>KB906767.1:0-99288 GCA_000381625.1 Bryobacterales bacterium KBS 96
GCTTCAATGAGGCCGCGATCAGTTGATCGCGGAAATATGCGGCAGCTTCAGATTCTCCCGGTGTTCGCGATGATGCTTCAATGAGGCCGCGATCAGTTGATCGCGGAAATGAACTGAGTGGTGCTGATTGCGCCAGCGCCGATCGCGCTTCAATGAGGCCGCGATCAGTTGATCGCGGAAATAGCCGACCATCCAACTATTCTATTGTCAAATACCTGCAGGGCTCTCCGCGAGCGCCCCCGTTGCTCCGCCGGCGCTCAACCTCTCAGGAGGCATCCACCGGTCCTGTTAAAGTCTTTCAAAGCGGCCATATACATGCTTGCGAGCGGCTCCCGCTTTTGCGGCGTCACGTCGCCGCTCGCGTGTCATCTCGTGACAAACACCGGATACTCCGGAACGCTCCCTTCAATGTACTGTGCAAGCAGCCGCGCCTGCACCTCCAGCATGCGCCGGTACGACAGCCGGTATTCGAACAGCGGATGAGTCACGAGCGTATCCATTCGCGACTCGTAGCTTTGGAAGAACGCCTTGCGGCCTTCGGGCTTCAGCGCCACCGCCCGCCCCGCGGCGATGAAATCCCTAGCCGTCACCATGCGCGTATTGATCACCTGCAGCACCGCTGATTCGACGATCAACGGCCGGAACGGCTCCATCAGATCGAGCGCCAGCGCCGGCCGTCCAAACCGGGGCTGATGGTAGAAACCCATCATCGGATCGAAGCCCACTGCATAGCACGCCACCGTCAGATCTTTGGCAAGCATGCTGTAGCCCAGCGAAAGCAGCGCATTGACCGGATCTCGCGGCGGTCTCCGGTTTCTCGTTTGAAAATCGAAGGAGAACCGCGCCTCCGGCTCATCCTCATCTGCCTTCAGCATCCCGCCAAACTCGCCGAAATAGAGCCGCGCGCCATTTCCCTCAATTCCCAACAACTGCTCCAAACTTTCGGCTTCTTCGGCCCGCTGCGCCATCGTCCGCATCTGATCCAGCACCAGCGCCGGCGGTTCTTCGTGATTGCGCATCAGCATCGTCCGCTGGTTGCGAATCTTCCCGGCCGTCAGCTTGCGCGCGAGGCGCAGGCAGAACCACTCCTCTTCAGCAAGTTTGAATTGTGCTTTCCGCAGAAACACGTTCTTGGTCGAAAGCCCCTGTGTAATTCCGTAGAACCAGCCGCCCTGCGAGAAATAGCAGACCGGCACGTCCGCCTGCGCGAGCGCCTGCACCGCCTGGGTGCTCACCTGAATGTTGCCCATCAAATTCAGTTGATTGATTTCATTCAGCCGGATCTGCTGCCGTAGCGTGTCCTTCTCCTTGACCTGCAGAACGTCTCCCGATTTCCCAACGCGCAATCCCTGTGTGTTCAGATAAGCCGGCCGCAGCTCGTCCCTGGGAGTAACCAGCCGCCGCAATTCGCTCTTCGACGGTTTTCTCGGAGCGCCCGCTTCGCCAAAAAACGTGAGCTGCTCGCCCAGCGCCGCCTCCCCGCGTAGCAAGGCGTTGGTTTCTTCCGGCAGGCAGATGGGCGCAAGCGAGCACCCCGTGCATTTGGGTGAATCCACCAGCGGGTCTGGAAGAACGCCGCGCCGGGCCGTCTCGCGCGCCGCATGGACGGCATCCAGCGCCTCGGCGATCACGGCGTCATCCACAGTCAGCCGCACGCGCTGTTTCGTCGCCGCATAATAGACCACCGCCTCGTCGCAACGATAGCCGTTCTCCCGCAGGACCAGCGCCTGCATGGCCAGTTGGACGCGGTCCGTGGGCCACATCTCCAATCCAGCGTCCAATTCGCGCGGACGGCCATGTTTGTAGTCCACCGGCGTGACCATTCCGTCCTTCGCCTCCACCACGTCCATCTTGGCGATGACGCGATGCGCTTCGCTTGAAAGCGTGATGGAGCGGGTTCGCAGGTCCTCGGGCAAGTCGTCAGCAGGCGGCAGTCCTTTGCCTTCCTTATCGACGCGCTGGTGCTGATGCGAGCCTTCTACCGTGTCCGCGCTATCGCGGAAAATGCCTTCCACCCACTCATAGAAAAACAGGCGGGGGCAGTAGACGTACTCATTGACCATGCGCGCCGGCAGGTACTCCGGCAGGTCACGTTGTTCCGGGGACGGCGCCTCGTCTGGAAAAGAAAGCGGCTGTGTGGCCATGTCTGGCGTTCTTCGTCACACCACAATGCAGGGAGCATCGACGCGCGTGTACGGTTTGCCAAGGGCAGTAATGACACGGTCGCCGCGCCCTTCCGCCGGACCGAGATTCACAAACAGAACCTGATCCTCGTCGCGATGCACCACGGCGCCCAACTCACGCCGCAGCTTGGCCATGTCGATCTGCGTCAACTGGCACTCGAAGACCGAGTACTGCAAATGGTCGCCGTACCCCCGCATGATCTGAAAGACTTTCCGCAAACGCTTGTCGTCGGAGATGTCGTAACAGACGAGGTAAGAGATGCGCATGGATTGGTTTCCAAAGAGCTTACCGAGTTTGAGTATATACCGCGATGCATGATGCCGGGAGGAGCATCATGTAGGAAAAATCTGATTGCCCGCGTTACTTTAAATGAGGCGGTACTCGGGGACGTGCCTTTTCGCTGAGACTGTCAACAGAAGTAATGTTGCTCTGGAACTGGCTCGACGTCACTCAAAAAGGCCGGTTATTCAAATAGGCTGTTGACAAGTAACGCCGTTGCTTGAATAATAGAAGCCGCCTAGCGGACCACGGATGCGCTTGCGATTGCGCCAGCCGTGTTCGGCCTTTCGTAATGAATTATCTCTGTATAAGAGTGATGTTTGCCGGCGTTAAATTGGTGAGCATGTCGTAGATATCCGCTACATCTCGGAAAGGATAAATGTCTTTCGAAGAATTTTTCTTCAAGGCTGTTGGAGTAAATCCGTTCGCTTACCAGATCGAGCTGGGAAAAGCACCGCTTTGTGATCGCATCATTCGAGTCCCCACCGGAGGTGGAAAAACCGCTGCAGTAGCCATGGCGTGGATGTGGAAGATAACGAAAGATGCCGAGACCGCCCCGAAACGGCTTGTTATTTTCCTGCCAATGCGGTCACTCGTGCAGCAAACTTTCAAAAGAGTGTCAGAGTGGATTCAAAATCTCGGACTATCACAGCAGATCGCTCTATTCGAATTGCTTGGTGAACATCCTGAATTGCGGGCGCATCAACGCGAGTGGACAACCGAGCCGGAACGCCCCACAATTCTAATCGGCACAGTGGATCTGCTTTTGAGCTCGGCTCTGAATCGAGGGTATGCAATGAGCCGGTTCCGCTGGCCACTTGCATTTGGATTGCTTCATAACTCAGCGCTGTGGGTGGTCGATGAGGTCCAGTTGATGGGGCCAGCCACAGCGACATTTTCACAATTGCATCGGTTCCGCGATCTATTCGGAACGTGGCATCCTGTTTTTTTATGGTGGATGTCGGCGACGGTCGAGCCTTCTTGGTTGCAAACGGTCGACTACACAAATGCTCCGGAGATCACACCGCACGACTTCGCGACGCTGACGAAAGACTTAGGCCAGCGGTACAGTGCTTCCAAGCCGCTCCGAAACTTAAAAGTACTTGACGCCAAAGCGGTCATCGAAGTACACCAGGAAAATTCGCTGACAATAGCCGTCGTCAATACTGTGGCTAAGGCACAAGATCTGTATCGCGAACTTCGATCTTACTCCGGGGCAGCGAAAAAGAAAGGGAAGAGCGCTTCTTCTGCTTCGGCGAATGGTCCGGAAATCTTGCTACTTCATTCTCGGTTCCGAGCAATGGAAAGAGCAGCGCAGAGCAGCAAACTCTTGAGCGCCGACGCGACATTACGCGATGAAAAGCTAAGAGACAACGAAAAGGGCCTAATTTTAGTGGCCACTCAGGTAATTGAAGCTGGACTTGATATTTCGGCGCGAACCATGATTACGGAACTTGCACCGTGGGACAGCATTGTCCAGCGGTTCGGGCGCCTAAATCGTGATGGAAAACAGCGTGACACTGTGGCTGCGTGGGTGGACGTGAAGTCTGACGTGTTGCCATATACCACCGAACAGGTGGATGCCGCACGCGAACGCATCCGAACTTTGAACGATGTCAGTCCTGCAGTACTGACATCCGTTCCACTGCCATCCCCGATTAGACCCGAGTTCGTTATCCGTCAAGATGATCTGCAAGGCCTGTTCTCGACGGAAAAAGATCTAGCTGGAGGATTCACGGACATCTCGGATTTCATTCGTGACTCGGAGGATGCAGACGTATATCTCTTTTGGCGCGAGTTCCAAAGTGGGCCAAATGCTGACGGAGGGCAGCTAGAGCCGGAGCCGTTTGAACTTTGCTTGGCGCCAATCTATCAAGCCAAGGAATTTGCACGCCAGAACGACCTATGGGAATGGAATGACGAAGCAGGCCGCTGGGAAGTTCGCGGTGCGGACAACTTAGTGCCGGGAATGGTTCTGCTGTGTTGTAAAGAAGATGGCGGCTACTCGGAAGAACTCGGCTGGACTGGCGCATCCGCAGATCGTCCAAGCAAATTGTATGCCGGATTAGCTACAGATTCCATTAAGGCCGACCCGGGAAGCGAGTCGTCGTGGTGCAGGCTTGCCAAACACTTGGCGGACACCGAAGACGCCGCTTGTGCGGTCGGTAGCGCAGTATCAATGCCGTCCGAAATTGTTCAAGCGTTGGCGCTCGCCGGACGATGGCACGATATCGGCAAATCTGTTCCTGCTTGGCAACGTGCCGTCAGGACGGCAGTGGAGCGGTCCGGAAACCACTATGAATCCGGCGTTTGGGCCAAGTTTCCCGCCAATCGCGGCACGTTCCGTCCAGGTTTTCGGCACGAAGAGGCGAGTGCTCTTTATGTTGCCGATTTATGGATGCGTGGCGAGCCGGGATGGAGCGAACTTGCTGTTTATCTGGTGGCCTGCCATCACGGTAAAGTACGGACCGCATTAGGAACCTATGGCGTTAAACAGATCGCCGATCTGCCCGAGAGAACTGTGCGGTTGCCGGGCTGGGTTGAGGAACGCTGTGAGTTGAACCCTAACTGGCTTGGTTTTGCACCCCAAGGTGAATATGACCGCAATACAGGCAAGGTAATTGTTGACGGAATGAGCTGGACCGAACTTATAGGACGATTACTGGGTCCAGAAAATGCAACTGAGGGTACATGGAACACGCTAGGCCCATTCCGGCTGGCGTTTCTAGAAGCGCTCATAGCCGCTGCAGATGCAAGGGCCAGCCGAAAGGTAGAGGTGGATCGCGCAAATGTCTAAAACGCTCGAGACAGTGTGCTTTCCGGCGCTGCGAACAGATACATTGGGTAACTACTTGGCTGCGCTCGGTCTTCTGAGAGCTTGCACGACAAAGTGGCCGCGATTGCGAGGACTCTGGGACAATGGCGAATTTGTGCTGGCAGCGGAAGGGCTCAGCCGCGAAGTATTACGTGAATTTGTACTTAAACAGTGGCAACCGACGAGATATGAAAGGTGGTGGAAAGGCAACAAAGAAATCGCTCGGGCGAGATCCTGGCAGCCAGATATACGGCTCGTTCGACTGTTGGATGCACACATCGTTGCGAGGCGCGACCGCAACGTGTACAACGACATTCTAGGGACGGGCGGAAATGTTGGCAAACGGGATTTTTCGAAGGTAGCTGAAGAATGCGGCAAACTGGTGAGCGATGCCCGTTCGGACATATGGCTCGATCAGGCCCTGTTTGGCTGGCAACAAGCTGAACTACCTGACCTACCTTCGACCGGCACGTGGTTTGCCAATGCCAACAAGGCATTCAATAGCGGGTTGAGCGTGGCGCGTGAAGGCAAGCTTTCACCGTGGTCTTATTTGTTAGCGCTGGAAGGGGCATTGATGCTGCGAGGCGGAGTCGGCAAGAGGCTAGGCGGAAGAGCGCGGCCGTACGCAACATTTCCCTTTATCAGCGAAGCAGCACCTCCAGAAAATGCCAACGATCTCAGCAAAGAACGGTCGGAATTTTGGGCGCCGATTTGGGACCGGCCAGCGACATTGGAAGAAGTGCGCTCAGCCTTCCGGCGTGGACAGGCACGGGTCGGCAGCCGAGCGGCCCGGGCACCCTATGATTTCGCGGTAGCCGCGATGACCGCCGGTACCCAAGCGGGCTTTTCCAAGTTTGCCCGTTTCGCCCTCCGCCAAACCACCAGTTCGAATACGTATGAGGCCATTCCTTCGGGTGTCGCCGCGGTCCACGGAAAACAAACGACGCTGGGTACAACGTTAGTCCGGATAGCCGACTGGGCGAACACCTTACCGGCGGATCAAGCCACCAAGCAAAAAGAGATCTATTACGGGCTGCGGGGCCCGATAAACCGAGCACTCCTACAACTCGCACAAGAACCGGACGGGGGGCAAGACCAGTGGCGGAAACTGCTGCGCGCAATTGCCGAAGTGGAGTTCCGTGTAGATCGAAATCGTTTGTGGCGCAAGCATAGCAGATCAGCCCCTCTCCTTCCGGAAGAGATGCTTAGCAAAGCGTGGCCCGCTAGTATGTCCAAGGAAGTGCAAATTGCGTGTTCCATCGCGAGCGTACGATACCGAAAATATAAGCTACGCCACAACCTATTCGGAATCGACCGCGAACGGCCGGAGAGGTTTGCCGATGAGCGGCCGGCATCCGTAGTGTGGCATGGGGGACAGCCCGAACGGGCGCTCGCCGATGTGTTGGAGCGCAGATTGATCGATGCAAAGGCTGCACCTGGTGAGGCGACAGCAAGACCGCCGTTACGTGCAGCACGCCCCTGCTCGCTAGATCATCTGGATGCGTTTGCAGCAGGGCGAGTAGACGTGAAACAAATCGCCGATTTGGTTCCTGTTCTTTCGCTCATCGCTTGGGGCAAGAATATTGAGATGGAGGAAGAACAATATAAAGGCGGCTCTCCGGAGTTCTTGTTACAAGGTTTTTTCCGGCCGTTGCTGATGCCGTACTCCTTCAAATTGCGAAAGGGTACCGATCCCATTCAGCCGGACGCAGTACGGGCGCGTGCGATCGTTCGCATGATCCGGGGGCAGATGTGGAAGCAGGCATTCGACTTAGGCGAGCAGAGCTATCGTGCTTGCGGGATCGGGATTGTACGTCAGTGGCCGCAAATGGAGACGCCGGGTGATCGCATAGCAGCAAGCCTTCTGATTCCGGTGACGCCTGCGGCAACGCGCGCTGTGTTCCGGCGTTGGGTCAAGCCGTAATAAGAAAGGATGAATTGTGGAAACATTAGAGATTCTTCAGGGGAATGCGAATTGCCTCGTTGTAAGGGCATATTTGGAACCGGTTGCTGGCTTAAGGCGCTTTCAACCGGCGGGTTTCCCGGAGATTGGGCACGTAATGTATGACGCCCCCGAGGGAGATGGCACAAGCCAGAGCGTTTGTATAGTCGACAGCGCCGCGAGCATGGCGAATCATCTGGAATCCGTTTCGCTCGGGGGAGGTGAATCAATCGACCTCCATGAAGATTTGGCTGGACTGCCCTACGTGGAATGCGTGACACAGGACGGCGGTAGCGAACGAACAGTTTGCACAACGATGACGGAAGGTCATCGCCTCGCGTCAGATTATTTTTTAAAAGCCACGCTTGGCGAGAAAAACTTCCGCGATATTTTGCGCCAAGAGATGGGCCTAAAGGAGCTTGCGAAGGATAAGAAGTACTTCTTTTATCCCGATAATTGGGGGGAGATTTACAGAACGGTATTTCGCTATGATCCCAATGCCTTAGTGCATGGCGTACTCTTTGCGCGCGAAGAGATCAAGATAAGCCGGATTCTTACAGCACACCACGAAGCACACAATGCGAGGCGCGTGTTGAGCTCCGGCGTGAAGTTTGACAAACTTGGCAAAACACTATCGGGCCAACCAATTTTTGCAGTTGATGAGGAAATTGCGACCGATATCATCGCAACATTTACGATTGATCTTGGGCTGCTCCGCTCCTACGGTCGTAATGAATCCGGCCTGACGGAGGCAAACAAGCACTTGCTATTAGATCTATCCCTTTGGAAGATTGCGCGCCTCACAGAGAAGCCGTTTCGATTCCGCAGCGGTTGCCATCTAAAGCCGAAATGCGAGCCCGAATGGCTCCTCGACGATAAGAAAATCGGCGCTCCGAAGTTGGATATTCGCAAGCGCATCGCCGATTGCAAACACCAGTTTGGTGATTCGCCCACGAGGGTTACGTTTGCAGCTTCGGAATTGTACCGTGTCGAGAAGCCCGAAGAAGATAAGAAAGACAAGAAGAAAAATGGCAAAAAGGCCGTGGAATCTGTGGCTGTAGAGGAAGTAGGGGCACTAGAGGAGTAATGCCCTTATACTTGGAGCAGTTTTTTCTCCTCGGTCGTTTTCATGCGACACGCTGGCAACAGAACGCGTTTGCCGATCCGTACGGGGAATGGCCACCTTCGCCATGGCGACTGCTTCGAACTTTGGCTGCGCGATGGTTCCAGTACAGTCGCGAAACGGGCGACCAGGATACAGCTAAGATTGAAAATTTGCTCGGAGCGTTGGCGGCCCAACTGCCGAAATTTTCGCTTCCACGTTACTCTCGGCGCGGACCTTCGTTGCGCCAGTATCAACCCACAGGTGAGTTCGCTTGGTCCGACCCCAACAAGGGCTCCGGCGCTGTCAAGCAGAGCCGGAAAACGCTTTTTCCTGATCAATACTTTATCGTTGATCCTAATGAGCCGGTAATCTGGCGCTGGGATGACCTGGAGTTGACTAAGGCGGATCGTGAGTTCGTGGAACAACTGGTAGCCAGAATTACTTATTTTGGACGTGCGGAAAGTCTCAGCAGAATCAGAATTGTGGAGAATGTCCAAGACACCCCTGCCAACTGCACACCCGTGGCAACCGGCGGTGATGCGCCTGTGTTGTGTTTTCGGCGCGACTCCAATTTGAGGATCGATGTGTTGTTAACTTCTTCCGATAAAAGGGAGCTTGCCGCTGCTCCGATTCCCCCTGGGACTGAATGGGTGTTCTATAAACGACCGGACCGTCCATCGGTGGAGGTACGTACGAACTCAATTGCCATGCAGTCTGTTTCTTATGTTCAGTTTTCTGTGGGGGGCCATTTATATCCACCGCAGGAACTGTGGATTAAGATTGCGGAACGTTTACGCGGCCGCGCTCTAAAACTCTTCAATGGTTCCGACGAGTTGCGGGAATTGCTTAGTGGCAAGCAATCGGACGGCACTGCTTCGGTCGGCGATCACAGACATGCATACTTTATACTCTGGCCGGATGAGGATGGCACTCTATCGCGGCTTATTGTCTGGAGGAAAGGTAAACCTTTCGGGAGTGCCGAAGTGGACGCTCTAATGCGGGCTGCAGAGAAACCCATATCTTGGACCAACGCTCCCAAGGGATGGGCTGTACGGCTCCTTCCGCTGCCCTACACGACGCCATTGCCCCGACCAATGCGCGGAACTTCGCATGACTGGGTGAGCTTGACGCCTTTTGTTCGGCCAGCTAATCGCCACTCGCTCCGATCGAATGGCCGTAAACGATCTTCGGAGGAGCCGGAAGAGATATGCAAACGGCTGATCGAGAAAGTTTGGGGCGTCCGCCCTAGAACCGTGGTCTCCATCGATGATGCGGCGCCATGGATGAAGCTACATGAGTCAGTTGCGATGAGAAAGGCGCGAGTGCTTCGAGGTGATCGGACACCTAGAGTTGGTCCAGGCTATCGGCTGCGAGTAACTTTTGATGAACCATTCACGGGACCCCTCATCGTGGGTGACTCGTCACATTTCGGCCTCGGGCTGTTTAGAGCCGAGTAGTCGGATGCTCTCCGGTAAGCTCAGATTTTGATAAGCCCATTGAAAGGCATCCGAGAAGAATTTTCACCGAACCGATGAAAGGACGCACTGGATTTAGGTTCCAGTGCGGGTGGAAAAAACCGTCAATAATTTGGTGCGGATGGGGAGACTTGAACTCCCACGCCCTTGCGAGCGCTGGAACCTAAATCCAGTGCGTCTGCCAATTCCGCCACATCCGCGCTGTGAACGGCGCCGCCGAATCTCAGGGTAACATCTCCTCACAA
This sequence comes from Bryobacterales bacterium KBS 96, assembly GCA_000381625.1. Lineage (GTDB taxonomy): Bacteria > Acidobacteriota > Terriglobia > Bryobacterales > Bryobacteraceae > KBS-96. The sequence goes on from KB906767.1 coordinate 10,046, forward strand.
TCGCGACTCCGCCTGGTGCTAATGCTTTTCTATTACGGCCTCGGTGTCCGCCAGTCCTCTATAATCAGTCAGATTCGGGATGTTGCCACGTGTTGTCATCTGGGCCGCGCCGGTGGGCCTCGTCATCTTAGCTGTATCCGGTTTTCGCTCGCCGGCCGCGAATAGCGCCTCTCCTTCCTCGCCCTCAGTCGACGAGCAGGTCACTCGTGACCTGAATCTCGGAAAAGCGTTTTACGAAAACCCCACCACGCAGGCCGAGGCGGTCGCGGAGTTCAAGAAGGCGCTCGACCTTCGTCCCGATTCAGTTCGCGAACAGCTCAACTACGGTCTCGCTTTGCTTCGGGCCGCTAAAACCCCAGAGGGCGTGAGCGTCCTCGAAAAGGTGCAGCAGGAAGATCCCAAGCTTCCCCACACCTGGTTCAATCTAGGCATCTATTACAAGCGCCAGGGTGATTTCGATAAGGCGCTCGCGCAGCTTCAGCAGATGGTCAAGCTTGTGCCCGATGAGGCGATTCCGTACTACAACATCGGTTCCATCTACAAGCTGCAAAATAAGGTACAGCCAGCCCGGAAGGCGTTCGAAACGGCGCGCGATCTCGATCCAAGCCTGGCTGCTCCGCATTTCCAGTTGTTCAACATCTACCGGCAGGAAAACCGCATGCCGGAAGCCCAAAAGGAACTCGCGCTCTTCCGGGAGCGCAAACAAGCGCAAGATGCGGTGGCCACTCCCGAGGACGTCGAATGGTGCAAGTACGCCGAAATCTATGAGCCGCTCAAACCCGAGCGAGACACGCGGAAGCAGCCGCTCAATTTCGCGCTGAGTCCGAAGAACTTGGGCGATGTGGGAAACGCTCCATCGGGAATGACTGTTCTCGATGTGTTCGGAACCGGCGCCGCCGATCTGCTGGCATATTCCAGCAGCGGGATTCAGATCTATAAGGGTGGGACCGAGAGACTCTCGCATACGGGCCTCGATGCACTGCGCGACGTGATTGCGGTTGTGCCGGGCGATTTCAACAACGACGGGCTGCCCGATCTGTGCGTGATCGCCGGTTCCGGTGCTTCGCTCTACGAGAACAAGAAGGGCACGTTCGCGAAGTCCTCGTTTTCACTGCCGGCGGGCCAGTATAACGGCGCCCTCTGGATCGATTTCGACCACGATTACGATCTCGATCTCATGCTGCTCGGCAAGAAATCGGTGCTGCTTCGCAATCAGGGAACGCAGGGGTTTGCGCCGCATCCGTTTCCCTTCGCGGAGGGTGAAGCCATCGACGCCGTGGGCTTCCGGCTGATTGCGGACAGCAAGTCCAAGGACATCGTCATTTCTTATAAAGACAAGCCGGCCACGCTGTATCTGGACCAGCTCACGGCGGAATACAAAGCTACGCCTTTGGCCGAAGTGCCCGCCGGCGCCACGCATCTGACCGCGCTCGATTTAGACAACGACGGCAATCTTGATATTGCGTTCACCAGTGCCAGCGCGGAGAAAGTGGTCCGAAACGAGCGCACGAAGTTCGCTTCGTCGGTCGAGGTTGGAACCGCGCCGGGCATCTTTGCCGATCTTGGAAATCGCGGATTTACGGACTTCATTGGTGGCGGATCGGTGCGGCAGAACGTGGGCAATCTGCAGTTCATTCAACCCAAAGCGGAAAGCGGCATTCCCAGGGAGGCAACTGCGTGGGTGCAAGGCGATTTCGACGGCGACGGCCGGGCGGACCTCGCCGCCATCGCCGATCGTAAACTGATACTGCTGACGAACCAGACGAAGACGGACAACCGCTGGCTCAGTGTGAAGATCGATGGCGTCAAGAATCTGAAGCTGCCGCTCGCGGCGGAGGTGGAGGTAAAGTCGGGCGGCAGTTACCAGAAGAAGCTTTATCGCGGCCTGCCGCTCCTGTTCGGGGTTGGCGCCCACCAGAGTGTCGATACGGTTCGCATCACGTGGCCGAACGGCCTGATTCAGAACGAGATGAAGCAGGCGGCCGGTAAGAAGCTCGACTTCAAGGAAGCGCAGCGCCTATCCGGTTCCTGTCCGCTGATTTTCGTCTGGAATGGCAAGGAGTTTCAGTATGTGACCGATGTTCTCGGAGTGGCTCCGCTCGGCGCGATGTCAGGCGACGGCCAGTTCTTCCCGACGGATCATACCGAATACATCTCGCTGCCGGGGGCATCGCTCGCGCCGAAACCCGACGCCTCGGGCCGCGACGATTACGAAATTCACCTGACTGAAGAACTCAGCGAGGTTTCTTATTTCGACCAGGTGCAACTGATTGCGGTCGATCATCCTGCGGGCACTGAGATTTATTCGAACGAAAAATGGAAATCGCCTCCCTTTCCGAAATTCCGGTTGTATGGGCTTACGAAGCGCATTTATCCGGTCGCGGCGGCGACGAGCCACGGCAATGTGCTCGATCGCGTTCTTCACCGCGACAAACGGTACGTGGACGATTTTCAGCACAACTATATCGGCGTGGCGCGAACGCACTATCTGGATCTCGATTTTGGCAAGGCCGCGCCGGATAACCGCGCGTTCCTGGTGCTGAACGGCTGGGTCGATTGGGCCGACGGCAGCACGTTTCTGCAACAGGCCCAAGCGAAGAGCGATCTGACTCCGCCTTACCTGCAAGTGAAGGATAGGGCGGGTAAGTGGGTTACGGTCATTCCGGACATGGGCATGCCTTCCGGGAAACCAAAAACAATTGCGGTCGATCTCACCGGGAAATTTCTATCCGACTCGCGCGAGGTCCGCATTGTGACGAACATGTGCGTGTATTGGGATGAAATCTACCTGGGCGAGAACGCGGGCGAGCCCGAGGCGCATCTTGCCTCTCTCACGCCCGAACAGAGCGGCGTTCAGTTTCGCGGCTTCTCGCCGTCGCATATTCACCCGCAGCGCAAGCAGCCGGAATATTTCGATTATTCAAATCCCACGACCACGTCGTATTGGAATCCCACGCCGGGCAAGTATACGCGCTATGGCGATGTCACGGCGCTGACTCGCGATATCGACGATCGTCTTGTCGTGATGGGTTCGGGCGATATGCTGAGCCTGCGGTTCGATTACCGGAAGTTTCCGCCGCTGCGCGCGGGATGGAAGCGCGATTATCTGCTGCGCGTGGAAGGCTGGGCGAAGGATCGCGACGCGAACACCGCGTTCTCGCAAAGCGTGACGCCGCTGCCGTTCCACGCCATGTCGCGCTATCCCTATCCGGCGGACGAGCACTATCCGGACGACGCGCTCCATCGCGATTACGTCAAAGAGTATCTGACCCGGCCCGCCTTGCGGCTCATTCGCCCGCTAGCGCCGGGAGCGGACGACGTATCGCACTAAAAGGAAGAGCTTGAAGATGGATCTGAAGAGCGGCGCTACCAGGCGCGGCGTACATACCGTTAATTACAAGATGAGAATCGTTGTCGTTATGTCCTGCGCCATTGCGTGTACCTCGCTCGTTGCCGCCGTTACGACGGCGCCCTCCGCGATATCGGCGGTGCACTTTACGGATATCACCCAGAAGGCCGGCATCCACTTCCACCAAAACGCCGGCAAGGCGGGGAAGAAATACCTGCCGGAAACGATGGGCTCGGGAGTCGCGCTGTTCGATTACAACAACGACGGCAAGCTCGATATCCTCTTCATCAATGGCAAAGACTGGAATCCACATGGCCGGCGCACGCCGTGCGCGTTATACCGCAACAACGGTAACGGAACCTTCACGGACGTGACTGCCGGAAGCGGGCTGGATATCCCGATGTACGGCCTGGGCGTCTCGGTTGCGGATTACGACAACGACGGCCGGGAGGACGTCTATATCACCGCGCTAGACGGAGACCACCTGTTTCACAACGAAGGCAACGGCAAGTTTCGAGATGTGACAAAGCAAGCTGGCATCAATAATCGGGATTTCGGCACGAGCGCCGCGTGGTTCGACTACGATCGAGACGGCAAGCCGGATCTGTTCGTTGCGAATTACGTGCAGTGGACGGAAAAGGGCGACCTCTGGTGCTCCCTCGACGGCTCGAAAAAATCGTACTGCACGCCCGAGGCGTATCACGGAACGGCGAGCAAGCTCTATCACAATCTCGGCAACGGCAAATTCGAAGACGTAAGCCGGCGCGCGGGCATTGCGGACCCCACCAGCAAGTCTCTAGGAATCGCCGTTCTTGATTACAACAATGACGACTGGCCGGATATCTTTGTGGCGAACGATACTCAGCCGAACAAACTCTATCGCAACAATCGAAACGGAACGTTCACGGACGTCGGGTTGACCGCGGGCGTGGCGTTTGGCGAGGACGGCGTGGCTCGCGGCGCTATGGGCGTCGATTCGGCCGATTACGATCGCAGCGGCCGGTCGAGCGTGGTGGTCGGCAATTTTTCAAACCAGATGCTTGCTCTTTATCACAACGAAGGCAACGGTATCTTCGTCGACGAGGCGCCTCGTTCGGAACTGGGCCGGTCGACCCTGTTGAATCTCACGTTCGGCGCTTTCTTTTTCGACTACGACCTGGATGGCTGGCCCGATATCTTTTGCGCGAATGGGCATATTGAAGAGCAAATTGGCCGCGTTCAGCCAAAGATTCAATTTGAGGAATCACCGCTCCTGTTTCACAACGATGAGAAGGGCAAGTTCACGAACGTCAGCAAATCCGCCGGTTCGGATTTCCAGAAGCCGATCGTGGCTCGGGGGGCCGCGTATGGCGACCTCGATGGCGATGGCGATCTCGACGTCGTAATCAACAACAATAACGGCCCCGCGTGCGTTTTCCGCAACGACGGTGGAAACAAGAATCACTGGATTACGATCAAGACCGTGGGCAGCAAATCGAGCCGCGATGGCCTCGGTGCGTTTTTGACGGTGAAATCGGCTTCCGGGAGTCAGACCCAGATGGTGCGTAGCGGCTCGAGCTACTGTTCGCAATCGCAGCTCGCGCTGACATTCGGGCTGGGAAAAGATGCGCGCGTGGATGCTATTGAAGTCCGCTGGCCGAGCGGCATTCATCAGAAGCTAGGGCAGCAATCGATCGACCGGGTTTTGACGATCACGGAGAAATAGGCTCCTCCGGGGGGCCAGCAGCGTACGCGTACGCGGGCGAGGCGCCTCTACAGCAGCCGGAAGTTCACTTCAACCGTGGCTTCCACGTTGACGGGGTGGCCGTCCTTCATGGCTGGGCGGAAGCGCCACTTCTGCACCGCCTCAATGGCTTTCTCATCCAGACCCAAGCCCAATGGCTTGACTACCCGGATGTCGCGGGGCATGCCGTGGGCGTCAACCACGATCATTAAAACGACCGTTCCCTGGTATTTCGCCTTGCGGGCCTCTTCCGAATATTCGGGCTCCACTTTGCTCAGAACGATTGGGGCGGAAACGCCGCCACCAATTTTGTAGAGACCGCCGCCCATTCCGCCGCCGGAGCCGTTACCATAGCCATCTCCATGACCATTGCCGACACCGCCGCCGGAACCGTTGCCCAACCCATACTGCCCTTGCCCGAGTGAACTGATAACGTTCTTAGCAAGCGGGTCGCCGTACTGAGGAGCATCGAGTTTGGGGGCTTCGGCCGTGATCGTGGGGGCAACCGGCAGCTTCGGTTGGGGAACCGCCAGAGCGGGCGGCGTAAACTGCTTTGGAGCAGGTTTCGGGGGCGCCCCCTTGCTCGCCGGTATGGGTGCTTTGTTGCCGCCGCCACCACCACCGCCGGAGATATCCTTCTTCGGGGGCAGGTTGGTCTCGTATGGCTTCAGGTCCACATAAAGATGGGTGTATTGCAGGATTTTCTTGCCCGCGGGGGTTGCCCGGAAAATCACGAACAACAGCAGGATGGCCAAGACGTGAATGCCAATTGTCGATAAGAGTGAAATCGTGCCGGCGCGTTTCGGCCCTGGATTGTAACTCTTCCAGATGTCCTGAACATCTACCGGCTTCGAAGTCAGCTCAAGAGGCGGCAGTTTCGGCGGATTAAAGTATTCCTTAATGTTCCGAATGGCGCCTTTGAACCAGGGCTCTTCGAGCTTGGGGTCTAGCAGCCGCTGCAAATGGGCATCAGGATCGAGGTGCTGAGCAGTCACTTCTTCTACGCCTCTATCTTCTGTAATCACAGCCCAACCCGCCTTAAAGCAAAGAATTTCGCCGAACAACTACCCGGAAACCAGCCGGACCGCACCCGTGGACTGGTGGATCTGTAACCGATTGGACGCGACGTCAAATGAGGTCGTTGCAAGCAAATCATCGGCGGTCTGCGCCAGTTACCCACAGTCTAGCTCATTCTATTGGCCTGTGGCTTCCAGCAAGAAATCCGCGGAGGCTTCCCAGATTGCCTCTAGTACGTCGGTCAGCTCATGGCCGGATTCAAACCGGACGAGCCGGGCCGAGGAATGGGTGTCCGCAAACTGTTGGGAGAAAGCCAGCGGCACGACGGAATCCTGGCTTCCATGACAGATCAGGCACGGTTGAGTGGCGTCGGGATAAGCGGGATAAACGTGGGCATCTTCCATCAACTGGTAGCCGATGCCTTCCGGACGCTCGGCGCCATAGTGAAAGACCGGAATTTCGCCCTGCTCCCTCCAGAGCGCGAACTTTTCAGGTCCGAGCGTTTCGGCCCAGCGCTGGTAGAAGTTGAAAGCCGGCGCCAGCAGAACCATCCGCTTCACGCGATCGGGATGTGCCGCGGCATACAGAGCCGCGAGATACCCCCCCATGCTCGACCCGATTAGTACGAGCGCATTCTCCGGCTCCAATCGTTCTATAACCTGAAGTTGCGCTGTAATCGTGAGTCCCCGGAAATTGCCTTCCGCCAAATCAGGGATTTCGAGCGCGACGCCGCGGCCGGCGAGCCTTTCCCGAAAAAAAGACGCTTTGCGGGAAGCGGGGCCAGATGCGAAGCCGTGCAAGTAGACAAAGCGCGACATGGTAGAGTGTGATTCCGATGGTCGCACACCGAAATAGAATGTCCTGCCGAAGGCGCTGCCGCCCGGCTGGACCCCATGCCGGAGTGCGCCCGAATGGCCCGGCGCCTGACGGCTGTACGCCCGAAGGGCCCCAAATAGCGACTTGCGGCAACAGCGCAACATCGCTAAAATCAATCATTTTGAAGCATTTCAGAACCGCACAACATCTTCCGCATACGCTCCCTTTTCAAACCGGTAGGTATCGTTAGACTTGGAGCCAAGAGCCTGAACTGGACGGATATGTGCGTGTGCTGACAGGAGGACATGAATGTCGGTTGAGCAGAAGGTAAAGCAGATTATTGTCGAGCAGTTGGGAGTGGACGAGGCCCAGGTGGATCCGGGCGCCTCATTTGTGGACGATCTCGGCGCCGATTCGCTGGACATTGTCGAGCTTGTCATGGCATTCGAGGAAGCGTTCGGAATCGACATTCCGGACGAAGATGCAGAGAAAATTACGACGGTGAAGCAGGCGATTGACTACATCGAGGCTAAGAAGAAATAAGCGCCCCCATGGGCTGTCCCCGTTACGCGCGGAGCGGAGCGGGAAGAGGAGAACTACGTGCCGCGAAGAGTAGCAGTCACGGGTGTCGGCTTGCTGTGCTCCGTCGGCGCCGGAACTGAGGAGTGCTGGACGGCGATTCTTGCCGGTAAGGGCGGGATTGGCCCAATCACTCAATTTGACGCATCGAGATTCAGTTGCCGCATTGCCGGCGAGGTGAAGCATTTCGACCCGCTGACCTACGTCGAGAAAAAAGACGTGAAAAAGATGGCTCGCTTCATCCAGTTTGCGATTGCGGCAAGCGATTTTGCCGTGAAAACGGCTGGCCTCCAGATCCGTGAAGCCGATGCGGAAATGTCCGGAGTGTATATCGGCAGCGGCATCGGCGGATTCGAAGTGATCGAGCGCGAACACCAGATTCTGATGGAGCGTGGGCCCAGCCGGCTGTCCCCGTTTTTTATTCCGTCCTGCATTATCAATCTGGCGAGCGGTTACGTATCGATCCGCTATGGGGCCAAGGGACCGAATTCCGCGACCGCCACGGCCTGTACGACGAGCGCGCATTCCGTGGGCGATTCGTTTCGGCTGATTCAACATGGATACGCCGATACCATGATCTGCGGCGGCAGCGAAGCCTGCGTGACGCCCATGGGCATCGGGGGATTCGCCGCGATGCGCGCTCTCTCGACCCGGAACGACGAGCCTGGGCGTGCGTGCCGTCCTTGGGATCTGGGGCGCGACGGGTTCATTGTCGGCGAAGGCGCCGGCATCCTGGTGCTTGAGGAGTTAGAGCGTGCACAGGCGCGCGGCGCCCGGATACTGGCCGAAGTGGTTGGCTACGGGATGAGCAGCGACGCCCACCATATCACTTCGCCGCCCGACGACGGCGACGGCGCTTTCCGCGTAATGCGCAATGCTATGAAAGATGCCCGAATTGAAGCTTCAGACGTGCAATACGTCAATGCGCACGGCACTTCTACGCCCATCGGAGACATGGCCGAGACCATCGCGTTGAAACGAGCATTCGGCGATCATGCCTATAAGTTGGCGGTGAGTTCCACCAAATCCATGACCGGACATCTGCTCGGCGGTGCTGGGGGCCTCGAGGCGGGGCTTTGCGTGCTGGCTTTGCGGGACCAGGTCGCGCCTCCGACGATCAACTACGAAGTGCCGGACCCGGCTTGCGATCTCGACTATGTTCCCAACAAAGCTCGGCCGATGGCCATCGAATACGCGCTTTCGAACAGCTTCGGCTTCGGTGGAACGAACGGCTGTCTGATATTTAAGAAGTACGAATCGTGAACTGTCCCGGCGATTTCCTTGGCGGAGAAGGGCCGCTCCTTTACAGTCGCGGTTCGGTGCTACTGCAAAGACAGTCCGGTGCTGCACTGGATCGCGATCGTGAGGGAGCAGCAGACGTCTTCGATCGAACGATAACTCGCTGGCTGTGTTTCCCGGCAGCGTGACTCTATGAAGATTGTGGTTTGTGTCAAACAAGTGCCCGCGCGCGATTCGAACCTCCGCGTGGACACAAGCGGCAAATGGCTTGACGAGTCCGACCTGACATACGAGATCAATGAGCCGGACGCTTACGCGCTGGAAGAAGCGTTGCAACTCAGGGACAAAGCCGGCGGAGAGGTTATCGTGCTCTGCTCCGGCCCTGAGCGCGTCACGCAGACCATCCGCGAAGCTTTGGCCAAGGGCGCGGATCGCGCGATTCACATTCGCGTTGAGGAACCTGCCGTGCTCGATCCACTGGCCAACGCGAACCTGCTTGCGCAGGCGGTTCGGACAGAATCGCCGGATCTGGTGCTCACGGGCCTTCAGTCGGATGACCTTGGCTATGGTGAAACAGGCGTGGTGGTCGCCGAACTTCTCGGCATGAGCCACGCAACTATTGTCATGGAGGTGGTTACTGAAGGGAACGGCATCAAGGTGAAGCGGGAACTGGAAGACGGCTGGTTCCAGCACGTCGAACTACCTCTTCCTGCCGTGCTGGCGATTCAGAGCGGGATTAAAAAACTACGCTATGCAACCCTCATGGGCATCAAAAAAGCTAAGGCAAAAGAAATCAAGGCCATCGCCGCGGAAAGTCTGAACGCACGCGGGCCCGAATCGGTTGTCATCGAACGTGTGTATCCGCCGCGGCGTACGAAGCAGATGCAGCTTTTGAGCGGCGATGCCCGGCAAATGGCGGCGCAACTAGTCGAAAAGCTAAAGTTTGAAGCGAGGGTGTTGTGAGCGTCGCCGTAGTTCTGGAGCGGCGCGCCGGCTCATGGAGCCGCATGTCGTTTGAAACTTTGGCGGCCGGCCAGAAGATCGCGCAAGAATTGAGCGTTCCGGTATATGCGGCGATAGCGGGCGGCGATGCTTCGGCCGCCTCCTCCGAAGTGACTTCCTATGCCGTCGACAAGGTTTACTCGATCGAACATCAACTGCTGGCGCAGTACACTGCCGACGGATTCACGGCAGCGTTCGAGCAATTCATCAAGAGCGCTTCGCCGGAAATTGTCCTCTTCCCGCATACATATCAGGTCCGCGACTTCGCCCCGAAGCTGGCTGCGCGTTTCGGGAAAGCGCTCATTAGCGATGTGGTTTCGTTGCGGGTCGACAATGGCCGGCCGGTCTTCACGCGGCAGTTGTTCCAAGGAAAACTCAATGCCGATGTAACCGCCGGCAATGAAGGACCGGTGTTCGCCTCGGTACAGGCTGGAGCGTTCCGGGGAGCCGAACCCAGCGGCGGCTCCGCGGTGATTGAGAACTTCTCTGTCTCGCTCGACGCGGCACGGATTCGTAGCAGGCCGGGCGACCTGTTTCGCGAATCGCAACGATCGGTCGATTTGTCGAATGCTGAGCTAATCGTCTCGGTAGGCCGCGGGATCAAGGAAAAGGAGAACCTGCCCGTTGTCGAAGAACTGGCTCAGGCGCTGGGAGCGGAACTCGCGGCGTCGCGCCCCATTTGCGATAACGGCTGGTTGCCCATGGAGCGGCAGGTCGGCAGTTCCGGGCAAACCGTCTCTCCCAAGGCTTACTTTGCAATTGGAATCTCCGGAGCAATCCAACATCTTGTCGGAATGAAGGGAGCGAAGACAATTGTCGCGATCAACAAAGATGAGAACGCCCCCATCTTCGAAGTTGCCGACTATGGAATCGTCGGCGATTTGTTTGAAGTAGTTCCGGCTCTGGTGGAAGAAATTAAAAAGGCGAAAAGTTGAAAAGCTCGTTCAGGAAGAGTGCGCTCCGCCACTCGAAAGGCTCCGTGTTTTCCGCTGCCGCGTGCGGGCTAGCCATGCTCGCGCTTGGCGCTTGCAAACGCGCCGTATCGCCCGACGTCGCCGCTACTGTCAACGGACGTCCGATCACATATGCGGAAATGGACCGGCAACTCGTAACGCAAGTGCCCAGCGCGCAACTCGGTTCCGATGACGACCAGGTTCGCGAGCTGCGGCTCGAAACCTTGCGGTCTTTAATCGACGCCCAAATCATGCTGCAAAGAGCGGAGAAGCAGGGTTTGCTTGCCTCCGACTCCGATGTGGACGCACGATTCAACGAGTTGAAGGCGCCGTACACCGAGGAAGAATTTAAGCGGCAGCTCAAGTCGCGCAAGATGAGCGCGACCGATTTTAAAGCACAACTTCGCCGCGAGCTCAGCATTCAGAAGCTGATGAATAAAGAGATCGGCTCGCACATCAGTATTACCGACGCCGAAGTGAAGCAGTTCTATAACACGAACAAGGCCAGTTTCAATTTGGTCGAGCCGCAGATTCACCTCTCGCAGATCCTGGTGACTCCCACGCCGGATCCGAATGTTCACAACCTCAAGAACGACAAAGCGCAGACGGACGTGCAAGCCAAAGAAAAAATCGAGATGATTGAGAACCGGCTGAAACAGGGCGAAGACTTTGGCATGCTCGCGCAGAGCTACTCCGAAGACCCGAATTCCGCTCCGAATGGCGGCGACCTCGGGTTAATCCCCGAATCGGCGCTCGACAAAGCGAACCCGGAGTTGCGCAAAATCATCATGAATATGACTCCCGGGCAAGTGTCGAATGTGATCCACACGCCCGAGGGTTACCGCATTCTGAAGGTGATCTCCAAAGAGCCGGCCGGTCAGCGAGATCTAAACGACCCGCGTGTGCAGGAGAGCATCCGCATGCAATTGTTCAACAAGAAAGACCAACTGCTGCGAGCCGCTTTTTACGAGCAGGCTCGTGATGAAGCCAAAGTCGTAAACTACTACGCGGAATCTATTCTCGCGAGCCGCGATAAAAAATAACCGAGGACTGGTCGGCCCCGTCCTCGATTATTCGAACGGCGCTTACCGCCGGCGATCGTGCCTATCGTGCCCGCGGAAGCTGTTTCCGTGCCGGTCGCGGTCGTGATCGCGGCCGCGATAATCACGGTAATAGCGGTCCCGATAATGACGATGTCCGTGGCCGGGATAGACGTAAACGGGAGCTGGATAGCCATACGAATAGGCATATGGCGAATACTGATACGCATATGGATAGGAATATGCGTATGGATATGGATTAACGACGTACGGATAAGCCGGATATGAATATACCGGCCCTACCGAAATGCCGAATCGTACGGCGGCCTCTGCCTGAGGCGGGCTGATCAAAACAAACATCCCAACCAGTAAGGCGACTGCCAAGCCAAATTTCTTGACCATTGTTAGAGCCTCCCTGGAGCGCTTCTCTTCGCGCCCACTGATTGTGTGACGTGTCAAACCTTTACTGGGATTCACGAGGGAGAAAAGGCGAAGAAAGCGGTGGGATAGCTGTCACTCGCGCGGCTGCATGATCGGCGGGCGGACCTTAGATGGTTCTACTCCGGTGGTGCCTGGCGATGCACGCGCTCCATGTACTCACGAATATATTGCTGAAATATGATCGGTACTTCGTCGCGATTAATCTCGCCGCCGGTATCCGAGTGCCGCCCGGCTCTATCCGAGTACGCAGTGCGCAATTGCTGCTGTCCTGAAGGAACCTCAACCATCATCTCGCCCGTGACGTCTTGCGATCGCTTTCCGATGATCTCGGCCAGCTTGCCCATGGCTTGCAACTCTTCGGCCTCTTTGAGCGCTTTCATGCCGTTCTGGCTTCCCACGCCGGATTTTGACTGGTTGCCGGCTTCGCGATTCGCTGCCCGCGAACTCTGGCTTTGTGGCGATTGCGACATTTCCGTAGCCTGCCCCTGCTGCCCGTTCTTCGACTGAGCATCGGCATTGCTTTGCGAATTCCGCGAGGACGACGCCTGCATTTGCGACTGGTCTCGCTGCGATTGATTCTGATCCGCGTCCGGCGCCGTGGAATTGTGCGCGCCGGCTTGCTGTGCGCTCTTCGACGAATTGGAAGGGCTCATTTTCGCCATTAAGCTGGACATCGCATCCTTCATTCGATCCATTAGACCCGGAGTTGCCTGGCTGCTCGCCGACTGCGATTTTTCCTGGTTCGCGCTCTGCTGCGAAGACTTGGATTCTTCGCTGCCTGTTGCCCCCTGGGCGTTCGGTTTGCCGGTTGCTGGAGTGCCCTTATCCCCATTCGAAGACTGCACGCTATCGTGTGGAACCTGGCCGGTCGCGGGAGACTTGGGCGTCTGCGCTTCCCGGTCCGGCGCCGAAGTCGGATTCTTGACGCTGACGACGTCGTTCATGCGCGGGTCGTCAGGTTCCGTAAGGGCGGCCTGCTGCGAATTGCCCGCCTGCTGTTCCATCGAATCCGCGGCTCGCGCGCTGTGGCCGGCCGTAGTCAGCTCGTCGCGAATTTTTGCCATCAGGTGGTCTAAATGGAGCGGCACAAGAGATTGCCGCAGATCGAGGTCGTGCCGCACGAGGTACCGTGCCGTGAACAGGCCGAACGCCAGCGCGCCGAGCGTAAACGCAAGAACCCATGCTCTGCGGCCGCGATATGGAAAGACTCGAGCGGTATCCACCGTGGCGGCAAGGGCTTCGGCCTGAGAGAGTTGGGTTTGGCCGGCGGGTGTGGCCGCAATTTCGGAGTGGCCGCCCACGTACCACGCAGTCGAGATGGTGTCGTGCAAAGCCAGTTTCTGGTCAAGCGCTTGCGCCACCGCATAGCGCGTGAGCGCCCGTTTCCGGAGCCGGATGAAGCCTATGGACAGACCGGCCAACGCAAGCGCCAGCAACCAGTACCAATCCAGGATCTGAGTGCCCGTCACAAGCATCAAGGCGGCTCCCGCGCAAACGAATGAAACGGCAAGCGCCGCCTGTTCAATGCCGAGCACCAGTAAGCTTCGACGCTGAGCGCGTCGCAAAAGCGCATCTATTCGGTAGGATCGACCGCGCAAGGCTCTCCGCCTGTCTCATTATCCCATGCAAGTGCGGAGCGGGTTCTCTCTACAAATAACGCAAGCCGGCGCCGTATTTCGATGAAAATAATCGAACCAAAGCGATCGAGACCTGCATGCCCGGCGATCCATGGAGTCGGATGAAGACGTGCGGTTGCCTGCACCGAACCGCGACTGTCAAGGAGCGGACGTCTTCACCGGCGTGGCCGATGATACTCGTCCGCGGAAAATGGCTAAGCCGGTACGCCGCGAGGACCTGTTTCCGGCGAAGCACCGCCCGCTCCATCCTGGTTTTCGGCGATGCCGTAAGCCCGGTGAACGTCTTCGAGTGTCAGAGTTCCAATCACCTCATCGGCACGCAAGCGGCTCACTACCTGGATGCGCGGACGCACGGCGAGGAGCCGTAGGGCGGCATCCAGAGGTTCGTCCGGAAAAAGCCGCATGCCGCCTTCCGCCGGCATACGAGACGAGAGCGTATGCATCGCATCTTCCACTCGCAGCGGCTGAAAATTGCGTTTTTCTTCCGCGGAAGGCAGCGCGACCCCCTCGACTTGGGCAAGCATCTTGAAAAACGGCATTGCATGGAGTTTGCGTGAAAGGAGGTAGGCCGTTATGTTGGCGATCATTACCGGAAGAATGATGACATAGCTGGCGCTGACTTCGAAGACCAGAAAAATCGACGTAATGGGCGAGCGGAAGACTCCCGCGAAAAATGTACCCATGCCGACCAGCATGTAGGCTTCGGGAGAAGCGGCTGGAAAGGGCCACCAGCGGTGCGCCGCTCCTCCGAAAGCGCCTCCGAGCATTCCTCCGATAAACAAAACGGGAGCGAACATGCCGCCTGGCGTGCCGGCGCTGAAGCAGATCAGTGTGACAACCAGTTTTGCGAGCGCGAGATAGAACAGTACGGGCCACGTAAACTGGCCATGCAACGCGGCGTTGACGGCATCATAGCCCGCGCCCATCACCTCGGGAAACCACAGTCCCACCAAGCCGGTCAGAAATCCGCCGGCCGCGGGCAAGGCGTAGACCGACCAGTGGGGAAGCTTTTCCAGACGCGTCTTCAGCGCTTCAATCGCGACAATGAAAAGCGCCGATATGAGGCCGCCGACAACTCCAATGGCGGCGTACAGCAATAGTTCCGAAGCGTGCGTGAGCTGGAACGCGGGAATGCGGAACAACGGTTCGTTTCCGAGAAACGCGCGCATGGTGACCACGGCCGAGACGGCGGCGAGGACGATGGAGCCGACCGTAGTCGCGCTCCAATCGGCCAGAACCTCTTCCATCACAAACAGGACGCCGGTAATTGGCGTGTTGAATGCGGCCGCGATGCCGGCTGCCGCTCCTACAGGTGCGATCAGCCGCATGGTGCTGCGCTCGAGTTGAAACAGCCGGCCGAGGCGCGAAGCAACGCCCGCCCCCATCTGCAGTGAGGGATCTTCCGGGCCCAACGAATTGCCGGTTCCAATGGCGATCGAGCACGCGAGAAACTTGCCGATAATCGTGCTGGAAGGCACATATCCATTCGATGCGTAAATGGCCGCTTTGGTATTGTTGACGCCACTGCCCTTCGCTTTGGGGAAGACGCGCAGCACAAGGAAACCAGCGGCGAGAGCCCCTAGCGCGGGGCTAAGAAGGCGGGCAAAACGAAACCGGCCGGAAAGCGCGCCGAGAGTGGTCCAACTAATCCAATCGATGGCGATGTGGAAGCAGACCACAAGCAAGCCGGAGAAAATGCCGATAAACAGCGCCAACAAGAGGAAACGCTGCGTTTCGCTTAACCCGATTTGTGCCGGCCATATCTGAGTAGGCCAGAATGTTCGCCGTTCGCCGGCGGCAACGGACACCTTGGGTTCTGTGCTCATTGCCCCAGCCTCGTCAAAACGACGTCGAGCGCTCTATCCGGCTTCGAGATATTTCCACAAAAATCCTTTTTGTCCTTCCAGAGCTGTTGAGCCGTATCCTGCAATTGAAACAGATAATCTTCGGCGCCCTTTGCCTTGCTGGCCAGTAGAACGTTGGCGCCGTCGATTCTCTGTTGCAGAGGAGGGGCAAGTTTGCCACCGTTCGCCAAGACGCATTCACTCAGATCTCGCAGAACGCGTTCGAGTAATGCGTGGCTGCGCGCCAGGCGGTCGGCGGTGCTCAATCGTGGCAATGCCGGGTCGATGCCGATTACGGCGTTCGCCAGCGCCAGCAGTTGCACATTCTCCTTGTCGCGCGGATCGAGATGGATCGCTTGCTGTACTTCACGGCGAGCCGCTAGATAGTCCCCCGAATCGAAATAAGCTTCTCCGAGGCCGTGATGCGCCTCGACGTATTTCGGATGGTCGCGAGCCAGATCGCGAAAAACTTCAACCGCGTTCGAAGTAGCCCCGTATTGCAGCAGCATAAAGCCGATCTTCGACTTTTCGTTCGGCTCGTCCGGTGCGTTCGCGTAGAGCTGCATCAACTCGCCCACCAGCTCGTTGCGGCGATCCTGCTTTTGAAGCAAACTCACCAACTCCCAACGCGCCGCGCGGCGTGCGCTTATGTTCGATTGGGGCCAGTAACCATATACGGCGCGCTGATAATAATCGATGGCTTGATTCGTCTCCTTCCGCTTCGCGGCGACGCGCGCCAGCATGAGATTGATGACGCCGTTTGTAGGATTGCCCTCGAGCAGCTCCTGGAGATGCGATTCTGCCTCGTCGAGCCGTCCCGAGTCCACCAGCGCGATTGCCAGCGAAAGGCCATAGTCGGAATCGTCGGGGAGAAAAAGAAGAGCCTTGCGGTATTCCTCGATCGCTTGCTGCAAATCGCCGGCGCGGAGCGCTGCCTGGCCAAGATCGTAGTGTGCCCGGCCTCTCGACTCCTTCTGATTCTTGTAAGCCGAGGAGAGAAACCCCGTAAATGTGAAGGACAGAATGAGAATTAACGTGACGAGAATGGTCGATCGCAGATTGCTGCTGACCGTCAGTGTCGCGAGAAGCCTCAAGAAATTAGGATACTTCGCCATGCCTTTGCGCTTTGATCGGCAATGAAAAGCCGCCATTGGCCGTGGTTTTGAGGTTCGAGCGCTTCTGTATCCTGAAACAAGTGACTTTCCCTCCCATCAATCAACAGGTTAGCTATTTAAAGAAGGGTCTGGCCGAACTCATCCGCGAGGAAGATTTGCGCGAGCGTCTGGCGCAGTCCGCCAAAGAGGGGCGTCCACTGCGGGTGAAGGCAGGCTTCGACCCAACCGCTCCCGATCTGCACCTCGGGCACACGGTCTTGATTCGCAAGCTGAAACATTTTCAGGACATGGGCCATGAAGTTATCTTTCTGATTGGCGACATGACAGGATTGATCGGTGACCCGTCCGGACGGAACGCCACGCGTCCGCCGATGACGCGCGCGGAAATCGAACAGAACGCCGAAACCTACAAACAGCAGGTGTTCAAGATCCTCGATCCTCAAAAGACGCAGGTTGCTTTTAACAGCGCCTGGCTGGAACCGATGAAGTTCGAGGATCTGATCCGGCTGTGCTCGAAATACACCGTAGCCCGTTTGCTGGAGCGTGACTATTTCTCGAAGCGCTACAAGGAAGGCGTTCCTATTTCAGTTCATGAGCTGCTGTATCCGCTGGCGCAGGGCTATGATTCCGTCGCGTTGAAGTGCGATGTGGAAATGGGCGGCACGGACCAAAAGTTCAATCTGATGGTGGGCCGGGAGTTACAGCGCGATTACGGGCAGCAGCCACAAGTTGTCGCGATGGTTCCGATTCTTGAAGGATTGGACGGCATTGAAAAGATGTCGAAATCGAAGGGCAACTACATCGGCATTGAAGAATCGCCCAAAGTCATGTTCCGAAAGGTTATGCAGATCGGTGACGAATTGATGTACCGGTATTACGAGCTGCTGACCGACATGCCGGAGAGCGAGATCACCTTGCTTCGTCAGGCCGTAACGGCGGGTCAACAAGACCCGATGAACGTGAAGATGGATCTTGCACGGCGCATCGTCGCGGATTTTCATTCACCCGCGGACGCGGAGGCCGCCTTCGAAGCGTTTAACCGTGAGGTGCGTCAAGGGATGGAGCCTGCCGATATCGAAACCGTGGACCTCCCCGGCGAAGCCAAAACGGACAAGGGCATTCGGGTTGACAAGCTAGTGGCAAAGGTCGGTTTGGTCGCGAGCGTCAGCGAAGCCGCGCGCAAGCTGAAAGAAGGCGCCGTGGAAGTGAACGGTGAGCGAGTCACTGAACTTATTTTGACGGCGACGCCGGGCGTTCTGGTGATTCGGGTTGGGAAGAAGTGGAAGCGCGTGAGAGTGGCTTAGTACAGCGTTTCGTAGATACGAAAATATTGCAGCAGGACACTCCCCGCGCGGTGGTGGCTCAGACTGAGCTGCGCGCGCCAGTAAGCGGCTTGAGCGGCTTTTCGATACGCTACTGTGTTTGCGAACAGCCGTACTTAGCCGTCGGGTCAGCATATCAAGGACCGACATGCGCTTGTGCTAGTCTACTGGCTACCGACGGTCTCCTGGCCCCCGGCCGGGAGTGAAAAGGGAACCTGGTGAAATTCCGGGACTGCCCCGCAGCGGTAAACAGGAACGACCGCCGTTATTGAGCACTGATCCATGAAGGATTGGGAAGCCACGGCCAGTAGGAAACCAGCATTGTGCCTGTGAGTCCGAAGACCTGCCGGCGGACCGCGCCCGGAAAGAGCGCGGTTGTTTGAGAGTCCTCGAGGGAAGGGACATCCGGTGCATGCAGCAGAGCCTTTCATCGCCCGCCGCTAACGGCAAGCTTCTGATCATCGTCATCCCCTTACTCCGGCCTCAATCTGACTCGAGAGGAGAAAAGGAACATTGGCGACACCAATCAACCTCGGCTTTGCCCGCATCGGAGCAAAACGCGAGCTAAAGAAAGCGATAGAGTCCTATTGGTCGCTAAAGACGACCGCGGAGCAGTTGTTATCGACTGCTCGTGACATACGGAAGCGGCATTGGTCCTGGCAGTCCGAAGCAGGCATCCCGGAGCCGCCTTCGGGTGATTTCTCGCTTTACGATCACGTACTCGACACGGCATGGATGTTCGATGCGGTTCCATCCCGGTTCCGCGATCTGAACTTGAGCGGCGATCTCGACCTTTATTTCGCCATGGCGCGCGGCGTTGCCGGGCAGACCGCAACACAGGCGCTGGAAATGACGAAGTGGTTCGATACGAATTACCACTATCTGGTTCCGGAATTCACAGGCGCTGAAAATTTCCGCCTCGGGCGGAACCCGCAGGTCGAAGCGTATCGCGAAGCAACGGCACTTGGCCTTACAGCGCGTCCGGTGATCCTCGGTCCGGTATCGTTTTTGCTCTTGGGTAAAGCAAGGCAGACCCATGCCGACAGGGCGGCTTTGCTCGATCGCTTGCTTCCCGCTTACGAGGAACTGCTGCGCAGTCTCGCAGCCGAAGGCGCGGTGGCCGTGCAAATCGACGAACCAGTGCTTGCAACCGATCTGGACGATGCCGCGCGAGCTTTGTTGACGAAAGCGTTTACCCGTATCTCGAAAGCCGCTCCGCTCAAGATATTGCTCGCTACGTACTTTGGACCGCTTCGCGATAACCTCGAACATGCTTTGCACCTTCCGGTTCACGCGTTACACCTCGATCTCGTGCGCGGGCTGGAGCAATTCGACGACGCGCTGCAACTCGCGCCAAAAAGTCTGACGCTGTCGCTCGGCCTGATAGATGGCAGAAATATCTGGAAAGCCGATCTCACGCGTGCTTTGGAGCTGGCCGAAAGGGCGGCTGACCGCTTGTCTGGCGACCGCCTCATGGTTGGACCCTCTTGCTCGCTGCTGCATGTTCCTATCGACCTCTCGAACGAGTCCGCGCTGCCTCCCGATATCAAGGACTGGTTGTCATTCGGACGTCAGAAGCTGGCGGAAGTCGTCACCATCACGCGCGCTCTCAATGAAGGGCGCTCCGCTATACGCGCGGAGTTGGACGCCAACCGCGATTCGTTAGAGAAGCGGCGCCGTTCGGAGTTAGTTCACAATGCCGGCGTCGGTACACGCCTGCGCGCGATCCGGAACACAGACTTCGCTCGCACGAAAACCTTTGATGAGAGAAAGCCATTGCAACAAGCCGCGCTTGGTCTTTCGCTATTGCCTACAACGACCATCGGCTCCTTTCCCCAAACCGAAGAACTGCGCCGCGAGCGCGCGCGCATGCGAAAGAACGAGATCACGGCCGAAGAATACGAGGGCTTCATCCACCAGGAGATCACCCATGCTATCCGCGAACAGGAGAAATTGGGACTCGACATTTTAGTTCATGGCGAAGCGGAACGCAACGACATGGTCGAGTATTTTGGCGAGCTGCTGAATGGCTTCGCGTTCACCGAGAACGGATGGGTGCAGAGTTACGGTTCGCGGTGCGTAAAGCCGCCCATCATCTACGGCGACGTCACCAGGCGAGGCACTATGACAGTTCGGTGGTGGCAGTTCGCCCAAAGCCTGACCGCTCTTCCTGTCAAAGGCATGCTCACTGGTCCCGTGACCGTCCTTCAATGGTCCTTCGCGCGCGACGACCAGCCTCGCCGCGACACTTGCTTCCAACTGGCGCTGGCGATTCGCGACGAAATACTCGATCTCGAAACGGCTGGTTGCAAAGCGATTCAACTCGACGAGCCGGCGCTTCGGGAAGGACTGCCGCTGCGTAAAACCGACGGACCGGAGTATCTCCGCTGGGCCGTCGACGCGTTTCGTCTGGCGACCGCCGGCGTTCGGGATGCAACACAGATCCACACCCACATGTGCTATGCCGAATTTAACGACATCGTGGAGTCCATTGCCGCCATGGATGCGGATGTGATCTCGCTCGAAAGCGCGCGCTCGCAGATGGAGTTGCTGGAAGCGTTTGCCGGCGATCGATATCGGAACGACCTGGGGCCGGGCGTCTATGATATCCATTCTCCGCGTGTCCCCTCTTCCGAAGAAATGCTGGGGCTTCTTAAAAAGGCGCTCGCAGTCATACCCGCCGAACGCCTGTGGGTCAACCCCGATTGTGGGCTTAAGACTCGCGCGTGGCAGGAAGTAACGCCGGCCCTTCAGCATCTGGTGACGGCGGCACGGTCATTGCGTCAGATCCTTTCGGGAAAAGCAGGACGGATATGAGCAACATTGGACTGTTCGGCGCTGCCGGCGCAATCGGAAAGAGCATCGCCGCGGCTCTCCGGGTCGAGTCCCGGCCGTATCGTGTCGTGGGGCGTTCGCGAGCGGGACTCGAACAAGCCTTCGGCGGCGATCCTCTAGCCGAAATTGCGACTTGGAATCCGGATGATCCCGCATCCGTGCGCGCGGCGGCGCATGGCGTGGACACACTCGTTTACCTGGTGGGCGTCCCGTACAACCATTTCGAACTGCATCCACAACTGATCCGCAAAACGCTTGCCGGCGCAATCGATGAGGGCGTGAAGCGGCTGATCCTGATCGGCGCCGTATATCCGTTCGGGCGCGCGCAAACGGCGCGCGTGAGCGAAGATCATCCGCGCGAGCCGCACACGTTCAAGGGCCGGATGCGGAAAGAGCAGGAGGATCTGGTGATGGAAGCCGGAAGGAGCGGAAAGATTCAGACGACGATTCTGCGGCTGCCCGACTTTTATGGGCCTGGCGTGGAAAATAGTTTCCTGTTTCGGGTGTTTAAAGCCGCGGTGACCGGCGGAACCGCCGATTTGATTGGCCCGATTGATACTCCGCACGAGTTCGTGTTTGTTCCCGATGTGGGACGTGTCCTGCTGCGGTTGGCCGAATCCGATGGCGCGTTCGACCGGAGCTGGAATTTGGGGGGAGCCGGGACAATCACGCAGCGCGATTTTGCCGAACGTGTGTTTCGTGCTGCCGGACGCAAGCCGAAACTGCGCGTAGCGGGCAAAAACATGCTGCGCTTAATGGGCCTGTTCAATCCATTTATGCGAGAACTGGTTGAAATGAACTACCTGTTCAGCGATCCCATCATTATCGACGATTCCGCGCTTACGGCCTTTCTGGGCGGTATCGTCAAAACATCTTACAATGAGGGCATTCGGCGCACGCTGCAAGAGATGCCGCAACGAATGCCTCAGGCGCGCAGCACATCGTAATGCCCGCGCCTGGCCCCGGCCACTTTTGAGGGAGCGTACTATGCTTTCCTGACCAATTCGACCTCGAGCGTGATATCGACGTCGTTGCCGACCATAAATCCGCCGTTGTCGAGTGGCATGTTAAAATTCAGATCGAACTGTCGCCGATCGATTTTTCCCGTTGCTGTCGCGCCGATCCGCTGGTGCCCCCAGGGGTCCTTCACCTCCTCCGTCGTCTCGACCGAGAGAGTAACAGGCTTTGTTACGCCGCGAATCGTTAAATCTCCATTCACCTGAAATTCATGTCCGCCTTTGTGCTCGACTTTATTCGAGTGAAAGGTCATCACTGGATGTTTTTCCACATGGAAGAAATCCTCGCTCCGCAGATGCGCGTCGCGCTTTTCGTCGTTTGTGTTCACGCTGGTGACATCGATATCCGCAATGACACTCGAATGTTCCGGATTGGAAGGATCGGCCGTTACGGTTCCGGATATCTTGGCGAATGCCCCGCGCACATTCGAAATCATCATGTGCCGGATTTTGAATTGAGCGCTCGAGTGCGCAGCGTCGATTTCGTAGGTTACGGCAGGGCCTGTAGTGGATGCTGTACTGCTCATTGAATCGGAATCTCCTCTCGCTTGTTTAGCACTATACTTACTTTAAGTAGTTAATTCTCCTCAGTAAAGTAGGCACTTAAAAGTAACCATGGACCTTCAAGAGCCAATCCTCCATTCGAATACTGTCGAGAGCTGCCCGATGCAGAAATTGCTAAGCATACTGGCCGGCCCGTGGACGTTCTATATCCTGCATGTGCTCCGGACAGAGGGGCCAACCCGCTTCGGCGCCCTCCGCAGACGCATCCCTGGCATTTCGTCGAAGGTCTTGACGGAACGGCTGCGGCTTCTGGAGCAGGAGAAATTCATCTATCGCCACTATGAGCCGACAGTGCCGCCAAAAGTTACATACGGACCGGCTGAACGGTTCGATGAGCTGGGCCCAATCCTTTGTACGCTGGCCCGATTGGCGGAGGTTTGGTACGGCGGACAGGCTCCCAAAATAAAAGCGCGGGAGGCCAGTTCCGAAGCGGCTAATCGTCAACTCCAGTAGAGGAAGCACATGGATTGGAAAGAACACGGAGTGAAAATTGTCCGCGCGGGCGAATTGGACCCGAATACGCCGCAAACGGCGGGAATGTCCCGCGCCGCGGCAATCACTCACGCACGTACCGGCGCCAGCCGGCTATGGGCCGGAACGGTTATCGTTCAGCCGGACGCAAAAACCGGGCCTCATCATCATGGCGAATTGGAAACCGTGCTCTATGTCGTGCGGGGAAGAGCCCGAATGCGCTGGGGAGAGCGTCTCGAGTTCAGCGATGAAGCCGGACCCGGCGATTTCATTTACGTTCCGCCCTATGTGCCGCATCAGGAAATCAACGCAAGTCCGAATGAGGCGTGTGAAGCCGTCGTTGTCCGCAGCGGACAGGATCCGATAGTGGTCAATTTGAATCTGAAGACGCCGGAACCCGCCGGCTCCGGTAAGCCCGGCGCGCCGTTCCATCCGGACAAGTAGCTCCGGCGCTTTACCCTTTGCTCTTCGCGGAGCCCCAGTCCCCTGCCGTCAGTGCGCGAGTTTGGGTGTCGATTGGGGAGAGAGGTTCGATGTCGCGCGAGACCGACCCTTGCAGGTCGCGAAATTTCCGCGCCGATACGAATACTCGATTTTCCAGGTTCCAGACAGCGCTATTGTACGCTTCCACCGCGCTGTTCAGCTCCTTGCCCATTGTGGACATACCACCGTGAATCTGGACGATCCGTTCGTAGAGTTCCTTTCCCAAATCGCGAATGCGCTCGGCGTTTTCGGTGAACTCGCGTTCACGCCAGCCATGCGCGACAGCGTAGAGCAGGGCAATCAGAGTAGTCGGGGTGGCCAGCAGCACGCGCTTTTCGACGCTGTAGTTCAGCAATTCTCCATCTTTCAGCAGGGCTGCGCTGTAGAGTGATTCGAGCGGGAGAAAAGCAATGACGAAGTCGGGCGACCCCGGCAATCGCTCCCAGTACGCCTTCTCGCTCAACGCTTTTACGTGCGTTCTCACCTGACGCGCGTGGTCCGCCAGGGATTGTTCACGCTCCGCGTCGTCCTGGCACTCAGTGGCGCGGAGATAGGCATCCAGCGAGACCTTGGCATCGACAACGATGTCGCGCCCATTGGGTAAATGCACGATCATGTCCGGCCGGAGATTGCGCTCGCCAAAGAGTGTCTGCTGTTCGTCGAAATCGCAGTAGGCAAGCATTCCGGCCATCTCGACGGCGCGGCGGAGCTGGAGTTCACCCCAGCGGCCGCGCTGGTGCGGAGTACGCAGCGCAGTTTTGAGCTGGTCGGCGGCATCGCGCAACTGCATCTCCGATTGCATCAGATTCTGAATCTGCTGCGAGAGGCTTCCGTAAGCCTCGGCCCGTGAGGTTTCGAGTTGCTGCACATTCTGATCGAAGCGCAGCAGGGTATCACGTACCGGCGCAACGACGCCTTCCATCTGTTCGCGCGACCGATCGAGAAACATCTGGCTATTGCTCTGCAGTGCCTCGGAAGCAAGGGCTCGAAAACTTTGTTCCAGCTTCTGCTGGGCATCATGCAGCAACTGAACACGCTCCTCGGCGGCCTTGCGCTCCGCTTCCGCGGTCCCGGTCAGTTTTGCGCACTGAATCTGCGAATCCTGGGCGACACGCCGCCAGCGCTCTGCTTGTTGCCACTGCCACACGGCAACTGCCAGCAAGACCAGCAGCCCCGCCAAACATACCAACGCCAGAACGGTCACTTCTTAAATCCAGTCTCCTGCTTGAACGTTTCCAGCGTGTTGAAAACAATCGGGCAATAGACCGCGCGATCCGGCATGTGCCACATACGGCTTAATAGCGACCCGTTGCCCTTCACCAGGTGCGGAAAATGCTGGCATGTCTCCGGCCGGCCCTCATATACGGAGCACAGCATTCCGTCCAGGAAAATACATCCGTCTTGGGTCCGGCGAAGAATCACTCCCTCTTCCTTCGATTGTTCGGTATAGTCGCGAAGAAACTGTTGTGGTTTCACTCCAAGGAAGCGCGCCAGACGTTCGACGTCACGTTGATTTAGCTGAGTGGTCGCGACACGACAGCAATTCGCGCAGGACGTGCAGTCGATACGATCTTCCGTTGCTTGCGCAATTGCCTTAAATCGCCGCTCGACAAAATTGTGCCGTTTCAGCCAGGTACGGAAACGCAGATTTTCATCGCGTTGCTTTTCCCCCATTCGCTGGATCTGCACAAGATCTGTTACCACGCTTTCAGTATCGCAGCTAAACAAATGTGGAACTGTATGTTCGTGGCCTGGGCGAGCCGATAATCAAAGAGTGAGCGATCAACTTTATCTGTCCGTCTGGCTTCCCGGAACGCTGTCCAATTGGCGGACGCGCTATTTCGAAAAGATGCTGTCGCTTGTTCCGTTTTCCCAGCGGGAGCAGCCCCAGTCCACTCTGATCATCCAAGGTGTCAGCGTGACGGAACCCCCGTTGCTCGAAAGGCCGATGAATGGTCCGGTCCATCTCTCGGATGTGAGCGAAATCCTGCGTGATTTCCAGGGAGACGATGTCGCCTATCGTCTCGAAAGCTGGTGGGACCTATGGCAATATACCGGTGACGATTGGGAGATCAGGCCCGTTCGTATGGGGTTGTGCTGCTTTGGAAGTGAGTTCGACAACGGCGGATCGCTCTCGACAAACCAGCAGGAGGATTTACGGATCGACTTTGGCGTGGATACGCTTTTTTTGCCGGATCCCACGCTGACGGGCAGCGGCCGGCTTGTGGAATCGAACGTTAAGAGCCTTCTCAAACTGGTGCACGATATAGAGGATGAGTTGCCGCTCGAACGCCGCGCGCTGGAAACCGAGTCGGGCGAAAATTTCGCGGACAAACTAGCTCGCATGATGGGAGGAGGAGAGGCCCGCCCGCAGTAGAGCGTCTTTATCGACCCGTCCCACCCGTGGCGCACAATTTATCGTGCTGCTGCCGATCTTAAGCCGGCAGTCTGCGAGTGCGGCATCGGCGAGCCGTTAGGGCAACTCGATCGAAAGCGCTAAAACCCGCTGATCGCGTAGGGCTTCGACGTGAAAGTGACGCCCGCCGAGATGCGATTCGCATACGTCCTCTGCAGATCGCCGAATTTCGGATATTGCCAGCCCGAGTAGGTGAAATTCAAGAAGCATCGCTCGGTTAATTGGTACGCGGCGTTCAGGCTAAATGTCGCGGCAGTGTACCCCGATGCGGTATTGGCTACGCTGCTCAACCGGTTCACGCCGCCGGTGCCGCCCAGTCTCAGCCGGCGTGAAAGCTGTATCGCCAGGTTCGCCGTGCCGTAAACATTTTTGGAAGTGAGATAAATTCCGTTCCCGCCAATAATGCTTTGCCCACCCATCAGCGACAGTGTTGAATGCTTGAAGTTGCGGGAAATCGTGCCACTGAATATCGGCGACGTGGTCGTTTGTGAGAATCGGCCCTGCTGGAACTCATCGCTTGGGACTCCGCCGAAATCCAGGCTGGCGATTCCCGAAGCCATTATGCGCGACACACCGGCGCTGGCCCCGGCTGACCAATACTGATTGAAAACGTGCGCCCAACTACCCGTGAAGGATCCGATATCGGAATTGCCGGCGCCCCTTGAATAGCCGAACCGAGTATACGAGACGCTGCCCGTCAGAGAATCGCGCCGCGTTACCCGATATGTGGCGCCGACGGTTGCGTCGCCTCCCACGTAGCTGGTGAATTGTCCGGGACGATAGTGCAACGTGTAGAAGTCGCCGCCGATGAAATAGGTGACGCGGCTTAGCGCGTGCCAGCTCAACGTCAGGGATGTAGTGTTGGCAAGTGCGCTGCTGCTATAGGGTTGAACGGAGGGAAACAACCCTCCCGACGAAGGGTAGAAGTAGTTTTGCCCGGTATTGTCAGAGTAGTTGAGGCTTTCGGTTGCTGTAAAGCTGACGTACCGGCCCAACTGACGAACCAGGCTAAGGCCCAGAAGCTGTTGAGTTGCGTTCGTATATTGTGAGCGGCTGTAGCGTGTGTACGAGCCGTTATAGAAAGCGCTGAACGCGCCGCCGCGTATCGGGTGAACGAAATCCACTCCTCCGCCGACTTGTGCTCCAGCGCCGCCGTAATCGGTCACGATGCCGCCCGTCCGGCTGGTGGTTTGATACGGAATACCGGAGTCATAGATGCCATTCAGCATCCCGTAGAAATTCAAGTAATCGAGGAGTGGCCGCGAGGTGGACGGCTGTGATCCTCCTTGGCCCCGCGCCTCATCCGTCTGTTGGCCGATGACGGCGGCTCCAGGGGGCTCTCCGAGTCCCGCGTAGCCGGGTGACTGCTGCGCCGGCAGCAGAGAACAAGAGAATAATGCTCCAGCGAGCGCCAAGCCGATTTTCAAACAAATTCCTCCGATATTACAGCAAATTAAGAGTTTGACTAAATGTGAGGGAGGCTGTCAAGCCGGCGGGCGATCGCGAAGGAACAGACGCAAGCCGTTGCCGCATCGGCGTTTTTATCATCGCTGGCCTATCCCATAGGCTCAGCGAAAGCCGATTGATTGTGACAATACCAGAAAATGTGCTGGAGCACAATGCGGAAGGATTTCGGCCGATTTTGCACGCTAAAGAAGCAATATTCAAGGCGTGACCGCGCCGCCGCGAAAAATCGGCCGATCGCGGGAGATAACCTAGGATCTATCTATTCCAAATGGAGCCCATCAAGACCGTTGGCATCATCTCGAAACCGAATATTCTGCACGCGCCCGAAATCGTGCGGGGCCTGCTCGAATGGCTCAGGAACCGGCGCGTCGGGTACCGCTGCGATGAAGAAACCGCGGGGTACGCCGGGGAGCCCCCGTTCTTTCCGCGCGATGAGGTGCCCGATGGCGCCCAACTCGTGATCGTTTTGGGCGGAGACGGAACGCTGCTTTCTGCTGCCAGGGCCATCGGCGGCAGGGATATCCCGCTGTTCGCCGTAAATCTGGGCGGTTTGGGCTTCCTCACTGCCATTACGCTCGACGAACTTTACCCCGAACTCGAACGAGCCTTCCGTGGGGAGACACGCATCGGCCGCCGCCGGATGCTCGATTGCGAGTTAATCCGCGACGGTCGCGTGATCGGTTCTTATTCCGCGCTCAACGATGTGGTTGTCACGAAATCGATGATTGCTCGCATGATCGATCTAGATACCTACGTCGACGATCATTTCGTTGCGGCGTATAAGGCGGACGGACTCGTCATCTCGACGCCCACGGGCTCAACGGCATATTCACTTTCAGCTGGCGGCCCCGTGATCTTCCCCTCGGTGGCCTGCATCTGTCTCACGCCGATTTGCCCGCACACGCTGACGAACCGGCCGGTGATCGTCTCCGATAGCAGCACCATCCACATCCTTTCGCGCAGCGAAGATGGCACGTTCCTGACCATTGATGGGCAAGTCGGTGAACCTATTTCGAAAGGCGACCGCGTCATGTGCCGCTCGTCCTCGAAAACCATCAACCTGATCCGGCCGCCCAAAATGCTGTTTTTTGACGTGCTGCGCGAAAAACTCAAATGGGGCGAGCGGTAAACACATGATCAGGCAGATTCGTCCGGCGGCAGCAATATAAACAGATGATGGCAATCGAGATTTCCGCTTATGGATCGCCGGATGTCCTGAAGCCGGTAGAGCGCCCGAGGCCCATACCGTCCGAGGGAGAAGTGCTGATCGAGATAGAAGCCGCGGGCGTCAGCCGCGCGGATGTGTTCCAGCGCCAAGGCAAATACCCGCCGCCCGCCGGCGCGTCCGACATTCCGGGGTTGGACGTGGCGGGGAAGATTGTGGCGACCGGCCCTGGCGCGGGTGAGTGGCAGGCAGGCGATCGCGTCTGCGCGCTTCTGACCGGCGGCGGCTATGCGGAATTCTGTGTAGCTCCGGCAGTACAGGTGCTCCCGATGCCGCACGGCTGGACTGCAATTGAAGCGGCGACCCTGCCGGAAAATCTGTTTACCGTGTACGACAATCTAATTACGCGCGCTCGCTTGCCAGAAGGCGAGACCGTTCTAATCCATGGCGGCACGAGTGGCATCGGCAGCACGGCCATTATGCTGGCGTGCGCGATTGGCGCGATTCCGTACGCGACGGCGGGCAGCGACGAGAAATGCCGGGCATGCGAAACTATTGGCGCGAAGCGGGCGATTAATTACAAGGCGGAGGATTTCGTCGAAGCTGTGCGGCGATTCACTTCTAATCGCGGCGCCGATGTGATCGCAGACATTGTCGGAGGAGCTTACCTGGAGAGGAACATCGAAGCGCTCGCCCTCGAAGGGAGGCTATCGTTGATTGCAACTCTCGGCGGCGCAGCGGGAGCGCTACCGATTGGCAAACTGATGTCGAAGCGAGGAACGATTGTTGCCTCAACCATGCGCGCACGAACGCCCGTGCGGAAGGGCGAAATTGCGAGCAGGCTGCGCCGCCACATCTGGCCCTTGCTGCCGGATAAGAAAGCGATCCGGCCGCTAATCGATTCCAGCTTCCCGCTAGCGAAAGCAAGCGCCGCGCACGAGCGCATGGAGAGCGGCAATCATATTGGAAAAATTGTATTGACGAGGGAAACGTGATGGCTTTCGATATTGTGGCGCCGATACTTGTCTCGGCGAGCGCGCGGGTGCGGCATGCCGCACCCCTATGGGCAGATGCCGGAAGCCGTAGGGTCGAGGCATGCCTCGACCGAGGCGCGTCGCCCAGCACAGTTCTGTCGTTGCCAGGTGATAACTCGTTGTGAAGTCTCTGTCCGCTCTTTTCACTGTTTTGACAGGCCTGCTGGCGCTCCATGCCGCGACACCCGTGTCCTCGATTCGTTTTAAGGACATCGCGAAGGAATCCGGCATCGATTTCGTTCTTCACAACTCTCCGACCCCCGAAAAACACATGATTGAGACCATGGCGGGCGGCGTCGCTGTATTCGACTACGATGGCGACGGCCGTCCGGACATTTTCTTTACCAATGGCGCCGCCATTCCGTCGCTGGCGAAGACCGGTCCGCAATACTGGAACCGCCTCTATCGGAACGAAGGCAACCTCAAATTTCGCGATGTGACCGAGCAGGCCGGAGTTGCCGGCGCGGGCTATTCGATGGGCGCAGCGGCCGGAGATTACGACAACGACGGGCATACCGATCTTTTCGTCGCCGGAGTAAACCGAAACATCCTCTATCACAACCTCGGTAACGGCCGCTTTGAAGATGTCACGGAAAAAGCCGGCATCAAAAGCGGGAAATGGGCCGTCGCCGCGGGATGGGTCGATTATGATAACGACGGCAAACTGGATCTGTGGATTGTGCATTACGCGAAATGGACTCTCTCGACCGACCGTTACTGCGGCGATCCTGGGCGAGGCATTCGGATCTACTGCCATCCGAAGTATTACCAGGGCCTCGCCAGCACGCTCTATCGCAATAAGGGAGACGGCACATTCGAAGATGTATCGGAGAAGGCCGGCATCGCCGCGTTTCCAGGCCGCGGCATGAGCGTCGCTTTCGCCGATTACGACCACGACGGCTACCAGGATGTTTTCGTTACCAACGACAATATGCCGAACTTTCTCTTCCATAATCGCGGAAACGGAACGTTCGAGGAGATGGCTCTGCTCGCCGGAGTGGCGCTTCGCAGCGACGGAAAGCCGGTGGCTAGCATGGGTGCGGATTTTCGCGACTACGACAACGACGGACTTCCCGATATTTCTTTCACGGCGCTGGCGGGAGAAACGTTCCCTCTTTTTCGCAACGCCGGCAAAGGAGAGTTTGCCGATGCCACCTATGCGAGCAAAATAGGCGCACTTAGCCTGCACCACAGCGGTTGGGGCGAAGGCCTCTACGATTTCAATAACGATGGTTGGAAAGACCTGTTTACGGCGAATTCGCACGTGAACGATCGCGTCGAGTTATTCGAGCCCGCCGTTTACAAGGAGCCGGACACGGTATTTGTGAACCAGGGAAAAGGCGTTTTTGCCGATGTCTCGGCTGAAGCCGGACTGGACGCGGTCGCGGCGCACAGGGGCTGTGCGTTCGCCGATTTCGACGGTGATGGACGGATCGACATCGTCGTTGCCTCGCTCGAAGGGCCGACGGAACTGTGGCATAACATCAGCCCCGAAACGAATCACTGGATCACGCTGAAACTAATCGGTACAACGAGTAATCGCGACGGGATCGGCGCGCACATCCGCATCGGCAACCAGTACAACCATATGACGACAGCCGTTAGCTATGCGTCTTCAAGTGACGATGGCGTACATTTCGGACTGGGCCAGATTGACAAAATCGATCGAATCGAAATTGCTTGGCCGAACGGCAAGCGTCAGGTGTTGGAGAACGTGAAGCCGGATCGGGTGCTTACGGTTCGGGAAGCGGCTTCTGCCGGAGGGAACAGCCAGGGCCGGTAAGACCTGAGTCGGACAATTACGCTGCATCTTTGCCGGACGGACGGTCGCGTCGAAAGTATCGAGCCGGAAGCGTAAGTGCAAGAATGTCAATAGATGTTGCAGCCGCTCTGGCGGCCTTAGCTGGATTCGTGGCGCACGCTTTCAGCGCAAACAGGTTTATCGGTTCCACAGCACATTCACGATGCTGAGCGCCGCAACGGCCGCTGTTTCCGCGCGCAAAATCGTTGTGCCCAATGAGCAGGCGCGCCAGTCCGAGCCGAGAAGTTGTGCTCTTTCCTCTTCCGTCCATCCGCCCTCCGGCCCCGCAATCATCGCAATGGAGTCGCCCGCGCTGCGGCTGAACGGCAGACTTTCGACGACAGAGAGGATGGGCGGGGCAGACCTCTCCTCATCTAAAAGGAGGCGAACCGCCGCCTCGGAATCGAGCACGGACTCGAGCGGCGCTGGCGTGTGAATCTCCGGCAAATGCACTCGCCGGGACTGCTGGCTTGCTTCGAGCGCGATACGTTCCCATCGCGTGACACGTTTCGGCGCCGCTTGGGCCAGCCCGCGCTCGGAGCGCGCCGCTTCGAACGGGCGGATGCTGTTTACTCCCAACTCCGTCGCCTTCTCGATTGTCCATTCGAACCGATCAAACTTGAACAGCGCCGGATAGAGATGAACCGCGGCAACCGCGGCCGGTGGCGCCAATTGTTTCACCACGCGGAAGCTGACAAGCGATTTCCGCGCGGTCTCGATCTCGGCGAGATAGAGGTTCTTGTTATCGGAGATCTCGTAAACCTGTCCCACTTCGGCGCGCAGGACGCGGACCAAATGTTCGGCATCAGAGCCCGTCAATTCGGCGGCGCCCCGCCGCACTTCCTGAACAAAAAATCGCCTACGAGCCATGTCGCTAGAATCGTGTTAGTCTCCGCCCGGCGAAGATTAACTTCCTATGATTGCGCACCTGAAAGGCATTATTCTCGAAAAGCATCCGAACCAAGTCGTACTGGATGCTGGCGGCGTGGGATACGACGTACAGATTCCGGTATCGACCTATACGGCGCTCCCCGATGCGGGCGCGGCTTTTGCGTTACGCATTCACACTCACGTCCGCGAAGATGCCATTCAATTGTTCGGCTTCGCTACGCCGGAAGAAAAGACGGTTTTCGAGCGGCTTATCAGTGTCAGTGGCATCGGCCCGAAGCTCGCGGTAACCGTGCTATCGGGGCTCGCCACTCCCGAACTGATCACGGCCATTCGCACCAGCGACGTGCAGTCTTTGGTGCGTATCCCCGGCGTGGGCAAGAAGACCGCCGAGCGGATGGTGCTCGAACTCAAGGACAAGCTCATTGCCGTCGAGGCGGTTTCGAAGGGAGAGCAGCTTGCAGGTGCGGCCTCGCTCCTCAGCCCTCTTGAACTGGACGTGCTTTCGGCGCTGCTGAACCTCGGCTGCTCACGTCCGGCAGCGGAAGAAGCGATCAACAAGGCCAAAAAGCAAGGTGTCGCGGAAGAGTTTGAGCCCTTCTTCCGCACATCCCTTAGTCTTGTGCGCTAACGTGGGATCGACATGCGCGCAGATGGGCCTC
This sequence comes from Bryobacterales bacterium KBS 96, assembly GCA_000381625.1. Classification (GTDB taxonomy): domain Bacteria; phylum Acidobacteriota; class Terriglobia; order Bryobacterales; family Bryobacteraceae; genus KBS-96. The sequence continues at coordinate 42,925 of KB906767.1, forward strand.
CGATGGAACGAACACGAATGATTTCGCCCACTCAGCAGGACGATGACCGGCAATTTGAAGCCGCCTTGCGGCCGACGCACCTGGATGACTTCTCCGGGCAACCGCACGTCAAAGAAAATCTGAAAATCGCCATCGAAGCCGCAAATCAACGCGGCGATGCGATGGATCATGTCCTGCTCTGCGGACCTCCCGGATTAGGCAAGACCACGCTCGCCGGCATCATCGCGCAGGAACTCGGCGTTACGATGGACCAGACGTCGGGCCCCGTGCTCCAGAAAAAGCTCGACCTGACAGGTGTGCTGACGAACGTCCGCCCACGCCAGGTGTTTTTCGTCGATGAAATACACCGGCTGATGTCCGACGTAGAGGAAATCCTGTACGGCGCGCTCGAAGACTTCCGCCTCGACATTTTAATCGGCACCGGCCCGGGCGCCCGGACGCATAGCATGAAGTTGCCGAGATTCACGGCCGTCGGCGCGACGACGCGGCAAGGTCTGCTCAGCGCGCCTCTCCGGAGCCGGTTCGGTCTCGTGTTGCGGCTCGATCCGTACGATGAAGAGACACTTACGCGCATCGTCGAACGCTCCGGACGACTGCTTGAGGTTTCCATTACACCGGAAGGCGCACAAGAGATCGCTCGCAGGAGCCGCGGCACTCCACGCATTGCGAACAGACTACTGCGGCGCGTCCGCGATTTCGCGCAAGTACGCGCAAACGGCACAATCGATCTTGAAGTTGCCCAGGCCGCTCTCAATTTGTTGAAAGTCGACCGCTACGGTCTTGACGAAGTGGACCAGAAGATTATGGCGACCGTTCTGGTGAAATACGCCGGCGGCCCGGTTGGCTTGAGCACCATCGCTGCATCCATCGATGAGCAGCCGGACACAATTGAAGAGGTATACGAGCCTTATCTGATGCAGCTCGGTTTTCTGGATCGCACTCCGCGAGGGCGTGTCGCTACGCAGCGCGCTTTCGAATATTTCGACGTGCCGTTCCGCCCGCGTTTCGGCGGCGCGCAAAATCCCTTGTTTTAAGCCATGGGTTCTAAGCCATGCCTCTGAAGCGCGTCTTTCTGGCGCTCGGGTCGAATATGGGGAACCGCCAGGCGTATCTCGAACAGGCCATCGGAGCTCTCGAAACTGAAGGTGTGCATCTCCTAAAGCGATCCTCGATCTACGAGACAGAGCCGCAGGAACTGCACGACCAGCCCTGGTTTCTGAACATGGTGATCGAGTGCGAAACGAAGCTGTTTCCTATTCAGCTTGTCGCGACGACACAGCGGACCGAACGCGCACTGGGACGCGACCGTGGTCCGCGGGCCATTCCGAAAGGGCCGCGGACCATCGATATCGATATTCTCCTGTTTGGCAAAGCGCTACTTAATACCCCAAAACTGGCGCTTCCGCATCCACGCATGCTCGAACGGCGTTTCGTTTTGGAGCCGCTCGTCGAGATTGCGCCATCGCTGCGGCACCCGATTACCAGGCGATTGCTCAAAGATGAGCTTGGCAAAGTTTCCGGTCAGAAACTGAAACGGTTTAGCCCGGAACTAGAGCAGTAAGGCACTTGTCCGTGTGAGTAGCGCAAAACCGAAGCGCATCTTTTCGTGATATTCTCGCCCAGTCTAGCGAACCGTCAAGGAGGCCTATATGAATCGTCGTATGTTCATGCTTAGTGGAGCCGCTCTGTTCCCCGCACTGGTAGCCAGTTCCGAAACTAACGGAGCAAAATTGATCGTCCATTTGAGCTATACCGGTTCGGGAACCGTTAACCAGACACATAAAATTTATGTGGCGTTGTGGGAGTCGCCCGATTTTGTTAAAAACAGCAGTGCGTCGATGCAGCCTGTTGCCGTTATGCCGGTAGCGTCCAAATCGGGAGTGGCTCGTTTCAACGACATTCAAAAAAATCCGGTTTATGTGAGCATGGCCTACGATCCAACCGGCGCATGGGAGGCTAAGAGCGACCCGCCCGTTGGATCTTCTCTTGGCCTTTACGCCAAAGAACCGGGAGTACCCGCGCCCATACAACTTCAGCCCGGCAAGACGACGACCATCTCCGTAACGCTCGACGATTCGTTTAAGAAGACGCAGATGAGCAAGTGATAAGAATGCCGGCCGTGCGCCGCTACTGCACCGTTACGACAGAGATGTATTTAAGTTAAATTGTTGATGCGATTGTGCCGCGCGCTTCGACGCGCCGCCGTGGGCTTCAGCCCACGGTTGAGGCGGAGCAAGCTGAAGCTCACTCCAGCACGGTAAGTCATCCGCCACACCAGCTCGTTCCCATTCTTGCCGATAGATAAGGTTCTGGGGCCTTGACCTGTGGAAGCAACATCTTCCCCTTGCTTACCGAGAGTAGCCGTGATAATCTGACCTCGGTAACCGAGACTTATGAGCAAACCGGCTGATCTTGTGCAGGGCACACTGGACCTCCTTCTCCTGAAAATTGTCGCCCTCGAACCGCTGCACGCTTGGGCAATCAGCCAGCGTCTGAAACAGGTTTCGGGGGAAATCCTCCAGGTTAGTGACGGCTCTCTCTATCCCGCACTCCACAAACTCGAACAGGACGGGTGGATCAAAGGCGAGTGGAAGGTTACGGAAAACGGGCGGCGCGCCAAGTTCTATTCGCTCACGCGGCCGGGACGCCGGGCCTTGGAGCGTGAGGCCGCTAACTGGGAGCGGCTGGCCGGCGCAATTTCTCAGGTGGTTCGACTCAACGAGGTATAGATAATGCCTGATTCGCGTTGGTTCCGTCAGATAATCCTCCGGTTCCGAACGCTATTCCAGCGGCGTCGTGTCGAACGGGAGCTTGAAGAGGAGTTCCAATTTCATATCGAACAGCGCATCGAGCTAGAAATCGCGAGGGGTCTGTCCCCCGAAGAAGCTCGTTCCGTGGCTCTTCGCGCGATGGATGGGGTCGAGAGGCGCAAAGAGGAATGCCGCGATACGCGGCGGGTCAACTACGTCGATGACCTGGTGCGCGACCTCCGGTACGCCGGCCGCAATCTGCGTCGAAGCCCAGGTTTTGCCGCTCTCGCCGTTCTGATTATGGCGCTTGGCATCGGAGCCAACACGGCTGTCTTCAGCGTCGTGAACGCCGTGCTTTTAAAGCCGCTTTCGTATCGCAATCCTGATCGAATTGTGACTCTTTCGGATTTTTCGAAAACCCGCGAAGCCGCTACTACGCTTTCGAAACAGGTTTCCATCCCCGATTTCCAGGACTGGCAAAAGCAGAGTTCTGCCTTCGAGGCAATGGCCTACTACGCCTCGCGGGAAACCGCGGTGATGCAAGGCGCCACGGCTGAATACGCACGGGTCGCCAGCGTAAGTGCTGAGTTCTTTCGCGTCTTCGCCATTGAACCGGCCGCGGGCCGCTTCTTCACGGCGGAGGAAAGGAAGCCGGGGAGTGGCGGAGCCGTGATGATTAGCTACGCTTACTGGCAAAGCCATTTTGGCGGCAACCTTCACGCACTGGGCCAAACCGTTCGTGTGTATGGATCGCGATCCATTGTTGGCGTGCTTCCGCCGGGATTCGGTTTTCCGGATAGGACGGATCTCTGGATTCCGAAGATTAGCGAGGCAAAACCGGAACCCCGCACAGGGCAAAATTACCTCGCTATCGCGCGGCTCAAACACGGTGTCTCTCTCGAACAGGCGCAAGCTGAGATGACTTTAATCGCCAGGCGGCTTGAACAGCAGTATCCGGAAAGCAACAAGGGCCTGAGCGTTGCCGTGATGCGGATGCGGGATGAAATGGTGGGTGACGTTCGCGTCATGCTTTATCTCTTGTTAGGCGCCGTAAGTCTGGTGCTTCTGATCGCGTGTGCAAATACAGCGATCCTGCTGCTCGGTAGGGCCACGGCGCGCATCCGCGAAGTCGCCGTTCGGGCTGCCCTGGGGGCGAGCCGACAGCGCATAGTCAGGCAATTGGTCACCGAAGGCTTGCTACTTGCGTTTATCGCGGGGGCCTTGGGCCTTCTGCTCGCTTATTGGGGATCGAAGGCGCTGGTGGCGCTAGCTCCTGCCGACCTGCCCCGGCTTGCCGAAACAGGCATCGATCGATGGGTGCTCGCCTTCACGTTTGGCATTTCGATGATCACGAGCCTGCTATTCGGTCTGGTTCCCGCGCTCTATGCGTCGAGAGCCGACTTGAACGACGCCCTGAAGCAGGGAGCAACTCGCTTGGTGAGTGGCGCCGGAATGGTCCACATGCGTGGAGTGCTCGTAGTAATGGAGATTGCGCTCGCCATGGTGCTTGTCTCCTCGGCAGGTCTGCTGATCAAGAGCTTTGTGGCCTTGCAAAATGTGGCTCTGGGTTTTCGGCCTGAAAACGTGCTGGTGATGCGGGCGACTGTGCCGGCCCCGTCCGCCGTTGGCATCGCGCGAGCGCGCCAATTCTTCAAAGATATGCTCTCTCAAATTGATGCGCTACCCGGCGTGGTGGCGGCCGGCGCTACGATGGCGCCACCCGGATACGTCGATTCGACGGGAGCGTATCTCATCGATCAATTGCCGGCGCAACCGGATTGGACTCATGCCCCTAACGTGGTGCTTTCCATCGTCGCGCCCGGCACATTTGCGGCGCTGGGAATTCCACTGAAGAGCGGACGCGACTTCAGCGATAGCGATACCTCGGACCGGCCCTTTGTCGCCGTGGTGAATGAATCGGTGGTTCGAAACTCGTTTCCCAACCAAAACCCGCTCGGCAGGACAATCTTTTGTCCGTTCGATTCTTTAAAGGGCATGACGATCATCGGTGTAGTCGGTGACGTGCGGCAACGTGGGCCCGCTCGCGAACCGATGCCGGAGTGCTACATGCCGTACGAGCAACACGCGTTCAACGGATCGACTTTGAGCGTGGTCGTGCGGACCGTAGGGGATCCACACGCGCTGGCGGCAACAGTGCGGCGGCTCGCGCGGGAGCGGTCACCGGATGTTCCGATGAAGTTCACAACCATGGAAGCCCTGCTTTCGGAAAATGTGTCGGCGCCGCGATTCCGCACCTTGTTGTTTGCGGTTTTCGCCGGTCTGGCGGTATGTCTGGCCATGGCCGGCGTCTATGGAGTGATGGCGTATGCCGTAAGCCAGCGGTTCAACGAGATTGGCCTACGGATCGCCTTAGGAGCCACCACGGGCTCCGTGCTCAGGCTCGTCCTCAAAGAGGGGCTGGCCCTTGCCTGTCTCGGTCTGGCTTTAGGTTTGGCGGCGGCGGCCGCCGGCACACGCTTGCTGGCAAGCATGCTATTCCGAGTGCGGCCCAACGACCCTGTCGTCTATCTCGCCGTCGCGGTTCTGCTGGGCATAGTGGCGCTGGTCGCTAGTTACGTTCCGGCAAGGCGCGCGTCCAAAATCGATCCATTGGCTGCCATACGACAGGAATAAACGCCACCGAGCCGGGAGCGTAAGCGACATGATCCTGGCGCAGATCAACAAAGCCTGCTAACTCTGGAATTTCCGAACGTGAGTTAGAAAGCGCCAACGGCCGAATCGAATCTAACAGGGCCGTTCTTTTCCAGTGCACTTTCCAGTCCATCCCACTTTTATCGGAATCACGGCCTGTTCCCCTTGCATTCACAGGGAAGCTGTGAGAAACTCCCCTAGGAATCAACAGGGAGGCGCATGGACAAAACCCAGCTCGAACTGGTGCGAGGCACCTTGGACGTCTTGATCCTCAAGGCTCTGGTCTGGGGCCCGTTGCACGGTTACGCGATTACCAGTCTCATTCGCCGCCAGACCGACGAAGCCTTACTGGTGGAAGAGGGGACTCTCTACCCGGCATTATGGCGCCTGGAGAGCAAGAGCCTGGTCGAGGCGGAGTGGGGGCTTTCGGAGAACAATCGTAAGGCCAAGTTCTACCGGCTCACCCCCGCCGGCCGCCGTCATCTGCGGCAGGAAACCAAGACGTGGGAAGCCTATGCGGCGGCGGTGGGTAAGGTGCTTAACGCCACCCGGCCTCCCTTGGCGGAGGAGCGGTAATGGGACGGATACCCTTGTGGCGTCGCTACGCGCGCCTGTTTGGCGCCGATCCAGCGGGTGACGTGAACGACGAATTGCAATTTCACTTGGAAGCCAAGGTGGGAGACCTTATCGATCGGGGCTGGCCCCCCGATACCGCGCGACGCGAGGCTGAGCGGCAGTTCGGGGATATCCAGGCAGTGAGAGAGGCGGGGGAGCGCATGAGCAAGGAGAAAGAGCGAGACAAGCAACGCCGAGACTACTTGGGCGCCTGCGTGCAGGACCTTCGATATGCGTTTCGCACATTGCGGCGGGACCGTGGCTTTACGCTCATCACGGTGCTGATCCTGGCCCTGGGCATCGGCGCAAATACCGCAGTCTTCAGCGTCGTGAATACGGTACTATTGCGGCCGCTGCCATTCCCGAACGCCCAACAGCTCACATGGTTCACGTCCGGGCGAAGTCTGAACTCCGGCTTGCGCGAAGCCGCCGGACTTTCCGGCGTTACCTACACGGTGGCCGCGTATGAGGAGTTCCAGCGTCATACCCGGTCTTTTCAAAGCGTGACCAGCTATGACCCGTTTTTCGGAGACGCCGAGTACACGCTAACAGGCCGCGGCGAACCACAGCCTGTTGCAAGCGTGCGGGTGGCCGGAAACTTTTTCGGAACCTTGGGCGTACAACCCGCCCTCGGGCGGTTCTTTTCGAAAGAGGAAACTCAAAAGAATGGCCGGCCCGCGGTTCTGTTGAGTTACCCGTTCTGGCGGCGTCAGTTTGGCGGCGACCCCACGATTGTCGGGCAGGCGATCACGCTCAATAAGCAGTCCGTAATCGTTGTCGGCGTACTCCCAGCCAGTTTCGATTTTGGTTCCGTATTTTCGCCCGGCATGAAGGTCGACGCGTATGTTCCGGCCGTTATGGATAACCTTCGTAATTGGGGGAATACGCTTGCGATTGTTGGCCGCTTGAAACCGGGAGTATCGGTGACGCAGGCGCAGGAAGAAGCGGATATTCTCTTCCCGCAATTCAAAGCCGCTCACCCCGAGTGGTGGGGCGATTACACGTCGACAGTCACGGGTCTTAAGGATTTTGTTACAGGAAAATTGCGACGGTCGCTGATTGTCCTATGGTGCGCCGTGGGAATGATTATGCTGATCGTCTGCGTCAATCTTTCCAATCTGCTTCTGGCGCGCGCCGTTGCGCGAAATAAAGAATTTGCCATGCGCAGAGCGTTGGGAGCGGGCCGAGGAAGACTGTTTCGTCAACTGCTGACAGAAAGTCTGGTCTTGTCGAGCGCCGGCGCGTTGCTCGGCCTGGGCTTCGCCTATGCCCTCACGCTCTATATCGCCCATCAAGGATCGATTGCTCTCCCCTTGTTGAGTAGTGTGAGAGTGGACGGCGCCGCCCTGACCTGGACGCTGCTCATCACGGTGTCCGGCGCAGTTTTCTTCGGTCTTGCTCCCGGACTCAAAGCATCGGCCGGAAGCCTTCAGGACACGCTTAAGGACGGTGGCCAGGGAATGAGCTCGGGACGGCGGCACGAGCGCTTGCGCTCCGTGCTTGTGGTCTCCGAGATGGCGCTGGCGTGCGTGCTGCTGGTCGGCGCCGGTCTGCTGCTGCGAAGTTTTCTCAACGTCCTGGATGTGGACCTGGGATTCCAGCCAAGCCGGGCAGCCGTGATCAAGATAGCTTATGACGATGGGAACAGCCGTGCGAGGCGTGGGGCCATCCTGCAGGAGATCTTGCGGAACATCGATTCGATTCCTGGCGTTGAATCGGCGGGCATTACGGATATGCTTCCACTGGGCCGTAACCGAAGCTGGGGACTTAAGGCAAAGGGAAGGGCGTATCGCAAGGGCGAGAACCTCAGTGCTCTCGTTCGTATTGTGACGCCAGATTACCTGAGCGCCATGGGCATGCATTTGCGAAAGGGCCGCGACTTCACCTGGCAGGACACACCCAAGAGCGCGCAAGTAGTCATTATCAACGAAGCTGCCGCTCGCCGTTTTTGGCCTGGAGAAGATCCGGTTGGACGGATTGCTTTAGTCGAAGGCGAGACCCGAGTGATTGGCGTGATCTCAAATGTCCGGGAACATAGCCTGGAGGTTCCGGCAGGTCCGGAAATGTATTTGCCTGTAACACAAGCCGATCCCGAAGGAGCGGAACTGGTGGTGCGAACGAAACTTCCACCCGAAGCGCTTGATTCGAGCGTCATGAAGACGCTGCGGTTGCTGAATCCGGCCCAGCCCGCCGCGGAGCTGCGTCCCCTCCAGCAGATCGTCGATCACGCCGTATCGCCGCGCCGCTTCTTTGTCCTGCTGGTCGTGAGCTTCGCCGTTTTGGGACTCGTTCTTGCCTCGCTGGGAATTTACGGTGTCATCTCTTATTCCGTGACGCGGCGGACGCAGGAAATCGGCATCCGTATGGCTCTGGGCGCCACCGCGCCTCAAGTGCAATTCACCGTGATTGCAAAAGCGCTACGGCTGGCTGTCATTGGAATTGCATTCGGAACTATTGGATCGTTTGTGGTCGCAAAGTGGATTGCGTCACTTTTGTTCGGAACCAGGCCAGCGGACCCGGCGACCTTTGCCGGCATCGTTCTTCTGCTCGGCGTTGTCTCGCTCATTGCTGGTTATATTCCGGCGCGACGAGCCTCGCATATCGATCCGATGATCGCTCTGCGGAACAATTGACGAATCGAAAAGCATTGAAGGGAAGACGGTCGAGGCTAGACCCTACAACCGTTATGAACTTCGTGTAGGGGACGGCATGCCCGTCCCGAATATAATGCTGGAATTCTCGAAAGTGAGCCGCAGGGCGTCGGCGATCAGATACACAAATTTACCGCAAATGAACTTGTTAGTTGCCGTTCTTTCATGTATATTCCGAGAACTGGAAATTTATGAACGGACTTTTGGGTTCTACCGTCCTGGAACTGGCCATCGGAGTTGTTTTCATCTATCTGCTGCTGGCGATTGTCTGCACTGCGGTAAACGAATGGATTGCACGATTGTTTCAGACGCGCGGCGACCTGCTGAAGCAAGGTATACTGCAACTCCTGGCGCCTCGGGACGGCGCGGCCGGGGGCGCCGCGGCGGCGGGCGACAATATCGTCGCCAAGTTTTACAATCATCCACTTGTCAAGGCGCTGATGGGGGATGACAAGCATCCGTCGTACATGCCCGCCCGCACCTTCGCCACCGTTGTGATGGATCTGGCTACGCCCCGCGTGCCGGGCAGCATCACTTTCGACGACCTGGAAAATGGAATCAAGAACGATCTGCCGCCCGGAAGCTTGAGAACCTCTCTGCTTGCCGCCATACAAAGCACCGACAGAAACATAAATGACGCTCAGCGTGCTATCGAAGGATGGTATGACGACGGCATGGACCGCGTCACAGGCTGGTACAAGCGGAAGACGCAAACGTGGACGATGGTCATGGCCATCATCATCACGATTGCGGTCAATGCCGACACCGTGCACATTGCACGCCGCCTTTGGCTGGAGCCGGCCCTTCGCGCGGAATTTGTGGAGGCGGCAAGCCACCCGCCGCCACCGCAGGCGTCAACTTCCGCTAATCCCGCGGGCCAGTTGCCGAACGGCGATAACGGTTCAAGCGAAATCACCAGCCAGGCGGAGAATACGCTCGGCCTGGTTCTGGGCTGGCGCGATGCCGGAAATCTTCGCGATCCCCTGACGTGGTTTGAGCGGATCATCGGCTGGCTGCTCACGATCTTTGCGATCTCGCTGGGGGCGCCGTTCTGGTTCGACGTGCTGAACCGCTTTATGAACCTACGTTCGGCCGGCAAGTCTCCGGAAGAGAAGGGCAAGCCCCCGGAGAAACCCAGGATGCCGCCCACGAATCCATAACCTCGTTTCGGATCGTCGGCTCAGCGCTTCCGGGCTATCCACCGAAACACCTGCCCGCTGAGCGTGTTGAGGCTGTTAGTCAAGCGGTCTGTCTCGATGTCCACCAGAGCGTAGCGATCGACGCTGGAATCACCGGCCTGCACTAACCGGCGATGATCTTCACGGAGATCGGGCAGGCCCTTGCGAACGTTAGCGGAGCCGCGCAGGGCTGAGGCCAGCAAATAGAGGGTTAACTCCACGTTGGACGCGAATGGAAAAAACGCATCTCGCGGAGCGGCTGGGCTGCTGGTTGACAAGCCCGAATCGAGAGCCATGCAGGCTTCGGCGAACCGCCGCGAGGTCGCGAGGATCGCCGCGAACAGGGCCATCTGTTCGGCTGTCATACCGGGCTCGGCGGCGATCCGGTCTACCGCTGCTTCGAAATTAGAACGTGCCAGGCGGGTGCTGAGCCGAACGGAATCGAGATTGGCGGGATCGGTTTTCCCGGGAGTTTTATACATGCCGGCAATACCCTGGAAATAAGCGCGGTATCCATCGAGCATCTGCGCGAGTGTTTCTTGGATCTGAGTCCTCTCCCAGGTTGGCCAGAGAGCATAGGCCAGCAACGCAAGGGCGCCGCCGGCCCCGGTAGTCAGTCCGCGGGCAAGAATCACTTGCTTAGGAGCAATTCCAGTCATGGCAATTAGCAAAACGATCAGAGCGCTGATACTTACGACTAAAATCCCGTAGTTCGCGGGCCCGAGCCAGCGCATTAGATAAGCAAATACGGCGATTAGCATGACCTGCGCGTCGGCCGACGGGTTGACGAAATGATAGAGAGCCGTGGCGAGCAACAGGCCCACAAGGGTCCCGCTCAGTCGCAGCGTGCCTCTGCTGAAGGTGGAGCCAAAATCGGGTTTCAAGACAATGACGGCCGTCATTGGCAGCCAATAGGAACGCCGCCAATCGAATGCACGCCCCACGCCGTCCGCGAGCGCCACGCACGCGGCCAACCGGATGGCATGACGGAATACCGCCGAATTGAGCGACAAGTTGGCGCGCAGGGTAGCGAGTGCGCCGGCAATCCTCAATCGATACGGGCGCTGCGCTTGCCGTTCGGCAAACTTGGCCCCGCCGGCCACGGTCGCGTGGGTTGCAAGATCGGCCACGGCCCGAAGCTGTCCTTCGATGGCGCTCAATTGGAATCGCGCGTCCTGAATCATTGCCACAATAAACGTCGAAGACTTTTGCCAGTCCTTGGCGTAAAATTCACCGGTGAGCCGTTCGATTTGTTTCAGCCATCCGGCGCCGCTGGCGCTTAGTTCGGGATTCGACAAAGAGCTTGCCACTTGGGCAAGGACGCCGGCGCTCAATCCTGCGAACTGATCGAGTATCGTGGCAGCATCCCCACCATCGTTGTCGCGCCGCATGCGTCTGCGCAAGCGCGCCAGAGTCAACAGGCCCAGCCGGAGCCGCTCCGCTTGATTAAGTAAGGAACGGTAGCGCTCGCCCTCGACCGAATGGTCCTGCCCCAGGGACGCAAGCGCCGGTTGGTTTAACGCTGCCTGTGCGAAGACGATCAGCGAAGCATTGGATTCGACCGAGGCCGCCGCCATTTTCGCAAGCTCCCGATAGACAGAAGCAAGCGCGGCGCGTTCCGGCGCGTACCGTTGCGCCGGCCACCACAGGAGAGCCAAAGCCGTCTGAAGCAATCCGCCGCCAAACGCGAGCAGTCCCGCATAAACGGCGCGTTCGGTCGTCAGGGCTTGCGCGGAGTAAACCAGCAGGATGACGACGCTAATGACGCCCAGATCCGCTGCAGTCGTGCCGAGGGCCACCGCCATGCCGGATGCAAAGGCCCACGCGGCCGCAATCAACACGGCTCCCGCGTAGTGCCGCCCCAGAATGCCGCCGAGGAAAACCGCGACCGCGGTGAGCGCACTAGACGCCAGCATGCGCTGCGCGCGCCGCCGGTAAGGATCCTGCCCATCCGAAAACGAAACATTCAGCGCTCCCGATCCGACGGCAAGGCCGCCGAGTACGTGTCCTGTTTCCGACCCGATTGCGATCGGCAGCAAAATGCCGATTGCGTTGCGTAAGGCAACCCAAGGTATGAGTTTGTTTCTGTCAAAACGAATGACATTGCGCCAGAATGTCTGCCAAGGCCGTGGAGTTGGCAGGAGATCTTGAGCGTCGTTGGACCGGATCGGCTCGCCGGAAGACGCCTGCATAGGGCCTGAAAGCATCTGCCGATTAGGATAGTCGACCGCCTCATCGATATCGCGCTGAAGTCGATAGTCCGAGCCGGCCAGTGGCTTTACCTGTTTGTATTTCCAGTTCGATAAACCATCCGGAGGGCGTCCACCATTCAGCGCCACAAAATGAACGCAATCAGGGACATCATTTTAAACGGCCTACTGATCGCCGTTATCGCTCACGGCCTTATTGGCATTTCGTTGATTTGGGACAAAGTCCTCCTGAAGAGGCCTGGCACAAAAAATCTCCTTTCGTATGTGTTCTGGCTCGGGGCTATCAGCGTTTTCGGGCTTGTGCTGATTCCGTTCGGCTTCAAGATGCCGTCCTGGAAACTTGCGGGAATGGGTTTCGCCGCGGGCCTGCTAGACCTGATTGCGTCCTATTTTTACTACTCTGCTTTGAAATCGGGGGAGGCATCGGAGGAGCTGGCGGTCATGGGCGGCTTCGCTCCTGTCGCAACAGCGCTGATAGCGATTCCATTGCTTCGGGAGCCGGTGGGTGGTGAGTTGGCCGGGTTTATTGTGATGACGATCGGCGGTTTCGTTATGTTCTTCGCCGAAAAGCAGCCGCTCAAGAAAATGCTTCCAAAAATCGTCCTTGCCTCAGCCGGGTTTGGATTGATGAACGTGTTCCAAAAGATTGTTTTCAACAGTACGAACTTCGTGAGCGGGTACGTCTTCTTCACGTTCGGAACGTTCGTGGGGTCGATCGCGCTCCTGGCGCCTCCAAGCTGGCGGCGGCAAATTTTCGAGCATTCCGAGGAAGCTACCCCTAGCAGCAAATTCTGGTACATGGTGAACAGATTCGTCGCCGGCTTGGGCTCTTTTCTGGTCATTTTCGCAATTAGCCGGGCGAATCCCGCGATTGTGGAAGCCATTTCCGGCGTTCGTTACATCATCATTTTTCTTGGCGCCTATGCCATCACGCAGTTGAAACCATCGTGGTTTCGAGAGGATTTCCGCAAGCCGATATTGATTGCCAAGGCGACAGCGACGTGTTTAGTGGTGATCGGGCTTGTTCTGGTTGCCCTAAGTGGAGGTGGCGCCGGCGCCGCCGGACCACAGTGATCAGACGGAAATCAAAACGATCCCGATCGCGACCATAACGACGCCTGCCCACCGCCGCCAGGTGATTCGCTCGTTCAGATACCATTTGGCACAGACCGTCTTGAGGATGTAGCTTGATGCGGTCACGGGCACGGCAAAGCTCAGATCGGATACGGATAGTAGCGCCATAAATGAGAAGAACGCAATCGCATTGCAAAAAATTCCACCGGCGACCAGTGGGTGCGTGACGATGTAGCGCATGATCCGGGCGAGACCGCGTGGCCTGAAATCGTCGAGCTCGCCATGCAGCGACATGCCTTTCGCGCTGACGAGATCGCCGATCGTGCCAGACAGAACAGTGACGAGAACCCACACCCATTTCATCACTGGTCGTCTCCGGTATCGTGTGGCGGAGTTTCGGAAACGAGAACGACTCCGAACGAAATTAATGCAATTCCCAGCCAGCGGGCGATTGAGACTGTTTCGCCCAGAAAGAATTTCCCGAGAATAGCCGTCAATACGTATCCTCCGGCCGTCACCGGGAGCACATAGGTGAGATCCGCCCAGGTGAACATCGAAAGTTGGGCCACCATCCACACGACCAGCAATGCAATTCCAAAAAAAATCCAGAGGTTTGTGAACAGTGAAGCCGTATAGCCCATCACCGAAGTGTTGTCGAAGTCGGGCATCTGCTTCATTCCGACGGCAAGCAGGACGTTCCCGGCTGCATTGGTCAGGACCACGATGGCAATGAAAATCCGGTTCTTAAGTTCTGATTTCGGTTCCGCCTGCATATGCTCGCTGTTCACGACGGTTAGACGCTTAAGGAGTCTACAGAGAAATAATGGATGCTATGGCTAAACCTCGAAATGTTTCTAGATCATATCGAGTAAACGACGGCCGCGGCTTTCGGTTAAAGGATTTCGATCCGGGAGACACGGGCGGAATACAGTCACAAGAGGAAGCGCGGGACCTAATCGAGGGCGGCCTTTCATCGTTGCGCGATTTGCAAGAGAAACACTATGCACAGGACCAATGGGCGGTTCTCCTGATTCTCCAGGCGATGGACGCAGCCGGGAAAGATAGCCTGGTCAAACACGTCATGTCGGGTGTGAATCCCACGGGATGCCGGGTTTACTCTTTCAAGAAGCCTTCGATCGAAGAATTGGATCACGACTTTCTGTGGAGGACGACAAAGAGCTTACCGGAGCGCGGAAAAATCGGTATCTTCAACAGGTCTTATTACGAAGAGGTTCTTATGGTCCGTGTGCATCCGGAGGCGCTTGCGGAGGAAAAGATCCCCTCTTCGTTAATTACAAAGAAACTGTGGAGGGAGCGGTTCGAGGACATTTGCGCGTTTGAGCGTTACCTTGCCCGTAACGGAGTGGTTACGCGAAAATTCTTTCTTCATGTTTCCGAGGAGAAACAGAAGGAACGGTTTCTCAGCCGCCTTGATAATCCACGGAAAAGTTGGAAATTCGAAGCCGATGACGTAAAGGAGCGGAAGCACTGGCGCGAATACATGCGCGCGTACGAGGAAATGATCCGGAACACGGCGAGGCCACACGCGCCGTGGTACGTAGTCCCGGCCGATAACAAATGGTTCACGCAACTCGTGGTGGCCGAGGCGATTGTGGAAACGCTGGAAGAACTGAACCTGGAATATCCCAAGCTCGACAAGCAAAGAAGAAAGGAATTGCACGCGGCCCACGCCCAGCTTTCAAAACAAAAGCACTGATGCGATCTCGCGAAGACAGCGGCTATGACCCGGCCTCCGCCAGTGGAGCCGCCCCAGTACTTGTAGTACTTTAATGGAACTCAAAATGTTTATTGACACTAAAAGGAATGATATTTTGAAAAAGTACAACTTAATTGGAGAAGGGTCTCTCGAATTGTTTGCGTTTCGAGCGCAAAGGCAGAGGCCGCCTATTGACAGAGTCTTTTAAGGGGCATTTCTGAACGTGGTTAACGCTTCTAATGCCTTGTTGGCCGTCCTGCCAACGAAGCCGACCTTCAAGTTAATTTACTAGAGGATTCTACGAGAGTTCTTGGGTTTCGCAAAACGCACATTTGCGGGACTTTCTGAGGGAAGATTATATGCGCGCGTCGATTTGGCCGTCCGAACTTAACCGTTTAGCGGCACTCCAGCGATACAGAATACTGGATACACAACCCGAAGACTGCTTCGACACGATCACGCGTTTGGCGGCTCAATTCTTTAGAAGCCCAGTGTCATGGATATCGCTCGCGGATGTAAATCGCAATTGGTTCAAATCGGTAGTAGGTCTAAATATTAGGGAATATCCGAGGGCGGGGAGCCTCTGTGCGCGCACCATCTCAACAAACGCCCCGTTCGTGATCCGCGATGCCTCCGCTGATTCCAGGTTCGCGGATAACCCGCTCGTCACGAGTGAACCGCGCATACGGTTCTATGCCGGGATACCATTACAAACGCTGGACGGATTCAACGTCGGCACGCTTTGCGTTGCCGATGCGGAGCCCAGAGAGTGTACAGACCAGCAGTTGCGATCCCTAAGGGAACTCTCGCGATTAGTGCTCTTACAACTGGAAGCCCGGCTCTTACGGCTGGATGCGGAGGCGGCTCATCGGAGCGCAATGCCGCCTGGCTTGGCGGGAAGCGGCGTTCCCGATAGTTACGATGGCGCGCAAAGCGATCCGCTGTTGGCCGCCGCCCATCACATCCGAACTCCGCTAAACGGAATCTTTGCTGCCGCCGATTTACTAGCCCTGACCGAGCTTACGTCGGAGCAGCGCGAGTACCTGGAAATCGTGCGAGCGTCTTCACGCAGCCTGCTAATGTTGGCGGCGGAAGCGCTGAAGCGGTTTGAGGACGCCAAGCCGCGCGCAGCGCTAACGCATCACGGGCTCCAGTACAAACATATGCTTGCCTGATCCCACTCCTCCGGCGATAACAATGCCCGGCGTGTCCACGTTGCCTTTACGCCGCGGGTCCCGAATTCGCTTCGGAGATGAAGCCTATACGGTCGCGAGCGGAGAAGAGCCTGCTGCATGCTGGAAGTGTAGCTGGCGATTCTCCCGTGATTCTGATTATTGGGCATTCTTCTGCTTTGCTAACATGAGGTGCTTTCGCTCCACTCATCTCGAGGAGGCTCATGCGACGCCGTTCCTTCTTCAGGGCCGCTGCTTCAGTGGTTCCGGCTACAGGCCTGTACCCTTTGGTCGCTCGTCAGGCGCGCGCGCAGGTTCCCGCAGCGCCGCCGTCAAGCGTGCCGCATGTGGTGGGCGCCGGAGAGGACCGCTACGGCCATCCTCATGCGGTAGGGTTGGACCCGCTTCTCTTTAAGGTTGCCACCCGTGACACCGGAGGCGGGCTTTTCGTCGTGGAGCATCCGCATCTTCTTGCTGGTGGGCCGCCGCTACATCTGCACCTGAATCAAGAGGAATGGTTCTACGTCATGGAGGGGGAAGTGGCCTTTCAGGTAGGCGATCAAAGGCTGCATCTGCATGCGGGGGAATCTGTACTGGCTCCGCGCCGGGTGCCGCACACGTTTTCATCGGTTGCGGCTACGCCCAGTCGCATGCTCATCGCCTTCTGCCCTGCAGGCAAAATGGAACAATTCTTCCGCGATATCGAAGATCCCAAGGCGCCCGTAGGAGAAGCCGAATTCTGGCGGCGATACGAAATAGAGTTATTGGGACCCTCTCCATTTAGGAAATCGTAGGCCAGACCATCAGGCAAGGGCTCGCACCATTGGCGCGAACTCCCATGGTCGCTCGGCAGCGATGGAATATCATCGGAAGGTTTGAAGGCCCCGCTGTTAGTTGTAAACTAATCGCGGAATTTGCTTATGATCGCAACGCTGTTTCTCCTGCTGGCCGCGCACGCCGCGGTTCCTTCCCACTCCGGCAGCAAAGCCCTGGTGCTGCTCTTCACCCGCTCCGATTGCCCCATTTCGAACCGCTACGCGCCCGCGCTCGAGCACATGTACAAGGAATATTCTTCCCAGGGCATTGACTTCAAGCTGGTCTACCCCGAGCCGGACCTGACAGCGGCGGCCATGGCGAAACATAACCGCGATTACGGCTACTCAATGCCTTCCGTGCTCGACAGTTCTCACAAATTTGTCAATATGGCGAAGGCCCGCTTCACGCCGGAAGCAGCGGTCTTTGTGCAAGGGCGTGAAATCTATTTGGGCAGAATCGACGATTGGTATGCTGCTTGGAATGAATCGAGAGTGAAACCGCTCCATCACGATCTTCAGGATGAGATCACCGCCGTCCTGGCGGGGACTGTCCCGGCGTATCGCGAAACCGAAGCGATCGGCTGCGCGATTGAAAATACACAGTAATCGCGTCTACTGCGCGGGCAGTTCTTGAAGCGCCTGTTTAGCCGGCTGCAAAGTCGGATCGATGCGCACCGCTGTCTCAAGCTCCGAGCGCGCCTCATCTAGTTTCTTCATCCGCGCCAAGGCCACTCCCAAGCTGGCGTGCAGCCCGGCATCGTTAGGTCGAAACGCCAGCGCTTCGCGATAGTGCGCTACCGCCGCCGCATCGTCTCCCGTTTTCGCCTGGTCGTCCGCCCATAAATACAGCACTTCGCCCAGGTGTTGACGCGCCTTCGCGTTGTCCGGCTTCTCTAACGTCACTTCTTTGTAATTTTCAGCGGCGGCTTTCCATTCCCCGTTAGTCGCTTCCGCGCTTGCCAGGTTATACCGCGCGTCGCTATATTTCGGATCGATTGCAAGCGCGCGTTGGAACTGCTGCTCCGCTTCCGGCAACTTTTCGGCGCTCATCAATGCAACTCCCAACTCGCTTGCGGCGAGTGGACTATCCGGGTTGGTCTTCCAGGCTTTCTGAAAATAGAGAATGGCGTCCGCCGTATCCTCGTTCGTCAGAGACAAATCACCCATCCTGAAGTTAGCTGTAAAGTCGTCTGGATACTTAACAAGCCGGTCCCGCGCTATCGCCTCTTCGAGTTCCGCCCGATGGTCCCCTGGCGCCACCGGCAGCACTTGCAGCCAGAGGTGGCCCATTTCGTCGGTGGCCTTGTTGCCGGCCCTGACGCGTTTCGGCGGACTGTTCGGGTTCCGTACGTTGCCGCTCGAATTGTCGTAGTGGTATCGCATCGAGATTATCGTCCCCTTCGGCAGGAAAATGGGTTGCTTGTAGCGATAGACGCCCTGCCATCCCAAGTCCCAGTCGGGAATACGGACGAGCCACTTGCGCGTATGGTCGGGCAGCGTGGCATAGCCTTCCATCAGCTTGCACAGGTAATGCGCATGCGGGTACACAGCAAGGACGTTGAGATCCATTGGACAGCGGAAATCGTCGCTGACCAGATAATCTTTGTCGCCGGCGGGGATGTCGATTGCCCCATCGTGCTCCAGTTGCACCAGCATTGGGAATTTCGATTGGGGCTTATCCGTGAAATACAGCCCGATGGTTGGATTCACCATCTCCGCTTTTCCCGAAGGACGGAGATGTACGTTCAGCACCAGGTTCATCCCTGGGACCGCGCGCCAAGACATGCCATCAGGCTCCACTACCGGCATGCTGCCCGGCTTCCAGGAAAGAAAATGGCTGTCCGGATCGAATGTATTTTCTTCCAGCGTCAGGTCCATGCCGGAGAATCCGGAGCCCCTGGTTTTCTCGTATCGCAGCGCGGCGCCGGAACGGTCGATGATTACATTCGCGTGATGGAACACCCGTGAGCTTCCAGGCCGTATCTCCATTGCCTTCACCCAGCGCGTGGTTTTGATCGGCACGGGAATGACGAAATTCCAGAAAACCTCCGGCCCGCTGGCATAAAGCATGTACGGTTTATTGACATGCAGTATCAAATCGGGCGGTCCTAACTGCCATGTTGAGCTGAATTTCGGCGGAGCCGGAGCATGAGCAGCCGATCCGGCAGGTGATCCCTGCTTCACCCAATCCTGGATCAGCGCAATCTGTTTATCGCTCAACCGGCGCTCTTCCTGAAAGTCGCCATATCCCGCCTCCGGTAGAAAGGGCGGCATGTAGCGACGCTTGGTCACCGCCGCAATTTGGGCCGCGTGCCGCTTCACATCCTCGTACGTGAGCAGCGAAAAGGGAGCCGATTCACCGGGTCTGTGGCAAACGGAACAATTACCATAGACGATCGGCGCGATCTGGCCGTAGAAGGTGACGGCTGGTGGCTTGGAAGTGACGCTTGCCCCATAAGCCGACAAGACTGCGAGCAGCGGCACGCCGGCACGAATGGCCGCCCTCCCCCAATGAGTAGTCCAATCGAGATAGCACTGTGAGAAACCGTACCCCATGAAGGTTACCAGGAAGTATTCATCCTAACGCGCCCGCCGTTCTCGCGAACTTCTTTTCCAGGTTGAACCAACTGAGTCTTCGACCCAACATTATCTTCGTTTATTTTGTAATCTTTCGTTTTGCTTTGTAATCTTTTGTTTTGCCGTGTTTGCTTTCGCCCCCCCGGCGTAATAGAATTCATCTACAACAGTTTTTTAGTTTCGTTCGCCAAAGGGGCCTACATGATTAGACGTAGTAAGTTGGCTTTCGTCGGGAAGCTAACGTTTTTGCTGTTATTATTTGCCGTTGCTGACATTCAGTCCATCGCCCAGGCCATTTACGGATCTCTGGTCGGCACCGTAACCGACCAAAGCGGCGGGGTCGTGCCGAATGCTGCCGTCACCGCAACGGAAACAACCACCGGTGTCGTCCGCCAGGACAAAACAGACAGCAGCGGCCGGTACACCATCGTTAATGTCCTGCCCGGAACCTACAAAATAGATGTGAGCGCGCCGGGCTTCAAGAATTTCGGCCAAACGGGCTTAACAGTCACCCCGAACGTGGTAAGTCGAGTCGATGTTCACCTTCAGATCGGCCAAGCTACCGAGCAGGTAACCGTAGCGGCCGACGCCACGCAATTACAGACCGACAAGGCCGATACGCACGCGGAGATCACTTCCCGGTCGGTCGCCACGATGCCGTTGGGCGGCACCAGAAACTATCAAAGCCTGATCGATCTGGCGCCTGGAGCGACTCCCGCCGCCTTCGTCAATTCGGCGACCGATAACCCATCCCAGCCACTTTCCACCAATATCAACGGGGGTAATGCGCAGACCAACGTGACGCGCATCGATGGCGCCGAAAGCGTCAATACCTGGCTGCCGCAATATTCGGGCTATGTCGTCCCGGCGGAAACCGTCGATGTGGTGAACGTGACAACCAGCGCCGCCGATGCCGACCAGGGCTTGGCCGGCGCTTCTTCCATTACGGTCGTGACGAAATCCGGGACCAATGAAATCCACGGAAGCGCGTACGAGTTCCACAACGATCAGCATCTGAACGCCCGGAACTTCTTCCTGCAAGGCGAAAAACCCGTCGGCGTTTACAACAATTACGGCGCGACAATTGGCGGTCCAATCGTCAAGAACAAGCTGTTCTACTTCGGAAGCTTCAACGGCTTAAATCAAAAGAGCAGCGCGAATGGACTCTACACCGTGCCTACGGCCGACCAGCGGGCAGGTAACTTCAGCGCATATAATACGCCCATCTACGATCCAACGACCGGTAATCCCGATGGGACGGGACGAACGGTTTTTGCAGGCGGTGTGATTCCGTCCTACCTCATCAGCCCCGCTGCCCAGAAACTGCAAGCCTATTACCCGGCCCCGAACCTCCCTGGCATTTCGAACAATTACTCCGCCTCCGGTGGTCCCGTCACTGACTATTACCAAACCGACATCAAGGTGAACTGGAACCGGACCGACAAGCACTCGATTTACTTCAAGTACGACAACATGACTTCGCCTAAATCCGGTGGTACGGCAATCTTTGGCGTCGCGGGAGGCCCCGCGCCCGGCGCCGACCCCGGCCTTGGCGTCGAGAGTATCAATGTTGCCTCCATTGGCCACACCTACACGATCACGCCGAATTTGCTTCTGGACGGCACCATCGGTTATCAGCGCGCGAACGATGTGGTGACAGGCAACGATTACGGCCAAACCTTCGGCTCGGCTCTCGGGATTCCCGGGCTGAACGGACCGGATATCCGCGACAGCGGTTTCCCCGATATCACGATCGGTGGCTATACCGGATTCGGAGTTCCTAACTGGATGCCGCTATTCCGCACCGACGAGACCTATTCGAACAGCGATAACCTCACCTGGACCAAGGGAGCGCACGAGTTGCGCTTCGGCTTCGATATGGTCCGCCATCATCTCAACCACTGGCAGCCCGAGATCAGCCCCGGCGGCCCTCGTGGCCTGCTCGATTTCAACGGCCAAGCCACTGCTCTGAATGCTCCCGACGCTGCGGCCACGAACCAGTTCAACTCCTATGCGCAATTTCTGCTCGGCTATTCGAATGAAGTGCAAAAGGGCGTGCAGTACATCCTGCTGACTGCGCGGGAATGGCAGTTTGGCTGGTATGCCCAGGACCGGTGGCAGATTTCCCCGAAACTAACTGTCAATCTCGGCGTTCGCTATGAACTTTATCCGCTGATGAGCCGCGCAGGGTACGGTATGGAGCGCTACGACCCCACCACCAATGACGTTTACATGGGAGGGCGCGGCGACGTACCCGAAGATGTTGGCATCACTGTCAGCCACAAGCTTTTCGCTCCCCGCGCGGGCATTGCCTACCGGCTTGACGACAAAACCGTCATCCGCACGGGCTATGGCCTAAACTTCGATCCGCTTGCTTTCGCGCGGCCTCTGCGCGGCTGGTATCCGCTAACGATTAACGGCGACACCAATTCGCCGAACAGCTATAGCTATGCCAGGACTCTTTCGCAGGGAATTCCTCCCGTCGCGCTGCCGGATCTCTCAACCGGAATCGTCCCGCTTGACCCGACAGCCAGTGAGCGCAGTCCCTGGGCTGGAGAAATCCATCGCGGCTATGTGCAATCGTGGAACTTCACCGTAGAACGCAAACTGCCGCTCGACCTGGTCACATCGGTCGCTTATGTAGGCCAGCATTCTACTCACTTGTTTGCGGACCAGAACATCAATGCCGGATACCCCGGATCGGGAACCGCGGGCCTTCCCTATGCCGCGATCTACGGGCGCACGATTGCCACCAATATGTGGGATGGTTACTTGAGTTCCAGCTATAACTCGCTGCAAGTTTCCGTAAACCGCTCCTTCTCAAATGGTCTTCTGATCAAAGGAGCGTATACCTACTCCCACGCAATCGACTATGCCGACGCAGATGGCTGGACCGGTGTCGACTGGAGCTATGCACCCGATTTTCAGCGCAATCGGGCGACGGCCGGATTCGACCGGACCCATGTATTCCAGCTCGGCTGGGTATACGACCTGCCATTGGGCAAAGACAAAGCCTATCTGACGACAGGCATCGCTGCCCAAGTACTGGGAGGATGGGAAGTCAGCGGCAGAATGGCCTGTTATACCGGTACGCCCTTCACCGTCACGGCCAGTGATACTTCGCTGAACGATGCGGGCACCAACACGCAAACGGCCAATCAGGTCATGACTAGCGTGCCATTCACAGGCGCGGTCGGTCCCGGCCAGACTTACTACAACCCCGCGGCCTTCGCGCCTGTTACTACGCAAAGCTTCGGTAATTCCGGTCGGAACATTCTCCGGAATCCCGGCGTGTGGAATACCGACCTCTCGATCGTTCGCAACTTCCCCATCAAGGAGCGATTGCAGCTTCAGTTCCGGACGGAGTTCTATAACTTGCCGAACACGTCGCATTTCGGCAGCGTCGATAACAGCGTGAACGACGCCTCGTTCATGCAGGTGACCAGCTCATCCGGAGAACGGAACATTCGTTTCGCTTTCCGCTTGCAATGGTAAGCTCGCTGTAGTAGTAACCGTTGGTTATAACAAGAGGCGGCCCGCATACCGGCCGCCTCTTTGCTTTTGTGCTGGCCCGCGATTCGAGCCGCGGGCCAGCTAAAATTCAGTAGGTAATGTTTTTCAACCCGACAGCCGGACCGCTCTTCTCTACCGCCGCCTTCCTTTTGCTTCTTGCCGTCGCCGCCCCCGCCCAGGAAAATCAACTGGCGCTCGAAAGCCAGCAGGCCAAGCAACTGATGTCCCAGGGCCGGTTCGAAGACGCAATCCCGCTTTACCGTCATCTAGTGAACGCCGTGCCAGGCAATCCGGGCTTGATTTTAAATTTGGGCCTGGCGCAGGAAATGGCGGGGCATCCCGCGGATGCGATTCCTCAGTTTGAAGCGGTGTTGAAGGCGCAGCCGAATAGCGTTCCTGCGCTTACCTCGTTGGGCATGGCGCAACTTCAACTCAATCAGCCCAGCCGCGCCATCGCTCCGTTCCAAAAGCTAATCGCCGTGCAACCGGATAACCGGGATGCGCGTGGAATGCTGGCCGGGGCGCTTTCCGCAGTCGGCCGCTCGGCTGAAGCCGCCGTGCAATACAGGAAATTGTCGGCAATGGACCCTTCTGACGCAAAGGCTTGGTATGGTCTCGGTAAATCCTATGAATCCCTGGCAGCCCAAGCGTTCGACCGATTGGAAAAAACCGCCCCGGAGTCGCCCTACGTGTTGCAACTGATTGGCGATTCCCAGGTAAGCCGCCAGCAGTATCGAAGCGCGTTCTTTTTCTACAAACAGGCGATGGAAAAGATGCCCTCCTTGCGCGGAGTCCACTCCGGGCTGGCGGAGGTGTACGAAAAAACCGGCCATGCCGATTGGGCGGCCGCCGAGCGCCGGCGCGAACAATCATTGGCGTCCAACTGCCAGACACAAACTGCTGAATGCCTGTTCGCCAAGGGAAAACTTTTAGAGGCGGCGCAAGCAGCGGGCAAGAGTCCGGCATCTCTTTTGTGGGCGGCAAAAGCCTATAACGATTTGGCTCTTCAGGCGTTTGACCGGCTGGGCGCGCTTCCCGAATCGGTCGAGATCCACGCGCTGAAAGCGGAAATCTTCCGAGGGCACCATCAATATCTCGAAGAGGCAAACGAGTGGCGCGCGGCCTTGAAGATTGCGCCCGGCGACTCGCGGCTAACGCATGAGCTGATGGTTTCACTATTCTCAGGGCACGACTATCAGACCGTAATCCCGATGCTTCAAGCTGCTCTCAAGGAAGAACCCGATTCAGCGGAAGACCAGTTCATGTTGGGGACCAGCCTGTTGCGGCTGCAGCAGCCGGAGAAATCTTTGCCCTATTTGGAATCCGCGCTTCGCAAACAACCGAACATGCCGGCGGCGGATGCTTCCCTTGGCATGGCCCTTGCGCTGATAAACCGGCCGGCCGATGCAATTCCTCACTTGGAAAGGGCATTAACGCTCGACGAGGACGGCAGCTTGCACTACCAACTGGCGCGCGCCTTTCAAGCCCAGGGCAATACGCAACGAGCGCGCGAACTAATGGTGAAATACCAGCAGATACAAAAACAAAACCAGGAAAGCAAGGACGAGGTGGCGAAGGAAGCGCAGATCACCGCGCCCGTTCAGAACTGAGGAACGGGCACGGCCGCCCGCTTTGGCTACGTGCTCGCGCCCGCTGCTCGCATTTTGCTGCGTTTCTTATCGAGCGCGGCCAGCACGCGATCATACGACGCCGCAAACGACGCCACTCCGTCCACCTGGAGCTTATCGGTAACTGCATTTAAATCGATTCCCAGGTTCGACAGAGCTCGAAGCTGATTATCGGCTTCGGGCAAGTTCTCCTGAACGGTATCGCCGCGCACTTGTCCGTGATCGCGGAATGCCTTCATGGTCGCCGGCGGAAGCGTATTCACAGTGTCCCGTCCAATGAGTTCTTCGACATACAACACATCGCGGTAGCGCGGATTTTTCGTACTCGTACTCGCCCAAAGTGGTCTCTGTACGTGTGCTCCTTTTTGCCGCAGCATCGAGAAGTCGTCTCCATCGAAGATCTCTCTAAAGCGCTGATAGACTCTCTTTGAATTTGCAATGGCAATCTTTCCACGTAGCGCAAGCGCTTCGGGCGAGCCGAGCGCATCGAGCGCCTTATCGACCTGCGTGTCTACTCGGCTTACAAAAAACGATGCCACGGAGGCGATCTTTTCCGGCTTGCCGCAGCGCTTCAATCCGCGAATGTAAGCGCCGGCCACCGCTTCATAGTGCTTCATCGAGAACATCAGCGTGATATTCACGTTGATTCCCTCGGCGATCAATGCTTCCACTGCCTGAACGCCTTCTGGCGTCGCGACAACTTTGATCATCAGGTTGGGTCGGTTGACGGTTCGCCACAGCCGTCGCCCTTCTTCAATCGTTGCCTGGGTATCGCGCGTGAGTTGAGGAGGCGGCTCGATACTCACGAAACCGTCCAAGCCTCCGCTCTCGTCGTAGGCCGGGCGCAGGATGTCGGTGGCATCGCGGACATCTTCAATTGAAAGCGTGTCGTAAAGTTCACGCGCTTCGATGTTAGGATTTCGAGCAAACAGCCCACCTAATGCTTCGTCGTATTCTGTACTGTCGTCGATCGCTTTTTCGAAGATACTGGGATTGCTCGTGACGCCTCGCAAACCTTCATCTTCGATTAATCTTTTCAATTCGCCATTCCGGATCAGATCCCGCCGGATATAGTCCAACCAAATCGATTGGCCTCGTTTTCGCAATTCCAACAACGAATTCATATTCGCTCCCTCTACTCGATTCTGTCAGAAATGGCGCCCAGTGGCGAAGGAAAGCTGCATCGCGGAACGCCTATCCCCAAGCACGGCGGCTGTAACACAATACACCGATAAACATCTACTGTCCGGTAGACGCCATCTGGCTCGAACCGGAAACGGCAGGGTTCGTGAAAGAGATTTTTGCGTGACACCGGTATCGAAGGAAGAGAGAAACGACCAGCGGCGTCGCTTGCCGGTGGTCTAACGAGATCTGGTTGAGGAGTTGGGCCTTTAGCAAAATGTGGCCTCTCGTTCTTTATTTCGTGCTTGTGTTGCTGCTCGTCACGGGAATGCTTCTAGTCTCCTATGTGCTGGGCCAGCGGCATACGAGTCCCGCAACCGGCTCGCCCTATGAAGCCGGCATCGTTTCGGAGGGGTCGGCGCGTCTGCGTCTTTCGGCCCAGTTCTATCTGATCGCAATGTTTTTTGTGATCTTCGATGTCGAAGCAGTGATTCTGTTCAGTTGGGCTGTTGCCGCCCGTGAGAGTGGATGGGCCGGCTTTTGGGAGGCGGTCATTTTTGCTGGCATTCTGATGGCGACTCTCCTATACCTGGCTAGGGTCGGAGCGCTCAACTGGTCAACGCCCAAGTCCACTCAAGCGGCGAAGGTACGACGCTAATGCGATGGTCGCTCACCGGCTCACCGAGTGGCGCACGAGACGCAAAGTTGGCGCCGTTCGACGAAGAAGTGAAGCGCAGCGTTGTTCTTTCCAGGCTTCAGGATCTGGTTGCGTGGGGCCGCAAGAATTCGATCTGGCCATTCAACTTTGGCCTTTCCTGCTGCTACGTCGAAATGGCGACAAGTCTCACGAGCAAATATGACGTGGCGCGGTTCGGCGCGGAAGTGATTCGCGGCACGCCGAGAGAAGCGGACCTGATTGTAATCGCAGGCACCGTCTTCATCAAAATGGCTCCTGTCATTCAGCGGCTATATGAACAGATGATGGAGCCGCGCTGGGTGATTTCGATGGGTTCGTGCGCGAATTCAGGTGGAATGTACGACATCTACAGTGTCGTTCAAGGCGTGGACAAGTTTCTGCCGGTCGATGTTTATGTTCCGGGATGTCCGCCTCGTCCGGATGCGTTCCTTGAAGGATTGACGCTTCTGCAGAAGGCAGTCGGAACGGAACGGCGCCCGTTGAGCTGGGTCGTTGGATCGCAAGGTGTGACGCGGTTGCCTGGGCCTTCATTGCGCGATAGCAAACGATCCATCCGGCAGCAGGAAACGGACTTGCGGACACCCGATGGCGTGTGATTGGGAATGACGGAAAGCGCGGCAGCATCGCTCCAAAGCCAGTTTGGAATTCCGGCGGCGGCTTCGGATTGGAATAAAGACGGTATCGCGACGTTCTGGGTGGATCGCGAAAAACTGCATCCCGTTCTGTCGTTTCTCAAGGAGCAAGTAACTGATCCGTACAGAATGTTGTACGATCTTACCGCCGTCGACGAGCGCACGCGCGTACATCGCCCGGGTGAGGAGAAAGGCGACTTCACGGTCGTCCATCATCTACTTTCATTTGAGCGAAACGAATTCATCCGAATCAAAACAGCTCTCGAAGATAGCGCCCTGTCGCTCGATACCGTGACCGACCTTTGGCCGGCGGCGAACTGGTACGAGCGTGAGGTTTGGGATATGTTCGGCATCCGATTTACCGGGCACCCGTATCTCCAGCGCATCCTGATGCCGGCAACTTGGGAAGGGTATCCGCTACGCAAAGATCACCCTGCGCGGGCGACGGAGATGGGCGAATTCCGCCTTCCGCAAGCCAAACAAGCTGCCGAGCAGGAAGCGCTTCGATTCCGCCCGGAGGAATGGGGCATGCGGCGCACCAGGGCCGGTAGCGAAATTCTTTTCCTGAATGTCGGGCCGCAGCATCCGGGCACGCACGGTGTTTTGCGCGTCGTTCTGCAGTTGGACGGAGAAGAGATCGTGGATGCGGTGCCGGAGATTGGATTTCACCATCGCGGCGCCGAGAAGATGGGAGAGCGCCAGACCTGGCATACCTATATCCCGTACACGGACCGCATCGATTATCTGGCCGGCGTGATCAATAATCTGGCTTATCTGGTCGCGGTCGAGAAATTGACTGGCATCTCCGCCCCGCCGCGAGCGCAAGTGATTCGAGTGATGTTATCCGAGTTATTCCGCATCATCAGCCACTTGGTATGGTACGGAACGTTTGCGCAGGATCTCGGCCAATTATCGCCGGTCTTTTACACATTCAACGATCGCGAGAGAGCGCTTTCCATTATTGAAGCAGTCTGCGGCGCGCGCATGCACCCCAATTGGTTCCGCATCGGCGGCGTGGCGCAAGACTTGCCCCAAGGATGGGACAGGATGTTTCGCGATTTCCTGGCCTATTTGCCGCGGCGGCTCGCCGAGTATGATCGCGAAGTGATACGCAACCGCATTTTCCAAGCGCGCACAAAGGGAGTTGGCAGTATGACAACCGAGGAGGCAATTGAGTGGGGCATCACCGGACCCGCTCTGCGCGCCTGCGGTTTCGGTTGGGATTTTCGCAAAAAGCAGCCCTATTCAAGTTACGAGCAGTTTGAATTCGACATTCCCACCGGCAAGAACGGAGATTGTTTCGATCGTGCGGTAGTGCGCGTGGAAGAAATGCGTCAAAGCCTTCGCATCATCGAGCAATGCGTGAACAATATGCCGGAAGGTCCTTATAAATCGGATCATCCGCTTGCGACGCCTCCCATAAAAGATCGGACGATGCACGATATTGAAACATTGATTACGCATTTCTTGAGCGTGACCTGGGGTCCGGTGATTCCGCCCGGAGAGGCGCTTGGAACGATTGAAGCGGCGAAGGGGAACAACGGATATTACCTGATTAGCGATGGCGGGACGAATTCGTACCGAACCCGCATCCGCACGCCCTCCTTTGCCCATATGCAGATGTTGCCGCTACTGTGCCGCGGCAGAATGATCCCCGATCTCTTTGCAGTATTGGGCGCGATGGATTACGTGCTGGCCGATGTAGATCGCTAAAGAGGAGTGGTTTCGGATGCTGTCGCCTGAAGAACAACGCGAAATCGAAGCTGAGTTGCCGCACTATCCGACGAAGCAGGCTGTCTCAATCGATGCAATGAAGATCGTACAGAAGCATCGCGGGTGGGTCTCGGACGAAGCCTTGGAGGATATTGGCAAGTTTCTGGGAATGTCCACGTCCGATTTGGATGGCGTGGCGACATTTTATAACTTGATTTTTCGTAAGCCGGTCGGCAGGCATGTCGTCTATATCTGCGATAGCGTGAGCTGCTGGATTATGGGCGCCACGAGCATTAGCGATCGACTCACGGCGCGGTGCGGAGCCCGGCTTGGAGAAAGCACGGCCGATGGCCGATTCACGCTACTGCCAATCGTGTGTTTGGGCGCGTGCGATCACGCTCCCGTCATGATGGTCGACGACGATTTGCATCTCGATCTGGAGCCCGCCAAAGCGGAAGACATTCTCGACCGGTACAAGTAGCGATGGAGATGCCGCTCACCAAAGACATCCACCTCGACCGGCAGCCTCCCGATCTGAAGGCGTACGAGAGCGGTGGCGGCTATGAGGGGCTGCGCAAAGCGCTTCGTTCGATGACGCCAGCGGAGATTGTCGAGGAGGTGAAAGCATCGAACCTCAAAGGCCGCGGAGGCGCAGGCTTCCCAACAGGAGTCAAGTGGAGTTTCATGCCGAAAGATGCGGCCGGACCGAAATATCTTGTCGCCAACGCCGACGAGATGGAGCCAGGCACATTTAAGGATCGCTTTTTGCTCGAAGGCAACCCGCATCAATTGCTGGAAGGAATGATGATCGCCGCTTACGCAATGCAGGTCAACGTTGCGTATGTGTTTCTGCGCGGCGAGTATAAGCGGGCGGCACAAACCATTTCGCGGGCGATTGCGGAACTTTATGCGGCTCAATATCTCGGGAAAGACATCGTCGGATCTGGCTACAGCCTGGAGATTCGTTTACACCTCAGCGCCGGCCGTTATATGTGCGGTGAAGAGACCGGCCTGCTGAACGCTCTAGAAGGTAAACGCGCGAATCCACGCGCGAAGCCGCCGTTTCCTCCGGTGTCGGGGCTGTGGGGCAAACCAACCACGGTCAACAATGTCGAGACGCTGTGCAACGTTCCGCACATCATCAGCAATGGCGCGACGTGGTTCAAAGGTTTGAGCCGCAGCAAGGATGGAGGCACAAAACTCTACGGCGCCAGCGGGAAGGTCCGGCGGCCTGGCTTATGGGAACTGCCGATGGGTGTCACGGTCCGTGAAATTCTCGAGGAGCATGCGGGAGGCATGCGCGAAGGGCTTCGGTTTCGCGGCCTATTGCCGGGCGGTGCTTCCACCGACTTTCTGACCGAAGAGCATCTGGACGTGCCGATGGATTTTACCGAGGTTCAGAAGGCGGGTAGTCGCATGGGAACCGGAACCATGATCGTGCTGGACGATCGGACCTGTCCGGTCGGAATGCTCTGGAATCTCGAACATTTTTTCGCGCAGGAGTCCTGTGGCTGGTGTACGCCCTGCTGGAGCGGCCTCGGCTGGATTGAGCGAATTCTAAACGCGATGGAGGAGGGGCGAGGCGAGCCGGGCGACATTGAGAAGCTCACGTTCCAGACGAAATTCCTCGCCCCCGGCAACACATTTTGTGCGTTGGCGCCCGGCGCCGCGGAACCCTTGCAAAGCGGACTGAAATACTTTCGCGACGATTTCGAACGCCATATTCGCGAGAAACGATGCCCGTGGAGATCGATGTGACCACGGTCTACATAGAGGATCGCCCTTATCCGATGGACCCGGAGCAGAATCTGCTGCACCAGTGCTTGTCGGCAGGTTTCAATCTCCCTTACTTCTGCTGGCATCCCGCGTTGGGTTCAGTGGGCGCTTGCCGGCAGTGTGCGGTGAAACAGTTCAAAGACGAGCACGACAAGCATGGCCGGATTGTCATGGCCTGCATGACGCCGGCATCAGACGGTACGCGCATTTCCATTAAAGATTCCGAAGCGGCAGCCTTTCGCGCGGGCATCATCGAAGGCATGATGCTGAATCATCCACACGATTGCCCAGTCTGCGATGAAGGCGGCGAATGCCATCTCCAGGACATGACCGTCATGACGGGGCATGATTATCGCCGTTACCGTTTTGAAAAGCGTACGTTTCGCAATCAGTATCTCGGCCCGTTTCTCAACCATGAGATGAACCGGTGCATCCAATGCTACCGCTGCGTGCGTTTCTACCGGGAATACGCCGGCGGGGCCGATTTTAACTCGTTTGCTTTACGAAACCTCGTCTATTTCGGCCGCGATAAGGATGGCGTGCTCGAGAACGAATTTGCCGGAAACCTGGTCGAGGTCTGCCCCACCGGAGTGTTCACCGATGCGACGTTAAAGCGGCACTACACGCGGAAATGGGACCTCGAATTTTCACCCTCGATCTGTACACAGTGCAGCCTTGGGTGCAACATCAGCATCGGCAAACGATACGATACATTGCGGCGCGTTGTGAACCGTTATAACGGCGAGGTCAACGGATATTTTCTGTGCGATCGCGGCCGCTTCGGATACGAATTTGTAAACAGCGAGCGGCGCATCCGGCAATCCAGGCTTCGTACAGAGGCGATCGGACCCGATGCCGCAAAGCGTCATCTGCGTGATCTTGTCGCCAGTAACCCCGGTGTAATTGGAATCGGCTCCCCGAGAGCATCGCTGGAAAGTAACTTCGCCCTGCGCGCGCTTGTCGGTCCGGACCGTTTCTACGCCGGAATTCCTTCAAGCGAATTGGAACTACTGCGTCTCATGCTGGATATTCTCCGATCCGGCCCGGCGGGTACTCCATCGCTTCGCGAAGTGGAATCGTCCGATGCGGTGCTCGTCCTCGGTGAGGACGTCATGAATGTCGCTCCAAGAATGGCGTTGAGCCTCCGTCAATCGGTTCGCCAGCAACCGATCGAGATCGCCAAACGCCTGCACGTGGCTCTCTGGCAGGATCACGGAGTGCGCGAAGTGTTGCAGGACGCCAAAGGGCCTTTCTTTATCGCCACTTCTTCCGCGACCCGTCTCGATGACATCGCCACCGAATGTTGCCGGGGAGCGCCGGATGATGTGGCTCGCGTCGGCTATGCTATCGCGCGCGCTCTGCATTCGAGTTCTCCGGAGCCGCAGGATCTTGCTGACAATCAGCGGGCATTCGTCGAGAGTGTCACAAATGCCTTCAAAATGGCGAAACGGCCGCTAGTGATCTCCGGTGCGAGCTACCGCAACATCGGCATAATCCGGGCCGCTGCAAACGTGTCTCGCGTTTTGCCGGGCGCCACATTGTCGTTTATTACGCCGGAGTGCAACAGCTTCGGCCTCGCGTTCCTAACGGGGACGTCGCTTGAAGCCGCCATCAAAGCGAAACCCACTGCGGCTATTGTGATTGAGAACGATCTGTATCGCCGTCTGCCTGCGCCGGAGGTCGACTCTTTCTTTAGCCAGTGTGCGCACGTCGTTGTTTTAGATCACCTGGAAAATCGCACCACGACGCGGGCGGAGCTGGTTCTTTCCACCGCAACATTCGCCGAGGCGGATGGAACACTCGTGAACAACGAATGCCGCGCGCAGAGATTCTTCGGCGTGTTTCCGCCTTCAGAAACCATTCGGCAAAGCTGGCAATGGTTAGGTGAATGGGAAAATCTCGATCGCGTAATCGCCGATATGAGTGGAGGCGTTCCCGGCCTATCTGGAATCGCTCAAGCGGCGCCTTCGGCAGCGTTTCGTATGTCGGGAGCGAAAGTTCCTCGCGAACCGCATCGCTGGAGTGGCCGCACGGCGGTGCTCGCCAACATTACCGTCGATGAACCCAAGCCTCCCGTAGACCTCAATTCTCCTCTTTCATTCTCAATGGAGGGCAATCCGGATCAGCCGCCGGCCGCCTTGATTCCTTTTTTCTGGTCTCCGGGTTGGAACTCCGCGCAGGCAACGAATAAGTTCCAGGAAGAAATCGCTGGCCCACTCCGGGGCGGAGATCCCGGAGTAAGACTAATTGAAGCGGGGCAGGGGGAGGGAATACCCATGGCCTCGCGAGCCGCGGAATCGGATGAAGACGCCCGGTTATCTGCACCGAACCGCGACCGTCAGGGAGCGGACGCCTTCAACGGCGCCCTCTTCGCTTCTGTTCCGTCCGCCTTTCAGCCGCGCGAGAACGAGTGGCTCATCATTCCGCTGTTCCATATCTTCGGAAGCGACGAGCTTAGCCGCGCGGCGCCCGCTGTGGCTCAACTGTTTCCGGATCCGTACCTTGCCCTGAATGCAGACGATGCCGCGAAGTTCGGCGCGGAGGCATCGGTGATGGGCCGGAACCTTCCGGTCAGAGTCACGCCTGGTCTGCCGCAAGGCGTGGCGGGCCTGCCGTCCGGATTGCCGCCTCTCGAAGGAATTATGCTACCGGCGTGGAGTGGGATTTCGCGAATATGATGATCAGCCCCTATCCGGTCGCGACGATTTTTGGCGTTCTCATTGTGGCGCTTACGATCGCTGCCGGCCTCATCTGGCTCGAGCGCCGGCTGCTTGCGCTCTGGCAGGATCGCTACGGCCCGAACCGGGTTGGCCCATTCGGCCTATTTCAGGTGATGGCCGACATGATTAAGATCTTCTTTAAGGAAGACTGGATTCCACCGTTTGCCGATAAAACCATCTTCGTCATCGCGCCGGCGATCATCATGGTGACCGTGTTGATGTCCTTCGCGGTGCTTCCGATTGCGCCGGGAATTGTCGTGTCGGATCTGAATGTCGGTGTGCTTTTTATTCTCGCCATGTCCTCCCTGGGTGTTTACAGCGTTGCGCTGGCGGGATGGTCGTCGGACAACAAATATTCGCTGTTAGGCGCATTACGGGCCGCCGCTCAGATGCTGAGCTACGAAGTCTTCATGGGACTGTCAATCATGGGCGTCGTGTTGCTCGCCGGCTCTTTCAATCTCGTGCAGATCATCGATGCCCAGCGCGGCCTCTGGTTTGTCATTCCGCAGTTTCTCGGCTTTGTGCTCTTTTTGATAGCGGGAGTCGCCGAAACACGCCGGTTGCCTTTCGATTTGCCGGAAGCCGAAAGCGAGTTGGTCGCCGGGTTCCATTCCGAATACTCGGGCATGAAATTCGGAATGTTCTTCGTTGGCGAGTACCTCGGCATTACGCTCATCTCCTCCCTGATTGCAATTCTCTTTTTGGGTGGTTGGCTCGGACCAATCCTGCCGCCAATTGTGTGGTTTCTGTTGAAAACGTTTCTGCTGATTTGTTTTTTTATTTTGTTGCGAGCTTCCTTGCCGCGTCCTCGATTCGATCAGCTCATGACGTGGGGCTGGAAAGTGATGCTGCCGCTGGCGGTGGCGAATCTGCTCGTGACGGGAGCCATTGTGGTTGCAACCGCTCAAGGGAGGTCGTTCTAGCGATGTTCAGCATTCTCCAAACAATGTGGAATGTGTTTCTCCACATGTTTCATCGCCGGGTGACGGTGCAATATCCCGAAGAGAAGCCGTACCTGGCGCCGAGATACCGCGGCCGCATCATCCTCTCACGCGATCCGGATGGCGGCGAGCGTTGTGTTGCGTGCTATTTATGCGCGGCGGTTTGTCCGGTCGATTGCATTGCGCTACAAGCAACCGAAGATTCATCTGGCCGGCGTTACCCGGAGTTTTTCCGGATTAATTTCTCACGCTGCATCTTCTGCGGATTTTGCGAGGACGCTTGCCCGACTTATGCGATCCAGTTGACTCCCGATTTTGAAATGGGCGAGTATCATCGTCCGAATCTGGTGTATGAGAAAGAAGACCTGCTCATCAACGGACCAGGCAAGTACCCCGGCTATAACTTTTGGCGCGTCTGCGGAGTTCAGATTGGGGGCAAGGACAAAGGCGAATCGGAACGCGAAGCCGCGCCGGCGGACGTACATACCTTGTTGCCCTAGAAAACTGCCATGGTGCTGACTTTCTATGTTGCGGCTGTAATTGCGGTGATTTGCACTGCGTTGATGATCACCCGGCTAAAAGCAGTACACGCGCTGCTGTATCTGGTTGTGTCATTCCTGGCGTTGGCGACCGTCTTTTATACGCTCGGGGCGCCGTATGTCGCGGTTCTGGAAGTGATTGTTTATGCGGGGGCCATCATGGTCCTCTTTGTTTTCGTAATGATGATGCTGAACATTGGCGATCGCGCCATTCAGATAGAACGAGCCTGGCTCGATCCGAAAGCCTGGATTGGTCCTGGAATTCTTGCTGCGATTCTGCTGGCGGAATTGGCCTATATCTTGGTAGCGCCTGCCGGTTCACCGGGCATCGTCCCCGAAGTCGGACCCAAAGAAGTGGGCATCGCGCTGTTTGGACCGTACCTATTGGGAGTGGAGTTGGTATCGATGCTTCTGCTCGCGGGAATTGTAGGCGCCTATCACTTGGGATGGAATGCTCCGGGAGAAGTGGAGAGTTTGTATGCCATGGAATCTAGCCGGCAACGCGCTGTTGTTAGCGGCGATTTTGTTCGTGCTGGGGTTGATAGGCCTACTGACACGCCGTAACGTGATCTTCACGCTGATGTCGATCGAGGTCATGCTCAATGCGGCGGGCCTTGCCTTCGTAGCGGCCGGCGCCCGGTGGGGGCAGGCGGATGGCCAGGTCATGTTTCTGTTTATTCTCGCCATGGCGGCAGCTGAAGTTTCGGTTGGCCTTGCGCTGGTGCTTCGGCTACATCGTCTTTACAAGTCGGTCAATATCGATGATGCCAGCACCTTGAAGGGTTGACATGCTCCAACTGCTTTGGCTGATCCCGGCCATCCCTTTTCTCGGCGCGCTTATTCTCGCGCTCGTAGGTCGAGCGTTTTCGAGACGAATGGTTGCCGTTGTCGGGGTTGGTTCAGTCGCTATCGCCGCGGGGATTTCGCTCGCCATAGTGCCTGCCGCTCTCGCGTTGCAGGCGCCCTACACCCAGGTCTTATGGACCTGGATGAACGTCGCCGGTTTTCGACCTGAGATCGCTCTTTACCTCGACCCCATGTCGTTCCTGATGATCTTGGTTGTGACGTTCGTCGGATTCCTGATTCATTTGTACTCTGCAGAGTCCATGGAACAGGATGAGGGATACAGCCGCTTCTTCGCCTACATGAATCTTTTTGTCGGTTCCATGCTGGTTCTCGTGCTGGCGGACAACCTTTTGTTGCTCTATCTTGGCTGGGAAGGCGTCGGGCTGTGCAGTTATCTGCTCATCGGGTTCTGGTACAAGGATTCCGCAAACGGGCTTGCCGCGCGCAAGGCGTTCATCGTCACACGAGTTGGAGATACCGCCATGCTCATTGGGCTGTTTCTCCTCTTTCACAATCTCGGAACGCTTCAGATACAGGACCTCATGCATCGGGCGAGCGTGCAGTGGCCGGCCGGTTCGCCGTACGCGATTGCGGCCGCGGCGCTCCTGTTAGGAGGAGCCGTTGGCAAGTCGGCTCAATTGCCGCTACAGACCTGGTTGCCGGATGCGATGGCTGGTCCAACGCCGACAAGCGCATTGATCCACGCCGCCACCATGGTGACCGCGGGCGTGTACCTGATTGCGCGCACACACGTGCTGTATTCGCTGGCGCCGCAAGTGCAGTTTGCGGTTGCAGTCGTCGGCGCGGCAACACTTCTGCTGGCAGGTTTTAGCGCGCTAACGCAACCCGATATCAAGCGCGTGCTGGCGTATTCCACAATCAGCCAGATCGGCTATATGTTCCTCGCCCTGGGCGTCGGGGCCTGGGCCGCCGCCCTGCTCCATTTCATGGTGCATGCGTTTTTCAAAGCGCTTCTTTTTCTTGCAGCCGGTATTGTGATTGACGCTCTCCATGATGAACACAACATCTTCCGCATGGGAGGGCTTCGCAAGGAACTCCCCATTGCATTCTGGACATTCCTGATCGGCGGATGTTCGCTGGCTGGCTTGCCGCTGGTGACTGCGGGATTCTTCAGCAAAGATCTGATTTTGTGGAATGCCTGGGCCTCGCCGCACGGCGGCCTCGGCCTCTGGGTTGTGGGGATTGCTGGCGTCTTGCTGACTGCGCTCTACACGTTCCGCGTCATTTTTGTGGTGTTCTTTGGAACGCGCAACACGCCAGTCACTCATCGGCCTCGATATCGCGTGATCGTGCCGGTGGCCGTGTTGGCCGCGCTCTCGCTCGTCGGCGGTCTTGTGAAGGCCCCCCTGCTCGCGTTCCTGAATAGCGCATTGCCGGCCCTCGTGGAAGTCCGCGCAGGTTTTTTGACGGAACTGCTCTCGGCCATCGTGTCCGGGCTTGCGTTCGCGACAGGACTCGGCTCCGCCTATCTATTTTTCATCAGGAAGAGGCAATACGCCGATGCGCTGGCAGCAAGCTCCGCCGGGCGGCGCCTTCACGCTTTCTGGCTTGCAGATTGGGCTTTCGATTGGTTCTATGATCGGGCATTCGTGCGGCCAGTTGTATGGATGGCGGCGATCAATCGGCGTGATGCCATCGATAGCGTGTTCAACGCGATTGCGTGGCTGAACCGGTCGGCCCATTTCACTCTCAGCCGGAGTCAGACCGGCAGTTTGCGATGGTACGCCGCCGTGATTGGCGCAGGCGCCGTGATTTTCGCCGGAGTGATTCTACTCGCATGATTCTTATCTGCCTCATTGCCGTGTTGCTGGCCGGAGGCGTTCTGGCCGCGATTTCCGCGCGCTGGAACGCCGCGATGGCGCGCTGGATTGCGCTCGCCTCGACTGTGATCGATTTCGCGCTGGTTTTATTTATCTGGATTAATCATGCCGGACAAATTGCGCTTCTGAACTCCACTGCGTGGCTGGAGCAGGTGAACTGGACCTGGATTCCGCAACTCGGGATTCACTTTCACCTCGCTATCGATGGATTGAGTCTGCTTCTGCTTGCGCTCACATTCTTCGTCGGCGCGTTCTCGATTCTAGTGTCCTGGACCGAGATCACGGAGAGCATAGGGTTCTTTCACCTGAACGTATTGTGGATCTTGGCCGGAATTGCCGGAGTGTTCCTGGCTGTCGATCTGTTTTTGTTCTACTTCGCCTGGGAACTGATGCTAGTTCCTATGTATTTTCTGATTGCGCTCTGGGGCCGCGAACGCCGGGCCAGAGCAGCCGTGAAATTCTTTTTATTCACGCAGGCCGGTGGATTGCTGATGCTTGTGGCCATTCTGGCGTTGTATTTTTTCCACTACCGGAGCACAGGCGTATTTACGTTTGAATATGTGGATTTACTGAACACTCCTCTGACGGCAAGCACCGCGCTTTGGATCATGCTGGGGTTTTTCGCCGCGTTTGCCGTCAAATTGCCGCTGTTCCCGTTTCACACATGGCTGCCGGATGCTTGCAGCGAAGCGTCCACGCCGGTTTGTGTGATCCTTGCGAGTTTACTGGCAAAGACTGCGGCCTATGGCATGATCCGATTTTTGATTCCGCTATTTCCCAATGCGGCGCGGGAGTTTGCGCCGGTAGCCATGGCGCTGGGCGTGGTCGGCATACTCTATGGCGCCGTCCTGGCGTTCGGCCAAACCGATTTGAAACGCCTCGTGGCGTACACGAGCATCAGCCATCTTGGTTTTATCGTGCTTGCCGTTTTCTCTTGGAATGAACTTGCCCTTCAGGGCGCCGTCATGACCATGATCTGTCATGGACTCAGCGTCGGCGCTCTGTTCATTTTGATCGGCGCTCTCGATGCGCGTATCCATACACGCGATCTGGATCGTATGGGCGGACTTTGGTCGACCGCGCCCCGCCTCAGCGGCGCCGCGTTGTTTTTCGCGCTGGCTTCGATGGGACTTCCCGGCCTTGGGGATTTTGTGGGAGAGTTTTTGATTTTGCTGGGGACATATCGCGATCATCCGGTATTCGCGATCGTTGCCGCCATTGGCGTGCTGGCATCAACGTTCTATGCGCTTCGGCTGATCCAGAGAGCGTTCCAGGGGCCGAACGTCCATCGCGTGGCCATGCCCGATCTCGTCTATCGGGAAGGCTTCGTCATCACGCTGATGGCCGGGGCACTCCTATGGCTGGGGCTGAATCCACAGCCGGTTCTGCGGACGTTCAGCCCGGCGCTACATGCGCTCGAAACGACTGTTCAAATACATAGGCAATAGATGAATTCCACGGATCTGCTGGCGCTATTACCGTTACTGCTGATTGCGGCTACGGCAATCCTGGTTATGCTCGCGATCGCCGTACGGCGCAGTCATCTCGCATCGGCGCTCCTGACCGTGCTAGGTCTTTGCGCCGCCTTCGGAACTCTCTTCATTGCCGCGCCCCTTGTTCCGCGCGACGTTACGCCGCTCCTGACCATCGATTCGGGCGCCCTCTTCTATATTGGCCTGATTCTCGCCGCCAGTATCGCGGTTGTGTTCCTCTGCTATGGCTATTTCAAACAGGAGGAAGAGCATCGCCCCGAAGAGTTGTATCTTCTGATTGCGATTGCGGCGCTTGGCTCGGGTGTTCTCGTCTGCGCGCGCCACTTCGCCTCCCTGTTTCTTGGCCTTGAGATCCTCAGTGTTGCTCTCTACGGGCTCATTTCGTATGAACGCACGACGAAAGCCTCAATCGAAGTAGGACTCAAGTATCTCGTGCTCGCCGCGGCCTCCGCTTCATTTCTGATTTTTGGAATCGCGATCGTCTACTTCGAATTCGGCACGATGGATTTCGGCGGGATTCTGCCGGATTCGCCGGCAGGCGCAGTCGATTCCGCGACCATCGCCGTGGGAGTCACACTCATTGTGGTCGGTATCGGATTCAAATTGGGCCTTGTTCCGTTTCACATGTGGACGCCGGATGTGTACGAGGGCGCTCCGGCGCCCGTAGCGGCCTTCGTGTCGACAGTCTCCAAGGGGGCCATGTTCGCGCTCCTGATTCGTTTTTTCGATCGTTCCGGAATGCGAGGTGACAGCTCCCTTGTGCTTGTGTTCTCGATCATTGCGATTGCGTCGATGTTTGCCGGAAATCTGCTGGCGTTGCTTCAAGACAACGTCAAACGCATTCTTGCATATTCCTCGATTGCTCACCTTGGGTACCTGATCGTTGCATTTGAGGCCGGGGGCGCAATTGGCCGTTCCGCGGTTGCGTTCTACCTCGTCGCTTATTTTGCGACCATGCTTGGCGCCTTCGGCGTGGTGACCGTGCTTTCGAGGCCCGGAAACGACCTCGGCGATCTCAGCGGCTATCGCGGCCTTTTCTGGCGCCGTCCCGTTCTCGCCAGTGTCTTTACCGTGATGCTGCTGTCGTTGGCCAGTATTCCGCTCACCGCCGGATTCCTGGGCGAGTTCTATCTCGTTGCCGCGGGAGTTTCCGGCTCGCTCTGGGCGCTTGTCATTATCCTCGTGGTGACGAGCGCTATCGGGCTCTTCTACTACTTGCGGATTGTTGTTGCTCTATACAGCCGCACGGCTCAACCCGCTGGTGCCTGGCCGTCCAGGATCAATTCGCATTCCTTAAGTTGGACGCTTGGTGTGCTGACGGCCGCCGTCATTCTGATCGGCTGTTATCCGAGTCCCGTAATGCGGCTCATCCAAACCATGGTCGCGGGCTCCGGATAGCGGTAATCCAACATGGTGACTAAAGTCACTGAATAAAACGATGTCTCTATCAAAATGAAAGAAGGAGACATTGACGAGCGTGCCTGACGCAAAAACGGTTGAGATTAGGGCGCGCGAAGTCTCTCTCCAGCGGCTCCTGACCGCTTTCATTGCGACGGGGCTTTTCTTCTTGCTGCTTCCAGGCACATTTCTCGGTGTTTGGAATCTACTTGCAATCAGCGGAGGACATTCGGCAACCGACGTCTCCCCGGCATGGCTTCAGGCGCACGGGCATGCACAGATTTTCGGTTGGATCGGGTCGTTCATTATTGGAATTGGATTTTTCTCGCTCTCGAAGATGAGTCATATTCAGCCCTTCGTTCTGGCTCGTGGCTGGATTTGCTGGGCTTTGTGGACCTGCGGAGTTTTGCTGCGGTGGAACACAAATCTATATGGCTGGCGCTGGCGAGAGATGTTGCCAATCTCAGCACTGATAGAGATCTGTGCGTTTTTAATATTCTTCCTCAGCGTCGGCCGCCAGAAGCGAAAGCAGATGGAATCGGCAAAACTGAAGGGACAGCCGTACAAAAGAGAAATCTGGATGAAGCTGGCGTTGGCATCGAGCATTGGCTTTCTTCTAACGCTGTTTACGAATCTTGGCGCCACGTTGTACATCGCATTCACCGGCGACACGCCGGCGCTTCCACATATCTTGGATGAACGGCTTCTCGTATTGACGTTATGGGGATTCATCGCACTTGCAATTTGGGGATTCAGCTCCAGGTGGTTACCGGCGTTTGTAGGATTACGGAAACCGGACGACCGGATGCTCTTCCTGGCCCTTATTTGTGTGGAGGCCGCCGTGCTGGCGGAAGCGGCCGAGGCCGCACGGCTTAGCGGCGTCCTGCTGCTGATTGGCGCTGTCAGCGCGGTCTTTGGGCTGCATATCTTTACGCCTCCTGATCGTCCGCCAAAGACTCAGGGAGTTCATGGCAGCTTTCCTGCTTTTGTTCGCATCGCATATGCATGGATGCTGTTTGCGGCTGCCGCTACCATCTGGGCTTTGGTTGCGGATCACGCGGGCGGCATTTGGGGAGCGTCGCGCCACGCAATGACTGTCGGATTCATTTCGACAATGGTGTTTGCCATCGGCCAGCGGGTCCTTCCCGCTTTCTGCGGCATGCGCACGCTGTTCTCGCCAAGCCTGATGTTTGCTTCGTTGTTGATTTTGAACATCGGGTGCCTGGTGCGCGTTGCCAGTGAAATAGCCGCATACGAAAGCAACGTGGCGGTCGCC
This sequence comes from Bryobacterales bacterium KBS 96, assembly GCA_000381625.1. Classification (GTDB taxonomy): domain Bacteria; phylum Acidobacteriota; class Terriglobia; order Bryobacterales; family Bryobacteraceae; genus KBS-96. Next base: position 84,471 of record KB906767.1, read on the forward strand.
TGGAGGGCATTGCCGGTTTCGGCAGTTTTCGAAATGGCCGCCGTGACCCTGTTTGCTCTGAACCTGCTGTTGACGCTTCTGTCGCGCCCTCCTCATGAAGCGCGGCTGAAAGAATTTCAAACGATGAGAGTTTCTTAGACGGAAACGAAGGAGTGTTTATGCCAGTTACAATAGGCGCCAAGCCGGCGGGCGATTTCTCAAATCCAATGGAGTTATTGAGCGATTGCCATCGGCGCATTGAGCGCTTTCTTGCGGTGCTGGTGAAAGTTGCCGGGCAGGCCCAAGGCGGCCTGATGAGCGCTCAACAGAAGGAAGAATGGCTCCGGGCGTTGGAGTATTTCCGCACCGCCGCGCCGCGCCATACCGCCGACGAGGAAGAAAGCTTATTTCCCCGCTTGCGCCAAATCGATAGGCGGCAGGTCCAGGACGTGCTCGCCAAAGTGCAGGAGCTTGAACACGATCACCTGCAGGCGAATGATTGGCACGAGAAAGTCGACCAATTGGGCCGTCGCTGGCTTGCGGATGGCACACTGCCGCGAGAGGATGCGGAACATCTGACAGAGGTGCTGGATCAACTCACCGCGCTTTACGGACGCCATCTTGCGTTGGAAGACGAGAGCGTTTTCCCGCTTGCGGAATCGGTTTTGCCGGCCGCTGAAAAATCTAGCATTGGCGTCGAAATGGCCCAACGCCGTGGTCTGGACCCGCAAAGAACGCTAAAGCAAGCGAGTGAACTCGGCGCCCCGCTCAAATAAAGCTGCAATAGCCTCAGGGCCGCGCAATCGGATGAAGACGTCCGGTTACCAGCACCGAACCGCGACCGTGATGGAGCGGACGTCTTTACCGGCGTCTTCAACCGAGCGTCGTGCTCACCACGCAAGTCGACCGCTCGTTGTCACACGTTAGGATCAACCCCGGAATCGGCCTGTTTTGGCCGATCATCATCATCCGGTTCGAATGATTCCCGTGGCGAGCGCGCTCCTCTATTCACGAGGCTTCCCAATAGCCATGCCGCGCCAGCATCCACAAACACGGAATAATTCAGTGGCGCTTTGATTCCGAGTGAAAACGTCATCGCGAGCGCGAATAGACCCAATAATACCGCGCTACCATAGGCCGCTTCGCGGAGATAGATACCCAAAATCAGAGCGGCCCCGAATGAGAGTTCGGCAAGAGTGGCAATCCAGGCGACAGGCGATTGCAGCCACGCCGGCAGAAACCAATTCAGTGTTGCCGAATACGCGAGGAAATGCGACCAGTCGCCCCACGCGGCATACTGTGAGCCATGCGGACCCCACAGTCCGAAACGATCGGCGCAGGCGGAAAGAAAGGTGAGCCCCAGGCTCCAGCGCAGATAGAGCGCCGCGAAGCGCACTCGTCACTTTTCCTTCGGCGGCACGTAATCCGGCGGAAGCGCGGCCCCCGCGCCGAAGAAATATTCGTCCATCTGTTTGATCAGGAATTCCTGTGCCTCCGGCGTGGCCAGGTTCAGACGATATTCGTTCATCAGCATCTTCATGTGCTCAACCCACATCTTCCAGGCTTCCTGTGAGACGTTCTCGAAAATCTTCTGCCCGAGCGGGTGTCCTTCAAACGGAGTCTCTTTAAGGCCCGGCATCTCCCGTTGAAACTTCACGCAAAATACCTTGCGGCCCGTGGAATCTGTGGGCTCCTCGGGCCGGGGAACTCCGCCGCTACATCCCATCTGCAATCTCCTTGTTTGAAACACTCATATTTCGCTTCTCCTGTCCGGCATTGTTTTTAATTTGAGTTCGCCATCGCCGCCAATGTTTCCTTGGTCGTCGGGTTTTTGCCGTTTTCCACGTCTTTGCGGCGTATTTTGTGAAAAATTGTCAGAACGGCGTTGGCATTTGCCAGCGTGGCGATTCGTTCCACGTAGTCGTTCAGTTTGGAGCCGGGAATCGCCCACAGCGCTACCTCTTCTGTCAGCACATCCAGATAGGCGCGTGCTCCGCAGCAGCCCAAGCTCAATGCCGCTCGTCCGGTGTTCATCGCTTGTGGAACAATCGCGCACGCGGGGCGGCCCATCGCCGGCGGCAGGCCGCCTTCCACTTGCTGCGCTGCCTCCGACAGAATCAGCATCTGGTCGGCCTTCGCAAAAAGCAGCACAACATCGGGAACGAGCGGTATCGACGCCAGCGGTCCGTAGATAACATGCGACGGCCGCGATTCGAGGACAGGGATGGATGGAATGTCCTGCTCCCGAACGTAAGCCAATTGCGCGAGCACCGCGAGAGCGTCGCCACGGTCCGCTTCGTGCGCCTCGGTGATTTCCAGATTATGCGTGAATGTGCCAATCGCACAAAGATCGTGATCGGCCGGCGAGGTGACGAATGCCTCCGTCGCCGCTTCCTGCCAGAATCGGCACCCCGCCGGAACGCGGCCCGTCCAATTGCGGATGCCCGCCGGCGCTGTGTCCGTGAAGCAGATTGCGATCGGCGGTAAAGCAAGCGTGAGCGACTCGGTCAACTTTCGAACAATCTCGCTACCATCGAAATTCATTTATCGTCCTTTTACGCGATGTATCCTTCATTGCCGTGGGAACGGGGAGGTGAATTCTCCCAGCCCTTCAATCCAGTTAATCATCTGCTGCTCCGTAAACAGCAAGTCCTGAAGAGTAGTCCGTTTCAAGACGTCGTCGACGGCCTCCTGGACGGCCCGCCACAGCACACGCACGGAACAATCCGCCAGTCGCACGCAGGATTTCAACTGACCTGGATGCGTTTCACAAAAATTCCCTTCGAATAATCGGCCGCCTAGCAAACTCATCACATCGCTCAAAACAATCCGGTTGGCGGGGCGCGCCAGAGAATAACCGCCGGCGCCACGAGAAGCCACCACGAATCCGCCCAGCCGCAGCATGCGAAGAAGTTTGCCGGCGTATGCTTCCGACACGCCTTCGGCGTCACTGATTTCCGGAATCGTCAGTTTCCCGCCCGGCCCCTTCTGCCCAAGGCGGATCAGGCAGCGCAATCCGTATTCTTCATGAGAGGTGAGCTTCATCGCCGAATCCTTGCCTGGCTATGTCTCCGACCGTGATGTTCGGTTTCCGTTCCGGTACCGAGCCGCGACCGCAGCGGAGCGGACGTTTTCAACGCAGCGTCCATGACCCCTGCGGCCCGCAGAATCGGATGCCAGGTAACCTCGACACGGAGCCGCCTTGCGTCAGCAAGCGGGTTTTCCGGAGGCCGTGTAACGCCCGGTCACCTGCACCGAACCGCAACCGTAAAGGAGCGGACGTCTTTACCGGCGTCTTCAACGGAACGTTCTTAACGGTCACAATACTCGCCGGCATCACTCCAGTCGCTCGAAAAATCAAATTGACTTGAGGCTAGCGCATCTTGACTACTCAGTCAAGACGATATAATGAAGGCGCTTCGCAAATAGCCGTGCGGATTTCATTCCGCCGTGCCGGAGAAACAAAGAATTGATACGTGTACTGCTGGTGTCCACCTACGAGCTTGGCCGTCAGCCTTTCGGGCTGGCTTCCCCAGCGGCGTGCTTGCGCGCCGATGGACACCACGTCACCTGCGCCGATCTCGCGCTTGAAAAACTCTCTTTGAACGCGGTGCGCCAGGCGGATCTGATCGCCTTTCACCTTCCTATGCACACTGCCACGCGGCTGGCAGCGCCGGTGATTGAGACCGTCCGGCGCGTTCACGCGAGCGCGCATGTGTGCTGTTACGGGCTCTACGCGCCCGTCAACGCTGGCTATTTGCGGTCACTCGGAGTGGAAACTCTTCTCGGTGGTGAGTTCGAGGACGAATTGCGGCGTTTGGCGCAAAGGCTTGCCGCCGGCGATCGATCCGTTTCCGCGGAACCGCTGGTGTCCTACGAACGAGTGCGGTTCGAGACGCCCGATCGATCGGGGCTGCCTCCTCTTACCCGCTACGCGTCCATGTTTGATGGACAGGCGAATCGCATCACCGGATACACGGAAGCGACCCGCGGCTGCAAGCACCTCTGCCGTCACTGTCCCGTCGTTCCCGTTTACAACGGAAGGTTCCGCGTGGTTCCGGCTGACGTCGTGCTAGCCGACATCGCCCAGCAGGTCGAATCCGGGGCTCAACACATTACGTTCGGCGACCCCGATTTCTTCAACGGACCCACGCACGGCATGCGTATCGTCCAGCGCATGAAGAAAAGTTTCCCGGCGCTCACTTACGACGTCACAATTAAGATCGAGCATCTGCTCAAGCGCCGCGATCTACTATCCGAGTTGCGCCGCACCGGTTGCCTGCTCGTGACCACCGCCGTGGAATCCGTGGACGATGAAGTTCTCAGCAGGCTCGATAAAGGACACACGAAAGCCGATTTTTTGGAAGTCGTGCGCTTGTTTCGCGCCGAGGGACTGAACCTTTCGCCGACATTCATCCCGTTTACGCCGTGGACAACACGGGAGAGCTACCGGGAACTGTTGCGCGTCCTGTTGGAGTTGGATCTGACAAATCAGGTAGCTCCCGTGCAGCTTGCGCTGCGCCTGCTGATCCCGGCCGGCTCGCGGCTGCTGGAGTTGGAAGAAATCCGCCGCATGGTGGATGCCTTCCAGCCTGACGCTTTGGTTCACCGATGGCGTCACCCTGACCCCGGCGTCGATGAATTGGCCGAGCGGCTCCTCCAACTGGTCGACTCCGAACAAAAACGTGGAGCATCGCGATCCGAATGCTTCGCCGCGATCTGGGCGGAAGCGGGTGGCGGTGGACTAGCTCCCGCGCCTGGTCCCGAGCGCACGAAACCGCCACAATTGAGCGAGCCCTGGTATTGCTGCGCGGAGCCGATGCAGGATCGCATCGCGAAGGTCTGATCGCCATGGCGGCTCAGGCCCGAAAACGTCTGCTGATCGTCGCGACCACCACCGGCTATCAGACCAAAATGTTCAGGGATGTGGCGCGGCGGCTCGGCGTCGAGGCCACTTTTGCTACTGACCGGTGTCATGTGCTCGACGACCCCTGGGGGGATCACGCCATTCCGGTGCGCTTCGACGCTCCGGAAGGATCCGCCGCGGCCCTGGCTCAAGCGAGAAGCTTCGATGCGGTGGTCGCCATTGGGGATCGGCCCGCCTATCTCGCGGCCCTCGCCGCCGAACGGCTGGGCTTGCCGTTCCATCATCCCCAGGCGGCCGCGGCCGCCATCAATAAATTCGCTACCAAGGAGTGTTTCCACAAGGCAGGCCTCCCAGCGCCCGCCTATTTTCAAGTGCCGCCAAATGACGACGCCGAAGCCGCGGCCAAGCGGGCGCCCTATCCCTGCGTCCTTAAACCGCTGGCGCTGTCCACGAGCCGGGGCGTCATCCGGGCCGACAATCCGCAAGAGTTTGTCCGCGCTCTTGCCAGAATACGCAAGCTTTTGAAGACTCCCGGCATCGCGCGTCTCAAAGATCCTGCTTTGGACTACGTTCAGGTGGAGACCTTCCTGCCCGGGCGTGAGTTCGCGCTCGATGGTTTGGTGACGGATGGACGCCTGCACGTGCTGGCTCTCTTCGATAAACCCGACCCTCTGGATGGCCCGTACTTCCAGGAGACCATCTATGTTTCGCCCTCGCGTGAGCCGCTGAGCGTGCGGCAGGCGATTATGGCTGCCGCGCAATCGGCGGTAACAGCTCTGGGCTTGCACCAGGGGCCCGTACACGCCGAAATGCGTGTCGGCGAAGACGGTCGCGTGTGGATGCTCGAAGTGGCTCCGCGATCAATCGGCGGCCTTTGCGCCAAGGCTCTCGTTTTTCAAGACGGCGCGCCGCTAGAGGAATTGATCGTCCGGCATGCGCTCGGCGAAAATGTGTCTGGCGCGCGCACGCGCGATGGAGCCGCCGGAGTCATGATGATCCCGGTGCCTCGCGCCGGCATCTATCGGAGTGTCCGCGGCGTCGATCGTGCCGCGACAATTGCCGGCGAAGTAATTATTACCGCCAAGGAAGGTCAGCCCGTCTTGCCATTGCCGGAGGGCAATACCTATCTCGGCTTTCTCTTCGCTTATGCAGAAACGGCCTCACAGGTCGAGAAATCTCTGCGCGATGCGCACCAAGCTCTGGCGTTTGACATCGTGGAAACGCTGCGCGTGGTAAGCCGGTAACTCACTTAGATTCCAGTCCCACTCGCTCGCCTTCTACGGCAAGGGCGACGAACACATGTTCGCTTTTCCAGCGCCATCTGGCCTCCCGGATAAAAGGTTCGCCCTAACGCTTGACGCCCCGGTTAATTCATAGTATTCCTATAGAGAATAGGAGATATATGAACTGCCTCGCCACACAGACCCGCGCAACCGTGTTGGTTCTTCCCGGCTGGCATGGTTCAGGGCCGGCACACTGGCAGACCCGCTGGCAGGCGCAGTATCCGGACCTCATCCGCGTGGAGCAGCGCGACTGGGCCAGTCCCCGCCGGGACGACTGGGTCGACCAGCTTGATCGCGCGGTCGATCGTGCTGATGGGCCGGTTTACTTTGTTGCGCACAGCCTGGGCTGCATCGCGCTCGCGCATTGGGCCAACGTGGCCGGAGATCTTTCCAACATCGCCGGCGCTCTTTTCGTATCGCCCCCATGCTTTTTGACGCCTGGCGACGCGCCGCGCGCGATACAGAATTTCTTTCCCGTTCCGACTGCGCGCTTGGCGTTTACGTCCATCCTGGTCGCCAGCGAAAACGATCCTTACGTCACATACTCGGCTGCCGCTCGCCTGGCGCGAGCGTGGGGAAGTGAACTGGTCAGTGCCGGTAGGGCAGGGCATATCAATGTGGAATCCGGGCACGGCGACTGGCCGGAAGGCGAGCGCCTGCTCGATGTGTTGTTGAGCGCAAATACCGCCGCTGCTCTGGCATTCGCGATCTGAAGATTCACCAGCGCCATGACGATTCCATCCATTCTCTTTCGTTGTTGTTGTCGCGGACTCTAAGCAACCTTCCCTTGGTTCCGTGAGCGATGAAGGAGAATCGTGATGACGTTCCAACTGTTTACTCCAGCCACATCCGAAAGTGACCTTCGTGCGACCATTTTGGGTTTGAAGCTGAGCAAAATTCTGACGCGGCGGCTGAGCGAGCCTGGGGCCGCGTTGCAAACTGCGCTGGCCGAGATCGAAACGTCGGGTTTGTTCCGCATTCTGTATATCGAAGTCAATTTCCCCGGCGAATCTCCACTTCAGGCGTCGTTCGGCGCACTCTCGAGCGACGAGGCGCGGTTGATTCAGGCAAGCTATCGGAACAGGACCGTTACGGTTTGCATCATGGCCGAGCCGGCGATTGAAAGCGGATTCGAATCGCTCGAGTTGTTCCTCGACTATGCTGCCCAGCAGATTGGCCTGTCGGCGGCTCGCGCGGCGATTCGTTCCGAAAATCAAACCCTCGACGCCGAATTACGTATCTCGCGAGAGTCCCTTACCCTCGGGAAATTGATGGCTCGCGCAACGGCGCTGATCTCAGCGCGCGGCTTGACAACGCAGCAGGCTCAAGACTTTCTCGTAGCCACTAGCGTTCGGACCGGCAAGCCGCTGGTTACGGTGGCGGAAGAATTACTGTTGGCCGTTTCGCTGCCGATTACGAACCATGGAAAGCGCCGCCCTGCTCCAGCAAGGCCGGGATGGGCTGCGTAACAAGACCCTCGTGGCTGCAGGCTCTCAGCCCAATGTCACTGAGTTTTGTGGGGTAGACGCCCCGCCTGCGCGCGGCTCCCAGCCGCGCTCTTCGGATATTGCAGAATTGTCGAGGAGGCGGGCGGGGCGCCCGGCGTAGGCCAAGGGCCTGCCCCACGAACAAAGCCCGAGCCTGGGGAAACTAAGTAATATTAGACCCTCAGCCTGCAAGCGTCGATACTCGTCTCGACGAGCATTTCGCGAAGAACTCACCAGATATACTGCTTCGCTTCGTCGCGGCGCTGGTAGCTGTCGAGGACGTGCACCACCCGAAGCTTCTTCAGTTTCGACGGCGATAGCTGGCCAAGCGGAATGTAGGCAATTTGCCGGTTCACGCGCGCCGCTAGTTTGCGGAACATGCTGCGCGGCGGTTTCGCCGCGACGTAAACAACGTACCGGTCCACGGAGTAATCCAGCGCCGCCATCAGCAGGCGTTCCGCTTTCGTTTCCGCCATCTCGTAATCCGGATCTTGCCAGACGTCGAATAGACGCCGCGGCGGCAGTGTCATCATCAATCCGCCATATTCGGCGCGTCCAATGCCCGGTCCCACCACGTGCTCAAACGGGTGTGTCGAGTAGAACGCCATGTCGGATTCGTTCTGATGTTCGCCAAGCCAGGTTGTCAGGTATGTGTACCGGTCCCGCCGGTCTTCATCGAAGATCACAACCACGGCTCCGACCTCGCCCGAGTATTTAGCGAGCTGGCGAACGTAAATTTTCCCCTCGTGCCAGCGTCGAATGGTTTCACGCAGGTCGATGCCGTCGTGCAGCGACGCGACGAACTCCTCTGTGTGCGACCGTTCTTCCGAGAGCATCGTCTTCGCATACTGCTTGAGAAAGCGTCCGTAGTTTTCGATAACGATGTCTTCCGGAGGATACGAACAAATCGCCGTGCTGTCGGTTTTGCTGGCCCATTCGCCTTTGAACTTCTCGCGCTTCCGGCTGTTGAACTTGGACGGGCGCAGCATCTGTTTCATGCGGGGCAGGCGTCGCCGGATGCGGAGCCGGCGCGTGTTGATCCATACTTCCTCGCCGGAAAGGTTGAGCGTCTCAAGCGGCGGATCTTCGGTCTGCTGCACGCCGTAGCGGTTCGCGATCTGCCACACTTCGTAGGCGTAGTTGTCATCCACCAGCGAACGCGCGCCAAGCGCCAGGTCGTAAACACTCGGCACAAGGTGGCCTTCGAGCATAGCCAGATTGCGAGTGAACTTGGCGAGCCCGCGCCGCTGCCAGGAACTGATACTGTCGCCGGTGTTGATGCCATACTCTCGCTCCGCATCCTTCAAAAGCGCGAGCTGCCAGGCTGGACGGTCCAGTTCGAATTTCGCAAGATCCCGATCCCGAAGAGCGTCGTACCGCTCTTGATAGTACGGCGCTTCCGAGGTCACTTCGGCAAGGCAGTCCGGATGCAGATTGAATAGTTCAGCATCGCCGAACAGCCGGACACGCGGCGCCGGAGGTGGTTCCTGCGGCAGTTCCATGGCATCCAGCAAGGGATCGAGCAGATTCAGCGAAACGACCACAAGCACATCGGCCAGCGGATCGGCGCCTTGCAGCTTCCAGGCCATCGCGTTGGCATGCGTTTCGAGAGCGGAAGTGCGCTGGGCCGGGTGAACGCGATAGGCCTCTACGTAGCGCTCCATCCCAATGAATTCGACCGAATACGGCTCGGGATACGTGTCCGGCAAGTGCGGCTTGTCGTGTGTAGCGGGTTCGAGGAATACGGTTTCGGACCCGATTTCGCTTGCGCTTCGAACGGCTTCCACAAACGCATCGGCGGGTTCAACGGGAATATACGTCGCGCGTTCCTCGTCCTCGCGCTCCGGGATCACCACTACCGACATCTGAGGCAGACGGGCCGCGGCTCTCTCGTATGCGTTCTCGAGTGAGCCCGGCAATTCCACGGCGACAACGGCCGGACGGCGCGCCAGAATGTACCGGCGCACGCGCCAGGCAAATTCGATCCGGCCCGGAACAACCGGTAAATACGTGATGCGGCCGCGTACAAGCGCGCCCGCCTCAATCGGGTCTTGTCGAAGCGCAGGCACAGTGATCCTAGCCCGAATATCGCACATCGTAAGGCCGTTGCACGGCGAATTGAAGGTTGCCGCCGGATTATGCGGAGGGCGGCTTGCGAGGCCGTCGCAGATCGGGCATCCAATGTCACTTGCTTAGGAACAAAGCGAAGCACAGTGGCGGAACGCGCTGAAACTGAGCCGGGACCCTGAGCGACCCCAAGACGAAGCCGGTACGATTCGCTTCGATGCAGGACAACTTCGGGCGCCTTCAGAGGACGGAGAGCGTATGGTACGAAGTGAATTATTGACAGATGGCGAGGCATGCCTCGCCCCCGCTATAGTCTCGAACGCGCGCCTTCAGTGCCGAGCACTTCCTGTTTGCCGGCGAGATCGAGCCCAGCAGCGTGTAGACGCATTTCTTGAGCGCGCCCGCCCCTCTGCGTCGTAGGAAAGGATTGTTGTTGTCGAGATGCCGGTTGTTACTTTCGCCAGCCGCCCCGTCCCGTACGAGATGTTCGCGCTGTCGTAGCTATAGGACACCGTCGGAGAATCGCCAGGTAAGCGCTCCCCGGCACGGCGGCACAGTTGCCTCCCTGCGTCGCATAATTCCCCGTGAAATAGATCTTCTGGGTGACCCGGTTCAACGCATCGTAGCTGTAGCAGGTTTGCCGCCCCATGTTGTCGTCCCGCCACACCATGTTGCCCGCGGCATCGTAGCGGTAATTGATCGTCCCGCTCTCCGGATCACCGCCCACAACAACCGCCCCACCGAATCGTATCCGAAGCTTCGGGTCTCGCTGCCTTGCGTCACCTGCGTGAGATCCCCCAGGACATCGTATTGATAGCTGATCGTGTAGTCCAACCCGCTGGGGTCTTCGACCACTTTCGTAAGTGTCCTAATTCCCCAGGACCCGCGCCACGGTGACGTGTCACTATTTAGCCGGTGCCGAAGGCACCGTCCGGCCTTACGCACTCGGATGACCGGCGCCTCCGATGTGGCTAGGCCGTGCGATGCTTGCCCAAACTGCACATCCGAGCGACACCGCTCCCAGAGCCGTTGGCAAAACGCCGTATAGCATGCGGCTGGTAGAAAGGTAGGATTCGCCGACCGATCCCGGTACAAGCAGCAGTGAGCTTAGGCCGTAAAGCAGCAGGAAAATACCGTCGCTGCCGAGCAACCAGATCATGAATATGCGCATACCTCCTCCTGCCTTACTGGACACAGTTCCCCGTATTTCGGTCGATTAGACAATTCTGATGCGATTTGCTCGGAGTTTCTTTGTTTTGGTCTTGGTGAGGATAATTGTCTGCCGCTCGATTGATCAAAAGCTCGAAGAGCAAGTTCGGTGTCATTGAGAGCGGTCCCTTATTTTGGATCGCGTTGCCCTGAATCAGTCCCGCGATGCAGAAGGTAGCGCAGTTCTGCCTCGTTACGTCATAGCTTGGTGCCTTGCCGTTCGCAGCAGCCTCGGCTATGCGTTTCATCCAAGCATCCAAAGCGGCCGTGTCCGCTTCCGAGGTCTTGAAATAATTCATTCGCACCGTACTGGGATCCTGTCCCTCAACCTTCGCAGCCATGTCCGCCAATTGCTTATAAGAGGCATCCGTTGGAACACCGTTGGCCCCAAACTGCACCTTGAAGTTGGCATCAACCCAATTGACTGCACCCGCCCCGAAAGGTTTATTACCGCCCTCCGGCCCGAACCTCGCGTACTGTACCGTGCCATCCTTATGAACGGACATAATCCCTTCGTGGCCGCCCATGGGGACTTGCTTCGAGAAATTCACGGCTATTGCGTCACGACCATCAGGGTCCGTGAACGCTAACGGATTATTCATGGCGTAGGAGTACATGTTCCAACGCTGCGGATTTATGATGTGGAGCGGAGTCGCCGTAATCGGGTCGGTACTTGTAAACCGTCCCAGAGCCGAGCCGTAGTATCTGGCTCCAAAGTAATCGAGACTTGTCTCCTGATCCCGTTCTTTGGCGGTGAACCGTGTACATCGCTCACCTCGAGTTCTGCTAATCAAACCGCACTTTGAGATCAGGGCGATTCATCTCATCTGCATTATTTCGATAATATTGAGCGAGTTCTACCCCACACCAAGGACAATACCGGAACAGAACATCAGATACAAATGCCAAAGGGCTAGAGTATCCCTCTGGCGGAGAGCAACCGACATCGGCGGCCCTATGCTGAAAAACAAAATCCCATTGCCCATCATCGGCGCGGACAGCAAAAACTGCGAATCCGCGATTACCGGCTTCACCAAAATGATCCCTGAATGGAAGGCAACACCACTTCATATGTCTCACCAACTCACTTAAAAAATTTTGTGACAAATTCTGTAGCTGCTGGTAGAAATCTCATCTCTGTACCCGCCGTGCCACCCATCATAGTCGTGCTAGTTCTCACTAGCCCAGCCCTGTCAAGAAGGTTGATTAAAGCTTTGGGAATCTCGGCGGTATATAACTGTGTTGGTCCCGAGGCGGGTACTGAATTCGCCAGTGCTTCTGCTGCATCGCCGGTTGCCGTTGAAAGGGCTCGGCCCGCCTGTGGGCTGCCTGAGAGCCGGGCGAAAACCCTGACCGTTGGCCCACCCGAGTTTGCAGCGGCCTCTAGTGCGCTCCGGCTCACGGCTCCGCGTGCCCCATAGACAAGAGACTCTCCAATGCTTCGTGTGAACAGGCCGTTCAGAAGAGAGCTCACCCCTTTTCCGATGCCTGCGGCGAGCAACATGTGCTCGGATGTATCCTGCATCGACGCTTCGCGGTAAGGAGATCGTTCCCCGTTCGGACCGAGAATATTGATTACTCCTCCATCGTTGACAAACATCTGACCGATGTCGTTTACCGTGAATTGCTGGGCAGTAATGTTCCCGTTCTGATCGACTCCCGCTGCGTCACAGCCTCCCCCGGTGCCATCATCAGCAGGTCCGTTGTTGGTCTGCACGCACTTGAGTCCACTCGGATCAACATTGCTCAGTGGATTGTTTCGAACGTAACTGTAGAGATTCCAGCTTTGTGGGTTAGCCGGGTCCTGATCCATCAGTAGGATGTCCGGGCTGGTGAACCTGCCCTGAGCCGAACTCATGTACCTAGCGCCGAAAAAGTCTAGGCTTGTTTCCGAATCCCGTTCTTTGCCGGTGAACTTCTGATTCACGAAGTCAAACGTTCCGAACGTGCCATCCCGCCCGCCGCTATTCGCCTGTATCTCCTCGCCGAACGGAATGTAATCGTGCCGTGAAACCGTATTGCCGTTCTCGTCCGTCACCAAGCGAGTCGAGCCCAAATGGTCCGTGCTTAGAAAGCACGTGTGGCACGGAGGAACCGAAGTCGCGCCGGACGAATACTCCGCCACAAGCTTTCCGCCGATATCGTACACGTACACGGTTTGCAATCCCGTCGAAACAGCCTTCATCACGCGCTGGCCGTCGCCGTCATAGGTGTACGTGACCGTGCCGATTCCCGGTTGTGCCGCGCTCGTAATGCGATTCTCCGCATCATAGCTAAGATTGCTGCCCGCCACCAACAACTGATTGCCCGCCAAATCGTAAGAGCCCGTGCCGATTCGATTCGCCGTATTGAAGATCCCCGATGGCGTCTGCGAGCAGTAGTTCGCCACCGGCGCCGCTCCGTTAGGAGCGATCCCCGGCCATCCGCACAGCCACATATTGCTGTACTGATCATAGGCAAAATAACGCGACCACCCGCCGTTGTCCACTACCACATTGGATCAGATTTTCCCGAAATTCCAAATTCGTAAGTTCGTTGCCTGTCTATGCTCGTTGCCTGTCTATGAAAGTTAAACAGGCCCCCGAGGTGCCGTGTCACCATTCAAGCCGGTGCGCCAGCACCGTTCGGAGCAGTGAGCTGCGATTCCTATTTGCCGGACCAGCTTTTCTTTACTTCCTGAACTTTGCAGAACTCGCGCCAAGACGATGTCGTCAGCACATAAATATGCTGATCGCCGGCAGGATTAGTCTCGACGAACTCTTCTGCGAGTGCGTTATTCGCCTTGACATATTCCGACCAATCTTGGTCCGGCAACTCATATCCGGACATCTTGGCAGTCTCATATGAATCGGCCTTCACCCGAAAGATTTCGACTCCCAAAACCGCGACTTTGTTGGCGGTGCATTGTCTGATTGCTTCCAGTACTTCCGGAAAAGTAAATCCCAACTCACCGCCTACTGTTTTGCCATTCGAGAGCGAACTGATGCTCTTGATCGCTTCGATGTCGTTCGTCATTGGATTAGATGATTCGGGCTAAATCCGGGGCCCGAAACCTGAAGCACTTGCTTTGTTGCATTGTCTACGACCACGAACTTCCCGCTAGCAGGATTTACATATTCCGTCGCCGCACCGCCGGTCGCCTTATTAACCACGTTGTAAGCTTTCCCGTTCTGGAAAGTCTCAAGAATTACCTGCGTGGTCCAGCCCCGCGAGGCCATCTGCCGCACGATCTTGTTGCTCAAATTTGCTAGGTCGACTGCGGCAGCAGCGGCACGTGCGGCTCGGGCCGCCAGGAATGCGTCAACACCAGCCCCAATCACACGGCCCGCCACACCGGCGGCCGCCCCAATTACCGCTTGTTTCATAAATTCGTTTACAAGCGCTTGAGATCCTCCAATTTGAGCAGCTCCAAGCATGTTGCTGCTTCCAGGAGCCCAATCATCATTCGAATATTTAGAGAATGCGATGGTGCCCGCGCCCGAAGCCGTATCGTTCGAAAACGAATAACTCAGGCTGGTTCCGTTGTACTGGTACGAGTTGGTGTTAACCGTTCCCTCGACGTATGTACCGCTGCAGGCCTCCGCTGAGCCGCCTCGCTCTGTGGTGACTGTCGCCCCAGAAGAGGTTTGATTGCTGATCGTAATGCAGTCCTGTCCGAAAGGATCGATATTTTTCAGCGGATTATTACGGACGTAGCTGTACAAATTCCAGCTCTGCGGGTCCTTCGGATCTTGATCATTGTCCGGATCATCGGGCGACGTAAACCTCCCCAACGCACTCCCGTAGTATCTGGCGCCGAAGTAATCGAGGCCGGTTTCTTGATCCCGTTCTTTGCCGGTGAACTTCTGGTTCACGAAGTCCTGTGTCCCAAACGTGCTATCCCGTCCGCCGCTATTCGCTGCGATCTCCTCGCCGAACGGAATGTA
>KB906767.1:99686-101279 GCA_000381625.1 Bryobacterales bacterium KBS 96
TGCCCGCCCAACGCGCCGTCGATCTTTTTCTCCCGTCCCGCTCCGTCGAATTGAGTGGCGATCTGCCGCCCCGATGGATACGTCTCGCTCGTCAACGCCCCGCTCAGATCGTAGCCATAGAACAGATTGTAGGTCTTGCCTGCCGTGCTCTGCTGGCTCGCTAACGTCCGCCCCTCCGCGTCGTAGGAAAGAATCGTCGTTGTTGAGATGCCGTTCGTCACTTTCGCCAGCCGCCCCACCCCGTACGAGATGTTGGCGCTGTCATAGCTATAGGACACGGTCGGAGAATCCATATGGCAACTTCGGTTGCCCTAACCACTTACTACCTTGCCTGATTTGGCGAAACCTGGATCAGTTCTAGACCACCCTCAAGTCCGATTGCCTGGCCGGTGACGTATTTGTACCGCAACTCGCTCGCTTGCGCCGCTCGATTTAGAGTTTTCACCTTGTACTGCGCTGGGCCGCGAGTCCGCCCTTCTTCGTCGTAGATTGTGCAGATGTTATGCTCGCCCGTAGAGTCGCTGGAGCAGGTGACCCAGCCGCCCCCATCCAATCCACCGGCCCATGTCGCAGAATTTGGTACACCCTCCGGTCGGATGGGTGGATAGGGACGATAGCAACCGCTCATTACAGTAGCAGCGAGAACGACGAGTGCTGGTCCAGCGACCTTTTGAAAATATTTATCGATCGCGTCAATCACTGACACACCTGTTTCCCGTTATCACCCGTGTAGCAGAATTTCGACTTGACCTTCTCTTTCTGCGGAGTGAAAGCGAACTGCTGGGTCACGCCGAAGTAGCTCGGCATTCCTGTGAAGTAGCCAAAAAGGTTAGCTGGCAATTGTCCGGCCCTTGCTGCTGGAGCACGATGCCCAGCGGCGCTAAGCGCGTCGCAAACTAAAGTGCCGCAGTTGTGGCCACCAAACAAACTGTAGTGCTGCCGATTCGGATCGCTGTTCTGCGCTTGGCGTGCTTCAAGATAAGCCTCCATGATCGTGTCTTCGATTTCGCTCGTATCGATGACCGCGGCTTCCACAGCGCCGTGTTTACCGGAACTGTCAGAGAGCGTTTGAAGAAGATTCTTCATCGATTCAGGAGTAATCTTCCCCGACGCGTCTCTCTCAAGCGATGGAGTCGGAGTGTTATTGGGACCTGCATTACGAACAATACCCTCCGGCCCTGCGTATCGGCCATATTCGAAGTAGTGTGTTGAGCCGTCCTTTGCTACCATTACGACGCCAGCATGGCCAAGAGGCAGTGTGAAATTTCCACGCACGCCCACCTGATAGTTGGGATAGCTGATCGCAATTGCCTCTTCGCCATCCGGATCGACGTACCTCAATGGGTTGTTCACGCCATATGAGTACAGATTCCAGCGCTGAGGATTCGTAACCTTTAGGACATTCAGAAACGTCGGATCCGGGCTGGTAAACCTCCCCAAGGCACTCCCGTAGTATCTGGCCCCGAAGAAATCCAGCCCCGTCTCTTGATCCCGTTCCTTGCCGGTGAACTTCTGGTTCACGAAGTCCTGTGTCCCAAACGTGCTATCCCGTCCGCCGCTATTCGCTGCGATCTCCTCGCCGAACGGAATGTA
>KB906767.1:102074-128628 GCA_000381625.1 Bryobacterales bacterium KBS 96
TGCCCGCCCAACGCGCCGTCGATCTTTTTCTCCCGTCCCGCTCCGTCGAATTGAGTGGCGATCTGCCGCCCCGATGGATACGTCTCGCTCGTCAAAGCCCCGCTCAAATCGTAGCCATAGAACAGATTGTAGGTCTATAGGACACGGTCGGGGAATCCGCCAGGTAAGCGCTCCCCGGCACGGCCGCGCAGTTGCCTCCCTGCACCGCGTAGTTCCCGGTGAAATAGATCTTCTGAATGACCCGGTTCAACGCATCGTAGCTGTAACACGTTTGCCGCCCCATGTTGTCGTCCCGCCACACCAGGTTGCCCGCGGCATCGTAGCGGTAGTTGATCGTCCCGCTCTCCGGATTCACCGCCCACAACAACCGCCCCACCGAATCGTATCCGAAGCTTCGGGTCTCACTGCCTTGCGTCACCTGCGTGAGATCCGCCAGCGCATCGTATTGATAGCTCGTCGTGTAATTCAACCCGTTTGGGTCTTCGACCACTTTCGTGAGCATCCCCAGTGCATTATTGGTGTACTGGCGGCTCTTCCCGGCGGGGTCGGTTACGGTGGTCTGGTTCCCCGTATACGACGTCGTGGTCGCGGCGCCATCCGGCGTCTTTACGCTTACCACGCGGCTGAGCGCGTCATAGCTCATCGTCGTCGCATAGCCGAGCCCGTCGCTTTGGCCATTTGTCATCCGCGAGGGATTGTACGTCGCCGCCATGCGGCCCAATGCGTCGTAAGCGGTGTCCGTCGCAATATAGTTCGCTCCATCCTCGATCGCGCGGTTCTCCACCAGGCGCCCGAACCCGTCGTACACGCTCTGCCGTTGAATCAGTCCATCGTCCCGTGTTCTTCTGGTCCTGGTATCCGACGCTCCAGGTTGAGTTCGGATAAAGATAATTGGTCTGGCTCTCCTGCGACGCGTTGCCGCCACCGACACGCCGAATCTGCGTCACCCGGTCCAACTGATCGTTATACGCGTACGCCGTTTGCACGCCGTTCGGATCGATCGAGAACGTCAGGTTCCCCGTTCCGTTGCTGCAATTCGTTCCATAGTCATAGCCCAATGTCGTGCGTTGGCCCAACGAGTTGGTGACTGTCAGGGGCTTCCAGTACCGGTTGCAAGTATCGTTATACGTGACCTGCACCGGCGTGTGCCCGTCCGGGTCGGCAATGGACAGAACATTGCCAGCGATGTCGTAGGTGTATTTCGTCACGCTATACGAGTTGGACGTATTGATATAGTCCATTTTCGTTGTCAGATTGCCGCGCGGTGTGTAACCGGCTCCAAACGTCCGTCATGGCCCACAATGCCCGGATCGTCGGTGAGCGGCGTTTCGTCGTAGCCGAAGTAGGTTAGTGACGCCATCGTCGACGCTCCGGAATAGGTCGTCATCTGCGATGGTTGCCGGACCAGGTGAACTTGCGCGTTTGTATAGGCTGCCGCCGTCACATACGCGGTACTGGTATGACGGAGCAGAGCGCCAGGGCCGCCTTGTCCCCAATCGTATTCGTACACGTCCGTTCGATTATTGAACGCATCGGTCGAATATCCATAATCCGCGCGGCTTGACTCAGGGCAACTGGCCGAAGCCGCCGGAAGTACACGGCGCTCGATCCCCGTTACGCCCGGGTAAACGACGATCCGATGTCATGCACTCTGGTTGCAAGGCTTGGGCTGCCAATAAGAACAGCATGGAACAAATGCGCCTCGTTCTTCCAAAACTCCACTGTATCGGAAAGAATTGACAAGAACACGGAGAGATCGGCTGAGGGCAGTCCTAAAAGACCATCCGCATTCTCGAAGATCAAGAGCCAGCCCTTTCTGTCCTTTAGGTCCCGCAAACATTCTTCCAAACCGTCCCAGTTGTTCCCGCAGTAATCTGGGAAGTTCATCGCCGCCCCTATGGCTTCGATCAACGCCGATTTCGAGGAGGTTTTCGACAGATCGATATGGAAGATCTGTTGCCCGTTCTCAAGAGCCGAGATCTCCATTCTGCTGACCAATGATCCCGGTGATAATACTTGTAAATCCGGTGACGGAGCACTCATTCCCCCATTATTTATCAACCAATCGCCAACGGCGTTTTCGAAACGCTATGAGTACAGCGACCACTCGATCGTGTCACGCTCATCAGGGACGCTAACGTCGACGAAATCGGGAGATGGACAGGCATGGCACGAAGTGAATTAATTTCGGAATAACCTCAGAATAATCCCGGACGATCACTCCCGGAGAATACTGGCCGGAGCGTTCTACTGATTCTGCAGCCCGGCGTGGCCACCCAGCGATGCTTAGTTACCTCGGGCAATCTATCTCCTCTCGCCAGCTCTGGCATTCCTTAGAAAACATCCCTGGGCTAGGTGGATACGGTTCAACCACTTAAGTCTTTGAGAGCGATATAAGGAGTTGCCGGAATTTGAACCTGGATGCCGAGGGCTTCGAGCCTATGAATAAGCCGTTTAGCGGTACGGGCCGGATTGAGGCGATCGAAGTAATCATCCCCGGGGTCCCGATAAGGCTGTTGGTGGCGTAGCAGATGATAAGCAATCAGCAGGATCTTGTGGGCCGTTGCCACGATCGCCTTAGCCCAGCCACGCCTGGCTTTGACGCGGTGAAAGAAGGCCCGTAAGTAACCCTGCTTGCAGTGCGAGGCGGCCCAGGCGGCCTGCGTCAGCACACGCCGAAGCGTGCGATTTCCTTTGCGGCAGCGGGTGCTCTTTTGCTGACCGGCGCTCTCGTTCTCTCCGGGAACGAGCCCGGCCCAACTGGCACAATGATCGGCATCGGGAAATACGGTGACGTCCGCGCCTAATTCGGCAATCAAGTGCCAAGCTACGAGCTGGTCGACACCGGGAATGGTGACCAACCGTTCGATGTCAGCTGCGTAAGGGATCATTTGCTGCGCCACGCGTTGTTCAAATAGCTTGATCTCAGCCGTCAGAAACTGATGGTGCCGGTACAGGGATTCCAGCATGCTTCGATGAAACTCACTGAAATAGCCCTTCAGCGATTCCTTCACCAGCTTCTCTTTCTTACGCAGACGCCCACGCACCTTCCAGCTCAGAATCTCGGGCGAGTCTTCGCCTCGAATCAGGGCCTCGATAATGCCTCGGCCGGTCACTCCCATCAAATCGGTCACTACAGAGGAGAGCTTCAAGCTGGCGGTCTCAAATAAATCTCGAATCTGGTTGTGCAGTTCATTACGCTGTTCCAGCAACGCGATGCGATGCCGTAGTAACACCCGCAACTGGCGAATCTCCGGCGGCGGCACGAAGCTGGCGTCCAGCCGTCCATCTTGTAGAAATTCGGCAATCCGTTGCGCATCCCGCCCGTCGCTCTTGCGCCCTTGCAGCGCTTTGACCTGTACCGGATTCACCAGCAACAGCCGGAATCCCTGGTCCTCCAATACATTCCACAGTGGCCGCCAATAAACCCCGGTGGACTCCATTGCAATCTCGTTCACCCGGAGTTGCCTAAGCCAAACCCGCAACCGGATCAAATCGTTGCGGAAGCTGCCGTACGTCTTCCGTATTGCCTTGCCTGCTTCCCCCACGGCCGGCAGCACACATATCACAATGCTGTCCTTGTGAACATCCATGCCGCAACAGCGGCGGTATCCTTCTTTCATCGTTGTCGTCTCCTGCCGCTAGGCGAAGAACGCTAAAAGTAAAACGGTCATTCCTTACCGGGCTTCCCACCTTGCGGCAGGAGCCGCACTCTTCTATTCCCAAAACGCGTCCCAGCCAGATTCACAAACGGCCTTTAACCGCGCCAGACCGGTCCCGGCTTAAGTCGCCCGCGGCACTTCCCACTCTCCCTCACCACGTTTTCATCTCCTTCTGTGGCCCCGCCATTGTGATTCACATGAATTTTGAAATTTCTTTCTCTTTCATATCAGCGACTTCGGCCGCTGCCGCCTTCTGTCCGTCTGCTTTTGGCGCCTATGCTCACAAGCAAAGAGGATCGTTCATGTCTTCCAAAAAGAACCCGCCCGCAATCATCACAAACGAGCCGTCGAGCTCCAGCGAAGCATCGCCCAATCCGCCAACCACCATCCGCCGCGCCCCCTCCGAAGCGCGCCTTCGCGCCAATCGCCTGAACGCCCAGAAATCGACCGGGCCGCGCACCGAGGAAGGGAAGCAGCGCGCCTCGCTCAATGCCACTCGTCACGGCCTCACCGCCCAGGTCCTCACGCTCACTCCCGAGGAACTGAAAGCTCTCCAAGTTCTCATCTGTGATTTCGAGAAACAATATTCTCCGGCCAATACGCAGGAGAAGCATCTGGTACACATGCTCGCCCAACTGCAATACCGGCTGCACCGCATCATGGCGACCGAGCACAACCTATTTGCCATCGGCCTGACCGAAAACTCCGATCTCTGGGACGTCAATCATCCAGAAGCTCAAACCGCCTTCGTTCTCGCCGAAACGCTGCGCCGTTCGAAGGACCCGTTACTCACGCTCTCCATCTACGAACAGCGCCTGATGCGCCAATACGAGAAGGTGCTCAAGATGTTGCGCGAAGTCCAGGCCGAGCGCAAAGCCCAGGAAACCCGCGAGCAGGAAGCAATTTACGAAGTCGGCATGTGCCATCTGGTCGCCGGGAAGGAGTTTCAACCCGCCGAGTTTGGCTTCGTTTGTTCAACCGCGGAAGCAGAGACGATCGTGAAACGTAGGTGGACCCTCGAACACGCCAACAATGCGCATACCTGGAACTTCGACCGCGAATCCTGCGGACCCGCCCTCGCCTTTGCCGCGTAATTCTTCACGCCGGCTCTCGAAAAAAGGATTCCAGAAAGTGAGAGTTCGCCATTATCGGCGGGCGGGCTTGCTGCCTTTTTTGCTCTCAGGGTGCTCGGTGAAATGCGTCCAGGCGCCTCCGAATTTCGCTGTACCATGAATTGACTTGAGGACCTGCATTTCATCTCTCGTCTTGGTGTTCTTCTCACTCGCTGGTTGTTCGGTGGCTGGGGCCACGCAGCCCCCGACCGATTTGCCGCTGATGCCGTGGCCGGCGCACGTTTCTCTGGGGTCCGGCGAGCTGAAGATAGTGGTCGGATTCAGCGCCGGAATTACTGGGGCCGGATCCAGCGATCCGCGCGTGAAGGCCGCGGTTCTGGAGGCGATGTATCACTTGTATCGCCAGACCGGCATTCCGGTCCGGCAGCAGCTTGCGCTCGTAAAAGACGCTCCGGCGCTTCTCATTACCGTCGAGCATCCCAAGCCGGGGATACAGAAGTATGGCGATGATGAGTCGTATCGCCTGGCGATCAAGTCCGATTCGGTGAAACTGATTGCGGCGGAACCCCTCGGAGCGATTCGCGGCCTTCAGACGTTTCTGCAATTGGTGCGCATTGGTCCGGACGGCTTCACAGCGCCCGCCGTGGATATTCAGGACCAGCCGCGGTTCGGGTGGCGCGGGCTGTCGCTGGATGTTTCGCGCCACTTTATTCCTGTGAGTGGCGTGAAACGAACCCTTGATGGCATGGCCGCGGTAAAGCTGAATGTCTTCCACTGGCACTTGTCCGACGACCAGGGATTTCGCATCGAAAGCAAACGGTATCCGCTGCTGCAGAGGCGGGGGTCCGATGGCAAATACTACACCCAAGCCGAGGTCCGCGACATCATCGCGTACGCCCGGGATCGTGGCATCCGCGTTGTGCCGGAGTTCGATATGCCCGGCCACGCAACTTCCTGGTTCGTCGGGTATCCGCAATTGGCGACCCGGCCCGGTCCTTACGAGATTGTGCGCGGGCAAGGCGTCCTCACGGCGCTGATGGACCCAACAAAGAATCGACTTACCGGTTTCTTGATGGCTTCATCGGGGAAATGGCCCATCTCTTCCCCGATCGGTACTTTCACATCGGCGGCGACGAAGTGGACCCGAAGGACTGGAACCAGAGCGCGCACGTGCAGGCATTTATGAAGCTGCATCGTCTCGCCGACGCTCATGCGCTTCAGGCCTATTTCAACCGGCGGGTTCAGAAGATTGTGACGAAGTACGGCAAGCGGATGGAGGGCTGGGATGAAATTCTCAACCCGAACCTTCCGAAAAGTATCGTGATTCAATCGTGGCGCGGACAGGATTCGCTAGCGCAGGCGGCGCGCGAGGGTTACAGCGGGCTCTTATCCGCCGGCTATTATCTCGACCTGATGTATCCGGCGTCGCAGCATTATGCGGCCGATCCGCTGAAGGGCGCCACAGCGAACCTAACGCCCGAACAGAAGAAGCTCATCTACGGCGGCGAGGCCGCGATGTGGGAAGAACTCGCGACCTTGGAGAATATCGACGTGAAGTTGTGGCCGCGTCTGGCGGCGATCGCCGAACGCCTGTGGTCACCCGAAGACCTCACGGATCTCCACTCGATGTACCGCCGTCTGGAAGCCACCGATAGCTGGCTGCAATATCAAGGGATCGAGCAGCGAAGCCAGTTACGGCTTATGCAGGAGCGTCTGGCGGGCAGCTATCCCGTCGAGCCGCTTACGATTTTCGCCAGCGTCCTGGAGCCGATCAAAGGCTACAAGCGCCATTCCGCTCGGGATTACACAAGCCTGACTCCTTATAACCGGCTGGTGGATTCCATCGCTCCCGAGAGCAAAGCCGCGCGCGAATTCCGCGATGCAGTGGACCGCTTCGTTGCCGATCCGAAAACGGATGCCGCAGACGGTGATCTCATCGTGAAAGACCTGACGTTATGGAAGAACAACATTCCGCAAATCATGCCGCTGCTCCAAAGCAATGGTCTTCTGACCGAAAACGTTCCCGTGGCTCAGGCTGTGATTAGCCTCAGCGCCACGGGTTTGGAAGCATTCGAGGATCTTCGCTCCGGCAAGCACGTCGATCCGTCGTGGATAAAAGGCGCCTTGGCGACGGTCGATGAGAACTCCGTGCCTAAGGTCGAGATGTCGATCCAGTTTGCGCCGGGTGTTCGGAAGTTGGTTGAGGCCCTCGGCCACACATAACCGTATGTCTAAGGCCGATATGGTTGCGGAAGGGGCAGGAACTCGTAACGAGATGGGGGCAGGCCGCGCGAAACCAGTTGTCCGATGCAGTCCTGTGCCGATGAGCCAATCGCTTCAATGATGCGCAACGGCACGGTCTGGGGCGAGTACATTTCGGTGGCGATCCACATCCCCGCAAGCTGCCAGCGTTCGCGCAACGTCAAACTGTCGAGCGGCCGGCCGACAAACCGGTCTTCTCTCACTTTCTTAGCCTACCAAGTGAATGCTGCGCTACAGCGAATCCGCTCACGCGATGCGGCTCCATATCGAGGTAAAACCGGATACGGAGCCGCCGCACGTTACTGCGCGGGTTACACGGATTTATCCGAAAACCCGCGCAGGCGAACTAGCTCGCCAGCGCCAGCGGGCTGAGCCGCAGGCCGGGAATCATCAATTCCAGGACCTGCTCCACGCGATCCACGAACTTGAATTCCATCTCCGCGCGGACATCGTCCGCCAAGTCTCGCAGATCCTTCTTGTTAGCCATTGGCACGATCACGCGATTGATGCCGGCGCGCCGGGCGGCCAGCACCTTCTCCTTCAATCCGCCGATTGGAAGCACCAGGCCGGTTAGCGTTACTTCGCCGGTCATGGCCGTATCGCTGCGCGCCGGCAGCTTTGTGTAAAGGGAAGCCATGGCGGTCGTCATGGTTACGCCGGCGGAAGGACCGTCTTTCGGAATCGCCCCCGCTGGGACGTGTACGTGTAGACCGTTCTCTTTGATCACCTTTGGATCGATGCCCAACTGGTCCGCGTTCGACCAGATGTAGCTCTGCGCCGTTTTTATGGATTCCTGCATCACCTCGCCAAGCTGGCCGGTAATGGTGAATCCTTTACCTTCGGGCAGCAGCGCGGTTTCCACATAAAGAACGTCCCCGCCTGCTTCGGTCCACGCCAGACCGGTTGCAACACCAGCCGGCAGATGCTTGCGCATTCCATCGTCGGTGAAGATCGCCGGCCCAAGCAGATCCGTCACGGTTTCACGGCCAACGATCACCTTCTCTACTTTGCCCTCGGTCAGTTGTAAGGTCACTTTGCGAGCGACGCGCCCGATCGCACGCTCCAGTCGTCGTAATCCAGCCTCGCGCGTGTATCCGCGAATGATGGTTTGCAAGCCTTCATCGGTGAACTCGATCTGCTCATCGGTGAGACCCGTTTCTTTCGTCTGCCGCGGGATCAGATAGCGCCGTGCGATCTGCAGCTTCTCTTCCTCGCTGTAGCCCGAAAGCCGCAGGATTTCCATGCGGTCGAGCAATGGTTGCGGGATCGTGTCCAGTGTATTCGCCGTTGTGACGAACAACACTTTCGACAGGTCGAACGCCATGTCGAGGTAATTATCGCGGAACGATTTGTTTTGCTCCGGATCGAGCACTTCGAGCAGCGCCGCAGCCGGATCGCCCCGGAAGTCGCGGCCGAGTTTATCGACCTCGTCCAGCATCAGGACGGGATTTTTTGCTTCCGCCCGCCGCATCGCCTGCAGCAAGCGGCCCGCCATAGCGCCAATGTAAGTTCGCCTATGGCCGCGCAGTTCGGACTCGTCATGCAGTCCGCCCAGGCTCATGCGCTCGAACTTGCGTCCCAGCGCCCGGGCAATCGATTGACCCAGCGATGTCTTGCCCACGCCGGGAGGCCCAACGAGGCAGAGGATCGGCGCCTTCGCCTTGGGATTCCGCTGCAACACGCTGAGGTGTTCCAATATGCGTTCTTTCACTTCTTTCAAGCCGAAGTGATCCTCGTCCAGCACCTGCCGCGCGTGCGCGATTTCCAGATTGTCTTCGGTCTGCTGGCTCCAGGGCAGATCGAGCACGAACTCGATCCAGCTACGGGTCACGTGGTAGTCGGGCGCCTGCGCCGGGAGACGTTCCAGCCGGGCAAACTCCCGCTCTACGTCTTTCTTCGCCTCGTCGGTTAGCTCGGCCTTCTCAAACCGTTCACGCAGCAACTCGATATCCGCCTTGTCGGCGTCTTTCTCACCGAGTTCCTGCTGGATCGCTCGCAACTGCTGCCGCAGCAAATACTCACGCTGCTCTTTGCCCATTTCGTCGCGAGCCGACGATGCGATCTTGTGGCGCAGTTCCAACACTTGCATTTCATGCGCCAGGTAGGAGTGAATCAAGCGTAGCGCATCCACGCGCGTTTCCGCCTCGAGCAGCGTTTGCTCTTTTGCAATATCCAGACTAAAGATGCTGGCCAGCAGATAAGCCAACCGAAGCGGGTCTTCGCTGCCCGCCAGCATGCGCGTCATCTCGGCAGCCGATTGCGGCTGGGCAAGGCTGACGGCCTTTGTGGCGAGATCCAGCAAGGCGCCCTGCAGAGCTTCTACTTCCGAACCACCGTCGACCGGCAGCGGGAACTCACGATATCTTGCCTGGAGATGGGATTCGGCATCTTCGACTCGAACGATGACAACACGCTCCGTGCCGAGTACCAGGATCTCCATCATTTCGTCGCTTTGACGCGCCGATTTGCGGATGACGGCCTTCGTGCCGATCGTATACAGATCGTCCTGGTGCGGCGCGTCGACATGCGGGTCGCGCTGCGCCACGAGGATAACTTCCTTCTCTTCCGTCTTTAGAGCAGCCTCTACCGCTGCCAGCGAACTCTCACGTCCAACCGAAAGCGGCAACAACAATCCCGGAAAGAGAATTGTGTTCTTTAGCGGCAGAACTGGTAATACCTGCACATCGTTTGTCGCCATTTTGTTGTTCCTTTCCCGCGGGGCTGTTTTGCCCCTTATGGAATTCATTTCTAAACGTTCTCTCGAACTCAGACACAAAGGGCCCGGTCTTGAGCGCAAACCCAATTCCAGGCCCTGCTCAATTTGCCCGCAGTTATTT
Source organism: Bryobacterales bacterium KBS 96 (assembly GCA_000381625.1). Taxonomy (GTDB): domain Bacteria; phylum Acidobacteriota; class Terriglobia; order Bryobacterales; family Bryobacteraceae; genus KBS-96. The sequence continues at coordinate 111,909 of KB906767.1, forward strand.
AGATGGGATTGCAACGAAAACGTTGCTGCCACCTCGATTCACCAGAAGCAGAATCGAGTCGCCTTTCGCTTGTTGCACAAGGCTCTCGTAATCCTTTTCATTAGTTACCGGATGCCGGTCTACTTGCACGATGACATCCCCGCGCTGCAAGGCTTCCGCCGCGGGAGAGTCTTCATCCACGCTGTCTACGACAACGCCCTTTGTGGAAGCGGGAACGTTGACCTGCTGCGCGATTTCGGGCGTAAGTGTCTCGACAGTTACGCCTTTCAGTGCGTCGCTGGTGTTGTTGCCACCACCTTGGCCTTGCGACGAGAAGTTGCGACCGAGGTTATCGTCGGCTGGGCGAGTGCCGAGCGTGATATTGATCTTCATCTGTTTGCCGTCGCGGAGCACATCCAGATGAGCTACCGTGCCCGGAGGCATTTGAATAATTCGAATTACCGCGTCGTTTGCATCGGCTATCGACTGACCGTTGATCGCAGTGATAAAGTCGCCCACTTTCAAGCCGGCCTGTGACGCCGGTTTTCCGGCTTCAATCTGGCTGACCAGAGCGCCCTTGGCGGTTGGCAGGTTGAACTGCTTCTCCAAATCCGCTGTGACGTTTTGCAGAATAGCTCCCATGTAGCCGCGCGTGACTTTGCCGGATTTAATCAACTGGTCCATCACGTTCCGAACGAGGTTGATCGGAATGGCAAAACCGATTCCCTGGTTGCCTTCGCTTCCGTTCGCCAGAATCGCCGTGTTGATGCCGACTACGTCTCCATTGGCGTTCACCAGGGCGCCGCCGGAATTACCAGGGTTGATGGACGCATCCGTTTGGATGAAGTCTTCGAAATGTTCGATTCGCCCGCCCATTCCACGGCTCTTCGCGCTGACGATACCCATCGTGACTGTCTGGCCGACGCCGAACGGATTGCCGATCGCAAAGACTAGGTCGCCGACGCGGGCTTTCGCGGAATCGCCGAAGTGTACTGTTGGCAGATCCTGAGCGGTGATCTTGAGAACCGCAACGTCGGTGTCTTTATCGGTGCCGACAACTTTGGCTTTGATCTTCCGTCCGTCCAACAACTGCACTTCAATGTCGCTCGCCTTGTTGACCACGTGGTTGTTCGTCAGAATGTAGCCGTCCTTTGAAACGATGACACCGCTGCCGAGCCCGTATTCCTTCTGGTTCCGGGGGCGGGCCTGTTGTTGCCCGAATCCCTGCCCGAAAAACTGCTGGAAGAACGGGTCCATGAAGAACGGGGACTGCTGCGGGTTCGACTTAATCACCTGGGTGGTGTTCACCGACACAACCGCCGGAGTCACTTTATCCAGCATGTCGGCATAAGATGCCGAAGGGGCCGATGTCGAAACCCCGGTTCCGCCCGCCGCCTCCGCTGTCACTTGTACTGGGGGGCCGCCCGATCTCGATGAGACCATTAACGCAGCAATCACCCCGCCGCCAAGGGAAGCCGCCACCAACGTCAAAATCGCTGTTGAGCGGCGAAACTGTATCTCCTTTGCCATAATCCTTCGACAATCCTTTCCACTACCTAGACGTAATCGAGCAGCACTCCATTTACACTTACTCCTGTGACTAAGCGTTAACGGCCTTCGGTTCACCGCGAACGCCAGCCTCAAAAGTGAGACCGGAGCCATTTTTATCCGCGTCGACGTGTATGATCTGGCCGCTGCGTGCTTCACCTGCCAGGATTCGTTTCGCCAGCGGAGTTTCTATTTCACGCTGGATGGCTCGTTTTAGAGGACGCGCCCCATAATTCGGATCGTATCCTTCACGCACCAAACGGGTTCGCGCCGCATCCGTTAACTCCAATACGATATGACGCTCCGCAAGACGGGACCGGAGGCCGGCGAGCTGAATGTCCACAATGTGCTTGAGATGTTCTTCACTCAGCGCGTGGAACACGATGATCTCGTCAAGCCTGTTCAGAAACTCCGGACGAAACGCAGATCGCAATTCAGCGAGCACTGCTTCTTTCATCCGGCGATATTCTTCTCCTTCAAACGCCCCCTGATAGTCGAGCACGCGGTGGCTCCCTATATTGGACGTCAGAATGACGATAACGTTTTTGAAGTCCACCGTCCTTCCCTGGCCGTCCGTTAGCCTCCCATCGTCTAGCACTTGCAACAGGACGTTGAATACGTCGTGATGCGCCTTTTCGATCTCGTCGAAAAGCACCACGGAATAAGGGCGACGCCGCACGGCTTCGGTGAGCTGGCCGCCTTCGTCGTAGCCGACGTATCCCGGAGGCGCGCCGATCAAACGCGAAACCGTATGTTTCTCCTGATACTCCGACATATCGATGCGGATCATCGCGTGCTCGTCATCGAATAGAAACTGGGCAAGCGCGCGCGCCAGTTCGGTTTTGCCGACTCCCGTCGGCCCGAGAAACAGGAAACTGCCGATCGGGCGGTTGGGATCTTTCAGGCCGGACCGGGCGCGAAGAACGGCCTCCGACACTGCCAGCACCGCCTCATCCTGGCCAATGACGCGCTGATGTAGCTCATCTTCCAAGGCCAGCAGCTTCTTCATCTCGCCTTCGAGAAGTTTCGATACCGGAACCCCTGTCCACCGGCTAACCACTTCGGCGATGTCCTCTTCATCCACTTCCTCTTTGAGAAGACGTTGGGCGCCCTTTTGCGTAACGGCCCGCTCCTCCTCGGCTCTTAATTGGCGCTCGAGCTCGATCACTTTCCCGTATTTCAGCTCGGCTGCTTTGTTCAGATCGTAAGCGCGCTCCGCTTGCGCGATTTGGTTCTTTACATCGTCCATTTGCTCGCGCAGTGCGCGGACGCGCTGGACAGATTCCTTTTCGCTCTTCCACTGAGCTTGCAGAGCGGAGGAACTCGTCTTCAACTCGGCGAGTTCTTTCTCAATCTTTGCCAGGCGCTCTTTCGAGGCAACATCCGATTCCTTCTTCAGTGCTTCGCGCTCAATTTCGAGCTGCATGATGCGGCGCTGGATTTCGTCCAACTCCGCCGGCATCGAGTCGATTTCGGTTCGCAGTTTGGCCGCCGCCTCGTCCACCAGATCGATCGCCTTATCGGGGAGAAATCGGTCGGTGATGTAGCGATTCGAAAGCACCGCCGCCGCTACCAGGGCCGCATCCTTGATGCGGATGCCGTGGTGCAACTCGTAGCGTTCACGCAGACCGCGCAAGATCGAGATGGTGTCCTCCACCGAGGGCTGATCCACGAACACGGTTTGGAATCGGCGCTCGAGCGCGGCGTCTTTTTCAACGTACTTGCGATATTCATCGAGCGTGGTGGCGCCGATGCAGTGCAATTCACCGCGGGCGAGCATCGGCTTCAGCAAATTGCCGGCGTCCATGGCTCCTTCGGCCTTCCCGGCTCCGACGACGGTGTGCAACTCGTCGATGAACAGGATGATATTGCCTTCCGACGATTGGACTTCTTTCAGCACGGCCTTCAGCCGTTCTTCGAATTCGCCCCGAAATTTGGCCCCGGCGATTAGCGCGCCCATATCCAGCGCAACTACCCGCTTGTCCTTTAATCCCTCGGGAACGTCGCCGCGCACGATGCGTTGTGCGAGCCCCTCCACAATTGCGGTCTTGCCGACGCCGGGTTCGCCGATCAGCACGGGATTGTTCTTCGTGCGCCGCGACAAAACCTGAATGACTCGCCGGATTTCGTCATCTCTGCCGATGACCGGGTCTACCTTGCCTTTGGCGGCCAATTGGGTCAGATCGCGGCCGTATTTTTCAAGGGCTTCGTAGGTGGCCTCGGGAGTTGGCGTGGTGACTCGCTGATTGCCTCGAACCTCGGACAGAGCTTTCATCAGACGGTCGCGAGTCAGGCCGAAATCTTTCAATAGTTTGCCCGCGGCGCCGTTATCAGACGAGATTGCAAGGAGCAGATGCTCAATCGATACATATTCGTCCTTCAGGCGCTTGGCTTCGTCTTCCGCCTCCGTAAATAGGCGCGAAAGCCGTCCGGTGACGTAAACCTGGTCCGCCGGAGCCCCACCTCCCGATACCTTTGGGAGCTTGTCGATGTCCTGCATCAAACGCCGGTGTAAGGCTTCGACCGGCACATCGGCCCTGAGCAGTATAGATGGAGCAAGGCCGCCTTCCTGCTCAAGAAGCGCGGCAAGTAGATGCTCGACGTCGACCTGCTGGTTGCCGTGACGGATGGCGAGCGATTGCGCCTGACGGATAGCCTCCTGCGATTTCTCCGTCAGCCGATTGAAATCCATAGAAGTGGGTGACCTCTCAGTTGTGAGGATACCACGTGAGCAATAGAGACTGCAAGAATATTAGCGATATACACTCAAGATGCTTAACCGTGACTGGCTTCTGGTCAGGCTGGTACGCCGCGATGTTGTACTCTGTTGAAGGCGCCTCGCCTTTTCCCATGCGTTACCGCCGCAGCATCTCTCTTTTGGCGTGCTATCTTATTGCTATTCCAGGATTTAGCTGGTGGGCAACGGGCCACCGGACCGTGGCCCGCATAGCCGCTTCGCATCTTACGCCTGCCGCTCGCGCTCGTGTCGCTCAGATTCTGGGAGTCCGCGATACACCGGCCGCCGTTGCTGCCGCCATGGCGAAAGCCTCTGTATGGCCGGATGAAACGAAGAAGGCGACCCATACGGGCGAATGGCATTACATCGATCTGACGCTTCAGGACGGCAAGCGCGCGATTCGGGAGCGCTGCCCCGGCGAAAACTGCGTAACGGCGCGAATCGAACTATTCCGGGACCAACTCGCCGGGCGCAAGTCGACGGGCGTCGGCGATCGGGATGCCTTGCGCTATCTGATCCATTTCGTGGGGGACGTTCACCAGCCGCTGCACGCCGCCTCAAATGCCGATCTAAGCGGCAACTGCGAGCAGATCCGCCCATTTGAAGGAGCGGACACCCTGCATGCCTTGTGGGACGGCGGTATTGTGGCGGCGATCAATCCGGACGACCATGTGCTTGCCCGCCATCTTGAGAGCTATATCGCGCGGTTGGACCCCCGTGAGCGAAGCCGGTGGTCCAGGGGAACGCCCGAAGAGTGGACGTGGGAATCGCATCAAATCGCGCGGCAGGATGTTTACCAACGGCTCCACGTGCCGCTGGAGCCGCCGTTCTTTCCCAGGAGCTGCCGGACCGCTCCGGACGAGATCACGCGTTTCCGCCTGGTCATCGACGATCTTTATCTCAACGACATGAAGCCGGTAATCCGCGACCAACTGACGAAAGCCGGACTGCGTCTAGCCCGGCTGTTGAACCAGGCGTTGCGCTAGCATTTTTCCTCAGAAACCTGAGCTTGAAACGCACATAACGGCATCTACTCGGTGTTGTTTATCAAAAAGGAGAAAACATGAATCGTACTGGGTCCGCGCATTGGGCCGGAGATCTGATGTCCGGAGGCGGCAATGTCTCAACCGCAAGCGGAGTGCTGTCTTCCACACCGTATTCCTACAAGACTCGCTTTGAGCAGGGCAAGGGCACGAACCCGGAAGAGTTGCTGGCCGCCGCGCACGCCGGGTGTTTCACGATGGCGCTTTCGCTAGTGCTCGGCCAGGCCGGTCTGAAGGCCGACAGCCTCGACACGACCTGCACCATTTCGCTTGAGAAAGACGGCGAGGGTTTCTCGATCACGCGCAGCCATCTGGAATTGAATGCGAAGGTGCCCGGCGCCTCACAGGAGGCATTCGATAACGCTGTTCAAGCCGCGAAGACGAACTGTCCCGTATCGAAGCTCTTCGATACAGAGATCACGTTGAGCGCGAATTTGGAGCAGTAGGGCGAAGAATCTCCTTGCATATCTCTATATGTGGAGACTACACTCCATATATAGAGATATGGCTCGTCCTTTACGACAACCGGAAATCGCCCCTGTTCGAACGGACAGGCGGCACGATGTACAAACGCGACGGCGGCTGTCGGGACCCGCCATCCGGACGTTCTTCAATGTGGCTGGTACCTGGCGGCTTTCAGTAAGGGATCAATTAGCGTTGCTGGGCTACCCGGCTGCGTCAACGTATCACAAATACAAGGCAGGACAAATCGGAGCGCTGCCTTACGACATGTTGACACGCATCTCGCTCGTACTGGGCATTTACAAAGCCCTTCACATTTTGTATGCCGACGCGGGCCTGGCGGACCGATGGGTTCACTTGCCCAATTCGAACCCGATGTTCGGCGGAAACCCGGCGATCCGGTTGATGACGGATGGCGGCATGGACGGTTTGCTTCAGGTACGGCGGCTGCTGGACGGGCGGCGTGGTTGAAATCGACGCTCCGGCGGTTCCCGTTCATTTCCTCAATACGGTCCGGCTGGTCCCCAGCCGTTATCCTTCGACCGGCATCCTGGACGTCGTGGCCGGGCCCGAGGATCTGGACGCCATCATCGAGCTAGAGGCGTGGACCAACGACCGGATCTCGACCGAAATCGGTATTCTGTATCGTTTGCCGCCTGAGGAGTGGGTGACAGGAAAGCCGATGTCTTCCGTGATTATGGCGGCCTTTTGCCATCCACGAGCGGGGGGCGCGCGCTTTAGCGGAGCAGACCGCGGCGCCTGGTACGCCGGCCGGACACTTTCGACTGCCCACGCTGAGGTCATCTATCACAGGACTCAGGAATTGGCGGAAATAGGCGTGTTCGACACATTTGTGCAGGTACGCGCCTATAAGGCCGATTTCAATGCCGTGTTCCAGGACATCCGCGCCGAGCGGCGGGAATTCACGCCTTTATACGACCCGGACAGCTACATTGCGTCGCAGGCGTTTGGCCGGACTATGTTTGAAAGCGGCTCAAACGGAATTGTCTACCGAAGCGTGCGCGCTTCCTCAGGCGAATGTATTGTGTGTTTCCGGCCGAAGCTCGTGAAAAGCGTACGGCAAGGCGCTCACTTCGAATACCGCTGGAGCGGCTCGCCGGAGCCGAAAGTGCGGCAACTTCCGTAGCAATCGGCAACCAGGCGTGGCTGTAAAATACATGCGCAAGCGCCCGTGTCATTCCGCGGCAATCGATCGCCTGAGTTCAGCCTTCAAAGGCATCTCAAGTTCGTGGCAAGCGGACAACACGGTCTCGCGAATTCTGTCCGCATACTGAGCCAGTTCAAGATCCTTTCGTGCAAGCGCATCCGGCGCCCATTCGTGGCGAACTAATCTTCGAGGGAATTGATCGCATTCGCTCATAATGCCCTCGAAGATCCGCAGCTTATCATCCCAAGGAGCATCCAATTGATGCGCCATCGTAGTAATGCAGTCACACCCGTCTACAACGTTGACGCGACCGGAAAGCATCGCACGAAGTGTCGCCAGGATATGAATCTTCGCCTGCCGTTGGATCTGGGCTTGCATATCTTTGTCTAACCTGACTAGCGGGCTCGGGATCGGCATTTCTTCTGGCGTGGGAGGGCGTATTTTGTTCAAGAACTCCCGCTGAGAGGCGCCCATCTCAATGTAATTGCGGCGAGCTTGTTCAAGACTCAGGGAATTGGCTCCGCCGCTGTTTTGTGGGTCTTCATTTTGAACGGGGTCATCTTCCCAAAAACACACTGGGCAGACTTCGTATCGATTTGAAACCGTGAGCGTTCGAAAACCGCAGCAATTGCACTGATACTTTCGATCTGCCATCGGGCCTCCTTGATGGGTCTGCGCCATCGTGTAGCGACTCCTCGCTCATAAGTGACGCTATCAGAAACGCTATTCCACATCCCGCAGCCTCGCCGAAAGCACACGAAGCCGAGCGTCCGGCAATGCCGTAGCACCGGTCATACCTTGTCAATGGTCCCGCTCTCCCGCTCTTTCTTTTCGACGCTGCGTATTGCGGCATAGGCGAGCGCCAGAACGCTCACAAACATCATCAGGACTTCGCTGTCGCCCAGATTGAATTCGAACAGACCCTCGACCAGAATGGCGATCGTAAACGCAATTGCGCCGTGCAGCACGAAGCGGGCCTGCGAAGGACCGGGCCGGAGGCGGCGCAGACACCGCGCGCAATCCCAAAGCATTTCGGCGATCAACCACATCATCACGAGCATGGCGGGAATTCCGCGTTCCGCCGCATATTGCAGATAAATGTTGTGCAAGTGCCCGTAGTAGCCGACAGGAAGCGGGCGCGGGATGTAGGCAGGCACATAGGAAAGGAACTGTTTCCCAATCTGTTCCGGTCCGATGCCAAACCATGGATGGGCCTTGATCATCTGCACGCCCGTTTCCCACGTTACGATGCGGTGCCGGTTGGAGTCCTCGCTCTGGGGGTTAACCAACGACGTTAGCCGCTCGCGTGTTGCGGGAGGCGCTAATGCGAATCCGATAACGACCACGACCGGGACAATCCACATCATTTTGGGCTTCCAAAACCAGAACAGATACAGCGCCGAGGGAACGGCCGCAATCCAGATGCTTCGCGTCCAGGCGAAGAGGATGGCCGCGCTTAGAATCAAGATGCTCAGATAGGCCCAGCGCGGCAACCGACGGTCGGAGAAAAACCAGTGCGCCAGCAGCAGCAGCAGCACGCTCAATTGCAACGCGCTGAAAGTCATCCAGTGGCTCTCAAAACCCGTTATGCGCGCGCCGAGGTAGGACGTGTAAAAGTCTTCGCCGGTGAATTGCGAATGCTGGTACTTCAAGTAAAACTGCACCAGTCCCCAGATGCCGGACGCGGTCGCCGTAATGGCCCACCCGGCAATCAGATAATAGACTTTCCCAAGGCGGCGCGAAAAGACTCCATATAGCAGCGGAATCAGCAAAAATACATAGAACTTGCGAATCTGCGGCCGGCCGCCCCAAGGATCCACTGAAAGCAACAGCGATACAAACGTCAGCGCAAAAAAGACGGCCAGCGGTATCCAGATGCGTGGAAACGCCAGCGGTCTTCGGAAAATCAGCATCAATCCGATGCCCACGCCAAGAAGCGATTGGCTGGCGGCGATGGATACGTGAATCAGCGCCGCCGAGAGCACCGCGACGATCAGCAAAGCGCGTTCCTGCCTGTCGTGTTGCAAATCAATAGACGAAAGCATGAAGTTTTCAATATGACAGAATAGAAAGCAACCCCCGAGATATGCAGGTTTACTTGCTTCGTCACGGTATTGCGGAGGAGAGTAGGGCAGCAAAGGCCGATGGGGACCGGGAATTGACACCTGATGGCCGCCGGAAGCTGAAAGACACCTTACGCGCGGCTGCCGCCGCCGAAGTAAAACCAACGCTGGTCCTTACCAGCCCTCTGGTGCGCGCTATTCAAACCGCCGATATCGCAAGTAGCGTCTTGAATTATAAACAGGAAATTCTACGCACCAAGGCGCTCCTGCCCGGTTCGATCCCTGAACAGGTGTGGGAAGAAATCCGTGTCCATCGCGAGGAGGCCGAACTCCTGCTGGTGGGACACGATCCACTATTCACGAGGCTCGCCGGATATCTGCTCGGCGCTCCGGAACTGCACGTCGATTTCAAAAAAGGCGCCATTATGCGCGTGGATTTCGATCACTTCGGCCCGCAACCGAAAGGGTTGTTGCGGTGGTTTCTGGTGTCGAAACTCGCGGCGCGGAATGGGCGCGGACCAATCAAGAACACAGCGCCCCGGCAATAACCGTTATTTTGCCGGCCGGGCGCGCATCGATCGCTCGACTGCTTTAATTCGCTTCTTCTCTAGCAGCGCCGCGTGGATGTTCTGTTGCCAGGTCAAGCGCTCGGCTTCGCGTTGAAGTTTATGGTAGCTTCGCAAGCGGCTCTCGTTTATCGCTCCTTTCGTTACCGCGCAACCCGGCTCACCGTCGTGCGTGCAATTCCGGAACCGGCAATGTTGGGCTAATTCCGCGATGTCGCGGAAGCTGGAATCGATATGTCCGGGCTCAACCCAAAGCTGAAGTTCCCGCAGTCCTGGCAAATCCATCAGCAGCGATCCATCGGGCATGACGAACAATTCCCGCTGAGTGGTAGTGTGCCGTCCGCGGCTGCCGGCTTCGCTTACCTGCCGGGTGCGTTGGCGTGGTGCACCCAGCAATGCGTTGAGAATAGTGGATTTTCCTGCGCCAGACGACCCAATCAGGGCAGCCGTCTGGCCTGGCCCGATGTAATCCGCAAGCTCTGAAACGCCCCAGCCCTCCGTCGCACTAATCGCAAGTACTGGCGCTCCCGAACTGATCTTTCGCGTCTCTGAAGTTATTCGAGAGGGCTCGTCGCACAGATCGGCCTTATTCAAAACCAGCACGGGCCGTGCGCCGCTTTCGTTTGCGAGTAATACATACCTTTCCAGGCGGCGCGGGTTATAGTCCAGGTCGAGACCACTCACGACAAACAAGACGTCCACATTCGCAGCCAACATCTGTTCGCCAACTTGGGAACCTGGCTGCTTTCGGGACAGCTTGGTCCTTCGGGCCAGCACGCTCGCGATCGAGGACCCTTCCTGAACGAGCACCCAATCTCCAATACAGGGCCAATCGCACCCACGGCGGCGCAGGCTTGCGTTTGCGGGCAACAACAATTCGCCGCCCTTCATCCACACGGTGAAATACCCGCGCTGGATCAGGGCGATACGGCCGGGAAGGTAAGGAGTGTCGCGGCACTGGTCCGCGAAAAAATCGTTCCAGCCAATCTGTTGCAAATCCACGGAAGTTCCTTTCTCTGCCAATTGCTTGAGGACAAGAGACACCCACGGCTTGCCGTAATGGCAGCTTATTCGAGAAAGGAATTAGACAAGGACGAGCAGCGGCTATACCTTGAAGCGATCTTACCAGGAATTTGGAGGCGCGGCTCAGGGCTTGGTCAACGCCGCTCGCGCGATCCGCAGGGCTTCTTCTCTCGTGCCGATCAGACCTTCCAGTTGTGCGGTTTCGACCTCTTCGAGCGCTTTGCCGAAGGCCGGCCCAGGTTCAAAACCCTCCGCAATGAGATCCCCGCCCCTGAGCAGACGCGGTGGCCGAAGCTGTTCGGCCGGCAACGTGGCGCGCTTGTGACGCATGAATTCCCAGCTATCGAGCTGCCCATGGCTCGATACGCAATCCAACCGGTTCAATTCGAGGTGCTCGTCGAATCGGGGCAGCCGGAGAAATCGCTTCAACGTGCTTTCCCGCATGTTCTGAACGTCTTTGAAGCGCATGTGATTCGAGATGAGCGCCAGTATCTGATCCGAATCGTCGCGGGAAAATTTCAGGCGCTCGAGAATGCGGGCGCCGATCTCGACGCCTGCCTCCACGTGTCCGTCGAATCGAATGCGCTCCGCCACTCTGAACGTGGGCGGTTTGCCGATATCGTGCAGAAGCACGCCCATGGCAAGGGTCGGCGATGGACGGTCTAATTTCCCAAGCATCAGCAAAGTGTGCGTCCAGACGTCGCCTTCCGGATGAAACTGAGGAGGCTGCGCGACACCTTGCATCGCCTTCACCTCCGGGAGAATTTCGGCGAGCAGGCCCGAGCGGTCCAGCAATTCGAAGCCGCCGCGGGCGCCGCCTTCCGTCAAAATGCGCACCAGTTCATCGCGGATACGCTCGGCGGCTATCTCGTGAATCAGCGGCGCCAGTTGCCGGATTGCGGCGAACGTCTCTTCTTCAATTTCAAAATAGAGGCGCGCCGCAAATCGCACGGCGCGTAACATGCGAAGACGATCTTCTCCAAATCGCCGGATGGGGTCGCCGATTGCGCGGACACGTTTTTCCCACAGGTCTTGCCTGCCGCCGACGTAATCGAAGACCTCGCCGGTGATTGGATCTTCAAGCAACGCGTTAATGGTGAAATCCCGCCGAAGCACGTCCTGGCGGGGATCGGTTTCAAATTCCACGCGATCCGGCCGGCGCCCGTCGGAATAGGAGTGATCGCTGCGAAATGTTGCGACTTCGACATGCACGCCCGCGGCGCCGCGCACCAGCATCACACCGAAATGAGCGCCTACTTTTTCGGCCCTCGGGAAGTAACGGACGATCTCATCCGGGCGCGCGTTTGTGGCAATGTCGTAATCTTTAGGATTACCGCCCAGGAGGCGGTCTCGAACGCAACCGCCCACAAAATAAGCTGTGTGGCCGCGATCACGTAAAACCTGAATGATTTCAATAGCTAGCGATGAGGCCGTCACCTGTTCGACATTCTCTCACCGGCCATCGCGTTGTACATCCCCACGAATGTCGCTATTATCCTCAACTGTGGCCCGTATTCGGCCTGAAGTGTAAATGGAAGAAAGTTCAAAGAATGCTGCTTCGCCCGTTGGCGGCTCACGGGGAGCTACAACGGCCAAAGTCGTTGTGGCAACGACGGTAGCGTTATCCTTCATCAGTTTTTGGCGTGGCGCGGCGATTGTCCTCAGCGATCTCGCGTCCTCGATGTTTTACGCCGGCGGCATCGCGGAGCAGGCGATTGGGAAATCGGCCGCATGGTACGTGCTCGGCGTGATGATCTTCAGCTTTGCCGTACGCGCCGTCTACACGGAAAGCTGCGGCATGTTTGTTCGCGGCGGCGTGTACGTCGTCGTACGCGACAGCATGGGACCTATTCTGGCCCGGCTTTCGGTTTCCTCTCTGGTTTTCGATTACATTCTGACAGGCCCCATCAGCGTGGTGACCGCCGGGCAGTATCTGAGCCGGCTTTTCAACGAATTGATGGCGGACCTGCACCTGACAACTCACCTCGATCCGAACTCGTTCGCCGCGTTTTTCGCCGTTGTCGTGACGCTCTATTTCTGGTGGTCGAACGTCAAAGGGATTGAGGAGTCCAGCGGACAGGCGCTGCGTATTATGCAGATCACCACCGTAATGGTGGTTGCGCTTCTGATCTGGTGCCCCATCACGATCATCCTGCGCGGCTCCTGGAATTTCCCCCCCCCGCCCATTCCGTCGAACTTGCACTTCAGCTCCGACGCCCTAGGCTGGTTCCGGGGCACGGTATGGCCCTCCATTCCGGTGGTGGCAATCATCGTCGCGTTTGGGCACTCGCTGCTGTCGATGAGCGGGTTTGAAACGCTCGCTCAGGTATACCGCGAAATCGCCTATCCGAAGATGAAGAATCTGAAGATCACGGGACTAATCGTGTGCCTGTACGCGATCTTCTCGACCGGCATGATCACGCTGTTCGCCGTGATGATCATCCCGGATGATGTTCGGAAGAATTACGTCGATAATTTGATTGGGGGCCTGGCGAACAATCTTGCCGGTCCGCCTGTCCTCCGGCTGGGATTCCATATCTTCGTTGTCGTAGTAGCCGTTCTGATCCTGTCCGGCGCCGTAAACACGTCCCTGATCGGCGCTAATGGCGTGCTGAATCGCGTTGCCGAAGACGGCGTTCTTCTGGAGTGGTTTCGAAAGCCGCACGCACGGTTCGGCACCACGTTCCGCGTCATCAATCTCGTTACCGCGCTACAACTGATCACCATCGTTCTCAGCCGTGGCGATGTCTATCTGCTTGGCGAAGCGTACGCGTTTGGCGTCGTATGGAGTTTCGTATTTAAATCGGTCGGGGTGTTGGCGCTGCGTTTCCAGCGGCACGATCAGTCCTACAAGGTCCCCCTGAATTTCCACATCGGGAAAACGGAAATTCCGCTGGGTCTCATCGTTACCACGTTGGTCCTGATCGCGACCGCCGTGGCCAATCTTTTTTCCAAGGAATACGCCACTAAGTTCGGAATTGCTTTCACTATCGCGTTCTTTATCCTGTTTACGATTTCGGAACGTGTCAATGCGCTCAGGCACAAAGCGCGAGTCAAAAAGAGAGCGAAAGGCGACGCGAATGCGCTCGAGGAGTTCAATCTCGAGCAGCAACCTCAAATCGGCGCCACGGCGCTCCACGCACGCCCAGGATGCGTGCTTGTGGCGGCCCGCGACGCTCATCATCTGGAACACCTTCGGCGAACGCTTCAGAAAACCAATCTGCGGCGTCACGATATCGTCGTGATGACAGTCCGCCCGACCTCGGCGGACAGCGAATATGCGCTGTCGGAGTCCCAAGTATTCGGCGAACAGGAACGCGAGTTGTTCAGCCGCGTCGTGAACATTGCCGAGAAGGAAGGAAAACCGGTGGAACTGCTGGTCGTGCCCGCGCTCGACCCATTCGATGCGCTGGTGCAAACGGCGGACCGGTTGAAAGCGACCCGGCTGGTGACAGGTGTGTCGCCGCAAATGTCGTCCGATGAACTGGCGCGCCGCATCGGGCTGGCATGGGAGCGCCTGCCGGACCCCCGGCATCCGTTTTCGCTCGAGATCATTACACCGGACCGGCCATCCACCTACGTCAACCTTGGTCCTCATCCTCCACGGCTATGGCCGGAAGATGTGGATAAGCTCCACGAGTTATGGCTGCGTTTAAGCGCGGCGGATGCTCTCGGCGCAAAGCTTCATCATCGCGACGTAGTTGGCTTGGCCTTGCGACGTCTTCAAAGAGACCTGCAGAGTAGCGATAGAGACCAGTTGCTGAAAGAACTAGAAACCGAATTGCGCTTGCATTAAGATGCCTGATTGAGCGGGCATCCGGCGCTAATTGCCGGCAGTCTCCGACCCGCCAGATGCCTGCGCGGCCGCTTCCATCGCCTCCGCGGCTTTCTTCAATTCTTTCTTGGAAGGAGGAGCCTGCCCATGACGGAAGTCATGATCGTGATAGCACGTCCGGCAGCGGACCTTCGCTGCTTCACCTTCAATAATGGAAACAATCGCGTGATTCGTAACCCGGCGGCACTTGATGCAGTGGTCGTCGATGACATCACCTAGTCGATAATTGGCCATAATACAGCAGCAAGCGGAGTATACCAGAACACTGGCCTTCACGTACACCACTGCGCGACGGTGTACAACTTCGACAAGTAGCTGGCGCGTTTAAGTATGCAATACCATGAGGTTACCACGATTCGCTGTTTGTTCGTATCGAGAACGCCGGAATCGCACTCTGCCTACCCCACAACAAATTCGCAAATATCATGGTCCGTTATAGGAGCGAGGCATATCTCGCCGCGCCTTAACTCCAACAATTTTCATAGCCACAGTTTGTGATTGATAAACGCCCGTCCGATTGTGGAGACCGCGAAGGATAACATGAGAACTTGGATAACTCAGGCATGGACGACCTTTGCGAAAGCTTAATTGAATTAATTACCCAGACATCGACTAATCTTCCGCCGGACGTCCGCGCGGCGATGGGTCTCGCGCTCGACGAAGAAACGCCGGAATCCCAAGCTGCGCAAGCCCTGAACATCATCGCGACGAATATCGATATGGCTTCGGAGGACGAAGGCCCCATTTGCCAGGACACCGGAATGCCGACCTTCGCAATTCACACGCCTGTCGGCGTCAACCAGTTATTCGTCAAACGCGCGGTGCGTCACGCCATCGTGGAGGCAACCAGGCGGGGCAAATTGCGTCCGAACTCGGTTGACTCGCTGACGGGCAAAAACAGCGGAGACAACCTCAGCGATGAAACCCCTGTCATTCACTTCGAGCAATGGGAGCAGGACGAGATTGAAGTGAAGCTGATTCTGAAGGGGGGCGGCTGCGAAAACAAGAATATTCAATACTCGCTGCCGGCGGAACTGGAACACTTGGGCCGTGCCGGGCGTGATCTTGCGGGCGTGAAGAAATGCATTCTACATGCCGTGTGGCAGGCGCAAGGGCAAGGCTGCGCGCCCGGCGCGCTTGGCGTTTGTATCGGCAGCGATCGCGCGCATGGGTACGCGCTCGCCAAATATCAGCTTTTCCGCTGTCTGGACGACGTGAATCCGAACCCGGTGCTGGCGAAATTAGAAGCTGAAATTATGGAGGAAGCCAATAAAATCGGCGTGGGCGCGATGGGGTTCGGCGGCGGCGTCTCTTTGATCGGTTGCAAAATCGTCGCGGCGAATCGCTTGCCCGCGAGCTTCTTTGTTTCGGTAGCTTACGACTGCTGGGCGTTTCGGCGTCTCGGTGTACGGCTCGATGCCGGCACGGGGGCGATTACGAAATGGTTGTATCGCGATCCAGCCGAGCCGGTGAAGCGCATGGCGAGAACTGAAGGTTTCCCGTTGACAGGCAGGGAAGTGGTGCTGACGCCCCCGCTGACGGAAGACGCTGTGAGGCAATTGCACGTTGGCGATGTAGTGCTGATTCGCGGCGAAATGTTTACGGGACGCGATGCGGTGCACGCACACATGATGAAAAATGCGCCGCCGGTCGATCTTCGCGGCTCCGTGCTGTATCATTGCGGGCCGGTGATGTTGAAGCAGGGCGAGCAATGGACGGTAAAAGCGGCTGGACCAACGACCAGCATGCGTGAAGAGCCATACCAGGCGGAGATTTTGCGCCGCTACGGCATTCGCGCGGTGATCGGCAAGGGCGGCATGGGCAAGAAAACGCTGGCAGGCTTGCAGGAATGCGGCGCAGTGTACCTGAACGCGATCGGCGGCGCCGCTCAATTCTACGCGAAGTCGGTCGAGGACGTGTACGGAGTTCATCTGATGGAATTCGGCATTCCCGAAGCGATGTGGCATCTCAAGGTGAAGGACTTCGTCGCGATCGTCACAATGGACTCGCACGGCAATAGCCTTCATGCTGGCGTGGAAGAGGCTACGGCCGCTAATTTGGAGCAATTGCAAACCGCGTAAAGTTGCCGTTCACCATCGATAAGACCCGTTTGAGCGATTTGCTAAACTGATCTTTCGCGTCCCAAGGCCAGGTAGCTCAGTCGGTAGAGCGCAGCCCTGAAAAGGCTGGCGTCGGCGGTTCGATTCCGTCCCTGGCCACCACCACAACCCGTTGATTCTATTAGACTAATTCGGCATCCGAGGCTGTTGTCGAGGATTTGTAGAATCGATTTTGT
>KB906767.1:128728-781228 GCA_000381625.1 Bryobacterales bacterium KBS 96
AACTGACCGATTTAGCCATTATGCCTTTACGCAGAATCAATAAGTTGAGCGCTCTCAACGCGCATAGGTAGACCGATTCCGTCCCTGGCCACCACCACAACCCGTTGATTCTATTAGACTAATTCGGCATCCGAGGCTGTTGTCGAGGATTTGTAGAATCGATTTTGTGATCGTCCGACAGTTTTCGGGTGGCTTTGTCCTTACGCATTTGCCACTCCTCCATCCATTTCCGGTAGTGCTTGCGCACGACGTTGACGCTATCGCCCAGCAGATCCGCCACTACCTCAATTGGCTCGCCTTTCGCGAGCAGCTCGCTCGCAAAGGTATGACGGAACCGATGCGGATAGGCCCCCTTTACGCCGGATCTCGCAAAGACTGACCAAAGCAACCGCTCGGCGCCTTTGACGAGACTGCGCAGATTGCCTTGACCGGCGAAGTACATCTTTGATTCCCTCGCGGCCGCTTTCGGATGCGGGAGGTTTTCGAGCGCCTGTAGGACAATCGTCGGCACTTCGATCCTCAGCAGCACATTGTTTTTGATGGCGCGCTTGACGATGTAGTTGCCTTGGATGTGATCGCGCGACAGCGTAACTACATCGGAGATTCTCATGCCGGTGAAGCGCAGCAGCAAGACCATTGCGCGGGCCCTGAGGCGCTCATAACTGCACTTACCTACGCCATCACAAGCGGAGATGATTTTCGCCACCTCCTGCCGCGTGTAGGGCACGACCTCCTCGCCTTCCTCGATCTCCGGCAACTCGATTTCGAGCGCCGGATTATCCTCGCACCACTTGCGCGCCAACGCGAATTTGAAGAGCGAGCGCAACTGCTCGACGGTCTTATACCAGCCGGGCGTGGGCTTACGATGCAATTGCACGAAAGGATCGAGGGTTTCGACTGTTACGGACGGAAGAGATTTAAGGCCGCGCCCTTCGCAGTAAGTCTCAAACGTCTTCAGGTTGCGCCTGTATTTGCGCAGAGTCTCGGAGGAGCGATTCGCCTTGTGATCGATAAACGCCCGGATCGCCTCGCTGACAGACTTCTTGGCGGCTGGCGCTGGCTGCTTCTCGGCGTTAATCTCGCCCAATTTCTTCAGGGCTTTCGCAAGATCGCGCATCCCCAGCGAATAGTAAGTGACCTTGCCGCTCTCGCATCCATAGACCCAAAGGGGGCATGGCCGTTTGCCGCGGCATTTCAGGAAATTCGGTCCTTTCTCGCGGTCGGGGCATTTCTTACCGTGGCGGCGCTGGATAGTCAGATCCATGGACTACGATTCTACTTTGTTCTTTCCATGTAGACCCGCTCTGCCACGCTGCGAGGTATCCGGATTTCGCATCGCGTGCGGGCGCCGTTACGCGGCTTCTTGGGCTGTAGCTTGAGGACGCCCGGTACATCCGAGAACCAATCAAGGACGGTGCTCACGTCGAGACACCAGCACTCCGCCAGTGTGCGCGCGGTGTAGTGCGGCTCGGGAAGTGGGTTCGTCATCCTGGGTACTCCTCGCTTCCCTTCATCCCGCTAATTAGCTCCATTTGCTCGCCTTCGACCGGCTTGCTTTCTTCCCACTCGTGCGATACGCGATGCACCGGGCAGTCCGCCTCGCAGTAAATCTTTCCATCGCAAATGTGCGCCCTGCGTTGGTACTCTCCGCAGATATGGCAGCATCCAGAGGCGCGGTCAGTAATGAGGCAGTCGGTCATTCCGTAACCCCGAACTTGGCGCGGATGGCATCGCGAATCATCCTTGCCGCTAATTCCCCGTGGCTCTTGTACCAGCGGCCCGCTTCCTTATCTGCAATCTCCGCGCACTCCCGCGCCACCTCGCGGCGGAGGTCGGCCAGCACGTCGGGGTATTGCAGGGCGGCAATAAGGTCTGTAATTATCAGTCGAAGATTCCGATGATAGTCACATTCCGTATAAAAGAAGCCCGGTGTCGTCGCATCGCTGTTGGCATGCCGCTTCGCTGACTTACATTTCTCGCAGTCTTTCGGCATGTCTAGCGGCTTCTTAGCCGCCTCAACCGCCAGCGCCACCTTCGCCCGCTCGGAGGCAAGCTGCCGATCCAGATCAGCGTTGAGACTTGCGGATGCGTGAAGAGCCTTTCTCGCTTCCGCCAACTGGCGCTCCGCTCTAGTGGCTCGTATCTGCCATTCCTCAAGGCACTGGGATGCCTGCACATACTGGCAATCAAGCTTGACTTTCTCGACACCAACAGCGGCCAACTGGCGCTCAAGCTCGGCGACTCTCAACCGCAGCGTCCCGTTATCGTTGAATAATCCTTCTGCACGCCGGATCTCGCTGTCGGCCTCCGCCTTTTGCCAGCCTGACAACGGATATTTAGCAGATACCAGGAGAATGGAGTTTTCCCTTTCAGGTTCGGCGATGCGCTCCTTAAGACCTTTAATCGTTTCGTCGCGGCACGAGATTCCATCAGGGGCCCCCTCGGGAAAGGGGAGCTTGTTGCCGTCCAAATCATAGGCATGGTCGATTTCGAGACGACGCTCAAGCTCGGCGATGCGGGCTTGTAACGGGTTAATACAGTCGCTCCTGTGCCGGTGTCGCACACTGTCGCCCATGTAGGCAATGCCGCTGTCTCGGTGGATCTCCAGCCCGCAGGCGTTGCACTTCGGTTTGTTACTCATCGAGCTTTCCTCAGCGCGCTGCCGCTTACGATGGCAAGCGACTTGTCTTCGAACTCGATCATTCGGCTGTTCAGCGCGCCTCGCGCAATGATCCGGCAGCGGCGCCCGAAATAGGGCGAGTCTCCGCCCCACAGCACGCGCAATCGCCAGATATAGATGAGCGGATACATTACGCCGCGCTCCCGTAAAACTTCCGCCTCAATCTCTCCACCTTAGTCGCCTTCCGCGCTTCGCCTTGCGCCTTTCGTTGCCGTCTGTAAAACGACAAATCCTCGCTCCGTTTCCGCTGCCGCGCGCGTTCCGCGGCCGTGCCGTTCTCGCGAAATTCGAGGATGCACATGATGGCTTGGTGGAATCGCTCGAACGAGGACGCCAAAAATACGTGCTTCGCGATTCCGTCGTCGTCGGTCGCCGTGAGCGCATACCCGAAGCGTTTTTCGCTTGCGTCAAATCGGGCGCCGCGCTCGATCGCGCGGGCGATGCGCATGCGGATGTGGTTCGGGAGAGCGGGAGTGGGGGAATTCATGCGGTGACCTCGGATTGCTTGCAGGCCTCGGTCACCTTGCGGCACATTTCCACATCGAACATGCCGATGTGGCAGTCCTTCGGGTCTATGCCGAGTTGATCTGCCAGCCAGCGATAAGCCTTGCGGCGGGCTGCTCCCTTTGGAAGTTGACCTCGCCATAGCGGATCAAACGCAGCATGTGCGGATATCTTGGCCCTTCGCAATTCCTCGTTTGCCATTCGACCGAGCGGCGTTGTCGTTCCTGGATGGCAACCAACCCATGCTTTGCACTGACGGCAAAGATAGATTGGCCCGTAAGACTTTCCGTGATAGACCTCGGCACTGTCGGTTAAAATTGCGGAATTGCCGCAGTAGGGACAGTTCACTCCGCTCTCCCCTCTCTGCTCTCGCACCAATCCGCCAGCTCCTCCGGCGTCGCCTCGCGACCCTGGCTGCATTGAAACCACGCGCTCACGATAAACTTCGCCTCGTGCTTCTGAAGCCAGCCCGCCTCGATCGCTTCCGCCAAATTCACCGGCCCGGGGTATCCGATGCGCTTTGCCTGCGCGTGTTTGTTAGCGGGCCTGGCGGTGATGACGGCGTACGGAATGCCGACGATAACTTCCGGATGCCAGCCGTCCTTTGCGGCCATGCGGAGGCCCTGGGAGTCGACGCGGCGCTGTTGTTCGTGGGTCATGCGGAGAGTTCCTTACACGCCGGCAAATAGCACCGTGCGATATGCTGCGCGAGCGGAAACGGGATTTTGGCTATCTGGGCGGATGCGGCTTTACGTGCAGAATCATTTTTTCCAGCCCGGGCCGCTACCCAGGGAGGATTAAACGGACGTTCTATACCGGCACGCTTTACAGAGGCGGACTGGAACGATCGTCCGGTCCCATCGAATCTGAACGCCGGAACCTTGTGGGCGTTAAACGCCTTCGGCATTAGGGCCGGTACATCTCCCCAGAGGTAGTAGCTGCCGTAATTCCACTGAGCGCGGCCCACCCATGGTTGAGCGCCGCGAACGTTCTCTACGATTAGCGGGATGTCCCTGTAAATCATCCCCTTCGAGTCGCAATATGCGCACTTTGGCGCGCTCATCATTCCATCGATGTACCCGCGCGAACATCGCAAGCATTCTCGACCGGTAGCCATAATCGCTTCGCTCTGAATGCGAAAACACGCATCAAAAAGCGCAGTTAATTCGCGCTGCCGCGCCGGATCTTCCATGTACCATGCGGCCTTCTTCTTCACGCGTTTCCATGGCATAGCCATGTAGCTGTATTCCTGGCACGGCGGACTCGCCACGATCAGCGCAGCATCGCGAAACTGCGAGCCGTGCAGGGTGAGCACGTCCTGAATCACGAGATGGCCCGGATAGCCACCGGTTCCGTAGTCGTGACGCTCGATGTCGAAACCGATGACTTCGTAGCCTTCAGCTAGAAAACCTTCGGCCCAGCCGCCTAATCCGCAAAACAAATCGATGGCGAGTGGCTTCACGCCGTCATCCCTTTCGCGCCTCTCTGGCACTCGCACGACACGTACAATTCGCCCTCCGGCAGCTCAACCCAGCCCGGTTTCTCGGTGACTCCCGGCCTCAAAACTCGCCCCGAATCTTGGCAGATCAGGCATGCCGGCTGGTGATATTCCCGCGATTTCGGCGCGCCGTTTTTCAGAAATGCGGGTACGGTTTGCAGCCAAAGGCCCGGCGATTTCTGCACTCGGCGCTTGTACGTGGCTCGCACAGCGGCCGCAATCTCGGCATCGTCGGCAGTCGATTTCGCCCGCAAGGCCTCGAGCACGATGCGTTCGGCAATGATTTCATCGGCGTCCGGGAATGGCTCACGGACTGCGGCCAGCGTTTCGGGCCAGTTCCCCCCTTGACCCCCTTCCGGGGCAGATGCAGAAACAGAATCAGAAACAGACGCAGAAACAGATACAGAGGAGAAACCGTTGCGCGAAACGCTCACGTCCTGTTTCTCGAAACGCTCATCTGACTGTTTCGTGGAACGCTCTCGGAACCGTTTCACGCGTTCCGTTGACAGGTCGGTTTGGTATTGCCGCTTATCCCAACCATGGGGCACGAAACTGCTTTCGGACCGTTCCAAAAATTTCGCATCTTCGAGCTTTGAGAGCTGATCGATAACCTGCTGATCATTCATCCGGAGCACCCATGCGATCTCGTCGACAGGCGGAAGCACCCCGCTATTGCCGCCAGCCAGGCAAAGGCAATTGATCCAAAATTTGAAAAGCGCCGGCTGCAACCGCTGGGCCTTCGGATCGTGCGGGACTTCCGTATAAAGACGAATCCAGGATCGTTTCACCAGGTTCAAAACTCCTCTTCCAAGCCAAGCCGCGTTTGATGGGCGGCGGCCTTCGCAAACCGCCCTTCGTGCAGCCAGCCAAATCGCGTCTCGTACTCTGTTTGGAAAACGTCAATATCATTCACTTCGAGCACAACAGCGCCGCGTGCGATTTCGCGATCACGCCACTTCTGCTGCTGTTCGCTGAGCTTGCCGCGCTTAGCCCGCTTTAGCTCGATCCAGACCGCTACGCACACGCCGGCATGATCGAGGTACTTGACGTACATCCGGTCGGGGATTCCCGGCTCGCCGGTCTGGAATGCCCCCGGAATGACCGTGCGCTGGAAGCGGATGCAGCGCCAGCCGCGGAGCAGCATGAAGTCTTTGACCTGGCGGTCGACGGCCGCTTCTTTTAGGTCTTTGGCTGATTGAGTGCGCGGCATTGTTAGTGAAGATTGAATAACTGAAGGAGCCCGAGGGCAAACAGAAACAGAGCCAGAAATGCGTAGAGCGTGAAGCTCACGTACACGAATCTGTGAGCCCCCCGCGCTGTCCGCAGGCAGTATGCGCAGCACGTCGCGGATCCAAGGAACGCAGACAGGCATGCGAAGTCGCTGTAACTCATTGGCGGCCCTCCGCGTTGTCTATTACCTTGCGAGCGTCCTCGTGCCACTGACGCATGCACAGATCCCCATCGCATCCGGAATCTTCAAGAGCTGCCTTTAATATCTTGAGAAGCTCCGGAGCGACGGCGATCAGGCGGGCGTTGGCCTTTTCCGTGTCCGTCCACTCTTCGGTGTACGGTCCAATTAGGCAAACGCCACCATCGTTGTCATCGAGGATCTGTAGATCGGTTTCGTCCTTGAATTCGCCGCTAATAACCCACGGCCCCGGGGCGTGTTTCACTTCGCTCATAGTGTCTTCATCTGCCTCGCGCTAGCCACTGCAGGCGTCCGGCTTGCCTTCATCGCGGCAACCGCCGTGGCGCTCGGATGCACGCACGGAATCACTTCGCCGTCTTCGTTCACGTGCGTCAAGCCGTTTTCGTCGCCGTACGGCATATCCGCGTCGCAGTGCGGGCACGCGAACAGCGGATCCTGCTTCTCGTCTTTCAGCACGGCCATCTCAACCCGCGTCCCCCCCTCGAATAGCTCGCCCTGGCGCGAGCGGACCGCCATCTCGAACGTGTCTTTCTTTACCGCGAAGAGAAACGCCAGCGCCTCCTGACTCTGCCCGGCCGGGATGTGCGCCCGCATCGTGATCTCAAATTGCGCGTCCTCGGTGCGGCTCAAGCGTAATTTGTGGATGATGTCGGGATAGTAAGTCGAGGACTGGCCCAAGTCCGTCGCCATCGGCAGATGCAAGGTTACGTTTTGTAACTCGATGCTCAGCGGGATATTGTTACCGAGTCCCTCTCGAACGACCGTCCCGTTGAGGAGATAGTCAACGCCGAGTATCTCCGCGTGTTCGCGTGTCATGGGCGCAGAAAGCACCATCACACCCTTGATGTCATCACTCGTTGTCAGGTCGAGACCTTCGATGCGAGCGTCCTTAAATGCCAACAATCGTCGTAACTCCACTTAGTCGTCCTTTCCGTTCAGTTTCCGTTCTTTCCCTGGGGCGCTCCAAGCCACTGGTTCTCTCCGGGCAAATGGCTCGCTCTTGTAAGTTGGTTCCCTCACCTGGAGTGGCTCGCTCCTGTGTCCTGGTTCTTTCTAATGTCCTGGCTCGCTCTCATTCTTTGGGTCACTCTGAAACCTTGGCTCGCTCGAATCGAATGGTTCTCTCTGCTTTTATGGCTCGCTCTTCAAGCATGGTCCTCTCCCAACGCATGGCTAAACCTTGTGGGCGTGGCCCAAAATCGCTATCGGATACGGCAGTGGCGGCTTCTCGCCGAAGTGATGCTCATACCAA
Source organism: Bryobacterales bacterium KBS 96 (assembly GCA_000381625.1). Lineage (GTDB taxonomy): Bacteria > Acidobacteriota > Terriglobia > Bryobacterales > Bryobacteraceae > KBS-96. The sequence continues at coordinate 136,092 of KB906767.1, forward strand.
AACTCGTGTAGATGACTCAAAAACAATTTCACGGCATAGCGCTTCGCTCTCGCGTGGATATGGCCCGGCGGCAGCTTGCCCGATGAGTAACTCTTATAGGCTTCGGTTTCCTTTCCGATGCGCTTCTTAGTGATGGCCTCCGATGCTTGCGCGGCGTATTCGCCAGCCTCATTCTTCGCCTGCTCGTACCCCTTCCTCGCGAGATAGATCTTGCCGTAAACGTCATTCGGATTCCCCGAGACCTTCACGAACGATTCGCCGATTTTCCAGCAGAGTGTTTTGAGTGAGCCGTTGTGCGGGCGCTTCTGTCCTTTCCCCCAACTGAGAGTCGGATCTAAACCGGCAAAGCGCCAGATATGGCCCACGGTCGGGGCCTTCTCAATATCGATGTGCGCGAGCAGGCCCGCCGCGATTACTGGACCGATGCCCGTAATCGCCTTAAGCCACTTGCCTACTGGATGCTCGTCCGTCCAGCGATCAAGCGCACGCTTAACCTGCTGCTCTAGGACGTCATTTTGACTTCCGAGCCATACGAGAACATCATGTGGCTCTCCGGACTCATTCAGTGCTCGCGTCTGATTGCCCGCCATGATGCGGTTGTGCTGCATCTGGTAATAGGCGTCTACGAGGAACCGTGCCTCGTCTTTCGAGAGTGAGCCGGAAGACTTCGCGATGTCCCGGCTGAGTCTCGCGACCGAATCAAGCGATATATTTCCCGCTGCTGCCATTTAGTTATTCATCTTTCCTTTCGATCACAACCCTTGGCTTCGCCGACGTTAAGCCCGACCTGAGCGCAAGCCGGTGAAAGGAACGGCTATGAAGTAACCGCCGTCCGCGAAGCCAAGGGAAGCGACCGAAGCTCCCATCAATGCCTCCAAAGCAATGCGGCGGCTTCGAGGCCGGCCACAATTACCAGGCCCATCGCGATTCCGCCGCACACAAGCGCCAGGCGGCGCCAGCGAGCCGTCTTATCCTCTTCGCGCTTGATGAGTCGCGAGGAATCGCTGAGCCCCTTCTCATAGCCAGAGATGCGCTCCTGCGGGCTCTCCTCGGCCATTACCGACTTAGTTGCTTCCACGATTCCCCTTTTCGCGATTTCCCGATCGCGTATTGCTGCCATAGAACTTCTTTCTCCGTCTCCCGCGTCATCGCGTAGTGCATCCGCGCATCTTCGAGCGCCACGGCCCGCGCGATCGCCCATGCGCCGAGACGTTTCAACGCTTTCGGGCTCGCCAATATCGCAATCAGAATGGGCGCGATCAGGCCGATCGCGACGAGTAATCCTTGCGTTTGTGCTGTCATCCCGGCCGCCTGACTGACCGGACGATGTATAGCTTCAGGTCGCTCGTCTTCGCTATCTCGCCCGCCTTGACGCGCTGCCCGATGATGGTTGAGATGGCGCGGCGGTCCGAACCCGGCACCAGCCGTTCTACGCGATCCGCGACTTCGATGCTTGTGCGCGGCCGTTCGTTGATGGCCTGACGGATAGCCTCCGTCAACGCCAGCTCGGCGGATGTGGACCGTCCGCCGCCCTTGCGAGACTCCAGATCTTCCAGGCGAACACGCCATTTTTCGGCTTCGCGCCGCGCCTCGCTAATCATTTCGTCAAGCATGTTCTCCATCTGTCTTTTGGTCACCTATCAAGAGATTGGAGAGCGGACGGCGCCGCTCCCCGGATCGCTAAAGCTAAGCGGGAACTGGCTCCGAGACGTCATCAACACTCAAGCGTTCCTGCTCGGCAAGGAAGTCAGCCTCTTCGGCGATTGCTTTGTTGTCGGCATGTTGCGTTTCGCCGATTGCTTTGCGTTGTGCGGCCGTCAGCGCGCCCCAGAACTCCTGATAGGCGGCCACGCCACTCTCTGCAGCGAAACGTGCTCGCTTGCGCAGCGGTTCAGCAGGGTCGGATTGCTGACCGCCCTCGTTCCACTCACGGATACGCTGACCGTGCTCCTTGCTCAGTAGTACCCCGGATGTTGGGAAAAAGCTGGACAGCATCGCAGGTACTTTGATTGGTGAAGATTGGTGCGTCTTCTCGTCAACCTGTAGCGATAGAAGCATTTCGAAAACGAAATTCTTCTCGGTTACCGGCTGTATGCCGACTTGGATAATCTCTTCTTTCCCGCCGACTTTTACGATCTTTACCTTGTCACGGGCGCGGAGGCAAAAAATCAAGTGCATGTTGGTCGAAAGAAGGTGATTTAGAAGCTTCTTGTGTTCTAGTTTTGCGAGCGCCCAGTTCGGCATTCCGCCCCGCTTCTTGGTCTCCGCAATCTCGGCGCATCCGCCTAACCCTTCCCACTCGTGAGTAAATGAGTCAATTACGCAAACCGAAACGTTGTCGCGCTCGACTTCCTTGATCTTTTCCAGATATCTAGCCGGGCTGTATGGAGCATCAAGGGGATAATGGCCGAACCCGTCGGGGAGCGCCTTAATCAGCAAAGGATCATCTGCGTAGAGGGTGCCCCGCATGTTCTCCGTGTCGATCATCGCCACGCGTCCACCGGGAGCCGCGAGGCCAGCGGCCATCAATAAGGCACCCAGCGTCTTGCCGGAGCCAGACGGCCCTGCGATTGAAGTTATAAGCGGCACTGCTCTTCGAACTGCTTTCACGTATGCCATAAATTTGCTCCGTCAGTACGCAATTGCAGGAATCTCCTCATCCGCAAGGGCGTCAATACTCCGCGCTTCCCTCCAGGGCTTGTCTCCGAATTTCGCAACGCAATCGGCATATGTGTAAATAAAGCCCTGGATCTCGATGCGCGCGCGCTCCCAGTACAGATTTGGGTTGCCATGCGCGGTCGGCTTCAACTCACGGATACGAACCTCGAATGGCGGTTCTGATTCCACGAACGGGAAGATAAACTTCGGCGGCTTCCTGCGCGATTCGGAAAGCGTTCGCAGGTGCGTATAGAAATACGATTGGCGATAATAGCCCTCGTAGTAGATGGCATCGGCCACCGATTTGTCGATGGACCTACCCCGCTTCTGCGTGAATGTCTTCAGGTCTAGCGTGTAGTCATCCGAGACCCAATCCATGCGGGCCTTTAGCGTTATGCCGGTTTCTGGATCTTGCGTGAATACTGAGACCTCCGCCGTGCCGCGCTGTAGTAACTCGGCAACGCGCGGCTCGTCATTCACTAGTGCGTAAGTCGCCCCGCGCACGCGATCCCACTCGTCCCGGGTCAAGATAATGCGCCCCGCGTTTTGCGCCGCATGCCCGGCCTTGATCACGTCGAAAATTGGAGCGTTTGGATCATTCCCGAGTACGCGATCGACTAACTCTTGCTTTGTCCTGCCGGATACCGGCAGCGACTTGCACCTGAGCCACTCGCGAAGATCGTCCGCCGTTCGCAGGCAGCCCTCGATGTCGTCAGCCGAAACCTCGCGGGCGTAACGGTTCGGAAATTCTTTTGGTTCGAGCACCGCACAATGCAGCGCCGTGCCGAACCGCATTTCCGGCGTTTCTTCCGGCGCTGGACGGTCCGGGTTGATGTGCAGATACCAGTAGCGGAGCGGCGAAATCGCCAGGTCCTTCATTCCGGAGTGCGAAAGGCCTGAGGCCGCATGATAATCAGCAGCCGGTATCTGGCGGAGCGGCGTGTTGGAGACTGTAGCCACTCAAAAAACCTCGACTTCGGCAGCCGCGGCTACGGGCGCGGAATCTTTCAGAAACGGTCTGCAGCGGTATTCGATAATTTCTTCGGTGTGCGCCGGCACTATCGTCTCCGGTATGCGAACTTCCGGTATTTCGCGCGTGCCGACGACAACGCGTTCGCAAACTTTAGCTTTGTGGGCGACGACCTGAAGGCTCGGAAAGTTCGTCGGCCGGAACGAAATAGTTCCCTCCATGTAGTTCGTCTTTTCGTCCCGCTTCTCGCCGGGGCCAAATGCCTTCACCGTAGCCGCGAACTGCGCCTGATCGCCGCAGAATAGAAGCTCGGTTCCGACCTGGAAATCGTAAAGTTGCGCAATATCCGGATTCGCCTCATAGATGTCGGCCAGCGCCCTGAGTTGCGCCGCCAGTTGGGAGTTGCTGATCTTCTGCATGCTTTCCTTTCAAAAATTCACTACGCCGCCCGCGCCGCTTGCGGCAGATCGAAATACACCCGCACGCCTTCCGTGCGCACGTCGAGGTAAATGTCGTCCGCGGCCGGAAAGCGTTTGATCAGCTCGCGCATGATCTCTTCGTATTCGCCTTCGCCGACACTGATCACGTGTGCCGGCGCGTTGCCTTGGCCGCGCGGATAAAATCCAACGGTGTAGATCACGCGGCCTCTTTCCGTTTCGCGGCTTCGCGAGCATCCAGAGCCGCATCTGCAAACGCGTAGGCATCGCGAGTAACTTCGCGGAATTCGGCGCGGAGCGGAATATCTTCCGCCAGAAAACCACGGATGTATTCCATCGCCAGCGCATCCCTCAATGCGTCGCGGTCCATTACGCGGCCCCGCCTGCGGCTCGCGCGACGAGCATCAAATCCGCGATCAAGTACGCGTCCTTAACGAGCTGCTCGCGGCGATAGTGAGATTCGTACGCGTCCTTAACGAGCTGCTCGCGGCGATAGTGAGATTCGCCGGCAAGCGGACCCTGTAGAGCCGCCATTGCAAGCTGATCGCGTAGCGTCACCTTCTCCGCCGGTGGTTTTGGCGTCGTGGCTCTTGCGCGTTTCGGCTTCTCGGTCACGCGGCCTCCTTCATGTCGATCAGCGGGTCTGGCTCCGAGTCTGCCGTCGCTGGCGCGGAACACTTCGAGAGAAGCTCACCCATGAAACATCCGAATAAAAATGCGCCGGTGCACCATGCGCTGAGTCCGAGAAAAATCACAGCAAATGTCAGCATTACTTTGCGCGCTCCCGTAAGTATCGTTTTTTGATCGGTCGAAATTGGTTGCCGCCCACTACAACCCAGTCAAGAAAGAATCCCGGCTTGCGTGTCTCTCGACTTCCGCGTTGCAGCACCCGCGCGCCTCGCGGGCCACTCCCATGTCTGGCGATGAATTCCCGCCGAAGCGCCTTTACGCGCTTGCCTCTCATTCGTAGTCCTCCGCGGCTTCAATCGCCGCCGCAATCTTGGTTTTCGTTTCCTTGCTCCACGGCACGCTCCCGAGGATTTGCTCGCTGTACTCGACGTGCGATTGCGCCGCTTTCAGCGCGTCGAGCATTTGCCATGAGGCCGTGAACAGCGCGGCATTCGCGAGTGTTTCCTCGCAGTGGTGCGGGGCTTCGCCGGCCGATTCCATCTGGTAGGCAACCCCGAGCGTTTCGCCGTTGGGGGCAATGATCTCGTTCGATTCGCGGGCGTAGGGACCAACGGTGCATGCGGCGCGGCTCATAGTGCGGCTTTCTCCCAGAACTCAGCGGCTCCGCATGCCGGAAAGATCACGCGACCGTCGACGGCATGGAAAACCAAGTTGTCGCCGCCGTTCGTAATGCGCACTTCGAGGCCCTGAGAGATTGCAGCCTCGGCGTCCTGCTTGGCGCTTTCAAGCGTGATTTCCTCGCCCGGATATTTGACCTTGCGGCGAAACCATTGACCGCCGCGATGGTATCCGTCGCGACCGTATATGTACAGCTTCAAAGGTGCGCGCACATCCTCGTCGTGAATTAGCGTGTCGAGCCTCACTTTGCCGCTCCCGTCGCCTGCGTAATCGCGCGCGAGAATTCGGAGACGAAGCCATTGCCGCCGGCGTAAATCTGCGAGTAATAGAAGATCGTCATCACCGCGATCACCAGATAAATCAGGCTTTTCACGCGACACCCGCCATTTCCGCGAGCGCAATGATTTGCAGTTGAGAGATCACGATGGTTGCTCGCGGGCCGTCGAGATCGTTGTCGTTCAGGTGTTCGTCGAGCCGGGCTTCCTCGCAGGAGCAGCACGCGACCTGGTCACCCGATTTGTCGAGGTAAATACCGTGAAACTCGCAAACGGTAAAGCCGCACAGTACGCACGTACCGATAGGACTCCCCTTGCAGCAGTGCGAATAGGTGTCGATTACTGGATCTACTTCGTAACGTTCGTAATGGGACGGCATCGCTTTTTACGCAGGCTGAATGTGAGAAAAATTGAGTTACTGTGGGGAAGAAGGAGAGAGCTTAGACGCTTCTCGCTCGACATGTGAGCGCAGGGCCTCCTGCACTTCCGACTGCAGGGACGTAATTTTTCGCGCCGCCAAGACTTTGAGATCTATTAGCAGTGGCTCCGGAATGGAAGTTGAGAGCTGGCGCGACCTCTCGGCAACCGGTTCCTTAACTTCCGTGGCTTCCGTAGTTCCTGTTAACATTTGTTCCATGAGTTCATCACCTGGAACTAGTTTAGACACTTTCCTAGGAATTGCAAGAAGGTTCCAAAAGAAACTTCCTAACTAATTGACATGGCTAAGAAAAAAATTGGAGTCACGCTAGAGAAAGCCCTCCATCAGGAGGTGAAAAGCCTGGCAGCAAAGAAGGGCATCACCATCGAGGAGGCGTACCAACAGGCGCTTGAGTCATGGCTGACCAAAGGGCAGGCGGTCAGTGCCCATGAGGGGCCCACTGACGAAGTGCTCACCTTCGTGATCGATTATTTAGCTCGACACGGGCCGGGCTCAGTGGCGCGCGGGGTCCTGCTGGCGCAGATCGGCTATCCGGATGCGAAGGCCTCCAAAATAAACTCAAATCGGAGCGTGGGAAAAAAAATGGGCTGACAATTTTGTGGCCGTCGTGACACAATTGCTCGTACCCCGTACTCGCACTCAGGAGTTTTACGTGAGCAATGTCCATGGCAAAGCAATGATTTTTGCGATGCCCCAAACGGCTAGAATTACCCAATCTCGATTGAAAGAGCTAAGCTCGCTTCGAATGAGGCACAGGATAGCCGGCCAAATTATCGAGCGCGAGGCCCTTGCGATCGCGGAAATGCTGAGCCGGGGAGCCACGATTGAGCCGGGTCCCGTTCAATTTGATCCAGATGGGCTAGAGGTGATTCCAGGAAACTGGAATTACGGCAAATAGCCGATTGGTTTTCGGCGCCCCATCTTGCCTTTGATCGGCGCGCCGCGTGCCTCGGGGGTGGGGCGCGAATCGTAAACCGTACTACACACTGTGTACCGCCGTTTACTCGTGAACGGCGGTACTTTTTCTCCTAAGTGACTGATTTTATGTGAATCCAGCGAAATGGCGCTTAATTTGCAGCCCTCGAAGGCTACATCGGAGGATTTGCTCTTTGAAACTGACGCTGCTATTGCTGTGCTCGCTCGCCATGGCCGGGCATTTGGCGGCCGCGAGCAATTGGCGGCGCACTCAAGAGACGGATTCGCTCTCCGATCAAAAGATCATAGGCTTCGTCAATGCCGGCATCTCGCAAAGCGGCGAGAAGGCTAACCTGACGATCCTTTGCTCAGAGAAGAAAAACGCGGTTCTCGTCAACACCGAAATCTCGCTAGCGGACGACGAATACCGGTCGGGCGAATTCTCTCCCAGCCAGCTCGTGTTCGCCCGCTTCGACGACGAGAAACCATACAGCTCCGAGTGGCGGCTTCTCAGCGGATCCAAGGGACTCGTGCAGGCCGACGAGCAGACCGTCCGCACATTGCTATCAGGCGGTAAGGCAAAGCTCCGACTGAGACTTCACTCCTACTCGGAGAGCCAAACATACACGTTTTTGCTGCCGGGATTGGATCTGCGTGAAGTTCATTCTGCCTGCCCTGCCTTGAAGTAACTTCCCGTTTTTCTCCCTCATTTGAGGCGCAAACCTCCGTCCCATTGCTCACTCCCACTTGGCGCTGATACGCTGCGCGCAAGTGCCGGACGAAGACGCCAGCAAAAACGGGTCGGTGATGCTCAATAAGCAAACCTTGGGAGTAGGCTCGGTCGCGTGCCTGCTCGCATTCTTGTTAGGCCTCGCGTTCTCGTTTGGCGGCAAAAGCGCCAGCGTGGATCAGCTCAGCAGCGACGTGCGCGACATGCGCAATGACATCAAGGTGTTGACTGTGACGATCAACAAGCAAAACGGCGAGAGTCACGACGCAATCACTGGCATGCAGTTCGCCATCCAGGCGTTGCAAAAAGAATGCGACGACCTGAAGACGAAGGAAGAATACTGGGAAGCCGCGACCCAGCCGATGAGCCCCCCGCACAAGCGATGACGGATGAGGATTTCGCGGCAGCCTATTCCCGCGCGTTTCGAGTGACGGTCAAATTCCTATGTCACCGCGGCGTCTCTTACGATGCGGCAGTAGATGCGGCCCAGGATGGCTGGACCCGCGGATGGGAACGGCGTGAGCAGCTCCACGATCCCGAGCTGCTGCTGCCCTGGGTCAACTCGATCGCGCTCAATATCCACCGCACCTACTTGAGGAGCAAAGCCGCCGCGACGGTGGAGCTTCCCCGCTGGCTGCCCGGCCCGCGACTGGATACGACACCCATTGACGCGGCCAGCATCATGCGCGCGATCCCGGCGCCTGTTCGGCGCACCTTGCGACAGTTCTACTTGGAGCAGAATTCGCTCGCTGAATTGGCGGCCGCCTGGGGATGCACGCTGACTGCCGCGCGGATCAGAGTTTGTCGGGCGAGGCAATTGGCGCGAGGGAAAATCGGGGAATTGCCGCAGCGGCGCTAGGGCTGGTCAGCCTTTTCGCGCTGCCGCTTCCACTGCTGCCACGCCTCGCGGCGTTCCTGATGCAGGATCGGCCTGCGCGGAGACTTGATAGTCGAGAGGACATCAACGCGACATAGTTCGTTTATTTTCGCGTTGCAGCGCGGACAGGCAACCGACGCCATAATGCGCCGCTCCCGGGTGCCGCTAGCTACGCGCGCCCTCACATCGCGGCACATGCGCTCGCAGCTCGCGAGCGCCGAGCATCGATCCGCACTTCGGGCATGGGCGCAACACCTTCGCGCGGCGCGGGCTATTCGCTCCCCGACGACGCGCCGCCTCGGAGTGGAATTCAGTGTCCGGGATTGTGCGGAGATCCCAGGCGGGCTTATAGCTGGTCATTAGACCGCCAAAACACGGGCTTTCTCAATCACGTCCTCCGGGGGAGTCGGCCAGCATCCATCGGCCTCGATAGGGCATTGGTCGTCGTCCCCGTCAAAGCTGTACGATGCCGTCTGCACATCATATACAGCGGCCGCATCTCCACACTCTGCGACCACAATGGGATCGCCGTTTATTCCGATTTCCGCCCGGTATGTAATTTCGTTCGTCATTCGCGTTCCTTCCTTCTTTGGGTTCCTAGCTAGCCGCCATAATTCGCGATGCGGCAGTCCGTGCAGTAATAATTCCCATTCGATGCGCATCCGCAATGCCGGCATGTCGCATAGTGCGGCTTCTTTGCCCTCACCGCTTCATGGTTGACGAGCCATTGGGCCTCGGCAGCCATCTTGTCATCCACCATCCAGACCTTGCGATCAGCGTCCCAGCGGCCACCCATGGCCTTAATCTGATCTTTTACCGGGTACGTATTGCCTGTGATCGCTGTCATTTCGGTTTCCTCTTTCTGCTCGCCTCGTCGGCTTGCATCTATAGATTAGCACATTGCGCGTAATGTGCAAGAGAAAAACGCAGCTCGCGCAAATTATTTTTGCGGGCATTTGTCCTGTGACACTTGGCGCTGCTATCATGCGCCCAAACCCGCGCCCCACGGGCAAATGGTGGTAATCGGCTTCGGGCGGCCATACGCCCGCAATCCATACGTGTCCCCAAATCAATCTGAATTGCATCGGATACTCCGCGCCCCGGAGCATCCCGAAGTCAAGCTTTTGCTCGACGGCAAGATAGTCAGGATCACCGCGGGCCAAGCATTGCGCCTCACGCTCGGTAGCGAATATGAGTGGTGCGGGTCCAAGCGTCGCGTGCGCGCGATTCGGCTAATGAGCAGGCCCCCCGCCTGGCAAGCCTGTCATCGCACAACCAGCGCGGCATCGCTGCCACCGAGCATTGAGTGGTGCCGTAGCCGGCTGAGCAGTTCGTGATGCCGCAGCTCCCCAACAGACACAGGATCACGCCGGCGGCGCAAGCCAGGCGGAAGACGGCAGAGCGCGGATATGATGCGACCTGGCGCAAGCTGCGACTGCTCAAGCTCGCTACAGATCCGCTGTGCGCGGAGTGCGAGCGCAAGGGCGACGTCACGGCAGCGGCCGAGGTCGATCACATCGTGCCCATGTCCCGCGGCGGCGAGCGATTGGATTGGGCAAACCTGCAAAGTCTTTGCAAACAGTGCCATAGCCGCAAAACGATGCGCGAACAGGGGCGATGTTAACGCGACGTTACGAGGCGGGGAGGGCGGGTCAAATCTCTGGAGCCCTGTTGTCCGTGACCGTTGCGCACCCTAACTTTAAAATCGGCGAAATTAATTCAAAATCATGAGGGGCCGAAAGCCAAAACCGACCAAGCGACAGATTAGCGAGGGCGATCCGCGCCAGCGCGGCAAACGAAAGATCGCCGCGAAGCTCGACGCCGAGCCGCAAGCCGCCCGTGGCCTGCCAGCCTGTCCTCGCCATCTCCGCGGCCGTGCGCGAGCGTGCTGGAACTTTTGGACTCGCGAACTCGAGCTGATGGATCTGGATTCACGCCCCGACGCCCAGATGCTCGAGGGCGCTTGCGTCGGCTACGCCCGCGCGGTCCAGGCGGATCTGCTCATCGAGAAACAGGGCCTCGTCATCGAGGAATGCAAGATCGTCAAGGACGTGATTGTCGTGCTGAAGCGCCGAGTCCATCCTGCGGTCGCGATTAGCCGCGCCGCCTGGCGCCAGGTGCAAGCCTTTTGCTCCGAGTTCGGGCTTTCGCCGGTCAGCCGGACGCGCCTGGCGATCGAGAAGCCCGAGGGCGGGGAATCGGACCTGATGACGCTTTTGACAGCTCCGCGCGCACCGCGCCCCACCGTAAACTGATGTGCCGTTTTCGCAGCAACACGCCGACGCCGCATGCAACTTCTTCGAACTGATCCTGAAGCATACGGTCGACGAATGGTACGGCAAGCCGTTCATTCTCGCGCCCTGGGAAGAAGAAGCAACTTCGCAGATCTTCGGCCAACTCACCGAGTCGGGAAGCCGGCTGATCGAGACCGTTTACGAGGAAGTTCCGAAAAAATCGGGGAAGACGGAATGGGCCGCCGGCCTAGCGCTGCTCGTACTGATGTTCGCGAAGGATCGCGGCTGCCAGGTGTACGGCGCCGCAGCGGCCACACGGCAGGCGATGAACGTTTACCGCGCGGCGTGCGCAATGGTCTCACAAAGCAAGATCCTTTCGAAGCGTCTGAAGATCATGCGGGGAACGAACCGCATCGCAAAGCGCGGCGATCCAGACTCCTTCTACGCGGCGATCGCGGCGGACGGAGACATGGGCGACGGCGTCAATCCGGCCTGCGTCATTGCGGACGAAGTTCACCGGTGGAAGACGCGCAAGCAGCTCGAGAACTGGGACGTGCTCACTAATGGCGGCATCACGCGGCGGCAGACGTTGACAATCGCGATCACAACCGCCGGCGTGCAGAACGAATCGCCGATCGCCTGGCGCTTGCATGAGAAGACGCGCAAGATCCAGGAAGGCATCATTTCGGATCCGAAATTCTACGGGCGGATTTACGGCGCCGCGGTCGAAGACGATCCGCACGATGAGAAGACCTGGATCAAGGCGAACCCGAGCCTGAAAGAGAACGGCGGCTTCCTCGATATCGAAAAGATCCGCGAGAAGTACACGTCGCTATCGGCCGAGGGCGATCTGACCTCGTTCAAGCGCTACTTCCTCAATATGTGGGATCAGAAGGAAGGCCGCTCGATCGACATGGCGAAGTGGGATGCCTGCCGGAGCGAATGGAGCGCCGCGGGTTTGCTGCCAAAACCTCCCGAAGATGCTGTGCGGCCGCTGCCTCACGACGTCATCGCGCATTTCATCGAGCGGCAATGCTGGGTGGGCGTCGATCTCTCGATGAGCACGGATCTTTCGGCGATCTCCTTTGTCTTCCCGCGCGACGACGGCTTCGACGTGTTGCCATTCTTCTGGACGCCGGCGGCCGGCCTGCGCGCGAGAGAACTGAAAGACGGCATGCCGTACCGTCAGTGGGCGGAGCAGGGCTTTCTGGAATTATGCGAGGGCGATGTGATCGACTATCGCGACATGCGCGCACGCCTGGAGTGGGGAGCGCGACTTTTCGACCTCGAAGAGATTTGTTTTGATCCCTGGAACTCGCGTGAGATGTCCGTATCGATGGTCGAAGACGGTTACCGGTGCGTCGAGATCCGGCAAGGCTTCGCGACGCTCAGCGAGCCATCGAAAAAGATTCTGTCGCTGGTCGCATCCGGGCAACTCGGCCATGGCGGCCATCCCGTTTTGCGCTGGAACGCGAGCTGCCTCACCGCGAAAGAAGCGAACGACAATCTCATGTTTGTGAAGCCGGAGAGGGCGCGCAATTCTTCGCGGATTGACGGCATTTCGGCCACGACGAACGCTCTGGCGCGCGCGCTGATTGCGGAGAGCAATACCGTGTCCTACTCCGGACTCAGGAGCGTCGGTTAGTGCTTTTCCCCGAACTCCGATCGGCCGTGAAGGGCTTCTTCAGCGGCTTCGACTCCGAGCCTGTTTCGCTTGGACGCGAACTGAAGGCAGCCGGCGGCGTTTCGTTCGACGCCGTTAACGCCGGCTGGTATGCGCGCAACGGTTACCCCGGCATCTACTCGATCATGTCGGGTGGTTTTCCGGCCTGGTCGGGAGAGCCAGTCTCGACGGAGACGGCGCTCAATCACAGCGTCGTATGGGCCTGTAACCGGATTATCAGCGAATCCGTGGGCTTCATCCCAGCGGTGTTCATGCAGGAAAAGAACGGCGCGAAGCGGGAAGCTACCGAACATCCGATGTACTCGGCGCTCAAAAATGCGCCCAACGATGAGACGACCGCGCAGAGCTTCACAGAGACAGAAACCGGCCACTGCGTCTTGCAGGGCAACGCGTTCGCTCATATCATCAGGCGATCCGGCACCGGCACCGCGATCGAGCTTCGCGGCATCCAGCCCCAACTCGTATTTCCCGACCGCGAAAAAAGCGAGCAGAAGCGGCTCATCTACGTCATCAAGCAGATCGGGCAGGCTGATAAGACCTACACGGTCCAGCCCGGCAAGCCGCACGACATTCTGCATCTCCGCGGCCTCGGCTGGGACGGCATTCGCGGCTACTCGGTCATTACGATGGCTCGCCAGTCTATCGGGACCGCGATCGCGATGGAGCGCAATGTCGCGCGGTTCTATGCAAACGGCGGGCGGATTCCCTATCTGCTCGAAATGGCGCAGAAGTTTAAAACTGACGCAGATTTCGACAAATTCCGCGCCGATTGGGAGAAAACATATTCGGAGCCACACCGGGCGCCGATCCTGGAAAACGGCACGACGTATAAGCAGATCGGCCTTAATGCGCACGATGCGCAGCTCGTTGAATCGCGCCAGTACACGATTCCGGAGATCTGCCGTTGGTTCTCGGTTTCTCCGCACCTGGTGGGCGATCTCAGCCGCGCAACATTCAGCAATATCGAGCAACTTGCTCTGGAGTTTGTGCAGCGGACGCTGATGGCATGGCTGACCCGTTGGGAGCAAGAGCTTTGGCGATGCGTGCTGACGCCAGAGGAGAAAGCCGCCGGCTATTTCTTCAAGCACAACGTGAACGCGCTCTTGAGGGGTGATTTCCAATCTCGCATGACGGGCTACGCAACAATGCTCCAGAATGGCGTGTCGAGCATCAACGAAGTCCGCAATCTTGAGGATCAAAACCCGATCGAAAGCGGCGACGATCACTATATTCAACTCAACCTGCGCGATGTGACCCAGCCCGCGCAGACGGCCCGCGTGAAGGTGGGCGGCAATCAGCAGGAGGCAGCGGCGGCATGAAGACGAAACGAATGAGACTCGAAATCAAAGAGATTTCGGAGGCTGGCAGCTTCGAGGGCCTGCTCTCGCCCTACGGCAACGTCGATCTCGGGCGCGATGTCGTCGAGCCTGGCGCATTCACGAAGACGCTAAAAGAACGCGGGAATGTAATTCCGATGCTCTGGCAGCATGACGCGGAAGAGCCGATTGGCAGCCTCACGCTCGAAGATCGGCCGGAAGGACTCTTCGCAAAGGGACAACTCCTGATGGAGCTTCCGACCGCGCAGAAAGCGTATTCGCTGCTCAAGGCCCGCATCGTGAAAGGACTCTCGATAGGCTATGAGGCGGTCAAGGATGCCGTCGTATCGGGAGTCCGCCATCTCAAGGAAATTAAGCTCTACGAGGGTTCCGTCGTCACGTTCCCAATGAACGAAATGGCGCTCATCACGAGCGTAAAGGGCGCTCGCGGCATCAAGGGTGATTTCAATGAGGAGCTGACGGAGAACCAACTGCAGGATGCCGGCTACCAGATGCGTTGCGCCTTGTCGCAGGCTCTCTGCTCGGTGATCTGGTCGGAGGCGACGCGCGAAGAAATGATGAGCGCGAGCGAAACGATCATCCAGCAATTTTCCGACGCTTACATGGCGTATCTTCCGCAATACCTCGACATGCTTGCCGAATTGTACGGCATGGACACGAAGGAATGGAAGGCGCAGCGTGAGGCAAAAGCAGGCCGGCGGCATAGCGCCGCGGACCGCGCAGCCGTTGAAGGCGTCATCAACACCCTGTCCGCACTTATCACCGAGGAAGCCGGCGAAGACGCCACTCCCGAAGGGAAAGCCGCGGGCGATAAGTCTGAGCCGGATTTCCACTCAGCAGCCAGCCAGCTTGAGGCTTTTATCAAGTCGCAATTTCAGGCGGCGTAACGAGCCTGGAAATTCAACCCAAAAGGTAAACCAATGGACGAACTATTGAAGCAGCTTGCGGCTTTGCAAGCGCAGATCAAAGCGTCGCAGGAAAAGGCTGCCGAGGAAACGAAGAAATACGGCACCATGCTCGAAGAGACAAAAAATTCTCTTACGGGCCTGCAAACGCAAGTCGACGCGATCGACAAGAAGATGGCCGAGCGCCACTCGGGAGACGGCGATCAGCCGAGTCTCATTGAGACGCTGAAGGCGAACGACTCGATCGCCCGAATGGTCAAAGATGGAAGCGGCCGAGCCTCCATCCAACTGAAGGGCGCGGAAGTGGCCCGGCTTTTCGAGCGCAAAACGACGATTACGAGCGCCGCTGTCGGAACGGCCACAACCGGCGTCCTCCAGATCGATCGCATTCCGGGGATCACGCAGGAAGCGCGGCAGGCCCTCACGGTACGCGACCTATTAGCGGCGCGGCCCACGGCCATGCAGGTAGTTGACTTCGTGAAAGTCAACGCAGCGCCAAAGATCGCCTCCCCGCAGGTGGAAGCAAGCGACAAGGCAGAAAACGCCGTCACGTTCACCAGCGCATCGGAGAAGGTCCGGACCATTGCAACCTGGATCCCAGCCACAAAGCAGATCCTGGCGGATTTCGGCGAGCTGGCGGGCTATCTCAACAGCGCTCTGCCGTATTACGTGAACCTCGAAGAAGAGCTGCAGCTTCTCTCTGGCGACAGCACTGGCGAGAATCTGAATGGTCTGATCACCCAGTCGAGTGACTTCTCGGGCTCTCTGCTCTCGCCGGCGGCCGGCTGGACCAAGCTCGATGTGATCGGGCGCGCAATTCAGCAGATCACTGTAGCGAAGGAAATCGCCCCGACTTTCGTGATCCTGAACCCCAATGACTACTGGGACATCCGCCTGACCAAAGATGGCTTCGGCCGCTATATCCTCGGTGATCCGCAGATCCCCGTTACGCGTCCGCAAATCTTCGGTCTGGATCTTGTGCCGACAACCTCTATCGCGAGCGGTTCATTCCTGGTTGGCTCCGGCAATGCCGTGGCTGCCGAGATCCGCGATCGCATGGAGATGACGGTTGAAATCTCGACTGAGCACAGCGACTATTTCGTCAAGAACATGGTCGCGGTTCGGGCCGAGAAGCGCCTCGCCTTGATCGTCAAACGTGCTGCCAGCTTCGTCAACGGCACGTTCACGACGTCGCCCTAGTCTGGTTGGCCATTTATGAGGGGTGGACATCCGTTCGCCCCTCCCCTTTTCTTCTCTCATGAAACTCATCGCTAATCGCCAACTGCGCGGCGTATACGGCTTGGCAGCGCCCGGTCAGACGTTCGACTGTCCCGACGACGTCGCCGGGGAATTGCTCAGAAAACAGGTGGCGCGGATCGCCGCGTCGCCACGCGTCGCCTACGAAACCAAGGTAATCGTTCCCGAGGCTCCCGAGGTAAGCGCGCGGCAACCGTTTCGCGACGTGCCTGTGCTTGACGCGGAATCGCCGACAGTGGCTCCCCAAAGCCGTCGAGTGTTTTCAACAACAAACCTACCGCCGCTCCGAGATGCTGATCCTCGCGGACGGGGAGGACGTAAGGGATTTGGTTCCAAGCCATGAACGAATCCGGCTCATTCATCTTGCGGAATCACGCCCCGTCGGAGAGAAGCGCAACTTCGGTTGCGAGCGCGCCGCCGGCGAAATCATCTGCCATTGGGACGATGACGACTGGTCCGGACCCGAACGACTGGCGCGCCAAATCGAAACGCTTTGCGGAAACGGTAATCAAGCCGTGGCTGGATTCCACAGCATGCGGTTCACTGACGGATCGCGATGGTGGAAATATAACGGAACCCGAAATTACGCCCTCGGAACTTCGCTTTGTTACCGGCGGGAATGGTGGCAAGTGAATCGATTCCCGGCGCTGCAGGTGGGCGAGGATAACGCATTTGTGGAGAATGCCGCGCGGCGGCGCCAGCTCGTCACGGAAGACGCCGGCGAGCTGATGTATGCCACGATTCATCCGGGCAATACGAGTCCGAGAAACAAGGGAACTAACTGGAAGGCGCTATGAGCCACAGACCAACAGCATCGGTCGGAAACCCAGTCGTCAAACAGCTCCTGGATGACGGCATAATCCCGCAAATGTGCATCGGATTCACTCTCGAATGCCGAGTGGATGACGCGGTAACGATGACCTCCGAGGTCTATGTCACGCAGGAGCAGTTCCAAAAGATAGCGGATGCGCTTTCCTCGAATCCAGAGGAAGCGAAGCGAATCGCGCGAAGGATCATCTTCAAGTCAATGGACGACTCCGGCCAAGCGCCGATATCGGTCGACCTATGAGCGTTTGGTTTGCCATCCCTTCCGCGCGGCCAGCTTCCGAGGCCGAACCCGTCATCGCCAAATGGCGCGAGATGGGCTATAAGATCGCTCTTTTGCGCCAGGGCGAGCCAATCGAGGCAGATATTCACATTCCGACGCCGATCTATTTTGGCTGGGCCCAATCGATTAACATGCTGGCGGGGCTGGTGCTTCAGCAGGATCCCGAGGCCGGCTGGATCGTTTCCGGAGGAGACGACACACTGCCCGATCTCGCAAATTCGGCTGATATTATCAGCGCCCAATGCAAAGAGCATTTCGGCGGCACGTTCGGCGTGATGCAGCCGACCGGTGACCGCTGGGCGGATGGGTCGATTGATCGCATTTGTGGCTCCCCCTGGCTCGGCCGCGAATTCCGCACGCGGATGTATCAGGGCAGGGGGCCGATGTTCGACGGCTACGCTCACATGTTCGGCGACGAGGAATTGCAGCAAGTCGCAGTCAAACTCGGCGTCCTCTGGCAGCGCCGAGATCTGATCCATCTGCACAAGCACTATTTCCGCACGCAGAACGACGGCGTGAATCACGGCGCGGCGGTCCCACCGCACATGCAGGAGTGGAACAGCCGCAAGCATTGGATTGAGTCGCAGGCGCTCTTCAATCAGCGCCGAGTCTTTGGGTTCCCGGGCCACGAGCCCTTATCCGCATGAAAACCGAACGCGAATACGCAACCGAGATCATCGCGAACGCCCCGGGCCCGCGCGTTACCGTGCTCGAGCTCGGGGCGCATCACGGCAATGACACCGTTTTGCTCTATGACGCGGCCACGAAGCCGATCACGCTTGTCGCGGTCGAAGCCGACCCGCGAAATGTGCCAATCCTGGAGCGACGCGTCGGGCGGCGGCAGGTGAACATCCTGTATGCCGCCGTGTGGAACCGGGCCAGTAAAGTGATCCTGCATTTGGCGGAAGGGCGCGGCGACGGATCCAGCAGCGTTCGAAAGCCGCTCAAGCATCTGGAGCATTTTCCCGATATTTCCTTCACCGGCGCGGTCGAAGTCGCCGCAATGACGCTCGACGGGATCGCGGAGCGCTACGGAATCGAGCAGGTCGATCTGATCTGGTGCGACATTCAGGGTGCCGAACGAAACATGATCGCGGGCGGAGCGAAGACTCTGGCGCGAACGCGATGGCTGCTGACTGAATGCGACCGAATCGAGATGTACGAGGGCCAGGCGACACGCGACGAGCTGCTGGAGCTACTGCCTGACTGGGAACTGATCGCAGAGTGGCCCGAGAACGCGAATTTGCTGCTACGGAATCGGGGGCTCGCGTGAAGCTGATAGCTTTAATGCCGGTCCGTAACGAGGACTGGGTTCTCGGCCTCTCGGCACGCGTGGCGCTCCAGTGGTGCGATGAGCTGGTGATGCTGTGCCACGCCAGCTCAGATAAGAGCGCGTCGATCATGCGCGAGATAAGCGATGAGCATCCCGGCCGAGTTCACCTTGCGTTGAATGAAGACTCCGAATGGCGCGAAATGCAGCACCGTGGCTATCTTCTGAGGATCGCTCGGGCCGCCCAGGCTACACACATTGCCATCGTCGACGCGGATGAGATTCTGACCGGCAATCTCGTAGTGCGCATGCGCGGATTGGTCGAATCAATGCCGCGCGGATCCATTTTGCAACTCCCCGGTTACAACCTGCGCGGCGATCTCCGCCGCTATCACGCGAACGGCATTTGGGGGAATCGCTGGTTTTCGGTCGTCTTTGCCGACGATCCGCGCCTCGGATGGTGCGGAGACCGCTTCCATCATCGCGAGCCCATGGGACCGGCGCTCAACGAATGGCGACCCGTCCCGCAGGGCTACGGTGGCGTGATGCATCTGTGGGGGCTGAACGAGCGGCGGCTGATTGCGAAGCACGCGGCCTACAAGATGGTCGAAACGCTGCGCTGGCCGAATAAGCCACGCGCGGAAATCGATCGCATGTATTCGCAGGCTTTCAACCCGGCTGCCAATCCGCGATTCGACCAAGTTTGGCGATACGCGACGGCGCCGGAATCGTGGTGGGAGCCATACCAAGACTTACTTGGACGCTTGAAATCGGACGCGGAGCCCTGGCAAGAGCAAATGTGCCGCGAACTTTACGCGCAGCACGGGGTGGCGCGGTTTAAGGGGCTGGATCTGTTCGGAGTTTGCGAGGCGAAAGGGGCGGTCGCATGAAGGCTCAATCTCTCACCAGGCGCGGCTTCATCGGGGCTATCGCCGCCGCCGCGCTCCTCAAAAAGAAGTCTTTCGCATGCGGCGGGGTGGTTCATTTAAGGGATCCGTATATCGTCGGCAGTAATGCCGATATTTGCTTTGTGGAATCTCGAAAACTCACGAACGAAGAAATCGCGCAGATATTTAACGTGCCGGTGCACATGGTTACCTGGCCGGAGGATTGGCGGTGAGTAGCTGGTTTCCTTACGGCGGGGTTGGGCCTTATGGCACCTACGGCAATCTCGGCCTTTATGGCGCGCTTGTCGTTTATGGATCGCTCAACCCCACCGAGTCTTCGCCCGCGCAATCCTTCACTGAGCCGTTGACGCTCAGCGAAATGAAGAGCTACCTCAAAGTGCCGGAGCGTTCGCCGGCGGATAGCGACGAAGACAACGAAATCATGTCGCTCATCATTGGCGCTCGCGTGCAGGCCGAGATCCTCCAGGGCCGCGACCTGGTCGTCAAGCAATGGGATCTACATCATGACTACTGGCCGTCATATCGCGTGGAGCTGCGCGGGCCGCTGAACAGTGTGGATCTCGTCCAATACAAAGATTCGAATGGCGCCATCACGACGATGACGGAAAATACGGATTACATCGTCGACGGCTTCAAGGGGCCCGGCGTTCTCGCGCCGCCATACAACAAAACGTGGCCAACGTTCACTCCGTGGCCATCGTCCTCGATCCTGGTTCGCTTCACGTCCGGTTACGCCGCTGATTCCGCGTTCTGGTCCGGCGACGGGCATTTGATCAAAAACGGCATGAAATTGCTGATTTCGGCCTGGTACAACGGCCGGATTCCGTTTGAGGTTGGCAGAGCGGTGGCATTCGAATATCCGTTCTCCGTGACAAGCTGCTTATCGCAAGGCTCGCTCGTGAGGGCGCGTTGACGCCTTGGCCGTCCATTGACCCGGGCCGGATGGTCCACCGGGTTACGTTGCTTCAGCAGACGGCTGGAACGGATGCGTCGGGCGCCATTGTCACGTGGACGCCGTTCGTCACGACGTGGGCGGCGATCGATCCGGTGCGCGGCACGGATGTGATCAGGGCCGGGCAGGACACGACGCAGCTTTATTTGACGATTACGATTCGATGGCAGACCGGGATTCTGCCGAGCATGCGGGTGCAGGGCAATAACGGAACGTACATCATCCAGGCGATCGAGAATCCGGGCGAACGCAACATCTTGCTAGTCCTGAATTGCGTCGCCCTCAGCGCGAATCAATGATCGAGTCCGGACTTACTTTGCTCGTGAACGCTGACAGCGCGGTCAAAGCGATCGCGCCCATCGGCGGCTTTCTCGCGGAGCTGCCGAAGGATCAGGCGCTGCCGTCCTGGTCGTATCTGTGGGCCTCGGACACGCCGCGCTACGCGTTCGAGGGGCTCCGGCCAGTCAATCAGCGTCGGCTGCAAATCGACTGCTACGGTGGCGCGGCGGAAGTGATTAACCTCGCTCAAGCGATCGACAACGTACTGAGCGGCTTCAAGGGCACGCTCGCGGATGTGGACGCGACGATGGTCGCGGGCTGCTTCCGCTCGAATGTAATTGACTTTTTTGATGACGCGCCGCGCACTTACCGGCGGACTCTCGAATACGTGATCTGGTTTTACCAGTAGATCCGGCCCTCCGGCCTAAATTCCAAACACAACTAGGAGCAAATCATGCCTTACGACGGCACACAGGCCGGCATCGGCCTTGGCACTGTATTATCCATCGGCGACACCGCGAGCCCCATCGGCTACACGGCAGTCGGCGAACTTTCCGGCCTCAATGAATCCGGTCGTCAAGCCGGAACGGACGATGCGACGAACTTCGAGAGCGGCGCTCGCGAGTTCCTCCCCACTCTGATTGATTCAGGCAATTGGGCGTTCACTGGTAACCGCATCGGCAGCGACGCCGGCCAAGTGGAAATGGAGACGGCGTTTGCCGCTCTCGAAATACGCCCATTTAAGGTCGAACTGCCAAAAACCTCGGCGCAAACCGTCTCTGGCGACGTCGCCACCTTCAAGGCGTTGATAGAGCAGTGGAACGTGACCCCGATTGAAGTTGACAAGATCGTCAAGATCCAGGGGCAACTGAAAGTCTCTGGAGTTATTACCTGGACGCCGGGGAGCTAATAAATGCCGGTTCCGACTGACACGGTAGCCGGAACGCCGGCTGATCCCACCGTCCGCTATGTGCCGCTCACATTGGGCGGCACAACTTATCAGCTCGCCTTCGATTTCGACGCGATCGCAAAAGCGGAAGAGATGACCGGCATGAGCCTGCTCTTCGGAGTGGACTGGTCGCACGTGGGCGTTACGCGCATGCGGGCGATGCTCGTCGCGTGCATGCTCAAGGCGCATCCGGACATAAAGCCGGAAAAGCTGACCCGATTCATCACACACAAAAACACGGCGAAGATTCAGGGCGCGCTGATCGATGCCTGGGTCAATTCGACGCCGGAGGCGGACGACGAAAACCCTCCGGAGCCGGAGCCGAGCCCGGCGAACGGCTGACCAACGCTCAGATGTGGGACCGCTGCTGGAGTACGGCGGTGGTCCGGCTCGGCCTTACCTCTGAACAGTTTTTTCGGCTCACCCCTAGGCAGCTTCGCGTGTTGGCTGACAGGGACTCGGAATTTATCGAGCGGCAGCGGGAGCACGCCGAGCTTCTCGCGGGTATCATCGCGGCGAGCGTCGTGAATTATAGCTTTTGCCACCCGAAGCAGGCGAAAGCGCCGGCGGATTTCATGCCGTCCTATCATCGGCGCAAGGCTAATCCGCCGAAGGACCTGGTCGCGCAAAATATCCGCTGTTTCCTGATGGCGCAGACCAAGTTAAGAAACCGATAGGTCGAGAGGAGCGGAAGCGGCCGGTTCGTCTCCGGGCCGGGGTGCCTCCATGAATTCAATCGATATCTTATTGCCAAACGTCGAAACCCATACCAGATGCCCTTTCAGCTCGATCTTGCTTCCGTTAGCGTTAAGAACGGTGAGCCTGTCGGCCCCGAATTTTGGGGGCTCTTGCATGTCGAGAATCAGTTCGGCCATACAAACATGATATGGCCCTTGAAGGCGTAATCGATGCCAGCAGTAACAACCGAAATCACGGGCCTTCGCGAGTTGAAGGCGAGCCTCGAACGGCTCGGGCCGGCCATCGCCAAAGGCATCATGACGGAGGGCCTCGAAGCTGGCGGCAAGGTGCTCATGGAAGCTATCGGCGAACGCACGCCAGTTCATCGCGGCGTGCTGAAGGAGCACATAGTCATGGTGACCGAAGTAGCTCCGAGCGGCACTTCCGGCCGGGTCAAAGTCGGCTTTGGCAGCGAAGGCTATAAGGCGAAATGGGTCGAGTTAGGCCATCGCCAGGTATCGCATGGCCCGACCAGCGAGCGGAAAGAGATCGGGCACGTCGCGGCGCATCCGTTCATGCGTCCCGGCTTCGATGCGTCGAAGGAAGCCGCGCGTGATGCGGTGATTGAAGTGATCCGAGCACAAGTCGCGGAAAAGGCGGGGAAGTAGATGGACCAAAAAGTCGGCGGCGCTTACGTCGAGCTCGGCGTGGACATGTCCGGGTTCACACAAGAACTGCTACAAGCGGAGCAGAAAGCGTCAGGCTCGGCCACTAGGATCAAAGACCGCTTGCTCAGCATCGGAACCTCCCTGAACGATCTCCGCACACAGGCGAAGATGGTCAAAGAGTCGCTCGCGGGAGCGGCTGATTTCCGCGTTCGTGGCGATAGCGGCCTCGACAAATTACACGAGCAACTCGCGAAGGTGCGTGCAACCGGGCAAATCACGGATGGCACGCTCGACAAACTCTCGCTCGCCTTTCAGGAAAACGCTCGCGGCGCCCACACGTACACGCAGGCGCTCGACAAGATCGCGGCGAACAAAAACGCTTCGGACAGCGTTCGCCAGTTAGCAACGCAGCTTTCGAATGAGGCGAAAGAAGCGAATTACGACGTCGCGGCGCTGGAGAAGCGGCAGCGCGTGCTGGATCGGATGATCGGGGTCCAGAGCCGGAGGTTTGCGAGTCTCAGCAGACAGGCCACGCAAGGCGAATCGGCGGGCGGATCGTCCGGCACGCATGGCGTGCCGATGCAGACGGCTGCCAGTGGCGCGGTTCGATTGGCGGAGGGTCAGCTCTCCATCAGGGCTAGCGAGCGATTCCTAACCGGCACGCTTGGGCTCGGCGGCGCGCTGCAATCGATATTCCCGTTGATCGGCGCGGCGGCCACTATCGGGGCGCTTGGAGAACTTGTCAGTCGAGCCGCTAACCTCTACGAAGAATTCAAGAAGCTTCAGGAAGCTCCGGCGCGGATCAATCAGGAGTTTGGCGGGCTGAATCAGACCCTGCAAATGGGCAACGATCAGCTTCGTGTTTCGAACGACAGGCTCGAAAACGAGATCGCGACGCTTGAGGGGAAGCCGCAAAATGGCCTGAAGCTCGCACTAGACGAGGCGACGCAAGCCGCGGATTCGCTCGCGCAGTCGCTCGGACGCGATATCGATCAACTGCAGAAGCTACTGGAGCAGGAGCAGGTCGGCTCGCTCAAGGGCTTCTTTACGCTGACGGCCCCCACGACGGCAACCGTCGAGGCGAACAAAAAACTTCAAAACGATCTGGTCAATATCGACATTGAGACCGCGCAGAAATCCCGGGCAACGGAAGATCCGGCGGCGCGAGAGGCGATTTCGAGAGCGGGCACTGAGCAGCGGCGGGCGCGCATCGAACAGGAGATTAAAGACGCACAGAAGGCCCTCGACGACGCGAAGGCGCGACAGGCTGCGATAGGGGAGCCGCGCGGTCCGACAGTAGCGGTCATTGCAGGCGTCCCAATCCAGGCGAACGCGCGTGGGCTACAGGAAAGCGAAACAAATAACGTCACGCAGCTTGAGCGGCGTCTCGATGCGCTTCTCCAGATCGAGCCGCGATTCGGACTCACCCAAACGAATCAGGATCTGACACAGAAGAAAGCAAAACTCGACGCGAGTAAATCCGCCGCGGATCTTACCCGCCCCTTCGCCGACAAGATGCATGAGCTTTCGGCGCAGATCGAAGCCGTCAATTCCTCGCTCGCTGCCGTCGGCAAAACCGACACAGCCGAAACCCTGGCGAAATCCTGGGGCGCGGCGCAAGAAGCGATCGCTAAGCTCAATAACGATCTCGCAAAACATCATCAGTCGCTCACGCTCGGGCAGCAGCTCGACGTGCTCGCAGCCGAGGATACTCTCGCGCTCTCGAAGGCTGACCTCGAATGGAAAACGAAGCTCGATCAGACAACCACGAGCATAGAAAACCGCGTGGCAGCGCTTAAGATTCAGACCGCCGCCATCGGCAAAGGAGCAGCAGCGCAGCGCGAGGCATTCATCCAAACCAAGCTGATGGAGACGCTTGGTAGCAAGTTCAACGATGAGGAATTCAAGAAGACCCATCAGCCGGATATCAAGAAGCTCGAAACGGGATTCGGCGAAGACTTCGACAAGCAGAAGGCAAGTCAACTCACCCAGAATCTACTAAAAATCCACGATCAGATCGACCTCGAAAAAAGTCTGGCGGCCGTCCAAAGATTGGGCGCGGATGCAATTAATACCGTCACGCTCGCATATCGTCTACGGGCGCTCGCCGCGCAGGGTGCGACTACTGCGGAGATCAAGGCGGAAATTGATCTCTTCAACGCAAAGAAAGCGAATCAATCCTCCGCTAGTCTCGCGAACATAAATCAGCAGATCGACGCCACGCGCCGGCTGAGCGCCGCGCAGCTCCAGGGCGCGGAAGAATACCGGCAAGCGCAGCTTGATCTCAAATACCAGCAGATGCAGCGCGAGGGCGCGAGCCCGCAGGAGATCGGGCAGACCCGAAACCTGGACGCCCTCCAGCATCAACAGCAGGTCACCGCCGACGCTCTTCGGACCGCGATGAGTTATCGCGATCAGCTCGAAGCCGTCAATGAGCAGATAGCCGCAGTCGATCAGCTTCGGGCGAAGTTCGGCGACACTCGCGACCTTGAGATCTCACTGAAGGCTCTCGAAGAGCAGCGCACCCAGATCCTCAGCCAGCAGGCCCTCGCCGTCGGCTCCGCCAAAGACGGCATGGTCGCTTTCTTCCGAGAGATGGCGACGCAATCGGAATCTGCCGCGCAGCAGGTTCACGATGCGTTCAGGTCCGCATTCGGCGGCATCAATGATGAGCTGAGCAAGCTCATGACCGGGCAAAAAACGAACTGGGCGAGCTTCCTGCAATCGCTCGGAGCGCAGATCTCGAAGATGGGTCTGCAAGGGCTTGAGCACACGATCGCGGCAAAGATCCAAGGGACGCTCGGAGCGGCGGGGCAAAACGCCCCAGGCTCACCGCAAGCGCAGGCAAAGGGAGCGGGAGGCGTGATCGCGACTCTCGGCAAAATCTTCGGCGCTGGCGATAACACGTTGAAGCGCGACGGCAACACGCCGGCGACCGCGCTATTTGTGACGTTGGCCGGAGCGAATGGCATCCCGCAGTGGAGCGTAGCGTCCAGCTCCGGAGCGCAGGACACTTCGGATTTCGGGATCACCAGCTCGGATCTCTCGCAGTTAGAAAACGGCGGCGATAGCGACGTAGGGCCCTCCCCGGCCAAATCAACCGCGGCATTGACCACGCTCCGGAACGGCGCGGCGAAACTACCCGGCATTGGCGGAGAGATTGCCAGCGCTGGCCTGAAGCTGCTGGAGGCGCTCCTCAGCGGTCACTCAAGTAAGTCTGATTCGTCGGGCGGATCTGCAAGTTCCAGCAGCGGTTCGTCGACCGGCACAACCTCCCCCTCTTCGGGCGCCAGTGGCGCCCCGGGCGCGCAGTCTGGCGACGTACTCACGCGCGATCCATCCGGTCTAATCATCCGCACTCCAGCGCCAAAGCCGAGCGATCAGCCATCCATGACCACGCTCTATAACGGCGCGCGGCCAAAGCCGAGCGTTTGGGGCGAGATTGGCGAGGCCGGTCTAAAACTATTCACCGCATTCCTTGCCAATTCGATGAGTGGAGGAGGCTCGGGAGGCAGCGGAGACGATGGCGGCGGCGAAGAAGTTGACAGCACGATCAGCTACGATGGGCCAGCATTCGCGAAAGGCGGCAGGCCTCCCGTCGGCAAAGTCAGTCTCGTAGGCGAAAAGGGGCCGGAGCTATTCATCCCTGACCGGCCCGGCACGATCATCCCGAATCACAAGCTCAGCTTTCGCGCCTCCGGCGGCAATGTCGATCCCGGAATGGCGTACGTTGTGGGCGAGCGCGGGGCGGAAGCCTTCGCGTCGTTTGCGAGCGCTCCGGACAAGAGCAGCCGGCAACCAATGCAAATCGTCAATTACACGATCGACGCACGCGGAACAGACGCGGCTCTCGTCGAGCAGCGCACGCGGGCCGCTCTCGCCTCGGTCCATCAGTCCGCGATCATCACTTCAGTTCAGACCTCAGCGGAGCGCACAAGGCGGCAGCCGCAGCGGTAAATCATGGCGACTTATTTAGGTTGGACCATCGTTACGATGCCGAGTTCGCCGGCGCCCAAATCGGTTGAATTTACGTCCAATAGCATTGTCGGGGCTGTCATGAGCCCGTTCACCGGGCAACAGCAGATCCAGGACTGGCAGGCATCGTATATGGAGGCGTCGGTAACCCTCCCGCCGATGAGCGCTACGGACGCGGCAGATTGGGTCGCGTTCTTTCTTGCGTGCAAGGGGCAAGCTTGCGTGTTTGTGCTTGCGAATACGACCTTCGCGGGCTTGGTTCCGAGCGGCCAAGTCGCAGGAACTTACTGGCGCCTGAAAAATAATGCGTCGAAATGGTCCATCACTGATGGGATTCGGTACGGGTTTCAGTTTGAGATTCGGGAAGCGATCTAATGCCACGTTCTGACGCCACTTCCGCATTCATCGCCGCCATCGAGAGCGGCATGATTCGCCCGGCCTTCCTGGTCGAGGCGAACTTCACATCGGGCCCGCTGAACGTTTGGAGCGGCAAGGGTGATCTGACGTGGAACGGCATCACCTGGACGGGTGTGGGCACGCTCGGCTCCGTCTCAACAGTCGAAGAGGGATCAACTGTCGAAGCGCGCGGCATCACGCTCTCGATGAGCGGCATCAATCTCGATCTGCTCACCGGCATTATGACGGAGTTTCAGGTCGGGCTAGCCGCGACCGTTTGGCTGGCGCTGTTTGACGCTTCGCTCGCAATCATCGCGAATCCGGTGATTGCCTTCCGGGGCCGCATGGATCAGCCAACGATTGACGTCGGCGGCGATACGGCCACGATCTCAATCGCCTGCGAGAGCCGGCTGCTCGACATGAATACGTCAGTGGAGCGAAGGTACACGGCGGAAGATCAGAAGCGCGATTATCCGCTGGATCGCGGGTTTGATTTTGTGAATGGAATTCAGGAAGTGACCGTGTATTGGGGGAGAACACCTTCCAGCCAAAACAACCTTTAAACAGGCAATTTGCTCTTTTCGTCAAGTTCGTGCTCTACCGCAAACCCAACTGGCAGACCGAACTGCACCGCTTCCTCGAATCTCGCCGCTTCACCAAATTCTCGTATGGCTCTTCCGACTGCTGCCTCTTCGCCTGCGATGCGGTTGAGGCCATCACCGGTACCGATATTGCGGAGCCATTTCGCGGTCAGTACAGCACGCGCAGCGAAGCGTACCGCGCGATTGAGGAATATGCCGGGCGGGCATCCGTTGAAGCCGTGACGGAGCGCATCACCGAAGAAAACGGCATGCCTGAGGTTATTCCGCTCCGGGCCCGGCGCGGCGACCTGATTCTCTTGCGGCGCCCTCGCGATTTCTCGCTCGCGATTGTCGGACTGCGCGGCGAAATCCTCGCCGCATCAAAGCGCGGGTTTGAGGTAGCTCCAATCGCCCTCGCCGTTCGCGCCTGGCGCGTTTGATCCATGTCTAAATACGTACCCATCATTCTCGGCGCGGCTGAGATCGCAGGCGGCATTCTGATCGACATCGGGACACTCGGCGGCGGAGCGCTCCTTGGCAATGCGCTGATCGCGGCAGGCGTGGGCACGGTGATCGGCGGCGTCGGCACGCTACTGGGCCAGCCGCAGCAGGGACTCGCCACCGCCTCCCGCAATCCCATCGCGCCCCGAGTTGTTTGCTACGGACGCTGCAAAGTCGGCGGCACGATCGTCTACATCAACGAATCGGGAGACAGCGACAAATACCTCGACCTGATCTTCGTGCTCGCGACCCATCCCTGCGAGAGCGTTGACGCGGTCCTTTTCGATAACCAGCGCGTGCTCATCGGGGCGAATGGCAACAGCTTCAGCCCGACGCAGCAAACGGTAAATATCTCGGAGATCATCCGAAGCAACGGCGTCGTAACCGTCACGATGTCGTCGCCCTTCATCGACATAGCGGATGGTGATCTGGTCCAGATCCAAAACGTTGCGGGCGACGAGTCGCTGAACGGCAAATACTACATCGGGCTCGTCAACAGCACGACATTCACCTACAATTGCGGCGGCCTCGATGCCGATGTGACAAGTTCCGGCCAAGTCGTGACCACCTTCCCGGACTACCGCGGCAAGGTCCACATGGAGAGCCTGCTCGGCAATCAGACCGCAACCTTCCCCGGCATGATAGACGGGACGCCCTATGACGACAGCGACAGCGATACCGTCACGGTCGACAATAACCCTTGGACCTCGGATTGTCTGCTGAACGGCTGCACGGCGGTCTTCCTCCGGCTGCATTACAACGATGAGGTTTTCGCTGCCGGTCTTCCCCAGATCAGCTTCCGGCTGCACGGCAAAAACGATATTGCGGACCCGCGCGACAGCAGCACCGGCTACACAGAGAATTCGGCGCTCTGCATTGCGGATTATTTGAAAAATCAGAAGTGGGGCTTCCGCGCCTCCGATGACGAAGTGCCGGACGCCAAGCTCATCACCGCCGCGAACATCTGCGATGAGGATGTGGATCTTGCGGCGGGCTCGACCGAAAAACGCTATACGCTCAACGGCAGTTTCCCGCTCTCGATGAAGCGCGGCGAAGTGCTGCAAAATATGCTGACTTCGTGCGGCGGACGCATCACCTACTCCTCCGGAGAATTTGTCATTCATCCGGCGGCGTGGGGAAGCGTTTCGGGCGGAGGGCCTTCGCTTGCGATCGGGAAGTCGATCACGTCGGGAACCATGAGCGTCGTCACCACCCACATTCCCGGTACTGGATATGCGGCGGCGGCGGAGGTCACGGTCGGCGACCCGAACAGCATCTGGGACGGAGCGACCATCGTGCTTGATTCCTCCGCATGGACATCGCGAACGGATACGGCTACTCTCGTGGGGCCGCCGGCCTCTCTGACCGTCAGCTTCGCACTCGACGGAAGCCTCCTCGGCGATGCCGACCCGGCGGACGAACTTCGCGTCTATGACTGCTATTTCGACGCCACCTATGCGGACGGTACAACCGCTCGGCTTCGCCCCACGCGGGCCGAAGCCATATCAAGTTCCACTGGCACGGTCGACAACCCAAATAACGCTCTCGGCGGCGACCTCGACACGTTTGCCACGATCACGCGACATCATTTTTCTTCGCTCGGCAATTCTCCCGTTTTGCGGATCTCAAATTTCCTGGTAGGTGATTCCGGGTCCAGCACTCCCGACACGAGCGATACGGGAATTGCCGATAGTCTGCCGGCCCTCTCGCAAATGATCGGTCCGTTCCGGTGGCGTCAGAAGGTCTCGATTCGCGATCTCTATAACGGCGTGAAGGGAACCTACATCAGCCCGACGAACGATTGGCAGATCAGCGATTTCCCGCCTTACGCCCAGGACACCTTACACGGCTACGGGGCGGGTGCCTCACCAGCGAATCCAGAAGGTGACGCGAATATGGCGGCGGATGGTGGAGATCGGCGCTGGTACGACATTCAGCTTCCATTTACAATTTCGTCACCAACCGCGCAACGCCTCGCGAAAATAGAATTGCTGCGCAGGCGCCAGCAGGGAACCGGGACGTTCACCTTCAACATGTCGCCCTACTGGGGGACAGCGCTGGACGTCGTGACGATGACGCTGCCGCTGCTCGGCTGGACTAGCAAGCTCCTCGAAGTCGCGAGTCATCGACTCGCCGTGAATTCGGTCCAGGATGGCGGCAGGACCCTGACGGTCCTCGGCTGTGAGGTCGATGTGCAAGAGACCGACCCATCGGTCTACGAATGGGATGTCACCGAAGAGCTGACCCCGCAAGGATTTCAGCAGTCGGGCCTGCCAAGCACCGCGAATCCCAAACCGCCAACGTCCGTTACGCTTACGAGCGACGATACAACCTCGATTATTGGGGCGGATGGCATCGCGCGGAGTCGCATTCTCGTTCAGTGGGTTGCGCCGGCGGACGGCTATGTGCTCCAGGGCGGTCACATCGAAATCCAGTACCATCTCACGTCTTCTCCTTTGTCGCCGTGGATCAGCGCCCCGAATGTCGATCCGACCGTCACTCAGGCTTATATCGATGGCGTGACGGACGGCACGGAGTACACGGTGCAGATCCGCTCCGTCAATGCGGCGGGCGTTCCTTCGGTTTGGGTCGATGCCGGATCTATCACCGTCAGCGGCGCATCCTCCGCGATCGATCCCTCGATCATCAATCGGGACGGAGCGACAACCGGACAGGGACTCATTTGGAATGGCTCCGAGTGGGCTCCCGGCACTGCGACCGCGATAGAACTACAAACGGACGGCACTGATAACGGCTCGCAGAGCAAGCTGAATCTAGCCGCTGGCGACGATATTACGCTCACCGATGGGGGGACCGGAACGGTCACGATCGCGTTAGGCGACCAGCCTTTCTTAGTGCTGAGCTATCTCGTTGGCAAGCCCGATGCTTCCGCCGTTGTTCTCAAGCTCGAAATCCCTTCGAATCTAAGCACTGTTTCATTCCCGGCTAACTTCAGCGGCTCCGTCATGGATTGCGGGACGAATCCCACCGCGAGCGCCACCTACGACATCGCGCAAAACGGCACAAGCATCGGAAGTCTCGTTATTTCTACATCCGGCGTTGCGACCTTCACGACTACGAGCGGAACGGCCAAGGCATTCTCGGCCTCCGACGTCCTAACAATCACAGCTCCAAGCTCACAAGATTCGACGCTTTCGGACGTGACGATCACACTGGCGGGAACGCGATAAATGGGGAGCGCCGCAATTGTCGCACAGGACACGACGACCCAAGGAAGCTGGGTCGGCGTCTACGGCTCAGATGGCTACTATGTCGTGGGCGACACCAGCAGCATTCCCAGTTACGCCAGCTACACCCTCGGGACGTGGGGCGGCCCCTTCGGAAGCACGTCGACGGACACCCGGGCTCTCCAGGAAGCCTCTAATCACTCCGTGCGCACCGCGGCGCTTCTCTTCTCAAGCGCAGGCTCAAGCATTGATATCACGATCACGGGCGGCACGAAGCAGGTCAGCCTGTACATGTGGGCCGGCGATTCCGAGAACAACCAGAGCGTGCAGGTCCTGGATATGGACAATGGCGGGGCGGTCCTTTCGAGCTTCGATGTGCTCAATTATTTTTCGGCGCCACGATGGCTCGTATTCAACGTCTCCGGCCACGTTCAGTTCAAATTTCTACCTATTTCTGGATCTAACCCTTGCCGCTTCAACGGATTTTTCTTCGATCCGGCCGGGACGCCGATTACTGCCGGCGGGTCAGCAAGCTTTGTGCTTTCTGACGATACGACGCAGGGTGATTGGGTAGGCGCTTACGGCGCGGATGGATATAACGTGGTCACGGATGATCTGTCAGCGAATCCGGCGTCCTATCCGACCTATGTGACCGTCACGCCTTCGGGCGAAGCGGAATTCACGTTTGATCCCGCTTCGACAGATGCCCGGGCGCTCCAACTGCCCAGCAACCACGCGAGCAGAGTGAATGCTGTATGGTTCGGGGATCTGACCCTCGATTTAGTCTTCACCGGCGGCTCCCATGCCTTCTCGATCTATTTTTGGGACGGCAGCAATGGAGGCAGGGCCGAGACGGTTACGGTCGCGGACGGAGCCACCAATCTTATCTATGACAGCAGGAGCGTGAGCGGCTTTTATGCGACGCCAGTGTATCTTGTGTGGTCATGCTCGGGGCATATCACAGTGCATCTCACATTGACCGCCGGAGCGAATGCGGTTCTGAACGGACTGTTCTTTGACGGAGGAGGGGCGGCCTCGGTTGCGCAGCCCGTCTGCTTCATCATCACGTGAATTGGCTGGCGATTCGTCGCCCGCGCCGGATCCCCGGCTCTTCGATGAGCCTGTAGGAGATTACCGGAACAGCGACGAGCAGGAAAACGAAAAGGGCGCAGCGGATCGGGAGAGCTACAGCACCGGGAATCGCCCGGAAGCACAGCCACATGAGCAGAATGTGGCCGAGGTAGATTCCGTAAGAGTATTTGGCGATTCGGTTGAAGACCGCCGCCGCAAACGGATTCCGTAGTTCCTTGAAGAGCGGCAGCGCTAGTCCAACCGCCGTGCAGGATATCCAGTAGGTATCGGCCTTGAACCGCCACATGTTTGCCATCGTGAATACAACAATGAGCGCAATGAGAAGGCCGACCGGAAGAACGCGCGGCATTCGGCGGAACAGAATGAACGCCATCACGCCCGCCAAAAAGCAGGGGACCGGCCACAGAACGATCTCCATAAGCGGGCATCGGAACATCGCGGCCAAGGCAAAAATCAAAAGCGCCGCGGCAATCGACAGCGCGGCTATCTTCGCCAAAGGCCGATGCCTTTTTGCGACGATGTAGACGAATGGCAGCGACAAATACATTTGGACTTCGAACGGAAGGCTCCAGAGGGGCGCGCTCATCGACGGCGAGCCGGTGAGATTCTGAATAAGCAACGCATTCGAAGCGACCCAGGCCCAACCATGCCACTCGAACGAGAGATGGCCCATCAATGGTTGCGCCGGGATGCGAAGCATAAGGCAGGCCACGATTGTCGCGAGGCACAGAGGATAAATCCGGAAGAATCTCTGGATGTAGAACTGCCAGGCGGTATTGCGGCGACGCTCCAAGGACAGCATGAGCACCAAGGCGGTGTGGATGAAGAAGAGCAACACGCCCGACCTGCCGACAATCCCAAACGTCGCGATTCCAAAGAGCCGAAATGAGTGATCAAACAGGACTTCCAGAACGGCAAACGACCGCAGCAGATCGAGGTTGCGCGATTTCCCGCCCAATGGACAGTCAACTCCCGTTGACACCTTGCATTCAGGCGTAGACAGTATTCCGGCTGCCGAAGCCTCCGATGCGGCCATGCCGGAATTGTAAGCACGTTTCTAACCCTTCCACAAATACACTTGGCGCTGCTATGCTCTGGCGAACAGAGGAGACACAAAATGTTTCAACGAGCTTCCATCGGCTTCCTGATCGCGACTATTCTCGCGCTTTCGGCCTGCGTCCATAACCCGGCAACAATCACTCCGACTCAGCCGGCGACGGTGGAGCAGCAAGTCTACGCCGATCTCTTCACCGCGCAGACGGCGCTCGAAGGAATCAAGGCGCAATCGGCCCAATTTCCCCAGGTCTCGGTCAAAACGCAAATTAATCAGGCCATCGCGGCATACAACGCCGCAGAGGAAGCCTTCTCAACGTTTGAGTCGGCCAAAGGCCAGAACCTATCGGACCCGACGACCATCGTGCAGATTCAGGCGATGATTGCGGACCTCGAAAACCAGATCGTCAAACTCGCGCAGGCGTTCTCTACCAGCTCCCAGCCCGCGCCGATGCAGGGGGTGAAATAACATGCCGACTCCGATCACACCAACGGGCAACACCGCGCTCGATAATATCCTCGCGATCATCCAGGAAGGCTCGATCATCGCGGGGCTCGTTGCGCCCCTCACCGGCCCTCTGGCGCCCGATGTGGCGGCGGGAGCACAGATCGCCCTGGCTCTCGAAACGATCGTCCAGGCGGCCGCCATGGCTCACCAGCAGGCATTAGGCGCGCCGATGGACCTGAGCAAGCTCCATCAGATCGCTCCGCTGTAGAGGACGACAGTGACTCTCTTCGGCCATTCGATTGGCGCGTCGGAATTGATCGTCATGAGCGCTGGCGCCGGATGGACGTTTTCCGCTCTGAGCTACGCCATGCCCGCGCCTGCATCTGACAGCGGGCGAGTCTATCAATTCGTCTATCGGCTCGTTCATTTCGTCGCGGCGAACCTCGACCGCGTGGGGAAGGGGAATCATGGACCGGACCCGGAAGTTTGAGGAGATCGCCGGGCGTCTGATTGGACAGCCCGGCATTCGCGCGATCCGCTGGACGGACAAAGAGGCCGGCCACGTGGTGACGATTGACTTCACCGGCGCCACCGAAGCGCAAAAGCGAGCGATCCAGGCGGAAGCCAAAACCATCGTCGAGACTCACTCGACGCATTTGTTCTCAATCACAATGGCGGGCGAATGATCACCGTCAAAAGCACTCCACTGCCGGATCCTCGGCTGCCATTCCACATTCAGGCTCCGCCGGTTCTGCTCGCGATGTGCATCTTCGGCGAGGCACGCGGCGAGATCCCCGACGCTCAGTATGCCGTTGGGTGTGTCGTCAAAAATCGCGTCGAGAGCGGGCGGTATGGAACCGGATGGACCGGCGTGATCCTGCGGCCCTGGCAGTTCAGTTCGTTCAACGCAGACGATCCGAACCGGGCGAAGTTGATGGAGCCGACCAAGCACGAAGCGCCAGAGGTCTGGTGGCGCTGTTATGTGGCGGCCGATATGGTCATGCGGCACTTCGACGGCGACCCGACGAAGGGCGCTTTGTTCTATTTCAGCCGTCCGCTGACTGAGCCGCCGGCCGCCTGGGGCCCGGTGATTGAGACGGCCACCATCGGGCATCTGCATTTCTGCAGGCCCGTATGAAGCTCCGCTGCCGGCTGTTCGGTTGCGTCCCGAGAGCGGACGTGTGCTTCTGGGAGTGCGCCCGATGCGGAGGGAATTGGTGGCGGCGCGGGTTTGTCCGACCTCTCCGAGAGTTTTTGTCGAAGATTTGTAGAAAGACCACCCCAAACTGACCGATTTAGCCATTATGCCTTTACGCAGAATCAATAAGTTGAGCGCTCTCAACGCGCATAGGTAGACCGATTCCGTCCCTGGCCACCACATTCTAAAGGCTCTTGAAGGGCGCGCTAAAGGTTAGCTGTATAGATTGCCGATGGCCTGCGGGCACTTGCGCGAACATCGCTTTCAGAACATCATCATCGCAGTCTGGATTGGGATATCACAAATTGTGATCTCCAACCATTCAGCAGCTTTTATAAGAGCTTGAGAAATTCCTCGACAGAAAGGCCAGCCTGGCGGATGATACTCCTGAGCGTTTTGATCGGCAGGTCTTTGTTGTGAATAGGAATGGTTACGCGCAAATCGCTTCTGCTCCGATGAAAAAGCCTGGCGTGACTTCCAGACTGATGATGAATATAAAAACCGCCGCGCTCGAGCGCCCGCAGAACTTCCTTAGAGGTCAGGGTTGGAAGACGTGGCATTAAGCGCTAGACGAGAGTGACCGCTAAAGTTTCGCGGGCGGGTTGAACATCGGGCGGAATTTGTTCGTGATCTTCCTGCATGCTTTCAAGCACACATTTGATCGCATCGGCGGCCATCTCGCGGGCTTCTTCGAGGGTTTCGCCAAAGGTGCAGATCTCCGGCAGGGCGGGAACGGTCACGTGATACCCACCTTCCGGCACAGGTTCAAAAAGCACCGTGTAGCGGTATTCAGCCATCGGTTCCTCCTTGTTTGATTGTATCTTTCGGAAGTGCATTGGATTCGTTTGAGTACGTGTGAACTTTACTCCCCTCACCGAATCCGTCAAGCTCCTCCCCTCGCCGTCCACATGCTTCGCCGCGCTCAGCCGGCTAGGGGAAGATCTCCGCTTTCGTCCGATCAGAGGCGTCTCATGTGACGTATAAGAGCCCATTGATCCCGTTGCCGGACTGTGCGTCATGCGCCGGAACTGGTCGCCTCCGTCGCGCACGCCGGGAAAGACCCATGTGTGTAAGCCCATCCGTTGTGCTGAGGGGATCGCCCTTGAGGAGTGAGGAACGGAGCCGAGGCTCTTCCGTATCAATTTAAGCACTTGCCGGCGTTTCTGCAACCACTCTCGGTAAGAGAACGCGAGGCGACGGTCTATTACTTCCACCGAATTCGTTAAGCTCTACTGTCGTCCGATTGATTACTGGCGTCTCATGTCACGAATGAGAGGCCGGTGATCCCGCGTGCCGGCCAAGCGTCATGGTATCGGCAATAGTCCTTCCGTCATACGGGAGAGGAGCCTCATGCGTTTGCAAGGCTTCGCCGCGTGTGCACAAATCAAGATTTACGCACAGTGGCCGACGCCACTTGCGTCGGGTCGGGCCTATGCCCGGCTATTTTTTTAGACGTGAAGTGCGGCTCAGGCAGTGAGTACTCGCCTTCTGTTTGGGTTTCTGTTGCAACGTCGGGATTACCCGAACTCTTAAAAGTGCCTTTGCCTTTCAGTCCTTTGAGCTTGCCGGTACCGCCTGTGAAGAACCACGTACCTTCAGCAGACAAGCCCGTTTTTCATTTACGTTGCCTGTGTCTTGGAAACGGATGTATGCCTTATGGCCGTTCTCCATCGTTAATACACCGTAGCCCCGCGCCTGAAACTTCGTGCCCATCACATCAGCGGCATCGGCGCCGGTATAGCTTGTCGATTTCAGCCCAGCTAAGGGGCCCGTTCCGGTGGACACAGTATAGGAGCCCTTCTCAATGACCAACATGTGGCCGGCGTGGTCGCCAACCTCGATGGACTGCGAGGTGTCCGGTTTGCCGCACTTGAGGACACTAGACGTGTGATTTTGGGCGAATGCCGATGCGGCGAAGGCCGCTAATAGAACAGTCAAACTGAGTGATTTGTATTTTATCGTCTTTCCTTTCAGAGGTCCCGCAAAAGGCGTCCCTCACGGATGTAGTGCTCATATTTGCGGATTTTGTCATTGAAGCGCCTGCTGCCTGACCGTTCCTTCTCTTGAGCATTGTCGAGCGGTCAGCTTCGAGAAGGAAGCTACGGGTATTCTTTTCTTCCGGCCGCAAGGTGTGCCGGAGCGTAAAGAACGCATCGGGCTGAATTGAGACCCTCCGTTGCGATGGCAATGATCAACCGCGACTCGAAAGCATCGGAAAAGATCGAAGCATTCAACAATATCGAAAGATGAGGGCGGCAAACAAGGTCGTAAACTTTGCGGATCATCACTCCGGAGTCGCGGTGCATAGTGATACGTATCGTCAGTTCCTGGCCAGCGTACAATCAACCGAAGTGAGAGGAGTTTCTTCAAATTGATCGGACTCAACGAGGTTCGAGCCATTGCGATGACCCTGCCGGAGGTGGAGGAAGGGCCGCCAGTACAGGCAGCACGCCGAATGGCCGCCTTCAAGGTGGCGGGAAAAAGCTTCCTCGGCGTGGAAAGGGGTGGCGCGACTATAACGGTTAGCCTCGCCGAAAAAGGAGGCAAAAGCTATAGCCGCTGAACGCCCCGATGCTTACGAGGAGATTTGGCGCAATGGGACGATATTCATGGGTCTGCGCGTAGATCTATCCAAGATTTCTTCCCGTGGACTGCGTGAATTGATCGAAAAATCGTGGCGCCATAGCGCGCCCAAACGCATCGCGGCGGCGTATAACAACCGTATCTTGTAGTCCAGTTAGTTAGTCGGCAGTGGATGATGCATTCTTATGTCGCAACGCCGAGCGCATGTGCGTCGGAGGTCATGCGGCGCGGCTTTTCGATTTCGCTGCCGTAGCGGTGTGCTTCACGTGCCGGCAGTTCGAGACCCACTCCGCTAAGAGGCGCTAGATGCCGAATAGATTCTGGCGTGCGGCGGCTCTCTCTTTCGAAAACTCCAGAATCGCACGGGCCGCGGCATCGCCGGCCCCTACACGAATTCGTTGTTTGTTGTAGGGGTCGAGGTATGCCTCGACCGCCGAGTTCAATTTTCATCACCTTCGGGCATGCGATCCGTTCATTTGCTACGGTTCGGCTTACCTTGACACGGAGCCGCATTGTGTAAGGATTTGTGAAAAGATCCAGAAGTCCGCTCCGTAGCCGTCGCGGCTCAGTTAGCAATATTTGATATTTGCAGCGCATTACCGAGCAGGAGCGCCAGCGAGTGGTTGCGCTTAAACGGTCTTTTCACGGCCAGTAAGCAGGCGCATTGTTCGCACGTGTGGCCCACACCGGCGTGACAGGCCGAATTTACAAATTCTTTACAAGCCGGTTGTCACGGATGCCCTCGCCCCTTCTCAGTACGAGGCGAAGGAGAGATACATGTCAAAGCGACCAATGGCACTCACGCTAGGCGCCATCGCGCTCGGATGCTGCATTGTTGCGATACAGCCGGGCCGCGCCGTCCATGCCGATGACGATTTCGATCGGGACAGTCATCAGGGCGCAGCCTCGCCGGCGAAGCACGCCGAAAGGATGATCGCGGAAGGACGACAGACATTTCGCTTCGATACCTTCGGGGACGAGGACTTTTGGGGAGGCACGCTAGAACTCCACAAGGCTGTCGAAGGAGCGAAACTGGGCGGTGTCGGTCCGGGCTTGAGCCCCCTGGCTGCTTTGACGGCTGGCCTCAAGGTGGATGTGGATGCGCTGCCACGCGGCGTTCGCGAACAGATCGAAGCAGGGCAAGTGAATCTAAACGACCCTGCGGTGACGTTGGCGTTGCTGCGTTTTCGTTCTGTAGTCGGACTCACTGGATTCTTCAATGAGTCGGGCGGCCTTCGCTCGATTGGAATTCAATGCGCGTTGTGCCATTCAACAGTCGATAATTCGTTGGCGCCGGGGATCGGGCGCCGGCTCGACGGTTGGGCAAATCGCGATCTCAACGTAGGCGCCGTCGTTGCGCTTGCTCCCAACTTGAAGCCGGTTGCGAATTTATTGCACGTTGACGTCCCTACGCTAAAGAAGGTGCTGCTTGCGTGGGGTCCCGGTAAATTCGATGCCGAAGTATTCCTGGACGGCAAGGGATTTCGCCCAGACGGCAAATCAGCGGCGACTCTGATTCCTCCCGCTTTCGGACTGGCGGGCGTCAACCTGCATACCTGGACCGGTTGGGGTTCCATCCCGTATTGGAACGCGTTCGTCGCCAATCTGGAAATGCATGGGAAGGGCCGGTTCTTCGACCCGCGGCTGAACAATCGCGACCAGTTCCCGATCGCGGCTGAGAACGGACTCGGAGACCTCCCACATATCAGCCCCGATGAAGATCGAATTACAAAGAAACTTCCGGCCCTGCACCTGTATCAGCTTTCGTTGAAAGCGCCGAAGCCCAAAGCGGGGAAAGATTTCGATGCGGAAGCGGCCGAGCGTGGCGACGCGCTCTTCAGCGGCAAAGCAAAATGCAATAATTGCCATGTCGAGCCGGCCTGGACGGAACCAGGGTGGAACATGCATACGCCCCAGGATGTGTGCGTCGACTCTTTCCAGGCGGATCGCGCTCCGGATCATCAATACCGCACTGCTCCGCTGGGCGGTCTGTTTACGCATCAGAAGGGCGGCTTCTACCACGACGGGCGCTTCCCCACGCTCGGAGATGTCGTGAATCATTACGATAGTTGCTTCAGCCTTGGATTGACTCCCTACGAAAAAAGCGACCTGGTTCAGTACCTGCTGTCGCTGTAAGCGCGGCATTAAGCCCGCATCGAAAAAACCTCGCTTGCTACGTGAGGCTGCTGTAAGTGAAGGCAAACTCCAAACGGAGCTGCCGCACGTCAGTCCGCGGGTTGCATGATTGTCCGAACCCGCTCACGTAAGGTGGCTCCGTGTCGAGGTAATCCATGCTCGGAGCCTCCGTACGTCATGCTCAGAGTCATCGAGAAGTTGAACTACTTCGGCGGGAGGCGTTGATCGCTCGGGTACGCTGGCTGCGAGATCGCCATTCCGTTTCCGAGAGAGGCAGGTTGCCCAGCTATAGCGACGATGCCCTTATCATCCTCGTCTGTATCATGTTTTATAGAATGACGGATTACAAGTGGACCATGCCATTACTACGAAGGGGTTAAATCGAGCCCTGCTGGCCCGGCAGATGTTGCTTGCGCGGGAAAAACGGCCGGCGCTTGGTGTGGTGGAACGGCTGGTGGGCTTGCAGGCGCAGCAGGCACGGCCGCCGTTTGTCGGGTTGTGGTCCCGGCTCGACGCTTTCCGGCGTGAGGAACTGCTGAAACTGCTTACTTCCCGGAAAGTCGTTCGCGCGACGCTGATGCGAGCTACGCTCCACCTGATGAGCGCGAAAGACTACGTTGCGTTCCGTCCGGCGCTACAACCGATGCTCAGTCTTGGGACGACGTCCGTGCTGCGGGATCGCGCCAAGGACTTGGATCTCGATGCGATTGTTGCGGCGGCCCGCGAAACGTTGGCTCGCCGCCCCGGCGCCTTCGCCGAAATTCGCCGTAGTCTGGTGGAGTCGTTTCCAAATGGCGATGAGCGGGCCATGGGTTATGCCGTCCGCACATCTCTGCCGCTGGTGACGATACCGGACGATTCGACGTGGGGCTTCCGAGCCGATTCCAGTTTTGGGTTGGCCGAATCGTGGATTGGCAAGCCTTTATCCAATCGAGAGCAGACGGAATCGCTTGTGCTCCGGTATCTCGAAGCGTTCGGACCGGCGACAGCGGCGGATGTGAAAACCTGGTCCGGATTGCAAGGCGCGCAGCCGGTACTGGACTCGCTACGTCCAAAGCTGCTGGTCTTGCGTGACGAACGCAAGCGTGAACTATTCGACCTGCCGCAGGCTCGGCGTCCAGAGGAAGATACACCGGCGCCGCCGCGATTTATTGCGGCCTTCGATAACCTGATTCTTTCCCACACAGACCGCTCCCGCATCGTTCCGGCGGAGCATCGGCCGCGGATTGTGACCAAAAATTTGCAGGTGCTCCCGACGTTTCTGGTAGATGGCTTTGTCGCAGGCACGTGGGGATCGAAGATCTCCAGGAATATCGCCACGCTGACGATCTCGCCGTTTGCGCGTCTTGCAAAGCCGGTAAAAGCGGACCTTTCCGGCGAAGCGGAAAAGCTGATTCGTTTTATGGAGCCAGAGGCAAAGAAGTTTGAAGTCGAGTTCGCGTAGACGATAAAGTTCTCGCTTGCCGCACGAATTGGCGAATCATTGTTAGGGAATGTGCCTCGTGTTAACAACGGGCCACCACCCCGCGAAATAGAGAGCCGCAAAATCTGTCTAACCAACAGAGGTCTTATGGGCTGGCTCACCGTTGCGATTATTTCGCTGTTGATCGCGATCGCGGTGTTGCCGGTGTGGCCTTACAGCCACGGCTGGACTCTTTATCCCAGTGCAATCTTCGCTTTCTTCGCGTTCCTTTGCTTTATCGTGAGTATCTTTGGCCGGCGCGGTGGGCCGCTCTGGAAAGACCGCGGTCAGGGATAGCTCACGTGCCGCCGGCCATCTCTGCCGAAATTGCCACCGCAGGAGTGTTCGAACTAAAAAAACGGCGCATCTCTTCCGATACGTCTTGTGAGCCGCAACGGCGGCCGCGAGGCATCCATGACATCGATTTTGCGCTCAGGAAGCGCCACTCTGATCTTTATTTGCGCCAGTTTTGTGCTGACCGCGCAAACCGCAGTCCAGTCCGGAGGCGCAGCGGTTACGTCCGCTATCCGGCCAGTTCTTGCGAAGGACCGCAACTTGTTGCTCCCCGCGGACGGCGCCTCTATGAGTCCGCTAAATAAAATCACAATTGCTCAAGTGTCCGAAAGAACGGATCGCAAAGCGAAGCTCTTCTGGAGAATCAGCATCGCAGCTCTCGTCACGGCGTCAACGATGGATGCAGTCACATCGATGGGGAAATACGAAAGCAATGGCCTGCTGCGCGGATCGGACGGCAAGTTTGGCACGAGGGGAATTGCGCTAAAAGCGGGGATCACCGGAATTACGCTGCTTCCTCAGCTGTTGCTGCGAAGCCACGAGAACTTGCGGAAACCGTTTACGATCGCCAATTTCGCGCAGGCGGGCATGTATTCGGGAATCGCCATTCATAATGCCGGCATCGCAAAGCCTCGGGACTGACGGCGCTCGGATTAGCCGCGCGGCTGCCGTGTCAACATTGGGAGAAGCTAACGAGCGAATTTCACATCGCCAACTTGTGGCGTCTGCCGCCGACCGAGACTTTGATCGACCGACCAAGCGCCGGCTCCACGCAGCATCAGCACCACGGTGATCGCGAGGACAAGCAGATGGTACTCAATCCCTTCGCCCTTCTGTGCGCCGGACCAATTCATAAACAGACCGTTTGGAGAATGCACCATCAGAACTGCCACAATCATGTTGACGAATACACCGAAAGCGGCAACACGCGTGAGGATGCCGAATATCAGCCCGAGGCCGCCGAGGAATTCCGCCATAATCGCGAGAAAGGCAAGCGGGGCGGGAATGTGCATTCCCTGGGTGAAGAAGCCCATTGTGCCTGTAAACCCGGCTCCTCCGAACCATCCGAACACTTTTTGTGCGCCATGAGCGAAGAAGATCACGCCCAACACGAGCCGCAGGATTGTCAAATACGCTTCGTTCCTGGTTCCGATTAGCTTATGAAACACAAATAGCTCCTGGACTGACGCTTATCAACAACGATGCTTTACGTCAACGTTAGGATTCGGACGAGAAAGCGATCCGGGATTTGAGCCGAATTAAAGCACTGGGCCAATTTTCCACGGTACGAATTCATGGTGGCCCAGTCGTTCCGCGCAAGTGCGTTCGCCGGAGGCGATGCGCAGCAACGCTTCGAACATCTCACGGCCCACTTGTTCAACAGTGGCTTCGCCGTCGGTGATGCGTCCGGCGTTGATGTCCATGTTGTCGCGCATACGGCGGTACGTATTGGAGTTGCTCGCGATCTTTAGAACAGGAATGGTCGGGAAGCCGATCGCGCTGCCGCGTCCCGTCGTGAAGGCGATGAGATTTACCCCGCCTGCCGCCAATCCAGCTAGCGACGCGGGATCATAACCGGGAGTGTTCATGAATACGAAACCATTCGAGGAAATTCGCTCGGCGTACTCAAACACATCTTCCAACGGCGTGGTTCCGGCTTTCGCCACCGCCCCCAGCGATTTCTCGAGAATATTTGTCAAGCCGCCTTCTTTGTTGCCAGGTGAAGGATTGTCATTAAAGCTGCCGCCGAACTGGCGCAAATAAGCCTTATATCCGTCCACGCAGCCGATCAACTTGGCAGCCACCTGTTCGTTTCGCGCGCGGCGCAGTAGTAGATGCTCGGCGCCGAAAATTTCGGTTGTCTCCGCCAGTACGACGGTTGCGCCTTGATCGACGAGCAGGTCGCAGCAATATCCTAGGGCGGGATTGGCTGTAATGCCCGAGAAGGAGTCCGAGCCGCCGCAATTCAGGCCGAGCGTAATTGCGGACGCGGGCTGTTCTGTCCGCCGTTCCGACGCGGCACGGTCGATGAAACTCTTGATGTGAGCGCGGGCCGCTTCCACCGCGGAACGAGTTCCACCCGATTCCTGCAAGGTCAAACCCGCGAGTCCTTCGGGCGGAATGTATCCCTCTTCGGCCCGGCCTAAATAGTGGCTGATCTGATTTACTTCACAGCCGAGGCCGAGGATAACGGCTGCGGATACATTTGGGTGAGCGAGCACTCCCTCGAGGGTGCGCTGCAGTTGTTGGGAATCCGGGCCAATCGCCATGCCGCAGCCTTCGCCATGCGGAAAGGCCACGATTCCATCCACGTTAGGGGGCAGGCTCTGCTTATCGAAGCTTTGCGCAATTAAGTCGGAGGTGTACGCGGCGCAGTTGCTTGCCGCCACGACCGCGATGTAGTTCCGTGTTCCGATGCGGCCATCTTTGCGGAGATAACCGTGGAAGCTTTCGGTCGAGTTCAGTACGCTGCGGGACGCCATCGGTTCCGGCCGCGCATTGTGACAATCGATTTCGGAAAACGCGAGGTTGTGCGTGTGGACGTGATCGCCTGGGGAAATCGGCGCCGTAGCGAAGCCGATCACTTCACCGTAACGATGGACAGGCTCTCCCGCGGCGACGCTCCGAATAGCTACCTTGTGCCCCGCGGGCACGGACTGATTAACCGTGAATGTTTGAGACTCAACTTCGAACACCTGACCGGGAGCAAGTGGCATGCGCGCAATTGCCACGGCATCGCGCGGGTTCAAAAGAATGACTGCATTAGCGGCGGTCGGAGTGGCCTGTATGTCGTAGAGCATCCTGTGATTCTCACCTTCACTGTAGCGCCGCGCAACCCGCGCAGTAACGTGCGGCTCGGATCGCGCGTTTCCGAGCGAATCAGTGTGCGGCTTG
Organism: Bryobacterales bacterium KBS 96; assembly: GCA_000381625.1. GTDB lineage: Bacteria > Acidobacteriota > Terriglobia > Bryobacterales > Bryobacteraceae > KBS-96. Next base: position 180,732 of record KB906767.1, read on the forward strand.
TTTCCCAGCGGCAATCAATTCCCGGTACAGTTGAATTGTCTGGTCGGCGATCGACGTCCAACTGAATTTTTCTTCCGCCCTCTTCCGGCCCGCCTCGCCAAACTGCTTGCATTTATCAGGGTCGGCCAGTAGCTCCGAAATCCGGGCGGCCAAGGCGCGCGCGAAGTCGTCCGGGTGTGTCGGAAATCCGGTCACCGGATGCTGCTCGTAAGGCACGAGATATCCGGTTTCTGCATTCACCACAACTTCCTTGATTCCGCCGGTGGCGCTTGCCACGACGGGGGCTCCGCACGCCATTGCTTCCAGATTGATAATGCCGAACGGCTCGTAGACCGACGGGCAGCAGAATACGCGCGAATGGCTGTAAAGCTGGATCGTTTCCGCTCTCGTCACCATCTTCTCGATCCACACTACACGCTCGTTCAATTCGCGCGCCTTTTGAACCTTCTCCCGCATTTCCGCTGCAATCTCCGGTGTGTCCGGTGCGCCCGCGCACAGAACCACCTGAGTGTCGCGCGGCATGTAACGGATCGCGTCGACAAGGTGCGTCACGCCCTTCTGTCGCGTGATGCGGCCGACAAATAATACATACGGAATCGATGGGTCCACGCCATACGCTTTCAGCGCGCTGGTGTCTTCCGTGTACCGGTATTCGGTGACGTCAATGCCGTTATAGATGACGTGTACCCGTTCGGGCGGCAGCGGATAAACGCGCAGGATGTCTTGCCTGGTTCCTTCGGATACCGCAATTACGCCGTCGGCGTCGAGAATGGCCGTCCGCTCCATCCAGGAGCTCATGGCATACCCGCTACCAAGCTGTTCCGATTTCCAGGCGCGCAACGGCTCCAAGCTGTGCGTGGTGAGGACGAACGGAACGCCATACAACTTCTTGGCGAGATAACCCGCCATCGACACGTACCACGTATGCGTGTGGACAATGTTGACGCCGGTGAGCGCCTTTATCTGTGTCAAATTCAGACTGAACGCTTCAAGCGCGCCTTTGAATTTCTCCTGCGTGCCGTTCGTGATTTCGCTCCAGGGCTCGGCGCCGCGCACGTGAAGGTTTCCGTTATCGGAGTGCTGATCGCCCCAGCAGTGTACTTCTACCTCGATCTTCTTCGCGAGTTCGCGGCTCAAATAGTCGACATGAACGCCTGCGCCGCCGTATATATTCGGCGGGTACTCACGTGTAAATAGCGCTGTTCGCAAAGGCAATCCTCCCCATTCGAATAGAAATCAATTTTAAAGATGCTGGAAGCCAGTCTACAATCCGGCGTTGCGGGCAGCGACTTTCGCAACGCTGGACCAATCCGCTTCCTCCTGGCCGTGCGCGACGGCGGAAAGGAACTGATCGCGAAGCAGGCTGGCGATCGGCATCGGAGCAGCGCATTCCTCCGCGGCCTGCAGCGTCAGCCGGATATCTTTCAATCCCAGCTTTAAGCCGAAAGAAGCCGGCTGAAAGTTTTCGTTTGCGATTATGGCGCTGTAATTCGCGTAAACCGGAGAGCCGAACAGCGCATTTATCACTTCCAAAAAGAAGTGCGGATCGACATTCGACTTCCGCAGCAAGGCAAAGGCCTCGCCAAACGTTTCCATCATGCTCGCGATCATAAAATTACCGCATAGCTTGACGGCGTTGGCCTGCCACGGCTCCGTTCCTGCAACAAAGCTTGCGCGGCTTATTGCGTCAAACAGCGGGCGGCATCGGTCAAGGGCCTGAGGGTCGCCCGCGCTTACGACGAGCAGTTTCTTTGCTTCGGCTGCTTCGGGCCGCCCAAACACAGGGGCGCTTAGATAAGCTTGGCCTCGCTGGCGATGCTCGCTTGCAAGCATCCGGGCGAACGCCGTGCTGATTGTGCTGCTCGACATGTGGACAGCATTCGATTCAAGACCCGCCGCGATGCCGCTGTCGCCGAAGACCATCTCCTCAACGGCACGATCGTCGGCGAGCATAGAGATCGCAGCTTCCGCGTCCCGGCATGCGGCTGCCGGAGAATCCGCTACATGGGCGCCTTCTTTCGCCAGAGCTTCGGATTTCTGCCGTGTGCGGTTGTACACCGTAACCTGATGGCCCGCGCGCAGCAGATTGCGCGCCATGCCGGACCCCATTCTGCCGAGCCCAATGAAAGCGATCTTCATAACTGCCAGCTTACTGCTGCAATTTTCAGAGCCGTTTCATTCAGCATCTATACGGACGTGCTTGCTATGGCAACGAGTGTAGCCACTGCGCTGTGGCTGCCATATCCTCGGATTGGAACGCCAGTGAGCCAGGAACAATCACGGCGGCGCCGGCACGGCGCAGCAACGGTACTGTATGTATCCGAATCGCGCCGTCCGCAACCAGGCGAACGCGCCCACCATGTTCCTGAATCGCTTCCGACGCCTCCGTCAATCGCGCGCATGCATTTGGATGCAGATCGCGTCCCTTTACACCAACTTCGGTTCCAAGCAGCAGAAGCGCCTCGATCGATGCGAGATAACGAACGCTTGCGCTCACTGGAGTGTCGAGCCGGAGAGCGATGCCCGCCGCGATGCCAGCCCGGCGAATCGTCTCGATAGCCGCTCCCGCTTTCTCCTCGTCCAGCTCAGCGTGAATTGTAATCAAGTCCGCGCCGGCATCGACAAAATCGGGAATCAGTTCCGCCGGATTTTCTGCCATTAAATGAACGTGGAACGGCTTATTCGTATGGGGCCGAAGAGCGCGCACCAAGTCCGGGAAAAACAGCAGACCCCGGATGAAGTGTGCATCCGCGACGTCGAGGTGAAATGAATCGGCGAGCGCCGAGACGCGCGCCATCTCCGCCTGGAGGTTCGCCAAGTCCGCCGACCACAGCGAAACATCCGCAAGTAGCCGGTTGCGGGGAAGATCGCTCCAGAGTCTCATGCGGAAAGCGTATCGCGGAACGGCTGTACAATGACTCCGGACACGTCGAATTTGCCGTGCAGCAGATCATGTCCGGATTCGATGGTTACGATTCGCGTTGCCGCCGGGATCAGTTCGAGAGCCGCCGAGAGTTCCTCGATGGAGCCGAACGGATCTCGTGTGCCGTGTGCGAATAGCGCAGGCGTGCGAAGGGCGGCGAAGTGCGCTGTCCGTAGATTTGCGGGTTTCTTCGGAGGGTGCAATGGGTAGGAGAGCAACAATAACGCATCGGCAAGATCCGGTTCTTCCGAGGCAAGTATGCTCGCCTGCCTTCCGCCGTAAGAGTGGCCGCCCATAAATACGCGGCCGGGAGTGATTGCCCGAATTTCGTGTATGGCGGCACGGAGCCCTCGACGGTCTTCCTCCGCATTTGCGGGTGATGGCGGGCCAAATGGCCTCTTCTGCCGGAAAGGCAGATTGCACCGTAGGACCTGGATTCCGGATTCCGCGAATGCGGCCGCTACCGCTCTGAGCAGCGGCGAGTCGGCATTTGCGCCAGCTCCGTGTGTGAGTACAAGCCCATCGCCGGTCGGACGCTCGGGTCGATGCAGGTAGCCGCGAACCAGCGCCGTTTCGATAGCTGTAATTTCAGCATCACGCTGCGTCAATTGCCTTCGCCACCCTGTTTGCGGAACGAGTGGCGGCCTCCTGTCCCCAGTTGAGGTTGTCGCAATACGCCCCGGCAAAATGGACTCTGCCTTCCGGCTCAATCAGGGCCGGCCAGAAGCGCGCCAGATCACCCGGTTTGTAGTTCGTCGTTTCGCACGCCATGCGCCATGGATCGCGCGACCAATCGACGATTCTCGCCTGCTCGATTGTGTCCCCCTTGCCGGAGTAGTGTGACCGGAATGTATCGAGGGCCTTCCCGGCCGACACGCCGGGCTGCGCCGTCCCGACAATCAGACCGTGTTTCGTATCTACGTCGTCGGCCATCGACCAGACGTGTTCGAGTGTGGGTTGATAGAACTCCGCGTTGATGCTCACGCCCTGATCGCGCCAAAATTTCGTTCGCGATTGTAGAATGGGGCGGGTCGCGGAGTAATACGGGACATTGGCGACCGCCCACGTTTTCCGTTCGCTGAATGCAGGCGTGATGGGGAGTTGTCTCAGCATGACGGCTGACATGCAGCAGACCAGGTAATCGCCGGAGATCTCCCGCTTTTGCCCGAACTCAGTGTAGTCGACGGTGACGGCGGACGGACTATGCCGGATACCCGTAACAGGGCACCCCAGCTTCACGCGATCGCCCAATCGCTTGGCAAAGGTTTCCGGTAGAAGACTATTGCCGCCCTTCAGACGGTAGACCTGTGTAGGCCACAGCGGCACGCCGCGCTTGCGCAGAATACCCATGTGCCAGACATCGTGCAGAGCAGACCCGGAGCCGCCGGCGAACCGCAGGCAAGCGCCGGATGCGCCCTCGCGCTGCAGCAACTGACGCGTGCTGATAGTGTCCAGATCGTTCAATCCCGCGTCAAACGGTTTGTATTCGTCACGAAAGCGCTCGGCGTATTTGTCCAGGTATAGGTGAGGCAGTTCCCACCACGCATGCTGCTTCAGATAATCCACTTCTTTCTGATTAAATCCGAAGCCGCTCAGTATTCGCGGAGTCGCCAGTTCCTCCTCCGAATACATGCGATTGCCGATCCAGCGCATCATGTGCTCGCGCCGCAGGTCGTGAATATGAGGCAAATCGAATTCGCGAACGTAGCCCCAGTACAACTCATATCCGGGCTTCGTGAACTGCTCGGCGCCGGCGTCTACGTACAAACCGTCGGGAAGATCGTCGCGAACCGTTCTCACGTGTCCGCCTACCCGTCCAGATGCCTCGAGAACGGTTACGTTGTGACCGCGGCGTGTCAATTCATAAGCGCAGCACATTCCTGCGATGCCGCCGCCCGCAATCACCACCGTCTTTGAGTTCCCGCGCTGAGCCGCCGCTGCATTCAGAGCCAAACCGGCGCCAGCCGCGCTTTGCAGCACTTGCCTGCGAGTGAGCATGTCAACACCCCCTGTTCCGATAAAGTCTACAACACTGGCGTATGCTCTATAAAGTCGCTTCTTTTCGGAAGACGATCACGGTTACGAACGAGAAAGGTGTCTGAATGACGTATTCAAGAAGAGATTTCGGCAAATTGGCTCTCGCGGCCTTGCCTGTTTCGGCGGCTCTCGGGAAAGCAATCAATTCGAAAGTGGACGGCGTGCAGCTAGGCGTACAGTCCTACAGTTTTCGCGACCTTCCACTCGACGAAGCGATCAAAGCCATGGTGGCCGATGGTCTTGGCGATTGCGAGCTGTTTTCTCCGCACATCGAAGCGGGCGGGATAAAAGCGGGCGGTCAGGCGTTCCGTCGGCCCAAAGGCGTTCGTCCGAGTCCCGAGCAGCGGAAGGCCGCCGCCGCGGCCCGTGAGGAAGAGTTGCGTAAGTGGCGTTTGTCTGTGCCGCTCGATTATTTTAAAGACGTTCGCAAGAAATTCAACGATAACGGCATCAATCTCTATGCGTACAATTTCAGCTTCAACGAGCATTTTACCGATGAGGAAATCGACCGTGGTTTCTTGATGGCGAAGGCGCTCGGCGTGGGCATTATCACGGCATCCACTACTCTTCCGGTGGCGCAGCGAGTTGTGCCGTTCGCCGAGAAGCACAAAATGATTGTCGCCATGCACGGCCACTCCAACCTGACGGATCCGAATCAGTTCGCGACTCCGGAGAGCTTTGCGAAAGCTCTGGCGATGTCAAAATATTACAGAGTTAACCTGGACATCGGCCATTTCACTGCCGCCAACTTCGACGCGGTCGATTATATAAAGAAAAACCATCAGCATATTGTTCTCCTGCACCTGAAGGATCGGAAGAAGAATGAGGGCCCGAATGTCCCATGGGGCGAAGGAGACACACCGATCAAGCAGGTGCTTATGCTCTTAAAAGAAACGAAATATCCGATACCGGCCTTCATTGAGTATGAGTACAAGGGAGAGGGCACTTCGCAAGAGGAAGTTCTTAAGTGCTACCAATACTGCAAGAAGGCTGTCGCCTGAGCGCCGTTCATCAAGAGCGGCGTTGATCGTTACACCCGCCGCAGCTTTGTGACGCGTCCTACTTCCACCCACTCAACCACGAAAATGTTGCCGCGATGGTCGAAGCATGCTCCGTGCGGGCAAACGAATTTGCCGGGACGGAAGTGATCGCGCGACATTATCCGCAACTTATTCCAATCGTTTGCCTCGGAATCGTCGCCCAAATGCTCGATAACTTGATTATTGCGGTCGAGAAGAGTGACGCGGGCGCCCAGATCAGGCACCACCGTCATATCGCCTTTTCGATTGAACCAGAAATAGCACGGCAGGTTGGTTCCTCCAATGAAGCTCAGGTGCTTACCATCGAGCGAAAAGGTTTGAATTCGATGATTCGTGCGGTCCGCGATCATCAGGATAGGCTCGGTCCCGCGCGTGTCGCAAATAATACCGTGCGGGCAATTTAACTGGCCTGGTTCGCTCCCCAGACCGCCGAAGGTGCGCAGATATTTGCCGTCCTTGTTGTAGTGATTGATGTAGCTCGATCCATATCCGTCGCCGACGTAAATATCTCCGTTCGGCGCAACCGCCAGGTTTGTCGGAATATATTTCTTCTTTTTGCCGTCCGAGTCAGGCTGGTAAGCGGGCGACTCGTTCGGATATCCGATCTTCCAGACGTGCTCGCCGGTCAGCGTTGTCTTCACAACGCGATCGTTTTTGATATCGCAGAGATACAGGAATTGCTGGCTGCCTTCTTTGCGAATCAGCAGTCCGTGGGCGCCGCCCTTGTACTCTTTGCCCCAGCTCCGGACAAATTTGCCTTTGTGATCGAAGACCACCATCGTGTCGTCCGACTGGCTCGCGGCGTTAACAGTGTGATGCACATAAATATGTCCCTCGGCGTCTTCACAAACACCATGAGTGTTGCCGTACTTAATCTCTGGTGGCAGTACGCCCCAGTCGTGAATACACTCGTATTGATGCTCACCGGAGCCGAGGATCGGGTTGGCCGATCCCGATTTGTTGGTCATCCCCAGCAATATGGGAGCGCTGCCGCCCACCGCCGCCAGAAAGCCACGACGCGTTTTCATGAAGGTTGGAATCCTCTCTCCGAGAGTCTATCCTAACGGCGGGACAGTGGCGGCGGCGCATTCCGCTCGGTAATTGGGGCGTCCCTACAGTTGGCTTACTGATTGTCCTTCCACTCCTCGTACCAAGCCATTTGGATCGCTTCGAGTTTGCCTTCAGTGGACGCATTCGCATCGTCGCCAAAATTAGCCAGTTCCGTGATCCATTTGTGCATATCGGTAAAGCGGACCGCCAGTGGGTCGAGGTCGGGATGATTCTCGTAGAGGCTGAGGGCGATATCTTCGATGTGGTCCCATGTGAGTCCCGGCATGTGTCTGCTCCTGTTGGTCGGATTCCGGCAATCAGTCGATTTTCGTGCCGCGCAGCGCGCCGCGGACGGCAGTATTCATCATAGTCTCGGCGAGTTTCATCGTGACTTGATTCAATGCTTCGATCTTCTGGCGGATTAGGTCATGATCGCCGGAGTGATAGATGTTTTGAATGTCGCGGATGGCGTTATCCACTGCCGCGCATTCTTCGGCGCTCAATTCCCGCCATGCCGGATTCCGTTTAGCCTTTTCCGTCGCCGCGAGGATGTGATCCGCGTCCACGCGCGCCTCGCGCACCTGGCGCTCCCGCATGTCCTGCTCGGCTTTGTCGAACGACTCGCGAATCATCGCTTCCACCTGATCGTCCGTCAAGCCATAGGACGGTTTCACTTCGACGCTATGCTCCTTGCCCGTCCGGGCGTCGCGCGCCGCCACCTGCAGAATACCATTCGCGTCAATTAGAAAGCGAACTTCAATACGGGCCAGCCCCGCCGGCAGTGGATCGATATCTTTCAGATCGAAACGCGCCAGGCTCCGGTTGTCCTTTACAAGTTCGCGTTCGCCCTGCAACACGTGAATGAGTACGTTGCGCTGTCCGTCCACGGCAGTGGTGAAACTCTCGGTCGCGCTCGCGGGTATTGTCGAATTCCGGTGAATCAATTTCGAGACTACGCCCCCCATGGTTTCGATGCCCAATGACAACGGTGTTACGTCCAGGAGGAGCTTATCTTCAACGTCGCCCGCCAGAATGCCTGCTTGTACCGCGGCGCCCAGAGCCACGACTTCATCGGGATTCAATTCGGTGTGCGGCTTGGATTTGAACAGCCGCTCTACCGCGGCACGAACCAGCGGGATGCGGGTCGAACCGCCAACCATTACGACTTCATCGATCTGCTCTGGCATCATGCCGGCGTCCTTCAGAGACGCGCGGCACGGTTCGAGCGTGCGTTCGATGATAGGGCCGATCAACCGGTCGAACACTACGCGGTCGAGCACGCGCTGGTAGCTCTTGCTTTTGTAGTGCAATTCGATGGTGGCTCGCGCGACATACGAAAGCTCTTCTTTCGCTTTGATCACCGCGCGCCGCAGCCGCTGAACGCCTTCCGAATCGGTCGAGAGATCGTCGCTCCACTCGGTAGTGATATCTTCCAGCGCGACCTTCAGCAACAGATTGTCAATATCGTCGCCGCCGAGGTGTGTATCGCCGTTCGTCGCCAGCACTTCAAAAATGCCATCGTGAAGACGCAAAATGGAAATATCGAACGTGCCGCCGCCCAAATCATAAACCGCAATTACGCCGTCTTTCCGTTTATCCAGGCCATAGGCGAGCGAAGCGGCGGTCGGTTCATTCACGAGCCTCAGCACTTCCAATCCCGCCAACCGCCCGGCGTCTTTCGTTGCTTGCCGTTGGGCGTCGTTAAAATAAGCGGGAACGGTGATCACCGCTTGGGTGACCTGTTCGCCCAAGGCGATCTCCGCGTTTTCCTTCAACTGCCGCAGCACCGCAGCGGAGATTTCCGGCGCCGTGAAGGTTCGCTCGCCCAGTTTGAGCCGGATCAGCGATTCACTGTTTTCGTCGACGCGGAACGGGAATAGTTTTAGCTCGTCCCGGACATCAGCAAGACCTCTGCCCATTAGCCGCTTCACCGAATACACGGTTTGTTCCGGATGCGTGATCAGCATCTCGCGAGCCGTCTCGCCGGCAACTAGCCCGCCGCTTTCATCGAGCGACACGATGCTGGGCACAATTTTGCGGCCCTGCGCATCCTCGACGATCGTTGGATGGGTTAAATCCATATGGGCGATCAAGCTATTAGTCGTGCCTAAATCGATACCGACGACTCTCGTTTTGCGGCGCTCTCCGAAATCAATTTGGAAAGTGGACATGTCTTCGATTTCTATAGTTCGCGTTGCTCCGGCTTCAACTCCGCATTGAGCGCGCGATCCACGTCGCGGACCAGATTCTCGATATAGCGCCGCTTGTTGAGCGCGTTGCGGATTTCCTGAAGCGCCTGTTTGGCCGATTCGCTTTCCGGAGCAGCGGCGTCGTAGCGTTGAAACAAGCCTTCGAGATGTCCATCAATTTCGGCCCGCATCTCTAGAAAATGTTTGCCGGCACTCTCGAGTTCGTGCCGCTGCGATTCGTCTCCAGAGCGAATTTCCTCAAGCATCATGTTCAGCTCAAATACTTCTTCGAGCAGTTCGGGCGGCACATTCTTAGATCGCTGCTCTCCAATCGGAAAGCCTTCCTGTGCCAGTACGTACATTGCGCGTTTCATCGGATCGCGCAGGGTTCGGTAACCGTCGTTGAGAACAGACGTCGCCTCCAGTGCTTCGTTCTGCTCCTCAACGGGCCGCCTGCCGAAGCGGTCGGGGTGCCACTGGCGGCTTAGCTCGTAGAAGCGGCGCTGCAGCACTTCCGCATCCACGACAAGCCGGCGTTGCAATCCGAAAAATTCGAAATAGTCTTTGGACGGCGAGGGCATGGCTGGACAGGATTCAATGGGGGCTTCGTGAACCAATTCGATTTATGCAAATACCGAAACTGAGCCGGGAGCATAAGCTATCTACGGCGAAGCTCGAACGGATTGAAGCGAACCGCGCTGCGGTTCGCCTTGGGGTCGCTTACGCTCCCGGCTCAGTTTGGAAGGTTCCAGATCTCAGACGGAAAAAGATGTCCCGCAGCCGCAACTCTTTTTCGCGTTCGGATTCTCAAACACGAAGCCAGATTGGATGATGGAGTCTTTCCAGTCCAAGGTCATCCCATCCAGGAACAGGATACTTTTCGGGTCTACGAATACCTTCACGGCGTCGAATTCGAAGACAAGATCGGTCGGGCGTTGCTTCGCGTCGAATTTGAATTGATAGCTCAATCCGGAACACCCGCCGCCCAGCACACCAAGCCGTAAGCCCCCGGAAGCACCTTCTTTTACGAATGCCTCTCGGATCTTCTCGACAGCTTTCGGTGTCACGTAAATCTGCTTCGGCGTTTCCTGGACAGTCTGTCCCGTTCCGCCGAGTTGTTGTAATTCGGCCATTATTACCTCACTAAACAGCGGCTGCAGTTTCGGCGGTTTTGCCGGCCCCCGTTTTCCCTTTGTAATCGGAGATTGCCGCCTTGATTGCATCTTCCGCCAGTACCGAGCAGTGAATCTTCACGGGCGGCAGGCTCAATTCGTTCACAATATCCGTATTCTTGATCTGTAGTGCCTCATCGACAGTTTTGCCGCGCAGCCACTCGGTCGCAAGAGAAGAACTGGCAATGGCGCTACCGCAGCCGAACGTCTTAAATTTGGCGTCTTCAATGACGCCTGTTTCGGGATTCACCTTCACCTGCAGTTTCATGACGTCGCCGCACTCCGGCGCGCCCACCATTCCGGTGCCGACGTTGGGATCGCTCTTGTCCATGGAACCGACGTTGCGAGGGTGATTGTAGTGGTCGAGAACCTTATCCGAATAAGCCATGCATTTCTCCCTGTTTTATTTCCTGTTCATTCCCGGCCGCACACTCTTTAGTGGGCCGTCCACTGCATCTTCGATAGGTCCACGCCCTCTTTCGCCATCTCATACAGTGGAGACAGTTCGCGGAGCTTTCTGACGACATCGATCACTTTACCTGCAACATAATCCACTTCTTCTTCCGTGTTGAACCGGCCCAATCCGAAGCGAATCGACGAGTGCGCCAGATCGTCACCCGCGCCAAGAGCCTTCAGGACATAACTTGGCTCCAGAGTCGCCGACGTACAGGCCGAGCCGCTCGATACCGCGATATCGTTGATACCCATGAGAAGGCTTTCGCCTTCGACATACGCGAAGCTCAGATTCAGGCTATGAGGCAGATGGCGTTCCATCGTGCCATTGACATAAACCTCATCCAGGCTATTGACAATCTTGTCCTGCAGTTTGTCGCGCAAATGCCGCAATCGCTTCGACTCTTCGGCCATTTCTTCTTTCGCGATGGCTGCTGCCGCGCCGAGGCCGACGATGCCGGGCACATTCAGCGTTCCGGATCGCATGCCCCGCTCATGGCCGCCGCCGTCTATCTGGGCCGTTACCTGGACACGCGGATTCCGACGCCTGACATAAAGCGCTCCGACACCTTTCGGTCCATAAAATTTGTGGCCGCTCAGCGACAACAGGTCGATGCCATCGTGAATCACATTGACCGGAATCTTGCCAACGGCCTGCACGCCGTCGGTGTGGAATAGAACGCCGCGCTCTTTCGCGACTTTTCCAATTTCCTCAACCGGCTGTACGATGCCAATTTCGTTATTGGCGTACATGATGCTGATCAGTATCGTCTTATCCGTAATCGCATCCCGCAGTTGATCGAGATCGATCAGGCCGTCCTTTTTGACGGGCAGATAGGTAACGCGAACGCCTTCTTTTTCGAGATGCTTGCATGTGTCGAGCACTGCCTTGTGCTCTGTTACTTGCGTGATGATGTGGTTGCCCTTTTCGGCATACATCTGGGCAACGCCTTTGATCGCAAGGTTATTCGATTCGGTAGCGCCGCTCGTGAATACGATCTCTTTCGTCGTTGCGCCGATAAGGTCGGCAACTTGCTTGCGCGCTTTTTCTACCGCTTCTTCGGCCTCCCAGCCGAAACGGTGATTGCGGGAGGCGGCGTTGCCATAGATGTCCAGGAAATAGGGCTTCATCGCCTCGAATACGCGCGGGTCCATTTGCGTGGTCGCGTGGTTATCCATGTAAATGGGCAGTTTCATTTTTGCTTCCTTCATCGCACCGTCAATGTCTCTACCGCCCCCGCGCGCTGTAGCGCCACCAATGGGGAAGCCGGCGGCACAGATTCATCCTGTGAATCCTGCAACATGTCTTGGATGGTGACACTTCCAAGAAGTCGCAGAATGCCTTCGTGAATCCTACGCAGTGGCCGGCGCACGGAACAACGGTCACTGTGATCGCAGTGGCTGTGCTCGGTGAAACACTCGGTCAAGATAATGGGGCCGTCAATTGCGCGGATCACTTCAAGCGCCGAAATCTGCCTCGGATCGCGCGACAATCGGTAGCCTCCGTTTGTCCCGTGCTCCGAAATAAGAAGCCCGTTCTTCGTCAACGTCTGGAGAATCTTCGACAGCAGCGGTAGCGGGATACCGTAACTGTCAGCCACTTCCTTGGCGCTGACCGCAGCGATCCCGGATTCCTGGCGACTAGCCGCCAGATGCTTTAACGCGATGAGACTGTAGTCCGCCTTTTTCGTGAGCCGTAACATAGAAGTAGGACTGCTTTGATCCCATATCTTTTATAGCAGCTTTAAGCTCCTCTGGTCAATCTGTATCCTCTTGCAAATCAATTGCTTATAGATTTCACCCAAGATATACATAAGCTTAGGAATCGCCTTAGGTTGGGAGATCGCGCGCCGTTTCAGGCAGGTAAGCCGCAACTGCGTCAGGCCGTGACGAACGCCAGGGCGGGCCCGCAGGATTCGCGATCGAAGTTCCAGGTGTGAGCGTGCGCTTCTGGCTTTGCGTAACATTTTGAACACCCGTCGCTGCTCCTTTCTTGTGAGGCTCTTTCATCCCCGACCACACGCCGGTTTATCCCGAAGATTGCGCGCACTCTCTCGTTAACGTGCGGCCGCTCCGTTTGAAGAGATTGCCTCGACACAGAGCCGCCTTGCGTCAGCAAGCGGGTTTTTTGAACAATCATGCAACCCGCGCAGTCACGCACCGTGGCTCTGTTCCCGATTTGCTCTAAGCACGCCGCCTTTGCTGCTTGCCTGGGATAGAATTGTACTTTCTTTCCTCCTGCGGCGTCTACGGCTCGTGGACCTGCAGGTGGGCCCTCCGTTCATGCCGTTATCTCTCAAAACTCTGCCGCGTATCTGTATTGCGCTTGGATTCCCCGATGCTCAGACATTGCTGCGAGCCGCGGAACGGGAGTACCGCGACGGTAACACCTTCCTGGAATTTCGCCTCGATTATCTACGCGAACCGGGTTCCGGCATGGCCATCATTGAGCGGCTGAAACGCCGTCATCCGGATGTTCGCCTTCTGGCGACCTGCCGGCACCATGTGAATCACGGCGGCTTTAAGGGCTCCATCGATCAACAGTTTTCGCTTTTGTGCGATGCCGCTTCGGCAGGCGCCGAATTGGTGGATCTCGAAGTGGAGCACGCGGAAATGCTGGCGAAGCGTTTGCCCGAACTCCGGCAGCTTGCGTCATTGATCGTGTCGTATCACAATTTCGAGAGCACGCCGGCGCTGATGGCGCCCTGGCGGCGGTTGAGCCGGATCGACGCCGATGCCTATAAGCTCGTGACGACCGCTCGCAAACCCGGGGATAATCTGCGGATGTGTGAATTCTTTCGTGCAAAACGAGAGGTTCCACTGATCGCGTTTGCAATGGGAGAGCCGGGCGTATCGACGAGAGTGCTGTCTCTGCCGGCGGGATGTCTATATACGTATGCCGCTCCGATCGAGAGCGAGGGAACGGCGCCCGGCCAGATTCCAGCCAAGTCGATGCGCAGTCTCTATCGCGCCGATAAGTTGAGCAAGCACTCCCGGGTGTACGGAGTGATCGCCGATCCGGTTGCTCATTCGAAATCGCCTCAGATCCATAACCGCGCTTTTCACGCGCGGCGGATCGATGCAGTCTACCTTCCGTTTCTGGTATCGTCTTCGCAACTCGGCGACTGGATCAAATTCGCGTCGGAGTTGCCGGTGACTGGTTTCAGCGTGACTATTCCGCACAAGCAGAAGATCCTGCGCTATCTGGATATCGTCGAGCCGCTGGCGCGGCGCATTGGCGCCGTCAACACAGTGTGGCGCAGGGCGGGGAAGTGGCGCGGCGCAAACACCGATGTCGCGGGCGTTTTGAAGCCGCTTGAGCGGCATCTGCGAATTTCACGCGCCAAAGTGTTGCTCGCGGGCTATGGCGGGGCGGCGCGAGCAGCGGCTTTCGGTTTGAAAGACGCGGGGGCGGAACTGACGATTACAGGCCGCGATCTGGCACGGGGGCAGATGCTGGCGAAGGCCGTCGGCGCCGAAATGCTGCCCATCTCGCAGGCATCGAAACAGACCTACGACGTGCTGGTCAACGCAACGCCCATCGGGATGCATCCGAACGTGGACGCCTGCCTGTTCACGGATCGAGTTCCCGGCGAGGTCGTGTTCGACATGGTGTACAACCCGCGCGAAACGGCGCTGATTCGCAAGGCCCGCGAGCAGGGCGCAACCGTGATCTGCGGGCATGAGATGTTTTTGGAACAAGCCGCGCAACAATTCGAAACCTGGACCGGCGAATTGGCTCCGCGCAGCATCATGTGTGAAGCGCTAAACGCGGCGCTGTAGCGTCACCATCGTTCTTCAAATTCCAGACCGCGTGAAGCGCCCCAGGCCAGTTTTAGTGGGCCAAGTGTACCGTTGTGGTCGCCAGCATAAATGGCACCCCAGATGAAACATCTTCCAGGTAAAACACCATGCCGTCCGTCACCCATTGGCCTGTGGATGCAGTCCACGATCCCCTGGTTCGTGCAAACAATGGCCCATCGGGCGAGCCAATGTGGACTTCGGCGATGCTGGCATTCCCGGAATTCCAGGTGAGAGTTGTCGTACCGTATATCTCGCCGAGGGGAACCGGAATCGGGTTGGGTGACGCGAAGATGTATCCGCTTTGCGTGGCGCCTGTTGCGGCTGAGTCGGCTCCGACTTGGACCGTCAGCATTCCCAATACCGGATCGCCATCCAATCCGTTTGAGGCGTCGAGTAAGTAGAAAGGCATTCCATCGGTGACCCAACGGCCCGTCGGGGCTTCCCCGGCCGAGGGCATCAGAGCCATCAGCGCACCAGTAGGTGAACCAATCCGGATTGCCACACGGCTCGCGTTCGGAGCATTCCAGGCTAACGTTGTCTGGCCTAGCGGAGGACTTCCCGAGGCTAAAACGTAACTTGGCCGGGCCTCGAATGAGACTTTTGAAAAATTAGCTGTTATCGTCGCCAAAGTGTGATCGAGAGTCCGCGACTGCCCTTGCGAAACATCCTGAAGATAGAACACCATCCCGTCCGTGACCCATTTGCCCGTCGGGACAGCCGCAACTGCACTCGTGTAGGAAAGAAGCGGGCCATTGGGATATCCCAAATGAATTTCGACGAACCGTACGCCGGCTGGAGCGTTGACGTAAAGAGTCGTTTGCCCGAACCCGGAACCGTCGACGACATCGATGGGATTAGGGGATGCGTGGAACACGGAAGCGTTTACGGGAAGATTCGAGAATTGCGGAAGAGGCTTGTTCAGGAAATCCTTGATCTGGCCATAGATCGGAGCGAATTTGGTGTAATTCGTATAAAGCTGGTTCGTAACATCGCAAGACGTTCCGTTCGGATCCGGCGGTTCTTCAGCCGTGCTCAGAACTCCAACCAAACGGTTGCTGATGTCAAAAATACCGGAGCCCGACGATCCGTGATCTACTCGTCCATCGCCGCGATAAGCAACGCCCCAGGCATTCAGGAATAGCGAGTAATAGTTATATCCATAGGCGACGGCGAGAGGCAGGCCGAGCGGATGGCTCACGGACCAAAGGGGATAGCCCAATGGAAGATCTTCGGCAGAGTAGCCCGCCAGAACGATATTTCCAAAAGCGGGAAACTGGTCGAGTTGCAGAAGAGAATAGTCGAGATCGGATTCCGCAGGACTGTAACTCGCGTCGTTTGGCTGCGTGGTCAAGAAGGGTTCGTTCGAATACGACAGGAGATGCACGCCGTTCGATTGCGCCATGTCAGCCAGTTCTATGCCATTGATCAGATCGGTTGCGAACTGTGAGCACCGTGCGCTGCGATAGTTGAAGATCGCCACCGCAGCCCTGGCGTCCGTCTCGTTGTTAATGCAATGACCGGCCGTGAGGATGAGAGGCTCCCCATTCGGGGCATTCAGCAGTGTCCCGCTGCAAGACACCCCATTGAACTCTAGATAGGCGGTCGTGCGCGCCGCTAGATCATCAGGAGCGCCGGTCGCCTCGCACGCGATGTCTTTGAAGCAACTTAAATTTGGAACAGATCCCGTGGCTTTGATAATGCCTCCTTCGGGCTGAGTTCCTCCGGTGGATCCACCCTGGAGGGCACTCGTATACGGCCCCAACTGCCACAAGTGCGTCAATTCGGAAATTCCGAACGGCGGGTGGCCTTCGCTGGAAAATCCGGAAGCCGGCTGGTATTCAACTTCAACGGTGTCGGAGAAAATTGCCTCGGTCCAGAAGCTGCCATCGTTGTTGCGGCCCCGGTCCGTATACGGTCCAAAAATCTGCCGGGCAGGCGATCCCGTGTCGTGTAGCCATACCTGTCCGGAGCCAACCGAGAAGTTCAGGAAATGGAGCCGGATGCCGAGTGCTCCCTCAGACTGGATATCGAGGCGCCAAACCGGACTCCCGTCGGAAGCCGTCTGCCACTGGCCGTCCGCCAGCGAGGTTGACGCTAAAGCGCGATTCACTCCCACGCGGATCACCGATGGACTGGGAACCGGCTTATGGCGTTCCGCATCGGTGATTCTTCCAATATGGAACGTTGGCGCGCGGCCTAGCTCCGTTCGCTGGCTCGGCGGCTGCTGCAGCCGGCTACGGACAGCTTGTCTCGATTTGCCGGTCAACATGCGGGACGGCATGGACTGACCCCGGCATGCGAATACGAAAGAGAAGCCCAGCACGGCGCGCAACAGCGCAGTGCGGATACGCCAAACGGAACGGATACCCACCTCCTGATTTCCACCCGGAAATCGAATACGTTGCTAAAATCGTAACAATTTGGCGAGAACTTGAGGGCTTTAGCGGATTTATCCTTACAGTTTGGGCGGTTTTTCGGTACTAATTGCGCGTTTGATTTACATATCCGAGTAAGGATGCTTACAGGAAAACGCGATGGAATTTGAGATCGCTCTGGCTGAGGACGGGTGCTCTTTTGAAAACGTCCGCTCCCGAACGGTCACGGTTCAGTGCAGGCAACCGGAGTCTTTGTCATCTTGGATTGCACCGAGTTGGGCGTCTTCTCCGCGGCAAAGGGCTTTGGCGTTCGAAGTTTTCAATGAGGCAGAGATTGGCGCCCGCGCGTTTATAAGCGTCCGCGTGAATCTGCTAGTGTGAAGCGAATGAGGGTTGATCTGGAATCTTTGAAAGCCGAGATATTGGCTCATCTGCAGCGGGAGGATTTCGCCGTCTTCCACAGCGATGGATCGGCCGAAGGCATCAACCTTATCTACTGGGACAGTAAGCGCAGCCCCGATTTTCACGGCTTTCTGGATGCCGCCAATAAAGCGGGCGTCAAGCTGATTGTGTTCTACGAGCACGTCTTTTCACAGGATGGGATTGACGAGACGCTGGAGCGGCTGGAGGAATCCGATCTCGGCCGCGACGACAAGCGCAGCTACGAGCTTCGGCTCCGCGATCTGCAGAAGTATGAAGGCTTCTCCTGCGAGCTACAGCTCTATTTTGAATACGTCAATCACGTTTACGTCTACCAGGCGCGAACGGACTGGTATGAGGACTTCGAAGACATCTTCGCCGACGTAACCGTGGGCGAATCCGAAGACTTCGAGGACGACGAAGAAGAAGGCCCGATCCCGGGCTATTTTTCCCGCAATTGATGGCCAGCGCCTCCGCTGCTCCTTATACGCGCCGTCCCGCGCGATGGATTCGTTCCGCGCCCGATCCCGCTATCGTCCTCGCGCTTGAGCGGGAGATTGGCATCGGCCGGCTGGCCGCGCGCGTTCTTGCGCATCGCGGATTCACGAGTTCAGATCGCGCGTCTGGGTTCCTGAATCCCTCGCTTTCATCGCTGCACGATCCGCTGCTCATGCGCGGCATGGCTGTTGCCGTCGAACGGCTGCGGCAGGCAATCGAACGGCAGGAGCCAATTCTGCTCTATGGCGATTACGATGTCGACGGAACGACTTCCATCGTCATTCTGAAAAAGGCACTCGATCTGCTGAATGCACGGGCGGAATTTCACGTGCCGCACAGGCTCCGCGACGGGTACGGCATGCGGGCCGAAGTGATCGAGGCGGCCGCCGCGAAAGGCGTCAAGCTCATCGTCAGCGTGGACACCGGTATTCGCGCCACCGAAGTTGTCCGGCAGGCGAACGAACTAGGCATCGATGTGATTGTGACCGATCATCATCTGCCCGAAGCGGAGCTGCCGCCGGCGCTTGCGGTGCTGAATCCCAACCGGCTGGATTGCGACTATCCGGAGAAGAACCTTTGCGGCGCGGGTGTCACGTTTAAGCTGATTCAGGCGGTGTTGGCTGCGAGCGACTTGCCGCCGGACCGGCAAGCGCGTCTACTCGATTCATTCTTGAAAATGGTCGCGATCGCTACCATCGCCGATATTGTTCCGCTCACCGGCGAAAACCGCGTGATCGTTAGGCGAGGGCTAAATGGCCTTCGCGAAGTGAAAAATCCCGGGCTGCGCGCGCTCATCGGCGTGTCCGGCTTGATCGATGGCGTCCCCCCATCCACTCATCAGGTCGGTTTTCGCATCGCGCCGCGGATCAACGCGGCTGGCCGCATGGATAGCGCCATGGACGTAATCGACCTCTTCCTCACCGAGGACGCCGAACGTGCCCGCCAACTCGCGTCACAGCTCGATACGCTCAATCGCGAACGCCAGAACGCCGAAGCCGAGATCGTCCAAAGCATCGTTGACCGCTGCCAGGAATCGCCGTTCGACGAAGACTGCGCCGCGCTTGTGTTCGCAGAACCCGGCTGGCATCTTGGAGTGGTCGGCATTGTCGCGAGTCGTTTGGTGGAGCGGTTCTGCCGCCCCGTATTTGTTTTGAGCGATGCCGTCGAAGACGGCTTGCTCTCGGGGTCTGGGCGCAGCATTCCCGGTTTCCACTTGCTCGAAGCGCTAGAGACGATGCCGCATCTCTTCCGCAAATTCGGCGGCCACCGCCAGGCGGCGGGACTCACGATTGCACGAGAATCCGTGGACGAATTTCGCCGCAGGCTGGACGCCCACGCGCGTACATGCCTGGCAGCGGACGACATGCGGCCTCAATACGTCGTTGATGCGGACGCCGCTTTTCCCGATTTGACGGAACGAGCTATTGACGAGATTTTTTCGCTTGCTCCGTTCGGCTTTGGCAATTCGATGCCGCTTTTTTACAGCGAAAACGTCGAAGTTGCCGCCCCGCCAAAGGCCCTCGGGAGCGGCAAACATCTGAACGTGCCGCTCCGGCAGCAAGGGCGGCTCCTGTTCTTTAAGGCTTGGAACTTCGGCGACCGGATCGATCTGTTTCAGCCGGGGCGGCGGCTCGACGTCCTGTTCACTCTGGAAGACGACCCCGGAGCGAAATCGCGCGGCTATGCCGGCTGGAGCGTCTCGTTGCGAGACGCGAGGCTCGCGGGTTAAAAAAAATACTGCCGGATTCAGGTTTCTCTCTGGATATTGCGCTTCACGTGTGATAACCTTCCTGTGGAATATCCAATGGAACAAATTCCAGACTCGAAGAGATCTGAAGTTCTCCAAGGCACTCTCGACTTGATGGTCCTTAAAACGCTTGATGCGTTAGGTCCACTGCATGGATATGGGATTGCCAGACGCATCGAGCAGATCAGCCATGGCGTTCTTGAACTAAATGAGGGAACGGTTTACACGGCTTTGCTGCGTCTCCAGCAGAAAGGGTGGATCGCCTCGGCCTGGGGCGCCTCGGAAAATAATCGACGCGCCAAATTTTATTCAATTACCCGATCGGGTCGCAAACAACTCGCTGCCGAAGCTGAAAACTGGGAGCGCGTCTCAACTGTTATCGGACGCTTGCTTCGGCTCGCCAGTCAGGCATGACAAACCAGGTGTTCTATGTATACCCGGTTCAAGGTTCTTTGCTCCAGGATTCTTGGCCTGTTCGCTCGTGAACGCCAGGACCAGGATTTTCACAACGAGCTTCAGGAACACCTCGCCTTATTAGAGACGGAGTTTGAGCGCCGCGGTTTCTCTCCCGAGGAGGCTCGCTATGCCGCGAAGCGCCAATTGGGCGGAGTCGCGCAACTCAAAGAATTGCGGCGCGAAAGCCAGTCGATTCCGCAACTCGAAGCTCTGAGTCGAGACATCCGATATGCCTTCCGCGGCATTCGCAAGACACCGGGATTCAGCCTTACCGTAGTTCTCATGCTGGGACTGGGCATCGGCGCGAATTCGGCGATCTTTACATTAGCCGATCAAATGTTGCTCCGGTTACTGCCGGTCAAAGATCCACAGAAACTTGTATTGCTGAACCGTGACGGCATATTCATCGGTGGATCGTGCCGGCCTTGCACAAATACGTTTTCCTTCCCCGCGTATGTTGAGCTTCGCAATTCGGCTCGAAATGCCTTCACTGGCGTAGCGGCGCGATACCAGGCGCCTGTGGATATCGGCGTGAATGGCTCGGCGCAACGCGCTGAGGCTGAGATCGTTTCTGGAAGCTACTTTGGAGTCCTCGGCGTAACTGCCGCCATTGGCCGCACACTGACTCCCGAAGATGACAAGGTGAAACTGGGGGACCCCTACGTGGTTCTCAGTTACTCGTATTGGCGACGTCGTTTTGGAGGCAATCCCGCGGTTCTCAACCGCAGCGTCGATATTAACGGCCATCCCATGACAATCATTGGAGTCGCGCCGAAAGGTTTTCTCGGCTTCGATGAGGCCAGTCCGTCGGATGTATTCGTACCGATGGCGATGAAACCAGTCGTCACTACTACCTGGGACGATATGGAGCGGCGCAACAGCACCTGGCTGCGCATGTTCGGGCGTCTGATGCGAGGAGTGTCCGTCAAGGCAGCCGAAGCCGCCATCGCGGCGCCCTTTAAAGGGGTGCTGCGCGAGGACCTTTCCGCAGTCCATCGCGACCAGCGGTTTTCCGAACGATACATGAGTAGCCGAATCGTGCTTGAGAGTGCTTCCAAAGGATTCAACAATCTCGAAGACACTTTTGGGAAGCCGATTTACGTTCTGTCGGTGATGGTTGGCCTCCTTCTCTTAATCGCTTGCGTGAATGTGGCCAATCTCGTGTTAGCGCGATCATCCGCGCGGCAAAAAGAAATGGCCGTCCGCCTGGCCCTGGGAGCTACCCGCATGGGCCTCGTCCGCCTGGCGCTGTCGGAAAGCATGATTCTCGCCGCGTTCGGGAGCCTCGTTGGTCTTCTGCTCTCTTATTGGATTTCCGGATTGCTTGTGGCGCTTCTGCCGATTGAGAACGGCGGCGCCCTCATCAGCGCGGTCCCGAATACGAGCGTGCTCTGTTTCACCGCCGCCTTAACGGTTTTGACTACCTTGCTATTCGGTCTGACTCCCGCCCTACAGGGCACGCGTCCGGATGTGGCGCCCACTTTAAAGAATGAATCGGCCTCCACATCTCTCGCGACCGGTCAGATCTTTGTCAGGCGTCTGCTTATCTTCGCGCAGGTAACGTTGTCCGTTCTGCTGCTCGTCGGAGCCGGACTATTCGCTCGCAGCCTCCATAAATTGATGTCGGTCGATATTGGGATTCGGCCAACGAACCTGCTCGCATTCCTGGTTACTCCTTCGCGGCACCGCTACACGGCTCAGCAGTCGCGCCAGTATTTTCTCGAACTACAAAATCGGCTTGATCATCTGCCAGGCGTTATATCGGCCAGCGCGGCTGAGGATCCCGTCCTTTCCGGTGGAAATGAGACTGTTACGGTTCACGTGGAGGGTTATCGTTCCCGGCCTGGTGAAGACATGAATCCGAATATCAATGCCGTGCTGCCAGGTTTTTTTACAACAATGGGAATTCCACTCATGATGGGTCGCGATTTCAACCCGCGAGATACGGCGGGGCGTCCGAAAGTTGTGATCGTTAACGAAGCATTTGCAAAGCGATATGTGCCGCACGGCAGTCCGGTAGGCCTCCATTTGGGCTGGTTCGGTACAGACTCGATGGACTACCAGATCGTCGGTGTAGTTAAGAACAGCAAGCAATCCGATCTGCGCGAACAAATCAGGCCATGCACGTATATCAGTGTTCTGCAATATCCCTTGGCCGCGCTTCCCGATCTCACGTTTTATATGCGGACGGTTCACAACCCCCTTGTGGAAGCGGGGCAGATCCGGCGAACGGTCGCTCAAATCGATTCATCGATTCCCGTTTCGAAGCTGAAGACGCTTGAAATGCAAATCGATGAGACGCAAACCATCGACCGGCTCTTTGCCTGGTTATCCGCCGCATTTGCCGTGACTGCAACGCTGCTTGCCTCTATCGGCCTCTATGGCTTAATGGCGTTCCTGGTAACACGGCGAAGGCTGGAAATCGGGATTCGGTTGGCCCTCGGAGCGGAGCGCTGTCAAGTCCTGAAACTCATCATGAAAGATGTCTTGCTTTTAAGCCTTGCGGGCATGAGTTGTGGCCTACTGCTGGCCGTATTCCTGGCTCATTTGGTTCAGAGCCAGTTGTATGGCGTTAAAGCAACAGATTCCTCTGTGATGATTCTGGCGAGTCTTAGCATTCTTGCCGTCTGCTGCATCGCCGGTTATCTTCCCGCACGTCGCGCCACAAAAATAGATCCGTCCGCGATTTTGCGGCATCAATAGCATCACTCCTACGGCGGCTCCGTTGAAGACGTCCGCTCCCCTCACGGTCGCGGTTCGGTGCTGGTAACCAGCCTCCCTATCCGATTCTGCTGCCCCTCAGGGCCAGGGTATTTCCTGGCGGATGAAGGCGCCCTGGTTGCCAGCACTGAACCGCGACTGTCAAGGAGCGGACGTTGGCGGCGGGCATCTGCAAGGGGCGGCGGCCGTGTTACCAGATGCCTTTCAACAATGGCATTAGGAATAGTTAATTTGGAAAGCGCTGGCGTGCTGTCATATACTCAGAAGAGATCCACTCAGTCTCAATGCTGACCTTCCTTAGCATCGGCATTATTATCGGCGCGGGCATTACCAGCCCCGCCTGAGACTCTTTTGGACGCGCATTTTTCTCTAAAGAGGCCATCGGCGGGGTAGTTGAACCAGCCGATGGCCTTTTGCTTTTGGCGCAAACTGACGATGGGTAGACAGGCGGGCATATATGAAGATTTTTACTTTCGATACGACGCTGCGGGATGGCACTCAAGGCGAGGCCGTCTCCTTTTCTGTTGAGGACAAGCTCCTGATTGCGGAGAAACTTGACGAGTTCGGCATCGATTACATCGAAGGCGGCTGGCCCGGTTCGAATCCGAGAGATAAAGAGTTCTTTGCGCGCGCCAAGAACGTAAACCTGAAACACGCCAAACTGACGGCATTCGGAGCCACGCGATTTGTCAAGAATCCGGTCGAGAAAGATGCGAATGTGGCCGCGCTGCTCGCCGCGGAGACCCCGACGATCTCCATTTTCGGAAAGTCCTGGGACTTTCACGTACATCGAGCGCTCGGCATCACGGAGGGAGAAAACCAAAAGTTAATTAGCGAAACCGTATCGTACCTGAAGGCCCATGGGCGCGAGGTCGTCTACGATGCCGAGCATTTCTTCGATGGCTACCAGGCAAATCCGGCCTTCGCGCTGCGGACGCTCGAAGCCGCGAAAGCCGCCGGCGCGGATGTTCTTTGCCTGTGCGATACAAACGGCGGTACGCTGCCGATGCGATTGCAGGAAATCGTCATCGAAGTACGCCGGCGATTCGACGGCATTCTGGGTATTCACGCTCACAACGATTCGGATGTTGCGATCGCGAATGCGCTGGTGGCGGTCGAAGCCGGCGTCACCCATGTTCAGGGCTGCATCAATGGGTACGGCGAGCGCTGCGGCAACACCAACCTGTGCTCGGTTATCGCAGATCTCGAATTGAAACTGGGCCACACAACCGTGGGCCGCGAGAATCTGGAAAGCCTGACCGATCTGGCGCGGTACGTGGCCGAATTAGCCAATCTGCCGCTGCGCCGCGACCAGCCATTCGTCGGCCAGAGCGCATTCGCCCATAAGGGCGGCATTCACGTGAGCGCCGTGCTGAAAGATTCCGCGACGTACGAACACATCCATCCCGAGACTGTCGGCAACCGGCAGCGCGTGCTTCTCAGCGATCTGTCCGGCCGCAGCAATATCGCCTATAAGTTGAAACAGCATGGCCTGGGCGACCGGCTGGGAGAAACCGGCAGCCGTGAACTGCTGGAGCGCATCAAGCACATGGAATACCTCGGTTATGACTTTGAAACGGCCGAAGGTACGTTCGAATTGCTCGTGCGCCAAGCCGCTAATCCTTCGTTCCACGCGTTCGATGTTGTCAGCTACGAAGTGAATACCAAACTGGTCGCAGAGGACGAAACCGTGACCACCGCGAACGTCGTGCTTCGGGTGAACGGCAACATTCATTCGGCTACGGCAACCGGCCAAGGTCCGGTGAACGCGCTTGACGTATGCCTTCGCCAGTGCCTTTCCGCGAGCTATCCGGCCATTTCGGACGTCCGGCTAGTGGATTACAAAGTGCGAGTGCTCGGCGCGAAAGGCGGTACCGAATCGAAGGTTCGGGTACTTGTTGAATGGTCGGATCACAAACATAGTTGGGCGACAGTGGGCATTTCCGACAACGTCATCGCCGCAAGCTGGTATGCGCTGGTTGACGCGCTGCGTCTGGAACTAATCCGGTTGCAGGAAAAAGACGAACAGCCCGCCCAACTGGTTGAAGACTACAGTTGGGGTGTTTGATGTTGTCGGTGAAGGGCGTCCGATCTGTTGCCCGGCCACACCGTTGAAGACGCCGGTAAAAGCATCCGCTCCTTGACAGTCGCGGTTCGGTGCAGGCAACCGGACGTTATACGCCTCCGAAAAACCGGCTTGCTGACGCAAGGCGGCTCCGTCGAGGTTACCCGGAAACAGAGCCGCCGCACGTGAGAGTGCGCCGGTCGAAAGGCGTCTTCATGCGATTCTGCGGGCCGCAGGACCATGGGATTCCCTGACGGTCGCGGTTCGGTGCTAGAGAGGCGTCTTGATCGATTTGGGTGGACCGTAATGCATGGGCGCTTCATGTCGGGGCTGGCCATTACCGGTTCCGTGTTGAAAATCGCCCTTCCGGAGCGTCTACGATGCAGGGAGCAATCGGAGGACGGTGCCACAAGCCAGCGCTCGCGTGTCGACAGCTCTGCTTACGTTTATCCTGACGCTCGTGCTCATTCGGCCCGTGTATGGCTACGCTGTTTTCACTCACGAAGAGCTGATCGACCTGGCTTGGAACGATTCCATCCGCCCGCTGCTGCTGAAGCGATTCCCGGGCACAACGGAGGCCGAACTCGAAGAGGCGCATGCCTATGCCTACGGTGGCTGCGTCATTCAGGATCTCGGCTATTACCCGTTTGGAAAAGAGATCTTCAGTGATCTCACCCATTACGTGCGGACCGGCGATTTTGTAATGGAGTTGCTACACGATGCGAAGACCGTAAACGAGTACGCGTTTGCGATTGGGGCGCTGTCGCATTACGTCGGTGATTCCATCGGCCACTCGGAGGCCATTAACCCGGGAACCGCTTTGACTTTTCCCAAGCTCGCGAGCAAATACGGTCCGGTGGTTACGTACGAGGAAGCGCCGCACGATCACGTGCGCGTCGAATTCGGTTTCGATGTCGCGCAGATCTCTCGCCACCGTTATGCACCCGGCGCGTATCACAAATACATCGGATTTCGCGTATCCCGCGCGCTGCTCGACCGCGCGTTCTTTGCGACTTATGGGCTGAGAGTGCGCGACATTCTTGGTCCGCAGCGTTCGGCGATCGGGAGCTACCGCTATGCGGTCAGAAAACTTCTTCCGCTATTCGCAAAAGGAACGGTCGTGATCCTTCGCGGCGACCTTCCACGAGAAATTCCGGATGCCGCTCGCGCGCAGTTTCTCGCAGTTGTCGCGAACGCGGAGTACCAGAAGAATTGGAGTACAACGTACCGCTCGCCCGGTTTCACGGGACATGTAGTGGCGATCGTCATCCGTATAATCCCGAAGATCGGTTTTCTAAAGACGCTCTCCATTAAGTCGCCGACGCCGGCAACGGAAGATCTGTACATCAACAGCATGAATACGAGCGTCGCGCTATTTCGCAAGCTGCTTGTTCGGGCGGGGAAGGACGCACATGGCGAACTCGACCTCGCGAATCGCGATCTCGATACCGGAGGACGTGTCCGGCCGGGAACCTACGCCCTTACCGACAAGACTTACGCCGAGTTGTTAGCCAAGGTTACTGAAGATAATTCGGTACTGCCGATCCCAGTCGAATTGCGCCAGAATATCCTTGACTACTATTCCGATCCCAACGCGCCAATTACGACCAAGAAGCATCGCAAAGCGTGGGCGAAAGTACAGGCGGAGCTACGGAAATTGCGGGAGACGGAGCGGACGAGCAGTTTGTCTCCCTCTGCCCCCGGCAGTAATGCCGCGGAAATGCGGCCGGTTCGCGGCTTAACGAAATAGGCGTTCGTCGATATCTACACGCGCCGCGCTCCGTTTCTCAGGCTGCCTTGATACAGAGCCGCATTGCGTGAGCAAGCAGGTTCGGACAACCGCGCAAACCCGCGCACTTACGTGCGGCGGCTCCGTTTCCAGATTGCCTCCACTCAGAGCCGCCTCGCGTTAGCGAGCGGGTTCGGACAACCGCAAAACCAGCGCACTTACGACCCGGTGGCCAGGTGTGTTCCATCGACCGCCGCTGCGGCGAGCACCTTCTCCGTCAAGCCGCTTATGAATCGACCTGCAGACCCGAAATACGCGAGTCATCTAGGAAGGGCGGACGGCACGCCGCTAGAAGTGCGTCCGTTTCCACGCTTCGATGAAATCCTTGCCATGGAACCGGATGGTTCGAGCATCCACCACTTCCTCGCCGGGGCCGGAGCCGGCATCCTGCCGCAGGGCATGGCGGCTGGTGTATTCGATCTGGAACGTCACCGGGCCGTTGAGTTTATAGGGCTGGATATGGCCCAGTTTGCCCATTGAGTTTTTGGCGCCCTCACGAATCAGTTTCCGGGCGGCTTCGGCG
The DNA here is from genome assembly GCA_000381625.1 of Bryobacterales bacterium KBS 96. Lineage (GTDB taxonomy): Bacteria > Acidobacteriota > Terriglobia > Bryobacterales > Bryobacteraceae > KBS-96. Next base: position 207,994 of record KB906767.1, read on the forward strand.
GACAGCGAGATGCAAGCATAGTTATCCAAGCCTTCCTTTACGACCGCTGTTTCAGCTTCGGGCACAATGGCGTGCAGTTGCTCAGCCGCCATCTGGTCGCCGCTCAGAAAGATCACCGGAGTGCCGAACCAACCCGCAAGAGCGGTTCGCGTTTCAACCTCGCCAACGGGCTTGCCATTCATTAACAGATTTTGAATGCCTAACGAGCTGTAACTATGCGCCATTACGCCGCCGCGCGAATTGGCGCGCGCATGCTGGCCGACAAAAGCGACCGCGGCGAAGCGCCGCTCCATCAGCATCGTGGATTCGAGGCGGCCCATGACGAGTTTCGCTCGTGGATCGATTGTCAGGGCTGAAAGGGTCTCGCTTCCATCGTGCCCATCCCAGACGAAAACCTCGCTTGCCCCTCCGTCGAAGAATCCCTGGACGGCCGCATTGATTTCGCCTGTCAGAAGTTGGCGCAATTCGGCATCTTTGGGATCGGTCTGTTCCTGGCGGCACACGCCGGCAACTCCTTCGGCGTCGGTGATGATGAAAACGCGCTTGCTTTGCGCGAGAAGTGGAAGAGCGATGAATCCGAGTAAGAGAACGTAGCGCATGGATTCGTTATGCTATCGCACCTGGGAATAAGAACCTCATGTGGCGAGCGCGAAACACTAGGAAGCCGCGCGTCGTTGGCGCGCGAGAAGCACCGATCCGGCGATGCCCGCAATCAGAGAAGCGCTCAGGATACCGAGTTTTGCCATGATGAGGAGCGACTCCTCATTAAAGGCCAGGCCCGCCACAAACAGAGACATGGTGAAACCGATTCCGCCCAACCATGCCGCGCCGTGGATATGACTCCAGGTGATGCCCGGCGGGAGAGAGGCAAGGCGCGCTCGGACCGCAACCCAGGAAGCCAGCGTGATGCCGAGAGGTTTGCCCAAAACAAGGCCAAGCAGAACGCCGAGCGCCACTGGCTGCGAAAGTGCGCTGGCCGCGTTTCCGCCGAGCAGCACTCCGGCGTTCGCCAGCGCAAATAACGGCATGATGGTAAACGTTACCCATGGATGCAGCGCACGCTCCATGCGATGAAGCGGAGGCTGCACTTTCTCGCAGGCTTCTTCCAAGGCAAGAAGCGCGGCCTGCTGTTCTTCATCGTTCATCAAGCTACGCTCCGATCCGACCGCTTGCTCAAAGTGATCGAGCACGCGCCGGCTTCGCAGCACGAAGCGGCGGGGGTCGAGTGGCGTGCGCGAGGGGATCGTCATCGCAAGGGCAATGCCGGCAATGGTGGGATGAATGCCCGAATTCAACACCGCGAGCCATAAGATTGCGCCGAGAATCGCGTAGGTGAGCGGGTGACGAGCGCCCAGGCGATTCAGCGTTACGAGAACGACCAGGCAGAGCGCTGCGACGCCTAGAGCGGTCCAGGAAATCCGGTCGGTGTAGAACAAGGCAATCACAAGAACCGCTGCGATATCGTCGACAATTGCTAGCGCAGTGAGGAACACCTTCAGCCCCAAGGGGACCCGGTCTCCCAAAAGAGCCATGACGCCGAGCGCAAAAGCGATGTCGGTAGCCATCGGAATACCCCAGCCATGGGCGCCGGGTCCTCTGAAATTGATTAGTGTGTAGAGGATTGCGGGAACAGCGACTCCTCCCGCTGCCGCTACAACCGGCAGGGCGGCTTGCCGTGCCGAGGCCAGTTCGCCCACCAGCACTTCTCGTTTGATTTCCAATCCAACCAAGAAAAAGAAAATGGCCATAAGCAGGTCGTTGACCCAGAAATGCAAGTCATGACTCAACGCTTTCCCGGCAAGGCTCACTGTAAGCTCGGTATGCCAGAGACCCGCGTAATATGGCGCCCAGGGGGAATTTGCCCAACTCAGCGCCGCCACCGCGCAGAATAAAAGGAGAATTCCGCCCGCAGCCTTGTTCGCGGCAAATGCCTGAAACGGCCGGATGATGCGAATCACCGGGGCGGTGGGAATTCGATCGAGGCCGTTGGGCCGCTTGTTCATATGCGGCTCCTCGGCAACTGCAATTCGATCGGCGTTGGATACGAATATCGCACTTGCCCAGCTTACTCGCGCCGGATGGCGTGGCTTCCCGGCAATCCAGGGACTACGAAGTTGTACGCTCAGTCCTCCTTGGCTGTGAAACGACGGTTGGGCCGCATTGGAAACGGCTTTCGTCCAACCTGACGGCAGAATAATCTCTCCGGGTTGTTCGCTATAGCTGGGCAACATCGCCCTTGCCGTTACAGGAAGGCCCAAGCTGCTTCGGACGCCTGGATGCATCTAATTTTGTGATGCAATATGAGGATCATGCATCCGAGGTGAGCCATGGGAACGATACTCCAGGATCTTGTCTACGGCTCCCGGGTGTTGCTGAAGAATCCCGGCTATGCAGCAGTCGCCGTGCTCACGCTGGCGCTGGGCATCGGCTTCACCTCCGCAATATTCAGCCTGGTGGATGCCATTATCATTCGTCCCCTGCCGTATCCCGAACCCGAGCAACTCGTTGGGCTTGGTCAATGGCGTAATCAAAAGGGCGAAGGCTATATTCAAACCGGCGTCTCCGCCCCCAATCTGGATGACATCGCGAAGTCGGGTATCTTTCAGCAAGTCGCATACTATCGCTGGGCGGATTTCAACCTTACGGAGAGCAGCCGGCCGGAGAGACTGCATGGTATCAAAGCGTCTGCTGAGTTGCTCCCAATGTTCGGCGTGGCGCCGCAATTGGGGCGCTACCTCAAACCTGACGAGATGGAGGCGGGGCGAGATCAGGTCGCGGTGATCGGTCATCGCCTCTGGCGAATGCGGTACGGTTCGGACCCGGCAATTCTCGGTAAGACGATCGATCTGGACGAAAAGCGCTACACCGTCGTGGGCGTTATGCCGGCTTCGTTTCGCTTCACATGGGACCAGGAAATGGACGTCTTTATCCCTCTGGTGCTCTCGCGCGAGGAGCGCAGTGCGTTGGGCCGCGGCACATCTCGCGATTTGCAGGCGCAGGGCAGGCTGAAAGCGGACGTTGGCATCGTTCAAGCCCAGGCGGCGATGAACGCGTTGGCGGAAAACCTGGCCAAGCAATATCCAACGGCCAACAAAGGCTGGGGTTTTAAAGTAGAGCCTTTGCACGCCGCCTATCATCGCCATATGCAAACGCCGTTGCTGATTATGCTCGGCGCGGTTCTGTTTGTCTTACTGATCGCTTGCGCCAATGTGGCCAACATACTTCTGGCGCGCGCCACGGGCCGCAGACGTGAGATCGCCATCCGCGTCGCTATCGGCGCCAGCAGGAGGCAACTGATGAAACAATTGCTCACCGAAAGCCTACTGCTTGCCGCTCTTGGCGGCGGTTTGGGGCTTATGTTGGCCTATGTAGGAGACCGGCTGCTGACGTTCGCGATGACGCTATACGACCTTAGTCTTCCGAATGCCAGAATAATCGCGATCGATTGGCGTGTGCTGTTATTCAGCCTCGCGGTCACGATTGCGACCGGAGTGCTGTTCGGCCTGGCGCCCGCATGGATCACAACGAAGGTTGATTTCAACGAAGCACTCAAAGAAGGTGGATCGAGCACAACCGCGGAATCGGGACGCCGCCGTCTGCGCAATGTTCTTGTGGTTACCGAGATGTCGCTGGCGCTGGTTCTTTTAACCGGCGCAGGCCTGCTTTTGCGGACATTCGTTCAGCTCGTGAACGTTGACCTCGGCATTGATCCGACGAATGTAGTCACCATGGGCATCAGCCTGCCGGACTACAAATATTCATCGGCGGAGAAACAAGTGGTCTTCTATCGCCAATTGCTCGATAGTCTCAATAACGCGCCTGGCATCAACAGCGCCGCGGCGGAAGGCGGCGGTTCCAGTGTGTTTTTTCAGCCGCAGGGGCAGCCTCCGGCGCTACCGGGACAAGAACCCACCGCATCGTACAAAGTGATCACTCCCTATTTCTTCAAAGCCATGGGAACGCGCCTGTTGGAAGGCCGCGAGTTCTCGGCGCATGATGGGGCTGGCGCCAAACAGGTTGCGATCGTTAGTGAGACCGTAGCGCGGCGCTACTGGCCGCATTCAAGCCCGGTGGGCAGCCATCTCACGCTTTCGTCCCACGTCTACTCGGGGCAGAGTGCGGGCGCCGCACAGCCTCTGGAGATCGTTGGAGTGGTGAAGGACATAAGAAACGAGAATCTCTGGAGTCCGGAAGCCGATGTGTACGTACCGTTTGAACAGCATCCTGTGGCCTCCGTATTTCTGGTGGTGAAAGGCAAGGGATCGTCGGGTAACACGGTGGCGGATGTCCGCGCGGCCACGCTGGCGCTGGACAAGGAACAGCCATTGAACGACATCAAAACTATGAGCGACATCATTTCGCAAACATACGGAGCAATACGTTTTCCCATGATGCTGTTGTGGATTTTTGCCGCGCTGGCTCTTGTCCTTTCAGGGGTCGGAATCTTTGGTGTAGTGTCATACACGGTTAGCCGGCGGACGCAGGAAATGGCGATTCGTGTGGCCTTAGGCGCAAGCCGGGGGGACGTTCTGCGCCTGGTCTTCCAGGAAACACTTCGCGTGACGGCGTTGGGCGTGTTTCTCGGGCTTATCGCGGCGTTGGCGCTGAGCCGCGTGATGGCGGCCTATCTCTACGGAATTTCGGCAACCGATCCGCTAACACTGGTGGGCGCTTCGGTCTTGCTGGCTGTCGTTGCCCTGTTCGCCAGCTATCTTCCTGCCCGGCGAGCCATGAAAGTCAATCCAATTACCGCCCTGAGATACGAGTAAGCTGGTCACGTGCCCGGCAGACTTGTTAAGACGATTCGATGTTACTCAGCGCGCAACGCTTCAAGCGGCGAAATCGAACTTGCCCGAAACGCCGGAATCAGAGAAGCAACCAGCGCGGATAATCCAAGCGTTACGACGGCTACGAACGTCACCATGGGATTGTATGGATTCATGCCGTAAAGCTGATTGCCCAGGAATTTCCCCGCCGCAAACGTGAGCGGCAAACCGATAATTAGTCCCAAGGCGATGAGCGCGAATGCCCCTCGGAGCACTAGATTAACAATGTGGCCGCGATCCGCGCCGAGCGCCATCCGAACGCCGATTTCGTTAGTGCGGCAAGCGGCGTTATAGGCAGTCACTCCATACAGACCGATGGAAGCTAGAACAAGCGAAAGAATTCCGAAGAAGGAGGTGAGGCGCGCAATCAGCCGCTGCTGCGTGAACTGACTGGCCACTTGGTCTTTCAGAGTGTGAATCGAAATGATCGGCAGATTCGGATCGACCGAAGCCATGGCTTGACGTATTCGCGCGACGGACAGGCTGGCTCCCGGCTTGGTCAGAATGACAATGTCATGCAGCATATGCGAGCCTGGACTCACTTCGGTCGAACCCGCTTGCGGCGGAAAGTCATGCTGGGTTTCGGGCAGAAAGAAGAACGGAGCAACCGGCTTGCCGAGGTTGAAATGCAAATAGCGGGCATTTTTGGCAATGCCTACAACTTCGTATTGGCGCGATCCGAGACTGTCCCGGCCGAAGTGTTTTCCAATTGGATCTTCATTCTTGAAAAACTTCCTCGCAAACGCCTCGTTGACGACTGCCACGTGGCGTGAAGCCGCCGTATCCTGCTCGTCGATGCCGCGTCCTTTACTGATGCGATTCCCGATGACGTCAAAGTATCCCGACGTGACACGATCCCAAAAAGCAAAGTTGTCATCGTTGGGTCCGGGAGCCGGATGCCCATCTACCCAGACTCCCGCCCCCCAATTATTATTGGCTTGCGGTGAATAGGTGCAGAGAGCGACGGAATCTACGCCAGGAATGCTCGATAGCGAATCGTGAATGCGCCGGTACAGTGGCGGGAATTGCTGCATTCCGTAGCCGGCAAGCCCTGGATTCATGTTCGCTACGATACGCCGCTCCCGATCGAATCCGAAATTCTGATTTTCCAGATTGTGAAGAGTGGCCGTGAGCAATCCGGCTGCCGACAGCAAAACAAGCGTGAGGGTGGCCTGGAACACTACCAGCGATTTGCGCGGAAGCGATCCCGCGCGGAGCGTGGAGCGACTGGCTCCGCGAAGCGCTTCCATCGGATCTACCCGTGTTGCCATCCACGCGGGAGCGATCCCAAAGGAAACTCCGGCGATTAGCGAAACGGCAACGGCGAACAGTAGCACCGGTACGGAGGGCGATGCGCTGATGGGTATGCCTGCCATGCCATCCACCGTCGGGAATGCAAACTGCAAAATCAGACGCGCACCTGCGAACGCGATCGCCAGACCTGCCGCGCCGCCTAGGAACGAGAGCAAAATACTCTCGGTGAGCGCCTGCCTTACCAGCCGCGGCGCTTGCGCACCCAGGGCCATGCTCAACGATATCTGCTGCCGCCGGTCCATGCCGCGAACGAGCATGAGATTGGCTACATTGGCGCAGACGATGAGCAGCACAAACCCGGTAACCATCATCAGGATCTGAAGCCAGTGCTCGTACTCCTCGCGCATGCTGGTGATGCCTGCTCCTCCGGGCATTATGTAGAGGGTTTGGTGGGGAAATCTGGCGCGATCGTTGGCGTTCATCTCGCCCCAATGCGAGCGTAGCCATTGTTTAAGCTCCACACGCATTTCGGCTTCAATGGATGCCGGCGACGCACCCGGCTGGATGCGGCCGATCAGCTCCAACCAGTTGTTGTCGGGAGTGTACAGATCGGCATCGGACTCCGCAAACGGCTCGGTGTTCAGCGGCAAAAAGAAATCGGGCGGATTGTTGCGCAGGGTATCGCCGAAGAAACCCGGCGGAGTAATTCCCACAACAGTAAATGGCTTGTCATTTAGATCGAAGATGCTGCCGATGACAGATGGATCCGATCCATACCTTTGCTGCCATAAGCGATAGCTCATTACCGCGACGTGCGGAGCGTTGACTCGATCGTCACCAGCAGTCAGCGCACGCCCCGCGTATGGCCTTATGCCGAACATGGTGAAGTAATTACCGGAGACGAACTCGCCTGGATAGCTTTCGGCGGCCTCGGCACGGCCTCCCCGCCGGACGCCAAACAGCGGCTCGACGGCCGAAAATGCCGCTAATTCCGCAAAGCCCTTGGTGTTATCCCTGAAGTGCTTGTACAACTCGTACGAGACAAGAGAAAACTCTTTCTCTTGACTGTACCCGCCCCAATAGCAGCAACGAGGTTCTTTTCCCAGCTTGTACAATTCTTGAGGATTCGCCGCCGGCAGCGATTTCAGCAGAACGGCATGCACCAGAGTGAAAATAGAAGTCGTTGCGCCAATGCCTAGCGCGAGCGTCAGAACCGTGGTGATCGTAAACGCCGGGGCCTTTCGTAAGCTTCGTAACGCGTGGCGCGTATCTCGTAGCAGAGTTTCCAGAAACGGAAGCCCTCGTTGATCCCGATAGCTTTCCCTCATTGCTTCCACCGCTCCGAACTTCAGGACCGCCTGACGCCGCGCTTCGACGGGCGATAAACCGGCTCGAAGATTTTCAGCGGCTTGCAGAGCGAGATGTTCTTCAATCTCAGCACGCAATCGTTGTTCGTCTTGACTCCGCCTCGTCCAGGCAGTCACCCGCTTTAGAAAGCGCCGCAAGCCTCTCATTGGAAGTCCTCTCCTTTCACAACGAAAAATCGCTCCATGATGGCCGCTGTCTGTTCCCAGCCTCGGGTCTCGGCCTGTAATTGTTTCCGCCCGGCGCGTGTCAATCGATAGAAGCGCGCCTTGCGGTTATTCTCGGAGGCGCCCCATTCGGAGGCGACAGAACCCTCCTGCTCCAGTTTCAGTAAGACGGGATATAGCGTGCCCTGATTAACGGTGAGAAGATCTCCGCTGATCTGCTCAATGCGCCGAGCTATGCCGTAGCCGTGCAGTGGCCCGAGCACGTCCAGAGTTTTCAGCACCATCAGCGCCAGCGTGCCTTGCCGGACATCCGTTTTCCTTCTCATACCGCTTATTGGGTTCCCAACAGGGAGCATGGCACACTTCCATTGGGAAAGCAATAGAGCTCGCTCTGGGCACTGTTTCCCTAATGCTCAGAATGAGCGCCGGAGTTTCGGCAGCTTTCATCGAGAAACTTGTGCATGTGCTTCAGTTCGACGAGGGGAACGCACAAGTATTAGATAGGAAGCGATTCCAACAATCAAAATGATCCAGATTGCCTGCATGGGAGCCTGGTAGCCGCCGGTTTGCTGCTTCAGCCATCCGGTCACCAGAGGCGCAGCGACCCCGCCGAGATTGGAGGCGCAGTTTTGAATTCCAGCGATCCGGCCCATCGCTTTTCCTGGAACTAGCGTTTGCGTCAAAGCCCAATAATTGGCCGTGGCCAAGCCCAATCCAGCCAGCGAAAACGCGGCGAAAAATAGCGCGATCGTCTGAGAAGTCGTCCACGCGCCAAATAACTCGGTAGACGCCAGTACAAAGCCCATAATCGTGAATCCCTTTCGCGTCCTGGCCGGATCGGTTCCCCGGCTGATCATCCAATCGGCAAGCCAACCGGAGAGGATCGCCACAACCGCCATTCCCCCGAAGCTAAACAGCGCGTAAAAGCCCATGGACGTCAACGCAAGATGCCGCTTCTCGACCAGATAGGCCGGCAACCACGTAACGCAAAAGTAGAGAAAATAGCCGTACGAAAACGTGCCGAGCAGTATGCCCAATACTGTCCTAGTCATGATCACATCGCGGAACGGAATGTCTCGTCCGAGGCTCTCCACATTCGAAGGCAATGCATCGACGGGCGTATCGCGCGCGAGAAAGAGCCATGCCATCAACCACAAAAATCCGCTGGCGCCACAAATGAAAAACATTGCCGGCCAATTAAAAGCAGTGATCAGGAAAGCGGCGATGGGAACGCCAATCGCAGACCCGATTTTGGTGCCAGCCATGTATATACCGACGGCAAGGCCTCGTTCCTGTTCCGGACAATTCCAGCGAATCCAACGCAAGCTCGCCGGCGCGCCCACCGATTCGCCGGCCCCCAACAGCAGGCGTACGGCAATCAGTTGACCAAGGTTATTCACGAATCCCGTCATCGCGGAAACCAGTGTCCAGAAAAAAAATCCAAACGCGTAGACGCGCCGCACTCCGTAGCGGTCGACGAGCCAGCCAGCCGGAATCTGCAGAAGTGCGTAGCTCCAAAAGAAAACTGAGTTCAGCAAGCCGCGGCCAGAATCGCTAAGTTGAAACGCAGTTCGAAATTCGGGTGTGGCAAGAGCTACCGACAAATTGGCGCGATCGATATAGGCGATGACCATGCCCAGACTGAGCATGGCGAGAATGCTCCACTTCCGGAAGCGTGCTCCGAGCATCTGGCTTGGCGTGGTCATGTAAAGGTGCGTCCAGCCGCGACGCTCGCGCGGATCAGTCCTTCAACTCTCGGATCACTTCGGACGCTCTTTCGTAAAGGAAGCTCAGTTCGTTTCCGCAGCTAAGGAAGAGCATGCCGCGTTCTTTCCAGAACTTCGCCAGCGAACTAGACCGCGCGTGGGCTCCCGGCGCGACATTGTGCCGCAGGCAACTATCCTTGATGCCTTCCATTGTCTTCACCATGCGCGGATCCTGGAACTCGCCAGGAAGCCCTAGCGAGATGGAAAGATCGGCGGGACCGATCAGAACCGCATCAATGCCCGGAATGGAAAGCAATTCTTCACGAGCCTCAAACGCTCGGACGGTTTCAATTTGAAGGACGACGAGGGTGTTGGTATTCACGTGCTCGACGATGTCGGGGAACGTCGCCTTCGTGTAACCAACCTGCGGCGTGGATAATCCGAATCCGCGTATTCCCTGCGGCGGGAACCGAGTCCACGAGACGGCCTGGGCCAGCAACTCGGGAGATTCCACGCGCGGAAAGATGATGCCCTGCGCGCCGCAATCGAGCGCACGCGCAACGAGCGAATACTGCATGTCGCCCACTCGGACGATGGGTGCGATTCCCACCAAGTTGGCGATGCGGCAGATGTCCTGCACGGTCTCGATGTCGAATCCGCCGTGTTCCGTGTCGAGAAAGATCCAATCGAATCCGGCGCCGGCCAGAGCGCGCGGGATTTCCTGAGAGCGTAGTTGCCAGAATCCGGCGCCCAATTGCACCTGGCCTGCCTTCAAGGCCTGCTTAACTCGATTGACTTGCATCGTTTGACTTTACTTGACGGCGATGATTGAGATCTGTTCCAAGGTGGGAAAGCGGCCTTTCGCGTCCTCCGACCTTGGGCCGGGCAGAATCTGCTGAACGGTGGTGCGGGCCGGCGGCGCATTGTCGAAATATTCCGCATAGACACGATTCATACGCGCGAAGTCGTCGATGTTGTCGAGGTAGACGTTGCTCGAAACGACATTTGAAAAGCTCATGCCCGCTTCTTCCAAGCCGTCGAGTAGATTGCGCATGGTCTGGCGAAGTTGGCCTTCCACGGACGAAGCAAAAATGCCGCCATGCACGCCGGGGATGAAACCTGATTTGGCGGAACAGTACAGCGTGTCATCGCCAAAGACGCAAGGACTCGCGGTGGGGCTGGGCTCCATGTTTTTGGGGCGCACGGCGCGTCGCTTTGATAAATCCAAGATAGCGACGCCTGTGAATTCGATATTGGCGCCGCTAGGTAGCCCAGCGACTTTGATGGTCGCCCGAGCAGGCGTGTTTCCGAACTCGAAATGCTTCGCGTAGATCCGATTCATCACATTCATCGGTATCTTGTCGGTGAGATAGGGATTGACGAAAACTACATTGCGAAAATCCGCGCCCGCGGCATGGAGAGTTTGCGCCATTCGATCGAGTGCAAGCTGCACTTGTGCTCCTGGATCTTCCGGTATTCGGCCGGTATTGATGTCGCGGCCCAGATAACCTGAGAGGTATAAACGATCGCCCACCTGGACTGCCGCACTTAGTGGCGAACTGGCCGGATAGCCCGGAGGCGCGATCACTTTTTTGCGCGACAGATCTTTCACGGCAACGGCGCTCATTTCGATCGGAGTGTTTTTGAGCCCCGCAACGCCAATGGTCGAGCGAGCGGGAGGAGCCTTCGGAAAATATTGCTTCCAGATGCGGTTCAACGGTCCTTCGTCGGAATAGTTCGTCAGATAAACCTGCACATAGACAACGTGCTCCATCGTCAAGCCGGCGCCCTCAACTACGGCCTTTATGTTTTCGAAACACTGGCGAAGCTGACCATCCTCATCTTTAGGAATGTGTTGATCGGCGGTTGCGGCGCCCATCCCCGAGACGTAGAGAAAGTCGCCGGAAACGATACCGGGGCTGTACGCGCCCGCGGGTTTCACTCCGGCGGGCATTACCGCTTTCCGGTCCGCGGCGGACACGAGCAGAGCGCAGGCTGTGAAGAAAACTACGACGGTCAAGGTACGCATATGATAATTAAGCTCTCGGAAATTTCCAGATACGAAGCGCATTCTTTCCGAGAATCAGTTCCCGATCCTCCGGAGTATAGAAGTCAAGAGCCTGATCGACAAACGCCAGCTCTTTATCCATCGGCAGTTCCCAGCGCGGCTTTGGATAACCCGTACCCCAAATGAGCTGTTTGCCGCCGAACTCTTCATAGGTGGCCTTAAAAAACGGGTAAGTGTCGCGATAGGGATATTGTTTCGTCAACGAGATTTCATATGGCTCGGAGGCGCTGACCCAGACCTGCGGAAACCGCTTCAAGCGGAGCATCTTGCGGAAATCCGCCCAGGGATCGGAAGCCTGTAGGTCGGGTTTCCCCAGGTGGTCGATCACAATCTTCACGCCGGGAAACCGGCCAGCCATGTCTTCCAGCATCGGCATCTGGTGCGGGAGAATATAGAAATTGAACACAGCTCCAAGTCGCTCGGCTTCGCGCCACAGCGGATAAAGCTCTTTCGAATTCAGCCAGGTGGACTGCGGATGATAAATCGGGCTGAAGCGCATCCCTTGAAAGCCGTGCTCTTCGATCCAATATCGTAGCCGGGCTGCGGGATCCGGATCATGCGGATTGAGAAGACCGTGCGCAACAAATAGATGCGGATAACGATGCAGGGAATCACTGATGTATGAGTTATCCCAGCCGTAATAACGCGGGTTGATCAGAACGGCATATTTCAATCCGAACTGCTTCATTTCGGAGACTTCATTCTCGACGGGCGCTTCAACCGGGACGCGCTTCAAATCAGGGTGCTCCGGATGATGGAACGGGAATTTTGGGTTAAAAGTCCAGACTTCAAGATGCGTATCGATGATCAGCCTGCCGGGTTTTGCGGAGGCCAGTCCCGCGGCAGCCGTCGCCAGAAACGCGCGGCGGCTGAACGGTATGCTTCTACTTTCGCGCGCCGGCATGGTCCCAATCTTCACTGGTCATTCCATTCAAATCCCAGACGACCTTTCCTTCACGCAAAGTCAATTCAGCAACCAGCTTGCGATTCCCGCGAAGCCGCAGATGAGCCGAATCGACGAATCCGAAATCGCCATTCACCAATCGCAGCACCGCCACGTCCCCAGGCGCGCCGACCGAAAGGTTACCGAGTTCTTCGTGATGGATCTCGCGGACAGGATGCCAGGTGGAGCAGGCAATCACGTCATCCAGAGACATCCCCATCGCTAGAAATTTCGACATCAGGTTCAACATGTCTTTCATGCCCGCGTTCATGCTGTCCGTATGCAGATCGGTGGAAATGGAATCGGGCGGAAAGCCTTGCTTAATGGCCGGAATCGCCTGGCGAAAGTAGAAGCTTCCGCCTCCATGTCCCACATCGAAGATGACGCCGCGCTTGCGAGCCTCAAACAAATAGGGCAGCAGACGGCCATTTTCATCCAGCATCGGAACGACGGACAGATACTGGTGCGTGTAAATATCGCCGGGCCGCAGATGCTTCAGGACGAGTTGTTGAAACGGGCGCTCCGGACGAAACGTGGCGAAATCGACCATCACGGGGATATTGGCCAATTTACCCGCCTCGACTCCTCTATCGACAGCGATCCACTCGGGCCCGGCGTAATGCGCGACTTTGATCCCCACAACGACATCGCTGTTGCGCTTGGCAACTTCAGCGGTGCGCTGCGGATCCATATCGTTGGTATTCTGCTCGACGTCCTTGCGGCCGCCCATTCCGCTACCGACGATATTGAGCATCGCGAACACCCGTGTCTTTTCGTGGTTGATGACTTCGTCTCGAAATTCTCCGAAGTTCCGCCAGCCCGAGCATCCGGCGTCCACGACTGTGGTGACGCCCGTTCTGAATGAGAATGCGTCCGCGCGTACACAGTTCTCTCCGGTGTATTCGCGATTCATGCTTCCGGAGAAGACGTGCTCGTGCATATCGACAAGGCCAGGCGTCACGTATAAAGAGGAGACATCGATGACCTTTCGAGCCTGCGTCGCCGGAATATCGGGCTCCACCGCCGCGATCCGGCCATGAGCAATGGCGACATCGCGCACAGCGGAAATATGATTCTTCGCATCGACAACATGGCCACCTTTTAGCAAAAGATCATAGCGAGCCTGGCCGAAAGCCGCAAAGGGGATCAGAAAAAGAATGAATTTGAATTTATGCATCAGACGTGTTTCTTGTCAAAAGGCCAGACCTGTTCGGCGGTAAGTCCACAGATCCAGCGCTTGTCATCGTCAGTCAGAAAGGCAATGCGCTTTCGAACGATGTCGATCGCCTGCTCGTACGTGCAGTACTTCTCGACAAGCGGCCAATCGGTTCCAGCCATCAAGCGCTTTGGACCGAAGCCGTCGTACAGGCGCTTGATCTGCCGCTGGGAGTCGAGATAAGGATAGGGTTGCGAAGAGAGCGACCAGGAATGCGAGATCTTCACAAATACTTTGGGGAACCGCTGAAGCGCAAGCAACTTATCAAGCTCTTGCGGTTGGTTTAGAGGACTATCCGCCATGTGATCGATGACGACAGTGAGATCGGGAAAGCGTTCGATCAGCTTCGCTACATCGGGCATTCGCGTCACGGGGGCGAGAACGGTCATAGGCACCTTCAGATCGTTCGCGCGTTTCCAGAGCGGCGGCATCAGTGGGCCGCGAATCCAGTCTCCGGAAGCATCCGCCGCCGGGCTGATACGAACACCATGAAAGCCTGTTTCTTCCGTCACTCGCGAAAGATGATCGGGCGCCGCGGGGTCTTCGGGATTCACGCGCGCCACGCCGCGGAAGTATTGCGGATATTTCTTCAGGACGTCGGCCAGATAGCGATTGTCCCACTTGTAAAAAATTACTTGAATAATGACGGTCCGCTGCACGCCGGCATCGTGCATCAGTTTCAAAAGCATTTCCGCAGTGGCGTCTTTATCCGGCGGATTCTTCGTGCCCGGATACCAGGGATAGCGAGGATTGTTCTTCCAGACGTGTACGTGCGAATCGACGATAGGGGAATCGGCCGCGGCATTCGATAAGGTCGCGCCTAGAGCACACAAAATAGCGTTCCTCCGGGTAATTTGTCGCATAGAGCTAGGCTTTTGCCTGCTTGCGAGCCGTATTCAGAATTTCGCGCAGGCGCCGGCCAACGATTAGTTCTTCAGCAGGCTGCATGGTTAGGGAGATGATTTGCAGTTTGTTTTCACGCGGCGTTTTGGAGTCGTGATGTCGTGAGACGGCGGAGACGAGGCTCGGATTCGAATTCGTCAGAACTTCGATGCGAGGAGTTCCTTCCCGCAGTTGCCGGTCGCAATCGGCGACAGAGAAATTCCATTTCTGCTCATCCCAAACCACGGTCAATGTCGGATAGCGATTGCCATTCTTCGGAACAGTAACCGTGGTGGTGACGCCCGGCACGGTTTCGACAATCGCCGCAATCTTCTTGACCTTTAAGTTCCATTCCCGATTAAGCGCTTCGAGATCCAGCTTGGCCCAGGCTTCAACGGCAGCGAGACAGCCCATCACTTCTTCTTTGCCTACTTTCATGGCTCGGCAGACGGCGCCTTCCCATGGGCTGGTATTGGCAAGGGCCGCGTCAATCAGATCCTTTCGGCCGAGCAGCAGGCCGGAACACTGGGGACCTCCCAAGCCTTTGCCGCCGCTGAAGCAAAACAGATCAAGGCCCATCTTCGGGTAAAGCCGCAAATTATCGATCGGGGGAATGCCGGCGGCGTCATCGAGTAGCAGCGGCACTTTCGCGTTTTTAGCAATCGCAATCGCCTGCTGCAATCTGTCACCCAAGATCGTGGTATAGATCATGGCCGTGTTGCCATTAATCGCGGCTTGTAGCTCGTCGGGAGTATGAGTGACCACCAATTTCGCGCCGGCAAGGCGCGCGGCGCTGTCGAAAGCGCTACGGCCGCCAAACATAATAACTTCGTTTTTGAGCCCGGTGGTGTCCGGGAGTTGCCAGATCTTAGCGGGATCGGCGCCGGCCATGCATGCGGCCGTGGCGGAGGCGATAGCCCCCGCGGCGCCGGACGTAACCATGCCGGATTCCGCTCCCGACAGTTCCGCAAGCCGTTTGCCGGCGGCCCTTTGCAGCTCGAAAATATCGACGAAGTGCCTGGCTGCTTCCTGCTTGGCTGCGCGGACCTCGGGAATTTCCAGCGATCCGCTTAAATAGGTCCACGTTCCGCGAGCATTGATGAATGGACGCACGCCAAGACGCGTGTAAATGTTCGCTTGACCAGTCCTGGTCACCGTAGACCAAGCCGACTCCGCGGCAATTGAGCCAAGCACCGGAAGAGCGGCGGCCCACTTCATTACGGCGCGGCGGTTCATAAAGTCAGTCATGTTCTCCTCAACAGATCACGCGTAAATGGGTTCGAGCTTGTCTACGATGTACTTTCCGCAATGTACATAACTGGCGCGAGGGCCGTTGCGCGCGGTGTCCAGATCGACACAGATCCAACCCTTGTAGCTGATTTGCTTTAGAATGCGGTGGCAGGCCGGAAAGTCGATATCGCCGTCCCCCAGATCGTAAATACTCTCGAAGAATTTCGCCTCCGATGAGTCTTTCTTCTCGACTTTGCCGTTGGGCAAAACGAGATCGGCCTTCGGTGTGGTCCAACGTGCATCTTTGTAGTCCATAAATACCAGCCGGTCTTTGTATTTATCAAACATGCGCACTACGTTGCTGCCGCCCAGGTGGAGGTGGGCGGTGTCCGGCGCGAAATTGAAGAGCTTGGGATCGGTCAATTGCATGCACTTGTCCACTTCTTCAGGACCTTGCACCATTTCGCCGAGATGATTGTGAACGCCCGCCTCGAAACCCATCTCGTGCGCCGCTTCGCCGATGAGATTAAATCCCGTACACATTGCTCGAAACGACGATTCCACATCGGCGCCGGGCTTTAGGCGGCTCGGTGGAAACACAACCAGGCGATTTGCGCCGAATCCCCGTAAGAATCGCATGGCCTCGCGAGCCTTCGCCACGACCTGTTTGTGTTTTGCCGGATCGTTAACCGGGCCGCCGAACGAGATAGTCGCGACATACAGATTGCGCTTCGAAATCTCGCGCTCCATCTGTGCCTGTGTCAAGTTATAGGTCTTCAGGATGCCGGGGTAGCCGGTGAGTCGAACGCCCACAAACCCGGTATCGCGCATGACGTCGAGAATATCGGTAAACGGTCCAGGAGGGTAGTGAGACCAAAGGCCCGCGCTGACCGCCCATTTTATGTTTCGATTGGCGGGAAGGCGGCTGGCTGCGGAACAGAGACTGGCTGCTAAGGAAGCAAGAAAAGTGCGTCTGAGCATTGGCTATTCTGAAAAACTCCTCGATGCTATCTCATACTTCTGGATCTTGGTCCGGTCCACGCTCACGCCCAGGCCCGGTTTACTGGGGAGATCGATGGTTCCGTTCCGAACCTGGATGAACGGGTTAACGATATCATCCTGAAACCAGCGATCGCTCGCCTCCACATCCGTCGCGTAGACGAAATTGTCGAGCGAAGCAAGAGCGATACCTTGCGCTTGTCCGATTCCGAGCTCGGGCATCGTCCCAACCCACGCCTTGAGCCCATGTTTGCGGCAGATAGCGTCCATTTCCAGAGCCCGATAAAAACCGCCGACGCGCTGAATCTTGAAATTTGCGATGCGGAAGCTGCCTAGTCTGATGGCCTCCTGCAACTGTTCCAGCGTTTCAAGACTTTCATCCAGACAAATTGGAGTCCGGACAAGCTGCTGAAGTTCTGCCAACTCTTCGAGAAAAGAACCCGGATAAGGCTGCTCAAACATTAGGAGGCCGAACTCGTCCAGTACTCGGAATACGTCAACGTACTCAGGCGTATAGGCTCCATTTGCATCCACGAAGAGCGGGATATCGCCGAACGCGCTCCGAACAGCATTCACTATGTCGATATCGCGGCCGGGTTCGATTTTAACTTTGACCCGGCGATATCCGTCGACAAGATAGCGCTCAATGGCGCGTAGCATGTCCGTGAGATCGTCGTAAAGACCCACGGCCAGCCCTGCCTGCACCTGATCTTTACGGCCGCCGAGAGCAATATGCAATGGCTGATTGCGACTCTGCGCGGCCAAATCCCAGAACGCGGTTTCAACCCCTGCTTTCGTGAAGTTACCGGCACGCAGGCCGTCCAGAGCAAGATTCCAGTTTTGCGGGCATTCGAACTCGCGCCCGACAATGGCAGGCAAGACAAGCTCGCATAGCTCGCTCCAACTCTTTTCGGGCGTATCGGCGGAATAGAACCTTCCGGCCATTGCCGAAGACTCGCCATAGCCTGTAAAACCGTCGGAGTGAAGTTCGAGAACGATCGCATCCTTTTCGGCAACGCAGCCGGAACTGATTCGGAATGGCTCCACGAACGGCACGCGAACGTGGGTGGCGACAGCTTTGTCAATTTTCAAGAGGCCCTCGAATATGGCGAATCAAAACGTGAATTTCAGCACTAACGTGCTGACGAACTGGCCGCCCAGGCAACACCAGCCCCCTTGTGTCGCTGTCGGCTTTCCGAACAGGCCGGGACTCTTCAGATTCACCACGGAACTTGGGTTCACAAAATTCGGTTCCTTGAAAACATTATTAATGTCGTAACGGACTTGAAAGGCATATCGTTCTTTGAACACGATATTCTTCGCCAGCGACGTTTGTGTCCAGGCCAACCCTGGGCCGTTGATGATATTACGGCCAAGATTGCCCGCCGTGAAAGGCGCGGGGTTGCCAAAGGCGTTGATATTCCACATGGAGTTCTTTAAATTGTTGTTGAAACGGTCTCCTATGGTCCAGTTCTGAACGGCGATCTGATCCGCGGGCAAGATCTGATTTGGCCTGAGTACACCATTTCCCGGCAGGTATGGATAGGGGCTGCCGGCCGCTGTGGTGCTTCCGGTCGAGTTCAACGTGAAGGTCACGGGAAGGCCGCTTTGGAATGTCTGAATAATGGAGGCATTCCACCCTCCCAATATGTAATCCTTGAAACCGCCGCCGTTCATCCATTTACGACCTCTGCCGAACGGTAATTCATAAGTCAGATAAGTAACCGAGCGATGGGTAATGTCATAACCGGCACGACCCTTCTCCAGGCTGCGATTGTAATAAGTCTCCCCGGTGCAGAGCCCGTCGTTATCACAGTCGTCGAGAGCCTTGGAAAATGTGTAGAAGGACGTCATTGTTAAGCCAAACGAGGCCCTTTTTTCGATTTTTATCGTTCCGGAATGGTACGTGGAGTGCCCAAAGTTACTCCACAGATAAACCGATCCGAAATTAGGGTATGGTTTATAGGCCTGCTGGTTCTGGTAAATGCGGTTCAGGACAGTAGGATCGCTCGAAATGTTGAGCGGGATGGTGTTGGTGTCCCATTCCTCCAATAGCCCAACTCCTGCCGAACCCTGGTAGCTGAATTCGGCGAGCCAGGTGGGTCGAAATTGATATTGGAGAGTCGCGTTCCAGTTCATTGCGTAGGGATTGCGAAGCGACGGATCGTATCGCGATGCGTTTCGACCGCTAAAGTTCGTTCCGACGAAAGGCGAAGTGCCGTTGGGAAGAATCGAAAAATTGATGGGCCCCGGACCCTGATTGAGATAAAACGCCGGTCTCGGATCTCCGCTAGGTTGTTGCACGGATACAGTGCTTGAATACTCTTCGAAGTTCTGATTGAAGTCTGTAGTGAACAGGTCGATGGTCGTAAGTCCGAATCCGCCGCGAAAAACCACTTTGTCGGAAATCTTGTACGCAAGCCCGATGCGTGGTTGAAAGTGCTTGAAGTCTCGATTGCCAAGCAGCCCGGATGGATGCGTGATGGCGCCTTTCATTCCGGTCAATGGATCGATGGCGTTAGGATCGAATTGGCTCTGCTGCCCATATTTCGTGGTGTAGGGACTCTCATACGACCACCGCAAACCGAGGTTCAGAGTCAGCCTGGGACTGTATGTGAAATCGTCCTGGACGTATAGAGCATGGCTCCACCAACGCGGAAGCCAATTCGCCAGGTAGGTGCTGTAGTCGGCCCGGACGACAGAGCCAAGCAAGAACGCCGCGAAATCGTTGCCGGTATTAGTTGTGAACGGAAAGTTCGTGCCGCCAAAACGATAGACCCCGCCCGGCAGCGATTGGCTAAACACATCGGCTCGGGTGCGCATCAGTTCGTAGCCCATTTTTACGCTGTGCCTACCCATCACCTTGGTCAGGTTCTCCTGGAGCGTGTAGTTTTCATCCACTTGATAGTAGGGGGCGCCCGGCATGGTGGCATTGTAGAAAGCATTGCCACTCGAATTGAAGAATGACGGAAACGTCGCGCCGCTAACTCCCGGTATGCCCAATTGCTGCGCCCAGTTTTCATTCACGCCGGGGGGATTGCGCGATTCCTTACGGCGGTTTGCTCCTAACCGTATCTCATTGACGAGCGTTGGGCTGAAGACATGCGTATCGGAAATGACGCCGTTGATTTGATCGCTGGGCGCCAGCACATACGTTCCGTCCAGAAGCGACCAGTTGAGGCCGATAGCGTTACCGCTGCCTCGGGAACGATTTTGGACCTGAGAGTAACGAGCAAAAA
This sequence comes from Bryobacterales bacterium KBS 96, assembly GCA_000381625.1. Classification (GTDB taxonomy): domain Bacteria; phylum Acidobacteriota; class Terriglobia; order Bryobacterales; family Bryobacteraceae; genus KBS-96. Next base: position 227,889 of record KB906767.1, read on the forward strand.
AGCGGTTTTTCTCGCTGACGTTGTGATCGATTTTGATATCGTAGCGAGTTCTCATGGAGGTATAGGAACTGTTCGCGCCGTAATTCAGGTGCGGGCCGCCGGCGGCAATCAGGCCGGATCCACCGAGGTTATTGGGAGCGTTCCATGGCTGATGGCTCAGAAAATTGACGGCTACCGGGTCGAAGCGGCTTTGCGGAATGATGTTGTTCGGGAACTGAGTAGCGGTCCACTTTCCGGAGGCATCCTGCTTAATAGTGGCGGGATCGTAGATGGGATAACCGAGACCGTTGAACGAGAAATCGCCATTTAATTCCGCAGGTGTAGGGACGTCGGCGAAGACGGATTGATCGTATGTTTCATTGTGACGCGACCATCCGAATAGAAAGAAGGTGCGGTTCTTTCCGTTGTAAATCTTCGGCAGAATGACCGGCCCGCTCACCAGGTCCGACAGTTCGTGATACGCGAATGGCGCGTTGCCTAAATTGAAATACGCCCGGTGCAGCATGGCGTTATTCACGTAACGATCTTCGGATTCGACGTGTAGCGAGTTTGTTCCGGATTTGTAAGTGGCGCTCAACATTCCGCCCGCCGAATGACCCTGGTCGGCGGGCAACACGGTGGTCACCATTTTCACCTCTTCAATAGCGTTTTGGGTGGTTGACATGATCCGGTTTGTCGATACGCCGCCACGGATAGGCTCCGTGGCCGAAATGCCATCCATCGTGTAACCGATCCCTCGGTCGCGCTGTCCGGCGATGTGGAATCCATTCATGCTACTGACGCCCGGCATGGTGTACATGGTCATCCACGTGTAACGCTGCATAATGGGAAGCGAATTCATCTGTGTGCCGGAAAGAACGGTTCCGGTGGTGGATGTCGCGGTTTCCAGCATCGGAGGAGCCGCGTTCACCTCAACCTTTTGCGAGAGATTGCCTAGCTGCACCTGAACATCGATGGTCAGCGTGTCATTAGAGCGTAATTCAATGCCGTCGCGGTCTAGCGTCGCAAACCCGGCTCTCTCAAAAGTCAGCTTATAGGTTGCAGGAGCCAGATAGAAAAAGCGATATATCCCTTGATCGTCACTAACCGTGCGAGTCGTAAAGCCCTTTGCGGGGTTGAAGGCCGTCACCGCGACTCCCGGAACGGCCGCTCCGGACGAGTCGGTGATATGGCCGAGGATCTTCCCCGTTGCCGTTTGCGCCCACAGTGCCCGATCCGCGATTGCAACGAACGTAATAAGAATGAGAAAACACGCGCTTACTTTCATGATCGAACCTCTCTCGCAGCCTCTGCTGTAACTGTTTAGTCAGGACTCGAAACATCCGGCGGCAAGCGCCATCAACAGAAGAGCCGCCATGGTGGAAAAGCGGCCGGTTCCGAAATAAGGTTGATTCTATATCGACCGGCAGGGTATGCCGCGTCAAATCTTCGTTAAATTCGCTTTACAAAGACTTAACATTAATCGCCAAAGCGATAGCCGATTCCGTGAACGGTCACAATCCATTTGGGTTGCTTTGGATCTTCTTCGAGCTTTTGCCGAAGCCAAGCCACATGAACATCGACAGTCCGCGTGGAAGGCGCGGAATCATAGCCCCAGACGGCACGCAATAACTGCTCTCGTGTCAGAGTTTCGCCTCGATGCTCAGTGAAATATTTTAGAAGTTGAAATTCACGGGCGGATACGGGCACTTGCTTCGCATCGCGCCACACCTCGGCGCGGCGGGGATCGAAGCGGATGCCCCCGAAGCGGAGGGCGCTTGAATAGCCTTTTAGCGCTGGGCGCCGCAATAGCGCTTCCACGCGAGCCAGGAATTCCGGCATCTCGAACGGTTTTGTGAGATAGTCGTCTGCGCCGATTTTGAGTCCCAATACTTTGTCGAACGTTTGACTGCGCGCGGTCAGCATCAGGATAGGAGTGTCGATCCCTTCGTGCCGCAAGTCGCGGCAAACATCGAGACCGTTTTTGCGTGGAAGCATGATGTCCAGGACAACAAGATCGAATAAGCCAGTGGCTGCTTTGTCGAATCCATCGATTCCATTGGCGGCGGTTTCCACTTTGAATCCTTCGTCACGGACCCGATCGCCTAGCGTTTTCCGCAGGCCCGGCTCGTCTTCGACAAGCAGAATACTTTTCTCCATGGTTTAGGACTCCACTAATGCTTCGACAGGTACGGTTGAACTGTTCATATACGCTGGAGGAATGTGAAGCGTGAAGGCGCTCCCCTTGCCAACCGCGCTCTTTACGGTAATTCGCGCGCCCATCGAATTTGCGGCTTCGCGAGCGAGGCTCAGCCCAAGGCCCGTGCCGCGGATTTGTGCCGAGCGGGCAGTTTGCCCGCGATAAAACGGCTCAAACACGTGCCGCAACTCGGCGGCGGAGATGCCGATGCCTCGATCTTCCACCGTAATTTGAACGCCGGTGCCATGGCCGGTCTCAACCGTTTGCGCTCGAATTCCCAGCCATTGCGCGTCGCCGCCATATTTCAAGGCGTTGCTGATTAAATTGAGAAGACATTCCGACAACAAGTCGGGATCTGCGCGAACCATCGGCAAATTGGGATCGACAATTTTTTCGAGAGACAGCCGGTTACCGTCGATTGCGGTGACTGCTGCCGACAGAGCCCGGTCGATGACATCTGTTATGCGGAAAAACTGAATATCCCGCGAACGGATATCCGCTTTGGCCGCGGAGAAACGCAGCGTCTGCTCGACAAGGCCCGAAAGCCGCCTACACTCGCTCCGAATGAGCGCGCCATATTCCTGAACGTCCTTGGCGGACCGGACGACGCCTTCGGCAAGGTTGTCCGCTGCCGAGCCGATCACGGAAAGAGGTGTCCTCAATTCGTGCGAGACCCCCGCAACGAATTCCATCTGAAGCTTCAGGAACGCTTGCGCGCGCAACATGGAAACAACGATAGTGGCCAATCCCAATGCAAGCACGATCAAGACTCCGAAATTGACTGCCAGCCAGCGGTGGCTCAGTTTGGCCGCGGCCGCCGCAAGCGATCCTTGCCGATCTTTGGCAACCAGCATCCACTTATCACCCGTGCCCTCTGTCGAAAAGAATCGAAAGCCTTCGAATAAGAAAACCTTTTCATCCCAATAGCGAAACGTATCGCTGGAGAGGCTTGGGTCGGACTGATAGAGCAAGGTGTTGTGAAGACCGCCTAAAACTCCGATTTGAAAATCCGTGGAACGATGGCTCCCCAGGTACCGGCTAACGAGATCCGGAAACAGGTCTGTCTTCAACCTTTCGGTGCTTAGTTCGATCACAACGAAACGCCGGGCACGACCGCGACCTGAAGCCTGAATGAGCAGAGGCGCGCTCTCCGGTAATGCCCAAAGTAGCGGTTCGGCCTTCATTGGTTTCTGGGCGGTAACCGGCGGCGAATAGGATGCTAACCCCGCCAATAATGTTGCCAGGCGCTCTGGGTGTAACGGAGCCTCAAACGTGTTTGAAGCCGCGTTCCACTGCAAAACTCGCCGGTTGTTCGACGTGAACGCAAACGCATATACATTCGCGACAATTTCGGGATGTGGCGATTGTTGCCGCCAAAGAGCGAAGTTCCGGGAGTATTCACGTCCTTCTAACGGCAACGAAGCAGGGTCAAGGCTATGGCATAGATTCCGAATTTCGCGGTCGAATTCGGCCTGAATATGAGAAACGGCCGTGTGCAACTCTGCCTGCATTCGATCGCGGCTCGCTTCGCGAATAATGCCGGCCCATCGGTACTCCAACGTCGCCAGAACCCCCAGAGCAAGAGCAAGTGTACCGATGAGAGAAATCAGAAATAGCGAGCGGCGCCCCGGCTGAATCATCCTGAAATCATATTTGAAAAGTCTGCCTTCCGGCAACGCTCAGGTATCCGTATTCGCGCCTGCCGTAAGTGAAATATCGAGTAGGGCTAAATCGGAATCGCCTGTTCCGCTTCGCGGCACCGACGGAATGCGAGGGCAATTTGGTTGTGGCGAACAGGAGTTATCAGAATAGAGGATTGAAATCCGTTTTGCGTTGGTCAGGGAGATCAGTTGATCGAGCGGCAGCGCGTTCCGGACGACTCGCGCGGGTTCGACAGGTGTGAACTCAAGCCGGGTACCGTCGGCTTCCGCTTTGTCGAAAGCTTCTGTCCCCAAGGATTTCCCGATAACCTGAAACTTGTCGATCTCATAGGGAAGCCCGTCCGATGTAAGAGATGACGGCCCGGCGGTTACTTGGAAATGAAGGTGAGGCGCTATCGAGTTGCCGGAGTTTCCAACCAGTCCGATCACCTGGCCGAGTTTAACGTTCTCGCCACGATGAACACGAATGCTTCCTGGTTGCATGTGCGTGCTCGCCGAAAATAATCTCTCATTGCCGTGCAACTCTGCCGTAAAATTCCGGAGCAGGTCCTGAGCGCGGCGCCCAAACCTTGAACGATTTCCGTTCCGGCAGATCTTCAAATGCTTTTTGAATTTCTGCCTCTAATGCTCGGCAATTTTGGCTCCGATCTCGCTGAACTGGAGCGGTGTCATCTAGACCGTGTGCCCGCGAAAGGCCAACGCCGGCTGGAGCCAAGGCCAGTAGTGCTCGTCTCGATCGAAGCATCGAGAATTGATTATACGCGAGAACTTCAACCTTGAATTATCACCGGCCTGGTACTCTCGTCATTTTTCATTGCCGTTGATAAAGGCCGATATCTTCGCTTGAACATACAACTGGATAGACTACAGAATGAGAAGTTCGGGAAACACCTTTTTAGGAGAGATGCGCAATGAAGATAACGCAGCGAGGTATGTTCTTGGCGGCCATCATCACATCACTGTCCGCGGCGGCGATTGCTCAGGCTCCAGCGGGACGCCCGGCAGCGGCGCCCCGGCTAGTGCTTTGGGTAACCACAACTGCATGGCCCGATGGTGGAGAAATTCCCATGAGATATGCGGCCCATGGTGAGAACAAGTCGCCGGCGTTTGAGTTCCACTGGAACCGGGGCACAAATCCGAGCACCGCTCCGGAAAGTCTGCGAAGTTACGCGGTCATTCTTCACGATGTTGAGAATTCTTCCAACAAAACGACGGTCGACACGCTCCACTGGACGGCCTTCAACATACCGGGAACAGCGAAAGGCTTGCCGGAGGGATTAGGCGCGGGTGACCTGCCCGATGGGACGCGCAATGGTCCAGGGATCGCGGAGCGCGGGGGGAAGACCCCAGCCTATTTCGGGCCGGGCGCCGGCCCGGGACCGATACATCATTACGTGTTCGAGTTCTATGCTCTGGATACGAAGCTGGATCTGCCCGCCAATACAACGCGTGACGACCTGCTCAAGGCAATGGATGGTCACGTCGTGGGCAAGGCGGCGTGGTTCGGCCGCTTCCATGCCAAGTAAATAACGGGCGGTTGCTTTGACGATTCCCGGCTCGCCGGCGACATCGCGGAGGAACTCGCGGTTGATCCTGAATTCGCAGGCGATGAAACCGCGACAGCCGGCGGAACCGGCAAACGGAACGTGTGCTTCACAAAATTGGTTCTGCCGTCTCGAAATAAAAATGGTGATGATTGCGGCAGCCTGGGTTGAAGTCAGCGTGGCAGGCAGGGCACTTGTTTGCGGATTCAAGATACTGCCGTATGCTCAACTCCGTCCCACAGCTTCCGCAAAGCACGGCCGGCTGATCCCATTCGTGGCGCGGCCAAACTCGGGCAGTATGACCGGCTAACGCGTCGTGGCAATCTTTGCAGGCATAGTAAACACCACAGCACTTCATCTTGATCGCGACGATGTCTTGCGGTTTGTGGTAGTGAGTGCAGCGCGTTTGCGCGTCTAGATCGATTCCGCTAACGTGTGGCGCCGAGGACATGGTATTCAGCTTCACGATAGACCGCCTGAACCTTTCTACCAGACGCGCGCGGCGGCTATCGTCGGCGTAGCGGGGATTTTCACAGACCACGGGAACATGCAATAAAGACCAGGGGAGTCTGAGATCCCGGAGTAGAACGTCGCCCGGCCACCGGCTTTCGAGTCCTCAGCGGTCTTCCGATTTTGTGCGGCGCTACTGCCCGGCTTGCACTCGCGTCCCAACACTGGTCATGTCAATCGGGTGAAATCCCAATTTCAGCGCGGGCGATTCCGGCCGTAACGAGAAATCGAAATTGCTCGCATTCACAAATAGAGGATCTGCGATGATCGAGCCCGCATCTCTGCCCGCCGCTTTCCATTGCCCGAACGATTGCCCCGCGAACCGGATATTCGTTCCGCGCGTGTCGAAATAAACGTTGTCCTTCATCACATATTGATTGCCGCTCCAGTTACTGCCAAGCAATCGACCCTGCTCGAAATACACAATGTTCTTTTCAAAAATGAACGAGAGGTGCGGTTCCGCGCGCGTGCGCATCAACTGGTTCTCGCGATTGAACGCCCAAATGTTGTTGCGAATCGTATTATCTTTCCCATAATGCTGATGGAACCCGGCGCTCTTGCAGTTGTAGACGATGTTGTTTTCAATGAGCATCCCCGAGGAGCCTTCATCCGGATAAATGCCCCATCCGCCGTAGGTAAAGGAAGAGATGTTGTGGATCAGGTTATTCCGGATTCGCGTTCCCGGCTGAACTCCGAGAGTGTAGATGCCGCCCATATCGCTCAGCATGTTCTTTCCAACGTCGTGGACGTGGTTGTACTCGATCACGTTGCCTTTGGACTGGTTCGGTCCGTAGCCCCAGGTCCATCCCACGGAGATCGCGGTATAAAACAGGTCGTGAATGTGGTTGTGGACGATTTGATTGCGCCCGCTTTGCAGCACCCAAACGCCGACCGCGGGCGCATACACTAATCCGAGATCGTGAATGTGGTTATCAGCCACGACGTTTTCGTAATTCTGCTCATCCTCGTTCGGAAACTGCTGTGGTTCCCCGAGTTTGATGCCTCCGCCGCCGAGGTCGAACAATTCAGAAGCCAACACGTGGGTCCGCTTGGATCCTCGGCCGAAAAAGATCGCATAGCCGCCCGAGTGCGCCACGGTGCATTTCTCGATTCTGGTGTCTAGGGCGCCGATTCCTTCGATCGCGGCCGGCGCCGGCATCGCCGCTTGGGTGTCGGCATAGCCATTCGAATCCATGCTCCAATCGGCGTGCTCGAACTGTAATCCCCGAAAAGTCACATTTCGGACGAACTGGCGCTGCTCGGGCTTACCCTCCAAGCGAACCAGATTGACTAGTGCCGGTGCGATCACTTGTTCCGATTGCATATCCTCACCCGGCATGGGCCAATACGAGACTACATGCGTGTTCCGGTTCAGATACCACTCGCCCGCCGAATCGAGAGCGTCGGACGCATTTTCGATGTAATAGCGAGCGTCGACTTCTTTGTTAGAGGGGCGCGGGTCTAGCGTCAACGTCGCCAAATGAGCGGAGCCATCGACATTGACGATAGTCATGCGAAAGTCGGCCCACGCGAGCAGTCCCACGATCTCGGCGCCGCTATTCGCCCACTGTGGCTTAATGTCGTCACCTCGGTAATGAAGGCGGAGGGGTTTATCGATTGGGCTGGCGCCGTCAATGCGATAGAAGCCGTAATTCGGGGTGCGCGCGCGCTGCGCGCGGCGGCCGCTCACAAATAGTTGATGGAAATAGAAAGCTCCGGCATCGGCCGTCCAGATCGGGCCGGCGGCGCCCTTCTTCCAGCCGGAAATCACCCGTCCTCCGCTAATCGCGGGCCGGGCGCCGGGCGCGGCTTCCCAAATGGTGTTGGAATCCTCGGGCGTCAGCACGAGTGTTTCTTCTAGAAAATAAACGCCATCGCGGATCTGAATTTTGACGATTCCGCTCGTGCCCTTATGCCGCTCCGACCGAGCGGCATCGCGCGCCGCAGAAAGAGTTCTGATAGGGCCGTCGGGCGAAACAACGATCGTCTGTGCGGCCAGGCTTGATGCGCACAGCAATAATAGCGTTGGCGCTTTCATATACGTTCCTCGCTCTGCATCGTAACAGCCTCGCAGCGCCCTCCTTGGCCGGAGGGCTTCGGGCGTGTTTTCAAGCGTTTCGCGGGCTTTTTCATCATGAAATTCGTCGTCTGCCGTAGGGTCGAGGCATGCCTCGCACGCCAAATAATGAAATTGAGCCTACACTTCACCGTCGCCCCCACTTTTAGAACGCTCTCCGATGAAAAACAAGTTGACCGGAGCTTAAAAAGTATATACAGTGATGAAACTAATTGTCCTTCGAGGACAACCGATCTTGAGGTAAGCCGCCATGAATCTTAACTTGACGCCAGCAATCGCCGCCTTGGCGAATTGTTCTATCGATATCGGGCACTCGCGGCCTGAATGCCCCGGTGAACCAAAGGAGCCATTGGGGAACAGATTCGGGCGCCGGGCGCTCGACAATCCCAAGTTTTGCGCGCGCCGCGGATACGAACGGGTGAACCTGAGTCGTTTCCTGTGCACGTTGGCTCTCTTACTGATTGGGGGGATGTTGTTCCCGCTGCTCTCATCGTTGCAAGCACAGTCCACGCAAAGCAGCATTCTGGGGACGGTCACCGACGTTGCCGGAGCGGTGGTTCCTCAAGCGAAGGTGACCCTCACTAATCAGGGCACCAACGACGTGCGGATACAAACCACGGATGCCGCGGGCGACTACCGGTTTTCCGGAATTCTCGCGGGCGTATATAGCGTTTCCGTCGAAGCAGCGGGTTTCAAAACCCATCTTGCGAAGGACATCACCGTCGATCTGAGTCAGATCCGGCGCGTTGATGCCGCGCTGCAAGTCGGCGATGTAGCAACGACGGTTACGGTTGGGGGCGGCAGCGCCGCTCACATCGAAACGGAATCGGCTTCTCTCTCGGTGGTGACCACTGCGCGCGATTTCGCCGAGTTGCCGATGAGCGTATACGGCCGCGCCTGGATCAACATCGCCAAAGTTTCCGCCGGCGTGCAGTCGAATAGCGGCGTGGAAGTGAACGGCGCCCGGGACAACGCGAACAATTTCACCTCAGATGGCCTTTCCGCGAACGATATCGTCAGTAGCCGCCAGACTCCGAACGGTTTTTCCGGCGATATTGAGACTTTTCAGGAGATGAAAGTCACCACCGCCAACAACTCCGCCGAATATGGGCAAGTTGCGCAATTCGCGGCCATCAGCAAGTCCGGCGAAAATACTCCGCACGGAAGCGTTTTTTGGGCCAACTACAACTCGTACACCGGAGCCAGAGCATGGCAGGACCCTACAAGCCCTTCCTTCGAGAACTTTAACCAATTCAGCGCGACCAACGGAGGTCCGGTCTACATTCCGCACCTGTATAACGGAAAAGACAAAACGTTCTACTTCTTCAGCTACGGCGGCGGGCGCTACCGCACAGGCGCCCGGAACGAAATCTCCGTTCCGACCGAGGCATTCCGGCAGGGAGACTTCTCCTCTCTGATTGGCGCTATTACGATTCGCGATCCCATTACCGGCGAGGCGTTCTCCGGCAATAAAATTCCGGCAAACCGCATCAGCCCGGTCTCGGCGGCCCTGCAGGATCTGATTTACCCAACTCCCAACTTGCCGGGGCAGGGAGATCTGGGATTGGTGAATAATTACTACACCGATCCCGGCGCCCAGTTCAACGCCGACAATACCTCGGTGCGCATCGATCATAAACTCAGCGACAAGAACTACTTGTTCGCTCGCGTGGGTCTCACGATTCACAACCAGGATGCCAATCCGGGCCCGCTGCTGCATGGCTATGGCGGCACCGGAGATAACGATCCCGGCGCCAGCGTCATCATTTCGGATACCTACACGATCAGCCCCACGCTCGTTAACGAAATGAAGCTCGGGTATTCCAGCCAGAGTTTCGATTACTGGGGTGTTAACAACGTGCCGAACGTCGTCGGCTTAATTGGACTGCAGGGGATTTCCAATCCGAATAACGATCCTGCGAGTTCGTCCATGCCCGCCATCGATATCGCGGGTGCGAACGGATTCCAGGGAACCAGTTCCACCGGATACAGTTCCCAGACTCAAAACACGTATCAGATCACGGATAACCTGTCCTGGTTCCAAGGCCGCCATAACCTGAAAGCCGGCCTCGACATCCGGCGCTACCAGGTGAACGATCAGAACAAGCCGCAGAATCTCTCGGGTGCTCTGTCCTTCGACGATCAATTGAGCGGTTTCGCTTACGCCAACTTTCTACTGGGAACTCCTTCGTCCGTGAGTCTGGCGATCGCGCGACCCAATGCTTACATTCGGGGCACACAAATGGGCTTCTATGTCCAGGACGAATTCAAAGTGAGCCCGCGTATCACGCTCACCTATGGCCTCCGCTATGAGTATCAGACGCCCTGGACGGAGAAGTTTAACCGGATGAGTTCCTTCGACATCAACTCGGGAAAAGTCATCACCGCGGGCAAGACGATTCCTAACGACTTGGTCCCGTCCGTGGCGGCTGCCCTGCCGCTCGAGACGGCGGCTCAGGCGGGCTTGCCCATAAATAGCCTGATGTATTCGGACAAGAACAACTGGAGTCCACGCATCGGCCTGGCGTTCCGGCCATTCGGCAATGACAAAACGGTGGCGCGGCTCGGCTATGGCGTGTTCACCTCGATGTGGCCAGGATTGCTGGGTCTAGGCGCCACGGGCGGCCCGTGGCAGTCGACACAAAACTGGTACATCGTCAACAATGAGCCGAGCATCACGCTTCCTAATCCGTTTGGGTCGGCGGTTCAGGGATTCGACGGCGTTCAGAGCATCAACGCCATCGATCCGCATTTCCCCCACGAGCGCAGCCAGCAATGGAATGCCTCGATTGGCCGGCAGATCTGGCAGACCGCGATTGACGTGGCGTATGTCGGCACTAAGGGCAAAAATCTTCCCTTCTATCAGAACCTAAACCTGCTGACGCCCAGCACTATCCCGTTCAGTACAGATCGGCTTGCTTACCCGCTGTTCAACGATCTCGGCTACAACCAAACCGGAGGTTCGTCCATCTATCACGGTCTGAACATCAAGGCGGATCGGAGAGTGGCACACGGCCTAACTCTGAACGCCAATTACACCTGGTCGAAGGCGCTCACGGATATTGGCCTGAACGGTTATCTGAACACTTCGCAACAGAACCAGTATGATCGCTCACTGGAGCGCGGAGACGACCCGGCCATTCGCCGCCACGTCGCAATCTTCAGTTATATCTATGAGCTTCCTATCGGCAGAGGGAGACCGTTCCTCGGCAATGCTTCCGGACTGTTCGATAAGATTGTTTCCGGATGGCAGGTCGCCGGAACCACCGTGATGACGAGCGGGGCGCGCCTGTCGCCGTTGTTTTCCGGAGTCGACCCAACGAATACCAATCAATTCAGCGGAAGGCCGGATCGCGTAGGCAGCGGCTACGTATCGGGCTCGATGACGAACCAGATTGAGAATCATCAGCCGATCTTCGACAAATCGGCCTTTGTCGTTCCCGAATCCGGCCGTGGTTACTATGGCGATTCGGGGCGCATGATCCTTTCCGGTCCGGCTTCCATAACCTGGAACATCATCGCCGCGAAAAATGTGTATCTCTTTTCGGAACGCGCCCGCGCGCAACTTCGCTGCGAGTTGTATAACGCTTTCAATCACCCCAATTTCGGGAACCCCAGCACCGACATTACGAGTTCGGGTTTCGGGCTCGTCACCGGCGCCGGGTCGGGGCGGCGAGTGCAGGTAAGCGCGCGCTTTGATTTCTAACGATCCGCGCCGCTAAATTCAGAGTTGAGAAATAAATCATGTTTGAAGGGCAGAATTCGATAGTACGCAGAGGATTTCTGAAGCGAGCCGGCGCGTTCGCCGCCGCGAACCCCTTGAAACTCCTCTTACCTCTCGCTCCCTCTTGCGCTCTACTTTCTGCCCAGCCGCCAGCGGCGCCACAGGCGTCGAACACAGAAGAACAGCGCTACCGGATGTTCCAGGACTATCTGGTCCGGCGCGCTGCCGAAGTGACCGAAAATAATCTGTCCGGGATTCGGGACCTCGGCGATTGGAAACGAAAGAGACCCGAACTCCGATCGCAACTGCTTGACATGGTCGGGCTAAATCCGCTGCCCACAAAAGCGCCTTTGCATCCGCGCATTACCGGAACGTTCGAACGGGACACTTATCGCGTTGAGAAGATCGTTTTCGAAAGCCAGCCTCGTTTCTATGTCACCGGCAATCTCTATCTGCCGAAGGAAGTGAACGGGCGGTTGCCGACTGTGCTTTATCTCTGCGGACATGCGCCCAGTCCGGCAGGCGCCAAGATACAGTATCAACACCATGGCATCTGGCTCGCGCGGCATGGCTATGTTGCGTTCCTGATCGATACGATCGAGTTCGGCGAGATCTCCGGAATTCACCACGGCACGCACGATCTCGAGAAATGGTATTGGCTGTCGCTTGGGTACACGCCCGCGGGACCGGAGATCTGGAACGCCATGCGCGCGCTGGATTATCTAGAAACACGATCCGAAGTCGATCCGAAACGGATGGCGGTGACTGGAATCTCCGGCGGCGGCGCCATGACGTGGTATACCGCCGCACTCGACGATCGCGTCCAGGCCGCCGCGCCGGTTTGCTCAACGTGGTCGGTCCAGTCTCACACGGCCCTGGATGCCGTACAGGAAAACTGCGATTGCATCTACTTCATCAATACGTTCCTCGCAGACCTCCCGTTAGTGGGAGCGTTGATTGCTCCCCGGCCGCTCAAAATCATCAGCGCCAGCCGCGACGTTTCGTTCCCGGCCGCCGGGTATCACGATGTGTATCGGAGAAGCCGCGCTATTTACGATCTATACGGCGCCGGCGCTCGCGTGCAGGAATACGATTATCCGTCGCCTCATATGGACATCCTGCAATTCCGAAAGGAAGCCGATGAATGGCTCGGCCGCTGGTTGAATGGCGATAGGGCGCCTTTCGACGAAGGCAAGATCGAAAGGGAGGATGCGTCTCATCTCAAGGTTCTCGACCATCGCCCTGGCGATGCCATCAACGAAGGTATCGACAAGCTGTTTATCCCGACGCACTCAATGCAGGATTGGAAAACACTTGCTGCCTGGACGCAACGGCGAACGGAATTGCTGGGCGAATTGAAAGAAAAAGTTTTCCGTGCTTTTCCGAAATCGAATCCTCCGTTCAATGGCTGGAAAAAAGCGGAAGACGGATGGGTGACGCGATATGCCGATGCTTTTCATGTCGAGTTCACAACCGAACAGGGCGTTCGAGTCAACGGCCAACTCTTTATTCCTCGCGATAACAAGAAATCCCATCCCGCGCTGATCTACGTCAAACGCGCGGAAGATATCGTCTATCCGATCGACTATGACGTGCTATTGTCCGCGTTTGAAAGCCACGTTGTGCTGGTGCTCCGTCCACGCGCCGTGGATTATCCAGCGGACCGGTTCAGGATGGCCACCATCAAAAGGACCGCGGCCCTCATTGGCGCGACCCTCGAATCAATGCAGATTTGGGATATTCTTAGATCCGTCGATTATCTGAGCGAGAGCGAGGGCCTCAAGTTAAGCGGAATCTCGATATATGGTCGAAAGGAAATGGGAGCCTTGGGGCTTTATGCCGCTGCTTTGGACGATCGGATCAGCCGGGTAATTCTGGACGATCCGCCCGCCACGCATTGGCAGGGCCCCGCGCTCTTGAACGTCCTTCGCATCACCGATTTGCCCGAGGCGGCCGCGCTGGTTGCTTCTCGGGAAATCGTGTCGCTCACCCAATTGCCGCAATCGTACGCCTACACTTCTTCCGTTTACGCTCTTTTCGGAAAAGAAAACCAGATCCACGCTGTGGATTCGCTAGGCGATGCCTTGCGGGTCTGGGAGTCCTGACGCGTGTTTCTGAGAGTCACAGGCCTTTCCCTCCTGATTTGCTCGTTGCAACCACTCCTGTCGGCCGCGCCGCCTGTTCTGGTTCTGGAGGATTTCGAAACTCCGAATGCGGCTCAAAAGTGGGATGGCCCCGTGCAGGTTGTAACTGGCCGGGCGTCGCATGGCAATAAATCTCTACAGATCACATTCCAGTCGGGACGAAGTGAGACAAGTACGACGAAACTTCCCCACGATTGGCGCGGATACGACCGCTTGCTGTTCGACGTTTACTCCGATCGCGACGAACCGATCCACGCCAGTCTCAGGATTTATGACGCCCAAGGCGGGGATGCGAATCGAGCCGCAACGGACGATTACTACAACGCGGAAAATAAACTCTTTCTCTTAAGAGGCTGGAACCATATCGAAGTAAAGCTCACACCGTTGCGAGCTTCTTCTTATCTTCGAGATATTGCGCTCGATCAAATTGTCAGAGTGTTAATTGCGGTCAACGGTTCACGATTACCCGTCACTCTTCTGGTGGATAATTTTCGTCTCGTACAAGGACAGGAAAGCAACGAAACCGCTTCCCGCTCGCAACCGGGGGATGTTGTCAACCTCATTGACAACCGATGGGTGACAGTGCGGCAGGTGGCTCGCCCTGAAGACGTTCCGGAATCGCCGCGGGTTGCGGTGCTGCGCCAAAATGCTCAACAAGAATTCGATCTCCTCGCGAAAACGATTCAAGCGGCAAAATTGCAGGGGATTGAGACGATCTACGAAGAACGCAGCTTAACGGTCGGAGAACTTGGTGTGAGAATCCGTCCGTTATTAGCCTGGTACAACAACGATCGGAAAAAGGAGGAAATGTTTGCGTATGTATCTCAAACTTGCCGGCGCTCCCGTCTGAAACTGGAAGACGAACTGACTGGCCGCGTGCGCGTTGCCGAGGGCGACGACACGCAGGTAACCGGTCCGCTGATCCGCCCGCTTCCTCCCTTGAAGGGGAGGCCAATTGACGGTCAATTCTTCATGGACGATCGCCACGAGCCGATGATGATCCTCTCCCTACACTCTCCCAGTGAGGTTTTGCAACGTTTCTTTGCAACCCCAAACCAGCACATCGAAAGCTATACGGTTGGCGGTGGTTCGCGATGGACCATCGACACGTCGCCGGTGTACAAGGCCTTCAAAGAAGATCCCGATACGCATCGCGTCGGATGGGATGGCTGGTGCGGCCACCTGATCCGCGATCTTAGCTCGATGGGCGGCACAAAAAAAGAAAATGTCGTCATCTGCCTGGAGAGCCCGCGAATTCAAAAGGCGGTGGAGAGCTATATCCGGTGTAACATCCCTAAGTTTCATGCCAATCCCGATTTGCTTTACGACATCATGGGCTATGAGCTCACGTATATCTGCTACTGCGACCGTAGCCAGGAGATGTTCCGGAAGTGGCTCGAAGAAAAACACGGCACGATTGAAGCGGCCAATGGCAAATGGGGCACGTCTTACAAATCCTTTGACGAGGTGATAGCTCCGCCGGTAAAGAATTCGCGGCCGCTGCCGGGAACAAACCGCGCCGTTTGGTACGACTGGGCCCGTTTCAATCAAGACCGGTTCACGGATTATCTAATCAAAGTTCGTAACATCGTTCGATCGGTCGATCCGACCGTACCGCTCGCGGCCGGCGGAAGCTCCAGCATGCTTGCGGGCCGTACGGGAACAACAGGAATCGACGAAGAGCGGATTGTGAATGAGGTAGACGATCTGATCATTCACGAAGGCGGCGGGTCCACATTAGGCCCGGATCTACAGCTCGCGCTCTCCGAGAAGAAAAAGCCGCTGGTCGATCCGGAGATGAGTCTTAGTTCCGTCGAGGATTTATTTCCACAATTTCTACATGGCAAATCGGTGGCGCAACTGTACCACTGGCCCGCACAACCGGCAAACGAATTTTACAGCAACAATCTGTCGTCGTTGGCACATAGCTGGCGTTATTCACTACGCGACGTGGATGAACTATTGCGCGCGGCTTTGGATATAAGACGTCTGCATAACGAGATTGCCGCGTTTTCGGAAACTCCGGCCGAGGTGGCAATCCTGTATTCTCAAACGTCGACGTTGCAAATTCCCCCGGAAATGCTGACATGGGAAACGACGCCTTACCTGGCCGAGTTGGAAAAGACCTATGAAGCCAGCCAATATCTTGACGCTAAAGTGACATTCGTCACCGAGAGGCAGATCCGCAAGGGCTGGCTGGATCGCTACAAGTTACTATTGATTCCGGCTGTTAGAAATATCCCTTCGGACGTTGTCGAAAAGATATGGACGTACGCTTCGCGAGGTGGAAATGTGTTGATGACTCCCGAGTCTTTCCTGGGAGACGAATACAATCATCCCGAAGATTACTTGAAGACGCTCGGGTTGAACATTCGCGAGACGCAACGGCCGGCCGCCGGCGGCCTCGGTTCTCTGGTCCAGGGCTACGATCAAAGTTTTTCTCAACAGGTGACGTTCGCTCCTGTCCGGAGCGCGGCGCTACGGCCGGCCGGTGGCGATCCCTCGACGATCGGAACGCTGGAGACGCAAGGAGTACAACAGCGCCTGGAAATCGATAAGAGCGCGAAGATTCTTTATTTCTATCCTGACGGAACTCCGGCTGTCGTGCGTGTTGTTATTGGCAAAGGCTCGGTCAATTACCTTGCAGCATCGCTGAAGGCGCAGAGTTACAGCCGCCTGCTCGACAGCCTCTTTACTCAGGCGGGTATTCAAAGGCCGATTCGGGCACAGATGGTTGGCGGAAGTGCGGCCTGGAAAGTTGAGGCTCGGTTTGCGCCGCTGGGGAAACGAAGACTGCTCTATGTCGTCAACTTCAACGATCGGCCTATTGATTTAAAAATACGTTCAACGGCGGGGCCGATTGAAATGCTCCACGAACTTAGAAGTGATATTACGATCTCCGGAGATCGCATTAAATTGGAGCCGCATCAAACTTATATCTATGACTTGAAGTAGCGGGTTAATTAGTGGCTGAGAATTTGTGATGGCCAGTGTTTCGAGCCGTCAGTGCTGGATTCGAATCTTCCCGAGGGGATACCAGCCATCCGGCTCCATGCCGGCAATCGCGAGCTTCACCTTCGGCTCGTGTGTCGTGGGATCGACAATGGCAAGCGACAGCTCATAGTCGCCGCCTGGCATATCGGCAGGAACAAAGACGGTATCGTCGTAGACAACATCGCCCGGTAACCACTTCCGGATATCCGCCGACGTCAATAAAACTTGTGTACGGGTTTTTCCTTTTAACTGCAGAGCCAGTGGAAAGTTTTTGTAACAGGGCGCTACTCCCTTGTTCTCCCACCACGTGGTAAATGCAATTTGGCCTTGTGGTGGAGCGACTGAGTCGTAGGTGAACTTGCGGAGGACGAACCGGTAGCCCATCTTCTTTAACCAGCGGTTGACCGCGGGCCAGGATTGTTCAGGCACGGCAGAGGACTTAGCGTTAAATGAGGAAATATGCCACTTCAAGGACTGGTCGATGATGTAATTTACGTCCCAGCCTTTGTCGAGCCAGTGCTGCATCACCCAACAAGCCTCGAACGAAACCGGGGCCTTCTTCCAGGCATCCCGCATTCCGAAGTTAACGATGGCTTCCGGATAATAATCTTGCATGTGCGACCAAGTCGGCGAGAACCCACCCATATCGCCGAGGCAATCGACCCGCCAGCCTACAGGCTTCTTGGAGATGGCATACTTGTTCGTTTTCTCGTCGGTTAGCATCATTACAAGCGGCGTCTTATTGAATGACTCCAGATAGCTGTCGACGAGAGCATGCCGCGCGGTATCGGAAAGGTCGGCCGCCCCCGCGCCTTCACCCCACGCGCCGACGATCGCGAGATCGACGCTCTCAAGATCCGGGTCGCCGTCATAACGTTTCCCAAGTTCGCGAATGAATCCGCCGAAATCCTGGGAATAGCGCGGATCTTCAGGATCGGTGCGCCATTTGGCGTTATCTAGCTTACCGCTCTCATTCCCCACCATCTTGCGGTACCAATCCGGCACGTCGTTGTCATCCTTGGTGCCGTAAGGAGCGACGCGGAGCATCAGAGTTTGCTTACGGTCGTGGGCAGTGCGCAGAGCGGTATCGATAAGATCCCATCGATATTTCCCCTTTTCCGGCTCAAGGAATCGCCAATAGATCCTGAAATAGGCAATTGAGGTCATCGGGTAGTCTTTGTTATTCAGACTGCCGTTGAACTTCTGATAAACGATCGGATAACCTTCGGTCCACTTCTCACCTTCATTTAAAGCGTCGCCGTTGAATCGCTGAAATGTCGTGAACCCAGTTCCGGGATTCACCAGGACGTCGTCAATTTCTTTGGGACGGACGATGACGGTCGTTTGGGCTGTTAAACCCAGACCGCTGCTTGCTAGCGCGATAAGAACAAATACGGTTCGTAACATTGCTCTCAATGTGCTCCGGAAAAGGTCAAAGTACTCGCCGGAGATGGGCGTCTGACATCCATTTCTCCCTTGGAATCGCGGCCGCGCGCCGGCGGTATTTATTAGTTAACTACACAAATTATTTAAGCTATTGTATAGAGAATACAGCCCACCGTGTCAAGGCGAAACATAATCGTTTTCGTTTATTTGCTTATAGGCGTTTGTCAGGGGGGAGCATTCGAGACGGGCCGCGCGGCCACAGCCATAGTCTCCTTTGAATCTGCATTGACAAAAGTATTTCCGGACGCTCCACCGCCCCAGGGAAAGCCGTCATGGGATCTCGCGTTGGCCCGCGGGGAGCGTGAATCGTTCCAGCTTCTAATCCTCGCCGGGAAAGCGGGCCTGAAAAACGTCAGCGTGCGGAATGTGTTTCGCGGGAAGTCTGGAGTTGAGGCCGAACTCAGCCTGGTGGGTTTCGTGCATACGTCGGCCGGTGATCCCCGTCCCTGGGCAAAGACCGAAGGAGCCGGAAGAATCGGCTGGTGGCCCGACCCGTTGCTTCCGAACCGGCCCTTCGACGTCGCGCCCGGCGAGACGCAGCCCGTATGGGTGACCGTGTATGCGCCGCCGGGAACCGCGCCGGGCAAGTATGAAGGCGCTTTGCAGGTGAATTTCGGTAATGGAGTTGAACGCACCGCGGCATATCACGTACGCGTCTTTCCGGTGGACCTGCCGGCGTTACAACACTTCCGCAATGCCGCATTCATGCCGCCCGGAAATCTGAGCGCGCACTACGAGCCAGCAGGCGGCATGAACAGTCCTGAATTCTTCGAGCTCTACAAGCGCTGGGTTCGCAAGGCTTTTTCGCAGCATCTGGGTCCGACGTTCGACATGATGATGGGCTGGAACCAGGAGTCGTTTCGTTCCCCCACAACCAGCGGACCATTGGGTCCCACTAAAGAAATGGCCCTTGGCCGCGAGAATACTCACCTGGTCTGGCCGGTGCTGGGCAATTCCGGCTCGTATGATTTCCATTTGACGGACGAACTGGCCGCGATTGGCCGAGAATATGGCATGCGGCAGTTCTCCATTGCCATTTTCAATCGCGAGGAAACCTGGGAGCAGCACAGCGAGGCGATGAAAGCAGCCATGGCGGACTACCTCAAGGCTTACGCCTCGCACTTGCGCGGCCTTGGATTACTCGACGACGCCTACGTTTATAACGTCGACGAACCGCCCGAGGAGCAGTGGGACACCGTGCGCAACAACTATCGTTTTGTGAAAAGTGTGGAGCCGGAGTTGAAGACATGGTTATGCCTGAATCAGCCTAAAGCGGTGCGCGATCTGCAGCGTTATACGGATATTCTCGATGTGTACATACGCCAGTACAAGTCTTCGGAAGTTGCGCAACACCTGCGGCCGGGCAAGCAATTGATCTGGGCGGTCTGCGTCTGGCCTCACGAACACCCCAATCTGTTCATCGAATATCCCGGCGAAGATGCGCGCGTAATCGGTTGGCTCACGTATCGCTACGGAATTTCGGGATTCGAGTATTGGGGCCTGAATCAATGGGGGCAAAACACCGGTCACCGTGATTGGGCGAACTTTAGGAGCGGCGGAACACGGACTTCATGGCAGGCGACTAAATTTCCTTGGGGAGATGGCTGGCTGCTCTATCCGGGAGATCGTGGCGAGCCGTTGTCCTCGGTTCGTTTCGAGAATTTGCGCGACGGTTTCGAAGATGCCGAAATGCTCAACGTGCTGGCGAATCGCGGAAAGAAGAAGGAAGCCGATGCGTTAGCCGCCTCGTTGGCGCCCGCTATCGAGTCCTATTCCTTAGATCCGGCAAAATTCCAAGCCGCGCACCTGCGCCTTCTGGAACTGCTCCGGACAGTACAGTCTTCCGCCCACGAATAAGTTGGCCTAAGTTCGTCATTAACCACTTCCTTGCGGTCGCTCGGAACAACATGTTTTAAACAGCTTTGCCAAGCCGCGACCGCAAGAGAGTGCCCATGGCCCTGTGGGCCGCGGAATCGGATGAAGACCTGCGGTGCCTGCACTGAACCGCGACCGTCAGGGAGTGGACGTTTTTACCGGCGCCTTCAAGGGAGCGGTTTCAACGGGTCCTAAACGCACAACACTCCAACTGACGAACTTTACTTAGTGAATGATTACGGAGTTTCCCGGCGCGGACGGGTTTCCGTCGCCGAAGCTCTTGAAGTATTGCGAGAGCACGAGGGCGATGCAGCCCTTTAACGACGAATTGGCGACGTGTTCAGAGGGGAAAATGCGCACGCCGCTCAAATAGTAGGCGGGAACTCGCGCCCGCAACACATCCCAGATTTTTTCCTGCATCAGATCCCACCCGGCAGCCGCATAATCTCCGAGGACGATCGCTTCCGGATTGAAAACCATGATCACGTTCACGAGGCCCAACGCGATATAACCGGCGGTTTCATCGAGCACGCCGATCGCCGCCCGGTCGCCTTCGCGGGCACGCTGCACCACCATTTCAGCATCGATTTCTTCGCCGCCCCGTGTCTTTGTGCGTTCCGCGTAAGCGCGGGAAACGGCGAGGTCGGATGCGTACTGCTCCCAGCAACCGGTGTTGCCGCAGGCGCAACGGCGCCCTTCCGGATAAAGGATCGTGTGGCCGAATTCGGCGGCCGCGGAGAACGCGCCTTGCAGTATCTGCCCGTTGATAATGACTCCCGTTCCCAATCCGCCGCGCATCGTGACAAAGACAAAATCCCGCAGCGTCTTCCCTGCGTTCGGCGAGAACCAGGTTTCCGCGAGAGCGCGGAGCTTGGCGCTGTTTTCGTAATAAAAGGGGAACGGCAGATCTTTCCGCAGATGCCGGCCGGCTTCAATGCCGGTCCAATTGAAATTCTCGGCGGCGATCACTTTGCCGGTCGTCCGATCCGAAAAACCGGGCAATCCTACACCTACCCCAAGGACCTCCGTCTCGGCCTTGGCGCGCGTCAGTGTCCGAATCGTGTCGTGAATTTTGTTGAAAAACAGTTCCGGCGCCGCGTACCGGGGCACGCTGCGCTCTTTGGTGATCTCGCCGGTCCAATTGGCCAGCGTGACTTGCGCCTGCGTCAGATTCAACTCCACGCCGACCGCTATTCTTGCCTCGGGCCGTAGACGGAGGGCAGTTGGCCGCCGCCCGACCTGCGCATGGTTATTTACTCTTTCTTCGCAGACGAGCTTCTGGCGGAGCATGCGTTCCACGATAAAAGTCACCGTGCTCGGCGAAAGTCCGGTGATGCGGGCGATATCCGCGCGAGACAGCGTCGGGTGTTGCCGGATAGCGTTGAGCACCAGTCGCTCATTGCCCTGGCGCAACGAGGACTTACTCAATGCCCCGCTGGTTGTGAATGTCACGTCAGCCATGGAAAAGACACTCGCGACGCATTATTTTGTCAATTCTCCTCTGCGAAGGCTTGCTCTGGCACAAGGTCGTCCAGCTTAACGCGAAATCCGCTGGTCAAAAAAGTCAACAGGATCAGACCGGCGCCACACCACACAATGCCTACCCATTTCGCCGTCCCGGACAGATTCAGAAAAACGTACAAGCAAACGAGGAATCCTCCGAAAGGCAGCAGAAAACTGTGGAGCATTGCGCTGCGGCCGCGCTCCCGCTCTCGGATGAGGTAATGGCTGATGACGCTCAGGTTGACGGACATGAAGCCGAGAAGCGCTCCGAAGTTCACGGCCTCCGCCGCAAGCTGAAAGGAGAGAAAGAAGCCACCGAGGACAGCCACCACGCCAACCGTCAGCACGCCATACGTAGGTGTGGAGTATTTGGGATGAATGTAAGTGAAGAGTCTCGCCGGCAGCAGACGATCGCGGCCCATGCCAAAGAGAAGCCGCGATGCGCTTGCCTGGCCCGTTATGGCGCTGGCGAAGCCGGCCACCACCAGCACAAAGGACACCATGGAGAACAAAGCCGCGCCTCCCGCCACGCGAGCGACGTCCAGAAAAGCCGTTTCCACGCTGGGGAAAGTTGTGAAATTGGGCCAAAGCAGTTGGCCCAGATAGGCTTGAAGAATGAAAAGGGAAGCCGAGATAACGCAGACCAGAACGGTTGCGCGCCCGATGTCGCGGCGGGGATTCCGGCAGTCTTCGGCCAGCGTGCTGATGCCATCGAACCCCAGATAGCTAAAAGCGGCGATAGACGTTCCCGCCATGACGCTACGAAGAGAGAAGGCATCGGGATTATAGAAAGGCTTCGTCGAAAGCAAAACGCCATCGCCACGCCCGATGAAAAGCGCATGAATAGCCGCCGCGGCAAACCACGCGACCGCCGCGATCATGATGGCGGTCATTACAAAGTTGGCCTTGTTAGTCACCTTTAACCCGAACATATTGGTGGCGGTCATGACCAGCGCGAACAGTACTAACCAGATTCCGTATGGCACGGACGGTATCAACCGCGAAAAAGTCAGGGAAACATAAATCACGCTGAGCAGCGGCAGCAGCAGATAATCCAGCAGCATCGTCCAACCCACCAGAAACCCAGCGATCGGGTGTAATGCCCGCCGGCTATAGGTATAGGCCGATCCGGCGGCCGGATATGCCGCCGACATTCGTCCATAGCTCAATGCGGTCAGCACCATCGCGAACATCGCGATGAGATAGGCGAGCGCCATGTGCCCTTTCGAAACGGCGCTGACGATGCCGAACATCGGAAATGGCGCGGTGGGGCCAACGAAAGTGATGCCGAACAGAACGAGCGCCGGCAGGCCCAGGAATGGCCTCAGCCGCGTGGCGCCGGGCGGGGTGGTCATACGTCCAATTCCGTTACGCCGCACCAGCGGCACACAAAATGAGCGAGCGCCCTGGTCGCCGCGACCAGCGAATCCACTTCAACGTATTCATTCGCCTGATGCGCTCCCCCGCCGGATGGTCCCCACATGATCGCTGGCGTGCCGAAACATCTCGGGAAGACATACATGTCGCTCGGCGCGTCGAGTCCCTCGATTGCGGGGGCCATATTCAGGTCGGCGGCCGCTGCGGCGAACTCAGTGACCAAAGCTGCGTTCTGAGGAGTTGCGCATCCGGGAAGGAAGCGCATCGGCCACTCGATCGCGGGCTTGGCCGCGAACAGATCCGGCCGCGCGTCGACCACTTCGTTCCACCAATCGTGGAATTCTCGTTCCACTTCCTCTTGGGTTTCATCCGGCATGGCTTGCCAGTAAAGTTCCATTTTGCAAACTTCGGGCACGGTGATGGGCTGTATCCACCCCCATTTCCCGGTGGCGATATTCGTAACCCAGACAGCGAACGGCTCCGCCGAATTTGTGTAGTAAGGATGAACGCCAACGCGGGTGGTCCGCCGCTCTTTCAGTTCGGGCAGGCGGCTTAGAACGTAAGTCAATTGATCCACGGCGCGCCCGCCGGCCTGCTTCCCGGCGAGAATGCCGCCGCTGCCGTGCAGAGTGATGTGCAGCGTCCGGCCGCCCCGCTGTGCTGGGCAGATGCGTAGCGCTGTTGGTTCTCCAATAATGGCCGCATCGGCGTTGTACCCGCGAAGTCGCCCTGCGAGCGTTCCGTTGACTCCGCCGAATTCTTCATCCACTACCGATTCAAAAATCAGGTCGCCGGCGAGGACGATTCCGGCCTGCCGCAACGCGCGCAACACGGCAAGATTCATGGCCACGCCGGCCTTCATGTCCCACGCGCCTCGTCCAAATAGGCGTCCGTCTTCGGTCACGGCCCCAAACGGCGGATGCGTCCATGCCACTGGCGTATCGGCCGGGACCGTATCGATATGTCCCGAGAGAATCAGGGATCGGCCGCCGCCCTTGCCTTTCAAAATTCCATTTACATTGGGCCGGTTTGTGTAATTTCGGCCCGGCCAGTACTCGGCATGATGCAGCAGTTCGGGCACCTCGGCCAACTCGTAAACGTCCGGTTCAATTTCGAGTTCGCGAAGCCATGCAGCAATCTGCAACTGGCACGTTTGCTCATTCCCGTGAGGCGGAAGGTTCTCCGACGGTGTTTGTACAAGTTTGCCGAGCATATCGACCAGCGCGTGTTCCTGGTCCCGGAGGGCGTCATCCAGTCGCTTCGCCAGGCGCGCGGGAGAGTTCGATTGGCTAATCACTGTTTTTGCAGTCACAAAATATATCTAACGCAAGCCGATAAAGGATATCACGGGTAGGGCAGGGAACAATCAAGTATATGCCAGAAGAGGCCGATTTATCGGGCATTGCTCGGTGTTTGGGGCTTGATTTGGTCCCTTTCGGCGATCAATAAGGGCAGGAACTGAATAAACTCCTAATGGGCCGGCCCGTTCGGCATGGCTGCGGCGGCGGGGTACAATCGTGCATATCACCAAGAAGGTCCACGCATGAGTGTCATAGGACGTCCTCAGGAAAACGAGTTTTCTCCCCACGCCAAAGTCTATGTCGGCCACGTCTACTCGGACGACCTAATTCAGGTGCTGGCGGACCAGATCCGCAAAACCGTCGCGCTCCTCCGCCCGCTTGATGAAGAACGCGCGCTGCTTTCATACGCCCCTGGGAAATGGACCGTGAAGCAGACCATCGGCCATTTGAGCGATACCGAGCGCATCCTTTCCTGTCGCATTCTTCGCATTGCCCGTGGCGACACAACGCCGCTGCCCGGATTTGAGCAGGATGAGTACGTTCCGAATGCCGGATCGAACGAACGAAGCCTCGAAAATCTGCTGCAAGAATTCGTCGTCGTGCGTGAATCGACCCTCGCGCTTGTGCGCGGGCTTCCTCCCGAAGCCTGGAGCCGCCGCGGTACAACCAGCGGCCTTTCAGTTACCGTTCGCGGCCTGGCTTTCACGTTAGCCGGGCACGAACTGCATCACTTCAAGATTCTTGAAGATCGATATTTGAGGGCCTCGCCCACGTCCTCAACCTGAGGCGCCGCGAACGGCTTGAACAAAATGCGGATACGGGCAAAGCGGATCTCTTCCTACGGTCTCTTGCGGCAGTCGCTTTAAAGCAAACCTTCAAGGCGAACATAGCTCGCTTCCATGCCATGTTCCATCCCGGTCGCGAGCATATGCGCGCGTGTTTCGGCATCGGGCAGGGTCATGCGCATTGTCATTAACGTGCCCGCGCCATCCGGATCGAACCTCGTCTCAACGTGGTTGTCCGGCGTTGGCTCGGGCAAATGCATGCGCTCCACGTGAACGATCCTGCTGTAAGGCTCCAACTCCAGATATTCGCCCGTCAAGTGGAACCCGGCCCCTTTGCCGTTGCTCCACTCGTATCGTATCTTCCCGCCCGGATGCGCCTCGCTGATACAAACCGGCATCGTCCACCCCTCTGGTCCGAGCATCCATTTCCGGATCAGTTCCGGTTCCGTGTGTGCGCGGTACAGTCCCTCGGGTGGCGCGTCGAAATGTCTTGTCACAACAATATGTTTGTCGCCTTCCGTTACAAGCGTCATTTTACTCATGGCCGTTCCTTTCCTTTTCTCGGTTCATAGCAGCCAGAACCTCGTCTAGCCGGTCGTAGTTTCTGGACAAAGCGTCTCGCAATGTTGCAAGCCATTGATAGATAGCTTCAATCCCGCCCTTAGCTAGCCGGCAAGGGCGCCTTGTGCCATCGATTCGCCGGACAATGAGCCCGGCGCCTTCGAGCACTTTCAGGTGCCGCGAAATCGCGGGTTGCGTGATTGCGAACGGCGCCGCCAGTTCCAACACCGTCGCTTCCCCGGTTGCGAGCCGGGCCAGAATCGCGCGGCGGGTCGGGTCGGACAATGCGGAAAATGCGGCATTGAGGTTTGGCATTTGAGGACTCACTATATAACTAATATATTATATAAGTTGATTGTTATGGTAAGGCGGAATCTCGTTGTGAGTTTGAAATGATCCCGAAACTTGTGCCGAGGTACGCCAAGATGGCCGTGATATCTATACGCGGGAGTCCTAAAAAATGAGCAAAGTGAAAGTCAGTGCATTTTCGGTTTCATTGGACGGTTTCGCCGCAGGGCCTCGGCAGGACCGCGAAAATCCGCTTGGTGTTCGCGGCTTCGAACTGCATGGGTGGTTTCAGAAAACCGCGGTCTTCCGCGAGATGCACCACTTAGGCGATGGCAGTCAGGGCGTGGACAACGAGTTTGCGGCCCAATCGTTTCAAAATGTCGGCGCCTGGATCTTGGGCCGCAACATGTTCGGTCCGATCCGCGGCCCCTGGAAAGATGATTCCTGGAAAGGCTGGTGGGGAGAAGAGCCGCCGTATCATGTGCCCGTCTTTGTCCTCACGCACTATGCGCGCGCGCCATTAGCCATGAAAGGCGGCACGACTTTTTATTTCGTAACCGACGGACTCGAGTCCGCATTAAAGCAAGCCAAAGATGCGGCTCAAGGCCAGGATGTCCGTATCGGCGGGGGCGTTGCGACGATCCGTCAATATCTGACGGCGGGCGAGGTCGACGAAATGCATCTGGCGTTCTCACCCGTCCTGCTGGGCGAAGGAGAGAATCTTTTCGCTGGTATTCACTTGCCAAAGCTTGGCTTTAAGCCCGTCCAAACCGCCGCTGGCGAAGAAGCGACCCACGTCATCCTGAAGCGCTTCTGACGTGGCGTATGTGCTCCGGCGTCGAGTGGGGAACGGTATCGGTGGTCTAGCGCAAGCGGCAAGAAGTTCTGTGGGTACCGATACATCGTGAACACTTTGTGTTACACGTTAGCAGCCCCATCGTGGCCTGTCAGCTGTGTAAACTCGTCACTGGAATATGTCATCTCAAGAAACCGGAAGCAAGCTCCACGGGATAAGCATGCGCTGGCTTGTCTGCCTTTGCGCGCTACACGCCGGTTATGCGTCCGCCCAGGTGACCAGCCAGCTTCGGACGGAACAAACCTCCATCGAATTGCAGCCGCTAGCATCCGCGCCCAAACTGGTTCGGCTCGCTCTCGCAGGCGAAATATCCTGGCGGAACGATGCTCCCGAAACCCCAATCGGGTCCGCTGAGGTTGAGGGAAAGCTCACGAAGCTTCTCTGGAAATTCAATTCCCAGGCCAGCAGCGCCGACGCTCATAACGTGAGGTTCGTCTACGAATGCGCGAATCCTCATCTCCGGCTGGTTTGGCAATGGAAAGCTCCGGCGGCAAGCGGACCCATCGAGCACAGCACGCACATCGAAAACCTCGATACGAGAGAAATATGGATTCCTCTGCAGGACAGCTTTATGTTCTCGCTTGCCGCCGATTCGAATGCCGGACTCAAACACTTCTATATAGACAAGGGCGCCGGAACACCGTCTGCCATCGGCACGCACGAAAGCGCGCTTCCGGTGGGTTACCGATGGAGCGGCGCCTCCAGCACATACGCGCATTCGTCCGGCAATCAGCCTTACGAAATCATCCCGTGGTTCGCGGTCCAAAATGCTAATGATTCACAGATCGGCTGGTACATCGGAATTGAGTTCAGCGGCCGGACGCGGCTCTCGCTCGAGCGCACTTCGAAATCCCTCCGCGGCGCTGTCGGCCTTAATCCGGAACCCGGCCCCTTTCGCACTCGCCTGAAGCCTCACGATACATTCGATACGCCCACCGTCTTTATCGGCGCGTACACAGGCGGCCTCGACGGACTCGGCAACGTGCTCCGGCCGTGGGTGCGCGAGGTGCTGGGGAATCCCAACGCCTGGCGCGATCCCAAGTATCCTCTGCTGGTCAACAATAGCTGGGGTAGCGGTATGCAAGTTGACGAGACGCTCGCCCGCCGCATGATCCGCGACTCCGCTGAACTGGGTCTGGAGATGTTCCATATCGATGCCGGGTGGTTCCGCGGCGTGGGCGATTGGTATCCGGACCCGAAGAAATTTCCTCACGGCTTGGCGGCAGTGGCGGACGATGCGCATCGCCATGGCTTGCGGTTTGGGATCTGGGTCGATTGGACACAGGCGGGACTGGACACTCAACCTGGCGCCCTCAACGTACATGACCCCAAGGTGCGCGACTGGCTGGTTTCCGACCTCCCTCCGGATTGGAAGCCGGAGCCGTTCAAAGGGCAAACGATCGATCTTGGCGTTCCGGCCGCCCAGGCCTACGCGCAACGCGAGGTGAATCGCCTCGTCCACGATTACCACCTCGATATGTTGGAGCACGACGGATATCTCGTCGCCCAGGGATGCGTGCGCCGCGATCATCCCCACGCGCCGCCGGACCCTTCGCGCATGTCCATTGCGGCAGGAAACCACATCGTCGAGAGCACTAACTCGACGGACGTCAGTTACCACGCGGTGAATGCCTATTACGCCATCTACTCGAACCTTCGCCGCGACCATCCGAATCTTTTGTTGGAGATCTGTAACGACGGTGGCCGGATGGTGGATTTCGGCAGCGCCGCCCATGGAGATTACTTCTCAATCACGGATACCTACGACCCGCTCTCGAATCGCCGGGCGTTCTATGATGCCAGCCATCTATTGCCTTCCGCCATGCTTGAGTCGTATGTCGAGAAATGGCCTACGCCGAAAATCGAGAACTTCCGCTACATGCTGCGAAGCGGGATGATGGGTTGGCTAACGATCATGCTCGACACGACGGCATGGAACCAACAACAGCATGCGGCGGCGAAAGCGGAAATCAAGCTCTATAAAGACCAGTTACGTCCACTAATCCGGGATGCCGCGCTGTATCACGTTACGCCTCGGCCTGACGGTATTCATTGGGACGGCATCGAATACCTCGACTCGAAGCGCGGCAAAGGCGTGCTCTACGCCTTTCGCGGATCGAGCGCCAGCGATAACACGTACGTGTTCAGGCTAAAAGGGCTCGCGCCCCAAAAAACCTATCGCCTTCACTTCCAGGATGGGAGTGCTCCGGATCGATCGGTAACCGGCCGGGATCTTCTAGGCTCCGGCCTTGCTTTGAGTTTGCCCATCCCGAACAGCTCCGAGTTGGTCTTTATCGAATCAGCCACGCCGCGCTAATCCGGCGCCATCCTGCCAGATCGACTCGCGGCGTTTGTGGAACCCGAGGCGCTATACTCAACCGACTCACGAATGGGGAGATCAAGTATGGGTGGAATTGCCCGGATCGCCGCGATGTGCCTGCTGGCGGTGGGATGGCGTGCCGCCATGGCGGAAACGCCGTTGGCAGTCGTCCCGATCAATGACGAATCGATCGCGCAGATGCGCAAACAGCATCCGCTCGCCTCGGCTGAGGTGAACGATCCTGTCTATAAACGGAAGCAGCGATACCAGGGCTTCTGGCTGCGGGATGTGTTAAACGATTTAGGCCGGGGCGGTCATCCGGAAACGGACGTGTACGTGCGCTTCCGCTGTAAGGATGGGTATCTTCCGATCATGCCCCTGGCCCGCGCGATGGCAGGCAAGGCGTTGATCGCGATCCGCGACGCAAATGCTCCGCAAGGTGAAGACTGGCAGCCGTTGCCTGCGGGAGAAACCTCCTCCACTTTGGCGCCCAGTTACTTAGTCTGGCTTTCGCCTCCAGGTGAGACCGACGAATACCCGTGGCCCTATCAGATGGTTGCCATCGAAGTGGTCTCTTCATCCGACGCCTTGGCTGGTTTGAATCCCGCTGGCGCGAAGTCCGGCTATGACTTGTTCGCCACGCATTGCCTGAAATGCCACGCAATCAATGGCATTGGAGGGACATTCGGGCCGGAACTGAATTCTCCTTGCAGCGTAACGGAATACTGGAATCCGCGCCTCCTGAGCCGATTCATTGCGAATGCCGGCAGTATTCGATCTGGAAGCAAGATGCCCAACTTTAACTCTCTGCCCGAGAAGGACATCCAGCTCATTGTCGAGTATCTTCACTCCATGGCCGGCCACAAGAAGCCCGACGCCGCTTGTTCATAACGTTCAGGTTCTGCCGGAATTACGGTACGGCAGCTTCCGTCGCTTGCCGAGATTGGTGCCCTAGAGAAAAGGTGAATCACTCCGTCCTCGAGTTGCTCTGACCGTTAACCTCGATGCTGCCACAGCCCCGCTAGTCGCTGAAAGCGTAGAATGAACTCGGGAGATAGGCATGGATATCACTCTACCGGCCGATCTGGATGAGCAAGTGGAGCAAGAACTCGCTAGCGGCCGCTATCGGAACGCCGATGAACTGATCGAACAAGCCGTCCGACGCTTACTCGACGAGAATAAGCGCGCTGAGCAGCGGCTCGACGCTCTCCGCAGAATCGGGCAGGAAGTTGACCAGACCGGCCTCTATGAACAGTGCTGATCCCCGCGATTCGCGGCAAGGTTGCAAGGCCTTCTAGCTACGCATTCAAACAGAGCGTTCATTTCCCATTTTTGTCTGAATCATCGTACAACCGCTCTGGTCGATCGTCGAAGTTTGTGCCGGGAGCATAGGTGAAACCGCTCCGTTCCCGACTTGCTCTGACCGTCAACCCCAATGTGTGCACGACACAGAAATGGAGGCGAAGCAGCGCCGGTACCGAGCCGCCACGGCAAAGGAAGCGGAGTTGCGGCCGCAGTCACAGCGCGGACACTTCAAGGGCGCGGATACTTGAATCCCGGCGAAGCTCGTCGGCAACGAGGCAAGAGGACTCAGCAACAGGAACAGTTCTATTGAACGATTTCGTCAAAGCCGGCATCTCCCGCGCACGCTACCGGAGCGACTTCCAGATGGCACGGGTTTTCCTGCATGGCGCCAAACCGATGGGATACCCCAGTTGCGATAGTGGCTGGTTATCACTCATTCATTAGCGCATTCGCAACAACTTTACGGAGTAACCTGAATGAATGATCCGCGAAGGCCAAAACAAGCGATCTATCGCTACTATCTTCGTCGGACTCTTCATCGCCCTAGTAGTTCCAGAGTTGGGACTACCTCAAGCGATTGCCACTGCGACCGGATTGCGTGATCCCGAAATCCGCGAAGGCTTGTGATACTTACCCTGATCGTGCTGCTCGTTGCTCAGACAGGCAAAGAACATGATGTTACCTGAACCCCGAAGCTCAATCACGATATTTGCAATCGATTGCGCTTATTTACGTCGCCATACTGGCTGCCGATCCGTTCAGGGCGGCGATGCAGCCGGGCACGACGGCAAAACTTTACTTCCGCGACAACTCCTCCTAGAGCAGTTTCGACATGCTTAGATCCACGACGCCAGAATCGTCAGGGCCGGCCGATGTTGAGTATATGTGCCCGATGCATAAGGAAATCCGGCAAATCGGCCCAGGGACATGCACCAAGTGCGGCATGGCGCTTGAGCCCGCAAACACGCCGGCTATACGCCATGGGCATGCGCAGCACGTACCGGATGGCGGCCTGGAGAGCGAGTCCCACGCCGGCCATGACAAACATGCCGGACACAGCGTGGCCATGTTCCGCGACAAGTTCTGGGTATCGCTTCTGCTGACTCTTCCGGCGCTCGTGTGGGGCCACATGCTCCAAGGGGCAATCGGCTACTCGGCGCCTCGCTTTGCGGGCTCCGCGTGGATTCCAGCAGTGTTCGGCACGGCGGTGTTCCTCTACGGCGGGACGCCTTTCCTGAAGGGCGCAGCCCGCGAAATTCGGGACCGCCTGCCCGGCATGATGACGTTGATCGCCCTCGCGGTCTGCGTCGCGTTCGCGTTCAGCGCGGCTGTGGCTCTCGGCTTTCCCGGTATGCCGCTCTGGGAGGAACTGGCGACGCTCGTGACGATCATGCTGCTCGGTCACTGGATAGAGATGCGCTCAATCTCGCAGGCGCAGGGCGCGTTGGGCGAGATCGCAAAGCTGCTTCCGAGCACGGCGTTCCGGGTGACGGGCGAAGGAAGCGCCGAAAGTATCGAAGAGGCGCCGATATCGGCGCTCCGCGAGGGGGATGTCGTCCTCGTGCGGCCTGGCGCCGGCGTCCCGGCCGACGGCGTCGTGCTCTCGGGGCGGAGCGCGATGAACGAAGCACTCATCACCGGCGAGTCGGCGCCCGTGGAGAAGCAGGAGGGCGCCAAGGTCATCGCCGGCACAATCAACGGTACGGGCTCGCTCCGCGTCGAAGTCACCGGCGCCGGCGACCGGACGGCGCTCGCTGGAATCATGCGTCTGGTGGCGCAGGCGCAGAATTCCCGTTCGCGCGCGCAGGCCCTGGCCGATCGTGCGGCGTTTTGGCTCACGTGGATCGCGCTTGGCGCCGGTGTGGTAACACTCGCCGCATGGCTGCTCATCGGTGCGAGCGGCGCCACGGCCATTGAGCGGCTCGTCACGGTGCTCGTCATCGCCTGCCCACACGCCCTGGGCTTGGCCGTGCCGCTCGTGTTAGCGATTTCCACGACGCTCGGCGCGGCCTCCGGGCTGCTTGTGCGCGATCGGCGCGGACTCGAGAAGGCGCGCAATCTCACGACCGTCGTATTCGACAAAACGGGCACGCTCACGCTAGGCGAGTATCGAGTGGTCGCGGTGCGCGCCGTGGGCGATCTATCCGAAGATGAGGCGTTGCGGCTTTTGGCCGCCGTGGAGCGCGACGCCGAGCACCCGGTCGCGCGGGCCATTGTGAAGAGCGCCGTGGAACGGGGGCTTACGGCGCCTGCATCGGAAGCGTTCCAGACGGTTCCAGGGCATGGCGTTCGCGCTATCGTGGAAGGCCGGCAACTTGCAGGAGGTGGTCCGAACCTGCTCGCGAGCCTCGATGCGACACCCGTTTCCGAACTCCAGCAGTTCTCTGAGGAAGCGGCCGCCCGCGGGCAAGGAGTAGTCTACCTCGTCGAGAGCAGCCGCACGCTCGCTGCGTTCGCGGTCGCCGACGCAGTGCGCCCGGAATCGGCGGAAGCGGTACGGCGGCTGCACGACGCGGGTATCGAGGTGGTGATGATGACTGGCGATTCGCGCGCCGTGGCGGAGGCGGTCGCGCGTGACCTGGGCATTGATACCGTGCTCGCTCAGGTGCTGCCGGAGGACAAGGCGGCCAACATCGAGAAATTGCAACGAGCCGGCAAACGCGTGGCGATGGTGGGCGATGGGGTAAACGACGCCCCGGCGCTTGTCACCGCTGACGTAGGCATTGCGATCGGCGCTGGGACCGACGTCGCCGTCGAGGCGGGGGACATCGTTCTCGTGCGTAGCGATCCGCGCGATGTGCCGCGCATCGTCAATCTCTCTCGCGCCAGCTACCGGAAGATGGTGCAGAATCTCTGGTGGGCAGCCGGCTACAACATCGTCGCGATCCCCCTCGCGGCCGGCGTGCTTGCGCCGTGGGGCGTGCTCCTTTCGCCCGCGGTGGGCGCCGTGCTGATGTCGATGAGCACGATCGTTGTGGCCGTGAACGCGCAGCTTCTCCGCGGCGTGCGCCTGTAGGGAGTTCCAGGGCTTTCTGAAGAAAGCGCCATAACATCAAAATTAGCGGCGTAACTAATACAGCTTGTCAAGGCGAGTGGCTCCATTATGAGGAGATACTGGAGCCGCCTATTTTCCTCCCCGCCGCTTCCACCGTATTCGTCGGGTCCGCGCCTTCCCATTTCTGATCGGCGCTGGGGCCGTACACCGCCGGAACCGGGCGGTCCATCAGGCGTAGATACACTGTCAGTTGCGTCCGATGGTGCGCCGTGTGGAGAACGCGTCTCCAAAAGACCCAGATGCGCTCACGCTTCACGTCGAAAAAGGGAACGACCACATGCCACCATTCGTTCGGCTGTTTCGCGAGAAACTCCAGCCTCTTCGCCGCCAGTTCGACGAATCTGTGGCAATACGCGTCCACGGTCAGTTGTTCGGGCAGAACGCCGGCGGGCGCGGGCTCCGGAGTGGAAAGAAATTCCCCGAAGAACCGGCGTTCAGAGAGAAGCTGGTGCTTGAATATCTCGGCGACCGTAGAAGAGCGGGCATGCGGTTTGTAATCGAGATCCGCATCTTTAAAGCAGCGCCACACCGCCAGCACTTTGTTCGTTTCGCTGGCATACGTGTCGAGCAAATACTGAAACGCGGCTTCCGCCGCTTGAGGCACAGCTTCGAGTTCTTTGTGATCGTAGTGCATCACGTGTGCTCCTAACAAAAAAGGCGCCCTCATACGAGAGCGCCGGTTTCGGTTTACACCGGGAAACTACTTCAGGTGTTTATTTACTTCGTTCCAATTCACCACGTTCCACCAAGCCGCAATATATTCCGGCCGGCGGTTTTGATATTTCAAGTAGTAGGCGTGCTCCCAAACATCCAGACCCAAGATGGGCTTCTTGCCTTCCATCAACGGGCTGTCCTGGTTGGCCGTCGAGGAAATCTCGAATTTGCCATTGCCGCTCTTCAGCAGCCAAGCCCAGCCTGAGCCGAAGCGCCCCGCGGCCGCTGAGTTGAATTTTTCCTTGAACGAATCGAAGCTGCCGAAATTCGAGTTGATTACGCTTGCAATGTCTCCGGTCGGCGCGCCGCCTGCTTTCCCGGCCAGGATCGGCCAGAAGAACGAGTGGTTCGCATGGCCGCCGCCATTGTTGCGAACGGCCGTTTTGACGGCATCCGGCACAATCGCGCAGTTATTCGCCAGTAATTCTTCCAGGCTCTTGCCGGATAGTTCCGGCGCGGAGTCCAGCGCCTTATTCAAGTTCGTCACGTAAGCGTTGTGGTGCTTATCGTGATGAATCTCCATCGTGGTTTTATCGATGTGCGGCTCCAGCGCATCGGAAGGGTAGGGGAGTGGTGGAAGTGTAAATGACATTAGTTTCTCCGAATCAATTTTACGTCTTCATGCATTTGGATGCCGTTCAGACCGGCCAGGTCGCCAATTCAAACAACTTCTATTCCGCTGAATAGACAGTTGAGCCGGCGACGATTGTTTCAACAACTGTCAGTTCGTTCGCGGCTTCATCCCAGCGAAAACGCACCAGATCCGCTTTTTCTCCGGGCGTAAGGCCTCGCTGCCGCCCGGCCACGCGGCACACCCTTGCCGGATTGACGGTCGCCATCGCGAGCGCTTCCAGCAGGGAAATGCGGCCCATCCGGACTGCGTTGCCGACGCCGCGATCCATGCGCAGCGAAGAGCCCGCTAGGCGATCCTGGTTGCGCAGCACCACACGGTTGTCGGCTTTCAATTCCACTTCCTCGATGCCGAGTTGATAGTAGCCTGGCTTGCACATGGCTGGCATCACTGCGTCCGTCACCAGCACCGAGTGCGCCACGCCTTTTGCGCGAACAGCTGAACGAAAAAACGGGGCGGGGATATGAATGCCATCCAGAATGAAACTGGGCGACAGGCGTTCTTCCGCAATCTGATCCCAGATGTAGTTGTTCGTCTTGTGAAGCGTTGCGTGCGCGCCGTTCCCCAAGTGCGTGGACATCGTTGCGCCTGCATCCACCGCTGCTCTTATTTGCTCGCTCGTCGCCTTCGTGTGGCCTACGCTCACTACCACGCCTGTGCGCGTCACGGCTTCGACATACGCCGGCGCCTGCGGCCATTCCGGCGAAACCGTCACTAACCGGACCAGGCCGTCCGCCGCTTCCTGCCAGCGCTTAAATTCCTCAATGTCCGGCGGTCGCACGGAGCCTTTGGGATGGGCGCCGCGCGGTCCGTCATCGGGCGAAATGTGCGGACCTTCCACGTGAAAGGCTTCGATCGCGGTCCCCTCGGCCATGCCCGCGGATTCGAACGATCTCTTCGCCTTCGCCATGTTGCGAAGCGCGCCGGCCATGATTTCAGAAGGGCCCGTAATGACAGTGGGAAAACATCGAGTGACGCCAGTAGAAAACATCACGCGCAACGACCGCCCAATTTCCTCGGCTGACGCGGCAGGGTCGTTGTAATCGACGCCCGCAAAGCCATTCACTTGCACATCGATAAATCCCGGCGCCAGATATTCGTCCGTACCAGGCGATGCAATCAATTCATCAGCCGACTCAATCAGGTTGCTGAAGCGAATTTCATGATTCGCGGACGTGCCGGCCAACTTCCCCTGGCGCATCTTGGTCATAAAGCTAAAACATTTCCCCTCTAAATGGTTTTTTCACAACTTACGCAACGCACGCACCCGGTAACTGCCGGTCTCTCAGCGAGATAAAACGTGTTGAAAACCGCTTTATAATGCTTGGCTCCGGCCGGTGTTCCTGTTACAACAGACTACAGATCCAGCGCGAGCGCGGGGTCGGCAGGTAATCTCGGGGGAGGTGGCTGCAGGTTTCGCGTTCGCCGTTGGTTCAAAGACGCGCCGCGTTGCGGCCGTTCCGCAAGTAACACCTCCGCACCGCAGCTTCAAAACCCACTTACCCGCCGAAGCTGTAAAGAGCCCAGCCCGCTTAGGCGCCCACCGGCTGCGGCTCTGTCACTCCACTTACCGGTGTCAGCCAACCGAACTCGTCTTTCGCCTTGCCTTGGACGATCTCAAAAAACCGGTGCTGGATGCGTTCGGTAATCGGCCCGCGCCGCCCCTCGCCAATCTGTACGCGATCCACGGATCGAATGGGCGTGACCTCGGCGGCCGTTCCGCAGAAGAAGACTTCGTCCGCAATATAAAGCATCTCCCTGGGGATGATCGTCTCGACGAGGGGAAGCCCCAATTGCCGGACCAGCGTGATGATGGAATCGCGCGTAATTCCCGGCAGCACCGAGGCGCCTAGAGGCGGAGTGTGCACCTTGCCGTCGCGAATCACAAAAATGTTTTCGCCCGAACCCTCGCTAACGAATCCGTTGTTATCGAGGGCGATCCCTTCGGCATAGCCGTTCTTCGCGGCTTCCATGCGAATGAGTTGCGAGTTCATGTAGTTCGCGCCCGCCTTCGCCAGCGCCGGCAGCGTATTCGGCGCAATGCGGGTCCACGACGAAATGCACACGTCCACACCTTGCGCGAGCGCTTCTTCGCCCAGATATTTGCCCCATTCCCACACGGCGATGTACGTTTCGATCGGATTCGAAAAAGGCAGCACGCCTACATCCCCATAGCCCCGTATTGCAATGGGCCGGATGTAACAGGAGCGCAACTGGTTCGCCCGTATGGTCTCCACCATCGCCTGCGTCAATTGCTCGATGGAATACGGAATTTCCATCCGGTAAATCCTGCCGGAATCCAGTAGACGCCGCGCGTGTTCCGGAGCGCGGAAAATTGCCGGGCCGTTCGCGGTTTCGTAGCATCGAAGACCCTCAAATACCGAGCTTCCGTAGCTGACGACATGGGAAAGAACGTGGATTTTGGCCTCGTCCCAGCGAATCAATTGCCCGTTGTGCCAGATCTTCTCGGTTGCCTTCAGCATGCTCGAATTATAACGAAGTTGTTTGAAACACTCGATTTGCCAGAGCAATCTGGGATTATGGGGAAAGTAGGAGCGGGGATGAGACCAAAACGTATATGGCTGGCCGTTTTGCTTGTCGGCGGAGGAACGCTGTTTGCGCAACTCAAGGAACTGAAGCCCGGTTTCAATTTTTTCTCTACGCAACAGGACATTCAATTGGGCCAGGAGGCAAAAGCGCAGGTCGAGAAGACGATGCCGGTCATTCAGGATCGCCGCATCACGGACTATCTGACGCTAATCGGCCAAAAACTTGCCCAATCACCGCACGCAGGCAAATGGCCGTTCACGTTTAACGCGATCTACGATAAGAGCATCAATGCGTTCGCTCTGCCGGGCGGCCCCATGTTCATCAATACGGCGACCATCACGGCGGCCGATAATGAAGCGCAACTGGCCGGAGTGATGGCGCACGAGATGTCGCATATTGTGCTTCGCCACGGCACGCACCAGGCATCGAAGGCTCAGTTTATTCAACTGCCTGCCGCGATTGCGGGCGCGGCGCTGGGCAATGGCATTCTGGGGGCGCTCGGGAGGCTCGGTATCAATATCGGGGCGAACTCCGTCCTGCTGAAGTATTCACGCGATGCCGAAGCGCAGGCCGACTATAATGGCGCGGAGATCATGGCCGATGTCGGCTATAACCCGATCGAAATGGCTCGCTTCTTTGAGAAATTGGAAAGCAAGGGAAGTCGGGGAGAAATTGCTCAATTTATGTCGGACCACCCGAATCCCGGCAACCGCGTGAAGGCAGTGGAAGAAGAGATCCAATACATGCCGAAGAAGACCTACCGCGACGACATCACCGGGAAGCTTCAGGGTATTCAGGGTTACGTGCAGCATCTGAAACCTCCGAAAAATTACAAGCCGCCGGCACAAACCCAGAATCCGCCGCCTGGCGCATGACCATTCCCCGATTCATTTATCAAGCCGCGGGCGATACCGGAATCCGCACCTTCGACCCAAAATACGAGTAATACGCGACGAAAATGTAGCAGCCTAGCGGAATCAGCATCGCGATAGCCATGCTCTTCGTTGCCTCGGATACAAGGCCCATTACTGGCGTAAAGATCGCTCCACCGATGATCGCCATAACGATGAAGGACCCGCCGATCTTGGTATTCGGTCCAAGCTCCTTCAGGCCAAGTGCGAAAATCGTCGGAAACATAAGTGACATGAAAAAGCTCGTGAGGAAGATGGTCCAGACTCCGATCCAGCCAGGGGATAAGACGGCGATTGCGACCAGGATGACGTTAATGACGCTATAGTGTCCCATCAGCTTATTCGGCGGATAGAACTTCATTACGTATGAAGACGCGAACCGTCCCACGCCGAAAGCGACCAGCGTTCCTGTCAACAGGTAACCGGCGATCTTTTCATTCTGATTCGTGTACTGCTGAATGTATTGAATGAAAAAACTCCATGTACCTACCTGCGCACCGATGTAGAAGAACTGGGCCACGACGGCTTGCAGGAAATGAGGATAGTGAAGCAATTCGCTGAAGTGTCCTTTCCCCTCTCCCGATGGCTCGTGTTCCTCGCCCGACAGCGTCGGGAACTTGGTGCGAATAATTAAAATAGCCCAGATGAAGACCACGACGCCAACCACCAGATACGGGTCGACGACGCGCATGGTTTCGTGGTGAAGATAATCCTTCAGCGTGCCGGCCGCTTTCATGGAAGCGACC
The DNA here is from genome assembly GCA_000381625.1 of Bryobacterales bacterium KBS 96. Classification (GTDB taxonomy): domain Bacteria; phylum Acidobacteriota; class Terriglobia; order Bryobacterales; family Bryobacteraceae; genus KBS-96. The sequence goes on from KB906767.1 coordinate 266,946, forward strand.
TGATCCGGCTTCAATTCGACGCCCGAGAAAATGAACACGGTGCCGACCAGGACTCCGCAGATGGCGCCGAGCGGATTAAAGGCCTGCGAAAAGTTGAGGCGGCGCTCCGAACTGACCGGATCGCCAAGTTGCGCGATAAACGAGTTCGATCCCGTCTCGAGAAATGCCAGACCGCTGGCAATCACGAATAATGCGCCTAAAAACAGGCTGTATCTGCCGGCAAGGGCGGCCGGCCAGAAGAGAAAGGTGCCGCCGGCGTACAGAAACAGCCCTGTCACCAGTCCCGCTTTGTATCCGAACTTCTTCATCATCATCGCCGCCGGCATGGACAGCAGGAAATAGCCGAGGTAGAACGCCGATTGAACCAAGCCCGCCTGAAACCGGGTTAGCTCAAACGATTTCATGAATTGCCGAATGAGGACGTCATTCAGGTTGTTGGGGATGCCCCACAGGAAAAAAAGCGCGGTGACAAGGACGAAGGGAACTACATTCTCCCGGGCGAACAGCCGGTGTTCTCCGGGCGGCGGATTGCCCGCCTTCGTATTGGCCGTGACACTATGCGAATTCATGAAACAACGCTCCTGGAACGGTTCGAAGGCACTGGAACATGCTCTGGTGGACTAGTATAACGGAGCCTGTAGCGTTAACGCCGGGTCGCTTTTTATCGCGCGTGTGAGATACTCCGAATTTATTCCACTCGCATTTGTACCAGTATGTTTGAAGGCTTTCTCGACCCACGTTCTCAACTTGCTCTGATGTGCCTGTTTACGGCATTCGTGTTCTGGAACAACGACCCGCTGTTCTTTGTGTTTGCATCGATGGCCGCCTGCACAAAATTAACGGAATAGGCCCTCGCGGCGCCCCGCCTGGAAACTGTAACAGTACGAATTTTATTCAGGCGCTGGGAAATACTTCCCTGCCAGCACCACGCCACTTTCCGGTCCGAACATGCCCCTTAAAATAGCGAACTGACCGCAAACTACTGAAAAAGCGTTACTACTCGGTGGATGAGCTGCCGCAATCGCATCGAGGCGATTCACGTGCACAACTAGTTGCCGAGGAGAAATAGAATGCTCTGGTATGCATGGGTATTCCTGGTGATAGCGATTCTAGCGGCTATTTTTGGTTTCGGCGGCATCGCGGCCGCCGCGGCGGGAATTGCGAAGATCCTGTTTGTTGTGTTCCTGATATTGTTTGTGATCAGCCTTATCGCCGGCCGCCGCAGAGTGGTCTGACGGCAGGTGAAACGGTAGCGTTATGAGTTCAGGGCGGGGCAATGTTCCCGCCCTGATTCGTATATCGGGCGCCGGCAGTGACGCTTATAGCGCGGCGAATGCCGGTTGCAGTTTGGCGAATGTATCTTCCAGTAATTCCGGCATGACACGTGTATTGCCGACAACAGTCATGAAGTTTGCATCGCCGTTCCATCGCGGCAAGATGTGCAAATGCAGGTGGGCGGCTATGCCCGCACCAGCCGCCTCGCCCAGGTTCATGCCAAGATTTACACCGTCCGGCCGGTAGACTTCAGTGAAAATCAATTCCACGCAGCGAGCCAGGCGCCACATCTCGTTCGCCGCCGCTTCTTCCATTTCCGAAAGCCGGCACACGTGCCGATTGGGGGCGATCATCAGATGGCCGCTCGTATACGGAAATCGATTCAGCAATACAAAATTATGCGAGCCGCGGTAAAGAACCAGGTCCCGCTTATCGTTGCCGCCTTCCAGAGCGGCGCAGAAAATGCATTCGGAGAGAGTCTTTCCGGTGATATAGGTGGACCGCCATGGAGTCCACAGATGTTCCATTGAAGATCGCCTTCACTCCGAATGCGAAGCCGGATCGTGTATGTGGTCCGCCGAAGACGCGGCGTGTTCCTTGCTCTCTGGTGTTCCCGCGCCGCCATTGCGGTTCACGAGATCCCTCAACTCTTTGCTTGGCTTGAAATAGGGTATGCGTTTCGAAGGAACCTCGACTCGTGTACCGGTTTTCGGGTTGCGGCCGATGCGCGGCTGGCGCTGCCGAGTGCGGAAACTTCCAAAGCCGCGGATCTCGATTTTATCGCCGGAGTGGAGACTGTTCACGATGCTTTCGAAGATGGTCTCCACGATCACCTCGGAATCCTTACGCGTCATTTCGACGACGCGCGACACTTCTTCGATCAATTCCGCCTTCGTCATAATCCTTCCTTGGCAGGCCTAGTCTTCACCTTGTGAATGATGCTTAATCACGTCGCCCATGGTTGACGTGGCAATGGCTGCCTGGCGTTTATAATCGTCCAAGCGGACGCGCTCTTCTTCTTCGGCCATTGCCCTCAGGCTGAGGCCGATGCGTTTCTGCGCCTCATTCATCTTGATCACTTTGAAATCCAGTTCCTCGCCGAGCCCCAGGGGCGAGTCTTCGCTTGCGCCATTCCGTTTCCGGGTTTCCGCGGGTATTTCGCTCTTATGGCAAAGGCCTTCAACGCCCGGCAGCAATTCCACGAACGCCCCGAATTGAGCCGCACGGCAAACGCGTCCATGCACAACATCGCCAACCTGGTGCGTGCGAAAGAACGTCTCCCAGGCGTCCGGCTGTAATTGCTTCACGCCCAATGAGAGGCGTCGATTGGGTGCATCGATATTGAGTATGACCGCCTGCACAATCTGGCCCTTTTTCACCACTTCCGACGGATGCTTCACTCGAACCGTCCAGGACATATCCGAAATGTGGACCAAACCGTCAACGCCTTCTTCGATCTCGATAAAGGCTCCGAAATCCGCCAGTTTGCGCACTCTGCCTTCCACAACCGAGCCAACGCTATACCGGTCGGCCACCGTTGTCCACGGATCTGCCTCGAGTTGCTTAATACCTAATGAAATGCGCCGTTCTCGCGGTTTCACTTCGAGCACCACCGCTTCAACCTGGTCGCCCACTTTCACCAGCTTGCCGGGGTGTTTCATGCGGCGGCTCCACGTCATTTCGGAGATGTGAATCAATCCTTCGACGCCCGGCTCAAGTTCCACGAACGCCCCATAATCGGTGACACTCACGACACGTCCAACGACGTGAGTTTGTACGGGGTAGTGCTGGTCGATCCGCTCCCATGGATCGGGGTGCATCTGTTTCAGGCCGAGCGAGATGCGCTCTTTTTCACGATCGAACTTCAGCACTTTGACCGTGACCTCTTCGCCGACCTGCACGACCGCCGAAGGGTGGGTGACGTTGCCGTAGCTGAGATCGCTCACGTGGAGCAGTCCGTCAATGCCTCCAAGGTCCACGAAGGCGCCGTACTCCGTCAGATTCTTGATGACGCCCGAAACGACCCCGCCTTCTTCAATATGCTCGAGCGCGTGAAGCTTCTTCGCCGCGGCCTCCTCTTCAATGACCACGCGGCGGGAGACAACCGCGTTGTTTCTGCGGCGGTTCAGTTTCAGAATACGGACCGGCAGTTCTTGGCCAAGATATTGGTCTAGACCGTGAACGGGCCGAACTTCTATTTGCGAGCTCGGCAGAAATCCGATCACTCCTCCAATGTCTACCGCGAGGCCGCCTTTCACTTTGCTAAGAACACGGCCAGGAACAGTACTGCCCTCGCTTGCGGTTCTTTCCAGATTTTCCCAAGCGTGTCGCCGGTGCGCGCGCTCATACGAAAGCAGGATGTAGCCTTCTGGCTGAAGGCCGGCCCGGTCGATCATCACCTCGATCGCATCACCCGGATGCACGTCCGGTTTTCCATCGACGGCGGGGAATTGCGACGCGGGCACAAGCCCTTCGCTCTTGCGGCCGATATCGACGATTACTTCTTTGTCGGAGACACTGAGGACGTGGCCTTGTAATATCTCGCTCTCGCCGGACGGGGTGAAGTGGCTATAGTCGTCGAGCAGCGCCTGGTAATCTTCCTCCTCCAAGCCTCCGGTAACTTCGTTGAGATCGTCTGTCGGACCAACCATTTGTGTCAACCCCAGGTTCGGCGCCTTGCCCATAACGGGTAGAACACCGGAAGCGCTCCCGCGGGAGCCGGAAGATCGGAGCCATCGAAGAAGGCAGATTTAGCTTTCAAAGTGTTGATAGCTCAGTACTTCAGCAATATAGCGGACCGTTTTCAGGATGTCAACCATTGGCGAATTCTCCCCCCATCCAATAGCGTACCGGTTATGGAAGGAAGGCAGCTACCCGGCAGGTGTACGGGCGGGTGGTGACAGCCTGGGCATCGCAGCCTCATGTATCCGGCATTCTTCCAGCGGAAACGGTACACAAATCGTTCAGCGTCATGAACGTTTTCCCTGGCTGACATTCAATTGTCACGCAGTTCGATCTACAAGGAGGTATGACGGCGACGTGGCGTATCGTTCACATACACTGGATGAGTAAGGACCGCCCACAATGACGGTCTCGACTATGTTTCACTTCATTGCCACCGGCGACCTCAAGCTGATGCGGAAGCTGAATAACTGGCGCGCGCCGAGGTGGATACGCCTGTGGGCGCTTGCCGCAACCCGCGCCGGGGATGGATGGCTCTGGGCTCTGATCGGAATCGCCATCCTTTTGTTCGGGCGTGAAGGACGCTTTGCCGCAGTGGCGGCGGCCGGTTCGGCCGCGGCGGTCGGCGCCGCGTTGTTTGTCTCTCTCAAGCGCGTCTCGGGACGAAAGCGGCCGTGCGAAATCGAACCGCATTGCTGGGCCACTCTGCTTCCGCCCGACCGGTTTTCCTTTCCATCGGGCCACACCATTACGGCGTTCGCCGTGTCGGTGGCCTTGGGCCTGTTTTATCCAGTGCTGCTGCCGTTTCTTCTGTTCTGCGCGGTTAGCGTTGCACTTTCGCGCATTTTGTTAGGAATGCATTTTTTCAGCGATGTGCTGGCTGGTGCGGCGCTGGGGACGTTCCTTGCCTTGGGCGCCTACATCGTTTTCGCCTGAATGCGCGTACAATCGCATACAATTACCATTGCTTGGAGCCGTCGAAACCAGAAACGGCGTTCGGCGTCAGCAAGTCGAAGATGATATGGCTTACGGTCCTCAGGTTAGTTTGGAATGGCAACGTCTGGGAGCGTTTCCAGCCACGGCCCTGAGGCGTGCGCGGTTACAGGCGCACGCGGCCCTACAGCCGCTGGTGCAGGTGACCCGCGGCTATGTTCCGTCCCGCGCGGATGACAGCCACAACAGCTTTAGCTGGTCGCCGCGCCTGAACGCCTTGCTCAGCGGCGAGATTGCGGCGGGGACTCTCCCGTTCCGGCTCGGGCTGCGGCTAGCTACTCTGACACTGCTCGCAGTAGGGCGCGATTCCCTTGAGCTAGGATCGTCGTCGCTGCATGGAAAGACACTCCCGCAAGAACGAACCTGGTTGAGTTTCCGGCTGGCGGAAGCCGGCCTCGACTGGGCTGTTCTCGAAAAGCCCGTACACTATGGCGTTGCAACGAACGAGTTTCTTGAAGGATTGCCGTTCGAGGTAACCGAGGAATTATCGGAGCTCGCGCGATATTACGGGAACACGGCTCTTGTTCTGAACGGCCTTGCCGACGTTCTGCCCGGCGCTTCACCGGCTCGCTGCTGGCCGCGCGACTTCGATATCGCAACGCTTCAGCCATTGGGAAACGGGCAACGGTCACTGCGTGCCGGACTGTCGCCCGGCGATGCATCCTACAACCAGCCGTATTTCTACGTCATCCCGTCGCCCGTGAATCCTTCAATGGCTCTGCCCGTCATCAAGTCCGGCGGGCAATGGCATACCGAGAATTGGACCGGCGCCGTGTTGACCGGTGAGGACATCGTGCGTCAGGGCGATGCCGGCGAACAGGCCGCATTCGTCACAACCTGGTTGAACGAAGCCATGGAAGCCGCGCGAATGGCGATAGCCAAATAGCCTCAGGATTCGGGTGAGGCATTCCCGCTGATGTCCGGTATCGCCATCTCTCATCGAATCCACCGTCCGTATGAATCATCTATGCGTCTAGTGGAAGCATCCACAGTAGATCACATCCACTCCGTTTATAAGTGTTTGTATTCCACTAGAAGTTCATATAGAGTAGAGTTCAGGAAGCCATGGCGAAACGGAAGACTGCGGAAGGCGACATGTTGCAGGGCACGCTCGACATGCTGATACTCCAGACGCTCGTGCTGGGACCGGCACATGGACATTCCATCGCTCACGCGATCGAGCAGCGGTCCGAAGACATCCTGCAAGTGGAGCATGGCTCGTTGTATCCGGCGTTGTACCGCCTCGAAGATCGCGGCTGGATCGCGGCATTTTGGGGCACGTCGGAAAACAATCGGAAGGCAAAGTATTACCGGCTCACGCATGCGGGCCGGAAGCAACTGGCGACAGAGGCTTCCAGATGGGAGCGGCTTGTCAGTGGCATTAGCCGCATCATGCGGCCAGCCGCGGAGTAGAGGATTCCATGGGCTGGCGTCATTTGTTTCGCCGGGCTGACCGGGTCGCGGAAAGCGCGGAAGAGCTTCAGTTCTACCTGGACGCGGAAACCGAGGACAACATTGCGCGCGGAATGCCACCCGAGGAAGCACGCACGGCGGCGCGGAGAAAACTCGGGAATCCGGCATTGATTCGAGAGGACGTTTACCGGATGAACAGCTTGGGTTTTCTGGAGACCGCCTGGCAAGACATCCGCTATTCACTGCGGACCATGCGCAAGAGTCCTCTGTTCACGCTGACGGCTGTGTTCACGCTGGCTCTGGGAATTGGAGGCAACGCCGCAGTGTTCAGTATGATCCGTACGATCTTGCTGAAACCGCTCGATTACTCTAACGCCGACCGGTTGGTGCAGTTCATGTCCGATGACCCCAAGCAAAGCGGGCGGGACAACACCTTTACACAACGGCAATTCGATGAGATGAAGACAGAGATGCATTCTTTCAGCGGGTTGGGAGTGTACCTGGATTTGCCGGAAAATATGACGCTATCGGGCAATGGCGAACCGAAAGCCATTCAGGGCGCTCGCGTCTCCGCCAATTTCCTCCACATTTTGGGTGTGCGACCGCTAATGGGCCGCAGCTTTGTTCCAGACGAGGAAAAGCCGGGGGGACCTGCCGTTGTGATGATTAGTGCGGACCTATGGAAGACGCGTTTTAGCGGCAATCCAAAAGTCATCGAGAAAGCAATCACGCTCAACTCGACACGTTACACGATCATCGGCGTGCTACCGGAAGGTTTCTCCTTCCCGTTTACCCAGATGGATGTCTGGGTAACCAAGCCGTCGGAGTGGTCTGCGCTTCCGTCCCGGTATTGGTACATCACTAGCTGGCTTATCGGATTCGGGAGATTGAGGCCGGGAACGACTATTGAACAGGCATCTGCCGAACTAAATTTAGCGAGCCACCGGTACGCTATGGCTCATTCGGACCGGAATGAGATCGAAAGCATGCGCCTGGTATGGCTGAAGGATAGATTGGTGACGAATGTCCGCCCGACGCTCTGGATTCTGTTTGGCGTCGTGGGGTTCGTAATGTTGATTGCATGTGCCAACGTCACTGGCTTGCTCCTGGCGCGGGCGAGTTCCCGTTCCCGCGAGTTTGCGGTGCGCACAGCGTTGGGGGCTCCGCGGGCTCGGTTGATCCGGCAGTTGCTGGTCGAAAGTGTAGTGCTGTCTCTCATCAGCGGCTTGTTGGGACTGATGCTGGCGAAGTGGGCTCTAAGCTCCATGGCGCAGATTAGCGCGCTCAATCTTCCGGGCGTCGGCGATATCCAGTTGGACGGCGTTGTGGTCGAATTCACGATTGCACTCTCGGCGATAACGGGTGTTTTGTTTGGCTTGTTTCCGTCTTTTAGGGTGTCGCGGCCGAACTTGGCTGACGAATTGCGCGAGAGCGGCGCCACAGCGGGGAGGAGCGCATCCGCCCGGCCAAGAGTAATCGCAGTGAGTACGCGTGGGCTGCTCGTAGTGGGTCAAGTCGCTCTATCAATTATTTTGCTGATTGGGGCAGGGCTCTTAATGAAGAGTTTTGCGCGTTTGCAGGACGTTGACCCGGGACTTCAACCTGCGAATTTATTGACCGCAAAGATTGCATTATCGCCGGTACGCTACGACACCGGCGAGAAGAGGTTGGCCTTTATCAGTGAGGCCACCCAGCGCGTAAACTCAATTCCGGGCGTGCGCGATTCCGCGATTGCAATGTCGCTCCCAACTACAAGATGGCTTCGAACGAATATACAGATCGAGAAGCAGCCGTGGGAAGTAGACCCTGAAAAGTGGCCGGTGGTGCAAATTCAAAGCGTTACGCCTGGCTATTTCCGTACGCTCGAGATTCCTATCGAGCGCGGGCGGGAATTCACCGAACGCGACAACAGCTTCGGTGCGCCGGCCGTGGTGATCATCAATGAAAGCTTTGCCCGCCGATTCTGGCCAGCTTATCCTCTTGGCCCGGATCCAGTCGGACAGCATATGCGCGAGGGCGCGGACCGTACAGGCTGGATGGAAATTGTAGGTATTGTGGCAAATGTCCACGAAGGAAGTCTTGCAATGGATCCGCTACCGGAGTTCTATATTCCTTGTGTCATTCATCCACCGCAAACGGCCTATTTGGCGGTGCGCACAGGAGGCGATCCGCACGGTTACATCAACGCTGTTCGAAAGCAGGTGCAAACGATTGATCGCGACGAACCTCTGTCCGACATCAAGACGATGGATGAAGTGCTGGACGCCACGCTGGGACAGCGGCGTCTGACAATGCTACTTTTAGGATCGTTCGCGGGAATGGCTTTACTGCTCGCCGTGATTGGGCTGTATGGGGTGATTGCGTATTCGGTATCGCAACGAACACAGGAACTCGGCATTCGGCGGGCGCTCGGAGCGCAGCAGGGCGACATTCTCCGCCTTGTCATGAGCCAGGCGTTAGGTCTGACACTCGCCGGCATAGTGATTGGGATCACCGGGGCATTCGCGCTAACGCGGGTGATGCGGAACTTGCTTTTCCAGGTAAGCGCCACCGATCCGGCGACGTTCGTTGGCATTGCGTTCCTTTTTCTGCTCGTCGCGCTGGTAGCCAGCTACGTTCCGGCGCGGCGTGCAGCGCAGATTGACCCGATGGCGGCTTTGCGGATCGGATGAAGCGCCGTAGACGGGAAAGATCTCGCACAAGCCTCGCGTCCTGCCGCGCATGGCCGCTGCTCGCTCTCTTGGGGCTGCTTCCATTGCAAGTGTGTTGTGTAGCGCATCACCGTCATTTGGGTCTTTTCGAGGTTGTGCCGGACAGGCCGAATTATCTTCTCCGCTTGCCCGATTCCACGGCTACACCTTTCCCCGAAGTTCTTAAGCACTACAGCGGCTTCGCGCCAGGCCAGGATTGGATCGATTTACGTCCATATATGGAATTGAGCGTTGAGAATGCCTACTACCGTGAAGGGGCGCCTAAACACGGTCTAACCGGATTCTTAGGGACTGAAATTGCTCTTTATCAAATTCGTCCGAAAGGTGGGTTGCGGTTACTCACCGTGAAATCGATGGAACAACGGCCGCAGGATCAATTGCCGGTGCAGCAACTAGTTGATAAATCGCAACGGCGCTTCAGGCGCTATCGGTTTTTCTTCGAGCTTGTTTTCCGGCAAAGCGCAAATTCACGCGGCTCTGTTTTGCTCGGCGCGAATACAAAGGACGAGCTGAACTCTCTTACAAGCCGGCTTCTCCAGGCGCCGGAATCCGTTTGCGGGACCACGTCTGTTCACTGCACGGTATTCCCCGAGGCATGTTCGGTTTCGTTAGAGATCGGCATTACCGTGAATGGTGAAGCGCGCACTGTGATGTGGGGGAGTACTTTGGCGAGCGTTGTTGCTCATCCTCGATCGATAAAGATGCAGAGGCTTTATGCCGGACGAATGATCCCTCTGCAAGTCGATGCTGACGATCCCAACGCACTGCGCTTACCTCTGCTGCCGAACGATCGCATTGCATGGAATTAGATTCACACCCGCCTACACGATGCGCGGCTCTTTCTCATTTCTGACATCGAGAGAATTAGACGTGATGCGTGCTGTCTGGAGTCTTCATTGCAATGTAACTGTGCGCGCGGTTCATCAGGAGATGAGCCGTACTCGCCCGATTGCCCTCACGTCCGTTTTGACGATGATGAAGATCCTGGAGCGGAAAGGTCATTTGAAGCGTATGCGGAACGGCAGAGTTTCCGTCTACTGTCCGACTTTGCCGCGACAGGAAGAGCTTGCGGCGAATGGTTGCCGTGTTTGTAGATCGAGTTTTTGATGGATCGGTTGAAGATCTTTTGAATCACTTGCCGGAGCGCCGTAACATCGCTTAGTACGCCATTTCGTGAATGCCGGGGCATATCGAAGTGCCGCTTAAAACCGCTTGCTGGCGCGCGCGGCTCGGTTCGGAGCCACGACCGCGAGGGAGTGGTTCATCTTTCCGCTCGGCACGGTATGATTCTCCGCAGATGTGGGCACTCTTAACGCAGGGCTGGAGATCCTGGCGACATGCAAAGAGTTTAGGGCTGCTGGCCATCATCGCGCTGGGAGCCGGGATCGGCTGCACGACGGCGATTTTTACGATTGTCGATGCCGTCATGCTCAAGCCATTGCCCTACGCGCAGGCGGACCGCTGGATCGCATTGTTCGGCGGCGATATCAATGAGCCCGATCGAATTTCGGGGCTGTCAATCGCCGACCTTCAGGAGTATCAGCGACGCTCGCACAGCTTCGACTTCATCGGCTGGTACCGGATAGGCGGGGATTTCAACCTGACCGCGCCAGGTCAGCCGCAACACATCGAAGGCGTCGAGATCACGCCGTCGCTGATCGACAACGCCGGGGTGAATGCAATCGTCGGCCGTCCATTCAACGATTCCGATGGCGCGAATGTCGCAGTGATATCAACTCGCCTTTGGAGCCGGTTGGGGGGCCGCAAAGCGATCCTTGGGAAAGCCATCGAGCTGAACGGGGAGGCATACACGGTTACCGGAGTTATGCCGGCGTCGTTTCAGCTTCCCTTCGTCACCGTTTCCAGCACCGATTCTCACAACGATGTTTGGATCCCTGTTAAACCGCCTCGCAATGACGAGCAGCGCCGCGGGTACGCAAGCTACGCTTCGTATGCGCGGCTTAAGTCCGGCGTAACGATAGCGCAGGCGCGCGCCGATGTGAAACGCGTTGCCGTCGAAATCGCAAGAGACGATCCACAGCGTCATCGGGCATACACGGCGGTTCTGCTCGGTCTTCGTGACTTTGTCGCGAAGAGCATTCGGCCTGTCCTGCTGCTCTTGTTCGGCGCCGCGGCGCTGCTGTTCCTGATCACGTGCGCGAATGTCGCGGGATTGCTCGTGGCGCAAGCGGTGGGACGTGCGCGGGAAACGGCCGTTCGGGTCGCCCTCGGTGCCGGCCAAAAACAACTGGCGCTTGAATTTTTCGTCGAAAGTCTTTTCATTTCGATTCCCGCTGTCATCCTCGGGATTGTTCTCAGCGCGAGTTTCGCACGCCTGGTTGTCGCGCTCGCGGCCGAATACATTCCGCGATCCGAAGGAATCGCAACGAACTGGGCCGTGGTGCTCTTCGCGATCGCTTCGGCGTGTGTTGCGGCCATATTGTCGTCGATGGCCCCGCTCTGGCAGGCGATCCGAACGCAGCCTAACGAAATTCTGAGCGACGGCGTGCGCGCGTCCGCGGGCGCAAGGAGCCGCAAGCTTTCGCAGGGGCTTGTGGTTGCAGAAATCGCACTTGCCTTCACCCTGCTCTCGGCTGGGGCTCTCCTGGTTTCACAGCTCGATAACCTGAACCGGATTTCACCAGGCTTCGACCCCGATCATCTAGTAACGTTTCAGCTCAACAGTTCCGATGCCCGCCATTTAAACGGGAGCGGGTTGGCCGCTTACCAGAAGAGGGCCGATATCGTGAACATGGAAGAAATGGACGATGAGCAGCGTGGGTGGCGCGCCACCCTGCTTTCGCCCATGGTCGCCATTCGCAATGAATCCGATTCCGCCTGGAAGTCGGCGCGCCGCGGTGTTCAGCAGACCTTTACACTGATCTCCGGCGCTGAGAAGACTCCCGCTTTCGATTCGGAGTTATTGACGGAATTTGCAGACGCCAGCCGCCGTGCCGAATCGTTCTCCGAAGCGCTTCGCATCGCGCTGGCCACGCTTCGCGACAAAATTCAAGCAAGTTCGGCGATGTTACTTGAGAACGGCTCCGACTCGGAATACCGTTGTACCGCCGCAATTCCCGAATCCCTCTCCACTACCTGCAATTTTGCCCCGGATGGCTTTCTTCTGAACCGGCTCAGGTTCTACGATTTTCCGCTTGCGTTCTCAGCCGGCGATTTAAATACTTCCCTGCGCTGGGCATCCGAACAGAGGCCGCAACGCGTTTCTGAAATCGAAGCATTGAAACAGAGCGGTGTGCGGCTGGCCGTTGCGCTACGGACGAAGCGTGAAATCGCCGGCCTGCTATTGTTTGGCGCGCCTGCCGGCAGCGATCAATATAGCGATGTGGACAAACAGCTAGTCCACGCGTGCGCCGCGCAATTTGCCTTGATGATGGAGAACGCGCGCCTTACGGATCGCATCGTTGAGCAAGAAAAAATTCGCCGCGATGTGGCGCTCGCTGTCGAAGTGCAGAAACGGCTGCTACCGGAGAAGCCGCCTGACATGACGACCAGCTCGCTTGCGGCCTTCACTCTGGCTGCGCGCAGCGTTGGCGGCGACTACTACGATTTCCTGGACGTTGGCGATCGCCGCATCGGGATTGCGCTGGCGGATATTGCGGGTAAAGGCGTCGCGGCGGCTCTCATCATGGCCGTTGTCCAGGCCTCGTTGCGCATCATCGCGGCCGAAGGAAATATTTCGCTGCCTGAACTCGCTGCGAAAATGAACCACTTTCTGCACCGGTCGACGGGGACGAGCAGTTATGCCACGTTTTTCTATGCGCAGATGGACGAGGATACGCGCCAGCTTCGCTACGTGAATGCCGGACATAACCCACCGTATCTTACGTTCGCTGGCTATCGGCTCCGAAGGAACTGAAAACGGTGCGCATATAGAAGAACTGTCGGCGGGAGGCATGATCATTGGCGTGTTCCCGTTCGTGAACTATGAGGAAGCCACGATCGATCTGCGGTCGGGCGATGTACTGCTCGCGTTTACGGACGGCGTCACCGAAGCGCTCAACCCAAACGAGGAAGAGTTCGGTGAGGACCGGCTAAAGGACCTGCTGCGCCGCGTGGCTCATCTTCCCGTGAATGAGATGACGTCGAGCATCTCGGCCGAATTGCGCGAATGGATTGCCGATGCCGCGCAATACGACGACCTGACGTTCATCGTCCTGAAGGTGAATTAAGCAGCATCCCTATACAGGCATTTGCTTGTGGCGCACGCACTCTTGCGTGCCGCGTCGAGACTTTCTCGACGCTTGCACTCGACCGCGGATACTTACCAGGAAAGCGTATAGTTGACTCGGAGCCGCCTTGCGCGAGCAAGCGGGTTTTTCGGACAATCGCGCAACCCGCGCATTACCTGCGGCGGCTTTGACCGTAGGCTGCCTCCACTCGGAGCCGCCTTGCGTCAGCAAGCGGGTTTTTCGCACAACCGCACAACCCGCGCATTACATGCGGCGGCTCTGACCGTAGGTTGCCTCTACTCGGAGCCGCCTTGCGCGAGCAAGCGGGTTTTTCGGACAATCGCGCAACCCGCGCATTACCTGCGGCGGCTCTGACCGTAGGCTGCCTCCACTCGGAGCCGCCTTGCGTCAGCAAGCGGGTTTTTCGGACAACCGCACAACCCGCGCATTACGTGCGGCGGCTCTGACTGTAGGTTGCCTCCACTCGGAGCCGCCTTGCCCAAGCAAGCGGGTTTTTCGCACAACCGCACAACCCGCGCATTACATGCGGCGGCTCTGACCGTAGGTTGCCTCTACTCGGAGCCGCCTTGCGCGAGCAAGCGGGTTTTTCGGACAACCGCAAGCCCGCGCATTACGTGCGGCGGCTCTGACCGTAGGTTGCCTCTACTCGGAGCCGCCTTGCCCAAGCAAGCGGGTTTTTCGGACAACCGCAAACCCGCGTAGGCCCCGAGTCAACGATCTCTCAGCACCCGTTTAGACCGTCGAATATTTCTTGCACAGCGTACGGATCTTTTCGATCAGCTTAGGAACTCCGGTCGCGGGATCGTTTCCCTTTCCCTCATACTCCGCGGACATAAAACCCTTAAAACCGGCGTGGGCGAACATTTGCCATACCCGGTCCATATCAATCGGTGTGCCGTCGTCAAAGTGATCGCGGATATGCGTGTTGGTTGCGTAAGGAATGCATGCTTCAATTTGGGCATAAGCATCCTGGCTTGCCGTAGGCACGAAATGAGTAATATCCAAATTGATGCCGGCGTATGGCGAATTCACCTTGTGCATGATTTCCAGGCAAACGTCGGCTTGTTGCGTAACGCCGGAATGATCCTCCACGCCGAGCATGATGCCCTTTTTCGCCGAATAGTCACAGCCCGCTTTCATCGTTTCCACAACCCATTCGATGGATTGCTGCAGCGTGGCGCCGGACGGCAGTTTGCCGGCAAAGATGCGCAGATGCGGAGCGCCCAGCGCGTCCGCCACGTCTACCCACTTCTTGATTTCCGTTAACGCCGCCGCGCGTTTTGCGGCATCGGCCTGCACCATGCTGACTCCGCAGGCCGCGCCCGAAAACAGGACGCCATTGCGATAGGCCAAATGCCGGAGTGACGCGAGGTAAGCGGGCTCGGTCGATTTGAAGTAATAGCCGGTCATATCCACGCCATCCAAACGGAGAGTTACGGCCTTCCCGATAAATTCTTCCATTGTCATCGGCCCGTGCTGCAGATATTTGCGATACGAATAGGCGCAGCATCCGGAGAAGAGGCGGGGCGGGCTCGCGGTGGAACTCTGAGCCCCTGTCGGGATTTGCGCAGCTCCGGCAAGACCCGCTCCGGCTCCCAGAGAAGCTGAGGACAACAGAAACCTGCGACGATCGATTGATGGGTTCATTGTGTTTCGACTATATCGCCTGGAGTTCGGACCCGCACCCGCGAGCCGTGGAACCGGCAAATGAAATCCCGATTCTAGTAGCCAGACACTATTGTTCGATGATGCTCATTTAAGTTACCTTCTCAAGAAGCCGATGCCCTCCATGAAACCGATATTCCTGCCGCAACTTGAAAGCGATCCCAAGCCCAGCCCGTACAAAGACGCTATCGAGATGATGAAGGCGGCTGGCTCGGAATACCCGCAGATCTGGCATTTGTTTGCTTTCCATCCGAAGGCGACTGAGCATCTTGCGCGATTTACCCAAGAGATCATGCGCGAAGAGGGACCGTTATCGCCGGGTATCCGCGAACTCATTGCCGCGTACACCTCTTACGAAAACCACTGCCCGTTTTGACTGAAGTCTCACGCCGCAGTTGCGGCGGAACTGCTCGGAAGCGAAGATCTCGTGTGGACCGTTCTTCGCGATCTCGAAAACTCTGCTCTCGACGAAAAAGAGAAACGGCTCTTCCGGTTCGTCAGTAAAGTGAATCGTAACTCGGTTGATATTTCCGCCGATGACATGAAACCGCTTTACGACGTGGGCTGGACTGATGCGGACATCTACTGCGCCATCACGGTATGCGCCTTGTTTAATTTTTATAACCGCTGGATTGACGCATCCGGCGTACCTGCGCTGTCCGATGAAGCGCATCGGCAAGGCGGCAAGCGCAGCGTCGCGACGGGTTATGTCCGCAAGTAAGCCTGCCAGCGTTCGCAACCATCCGCTTCGTACACTGGAATCGTAGCCCTGCTACGGCTACGTGCAACACCATGAAACTCGGTATTGACTTCGGGACCACGCGAATTGTCGTGGCGGCTGCCGACCGGGGGAACTATCCCTTGGTTTCTTTCGATGCAACGGAGGGCGGGGCCGCGGAATGGTATCCGTCGCTTGCGGCAGTGCGCGGTGATCAGCGGCGCTTCGGCTGGGACGCCTGGGCGTCCCAAGGGCAAGACGGCTGGACCGTGATCCGTTCGATGAAACGGCTGCTGGAAGACGCCGGTCCGGAAACAGTGCTGGATCTCGGCGATGTCCAGCTTCGATTGCGCGAATTGCTGCATGGACTCACCTGCGGGCTTCGCCATGCGCTGCTGGAAAGCTCTAATCTGCACATCGAACCGGGCGAGCGCCTGCAAGCCGTGCTCGGCGTGCCTGCGCATGCAAACAGCAACCAGCGGTTCCTCACCGTGGAGGCGTTCCGTTCGGCCGGTTTCGACGTGCTCGGCATCCTGAACGAGCCGAGCGCCGCCAGCATCGAGTTCGGGCATCGCCAGCGATCCGCCAAAGCCGGGCCTGAAACGATGCTGGTCTACGATCTCGGCGGCGGAACATTCGATGCGTCGTTGGTTGCGCTCGACGATGACGTCCATCACGTGGTCGCCTCGGAAGGCATTCCGACCATTGGCGGGGATGATTTCGATCAGCTTCTAGCCGACCTGGCGCTTGATGCAGCCGGATTCTCTTCGGCGGACCGCGATAAGATCCCCGCTAGCGACTGGTTCGCGCTGCTCGAAGAGTGCCGCGCCAAGAAAGAGGCGCTCCATCCAAATTCCCGGCGCATCGTTATCGATCTGGAACAGATTCACCCGGACTGGCAGACCGTCCAAGTCCCTGTTGCGAATTTTTATGAAGCCGCGCGGCCGCTTGTGGAAGAAACGCTGGCGGCGACCGAAGATCTGCTGGCTCGTCATCAGCGGACCGAGTTCGATGTCTTTTATGTGACCGGCGGCGGAAGCGAACTGCCGCTGGTGGCGCGTGTCCTGCGGGAGCGCTTCGGCCGCCGCGTTCGGCGGTCCGCGTACACGCGCTCGGCGACGGCGATTGGACTGGCGATTCAAGCGAGCCAGCCGGATAGTTATCGCCTGAGCGAACGCCTGTCGCGCTTCTTCGGTGTGTGGCGCGAAGCGGAAGCCGGAACGCAAATCACCTTCGACCCTTTGTTTGCAAAAGGCTCGCATCTACCCTCGGCCGGGGAACCGCCGCTGCGGATTTCGCGAACGTATTCGCCCGTTCACAACGTCGGCCACTTCCGCTTTCTCGAATGCACTCATCGCTCCGAAGATGGCTCTCCCAACGGAGAAATTGCGCTATGGGACGAAGTCCACTTTCCTTTCGATCCGGAGCTCGCCGGCGAACAGTCTCTCGAGTCAACAGCCGTGCAGGCCTCTCCCGATGCCGCGCGCCACACCATCGAAGAGAAATATGAATGCGATTCGAGCGGCTGCATCAGCGTGACGATCACCAACAAAGATGTGGGCTACGCCCGCACCTACCGTCTCGGCCGCTGGTCGCGGGAAGCGCGAGCCGTTGCTCCCGCCCGCCGCCGCAAGAAATCATGAAGCCTCAGTTGAGCGATGTGCTCGACCTGTTTCAGGGCGCGAAGGTCTACGACCTGGGCGTCGATCTCTTCGCGGGAATGCCGCGCTACCCGACGCATCCGCCTTTCCTCTATGGAATGGCAAAGCGGCACGGCGATATGGTGAACGCAGTCGCCGGACGGGAAATCAGTTCTGCCGTCGATGCCATCTCGATGGGTACGCACGTCGGCACGCACATTGATGGCCTGGGCCATTTCTCATGCAACGGCTGCTTGTACGGGGATGTTCCCGTTAATGGGAACCAGTCATATGAGAGCGGCCTTGCGCGGCACGGCGTTGAAACAATCGCTCCGATTCTCCGGCGCGGTGTTCTTCTCGATGTCGCTGGCCTCTTCGGAGACAAGCCGCTTCCCTCGGATTTCACGATTGAACCGGAGCATCTCGCGGAGGCATGCCGCGCGCAGGATCTAGAGGTGCGCCAAGGAGATGTTGCCCTGATCCGTACAGGTTGGGGACAGCATTGGCCGGACCCCATCGCCTTCGTCACGGCGGGGAAGGGAAATGTCGCAATGAATCCCGGACCGGGACAAGCGGCAGCCAAATGGCTCAGCGCCAAAGGCGTGTTCGCCGCCGGCGCCGATAACCTCACGTTTGAAAAAGTTCCCTCCGCGTTTCCGGCGCATGTTCATCTGCTCGTCGAAAGCGGTATCCACATTATCGAGGTTCTGAACCTGGAAAAGCTCGCCCGCGACAAGGTGTGGAAATTTCTCTTCATCGCCCAGCCGCTAAAGATTCGCGGCGGCACGGGCTCGCCCATCCGGCCGGTTGCGGTTGTTGTGTAGACAATCCGCAATCCATGTCGGTCGATATAGCTTTTTCAGTCGCGAGCACCTCGAATCAAAAGTGGCAATTTACCGCCGTCGATGCACAGCATTATCAAATCGCGAGCAGCGCAAGCGAGGAAATTTCAGATGTGTACGGAGATCAGACCGCGCCAGGTGCCAGCCGTTTTTGGTTGAGGGCGCCCGAAACCGCCGTCGCAATATCATCTACCTGTAGATGAAACTGAGCTGGGTGGCCGTAGGCCGCACTCTAAGGCTAGAATCATTACTGTTTCACTTTTTTTCTCCAGTGTCGGCTTCAAGCGGCTGACGAGGCGACCGCCGAGTTGTGTAGTGCCCGGTATAACACGATGTGGACGTTTAATTTCAAACCGAACTAAGGAGATCACTTGACGTCTTCGACTCGATGGTTACTTTGCTTCGTATGCGCTTCGCTCGGAATTGCTCAAACAAATTCCGCCGCCTTCCGCCATAAATTCGGCGTTCCGCGAATCGTATCGAAGGCGCCTCTGAAGGAGGTATTCACGGTGGCTCCAAATATGGAAATGATAGTTACGTATGGTCCCGGCAATCTAGTCTGCAGCCTAAAGATTCCTCCCACCGCGGCCCCGGCCGAGGAACTTCGTCGAGTCCTGGAAGAGGTGGCTCCCCCCGCGACGCTCGGCAAGAAATGGAATGAAATGGAAATATTTTACGGATTGGGGGGCGATCGGAATACCTATTATGAGCGTGCGATCGTTACGGAGCAACTGTTGACTGCGCATCGAGAAGATAGGAATGCAGGCGCCAGCGTTGTCTTTAAGGAGAAGGCCTGTGGTTGGAAGCCCGGCAACGATATTTTTGATACACCGTGAGAAGAGCGAGAAGGCAGTTCTGCGGCGCTTCGTTGCGAGGTTAATCTTCCCGTTTCAATAATCGCCAAGTACGCATAGGAGCGGGAACTGCTTCCGTTCAAGAGTGGAACTTCGGGAACTTCGGGGACGGACTCCGTCTCCGAAGTTCCCCAAGAAGGTGCTGGCTACTGAAGCGACCGCGATATGCCACGCTAGGCAGGCGGCTTTAAGTGCGGTGGAAACGGCGACGGCGCGATTTAGCAAGAAGCCTGCGGCTTGAAAATCAGCGGCTTATCACTATGCGCCCGATGCAACAGGCCGATGAGGAAACGGGTGGGCTTCAATATACCGCTGATGCTTCGCGTAGATACTCATGCATATGGTTAGGGCGCGATTCATCATGTCATCGAAAGCGGAAAAATCGGCGCTCAGGCCGGTGAAGATGACCAGTTTAGCGGTTGCGAGAATGTCAATGTGGCAGAAGCATAGCCATAAGACCGTTAGCGGAAGGTTTGATTGGAGCTTGTCAGCCGTGAAGTCCTGCATACCAATCCGGCTGGTTTCTCCTGGGATGTCCGTGGTCATTTGCGAAACGAAGCCCATTACGTTCGTATGCGCCCGCATGGAAGCGTAATCGTAATGCTCTTGCAGTTGCTTTAGCATTGGATGTCCGGCCAACGGAAAGAGTAGTTTCGTCCCTGTTTGATCGCGGGCGGCTTTGCGGGCTTTCGCGTTGTGCTCCCGGTCATCTATGAACACCTTGAATGCGGCGTGATTATGATAAACGCGGCATGCGATTGCGGCAGCTTCCACCGCCGCACGGGTTTCGCGGAACATCGGGCCGGAATATCCGCAGAAGAGATTGTTCGCGCCAACCGTCAGATGCTTCATGCACTGGCCGACGATAAGCGCCGCCGCGAATTGCTGTTGATTCGTTTGCAGGTGAGGCAATACTGCATGATGCATCGCTTCGTACAGGGCGATAATACCGTCTGGAAGCTCCGCTGTGACACCAAGCATTTTACGTATCAATGCGTAGTTGGTAATGTCGTCGGCATGAAGCTGGCCCGTGATAATCTGCATCCCTCAAGCTTGTCATATGCCGCCTTGCAGGAAGGCCGGGCAGGGCATTCGGAGAACTGGGGACGTTCATGGTAGTAATTGTCAAGAGCGAAGCAAACTTTTTTAGTCTGGGCGCACGGAGGCGCCCCGGGTTGCTCGGAAGAACCCGGCAAATAAGTACGGGAAACCAGGGACTCCGTCCCCGAATTTCGATCTACAGAATCAGTAAAATAAGTGCTCTGCCAATAGCATGCGGAGGCCCCGCGCGCTATTTCAAGCCCAACTTGATCTGATGTTTGCGTTTGATCTTGTACATTTTCGTATTGACATCGCCCGCAAACACAGCAACAAAGAACTCGCCGTTCGGTGCTGCCGACTGCACTTTCCGTACGCCCTCTAACGTAAACTTCGCTGTGAGAGATTGGCAATAAGCCGTACCGCCAAACGCATTTCTCCAGGTTTCCTCCACCGGTCCCGAGAGGTATGCCTCCTGCACCGATCGCCCAGAGGGATCTGATACTAGAACGACGCGTGTAATTGAGTTACACCCATCTGCGATAGTCTCACCGACGTAACCGCTGGCCACGATGGTGACTGAGCGGCGGCGATCCTCTTCCGAGGGGGTATATTGCTGGAATTGCCCTTTGGCGGAATCGCTTTTTAATGCCAGTAGGGCCTCGGGCATGTAGATGCTGATCCGAGGAACCCGAGCACCTTGTGCTGCGAGCAGGCCCATATCCTCAATTGATACCCTATGCGCTCTTCCTTCACCCTGGATAGCCATATTTACTTCCTCATCCGAAAGCTCATCCGCAACCTGCGGCTGAATCCCTATGTTCCCCGAGTGAATCGAATGGACGTCGCGGGCAGTACTGGCTGGTTCGGGATGCTCCGATACGGGCTCGCCCTCAAGTTCAAAGTAATTGGCAAGCAACGACGGCATAATCACTCCGGAATCCGCCTTGGTGCCGTCCGCGAATTGCACAACTAGAGTGCCCGCGTTTCGAGCGTCCTCGAGTGCCGCCCTTTGGTCTGCACTCAAACGTGATAGAACTTGAGAGCTAAACGCCATTTGGGGCACTGCAACCGGTTTAAACCCAATGATCGTTACCTCTTGTCCCGCATGCGTGCTGGATATCGTTTTATATGTGCCCGGTTCGTACATTGGCACACGCTGGACGATTGCTTTTCTTCCTATAAGCGACTTCAGGCTGAGTCCACCCTCCTCACAAACTCCCGTCGCCGCAAGCATAAGGGCGACAAGGACGAGCGGCAGGCCTTTCCGCGTCACGACGATCGACATAATACGTTATATTTCCTTATCTGGTTATCAACCTTCTACAAGTACCTAAGGAGGCAAAAGGCTTCAGAACGCTTTGTTACTTTCATAAGTACGTCGATAGGCTCAACCTTCGCGAATAGCTACCCCGCTTAGGGGTGCTCAAAAGCGATCACTGCGAGTATCCGCCTAACGTTCTCTGCGAATCACCCACGGTCTGCTCAGAACCACTTCTGGCTAGGATGGCTCCGCCCCGGGCGTCAAAGACTAAGATTTGCACGGGCAGTACGGAAAGATACTTATGCTCTGCAAACAGATCGTACGGACTATCGATTGTCGGTTCGTGAAAGCTTACACCCTCAAGAATAGTTGGCTGCTCTAATACGCAGACCAAGCCAATTCGAAGATTGGGTTTAAGATCCTTCGCAATCGGTATCGGCACACGAAAAGTTATAACTGCTTCGAACGTGCCTCTGGACTTGTCGGCAGACGGTTGGAACAAACCATTACCCGACGTCAATGCGATACCAAACACATCTTCCACAGATTTGCTGACAACCGTCTTTGCGCCAAACGCGTTCGATGCAACGTATTCTTCATGCGAAAGTTTCACTCGGCGCAGTCCCATAACAGGATAGTTAGGGTTCCCGGGTTCCAAATGAAAAATTATAGTCCGAGCATAGATCCGCGCATCCATGACGCCATTGTCGGCATCGTAATTAAAGCTCGGCCCATAAAGAAACGTATCGCCAAAGGGTGTGTCTGGTTGGCCGAGCACGAATACATACGTCCGACGACCGTTAGTTTTGGCAGCGTTTATCCGTGCTTGGTATTGCGTGGTTGTCTCAAATTCGCCTTTCAGGTTGGCTTCAGACTTCTGTAAATTCGACACGGCGGCTTGTATATCAGCTCCGCTAAAGTTCGGACCCAAAGTAGTTACATTGAGGTCTTGCGCGAAGACAGAATGCCATACGAAGAGAATGCTGGCCACATAAATCAAACGGTTCAAAGGGACACCTTCTTTCAAAGCAAAGACGCGCTGGCCTGCTTGTACCGCAAATGAAGTACCAAGTCCTCCTCACTCACTCAATCAACCACTTGCATCGGCCACTGTAAACGCAAGTACACGCATAGGTACTTGGGTGAGTACGGAAGGGTTCACCACCGAGCGACGGCCAAGTAGTATAAGAGAAGTCGCCGCTTTCCCGCATCCCGTATGACCCGGATATTCGAACCGATTGAATTGCCAGCTGGCTTGTGGCCGGAGGGTTGCGTCCCCAGAATCAGAAGAACATGCCAAGAATGCTCGATCCCGTTCAGTTCGTGCTAGTCGCCATTGCGCGCTGGATGAACCAGCGCCAGCAGCAGACGATCGAGCACCTGCGAGAGGGAAACCGGGTTCTACGCGAGCAGATCGGGAACCGTCGACTGCTGTGGTGCGCAAAAAGTACTGTGCGGCACAGACATTTAGGGGAAATTCGACGACGGGGGAAATTCGCGGACTCATTTCCCAATTACTCTGCGGCAGAGGATGGTCGCAACTTCACCTGCCATCCCCAATTTCACCCTCCCTCGCAATGCGCCCCGCTTCGCTAGACGATCACAGCTTTTTTCATATTTTTCCTCTTGCAAATCAATGATTTCGGCGGCTGCCGCTTAAAGTCCGTCTACTCGTGCGCTTACGCTCACAAGCAGAGGATCGTTTATGCCTTCCAAAAAGAACCCGCCCGCAACCATCACAAAGGAGCCGTCGCGCTCCAGTGAAGCATCGCCCAATCTCCCAACCACCATCCGCCGCGTCCCATCCGAAGCCCAGCTTCGCGCCAATCGCCTGAACGCGCAGAAATCGACCGGGCCGCGCACCGAGGAAGGGAAACAGCGCGCGTCCCTCAACGCCACTCGTCACGGTCTTACCGCTCAGGTCCTCACGCTTACTCCCGAGGAGTTGAAAGCTCTTCAAGTTCTCATTGGCGATTTCGAAAAGCAATACTCTCCGGCGAACACGCAGGAGAAGCATCTCGTCCACATGCTTGCCCAACTGCAATACCGGTTGCACCGCATCATGGCGACCGAGCACAACCTCTTCGCCATCGGCCTCACCGAAAACTCCGAGTTCTGGGATGTCAATCATCCCGAAGCTCAAACCGCCTTCGTGCTCGCCGAAACGCTGCGTCGCTCGAAAGACCCGCTGCTAACACTATCCATCTACGAACAGCGCCTGATGCGCCAATACGAGAAAGTGCTCAAGATGCTCCGCGACGTCCAGGCCGAGCGCAAAGCCCAGGAAAACCGAGAGCAGGAAGCGATCTACGAAGTCGGAATGTGCCATCTGGTCACCGGCAAAGAATTCTCACCGGCCAAGTTTGGGTTCGTTTGTTCGAGCGCGGAAGCCGAGGCCCTAGTCAAGCGCAAATGGACGCTCGAACACGCCAACAACGCCCATACCTGGAACTTCGATCGCGAATCCTGCAAGCCCGCTCTGGCGTTTTCGACCGCTGCCTAAAACCGTAGGGAGCGAGTACTCGTGCGAATAAGCGGACAAATTTTTCTCTTGGATCAAGGATGAAATATTGTTAATCTTTCTTTGATGGCGATAGTGATCCCGGTTACTGACCGTTTGGCAACGAATGGAGCCAAGGTTGACAGTAGTTCCCGGAGGTTCGCTAAACGCGGCGTTGTTATTCGGCTGGCGGCCCTCGCTTTGCCGCTGGCTTTTCTGCTCCCCTTTGTAACGCGCGGGCAAACGTCGCTCCTTCTCATAGCGACCAGCGCATCGCAACCGATTCAGAACAAGAGAGCGGATGCCGACGACCTTTCCCGAATGCGCGACGTCGCCATGATCCAACGCTTTCGGGCCAACGGCTATCTCGTGCCCGTGCCCGTTAGCACCCGATACTACTATCTCCACGGCATCCAGTCCTACTATCGGTATCTGCGGCCATGGACGAAGGTTTTTCTGGACCGCCTGAGCCGCCAGCACTACGCGAAATTCAAACGGAAGCTCCGGGTGACGAGTCTTGTTCGGACGGTGGCTTACCAGCGCGCTCTCGCGGGAAGAAATAGTAACGCGGCGGCGTACCGCGGTCCGCTGCGGTCTTCGCACTTGACCGGCGCCACATTGGATATTTCGAAGCGAAATTTGACAAAGGGAAGCATTTCCTGGCTGAGACGGGTCTTGTACTCCTTACGGGAAAAGCGGTATTTGTATGCAATCGAAGAGTTCGGGCAGCCGACCTTTCACGTCATGGTGTTCCGCAGATATCAGGATTACGTGAAAGGCCGGAAGGCGCCACGCGACAAGAGCCGGCGGGAGGCGCCGGTGCAACTCGCGTCGGACAATACGTCGGATCACAGCTAAGCGAACGCCAATGTGCAACTTCGCGTCCGTTGGTCGCGGCTCAGATGCGGACCACAATATCGAAATGGTTTGCTGAGGCGCGACCAAAGGAGCGATCGATAAGTGTAGACGTTGCGGGCAGCAAAAATCCTGGTTTATGCCGCCAGCAATCCATGCGGATCGAGAACGAATTTGCGCGCGGCGCCTTTATCGAAGTCGGTGTATCCGCGTGGCGCGTCCTGGAGCGGAATCACCGTTGCGTTGACGGCTTTTGCCGGTTGCGTCCGCCCGTGCAGAATGGCCATCATCAGTTGCCGGTGATAGCGCATTACAGGGCACTGTCCGGTCGCGAAGGTGTGCGATTTCGCCCAGCCTAGGCCTATGCGAATGCCTAAAACTCCGCTTTTCGCTTTCTCGTCTTTGCTGCCGGGATCGTCGGTCACATAAAGTCCGGGTATACCGAGAGCGCCGCCGGCGCGAGTAACCGTCATCAGCGAATTGAGCACGGTCGCCGCAGCTTCTTGGCCTTCGTGTCCATGAGCCCGCGCTTCAAATCCAACGCAGTCCACTCCCGAATCCACCTCGGGCACTCCCAGGATCTGTTCGATGCGATCTCCCAACGCCGCATCCTCACGCAGATCGATCGTTTCGCAGCCAAAGCTCCGGGCCTGCTTTAGACGGTCCGGATTCATGTCGCCGACGATGACGACGGCCGCGCCAAGCAGACGGCACGCCTCCGCGCACGCGAGGCCGACCGGGCCCGCGCCGGCCACGTAAACCGTAGACCCGGTGGTTACGCCCGCCGTTACCGCGCCGTGATAGCCAGTGGGAAAGATGTCGGACAGCAGAGTCAGGTCCTGGATCTTTTCCATCGCCTGCGCTTTGTCCGGGAACTTCAACAGGTTGAAGTCGGCGTACGGGCACATGACGTAATCGGCTTGTCCGCCGATCCAGCCGCCCATATCGACATACCCGTAGGCGGCGCCGGGCCGGGCTGGATTCACGTTCAAGCAGATGCCGGTCTTGCCCTCTTTGCAATTGCGGCATCTACCGCACGCAATGTTGAATGGCGCCGACACCAGGTCGCCGACATCGAGAAATTCAACATCGCGGCCTTTTTCAATGATCTCGCCCGTGATTTCATGTCCCAAAATCATGCCTGAAGGCGCGGTGGTGCGGCCGCGAACCATGTGCTGGTCGCTGCCGCAGATGTTCGTCGCGACAACCTTCAGGATTACGCCGTGTTCGCATTTCCGATCTCCCAAGGCGAGTTTCGGATAGTCGATGCTCCGCACCTCCACCTTGCCCGTTCCGATATACGCAACGCCACGATTGCTTGCCATATGAATGCCTTCCTTTGCTGAAATTTGAATCGGCCTAGAACGCCGCCGCGCCTGCTTCCGCCACTGCCTGATCCTGGTCGCCCGCTCCCCCGCTGACGCCAATTGCCCCGACCACTTTGCCGCCGCGCTTGAGCGGAATGCCACCGGCGAAAATCATGATGCGTCCGTGATTCGAAACATGAATTCCATAAAATTGAGCGCCCGGTTGCGAATTCGTTCCCAGGTCTTTGGTCGATATATCGAACGCCCTGGAGGTGAACGCTTTATTGATGGAAATATCGATGCTTCCCAACCAGGCTCCGTCCATTCGCACGTGCGACACAAGGTTGCCGCCTTCATCCACAACCGCGATATTCATCGGCTGCTTGATCTCTTCGGCTTTCTTCTCCGCCGCCGCAATCACTCGTCGTGCGTCCGCTAGTGTAATCATGTCCTCTCCTTCAATTAATCCGTCCCGAATTCGCTAGTATGCCCTAGCTAGAGACTATTTGTCGCCCGTCCCGTTACTCGTTTTCCCGGCCGTTCCGACGTGATTCTTCGCAAGAAACTGCTGAATCGTCGTGAACGCCTGGATTTGCTGCTCAGGCGTGAAGTGGCCGTGCTTGCCCCCCGAAATCGTAAATAGCTGGTTCGGATCGCCCACTCGGTCGAGCGCCTCATGAAGGCGCACCGAATGGGAATAGGGAACCGTCGGATCGGCATCGCCTTGGATCATCAGAATCGGCGGTAAACCGGGGCGTACATAGGTAAGCGGCGATACGCGTTTAGCAATTTGCTCGCGGTCGAGCGTGCTTCCGAGCCACTGGATCGCATAATTCTTCTTGTTCGGTCCTTGCAGCAGATCGTTGACGTCCGTAATGCCATACCAGTCGACAATAGCAGCCACCTTGGGCAACGGTACGCCCGGGCATTCGCGATCGAGGCCGGCGTCTTCGGGGATCATGCCCGTTGTGAGCGAAAGATGCCCTCCCGCCGATTCGCCGGTGACGACAAGCTGTTTTACATCGAAATGATACTTCTCCGCGTTGGCGGCAACCCACCGCAATGCGCAGAGGCAATCTTCGACCGCCGCTGGAGCGGGCGAAACGCGAGCCAGGCGATATTCGACGTTCACGATATTCCATCCCATCGCCATCCAGGGCAAGAGTGCGGGAATCGAGCCCTCTTTCGTTCCACCCGTCCATCCACCGCCATGAATAAAGATCAGTGTGGGTTGCGCAACGTCAGTATCGGCCCGCGAATAAACATCCAGCTTTGCCTCGTAGTTGTTGGCCGTGACATACGTCAGATTCGGAATCACATGGTAGGCGCTCCGGCGTCCGGCCGCCCAGCTCACTGCGGGCGAGAGTTGGGATAAGCCGGCAAGGGGCAGTGCGGCGGCGAGCAGAACACAACTGAGCAGTTTCGTCATACGCGTTCCAAATCATATCGGAAGCGAGAGGGTGTGCGCCAGAAATAAAATCGAAACGCGTCGCACGTCTCTTCAATTGGCTTACCGCCACTCCATGCGTTCGCGAAGGCGCTGAATGTGCGCGACGTGATGCCGGGAGTGCCAGGCGTAGAGCGCCAGCGCGCGATCGAGAGTGAAGTCGCCGCGGCCCGGGATACTGAACACATTCTTGAACTGCTGGTGCGACAGCGAGCGCAGTAAAAGGACCCAACGCGCCTGCAGGCCATCCAGGAAATTCAGCGAAGGCTCTACCGGCGCCAGTCGCGCGTCCGGCAGTTCGGCCCATTGGCCTTGATCGTAGGCCTTGGTCACGGGTGCATCTTCGGTAAGGGCCAAACGGAACCGTGCGTAGCCGTTAATATGGCTGTCGGGGAGATGGTGTACCACTTGCCGCACCGTCCAACCGCCAGGGCGATAGGGTGTGTTTAACTGTGAGTCATTCAGGCCATGAACGGCTTCCCGGAGCCATCGAGGGAGTGCCTCGAGTTCGTCAATCCAGATTGCGCGTTCGGCCGGTGTGGAGTCGGGTAAAGGGCGGAAGCGGCCCACCGGATAGCGCAGATCCTGTTCAAATTCGTTCGAAGTAGGTGCAACTTGGCTCATGCTTTACGCTACCGCGCGTGGTCCCGTGCTGAACGGCCAGAGTTCCGGTCACCAACCCCGCGGCGGCCTCGAAGCGGCTGGGCAAGGCGCTCAAGCTTGCCGAAACAGAGTAAGCCGAATTTAGATAGAAAAAGTTACCAGAGTGCTGTCGATTTCGCCTCATCGCGTTCGATATTTCCATGAAGCCCCATTCAGCCGGTCGAGACCGCGCGGGATGCCGGCTTCGAAGCCAAAATATCCACAGAGAAAGAGACAAACCCCATGGAAACAAAACCTACGCACGAACAGGCGCAACTGCATCTCCAAATCTACGAGATGCGACGAGAGGCTCGCCTGCGGCAGGCGCGCGATTGGTTCTTTAGGAATTACTTCGTGAACACCTTGGACGACGCCATGCGAATTGCCGCGCCAGGAACCGAGGCCGGCGCCTTCGTCATGATGGTGTTCGGCTATTGGGATCAAGCCTGCGCGTTGCTGAATTATGGTCTACTCCACGAAGACCTGTTTTTTGAGACCAGCGGCGAGTTTTTCGGTGTGTGGGAGCGCGTCAAACCCACCATCGAGGAGGGGCGGAAACGATTCGCGAATCGGCAGTTCCTTGCGCATTTGGAAAAGGCCGCGAACCGCTATGAAACCTGGATTGAAGCCCGCTCGCCCGGTCACATCGCCGCAATGCGCGAATTTTCCAAACAGATATCCGCGCAATTAGCAAAACCGGCCACGGTCTGATGGCGCGAGCCGTCCAAAAATAGGAAGGCCGTCCTGAACATCTCAGACAGGACGGCCTTGCTCTACGCTGGATTGTATCTAAGGACGGGCTACGTTCTCCGCCTGAAGGCCCTTAGGCCCTCGCTTCACTTCGAACTCCACTTCTGCGCCTTCCTCCAAAGTGCGATATCCACTCATCTGGATCGCGGAGAAATGCACGAAGACATCATCGCCGTTCGAGCGCTGGATAAATCCATAGCCCTTGGCGGCGTTAAACCATTTCACTACACCTTTTTCTCTCACTACTAATCTCCTGTGAATGATGCGATACAGTAGACCCGCCGGGTCCAAAGGCGCAATTCACAGAAGGCGACAAGCCCTCCGTGAATCGAGCTTCGGGCTTGTTGGGTACAACCAGCTTGCATCGGAAAATCTGCCCTATAATCTACCAGATCGCAAGTACGACGGCAAGCAAAATCATTGAGACCGTTACCTTTACGTCAAAAAGGAGTCGATCTCAAATGGGATGAAAGACGACCCGGCCACCATGAGACTTATTGAAGTCTGTCGTCTCCTTAATGGGAAATCGCGTCCGCTGGCTTCATCTCCGCTCGTGTGATGACGTCCAGGGGAAGAGTAATGCTTCCTATGCCGCCGGAGGCCTCCTCGCGAACGCTTGCTCGTAACCAGCGGCTGTTTTCCAGAACTTTGACAGGCAAATCGAGTTGCATTCCGGTTCCAGTCGCGCTCGCGAGCACGGCGCCGTTGTCTTCGTCCGTTACGGTAAGCCGCCATCGGGCTTTAATGCCGCCAGGGCTGGAATTCTCCCCGAAGCGCCGAACCTGCAAAAGCAACGTCCCATCCGGGTTCGTAGAGACGCGAACCAAGATCCCTATCTCCGGGTTATCAAACAGCGTATCCGGCGAGCAGGAACGCGAGACTTGGGCGAAGTAGCCGCGGTTGTACATCGAGTTCAATCCGCGCTGCCGCAATCGGACGCGCAGCTTGTGATAGCTGCCGTCCAACTCGTCCGCTGGAACCTCGAAACCGAGTTGATACGAGCGCTGGGTGGCGCGCATCGTATCGACGATTGCTTCGGCTAGTTCGGGTCTGTTCACGATGGTTTTGCCACCCGTCGCGTCCGCGATTGCGTTCATGCCTCGCACGAAATCGCGTTTGTTAATAGCGCGTGCGCTTATTGCGGTGGCGGGTGGGACGGGTTGAAAAGGCAGAGGGGGAACGGGACTCCGTACGTCTACCGGAAACACGGCCACACTCGAAGCTTCAAGAGCACGCGCTGCCGCCATCGCCGCCGTATTCACCTCCGTGAGCTTCCCGTACGGAAATAGACTTGGGAAATACGCCGAAACCCAAAACAGATTTTTGCGCCCTGGATAGCGGCTCATCTGACACGCGAGTCGCTCCAGCGCCTCATAGGTGGAACTATCCGCCGGCAGCGACGCCGGTACGATGCGAATCCGCTTATAGTCGAGGCTCCACTTGTTCGCGTTTACATCGCGAACCATGGCCTCCGGCGCAATCGCGGCCAGCAGGTGCTCACGGTTGCCAGTGAATTCGTGCCGCAGAAATAATCCATCTTGCCGCAATTGATACACGGCAACCTGCTCTTCCGGGCCGAGCAGCGCGGCGACTCGCGCCATCTGGCTGATGCTCCACGGCTGATATTCCGGGCCGGTGTCTTTCGTATCCAATAGAATCACCGTGGCGGGCCGGTTTGCGCCATCTTCTGCGCGTGGCCGATTCGAGATCCAATAGCCGCCGGCAGCCCGGTTCCGCAATAGCTTCCCGGGAGGGCGAAATGCGTTGAACGTGGAAATGACCCGTTGTTTGCCGTTATCTGCCAGCGAAAAATCGCCGCGCTTCAAGCCAGTGACGGCATGTCCCTCTTGATCGGATACGACTGCGTTTACCGTGACAAGTCGATGGCTAGAATCGGCCGCAGCCGACGTGCCTGGCAACTCCGGGCCGGAAAACAGCACCAAGCAGAGCAAAACTGCTCGTTGGATGCACTGGCGTTCTTGGGAACTGTTGCGGCTCAATCGATTCGCGAACCAGCATAGCGAATTCCGCGCACGCGGCTACTCGCGGCCTCTGGGTCGAACACAGCAAGCCGCCGCAGGCTCTTACGATAGCGAACAGGTATTAAGCTGTTTTAACATTCACCGCTGTTCCGGTCCGTGCGCGCGCGCTACGGAGGGATGCGGGTGAGGGGATTGTCAGCAGACGGCGCGACAGCTTAATAAGACCCTCACGCTCTAACTGGTTCAGGGTGGTTGAAGTTGTTTCCCTGGTTGCGCCGATCAGATCCGCCAATTCGGCTTGAGTGATAGGCAATTGATAGCCATCCGTTTGGTTAGTGGGGCTCACAAGGTTAGAAAGATCGGCGAGGTAGTGCAGAATCCGATATTCCACGTCGTGAAGACAAAGTAACTCCACTTTATCCGCTAGCATCTGGCGGCGGTGGAGCAAAAACTCAATCACCGCATAGGCCAGTTCGCCGTTCTGAGTCAATACACGGCGCAAGGTGTCGCGCGGAATTCGATACAGCGATGCGGCGGACAGGACCTCCGCATCTCCTTGATAACTAGCCTCATCCGACGACATGACTTCTTCGCCGATTAGGTCGCCGGCGCCGCAAATCGACAGAATAATCCGTTCGCCGGCATCGTTTGTACGGGTTAGCTTTACAAGGCCATCGTCGATGAAATACAAAGCATCCGCAGGTTGGCCCTGTGTGAATAATGATGTGAATCGCCGGAGCGATGAAAGCCGGGTCGCTTCGGGTAACGAAAGTAGTTGCGATCTTAGAACTTGCAGTAATGCGCTCACGCTAGTACATCCCCTCGGTTCCTCCGATTATAGGCACTCGTGAAACCAATTCATAGGAAAAAAACTACTATCTAGCGTTGCTAGCGGACTCAGAAAGAGGTTAGGAGGGACGCTTACGTATAGTACTAGCGAAGCTTTTCGCCGACGAAAATAGCTCGCCAAGGTTATTTGTCTCAACGGCTTTCCGGACACAACGAAGTTGCTCTTGGAATTCATCCAGCGCCTCCAAGGCCGGTTCGCGGTTTTCCGCAAGGATACTCGCCCATAGAGCTTCGGAACTTAGCGCGAGGCGTGTCATATCCAGCAACCCGGGGCCGAAAATTTCCTGTAGATGGCCTTTTTCCTGGTGGGCCAAAGTGCTTGCGAGCGCGGTAGATATGAGCTGCGGCAGATGAGATGTAAACGCAACCGTCCGGTCGTGCTCGTGCGCATCAAGTTCAACGATATTTGCGCCAATACGCCCGAGCAGATCGCGAAACGCGGCGCCGTGCGGAGAAGGCGGACCAGAGGGCGGAGCCAGGATGTAGGGCCTGCCGCAGAAGAGATTCGCATCGGCGGCTTCAGCTCCGCTCTTTTCTTTTCCCGCCATGGGGTGGCCGCCTATAAATTCCGTGTGTGGGAGGCATTCGGCTGCTTTGCGCACAATTGTGACTTTAGTACTGCCGGCGTCGGTCACTAGTGTTCCGGGGGCGACCAGCGGCCCCACTCGCGGAATAGTGGACAGTATCCGGTCCACGGGCTGCGACAAATAAATAAGATCCGCTCGACGGCACGCCTCTTCGAGCGCGGCGCTATCGGAGATCGCGCCTAGTTTCCGGGCTGCCGAAAGCGCTTCCGAAGAGCTGACCCCGACGATTTCGCCCGTAAAGCCGGCTTGCCGGATGGCGAGCGCGAACGACGCCCCGACGAGTCCTACGCCGACGATCGCTACCGTCTTCATGAAGCGTCAGGCCGTACGTCCTATTGCGCCCGCTATGGCGCGAACCTGCCGCATCATCTCAGTAAATTGCTCGGGGCGCAACGTTTGCGCGCCATCGCTGACGGCGTGATCCGGATCGTGGTGTACTTCGATAATCAGACCGTCCGCTCCGGCCGCCACCGCCGCCCTCGCCATGGGAACGACATAGTCCCGCTTTCCGGTGCCGTGCGACGGGTCCCCAATGACGGGCAGGTGAGTCAATCGCTTCAGGACTGGAAACGCGGATACGTCGAACGTGTTGCGTGTCTGTGTTTCGAACGTGCGAATACCGCGTTCGCACAGGATCACCTCATAGTTCCCGCCGGAAAGGATGTATTCCGCGGAAAGCAGCACTTCCTCGATGGTTGCTGAAATGCCCCGTTTCAGCAAAACGGGTTTCCGGATGCCCCCCAGTTCGCGGAGCAGATTGAAATTCTGCATGTTACGCGCGCCCACCTGGAGAATATCGGCATAGTCCACGAGCAGTGGAACCTGCGTCCGATCCATCACCTCGCTGACGACCAGCAGCCCATGACGGTCGGCCGCCTGCCGCATGATTTTCAGGCCGTCTTCCCCTAGGCCTTGAAAGCTGTAAGGCGAACTGCGCGGTTTGAATGCGCCGCCTCGGATCACCTGGGCCCCGGCGTTCGACACAATCTGCGCGGCACACTCGATCTGTTCCTCGGTTTCCACGCTGCAGGGTCCCGCCATCGTGACCACTTTGTTGCCGCCGATTTCAACTCCGCCAATCTTCACAACCGTGCCGGCCGGCTTGAAATGGCGGCTGGCCAGCTTATAGGGGGAGACGATGCGATGGCACTCTTTGACGCCCGCCATCACCTCAAAATTGGCCGGGTCGAAATCATCCACCGGGCCGACGCCGCCGAGCACCGTGTGCTGAACTCCTGTCGACCGGTGCACTGTGAAGCCCATCCCCACCAGGCGATCGATCACCGCCTGTACTTGCGCCTCCGGGGCGTCCTCCTGCATAACAACTAGCATGTAATCCTAATAATCCTTTGCAAACTGAGCGGCGCTTTACCCCTGCGTGCCCGAATTCCCATCCGCATTCCGCTCGAGCATTTTCAGCTTCTGCACGTTGCGCATCTCGTCGATGATGCGCTCGAATAACCGCTTCACGGCTTCGCCAGGCAGTGGGCCATGGTTGTTGTTCAGTACGTTCGCGAACACCTGGTCCTCGCGGCGCGGCTCATAAATCGGCAGTGTCAGTGACTGCTTGATGCGTCCAATTTCTTCGACGATGGCGGTGCGTTGATTCAGCAGTTCGAGTAACCGCAGATCCACGGCGTCGATCCGCTCTCTGCATCGCGCCAGATCCTCAATACGGTATTCGCTCACAAGCGCGGCTCCCGCAGCGGTGACGTCAGCTTTCGTGTGAAAGCTTCCACAGCGGAAGGCGCATCGCCGGCCTTGAGGTTCGCCTCAATCGTTTTCACAATCGCACTGCCCACTACGATTCCGTCCGCAAACCGCGCCACCTCCGATACGTGTTCCGGGCGGCTGATACCGAAACCCACCGCCAACGGAAGCGCCGTATGGCGTCGCATGCGCCGGATTAGCGGAATTGCCTGCTCGGAAAGCGAGGACTGCTCGCCGGTTACGCCGGTCCGGGAGACGAGATATACGAAACCGGACGAATGCTTTCCGACCAGTTCCAGCCGGCGTTCGCTGCTGGTGGGCGCCGCCAGAAATACGGTGTCCAGGCCGTGCCCGCGCAGTTCCTGGACCGGAGCCTCCGCTTCTTCCACGCTCAAATCGGTTAGCAGAACGCCATCCACCCCTGCCGCGGCGGCCTCCCGCCCCAGCCGGTCGAATCCGTAATGCAGCACCGGATTGAGGTAGCTGAAGAGCAGCAACGGAATCTGCGATTCCCGGCGAATTTCCCGGACCAGTTCGAGAATCCGCTCGAGAGTCGTACCGGCGCGCAACGATCGTTCGGAGGCGCGCTGGATTACGGGTCCGTCCGCAATGGGATCGGAGAAGGGAACCCCGAGTTCGATCAGATCCGCGCCGCCGCGCTCCAGGGCGTGCACCAAGGGAACGGTCGCCTCGGGATTCGGATCTCCGGCCGTCAAATAGGCGATGAACGCCTTTCGCTTCTCGGTCGCGCACCGCTCAAAAAGCTGGCCGATTCGCGTTGTCGCAATTGTGGTGGACATTAAGCGTCAAGCTCCGGCATATTTTCACGATAGATATCGGTGTCCTTGTCGCCCCGGCCAGACACATTGACTACATACACTTTGCCGGCCTCCGCCGGCGCCCGCCGTATGGCTTCCGCTATGGCGTGGGCCGATTCGAGAGCGGGAATAATCCCTTCCGTTCTGGCCAGAGTACTGGCGGCCTTCAGCGCGTCCCCATCGCTCGCCGAGACGTATTCCGCCCGTTGCTGATCGTGCAGCCAGGCATGCTCGGGACCAATTAGCGCATAATCGAGGCCGGCGGAAATGGAATGCGTAGGGCTGACCTGGCCCGCCTGATCTTGCAGAAGATAGCTATATGCGCCGTGCAAAACACCGGGAGAACCACCCTGTAAGCGCGCCGCGTGGTCTCCCAGCGTCAGACTCCGGCCGCCGGCCTCCACGCCTACCATGCGAACCGCCGGGTCGCCGAAGAACGGATAGAACAAGCCAATGGCATTGCTTCCTCCGCCCACGCAAGCAAGAAGCAGGTCCGGCAAACGGCCGATCTGCTCAAGCGATTGGACTCGTGCTTCGTCGCCGATGACGCGGTGAAAATCGCGCACCATCATAGGATACGGATGCGCGCCGAGCGCGGAACCGAGCAAATAGTGCGTCGTCGATACGTTCGTCACCCAATCGCGCATGGCTTCGCTCGTGGCGTCCTTCAGCGTTTTGCTTCCAGCTGAAACGCCAACCACTTTCGCGCCCAGAAGACGCATCCGGAAGACGTTCAACCGCTGCCGCCGCATGTCTTCCTCGCCCATGTAAACGGTGCAATCGAAGCCAAATAGCGCGCAAACGGTTGCGCTAGCCACGCCGTGCTGGCCGGCGCCGGTCTCGGCTATAATCCGCTTCTTGCCCATCCGGCGGGCAAGAAGGCCCTGGCCCAGGCAATTGTTGATCTTATGCGCTCCCGTGTGCAGCAGATCTTCACGCTTCAGCCAGATTTGCGCGCCGCCGAGTTGCTGCGTCAATCTCTGGGCATAATAAAGCGGGGTCGGCCGGCCTGCATAGTGGCGCAGCAGCAAGCGCAATTCCGTTTCGAAGTCCGGATCGTTTCGCGCGTCCTGATAGGCCTTTTCCAGCTCTTCCAGTGGCGACATCAGCACTTCGGGAACGTAGCGTCCGCCATACGGACCGAAATGGCCGAGCGTATCGGGCAGAGAAGTAGTCGTCATAACGAAATTTCCTGTTTTACCGGCGAGGCGCTTCGACGATCACGCGCTTCGAACGGTTTCCGCGCGGCAGCTACAAATTCACGCACTTTGCGGGCGTCCTTTTTCCCCGGCGACGATTCGATTCGGGAACAGGCATCCACTCCCCAGGGATCCACCGCCGCGATGCCTTGCTCCACATTCGAGCCGTCAAGTCCTCCGGCCAGCAGAATGCGTCGTTTCAAACCGGCGGCACGGACCCAGTCGAAGCTCCTACCGGAACCTCCGAAGCGGTCGGTGGGCGCATCCAGCAGAAAAGCGTCCACATCGATGCCTGAAAGCTGCCCGGGGTCAAAGTTCTCATCGACGGCTATAGCCCGCCAGATTCGTAATTGAGGCAGCGGGTTCGGCATTCGGCCGTGGAGCTGGACGACATCGAGGGGAACGTAGCAGGCGGTCTCCGCGATCGATTCCGCTGTTTCATTGACAAAGACGCCGACCCGGAGAACCGCTGCGGGCAAACTTGCCGCGATGACTTGCGCCTGTTCGACGGTTACGTACCGGGGACTCTTTCGGTAGAAATTAAACCCCAGGGCAGTAGCGCCGGCCTGCACCGCGTCGCGAGCGTCCTGCTCATTGGTAATTCCGCAGATCTTGATGACGAATTTGGTTTCGAGTGCCATCATGACGCCTGGGTTAGTGAACGGAGGGCCGCAACAGAATCGGCGGATTTCATCAGCGATTCGCCGATCAGAAAAGCCCGGAATCCGGCGCCTTTGAGCAGCTCAATATCGGCCTTCGTGAAAATACCGCTCTCGCTCACTCGCAGAACGTCATCTGGCATTTTCTCGCCGAGACGCAGCGATGTATCGAGCGATACTTCGAAAGTGTCCAGGTTACGGTTATTCACGCCAATAATGCCGGCGCCGGAATCGATGGCGCGCTCCAGCTCCGATTCGTTGTGAATCTCTATCAGCGCCGCGAGCCCCAATTCGGTGGCCAGCTCCCGAAACGACCGGAGCTGTTCTGTATTGAGAATTGCCGCAATCAGAAGCACGGCATCGGCGCCGTGGGCGGCAGCTTCAAAAATCTGGAGGCGGTCGATGGTGAAATCCTTGCGCAGCGCCGGTAGAGCGGTTGCGCTCCTCGCGGTTTGCAAATCGTTTAGGCTGCCTTGAAAATAGCGTCCGTCCGTCAATACCGAAAGGCAAGCAGCGCCGCCTTGTTCGTAATCGCGGGCGATCGTTCCCGGGTGAAAATCCGGCTGCAGCAATCCCTTGCTGGGTGAGGCTTTCTTGATCTCCGCGATAATTGCCGTCGGAGTAGACCGGAGCGCCTCAGCAAACGGACGGCGCTGCCCGCACGTCTCATGGGCGCGACGTTCGAGGCTGGCGGCAAGCGGAGCTAACCCTTTGATCTCGCTGTGTTTGTGCGCAACGATCTCGCTTAAAATACCGGTTGTGGCGCGCAAAGTCATTGATGGCAAGGGGTTAGAACCCATCGTAACATTTGGACAGGATAGGCATACTGTTCACCGAGCGCGCTGTCGTATGTTGGAACGTGCCCGCTCGCGCCGCCCGGAAATCCGTACGCTCTTCGAAAAAGGCAGTTCGATCAAAGGGCCGCTCGAAACGCTCCGTTTGGCGAAGCTTGCTTCGATGGGCGGTGTTTTGCATTTTGGCCTTTTACGGCTTTGTCGTCATAAACCTCCTGTTATTGAAATGGGTCGATCCGTTCACGACGTCAGTCCAGGTGGA
This sequence comes from Bryobacterales bacterium KBS 96, assembly GCA_000381625.1. Lineage (GTDB taxonomy): Bacteria > Acidobacteriota > Terriglobia > Bryobacterales > Bryobacteraceae > KBS-96. The sequence continues at coordinate 304,613 of KB906767.1, forward strand.
ACAGCGTATTCAGTCCTTCTTTCTGCGCGGCGATTATCGGAAGCAATACAGCGTTGTGCCGCTCTCGCGGATCTCGCCGGCATTTCAGCATGCTGTGATCGCGGCGGAAGACGCGCGCTTCTACCAGCACCATGGATTCGACTGGAAACAGGTTGCCATTGCCACCTCGGACGACCTCGGCGGCAAACGCCTGCGCGGCGCGTCCACCATCGATCAGCAGCTTGCCAAAAACTTGTTTCTGACTACCTGGCGATCGTTGATTCGAAAGGGTATTGAAGCCACTATCGTGCCCTTCGAAGAAGTGATTCTCGGGAAACAGCGCATTTTGGAGCTTTATTTGAACGTTGTGGAATGGGGGCCGGGAATTTTCGGCGCGGAAGCGGCGGCGCGGCATTTCTACAAGGTTCCTGCGGCGCGCATCACCCGGGAGGAAGGAGCGAGGCTGGCAGCGATCCTGCCTGCTCCGCGCCGGCGCAAGCCGGCCGCCATGAACGATTACAGCTCACGCATCCTCGTGCGCATGAAGCAAATGGGCTGGTGAGTTGCCCAATTGGGAAGCTCGCCGCGAGAACCGTTCACCGGCTCAAATTTCGAGCAAACCCGTATATTGTTGTGTAGTGAACCCACTCGCCGAATCATGACACGCTTCTTTGTCTCCCTCCTTTGCCTCGCGGTCTCAATGCCGGCGATCTTCGCTCAAACGGAGCAGAAGCCGGATTTCAGCGGCCAGTGGCGCATGAACGACCAGAAAAGCGATTTCGGAAAATTTCCGATGCCAAGCTCCATCACGCGCACCATCGTACAGAAGGGGGTGAACCTCAGCGTCGACACCGTGGAACGCGGCGCTAATGGCCAACAGACCGCACATGCGATTTACCGGACCGACGGCGTGGACACGACGAATCATTTCAACACCGGAGAAGGAACGAGCCACGCATTCTGGGACGGGGAAACACTCGTGATTCGCACGTCGATGAAGACGAAGAGCGGCGTCGAAGTTGTGATGGAAGAGCGCTGGGATTTATCATCCGACAAAAACACGCTAACGACCGATAGCCACATCGAAACATCCAAGGGCACGGCGGATTTAAAACTGGTTTGCGATCGCATCCGCTAACGCCTGCAGCTCGACTTCGCACGGTAGCGCCCAATTGGGCGAATATAGAAGAACAGGTTGTGGTTATGTCTTTACGCCGAGTGATGCTGAGCATTGCGATAAGCAGCTTGCCTTGTGCCCTGTGGGCTCAGGGCCCGGAGGATGTCGCGCGTCCGCGCCCGTCGCAGGCGGCGCCGGCCGCACAAAGCGGAGGAAGCCAGCCGCCGGGCGAAACGCCAACGCCGAACGGCGCGAAGCCGGAGCCAGGCGGGTTCAAGCATGCCGATGCGGAGCACGCGTCCGGCGAATTTGTCGTGCCTCCGGGAACGCGTATTTTGCTGAACATGATCAACAGCGTGAGCACGCGGCACGCGGCGGTCGGGGATCGCTTATATCTGCAGACGGCCTTTCCGATTTTTTCCAACGGTCATCTCGTTATTCCTCAAGGTAGTTGGGTCGCGGGCAGCATAACCCAGATAAAACGCCCCGGCCGTGTGAAAGGCCGTGGCGAGTTGTACGTGCGCTTCGATTCGCTGACTCTGCCTAACGGAGTAAGCCGCGATTTCCGGGCGCGTGTCGGCTCCATGGATGGCCGTTCCGCCGAGGAGGTGAATCGTGAAGAAGGCAAAATCAAAGCCGAGGGTAATAAGGGAGGCGATGCGCGGACCGTTGCCGATACGACGATTACCGGAACCGGCGTTGGCGCGCTCGCCGGGGCGGCCACTGGACACATGGGCATGGGAACCGGGATCGGCGCGGCGGCCGGCGCAGGCGCGGGGTTGCTCGGCGTGTTGTTGAGCCGTGGACCGGATGCGACCCTTACAAAAGGAACCACCATGGAAATGGTTCTGGATCGTCCGCTCTCGTTCTCGTCGGGCGAGCTGGATTTTAGCCATATAGTGCCCACCGCGCCGCTTGCCGAGGGTGCTCCGGAGCAGCGGCAGCCGACGAATTCGCATCGCGGTTGGTCGCCGTTCTAGTTCTAAAGAAGGAAGCCCGCGGACGTGCTCGATCCGGACGTAAATGACTTCGATGCTGTTGAGCTTCCAATAGAAGACTCGCTCGATTTGCACGCGTTTGCGCCTCGCGACGTGAAGCAGGCTGTCGAAGCATACCTCGAAGAGGTCCACGTCCGCGGGTTTCCGGTGGTGCGTATCATCCATGGACGCGGCATTGGCGTCCAGCGTGAGATCGTGCGAAAAGTGCTCGAGCGCAACCCATTTGTTGCGCAATTCCACGATGCTTCCCCGGAGGCAGGCGGCTGGGGAGCAACCGTGGTCAAATTGCGGCCGGATGCCTGATTTACGGCCGGTAAAGACAAAAGGCCATCTCAAAATCCATAATCCGTTTACATTTATTGAATAATCTCCAGGATTTCGGTTATACTTTGGAAAGCTCTAAGACTCTCGATGGTCGGGGCATTGACGACTGGAGAAAACGGATGAAATTACATGGTCTTAAGGCGGTGGGCGTGGCGTTTGCTATGTCGGCCGTTTCCGCTTTCGCGACAACGCCAACGATTGGTGTAGCTTCCGCGTTTGGCAGGTTTACCGTCAACAGCGCACAGGTTAGCGGCAACGCCAATCTCTTCGACGGCTCACAGATTCGCACGGACAAAGCTGCCAGCCAGCTTTTCCTGCAAAATGGCGCGAGCGTTCTGCTGGCGACCAACACCGCGGCGACGGTCTACAACAACCGGCTGGTGCTTTCCGAAGGAGCGGCCCGGATCGACAATATGTCCAGCCTGAGCGTGGAAGCCGCCGGATTCCGTGTTGTACCGGACGATGTGGCATCGCAAGCGGCGGTTCGCCTGAACAACGGCACGGTGGAAGTGGCGTCCATGAGTGGAGCCGTCAAGGTGTTCAACAAAGATGGCGCCATGCTAACGCATATCGGCGCAGGAACCGCTTCCGCTTTCAAACCGGGCGGCCAATCCGGTGCTTCGACCAGTGGTGGCTTGGGCGGCGTTTCTGGAAACTCGTGGGCGATCTTCGCCGCTGTACTGGCTAGTTTCGCTGGACTTGGCCTGGCCTCTGCCGCCTACGCGAATTCCACATCTTCGAGCCGGTAAGCATCCTTCTCCTCCGTTGTAGAGTTCGAGGGATGCTTGCCTCGACCGTATTTACTAGGACGACGGCGTGCGGCTTTTCGCTTTGCTCAGGATTTCGCGCAGCCGCCGCCCCACAATCAGTTCTTCGCCATCCTGCAGCGTCATCGATACGATCTCGAGCCGGTTTTGAGGCGCGACGTGCTTATCGCCGCTGCCTTCCACGACAGCGGGCACCAGGCTGGGATTGCTGTTCGTGAGCACTTCGATGCGCGGATTCCCGGCGCGCAACTGTTCATCGCACTGCGCAACGGTCATCCCGAATCCTTCTTCATCCCACATGACACGCAGTGTCGGATAGCTGTTGCCTTCCTCCGGAACGTAGATCTTTGTGCTCACTCCGGGCACGGTTTCGACCAGCTTGGCGATCTTCCGCACCTTCGTGTTCCAGTCCCGGTTCAGCGCATTCATGTCGATCTTCTGCCACGTTTCGATGGCGGTCAACATGCCGATGATTTCCTCCTTGCCGGCTTTCATGGGCCGGCAAACGGCGCCTTCCCAGGGATTCGTGTTGGCAAGCGCCGCATCGATCAGATGCTTCTTGCCGAGCAGCACGCCTGCGCATTGCGGTCCGCGCAGACCTTTGCCGCCGCTGAAGCAATATAGATCGACGCCGATTTTCGCGTATCTCGATAGATTGTCGAGAGGAGGAATGCCGGCCGCGTCGTCCAGCAGAAGCGGCACCTGTGCACGTCTGGCGGCCTCAAGCGCTTTCGGGAGTTTGTCATCGCGCCATGTCGTATAGACCATCGCGGTTTGCGGATTGAACGCGGACGCCATTTCCTCCACGCTGTGGGCGAGAACGAGTTTGCCTCCCGCAAGCCGTATTGCGCTGTCGAACGCGCTCCGGCCGCCCAGCATGATGACCTCGCTTTTCAGGCCGGTGGTGTCCGGCAATTGCCAGATGTGGGCCGGATCGGCGCCCGCGATGCACGCCGCGGTGGCGCTCGCCATGGCCCCCGCCGATCCCGATGTCACCATCCCGGATTCGGCGCCGGAAAGAGACGCCAGCCGTTGGCCCACGGCGCGCTGCAGTTCGAACATATCGACGAACTGGCGCGATGCTGCCTCCATTGCCGTGCGGACCTCGGGCAAAATCAGCGATCCGCTCAGATACGTCCACGTCCCTCGCGCGTTGATGAACGGCCGTACTCCGATTTTGCCGTAGACGTTGCTCGAGCCTGAAACGGCTCCCATCAACTGTTGTGAAGCCTGTTGATATGCGACGGCGCACAACACGGGGCTGGCGGCAGCCCACTTAACAAACATGCGGCGCTGCTTGGAAAAGCTTGGCATAAATACCTCGGCGATGAAATTTGTTCATCGATTCAACCAGTCTAGTCAAATCTTATTCAGTTGGACGTTGGCGGTCATTTCGGGATACACTTCTGCAATCCCGCTATGACTTTTCGAGAAACAACTATTCCAGCGCTCTTGCTCACATTTGCGTGCGTGCTGCCATCGACAGCGGCGGATCGCCACGTAGATCCCACCTTTCTGCACCGCAGCGTATCGGCGGTTCATGAGAAGAAGTCGGACATCACCACCGCAACATGCCACTACAAACCGTTATTCGGTGAAGGAGACGCCGACGCATCGGCGCCGGCGGGTATCGCGCGGTATGGGGAGGCAACTGTCGATCCGAGCGGAACGTGCGCTTCCGCCGCATACGCGCACGAAGATCAGGTGTATGTCGTGCTCGACGGCGCTGGTTCCCTTAAGTATGGAAACGAAACCTTGCCGCTTCCGAAGGAGCAGTATGTGTACATCCCGGCCACCGTTTCTCACGCGCTGAGCAATAACTCCTCGCGGCCTTTGCACGTGATCGTAATGGGATTCCACACTAAGGGTTTCGAGCGAGCGCCCATGCCGCCGCACGCACTCACCGCCAACATCAGCAATGTGCCGACTCAGACGGTCAGCGGCCATCCGTCATCCGCGCTGTACCGCCTGCTCATGGGAGATGTCGATAGCAAGCGCGATCGGATTGCCGCGGGCCGTGTGCTGACCAGTTTATTTCTGATGGAGATTGCACCGGGCGGAACAAACTTTCCTCACCATCACGAGCGGGAAGAAGAAATTTATCTGGTTCTGGACGGGCACGGCGACATGGTGGCCGGCGGCGGCATGGACGGCATCGAAGGCCGTCACCCGGCTAAGGCGGGCGATGCTTACTTTTTCCGGCTCAATTGCACAGTCGGATACTATAGCGCCCCAGGTGTGAAGTCCCGCATTCTCGCCGTGCGTTCCTGGTATCCGGGGATGGTGCGGCAGGGAATGGAACACTAACGTACTGAGAAGCTCGTTTGCAGCGACAGGGATAAGCCTTTCGGCTGTCGTCTAGTTTGCATAAAGCACGGCCTGAAAAGGTTAGCGCCCGCTCGCGAGAATCTTCTGTGAACTAACAGCTTGACTTTCTCGTCTTTGTTCGATAATGTTACCGCAATTCGGGAACTGTTTCTCTTCAGGGAGGTTCCGATCTTGACTATAAAGGGTTTACTTGCCGCCGCAGTCTTAACAGTCTGCGCCAGCGCGAATCTGTGGGCCGATGTCACAGGAAACATTCTTGGTTCCGTGCGCGACTCTTCCAATGCCATCGTTGTTGGCGCGCAAGTCGTCGCGACCAACGTCGACACAAATTTCACGAAGCAGGTGGTTTCGAACACGGATGGCGAGTATCGCCTTCTGGCGCTGCCGCCCGGCCATTACAACATCACGGCCACCGCGCAAGGCTTTCAGCAATTCGTTGAATCGGGCATCGAGGTCAAAGTGAATGACCGGCTTCACCTCGACGTGACTCTGCAAGTGGGCACGGTGAGAGAAGCCGTGCGAGTGGAGGCGAACCCGGTTCAAGTGGAGACCGAGAGCACCCAGCTTGGGCAAGTGATCGACACCAAGCAAATCCTGTCTATGCCATTGAACGGGCGCAGTTTTATCGACCTGCTTGGGTTGCAGGCGGGAGTCGCGCCGACCACGTCCGGCTCCATGCAGCAGGATCGCCCCGTTTCGGGTATTCTCTCGGCGGGGAATCTGTCAGTCAACGGGCAGCGCGAAACCGCAAATGCGTTCCTGGTGAACGGCGGAGATGTCAGCGAGGGAAGAAACAATGGCGCCGGCCTGATTCCTAACCTGGACTCCATTCAGGAATTCCGCCTCATCACGAACAGCTTCGATGCGGAATACGGCAAATTCAGCGGCAGCGTTATGAACGCCATCACGAAGTCCGGCACGAACAGCTTTCATGGCGATGTCTTTGAGTTCCTCCGGAATGACAAATTCGACGCGCGTGGCTTCTTCGATCCCACTAAGGCTGAATTACGGCGCAATCAGTTCGGCTATGCCGTTGGCGGCCCGTTCTGGAAAAACAAGTTGTTTTGGTTTACCGACTACCAGGGCACCCGACAGGTTCAGGGCGCGAGCACCGGCTTGGTGAGCGTGCCCTCGGCCGACGAGCGCTCCGGCATCTTCGATCCGTCCGCCTTCACCGATGCCGATGGAAATATCCAAACAGTGAAGGGCGGGTATTGGGCGCAGACGCTTTCGCAACGGCTGGGCTATCCGGTGCAGGACGGGGAGGCATATAGCACCCCCGGCTGTGCCTCAACGGCCGGATGCGTTTTTCCCGGCGGCGTGATCCCGCAACGCGCTTTCGCCAGGCCTGTTGCCGGCATCCTGCCCTACATTCCATTGCCGAACCAGGCGTCTGGAACATTTGCGGATTCCAGCCAGAAAAACAGGGTTGTGGACGACAAGATGGGCCAGCGTGTCGACTTTATCAACGAGATGACGGGCAACTGGTCGTTCTACTATCACTTCGACGATTCGACCGTAGATAATTCGCTTCCCGCGGCGAGTGTTCCCGGCTTCCCATCGACGACTCCGACGCGGGCTCAAGTTGCCGTGATGAGCAACACGAAGACGTTTGGCGGGACACAGGTCAACGAGTTCCGCCTAAGCTTTTTCCGCACGTCCACGGTCACGGACGAGCCGAAGGGCAGCTTTGCCAAGCTGGCGGATCTGGGATTTGTCACCGGCCCAGGCACGCTTGGAATTATTCCCTCGGGGCCGGCCAACTTCCCGGAAACTCTGCCGCCCATTTACTTCAATGATTTCTCGATCGGCGTGCCGACCCTTACCACGTTTCAGCCGAACAACACGTGGATGGTGCAGGACGGCTTCTCGAAAATTATGGGTTCCCACTCGGTGAAGTTCGGCGGTGAATTTCGCTACCTCCAGATCAACGAGCGGAACACGTGCGCTCCGAATGGAGATTTTACCTTCGACGGCAGCGAAACCGGAATCGATTTCGCGGATTTCCTGGTCGGTGCTCCGGTCAATTACAACCAGTGCAGCCAGCAGTTTCTGGATTCCCGGACGCGCTACGGTGGGCTTTACATACAAGACTCGTACAAGGCCAAGCCGAACTTCACGATCAACGCCGGGCTGCGCTGGGAAGTCAGCATGCCGTGGTACGACACGCAAGGCAAAATCGAGACCATCGTCCCTGGGCTGCAATCGACTCAATTTCCCACCGCTCCCACAGGTTGGGTTGTTCCCGGCGATCCCGGCATTCCGAGCACGCTCGCACCGACACGCTACAACAATTTCGGCCCGCGCATCGGTATCGCGTACTCGCCGAATTTTAGCGACGGCTTCCTGGGCAAGCTGACGGGCGGACCGGGCAAAACCAGCATTCGCGCGGCCTTTGGCATCTTCTATACCTCGATTGAAGATCTGAACCTGTTCTACGAAGTGGGCGACGCCCCCTTTGGGCTCTATTGGGTCAGCCCCGAGCCGGTATCGTTCGACCAGCCGTTCCAGACGCGGTCGACTGGCGAATCGCAAGGACAGCGCTTCCCATTCACGTTACCGACGCCCGGCAGTCCGGCGAATAAGACCCTGGATTATTCGGTATATCTTCCGCTGTCAGCGTCGCCGGGCTATTCCATTCATAACCGGCTTCCGTACGCGGAAGATTACAACTTCACCATCCAGCGCGAGCTTTCAAAATCGACTGTGCTGACAATCGCCTTCGTGGGCACACAGGGCCACCGCTTGATTGCGCAATATGCGGCAAACCCGGGCAATCCGGCGCTTTGCCAGCAGTTGAACGCCTTAGGCGCGACTCCTACATGCGGGCCGAATGGCGAGCAAACGACATATACGCTCCCGGACGGAAGCCAGGTTTTCGGTACGAGAGATTCTCTTGGGCCGGCATTCGGATCGGGTAATACGTTCACAGCGAACATCGCGAACTCGAATTACAATTCGCTGCAGATTTCGGCCGAACGGAAGGCTTCTGATGTGACGTTCCTGCTGGCGTACACATGGTCCAAGGCGATTGACAATTCATCGGGTTTCAACGATTGGGTCAACTTTACAAACTACCGTTTGAGCAGATCGCTTTCGTCGTACGACCTGACGCATAATTTCGTTGCCAGTTATAATTGGGCCGTTCCGTTTGACCGGGCCTTTAGTGCGCTTCCCAGACGTTTAACGCAAGGCTGGCAGTTCATCGGAATCAGCCGTTTCTCAACTGGATTTCCCATCAGCATGCGCCAGAGTTCGGGCGATCTTTCGCTCATTGGCGAGAGTTCGACCGACACACCGGACCGGGTCGGTCCCGTCCAGATACAGGATCCGCGTAATCCAGGGCCGAACGGCGCCAATACTTATTTTCTGCCGGATGCTTTTGCGTCGCAGCAATACGGCCGGTTTGGGACGTCGAGCCGGCGATTTTTCCATGGGCCGGGCATTCTTAACACGGACTTTGCGCTGCTGAAAGACACGCGCATCACCGAATCGATGGCGCTGGAGTTCCGCGCGGAATTCTTCAATCTTTTCAATCACACGCAGTTCAACAATCCGAGCGGTAATTTCAGCAGCGGCAATTTCGGCGTAGTGACGAGCGCGCGCGATCCGCGCATCGGGCAGTTCAGCATGAAGTTCTTGTGGTAACGCAGTTTACAAACGGAGCGCCGCACATAAGCGCGCTGGTTGTGCGGTTGTCCAGCCCGCTCGCTGACGCGAGGCGGCTCTGTTTGAAGTCGGCATACAATCAGCTATGCGCCATCTGTTGTGCCTGGCAGTGTTAACGGCCATGCTGGCGCCGGCTGTCGCAGGAGCCCAAAGCGCCGCCGATTACCGCGGGCAAGCTGTCGCGTATTCGCAGCGAAAGCAGTGGGATAAAGCGATTGAGCTGTACCGCCGGGCGCTTGCCGTCGAACCCGAAGATGCGGCCACGCATTACAACCTGGCCCTCGCTTTGAAGTACAAGGGAGACTCGGCGGCGGCGGTTGAAGAATTCGAGCGCGCCGTGAAGCTGAAGCCGGAGTGGTCCGCCGCGCACTTCGGACTGGGCGCTGCTTACCATGACCGCGGCGATGCACCAGCCGCGAAACTGGAACTACGCAGAGCGATTGAACTTGATCCCGCCAACGCGGCTGCGCGGCTCTACTTTGCCGGCATCCTGATGAGCTCGAATCAGACGGCGGAAGCGATCGGGCAGCTCGAAAAAGTACGCAAACTGCGTCCGAACGATCCGGCGCCATCGGAGCAGCTTGGCCTCGCCTATCTCGAAAATGGAGTTCCCGCGAAAGCGATTCCCGAGTTCCGGCGTTACCTCGCCGCCTATCCCACGGCTGTTGCAACTCATTATCATCTCGGCATCGCGCTTGGGCAAGACGGCAAGCTATCGGAGGCGCTCGCCGAGTTCCGCAGGGCCACGGCGCTGAACCCGAGCTTTGGCCCGGCGCATGAAAGTATTGGCGTCGCGTTGCGGCGGCAGGGCGACAATGCTGGAGCGCTCGCCGAATTCCGAGATGCCGCCCGCCTGATGCCGGACAATCCGATTGCGCTCTGCGATCTCGGAGTGGCGCTCAAAGGATCAGGCGACATGCCGAACGCCATCGCCAGCTTGAGACGGGCGCTGGAGTTGAAGCCCGATTTCGAACGGGCTAAGTACACGCTGGGCATCGCGCTTCGAACGCAGGGGCAAACCGCGGAAGCGGCGGCCGAAATGCGCGATATTCGCCAACTGCATCAATCGCGGCTGCAACTCGCGCAAAGCAAAAAACTGATTCTCGATGGCATCGATTTGTTGAAAAGCGGGGAATGGCAAAAGGCCGCACAAACATTCCAGCAATCGGCGCAGTTGAGTCCGGCCTTACCCATGAGCTATTACTATCTCGGCGTGGCGCGGGAAAAGCTAGGCGTTCGGGATCAGGCGCTGGCGGCATACCAGAAGGCGCTGGAACTGAAACCCGATTATGCGGAAGCGCACATGCATCTCGGAGTGCTCTATGCGCGGGACCAGGACGCAGGGAATGCGCTCGATCAATTCCATCAGGCCGTTCTGAGCGACCCCGACCTCGCGGAAGCCCATTACAATCTGGGCATGATGCTCGCCAATACCGGCAAGGCCGTGCAAGCGGGTCGCGAACTCACGGAGGCATTGCTGCTGCGGCCGGACTACACCGAGGCCCGGATGCTGCTGGGCAATCTTCTGGCGGGAGAGAATCAGATCGACCGCGCGGCGAGTCTGTATCGGGAAGTCATCCGGCGCACGCCGCAGTTCGCGGAGGCATACAACAATCTGGGCTTACTCTGGCTTCAGGCCGGCAAAATCGCCGATGCGAAATCGAAATTTCAAGAGGCGATTCGCCGCAAGCCGGACTACGCCGCTGCGCACTACAACTTAGGGCTGGCGTTAGAGAAGGCGGGCGAACCACAAGCGGCGCACACCGAGTTCCAGACTGCCCGCCGGCTCGACCCGCGGATTCCCCGTTAGTTGACCCGCGAGCCGCTGCAAGGCGGCAAGATACAGGCCGCTTACGTTTCCGGTTCAGATCGCGAAAATTTCAGAATCACGCTAGGGACGAGCATCACTGCTCATGTGTCACACCGGTTCGGCGAATACGTAAAAGTCAAACACGGGCGTTTTATCGCCGCGGCCCCACCGGACCGCTTTCCATTGCGCGCGCACATATTCGACTTCGATATGTTGAGACAGATCTACCAGAACCGAAGAGACGCCGGCATAAAACTTCTCTGGAAACACGGCCAGGCGTTCGGTCCAATCGGTTCCGTTGCGGGACCCCTGGATGAAGACGTGCAACAGTTCCTGCTCTACAGTTTTCACGATGCCGAGCGTGATCAACAGCGCTGGCGGCCGGTTGGGCGCGAGGGGCAGACCAGGTCCATCGCCATTCGCGTGAACGGTCGTTTGTGGGACCAGGAACGACGGCTCCATCAGTGTGATAACCTCGCCAGGCGCTCTGCCGCGGCTTCCAGCGTTTCGGGCTTCTTCGCAAAGCAAAATCGAACCCAATCCTTGCCGAGACCAGGATCCGAGAAGAAACTGGAGCCGGGGACAGCGGCAACGCCGATCTCTTCGACAAGATAGCGGCAGAAATCGACATCGTTGCCGGCGTTCAATCCTGCAATGTTCGCCATCACGTAATAGGCCCCTTGCGGAACCGAACAGATGAATCCTTGCCGTCCCAGAATATCGAGCAGCAGGTTGCGTTTCCGTTCGTAAGCGGCAGCTACATTCAAGAAATACGAATCCGGGAGAGCGAGCGCGTGAATTCCGGCTTGCTGAAGAGGCGCCGCCGCGCCTACGGTCAGAAAATCGTGGACTTTACGAATAGACGATGTGAGATCGGGCGGCGCGATCACCCAACCGACGCGCCATCCGGTCACCGAGAACGTCTTGCTCAAGCTGTTGACCAAAACCGAACGCTCACGCATCCCCGGCAACGTCATAATCGGGACGTGACGGGTTCCGTCGAACACGATATGTTCATAGATCTCGTCGGTAATGGCAAGGGCATCGAATTCGTGGCAGAGGCCGGCGATGACCTGTAACTCCTCAACCGAAAAGACGCGGCCGGTCGGATTGTTCGGGCTATTCAGAACAATCGCTCTTGTCCGCGGCGTGAACGCCGCTCGAAGCTCATCGGGATCGAAGGTCCAGCGCGGCGGGCGCAGCGGAACGTAGCGAACGGTGGCGCCGCTCAACTGGGAATCGGGCCAATAGTTTTCGTAGAACGGCTCGAAGACGACGATTTCATCTCCGGGATTCAGCAGGGCCAGCATCGTCGCCACCATGCCTTCGGTAGCGCCGCAACAAACGGCAAGTTCACGTTCCGGATCGAGGCCAAGGCCGTAAAAGCGGTCGTAGTATTTCGCGATGGCGTCGCGGAACGGCTTGGCGCCCCAGGTAATGGAATATTGATTAATATCCGCTTCAATCGCCTCGCACGCGGCGCGCTTCACCTCCGGCGGGGCGGGGAAGTCGGGAAAGCCCTGCGCGAGATTGACGGCTCCATGATGGAGAGCCAGCCGCGTCATTTCTCGGATGACGGATTCTTTGAATTGAGCGGTGCGGGCGCTCTGAAAACGGGTGGCAAGCACGGTTATTTGTGATTTTAGCGTTTGCGTCGCGTTGTCCCGCCCGCCGGCTTCTTTGCAGCAGGCTTCTTCACAACTGATTTCTTCCGGACCGTGGTTTTGTGAACGGGCGCCTCGGCGCCATCCAAAGCCGGCAGGCCCTCGTACAAACGTTGGTACACCTCCGCATTTCGCAAGACGACTTGGACATACTCGCGAGTCTGTGTGAAGGGAATGGTTTCGATAAACTCGGCCGGCTCGCTATACGGACCCCAGGTGCTCCACAAGTCCACGCGGCTTTTCCCGGCGTTGAAAGCGGCCAGCGCTTCTTCCGGATGATCGCCGAGGGAATCGAGCAGCCAGCGGAAATACTTCGTTCCGAGTTGAACGTTGCGGTCGGGAGTGAGCAGTTGGTGGGTTGTAAAGTGGCGAATGCGCAACTGGCGCGCTAAGTCGCGGCCTGTGGCGGGGCGCACTTGCATCAGTCCATAGGCGTTTGCATAGGAAATGGCTTTGGGGTTGAACTCGGACTCCTGCCGGATCAAGGCACAGACGAGGAAAGGATCGATCTTCTGTGCACGGCTGTAGCGAAGGATCGCCGGGCGATACGGCATGGGAAACGCCATGCGCCAGAATGCTGGAGGCACGTCGTTCGGCATCAGGCGCAGATAGCCGGGCGCATACGCTTTGATGTACCGGATGGCCTGATCGGCGTCGCCGCGCTGGCTTGCGAGTTTCGCCAGTTCATAAGCATAGACATACGGCTGATTGCCGTCGTTTTTGGCTCCGAAGGTCAGTTCCGTTTCCGCCCACTGATCGAGTTGGGCAAGCCGCAGCAGGCGGGCGCGCTCCAGCCGTTTTTGGGTGTCCCGATCGGGTTCGAGAGAGGCGAGGCGCCGGCGCTGCGGCCATGCGATGCCACGAAGGAATTCGAGCACGGAGGGGGAGGGCTCCGCGGCATGAAGCTGCTTTCTCTTCAAACGCTCACGCGCCTGAAGCGCGTAGTATGTGTTCGGATAGTGATCGAGTATTGCGTCGAAATAGGCACGGGCTGCACGGTCGTCATCTTTCGATTCCGAGAGGCGAGCGAGGTAATAAAGCGACGCGTTGGCATCGTCCGATTCGGGGAAATTCGTGAGAAACGCCCGGAGCAGATCGACGGCGCCCGCTTCGTGCCGGCGGTAATTCTCAAAGGCAACGCGCCAGTGGCACCGCTCGGCGCCTTCATCGGTCGGGAAGCTTGCCGCACAGGCGGAAAACAGGGGCATGAACGTTTTTGCGTCGTTCTGCACCAGCGCCAGGTTGGCGACCGTCATGAGCACGTCGAGCCGCCACTTGGACTGCGGATACTTAACGCCCAGCGTTTGAAGATACGGCTTCACGTCCGCGTTGCTATCGATCTTGAGGATGCTGCGTATGAGGTAATCGAGCCGCTCTGCGTCAGCCTCGGGATCGTTGACCTGCAGGCCGCCCAGATATTCTTTCGCGACCTTATAATCGCGATTCAGGAAATCGACTTCGCCGAGCCGTACGCGGGCCAACTCGAGTTGCGTTCCTCCCAGTTGAGGGATGGCGGCCTTTAGCTCATCTCGCGCTGCGGGATAATCGCGCGCATCGATCAGCTTCATGGCCCGGGCCAGCATGGCGGTCGGCATGGGCGGTGGATAGTTCTCAGCCAGGCGTGTCTTCAGGTCGCTTAGATACTCCTCTGCCTTCTTGGCCCCTTGCGATTTCGGGTAGTTGTAATAGACCCGCTGGAAATAGGCGGCTGCCTGGGGAAGATCGCCCGTCGCATGGAAACATTGGGCGAGCAGGAAATCCGCCTGTGGCTGGGGAATGCGCTTGTAATACTTGCGGATCATGTCCAGCGCGCTCTTCGGCTTATCGCCGTCGAGCGAAGATTGCACGGCAAGGGCGGCGGCCGCGCCCGTCAGCGGCGAAACGGGATTGTGGGTGAAGACGTGAGCCACCGCTTTGTCGACTTCGCCGTAATGCCGCAGCTTATACTCGGCTTGCGCCCGGACGTAGTTGGCGTAATCATCGAGGGTGGGTGCTCGTTTGGAGGCCTCGCTGGCGTACTCCGAGGCGGCGGCGAAATCGCTTTGATTCAATTGGCGTTGAGCCACGGCCAGGAGCGCGGCGGCCCCGACGGCTTTCGGCTTTTCCGGCTGCTCCACTTTAGCCGTACGCGATTTGGAATGGGACCGCCTGGACGGGGCGGCCGCGGGGGCTGCGAGCGAGAATGCCAGAACCGCAGCCGCCGGAAGACTAAACCATCTGGCCAGGATAATCCGCTCCCAGGCGTGTTTCGTCTCTTTCAGCCAGAGTGCCGACCAGTTCAAGATGTAAATAGTCGACGATAGTGGGCGTCGTCATGAATTGATTCCGAAATATTTCCCGCGCGTTATCGATGTCCTGCTTCAGATAGAGATAAAGGTTCTTTTGCTCGCGGCCGGCATTACAGGCTTCCGGTCGGTACAACTGCATTTCGGCAATCTTCACGCGCGCGAAGCGCTGAGCGCGCAGGTGAAGCGTGCGTTCGGGATCGGGCAAAGCTCCCCAGGCGGGCAGTGTACGTTCGACAGTTTGCGGAGGGTTGGCGGGCGAAGGCGACGGCGCAATTTGAACGTGGACCGGATTTTGCGACTGCCGTTCGAGCATTGCCGCCGATATATTAGCGATGAGTTCAAGCGCATTGGCATCGACTTCGCCGCACGCGAACAGAATCGCGGCAACTCGCTGCCCCTGCGCGATGGGCGCGAGCCACGCGCGATCTCCCGCTTTCGACATCAGCGCCTCAGACACTTCGGCGGGAGTCCGGAGGGCGATGACTGCATCTTTCGACTCGGCGGCATTTTGAAACGCCGCGGCGCTCGCCAGCGAGAACGAGAGATCGGGGGCAAGTGCAAGATCTCGAGCGCCTCGCAGTACAAGGCGTCCGTTTTCGAGAGCGAACAAAGCGATTTCCGCCGCAAAATGAGCTGCCCCGTCCAGTACGGCATCGCACCAGTCCACTTCTGTCCGGTACTGTTTCAAGCGCCGGGCAATCTGGTTCAACTGATCCGTTACTTCCGCGCGGGCTGTCCGCGCAGCTTGATCTTTGGCGGCGTCAAGCTCGCGGATGACCGCCTGCCAGCCGGGTTCGAGAGAATGCATATCCGCAATTTGATTCTAACGAAGTGGGACGCGGAGAAAGGCAAATACACGATTGCGCGAAAAAATGAATTTCGAAATGCCACTCACTGACGCTCGGGACGGGCATGCCCGTCCCCTACACGAAATCGTTCTCTGTTGTTCGAAGATTGGAACTCGGTCGACGGATCGCCGGTCCGGCGCCGCATCGCCGCCATAGACGACAGCGTCGGCTTCCGAACTTAGGTGATCGTTACCCTCCGGATATGGCTCAGGTTTTAAGGGATCGCAGACTCATTTTCGAGATCGACATTGGGGGCGCTCGATCTATCCGCTCTCCACCGCCTACTCCTTCTCCCCATCCGTCTCATCCTCAAACTGAACCTTCGACACAGCCACGCGGTTCAGAGCGGCGTACTTGAGATTCGGGTTGCGAACCCCGCCGTTACAGGCGCCGGCATTGGCATCCGCGATAATGCGCCTAAAGAACGTAGCGATTCTCGACCCGGCGGATCTGGCCGAGCGAGACAAGCGTCTCGGCTATCTCGCGGACGTCCGGCGTGCGGGCTTTCAGGAAGACGCGGGCCAGAGCATGCGCTTCGATCGGTTGGCGCTCTTCGGCAAGCACGGCGCGGATTGCACCGACGCGCTCCGGGAGAGACGCCGGCCACGGGCGGCGGGCGCTCACCGGTGCGGCTTCTTCCATGTCGATGCCAAGGCCCGTCTGGCCGAGTTGCAGACGATCCTGGAACTCTGGGCGTAACCAGCGTATGACTCCCCGGCGCTCCTCGGCCTGGCGTTCCTCATTCAGGGCGACCAGGCGATAAAGAATATCTTCCGTGCCCAGACCGGCGGGCCAGCCGTAAGCGTCGAGCACCGCTGCGTCCAGGTTGTCGTGAATTTCTCGCAAAACTGAGACAAGGCCCTGCTCGTGAATGACGCGATCGTCTTCGTCCAATTCCGCGTCGCCGCGAAGCTTCTCGAGCACGTTATACATGCCCGTCATCGTGAGCGTCGGGAATAACTGCTGCTGGCGCTTGCGGTGGGCGTCCAGTGCTTCACCAAGTTGGCGTATGCGCTCGCGGTGCTGTTCGTTCGCGACTGGGAATGGGAAAGGTTCGAAGCAGCGGGTTTTGTTATAACGTGGACGATCTTCGAGCGTGCCGCCGGCTGCGAGCGCCCAGGCGACAGGAATGCGGCTGGATAGGACGCCAAGAAAATAGGCATCTTCGAGAGCGAAGTTAACAAGCATGTTGTCCGGAAGGACTGAATCGTCGAGGAAGACGAAGAAGCGGTGCTTGGACGTCTCAACGGTGGCGATATAGCGGCGCAGGCCGACTAAGGCGAGTCGCAACTCGCTACGTGGTTCACCGTGAACCCACCAGTTCTCTCGATAACTCTGCCGATTATTGTTATCGCGTTCCGGTTTCACCCGGTCGTGTATCCACTGAAAAACCTCTGGGAATTGCGCCCGCACCCGTTCCACTGTCAATCCAAACAGATCGATCACCATGACTCGTCGCGGATGCGAGGTTAAATCACGGCCGTTTCGGTACTCACGAATGTGACGCTCCAAACCTGGAATGCGGCCCAGTCCTAGTTGCCTCGCTTCGGCGGGTGTCACAATGAATCCGGAACCGTGAAGCTTCACGCCGGGGCAGCTTACACGTTCATTGGCTTTCAACGGCTGTGCGGCTGCAACGTTAGGCCCGACGGTCAAATCCGCATTGACGATTCCGCGACGCTCGGAGAGTTCTACTATCGCGTGATCCTCGCCAGGTATCTCGCCGACAACACGAGCCAGCACGCCCTCGCGCCGGCCACGTTGGCCGACAGTCATCGATATGCGGACATCGGCGCCGTCCCTTGCATCCACCCAGGGATGGTCCGGAATGGCGTAGACCAGCGATAACGGATTTTCCGGCTGCAGATGGTTGGACACGACGCGGCGGCTGAAGGTCTGCCGGAGGCTGTTTGTCGCGATGAAACCGAAGCGGCGCGTGCGGCCGGAACGGACTGCCTCGGCGGCCCGATGCCACCAGTACATGACGTAGTCCGCGCTTTCCGGGACCTCCGGATAAGTCTCACGCAGCGTTTCGGTATAACCGTCGCCGAGTTCGGTACGCATCATCCAGTTCCCAATGAAGGGTGGGTTGCCAATAATGAAATCGGCTTGAGGCCACGCCGCCGGGTGAGGATTCACATACCGAAAGACTGTTCGCCGCGCGGATTCATCGGGCACTTCTTCGCCGGTCGCCGGGTGGATGCGCATCGTGCGCTGATCCCACTGGGTACGAATGGCGCCGCTCGCGTCCCGCGCCGGCTCTTCGCGATCGTAGGCCAGGAGCGCATCGCGGCTTTCGATGTTGTGGAAGCGCTTGATGACGGGCTCTGGCGGAAGGGCGGACGCGCCCCAGGTCCGGAAATACCATTGCAGATAACCGATCCAGAGCACGAGGTCCGTGATGACAGCGGCGCGCGGATTCAACTCCAGGCCGAGCAACTGATGAGGATCGACCGTCATGCCGGTTTCGGCGAGAACGAATTGCGTTTCTCCGAGGCTTTCCAGTATTTCGACCACTTCGCCTTCCAGGCGCTTCAGGTGTTCGAGAGTTACATAGAGAAAGTTGCCGCTGCCGCAGGCGGGGTCCAGGACATTGAGGCGGCAGAGGTAGCGGCGGAACTCGTGGACGGCTTCGCGCGCGCCGTTCGTATCTCCGGAGCGGGCAAGGGTGACGGCGGCGGCTTGAACGGTTTTCCAATCGTCGCGAAGCGGCTGGATGATCGTGGGAACGACGAGACGTTCCACATATTCACGCGGCGTATAGTGCGCGCCGAGGCGATGGCGCTCGCGTTTATCGAGAGCGCGTTCGAGCAGGGCGCCGAAGATGGCCGGTTCTACATCCTTCCACTCGGCTTTAGAGGCGCGGATCAGCAGATCGAGCTGTGCGGTGGTGACGGGCAGCGCCTCCACGCTCTCGAAGAGACCGCCGTTGAACCTGAGGACGTGTTCCCGGACGATGGGCGAAAATCCACCGCTGTTCATGGTTTGCCAGAGCGATTCGACCATGGGGCGGAAGTTCGGGAGATCGCCTCGCAAGCTTTCGAGCAGTTGGGTCCAACTGTTCTCCGGCAGTAAGTGAACATCTTCGGCAAAAGACGTGAAGATGCAGCGCATGAGGAAGCTGGCGACGCGGGCGGGCTCGTGCTCATGCTGCTCAAGGTCCTTTGCAAGTTCGGCAAGTTGTCCAGCCACTTCACGAGTGACACGGGCGCTGACACGCGTGGGGTCAAGCGATAGCGGATCGAGCCAGACAGCGCGGAGGCGGTCGCAAGCTTCCGGCAGCGTGAGCTCGTTGAGGAGAATACGGTAGCTGTTCTTATCCGGAAATTGCGCGTAGTTCTTGCCGGTAAGCGAGAAATCAGCGTAGAGTTCAATGCTGTAACCCACGTCAACGACGACCAGGAACGGCGGCCAGCCTTCGGGGACGGCTTTGGCGTACAACTCGGCTTGGTTGCGAGCGGCGAGCATGGCTTCATCCCAGCCCGGCGTCTCACGAACGGCAGTGCCGCGGCGAGTCCGCAGAGAAGGCGCCCTTAGCTCGGCACCCTGGTGATTGCTGCCCTGTTTGGCTTCAAGGACGAAGCAGCGGCTTTTATATAGATCGATGCGGCCCGGGCTCGTGGTGCCGTCCCCGTTGTGGAACTGAACAGCGCGCTCAAAGACGTAGGCATTATGAGAATCATCCGGAACAGAGGGGTTCGGACGTGGAACGCCCAGGACGTCGCATAGCTCGGATAGAAAGAGCTGGTAGTTAGCGCGCTCGGCGGCGCCCGAACTTTCCCAGCGGCGGATGAATTCCGCCGTGTCCTCCCGTACGATTTGATGGGGCAAACAGTCTAGTGTAACTGCGGTCCGTGTGCGTCTATGAAGGTTTTCGGCAAATGCGAAGGAATTTCAACAGCGCTGGCTCTCCCCGCCGCCTACTCCTTCTCCCCATCCGTCTCATCCTCAAACTGAACCTTCGACACAGCCACACGGTTCAGAGCGGCGGCGCGGGCGATCACGCGCCGGGCGTAGCTCGCCACAATTTCGACGCCTGCCGCGTATTTGAGATTCGGGTTGCGAACGCCGCCGTTATAGGCGCCAACCGCTTTGGCGACATCGCCCTGAAAACGGTCCAGCAGATCGCGCAGCAGCAGCCCGGCATAGGTCGTCAAAGTCTCCGGAGCGACATCGTTGACATCGAGGCGCTTCGGAGGCCGCAGGCGCTCGGGAAGCTCCGAATAATCGCGCTTGTCGTGCAGATACAGCGAGTGAGCGTAACGCAACGAGTGCCGCGTGATCTGCCAAACGCCGGAGGCGTAGTCGACCACCAGCACCCGCCTGCGTTTTCGCTCAAGCACAATGTCGCCGGGATCGGGACGCCGCTTCCAGATGGCGTGGTCCAGGTCGCCCGGGACGTTCATGTAGTCGTTCTCCATCGCGCCCACGCCGAGAAATAGATCGATCGGGATGTCGTAGAACTTTGAGACCGCGATAATATCGGCGGCCAGCCGTGTTGCTTGCGTTCGGGTCAGCGGCGAAGGAACGAGGCCTTCTCCGCTCCGGACGCGCGGATCTGTCATGGATTTGAAGCGAATGAATCGCCGCAGATAATTCTTCAATTCGTCGGGATGGAGATCGTCAAGGCTCTGGTTGACGGGACCCGCGTACGCATCGAGAAAGAGACGCGTCTGTTTCAGGTCGCGAACCATCTCGGATTCGGCAACCCAGTTGTAATCGAGCGCGGCCGTGAGTCCACTCGCTTGCAGATTTTCTAGAAGCGCGGCCCCTTCGAGCGTATCGTTCGGAAGCCGAAGCAAAATGTAGTAGACGGGTCTGCCATTCTGCTCCCTCGATGTCAGCATCACCTGCTTGTCGCTCAGAACGCCGAGCGAGCGGTAATGGTCGAACATCAAGTAGGCAAACAGGTCATCATCGAATTTTGCCAATTGCCCGACCAGGGCTCTATTGGGGAAGGAAATGACGGGCGCGCTATCCTCCGCCAGCACCTCGGGCATACCGGACGGGAGCGTAATCCGCATCTGCCGCGGCCAGTAGATGAATCCGAAGACACCGGCGGCGCCCGAAATTACCAGCGCGAGCGCGATCCAGACGATCCGCATAAATTGTTAGGACGTTTGACGTACCCCAGTCCTCGAAATAGTTAAACTTTCCCGGTCGAAAGCTCGCCAGATTATACCAGCGGAAAATTGCCGCGCCATTTGCGAAGACTGGCTTCCCTTACTGATTAGACGAGCATAACCTTCATTGGGGTTGCCTCTGGAAGCCCGCGGGATCGCAAGTGGCGCGGCCGCTGCTATTTTTCGGCTGAAGTAGCCACAGGGACGCCGACAGGTGTGGGCAGAAGGCTGCTGGTGACGTGAATCTGCCGGTCGCCGCTGGCCAGATTGAAAACCAGTGTGCCGTCTGGATGGCTCGCAGCCGAGCCGCTCCATTGTTCTTCGCTTTGCGAGCCTTGTAAGCCGGTCAACGTTAGTTGAGGCCAACCGGCTTCAAACGACAGATTGAAGTGACCCGACAGATTGTCAAACGCGACATCGGGCGACATCTCCAGGTCGCTGCCGTCGAAGGCGCCGGAAGCACGCAGGTTGGCGAGCGTATCCGCGCCGGTTCCGGAGCTGTCCAGATGCCCGCTCGCGGAAATCACACCATCGTTCCAGGGAAAACCGGATACCTCGCCCGTTAGACGATAACGAGGCAGGGCGCCGCCGAGCGCAATGGAGCCTCGTGCTTCGATTGCCCCTCCGGGAAGTTGCACGTCCAGAGCCGAAAGCTGCACGTTCGGCCCCGTCCAGATAATGTGGGCGCGTAACGCTCCAAACGGGCTGCCGTCGATGGAAAATTTCGGAATGGTGATATCGCCTTCCAGATTTCTCGCAGTGAGCCAACCAGGCAAAGAACGCCGTCCGAAGCGGAAGCGCGCCAGAAATCCGGAAGGGCGAAGGGCCGGCGCGAGCGCCTGCTGCAGGTCGGCAATGTCGGCGGCATCCAATTTCAGGTGGATGCGTTCGGTACGCCCGGGGCCCGCGTTGTAGCGATAATCGCCCGTGATTAAGTGGTCGCCGGCCTTTGCCGATAGCCGCGTGACGCTGACGTCGCTTCCCGAGAGAGTGAAGTGCCCGCTAAACTGTTTGAGCGGTATCGTCAGTCCGGGCGGCTCAAATTCAGCTTTCGCAATCTGGAACTGGCCCGCCCATGTCGGATCGTCCGGCAGCTGATGCCGGTAAGCGAGTTGACCCGTAATCGAGCCATTCGAAAAAGCCGGCAGTATGGGGGGTGCGCTGAACCAGGGTTCGATCATCCGGCTGAAATCGTTCACAGGCGCATCGCTGACGTTCAGGATTGCGGCAACGCGCCGGGTGTCCGGAAAATAATCCCCGCTGGCTTCAAACTTGCCTCCGAAATCGGTATCGAGGGACACGGGAGCGAAATGAATTCTTCCACCTTCCACACTAACGACGGCATCGGAAGCTTTCAACGGCGCAAGATCGGGCAGGGACGCCGTGAGGCCGGAGAATTCCAGGGCGCCGTTCCAGCCGTGGCGATTCGAATAGCCTACTGCTCCATTCGCCGCTCCGGTTATCGCCAGACCGTCAGGCAAGCCCAAACCCATGCGCCTGGCGAGAGGTAATAATCTTCCAGCGGGAGCGCTTTTAAATTGCGCAACAATCGCCCAGCCTGGCGCTCTCAGCAAGTCGCGTACACGAACGTGGAGGAGCACGGGCGACGGCTCCGGCGGATCGGTAGGCAAAGTATCGAGTTCCAGGCGATGCCCCGACAGGTCGAGTGCGCCACCATAGCGCACTTCCCACTCTTCTCCGGATGAGGGCATCAAATCCCAGCGATGAACGTCTTCGAGCCGCAAATTTCCACGGATCTTCAGGTCGCCAGCGGGGCCGGAGATTACCGCGTGGGAACTCACGTAGCCATGAACGCCGATATCGTAGCCTTCGAGGAGCGCCGTGATGTCGCTGAGGTTGCTCCGATCGAGCGTAAGATCCGCTTCGAGCTGATTGGATGCGGGCGTGGCCGGTTTCAGATACCAGTTGGCATCACCTCGCAGTGTTCCGAATCCGTGTCCCGGACGATCGGACCGGGCTGGAGATCCTTCGAAGCTAATGCGGAGTTTGCCGCCGCTTTCCGGGGACACAGAGAAATCGGAGCTATCTACATAGAACGTGCTTTTTCGATCGCCGAATTTGAAATTGATCCGTCCGTCCGAGACTTCCAGTGCAGGCAAGGACCTGGGAGCCCCGCTTCCGGGTGCGCTCAGGCGGTTGATCAGCTCGACGGCATTCCAGGAGCCATCACTACGCTTGACGGCATTTAAGATGGGGTCCACCAGGCGGAGGCTCGAGAATTGAATTTTTCCGAGAAGCAGCTTGTCCAGGCGAACCCGCGCTTCGAGAGTCGGCACGTACGCGCACGGCTCGATGCCGTAGCGGCGATCTTCTTCAATGGTGACGCTGTCTATAGAAAATCCAGGCCCGGAGAACAGCGTGTAGTGGACTTTACCGATTTCGACGCGGCGCCCCAGCGACGCTTCGAGTGCTTCTTTGATTTGCCGCCCGTACTTGCCCGCGCCGACAAACGGCGCGACAATCCCCACTGCAAGAAGAACGGCAACCGCGATGAGCGCATATTTAAATAACCGGCGAAGAGCGGATCTTGCAGCCGTTGCAGGCGGTGATTGGTTCACTTTCACTTACGTTCGGCCGGCGCGCCGGCATGGCTTGTCGATTGATTATAGCGTTGAGAACGGGTCCGAAAGCGCCGGCTGCCAGGCGCTTCGCATGCTATCCTCTTCGCCGTGAAGGGTTCTCATCCGCCGCTGGCGTTTTTGTTCGATATGGACGGCGTGTTAATCAATTCCATGCCGCTGCACATGCAGGCTTGGGAGGATTACCTGCTGCCGTTCGGAATGCGCGTAGACGATCTGGAAAGCCGTATGCACGGCCGCCGGAATCCGGAGTTGGTTCGCGATCTGTTCGGCGAAGGCCTGCCGGAAGATGTAGTGCTGGAGCACGGAGCCGCCAAGGAGCGGCTGTTTCGGAAATTGCTGGCGGAGGATATCGAGAGATTCCGGATTCCGGGCCTCGTTTCGTTCATCAGACGGCACGCGGATGTCCCGAAGGCGGTGGGTTCGAACGCGGAACGAGCGAACGTCGATTTTATATTGGACAGGCTTGCGCTCCGGACCTACTTCCAGGCGATTGTCGACGGTTCGGAAGTAGCGAAGCCCAAGCCCTTTCCGGATATCTACCTATTAGCGGCGGAGCGCCTGCATATTGAGCCGTCGCGGTGCATTGTATTCGAAGATTCGCCGGCGGGGGCGGAAGCCGCGCGTGCCGCGAAGATGCGCGTCGTCGCCGTGGAGACGATTCCGACAGAATTTACAGGCGTGGACTTGGTGATCCGTGATTTTGAAGACTCGAAGCTGGAACCCTGGCTGCTCTCGCAAACGTCCAGTGAAATAGAGACGCCGCCCGTTTCCACCGGCGTGGAACACTGAACCCATGGTTACTCGAAGACAGATTCTGGCAGCACTGGCGGGAGTGGCCGTGGCGTCGCGAACCGGCGTGGCGGCGGATAGTTACAGCGGCCCCGTCCCACCGAAGAAAGACGTTCCCTATCTTCTTCACGCGGATAACCTGATCGAAACAGAGGTTATTAACGCGTCGGAGTTGTCGCAAAAGAAGGACGTGACGTTTTCGGTGCCCGGCGCGACTTCACCCGCCAGAACTCCGTTGGCGGAACCGATTTTTTTGTTTGCCTCCGACCATATCACCCCCGATAGCCTTAGCCTGTATCAGTTCGAAGTGAAGAACGGCCACCGCGAAATCAAAATTCCGAGAAGCAAGGGCGGCGTGAAGTCGTTCCACACCTCGCTACGCACGCTTGCTCCGGGCTTGTTCCGGATTGAAGCGGCCGAATATCTCGAGAATGGCGAATACGCGCTCTCACCTGAGGGACAAAACATCGCATTCTGCTTTACGGTGTTCTGATTCCGAGTGCTGCGTTGCATGTGAAGCTGTCACGAAAACGAACGTATTGGTGGTTGATTATCGTCGCGGCGCTCTTCTCTCTGTCGTGGTCATGGAGCGTGGCCGAGAACCCCGAAAGCGAGCCGAACGGCACATTGGAAGCGATGCTGCATCCACCTTCGCCGGTGGAAACAATATTGCGGGAATCCTGCTATGACTGCCATTCGAACTCGACCCACTGGCCGTGGTTCGTTCACTTCCGTCCGTTCGCTTCGAAAATCCGCCGGGATGTCGAGGATGGCCGCAACAAATTGAATTTCTCGGAATGGCGGATGCAGACCGGCGGGAATGCGCAGTTAGAGAGCAGGACGCTCGCAACCTCGTGCTCGCTGATGGAAGCAGGCATGATGCCGCCACACTATTACACGTATGTACATCCGGGAGCCGCTCCGTCGAGCGCGGAGGTGAAGCGTTTCTGCCAATGGGCGAACGCGGAAGCGAACCGGCTGGCCGCACGGTAGCAGAGATGGCGCCGGCTTCCCGGTTCGCCGAGGCGAGTCCCGGCGCTGCAGACACGAGTATCCGCGCCGCGAGAGCCTGTCTTTGTATGTGTCTATATGCGCCCGAATTTCTTGACCGCTTCGCGGATCGATTTGTATTTTTCGATATACGGATACATGCTGTGTTCGGAGTTGTCGAGTTGCTCCGCTTTCGTCAATACGGCGGCGGCTTTCTGCCGCGGCACGACGACGATGCCGTCCATGTCCGCCGATACGATATCGCCCGGATTCACCGTCACGCCGGCGCAGGTGATCGGGATGTTTTTACCGGCGAAACGGTAATGATTCACCGTGGTGGATGGAACCGCTCCCCGGCTGAAGACCGGGAACTGCAGCTTTGCAATCTGAGGAGTATCGCGGACACCTCCATCGACGACAGCTCCGGCGAGTCCTCGAAACTTCATTGCCGTGGACATTAGGCCGCCAATTCCCGCATAGTCCGCGCCGTCTTGCACGGTCATGACGTAGACCGAGCCGGCCGGGGCCTCATCGATTGCGTCCAACATTCCTTGCAGGGCCGCCGCGCCATCGTGATTCTCCTCGCGCTTCAGCAGAACCGTGACGGCCGGCCCGGCAAATTTGGTGGCAGCAAGCGGCCGCATTTCATGCGACATGTATATCTTCTGCCCGTACAATTGTTCCATTGCGTCCGAGACGGACGCCACCTCGACCAGACGGTACTTCTCGCTCAGGCCCGTTTCATCCGGAGCCGGTTTCTGCATTGCGCGGGTCGAAAAGAGCAGGCAGAACAACGCGGCGGGCAGAGCCAGCATCAAAAGTTTCGTTTTACTTCGCATTTGTCACCTGTTTATAGATCGTACGAAACCAAAAGGTCAAGAGAGGACAGTCCGGCTGTATGCGATGGTATATCATGATCGAGTCGCAAGCGGAAAAATTGACGATCTGATTGTGAACTGGAGCGGATTGTCCCTTGGATAGACGTACTTTTCTTCAATTAGCGGCAGCCGCGCCTTTATTGGGCGCTGAGATGCCGGTTCCTAAGTATCACATCGTAACCAGCTACAAAAGAATAGACGGTGGCGGCATGCCGGGGAAGTATCCCGCCAGGGCTGTTCGCGTGCATTCGGAAGGCGCGATCGACACGGCTGCGAATCGCGTGGACGGCGCCGTCGTGCGTAAGATGCTCACTGCCGGGATGCTGAAGTTGACTGGCGCATCGAACGAGCGAGACGCATGGAGCCAGTTCATCTCGCCGAACGATGTGGTCGGCATCAAAGTGAATTGCTCAGGGGCGCCGGAGATCAACTCGAACCCGGAACTGGTCGCCGGTATCATCGACAATCTGATCGCCGTCGGCGTTCCCGCCGACCATATCTACATCTACGACCGCTTCCAGAACCAAATGCGGATCGTAAATTTTCCTCCGCATGTCGCAAAGGGCGTCAACATCTGGGCGGCGGAGTCCTCGCGAGGCTCTATTCTCGGGTATGACCCGAATACATACGTCGAGGTCGATTTCTTTGGCGAGGAAGATACGCGGTCGAATCTGATTAAACTCGTTTCGGAGAAGTTCACGAAGGTCATTAATGTTCCCACGATGAAAGAGCACCGCGCCGCCGGCGTGACGGGCTGCCTTAAGAACATTGCCTATGGAGATTTTTCGAACGTGGCCCGGTCGCACCACAGGGAGCACTCGAACACCTACTCGTTCATTGGAACGCTTGCTTCCGTGGAGCCTTTACGTTCGAGAACCGTGTTGAACATTATGGATGGTCTGCGGAGCGTTTGGCAGGGTGGCCCGTTCTTGCAAAGTCCGCGTTTTTTGTTTTTCCCGAAAATATTGATGTTCGGCACCGATCCCGTCGCGCTCGATCATTTGCTGATCAACCTGATCGAAAAGAAACGCAAGCAGGAAGGCGCGCCTTCGATTTTTGACCGCTCCGAGGCGCACGTACGATTTGGGCCGGAGCTGGACCCGAACTTCAACAGCTTCATCCGGGAACCCGCGCACGTCGACTACGCTTCCCATCTCGGCCTCGGCGTATACGACATGGCCCGAATCAAGGAAAGCGAAATCAACCTGTGATCGTTCTGGCGCTTGCTGTTCTGTTGCCTTCTCTTTTTTGGGACCAGAGTCCCGACACGGCAGCCGCGTTGCGCGATGCCGGAATTACGCATGTCTCGGTTCCGCAATCGATGGCGCAGGCGTGGCGGAAAGTGTCCGGCATCTCCGTTGACGTGGCCGATCCGGGGGGGATGAGGAAGCTGCCCACTCCCTCCGTTCAGTTCCGAATGAATGAGGCGTCCGCGACCCGCGCTCCCTGGGTGGATGCCAATGGCTGGCGCTATCTGCGCTACGCCGGTTCGAAATTTTATTGCGATGCCCCCGGAAAAGCGGCGGCTCTGGCGGCTGCCGAAGCATACACATACGGCGCCGGCACGCTAATTCACACAGACACGGATGGGCTGAAACCTCTAGGGCAGATGCTGCAATTCCTGGAGAAGCTGCCCCCGGCGGATTTGCCGGCCGTAAGCGATATCCGGTTTATCGACGACGGATCGCCGCAATCGGGTGAATTGATGAACCTTCTGATACGCCGGAACCTGCTGTTCCGAATCGCCAAGCCCGGAGAATCGGGCAGCGGCCTGGTTGTACAGCTCGGCTCGAAAGAATATCCCAAAGCCGAAGCCGCCAATCCGAGCGTTCTCGCTGAGAAGGTCCGCGCGAACCTTACGGATGCGAAACGTTCTTTACGGATCTACGGCAGCGAAGTCGTCATCGGCCGGCTGCTCGCGCAGAACGGCTCGGCCCGGCTCTATCTCATCAATTATCAATCCGGACATCGCGCCGTGGAAGGTATCCGCGTGCGTGTCGCCGGCGACTACTCAAAGCATTCCGTTTCGGCGTATGACGCGCCGGGGCGCAGCTTGATGGATTACGGCATGAAAACCGGCGCTATCGAGTTCACGCTGCCGGAACTGAAGACCTACGCAGTGGTTGACCTAACACGTTGAAAAAGAGATAGAAGAGATGAAGCAAAAATCCGGTTCCTTGTCGAATTTGTTTCGCATTTCCATTGAGATCGGCCTATTTATCATGTCTATTGCATTAGCGTTCGGCCAGGGGCAGTACGACCTGCTATTGCAGGGCGGTCACGTTATTGACGCGAAGAACAAAGTCAGCGGCATCCGCGATGTCGCCGTCAAGGACGGGAAAATCGCTGCGGTCGCGGACCACATCGATCCGGCGAAGGCGTTCAAAGTCATCAACGTGAAAGGCCTTTATGTGACTCCCGGACTGATTGACATCCACGTTCATGTGTATGCCAGCACCGGGGAAGCTCACTCGTATGCGGGCGACAATAGCGTATTTCCGGACGGCTTTACCTTCCGCTGTGGGGTGACCACCGTAGCGGATGCGGGTTGTTCGGGGTACAAGAATTTCGAAGATTTCAAAACGCACATCATCGATCGCTCGAAAACGCGGGTGCTGGCGTTCCTGAATATCGTCGGCGCCGGCATGCGTGGCCCGAAATACGAGGACAACCTGGCCGACATGGACCCCAAGCCGGCGGCCGCGATGGCGCTGAAGCATAAGGGTCTGATTATCGGAATCAAGACGGCTCACTTCACAGGACCCGAATGGACGCCTGTTGAGAACGCAGTGAAAGCCGGGACAATCGCCCATATTCCGGTGATGGTGGATTTTGGCGCGAATCGTCCCGAACGGCCTATCTCTATCCTGCTGACCCAGAAGCTTCGACCCGGCGATATATACACACACATGTATTCGGGACTGAGAAACGAACTGGTCGACGGCCACGCGAATCCAGCATTTTGGGAGGGCCGGAAGCGTGGCGTGATTTTCGACGTGGGACACGGCGGCGGCAGCTTTGCGTGGCGCGTTGCGGTCCCGATTGTGCGCGAAGACTTTCTGCCGGATTCCATCTCGACCGACTTGCACATTGGCAGCATGAATTCGGGCATGAAGAATATGTTGAACCTGATGAGCAAATTTCTGGCGCTCGGGCTTTCCGTGGATGACGTAGTCGTACGTTCGACATGGAACCCCGCGCGTGAAATCCATCACGAAGAACTTGGTAATTTGTCGGTCGGCTCGCCGGCGGATATCGCGGTGCTGCGGGTGCAGCATGGCGATTTCGGATTTCTCGATATGTATGGAGCGCGCATGGCCGGTCACGAAAAGTTCATCTGCGAATTGACGTTTCGTGATGGTAAGCTCGTCTACGATCTCAATGGCCTCGGCCGCCCGGATTGGACCACCTTGCCAAAGAATTACACGAACACGGGCGATGCGCGATGGGACGCCATCCGTCCCGCCCACAAGGGCTCCGAGTAAAAGGGCTACCGGCGCGAATGGAAGCTCGCCTTTGTGGTATGACAATCTAAACGCCGTTTCGTGGAACGGTTTCTTTGTAGAGGTTGGGCGTGCCTAACCCGCTTTGGGAACTGAATTCATTACTTCAAGGACAGAACATGAAAGACAATCGTCGTAAATTTTTGACCAAAGGCATGGCTGCTTCGGCGGGCGTAGTTGCGGCGGCGGGCCCGGCAGCCGCAGCGAAAAAAGGCCCTGCGAAGAAAGTTCTCTGGAAGAATGGCAAAGCTCCGGAAAATCCACTATTCAGTGGCACGGTGCTCTATGGAAACCTGGTGTTTATCTCCGGTGTGGGCGCGCACGTTCCCGGCGATATTAAATCTCATACAAAGATCGTTCTCGATTCCATTCAGAAGCAGTTGGAAGAGGCGGGATCATCCATGGAGAAATGCTTGAAATGCAGTGTTTTTCTCGCGGATTTGAAGGATTACGATGGCATGAACGAAGTGTTTCGAGGCCGCTTTGGCCCTGAGCCGCCGGTGCGCACGACGGTCGCGGCAGCAGGCGTTCCCGGCAATTCGCTCGTCGAAATCGACGTGATTGCGTATAAGTAAACAAGCCGGAAAGGAGCGCGGCACGAGAGAGTGCGCGGCTTGTACAGCTACCCGAATCCGTTTACGCAAGCCGGCTCTCTTGAAAATTTCAGATCCACCCTCGGACCGGGCATGCCCGGCTCCTTCACGAAATTCGCAGTCTGTTGTAGGGGCAGGCATGCCTCGCCGGCTTCGGTTTCGATGATTTTCATCGCTTCGGCATGCAATGCGTCGAGATTGCCCATTCAAAGCCGATTGATCAAGCTCGCTACATAACCGGCGCCGAATCCGTTATCGATATTCACCACGGTCACGTTGCTGGCGCAGCTATTGAGCATACCGAGCAGCGCGGCAAGGCCCTGGAAGCTGGCTCCATAGCCGATGCTCGTTGGCACCGCGATCACCGGGCAGGAAACCATGCCGCCCACTGCGCTTGGCAGGGCGCCTTCCATTCCGGCGCACACGATGACCACTCGCGCCCGGTCAAGCCGTTCCTGCTGATGTAGCAAACGGTGAATCCCTGCCACCCCGACGTCGGCAATTGTTTCCACATGGTTCCCCATCACCTCGGCTGTGACGCGCGCTTCCTCGAGAACAGGGAGATCGCTTGTCCCCGCGCACACAACCGCAATGGTGCCCTTGCCGTGAATCGTGCGGTCGCGCCAAACGCGTACCGCACGGGCGGCGGGAAGGTGCTCCGCCTCGGGCGCGATGCTCTTTATGCGCTCGGCCATTTCAACCGTCGCCCGAGTCACAAGCAGATTGCTCGACTTTGCGAGCAGTGCACGCGCGATGTGCTCCACCTGCTCGATACTTTTACCGACTCCGAAGATGACCTCGGGCATGCCGTGGCGAAGAGCCCGGTGATGATCTACTTTTGCGAATCCTAAATCCTCGAAGGGCATATGCCGCAATTGGTCGAGTGCTGAATTAACTGGAGTTTCACCGTCTCGAACCTGTTCGAGCAGGTCTTTTATCTGTTGGGGGTCCATTTGTCCGTGAGTGCCGGCTCCAGGAGCGAGACAGCATCTCTTAAGATGGTAACTGGAACGTTTTCTTTCACCGCGCATGCAAGCTTTCTGGAAGCGCCTCCGGCTGACGCTGGACATGATCAAGTTCGAGCACTCGATCTTTGCCCTGCCGTTTGCCCTGACGGGAGCGTTGCTGGCCTGGCGCGACGCCGGGTTCCGGATTCCCGATCTGGCGATCCGCTTTGTGTGGATCGTGGTCGCGATGGTTGGCGCGCGCTCGGCCGCCATGGCGTTTAACCGCATTCTCGACGCTGATATTGACTCCCGCAATCAGCGCACCGCGAGCCGTCATCTTCCGGCCGGCCTGCTGTCGCGGCGTTTCGCCTGGGGTTTTACGGTCGTTTCATCGCTCGTATTTCTCTGGGCTGCGCGCGAACTCGGGACGTTGTGTCTGCTGCTTGCCCCGGTGGTGCTCTCGATCCTGTTTTTCTATTCGTTTTGCAAGCGCTTCACGACCTTTTCGCACGTTGTACTCGGCTTTTGTCTCGGCATGGCGCCTGCAGGAGCCTGGATCGCGATGCGAGGATCGCTTGATCTTCGGATTTTATGGCTGACCGCGGCAGTCACTTGCTGGACCGCCGGTTTCGACATTATCTATGCGTGCCAGGATTACGAATTCGATTGCACGCAAGGCCTCTGTAGTGTCCCAAGAGCAGTGGGAATCGCCCGATCGTTACTGGTGGCCCGTTTCCTTCATTTGCTGATGATCGGATGTCTGCTCGTCCTGCTGTACCTATTTCAACTCGGCGCGTTGAGCCTGGTGGGCGTCGGCCTAATTCTTGCGCTGCTGATCTATGAGCACGGCTTGGTCCGGCCCGACGATTTAAGCAGAGTAAATGCAGCATTCTTTACGATGAACGGTTATGTCAGCGTCTTGTTTTTCGTTTTTTGGGCCGCTGACATCCTGTTGCACCGTAAGTTCATCTAAACGGACGTGATCTCCAGAACCGCACTGAATTCAATGGAACCCATAATTGACGATGTCCGTCTGAAGCCGATTTTCCAAAAGGTGAAAGCAGGCGAGCGCCTGAATTTCGAGGAAGGCGTGACACTCTATCGAAGCCCGGACATTCTGACCCTGGGCTACATGGCCAATCTGGTTCGGGAGCGTCTGAACGGCAACGTCACTTATTTCAACGTCAATCGCCATATCAATCCCACGGATGTGTGCGTGGCGAGCTGCCGGTTGTGCGCATTCGGCAAAAAGGCCAAGGATCCGCACAGCTACACGATGTCGTTGGAGCAGGTCTGGGAAACGGCCGGCCATGGTTACAACGAAGCAGTGACGGAGTTTCATATCGTGGGCGGCTTGCATCCGGAGCTGACGCTCGATTGGTTTTGCGAGATGATTCGCGGCCTCAAGCTGCGTTATCCGCAGGTTCATTTGAAGGCATTCACGATGGTGGAGGTCGCGTACCTGGCGAAGCGCGGCAAAATCCCGGTGCGCGAAACGCTGGAGCGCCTGAAGGAGGCCGGAGTGGATTCCATGCCGGGCGGCGGCGCGGAGATTTTCTCCGAGCGTGTGCGCCGCATCATCTGCGATCACAAAATCGACGGCAACGAGTGGATCGAAGCGGCCCGTATCGCGCACCAGATCGGCCTGAAGAGCAATTGCACGATGCTCTACGGCCATATCGAAACGGAAGAAGACAGAGTCGATCACCTGATCCGGCTCCGCGCTTTGCAGGATGAAACCCACGGGTTCGTCACGTTCATTCCTCTTGCATTTCATCCCGCCAACACGGCGCTTAATCACCTGTCGAGCACGTCGGGTTTTGACGATATCAAGCAGATTGCGATTTCGCGTCTGATGCTTGATAACATTCCGCATATAAAGGCGTACTGGATCATGATGACGCCGAGTGTCGCGCAAATTGCCCAGCGCTTCGGCGCCAACGATCTCGACGGCACAGTTGTGGAAGAAAAGATTTACCACGACGCGGGGGCGCAGACGAAACAACACCTGCACCGCCAGGAGTTGCTGCGTATCATCCGCGAAGCCGGTCGGGAGCCGGTGGAGCGCGATACGACGTATCGGCCTGTGCAGCGGACGGAATCGGCATTTACGGTTCTGGTGTAAAGGCCTGCTGGTGGCACAGATCCTCGCTCTACGGCGGCCTCCCAGGCCGCCCGAAGCGGCTCGTCCTTAAGGTAGCCAACTCGCTGACGCTCGTGGCTCAGTTTCAGGGCAACTCGTCTCATTCGCGGTCGCCCGTGGAACAATGTGGAGACTGCGCCTATGAAATCCTCCGCCCGTCTCCTCTGCGCGCTTGCGCCTCTCCTTGCCTGTGTTCTTCCGGCACACGCCTCATTCACCCTGGAACAGGTCATGAAGGCGCCGTTTGCGTCTGAACTAACGGCGGCTCCAACCGGAGCGCGAGTGGCATGGCTCTTGTTCGAACAAGGCCGGAGAAACATTTACGTTGCGGACGCGCCGGCGTGGAAGGGCCGCAAAGTAACAGCATTCAATGACGACGACGGGCAGGAGATCGATCAGCTTGCGTGGGCGCCGGATGGGTCCACCCTTTACTTCACGCGAGGCGGCGATTTTGAGATGGGACGCGATAACCCGAATCCAGCCGTCCGTCCCGAGAAGCCGGAACAGTCGATTTGGGCTGTGAAGTTGGATGGCTCATCCGCAAAAAAGCTGGGGGAGGGAAAATCGCCGGCCGTTTCGCCGCATGGCGATCTCGTTGTCTTTCTGCGCAAGGGGCAGATTTATCGCATGGCTCCCGATGGCAGCAATGCGAGGTCAATTGTGAATGCGAAAGGTGAAATTAGCGATCTGACCTGGTCGCCCGACGGATCGCAGCTTGCTTTCGTGAACGATCGAGGTACACATGGCCTCATCGGAGTGTACCGGTTCACCGATAACACGCTCCACTATCTCGACCCGAGCGTCGATCACGACTCTAGTCCGGTCTGGTCTCCCGACGGATCGCGAATCGCATTTCTGCGTATTCCCACCAATAGCCGCGCGTTCGCATTCGGTCCGGTCCGGGAGGCGCAGCCGTTTTCTATTCGGATTGCGGACCCGACGAGTGGCGCAGGACATGAAATCTGGCGCGCCGAGGCCGGAGACGGCAGCGCTTTCCATGAAATCGTTGCCGATAAACAGGTGATGTGGGCCGCGAGGAACCGGATTGTTTTTCCTTGGGAAAAGACCGGCTGGGAGTGTCTCTATTCGGTATCGGCGGACGGCGGCTCGGCTACGCTTCTGACGCCGGGGAACGCCATGGTCGAGCATGTAGCAATCACGCATGACCGCCGCACGATTTATTTTTCAACCAATCGCGACGACATCGACCGCCGCCATATCTGGAAAGTTCCGGTTGATGCCGGAAGCCAGCCTGCGCCAGTGACATCGGGGAAGGGAATCGAGTGGTCGCCAGAGCCAGCCGCGGATGGATCGGCGCTTGCCTACCTGACATCGGACTCACAGCATAAATCCCATGCAGTTGTCCGGTCTGGCAATGCGGAGGCGCGCGATCTCGCGCCCGAAACCGAGCCTGCCGACTTCCCCGCTGCGCGACTGGTTGTTCCGCAACAGGTGATTCTCTCGGCTTCAGACGGTATGCAAATACATGGGCAGTTATTTCTTCCCCAGGAGCAGGCGGGCGATGCCAAGCATCCGGCGATCGTATTCTTCCACGGAGGCTCGCGGCGGCAGATGCTGCTCGGCTTCCATTACATGTACTACTACTCGAACGCCTACGCCCTGAACGAGTATCTCGCGAGCAAGGGCTATATCGTGCTTTCGGTGAATTACCGCAGCGGCATCGGTTACGGTATGAAGTTTCGAGAGGCGTTGAACTATGGCGCGACCGGGGCAAGCGAGTTCAACGATGTCATGGGAGCGGGCCTCTATCTGCGCAGCCGGCCGGATGTCGATCCGCAGCGGATTGGTGTGTGGGGCGGTTCCTACGGAGGGTACCTCACGGCTCTCGCCCTGGCGCGTTCCTCCGATCTATTTAAGGCGGGCGTTGACTTTCACGGAGTACATGATTGGAGCGACGTGATTCACAACTTCGTCCCCAGCTATAACCCGCAAGAACAGGTTGAAGCGGCCCGCGTGGCGTTTGCGTCGTCTCCGCTGGCTTCGATGGATACATGGCGGTCGCCGGTCCTGCTGATTCAGGGTGACGACGACCGCAACGTTCCGTTCGCTGAAACGGTGCATTTGGCCGAAGCGCTTCGCAAGCACCACGTTTCATTCGAGCTGTTGGTATTGCCTGACGAAATTCACGATTTTCTGCTGTACCGGTCATGGATGAAAAGCTAC
This sequence comes from Bryobacterales bacterium KBS 96, assembly GCA_000381625.1. Taxonomy (GTDB): domain Bacteria; phylum Acidobacteriota; class Terriglobia; order Bryobacterales; family Bryobacteraceae; genus KBS-96. The sequence goes on from KB906767.1 coordinate 340,158, forward strand.
GCGGCCACGGCGGAGTATTTCGATCGCAAGCTCCGGTGATCAGCGGTTGCTCCAACCCGCCTTGAAACCTGCTCTGAACAAATGCTCACTCTGCTCGCAACGCAATCATCGGATCGATTCTCGACGCCCGCCGCGCCGGTAAATAACCTGCCGCGGCCGCCACGCCGGCCAGCAGAATCAGCATGCCGGCGAACGTGACCGGGTCGCTCGGCGTAATGCCGAACAGCATTCCTCTCATCGTCCGTGTCAGCAATCCCGAAGCTGCCGTGCCCAGCAGAAGCCCGATTGCGGCCAGGCTCAGAGTTTGCAGCAGGACGTTCTTCTGCAATTCTCCCGGCGTGGCGCCCAGCGCCATGCGGATGCCGATCTCCTGGGTCCGTTGTCCCACCGAATAGGAAATCACGGCATAGATGCCCAGTGAAGCCAAGATCAAAGCAAAGCAGGCGAAGCCCGACAGCAACAGCACAATGAACCGTCGCGGCGACACAGACTGATCCACAATTTGCTGAAGTGGACGAAATTTTTCGCGGGGTAGGCCAGGATCGATAGGAAGCAGCACCGAACGGACGCTTACGCCCAAATCGTTGATATTCATTTTCGATCGAACCACCAGATCGATCGAAGCATAATCCCGAGTCTGGCGAATGGGGAAGTACATTTCGGGACCGGACGCCTGCTCCAATCCGAGGTGCCGCACGTCGCTCACGACGCCAACCACATGTTTATCTTTGTCGTCGCCGGCTTTCATTAGGCGTCCAATCGGGTTCTGTCCGGAAAACAGGCGGCGGGCGAGCGTCTCGTTGATCATGATCACGGATTCGGTCGCGGTGGTGTCGCGCTCGCTAAAGTCGCGTCCGGCCTTTAGAGGGATGCCCATCGCCTTCAGATATCCATCCGATACGATGTGCACAAAGGCCAAAGGAGCTTCGTTGCGTTTATAGACCACCCCCTTGGCGCCGGCGAACCATGTTCGATTGCGCCCGAGCGGCAGGGCGTCAGTAACGCCTGCGGCTTCCACGCCGTTGACTTCGCGCACGCGCCGCAGAGCCTCACTCAAATAACCGGTCATCTGCTGCGGAGTAGAAAACCTCGCGCTGGGATCGATACGCATGGCTGCCGCCTGCGCGGGCTGAAACCCGAGGTTCACATCCAGCACACGCAGGAAGCTTCGGAGCAGCAGTCCCGTGCCTACCATCAATACGCAGGCGAACACAATTTCCGAAACCACCAGGGCGCCCCGAATCCACGCGTGTTTCCGCGAGTTGGTGGACCCGCGATGCTGTTCTTTGAGCGCGTCATTCACTGCCTTGGGAGCCTGCAGCGCTGGAGCCAGCCCGAACACCACGCCAGTCAGCACCGCCAGCACCAAGGTGAACAGCAAAGCGCCCATGTTCAGATGAACGTCGGACAACAACGGAATGCTGAACGTAGTCAGATGCGAAAGCGTCTGCGTGCCGGCCAGCGCGAGCACAGCGCCCAATAACGCGCCGCAAGAAGAGAGCAGAATGCTTTCCGTCAGGATCTGGCGCACCAGCCGGCTTCTGCCCGCACCTAATGCGCTCCGAATGGCAAGCTCTTTCTGCCGGGTCGTGCTGCGCGCCAGCAGCAGATTCGATAGGTTCGCGCACACGATCAACATCACTACACCGACGGCAAACGCCAGCACAATCAGTGCAGGCCGAAGTTTGCCGCTGACGTGCTCCTTTAAGAGGCTGAGATGCGGCGTCAATCCGTTGCGGTTCGGCTGTTCTTTCGAAATGCGGTCGCCTAAAATGGTCGCCTCGGCTTGCGCGCTGGCGACCGTTGCGCCGGGTTTTAGCCGTCCCACAACCGCGATGGTGTTGCCCCAGCGGTCCGTTTCCTGCGTCAGAGGAAATGGGAAATAGAGATCCATGTGCGTGCCGGGCGCAAATACCGATCCGAAATCGAACGATGCCGGAAGCACGCCCACCACCGTCGCGGCAGCGTCATCAAGGGTAATGCGGCGTCCGACGACATGCGGATCGGCGGCAAAGCGCTGCTTCCAGAGTCCATCGCTGAGCAAGACGGCTTTCGGCGCATTCCACTTGCATTCTTCCGCCGTGAACGATCGTCCTAATTTAGGCTGCACGCCCAGCAGCGGGAAGAAGTTTTGGGATACCGGCAATGCGTTCAATCGCTCGGCTTCTCCATGGATGGTCAGCTTGCTGTCGCCTTTTCCATAGAATGCGAAATAGGCCGCCATGTCCGAGAAGGAACGATTGCGTTCTTTGAAAGCGAGGAACGGCAATACCTGCAGCGTCTGGCCGGATAAGCCTTCGTGGGAGCCCGCGTTTGCGATCCACACCAAGCTCTCGGGTTCATGAAAGGGTAGCGGCCGCACCAGCACCGCGTTCAGCATGCTGAAGACAGTGACGCTCGCGCCGACGCCGAGCCCGACAATCAGGATCGCGAACACCGTAAACCCAGGCTCTCGCCGCATGGTGCGCAGCGCATAGCGCAAGTCCTGTGCCAGGCATTCGAGAAAGGGCAGGGAGCGCGCGTCACGCTGAAGCTCTTTCGCGGCCTCGCGTCCGCCGAAGCGGATCATCGCCTGCCGCCGCGCTTCTTCGGGAGCCATTCCTCCACGAATGTATTCGTCGATGGCAAAGGCAATGTGAGATTCCACCTCCGCGTCTAACTCGCGGTCGTGGTCCGCCTTCTTAAAAAATGACGTGAGCCGGTGAAACAATTCGCGCATGGGATTAGGCCTCCGGAGCAATCGCGAGCACGCGCGCCATCACGTTCGACAGGCGTTCCCAATACGCCATGTCGTCGGCCAGCCGTGCACGCCCACGAACGGTAATCGAATAGAACTTGGCTTTGCGGTTGTTGTCCGAAATGCCCCACTTTGCCGCAATCCATCCCCGTTGTTGCAGTCTCACAAGGGACGCATAGATCGTCCCCTGATTCAGCAGGACCTCATCGCCGCTAACCTGCTCAATTCGGCGCGCAATTCCATATCCGTGCTGCGAACCCAATGCCGCCAGCGTCTGCAACACCATGACGTCCAGCGTGCCTTGCAATAAATCGAGCTTCGAGTCTGCCAAGTCGCCTCCTGTGCGGTTGCCACATCAGAATAACACCTTTACTGTGGTAGTGCCACAGGAAAGTGAAGGCAAGTCTGAAACGGAGCCGCCCCACGTCAGTGGGCGGGTAAAAACGGTCGTTCGAAAACCCGCCTGTCCACAGAAGGCGGATCGCTCGCGGGTCGAGGCATGCCTCGACCGCTTTCGGTTCAATGATTTTCAGCGCCTTCGGCGTGCGATCCGTTTATCCATTACTGTGCCGCTGTAATCTAAACCGGATCTGCCGTATTGCAGCCAGCACAACCGCCGCCAGCTCTCTGACCGTGAGATTCGGTTTCTGCTGACGCGCACGGTTCCGTTCCGCTACGGAGCCCCAACCGCAAGGGAGCGTTCTTGACGGTCACAGTCTTAATTCGCTCGCGAATGGTCCAGGCTTGCGCCCCTCAGCAGCATTTCCAGTGACACCACTTCCAGCGCTTGCTCGTGCGTCGCCTCCAGGCGGACCGGTCCAATGACGCCAGCATCATAGGACGCTTTCCACAACTCGATGCAGACGCACCAATGGTCGCCCGCCTTCAACCCGGAAAAGCCGAACTCCGGGCGAGGCGTAATCAAGTCGTTGCCGATTGAGGCCTGATGCCGCAGGAATTCGTCGGTTAGCTGGACGCAAATCGTGTGTTTGCCAATGTCATCCGGACCGGTATTGCATTTCCCATCCCGATAGAAACCCGTCAATGGGTTGGTGCAGCAGGTCTGCAACGCGGTCCCAAGAACATTCTTAACCATGTATCACTAGCCTACCTTGAAGCTCTATTAGCTGGCCGTGCCGAGCTGCGATACAGTCGTCTAAGCATGAGAGCTCGCACAGCCTCCAAAACGACGATTGCCGTTTTAACATTGGCCTTAGTCGCATCTGCCGCCCCTTTAGTACACGCCGAAGATCGCGCCGCCTGGATGACACAAGCCAAATGGGGCGTCATGAATCATTACCTCGCAGACTTGCAGGGTAAAGCATACAAGTTGAGGATGAGCGTTGACGAGTGGAACAAGCTCATCGACAATTTCGATACGGAAGCACTGGCGGAACAACTGCACTCAGTCGGCGCTTCTTACTATCAGATCAGCATAGGCCAGAACTCGGGCTACTATCTTTCGCCCAATCCCGTTTACGACAAACTGACTGGAATCCGCCCGAGTAAGTGCTCGCGTCGCGACCTGATCGCCGACCTATACGAGTCGCTGCGGAAACGAGGAATACGCCTGATGGTCTACTTGCCGTCGGGCGCCCCGGATGAGGATCGAGCGGCGGAGGCGGCTCTCGAATGGCGCAAGGGCCCGTACCCCAACCGCGAATTCCAGCTCAAATGGCAGCAGATCGTTCGCTACTGGTCGGAGCGCTGGGGTAAAAAGGTTTCCGGTTGGTGGTTCGACGGCTGCTATTACCCGAATTCAATGTATCGGTCCGCAAAAGCTCCTAATTTTGCGAGTTTAGCGGCGGCGGCTCGCGCTGGAAATCCGGATGCCATCGTCGCCTTCAATCCGGGCGTTTATTACCGAATTTTTGGGATGAGCCCTCATCAGGACTTCATGGCCGGCGAGATTGATAAGCCGGAGCTGGTGAAAGTCAGCCGATCCACCGCCGGTAAACTGGACGGCGTTCAGATTCACATGCTCAGCTATCTTGGCCAGACGTGGGGACAGGGAACGCCGCGCTTTACGAATGAGCAAGCGGTTAGTTATAGCAAACAGATCTGGGGCGATGGCGGAGCGGTGACGTGGGACGTGCCTGTACAGTTGAACGGCACAATGCCCGAATCGTTTCTTCCTCAACTGAGCGCAATCGGAAAGGCTGCGAAAGAACCATAGCTACGGCCGGTTCAAATACTTTTCATATAGTTGCGTCTGCCGGTTTTCCAGGGAAACCTGCTTGCCGTCGATGAATTCCATCTTGATATTGGTTTTCGCTTCAAGCGGGTCGCCGTCCGTCAGAATCAGGTCGGCTAGTTTCCCTTTGTCGATCGATCCCAACTGGCTGTCAACTCCCAGAATCTCAGCCGCGTTAATAGTCACGCCTTTTACTGCCGCATCGTAAGGCAAGCCGAAGGCAACCGCCGCAGCCGCTTGAAAACCTACGTTTCTCGCGAACTGGACATCGAATGTGCCAAAACAAATCTTCACGCCGGCTTTGTAAAATTCGTTCGGCAGCGTATACCGCGAATCGTACGGACTGTCGTCATGCAGTGGCAGGGCAAGCGTGTCGCCGAGAATCACCGGAATCTGGCGCGCCTTTAACAGAGGCCCTGTATCTCCGATCTCTTCGGGTCCCGCAATGATGATTTTGATCTTCTGCCGGTCGGCGAACGCGACAGCCTCTTTGATCGCCCGCTCTCGGGCCGCTCGTACGAATACCGGCCGCTGGCCTTCGAGAACCGGAATCATTGCCTCGAACCGTGGGTCCGGTTTGAAATCGGAGTTCGCGGCCGCTTTCGCTTTTTGGTAACGGCGGGCATTCTCAAAGAAATCGGCGATCTGGTCCAATTTCTTCCGATATTCCTTTTCCATCTCCGGAAACGGCTTTGGCGGCGCGTTTCCGATCACAGGGAAATTCATGTCGAGAACCGCGCCCGCTTTCACCGTCATATCGTCCCAGGTCCAGCCATCCAGGCGCATTACGGCTCCCTGCCCATAAAAGACGGTTGCTTCGGGTCCCGGGCGGCCTCCGCCGCTTCCGGGCAGCGTCAGCACCGATGTAACTCCGGCCGATCGTGTCACGTCGATGTGCGAGCTGGACGGATTGAATGACATGCGCGCCATAAGTTGCGGATTGAATTCGCCTATTTCATTCAAGTCGACGGTATCCCGTAACGATCCTATTTCTTCGAGGCCGATGTTCGTCGCCGCGTTGATCAGGCCGGGATAAAGATCGAGGCCGTGCCCGTCGATGATTTTCGCGCCTCGCCCGGTCACCTTCTTGCCAACATCGGCGATTTTCCCGTCGACAATCAGCACTTGCCCGTTCTCGATATCAGGCGCCGTCACTGGATGCACGTGTACGTTCTTGATCACCAGCGAATCGCCGTAAGCCGCTGTGATAAGCAGCGAAAGAGCCGCGTATCGGATAGCATTCGCAAGGCCAATCAAAGCACTTCTCCCGGCGCCTTCGGATTTTTCGGCCCGCTTGGCGCCTTCTTCTTGTCGGATTCCTGCCGCGCTTTCTCTTTTTCCAGCAGCACTTTCTTTTTGGCCGCGACGTCCGCCCGCGCTTTCAAATCGTCCGCCACGTCGAAGTACTTTGTGCCGTCTATCCAGACCTGCATCGCTTTGGAATAATTCGACAGCGGGTACTTGTTCCATAGCACCAGGTCCGCGTCCTTGCCGACATCGATGGAACCAACGCGCTTGTCAATCCCTAACTGTTTCGCCGGACTGAGGGTCACAAGTGAAAGCGCTTCTTCTTCCGTTAACCCGCCGTAACGCATGGTCTTTGCGGCTTCGTAGTTCAGGTGTCGCTGTAATTCGTCGGAATCCGAATTCAGGGAAGTTACGATGCCTTTCCTTACACAGATCGCTGCATTGTAGGGAATCGCGTCCACGACTTCGATCTTGTAAGACCACCAGTCGCTGAACGTCGAAACGCCAATGTGACGCGCTGCAATCTCTTTGGCGACTTTGTATGCTTCGAGCGCATGCTGAAATGTCCGGATTTTGAAGCCGATCTCGTCCGATAGCTTCATCAGCATCAAAAGCTCATCGCTGCGGTAGCTGTGGCAATGCAAGTAGCGCTTGCCCTCCAATACTTCCACCAGTGGTTCGAGTTGCAAGTCGCGCCGTGGGGGAATTGGGTTCTCGCCACGAGCGATACGCGCGTTGTATTCCGCCCACTCCTGCTGGTAGATTTTAGCCTTTGTGAAATCCTCGCGGATGACATCTTCCACGCCGAGCCGCGTTCCCGGATAGCGCCGCTCGCGTGCGTTCGGGCCGCTGAAGATAGTGCGCGGATAACCCTGGCGCTTGGGGTTTTCGCCAAGCGCGAACTTGATGCCGGGAACCGCGCCCGCAAACAGCATGCCTTCGGCATCTTTGCCCCAGCGTAATTTGATAACCACTGTCTGACCGCCGATAGCATTTGCGCTGCCGTGAAGCACATTCGAAACCGTCAGGCCGCCGGCCAGCGCCCGGTAAATGTTGACGTCGTATGGATTGATGACATCTTTGACGTTCACCATTGCCGCATCCGACACGCTGCCTTCGTTCACATTGCCTTCAATCGCCGTATGCGAGTGGCAGTCGATCAGCCCAGGCGTCAGAAACATGCCGGTGGCGTCGATTACGGTCCCGTGAGCCGGAGCGGTGATGTCATGCCCGACTGCTGCAATTTTTCCGTTCTCGACCAGGACGCTGCCGTTCTCGATCTTGCCTTTCGAAACGGTCATTACCGTTGCATTTTTGATGAGGAACGTTTCCGCGCGCGCTCTGGCGATGGCGAAAGTGATTAGAAAAAAAATAGCGATTCGCATCTATTCGCACGCCCTGATGGCACAGACACTCGTCTCGACGCCGTGGTCTGACATCGCGCGAACTGCGGGATACTGCGGGCCAAGCGCCGGAGGCGCACCAGTCGTCCGTAAAGCAGCCGTGTCCCCTGCCGCTTTCGCCGGCTCGTCTTCCGATGGCTTGAACTGCTGTCCATCGACGAACACATACTCGATCTTTGTTTTATCCGCGAAGGCGTCTCCCCGGGTCACCACGAGATTGGCGATCTTGCCCTTCTCAATCGAACCCATGCGGTCCGCGACGCCATATATCTCAGCCACGTTCAACGTGAGCGCCCGGATCGCATCGGCCTGTGCCAGGCCGGCGTCAATTGCCTTCCGCACGGCCTTCTTCAAGTCAGCGGTTTTGTCCACGCCGTCATCGTAGAACCCAAACGAAACTCCCGCCCTTGCAAGCAAGCCCGGAACACCCGGAGCCTGGTCCCGCATGACCAGAGTTCGATAATCCGGCACGTTCGCCGGGTCGCCGTCTTTCGGCGCGGCCGGCCATTTCAGGCTGACAAACACTGGAGTCTTCGATCGGCTCAGTTCGTCAATCCGGCGGTACGCTTCGTGCAGCCCGTAGATGATGAACGGCTGTTTCAACTCCACGCCAAAAGAAAGCATCCGGTCTATTTGCTGCGCCTCGGTCGCGGGCAAAAGAACGCGCGGCGAATTCCCAAGCGCTTCCAGATAGTGATCGTATCCTGGCCGCTTGTTGCCGCTGACATGCGCTGCGTACACTACGTTCGCCCGTTTATACCAGTCGAGATCCAGATATGTCTGGCGGACATACGCAATTACGCCCATCAACGAGTTCGGAAATCCGGCGGCGAAGCCGCGGGTTCGCAGCGCAATGTATTGACCGATAGGGCTTGCCACAACCATGTCGCGGCCTCGCGCGCCCGCCAGATCGACGATGGCGCCCTCGCCGCCAAAGATGCCACGCTCCGGAAAAGCCGCGGCCGTCGTGAAGCCGGCGTCCCGAGCCATTTGCAATCGGCTGTCGCTCGGATTCATCAGGTCCGCCGCGCGCTCAAATGCGTCGTCTTCCGGCCGGTCCTCCGGACCCTGGGCGCGAGGCGGGGAAGCGGCGTTTGAACCAGCCGCCGGCTCCGGCCGTGGCGGCGGAGAAACGCCCCATGTGCTCAAACCATCGATGAAACCCGGATAGACTGTTAACCCCGCTCCGTCGATGACCCATGCGTCCGCCGGTATTGTAAGGTCGGGCCCTACATCTTCGATGAGGCCGTTCCGCAGCAGCACGGTTCCCCTAGGCAGATCGGGACCGCTCACCGGGACAATGCGCGCATCCTTGATGGCGATGGCCGAGGGCGCCGCCGCTCTTACGCAAACTGCGCAGACAAGTCCAGCCACGGCCACCGCCAGTGCTCTTTTCATTTGGAGCAGATTCCAGTCACAGCTTTTCGAAAACTTCTTGATTTTGCCACATGCCCGCCGCAAAGCTCCAATTGCCAGATATTTACCTCAGCGTGGTAGCCGCGCGCGGGCGGCGTCCAGAGACCCGATCCGCTCGGCCCGATGCTACCGTCTGGGCATGACAAGTAAAAATCGTCAGAACTCTTTCACGGCCGGCAAACTGAAGGACGTGATGGAGCTACATCAGGCAACCTTGCAAGCGGTAATGCCGAAGCCGGCTGGCGCTCCGAAACTGGGCTCTACCAAAGCCGGGGCTGCGGAGTTCGACCAGGATCCGGGAGCGGGTTACAATCCTGACCACACGTTTCCGCAGCGGTAATGGCGGAAGGGCGGGCCTTTCTTCGGTCCGCCCTATTTCAAAAATTTCCAATAAGCCTCTAGTCCGTTACACTGAGTTGTTTGGCGAAACAAATTCGTTACCGCGATGCCGGTGTGAATATCGACGAGGCAGACCGTGCCGTTTCACTCATTAAGAAACATGCCGCCAAGACCCTCACTGCAGGCGTCCTGACCTCCATTGGGAGTTTCGGGGCCGGCTATTCTTTGAAAGGCTGGCGCAATCCCGTGCTGGTCAGTTCAGCCGATGGCGTCGGCACGAAGCTGAAGATCGCTTTTGCGACGGGCCGGCACGACACCATCGGCGAGGACCTCGTGAATCACTGCGTCAACGATATCGCCGTTCAAGGCGCCCGGCCCCTCTTTTTCCTCGACTATTTCGCGGTTGGTAAGCTCGATGCCGGGGTTTGCGGCAGCGTCGTCTCCGGTCTCGCAAGAGGGTGCAAAAACAACGGATGTGCGCTCATCGGCGGAGAGACGGCGGAGATGCCCGGTATGTACGCGCCCGGCGAATACGATCTGGCCGGATTCATCGTCGGCGCCGTCGAACGCAAGAAAATGCTGACCGGCGAAACCGTCGCCGCGGGGGATCTGCTCCTCGGGTTGCCCTCTCAGGGCATGCACACGAACGGGTACTCGCTTGCCCGGAAGCTGCTTTTTGAAGTGGCGGGCTATCAACCCGAAAGCCGGGTGCCCGAGTTGGCATCGTCTGTCGCCGATGAACTCCTGAAAGTGCATCGGTCGTATCTGAAACCGATTCAGGCGCTGCACGAAGCCAAACTTCTGAAAGCCGCCGCCCATATCACCGGAGGCGGGCTTACGGACAATATTCCGCGCGTTCTGCCGCCCAATTGTGGTGTCGAAATCGATCCGAAAGCATGGCCCTCGCAGCCAATTTTCGAATTGCTGAAAGATATCGGCCAAATGCCCGACGACGATTACCGCCGTACGTTCAACTTAGGAGTCGGCATGGTTTTGATCGTGCCGGCAAAGAAAATTGGGTTCGTATCGCAAATTTTGAAGAAGCTCAAACAGCCCTGCTACGAAATCGGCCATGTCGTCGCATACACAGGCCGCAAGCAGCCCCGGGTGGCTTATCTATGACCTCCACGTGGCGCAGATACTTGTACTGTGGCGCACGATTCATCGTGCCGGCGGGCAGTTCACTGCCCGCTGTTTCATCTCGCCGCTTTCGTCTCCGAGGCTCCCGTTGAAACCCAATCTGGGCATCCTTCTCTCCGGCCGCGGCTCAAACTTCGAAGCTATCGCCGCTAACGTACTCAGCGGCAAGCTCGATTGCGAAATTGGCTTCGTTTTTTCGAATCGCGCCAACGCCGCCGGGCTTGCGCGGGCCCGCGAACTCGGCTTTGCCTGCGGGACTCTCGAATCGAAGGGTATCGACCGCGACGAATACGACCGCCAGGTGGCGGATCTCCTGCGCGAGCACGCCGTCGATTTTGTCTGCCTTGCCGGATACATGCGCCTGCTCAGCGGCCATTTTGTCCACCAATTCCGCAATCGCATTCTGAACATTCACCCGTCGCTGCTGCCGGCTTTTCCGGGTCTCGATGCGCAATATCAGGCATGGATACACGGTGTGAAAATCGCCGGATGCACCGTTCATTTTGTGGATGAGGACCTTGATAGCGGTCCCATTCTCATGCAGGCCGCCGTTCCTGTTTTGGACGACGACACGCCGGAAACGCTTTCCGCGCGCATTCTCGTTGAAGAGCACCGGATCTACTCGGAAGCCATTGCCTGGGTTCTAACGGGCAATTACCGCATCGAGGGACGCCGGGTCATAAAAACATAAGTTGAGATTTTGATGCTGAAACGTCTGCTTGCCATTGTTGTCGCACTGGTTGTTCTTGCTTTTTTGGTGGTCTGGTTTCTCGGTAAGACCGTTACCCTCGAACCGCAGCCCGACCCGATTGCCTTTATCGGAGTCTCTACGCCAGTCACAGTGGCCGCTCGCGGCCCAAATGGCGTCAAACAGTTCCGCGCCGTCGTCGAACAGAACGGACAAAGCAAAATTGTTTTCGAAAATGATAGTAAGTCGAAGCAGGCCGCGCGTACGTACTCCTTTGACATCGGGAACAAGAAAGCTGACTTCTTAAAGGAAGGCCAGGCGCAAGTGATCCTCGAAGCGAAATCGAACGATCTGCGCGGCGGCCAGACCCGCAAGGCGTACACCGTTCAGGTTGTTCTGCATAAACCCTCCGTCACCGCCGATGGCCTGCAACACTACATCAATCAGGGCGGTTCGGAGCTTGTCACATTCGATATCAGCGGCCTTTGGTCGCAGGCTGGCGTCAAGGTTGGCCCGTACACGATTACCAGTTATGCTATGCCGGGCCAACCGGATAACAGCAATCACCGATTCTCGCTCTTCCCCTATCCGTGGGATCTCTCAAGTGGCGCCGAGCCTGTTGTATTTGCGCAAAACGCCGCGGGCGATCGTGCGACCGCCACGTTCTGGACCAAAATCTTTCCGAAGAGATTCCACGAAAGCACGATTACCTTGACAGATCGTCTGATGCAGAAGATCGTGAGCGATATCGATCCGGACGGCAAGATTCCGGGCGACCTGCTCCAGCGATATCTCTATTGCAACCGCGAACTGCGGAAGCAAAACTCGAAGCAGCTTTACGATATGCGCCTGAAGACCGCGCACGAACGGCTCTGGAGTGGCCCGTTCGTCCGGCCTCCCACAAAGACCGAATCTTACTTCGCGGACCGGCGCAGTTATATGTATAACGGCAAGAAAGTGGATGAAGAGGTACACCTTGGATTCGATCTTGCAAGCACGCAACACATGCCCATCCTTGCGGCCAACGGCGGCAAGGTCATCTGGGCCGACAGGCTCGGCATTTACGGAAACTGCATCGTGCTCGATCACGGCTACGGTTTACAGACCATTTATGGTCACATGAGCCGCATCGACGTGAAGCCTGGCGATATGATCAAGAAATCGCAACAAATGGGTCTGAGTGGCCAGACCGGCATGGCCGGCGGCGATCATTTACATTTTTCGATGCAGGTCGACGGAATTCAAATTAATCCGATTGAGTGGTGGGACGAGCATTGGATTAACGACCGCATCCTGAGCAAAATTGGAGCAGGGAAGACATAGAAAGATCTAGTGGGGCAGGTCCTCGACCTGCGGCGGCCTCGTAGGCCGCCATCTCTGTGTGTCAAAACCAGGGGCGGCCTGGGAGGCCACCGCAGCCCAAGGGGCTGCCCCACATAAACGCGAGTGACACAACGCCTACTCGTGCCTCAATGCCACAATCGGGTCTACCTTGGCTGCGCGCCGCGCCGGAACCAGACTGGCAAGGCAGACCGCCGCCATCAGTAACCCGCACGCGGCGGCAAACGTAGGAATATCGGTCGCGGTCACGCCGTAGAGAAAACTCGACAGCACGCGAGTGAGCGCCACCGCCGCCATCAATCCCAATACAACGCCGGTCAGCGCCATTCGCGATGCCTGACCAAGGATCATGCGCAGCACTGCCTGTTTCTCCGCGCCAAGGGCCAGCCGCACGCCGATTTCGCGAGTGCGGCGCGTCACCGAATAAGCCATTACGCCGTAAACGCCGATCAAGGCAATCAACAGAGCAACAAACGCAAAAGCTCCGAGCAGATAGGCCCTTTGACGGCGCTCCCCGAGCGACGACGACATGCGTTGGTCCAGCGACTCAACATTAAACACCGGCTGATTCCGATCGATACTTTGTACAGCTTTCCTCAGGGCTGGAGCTAACGCCAGTGGATCGCCGGAAGTACGGATCACGACACTCATCCAGAAACTGGGAACCTGGGTGTAAGGCCGGAAGAGCTCCGCCCAAATTCTGCTATCCAGTGAGCGGTGCCGGATATCCGCGACGACGCCGACAACCGTGACCCATGCATCGCTTTCGTCTCCGGTTTTGATTCGGTGGCCCACGGGATCGCGGTCTTTGAATAAGGCTCGCGCTAGCGATTGATTGATGATCGCCACTCGTGGCGTTCCGGTCCGGTCGCGGTCATCATTGAAGAAACGGCCTGCGAGTAGTGGAATATGCAGCGCGCGGAAATAATCGGCGCTCGTGGAAGTGAAGACTACGGGCTCGCTTGACTGGGGACCGCCATCGGGCTGCAGTCCACTGCCGATTTCGTTGAACGGAACAAGAGGCGTGGAACTGGATAATCCTATCGACTCAACTCCAGGCAGTTTTTCGGCCTTGCTGAGTAACCGATCGAAGAAATCGATTTGCCGCGGCTGCGAATACAATTCGAGCGGCGCAAGAGAGACGTCGCCGAGCAGCACGTTGTGTGGATCGAAACCCGGATTGACACCAAGGAGAAATACGAAGCTTCGAATCAGAAGACCCGCGCCAACCAGCAGGACGACCGATAACGCAAGCTGTGCAACGGCCAGAGCGGAGCGCGCGTTCCAACTGCGCCAGCGCCGTCCCTGGAATGGTCCTGCATCTTTCAGCGAGCTGCTTAGATCGAGCTTGGAGCCCGCAATCGCGGGAGCCAGACCGAACAACACGATGGTTGCCGCCGCACATAAAATTCCGAACGCCAGTACGCGCCAATCGAGGGCCACTTGGCCTTGCAGCACATCCGGCAAAAGAAACTGAAAAGCGGAACTCGCGAAGCAGGCAATGATAAAGCCGAGGACCGCGCCCATGCCGCCTAGCAGCGCGCTCTCACTCAGCAGCAGCCGAACTAAACGGAAACGGGACGCGCCGATCGCCGCCCGTATCGCGATCTCCTTGTCCCGTGCTACCGCGCGAGCGAGAAAGAGGCTCGCGACATTGGCGCATACGATCACCAGAATGAACGCGACCGCGCCCATCAAGACCAGAAGAGCGGTTTGCGAAGAGCTGGTCAGATGGCTCTGGAGCGAAACCACGCGCGCCTTCGCCGCCGCATGATACGAAGACCAGGGTTGCGGATATTGCCCATCCATGGACCGCGCAATCGTATTCAGATCCGCCGCTGCCTGTTGCGCGCTCATTCCCGGCTTCAAGCGGCCAATCACGGACACAAGGCTCATGCCTCGCGCGGGCGCCGCGTGAGCGGGGTCGATCGCGTCCGGCATCCAGATGTCCGTGTCCGCCCCATTCGGATCGAGAAATACCCGAGGCATCACGCCAACTACTGTGGCGGATTTGCCGTTAATCAGAATCTCTCGGCCGAGGACCTGCGAATCGGCATGGAAATAGCTGCGCCACAGTGCATCGCTGGCCACCGCAACGCCATTGTGGCCGGGTTGATCTTCATCGGATAGAAAGGACCGGCCTAGCTCGGGACGCGCCTGCAGCATCGTAAAAAAGCCCGGCGTCACATGCCCTGCCTGTATCCTTTGCGCGGAGTGATTCGCTGCGGAGAGATTCACGCCAATGGTCATTCCAGCCGCTTCCAACTGTTCAAACGAAGCGTTACGCCGGCGCCACGCCAGATACTCGGGAACGAAAACCATCGGACGGTTGAACTTCGGATAGAATTCCGTCGCCCAGACAAGCCGGTCGGACGCGTGAAAGGGAAGTGGACGCAGAAACGCTGCGTTCACCACAGTGAAGATAGCCGTCGTGGCTCCAATGCCAAGCGCCAGCGTGAGTACAGCGGCAATGGCGAAACCCGGAGTTTTGCTCAGTGCGCGCAGCGCGAACCGCAAGTCCTGAAGCGTGCTCTCCAGGAAGCGCCCATGGCTCGCTGGTTCCTGCTCAGCGTTCCGAGGTTTCATAAGTGACGTTGATGCTCGCGTGTATCTGGATATTTCCCGGCGAGAGGGAAACCGAAGTGTTCGATTCGTCTTTCAGAGAGGAGATTTCGATTTCACGCGCCGGCGAGATGATGACCGGCTGTACCTCTTCAACATGCACGACTCTACCCAATTTCAATTGGAGAGAGGCAGCCAGCGCCTGCGCGCTGGAGCGAGCCTGGTCCGCCGCCTCCGATAACGCTTGCCCGCGTGCGGCGTTTTCGTTGCGGAGCGCGAATTGGAGCCGGTTGATGCTGGTGGCGCCGGATCGGGTCGCAAGCTCGATTAGTTTTCGCAGCAGGGAAAGATCCGCGAGTTCCAGGCGCACGGTGTTCGTCGCCGTATAACCGGTAATTGCAGGTGGACCGCCTTCTTTCGGATACCGGTAATTGGGATTCACCGAAAAATTGATGGTCTTGACGTTCGTCGAACGAAGAACGGTTTTCAATTGGCGCACCAATTCCGCCGTGCGCTTCTCGTTTAGCTCGGTAGCCGCATCGGACGACGCCGCCTGGGTTGTCACCCCGATATCGATCTGAGCAACGTCGGGCGCGACCGCCACGGTGGCTTCGCCGTGGACCACCAACGTTGATGGCGCCATCGCGGACTGTGCCGCGCCGGCGGCGATCGTCAGAAGCAAAGAGAATACCTGAACGATTCTCATCGGAAACGCAATTCCCGAATCCCAGTGTAGAAGACCACACCCTGAAGTTTTGAATTTGCGGCTTTGTATTGCCGTTCCATACAATTTGGACTGGGAATGAATCGAGGCTTTTTTTACGTCCTCCTAATCGTGTTTTGTGTTCACGTCCATGCGAAAATTCCGAACGCGAGCGACCCGTTGCCCGAGCCAGAGCAACTGAAACAGCGAGTGATCGCCACCGAAAGGGCATCTGCCGCTGAGAGGGAGCGCTATTCCTGCTACGTTCAAGAGCAACTCGACAAGCTACGTGCCGATGGCGGTCTTGAACACCGTCAATCGAAAGCTTCGGAAAGCTTTTACGTCAACGGGCAGCAAATTGATCATTTGCTGAAAAAGGATGGAAAGCTCCTCAGCGCCTCTGCCGAGAAGAAGGAACAGGATCGAGTGGCGAAAGAAATTAAAAAGTACAGCGATCCGAAACAGGTGCGGAAAGCCGAAGAGGAATCGGAGAAGGAATTCGAAATGGTCCTGCGCGCACTTCGATATACGAACGGTCGTCGCGAGTGGCGCAACGGCAGAAGCACCGTAGTTTACGAGTTGTCGGGCGATCCAAGCTTTCACCCTCACAGCCTCCAGGAGCGATTCGTCAAAGCTCTGGTCGGCCGAATCTGGATCGATGAAAAGAGCGGCGAGGTGGTCGAGCTACATGTCAGAACGGATCGCGATGTGAAGATCGCGGGTGGGTTGTTTGCGAACGTCCATAAGGGATTTGAATTCCATCTTCTGCAAGAGCGGCAACCAGATGGCGTTTGGATTACAAACCTGGTCGAAGGCACGGGCAACGCACGAGCGGCGCTGTTTTTCCACCCGAGGTTTCGATTCAAGGAGACGACGACAAATTGCCGGCTTTATTCGGTGAATGCGACAACCGGATCGATGAAATTGAAGGACGCGCAATGAAATGAAAACGCTGTCCCGGCGGGCATTTCTGAAGTCGGCCGTCGCCATTCCAGCCTGCGCAATGGGCGCGTATGAGCTGACACCTTCCGATCATACGTTTCTCGAGGATCTCTCGCGGCGAGCCTTCCTTTATTTCTGGGAACAGGCCGATGCGAATACCGGACTCGTTCTAGACCGGGCGCAGTCGGACGGCGGCCGGCGTAAGAGCCGCTCTCGTAACGTGGCGAGCATGGCCTCGACCGGCTTCGGGTTGACGGCTCTGTGTATTGCGTTCGAGCGGCGTTGGAAGAATCCGAATGAACTGCGCGAACGAGTGCGCACTACGCTACGGCATTTTGCGTACGAACAGCCGCAACGCTTCGGCTGGTTTTATCACTTTGTCGATCGCGATACCGGGGAGCGCGCCTGGGGTTGCGAACTGTCGTCCATCGATACGGCGTTATTGCTGGCGGGTATTCTGACCGCACAAGAATGCTTCGGATTCGATCCGGAAATCCCGAGGCTGGCGCAGACGATCTACGAGCGCGTGAATTTTCAATGGATGCTCGATCCAGTTACACAATGCTTGCGAATGGGCTGGAAGCCGGAAACCGGATTTCTGCGAAGCGCCTGGGTTGCATATCGCGAAAATGTAATCCTGAATCTTCTCGCTCTCGGCTCTCCTACGCACCCGCTGCCGGCGTCGACATGGTACCGGTTCCACAGAGATCCAATTGCGTTTCAGAATTATGCGTATATCGGGCGAGGCGCTATCTTCACACAGCAGTTTCCGCAGGCGTGGTTGCATCTTCAGAATCTTAGAGATGGGCCCCCGTTTGAAATCGATTACTTTCATAATTCGGCGATAGCCACACGGGCGCACCGGGCGTTCTGCCTGAGCCTCCGCAGCCTGTATCCGAGTTTTTCGGAAAACCTGTGGGGAATTACGCCGTCGGACAGCGATATCGGGTACGTCACATGGGGCCGGGCCATGTTACGACGCTATTTCGACGGAAGCATTGTGCCGTGCGCGGCCGGCGGTTCGCTGATGTTCACGCCGGATATTTGTCTGCCGGCGCTGCGGTTCATGCACGAGAATTTTGCAAACGCGATCTACGGGCGTTACGGTTTCGCGGATTCTTTTAATCCGCAAACGCGGTGGGTGTCTCCCGATGTCCTGGGAATCGATCTGGGAATTACATTGCTCAGTGCCGAGAACCTGCGGAGCGGGCGAGTGTGGAACTGGTTTATGCAAGCGGATGCGGTGGAGCAGGCCATGGGACAAGTGTTCCGGCCAGCGGCGGCGTTCAACTGGCAATAATATTCTTCACTAACTGCTATTTGTGTGACGATCCTTTTCGGAGGCGCTTGTTCAGGAATTCCTGTAAGGCCACTGCATTGTTATGTTCCGTGTCATGTGAACTGTAGATTAGTGTCACCGCCCCGTGCCGTGCCGCCTGTAGAATGGGTTCCCAGGCATCCGGATTCGCCATTAGCTCGTCAAAGTAGCGCTTCTGGAACTCATCCCATTTGGCGGGATCGTGACTGAACCACTTCCTTAGCTCCGTGCTCGGGCCTGCATCTTTGAGCCAGGCTTCAATGGGGAGAGACGTTTTCTTGACGCCCCTGGGCCACAACCGCTCGATAAGGAACCGCGTGCCGTCGGAGGGTTCGGCCGGGTCGTACGCGCGCTTAAGATGGATCATTTGACCTCGGATCTATCCACTGTATACACCCAATGCCGAAAGCGGTCGAGGCATGCCTCTCCCTTACAACAGACAGCAAT
The DNA here is from genome assembly GCA_000381625.1 of Bryobacterales bacterium KBS 96. Taxonomy (GTDB): domain Bacteria; phylum Acidobacteriota; class Terriglobia; order Bryobacterales; family Bryobacteraceae; genus KBS-96. The sequence continues at coordinate 358,636 of KB906767.1, forward strand.
TGCGTGTAGGGGCCGGGAATGCCCTGGCCGCGTGTGATCCTGAAAGGTTCGATTCTAAGCCGCGCAACGGCAGCAAGGGCAACGAGAAAGGCGCTGGGGAACACGCTGCCTGCGGGATGCCCAATGACAAAAGCAACGAACAGTACTGCACACGAGCCAACGTCCTTGAGAAACGACGTGTTTTGGAAGTTCCGCGCCGTCTTCAGCCGATCGGATGTTTCTTCAACCACTCGTTGATCATTCCGAGATCGCGCACGAAAAGCCCCCACTCGGCCTCTCTCCGATCGTGCTCCGGAATGCGAAGCAGCGCGGAAGGATGAACCGTGATTAGGGCGGATTCGGCCCGGTCGTGCGGAAGGAAATGCCCGCGCTCAGTCATCACACGGGTTTCGCGACCCATTACCGAGCGAGCGGCGGTAGATCCCATGGCTACGATCAGTTGTGGTTTTACCGCCGCAACTTCGGCCTCGAGCCACGGACGGCACGCCGATATTTCCGCAACATTCGGTTTGGCATGGATGCGCCGCTTGCCTCGCGGCTCAAACTTGAAATGCTTGACGGCATTGGTGACGTATAGTTCAGAGCGGTCCACGGCAGCCGCCTCCAGCGCCCGATTCAATAGCTTCCCCGCCGGTCCTACGAATGGCCGTCCCTGTATATCTTCTTCGTCACCCGGTTGCTCGCCCACGAGAATCACGCGCGCATTCCTGCCGCCTTCCCCAAACACCGTCCGCGTGGCATTTTGGTAGAGACCGCATCCTTCGCAATTTTTCGAAGCTTCGCGAAGCCGGTTCAAATTCCTGGTCTCCGGCACCCACGGCGCCGCCGATGGTTTTTGCTTTCGTTCCATTTCTTCCACAAGATCGCCATGACTTCGCGTAACGCGATTTACAGCTAGGGCGCTTCCGCCGCTAAATTTGCGAACGCATCCAATACGGACGCATCGGCAAGAGACGATACGTCGCCTAGGTCGCGCCCAAGATATCGTTCGCGGATCAATCGCCGCACAATTTTCCCGCTCTGCGTCTTTGGCACTTCCGCCACAATGTGCACTCTTTTGGGGCGGAAAGCGGCGCCCATTTGCTTTATCAGATGTTCAGTAAAGACGTTCGGAGAGATCCTTTCGCTCGTCCCGGCTCGCTTGAGCACAATAAAGGCGACGATTTCTTCTCCCTTCAGTTCATCGGGTACGCCGATCACGGCCGCCTCGGACACTGCTGGATGCATGCATAGGATCTCTTCCAATTCAGCCGGTCCGACTTTGCGTCCCGACACGTTCATCGATTCATCCGCGCGGCCGTGCAGAAACCAGTAACCGTCGTCATCCACGCTGGCCCAATCGCCGTGATACCACCATCCAGGAAAACGAGACCAATAGGTTTCTAGATAGCGAGCCGGATCGCCCCAAATGCCGGTTGTCATCGAAGGACTCGGCCTGGTGCAAACGAGATAGCCTTTTTTGCCTCGCACGGGGCGTCCGGCTTCATCCACAACCTCAGTGGCCATGCCTGGGGCCGGCCCTCCCAACGTGCAGGGCTTCAGAGGCTGTATTGGCAGGGGAAACAAAAAGCATCCAAGAATCTCCGTTCCTCCCGAGATATTGATGATGGGGCAGCGCTCTTTTCCCACATGCTTGAAGAACCACATCCAGGATGTCTCATCCCAGGGTTCGCCCGTCGATCCCAACAGTCGCAGGGCGTCGCCGGCATAATCTTCAGGGTGGCTGCCGCACATGAGCATACGGATGGCGGTGGGCGAAACACCGAAGGTTGTAATTTGCTCCTGATCCAGAATTTGCCAGAGCCGATCCGGGCGTGGATAATCGACCGCGCCATCGTACATAAAAATCGTCCCGCCGAAATGGTGATTGCCGAAAATGGCCCAGACGCCCATCATCCAGCCGATATCGCTCAACCAAAAGAACCGGTCGAAAGGCTTGCGGTCGAACGCCAGATATATCTCCTTCGCGGTCTGGAGCAGCGCGCCGGCATGCGTGTGAACACATCCCTTCGGCTGGCCTGTGGTGCCGGATGTGTACAGTAGCAGTGCAAGATCGCTGGATGCCATCTCGATTGTGAGCGGCGTCTCCGGCTGTCCGCCGATGAGTTTGGAAATCTCGCGCAGCTCGACAATGGCCTTGACGGAGTTGGAGCTCTCTAATGCCTCTTCCACTTTTGCGCGCAGCGGCAATTCCTTACCGCGCCTTCGAAGAGTTCGCGCGGTGAAGACCAGCCTGGCTCCTGAATCCTGGAGCCGCGAAGCAATGGCCGCGGGCCCGAAGCCTGAAAAGATCGGCACGGGCACGGCCCCGATCTTCAAACAGCCATAAATCACCGTCAAAATCTCGGGGTCCATCGGAGCGCAGAGCGCGACGCGATCGCCAATCTGAATGCCAACGCCGGCCAGATAGCGAGCAAGCTGGTTTGCCCTACGAGCCAAGTCAGAAAACGTAATCTCACGCCGTTCCCCATCTTCGTTTTGCCAGATACAGGCCAGGCGGTTCGAGCCGGCATACCGGTCCAGACAGTTGTGAGCGACGTTGAGCCGTCCACCGGTGAACCATTTCGTCCATTCAGGGCCATTCGAATAATCGATTACCCTCGAGTAGGGCGCGAACCACTCCACGCCAATTGCCTTTTCCAATTCGCCCCAGAACGCTTCCGGGTGCTCGACGGAAAAATTCAGGAAATCGAGACGGTTATCGAAGCGCAGACGCTGCATAAAGCGCCATACGTTTGTCTCCTCAATCGCCTCTTGCGACGGCTCCCATACAAACGGCACTCTTCGTCTCCCTGTACCAAACACGAGCCAGTCTGTATCCATATCCGAAGCCAATGCAATCGGCCGTGGAACGACAGCGCTCGCCGACAATTTGTAGATGAGGGCCTATTGACGACCTTTCACCTCAATTTGTAAAAGATCGCTCCTCAATTTGTAAACGATCGCTCCTCGGAGCCGACCAGGAATACCCATTACTTTGCGCCTACGGGTTCCGGTTTCTTGGTTGATCCGGCGCCCCAACTGGCCCAGTAGTCCTTCCATTCCACGCGGTCGCCGGCAGGCAGAATATGAATGGGATTTAAGCCGTCCAACATCACGGCCGATTCATCGGTATGCGTCTTCTTGCCTTGGTTGGCCAGCGCTTTCGGGTGCGGGCCGTGATGGATGCCGCGCGGATGCAGCGTCGCCATGCCGGGCTTGATGTTGTCTTTACTGAAGAAATCGCCGTCATGGTAGAAGAGGAACTCGTCATAGTCCGTATTGCGGTGAAAGAATGGCACGCGCAGAGCCTCGGGATCCTCCTCGAGAGGACGTGGCAAGAAGCTGCAGACCACCGCGCCCTGCGTGACAAAGGTCGTGTGCGCGCTGGGCGGAAGATGCGCGCGCGGGCTCATGATTGGCCGGATATCGCGCATGTTGATCTTCCAGACCGTGAGGTCGCCTTTCCAGCCGACGACATCGAGCGGGTTCCAGGGGTAGAACACCTTTGAATACTGGTCTCCGGTCTTGATTCGCACTTCCCACTCACGGTTGTCGTCGAGATTGGCCTGTGGCTCGGGCGTGACAATCACCGCCGGATCGTACAAGGCGTGCTGCCCCACCAGGCCTTTGTCGGGCTGTTCGAATTCCGCTTTCGACTGAATGATGAGAAAGAAATTGTCCGTCGTTCCGGGTACGACCCGATAAGTGACGGAACGGGGGATATTGATATAGTCGCCTCGCGTGAATTGCATTGGCCCGAAGTCCGTCTCGATTGTGCCTTCGCCCCGGTGAACGAAATAGAGTTCGTCGCCATCGGAGTTGCGGAAATAGAACGGCATCGGCTCCGAACGCCGCGAAACGCTGAGCACGACATCTTCGTTGCCGAGGAACGCCGCCGGCGCGCCCTCCGGATCGTTTAAATCACCCGGTTCGATCAAATTCAGGTCGAAGCAGTGCGGCCGAAGACTGCCCTCGAACCGCACCCATCCTGTGGGCGGATGGGCGTGATACAAATGAGCCGATTTACCGTAGAAGCCTTTACGGCCGTGCTCCTCTTCGTAGGTCCCCGTGGGCAATCCGACGTGGGCCTGTTTTGCAATACGTCCTTTTTGGAGGGGATACATATCTTCAGCATAATGAAATTCAGCACACCACTGCACAGTGGGTGCAAAATGGCGTGTTTTTGAATTGTTGACTTCTTCCGCAGAGTCGCGACAATGAGAAAACCACCGATACTTTAGGAGTTCGTTTCGATGTTCAAAACTAAGTTGTTCAGAACGCTGAGCGTTGTTGCCGCGCTTCTTCTCGCTGCTTTCACGCTGTCGGCGCAATCCAAGGCGAGCGATCAGGACCTGGTCGGGAAATGGAAGATGACCTCGTTCAGCCCGGACGGAGATCCGATTCCGTGGAGTCTGAACATCAAGGAAGCCGATGGCAAACTAGTAGCCACGCTCGATACCGAGAACCAGGGAGAAGTGCCCGCGAACGGTTTCACCGTAATCGGCGAGAAGGTCCACCTGAAAGCGCCGTATGAAGGCGAAGATTACGATATCGATCTGAAGCTGGATGCCGGCAAACTCACCGGGACCTGGAGCGGTAATGGCGACAGCGGCAAAACAACAGGCGAGCGCGCGGCAGCGGAACGCTAACGGGTTGTTTACACGTGCAGCATCTGGCGCACGTTTCGTTCGATATCGGATGCGCTGGCGGCAAGCGGACTCGCGTAAAACACGTGGCTTAGCATTGTTTGCGTATTGTCGATGGCTCTCGTCAGTGTAATCACGCCGGCCCGGCGCTTCGTCACATTTTGGCCATCGGTTTTCAGTACATCCAGCCGGTCCGCTTTATCGGCGGACCACGCGCCCACCGCAAACGAATCCGCTCGTAGTAACGGCAAAGCGGTCGTGTACTCGCCGCCGAGCGGGGCGGAACCTTCGACGATCTCCATATCGTCCAGCGGTCCGTGAGCGGTCACGCGATGCTCACGAAGTTCGAAGTCGCCTTGAACCTCGATGCGGCTCGCGATTTCAAACTCAGTATTCGCTAGTTTCGTGGTCCAAGTGGTCGTAATCGCGCTGCCGTCAAATTCGCCACGCAGCACCCGCTCGCGATATGCACATTGGCCAGTCGCCCGGTTACGGATCACCACGGCATTATCAGGCACAAACGAGTTTTCTTCCGCCGACAGATTAAACGGGAAATGAGATAAGTAAACGAATTTCGAATATTTGTCGCGATAGTGAATGCTACGGTTCACGTTGTGCGATTCGAGCCAGCGCACCTGTCCGGATTGCCGATTTCCCGTGAGCATCATGCCAAGAGGATCGAACCGGCGCGTGAAGTCGCCGCGCTCGACCGGGAGTGGTTCGGGAGTGGCCGTCCAGAACGGATCGTCTCGCGGGATGAGAAGGAGCGCATAGGCTTGCATGCCCCAATACGGGTGGCCATTGTCAACGTAGGTTTCCTTTAGGAACTTCGATCCTTCCGGCGTGAACGTTTCAAGCAATTTGCCGTCCGCCTGGTCGAACGCCCCAATGTCCCAGAGATAATTGATGTTCTTCTCGACAATCGTCCGCAGCAGACCTGGCGAATAAGGCCAGAGCTTCTGCAGATATGCCAACACTAGCGGGGTGACCACGGCCCAACGGTAAATGAGCGACCGGCCAAATAGGACGTGCGAGCCGTTCGCGCCAAAAAAGTATGGGGTGCTTTCGAGGAACTGGCGCAACCGCACGGTAAAGCGCTCGCGCCAATGTGGATACCGCTCGCCCGCAATGCGATTCCAATACAGAAAATGGCTGGCGAAGACCCAGAAATTGTAGTAATCGTAAACAGGCTCGGCCGTGGAATCGCTGTACCACCCATCGCCTTTGGCCAGCGTGTCCAGAAAGCGCACATCTTCTTCCATCCACTTCACGTCGGGCTGGAACTCGTTCCAGCGTGAAGAGAGCGCAAGCCGTGAAGCCTGGTTCACCGCGGTAAACCATGCCCAGTTATTGTGCCGGACCGGAACCTGCGTACAGCTTGCCAACCATGCTTGAATATTCGCTCGATCGCGAGAGTTGAGGCGGCCAAGAAATTTATCGCCGAGCAGAAAAATCGACCACGCCACCAGCGATGACTCTACCTGCTTCTGGTGCTGGTGGTCGGCAGGAGAAGGACCCCAGTAATCCGGATTTTGCGGATCGAACGCGTGCCTGAACGTATCGACCAGAACCTGCGTCAGGTCCGGATGGCGGCGTCCGCTTGCCCACCAGGCGCTCAGCGCGGGCATCATGCGCGAAACGGAATCGTAGGTTTTGCCGGATACGGCCACGCTTCCCGGCAAAATGGTCCCGTGCGGAAAATCGCACACGGCATAACTCGGCGATGTATTCCGACACGCGGCCAGATAGCCGTTCAGAATCTCCAGAAAATGCGGTTCAAACGGATTGACCTCGCGCTGCCGGCCGAATGCCGGAACCAGGGCGGCCGTTCCGAGCAGCCACTCACGGCGGCTCAACGCCACAGCACATCTCCGCCTGTCACAGGGCCGTTATTTCGGTCGTGTCGCATCTTTCATTGTTAATCCGGTCTCATAGACAAGTTGGCGCGGCTCATAGCCGTCGTTTTCGCGCTGGCGAGTCATGCCCGAGTTCTCCCAGGAAACCGGAAAATCGCGCCGCCATTCACGGCGCCCCCAGTAATAGCCGCGGAACGGGTCGCGAGTCCGATTCATCCAATCGAGCAGCCGGTCGTGCAGTTCGTTGCGTTTGGCCGCATGTTCGGGAGAATCGATCAGATTCTTCATCTCGGCCGGATCGCTTTCGAGGTCGTACAGCGCATCGCTCGTCATCAGGTGGATCGAAAGCTTGTAGCGGCCGTCGAACACGCAGCGAATCGGTTGAAATCCGCCGAAGCCGTCGTGATCCACTTCATACCGGCCGAACTCTATGAATACTTCGTCGCGCGGTTTCACCTTTGGGTCTTTGATCGTCGCCAGCATGCTGCCGCCTTCAAGGCTCTTGGGTATATTGAACCCGAACAACTCCATCAGAGTGCCTGTTACGTCAATATGCGACACGGGGTGCGTGCATACGGCATTCGCGGGGGCGCGCCCGGGCCAGCGAGCCAGAAACGGAACACGCGTAATCTCTTCGTACATCGCCGGGCCCTTGCCCGTCAGCCGGTGCGATTCCAGGAAATCGCCGTGATCCGCCGTGTACAGCACGAGCGCATTCGGGGCATGCTGGTCAATCGCATCGAGAACGCGGCCAATCTCGCTGTCGATGAATGTCAGGCAGCCGAAGAACGCCGGATCTTTGATCGGCGGCTGCACTCGATCGAGCCGGCCATCCGCCCAGACACGCTGTTCTTCCGGCTTATCCGCAAGCGTGTCGTTGACGTTCGGACTGCCCGGGAAAACGAAGTCCTTGTACATCTCCGAATACGGCCTCGGGCAAAGGTACGGACCATGCGGCTCGTCGTAGGAAAGCACAAGAAGGAAGTCTTCGTTCGCATGTTTCGAGAGGAAATCGATCGCCCGATTCGAACAGCGATGTCCGAAGGTAAAGTCGGCTGTCAGGGAAGGATCGCGGTTCGTGGCCGTTTCCCGGGATCGCACCCGATCCTCAGGCGAAAGCTCATAGAGGTAGTCGCGCTGGTCGTACCAGTATTTGGGGTCCCAACCCGGAGCTGGCCGGCCGGTTCCGAAGTAATCCGAGCCGTCCAGGTGCCACTTGCCGATATAGGCAGTGTGAATGCCTTTGTCGTGAAGGCGCTGGCCGACGGTGTGTACGGTCTGCCCGAGCGGCAGGCTGTTCCCCCACGCTCCGTTGCTATGCGGGTAGGTTCCGGTGAAGAGCGCGGACCGCGCTGGGGTACAAACGGGCTGGCAGGTGTACGCGTGCTCGAATCGGACTCCCCCCGCCGCTAGCCGGTCCAGGTTCGGGGTATGCAGGCCGGTATGCCGGTAGCAATTCAGCATATCCGCCCGAATCGAATCGTTCATCAGAACGATTGCCTGCCGGGGCGCGCCATTCGCCACAGCGCCAGGTTCGGACGCGGCTGCTGCGCTCGCAATGCCGAGTGTCTTAACGAAATCCCGTCGATTCATAGAGTCTGAGGGACAGGTCCGGCGCCTTCGCCGGCCACGCTGCCTATTCTGTTTCCGCGCAGAACTGCCGTAAATAACGGCCGCTCTGGATGAGCGATGCTTTACGATTCTCGATCGAGCCCTCGTAAGCCCGGTCTTCTACCTCAATACATACTGGACCGTTATAACCCGAATCTCCGAGAACCGAGAAATACTTGCCCCAATCCACTTCTCCCAGGCCCGGCAGTTTCGGCGTGTGATATTCGAGCGGATGGGCCAGGATACCGACTTCATCCAGACGGTTCCGATCGAGCCGTGCGTCTTTGGCATGAGCGTGGAAAATGCGCGGCGCGAACTCGCGAATGGCGCGTAGATAATCCATCTGCTGCCAGACGAAATGCGACGGATCGAAGTTGAGGCCGAAAGACATGCTGGGAATTTCGTTGAACATGCGACGCCAGACCGCCGGGCTCTGGGCCAGGTTTTTGCCTCCGGGCCACTCGTCTTTTGTGAAGAACATCGGACAGTTCTCGATCGCGATCTTTACGCCGTGGTCCTCGGCAAACTTGATAATCGGCGGCCAGACCTGGCGGAAACGTGGCCAGTTGTCATCCACCGATTTCGTCCAATCGCGGCCAATAAATGAGGTGACGACGCCGAGCCCCAGCAACTGGGCGGCCTGGATTACGTGCTTCAGGTGCGCCACGTAGACATCGGATTCGGCGGTATCGGGCGTTAGCGGATTTGGATAATAGCCGAGCCCGCTTATCTTAACCTTCTTCTTCGCGGTAAGTTCATTCACCTTGGCGGCATCGTCCTTAGTGAACGAAGTTACGTCGATGTGGGTGACGCCGGCATACCGGCGTTCGGCCTTGCCTTTCGGCCAGCACATCACTTCCACGCGGGAAAAGTCGCTAGCGGCGGCAAAATCAAGCACTTCTTCGAAGGAAAGGTCGGGCAAAATCGCGCTGACGAAGCCAAGCTGCATGAGGCGATGCTATCACGCCGTGAAATTGCGCCCCTTCGGCAGAAAAATGGAGAAAAAAGTGCAAGTATCCTGGACGTTTTGTTGGGTGATCCAACATAATTGAGGAAAGTTCACTTTAGAAGTTGTACGGCCGTGCCTGAAAATACCTCGGGACAAGACCGGCGGGAATTCCTGTGCGCCCTTGTGGGGCTGGGTGTGCTCGCCACCACCGCTTCGGCTCGTTCGCCGCACGTCGATTACGACGTGAAGCTAGACGATACGTTTATCCTCAACGAATACGCGCGGCGTTCGTTCCGCTACTTTGTCGAACAGAGCAACGACTCGACCGGCCTGATTTTGGACCGCGCCGGCGCGGATGGGACTGTTCCCAAGAACCCGGTTTCCAGTATCGCCGCGACAGGCTTTGGACTGACGGCGTTCTGTATCGGCGCCGAACGTGGCTGGATCTCGGCGGAGGAAGCGCGCGAACGCACGCTGAAACTGCTGCGGTTCTTACGGAAAGAAGCGCCCCACGTCCACGGGTTCTTTCTGCACTTCATGAATCCGGAAACGGGCGAGCCCCGGTTCAATTCGGAGTTCTCCTCTATCGACACGGCGATTTTGCTCGGCGGAGTGCTGATTGCCGCTCAATATTTCGCAAACGATTCGGAAATTCCGGTCTTAGCGAAGCAGATCTACGATCGCGTCGATTTCGGCTGGATGATGGACGGCAAAACGCTGCAGTTGAGGCACGGCTTCCGGCCGGGCGAAGGCTTCCTACGCTATCGATGGGACCGCTATAGCGAAGCGTCAATTCTCTACATTTTGGCGATGGGATCGGCAACTCATCCGATTCCTGGCCGAAGCTGGTATTCCTGGAGCCGGCCGCAGGTCCGATACGACAATTGGTCGTTCATTAGCGGCGGCCCGTTGTTCACACATCAGTTTTCGCACGCCTGGATCGATTTTCGGCAAATACGGGACGCGCAAGGCATGGATTTCTTCCAAAATTCCGTATACGCCACCTACGCGCATCGGGCGTTTTGCTTGAGTTTGCGGCATCGCTTCTCGGATTTCGGCCCGAACTTATGGGGCGTCACGGCATCCGACAGCCCAGGCGGCTACCTGGCATGGGGCGGTCCGCCGATTGAAGGCCCCATCAACGGAACCATTGTGCCGTGCGCCTCGGCGGGTTCTCTCATGCTGGCCCCTGAAATCTGTCTGCCAGTGCTTCGGGAAATGCTGGCGAAATACGGTGATACCGCCTACGGGCGGTACGGTTTCGCGGATGCTTTTAATCCGCAATGGCAAGGGGGAGGGCTCTGGGTAGATCCGGATGTCGTGGGCATCGATATTGGCATCTCCCTGCTCAGCATCGATAACTTGCAAAACGGCCACACCTGGGAGTGGTTTATGCGGACACCGTATGCACAGCGCGGTATCCGGAAGGCGCGTTTCACCCAGGCGCCTTCGATTCAGGCGCCCGATTGGTCGCAGCGCCTGGCGCGGGCGGTGAAGCGGATCCCATCCGTGGAGTAATGCTCTATTTGTTTGTTGGGTTCAAAGCTGCTGTTATGCCGCCGCCTCTGCCGGTCTACGGCGGAACAGCCGCCGTAGCGCCCTCCAGATGAAGCGGATTAGGATAACCGATATCATCAACCCGACGACGGCAAGGGTGGCGACGATCACCGGATGTTTGGCCATCAGCACCGAAAAGCCCACGGCGATCACATCTTCGATAAGGCTGAGGCCCATGTTCGAAAAGGGCTCGGGCGACGTGTTAGCGGCGAGCCTTGTCGCCGCCTTGGCGCCGTGCGAACTCAGCGCCAGCGTCCCGCCGAGCAGAAACGCCAGCAACCGGATTTTCGGATCGAAATGGGCGAATGCGGAGGCCGCCAGCACCGCCCCGGCCGGAATACGAATGAATGTATGAATGAAGTCCCAAACCGAATCGACGGCGGGAACTTTATCTGCGAGAAATTCCAGCGCAAATAGGGCCAGCGCGGCGCCGATCACCCAAGGGTGGCTTAGGTAACTAAGGTCGCCCGGAAGCCGAACGAAATGAAAGCGTTCGAGTAAGCCAAGAGTCGCCACAGTTGCATATAGATTGATTCCCGAGAGCCACGCCGACCCCATCGCAAAGCTGAGGGTTGTCAAATCCATAGCGTCTCTTGCCGCCCGACGCCAGTGTAGCAATTCCGAGGGGTATCTATTTTCGGCAAATGCTAGGCTGAGTGGCATGGTGCTGGTTGCCGCAGGCGCTATTGCAGGAAGCTTGGCTGCCGCCGCCGCATACGGTATTGCCGCCCGCGGTTCGCAGTTGCTATCGAAGTCGGTATATCGCGGACCGGGCGCACGCAAATCCATCGCGCTCACATTCGACGACGGTCCAAGTGAATCTACCCCCATACTGCTCGATTACCTGGAAAAGCACGGAGTAGCCGCCACGTTTTTCGAATGCGGCATGAACGCCCGTCGATTGCCGTCTGTTGCGCGCGAAGTTGTCGCGGCCGGCCATCAACTGGGGAACCACACCTGGTCGCACCCGCACCTTCTCTTCAAGTCGCCTGCATCGATCAGTCGCGAATTCGCCGACACGCAGCATTTGCTCATCGCCGAAACGGGAGCGGAGCCCGTCGTGCTCAGACCACCCTACGGCCTCCGGTCCATCGGCCTCCGCGGAGTTGAGCGCAAGCTGGACCTTCTCGAAGTCCAATGGACGGTTATCGGGAACGACTGGAAGCTACCGGCCGCCGGCATTTCAGACCGGGTGCTGCGGCGAGCGTCGCCGGGCGGCATCGTCTGCCTGCACGACGGGCGCGGCGTTCGCGTAAGGCCGGATGTGTCTTCAATGCTGGCCGCAATACGCGAAATCGTGCCCGCTTTGCGGGATGAAGGCTACACGTTTGAGACGGTTAGTGAACTCCTGAGGCCGGATGCACCGCTCGAAGCGTTCGGTGGGCGAGGACGGCCCCGCCCTTACCAGGAATGAACCCGATGGCCTACCGGTGACGTTACGAAGCCTTTCGATGGGCTAGCCGGCTGCAGGCATCGCCGGCTCCCAAAATCTTGATCGCATCTCCTCCCGATTCGGTGTACGAGATCTTACCCTCCTTATCGATCACAAAAGTGACGCGGTTAGCCACGCCATATTTTGGCAGGAGAACGCCGTAGGCCTTCGAAACTTTGCGATCGACGAAATCGCTCAGAAGCGGAAACGGGAGGCTGAGTTGCTCTGCAAAAGCCTTCAAGGAAGGAGTGTTATCCGTGCTAATGGCGAAGACTTTTGCGCCGGAATTCTGAAATTTTGCGATACCCAACTGGTACGCTTGCATTTCCTTGGTTCAGCCTCCGGTGAACGCCGCAACGAAGAACGCGAGAACCACTGTGTTCTTGCCGCGATAGTCCGCCAGGTGGACGTTGCCGCCTTGAGTCGAAGGCAACGTGAAATCCGGCGCCATATCGCCCTCTTTTAGCGTTGTTGGGGCGGCGCTCTCGGCGAGTAGGGGAATACCGGCGGCGCCAGCCAGTAGGAAACGCCTGCTCATGTTCATGAAAGCTCTCCTTGTATCAAGAACCTATCACGATACGTTTGAGAGAGAGTGAAACGTCCGGACGCCAGCACATTTGACCAGCGTGGCGCGCTGGCCCAAACTGGTAGATGAGCCACCCGTAGAAGTCCCAGATCCAAATGAATCAGCAAGGCAGTCGAGGAAAAGTGTTTCTCATCGGAGCAGGACCGGGTGACCCGGATTTGCTCACCGTGAAAGCGGCACGCGTGCTGGCCGGTTGCGACGTCGTGCTTTACGACCGTCTGGTGAGCGCCGAGATTTTGAGGCTTGCCCACCCCGATGCAGAGCTGATTTATGTCGGCAAGCATGAAGGCGAACAGCAGCGGGTGCAAAGGCGGATTTTCGATCTGCTTCTGCAGCACGCTCGGGCCGGCAAGATTGTCGTGCGTTTGAAAGGCGGGGACCCACTGGTCTTTGGCCGCGGCGCGGAAGAATGGGCGGTTGCACGCGAAAACGGGATCGATATCGAACTAGTCCCCGGCGTCACATCGGCTATTTCGGCTCCGGGGCTTGCCGGTATTCCGCTGACCTATCGCGAGATCTCCCAAAGCTTCGCCGTGATCACCGGACACTGCAAAGAAGGTCTTGCGCAAAATTGGGCCGATTACGCCCACATTGACACTCTCGTGATCTTAATGGGCGTCAAGAACCGTGCTTACATTGCTCAGGCCCTCATCGATGCAGGCCGCGCGTCCGACGAACCCGCGGCATTTGTCGAACGAGCGACGTCAGAGAAACAGCGGGTTGTCATTACGACTCTTCGCGAAATCGCTAATGGACGGGTTGCTGCCGAGAATCCCGCCGTTTTTGTCGTCGGACACGTCGTGCGCGTGCGGGAAAGACTTGTCGAAGCAATGGAAGCGGTCGAGGTCTTCTGAACGGCTTCAGGCACGAGTGTCTGAAGCCGTTGCTATCGTAGCGCGGGGTTGAGCCTGCACCCTCGACACTCGCGTCGAGGGTGCAGGCGGGTTTCAGACCTGGTGCTTGTTTTTTCCCACTTCGTACGCCTGTGCGGCTTCCCGTGCCAGCAGTCCGATCTTCGGATGCGACGGTTCCATTGCAGGAATAATTCCGTGCTGCCGGAGGGCTTCCGAGCAGGTAGGCCCGATCGAACCCACGAAGACTTTCTTTAACGCCGCAATGGCAGCTCCTCCCTCACCGCTTTGCTCCGCGATTTGCAGCAGATGTTCAATCTGTATGGAAGTGGTGAACAGGGTGACATCGATTTCGCCCGCAAGCAGCCGTCGTAGCGACTCGCGTAGTGGAGCAGTGTCCTCCGGGAATCGCCATTGATATACGGGCACGGCGGTTACGCGGCGTCCTTGCGCCGCGAGACCCTCGATCAGGTTCTGGCTGTGCTCGCCATATTCCTGAACAGCGAGGGACTTTTCGGGGCGTCCTGCGACTCCTGCCAGAATCTCACGCCAGGTGCTTGGCTCAGGCGCAACAACTGCGACCGGAACGTTCCACTCACGCATCACAGCGCTCGGCTTCGGACCGCGAACGACAATCGCGATTTTGCGCAAGGACTCGCGGAATTGGGCCTCCGGGAAACGGCTGGCAAGCACACGATCGAGAAACCGCGCACCCACACCGGTTAGAAAAATCATCATCTCGAATTCGCCGGCAAACAGCCGCTCGGCGAATTCGAACGCCTGTTCATTATGTTCCAAGGGAGCCTCAACAACGGCGGGGGCAACGAACGGATTACCGCCGTTGATGCGAATCAGTTCGGCCATTTCCGCTGCGCGGCGGCTCTCGAAAGAAAGGACACTGGCGCCTGAGAAAGACATGACCTATTCTCGCAACCGGCAAGATGTTACGAAAACAGATTAACGAGATTGTCGTGCAGGATCAGGCGCGCCTGGTCGACATCGAGAGCCAACTCGTAGAGGATTTTGGACTGCTGCTCGAAAATAGCGGTATTCCAGCCGCGAGGGAAAAAGCTCGAATCCGTGCCGAAGAGAATCCGCTTGGGTCCGATCAGGTCGATAGCGCGGCGAAAGACGGTGCGCAGATCGAGATTCGAAGAATCGTATGCGATCCAGCGATTGCTGCTGGATGTATCCAGATAAACATTCGGCACAAGATCCGCGAGCATCAATGCTTCGCGGAGATAACCGGCTCCGAAATGAGGAATGATGAAGCGGATCTGCGGGAAATGCTGCGCGACCGGATGCAGATCGATGGGATTCGAATAGCGAAGATCGGATTGCGGCGGCAGGCCAAGCTTTTTTCGCACGCCCATGCTGAATGCTCCGCAATGCACGAAAACGGCGGCGCGGCGATCGGCCGCTGCTTCAAAAATCGGAATTAGGCGCGAATCGGCTATCGAGTAGCGATGCATCGCAGGGAAAAAGCAGAGGCATCGGATGAGCTTGCGCTCGAACATGCCGCGCACCCGTTCGAGGGCATCCGGTTGTAGCGGATCGATCATGCAGTACCCGTAGAAGCGATCGGGGAAAGCGGAAACCGCGGCTTCCACGCTTTCTTCGTCACCTGGCAAGCTGGCGATCAACGATGCGCGCTCGACGCCGCGGCGGTCCAGTTCAGCCGCCCAGGCTTGTGCCAGTTCCACAGGGTCTTGCGAGGGAATTGTCCATTCCAACACGGGGCCTAGCGCCGCCGCATCCTGAAATTTCTTCTGTATCGCGAGAGATGTGTAAAAGCGATGAGAGAAAAAGTGTACATGAGCATCGCAGACCGGCAGCTCTCCCCACGGGGTTTCAACCATCAATGTGTTCTCCTCGCGCGTGAAACATTCTCACTGTAGCGCAGCAAACCGCTTTCGCTGCTAGGGGAGCAAGTCTGCCGCGATCTTTGAGAAATAGGTCAGGATGAAATCGGCGCCAGCCCGGCGGATGCTTGTCAACACCTCGAACATCGTTCGCTCCAGATCGAGCCAGCCCTTCTCGACCGCCGCCATCACCATGCTGTACTCTCCGCTAACGTGGTAGGCGCCGATCGGCACATCGAAACGCCGGCGCGCTTCATGAATAATGTCCAGATAGGCGAGAGCCGGCTTCACCATGATCATGTCCGCGCCTTCCTCCAGATCGAGCTCAATCTCACGCATCGCTTCTCGGGAATTCGTCGGGTCCATTTGATAGCTGCGCCTGTCACCGAACTGCGGAGCGGATTCGGCCGCATCTCGAAACGGGCTGTAAAAGACCGACGAGTATTTCGCGGCGTAAGAAAGGATCGGAGTGTTGCTGAAACCGGCTGCGTCGAGACCTTTGCGGATTGCAGCGACACGGCCGTCCATCATATCGCTCGGAGCGACAACATCGGCTCCGGCGCGAGCATGCGATACAGCCGTCTTGGCAAGCCATTCGAGCGTGATGTCGTTATCCACATCGCCGTCTTTGATGAAGCCGCAATGACCGTGGCTCGTGTATTCGCAATTGCAAACGTCGGTCATCACCAGCAGCTTCGGATGTGCCTTTTTGATGGCTCGAACCGCGCGCTGGGTAATGCCGTCGTCGGCATAGGCGCCCGACGCCATCTCGTCTTTGTGCTCCGGAATACCAAATAAAATTACGCCCCCAAGTCCAAGCGCCAGGCACTCTTCGCATTCCGGGACGACATTATCGATCGACAGTTGCGCGTGTCCCGGCATGGAGCCGATTTCGCGCCGGACGCCTTCGCCCGGGCAAACAAATAACGGCAGGATGAATTGCGAAGGCGCCAGTTGCGTTTCACGAACCAGGCGGCGAATCGGCTCGCCTGAGCGCAGGCGGCGTAAACGTTGAACCGGGAATGCCATGCGGATGAATTCTTCTTTCAGTTTGGCAGAAGCAGGGTAGTGAAACAATGAAATCGATGGGACGGAAAGAGGCCAAACGCTGGTTCATCAGTGGCCGGGTGCAAGGAGTCGGATTCCGGTATTTCGTTCAAAAACGGGCCGCAGAACTGGGCCTCCAGGGTTGGGCGCGCAATCTAGCGGATGGACGTGTTGAAGTCTACGCAGTTGGAGCGCCGAAGAAGCTATCGGACTTGGCGGCCTCGCTGCACGCGGGGCCCGCTTTCTCCGATGTGCGAAGCGTGGAGGAACACGAAGAAGAAGTGCGGCAATCCTCCGGGTTCCACGTCATGTAGAGATGCAGGCCGGGGATTCGCCCATAAGGTTGAGTTGCCGCGAGAGCGATGAATAAAGGGTCTTCACGCGCTGAAAAAACTGCTGCTCACTAAATTTCTGCTCCACCTGAAGGCGGGCGGTTTCGGACAAGCGCCGCGCTTCTTCTGGATTTCGAATCAGCAGCAAGAGTGATTCCGCAAGCTTCTCCGGAGAGGCATGCGGTACGAGCAACCCGGAGTGATTATGGACAATCGCTTCCGAAACGCCCCCGACATCCGTGGCGACAACCGGCTTTGCATAGGACATGGCTTCGAGCAGCACCAGCGGAAAGCCTTCCGAGTGGCTGGATAGGACAAATGTATCGATAGCCGAGTAAAAGCGGTTCATATCTTGTTCAAATCCGGCAAATATGAAGTGCTTGCAAAGTCCTGCCTGATTGATCAGCGCCGCCAACCGGCCGTAATGCTCGCGGTGGGCCGGTTCTTTCTGATGGTCGCCGGCGATGAGAAAGCTGCATCGGGGGAAAGAATCGACAATCTTTTTCGCGGCTACGATCAGAGTCTCGAAATCCTTGCAGGGGTGCACGCGACACGCCATGCCAACCACAATGGCGTCGGGAGCGATGCCATAATGCCGGCGCGCCTCGTCGCGCGAAGCGATAGATGTAGATATTGCGGGCAGCGTGATGCCGTCATAAAGGACATCGCCACGTAGCGCGCGCTTTCGCATCGCGAACGTATCGCGCGTCTGCCTCGACACAAACACGAATCTCTGTACGGGATATAAAAAACTCTGATCGCGCTTGCTGATATCGCATGACTGACAACGCACGTGACTCATGACAAAGGCGCCGGATAGACGACCGGCGAGCGCCGCATAGTGGGCAGCCAGAACGTCGGAACAGTGGACAATCCGTACCTGGTGGCGGCGCAGTTCATGCACGAGAAAGTGCGTCGCCCTCAGGTATGGACCGGGATTATGGTAACTCGGCTCTACCTGGTCATAACACGAGGTCACAAAGCTATGATCATGAAACAGTTGCCTCAGCTGCGTCGAGCCAGACGGGCAAAACAGAATGCTCTCGTAACCCGCCATGGCTAAGGCGTCGGCAAGGCGCAAAGTAGCCAGTTCGGTGCCGCCGATGTTAGGAAACGGCAGTATGTGCGCGATTCGGATCGGATTCATGGGACCGCTCCGTACCCGGACCGCTTTCCCGGGGGCTGTATCTCTAACATAAGCATAGCCGATTGAAACCCGGTCACCACCGGACAGTGTAGAAGTTTTTATACGATACGTACTTGCCAGAAGTCGTTTGATAAGTTTATACTCCTAATTTCATGGCTATCGTGGTCGCCAACTATTACTCGTTTCGATTTTGGTTTTGGCCAGCTTCGAGCCGAGTGGCGTCTGCGTAGACCTGGATAAAAGGTACAGGAGTTAAAAAGGCCCACTCGAAAGCGAGTGGGCCTTTTGCTTTTTGCAAATCACGCTCGCGGGATTCGCGAAGCAGTTATTCGGTGAGGCTCACATGATCATCTCTATGAAACTACATGCCACCAGGGCGGAAATCGACGCGGTTTTCGAGCGCATCCGCGACTTCGGATATAAGGTGCACTCGATCGAGGGAGAAGAACGCGTCGTCATCGGCGTGGTGGGCGTGGGCGATGTTACGCCCTGCCTCGAATCCCTCGAAGCAATGCCGCAGGTTGAAAAAGCGGTGCGCATCTCCGCCCCGTACAAATTCGTGAGCCGTGAATTCCGGCCCGGCAAGTCCGTGATTCGAGCGAACGGAACCGATATCGGCGGCGACGAACTCGTGATGATGGCCGGACCGTGTTCGGTGGAAAGCGAAAAGCAGATCCTCGAGACGGCGCACTCGGTCGCGCGATCCGGCGCCAAGTTTCTACGTGGCGGAGCATTTAAGCCGCGTACGTCGCCCTACGATTTTCAGGGCCTCGAGGAAGAGGGCCTGAAGCTTCTGCGAAAGGCGAAGCAGGAAACCGGCCTCGGCATCATCACTGAGGTGATGAGCGACCGCGACGTTCCGCTGGTCGCCGAATACGCCGACATACTGCAAATCGGCGCGCGCAATATGCAGAATTTCGCTTTGCTGAAAACTCTCGGTAAAGCTGGTAAGCCGGTAATGCTGAAGCGCGGCCTTAGTTCCACAATCAAAGAGTTGCTGATGTCCGCCGAATACGTCGTCGCGCACGGTAACCCCCACGTCATCCTGTGCGAACGCGGCATCCGGACGTTCGAGACCGCCACGCGCAACACCTGCGATATCGCGGCGATTGCCGTATTGAACGAGCTTTCTCATCTGCCCGTGATTCTCGACCCTAGCCATGCGACGGGCAAGCGTAGCCTGGTGCCGCCGCTGTGCCGTGCGGGTGTCGCGATTGGCGCGGACGGATTGATCGTTGAGTGCCATCCCAGCCCGGAGAAGGCGATGAGCGATGGCGTACAATCGCTCTCCCTGCAGCAATTCGCGAACATGATGAACGAATTGCAGCCCTACATTGCGCTCTGGAAGGCGGCCCGTGTCAGCGAAGCGGTCGTGGCGTAGCCGGGCGGGATGCTCCGTTGAAGACACCGTAAAAACGTCCGCTCCTTGACAGTCGCGGTTCGGTGCAGGTGACCGGGCGTTACACGGTCTCCCGAAAACCCGCTTGCTGACAAGACGGCTCCGTGTCGAGGTTACCCGGAAACAGAGCCGCCGCACGTGAGTGCGTGGGTCGAAAGGCGTCTTCATCCGGTTCTGCGATCCGCGGGGTCATGGGGACTCCATCTATGTAGCCGCAAGCCTTGTCGAAGTGACGATGCCTCTTGACATAGGCCGCCATTACAATCACAATGTAGTGGTAATTATGCTTGGCGAGTTCGAATACCTGCTGCTCACTGCCGCCGTGCGGTTAGGCGATGACGCGTACGGCGCGGCGATCCGGCAGGAGATGGAAACCACAACCAGCCGCCGATGCTCTATCGGAGCGCTCTATACAACTCTGGACCGTCTGGAAAAGAAGGGCCTGCTCAAAACCTGGATGGGTGAAGCTACACCGCAACGAGGTGGTCGCGCGAAGCGAATGGTTCGAGTGACTGCGAAAGGCGTTCAGGAGGCGACCGCCTTTTATAACACCGTAGTGCGCGCGAGTCGAGGTGTTTCCTGGGAAACGAGCCGAGTCGTGGTCCGGTCATGAATCGAATCTGCTGGTCGCTGGTGGACGTCCTATCCCGCACGCTGGACCCCGACGAACGGGCAGCGGTGCTCGGCGATTTCTCGGAGTCGCGCGAGGCCGCCCCTCAGGCGCTGCGCAATCTGCTCGGGCTAGTCGTCCGCCGACAGGCGGCGCTGTGGAAAGATTGGCGGCCTTGGCTGGCTCTCGTTGGAGTGGTCGGCATACTCGGCCCGAAGTTGCTTTACATATCCGGCACGCTATTGTTCCCGGTCTATATGGATCTCCGAGCATACCGGCAATATGGCGTGCTTTATGGAACCGGCCTGACCGCTTATGAAGAAACCGTGCTGTTCGTCTGTCAGGGGTTGGCGCTGGTCGTATGGTCCTGGGCGGGCGGCTTTGTGCTCGGGTCTCTTTCGCGGAGGACCATCTGGATCACCGGATCGCTGTATTTCCTTTTCGGACTGTTGCCGTTCCTATTATTGTTTCGGTCGCTAATCCTGTTTTCACAGCAATTCGTGGGTTTGCTCTATCGCGGCCAAGGATCGATTTTGCTGTTATTGGCCTTGCTGACCGTACTGGCGTCGGCGCTGTTGTTAGTTTCCGCGATCTCGGGCGTGCGCCAGGGAGTCCGTAGACTCGCGCTCACCCTACCTCAGGCCGGCGCCTTAACGATTGTGACCTTGGCATTGATCGCGGCGGCGACCTGGACTGGCGGTTGGCCGCATGCGGCAGTGATTCGCTGGAGCGGCGGAGCTTGGGACCCGAGCGCCGGCTGGCAAAACCGCCTGTTTGCGTTCGCGGTTGTCAGTTGGCCGGCCGGATATCTGCTCGCCACCGCGATCTTGCGGCGAGACACGGCGACCGCGCCTACGAGGAGCGTTTAACGATGAAGATCTTTGTAATTCTGACAATGAGTTTGGCCGCGGCTTTCGTTGCGGGCCAAGCATCCAACGCTGTCGGTCAATCAGGAGTCCGCGCCGTGCTGCAACCCGCCAAGGCTCGCAGGCCCGCGGCGGATTTCGCGTTGAGCGATGCCTCCGGCGCGACTGCAAGACTTGCGGATTACCATGGCAAAGTCATTCTGCTGGATTTCTGGGCCACTTGGTGTCACGGATGCAAAGAGGAGATTCCCTGGTTTTCGGAGTTCCAGCGAACATACGGCGGAAAAGATTTTGCCGTGGTCGGCATTTCGCTGGACGATGGCGGCTGGAATGTTGTAAAGCCGTTTCTCGCCAGCGCCAACATTCCTTATCGAATAGTACTCGGCAATGACTCGATTGCCCAGAACTACGGAATCCAGTCGATGCCCGATACATTCCTCATCGACCGGCAGGGCAGAGTGGCCGCGGCTTATACAACGGGAGTAGTGGACAAAGCCGACGTTGAGGCTAACATCAGGACGGTTCTGTCTCAACCCTAGTCTATTCTCGTGCGCTGAATTCAAAGCCGGACACGGTCCGGCCCGCGCTTGGAATCTCTTCAGGCTCGCAGCGCTTCGACGATTTTGCCCTTTCCGTCTTTTGTCACGTAGAAGGGGCGTTTCTCCACGTCATAGTATGTGTTTGGTGCGATACCTAGCGCCGCGTAGATTGTGGCGTGCAGATCATCGATAATCACTGGATTTTCGACGATCGTGCATGGGCGTTCATCCGCCGTTCTTCCGTAGACCTTGCCTTTGGGGCTGCCTCCTCCGAACAGCAGGACGCAACTCGCTTCCGTGAAGTGACGATGCATGCCATAATGCTTTGGCTCAGTCATGATGGCTGGCTGCTTCACCTGGTCTTTCACTTGCTGGCCGGGCTTGCCTTCCACCATCATGTCGCGGCCAAACTCGCTGGCAATGACGACGAGAGTTCGATCGAGCAGGCCGCGCTCTTCGAGATCGAGAATGAGCTGTGAGATAGGCGCATCCACCTGCTGTTTCATGCCGATGGTGCGGCTGTGGCCATTCTCATGCGTGTCCCAATAGCGGAATGGAATGTATTCCGTCGTCACTTCGACGAACCGCGTGCCCGATTCCACCAGGCGGCGGGCCAATAAACAGCCAAGCCCGAAGCGCCCGGTGTTGTAGATGTCGTAGCTAGGCCGCGGCTCCAAGCTCAGGTCAAACGCTTTCGCGGCGGGCGAGTTCAACAGACGATGGGCGTTCTCGAGCGATTTTTGCAGGCTCTCGCGTTGAAAATCGCTACCGTATTTACCAACAGGACTGGCGGCAACTAATTTCTTGTAATAGTCGTAGCGGCGGGTGAAGCGCGATCTACCCATGTGCTCCGACGGACGCGTACGGGATACCGCATCGTTGGGATCTGAAATCAGAAATGGTGAATACTCGCTACCAAGAAACCCGGCCGTGTGAAAGGCCTTTACGGAATCGCTCTCGGCTCCGATTTCCAGATTCTGGCCGATATCGACAAAAGCCGGAAGGTCGGGGTTTCGCGAACCAAGCGTGCGCGCGATCACCGCGCCCATGTGAGGCGCCGCCACCGACTGCGGCGGTGGATAGCCGGTGTGCCAGTGAAACTGGTGCCTGGAGTGAAGAATGAAGCCGAGATCGCCTACGCGGTGCGAACGAATTAACGTGCCGCGATCCATTACTCTCCCAATCCGCTCCAACCCTTGTGAGATCTTGACGCCATCCACTGCCGTGTCGATGCTCGGAAATGTGCTCAGGACCGAGTTCGATTCCAGCCCCGGAGCATAGGGGGTGTAACGCTTGGGATCGAACGTTTCGGTCTGCGCCATGCCGCCCGCCATCCAAAGCAAAATCACGCTATCGGCGCGGGCAGGCAGCTTTGTGTCCGCATATAGTTTAGGTTCGCTCGCGGCGAGCGCCGCCAAGGCCGCCGCTCCCGTCGCTCTGAGGAAGTGACGCCGGTCCAGTCCTGAGGTGATTTCGTGTGCGATGCGCTTCTCGTCGCGGGTCATGGCTCTGCTCCTTCTGATCAATGAGATTTGCAATCAGTAGACATACTGGAAATCGGGGTGAAGCAACATGCTCCATAGAAAATCGTCCATGGCGGCTGGCTCCAGATTCGGTTTTGAATTCGTATCCGAAGCGAAAAATTGTTTGGCGATTTGCAATTCCTCCGGTGACGGCGCTCGACTCAAGAGGTCGAGATAGAGTCGTTGAATTGCTTCATCCACATCCCCGACAGGAGACGGCAGCGGAACAGGCGCGTCGCCCTCGACCTTCATCAGCCTCTCCGGATCGGGTTCGGCGCTGAACACAAAGAAACGCACGGCGCCGGCAATATCGCTTGGATTCGACCGGTCGTCAATGGCCACGCGGCCCCGAATGCGAGTGAATCCCAATCCTTCGATTGGAAAGACCAGTTTGGTGTTCAAGGGCGTCGTGACGCTGTTGCCCACGGATGCTTTGTCGGACGTGATCATTTGTTGATCGAACTTCGAGACTGTCGCTAAATCGGCGAGCTTTTTGCTTCCGTTCGGACCCGATAGCTCGACGTCGGACCAGCCCGCTATCGTCCTTGATGGATCGTACGAGCCGGCATCCTGAGTGAGTAGCCATAGGCGCTTGGCGCCTGAGATGTCGATATCGAAAGAGGCCGTTCCGTGTGTCAGGACACCACTGTCAAACAGGTTAGCGGGCGCGGGGGGTAGTTGACCAAGCAGGCGCAATGAACCCCTTCGCAAAGTATCTTCGAGCGTGCTTCCATTGACTAATTCCAAGGCCTGAAACGTGGTCGCGTGATTATCCCGGGTTGTGAACACCTGATCGCGAATCGGCCGGCCCAATGCCAGCGACAAAGGCGATGATTTCAGCTCCCAATCGCGTACTAATCGCGCTTCCTTTCCTTCTTGTTGCGTATGCCATTCGCCGGTAACTGCAGCGAGCGTATCGGCAAATTGCTCGGCGGAAAGGCGCCGCACGAAAGGTCCTCGGAAAACATAAGTCTTTTCCGCGTGCTCGGTGGTGACGATGGCGGGCATTTGATACGCCTTCGAAGTCAGCAATTCTCGAAGCAGATATTGAAGGTCGTTGCCGTGCGCCGAGAAATCGGATGCCAGCCAATCGAGCAGGTCCGGGTTCCAAGGCCGGGAGTCCATATCGTCAACGGGTTCGACCAATCCTCTACCGAACAGCTTTTGCCAGTAGCGATTGACGATGGTGCGCGGCACGCGCCCATTTCGAGGATCGGTAAAGAAACGAGCAGCAGCGGCGTGACGTTCGGCGAGGGAGGCGTTCTCCGGTACAGTTCCGAGCTCGGGGTAGAGCAGATGCGGAGTTACGAAGGTACCCTGTTTGACATCACAGCGAACCAACTCCAGTTTCGGCTCGGGAGAGAAGAGCGCGGCCATGCCGTAAGATTCACGCAGCTTGTACCGGTTGACAAAGCTGTCGTGGCAGGAAGCGCATTTCAGATTAATGCCGAGAAATACCTGCCCCGTGTTCTGCGCGGCCTGCATATAAGGTGTTTGGCTGGCATTCACCGTTCCGCGCCAATTCACGCCAATCAGGAAGCCATCGGGATCATCCTTTCCCGTCGGGTTGAGCAACGCCGAGACCATACGGTCGTAGGGCATATTCTTTTCCAACGCATCCAGCAGCCACGGAGTGATGGATTTGCGGTCACCCTGATAGTTCACTCCCATGTCGTTGCGGAGCAGATCGTTCCACCAACTGATCCAGTGGCCGGCGTACATTTGCCGCTCGCTTAGCAAGAAATCAACCAGGTGTTCGCGCTTCTTCGGATCGCGATCATCGACGAACTGTTGCAGTTGAGCGGCGGCCGGCGGGATGCCCCAAACGTCGAAATAGACCCGGCGGGCAAACACCGCGTCGGGCACGGGTTGAGGAAACTCGCTATTGTTTTTGGCCAAATACGCGGCGACAAACCGGTCGATGGGATTCGATTCCTCTCCGGCCGGTACGGCGGGGATACGCGGGGCAATGGGCGCCACCCAAGTGTTTGTGGCGCTTGCAGCTTGCGTGTCGGGCCAGGGGGCGCCCTCGTCGATCCATGTCTTGAGCAGCGCAATCTGTTCTGACGTCAGCGGCTCGCCGATCGGCGGCATCAGCGATCCCTTCTGGTGAGTCACCTTCAGAATCATGAGGCTGCCTTTGCTGTCGCCGGGTTTAAAAGCCGGGCCGCTCGTGCCTCCTTTCAACGCCGTTTCCCGGCTCGCAAATGAGAGCCCGTTAGGAGGCTTATCGCCGTTGTGGCACGGAGCACAGCGGGCCGCGAGAATCGGATGAATTTCTGTGGCGAAGTCCGCTGCGGTTGCGGCCGGCGCGCCCATCAATAGACTCAGCGCAGTTACTACCAGAGAGGAACGGCATATCCAGCGGGGAGGAAAGCGAATCAATGAGGCGGCTTGAGACATGGATGAATCTATCCGTTCAGTGTCTATCAATTTGGATAAGATGCACAAGTCTGTATTTGAGCGTGGGCACGGACAGCCAAGCCTGGAAAGCGAGGGCGACGATGCTTCGTTTGAGCACGGCCATCAGTAAATAATCCGAATGGAGATTGAGTTGAACGAAGATTGTTCTGGCAACAGAAGAGGATTTCTGCGGACGGCATTTGGTGCATTTTCAGGCGCAGTGATGACAGCCCAAGCTCAAACTCCGTCTGCCGCCGAAAGCAGTGGCGACGCGCGGAGCGCCGCGCTGGTTGGGCGGATAACCCTTGACCGCGATGTTTATGGCGTGGGCGGAGTTCTCAATGGAGAGCTTCATTTCCTTCATCCTCCAACGAGTCCGATTGAGGCTGAATGGATCGATAGCCTGGGTCGCGTGGTGCAAGCGTTGGCGCTCCCCGCGCCGGCAACTTCGGACAATCCGCTCGCTTTCTCGCTGAACCTTTCCGCGGGTTTGGCCTACGTCAACTGGATTCGCATTAAAGTAGGCGGCGTGCCACAGCTTGCAAGCAAGAGTTTTCTGCTCTCGCCGCCGCGTGAGCCATGGGACGATTTTCACGTTATTAGCTGGGCGCACTATAACGATGGCGTTTACGACAAACTGCGCAACACCGGTATTGATGCGACCATTGCCGGAGCCCGCAGCAGCAATTTCTCAAATGTTCTGGACAACAACTTCCGGTTTTACGTGGAGCAAATGGCGTGGGAGGTATTTTCGATCTATATCAAAGACCGCCCTCTCTGGTACAACGTCGTGAACAGCTTCAGCACGGACCGTGAAAACCTGAAGCTATGGGTAAGAAAGCCCTGCATCAACGACCCAAAGACCGATGACTATCTGCGCGAGAATCTCACACGCTATGTGCGTGACCACAAGGCGTTCCGGCCGCTCTATTACAACATCGCCGACGAGCTTGGGCAGGGCTGGCAAATCAAAGCCAACGATTTTTGCCATTCCGAATACTGCACCGCCAAATTTGCACAGTACCTGAGAACGCTGTACCGAACGCCGAGCCAGCTTAGCGGGGCTTGGCAGACCGGCGACGAATTCCTCCACTGGGACGACGAGAATCAGCCCGGCATGCACACGGACGGGGATCTGATGATCGCACAGACCACGACCGACGGAGCCTTCGATGCGGTAGCCGTGGCGGGCCTGGAGGCGATGTACGGAAGCATCGCCCGGCTCAATCGCGAATGGGGCACAAGTCTACCCGAGGTGTCGGAGCCGAAGTCGGCCCGCGAACGATGGGCGCCCGCGATCGCAGTCATCCGTGAAGCACGTTGCGTTGCCAAGCTGGATGAGAAATCCCTCGAACAAAAGATGGGCACGCTGGAGGGGCTTAACGAACGGGCAGGCAGAACAGCGGAGAAACCTGCAAATTTCCGGACATGGACGGAGGTTTTGACCTTTGTGAATCGCTTTTACGCCGACCTGCCGAAGATTCGTTCCACGGACGGATGGAACGTGACGGCGTGGTGCGACTTCCGCAACTTCATGGATCAGACGTTTGCGGACGCGGTGCTGCGGGCCGCGAAGATATGCAAAGCCGAAGACCCGGACGCACGCTGTGCTACTGAAGGCGGCCAATCGCCGTTTCCGTTCGGCTGGTACAACTATGAACAGGTGCTCCGGGCCGATGATGTCATCGAGCCGTATAACGGTGGCAACAACGTCGAGGTGATTCGGTCTCTGAAGCCCTCGGCCATCATGGTGCACACGGTCGGATACCAGTACACGCCGGGGAAGCAACTCACCGAGCGGGATCGGCTGATCCAAAACCGGGGGCGTCGCCCGGTGTGGTGGAGCCTGTTTCATGCCCACCGCGGAACGCTGATCTGGGACGCCAATCTGCCCGATTACCAGTTCGTCGATCCCAAAACCCGACAGCTTACTCCGGCGGCCGAAACTTACTCGGGCGTCTTCAAGGAGCTACGGAGCGGCATTGGCAAGCTGTTCGTCAACGCCCAGCGCACTCACGACGGCATCGCTATTCATTACTCGCCGCCTTCGGACCAGATCCACTGGCTGCTTGATAATGCGAAGTACGCACGGCAATGGATGCTTCACAATGGATCGGATCGCGGCAGCCATGCCATTGCAGTCCGGAACAGTTGGACGAAGCTGGTTGAAGATCTGGGACTGCAATACGAGTTCACTTCTCCCGAAATGATTAAAGCCGGAAAGCTGAATACAGGGGATTATCGGGTCTTCATCATGCCGCAATCGATCGCGGTGGGGGCTGAAGAGATTCAGCAGATCCGGGATTTTGTGCACGCGGGCGGGCTGCTTATTGCAGACTACAGAACCGCGAGCATGGACGAGCACGGACACGACTATGGGCATGGTCAACTGGATGACCTCTTTGGGATCGGTAGGGGCAAAGCGCAGACAAGTGCGCAGAGCATTTCAGGCGTGGCGAATGAAGGATCGAAACACCTCGATGGCACGCAACTGAAATTACGAGTGGGCGATGAGACGATCGCGACGACGAGCGGAAAAGCGCTTGCCCGGAGCGGAGACGTACCGCTCATCATCGTCAACCATGCAGGCCTCGGGCGCACTGTTTTTCTGAACCTGGAAGTGAGCGATTACGCGTATGACCGCCTGCAAGCAAATTCTGAATCGAGTCTGCCGGAGTTACTGGAGAGCATTCTTGGCGAAGCCAAAGTTCATCCCAGAGTGCGTGTGCTGGGCGACAACGGCAAGCGGCTTCCGGGTACTGAAGTGGTCATATTTAGAAACGGGTCCGTTGAGCACGTTGCGGTCTTCCGCAATCCGCAATTCGACGACGGTGGATGGGAAGATCATCCGACGATGAAGGCGCCGGGATGGGCAGGCAGCATCGATAATTCTTTACTCGAGAAAGATGCCGAGATCACGATCGAGTGGAAAGGCGCGAGATACGTTTATGACGTGCGAGGCCGCCGGGAACTCGGGAGCATTGAGAGCCATAAGGCTACGTTGAGCCCGTGGGAGCCTTTGGTCCTCACCCTGTCTACACAGCCCATTCCGAAATTAACGATGGAAGTTGCGCCGCAGATGAAAGCCGGCGGGCAACTCGAAGTTGTGTTAACGACCGAAGCTCTTCCCGCTCAGAGTTTCAGAGCGGTCCGGCTGGAGGTGGAGACACCCTCTGGTCAAAACTACGAACTCTACGAGCGGAACCTGCTGTTGAACGACTCTCCTTACACAGAGCGCATCCCGTTGGCCCACAACGACCCGAAAGGCCGCTGGCGGGTATCGATCCGGGATGTGATGACCGGTCAGTTGCAGCAAACTTCGTTCAGTGTAGTGTAAGCGCGGCAAACCTAAGGGCGTAGCACTGCCGCGTTTTCGTCTGGCCACAGCGCACTTCGCTGTAAGATTCGTAAGTGATTCTCTTCCTGCTTTTGCTCTTCCCGTTGTTCGGGTACGCCGCGGACCGGAGCCCCTCGGTGGAGAGCGGATCTCAGGAAAGTATTACGGCGCCATCAGGGCCGCTCGTTATCAGCGATCGATGGCCGCAGGCGACAGACCTCGTCTCCTGGACCCGTGATGTGATGCGTCTGGAGCATCTCGAAAATGCATCGGAAACCGCGCAAGCGAGAGCGTTCTTCGAGTGGCTCCGGCTCTTCTCCCGCATGGCGGTCGGCGGAATGATTCAGCCGTTCGAGGGCGATTACGGCCACGAGGGCTACGTAACCGACGCGCACAAGACGCTGTTTGTCTACGGCTGGGGATATTGCGATACCACCAGCCGCATCGCCGAAGCTGCATGGAAGGAGTACAAGAACGATTCGCGAGCAGCGGAACGTGTTTGCGTGCAGCATGCAGACGGCGGCTACCATACGATGTACCGCCTCTTCCTGAACGGCCGATATGCGGCATTCGATCCGCGTTATGGCTATTACCTGATCGATCACGATGCTCCCGATGCGAGGGTCCTCGATTGGGCGGAGGTCGGCGTCGATGCGAATATTCTCAAAAACCGTGATTTTCGATACCGGAGCCGTCCGTTTTTTTAAATTTTCGGGCTGGAATGGGACCGGGCGCTCCTATTACAGCCCACTTACTTCAAGAATGAACGTGCGTGGCGCGCCGCGGGCTCGCCGAAAGAGTCTGTCTTTGGCAACAGCAAGTATCGGATGGGAACTCGTTTCCACGACATGTCCTTTCGGCTGCCCAGGGGCACTACCATCGAGCGTTTCTGGGATAACAGCGCGCGGGAGTTCTACGTGCCGGCGGCGAAAGTGGCGCAACGGGAGTGGCCCTTCCTGCCGTCGGGGCGTTTTTATCGTGTGACAGAAGCGTCATTGAACGGAAACTGACCTAAATACGACCCGAATTACGAGAGAGCCAAGCCTTATCTTGTCAGCGTTCCCTCCGGAGAGGGCTATAGCCCGGAAATGGCTGGCAAGCGAACGATTGGCCAGGCTTGGGGCCGAATCCGTTACACGCCGGACTTCCGCACCAACGCCTTCACCGACGCGCTTGCGCCAGGCTCAACTCTCGTTCGTGCAAATGCCGCGCCGTATCTGCGGCCTCGCGACATTCGTGGAGGAGGCGAGGCGATTTTCGATTTCTATAGCCCTTACGTTCTGGTCGATGGAACGCTGCGAGCGGAGCTGCTGGGGCAGGGCGCCAAGCTGGAAATTCGGACGCTCGAAGACAAGCTGACGAGCCAAGCTGAGCCGGATCTCTGGTCTCAATGGCAGACAATCGCCTCGGCCGCCGGCGGCACAACCGTCCAACTAGGCCGGCCGAGGTATAACGGCAAAGACGTCAGTATCGACGGGAAATACCGCTTTCAAATCCGCGTTTCGGTCAGCGCCGACGCCCGCAGAACCGCAGCGGCCGGCTTGAAAAATTTGAGCCTAGAGATGTACTTCGAAAATGGAATCATGTCGATTCCGCAGATTTTCCCTGGAGCGAACACCATTGATTTCAGGTTGAAAGATGCTGATCGTTTGCAAGGGCCCGTGCGGATCACATATACCTATGAGACCGCCTCGGGAGAGCGATCGCAAACGAATGTGCTCCGCGCTTCGGATTTTCATGGCGACGCCGCTCAATATTCGTTCGAAGCGCCCACGCTGATTCGCTGCAAATCTCTGGCGATTGCCTACTGAACGCGTGAAATCAGCCGGTTTGCATTGCGCTACAACTTTCGATCCCAAAGTGATACATTCACATTTTTTCGTAGCCGAGGACGTCTCCAGGGGTTTTCTTGCCCAATGAAACTAAGTATGCTTGAGGGTGCCGTTAAACATCGAAGTCGCGCAGAATTACTGTGCGCGTATGTCTTATAGAGAGGGCTACCATGAACGAGCAGAAACCAGACCGCCGGGTGTTCCTGAAATCGGCGGGGGCGGCATTGACGACGTCGCTCTTCACGGGCAATATGAAGGGCGCAAACGACCGGATTACAGCGGGTTTCATTGGCATCGGCGTGATGGGGTCGGCCAATCTGGAAGTGGCTTTGAAGCACGGAGTGGAGGTGGAGGCTGTTTGCGATGTCTATCAACCGCACCTCGAACAAGCCGCTGCCATGGTGGCCGGCGCCGGCCAAAAAGCAAAACAGGTTAAAGATTTTCGCGAGGTCCTGGCAGACAAGTCAATCGATCTGGTCTGTATCTCGACACCGGACCATTGGCACCCCTACATCATGGTCGAAGCCTGCAAGGCGGGCAAGGACGTTTATGTCGAAAAGCCAGTCTGCGTGGCGATTGACGAAGGAATCAAAATGGTCGAGGCCGCACGAAAATACAACCGCGTCGTGCAAGCAGGCACATGGCAGCGGTCGGGCCAGCACTTCCAAAAAGCGTGTGAGATTGTGCGCAGCGGACAATTGGGAAAAGTGACCTTCGTCCGCACTTGGATTTATTCAAATGAGCCGCAGGCAGGGATCGGCAATCCACCGGATTCGGCGCCTCCTTCCGGACTCGATTGGAATCTCTGGTTGGGGCCAGCGCCCAAGCGCCCCTTTAATCCGAACCGTTTTGGCGTTTATCCTCACGCCTATTCTTATTTTCGGTGGTTCTGGGATTATGCTGGAGGGCAGCTTACGGATTCAGGCGTCCATATGATCGATATCGTCCAAATGGCGTTTGACGAGGCGATGCCGAAGGCTGTCACGGGAACCGGCGGCAAACTCTGGTTTACGGACGACCGGGAGACGCCGGACACGATGCAGGTGTCCTATGAGTACCCCGGATTCGTCGGTTCCTGGGAGCACCGCTGCAACAACACGGATAAAAGCGACACCGGGCCTTTTGGGATTACGTTCTACGGCACTCGAGGAAGCTTATACGTGGATCGCAGTCTCTATCGCGTAACACCCGAGAAGGGATCTGATCTCGAAGCATCCGAAATGAAACGCGTCACCGATCCTCATCCGCTGCACTGGACCAATTTCCTCGAGTGCGTCAAATCACGTCAACGCCCGAATAGTGATATCGAAAAATGCTTTCGGTCTTCCGCTACGTCTCTACTTGGCAACGTCGCGTATCGCAGCCGCTCGCGCGTGGATTGGGATGACGAACGCAAGGTCGTTCTGCAAAGCGAGGCCCAAAAGTATCTGACTCGCGAGTACCGCAGCCCTTGGAAACTCGAAGTTTAACGCGAACTCCGAAATAGCGCCTCTACAGTATCAACGCATGATCTCACGACGTATATTTCTCGCCGGCGCGATTTCCGCCGCGCCTGCGATCGCGAAACAGAAGCTCTCGATACGCATAGGTCTCCAGATTTATAGCCTTCGCCGAGAGGCTCAGAAGGATCTGCCCGCTACGCTCGCGACGATTCGCAGATTTGGTTTCGACGAGGTTGAGGTGTCCGCCCTGTACGGGCACAGCGCGGCCGAATTCCGCCGGCTGCTCGACAATAACGGACTGAAGGCAACGTCGATGATGGCGGCCTATGACAGACTTGCGAAGGAGATTCGCTCCGTTGCGGACGACGCCCACACGCTAGGTGCTGAATACGTGGTGGCATCCACCGTTCCTCACAGCCACAAAAAAATGGCTCTCGACGATATCCAGCACGCTGCCGAAAACCTCAATGGCTTCGGAGAGAAGCTTGCCGGCTCCCGACTGCATTGCTGCTATCACATACACGGCATCGAATTCGAAGAATCCGCGGATGGCACTCTGTTCGATACTCTTGCGAAGAGCACGAACCCAAAATTCGCCAATTTTGAAATGGATATTTTCTGGATAGTATATGCCTATCAGGACCCTGTGAAATTGCTGCACCGTTATCCCGGGCGGTTCCCCCTGATGCATATCAAAGACATCCGGAAGGGCATTGCTCTGGGCGGTTCCCCGGGAGACGTGTTGGAGGAAGATAGTGTGCCGCTCGGCAAAGGAATCGTGGATATTCCTGCAACATTACGCGCGGCGAAGGAAACCGGCGTCCGCCACTATTATGTCGAGGACGAAGCTGTCGACGCCGACCGGCAGATACCGGAGAGCTTGCGGTATCTCAATAACCTGCGGGTCTAGCCGATTCCAAATTTTTCACACCATCGCTTTACTGGACGTCTTCAACAGTGCAGGATCATAATCGACGGTATCTCAGACGCACTACACCAGTCCGTTCGAAATTTTTAATAGCCTTCGCAGCAAACGCCGTGACCCTCTCGGCTCATGCAACTATTAACGTCGACATCCTCGTACTGCTCCCCAATTTCTTGTAACTTCAGAACAGTGATGTCATGAATCCGAAGCCGCCCTTACCCCGCATATATCTGATCGCGACAATGTTGGGCTCTCTCATTGCCAGCGCCGCCCCGGCCCAGAACGGATCGCTTGCGGAGGCATACAAGATCATCTCGTCAAAGCAATTCGTCGACCTTACGCATTCCTTCAGTCCGGCGACGCCGGTGTGGAAGGGCTTTGGCCCGGCGACTGTTTCGGGCGCCGCGGACCCTGACAGCGGGCGGCCATACACCATCGCTAAGGATGGTTTTCGCGCCTCTTTCTACTCGATGGTCGGGCAATACGGCACCCATATCGACCCGCCGGCGCATTTCGACCCAAACGGCATGACTGTCGACGAGATTCCGCTCAAACAGATGATCCTGCCGCTCGTGGTTTTCGATATAACGCCGAAACTCAAGGAAGATCCAAATCACGCGCTCACGGTTGCCGACATCAAGGACTGGGAGCGTAGGCATGGCCGGGTGCCGGCGGGATGTTTTGCCGCGCTGCGTACCGACATGTATAAGGATTGGAATACGAACCTGGAGCGCTTCAAACGCTATCCGTTCCCGGCCTGGTCCTTCGATGCGATCAGGTTCCTGTACCAGCAACGGGGCATCGTGGCCAACGGACACGAATCGATGGATACCGACACCAGCAAAAACTTGGCCTCCGAGAAATGGCTTTTGACTCACGGTCACTGGCAGATCGAAGCGATGGCCCATCTCGATAAGGCGCCGGCAGTGGGAGCGTTAATCGTCGTGACCTGGCCAAAGCCTCGGCACGGTCTCGGTTTTCCGGCGCGGGCGTTCGCGATTTTGCCCTGATAAACCGATTTGAATGGGAGTTCGGGATGTAGAGAAAACCGGCGCGAAGATGTAGGCCGAGTCGTATTGCAATCCAAATTTGCATGTAAACTAATTAGGCGGTTTTCGCGCTCGCCAGGGAGATTTCACCATGAGCAGCATAGGTATCGTTCACACAGAAACGCCTGCCCTTACCGAGGAGCAGTGCAAGGAACTGAAATTGAGATTGAACGAAAATTGGCACGAGCTGACAATCGGTGGAAAGAGTGGAGGGCAAAAGCAGATCGGGGATGATGAAATGCGCGCTTACCTCGATTCCATTCGCTTCCGGGACGCCACTCCCGGAGGATCCTTTGAGATCGCGTTTGCGCCCAAAAAGGATTGGCCCATTTACAAGGTGCCGATCGGCCTGCTGCCAAGAAGCCTATCCCGACTGATCCGAGAGATTCGGGATGAATGGTCGGTCGTGGACAAATCGGCTCTTAAGACAAGCCTCACGCCCCCAGAGCATGGCGGCATGAGAGCCTGGCACCAAAACGAGAATGGCATGCTTCCCGTACAGGAGAGCGCACCGGGGTGGAACGCGTCGAAAGCATCCAAGTATCAGAGTTACATCGAGGAAAACAAGGGACTGCCATCAAAACAAGTGAAAAAAGGCATCGACCAGAAGTACACCGGTTATGTCGAATTTACGCTCAGTACGTGGCGAAGCACACAAGGACGCTTGGTTTACGACTATTACAACAACGCTTTCTTCCTAACGCCTGGCCACTATGCCGCGGGCGACTTCAGCAGGAATGCGTTTTACTACGTAGTCTGCGATTAGCACTTCATTAACCTCGAATTGAACGACAGGGCCCGCTCACCTTCGCGGAGCGGATCATGAGCGCGCATGCGCTCACGCGCAATCATGAAACGGCCCATTGGCTTGCACTGAACCCCGATCGTCAGGAGGGGACGTCCTCGTTAGCAAGTCCACTCACTCTGATATGCTCAACCGCGTGCGCAAATTTAGGTTTGTCCCGGTACTTGCTTTTGTCGCGGTCGCATGGTCGCAAGGATTGCTCCAAAATCAAACGTTCGAAGGGTATCCGGCGGTTGTTCTTTCCAACTCCAAGCTTGAATTGACAATCATGACGAAGGGCAGCACGCTTGCAAGCGTGATACTGGCCGACGACAGCGAAAAGCTCAACCCGCTGTGGAATCCCATGCGTATGGCGCGCGAACTTGGACGTCCGGTAAAGTTCGACGGCGGGGCGGGACTCTTCGTTTGCGTGGATGGTTTTGGGCCAGTTTCCCCGGCGGAACGCGCTGCCGGGTTGCCGGGCCATGGCGAAGCTCATACGGAAACATTCGCGGTTCATTCCGAACGTCAGGGCTCAAGCACGTCAGTGACGTTAGCGGCAAAGCTTCCAATCGTGCAGGAGGCATTTACACGCACATTTCGCGTGATTGACGGCGAAAACGTAGTTTACGTAGACAGTGAACTGGAGAATCTGATGGGCTTCGATAGACCTGTCAACTGGGCCGAGCACGCGACGATTGGCTCGCCGTTTCTCGAACCCGGCGTCACGGTGGTGGACGTTTCCGGCTCGCGGTCCCAGACGCGGCCCTATTCGCGGGCCAATTTCGGCGATATAGAACGGCGGCTCACGTCAGGGCAGGATTTTACGTGGCCTATGGCTCCGGGCCTGGACGGCAAACTAATCGATCTTCGCCGAACGCCGGAACATCCGCATTTCTTAGATCACGCAGTCACGCTGCTCGATCCAAACCGTGAATTGGAGTGGGTGACGGCAATCAATCCGAAGAAGCAATTGATGATCGGGTACGTGTTCAAACGAGCCGATTATCCCTGGCTTCAGTATTGGGGGGATTACCCTCCGACGCAGAAAATGGCGCGCGGAATGGAATTCGCTACGCAGCCCTACGACGTGCCGCGGCGGGAAGCGATCAGCACCGGGAAGATGTTTGACACACCGACTTATCGTTGGCTTCCGGCGAAATCGAAAATCAGGACACGGTTTTTGCTTTTCTATATCGGTGTCCCTGAAGGCTTCAATAAAGTGGACGACGTGACGATGAAGAACGGCCAGATCGTGATTACAGACCGGTCGGCGAAAAAGCAAGTTACGCTGGCGGCCGCGGAAAAGCTGTAACGATTTTGAGTAAGCCCCTATAGCGTGGCTACCAACTTCTTCGTGTAGGCAAGACTCTCTTCCAATGCCTGGCGTTCACGCGCTGCCTCATTGCTGGCCTCCCAAGGTTCTTCTTTGTAGGGCTTTCCACGCTCGGCGATCTCCAGGTAGCGCACAAATTCCCACGCCGGCGTCTGCCGGTAGGCATCCCAAAATCCTGGATCCCGATATGGAAAGATCCTCGGGCCAAGTAGAATCGATTCCATCGAAAGAACCCTGCCGGGACAGAGTTCAACATATTTGCGGACATATGAATCGATATCGACGTTACCGCGGCCCATTTGCACCCATGTAACGGCCGTCCCTTTCGGCACGTTCCAGACCGCGCTGTCTCGAACGTGGCTGGTCAGCACATAGGGATGCAGAACTTCCAACGTCAAGTGCGGATCTTCTAGCGTCCAAAGCGGATTGCCGGAATCGAGGCAAACACCAACAAATTCCGGCCCGGCTTTCTCGATCAAGGTTTTGAGCTCACGAGCTTGCATGTCGCCCGCATGATTCTCGATGGCTATTTTGATGCCTTCGCCCGTTGCTTTTGAACGAATATTTCGCAGAACTTGGGCGGTGTCGTCGATGTGCTTCTCAATTGGCCCTGGCCGGCGGTCATCCGCGCTCCCAAGAACCGCGCGGACGATCGGAGAACCAATTGTCTTTGCGGAATCGATCATCCGCGTCAACTGCTGCTCAGCGGTCCCTTGCGAGGGATCGAACATCTTCGAACTCGGGCAAATCGATTTCATCCCGATTTCAAGTTGAAGGCCCAGCTCGCCGGCATGTTCCCGAACCTTCCGAAGATTTTCCGGGTCGAGGCTGCCAAGAAATCTGATTTCTGAAAAGTGCACCACCTGCACGCGGCGAGCCGCGCAGTAATCCAGATATTGAAATGGCGTCCATTTCTGAGAACGCAGGCTGAAGATATCGATGCCCAACTTCACATTCAAACTAGATTTCGACATAGCTGCAAGGGGAGTCGCGGCGGTAAGTGCAACGAATTCACGGCGATTCATAGTGACCAGAATGGTAGCGAGCGAGCAGAGTCATTATCTCGCATGACAACAGTAATGTTCAGTCCCGGTGTGCGCCCGTAAGGAGAAAAAAGACGAATTAGTCATTCCCGATCGCAAGCACGAAATATTGCGCCGGAGTATCGCCGACGTTCTTCCAGCCGTGTTGCTCGTTGGAATGGACCCATGCCACGGAGCCGGGACCGAGCCTGGTGGTTTTGCCGGCGATGGTGACATCCAGCGTGCCTTTCTGGAGCATAATCATCTCTTCATGAACATGGTGATGCTGCGGGTGCGGCATCTGCCCGGCGGCTAGCGTCGTGATATGCAATTCGACGGGACAACCGCTGGTTGTATCGCCTTTTAAAACCGGGCGTGTCTCGTTGTGAGTCCGCGGGTTCGTCTTTGCCGCCAGCGCGCCGAACGAGTAGCATTCGGACGGAAGCCCGGCGTTCGCGGCTTCCGCGCGGGTCGCGAGCAGGACAGGCAGAATCAGGCCCAGATCTCTTCGTGAGTAGTCCATACTATTCCTTCCGTTTTATCGCAAACCCGCAAGTCCGGAGGTTACACCTTGAATTGATATCGTTCCCGTTCGCGAAGTAGTTCTTCCCACGTGATTTCCTGCCCTCGATAAGCGCTGGTTCGCGCCAGAATCGCCGTAAGTGTACTTTCGGCCGCTACTTGCGTGTTGTTGATGGGAGTGCCGGCCTTCACGTTCTCCACGAACTTCTTGGCGTTTGCAATGGCGCCGCTGCGAAACGTATCGTCCTTGTCCGTGCCGTGCCACGCCTTTTCACCGGTGATGCGGACCAACCCGCCATAGTGCGCATCCGCCGTTCCGATGCCGCCGAACGCGCGTGCGCAGATATCGTCGTACCCTTTCGTAAACTGCACCGAACTGTGATTCGTCTGGACGTCGTTAGGATAGACGAACGTGACAATGAAGAAGTCGTTGCAATCTCCCACTGTCCTCACCTTCCGGCCACAAGTGGCTCTGGCCTTAAGCGGATGAGTTTGGAAATACCAGTTGCCGACGTCAATGGCATGAACGTGCTGCTCCACGATGATGTCGCCTGAGAGCACTTTATCGCCTAGCCATTCGCGTAAGCGGCGATGGAGCGGGTCGAGTCCCCGGCCACTCTTAATCCCGGGAATACTCGTTTGGTAACATGTTTGGCCGACCGGAATCTTCCCGATATCACCGCGATGGACGCGCTCCATTAGGTCCTGAAATACGGGTTGGGCGCGGGTCTGGAAGTCGACCCAGAAACTGCGTTTCCCCTCCAGCATTTTGCCGGCGTGAATGATATCAAGGCAGCCTGCCGTATCCACGGCCACAGGTTTGGCGAGGTACACATGCCTGCCGGCCTGTGCGGCGGCAAGCGCCTGCTCCGGGTGAAAATAGGGCGGGCTCGTAACCAGCACCGCGTCGAGCTTCGATTCGGCGAGCTTGCGATAGCCGTCCAGTCCGCTGTAGCGTCGTGCCGAATCAACGTTCCAGCGCCGCGCAGTTTCTTCGAGAGGCTGTGTTACCGGATCCGCCAGCGACACGACGCGGCTGCCGGTGTACTCGACAAAGAAGTTGCCGACGTAATTCCCGCGTCCGCCGCAGCCAACGATTCCGATCTCGACCGCGGAGTTCGCCTGATAGCCGAAAACCGTCTCCGGCTTCAGCAGCAGCAATCCGGCTCCGGACGATTGCAGGAATTTCCGGCGTTTGACTGTGCTCGATTGTGTGCTTGTGTGTTCGTTCATGATTGTCCCCGGCGATAAATTTCTGCCTAGCCTATCAGATAATTGGGAGGTCCTGCCGCCTGATGCCGCGCCGAATGGATACACTATTTTTGGATCGATTTCGCCGGAACGGTCTTGCCTTTATGCTCCAACGTCTATTAGTGTTAGTGACAGTGTTACTGTCCGCTGCCGCCGGAGCAGAGATTTCCGGCGCCCCACAAGCCAATATCTCGAACGGCCTTATCCGGGCGACCATCTACTTGCCCGATCCGGTAAACGGCTATTACCGCGGCACAAGATTCGATTGGTCCGGAGTTATAGGCCATCTCGAGTACAACGGCCACAATTACTACGGGCCGTGGTTCACGAAGCGCGATCCGAGTGTGAGCGATTTTATCTTCAGCGGCCGGGATATCATCGCCGGGCCGTGCAGTGCGGCGATGGGCCCCGTTGAAGAATTTCTTACGGACGACAAGGCTCTCGGCTATGACGAAGCGAAACCGGGAGGCACGTTCATCAAAATCGGCGTCGGCGTTCTAAAAAAGCCGGACAACCGGGCTTACAGCAGCTACAGGCTGTATGACATTGTCGACCGGGGCAAGTGGAGCGTTCATCCGAAAAGTGATTCGGTCGAATTTATCCAGACCATCGCGGACGCGCGGTCCGGCTATGCCTATACCTACACCAAGACGATACGTCTGACGCCCGGCAAGCCTGAGATGACGATAGAGCACACGTTGAAAAATACGGGTAAGCAGCCGATTCAAACCAGCGTATACGATCACAATTTCCTGGTTCTCGACAACCAGCCCATCGGACCCGATTTCGTGATTACCGTGCCGTTTACGATTAGGACGGATCACCCGCCCAGCCGCGATCTTGCCGAAGTGACCGGGAATCAAATTCATTACGTCCGGCAATTGCGGGATCGGGACACGGTTGCGATTCCCATTGAAGGATTCGGCGGCAAGGCTTCGGATTATGCCATCACGATCGAGAACAAGCGCGTAGGCGCCGGGATGAAGATTGCCGGCGACCGGCCGCTGGAACGGGAAGCGCTCTGGTCGATTCGATCCGTTCTAGCCATGGAGCCGTTTGTGGCGATGTCGATACAACCCGACCATGAGTTCGCGTGGAAGTACACCTATACGTACTATTCGCTTACGCCCGAAGGCTCCGCGCCGGTGAAATAGCGCGCGAGGTTTGGGGCGAAGCGGAGAGGATTGGGGTATACGCCTTTCAATCGTTACGATCTATGTGATACTTTGATCGCCGGAGGTTCTCGCGAGCGGGGTCTCGCGGGCCGCGTCTCATGGAGATGGTCCGGCCGGACAACGCTGCTGGGAAAAAGGGGAATTTGCTATGTTACGTTTGCGGTTTACTTCATTACTGATTGTGTTAACTGGAGTCGCCTTGTCTGCTTCTGGTGCAAATTCTCCCAGCCACGTTTCCGCCAATGGACTGCTTCTGGTGGATAACAAAGGTGCGCACAGTCTTGGCATCGTCGACCCCCACGCGGGCGAGCAACTGGCCGCAGTGCCTGAGGGTGGAATCACCGGACACGAAGTAGCGGCATCTCCCGACGGACGGACGGCTTATGTGCCGATTTACGGTAATTCGGGCGTCGGCAAACCGGGTACGGATGGGCACAACATGGTGGTGATCGATGTGCACGATCGCAAGGTCGTGGGCAACGTCGATTTCGGCAAAGGTGTGCGGCCGCACTGCCCGATTTACAACACGAAAGACGGGATGCTGTACGTCACAACCGAGTTGAACGAATCGGTCAGCATCATCGATCCTCATACGTTGAAGATTGTTGGCGAGGTTCCTACCG
The DNA here is from genome assembly GCA_000381625.1 of Bryobacterales bacterium KBS 96. Lineage (GTDB taxonomy): Bacteria > Acidobacteriota > Terriglobia > Bryobacterales > Bryobacteraceae > KBS-96. Next base: position 399,132 of record KB906767.1, read on the forward strand.
GTCAGAAGGAATCGCACATGCTTGCCATTACTCACGATGGCCTGCGTGCCTATACCGCGAATGTCGGTCCGGGAACGGTTTCGGTGCTCGATCTGAAGAATCGGAAGACGTTGGCGATCATTCCTATTTCGGGAGAGACACAGCGGATCTCGGTTTCGGCTGACGACAGCATGGTATTTACGTCCGATCAGACGAAGCCGCGACTTGCCGTGATCGATGGCGCGACGAATAAGGTGAAAACCTGGGTTCCCCTGCCTGGCCTGGGGTACGGCACTGCGGCGACGAATGATGGTCGCTGGCTTGTCGTGGCCGTGCCCACCGTGAACAAAGTTGCGGTTGTCGACCTTCGCACCATGAAGGTTGCCCATACCATAGACGTTCCGAAAGCTCCCCAGGAAGTGCTTATCCGGCCTGATGGCAAGGTGGCGTATGTATCCTGCGATTCAACCAACCAGGTTGCCGCGATCAATACGCAAACCTGGAAGCTAGATAAACTGATCCCCGTTGGCAAGGGCGCCGACGGTCTGGCTTGGGCCGCTGCTTCTATGTAGCTCCAGCGTAAGGGCCGCGCCATGAGCAAATGGCGTTTCTCGATTTAGCGAAGTTCTTCTCCTACAATTTCTTGCGGGCCGAACGGCTTGGCAGTATACTTTTGCCCAAGCGGGGAACTGCTGACGTCGCCGATAGACACTTAATCGGCTATTTGGAGTCATTTCCTACGGGGGGACAAGATGAAAATTCACGACTGCGTTTCGAGCGTCATTTGTAGGAAAGGTCCGGACATTTGGTCGATTCCGTCCGACGCTTCCGTGTACTCTGCCATCGAAACGATGGCAGACCGGCGAATCGGCGCGTTGCTGGTCATCGATGACGGCCGTCTGGTTGGCATCGTTTCGGAGCGCGATTACGCGCGAAAGGTCGTCCTGAAAGGAAAGTCGTCGAAAGACACGTTCGTTCGAGAAATTATGACGCCTTCGCCCATCAATATCCGCCTGGACACCACGGTTGACGAAGCGATGCGGATCATGACCCTAAACCGGATACGGCATTTGCCAGTTGTGGATAGCGGCCGCGTCGTCGGTATTTTATCGATAGGAGACGTCGTGAATTGGATCATCGCTTCGCAGGACCAGGCGATCGAGCATCTCGAAAGCTATATCGCCGGCGAGTATCCCCGCTGATTTGGTTGCTCGCGTTCCGGCGGCGCAACTATGGTAATTTGGCGTCCGGGCGAAGCAGGCTCCGGATCTCGCGGTAAGGCACAACAAATTCGGGCGTTACGGTTGCGTGGGTATTCGCCTGATCCTCTTCATAGCGAAACCGCAGCCCGTCGGCTTCAATCGCGAAATTCTTCGGGACCTCGAACTCCTGTCCAGGGGCTTTACTCTGCTCCTCATCCTCTTCTTCAGTCGCAGGCGGAGCATGTTTCCGGTAATGCCGCTCTGCAATCTTGGTGAACCGCGCGAAATGTGAGTCGTCGATCAGGTCGGAAAGTTCGATCATGCTGCCGTCCTGCGGGCGGAAGTTGAAATAGACCGTGTTTTTCGCGGCATGTCCGGCGCCTTGCTCAACGCTTTGGAAGAACTTGAGGCCCAGGACGTGCAGCGAATGGTAATGGACGTCGATCTTACGTTCAATCGCCCAGGGTTTGCCGGCGCTGCCGCCCTTTTTCAACCAGGTTTGATAATGGTCGAGAATCTGCCCCGCAAACTCCTCCGGACTGTCCGGCGCCTTGCCCTTTTCGAGCGGTGTCAGCAGCATATCTTCAATCTGGTGTTCAATCGCCTGCTTGGCCTTTTCCGTGGGAGCCGTCTCGATCACCGGGTACGATAGATGAACGGCAGCGCAGCGAGTTACCGGCGTTGCCTGGCATCCAGGCAGAGATTTGTTGAATTCCTGCATTTTCCATGTCAAGTTCTGCTGGTCGGTCTGTGCCTTCGCAGCCACGGACAGCCACGCTGCAAGTCCCAAAGCAATCAGTGATCGTCTCATCCCCATGTAGCTATTGGACGCCGCTAGACCTCTCTCCCGTACACTGTCATTCGATGGCTAAGAAGCCCGACAACACGCTCTACCTGCTCGGGAAGTATATCGGCCTGACTACTTTATTGCCCGCCGGGGCGCTTGCCGGATACCTGATTGCCCGTTTCCTGGAACGCTACATTCACTGGTCCGGCCTGCTGCCGTTCGCGATCATTTTTGGAGTGGCCGGCAGTCTTTACAAAATCATTGAGGAATTGCTGCGCGACACCCGCCGCGCAGAGGAACGCGAGCGTCGGGATGCAAACGGAAAGGCCGGTCCGCGGCCGTGAGGGATATCGATTACGGCCGGGCTACGCGCCGCCTCTACTGGCTGACGCTGGTGGTCGCGTCCGTGGCGTCCCTGATTGGCTTTCTCTATTGGGGCCGGCCAGTGGGCCTTGGCCTCGCCTTGGGAGGCGCCGTCTCACTGGTGAATCTCTGGCTATGGGACTCGCTGGGCAAACTGCTTTCCGGCAGAGCGGTGAAGGGAAGCGCCGGTCTTGCCGTATTACTGGCAGGCCGCCTTCTCGCTTTGTTCGCCGTTGGCTATGCTATTGTAAAATACTTAGAAGTTGACTTGCTGGCGGGCGTGGCGGGACTGCTGGCGAGTGCGTTGGCTGCATTAATTGAGATCGTTCTCGAAGTGGCTGTACCTCGCCGGCTCACCTAGTAAACACACACCTTGCTGATGGAACACGAACTCTGGGTCACTGCGCTGTTTAATGATGTTTTTGGCGGCATCGGGAATGGCATTCTCAACGCAATCGGCCGCCCCGCTGCGGATCATGCTCATCCCTGGTCGAACTGGATGGTAATGCAGTTGATCGTTGTCGCCGGGATTGTCGTGTTATTTGGCTTCCTGAAACGGCGCCTCTCGGTGCAACAACCGAGCAAGCTGCAACATTGCTTCGAATTGATGTATACGTTTCTGCAAGCGCAGGCTGAGGAAGTCGTCGGCGACACCAGCAAGCGATACATGGCGTTCTTCGGCGCCATATTCTTTTTTGTGCTGTTTATGAACCTCGTCGGTTTAATTCCCAGCCTGGAATCGCCAACAATGTTTCCCGTGGTTACCTGCGGGCTGGCGGTAGTCACGTTTGTTTACTATCACACGATGGGGCTGAAAGCGAATGGCCTTGGCGGATATTTCAAACAGTTCATGGGGCCCGTTTTGATTCTGGCGCCCATCATGGTTCCCATTGAGCTGGTGAGCCATTTCGCGCGCCCTCTCTCGCTCACCATTCGTCTTTACGCGAACATGTTCGCGGGCGAGCAGATTACCGATACTTTTTTGAAACTTACATATTTCATTGTGCCGACCATATTTATGGGGCTGCACGTGTTCGTATCGTTCCTGCAAGCGTACATTTTTGCGCTGCTGGCAATGGTCTACGTGGGCGGCGCGGTTGCGCACGAGCACTAAAACAGGTTCGCTTTCAGTGTGAGCCCCGGATCCCCCAGGACACCGTGCGGAACCACCTCCTGGAAGCTATTTCGAAGGAGCAATAGTAATGAAGAATAGACTTGCAATGTTAGCAACCGGCATCGTTGCCATGGCCAGCCCGATGTTTGCGCAGGGCGTCACCCCTGCTGCCGCTGGTACATCCGATTGGCGCCTTCCGATGGCATATCTCGCCATGGGCATCGCTGCGGGCCTGTGCGGATTGGGACAGGGAAAGGCCGTCGCGTCGTGCGCCGAAGGCATGGCCCGCAATCCGGGAGCAGCTGCGGCCATCCGCTTCGCTTTGATTCTGGGCCTAGTGTTTATTGAGACTCTGGCTCTCTATACGTCGGTTATCACCTATATCGCGAGATAGACGACAGAAGACATAAGACAGAAGGGACCTGCTGGCGTTCACGCTGGCAGGTCCTTTTCTTTTGATCTGCCTCCTGTTTTCAATACTTCAATCCATATCCGAATGCGTACAGCGTTTGATAGCCCGTATCGCCCCGATGCAAGCTGGTCGAGCTGGCTTTCGGCCAGGTAAACGATAGCTTTCCAGTCGGTTTGTAATCGCCGAAGAGAACGTCGGCAACGCCTTCGCCTTCGGTGCCCGGCAGCCAGGCGGCAATGATCGCATCGACATCGTTCAACACGTTGTCGAGAAACAACGGCCGTCCGGAAATCAGCACCAGCACGACGGGAATGTTCGCCTGCTTCAGGTTGTGAATGGCGGCGACGTCTTTCGGCGCCAGATGTAAGTCGTCCCGCCGGTCACCGAACATCTCGGCGTATGGCGTTTCGCCAACCACCACCACTCCCACAGTTGCGCCGGCAGCGCCCGTGCCGTCCTCCGAGAAAGTTACCTTCGTATTCTTCGAAACGGCTTGTTGAATGCCCTTCAGAATCGTTGTGCCGCCGGTGGTGACATCGCCGGTGCGGCCTTGCCAGTAGATAGTCCAGCCGCCGCATTGATTGCCGATGTTGTTCGCGCTCTTGCCGGCGACATGAATGCGAGCGGCCGATTTCGCCAGCGGCAGCACCCGGTTGTTATTTTTCAGCAGCACTAACGATTCACGCACGGCCTGCCGGGCGACTTGCCTGTGTTCGGGCGAGCCAAACGATTTCTGAAGACCGGGATTGGGCATCTGCGAGTGGTTTGCGCCCATCATGCCCATTGCGAATTTCACGCGCAGGATACGGCGCACTGCATCGTCGATGCGCGATACCGGCACGCTACCGTCGTTGGCAAGCTCTTTGAGATCGTTAAAGAATTCCTGATAGTGCTCCGGCACCATTACCATGTCCATGCCGGCGTTGATCGACGCCCGGATCTGCTGTTTATAGTTCTCATTTGGGATTTCATTAATTGCCGCATAGTCCGAAATTACGAATCCCTGAAAACCCATCTGGTCCTTCAAAATATCCGTCAAAAGATGCTTGTCCGCTGAGCATTTCACGCCATTCCAACTGCTGTACGACGGCATGATGGAGCCGACGCCTTCGGGAATCGTGCTGAGATAACCCTGCAGGTGAATCCGCCGGAAATCCGCCTCATTCAAGCGCGTATCGCCATGGTCGAGCGGATAGCGCTCCTTACCGCCGGGCTTCATCAGCCCAGTGCCGAACGTCGTGCCGCCGTCGCCCGCGAAATGCTTGGAGCATGCAAGCACAGCTTCGGGATTGCCAAGGCCATTCCACTGCAAGCCGCGCACGGCGGCCGCGCCGAGTTCCTTCACTACCGACGGATCTTCACTGTAGCCCTCGTACGTGCGCCCCCAGCGGATGTCCTGCGGAACCGTTACGCATGGCGCAAAAGCCCAATTAATACCCGTCGCGCGCACTTCGAGCGCAGTAATGCGCGCGGCTTTCTCGACCAGCGCCGCGTCGCGCGTGCAGCCGAGTCCGATGTTTTGCGGAAAGATGACGGCGCCGATTACATTGTTGTGCCCATGCACCGCATCCACTCCGTAGAGCAGCGGTATCGCCAGACGCGTTTTTAGCGCCCGCGCCTGGTAGCGTTCGTACATCTTCGTCCACGATTGCAGATCGTTCCCGGTCTTCGGATCGGAATCTCCGCCGTTAAGCAGTGATCCAAGGTGATAGTTGTCGATGTCGTCGATACTTTTTAAAAACTGTTGATCGACCTGAGTCATCTGCCCGATCTTGTCGTCGAGCGTCATCTTCGACATGAGTTTGTCGACTTCGGGATCGTAGTCGGCGAACGATTTGGAAACGGCCGCCGCGTGCATAACACGTTTATGGGCCTTCCACCCGCCGAAAAACAAGAACCCGCCCGACAGGGCCACGGTCAATATCCATCGGAAAGGACGCATGCTGACTTCCGAGTGTAACTTGTAAAAAGACAAGCCGGGAGACACAATGTGGACCGGCCCGCGTTTCAGTAGAGATTCTGTAGTAGAAACTGGTAACTGTAAGGCTAACCATCTCCAGGGCATCGATTCTTTCCACACAATGATCAAACTTCAGGGCGTCTTTCCGCCCATCGCTACACCTTTCGATTCAGCAGGGAACCTGTACAGGGCAAAGATCCTTCACAATATCGGGCGCTTAAATCAGGTCGGGTTATCCGGCTACGTCGTGGCCGGTTCGACGGGCGAGAGCCCGCTGTTGAGCTTCATCGAACGGATTCAGCTTTTCGAGCATGTTCGCGAAGCGCGCGCCGACGGTAAGCTCTTGATCGCCGGCACCGCGTGCGAGAGCGTTCACGAAGCGGTGGACCTGGTGAATCGTGCCGCCGGGATCGGATACGATGCCGCGCTGGTGCTGGGGCCGCGCTACTACCGGAACCTGATGCACCGTCCCGATACCCAGTCGCTGTTTTATCGCGCTGTTGCAGATCGCTCGAATATTCCCGTCCTCATTTATAATTTCCCGAACGTGACCGGGTACGATTTGCCGGTAGAGACAATCGCGGCGCTCTCCGAACACCCGAATATCGCTGGCATGAAGGATAGTTCCGGTAATGTGGAAAAGCTCGCGGCAACTGTTAAAGCGGTTAAGCCCGGCTTCCAGGTGCTATCGGGCTCGGGCACAACGTTCTGGCCGGCGCTGCAGGCGGGAGCGGCTGGCGGTATCCTGGCGTTCGCCAACGCGGCGCCTTATGCATGCATCACTATCTGGGAAGCGTTTCGCACCAGAGAATATGCAGCGGCTGAGGATTGGCAGAACCGGATCTTGCTTGCGGCGAAACTCACCACGGCCACTTACGGCATCCCAGGTCTGAAGCACGCCATGGATCTTAACGGCTACTACGGCGGACCACCGCGTCTTCCGCTGACGCCCGCCAGCGCCGAAGCAAAAGCTGAGATCGAGCACGCTCTCGACGGCATTAAGAGCTGACGAATACATTCGCAGAGCGTATCGATGTTATGGATGCACGGCATAGAATCAATTTGACAGGGCCGCCGGGCCATCGATACCATCAATAAGCCCGAAGTTTCAGATCCGAGGAGGGTTGGACTGTTATGGGCACGAACGGAAACACGCCACTTTCCGAACAGGCGACCGTGCATCTCGCGGGCCCTGAGGATACGCGCCTGCGTTTTTCGGGTCCGCCAAAGAGTCTCACAGGGACTCTCCCGCTCGTCAACACCGGCCCTGAGAAGCAGAAGATTCGGAGCGTCGCCGTCAACTCTGACAAACTGCTGGGCGCTGCGCGGCTTCCGCTCCGCGAAATTCCTTTCTACGCGCGTCTGTATGGCGGCGAGCAGGTGAGCGTGCCCGCTACGCTCGTGCTCGACCCGCAGACTCCCCCCGGAAGTTACGATCTCGAATTTACCGTCGGCATGCGCACACTCGCCGCAACCGCGTACGTCTCTGAAGTTGTCGATCTGCGGTTGGACCCGGTTCAGATCACAATACTCGTGGGCTCGGCGACTTCCTACACCAGAACGCTGGTTGTGGAAAATGCCGGTAATGTCGCCTTACCCACGGGCTCTCACTGTGAGGCGCCGATCTTCGACTCCTTCGATCTGGTCAGCACGTTTTTGGTCGGCCTGAATAAAGGAGACCGGCAATCCGCCGAGTCGATGGCTAAGGCCTTCCTCAACGAGTGGGCCGATCTGAAGGCCGGCACACTTATCACTAAGCGCAAGGCAATGGTTCTGGCCCCCGGTCAAAAACTCGCGGTGGACATTGAGTTTCAGCTTCCGGGCGATTTGAAACCGTTGCGCCATTACCGCGCAAATCTGCAGCTTTACAACGCGACTCTGTCGGTGGATATTTATACAACGGCAAAAACGGGATCGGGCGCCAAGGCGCCAAAAGTGAATAGGGAGGCTTCCGTAAATGAGTAAAGGTGGCGGCGTTAACATCCCCAGCGACTACACGATTAAGCTCGGCAGCGACGGCTCGACCATTCACGTCGATTCGGACCTCGACAATATCCATCTCAAAGAGATCGCTCCGGTCACCATCAACTCGAACCTAGCGGTGACGCAGCCGATTGTCACGCAGTCGACGTCAAAGAGCGACTCCACGGCGAGCGTTGACCTTAAAGTGGAGCCGCTCAAGGTATCGAGCGATTCCACTTCGGAAATAGATGTCAAGCCGCTGGCTATCGATTCGTGCCAGACGCTAAAACTCGCGCCTCTTCCGCCCATCAAGATGGAGCAGCCGTATTCGCAGCATTTTGGCATCACCTTTATGGGAATGGAACTGTGGGGCTTCAACGTCTCCGGAAAATCCGAAACCTTTCTTCATAGCCCTACGAAACCTCGGCATTATAGTGTGCAGATACCGGAGCCCTGCGACTCGCGCGGTGAACCGGCGCATAAACCACAACCTGCTCCCGCGCAGCCCCGCAGCGGTTTGCGCGTGCGCGTGAAATAAACCGGGCGAGGTTTGGCGTGCCTCGCTTCAAAAGGAAAACTACAAATGCAGACGGGACAACATCAACACTCGCACCACGGCTGTGGGGGCCAGAGCCGCGGACCGGAAGTATTTTACGGCTATTGCCACGAAACCAATCGCATGAGGATGATGGATTACACGGACTACATGAGCAACTTACAGACCGGGTACTCCAATCTCTATAGCAACCCGGCTTCGAGCATGCAGCCGATCGTCAACGCTCTCTCCAGCATGATGCGCGGGCCGAGTTCCTCCAGTACGCCGCATCATAAACATGGATGCGATTGCGGATGCCACGAGCACGGCTGCGGATGCTCGTGCTGTATTCGCTGCGCTGACGTCGTCGAGTACGCGCGGTGCGGTGAAGTGCGGCGAATCCCGATCACTTTCGATAACGATACGCGGCGCGAGCGGGCCGTTTCGCTGCAACTCGGGAATTTCGCCACCGAAAGCGGGCTGGATCCCGGGTGGCAGGCGTCGCTTTCCTCCACTCAGTTCACGCTGTCGCCCTGCGGCGAAACCACCGTTTTGCTGTCGGTGAACGTGGATTGCAGCAAACTAGGCGCCCCGTCCAATCAGGGCAACGAGCGTCAGCCCACGACGGTCGATGCTTGCAAAGTGGTGTATGCGACGCTTCGCGCGGAAGGCTGCACCATCCGTCCGGTGGTAATCGCCGTCGCCGTTTTACCGGAGCATTGCGGAGCGCATCACGCCGGTTGCGGCTGCTGCTGCAACTAATCGCTATTTGACCCGCCGGGCGCGTACGATCCGGTACTCCCACGCGCCGGAGTGCATCTGCTCGTACACCGCGGAGCCTGGAACGGCAAGGAAGTTGTCGATCATCTCACTGCCGCCGCCGAATGCCTTCGTGCGATTTGCGGCCACGTCATCGCAAGACTGGAGCACGTTGGCCGTGATGTCCCGTTCACTCTCGCCGCGCAGCCCCAGCGACTCGAGCAGCATGCGCACCTCTGCCCATCGTTGAACCGGCAACAGATCGGTGTAGAGGAAGCTTCCGCCCTTGGCCAGCACACGGCGCACCTCGCTGAAGAAGGCCCTTAAATTGGGGTAGGTGTGCGACGATTCCATATTCGTTACCACTTCAAAGCTCTCTCCCTCGAACGGAAGGTGCTCCGCGTCTCCAACCTCGAATCGCGTCCCATGCCCGTGCGTGTTCCGGCAGAACGCGATGGCCTCAGGCGAAAGATCCACTCCGGTGGACGCCGCGCCGAAGATTTCAGCCAGCAGCGCCACCGTTCCACCCCGGCCGCACCCAACGTCCAGCACCTTGCGATCGTTCAGTTGCGTGCTGCCGATCAGTTCGAACGCGAGCCTGACCGAATTGCGATTGAACACCTCGGCCGGAACTTCGAACCGCGACTCGTCGCCTTCACCCAGACTGACGTATCCGTAATTGAGGAAGAAGGACACCGCGCCCATGCCCGACTGTTCGAGGCGCCGGGTAACGTCGTTATAGAACTCGCGATAGCTCGCCTTCGCCGCGACCTCCGGTGCGTTACCCTGCAATTCGGTCCCGGTGCCGGCGGTGGCAGCGAACACGCGGACGGGTTCGCGAGACGCGCTTCCAGCCCGAGCCTGGTCCACCAGTACAGCAAGTTCGCCGATGGTGGGGGCTTGGAAGAGCTTCAGGACAGGCAGCTCGATCTGAAACCGGTCGCAAATCTCGGACGCAATTTGTGCGGCCAGCAATGAGTGTCCGCCCAGATCGAAGAACCGGTCGTGAATGCCCACAGCTTCCAGGCCAAGCTGCGATCCCCAAATTTCCGCCAGCAGCCGTTCCGTCGCAGTACGCGGCTCGACAAAAGCGGTAGTCAGATTCGGCCGCGGATGCCGATCCATATCCGTTTTCTCCGCCGGCTTGGCCTCAGTATGCTGAACCCAGGCCTTCAGGCGCTCTGCCAGGTTGATCGCTACCAGCGCCCGCGAACCCTCCCAGCTTCCGATAAGCCGCAACAGGACTTCGTTGCCTTCGCTCGGCTTAATCGCGGAGGGCATGCTGGCGCTCTGCGCTTCAGCGGCGTTGTCCCAGGCATCCCAATCGATGCTGAGCCAGTGCGGCCCCCGCTGGAGCGCAAGAGCATCGAGCATGGCGTTAGCGCCCGCATAGGCAGCCAGCCCCAGCCCTCCGAGCACGCTGGAGATCGAGGAGTGTAGAATCCAGCGGCGCGGCTCGCGGCCGCGAAGCGCATCCATCAGGTATAACAGTCCGCGCAGCTTTGGCGAGAATTGCGCTTCTACGATCTTCCAATCCGTTTCCGCCGCCGAACCGAATGCCGCCGCATCGATGCGCGCCGCTCCGTGAACGACGACATCAATTTGGCCGAAGCGCGCAAATCCGGCATCCACCGCCGACTTGACCTGGGCGGCATCATTCATATCTGCGGGAACCACGATCAATTCATCACGGTCCATTCGCAGTTTCGCGAGGCGCTGCAGAAGCGCCTTTTGTTGCGGGGAAGTTTGCGGATCTTCACTCTTTGCCGCCCATTCGGCGGCCGCCGGCAGAGCTGTTCGACCAAGAAGAATCAGCTTCGCGCGCGCCCTCTTAAATAGAGCCTCTGCAAGATTGATTCCCATGTGACCAAGCCCGCCTGTGATCAGCACCACCGGGCTTGCGGGCAGATCGGTCGGCGGCTTCACGGTCCTGATCGCCACCGGGTCAAACGTCTCCACGAACCGCTTTCCATTCCGGATTGCGATGGCTGCCCGCGGCGCGCCGGCCGCCAGTTCAGCCAGCACCATATCGGCCACCGCGCCGCCGGCGTCTGCATCGATGTGCGCAACGCGCAGCCCCGGATGCTCCTGCGGTAATACGCGCGCAACGCCAGCGCTCAGCGCCCGCGGAGGATCCATCGCATCCGTATCCAGCACCCGTGTCGTCCCCGCGGCCAAAAGCAGCACCGGCAGTGGACGCACCGTTTGCTGCGCGCTGAGCGCGTGCGCGAGCCGCATCGGGGCCAGCAGTCCCATGGCGGCGGCCATATCGAGATCCGTACCGGCCGCTTCTCCTGAGGCCAGCGACGTTGCGCTCCAGCAATCGATCACGCCGGACAATCGCCTTTCACTGTCGCAAACGGAATCCGCCAGTTCGTGGAAGTCGTGTTCCTGGTCGGGATTCAGAACCCACTCGCGCTCACTCAAGCGCGCGTACGTGTCGCCGGGCCGCGCCGTGACGACATCGCAACCAAGTTGCCGCAGGCTTTTGACGATAGCCGCGCCCGGGGATGTGTCGCGATCCAGGACTAGTATCCGGCGGCCCGCGAGAGTTGACGTTTTGCTCGCGCCGAGCGCCTCCTCGCGCCAGACCGCCCGGTAGAACCAATTGAACGGATCGCGCGCTTCCCCGCTGTTCGCCGAAGCGTTCGTTCCAACCCAGTAGGTGTGCCGCTCGAAAGGATAAGCCGGCAAGCTGACCCGCGAACGCTGTTCCGTGCTGTGGAAAACCTCCCAATCCACTTCCACGCCATTCGCCCACAACTGGCCGAGCGAGTTCAGCATTTCTTCCGTATCGCTACGCCGTGCGTCAGGGCCCGGCAACGACTGCAAGCAGAGCGAAGACTTTCCCTTTGCAATCTCTCGCGAAAACGTCGAAAGCGTGTTTCCCGGACCGGCTTCGAGACAGATCGGATTTTTCAAACCCAGATCGCCGGAACTCATTAGCGTCCGCATTCCATCCGCAAAGCGCACCGTTTGGCGCAACTGCCGGCTCCAATAGTCGGGCTGGGTGACGTCCTCCCCGGCCCAGTTTCCCGTAAGAGTCGAGACGAACGGCACGACCGGCTTTGACAGCTTAATTCGCGACAATGCCTCTTCGAACTTTTCGAGAACCGGATTCATCATGCTCGAATGAAATGCATGCGACGTGTGCAGACGGCGCGCCGGTATGTGTTCCTTTTCAAGGTTCTTTTCGAGGCGTTCCATCGCCGTATCGGGCCCTGACAATACGACGAAGCCCGGCGCGTTGACGGCCGCGAGAGAAATCTTTCCGGTCACAAAACGCTCGACGCTTTCCGGGGAACTCATCACGGCAAGCATCGAGCCTCGCGGCATCTTTGAGATCAACTGGCCTCGCCTCGCGATTACCGTTAGCGCGTCCTCGAGGCTCATTACCCCCGCGAGCGTGGCAGCCACGTATTCGCCCACACTGTGTCCGATCATGGCCGACGGCTTTACGCCCCACGACGACCATAACTCGGCGAGCGCGTATCCGACTGTAAACAGCGCGGGTTGGGCCCACTTCGTATCCTTCAGCGCCTCCGCCGCATTCTTACGATTGCGGGTCGCTGGAAACAGCAACTTCTTCAGATCCGCATTAAGCGTGGGTTTCAGGAGCCGCGCGCAACGATCGATGGCGCGCCGCACGACAGGCTCGCTTTTGTACAGTCCTGCCGCCATCCCCGGATACTGTGAACCCTGTCCCGGAAACAGGAACACCGCTGGCCGCTCGGCCGCCGCCGCAAACGAAGGAAGCGCGTCCGCGGCATCGAGAGCATCCGCCAGGCGTTCGCGCTCCTCACTGCCTACCGTCATTACGCGCCGGTATTTGAAAAAACGCCGGCCCAGGTGCAGTGTGAACGCAGCATCGGCGAGATCAATTTCCGGGTGCGTTCTTAAATGCGTCGCGAGCCGCTTCGAAGCTTCGTTGAGAGCCGCCTCGCTCCGCGCGCTGACCGTGAACACCTGCTGCGTGCGCCTGTTACTTTGCTCCGTCCTTTGCGGCGCTTCCTCGAGAATGACGTGAGCATTGGTTCCGCCGACGCCGAACGAACTGATGCCGGCGCGCCGCGGTGTTCCGTTGCGATCCCATCGCCGCAAGCGCGTCGTGACGTAAAAAGGACTCGACGCCAAGTCAATGGCTGGGTTCGGAGCTGTGTAATGCACCGTCGGCGGGATCGCCTGCTTCTCGAGCGCAAGCACCGTCTTGATGAGCCCGGTGACGCCCGCCGCGCACGAAAGATGTCCGAAGTTCGATTTTGCCGATCCAATCCCGCAGAAGCCGCGCCGGGTTGTGGACTCCCGGAAAACTTCCGTCAGCGCTGACAATTCAATTGGATCGCCGAGAATGGTGCCGGTGCCGTGCGCTTCCACATACCCGATTGACTCAGCATCCACGCCCGCGCTCCGGTGAGCGGCCCGAATAGCTCCGGCTTGGCCGCGCGTGCTCGGCGCCGTGTACCCGACTTTGTCGCTGCCGTCGTTATTGATTCCAACCCCAAGAATCACAGCCCGGATGTTATCGCCAGTCTCAACCGCGTCGGCCAGGCGCTTCAGCACTACCAGCCCCACTCCGCTGCCGACGATTGTGCCTTGCGCCTGCGCATCGAAAGGCCGGCAATGCCCATCGGGCGACAGGATCGATCCGGCTGTGTAATAGTAGCCGCCCCGCTGCGGCACCTTTACCGTCACGCCGCCCGCCAGGGCCATATCGCAGCGGCCATGCTGCAAGCTCTCACACGCCAGCGCCACCGCTACCAACGAGGTGGAGCAAGTGGTCTGCACGGCGACGCTCGGCCCCCGCAGATTCAATCGGTACGATACCTGAGTGCAGAGATGGTCTTTGTCGTTCGTCACCATCAACTGCATGCCATCGATGTACTTTAACGATTCGAGATTCTGATAAAGGTGGCCAAGGTAACTACTCAGTTCGCACCCTCCGAATACGCCGATTGCGCCCTCATAGCGGCCTGGGTCATAGCCTGCATCCTCCAACGCCTGCCACGCGGTCTCGAGAAATAAGCGGTGCTGCGGATCTGTGAGCGCCGCATCGCGCGCGGAAAAGCCGAAGAAATGGGCGTCGAACTGGTCGATTCCATCGAGTACAGGCGACGCGTTTACGTATCCGGGTAGTTTCGAAATGGCTTCGGGAATTCCGGCTGCACGCATCTCCTCCTGAGTCAGGATCGCGATGGATTCCACGCCATGCGCGACGTTCGTCCAGAGCTGATCCACATCATTGGCGCCGGGAAATCGCCCCGACATTCCGATAATGGCGATCGGCTCCATGCGCGCCTCCGCGGGCTTGAGCGCCTCCGCCACCCGAGTGGTCCTGCGCGGTGTCATGCTCAATCTTGACCGCTGGAACGTTTTGACGCGACGGGCGTGGCAAGAATTCTCAGCTCCACTTCAAGCGGCACGTCCGATCCGCCTGTGAGGTACAGCGCCCCGGTATACAGGGCGTCCGAATCATATTGTTCCGGATCGAGATGTAGCGAGATGGTGAGCGTTCCTTCCTCATCCGGCCCGAGTTCGAGCGTCTCGGGCACAAACGCGATAGTGGGAACGAGACTTGGCCCCGCGCCATCTTCCCTGCGCACGTCGACGATTCGATGCCCGATCCGGGTTTGTTGTCCGGTCGTGTTCGTAATAGACAACGATGCGGCGGCGGTTGTGCCCGCTGGTCCTGCGAGCGTGAGCGCGACGGTTGCATCCCTGTCGTCAGATTCGGCCCTAGCCAGCAGTCCGTGAAAATACGTCTCCTCGTATGCCGAGCGGATATCGTTCAACCCGTTCAGGAGATCGAAGTAGAGCTGCGTCGTCAACTGCATGTATCCCGGCAGTTGTTGCGCCATCTGCTCCGCGGTTTGCTGCTGAACTTCGCTTGGCGTCGCCTCCCCAGCGGCAACCCGATCAAGCTGTGCCCGGTAGCTCTTGACGGCGCGCGCATTTAATCGTCCCGCATACTCGGCAAGCTGCTCGTACCAGCGAGCCGGGTTCGAAGCGTCAAATTGTGGCGGGGCGCTCTCACGTTCCGTTGCGGCGCCAGCCTCGGACGGCTGCTGCGAAAAGCTGGAGCCGAGTCGCACCAGGCCGCTTAGAAACCGCGACCCGACCTCCGCGAAGCGATTCGCGAAGTCAGGTCCGTGAGCAACCGCGAAGGCTGGAAAATGATCCTGGAAAATGGTCGGCGGCAACTTGCCTTGGGACACGCGTTCCAGCGCCAACTGGTAAAGGTTCAGAGTTCGTGCCGAGAGCGCGGCCGATCGCGCCAAATATTGGGAGTACGACGTCGACCAGTCGGTCGAGTTCATTTCCGGTGTCATAGCTCACCTCCATACTGGCGGCATCGCGCGCAACTCGAAGTTTATGGCGGCTGATGTAACAGCCCAATCACGTCTGCCAATGTTCCCACATTCTTTACCAAAACGAGCATCAAGTCAATTTGAAGGTTGTGGTCCCGCGGAATGGCCTCTGTCCTTACGGGAATATCCAATAGCTCGGTTCCACTCCGAGAAACGCAATTACCCATCCTGAGGTAAATAAGGTGCCTTACTGTTCAGAGCGGTTGGTCGCATTATTTTAGAAAAACAAAGTTTTCTCACGTGACCATACCCGGAAATTTGGCGGGTTCGTCTGTTTACAAGACGAACGCATGAACGAAGACGAGCCAATCACGGTCGCCGAACAGAATCAGAAAACCCGTTTGAGCACACGTTTTCTTCCTGGTTGGCTTGAGCGACGACGCGATCGGACACAATCATGCCGTGTATGAACGCCAGCGTCGGAGAAGACGCCCCGCCCGGCGATACCGCTCCGGACCGCGTTGTGCTCGACCAATATCATCGTGAGCAGGCGCCGCTACGGCGCTATCTCGCGTTCCTCGGCATCAACATCGATACCGCCGAAGAGATCGTGCAGGAGGCATTTCTGCGGCTCCATAGCCATCTGAGAGGCGGCGGAGACCGGACGAACCTGCGTGCCTGGCTGTACCGGGTAGCCCACAATCTGGCGCGTAACGAACAGAGTTCCGCCCATAATCGCCTATGTGGACCCATGGACGATGAAGCGCTGTTGCGCGGCGCCTCTATCCGGAACGGCTATACGCCCGAATCGCTTTTTTTAAACCGCGAGCGCGATAAAAAATTGAAAGCTGCCATTGGCGCCTTGAGCGCCTCGCAACGCGAGTGCCTGGTCCTGCGTGCGCAAGGAATGAAATATCGCGAGATAGCCGCCATTCTCGATTTATCCATTTCAGCGGTAGGCGAGAATGTGCAGCGTGGTCTCGAGAAACTGAAGGGATTGCTATGAGACAAGAGCCGCATCTCAACGACGGCTTGCTGGTGAAGGCGCTCGACGGAGAGTTGACCGGCGCCGAAAAGATCGATGTCGAAATACATCTGGCCGATTGCCAGGAGTGCCTCGACAGGCTGGACCATTGGGCGGATTTTTCGATCGAGATCGCGCGCGTTGTGGACGCCGTGCCGACGGCGGCCGCCCGTCACTCGCATGAACGATTACTCACCGCCATGTCGGATGCGCGCGAACCTGACCGGGCGTCGGAAAAGCAAACGCCGCGGTGGAGAACGCCGGCCTGGGTGGCCGCATTGGCCGCCTGCCTGGCGATCGTGACGTTATTCTCGATTCGCATTGCGCGGCATTCGCCAAAACAGAACGGGGCTTCTTTCGCGATCCGGACCGATAGCCGCCAGCGTTCGTCGCCCGCCGCTATCGCTCACGTCCGGCCGGATCAGCCGGTGAAGCGTCGTACGGTTCTTGCCCGGAATAACGCGCCGGCGAAATCTAATTCGGCGGCAGGACCGGCGGTCGATGGGTTCTGGCCCTTGCCGTATTCGAACCCCGCCCTCCCGGTAGATTCCGCCGACGTACTGCGCGTTCGCGTTCGTCTCTCCGCGCTCACCGAAGCCGGCGTGGTGACCGCCGCTCCAGCCGCCGACGACCCCTGGGTGCAGGCGGATGTTCTGCTCGGAGCCGATGGAGAACCTCGCGGTATTCGGCTGTTACAAGCATCTGCAACAGAATAAATTTACCCTTAACGTTACGGAGATGAACCAATGATGAAAAGTTTATTTATATCAGCCGGGGCGATTCTGCCGGCCATCGCTATTTTTGCTCAAACGCCGCCACCGCCTCCACCGGAACCGCCGCCTCCGCCTGAGAATGTCATGTTTTTTCAGCCTCTCGAAAAAGCGGAGGTGTTTCATCATGGTGGCAAGCCGGTCCTCAATGCGCCTTACCAGGGCACGATGGTGAACGAAACCGTCCAGCATCTTGCGGACGGCAACACGATCCAGAACAGCCATACGAGCAAAGTGGCTCGCGATAGCCAGGGCCGCACGTGGAGGGAAGAGACTCTGAACCGGGTCGGCCCCTGGGCCGCTACTTCCGGGCCAATGACGGTCGTGTTCATCACCGATCCTGTCGCCGGTTACTCCTATGTGCTTCATCCCGATAAGAAAACTGTCAGCCGGCGGCCTATGCCGAAGGTCCTCGCGAAAGCCGGCAGGCTGGCTCCTCCGGCCAACGCAACGACGGAAATTATAGCCACTCCCGCCATTCCAGACGAAGCTATCTCTGTTGAGTCCGGTGACGCTGTTGAGGCCGGAACCGTAGCGGCGGGCGTGCCAGGGGGGCCGATGAGCGTCGAAATCAGGAGACACGGTGAACCGGACGACGCGAAGCCGGAATCTCTCGGGACACAGGAAGTGAATGGTGTGCTTGCCCAGGGAAAGAGAACGACTCGCGTCATCCCCGCGGGAAAAATGGGCAACCAGCTTCCGATCACGATCGTGACCGAAACGTGGTACTCGCCGGATTTACACATGATTGTCATGAGCAAGCGCACCGATCCACGGTTTGGCGACACTACATTTCAAGTCGAAAACATCCAGCGTGGCGAGCCCGCGGCAGATCTGTTCCAGCCGCCGGCCGATTACACGCTAACGGACGAGCCCCGAATGCGGACGTTCAGGTTTAAGAATTAGGCGGCGCATTCTCTTCGTCGGTTTGTCACTCGCAAGAATGCGAGATTCCGTAAGGAAGCGAAATCGCCGGGTCGGCCGCGGCATCCCATAGCAGGGAAGAGAGGAACGGCGCTCTCCTCCCTTCGCAACCGCGACATATTATGCCGGCGCAAAGGAATGATGACCACGATGGAAGACACTTTTCAAAGAGACACAGCTATTGGAGATGTAGAACAGAAAGTCAGGCTTGCTGTTGGCTCCGCGGCAGCGGCGGCTGCAATCTTCGCCCCACTCAGTTATAAGTGGAAAGGCGTTCTGACAGCGGTAGCTGCCGACGCCATTCTCACGGGCATTTATGGAATCTCTCCGATCAAGCGCCTCTGCGCTTGACCATCCGGGTTGAAGAGGCGGCCTTCGGGCCGTTTTTTCAACTCGACATTCCTCTCGGCGGAACACGCCGATTCATTTCTTTCGTTCAGCCGCTCCGGAGGAGCTTTAAATGAGGCGTTCGGATTCAAGGCTAACGCGTGTGCTGCCGGTTTCGCATAGTTCCGACTCCCGAAACTCACAATGTAGTAACATCCTGATTTGTTTCCGGGAGAAGCTTTGTTGCGCACGTCCATTCGCACCGCTCTGATCGCATCCTTCCTATTTGCCGGCCTGTTGGGGCGCGCGTCCGGCGCCGAACCGTACGACTTGGTGCATGATCGATGGCCGGCGCAGTGGATTGCCGCGCCCGGCGTCTTCGGCGAGAGCTATGGCGTCTATCATTTCCGGCGTGCGATCGAACTCACCTCCAAACCAGATCATTTCGTCATTCACGTCAGCGGCGATAACCGTTACCAACTCTACGTGAATGGCGCCCTGGTTTCGTGGGGACCGGCGCGCAGCGACCTGACGCATTGGTACTACGAAACAGTTGACATCGCGCCACAACTGACTACCGGCAAGAATGTCCTTGCCGCGGTTGTCTGGAACGACGGTCCGTATAAGGCCGTCGCGCAAAACACGAACGAGACCGGGTTTTTGCTACAGGCAGATCGTCCGGAGAATGCCGCCGTGAACACAAACAAGTCGTGGAAATGCGTTCAGGACAAGGCATACGCGCCGCAATTGATTCCAAAGGGTCAGATAATCGGATATTACGCGCTCGGCGCCAACGAACGATTTGACGCCTATCGCTATCCGTGGGGTTGGCGCGACGTGAGCTATAACGACGCTTCCTGGCTGAATGCGATCGAGATCGGCCCAGGGGCGCCGCGTGACAGTCGGGATTCTCCGAATCGCTGGATGCTAGTGGAACGCCCAATCCCCCTCGAGGAATTGAAACCCGAGCGGATCGCCAGTGTTCGCCGGGCCGAAGGCATCAAACCGCCGGATGGCTTTCCGAAAAAACAGGCTCCGGTCACGGTTCCAGCTCACAGCACGGCCTCTCTCCTACTCGATCAAAGCTATCTGACCACCGGCTACCCGGAGTTGACGATGAGCGGCGGCAAGGATTCGATACTCACCATTCGCTACGCCGAAACGCTGTACACAGGAACGAACCCGATCGATAAAGGCAACCGGAGCGGTATCGAGGGAAAGACATTCTACGGCTACTTCGATACCTACATTTCCGATGGAGGCAGCCGCCGCGTGTACCGGCCGCTGTACTGGCGAACCTGGCGATACATCAAACTCGATATCACAACCGAAGACCAGCCGTTGACGATTGATGATTTTCACGGAGAATTTTCGGCGTATCCGTTTGTACGTAAAGCGTCGCTTACTGTCGAAGATCCCAAGATAAACACCGAAATTCAGAAGATACTCGACACCGGATGGCGTACGGCCCGCCTGTGCGCGCACGAAACGTACATGGACTGCCCTTATTATGAGCAGCTTCAGTATGCGGGCGATGCCCGCATTCAGATGATGATTTCGCTGTACATGACAGGTGACTCTCGCCTGATGCGGAACGGAATCGCGCTGCTAAATTCTTCGCGTACGGCGGAGGGAGCGACGTATAGCCGCGCTCCTTCTCATTTGCAGCAATACATTCCACCGTTTTCTCTGTGGTGGATCGGAATGGTGCACGATTACTGGATGTATGTGAACGATCCCGGTTTCGTGAAGGAAATGCTGCCCGGGGTGGAAGCGGTGCTCTCTTTCTATGAGCGCTATCAAAAACCGGATGGATCGCTTCGCCGGATGCCATGGTGGAACTTTGTCGATTGGGTGAAGCAATGGCCGGAGGGCGTGCCGCCCGCCGCAGCCGACGGATCGTCGTCGGCTGCACTCGACCTGCAACTTGTGCTGGCGTACCAGTGGGCGGCGGACCTCGAAAAGTCGCTGGCTAGTCGGGCACGTGCGAGCGAATATCGGGCGGCGGCCGAGAAGTTGAAAGCCACCGTCCTGGTTTCCGATTGGGACGCGGCGCGCGGCATCTTCGCCGATCAACCGTCTCACAGGACCTACTCGCAGCAGGCGAATACGCTTGCCGTGCTCGCACGGATTGTACCTCCCGAGCAGGCGCGTGGAATTGTACAGAAGGTCGTAAACGACAACTCATTGGCGCAGGCCTCCATCTATTTCCGCGCGTACATGAATGCGACGCTCCGGGAAGTGGGCCTCGGTGGTGAGTATCTTGCGATGTTGGGTCCGTGGCGAGACATGATGGGAGACGGGCTCACCACGTGGGCGGAATGGAACGGCTCCGATGCAAGATCGGATTGCCACGCATGGGGCGCCAGTCCGAATATCGAGCTCTTCCGGACGCTCGCCGGCATTGAATCGGCGGCCCCCGGTTTCTCGAAGGTACGAATTGCGCCGAATCCTGGAACTCTTCGGCATGTCATTGCCTCGATGCCGCACCCAGCCGGCGAGATTCGCGTCGATTTGCGGCAGCCGGTTGTCGATATTGATCTGCCTGTGGGCATCGAAGGTCAATTTGTTTGGGACGGCATCAGTCATCCCTTGCACCCTGGACGTAATCGTCTGAAATTGGCGATCGCCGGCCAGGGAGTTCATTGAGAGGGCTACGAAATGATGGCAGAGAATACTGAGAAGGCCGTTTGGGAGGCCCTCGATCGATTTCAGATCGAGATTCCTTCCTGGGGGTTTGCGAATACAGGCACACGGTTCGGCAAGTTTCTCCAGGCGGGCGCCGCCACTTCAATAGAAGAAAAATTTGCCGACGCGGCTCAACTCCAGCAATTCACGGGAGCGTGTCCGTCGCTCGCGCTGCATGTCTTGTGGGATTTCCGCGATGGCCTGCGCAGCGCCGGTGAAATTGAGAAACTATCGAGCAAGTACGCCATTCGCGCCGGCGCAATCAATCCAAACCTCTTTCAGGATCAGGAGTACAAGCACGGATCGCTAGGCAACCCGGATCCCGCCGTGCGGAAGCAAGCTCTACGCCATCTCGTTGACAGCGTGGAAATCGCGCGCCGCCTCAACTCCCGCGATATTTCGCTTTGGTTCGCGGACGGATCGAACTATCCTGGTAGCGCGAACATCAGGCATCGAAAAGACTGGTTCGCCGAAGGCTTGCGTGCGACTCACGCCGAGTTGTCGCCGGCACAGCGATTGCTTGTGGAATACAAGCCGTTCGAGCCGGCTTTTTATCACACGGACATTGCCGATTGGGGCATGGCGTTTCTCTTCGCCAGGTCGGCCGGACCGCAAGGCAAGGTCCTGGTCGATACCGGACACCATTATCAAGGGCAGAACATCGAGCAGATTGTCGCGTGGCTACTGAGCGAAAACATGCTCGGGGGGTTCCATTTCAACGATCGCCGCTATGCGGATGACGATCTCACCATTGGCTCCATCGATCCGTACCAGGTGTTTCGGATTTTTCATGAGATCCGCTCCTATGAATGGGAGACCGGACAACCGGCCGATATCGCTTATATGATCGACCAGAGCCACAACCTGAAGCTCAAAATCGAGGCGACGATCCAAACCGTGGAAACCGCCCGGGAGTTGTACGTCAAGGCGGCGCTGGTCGATCATGCCGAACTTTCGAAGGAGCAGGCGTCCGGGGACATCATTGCAGCGGAGGAACGTTTGAAAGCGGCGTTTCACACCGATGTGCGTCCCGCGATCCGTGCTTGGCGGCGCTCCAAGGGCTTACCTGAATCTCCGCTTACAGCCTATCGGGGAAGCGGTTATCAAACGAAAATAGAAAGTGAACGAGGCGCGAAGAATCTTTCCTCGGTCTCAAGTTATGCGTAGCCCCTGAGTTATTTAGAGTGACTGCCGTTGAATGAACGATGGCCCTCACAAATGCGTTTGGTTCGACACCGTACATCTCTGCGGCGAGATCGCCATTAGTTTAGACGTCCGTTCCGCAATCCTTTCGAAGCAAGTGTTGCCGATAGCCGGTAGACACTGTCCGACGCCGCCGAAGGCCTGGGGATATTTTTCGGACGGCCCGGGCGGAACGCGCTGCGAGACGTTGTGCATCACAATGGATTTTGAGATGCCGAGGAGCACGCTTAAAGTGTCTTGATGAGGCCGCCGTCAATGACGTAGTTCGAGCCCGTGACGTTTGCGGTGCGCTTAGAGGCAAGCATCACCACCAGCGTCGCGACTTCTTCAGGCGTTGTCATACGGCCGGTAGCGAGGCCGCCGATGTTGGCGAGAATGTTCTTCCTGGCCGTCTCTGGATCGACGCCTGTAGCCTTCGCGACCGTCTGCGCGACGCCGTTCTCACCGAGCCAGAGATCTGTGCTTACCGGGCCCGGCGACACGTCATTGATGCGGATGCCGTGCGGGCCGAGTTCCTGCGAAAGCGCCTTCGTGAGATTGACAAGCGCGGCCTTGGCGGCGCCGTAGTCGACAGTTCCAGTATCGGGCTGGAAGAACGCGTTCACAGAAGCGACGTTCACGATTGTTCCGCCGCCATGCTCGATCATGAAGGTCACGGCCGCGCGCGTCGCCCGCAGCGCGGCAAAGAAATTTATGCGCATCGCCCATTCGAACTCCTCATCGCTCGTGCCGAGGAATCCTTTCAGGCGGAGTCGGACGCCGCCGACGTTGTTCACAAGCACGTCAATGCGACCGTGATCGTCGAGCGCGCGCTTGACAAGCTGGCCCGGCCCATCTCGTGATCCAAGATCAACCGCTACAGGCGTGACGCGCTCGATACCATGGAGGTTGTCGATCGTGCGCGCGCCCGCGACCACGATCGCACCCTCGGCGACGAGCGCCCGTGTGACGGCAAGGCCGATCCCTTTGCTCGCGCCAGTAACGACACAGATTTTGCCTTCCAGTTCGAGGTCCATTCGCCAACCTGCTCCTTTCCCGGCTATCATCGCACCCGTCGCGCCTGGTTGCTCGCTGGTTCCCATCGAACCTTTCCGAACATGGTGAAAGGCCACCATGACAACCTGCGCTTCGGCCATGGGCTGATGTTAACGAATTGACCGAAACGTCGTCGAGATAAGTTGCGCCCTCAGCATTCTCGACATTCCGGACCTTGATGTCGAGCGAAGGCCTGAATATGTGCCGCTTCCGTGGACGCATCGGTCTCGCGACGTCTAGAGCGCAGTGGCTCAGCTCCCGTATCGTCGGCCATCTGGAACCAACAGAATTCTATGCAGACGTCTGTCCGAAGACTTACGCCGCATAAAAATACTGTGCCTTCGAGTCTGTCCCGGAACAACGAGTTACCACTTCGGTAACATTTTCTAGTGAGACAATACGGCCGGGAGTTTTAATTATCGCCGATCAAGCTAGCAAAAATTCCTGGATTTGCATGAACTCCTCCCATATAATCTCGCCGATGGGCGCCGACGAGCTACCCTTCGGCATCGAACGATCTCTGCTGCGGCTCGACCGCGACGACCCCTATCTCTGCCTTCACTTCGCAATCATATTCGTTCGCGATCAAGAAAGAAGTCTTCGTTTCTACGTCGACAATTTGGGCTTCCGTATCGTTGTCGATCACAAATTCGATGACGGCCGCCGCTGGATCGAAGTAGCTCCTCCAGATGGCAATGCCCATATTGCTCTGGCGCCGGTGGAACCGGAGGCCGATGTTCAGTCACTCATCAGCCAGGAAACGCGCATCTGGTTCATAACCGAAGACGTGAACCGCAAGTATGAGGAGTGGATGGCGCGCGGCGTTCGCTTCCGTTTCCCACCGCAAGTCCCTGCCTGGGGCGGCATTCACACGCGCTTTGAAGACCCGGATGGGAACTCTTTCGGCCTTGCAGGATTCGACGAACTCACACGCGGCGTGGAGGCCAAACGGCGGGCGCTGGCTCAGAAATATGAGGCCGAGCGCCGCGCCGCTCAAGAAATTGAGATCGCCAGGCAAGTGCAGGCTCGCCTCTTCCCCCAAATGCATCCGCAGGTGAAGACACTTGAATATGCCGGTCTGTGCCGCCAGGCTCGCCAAGTCGGCGGAGACTACTTTGACTTTCTCGATCTCGGGCAGCAACGCCTCGGACTCGTGGTCGGAGATGTCTCGGGGAAAGGGATCGCCGCTGCCCTGCTCATGGCCAATTTGCAGGCCAACTTGCGCAGCCAATGCGCCCTCGTCCTGGCGCAACCGGAACTCTTTCTGTGTTCTGTCAACCAGCTGTTCTACGGGAATACCGTCGAAAGCGCTTACGCCTCGCTGTTTTTCGCTGACTACGACGCAGAAGCATGCCGCCTTCATTACGCTAACTGCGGCCATCTCTCGGGCCTTGTTCTGCGCTCTGACGACACCGTGTGCCGGCTCGACTCCACAGCAACTCTGGTAGGTCTTTTCCAGGATTGGCAGTGCAAGTTCGCCAATATCACACTCGCGCCTGGAGACTTGCTCACCCTTTACACGGATGGCGTTACCGAAGCCGTAGATGACCGTGGTGAAGAGTTTGGTGAGGGAAACCTGATTCAAAGGCTTCGCCATTATCGCGACCAGCCCTGCCAAGCTGCCGTAGAAGCTATCACGAACGAAGTATGCGCCCTGAGCCCGGGCAACCAGCAGGATGACATCACACTGATACTCGCCAGATGCCGATCCGATCCTTAGGGCGAGAGCAATCGTGCGAATCCGGTCGCGCATATCCGAAAAGATAAAGCACGCCGAATTATCAGGTCAGGTCGGATTGGATCGGGATTAGAGCATGTTATGTCCGGTTTGCGCGTGACTCGGCCAAAGACGGTTACAAGGTCCCAGAACGCCATCTCCGGACTAGCAGCCAAATCATTTCGCGTAGGGGCGGCAAACTGTCAAGGTGAATCTTGTTTAGAGCAACCAGATTCCGGGCCGAGTCCTGAAAGGCCTGCTATGGCCTACCGGGCCGCGTCGCATGGGAGTTATGTCGGCGCCTCACAACTTGCGTTTGCGAGAAGTTGAGGCTTTAGGAACGCATCAGATGTTGAGTCTCAGGAGCCTTGCATTCATCCTAGCGTCAGCGATACGGCGCGTGCGCGCCCTGTCCTGCGCTGCCCTCCAGTGCTTTCCGGACATTATCGGGAGGAAAATCGCTACAAAGATCGCTACAAGAATGGCTGCCGCCATGGTGCAGTCTCCTACGGACAGTTTACATCTCAAGGCCCGTCCCGCCCGGGAGAGAATGAGCGTATCCGATTTTATTAAAAGCGGGCAACCGGCTCCGTCATTTACACTTGTGATGAAAGGTTGCGCAAAGGCCATCGCGCGCAGGTAGTACTATTCGCGTAATGCCGTCGGGTGGAGCGCAACGGACCAGCGAGTTGCCGTTGCCGGGAATCTCTGTTCCACGATTTACCGAAACTATTGTTCACCTTCCGCCAACGATTCGATTCGGTTCTCGACAATCCTCTGAGTGTCGAAATTCTCTAATTTAAGAAACGCCGCCGCGGCCTGTTCGATGGCGCTGCGGGGCATCAGTCCGATCAGTTCGCTTCCCGCGATTTCGACCCCGCGCGTAGCGGCGCGCCGGGCGATCTCGTTGTAGACGGCGTAAAGGCCAGTCTGCTCGAAATCTGTCAGGTTCATGGAGACTTGAACGAGGTTACGCGACATAAGAGGCAGGCCCAGCGCCTTCACAGCGGGGAGTCCACCACTGCTCGTACGAATGGCTCGGGCGATATCCTTGGCGACCTGAAGATCGGACGTCCGAAGATTGATGTTGAAGGCGATCAGGAATCGGCGAGCGCCTACGATCACGGCACCCGCGGTTGAGTGCAATCCCGGGCCACCGATATCGGGCTGCCTCGATTCATCAATCAACGCGGCTTCGCGGATCTCCTCGAATTCTCCGCGACGCACATTTTCAAGGCGCTGCCGCATCGGCTGCCAGGCCGCTGCTTCATAGAAGTAGACGGGAATGGAGAGTTCTCGCCAAATCTTCTCGCCGGCGCGATGCGCTAGAGCGACGCAGTCTTCGAGCGTGGCTCCACGCACCGGAACGAACGGAAGCACGTCGAGAGCGCCCAAACGCGGGTGAACTCCTTTATGAATGCGCAAGTCAATCAGCTTCGCGGCTGCCGCCGTTCCCCGCACGGCCCCTTCCAGCACGGATTCCGGCGATCCGGCAAACGTAATGACGCTCCGATTATGATCCGGGTCGCTGCTCCGATGAAGTATAACCGCGCCATCGGCGGACGCGATCGCTGTTTCGATAGCATCGATTTTCGAGGCATCACGGCCTTCCGAAAAATTAGGAACGCACTCGATTATGGGCTGCATGGCTGTCGGAAATACGCTCTGCTGGCGCGGTGATCTTGCATCCAGTTCGATTAAACACTATGCCGCCTTCCCGAATCACCATGACGACATGATTCATGCCGAATCGGCGCGGCAACTCACGATAATCCGGAAGATTCATCAAGACTACGTCGGCATCCTTGCCGTGTTCAAGCGACCCACATCGCGCGCCTATTCCGCTCGCATGCGCGGCATTGATAGTTGCCGCGGAGATGGCTTCCTCGGCGCTCAAGCCGAGGCACAACACGGCAAGCGAAATCGACATCTGCAGATTGAATAGAGGAGATTCGATCGGATCGTAGCCGGTGCCGAGGACAACTGCTCCCCCGCTATTCAAGTACGCGCGTAGGGCGAGGCGATTGCAATTCCGTCCGAGGACCTCTTTCCCGGGAGAAAGGGATAGCAGAACCGGCCATTGACTCAGCAACTTCGCGATACGCGGCTCCAAATCGGTCAGATAACCGACGCTACGCAGTTCTGTTTGAGAAACAATATCCAGCAATTCGGAATTGGCTGCACCGCGCCAGGCCAGCTTACAAGGCACTCCCGCTCGTAATGCCAATTCAAATAGCTTTTGGGCCACGGCTGTCTGACCCGGCCTCACTTCCACCTCGAAGAAGTGAATCAGCCTGCGCTTCACGGCCTCCGCGATAACGGGCGCGCGCGATGCGGCGAACTCCATGGGGTCGGCATCGGCGCCCGGGCGCACAAGCCATGTACGGGCCGGATGTCCGAAGCCGGTGCTCAGCTTGATTGTGCGGCGAAGCTCCTGTAAATCGCCTTTCGGAGTAGTTCCGCCAGCTTTGATTTCGGCGTGAATGGTCCCGTGCTGGAGAGCGCTTCGGAGAATGAGTGATGCCTCGTGAAGAATCTTCGAGACACTTGCGTGTTTCAACGCCGCCGGCAAACCTCCGGTCATCAAACGTAAACTGGAATCGACCATGCCCGGCATGACAAGCCGTCCATGAGCCCGGATTTCTATCGCCGATTTCGCCTCTCGCAGATTTTCGATTCTTCGCGAAGGTCCGACTGCCAGAATCTTACTCCCCTGAATGAGCACCGCGCCATCCGCAATAACTCCCAAATCCTGCAGCATCGCCCCGCGCCGGATTCCAGCAGGCCCTCGCAAAGTCAACAACTGGCGAGCGCCGCGGATCAGGATGGCTTGTTCCAACGGCCTCCGGCGACGGGGCATTCAAGGCTTGCGGCGAAGCTATGCGACGCCGCTTCGGTCATCTTCTTAAAGTTTCCGTGAGCACCTGAAAGGAACGCAGATCGAGATAGAAGCAATAAACGGTGAGGACAATGAGCGCTCCGGCGAAAATCGTCCAGAAACGCTCCTTTGATGAGCCAGGCAGGCCTGGAAACCCAGTAATATAGCCGATTACAAAACCGCCAACAAGGCCCCCAATATGGGCTGCTATATCGATGTTGAGGCCGGGAAAAAAGCTGAAGATCAGGCCATAAATAGCCCATTTCATGTAGTAGCTGCGGATCGCTTGCGCGAGTGGATTGGTCCGGTGAAGCCCGATTGCGAGCATCGCCCCGATCAGGCCGAAACAGGCCGCCGAGGCGCCGATTGAAAGGCTCATCGGAGACCACCAGAGGCTCAGCAGGAAGCCCGTGAATGTGGAGCCAATATACATCACGATAAGGCGCGGCGTCCCATAAAATTGCTCGACCTCCGCAACCAGCTCGAACATTACCCACATATTGATGGCGATATGAAGCAGGCCCCCATGAAGAAAGCCCGCTGTAATCAGCCGCCACCACTGGTCATACTGAAAAATAAAGGGCGCGTATTTTCCGCCGAAGAGGACGAGAACCGCGCTGCTGAACCCGCCCCAAACATGGCCGAGGGCCGATGCTGTGGAACTCTGGCTGAAACGCACGCTCACGATGACCATCGCGAAATAAAGAGCGAAGTTAATGACGAGAATGAGAATACTCGTCGTATAGGCGCGCGGAATGAAATTCAGGTTCTGGGAAGAGCGGATGTCCACGGCTCGCGGCCCCACGTGGGCTTCGCAATACGGGCAGACCCTATCGCTCGATGAGATGAAAGCCCGGCAGTTCGGGCACATGCGCCGCTTGTCCACAGTCTTTTGATTGTAGCGGCCATGCCAAATTCGCCGGATGGAATTACTGCCACTGCCGCAAACCGGATGAAACCCCCTGCTAAAATCGAAACGTTCAGATGGCAAAATCCGAGCAGGAATATCGGGACGAAATCGTCCGGATTTGCCACCTAGTTTACGAGAAGGGCTGGGTGGCGGCCAACGATGGAAATGTCAGTGTCCGGCTAGGGGAAGACCGCGTTCTGTGTACGCCAACCGCAATTAGCAAAGCCATGGTGGAAGCGGACGACTTGATCGTTTGCGATATGGCCGGCAACAAAGTGGAAGGCCGGCGCGAACGGACGAGCGAAATCGCCTTGCATACCACCATCTATGCGATGCGGCCGGACGTGATCGGTGTCGTGCACGCGCATCCGCCCGTGGCGACAGGGTTCGCGACTGCCGGCCGGGCGCTTAACAAAGCGCTACTGCCGGAAGCAATCATCCAGCTAGGCGCAGTTCCGCTTGCGGCCTATGGCCTGCCGGGAACTCCCGCGCTGACCGAAGGAATGCTGCCGCTGATCCCCGAATACGACGCCCTTTTGATGGAGAACCACGGCTGTGTCTCCTATGGCCGCGACGTATGGCAGGCGTTTTTCCGTATGGAAATGGTGGAACATCTCGCTCGCATCACTTTCGTGGCGGAAATGCTCGGTGGCGCGCGCCCTCTGCCACGCGAAGAAGTTGACAAGCTATTCACGGCGAGGAAACGCTACAACGTCAGTTCGAGGACCCGCATGGCGCCCGGCATGCCTCTCGTCGCCGAAGACCTATTCCCGCGTGAGTAGCACGTTCGCCCCGTGGCTTCAGCGCTCCTTTGTAATTTGCTATAGCTTTGCCTTTTCCCTGTTATAATCGCCTATACTTTCAAGCCACATGCTTCTTCCGTTCCTGTCGGCTCTGCTTGCTCCGCAGGATGACTCGGAGCTGATTCGGCGGTTGAAGAGGCGTGACGCCCAGGCCATGGGCGACTTGTACGACCGGTTCGGCAAGCTCGTCTACGCCATAATCATACGAATCGTGAGGGATTCCTCGCTTGCCGACGATCTACTGCTGGAGACGTTCGTCAAAGTCTGGAACCGAGTCGTGGAGTTCGACAACGAGCGCGGAGCGCTTGGACCGTGGGTGGCGACAATCGCCCGTAATCACGCGACTGATTATCTTCGTTCGACGGAAGGCCGGCTGTTGCAAGCCCACTACAATGTCGCGCGTTTGGAACGCCCCGAATTGTTTTTAGATTTCGGAGCCGATGCCGGCCATCCCGATCGGGTCCAACTCGTCCGCCAGGCATTCGAGAAACTGAGCGGCGATCAACGGCGCGCGCTCGATCTGGCCTATTTCGAAGGCCTGTCTGAAAGTGAAATTGCGGCGCGTCTGCAACATCCGCTCGGCACAGTGAAGATGTGGGTCCGCTCGGCTCTTCAGATCCTGCGGCAAAACATGAACCAAACCGATTTTTGGGGCGATTTCCACCTACCGTAAAGCTTTTACTGTTAGAACCAGCCGAATTTCTTCAGAAAGGCCAGCAACGCCACCGTTGTGGCTATCATCAGGCAGCCCACGATCCACATGGCGTGCGGCGAGTTCAGGTAGGGTATTCCCTTCACATTCATGCCGTAAATTCCCGAGATCACGATGGAGGGTAGCGCGATGGTGCTGAGTACGGTCAGCACCTTCATCACCTCGTTCGTGCGATTCGCGAGACTCGACAGATAGACGTCCAGCGTTCCGCTCAATAGATCGCGCTGCGTCTCAACCAGATCCAGACTACTGATGATGTGATCGTAAACATCTCGAAAAAACGGAGCAAGATCCTGGCCGATGAGAGTGCCGCTCTGGCGCTGGATCTGAACGCCGACCTCTCGCGTATTCACGAGCACCCGGCGAAGGCCGATGAGAGAACGTTTTAGCCCGAGGATCTCTTGAACAGCCTCCGGCGATGGCCGCGCCAGCACGATCTCTTCCGTATCGTCGATGCGCTCGTTAATATCGTCGATCACCGGCAAATAGGAATCGACGATGGCATCGATCAGCCGATAAAAGATTTGATCGGGGCGTTTGGGATCGGCTAATTGCCTTGCCGATTTGACGGCGCCGGCTATGGCCCGGCATTCCGCTTCCTCGACCGTAATGCAAAAATCGGCTCCCACAAAGATGTCCAGTTCCGAGAAATCCAACTCGGAATCCGGCTTCTTATCTACCGCCTTGAGAACGACAAACACATACTCCGGCGTCTCGTCGGCCTTGACACGTTGCCGGCCGGTTCTGCAGTCCTCAATATGCAGTGGATGCAAACGATACCTCTCCGCAAGCTCGTCTAATTGGTGATCTTTAGGATCTGTGATGTGATACCACTGCATTGTCGTACTCCTTGCAACGCCGCGTTACTCGATAAGCATGCAGTCGCCATAAGAAAAGAATCGATAGCGCTCGGCCACCGCGTGACGATATGCCGCAAGAACCAAATCTCGTCCGGCAAATGCGCTTACCAGAATCAACAGACTCGACTGCGGAAGATGAAAATTTGTCAGCAGCGCATCGGTGGCAAGGAATCGAAATCCCGGCGAGATGAACAGATTTGTTTCACCTTGCATCCGTTGCAGGCCGCCGCGCAATGCCGCAGTTTCAACGGTGCGAACGCTTGTTGTGCCGATACAGATCAACCGTTTGGCAGCGCACATCTTCGCGGCGTCTTGCTCTCCGATATCAAAGTATTCTTCATGCAATTGAATTTTCGCGAGGTTCTGCTCACGCAGGGGCGCGAATGTGCCGAGCCCGACGTGCAGCGTTACCCTCGCGATGCCCGCTCCTGCTTCGCGGCAGGCATCCAGCATCTGTTCGGTAAAGTGCAAGCCGGCCGTCGGGGCTGCTACTGAGCCGCGCTTTTCCGCGAATACCGTCTGATATCGTTCACGGTCCGCGGCGTCCGGCATCCGGTGAATGTAGGGCGGCAGCGGCGTTTGTCCCAGGCGGTCAAATATCCCGGCCAACGGCGCCGCGGCGTGAAATTGCAAAATCCGTTCGCCGAATTCACCTTCTTCAATCACTACCGCGTGGAGCGATTCATCGAATAGAAGCGTGTCGCCGTGCCGCACGCGTTTTGCTGGCCGGACCAGCGCGCGCCAAATCGATTCGTCGTCGTGTCTGGCTCGCACAAGAAACACTTCTATTTCGGCTCCATCCGCGTGATTGCGCCGGGCACGCAGCCGGGCAGGGAAGACGCGAGTGTTGTTGAGAACGAGGCAGTCGCCGGGATGCAAATAGCGGTGAAAGTTCGCAAACAGGTCGTCGTGAAAGGTTTGTCGTTGCCGCGATAGCACTAACATTCGCGAGGCGCCGCGCTGAAGAGGCGGCTCTTGCGCGATCAGCTCTTCGGGAAGGTCGTAATCAAAGTCGGAAACCAGCAACGCTGTCAGTCTAGCTAAGTCGCCTGCCGCGCTATGCGCTTCGCTGTATTTTGTGGATGCGGGCGACAATGAATACATGCGGATTCTGGGCATTGAAAGCTCCTGTGATGAAACTGCCGCCGCAGTGGTGGACGACGGGCAGCGCCTGCTTTCGTCCGTGGTTGCTTCGCAACTGGACACGCACTCGAAGTACGGCGGAGTTGTTCCCGAACTCGCTTCACGAGAGCATCTGCGGGCGATTGTTCCGGTTGTGCGCCAGGCGCTACAGGACGCAGCCACGACGTTTGAGGATCTCGATGCTGTCGCCGTTACCAGCGGGCCGGGCCTCGTCGGTTCTCTGCTCGTCGGCGTCACGTACGCGAAGGCGCTCTGTTTCGCGGGAAGCCTGCCGTTGATCGCGGTAAATCACGTCGAAGGGCATATTCACGCCGTGATTCTGGAGGAGCGCCAGCAAAGCCGCGACGTCGCTTTTCCCGCTTTGGCTCTTGTGGTCAGCGGCGGGCACACACATTTATTTGAAGTCCCGGCGATCGGGAGCTATCGTTTGCTCGGCAAGACGCGGGACGACGCCGCCGGCGAGGCCTATGACAAAGTGGCGAAGCTGTTAGGCTTCGGTTATCCTGGCGGTCCGGTGCTCGACCGCCTTGCGCCATCCGGCGATCCTCGTGCCGTGAAATTCACTTTGGCGCGCATGAAAGGCAACGAACTCGATTTCAGTTTCAGCGGGCTGAAAACTGCTGTTTTGCGCTGGGTGGAGGGCCACAATCTGGCCGATGAGATCGCGCAACGTCGCGAATTGCAGAGGGCGCATCCAGCGCCTTCCATCGAACAGTGGCTTATCGCAACGCCACAAGCCACTCGAGATTTGATTGCCAGCTTTCAGCGCACGGTCATTGAAGAACTCCTGCGGCGCGCGCTTGCGTCAGCCGATGAAATCGGCGCCGAATCCATCATCGTTTCGGGTGGAGTCGCCTGTAACGCCGGTTTACGTGCAGCGACAAATCGCTATCCGGGATACCGCTTCCTTTTCCCATCTTTCAGCCTATCGACCGATAATGCCGCCATGATCGCTGCCGCCGCGTTTCCGAAATTGGAGCGAGGCGAATTCGCAGGGTTTGACCTGCGCGCACAGGCTAATCTCGTTCTGGCGTGATTTCGCCGTTTCAGATCACAAACGGCGCCGGCTACTCCGAGATCTCGATTGTCGGCGTAGCTTTTTGTTTCGAGTCAGACGCCCGCTCAATCACCGCTTGCGCCAGTTTCTCAAAGGCGGTCTTTTGTGTGTGCGGTTCGTCCAGCGACGCGATCGGCTTGCCGGTATCGCCGCCAAGACGGGTCATGGGATCCAGGGGAATCTCTGCGAGCAACGGCACATTCATCTCTTTCGCCGTCCGCGCGCCCCCACCATGGCTGAACACGTCGATCCGCTTGCCACAATGCGGGCAATCGAGGAAACTCATGTTCTCCACGATTCCCAGGACTTCCTCGCGCACTTGCTCGAACATATGAACTGCTTTGCGCGCGTCTTCCAAAGAAACATCGGAGGGCGTCGTCACGATTACTGCTCCGGTTAGCGGCGTGGTTTGAATCAGCGTCAGCTGCACATCACCTGTCCCTGGGGGCAAATCGATAACAAGATAATCGAGATTACCCCAATCGACGCTACGCAGGAATTGCTGCATTACGCTGTTGAGCATGGGACCGCGCCATACCAGCGGCTTGTCGCCCGGGTTCAGGAATCCCATGGACATTAGCTTTATCCCATAAGCCGACAACGGCTGGATGCGCTGGCCGATGGCGTGCGGTGTGGCGCGAACCCCCATCATTAACGGAACGTTCGGGCCATAGACATCCGCGTCGAGCAGTCCCACATCGTAGCCAAGCTTCGCAAGCGTAATAGCAAGGTTAACGGCAACGGTGGTTTTGCCCACGCCGCCTTTGCCGGAGCCAACCGCGATGATGTTCTCTACGCCGGGAATGGGGAGCTTCGGCTGCGCTCCTGGAGCTTGTGGACCCATAACTCGATGCTAGCAAGCGGTAAAATTTCTATCGTTGAAGACATCCGGCGCCGGCACGGAACCGCGATTGTGAGGGAGTACGCATGGCCCGGCGGCCCGCAGAATCGGATGAAGGCGCCTTTCGACCCGCGCACTTGCGGCGGCTCTGTTCCGGTTGCCTCCACTCAGAGCCGCCTCGCGTTAGCGAACGGGTTTTCCGGAGACCGTGTAACGCCCAGTCACCTGCACCGAACCGCGACCGTCAGGGAGCGGACGTTTTCAACGGCGCGCGTCTTTCGAGCGAAAGCTTTTGCCGTTATGCTTCGCCTGCTTCGGGTTCGCGCATAGACCCGGCGATGTAATCGTGGTTCATTCTGCCGATGACTTCGATGGGAATCAGCTTCGGACATACAGCCACGCATTCCCCGATATTCGTGCATTGGCCGAACTGTTCGAGGTTCATCTGGGTCACCATGCGAACCGCCCGAAGGTCCCGTTCCGGCTGCCCCTGTGGCAGCAGACCGAGATGCGTAATCTTCGCTCCGGTAAATAAAGATGCGGACGCATTGGGGCATGCCGCGACACATGCGCCGCAGCCAATGCACTGCGCTGCATCCATGGCGGCATCGGCGCGTTCTTTCGAAACCGGGATTGCATTCCCATCGGGAGCGCTACCTGTCGAAATCGAAATATAGCCGCCGGCCGCGATGATTCGGTCGAAAGCATTGCGATCGACCGCTAGATCCTTCACTAACGGAAATGCTCGGGCACGCCAAGGCTCCAAAATCAACTCTTCCCCATCTTTGAAGTGACGCATGGTGAGTTGGCAGACCGTGGTTCCGGACAATGGGCCGTGCGCTACGCCATTGATCATGAACCCGCAGGAGCCACAAATACCTTCGCGGCAATCGTGTTCAAAAGCAACCGGCTCCTTGCCCCTCCGGGCCAGGTCCTCATTCAGAACATCGAGGCATTCCAGCATCGACATGTCGGGGTTCACGTCATTGACTTCATAACGCGCAAACTTCCCCTTCGTATTCCGGTTCTTCTGCCGCCAGATCCTGAGAATCAAACGCATCGCTATTTGTAGCTCCTCTGGCTTGGGTGTACGTATTCGAAGGCGAGAGGCTCCTTCTGCAGCTCAGGCGGATTGCCGGGGCCGCGGTATTCCCAAGCAGCCACGTACGAAAAATGTTCATCGTCACGCAACGCTTCGCCCTCCGGAGTTTGATGCTCCTCCCGGAAATGACCTCCACAGGATTCGTTACGATGCAGTCCGTCGATGCACATCAGTTCGGCTAGCTCGAAGAAATCCGCTACACGCCCGGCCCTTTCGAGGCTCTGGTTCAGGTCCGCGTCGCTGCCGGGCACATTCACGTCCTGCCAGAACTCTTCGCGCAGTTCCCTAATGCGTTCAATGGCGTGCTTCAGGCCGGCCGCCGTTCGCGCCATGCCGCAGTATTCCCAGACGACCTTGCCGAGTTCGCGGTGGAACGAATCGACAGTTCGCTTGCCGTTGATCGAGAGTAGCTTCTGGATGTTATTCTCGACGCCCGCGACGGCGCCGCGAATCTCCGAGCTCGATTCTTCGACGGAGTTTAGTTTATTGTCGGCGAGATAGTTCCCGATGGTATACGGAAGAATGAAGTAGCCATCCGATAGTCCCTGCATCAAGGCGCTTGCCCCCAACCTGTTTGCGCCGTGGTCGGAGAAATTCGCTTCTCCACCGACGAACAAACCCGGGATCGTGCTCATCAGTTGATAATCCACCCAAAGGCCGCCCATCGTATAGTGAATCGCGGGGTAGATGCGCATCGGAACCTTATACGGATTTTCGTCCGTGATGCGCTCGTACATGTCGAATAGATTGCCGTAGCGCTCCCGAATCACCTTCTCGCCCAGCCGCCGTATCGCATCGGCAAAATCGAGGTAAACGCCCAATCCGCCCGGGCCCACCCCCCGCCCTTCGTCGCAAACGTTCTTGGCGTTTCGCGATGCGACGTCTCGTGGCACAAGGTTGCCAAAGCTGGGATAGCGGCGCTCCAGATAATAGTCGCGATCCTCCGCGGGTATTTGATTCGGCGGCCGCTTGTCGCCCTTGGTCTTCGGAACCCAGATGCGTCCGTCGTTTCGCAGAGATTCGCTCATCAACGTGAGCTTCGATTGATAATCGCCTGAAACCGGAATACAGGTAGGATGAATCTGCGTGAAACAGGGATTCGCGAACAAAGCCCCGCGTTTGTACGCCCGCCAGATGGCTGTTGCGTTCGAACCCTTAGCGTTTGTCGAAAGATAATAGACATTGCCGTAGCCGCCCGTCGCCAGGACAACCGCATCGCCCAGGTATGTCGTAATCTGGCCGGTCACGAGGTTCCGCGCCACGATGCCTCGCGCCCGTCCGTCGATCACAATCAGATCGAGCATCTCCGTACGCGGGAACATTGCCACGCGCCCCGCGTCGATCTGCCGTTCGAGCGCCTGGTAAGCCCCCAGGAGAAGCTGCTGACCTGTCTGGCCGCGTGCATAAAAAGTACGCGAGACCTGCGCTCCTCCAAACGAGCGATTCGCCAGCGTGCCTCCGTATTCACGGGCGAACGGAACGCCTTGCGCAACGCATTGATCGATGATGGAAACGCTGATCTGTGCGAGACGGTAGACATTGGCTTCGCGGGAGCGAAAGTCTCCGCCCTTTACCGTGTCGTAGAACAGCCGGTAAACGCTATCGCCATCGTTTGGGTAGTTCTTGGCAGCGTTGATTCCGCCCTGCGCCGCGATGGAGTGGGCGCGCCGCGGCGAATCCTGAAAGCAGAAGCATTGCACGCCGTAGCCCAGTTCGCCCAAACTTGCGGCGGCCGACGCTCCGGCCAAACCCGAGCCGACAACAATGATGTTGTGCTTGCGTTTATTAGCGGGATTCACCAGCTTCATTTCGAAGCGTGCTTTGTCCCATGCCTGTTCAATGGGCCCGGAGGGTGTACGCGAATGGAGTTCCATGGCTATTTCACGATCCCCGTCAGAACTCCTATCGGCACCGAGATAAAGCCCAGAAAAATCACGACGGCAAAAAATGTCGCCGCTCGTCTCAGCGCGGGAGTATAGCGAGGATGGGTCAGACCCAACGAATTGAACATGCTCCAGAGGCCATGCCGCAGATGGAACGCTAAAAGCACCATCGCAAAGATATACCAAGCGGAAACAAATGGGTTGCTGAAGCTGGCGATCACGTTGTGGTAAACGTCGCCTTCGATGAAATTCGGATTGAGATTTCCGCTAGTCAGGTCGAGCAGGTGATAGACGATGAAGGCAAAGATAATGGGGCCGCTCCAATACATCGTTCGCGACGCATAGGTGGAGCCAATCGGCTTTCGTTTGGCGTACCCGATCGGCCGGGCCGTACGCTTTCTGAGGGCAAGCTGAACCGCCGCCACAATATGGAGCACCACCATGATCAGCAGGATGATCCGTACGGCCCATAAGCCTTCGGGCAGAGTTCTGAGCAACTGGGCGTATCGATTAAACTGCGCCGGGCCTTCAAACACCTGAAGATTTCCGAGCATGTGCCCCAAAACGAAAAGGAAAAGAATAAAACCGCTGACTGCCATCACGGCTTTTTTGCCGTTGGTGGAGTCCCATAGGCGCACGGCCTTGTTTTCGCGCAGGCCGATCGCAATTGAACTCATTGAAGGTTCCCCAAGTTTACAGATGAATCAAGCTTTCGCGAAGTAGCAATCCTTTGCATCCGCGTGCACAAGACGTTTCGTCGTCGCGCAATGGGCAGGCGATTTGTGCTTGTGGGCTTACTATGACGATCTTAGCGCAATGGAACGCTCAGACTCGAAAATAGGTCGCCTGTCTCACCGTCCCGGCGGCGTTCTACAAAGGGCTGAAGCACGTCGACACAATGGAAAAGACTTCCCTCATCTTCAGCGCTTCCAGCCACGATCGATGCCTTTATGGCGTATCGATATCCAATTCAATTTCAGGCTTGCGGTAGTAGAACGGTATGGAGAACCGACGCCGTACAAGGGACCTGGAACTTCGATCGCGAATCCTGCGGACCCGCGTTGGCGTTTTGAACTGCCGCCTAACGTCATGGAAATCCGACTCTGCGCCGGGAAGTGTCACCGACCGTCGCCCAGGTAAACATCCGGGGAAGCCCGCCCCTCAGTTCACCGATCCCAGGTGCGCTAAAGGCCAGAAGACGAATACCGCTTTGCCGTATATGTAGCTTCGCGGGACGAAGCCCCACATCCGGCTGTCGTAGGAGGCGCTACGATCGTCGCCAAGCACGAAATAATCGCGCGGTGGAACTACCCGCGGCGCCATTGAGAAATGATCCTGGTATTCCGGCGGCACATACTTCTCGGTGAGCGCCTTACCATTCAGGATGACCGTGCCGTTTTTCATTGATACGACATCACCTGGCAATCCAATCACGCGTTTAATATACGATTTGGTCGTATCCTGCGGAAACCAGAAAACCACCGTGTCGCCCCGTTTGATTCCGCCTCCGAACTTATAGCTAAATTGGTTGATAAACAGCCGTTCCTGATCGTACAGGTTCGGCATCATGCTCGTCCCCTCGACCTTTACGGGCCTGTAAAGGAACAGGATAATCAGCATCGCGATCAACACGGACAACATCAGATCGCGAAACCACACAATTGTAGTAATCAGGGCCGAACTGGCCCGCGGAGGTGGTGCGGCGTCAACCGGGAGATCCTGATCTCCGTTCGGTTCGCTCATGCGTCAGCGTCCATGGTGAAAACTGAAAGCTTGAATATTAGCTTACAAGATTAGAAAGGCCGGGAGCGTATCGCGTGGAGCGCCTTCTCATGCCTCTCTATTTCCACAGACGGGTGATTTCGAAATTCGTTTCCCGGCAGCGAAACGCGAGTCCTTTTAGGAAAGCCGCAATTCGCGTTCAGCGCGCAGCCAGTCTTCTACAGAACAGCCACCCTGATATCCGCGGCTTGCCCAGTAAGAGTAGGCCAGCTTGGCAATATCCTCATGCGTCACAATGCGGGGCGTGCTCTGCCGGTGAGCGATAGAAGGCGGCGCCGCCGCGGATTGACGTGCAACAACCGGTTCAACTGCCGGAGCGGTCTGGGGAATGGTTTGGTCCGCTTTTTTCGTTGCCTTACGATGGTTTGTAATTGCTGCGGCAGATTCGGTAGCCTTTTCCGCCGTACGTTTCTGCCGAGGCTTTGCGTTCTCTTCTACTCGCGCCGCCCCTTCCGAAGGTGCGGCAGCACTCTCTTCCGCGCTCTTCCGCGTCCGTCTCGTCTTGTTGTTGCTGAACTGCATACACCCTATTCTATAGGTGTCAACGACGTTCTTGAAGTAAATTGTTTTTGTCTGGCTCATAGAAATCGCTGCTCTTTCGAGAATTCCAAGACCGATGGCGGTTGCGGCGTACACCTGTGTGTGGTAAGGCCAGGCATGCCTCGCTCGACTGCTTCAGCCTCGCAATTGGCCCGCGCCGATGCATGAGTTTTCAGTAACCACTGGCAATGCGTATACGCCTAACTTCACTAGTACGTTAGTACACTGAAGGCAAGTGCACGACCGCATCTCCGCGAATCGACGGCTCCGACGGTTCCTAACAGCGTATGTGTGTCTTTTCTTTACGCTATTCGTTGTGCTGGTTGGGCCGCTCCATACGCATCACAGTTCGTCGAATTCCGATACGGCGTGCTTGCTGTGCCACGCGGCAGACCGCGCCATAGTTGTTCCGGTGACCGCGGAGACTGGCAAACCGCTCAACAATCCACCCGTCATCTTCCTCGCGCCGCGCCAGCATGCAGTGGCGATGGCGGGCAATGTCATTCGAAAAACTCCCCGAGCGCCTCCGGCATTTGCTTGATCCGCTTGTGTCTGGGGACGATTGCCTGAACGAGTGATTGGCATTTCTTCTCGTAATTCACACCAAACGTCCCCTTCGATAAACCGAACGAGGAGTTGATGTTGATGAAAGCTTTTGCAGCATGCGCCACGCTGTTGGTTGGTCTGATCTGTTGTCCTTCCACGCTCCGGAGCGCGGAAGGACCGAATGGCCAGGCCATGGGAACAGCGGGCGTTATAGACGGGACCGTGCTCGATCCATCGGGCGCGAGCGTTGCCGGCGCCCAGGTAGTCCTGAAGAATCCGATTACCAGCTACCAGCAAGAAACGACAACCGATGCGAACGGCGTATTCCATTTCGTGAATATTCCACCGCATCAGTATCAGCTTCAGATCACCGCGCAGAATTTTCAGGCTTTTGCAACAAAGGTTTCCATCCACGGCGCCGTGCCGGTGAAAGTGCAAGTGCGATTGGACCTCGCGAGTTCCAGCCAGGAAGTTACGGTGGAGGCGTCGGGCGCCGACCTGCTCGAAACGGTGCCGACTCAACATACGGATGCGGATCAGAACCTGATCCAAAAGCTGCCGCTCACATCCGCCTCGCAAGGGTTAAGTGATGCGATCACGCTGACGACGCCAGGCGTTGTCGCCGATTCGAACGGCTCATTTCACCCGCTCGGCGATCACGCGCAAACAAGTTACGTTATCGATGGTATGCCCATCAACGACCAGCAGAGCAAATCGTTTTCAACTCAACTCCCGGCGAATGCGTTTCAATCCTTGGAACTGGTTACGGGCGCGCCAAGCGCCGAATACGGCGATAAGACCAGCTTGGTTGTGAATGCCGTGACCCGAAGCGGATTGGGGCATAAGCCCACCGGAAGTCTGGACACCTACTATGGCTCTTTCGGCACATATGGGGAAGAAGCGACATTTGGCTTCGGCTCCGCGAAATTCGGCAATTTCGTGGTTGCAAACTCCAGTCGCACGGCGCGGTTCCTCGATACGCCCGAGTTCACGCCGTTTCACGACAAAGGAACCAATGCGACGATCTTCGATCGCATCGACTATCAGCCTACCGGGCGCGACTCTACGCACCTGGATATCTTCGGCGCTCGAAACTGGTTTCAGATTCCGAACACTTACGATCAATTGAACCAGGATCAACGGCAGCGCGCGACCACTTTCAGCGTGGCTCCGGGTTATCAGCACACCTTCAGTACTTCCAGCTTGCTTACGATCAATCCATTCTTTCGCCAGGATCGGATCGACTACTGGCCGAGTCGCGACGAGTTCGACGACACGCCCGCGACCGTGGGCCAGAACCGGCATCTCACCAATTTCGGCGTCAGCGCAAGCCTTGCCTGGGTGAGGGGCATCCATAACGTTAAACTCGGAACCCAGATCACGCAAACGCAGCTCAAGGAAAACTTCAACTTTGGGCTGACCGATCCGTTGTTCAACGCTGTCTGCGTCGACGTTCAGGGAAATCCGCTGGCCCTCCCCAGCGTGACTAATCCGGCTTCATGCGACGGCCTCGGCTATATGGCGAACCCGAACCTTTCGCCGGGACTGATCCCATACGACCTCACGCGAGGCGGCAGCCCGTTCCTGTTTCATGGCAACGCCAACATTAACCAGCAGGCCGTCTACGCGCAAGACCAGATCACGTGGCG
Organism: Bryobacterales bacterium KBS 96; assembly: GCA_000381625.1. Lineage (GTDB taxonomy): Bacteria > Acidobacteriota > Terriglobia > Bryobacterales > Bryobacteraceae > KBS-96. The sequence goes on from KB906767.1 coordinate 440,904, forward strand.
CAATTGGACTTTCAATCTCGGTTTGCGGTTCGACAACTACGACGGCATTTCGACGGACAACCTGCTGCAGCCGCGAGCGGCGGTTTCGTACCTGATCAAGCCCACCAACACGGTGCTGAAAGCGTCATACACCAGGAGCATGGAGACGCCGTACAACGAAAACCTTGTGCTGTCGAGTTCCACGGGGGCCGGCGGCCTTGCCGGGGATGTCCTCGGCGGAAGCAGCGAGGCGCTGCGGCCTGGGCATCGCAATGAATATAACACCGGGTTGCAGCAGGCGCTTGGGCACTACCTGCAAATTGACGGCAGCTACTTCTGGAAATTTACGAAAAACGCCTACGATTTCGATACGCTGTTCAATACTCCTATCACGTTTCCGATTTCATGGCGTCAATCGAAGATCGATGGCGTTTCGCTCCGGCTATCGACACCCAACCTGCATGGCTTCCAGGCCTACACGACACTTGGACACACACGAGCTCGTTTTTTCGGACCGGAGACCGGCGGCCTTGTCTTCAATTCCGCTGTGAGCGCCGGAGTCTTTCGCATCGATCACGATCAGGCTCTTCAGCAGACCACGGACTTCCGTTATCAATATAAGAAGGACGGCCCCTGGATCGCTTTCACCTGGCGCTTCGATAGTGGCGAGGTCGCCGGCGCCGTCGCCACACTCGACGATGTTCTTGCCCTGACGCCAGCCCAGCAGTCGACCATCGGGTTTTACTGCGGGGCGGACCAGGCCACTGTCTACCACGGAATCAGCTCGTGCGGATCGAATTACGGCGCTACTCGCGTCCGGATTCCGGAGCCCGGCACGTACAACGAGGATCATAATCCGCCGCGCATCGCCCCGCGCAATCTGTTCGATGTCGGAGTCGGGACGGATAACCTCTTCCATTACGAGCGATTCAAGACCACGTTGAAACTTCAAGCGGTGAACATCACCAATGAAGCTGCGCTATACAACTTCCTGTCGACATTCAGCGGCACTCACTGGGTTTCGCCGCGCACGTTTCAGTTGACGATGGGTTTCGCCTTCTGATTTCCGCGTCTGAACCCCGACCTCACGGAGTGTCCATGGCCCTACGGGCCACCAAAGTTGATGAAAACGCCTTTTGACCCGCGCACTCGTGCGGCGGCTCCGTTTCCGGGTAACCTCGATACGGAGCCGCCTTGCGTTAGCAAGCGGGTTTTCCGGAGGCCGTGTAATCCCGGTCATCTGCACCGAACCGCGACTGTCAAGGATCGGACGTTTTTACCGGCGTCTTCAATGGGCTGGCCCAGCGCTAGCTCCGGCGCCAAACCTTCACTTGTGATTCAATAGATTCGCTTGTGGCGATAAAATCCTTCTTACTTCCGCTAGCGCTAGCCGCATTCGCCTTGCCACCTCTCTGGGCGCAGGCGCCCCATGTACATCCTGCTGACGCTCTCCCGCCTGTTCCTCTTCAGCCGCTCGCGCAACAGGTGAGAAGGCTTGAGGATGCGCTCAGCTTTCTCGGCCAGCCGCTACCTGCTAGAACTCGCGCAGCTATTAATAGCGCAATCGCGGCTCCGGATGAATTGGCGGCAGTGACTCAAATCGAAACAGCGCTTGAACCGTTTGTGCTGGCAGTGGTCAATATTAATGGTGAGAGCCGCGTCAAGGTGGAGCGTGGCCCCGCGCAACCAGCGCTGGTTCAGAGCGGCTCACGCTTTTTTCTGGTCAAGATAATCAACCAGGGAAACGTGACCTCCGCACTGAATGTCGCCAGCCCCAATAGCGGCCGGGTTTTTGTTCCGTCGAAGAACGATCCTTCGCCCAAAATGGTTCTCACCAAGGCGGATGTGCGCGATCGCTGGGCGGATATTTCGATTTACAACAAGCCTCCGATGGAGACGCGACTCTCTGGGTTGGCCGTGGAGTATCAGATTCTCGAAATTTACAGCCGCGATGCGGGCCAACGCTCAGCGGACATCAGCTTCAACGTAGGGCAGGGCACCCAGGATATCGGCTTCCGGAACGACATGCTTGTTCTGTTTCATGCCGATGCCGCGCGGCAAATCAAGCTTCACGTGCTGGACGAGAATGGTAAGCCAAGCATCGCGTCCCTCACCATCCGGGATCGATGGAACCGACTCTATCCCAATCCGTCGAAGCGTCTTGCTCCGGATTTCTTTTTCCAGCCGCAGATCTATCGCGCCGATGGCGAATCTATTGAGTTGCCGCCTGGCTATTACACGGTTGTCGCCACCGGCGGTCCTGAGTACAACCAACATACGAAAGAGTTTTCGGTCGACGCAAAAGGGCCGGACGATCTGAGTTTCAAACTGGATCGCTGGATCGATCCGTCAAAATTCGGCTGGTATTCGGGCGATCATCATGTTCACGCAGCCGGTTGCTCACATTACCAGAACCCGGCGGAAGGCGTGCTGCCGAAAGACATGATGCGCCAAATCTCCGGTGAAAAGCTGAACGTGGGAGCCGTGCTGACATGGGGGCCTGATTACTACTATCAGAAGCAGTTCTTTTCAGGCCACGACGACCCTCTCTCGCTCCCCAACGAGAGGATGCACTACGATCTCGAAGTCTCGGGTTTTCCGTCGAGCCATGCCGGACACTTGGTCTTGCTGGGGCTGAAGGACCAGGATTATCCCCATACGCGGAAAATTGAAGACTGGCCGACGTGGGATCTTCCGATTCTGAAATGGGCGAAGCAGCAAGGGGCCGTCGTTGGATTTGCCCACTCGGGTTGGGGATTACAGGTCTCCGACCGTGCGCTGCCGAGTTTCGAAATGCCGGGATTCGATGGCATCGGCGCGAACGAATATATCGTCGATGTCACGGAACCGGACGCGGTTGACTTTATCTCCGCCGGCGATACGCCGTTCGTCTGGGAACTCAGCATCTGGTATCACACGCTCAACGTGGGATTCCGCACCCGCATTGCCGGCGAGACCGATTTCCCGTGTATTACCGACGACCGCGTTGGCAGAGGACGTAGCTACGTCAAAGTCGACGGACCGCTTACGTATGCATCGTGGCTTAGCGGGTTGAAAGCCGGCCGCAGCTACGTTTCGGACGGACGCGCGCATCTGATGGACTTCACGGTGAACGGCGTTGAAATAGGCACGCACGGAAGCGAGGCGCCGCTATCTTCGCCTGGCGTCGCGCATGCCACGGTCCGTGTCGCGGCGCTGCTCGATTCCACCCCGCATCCGGAAATCCAAAGTTTGCCTTATGATAAAGAACCTTATTGGACAATCGAGCGCGCGCGTATAGGCGACTCTCGCGAAGTGCCGGTTGAATTTATTGTGAATGGCGCTGTCGCCGCACGAAAGCAGGTGATTGCCGATGGCGCAGTCCACGATGTCTCATTCGATGTGCCGATTTCGCGAAGCAGTTGGGTCGCTGTCCGAATCCTGCCTGCCGCGCATACCAATCCGATTTTTGTCACAGTGGCAGGCGAGCCCATCCGCGCATCCCGTGCCAGCGCGGAATGGTGCCGGAATGCGGTCCACCAATGCTGGACGCAGAAGTCACCGCGAATCGCAGTCGACCAGCTCGGCGCGGCACGTACTGCCTACGATCGCGCCGAGGAAGTTTACAAAAAATTGGAAGCTGAATGCAGCCGGTAGTTTAGCGTGAGTCTCCGCGTATTTTGGTGAGAAGCCGCAGCATTTCAAGGTACAGCCACACTAGCGTTACGAGCAGTCCAAAGGCTCCGTACCACTCCATGTATTTGGGAGCGCCGCGCCGCGCGCCTTCCTCGATCATGTTGAAGTCGAGGATCAGATTCAGCGCCGCAACGGTGACCACAACCAAGCTGAACAAAATGCCGATTGGGCCGCTGCCATAAATGAGCGGAACGTTAACGTGGAAGAAACCCAGAACCATAGTGACTAGATAGACAACCATGATCCCGCCGGTTGCCGCCACAATGCCGATCATGAACTTCTGCGTTGGCCGGATGAGGCCCGAGCGGTACGCCAGAAGCATACAGATGCATGTGCCGAACGTGAGGCCCACGGCTTCAATGCTGATACCGGGGAAACGGACCTCGAGCACCGACGAGACAGCGCCAAGAAACAAACCCTCCAATACTGCATATATCGGCGCGGTCATCGGCGACCAGCTTTTCTTGAAGATAGTGACGAGCGCGACGATGAAGCCGCCAATTGCTCCAATGGTCACGTATGGACCGACCGTGCTCGGGTCGCGCGTGGTCAAAAACTGATTCCATACCCAGGCTGCCGACGCCATCGTTAAGAGCAGAAGGATGCCGGTGCGGTTGATGGTACCTGCAATCGTCATCGGGCTGCCGATGTCGCGGTACGCAAGCGTACGTGGATAGGCATTCGGTCCGAAGGCAGGATTTGATGTCTTCATACCTTCATGATACTGAGAAATACTCGGAATCCATACAGGTCTCGTTTTGGCGTGAGATGATGCGGGTCTGGACAGGCGCAGCCAGCGGTTGAAACCAAGCCAGCCGGCGGCCCTTGTCCTTTTCCCGAGAGCCACTTATGAAGAAATTCATCAATGAACCCGCGTGGGTTGTCCCGGAAATGATTGAAGGACTCGTCGGAATGCATGCCGGGTGGACGCAGCTTCAAGGCCAAAATGTGGTTCTGCGGACAGATTTTGCAGCCGTTTGTGAACGGCAAGTGGCGATCATTTCAGGGGGAGGCAGCGGCCACGAACCGGCGCATATCGGGTTCGTCGGAGACGGCATGTTGAGCGCGGCGGTGGCCGGTGAAGTATTCACTTCGCCTAGCGCCGATTCAGTACTGGCTGCAATCAAAGCCGTGGCTGGCCGGCCCGGCGTGCTGCTAATTGTAAAGAACTATACAGGGGACCGGCTGAATTTTGGGATGGCGGCCGAAATGGCTCGCACCGAAGGCATTCAGGTCGCGACCGCCTACGTTGCGGACGACGTAGCGCTGGCGCAAGCACAGGATCGCGTGGGAAGGCGCGGCATCGCCGGAACCGTACTGGTTCACAAGATTGCGGGAGCTGCGGCCGCGGAAGGCAGAAGCTTGCCGGAAGTGGCCGCCATTGCCCAGTCTGCCGCGGATGCGATCTCTACGATGGGAGTTTCGCTTTCCGCTGGCATCGTGCCTGCGATTGGCAAGCCTAGTTTCACGCTTGGTGAAAACGAAATCGAACTGGGCCTGGGCATTCATGGGGAGCCCGGATTCCGCCGGATGCAACTGGCCTCGGCCGACGAGTTGGTGGATCGGCTTCTGGAGCCGGTTTTGGCTAGTCAGCATTTTGCGCCGGGCGATCGCGTAGCGTTGCTGATCAATAATCTGGGCGCAACGACCACAATGGAACTTGCGATTGTCGCGAGGCGTGCGCTCGCGGCGTTGCGAGAACGGGAATTAGTAATCGAACGAGTCTATTCGGGTACTTTCGTTTCGTCGCTGGATGCCGCCGGCGTTTCGATATCGCTTTTGAAGGTAGATGATTCCCGCCTTCGCTGGCTGGATGCGCCGACTTCGGCTCCTGGCTGGCCCAATGCAGCGGCTGAGGCGCCGCAGTCAATCGAACGTCCTGTTGCTGTTCGAAAGACGCCAGTACGCGAGATTCCGGTCCGAACGGAAGCGGGGCAGCGAATGACAATTGTCATTGAAGCAGCCTGTAATGCTTTGATCGAAGCGGAAGCCCGATTGACCGAACTGGATCGTGCTGTCGGAGACGGCGACATGGGAATCACGTTATCTCGTGGGGCGAAGGCGGTGCTTCAGAACATAAGCACGCGCCCGATTAACAATGAGTCGGAGATATTACAAGAGATCGCCATGACGCTGCAGCAGTCGATGGGCGGCTCATCGGGGCCGCTGTATGGCGTTTTTTTTCTGAGAGCTGCAAATTCGCTCCGCGGCAACTCCACCGTCGACGCAATGGACTGGGCGCGGGCAGCGATGGAAGCATGCGAAGCCATTAGTGAGATGGGCGGCGCCAGTGTGGGCGATAGAACCATGCTGGATGCGCTCATTCCATTTGCGGAGACCTTCCGTTCGGGTCTTCTCGCTGGCCTGAATGCCTCGGAAGCTTTGACGTCCGCTGTGGACGCCGCAGAAACCGGCGCCAAAGCGACGGCAAGCATGTTTCCGAAACGAGGCCGATCAAGCTATCTGGGCGACCGCGCATTGGGGCATCCGGACCCCGGCGCGGTAGCTGCAGCGGTATGGCTGCGCGCCGTCTTTACCGCAATCGGATGAGCGATTACATACCCCAAGAGCGATGAAAAACCTTGAATCCGGCCCGGAAGCGTAGGCGATCATCACCTAAGCAATCGTCATCGAACGTAGGCATGTCAGGCTGCTGGCGCTCCAGCGGACAACATTTGTCCATTCTGATAATGCCGGGTTTGGCTGTTCCATCCGATATCCAGCGAAACCTTGGCCGCGCCACCCGAAACGGCGGCCATTACGGCCAGACCCCACCCTCCGGCGAATGCCGAACGCGTGTTGCGCGCGACAGCGCCGAGCACGTGAGCCAAAGCCTCGCGCCTCTTCATAAACTCGGGATCGGTTGTCGGGTCCACGGCTGTAGAGTGCTCTACGGCCACGAGCATATCGCTCAGCTTGGGTGCGACCTCAAGCATTGCATCGGCCCACCACCGTATATCGATCCAATCGGCGGCAATCACTGCGAGTTCGTTGACATTGAGATGGTTGATTTCTGGAATTTGTCTGAATGATGCGGAGTTACCAATCTCGTCCATGGCATTCCACACCGGATTGCTGGAGAGCGCCAATAGGCGGGACGTGCTCCCAGGATCGCTTGGCTCAATCAGCGCGGCCATTGCTTTTCGTCCAATACTTTCCAGCGCGGAGCGCGTGTACGGCGTCCGATTCGCCGGGTCTGCAAAAAACAAATGCATTGCCCCGGCGGTGTCGTAGTCTGCCATAGCGCCGACGCTTACGTGTCCGAAGTTCGACGTAGAGACAAGAATGCCATCCCAACTGCCCGGCTGAACGATGCCGAGCGCCGCCCCGAGCAGGAGTTCATCTCGCATCTGACGCCCATTCAGTTGGCGGGCGTACCGGAAATATGCCTGTGACACGGAAATGTTAGCATTCAGCTTTCCGCCGTTTGGTCCGCCTGCGCCCGCGGCGTACGTCACCGTACTCAGAAATTCGCGTGAGAGGGCCGCTCGCAGTTTATCCCTATCGGCCACATCCGGCTTGGACGCTACTTCAATCTCGCTGGCTTTGACCCGATCGACTATGACGATCTGGCCGTCGTCATCGTGAAGGATTTTGCACGAGTTCACGTAATCGATTAGAGATTTCGCATTGTAGACCCCGAGAAGATCGATGTTGATGGAGTGCTGGAAATCGTGCGTCTCTCGAAATACGTTCCGGAGAGCCCGGGCGTTTGGGAGCGAATCGATCTGCGTCCAATTTCCTTTGAGCGCGGAACCGAGTGCAGCGTCCGTTTTCGCTTGGTCGCCAGACCCGAGGTCAACTAAATACACGACGCTTGCTTCGTCGGTAGTGGCGGCTGAACAAGCCACGTTCATCGCAATCGAAAGACTGCGGTCGATGCTGCCGTTCAAAACGCCCCGCAGCGCGTCCGCTCTGTCGCCAACAATACCCGCTTGCTCCGGGCGAACTCCCGGCAAGGCTGTTTTGAAAAACGCCGAAATCAGATCTGTATAGTTGGCTCCCGCGTTCGATTGCGTCCCCGCCGGGCGGCTAAGATCTGCTTCCACTCCGACGCCAGCGGTAAACGTAGCGGTGAGAGTAGAACCTTTCTTCTTATAAATGCCAAGTTGTAATTCAGTCGCGCTGATTTTATGGCTGCGCACAACGAATTCACCGGAGAGTGCGATTCCCCCGGTAATAGTCAGATTGGCGCCCGGATTTACGTCAATTTTGTAATTGAACGGCAGGTCGGATGAAGCGAGCGCATGGACATTCGCGGGCAGGGAATAGGAGCCGCTGAATGTAATGCTCCCGCTCAGTTCGGTGACGTTTACTGTACGCGGCAACTGGCGGCGGAAATCGTCGACGCCGAAATTCGCCGAAAATCCGTTCAGTAATCCTGTCAGGGCACTCTTAAAGCTGGGAAATCCGGCGCTGGTGCTCTTGAACAGAATATAGGTGGTGAGGCCTAATTTGCTCGATGCAGCAATGCCGGCGCCAAAGCCGTTGACCGTGGCGCCGAGTTGCCCGCTGAGGAAGGCGTCCAACTCGAATCCCATCCAGCACTCGTCGGCGGCGAGCGGAATGGCCGGCACAAAGTCGTTCGGGCCGAAAAGCGTTTGGTCCGAAGGCAGAACAATCGAGAGCGCGCCATTCACTCCGGCCGTAATCGCCAGGTCAACGCCGCTCGCAATCGACAGCGCGGGCGAATTGAACTTGGCGCTCAGGGCCGCGCCTCTGAAGGCGATTTGGTTGATTGGTTGCTCAGGATGGGCTAGCAACGAAACTGTCGGGGCAAGAAGCTGCATCAACTTCGATTGCCCAAGAAGCGAATTGTCGCGAAGTTCGACATCCGCGCTTAGGCCCGCTTTATCGGTAATGGTGATATTGGTCATGCGCGCGAAAGCCTCCGATCAGTCAGTAGTAACAGCTTTGGGGCATGCTCACAAGGATTATTTTGCCGAGGAACGGAGCGGCCTTTGATGATACAACCGCCAAGCAGCAGGCTCAAAATTGCTCACAAGCGAACCCATCGCGGTTCATCTTGGGTCCTTACGCTTCCTGCTCAGCTTTGGCGGCTGCTATTACCTTTTTTTAGGAGCACAGAACCGCGACCGTAAGGAAGCGTACGTCTTTAGCCGAGCGGTAGTCGAACACTGACAGACCCGGTCAGCATCCGCGCGCGAACGACCAAATCGGCCGCCGCAGCTACATCCGGTGGCGGCGAAGGGGCGCTAGATGCCGCCAAATCCCGGGGCGCTGATGTCAATTTCTTTTATTTCCGGCGCAAATTTAGCTACTTGCGCTCGAATTTTTTTCGCATCCCCGATGAAGATGAACGTCAGGCCGCTCGTTTCGAAGTACTTTCGTGCGACGGTATTCGCTTCCGCGATGCTGACGGCGTCCATTCGTTGGAATAACGTGTTCACCTCGTCCGGGCCGAAGCCCAACATTTCCAGCCGGAGTAGCAATTTCGCTAGTTGGTCTGGAGTTTCCAGCATCTCGCGCGGGGTGACGCCCTGCTCGTATGCTTTCGCGGAGGCGAGTTGATCGGCTTTGAGGCCGTGCTCGTTCAGGTCCTTCAACACTTGAAGCGACAGCGCGACAGCTTCGCCCGTCGAATCGGTCTTCGTGAATGTCGAGATCGAATTCATGCCTTGCAAGCGATCTTCATCGATAATGTTGCGCGCTCCGTAGGTCAGGCCGGATTTCACGCGCAATTCTTCATTCAGCATCGACGTGAAGCGGCCGCCAAATAGCGTGTTCACCAGGGAAACCGCCACACGATCCGAGCTCTTTGCGTCGATGCCGGGTTGCGCAATAAAAAAATAGGTTTGCGTCGCCGCCGGCTTGTCTACCAGCAGAAGGCGCGCCCTGGGCGTGCGTGATAGCCGAATCGGCTCCGTCCATTGGTAAGGTTCGCCGGCGGGAGCGGAATCGAAAGCTCTCTCTACTTCCGCTCTCGCGTTCTGCGCATCGATATCGCCAACGACTGCGATCGCGAGATTGCGTCCTGAATACATCCGCTTATGGTAGTTTGCAATGCTGTCCCGGTTCATGTGTGCAATGGAGATCTCGCTCATCACGCGCCCATAGGGATGGCTTTCGCCGAAGAAAAAAGCGTGCGCATAAGGCTCAATCGCCTCGGCTGGATCGTCCTTTGTCGCTTTGGCCTTATCGCTCTGTTGCGCAAGCAGCTTCTTCACTTCCGATTCGGGAAATGTTGCATGTAAAACGGCGTCCGCAATCAGCGCCAGCCCCGCGCCGAAATCCTTCGATAGAAATTCCGATTGCAGCAGGGTCGATTGCGCGTCGGCGCGGATGCGATACGTTCCTCCAAGCGCGTCGAGATCCTTCGAAAATTCGTCGCTGTCGCGGCTTGTCGTGCCCTTCCGGAGCAGTTCACCCGTTACTTCGGCGAGCCCAGGTTGATCTGCCGGATCCGATTCAACTCCGCCTTTCACGGCGATATCGATTTCAACCAGCGGGATTCCCTTGCGTTGCATCACTTCCAGCGTTAACCCGTTGGGCAGGACCTGACGCGAAAAGGGCGGCAATCGTAGTTCCGCCGCGGCAAGCGGGATCGCGACCGCAATAGCGAGCAGCGCCGGCAGAACGCCTTTCATTTCCGGGCCTCTTCGGTCCGCTTCGATTGCGGAATCAGAATGCCGACCGTGCGATTCTCCGGAGTAAGTATCTGCCGCGCAACCCGCTGGATATCCGCAGCCGTCACCTTCTCAACTTCGGCCGGTTCCTCATAGAGTTTCTTGTAATCGCCGTAGAAAATCTCGTATGTTCCGAGCATATTCGCGCGTCCTGCATTGCTCTTTAACTCGCGGTAATGCGCGGCAAGCCACTGGTTCTTTGCTTTACGCAGTTCGGTTTCCGGAACCGGCGATGCCTTGATTTTTTCCAGTTCACTTACAACCAGAGTCCGCACGTGGTCTACAGCGACGCCTGCCCGAGGCTCAATCACGATGCTCAGAAGAAAGGGGTCGAGAGAAGGTTCGTCGAAAACCTGCGCATTCAGCGCCGCTTGTTCGTGATTGACCAGCCGCGAATATAGCCGTGAACTCTCGCCGGTAGCAAGAATCGTCTCAAGCACTTCGATTGCCGGATATTCCGGGCTCTTCGTCGGCGGCATGTGAAACGCCAGCATCAGAAGAGGCAGTTCGGCTTCTTTCCGAATGCGAACGACCCGTTCGCCTTCCTGTTTGGGCTCGACCGTGCGCGGCTCTCCGAAAGTGGCGTGCGATGGAATTGCTTCGAAGTACTGTTTCGCCAATTGAAAGACACGATCTGTGCGGACGTCGCCGGTGACGACCATAATGCAATTGTTCGGAGCGTATCCCTGTTTGTAGTACGTCTCCAGGTCCTGCATCGTCCACGCTTCAATGTCGGAAGCCCAGCCGACTACCGGCCAGTGGTACGGATGGGCGATAATCGCGGCGGCCTCTACCTCTTCCGAAAGAGCTCCGAGATTGTCGTTGTCGACCCGCAAGCGCCGCTCGGAATAGACTACCCCACGTTCGGATTCGACGATCTTTGGCTGAAAAACCAGATGCGCCATGCGATCGGATTCCATGCGCATCATTAAATCGAGAGTGTCCGGTGGAAACCAGTCTGTGTAGACGGTCACGTCTTTGGTTGTATACGCATTGTTGTTGCCGCCATGCACTTCCATCTGACGGTCGAATTCGCCCGGCCCGAAATGTTGCGAGCCGTTGAACATCATGTGTTCGAAGAAATGCGAGATGCCCGTGATGCCCGGCCGTTCATCGCGCGAACCCACGCGATAGAAGAAATACAGAGCGACTGCCGGAACCGTGTGATCCTCCTGCACGAGGATCTTCATTCCGTTTTTGAGCGTGGATGTCTGAACGCTATCGCCTATCCGCGCAAGCGAAATGCCCGGCCACAACAAGGCAAGGAGCAATGCCAGCCGCATGAACGGTAGGGTAACAAAGCGCTAATAGCGGCTCGGGATTGAATCACTCTGTGCCTGGCGCAGAATTCTCCCGCGATTGCGGGAGGGAGGATTCGGGCACACTTAGGCCGAGGCTGCTTTGTCGAAACTGGCGATGGCCTGCTGCTCGTTGTCAAACGACTCGAAGATCGTGTGGAGTTTGGTGACTTGCAGCAAATCGTTCAATTTCTTTTGCAGGTGCAGCAGCTTTACGGAGCCGCCCTGGTTTTTCGCCGTCGTGTACACGCCGACCAGTTCGCCAAGGCCCGCGCTGTCCACGTACCCAACGCCTGCCATGTTAAGAACGATGCTTTTGTTCCCCTGTGCCAGCAGGCTTCTTAGGGTGTCGCGCAATATCCCCGTACTCTCGCCGAGAGTGATCCTGCCATCGAGATCCACGACAGCTACGTCGCCGACATGCCTGACTTTTGCGGTAAATGCCATAACGTCAAAGGTCCTTGCACTCAAGTGTACCTGAGCACCATGGCTGAATATCCATTTGACTTCGCGCGATAGTACTGGGCATCTGTTTCGAAGTGTGAATTGGATTGCCTAGAAACTTGTGCGCTCTCATTTGGCCCCTTCTGAGGGTCGAATTCGCTTATTTCAGTGAAAGCCATTTCGGGTACAAAATCATGCTTGGAGCCTTCCCTTCGTGTATTTCCCCCTCGTTCATCAAAATTGATCCTCAAAATCTACAGGCTCTGGTGCGGCGTTGCACGAGAGACTGCGATCCGGCGGCCTGGACCGAATTCGTGCGCCGCGTCGACCCGCTGATACGCTCTGTCGTGCTACGCCTCTGCCGCCGGCTGAATTTGACTGGCCGGGAGCAGGCCGACGATCTGATCCAGGAGACATACGTCCGGCTGTGCGCGGAAGACTACCGCATTTTGCGCGAATTCGAATGGAACGAAATAGACGGTTTTTATGCGTACGTCAAGATCGTCACCGCTAACGTGGTCCGTGATGCCGCAAAGGCTAGCTTCGCGGCCAAAAGGGGATGCCGGATAACAGATCCATTGAAGATCTATTCCATCCCCGCTCTACAGGATCGTCCGGACGAACTGGAACGGGACATTCTCCTGAGCCAGATTTTTGCGGCAGCACGGCGGGTTTCGAAGGGACCCGCGCAACAGCGCGATCTGTTGGTGTTCTGGCTATATTACGGCCTTGGCTTCAAAGGAATCGAAATCGCTCGTATCCCCGATATCGGCCTTACGCAAAAAGGAATCGAGAGCTTATTGCTTCGGCTCGTGCGGGCGGTTCGCGCTCAACTGCGAGCGGAAGTGGGAAGGTTTTCAGGCTCCATTCAATGAGATGACATTCTTGATGCCGCCGTGGCTCGAAAGCGGCTGTTGGTATTCCTCGATCGTGTACCGGCGCGTAATCAGCTTGGCGACCGTGCCGGGGAATTTGGCGCGAAATTTCCCCAGATCGGCGATCGCATTTTGAAAGTGCGTGGAGCTGGCGTTTACAGTGCCGAAAATAAGCTGATTCTTCAGAACCATATCGCGCATGATCGTGGCCGTATCCACCGGAATCGGATTCTTGCGTCCTGGTACGCCGGTAAACACGAAAATGGCGTTTCGGCCAAGCTCACGGATAACGGAAAAGGCGAGATCCGCGGCCCCCATCGCTTCATAGACAACGTCGATCTGCGCGCCGCAAGCCGCGGGTAAATCGTTTGGCTTCACGACGTCCGTCGACAAAAACGTCGCGCCAATAGCCTGCACCAGAGGAGGTTTTTCGGTTTCCGAGCCGCGCGAGTAAACGAAGGTCCGGAAGCCTTCGATGACCAGTTTCATGGCGCCTAGGAGTCCGACCGGACCGGCCCCAAGCACCAGCGCCGTGTGGCAGGTCTGCCTGCCTCCCGTCTCATCCGGGCAGGTCCACGGCATGCGCACTTGAATTGTTTCGATTTCCTCGTACGCCTTTTCGGCAATGGTCAGGGGCTCGGTTAAAACGCCAACATCGCGCAGTTCGGCCGGAACCATGTTGACGTAGCCCGCCTGCTCGACCACATATTCCGTCATGTAGCCGTGATGCCGCACAATGCCGCGCTCGCTGTAATTGCCCGTATAACAGAAATCCTGCCGCCCCACGGCGCACGCTGGGCACATCTCAGCGCAGGGCCGCCGTACGGTGAGTACGGCCAGATCTCCCGGCTTCACATTCGTCACTTGCTTTCCGGTTGCAACTACTTCGCCCAGCGACTCATGGCCGATCACGAGATAGCGCGAGCCTGCCGGTGGAGTGCCGTAATCGAACGAGACTATCTCGCGATCGGTCCCGCAGACTCCCACATCGAGCATGCGGATCTTGACCTGATCCTTTTCTGTGATCTCCGGCTCCTCGTGCTGAACCAGCGCAACTTTCTTGTCGTCTGGGAAAACCGCGACGGCTTTCATAACTCTGCTTACTGTACTCCCGTGTATAGGAGCAAGGTGGAGAAAGAACGTTTCATCCGCCCGGAATCGAGCCGGTCGGAAGCAGGGTAGGGACGACGCACGCGTGGCCCGCGAAGGTTAAAAATCCTCGTCGAAAAACGTCGCCAAAATCTGAGCCGGGAAGCGTAAGCGACCGGTTGCGAATCACTCTTCCATATCCGCGCTCGCTACGCGCGCACGCCGTCAATGAATTTATGCAAACGATCAAGGCCGCGTTCCAATTCATGAATCGAAGTCGCGTACGAAATGCGAATGTGGTCTGACGTGCCGAATGCCTCGCCGGGCACCACCGCCACGTGTGAGTTGGAGAGAAGTTGCCCGGCAAAATCGAGCGAATTTTTCACCTTGCCGCTTTGATAGGCAACGCTGATATTTGGATAAGCGTAAAACGCGCCCTTCGGCGTCAGGATTGATACGCCTTCAATCTGGCGTAAGCGGTCGATGACGAAATCGCGGCGGCGGCGATATTCAGCAAGCATTGTTGGGATGGAGCTTTGCGGGCCTTTCATCGCTTCCACGGCGCCCTTTTGCGCAAAGGAAGTCGGATTCGACGTACTGTGGCTTTGTAGCTTCATCATTGCCGTAATGATCGGCGCGGGGGCGAGCGCGAATCCAATGCGCCAGCCTGTCATTGCATAGGTCTTCGATAGTGACCCGGCGACAAGCACCGTTTCTTTCGCATTCGGGGCAGCCGCAATCGAAAAGGGGCTGCCGTCATAGAGAAAATGGCAGTAGCATTCATCCGTCAATAGATAAATGCCGCGTTTCGAAGTCAACTCGAAGATCTTCAGGAATTCGCTCTCCGGGACCACGGCGCCACTCGGATTCGACGGTGAGTTGACGATCACCAGTTTGGTCTTCGCCGTCAGGTGTTTCTCAAGAAGAGCGGCCGTCACCTCGAAGCCCGACTTTTCGTCCGTATCGACGAATACCGAAATTCCGCCCGCGTAGTTGACAACGTCTTTGTAAGTCACCCAATAGGGAACTGGTATTACGACTTCATCGCCGGGGTTGATCAACGCCTCCATCAAATTGAAAATGGCGTGCTTGCCGCCTACGGTGACCAGGCACTCGGGAACGGAGTAATTCGTGCCGAAATCTGCCTTATGCCGCGCGCAAATGGCTTCGCGAAGCTCCTGCGTGCCCCCAGCGGGCGTGTATTTGGTGAAGTTCGCCGCCAGTGCGTCAATTGCGGCCTGTTTGATGTTCTGGGGAGTAGGGAAGTCGGGTTCACCCGCGCCGAAATCGACCACATCCACGCCCTCCCGGCGTAGGCGATCCGCATCGGCGGCCACCTTCATCGTCGATGAAACACTGATGGTTGAAATTCGTTCCGCAATTTCGAGTGTGGCTTGCATGAAAACTGCTATCCTTCCTTTCTCAACTGTAACTTCTGACGTAGCCGCTCTTCCACCGTTTTCGGCACCAGGCCAGAGACATTGCCGTTGAGCGAGATCACTTCTTTGACCAGGCGCGAGCTAATAAAGGAGTTGTCCTCGCTTGCCATTAAAAAGATCGTTTCGGTTTCCGGCCGCAGCCGCCTGTTCATCAGAGCCATCTGCAACTCATGCTCATAGTCGGAAATAGCCCGGATCCCACGAAGGATTGCGTTTGCATGATGCCTGGCCGCATAATCGACGAGCAGGCCCTCAAACGAATCGATTTCCACATTGGAGAATCCGGCGGTCACCTCACGAAGCATTTCCGTACGCTCCTCCACTGTGAAAAGAGGATGCTTCGAGCGATTTTGCAAGATGGCGACAATCAGCCGATCCACCAGCCTGGCGCCTCGATCGATCAAATCCAGATGCCCGTTCGTGATGGGATCGAATGAGCCCGGGTATATGGCGACTATCCGACCGGCCCGCGCCGTCTCGCTGTTCGACTGGGACATGTACTCTGGATACTTCAGTGTAGCGAAGCCGCTTCCGACGGCCTGTGAATCGGCTGCGCCTAGGAGTTCAGTCCACTACTACTCTTCGCGGAGCGCCGACGCCGGATCGACACGCAAAGCGCGGCGGACGGGAATGTAACAGGCAAGTAGAGCGGTGAGGACGATAAGGAGCGAAACCGCGATGTAGGTTGCAGTATCGAGCGGCTGCACTTCAAACAGTAAGCTGGCGAGCAGGCGTGATAGCGCCGCTGCGCCCCCGAGTCCAATGAGGATGCCAAGCAGGATTGGGCGCATGCCTTGCCCGGCGATCAGGACGAATATTCTCTTGGGATTGGCGCCCAGAGCAATTCGGACGCCGATTTCGGCGGTTCGCCTCGCCACTGAATACGAGAGGACTCCGTAGATACCTGTCATCGCCAGAATCAGGGCGATTCCCGCGAAGGTCGCAAGCAGTATCGTATTCAATCGTTTTGTTCCAACCGAGGCATCGACGATATCTTGTAACGTTCGAACGTCGGACAACGGCAGAGAGGGATCGATCTCGGCGAGGCTGGATCGCAGTAACGGCACAAGGCTGGCCGGACTTTCCGCTGCTCGCACGACGAACTGCGCCACGGGCCAGCCAGTTCCGTAGTAGGGGATGTACACGATAGAAGTCGGATCGGAATCGAGGCCATGATCGCGAATATTCCCGACAACCCCAATCACTTCGGCGACCTCGTTTCCTTGTCCCTTCCAGAGAATCGCCTTTCGCCCGATGGGATTCTGTCCGGGCCAGAAAAGTTCGGCCAGTTTCTGGCTGATGACGATTCGCCACGGAGCGCCCTTGTGCTCCCGCTCAGAGAAGGTCCTGCCTTGTAGAAGCGGGATGCCCATTGCGCGGAAATAATCGCTTGTGATGAAGCGCCAACTCGCCCAGGGCACATTGCCCGTTTGCTGGATCGGGACGGTCGGCGGCGACAATGCCCATTCCCGAGTCCCAGCCGAGAACGGGCCGGGAACTGGCGGCAGCCACGGCTTGTACACCCGGTAACGAACTCACGCGCGAGTTGTAGGCGCGCACAGTCTGATCAATGCGATTGCCGTCATACGACCCGGGCATGTTGACGGTTCCAATGATGCGGTGGCTGGTCTGAAATCCGCGATTGACATGCAGCAGCTTATCGAAGCTGCGAATCAGGAGTCCCGCGCCGATCAGAAGTATCAGCGAGAGCGCTACTTCCGAAGTAACCAGTGCGGATCGCAGGCGGTATTGCGACCGGTTTCCCGCCTGGCTGCGATCCCCTTCGCGTAGAGCGGCGGCGAGGTCGTGCCGGGGAGCTTGTAGAGCCGGAACCAACCCCGAACAAATCACAACGAGAAGGGTGATCACGAGCGTGAAGCCCAGCACCCATCCATTCAGCCCGATTTCGGAAATATGCGGGATTCCGTCGAGATTGGCCGCGCGAATCAGATCGAGACCTTGCCAGGCAAGCAGCAGCCCCAAGCCGGCGCCGAGGAATCCCACAACAAACGCCTCGCCGAGCACTAGCCTGATAATGCGGATGCGGCTGGCTCCGAGAGCGGAGCGAATCGTGATCTCGCGTAGTCGGGCCGTTGCCCGCGCCAACAGCAGGTTGGCCAAATTCACGCACGCGATTAGTAACAAAAATCCAACCGCGCCCAGCAGAACCCATAGAGCGGACCGAAGTTTGGCGTCGGCGCCCCAGGCGCTAGCAGGCTTGATCTTGATAGCCATTCCGGTGTCGTTCGCCGGATACAACTTCGCGAGCCGGCTGCATACGGCTGCGAGATCCGACCTCGCCCCTTCGAGGGAGACTCCTTTCGCCAGCCGGGCGATCACCGAGAATTCAAAGCTTCCTCGACTGGCAGCGGGGCTGTAGACCAAAGGAATGAACGCATCGGCATCGTTGAGCCACGGCTCACCAGCCGGTAGGACGCCGGCGACCCGGTATGACTGGCCGTCGAATCGGAGCGTCTTGCCCAGAATGGAAGGTGAGGCGCCGAATTGCGTTATCCAAAAACGATGCCCCAGCAAGACGGCGTGGTTATCGCGGCCGGGTTGATCTTCATCCGTAAAAAAAACGCGCCCCAATAGCGGTTGTACGCCTAGAATGTGGAAGAATTGAGCGGAGACACGGCCTACCGTTAGATGCTGCGGATCTCCGGAGCCGGTCATATTCATATCCGCCAAGGTGAAGGCGCCGGCACCTTCGAATGCCTTGCTCATCGCGCGCACATCCCAGAAATTCGCTTCCGTGAACGACGCTTGCTGCCAGCCCTTTTGCGGGCGGGCTTCCCAAATCTGAACAAGCCGATCCGGCTCCCTAAACGGCAGTGGCTTGAGCAGGACCGAATAGAAGACGCTGAATACAAGCGTGGTGGCGCCAATACCCAGAGCGAGCATTAGCGTCGCCAGAATGGCGAAGCCCGGATTGTTTCTCAGCGTTCTGAGGGCCTGCCGCAAGTCCGCGGCGATGCCTTCTATCGCGTGGCCGCGTCGAATCTCCCGCACTTGTTCTTTCACTTGTTCGATTCCTTCCGCGTCCATCAGCGCCTGCCTGCGCGCCATTTTTGGACTCATGCCCGTGGCCATCTTTTCGGCCGTGAGCATGTCGACATAAGTTCGAATCTCGTCGTCCAGCTCACGCTCAATCGTCTTCTTATGGAATAGATTTCGCCACAACTTGGAAATGGACGCGAGCATGGAAGCCTTCTTAGGTTGCCTTCAGCGCCGACGCAATGGCGAGAGAGATGCGTCCCCACTCCTGTTGTTCGGTTTCGAGTTGCCGCCGGCCCGCCTTCGTGAGCTGGTAAAACTTGGCGCGCCGATTATTTTCCGATTCGCCCCAGGAAGACGCAAGCCATCCGGCCTCCTCCATCCGGTGCAGGGCAGGGAACAGTGACCCTGGTTTTACCTGAAACGTGCCGTTGGTGATCTGCTCGATGCGCCTTGAAATCCCCAGCCCATGCCGTTGTTCGGAAACGAGCGCTTTGAGGATCAGCAGATCCAACGTCCCCTGAAGTAAGTTGGCAGGTTGTGGTGACATAGACGACGTATAGAGACTCTATACTAATACCGCAACTCCTATAGACTGTCAATAGGGAGTAGCCCGTAATATCGCTTAGGCAAAAATAAGTGGCCTTGGCGTTGCGCCTCCGTAGAGCTTGATAGATTGCATTGTGGCGTTTTCGATTACAAACCATGCAACCTACCCGGAGAGATTTCGTTGTTCAATCGGCCGCTATCGCTGCGTCGTTCACCCAAGAGGCGGAAAGCCAAAACAATGAGGGCGCGGAGGGCTGGTACGACCGCCCGATGCGCTGGGCGCAACTTGCGTTTGTGGAAGACGATCCCGGTCGCTACACTGCTTCGTTCTGGCTGGACTATTTCAAGCACATTCACGCCGATGCCGCCTGTTTAAGCGCCGGCGGGTGCGTGGCGTTTTATCCAACAAAGGTCCCTCTGCACTACCGAAGCAAGTTTCTCGGCAATTCCGATCCTTTCGGCGAAATGTTCAGCGGCTGCCGGAAGCTCGGCATGAACGTGATCGCCCGGACCGATCCTCATGCCGCCCACCAGGACGTCTACGATGCCCATCCCGATTGGATCGCCGTGGATGCCGAGGGAACTAAGCGACGCCACTGGGCCTCGCCTGGCTTGTGGGTCACCTGCGCGCTCGGCCCCTATAACTTCGAGTTCATGACGCAGGTGACGCGGGAGATTGTGACGCTCTACAAAGTGGATGGAATCTTCAGTAACCGGTGGTCGGGTTCGGGAATGTGCTATTGCGAGCACTGCCATCAGAACTTCCGGAATTTTTCGGGACTCGATCTGCCGCGTTCCAACGACGCGCGTGACCCCGCGCGCCGGCAATATATCGTCTGGCGGCAGAAACGACTCTTTGAACTGTGGCGGCTATGGGACGGGACGATCAAGGCAGCCAATCCAAACGCCAGTTTCATTGCGAACGCGGGAGGCGGCGCTCTCAGTTCTTTGGATATGAAGACGATCGGCGAACTGGCGCCCACACTTTTTGCCGATCGGCAGGCACGGCATGGACTAATGCCGCCATGGATGAACGGAAAAAATGGGAAAGAATACCGCGCCACGCTAGGTAAGAAGGCGATCGCTGGCATCTTCAGCGTTGGATTAGAGGACGAGCACCGCTGGAAAGATTCCGTCCAGAATGGAGATGAAATCCGGCTCTGGGTGGCCGACGGCATTGCGCAAGGCTTACGCCCGTGGTTTACAAAGTTCAACGCGAAGCCAATTGACCGCCGGTGGCTGCCGGTCGTCGAAGAGATTTATAAATGGCATTACGCAAACGAACGCTATCTGAGAAATGAGAAACCGCTGGCGCGTGTCGCGCTGGTCTATTCACAGCAGACAGCGGAGTTTTACGGTGGCGAACAGGCTCGTGAAACAGTGGAAAATCATTCGCTCGGGTTTTACCAGGCCCTCATCGAAGCCAGGATTCCGTTTGAAATGGTGCATGATGGGCTGCTCGATGCCGAACACGTGAGCCAATATCGTACTCTGATCCTGCCCAACATTGCCGCTCTGTCCGACCGGCAATGTGAACAGATCCGCAGTTTCGCCAGCCACGGCGGGCGGGTGATTGCGACTTACGAAACTTCCCTCTACGACGAATGGGGTGTTCGCCGGCGCGATTTTGATCTTGCCTCGCTCTTTGGCGCCTCGTTCGACGGACGCATTCAAAACTCAATTCAAAACTCTTACCTCAACATTGAAAAGGACCCAAGAACTGGCCGGTTTCATCCACTCGTACATGGATTGGAGAATGCTACTCGAATCATCAATGGCGTGAATCGGGTTTATGTTAAGCCGCAAGGGAATTCCTTGCCACCACCGCTAACGGTCGTTCCTTCCTACCCGGATCTTCCGATGGAAGAAGTCTATCCGCGAATCCCAAGGACAAATATTCCTGGCGTTTTCCTCCGCGAGGACACTGGCGGCCGCATTGCTTATTTTCCGTGGGACATAGACCGGACGTTTTGGGAGGTGCTGGACGTGGATCACGGCAAGCTGCTGAAGAATGCCGTCTTATGGGTATCTGATGAAGAACCGCCGGTTACAGTCAGCGGCTCCGGCGTTATCGACGTATCTGTCTGGCGTCAGAAAGCCTCGATCACGGTACATCTGGTCAACCTGACCAATCCGATGATGATGAAAGGACCGGTGCGGGAAATCATTCCACTGCCCGCTCAACGAGTGCGGCTAAAGATCCCTACAGGCGATCGTGTCGCCGGAGTTCGCTTTCTGGTGGGCACGGGCAAACCGCAGTATCGGATATCGCGCGACGTGATGGAGCTTCATGTACCGTCTGTTGGATTGCACGAAGTAATCGCCGTGGATCTGGCGTAGTCCGGCATCGCTTCAGCGCCGTCGTCAGCCGATCGGATACTTCTTCAAACCACTCGTTGACCATTCCGAGATCGCGCACGAAATGCACGACCGACAGGGCCAACCGCTTCCCGAGGCGTCGTGCGAAGGTCGCTTTTCCGGCGCCAGCCGGGCCAATGACAATACGCCTCGTGCCCCGTTACCGCGGGCCCTTTATCGGAGCAGGGGATCGAATTCCCCCCGCGCGATGCGGCGCACAAAGTCGACGTCCCCGTCAAGAAAATCGATCTCCGGCAATGTTCTGAGATTCGCCCATTGAATCTGCTCGAAGGCGTGGCTTGCAGGTTCGCCTGAAAATTCGGTGACGGCGTAAAACAGCAGCAGTACCGTCGTTCCTCCGGGATAGCTGTGCTGATAGCGGGCAACCTCGTGTCCTACGGTTGCACTAATCGCAAGCTCTTCGTGCAACTCGCGCGCCAGCCCTTCCTGCGGCGTCTCGCCTGTCTCTACTTTGCCGCCGGGGAATTCCCACTTCAACGCGTGGCGGTCTCCCCGCCGGCGCTGGCCGATGAGGACTTCGCCATCGCGTACAATCAATGCGGCGGAGACGAGCAATGGCCCGCGATAACGCATTTCCTAGACGATCCGTGTGTCCATTGAGCTATTCATCGACAGCTCAGGCCGATTGCCGGTTCGATGCCACGAGCTGCCGTAAGACGAACGGCAGAATGCCGCCGCTGCGGTAGTATTCGATCTCCTGTGGCGTATCCACGCGCACCTGCGCTTCGAAGGAAATCTCCGAAGCATCCGGGCGCACTGCCCGCACCTGCACGCGGCCGCCCGTTTGTACGGCATTAGGGACTCCGGTGAGGCTGTAGACTTCTTCGCCCGTCAGCCCCAATGTCTCCCGGCCCTCGCCGGCAAGAAACTGAAGAGGGAGCACGCCCATGCCGACCAGGTTCGAACGATGAATGCGCTCAAAGCTTTCAGCAATCACGGCCCGCACGCCGAGCAGCATAACGCCCTTTGCGGCCCAGTCACGCGAAGAACCGGAGCCGTACTCTTTACCCGCAATGATGGTCAGCGGCACACCCTCCGCCTTGTATTTCATGGCGGCATCGTAGATCGGCATCTTCTCGCCATCGGGGATATGACGCGTCCAACCGCCTTCGACACCCGGAACCATCAGATTCTTCAGCCGGATATTCGCGAGTGTCCCTCGCATCATCACTTCATGGTTACCGCGCCGCGAACCATAGCTGTTGAAATCCGGCTTATTCACGCCGTGTGAGATCAGGTATTTGCCCGCCGGACTATCCGCGGGGATATCGCCGGCCGGCGAAATATGATCCGTTGTCACTGAATCGCCAAGTACGCACAGAGCACGCAATCCGCTCATGTCTTTCAACGAGGTCAGGGGATCCACCAGTTCCTCGAAATAGGGCGGATTTTTAATATACGTGGAATCGTCGCTCCACTCATAAATCTTGCCCTCGGGGATCCGAATCGAGTTCCATGAGGGCTCGCCCTGAAAGACTTCCGAATATTGTTTAGCGAAAAATTCCGTTCGGACGGATTTTTCAACGGCCTCTTGTATCTCTTCCGAGGTGGGCCAAATATCGCGCAGAAAAACCGGCTTGCCGTCCTTCCCGGTTCCGAGCGGCTCTGATACCAGATCAATATCAACTCGGCCCGCAAGCGCAAACGCAACTACCAGCGGAGGAGATGCAAGGTAATTCGAGCGGACCAGCGGATTCACACGTCCTTCGAAGTTTCTGTTTCCGCTGAGGACCGCCGCCACGTTCAGCTTGCCGGCCGTGACCGCTTGGGCGACATTCTCCGGCAGCGGACCGCTGTTTCCAATGCAGGTGGTGCATCCGTATCCGACCAGATGAAACTTCAAACGCTCGAGGTAGGGCAGCAGGCCGGCGTCGCTCAGGTAATCGATGACGACCTTCGAGCCGGGCGCGAGCGAAGTCTTTACCCAAGGCTTGCTCTCCAGTCCTTTCTCGACGGCCTTCTTCGCGAGGAGTCCGGCGGCGACCAGCACGGACGGATTGGATGTGTTCGTGCAACTTGTGATCGCCGCGATCACAACCGCGCCCTCGTGCAGTTTCTCCTTATGGCTGTTTACGGCAAGGTCGGCGGACTTCGGAGCGGCGCCGAGTGAGCCGAGAAAATTCTGCTTCATATTCGGCAGATCGATGCGGTCCTGCGGCCGTTTGGGCCCGGCGAGCGACGTGACGACGCGGGATAGATCCAGTTCCAGCGTGTCGCTGAAATCGGGCTCGGGAGTATCGGCCGCGTGAAAGATCCCTTGCTCCTTGGCATACGCTTCCACCAGTGCAATTTGCTCCGGGCTGCGATTCGTTAGCCGCAAATAGTTGAGCGTGACCTGATCGATGGGAAAAAAGCCGATCGTCGCGCCATATTCCGGCGCCATATTGCCGATGGTGGCGCGATCGGCAAGCGAAAGCGCCGAAACCCCTGGGCCATAAAATTCAACGAATTTGCCGACGACGCCCCTCTTCCGAAGCATCTGGGTCACCACCAGGACAAGATCCGTTGCAGTTGTCCCTTCCGGCAACCGGCCGTGTAGCCGGAATCCAACCACTTCCGGCAACAGCATGGAAACGGGCTGGCCGAGCATGCAGCCTTCGGCTTCAATGCCGCCCACGCCCCATCCGACGACGCCGAGGCCGTTGATCATGGTCGTGTGCGAGTCGGTGCCGACTAGCGTGTCCGGATAAGCTTCGCCGGTTTTTTCGTTTTTGAAAACAACACTGGCTAGGTATTCCAGGTTGACCTGATGCACGATGCCGGTATCCGGCGGCACAACACGGAAATCCTGAAATGCGGACTGACCCCAGCGCAGGAATGCGTAGCGCTCCTGGTTGCGCTGGAATTCCATCAACGCGTTGGCTTGGAAGGCGTTCGGGTTGCCGAAGTGGTCCACCTGCACGGAGTGATCGATCACAAGATCGGCGGGGATCAGCGGATTGGCAAGCGCGGGGTCCGCTCCCATCCCTTTCAGGGCATCGCGCATGGCGGCGAGGTCGACCACGCACGGCACTCCCGTAAAGTCCTGCAACAACACTCGTGCCGGACGGAATTGAATTTCCTGCGCCGTGCCCTTGTGCCATTTGGCGACATATTCGATATCGCTGCGCTTCACCGTCCGCTCGTCTTCGAAGCGAAGCAGGTTTTCGAGCAGCACTTTTATCGAAAACGGTATGCGGCTGAGCTTGCCCACGCCTGTTTTTTCCAAGCTATCGAGGCGATAAATCGTGTAATCGCGCTTGTTCACGCGCAGAGTGGACGCGGCTCCAAAACTGTTCTTACTCGGCATTGCTTTCAGTTTACGGCAGATGCTCTCCTGTAACTCCACGCGCAACGCCATCCGCTACAATTCGGCATGCCTCGCCTCATCGCGCCCCATTCACTTCGCCGGATTGGCAAATTCTTCTCCGATTCCGGCTACACGCGTGAAGCTTTGCGCGACACATTGGAACTGACCGAGCTTCCCTGGCGAAAACTCCGAAACTTGCATTTCCTTCTTCATAAAACGCGGGAAGACACCGTGCTCCATCAGTTGGCGAGGATCTTCTATCTCGGACAGCCCGCGGATGAAGCGCTGCTGCGGAAACGCATTCCCGACGCGATCTTCGGACTGATGCGAGATGCCGAAATGCTGGAAGTGGCGGGAGGCATCGCAAAGCCGGTCTGCATGATGGCGCCGCTCGAAAGTCTCGTGCTGGTTTCCGACCAGATCACGAATATGGAAGTTGAGCTGATGCCCGATCTGGTGCTGCTTCCGAACCCCACCACGTTGACGGTATCGCGCTTCATGATGCGAAAACCCGCCGCCAGTGCATTCGACCTGGGCACGGGTTGCGGCGCGCTGGCTCTGCTGCTGGCCGGATCGACCGGACATGTTCTCGGCACGGATATCAACGCACGGGCAATTGAGTTTGCGCGCTTCAACGCCGCTTTGAACGGGATTGAAAACGTCGATTTTGAAGTGGGAGACGCCGTCGCGCCGGCCGAAGGCCGCCAATTCGATCTGATCGTCGCCAATCCGCCGTTCTTCGTGAGCGCGGATCGGCAATTCGTTTTCTGCGATAGCCCAATGGATCTCGATGGATTCTCGCGAATGCTGGCGCGGGAAACGCCGAAATATTTGAAAGAGGGCGGATTCTTTCAGATGATGTGCGAATGGGTCGAAGTCGAAGGCCAGCGCTGGCAGGATCGCCTCGATGAATGGTTCACCGCCAATGGGTGTGATGTCTTTATCATCAAGGGATTTGAGTTCAGCGCGGCAAAGTATGCTCATGAGCGGCTGTTCGAAGCCAATCCTCTTCACCCGGAGCGGGATCTCGCAATTTTCGAGCGCCGCCTGGCGTACTACCGCGAACGAAAGGTTGAATCGGTGCATGGCGGGTTGATCGCGATGCGCCGCAAAGTGGGATCGAATTGGGTGAGGATCGAGGATATCCCTCATCCGCCGAAGGAGCCCTTCGGCGCCGACGTGAGGAGCCGCTTCGCGGGCCAGGATATGGCTGCGTGGGCCTCGGACGAACAATTGCTCGATTGGCGGCCTGCCTTAACGTCGCGAGTGCGCCTCCGGCAGGAGTTGTCAGCTCAAAATGGTCATTGGCAGCCAACTATGCAGCGTATCGATCTGGCGGACGGGCTGGCTTCTTCGCTGGTATTGGAGCCTCTGGTTGCGAGCGTTGTCTGCCGCCTGGATGGAAGCCGTTCCGTTCGTGAACACGCAGCCACTCTAGCAGCCGAAGCGGGAGCGGACGCCAATATCGCGCAAGCGGAAGTGTTGCGCCTTGTCCGAAGGCTCGGAGCCGGGGGATTCCTGGAATTACCTGCCGCCTAATGGATGTCCACCGACATGTTCACGACCTCGAATGCAAAACGTTCGGGAGGCAACGAAGAAACCGGCGCCGGTGTCATGCTGGACCAGGTCTGGTATGCGGTCGATGCCACTGAATTGTTTAGATAAAACAGAAACTGATCGGAGCAGCAGCGTATAGGAGGCATCTGCCGAAAAGCCAGGCGCAGCCCTACGGCTTTTTCGAGGTCCACGCCGTCGGTTGGAACCGATTTGTCCTCCAGAAGTGTAACGAAGCTGCATCGTCCTGCATGCGGCCAGAGGTCATTTCGCAGCAGGGTGCGTAAATCCTGCCGCGAGCCGAACGTAATTTCGCACTGCCGGATCCATTCGAGAACCGAGTCTCCCCATTTCCAATGAGTGAGAATGCCCAGATACTGGTCGACCAGATTCAAGGCCAAATCCAGCTTTCGACGTTCGATCTCCTCGGCCGCCCCCGTGGCCTCCTCCGGTATCGCAGCGAGCATATCTTCCTGGCAGATGATCTCGTTTGCGATCTCCATCATCTTGTCGAGTCGCGTCACGTTCGGGACGCCGTGTACCAGTAGAGGCGGTAACTCGTGCATCTTGCCGCCCGGTAACTCTACGAATTTACGGTCGCCGATGATGTCCATATACCTTCCCTGTGCCTTCTTATCGACCGCTTCTTCCGGCTATTCCTGCGGGACTGCGTAACCCGGAAGACAACTGTTATCAAATGTGACGGTCGAACCCGTATATAAGTTCCGAAGCACGACTCGTGCCAAAGCCAGTCACGGCAAAATTCGAAGATCTACCAGTTCAGTAAGTCATTTGGCAGCAATGACTGGCGAGCGCCAATACTCGCCTGTCGTAACGGTCCGCTCGCCGGCGCCGGTTAGACTTGCCGTGAAATGAAGGCATCGACACAATGGCGAACGACCTAACCGGCACACGGCCCATTCGCGTCTTGTCTATCGACGGCGGAGGAATAAGGGGCATCATTCCGGCGCGGATATTGGATGAACTCGAACAACGGACAGGAACACCGGTATCGGCTCTCTTCGACCTAATGGCCGGTACATCCACTGGCGGAATTCTGGTGCTCGGCCTGACGAAACCGGCGAAGGGAACGAATCTTCCGGCACACAGCGCGGCCCAGATGATGGAATTCTACTCGGAACTCGGGCCCGCTATCTTCTCGAAGCCCCTGGGCTACCGGCTGGCAAGCGTGAATGGTCTCCTTCGCTCCCGCTATCCAGAGTGTACAGTCGAGAAAGTTTTAACGGATTTCTTTGGCGATGCGCGGCTAAAAGATGCGACAACGCCGGTCTTTATCCCAAGTTATGAGCTTGAACGCCATACCCCGTTCTTCTTCAGAAGCACGATGGCGAAAAAGCAGCCCGATTATGATTTCCCCATGCACGTTGTGGCCCGGTCGACTTCCGCGGCGCCCACGTATTTTCCTCCGGAGAGAGTTCCGATTGCCGGAACCAGCGATTACCATGCCCTGATCGATGGCGGCGTGTTCGCAAACAATCCGGCGGCTTGTGCCTACGTGGAGGCGCGCGTCAACTATTCCGAAGCTGCCGACATTACGCTGGTATCGCTAGGTACGGGGAAAAGCAATCCTCCGGTGAGTTTGGCGAAAGTGGAGGACTGGGGTGTCGCGCAGTGGGCGCGACCCATTCTGGATACTGTGCTCGACGGCGTGAGCAGCACCGTCGAATACCAGTTGCGGAGCCTGTTGCCCCCGCGTCCGGATGGGACCGATCGCTATTTTCGGCTGCAAACGACGCTCAGCGAGCAGAATTCATCTCTCGATAACGCTGCACGCGAGAATCTGAAGGAATTGCGGTTGCAAGCCGAACGGCTGCTGGAAGAGCGCTCCCGCGAGATCGATCGCATTTGCGAAGCGCTCTTCCCTTGAGGCATACCGCTGCGATTTACTTCGTCAACGTGTAATTCACCAATACATCTGACTCGACTGCGACCGGCTCGCCATTCAGTAGTGTCGGCTTGTATTCCCACTGCTTCACGGCATCTACGGCAGACTGCACCAGAAGCGCGGGGCCGCTCACGAGACGGGTTGATTCCACTCGTCCTTCTTTACTAATGATCACGTCGAGTATCACTTTGCCCTGCACATGCTTCTTCTTCGCTTCAACCGGATACTTCGGCATCACCTTTTTAATGAGATTCTCCTCTTGCTTTGCGCCACCCACGCGAATCGTTTTCGAGGAATCTTGCTTTGTCGTGCTGGAAGGTGGCGGAGCCTTGGTTGTCGCGGCGCTATCGGACGGAATCGGAGCGGCCTCCGCCTGCAGCGGCATGAGCCTAGCGCCCGTCCAGACTGCAAGCGCCGTGAGCATCACCAGTCCGGCGGCGGTCGTAATCAGCCGTTTCCGCGATTCAGCGCCGTCTCGCGTCAATAAATGAATTCGTGAGCGCAAGAAGCGCTTGCGTAGAAACGCCGGGCTCAACATCCAATCCATTCCTACCTGGGCCGACGCGACAGCCAGCAATGCTTCAAGATACGGTTCACGCGCGCCGAGCAGGCAGACAGCCTCCCGATCGACAACCTGTTCCCGCGCCAACTGGATCTGGTCGGCCAGCCACCAGATTGCCGGGTGGAACCAGAACACGGAACGGACAATCTGCTCCGCAAGCACAAACAGCCAGTCCCCTCGTCGGATGTGGATGAGCTCGTGACAGACGATCGCCTCATTTCCGGCGAAGCGCTCCGGCAGGAGCACCACCGGTTTCATCCAGCCGTATGTCGCGGGCCCCGAAACATCCGAAACGGCCAGATAGTCCGCGCGAACTCCGAGACGCCCGGCCAAGGCGTCGTAAACGCCGTGTACTCGCCGACCCGATAATCGGCGGCTCCGCAGGCGAATTAACCCAATCGTCACCAGGCCCAGGCGCACTATTACTCCGGCGCAGAGAACCACCATCAGCCAGAAGCCCCAATCGAAGCTGCTGTGCTGTATTGCGGAACTGGTGCTGACGGCGGTTGCGCTCAGCGTCCACGCGGACACGCTTCCCTGTTCCGTCGCCACAAAAGGCTCGAACCAGGGCAACAATAAACAAGTGGCCAGGACGCCTTGCAGAAGCCCCAAACGGTAGCGTGGATCGCGCAGCTTCAGCAACTTCAATGTCACGCCGGCCACCGCAACGATCGCCAGCACCTGGCAGGCGTATGCGATGCAGTTGATAAGAACGTTCATGCTTTCCTCCTGATTAATCGCTTCATTTCGTCGAGGTCTTTCTCGGTCAGCTTCTCGTCCTCGACCAGATGGAGAAGCAGCGGCTCGGCTGAGCCGTTAAACACACGGTCCACGAATTCACGCACCATGCCGCGCGTCACCTGCGCGCGCGGCTTCGTCGATTCGTAAAGATAGGCGCGGTCTACCTGTTTTCGCTTCAGATGGCCCTTTTGCTCGAGAATATTCATCATCGTCATCACGGAGGTGTAGGCTACGCGGCGGCGCTCCAGCAACGTTTCGTAAACATCCCGCACGGTTGCGCTGCCGCGATCCCAGACGATCTTCATGATTTCGAGCTCCTGTTCGGTTAAGGTCTTGCTTCGGGGTCGCATACTAATTATTTAGTACGATTTGATTCGCGAGTCAATAGGGAATTTTTTCAGGCTCGACTTTATGTCCCGCCTCCCTGTGACATGATGGTTTTCGTTTGTCCGGAATCTTCGCCATTCCGGCAAAGCCGGTCCACTCAGCTTGAATGAAGAAGAAAGCTTCGCCCACCTACTTTGTGCCCGCGCTGGAGAAAGGGCTCGACATTCTGGAAGCTCTTGCCGTCGCGCCCGTGCCTCAGTCGCTCGCCGACCTCGCGCGCGGCTTGAACCGGACATCCAGCGAGTTGTTTCGCATGATCGATTCGCTTGAGAAGCGGTCCTATATTGCCCGCGATCCCATTTCCGGCGGTTATCATCTGACGCTGAGGCTCTATGAGTTGGCGCACACGCATTCACCCGTGGACCAGTTGCTGCGGGCGTCGGCGATTCCCATGCGAGAGCTTTCGGATTCACTTCACGAATCGTGCCACTTATGCGTGTTGAACGGCCTTCAGTTAACCGTTGTCGCGCAGGCGGAAAGCCCCGATCCCGTAAGGCTCTCAATCGAAGTAGGCTATCGGGCGCAGCCGCTCAACACGACCTCTGGCCGGCTGCTGATTGCGTTTTTGGAGCCGGAGGAACAGCAGCGCTTCCTTGCCGCCGATGCCGTTTATTCGAAGATGACCGCTGTGGAGCGTGACACGCTGCGCGCAGAACTGGCGAAGATCCATAAAGCCGGCTTTCATCTTGCCGAAAGCCGCCGGCGCACGGGCGTTGACGTCTCCTGCGTGGTTGGAAATCCCGAGATCGGCGTTCTGGCCGTTTTGGGCGTGCCAATTCTTGCCGGCGGAGCGAATGAAGGCAAGGAACGAAAGCTTGTGCCTGCTATACGGAAGCACGCGGCCGACATCACGGCGGCGCTGGGTTTATTGCGGGGGCGGCAGGCCGCCAACCGGAACGGCAACTAACCTGGCTTGCGGTGAAGCATTCGCTCCGTGTGAAGGCAGCTTAGAACAGAGCCGCCGCACAAATGCGCGGATTGCGCGAGCCTCCAAACCCGCTTGCTGGCGCAAGGCGGCTCTGAGCCAGAGCTAACTCGAAACGGAGCCGCCGCGCGCGCTATTGCCGTTAGAATTCTTCTGGCTGGACGCTCGAACGATCAATTTGGGTTCAAGCAGAACATTCCTGGGCCGCTCGTCGCCCTTCTTCTCTATCAATGCGAGAGCCAATTTCGCGGCGTTGTCGCCAATTAATTCGCTCTGCTGGTCGATGGATGTCAGCGAAACGCGCAGGAAATCGGCATAACGAACGTTACCGCAGCCAACAACGGCGACGTCTTCCGGGATATGCAGGCCGGCGCCGAGAATCGCGCGCATGGCGCCCATAGCGGTTGAATCGTTCTGGCAGAATACGCCGTCCGGACGCGGAGTGAGTTGCAGTAACTTTTTCATCTCCTCGTAGCCGCTTTCTTCGCTCTGTTCGTCACCGAGTTGCCGGGCAACCACATAATCCTGGCGCAGCGCGATGCCACGGCGAATCAAAGTGCTGCGATAGCCTTCCATGCGGCCCACTGCGGTGCTTACTTCCGCGCTGCCAATGTGCGCAATCTGGCGGCACCCCATGTCGAGCAGGTGTTCGGTCGCAATGGTCCCGATTGCCTCGTCGTCCACGCCGACGAAATTGGCGCGCAGGCCGGCGAACTTCCGGTCAATCAGAATGTAGGGAGTCTTTTGCTCTTCGATGCGGCGGAACGTCTCCACCGTCCACTGCGCCGAGGCCACAAACAATGCATCTACCCGGCGCGCCAGCAACTGATCGATCTCCTGCCGCTCCAGTTCGGGATCTTCGTCCGACGACGAGATCACCAGGCTGTAGCCTTTTGCGCGAAGTCCCTTCGAAATGCCACGGGCGACCTCCGCAAAAAACGGATGCATGAGATCGGGCACCACCAGGCCCATCAGGTACGTCCTCCCGGTCACCAGAGCGCGAGCCGCCAGATTAGGCCGGTAGTTGACTTCTTTCATCCGCTTCAACACGCGCTCACGTGTTTCCGGGCTGATATCGGGGTGTTCCCGCAATACTTTCGACACGGTGACGACGGAAATCCCCAGGTCCCGTGCGATGTCCTTCATCCGTACCGGCATATCGGGATTATGCCATAAACGATAACTTCAACTGTTGGCGGCAAATTTCGCAGGGAAAAGCTCAATTCACCAATAAACAACGGACTTGTAGCGCTCGCGGCACTCTCGCGGGTCGCTCGGGGTTGTTGAAGTTATCGATTTAGGCGCTTAGTTGCCTTTTTTAGAAACCGAAAAGTCCCTTTGTGGGTCCTGTTTTCCGAGGTCGGATTTCCGGTTTCGGCCTTATTTCAACTGTGATACATTTCCGGTCACGACCGGCCTGAAACCGCCGGCCGGGAGGCTGCTCTATGAAAGTCTACGAGAGTTCCGATATTCGGAACCTGGCTCTAGTCGGGCACGGGCATGCGGGGAAGACGTCGCTTGCCTGTGCCCTTTTCTTTACCGCGGGAGCGACGGAACGTCTGACAACGCCCGATGAGGGCAATGCGGTTACGGATTTCGATGAAGAAGAGATCCACCGCAAGATAAGCATTTCCTCCTCGCTCGCCGCCGTCGCCTGGCAGAAAAGCAAGATGAACGTGATTGACACGCCGGGCTACAACATTTTCTTAAACGAAACCGAATCCTCCATGATCGCGGCGGACTCGGCTGTCGTGCTGCTCGACGGAGTGGCCGGCGTCGAAGTCTCCACTGAAAAGGTGTGGGCGTTCGCTGAAAACTTTCGAATGCCTTGCGTTTTCTTCGTCAACAAGCTCGATCGCGACCGGTCCGATTTCGAGCGCGCGGTCGGGAGCGTACACGATGCTTTCGGACGATCGGCCATTCCGGTTCAACTGCCGATCGGCTCGGAGAAGAACTTCAACGGTGTAATCGACCTGATCCGCATGAAGGCCTACTGCTACTCAGCCGGAGGCAATGGAAAAGGAAAAGAGTCGGACATCCCGCCGCCTTACCAGGAAGCCGCGACCGCCGCGCACGAAGCGCTGGTCGAAATGGTTGCGGAGGGCAAAGACGATCTGATGGAAGAGTTTTTCGAGACGGGAACGCTGCCCGTGGAACACATCGTGAGCGGATTGCGCGAGGAGATGCGCGAGCGCCGGCTGTTCCCCATTCTTTGCGGATCGGCCGCGCAAAACATCGGGACCGACCTGCTGCTGGATTTTATATCCGAGATTCTCCCTTCACCACTTGAAGGAACGAAGCTTACGGCGGCGGAAGGCGACCGGCAGATCGAGCGCGGGGTAACGCCCGGCGAAGCGACCTCGGTGTTCGTATTCAAAACGCTGGCGGATCCATTCGCCGGCCGGTTGACGTACTTCAAAGTGATGTCCGGGACTCTCCGGAACGATGCGAGCATCGCGAACATGCGAACGAATCAGCAGGAGCGGTTCGGGCACATTTCGACCCCATTCGGTAAGCAAATGCAGGCGATCCAGGAACTTGCGGCGGGCGATATCGGAGTCGTCGCGAAATTAAAGGACACGCTCACCGGAGATACGCTCTGTGAGAAATCGAGTTGTGTGATTTTCAAAGGCGTGCAGTCGCCCGAGCCGTCCATCGCCTACGCGATTTCCGCCAAAACGCGCAACGATGAAGATCGCCTGAGTGTGGCGCTTCACAAAATTCTGGAAGAAGATCTTTCGCTTCGGTTCTACCGCGACCCGCAGACGAAGGAGTTTCTGCTTGCGGGCAACGGTCAGCAGCACGTAGAAATTGTGTGCAGCCGGCTGAAGGGCCGCTACAACGTGGACGTGGAACTGCATGCGCCAAAAATTCCGTATCGGGAAACGGTTCGCGGCGCGGCCCAGGTGCAGGGGCGTCATAAGAAGCAGACGGGCGGCCACGGGCAATTCGGCGATTGCTGGATTAAGCTGGAACCTCTTCCAAGGGGCGAGAAATTCGAATTCGTCAACGACATTTTCGGCGGCTCCATTCCGAGACAGTTCGTTCCCGCCGTGGAGAAGGGCATTGTGGAGGCCGCGGAGCAGGGTTTTGTCGCCGGATACCCGGTGGTGGATTTCAAGGTCACGCTCTACGACGGTTCCTATCACGATGTGGATTCTTCCGAAATGGCTTTCAAGCTAGCTGGCAGGAAGGCATTCCGCGCGGCCATGCAGCAGGCCAAACCCGCGATTCTCGAGCCGATCATGAGAGTGGAAGTGGAGACGCCCACGGATTTCGCGGGCGACCTGATGAGCGATTTCAACGGACGGCGCGGCCGGATCTCCGGAATGGACATCAAGGGCAACACCCAATTGATCCGGGCGCAAGTGCCGATGTCGGAGATGCTGAGTTATCAAAACGATCTCATCTCGATGACGCAGGGCCGCGCGTCGTTCCACATGGAATTCGACCACTACGATTACGTGCCCACGCCGCAAGCGGATAAGATCATCGCCGCCGCGAAATCGCAGATGACGCACGCGGAAGAAGAGGAGTAAGGCTCACTTACTAACTCCGGTGTAGGGGCGCGGCATGCCGCGCCCTCCGTTCTCAAAAATCGTACGCTAAGGCTTCTTTTGCGACTTCCTGGATGAACGGGGGATTTTGGTCGTAGTCGCTGTACCGAATCCAGTGCGGGTAAACGACGAAGTAGGCAATTCCCGGCAAGGTCGTATGCTCTCGGCACTCGGGCCACTGTGCAAAGTAAACGTCCTGAAACCGTTTAAGGGCGGCCCCGTGGGGTTCCTCGGCAATGCCCTCCAGTTGCAGTGTTTGCTCTCCCGACCAACCAATAACCAATGAGCACGCTGGCCTTTGAATGAGGTTTGGATATTTGCGAGAGCTTTTCACTGTGTCGAAGATGACTTCCAAACGTGAGGTAGAGGCAATCCCGACAAGTGCCGACTGAGGAGCGCCATCGCTCGCGGTGCTCGACAGGACTCCATATCGCTGGCGGATCATGAAGTCATAGAGAGTTGCTCGATCCACCTCTAGTCTCCCATCGTAACTGGTTATCCACGATAGCGCGGTACGCGACCTGTGACGATTCCCGGATATCCAGGTGATGATGTGCCTAAAGGTACTCTGAAATCGATTATGAAAGCTGCGGGATTGGAGGACAAACAATGAGAGTCAAGTACGCCGTTGTGTTTGAGCAGGCTGAGAATAACTGAGCTGCGTACGTTCCTGATCTTCCGGGCTGCATAACTTCCGGCAAAACGCTTGAGCAAGCCGAAATCAACATTCGCGAGGCAATTGAGGGACATTTGCGAACTCTACGAGATTTTGGCGACCCCGTTCCGCAGCCCACCAGCGTGGCTAAGGAAGTTGAAATTTCACCGGCGGCTTAAGATTCTCTTCCAAACTGTTGCTCTCCCCGCCGCGTTGTGGTTGACCGAGCTTTCAATGAAGGCGATATAGAGACCGTCTTAAATTTTTACGAAGACGTCGCGGTTGTTATAACAGGATTCGGAAAAATGGCCCGAGGAAAAGACGAATTGCGATCATTCTTTGAGCGGGTGTTCGCCTCTAAACTGTCCTCACGCCATATCAAGACTTACGTATTGGAAGCCGATGGAATTGCCTTGTTTCTGTCCCGCTGTCGATTCCCGTTCGGACCGTGAGTCCCAGGCAAGACGCTTCGTCGCAACCACGGTACTGCGCAAGCAGCCAAATGGAAAATGGAAAGCGCTGATCGACAATCCGTTCGGACCGCTTGTTCTTGGTCCCGAATAGCCGCTGGTGCAATCCGCAGCGGCGACCGCAGGCAGCAGCGCGGCGACTCCCGCGAAGCGCGAATTTGGACTCCTAAAAGTGCTTGAAAGAGCCGGAGTGGCCAAATCAATCAAGCTACCGCACGTGCCTTCCCATCAATGTGCGAGCGGGAACTTACTTCTATATACGTCCTGGTAAAGTCGAAAAATAGAATCGAGCGAATTGGATTGTGTACACACCTTCCAAGCGTTCGCGGTCGGGAAAGCTTAATCGGCGATGTGGAAGATTTTCGTAATTTTCGGTCTCCTGGCAGGCGGCTTGGCTCTTACTGCGCAGGATGCGACGCAGCCTGGCACAGTCGCTCCTTCCGTCCAGAGGCTTCCACCGGGAACTCCCACGAACCGTGCCGTTGTCCCGAAGCTCGATAGCAAAGGGAAAGCCATCTACTGGTGGCGTCACGGATTTGGGGTCGGAATCCTTGCGGCGGATGTGGTTGCCGCCGGCATCAATCAGGCCAACGGCACGCCGCCCGAATGGCAGGGCGCCGCCGGTCTCGGCAAACGGTTAGGCGATACGGTTGGATCCTCGTCAATCGCGGCGGGCATCGGATTCGGATTGTCGACGGCTCTTCACATGGATCCGCGCTATTACCGGTGCACGACTTGCGGCTTCTGGGGGCACATCGGGTCCGCGGCGAAACAGAGTTTTGTGTATCGCACCGACAGCGAGAAGCTTGCTCCGGCAATCCCCGAACTCGCGAGCATCTACGGCGCTGGAATGATCTCGATGTCCTGGTATCCGAGCCGGTACGAGCCTCTGAGCGACGGCGTCCGGCGTGCGAACTACGTGATGCTCTGGCGTTTCGGCTTCGACCTCGTGCGTGAATTCGCGCCTCAGAAAGCGCGCAAGTTCTTCCGGTTGACGCCAAATGACGTTTACGACGATCAGTGATCGGCTATGGCGCGCGTTCGGCATCCACAGGCCGTTTCCACCAATGGTGGCGGTAAGAATGCCATCCCGAAAAACATTGATGGGCGGACCACTCGACGATAACGCCGCTTGCCGAGGACTGCGCCAAGATTCGTAGATACTGCGCCGTTAGGGAGGAACCATTCCGGACATGAGAGAGTGCCGAGCCTCCGCGGCATTCTTGGGGTGAGAGCATAGTGCCCATCCGTGTTTCCAACTGGTTGGCCGCGGCTTAATTTCCAGAGTATTTATCAATAGTAGAAACTCTACACAAACCGTAGTAGAATACCTACACAATGCGAAGCGAGCCGCCGTCCCATATTGAGCTGCTGCGAGGCACGCTCGATCTCCTTATCCTCCGCACGCTCCTCACCGGACCCACGCACGGCCACGCCATCGCGAAACACATTCAACGGACCTCGGAAGACCTCCTCCAAGTCGAGACCGGGTCTCTATATCCGGCGCTTCATCGGCTGGAGGCGAGAGGCTGGATCGCCGCCTTCTGGGAGCTGTCCATGAAGGGGAAACGGGCCAGAGTCTATCGCCTGACACGACAGGGGCGCAAACAGCTTGCGGCCGAACAATCGAAGTGGGAGACGTTCTCCCGCGCTATGCGATTGATCGTGAATCCAGCCGGACAGGAGGGACAATGAGCCCGTTCTTTCAAAAGCTGCGATCTTTGCTGCACCGCCGCCGGAAGGAAGAGGATTTTCGTGACGAACTTCAGTTTCATCTCGATGAGGAAGCGGAAGAGCGCCAGGCCGAGGGATTGCCCAGCGAAGAGGCGCGTTGCGCCGCCCGTCGCGACATTGGAAACATCACCCTCGTACAGGAGGAGGCTCGCGCCGCGTGGACTTGGACCTACATGGAACAATTCGCGCAGGACTGCCGCTACGGTTTTCGCACCATCGCGGCGAACAAGACGTTCAGCCTGCTGGCGATTCTGTCTCTGGCGCTCGGCATCGGAGCCAACACGGCGATCTATAGCTTCATGGATTCGCTCCTCCTGCGCTCCCTGCCGGTCTCCGATCCCGAGTCGCTGGCCGTACTGAATTGGGGCGCCAACCCCACCGGACGCGATTTCGTGATGCGTGGCATGAGCGGCAGCACCTGGCGTGATAGCAAATGGGCAGAGAGCGCCGGAATCTTTCCATTTCCCGCCTTCGAACTCATCCGGACCAACTCCGGCGCGGTTTTCTCGAGCGTGTTCGCTTACTATCCCACCCGCAAGGTCAACGTGATGGTGAAAGGCGAGGCCGAGCAAGCCAGTGGTGAGTTTGTCTCCGGGGATTATTTCCGCGGACTCGAGGTGCTGCCGGCTGCCGGACGCTTGATTATTCCGGACGACGATCGAGTTGGCGCACCGGCGGTCGTTGTCCTGAGTTTTGCATTCAGTCAAAGGCGCTTCGGCGATGCAGCGAGTGCGCCCGGCCAATCCATTCTGATTAATAACGTTCCGTTCACCGTTGCAGGAATCGCGCCGCCGGGATTTTTTGGCGTCGATCCCGCGGCGGCGCCCGATTTCTATGTTCCACTGCACACCAATCTCCTGTTTCCGCTAAGGGCAAGAGCGACCGATCCCCAGGTATATCTCGATCAAAATTACTATTGGCTCGAAATGATGGCCCGCCTTCGTCCGGGCGTAAGCCTGACGCAAGCGCAGGCGGTGCTGGGCCCGGTGTTTCACCGGTGGGTTGCGTCCACGGCAAATGATCGCGAGCGCGCGACGCTTCCCGAACTGCTGATCCGGGAGGGGGCGACGGGGCTTAATACGCTGCGGCGGCAGTATTCGAAACCCTTGTACGTGTTGTTAGCGATGGTGGGGCTGATCCTGGCGATTGCATGCGCCAACATCGCGAACCTCCTGCTGGCGAGAGCGACTGCGCGCAGACGCGAAATGGCGGTGCGGCTCAGCATGGGCGCGGGGCGATTCCGCGTGATCCGCCAACTCTTGACAGAGAGCGTACTCCTGGCATCGATCGGCGGCGTCTTGGGAGTGGCATTCGCGATATGGGGAATTCGATTCCTTACGCTCCTGCTGGCGAACGGAAGAGAGGATTTCACGCTGCATCCGCATTTGAACTGGCACGTGCTGGGCGTGGCTGTGCTGCTATCGCTGCTGACAGGGCTGCTGTTCGGACTTGCTCCGGCGCTTCAGGCGACCCGCGTGGATGTGATGCCGGCGCTGAAAGAAACGCGAGCGGGACAGCCGGGTTCGCAGCATTCCTTCCGCCGCGCGAGCCTCAGCCAGGTGCTCGTGGCGACGCAGATCGGCATCTCCTTACTGATGCTCGTTGCGGCGGGACTGTTTGTGCGAACGTTGTCGAATCTGCAATCCATTCAGTTGGGATTCAGCCGTGAAAACGTACTGCTGTTCCGGATCAACGCGCGGCAGGCGGGACATCGGGATCCGGAGATCGTCACGTTCTACAGCGATTTGCAAACGCGGTTCAGCGCGATTCCGGGCATCCGCGGCGCAAGCGCCTCCCAATCGCCGCTGCTCGGGGAAGGCACGTGGTCGGGATGGGTCGTGCCGGTAGGCCAGCAACGAAAAGCGCCGACTCATATTTTGATGACCGCACCCGATTTCTTTAAGACGATGCAGATCCCAGTGGTGCTGGGACGCGCGTTCGACGATCGCGACCAGCCCGGCTCACGGGCGGTCGCCGTGGTGAGCGAAGCGTACGTTAAGAGAAATTTCCCCGATCGGAATCCGCTGGGCCAGCATATCGTCATTAGCCGCCGTCCGCCTTTGGAAGACCGGGACGTCGAGATTGTCGGCGTTGCCAAGAACGTACGCTATGGCGCTCTAAAAGGCGAGTTTCGGGATATCGCATATCTCCCGTTCAACCAGGGCTCGTACTATCCGGTCGAAGAGATGACGTTCGCCCTTCGCACCAGCGGCGACCCGCTTCGCTACATCAACGCGGTGCGCGCGATCGTGAGCCATGCCGACGCGCGCGTTCCGGTGACAGATGTCAAGACACAAGTGGCCCAGGTCGATCAGATGATGAATCAGGAGATCATCTTCGCCAGACTGTGCACTGCCTTCGCCATCCTGGCATTACTTATCGCGTGTGTCGGGTTGTACGGCACAATGTCCTACACGGTCGCGCGGCGCACGAGTGAGATCGGCATCCGGATAGCGCTCGGAGCGCAGCGCGGCGCTGTCGTTTGGATGGTGCTGCGCCAAGCCTTTGTGCTGGCGGTAGTGGGGCTCGCGATCGGTATACCCACCGCGCTCGGCATATCGAGATTCGTAGAGTCTTTTCTTTTTGGTGTGAAACCGAATAGCACGGCTGCCTTGGTATTAGCAGTAGCCATTCTCCTGAGCGCGGTGCTTGTGGCTGGTTACATGCCTGCGAGAAAGGCTTCTCGAATCGATCCGATGATTGCCGTACGGCATGAGTGAGTTGCATCGTCTCCAGGTTCGTTTTAGCTGACGTGGTGTGAAGTAGCCCCTCCCTTGTCGCGCAGTGTTTACCGAACTTGTCCGCGCGTGGTTGTCGGGTTTGGAAAAACCGTTACCGCATCCCGCCAGGTCCCCTCACTCCTCATGTAGCGTTTGCGCTGGATCCAGCCTCACGATCCGCAGCGACGGCAGCAAAGTGGCTGCGGCCGCTACCGCTAGCAGCAGGACGGCAACTCCCGCGAATGTGAGCGCGTCCATCGTGCTGACGCCCCACACCAGCCTTTGGAGAAGGCGTCCCGCAAACAAGGCAAGCACCGCCCCCATGGCGACGCCGAACACGGCGAGGCGGATGC
This sequence comes from Bryobacterales bacterium KBS 96, assembly GCA_000381625.1. GTDB lineage: Bacteria > Acidobacteriota > Terriglobia > Bryobacterales > Bryobacteraceae > KBS-96. Next base: position 481,128 of record KB906767.1, read on the forward strand.
CCGAGCCGATAATGGCGACGAGCACCTGCCGCAAGGTCGCGCCTAGCGCCATGCGAATTCCAATCTCCCTGGTTCGTTCGGCCACCGAATGCGCCATTAGCCCGTAAACGCCGAGCGCCGCGAGTAGGAGCGCCAGGCCAGCGAATACGGAGAAGAGCACCGCGCGATATCGCTCTCCGGTGAGGGCCGTCGATTTGAGATCGATCATGCTGTGGAAGGACGCGAACGGCAGTTGTGGATCAATTGTCTGAACCGCGTTCTGCATCTTTCCGGCAACGCTCGCGGCGCCGGCATGCGTTCGCACAATCCAATTCGGGGAAAACCACGTGTGTACTAGCTGGAGGAAAGCGTCCGTTGTCTGCGCGGCGGGAATGTAAACCGTCGGCGTCGCGGCGAGGGGGCCGAAACCGCCAAGATTACTCGATTGTTCTATATTACCGACCACGCCCACGATATCGGTGGTGCCATCCAGTTTCAAATGGCTGCCCAGGGCCTCTTGTTGCTTCAGATAGCGGTTCACGAACGCCTGGTTCACAATGGCGACATGCTGAGACGTCGCGCCATCGAGATCCGAAAAGCGGCGTCCGGCGAGAAGCTGCATTCGCAGCGTCTCGAAATATCCCGGCGTGACGTAGACCATGTCGGTCCCATTACTCATGCCTTTATTCGGTCCGTCAAGAATCTCAAATCCATCGTTTAGCGGTGTCTGGTACGGCAGAGACAGTCCAACTGCTGCCGATTCAACGCCGGGCAATGCGCGGATGCGCTCCAGGCTCTGATCGAACAGCTTGTTTACCGCCGCGCTTGTGGCATAGCGGGCGTCCTGTAGCGAGAGCTGAGCCGTGAACACGTTGCGCCCGTCAAAGCCCGGATTAAGCCCGCTCAAATAGGCCAGCGTTCGGATCATCAGTCCCGCTCCGATCAGTAAAACGAACCCAAGCGCGATCTCCGCGATCACGAGCGCCGCACGCGACCTGCGCCGCTTACCGCCGGACGCGCCGCGCCCGCCATCGACGAGTACGGAGCGGATGTCGAGGCGGCTCGTTTCAAGCGCCGGAAGCAACCCGAACAACAGGCTGGTGACGATGGCGATGACCAGAGTCGCGCCTAGCACCCGGGCATCCAGAGTAACGGGACGCCACAAATGGAAACCGCCGGCGCCGAGGAGTTGGAGCCCGTATATTCCAAAGCTGCCGAGCCATGCGCCAAGCGCGCCGCCTGCGAGCGCGAGCAACACGCTTTCGAAGAGAAGTTGACGGATAATCGCCGCGCGGCTCGCGCCGAGAGCCATCCGCGTCGCAATTTCGCGAGACCGGTGAGCGGCGCGCGCCAGCAGCAGGCCCGCGATGTTCACGCATCCGATCAGCAAAACGGCGAGCACCGCAATCCAGGCCGGCAGCAGCGAGTTGCGAACGTTATCCGTCAAGCCGCGCTGTAACGACGCCAGACGAAAATCCACGGATATCTCCTTGGGGATGTGGAGCGACGGTAGCGCTTCGCGAGCCACCAGTTGCAATTGGGAACTGCCCTGAGCCCATGTAATTCCCGGCTTCAGGCGGGCGATGATGGCATAGTTTGTCCCGCTGCCTTCGCCTGTTGTCGAAGGGCGCAGCGGCGTCCAGAGGTCGGCCGGCGCCAGCATCGGAAATTCGCGCGGCATCACGCCGACGATGGTGAACGGTTCTCCGCGAAGTGTCACGGCTTTGCCGATTACCGATGGATTGCCGTGAAAGATCCGGCGCCACAAACCGTAGCTGAGCACCGTAACCGGAGGGCCGCCCGAGGTATCTTCGACACTCGTAAAGCTTCGGCCCAACTGGGGAGCAATGCCAAGCACCTTAAAGTAATCCGCTGACACACGGCTTTGCTGAACATATTGGACTTGCCCGCCGGCCGCGAGATTTACGCCGGATTCGCCTCCGATTGCAGCCGAATCGAGGTCGGTCGCGCGGTTGTGGACCGCCTGCCAAAGTGTTCCGTTGGCGCCGAATTGCGTGCCTTCCCCGCGCGGGCTGCGAATGTGCGTTCCAACCATCGCGAGGCTGTCCGGTTGAGGGTAGGGAAGCGGCCGGACGAGCACGGCATCGACCACGCTATAGATCGCCGTGTTTGCCCCGATGCAGAGCGCCAGCGTTACCACCACCGTTAACGTAACGCCGGGATTCTTACGCAACTGGCGTACGGAATAGGCAAGTTCGTTCCAGAGCATGATGACTATAGACACAGTTGTCGCACCAAAGTTCAGGGAAAACAAGGCATTTCCCGTCGGCGCGGAACGCTATTCTGAAACTGTTCGCAAATGGAGTTTCGCCGTATCTTAGTGCGTGCTACCAACTGGGTTGGAGACGCAGTCATGTCCCTGCCCGCGCTGCACGCGCTTCGGGCGGCATACCCGCGCGCGCACATCGCTATTCTCGCGCGGCCGTGGGTGGCGGGTCTCTACGGACGTGAGCCATTTTGCGATGAAATTATTCCCTACGAAGCCGGAAAGGGGTGGAGGGAACTGGGGACGAAGGCTGTAATTGCTGTCTCGCTGCGCGACCGGCAGTTCGACTGCGCGGTCCTGCTGCAGAATGCCTTTGAAGCTGCGGCGCTGGCGTGGATGGCGCGCATTCCGGTGCGTATCGGCTACGATCGCGATGCGCGCGGGCGGCTGCTGACAAACCCTGTTCCCGTGCCGAAACCCGGCGAAATACCGGTGCATCAACGGTTTTACTACCTGGAGCTATTAAAACGCGGCGGCTTGATCCCGGCCTATTCTCTCGAATCCGAAATCCGGTTGACGGGTGGCGGGTCCGCGGCCCAGAATGGACGAGCGCTGCTATCGGGCGCCGGATTGAGCCCACCGTTCCTCGGCGTCAGCCCAGGGGCTGCCTTCGGAGGCGCGAAGCGCTGGCTTCCGGAGCGTTTCGCGGACAGCGCCGTGAAACTGGCGCGCCAGCGTGGCTCTTCCGTCGTAATTTTCGGATCGAAAGAAGAAGCGGTAATCGGAGAGCAGGTTGCCCGCGAAATCGAGCAGGCGGGCGTGGCCGTTCATAACCTGGCTGGGAAGACTTCGTTACGGGAATTCATCGACATGGCAGCCGCTTGCGAGCTGTTTCTCACAAACGATTCGGGCAGCATGCACATCGCATCCGCGCTTGGTATCCCGACCGTCGTCATATTCGGCCCGACGGACGAAACCGCGACAGGCCCTGCCGGGCGCAGAAACGCGGTTCTTCGCGAGCCGGTGGAGTGCTCGCCCTGCCATCGCCGCGAGTGCCCCATCGATCACCGCTGCATGACGCGCGTCACTGCGGATCGCGCCGTGGAGGCTGGGCTGGAGTTGCTGAAATAGACCAATGCGTGAGAACGTGCTTTCGAATGCCGGTTACCTTTTGTGGACACTTCGACCGGCAATAATGAGGAAGTCCCCATGGTCCTGTGGCTCACAGAATCGGATGAAGACGCCTTTCGACCCGCGCACCCACGTGCGGCGGCTCTGTTTCCGGGTAACCTCGATTCGGAGCCGCCTTGCGTCAGCAAGCGGGTTTTCCGGTGGCCGTGTAACGCCCGGTTACCTGCACCGAACCGCGACCGTCAGGGAGCGGATGTCTTCAACGGAGCGGACGTTTAACCGAGTACTCCGTGGCGCAGGCTCTCAGCCTTGCAGCGTCGAGACTCATCTCGACGAAGTCACCCCTAAGAGGCCGGGCGCCGAGTCCCCGCACAGCAGACACGAGTGTCCGCGCCAGCGGCTTATCGATCAAAGATTGCTCCCATCAACGAGCCCCTGGAAACCTGAGATGTCTCGAGAGATTTAGTGGATACAAGAGAAAAGATTCGTAGTTTAGAGAATTTACGCGAAACGTTGTCGCGCGACGCCTGGACCGTGATTGCCGGTTTTTTCGACCCGTTGACGGCGGAGGCTGCCGAACGAGTCGCCGGTCTGGCGGCGGCCGGACGCAAATTGTTGGTCGTGATCCGGCCGCGCGATAACGAGTTGCTCAGTATGGAAGCGCGGGCCATCCTGATGGCGGCATTGCGATGCGTCGATGCCGTGTACATCGAGACATCACCGGAATGGCGCGACGTGGTGCGGCGGAATCCTTCGGCCAGAATCGATGAGGATAGCGCCGCCGATCTGCGGCGCAGCCAGGAATTGGAGCGGCTGGTGTTGGAGCGGCAGGCCGCTGCCGTGGGACCGCAAGCCGGATGAAAACGCAGCGGCCAGCTATTCTCATCATCCGCCTCAGCGCGATGGGCGACATCTTGTCCACGTTGCCCGCCGCTTCTAGTCTGCGAAAGAGTTGTCCGGAGCATCGCATCGTATGGACGATATCGCCCAAGTGGCTCCCGCTCATCGAGGGCAATCCCGATATCGACGAGATTGTTCCGTTTCATCGGAATGGACTTCCCAATCTGCTGGCGTCGCTAGGCAAATTGCATGCAATCAGACCGGAGATCGCGATTGATTTCCAGACGCTCATCTATACGGCAGCAATTGGCCGTCTTGCCCGGCCGCGCCGATTTTATGGGTGGGATGCTGGTTATTCGCGCGAATTCCTGGCAGGCTATTTTTACTCCCATCGCATTCGTTACCGGTCGGAACATGTTGTCGATCAAAATCTGGAATTGGCCGCCGCGGCCGGAGCGGCTGAACTCGTCCGCGAATTTCGCATCCCCGCCGGCTCGCCGGAAGGTGCGCTGCCCGCGGGTCCATTTGTGCTCGCAAATCCCTTTGCCGGCTGGGCGGCGAAAGAATGGCCGCTTGCCAATTACCCGCTGCTGGCCGAAGCCTTGAAGCCGGAAGGCCTGGCGCTGGCGTTGAATGTGCCGCCGCAGCGCCGGCAGGAAGTGAACGAACTCGCTGGCGTACACATTCACGTTTCCTCGCTGCCCGGCCTGATCGACGCCACCCGCAGAGCTGCCGCGGTTCTCGGGCTCGACAGTGGCCCGCTTCATTTGGCGGCGGCTCTTCGCAAGCCTGGCGTCGCGCTTTACGGCCCGACGGACCCGGCGCGCAACGGACCTTATGGCGGAACTGTCCGCGTGATTCGGGGTGCGGCGGCGCGCACATCACATAAACGGCGTAAGCAAATCGATCCCAGCATGAAGACGATTACGGTGGATCAGGTCCATGACGCGCTCCGGGTCGTGCTGAACACGGCGGGTTCGCACGCATGAATCGGGTCAGGTACTGGTTTCCCAAACCATACGCGGACCGGGTGGCCAGACTGCGCGTGCCGTTCGGCTTCCTGCTGCTGGTGACCTTTGCGTGGCTCTCGCGTCCGACCCCGGAATCGATGGCCATCGGACTCCCTATCGGCGTGGTTGGATTGCTCATCCGTGGCTGGGCCGCCGGGCATCTCGCCAAAAACGAGCGGTTAGCCGTCAGCGGACCATACGCCCACATTCGCAATCCTCTCTATGCGGGGACGTTGATCGTGGCGGCCGGCATCGTCATCGCGTGCCGGGACTGGCCCCTGGCCGTCATCTTTGCCGCTGTATTTCTGCTTGTCTATCTGCCGGTGATTGAATTGGAAGAGCAGCACCTGAGAAAGCTGTTTCCGGAATACGCCGCTTACGCCGACTGTGTCTACCGGTTGCTGCCCCTACGGAGTTGGCGCGGCGGCACTGCCCATTTTCGCTGGCGGCTCTATCGGAAAAATGAGGAGTACAAAGCATTAGCCGGCTTCCTGCTGGCCGTGGGCTGGCTCATCGTGAAATGGAGACTTTGGCGGGTCTGATGCCGGCGGCAGGCGTCCCCGATTGAGTGCTCCTAAAATCTTAGGCATATATGGCGGCTACCAAGCCGGGCCACAGGGGCTCGCTTTTCGAAGCAGATCACCGTTACAAATATCTGGATCCGCTGGTGACCGTATTTGTCGTGGTGCTTCTTATTTCCAACATCGTTGGACAAAAGATTTCGGCATTCGGCCCGCTGCGCGTCAGCGGGGCGCAATTGCTCTTTCCTATCACTTACATCTTCGGTGATATTTTCACGGAAGTGTACGGATATGCGGCATCTCGCAAAGCGATTTGGATCGGGTTCTTCGCGTCGCTGCTGCTCTCTGTCATGAGCATCATCTGCGTGAAGCTGCCGGCCGCGCCAGAGTGGCCCAATCAGCAGGCGTTCGCCACGGTTTTCTACACTGTTCCCAGGCTGGTGGCCGCGAGTCTTCTGGCTTACTGGTGCGGTGAATTTGCGAACTCCTATACGCTGGCCAAGTTGAAGCTTGTCACCAAGGGCAAGCACCTATGGACGCGAACCATCGGTTCGACGATAGTGGGCCAGGCGATCGATTCCACTGTAGTCATGTTCGTCGCATTCTATGGGATGGTTCCGGTGAATACGATTCTGCGCCTGATTATTTCCGGATATCTCGCCAAAGTGCTTTATGAAACGGTGATGACGCCCGCGACGTATGCGGCCGTCAATTTTCTGAAACGCAAGGAGCAAGTGGACTACTTCGACTCCGATACGGATTTCAACCCCTTCGCGAGCGCGGCCGTCGAATCCAAGCAGCAAGCCTAAATCCATGGATGATAATTAGAAAGCGCGGAAACCGGTCCGTTTGATCTCCGCAGCGGCCGCTTACGGCTATGAAACCTATCTCAGTTTCGCCGGCCGGCCGCCCGACTGCACACTCCGCTGGGCTGCATCCATGAACTCGAACATTTCGAGCGTCACGTCATTGGGAACCGGCGGCCGGCCTGTCTGGAAGAACTGGACGATTCGCTCGACCAGCAATTTGTAACTGAATTCTGCCTTTGGGGGGCTCTGGAGTATCCGCTTTTCCCGGAAAACCACCGCTCCATAGCCGCTATAGGGTCGGATGGCGCGCACCGTTCCGATGCGGCCGTTCTTCCATCGTCCGACGATCACATCGGCATCCGGCGTCGACGTCCGGGTTACCTCGGTGCAGCCCGGCCCCATCAAGGTGTACAGGATTTCGATGGGGTGAATGGCGTACCAGGAAAGATCGAGTTTCTGATGTGTTTCCTGAGGACCCGGCCCCCACGCCATCACGCCGAGATTTCCGGGACTACGCAGATCTTGGACCCAATCGGCGTAGCGGAGGCTGGAGGAGCTGAACCAGGCGACGCCGTTCTGTTTCGCCAATTTCGCAATTTCCTGGGCGCCGGCGAGCGAATCGGACAGCGGTTTATCGATAAATACCGGCTTATGAGCCGCGAAAACCTGGCGCGCCTGCTCCAGGTGGACACGGCCATCGAGGCTCTCGATCAGAATGGCGTCTACGTTCTTACACAGCGTGGCGATATCCCGGTAAAAGGTCACGTGCCATTGATCTCGCAGCTCCGCGGCGATTTTATCGCGGCGCGACGCGCTTTCCTTTATGTCGGGGCTGCCGCCCTCCCAGGCCGCGATCACTCGCGCGCCCGCCACGTGGTCTTTGGCGTTCGGATCGTTGAGTATCCGGGTAAACTCCTGGGCATGTGACGTATCGGTGCCCACAATGCCGACACGGAGATCCGCGCCGCAAGCAGCGGTCGCAAGGAGGAAGAGGAAGGTGAACAAGCGCATCTCCGGACAAGCGTATAACAGTGGAGAAATTACTGACGATTTTCAGAACGCGCCGCACGTCGATATAATTCAGAAAGGCAAAACCTTCCATGCAGTCTCAGAAGCTGGCGGCCTTCGCGGCCTTTTTGTGCGCGAGCGTATTGTTTGCGCAAACACCTGACACTCCGAAGCCCGCGGCTCCGAAAGCGGCGGGCGGCGCCTCCACGGCTGCGAAACCGGCGCCCGACAAACCGGATGCCGATAAGCACGCAGCTCCTCCCATTCGCGTTCAGGTCAATGAAGTGATTGTGCCCGTGACCGTCACCGATGCCCAGGGGCGGTTCGTCTCCGATCTCAGCCAAAAGGACTTTCAGGTTTTCGAGGACAACAAGGCGCAACAGATCCAGTTTTTCAGCCGTGAGCGGAACCAGCCGGTGGTCATCGGCTTCCTCGTCGACCTCAGCAGCTCGAGCCGGGTCCATTGGAAGAATTATCAGGATGCGGCCATCGAACTGGTGCAAACGCTGCTGGTGGACGACAAGAAGTTCTCCGGCTATCTCATTTCCTACGGGCAGGACGCCGAATTGCAAGTGAACACGACCAGCGATCCGGCGCCAATTGTCGAAAAGCTCCGGAAACTGAAGCCCGGCGGCGGCGCGGCCCTGTTCGATGCAATCTATATGTCATGCACGAACCGGAAGCTGGTGCAGGGCGAGCCGATTCAACCGCGGCGCGTCATCGTCATCATCGGCGACGGTCACGACGACGCGAGCAAACGGTCGTTAGCGCAGATTCTCGAACTGGCGCAGAAGAACCTCGTGACCATCTATTGCATCAGCACTTCGGCTTTCGGCTTCGCCAATCCTTACGATTCCACTCTCGTAAAGCTCGCCGAAGAAACCGGCGGCCGCGTTCTCTATCCCCTCGAGAACGTGTATAAAGACACTTCAGGCTATCTGTCGCAGCCCTCCGACGACGGGAATTATGCGTTGAAGGTGGGGCTCGGGGAGTATGCGTCGACGGTGGCCCGCGGGATGTATCACGCAGTTTCCGATATTGCCGGCGAAATCACCACGCAGTACATCATTCGTTACGTGCCGAATGATGAATCGGACAAGAGCTACCGGAACGTCAAGGTGACGGTCGACCTCGGCAACGTAAAAGTGCGCGCGAGAAAAGGCTATTACGCGTCCGGTCAGTAGCCGATACGGAATGGATATGGCCGGCTTGCGCAAGTTTCCCCCGATGGCTAGCGCCAGCCGCATCCTCGATATCGCGGATTACGCCGGCCGGCGCGGAGAGTACGCGCTACTTTGGGTGGCGCTGCCCGGCCAGCCTGAGGAATCGGCGGGGGTTTTGCTCCTCGATCCGCAAAACAACAAGTTGTATGTCAAACTCCGCCGGGATTGGGGACAATTTGCCGCGGATGAGGACGAGGAGGTGCTCAGCAGGCTCGAATCCGACCTGCAAGGCAAGGCAGTCGAAATGGGCGGAAAAAAGGCTCTGGACGATTTGGAACAGGCTGTCTCTTTTACGCTGCGCCTGGCTGGCCGCGAAACTGTGATGGTCCGCGATTTTCCGTCCAGCCTGAACCAGTTGTATCGCCAGCATATTCACGCGCGTGTGCTGCCTTTTGAAACGCACCTGCCCGTCTACGCGCTGGAAGTCGCGGCCGGCCCATTTTTGAGCAATCCGGCCGAAATTGCTGCCGAAGACTGGATTGAGGCGCCCGAGGAACTGAAACTCGGGCCGGATATGTTCGTCGGACGGATCAACGGCCATTCGATGGAGCCGAAGATTCCCGACGGGAGCTGGTGTGTCTTCCGCCGCGGCGTGACCGGGAGCCGGCGAGGCCGGCTGGTCCTGGTGAGGAACTCCGAACTGGCGGATGAAAATCGCTATACCGTCAAGCGGTATTCGAGCGACAAAATCATCACCCAAGACGGATTCCAGCACACGCGTATTCGCCTCCAAAGCCTGAATCCGGAGTATCCATCGTGGGATCTCGATCCCGACGAGGACAAATATCAAATCGTCGCCGAGTTCGTGGCGGTATTGCCGTAGAATTCCCCTCACCTGTGGGCTGGCAGCCTTACCCAAGGTCATTTACTTGGGGGCAAATATCGTTTCGGGAAATGCTGGACTTTCGACCTGGAGGTTTTGGCGCGCGATTTCATCGTGCTGGCGGGCAGTTCCACTGTCCGCCGGACCGCGGGCTGAAGCCCACGGCGGCAAGCTGAAGCTCGCGCCACGATACGCTAGACTGAACCCCATAGCACCCCTGCGTTTCGGAGAACAAACGTGCCTGACTCTTCCGATCAAGAGCCGCAAACCGGCGGCGAACACTCTGGATTGCCGGTTCCGGGCGCCGGATCGACCGTCACGCGTGCATCAGATTCCAGCGGGGTCCGCGATGTAATAGGCCCCTATCAGCTACTCCAGTTGATCGGAGAGGGTGGCATGGGTGAGGTTTGGCTCGCCGAACAGAAGGCTCCTGTCGGGCGGCGCGTTGCCTTGAAGCTGATTAAGCCCGGCATGGACAGCCGCGAGGTCGTCGCACGCTTTGAATCGGAGCGGCAGGCTCTTGCCGTGATGGACCATCCGGCCATCGCGAAAGTGTTCGATGCCGGCACTACACCCAAGGGCAGGCCGTACTTCGTTATGGAGTATGTCGCCGGCATTCCCGTCACCGCATACTGCGACAAGCACAAGCTCGCTATGCGCGATCGTCTGCAGCTTTTCATACAGGTTTGCGAGGGCGTACAGCACGCCCACCAGAAGGCCATCATTCATCGGGATCTGAAGCCGTCGAATATTCTCGTTACCGAAGTGGATGGGAAACCGGCCCCCAAGATTATCGATTTCGGCGTGGCGAAAGCCATTTCGCAACGGCTCACGGCGGAAACGATTTTCACTCAAGCCGGCGCCGTTATCGGCACGCCCGAGTACATGAGCCCTGAACAGGCGGACCTCGCGACGGATGACATCGACACCCGCAGCGATGTGTATTCGCTGGGCGTGATTCTGTACGAGTTGCTGGTTGGGGCCCTTCCTCTGGATTTGAAGGAACTCCGCAAGCTAGCTTTCCATGAATTACTGCGCAGGCTGCGCGAAGACGATGTGCCGCGTCCCAGTACGAAACTGCGGACGCTTGGCGAGCGATCTGGAGTGGCGGCTCAAAACCGCCGGACCGAGCCCGGCACGTTGACGCGCCAACTACGAGGCGATCTCGACGCGATTACGTTAAAGGCGCTCGAAAAGAACCGGTCCCGCCGCTACGGTTCGCCTTCCGATTTCGCCACCGATATCAAACGCTACCTCAGCAACGAGCTCGTCATCGCAACGCCGCCGTCGATTGCCTACCGGACGCAAAAGTTTGTTCGGCGCCACCGGGTCGGAGTGGCGGCGACGGCGACCGTCGCCTCGTTACTAATTGTTTTGGCCGTGTCGATGACAATCCAGCGGATCGGTATCGCGCATGAGCGCGATCGCGCCAATCGCGAGGCGGCGACGGCAAAGAGCATCTCGGATTTTCTCATCGGGCTGTTTCAGATTTCAGATCCGGATGAAGCGCGCGGCAACCAGGTGACGGCGCGGGAGATTCTGGACAAGGGCGCCCGGGAAATTCAGACCGGCTTGTCCGGGCAGCCGGATGTGCAGGCGCGGATGATGGCGACCATCGCGAATGTCTACGACGGCTTGGGTCTATATCGCCCCGCAACAAAGCTCTTCAAGCAGGCGCTCGATCTCCGCCGGCGCGTTTTGGGCCCGGGGCATCGCGACACGCTCGTCACCCAGCGGATGCTCGCTCGTGTCGAACAGCGCGAAGGACACTACGCAGACGCGGAACGGCTGTTTGCCGCTACGCTGGCAGTGCAGAAGCGCGTTCTTGGCAGCGAAAACTCGGATACGCTCGACACCGCCAGCGCGCTCGGAGGCCTCTACTTTCAACAGGGCCGGTATGCCGACTCAGAGAAGACCTTATCCGCGATCCTGCCGGTGAGCCGCCGCACCCGCGGGCCGGACGATCCCGCGACATTGACCGTCGTACACAATCTTGCCCTGGCTTACGACGGCCTGCGCCAATACTCGCGCGAAGAAGAGTTATGGCGGGAACTCGCCGCCGCGCGCCGCCGCGTGCTCGGTCCCGATCATCCGAGCACACTTGCTTCGTTGCAAAATCTGGCTTATGTGAATTACCGGCAAGGAAAGCTCGCACAGGCGGAGAAACTGCAGCGGGAAGTGCTCGAGACAGCACGGCGCGTTCAGGGGCCAACCCATCCGGATGTGTTGCTGATGATGGGCAATCTGGCCAATACGCTCGAAAACGAAGGTCATTTAGTCGAGGCCGAAAAGCTGCATCGCGCCGTCCTGGAACAGCGGTTGCATGTGCTCGGGCCGGACAATCCCGACACGCTCTTTGGCATGAATAATCTGGCGGATGTATTAACGGCACAGGCGAAATACGTCGAAGCTGAGAGGTTATACCGGCAGGCGCTTGACGGCGAGCGCCGCGTCCTTGGTGAAAATCATCCCGAGGTCAGCGCCGTTTCCTACAACTTGAGCAGGCTGGAGGCATTGCGGGGGAATCGCGCCAAGGCTTTCGGATACTTGCGGCAGGCGCTTGATCAAGGATATTCGACGCCCGAGGAATTGACGGGAGACGATGCTTGGAAGCCGCTTCGCGCAGACCCGGAATACGAGGCGCTGCTCGCGCAGGTTCGCCAGCGGGCCGGCGGCATCGGGAAGGCGAAATAGAGCAGGCCGCTGGCGCGCTGTTTGGATTTCACAACTGCTCCGCTCCGGCTCGCTTCCGCTCGCCACCGCTACGACCCAGAACAAAACACTCCCGAATTGCTTCGGAGCTAATTTACAGAATGAAGTTTACACGAACAAGAGAAGCTTGCGAGGGGAGCCATAGCAAACAGACCAGCTTCTATCCCACTCGCACGGATTCATCTCGTCAATTCATCCGTCTGCCCACGCGAAAGTATAGGAAGCCTTACGTGTTACGCTGAGGCTGATTCTTTCTATGGCTGAACGTAAGCTCCAGGTGATCCCTCTCGGAGGGCTTGGCGAGTTCGGGATGAACTCAATGGCTCTCCAGTATGGAGACGACATCATTGTCATTGACGCGGGCATGATGTTCCCTGATGCGGAATTGCTGGGCGTCGATATCGTCACTCCCGATTTTTCCTTCCTTGAGAAGAATGCGGAAAAGGTTCGCGGCCTTGTTCTGACGCATGGACATGAAGACCACATCGGCGGAGTTCCGTTTTTACTGGGAACGCTGAACATTCCGGTGTACGGCACCGAGTTCACGCTGGCGTTGGTGGAAAGGCGGCTCGAAGAACACGAGTTGCTGGATACGGCAAAACTAAATATCGTCAAAGCGGGCCAGCGCATCACCCTGGGCCCGTTTGAGATCGAATTCATTCACGTCACCCATTCCATTGTCGCGGCCGTGGCGCTCGCCATCACGACGCCGCTGGGCGTCATTATCCATACCGGCGATTTCAAAGTGGATCCGACGCCGACCGATAACGAACTGTTCGATTTGCATACGCTGGCCGAGTACGGAAAACGCGGCGTCCTGCTGCTGATGTCCGATTCGACGAACGTGGACCGTCCCGGCTATACCGAAAGCGAGCGCGCCGTCAGGCCGCGGCTTGAGGAATTGTTTGTCCGGTCGGAACGCCGTCTCATCGTTTCGTGTTTCAGTTCGTCCATCCACCGGCTGCAGCAAATCCTCGAAATCGCCGCGGAATACGGGCGCAAAGTCGCCTTTCTCGGGCGCAGCATGCTGAACGTTACCGAGATTGCCCACACGCTCGGCTTGTTGACCGTCCCGGATTCCATTCTGCTCCGGCCCCAGGACATTATGCAGATGCCGCCGGACAAGGTCGCCATCGTGGTGTCCGGCACACAGGGCGAGCCCATGTCCGCGCTGTCGCGAGTGGCGGTGGATAATCACCGGCATCTATCGTTGCAGCCCGGCGACACGGTCGCATTGAGCGCGCGCATTATTCCGGGGAATGAAAAAGCCATTTACCGGATGATGAACCACATTGCGCGCCGGGGAGCCGATCTGGTCTATGGCTCGATGAATCCGCCGATTCACGTCTCCGGTCATGCCAGCCAGGAAGAACTGAGGCTGGTGTTGAACCTGGTTCAACCGAAATATTTCCTTCCGATTCATGGTGAATACCGACAACTCTCGCGCCACGCGAAACTAGCGTCTCATCTGCGTTTCGCGGGCCTAAAGGATGCGTTCGTGCTTGAGACCGGCCAGACCCTCGAAATCGACCAGGCCGGCGCCCGCCTGGGAGAGCGGATCACGGTCGGCCGCGTGTGTATCGATTCGGGATCGCTCGACGACGTGGTGGAAGACATGACCATTCGGGACCGCCGCCATCTGGCAGAAGATGGTTTCGTATTGCCCATCATTGCCATCGACAAACATACCGGCAGAAGCGAGGGGCTTCCGGAAATCGTCAGCCGCGGCTTTATCGGGTCCGAGGGCGCCGAGATCCTGCAAGAAGCGCGTTCGGTCGTGGCGCGAACGCTAGAAACCTCTACGTCCGAGGAATTGGGCGATTGGGGGGTAATGCAGGAAAAGATACGGGCCGAGCTGAAGCGCTATCTGACCAAGCAGACCCAGCGCCGCCCGCTCATCATGCCGGTGATTCTGGAGTTGTAAATTTTTATACCCGTCCGGACATTTCACCCCAGGCTGTTACGGGACTTGACCATCCGGCATACAATGTAATTCGTAGTTATCTGTTGGGAGACAGAAACCAAATATGAAGAAGCTATTTATTTCGACGATGATGCTGGCCTCGTTTTGTGCGGCCACCGCCATGGCAGAGGATATGACCGGGTTTATCAGCGAAGCTGGTTGCGGGGCAAAGCATACTGGAGCCGACGCGAAGGCTGATGCTGCTTGTGTGCGGACCTGCATCAAAAAGGGATCCGCGCCGGTTTTCGTCAGTGATGGCAAGGTTTATAAGTTCGATGAGGCTTCGCTTGCGAAAGCCAAGAAATTGGCGGGCGACAAGGTTCAGGTGAGTGGCACGATCAACGGCGACACCGTTTCCGCGACATCGATCAAGAAGGCCAGCTAGATTTTAATCGTTTTATCGAGTATTCCGCTCGGTTGAAGACGTCCACTCCCTGACGGCCGCGGTTCCGTGCAGGTACGCGGACGTCTTCGCCCTATTCTGCGGCCAGCCCTAGTGCTCGAACTCCAGGTCCAGCCGGCCGGCCTGCCCGCGATAGAGCACCGCCAGATTCTTCAACTTGTGCTTCCCATCAAGCGGGAAGTAAAGATAACCCGATACCTCTTTGGTCGTCAGCTTGTCCGGCAATTGTTTGGCTTTCAGCGCTTTCAGCAGAGCCGGGTCACCCGAGCTTTTATTGTCGGCTTTGGACGACAACGTTCCTGGCCCCCGTCCTCCTCCGCCGACTCCGACCATACCGCCGGGAAGCGTTACGCTGCCCAACGGAATGCCGTACCGCTCCGCCTTGGTTCCTCCACCCGCGCCCGCCGTTGGCGAAACCACCAGCGCGCCGCGCCCGGCGAGTTGCGCTGGCTCGAACGGCTGTGATCGCTGCCCATCGTCGTGGCTCAAAAGGTAGAAGTCGTCGGGGCTGACGCGCAGGTCCTTATCGGTTTTGGGCAACACATGGACTTCCACAAGGACAACGCCAGTCCCCGGATCGACGCCAATTTTTTGAGCGACTTCGGGTTCGGCGAGCGTAATCGTTGCGCTGATTTCTACGTCGTCGTTGGAGGAAGAGGTCGTGGGCGAGACGACGTGATGGCTCGCCAATACAGCGGCCGGCACACACGCCACGCCCGCGACGAGCAATCGATGGAATAGCCGGGACCGGGCCTGCATACCTTTATTGTGGACGAATTCAGCGGTTCCGCCGTTTCTATTTTCAATCCCCCCCTGATCTATCGGCTTTAGTATAATTGGAAACGGAGGAATATAGATGGCAGCAGCCTACGCCCATCCTGAGGTTCTGGTGTCCACCGACTGGGTGGAACAACATAAAAACGACAAGAATGTTCGCATCGTCGAAGTTGACGTTGACACCGATGCGTACAAACAGGGGCATATCCCCGGCGCGTTGGCGTGGGACTGGAGAGCACAATTGTGCGATACAGTCCGGCGCGACATCGTCGGGTGGGAGCAACTCGAAAACCTACTCACCACGTCCGGCATTTCGCCGGATACCACCATCATTATCTACGGCGATAACAATAATTGGTTCGCCGCCTGGGCGTTCTGGCAATTGAAAATTTACGGCCACAAAGATGTCCGTTTACTGAACGGCGGCCGCAAGAAGTGGATTGCCGAAGGACGCGAATTGACGCAGGACGTGCCTTCCTACGCCAAGACCACATATCCGAAGCCCGCTTCGCTCGACCTGTCCCTTCGTGCGTATCTCCCCAAGGTGCAGGAAGCTTCCTCGAAGGGAAGCGCGCAGCTAGTGGATGTACGCGGCCCGCAGGAATTCACGGGCGAGATTCTCGCGCCTCCGGGATTGCCGGAAACTTGCCAGCGCGGCGGCCATATTCCCGGAGCGCGAAATGTTCCGTGGGGCAAAGCCTGCAACGAAGACGGCACGTTCAAGAGTCCGGACGAGTTGAAGAGCGTCTATGCAGCCGAAGGAATCGACGGCTCCAAGCAGATCATCGCGTATTGCCGTATCGGCGAGCGTTCCAGCCATACCTGGTTTGCTCTGAAATATCTGCTGGGCTACGACAACACCATCAACTACGATGGCTCATGGACTGAATGGGGCAACCTCGTCGGCGTGCCCGTGGAAAAGGGGCAGGCAGCGAGCGCTTCCGCCAAATAAGAAGCCGGCGAGTATCGGGAGATCGAAATCAGTATGAAGGCAGAGAACTATCAGGAAAAGACCATAGAGTTGTCCGGTTGGCCCGTGCGCATCACGAGCTACAAGCTCGGAGACGAGTATGTGTGCGAAGCGGACAACGTGTCGCCCGGAGCGCGTCTTGCGCGCTTTACGTCGGCCACGGCCGAAGAAGCCGAAAAGAACGCATTAAGCAAGGCCGGCCACATGCTGGCGAAAACAAAGCGCCACGAAGTCTGACTCTATTTAACTCCTTGGGGCGGCCCGGTCCGCCCCAAATTCTTCAACCAACATTTCAGTTCGCCTAAGTTGCTATGCCAGCGCCGCCGCTTGCACTGCGGCAACCAGATCGTCTTCCTGGCGCGGAGCCACAGTGCGCAGGTCCATCAGCATCCGGTTGCGCTCGATCCGCGCAATCACCGGGACCGGAGCATGCCGTAAGCGGTATTCAAACGCGCATACTCCGTCGATTTCGAGAGCGATCAGCCATGTCGGAAGAATCTGCTCCGGCGTCGATCCTCCGCCGATGGCCGATTCGCCCTGAATGACACTTACGTTCAATGGGCGGAGGCGGGACGCAAGGCGTTCCGCGCGCAACCGGATGGCCTCGGGGGGCTGCGAAATCATGCGCAGAGTGGGAATCGCGTCAAACTCACCGGCGATCAGGCGTTGAAAGGTGATCGAGATCGCTTCGATCGCCAGCTTGTCGCAACGAAATGCGCGGTATAGCGGATTCCGCCGTATGCGCTGCACCAGCTCGGGCTTGCCTGCGATAATTCCGCACTGCGGACCACCCAGAAGTTTGTCGCAACTGAACGACGCCAAATCGACTCCCGCGTGAAAGCTGTGGCTGACCAGCGGTTCCTCGATTCCACGGCTGCGCAGATCCACCAAACAGCCGCTGCCGAGGTCTTCGTAAACCGGCAGACCCGTCTCGCGTCCCAGCGCCGTGAGTTCTTGCAATTCCGGACGCGCCGTGAAGCCGCTGATCCGGAAATTCGATCGATGAACGCGCAGGATGAGGCGCGTGCGTTCGGTGATCGCATTTCGATAATCTTCTATTTTCGTGCGGTTCGTCGTGCCGATTTCGCGCAGAATCGCTCCCGACCGGGCCATGATCTCGGGAATTCGGAAGCCGTCGCCGATTTCAATCAGTTCGCCGCGTGAAACGACGACTTCGTAGCCGGCCGCTAGCTCGTTCAACGTTAGATATACGGCGGCTGCATTGTTATTGACGAGGATCGCGGGGCGCCCGAGCAACCGTTCCAGCAGCGGCGCCGTGTGCATATCGCGTTTGCCGCGGCGGCCTGCGCTCAGATCGTATTCGAGATTGGAATAGCCGCCGATCGGTCTGAAATCGTCGAGCGGCGCGCGTCCGAGGTTGGTATGCAGGACGACGCCGGTGGCGTTGATGATCTCGCGAAGAGAGGGGGCAAGCAGCTTGTGCAGCCGCCGCTCCACGATAGCCCAAATTTGCGTGGCGTCGTACGGAACATTGTCCCTCAAGGCGCGGCGGCGTTCTTCCAGCACCGCCCTGGTCTCCGAAACGATCAGCGTACGCGGCAAGTGGTCCAGATGGCAGAGCTGGTGAAGGACTTCGTCGACCGATGGCAGCGCTCGACGCTGTTCATTAGATAACTCCAGGCTCACTCTTCCACGTTACTGCTTTCCTGGTAAAGTTTCCTGCCTTCCACTCCAGCGGCGGCCAATCGAGCGCCATTTCACCCCTCTGGAACACCGGCTTTGTGAAATACGGCGAGCGATGTCTTGAGCCCGAGCCGCGCGCCGTCTTCCGGTTTCATCTTGTCCAAACCGCGGCCAAAGACTTCGACGCTTAGCCCGTCCGTGTAGCCGATTTTTTGGAGCGCCTGCAAAAAGCCCACTAAATTGATGATGCCTTCACCGGGCATTAGCCGTTGATTGTCGCGAATCTGCTCGGGCGGAAGATCCGGGGCGTCGTCGAAATGCACGTCGACAATGCGCTCCCGCCCGGCGTTGACAATGTCCTGAACGGTCGCCCCGGCATGATGCCAGTGCCACGCGTCGAGCGTTATCCCAATGTTAGGACCACATTCCTTTGCAAATTCCAGCATTTCGTTCATGCGCCAGATGAATTCGTGCGGAAACATCTTGCGCAACTGCAGCGGGCCGAGAAACTCGAGTCCCAGGCGGACATTCGATTTCGCAAGAATACGGCCGCATTCGGTAAAGCGCTGCTTGTAAATTCGCCGCAATTCGTCCTTTGGCGTTTCGCTCGAAGGCATGATGTACGTCATCATGCGCGGGCAATCGATGGCGGCGGCGAACGGCGCGGCCGCCTCGAGCTTGGGAAGAGAAGCTTTGAACGCGGCGTCGTCTTTCCGGAACTCGACCGGAGCATTGATGATCGACGGCCGCACATTCAGGCCGCGAAGTAGTTTATTCGTGGCGTCCGCGCCCGCTTTCATGGCCGGATCGAGCATCACGTCAACTCCGGGGAATCCCACCTTTGCGGCCAGTTCGGCGAACTGCGGCCAGGGAACCCGATTCGCCACCAACGTGCTGTTCAAAGACAGATACATGTGGTGGCTCGATGCTGCACCGAATGCTTTCGCGAATGCGGGAGTTGCGGCGAAAAGCTGAAGCGCCTGCCGCCTGCTTATTGGTAACGGATTCATGATTTCCTCTAGTCAGCCTGCAACATGCCCAGGGATCGCATCCATTGTTCAGCCAGGCGCGGCCACCCGGTCACCGGTTTATCGGTCTTGCGAAGGCCATACCCGTGGCCGCCAGTGCTGTATAGATGCATCTCGGCCGGTACTTTCGCGTTCTTCAGGGCCAGGTAGTAGTACAGGCTGTTTTCAACATGAACGGGATCGTCTTCGGTCTGCACCAGGAACGTTGGCGGCGTGTTCGCGGTGACATGAAGCTCCGGCGCCAGCCTATATTCGCCCTCGCCGTTCTTAACAGCCAAGTAAGCGGGATAAATCAAGATCGCAAAATCGGGCCGGCAGCTTTCCCGATCGGCCTTGTCGATCGGTTCGTAGGTGCGCTTATCGAAGCTGTTGCTTATTTCGGCGCCCAGGTTGCCACCCGCCGAGAACCCCAGAACGCCAATCTTTTGGGGATCGATGCGCCATTCTTTCGCATGCTCGCGCACAATGCCCATTGCACGCTGCGCATCCTGTAGAGGCCCGGCATAAGGAGGCTGCCCTTTCACTTCAGGCACGCGGTACTTCAACAAAATCCCGGTGATCCCGATAGAATTCAGCCACTGGCACACTTCCGTTCCTTCCAGATCCATCGCCAGGATCCGATATCCGCCGCCGGGGAAAACAACTACCGCGGCGCCGGTGTTATTGTCTTTCGGCTGGTAAAGCGTAATGGTCGGGTCACCAACATTTCCCAGCCGGATCACGGGTCGGCCGGCAATCAGACCATCCTTGGATGTGGTGGTGTCCTTCTCAGCGCCTGTGGTGTTCTTGGGGCCCGGAGCGCCGTTTGGCCAGATCGGAATCGCCTTATTGGCCGCCGGGAGAGGAACCGACGCGATAACGGCGCTGAATAGAAAAAGCGGAAGGATGTTTGTTCGCATGACGGAAGCGTTTGCTCTGCAATTAAATCACGACAGCGCGAAAGCTCCGCGTTCGCCGCGGCGACTGGCTGTCTTCATTGCTCCGCTCGGATTACCCGGAACCAGCGGTGATCGTAGCCTTTCAAATTCAACTGCAGGGTCTTGCCTTTCAGTGGAATATCTTTCTCACTCCGCAGCAGATCCATCAGGCGCTCGGCCTTGCAGCCGCTCAAATCGATCTTCAGCCGGCAACTCTTATCGGAGAGATTGTGAATTGCGAGCACCGTTCCCGTTGCCCACTCGACGGAGTGGGCAAAAACCGAAGGATTATTTGTCTCCATCGATTTCCACGAACCGCGGCCGAATTCCGGGCACTCTTTGCGCATACGAATGCAGCGCTCGATGAAGTTCAGCAGCGAATGAGAATCGCACCGCTGTGCGGCTACGTTGACGCGCTCGTATCCGAACTGCCCGCCGGAAATCACCGGGCGAAAGAGTTTGTTTGGACGGGCGTTGGAAAACCCGGCATTCGCGCCAGCGGACCATTGCATCGGCGTCCGAATGCTGTTGCGTTCCTTCAGCGATAGATCCTCGCCCATTCCAATTTCGTCGCCATACCGGATGACCGGCGTGCCCGGCAGCGACAGCAGTAAACTGTAGGCCATTGTCAAACGCTGCAAATCGCCATTGAACATCGACGCAAGCCGGCGCCGTAGACCGCGCCCATAAAGCTGCATGTTCCGCTGCGGCCCGAACTCATGAAACACTTCCTCGCGCTGCGCATCGCTGAGCCGCCCAAGATCGAGTTCATCATGGTTCCTCAAAAAGTTCGCCCACTGGCAATTCTCCGGAATCGGAGGCGGCTTCAGCATGCCCTCTAGCAGCGGCGCGGCTTCTTTACGGGCCAGCGCGAGAAACAGATACTGATTCAACATGAAATTGAACAGCATGTGTATTTTGTCGCCATCGCCGAAATAGTCCTCAATCGTATCCATCGTGACGTTTGCCTCGGCAAGCAGAATTGCGTCCCCGGTGCGCCACGAAAGGAATTCGCGAAACTCGCGAAGATACTGATACTGTTCCTGCGATTGCGGCGTGTCCGCGCCTTTCATCTCGATGAGGAACGGCGCGGCATCCACCCGGAAACCCGATACGCCGAGTTGCAGCCAAAGGCCGATAATCCGGCAGATCTCCTCGCGGACCGTTGGATTCGAGATGTTCAAATCCGGTTGAAAGTGATAGAAGCGGTGAAAATAGTATTGCCCTGCTGTCCGATCGAAGCTCCACGTGCTTTTCTGGATTCCGGGAAACACCGTGCCCTGATCCGCATTCTTGGGCTTGTGTTTCTCCCAAACATAAAAATCCCGATAGTAGGACTTTGCATCGCTCCGGGCGCTCTGAAACCAGGGATGTTGATTCGATGTGTGATTCACCACCAAGTCGATCATCACGCGCAATCCATGGGAATGCGCCTGATTGATGAAGGTCACAAAATCGCCTAGCGTGCCGAGGCGCGAGTCCACGCCGAAGTAATCCGTAACATCGTAGCCATTATCGAGAAACGGCGTCGGATGGAAGGGAAGCAGCCAGATCGTGGTAAATCCGAGGCCGGCGATATAAGGAAGCTGATCGGTCAGCCCGCGAAAGTCGCCGATGCCATCGCCGTTGCCATCCTTGAAAGTCTCAACCTCAACACAATAAATGACCGCATCTTTGTGCCAATAATCTCGCAAGCTGATTGCACCCCGGCGGAAGCGTTATCGGAACGGCTAGTTTCAGTTTATTGCACCGCCGCCGGCTTGCTACCGCGTGGTTTCCCAATCGGCGTACAGTGGCGATCGCTTTCCATCATTACCGTCCCACCTGCCTGCCGATCGCTTTCACGTTCGCTTGTGCCTGCGCCTGTAAGGGGCTTTTGATCGCGGCGGATTGCTGCGAGAATTTCAACGCATCCCGCAATAGCGCTCGTTTTTTTGTCGATTTGCCGAGCTCATAATTCGCGACGCCGAGATGGAACAAGCCCACGCCCAGCATCTGGTTGTCGCCCTTGATCAGCGGCAGAGCTTCGCGCAACACTTTATCGGCTTGAGTGTATTTCTTCTGCTCGCTGTAAACAACGCCTTGTATCCAGTAACCGGCGCCTAGCAGCGTTGTTTTTTTCTTTTCCCAATCGGCATCGCTCAACTCCGCCGGTTTGGTTTTCGCCTGCATCACCTCGGAAAGTTTCGCCGCGTAGGCCAGCGCCTTATCTTGATTTTGCTTCTGCATGTTGTAATCGGCGGCAATCAGCAGCACGTCCTCGTTGGTCGGATCGCGGTCGGCTTCCTTTTCCGCGGCCGTCCCGGCTTTCTCATTCTGGCCCGTTTGCCGCAGGGCATTTAAATACATTCCGTAGGACTTGCTCAAATACTCGCTCTTCGGGCTCCGCTGCTCGAGCGGTTCCACTAGCGCAATGATCTTGGCTGGATCGGTGGTCTTCAGCACCGCCGCGTAAACCGAATACTCCGTATAGGTGTCCACTTGCTTCGCGTAGTCGATCCTCGCTTTTACATCGTCGCCCAAAGGCTGCGATTGCTCGACTTTTCTCGCCAGGGCCGATGTCTCCGCCGACCACTTGGCCACTCCGTCCGGATCGTTTTTGCCCTCCGCGGCTTTCAGGTTGTTATAGGCGAGGTCCACGTTATCGGCCCCGCCGGCCAGCGCTTTCTCTCCGGCTTCCAGAACTTTGTCGTACTGCTTGTCTTGTAGATAAATGGTTTGCAGTTGCCCGTAGACCCAGGCCGCCTGGGTGCTTTGCGGGTACGTCTTCATAAAATCTTCGAGCATCGTTTGCTTGCGGGCAGCGTCCTGCTGCTGTGCAATTTCGGCAAGAGTCTTACCCTCCGCCGTGCTGGTATCGATGAGAAGCTTCTGTCCCCATGAGGACGAACACAGGCCGGCGAGCAGCGCCGCCGCCAGAATCACGTTCTTCATACATCCCCCTATGTGAGCGGCACTTTATCACAAATTTACGCTCGGCGGCTGTGGCGCACGATTCATCGTGCTGGCGGGCAGTACAGTACCCGCTCGACGTTTCCCTCTGGCTCCGGTATTACTCCGTCCAGCGCAAGAACACCTTGTCTGTCATAGGGCGCGCCCGGCTGCGCTCTGTAGCACGTGGCGCGTCCAGTGGCTCGCGTAAGCTATCCACATGCGCGTGCTTTCTCTTTTCCTATGCCTGGTTCTGCTCACGGGTGCTCGTCCGCTGCTGGCCGCGGACGACTCCGGCCGGCCCAGTCCGGCCACCGTGCGCGAATGGCAGAGCCGCAAGTACGGGATGTTCATCCATTTCGGACTCTATTCGATGTTGGGCGGCATTTGGAACGGGAAACAATACTCGGGTAACTACAGCGAGCAGATTCAATCCGACGCCAAGATTCCCGAAGCCGAGTACGCCGCGCTCGCGGGCCAATTTCAACCTGAACGGTGGGACGCCGATGCAATTGTGCGGCTCGCGCAAGACGCCGGCATGCGGTTCATTGTGCTCACCGCCAAACATCACGATGGCTTCAGCCTTTTTCGAACGCAGGCATCGTCATTCAACGTGGTGAACGCTTCGCCGTACCGCAAGGACATTGTGAAAAGCCTGGCGGAAGCCTGCGCGCGCCATCACATGCCCTTTGGTGTCTACTATTCCACGATTGACTGGCATTTCGGCGATGTTCCCGAAGAGAAGAACGACAATCCGATTTCACCCGCGCATGAACAATTCAACGTGAACCAGTTGCGCGAATTGATGACCCAATACGGCCCTCTATCGGAGGTCTGGTTCGACATGGGCCATCCCACGAAACTGCAAAGCCAGCATTTTGCCGACACGATACACAAGTATCAGCCCGAAACGATGGTCAGCGGTCGCGTCTGGAACAACGAAGGCGACTTCATGGAGATGGGCGACGACGAGATTCCGGATTACATTCTCGATGAGCCGTGGGAATCGCCGGCATCCATTTACAAAGAGACCTGGGGCTATCGTTCCTGGCTTCAACGGAGCGATCTTGATGGCAAGGTCCACGAACATATCCAGCGCCTGGTGGCCGTGGTCAGCCGTGGCGGCAATTACATTCTGAATATCGGACCCAAAGGCGATGGCTCAGTGGTCGGCTATGAAGCCGCCGTTCTGAGCGGCGTGGGAGCGTGGCTGAAGCGGAACAGCGAAGCCATCTACGGTACGCAGCCGCAGCCGTTCCGTAAATTGGACTTCGGCTATGCCACGGTGCGCGATAACCGGCTGTTCCTGTTCGCGGAACATATTCCGGCGGATCGACAACTCAAGCTCCCGGGCATGCAAAATCACATTCGGAAGGCTTATTTACTAGGCGACACGCGGCGGAGTCCACTTGCGTTTCACGATGAGGGGGCGGCGAAGTCCGTCGAGATGCCGGCCACCGAAGGTTTTCTTCCGGTTGTGGCGGTGGAGTTCGAGGGTTCGCTCGACGTGCGGCAACCTGCCGTACATCCGGATGTGAATGGAGCGCTGACGCTCACGCCGGAAGCGGCGGACCACTTCTATAACGCCAACGGCGAGGGTTACTATGATCCGCCGACAGTACGAAAGGAGCGCTGGAATTTCACCGTGAACCGCGCCGGCAAATACCGCGTGGACGTGGCGTACAAGCCGGGCAAGTTTGCTCGCCTGCTCGACATCGACGTCAACGGGAAAGTTCTGCGGACGCTGCTGTACGGAAGCGAGAAGTCTCCGGCGACAGCCGGCATCGTGGAATTGACGCCGTCGGAAGAGAGCGTTCTGACGATTGCCCCCGGCGCCCCGGCCGAGCGCGGCGCTGCCTTGGATATAAGCTTGGTGCATATTTCAGTGGTTCTGGTGGGGAACGCGAAGGTGTCGCGGTGACCGTCAAATCCCGGTGAGGCATGCTCGCCCCTACAACGCATTACGGCGCGCGTAATTCTGGAATTTTCGAAACTGTGCCGTGCCACGGCAGGAAACCCGCGAACAGGAAGCGATCTACGAAGTCGGCATGTGCCACTTGGTCGCCGGCAAGGAGTTTCAACCGGCCGAGTTTGGGTTCGTTTGTTCGAAAGCCGAAGCCGAGTCGCTGGTCAAGCGGAAGTGGACTCTCGAACAGGCCAACAACGCGCATAGCTGGAACTTCGACCGCGAATTCTGCGGACCCGCCCTCGCGTTTTCGACTGCTGCCTGAAAATAGGGGTATTCATTCCCAATTCCCTCCGGCTCATGCCCCGTTGGCTTCGATCGATTTAAACGTCGGCGGCGCGAAATAGGTAAAACGAATGCGTCACCGATTTCCCGAATGCTCTATCCAAATAAGCTGTAGAGTATGCCTCTTCACCTTGCGTGGGTCGATATTTTAATCCGAATCGTCTGTGCGCTCGGCGCCGGGCTCCTTATCGGTTTTAATCGTGGCGAGCACGGGCGGCCCGCTGGACTGCGGACAACAACGCTCGTGTCGCTCGCGGCTTGTCTGGCGATGATCCAGGCAAATGTGCTTTTGCCGGTGGCGGGGAAGGCTTCCGACTCATTTGTCACTCTCGACCTGATGCGGCTGCCTCTTGGAATTCTTTCCGGGATGGGCTTCATCGGCGCCGGGGCCATTCTCCGGCGGGGCAACCTGCTGATCGGCGTCACCACCGCGGCCACCCTTTGGTTTGTGACGGTGCTTGGTCTTTGCTTTGGAGGCGGACAAATTGCTCTGGGCCTTGCGGGTCTGGCAGTAGGCTTTCTGGTTCTGGCCGGCTTGAGACGGTTCGAGCTAAAAATAAAACAGGACCGGCGAGGCACGTTGACCATCCTCAGCGCGGCGGACGCTCCCAGCGACGCTGAAATCCGTTCCGGCCTTTCCGCCGCCGGTTATCGAACCAGTTCTTGCGCCATCACGTATCGACCGGGTGACGCAATGCAGGAATTGAGATGTAACGTTCACTGGCGCAGCACGAGCCCTGAAACCGAAACGCCCGCCTTCGTCGGCATTCTTGCCCGGAGAGCCGGAGTAATCAGCATTGCGTGGACGCCTGAAGCGGCGGCATCGTAAGTGGTAAGAGTCTCATGGCCCTGTATGGATCTTGTGTTTTCAGAGCTTCGCTGCGGTATTGGGAAACCCGGACGCGATGGTTTCGATGAGCAGTTGCACGGCAATGTGCTGCGTGAGTTCGGCGTGATCCAGGTAGGGATTTACCTCGACAATATCGACGCCGACGAGCCGCCCGTGTTTACTAATCCCACGGAGCAACTGTCTGGCTTGGCGGAAACTCAGACCGTCAGCTTCCGGGCTTTCCGTGCCAGGGGCAATCGAAGGATCAAGCCCGTCGATATCCAGGCTTACATAGTAGTTTCCAAGTTCGCCAATTTCATTAATAATCGCCATGATTCCATCGTCATGAACGCGATCCATCGGGAAAACGAGATTGCCATGCTCCAGACTTTCGCGGTACTCGCGATCCGTGCTTTTGATGCCTCTCACGCCAACGGTGACGATGCGTTCGACGAAAGATAACTCGTGGGCACGGCGGAAGGGGCTATTATTGCTAAATTTCAGGTCCATGGATATGTCGCGATAGTCCATGTGAGCATCCAACAAGACAATCGTCAGAGGTGCGTACTTCTCGAATGCGGCGAGAAGCGGGAAGGTAACCGAGTGATCTCCGCCAATGGAAGCCAGAAACAGACCTCTATCGATGATGGAGCGGGCATGTGCCGTGATCCGTTCTCGCGTGACGGGCGCATCGAGGCGCACGTCGACGTCGCCGGCGTCTATCAGCCGGATACCGGATAAGAACGTCGCCTGGTTCCCAATATCAAAGAATCCGGAGGAACCAGCCGCGTCCCCAAGCCAACCGAATCGCGTGGAAGCGTCACGGAGGGCTCGCGGAGCCTGGCGGCAACCGGGGCGCATGGAAGCCATGTTGTCGAACGGCACTCCGAGAATTGCCACATCTGCCTGCATTTCCGCAATCTCAAAGACATAAGGCGCCTTGCAGAAGCTTGCGATGCCAGTGTGCGGTAATGCTGCTGGCTGGCGGTGAGCGGAAGTCAAAATACGCTCCTTTACTTTCATTTTGTCACCGGCTACCTCGCCGTTCGGCGGAAAGGCGCCCCTAAAGACAGGTTGACGTTTTACCTAAGCGGGTGCATACTCGGGTTAAATGGTTACCCGGAAAAGTCCAAGCGCACAGAAGAGGGCGGCCGTTGAGCGGGATCAAGAAGAGCAGCGGCTCGAACTACTCCAAGGCACGCTCGATCTGCTGATCCTGCGAACTCTCATTTTCGGCCGTCAGCACGGGCAGGGAATTGGACGAGCGATTCAACAGAACTCCGGAGAGGAACTGCTTGTCGAGCACGGTGCGCTGTATCCCGCGCTCCAACGATTGGAGGCTCGAGGGTGGATTGCTGCGGAGTGGGGAACATCGAGTAATAACCGCAAAGCACGCTTTTACACGTTGACGAAAGCCGGGCGTAAGCAACTCGTCACCGAAACAACAAAGTGGCGGCGGCTGGCAGCAGCAATAGGGAGCATTCTGGGACCGGAGGGCGAGGGGTGAATGTATGTTCCGGCGGCATAGGAAACCCGGCGACTTCGATGCAGAGTTGGAAGCGCACTTACAGTTGGAGGCGGATCGCCTTCGGGAACAGGGACTTTCCGAAGAAGAAGCCTGGATGGCTGCCCGCCGCGCCTTCGGTAACACGGCTCGTGCGCGAGAGCAATTCTACGAATCGGGGCGCTGGCTGTCCTGGGATCTCTTTTTACGAGACGTTCGCTTCGGCCTGCGAATGCTGGCGAAGGCTCCCGGCTCAACTGCCGTCGCGGTCCTGATGCTTGCCTTGGGCATCGGAATAAACACCGCGATTTTCAGCGTGTTGAATGCCGCGCTGCTCAGGCTTCTCCCGGTTCCGAATCCAAACGAGCTGGTGATGCTCACCGACCCGAATGCCTCTCTGGTTTTGGGCGGCCTTCTGACCGGCACGCGCACCCTGCTCAGCTATCCCGAATATGCTCAACTGCGCGATCATATGACAACCCTATCGGGCGTATGCGCGTCTCAAATGGCGCTTCAGCGCTGGCCGGTTCGGGTATCGGACGGGGCGCGGGAAGAAGTTCACGGGCGTCTGGTCAGTGAAAACTACTTCTCCGTCTTCGGCGTGAATCCGGCGATTGGCCGTTTCTTTACGGAACGAGATGCCACGGGAATCGGCAAAGATCCATATGCGGTGATTAGCTACGACTACTGGCAGCGGAGGTTCGGCGGAAGCGCCGAAGCCATCGGGCAGCCAATGCACCTATACCGCACGACGCTCGTCGTCATCGGTGTCGCCGCGAAGAGCTTTCGAGGCGCAACAGTCGGGCAGGACCCCGATGTGTGGCTTCCCATGCTGATGCAGCCGCAGGTCGAACCCGGCTGGGACGGATTACACGAAGATCTAAGCCGGTCGCAAAACAAACTAATGTGGCTGCACGTCTTCGGAAGGCGGAAAGCCGGCGTGACGATTGCGCAGGTTCAGGCGGAAGTGAATGTCCGATTCAGCGGAATTCTCGAGGCTGGATACCCGACGACAATGCCGGCGCAGGCCCGGAAAGAAGCGCTCAACCAGCGGATCGTCGTGAGGCCCGTGGGCCCCGGAGCGTTTCATGGCAAGGAAGAGTTTGCAGAGCAGTGGACGATTCTGGAGGCGTTGGCAGGGGTGGTTCTGTTACTTGCGTGCGCCAACGTAGTGAACCTGTTGTTGGCGCGCGCCAAGGCCCGCTCGCGGGAAGTCGCGATTCGCCTTTCGATCGGCGCCGCCAAGGGTCGTATTATCCGCCAGTTCCTGACCGAAAGCCTACTGCTGGCGGCGCTTGGCGGCATCGCCGGTACGCTCGTCGCTGCCGTTGCGCTGCGAGGGTTGCTGCTGCTTCTATCGAACGCGAATGCTCACTTCAATCTTGCGGCAAATATCGATCCGCGCGTTCTCGCATTTACGGCCGGTGGAACTTTGCTCATTGGCGCACTCGTTGGATTGGCTCCCGCGTTTCGCGCGACGCAAGCCGGCGTGAACGAGAGCCTGAAAGAGTCGGGCCGGGGAACGACAGTCTCCCGCCGGCGCGCAGCGTTTGCCAAAGCGCTTATCGTGATCCAGATCGCGCTTTCGCTCTTGCTGGTGTTGGGAGCCGGGCTGTTCCTGCGAACTCTCTGGAATTTGCAATCGGTTGCGCTCGGCTACCCGCGAGACAATCTGTTTGCCGTAAGTGTAGACAGTCTGAATGCGGGGCGTCCGGAAGCGCGCGACGCCAATTTCTATCGCGAGCTGTCAGCGAGCATTCGAGCGATTCCGGGAGTGCGGGCCGTGACCTATTCCGTCCGCGGATTGTTCAGCGAGGAAGGCGCTTACCCGGTCACAGTGGAAGGATTCACTCCTCGGAATGCGGACGATACCGGCTCCACTGGCGACTATGTAGGTCCAGACTACTTTTCATCGATCGGGATTCCGATGCTATCGGGCCGCGAGATCGGTTCGCGTGATATTGCAAAGTCACGGCGCGTTTGCGTAATCAACGAAGCGTTTGCCAAGCGCTTTTTCGCCGGACGCAATCCGATCGGCAAGCACGTGACAACCACGCTGTCCGATGAGCAAGGGAACAGCGCACGGCGTTCCATTGAGGTGATCGGCGTCGCTACGGATGCGCGCGTACACTCGTTGCGTGGGAACATTGATCCGAAATTCTACGCTGCCTCGGATCAACTTGGCCCGCACTCCCGGATGACATTCGAGGTTCGCACGGCGAACGATCCCAACCGCATTTTCACAGCGGTCCGCAAGACCATCCTTGCCTTTGACGGAGATTTGCAGATTCGGAGCGCACAAACTGTCGATCGACTAATTGAGGCGCAGAACGCGCGGCAAAAGCTAATCGCGCAGCTCTGCGCGACGTTCGCAATTCTTGCGCTCGTTCTCGCCGCGACGGGAATCTATGGAATGCTGTCATATAGTGTCGCTCGCCGGACCAACGAAATCGGCATTCGCATGGCGCTTGGAGCCCAAAAGGGTCTGGTGACCGGTCTGATCCTGCGCGAGACGGGATTCCTGATCGCCGTTGGCGTGATCGCCGGGCTAGCTGGCGCAGCAGTGAGCGTGCGGCTGATGGCGGCGCAATTGTACGGCCTGAGCGCTGCAGTGCCTCGTTGGTCTGTGGCGCAGTATGAGCACGTCGATAACGCAATGCAGTTATACGGAATCAGCGCCATGGACCCGGTAACCATTGCGGTAACGATTGGCATACTAAGCGCTATTGGCCTGATTGCGGCCTACTTTCCGGCAGCGCGCGCCGCGCGGGTGGATCCGGTAAGCGCTCTGCGGCACGAGTAAGGCCGCGGCTAAAATCAGCATTTTATGAGTAAGCCAGCGTTCGCGATTTTGGGTTATGACAACCGGTACAGTCGTGGTTCAGTGCTGACGAGCAGATTTCGCCCTTAGGCTGCACTCCGATTTTCATTGACAACGACCGGTTCGGACATTGTAACCAGCAAGAGACTGTCCGCCTCTCCGGAAAGCTTATGAGGTATCTCCGGCGGCAAACTAATCAGCAGTCCGGGTGTCAACTCGACTCGTTCCCCACCGGCAAAGAAGATGACATGACCTTGCAGGCACTGCACAGTGATGCCTCCGCGGTTTTGATGTTCCGGAATTTCCTCCCCCTTTCGCAGATGAAGTAATATGGCGCGCAGGCCGGTCTCACGCACGAGGGAAGTCGTTCGAGGCAGAGGGCCGGCATCGTTCAACAGTGGTTGCAGGTCGGTCAGCGTCATACAGTCTCGGTCATTCTTTCGGATCTTTCGGCGACGCTCACCGGGTGATAGAGAGTAATGGCCTGTAACAATCGTTGGCCGATCATTTCGGCTCTCTCGACGAACTGGTAAGCCACGTCCTGCGAACAGTGTTCCGCGGCCGTCTCCCGCCACAAGTCGAGCCAATGCTGGAAATGGACAACAGTCAAACGCGGCGGCAATTGAAGATGCGCCATCATCGGGCTTCCTTTGTACGTCCCGGAAGCGAGAAACACGGACGACCAGAACGCCCGCATTTTGGCGAGATGCGGCTCCCAGTCGTCGCCGATAGCGTCGGTAAAGATCGAGCCGAGGAGAGAATCGTGCCGGATCTTTCCGTAGAACTCATTCACGAGCGTGGCGATGTCCTCTTCAGTCACAGTGGGCATGGAAGTAGTGAGCGTGCAAAGATATATTTATAATACATCTTTACCATTCGCACTTATGTATTTAACGAGCCATGCCGACTATACACTGCGCCTTTTGATTCATTTGGCGGTCCAACGTAACGAAACGGCGACCATCCAGGAGATTGCCGCCCACTATGGCATTTCACGAAATCATTTGATGAAGGTGGCGAACCAGGCCGTTCAGGAGGGCTACGTCAAAGCGGTGCGTGGGCGCATGGGCGGTCTCAGGTTGGCAATGAGTCCGCGGGAGATCAACATCGGGCGGGTGCTTCGTTCAGTGGAGGACTGGACCATGGTGGAGTGCTTCGACAAGTCCGGGAATTCTTGCCGGATTACGCGAGGCTGCGGGTTGCGGGGGATCTTAAAGGAAGCCCTGGACGCGTATTTTTCGGTGCTGGATAGTTATTCGCTAGCGGATGTCGTCCAGCGGAAAACGCTATTGGTCCAGTTGTTGGGGTTGAGGCCGGCGTAAGCACATATCGAAGTGAGCGTATCTGCGGTACACTCAGAGCGAATGAAGGGGATTGTCGCCGTAGTTCTGGTAGCGCTGTTTAGTTGGGCGCCGATCCTGCCTCTGTTCGCATCGGATTCCAATTCGCCTCTGCCGGCGTGCTGCCGCAAAGCCGGAAAGCATCATTGCGCGCAGCAATCGATGCATTCTCCGTCGCCGGATCGCGCAGCAAGCGTAGTTGCTCAGAAGTGTCCGTTGTTTCCGCATAACACTACGCCGGCGCACGTCGAAAGCTACACGCCTTCGGATTCGCTTACCCTTTTCGCCGGGCTGCTGAGCCACCCGGCGATTTCCGCGCAAGCCGAAGCCGGATATCGCATCTCCTTTCATCGCTCCCGGCAAAAACGCGGCCCTCCAACTTTCCTCCCTATCTAGACATTTCACCGAAACAGTCTGTAGCCGCGCGTTCAAGCGAACGGGCGGTCGCATGACACATGGGAGGAAGAGTGTTTGCGTTTCCAGATGTGCGGAGCTTTCGCATTCTCGCACTGCTCCTTTTGCCTGCCGCAGGACTGATCCGCGCCCAGGAAACCGTTAATTTTGCCAGCTTGAGCGGGCGCGTTATCGATGCAACCGGCGCGGTGGTGGAGGGCGCGCAAGTCACCGCCAACGAAACCGACACCAATCTCAGCAGTACCGCGGAGACGGGTCGCGATGGTCGGTTTCGTTTCCCGTATCTTCAGGTGGGGCCATACAAGATTACAGCCAATAAGCAGGGATTTCACGAAGCCACGCGCTCCGTAACACTTACGGTGGGCTCGGCCTTTGATATTACGATTCCGTTGCAGGTTGGAGCGGCGGAAACAACCGTTCAAGTCAGCGGAGAATCCGCGATTCTCGAAACGGACCGCAGCCAGATTGCCGGAACAATATCGCAAACGGAAGTAAGCAATCTGCCGCTTAACGGCCGCAATTTTCTCGATCTTACGCTGCTGCTTCCAGGCGTGTCTCCCACGAATACAAACAGCACACAATTGTTTCCCGAAACATCCGCGATTCCAGGACAAGGCATCTCCGTCAACAGCCAGCGAAATTTCTCGAACAGTTTCATTGTGGACGGCTTATCGGCGAATGACGACGCCGCCGGGATTGCCGGCACTTTCTATGGCCTGGACGTAGTGCGTGAATTACAGGTGGTAACTTCGGGGGGCCAGGCTGAATTCGGCCGCGCGATGGGCGGCTACGTCAACATGGTCACTAAGACCGGAACGAATTCGCTGCACGGAGACGCCTATGGGTTCTTTCGAAACCAGCGTTTGAATGCGGCGAACGCACTGACCAACACTAAACTTCCGCTCACCCAAGCGCAATACGGAGCAAGCCTCGGTGGCCCGATCGTAAAAGACCGGACGTTCTATTTCGCGAACTTCGAGCAGCGCGACTTAAATCAAAGTGGACTCATTACCATTGCGCCGGCCAACATCGCCGCGATTAACTCCCGGTTGGCCGCTATCGGACTGCAGGGTTCGCAAATTGCAACCGGTCTGTACTCGAATCCAGTACATAATTCGAATTTCTTTGGGAAAGTGGATCACCAATTCAACCAAAGAGACCAGTTCACCGTGCGTTATAACCTCTATCGCGTCAACAGCGATAACTCGCGCGGCGCAGGCGCCCTCAGCGCGACTAGCGCCGCTGCCGGGTTGGACGACATAGACCAGACCATCGCGGCCGGCAACGTCTTGACGCTATCGCCGCGCACCGTCAATGAGACACGCGCGCAATTTACCTACAGCGATCTGAAGGCGCTTCCGAACGATCCGACCGGTCCGGCGGTCCGCATCTCCGGCGTAGCCTCTTTCGGCACGTTATCGACTTCGCCGACCGGCCGTTCCGACAAATTGTACGAAGTCGTGGACAATCTGTCGCATCAGGCTGGGGCGCATGCGTTGCGGGCAGGCGTCGATTTTCTAGGAAACGACCTCACGATCACATTTCCCCGGTCTATTCGCGGCAGCTATTCCTTCTCATCGCTTCCCAACTTTCTGATGGGACATTACGACAATTCGGGTTTTACGCAGACGTTCGGAAACTCCGTTGTGACGCAAACAAATCCGAATGTCGGGATGTACGCCCAGGACGAATGGAAGCTGCATCCGCGCTTTACGTTGAATCTGGGACTTCGTTACGACCTTCAATTTATGAAGGCAATCAATACGGACACAAACAATGTTTCGCCGCGTGCAGGGTTTTCCTGGACGCCGTTCGCTTCGCAGCGAACCGTCGTTCGCGGCGGCTTCGGGGTGTATTACGATCGCGTCCCGCTGCGCGCACTTGCAAACGCTCTCTTGTCGAGCGGAAACACAACCGTCTTCACGAACCTGACGCAAGCGAGCGCGAGCCTTTCCCCTGGACAGACGGGCGCTCCCACCTTTCCGAATATTCTCAGCAATTTGCCAGCGGGCGTACTGATGAATTTCACCACGATGGACAGGAACATGCAGAACGCCTATTCCGAGCAGGGCAGCCTCGAAATTGAGCAACAGCTTGGAGAGAAGGGCGCCGTCAGCGTGACCTATCGGCATTTGAGAGGCCGGCATCTGATTCTCTCCGTGAATCAGAACGTACCGGCTTGCGCGGCGTCGGGAGCCAACAACGGATGCCGTCCCAATCCGGGCTATGGAAATAACAGCCAATACTCGCCTCTCGCGGACTCGCAATACGATGGCGTTTCCGTTTCACTCGTGCAGCGTCCGGTGCGCTGGGGAAGCTACCGCATTTCCTATACGTATTCGAAGGCGCTCGACGATGTAGGCGAGTTCTTTTTCAGCGCGCCGCTGGACAATTTCAATATCCGGCAGGACTGGGGACGTTCGGACGATGACCAGCGCCACCGTCTCGTGTTTGATGGAAGCATTCATGGCGCCGAAGGTCCGGCGAACAACACCTGGGAGCACGTGAGTCACGGATTCCGGTTAAGCGGCATTCTGCAATATTCTTCGCCACTGCCATTCAATATCGTAACGGGAGCGAACACAATCCAAGGCACGGCAGCTCGTCCTACGATCAACGGAATCTATATCGGCCGCAACACCGGGACTGGCTTCGATAATTTCACGCTCGATGCGCGTCTGAGCCGTACGTTCGCCATTGGCGAACGTTTACGCCTGGAGGCGATGGCTGAGGCGTTTAACGTTTTGAATCATCGCAACAATTTGCTTCCGAACGGTACGTTTGGCTCCGGATTGTATCCATACAATCCGTCGTCTACATTTGGAAATCCAACCGCTGTAGGCGATCCGAGGAGTTTTCAACTTGCGCTGCGTTTGTCGTTCTGAGGCGGACCGCGTATAGAGAAAGAAGTTGCATCACATGCATTTCATTCTTCTTGCCGCACTGGCCTTGCAGATCGGACCTGTTTCGGCGATGGCTCCCAATCGCCAGCCGCAGATGGCTGCCGCCGACGGAAAACTATTTCTGGTGTTTGGAAGCGGCCACTCGATCTGGATTTCACATTCGAAGGACGAGGGCCGCAGTTTTTCGACTCCGAACAAACTCGCGCAGATTCCGGTTCTCGCTCTCGGGCGACACCGCGGTCCTCGCGTTGTGGTAAGCGGTAAAACGATTGTGGTCAGCGCGGTGGGCGGCAGTACGGTCGCCGCCGGCGCGCATAGTCATGGTCTGCCTTCGGACGGCAATCTTCTTGCCTGGCGATCCACGGATGGCGGCCGTTCCTGGTCCGAGCCAGCGACCGTGAACGATGTGCCCGGCGCGGCGCGCGAAGGTTTGCACGCGATGGCTGTCGATTCCCAAGGAACAATTGCGGCGGTTTGGCTGGATTTGCGCTCACAGGGAACGAAACTGTTCGGCGCGCTTTCACACGATGACGGCAAAACCTGGTCGCGAAATGTTCTACTGTACGAGTCTCCCGACGGAAGCATTTGCCAATGCTGCGATCCGTCAATCGTTTCGACAGGTGTGCAACACTTTGCAGTGATGTTTCGCAATGCGCTCAAGGGCGACCGGGATTTGTATCTGTTGAACTGGCGCAAGAACGCCGTCGCGACGCCAGAGAAACTGGGGCGCGATTCATGGAAACTCAATGCGTGTCCCATGGATGGCGGCGGAATCGTGAATGTTGGCGGACGCGTCCTGAGCGCGTGGCGGCGCGATGAAACCGTTTTTGCAGCGCAGCCCGGCAAGGCGGAAACGGCAATCGGCAAAGGCAAGGACGTCGCTCTGGCGTTGGGAGAGAAGGGCGTTTTCATCGCCTGGACAGATCCCACTGGGATCCAAGTCCACACGCCTGAAAGTACGAATCCGATTCGTCTCTCGAAGGGTGGAGGGTTCCCCGCAATGACTCGCCTTTCGAACGGAGATGTGATCGTTGCGTGGGAACAAGACGGATCGATTTTCGCCAAGACGCTGCGTTAATTGCAGCCGCTTTGGACGGTGCGTTACGCCTTCAGTTGGTAGGCTTCGTCCAACAATTGCACAACGTGGGCGACGCGCTGGCCTGTTCCGTACAGACGCGCGCCCGCTTCGAGCTGCAACATGCAGCCGGGATTGGCGGTGGCGACGACGTGTGCTTTGGTCACGTTCACGGAGGTCATTTTGTGTTCCAGAATCTGCATCGCCATATCGTTTTGCACGATGTTGTAGATGCCCGCGCTGCCGCAGCACACATCGGCATTCGGCATTTCGCGAAACGTCAGACCCGGAATGGCGTGCAGCAGCTTCCGCGGCGCAGCCTTGATTTTCTGACCGTGCAGTAAGTGACAGGAATCCTGATAGGTGACCGTATACTCCAGGCGGCCCATATTCGGATTCAGTTCAATGGACGCCAGAAACTCGTTGATATCTTTCATCTTCAGCGAGAACTGTTCCGCCTTTTCGCGATACTCGGGATCATCGGCGAGGAGTTCGTGGTATTCCTTCAGCGTCGATCCGCAGCCTGCGGCATTCGTGATCACCGCATCGAACTCGCCGTCGAGAACCGCGTCAATATTATTCCTCGCGAGCGCGCGCGCTTCTTCTTTCAATCCCGAATGCACGTGAAGGGCGCCGCAGCAGTTCTGCTCTCCGGGAATTACAACCTCACAACCGTTCTTCTGAAGCACGCGCACGGTCGCCTCATTTAAGCGGCAGAAGGTAAGATTCGCGATGCAGCCGGCGAGAAAGGCGACACGATGCAGGCGTTCTCCTTCGGCGGGAAACGTCTTGCCGATTTGCGAAAAGAAAAACGGGACTTCCACGGTCGGCGCCAGTGCTTCTATTCGACCGAATTTACCTAAAAGGCCGAGAACACCGGTCGCGCGCACTACCTTCTGAAGACCGCAGGCCTGATAGAGATAGAGCCCGGCGCCCGCGATTTCGAGCATCACCCGCGACGGCAGCAGACGATTGAAGATGAATCGCCGGGCCAGACGCGTCGTCCAGGGCCGCTCCCGCTGCGCTTCAATTTCGGCGCGCGCCGCTTCGATCATACGGCCGTAGGGCACGCCCGAGGGACAGGCGGTCTCGCATCCGCGGCAGGCGAGACATAGCTCCATGTGCTGAATGTAATCCGCATCGATCGGGCCTCCGTTCGAGACCTGGATCATCTGCTGGATACGGCCGCGCGGCGAGTCCATTTCAACGCCAAGCTCGCGATAAGTGGGACAGGCGTTGAGGCAGAGTCCGCAGTGAACGCATTTGTCAAGATCCGCCTGCGCCGGGCCAGTGCTTCTTTCGGCGCGCTCTTCGACGGTGTTAGATTCGGCCATAAAGACGATTACGGTTCAGCAGATGGCCGGGGTCGAACATCTGCTTCACTCTCTCCATCATGACAAACGCTTCCCACTCCGGACCATCCGCTGGGAGGATCCTCCACAGTTCTTCGGATTCACGAACCGCGTCGGGAGCAAATTCGATCACGGCCCTCAATCCCAGTTGTGCGCCGGTTTCCCACAATCGCGAAGCTGCTCCCCAGGAAGAAGCGTAAACGTAGGTGATTCCATTCGCCGCGCGGCAGATGAACGGGTTAGCAATCAGCTTTAGCAAGGCCGGCATTCCTTGCAGCGGCGTCGAAATACGCATGACAACTCCGTCCGGTTGACGTGCGAGGAATTCGGGCGTGAACTCCTGCACGGTGCGCCAGAACACGGCATCGTCGGCGGCCAAGAGTGCTTCGGCGCCATCCAATTCCCGCCGATAGCGATTCAGCACGGTCTCGCTGCCGCCGGCGCGGAGGGCGAGAACAAAACCACGCCGGGCGACACGAACCGCCGCGGCAGGAGAGAGAAGATCGAGCGCCAGCGGCTGCAGAACGCTTCGCAGGATACTGTTCCGCTTCACCAATGCGCTGTCCACGTCGGGAAACGTAAACAGGAACGTCTGGGTCGTCTCCGGAATGGAGTGGAGGCGGAAGTTCAGACTCGTAATGGCAGCGAGCGTGCCGAAGCTGCCGATGAGCAACTTCCCCATATCCAAACCCGCTACGTTCTTCACTACCATACCGCCGGATTTGACGAGTTTGCCTTCGAGCGTGGCAAACGTCATGCCGATAACCAGATCGCGCGCCGTGCCGTAGGCGCGGCGCAACGGCCCGCTACTATTCGAAGAGACGACGCCTCCAATTGTTGCCCTATCCGCGAACGGAGGATCCAGAGCGATCATCTGGCCGTTGGCCGCCAGCAGCTTCTGCAATTCGAGAAACGGGAAGCCGGCTTCGATGCTAATGGTCAGGTCGCGTGGCTCGTAATCCAGCACACGCCGCAACGCGCACGTGGAAATGCTGAGATCGGCAGGTAGAATGGGGCCTGCCATACGGTGTTTGCTGCGATTTCCCATGAGTGAAACTCGCGCATTTCGGGAAGCTTGTTCTCGCAGCAGTTCCGACAGTTCATTCGCCGTCGCCGGCGTACACGGAAGCATGAAGCTTCCATTTTGCCTGATGCGCTATTGAGGTTCCGCTTTCCGGGATTCCGGCGAGCGCGGGCGGTCACCAGCGGATGCCGAACGACACGGGCACAAACGTCGTGTTCGTCGGTTCGGTCGGTACATAAAAATAGCGGGCTTCGGAATAGAACTTCAATCCTTCATGGCCCAGTGGAATTTGAAAACCGGCGCCGATATCATAGCCGCCCGAGGATTTGGAAAATCTGCCGAGCACTTCGTTTGCCGGAATAGCAATCTGCCCCAGAATTCCGAACCATGGATCGTAGAACGGGACCAGCGCAGTGGTCGGTCTCGTGAATTCGATAGTGCGCCGGAAGTAGCCGCCCCCGCCTGTCACATACGCGGTGAAATGCGAGGAGACCGGAAAGCGAATGATAGGGCCCAGCGTGAATGCCCAGGTATGAGAGTTCCCATCGGGCTGTTGCAATGCTGTCAGAGTGGCTTGGTTGATGCCGAAGCCGCTGTATAACACGTTGGCGTCGATGCCCAGCCAGTGGGTGAAATTAAAGCCTACGCCGCCGTTCACGTTCCACCCGGTGTTCAGATGCGCTCCGAGATCGCCGGTTGGCGATGTGAAGCCGCCTGCAAAGTGTAAATCAAGATGATGAAAGTCCTGCGCGTTCGCCGCCGGGGTAAAAGCCAGGAGAGAAGAGGCAAGGAGAGGCCACCATACCCGGCAAGCGAGTGAACGTCGAATTACATTGACCAGCTTCATGAATACTCCTGCAATCTTTGACGGTCCGAGCCTCCTAAACTCGACTTCGAAAAATTACTTAGTTCCAAGTGAGTACGCGCAGGCATAGAGGATAAATCGAGTACAGACGGCTTCCGTGCAACACGCCCACTGACGTGCGGCGGCTCCGTTTGGAGATTGCCATGAGATGGAGCCGCTTTGCGTAAGCAAGCGGGTTCAGATTACAGTGCAACACGCGCATTGACGTGCGGCGGGCCCGTTTGGAGTTTGCCTTGACACAGAGCCGCCTTGCGCGAGCAAGCGGGTTCGGACGCGCGGAGCTGCGATAGAGTAGAGCGCGTGAAGTGCGCCACGCTATTCCTTTTATGCCCCGCAATTCTGTTCTGCGCGGATCTGAAGTTCTCGCCACATATCGTTGCAAGCGACTTGAAGGACGATATCAGGTTATCTCGGCGGATCTCAACCGGGACGGCAAACCGGATCTGATTGCTCTTGGTGAACAGATGACCGAACTCGTGTGGTACGAGAATCCCGGCTGGCAGCGGCATGTGATCGTCAGCGGCGTCCATCACACGATTAACTGCGCTACATACGATCTCGACGGCGACGGCATTCCCGAAATTGCGCTGGCATACGGCTTCACCATGAATCCGAAAACGAGCGCCGGCTCCGTCGTGCTGCTTCAGCATGATGGCGATCCTCGAAAACCCTGGCGAATCGCACACGAAATCGATCACCTTCCCACCAGCCATCGCCTGCGCTGGGCCGACGTGTTCGGAGACGGACATCCCGTGCTGATAGATGCCCCGCTTACTGGAATTGGCGCGACTGGGCCTGAATACCGGGCGCACGTGCCTGTAGTCTTCTACCGGCCAGGCGAATGGAAGCGCACGCTGATCAGCGACGCGAACGAAGGCGTACAGCACGCCGTGACCCCGGTCTTCTGGAATAGCTCGAAAAAGCAGGCTTTGCTGACGGCGAGTTTTTCAGGAATCGATTTGCTTCAGGCGGATTCGGACGGCAAATGGACGCGTACGGAGATCAGCAGAGGAAATCCGGCGCCCTGGCCTAAGTGCGGATCGAGCGAGGCTGTACTGGGGCATCTGCTAGGAACGCG
Organism: Bryobacterales bacterium KBS 96; assembly: GCA_000381625.1. GTDB lineage: Bacteria > Acidobacteriota > Terriglobia > Bryobacterales > Bryobacteraceae > KBS-96. The sequence goes on from KB906767.1 coordinate 521,500, forward strand.
GTATATCGCATCAATCGAGCCATGGCATGGGAACCAGGTTGTCGTCTATCTTGCAAAGGGCAAGGCATGGACCCGCAACGTAATTGACGATTCGTTTATTGACGGCCATACGCTCTGGACCGGCGATTTCGACGGAAACGGGCAGGACGATATGGTCGCGGGCTACCGCGGTCCGGGCCATAGCGTTTATATTTACAGCGCTAAAGATCCGAAGGGCCACGAGTGGCAGCGTTACGACGTCGATAAAGGAGGCATAAAGGCTGCGGCTTGCACGATTGCGGATCTGAACGGCGACGGGCGGCCCGATATCGCATGCATTGGCGGTAACCAGCTCAAATGGTACGCGAATGAGAGCGGCGGGACCGTTCGTTAAAATTGGGCAGATTTAATGAAACAATTCACGTTCATACATTACTGTATCGTTTTAATGAATACAGAATTTTTATGCATTCTGCCTATAACTCGTTGTCCTTGTCGGAAAATTACGCTGCTGGTATTGGCCACTATCTCCACGGCCAGTCCCATCCTGACGTTCCAGGGACAGACGGTTACGCGCGTGTTGTCGTTTCAATTCGACGTAAACGTCTGAAAATTACCCTGAGCGGGCGCGGTTAACAACGCGAGTCTAATATGCGCGAGGTGGGGGCGTTCCCGAGCAGACATTAGCAAACCCATCAGCGCCATACACATTCACATAACTCAACAACATACTCGTACCCAATTGGCGCACGCGATCTGCTCTTTGTGCGCTTCGCAGATCGGATTGGATGAGAGATGCGATATTAGTCGATTGAGCAGATTTTAACTTCGCACAATATGATTGAAGGAGTTCAATCTTGCTGTCGCGAGATTTTGTCAAAGCCTTGCCGACTGCCAAGGCATTCTCACCATGTACCTCGCCTCCGGAGAACTCGACATAATCCAGTACGACCTTTACGAGAGTCAGTCTTACGGGAGCAGGTGCTTTCAATGAAAGAGTAATATGTCCTTCCTTCGAGTCGCCGGGCTTTAGAACATATTGGTTCAAAAACCATCCGTCTTCAGTGACTCCCATTTGAACCGGACGATCCGGATTGGTGTCGAAATATAGGTTCAAGGAAAGGCTATAGGAAATCAGATTGTTGTCATTCAGATTCTTTATTGTGAACGACGCGCCATTGAAGGTATTTGCAGTGGCGCTTAGCTTCACATTTGTGACCTCGATACCTGTTTCAGGAGGCACGTCAGTTTCAATTGGAGCGTTGGCGCCTGACACTAAGGTTGAGATAGCTCCTTTGCCTTGCATCACTCTCCCGAGTGCGGACAACGTCAGGCCAGCTAAGTTGGGTGAAGTCGAAGCCAAGAGTAACGGACTACTTCCACCAGGGAGTGTCAGCTTAGCGCATGCTGGCGTAAATCCACATCCCACCTTGCTACAGCTACTCGATATGGGAGGAGTTGTCGTGTGCCCACAACAGCAGCCCCCGCCAGTACAGGTGCCACTGCAACCGGTGCATTGCCAATTGCTCGCCTCGACGCACATACATGAAGCAGTGAAGCTGCCTGAGTTGCACTGCCCGCACTGCAGAGTAAGCGAGCATGAGTCAGCAAAAGTGAGGCGGGCGAAAGTTATCGATAAACCTGCCATTAAAACGAACAAACGGCATGCGGTGACAATGTAGGCTGAGTTCTGAGACATGAAGCACCTCGGTATTTCCCGATTGGACCGTGAACTGATGCATCGCGAATACGAACCTGATGCGAACTTTAAACGAAAATCGCCGCCGCTTGACAGCGGTCTGCCCCCTTATACAAGCAAATAAACAGCGTGTCAATAGGCAATTTAAATCGTAATTGAAGGAGATTCAGGACAGCTACTGGCGTATTTATATCTACCGCGCCGAGGATCCGAACGGCCGCAAATGGCGGCACTACTCTGCCGATAAAAGAGGTATAAAGGTCGCGGCTTGCACGATTGCGGATCTGAATGGCGACGGCGGCCCGATATCGCATGCATTGGCGGCAGCGATTTCATGCCCGTGATCTGGCCGCATTCTGTATCGAACCGCTTTTCTATTTTGTCGCCTAAACAAATCACGCGCAAATCCAGCGGCTTACAAAAGCGCCTGGAGATGTCCGAAGGCGCGCCGTTTCGAGTCGAAACGCCGCTGTACGATTAATGCAAGCTGCGGAGTCGCCAACGCTCCGACGATCAAACCGACTACAGGCGTGACTGGCAGTAATGCCGCCCCGATCGCAAGGCTGACGCCAATGCCGGCGGCAGGCCGCTCGTCGATAAATTTAAGAATCGATTTCCCCTCGTACCTGGCAAGTTCATCCTGCAGAAAGGTCTTGCATGTTGCCGTGACCCCCTGCCGCGTTGTGCCCGGCCCGAGGTTAGTCTCGATATATTGCTTACAAGCCGCCGCCACGCGCTGGATTTCATGGAAGACCTCGTCATTCTTTCGCATTTTCCATAGCTCGTCGAGCCCAATGCCCTCAGGCTCGCCAAACGGAAGAATGTCCAGGGAGATCAGGTCGCTGGTCACATCGTTTACCTCCGGCCCTTCATCGAAATACAGGTTTGCCGCCCAATCCGATATCGTCCGATTGGGAAACACTGGGTCCAGGTTCATGATCCGAGCATTCAACCAGGCGGCAACAGCGGTGTCCTCGTCGAAATATTCACCTGTCCGACCATTCGATCGTATTCTGAGTTTCTCGAAATACTTCTTGATTTGCGGCGCGTTGCCGCCATACGGAAACGATGGCGTGATGTAGTACGGCATGAACACGATCGCCCTCGACTCGATAAAATCGCGCAGGTGAATCAGAATCGGCAGCCAATTCTTGAGTGAGGCGATGCTACGGCGGACCAAGTCGGCAATGTTGGGATCGTTCCGCCATCGGGTCGCATCGACCGAATCCGCCACCGCGTCGAAACAGTAGTAGAAACTGTCGCGAATATAGAGTGAGTCGGCGAGTAATAGGTGCTTTTTTAAGGGCGTAAGCATGTGGGATGCTTCGTCCCGTGTAATCGTGCTCTGAGCAGGCGGATGAGGGCTGACGCCCAGCAGAGGGGTTTGACCATAAACGGTGCGAACGGATTTTTCCCATTCGTCTCTCATGCGAGGTTCAAAATACAGCCGCAATGTTGTGCCGGAACGCCCATCCGGCTCCAGGAAATGTTCGGGAAAATCCGAACTCATCCGATCGCGATAAAATTTCGCGAAATCAATCCATCGATCCTCCGATACTTCGTCGAATTTCTTGAGAGAAGCCGTATTCAGGTTCAAATCAAAATATGATTCGAGAAGGTTGATCGGCGTTGTTAACATCTCCATGAATATCCTCCGCGGACGTTTCTCTCTCAGATCATCGCTATCGAGTAGATCGGAAGCAGTATGCGTGATCTGGCTCACGCCCCAAAGGGCGACAGTTTCACTAGCTATTTACTCTGCGGCTAATCCGATAAACTACAACGGATATTATGTCCCAGTCCGTCGACCTTTACGATTCGTCTTACGCAGGGCAGTCAGTCCGGCTGTATCGAGAAGTACGGCAGGAGACCTACGGCGTGGACCTGGGCCAAACCAGTTGGGTAACGGAAGAGGAGTTTTGCAGCTCGCTTGAGCTGCTGAGCTTGAAATCTTCCTCGCGCGTGCTTGAAGTTGGCTGTGGCGCAGGGGGGTGGGCGGTCCACATGGCGCGCACTCTGGGGCTAACGATAGTCGGAATTGACGTGAACGAGCACGGGATCCGGAGCGCGCAAGAGTTGGCTCGATTGAGCGAACTTTCCGCACTCGCAGAGTTTCAATGCGTCGATGCCGGGCACCGGCTGCCTTTCGAGGATGAATCGTTCGATGCCGTGTTTTCGAATGACGCAATGTGCCATATCCCCCACCGGCTGCGGACTCTCCAGGAGTGGCATCGCGTTTTACGGCCGAACGGGCGGATGCTTTTTACCGACGCGATGGTCGTAACCGGCATTCTGTCCAATGAGGAGATCGCTACGCGAAGTTCCATCGGCGTCTACTTCTTCCTTCCGCGCGGCGAAAACGAACGCTTAATCGAGGCAGCCGGCTTTCAATTATTCTCGACCGTCGATACGACCCAATCGGCGGCGGAGATATCGCAGCGCTGGTTTGATGCCCGAGCCAAGCGGAGTGACGATTTGTTGCGGCTGGAGGGCGAAGCGAACTATGGGGGGTTGCAGCGCTTTCTCGCATGCGTGCATGCTGTTGCCGAAGAACGGCGGCTCTCGCGTTTTCTCTACGCGGCTTCGAAAACGGAATGACATCTCCTGCGCCGCGAATAGGCATCCAAGCTGCCGATCGCGGCTGGTTCAGCGGAAGCACCCGGAAACGGCGGCGGCTATCGATCGATACGTTTCAAAGTTCACGCAATCCACGGTGAAAACGGTGGACAGCGCCGCAAAAAAGGGCGCCTCTAATTTTTCTCAACCTCCCGGCGCCACTGGTGCACGAGTGTTTGGAGCCGATCCGTAATCTCCGGGTGATCGTGACGCAGGTTCTTGGTTTCTCCAGCGTCTTCACTGAGGTTCGAGAGAAATACCGCATCATCTCCGGTCAGAGGCTTGTTGCCGTCCGGGCTCCCATCGTGGGTAACGCCGTTCAACACCAGCTTCCACGAGCCTTGCCGTATGGCAAGCTGAGGCCCTTCTGACCAGCACAGATATTCGTGAGGCGAATGCGCTTCTTGGGTGACCACGGGCCAAATATTTTTGCCGTCAATCGTGCGATCCGACGGTAATGAAGCCCCGGTGAGATGGCAAACGGTCGGCAATATATCGGCAGTCATGACAATTTCGTCGATTGTTTTGCCAGCCGGCACATGTCCTGGCCAGTTCATCACTCCGGGAACATGCATGCCGCCATCGAAGGTGCTGAATTTATAGCCGCGAAATGGTGTATTGTGTCCCGCGGTCGCATATTGTTGATTCAACCCCGCACGGCGTTCCGTGGTGGCGCCATTGTCGCCAAGGACAAAGATCAAGGTATTGTCGCGTTGTCCCGTGCGCTCCAACGTTTCGACTATGCGCCCGACTGCGTCATCCGCGGCCGAGAGCATCGCTGCATACATCTGGCGTTCCTTTGGCAGATTCGGGAAGCGCTCGATGTACTTTTGCGGCGCATGCATCGGATAGTGTACGGCGTTGAACGCGGCATACAGGAAAAAGGGTTTATCGCGATTCGCCCCGATGAAGCGAACCGCCTCATCTCCAATCCGTTCGGTCAGGTACTGCCCGTTTTCAAACACTTCCTCCCGGTTGCGCCAAAGGTCGTGAAAATTCACGCGCTTGGGATCGCCCCAATAGAACCGGTGCGAGTAGTAATCTGTGCAGCCCTCGTGAAACCCGTAAAAATAATCAAACCCATGCGCGTTTGGCACGGTGTCCGGCGTGCTACCCAGGTGCCATTTGCCGGTGAGCGCGGTGGCGTAGCCGGCCTCTTTAAGGACAGCCGCGATGGTCTTCTCGGAAGAACGCAACGGCAGTCCATTATTGCCAACCCCAGCGCGGATCGGATAGCGCCCGGTCATCAGCGCGGAACGGGCCGGCGCACAGACCGGCGCGTTCGAGTACCAGTTCGTAAAGCGCGTTCCCTCCGCGCAAAGCCTGTCAACATTAGGCGTCTTGAGGTCCGCGGCGCCTAGAAATCCCAGGTCGTGCAGTCCCAGGTCATCAAAAAGAATGACAATGACGTTCGGTTTCGAAGGATCGGGGCTGCGGTCCGCTTTCATAATCGCGGGCAATTCTGCCGTGGCCAGCGCGCCGGCAAGCAGGTTACGGCGGGAAAGAGTGGAGCCATTCATTGTATTGAGCCTAGAAGGAAAATCTCATCGCAAATTGAAGAATACGGTTCGGGCCGGCTGTCGAGCTGATCACGCCAGTGGTGGGAAGCGACAAAGTGCTGCCGGGCAAACCGAATCGCGGATGGTTCAGCGCATCGAATGCCTCGGCGCGGAACTGGAGCGAACTCGCTTCGAACGGCAGCGCGAAATCGCGATGTATCGCGAAATCCACGGTGTTTGTGCCGGGTCCTCGCAGAATATTGCGGCCGGAGTTGCCAAACTGGTAGCTGGCGGGAGTCACGAAACATCCTGGGTCAAACCATCGCTGGATGGTGGGCGAAGCTAGTGTGCCGTTGCAAACGCGATCGGGAAACGAGACGTTGCCTGCATTGGCGTTATCGAACGGAAGCGTGACGGTAAAGGGAAGCCCGCTCTGTGCCTGATAGATTGTGGCGAGAGACCAGCCGCCCGCTAGCGCGCCCGCTACCCCCGATTGCAGCCACCTGTTTCCTTTTCCGAAAGGCAAATTCCACAATCCGCTGAAGACAAACCGGAGAGGAACGTTGTTGTCGGATTGAGCGCGTTGCGCGAAGTAGTCGTAGCTGTTCTGCAAAGTATTGCCGGACCCGCAACCGTCGCAGAGATCCAGCGCAGGATTTTGAAGGTCAAGAGCATGCCCGTATGTGAAGCTCGAAAGAAATGAGAATCCGAGGCCGAAACGCTTCTCGACACGCGCCGAGAGTCCTTGATAGTAACTCCGGTCCCACGGTGACAGGTGCTTCACGGGTCCGCTTGTGTATTCCGCAAGCGGTCTGCGCGTATTCGGTGAACCCGGTCCGTTCACCAGAGGCTGGTTCCCCTGAGAGATACCCCAGAGGTGCACACCGGTATTTCCGACATAATTCACTTCGACCAGCGTATCGCCGGGAAACTGCTTTTGAATACTCAGGTTCCACTCCTGCACATATGGCGTTACGTATTGGGGAAACCAGCTTACCAGGGACGTCGTCGATGCCGGATCCAAAACGAATTGCTGGGGAGTGACGGGTGTGGGACGGGGCAGGGAATGGCTGGCGTCCAGCAGAAACGCCGTCGAAGGATGCAACTGATCGCTAAGCAGTGAAATCCCACCATAGCCGAAAAACGGCGGGTTGGAGGTCATCCGATTGGTGACACCCATGCCCTGATCCTGCGCGTAGAAGATGCCGTATGCGCCGCGCACGACCAGGCTCGAGACCTTCGGAACCGTGTAGGCGAATCCAACGCGAGGGGCGATATTGTTCCAGTCGGTCGTCACGAGCGACCTGCTCTGGCCGTTCAATCCCGCAAACACGAGATCGCCGAATTGCGGGCTCCCGGCGTCCAGAATGAAATTAGCCATCCGGTTGTTCACCTCGGTATAGGGAAAGAAGATTTCATAACGGACGCCAAGATTCAAGGTCAGATTGGAAGTGACAGACCACTGGTCATTCAAATAACCGCCGGTATATTTGCCACGCTCAATCGAATCGGCGATGGTTCCGGTATTCGCCGTGGTCGCCAGACCAAGCAACAAGTCCGCCGCGGCGGCGCCCGTGCCGGTGCGATGAGTTGGATCCTGCGTGAAAACCCCGTTAAATCCAAAATTGCCCCGGCCGCCCGATGCAGACATGGTAGTCGGACGGATCACCTGGACATTAATGCCCATCTTGAGCAGGTGGTGTGTCAGAGATTTTGAAAGATTGTTGGAGATGTCCCAGACACCAGACGATTTTGCCAACGGACTGTTATTGCAGCAGACTGGCTGCGCTCCAAGCCCCGAATATCCAGTGACATTGACTACCGGCGTACTGCTCTTCACGTTTGGATCGAGGCTACCTGGAATGATTTCGTTTCGCGGCTGCGTCGCGTCCTGAGCCAGTGTGAGCCGCGTCCAGCTAAAGCGAAATTCGTTGACGAGTGTCGGGCTGAATGTTCTTGTGTACCCGTAGCTGATGCCTTCCGAGTTGATCGTCTGGTCAGCCGGAGTTTGCGCCGGCGGCGGGAGAGCGGAATCCGCGGCAAGAGTGGAGCGTGTGATCGCCATGCGAGCGAACATACTGTCTTTGTCTGAAAGCTGGATATCCCCGCGCAGAATCGCGTTGTGCGTTTGCTGGGTTTGGCTGGGATTGCTGGCGTAGTTGTTGGCAATGCCCGGCAGATTGGGCAGCGGATACCAATTCAAGAGCTGTTGCCCAATTGCATTGATACGGTCGGCGGGGATGACGTTTCCCGCAAAAAGAGCCCTTTGGCCCGCGCTGTTCAAACTATCGGGGTCATAAATCGCGGTGCTGCCGAAATTGCCAGTTCGGATCGCGGCCGTGGGCACGGTGGAAATGGCCGCGGCTTCACCCCGGTCATGAAGCCCTTCGTAAGCGCCAAAGAGCCATGCCCGATTTCGAAGCAGCGGACCACCTAGCGAACCGCCGTATTGATTTTGAACCAGCAGGGGTTTATGCCCGTTCACGGCAAAGAAACTCGCAGCGTCCAGCTTGTCGTTCCGGAGATAGTCGTAAGCTGTGCCGTGCAAATGGTTCGTCCCGCTCTTCGTAATGACGTTGACCACTCCGCCGGCCGAGGCGCCGAATTCCGCCGAGTAATTGCTGGTCTGCACCGTGAACTCGTTGATCGCGTCGAGAGGCGGCCTCACCATATCTCGAGTGCGATTATCCAGTCCACGCAGATAGTTGTCGTTCCGAGCGCCATCCAGCAAAAACGCATTCTGCAGTCCGGTGTTGCCGTAAGCAGAGAAACTGTTGTCTCGGCTCCCGGTGGAGGGAACGACGCCAGCGGTGAGGTTGGCCAACTGCAGATAATTTCTCCCATTCAGCGGAAGCTCCTGGATCTGCCGCTGCCCCGTAACTTGTGCCAGAGTGCTTGAGCTTTGCTGGACGAGCGGAATCTGTCCGACAACTGTGACGGATTGGCTCGCCGTTCCGGTCTGCAGCTTTAACGTGAGCGTTACCGTCTCGCCGACGTGTATCCCCACCCTGCGGTGGACCAGTGTGTCGAATCCGGGAGCGGAGGCGCTGATGTCATACACGCCTGGCTGTAGGAACGTAGCGGCCGCAACCCCGCTTCCATTCGTTGTCAGCGTGCGGGCAATGTTGCCGCTCTGCGCGCCCTTGATTTGCACGATTGCGTTCGCGATAACAGCATCGCTTTGATCCAGCACGTGGACTTCAGCCCCGCCGGTCGCCGTTTGCGTCAGCAACTTAAAGCCACCGACTAAAATGATGCCCATCAAGAGGCTGAGTGAAAACTGTAATGTGTTACCGGCGATGCGTGAAAAGCTCATTTGCACAATATAGCATTGTCGATAGAAATGATAGCCATTAAGCTGAACCCGACCTCGCTTTTTTTTACCTGCACTGAGGGGGAAAACGATCAGAGCTTTCGCTCAACACGAGAATCGGCGTGGCCGACCTGCGGTGACAAGCGTTTTCAGGAGTTCTTCACTGTGAAAACACGAGCGCGGCGGTCTTAATGCTGGCGAACTTGGACGACCTTGACAATTCGCAAACTGCTTTTGATTGGAATATGTGCCCGGCGCAGCCCGCCCGACTCATGGAATTGAGCGCCCTTCTGAACACGGCCATCACAACGTGCCGGTCGAGTTAAAAAGAGCAAAGACACCCATGCCGTTTTTGCCGTGTGCCGCGAGCGTTAGAGACCGAGGTCGCTGTGAGCGGGTTTTGTGGGAAGGGCCAGCGTGGATTTTGCCAAATACTTATATGGGTTGACGGGGATTCCGCCGAGGCGCACCTCGTAATGGAGATGGGGACCGGTTGCGTGTCCGGTTCCTCCAGAGAGCGCAACTACTTGGCCCCGCCGCACTTCCTGGCCGGGGATCACCATGAATTGCGATAAATGCGCATAGTAGGTTTCTATGCCGTTGCCGTGATCGACTACCACCAGCTTGCCGTAGCCTCCATCCCATTGCGCCTTCAGGACCACTCCGTCCGCCGTGACGTGCACCGGCGTGCCCCGCGGGGCGGTGAGATCGACTCCTTTATGAAAGGCTCCTTCACCGGAGAACGGGTCCATACGGGCGCCGAACGAGCTGCGCAGAATGCCGTTCACCGGCCACAAACTCGGCTGCGTGTTGACCTGCCATTGATGCGGATACCGGTCATAGATTCCCGACAGGTTGCCCGACATCAGGAAATTGTAGGTTCCAATCGTCTGTTCCACGGTCGGCGTCAACGGATTGGCGGTTGCCAGTTCATCCGGACTAACCGGCTTCTGCTGCGTTACGCCATAAGCAATGGATACTTCACTCGCAAGATTCTGTAGCGTCGCAATCTGATCGGTTCGCTGCTTGGAGATGCGTTGCAACTCTTCATAGCGCGAGCGCAGGTGGTCGAAATTGGCCCTCAGTTCGTTATAGTGATAAGCCTTCCACGTCATCCGAACGTAGCTCGAAAGGAGAAAGAAGCACACGAGCCCGACGACAGCGACCGAACCCAGAAGGTAGTACAGCGTCCGATAACTGACCTGTATGCGCTTCACCCGCCCGTGAAGGGAATGGGCGAGTTCAAGGACAAAAAAGGGCTGGGTCATCCTATCCTCTCGGGGGCATCCCTAATCCCTTAATGCACCCCGGGGTTATATGAAATAAACGAATGCTCAGATTAACTCCCATGGGAAAACGTGTCAAGACTATAACTGTAAGAAATACTCCTTAAGCTATTTTAACGCCGTTCACTCTCGGTAGTCGCTTTCCTGCGGATCTCGACGTTCAGCCGCTTGATCTTTTGATTTAGCGTCGACAGCGGGATATGGAGCCGTTCGGCCGCTTCCGTTTGACTATAGTTCACTTCTTCAAGGGACTCGACAATCGTTTTCCGCTCGAAATCCGCCACCATTTCGAACAGGGAGGCGTCGGACGGCAGCGTTCCGCTGGCATCGCGGCGGATCTTCAGGCCTCCGATCTGCTGCAGATAATCCGGAAGAACATGCGCCGGAACCGAACCGGAGTTTGCGAGCACCACGGCTCGTTCAACCACATTCTCCAACTCGCGGACATTGCCCGGCCAGGTATGCTCCATCAGAATTTGCACGGCGTCCGGCTCGAAGCTGAGAACTGAGAGTTTCTCGTTATTGAGAAATTTTTCGTTTTCCCGGCAATACTTGGTGAAGAAGTGCTCGACCAGCGGCGGAATATCCTCTTTGCGGTCGCGGAGCGGCGGAAGATCGAGGTTAATGACGTTCAACCGGTAGTAGAGATCCTCGCGGAATTTGCCTTCGTCCACCTGCTTTTTCAAGTCGGCGTTCGTGGCGGCGATGATCCGCACGTCCACCTTCACGCTTTCGCTCGATCCGAGAGGAAGAAACTCGCGATCCTGCATGACGCGCAGAAGCTTCACCTGAATCTCTGGACTGATGGTGCCGATTTCGTCAAAGAAGATCGTTCCGCGATTGGCCGTCTCAAACAGACCCTTTTGACGGGCAATTGCTCCGGTAAATGCACCTTTCACGTGGCCGAAGAGAATGGATTCCAGCAGGTCCGAGGGCAGGGAACCGCTGTTTACCGGAACAAACGCGTGGTCGGCCCTGGCGGAATGGGCGTGAATAGCCTTGGCTATTAGCTCTTTGCCGGTGCCCGTCTCGCCGGTCACCAGAATGGTGGCGCGGCTGGGGGCCACCTGGGCAACTTCGTCCAGCAATTTCAGCATCTGGTGGCTTTTACCGACAATGTTCGGGAACGCATACCGCTGCTTCAGCGCACGCTTGAGCTGAGCGTTCTCGCGCTCCAAGCGGCCGCGGGCAATCATGTGATCGATCTCGATCAGCAGTTTCTCGTTGTCCCAGGGTTTCGAGAAATAATCGTTCGCGCCGAGTTTCAGCGCTTTGACGGCCACTTCCACCGAGCCGTAAGCCGTCAGCATGAATACGGGCGTCTCCGTGTCGCGCTGCCGTATGTCGGTCAGCACTTCCATCCCGGAGCGGTCCGGCATCATCAGGTCCAGCAGAACCAGATCGTAGGCGTTCGATTCGAATTTCTGGAGACCTACAGTAGCGTTTTCTGCCAGCTCCACACGGTAATTTTCAGCTGTCAATAAGAGTTCCAGACTTTCCCGGATGTCGGCTTCATCGTCGATGACAAGGATACGCCGGGCCGCGGGCGGAGACACACGGTCAACCGGCAGATCCGAGACGCTGAAATTTGAAAGTGCCACTAGTGAAGTTGTACCAGACACCGGCTCGCTCGAACCTTCTTGACGGAAATGAAACGGCTAGGGTATTGTGGCTGCGAATACCATAGTGTACGCCTGCCGGTGGCGCGCCCGTCGCGTTATGGGAGTACTATAACCATTGATGGCAAATCCGGGCTTGAGGAGTTCAGCCGGCGCCGCCCCCTGTGCTCCTGCCGCGCAAGTTGCGCGGGCCATCGAACTTTCCATCGTAATGCCTTGTCTCAACGAAGCGGAGACTCTGGGCGAATGCATCCGGAAGGCATCGGCCTTTCTCGATAACAACGGCATCTGCGGCGAGATACTCGTCGGGGATAACGGGTCCACCGATGGCTCTCGGGAATTGGCTGGTTTGCTCGGCGCCCGGGTAGTGGCAGTGCCGCTTCGCGGATACGGGGCGGCGATTTATCACGCCTCGCTCGCCGCGCGCGGGCGCTATGTTATCGTCGGCGATTCGGACGACAGTTACGACTTTACCGGCCTCATGCCGTTCGTCGACAAACTGCGGGCGGGCTACGACCTGGTGATGGGAAACCGGTTTCTCGGCGGAATCAAGCCGGGCGCCATGCCCTGGAAGAATCGCTATCTCGGAAATCCGGCGCTGACTTCCATTGGACGCCTGTTCTTCCGCTCGCCCGCGTCGGATTTTCATTGCGGGCTGCGCGGCTATCGCCTGGACGCATTTAACGATCTCGACCTTCGCATGACGGGCATGGAATTCGCCTCCGAGATGGTGATTAAAGCCACTCTAAAAGGCAAGCGCATCGCAGAGGTTCCGACAACGCTGAGTCCTGACGGCCGCTCGCATCGTTCGCATCTTCGACCGTGGCGCGATGGTTGGCGCCATCTGCGCTTCATGCTTCTTTTCAGCCCGAACTGGCTGTTCTTTTATCCGGGCGCCGCGCTGATATTACTCGGCGCGCTGCTTGGCGGGAGACTGCTCGCAGGACCGCTTACGATCGGGCATGTGGAACTCGACGTTCACACGCTGCTGTATTGCGCCATGCTGCTCTGGATGGGGTTCCAATCGGCGCTGTTCTCCGTCTTCACGAAAGTGTTTGCCATTGGAGAAGGGCTCCTGCCTGGAGATCCGCTGCTGGCGAAACTGTCCCGCTTTTTCACGCTTGAACGGGGACTGGCGATCGGAGGCGGCCTGATGCTTCTGGGGATTGCCCTGTCGCTGCGGGCCGTGGCGCATTGGGAGTCGTTGGATTTCGGCAACCTTTATCCGCCGCAAGTCTTGCGGCAGGTGATCCCAGCGGTGGTTTCGGTCACGCTCGGATTGCAAGTTGTGCTGTCCAGCTTTTTTCTGAGTGTGCTTTCGCTGAAATTCCGGCGCTGGTAGTACGCAGCTTCCGCTAACTTCCGGATTGGCAGCGATCCGGACAGAATACGATCCAATATATACCTTGACACGCATATACCCTGCAAAGTATACATTGAGAGTGGAATCTGTGTTTGACATCATTGCGGAGCCGAATCGCCGCGCGATACTGAGCCTTCTGGTCTCGTCACAACAGTCGGTGGGCGAGATCGAGCGTCAACTCCGTATGCCGCAGCCGACCGTGTCAAAACACCTGCGAGTACTACGCGAGGCCGGTTTCGTGGAATCCACGGTGGACGCACAGCGCCGTCTCTACCGGCTGAAACCTGAACCACTTCAGGAGATCGATGCCTGGCTGGCTCCGTTCCGCCGGTTCTGGTCCGCTCACGTAGATGCTCTCGAACGCCACCTTGACCGCATGGATCAGTCAACACCAACGAAAAGGAAGGACAAGGAGAAGACGACGCGGCCCAAACCGCGAACCTGACAAAGGAGAAACGAAATGAAAATCAAAATGACCAGCGTATACGTGAACGACCAAGACAAGGCCCTGCGCTTCTATACGGAGGTACTGGGCTTTGCCAAGAAGGCCGATTTCAGTCAGGGCCGGTATCGCTGGCTGACCGTGACCTCGCCCGAGGAGCCGGATGGCGCTGAGCTGCAGCTGGCGCTGAACAACAACCCCGCAGCCGAAGCGTATCAGCAGGCGATCTTTCAACAGGGCCAGCCCGCAGCCATGTTCTACACCGACGACGTCAGGGGCGACTACGAGCGGATCAAAGCTCGCGGCGCCGAGTTCACGATGCCGCCCACCGACGTGACCGCCTCGACTATTGCGATGCTGGACGACACCTGCGGCAACCTCATTCAGCTCGTTCAGCTGGCACGCTATTCACGCTAAGGAGAAGATGATGCCCGATCGTGAGCAGTACGCACCGGGTCCCGCCAGCGGGGCGCAGGTACAAAAGGACGGAGAGAAATGGACGCTCATTCTAGTCCGAGAGCTTCGCCACTCGCCGGAAAAAGTCTGGCAGGCGCTTACGGATCCGGCGCATCTGCGCGAGTGGGCGCCCTTTGAGGCCGATGGGAATCTGGGTACGGCTGGAACCACGGTGAATCTCACCTGGGTGGGAACGCCCATGCCGCTGGAAACAAAGGTGACGCGAGCCGACGCTCCCAAGGTGCTTGAATACAACGATACGCGGTGGGAACTTGAAGCCATTGGCGGCGGCACGCGCCTGACGCTGTGGCACAACATCGACCGCCGTTTCGTCTCGTGGGGCGCCGCGGGCTGGCACATCTGCTTCGATGTGCTGGATCGGCTTCTCGCTGGCCAGCCGATTGGGCGCATCGCCGGCTCCGAGGCCATGAAATTCGAGGGCTGGCAGCGATTGAGCACTGAGTACGCAAAGCAGTTCGGCGTTGACACCCATCGTTCGCGGCCTAACGCCCCGAAGCCTTGAAGGAAGGAGGGAAAACATCATGGAATCGACCCTGCACAAACCGGCCCTCGCCGCCGCCAAAACCGCTCTCAAAGCCATGACTATTGTCTATTGGATCGCCACCGCGCTCTTCTGTCTGCAGATAGGCTTCACCGCCTACGCGCAACTGCGTCTGCCGGAGGTGGCGCAGGCGTTCACCCACCTCGGCTTCCCCGCCTATTTCCGGGTGGAGCTCTCGTGGGCCAAGTTCGTCGGTGTGGTGCTGCTGCTTGCGCCCGCGCCAGCGTGGCTCAAGGAGTGGGCCTACGCCGGCTTCGGCATCACCCTGGGCTCGGCCCTCATCGCCCATCTCTCGTTGGGCGATGGCCCGGAGGCGTGGGGCTGGGCCGCGGTAACCGGCGTCCTTTGGGGGCTCTCGTACTTCTTTTGGCGCCGACTTTGCAGCGGACGCCGGCGAGCGTAGCTAAACTAGTGCGAGAGTAGCTGTACATGAAAAGGACCTTCCCGGTGGAATCTGCCTCTGCATTCATCAACGAGAAGATTAAAGAGCTTGGGGACTGGCGCGGAAAGATGCTCGCGAAAGTGCGCGAAATCATACACGACGCAGACCCTGAGATCGTCGAAGAATGGAAGTGGATGGGCACTCCCATCTGGTCTCACGACGGCATCGTCTGCACAGGAGAGACCTACAAGAAGGTTGTCAAGATGACCTTTGCCAAGGGAGCTGCATTGAAGGACCCTTCGGGTCTATTCAACTCCAGCCTCGACGGGAACGTCAGGCGCGCCATCGACATCCACGAAGGCGACAAGATCGACGAGGCGGCCTTGAAGGATCTCATCCGCGCTGCAGTGGCGCTCAATCTCAAGAGCAAGCCAAAACCCCGGCGAGCGAGCAGCAAGCGCGCCGATTAGCCTGCTAGCAAACGCATCTTATAGCGCAGGATCGGGATACCGGCCGAAGCGCACCTCTCCCTAGCCTAAAGATAGAGGTCTATCAGCACCGCGTCGGCCGCTGAACGGTAAGATTTGCGGAACAATCCTGATTGTGTCCGCGTGCGTGGCCATCTAGATAGAGGAGTTTAGAGATGGAGATCAAAAGAATTGGCTCGCAACCTTCGGTCACGGGGCCGGCAGAGTGGTTCACTGGCACGGTACGGATCGATCCGCTTTTTCGGGCGCCTGATCCGGCGTTGGTTCAAGGCGCCAGCGTAACGTTCGAGCCGGGTGCACGTACTGCATGGCATGCTCACCCTCATCTCCGCTGGGTCAGAGTGACGGCGGGCTGCGGCTGGGCTCAACGCGACGGCGGACCAATCGAGGAGATCCGGCCGGGCGATGTGGTCTGGTTCCCGCCCGGCGAGAAGCACTGGCACGGCGCCACGCCAACTACGGCGATGACGGATATCGCCATTCAGGAAAACCTCGACGGGAAGGTGGTCGACTGGATGGAACACGTCAGCGACAAGCAATACAAGCGCTGACCGGAGCGTCGAAAGGAGATCATAGGTAAATTAAATTATGTACAACGCGAAGGCTTATTCCGCGGCGAGTGCGACATCACCGCTTGCCTCTACAACAATTGCGCGGCGAGATCCAGCCGAACACGACGTGCAGATCGAAATCCTCTTTTGCGGCATCTGCCACTCCGATCTCCATTCGGTCCGCAACGAGTGGAGCGAGTTCATGCCCACTAATTACCCAATTGTGCCTGGCCATGAGATCGTCGGCCGTGTCACGAAGACCGGCTCGGCAGTGACGAAGTTCACGCCGGGCGATCTCGCCGCAGTCGGCTGCCTGGTCGACTCTGACCGCAACTGCCCCCGGTGCAAAGCGGGGCTTGAGAATTTCTGCCCGAACCTGATCCTCACCTTCAACTCCCCGGACACGCACCTCGGGGGTGTCACCTACGGTGGATACTCCGACACAATCGTCGTCGATGAGCACTTCGTTCTGCGAGTGCCCCCCAACCTGGATCTCTCCGGGGCAGCGCCGCTGCTCTGCGCCGGAATCACAACCTACTCGCCTATGCGCCACTGGGGCGTCACCAAAGGCAAGAAGGTTGGCGTGATTGGCCTCGGCGGTCTGGGGCACATGGCCGTAAAGTTTGCGCATGCCCTCGGAGCGCACGTTGTGGCCTTTACCACTTCGCCCAGCAAGACGGGGGACGCGCTTCGCCTCGGCGCCCACGAAGTCGTCCTTTCCCGGAATGTAGATGAGATAAAGAAGCACACTGGCAGTTTCGATTTCATCCTCGATGCCGTATCGGCCGATCACGACATCAACACCTATATCAATCTCCTGGCCTTCGATGGCACGCTTACTCTTGTCGGCGCTCCTGCGAAGCCCCTGGGCGTCGCCGCCTTGGGCCTTATCGTCGGCCGCCGTAGCGTCTCGGGTTCGATCATCGGCGGTATTCCCGAGACGCAGGAGATGCTCGATTTTTGCGGAGAGCATAACATCACCGCGGACGTCGAGGTCATCCCGATCCAGAAGGTCAACGAAGCCTACGAAAGGTTGCTAAAGTCCGATGTGAAGTACCGCTTCTCGATCGATATGGCTTCTCTCAAATCTGAGTGATGTATACCTGGGCAACTGATCGCCTCTACTAAATCATCCACAATGCCGGGCGGGAATCCACAATCTCCAAGCCACGGCAAGCCGGCGCCGGCGGTAATGGAAACATTTGTCTGGATCGAAATGAAATAAGCCCGGGACCGCTTGAATGCGAACCGAGCGCCAGTGCCGCCTATGTGGATAGCGAAGCACCCGTCGCGTTCCTCAACCGCATCGTCGCAACCAACGCGCGTGGCTTTTCGAGCGGCATTGAGAAATGGCGGGAAGCACGCGCCATCGTGGCTTCCAGGCAGACGCAGTTCCTGGTCATGCACGACGCGCCGAATCCTTCCTGTGCTCCCCGGCGCAAACCGGGAGTGGATCGCGCATGGTTAGCTAACCGGGATTGGTCGAGATACTCAGCCAAACTGCTACATCTCCTGCCGCGTGGCGCCGTCGCGCATTTCCTCCATTACGGACAGATTTTTTCGCATTGTTTGCATGCGCCGGCGACCTGCGTCAGAGCCTTCCACCAAGCGCTCAATGCTTATTAGAAACT
The DNA here is from genome assembly GCA_000381625.1 of Bryobacterales bacterium KBS 96. Lineage (GTDB taxonomy): Bacteria > Acidobacteriota > Terriglobia > Bryobacterales > Bryobacteraceae > KBS-96. The sequence continues at coordinate 539,386 of KB906767.1, forward strand.
CAGGCAGATTCATTTTTTCTCTGAAATCCGCCAAGTACGGCTGAATCTTGGCGTATTGGAAATACATCTCCTGGCAAGTGTCTTATACAAGGCTCGCGTCGAGCGCGCCGCTCGATACAAATGCGGCCACCATGTCCCAATATCCGTAAACCTGAAGAACGAAGCCACTATGCTTGCCACCAGCTCTAACGATTTCGACAAACTCGCCAGCGGACCGCGGCATAAACTCCCCACCCACGTAAGAGCGCGCCTCGCGCATGACGGTTTCGCGCCGCAATTCGTAGAGCTTAAGAATCAACTCCGCTTGCTGGATTGCATGATTATCTGTTGTTTCGTTTTGTATGCCCATATTCTTCCAGTTCGCCTCACAGTTGATGATACAGGCCTTAGCGCACGTGCCAAGGGGGCATTTCCTCCCAGCCACCAGCAGTTGGGCAGTTTAAGCGGCTGTTGGACACGCGGTTGTATTCACGAAAGGCTCGCTAAGCTATGTGAAATTTAGGGATATAATTCATCGAACACCGTACTCGCCTTCGACATGGAGCGGTCAACATCCTAAAAATGGAAGCAAGGAGCACATTGAAATGTGCGGAATTGTCGCGCTCTTCTCGCGTCGCGATCCGATCTCGACGGCAGTAATATCGCGGGCCACTCAGAGCCTCCACCACCGCGGTCCCGATGGACAGCGGCATTGGATGGCGCCCGACGGGCGAGTTGCGCTGGGCCATGCGCGGCTTAGGATCATCGACCTCATCACTGGCGATCAACCGATTGCGAACGAGGATGGGCGCACCCGCATTATCGTGAACGGCGAATTCTACGGCTATGAACCGATCCAGCGGGAACTCGAACGATCGGGGCATCGCCTGCGCACCCGGTCCGATAGCGAAATCGCTCTGCATCTCTATGAAGACCTTGGCGCCCAGTGCCTACACCGACTGCGCGGTGAGTTCGCCTTCGTGCTCTGGGATGAGGTCAACCGGACGATGTTTGCCGCGCGCGACCGGTTCGGCATTAAACCGCTGTTTTATGCCTTCCACGACGAAACGCTGTATTTCGCCTCGGAGGTGAAAGCCTTGTTTGCGGCCGGAGTGCCGGCGCGCTGGGATGCCGACTCCGTTTCTCACTCGGTCGAGTACGGCGGACATCAGGTCCGTACGCTGTTCGAGGGCGTCTTCCAGGTTCCTCCCGGCCATTACCTGATCGCCACCGGTAAACACACTCAACTTGTTCAGTATTGGGATTTCGATTACCCGCGGGCCGGCGATAACGGGGCGCACCGTTCGGATGCGGATTATGCCGCGGAATTCCGCGAGGCTCTGGAGGAAGCGGTGCGCCTGCGTCTCCGCGCGGATGTTCCAGTGGGCTGTTATCTTAGCGGCGGGCTGGACTCCTGCGCGGTTCTCGGCCTCGCGGCGAAACATCATCCCGATCCGATCCGGGCGTTTACGCTAACTTTCGATCGCGCCGACTACGACGAGGAAAAAGAAGCGCGGGAGATGGCGGCGAAAGCGGGCGCCGAGTTTGTTCCTATCCCCATCCGGCAGGACGACCTCGCGGATCATTTTGCGGATGCGATCCTGCAATCTGAAACCTTTTGCATCAATGCCCATGGCGTTGCCAAATACCTGTTGAGCCGGGCGGTGCGCGATGCCGGTTACAAGGTGGTGATTACGGGAGAGGGATCGGATGAGATCCTGGGCGGCTACGCGCACTTTCGCCGCGACATGCTTCTTTACAGCCGGGATGGCCAAGACCCGGTTACAGTTGCAGCCCTGCTGGAGGAGCTGGAGAGACTCAATCCCGTATCCCGGGGATTGCTGTTGCCGCATGGCGAGGCAAGACCACTCGAAAATGTCAAGCGGCTGCTCGGCTTCGTGCCCTCCTGGATCGAAACCTTCTCGGCCCGATCGTCGAAAATGCAAGAGCTAATAGCGGCGGATTTTCGCGAGAAATTCGGCGAGCGCGACGGATATCATGCCCTCCTCAGCGGCCTTGACGTCCGAGGTCAGCTCGCCGGCCGCGATCCCGTGCACCAATCGCTTTACCTCTGGTCGAAAACGCTGCTGCCCACCTACATCTTGACGATGCTGGGCGATCGCATGGAGATGGCGCACTCCATTGAGGGGCGCGTGCCGTTCCTCGATCATCAGGTGGTGGAAGTGATCCGCTCCCAGCCAGTGACCCAGAAGATCCGCGGGATGACGGAGAAGTATGTCCTAAGGGAAGCCGTTCGTGACGTGATCACCGACACGGTATATCGGAGGCAGAAGCATCCGTTCTTGAGTCCGCCGGCTACCTTGAATCCCAACGAGAAGCTCAGCGCTCTGGTGCAGGATACGCTTCGCGGCCCCACGCTTCGAACCATCCCATTCTTCGATCAACAAAAAGTTATCGGTCTGCTCGACAGCCTGGACACGATGGACGAGGGCTCTCGCGTTGCCAACGACCAGATACTGATGACCTGGTGAGCGCGTGCGTGCTTCAAGATCGGTTTCATTTGGTCTGAAAGCGCGAGCCGGAGGAAGGCAGGAGTTTACGGAACACCGCTGTTGTGGCTGCAAATCGGCAATCTGCTTTGATCCCGTGTGGCTCCGGCTGGTTGGCAATTATTCCATTACCGGCAGATACGCCGTTTACAACATAAAGGCTCCATGTGCCGGGGACCCTCGCTGGCCGCCGTTCACGCTTCGGGCAAATCGCGCAGCAAGGTGTCGAGCGTCGCCGGAGTGCGCGTCAATATAGACAGGCATTCTTCCAGAAAACCTGCGGGCATGCTGAGAATGTCTGTGATGACTTTGGAATGTGCGTGGAAGGACTGGACGGGCTAAAATAGACACTCACACTCCTTCGACGATACGCAAGTCACGCTCCGCTGCGGATCCGAGAACCCGCAAAGCGGCCCGATAGGCGGCACTATTGTAAGTCGCTACGGCCTTTTCAAAACTTTCGAATTCCATCACCACGACGCGTTGGTTTATGCCCGATTCATGGGACTCGACCTCGGAGGTCCGTATTAACGCTTTGCCACCGCCTGCTTCTATGGCTGGTATCGCAAGTTTGCCGTATTCCTTCAACGCGGATTCATCCAAAACCGAACGATATGCCACAACCCAATAACCCTTCTTCATTCGCTCTCCTTTTCCAATCTCGTTTGTCTATGATATGGCCAACTACAATATAAGGACTCCACGCGGTTCGATCAATCCTAAACTTGTAAGACATGCCAACGATACAGGTTCGCTGGGCGGCTGAACCGGACATTCCCGTGATTCTGGATATGATTCGCGGGCTTGCGGAATACGAGAAGCTCAGTCACATGGTGACGGCGACCGAAGAGCGCCTTCGGGAGACGCTATTCGGGGCCAAGCCCGCGGCCGAGGTGCTGTTGGCGCATTACGACCTAGAGTGCGCCGGATTCGCCTTGTTCTTCCCGACTTATTCGACATTTCTAGCCCAGCCGGGAATTTACTTAGAGGACCTGTATGTGAAGCCTCAGCTGCGAGGTAAAAAAATAGGGTTAACACTGCTAGAGCGCTTGGCAAAAATTGCAGCCGAACGAGGCTGCGGCAGAATGGAATGGTCGGTGCTGGATTGGAACGAGCCATCTATTCGGTTTTACAAAAGGCTGGGCGCCGTGCCAATGAACGAGTGGACCCAATTCCGGCTGGCAGGGGAGGCGCTTGAAAAACTCGCTTCTCGTGCCACAGAAGTTTTCTCAATGCTGCCTCTAGCCCCGGGAAGTCAACATTCCAGTTGACCATCGCACGTTAACGGGAGAGCCCGCCGCGACAAATTCTTTTCGAAGGGGCGAGTCGCCGGCTACCGTCCGGCAAGGTCGCTTGATGTAAAGAATCGTAACGAAAGAGCCGGGCGAGACACCTGCCGCTGGTTGTATGCGTCGTCAACAACTACGGTCTCGTTTTTCTCGACATCTGCGTTACGATTTCACGCGGTGAACGGCTCGCGCGGGCCATTCGCTGCCAAGCTTGATCGGAAAAGCGGCAGGCGGGCTGTCCTCGCGGCCTGTTTCACCTGCCTGGCAGCGATCCTTGCTCAAGGGGCAGCCGCCGTGAACCCAACGCGCAGTCCCGTGATTCTGATTTCCGTCGACACTCTCCGCGCAGATCACTTGAGCGCCTACGGCTACCGGGAAATTGCGACTCCGAATATCGACGCTTTTCTCCGGAATGGCACTCAATTCAGCAATGTTAGCTGCCAGATTCCGCTCACACTTCCCTCTCACACGTCGCTGTTCACATCGACTTATCCTTCAGAAAACGGCATTGAGGAAAACGCGCAGCACGTGCCCCCGGGGATGGTGACGCTTGCGTCAGCACTTCGTGGACAGGGATACAAAACAGCAGCCTTTATCGGAAGCGTGTTTTTGGAAAAGCAGATGGGACTGGACCAGGGCTTCGATGTGTACGACAGCCCATTCGATTTTGAGGCGTTCTCTCCCATTTCAGGGGAAGTATTTCTCGGCCGTGCTTCGCAAACTCAGTACGCCGCGCGCGAGAGCCGCGATGGCGCATTGGTCGTGGCCGCCGCAAGGCAATGGCTGACGAGGCGCCGCAATGAGCCAACGTTTGTGTTTTTGCATTTGTTCGATATGCACCGGCCGTATAGCCAACCGGCATCGATTGCGCGCGAGCGAGGCATTTCACGTTACGATGCACAGCTTTTGTATGTGGACCGGCTCCTCGGCACGTTTCGTCAGGCGCTCGTTGCTGACGGTGTTTGGGATAAGTCGCTGGTCGTCCTGGTCGCCGACCACGGAGAAGGCCTCGGCGATCATGGCGAAGCCAATCACGGCTATTTTATCTATCAAAGCACCCTGTGGGTCCCGTTACTGGTGCATTGGCCTTCGTCCGCGGGTCCTTATCGGCCGATTGTTAGCGACCCCGCCGGATTGATCGATGTAGCGCCGACGATACTGGATTTTCTGCACATTTCCGCTCCCCGTACATTTCATGGCCGAAGCCTGCTTGGTGAAGCATCCGGAGCCACCCCGTCCCACCCGGAGGAAGTCTATAGTGAGAGCCTCCACGCCCACCATTCGTTTGGATGGGCTTCGCTCCGCAGTTTGCGCATCGGCTCCTATAAATACATTCAGGCCCCTTATCCCGAACTTTATAATCTTCAAAATGATCCTCGGGAACAGAAGAATATTTTCGGCAAAGACCCACGGCATGACAATCTCCTTCAAACGGAGCTGGCGAAACTTCTTTTGCGGTATCCGTCTCCGGGCTCGGCTCGGCCCGCGAGCATCTCCCCGCGGACCGATGCATTGCTCCGATCCTTGGGGTATCTGTCGGACGGTCCGCAATTGCCGCTGGAAGGCTCGGAAGCCGACCCTAAGGATCGGCTCGCGGAATTCAAACAGTACAATCTCGCTTCCGAGGCTGCCTCCGACGGACATCGAGACAGAGCGATCTCTATTCTCAGCGATTTGGTCGCGCGGGACCCGAACAACTTATTGGCGCTGCGGGACATCGGAGCGTATTCTCTCGACCGGAAATCCTACGCAAAAGCGCGCTCGTCGTTCCAGCGCTTTTTGGCAAGCGCTCCAAACGATTACATGGGGCGATTTGAGCTGGGCGTTGCGGACGAACGGTTAGGCCGATTCAAAGAAGCCGAGAATGAGTTGCAAAGGGCGTGCAGCATCGCTCCCGAGGCAACCCAATGCACGCACGAATTGGCTTTAGTAAGACAGAGAATTCGAGAAACCGGCAATCGGTAACGCGCCCGTTACGGCCCGCAGAATATTATTCCAACGATAAGATAAAGGAAATCGAATGCCGAGCACGAAACCGCCCCTGAATGCCGACAACCACCATGACGACCGGGAGCGTAAACGAAGCAGTGTTGCCGAGTGGACTGTCACTCTACTGTTGCTTTTGTTTGGGACCACAACAGTGGCGCAGGCGTTTGTCATACCGACCGGGTCGATGCAAGATACTCTGCTGATTGGCGATCACCTCCTGGTGGATAAATTGGCGTACGCGCCGGCCGGGCCGATTAGCAGATATTTATTGCCTTATCAGGACCCAAAACACGGCGATATTATTGTCTTTCGGTATCCCGCCGACATCAATGAGACGCTAGTGAAACGCCTGATCGGACTGCCGGGAGACCGGATCAAGATCCTCAATGGCGTGGTTTATAGAAACGGGATCACACTCAACGAACCGTATGTGTACCACAAATATGCTTACGATCCGATGCTCGATAATTTTCCGACGCCGTGTTGTCTTCCTGTGAAAGACGCCGCACGAGAAGCGCAACAAGCAATGCTCGATCAACATGTTATCGACGGCGAAGTAGTTGTTCCAGCAAACACTTACTTCGCAATGGGAGATAACCGGGACAACTCATCGGACAGCCGCTATTGGGGATTCGTTCCAAGGGAAAACATGATCGGCAAGCCCTTCTTGATTTATTGGTCCTATCGAGCATCGACGGAAGATCTGACTGCTGATTCCGCAAAATCCATACTCACGCATTACATCGATCTCGGCGAGCATTTCTTCACCCGAACACGTTGGGAGCGTACTTTTAAGGTAGTGCGAGGCGTTCCTGATTCTGCCCTGGCTGCCGAACCGCTTCCCATCAATCCGGGATCTCCCAATCCATAACGTGGCATCGCTCCCGAGAGCGTCGTTACTTCTCATTCGTATCGCAAGGCTACTAGCGGATGCACCGCCGCCGCGCGCCGGGCCGGTATCCAAGCGGCAAACAGCAGGTGGCGAGACTTTCGAAAGAGTGATTGTGTTGGCGAAACTCGAGATAGCTGCGATCAACCATGCTGGGACCGGGATCAAACAACAAACTCTTCGGCTTATAGGAAATCAAAAACAGCCGGTCCGGTTCGGGGAAAGGAAGCGCCCGCAGTAACACGCCGTTGACAATCGTGAAAACGGCCGTGTTCGCTCCAATGCCGAGAGCCAATATAAGCGCAGCCATTACGCTAAATCCGGGCGTCTTAGCCAGCGAGCGGACCGCATACCTTGCGTCCTGCAGCAAATCCTCAATCCATCGGACCCGGCGCGTATCGCGGCATTCCTCCTTTCGTTGCTCCGTGCCGCCCATAGCGTGCAGTGCGGCATAGCGGGCCTCGTCCGGTGTTTTGCCCATCGCTAGTCTCTGCCGGATCGCCTGTTCGAGATGAATCTGAAGTTCCTCGTCCAATTCCCGTTCCATCCGCTTCCGGCGGACGAGCGAACGCAATCGAAGCGGGATTGTGTAGAACCAATGCTCCAGGCGCACGTTCAAGCCTCCTTGAGACGCAGCCCGGAGCTGATGGCGTTGGACGGTTTACTCATTGGGCATGCCCTCGATTACCGATAACAATATATCGCTACGTGCTCTCGGTAAGCAAGGACAACGCGGACAGATTGTCCCGAGTGCGCGACTTTCAGGTGTCGCGCCCTGGCGCCGCATCGACGCCTGCCGAAGCAGCGGTCACCGGCGCTCTCGCGCCATCGACATTCGTGGTGTAAGCTACGGGCGGCGGATTCCGGTCGAGCGCGGTCTGGCGCTGATGCCAATACGGATAAACCGGCATTGTCTGGCTGATGGCGTCCAGCCTGGAAATTTGCTCGTTTGTGAGATTCCATCCGACGGCGCCTAAGTTATCGCGAAGCTGCTTTTCGTTGCGAGCGCCGATAACGACAGACGACACGGTGGGCCGCTGCAGGAGCCAATTCAAAGCAATCTGCGGTATGGTTTTGCCGGTTTCGTTCGCTAGCGCATCCAGAACGTCCACAACGTTGTAAAGCAAATCGTCATTTACGGGCGGCCCGTATTGCGCGGTTTGCGGCAAGCGGCTGATTTCCGGAGGAGGCTGATTTCGACGCAACTTGCCGGTAAGGCGGCCCCAACCGAGTGGACTCCAAATGAGCGCTCCAACGCCTTGGTCGATGCCCAGCGGCATCAGTTCCCACTCGTATTCACGGCCGACAAGCGAATAATACACCTGATGTGAAACGTACCGCGACCAGCCGTAACGCTCGCTGGCGGAAAGAGATTTCATCAAATGCCAACCGGAAAAATTAGAAGCGCCGATGTAGCGCACTTTGCCGGCGGTGATCAGATCGTCGAGCGCCCGGAGCGTCTCCTCAACCGGGGATAGCGCGTCAAACGCGTGCATCTGATAGAGATCGATATAATCGGTTCCCAGCCTGCGGAGACTCGCTTCACAAGCGGCAATGAGATGATGCCGCGACGTGCCGCCCTCGTTTGGGTGCGCGCCCATGCGAAAAAACACTTTTGTGGCGAGAATCACCTGATCGCGACGGCCCCTGATTGCCTCTCCTAGAATTTCTTCAGAACGCCCGGATGAATAGGCGTCCGCGCTGTCGAACATGTTGACGCCCGCTTCCAAACAGATGTCCACCAACCGGCGCGCTTCTTGCGCGCCGGTATTTCCCCAGGCCTTGAACAGGTCCCCACGGCCGCCAAATGTTCCAGTTCCGTAAGAAAGTACAGGGATAGACAGACCGGACCGGCCGAGTTGTCGTAGCTCCATGGCTTCGTAGATGAAGTGAAGCCTGATCAGGTTGCAGTGGTGCGTGCTTGTTTATCGCCGAACAGGATCGCGCTCGAAGCATGCACGCTATGCTCGTAATCGTTTATCGCTGGTTCGCGCGGTCTTGATCAGGCCCCACACCAGCACGATCACAATGCAAACGTGGTAAACGATATCGGGCGTCGTGCGGGGGCCGACTCCGACGATGATCGTGAATATTCCGACAAAGGTCCCGGCGAGCGCAAAAGCCTGAACCACCAGAGCGATGGCGCGCGTTGACGCCGGAAGTATTCCAGTCAAGGCCAAACCAGCCAGGAGTACGATGCCAATGACGCTTTCGGCCCTACCGGCCATTTGGTGTTCGTAGCCCCCGATCAACACGCCGAAGTGCGTAAGGGCGGCGGCTAGGAAGGCGGCGCCTTCAATCAGAACGAAAAGCCGGATTGCTCGCGTCATACCGAACGATCTCCTCTCTTATCTGTCTTACGCAGAGGAGGCTCTCAAGTTCAGCGCATTTTGCGAAATCCGGCCTACGCACTACTCCGGATGGCCATCCGCGCGGTTCAGGGCGCGGCGCCAGGCGGCCTGCTGAACAATGCCCTCGATGCTGTTCACAAAACGGCCATTCCGCTCCGTCAAAAAAAATCCGTTGTCACCGGCTCCGGCGAAGAACTTTTCCGTATCCCTGGTGGGATCGCAGTGCTTCCATTTCTTCCGAAGCACGGTCTTGTAGGCCGTGAAATAGTCCGACGCGCTAGAATCGGAATCCCATTCCGAAGCATATTCCAGGATCGGTTTCTTGCCGGACTCCACGATACGAAATTGCGCGCCGCGCATGTGAGGCGCGAGCCGCAACGCTTCTTGTTTCCCCAAGTACTGCCACAGCAGCATCTGATTATCGAATTCGCCGACTTCTCCAGCGGCGATCTCTTTCTGTTTCTCGACGGAATCAAATGACGGCGGCGTTGGAGCCGTGGGCTTCACATGGGCGAAATAGCGCTCGGAGTGAATGATCTGCGCGCTGTCGCTCGGCGGATCGGTGAACACGGCGCTGAAAGCCTTTTGTCCGAATCTCCGGTAAACATCTTCGAAGAACCGGGTGCCTTGCGCGTAGGGGAACATGAGCGACTGCTGGATATACAGCGGGGAGCCATTGAGCACCGGATAGTCGGACGTGGATGCGTCGGCCGAGTTTTCGATGGTGGCCAGCATCGCAGGCGAGGGCGGTTCATTTACTCCCTGCCGCCTCATTTGATACGCCAGCATCAGCCAGGACGCCTGGCCTTCCACAACCGCGGTATGTGCCAGGTTCTCATCGTCGCTGGCGCTGTCGTCATCGACAAATTTCTCGAGATTGAAATGCTGATCGGCGAGCGCGTGGGAAAGCTCGTGCGCCAGGGTCGTTTCCTCCGATGAAAGGGACGCGCCCTCCAAAAGAAAGAGCTTCTTCTCGCGGTAGTCGTAGAATGCCGCGGCCTGTTCCGCAAGCAGATCAATCGTCTCCTTCTTGAGATCGAAGCCGGCAGGCACGAGGCCGAACAATTTAAGCGTCAGCTCATCCATTTCCAGATCCTTTGGTTTCAGCGTTGCGTGAATCCGATGAGACAGAAACTTGCGAAGCTGCGCCTGGTTCATTCGGCCATAAGGAACTGTGTGCTCTTCCTTTAGGCCGGTGATCTGGGAAAGAATCGTGACAATACTATCGATTTGACCGAATGCCGGATCTTCTGTCCGGCCCGGCCTTCCCGCCGCCGAGACAAACAGAGGCAGCAGGAGTGAAACTACCAGGATTTTGCGGTGCATTCATCGGCGGCGCGCCGCCGCTAGTTCTTAGGGTACAAGGTAGCTCAAAGCGAGCAGCCTGCCGTGGCAACGAAACGTCTACGGTTCGCCGGCTACAGGTTTGATAACGCCCTTTTTTAACGCAATGGGAAGCAACGTGGGATAGAACTGGACGAACGTGTTGTCAACCGCTCCGTGCCGCGCGTGGCAGGAATAACACGCGGCTGTCCGCGGAAATGGCGTTCCTGACCCCTTATCCAGGTCGAAGCCGAAGAATGTCCATTTACCCCGCGGATTGCTCTTATCCTTCATCTCACCTTCAACCGCTGTGACATCCCCTTGATAGTGGCCGCCATGATTGATGGAGCCCTTCGCATGGGAGGACCGGATTTCCAGGATGAACATCGTTTTGTCCGGCCACGCGCCGGTCTCTCGAAACGCTTGATAAGCGCGCCTTGTTACGAACACATTATCGAAATTCGCGTGTTCCGAATCCGAAGATGTGGCCGCCCCGTACGTCATACCGAGTCCCGAGCTCAAATACACCCATTCGCGGTAGTCTTGCGGCAACGCTAGCTGTCCCTCTGCGGTGAACTGAGGGCCGACAACTTCCCGGCTTGCCCCCCAGTCCGGCGCGGCAAACAACGCGAGTAAGCCAACACCAATCCAGAATGCTGGTTTCATTACTTGTATTATTACCAGCCACGACCAGCTTTAGGGTGGGCGCCAGTCCATTCCGAAGTTGGCAACCTCCTTCGATTAGGAAACGTTGGCCTGCTCCCTGGAGCCGCACTCTCCGCCGATGACGGCCAGCGCGGCGCCGGCCAGGGCCAGGTTCTTTGCGAAATTCACTGTATCGTTCGTGCGCTGGCCCTGGTCCTCCGCATTCCAGAAATCGTGAATTGTCGGCGACACACTTGCAAGGAATCCAATTACCGCCAGCGCGCCGAGTTTCGGCTTCACTCCGAGCATCATACTCGCGCCACCAAAAATAAGCATGGCGCCCGACGCGCCCACCATGGCTTCCGGCGACGGCACATCTTTCGATGCCGCGTACTGCGCGAGCGTGCCGCTGTTCAAAAAGTGATTGATGCCACTGTAAAGGAAGTAGCCGCCAAACAACATGCGACCGATGACAAACGAAGCTGACATAAGAGCCGCCTTCCGTCCTGGTCCAATGTCCAGGTCTTCACGTTGGATTCGGCAGCATCGGACTTCGTAACAAGCCGTTTCATCTCTTCTGAGCTTTCGTGGACGGCGCGCCAGCTCACGTCGTTTTGGAAACAGAAGGACTTGCGGAGAGTCCACCTTGTGGAAGGACAAAGGAAATGCCGGTTCTTGAAGAGATCTTAGTTGAACAGTTACAAGATTTGTTGCACGCGGAGGGTCAGCTCGTAAAGGCGCTGCCGAAAATGGCGCGCGCGGCAAACGACCCTGGATTGAAAGATGCGTTCCAAAAGCATCTGGAAGAGACAAAAGGACATGTGGAGCGTTTGAAGCAGGCATTCGAACTGCTGGGCGCGAAAGCGAAGGCCAAGCCCTGCCGGGGAATGCAGGGGCTTGTGGAAGAGGGGCAAGAGACGATTGACCAAGGCAAGGAGAAGCCCGACGTTGCCGCGGATCTCGCATTGGCTGTGGCTGCACAAAAAGTAGAACATTACGAGATCGCCGGATACGGAAGTGTCCGAACCATCGCCGAGCAACTCGATCAGAAGAAGGTGGCGCGTCTTCTTGCCCAAACACTAGCGGAAGAGGAAAAAACAGACAAACTGCTGACCAAAATTTCCAGCCCTTTGCTGGAGGAAGCAAATCAGCCCGAGGAGGTGGAACAAACCTAGCTTTGGCGCGAAACTGCTGGCCCTTCGGGTTGTGAGCGATGGTGGCTCTGCGTTGAAGACGCTGGGAGTGGGAGACAGCTAGTTAGCCTCGCGTGTATGATGCTTCACCGTTTCCGACCGCTGACGGAACGAGCGGCTTATAGCTTTTACCGGCCTGCGGTTTATCCCAAAAGTGAGCCGGCATCATATCTTCGGCGCAATAGGTAAAAATGCTCCGCCTCGCTGGATTTCGAGGAGGCATGCAACATTTGGATTTTTAACGGGTTCGCCCGCCAGCAGCTTCCGAACGAATTTGGAGGGATACGTGCTCGCAAATAGAGGGAAGACATACCTCTTCGACCTTTGGTGCACGCCATGCCAGCACATACAACAAACCCGATTGCGGACGTTCTCAGTGGAGAGATTCAGTTGCGTAGGCGAATTGGATTTGACTTTCAGATTCGGGACCGGCAGTACCAAAACGATTACGTGGCTGGTCTGATGGAAGCTCAGAGTCTCGCCCAGCGTGAACCGGTTGACTATCTACTGCGTGAGGTCGTCATAAAAAGCGAAGCAACCTCAAGTCATGGTAAGGCCGCAGGGCTGCGCAGCGCGCGCCTGACGCTTGCCTGCGCGGCGGCGTCGGCGCTACAGGCGACGAATGCGAGTGCTCCGAGTAAAATGCCCTTCCGATAGAGCCTTCCAGAGGGCACAAGCCGAAGATGTTGGAGGCGCGGGGCGGGATCGAACCGCCGAATAAAGGTTTTGCAGACCTCTGCCTTACCACTTGGCTACCGCGCCGGCGTGGAGAGAAGCGAACTTCAAACGTAGCGCGGTCTTGGCGCCAAAGTCAATGGTTGCTTGCTTGAGAGCCGGCCTGCTTCGAAATGCCGGCAATCCGGCGACTAATCGCTGATACCCGCCTCAATGGCGTATTTCGTCAGTTCCGCCGTTGTGGACAAGCCCAGCTTGCAGATGATTGCATGCCGGTGGAATTCGGCCGTTCTGGGGGAAAGATCGAGGGCCGTGGCGATTTCCTTGGATGTGCACCCTTGCGAGATCAGCTTCAGCACTTCGCGCTGCCGGGGCGTCAGCAGGTCGTAATAGTTCTTCTTGTTTTCTTTCCGTGAGCCCTGCATCACGAGTGGCATCACGTACGTCTCGCCATTCAATACGGCACGCACGGCAGTCACCAATTCAGTCGCGCTAGCCGTTTTCAAGACATAGCCCGTGGCGCCGGTCCGCATCGCTTCGCGCACAAACGAAGGGTTTCCATGCATCGTCAGGAACATCAGCCTCTGTTGCGGATTGCGTTTGAATATCTCGCGGGCGGCATCCAATCCGCTGAGATCGGGCATCGAGATATCCAGAATCACGAGGTCCGGCCGAAGCTTGTCGGTCTGTTCAACCAAAACTCTGCCGCTTTCCGTCGTTCCTATTAGCGAAAATTCCGGTTCCAGAATTTTACTGATTCCGTTCAACACAAGAGTGTGATCGTCGCCGACTAACAACCGAGCCTTATTCATTTAGCCTCCGAAGCACAGCGCGCCAGCACGGCGGACCTGGTCTCGCGGTATGGCGCTCCTTAAGTTGTGTCTTCTTCAGGCGCATGGTCCCCGACATGCACTTCACCGTCCGAAAACAAGTTTATTAGTTCAATTCTATGTCTAAAACGGCCCCGCCGGTATGCCAAACATAGGGAAAAATACTTAAGGACCCGTTCTCGTCGGATATTCCTCTCGTCGGATATTCCATGGTTGCCCTGTCCGGAGCCGCATGTTATGGGCTGGTTTACTTCAGGTCCATAACTTTTTCCGTGCGTGAGCAGATCACCTAAGTAAATCAAGCGGAGAGCGGCTTTCGCGGCGAACCTGTGCTATGGTGCACGACTTCGGACGCTTGTCGGGCCGGAACCGTAACAATTTTGTGCCGTGCCGGAAGCGCCGACCGGAGAAATGATCGTATTGCACTTCAACGACAAGTTTGGGTGCGAGCGGCTTCCATTCGCCGCTGCGCTCCGTGCTCCAGCGACTCGGGCCGCCGGGCGCTGCTCCGGTAAAACCCGGAGGTTCGATCAGGGGCTCGAGTTCCCCTGTAAGCGTTTGCTTTCGCGCCCTGGGAATGGCCGAGGTAAAACCGACATGATCCAGCAGTCCTTCCTCGTTATAGAGGCCCAGCAGAAGCGAGCCGACCTCGCGGCTCTTCGATCCGTAACGGAAACCACCCACCACACAATCCGCCGTCCGAAGATTTTTGATCTTCACCATGGCGTGGCGCTCTCCGGAATTATAGGGAAGATCCACGCGCTTGGCGATCACGCCGTCCAACGCTCCAGCCATCTCCTTTAGCCAGGAGCGCGCGTGCTTGAACTCACGAGTCGCTGGTGACAATCGAACAGTCGAAGAAGATTTGAAGAACTTTTGAGCGAACGCCTCTAGTTCACGTCGGCGGCGTTCCAAAGGTTCACCGGTGAGGTTGACCCCGGAATGCGTCACCAGGAGATCGAAAACGACCAATTCTGCCGGCGTTTCAACCGACAACTTCCGGATGCGGCTCTCTGCCGGATGAATACGCTGTAGCAAAGCGTCAAAATCCACGATTTTCTCGCGATGAATAATGATTTCTCCATCAAGCACAAACTGCTCCGCCTTTAGATCCAGCAAAGCGCTAGCCAGTTCGGGGAAATATCGAGCCAGCGGCTGGCCCGATTTCGACATCAGTTCGATCTGCCTACCTTGACGAAAGGCGAGGCAGCGAAAGCCGTCCCACTTGGGTTCGTACTGCCATAACGGACCATCGGGAATTTCCCGCGCGGTGTCGGCATCCATGGGCGGGTAGTCGAAGGGGATGGGCAACTTCATGCGATGGACTCGAGACGGTAGCGTTTCCGTCCCAGCACGCCTTTGAACAAGTCGCCCAGTTTCGTCACGCGCGCGGGCATGCAAGTCATGCGAAACTCGTCCAGATCGACGTTGCGCTCGAGTTCCGTCCACGCCATCGGGGCGGAGACGGTCGCGCCTGGCTTCGCTCGCACCGAATAGGCGGAAGCCAGCGTCCGACCCCATGCATTTTGGTTGTAGTCGATGAGTATCCGTCCCGCCGGGCGCTTCGCGATCCGATATTCAGCGGTTAAGAGGGCGGAATGCCGGCCGGCAATCTCTCTGGCGACGCTCTTCGCTTTGGCCCATACCTCTTTCTGCAGGGGACCGCGCTGAATGGGAATATAAACGTGAATGCCGCGTGAGCCGCTCGTCTTGGGGAAGCTTTCGACCTTACGTTCTGAAAAGTAATCCCGAAGCAACAGCGCGGCTTGACGGACTTCGGAGAAAGCCGCCGGCGGAACGGGATCGAGATCGAAATGGAGGAAATCCGGACGATCGGTATCGTCGCACCGCGAATACCAGGGGTTCAGATCGATGCATCCTTGATTTACCAGCCATAGCAAGGATGGCAGATCTTGAACAACCGGAAAATCGATCACGCTGCCGGATTTATGCTCGATCGAACAGGTCTTAAGCCATGCGGGCCGGTAAGCGGGCGCCCGCTTCATAAAGAAGAACTCGCCTGCAATGCCGTTCGGGTAGCGCTTCATTACCATGGCCCGATCTTTCAGATGCGGCAGCAGGGCTGCGGAAATCCGCACATAATAGCTGAGCAGATCGCGTTTCGTGAAGCCCGAATCGGGCCAGAACACCTTTCGAAGACTCGTCAGCTTCACCGTCTTTGGACCTAGGACGACCTCGTAAGTATCCGCATTGTCTGGTATCTCGATGCTCATCGGCACACGCGAAACTACATTGATGATGCTTTTCATCCCGAGGCGTTACGATGGCAAGTTTCTCCTCACGATAAGAATGGCAAGCTGCGTGCCGGTATAAGCAACATGCCTGCCACCGTCTGGAAAGGATATCTCAGCTTTGGACTCGTTTCGTTCCCCATTCGATTGAATGCCGCCGCGCGGCCGGAGACCGTTCATTTCCACATGCTGCATAAGAAAGACTTGTCGCGCGTGAAAGAAGTGTTCTATTGCGCGGCCGAAGACAAGCCGCTCGACAAGGATGAAATCGTGAAAGGCTATGAATACGGCAAGGGCGATTACGTGATTGTGGAGCCGTCCGATCTGGAAAAAATAGCGCCTCCGACGGCGAAGGTAATGGAAATTCTACAATTTGTGAAAGCCTCGGAGGTGGACCCGTTATTCTTCGAGAAGTCCTATTACGTCGCGCCCGAAGGGGAAGTTTTGAAGCCGTACGCTCTTTTGATGGAGGCGATGGTCGAAACTGGCCAGGACGCGATCGCCAAAGTGGCCATGCACGGCCGTGAACACATCGTGATCCTGCGCCCCATGCGGGACGCCATTGTCCTGCATACGATCTATTACAAAGAAGAACTGAACGAAGCGAATAAGACCACAGTGGATGCCGGCGCATTCAATAAGCGCGAATTGGATCTCGCCAAGCAACTGGTTCACTCGCTCTCGGCCACGTTTGAGCCGGAACAATATAAGGACCGGTATCGCGAGAATATCGAGCGCATGATTGAACAGAAGCGCGAAGGGCGGAAAGTGACAGCGGTGAAGCAGCCCAAGGCTCCCCGCGTCGTCAGCCTCCTGGATGCATTAAAGAAGAGCCTGGAAGAGACAAAGCCGGCGAATGGGGCGGGGAAGAGGGCGCGATCCAGCACGGGGAAAAAGACTCAGCGAAAGAGATCGGCGGCGTAGACCGGGCGAGCGGCGCCCTCGCGGGCAGGTGAGTGAAACCTACTTCACGCCGGCTTTTAGAACCTAAAAAGTGACTGAAATCCAAGCTCGATTGTCTCACTCAGTAGGCTGCCAACAACGAACTGAGGAGACTATCGGCGATGCATCTGATTTGGACGTTAATCATTGGCCTGATTGTGGGCGCGCTGGCCAAGCTTTTGATGCCGGGTAAAGATCCAGGGGGGATCGTTGTCACCATTATTCTTGGTATTGCCGGCGCATTTGTCGGAACATTTATCGGCCGCGCACTTGGCTTCTATCGGGAGGGCGCGTCGGCTGGCTTTATTATGTCGCTCATCGGCGCAATTATTCTCCTCTTGATCTACCGCCTGTTCCGTCGAAAGGCGACCACGTAAACCGGAGCGTTACGAATTACCGCGGGGCTCGCTTCTTACTGACCTTCGGGTTTCTTCGGTTCCGATCGCTCGACAACAATAGTGAACTTCGCCACCAGTGCGGAGATTGCCCCGACCGCAGCAAGCACAGGCGCGGCGATCGCGCCCACCGCGGCAACGGTGACGGGAATCTCGACAAAGGTGTGCCCCTGTTCGTCCTTAATGATGACGCGCTGTACATTGCCTTCATGAATCAGCGCTCTCACCTTATCGACCAGGTCGCGTCCTAATACCTGCACTTCTTCAACGAAGTCGTGAAATGCCATTCGTGAGTCCTCTCGAAGGAGTGTACGTGAATTCCGCGCGCAATGTTCTGCCGCGGCCGCGATCAGATTACGCAACCGCTTGCAGCAGCCCGCGAATGTAACCGAAGGCAAACGCGAAAGCCTGTCGGCCGCCGGTGTCACCTTCTATCTTTGGCACATGATCGGGCATCAGCATTCCGTCGTAGCCGACTTCCTTATAGATGCGCAGCGCGGCGAGCATGTCAACGTCGCCATCGTCCGGAAATGTCTCCCGGAAGTTCAGAAACCCGCCGCGAATGTTCCGAAAATGAACGTTGAAGATTTTTTTACGTGACCCGAAATAGCGGATGACCTCCGCGATTTCGCGGCGCGGATCTTTCAACATTTCCGACACAGTGCCCTGGCAGAAGTTCAGACCGTGATACGGGCTCGGATTTGTATCAATCAAACGCTTCAGACCATCGACACTCCCGAGCACCCGGTGTACTCCGCGGAATCCGGTATCTGCCGGCATCGCGGGATCGTGCGGATGACACGCCATCCTGATCTTGTACTCCTCGGCGACAGGAACCACTCGCTTCAGAAAATAGGCGATATGATTCCACATGGCTTCCGCGCTTTGCGGACCTGCCTCGCTCAAGGCCGGCGAATCGCGAACCGCCTGGTCGTAAACGAATGTACTGTAGCGCGCGCCTCCACGGCCCTGGCTAGTTCCAGTCCGGATGACGCCCAGTATGTTCAGGTTGTATTTCACCATGGGGATTTCGGCTTGGGCGCAGTTCCGGATCATCTGGCAGATCTGGTCGATTTCGCGATCCCGCTCCGGACTCTTGCCCAGTATGATTTCCGGATTCTCGGCTTTGGCGATATAGCTGGAACTCATCGGAAGCGGCACGGCGTCGAGCCGGATGCCGAACGATTCTACGTGTTCGCGAAGCCGCGATAAGCCCTCGACGGACCAGTTCTCGTCGAACTTGCGTGAAGGAAGATCGCTGCACATATGCGTGACTCCGAGCGCGGGCAACACCCGCAGCACGTCGTCATTGGGGGCGTGTTGCGTTCCGAGCTTCATCTTCATGGCAGGGGAGCCGGCGTCGTCACGTGCGCGGGCCACGGCAAGAGGCGCACATGCAAGGACTGCCAGGGATCGGCGGGTCATCGTCATTCAGGCTTCTGTTATATCCAATTCGCCGCCTCGCGATACCATGTCCTGCGATGACCCGCAACATTCGAGCCGTTCTCATCCCGCTCCTGGCGTTGTTTTCGATTGCGCCATTATTTGGACAAACCGCTAATCGTCCCGATCGCCTGGAGTGGTTTCGCGATCAAGGTTTCGGCCTTTTTATCCATTGGGGCGTCGATAGCCAGCTAGGCTCGGTAATCAGCCATTCGCTCGCCGGGGCCGATGAGGAATACGCGCAGCGATTTTTTACCGATCTTCCAAAGACTTTCGACCCTGAAAAGTTCAATCCGCACGATTGGGCCGTGCTCGCAAAGCTTGCCGGAATCCGCTACGTGGTGTTCACCGCCAAACATCACTCCGGATTCTGCATGTTCCGGACGTCCAGCACCAGCTTCAGCATCATGAACACGCCTTTTCGGCGCGACATCGTAGGAGGAGTATTGGATGCATTTCGAGAGCAGGGAATTGCTCCCGGCCTGTATTTTTCACCAGACGATTTTCACTGGCTTCATGAGCACGGGATTCCGATCCAGCGTGGCACGCCTGCCGTATCGCCGGAAGATAATCCCGGTCTTCTCAAATACGATCAGTCGCAAGTGCGGGAAATGCTCACGCAGTATGGACCCGTCAATGTGATCTTCTTCGATGGTCCGGCGGGAGGTCTGCGCGAGCTTGCCTGGAAACTGCAGCCAAACATCGTCGTTACTCGCGGAGCCCTTCAGACGCCCGAACAATATGTGCCTGGAGTGCCGCTAAAAGGCGCTTGGGAGGCGAATCTCACGATGGGAACCCAGTGGCAATACAAGCCGACGAACGAGCGTTATAAGTCCGGCTTTCAGTTGATTTCGACGTTGATCGAAACGCGAGCCAAGGGCGGTAATCTTTTGCTGAATGTAGGGCCGAAGCCCGATGGCGAGCTTCCCATCGAACAGCAGGCCCGGCTGCGCGAGATTGCGCTGTGGATGTTCGTCAACGGCGAATCCATCTATGCCGTGCGACCGTGGGTGATCACCAACGAAGACAATATCTGGTTCACAAAGAAGAAGGATGAGAACACAATTTATGCCTTCGTGGTCGCTAATCCGCCTTGGAAATATGCAGAGTGGAAAAATTTCACATTGCACTCGGTTCGCTCGACTGCCCGGACGAAGATCAGCGTGCTGGGGCAAAGCGGAAAGGTGCTCGAGTATCAACCGAACGTCAGTCCCGAGACTAGCTGGCGTCAGGAACGCGATGGACTACATATCCGTGCGATGCGCGCGCAGCGGCTTTACAATAATCGCGAGTGGCCCGATCCGGTAGTCCTGAAAATTACCAATGTTGAACCGGCCATGACGCCGCCCGCGGTTGAAACAGGCGCCGCGGTCTGGGATTCCGCCGCTCACACAGTCACCTTGAGCGCGACGCTCACGGCGCTCGGGAAAGCGCCTTCCGTCGAAGCCGGGTTTCAATACCAACACATCCGCGGACTAGACATCAACGAGCGCAGCGAATCCTGGCACGATACACCGCTGCGGCGAATGACTGCGCCCGGAAAATTTTCGGCAACTGTGGAGGGCTGGCAACCGGGCGAGTCCTACGCGTTTCGCGCCGTTGTGAAACATCCGCTCGTGACCATCCGCGGCGACGACGTGAAAGTCACGGCGAAGTAGTGGCGGACCCCGGCAGCGCCACGTAATAACCAGCGCGTGCGCTTACGACGGCTTTTCGATATCGTCTACGCGCTTCTTTGCTGAGGGTGACACGAATTTCCCGCAGAGTGCCGGGCGTGGCTTGCGGCGCATGATATGTCAGCACATAGCGGCTGCGAATCTGCCCCAGCATTTCGGGAAAGATCTCATTCGGATGCTCCGCGTACTCGGCTTCGCCGCCAGTCTGCTTCGCCAGGTCGAAAACGTCGTTCACTTCGAAGCCGTCCTTCGGCTGGGGATGCTTGGGGGAGTCGGCATATTTGTGAATAACCTTCGACATCTCGGTGGGAATGACCAGGCCATAGACGACCGTATTGGCGCGGTAAAGCTGGGCCACGACAGACTTCTTGGGCGCGTTATACGAGAAGCCTAGGTTATCCGTGATGACGACGATAGCCCGCCGCCGCCCCAACACGCCCGGCGTGACGACTTGTTCCTTCTTCGCAAAAGAAATCAGGTATTCCGCGGTGTTTTGCATGGCGTCGTTAATATCGGTGCCGCCGTCGGAGGGGCCGCTTGTCGCCGACCGCTTAATCGCTTCCGCGACGCGATTCATGTCGGCGGTCAAGGGCTGTTCGACTTGCGTGGAGCCGCTGAACGCGACCACCGCGACGCGGTCGCCTTGCTTTAGCTGGCGGAGAGCCGTGTTCGCGATTTCCGCAAGTTCCGTGATCCAGCGCTGCATACTGCCGCTCGTATCGAGCAACAGAACGACATCGAGCGGAACGGAATCTTGACCAAACGAAACAATCGGCTGTTCCTGTCCTTGGTCGAAGACAGTGAAATCGCTCGCCTGAAGGCCCGTCACCGACCGATGATCCACCGTGACGGCGGCATCCACATTGACATCCGTTACACCCGCGCGAAATGTGGGAGCTTGGCCAAATGCCGCTACTACTATGGCGAAAAGAGCCGCGGCGGATTGCAAAACTCTGCCCATGGCCCCATCGTAATATGCGGGCGGGCGCGTGATCCGGTTCCGCTATCGAGCTTCCGGCCGGACAGGCGGGCTATATCAGCCTGTTTTGAAGTCTGGATCGGATTGTCTCGCACCGCGCATCACACTTCCGATAACGTATATTATGTAAACTTTTTGGCGACTCTTCGTGCCTAGTCGAGGTCGAACGGGCGCTTGGGCGGGTTTTCGCTCTTATCTTCCTTTGCCTGCCTCAGTAACTCTTCAAATTTCCGGTCCAGCACCCTGGCGCTGTTCCGGTGAGCATCGAAGCTCTTGGAAAATGCTTCGGCGCGTTTCTCGGCCGCGCCTTTGAGGTCCTGCACCGCCGCCGCAAGGTCCTCGATCAAAGGCGTTTTCACGGCTTCACGATGACGGATGACAACTCTCGTTTCAGGGTCGACTTGCAGCACGCTCTGACAGCAAGGGCACTCGATTTCGAAGACATCCGCCATAGTCTAGATCGTAGCGCATAAACCGGAACTGCATGTGCCGGCTGCTATCCTCCGTATATCCGACGCTGACCGATGGACGACATCCTTCACTGGTTATCCCAATTTGGGTACATCGGGCTGTTTGCCGCGTTGGTCTTCGGCATCGCCGGTCTGCCCGTGCCCGACGAGACACTGCTGGTCTTTTTCGGATATCTCGTCTCACGCGGCAAAATGCATCCGGCGCTCACTTGGCTGACCGCGCTGTCCGGCAGCATGTGCGGCATTACGTTCAGCTACATGATTGGACGTGTATTGGGATACCGTTTTGTCCACCGGTACGGGCGCTATGTTCATCTCACGGACGAGCGGCTGCATCAGATTCAGCGCTGGTTCGACAGGATCGGCCACTGGCTTCTCACAATTGGCTACTTTCTTCCCGGAATCCGGCACTTCACGGCGCTAGTGGCCGGCATGTCCGAAATGAACTTCCGGTCGTTCGCTTTGTTCGCGTACCCCGGCGCCGCACTGTGGGTGACCTCATTCCTGTCCTTGGGGTATTTTCTCGGCGATCAGTGGGAGGTTGTGTTCGAGCACCTGCACCGCGAGATGATGCTGGTCACCATCATTCTTTGTGTGATCGTGGTAGCCGTCTGGTACTGGAAGAAGCGTCGAAAGCCAAAGTTAGATCGAAAGTTAGATTGAATGACTTACCCAATATTCACGCGAAATCGTTCGGCTCGCTTCGACCACCGCCGACTCGTCCAGACGAGGCGTTCGCAGCTCAGAAAGTGTCGAGTAAGCGAAAGGTGTCATTCACCTATTTCAGTCGGTTTACCGCGATCGAGGCCGGCAATGATCGAATACCCCGCCAGCGGCAAGCACCCGGCAAGTACGCACGCCGGTAAATACGTATGGAACCGTCCAATGGTCCAACCGAACAGTGGATTGAATACAAAGGTCGTGGCTCCATACGAGGCCACCAGGCCAGATACGGCAAATGCGGCGCGCTGCGCGCCGTAGATATCCACCGGCAGCGTGTAAAGGTTCGTGCTTCCCGCGGCGATAAAGAAATAGCTCAGAGCGATTCCGGCAGCGGCCAATCCGGGGCTGGGCAGAAAAGGAACAGCGATCGTCTCGAGAGCAAGTAATCCCATGACGAGGCAGACGCGCAACCGCGCGGGGACTTCGCGCGCACCGCGCCCAATCCAGCGCATGGATAAATAGCCGCCAAGGAGCGCGCCGGCAGTGCCGCCAAGCGGTGGCGCCCAGGCGAACGCCCGATTTGCGTGTTCGGCGGTGAGGTGAAAACGGCTGACCAGATAGAGCGTAGTCCAATACGTCCATAGCGTATAGCCGGCCATGGCAAGGAAATTCGCCACTACCAGACGCCAGAAACGGACATCGTTCAGCACGCTCCTGGATCCGGAAGAGCTTTTATCTGTCACCGGTCGCACGGGAAAGCGCCAATCGAGAAGCCACCACCCCGCGATCCAAACGAAACCGCAACAGCCGGCGACAAGAAACGCCCATTGCCAGTGGCCACGCCGCAAGGCCCAGGCAGCCAGCAGAGGAGCCACAAGCGAGCCCACGCTGATGCCGAGTTGGCCGACGCCGGCGCCGAGAGCGCGTTCTTTAGGCAGCAGGTAAGTGCCGTACGCTTTGCCCGTGCCCGGGATGCCGCCCGCTTCCCCAACTCCCAGACCTAACCGGCACCAGAACAATTGCGCAAACGACTGGGCAAAGCCGGTGGCGACACCCGCCATGGACCAGATGGCGACGGCAATGCTTGTGACTGGAGTGAGACCCACGCGATCCATTAGCCAGCCGATGACCGGAGAACAGAGAGCATATGTGATTGCGAATACGGCTACGAGATTTCCGTATCCGAGGTCGTTCAAATGGAACTCTGTCTTCAGCACGGGCGCCAGCGAAGCAAGCAGCAGGCGGTCCAGGTAATTCAGCGACGAGGAAAGCAGGAAAAACGAAATCAGGAACCAACGCAAGCGGGCCGATTCCGGCGCGGCGTTAAGAACGCGGCGTCGCGTGAAGCTGATCACCGTGGACCATCCGGCGATAACGCCAGCGCCAATTTTTGGCGAATTTCCACTGGAATCGAAATGGAGCGTTGCGTATCCCGATCCATGCACACAACGACGACAATTCCGGTTGCGGCAAGTTGTGCGGCTTTTAAAGTCCTGAATTCGAAACGTACGGACGAATTGCCGATATGCGCCACGCGCACTTCAATCTCGATTAGATCGTCATGCTCCATCGCCATTTTGAAATCGCATTCCACATGAACACGCGGGAAGTTGATCGAGCGTTTAGGATCGTAGTTGATTCCCAGGGTGCGCAAGAATTCGATCTCCGCCGATTCGAAGTAACGGAACATCGCCGTGTAATGAATCCGGCCGCTAGCATCGGTATCAATGAAACGAATACGCGTCTGAAAAATAAACGGAGGCGGCATTTGATTGTTCTTCCACAGCATAGCGACTGGCCGCGGTTTAGAAAGCCGGATGTGAGAATCGCTATGCTCACAGTGATGGTATGCAATCAGCGACACCGTAACGCGAGTTGACCGGGATGGGCTATCGCTTCATCGTTCTCGCATTGATCCTGGCGGCAAACGGATTCTTCGCCGCGGCGGAAGTGTCGCTCGTGTCAGTTCGCCAATCGAGCCTGAGGGCATTGGCCGAACGTGGAGTGGCTGGGGCGCAGGCGGCCTTAAGTCTGCTGGCGCGGCCGAGCCGGCTACTCTCGGTGACTCAGGTCGGAGTGACGCTTGCGAGCCTCGGTTTGGGCTGGGCGGGTGAAGACACGCTCTACCGGCTTCTGATGGACGTCCTCGAACCGGCACATTTGCAGATTTCGCCGTTGTTTGCGCACATCGTGGCTTTCACTGTGGCATTTTTGGCGATCAGCTACGCCCACGTCGTTCTGGGCGAAGTAGTGCCTAAGAATCTCGCGATCGAAAAAGCGGCGCGGGTTGCCGTGTTGACGGCGCCACCCCTGCTCGTCTTCTACCGGCTTTCCTCCCCCTTCGTAGTTGTTATTGAAAAGACGACTTCGCTGATTCTGAGATTGCTTGGACTTTCGAGCGGATCGGACGCCCGCGGCGGCCATTCCGCGGAGGAGTTGAAGTACGTAATTCAGACCAGCCGCCGTGCGGGGCACCTCGCGCAATTCGAACAAGACGCGATTCAGCGGCTGATCGAACTGTCGAAGTACTCGGCGCGGGAGATCATGGTTCCTCGCCATAATGTCGTTTCACTACCCGTTTCTTCGCAACTGGATCAGGTGCTGAGCGTAATGGCGGAGCACAAATACACGCGCGTGCCGGTTTACGAGGACCGGCCAGAACGCATCGTCGGCATCGTTCACTACAAAGACTTGATGCGCGTATGGGAAGAGCGGCGCTTCGCGCACGAAAAACGGCAAGCTACCCGGCCATTCCGCCTTCGAAAATTCCTGCGGAAGCCGCTCGTCGTGCCGGAGACGAAGCCGCTGAATCAATTGATCGACGAATTCCGAACCAGTCACACCCATATGGCGTTGGTTGTGGACGAATTCGGCACGATAGTCGGTCTGGTGACGCTAGAGGACGTGCTCGAACAGGTATTTGGAGACATCGGAGATGAGCACGACGTGAAGCGGCCCGAACTGTTAAACGAAACGGTGCTGGAGCTCGAAGGCAGCACGACGATCCGCGACCTGGAGACGCGCTATAACATCGTTCTTCCGGCCGATGCCGGATTTGAAACGCTGGCCGGATTTTTGCTGACGCATTTCGGTTACATTCCGAAAATAGGGGCCTCGATGGAACATGGGGGGCGGCGATTTACTATTTTGGAAATGGATCGGAATCGAATAGCGAAGGTGCGGATTCAACGGCTCGATCCGGCCGCGGCGGCCGAAGCGGTTACTCCGTGACGCCACGGCTCCACAGAGCACGATCGGCGTATTCCTCGAACGCAGAGCGACTAGTGTAGCGGAAGGCGTAGCCGGTTTCCCGCTTCAGGCGGTCGCTGCTCACAACCCAAGAATGGCGGAGCAACTGCAGCGTCCACGCCGGCGCAGGGGCGACGGGCGCCCGACACCGCCATGCCAGCCGATCCAACGCGTGAAGCGCGGCGTACGGGACGCGGACCGGCCGCCTTTGGAGTTTCAGGCACATCTCATCGATGCTTAGCGCGCCATCCGCGCCGACGTTGAAAACTCCCGGAATTCTTTTCAACAGCAGCAAGCGAATGATTTCGACGATATCGTCGATATGAGTGAATTGCAAAGGCGCCGTGCGCGAAGGCATGAACACCAAGCGATTACAAAGGTAATCCAACAGGAGATTGTTACAAGATGGCCCGATGAGGAAGCTAGGGCGAAGCACGGTAATAGCGGGCAAACTGGCGGTTGCGGCATATTCCGCGAGCATGTGTTCGATCTGCCGCTTGTGCATTCCATAGATAAATTCCAGATTGGTTTTAACGGGATGATCTTCAGAGAGACGCGCGGGATTATCGGCGTGAAAACCGTAAACTGTCGCGGAACTCAGATGCAACAGATGCTTTACGCCGGCAGCCTTGCACGATTCAAAAACCATCTTGCTTCCGTTGACGTTGATGTCCTCCATCAGATTTGCATCGCGGATCGGGCGAACAACAAATGCCGCGTGAACCACGGAGTCGATCCGATGCCGGCTGACAATCTCCGTAAGCGAATGGCGCACATCGGCAGCGACAAACACGGCTCTAGCCGGTGTCGCCGGTGAGTTTCGCACATCGACGCCTATGACCGACTCAAAGCGTGGATCGTTCGACAGCGCTCTCGCCAGAGGTTGCCCGAGAAAACCGGAAGAGCCTGTCACCAGAACATTCATGCGTGCCAGTCAGGAAACATTGCGGCCCCTATCGCCGTTCCAGGCCGGAGCAGATGCCGGTATCTGGTTCAGCAACAAACGCCGGAACTCGTGATAGTGCACCTCCAGATTGTGACGCGGCGTTCGGACAAAAGAGCGCCGAATGCTGTCCGCCTCCGCGGAGCAGCGTTGTTCCAAATCGTCCGGCAATTGGTAGCTGCCAAGCAAGTAATTCGCAGCCAGTTTCGCCTGCAAGTCCGCTAGCGGCCAGATGCTGCCGTTTGGCTGAACGAGGCCGATGAAGAACAAATCACGATGTTCAGGATGGAACATGCGCAGATACAACATCGGGACACCATCTTCGTAATTAATGAAATTGCGATTGAAAAACGGAAAGCGGACAGCGTAACCGGTGCAGGCGATAACCGTATCGAATTCACCGGAACTTCCGTTGTTAAACCAAACCCGGTTGCCATCGAAGCGCACGACCCCAGGCAGCGTTTGAATGCGGCGTTTTCGAATGTAATAGAGCAGTTCGGAATTGATGAGAGGATGACAAGCGAGTAGCGGATGGTCCGGTTTGGGCAAACCTTGCCGCGTATATGCCGCGACCGCCAACCGAGTCAAGCGACCGCCCGCCAACTTGAGGACCGGTCCCGGCAACCAGGCAAGGCGCGCGTACCATACGTCAGAGGGAATGCCGAAGATGAACCGTGGAAGCACGTGATAGCCGCGCCGTAAGCTCATGGAGCAGGTTCCAGTTGCACGCGCAACCTGTCCGGCGATATCCGCTGCCGAATTCCCTCCCCCAACCACGAGCACGCGATCTTTTCCAAAAATATGAGGGCTCTTAAAATCATGTGAATGCAAAAAGCGCCCGGTGAACGTGCCCGGGATTACCGGCATCCGAGGGCTCCAATGGTGTCCATTGCAGACGAACAGCGCATGAAACTCTTGCGTGCTGCCATCGTGCAGCGTGACGATCCAGCGCTGGCCGCCAGCCTTTTCCGCGCGCTGCACTTCAGCGCCGAACTGGATGTGATTGAACAATCCGAAGCGGGCGGCGTAGCTTTCGAAATACTTCAGCAGCAGGCTTTGCGAAGGATACGATGGATAGTACGCCGGAAAGGCAAAATCCTCAAGTTGGGAGAGAGTTTTCGAACTGATCGACCTCACGGATTCGTACACGCTCGAATGGCCGGAGCGTGTCGAGTAAATCCAATTTCCTCCGACACGATCGTTCTTTTCAAAAACCGTGAAATTGCGAAATCCCGCCTGTAGCAGATTCTTCGCCGTCGCGAGGCCGGATGGACCGGCCCCGATGATGCAGATGCGGAGATCCTGGGGAGATGTCACTTCGGGCCGCGGTTCAGGTAGACACAGGTTCGGCAACTAGCACTGGGTCGGGTGGAAATCCAACGAGGCCAAGACGCAGGAATTCGGCGCGTTCAAACCGTTCTAACTCGGCGGTCTGGCGGCTATCGCGATTTCCGTCCGGATCGAATGCAAACATCAGGCGCATACTCGCGTGGCGGACGCCGTTATACGTTACGGTGGCGCTACAGATAGCGGATTCGTGGCGAATCTGGTCGAGTTGGGCGGCGATATGCAACCGGCTATGAGGCGGAACAAATTGCCTGAATTTAGCCTCGGAAATCATAGTCAGCACCGGAAACACCAGATTGGAGTGCATCTGGGCGCCGGTTACTTCCACGAGCCTTCCAGCTAATTGCGCGGAGATTTCAACGAGGAGAATGCCGGGCGTTACCGGAAAGCTCGGGAAATGATCTTGAAACAGCTCGTCGGGGAAATTGGTGGTTGCATATCCCTCGGCGCTTTTGCCTGGGGTAAATGCAGTGATCCTCTCGAGAAGACGCCATCGCATCGTTAGGAAGCCTGAACGTAAGATCGAACGTATCATAGGCCGGTCGCGGGATACAACAATCAGAGCCGCACGCACGTCAGTACGCGAGCTTTGCACGACTGCCGGAGCCCACCTGCTCAATGCAGTTCCTTATCGAGATCGAGACAACCGGCGCTGCGAGGCTCAGGCGGATTTTCTAATCAGAAAATTGTGGATTGCCAGCGCATCGATCCGAGTCGCAAGGAAACAGTCAATTGCATCGGCGGGGCTCTCGACGACCGGTTCTCCCGCACGGTTGAACGATGTATTCAAAACAACCGGAACTCCCGTCCGATCTTCGAACTTCTGAATCAGATCGTAAAATAGTGGATTTTCATCCTGACTGACAGTTTGGACACGGGCGGTGCCATCAACGTGCGTGACAGCCGCGAGAACCGGCCTCTTCTCCGGACGCACGTCCACAACCCGCAGCATGTACGGGCTCGCGCCTTTTAACTCGAACCAGTCCGCCGATTTCTCTTCAAGCACAGCCGGAGCGTATGGCCGAAAGCTTTCCCGGTGCTTCACATGGCAATTGAGATAGTCTTTCATGGATGCAGGCCGAGCATCGGCGAGAATGCTACGGCGCCCGAGTGCGCGGGGACCATATTCGGAGCCACCCTGAAACCATCCCACGATCAATCCGGCGGCGATCAATTCGGCCACGTTTGCCGCAATATCGGAGACGAGCACCGGCTCCAAGTTAGCTTTCCGTAGAGCCGCGACAATTTCATCATCGGCATATGGGGGGCCTAGCGCATCGGACCGAAGCGAACGGGATTTTGGATCGCCCCTGAGGACATGCGCGCCGTAGACCGCGCAGCCCAACGCCTGGCCGCAATCGCCCGCATTAGGCATCACGTAGAGGTCTTCAAAACGTGATCGCCGAAAAGCGCGTTCGTTGGAAACACTGTTCAACGCGACGCCTCCCGCAAGGCAAAGCTGCCGCGAGGGGCTAAATTGCGCAAGAGCCGTCACCGAGTTCGTCACGGTATCGTCGAGCAACATTTGACCGGCCTTGGCCACATCGGCATGAATCGGTAATACGGGCGTGCCCGGGAGCCTGGGCTTCGCGCCGAACTCGGATAACGCGGCCTGCAATTCTTTGCGCCCAAGGAACCGGAACGAACCGTCATCGCGCAGTTCGAGGTACGGCGAAAGCGCGCGATAGCAAGAATCCTGCCCGTAAGAAGAAAGGCCCATTGTTTTGCCTTCCTCGCCGGAACGAAAGCCGAGATAGGTTGTGAACCGGTGATAGAGAAGTCCGGGACTCGATTCCGGAAAGGTATGTTCTCGATGCATAGCGAACTCGGAAGCACGGGCAGACGAGAGAGTTATCGCGAGCGGTGAGCCTCCCAGTCGATCCAGCGGCTCTCCGGAGTTGTCGATTGTGAGGACGGCTGCTTCCTCGAAGGGGCTCGAGAAGAACGCCTGATACCGGTGAATTGCGTGATGCTCGATGTCCGTAACGATTTCGGCATTCGGGAAAAAGCGGCTCAATTTTCGTCCGAGTTGAAAACGATTTACGGCGAAATGAGATTCGCTCGCGACAACTAGATCGATGTCCGCGGCGCTCAGCGTCGTGCCCCTTAAAAGGGCATCGAGGAATGATCGCCAGGTTGTCTCAAACACGCTCGTCGGCGGAAAACGCCGAAAGCAGTCTGAGAGCAGAAAGGCAGTCATCTTGCCGAATTCCGTTTTGCGCTCGCGAATCTCGTCGCACTCAGCCTGCGACAGTAGAATGGCGTACTTCTTCCTGATAAAGCGGTCCAGATTCAGGGCACGAATGCCGTGGACCGAAGAAACGAGAGCAAAGCTTGCTCCATGTCCGGTTGAAGATATTCCAAGCACGTTGTGTTCGCAACGCGAATTTGTTCTTCGCCGCAAAGATCTCCAAACATTCCGAAGCGCGCGCCCTGGATCGACAAGAATGGGATTCATGGCGATTGTTCAGTTTCCGCCGTTCGTTTGCAATTCTTTAAGTCTGCTTTCGACAACATGGTAGAGCAGAAACGGATGAGCATCCGTGGGAATGATGATTGGCCGCCCAAAGGACACCGTTATTTCCGGCTTGCCCGGTTTTTGAAGATCGAAAAAGCTGGAGCTTAAATGAACCGGAACGACCTGGGTGTGCGTTTGCGCCGCGATGAGCGCGGCTCCCGGACGCCAGGTGAGAATGGGGCTATAACCTCGGTCGATCCAATCACAGGACTGAAGAAGCCCTTGCCTGGTCTGACCAAAGCGCGGCAGCGGAGTGTACGGGAAGAATAATTGCGTGAATGTCGCGGGACTGATGCGCGGTCCACCCCAGAGCGCCTCGCGCCTGTCCGATCCAAGTAGCGAGGCTCCGAAGAATAGCTTTTTCGATATGCGTGCCGGGATGCTGCTATAGATCGCGAGATAGTCCATGAAATGGCGGCGCGGCATCTCCTGGATGGCCAGGATGACTGGCGGCTTCAGGCAAAGGAGCAAATCTCGATTGACAGCCTGTACGCGTATGCGCAATTTTACATATGGGCGCGCGAGCAGGCCACGAGACAAGCGGCGCAATGGGTTCCAGCCAATCCAGTGATGCCATTTCGCCGCGGCAACGCCGTCGAGCATAGCGTCGTTTCTATCAGCTTGCGCTGAGCATCGCAGATCCGCGATGCTAACGTCCTCTACCGACTTCGACGCGGGGAGAGCGAGATTGTATTCCGTTTCCAGACGCAACAGCAGTTGCAGAACATCTAGCGATCCCAAACCAAAATCGCGCATCAGTTCCGTTGTTTGCGGCGTGGGCATCTCCCGGCCCGTAGCGATGTAGCGAGCCAGTTGCTCAATTCTGCGATGCCGGTTCGGCTCGGAGCGGATTGCGTCGAGCGTGACCGGCCCCATTTCGGTTCTGAGATTCTGCGGCTCGGCGCTGGAATCCGTCGCAAGTGCAACCACTCTCTTGCGATCAATCTTTCCCAGCACCAAGCGCGGGAAATCCGCGTTCGGCCAAATCGTCCAGCCGCTTATCCGCTGGAACGGAAGCAGCCTCTGGTTGGCCTGCCGCACGGCAGCGGCCGGAGATTTTCCATCGCGCATGAGCAGAACGGCATGGACTTCCTCGAATCCGTTCCGATTAAGGCCGAAGACCACCGAGTCACGTGTGCCGGGCGCCTCTCCGAGCGCGGCTTCCACGATGCGCGGATTCACATTGTGGCCTTCACCGGTGACAATCAGATCGCGCTTGCGGCCGAGAAAGAAGAACCGGTTTCGACGATCCTTTGCGGCAAGATCTCCAGTGCGGAAATAGCCATCCTCGGTTAGTTCGAGCGGCTGGATGTCGCCGTTGTTGTAATATCCGGCGGCCAAATGCCTGCCGCGAACAAGAATCTCGCCATCTTCGGAAATCCTTATGGCTCCGCCGTGAACCGGCTTGCCAATGGACCCGAACCGCCCAACAAACGGTCGGTTCACCGTGACGAATGCCGCGGTTTCGGTGGAGCCGTAGCCTTGCACGAGAAAACAGCCCGCTCTCCTCCAGAACTTCTCGCGCGACTTCGGCAGCGTCGCTCCTCCGATCAATAGAATCAGAAAGCGCCAGCCAAGTAAGCGGCGTAGACGCACCAGGCGTTGCAATGGGCCGAATGTTTGAGGCCCGGCATTGCTCATGAGCGCGGCTTCGAGC
The DNA here is from genome assembly GCA_000381625.1 of Bryobacterales bacterium KBS 96. GTDB lineage: Bacteria > Acidobacteriota > Terriglobia > Bryobacterales > Bryobacteraceae > KBS-96. Next base: position 571,593 of record KB906767.1, read on the forward strand.
AGGCCCAGCACTCTTGGAACAGTGGACAGTGCGAGCACGCCGCCGGAGCGTATGGTTCGGATAAGATGCCGCGGAGCAACGGATTGGGAGTGAATTACAGTCAGCCCTAGCGAGAGTGGAACAATGCCGCTCAACAGCAAGCCCTGAATGTGGCTGAGAGGCGAGAGCGCGAGCAGCCGTACTGGAATGTATCGCGTGACGCGTTTCCAATAGGAGAATCGCGTGGCCTGAAACATCAGATTGGCATGTGTGAGAACGACCCCTCGCGGTTCGCTAGAGCTTCCGGACGTATATAGGATGGCCGCGGGGTCGGAATCTGAAATTGGAACGACAAGCTCGTTCCACGGCCGCAAGGGGGCCTCGGAATCGAAACTGAACAGATATTCGCGCTGAATCGGAATGGACGCTGCGTCCCGATTCGAGCCGCAAATCAGAAGTGAAGCGTTACATTTCTTGGCAAATTCTGCGACTTGGGAAGCGGGCCAATCGGCGTCGGCAGGGGCCACGATCAATCCGCATATAGAGGCGCCGAACAAGAAGGCCAGCCACTCCGGACAATTCGCGGCCCAGATAACGACGCGGGAACCGGGCAGAAGTTCACGATCCCGAAGCATCGCCGCCGCGCGGCAGGCATTGTCGTACAGGCGCTTGTAACTCCACCATCGGACGCCATAGTCGGAGCGTAGTCCCACAGCACGCCTCGATCCCCAGTTCTTCAGGGAGAGTGCCAGAGACTGTAGAGTTGCCGGCTCACTCATGTCTACAGACTCAGGGAGTAGCCGCCGTCCACAATTAGCGTTTGCCCTCTGATCCAATCGGATTCCGGTGAACACAAAAACGCGATCACTCCCGCTAAATCGCCGGGCGTGGCAACGCGGCCAGCGGGCGTCCGCTCGGCAATGTCGCGGGCGAGAACTTCAAAATTCGGCAACAAACGCGTGCTGGGAGTATCGACGAAACCGCCGCAGACTACGTTCACATTGATATTGGAAGGCGCAAACTCGACGGCTAAGTAACGCGCCATCGATTCGATCATGGCCTTGGCGGCGCCAAGACCGCCGTAGCCGGGTGCGCAAAAACGGCTGCCCAGGCTGGAAATGCCGACGATGCGGCCTCCGTTTGACATGAATTTCGCCGCTAGTTGCGAGCCGAGCAAGAATGCCCGCGCGTTGAGGTCGATCATTTTTTGCCAGGTGCGAACGTTCATCGTTGCAAGAGGCTGAAAGGCGCCCCGAGCGGCATTGCTGATGAAAATATCCAATCCGCCCAGCCGGTTGGCCGCGGCGTCGAACAACTCCCGGAGACTCTCTTCTTTGCCGACGTCGGCCCGGAACGCCGAGCAAGCGATGCCAAGCGCTTCCACGTCGGCAACGGTGCGATTGGCCGCGGCTTCGTCCCGACAGTAACCGATTCCAATGTGTGAAGGGGCATCGAGCGCGAGGCGGAGTGCTGTGGCGCGCCCAATTCCGCGCGACCCGCCCGTGATGAGCACGGCCTTGTTTCTTAGGGTATGGGGCATGTAGCGGCAGATCGCGGCTCAGTATATCTCAAGAGAGTTTTTGCATGCCGGAGTACATCGTACCGAGCCGCAATGTACCTTGTCCGCTGCCGCCGGAGTTGTGGGGTGTTCATTTGAGAGGAGAGCAATGCCTCGCACTGATCTGCCCATTCGACCGGATTGTAACCGGAGATCAGGGTTGCTCCCGATTGAGCCGATACGATTTCCGCTAGTCCTCCGGTTGAGGCTGCGAGAACAGGCGCGCCCATTCTCAACGCCTCCAGCGCCACCATTCCAAATGGTTCGTATCTGCTCGGAATCAGGACTAATGACGCTCGGGCAAATAAGTTATCAAGGGCCGCACGCGGCACCCAACCGTAAATCCGGCAATTTTCGGGAAACTGCGACGCGAAAGCCCGTAGGGCTGCGGTTTCGGGCTCGTCTCCGTGACCTCCGGCAATCGCGAACCGTAATTTCCCGTTACGTCGTAACAACTCACGGGCCGTTTCTATAAATACATCAATGCCTTTCGAATGGCAAAATCGCCCGGCAAAAACGAGCGGTCCGTTCGGGGATGCCTGGCAGTCCACATCGTCACAAGTGGCAATCCCGTGCGGAAGAACGCTCGATTTTTGTTTCACACTGGGACAAACCCGCATTCCTAGCCAACGCTCTTCGCTGCACAGAAAGAAGACATGGCTCGCCTTCTGAAAGAGCAGCCGTTGCAAATTCGACCACACTTCCCTGTCCGTACCAGGAGCCAACTCCTCGCGGACAATCGAATGAGCCGTATAGAGCAATCGCAAGTTGAACCGGGAATTCAGTTCAAGGGCCAGATTTGCAAGGCCGAGGCTGTGAAGGTGAATCACATCTCCAGCGCGCGGTTGCAACGGGAACAGATGCCGGTCGAGGCAATGCAGTTGAACGCCCACGCGATTCGCGGAGCTATCCGCAAATGCCGCCGGGCATAAAACATGGACGTCGCGTCCCAAGCGTGCTAGCGCGTCAGCTTGATTCGCCACCGCGACGCCTATTCCCGACCACGTTGCGGGAGGATAGTCTGAAGTCAACAGAAGCAGTCGCACGGCCTACCCGGTCGGTTTGATGGCAAGCGACTGGCCGTCAAAACGAGCCAGCGTCGCCAGACGGTTATGGTGAAACTCATCGGTTCCGCGCAGCAGCACAGCGCCCCAATTTTCAAGCGAATAACTTTGCCCCATGTGCATGGCGTTATGATGCGATTGCCCCGGATAGATGCGAACGTTCGTCGGCACAAGGCGATAGTTAAAGGCGTGGCGCATTTCTGAACTGCGGTTTGGCCCGGAGCCATGGATGACGCGTTCGGAAAAGATAATAAACTGACCGGCCTTCATTTCAGCATTGAACACTTTCGCTGGGTTGTGGTCGAATTCCAGTTGGAAATTCACTTTGTAAAAACCATCCGGACCACCGAATTGAATCGTTCTGATCCGTTCATGAGTACCCGGAATAAATTGAAGGCATCCATTTTCGAGGTTTACGGAGGACAGCGCGACCCAAACGGTCAGTTGGAACAGTTCGTTTCGATCCGGCGGAACCAGCGCGGGTTGAAGATAATCCTCCAGCATGTAAGTACTTGCCTGATGCCACTGAATTTCGCGGCCACCTGGCGGCTTGAAGAATAACTGCGAGCGCCAGCACAAGAGATTTGAACCGAGGATCTGGGCCGCTCGTTCGAGGATTGCGGGGCTCCGCATGAACTCCATCATATGAAGCGACTCCAGGTGCAAATCGCGATCCGTCATAATGTGGAAGTTCTCGGACAGCATTCTTCGTTTCCAAGTCAGCACCCGGATGAGCGACTTCACATCCGATTCCGAGAAAGCATCGAACGGCCCAATATATCCGTTCTCGTGAAACGAGCGGATCTCCTCCACCGATAACCGGTACTTGGGATCTACTTCCGCTTTGGGAAAAAAATCGAATGGCCGTTTATACACGCACGGCTGATCGATATAGGCACGGGTCACCCACGAACGGATCACGACGCCATACATGCCCCATGTCCAGTTCGTCAAAATGCTGCGAACCGGGGCCCACCAGATCGAAACCGGCAAATGAAGCACCTTCCAAACCGCAAGGAACGATATGCCCAATAGATAGAGTGTCCGTTGTCCGATTGGGCGCTCACGTGGTTCCGGTATGATCACTGGGGCCGATTGTAAGGCGCTATTTAAGGCAAGTCAATCTGATAGACTCTGATTCTTCCTTCCCATGAAAGAGAGAGATTTGCCCGTTCGTCGAGACCTGCGCCACTCTTTTTCGAGCGAGTCATGGGCGAACGACGGGATGAACGAGGGAGATGGCGAAATTGGCGCTATGGACGAGGACATACGTTCGGCAGTCAATCAGCATCCCTTGCTTTCGAGCGTAACGGATCTGCTGATCTCATGGCTGCCCGAAGCGGAGGAAATCGACGGCGTCGACGGCTCAAACGGATTATGGGACCGCTATTTCGGAACCCCCGGCGGAGCACAGTTTCCAGCCGGCGACACACGCCGCGCACCGCTGTATGCCGGCGATGCGGAAATCATTCGCCCGCTGGTTGCCTCCTTCGAGCCTTGGGATATCGAAGCCGCTGAATCTGCGGTCGACTGTCTCTTCCGGTTTCTACGGGCACTCCAATCGTGCGACGTTCCGGCTGCCATGGCATGCATTTCCGAAGACTACCATTTAGTCGAGAACGGCGGCGAGGTCGACCGGGGGCGTTTGCAACTCGCATTGGAAAGACTCGTCGATAACTGGCGCGGCGCGGACGTTCAAATTTCGACGACAGAAGTGCCGGACCCCGTGTTTCATCCGGCGGGTGTTTTGATTCCGGCCACAATCCAAGTAGATTTTGGCGGCCACGCACAGCGCTCCAGCCAGCTAATTAGCCGCCTATTTGTGTTCCGCAAAACTTCGCGAGGAGAGTGGCGGATTTCCTCAATTGCAAAGATTCCTCGGGTAACGAAGTGAGTGCAAACAGGCGAGTCAGCCGGATCGATCCGGATTTGGAGCTGCCCCTGACGTTCTTACGCCGGTACCTCTTCTACTTAAGCCGAAGGCCAGTAAGCACGAGTAACTCGCAATTTCTCAGCAAACGCCTGGCAGGCTTCAAAAGCCTCGCAAGTGTATTCGAGAACCGCTCCCTTCCCGCTCTCAATCGGATTTGCGCGGTGCTGAATGCATTGACGGAAGCCAACCTTGTCCAATTGGCGTCAGTAGCCGAAGAGGATCTTCGAACGCTGGTTCCCGCCGCGGTTCCGCGCGATCTTGTCTGCTCATCCTCTCCGCCAGGCCCGAATTTCCTAAGAGACGCAAGGAAAACATTGCTCGCGTTCGGACCGGGCATTGGCATCGGAGATGAAATTATCTGTTCTCAGATCCCCTCCTGCCTGCACGGCTTAGGGTCGGAGGTTACGGTGTTAACCGGCTACGAAGGACTTTGGAACCGCGCCCCCCGCATAGCACGCGTCAAAACATATCACTCCGGCCGGGAATTCATTGAACAGATTCGAACTGGCGGCGGCGAGGGCGGCTGGGATCTTGTGATGATGGTTGACTTTGAGAATCCCGGCCTCTGGCCGGCAATTTCCCGCGAGGATTCGGTGAATCGATACGCGGAAATATCAATGGGAATACGATCGGCTACCGCTCTCGACAGAGGCCGCTCGCGCCTGAATCGCATGCCTGCTTGCGATCCGTACTTCCAGAATTTCTACGATTGCGTCAACTACATAATGACTTGGCTCGGCGCGCCGGATATGCGAAGCGATCCGCAATCGACGCTTAGGCCGGAGACAAGGCCAAACCGTAACGATTTTGTTGTTCTTGTCAGCCCGTTCACATCCAAGTTCAATGCATCACAGCGTTATTGGGGAAGCTTGCTTTCATCCATCCTTCCCGTTGATGCGGACGCTCCTGTTCTGTTTCGAATAGAAACGGGATCGAACCAGGCGACCGAGGCGTTCGCGATAGAACTGGCAAGAGTGGCGGCCGCCAGCGCGCCGCCAGGAGCCTTATTCGAAGTGACCCATTACGGAAGGACCACATCTCTTGCCGAGCTATTCGATTGTCTTGAACAAGTCGATATGGTGATTGCCGCGGATTCTTTTCTGGCACATGCCGCGCCGGTACTCGGAGTACCTGCGATGATCGTTGCGCGGGATGGCGTTGAGAACTGGCGTGTTCCCGACGCCAACAATTTCTATTTCAGAATGGGAGATCCAATTCCGGACGTTGCTTTGTCTATGCGGCAACTGATTCGCGAGCTTACGGCGTTAGATTTGCCGAACAGCCGTACTTTTCAACGCGCACGATTGGAGTGCCAAAGCCTCCGCCAGACGTCGGCTCGGCTGGCCGGAGCCCTCTTTTCTGTAGACCAGAGCTTAGCGCGCATTCGTAGCGAATGGACTGAATGCCATAAGGCGTACTGTCGGTTGGCCGCTGAACTGAGGAACTGGCCAGGCTGTTTCGATGCGATGCTCAACGACAAAGTCTACGAGCACCTGATTGGCCCTTGGCCTGAACTTCACGACGATGCCGATATCCATTCCGAATCCGGTCTGTTACTCCATTTGCAAAATCGTTTTCAGGACTGGCATAATTCCAATCTGCGGAAGTATCTGGATGGGTTTTGCAGTTCATCACCAAAATGGAAAACGTTGTATGCCGGGTGAATTGCGGCCAATTCTGCTCCGTACGATCGACTATCTGCGATCGCAGCAATTGCAAACCGGTGATTTTCCCTGTTTCCGGACGTTGGAGGCATCCTTCTACTGCCCGTGTATTCTACTTTCGACCCTGCTACACGATGCGCTCGGCTATCTGGATCCGCATACACGGCTGTATCAAACCTGTCTATCCGATCTACTGTCTTCCCAGGAACGGCGCTTCATAACGGCGACGGTAACCGGAATGCGTTTTCGGCTCCGTACGTTTATAGCGTGGCACGAGGAACAAAGTGGAGTGTGGCAACTCTTTGGCAGAGAAAGCGGCCTGGGACCGGACGCTGCGACGACAGCTTGCGCGGCAGTAACGATGTTTCGCACGTATCCGGAAGAACGGCGAGCGAAGAACCGGCACGTTCCGGCTCTTGACGGATTTCTGAATGCTCAACTCAGCCTGCATGAAGAAGCAAATGTCCTCCGTTTCCTCGCTCTGGCGGGCCGTGATACCAATAACCGGACGTCGGCTTTGGCTGCGAAGCTGACGTCCGAAGATACGCCAATCCCGGACGAGGCTCAGATTCTGAACTTTCTTTCCGTGGCATATTCAGTCGCGCGCGCGTGGAGGCAAGCAGCTTTGCCTGGCCGCCAGGAACTCGCGAATCATCTCGTTCCCCGAATAGTAGCTCAGTGTCAAGCGAACGCGGGAATTGGAACGCCGCTGCAGTATGCGCTTGCGGCTAGCGCACTTGCAGACCTGGGCTGCGACCCGTCGTCGCTTTTTGAGATTGGGATGGATCTTCTTCCGTTATTCAGTGCATCTGAGCGCTGGGGTTCCCAATCGTTCCTGAACCTGGAAGTCGGATCGGCAGCCGTAACCATGGCGATCGCAATCTCGGCACTTGTCCGTATCAACGCGCAAACCGGAGGCCGATTCTGCTGAGATCCATCGACATTGATATTCAAGAACAGTTAGAGAGGCAACTGGGCGAGCTCCGCACTGCTTCGGAAGCCTTCCATCGAGAACACAGGGAATTCCTCGATTCGTTCCGTCAGCTAGTCAATGAAACAGTCGATGGCGCAGTTCAACAACTTAGCAACTCCATAAACGAAATATCCGGCGGAGATCCTGCTTGTAATAAAATTGCAAACCTAACGGCGGACTATGTCGCTTGGACGAAATGGGTATTGGGCGATCTGCCTTACTTCGCCGCCGTGATCGGTCCCGATCCAATTAGTTTCCGTCAAAGGTTGGCGCCGTGTGCACTGCTTTACCTTGCCGGCAGGATTATCGACGATCTTATAGATCGCCATTATTTATATCGCGGTTTGCGCCCAACACTGCTTGCCGATCTCCTGGAATCAAAGGCCTGCGGAAATCCGGATGCAATGACCTTTGTTACGGCGCTATTGCTGTGTTTCGAAAGTATGGGCAATTTGCTGGCGAGTAGCCGTGAAACTTCACTCGAATGGGCGTCGAAAGTAATTGAGGCGAATCGCCGCGCCCTTATCGGATTGATGCTGGAGCAAACCGGACGAGAGAACTGGACACCGGCGTATTACGACCGCCTGATTCAGCTCAAGAATGTCGATTACTGGCGAATCCTGTACGCGGCTTTGGATCCGTCGTTTTTGTCGCCTCTCTATCCGTTTCTTTGCGCGTACTACGCGCTGGCCCAAAAGCTGAACGATGTTCAGGGTTACGCACGCGACGAATCACAAGGCATTCCAAACCTCATTTCCATATACAGGATGGGAGATCAAGATCCTCTCGAAGCCGTTGAAAAGACTATTGGCTCCGATTTAGTGGAGTTAGGAATACTTGCGCATGCGCTTTCCGAGCCTGAACGCAGCGTTGCGCTTGTGAAGCTATTTGAAAGTCAACAAGAAGCGCATCGCCTGGGCCTTCTGCGCCCGCGCGATCCCGAACCGGAAAGGCGCGACGCACGGCTGGATCTCTTCTGGCACTCGACGCTAAACGACTTCGTGGAGCGCTTGGGGCCAGAGTCGCTTGAAGATGCAGCTTGTCCGGTATGCGGCGTCGCACAGTTCTCATACTTTTGCCGCGCACAAGGTTTCGCCCTGAATCGCTGCCAAACCTGCGGACACGTCTTTGTAAATCCGCGAATCCGGGCGGATATTCAGCGGCGCCTTGCCGACGAGTTGGAAATCGACTTTCAAGATCCTTTTCTCGAGAGCCAAAGGCTTGGAGCCGAATATCTATGCAGACTGCTGCGAAAGCACGCTCCGGGGCCCCGTCTCCTGGACATCGGCTTCGGCGGTGGCTACCTGATGAGAATGGCTCGGGCTTACGCATTCCAGGTCTATGGGCTGGATAGCTCCGCGACCAGCATGGAGCATCTCGCTCCGCTATTTGGCCGGCGCATCAAAAGAGTCTGCTTAAGCGATTCCGAGCTTCCTTGGGGAGCTTTCGATGTTTCCGTGATGAGTCATGTGCTGGAACACTTGGCGGAACCCGCTAAGGTACTGACCCGAGTACGCCAGGCAATGAATCGGCGCGCAATCCTATATGTCGCCGTACCGGATATCGAATCCTTGCAGTTTTGCATTTTCGGCAATCGTTGGGACGCGATCAATCCGGTAGCACACTATCAATTCTTCAGCGAGGCGTCTCTCACCCGGCTACTCGAACAGTGCGGCTTCGAAGTCATCCGGCGGATACGACATCCGCCCCTTCGGGGACGCGGACAGACGCGCTGGATGAAGCTTTTCCGCCGCCTCGGAGGAGATGAATCCGGCGAACTGGCTATGCTCGCCCGGGTCCCGGGTGATTCCTACAGTCCGAATTCGGAAAAACAGCTATTGGCGCTTTAGGAATCGTGCTGTAGAAATCCACGGTCCACGATATGTTGAGCCATGTCGGCCAACGCTTCGCGATAAGGGCCGTCGGGAAACTGCATCAGGAATTCCAGGCCCTCGGCAACCATCTCGCGGGCCTTCGAATAGGATCGCAGCAAGCCGTTGGATGATGCCACAGCCTCAATTCCTTCATACAATTCATCGCTCGTGTGAGGTTGGCGCAGAATGATCCGGCGAACGACATGGTCGTTGGGCAATTCATCGAGCGCGTAAATAATAGGGAGTGATAACCGGCCCTGGGCAAGATCCGTGGCCTGCGCTTTGCCGGAGAGCGCTTCGGGACGAACCAAATCGAAGATATCGTCCATAATCTGGAACGCGCGTCCGAATCGGCGTCCGAACCGGCTCATGTAAAACGTCGCGGTCTTCCCCGCCCCGCAAAGGCTCGCGCCCGATTCGCACGCCAAGCCGAATAAGGTGGCCGTTTTGCGATCGATAGTCTTGAAGTAGCGCTCTTCCAACCGCCGCGTATCCCACGTCGGGTCGGTCATGATTTCATCAAGTTCGCCGCAACAAATCTGGTAACCGACATCGAGCACCAATCGCACCAGTTGCATGTCTTCTTGGGTGTCGATGCCTTCCGCGAAACAGCGGACGGCTTGAATGAACTGTAAATCGCCTATCAGAACCGCCATTTCCGTTCCGCGTTCTGAAAAGACCGTCCCCATGCCTCTGCGCGTCGGAGCGAGGTCGACAATGTCGTCGTGGATCAGCGTGGCGACGTGCAGCATCTCCAGCGACACCGAGGCTCTAATCGCTTTATCGGGCAGTTCCGCTACCGGAGTGGGAGTGGAAAGCCTGGCGCTTAACAGCAGGAAAAGAGGCCGAAGCTTCTTGCCCTTCTTATAGAGCTCAAACTCCGTATCCGTCAGATACTCCTTCTGCGGCTCTAGGACTCGGAGCAACTCCTCTTCAAATCGATCCAGATCCGCGCATATCAGGTCTCTAGCTCGCTCGATAGGATCGTTCATGGAACAAGGTGAAAAGACAAATCAAAGCACGAGGACAACGACTCGGCCAACAAAAATTAACATACCGGTGCAAATAAGTGCAATCGCTCCAGCCTCGGAGCTAAGCGACTGATGGTTCGCTCCGGCTGAAAATGCGTTGCGGATCATTCCACTCTATCGAATTACGGCTTTCCTGTTGTCGTTTGTGGAACGGTGTGATAAAGTCGAATCCGTTCGCTAGGGAGTAGTCTCGTTGCCCTGCGGTTTATTGCCGGGGCTCGCGGATGTCACGCGACGCTGTAGGCGAGATAAATTTGTAACCTGACCATGCGGATCGGGAAGCTTTTTGGGCTTCGAGCCGTCACCCGTTCTCATATTTTGTTGCCGCGTCTGTCTTCCGGCGCGCGATATCCGATAGGAAATTATGCCGAATTCCCTTGACAGCGCAGTTGAAGCCGCGTGGAACTCGATGTGGGATCGTTCTACGCCGTATCACCTTCCCACGTCCGTTCGCACGGGATTAAAATCCGGACTCACTTGGATCAAACCGCTCGATTCGCTTCCGTTTGCCAATACTGGCGATGTAGTTCTTTTCAATCGCCCACCATGGGGCGGAGTTTCGATCGACTTACAAAACAATGAGGTCTCGCAACTCGATTCGGCCGTCAATGAAGGACTCAGCTTCGATCCCCAGACTGGCATCATTCAGGGCAAGATACGGTTTACTGAAGTGAAATATACGGGCAAATACATTGTTCGCCGGGGGCGTTCCAATGGATCGGCGCTGATGCTAGGCGGCTCCGTTCTGAAGAACATTCAGGGGGCGCCGGCTCCCGGCGACGATGCCAATATTACACTGGCGAAGAGCTACCAGTCGGAGCTTTTGCAAAACAAGAGCGGCCGGTTCATGCTGGGGTCATATTACGATCACAATGAAGCCTACTGCAAGGCTTTCACAAACGATGTGTTTCGTGGCCGGTGGCAATCTTATCCAACGAATGGAAAGACCACCAGCTATTACGCCGCCCAAACCTCCACGGCTGCTCAGAGCGCTAATCGAAATACTGTCTCAGTGAACGGAACGCCCGATAACACCGGCTATTCGGACTATAATTCGCATGCGTTCTCGATGCAGCTGATGCTGGTCGCAGTGTGCAATTGCCAGGGGAATAACGACGCTGCAACGGCCGCTTCGAATTTTCACGATTATTCGCAGCCCCACTCGACACAATCGCAAACGGTGAATAGCGTTTTAGGCATCGTCAGTTCGTCCACTCCGCCTGTGACCAGAGTAGATGGGCCGCTGGCTCTTCAATCAGCCTCGCCTGCGCCCAAAGTTCCGGAGCCTGCCTGGAAGAAAAAGATCCGGGAGGATCTCGCTCCGGTACTCGCAGAAATTCAGAAGGAGGAGGACGATGTACGTCGCGGCATCAAGTTGCGCGAGACAACAGGTCTGCCGATTTACGGTGAGTTTCGCGCCTATATTGCAACTTCGACGCTCACGATAACCGGCTCTGTGCGGCAGGACGAGGCGGGCGAACCGGTTGTTGAATTTACACGCCTTTCAGGCGATAGCCCAGAGGTGAATCTTACGCTCAGTCCGTTTCAAGGCGGCCTATTTCCGGAAGTGGAGGCGTCTCTTGCCAAGGCCAACTTCCTCAAGGCCGTTCTGGGCAAGAGAATCGTATCCGCCCTTGGCAGTCCCAAGTTGCTGACTCATTTGAGCCAGCTCATGAATATGGCAACGTCCCACAAACCGGGCCGCGTAGTCGGAAGAGTCCGCGAATACAGCCAGTGCCCCAAAACGAGGAATCAGGCATGAGCGTAAACATTGAAGAAACCCTGAAGCCTTACCTGGCCAGCGACGGCAAATCCATCAACATCGGCTCGGCGGTTGGAAGCGCGTTTGGTTCCGCCGTCGGGACAGTGATTTCGGAGATTTTCTCCGGTTCGGTCGGCATTGATGGAGCGAACTTTAGTTTCTCCGGCAACGAGAACCAGGTCACGATCAGCGGCCAGGGAAATGCAGCGCCACTAGTTTCAGAGATTGACGTCACACTGATTTTCGCGACCCAGAACACCGGCGCGTCCATGAGTCTTTCGGGCTCCATACAGTCCGATATTCCGATTTCGCAGGCATGGCCGAGCCACTTGAACAGCGCCCCGTTCAATGTGCTCGACTTGTCGTCGGGGAAGCTCACATTAGATGTCGATTTCGGGGCGTCGACATTCGATCTCGACATTTCGGCTACAGCCAGTTATGAAAAGCAAACCTTAGGAACAGGGCTTATCAGAGTCCAGTATCAGGAGTCGCTGGGCTTTCTTGCCGGATTTATCGTTACAGGCACGTGGAACCCTGTCGCCCATTGGTCTCCCTTAAGCAACCTGACTTTCACCGAAGGCGGAGTTTTCCTCTCTACCGTTGAGGTTACCGATCTCTCGGCGTTCACGGGTTTTCCCTATCTACCGGATAAAATCGAGCCCGGCCTCACATTTATCGCGGAACTGGCGACAACCGGCGCTATCAAGGATCTCGCGTCTTTCTTTCCCAGCGGGACTAAGCTCGACCTCCTGGCAAATGTCCCAGTCAACAACCCCTCGGCAACCACTCTTAAGGCATCTCTACAGGCGCCGGCCACCAATAACGCCTTCCAATTCACGGAGTTCTCGCTCGAGTGGCAACTCGACAGCAAGATTCAGTTGACGATCATTGCTACTTTCCGTCCGGACAAGAACGACGTTCTTACTCTGGAAGGCGACGGCACACTTGTCTATAGCCCCGAGCCGTCCCTGGACGCCGATATCACGCTGACGGGAAGCGGATCGTGGACTCATCCATTCGGCATTCAAAACGTAACCATCGACGCGTTTTCCTTTGGCTTTTCGCTGAGTGAAGAGGGGCTGAATGTCGCCGCTGAAGGAACCATTACCGTAGGTACGGGTTCCGGCGCCGTTATTCTCTCGCTTGCGTTGGGCATCGAAGACTTTGAAGCCCCCAGCTTCTTTCTGGCAGAGTTGCAATCTGCCGATAAGGGCAAGCTCGTCACCATACCTGAGCTCGTACACGATTTTATTCCCGAGCTGAATTTAACCAATTTTCCGCTTTTGAACCAAATCTCGATAGGAGAGCTTGAACTACTTGTCGTCGCCGCGCCTATCGAGTTAGAAGGTAAGAGCTATCTTCCCGGCATCGGCATCACCGGAGATATTGCCTTCTTTGGTTACGATCTCGACTTTGCATTTTCGCTGACATCCAGTCCGTTTGCCATCCAGGCAAAGGGCATGCTCAGCGACAATGGCGGCCCAATTGTCATCAAAGCCGCGGGCATCACAATCGTCACTATCTCCGATGCCTCGGGCAAGACGGGGCCATCCGCCTGCATCGACACAACCGGTGGTGGGTACTGTGGCCAAAGCAACTACTTCACTGCCACTGCCGGCTTAGCTCTTCTCGGCCTTGTGAAAGGATCTTTATTGATCCAGGCATCCGGCGACGGATTCATGTTTGATGCCGCTCTGGGCGTCTCCACAATATTCAAAGACGAGTTGCTATGTGAGTTCTATCCAAAGAGCAACGACATTGCGGCCTCGCTCGATACATCGTTTCACCCTGGCCAGGACCTGAACATCCCAGCCTGGGGACCATTCCCATCATTCACAATTCCTCTTCCGAACTTCGATCTCGTGCTCGCTTTCGGCACGGTGTTGCCTTCGCAGCCCATTGGACCGGCGAAGTACATGCCCTCCGCCCCGCCTTATTTCTACTTCTACTTCGATTTCACCTGGGGCATCGTCGATTTCAGCGTATCGTTCGCTATCGACTGGAATTCAATCTCGGGCATATTCACCAATTTCGGTTCCTGGCTTGTCAACTGGGTTGAAAATAACGCGCTTCAACTGCTTGGCGACATCGCGAAATCGGCGGAAGAAGTCGCAAAGTTGCTGGTGCAGATCGGCTGGATCTTCTTCGAAATCCTCGAGAAGCTGATCGTGACCTTCATCGACATGGCAGCGGAAGTTTTGTTCGATATTCTGAAGGCCATTATCGATCCGAGCGGCATCTGCGGCGTGGCAACAGGTGACGCGGCCTTGAATCCCGGCGCTCCAGGGCTGATGTATTCCGCTCCATCCGTATTGGCCGATTTGACTGAAACCGACCGCGGGCAATCCCTGCTATATCACTACTATCTGAACAAACCGGAATTGGACGAAATGCTACGGCCAGGTAATCCTATATCTGGGCGTGCCCAGGAAGTATTGGCCAGCCATGCGACACAGTCCAATCTGGAACAAGGTCGTATTTTGCCGGCCGCTATTGCGCTGATAAACACCGTGCGCGAACACGGAAGCGCCGAGTTTAAAGCCTCGGCCGACGAAGTGCTCCCGCTGCTTCAGCAGTATCAAGATAAGACTTATGCCGAGTTCCTTGGAGCCTTGGCCGCTTAGAACCAGACTGCCCGTGCCGCGAACAAGTAGCCTCGAAAGCGATCACAATGTCTGAAACTCAACAGCAATTCATACAGGACATACTGAACAAGGTATATCCGTATCTCAATCAGCCAACAAATCAGTTCTATCTCCCGACGTTCATCCAAAAGAACGGCCTTGATCCTTATAGTCCACCGACCGGCAGCACTTGGGGCATTCACGACCTGAATGATCAAAGCGTTCTGGACCAGATCGGCCCCGTATGCAGCGCCATTCAGTTGAACGCCGATAATAATCCGTGCAGCGGAAACCAAAATTATAATGCCGTGCCGAACAAAGGACCGGACATTACGCTCTCCAACATTGTCGTTACCGGCGTTTCGAATGCGTATGTGGAGAGCGCGACTGCGGTCAGTTCCGACGGATACACAATTGAAATCGTCATCAATTTTTCTACGCTCTCGAACTATCAAAGCTCCATTACTGTTACGGGAAATTTTTCGCTTACCCTTTACTGCTGCTGCGGAGCAGGTCAGACCGGCTGCCAGCAGTCCGGTACGGCAGGCAATCCTGAGGTAGGGTCAGGTACGTTCGTTATCAAGATCACTAGTTCGTCCGCCAAGGGCACAATTCAGATTACGGATCTGCAGGAAGGCACACTCGATCTGGAGGCGAAGAGCGTTAACTACACCGCCGATCCAAAGAACATCAGCATCATTCCAACTATTACTAGTATTCCGAAGAACACGGAAAAATCGTATAACAATCTCGTGCAGGAAGCGTTTAGTTCCGCAGACACACTCAAATTCGTGCTGGCGCAAGTCAATGTGCAATTGAATACACAGAATGCGCTGAACCTGATGGGCAGCATAATATCCAAGGATCTCGACGCCTTCTTACAAGCAAACCACCAATATCCGTTCGGCCCGGTATCGAGTGCCGCATTCTGAACAGCCGCCGCGAATTTTGTTTGTCGGACATGGTGGTTTACCCAATGGGTTCTCCCGAGTAGTTGAGACACTCCTAAGCTCGCTTCCCACCGTATACGAACTGCACCATCTGGTTGTCAACGATCGATCTCCCCGCCCGCGCAACGGGTGGGCCGTCCACGGCAACGCTTATCTGCCCAACCTGCATTCGGCTCGCGCTCTTGAGGAACTGCTGGATGCGTTTGAGCCGGCTCTGCTCGTGGTTGTGGATGAACCTTGGGTTTGCGCGCGTAGGCTGGACTCGGTTCGCGATCGGTATCCGCAACTGCGCACCGTCATGTATTGTGCTGCCGATGGAGAGGAGTCCGTGACGCCGAAAATCGCAGCGAGCCTCGCGCGGGCATCCATGATCGTCGTTTTTACGGACTTTGCCCGCAATATCGTGCGGGAGCGTGTCACGGACCTTCCAGACGCCCAGTTGCGAATTATCCCGCACGGTGTGGATTTGGATACATTCTTCCCACTTTGCGGACGTGATGCCGCCGCTTTCCAGAAATCGCGTCAGCAAGCGCGCCGTATTCTTTTTCCGCAAAGCCCTGAACTACAGGATGCCTTTATCGTCTTGAACGCTAATCGCAACCAGCCATGGAAAGGCATTGAGGCGTGCATCGAGGGTTTCGCACTGTTCGCCAAAGACAAGCCCCCCGACGTGAAGCTTTATCTCCATATGGGCACGCGCGCCCCCGAGCCAGGAACACTGCCGTTAGTAGATCGGTTCGGGATACGCGATCGCCTGCTATATACAGCCTTATCGGATCGGCACCCGGAACTTTCCTCGGAAAAGCTGAATCTCCTCTATAACGCTTGCGACGCCGGGATTAACAGTTCAGACAAAGAAGGCTGGGGACTCATTAGCTTTGAGCACGGCGCAACCGGCGCCCCGCAGATTGTGCCAGGCAATAGCGCACCTGCTGAGCTATGGCGGGGATCGGCATTGATGCTTGAGTGCGAAAAGGAAAACTGTATCCGCGGTTATCGCCGCGCCGGCCATGCGGTAAAGCCTGAGTCCGTCGCTAAGCAGTTGGGAATTTTATATTCAAATCCGGCGGGGCGGAGCCAGTGGGCGGAAGCGGCATACGGGAACGCGACGCAACCGAAATACGACTGGCACAACATCGCGCGGCAGTGGACGCAAGTTTTCGAAGATGTGCTGGCGAGACCGGTCGGTCTCGCCTCAATCGAATGTGATGGATACTAGCGAATTCTGCGTGAAATGAGGCTGGCAGTACGAGACTACCACCGTCTTTCCGCCGCCTTTTGCAAATTTAGGATGCTCGAACGCCTGAGATATGATTTCGGCGTCGTCCCGATGCGGCAGTTTTCCTAATCGCTGTGGTTCGCTGTAAGGTCCCCAAATTTCCTCGGAAGTCCGCAAGTAAAGAGTCTTCTCATAGCCATCGGCATAAATCATCAGATAACGGCCAAGATAAGGGTTGTAGGAAACAGAGTACTCGCTCGCGCATGAAACCAGATCGAACGCATCTTCGGGACCGTCACTCCAGGACGGGCCAAAGGAAGAAAGATACTCGTAGACCGATGAATCTGCAATCCGATCCGCTGGCGCCCGCGCAAGAACCGCCGCGCGGAATGGGCCATCGCGGCGCGTCCCAAAGATGTAGATGTACTCGCCGCGCGACAACGTCTGCACGCCCCAGTGAACGCGAGCATCGGTGGTCCGCCATAATCTCCAATCGCCTTTAATCCTGATGCGATCGCAGAGCCCGGTCGTGGGGTCCAACTTGGCCAGGCCCGATCCGGCAATCTCAAATCCCCAGGTGCTTTGCGGCTGCACTTGCCGGATTCCGACATAGAACAGATACACGATGTTTCCGATAAAAACGCCGTGCTCCGGCCAGAATCGATAGCCTGCCAAGCGTTCTGGCAGGTCCCGCTTCACAATTTCACGCGGCCAACCTTCCGCGTCCGAAAAGAATTCAATCTTCGAGAGCGCGTCTCCAAACGAAAGCTCGCGAGCGATTCCCGCGCAATTCGCGATAAATCGTGAATTCTGTCTGGAAAACGTCCGTGGAGGGCGGTTGTCCTCCATGGCAGCGGTCTCCGCAAGCAGCGTGTCGGAGAAAACAAAGAGAGTTGAATCGCCGAGGTCGATAGACTGGCCACCATCCTGTCCGGCGAGAGTCCAATTAGTTCCCCTTAGAATTGGAGAGGGGCCCAGATGCAGGAGTGAGCGGATGGAAGTAGCCGGTGGACAGATTCGAGACATGTAAGAGAAGACGCCACAACTCTTCCGCCCCGCAATCTCAATCGCGAGTACTGAAGCCTGCGCGTCCAGCAGAAGCCATCATATCCCGGAAGATAACCGACTCGATTGGTTCATCGTAGCGATCTTAAACTCTCGCGCTCGGCCATGAAGCGATACCGGCAAATCGATGGTTGGCTACTGTAAAACGAAAGAAGCTGGTGCTTGCCTGCGCTGACTCGAGGCGGCGCCCACCAGTTGGTCGCGAATACGCGGATCAACTTGCGAGGCGCAATCCTGGAGACGATTTCGTGTAACGCGCGGTGCTGCGGATGCCCGTACTCGCCGCGTTTCCCATGAGTGACTATCAGCTCGTACGGGCGATCGTTTAGCAATCGAGCGAGCGCCTGATCGAGTGCGGGATCGAAATTGCCGCTGCACAGGTGATCGGCATGGTTTAGCATCACATAGCTGGCGCCCACCGATTTCATGGCGTTTATAAATTCGCGCCGCCGCGTGGGATTCGACGCATTGGTTACGCAGACAACCATCCAGCCCTTGGCTGAAACAAGAGCTTCGCCTCCGAACAAGCTCTCATCGTCGGGATGAGCCACGATCATGATTTTCGACGGAGGGTTGCGGTCGTTAACGTGAGAAACGACCAAATCGGAGTACACTAATTTTTCGGCCGGCCCGCGCGCGCGGGTATACAAACGCGACCACGCGATTTCGAGAAGAATTCTCGCCCCTTCCACCACTGGAATGAAGATACCCACCATTATTCACCAGATCTGGATTCAAGGCGCGCCAGCCGTTCCCGGGCTGTACCGCCAGAACGCCAACACATGGCGGAAGAAGAACCCGGGCTGGGAATACAGATTGTGGGACGAGTGTGCCCTGCTGGCGCTAATGCGCGAAAAGGCGCCCGAGTGGCTGCCCATTTATAACTCACAGCCCGAAGTAATCGCGCGGGCGGACGTCGGGCGGTATGTTGTTCTGCAGCGATATGGCGGTGTATATGCGGACATCGATACGCGATGTGTCCGGCCAGTGATAAACATGTTAGCCCGAAGCGAGGCATCGTTATACGTGCAATTGTATTCGCTGCCGTGGGGATGCCGGCGGCCTCGGTGTGTCCGGTATAACAAGATTGCCAATTCGGTGATTTCGTGCGCCCCGCGCCACCCGATTTGGCGAAGCGTGCGTTTCTCGATTGCCTGGAGGAGCCGGAATCGCTCACTGCCTTTGACCGTGCGAACCGGACCGGAAATGTTCTGGCCGATTGTACGGAGATTCATGGAACGCAACCCCGCCGATGTCGAGATCCTTGACCATCGTCGCATTCTAACGGCATTCTATTTGCCCCGGGCGTACATGTACTGGTATGGCCTAACCCGTCGCGGCGTATGTGTACTCGACTTCAATGATTCAGGACGGAGAGCATTTCAGGCGCGAGACAATGAGCTAGAACTGATGCCGTTCTCGTCGTAATGATCCCGAGCATTTTTGCAGAATGCCTAATGATTTGACCGCTTGAAGGCGCCGCGATATACTGACGTACCCGTAGAGAAAACGAGTTTCCGGCACTCCACAAAGCCGCCGGAACCGGCGCGAAACAAATGAGTCATCCACAGATGCAAGATCCGGCGATTGACCATGCCGCCATATCGCGCCAGGTCATCGAAATTGTTGCCCGCGCGCTGGATCGAAGTCCGGAGGACGTGCATCCCTCCTCGAAAATCTGGTCCAATCTCGGAGCCGAGTCTCTGGATATGCTCGATATCGCGTTCAGCCTTGAAAGCGCGTTTGGGATTCGCCTGCCGCATACCGACTTGCTCGGACGGGCGAGCGATTACTTTGGTGAAGAGAATATCGTTCAAGGCGGCGCACTTTCCGAGTTCGCGTTGGAATTAATTCGCCGCGTGATGCCGGAATTCGAGCAGAAGCAACTCCGCGCCGGTCTGACGCCGATGGATTTTCGCCGCGCGATCACCGTCGAATCATTGGTCCAGGTAGTGATCCGGCTGCTTGAATTTAAATCACAGCTTGTGTGTCCGGCGTGCTCGGCCAGATTTTCCGATTCGAAAACCGCTCCCGAGCTAGAGTGCGTTGCCTGCGGATTGACTCAAGCGTACCCTTCCGGTGAACAGGCGCTTGTGGCCGGACTCGCGACGGCAGCCCGCCAAATCGGATTCCCCGGACCGCCGCCGAACACAATCGCAACCTCCGCCGATTCGCGCCCGTGAGCGCTCGCCCGCAATATCGCCGCGTCGCGATCACCGGGATGGGCGCCATGACATCCCTGGGCGGCACAATTCCGTCCCTGTGGGGCGCGATACTCGCGGGCCGCAGCGGTGTCAGCTATATCAAGCAGTTCGATAGCGGCTTATTCCCCGTTTCGATTGGTGGTGAGATTGATCTTGAGGCCATGCGCGATCCCGAGCTGGACGGCCAATTTCCAGGATGTGGCCGCGCGGCTCACTTCGGTTCCTGGGCGGCCGGCCGCGCCTGGCAAGATGCCCAGTTTGCCTCGGGCGCCCTGGATGAATCCCGCGCGGGAGTTTGCATTGGCGCATCTACCTTTCCGGTAATTGAGGACCGGCTCGACCGGCTCGGCGACTTACTCGATGAGCAAGGTTGGAATCGGCGGAAATATCTGGAACTTTGCCGCTCGCGGCCGCACTTGCTGGCTCAAAGCGATGCGGCTTTCATATCGACTGTGCTGTCGCAACGCCTTCAGTTCCAGGGGCCTTCGACAACGGTTCAGGCCGCGTGCGCTTCCGCGACACAGGCCATCGGACACGCATTTCACCTGATTCGCAACGGCGATGCGGACGTGATGCTGGCAGGCGGAACCGACAGCATGGTTTCGATGATGTGCGTCACTGGGTTCACTTTGCTTGGGAGTCTTTCACGGCGTTGGTCCACGCCCGCGAAAGCTTCGCGACCGTTCGACCGGACCAGAGATGGTTTCGTTCTGGCCGAAGGCGCTGCCATGCTGATCTTGGAGGATCTGAATCAGGCGTTGAACAGGGGAGCCACGATTCACGCCGAGATTGTGGGATATGGCTCGTCTTGCGACGCATACCGCTTCACGGATGTGCATCCGGACGGCCTGGGCGCTTCGATGTGCATGAACGCTGCCTTGGAGGACGCCGGAGTTGAGCCGCACGAAATCGGGTATATCAACGCACACGGCACCTCTACGCCGCTCAACGACCGGGTGGAGACCATTGCCATTCGGCAGGTATTTGGGAGGCACTCGGAGCGTCTGGCGGTCAGTTCCACAAAGTCGCAACTCGGACATTTATTATGCGCCGCGGGAGCCGTGGAGGCGCTGCTATCGGTTCTTACGTTGGAATGTGGCTCCATTCCGGCCACGATCAATCTGGAAAACGCCGATCCGGATTGCGATCTGGACTATGTTCCGTTGAAACCGCGTCAGGCCGATGTGCGCCTGGCCCTTTCCAACTCATTCGGCTTCGGTGGTCAAAATGGCGCGCTGGTATTCCGAAGGTGGGAGAAGTGCCTCTCCGAGTGCATTCCGAACCGACCACCTATGGTCCGGCGGGACTCCGAATCCGATGAAGGCGCCCGATTGCCTGCACCGAACCGCGATCATCGGGGAGCGGCCGGCTTCAACAGAGCGCTGCGCCCTGCCGCAAAGGTTCGAACGAGGGCGCGAGTCGTGGCCACCGGCGTCGGTATCGTATCGTCTCTTGGCTTGAACGCGCCCACGCACTTCGAACGATTGTGCCGTGGTGAATCGGGAATCCGCTCGATTTCCGGGCGGGAACTTGAAGGCTTGCCGCTGACGTGCGAAGGCCGCGTACAGGGTTTTGAGCGACGGGAGCACGTTCCCCATCGGATGCTTCGCAAGATTCTCACCAACGCCGCCTGTTACGCCGTGGCGGCCGCTGGCGAGGCAATATGCGATGCTGGGCTTGCCGCCGAGCGCGGCATCCTCGAACGCTGCGGCATTTGCGTTGGCTCGCTCGGGTTGGATCAGGATTTCAACGTCTTCGCCGACAGCCTCCGCGTATCTTTGACTCGCGAGAAGGTCTTCGATACGCGTCTGTTCGTCGAGTACGGCATGAGTCTCATCGATCCCCTGTTTCTGGTAAAGTCGCTTCCGAATAGTGGGCTCTGCGGCATGGCCATCCAGTTCGGGCTGCGCGGCGCAAATCTCAACATTATGAATGGCGCGGTATCGGGGCTGCAATCGATCGATGCGGCGGCCGCGGAGATTCGTTCGGGGAATCTCGACTGTGCAATTGCAGGAGGCTACGACTCGCTTTTGCAACTCGAGGTCGCCATCAATCATTTGATTGCCGGGAATGTCCGCGCGGGCGAGCGGCCGTCTTCAGGGCGAAATGGCTACGCCTTAGGAGAAGGCGCCGCATTTGTGTTCCTGGAGAGCGAAACGCACGCGCGAGCACGCGGAGCTCGGATCTATGCCGAGATTACCGGTGGCGGCCAGACGCATGCAGCCTCCCATCCCATGACTCGTGAGGCGGGGGCCGGCGGACTGAAAGCGGCAGCTCAGAAGGCGATGGATGCCGCGGGCGTCGAGACTGCCGGCATCATCTTCGGCGATGGCTTTGGAGCCCCTTTTCAAGACGGCGTCGAGGCGGATGTATTAAACCATTTGCGGATGAAGCAGCAGGGTATCCGATTTACCTCCGCTGCCGGCGCACTCGGATTTTGCGGCGTCGCTTCCGGCGCGCTTTCCGCCGCGCATGCTTTGCTGGGCTTGCGGGAGGCGCTCATTCCCCCGATCGTGAATTGCTCCGATTCCCTGACCGATTGCGCCGAAACGTACATCCGTTCCCAGGAAAGACTACCGTTCGATCGAGCGCTGGTATGGAGCAGCGACCGTGGTTTCGATCACGTCGCCGTCATACTGGAGCGATACGAGGGCGGCGCCAAATAGGAATTTTCAGTATCATCGACAACGAGGCGTGTTCGGGGAGGAAAGTCATGAATCGATGCTTTATTGCTATTTCCGCTGTTGCAATTTTTTCGAGTTTGGCGTTTTGCGCCAGCAATGCCAGGAACTGCCGCGCGGGAAAGCTTTTGGATGTTCAGGAGTCGAAATCGATGGTTCCGACGAATTCCGTTCAACATGCGGAAAAGAACAACAAACAAAACGGTAAAACGGAATACAATAGCTACTCGACACCGGGAATGGAAGAACGTACTACGTATACGGTCACCGTCGCTCTCGACGACATGACCTACACGGGTCAATCGAATTACATTGGTTTTGGATTTAGGCCGACGGTGTTTGTTGTGAACGATCCGGTTCAGGCCTGCGTCGACGGCAAGAAACTGGTGATCATCCGCCCTGACGGCAAGGATTATAAGAGCAACATCATACAGGCGGTTCGCAATTCGCAACCTGTTGGGCCAACTCCCGGCCAAACGGCGGTAGCGGATAACTCCTCGAAGGCGCGATTGCAGGTGACCTCGACTCCCCCTGGCGCGGACATCGAAGTGGATGGAGCTTTCGTCGGTAGCACGCCTTCAAGTCTGGAACTGGCCTCGGGCGATCACAGCGTTGTGATCGCTAAAGATGGATATAAACAATGGACGCGCAAGATTCGCATTACCGGGGGCGACATCAGCATCGCGGCGGATCTTCAGCATTAAACAGCGGCGTCTCTCAAAACGTGAAAGCGAAGCCGAGCGTGGCTCTTTGTTGCCGAAGCGGTCCCGCCGGGCGTACGCGCTGATAATCGATCCGGTACTCGTCATCGGGTGAGGTATCGTCGATCGTGATCGATCTGCCAATGAAATCAGGTTGAGCGCTAACTGTCTCGCGCACGTCGAGGCGGACCAGCCATCGTGGGGTCAGCCTGAATTTGACGCCGCCACCAAACTGGAAACCGAACTGAAAAATTCCACCGCCGTCCAAAGGAGGGGCGCTCCCGAAATTGTACGCCGCGAGCAGAAGCCCCACATTACGCAACCCAAATCGAAACAGACCTCCCGACGATTTGAACGGTGCATCGGTCAGGTTGATCAGTTGCAGCACGGGGCCCGCCGCGACATACGGCCGGAAACGCTTCTCGCGGGGCCGGAAATTTGCGATGAAATTGTATTGAAACTGCCGGGTCAGCAGGCCGGTCGTTTCCTCATCGTAGCCGCTTTGATCGCCCTCCGGAAGCCCAACGAACGCCAGCGCCCCAAACCGGTATTTGCCGCGCTGATAGGTGAACGCAAATTCATTCGAAAAATAGCGGAAGGTGTTTAAGGTTAAGGAAGTTCCGGCTGACCACCCGTTATACAAACGGTTTTGGAACGCCAATCTGACAACCGGTAGTCCCGGTTGCTGCGGCTCGAGAGACAGTCTCGCCAGGTCGAGCGTGCTGCCGCCATACCGGAGGAAGCCGCCTTCCAGCCCGATCTCGAACCGTTCGGTTCCCCAATCATGCTGCTCCGGTTGCGGTGGCTGAGTTGGCGGCTCGGCCTTCGCGGCGGAGTCCAGATCGCCGAATTTGCTCTGTCGCGGTCTTGGCGCTTCGCCACTATTCCAGTCGATGGGAGCGGCGACACTATTGATTGCCGTCGAGCGCGGCGGCAGTTCTTTGGCAGGTTCCTTGTGCTTCAAATGGCGTACGCCGAACTTCACCCCTTCATATCCCTGGTACACAAGATTTCCGCGATAAAAATCGTTCCGCACGGTCAAAATCGATTGCCGCACACCGCGATTGCCCGCATTGCCCGCGGCCGGTATGTCGGGACTGGCTTCCAGATCGACCGGGCCGCGAGGATGCTCACATTGGTTCAGTTGCAAGATCGCAACTCGGCCGTCCGTCACCAGCGCTTCTCCCGTTGCATTTCGCGCGTCGAGCGGAACCCACGGGCGCGGCATCAGTTCCGCGGCATCGACGCACCCGGTAAATACCAGATCGTCCACAATTTTGGCGCGCTCATTGTCGATGAACGTGTCTATCACGTGGATGAATGTCCGGTTCCTCCTCGATAACTCGATGCCGGTGTCCTGCGTCGACGAAGCGGTCATCACCGTGTTGCCGTTCCAGGTTTCGGACCGGAGCCAGATTCGCGCATGATGCCGTTTGGAAAAGGTGTTGAGAGTCTTGGATATCGTCAAATCGGGGCGCTGCTCATCCAGCAAAAGCGTAGACATCGGCGCGGCTTGATATCCCTGATTTTCGGCAATGGAGCGCATCGTCATAAAGCCGCTAATCGTATTCAGGTGGTCGGCTTGCACCCATCCAGCCGCTCGGAACGCACGCTTCAGGGCATCCGGATTTCCTAGAAAGATTAAATTGGTCAAATCCGATGGCTTATACGACACCTGAGTCATAGTCCGGTACGGCAGGGTTCTCACCAAACTTGCTAACTCGCGCCCCGCTTCCGGGTTCGATGTGACCGGAGGCATCGGCGGCGTAGACACTTCGGGCGCGGCAATCGGCGCGAGCAGTTTCAACTCCAGTTCCGTTCCCGCCGGCAGCCATATCTCGGGTTCGGCGAACCGGAGCATACGCGCCGCCGCGACATTCACGTACAAGTACGCGATAGGATCGAACAGCGCGAATCCCGCAATGAGGTTGTTCGCGCGATAGCCCAAAGTTCCTGTCGAACGAATTCCCCGAATCCGGCCCTCTGCATCGACGGATTCCCGCGCATTTTCAACCTCGGCCACATGCGTTTTCACTGGAATTTCATCGTCATTTGGCAGCACCAGGAGGTTGAAGTTAACGTCAAGTCGTGCCGTTTCGTGAATGAGCCCCAATCCCACGCGCCGGACGTCTTCGACGACCCCCGTGACCTGCGTTCCCATCGGAATCAGCGTTTGCTCACCTTGCCTTACCGGCGCGATCACGACCGCGTCCACTTTCGTGCCCTCTTTGGTGGAATATGAAGCAACCGAGTGTGTCAGGCGGATTTCGATTACACTTCCTGCCGGAATCTCCCCCGGACCGGCGTATAGGCCATAACAGCCCAGGCCGAAACATGCCGCCACGCGGCTGAGCAGAAATAGAATGCTCCAAGAATAAGCACGACTCATTTCAGGGGTTCACTATTTTTAACGAGAGAGACGACACGGCGGCAGAGACTGTCATATCACAGCGAGCGCTTGAAGCAATGGGAGATGCCACCGGCTGAAGGGAAGCCGTTGCAGCGATGGTCTTCAGAAATCCCTATTTGACGGATGGGAGCCGCTCTAGTTTCCGGTAGCGCGTATCCAAGTATTTGCCGGCGCTATCGAACTCAAATTGGAACCAGACGGTAGCCAGCCGCGCGCAGGCATGGCAGCCATTTAGCAGCATATAGCTCACGAGGAAGCTTCTGCCTGCCGCCGTTGTGGGAGCCAATTTTACTGTGTTCACGTCGCCGCGATCGCCCGGCCAGAGCATCGCCTTCGGCGATTCGGCCAGCAAGGATGCGTACATAGGGTCCTTCTTCATCTCGTCTTGGGGAAGTTTTTGCAGATCGTCAACATCGATCAACTGCGGATTTCCGTTCACAAGCAAGCAGCCATCGTTTTCATTGGCACGGAAGGGGAAGCCGACAAATGCGATATCGGGTCCGCCCGCTGGAATGAATTTCAGCAAATAGGCATCATTCTTCAGTAAATGAGTAAAGGCCACCGCTTCCTGAGTAGCTCCCGCTCTCTTCATGCCGTTTGCAAAGCATGTGCCCAATTCCGGAAAACTGAGTTGCATGCAGCCCTGGCGAACTTCGCTGACAATCGCCGGCCCCGGGTTCCACACCGCTTCCGGTCCAATTGGCGAATGCATTTGGGCGGTTTGGGCTGCCGCCGGCTGGAGCGGTAAGATCCCGCCCAGCAGCAATAGCAGCGCGAGCAGCGAATGTGGACTTTCCATCGTTCCGATCGTCTCGATTCTCTGGTCAGCTATTCGTTCTTGGCGGCATTTGCGATGTACAGATCGTTATCGACTCTGAAAACGCCTGGAGTGGAATTTGCCTGCATCTCGGCAATGGCCGAGTCGCCGGAATTATCCACAACTCCCTTTAGCGTGACATTTCCATTCTTCACGATAATGTGGATCGCATGATAGCCAGTCGGAGGATCGTTTGTAATCCCCGTCGTGCGGCGCGTCAGGCTGCGCCATCTCGCCGCGCCTCCCCTGTTCGAGGTATAGCGCTGCAACGCCGTATTGCCATAAATTCTGGCGTAGACGCCCGCCCGAATCCGGTCGTCGTTAGGAGACAGCGGCAACACTTCGATTTCGTTATCCACAGTTTCCACGCCTTCGATCTTTTTCACGACATTACCGGCGGTCGACTTCAGTGTCGGACGGGAAGCTTGCCCGCTAAGGATGACCGTACGTCCCTTGATGCCGAAATGAATATCGTCAAAAACGCCATACATTGGCAGCGTGCCGATCTGCTTTTGCACTTCTTTGGCGATTCGTAAGACCTCATCCTGCGATAAACCGCCGTTGGCGGCTTTCTTCTCTGATGTTTGAGCGCATAAAAGCACGCTACAACTAATTACGCCCAGAAACTGTATTGCCAAAGATCGCATATTCAAACGCACCATTATCTTCTCCTTTAGCACGAATGCCATCCGGTGGAATCGTGGACCGGCGACTCGGACGATTTGGTTAGTCAAAGAATATCGGTATTATGCGTTGCGCGCTAGTAGCGGTAGTTTGCCCTCCCCATAGCAAGAAAAAATCCGTTGGGAACGCCACTCAGCGGGCGGCCCACGAGACTTCCCTAGCGGCGGGCCGAATGAGCCATAGATTACACTTGTCTTCAAGCGTTCAATTTTTCGAATCGATATTTCACAAGATCGCGATTACACTGAACTTAGGCCCAAATTTGCTCGTATTTAACTGTCATTGGGACAACATTCAAACTAATTCCGCCGTTGGGGTTGAGGACTAATGAATTTCAAACGTGTTATGAGGACAGCTGCGGCTTTCGTTCTCGGCACAATTTTTTGCGTCGCTTTAAATGCGCAGACAGGTACAATTTCCGGCACGATTCTGGACCCGTCGGGATCCGGCGTGCCGGAAGCGAGCGTAACGATAAAGAACCTGGGGACCGCCGCCGTCCGCACCGCAGCGACCGACGTGTCGGGCGCTTATGCAATTCCGAATGTGCTCGTGGGTCATTATGACATTACTATTGAAAAGCAGGGATTTACAAGCCTCCGATTCCCGAATGTCGAGTTGACTGTCGCGCAGAACCTGACGGTGAACGGCAGCATGGCGTTGGGAGCGGTGTCAGAGCAGGTCGAAGTGGCCGGATCGTCGGTTCCGACCATCGACCTCGAAAGCGCACAGATCAGCAATATTGTCGATCAGAAGCGTATCCTTAATTTGCCGTTACTCACACGCGACCCGTATTCGCTCGTTTTGCTGTCGCCAGGAACTCAGCAGACCACCAGCAGTTTGGGCGGTTTTTCGGTGAACGGCCAGCGTGAACGCAACAATAACTTCCTTTTGGACGGAGTGGACAACAACGATGCTTCCGTGCCGGGCATCCCGGGAGGAGTTGCAGGCATCAATCCGGATTCAACGCAGGAATTTCGGGTGATTACCAATAATTTCCTACCCGAATACGGCCGCAATACCGGCGCCATTGTGGATATTGTTACTCGAAGCGGAACGAACGCATTTCATGGCTCAGGCTACGAATTCAATCGGGTGAATGCCATGGCCGCACGCGACTACTTTAATCCGTCGCCGGACCAGCAGGATCCCTTCGTGCGCAATGACTTCGGATTTTCGCTTGGTGGACCGGTTAAAAAGAACCAGACATTCTTTTTTGTGGATTCGGAGTGGCAGCGCTACCGCACGACGCTCACCGAATCAACGGTTGTTCCGACAGCCGCCTTCAAAACCGGTATTTTTGACTACAACGGCCAGTCAATCAATCTCGCCGATCCTGGTTCGCCGAACAATGTTCAAGGTTTGACTCTGGACCCGGCTATGCAGAAGGTCCTATCGGCGTATCCGAACCCGAATGGACCGGCAGTTGACGACCTTCGGGCGCTTTACTATTTTCCGAGCGCATCTCGCCAGAACACAAACGGCACGACATTCCGTTTGGATCACCGCTTCAACGACAAATACAGCCTATTCGGGCGGTATGTTTACAATGGCTTTAGCGATCCGGACCCATTCCACGACGAGGCGCTGCCGGGCATCGGCGCGACGGCCTCGTACGACCAAAGCCACAGCATTGCGCTCAATTTCATCGCCGCGTTCCGACCGAATCTGATCAATGAATTCCGTGCCGGGTTAAACCGGGCAGACGCCACATTTGCTTGCGCCCACAGCCAGGTTGACCAGTACAGCACTCCGGACCCATTCGGATTCGGCACTGATTACTCCTTCAATACGTCGACCGGGGTTCCGACAATCGCCAACTTCGGATGTTCGGGACTAGGTGACAGCAATTCGCAATTCCGCCGCGCCGGAACATGGCACTATGTGGACAATTTGTCGTGGGTTCACGGCCAGCACAATATTAAAGTAGGTGGCGAATTCCGGTATGTGTTCGAGAACGGATACGATGCGTTTGGCTCCCGCCCAACTGTCGATTTTACGCCGTATGGGAACTTCGGCGTGCCGGTTGTTACGTGTGCAAACGGCTGTGATGACGACGAGATCTTGCAGACGATGGCGGCAGGCCTGCTGGGCTTCGTAGGCATCCAGGGGCAGAGCCAGTTTTTCGATACGCAAGGTCAACGCACTCCAACAAATTTCAGCCGCTACGTGCAGCACGAGTATGGAGCGTTTTTCCAGGACCAGTGGAAGCTTCGCCCAAATTTGACCTTGCAATTAGGGTTGCGGTATCAGTTCGATGGAGTTCCATTCGAGAGAGATGGACAAATCTCTAACCTTTTCGCAAATCCTGCCGGTCCCGCGCCCCTTACATTTTCGGCTGTCGGCCCCGGCACGGGTCAGGAATTGTATTACAACGATCCATTCAATTTCGAGCCGCGCTTCGGCCTGGCATGGGATCCGTTCAACAGCGGCAAGACCTCCATCCGCGTCGGCTACGGAATGTTCCACGACCGTATCTTCGGGAACCTTTTCACGAATCTGAAAACGAACCCTCCATTTGTTGGCTCGTTCCAAAACTATCTGCCGCCGGAAACCGTAAATACTCTCCCGCCGCCGGCAACGCTGCCCGCGCCGTCGGCAACTGTGGTGGATGGCGATTACAACGCCTCCACCAGCATCCTCGATCAATACCTGAAAACTCCGTACGTCCAGTCCTGGAATATCGGAATCCAGCGGCAGTTGGGCAACAGCATGACTGTCGAAGTGAATTACGTCGGGTCCGGTTCGCACCGGCTCATACGATCCGTGGACGGCAACCCGCCGCAGCCCTCGCTGGTAAATTATTACCTTTCACAAGGCTATTCGCCGAGCGATCTCTCGGGCGGACTCTTGCGATACGGGCCGTTAGCCGGCTTGCCTCAGGTTACGGGCAACCTGGCCTTGCTTGAACCGGTCGTTATGAAATCCATCGGCAATGCAACATATAACGGCCTACAGACCGTCTTCACGAAGCAAATGAGTAACGGCATCCAGTTCCAAGCGGCGTATACGTGGTCTCATACCATCGACGACGCGCCCGACCCGCTTGCCGCCACGTTTGCGAACCGCAACATCGCGCGAAACTCGTTCGATCTGCACGAAGAACGCGGCAGTTCAGATTACGATCTGAGGCACCGCCTGGTGCTCAACTACATGCTTGAATTGCCGTTTGGACCCGGCCATGCCCGCCTGAATCACGGCCTCGCCGGCCGCGTGCTCGGTGGATGGGAACTCAATGGCATCTCCACCTTCCAGAGCGGCCGCCCTTTCGACATATTTAGTTCCCGCGACGCTGAGCACACCGCGCTCAGCAGCCGTCCGGACCTGGTCGGCGATCCCTCCATCCCGGCGGGTTCACCGAAAACGCAGACAGGTCCTCCGGCCTCGGCGTTTGCGCCCGCTCCGTACGGAAGCCCGGGGTCCGTTGGGCGAAACACCTTTACCGGACCGACCTACTACAACACCGATGTAGACCTGGTGAAGCGCTTTGCGATAACCGAGCGCATCAATCTACAGTTCCGCGCGGAGGTTTACAACATCTTTAACCAGATACAATTTGAGCAGCCCGGAACAAGCAGTTCCGGCAATACAATCGAAAGCGCCGGGACATTTGGCCAGTCGCTGTCGGAGCTCACTCGGGCGGATGGAACCACCGCCGCTCGGCAAATCCAGCTTGCGTTAAAACTCGTGTTTTAGAGTTAACTTGACACTGAGCCGCCTTGCGCCAGCAAGCGTGTTCGGACAATCGAACAACCCGCGCACGAGCGGCGGCTCCGTTTCCAGATTGCCTTCACTCGGAGCCGCCTTGCGTTATCGAGCACGTTGTATTCGTCGCTCTAAATTCACTCCACACCGCCGGCGGCCCCCGGAAGGTTCAGGTTCGTCGATGAACTCCCAGTGAGTGGCGGCATCTCCAACCCGCCCGAAAGCGTGAAGTTCTGTAGCGCGATAACTCTACTCCATAGATCTTTCAGCACGTTGACATAGGCAACCTGGAGTTGAAACAGCGTGCGTTGCGAAACGATTACCTGCGGATACGCCGACGCCATATTTCTGTATTTTTCAAGGTAAAGCCGGTAAGCGCGCGTAGCGCGTGGAATCATCTCGTCCTTATAGCGTTGCGCTTCCATTCGATCGGTCAAATACATCTGAATCAAAGACTGCGCCGATTTATTCACCGATAACCGAACTCTGCTCACTTCCGCTTCGGCCTGCTCCACTCCGGCACGGGCCGCCGCCACATTGCCCTGGTTCCGATTGAAGATTGGAATGCTGACGCCGGCGGAGGCAAACGCCTGCACGCCCACGGATCGCGGCCCCGCTTCATGAATCGGCTCATAATTCTGCTCGACCCCAGCTCGAATCTGGAGGTCGGGAATCGGTTCTCGCCGCGCGCTCTTCAATTCAGCCTGAGCGCTTGCAATTCCCTGCTCCGCGCGTTTTACGGACGGAGCTTCGCGAAGAAGTGACTCCCGGATGGCGTTCGCATCAATTTGCGGTGGATTGGTGAGATCTCCGGTAAGCGGCGAAACTGTCAGGTCGGGCTTTCCCACCAAAGCCGCAAGACCCTGAAATTCCTGCATGAATTTCCGCTGCGCCGCAACGTAATCCACGCCGGCCTGCTCGGCTTCTACTTCCGCCTGAAGAATGTCCGGCGCGTCCGCCTGGCCGACATTACCTAATTGGCGCGCGGTATGCACGGCATCGCTGGCGATCGACAGCAGATTCTTTCTTAGCTTCACGATTTCCTGTGCAGCCAACGCGGCATAAAATGCTTCGCCGACATCTGCGGCGAGTCGGGATTTTTGCTCGGCTACGCCGATTTCGGCTTCCTTCCGCTGCTGCTCGAATACCTGCCGCCGGAGCCCAAGCTTTCCGCCAAGTACGAACGTTTGTTGGACAAAAGCGCCTTGCTCGCCGCCCCCATAGGCCCCGCCTCGTATCTGCTCGCCCTGATAGCCGATGGACGGGTTTGGCGGCAGACCCGCTTGCCGCGCCTGCCCGGCGGATCGTTGCACCATTGCTTCGGCCTGCCGCAGCGTCGGATTGTTCGCGGCAGCAGCCTGCTCAAAGTCGGCGAGCTTCATAGCGGGCCGGGACATCACATCCTTCAGCAAATCCAGCGCGAGTTCATTAGGAATTGCGCCTTCATGGGCGTGCTGCTCCTGTGAATGGCCCGGTCGCGGCGCAATCGCCAGCACCATCCAAATAATGAGCGCGCTTTGTATTGTTTTCTTCATTTGCGTTATACCTCGCGCTATCTCAGGTGATCGTGCATTCCGCCCATCGACGAGCGGGCTTGCCGGACTCTCTCCATAACCTCGTCGTATCTATCGGGCTGCAGCACACGAACAAACGTCATCATGCCCTGCATGAAGCCGCTCCAACCGGGACGCAATCCGTAATTTTCGGGTTTGTCGACCATCTGGTCCATCGCCATCATCGGCCCCTCCATGTAGGCATCTTGTGGAAATCCGGGAACGCTATTTGCGTCCTTGCTGACGCTGGCGCTCATGTCCATGTGGCCGTGTTGCATTGGCCCTGTTCCACTCATCGGCGGCATGCCGTGCATGGAGTGTCCCGCGCCCTGGTCGCCGGCCACCGGCGTGTTGGCCACCATATGATCCGAAGTCGAGCCAACGCCCAGACCGCGGCCCAGCGCCGGCCCGTAGTCCTCCCCCGCCGGAGCGCCCGGTGTTCCATTCAGCATGCCCATGCCGATATTCATGTCCCCGCCTGCCGGCATTCCGGAACCCAGGCGCGACATTGGGCCCGCAATGGACGACATCTGGTTCATCATGTGGTGCGGTAAATGGCAGTGAATCATCCAATCGCCCGGATTGTTCGCAACAAACTCAATGTCTCTTGCCTGCGCCACTCCAACCAGTTCGGTATTTCCCGGCTGCCAGGCCACCGGGGGAATCCGGCCGCCTTCCGTGCCCGTGACATAGAACGTATGTCCGTGCATGTGCATCGGGTGATGGTCCATACCAAGGTTGATCATGCGTATGCGGACACGATCGCCGAGGCGTACGATCAACGGCGTGATGGCCGGCCCGGATTTCCCGTTGATGACGAGCCAGTTGAACTCCATGTTCATCGTGTTTGGCACGGTGCTATTCGGCAGGACGGCGTATTCCTGCAGCAGGAGCACAAAATCCTTGTCGACTCGCGGTGAATCCGGAACCTTGGGATGCATGATGAACGCGCCGAGCATCCCCATCATTTCCTGCATCGCCATGTGCGAGTGATAGAAAAAGGTCCCCGCCTGATGCAATGTAAATTCGTAGACGAAGCGGCCTCCGGGCAGAATCGGATCCTGGCTGATGCCGGGGCCGCCGTCCATGCTGTGTGGAATTTCAAATCCATGCCAGTGCATGGAAGTCGGTTCCGGCAGGTGGTTGTCGACGACGATCCGCACGCGATCGCCCTGGGTGATTTGAATGGTCGGTCCCGGCGCGCTGCCGTTATAACCCCAGAGGTCCACCGTTTTGTTCGGTACAAGCTGCCGCTTTACCGGTTCAGCAATCAAATGGAAAACCTTGATACCGTTATCGAGCGTGAACGCTAGATTCTCGAGATCGGGGCTTTGGACGGCCACCGGCGGTCCGGGTGGAGCACTTATAGTAGGCCGCGCCGAGGTCCCACGCGTTGCCGAAAGCAAACCAGCTCCCAAACCAAAAGCATTCTGAAAAAATTTACGACGAGCCTTCATGATGTATTCGAATCCTTCTTGTTTCCGTAAGACCCAGGCAGCAGAACCTGGTAACGATGGCTGACGCGTCCGGTTCCCGTCCCTACAAGAAATTCCTTCGTTTGTAGGTGCGCGGCATGCCTCGCCCGACATTGATGGGGCGCGAGCCTAAAGAAACGACAGATAAGAAGGAATCAGATACGAAGGATGGAGAGTAACAGAAATAAGGATCTGCCGGGCGGCGAACCATGCCGCCGAATCGCCGAATACGTCCCTGCGTTTCGGCCAATCTCTAGCGCCGGAACACTCGCTTGCAGCGCCGGCGAACCTACCGTCAGATGTGCTCCGGAAGGAACCAAACTATCCGGAAGCGCCGTTACCGCCGGCTCGTGGGAATGCTGGTGACCGCACCCGGAATTCTTCTGTCCCGAATCGGACGCATGATGACAAGCCGCGTGGGCCGCGGCATTGAGATCCGACGAAAAGCAAGCGGCATCGCAATGCAGATTTGCGATTATGCCGATAACCGCAAACAGCACTACGATGTTCAGCCGGCGGCGCATATCTCTACTAGGAGTAGCACGGCCGGCCGGAAACTGCTCGACCGCTATCCGCAGGTCAGGCCGCCTGCGCGTTGGCGTCCAGATCGCTGACGGCGAGCAGCACCAGCCCGTTCTCGACTCTGACATCGAAAGTGCGGACGTTCCGATGCTCCTCGTCGCACGGCTTTGTCACGCGTCCCGATTCCAGACAAAAACGCCAATTGTGCAGCGGACACGTCACCGACGTTCCGGCCACGATACCGTCGGCAAGGGGGCCTCCTTTGTGCGGGCATCTATTTTCAATCGCCGCAAACCTGTCGCCCAGATTGAAAATCGCGACCGATACAGATCCAAGTTCCACCGTCCGGCCTTCCCGCTCGGGGATATTCGACGCTTTTGTAATTTGAATCCAGGTCATGTGAGTAGAGTCTCCATCGGTTGAATTTGCACGAATTGCAAGGGAAGCGGCCTATGGCGTTCCGTCCAGGCATCGTAAGAGCGCTCCTTTGACTTTTTCAATCTATCGAGCAATGCCTGTTTTGCTTCGAGCGCTGCGTAGACGGTCTCTTTGCGAACCTTTTCGATCCCCAAGCGCTCGACGAAATCGTACGTGCGCTCGAGGTAGTTCGCATTTTCGCGATAGTACTGGAAAAAGATCATCGCGGCATCGATCGCTTCTTCCGTTGTTTGCACGGTTGCCAGAAGATCGGCCTTGCGAACGATCTTCCCGGCCGCGCCGCCGACAACCACCTGCCAACTCCCCTCCTGCCCAACCAGGCCGATATCTTTCACAGTCGCCTCGGCGCAATTGCGCGGGCAGCCAACGACGCCCATCTTGACCTTATGCGGCGTGAACAGGTTTTCCAGTCTTCGCTCCAGTTCAACTCCCGTCGCGATTGAATCCTGCGTGCCGAATCGGCAGAACTCGCTGCCGACGCACGTTTTCACCATCCGCACGCCCTTCGTGTACGCCTGGCCTGACGGCATTTGGAGATCGTCCCAGATCTTCGGAAGGTCGGACTTCTTCACACCGAGCAAATCGATGCGCTGGCTACCGGTCACTTTCACCAGGCGAACGTTGTACTTATCGGCGACATCCGCAATTCTCCGTAAGTCGTCCGGTGTCGTCACGCCGCCGCGCATCCGTGGAACCACGCTGAAGGAACCATCGTTTTGAATGTTCGCGTGAACACGATCGTTGATAAACCGTGCCGAGCGATCTTCTTTATGGCTGCCGCATGAATTGACATCGATCAGCCAGCTCAATGCCGGCTTACAGACCTCGCAGCCCTTACCGTCGCCATAGATATCGAGCACTTCCTGAACGGAAGTAAGCTTCTGGCTGCGAATGATTTCCCGCAGTTGCGCCTGTGTAAACGGCACACATCCGCAGAGAACCTTTGGACCTCCGTCGCTGAAATCGGGGCAAACCGCTTTCAGAATGGCGCTGCATGCGCCCGCGCACGTGCCGCAGCCCGAAGACGCGCGTGTTCTCTCTTTTAGTTCGGCAAGAGAGGATATCCCATACGCGTGAACCGCCTCGACAATCTCTATCTTTGAAACTCCCATGCATCCGCAAACGGTTTCGTTATCTGGCATTGATGCGATGTCGAGCCCACCATCGGATGCCGGCGGAAACAGAAGATGCTGCCTCTTGGCGCCTAAATCTTCACCGCTACGTAACCACGCTTTGTACCGGCCTTCGTCGGAAGTATCTCCAACCAGAATCACGCCATGAAGCGCGTTATCTTTGACGAGAACCTTTTTGTAAATGCCAAGCGCCGGATCTTCATACCGCACCGCTTCGACTCCCGGCTCGTTCTCATCGACATGGCCAGCCGAGAATACATCGACGCCCATCACCTTCAGCCGTGTTGAAAGCGTCGCGCCAGGAAAGCCGGTGGTTTTGTTTCCGGTAATGCGCGCGGCCAGCACCTCCGCCTGTTCGTAGAGAGGCGCGACGAGCCCAAACGTTACGCCGCGATGCTCCGTGCATTCTCCTACCGCGTAGATGCTCGCATCGGACGTGCGCAGATAATCGTCGACAATGATGCCTTTGTTCACCTCCAGACCCGCGCTTTTTGCCAGAGCGGCATTCGGTTGAATTCCGGCCGCAATGACAACCATTTCAGCGGCAACCTCCTCGCCATCGGTAAACCGCAGCCCTTCCGCATGGCCGTTTCCAAGAATCGTATGAGTTTGCCGGTTCAGGATGACGCGAAGCCCCATCGCTTCCATGGCGCGTAAGACGCAAAAGCCGCCTGCCGCATCAAGCTGCCGGCTCATCAGGCTCTTCGAGCGGTGGATAACAGTGACCTCGCAGCCGCGCATCTGCAATCCGCGCGCCGCCTCGAGTCCGAGCAGCCCTCCTCCAATGACTGCCGCTTTGAGTCCGGGAGCCGATCTGTCAACCAGCATTCGGGCATCGTCAAGCGTTCGAAACACATACACGCCGTGTTTGTCGCTGCCTTCAATCGCAGGAATCAGCGGTTTGGCGCCGGTCGCAAAGATCAGATTGTCGTAGGAAACAGTGGAACCGTCATTGCCGTGAACCATGTGATTCGCGCAATCCACACCGTCGATGCGAACCCCGAGGCGCAGGTCGATGTGGTTCCGGCGATACCAGTCGATGCCATTGAGCACGATTTCTTCAGCGTCTGCCTCTCCTGCCAGCACGGACGAAAGCAATATCCGGTTGTAATTGACGTGCGTCTCCTCGCCGAACACAGTGATATCGAACTCGTGGCCGTACTTCAGCATCTGTTCCAGACAGGCGATCCCGGCCATGCCATTCCCAATAACTACGAGCCGCTTCATTCAGTCGCTCCCGTGCGCTCCACCCGGACTGCGCACTGCTTATAGTTCGGTTCTCTTGAAATCGGATCGAAAGCCGATTGCGTCACTTCGTTCGCGTTAGTCTCGGCGAAGTGGAAGGGCATAAAGACCTGGCCCGGCGCAACGATCTCCGTGATCCGAAGCTCCACTCGCTTCACCCGTCCGCGCCTGCTGACCACGTCTACGCGGTCGTGAGCGCGTAATGAAAGTGGTTTCGCATCGCGCGGATTCATTTCCAGCCAGGCACGCGGCGAGAGATTCTCGAGGACCGGAACTTTCGAAGTTTTGGTGCGCGTATGCCAGTGCTCCACCGTGCGGCCGCTATTAAAGACCAGCGGGTATTCCGCGTCGGGTTGCTCCGGGAACGGCTCCCATTTCGCGCGGATCAGGCGTGCACGGCCATCCGACGTCGGGAAGCGGCCGTCATGATACAGCCGGGATGGCCTCAAATCGTTTTTCCCGGACGGCCACGGCCATTGCACGCTGCCGTGCGTCGCCAGAAGCTCGTACGAGATGCCGGAATAGTCGCAAAGGCGGCCCTCGGAAACACGTCCCCATTCGTTGAAAGCGTCTTCCGGCTTAGTCCAGCCTGGGTAGATCTCTTCGCGGCAACCCAGTTCGCCCGCTATACCGAGAAAGATCTCGAAATCGGAGCGAGCCTCCCCCGGCGGCGTGACAGCGGCGTTCACCTTTCCGACGCGGCGTTCCGAGTTGGTGAAAGTGCCTTCCTTCTCGCCCCAAATTGCGGCGGGCAGCACGAGATGAGCGAGTTCCGACGTGGGAGTTGGATGAAAGCCGTCCTGCACTACCAGAAATTCGAGCCGTGAGAGGGCTTCGCGTAAAACATCCTGATTCGGAAACGACACTAGTGGATTGGTCGCAATGATCCACAAGGCCTTGATGCGGCGCGCGAGCACTGCCTCGATGATGTCCGGATAAGCGAGGCCGCGAGCCTTCGGAATTCGCTCGACATCGACATTCCATAGGCTGGAGATCTCGCGACGGTCGACGTCTGAATCGAATTTCCGATAGCCGGGAATGGATGATGTAAAGCTCGTCTCGCGGGATCCCATCGCATTGCATTGCCCGGTGATGGAGAATGGCGCGGCGCCCGCGCGGCCGATCTGGCCCGTCAATAATGCGAGATTGCAAATCGCGCTGACTGTATCTGTGCCCTGAGTGGAATGGTTCACGCCCATGGTCCAGCCGATGAAGGCGGCTTTTGCCCGACCGTAAAGCTTTGCCACGCGCTCAATCTGTTCAATATGCAGTCCGGTTATCCGTGCAGTCACCTCGGGCGTGCAATTTGCAACGAACTGTTTTAGATCGTCGAACCCGGTTGTATGGTTAGTTACGTAGTTGCGATTGACCAGGTTGTCGCGAATGAGAATGTGGGCGATTCCATTTAAGAGCGCGAGATCGGTTCTCGGCTTCAACGCTAAATGAATGTCCGCCATCATCGCCGTTTTCGAAACTCGCGGATCGGCGGCGATCAACGTCTTGCGGCGGTTGCTTTCAAGAAAGCGGCAGAGAATCGGATGGTTATCCGCGATGTTCGCGCCGATCAGCAGAATGACATCGGCGCGCGCAAGGTCTTCATAAGCGCCCGGCGGCCCGTCGCTTCCGAAGCTCTGCTTATAGCCGGAGACAGCGCTCGACATGCATAGCGTTGTGTTGCCGTCGTAATGTGGCGTCCGGAAGCCAAGCTGCGCGAGCTTCCCTAACGCATAAAACTCTTCCGTCACTAATTGGCCGGTGCTGATGATGCCCAACGCTTCACGGCCATATTGCTGTTGAATGGCCACGAAGCGGCTGGCCATGGTCGCGAGAGCCTCGTCCCACGCGACCGGGAAAAATTTGCTTTGTTTCCGCAAGAGCGGTTGTTTAGCGCGGTTGTCGGCCGCAAGCGTGCGATGCTCGGCAAGACCTTTCGGGCAGAGTTTGCCGTCGTTGACAGGATGCCCGGTGGCGCCGCGGACTGCGACAGCCTTGCCGGCCTTTACCCCGATATCCATTCCGCAGCCGACGCTGCAATATCCGCACGTGGTCGGAATCCAGCGCTCCGGAATACGCCTGGCAGCCGTGAATCCCGTGAGATGGTTCCGGTCGAAACGATACTGCGCGTTCAGGTTGTCGAGGCCCAGGCGCCGTTTCCAGTTCATGCCGCTCTCCCTGCCGGAACGAACGTCGCCGCGACACTCTTCGGAGTTACGCCGGCAAAAAACAGCCAGCGGCCGATCGTCTCGCCGGCAAGCGCCAGGAGCAACGCGAGCCACGCGATGCGGGTGTCGGGCGAAGCAAGCGGTAGCGCGATACCCCCGGCCAGCAGTAACCCGAGCCGGCAAAAAAATGCGCCGCGCAAACGATGCAGCAGAAGAGTCGCCGAGACACGATTTTCCGATCCTTCTTCCGCGCGAGCCAGCCAGAGTAGCTTCGCAATCTGATTGAAAAACCCGGCGCAACCCGCGGCGGCCGCTACCATTCCGAGCGCGTATGAATGACGCCACTCCGCGGTTCGAATTAGCAGCGGACCCAGCAGACAGGCAGTGAGGAAGAATTCGGAAACGGTGTAGCCGCTGTTCCATGCCGGCCGCGCGGGAACCATGTAGATTCGAGCAGAACAATAGATGCCGGCCAGACCGGTTGCAATAGCCGCTCCTCCGGCAACAGCCGCCGCTAGACTGTTGAGCATGAGCAGACAGCCATAAACTCCCGCAAGCGCCGCAAATGCTCCGAGCGTGAGAACCTCCCTGCTCAGCCAGGATCGCCGCCATGCTCTGATCGCACGGTAAGCATAAATGGGACGTCCCAGGTGCAGCGCCGATGCAAGTAGCGATACAGCGGCTAGCATCAGCGCCAGTACAACCGCGCTGAATGAGTTTGTATGAGCGCTGAAGGCGCTCAACCTCCATACGCACGCGATGGCGCCAACCGACATCTGCGTTAACGTCAGCATGAACACCAGCGCCCAATGCGGCTGCTCGAGCCGGAACTGCCGCCGATCCACGCGATCGATATCGACAGGCATGTCCGCGGGAAGCGTGACACGCGTTGTCGAAAGGCTATCGGCCGAGGAAGGCAATCCGGGCGCATCGGCAGCGCCGTGATCCGTGCGCCACTGCGCTATATTTACGATCTCGATTGCGATTGCGCCTTGCGGGCATGCATCGGCACAGGCCGGCGTGTCACCATCCTGTAGGCGGTTGTGGCACAGATCGCATTTCCCGACTACGCCGCGCTCTGCGTTGTACTGTGGCACGCCATAGGAGCAGTTCCAGGTACAGTATTGACAGCCGATGCAGATGTCGGCGTCGTGTTTCACCACGCCTGTCAGCGAATCCTTTACATAGGCTTCAACTGGGCATCCGATGAGGCAGGCGGGCTCCAGGCAATGATTACAGCCCATTGAGAGATACCAGCGGCGTGTTTCCGGATAGCGGCCGCCTTCAATCTCGCCGACACGCCGCCAGTGCAGATCGCCCGGATTTCCATTCTGCTCGTTGCAGGCGACCACACAGCATTTACAGCCGATGCACTTCGTCATGTCGAAATGGAAGCGGTACTGC
The DNA here is from genome assembly GCA_000381625.1 of Bryobacterales bacterium KBS 96. Classification (GTDB taxonomy): domain Bacteria; phylum Acidobacteriota; class Terriglobia; order Bryobacterales; family Bryobacteraceae; genus KBS-96. Next base: position 612,420 of record KB906767.1, read on the forward strand.
TCTCCGGGTAGAGGACGGCGCTGCGGAATCAATTCTCGTTTCGATTGAATCTGAACGAGAACTGCCGATGCTCCATCTCCCATCCGTCCAGGTGTAAGCGCGAAGACTGCGCCTTCGGGTGTGGCGCGTTCAAGCAGCGGCAGCATGGTCAGGCCAACATCTCGCGACGGCCCGCCAAACGGCTTGCTATTCGCACGAAAACACCCGCGCAAAGGACTGTGAGACGCGCCCGTGCGCGGTTTTCGAAAAGCCAGAATGCAAGATACACCTCTTCCCTACTCTCGAGAAGCGCTCGCATGCGGAGACGTGGCGCGGAAGCGACGCTAAATAATCTGTCTGGAACTGCTCAGCTTAGAGCAAGGGACGGAAGGCGAACGCGGTCCGTATCGATCGCCGCCGTAGAGTCGTTGCTCCGCGGCGCACGAAGTCTGTTCTCACTATAGGGCAAGCTACAGAAACGGGCAATGGCCTGCCGCAATGGAATTCTTTATAGGAGCGATAACCAACACGAAATTCGTGGTCTGTTATAGGGGCGCGGCATGCCGCGCCCGCCAATGCGTACAGCGATCACGCCGAATCTGAGCAGCGTACGCTCCGTAGACCCTCGCGCGATTCGAAATATTCGAAACCGAGCCGGGACGCGTTAGCGACCTGTACGCCGAAAACGCACGGCATAGCTCCGGCAATCACCAGAGCAATTTCAGGCCGAACTGAATTTGCCTCGACGTGGTCGCCGTCGAGTTAATCACGCCCGCCGTGCTCAACGGAGCTGAAGATCCCTGAGCAAAGACCACCGGATTTGGAGATCCAAAATTTGCATGGTTCAGAATGTTGAAGAACTCGGCGCGGAACTGAAGTTTCGTTCTCTCGGATAAGGAGGTATCCTTCGCAAGCGATAAATCCAACTCGGAGAGGCCCGGGCCGATCAGAGTGTCGCGCCCCACGTTCCCGTATGTGCCGTTTGGCGGTATGGCAAACGCGGTCGGATCGAAATACTTGTTCGGGCCGCCGAGAATCACGTTTCCGTTAAATGCCGGATTCCAGGACGGCCGCACCGGATTGCGCGAATCGCCGTCATTCGAGGGATTGAAGCCCAAAATTGGCGTAAACGGAAAGCCGGATTGCATGGTGGCGATGCCGCTCAATATCCAGCCGCCAATCGCTTTTTGACGCCAGCCGCTGGTATTCCCCAAGATCGCCTTCCCCGCCCCGACCGGCAGTTCATAGCTCGCGTTGATCACGCCAAGATGGCGCACATCATACGTCGAAAGTCCCCAGTCGATTCCCGGATTCGGCGGATACATCACGAAGCCGGGAGCATTACTGCCGACGCTGCTGTTGATGGCGGCTCCATTATCGAGGCTCTTGCCGAACGTATAGGCTCCGCGGAACTGCAGCCCGCGCTGGAATCGCCGGTTTACATCTATTTCGAGCGCATTATACGAGCTATTTCCAGTCGAGAACCAACTCGTGGTATTGGCAAGCTTCGGATTCGCGAGAGGCGCGCCGGAGGGAAAATAAATCGTCCCGGCGCCGAGGCTCGCAGGGCATGGCGACTCTGGGCAAATTGTCGGAATCGGCAAATTTGCGTCGACGGAAAGAATCTGGTGATATCCGTGAGAACCGATATAAGCCACGCCTAGCGACGTCACTGCGTCCAGCCGCTGTTCGATTTTCAGAGACCACGATTGCACCGTCGGAGTTTGCATGTCGGGCTGCACGCCGCCAGGTGAAATCTTGCCGCCGCCCGGCAACGGAGCGCCGGGTGTGATCTGCAGGCTCGAAAGGCCTACATTCTTTAGCGAGAGCGTTGTATTATACGGCGCGTTCTGATCGAGCCGGTAGCTTAAGTTATCAAGCAGCGAATAGAATGTGCCGAAGCCCGCTCGAATCACCGTCCGGTTCTGGCCGAATGGCGCCCAGGCGATGCCCACGCGCGGCGCGGGCAGAAATTTCGCGTTGTTCACTTTGAAAACGGAATTCCCGACAAACGGATCGGTCTGGATCACCCCATTGATGAAGTCGTAGTTCGAAGCCCTTCCGTGAACCTCGTTCCAGCCGTTCGTAAATTCATCGCGAAAGCCGAGGCTCAGCTCCAGATTCGGCGTCAATTTCATTGTGTCCTGCACGTAAAACGCGCCTTCGAGAGAGCGCCAGCCCAACGGCGTTGGAGTGGGTACAGCAGTGAAATTTGTCACCTGCCCTTGCAATAATCCTGCGATGCTGCCAAAGGTAGCTTGTCCGTTTTGGGCCTGCGCCATGATGTCGTTCGATTGCATTCGCTGCAGCCAAACGCCTGCTTGCCAGTGATGAATAGACCGCGTGATGTCCACGTTGTCCTCATATGTGAAGACGTTTCGAACAACCCTAAGATTGTTGCCGACGTTCGTTCCGGCAGGGCTCAACTGGGTAGCTCCGTTCGAAGCCGTACTGCCTCCGATGACGACGGCGCCGATAGGGGCGCCGTCAATCCAGCCCGGCACATCGACAGATGTTTCGCCCGTAAAGAAATAGGCTCCGCGTGAGAAACCAGCACGTGCGGTATTCAGAGCGGAGGCCGAAAATACATGTGTTTCCTGTAAACTGACGACCTGTTCCCGCAGAGCTTCGAAAATGCTGCTGAACGGGTTCACAGTAGGCGTATTGTCCTCGCTGTCATCTATAGTGTAGACACCGAATAGCGAATCGCGATCGGAAAACGTGTGATCCAGACGCGCGGTCCCAAAATCTTCTCGAATATTCTGCAGTGGATGGCTGAACGCTTCGGCGATTCCGCCGCCCAACTCCGGACCATTTTGCACGGGCCACAAAGAAAGCAGATTCCCCACGCCGGGCGCCACGCCGACGTGTACAAGCTTGCCGCTTGCATCGGGCAAATAGCCCAGGCGCGCGTTGTTGTCGGGCACGAGCGTTACGTCGCTCAATCCCAAATGCTGGCGAAACCCTTCGTAATTGCCAAATAGAAACGTCTTATTCTTTTGAATGGGACCGCCGAGCGCGGCTCCGAACTCGTTGCGCTGGAACTGTGGAACTGGCCCTTGATCGAAGAAATTGCGCGCATCCAGGTCGTTATTCCGCAGAAACTCGTACCCGCTCCCGTGCACTTCGTTGGATCCCGAGGCCGTCACAATGCTTACCTGCGCTCCCGCACGTTTCCCGTACTGGGCGCCGTAGGTATCCGAAATAACGTTGAACTCGCGGACCGCATCGACGCCAAGCAGTTGGCCGCTCGCGCCGCCCGGCGTCAGGTTGATCTCGGAAGCGCTTGTGTATTCGATCCCGTTCAGGAGAAATAGATTCTCCTGCGGCTTTCTACCGGATACTGCGAACATGTTGCCGACCGCTGAGTTCGATGTTCCAATGCCGCCTGAACGTTCGGATGTGTAATTCACAATGCCCGGATTCAGGGCGATTAACTCGTCATAGCTGCGCCCGTTAAGCGGCAGTTGTTTTACCTGGCGCTCGCCGACAAGTCCCGAGGTCTGCTCCGTCGATACGCTCACCACATCGGGGTGCTCCTCGACGGTCACGCTCTGCTGGAGTCCCCCCACGTTGAGGGTCAAATTCACCACGGCCTGTTGTCCGACGACAAGACCGATGCCGGTCTTCACCTCAGACGTGAAGCCCGTTTTCTCGGCGGCGATTTCGTAGCTGCCGATCGCGAGCGATGGCGCGTTATATCGACCGCCGCCATCAGTCACAAGTTTGCGCGTAGCGCCCGTTTCGGTGTTCTTCACTGTCACTGAAACACCCGCAATGGGCGCCCCGGTTGCGTCGGCGATAATCCCGGAAATCGACCCTTCCGCTTGACCCCAAGCCAAGCCTGCGGACACCACAACAGTTGCAATTGCAGCGCAGCACCGGCCGAGCTTCCGCAAAATATAGCTACGGGAAGTTTGGCGGGCATGCATATTTGATGTTGGCTCCTGAATTAACAATGTAGATTTAGTCTATGGACATAGTAGTATTTCTGTCAAGCGTAAACACAAGTTTATCGATAGACATACTTAGCTTTTGTTACGGAGAATACAGTTGCGGGATCGGGGCCGTTGATTTTCGATAAGCTACTTATTTGTCAGCAGGCCGACGGCTTCGGCATTCTTGCTCTCCGTGGCTCGCGACAGTGCGGTCCGGCCGCGATTGTCGGCCAGACTCGTCTGGGCTCCGTGTTTCAGGAGGAGTTTCATGAAATCACGAAGGGAATCGCTGAAAGGGGTGGTTTCGGCAGCTTGCATCAGAGGGGTTCTTCCGCTTGCGTCGGCCAAGTCCACTTTAGCGCCATGGTCCAGCAACAGGGTGGCCGCGGGGAAGTGGCTGTAAGTTACAGCTTCGAGCAGTGGCGTGCTGTTGTCGAACGCTTGTAGATTCGGGTCCGCCTTGTTGTCGAGGAGCGCGTGAATGGCCTCGGTCCTTCCCTCCAGCGCGGCCCGGTAGATCGGCGTGCGGCCGCGCGAATCCTGCGCATTCACGTTTGCATGGGCTCCAATTAAGATCGCAATCGTGGGCGCGTTATTCGGCAGGTAAGCCGTGCCTTCGGCTGCAATCATCAGGGGAGTGCTCCCTTGCGCATCCGCAAGGTCGACATCAGCGCCGCGATGGAGCAGCAGGTTGACGGCCGCCACTCGGCCATAGGTGACCGCGCCCAGCAAAGGAGTTGAGCCATCGCTGGATTGTGCATTGATCTTTGCTTTCCTATCCAAGAGGAGTTGCATCGCTCCAACTTTTCCTTCTTGTGCAGCGCGATGCAAGGGAGTGCGCCCCCGAGAATCCTCAGTATCGACATGGGCGCCTTTATCGAGCAGCGCCTGGACCAGCGGCACGTTGTTCGGCGCGTAAACATTGCCTTCGCAGGCAAGCGCGAGCGGCGTGCTGCCTTGGGAATCGGCAAGATCCACATCTGCTCCAGCGCCTAGCAGCGCCTGGACGACGGGCAGCCGTCCATACGTGACCGCCGTAAGCAATGGAGTGGAGCCGTCATTTGCCTTGTGGTTCGGATCGGCCTTATGCGTGAGCAGCAGGCGCGTGACATCGACCTTGCCTTCCCCGGCGGACCGGAAAAGGGCTGTGCGTCCTCGTGAATCCTCCGCATCCACATGAGCACCGCTTTTCAGCAACAGATCAACGGCAGGGGCGTTGTTTTGAAGATAAGCGGAGCCTTCCGCCGCCCGCATCAACGGCGTGGTTCCGTCGGATGCGGCGGCATTCACGTTGGCATGTTTCGCGACTAGAGCGTGTACCTCATCCATGCGCCCGTACTCAATTGCTTTCACGAGCGCGGGCGGCTCCGCGGCAGAATTCGATGAGACGCGGCTCTTCCCGCGAGTGAACCAAAACGCGAATCCGGCGAGCATCACGACAGCAATCGTCATTACGGCAGCCCAAATGCGCCGTTGGCTTCGTTCATTCTTCGGGAGAGGCGATGACTTGGATCGCGTCCGCGGTTCCTCCGGCTCCGGCTCATCGTGAAAAGAGGAGGGATCTAGCGCGCGGATCAGCCTTTGCACGTCCTCGTGGAAAGCGGAGTCGGTTAACTCGATCGCCTGTCGCCGCGCCAGAGGGGCGAGCGGCCCGGGCAAGTCCGCAACAGCCGGCATCCGCGCATCTTCCACCAGCACAGGAACAACACGGATATTCCTCTGTAATGCCAGGCTGATTTCGAGGAACACGAAGTCGCCGGGCTCGGTCAGACGCTTGGTCACCCAGTTCCGGCCCATCAACACCACGGCGGCGTCGCAGGCGTGGACCCTATTTTCAATGACTTTGGCGAAATCCTCACCCGGCTGGATCGCGCTCACATCCATGAAGACCTGCTCTTCTCCGAAATGCGCGCAAAGCTGATCGTAAAGACGGCCGGCATGACCGGCTGTGTCTTCGCGACGATAGCTGATGAAGATACCCGGCATTCGCTGGCCTCCGCAACTCGTGATCCATGGATTATAGTTGAATCCCCTGCTGCGGGAATGTGCTCTCACGAACGAATTCCCTTTCTGGACATCCCAATCTCAGGTATCTTGTCCAGATATGACCGATGCCGCCGAACTGCCCGCCTTCGCTCGATTAGAAGATGAAATTGGCTGGTACGACCGCAAGAGCCGCTATAGCCAACAAACGTTCAAAATTCTAAAACTCTGGACGATAGTGATTGCGGCCCTGGTGCCGCTGCTAACCACATTCGGCATTCACGATGCGCGCGTACTGGCGTCGCTGACTGCCAGCATTGCCGTAGTGGAAGCAGTGCAGCAGTTGAACCAGTATCAGACGAACTGGATTCTTTATCGCTCCACGTGCGAAGCGCTGAAGCATGAAAAGTACCTGTATCTATCAACGGCGGGACCATACAGCACCGCATCTGACCGCAAGGTGCTGCTGGCCGAACGGGTCGAGGGCCTGGTTTCGCAAGAGCATGCCAAGTGGACTTCAAATCGCGAGGAAAAAGGCGAGGGCGCCAAATAGCCGCTGCGATTGACATGAACTGGCAACAAAACTTTACAATGTACGTTGTAAACAGGACAGCCTGCGTGTCCGTCCTGAATCACAATTGAGTTTCTGCTCCAGGAGGTGGTTGTGTGTCTGAGGAGAGTCCTGCTCACTCTCACGACGGTTGTTCTCGTATCGACGTTTATCGCGGTTTCGGCGGCTCGCGATGTGACCAAAACCGATGCGAACAAAACCGGGGAAAAGAAGCAAGGCGACCCGATTTACGAGATTGGCGGCGACGTGAAGCCTCCCAAGCTCGTACACGTCGTGGAGCCGGAATTCAGCGGACACTCAGAGCAAGCATTCGTCAGTGGCGTGGTGAAGATTCAGATGATCGTAACGTCGGAGGGCATGCCGAAAGCGCCGAAGGTATTGTCAGGACTTGGCGAGGTCCAGGACAAAAAAGCCGTGGAAGCGGTGGAACAGTGGCGTTTCAAACCCGCGACGAAAGAAGACAAGCCGGTGAATGTGCGGGTGACGGTGGAAGTCAATTTTCACCTACTGTAAACGCATTTCATCTCATCTGAAGGCATTTTTCGAGCGCATCCGCGGCAGCGGCGGCGCCCCGTTCCGTCCGTACCCGTTCCCCAACTTCCCTGGCCCGCGTTTGTAGTGACGCATCCGAAAGCAACCGCTGCAGGCGGCCGGCAACCTCATCGACCGTATACTTGCGGCGGCTGATCATGTCGCCCATGCCGAGCCGCATGATACGCATTCCGTTGTCCGGTTGGTCATGGCTATATGGCATCACGAGGGTCGGCCGGCCGGACAGCATGGCCTGGGCGGTAGTGCCGGCGCCGCCGGAGTGAGCTGTCGCGGCTCCGCGTGGAAATAGTTGCGAGTAGGGCGCGTATTCGGCGATAAGAATCTGCTCGTCGGAGCGGATGCCAATTCGGGTTTCGTAATCCAATCCGGCTAATAGAATCGCCCGGCGTCCCAGTCGCCGGACCGCCGCGGCGCTATTCTCGTAAAACGTTCGCGGATCGAAAACCGCTGAAGAGCCAAGCGTAAAAATGACGGGCGGCTCACCGGCATTCAGAAATCCCTCGATCTCCGGAGCGAGGCCTCCGGCGTCCGCATTCAGCTTGTCGTAAATGGCAAAGCCCGTGACCGTCACGTTGGCCGGCCAGTCCGGCTGCGGAGCGGCCAGCAATGGCGAGAAACAGGCGAGCGTGCCCCAGGGCGAGAACTGATCGCCAAAGACGGGAGATCGCGAGGGCAGCAGGCCCAACTCCCTGCGTATAACTTGAACTGGCCGCAACCACCGCGCCGTGATGCCGCGCAGCATGCAGAAGATGGCGCGCGCAATTACGGGCGATAACCGGGGAAGAGACCCAAACTGCGGAAAATAAGGCGGATCTGTCGCTGAAAAGAAGATGGCCGGTTGCAACGCAATCGAGATCCAGCGTTTCTTCAACAACTCCGCGACAATGGGCGTCGCGAACATGGCGATGTGGCTCACCAGTAGATCGGCGCCCTCTGCCGCCGCCATCACATCTTCAAGCGAATCACGCAGGGCAGGCATCAGCATCTCGCGAAACAGAAACTCCGGCCCGCGGTGGGCATGCATCACCTTCGCAACCATTTCGGACCTATCCCCGAAATTCTCCAGATCCGGACGGACGGAGGCGAATTGGATGCCTTCGCTCTCCACTTTTTCGCGATAGAGATTGGTCGACGCAATTACCGCATCGTAACCGCGTCGTTTCATCTCGATAGCGATCGCCAGATAAGGATGCAGGTCGCCCAGCGAACCAAAGGTTGTGAAGACGATGCGCATGCTCCTCTACAGCTTGACAGAGGCGGACGTCCTGTATCTGGCGAAAACCCCGGACGCCTTGATACACTACATCGCATCCAAACGTCCAGCTCTGTATCGAACGAACGACGGCGCTCCGCATCTCGTATAGGGACCGGACATGCCCGGCTCGTGGAGAGGTGCTCGTGAATCTTCGCGTCAACAGCCGTTTGGGGCCTTACGAGATACTCGCGCCGCTGGGCGCCGGCGGAATGGGCGAAGTCTATCGTGCTCGCGACCCGCGCCTGGGCCGCGAAGTCGCGGTGAAGGTCCTTCGCGAGGATCTTTCGAGCCAGGCAGATGGCCGTGCCCGCTTTGCGATTGAGGCCAAGGCGATCGCGGCCCTGAACCATCCGAACATCGTTTCCATTTTCGATTTCGGCGCGGTCGACGGCGTCGATTACATGGTCAGCGAACTCATCGACGGCGAATCGCTGCGCTCGCTGGTGAAGCGCGGCCCTGTTCCGGTTCGAAAATTACTGGATATCGCGGTTCAGATCGCCGACGGACTCGCGGCGGCGCATGCGCTCGGCATCGCGCATCGCGACCTGAAGCCCGAAAACATTATGCTGACCGCAGATGGCCGCGTGAAGATTTTGGATTTCGGAATCGCGCGTTGGGTAGACCAGCCGCGTGGTCCGTTGAGAGCCGACGATAGTACGTTAACCGTTCACCGCACCGCTCCCGGCACGATTCTGGGCACTGCGACCTATATGAGTCCGGAGCAGGCGCGCGGTGAGGCGGTGGATTATCGTTCCGACCAGTTCTCATTCGGACTCATCGTTTATGAGCTCACGTCGGGCAAGCCTCCGTTCGAAAGAGCCAGCACAATCGAAACTCTCGCCGCTATCGTGCGAGACGAGCCGCCGCAGATCGACGCGAAACTGCCTGCTCCTCTGCTTTGGATTGTCGATCGATGTCTGGCGAAAGACCCTCCACAGCGTTACGACTCCACGCGCGATCTCTACAGCGAGCTGCGGGCCGTCCGCGATCATTTATCGGACGCCTACGTGTCGGCCGCCCTACCGGCGCCGGCCGGCGGCAGCGCAATCAAACGCTCGCGCATGCTAGCCGTGGCCGCTATTCTGCCGTGGATATTGCTTGCGGCGGTTATCGTGATTCTGTTTAGCCGCGATGCTGGGCAGAACCTGACGAACGATCGATACGCTCCGTTCTCCATGCGTCCCGAAGGCCAATACGCTCCTGTTTGGTCGCCGGACGGAAAGGCCGTGGCCTACACAGGCATGGTGCAGGGCATACCACGTATCCTTGTCCGCTACCGCAACTCACCGCTCGCCACGACGCTCGATGCCGGCCTTGGTTGGGCGCGCCCGGTGCGTTGGTCTCGCGATAACAATCGCATCTTCTTCGTGGGACCGGCAAACGACGCTTCAGACGGCGACGGAGCCGCCCTATATTCGGTGGCTGTCGTCGGCGGCGAACCCGAGCGGATTATTGAAATCCCGAGATACCCGAATGCTTCCTTAGACATTTCCCCGGACAATCAGGCTCTGGCCGTATCGGTTTTTGGGCGGCTCAACGGGGCGAAGGCTACAGTTCTGATCTCATCGCCTCTAGGCTCGCCGTTGCGGCAATATGAGCCGGACCCATTTGCGAGTAATCGTTTCTACAGTCACCCCCGTTTGAAATTCTCGCCCGACGGTAAACATCTCCTTTTGATACGTAGTCCGGATGGACGCAAGGAAGAAGCCTGGCTGCTACCGTACCCGCCAAGCCGGCAGACTCCGCGACATACATTAGAAGCTCTGCCGGATCAGCGATTCACGCGAGATTTCTCGTGGATGCCCGACAGCCGCCATATCGCGCTGTCGATGGACTTCCGCGGCGGCCAACACGAAGGACATCTCTGGATTGCCGATACCATGTCGAAGCGCGCGTATCAAATCACCGGAGGCACGTCTTCGGAGAACGACGTGGCGGTTTCGCCCGATGGCGAGAGCATTATTTACTCGGCGGTCTCGAATGATTTGAATATAGTCTCGGTTTCGCTTACCGGCGCAACAGCGAGTAAGTTGATTGCGACAGATCGTAACGAGAGTATGCCTTCGTGGTCCGGAAAAAACGCGGAACTGGCTTACGTCACTGACAGAAACGGCCCACCGGAAATCTGGATGAAGGCCCATGATGGCACGGAAAGGCCGCTCGTCACCCAGAAGGATTTTGGAGCCAGTCAGACGCTTCTGCTCGCAAACCCATCTCTTTCGCCCGACGGGCAGAGAATCGTCTTTACGCGGCAATCCGGAGAAGGCCGAATCCGCAATTGGATCATGTCGCTGTCGGGCGGAGCGCCCCAGCCGCTCGACGATTCCGGCAACGATGCCGAATATAGCGGCTCCTGGTCTCCAAAGACCAATCGCTTTGTTTATCTTGCCGTAAACGGGTCGTCGACATCACTCGTTATCGCAAAAATTGGGAGCACGGAAAAGCCGGTGTCGATCCGGAAAGGGGTCGCCGCCAAGCTTCCGGACTGGTCTCCGGCGGGGAACGGCATCGCTTTTGAAGACGATCGCGATGGATGGGACGTGATCACGCCCGATGGCAAGAACCTTCGGCATTTAGGGAAGATTCCGACAGACTATCTGGTCTTTGCCAAGAACGGCAAAACGCTCTTTGGCCTTCGTCCCGAAGGGAACAAGTCCGTGCTGTTCTCCATCGATCTCGCGACGCTCCGGATGAAGACCATCGGTGAACTTGATAAAGACATGGCGCCTCGAAGCGATTTTTATCCTGGCGTCCGCTTCAGTCTTTCGCCCGATGGCGACAGCATCGCTTACACGACTGAACAGGACAAATCGAATTTGTGGGTGCTGCAAGGATTTCGCCAACCCGGATTATTATCACGCCTCGGATTGTGAATGCCGCAGGCTCCCATTTATCCGCGGCCAACGAATGGCATCTTAGTGGCCATCACGGTCATAAATTCCACGTTGGCGTCCAAGGGCAGACTTGCCATGTACAGAACCGCGTCCGCCACGTGCCGCACGTCCATGCGCGGCTCAATTACGACCGTGCCATTTGCTTGACGGACGCCATTCGCCATGCGCTCGCTCATTTTGGTGGCCGCGTTTCCGATATCGATTTGACCGCAGGCGATATCGTATTTGCGGCCGTCGAGCGAAATGCTCTTTGTCAGGCCGGTAATTGCGTGCTTCGTGGCTGTATAGGGCGCGGAATCGGGCCTCGGCGCGTGCGCGGAAATAGAGCCGTTATTGATAATGCGGCCGCCGTGCGGTTCCTGCGCCTTCATCAGCTTGATGGCTTCCTGGGCGCAGAGAAATGCGCCTGTCAGATTCACGCTGACGACGGCGTTCCATTGCTCATAAGTAAGATCTTCCATCGGGATGCCTGGGGCGTTGATGCCAGCGTTATTGAACAGAAGATCCAGACGTCCGAATGCGTCCTTCGCTTTGGCGAACAGCGCTCGTACTGCCTCGGGAACAGCGACATCCGTCGGCACAGCAAGCATTTCAGAACCCGTGGCTTGAACCGCGGCGGCTGTTGCCTCCAGTTCCGCCGCGCGCCGTCCGGCAAGCACGACCGAATATCCGGCGCCTTGCAACGCCAGAGCGACAGCACGCCCGATGCCGCTGCCCGCCCCGGTCACCACGGCGATTTTCGGCATTGTCATTTGATGCACCCCTTCGTCATGCGAATTTCGGCTCCCGGCTTCAATGCCACTTCCGTAAAGTAAGACCTAAGCCCACTAAATTCCCAGCGCCTACCCCGTCGATTTCCGTTCGGTTGAAGACGTCTTTCGACACGCGCACTCACGTGCGGCGGCTCTGCTTCCGGGTAACCTCGGCGCGGAGCCGCCTTGCGTCAGCAAGCGGGTTTTCCGGAGGCCGTGTAATAACGCCCGGTCACCTGCACCGAACCGCGACCGTGAGGGAGCGGACTTTTTTATCGGCGCCGCCGACCGAGCGGACTGCGGACTGCGATGCTTCTGCGGCGCCTTTACGGAAAACAGTAAGCGACATTGACTCACGATTTTGCGCCCGCTTCCACCGGAGCCGAATGAATGCCGGCAGTCCGCAGATTCGGCAAAAATCCGGTCAGCAGGCCAATCAGCGGAAGAAAAGAACAGACGCGATACACAAAATGAATGTCCGTGAAATCCGCGAGTTCTCCTAGGACTGCCGCGCCGATGCCTGCCATGCCAAAGGCGAATCCGAAGAAAAGACCTGAGATCATCCCGACCTTGCCTGGAAGCAGTTCTTGGGCATAGACCAGAATCGCCGAGAACGCGGAGGCGAGAATCAGGCCGATCACCACGCTCAGGATCGAGGTCCAGAGGAGATTAGCGTACGGCAGCGCAACGGTAAATGGAAGCACGCCGAGGATCGAGCACCAAATGACAAGCTTCCGCCCGGCACGATCGCCAATCGGGCCGCCAATGATGGTTCCGGCCGCGACCGCGCCCAGAAACAGGAAGAGGTGAATCTGAGCGCTTTGCACAGTTACGTGAAACGTGTTCATCAGATAAAACGTGTAGTAGCTGGTGAAGCTCGCGAGATAGAAATATTTCGAAAATATCAGAGCGATCAAAACCGCGAGCGATATCACAATTTTCCGTCTGGGCAGGAGAGCATGCTCGTGTAAATGTTTCGAGCGGCTCTTACTCAGCTCGTGGCTTTTGTACCAGCGCCCGACATTCGTCAAAACAAAGATTCCGAGCAAAGCGGCTATCGAGAACCATGCGACGCTGGACTGGCCGAGCGGAAGCACGATGAACGCGGCCAGTAGAGGCCCTAGCGAGGAACCCAAATTTCCGCCAACCTGAAACACCGACTGAGCGAGTCCCAATTGGCCGCCGGAAGCCATCCGGGCGACGCGGGACGATTCCGGATGAAATACGGAAGACCCCATGCCCATCAGCGCCGCCGCGCAGAGAAGAATCCCGAAATGCGGAGCGATCGCCAGCAGAACCAAGCCGGTGAGTGTGAATCCCATCCCAACCGGCAACGAATAGGGTTGGGGGCGGCGATCCGTATACAAGCCGACCAGCGGTTGCAAAAGAGATGCCGTAAGCTGATATGTCAGCGTGATGAGGCCCACCTGCCCGAAATCCAGGCGAAACGAACTCTTCAAAATGGGATAAATCGCTGGAAGCAGCGATTGCATCATGTCGTTCAGAAGGTGGCAGAAGCTAATCGCCGCCAAAACCGGAAAGATAGTGTTCGGATTCGGCTGCGGTACTGGAGGAACTCTTGCAAGCTCAAAATGGCCTTGGTTGCCATAGCCCTCAGTCTTCATTGTATTAGGACCTTCAACTTAATCTCTTTCACGCCTCTGGCGCCGCATCGACGGATAAATTCGCCTCGCCGTCATCGCCGCTCGACGGCGCGGGAACCGGTTCAACCGGGTAGCCTTTTTCCCGCCAGGCTTCCAGTCCTCCCGCGAGCGGACGCACTTTGCGGATGCCGGCCTTCTTGAGTTGCAGCGCTAACCGGGCGCTTGTGGCTTCGTTCGGGCAAGTGCAGTAGAGAATAATTTCCCGGTCGCGCGGAATACTCTGAGCACCCGAGCGCAGGTCGTCGGGACGAATCACCACTGCTCCCGCGAGCTTTAACCCTTCACGTTCGACCTCGGCCGGGTGGCGCAGATCGATCACTGTGAGACTTTCGCCTGCATCGAGCGAGCGGCGCAATTCTTCGGGCGTAATCCTATCGATGCGGAGCTGCCGCAGCAGCCGCCGGCGCTGCACATATTTGAATGCCAAATAAAGCCCGATTAGCGCCAACGCGACAATGCCGGCTCTCCGCCCCAGTAACCCAAGAGCTTCGATGACAGCGCTGACTTGCCGGTGAAATAGAAAGCCGGCCAGAAGATAAGCCCCGCTCCAGAGGAGCGTGCCGCCGGCATCCGCGAGCAAAAAGCGCCAGCGCGGCATTCGGATGAGTCCGGAAAGCGGCATGGCGACGAGTCCCATCCCGGGCACAAACTTTGTGAATAGCAGCGCCCACGCTCCGCGCTGGCTGAATGTGCTCTCCGTCTTTCGCACGCAGGTATCCGGTTCGAGCGCAAGTTTGCAAATCAGCGCTAGAACCGAGCGGCCGCCGCGCCGCCCCAGCTCATACCAGCAGTAGTCGACAATCAGCGAAGCCGCCAGCACCACTGCTAGGGCGCCCGTGATTGTGTATAGGCGATCCCCGGCGAGCGCTCCCATGATCAGCAGCAGCGGGTCGGCGGGAATAGGCACGCCGGCCTGTACCGCCAAAATGTACAGGAAAAGAAACCAATAGCCGTGCTGAAGCAGCAGAGTGCGAACCACGCGGGATACTGTTCACAGTGTAGAACGGCGCAGCGCGGCACAAAAGAAAGAATCGAGGCTGCTAAGCTCTCTCAAGATGAATAAGAGTTTCCGGCAGGGCCAGATTCTCAAGATCATACGCTCGAAAGAAATCTACACGCAGGAGGAGCTCGCACGGGAACTGCAGGCCCTGGGAGTCCCGGCGACGCAGGTTACGCTTTCACGAGATATCCGTGAACTGGGTCTGGCAAAAACCGCGAACGGGTATCGCCCCATGCCCGTGGAGTCGGCCGGCCCTACGCTCGAAGATGTCGTGAACGAATTTCTGCAGGACATTCGCATCGCTCAGAATCAGATCATCCTGAAGACTTCTCCGGGAAACGCGAATTCGCTCGCCGTCGTGCTCGACCGCGCGGAACTCGATGAAGTGGTCGGCACGCTGGCCGGCGACGACACTGTGCTGATTATCACGCCCGATTCGGAGACCGCGCAGACGCTCCGGCAAAAACTGCTCAGCTTGATTTCGGGATAGCGCCAAATGCACGACATAGAAGCAGAATCGGATGAAGACTCCTTTTGACGCGTGCACTCACGTGCGGCGGCTCCGTTTCTAGGTTGCCTCCATTCAGAGCCGCCTCGCGTTAGCGAGCGGGTTCGGGCAACCGCACGCCCGAGCGCCTTCAACGGAGTGTCCATGGCTCTACCACCCAGTTGCCTGCCACCGAACTGCGACCATCAGGGGAGCGGACGTTTTTACCCGCGTCTTCAACGGAGCATACGCCTTCAAAAGGCGCCGGGCGGCCTCCCGCGCGCAGATGCCCATTCGGCCTTCTAAGCACACGTTTCGCCGTAGAATAGGAAGACAACCTATGGCTGACCAGATTGACGACGATCAGGCTTTTGAAATGCCGCTTCCGGCCGCCGATTTCTCGTTCCTCGTGAGTTCACTCATGTTCCAGGCGCAAGTCGACATGGGACTGCTTCAATTCGGCGAGGGTGAGGATCAGCCCCAGCCTAATCTTTCGAGAGCCAAGCACTCATTGGACCTGCTTGGCGTCCTGGATGAGAAGACCAGGGGCAATCTCTCTGTCGAGGAGCAGCGCCTTCTGGAGAACGGGCTTACCGAACTTCGTTTCCGCTATGTCCAGGTTTTGGACGAGTTGAAGAAGAATCCCCGTCCGCAAACGAGCACTTCTCAAACGGGCAACGAACCACCGCTCATCATCACGCCGGGCGGCGGGAAAGGGACCAAATCCGACTAGATGCTCGATGATTTCGAGCACGCATCTATCGTGGTCCTCGGATCGGGCACCAGCATCGGCATTCCGATGATCGGCTGCCATTGCAAGACATGCATCTCCGACGATCCCCGCGATAAACGCCTTCGTCCCAGCGTACTGATCAAACTGGACGAGCACCGGATATTGATTGACACTGCCCCCGATTTTCGCCTTCAGGCTCTCAGGGTCCCGATTGAACGAATCGACGCGGTTTTCTATACACACTCGCATGCAGATCATATTCTGGGATTGGATGATTTAAGGCCATTCAATTTCATGCAAAAGAGCGAAATACCCATCTTCGGCTCGCCGGAAGCTCTCGATACCATCAAGAACACTTTTCCATATGTATTCAACGGTGTCGCAACGCAATCGAGCAAGCCCAAATTGACGCCCCACGCCTTTGCGGATGGTGACCGGATTCCGTTCTTCGGAATGGATTTCGAAACCATCAAGCTGTGCCATGGAACAGGAACGGCATACGGATTTAAATTCGGCGACTGCGCATACCTTACCGATCACAGCGCGATTCCCGAAGAATCGATGAGCCGGCTGCAAAACCTGGACGTGCTGTTTTTGGATGCGCTCCGCTACAATCCGCACCCAACCCACCAAACCGTCGAGCAATCGATTCGAACAGTGGAACGGCTTCAGCCGAAAAGAGCTTTCTTTACACATATTTCACATGATCTTCTTCATGCGTCGGTAGAAGCTAGATTACCTGAAAATGTTCATCTCGCCTACGATGGCCTTGAGATCCCCATCGGCAAGGCCGCGCGTCCATGAAGACCGTCTATCGATCTTTGGCCGAAGCGAGAGACGAATTCGGTCCCTGCGCGGTGGCGATCGGTAATTTCGATGGCGTTCATCTCGGCCATCGGACGCTGCTGCGCCAGACCCGGCAAATAGCCTGGTCTAATGGCTGGAAAACAGCGGTGCTGACTTTCGATCCGCATCCGGCGGCCGTCGTGGCGCCCGAGCGAGCGCCGCGTCTGATCTGTTCACTCCAGGAACGGCTACGCCTGCTAGAGCAAGCAGGCGCAGAGCAAATCCTAGTGCTTCCGTTTACCTCCCAGGTAGCAAAGATGCCTCCCGAAGAGTTCATAGTTAAAGTGTTGGTTGAAAGCTTGAATGCCCGCACGGTTATTGTCGGACAAAACTTTCACTTTGGCTATAAACAAGCTGGAAACGCAGAGGTTATGGCTCGGCTCGGCGACAGGTTCGGCTTCGGCGCCCATTTCATTGCTCCGGTCACCTGTCGCGGCGAAATTGTGTCGAGCACGGCAATTCGAAACCATGTATGCCGCGGACAGATGACACGCGCTGGAAGATTGCTGGGGCGATGCTTTTCTATGGAAGGCGAAATAGTTTCCGGCCATGGCGTCGGGTCGAAGCAGACCGTACCGACCTTAAACCTGAGGCCCGGGCCGGAAGTGATGCCGCGGAGAGGCGTCTACATTACCGAGGCGGAAGATTTGGAAGACGGCCGCCGGTGGCAGTCGATCACCAACGCTGGAGTCCGTCCGACGTTTGGCGATCACGAAATGACCATTGAAACGTTTCTGCTGTCGCCGTTCGATGGCCGCTCACCCGAACGCTTGCGGATCGACTTCAGGCATTTTCTGCGCGAGGAACGCCGATTCCCGAACCCTCAGGAGTTGAAAACCCAGATTCTGAAAGATGTGGGCCGAGCGCAGGCATACTGGCGGCGAATGGCGCGATTTCGAGCCGCCACGCCGGCAAGGAAATACTGAACCGCTGTATCTAACTGGCGGCAATCGCCCTGCGCTCTGCGTTCTCCTGAGCGACGTTCTCGTTGAAACTATACCCAAAGCCGCGAACGGAGCGAATCAGCAGCGGGTTCGCCGGATCGGCTTCGATCTTCTGCCGTAAACGGAGAATGTAAACATCGACTGTACGATCCGTAACCGCCCGGTCATGACCCCATACCGCGTCGAGCAGTTGCTCGCGGCTGAAAACCACGCCCGGCCGGCTCATCAGGTATTCGAGTAGCCGGAATTCAGTTGCGGTGAGCGATAAGGTTTCGCTCCCCAGGCGTACGCGGCAACCGGTGCGGTCCAACTCGAGATTGCCCGCCTTCAGAATGTGCGCCGCCATCTGCTTCCCCCGGAACTGAATTTTGATTCGGGCGATCAGTTCACGGATGAAAAACGGTTTGACGATATAGTCGTTGGCGCCCAACTCCAACCCAACAATCCGGTCGGTTTCCGAGGCTCGCGCGGTAAGGAAAATAATCGGGACAGGCGCCAGTTCCGGATGCATTCGGATGCCCTTGCAGATCTCCAGGCCATCGGAATCCGGCAACATGACGTCCAGCAGAATCAGATCCGGACGCTCCCGGCGGCACAACTCGATCGCGCCTTTGCCGGTTTGCGAACCCACCATCGTAAATCCTTCTTTTTCAAGGTTGTACTTGAGAAGGGCGAACAAATCGGCATCATCTTCGATCAGGACGATTTTCTTCATAACATGTGCTCAAAAGGCTGTAACCATTGCTCAATGTCACAGTAACCTATCGATTGTTACAACTCAATGAGCAGTGCATGGCAAGTGTGTCACAAAAGAGCGTCGCCGGTTCGTGGCGCCCCGAGTAGATAATGATTACGATTGATCCGATCTGCTGTACTTTGCCACGCCCCTGAAGACAGAGCGTTTGCCGAGAACCTTGCCCGTTTCCTGGCGATGAACTGCCCCATTGAGGTATCGGTCGCCGAAGGCGAGATCCGTCATGGCAAAGATCTAATCGACCGGATTCAGTGGGCGGCTTGCGCCGACATGGCGATCGTGCTGCTGTCGCCGGAATCGGCCTGCAAGGAGTGGAGACGGGAAAGGTGGGAGCCGGTCTTTGCCGAACAGGCGTCGAGCCTAGCGCTCCTGCTTTTGCGCGATTGCCGCTTTCCAAAACTGTTGCGCGCTGGGCACTTTTTTGACGCATCCCGAAACTTGCTTGCCGCTCAGCGCGCGTTGAAGCGTTGGATTCTGGCCAGGTGCGGCCGGTTTGAAAGCAATGTTCAATTGCCCAAGCACGACGAGCCGTATTCGGCCGCGCCGGACTTTCTCGAACAGTTGCGGCAGTCTGTCGCGGATCGCCCCGGCATCGAACTCGACGTGCCGCGCAATTGTGCCCTGGCGTTTGCCATAGCGTTTCGAGACGATTTCGATGCCGTCCTCTGGACCGATTGCGCCTATCGTGACGAAGCGGGAATTTTGGGCGACACCGGACATCTTCTGAATCTCAAACTCGCCGGGTCCGTTAAGGAGAACAAAGAGAATCTTCTGGACTTTTGCGCCGATCGGCGCTTTCTCTTTGTTTTTGAAAATATGCTTCCCGAGTTGCGGGAACTGTTTCCACTTGGAGAAAGAACGTCGGCGATCTTCACGACGCGAGCGAAGCTGAAGCCGCCGCGCCCGCTTGCCGAACTCGCGACGCTGTTTTCGAACTGGACAACGAACCCGGCAAGCTGCCTGGGTGCTTTGGGCGAAGCAAAACACCACCTGGAACTTTTGCCATTTCTCACCGCCGAAAATGCGCCAATAGCGATGCAACTCGGCTCCGCGATGTGCGCGTTATTGAAACAGTGCGAACGATTCGCCGAGGCTTACGAGATTCTGGATCTGATGAAGGAAGCGGCGCGGACGGACGGCGACACTCTGCGCCACTACGATTTCGAATGGGAGCAAAGCTGGATTCTTGAACGGTGGGAAACGCCTGCTCCGCAGTTGGAACGCCCGCATCCGGCACAACCGGAACCAGTCCAGACAGGTTTTGATTTCGGGATGTAGTGACTGGCGAAGCGCCGTTACCACTTACCTGT
The DNA here is from genome assembly GCA_000381625.1 of Bryobacterales bacterium KBS 96. Classification (GTDB taxonomy): domain Bacteria; phylum Acidobacteriota; class Terriglobia; order Bryobacterales; family Bryobacteraceae; genus KBS-96. The sequence continues at coordinate 632,082 of KB906767.1, forward strand.
GCAACGCGCGCACTCGCGTGCATTAGCTCCGGCTACCTCGACACGGAGCCGCATTGCGTAAGCAAGTGGGTTGTTCAAACACCGGACGACCCGGCATTACCTATAGTGCCCTGCCCCACTAAAAATGTCCGGATATCTGCGACGCAAATGGCACTGGCAATTCTACTGAGCGCCACGCTGCAGCAGCATCACCTTCAAGGTATGAAAAATGATGAAGAAATCGAGAGCGGGAGCAATGTGTTTGATGTAGTAGAGATCGTATTCCAACTTCACAAGTGCATCGCGATCGGTATCGCCGTACTTGTGGTTAATCTGCGCCCAACCGGTGATTCCGGGCTTCACGGCATGGCGCTGGCGGTAACAGGGGACGCGATCGGCAAGCATCTCGACAAATTCAGGGCGTTCCGGCCTCGGTCCCACGATGGACATATCGCCCTTCACGACGTTCCAGAACTGGGGCAACTCGTCGAAACGCAGTTTTCGCAGAATACGCCCAACCGGCGTGACGCGTGGGTCGTTCTTTCGCGCCCAGACCGCGCCGGTTGCCGCTTCCGCGTTCACGTACATGGAACGAAACTTATAGAGCGTAAAAATACGTCCGTTCATGCCGACTCGCCTTTGCCGGTAGAAGACCGGCCCGCGCGAACTGGCTTTGATGGCCAGAGCAACCAGGACCATAATCGGCAGAGTACAGAGAAGCCCGCAAAGCCCAAACAGGACAGAGTAGATGCTCTGGGTGGCGAGCGCCTTCTGGCTAGGTCCAAACTCCGAGGTGAAGACAAGCTGAGATACCTGGATCTTACTGGTGCAGACACGCTGCGCGGCCATTTCATACGTATCGGCGGCGTCTTCGATCACGACACCGGCGAAGTGGATCTCGAGAAGTTCCTCCACCGCTGGTAAATGATTCGTGCCTTCAGCCATTCCGACGATGATGCGCGTCGGCCTGTACTCCTCAAAGATTCGCGCCAGGGCCGAAACTGGGCCGAGATAACGAACGGGAAAATCCTCGACTCCGGCTTCGCTGAGATAACCGATAATTTGATAGCCGAGTTGCGGGCGCATGAGGATATGCCGGGCCGTCTCGGCGAGAAATCTCGATTCTCCCAACAGCAACACACGCTCGTGGCGCAGCGCGCGGATGACATATTTCCAGTAAACGATGCGCCACACGGGTACGCTCAAAACCACGGCGAAACTGCCCGCCACCATCGGCCCGCGCGGCAACAGGTAATCCGTGTTTATATAGCCCAGTACCGCCATCAGCAAGAGCGCCGCGCCCACCGCAAGGCAAACTTCCTGAATCAGCAATATACGCGACAAGATACGGAATTCGGCGTAAAGATCCTGGAAATAGAATCCAAGGATAATAACGGCGGAGACGAGCAAAATTTTCCAGTGATTCGCTTCATCAACCAGATAAACGCGAGGAGCAATACCGGGCGTGACGAGAGAAGCGGCTGTATAACAGGCCAGAACAAGGGCGATCTCCGATAGCAGGAGAGCGGCCACACTCGTCGGCACCAGGACACGAAAGAGCCTGATCACGGGTCGAGGAACTCAGAGTTTAACACGCGGGACACCGGCTCGTTCGATAGATCGCCGAGGGCGCGGCGTGCGGCGTGAAAATGACAAATTATGCGGAACATAGCCCCGTGGAAGAGATCCGAGCGTAGCGATCCGCGAGTGTGCGTTCGGGCAGATCGTTGTGCTGAGACGCGACCGCAAGGGAGTCCCCATGGACCTGCGGGCCACTAAAAGTGATGAAGGCGGCGGTGTGTTAGCACCGAACCGCGATCGTGAGGGAACGTACACTTCAATGGAGCGGCGTATGATCTCCCCAAACGCGCAGAAGGGTATCTCCTCAACACGCTCCGTCTACCGAATCAGTAGAATCCGTGCCCCCGGGTTTCCCCGCGATATCGATTTCGATTGGAGTAGCTTCGAAAAGGCCGGTTTGAGATTACTGCACCGTTTCGAGAACACGCGAGACCGCATCACACACGCACACGGCGCAATAAGCCGGATACCAGATTGCGCCCCGGGAAGATATCGTGTCGCTTATTTGCGAGGATCAACCCGTGGCAGGCAATAATGAATAAGCGATCCGCCGCTGTGTTTTGATTCGAAATCGCGTAAGGCGATTATGTACTTTGAAATGGAGTCCACGTTGGAGGAGTTCATGCAGCTAGGCTCTATGATCCGCGGGGTTTTCAAAGAAAAAGCAGAAAACCCAAATGATCAACGAAAACACGGCGGTGCGGCATGACCCGAAATCATGCCAAGGCGCTCGCCGCACTCAGCGCCGGCGCCAACTTGCCCCAAATAGTTTTTGCAGAAATAATGGAAACCCTGCCCGCTGCCATGTACATGACTGACGCGCAGGGCCGGCTTACGTACTTCAACCGCGCGGCAGCGAAACTTTCCGGCCGCACGCCTGAAATCGGCACAGATAGATGGTGCGTTACCTGGAAACTTTTCCTTCCCGACGGCACGCCTCTCCCGCATGATCAATGTCCAATGGCTGTTGCACTAAAGGGCGGCGACGTGCCAACCGGTATTGAATATATCGCTGAAAGGCCGGACGGAACGCGGTTCTGGTTTACACCTTACCCTGCGGTGCTCCGCGACGCCGAAGGTCAGATCATTGGCGGCGTCAACCTGTTGATAGACATCACCGACCGCAAGAATGCGAAGCTGCAAATAGATGAACAGTTCCGTGCAATAATCGAAACGACGCCCGAATGTGTGAAGATCGTTGCACGCGATGGCACACTGCTGTTCATGAATCCGCCCGGTCTGGCAATGGTAGGGGCGTCGTGTGCCGACACCGTTACAGACAAAAACATATATAACGTGATTGCGCCCGAGGACCGGGAACGCTTCCGCGAATTTAATGAGACGATCTGCGGCGGCAAAAAGGGCTCGCTGCAATTCGAGATCGTCGGGTTGAACGGCGAGCGTCACCACATGGAAACGCATGCCGCTCCCTTGCGGCTTACCGATGGGACCACGGTCCATCTCGCCGTCACCCATGACGTAACAGAACGCAAACGCGCGGAACGGGCCTCACTTCTGCTGAATGCGATAGTCGATTCGTCGGAGGATGCGATCATTAGCAAGGACCTCGACGGGGTCATCACGAGCTGGAATAAGAGTGCAGAGCGCCTTTTCGGCTACACCGCCGGCGAGGCTCTTGGGAAAACGGTGGCCGATCTCTTGATTCCAGAGGATAGGCAGGACGAAGAGCCGAATATTCTCGCGAGGCTCAGAAATGGCGAACGCGTCGATCATTTTGAGACTGTACGCCGGCGGAAAGACGGATCGCTAATTGACATATCGTTGACAATTTCACCCGTGAAGAATCTGGAAGGCGTCATCATCGGTGCTTCCAAGATCGCCCGCGACATCACCGAAAGCAAGCGTATCCAAGCGAGATTGCTGGAGAGCGAGGCCCGCTTCCGACAGCTTGCGGACACAATGCCGCAAATAGTATGGACGGCGCGGCCCGATGGCCGCGTGGATTACTACAATGAACGCTGGTATGAATTTACCGGTTTCAGCCGTGTTGCTTTCGAAGAATCGAACCCGGAATCTATCCTGCATCCCGACGACATCGAGGAAACCCGCAGGAGTTGGTATACTGCCGTCCGTTCAGGAGAACCGTACAACGTTGAACACCGCTTTCGGGATCGCCGCGAAAACCGCTGGCGATGGTTCGTCGGGCGCGCGATCCCAGTCCGCGATGCGGCCAACAACGTTGTGAAATGGTTCGGCACCTGTACCGATATTGACGAACAGAAACGGGTGGAGGACCAGCTTCGCAGAGCCAACCGCGATCTTGAGCAGTTCGCCTTTTCAGCGAGCCACGATCTTCAAGAACCGCTACGCAGCGTCAAAATCTATAGCGAGCTTCTGGCGAAACGCCATTCCGACAAGCTCGACAGCGATGCCCTGACATTTTTGACATTTCTGCGCAACGGCGCAACACGCATGGAAACGTTAGTATGCGATCTTCTGTCGTATACACAAGCGACAACGTTCGATGGGCCGGATGAGCTTGTCGACGCGCGCGAAGTGTTGAAAACCACGCTCGAAAATTTACGGGGCGCCATCGAGGACAGCAGTGCTGAGATCACAGCGGACCCGCTGCCCTCGCTGCCGGTGGCCCGCACGCATCTGCAGCAGCTGTTTCAAAACCTCATTGGGAATGCGATAAAGTACCGCAGCCCGGAACGGCCGCCCGCGATACATCTCCGCGCGGAGCGGCAGAACGAATACTGGATTTTCTCAGTTACAGATAATGGCATTGGCATCGATCCAGAGTATAAGGAGAAGATTTTTGGGCTCTTTAAGCGTCTGCACAGTAGCGATGAATACTCAGGAACCGGCATTGGTCTGGCTATCTGTCAGCGAATCGTGGATCGGTATCAAGGGCGGATCTGGGTCGAGTCCGAACTCGGACGAGGATCAACCTTCCGGTTTACGCTTCCCCTCTGATAAAATTTCCGCCGGCGTTCGCGACTATGTACTTGTTATCGAAGATAACGAGTCCGATGTGTTCCTGATCCAGGAAGCCATAGAGGTAAGCGAAGTTCAGCTTACGGTTCATGTCGCCAAAGACGGAGAGCAGGCGGTACAATTTTTCGATCGAGTCGATGGCGACTCTGACATGCCCTGTCCCGCCCTGGTCATTCTGGATATCAACTTGCCGAAAAAACAAGGCGGCGATGTACTAAAGCATATGCGCCAAAGCCGTAAATGCTCAGGCGCCCTTGTGCTCGTCGTTTCCACCTCGGACTCGGCGCAAGATCGTGAGCGGATGGCCAAGCTCGGGGCGGACGGATATTTTCGGAAGCCGTCCGCGTACGACGAATTCATGAAACTCGGCGAGATCGTCAAGAAATTGCTCAATGGTCCTCCCCTGAAGGAGATTGACAGCCCAAGATAAACGACTCTGCTTCTATTTCGAAGACCAGCTTGCGCGCAATAGGTTCGGGCTGAGTCGAGATACGGCTGACGGCCGGCATCCGAATTCCGAATCCCCGGAATTATGGCCGACGGGAGTTTAAGAGCAACTCGTATGGCTCGCGAACAATCTACGTGTACGATGCCGAGGGAAAGCTTGTTGCAGAATATTCGCTGGGCGTTGGTCCGTGTCCTTGCCAGACGTGCCATCTGAGCCTGGATCATCTGGGCGCCAGAAGGCTGGTAACGGAGATGCGCGGCTTGCTCGGTTTTCAGCAGGCAGCCACTAGCGGCGCCTGGCTGGAGAGGGTTTGGCGCTCGCCGAAACGCCAAGCGCCTTGAGTTGTTGTGACGACCGCCGCGCTTCTTCAGTGCCAGGATATTTAGACATGATCTGGCGGAATTCCTGCACGGCGCCTTGACGATCTCCTGTCTTGACTAGCGTCTGGCCTTTCAGGTACATGGCGCTGCGCGTCTTGGGATTATCCGGGTATCTTTCTTCGACAGCGCTTAGCGCCTTGAGCGCATTGTCGTAATCGCCCCGGTTGTAGTAGATCTGTCCGACGTAGAACTGCGCCGACGGAGCATAGTCCGTGTTGGGGAAGTACGTCAGGTAGTCCTGATATTCCTTTAATGCAAGATCCGAGTTTCCGCCCAAGCGGTCCCGCTCGGCATTCGTCCATGCCGATTCGGCTGTCATACCGGGAGGCGGAGCGGCAGCGCCCGTGGCGCCGGGAGCAGCCGGAGGATTCTGCGATAAAGTGATCTTATTTCCGAGATCGGTGACTTTGGCGTCCAACTGCGAAAGGCGCGAGTTCAAATCGCCAATCGAACTTTGCAGTCCACGAACATTGTCTGTCAGGCTGTCCACCTTGTTTCCAAGCCCGAGCACAGGCTGAAGTTGTTGTCCCACACTCTGGCTTACCGACGATTGAATGTTCGCAACCGAGCTGCTGGCCTTGCTGCTGTTGTCCTGGGTCTGTTGCACCAGCAGAGTCAATTGCGCCATCTTCTCGTCGAGCGTGCGCTGCACCTGCCGGACCTGGTCCTGCAAAATAGCGACATCGCGCTGCAATTCGACGATCTCTTTGCTTGCTCCGAAACTGAAGCTCGCGCAGACACACAAAAGGAAAGCGAGCCGGACAAATTTCATGCGGATTTCCTCAACTAAAGGAGGGACGGACCCGAAGTCCGTCCCCGAGAATCATTCACTCAAATACTAGCGTACATGCTGATGAGAGTCCGCGCCATGCGGAACGGCTCTCTACTGCGCAGCCGCGAAATGATCGTGCCGGTTACGCTGATAGCAATCTTCACTTTGATCGGTGCAGACCGGCCGCTCTTTTCCGTAACTGATGGTGCGCATCTTGTCGGCGGGAACCCCCAGCGACACCAGCGCTTCTTTCGCTTTGGACGCGCGGCGATCGCCTAGCGCCAGATTGTATTCCGCCGAGCCGCGCTCGTCGCAGTTTCCTTCGACCACCACCGTGAAGTCGGGGTGTGCGGCGAAAATCTGCTTCAGTGCGGTAGCGTTGCCCTGCAGAGTGGCCTGTTGGTCTTCGCGGATATCGTCCTTGTCGTAGTCGAAATAGATATCCTTTACCTGTCCGGCCAGCATGTCGGCCGCGGACTGTACGGGTTGCGGCGCGGGTTGTTCGACGGGAGGCGGCGTGTTGACCGTAACCGTCGCTGTCGCCGTGGCGCTCTCTCCGCCCTCATTCGAAACAGTCAATGTATACGTGGTGGTCTCACCCGGATACACGGTGCGGCGACCGTTCGGGCTTACTTGTCCAATGCCCTGGTCAAGGCTGATGTTTGTCGCGTTTGTCACCGACCAACGCAATGAAGAACCCTGGCCTTTATCGATGCTCGACGGCTCGGCATTGAAGAAGTTAATCGCCGGTTTCTCAACCTGAGCCGGCGGCGGCGGGGGCGGGGGCGGCGGCGTTTGGGCCACCGGTTTCTTGTGACAGGCGGCCAGCGTCATCATGGCGGCAGCCGCTAAAACCAACGTCGCGTTTCGTTTCGTCATTCTTTCCAATTTCCTCCTGGGTTTACTCCACCCATTTGTGATCGTGCTCGATTACCTCTTGCTCGTCCTTACTGTGCTGCTGGAGCCCATACGGGCGTCGTGTTGCTCCCCACTCTGGTCAATTGCTTTTTCTGTGTACCGTCCGCCAGCATGGTCCATATTTGCGAATCGCGTCCACGCTTATTCGCGTACACGATGTGCGCTCCGTCCGAAGCCCACGTCGGATTTTCATTGCGTCCCTCGTTGTTCGTAAGCTGCTGGAGCTTCCGCGTGACGACGTCCATAATGAAGATATTAAAATTGCCCGGCTCAAAACCGCGAGTCCAAGCGAAAGCGATCTTGGTCCCGTCCGGGCTCCAGGCGGGATTAGTAGCATCCCCCGTTCCGTCAGTGAGACGTTGGGCCTCTCCCCCTTCGCTCATCAGGTAAATCTGCGGATTCCCGCCTCCGCGTCCGGAAACAAAGACAATATCGGTCCCGGTCTTGGGATTAATCTTCGGCTCGGTGTCAATCGCGCCCGATGAGGCCAGACGGCGCAACCCACTGCCGTCCGGATTCGCTATATAGAGTTGCGCGGGGCCGCCGGCCGCGGTCGACGAAAAGATGACGTGTTTTCCGTCGGGGCTGAAGCTCAGGCAGCAGTTCATGGATGCCCGTTGATTATAGAAAGGCAGTTCGCGGTTCGTTACGAGCGAAAAGATCATGATGCGCGGAGACTCGCGCAGCCACGACGTGAACGCGACTTTTGCGCCATCGGGAGACACGGATGGAAATGCCGAAATGGTACCAAAGTGGGTCAACTGCTTTTCATCGGTACCGTCCCAGTTCATGGTCCAGATCTCTTTATTCCCCGTGCGATTCGACGAGAAAACCACGCGAGTTCCGATCAGGCTCTTGACGCCGAAGCGGGCAAGAATGTCGGCCGCATACTGGTGCGCCACCTGGATGGCGCCATTCTGGTCAAGCGTTCCAGTGTAGATCTTTCCGAAAATCTGCGCGCCCTGCAGATTTGCAGCTTGCGATATGTCGTATAGCCAGCCGAAGAGCACAAACTGATTATTTTGCTCCGCTCCATACCCGATGCCAAGATAATTCGCCGAGACCGGTGCGTTCCCCCAATCCGCAAGGCGAAAGCCCTGTGGATTTTGTGTGGCCGTTTGCGGCGGCGGCGCGCCACCGATCAGGTCCGACGGCTGCTGCGGAACCTGTGCCGGGTATAAAGACTTGGCCACGAACGTTAGAGCGCCCGAATTCTCGATGTCGCTGCGAACCGTTTCGTTAAACGACGCCATAAGCGGCGCCGCGCCGCCGCTGGCGCGAAAATCGGGAATCGCAATAGCCGGCTTCTGCCCTTGCCCGCTGATCGTGCCCTGAATCGGCGGCCCTGGCTGCTGGGCGGCAAGCCAGCCGAAGGCTCCCAAAACGAGGATCGCTGAAGTGAGAAGTTTCATTAGCGTAGGTCGAATGTGAATTCCGCGGGCGCCGTGCTCTGGCTGTACTGTGGCGGCAGCCCCGGAAGAGGATTGGAGTTATAGACAGCCCGCAACGCCGAATTGTCGATGGCCGCATTGCCGCTCGATTGCACAAGCCGCACGTCGGTGACGCGGCCGTCGCGGGCAATCACAAAGCCGATAATCGCTGGGGCGCCCTGCGTGCCGGCCAAACCGTTCGTAGCCCAGTTGCGGGCGATGATTTTACGGATCATTTCGGCATACCAGCCGAAGCGCTCGCCGAGAGGCGAGTTCGGGCCAATGCCCACGCCGCCACCGCCCTGGTTCATGCTGTACATCGGGTTCACGGCGGCTTGCGGGACCTGAGTCGGAATCTGATTTTTGGGAACCGGCTGAACGTACGCTTGCTTCCGGCGAGTCTGTTCTTGGAATTTCTTTGGCCTCGTTTGGTCGGGAATCTCGACCGCCTGCTTTGGAGGCGGCGGCTGTTTCGTCTCGTCCTTTAGCTGGGGCGGAGACGGCAATACCGATTGGCTGTCGTTCGACACTGGATTCTCAGGTCCCTGCCGGTGCGGGATGGGAATGGAATTGACGGGCGTTACCGTAACGGCCGTCCCGCCGGTCGCATCGGGCGAGCCGAACCTGGGACCATAGTTCTTGAGGTAGAGTCCGTAAACAACAAAAGCGGCAACGATGGCAACATGGAGCGCGATCGACCAGAAGAGCGGCGCCGCGAGCCGCTCCCGTTCGTCAAGAATATCGATCGGCTGCACCATAAGTCAACGTTTACGGAATGTCGAACTGAGCGGTTTTGTTACCATCCGGCACTCGATTTTAGACTGCCCGAGCACGGCAACGACCTGCGCAATCGGATCCCATGGCGTTTCCTTATCGGCGCGCACATAGGCGGCGGTCGCGCCATGGAATTTGTTTTGGATCGTCGCGGGAAGAGCGCTCAAGTCGACCTGCGTATTGTTCAGGTAGAGCTCTCCGGATTTACTGATGTTGACGACGGGCAGTTCCTGCGTGCTGTCGCGCGTGAGTCTGACTTCGGGAACCTTGATATCGAGACCGAACTCCATTACGTTGGCCGTGATCATGAAGATGATTAGCAGCACTAGGATGACGTCCACAAGGGGAACAACATTGATCTCGGACATCGCGGGCAGGCTGCTGTAGCGCCGGCTACGCCGGCCGCCATTGCTGTGATTGAAGGAAAATGCCATTTACCCGCCGAAATCGCGCTCCGCGAGGTTTTGGAATTCGATCGCGAAATCTTCCATGCGAGTCCCTATTTCGCGGAGCGAAGTGCCGAAAACGTTGTAGAAGATCGCCGCGGGGATAGCAGCCACAAGCCCGAGGGCGGTCGTCACAAGAGCCTCGGCGATACCGGGCGCGACGGCACGGAGACTGGCGCTGCCGGCCGTTCCCAATCCCATGAAGGCGTCCATGATGCCCCAAACCGTACCGAACAGGCCAATGAACGGCGAAACGGACGCGACCGTCGCCAGCCAGTTCATATTGCGCTCAAGTTTGGTGACCTCTTCGCTCACGCCGAGCTGAAGGCTGCGCTCAATGGCGGCATTGTTCACCAGCGCGCCGCGCTGTTTCACCTGCCGTTCCACTTCGCCGTAGCCAAAATCGAAAACGGCCACGAGCGGCGCGGACGCAAACTGCTCACTTGCCAACGCAACCGCCTGTAAGTTCGACGCCTTACGAAACGCGCGCAAAAAGCTGCGGTTGTCCTCTCGCGCCCTGCGGAAGACGCTCCATTTCGCGAATACGATCATCCATGACGCGAGTGAAAACAGAACCAGAAAAGCGATTACCGCCAGAGGAACCGGTCTTAGGTTTGTCAGAATATCCCAGAAGCTGAGTTGCATCAGCCCGGGAAACAGCGCTAAAGGCAAGCTTGGTCCTTTCGTTGCTTCGTTTATTAATTATAAGAATGGGTGGCAAAGATTTCGCTCTAGGTACTGTAGAGCCAGCAGAATGCGGACGCAGAATGCTCTCATAAGTGTAAACGATATTCACCCGAAAATCGCGCAGTGAAATCGAAAAGAAGACAGTTTGCGATATTGCGAAGGTAGAAAGCTCCGCGGCCGCCGTTTATAATTCGTTCACATGCTCGTTGAATTGATAGTGGAGAACTATGCGGTCGTGGAGCAGGCCCATATCCACTTTCACCGGGGGCTCAACCTGCTGACGGGCGAAACGGGAAGCGGCAAATCGATCGTCGTGGACTCGTTGAATCTGCTGCTGGGCGGACGCGCATCCGCCGACATGATCCGGACCGGAGCGCAACAAGCGCGAATTTCCGGTATTTTCTCGATCGACGACCAGGCTGAGCTAGCGAAGCTGCTCCAAGATGCCGGAATCGACTTGGAAGATCGCGAGTTGATTGTGCAGCGGGATGTGACGGCCATGGGAAAATCGCGAGCCTTTGTGGCCAACCGGCCCGTCACTACCTCATTTTTGAAGCAGATCGCCCCATTTCTGGGAGACATTCACGGCCAGAACGAACAGCAACTTTTGTTCAACCCGCAAACGCAGCGAAACCTGCTTGACCGCTATGCCGGAGCAACGGAACTGCGGGAACGAGTGGCGGCCATGCATTCGGCCTGGCGCGACACGCAACGCAAGCTGGATGACCTGCGGCGGAACGAGCAGGAGAAGTTACGGCTATTGGATCTCTGGCGATTCCAGCGCGATGAGATTGAATCGGCAGGAATAAAGGCAAGCGAAGAGACGGAATTGGAACTGGAGCGGCGGCTGCTCCAGAACTCGACCAAGCTGCAAGAAAATGCTGCCGCCGCGTTCGAAATTCTGTACGAATCGAAAGATAGCGCCGTCAGTTTGCTTCGGCAGGCGCAAAAGCGGATCGACGAACTGGTTCGGATCGATGCCAGCGTTTCACAAACTTCAGGCGCTTTAAAGCAAGCCGAAATCGCTGTGGAAGAAGCGGCATGGACGTTGCGCGACTACTTAGGCAAGCTCGAGAGCGATCCGGGGCGGTTGGAGGAAGTAGAGACGAGGCTGGACGCGCTGGACAAATTGAAACGCAAGTATGGCGGAACGCTGGATGAAGTGCTGGCGTTCAGGGAACAGGTCGCCCGCCAGGTGGATGAAGTGGAGCATGCCACCGAGCACCAGGAGGCGCTCGAAAAGGAACAGAAGCGCCTTGCCGCGGAGTACGCGAGACTGGCAGCGGAACTCAGCGCGAAACGGAGTGACGCCGCCGAGCGGCTGGGAAAAGAAGTCGAGACGGAGTTGAAGTCGCTGGCGATGGGATCGACGCAGTTTCGCGTGAGCGTCAAACCGGCGGAGCCTTCGGCCGCCGGGACGGACGAGATTCAATTTCTGGTTTCGCCGAATCGCGGCGAGGAACTGCGTCCGATGGAGAAGATTGCATCCGGTGGCGAACTGTCGCGAATGGCGCTGGCGCTAAAGACCGCGATGGGCGACACCGATGCGAGCAAGGGCGTTCATACGCTGGTGTTCGATGAAGTAGATGCGGGCGTGGGCGGCGCGGCAGCGGCATCGGTGGGCAGGCGTCTGAAGGCGCTCTCGCGCAGCAACCAGGTAATCTGCGTGACTCATCTGGCGCAGATCGCCGGCTTTGCGGATCATCATTATGCAGTGTCCAAACGAGACCGCAAAGGCCGGGCGATGACGGAAGTCAGCGAACTGAGCCGCGAGGACCGGGCAAAAGAAATCGGACGGATGTTGTCGGGCGAGATCATCACGCCCGAAGCATTAAAGCATGCCGAGCAGTTGATCCAGGCGGGTCAAGCCCGGTAACGCGCGCCTCGCCCCTGAGGCAAGACATTCCCGGCGGTGATGCGTCTGTACAAACACTGCGCGACGCAAAAAATTGCTACCTTTACTGAATCGGATCCGAGCACAAGGAGAGCACTGATGCCGGAAATTACGTTCCTGGTAAATGGAAAGTCAACAGTCGTTGAGGTGAGCGGAGACACTCCTCTGCTGTGGGTCCTCCGCGACACTCTGAATCTGACCGGCACGAAGTACGGGTGCGGCATCGCCCAGTGCGGCGCCTGCACCGTTCATATCGATGGCCAGGTGCAACGCTCGTGCGTTTACCCCGTTTCCGCGGTAGCCGGAAAGAACGTTACGACTATCGAGGGCCTATCGGAGAACCGCACTCACCCGTTGCAGGAGGCCTGGATCGCCGAGCAGGTCCCGCAATGCGGCTACTGCCAATCGGGGCAGATTATGACGGCGGCCGGTTTCCTAAAGAGCAACCAGCATCCGACGCCGGATGACGTTGATAAAGCGATGTCGAACAATATCTGTCGGTGCGGCACGGCGCAACGCATACGCGCGGCGATTCTTCGCGCGGCTGCCGCGATGAACGGTGCACCGGGGCAAGGGCAGTCGAAGGCAACAGGAGGTGAGCTGTGACAACAACATCCAAACCGCAGGTCAGCCGCCGGACACTGCTGAAATCGGCGGTCACGGCGGGAGCCGCACTCGTTGTTGGCTTCGAAGTTCCCCAGATTGCGAAAGCCGATCCGGCTAAGGCCGCAGTGAACCCGTTCCGCGCCTGGGTCAGGATCGACCGGGCCGGGCAGGTCACGTTGATATCGGCTCGTTCCGAAATGGGCCAGGGCATTTCAAGTGCGCTGCCGATGATCCTCGCTGAAGAACTCGGCGTCGATTGGAAAGATGTGCGAGTGGAACAGGCCCTCACCGATCCCACGCTTTACGGCGACCAGGGCACGGGAGGCAGCGGCAGCGTCGCTGGATCGTGGACACCTTTACGTCAGGCCGGGGCCGCTGCGCGCGTGATGCTGATCGGGGCGGCGGCCGAACGCTGGAAGGTGAGCCCAGCCGACTGCACGGTTCGCAACGGCTACGTACATCACCAAAGCGACAAAATCGCATACGGCGATCTGGTGGAGAGCGCATCGAAGCGGCCGATTCCCGATCTGGCCACCGTGCCTCTGAAGAGTCCTAGGGACTTTCAGATCGTTGGCAAGCCGATGCCTCGCAAAGACATTCCGTTAAAGACCGACGGCAGCGCGCAGTTCGGCATTGATGTACGCCTGCCAGGCATGCTCTACGCCGTCGTGGAACGGTGCCCGGTATTCGGAGGGAAGGTCAAGAGCTTCGACGCGACGAAGGCGAAGGCATTGCCTGGCGTTCGCGATGTGTTCGAGATTCCCGCTGTTCCCGAAGGAGTCCATTCCTGGGGCGGTGTTGCGGTGGTTGCAAACACAACGTGGATCGCGATGCAGGCTCGTAAGCAGTTGCGCATCGACTGGGACTACGGCCCGCACGCGACCGAGAGCAGCGAATCCCTGCGGCGGCAGTTCCGGCGCATTGTCGATTCTCCCTGCAAAGTCGTGTTCAACACGGGCGACGCCGATGCGGCGATTTCCGGATCTCCCGCGGAAAAGAAAGTCGAAGCAGACTACGAGCTGCCGTTTCAGGCGCACGCCACCATGGAACCGATGAATTGCACTGTCCACGTCAAACCGGACGGAGCGGAAGTGTGGGCGCCCGCGCAAGGTCCGGACTGGGTGAACGGCGTTGTGGCTCAGGCAACAGGGCTGACGCCGGATAAGGTGAAAGTTCACACAACGTATATGGGAGGCGGCTTCGGCCGGCGCTACCAAGCCGATTTTGCCGTGGAAGCGGCGCAGATTGGGAAGAAGATGACCGGCACTCCGGTCCAGCTAGTGTGGTCGCGCGAAGACGACATGACCCACGATTTTTACCGGCCGGCCTCGTACCATCGTGTCAGCGGCGCCATCGATTCGCAAGGAAATATCCTGGCATGGAAGCACCGCAGCACGTCAACGTCGATTGCCGATTGGTGGGACCGCAAATCACCGCCCGAATCGTCGGAACTCGGCTGCACACTGCAGATGCCGTACATCGCAAAGAATTACAAGCTCGAATATCTGCCCGCGCAGTCAGGCGTGCCGCGCGCCTGGTGGCGATCGGTCGAGGCTTCGAGCATCGGGTTTGTCATGGAAAGCTACATGGATGAACTCGCGCATGCGGCGGGAGCTGACCCGTACGAGTTTCGGATCGCGAAGCTCGGCGATGGACGCAAAATCGGCAATCCGCTGAACCCGAAAGATACGGCGCTCGAGGCGGACCGGATGAAGGGCGTGCTGAAACTGGCGGCGAGCAAAGCCGGCTGGGGCAGTCCGCTGGCGGCCGGGCAAGGACGCGGAATCGCGTGCCACTTCTCATTCAACAGCTATGCGGCGAACGTCGCCGAAGTGACCGTGAGCCAGGGCGCGGTGAAGGTAAACCGGATCGTCTCGGCAGTGGATATCGGCATCGCCGTCAACCCAGAGGGCGTTCGCGCTCAGGTCGAAAGCGCCATTGTGTACGGGCTGACGGCAGCGTTGAAGAGCCAGATTACGATTCAGGACGGCCGCGCCGTCGAGAGCAACTTCAACAAGTTCCCGACGCTCGCAATGAATGAAACGCCCCGGCTGGAGGTCTATATTGTTCCGAGCGAGGTAGCGCCGACGGGCATCGGCGAGCCCGGACTACCGCCGGTTGCGCCTGCCGTGATGAACGCCATCTTCGCCGCAACGGGCAAGCGAATCAGACGCCTTCCGGTGATTCCGTCAGACTTGGTGTAGCGGCGCCGGGGATCGATGGATACCTCGCAACCTTAGAAGTTCCAGGGCCGTTTGGGAATTCTATCTTGAAGGCCGGGCGCTGCTCTGAGGGAAATTGCGTTCTCGTCGAAGGAAGATCGGTGGTGCAGTGAAATGGTTTCGATCGGTTATCGCGACCTGGCTGAATTCGGTGTACCGTTCGCCACACCGAAAGATGCCGACTTCCCGGCCCTACTTCGAGACATCGAAGGTCGATGGCAGATGTTTGAGCACGGAGCCGCCGATGGCAGATCCGCCGTTCTGATTAATAACAGTGGAAAATCCATTGTCGCTCTTGCTTACATTTGGCGCTACAAAACCGCCAACGGCGAAACTCGAATAAGCTACCACTCGAACCTTAGCTCGAGTATGCAGATGGATGTCTTTTCAGGCCGGATAGGAGCAGTCCACGATGCCGGCAGCTTTATCATGCCCGGCTCAAAACGCCTGATTACCGAGGACGGCATGTACGGTAACAACTTCGACGTATTGTCCGCAGACTCGGCGCATCGCCGCGGAGGCGGGGTCGGCGCCGGAATGGGGCGTGGCGGTTGGCGGAATCGCGGCGAAGATGCGCAATATGCACAAATTGAATTGCAACTAGATGTCGTCTTCTTCGACGATGGCCTCTGTGCCGGCCCCGATGACACCGGCCTATTCGAGAGCGTTAGAGAGGACCTGGAGCAACAACTTAGAACAGCTCAGCAAGTGGTGCAGGCACGACGTAGCGGCGCCTCGTGGGGCGCTGTTTTTGAAATCCTTCGACCATTGGCGCGTCGCAGCATTCGGCATATTCCAGGGCGCGATTGTCCTGCAGATCTCTTGTTCATGTTCGCTAACGTGGGCATTGACCATATCATCAACGACAATGAGCCAGAGGTTTTGGCTTGGTTCGAGGATTTCGCGAAGCCCTCCTCGTTTCATGTGCGCCGTCCCGCATAGCGGACGCCAATGTTCATTTATTTTCGAAGTTGTGCCCACCAGGTCCCGAAGCATGCAAGCCGGGGATCACACTGTTGAAGACGCCCGTAAAAACGTCCGCTCCTTGACAGTCGCGGTTCGGTGCAGGTAACCGGGCGTCTTCATCCGATTCCGCGGCCGCAGGTCATGGGCACTCCCGCGTGGTCGCACTTCAGTGCTGAAGGACGGGCGTGTCTACCAATTTTGGGCTGGCGGTAGGCTCATCAGGATCTATGAAGGACCGCCGGTGAGGGACCGTGCTTTACGCCCCAGCAGGCCTGTGCTGCATAATTGCACAATGGCTCAGAAAAGGATTTCTTTACCGGCTCTGCTGCTTGGCCTCGTGTTGAGCGCAGGAGCCGGATGGAGTGCTGAGAACTATCAAGTAACTGTCGAACGTGGCGTTCCGGTCCGGATGCGGGACGGCGTTACGCTACGGGCCGACATCTACCGGCCAACGCAGGACGGCAAATATCCCGTGCTGCTTCAGCGCACGCCGTACAGCAAGGCCGGCGAGGTCGATTTCGGCTATAAGGCCGCAGCGCGCGGGTATGTCGTGATCGTGCAGGACGTGCGGGGGCGATACACATCCGAGGGCGAATGGTACCCGTTCCTGCATGAATCGCTGGATGGCTATGACACCGTGGAATGGGCGGGATCGTTACCGTATTCAAACGGCAGAGTCGGCATGTTCGGCGGTTCTTACGTAGGCGCGACACAGATGCTGACGGCGATTGCGCACCCGCCGCACTTGGCAGGCATCTGCCCGGTTGTGACGGCGAGCAACTATCATGACAACTGGACCTATCAAGGCGGCGCTTTCGAGCAGTGGTTCAACGAGTCGTGGACATCGGGACTCGCGCAGGACACGCTAAATCGCGCGGTGCAGAAGAAAACCAATGCGATGCAGGGGATATCGACGCTTCCTCTCTCGCAGTATCCGCTGTTCAATTTCGCGCAGATGCCCTCTTCGAAATCGGAGTTGACCGCATCGCTTGCTCCGTATTTCCTCGACTGGCTCGCGCATCCTAATTACGACGATTATTGGAAGCGCTGGTCGATTCAGGATCATTACGCGGACATCAAAGTGCCGGCATTGACGGTCGCGGCCTGGTATGACATTTTCCAAGGCGGATCGCTGCGCAACTATTTGGGTATGAAGGAACGTGGCGGCAGTGAAGCGGCGCGCTCCGGCCAGCGGCTATTGGTGGTGATCGGCGGACATGCCGGGTCCGGACGCAAAATTGGCGATGTCGATTTCGGGCCCGCGGCGGCTGAAGCCGGAGACGCCACGCTCGATTGGTATGACTATCTCTTCAAAGGGGTACAGAACGATTTTGCGAAGGGAAAGCCGGTGAAGCTATTCGTGATGGGAGTGAACCAGTGGCGCGAGGAAGACAGTTGGCCCGTACCGAATGCCGAGAATACAAAATACTTCCTCCATTCGGCGGGTAAGGCAAACTCCGTGAGAGGCGACGGCGCGCTCTCGACATCGGCGCCGCATTCGGAGATTTCCGACCACTACGTGTACGATCCCGCGAATCCCGTGCCCACAATCGGCGGCCCGCTATGCTGTGATGCGGTGCATCTGGAACCCGGGCCGCGCGACCAGCGCACCGCGGAATCGCGCGAAGATGTGCTGGTTTACTCCAGTCCGGCGTTCAGCGCGGACACCGAAGTGACAGGCCCGGTTCATCTGGAGGTCTATGCAAAATCCTCGGCTGTCGATACGGATTTCACGGGAAAGCTCGTGGACGTGTGGCCGAATGGGTTTGCTCAGAACCTGACCGAGGGCATCATTCGCGCGCGTTATCGCAATTCACAGGAAAGGCCGGAGTTGATGAATCCGGGCGAGATTTACAAATTCTCAATCGACTTGTGGTCCACGAGCAACGTTTTCCGCAAAGGACACAAACTCCGGCTGGAAGTGAGCAGCAGCAACTTCCCGCGATTCGACCGGAACCCGAACACCGGAGAAAACGGCGAATATGCCAGCCGGTCTGTTACGGCGACGAACACGATCTATCACGATGCGCAACATCCGTCGGTGCTGATCGTGCCGGTTGTGAAGGCGCGGTGATGGCGGGGCGGCTGGAGAGCCAAATAGCTTGAAGCGGGCGAGACATGCCTCGCGCCTACAACATTGCGCACAGGCGCTTACTGTTGTTCCGCAACAGGCGCGCTGTGTACGGCTAAACGCTCTTCATTGTGATGGCGAACATCGATGCCTTTGACGAGGAACAACACATCTTCAGCAATGTTGGTGGAATGGTCCGCAATGCGCTCCAGATTTCGAACGACCGACAACAGATTGAGCGCCTGCGGAATATTCGAGGGATCTTTTTCCATGTAGCTGACGAGTTCGTGGTAGCTGGCGGTGCGAAGATTATCGACGCCATCGTCCGAGGCGAGAACGCTGCGGGCAAGATCGGCATCCCGGTTCACAAACGCATCGAGCGCCTTGCGCACCATGGATTGAACAAGCCCGGCGATATGGGGGATATCGACCATGGGGCGAATGACAGCTTCACGCATCATGTCGAGTGATCGTTGAGCGATATTCACGGCCAGATCGCCCATGCGCTCCAGGTCGTTATTAATTTTGATGGCGGCCGTCACGAGCCGCAGGTCCGCCGCAACGGGTTGCTGAAGCACCAGGAGGCCGATCGCCAAATCGTCGATCTGCATTTCCAGTTCGTTGATGCGGCCTTCGTTCTTCAGCACCTGATGCGCGAGTTCCTCGTTCTTTTCGACGACGCCCTGCACGCTTCGATAGACCGCGTTCTCGACCAGAGCTCCCATTTCGAGGAGCATTGCTTTAAGCTGTTCCAGTCCTTGTTCAATATGCCGCATGAAGTCACCCCAGGTCGCGATTAGCCGAAGCGGCCCGTCACGTAGTCTTCCGTTTCCTTCTTTTTCGGGTTCTGGAATATCGCCCTCGTGTCGTTGAACTCAATCAGCTTCCCCATGAGGAAGAAGCCGGTGTGGTCCGCAAGCCGGGCCGCCTGCTGCATATTGTGCGTGACGATCACGATCGTGGTTGTCTCTTTGATCTGAAACAATAGCTCTTCGATCTTGAGCGTTGCAACCGGATCGAGCGCCGAACAGGGTTCGTCGAGTAAAAGCACTTCGGGTTCAACAGCCAGAGCGCGCGCGATGCAAAGCCTCTGCTGCTGCCCGCCGGAGAGCGCGCTGGCGGGTTTGTGGAGTTTGTCTTTGATCTCCGTCCAAAGCGCGGCGCGCTCCAGACTCCTCTGGACGGTCTCGGCAATGGTCGCCTTTTTCGCGCCATTGATGCGCAGGCCATAGGCGACGTTCTCGAAAATCGTCTTCGGGAACGGGTTCGATTTTTGAAACACCATCCCAACGCGCCGGCGCACGCCCGTGACATCCATCTTCCGGATATCCTCGCCATCGAGAAGGATCTGCCCGTCATAGCGTGTGCCGCGGACCGTCTCGTTCATGCGATTCATGGTGCGCAGAAATGTCGATTTGCCGCAGCCCGACGGGCCGATAAACGCCGTAATCTTGCGGCTGGCTATGTCGATGCCGATGTTGTGCAGAGCCTGAAACGAGCCGTAGTAGAAATTCAGGTCGCGGGTTCTCAACTTGGGGATCACACTCGTCTGAGGAGCGTTGATGCCGCCGGCAGGCATTGCCGACGTATCTTCCACATGTGGAGGCTGAATCGCCATGGTTATCTCCGGGCCGTAGCGCCGCGGCCGCTGATGACCAGCCGGGCCGTGACGTTGATGGATAGCACAAGCGCGAGCAGCACAAATCCGGCCGCCCATGCCTGCTGATGATAGTCTTCGTACGGCGAAATCGCGTACTGATAAATCATAACTGGCAGCGAGGCGCTCGGTTGCGACCAACCTCTGCTCCAAAACATATTTCCGAGCGCGGTGAACAACAAAGGCGCGGTTTCCCCGGCGACCCTGGCAAGGTTCAACATCATGCCCGACACGAGTCCCTGGATAGCGGCCGGCGCTACCACCGTAAAAATAGTAGTCGCCTTCGTGGCTCCAAGCGCCAGAGACGCCTCGCGAAGTGAGTTAGGCACGGCGCGAAGGAATTCCTCCGTGGTGCGAACGGCAATCGGAATCATCATGATGCCCAGAGCAATCCCGCCGGCGAGCGTTGAAAACCGATGCATGGGCTTGACCACCATCGCGTAAGCGAAGATGCCGATGACGATAGAAGGCACGCCGTTCAGCAGATCCGTCACGTAACGAACGACGAAGGCGAATGTCCTGCCGCTGTATTCCGATAGATAGACGCCGGCCAAAAATCCAACAGGCACGCCAAGCACAGTCGCGATCAGCAGAATTTTACCGCTGCCCACAATCGCATTGGCCATTCCGCCGCCTGCTTCGCCGGTCGGCTTCGGAAGGTTGGTAAAAAAACTCCAGCTCAATGATCCAATGCCGTGGTACAGCAGATAGCCAAGAATGCAGAACAATATCGTGATGGTGAGCAGCGTAAAGAGGCCGGTGATGGACAGCATCACGATGTTGGTGACACGCCGGCGCAGCGAGATTTCCATGTTCATCCGGCTCATGCTGCGCCTTTCTGCTGTGTCACCAGGATCAGAATTCGCGCGACAGCGTTGATCACAATCGTGAGCCCAAACAGCACCAGGCCTAAAAAGATCAGTGAAGAGAGATAGAGGTTGCCGGTGGCTTCGGTAAACTCATTCGCGATCACGGCGGCAATCGAATAGCCGGGCGAATACAGCGAGGCGCTGATCGCAGGCGTATTTCCAATGACCATTGTAACGGCCATAGTTTCGCCAAGCGCGCGCGCAAGCGCCAGAAAAATCGAACCCATGATGCCCGTGCGCGCGTTGGGAATCACGATGTCCCACGTCGCTTCCCATTTGGTGGCGCCCAAGGCAAGCGCCGCTTCGCGCTGATCCGTTGGAACGGCGTACAAAACTTCACGCGAAACGGAGATGATGAACGGGGCCACCATTATGGAGAGAATGATTCCGGCCGACAGGAAACTGACGCCGTAGAACGTTCCCTGAAACAGCGGCAAAAACCCGAAGGTGGCCGTCAGGAACGGAGCGAGATAGGTGTGAATCAACGGAACCAGGACGAAAATGCCGAGCAGACCGTAAATGACGCTTGGCACCGCGGCCAGCAGCTCAATAAGGAACGTCATGACATTCGATGCGTTCGGCGGAGCCAGCTCGGCGAGGAAGATGGAGGCGCCGACGCCCAGGGGCACGGCGATCAGAAGCGCCAGCGCGGACGTGACGCAGGTCCCGTAAATGAACGGAAGAGCGCCGAACTGGCCGGCGTTTGGGTCCCAGGTGCTCCCCGTTAGAAACGAAAATCCGAAGGCGTGGATGGATAACGTTGAACTGATCCACAGTTGATAGACCAGCAACCCCACGATTAAGAGGACCAAAGTGGCGGCGGAAAGCGCGATTAGATAAGCGATTTCTTCACCCGCGCGGAGCCGCCGCCAAAAGCCGCGCGCCCGCGGTTCCGGGGCGCGGTCAAGTACTGTGGATGTGGTTGCAGCCATCGGATGCCGTTGATGTGTGCCTTAGTGAATCTTTGAAATATCGCCAAGTTCTCTGGACTGCAACGCTTTGGGAAGCGGGGCATATTGAAGAGAAGAGGCCGATTTCTGCCCGTCGGTCAAAGCCCATTTCAGGAATTTCTTAATTGCATCGCGCTTGCCGGCATCGTTGATTTTCGAGGGGACCAACAGCCAGGTAAACGTGGAGATTGGATACGATTCTTTACCTGGAGCATTGGTAATGGAAACTCGATAATCCGCCGGCATCTTCTCCGCGGCATCCGCCGCCGCCGACGAGACGGAAGACAAATTCGCTTTGATGAATTCTCCGGCCGAGTTTCTCACAAGGCCGTAGGCCATGTGGTTTCGTACTGCATAAATCAGCTCAACGTATCCGATTGCGCCGGAAGTTTGCTTCACGAGGCCGGCGACGCCGTCATTGCCTTTTCCGCCAAGCCCCGCGGGCCAGTTGACCGACGTGTTCCGCCCCACTTTGCTCTTCCACTCGGAACTGATTTTGGATAGGTAATCGGTCCAGCAGTACGTGGTTCCACTGCCGTCCGAACGGTGTATAACGACAATCTCCCTTGGAGGCAATGTCACATTCGGATTTGTTTTCTGGATCGCAGGATCGCTCCAACGTTTGATTTTGCCGAGAAAAATACCCGCGAGCGCTTCCGGTGTGAAGTCGAGCGAAGCCGTTACACCAGGGATATTGTAAGTAGGCACCGCCGCTCCCAGCACGGTCGGGAAATGGAGGACGGGAAAGCCGTGCTTCTGCTGATATTCCGCTAACTGCTGATCGGTCATCGGTCCGTCGCTGGCGCCGAAATCGACGGTTCCTTCAGTCACCTGGCGAATACCGCCACCCGAACCGATTGCCTGGTAGTTGATCTGCACATTGGAATCGACAGAATTGAAATCGCTGAACCATTTCTGATAAATCGGAGCGGGAAACGTGGCTCCCGCGCCGTTGATGAGCATTTGCGCACTGAGCTGGACGGATGCCAGTCCAGCCAGAGCGGCTAGCACGGCGACATGGCAGACGGCGCCACGTAAGGAAATCGATGCCTTCATCCTCGCAAATTCCTCTTTCTTACTTATGTGTCTGAGAGCCAAAGAGCGTGGCGCACGATTCATCGTGCCGGCGGGTAGTTCACTGCCCGCCAAGCCGGCGCACTGAAGTTCGCCGCTGCAAGCTAAAGCTTGCGCCACGGCGCCGGGCGAATTAGCCATGAACTGTTTGAGAGTGCTTCGCACTGCAACACCAGTATGCTCAGCTACTCATAAACCGTATATGACACCCAGGTTACAGTCACGTTAATTTCGGCGGTCGCTCCGCGCTGGGGAGTTGAATCGTGAAACAGGCGCCCTGCCCCAGACGGCTAGACACGGTCACGGAGCCGCCCATGCGCTCGATGGCCTGCTTCACAATGCTCAATCCCAAGCCGGTGCCGCCGGCCTGGCGCGACCGCGCACGATCAACGCGGTAGAATCGCTCGAATATACGCTTCAAATCTTCACTAGCGATGCCGATGCCCGTATCGGCGATCGAGATGTTGACCGAATTATTTTCACCAGCCGCGCAATCGATCGAAACCGTGCCCCCCTCGCGATTGAACTTGACTGCGTTGTCGAGCAGATTCACCATCACCTGCTCCAGCCGGAGTCGGTTTGCAAGCACGGTGCAACCGGCACAACCGCTGCTTCGGATAGAGACGGAGCGGAGCGTGGCCGCGCCCGCGACCGTATGCAAAGCCGAATCGACGACGTCACGCATGCCGATGGGAGCAACGGGCGTGGCGTAGGCGTTAGAGTCCATTTCGGAAAGAGCCAGCAGATCGGAGGAGATGTTGTTCAGCCGGATCGCGTGACTCTGGATGATCTCAACGAATTTGCGGTTATTCGCGCTATCTTCGAGACCCCCGTCGAGAAGCGTTTCCGCGTATCCGCGGATGGCGGCCAGCGGTGTCCGAAGCTCGTGCGAGACGTTAGCGACGAAATCCTTTCTGGCTTGCTCCTGTCTTTCGATATTGGTGATGTCGTGCAGCACGGCGATGACGGCCTTCGAGGAGGGATCGCCGAACGGAAGCGCGTGAATTTCGAACGAGCGGCCTTCGGCGGCCGGCAGGCGCAGGTTATGCCGCGCGGGCCGGCCCGTTCGCATGACTTCGGCAAGAATTTCGCGCAGCGCCGGTTCGCGCACCACCTCGTAAAGGGGACGCCCTTCGGAGACGGGCTTGCGGGTGCGGAACGCCTCGGCGAAAGCCTCATTGCAAAAGGTCACTTGAAGGAGGCTATCGACGGCGAGTACGCCCTCCGCCATTCCGGCGAGAATGGTCTCGCGGCGCGCCAGTTCGAGGTTAGCCCGCTCAATCACCGAGCCGGCATGCTCGGAGGCCCGGCGCAAGGCCGAGGACAACATGGCAAACTCGACCGGGAGATCGGCCGGGATCTGGACGCTGCTCGCGGGCATCGACGCGGCATAGTCCTCGAGCCGGCGCAAGTATCGGGCCAGGCGGCGCCACGTGAAATAGCTGTAAGCGCAAACGAGGGCGGCTGATACGGCCAGCGCAATCAGCCAATTGTAGGGGAGCCTCTCGAGCGGAGCGGACCACGAGGCGCCGACCAATACCGCCGTGGCGCTGGCCATCAGCCATACAAACAAAAGGGTTTGCCACCGCATAGCGTTGGGCGCCTCCGGACCGCCGCACAAACAAAGTCACGATCTGGCGCTTTGGCCTCAACTCCGAGACAATCATAACTTGGAGTCGAAAAACCGTTTGAACAGAATCAATGTAGCCGTCCTGTTCGGAGGACGATCGGGGGAACACGAGGTCTCCGTGCGCTCGGCGGAATCCGTGAAGCGGGCGCTGAACCCGGCGAAATACAACGTTATCGAGATATTCATCACTAAAGAAGGCAAATGGGAGCCGGGACCGATTGTCCCCGAGCCGGGCGGTAATGCGGGGATCGACGTGGTTTTCCCAGTTCTGCATGGAACCTTTGGCGAAGACGGGACGGTGCAGGGCCTGCTGGAGATGGCTGAGTTGCCTTACGTAGGCGCGGGCGTGCTCGCATCGGCGCTTTCGATGGACAAAGCAGCGATGAAGCGGGTCTGCCGGGATGCTGGTCTGCCGGTGGTGGAATACGCCGTGCTCGACCGGGCAAACCTCAATGGCGATGGATTTGTGCCGCCGTTCGCGTTCCCGGTGTTTGTGAAACCCGCGAATCTGGGCTCGTCGGTGGGCATTAGCAAGGCAAAGAATCAGGACGAACTCGCCTCCGCGCTACGGATGGCGGCGCGCTATGACCGGAAAATCGTTATTGAGCGGGGAATCGCGGGGCGCGAATTCGAATGTGCGGTGCTCGGCGGCAATCCGCCGGCCGCGGCCGCACCCTGCGAAATCCTCCCCTCGCGAGAGTTCTACGATTACGAAGACAAATACATTCTCGACACTGCCAAAATCGAGCTTCCGGCGAAGTTGACGCGGGAACAGACAGCTGAAATGCAGCGGCTCGCGACTGCCTGTTTCGAAGCGGTGGGATGCGAAGGCATGGGGCGCGTCGATTTTCTGATGGAAACCGCGACTGGCCGGTTTTACGTCAACGAGATCAACACAATTCCCGGATTCACGTCCATCAGCATGTACCCGAAGATGTGGGAGTACTCAGGCATACCGTATCCGGAACTGCTCGACCGGCTGATCGGCCTCGCTCTGGAACGGGCTAGCACGCATCGGAACACGCAGTACTCCAAATGAGCAAATCGGGCCGTATCCGGCAAGACTCCAATTTGTCCAAGGCGATCCCTTTCCACCTGCAATATTCGTTCGGACGTTTCCTGCGAATCGGGTTTGTTGCTCCGGCGTTGGCGCTCATGCTTCCCGCGCAAACTACACCGGCGCGTCCGGCAAACACTCCGCTGAACAGCGCGGCAAAGACGATTCAAACGCAATCGGCAGGGGATTCGGCCAACACGCTGGAGCCGCTGTTGAAGCAGTTTGTCGATGTCTTGGGTGCGGTTCAAACTCAGGCCGCCGAAAAGACGCCGCTCGATCGCGCGATTTATCAAGGCGCCATTCCTTCGATGCTGCGCGAATTGGACCCGCACACGCAGTTCTTCAATCCGGAGCAGTTCGAGCAACTGAGCGAGATGGAGCATTCCGAGCAGAAAGGATTCGGAAGCATTGTGAGCGTGTTGCCGGGGCGGGTCATCTTCCTGCAGACGTTGCCGGGCAGCCCATCGAATAAGGCCGGCATCATGCCGGGTGATGAATTAGTCGCCGTCAACAATATCGCTATCGGTAATCTGGAGCCGGAGCAGATCGTCGGCCTGTTGACGGAAGCCCGCCAGCAGCAGATTACGACCTTCATCCGCCGTCAGGGCGCGGATCGCCTGTTGAGTTTCGTGCTGTCGCCGGCGTTGATGGATTCTCCAACGGTCGATCGAGCGTTTCTCCTAAGCCCGGGCTACGGCTACATCCGCGTGACAAGCTGGGACATGCAGACGTCGAGACAATTGCGGGACGCCATCACGAAGCTAGGCGGCGACCAATTGCAGGGTCTTGTGCTCGATTTGCGCGACAATCCTGGCGGCGTTGTGAAGGCGGCGCTCGATGCGGCTTCGATGTTCCTTCAACCGGATCAACGCATTTTAACTGCAAGGGGGCGGTTCGGCGATCCTCAAACAGCCGATGTTCCCAGAAACGTGAAGCCGTATCGTTTCCGCCTTTCCGTCATTATCAACGCAAAAACGGCAAGCGCTTCGGAAATCCTGACCGGGGCGCTACAGGACCACGATCGGGCGGTGGTGGTAGGCGAGACGAGCTATGGCAAAGGCCTGGTGCAAAGCGTGATGCCGCTGGCCGACCGCACGGGCCTGGCGCTAACAACCGCTTTCTACTACACGCCGAGCGGCCGCTCAATCCAGAAGCCCCTTCGGAACTCGCAGCTTTCAGAAACGTTCGCAGACAAACACCAAGGCGAGCAGCCGACGTACAAGACCGATGCGGGCCGCGCCGTCAGGGGCGGCGGAGGCATTCAGCCCGATATCCGCGTGTATCCGGCCGCCCCAACCCGACTCGAAGCGGTGCTCGACGCAAGTGGATCGGTGACACAGTTTGCGACACGGTATCTTTCAGCGCATTCGAAGCTGCCTGACAAGTTCGCCGTGACGCCGGAGATGCTGGACGAATTTAAAGTGTTCCTGGCGCAACGCGATATCCAGCCGAACCTTTCGGAGTGGACCCGCGAGAGGAACTGGATCACGAGCCGCCTGAAGCAGGAACTGATCACGCAAGCGCGCGGCGTGGCGGCGGGCGACGAGATCGAAATGCAGCGCGATCCGCAAGTGCAAGCGGCGCTGCAAGCGGTGGAGAAGGACACCCTGGCGCAACTAGAACAAACACGCGAATAGACTGAAGCACGCGACTGGCCGGCGTTAATAAAAAGCGTAGCCGTTTTTGTATTGATCTCTCCGGAGCCTTGGAAGGAGGCTCCGGAGAGAGGAGGGCCGGTGTAACAACGTAAGGTTAGAAACTAAACTTTACCGCGACTTGAAGTATCCGCGGGTTGCTCGGGAATACAAGGTCGGGCCGATTGAACGTAGAATCCGCAGGATTCAGGAAATTCCTTACCTGACTAGACGTGAGGATTGTCGAGTTGGCTGGAGCCACATCGTTTAACCAACCGCCGATGTACTGCGGATGATTGAATAGATTGGATGCTTGGCCGATTAACTCCAGGCTCATGCGTTCCGTGATGTTAAAGCGCTTCACGAGAGAAATATCGATGTTGTCGGTAGGCGGCAAGCGATAGGTGTTGCGAGCGGCGTTCGGATAAACACCCTGGGCGGCTACGATATACTGTGCGCTCGGGTTGATTGCCTGGTAGGCGACCGTCTGCCCCGCGCTGTTGAGCAGGGGCGTCACATCGCTTCCGGTGTTGTTGATTCCCATCGGATTGACCACCACGCGGTCGGGCGCGGAGTCCCCATTAAAATTAGAATCGGTGACACTCTGCAGCGTTGCCCACGAACCGGTCTGGTAGGTGTAAACCGGCGCCACTTCCCAATTGCCGACTACGTTTTTCATCAACCAGTTCTGGCTGCTTTTGAAGAAAGGCATGTCGTAAAGCATTGCGAACGTGGCGCGCTGGCGGTGGTCCAGCGCCGAATCGGAGCGGTCTGCCCGCAGGTTTTGCGAATCCTGCGGACGCCGGGGCGTCGTTACCGTGCTGAAGACTTCGGCGGTGGAGTCGTCGATGTTATGGCTCCAGGTATAGGAGGCCGTGAACTGCATCCCATTGTTGAACCGGCGCGTGAGCTGCGTGGCGAGGCCGTGATATGTCGAATTTCCAATCGGCATGTAAGCGGTGATCGGACCCACGAGTCCAAGGCCCGCGTTCGCGTACGCGGGTACGACGTCGCCACCGTTGGCGAAAGCTGCCTGGAACGCTTCTAGCGAGTTTGGCAGCGCGTCCAGCGTGGCGATGCCAGGATTGCTTAGATAGACAGGCAGGCTGTTCTGCGGAGTTACTAATGCCCGCCGGTTGATCTGAGATTGAACCGGCAAATTGACGCCGCGTGTTCCCAGGTAGCGCGCCTCGAACGTATAGTTGCTAGCGAATACATGCTGAATGCCGAAATTCCACTGAATCGATTTGGGCAGCTTCTGGTCGGGAATGTAGCCTCCAGTCAGCATCCGGGCATCGGCAGGGCTCAATGGGCCGGCCGATGCTGAATTCGGAATGGCTCCGCCAGCAAGAAAGGCCCCCGTCAGCGGCGTCGTATCTACAGTCACCTGCAACTGCGGCGGCATAGACAAAATTCCGAGATTATCGAAGAGCTGATCGTAGTTGATCCCGAAACCCGCCCGGATAGATGTATTTCCAGCGGTACCCGGCGACCACGCAAACCCAATGCGCGGCATGATCGCGCTAGTGTCCGCGGAAGGCGTCTTAAAATCGAGCAATCCCGGCACGCTCGAAACTGCGTTAAGGCTCTGGAGCCGCTCACTATAAGGAACCGTCGTGTACTCGTACCGGAGCCCGAGATTTATCGTGAAGTTGGAACCGACTTTCCAATCGTCGTTCAAGTAGATCCCATTCTGGATCTGATCGCCGTAATAGGTCACGTCCCCGGTCGAACGCTCCATGAAGGCGTCTGGAACCGTATCCAGCAGATAACCTTCGAGTGTGCTCCACTCATAGTCGCCGCGAGCGCGCTGTGTGAATCCCTGGGGCGAGATCAGCTTGCGGAAATCGTAGCCGAGCTTAATGGTGTGATTGCCCTTTACCCACGAAAGGTTGTCGGTTGCTTCGTAGGTATTCTGAACCGTGAACTGAGGCGCGTTATCATCAGGCCCCATATCGAGATTCAGTTCATAAACATAGATGTTCGGGAACACCGTCAGGCCCGGAAAGATCTGATTGGGATTTACCGTGTACGCATTGTTGTAGCGGTTGTAACCAAGCCGCAGCTCATTAGTTATAGCCGGCGAAAACGTATGATATTCGCTTGCCGTCACCAGGTAATAGCGACTAGGGGTCGTGGTCCAGAACGTCGGGATAGACGCGGCAACGTCCTGGCCGTCTGTCTTATTATAAATGAACCGGCCACGGACCGCGTCTTTGTCCGAAACGTTGTAATCAAGGGAGGCCACGCCGTAGAAGCCATTCTGGTATGCCGAAGGGCTTAGAGATCGCAGGCCAACCGGAATCTCCACTCCTCCCACGACCACTGGCGCCCCGTTGGGTAGCGATGCGGGGTCAACGGGCGCCCCCGCGGAACCGAGATACTGATGTAGCGTCGTCAGATTATTGGCGCTCACGCCGGGAACGCCGGCGAGCGTCGAATAGCCCGCCTCTGTCGGCGCATAGAGCGTAACCGGAGGCGGCGCATAGGCCAGTGGATTGTATTCGAAATTCGTGAAGAAGAACAGCTTGTCGCGCTTAATCGGGCCGCCGAAGGTCGCCCCCAACCGGCTCTGGTCGTAGCGCGGATGCAACTCGGTTCCGGCAATAAAGGACTGATTGTCGGCGGCGTTCATAGTTCGGTTCCGCAGGTATTCGTATAGAGTGCCATGGAAATCGTTCGTACCGCTCTTGACAACCTGATTGAACTGGCCGCCGGAGGAATGGCCGAATTCCGGGGAGAATTGGTTCTGTAAGACGGTGAACTCGGCAACGGCGTCGTTCGGCACGAACACGAGGGGGCCGGTTATGCTCTTGTTGTTGTTATCGATGCCTTCAATCGTGAAATTGTTGTTCCGAGGACGCTGGCCGCCAACCGAAGGACCGGAACCGGCGCCCACAGAACCGCCCGTGGACACTCCAGGGTCGAGCAGCGAAAGGTTGATAACTCCCGAACTGACAGTTCCACCGGCGGCGCCCAGGGTCGCCGTGGGCAGACTGGCCAACTGCCTGCTTTCATACGTGTTTTGAATTTGGGAATTGGTCGTATCGATCGTGGCCGAGGCCGCCGATACCTCCACGCTGGTGGCGGCGGTGCCGACCGCCAGCGTAACGTTCGCTGTTGACGCTTTATTCAATTCGACCGAGAGATTCCTCAGTTCCGCTTTCGTGAATCCGGAGGCACTGATCGAAAGGTTGTAGGTCCCCACCAAAAGATTACCAAGCCGGTACTGGCCCGAGGACGTAGAAGTCGTCGAACTCTGAACACCGGTCGCTGTATTCGTTGCGGTAATCGTCGCCGCGGGAATGGTTGCCCCCGTGGCATCGTAAATTGTGCCGGTGAGTTCGCCACTCGTCGATTGGGCGAAGACCACCGCGCAACTCAGAAACAGGGCGGCGAGCGTGTAGGCGCACCGTCCTTTTCGTCTAGTCATGTAATGATCTGCTCCTTGTAGAAAGCATTTAACTTGTAAATGCACATCAGGTACCAAATTGCATACCACTGAAAGCATTGACAAAAACTCTCCACTTTTGCGGTGTATTACACGTTTTGAAAGTTGAGCTGCGGTTGATTATTTCAATAATGGAAATAGATGCAACAGTACTCGTGCTTTTACTTAAGATAAATTGCGGGCGAATAAATTACGGTCTAGACATTCTCATCCGGCCCTGGTGTTGGCGCGCCTTTCCGGTAGGATGGCTATATACAATGTGGCGCCGCATCGCCTTGATCTGCGCGGGTATCCTTTTTTGCGTTCTGCTCGCGCTCGTCATCTGGCAGGGTTCGTTCAATTTCGGTTCCTACGGGCCGGTTGGCCTGCAGCAGACAGTCATCACCTGGGCGGTGTCGACGGTCATTTTTCTGCTGACAGTGATGCTCGGCTTCATGCTGTTCCGCACGACCGTAAAGCTGTACATCGAGCGGCGAAGCAACCGCGAGGGTTCGCGGATACGTTCCAAGCTCATTCTAGGCGCCCTGGCGCTTACGTTAACGCCCGTGCTATTTTCGGTTCTATTCAGCGTGTACGTGCTGAATCGCAGTCTCACGAAATGGTTCAGCCGGCCCGCAGAAAACGTCGCCATCAATTTGCATGACGTGGACCGCGCCTTTCGCTCCGAATCGCAAGAGCGCGCCGAGGCGGAGGCGGACTGGCTCAGCCTGCTGCCGCAAACGCAGGATGCGGTTCAGAGCGGGCAATTCGATAGCGCGTTTTTCGAGAAGGTCTGCGCATCGCGGCGCATCGAATCTCTGGTTCTCCACCGGATAGACGGCACATTCCTTACGCTATGCCGGAGCAAGGGCAAGCCCTCGACGCCGATCCTCGAAGCGCATGCGGATGTCGCGGCCGCGGGCGTGAAATTGGCGGCGCTTTCCGTCCGGTCCGCAATGAGCGTGGATCTCGCGGCCAAGCAGAGCGCCATCGACGCATACCTGGAGCAGCAGAAGCAGCTTGCGGCCGGCAAGAAGTTCTATCAGAACGCTTATTTTTTGCTGATCTGCCTCATCACTCTATTCGTGCTTTTTTTCGCTTCATGGTTAGCGCAAATACTGGCGCGTCAGATCATTGTTCCGATCTCCGCATTGCTCGGAGCGGCGCGCGAAGTGCGCCAGGGCAATCTGGCGTATCGCATTCGAGTGAAAGCAATGGATGAGCTGGCTACACTGGTGCGCTCCTTCAATGAGATGACGAGCGATCTCGAGAGCAACGCGAAAGAACTCGAAGCGCGGCGGCGGTTTACCGAGGCGATTCTCGAAAGCATTCCGACCGGCGTGATTTCGGTTTCCGACGATGGACGCATCGAGCGCGTGAACCGCGCACTGCACGGCATTTTTCCGGGCAACGCGGCGCAGACAGCGCGCCAGCTTGACGACCTTTTTCCGCGCGACGATGTTGCCGAAATCCGCTATTTGATGAAACGGGCGCGGCGAACGGGAGCCGCCGGAAGCCAGCTCGAAATCACAACCGAGGAAGCCGTCCTGCACCTGGCCATCACTGTCGCTTCGCTCGAGCAGCGCCGCGGGTTCGTTCTTGTCCTTGAAGACACGAGCGAACTGCTGCGGGCGCAGAAATCGGCGGCATGGCAAGAGGTGGCCCGCCGCATCGCGCACGAAATAAAGAATCCGCTGACGCCAATTTCACTTTGCGCCGATCGCATCGCCAGACAGTTGCTGCGCGTGAGACTGCCGCCTGAAATCCGCGCGATTTTGAACGAGTGCACGTCGACGATCCAGCAGGAGGTGCAGACAGTGAAGAGCCTGGTGGACGAATTCTCGCAATTTTCGCGTTTCCCGGCCGCGCAACCCGCGCCCTCCGATTTGAACGAGATTGTAGAAGGCGCAATGGCCGTGTTCGCGGGACGATTGGATGACGTAACGGTCACGCTATCGCTCGATCGCAAGCTGCCGACAGTGATGGCGGACCGGGAACAGATCAAACGGGCGATTGTGAATCTTGTGGACAATGCGGCGGAAGCGTTGAACGAAGCGCCGGTGAAGAGTTTGTTGGTATCGACGCGGCAGACCGGTTCCGATACGGTAGAACTGGTCGTGGCCGATACGGGCTGCGGCATCTCCGTCAGCGATAAGGAAAAGCTCTTCCTGCCATACTTCTCAACGAAGAATCGGGGCACCGGGCTCGGGCTCGCAATCGTCAGCCATATCGTTGCCGAGCATCACGGGCGCGTACGCGTGGAAGACAACCGTCCGGCCGGCGCACGGTTCGTGGTCGAAATTCCGACGCATGCGGCGGTCGAGCCGGATACGCCTGGGCGCGAGCCGGCGCTGAAAATTTAAGCTGCGATCCTGGGAAGAGGAGAACGGCATGCCTCGCCTCCTGAGTCGGGACGTTTTGGATGACCGGGCAGCGCCGAGATCCGGTTGCCGAGACGAGTGTCTGCGCCACGAGTGAGAGCCTGTCGGCGGGCGGCGCGCGGCATCAACATGAACGGGGAAAATCGAATATAGAGCATGGCACTGCGAAGAACCAAAGTTCTGATTGTCGACGACGAAGCAAATATTCGGCAGTCTCTGTCGGGTGTGTTATCGGACGAGGGCTATGACTGCACCGCGGTGTCGACTGGAGAGACTTGCCTTGAAGAATTGAACCGCGCGAGCTACGAAGCCGTGCTGCTCGATATCTGGATGCCGGGCATCGACGGCATGGCGACGCTCGAACGCATACACACGATTCCGCAGGGTGACCGACCGGTCGTGGTCATGATCTCCGGCCATGGCAACATTGAAACCGCCGTGAAGGCGACGAAACTCGGTGCATTCGATTTCATCGAAAAGCCGCTCACCATTGAAAAGGTCAGCCTGGTGCTGAAGAATGCCTTACAACAACGGCGGATGGAACTCGAACTGGAACGATTGCGCGAGGAAGGCGGCACGCCCGAAATCATCGGCGACAGCGTGCCCGTGAAAGCGTTGCGACAACAGTTGAAGGTGATGGCAGCGACGAACGGGCGCGTGCTCATTTATGGCGAAAGCGGCACGGGAAAGGAACTGGTGGCGCATGCAATTCACAGTTCCAGCCTTCGCTCCACGGGACCGTTCGTGGAAGTGAATTGCGCGGCCTTGCCGGAGGACCTGATCGAGAGCGAACTGTTTGGACACCGCCTCTCGAAGTTCGACGGTACGCCGGACATCAAAATCGGGAAGATGCAGAAGGCTCAAGGCGGAACGTTCTTCCTGAACGAAGTCGGCGACATGAGCCTGAAGGTACAGGCAAAGGTGTTACGTGCGCTGGACGAACACAAATTTGAACCGGTGGGAGCGTTGCAGACCATTCAAGTGGATGTGCGCGTGATCGCTGCAACGAACAAAAACCTGGAGCAGGAGATTGAGCGTGGTAATTTTCGCGAGGACCTGTTCTACCGGCTGAACGTGATTCCATTTACCGTGCCGCCGCTGCGCGAACACACTGAAGACATTCCTCCGCTGGCGGAGCACTTTCTTCGTGAGTTCGCGACGGCTTACGGGCGGCGTCCCAAAGAGCTGACCGCTGATGCGCTCGACGCCTTGAAGAATTACCACTGGCCTGGCAACGTGCGGGAACTACGAAACCTGATGGAACGCATCGTGATTCTGTATCCGCAGCACCGGATTGAAGCGCGGCATCTACCGCTCGGGGCAACGAAGCGCGTCCAAACAACGCGCTCTTGGGATGGATTCTCAAGTCTGCATGACGTGAAAGAAGCGGCGGAGCGCGAATATATTCTTCACAAGTTGGAAGAGACAGGTGGTAATGTGACGCGCACTGCCGAACTACTCGGCCTGGAGCGCAGCCATCTTTACCGCAAAATGAAAAGCCTGGGCATTGCGGCGAGAGAATGAGTTCCGCCAATTTGCGCAGCCTTACCGGCGCTCGGCAGTTCTCGCCTGGGTATGCCGGCCTTCGGCGAATTCTTCCGTCATTTTATCTATAAAAGCAGGTATGTCGTCGGGCTTGCGGCTGGTGACCAGGCCGCGATCGGTGATAACCTGTTCATCCACCCATTCCGCACCTGCGTTTGATAGGTCCGTTCGCAAAGAGGGCCACGAGGTCATGCGCTTGCCACGCACACCGCCGGCTTCGATCAGCGTCCAGGGGCCGTGACAAATTGCGGCGATGGGCTTGCTGGTTTCGACAAAGTGCCGGACGAATTTGACCGCATTGTTATTAGTTCTTAACTTATCCGGATTCATGACTCCGCCCGGAAGCAGCAAGGCATCATAGTCGTCCGGATTGGCTTCGCTTACGGTCTTATCCACGGGGATCTCGCTTCCCCACTCTTTCAGGTCCCAGGCGCGTATTTTCCCCGATTCGGGTGAGATCACTTCAGCCGTAGCGCCGGCCCGCTCCAGGCCCTTCTTGGGCTCGGTCAATTCCACCTGCTCGACTCCGATAGTCGCGAGTATCGCAACGCGCTTTCCTTGAAGATTTTTTGCCATGACGTGTTCCCTTCTTCGGCCATTCATACCCTGTCATTTGTCCAACAACCAAGGCGCACGCGGCGTTTCTCGCAAGTATGGCTCGTAAAAGCGCCTGAGTGGGAACGGCTCTATTTCCCGGTTCAGTGGGGCGGCGCCGTTTTCAGGTTGCCTCCACTCAGAGCCGCACTCCATCGGCATGCCCGGCATGCCCGTCCCCAAGTCACCGATCAGGAATGTGCGACTGCGGCTTCCGTCAGATGGCCGTTCAGCCACAAAGGGAGATCCTGAATCGGCAGCCGGACACCGATAAAGAATTGCCCAAATTCGGCATACAGCGAGCTGGCTTCATCGAAACGCATTTCGTAAATGAGTTTCTTAAAGACCAGCGGGTCGTCCGCGAACAGATCGACGCCCCACTCCCAGTCGTCGAAGCCGATCGAACCGGTGATGATCTGGCGCACTTCATCGGCGTATCGCCTGCCGATGGCCCCATGATCCTGCATCATTCGTTGCCGCTCCGGCATAGAGGCCGAATACCAGTTGTTCCGTTCGCCTCGCCTCCGATCCATAGGATAGAAGCACAGGTATTTAGCCGATGGGATGCGGGGGAATAAACGCGGCGCCATCGCGGCCGTCTGCCGGGCGATCACCTCTTTCACCGCAGTATTCCACTCGGGCGAAAACGCCTCAACACCCTTTTCCGCCAGTGCCGTGTACGTCTTGATCGACGAGTCATACAGCCCCAGTTCGACCACCGACACGTACGAATGCCTTTCCTCGAGATAGTCGAACAGTTCTGTCTGCGCGAGCTGCAATTCGGCGCGGTTTAGATCTTGGAGCGAGTCCCTGAAATGCAGCAGCATCAGATCGCCTTTGTGCCCGATCTGCGAAAACAGAGCAGACTGGTTCGGATGCCCCTCAGCCGCCCCCTTTTCCGTTGGGTAAAGCGCTCGTATTGTCTCGTTCGCAATGCGTTCCCGGTGCCAGGAGGGCAGATTGCGCCATTCCTTCCAGCGGAACCGGAACATCTGGTGGAGCGTCGCCGATCCTTCGAGCGTTAATGGCACGGGCGGCAATTCAGCCACGGGTTGCCTCCGTTCGCGTTTGATCGCCAGCCGGGAGTTTAGGAAGCGGAAAACGATAATTTCCCTCAAACACTTCGCCGAACACCTCGAGAATTTCCTCGTGAATCAAAGTATTGTCCGCCAGCAAATGCGGGCCATATAGATCGAACGCTTCACCTCGCATACCGGTGACGCGCCCGCCCGCCTCCTCGACCAGCAGCGTGCCGGCGGCCATGTCCCACGGATTGAGACCGAATTCCCAGAATGCATCGAGCCGCCCACACGCGGTATATGCCAGATCGAGTGCGGCCGAGCCGGCTCTGCGGACCCCATGCGTCATCATCGCGAGTTGATAATAGAAGTGCACGTTCACATTCTGATGACGACGGCGGCTGGGAAATCCCGTTGCCACCAGTGAGTCTTCGAGAGTGGCGGCACGGCTGACTCGAATCTTGCTGCCGTTCAAGGTCGCCCCGGCTCCTCGTTCCGTGGCGAATAGCTCGTTGCGCTCCGGATCGAAAATCACACCGGCAATAATCTCGCCGCGCCGGGCAAGAGCGAGCGTCGCGTTGAACATCGGGAAGCCATGGGCGAAATTGGTAGTGCCGTCAAGCGGATCCACGTACCAGCGGTATTCAGATTTCATCTCGGCGTGGCCGCCTTCTTCGGCGACGATGCCATGATCGGGGAAGCGCTTCTTCAGTTCTTTGACGACCAGCTCTTCGCTCGCCCGGTCGGCGGCCGTAACAAGATCGTACTCGCCTTTCAACTCAAAGCCAACACCCCGATACGACATCAGCACACCGCCGGCTTCGCGGGCGATCTCGATCGCCGCTTCCAGGAAATAACTCATATACCTCTATTGAACCTGATCGGGTTTGCCGAAGCAGCAGAGCGGGCGAATATGTGATATTGTCCCTATGGAATGTCCATAGGTAAAGGCTTCGCTCTAGTTCGACTGCGACAGGAACTCGCGCAGGCAACGAACGATCGGGACGGCCCTTCGAGAGTTATTGACCGGATGCCGCGATGGGCCGGCAGAGGAGTTCGTTAATGAGTAGCCTGCATGTGGCCCTCGCGAAACTCTGGAACTGGTTCACGCGCGAACGCTCGGATCCGGATTCCGATGAGGAACTGGGCATCCATTTGGACCTGCTTGCCGAGAGATTCATCAGGCAGGGTATGACGCCGGAAGAAGCCAGTTACGCAGCCCACCGTCAATTCGGAGGAACCGCAAAAGTGAAACGGGATTTGCACGAGAGCCGCCGATTCTGGCAATTGGAAACGCTTATTCAGGACATACGATACGCGGTTAGAAATTTATGCAAGACACCGGTATTCACGTTGACGGCGATCGGAGCGCTGGCGATTGGCATCGGCGCAAACACCGCCATCTTTTCCGTGGTCGATAACGTTCTGCTGAAGCCGCTGACATACCCGGATCCCGGACGCATCGTTTTGTTTTTTCTCACGACTCCTGAGGGTCCGAGCTGGGGAGGCTCGGCCGCAAAATTCAACGTATGGCGCCGCCAAACTCACGTCTTCCAGGATGTTGCCGCGTATGAGTACAGAGGCTCCAACCTCAACTTAACAAGCGGACCCATTCCCGAGCAGATTCATACTATCCGTGTAACAGCCGATTACTTCCGTCTCTTTGGAGCACAAATGGTGCAGGGACGCCCGTTTACGACTGATGAAGATCGGCCGAACGGAGACCACGTCGCGGTGATCAGCTACGCACTCTGGCAACGCCAGTTCGGCGGAGACCCGCAAATGACGGGCAAAGCAATTTCATTGAACAACACGCCGTACGAAGTTGTAGGCGTACTGTCGCCGACTTTCAACACCGAACTGGATTCGCCGCCCGACGCCTTTCTTCCCTTTCAAATTGATCCCAACAGCACCGACCACGCACAATATTTCAATGTTGTCGGGCGGCTGAAGCCCGGAGTGACCACCGCCGCGGCGAACGCTCAGCTTCAGCTTGCCGCCAATGATTTCCGCCAAAGATTCCCCAACATCATGGGCGCCCGAGACGGCTTTGGCATTGAGCCGTTCCAGGACGCCATCGTCAGCGATGCGCAATCGCCGCTCTGGGTCCTCACAGGCGCAGTCATGTTTGTGTTGCTGATCGCTTGCGCAAACGTGGCCAACCTTTTGCTTGTGCGGGCAACTGGCCGAAAACGCGAGATCGGTGTCCGATCGGCAATGGGCGCGAGCCGCGTCCGCATCATTCGTCAATTGCTTACAGAAAGCATCGTGCTTTCGATAGTGGGAGGCGCCTTGGGACTCATCCTTGGGTTTCTCGGCGTTCGGGCGCTCCTTGCGATGAATCCCGGGGACATCCCTCGAATTGGCCAACACGGTGCAAGCGTCACGATGGACTGGCGCGTTCTCGTATTTACGATTATTATTTCTCTGGCAACGGGAATCGTGTTCGGTCTTATTCCCGCTATCGATGTGTCGCGCGAAGATCTGAGCATCACGCTGAAAGAGGGGAGTGGGCGCTCCGGCACGAGTCATCGCCAGAACAGAACGCGTTCTCTCTTGGTTGTAGGCGAATTGGCTTTGGCCCTGGTCCTTTTAGTTGGTTCAGGCCTGCTGATTCGCACGTTTGTGGAGTTACGCACCATCAATCCGGGCTTTGACGCACACAATGTCTTGACGATGCGGATGTCGCTGGCCGGTTCGCAGTTCGCCAAGACATCGGATGTGACCCGAGTTGTCCGCAACGCAACCCGGCAATTGGAATCGATTCCCGGCGTGGTGCGCGCCTGTGCCAGCTACAACTTTCCGCTAGAAGGCGCGTTTGGCATTCCCTTCAATATTGTCGGCCGGACGCCCACACAGGGCCGCTACGATGGCCGAGGTTGGCTAACCGTATCTCCGGGTTATTTCGCGATATTCAAAATTCCCGCGTTACAAGGACGTCTTTTCACCGATCGCGACGACGCGAGCGCGGATCGCGTCGCCATCATCAACGAAGTCATGGCCCGCAAATATTGGCCGAAGGGCGGCGCCGTGGGAAACCGAGTCATCCTGGGCAAAGGATATGGACCCGAGTTTCAAGAACCTGCGCGGCAAATCGTCGGCATTGTCGGCGACGTTCGCGATTTCGGATTGAACAGAGATCCTCAGCCGGTCGTCTACGTTCCACTCGCGCAGGTGACGGACGGCATCACCGCTCTCTCCGAACGAGCAGCGTCGCTGGCATGGATCGTCCGCACCCATGTAGCGCCCCTTTCGTTGCGCGCGGCCATACAGGATGAACTGAGACGAGACACTGGCGGTTTGCCTGTAACGGCCGTCCGTTCCATGAATGAAGTTGTGGCGCAATCAACAGCCGGAGCAAGCTTCCAGATGACACTTTTAACGACTTTCGCCGGAGCAGCGCTCTTGCTTGCCGCCATCGGCATTTACGGACTGATGGCATATTCCGTCCAGCAGCGCACTCACGAAATTGGAATCCGGTTGGCATTGGGCGCTGAACCGGGCCACGTTCGAAAATTGCTGATCTTCCAGGGCCTGCGCCTGGCGTCGATCGGGATTGCTATTGGCATAGCCGCTGCATTCGGGCTGACACGCCTGCTCTCCGCCTCTCTCTTTGGAGTCAAATCCTGGGATCCGCTCACGTTCATGGTGATTCCTGTGCTCTTGAGCGCGGTGGCCCTGTTTGCCGTATGGCTTCCGACTCGCCGCGCGACCCGCGTGGACCCCCTTTTCGCTCTGCGATACGAATGAGTCTGCACAGGCTCGCGTTACGTTTCGTCCTCGGAGAACATCCGAGTAGAGCGGCGAGGACGCGGCTCACAGTCGCCTCACCCGTACAGTCGCAACCGCCTCAGCGCGGAACGCAGAGTATCGCGCGATTCCGCGACGCCGAATATAAACGTGCCGCCAAAGTAGATCAAACCGTACAATCCCAATGCCACGACCGCGAGGCGCAGCGGATATGCGGTTCCGACTGCGCGTTTGATGGCGAAGCTCGCGGCGCTGGCGACGAATGACGTGAGCCACAGAATAGCCAGAAATCCGGGCGCGAGCGACGTGCGGCCGATGCGGCGGCCGAGCGAGTGACGCAGCAGCGAGAACTCCACCCAACCGGCGATGCCGGCAGAGACGGTCAATCCGGCAATACCCCATTTGGGCTCGACGCCTGCCAACCGCGGCAATTCGAGCGCAAAGAAGAACCCAAGCGCGGTGGTCAGAATGACGCGAACGACGGCGAATCGCAGCGGTGTCTTTGTGTCATACAAAGCGTAGAACGCGGACGAGTACAATCGTCCCAGGGCGGTCGCGAGTAGGCCGACCGACGATCCAGCAAGGACGGCCCAGACATAAACGGTGTCCGAGCGATGAAAGCGGCCGGATTGATAGAGCGCTCCAGCAATGATGTCTCCGAGCAGCAGAAACGCAACCGCCGAAGGAACCACGAAGAACGCAATACGGCGCAAGCCGGCTTCAAGCCGCTTCCGAAGAAGCGAAGCGACTTCACTCTCCGTGCCAAGAGCCTGGGAGAGCGCCGGCAGCTCGGCAGCGGACACGGACATGCTGAACAGGCTGATGGGCAGAATGGAGATGATCTGGCCGTAACCGAGCGCGGCCACCGCTCCGGTCGGCAGGAGGCTGGCAATGATGGAATCGATGTAGGCGGAAATCTGGACAACTCCGCGACTCACGAAAATGGGGCCGAAGTTCCGAATGACCCTTCGCACCTCGACGGCGGCCGTGTCGAATAGCGGACGGAAGTGCGGCAGATACCGCAACACCCGCGGGAGTTGAACGAGAAATTGCAAGCCGCTCCCCACAACCGAAGCCCACGCGAGATAGATGGCCAACTCGTCCTGCGAGGTGAAGCCGCCGAAGGTGACAAGCGCCGCGATCATCGTGACATTCAAAGCGACGGGAGCGGTATAGGAGAGCAGAAAGCGGTGATGGCTATTGAGGATGCCCAGGCACCACGCGCTCATCACCAACAGACCGGCGCCCGGGAACAGAATCCGAACGATATGGATAGTAAGCTCGCGTTTTTGTCCACTGAATCCCGGGGCAATGACGTCGATGAGAAACGGCGTGAGCAGGACGCCCAGAACAACCAGGACGGAGCAGACAACGGCAAGCAGGCCGAATATCGCGCTCGCGAGATGATCGGCCTCCTCCTCCCGCTCCTGGGCCAGCAGCTTGGAATACACCGTGATGAAGGAGGCCGAGAGGACGCCTTCACCGAATAAGTTGTTCAACAGATTTGGGATGCGAATCGCGGCGCGAAACGCATCCGCCACCGCCGAATTACCGAAGTAGTGCGCAATCACCCGCTCCCGGATGAGGCCCGTGAGGCGGCTGATGAGGATGCCAAGAGCCACGCGGAACGCGGCTCCTCCGGCTTTCGGCGCCGGGGAAGGATCCGCGGGCGGCACAGCGACTCCTTCGGGCGGAAGCGCCTCCGGCGGCAAAGCTTTGTCCGGATTTCCTGGCGGCTTCCGGTTGATACGGATACGAAGCTGCAAACTGCGAGTGTACTGCGACGGCCGGTAATTTCGGCAGCGGCATTCGCGTTTCAGAATTTTTCAAGGCGGCAAATTCGCAAAACTGTTGCGGCAGACGAATAGGAATCGCTACCGTGAAGAATTGCACATGAGTAATCGCGGTCCTATCTCCAGCTTCATCAAGCATCATTTTCGTCATTTCAACGCAGCCACGCTCGTGGAAGCGGCGGAAGCCTACGAGAAACATCTGGCGAGCGGCGGCAAAATGTTCCTGACGCTTGCCGGCGCCATGAGCACCGCGGAATTGGGCGTATCGCTCGCCGAAATGATTCGTCAGGGCAAAGTCCATGGCATCTCGTGCACGGGCGCAAATCTTGAGGAAGATGTGTTCAATCTCGTGGCTCACGATTTTTATGAGCGCGTGCCGCACTGGCGCGACCTGCGGCCGGAAGATGAGCAGGCATTACTCGATCGTCACATGAACCGCGTCACCGATACGTGTATTCCCGAAGAAGAGGCCATGCGGCGCATTGAGAGCGTGATTTTGAAGGAATGGACGCGCGCGGACCAGGAGGGCGAGCGTTATTTCCCTCACCAGTTCTTCTATCGTATTTTACAGTCGTCCGAGTTTCAGAAAAGCTTTCAAATCGACAAAAAAGATAGCTGGCTGTTTGCCGCAATGGAGAAAAACTTGCCGATCTTCGTTCCGGGCTGGGAAGATTCCACGCTCGGCAACATGTACGCGGGCCACTGCATCTCGGGTGATGTGAAAAACGTTCATACCGTGCGCACCGGCATCGAATACATGACGGAACTGGCGCATTGGTATACCGAAACGGCGAAGGGATCGTCAATCGGGTTCTTTCAGATCGCCGGCGGCATTGCCGGAGACTTCCCCATCTGCGTGGTGCCTATGCTGCGGCAGGACCTGGAACGAGAAGATACGCCGCTGTGGGGATATTTCTGCCAGATCAGCGATTCCACCACTAGCTATGGTTCGTATTCGGGCGCGATACCCAACGAGAAGATCACTTGGGAAAAGCTAAGCATTCATACGCCCAAATACGTCATCGAGTCGGACGCTTCCATAGTCGCGCCGCTGATGTTTGCGTATCTGCTCGGATGGTAAGGCGTGGTGGAGAAATTTTCCAGCCGCTGCACCTTGCCGGCTCTCATGTCAAGAACTGAATCTCACGAAGATTGAAGCCGTTAGAAAGCAATTGACATTGATCGTCATCGTTTGTTAACTTCGCGTTGACCTGATGAGATCGGTTCCTTCCCAACGCGCCCTTCATCCTGCTCTTGTTTTGCTCGTCGACGATAACTCACACGGGATCGTCGCGCGTAGAAATGTTTTAGAAGAGCTTGGCTACCACGTTATCTCCGCAACCAGCGGAGCGGAAGCCTTAAAACTGATTGAAGAGCACCACTTTGAACTGGTTATAACGGACTACCGTATGCCTGCCATGGACGGGGTCGCGCTGATTGCCGAATTGAGGCGTCGTGGCTTTAAGAATCCCATCATCTTGCTGAGCGGGTTGCTCACACATCTCGGGTTGACCAAGAAAACAACCGGAGCGGACCTGTTGGTTCAGAAGAGCGCGAACGAGATGGAGCACCTGGTTCGTGGAGTGAAACGCCTCCTGGCTGCACCGAAGAAACCGGCGGGCGTGCAAGGAACGACACAACGAAAGCGTAGGCGCACCGCAGAGGGCTGATAGCTAACCAACTATTTCCGATGGCTATAGTAGAAAGCATAGATGGCGATCTCCAGGCTTTCTCTCGCTTGCATTGCCGTAACGTTGACGCTCGCCGCCGCGCCGACCACATCGAGACCCACATCAAGACATAGATCCGCACGTCACGCGCGTCCTGTCGTTTCATCCAACACAGCGGGACTGGCCATGGCGCGACGATTATCCCTGCACGACCGCGTCGCGCAGTTAATTATTGTTCGGGGCTACGGCGATTACCTGAATTCGGAAAGCGCCGAATACCGAAGGCTGGTGCGCTTGATACGCGATGTACACGTCGGAGGGATGATCGTCGCTAATCGCGTTCTCGACGGCCACGTGATCAACGCCCAGCCCTACGAGATGGCCGTGTTCCTGAATCATCTGCAGCGCCTTGCGCACACTCCGCTCTTCTTCGGGTCCGATTTCGAGCGCGGAGCGTCCATGCGCGTTGCCGAGACGTCGAGA
This sequence comes from Bryobacterales bacterium KBS 96, assembly GCA_000381625.1. Taxonomy (GTDB): domain Bacteria; phylum Acidobacteriota; class Terriglobia; order Bryobacterales; family Bryobacteraceae; genus KBS-96. Next base: position 675,753 of record KB906767.1, read on the forward strand.
TATCCCTACATGATGGCGTATGGCGCTGCGCACGATCTCAAGGCCGTGAAAGACCTAGGCGCCGCTACGGCGCGCGAGGCGCGTGCGCTCGGAATCACGTGGGTGTTCGCTCCCGATGCAGATGTCAACAACAACCCGGATAACCCGATCATCAATATACGCTCTTTCGGCGAAAATCCTGAGGCGGTGGCGCAAAACGTGGCGGCGTTTATCGAAGGCGCGCACGCAGACCCGGACAATTACGTTCTGCTGAGCGCCAAGCACTTTCCAGGACATGGCGATACAGCGGAAGACAGCCACATGCAGATGGCAAAGCTCGATCAGCCCAAGGAGCGAATTGAATCGGTGGAGTTAGTTCCGTTTCGAGCCGCGATTGCGCACGGCATCGATTCGATCATGACTGCACATCTTTCCGTTCCGGCGTTTGAGCCACAGCCAATTCCGGCAACGGTCTCGAAGAACATCCTCACGGGATTGCTGCGCGAGGAACTAGGATTCAAGGGTTTGATCGTAACCGACGCGATGGACATGCAGGGATTGACCAAGCTTTTCAGTCAAGGAGAAGCCGCCGCGCGTGCCGTTGAAGCCGGGGCCGACGTATTGCTAATGCCGGCGGATCCAGAGGCGTGCATTCGCGGTGTGATGGAAGCCGTCAGAAAAGGCCGCATCTCGCAGCGGCGCATCGATGAGAGCGTCGCAAAAGTGCTTGCCGCCAAACAGCGAGTGGGCTTGTACCGAAGCCGCTTTGTCAGTTTAGACAAGATTGCGGATCGCATTAAAGACCCCAGCCTCGATGAATTAGCGCAAAAGGTGGCGGACGAATCGGTAACGCTGGTGAAAGACGACAAACATTTATTTCCCATCGGCGATCCGGCGAACTCCTGCCTCACTGTGCTGACTGAAGGCCGGTATTCGTCGCGCGGGGAAAACTTGATTAACTCTGTGCTGCGGCGGGCCCCCAATATGCGAACGTATCTTGCTAATACAATGACTCCCGATCCGGAGTTGAACGGCCTGGCGGAAACGCTCAGCCAATGTAAACAGGTCTATATTGGCGCGTTTATAACTGTGGCGGCCAATCGCGGGAGCGTTGCGCTTGAAGGCGGCCTAAGTAAGTTTGTCGATTCCCTGATAAAAGCGAATGCGCCGGTAGCCCTGATTTCGTTTGGCAGTCCGTATCTTCTCCGCAGTTTCCCCGGCGTGAGTGCTTATGCCGCGACATTCAGCACTTCGAATACTTCGGAAATCGCGGCGGCGAAAGCTTTATTGGGCGAAATTCCAATTCAAGGGCAACTTCCGGTGTCGATCCCCGGCCTCGCAAAAATTGGGGATGGAATTCGAGTTACGACACGAACCTCCCGCGCATCTCAAGGAATGCAATGATCAAAATCACCTGGCTTGGACACGGCACGGTTCAATTTCAGTTTTCTTCAGGCGAAGTACTCATCATGGATCCCTGGATCGACAACCCCAAATATCCCAAGGGCCACAAGATCGAGCGCGTGGACGCGATCGCAGTCTCGCATGGGCATTTCGACCATATTCACAGCGTTCTGCCGCTGGCCAAACAATTCAAACCCAAGGTGGTCGGCATTTTCGAGATCGGCCATTGGCTGGAATCGAAAGGCGTCGAGAACACGATCGGCATGAACAAAGGCGGAACCGTCGATCTGGGTTTTGTGAAGCTCACAATGACACACGCCGTGCATAGCTGCGGAATTCTGGACGACGGCAAGATCATCTACGGAGGCGAAGCGGCCGGGTTTGTTCTTACGCCGAAAGATAGCGGGCCAATTTACTTTGCGGGAGATACGAACGTTTTCTCCGACATGACTCTGATTCGCGAGTTGTACCGGCCGGAACTGGCATTTCTACCGATCGGCGATCATTTCACGATGAGTCCGCGTGAAGCCGCGAAGGCCGTGAGCCTTCTGCAGGTGAACAAAGTCGTGCCGATGCACTTCGGCACGTTCCCCGTCCTGACTGGCACGCCGAACGCGCTGTCTGAAAAGCTGCAGGGACAAGCGGCCGTTTGGACACTGGAACCGGGCAAGACAGTGGAATGGACGACCGACGAGAGCGGCCTACTCGACCGCCGGTAGCTCCACTTTTTCGTAGAGAGTGGCGATTCCGATTCGAACGCCGATCGAGTCAAACACCAACTCGGCCGCCGGATCGCTGGACTCTGTCAGTAACCAGCGCCCATCCGGCTGACGAGTCCACTGCTCGATGTGGACGGCATCTTGCCCAACCGTGAGGTACTCCCGGAGCGACGGCAAGGTGCGGTAATGCTGGAACTTCTGGCCGCGATCATAGTTCTGAGTGGATTCGGACAGTACTTCGACGATCAGGGTGGGGTTGGTCAAGGTGTCGTCTTGATCGTCGGCAAACTCGGCCGCGCCGCAGACGACCACAACGTCGGGATAAGTGAAAAGCCCGGTTGGACGGACACGTACGCGCAGATCGCTGGAGTAGACGTTGCAATTACGGCTCCGCAGGGCTTGAGAGAACTCTCTTACCAGGTTGGTGATAATCAGAGCGTGCAGCGGGCTGGCGCCAGCCATGGCAAACACTTCTCCGCGTAAGTATTCGCTTTTGTACTCGGCTTTCCGCTCGTGTTCCAGATACTCTTCCGGAGTGAGAAATGTTGAGCGAGCTACCGACATTCAACGTTATCCTAGCATTGAATAGTCAACCTCAGGCCGCCTCGGCGCCTTCCGCAGCCGTGAAATACGCGCAGTCCGGGTGATGAAACACAAGCCCGCTGACGCTCGCTTCAGGCTCCATCATGAAGCCATCCGTAAGTTGCACGCCAATTTCATCGGGGTTGAGTAATTTCCAAAGCTTCGCCTGGTCCTCCAGGTTGGGGCAAGCGGGATAACCAAAGCTGTAGCGCTTACCGCGAAAGCGCGACGTGAAGCGCTCCTGCATGGTCATGGTGGGAGAATCCGGGAAGCCCCAGTCTTCACGAATGCGGCGGTGCAGCCATTCAGCGCAAGCCTCAGCCGTTTCGATAGCCAATGCTTGTATGGCGTGCGCCTTAAAGAACTCGCCAGCCTCCTTGGCTTTTCCCGAGTGCTCGTATACGCCTTCGCCGGCTGTTACGACGAACATTGCAATGTGATCGCGGTGCCCATTTTCAGGATCGAGAACGTAATCGCTCAGGCACAAGCCATCCGATTTCGCCTGGCGGCCGAACTGGAGGGTCTCGATCGGGTTTTCCTCTCCTGGTGTAAACAGGTGGACTGCGTTGCGGTCCCGCTCCGCCTCGAAGAATTGCCAGACGGCGCGGATCTTCATCCAGGCCGCGACCTCGCGCTTCACGTCTTCCATGGAGTGGAAAAGCTCAAGGGCCTTCGTATCCCGCTCGATCAGCAGCTTTTCGAAATTGCCTTTGAAGCCGAGGTGCCTGCCATAGAGCATGTACGGATTGATATAGCTCCACACCTCCGTCAGATGGGGCACGGACCGCACGCGGCGGTCGAGATAAGGCGCCGGCGGAACGGGTATATCCGGGCGGACCTTGGGGCTCCGCTGGTCTCCTGGAGGAACCGTTACGGGCTCCGGCGCGGCAACCGCCGGCGGCGTGTCGTGAAAGATGTGCTGCGACAGCACTTTCCGGCGAAGTTCCGGGTCCATGATCTCGTTCATCAGGCGGAGACCGGTCATGGCGTCTTTCGCGTAAAACGTCGGAGATGAGTAACTCGGACCAATCTTCGTCTTGGTAAATTTTTCGGAAAGCGCCGCGCCGCCTACGAGTAACGGAACCTCAATACCCGCATCGTGCAAATCGCCGGCCGTCACTACCATCTGCTGCGCGCTCTTCACAAGCAAGCCGGATAATCCGATGGCGTCGGGCTTGTGCCGCTGGAACGCTTTAATCAATTCATCCGGGGGCACTTTGATGCCCAGGTTGACGACTTCATAACCGTTGTTGGCGAGAATGATCTCGACCAGATTCTTGCCTATATCGTGGACATCGCCCTTTACTGTCGCGAGCACGATTTTGCCGCGGGCGGACGATTCCGATTTCTCCATGAACTGCTCAAGGTGGTTGACGGCCGCCTTCATCGCTTCAGCGGACTGCAATACCTCCGCGACAATCAGTTCATTGTTATTGAAGAGGCGTCCCACTTCGGCCATCCCGGCCATGAGCGGGCCGTTGATGATATCCAGCGGCGACACGCCCTCGGCGCGCTTGCGTTCGAGATCTTCAACAAGGCCGTCCTTCGTCCCCTCGATGATGTAATTGCCAAGGCGCGCGTCCAGCGGCAGGTCCGCCGCCTTTGCTTTTTGCCGCTTTTCAGCTCCCCGGAAATGATCCGAGACCGCCCCAATATGGAACTGATTGACGGCGATCTTCTGTTCACGGCTCTGCTGCCGCCAGTCTTCGGGAACGGCCTCGAGCAGCGCAGCATCGCGATGATCGGCCGGAATATCCACTGGTGGCGCGTTGAACAGTAAGCCTTCGGTCAGCCGCCGCTCTTCTTCGGGGATGGAAGCAAACCGTTCGAGCTTTTCGGCATTAACGATCGCCAGGTCAAGCCCGGCCTTAGTGCAGTAATAAAGAAAAACCGAGTTGACAACTTCGCGGGCCGCTGCCGGCAACCCGAACGAGATGTTCGAAATGCCGAGCACGGTTTTAATGTGTGGGATTTTTTCCTTGATGGCGCGAATCGCCTCGATTGTTTCGACCGCGGCGCCAATGTAGTTCTCGTCGCCCGTTGCGCAAGGAAATACGAGCGGATCGATAATGATGTCTTCCGGCTCTATTCCGTATTTATTCGTGAGGATATCGACTGATCGCTGAGCGACCGCAAGCTTTCGTTCTCGCGTGAACGCCTGCGCCTGCACTGGATCTTCGTCGATACAGCCCACCACCAAGGCAGCGCCATATGCTTTCGCGAGCGGGCAGATTTTCTCAAACTTCTCTTCGCCGTCTTCGAGATTCACCGAGTTGATAATGCTCTTGCCTTGACAATAAGTGAGCGACAGCTCGATCGAGCGCGCATCGGTAGTGTCGATCATCACCGGCGCTTTAATCTTGCGAATCAGCTTCTCGTAGAACGGCGGAATGTCTTCCAACTCATCGCGATCGCTCGACTGCAAACAGACGTCGATGACGTGCGCGCCATTACGAATCTGCCAGCGGGCTATTTCGGTCGCCTCTTCCCACTTCTCTTCGGCAATCATCTTCTTAAAGAGCCGCGAGCCGATCACATTAGTGCGCTCCCCAACAATGAGCGGGCGATTGCTGTCTTCCGCTTCGACAAGATCGATGCCGGTAACGTAGGTGCGGTGCGAAGATTCCTTCGGCGCGCGAGGAATCTTGTGCTCAACCATCTGTGCGATGGCCTGAATGTGCGCGGGCGTAGTGCCGCAGCAGCCGCCAACGAAATTCAACCAGCCGTGATCGACAAACTTTTCAAGCTGGGCCGCGAGACTGGTTGGAGTTTCGGCGTACTTTCCTTCCTCGTCTGGCAAGCCGGCGTTTGGGTAGCAGGAGACGCGTGTCGTTGCGAGTTCATGAATCGACCGGATATGGTCGGTCATAAACTCTGGACCGGTTGCGCAATTCAAGCCGACGGAAAGCAAGTCCGCGTGCGAAATGGAGGCATAAAAAGCGTCGGCGGTCTGCCCCGCGAGCATCGTACCCATCGGCTCGATGGTCCCTGACACCATCACTGGTACGGCATAGCCGAGTTCTTTGCCGAGGCGGTGGATGGCAAGGAGGCCGGCTTTGACATTCCGTGTGTCCTGGCACGTTTCGAGCAGCAGAATATCGGCGCCACCCTCTATGAGGCCCTTAGCCTGCAAGAAGTAGTTGTCGATCAGAGCCGGAAAAGTAACCCCGCCAGTAACGGTGATGGCTTTGGTCGTCGGCCCCATCGACCCGGCGACGAATCGTAGCCGGCCGGGCTTGGAATACTCCGCGGCGGCCTCACGCGCCAGCTTCGCGGCTCCAAAGTTAAGCTCGTACGATCGATCCGCGAGATCGTACTCGGCAAGCACGAGACGGGTGCTGCCGAAGCTATTCGTCTCGACGATATCGGCTCCAGCAGCATAATATGCGCGATGAACGTCGCGGATAACATCCGGGCGCGTTACCACAAGATTCTCGTTGCAGCCCTCAAGCGAAGGACCGCCAAAATCGTCCGCCGTGAGGTTGCGCTGCTGCAGCATCGTTCCCATTGCCCCGTCGAGGACCAACACACGTGTCTGGAGCGCGTCGAGGAGAGCCTGCCGGCGTATCTGCTGATTTTCCATGAGGATGGACCAAAATTCTATTTTATCGGGCGGGCGTTGCTTTCGCCAGGAAACGGCAGGGAACGGGCGCAGCGCGGCGCCAAGCGGTGCTGGAGGACTGCTTATAGCATCCCGATCGGAAAGCGGGCCGGGGGCCTCTTTTTTACTCCAGCCGGTAGTTCGGCGCTTCCTTTGTGATGATTACGTCGTGGACGTGGCCTTCGCGCAGGCCCGCCGGCGAGACGCGGAGAAAGCTGGCCTTCTGCTGAAGCTCAGCAATTGTCCGGCAGCCACAATAGCCCATGCCTGCTCGCAGACCACCAACAAGCTGGTAAATCATATCCGACATCGGGCCCTTGTACGGCACGCGGCCTTCGATCCCTTCGGGCACCAGTTTTCCGCTGGCCTCCTGCGCGTAGCGGTCGGAGCTGCCTTGGGACATGGCGCCCATCGAGCCCATGCCGCGATAGCTCTTGAACGTGCGGCCCTGGTAAAGGATGGTCTCGCCCGGACTTTCATCCGTCCCCGCGAAAAGGCTGCCAATCATGACGGAGTCGGCGCCCGCCGCGATCGCTTTGGTGATATCGCCCGAAAATTTGACGCCGCCGTCTGAGATGAGCGGAACGCCCGCATCCCGCGTCGCGCGAGAGCAATCGGCGATCGCTGTAATTTGGGGGACGCCCGCGCCGCTCACAACTCGTGTCGTACAGATCGACCCGGGACCGATGCCAACCTTTACGCCGTCCACGCCAAGGGCGATCAGATCCCTGGCGCCCTCATACGATGCAACGTTGCCGGCGATGATCTGGACCTCGGGCAGCGCATGTTTCAAAGTTCGCACCGTATCCATGACACGCTGGCTGTGTCCATGCGCGGAGTCCACGGCGACAACGTCCACCTTTTTGCGGACCAGTTCCTGCGCGCGCTCCAGAAAGTCGCCGGAAGAGCCGATCGCCGCGCCCACGCGCAGACGGCCTTGCGCATCCTTGGCCGCGTTAGGATATTTCAGCTTTTTCTGGATGTCCTTAACCGTGATCAAGCCTTTGAGGTTGTAATTGTCGTCGACAACCAGCAGTTTCTCGACGCGGTGCTTGTGCAGGATTTTTTGCGCTTCTTCGAGCGTTGTGCCGACCGGTACGGTGATGAGGTTCTCCTTTGTCATCACTTCAGAGATCGGCAGATCGTAGCGCGTTTCGAACCGCAGGTCGCGATTCGTCAGAATGCCGGCCAGCCGCCCGTTCTTTGTCACCGGAACGCCCGAGATACGGTAGCGCGACATCAGGTCGAGCGCTTCCTGGATCTTGCGCTCCGGCTCGATCGTCACCGGGTCGACAATCATTCCGCTTTCACTGCGCTTCACCCGGTCCACTTCCTCGGCCTGGCGCTCGATGGTCATGTTCCGGTGAATGATGCCGATGCCGCCTTGCTGGGCCAGGGCAATCGCCAGGTGCGCCTCGGTAACGGTGTCCATGGCGGCGCTCACGATTGGTATGTGGAGCTCTATATTTCTTGTAAAATGTGTCCGGTTGTCTGCTTCCGCGGGTGTAATTTCGCTGTGAGCAGGCCGGAGCAGTACGTCGTCAAACGTCAGGCCTTCCTGGATTGCTTCGGGGATCATGGGAGGGAGCTTCCATGATAACAAGCGGCGGAGACAAGCCTTTGTTTATCCGCAGTTTGCAGGCAGGGCAGTTGAGGACCGTCGAAGCTATACTAGAAGCGCGACGTCAGGATTCTTTAAGCCGCATCGAGCGATGCTTTCGGCGGCGAGACAGGTTTCCAGGCGGCTAATGTCGATCACGCGAAAACATGCAAGGTGAACCGTGCAGCAGATAGGCCGCTACCAGATTGTGGAGGAGCTCGGCCGCGGCGCCATGGGCGTCGTCTACCGCGCTCTCGATCCCACAATTGGACGCACGATCGCAATCAAAAGCATTCGCTTGAGCGACGTCAGCGACAACTCCGAGCGGCAGCGCCTGCGCGACCGCCTTATCCGGGAGGCGCAATCGGCCGGCAGGTTGTCGCACCGCAACATCGTCACCATCTACGACGTTCTGGAGCAGGACGGCGTGGCGCACGTTTTCATGGAATTCGTGAATGGGCCGTCTCTGGAGAAGATGATGGCCGGCTACACGCTGCCCGACAAGGTGGCGCTACTGCATTTCATACGGGAAATCGCAAGCGGTTTGGATTACGCGCATCGGAAGGGTATTGTTCACCGCGACATCAAACCCGGCAATCTGATGCTGCACTTCGATTCATCGTCGGCCGAACGCATCGCGAAGATCACCGATTTCGGCGTGGCAAAATTCGTTTCGCAGCAGATGACGCAAGCCGGCGTCATGATGGGAACGCCGAACTACATGGCTCCGGAACAGATCCTCGGAGCCGAAGTGAGCGGCAAGACGGACCAGTTTGCGCTGGCGGTGGTCACGTATGAAATTCTGACAGGCTCGAAAGCTTTCGTCGCCGATTATCTTCCAACACTTTTTTTGCGCATCGTGCGAGAGGAGCCAGCGGCTGCGGCATCACTGAATTCCACTCTGAATGAGGCGATCGGCGACGTACTCCTGAAGGCCCTTGCAAAGGAACCGAAAGACCGGTTCCCGAGCTGCGTTGAATTTGCGGATGCCCTGGCGGAGGCCTGCGCCGCACACCCGGATTGGGTTCCGGCTGCGCGGGATGGGGCGGGCATGGCTAACACCAGCGGCTTGCCGACTTCGGATTCGGAGGAATCGGGCCCGATCGTTGCCGCTATGCAGGGTGAATACACGGCGCCGCAAACGCTGGAGATGCACGAGCCTGGCCGAATGAACGGGTCGCCGGAGCCGCCTCCCAGCGAGTCTGCAACACGGGTGCTTGAGCCGTCTGCTCGCCCTTTGGTCTGGCCGGCCGCCCGGCCCGTCGAGCACCCGCAAGAGCAATCGACGCCTCCGCACGGCAACCCCTCAGTGGCCCCGCCGGATTTGGAAAAAACCGAAGAGTTTCCATTCCGATCGGCATGGGAAATTCCGGCCGCGAGGACGGCGGCGCACCGTCCCTACGATCTGCCGCCACTCCGGCGGCGGATCGACGACGAGGACGAAGATTCCGCCGGATTGCCCTTGTGGCGTAAGGTGACGATTGCCGTAATTCTCGGCGCCATGGTCGCGGTAGGCATCATGGTGTACCGCGGCTGGTCCCTGCCGAACTTCTCCGGAAGCACATCGACGCAGCAGCCCGGCACAGCCACGTCCTCCCCACCGGCATCGCCAGCGGCGAATCCGGCGGCAACTGGCGCAAACGCAGCGCCCCGGGGAAAGAACACCGCGCAAAATCCTCCGCCGCCGAAAACCGGAGAGCAGGCGAGCGTTCCCCCAAGTTCCGCAAACACAGAAGCCACAAACGCGCCGGCGCCGGAGCACCGAAACTATGGCAGCCGCGCCACTGTGAAATTCGAGAGCAGCCCGCCACACGTACACATCGTCGTAGACTCGGACGACTCGACGTCGTGCACCAGCCCTTGCGCGCTGGAGCTACCCGGCGGCCGCCACACATACACGGCGGTTGCCCCTGGCTATGGTCTGGCCCAGCGAATCATCCAGGTGCCCGACGATCGCGATCAATTCGTTTACCTGACGCAGAACGTGGGTTTCGTCGATATTTCTTCGGAGCCGAATGGATCGACTCTGTACGTCGATGGACGCCTCGAAGGGCAGACGCCTACCACGCTTCGCCTGAACGCTGGCGAACATCATGTGCGAATCGTGAGAGCGGGCCGGTCCCAGGAACAAACCATCAGTGTGACCAGCGACAGCCTGCAGCAATTCAAGTTTCGCTGGAGCGATCGGAAGTAGACGATAGAACCGCTATTGAAGCTGGTCCGAGGCCGCTAATCTAATAGCTCAGCAGACGCTCGCCCTGACGAATCAAATCGTCCACTTGCGGCAGGATCTCGTTCTCGAGTTGAGGATTATAGGCGACCCAGGTATCGAGCGCGGCCACGCGCCCGATAGGCGCGTCCAAGCGTTCGAACATCTCATCGGCGATGCGCGCGGCGATCTCGGCGCCATAGCCCCAGGAAAGAGTATCTTCATGGGCAATGATGACCCGGCTCGTCTTTTTCACGGAGTTGCCGATGGCTTCCCAATCGTAGGGAGCGAGACTGCGCAGGTCGATCACCTCCACCGTTCGGTCAGGGAATAGCCGCTCCAGATGGAGCGCAGCATGTAAAGACTTCTGCACTAGCGCACCATACGTGACGATTGTGAGATTCTGGCCGGGCTTTACGATTTTCGCCTTGCCGAACGGAATTGTGAAATCGGGGCCGGGGTGCGGCGACCGGTTGTACGGCTCGCGATATAGGCGCTTGTGCTCGAGAAAAAGAACGGGGTCGTCGCAGCGAATGGCCGTGCGAAGCAACCCGCAGGCGTCGAGCGCGTTGGAGGGGAAAATGACCCGCAGCCCCGGGATGTGCGTGAACGTAACCTCGCCGCACTGGCTGTGATAAATGGAGCCGCCATTCAAGTACCCGCCAATCGCCACTCGGATAACCATGGGGGACGAGAACGTGTTGTTCGATCGCCAGCGAATAGTTGCCAGCTCATCGCGGATCTGCATCATCGCCGGCCAAATGTAATCGAAGAACTGAATTTCCGGGACCGGTTTCAAGCCACGGGTAGCCATTCCAATCGCCCGGCCGATGATGGACGCTTCGGCAATGGGTGTATTGAAACAACGGGCGCTGCCGAATTCCGTTTGTAGCCCGGCCGTCGCCTTGAAGACGCCGCCTTTTCCTTTTACCTGAAGAAGATTTTCCTCGCGGCTGCAGTCCGCGACGTCCTCGCCAAAAACGATGACGCACTCGTCCCGCCGCATCTCTTCGGCCAGCGTCCGGTTGATGGCATCCACCATCGTGCGCGGCTCGCCGGAAAAGCGAGGTTCTGCCTCGAACGCCGATCCGGTCGGGTCAATTTTATCGGAATACAAATGCAGCAGTGCGGAGCCGGAAGCCGGACCGGGCTCTTTCAGTGCCGCCTCGGTGACGTCGGCGACCTCCCGGTCGACATCCCGCATGATCTGTTCAATCGCGGCACGATCGAGAATGCCCCTGCGGATCAGAAACTTGGGATACGTGACTAGCGGGTCGCGGGCCGCTTCGGCGTCGCGCTCCGCGGGCGTCTTATAAAGTCTTTCATCGTCGGATAAGGAATGCGAATACGGCCGGATAACGGAGGCATGCACAAGCGCCGGACCATGCCCGCGGCGGACGTAATCGGCGGCCTGGGCCAGCACACGGTAAGACGCGACGAAATCCGTTCCATCGACTTCGACGCGGAACAGATTCGGAAAGCCCTCAAGCAGACGTGCGATATTGCCGCCCGCTGTCTGGCGATCGACGGGAACGGAAATCGCGTAGCCGTTATCCTGCACCAAAATCAACAGCGGCAGCTTATCGAGGCACGCGCTGTTCATGCACTCCCAGAATTCGCCTTCGCTGGTCGCGCCTTCGCCGGTGGACACCAGCGTGAGTTCATCAGGCGCGGCGTTGACGTAGCGCTTCGCGAAGGCCGCCCCCATCGCCTGCACAAATTGCGTGCCAGTCGGCGAAGAACCCGTGAAGATTCGCAACTCCGGCGAGCCCCAGTGCGACGGCATCTGCCGCCCGCCGGAAGCGGGGTCGCGCGCCGCTCCAACGGACTGCAGCATCATCGATTCCGGCGTCACTCCCAGCGCGAGCGCCAGCGTCCTGTCGCGGTAATACGGAAAGCACCAATCGCTCCCCGGTCGAAGAACCATGCCCGCCGCGGCTTGCGCCGCTTCATGCCCCGCGGCGCTGATTTGAAAATGAATTCTGTTCTGCCGCTTCAGCATGATCTCGCGGTCGTCCAAGCGCCGCGAGAGATACATGAGCCGGTATGCGTGGATGAGTGCGTCGCGGTCCAGTTCACGGTGAGAACTCTGAACAATGCCAGCCGCGCCCTGCCGGGTTTCGAGCGGGTTCATCACCTCGACATTATCACCTGTTGTTCCGTTCCAAACCAAGTCTTTCTACCTCATGTCATCGTTGCGCTTCACCGGAGCCGGCCGGCAAACCGGCGACGCAGTACTTTTAAGCATCTTGGCGCGGCTACGAAAGAAAGGAAACAGGGTTATATAGAATCGAAGACGGGAGCAAACATCACGTCCATGTCCACTGCAGGCGCGGGTCTAGAAGGCGTAGTCGCCACAACATCAAGCATTTGTTTCATTAATGGCGAGGCTGGCGTCCTGAGCTACCAGGGTTTTAACATCCACACACTTGCCGAAAACGCCACTTTTGAAGAGGTTGTCTATCTCCTCTGGCACGGCAAATTGCCCAACGAATCCGAGCTGAAAAGCTTAAAATCGGAACTGACGAGCGAGCGTGAGCTGCCCGCTGAAGTAATCGGTTTTCTCAAAAGCGTGCCCAAAGCGACGCCGATGGACGTGCTGCGTACGGCGGTTTCCATGCTCGGCCTCTTCGATCCGATTGCGGCCGATGGCTCCGACGAGGCGAATCGAACAAAAGCGGTGAAGCTGGTTGCGAAACTACCGGCAATCGTCAGCAATTTCGATCGCTTACGCAACGGCAAAGACATCATTGCAGCGGACCCAAATCTGAGCCACGCCGCCAATTTCCTATACACATTGAACGGAAAGCGGCCCGACGACGTGATGGAAAAGGTATTTGACGTCGCGCTCATTCTCCACGCGGATCACGAATTGAACGCTTCGACGTTTGCCGCTCGTGTGACGGCGGCAACGCTATCGGATATCTATTCAGCCGCGACCTCGGCCATTGGAGCGCTGAAAGGGCCGCTGCACGGCGGTGCGAACGAAGCGGTGGTGCGCATGTTACTAGCTTCGAAAAGTCCGGAAGAAGCAGTCCAGAAGGCGAAATCGGATTTGGCGAACAAAGTGAAAGTACCAGGCTTCGGCCATCGGGTGTACCGGGTGCTCGATCCGCGCGCCGTTCATCTTAAGAAATTGAGCGAGGAATTGGGCAAGCGCACGGGTCACGGGGAGTTGTTCGAGAAGTCGGCTCGCGTCGAAAAAGCCGTGAAAGAGTTGAAAAACCTGAACGCGAACGTGGATTTCTACTCCGCATCCACGTATTATTCACTCGGTATTCCGGTCGACATTTTCACTCCGGTGTTTGCAGTGAGCCGGATCGCGGGCTGGACGGCGCATATTCTCGAGCAGTACCGGAACAACCGGCTGATCCGCCCCAGGGCCGACTACACCGGAGCGCCCGACGGCCAAACCTGGATACCGCTTGAAGCGCGCCGCTGATGCACGACCTTACGTTTTTCCGTAACAATCTGGAATCGATGCGGAAGCGGCTGGCCGCGCGCGGGTTCGATTTGGACCTCGATGCCTTCCAGGACCTGGATCGCAAGCGCCGGCAGGCGGTAACGGAAGCGGAGATGCTGAAAGCCGAGCGGAACGCCGCGAGCATCGAAATCAGCAAGCTTCGCAAACAGGGCGCGGATACGACGGATCGCCAGCAGCAGGTGAGGCTGACCGGCGATCGTATCGCCGATCTCGACCAGCAAGTCACGAATCTCGACGACGAGTTTCGCGATCTGCTGTCGCGCATTCCAAACATCACGGACGCAAGCGTGCCCTTGGGCAGGAGTTCCGACGATAACGTCGAAGTGAAGCGATGGGGAACTCCGCGAGAATTCGACTTCAAGCCGAAACCACACTGGGATCTGGGTCCTGAACTGGGCATTCTGGATCTGGAGCGAGCGGCAAAAGTAGCCGGCGCCAGGTTCGCGGTTTACTGGGGAATGGGCGCACGCCTCGAACGCGCGCTGATCAATCTCATGCTGGACGTGCACACCAACGAGCACGGCTATCAGGAGGTTTTGCCCCCGTTTTTGATCAATTCCGCAAGCTTGTTCGGAACCGGGCAACTGCCGAAATTCGCCGAGGATCTCTTCCGGTGCGAGGGGCACGATCTATGGCTGGCGCCCACGGCGGAAGTGCCGGTTACCAACCTGTACCGCAGCGAGACGCTGAACGCTGACCAGTTGCCGATATCGCTTTGCGCCTACACGCCTTGTTTCCGAAGCGAGGCGGGCTCGTATGGCCGCGATGTACGCGGCATTATTCGCCAGCACCAGTTCCAAAAGGTCGAGCTCGTGAAATTCACGAAGCCGGAACAGAGTTACGAGGAACACGAGAAGCTGACGCGCGACGCGGAAGACATTCTGGAGCGCCTTGAACTACCCTACCGCCGCGTGCTGTTGTGCTCAGGCGATACCGGATTTAGCGCGGCGAAAACGTACGATCTCGAAGTGTGGCTGCCTGGGCAGAACGACTATAAGGAAATTTCCTCGTGCTCGAATTTCGAAGCCTTTCAAGCGCGGCGGGCACAGATCCGGACGAAGAGCGGCAAAAGCAAATCCGAGTTCGTACACACGTTAAACGGCAGCGGTTTGGCGGCCGGCCGAACGTGGGTAGCGATTCTGGAAAATTTCCAGCAGTCGGACGGGAGCATTGCCATCCCCAAAGCACTGCAGCCGTATCTCGGCTGCGATCGGATCTTGCCGAACGAAAAACACTACTGACCCGCAGGAAGCCTGTTGCGCATGCAACTTCGGCAACTTTATAACCTAATGGCCGCCGATGGTTTCCCGCTCAGATTCAGCCTTTTTCGTTCATTCCGGATTCACTGACGGGATTCGCTGCCGGGCCAGGCGCCTCGACCGTGGAAGCCGGCGCGCCGCCTCCCACGAATTTGAGGCCCATAGCTCCCAACAGATCGATCGGCAGCGGGAACACCACGGTAGTGTTTTTCTCGGCGCCTATTTCTACCAGCGTCTGGAGATATCGTAGCGTGATGGCAACCGGCTCACGGTTTATAACCGCAGCCGCTTCGGCCAGTTTGGCAGAGGCCTGGAACTCGCCGGTGGCCGCGATAATTTTGGCTCGGCGCTCTCGCTCGGCTTCGGCCTGCGCGGCAATCGCCCGCTGCATCTCTTGCGGCAGATCCACCTGCTTCACGTTGACACCGGTCACCTTAATGCCCCAAGGCTCGGTATGCTCGTCGAGGATGACCTGAAGCTTAGTATTCAACGTCTCCCGCTGCGAAAGCAAGTCATCCAAATCCACCTCTCCCAATACGGTGCGAAGACCGGTCTGAGCCGCCTGTTCCACGGCATAACGATAGTTTTCGACCTCGACAACAGCCTGGGTTGCATTGACGACCCGAAAATAAACAACCGCATTCACCTTCAGCGAAACATTGTCGCGCGTGATAATATCTTGCGGCGGAACTTCCCAGGTTATGACCCGCAGCGATACCTGCACGATTTTGTCGATTGGCCAGAGAATGAGGACAATTCCCGGACCTTTCGCGTTCTTGAGCACGCGTCCCAGGCGAAACACAACGGCCCTGTCGTACTCACGTACAATGTTCAGGCATTTCAAAATCCAGACCAGGATGATAAAGATGATGAACAGAAGCGGCAAACTTAAATTGGCGGACATACCGGTTTCCTCGTAAGATCCAGCGTGATGGTCGCTTACGTCTCCCGGCTCAGTCTCATGATTTAACCATCGAAAGAGACGCGTTCGTTTCCACTAGCCGGAGTCTATCTGGCCGAGTTTAGCACCGGCGCGGTTTACGCGTTCCGCATCCGGCGCTCTGCTTCGTGCACTTTCTCAGAGCCCGGCGCATGCGCGGATAGAGCTATCGATCGAATCCACATGCCCACAATCATTCCTAGCATCATGCCTCCGAGCATGGTGAAATGCCGGCTCATAGCCGCCCAGTCACTATGCACAATTTCGACGTGAACAGCGGCCCACATACCGCCAAGCATCGCGGAGGAATCGATCAGCAGGGCCCATAATAAGTAGCCGTTGCGGCGGGCAGTGCGCAGGCAGCGGCTGAATGCAATCGCGGGCACGAGCCCCAAAGCGAACATCCACGCGCACATCCGCCACCAGGCAACAATATGCGCTACGTGACCCGCATGCCCCGGCATTGTCATTCCTAATTGCATTCCTAATCCGCCGGAAGCGAACATGATGAGCAGCATGTCAACGTGAGAATTAAGATGGAGCCGCGATCGCCAAAAATAGATGATCAGCAGCATGATACAAATTGTGCCAGTAAGATACTGCGCTAGCTGCATCGGAGACAGGGAGGCATCCGCCGCGAGCAGCAGCGCCTGCAGGAACACCGCGAGGCCTAACCACCACCCCAGTAATTGGCCGGCCCAGCGCATCACGCGCCGTCGCTTTCAAGAAGTTGAAGCGAGCGAAATGTCACAACGCAGCTTGATGTCGTCATCAGCAGAGCGGCTACAACCGGATGGATGAATCCGGCTGCGGCAACTGCGATGCCGGCGACGTTATAGCAAAGCGCGAAGATCAAATTCGAACGGATGAGCTTGACTGTCTGGCGGCTCAGGGAGATGGCTTTCGGCAAAAAAGAAAGATCGGGCAGCGGCCATTCGATATCCGCAACTTCCCTCGTTAAGCTTTCGCGGCCAACTGCAATCGAGATATCGCTCTCGGCCATAGCCGCCGCGTCGTTGATGCCATCTCCGACAAATAGAACGGTCTCGCCGTTTCGCTTCTTCTCCCGCACAACGGTAAGCTTCTGCTCCGGGGTCATTCGGGAAAGCAACTCGGGCAATGGCAAATTCGCCGCCCTCGATGGACAGTCGCCAGTAATGAGAATGCTACGAATGCCAATCGTTTCAAGCTTGTGAATCGTGTCGGCAACAAGCGGCCGCTGCGTTTCACGAAGCAGAACCGAAGCGGCCCGCTTGCCATCAATCTCGACCGTAAGACAATGGGCGGCACTGTCAAAAAGATCGCCGGCCTTGATAATACGCACGGTGTGGCGGGCGCCCACCGCGGATTCGACCTCCGCCAGTATCCCGAGTCCCGGCTCAACGAGCACGGAACTGGCCGCAAAAGCGCTCGCTCCGGAAAGAGAACGTAGCGCTTTCGCAATGGGATGCTCCACCGCGCTCTCGGCGGCCGAGATCAGCTCTTCAACAAAAGTGCGGCGGTCACGCCATTCGGGCTCAAGTTGCAGCTCCGGCGTCGCATCCGGCAGCGTCAAAGTGCCGGTCTTATCGAAAGCGATAGAATCCACCGAGGCCAATGTTTCTATCGTCTTCCCCGACCTTACAACCATTCCAAATGCATTCAACCGGCGCATCGCGGTCCAGATGGCGACCGGCGTTGCAAATCCCAGGGCGCAAGGACAGGCAATCAAGAGTACGGCCATTGCGTTAAACAAACCCATCATCCAGCCATGAAGAAGTGCGTGAAAGGCGAATGTCGCCATGGCCGAGGCAGAAACAAAGGGCACAAACCACTGCATAATGTGGTTGGCGGCGAGTTGAGATTCACCGGGCTGCAAAGCCGCTTCCTGCAAAACAGCTGAAATACGATCGAGGCAGCGTGACGCCCCGTCGGCTTCCGCTTCAATAATCAGCGTTGAATCGACAACATGAGTCCCCGCGAGGACATGATCGCCCACGCGGCGGGAAGCGGCGAACGCTTCACCGCTCATACTCGCTTCGTGTACAAAGGATTCCCCTTCGCAAACAAATCCATCCACCGGAATCATCGCTCCCGGATGCACGCGAACACGCTCGCCCGGCTGAACTTGAGCGACTTGCGTCTCCCGGCTAATTCCCCCTGCTTCGACCACTTCGCAGGTAAGTCTCAAAGGATCCCAACGGCCGAGCGCCTGAAGAACTTTCTCCTGACCATAGCGGCCCAGTTCTTTTCCAAGAGCATACACAACGAACAAGATGCTCACCACTTCGAAGAACACGGGGCCTTCGCCAGTGATGTACGAAATAAGCGACGCCAGAAACGCCCCCACGCTGCTCAATAGAAATAAGCTCTCGATGGTGAGGCGGCGAGCGCGCCATTCCCGCCAGACGCCACTCATCATCGGGCCGCCAAGGAGTACACCCACGATGAGACACACACAAAGGGGAATGCCTTGCAAGATAAGGCGCTGTTCGCGGTCGACTTCGGACAGATTGGCCGCAAGCGCAACGGTCATACTATTGAAGGCAAGAAACGCTCCAATCGCAATCCGCCACCACACACCGTTGCCGGATGGAGAGGCAGAACTTGTGCCGCAGCAACCGGATGTGAGCGTGGTCGAAGCCGTGCTCATGGCTTGGCTGGTTTCGGCTCCGCCGGCTCTGTCGCCGAAGGAGGAGGCGTTTTTGACGCAATTACAAGTTCTGGCCATGTCCAGGGCTGTGCTCGCTCACCCGTCTGCTTCCGAATGGCCGCCACCAGGGCTGGATCCACTGGATGGGCGCTATTTGTCCAGGCCTGGCGAACATAGGTCAACACCGCAGCAATCTGTTCATCGCTGAATCGATCCCAACTGGGCATTTGGCCGTTATACGTTGCGCCTTCTATAGTAATGTCCCCTTGCAAGCCGTGGAGCAAAATGCGGACGGGCGTGGCCGGGTCGCCAAGCACTACAGGCGATCCTTCTAGCGGCGGGTAAGTGCCGGGAATCCCCTTCCCCGTGTCCTGATGACATTGCATACACACGTTGAACGTTTGACGTCCTAGCACCAGCGGATCGGCCGGGGCGGGCTTTTCCAGAGAGGGTGCGGCGCCCGCGATGTAATGCTCATTGTAGATGTCGGCGCGAAAACCCCCGGCGTTCCGCGCGATGTAATATCCGCTCCATCCGGCAAGCACAAAGAAGAAGAGCAGCAGCCAAACCGGAGTCGGCGCAATGCCGTCCGTCGGCTCCGACATCTCGCGCATGGTGGGCGCAACCAACGCAGCGGGGTCGGGTTCTGCCTCGACACGATATTTTTGAGGCGGCGAATCGCCGGGCCCTATTATCCGATCGCTCACTGGTGCGCCTCAGGCAGATCGTAGCTATGATTGAGACTCATCAGAAAATCCACCAGATCTTGAGCTCGCCCCGATGGGACCAGATAGGACGCTTTCTTGGTGGGGGAGGCATTGGCAGTCAGATCGACCGACCCCACCGGAGCCGGTCCGCCCTTATCCACCACTTTGAACAAAAAATGGAACGGCGGCATGATAGAACCCGGCGAAGTGATCTGCGGATTGAACAGATGCAGGTATTGCCATTCCCGGCTTGGCTGGCGGGCGCCGATATTTTCCAGGTCCGGTCCGGTGCGCATCGTGCCCATTAAATGCGGCCTGTCGAAAATATAGTCCCGAGCCACCGATCTCCGCGTTCCCCAGCCTCGCTGAATATCCGCTCCAAAATCGGCGGACCGTACTTGTTGGCTATGGCAGTAAAGGCAGCCCTCCGAAATGTACACTTCGCGCCCGAGTAACACGGAACCCGCGGGTGGAGTTGGATGCGAGATGCCGTTCTGATCGACAACGGGCTTCAGTTGCTCGAATTGCCAATTCGGAACGAAGATCAGTCCCATCATCGAAAACAGGATAGTTGCCAGCACGCCGGCAATGAAGGACCACGATCTGTTCATGCTTCCTTCCTCCGCCAACGCATCATTCCTCGCTTGCTTGTAAACAAAGTCGGGCCAATCATCGAAACGTCGCTGCTACGCAAAATGCGAAAGACCAGAATGGCGAAGGCGATATGCCCGATGGTCATAAAGCTGCCGGAAAGGCTTCGTGCGACTAAGTAGGGTTTCGTATAGTCGACGATCTTAATAAAAGGGATGAGCGGATTGTTCATCATCTCGCCCTCGTACCAGCCAGCCCAACTCAGGGCGCAGAAATAAGCCAGCACACCTAATGAAGTGGTCCAGAAATGAATCTTGATGAGTGGAACCGAACTCCATTCGTTACGAGTCAGGCGTGGCACTATGTAGTACATTGCCCCGAACATCGTCATCGTGTAGAAGGAATACATTCCGAGATGCGCATGAGCAATCGTGTAGTGCGTAAAATGCGCCACGTGGCTCACTGAGCGCAGCGCTTCGAGCGATCCCTGATAACTCACAGCGGTATACGACACGGCCCCAAAAACAACGAAGCGAAGGGTGGGGCTGGTCTTGAGCATGTGGAATTTGCCAATCATCGTCATGTGGTGGTTAATGGCGACGGTAGTAACCGGGACAAACATCATGATGCTTCCGACGATGCCCAGCGTAATAATCCAGGCCGGCAGCGGTCCGCCTACAAGATGGTGCGTGCCAATCCAACTATAAAAAAGCGCATTCGCCCAAAACCCGAGAAGGGATAGATGATAACTGTAAATCGGCTTGCCCGTCACCTTCGGGATAAGGTAATAAATGGTCGCCAGACCCATTGGCGTGACATAAAGACCCAGCACATTGTGCGCGTACCACCAGTTCGTCGTGGCCCAGGCGGCGCCTCCCACCATGCCCGTCGTCGGCAGTAGGATCGCCGCGCTATACAGAATGGGGAACCAGACGACCGATCCAAACAAATACCATTGCGAGACGTAGGTGTGGTGCACATGGCGCTGATTGAACATTTTCAGCGAGACCCAGAACAGCACCAGCAAAACGAAGCCGAAGATGCCGAGAACTTGCGGCGGAAATTCCAGCCATTCAACCCCGGTCGAATGCCCCGCGAGCACTTCATATACGCCCCAGACCACCCCGGCATTCCAAATAATTACCGTCGCTGGGAGCAGCGCCCGATGGGGCAATCGAACCTTGCAAAGCCGCGCTTCGAGCCACAGCGTCGTTCCGATTCCCACCATCGACGACCATCCGTAGACGACTGTGTTCAAATGCACCGGGCGGATACGGCCGAATGTAATCCACTCGTAATTGCCGAGAAACTCCGGGTGGTGCATTTTCACGGAGGTAATCAATGCGGCAAGGCTACCGATGAGAAGCCAGGCTACCGCGCTCGCATAATAGCCGAGCACTGTTTGGCGGCAAGAACGATCAATTTGAACGCGAGTAACGTAATCGGCTGTTACATCGGGCGCCGCTTCCGGCGAAACCGCGATCGCGCTCACGGCCGCGCTCCCGGGAACGCGTCAGTGGGCCGTCCAACGGGTTCCTCTTCATCGAATATGCTTTCGGCGCCGGCTTTGAAATCCGACATCTCCCCTCGCCGGATCGCCCACACGAGCGCCCATACGGCGCTTGAACCGAACGCGAGCATACATCCCCAAATCAGCAAATAAGTGAGCTTCACAGGCCTTCTCCTCCAACAATTCGCGGCAAGACAATCCCCAAAAATTTCAAATACGCAGTGTTTAATACATCGGCTTCGCTTAGATTGCCGCGCTTATTCGTTTTGTGTACTCGAACGGCTTTCCCGGCGGCGCCCTATGCGTTCTCCGCCTTTTCATCATCCAGAAGGCGATTGTCTCGGAATATCCATGCCGGTGGATCGCTAGCGGGGAACGAGTGGTCCGAAGCGATGTCGACACAGTCGGGTTCTGTAAGGTACTTCTCCTCCGGATCGATTGCTTGCGCGAGACCTTGCTGCCGTGTCATTCGATTTTCCTGCCGATCGTTCCGGGCGTGTTACCGATGTTGGATTATAGCGAAACAATTACCGCTCCGCCATCGGTGCTCTAGCCACCCGCCGCCGGGAACTTTCTTCCGTTGCATTGCTTTGAGCGTACAGCACGCCACGTCCGGACGCTGTGACTTTGGTCACAAGTTCCAGAAGCAGCAGTGACAGACGTTTCCGACTCCTGGAGTCACCGATGGTGGTGCGGACACTCGTGCTGCCGTGCCGGGAATCGTCCCGGCGCCCGGCCTCTCGTGTACAAGCTCGTCGAGACGAGTCTCGACGCTACAGCCTGAGAGGCCGCTCCACGATGACCCGATTTCCGAAGAAGGATTTACTCGTTCCTCAGGGCTGTCATTGGTTCGAGAGCAGCGGCGCGGCGCGCCGGCGCATAGCTGGCGGCGAGGGCGATCACCGCTAATAAGACAATTGCCGCGAGCATCGAGACAGGATCGTACGGCTTTAAGCCATAGAGAAGCGTCGCCGCGGCGCGTGCCGCCCAAAACGCGAGGACAATGCCCGCCGCGAGACCCACCGCGAGCAGCAGCATCGCCTCTTTCATGACAAGGCGAATGACCCGGCCGCGATCGGCGCCGAGCGCGATACGGACTCCAATTTCATTTCGTCGCCGCGCCACCATATAGGAGATGACTCCGTAGAGTCCCAGGGTAGCCAGAAGTCCCGCCAGGAATCCGAAGGCGCCCGACAATGTCGCCATTAACCGGTCGCGTAGCAGCGACTCCTGAATTTGCGCCGAGAACGAGCGAAACTCAAGCCCGATCACCGGATTGAAGGTCGTGATCGCACGCTTGACCTCGCTGGTTAAACCGGCGGTCGGGCCGAGGACTCGGAGCACGAATGTCGCGCCCGCTCCCGGATCGTCGTCTTGCGCGACAGGGAAAAATCCGATCGGCAGGAAGTCCTCGCGTAATTCGTAGTACTTTGTGTTCGCCACTAGCCCAACAATCTGGATCAACGGCTCCGGCTTGCCCGCTTCGGCTTCCATGTGGAAGGTGTGGCCTACCGGATTGGCTCCGTGGAAGAACTTGCGCGCGAACACCTCGTTCACAATCGCCACCTTCGGCGAGGCGAGGTTGTCACGTTCGTTGAACTCGCGTCCCGCGATCAGGCGCGTTCCCATCGTCTTGAAATAGCCGGGCCCAACCCGATTGAAAAATGATTCTTTGCCGCTCGCCGCCGCGCGGGCGCCATCCGGACCGATATCGTTGTTCCAGCCACTTCCGCTCACAGGCGTGAACCACACCTGCGCCACGGAAGTGACGCCGGGCAGCGCCGCCAGGCGGTCGTGCAACTCGTGATAGACCTCCTGCCTGCGCTCTTTCGGATATTGCGCCTGTCCGAAATCGAGATTCACCGTGAGCACCCCCTCAGCGTTGAAGCCAGCCTGGGTGGTTAGCAAATTCCGCAAACTGCGGACAAAGAGCAGCGCACCGACGAGCAGCACAAGAGAGAGCGCGACTTGCATGGCCACCAGGGTTCGACGCAAGCTGAAGCGCTCGCGTCCGGCAGTGGTGCTGCGGCCTCCCGCACGCATTGCCGCGGCGGGCGATACGCGCGTGGCACGCAAAGCGGGCGTCAGGCCGAACAACAAGCATGTCAGCACTGCTAACGCCGCCGTGAACCCAAGCACGCCCCAATCGAGACTGATGCCGACAAAAAGCGGATTATCGGATGTGCTGATGAACATAAGCAGGCCGCGGCTCAACACCTCCGCGAGCACAACGCCCAGCACCGTTCCGGAGACAGCCAATAGCAGGCTTTCCGAGAGAAGCTGGCGCACGAGTCTCCAGCGCGACGCGCCCACTGCGAGGCGAACCGCAATTTCCGTTTCGCGAACACTGGCTCGCGCCAACAGCAAATTGGCGAGATTGGCGCACGCGATCAGCAGCACGAGTCCCGTGATCGCCATCAGGAGCCAGAGCGGACGTTCGTATTCGCGGCGCAGGCCCGATACCCCGGTCCCGCCTTCGGTAGCGCCGATCTTATTCGCCAGATAGCGCTTCGCTTGCGCAGGCTTATATGAGGAAGGCAGCGTCGCTCGCATAATGCCGGGCGATAGAGTATGGAGCTGCGCCGTGGCTCGTTCAGGAGTCCAGCCCGGCTTCAAACGCCCCATCATCGAAATCCACCAGTCGCTACGGACAGGAATGCGGCCCTTGTGATCTTCGGCCATCAAACGGTCGGCACAAAGCGGGATGGCGACGTCGTAGCGGTTGCCGACCTCCACGCCGAAGAATGCGGCAGGTGTAACGCCGATGATAGGCAGCACATGCCCGTTCAGGCTGACTGCGCGGTTCAGGATTCCAGGATCGCCGCCGAATTCCCGCTGCCAGAACGCATAGCTGATGACCGCGCCGGTTCCGCTGCACGTCGCGCTATCGTCTTGCGCAGTGAACGTGCGGCCCATGATGGCGTTTACACCGAGAAGCTGGAAGAAATTGCCGCTAACGTACAGCCCCTCGGCAAAGCGCGCCTGGCCACCGGTCGCGAGGTTGAACCGGTCCGCGCTCCAGGCCATCACGCCTGTAAACGCCTGCTGCCGCGCTCGGATCTCGTCCCATTGAGAGTAGGTCAGGCGCGCGCTGCGCGTCGAAAAATTCCCGGAGCGGGAAGACCCCTTCACGAAGTCGATGGACACCAACTCTTTGGGGTTCTGCACCGGCAGCGTCTTGAGGCGGATTGCATCGACCAATTGAAAAATGGCCGTATTCGCGCCAATGCCGAGCGCCAGCGATAACACAGCTACCGCCGTGAATCCCGGACTCTGCTTCAGTTGCCGTAAGCTGTAGCGCACGTCCTGCACGATCGATTCGAGCATGTACTACATACGTACGAGGAAGCCCACGGTTAGGTTCAAGAGAGCGGCGAGGACACAGAAGACAGAAGACGGCAGACAGAAGTCACAGTGGCAAACATTACTGTTTCAATTCGGGGCTTTGCGCAGTTGCCGGCTCGCGTCCCCAATTCTGGTGGATGACGAGCGTCTCGTCGGAAAAGAACGTGCGCCGGCCACTGCTGCCGAATGACTTCGGCACGGCCGTGATTGAATAACCAGTTGGAGTGCCCTGGACGGTGAATACGTAACCGGTGTTCTCGCCGGTAGACAAAGTGGCGGGGATCAAATCGGCGGACGTCGGGCTCGCATTGCCGCCTCCGGAAGGCGGTCCAAGTTCAGCCAACGATGTGGCATAGCGGCCGAATTGGGAGTAATACATGGTCTCGGCTTTGTGGAGGGTTTGGATCTGGCTGAGAGCCGCGGTCTCCTGGGCGTTCATCTTCGCCTGGTTGAGCTTGGGTAGCGCAATCGCAAGGATAATCAGGATGATCGAAATGACAATGAGCAGCTCGATCAACGAGAAGCCGCTCTGGTTCAAACGGTTTTTCCGTTTAGACAACACGGATAGCATACGTTTCCACATGATACGACGACGGCGCCCAGCTTTCCGTTGGCGCGAAAACGCAACTGGCGCTTCGAGGCCTATACAAACGATTTTATGAGATTGTCGATGGCGCGCAATCGTCCCAGTAAAGTGGGTAGCAAATCGAGCGCCAGGGCATTAGCGCCGTCCGAGAGCGCGCGCTCCGGTGCTTCGTGCACTTCCACGAACAATCCGGCGACCCCGACCGCGGTGGCGGCTCGCGCAAGCGGCTCGATAAATTCGGGCTGGCCTCCGGATGCATTGCCGGCCGCCCCCGGAAGTTGGACACTATGCGTGGCATCGAATACGACCGGGTAGCCGGACCGGCGCATGATGGCAATACCGCGCATATCGACCACCAGATTGTTGTAGCCGAACGAGGAGCCGCGCTCGGTCAGAAGGATGCGGTCGTTTCCCGTGCTTGCCACTTTTTCCGCAGCGTTCGCGATATCGCCGGGTGCAATGAATTGCCCCTTCTTAATGTTGACCACCTTGCCTGTACGCCCCGCGGCAACCAGAAGATCCGTCTGGCGGCACAGAAAGGCCGGAATCTGCAAAATATCGACGAATGCGGCCGCTTTCTCTGCGTGGGCTGGTTCGTGAATGTCCGTCAATACGGGGATGCCGAGCTTCCGAACCTCGCCGAGAATGCTCAACCCATCTTCGGTCCCAGGACCGCGGTAGGAATTCACACTGCTGCGGTTGGCCTTATCGAATGAAGCCTTGAATACGAACGGTCCGGCGATTTCGCGGATGCGCCGGCAGATCCAGAGCACATGCTCTTCACTTTCGATGACGCACGGCCCGGCAATCAAGGCGAGGGGAGCGCTTTCGGAAAAGGTCACTTGGGCAGGCCCCGAGCCTACCTGAACGAGGCGGCTCATTTGGCGTGGGAAAGTTCCGGCGCGGCTTCCGCATGGGAGCCGGCGCGAGCTTCGCGGCGTTGCAAAGCCGCACGGAGAAATGCCGTGAACAGCGGATGCGGCTCCAGAGGCTTCGATTTGAACTCCGGGTGGAACTGGCAGCCGAGGAACCAGGGGTGATCCGGAATCTCGCAGATCTCCACGTACACGCCGTCGGGAGTGTGGCCCGTCAGGCGAAGACCGTTTTCCGTGAGGATGGGCTCAAACTCGCGATTGAATTCGTAGCGATGGCGATGGCGCTCGCTGATCTCGGGGACGCCGTAGGCTTCACGAGCAAAACTGCCTTCGGCTAGCCGGCATGGATAGGCGCCCAGGCGCATGGTGCCGCCCAGTTCATCGACGCCCTTCAGTTCGCGGAGCTTGTAGATGACGCGGTGCGGCGTGCCGGGATCGAACTCCGTGGAATCGGCGTCGGCAAGCCCGCAGACGTTGCGGGCAAACTCGATCACCATCGTCTGCATTCCCAGGCAGATGCCGAAATACGGAACCTTTTCTTCGCGGGCGAAACGGATAGCGTGCAGCATGCCGGGGATGCCGCGCTTGCCGAAGCCGCCAGGCACCAGAATGCCGTCATATTGCCGGAGCGATTCAAGGCACCCGGGCCATTCGAGACGCTCGGACTCAATCCACTCAATGTTGACCTTTGCCCGATGCGCGATGCCCGCGTGCAGCAGTGCCTCTTTCAGGCTCTTATAGGAATCTTCGTATTCGACGTATTTACCGACCAGGCCAATGTTGACCTCGCGAAGCGGATTCTCCATCCGCTCGACCATTTGAATCCAGCGGCTGAGGTTGCGCGGCCCGGCCTGGAGGTGTAGCAGATGAAGGATGATCTCATCGACACGCTGCTCAGAAAACACCATGGGTATCTTGTAAACGGAGTTGACGTCCTTGGCGGTGATGACGGCTTCGGGTGCAACGTCGCAAAATAGCGCAATCTTCTCTTTTACGTCGCGCGGCAATTCACGCTCGGAGCGGCAAAGCAGAATATCCGGCTGGATACCGATAGCCCGCAGTTCCTTCACGCTGTGTTGAGTCGGCTTGGTTTTCAATTCCTGCGCCGCCGCGATCCAGGGCACCAGCGTCAGATGAATAAACAGAGTGTTATCGCGGCCCTCTTCGTGGCGCATCTGACGAATGGCTTCGATGAAAGGCAGCGATTCGATATCGCCAATTGTTCCGCCAATCTCCACAATCGCGATGTCGACATCGGCCGCCACCTTACGGCAAGCAGCCTTGATCTCGTTTGTGACGTGAGGAATCACCTGCACTGTCTTGCCGAGATAGTCGCCGCGGCGCTCGCGGGCGATGATGTTCTCGTAAATGCGCCCGGATGTCAGGTTATTGCTCTGGGTCAGATGGGCGTGAGTGAATCGCTCGTAATGGCCAAGGTCCAGGTCGGTTTCCGCGCCATCGTCGGTCACGAATACTTCACCATGCTGAAAGGGGCTCATGGTGCCCGGATCGATGTTGAGATACGGGTCGAATTTTTGGAGCGTGACCCGGAGGCCGCGGCTTTCCATTAGGCAGCCGATGGAGGCGGCGGCAATTCCCTTCCCCAGTGACGAGACGACGCCACCTGTCACAAAGATGTACTTAGGCATAGCACTCCCACCAGGTGTTCATATTGATACCGCGCCGGAACCGGCGCGAGGGCAACAAGCGATTTAAATTTGGAGCCGATAAGGGATGACGACCCGCTGGCTTCTGGGCAGCGTCGATCCGGCTCAAGGAGAAAATCACTGCTGCTCGACTACTCCTGCAACGTTAGCAAACAAGCGGTTCAAGCGCTCCAGGTCTTCGGGTGTATCGACGCCAAGGGACTCGTAATCGGTCTCGACGACGCGAATGCGGTAGCCGTTTTCGAGAGCGCGGAGCTGTTCGAGGCGTTCCGCGTTTTCGAGCGGACCGATTGTCAGATCTGGGTAGCGGAGCAAAAATTCACGGCGATAGACGTACAGGCCAACGTGCTTGAAATAGGAGCCCGGATCGCCGTTGCTGTCCCGATTGTACGGAATGGGACTGCGGGAAAAATAGATGGCGTCGCCGGTGAACGTGGTGATGACTTTCACTACGTTGGGGTTACTGACGTCGGCCGGATCAGCCATGCGCTTCATCAAAGTGCCCATCGAGACGGATTCGTCGCCAAGGACGGTGAGCACCGCGGCATCGATGGCTTCGGGGTCGATGAGCGGCTCATCCCCCTGGATGTTCACAAACAGATCGTAGTTCTCGGCGGAGGCGACTTCGGCAACGCGATCGGTGCCGGAGGGGTGGTCGGCGCG
Organism: Bryobacterales bacterium KBS 96; assembly: GCA_000381625.1. Taxonomy (GTDB): domain Bacteria; phylum Acidobacteriota; class Terriglobia; order Bryobacterales; family Bryobacteraceae; genus KBS-96. The sequence goes on from KB906767.1 coordinate 704,106, forward strand.
GGTCATGCGGACCTGCCCGCCGAAACGGCGGACTTCGGCGGCGATTTGTTCATCGTCGGTCGCCACGATCACGTCCCGGATGTAACGCGCAAGGCTCGCCCGCTCGTAAACGTGCTGAACCATAGGTTTACCGGCGAGACGAGCGAGAGCTTTTCCGGGGAATCGAGAGGAGGCAAACCGGGCGGGTATGACACCCAAAATCCGCGTCGGCACGACTGAGTATATCATGATGCGACGGGTCGGAAGGAACGAGGTCCGGCGTCCTGATTGGAACGCCCCACGAGGGAAGTAAATAGGCCCGGTACGCTCGCAAAAACGTCCGTTTTCCGGCAGCCGTCACGTCAGGAGCCGGTGATATGATCGGAGCAGAAGGCGCAATTTAGCTGCATGCGAATGCGTGCCGCCAACGGGTGCAAGTTGTCTACCACCTCGCGGAGAATGTCAAGACAGGGCCGTTCGCTTGCCGCGCTCGGCATTTTCGCGGGCGTTTGCCTGGGCGTTGCCCTAGCGCGAAGCGGGCCGACGGATTCGAAGGACGTTCCACATAATCAGGCGCCTCCGCCCCAGGCTCAAGTCGAAATTGAAACGCGCAAAAAGCCGGACGAGGGCACGAAGGTGGAATCGCGGCCGGCGGACATCAAAGTCACCAGGGAACTGGTTCTCATCAACGTGAGCGTGACCGATCCGCTAAATCGCTTTGTGACCGGCCTCGAAAAAGAAAATTTCAAGCTGTACGAAGACAAAGTAGAGCAACAGATCCGCTCGTTTTCAAGCGAGGATGCGCCGATCTCGATCGGCTTGGTATTCGATACGAGTGGAAGCATGGGTCCGAAGCTGCAAAAATCGCGGGAAGCTGCGGCGGATTTCTTTCAAACGGCAAATCCCGCCGACGAATTTTTCCTCATCCGTTTCAGCGACCGGCCCGAACTGGTGTCGCCATTCACGACCGATACCGACAAAATTCAATCCGCGCTTACCTTCACACAATCCAAAGGACGCACTGCTCTTCTCGATGGCGTATACCTCGCAATGAATCAGATGAAGAAGGCGCGCAACGCACGGAAAGCGCTGCTGATCATTTCGGACGGTGGCGATAATAGTAGCCGGTATACCGAGAGCGAGATCAAGAACTCGGTCCGTGAAGCCGATGTGCAGATTTACGCGATCGGAATATTCGAATCTGCCGGGGCACGGAACCGCACGCCCGAAGAAGCGATGGGGCCGAGTTTACTGAACGATTTGGCGGAGCAAACGGGCGGCCGCTCGTATGCAGTGGAAAATCCAAGCGAACTGCCCGACATTGCTGCGAAAATCGGTGTTGAGCTTCGAAATGAATATATCATTGGTTACACGCCGCGGAATCAGGAACGTGACGGCAAGTATCGCCGTGTGCAAGTGAAACTGGTACAGCCGCGAGGTCTGCCACCGCTGAAAGCCAACTTTCGATTGGGGTATTATGCTCCGTCACGATAGAGTCGCGTTTGCGGCGCTGGCGGTGCTGGCCACGGCGAGCGTGGTCTGGGCCCAATTCTCCGCCGAAACCCGGCTGGTTGTCCTTCACGCCAGCGTAGCGGACAAGCGAGGCCACCTCGTACCCAATCTGAAGCAGGACGAGTTCAAGGTTTACGAGAACGGGGTGCTGCAGCAACTGAAACTCTTTCGCCATGAGGATGTGCCGGTTTCGATGGGTCTATTAATCGACGACAGCGGCAGCATGAAAGAGAAGCGCGCCAGGGTGGAAGCCGCCGCGCTCGCGCTGGTGAAAGCGTCCAACCGTCAGGACGAGGTTTTCATTGTCAACTTTAACGACGAGGCTTATCTCGATGTGCCGTTCACAAACGACATGAACAAAATGCAGCAGGGCTTGGCGCGGATCGATGCGCGGGGCGGAACGGCGATGCGCGATGCAATCAACATGTCTATCGACTATTTGAAAGCGAAGGGCAAGAAAGATAAGAAGGTCCTCCTCATCGTGACGGACGGAAACGACAATGCCAGTACGGTATCGCTGGAGCGAGTGGTTCAACGCGCGATTCAGAGTGAAGTGCTCATCTATGCCGTGGGATTGCTCGGCGAAGAAGAGCGTCACGAGGCCGCCAAGGCGAAACGAGCATTGAAAGAATTGACCACAACGACGGGCGGCATGGTCTTTTATCCCAAGGAAGTGGATGAAGTGAACCAAATTACCCTGAACATCGCCCACGACATCCGCAGCCAATACACGCTGGCCTATACGCCGCAACTGCCGGACGATGGCAGCTACCGGCAAATCAAAGTCACTGTCGATGCTCCCGGACATCCGGTAGTGCGCACCCGGTCCGGTTATTACGCAACGCGGGAACAGGTGGCGCACTCGGTCGATTCCGCGTCCGCTCCCGCGAAGGTTGCGCAGTAAAGTGTTTCGGTTCCTCTGGCTGGCTTCCAAAGGACACCGGCTGCGGCCCTGGCGATCGCCATACCTGCGCTGGAGGATTGAGACCTATTCCGGCATTCCTGCCGGCAGCATCGGGTTCCGCGAGTTCTGTGGGTTCATCTGGCGTGAACGGCGCGGCATGGTCCGGTATCTGAGCTGGGTCGAGAAGAACACCTAAGGGCTAGGGCCAGATAGCCAGAACAATCAGGGGCCACTCCTGGACCTGCCCTGACTACCTGATTACTTGTCTCCTTATCTCCCCTCTTCTGTATCCTGAAACTAGTGCTAGTCACCATTTCCCAGCAGATTGAGCGTCCGAAATGGCTTCGCGCGCCCGCGCCGGTGGGCGAGAACTATCGCGAACTCAAGAACCTGGTTACGGATCTGAAGCTGCACACGGTCTGCGAAAGCGCCGCGTGCCCGAACGTGGGTGAATGCTGGAACCGGCGCACGGCGACTTTCATGATTCTGGGGAATGTCTGTACCCGGCGCTGCGGGTTTTGTGCCGTTCAGAAAGGTCCGCCTCTGGACGTTGACTATGACGAGCCCCGGCGCGTGGCCGAAGCGTGTTCGGTACTGGGCCTGAAGTACGCGGTAATTACGAGCGTAAACCGCGACGACCGCAAAGATGGCGGAGCGGAGCTTTTCGCCCGGACCATTCAGGCGATCCGCGAACGCGTGCCGGGATGCAAGGTGGAAGTACTCGTTCCCGATTTCCAAGGCTCACATGAAGCCATGGACATTGTGATGAACGCCCATCCGGATGTTCTGAACCACAATACGGAAACGGTGCCGCGCCTATACCGACAAGTGCGTCTGGGAGCACGGTATGAGCGGTCACTCGATATGCTGCGCTACGCCAAGCAGCTCCGGCCGCACGTGCCTACAAAATCCGGAGTCATGCTTGGATTAGGCGAGACTCCGGAAGAAGTGCTGCAGGTGATGCGCGACCTGCAAGCGCATCACGTCGACATTCTGACGCTGGGCCAATATCTGCGGCCGTCGACGAAGCATCTGCCGATCATTCGCTACGTTCCCCAGGAAGAGTTCGACGAATACAAGCGGGCGGGACTCGGAATGGGCTTCGCGCACGTGGAAGCGGGACCGCTAGTGAGAAGCTCCTATCACGCGGACGGTGCCGAAGAAGCGGCGTTGGCGGCATGCCGGCAGTAGCGAAGGCGATGAATTTAAAAGAAGTCGCTCATGAACACCTGAGACTGTCGTGGACTGATGGAGAAACTGAGTTGTTATATCTGTCGACGACGAAGGCTTTGTATTCGAAAGCGCCACACATAAAAATAGTGGATGTTGAGTCGATTCGAAGACCTAATCGACGTTCAATCTGTCATTTAGCCTTGCGAGTTCAACGCGATGAGAGCCGTTGCTCTTCATCACCGAGCTAATCGTCTCCCGGGATTTGACTGAAGCTCTCAGCGCTTAAACGCTGAAGCGCCGCATGCCGGATGTGTAAAATCCATACCGTCTGGCGTTTCTCATCCACCTCATACAAAATGCGATACACGCCACGCCGTCGGCCGAAAGAAAGACATCGGATTTCTCTACCTGCTTTTTCCGCTTCGGGCGCAAACGGGCAGCGATTGGCAAGACGTTCCAACGAATATAGGCTATCGATCAGTTCTTCAAACCAAACAGCGCCTTTGGCAGGGGCCCGAGAACACACCCAGTCATAGATGCGCTCTACATCGGCATTCGCTGAATCAGCGAGCAGGACCCGGTAAATCACGTTTCCGTCTGAACTTCCTTTCAAACTGTTGCAGTGAAATCACCCGGCCTGTCTCAACGTCAGCCACTCCGCGGCTGATTCCTTCAAGAGCTTCTAACTCGTCAATGCGTTGCAGAAGCTTCTGGTACGAAGCTGCATCTTGTACGACTAACTCAGCCTTGCCGTTGATCGTTAGCACCAGCGGATGGCCGCTGTCGCGGATCTGCTCGAGAAATTCGCACGTATGTCGCTTGAAGTCGCTTAGCGAGCGAATATCTTTTTCGATGTCAAGCATATGCTGCACTCAATTCACACTTAATTTGATGTTATCATTCAGCCGCAGCTTATATCGGCAATGTCAACCTTGCCTCGCAACCGGGACCGTCCTTCGCGTTTTTCAGCATGACGCTGCCACCGTGCGCCTCGGCAATCTGACGGCAGAGTACAAGACCAATGCCCGAGCCGCCGCGCTTCGTCGTAAAGAACGGCACAAAAAGATTCGTGGTGTTGGAGAGGCCCGGCCCTTCATCCCGGACAACAACGGTAACGCTTGATGCCGTCTGCTCGTATACCACGAAGACCCGGCCGCCTGTTTCGTGCGCCGCGTCCACCGCGTTGCGAACCAGGTTGATCAACGCCTGTTCGAGCTGGTCGGCATCGCCTTGGATCGTAAGCGGCGGCCCTTCTTCGAAAAACAAGTGCATACGCTGTTCGAGTTGCACGACGCGATGCAACAAAGCATTGATTTCCACTGGAGCGAATTTCGGCGGCGGAAGCTTCGCCAGCCGGGCATAGGAGCTCATGAACCGGCTGAGGGCCTCAGATCGCGTCGCGATTACGTTGAGGCCTCTCGACATATCGTCTTTCCAATCTTCCGGTAGAGAATTCTCCTTGACCAGTGTTTCGAGGCTACGCGCAATCGACTTGATCGGAGTCAGCGAATTGTTGAGCTCGTGGCCCAATACGCGGACGAGGCGCTGCCAGGCTTGCAACTCTTCTTCCCGAAGAGGGCGGGTAAGATCGGTGACGACCAGGAGTTGATGCGGAACGCCGCCTTCGCGAAAATTGCTGCGGCGAATGCCCCACCTACCGCTTCCGCCAGGGAAATTGCGGGAGATAGTTTGATCGGGATCGCCGACCAGATACTCGGCCAGGCAAAGCGAGGTCGCATCGCGCGCGATGAGGCGTTCGGCCGGTTGCGCCAGCAGGCGCTCGCCGGCGCGGTTCACCAGCCGGAGCGTCTGCTGCGGATCGAAGGCAAACACAGCGACTTCAATTTCTTCGACAACTTTTCGCAGAAGCGCCGTCGCTTCGAGGGCCCCGAGGCGTTGGGCACGCAGCGTGGCTGCCATGGCGTTGACCTGCTGCATGACTTCGCCCATGGGCTCGTCGGGATTTCCGACGCGAGCCCGGATGGAATAATCGCCCTCGCGCATGGCTTCGAGCAGATTCGCTAACGTGCGCAGAGGAGACGCGACCCGCTCCCGGGCCGCAAAGCTAAACCCGATCCAGCACAGAACGACTAATAATCCGAAGGTCCACTGTTCGCGTCCGCTATGGCCGCCGGTCAGCAGCAGCACCATGGCCAGCACGAGAGCAGGCAGGCCGGCAGCTAGCGCAAACAGCAGAACCCGCAGGTCATGGCTGATTCGGATTTTCATGAAGATACCGGATCACGCCACGGCCAAATAACCATTCGTGCTCACAGAAACACTATGATGCACCACATTAAAGACCGTAACGCTGCAAGCGCCGGTAGAGCGCACTCCGGCTGAGCCCGAGAGCGGAGGCCGCGTGGCTGACATTGCCCTGATATCGCGCGAGCGCTTTCTTGATGAGAGATGCCTCGACATCTTCCAGGCTCATGTCTTCGAGCTTTTGAGCGTTGCTCTGCCCTGCCCGCAACGCCAGATCGCCGACCCGAATGCAGTTATCCTGCGCCATGAGCACGGCGCGCTCGATCACGTGATTCAGCTCGCGAACATTTCCGGCCCAGACATGCTCATAGAGGGCCTGCAGCGCCGCTCCGTCGAATCCGGAAATTTGCTTTCGATACCGATGCGAATGGACTCCGAGGAAGTGGCTCGCCAGAGGACCGATATCTTCACGGCGCTCGCGCAAGGCAGGCAGGTGAATCTCGATCGTGTTCAGGCGAAACAGGAGATCCTGCCGGAACCGCCCGTTTTCGACTTGCTCCGCCAGGTTGGCGTTGGTAGCCGAGATGATCCGCACATCCACCCTCTTGGTTTTCGAAGAGCCCACGCGCTCCATTTCACCGATCTCGAGTACGCGAAGCAATTTAGACTGCAGATTCATCGGAACATTCGCGATCTCATCGAGAAACAATGTTCCGCCGTCGGCCAGCTCGAATCGGCCGACACGATCGATTTTTGCGTCCGTAAAGGCGCCCTTTACGTGCCCGAACAGCTCGCTTTCAAAAACACCTTCGGCCAGGCCGCCCGCATTAACCGGCACCATGGGCTTCGCGCTCCGGTTGGAGATTGCGTGCAGCGAACGCGCCACCACCTCCTTGCCGGTCCCAGGTTCTCCCGTGATGAGTACGTTGGCATCGGAGGGCCCGACACGCGCGATGAGTTGCAGAACAGGCTGCATCGCCGGGGACTGCGCAATCATCGTGGGCAGATTCTCGCCGCGAAGGAGCTGATTTTCCGCCTCGAGCCGCTGCCCGCGACGTAGCGCGGCGCTCAATTCCAATTGCGTTCGCACAATGGAGGCGAGGCGCTCGTTTTCCCAGGGTTTTTGGATGAAATCCCGGGCCCCGCGCCGCATGGCTTCGACGGCCAGATCTACGCTGCCCCACGCGGTCATGACAATTACCGGCACGGTTCCGTCGAGCGACTGAATCTTATGAAGCAGTTCGAGTCCCTCCTGCCCCGAAGTTGTGTCGCGCGAATAATTCAGGTCGATAATGACCAGATCGAAATCTTTGTGCTCGAAACTTCTAAGAACTTCCGCGGGCGATTCGGCCGACTCGATTTTGTAGCCATCGCTTTTCAGCAACAGGCGAAGCGCTTCGAGGACGTCCGGCTGGTCGTCCGCGATCAGGATGCGTTGCTGCGATGGTGTCGTTTTCATGGAATGGAGGCCGGAGGGGCGCACGCTCCGCCGCTGCGCGCGCCAAATGTTTTGTGCTGAAACGCTTCCGGCTCAGTTTCAGTATTGCCTTCACAAAAGAACCGCTATACTAGCGAAACGCTCCACCTGCCCCAGGCGCCGCTCAGGTGGTCTTAATCCACCCATCCTCCAGTTGGATGATGCGATGCCCATATTCGGCATTCTTTTCATTGTGGGTCACCTGGATAATCGTCGTACCCTCCTGATTCAGCTTCTTGAATAACTCCATGATCTCCTTGCCCTGGCTCGAATGGAGGTTACCGGTCGGCTCGTCGGCAAGAATCACCCTCGGGTTGGCGATCATGGCGCGCGCCACGGCCACAAGCTGCTGCTGGCCGCCCGAGAGCTGGTTGGGGTAAAGGTCCTTCTTGCCGACCATATTGAACCGGTCGAGGGCGTCGCACACGATGCTCTCCCGTTCCGACTTCTTGATATTGCGATAGGAAAGAGGAATATCCAGGTTCTCGTAGACCGTGAGCGAGTCAAGCAGGTGATAGCTCTGGAAGACGAACCCGATGTGCTTCTTGTAGAGTTCCGCCCGGTCTTTTTTGTTTAGTTTGTGGATCGGGAAATCGAGGAAGTGGTACTCCCCTGTCCAACTGCTATCGTGCATGCCGAGGATATGGAGCATGGTGGACTTCCCCGCTCCGGACGGCCCCATGATGGAAATGAACTCGCCCTCTTTGATCTCGACGTTGATGCGCCGGAGAACGAAAGTTTTGCTCGGGCCATGTTCAAAGTATTTTTCAATGTTGCGAAGAGAAATCATCCGTACCTACTCATACCGCAAAGCGATTGCGTCTGCTTGCGTTCGACTCTCGGGAAGCGGGCAAGCAGGCGCACGCTATACATCTTGTGCGCTATATACAGCGCGCGGGCGGCGGCAGGAGCTTGTGAAGCGGTGTCTGGTGGAACCGGTTCATATGAAATGGGCCGACTCGAACGTCAACCGCAGACGGAGTATGGAAATGCATCCGTGCCTGAGCCACGCGCACCGCAACGTTGTGCGTTCGAGAGATCACGGCAAACCCCAGCAGTAGCAGCAAAATGGCCCAGATATCCACATGCTTATGAATCATAAAGGAACCTCAACGTTCTCTTCAACCACCCGGCCGTCGAACAGATGGATCGAACGGTCGGCATAACGTGCATAGCGCGGATCGTGGGTCACCATGCAGATGGTGGCTCCGCCGCGATGCAATTCACGAAGCAAGTCCATCACCTGCTCGCCGTTTTGAGAGTCCAGGTTGCCCGTAGGCTCGTCGGCAAGCAGGATGGATGGGTCGCCGGCCAGGGCGCGCGCCACGGCCACGCGCTGCTGCTGACCGCCGGAGAGTTGGGATGGATAGTGCTTCACGCGATGCGACATGCCGACGCGCTCCAACGCTTCGTGCACCTTCTTCTTACGTTCGGCGGATCCCATTCCGCGATACGTCAGCGGGAGTTCCACGTTTTCGTAAACCGTAAGGTCGCCAATCAGGTTAAATGCCTGAAAGATAAAGCCGATCTCGCGATTCCGGATGCGCGCTCGCTCGCTCAACTTCAGATTCTGCACGGGCCTGCTGTTCAACACGTAAGTGCCGCTGCTTGGCGAATCGAGCAGGCCAAGAATGGCCAGCAGGGTGGATTTTCCGCAACCCGATGGGCCGGAAATCGAGACGTATTCACCCCGTTTGAGATCGATGTGTATCCCCGCCAGAGCGTGGGTCTCCACCTCGTCGGTGACAAACACCTTCGTCACATTGTCCAGATGAATAAGGGGCTCTGCTGCGTTCATGCCTGCTGTGCTCATGCGTGCTTTTCCTCCAGTGCGGCTTCTTTCCTAATACGTCCGATTGGGTGCTTCCGTTCCAGTTTGTGCGAAAAAGGGCGATACCATTCTATTGACCTCCAACCGGCATCGCGGGCGCCGGGCTTAACCGGATGTGCTGCTGCGAATCCCACTGCGACATGTCTGAAAGGATCGCCCAATCACCCACTTTTAGACCGCTCAACACCTGAATGGTGTTTACCGAAGCGGCCCCAAATTTCACATTGACGTGAGTAGCGCTTCTGCCGTCGGGTGCGATCTTAAACAGTCCGACCGTGGAATTGGGCTGTCCGAACACCGGCCGGCCGATCTGGACTACATCGGGCAATCGCTCTAGCTGAACGGTTCCATCGACGCTCAACCCAGGGCGGCGGGAGCCCGGAGGAAGGGGGCCGTCCAGCTTGCAATCCACTGTCACGGTGCCGTTCTGGGCGGCAGGATAGATGCGAATGACATGCGCTGGCACGATGCCGTTTCGCGTATCGATCTCGGCCTGTTGGTTGATGGCAATGTCGCTCATCTGGGTTTCGGGAATGTTCAGCTCAGCTTTCAACTTCCTGGGATTCGCAACTTTGGCGAGGATTGTGCCGGGAGTGACGCGCTGGCCGACTTCGACGTCGACTTCCTGCACGACGCCATCGACGCCGGCGCGCATCGCCAACTGGTCTACCTGTTTTTGCTTGAGGTCATATTGGGCGCGCGCCGAGTCGACGGCAACCTGCTGCTCCTCAATCTGCGCTTTGATGGAGTCGTCATTGATTTCCAGCCGCTGCTTTTGCAGCGCGAGCCGCTTCGAAAGCGAATCCGCCTGCGCGACCGAAAGCTTGGTCTCAAGCTCGGATTTCAGACCTAGACGAGTCAGCTCCAAGTCGCGATCCGCAGTCAGTTTCGCCTGGTTGTATTGCGATTCGAGATCGGCAAGCGTGGCGCGCTGGTCCAGTTTGCCGCTTTCAAGCTTCACTTTCAGATCGGCAAGCGTGGCCTGCGCCTGCTTCCATTTCCATTCGGCATCGTGAGCCGCCAATTCCATGTCCGGGTTGCTCAATCGCAGGATGACTTCGTTGGCGCCAACCGTGTCCCCCGCCCGGTGCTCAATACTATCAACGCGTGAGTCGGCGGCCGCTGGTATCCACACAATCTCTTCCGGGATAAGCGTTCCGAGCCCGCGCACGTCTCTGATCATCGGACCGCGCTTTACCTGGCCGGGCCAGAGGGTCGAGCCATCGACCTCAGGCGATGCAGGTTTCAGACGGAGAGCGAACACAGTGCCGCCGCCGAGGACAGCTACCGCCAAAACAATGTAAGCGATGCGCTTAATGGTCCGACGGCGGGCGACTTCTTTTCCACGAGGAATATCCATGAGACACCCCTTCAGAAGCACTTTCGGCGCCAGTCTCGCATGAATTGTAACCAATTGAAAATAAAGAGGCTTGCGGAACGACCCGCCGATCGCGAAGGCCGCAGGTGTCCGTTTGTGGGATTCGCCTTGTGCGCTGTGGAACGAATTCTTGCCGACGGTCCAGCTTCGCGTCTCCAGCCGCCGCACGTTTCCCGAACAAACGAACCCACCAGGCGTTTCGCGCTACGCTGAGAACTGTGAGTTCCACGGTACAACGAAGTCCAGTTTGGGGCCGAACTATACGGTCGCTGGACGGGTTTCGGCGATTCGCCTGGGGCGTGCTGGCCTACAACATACTGGTCGTTTTGTGGGGCGCTTATGTGCGAGCGAGCGGATCGGGCGCCGGCTGCGGCGACCATTGGCCGCTCTGCAACGGCCAGGTAGTTCCGAAGGCGCCGCAAATTGAGACGATGATCGAGTACAGCCACAGGCTGACGAGCGGGTTATCCGTCTTTCTTGTGGTTGGCCTGTGCCTGTGGGCATTCCTCTTGTTCCCGCGAGGCGACCGCGTTAGAAAGCTTGCCGGCGCGTCGGTGGCGTTTTTGTTCATCGAAGCGCTGCTGGGGGCGGGGTTAGTTCTTTTCAATGTCGGCCAGAACGCCTCCATCGGACACACGATCTATTTGTCCGCGCATTTGGCAAACACGCTCCTGCTGCTAGCGGCGCTCGTCCTAACTGCGTGGTTCGCCGGCGGGTCGGAAAGACCGCTTCATTTGCGGGAAGTTCCGTGGCCGTTCTGGGCCACTCTTCCGCTGGCGATGTTCGTGTGTGTTACCGGCACGATCGCGGCCCTCGGCGACACGGCTTTTCCGTCGGCAACGTTGAGCGCCGGCATCAGGCAGGACTTTTCGTCGACGGCTAGCTTCTTGATCCGGCTGCGAATGTTCCACCCGTTTGTCGCGGCGATTTCAGGCCTGCTCTTCGCGGCCGTCGCTTTGTTCGCGCTACGCAACACGGAGCGTCCGAAAATGCGCGGCCTCGCTATGACAGTGGTCATCGTAACCTTCGTCCAACTCTGCGCCGGCGTGCTGAACCTCGCGCTGCTTGCTCCGGTCTGGATGCAGATTCTACATCTGTTTCTGGCGGATATCGTTTGGATCGCGCTGGTTCTATTTGTGGCGGAAGCCGCTCGGCCGGTCAGCGTTCCCCTTCGCCGTTAAGCCGTACTAACCTGATATACCGGAACTCGTGAGGGGCGAGTCGCGTCCCTGGAAAGTGAAAACTTTATGTCTCTGAAACTACTGCTGTTGACATCGATCGCCTTGCCATTTTTAGCGCAGGCGCAGGATGCGCGACCGGCGATGCGTCGTCAGATCGTGCGCGCCACGGGAGAGGCGACGTTAACCTCCAAACCCGACCAGGCCCGGCTTTCGGTGGGCGTGATTACCGATGCCGCCACGGCGGAAGAGGCCATGCAGAAAAACGCGACTCAGACGACTACGGTGCTTGACGCATTGAAGAAAATTGTAGCGTCCAACGGAGAAATCAAGACGTCCAATTACTCCGTAAGCCCGCAATATAAATATGAGCAGGGCCATAGTCCGGAGATTACCGGATACCAGGCGAGCAACACAGTGGAAGTGATACTGAACGATCTGAGCCTGGTTGGCAAAGTGATCGATGGCGCGGGACACGCAGGCTCCAATAACATCAACAGCATCGCGTTTACGCTAAAGAACGATCAAGCTGTGCGAGCCAGAGTGATCGCCGAGGCGACGAGGCAGGCACGAGCCAACGCAGAAGCCATCGCGCAGGCACTGAACGTAAAAGTGGTCGGCGTTGCGTCCGCTGAAACCGTGGAAGGAGGCAACCCGCGACCGATGCAGCCGATGTTCGCAATGGCCAGACAGGCGATGCCTGCTCCCACCCCGGTGGAAACGGGAACGCTCGAAGTGCATGCAACCGTGTCGGTAACGTTGGACGTGGAGAAATAGAAGAACAGACCTTTAACCACTCCCTTGCGGTCGTGGCTCGGTAAAGCTGACCGCGAGGAAGCGGTTTCAACGCTCATGCTGACGAACTTCGGTTGGTCATGTTGACCGGACCGGGGACTTGCCGCTCCAGACTGGGTATGGCAGTCCCGCCAGTCGGTTTATCAGAAAGGCCTGGACGGTCAGCAACACCACCGCAACCTCAATGATCGTCAGGTTGCGTGGCATCGAGAGAATTCCCAGAGAGACGATGAGCGTAGTGGCGCCCGCCGGTGGGTGATTGATCCGCAGCAAGACCATGAAAGCTCCGGTGAATGCCAGAGATAGCGCCGCCGCCAATATTCTTGGCCAGTAAACACCGTGATGAAAGTTTGCGGGGCCGTACGTTAGAGCGGAAAATCGGAAGGCGCCATAGCCACATGCCAAGCCGATGGCGTGCCCCAGAATGGCATTTTTCGGACTAGCCGATTCAGCAAGCGGCGAGAAAAAGAAGAGATACGCCGTCGGCCCTAAGGACGGAAACACAAAAGTAGTGCCGGTGAGGACTGCAAGCAACGACAACAATGCAATGGTGATAAATCCATTTACGAACACATAAAGCGCATGTACGAGCCGCGGAGGAAAGCGCTTCAACAGCCAGGTCAGACGAAGACGATCCACCAGCTTGAAAATGTGCTCGGTTCCGGAGGATCGGAGACCGGATCTTAGTTCAGAGGGCATCAGATATTCGGCAGCAAGTCAAAATATTCATGGTCTTCATTCGACCCGCCCTCGCCTTCACCGAGAACCTTTTCCGATTCGATGAATTCAATTCGCTCGATCCACTTGACCATCTTGTATCCCAGTTGGTTTTCCACGCGCAGCCGAAGGGGCGCGCCATACACGGTTGCGAGCGGCGCGCCATTCATTCCAGTAGCAAGCAGGCACTCCGGTTTCAGCACATTATCGAGGCTCTGGGTGTCGTAATATCCGCCGCCGTACAGGGCTTCGCCAAAGGAAAAAAAGGCAACGGCCTTGGCGGACGGTTTGGGTTTCACCAGATCGATCAGCGTCTTCATGGGCAGGCCATTCCACTGGGCAATGCCAGACCAGCCCTGGATGCAATGATGCATCGTGATTTGCTCGTTCTCCCCCAACGCCTGGATTTCCGATAACGACAACTCCACCGGATTTTCGACCAAGCCGCCCACCTTAAGCTTGAAATCGCGGAAATCGCTCGCCGCCATTTGTTTCCAATCGTCGCGTTGCGGCACCTTACCGTTCGGCCAGAAATGTGGCGAGATCTGGTCTTTCGTATACCGCTCCCTTGGATGGAGGCGATTGAGAGTGACCAGGCGGATGGGCAGCGAGATCGCTTTCTGAACATGCTGGAGAAGGCGCGGCAACCTCCACGAGATGTAATGAGCGGCGATCCACGAAGCAATCACCACGGCAAGCCCCACAAAGCCGAGAACCATTCCCAGCGGCCCCAAATTGTCCGTCCCCAGAACGATGTGGTTCATATTTCGCTCAAACCCGGTCAAGGCAACCAGAGTGACGTGAACGATGAGGAATCCAACCCAGCAGAGCATCATCAGGAAGTGAATAGAGCGGGCGCCTTGCCTTCCGCCAAATATCCGAGGAAACCACGGAAAGCGATTCACCATTGCGGGCGACATCGCCGCGCCCGCGACAATCGAAATGGGCGCAAACACGAAGACAACGAAGAAATAAGACAACTGCTGAAGAGGGTTATAGGCATAAAAGCCGTTCGGTTCGGGCGGAAAATGGAAGTTCGCGTAATGGACGAAGGCCGCCCAGGCCTGAGGCAGGATTGTCCAGGACGTTGGAACCAGTCTGGCCCATTGTCCCGACACAAAAAGCAACGGAATAAAAATCAGGCCTGTGATAATAAACCCATAAACATCGATAAAATGCCACGACCGCGCCACACCGACCGTGTGCCGGTAGCCCGGTAACCCAAATATCGGCGAGATGTACCGCGCATCGTCTTTCGCGGTCCAAATGCGGTCGGTCGGCACATGCAACGGCGTGAAACGAATCCACTCCGAGCCCGGCGTACAGTCGTTGTTGAAATAGAGGCGCGGATGATCCATCAAAATAGACAGTCCACTGCGGACCAGCATCATCAAAAAAACAAAGTTGAAGAAATGCGCCCAACGAAGCCACCATGGAAAACCGTGGATGCCAGTGAAAGTGGCCGCATTGAATTCTGGCGTTGGCGGAAGATACGGCAATCCGAAAACCGCAGCTTGCCCCCACGCCAGCACTAACGGAATAAGCGCGAGGCAAACGGCAGTCATAATAAACGACGGCTTGACCCAGATCCGAAATCGCCGATCCGGCGGATAATGAACCGCCTTATGAGCTGCGTCGAACGCGATCATGTGTTCTCAAATTTAAAACGTAGGAGGAGCGGAAGCCTGCTTTGAGCTTACCTCGTGGAATTACGCCAGAGACACATCAGATGAAGCGGCGCGGAATGGATTGCCGCCAGTTACGCTGGGAAGCCCCGCGCATCGTTAACACTGCTCGCGGCTTGCGTCAGGGACCATTTTAACTGTTCCTCCAACGCTCCCGCGAGCTTCGCGCCGGCGCGCGTGACGTAGAACACGTCGATGGCCTTCTGTGCTTCGGTATCAATGAGCACCAGCTCGATATCGCATCCGGCTTCGGAAAACGCGGCGGCCAAATCATATAGCAAACCGGGCCGGTCTTCGCCAACAAATTCGACAAGAGTGGCGACGCCGGACACTTCGTTGTTAAAACGAACAATCGGCGCCAGGCGCGCTGCGTGACCCTGGCGCGGAGGCTGTCGCCTTCGCTTCAGCAGAACCTTAACGTCCTCAGCGCCGAGCACAACCCGTTCAACGATTTTTCGAAGGTGATCTGTTTCGGTGGGGTTTAGTTCCAGCGTGTGAAGCGGATCGGTAAATCGGAATTGATCTAGCGCGAGACCGGATGCATTCGCATAGGCCTCCGCCTTCACAATATTTAGACCGAAGCTGGCAAGCGCGCCGCATATAGACGCAAATAATCCAGGCCGGTCGTTCGCCAGCACTGTCGCCAGAAATGAGCCTTTCTGTTGAGTTACTTCGACAGCGGCTCCGTATTCCTCGGCCCGGCGCACTAGAGATTGGTGACGCGCGATTTCTTCACGGGTGTGCGTGCGCAGATACCGGGTAGGAAAGCCTTCCAGAAATTTGGCAACCTCTGGTGTACGGTCTTCAGGAGGCAGAGCTTGCACGTCGTGAATACGGTCGCTCTCCAGTTCGCGCGTCAGTTGTTGCTGTCCGGCGCCGTAGGCGCGCCAGAGTTGTTCGAAGCGCCAGGGCGTCATAGCTGTCGGATTAACCGCGCTGATGTCCGCGTAAGTCAGCAGCGTAAGATAGCGCAGATATTCAAGAGTCCGTGCCCGCGATGCCAGATAGCGGGCCGTTGCCGGATCGGCGAGATCGCGGCCATTCATCACCGACGAGAGATCCAGATGATGCTCGATCAGCAATAGCGCAATTTCCTCATGGCTGCGCGGCATGCCGATTCGAGCGGCAATCGCCAGGGCAGTTTCGAGTGAGCCGGTGACATGATCACCCGGCTTTGTACCTTTTCCGATATCGTGCAACAGCAGTGCAAACCGGAGAATGGCGATGTCTTCCACTTCTCGCAGCAATTCCTGAAGCCGTTTCGATGTTCCGTTCTCGCGAGTCGCCAGGCGGTCGATCACCTCGACCGCAATCAGAGTATGTTCATCGACGGTATACCGGTGATAAAAATCGCGCACCACGAGGCTGTCGATGGATCGCCATTCAGGAATCGACGCCGTCAGAATTCCGGCTTCCTGCATCTCGCGCAAGGCCAATCCCGCATGGGGCTGGCTGAGTAGATCGTTCCAGGACGTCCATGTCGCGGGTGATGCCGCGAACTTCCCGGCGAGACCGGCGGCCTCCACACGCAGCCGGCGCTGCGCGTCCCAGGAGAGTCGAATTCCGTGACGTGCAACGAACGTGAACAACCTGAGCACCGAAGAAGGCGAATAGGTGCTTTCCGCGATATTACGGAGAAAAATGCGATTGCGCGAAACCGTGTACTCGGTGGTGGAGAGCCGCGACCGCCGGTCCCGGAAATGGCGAAGCAGCGAGGAGTCGAGCGATTCCGTATACTCCAATGCACGGGCCGCCGCTTGCCAGACGTCGCGAGCGCAGTAAAAATAGAACCGCATCCATTCGCCAGGATCGAGACCGCCGGCCAAATCGCGGGCCGCGTCGTCCTGCATCTCGAAGCTCAGCAGATTGTTATCGCGGCCGGATTTCTCATGCAAAAAAACGCGCAGCGCAAACAAGAGAGACCGCGCGGCTCCGAGACCGGCGAGCGATTCCCGAATGGCTTCGTGCGCTGGAATCAACTGCGTCAGCCAGCGAAGGAATTGAAGGTCACGGAGGCCGCCCGGCGTTTCCTTGATATTTGGCTCGAGATGATAGATGGTCTCGTTGTACTTCGCATGTCGCGCGCGAGTCAGTTCCGCAAGCGCCTGCGCGAGTTTTTCTCCCGAGCGCTTGTAGAACTGTGCCGCGCGCTCTTGCAGGTCATTGAATAAATTCAAATCGCCGTACAAAAAGCGCAGGTCCAGCAGGCTGATATTCAGCTCGACGTTCTGATCCTGAAGCCGGCAGCATTCGGCGATAGTGCGCGTGGACTGGCTGAGGCGCAGACCCTGGTCCCAAAGCTTGCGGATAAAACCGGCAAGCGGCTCTTTGATGGCCGCCAGGTCTTCTTCCGACTGAACGGCGACCAACACGTCGACATCGGAATGTGGAAAAAGCTCGCTTCGTCCATAACCGCCGACCGCCGCGATTGTGAACGGCGGCAACCCGGGGCTGCTAAGAAATGCCGAAGCGGCGCCCTTTACACAATCGTCGACGCGAGCAGTCCTGCCGGCAAGAACATCCTCCCCGGCGTCCGGTCCCGGCGAATGGGAGAGCATCGTCTTGATAGAAGGCACCGTGGACACTACTTACAGAGCCGCTTCACCAGTGTCGTCGTTGCGAATACGGATGGCGTCGGCTACGTCGTAGACGAACACTTTGCCATCGCCGATCTTGCCGGTTCGGGCGGCGGCGACCAACGTCCGGGTAATCTCATCAAGGCGGTTATCGGGGATGACAAGCTCCAGCTTCACTTTAGGGAGCAGGTCGACGTCATATTCCATACCGCGATAGACTTCTTTGTGTCCCTTCTGACGGCCGTGCCCTCGAACCTCCGAAATGGTCATTCCGTCGACCCCGATCGCCTTCAGAGCCTCTTTAACCTGATCCAGTTTGTGAGGCTGAATGACGGCTTCAATCTTTTTCATATTTTGATGCCCCTTCTCCTAGGATTCCAGGTTGTACGCTTCTTCGCCGTGCATGCTCAGGTCGAGTCCTTCAATCTCGTCTTCCTTCGACGCTCTGACTCCGACTAGCATGTCGACAATTTTCAGGATGACGAGCGTTCCGACAATCGCCAGGGCCCAGGAAATCAGCACTCCGATGAACTGGTTTCCAACCTGCGCCGCGTTACCGTCGACAAGTCCAAGAGGCAGCAACTTACCCGAAGCGTCCTTCAGTCCTTCATTGATTGCGTTCGTCGCGAAGACGCCTGTCAGCAGCGCGCCGAGCGTACCTCCGGCGCCATGCACGCCAAAGGCATCGAGCGTATCGTCGTAGCCGAACTTCGATTTTACGGCCGTGACCATGAAGAAGCAGAAGATGCCCGCGGAAAAGCCGATCAGCATTGCCGGGAACGGTCTCACGAAACCGGAAGCGGGAGTGATCGCAACCAACCCGGCAACACAACCGGAGATTGCGCCTAGGATGCTTGGCTTGCCCATTCTCCACCACTCGGCGAGGGTCCAACCCAGGGTGGCGGCCGCGGCGCCGAAATGCGTCGCGACAAACGCGCTGGTGGCCAGCCCCGAGGCGGCGAGCGCGCTGCCTGCATTGAAGCCAAACCAGCCCACCCAGAGAAGGCAGGCGCCGATGACGCTAATGACCAGATTGTGAGGCTTCATTGGCTCTCTTGGAAACCCTAGCCGCTTGCCCAGATATAAGGCGCACACCAGAGCGCTTACGCCTGACGTGATGTGAACAACCGTGCCGCCTGCAAAGTCGAAGCAAGGAATGCTTCCGCCCAAGAACGCATTGAGAAGGCCGCCTTTACCCCAGACCATGTGCGCCATTGGAAAGTAAACAACGGTCGTCCACAGTACGGTGAAAAGCAGCATGGCGCTGAACTTCATGCGCTCGGCAAACGCTCCGGAGATCAGCGCCGGAGTGATGATGGCGAACATTAGCTGATAGATCATGAACGTCTGCTGCGGGATCGTAGCAGCGTAGTCGGTATTCGGCGCATTGCCGACGCCATTCAGAAACAAGTACTGCAGACCACCAACAAACGGATTGCCCTGGCCGAAGGCCAGGCTATAACCATAAACAGCCCACAGCACTGTTACTACGGCCATCAGAATGAAGCTGTGCATCATGGTGCTTAGCACGTTCTTCGGCCGCACAAGTCCGCCGTAGAACAGCGCCAGTCCGGGCCCTGTCATCATCAGCACCAGCGCGGCGCAGACCAGCATCCAGGCGTTATCGCCGGCGGATTGCGCGGCTTTGCTCGATGCCTCGAGGATGGCTAATTTCGCATCCACCGACGTAGATACGTTCTGAGCCATCGCGGGAATCGCAAACGCGGCGAGTACAGGAAAGGCACAACAGCACAAACGTTTTATCTGGTTCATTGGCCCTCGAAGTTGATTCCGGCGACCGAACCGAACACCTGTCGCGGCCGGAGCATCTCTGGAATGCTCTTAGCCTAGCAACGATTTTGGATTTCGACGCCCTGCAAATTTCTATGGCGCGAATCGAAATGTCTTATCGATAGAAAGAATTAACCGGGCTCATTGGCGGGTACGTGGCGCCCCCTGGAAAAACCATACGTCAGTACGCGAGTGCACCGTTGTCCGAAACAACCCGCTTGCTTGCGCAAGGCGGCTCTGTGTCGAGGTAGCCTGCAAACGGAGCCGCCGCACGTCAGTGCGCGGGTTGCGCAAGGGTCCGAGCCCGCTTGCTTGCGCAAGGCGGCTCCGTGTCAAGGTAGCCTCCAAACGGAGCCGCCGCACGTCAGTGCACGATTGCCCAGTCGTCCGAAAGAACCCGCTCGCTCACGCGAGGCCGCTCTGAGTCGAGCACGCTCACTCCGCGCGCAGTGCTTCGATGGGGTCCACGGCCGCGGCGCGCAACGCGGGAAGCGCAGCCGCGACAAACGTCACCAGGATTAGCAATGCTAATGTCCCGGCCAATGTGATTGGATCGAAGGCCGAGACGCCGAACAGCATGTTTTGTATAAACCGGACTGCAACGACAAGCGCCACGCCGCCGAGCAGCAATCCCGCGCCGAGCAACCCCAAAGCCTCGGAAAGGATCATGCGTAAGATTCCACCGCGCCGCGCTCCCAAAGCGATGCGGACGCCGATTTCGCCGGTGCGTTGTAAAACGCTCGACGACAGCAAACCATAAAGCCCGAGCGCGCTTAAGAACAACGCCAGCCCAGCGAACACATTGCTCAACGCCGTGATCAGCCGCTGGCTTCCGAGCGCGGCGTCCATCTGCTCTCTCAAAGTGGCAAAGATCACGATGGGTACGGAAGGAGCGATCTCGCCAAGCGCTTTGCGGTAACCGGCGACCGCCTGGGCTTTCGTGCCCGAGTTCATCAGAAAAACCAACGTGCCATACTCATTGATCGCCTTTGTGGAAACCGGGAAATAGATGGTGCGCGGCGGCGGCTCGCGAAGGCTGGCGAACTTCGCGTCCTCGGCAATGCCAACCACACGGCAGGAAACCGGATCGGGAAATTCTTTGGAATCCTTACTGCGGACATACCGGCCGAGCGCTTCTTGATGCGGGAAGAGATAGTTTGCCGCGGAACGATTCAAAATGCAAACGTTTAGACGGCGCTCATTTCTTTCAAATTCACGGCCCTCCAGGATACGAGTTCCCATCGTGCGAAAGTATCCAGGGCCGACGGCGTTGTAAGCCATATGTGAATCTTCCGGGGGATTGGCGCCGCCGCTTATCGCCTCGAACGGGCCAGCCGCCTGGAAGCCGGTCATGGGGGTGTACCAGGTAACAGCGGCGGAGCGAATGCCCGGCATTTCATCAAGCCGGTCTACCATGCGTTGGTATAGATCGAGTTTGGCATCTCCTCTCTGGGGCAGCAAATTGAAACGAGCGTTCTGAATGGTTACGTGGTCTACGTCGAACCCTGTGTCCTGGCTACGAATTTGAACAAGGCTCTGCGACAGTAAGGTGGCCAGCGCGACCAAAACCAGAGATAACGCGAATTGAAGAGGAATGAAGGCTCGTCCGGCAACACGCCTGCGCGCTCCCGCTGCTGTCCGGGATGTGAGTAGTGTGCCCGGATCGGCTTTCCCCGCTCGCCACGCGGGCAGAGCGCCGAACAGGAGAGTCGTGCCCACTGCGCATAGACCCGATATCCAGAAAATCATGTTGTCCGGATGAACCGAGATCGGTTCGCCCATCATGGGATCTCGAAAGAAGCCAAGCAACAGCGGGGTTCCGTACCATGCCGCCGCCGCGGCTACCGCGGCTCCGGCGAGCGCAATCACAAAGCTTTCCATTAAATACTGCCGTATCAATCGCCAGCGCGCGGCGCCAATGGCGGTGCGAACGGCAAATTCGCGCTGGCGAGCCTGGACATTCGATAACATGAGCCCGCCTATGTTCACGCAGCACAGTAGGAGCACGATGCCCACCAGCCCCTGCATAAGGAAAAGAGGCCTCGAATACACATGTCCGAAATACGTCGGCAGCCCGCTACGCGCGGAGTCCACGCGCAGGCTCGCTCTTTCGTAATACGGCAACTGGCGGTATTCAGCCGGGATGAATCGGCTAAACAGCTCCTTTTGATGGAAGGCAATTTCGGTTTGGGCGTCGCGAATAGTGACTCCCGGTTTCAACCGGCCGATGGCGGCACAGGGTAAAAAGGAGGCGGGCGTGTTAATCACATCCTTTCCCGCAATGGCGTTCAGGAACTGAAACGGGAAATACATTTTTATGTCGTCCCCAGGCCACACGCCCTGAAAATCGGGCGGAGTCACTCCAATAACAGTTACCGGAATATTCGAGACGATGAGACGCTTTCCAATGAGGCGCTGGTCGGCAGCGAATTGGCCGTTCCAAAACCCGTAGCTCAACACAACCGGCCAGCCCTCGGCGGGGCCGCCGCGGACATCGTCGCCGGGAGCGATCAGCCTTCCGAGATATGGCGCCATGCCCATCAGCGGAAATGCGTTTCCGCTCGCGAGACCGGCCCGATAAACTCGGACCGTGCCTTGGTTGTCGTGCATGGTGACTTCCGCCTTCCACCAAACCGAGATGCCGGAAAACGAACGCTGCTCGCGCCGGAATTGTTCCAGCATGTGATAAGGAACGCCCCAGAAGGCATCCTGGTCCTCGGACGCCGCGCTCACGAGACGGATGTGGGTGAGTTGTTCCGGATGAGAAACCGGCAGACTGCGGAGCAGAAGTCCATAGAGCAGCGTGAACACGATGGTGTTCGCCCCGATGCCCAGTGCTAGCGTCAGAATGGCAGTGACGCAAAAAACGGGATTCTTTCGCAATGCGCGTATTCCGAGCGCGAAATCGCGATACCAACCTTCGAACATAGTAATCAACTCCTGATCGTGTATCCTTTCGATCACGGCCGGCGTTTGGCCGAGTTGTAACCGAGCGCGCCGCCGCGCTTCGGAAGGCGACACTCCGGCCGCAAGGCTGTCCTCCGTATGCATCTCTAAGTGAGCGCGCAATTCATCTTCGAGATCCGAATCGCTTCGGAAGTGGCGCAAGCGAGCGAAGATCCGTGATAGCCACTGGTTCATCTCATGCTCAAAATAGCCGTAAGCGGCGTCGAGTCAAGGTTAGGAATCATAACGATTCCACCATCCGGGTTTGGTCTCCAGGAATGACGTCAAGAAGGCGGATGGCGCTCAACGCGTGCTTCCAATGAACCACCAAAAACGGTAAGTTCTCTTTGTCGAAATAGAGATCCTGGCGCAAAAGACACCATGGCTCATGTTCCGCTTTTAACGGGGCCTGGGACGAAGCATCCGCCTCGTAGCCAAACGCCTGAATGTCGCTCGCGATGCCTCCCTGAAGGGCCAGCGTACGCTCAAACGGTGCACGACCGCTCAGACGGCTGTCGCGATCGATGGTGCGGACATACTCGCGAAGTGAAATCAGATCGAGCTTTCTGGATCGCGATCGAATTTTGTACCGGACGACGGCGAGCGAACCCGAAAAGTTCGCGAGGCAGTTGCGGCCTTCTTCGCCTTTGGCGGAAAGGCAAAATCCGCGATTGCTCTCGCGATCTTCAAACCAAAATCCGCTGCTCGAATACCGGTTGTAGAACTCGACGCTCATACGCACATCCCATTCGCGAGTGGCCAAGCGGTACACCATTTCATTCTTCACTCGCGGTGAAGCCTCCAGCGAAGCTCCCAATGCCGCTCCGCTCCAGAGAAAGCATCGTCTACTGATTTCCTGAGCGCTGTCCATGCGCCATCCAAAAGCACCTTAGTTTCCAAAACCACTGGCGCCTCCCGAATTTGCAAACAAAGAACTTCGCCCAATCCACAAGCGAGGGGCCGGAGCACGGCATTCGATATTGGGATTGCCATTGTCCGTTTCCGAACGGATAGTGGGTCTTCTACCTATAAGCAGCCTACCATCTTTAACCGTAGTATGATGTAGTGAAGCACGTGCGACTTTCGCGCGGTTAGAGGCTGCCGGTAACCGCTTGCCAAGGCGCATGGGCCTGTGGCCCATCAAAGATGACAAAGACGCTTAGATAACCAGCACCGAACCGCGACCGTAAGGGAGCGGACGTCTTTGGAGCGCTCTCCTTGAGGCTCCGCAGTAGCGAGGTTGAATGCCGAAAAAACAGGACGTAAAGCTCGATCTATTACAAGGCACTTTGGACATGATGGTGATGCAAACGCTGCGCGCGGGAGCGGCCAACGGTTATGAGATCGCGAAAGCGATTGAGAGGATGTCGGACGACGTGCTGGCAGTGGATCATGGCTCGCTCTATCCGGCGCTTCACCGCCTGGAGAAAAGCGGGATCGTTGCGGGCAAATGGGAAATTTCCTCCACGAACCGGCGCGCTCGTTATTACCGCCTTACGGCTGCCGGAAGAAAACGGTTGATCATCGAGCAATCGCGATGGGAACAGATGGCCGCGGCGATTAGCCGCGTAATGCGTCCGGCGTGATGCGGCGAGTTGGACTTAACTCGGATTTACTCTAATAGAATCACGCGATCTGAAAAGGATCAACCACGCACGATGATAATCCGAACCTTACTTTTCCTGAGTATTTCCCTGCTTGGATTCGCGGCAACCAGCGGCCGCTCCCTGGACCAGCCCGATCCCGAAGCGGCGGGCATGAATCCGGCCCGCCTTGCGCATATTCACCAGCGAATGCAGGAGTTCGTCAATCAAGGCAAGGCCGCGGGCATTGTCACCGCACTTGCAAGACACGCCCATTTGGCGAGCCTGGATGCGGTCGGCTATCGGGATCTGGAAAGCAAGGCGCCGATGAGAACGGACACTCTGTTCCGTATCATGTCGCTGACAAAACCCGTGACCTGCATAGGGATTATGACGCTAGTCGATGAGGGCCGCCTTCTCGTTGATCGATCCCGTGGAGAAGTATCTCCCCGAATTTAAGGGCCAGAAGCTCAACCCGTGCGGGGAACGCGCCGGCTACGCGTGCGGACTGGTGGCTCCTCACCGGCCGGTGAACATCGAAGACCTGATGAAGCATACGTCGGGTATGCGGGCTCCAGAGAGCTCGGATCCTCCGGTTGCATCGCTCGCCGAGTTGGTCGCGAGGGCTGGTAAGATGCCGCTGCTATTCGAACCCGGCACGCGATGGGACTACAGCAACATCGGCTACGACACGCTTGGGAGAATCATCGAGGTTGTCAGCGGCAAACCCTACGATCAATATCTGCACGATACGATTTTCGAGCCGCTTGGGATGCAAGATACGTTCTTCTACGTTCCAGGCGAGAAGCTCAGCCGCGTCGCGTCCGTATACACCGATGTGAACGGCACTCTCAAGAAGGCGGATATTCGGGAGCCTCAGCGCGGGCGCGACCTGCCGTCTCCGGCCGGTGGACTATTCAGCACGGCTCACGATCTGTTCCGGTTGAACGAGATGATGCGAAATCATGGCGCG
This sequence comes from Bryobacterales bacterium KBS 96, assembly GCA_000381625.1. Classification (GTDB taxonomy): domain Bacteria; phylum Acidobacteriota; class Terriglobia; order Bryobacterales; family Bryobacteraceae; genus KBS-96. Next base: position 728,809 of record KB906767.1, read on the forward strand.
CTCGACGGCACGCGCGTTCTCTCAGCAGCCGCGGTTGAACTAATGACTACATCGCTCACCGGAGATTTGAAAGCGGGCTGGGCGCCAGCCATGGGACACGGCCTGGGTTGGGAAGTGGTGCGAAACCCGGACGGAATGTATCGCTATAACTCGATTGGAACGTATGCAAAGGGCGGCGCTTACCGCACCTATGAATGGGTGGACCCGGCAAAGGATTTGGTTGGCATCATCCTTATGCAACGCACAAACGGCGGCGGCGATGTCGCCGACGAAATCAATACCTTTATGGCGATGGCGGCAGCGGCGATCGAACAGTAAATCCGCCGCCGTCGCCGATTCAGGCTCTAAATCTCTCCGCGCCGCGAGCTTTGGCTTTGGCGGCTTCCTGTTCCCGGTTCTTCGGCGGCGCATTCGTTTCCAATGAATGCAGAAGCCGAGCCGAGATGCCGGCGATTTCGTCCACCGCATCCAGAAATAAGCATTCGTTTGCCTTCGACGGTTTATTGAAGCCGCTGATTTTCCGGACGAACTGAAGAGACGCCGCTCGAACCTCATCGTCAGTAACGGGCGGATCGAAATTGAATAGAGTTTTGATGTTCCTGCACATTCGCCTAAGTTTCTAAAAGTTCCGGCGCGACAATCGTGCAGCGCCGGCGAATCCGATTACGTTTGTTTCGGATGTTCGAAATTGAACATCCAATTAATGCCAAATCGATCGTTGAGCATTCCAAAACGAGCGCCCCAGAATGTATCCTGCAGTTGCATCGTGACCCTGCCGTTTTCACCGATCGCGGTAAAGAGCCTTTCAATCTCTTGAAGGCTTTCACAGTTCACACAGATCGAAAAATTGTCACCTTGTTGAAACGGCATCCCCGGCGCTGTATCGGACGCCATTAAGACCGCCGACCCCTTCGTCAGCCTCGCATGCATAATCCTGTCGCTTGCTTCCTTGGGAACGTCGCACTGTCCTTCGGAGAATGGCGTCACGTTCAGTTCAGCCTCCAGGCACTTCGCGTAGAATTCCATCGCTTCGCGGCAATTGCCATCGAATGTTAAGTAGATAGTAAAGTCTTTCATATATTCAATTCTTTGATTCAAATCGTATTCCAAACCAGTGTGTAGAACCTAACTTCGCAGAGGAACGAGCACGCGCAGCCGGTGTTCACGCAACATAATTCCAGCCCAGATCAGAATGCCGAGGTAAACCGGGAATAGAACGTAACCGAACAAGGGATTGCCGACGCGAACCTGGGTGGCGACTGCTCCTCCGAGATATCCGGTCAACAGGATCGCGCCGAGAATTGCGGTGCGTGGAATTGCGTAGAGGACCGTGCAGACGAGCAAAACGATACCGAGACCAACCACCACGCTTTCGGGATATCCAAGTTGAATAGTCCCCTGCACTGCGGGAGCCAGCTTTAATATCTTCATCACGCTGTCGAAGAGCAGGAACAACACGACCAAGCCGCTTAGGACGCGTCCCGTCCAGAGTTTTTTATTTGTAGTCGGAGCCGTTGCAAGGGTAGATTCCATAGACTTATCCTCCACGTATCCGTCGGAAGCATCGAGCGGGTTTCGGAGTCACATTTGAGAGGTTATCAATATCACTTGCCACTCGCAAGTGATTATCGAAACCGTGAAGTTTCCTTATTGGGGAGGCCTTTGTTGAGAAAGTTGCGCAACAGACAGTTCCGCCAGAACCGAGCTCTTTCTTCATGCTTGGGCCGTGCTCCAATCTAGTTTCGGGCCGCCGAGCAGAAGCACGGCAGACGTAACGCGGTTTGGATTCAGATTACACTTCTCCGCTTTCCGAAATTCGCTTAGAATCGACTGCGAAGGAGATAAGTAGATGGCATCCTCGGGAACTGCCGTTTCCATCAGCGAACCGAAGCTCAATGAATTTATGGGTAAAGCCCTCACGGATATGGGGGCCGCGATCCACGCCGTACTCGTTGTTCTTGGCGACAAACTTGGGTTGTACAAGGCAATGGCGGACTCGAAGCCAGTCACGCCGGCCGAACTTGCCGGCCGTACCGGTACGCATGAACGCTACATACGGGAATGGCTTAACGCGAATGCCGCCAGCGGCTATGTAACGTATGATTCGGTCGCGGAGACGTATTCGATGCCGCCGGAACAGGCGTTCGCCTTAGCCGTCGATGAGAGTCCGGTATTTTTGCCGGGCGCTTTCCAAATCATTTCATCGTGCTTTAACGACGCCGGCAAAATTGAGGATGCGTTCCGGACCGGCAATGGCGTCGGATGGCACGAGCATCATCACGATTTGTTCCATGGAACGGAGCGCTTCTTTCGCCCGAATTACATCGCGAACCTGATATCCAGTTGGATTCCGGCGCTCAACGGAGTCGAAGAAAAGTTGCGCCGCGGCGCGAAAGTTGCGGATATCGGGTGCGGGCTTGGATCATCGACAATTCTAATGGCGAAAGAATATCCACGGTCCGAGTTCTTCGGATTCGATTACCATGGCGGTTCCATCGATCTGGCGCGCCAAGCGGCGGCCCGGGCGGGCGTGGCCGAGCGAATCCACTTCGAAGTTGCGCCCGCGAAGGCGTTTCCGGGAACGGATTACGATTTCGTAGCCTTCTTTGATTGTCTGCACGATATGGGCGATCCGACCGGAGCGGCCAGCCATGTTGCTTCAGCCCTGAAGCCCGACGGAACATGGATGATTGTCGAGCCATTCGCCGAGGACGCAACCGAAGCCAATCACAACCCGATCGGCCGAATGTTCTATTCGGCGTCCACACTGCTTTGTGTTCCCGCATCAATGTCGCAGGAAGTCGGCGCGGCGCTTGGCGCACAGGCCGGGGAAAATCGGATTCGAGAGGTCGTCATGAAAGGCGGCTTCAGCCATTTCCGGCGCGCCGCCGAAACGCCATTTAATTTGGTTTTTGAAGCGAAGCTATAAGGACTCGCCGTCAATTGCGTGCGATCCATCCACGTTTGAACTACGGTACGGTGAGCCGAGATTATTGAAGAGTCTGCTCAAACAGGCTTAACATCTCTTGGAAAGCCCGCTCAGCCTGCGGCTTATTGTAAACAGGGCTGTCGGGCGCCGTCCAACTGTGATAGGCGCCGTCGTATGTTTCACTTTTGTATTTACCGCCCCAGTTGGCAAGAGCGCGCTCGAAATCCCGGATAGCCTCTTCCGGCATGCTTCGATCCTCGATCGCATGGCCGAAGTAGAGTTGCGCCTTAATCCGCGGCAGAAGAAGGTGCGGACTATCCGGGGCGTCTGTGAACAGCTTTCCGCCGTGGAACGACGCCACAGCGGAAACCTTATCCGGCCGCACGGCGGCACAGCGCATGGCCACGCCGCCGGAATAGCAATGGCCAACAACTCCAATCCGGGCATCGGAGCCCGAGGAAAGATGACTTACCAACAAATCAACATAAGCCGGGAGATCACGATCCAGAGCTTCGGGAGTTAATGGCGCCATCAATTCCGCCATCCGCTTCCGCCTCCACTCTTCCCCATTACTCCCCTTGCCTTCAAATACCGGCGGCCGCGTCGTCCGGTAAAACAAATTGGGCATCAACACCACATATCCTGCACCAGCGAGCCTGCGGCCCATCTCACGAGTAGCCGGGCGAATGCCGCCTATATCGGTCAGATCAAGGACTCCCGGCAGTTGCCGCTCTTCGTCCGGAAGCCAGAGGACACCATCGGCCGCCCCATCGGGCGTGCGAATCTCAATCTCTTTTTCGATCATGGTTTTCTACCCCCAATTTCAGGATGGCATCCGCGCTTTGACCCGCCATTACGAGCGGCAAAGAGCAATTTTATAAAGTCTAAGGGCATGCCAAGAATCTTGTCAGATGAACTGGATCGCTTTGTGCGTGAGGTATTGGCCGCGGCGGGAGTTCCGGAGGAAGCCGCGGGGTTGACCAGCTCCGCCCTGGTCGCCGCGAATTTGCGCGGGGTGGATTCGCACGGCGTCCGCCTGTTGCCCGTGTACGTGGAGCAGCTTCAATCGGGCGATATGGACGCTAGAGCGAAGGGCAAAATTCTCTCGGAAAATCACGCTTGTCTGCTGTTCGACGCGGAGAACGGCATCGGACAACTTGCAGCCGCTCAGTGTTGCGATCACGCCGTCCGGTTGTCTCGCGCCTTTGGGGTGGGTTTCGTCATTGCCCGAAACTCTAACCATTTTGGCGCGGCGGCGTATTGGGGAACTCGCATGGCCAGCGAAGGGCAGGTGGGAATTGTCCTTTGTAATGCATCGCGGCTGGTTGCGCCGTGGCAGGGGCGAGAGCCCCGCATGGGGACCAACCCCATCTGCATGGCGGTTCCGGGTCCATGGCTGCTGGACATGTCTACGACGGCTGTAGCCGCCAATCGCATCTTTGCCGCGATTGCGGCTGATGCGGATTCTATTCCGCGAGGTTGGGCGCTCGACGCGGCGGGCGCGCCGACCAGCAATTCATCGGAAGCTATCAAGGGCTCGCTGATGCCGCTAGGCGGCGAAACGGCCGGACACAAGGGCAGCGGGCTCGCCGCCGCCGTGGAGATTCTATGCGCGGTGTTAGGAGGCGGCGCTATGGCCGGCGAGGTTGGATCGATGCGTGAACGCGGCCGGCGAGTGGGCGTTAGTCAAAGCTTTTTAGCCATTGACATCGAGCGCTTCATGCCGCTCGCGGACTTCAAGGCTAGATTGGAGCGATTTGTGACCGATTTAAAATCCGCCGCTCCCGCCGACGGTTTTGAGGAGGTGCTGGCTGCCGGCGAACCCGAATGGCGCACCGAACAGGAACGCCTGCGCGCCGGAATCCCGATACCTGGCGAGGTATGGCAGGCGCTGTTGAAACTCAGCCTACAACTTGGCGTAAACGAGCCTCATGCCTGATTCACGAGCGTTTCCAGCAACGTTTTGGTCAACCACTCCTGGTACTGCTGCGGCGTCCAACCGCGTTCCCGTACCAGCATGCGATATAAATCCCGGCTTGTAAGCGACCACAAAATATCGCGCGCCTTCTGAACGGTCAACCCGGCTCGCAACTCCTTAGCCGCGGCAAGCCCTTCGATTAAATGCCGCTGCATTTCATAACGCCGGCACTCGCGTTCTTCATCATGACGCGCTAATCGAGGAGCAACCGCACCCGCGCCGCGCAGTAAATCCCGCACGGAACTTTCCGATTCGTATATGCGCCGAGCAATGCGCGGGGCATATCGCAACCGTTCCCGCGGACGCTGCTCCGCCATTGCTTCCCGCACCGCCTGCTGGTAGTCGTCGCCGAATCGCGCGGCGTCCAGGATCTCCTCCAAAATTCCCGTCTTCGAGCGAAAATTCGCATACACAGTCGGCACCGCAACTTCCGCCTGCTGCGCGATCGCTTCCATCGTCATTCCGGAGTAACCCCGTTGCTCCAATAGCTTTCGCGCGGCTGCCGCAATCCGGCCACGGGTCTCGTCGGCCTGACGTTGCCGAACTGGAGACTGGTAGGTCCGTTTTTTTGCTTTGCTCATATTGACCACAGGAACAGATATTGGATATATTTACATATATCAAACATTTCTACTTCTTCACTCCGATGACACAGCACGTAAAAACCAATAGGATGGCCCATTGCGATCGCCACTTTGTTGTCACAGAGATCTGGACTCAAATGGATCAGGCCGGAATGCCGCGCCGGTTTGGAGCCCACCCGCTCGCTGGTATAGAGCGGCACTCATCGCAAGCAGGCGCACCGCAATGACTATTTATAATCTCGTCCTCTTCTTTCATATCCTCTCCATGGTCGGGCTCGCGATCGCCGTGGCTTTCCAATGGACCATGCTTCACAGGGCGATTTCCGCCCGTGACGGCGAAGAAACGCTCCGCTGGATCCGCGCTACGGCGCGACTACCGCTGCTTGTGTTTCCCTCCCTCGTAGTAGTCGTGGGAACGGGAATTTATATGGCGGCGCGCATCAATGCGTTAAGCGCGGGGTGGATCAGCGCCACTTTCATAGCCATTCTGCTGATCGCGTTCGTCAGCATGGCGGCAGGGCCGGCCACACGCGCTCTTCAGCGCCACGCGCAACAAGGAAAGAAAGAGGAAGCACGGCAGAGCCTTCTCAAACCGCTCTTGGCCATCTCCGTGCGTCTGCAAGCCGCGCTTCTGTTGACCATCGTCTTCCTTATGGTCATGCGCACCAACATCGCCGTATCGTTTGAAATTGTCGGCGTGGGGATCGCCGTTGGTCTGCTTTGGAGCATCCCTAGTTGGCGCACAGGCCGCGTTTGAAGAAACTGGCGAGGAGAAAATATGCGCCTATTTGTTCTCGGCGCCACTGGCGCCATCGGCCAACATCTGTTGCGGATCGGCCTGGAGCACGGCCATCATCTCACCGCCTTTGTCAGGTCGCCAAGCAAAATTTCTCAACGCTCAGATCTCTTGAAAGTCATCGAGGGCGACGTGTTCAACGCCAGTCGGCTAACGCAATGCCTCGCCGGACACGACTGCGTCCTATCCGCTTTCGGCCCCACCACTCTCCGCACCACCACCCTGCGCCGGGACTTCGGCCGTACTCTGGCGCTCGCTCTGCGAAACAGCAACGTCCCGCGAGTTGAGATTGTCTCGGCAGCCTTTCTTTTTCCGAACATCGGAATCTTGGGATACTTTCTGACACGCACGCTCTTTCGAAAAATGGCCCCGGATATGGCCGGCATGGAGAGCGAAATCATGCAAAACGGGATCGATTGGACCATCGTCCGGCCGCCGCGTCTCACGAATGGACCCGCCACGCACGCCTATCGCATTGCCGACGACCATCTGCCCAAAGGCGGAACAGTCGTCTCACGGAGAGACGTCGCCGAATTCATGATCGGCGAAGCAGAAAGCCCCGCGCACATTCGCCACATCGTAGGAATCGCGCGCTAGGTCAGATCTCTCGAATGGCGGCTAATCCGCCTGCATCGAAATATCGCGCCATCTTCGTTCGGTTTATAATCGGGCGACTCTCTGGATGTCAGGCCATGGGCTTCGGCAGCATTGTTCACGAAACTCCAGACGGATATATCCGGCGCGAGGCGCGCTCTCCCGAAGTACGAGATGCGTTCGCGCGGCAATTGCAATTTCTGCCGTGGCTCGCGCGCGCTTTGCCAGTAGCTGTACCCCTGCCCGAGTCGCTGCTCGACAACGTGCTTGTTTACAGGCGCCTACCAGGAGAGATTGTCGGGCCGGAGTCGGTGGCGGCGCATGCAGACTCGCTTGCCCGCGATATAGCGGGTTTCATAACCTCCCTCCATTCGATTCCGATAGGCGACGGAATTGCCTCGGGCATGTCGGCGCCGAACCGGACAGAAGAACTGCTCTCTTGTTTCGAAGCAACTCTTTCGTTGCTTTCCCAGGAAGACCAACGCGCGGCTCGAGCCTGGCGGGAGGGGTTCAGCGGACTGGATCGCAGTTCCGCCATCATTCATGGCGATCTCTGGTACAGAAATCTCCTGATCGACACGGATACGGGTAGGCTATGCGGCGTGCTTGATTTCGACAACGCTGGAGCAGGAGATCCGGCGTGGGATTTGGCCGCGCAATTTCACCTGGGGTTTGAATTTGCCCGGCGCATATTCGATGCGTATCCACATCGCGATGCGGATCTATGGAACCGAGCGAAGGAATTATTTCAACTTAGGCAATTTGAAGGGCTCGCGTGGTCGGCGCACCATCAAGACAATGCCGAACTCGAAGAGAGCATCGGAAAGCTTCGGGCAGCCGGAGTGCTGCCTAGGGTTATCAACCCGCGCTGACGTGCGGCAGCTCCGTTTGGAGTTTGCCTTCACTCAGAGCCGCCTTGCGTAAGCAAGCGGGTTTTTCGAGCGGCCAGGAAAACTCGGCCAGGATAAGATGATCCTTTCACTTGCGTCTGTAAGGCACTGAGACGCAAGAGATAAGCATGCGAAAAGATGATCCGGCGCTGTCCGCTCATCGATGGATATTGGCGCCATGCTTCGCCCACTCGACAAGCGGTCACCAATTCTGTATGTGCCATGCTGTACCATTAGTCGGGCAATGGTTTGAGTAGATCTTTCAAATACTGCCGGGTGCTGGGGCTGCTAACGTGCACGATCCTGCTCACGTCCGTGCTGGACAACGTTCCGGATTGCCCGGAATTATTCAACCACCCCAATACAGCCTCGTCGTCGCTTCAATGTGGCGGTCACCTTGATGCCGCAACGATTGTGCCTTCTCCTTCTGGAAGTTTCTTGCCGGCGCCGCAGTTTTCGATTTATAGCCAGCTCGTAACATACGAAAGCGCGTTAAACGCGACAGGGTGTGTAAGAAGATCCCTTCCCCTAGCTGCCGATCCTTCGCCGCCGTTGATCTAGTTTGTTTACAAAATCTCCGGTTCGTCGGACTTGCATGGGTCAAGTCCGCACAGAGCCACAAAATTATTTTATGAAAAGATTTGGATCAATGAACGTACATCTAATCAATCCGAGCGACATTTCTTTTGGAACCGCGGTAATAACTCCGCGGTGGCTCTATGTACTAGCGGCCGCCACGCCACAAGCTTTTGGCGATCCCAATATCATCGACGAGACCCTGGAGCGGATGGACCCGGCCTGTATTCAGGCCGGCGATATCGTGGGAATTGGGATTCACACAGGCAATGCCTTACGCGGGTATGAAGTTGGAAGAATCGCGCGCGAAAAGGGCGCCTGGGTCATTTTTGGCGGCATACACGCCACGTTGTACCCCGAAGAGTCTTTTGAGTTGGGCGCCGCTCATTCAGTTGTGCAGGGGGACGGGGACGTCGCCTGGGGCGAAGCGCTGAACGATTGCGCAAGCAATCGTCTTCAGCGAGTGTATTCGGGTGGCCGGATCGAGGCGAACCGATTCCTACGCGCGCGGTGGGATTTGATGCCAAACAATAAATACATGTGGGCATCCGTTCAGACGATTCGCGGCTGCCCAAAGCATTGCTCGTTCTGTTCCGTGTGGCGCACGGATGGCCAACAGCCGAGACAACGCGCTTCGGACGTTGTGATTGAAGAAATAGTTGAACTGCGGCGTAAGGGCTTCCGGTTCATTGCTCTCGCCGACGATAACTTTTATCCTGTCACCTTGACAGACCTACGGCTCGCCGAGCGCCAGCACAACCATGCAAGAATTGCCGAGTTAGAGGCGATTCGCGAGGAACGATTCACCTTGATGGCGCGCCTGGCTGAATTGCCTAAGGACATGGTTTTCTTTACGCAGATCACGATGGAGGCCGGCGAAGACCCGGAGTTCCTGAAAGCCATGCGGAAAGCACGAATTAAGGGCGCTCTGGTTGGAGTCGAAGCCGTAACGCCGGAAGGCCTGAAAGCGGTCTTTAAGGATTTCAATTCTTCGGGCGACGATCTGATCCGGCAACTACAGACATTTCGGCAGCACGATGTTCACGTTTTGGGTTCGTTTATTTTTGGTCTACCGACAGATAACCAAAGTACTTTTGCGGCGACGGCCGAACTTGCCCAGAAAGCCGGGATTACTTTTGCCCAATTTGTAATGCTGACCCCGTTCCCGGGAACGATCGATTTCGAACGGTGGGAAAAAAATCTGGGTGAAGAAGCCGAGCGGGTCGCGGGTACGCCCGTAACTCGATATTGGCTGATTCCCGCCCAGGTAAGGCCGAAAATGTTCACGCCGCATCCTTCCATGAGCTCAGACGAAATACGGGAACGAACACAAGAGGTCTGGAATCGTTTCTACAGCCTTCCATTCATCTGGAAGCGATCTCGATGTGTCTCTTCCATTCGCAGCCGGCTGGCGTTTTTGTTCGTTTCAAAGCTGTACCGGCAGATGTATGCAAATACCGGGATATCGAGCGACAGCGCACGCAGAAGCCGCTCCAGCTTCTTTGCTCGTTTGCTAGCGAAGCCATGTCTCCGCCTATTTCGAGCAAAACCGATGCCCGATCTGCAAATTCCATCCATGGCCGCGGCAGGTCCAGCCAGTCCGTTCACAGTGCTTCAGGAAAGCACGCGCGCCTGACCTTTTCGAGGGTCTCCAGTAGATAGGCTACGGAACCGTTCTACTCAGGAGGTCATCAATTTCCCGACATACTCGCGCAACCCGGGTACGCAGGCCCAGGCATTTCCGCCGTAAATGCTATTCGATCCATCGAACGCGCCGAAACAACCGCCGGCTTCTTCCACCAGAATCTTGAGCGGAGCAAGATCCCAAGGCTGGGCATTCGGCTCAATCCAGACGTCCGCGCGGCCGGTGGCGAGTAACATTGCATCGACAGCGCCGCCCATACCACGAACCGCCCAGAATTTGCTCACCCAATCGAGCAGTTTTGGAGCGAAATGATTTACGCCGGCCTTATTGAACCCGTTAAACGAAAGCACGGCGTGCGACGGGTCCGGCTGGTCCGTGACACGAAGCCGCCCGTTGCCGCTCCATGCTCCCCCGCCCTTCGATGCCCACAGCAACAAATTCTGACCGGGACTATACGCCACGCCCGCCACCACTTCGCCGCGATCTTCAAGCCCGATCAGAATCGCCCAGAGCGGAATACCACGAACAAAATCTTTGGTGCCGTCAATTGGATCTATAATCCACTTCCGGCCGCTGGCGCCAGCGCGGTTTGCGCCTTCCTCACCGAGCGTGCCGTCTTCTGGGAACGCTTTCACGATTCCTTCGACAATCAGTTTTTCGCAAGCGCGATCCGCCGCGGTGACCGGGGATTCATCGGCCTTTTCTTCCGTCTCCACACCCCGCCGTTGGAATTCCAGCGCGGTGCGTCCGGCTTCTTGAGCGAGAGACTTCGCCAAAGCCAGTTCCTGTTCGTAAGCCATCTCCCGATTATCGCTGGCGAGTCAGTTCGAACACGTTACTCAACGCTTACGCGCCCGTTCGGCCGAGTGATGTGTTTGGCCGCGAAAACCCGGCCGCATGGCACGCCGGCCATGATCCTCAGCGCCGACGAAATCTCATGTTGCCGAGTCGCTACGCAATTTTTGCTGCGACCCGGCAGATTTGTCGTGGTCTTTTGGCCAGTTTGAAGCGGCGCCGCGCCCCGGCTGGGGGCGTAAGCCTCTCCAGTGCAAGCACTTGCGAAGGTCCGCCGAAAGTTGGCACGAAAACTGCCCTACAGAGGGCGCGATGACGAAAGAAGAATACGGAAAAGCTTACCAACGCGGATTTAACTTGACAGTTCGCTTCCTCGTATCGCGAGGACTTTCATACGATGCGGCTCTGGACACAGCCCAAGCGGCATGGGCAAAAGGATGGGAACGTCGCGAGCAATTGCGCGATCCGAATCTGGTCCTGACGTGGACGAACAGTATCGCCCTGAATATCCATCGCACGTTTCTTCGCCGCGAGCCGCAAACACAGACGCTGCCGGAACTGGCGGCGCCGCCGAGATTGAATGTTGCGGCAATTGACGCCAAGCGGATTCTAAATAGCTGCAAGCCCAACGACCGCATTGTGCTTCACAGCCATTACATCGAAGGATACAAAGTACAGGAAATCGCGGAGCAGCACGGCTGGACGGAAACAGCCGTTCGCATTCGCCTGCTGCGGGCACGCAGAAGCGTGGAAAAGAAACTGGCGAAACCCCGGCACGCCAAACTGCGCACGCTAGCCGACAAGGCGCGCGAAGCGCTTGCGCCCGGGTTCAACATGCAGAACCTCGAAGCCAAGGTCGCTTGACCTCGTCATTACTGGATAACCCTCAAATGGGCGGGCGGAGACATCAGTCTTCGCCCAATTTTTTTGGTCTTAGCGCCCGGCCCGAGCGCGCTGCTTCCTGGCTGGCTTCGCCTCCGCCGTTTCGCTTATCTCGCGCGCGGCGGGTTTCTTCTGAACTTGGCCGAGACTCTGCTGGAGAGCCTGCATCAGATCGATCACCGGCGCGAGTTTCCTCGCAGGACCGGCCTGCACCTCTTGCCCTTCTTTCTTTGCCTCGATCAGTTTCGCCAGTTGCGACTGATACTCATCGTGATATTTGGACGGTTCGAACTCCGTAGCGAGCCCTTCCACCAGTTTCTCTGCCAGCGCGGCTTCCTGCGGCTTAACCTGCACGTCGGTATCTCTCCCGTATTCAGGCACTTCCCGAACCTCTTCCGGGTAGAACATGGTGTGAAGGGTCAATCCATGCCCGTGCGGGCGGACGACCACCGTGTATTCGCGCTGGTGCATCGTGACCTTTGCGATGGCGCCGAAGCCGGACTTCTCCATGGTCTTCAGCAGGAGTTCGTAGGCTTTCTTCCCCGCCTCTTCCGGCACCATGAAGTAGGAGGCATCGAAATAAATGGGATCGATGTCCTGGACCTTGACGAATTCGAGGATTTCCATGGTTTCGCTAGATGGAGGGGCAATCTTCTTAATTTCCTCGTCTTCAACAATGACAAAACGCCCTTTGGCAACCTCGTACCCCTTCTTCAGCTCACTGCGTTCGATGGTGCGTTCGCAAACGGGGCAGTAGGTCTGCTGCTTGATCCGGCTGCCGCAGGGCTCGTGAATTTGGTTAAAGCTGATCCGCTCGCTCCGCGCCGCCGCGAAAAGGCGGATGGGAACCGAGATCAGCCCAAACGCCAGATACCCTTTCCATACCGTCGAAGCCATGTTTGCGATCTCCTTCGATTGCTAAAAACGGCGCGCCGGGACTCCGCCAGCGCTACCGGAACAACTCATAAAACAATACCGCGAAATAATGTCGGGCAGCAAACTGGCGAACTCGAGCTACCCCGCTCCAACCTTTATTGTTGGACTCGGATGTTCTTCTGGCAATTACGAACATTTGGCCCCATAGCCGCTGGTGATGGCGGCGTGGACACCCGTGTCGGCGGTGCCAAGACTTGGCGTCCGGTGTCTCGAACTCGTCGAGACAAGTCTCGGTGCTGCATGCCGAGGCTGGCTGCAGCCTGCACCACATAGATAACATCGGAAGATTTTGCGGCGGTCTGGTACCGTATCGCTGATGAAGAAATTCGCCGCTCTGTTGCTCACGATAGCGTCATTGGCGTACGCAGCCGACGACAGCGCTGCCCGCAAACAGGAACTGCTCTGGCAAAAGCTGGAACACGGCGTCGAGACTTTAGACTCGGGATTGGACGGCGTGATGGGCGTAGCGATCCTGGACCTCACGACGGGCCGCGAATGGATGTATCACGCAAATGAAGTTTTTCCGACCGCGAGCACGATCAAGCTAGCAGTGCTAACCGAACTCTATCATCAGCAAGAGCTTTCGCTGCAAGGCAAGACAGGCGCGGCGAAACTCACGGACATGTACACCGTGCGCAAGGAGGATCTGGCCCCCGACAGCGCCATTCTCGACAACCTGACGCCAGGAGTTACGGTTCTTACCAACCGCGATCTTGCCGCGGCGGTGGTGGCGGTCAGCGACAACTCGGCCTCGAACATACTGACCAATCGCCTCGGTATGGCCCGCATTAATACCATGCTGGATGGCCTGAATTTGAAACAGACTCGGATGCGCCGCCTGATGATGGACCTGGAAGCGGCGAAGCAGGGCCGCGAGAATGTAGCGACACCGCACGAACTGGTTCTATTGCTGCAAGCTATCTATCAGAACAAGTTGTTCCGTCCGGAATTGACACAGGACCTGCTCAATCTGCTGAGCACTCCGAAAAGCAGTTCCATCCCGCGGCTTCTACCTGAAGATCTGAAAATCGCCAACAAGCCGGGTGAGCTATTCGGAGTGCGTTGCGACGCCGGGATCGTGTTCGTACCGAAACACCCGTTCGCTATTGCAATCATGACGACCTACGACCGGGATGGGCGCGCGGCCGAGCAAACAATCAGCCAGGTAGCTCTACTCGCATGGAGGTTGTTCGATACGTTATCGGTATCGAGCGAGTACGGACGCGCAATGGCGGCGCATTAACCTAAGAGTAGCGAACCGACAATGTTACGTACTTTCCTCCTGACGATGGCCGCCTGCGCGGCGCTTACGACCGGCATGGTGCTTTATGCAACCGCCGTACACAAACCCGCTCCCGTTCAACTGATCCGTGTACCGGAGGGCGGCATTCAGCCCCAGGCCGTCACCGATGCAAAGGGCGTCGTACATGTCGTCTATTTCAGTGGAAATCCGTCCGCCGGCGACCTCTATTACGTAACATCAACGGATACCGGGCGAACGTTCTCAAAGCCGATACGCGTAAACAGTGAACCGGGCAGCGCCATAGCGGTCGGGAACATCCGCGGCGCCCGCGTTGCGCTCGGTCGCAACGATATTGTGCATGTCGCATGGAATGGATCGGCGCGCGCCACGCCTAACGCCGGCGACAATAGGCCGCCCATGCTGTATACACGCCTGAACAAGGGGGGCACGGCGTTCGAGCCGCAGCGTAATCTGATCCACAGCGCCTGGGGAATCGATGGAGGCGGATCGGTTGCCGCCGATCGCGCGGGCCACGTTTATGTGCTTTGGCATGCGCCCATTCCGGGCAAAAACGGAGAGGCGAACCGGCGTGTCTGGATAGCAACGTCGAACGATGATGGAAAGACGTTTGCTCCCGAGCGTGTGGCCTGGGACAAACCGACAGGAGCTTGCGGGTGCTGCGGGCTGGACGCTTTCGCCGACCGCAACGGAACGTTGTTTGTGTTGTTCCGCTCCGCGGAACAGATGGTTCACCGCGACATGAATCTGCTGGTTTCGCGCGATCACGGCGCGAGCTTTCGGGGCTCCGATATTTCCAAATGGAACGTAGGCTACTGCGTGATGAGCACGGAATCGCTCGCGGAGAGTAAAGCGGGCGTGCTGGGCGCATGGGAGACGGAAAAACAGGTATACTTCGGCCGCATGAATCCCGCGACCGGCGCCCTTGCGGAAACCGTGGGCGCTCCCGGCACGGGCAAGAACCGCAAGTATCCTTCAATTACGGGCAACAGCCGCGGCCAGATTCTGCTCGCATGGACCGAGGGCATGGGCTGGAAGAAGGGCGGCACGCTTAATTGGCAAGTGTTCGACGACAACAGGCGGGCGATCGGCCCCGAAGGTCACGCACCCGGAGTGGTTCCCACGTGGAGCCTGGTATCCGCATTCACGGCCTCCGATGGCTCGTTTCGCGTGATGTATTAAGAAGCGTAGCGCGTATTTAGCGCTTCTTCTCGCGAGCGATCCAAGCATCGATTTGGATTTCGAGCACATCCAGAGGAAGCGCGCCGTTCTCGAGGACGGCGTCGTGGAAAGCGCGCAGATCGAAGCGCGATCCAAGTGCCTGCTTCGCACGTTCACGCAACTCCAGAATTTTCATCTGGCCCAGCTTGTATGCGAGCGCCTGTCCCGGCCATGCGATATAGCGATCCACTTCGGTCTGAATGTTCGGTTCGTCCATGGCAGTGTGCGCGTGGAAATAGTCCACCATTTGCCGGCGCGTCCAATGCTTATAATGGACGCCCGTATCGACGACGAGACGGACTGCGCGCCACATTTCGTTTTCCAGGCGGCCATACTCGCTGTAAGGATCTTTATAAAAACCCGCTTCTTTGCCGAGCCGTTCGGCATAGAGCGCCCAGCCTTCAACGAAGGCTGTGTAGTCCGCATTTTTGCGGAACTCCGGCAAATCCGGTAATTCCTGAGCGAGCGCAAGCTGCTGGTGGTGACCGGGAATGCCTTCGTGGTACGCGATGGCTTCCACGTTCAGAGTCAGGCGATGCGTCGGATCGTACTCGTTGACGTTCACTCTTCCGGGCCGCGAATTCGAGCCGGGCGAATAGTCCGCCGGCACGGCATCTTTCGAACGGAACGCCTCCATGGGAACAACTTCGAGCGGAGTCTTCGGTTGACGGCCAAACAGCTTCGGCATTTCGGGCCGCATCTGGCCGATGTACGTTTTGTAAAGCTGTAATAGCTGATCGCCCGATTTGGCATACAACTTTTCGTTCGATTTGATGAACGCATTAAAGGCGGCGAGATTCGAAAAGCCCTGCTGCTTTGCGAGGGCGAGCATCTCCGCTTCGATCCGATCCACCTGCTTCAACCCGATTTCGTGAATTTGCTCTGGCGCGAGATTGGTGGTCGTCATGTGGCGGGTGGCTTCGCGATAACGCGCGTCGCCTTCGGGCAGAGACCATACACCGGGCTCGGTGCGACCGCGCGGAGCATAGTCGTTCTTGACAAAGTTTGCGAGCCGCGCATAAGCGGGGACAACGCCGGTATCGATGGCGCGGAGAATCTCAGTTCGTAACCGGGACCGATCGGCCGCTGGAATCCCGGCCGGAAACTTCGCCACGGGAACGGCGAAGGGGCTTTTCGCGCCCGCGCCATCGGCGATTTGCCGGACTTGCGCGGCGACCTTATCGAGCAGATAGCGCGGCGGCGTCAGGCGATCTTCCATACCGAGCCGCATGTCCGTTTCGAGCTGTTCCATAACACGAGGAATTTGATGCAGGCGCGCCAGATAGTCCTCGTAGTCGCGAACAGTTTTAAAGGCCAACATCCCCGGCAATTCCGCATAGAAGAGATGCAACCCGTTCATCTGGTCAAGCGGCATCTCCCAGTTTTTGAAGCGACCTTCTTCCAACTGATCGCGCAAACGGCCGATCATCAGCGTACGGCTCAAAGCGTCCTGTGCCGCCAAGCGGGACGAATCGATGGCTTCGAAACCCCGTAGAAATACCCGCTGCCGCGCGATATCGTTCCGGAAGCGCTCCGGCGAATAGTCGCTTAGCCGCGAGTTATAGCGGGTATCTCCATAGAGGCTCGCGGTTTCCGGATTCGTTTGCATCTCGAAATCCCACTCTTGCGCGAGCAAGCTATCGAGTTGCTTCTTATTCGATTGCTGGTTCGCCGGGGCGCGATGGCAACCGATTGCGCAAATGACCAGTAGCGCAGCGGCGAGCGCGATTGCTATATGAGAATTGGTCGTCATCTGTAACTTGGCGGCGATACTGAAACTATGTACCACAATCAGTGGTTGACGGTCGCTGACGCTTGTCGGCGCAGTTCCAGATTTTACGTCATGTCGATGATCCCCTAATGAGAACGAATCCTTCCTTGTATCAGATCGACGCGCGTTCTTGGTTATATCGATGCAGCGAGGCCGCCGGCAGGCAATTGCATCTCGACGAAATCCCCGATCTCGATCTCGACCGGTTGAGGGATCGGGGATTCGACTGGATCTGGCTGTTAGGAGTTTGGCAGACGTGCGCTGCCGCCGCCGCCGCATCGCGCAAGATGGCAGATGAGCAGCACTATCGCCAGTCTCTTCCCGACTTTTCCGATGAAGACATCACGGGCTCGCGATTCGCCGTATGCAGTTATGACGTGCACGTCGATTTCGGGGGGCCGGAGGCTCTGCGAAAATTGCGAGAACGCCTTCGCGCGCGCGGCATTTGCCTGATGCTGGATTTTGTCCCAAATCATACGGCGGTCGATCATGAGTGGGTTCACGGACATCCCGATTTTTACGTTTCCGGCAACGCATCGGATCTCGCGCGAAAACCGTCCGATTATTTTGAAGCGCAGACTAACTCGGGCCGGAAGATTCTGGCTCACGGACGCGATCCTTATTTTCCAGGTTGGATTGACACCGCACAACTGAATTACGGAAACCCAGCCGTTCAATCGATGATGAAAAAAGGATTGCAGCGCGTGGCGGCGTTATGCGACGGCGTGCGGTGTGATATGGCAATGCTGCTTCTGCCCGATGTGTTTCAGAAGACGTGGGGCATCGAGATTCAGCCGTTCTGGTCGGACGCCATTGCCGGAGCGCGGCAGGTGAATCCCAAGTTCGTCTTGATGGCCGAGGTTTACTGGAACCGCGAGCGCCAGTTACAGGAACTGGGCTTCGACTATACGTACGACAAAAATCTCTATGACGATCTGATTCAAGGGCAAGCCGATGCTGCCCGCGACCATTTGACTGGCGATATCGTTTATCAACACAAATCGGCACGGTTCCTCGAAAATCATGACGAGAAGCGGGTAGCCGCCGTTCTGCCTCGCGCCATGCACGAGGCCGCGGCTATTGTGAGTTACTTCGTGCCGGGCCTGCGGTTCTTCCACGACGGTCAGTTGGAAGGATATCGGATCAAGCCTAATATCCATTTGCGACGGCAGGCTATCGAGCCCGTCGATGCGGATATCGCGCAATTCTATTCGCGCCTGCTCGACTGCCTCAAAGGAGATTTTGCGCAGGGAGGTTGGAGTTTACTGGAGACTCTTCCAGCATGGGATGGCAACCCGACACAGCACAATTTTCTGTGCTTCGCCTGGGCCGGCGAAGGATGTCCGCGCCATTTAATTGCGGTGAATTTCGCTCCCTGCCAGAGCCAGTGTTACGTTAAGCTGCCGTTTGAGACGCTCGATGGGAAGGCGGTTGCACTCCGCGATGAGATGGGCGCCGAAACATATATGCGGGACGGAACGGAACTCAACAGCCGCGGACTATATTTGGATCTTCCGCCCTGGCGGTATAACGTATTTGAGATTCAGACGAAGTAACCCCGCGCGATTTCAGTCCTTCACCGGCACGAATCGCACGGCATAACCGCCCGCAGTGACCATCTTGATTCTTAGGTGAGTTGAACGGTCCACGGTTTCTTCATGTACTCGCACGTTCTTCGGATACTTATCCGCATCGGCGGCGTCCTCGTATATCTCGGCTTTGTATTTGCCCGAACCTAGAAACGAGAGCGGTACGTCCAGTTCACGCGGCGTCCAGTTTGTCATGCTGCCCAGATACCACTGATCGCCGCCGCGCCGCGCCATCGTGATGTATTCACCCGGCAAGCCGTTCAGCACTTTGCTTTCATCCCAGGTCGCCGGAGCGCTCTTAATGAACTGAAACGCGGGTTGATCTTCATACGCCTTTGGGCTGTCGGACACCATCTGAAAGGCGGCTTGATAGATCGCATACATCGCCAACTGATGCGCGCGTGTGCCCATCACCATGGGACGAACGGAACGTGCCTCGAAATCGTCGCGCGTTACGTTGTCAAATCCGCCTGGAGTGAAATCCATCGGCCCTGCCAGCATCCGCGTAAATGGGAGGGTCACCTCGTGGTCGGGATTATCGCGCGTACCGCCCTTGTTCTGTTCCATACCGACCACAGCCTCGTAGCCGAGCACGTTGGGGTAGGTGCGCTCCAAACCGGAAGGCTTCGTAGCTCCGTGAAAATCGAGCATCAGATGATGACGGGCGGCTTCCTGTGCGGCTCGGTAATAAAAATCGATGCCACCCTGATCGTCGCGTTCGACAAAATCGATCTTCAAACCAGCAACGCCCCATTTTTCGTAGAGAGGAAAGGCCTCCTCCATCTGGGCATCGGCAGCCTTGTACGACAGCCAGATCCAAACCTTCACCTTCTTGGTTGCGGCATAGCGGACAACTTCGGGAACATCGACGCGCCCATTCATCTTGGTGATGTCTTTAGGGTCGTACCAACCCGCATCGATCAGCATGTAGGGAAAACCCGATTTCGCCGCGAAATCGACGTAGTACTTCATCGTGGCGGTCGTGTATGCCGGCTTTCCATCCGGACCGATACTGCCGCTCCACCAATCCCACGACGCGTTGCCGGCGTGAATCCAGGAAGTGTCCTTAATTTCAGAGGGAGGATTCAGACTCGTGATGACGTTCGATTCGACGAGCCTGCCCGGTTCGGTCCCGACCAGCAGGACACGCCACGCGGAATGATGGGGAAGCGCTCCCGAGACAGCCAGTTCCGGGTTCTCCTCCTGAGGCGCCAGCCGCGATTCAAACCAATGGCCGGCCCAACTGTGCGACGGATTCACAAGGTACATGGAACTGTAGCCGCGTATGTTGGCTTCCGTAATAGCCATCCAGGCTACACCGGGGACGTCCATCAGCAGCGGACATCCGATCAGAATAGTGCTAGCCACGCCGCCTTGGTTCGAGAATGCGGTAATCGGCAGCTTTACGTATTCGCCTTCATACATACTGCGAAAATTCGGCAGCTCTAGTGCATACGTCGTGGCATCCTTGCTGATGCGAAACTCGGTGTGCTCCTGGGTAAGTTGGAAATTTCGCAGCGCTCTCTGTTCGGGGACAACGTAGCGGAACGCGATGGCGTCGTTATAGGCCCGCGCTTCCATCACAAGTTGACGGCCCATGCCCGATGGCTCTTCGATCTCAATACGGAGAGCGTTGTAATGGTCGCGCACTTCGCTCGTTTTGCCGGTGACCAGACGATAGGTTTCATCATGAGATGAAGGCGTCGCCTTCACAATGCCGACAGTGGCGCCTAACGGCCTCTGGCTTTGCAAATCCAGGCCGAGGGTCGACTGGTTCACAAGTGATTTTCCCTGAAATTGCACTGCGTATGTCAGTTGTCCGGAGGGCGAAGGCCCCTGCTTATCGACCGTCTGGAACGTAATCGCCAATTGTCCGTTTGGCGAACGAAGCACAGCGGAGTTGGATTGAGCAAAGGCTGCGAAAACACTCATGAATATAAAAACGCACAAAGACAGTGCTTGGAAAGGCGACGTGAACATCATTGCAACTATATCGCTGTCCGCACATCGACGATTCGCTCCGTGTCAAGGCAGCTTGCAAACGGCGGGTTGTGCGCGGTTGTCCAAATCCGCTTGCTCGCGCAAGGCGGCTCCGTGTCACGGCACTAAATCACGCGAGGCGACGGTATATTGAACGAGGTATTTCATATCTTCGTTCGAACTCCCGTCCTTTTATATTCGGTGGCTATTAGCCCCGAAAATCGCGCGGGAAGCGGGAAATCTAGGGCTTCCCGGTGTCCCCATTTGGAAGCGGTCCTCCAGTTTCGAAGCCTTCATCAAAGGCCGCAATCGAGCCGCAAACAGTCACGGTCAAGCCCTTCTTTGCCTTGAAAAGAACGAGATTGCCCATCCCTATTCTTAGGACATCTACCGTGGCGCCATCCGCCCGTGCGGCGTATGAATAGCACGGCAGTTCTACGGTTCTGCTCCAGGCGCCTTTTTCAAAATGCAGATCGCTAAACTTCTGTTCAAAGAACCCCAAGGTATCCGCGCCGAGGGTTCGTGAAAGGAGTAGCGATCCAACAAGCATCATCCAGTTTAGTCTCATATGTTAGTCCTACATTGAGCGCCAGGTTCCATCTTTTTTGATTGTGGACTAGTTGGCTTGGGGCTTGGGCAAAAGCCGGGCGAGTGCGCCCGGCGCAGGCCGGGGACCTGCCTCACTACAGGTGTTCGGATAGGGAAAAACTAAGTGGCGGTCGTATTGCGGAATTGTAGACCAGCAGCCAAGCGGGTTGCCGTTGCTGAAATCGCTGTAGATTTAGTGGATGCTGGAGACGATCGTGCCGCCGCGATCTAATTGTCTGCTGGGCTCGGCTAAACTCAATGAGCTCGATCCCGAAGCCTACCTCAGCAGTGTGCTTGGATGTTCCTACGCAGAGATCGGCAGCCCTTTTCTATTGTGCATTCACCCAGGTATCGGAGCCCTCCAGCTTGACAGCCACATCCGAAAAGAATAGCCGAAGGGGCGCACCGTCCGCAGTCCCGTGATGGTCTGTCGAGATAAGGATAGGACCGGCTTTCTTGTACCCCTCCCACGTAGCCGTGACGATACTTGGCTTCTTGGGGCCACCGCGGCGATAAACGAATTGCTCAACGCGGTTGTCTTTGCCAACGTAGAGATCCCACGTATCACCAGGCGTATATCCGACGTCCGAGGGATACTTCACCGAAACCAACCGAGCCGAGCCGTCGCCCAGCGGCAATTGGTGCATTCCCATGTCTTGCACATTGGCGCTGCTGTCCCAGTAAGCATGGAACGGGAATATTAGCCAATAATTATCATTGATGAACGCTGGATCGATTTCGTTCTTGACGACGTCCGATTGGCTGCCAACTTGAGAGCGAACGTACGTGGCTTTTACCGGTTTGCCGTCCTTATCCTTTCCCTCATAGGAAACTTGTCCGGTCTTGGGCTCCCAAGCCCACGAACGGGAAACCTTGACTCCGGGGAATTCTGCGTTGAACGTGTAGCGGATCGCATCAACTTGCCCGAACGAATCGACGCCAAAAGCTTTGGCAATCGGTTCGGCAGCAGACGAGCGATTCTGCGAGCAGGAGTCTGCGGACAGGACCAACACCAGCATGCTGAAGATTGAAACGCTAATCATCGTAAGCCGGCTGAAACTTTTCATAAAGTTCACTCCATGTTAGCTAAACCTCTTTTGTTCTTGATGAGACCGACGGAGGTTAAGATTCACAATCGTTTATCGCGCAAGTTATCGTGCCTGGTCCACTAAGCGTCGAGATGCTGCCGGCCGTCGGAACCGGCGCACCGCGATGATTGCGCCAGCCGTTGCGACAGATCCGTATTCTAACAGCAGTATCCAGCCAGGAACCGACCAAGGGCGCCCAAGTGTGCGCAAATGCCAAACGACGTAAGTGGGGATAATGCTCACTGTCCAGATAATAATCGGTAGCGTCGATCCAGACCATAGAAATGGCAGCAGCCAGAGAAGATACCACGGGTACACGACTGGCGCGCACAGAAGCGATGCCGCCATCGGCCAAGCAAATGCCTGCGGAGAGCATTCCGGCGACGCGCGCCTTAGCCAGGTTGCCATAAGGAATCCAACGAGCACGGGTAGCCCGGCCGCAATCTGCGGAGCCACTTGTTCGAGCTTCGCGAACACAAGATCGTTAAAGCGGAAAGTCTGCACGTATGTAATAAGCGAGCCGATTGGAATGCGGGTATGGTCGAGAAATGGGACGTACAGGAATCCGACCACCGCTGCCACGACCACGGCGTCGCGCACGCGAACCCGCTTCCAGTACAGAGGCAACAGTACGATCGGCAGAAATTTCACTGAGACAGCCAGCCCAAATGCCAGGGCTGCCATCGGCCGCCATCGGCGCCGAAGCGCTGCGAACGACAGGAGCAGGAGCAGCGCGCCAACAATATCAATGTGACCGCTTCCCGCCACCTCAATCACCAGTAATGGGTTCCATGCATACGCCAGAACCCAGTGCGCTCCTCGCTCTTCATCACGCAGAACATAGAGCAAGACGAGAATAATTGCAAAATCACAAATGACAAATGCCACTTTGAGCGCAAAGGTGGACTCGCCAATCGCGGTAACGGCGCGAAAGAAGAGCTGAGCGCCGGCGGGATACGGACTCGGTAGATTCGGGTTATTTAAGCCGCGGGTCTCGTTTGTGTGCAACTCTCTCACTGCGGGATCGCTGGGAATGACCACGTAAGGGTTATAGCCGAGCCGCTGCAGGCGGCCGTCCCAAACATACCGGTGGATGTCATCATCGACGCCTGTGGGCAATCGAAGAAATGCAACGTGCCAGAGAGCGGCCAGCAGAAGTCCAATGACGACAACGCGCCGCGGAAGCCTTGATGCAGAGAAGAACTCACGAATCGCCAGAAGATATACAATGCCGGCAACCGCCAAAGAGGCGATGAAGGGCGGTCCACCTCGATCGGCCCAATTGCGTGAACAGATCGCCAACGCTACGCACAGGCATGCGCCGAGAACATAGACTCTGCCGGATGGGGTAAACTTCACGGTTTCCCCGTGAGAGTTCGGAATTGTCCCGCTGCAAGTTGCCAGTCTCTCAACCATCTGGCAGTGCGCGGCGCCCTCTCCGGAGCCAGACGCAACTCCGCTGCCAGACGAGTCATGTCGTCCGACACATCGATATCGTAAAAAGGATCGACTAAGCCCAGAGAAAGGTTGAGAGCCCGTACGCGAGACAGGAGCGTCTCCAGCGCGCTGCTGGTGCCCATTCCGTCGTGCGCGAAAAGCGTAAGATGAGAAGCCTTCGCTCCTACGAGATAATAACCTCCGTCTTGCGTCGGGCCCACGACGACGTCACGCGCGGCCAGGATTTCGAACGCGTCTTCAAGAACAGAACGCGGCAAATGTGGGCTGTCGCTGTTGAAGGCAATAACCCGCCGCCGGTGTTTTTCGGTGAAGCGTGCAAATACGGAAGTCAGTCCCGCCGCCAGGCCCTCGCCGTTCTGCGCAACCACGCTTGCATTGCTGCCTGCCAACCGCGCCAATTCATCCAGATCCGAATTAGGGCACATGAAGGCAACTTCTACATCGCCTAATGACTGCGCCAGCGCCAATGTGTCTTCCAGGAGGCAGCGGTAGAAAGCAACGACAGCGGTACGAGAAAGAGTAGGAACCAGCCGGGTCTTGACGGCGCCTGGCCTTGGCGCTTTCGCCATGATTACCAACACGCGGTCGCGGCTCGACAAACGCGCCATCCCCTCGGTTGAAAGCTCCATAAAGTATTGATGCGTACCTATGCCGGCCGCGGTGTCCCGGCTCTGCGTCGCCGAAAACGATAGCGCACGATCAGGCTGAGAATGAACCAAGTGGCGCCGACCGTGCCTTTCAGCGTACCGCTGATCTTCGATTTTCCGATACGCGAGTAGTAGCTCACAGGGACTTCAACCACACGGAGTTCCGCCAAAGCGCCTTTCAGAATCATCTCAACAGCCCATCCATAGGTGGTTTCTTCGAGGCCGAGCCCACGCAGCACTTCTGCGCGGGCGGCGCGAAACGGGCCAAGGTCACTTATTTTTAGCCCATATAGAAGCCCGATCAGGCCGGCGGCGAGGCGATTGCCGAACGATTGATGCCACGGTAGCGCACCCGGGTTGCTTTGGCCGCTGAGCCGTGAACCGAGTGTAATGTCAGCGCGCCCCTCGACAATCGGAGCCAAGATCATCGGCAACTCCGAGGGGCGATCGCTGTAATCGCCATCGAGAAACACAACTACGTCAGGAGAATTTGCGGCAGCTAGCCCGGTAAGGCAAGCCTGTCCATATCCGCGGCGCGGTTCCCGCACCACGAGAGCGCCCATATTTGCAGCGATTTCGGGCGTCCCGTCATTCGAGTTGCTGTCGACGACGATGATCTCCGTCGTCAGATCGGACGGAAGATCCGCTAGAACGCGCTCAATCGCCCCCGCTTCATTATGGGTCGGGATGATGACGGAAACTCGCACGTGGACCAGGCCCGATCACCACCATGGAGACGATGGCGAGCGCTGTGACAACCACCCATCAACGCCCCACGCCCGGCCCGCGCGTCCAAGGGCGATCCCAAGGCATGCCAGGACTGAAACCAGAAGTTCCCAGATCCACGAAGTACCCAACTCCGAAATCCAAAGGCTTCCGAGAAACAGAAAAGCGACAAATGCAGCGGGACGAGTAAGCAGACCGATGATCAGTAGAATGCCGAGAGAAATTTCGACTACGCCTTGCACGGGAGCCGCTATCGCGGCGTGGCTTGCCATCAGACCCATCACGGCCTTCCACGCAGCAGGCGAATGACTCGCCTTGATGTAGTAGCGAATCAGGCCCGCGTAGCCACCCGCTGTATAGAGGCCTTTTCCGAGATTCTCAAAAAAGACCCAAACGAACATTGCGCCAATCGTTACACGGACCAGCGCCAGCCCGGTTGCCGCTTGCGGTTGCTCGATCATCTTCAGAGTTACCTTTGCGTTCGTCGCCATTGTTGAGTTCTCGTCACTTCGCGGACGCGCGAAGAAAGACCATGCCGCTTGTATTTCCGCCCGGACTAAAGATTCAGATTACCTTAGTTCGTTGTGGCTGCTTTTGGCCCGCAGTTATCCGGATTATCCCAACAGTGAGCCCCACGATCTAATAAACAACTGGATGCGGTTTAAGGGCTCTTCGACACGCCATCGTATTTACGAAAATCCTGTCCTTAGGGAAGCCCGAATGGATCGAAGCGAAGCGCGTCCCAGTTCGCCTTGGGCCGCTCAGTTTCAGTATGGCCGTTATGCTCGCAGCAGGAAATCGTGATATTTCTCCGGCAGACGCGACGGGCGCATGTTACGGTTCAGCCAAATATGGCGGGTAGAGCCGCTGGCAAGCAATCGATCCGGTTCAGCGTGGCGAATCTCGTAGCCAAATTCGACCATGCGCGGATTCGACCGGACCATTTCCGTGCGGACCACGACCTCTTCGTCGTAGCGAGCCGGATACAGATAGCGGCACTGCACATCTACAACAGAGAGGAGAATGCCCTCCAGTGTTTCGAGATCTTTGTAGTTGAACCCGCAGGAGCGCACGTATTCGACGCGGCCAATTTCCATCCATACCAGATAGTTCGCGTGATAGACGACGCCCATCTGATCGGTCTCAGCATAGCGGACTCGCAGCCGCGTCTCATGTTTCGGCATGTATTGACAGCATACGCGGTAAGAACACAAGGCGGGCTCAACCCCGGCACGCTGGTAGCATTGATGCGTGGTCGTGAAGGTGCTGTTTTTCGGTGTTTTGAAGGACTTGACGGGTCTGAGCGAGGAGATGGTGGAAATTGCTCCGGCGACGACCCTGGGCGGATTGCTCGACCGTTACGCGGAACGTTTCGAAACTTTGAAGGCCGCGCGTCCGTCGATCTTGCTAGCTCGTAATCGAGAGTTTTCGAACCCGGACACTCCTTTGACAGATCAGGACGAAATCGCATTTCTGCCGCCGGTAAGCGGCGGGTCAACCCCTTCAGACATGATGGGTGAAAAAGCGGGCTTCGTCTCATTCGTTGAAGACGAATCTGGGAGCCTGTTTGCGCTGACACGCCAGCCAATCGAATCGCAGGCCTGGGGGCGCGCGCTACAGCGGGGAGAAGATGGCGCCGTGATCGTATTCGAAGGCATTGTCCGAAACAACACGAAGGGCCGGCCAACACGCTATCTGGAGTACGAGTGCTATGAGCCGATGGCGCTCGACGGACTGGCGCGAATCGGGCGCGAGATCGCGGCCGAGCGGGCGATCGGGAGAATTGCCCTGATCCACCGCCTCGGGCGGTTGGAAATCGGAGAAACGAGCGTTGCCGTGATTGTCACGGCCGCGCACCGAAAACCAGCGTTTGAGGCGGCACTGGAAGGAATCGACCGGTTGAAGCGAGAGGTCCCGATCTGGAAAAAGGAATTTTTTGAAGACGGCGCTGTCTGGGTGGAAGGCGAATGGGATGACAAGCTGCCGGGCCGAGCGAAGACGTCCTAATCAGCGCGTGAGGAACGGGGATGCCCTTCTTCTATGCTTGGCGCTGCTTGCGTCAAGCTGCCCATTGTGGGCACAGGAACGGGAGCCGGCGCCCCCAAGTTTTTCCGTCACCAGCAACTTAGTACGCTTGCTGGTGACGGTTCGGGACCAAGCGACCAGCGCCATTGTGACGAACCTCGGCAAGGACGATTTCCGCGT
Source organism: Bryobacterales bacterium KBS 96 (assembly GCA_000381625.1). Classification (GTDB taxonomy): domain Bacteria; phylum Acidobacteriota; class Terriglobia; order Bryobacterales; family Bryobacteraceae; genus KBS-96. The sequence continues at coordinate 755,948 of KB906767.1, forward strand.
CTTTGACGATACCGTCGAGCAAACCATTTCGGTTTTCGAGCGAAACACGTCGCTACCGCTCTCGATCGCGCTGTTGATCGATACCAGCGGGTCCACGAACAAGGACATCGCTTATGAGACCGGCTCCATCCTGAAGTTTCTTCGCACCCTGAAGCAGGTGGGGAATCCGGACGACGCGCTGGCTGTTTATAGCTTCAACTGGCAGGTAAAGATGGACGTCGGCTACACCCGCAACGAGCAGCGCGCCGAGCGCGCCATGCGCCAATTGCACGGCGAGGGAGGCACATCTCTTTACGACGCCATCTATCTGGTATCAAGCGATCTCGCGGACCGGGATGGACGCCACGTCATGGTGGTGGTAACCGACGGCGGCGATACGACAAGCTACAAGAAATTCGAAGATGCCGTGAAGGCGGCTATGCGGTCGGAGGCCGTCCTGTATCCGATTGTGGTGGTGCCGATCGAAAACGATGCAGGGCGAAACACCGGCGGCGAGCATGCGCTCGAAACCATGGCCCATGCCACCGGTGGCCGCACGTTCTATCCGGCGGGCGCCGGCCAGCTTGACCAGGCATTCACGGAGATTCTGCGCGAACTGCGAACGGAATATCTGCTGGGTTATTACCCGCGCCTTCCGATGGGTATTACGAATCGATATCACGCAGTCCGGGTAACGGTACGCCGTCCGGAACTGAAGGTCATTACCCGCTCAGGGTATTACGAACAGTAACTTTTCCGGCAGCCGCTTTCTCTATGGAACGATGTGCGCGGAGAAATCCGGTAATTTTAAAACGACGGGATTTCCTGCAAACCACCGATATTGAATTATAATCATTCCACATATCGTGTTATTTGCCAGATTGGTGGCGATCGCCGCGCTTTCGGCTTACATCGTAGCGGCGCCCGCGTTTGCGCAGCGGTATTCCTTCGACTATTTCGGTCAGGAGCCTTGCAAATCTGACTCCTGAATGCATGGTTCGGGACCACACCGGTTATCTGTGGGTCGGCACGCAAAATGGCCTATTCCGGTACGACGGCATTGCCTTCCGCCGGTTTGGGAGGGCGGACGGCATTCAGGGCGAAACGATCGCCTCTTTGCATGTAACTAGATCCGGCGAACTCTGGGCAGGCACAAACCAGGGCTTGTTCCGGTTTGACGGACGCCAGTTCCAGCGCATCTCTCTGCCGGCGCAGATTCATTCGATTGAAGCCAATGCAATTGTGTCGGACCGGAACGGTGTCGTTTACGCCGGAACAGATGCCGGATTGGCCGCCGGAAACACAGCGACCGGCTTTCGGCTGATTGCGCCAATCGGCAGGCAGACAGTTACGTCCGGAGTGCCGATGAATCTACTCGCAAATGCGCTGAAGTTCACCGAGCGCGGCGAAGTGGTGGTCCAGGTGAATTGTGAGGCGTGTTCCGCGACCAACAAGACCTATCGCTTCCGTGTGCGCGACACCGGTATAGGGATTCCTCCCGAACTCCGCGAGCACATATTCGAAGCGTTCCAGCAGGGCGACGGCAGCGTCTCCCGGAAGTATGGCGGCGCCGGGCTCGGGCTTTCGATTTCATCGCAACTGGTGGCAATTATGGGGGGAGTCCTGCGGGTAGACAGCGAGATTGACCAAGGCAGCACGTTCGAATTCTCGGTGCAATTCCCGATCGTGAAGGATTTTGAAGAGACTGGATCGAGAAGCGCTGCCGCGGGTGACTCCGCCGATTGCGATCCGCTGGACATCCTCGTCGTCGAGGATAATTCGGTGAACCGCCGCGTAATTGAAGGTGTACTGGTTCGGCTCGGGCATGGGGTCACGCTCGCGGAGGACGGCATCGAAGCCGAGCGCATTCTTGCCGATCGGGAATTTCAACTCGCGTTCCTGGATGTTCAGATGCCCGTTATGGACGGCCTGGAACTGACGAAGCGGATTCGCGAGCGCGAAGCCGAAACCGGCGATCACTTGCCAGTGGTGGCATTAACGGCCAGCGCAATGAAAGGCGATCGCGAGATGTGCTTCGCGTGTGGAATGGACGATTATTTGCCCAAGCCGATCAATTTCGAACATCTGCGGGCCGTTATCGCAAAGTATCAAAGAACCGCGAAGAGGACCGCGACGAGCGAACGGTGATTGGCGTGAGGGCCGGTTGAAGACATCCGCTCGGTTGAAAATCACGATTGTAGGGGCGAGGCGTGGCGCAGGCTTGACGCGAGCCAAGCGGAAGTTCCGGTTCAAAAATCCGTTGATGAGCATCGACGGCACGCTCATTGAGCTGTGCGCGACCATGTACGACTGGGCCAACTATCAATAGAGCAAAGGCCAAGCTGCAGTTGGTGATCGATCACGACGGTCATCTACCGCGATTTGCCGTGATCACGGAGGGCAAAGCGTTCGGAGCTCAAGGTGGCGCGAGAGGTAGCCCAATCAAGGCTCGATTGCGCGTCGTACACGTATTTCCTTACTTCAATTCGTAAGCCTGTCACTTCAAAACACCCACTGCTTGCCGGATGTGCCGCGCCGCTTCATCAATCGTCTGCTCATCGGCTAATAGGAGGACGTGCGATAGCCAGAACGCGTCACCCACGCACGCCTCCGCATTCGGGCACGGCATCGCCCGGCAAGTTCCAGGCTCTTGATAAAGAGGGTTGCCATATAGCGGGAAAGGATAGAACGGCGTGGAAGGGATTCCGGCCGATGTCAAGGCTTGATGAAAATCGTCGCGGCTCAGGCGAGCGTTACGCAGCCGCGCCGGCAGAAGATAATACGAGTTTTGCGTCACCTCTGCCGGGACTTGCTGCCATACGATTTCAGGGACATCTTCCAATAGACGCTTGAGGCGCTCCGCATTCGCCGTGCGCCGTTGGATCTGATCCGGCAATCGCTCGAACTGAGCAATGAGCACGGCTGCCTGAAACGCCGTCATCCGGAGATTCGAGCTCAAATGGAAATGTTTAAAAAAGCTCTCGCCTTTTACTCGTCCCTGGTTTGCAAAGGAATGCGCCCGCTCGGCAAATTCATCATCGTTCGTCGTCACCATCCCGCCTTCGCCGGATGACAACACTTTTCCGTTCTGGAAACTGAACGAGCCGCACACGCCAAAGCTACCCGCGCGTTTGCCATTCCATTCGCTGCCGTGCGCATGAGCCGCGTCTTCAATCAGCTGGAGATTTCGTTCGGAAGCGATGGCTTGCAGCGCATCCATCCGTGCTAGCGGCCCTCCGAAATGAACGGCGATGATGGCGCGCGTACGCGGCGTGATCGCCTCGACCACCCGCTCCGGATCGATATTGAACGAGTATGGCTCGATGTCCACGAACACCGGCAGAGCGCCCGCGCGCGAAACTGCCGTTGCCGTCGCTACAAACGAAATCGCCGGGACAATTACCTCGTCGCCGGGTTTGATATCCAGAAGCGTCAGGGCGAGTTCCAGCGTCACTGTGCCGTTACATGCGCTGATGCCATGCCGGCAATGCTGATATGCCGCGAAGCTCTGTTCGAATTCGCCGATGAATGGATGGAAGCCTCCCCACTGCGGGCTGTCGAGAACAGCTCGCAGTAATTCCGCCTCGCGTTCATCGGCCTGGGGCCAGGAAGGTATGTCCACGTTTTCAGAATACGAAAGGCCGAAACTAACCGTTCTCGCCAGCGTAAAACGCGGCGTCGTGCGGACAACGTAGTCGACGTGCGCAACGGCTAAGTGATCGATTGTGGCGTGCGCTTTAGCGCGCCGCAGTGGGCCTTAGCCCACGGTTCGGCGGACAGTGAACTGCCCTCCGGCACGATGAATCGTGCGCCACAACTTCCAGATCTTGAATCTAGAACGACAAATTGTGCACGTAATTATAACTATCCCGCAGACTATCGATCGGGTTCCCCGGCGTGTGATCCTGCTCCACGAAGTAGTGCTTGACGCCTTCAGCCTGCGCGGCGCGGAGGATCGCCGGAAAATCGAGCGATCCCTTGCCAACGGCTTTGAACGCTTCGGGAGGAACATGCTCGTTGTACTGAACCGGCAGGCCTTTCTCTTTATCTTTTAAATGCAGCAGCGGGATGCGGCCGGAATATTTCTTCAGCAGTTCCACCGGGTCGTGCCCGGCCACGCTTGCCCAAAAGACATCCAGTTCCAGAGAAACAGCATCTTTATGGGTATTTTCCAGCAGCACCGCCAGTGGCGTCGTGCCATTCATGGGCTGATACTCGAACGCGTGATTGTGATAGCAGATGTGAATGCCGAGTTTGTTGCCCTGCTCGCCCGCGCTGTTCAATTTGTCTGCGAGTTTCTTGATCGCGTCGAGACCGCCCCGCTGGTTTTCCGGCAGATACGGAAATACGGCGTATTGAAAACCGTGATGCTTCACCTTTTCGAGCGCGCTCTGCATCTTGCTTTGGTCGCCGAACAGATCGGAATCGAGGTGAATGCTGACAGGTTTCAGCTTCGTCTTCTGGAGACTCGGCCAAATAGTATCGAGACTCGCGTAGATCGCTTCTACTTCCGTGTAGCCGATTTCCTGAATTTGATTGAGAACTCCCGAAGGGTCCTTCGGAAGAATTTCCCGCACTGTGTACAGTTGCACGCCGAGGTTCTTCAAATGATGAGAGCCTTGCATTTTGCTCTGGGCCAATGCCGTCAGCGGCAGCATTCCCGCCGCGCCACGCAGGAAGCTACGTCTCGCCAGTTTTTCCATGCCAACATCATATTCCCCTTGAATAGAGCCGCCGCGGGTGAAACGGCAGGGCACGCTATAATTCAGGGGACGGGCACTCCCATGCGTCAGTAATTCCCCGCTCTCTTTTTTTCGCGCCATTTTTTCTCAGGCGCAAGCGTCACCTCACATCCCTGTTGGTCTGTCTCGGAGTTTGCTGTGCCATCTCTCGCCATTCGCGTCCAAAACGTCAAGAAGGTGTTTCGAAAACGTAACGGCCTCCTGCGCCGTAAAATCCGCGAGGAGCATGCTCTCAAGGGCATTACGCTTGAAGTCCGTGAGGGGGAAGCCTACGGTCTGCTCGGCCCGAACGGATCGGGAAAATCGACGCTCATCCGCATCCTCTCGACACTGCTGCTCGCCGACGGCGGCGACATCGAAATATTGGGGTTCCGCCTCCCGGAACACGAGCGCGAAGTGCGCGAACGTGTTGGCCGCGTCAGCGTGGATGCGGCTTTCTATAAGAAGCTGTCGGCGCGTGAGAACTTGCTCTACACGGCGTTTCTGTATGGATTTGAAAAGCCGGATGCGGAACGTAAGGCGCTCGATATTCTGAAGCGCCTGGGGCAGGATGCAAGCCGCTTCGACGATCCTCTCGAAGAAATGAGCCGCGGCATGCAGCAGAAGGTGAGCATCGCGCGAGCGCTACTGGTGAATCCTCCGCTGCTGCTGCTCGATGAGCCGACGACGGGCCTTGACCCGAAGAGCAAGCAGGAGGTGCAGCGCTTTATAGAAGATCTGCGCCGCCGCGAAGGAACGACGATTCTGCTTACAACGCACGATATGGACGAAGCGGAGCGGTTGTGCGATCGCATCGGAATTCTCACGCGGGGGCAACTGGTGGCGGAAGGAACGTCCGAAGAGCTGAAGTCCCAGGCCGGCGCGGACAATCTAGAGGCGGTGTTTCTCAAGATGGTCGGCGAGAGCTTTGAAGAAGCGGAAAAGGAGGTCACCGTCGAATGAACGCAAGCGCCATCCGCCAAACCTGGGCATTCGTTTACCGGGACCACCAACTTACAAAGCGGTACTGGTCCTGGGTCGTCGTATTCGCCTTTTACGCGTTAGTAAATTCGGCGTCAGTCACGCTGATCGGCGTTGCCGCGCACGATACACGACTGACGCTGACGCTAACCATCGGCGTATTGCTGTGGACCTTTCTATCCGTCCTTTTTAACGAGATCGCGATGTCGATTGCGTACGAGCGCTGGGAGGGAACGCTGGAATACACGTTCATGGCGCCCGCTTCCCGCTTTGTGCATCTGTTCGGCGTCAGCCTGTACGCGATGCTTTACAGCTTCTTTCGGGTGGCCGTGGTTCTCGCCGGCTTATTCGTATTCATCGACCTCAGCTTTCGCGGCGCAAACCTCTTCGGCATTCTGATCGTGCTGCTGGTCAGTAGCCTGGCGTTCATGGGCTTGGGCCTGATCGCGGCAACCCTGCCGGTCTTTAGTCCCGAACGCGGCGCGGAAGCGACGAACATTCTACAAGGCGTGTTGCTCCTGGTCTCAGGAATTTACTATCCGGTATCCGTTCTTCCGAAATGGATTCAGCCGGTCTCCTGGCTATCGCCGGCTACCTACGCCTTGAGCGCCTGCCGCAAGTTGATGGGAATTGAGACGTTTGTGCCGGGCCAGCCTCTGCACGGAGCGCCGCTGCTTGCAGTGATGCCCGATCTCCTGCGGCTCTTGATAATGGGCATAGTCCTTATTCCGGTGGGGCTGTGGATCTTCGGGCGGGTTGAACATTGGGCAAAGAAAACTGGCAAACTGAAGAGAACGGGATAGAGAAGCCGGCGGGCTTTAGCGGAACTTTTAGCCGCTGAACCTCGTTGCTTCTAGCGAGGAAAAAGTCAGAATGTATTGCACCTCATGCGGCATCGAACTCCCGGATTCCCACCGTTACTGCCACCAATGCGGTACGGCGACGGGGAATACCGGCTTTACTTCGCCCACGGGCGAACCGGGCATGCGCCTGACGCGTCCTATGGCGGAGAAGAAGATCGCGGGCGTTTGCGCGGGAATCGCACGTTACTTCGGAATCGATGTGACACTCGTCCGGATCATTATGGTCTGTCTGGCGTTCTGGCCGCCATCCGTCGGGTTGATTCTTTACATCGTGTGCTGGATCGTCATGCCCAAGGACCCGTTACTGCTGCCGCCTCCACATGTGAGCCAGGGTAATGCTGCCGTAGCTAACTAGCGGCGCGGAACAAATCCACCCGGAGAAGATCGGGGCGCTCGTTGATCGAGAAGTGCGGACCGGGCCGGAACAATGCCGATGTAAACTTGACCTGATGCTTTCCGGCCGGCTATTGCTCCGCTCCGCAATCACCGAGGTGACGCACGAATACCGGTTCTCGACCGGCGGCGAGTTGATGCACCGCTTCGTTGACGACACGGAAGATCCATCAAAATCGGCTGGATCGTTCACACCGGCGCCCGAGCACCTCGTGCGCGAATTGATTCGGCACTATCCGGCTCAATTGGAAGGCCTTTGCCGCGAAGCCGGCGTTGATTTTGGGAAATTCTCGATGAGATTTCAGGCCGCAGGCTAGTCGTTGATTTTTACGGCGTTGGTGACAAGGGCCGGCGCCGGCTTGTCCGTGCCGCGGCGCACCAGCGCCACACCAATGAAAATGAACGACATTGCAGTAAGTTCGCGATGCCCAAAGTGTTCGCGGAACAGCAGCCATCCCAGAAACACCGCCACCATGGGGTTGACGAACGTGTAAATCGAGACGATGGCCGGAGGCAGTTTATGCAGGGCATAGCTAAACGCGCTGTACCCCAGGATGGACCCAAAGAGGACGAGGTACAGCAGCCCGCCGATCGCCCGCGGGCCAATGGCATGCGGGACCGGCTCCCAAGCCATCGCCGGGAACAGGAAAAAAAAGCCGGTGGCCAACTGCTGGACCGCTCCGATGACAACCGGGTGCGCCTCGGTATGTAAACGCTTTTGCAAAAGCGCGCCGACTACCCATCCGATCACGCCCAGTTGAAGCAAAAGGAACCCGAGAAATATACCGCCATGCCAGCCTTCGTGTAGCACGGCGGGAGCCACAAGAACGGCAACGCCGGCCAAGCCGATCAACAGACCTCGCAACGTTTTTGCCTGGGGGCGGTGACCCCTCGGAAGCACCCAATCCACCGTTACCATCCAGAATGGCTGCATGGAAATGAAAAGGGCCGCCAGCCCCGTGGGCATCCACTGTTCCACAACCACCAAGGTGCCGGTGCCCATACCGATCGTGACGATCCCCAGCGCTGAGGTCAACCAAAGATTACGCCCGCGCGGGATGTGCGCCCCAAGCAGTCTTGCGCCGATGAGAAGAATTCCACCCGATAGCAGGAATCGGATTGCCATCAGGTAAAAGGGTCCAAAGGCATCGAGCGCGAGGCGGATGCCCAAGTAGGTAATTCCCCACAGTATGCATACGGCCGAGAGCGCGAGCCACGCCATTCCGGGTGGTTTAGTATCGGGACTCAGGGATATTTCGAGAGTAACATCCGGGAGCGCGCGTATAGCGGTCTGCAATAACCGTTGGTTCGGGACCGCGCGGTTCGCTACGCTGGAAAAGAACGATGAAAGATACGATCCTCACGCTCACTGTGAATCCGGCAATCGACCGTATCGTGTCGGTGGACCGGCTCGTGTTCGAAGATCGCGCCTACATTTTGTCGACGAATCTCGCGGCCGGCGGGCGCGGCATCAATGCGGCCCGCGTTCTGACCAGCTTTGGCGCAAAGACACTCGCCGTAACCACGACGGGCGGCGAGGGCGGACGCCGGTTGGAAGAGAAACTGAAGCAAGATAGCTTTCCAGTCGAATTTGTAAAAATTCGCAATCATATCCGGACTAACGTCACGATATCGGACCGGCAGGGGCTCTCCGTGAAGCTCAACGAACTGGGGCCGCCGATCTCGGAACCCGAGCTGACGCGCATTCGCAAGGCAGTCGAGAAGCACTTGAAAGACGCAAGCTGGCTGATGCTTTGCGGCAGCCTTCCACCGGACGTTCCCGCCGATTTTTATTCGAAGCTGATCAAGCTTGCTGAGAAAAACGATGTGCAAACGCTGCTTGATACGGATGGCGACCCGCTAATGACCGGAATCGAAGCAGGGCCTACGGTAGCGACTCCCAACCAATCGGAAGCCGAGCGTCTTTTGAATCGCGCGCTGATCACGCGCTCGCACAGCATCGAAGCCGTGCAGCGAATCAAGGCGATGGGACCCAAGTATGCCATTCTTTCTCTCGGAAGCAGAGGAGTAGTGGCTGCAACGCCGGAGGGCGTTCTGGAAGTGGTCCCGCCTCGCATCGACGCCGTCTGTCCCATTGGCGCGGGCGACGCCATGGGCGCCGCTTTCGTGTGGGCCATTGCTCGCGGCTACAGCTTCGAAGAATCCGTGCGATGGGGGGTTGCCGCGGGCACTGCATCCGCAAAGCTGCCTGGCATTCAGCTCGCCAACTTCGAAGAAACCAAACAGGTGTACCCGCACACGCAGGTGACCAAGATTTCGTGAGTTGCAGAGAACTGGACTGCCTGCCCCGTGCCACAAACTTCACCGGCGCCTTCCCGGCGTTCTGATTTGCCAACACCCGATGCTCGCGCGGTTCGTAAAGCCTGGTTATCCAATCTCGGCCTGTTTCTGATACACGGGCTGGTGGTTTCCACCTGGGTTTCGCGTATCCCCGCCGTTCAGTCGAAACTGCATCTGGCAAACGGAATTCTTGGCGTCGCTCTGCTGGGAGCGGCTATCGGCGCGCTGATGGCAATTCCTGTTACCGGCACGCTCGTCGCGAAGCACGGTAGCCGAAAAGTATCGATTGTGGCTACGATTCTGTTCTGTGTCAGCCTCGTCTTCCCGGCGCTCGCATTCAACTTCATCACCCTCATGGCTGGGCTGGTCGCCTATGGCATGGCGGCCGGAATGATGGACGTGGCAATGAACGCGCAAGGCGTCATGGTCGAGCACCACCTCGGCGCGCCCACCATGTCTCGCTTCCATGCAATGTTCAGCATCGGCGGCATGGCGGGCGCCGCACTGGGCGGCGTGGTGGCGGACCGGGGCATCGCTGTCGCCACTCACCTCTGTGCCGCCACGGTCGTCCTCACACTCTTATCGCTGCCCACGTTTTCGGGCCTGATGCAAGCCGATGAAACCCAAAGCGATCTGCCGCACCGCCTCCCCTTGAATCGAATTCCCCGAATTCTCCTGCTGCTGAGCGCCATCGGATTTTGCATGTTGCTCAGTGAAGGAGCTATCGCCGACTGGACCGCCGTGTATCTGCGGAATGTGCTTCGCGCCGACCCCGGCACGGCAGCTTATGGTTATGCCATCTTCTCGGCCGCCATGGCGGTATTCCGGCTTTTAGGCGACGCGATCACAGCCAGGTTGGGCCGCGCGGCAACGGTGCGAGCCGGCGCATTGACCGGGGCGCTCGGGCTGGTGGTTGTCATAGCGGCGCAGCAGCCTGCATGGTCTTTCCCGGGCTTTGCTCTTACCGGCGCCGGGTTTTCAGTAATCGTACCGTTAGTGTTCGGCTCGGGCGGACGTGTTCCGGGCATACACCCCGGAGCGGGCATCGCGACTGTAACGGGCCTCGGGTATCTGGGCTTTCTCGCCGGACCGCCGGCAATTGGTTTTCTCGCGCAAGCCGTCGGGCTGCGCTTCGCTCTCATCCTGGTCGTCGCCATGTGCATCGTCGCCGCGGCGTTAGCTGGTGCGGTCGCCAAAACGGATGAAGCAAATAGGATTCAAACTGCATGATGGAATTTCAAGCTTCGGCGATTCTCTTTGACATGGACGGCACGCTCGTCGATTCCACAGCCGTTGTCGAACACACATGGGCGGAATGGGCGCGGGCGAACGGTTACGATCCGGAGTACGTAGTGCACTATTCGCACGGCCGTCCCACTCAGGAAACCCTTCGCGCGATCGCGCCCCATATCGACCCGGAAAGCGAGGCCGCATTGCTTCTTGCCAAGGAGGAACTGGACCCGACGCCCATACTGAGCATTCCAGGAGCGGCCGAGGCGGTGGCCGCAGCAGCGCGGCATGGCAAATGGGCAGTCGTAACTTCGGCCACAAGGCGAATAGCGGAAGCGCGTTTGCGAATGACTGGATTACCTACGCCTCCCGTTCTGATTTCATCCGACGACATTCAACACGGCAAACCGCATCCGGAGCCATTTTTGCGAGCCGCTGAGCAACTCAGCGTACCGCCGGCCGAATGCGTCGTCTTCGAGGATGCGCCAGCCGGCATCGCGGCGGGACGGGCCGCCGGAATGGCTGTCATTGCACTCTCCACCACCTTCGGCTGTTCCGAATTGGCTTGCGACGTTGTCATCGCCGATTTTCGCGGGCTGCGGATTGACGGCGCACCCAATGGCCGCATGAGAATCACGGTAGTCGATCCGATTCCGGCCTCCGTCTGTCCGGCGTGAAAAGATTCTCAAACTGAGCCGCAAACGTAAGCGCGCCATTTTGCGCTCCATGCGAAAAGGACTCGGATGCACAGAGTGATGATCGCCGACAATTTCCGGCCCCTATATGAAATTCGTAGTCTGCAGTGGGTCGAGGCATGCCTCGACCGCGTCAATGATTTCGCAGTTTTGGTGTGCGATCGCTTCCCATTTCAATTCCGGTTGCTTAATGCTTAAACGTGAGTGACGCTTCGATCATGGGCGTCAAATCAACCGTAATGGATGGTGGATTCGACGGCGGGCAGGTGTACGGTTTGAAATGTACAAGTTTTCCGTCGTCGAAAACGAGCAGCATCCAATTGCCAGGGCGCACATCGTCAAGTTGGAATTCGCCGTCGGCATCGACGGCGGCCGAGATCGACGTGTCCGAGTACAAGGGCTGGAGGCGAACCCACAGCTTGGAAGGGTTATACGCCCCAACGATGCGTCCTTTCACGCGCGGGAAAGCCTTCTCATCCAGGTCGGCGGCGGGCGCGCCCACGTCCACCAGGACGATCTGATTCGTTCGATAGATGACCGCTGATCCCTCGACCGTACGGCGATATTGGGGCAATAGCACCGTATAGGAATAAGGGCCTTCCGGCAGATCCGCGCAACGGGAACCCGTGCATGCATTCACCATGTCGCGATGGCGCAGCACGTCGGAAAGGGCCACAACCCGCGCCTGCACTGGCTGGCCATACGCTGTCACAGCCCTGAAGCTCACCTGATGAACGGGTACGGTAGCCGCCGGCGCCAAAACGCAGGCGAGCAGAACGAAAAATAGTGAATTGCGAAGCATGCCGATACCTAAAGCATACGCGGATTGCCCGGGCGCCGATGTACGTATCCAACGGTTCGCGTTGGCCCATCGCGTATAAGGAATAGATGCCTCACGTGAGTTCGGCGAGTGACCAGCGAGCGGCCGTGATCGCCGGCTTTCTTGGCTGGACATTGGACGCCTTTGATTTCTTCCTCGTAGTTTTTTGCCTGACCGCTATCGGACGCGAATTCGGGAAATCGGATGCAGAGGTCGCGCTTTCCATCACAGTGACGCTTGCGTTCCGGCCGGTCGGCGCGTTTCTTTTCGGCCTGATTGCCGACCGTTACGGCCGCCGCCTGCCGCTCATGATCGATCTGGTGTTCTATTCCGTCGTGGAAGTGCTCACCGGATTCGCGCCAAACTACGTTGTCTTTCTCGTATTGCGCGCCTTGTTTGGCATCGGCATGGGAGGAGAGTGGGGTGTTGGGGCAACTCTCGTGATGGAAAAAGCGCCGCCTCGCCTGCGCGGGTTGCTGTCGGGATTCCTTCAGCAAGGCTATGCATTGGGTTACCTGCTAGCCGCGATCGCTTATCTGTTCGTATTTCCGCGCTGGGGATGGCGACCGCTATTTTTCATCGGCGGACTTCCGGCGCTGCTCGCGTTGTTCGTTCGCATGCGCGTGAAGGAGTCCGAAGTATGGGAAAAAACAAAGCGCGCCACTTGGCGGCATCTGGGCCGAAGCATCGCCAGGCAGTGGAAGTTATTTCTCTACATGACTCTCCTGATGACGACCATGAACCTCGCCTCCCACGGCACGCAGGACATGTACCCGACGTTCTTGCAGCGGCAATGGGGTTTTAGCCCGGCTCATCGCTCGATAGTCACGGCAATCTCGATGGTCGGAGCAATTATCGGCGGCACCTTGGCCGGATTGCTTTCCGATCGCCTGGGCCGCAGAAAACTGATTGTCTTTTCGTTGATGTTCGCCGTAATTGTCGTCCCGCTCTGGGCCTACGCGCCATCGGAAGGCCTACTCGTGGCAGGCGCGTTCCTCATGCAGTTCTTTGTGCAGGGCGCCTGGGGAGTAATCCCGGCCCATCTCAGCGAGCTAGCGCCAAATGAGATTCGCGGATTCCTCCCGGGCTTCTCTTATCAATGCGGCGTGCTGCTGGCGAGTTCAGTGGTGTTCCTCGAAGCGCTGTTCGCGCAGCATGTCAGCTACGCGGCGGCGATGGCGCTGACTGCAACAGCGGTATTCGCGATGGCTATCGCGGCCACGCTGGCGGGACCGGAGCGGCGCGGCATCCCGTTCGAAGACCTGAAATAGAGGACTGGTCGCTCCGTCCCGTTGGGTGTGAAAGACTAAAGGAATGGCTCGAGGTTGGGAAAGCAAGTCGGTCGAATCGCAGATGGAGTCGGCTGAGAGGCGGCGTATCGATGGCGAGCGCCTGCGACTCAGCCAGGAAGAGTTGAACCGGCAGCGCGAGCGCGAAGGCCTGCAACTATCCCGGACCAGAGTGCTGCGGGACCTCACATCCGCGAAGGGCGGCCATTACCGCGAATCGCTCGAGGCGGCGTTGAATTATTTGGACACCAAGATCGCCGCGCTTGGGTAGTGAGGTCGTTCGCAGTCTCCGGCGTTCAGTGAACATGCATTACGACTGAAGCAAACGTCAATGCGCTTCAGAACTTCTCTAAAATTCGCGGTGGGTCCGCAAGCCGAGGGAGGTTACTTATGGCGGTAGGTGATTCGCCCTTTAGTCAAATCGTAGGGCGACATTTCCAAAGTGACGCGGTCACCCGCTAAAACGCGAATACGGTTTCGGCGGAGCTTTCCTGCCAAATGCGCGAGAACGGTACGATCCTGATCAAGCTGAACGCTGAACAATCCGCTGGGAAATTTCTCGACAACGGTGCCCGTCACTTCAATACTGTCTTCTTTACTCATTCGCCTCTCTATTTAGAAGGTGTGGCCGGAAGTTAATAAATTCGGGCCTTCCGGCCACAGTATAACGCATCTTGTTAACGTTTTGCCGCTAGAAAGCTAACTATGGAAGCCATGGTTTACCCTTTCGTAAGGCACCCCGCGAAGGAAACTTGTGACGCACATATCTCAGGAATTCCAAAACAAGAGCGTTCTGATCACAGGCGGCAGCCGAGGCATCGGCAAACGTCTGGCGATTGGCTTCGCCCGGCTCGGGGCGCGTCTTGCCCTGATGGCGAGGAGTAAGGCCGAACTGGATTTGGCCCATATTGAAATTGAACAGAACGGCGGAAACGCCCTCCGCATCCGAGGCGATGTGACAGACCCGGAACAGATGGCGGTTGCCGTCGACCGCGTCCGGGTGACTTACGGTGGAGTTCCGGATATTCTGATTTGCGCAGCAGGTATAGCCGGACCGCTACAAGCGTTTTTGCAAACGTCCATCAAACAATGGACAGAGCCTCTGCACGTCAATTTACTGGGAGTAGTGTATGCGTGCCGTGCCGTATTACCGGGCATGGTGGAACGCCGGCGGGGCAAAATTCTGGTTGTCACATGCGACGGCGGAACGGCTCCGAAACTGAATTTTTCGTCGTATGCGACGGCAAAGACAGCAGTCGTCCGTTTTGTAGAGGCGATCGCGCCGGAACTGGTTGACCACAATGTGCAGATCAATTCCTTCGATCCGGGTCCTACATACACGAGCATTACCGATGAAGTGATTCGAGCGGGAGACCGGCTCGAAAATAGTGTAGTGGCGGCGGCCGTCGAGACGCGCAGGACAGGTGGCGCCTCTGCGGAACAACAGATTAAGCTCGCCGAGTTTCTAGCCTCCGAAACGTCCAATCACGTAACCGGCCGGCTTATTCACGTGGACGACGATTGGAAGAAACTGCGGAATGCGGTCCTGAAGCCCGATGCATACACACTGCGGCGGGCCACCCGATGAGCACGCCGCATCCGGAACCGCGTTTCCACGCCGGAGCCTAAATCATTGGAAGTTACGGATTGGCGGCGCGATTAGCCGCGGCGAACTGCTTCCGTTCGGGAGATTGCGGGGACGATGGCGGCTTGCGCGGCCCGAGTATAACATCCAACGATGTATCTCGCGGAAAGTCGACTTCGCCTCCTTTAGCCACAATGTTCGAATAGACGGACCAGGCAAGGCCGTAGAGACCGAATACGCTGCCGGCAGTCCGGGAAGCCTGAGCCGCAAGGGCCCCGGCAAATCCAAAGCCGGAGAACCCGCCCAGTGTACGCCCCGCATAATTCCCGCCCTGAGCGGTCGGCGCCTTGCCGGCATCGCGGTCAAGCGCCTTCGCGGCGATCAACGCCGAAATGGCCGGCGCGAGGAAGCGCTTCTTCGAATCCGTCGCCTGCACGCCCCCCTCATCGTCCACTTTCAGTTTCTGTGCGTAATTCGCTTCTGCCGCGGCTATCTGTCCCTCCGCCTGCTGAACCGCATGAGGCATATCGATGGAACGAAAAGCAAACCGGAGTTGGCCGCCGCGGTGGAACCATCGGGCGGGATGAGCTTCGGTGACCTCAGCCGTGAGTCGTGTGCCGGCCGGCAGCAGTAGGTGGTGTTGCGGGGAAAAAAGCGGCGCATCCATAACGGCGTGAATCTCCTCTCCTCGCGTGGCATTCGCGGAATCTATTGACTCCAGCAAACGCGCATGCACCAGGCTCTCGCTGGACAGCGTGGTATCCACCCATTTCAAATCGGCTGCACGGACGGAAGCGCTCCCGAAGGAAAGCGGGGATTGCAGGACCGCGTCAAACCGGGTGCCGCGAGGCATCCATTGGGGATGCCAAGGCAGCTTCATCACCGCAAACTCTTCGAGCCGTTCGAGCTTTCCCGGCCCGCGCAGGGCGCCTGCCAGACCGTACGTGCGGGCATTCAGTTGATTGCCGATCTGCTGCCCGATTTCTTGGCGCGCCCTTTCTTGCCAGACAGTCTGCGGCCTAGTCGCCTTCGCGGCCTTGCTCCGCTTCTTTGGCTTGAGTTTGACCGCGAAATAGATGGCGCGCTGCCCGAGCGCGGGCGCAGTGTCGATTTCCCGGGCCGGCGCGCCAGGAGCTTCGAGCTCATCGAAGCAGACCTTCGCCTTATGCAGCGGGGTGAAATCACCGTTTAGGATCGCGAAGAGGCGCGTCGTCCAAGGCACCGGCTCCACTTCCCGGATCTGCCCGTCCAGCCTCGAACCCGCTGGAACCACGATGCGGTCGAACGAATAAACCGGCTCGATCAGAATCGCGTGCACCCGGGTCCCCTGATGGATGCCGATACGGTGGTCGATATAGACTCGCAGTGGCACCCCGGAGGATACAGTCAGCGGGACAGCAACGCGAGCTTTCGGGGGATCTGCCGCCGAAACTGTGAGGCACGCCGCCGCAAGTAGCGAAACACGCAGAACGGAAAATCTCATCAAGCCCCCTTTACGACACCACGGGCGCGTGGCCGTTCCGGTAGGCAGCATATCACTCCTGCCCGCCGGCTGTTTGTGATAGCCGAAGTTCGTCAGTTTGAGCGTTGTGCGTTCGGGAGATCGGTGAAATCGCTGCCTGGCGGTCGCGGCTCGGTAAAGCTGTTGAACACATGAGGGCGCTGTCTGAGCCACGACCACCAGGGAGTACCAATGGCCCGGCGGGCCGCGGAATCGGATGACGACGTGCGGCGGCTCCGTCTCTCGGTTGCCTCCACTCAGAGCCGCCTCGGTTAGCGAGCGGGTTTTCCGGAGGCCGTGTAACACCGGTCACCTGCACCGAACCGCGACCGTCAGGAGCGGACACTTTACCGGCGTCTTCAACGGGAGTGGTTAATGACGAATTTGTGACAGGAAAACGAACATCTCCGGTCGAGTGCGCAGTACGTCGCTCAGGAATTGTACGGGTTGAGCCTTGCAGTCGAAACCGCTCCGAAAAACGCGACAATCGCCCCAAGGGTTAGCAGAATGGCCCATCGGAAGGAAGCTGGTTCGGCGAAGGTCGCTTCACTTAGGAAGAAACCGTCGATCATTAACCACACGACCAGCGCCGCCCAAAACGGGAACAGCACGCGCACTATGCCGGTGAACGCAAGCACGGTGCAAAGCAGGCCGACTATGCCGAGAATAAAAACTCCGGCAAGCGCCTTCTCCGGTGGAAGGCCGATAGCGTCGAGGTGGAGGTCCGTCGAAGTAGCCGCGGAAACGATTCCCAAGGCAAGTAGAAAACCGCTCACCGCCAGGTGGAAAAGATAGCTATAGAACCGAAGTAGCAGCCTGAATGCTCTCGACAGACATTCCTCCCGATCGTGAAGACAAACCCCGTATTGTAACAGCCGTGGAAAGCCTTGAGTTCAAACGTGCAGGAACCCAAAATCGGTCTCAATCAGGCCGGTTTCACAATTTTGTCGACCGCCGTCTGGGCGATTGGATGATAGCCCGGCCGGGCTTTTGCAAACACTTCACGCGCGAATTGGGCGCCATCCGGCGTTTTCATCAGTTCCGCATAGAGCGGCTTGATCATCTTCATTCTGCCGACTGTCATCAGGAAAGATTTCAGCCGCGGATAGGCCGGGCGATAGTTTGCCGCGACCGTCATCTTCAGCCATTGATCCAGGATTTCGTCGTTGCCGCTCTGCGTCAGATGAAATTGGTGGTCCAGTTCCTCCATCTGCTGTGTTGAGAGCGGAAACGGAAGCACTTGCAGAAACTCCAGCCATTCCTGCGTGCTCCAACCCGTTGATGGCAGGGAGGAAGCTTTCGCTTTTCCGGCCGCCCAGTCATGCGCGGAGCGGCCAACCGCTTCGAGCCGGTCTGAAACTGCTTTAGGCGCCGAGGCCGGCAGACCCGGTTCATACACCCACTCATGAACCGGGATCTTGGCCGCAAGCTTCGGCTGCCTGTCGAACAACTCATGCTGCATATAGTCGAGCATGGTCGCGGTCGTAATACTCTGGAACGCAAAGTGATCGAAGTAGCGCTTCAGATAATCGTCAAAGCGGTCACGCCCGAACGTTTGCTCAATCTGCCGCAGGAAGAGCGCGCCCTTTATATAAGGAACTTCGGTAGTTCCATCGTCAGGATCGCGCCCCTTTAAATCGATGTGCAAAATCTGATCACGCTTATCGAAAGTTTCGAGTTCATGATCCAGTTCGCGGCGAGCGAGCACCTGCTCCATCAGCGCTTGCTCGCGACCGTAAACTGCTTCCTGGATGCGGTTTTCGATATAGGTAGTGAAACCCTCGTTCAGCCAGAAGTCGCTCCAGGTGGCATTGGTCACCAGATTCCCGGACCAGGAATGCGCGAGTTCATGCGACACCAGACCAACGAGGCTTTTGTCGCCGGCGATCACGGTAGGCGTTGCAAACGTCAGGCGTGGATTTTCCATGCCTCCAAACGGGAAGCTCGGCGGAAGAATCAGCAGATCGTATCTTCCCCAGCGGTACGGGCCATAGAGTTTCTCAACGGCCTCCACAAGTTTCTCCATATCGGAGAACTCCCAAGCCGCCTTTTTCAGAACGGACGGCTCGGCGTATACGCCGGTGCGCGGCCCCGTCGGAGAGAAGCGGATGCCTCCAATCGCTAGCGCGATTAAATACGGCGGAATCGGCAACTCCATGGAAAACCAGTGGACGCCCCGTTCGCTGCCCTTGTGATCGGCGCTCATCAGCGCCGTCAGGTCCTCCGGGGAATGAATGCTGGCGGTGTACGTGACACGCACGCCGGGAGAATCCTGGATCGGTATCCAGCTTCGAGCGTGGATCGACTCGTTTTGGCTGTAGAGAAATGGCTGCTTTTTATCCGCCGTCTGCGATGGTTCGAGCCACTGCAAACCGCTTGCCCGCGGTGACGCTTCATACGAGATGCGCACAACTCTTGCAGCTTCCGGCAGGTGGATCGTCAGAGCCGATCCAAGAATCGCGTCTCTTGAACCAAGAGCCCATTTGACCGGCTGAAAACTGCTACCGTCACTCGAACTCTCCGCGTGATGAATGGCGAGGTCGCGCGTGTCGAGAATCAGCGGGCTGCCGGTGTCGCCATTGCGCCTCTCTATCGAGAGATCGGCAGTGCCCGAAAGCTTACGGTCGGCGAACGAAGCTGTTAGATCGAGCGCCACGTGGCGGACACGCACCTTGTTCGGCTGCGAGAAGGAATGTACATCGTGGAAACTCTGGCTACTCATCTGGTGACTGCCTGCCTGTTTTCGGTTGCAACTTCCCAATATCCCTGCCGCGGAAAGCGCGGCTATTGCTTCGCGCCGGTTGATATTCACGATCAATTCCCTTCCCTCATTCTCTCGGCTGCCGGCGCTACCGCTCTCTATCGGAACAGCGACAAGTCGATCACGCCTGCCATTGCTTTATAACCCGCGTCATTGGGATGCAGATTGTCCGGGCCACTCATGGCCGGGAGGATTCGTCCGGGCTGCTTCGGATCGAGCACGGCCTTTTCGAATTCGAAGACCGCGTCGAACGCGTTACTGGTGCGTATCCAATCGTTCACCGCTTCGCGCATTTTGTCCTTCTCCGGGCTGTAATATCCGGGGTATTCGGTGCCTTCAAACGGAGTCAGCGTGCCCGCGAAGATCCGTAATCCATGCTCGTGTGCGCGATCCGCTAATTGCTGGAGCCCGGCAATGATGTCCGCCGCAGTGACAGGTTCGCGGTTCGATCCGCCAATATCGTTGATTCCTTCAAGCACAATCACATACTTGACGCCGGGTTGCGCAATGACATCGCGGTCGAACCGCTCGAGCGCGCTTCGGCCGGCGCCGCCGCTATCGTGAAGAACGCGGTTGCCGCTGATTCCGGCATTCAAAACGGCAGGCGCTTTGCCCTTACTCTTTTGCAGCAGCCTGCCGGCGAGAAAATTGGGCCAGCGGCGATTCGTGTCCGGCGTCGAGTCGTAGCCGTCCGTAATGGAATCGCCAAAGGCAACAATGGCGCTTGTCTTTTGCGAAGCAATCACATCGACGCCGGTCAGAAATGGCCACGTTTCAATTTTTGTCGCGGATGGAATGGAGGCCGCGGCAGTGAAGTCGCCCGGACCGGATACGTAAGAAGTTTGCAGCGCAAGCGGATGAACGGTATCTTCGGGCGCGGGCAGCGGAAAAAAGAGGCTGACGGCAAGATCGCGGTCAGCCGGCACGGCCAGCTTGACCGGATCGCTCAGGACGAGGGCTCCAGCCGGAATGGATATGGACGAACGGCCACTGAACGTCAGCGGACGGTCAGTTCCGCCGGCGATCCCCGACTCACTACCGCGAAGAGCGATATGGGCTGCGCCGATCGGCAGCGGCTGTTTACCGAACGTGTTCGAGATACGCACGCGAACGCTGTCGCCGCCGATGGTTGTATGCACGATCTCCCGCAGCGTTTGATTGTCGATTGACGGCGCCTTCGCGCCTCCTTCTGCCGGGGCAGCCATCCATGTGCCGACCCAATGAAGGCCCGCATGGTTCGAGTTCGCGGCTGCAGTAAGCGTCCGCCCGCCGACGGCGAAGCAGAGCAGCCCTGCCAGACTTAACGCCAACAAATGGGCGATTGTTTGCTGTTTATTCCTCAGATTTGCTCTTCTGGGAGCTGGTTTCATGTTGTTTTTTCCTCACCTACTATATTCCTTTATGCTTCCGAAAAGCTCTGAACGCTGAATGTTTACAAGCCTTTGAGTGCTCGCATCGCTAGCTTGCTATACTCAAATTTTGCCCGTAGCGCCGGGGATCCCGTAAGGACCAGTTAAGGCCGGTGAGCGGGGGTATGTGTGTTGATTAGCCTCCAGGAATTAGAATTACGGCCGGTTCAGTTTAAAATTGACATCCCGGCGGGCGAGATTGAATACGATGCGGCGCTGAAGCAGGCATCCGTGCTCCACGCGGAAGGCGCGGCGGAGCTGGTGAATCACGCTTTGAACGAGATTCGCATCCGGGGAGCTCTGTCGGTGACAATCGAAGCGCCCTGTGACCGCTGCTTGGAAACCGCCTCCTTTCCGGTTCGGAAGGATTTCGATCTTCTCTACTATCCGTCGGACGAATATGAAGCGGCCAGCGAAGAGGAGATTCGGCAGACGGAAAGCGAAGTGGCTTATTACGAAGGCGACAGATTGAATCTTTCCGAAATCCTTCGCGAAGTTGTGCTGCTGGCGTTGCCCATGCAGATGATTTGCAGTGAAAGTTGCAAAGGAATCTGTCCGGCATGCGGCGAGAATCGAAATCTTCGAGAATGCGATTGCCACGCCGAGGCAGCCGATGACCGCTGGAGCAAACTAAGAACGCTCAGGGCCGAATTGGAGCCGCGCCACTAGCGCGAAAATCTCCCTGGGCGTGATTTTCAACTATCAGACCAGTTTAAGAATAGAAAGCAGGTAGAGCCATGCCAAATCCGAAACGCCGACATTCGAAGCGGCGCACGTCCACCCGACGGGCCCACGATGCCCTGAAGCTTCCGCAAGCCGCCGAATGTCCGAACTGCCATGAAAAGATCCGGGCCCACCGTGCCTGCCCGTTTTGCGGTAAGTACAAAGGCCGTGAAGTGATCGAGGTGGAAGAGTAATCACCCCAATCCGCTTTCCGCCTTCCATTTACCGCCTCCAAACTGATAATCTGGCGAAGATCTTTTAGATGCTCACATAGATGCTCACAATTGCCGTCGACGCGATGGGAGGAGATCACTGCCCGAAACCCGAGGTAGAAGGATCGATTCTCGCGGCGAAGTCGCTCGGAGTGAAAGTTGTTCTGGTCGGGCGAGAAGAAGCCGTTAAAAAAGAATTAGAACGCTACGGTAACTGGCGGCAGCTTCCCATCGAAATACATCATGCCAATGAAGTGATCACGATGGAGGATTCCGCCGGCAGAGCGCTGCGATCCAAAAAGGACAGTTCCATTCGCGTCGCCTCCCGGCTGGTGCGAGAGGGGACCGCCCAGGGCGTCGTCTCCGCTGGAAATACCGGAGCCGTCATGGCGATCACCAAAATGGTGCAAGGCATGCTTCCGGGAGTGGACCGGCCGGCGCTCGCGTCCGCCTTTCCGACACTCAACGGGAGCCCTGCCGTCATGATAGATGTAGGCGCCAATATCGACTGCAGTCCAAAAATGCTTGCCCAGTTTTCCGTTATGGGCAACATCTATTCGAAGGTGATCTTCCATACAAAAGACCCCCGAGTTGGAATTCTCTCGATTGGCGAGGAAGAGCACAAGGGCAATCAATTGACGCGCGACGCCACTCCCCTGCTGAAGACGCTGGATTTGAATTTCATCGGGAACGTCGAGGGCCGGGATCTCTACACCGGAACGGTGGACGTCATCGTCTGCGATGGATTCGTCGGCAATGTCGCGCTGAAGGTAAGCGAAGGCCTTGTGGACGTAATTCGCGAAATGCTTCGCGATTCCATGACGAAAACCATGACACGCAAGATCGGAGCTTTGCTTGCCAAGGGCGCGTTTGCGGACTTTAAAAAGCACGTCGATGTAGATGAATACGGAGGAGCGCCACTGCTTGGCCTGAAAGGCATCTGCATCATTTGCCATGGGCGCTCCAATGCAAAGGCTATTAAGAATGCAATCCGGGTTGCAGCCGAGTTTGCCAGCGGCAAAATCGATGACCAGATTGCTACCGAACTGACGCATTGGGCATCTAAACAGGTAGTTTGAGGTAGTGTATGCGCATCGGCCGCGCGTTTCTCGTCTTCACACTGGGGCTGCTGGCAACTGGATGCCTGCAGGCCGCCAGGGAGGACCCCGTCCAATGGAAGCTACAGCCCGTCAAAGGCTTCGAGCAGGTGAAGCCAGGCTCGCCGACGTGGCTCGAACTCACCGCGACCGTGCAACCCGGCTGGCATCTCTATTCGCCGACCACGCCAGCGGGTGGTCCAATTCCCACGAAAATTCAACTTACACCGAATCCAGCGGTTACCGGCGTCAAGGTCTGGCGTCAGCAGCCCGTTCGCAGGCTCGATCCGAATTTCAATATCGACACCGAAACGTATGCCGGTTCCGCGATCTTATACATTGAAGCGGACACAAAGCCTGGCAGCTCCGGACCGGTAACTCTCGAAGCAAGCGCGTATTACCAGGCGTGCAGCGATGTGAAATGCCTGCGGCCCGTGACGAAAAAGGTGGACACGACCGTGACGTTCGCCTCATCCGCCACGACGGCGAATTTTTCGGCCCCGAGCGGATATGCGCTTGTCCCGGCAGCGGCGTCGGGCGGCGGCGAATCAGCGGGTCCTCCACCCGCAGCGCCGCAGAGCGCTCCACCATCCAACGGACCGCTCAGCACACGACAGGATCTGCTGCCATTTCTATTGACGGCGTTTGCATTCGGCCTGGCGTCATTATTCACTCCGTGCGTTTTCCCGATGATTCCGATCACGGTTTCGTTTTTCCTGAACCAGAATACGGGCGCTGAGCGCGTCAATCGCGCCGCGCCATTGAGCCAAGCCGTCGTCTTTTGCCTCGGCATCATCGTGCTATTCACCGGACTTGGCTTCCTGGTTACCGCCATTACCGGGCCATTTGGAGTCGTTCAGTTAGGCTCGAGCCCGTGGGTCAACGGATTCATTGCGGTGGTGTTTCTCGTATTCGGTTTGAGTCTGCTCGGCGCTTTTGAATTGCGCCTGCCTTCCGGTATGCTGACGCGTCTGGACCGGGCGTCACAAGGCGGCGGCTATGCCGGTACGCTCTTGATGGGTCTGACATTTTCGCTCACATCCTTCGCGTGCATCGGGCCGATTGTCGGTCCGCTGCTGGTCGCTTCCGTGCAGACGAAAGGCTGGCAACCGGTGCTCGGAATGGCGGCGTTTGCGACTGGACTCGCTTTGCCATTCTTTTTTCTCGCGCTGTTTCCCGGTTACTTGAAAAGGCTGCCTCGCAGTGGCGGCTGGATGGCGCGCGTCAAAGTGGTTCTCGGATTTATCGTTCTGGCCGTGATGTTTAAATACCTGAGCAACATCGACCAGGTATTTCAAGCGCACTGGCTTAGCCGCGAACGGTTCTTGGCGATATGGATTGTCCTTTTCGCCATGGCGGGGCTGTATCTGCTGGGTTTCGTGAAACTGGAAGGCATGGCCAAGGACGAACCGCTAGGGGTGGGACGCGCTCTGACGGCCGCGGCATTTCTCGCGTTTGCCATCAGCCTGACTCCCGGCCTGTTCGGCGCCCGCCTCGGCGAGTTAGATGCGTACATCCCCGAGCCGTCCGACAATTTTCTCTCCGCGGCCGGAAACGTCTCGGCGCAGCCGGCGAACTACTTCAAAGACGACCTGGACGGAGCGCTGACGGCGGCGCGGGAACAGAATAAGCTGGTGCTGATCAATTTCACCGGCTACGCCTGTACGAACTGTCACTGGATGAAGGCCAATATGTTTCCACGGCCGAAAATTCAGACGGCACTGAAGAATCTGATTGTGGTCGATCTGTACACGGACGGTACGGATGCGGCTTCCAAGAAGAACGCGGATCTTGAAGATAAGAAATTCAATACCGCATCGATACCGTTCTACGCGATTATCGACACAAATCAAAACATCATCGCGACATTTCCGCAGTTGACGAGAAACACACAGGAGTTTCTAGCGTTTCTCGAAACACGGCCGACCGGGCGAGCATAGCTCGGGCTGCGCCCTCCGGACGTGGTAATGACGACACGCCAATCGGAACTGGAACAGACGCTGGCGAGTGAACAATTGGAAGGTCCAAGACTTGCCTGAACCGGGGTATAAATCCCGCCTCAAAAACAAAACGGCTCGACCTTTTTTTGGGGTCGAGCCGTAAGTAACTGAAATAAAAATCGAGGCCGATTGAACGCGCCGAACAGGGCCAGCCTGTTCGGGAAGAAGGTAAGTATCAAACTAGAGTGGAGAACACAGAGTCAAATGGAGTGGAACGGCTGCTATCTACTTGTTAGTCTTCGGCTAGCAAATTACGCTGCTTCATCCTAGTTTCGATAACTCCACCCACGTTCTCTCTTAGAAAGGAGGTGATCCAGCCGCAGGTTCTCCTACGGCTACCTTGTTACGACTTCACCCCAATCATGAGTCACACCTTGGGCTGCTGCCTCCTTGCGGTTGGCATGCAGACTTCTAGTACAACCCACTTTCGTGATGTGACGGGCGGTGTGTACAAGGCCCGGGAACGTATTCACGGCATCGTTCTGATATGCCATTACTAGCGATTCCAGCTTCATGCAGGCGAGTTGCAGCCTGCAATCCGAACTGAGAACGGTTTTTGGCGATTTGCTCCCCCTCGCGGGTTTGCTGCGCTTTGTACCGTCCATTGTAGCACGTGTGTAGCCCTGGACATAAAGGCCATGATGACTTGACGTCATCCCCACCTTCCTCCAACTTATCGCTGGCGGTCTCCTGCGAGTGCCCCCCTTGCGGGGGTTGCAAC
>KB906767.1:783728-967682 GCA_000381625.1 Bryobacterales bacterium KBS 96
AGTTCATTGCAAAGGTATAGTAAAGGTGCACGGGGTCTTTCCGTCTAGTGGCGGGCATCCGGCGTCTTCACCGGAACCACAAGTTCGCCGGGCGGAGCGCGCCGACAGTCGTCAGATCGTTACGCCATTCGTGCAGGTCGGAACTTACCCGACAAGGAATTTCGCTACCTTAGGACCGTTATAGTTACGGCCGCCGTTCACCGGGGCTTCAGTTCAAAGCTTCGCCTTGCGGCTAACCTCTCCCTTTAACCTTCCGGCACCGGGCAGGCGTCAGCCCCTATACGTCGTTTTCGACTTTGCAGAGACCTGTGTTTTTGTTAAACAGTCGCCTGACGCGTTTCACTGCGGCCCACCGAAGTGGGCACCCCTTCTCCCGAAGTTACGGGGTTAATTTGCCTAGTTCCTTCGCAACTCCATCACCCGAGCGCCTTAGAATACTCATCTCGTCCACCTGTGTCGGTTTGTGGTACGGGTACGCCGATTCTCCTTAGAGGATTTTCCTGGCAGTCGATCCGGCGGATTTGCCTGTCCGAATCTGATCTCATCTGCTGTTTGTAACCATTGCGCACAGCAGACTTGACCCTGCGTCTCCCCATCGGTCTTTATCGAATCGTCGTAGTCACGGAATATTAACCGTGTGTCCATCAGTTACGGCTGTCGCCCTCACCTTAGGCCCCGACTAACCCTGAGCGGATTAACCTTTCTCAGGAATCCTTAGACTTTCGGCGGCCAGGGTTCTCACCTGGCTTATCGCTACTTATGCTGGCAGAGTCACTTCCTGACGCTCCAATGCTCCTTACGGTACACCTTCATCGCTGTCAGGAACGCTCTCCTACCACTCCATGCTGTTACGCATTGAATCCATAACTTCGGTACCGCACTTTAGCCCCGTTGGATTGTCGGCACCGAGTTCCTCGACCAGTGAGCTATTACGCTTTCTTTAAAGGATGGCTGCTTCTAAGCCAACCTCCTGGCTGTCTGAGGCACTCGACTTCCTTTCCCACTTAGTGCGGATTTGGGGACCTTAGTTGATGGTCTGGGCTCTTTCCCTTTCGACGATCAAGCTTAGCCCTGACCGTCTGACTCCCGTATTACTCGTTCTTGGCATTCGCAGTTTGGCTGGATTCGGTAACCTGGAAAGGCCCCTAGTCCAATCAGTTCTCTACCACCAAGACGGACCATACGAGGCTAGCCCTAAAGCTATTTCGGAGAGAACGAGCTATCACGGAATTTGATTAGCCTTTCACCCCTACCCTCAGCTCATCCAAGCTGTTTTCAACCAACACTGGTTCGGACCTCCATCCGCTGTTACACGGACTTCATCCTGGCCAAGGGTAGATCATCCCGCTTCGCGTCTAATCCCAGCGACTGCACGCCCTGTTCAGACTCGCTTTCGCTGCGGCTCGCTTTCGCTTCGCCTTGCCACTGAGACTAACTAGCCAGCTCATTATTCAATAGGCACGAGGTCAGACATTGCTCTTGCGAGCCATAGTCCTCCCACTGCTTGTAAGCATGCGGTTTCAGGTACTATTTCACTCCCCTCACAGGGGTTCTTTTCACCTTTCCCTCACGGTACTAGTTCACTATCGGTCGCAAGTGAGTATTTAGCCTTGCCGGATGGTCCCGGCAGATTCCCGCAGGGTTTCTCGTGCCCCGCGGTACTTAGGAGCCACTCGAAGCTAGGATGGCATTTTCGAATACGGGGCTGTCACCCTCTCTGGCCGGCCTTTCCATGCCGTTCTCCTAACGCTTCCCTATAACTCCTTCAGAATAAGCTCGACTTCCGATCCCTTGAACTAATCCGGTCGCTTGCGCTCCCGGCTCCGTTTCCTTGGTCTCGGAAACCGCCCTTATTCTTGTGGTCCTGCAACCCCAGACTCTCCTTGCGAATCGTCTGGTTTAGGCTCTTCCGGATTCGCTCGCCACTACTACCGGAATCACTATTGTTTTCTTTTCCTCCAGGTACTGAGATGGTTCACTTCCCTGGGTTCGCTCGCACCAGTTATGGATTCACTGGTGCGTAAGACGGTTACCCGCCTTGGGTTTCCCCATTCGGACATCCCCGGATCTTAGATTGCTTGCATCTCCCCGAGGCTTTTCGCAGCTAGCCACGTCCTTCTTCGCCTTCTTGCGCCAAGGCATCCACACGCATGCTCTTAGTAGCTTGACCATAAAATCTACTCTTCGTTCTGAGTCTCTTTTATCGTCCGGAACCACGCCCTCACGGCTTCCGCCGCTCCGGCGCAATCCCTTCTAGCGCCCGCTGCCGCCTATTTTTCTCGCGACAGCGTCGTTTGCAACTTGTAGTTGCCCGTCAAATCTATTCTCTTTTCAAAGATCCTGCCCCGCCTTTCAGCAGAACATCCCTCTTTTTAGCTTCTCGCCAAACCTCAGGAGCCGTCCACTGAGATCAATCTCAGTGCTGGCTTCCGATTTCTGGCCTTTATTCGCCCTCCGCCGCCCGAACAAACGAACCGGGCGCAACACCGCGGCACGTCTGATGCAAGCATCCGGAAAGGATTCCGATTTCCGCCAGTCGCCGCGAACTTCCCTTCAGCGGCTTTGCCGGATTACCGGACTAGGGGGGACTGAATCTAATACTACTGTAAGCGATGGACTCCGTCAAGATTTAGCGTAGGAATTTTCTAAAGCCTCTCGCAGACTCACCGAGTGTCCCAATAGAATCCGGCCAGCGTCTACAGTTTATGACATATCGAGTAGCGTTCGCGAAGAGATTTCAGTCGGACGGCAGCGAGTCAGCGCTCGATCCGACATCTGAGCTTGATGGTTATCTGCCCGACGGTGTTGTCGCGAGCAAAACATTCGTCGAGCGATTCGCTCCTGCCTCGGAACACAGCCAGGAGGTGCTTGACGAAGATGACGCATTTCTTGGCCTAGCATCGGCGGAGGTTTGGGAATACGATGTGGTCGACGAGCGCGTGAAAGACTTTGAGGCCGCCGCACGAAATTCAGAAACCGTGATGGAGTTGCAGACAGTGGATGACGGCGTCACAACATCCGATGAGGCGATGGGCGTAGCGCTCGGCGACAGCGATACACGCAATCCAAAGCAGTTCCGTCCGCGCCGGCCAGCAACGCGGGATAGTTCCGGTGTACAGGGCGGAGATGACGGTCCGGCGGGTCAGCCGACTGCCGATCCCAGCGCGGGCGGAGTGGGTCCAGGCGACACTTACGTGAGCCCGGACGAAACGGGCAGCGGTACGGACGGAATTGACGATCTAGATCTAAACGTTGTCGACGCCGACGATCCGAATCTCGGACTCACAAATCGCGGCAAAGTGGGACCGGACGATTGGGCTGCCGATACCGGGCCGACGCGCGACGCGGAGAGCGGTCTGCAACCTCTTGCCACGGACGAGGATGCCGAGCAAGGTCCCGCCGCGCGGCGCCCAACGCGAAAGCGCTAGCGTAGAGGCTGTTCGACGGATCGACACGATCTGCCATGGATCATGGGCCTGTGCCCACCGAATCGGGACAGGAGAGCAGACCATTCCACCGCCCTATTGCCAAAAGTCGTCGAATGCAGGTTGTGTGGGAAGCACGGCGGGACGATTCCGGATAACCCATCCCTTTCATCCACTTCGTGGAGCCGAGTTCGAACTGGTAACACGAAAGCTTACCTGGGGTGAGGATCGAGTTTTCTACTACGGTCCAAGCGGGAAGCTCAAGTCCTTGTTAACGAGTGTGACGGACGTGGCGTCGGTAGACGCCTTTGATCGCATGTCCGCCGGCCGATCGGCGTTTCGTGTGGACGATCTTTTGGAGTTGAGACGCCTTTTCGACAGCCGCTGGCAAGCCGTCGATGGAGCCAAGGGTGTGTAAAGTAAATATCGCCGCTACTGACAGAAGAACTTTGCCGCATGGTGGATATGCTGACCGGTGGCATGACAAGCGTGGCTGGCAACTCCAAGGCTGGTGTACTGTTGCAAGATATACAGTGAAAGCGAGCGAGAGAGGGACTTCGAAGATTGATTCACCTGAGGTTTCGCTTGACTGGATATGCAAATGAGGCATAATAATACTTACATACTTCCCGACGAGAAATCGGATGCCCAAACTGAAACAGCCCGCCCAGAAAATGCTGGAGTTAAAGCGGACTGGCACACTCAACCCTCGTCCTGGTTCTGTTTCCGACATTCTGTTCAAACAGAATCCATTCTTCGATCCCAAGGATCTTCTTCAGGTCCGCTACGAGATGCTGCGCCGACACAGCGTGGAGGGAGTTTCGATCGTCGATGTGGCAACCAAGTTTGGCGTTTCGCGCCCCACTGTCTATCAGGCCCAGGCGGCATTCCAGCAAGCTGGCCTCAGCGGACTACTTCCCAAGCACCGTGGGCCCAAAGAACGGCACAAACTTTCGGCCGACGTTACCGAGTACGTGCGCGGCTTGAGAACTGCCGATCCTGGATTGACGACTGTCGCTTGCGTCCAAGCCGTTCAGGAGAAGTTCGGAATCGCGGTTCACCGCCGCAGCCTGGAACGTGCGTTGGCGAGCAAAAAAAAACCGCGCAATCCGGCGTAACATCCTCGATGCCGGATGGAGCCGTGGAGGCCTACGAGGCTCTTCGCCGACAATCGGTCCAACCGGATGGACGGGGAGAGCATCTGGAAGGTCGCGGCGTTCTCATGCGCTGTGGCTTGGCAACGTGGGCTCAGCTCAGATGCGCGGCAGTATCGGCACGTCCACCCCAATGCATGTTTCATCCGGGGCTGAAGCGCCAGCCCTCGACTCATTTGGAGTGGAACTCGTCCGCCTGGTAGCAGGGTTGATTCTCAGCGCGCGACTGGAGGGTTTTCTGCATGCCTGAACTGAAAGTTACTCAGCAACATCTGGAACACGACGCCTATCTCTACATTCGACAGTCCACACCGCGTCAGGTCGTAGAGAATACGGAAAGCACGCAACGTCAGTATGCCTTGCGTGATCGCGCCGTGGCGCTGGGTTGGCCGCTCGAACGCATCCACGTGCTCGACTGCGATCTCGGTAAATCAGGTTCACAATCAGCAGGCCGGGATGGGTTTCAGAAGTTGGTTAGTGAGGTCGCCCTCGGCAAGGCGGGCCTTGTAATGGGGCTGGAGGTATCGCGGTTGGCCCGGAACTCCGCCGACTGGCACCGACTGATCGAGTTATGTTCTCTCGCAGGAGCACTCATTCTCGACGAAGATGGAATCTATGACCCGGCTAACTTCAATGACAGGCTCCTTCTTGGTTTGAAAGGGACTATGTCGGAAGCGGAACTTCATTTTCTCAAGGCGAGAATGCGAGGCGGAATGATCAACAAAGCCCGGCGTGGCGAGCTCGAGATGCGACCGCCCGTCGGTCTGGTTTATCGGGATGACGGTATTCTGATCCTCGATCCAGACGCCGAAGTACAAGCTGCGATGCGCCTGGTCTTCGAGACGTTCGACCGGACCGGGTCGGCGATGCAAACCGCGAAGCTGTTCCACGAGCAAAGTCTCCGGTTCCCTCGGCGCATTCGCAAAGGACTGAATAAGGGTGAACTGCATTGGGTGCGAGCGGCGCACTCTCGAATCCTTCAAGTGCTGCACAACCCTCGCTACGCTGGCACATTCGTCTATGGCCGCGTCCGCACTCGCCTTTTGCCAGACGGCAGGCACAGCACGATTAAGGTTCCACGGGCGGAATGGCAGTTTGTGATTCCGGATGTTCATGTCGGCTACATCAGCTGGGAGCAGTTCGAGACGAATCAAAAGCGCCTCGCTGAAAACGCGCTGGGGTTTGGAGTAACACGGAAAGCCGGGCCGGCCCGCGAAGGGCCAGCGCTTCTGCAGGGCCGTGTCATCTGTGGGGTTTGCGGAGAGCGAATGAGCATCCACTACAACATTGCGTACCATCAAATGGCTCCTACGTATGTGTGTCAGGAGGCCGCCATACGGAGGGCGGAGAAGGTCTGCCAGCGCGTGCCGGGCAGCGTGGTCGATCAGGCGATGAGTAATCTCTTACTGGAACTGATGCAGCCGATGACCCTACAGGTCGCCCTGGCAGTCCAACAGGAGGTAGAGGCGCGTGTGACCGAAACCGATGGCTTGCGGCGAAAGCATGTTGAGCGAGCACAGTACGAGGCTGAACTCGCCCGACGTCGTTACATGAACGTCGATCCGGACCGCCGCCTCGTCGCTGATAGCCTGGAAGCGGAGTGGAATAACAAACTCCGTATCCTGGCGGAGGCGCAGCAACAGTATGAGCAACAGACACAAAAGCAGCGCCTGTTGATTGACACTGAAACCCGGAAGCAACTGCTCTCTCTGGCAACCGATTTTCCACGAGTCTGGAATGATCCGTGCGTCGAACCCCGCGAGCGAAAACGTATTCTGCGTCTACTGATTGAAGATGTAACGCTAATCAACGGAGAAATGATACAGGCCCACGTGCGTCTCCGCGGCGGGGCCACGCGTAGCCTCACCCTTACCAAGCCCTTACCAATCGCGCAGATTCGAAAGACGAGGCCGGAGGTGGTTGCCGAGATCGATGCACTGCTGGACCATCACTGCGATCGCGAGGTGGCGGAAGTTCTGAATCGACAAGGAAGGAAGACCTGGCAGGATGAGCCGTTCAACCTGAAGAAGATTGCACATATCCGACAGGCTTTCAATCTGAAATGCCGCTATAGCCGACTGCGGGCTAAAGGACTGCTCACCGCCAAAGAGATGAGCGTACGGCACGGCGTGACGACTACCACAATTAACGCTTGGGCGAGAGAAGGGCGGCTGAAAAAACACCGCTACGACAATGTCCGGCGCTGCCTATACGAACCGTTGGAACAGAATGCTATTCTCAAGGGCCAAGGAGGCCGGCAGGCCAAGCAGCCGATCTTCAACGTTGCACGCGCCGGACAAGGTGCAGTATGAAACGTAAGCTTTGCGATCAGAAGTACATACGCCACAGCTTACGTCGAACCGGGCGGTATGGCAGGCTAGGTAGAAACCCTCGTGTCGAAACCCAAAAAAGCCTGGCTCGCCGCTGCCGCTGTCCTGCTCGTCGCGGGCATCATATTTGCAGGCTACTACTATTTCCGTCCTGCGTATCGAACTCCAACCGAACTAGTTTCGCTATTGCCCCGATCCGATGCCGTGGTCGCCTACGCCGATATCGACACCCTGCGCCGCGCCGATCTTCTGACCCGCCTCGACGGATCGAAAGCACTTGAAGACCCGGAATACCGCGACTTTGTAAAAGAAACAGGTTTCGATTACGAACACGACCTGGACGCAGTCGCGATCGCGTCCGCGCCGGACCAATTGTTCGCGGCGCTCAGGGGGCGATTCGATTGGGCGCGGCTCAACGAGTACGCGACCCGGCACGGCGGGTCCTGCCACCAGAGTTACTGTCAGGTTCCCGGTGGCGCGTCGGGACGTCGGTTATCATTTCTGCCAGTTCGGTCCGATGTCATGGGTCTGGCTATCAGCAGAGATGCCTCGGCGGCGTATTCCGTGCTGCCGCGGCGAGGTACGCCGGCGCCGGCTGTTCCCGACTACCCGGTGTGGTTATCGCTGCCCCGGCGAATATTGGAAAATCCGGATTCGCTTCCGTCGGGAGGACAGATCTTTGCCAGAGTAGTCTCGGCGGCGAATCAGGTGACGTTGGGGATCAGCGGCGAGCCAGCATCCGGCGGAAAACTGAACTTTACCCTGCATTTGGAAGCGCAATGCGCGTCGCCGCAGAAAGCGCACCAACTCGAAACTCAGCTTACGCAAGTGACGGGATTCCTGAAGGCATTGGCCAAACAGGACAAGCAAAATGCGCCCCCCAGCGGACTAGCGGAAATGTTGGCGGGAGGGACCTTCAGCCAGGCGGGCAACCAGGCGCGCGGCCGCTGGCCGGTTCCGTCCGGGCTTATCGATTCCCTGCTCCGGTAAGCGCCGGGGTTTGCTCGCTGTCCGCTTTGCGCAAGCGGGCCGCGGCTTCCGCCGTTTCTCTCTCTTGGGCAGAAACCAGCGGTCCTGTCCTATGTGATTTCCGGACCACA
This sequence comes from Bryobacterales bacterium KBS 96, assembly GCA_000381625.1. Classification (GTDB taxonomy): domain Bacteria; phylum Acidobacteriota; class Terriglobia; order Bryobacterales; family Bryobacteraceae; genus KBS-96. Next base: position 791,738 of record KB906767.1, read on the forward strand.
AACCCGCGAGACCAAGGCAGCCAACAGATTCCAAATTCGAGATTCGTTTCCATCTCGGCGACTTCTATATCCTGGAATCCCGCCGTTCGAAAGTGCTCCTCCAAGTCGTCTTTTGCATACACTCTCATTTCGAGGGTTTCGCCCGGTCCACCATGAAACACAAGATTTTCCTCTATGATCTGCAGTTCGCCATTCGCCATTCGGTTGACCAGGACGGGACCGCTTCGGAGATTTGCAATACCCCAATCATGAAGAAGTGGGAAATGCTCTTTCGTATGACCATCGGGAATCCAAGGCACGCTGAAAACAGCGAATCCGCGGGGCTTCAGCAGGCGAAACAGATTATTGAACGCCAGTTGGGCGGGCGGAGGAACGTGCTCGAATACCTCGCTCGAAACAATGAAATCGTAAGACTCAGACGCTCCTGAGTTCTCGTCCATGATGTCCAGCCGCGGTTCCCGATGGTAGAACGTGTTCTCGTAATCGAATTTGTCGCGGTGGAGCGGCTCGGCAATCGCGAGGCAATCGCTCATTCCGATGCCCTTAATCTGTCGCATTTCGGGGAAAGCCGACAGCGGCAGACTCTCGCCAAATAACTCGACCGATAACGCATGAACGATCCACCGGAAGCGCACCGTTGAGCCGCAAGAGCAGGTCGGCTGTTCCCGCGGCAGGTGGGACAAGGGGTATTCAACGCTGCACGCCGCGCCACAAATGTTGCAGGTGAATTGGGGCATTGCCAATCAAGTTTACCTTGCCTGGGATGCTCTTGCGGCCCAGTTTCGACTTAGTATTCGCCGCTCTACTCCGCTGGCTTGGCCACTCCGCCGCCTAACCTAAGCATTTCAACCATTCAGTAGCTGCTACGATACGGCGCGGCTTTTAAATAGCTTAAAGCGTTCGCCGAAATCCCCCTGCCCATTGGTCCACCGTGCCCGCGCTATCCTGAAATGGTATTTAATGGGTCTGTTCTCACGCGTCTGGACATCTCTTCGAAGCGCTCCGGAGTCCTCTCTGCCGCCTCAAATGCCGGTCATTCCCGAGTACGAAGCGCGGCTAGCGAACGAAGAAGCAGTTTTCCAAAACTGCTTCAAAGTCCATGACCTACCCGCCATTTTCCACTATTGGTCGAACCGCTACGTGCGTCCCAAGCTGGAAGCGTTCGGGTTTTCCGATCCGTACGATTTTTTTCGGGTTCAGGTGGAAGAAAAGTGCCGGTTGTCGCCGGACCGTGTCCAAATCGTCAGCCTCGGCTCGGGCAATTGCGACATGGAGGTGAATCTCGCCTCTAAGTTGCGGGACCGGTCGATTTCCAATTTCGAAATCGAATGCCTCGATCTGAATCAGGCGATGCTCGATCGCGGATACGAGGACGCGAAGCAGCGCGACTTGACTTCGCACGTTACATTTAGCAAGAGCGATTTCAATGAGTGGCATCCGCGCGATTGTTATGACATAGTGATTGCTCATCAATCTCTGCACCATGTGCTTAATCTCGAAGGCTTGTTTACTTCAATTGCAGGCGGGCTGCGCGACGACGGCATCTTCATTACATCGGATATGATCGGCCGCAACGGCCACCTGCGCTGGCCCGAAGCACTTGAGATTGTTCACGAGTTCTGGCAGGAGCTGCCGGAATCGTACCGGTTCAATCAACAGTTGAAGCGGCACGAAGAGTTGTATGAGAACTGGGATTGCTCCACCCAGGGATTCGAAGGGATTCGAGCGCAAGACATACTGCCGCTGCTGGTCGATCGCTTCCACTTTCATCTTTTTATTGCTTTCGGCAACGTAATCGATCCATTTGTGGATCGCGGCTTCGGGCACAACTTTAACGCAGAGCGTGAATGGGACAGAAACTTCATCGATCGCGTACACGCGCGGGACGAGGCCGAGATGCTCGCCGGCAATATCAAGCCGACGCACATGTTGGCGGTAATGGGAAAGCATCCGGCGGCCGCGCCGAAATTTCATCCGCCGCTATCGCCCGCATTTTGCATCCGGCAGCCGTAACGGCAACCCCAGGTTGTGTTGATTCAGAGCCGCATTGCGTTGGCAAGCAGACGGCCTTTCGACAATCGGGCAACGCGCACACTGGCGTGCGCAGCTCCGTTTCCAGATTGCCTTGATTCAGAGCCGTGTTGCGCATGTTCTAACCTGAAACTAAGCATTCATGTCGACTCTTGTTTCGGCCCTGCCGCCCGTCGAGGAGATGTACAAACAACTCGAGGAAAAGGTGCGGACCATGCGGCCGAACGAAGATATTTCGGCGCTGGAACGCGCTTTTCGCTTTGCGGCGGAGCGCCACAAGGAACAGAAACGGGATTCCGGCGAGCCGTACATGATGCATCCGCTGGCCGTAACCAACGTCCTGGTGGATATGCAGATGGACCTGGTCTGCCTGCAAACCGGGCTTCTGCACGACATCATTGAAGATACCGACACTAAGCTCAGCGAAATAGAGACAAACTTCGGCGAGGATGTCGCGCGGTGCGTGGACGGCGTAACGAAACTGACCAAGATCGATCTCGCGAATCGGGAGGACCGGCAAGCCGAGAGCCTGCGGAAGATGCTGCTGGCAATGACCAGCGATATCCGCGTGGTGATTGTAAAGCTCGCGGACCGGCTGCATAACATGCGCACGATCCGCTCGCTATCCCGGGAACGGCAGGAACGGATCGCGCAGGAAACGATCGACATCTACGCTCCGATCGCTCACCGGCTCGGCATGGGGAAGATTCGAGGCGAGCTCGAAGACCGCGCTTTCCAGGTGCTCGAACCCGAGGCGTCCGCTGAATTGATCCGCGAAATCGACGCCAAGCGCGAGCAGAACGAAGAGTATCTCAAAAAGATCAAGACCGCGATCGAGCAGAAACTCGCGCGTGAAAACATCCCGGCGCGCGTCGATGGCCGCGTCAAAAGAGCGTACTCGGTTTATCTCAAGCTGAAGCGTCAAAAAATCCGGTTGGACCAGGTTTACGACCTTCTCGCGATCCGGATCGTTACGGATTCCGTGAAGAACTGCTATGCCGCTCTGGGAGTTATCCATAACGAATGGCATCCGATTCCGGGCCGCATCAAAGACTTCATCGCGATTCCGCGGCCGAATCTTTATCAATCGCTGCATACATCCGTGATCGGCCCCGGCGGCATGGCATTCGAGGTGCAAATTCGCACCGAAGCAATGCACCGGATCGCCGAGGAAGGCATCGCGGCGCACTGGAAATATAAAGAGGGCCGCAAGGGGTCGGGCATCGACGATCAGCGTATTGCGTGGCTTCGCCAGCTTGTCGAATGGCAGCGCGAGATGCGCGATCCAAGCGAGTTCATGTCCACTTTGAAAGTGGATTTGTACCCGGAAGAGGTTTACACGTTTACTCCGCGCGGTCGCGTGATTGTGTTGCCGCGGGACGCGACCCCGATCGACTTTGCTTACGCCATCCACTCCGATGTCGGCACTACATGCGTGGGCGCGAGGGTCAACGGCGCCATCCGGCCGTTGCGCTATGCGCTGAAGAATGGCGATGTCGTCGAAATTCTGACGCAGCCGGGGCACCAGCCGAGCAAAGATTGGCTGGGGCTTGTGAAAACGCCCCGTGCCCGCAACCGGATCAAGCACGTGATCAATGCGGTGGAGCGGGCCAAAGCAGTTGAAATTGGGCAGAAATCGCTCGAAAAAGAAGCACGCCGCCTGGGTGTGCATCTCAGCCGTATTTCTAAAGACGATATTGAAAGCGTAGCCACCGAATACGGCGTTAGCAAAGCGGAAGATTTGTACGCGGCACTGGGCTTCGGCCGTTTCTCGGCGCGTCAGGTGCTCCAGAAGGTAGCGCCTGGAGAGACCGTCGAAGAACCGGCTACGCCGCCCGAGCCTCCCGCGAAGCCAACGCCGGGTCGGCGCGGCGCGGCGCTCGGCGACGGCGACTTGGCCATTTCCGTTACCGGCATCGACCAGGTGATGGTTTACCGGGCCAAATGCTGTAATCCGATCCGGGGCGAGCCTATCGTCGGTTACATCACTCGCGGCAAGGGCGTGGCGGTGCACTCGGTTCAATGTCCAAACGTGCAAAACCTGATGTATGAGGTGGAGCGCAAAATCGACGTGGAATGGGTTCGGAGCGCCTCTGAGCCATTGCCCGTAAAGGTGATCATTTATACGGATGACAGGCCGGGCATCCTGAACCAGGTGACCTCTATCCTGAACACCGAATCAAGCAATATTCGCAGTCTGGAGGCACGGGGCGACACGAGCCGTCAGGACGAAGCCGCCATTGTGGACATTACGATGGAAGTGCGCGACAAGAAACAGTTGGACCGGGTGATTACCGCCTTCCGGCGCATCCCGGGCGTTCGCGATATCCAGCGCGTGCAGCACGCACCGTAAACTATGCGGAAAGAATTTCGAACGAGCGCGGCAACGGAGCCGGAGCGCGTGGCGATCTCGAAATCGACGGGAATCAAAGTCGACTGGAAGGATGGTCACCATAGCGAATATTCACTCGAATACCTGCGCGACGAGTGTCCCTGCGCAACGTGTACCGGCGCGCATGGCACGGAGCCGCAGCGATCGAGCTATGGAACGCCCAGCCCTTTCCAGATGTACAAGCCAAAGTTGAAGATGAATTCGGTGGAACAGGTAGGGCGCTACGCGGTGCGAGTCTACTGGAACGACGGGCATAACACAGGCATTTACTCGTTCGATCATTTGCGGGAAATCTGCACATGTGAGGAGTGCCGGACGGCGCGGACAGCTTCGGAATCCGGGGGAAGGGGCTCCGTTTGAGGGGCTTCCGCGTTTGAAATTTCTGGTATGATGCCCCTGAAGGGAGTCGGTTGTGGCGCAACCAACTCCCTCAGATCTGACTAGAGATCGATTTCGATCTTCAGCCGGATCTGCCGGTTCCTGATAACAATCAGGAGTACAATCAGGATCAGGACACTCATAAGGAGTCTCCTTTCTGCCCGCAGAAGGAGATTTGCAAGGCCCGGCCCGCTAGCCGGGCTTTTGCATTCTACGGAGCCCATGGCGCTCCTGCGAAAACAAACTGCCTGCTTGCGAACCTGCGGCGCAGAATTTCCACCTTACACCGTATTGACAGTCCGGAGGTGCTCAGGAACAGCCGGGGCTGGTAACGCTTCAGTTGCCCGCTCAGTTGCCCGCGGCGCTAAATTTGTGCCACTGTCCGTCGTTCAAATAGCGGTCTGACGACGTAGGCTGAATATTCCGCGAAGTAGGCGATGGCGGATCGGAATATTGGTAATACTGCGGCGGTGGATCGGACGGATACGAATAGCCGTACCAGCCGTATGGATACGGCGCGTAATACGGATACGGAGGGTAGCACGGATAGGCGTACAGGTAGGGATCGTAGCCGAAGCCAAAGCCGGCGCCGAATCCGTACCACGGATAGGCCCAGCCGCCGCGATAGTATCCCCATCCGCCGTAGCCGCGCCCACGAAATCCATAGCCGCGTCCGTAATACCCGTAACCGCGAGAGCCGCGGCCTCGGTATCCATATCCACGAGAACCATAGCTGCGATAGCCGTAGTTGCGTCCGTAGAAGCCGCGATTTCCATAACCGGAGTACCCGCGACTGAATGACCCGCGATAAGCTCCGGAGCCAAAGCCGTGGCTGGCCGACCCGGAATGAAAACCGCCGCTGCGGAAACCTCCGTGAGAACCGCCGCCGCGGCCGCCGCGCTGGGCGGCACACGTGCCTGCCAATGAAACCGAGAGGAGAAGTATCCAGATTGCGCGCATAGTGCGCCTCCTCGGTAATCACTGTAACGCCGGACCGGGTTTCGCGCAATCCTCCCGGTGAACCGGAGTCCTATCCTCAGAGAAAGGTTTTAAACTCAACTACATCGCCGTCCTGCATGACGTATTCCTTGCCCTCGGTCCGCAGCTTGCCCAGTTCGCGCGCCCTCGCGAACGATCCAGCGGCAACCAGGTCGTCATACGAGACGACCTCGGCGGAGATAAAGCTCTTCTCAAAATCGGTGTGAATCACGCCAGCCGCTTGCGGGGCCTTGTCGCCGGCGTGAATCGTCCAGGCTCGCGTTTCCTTCTCGCCGGTTGTCAAATACGTTCGTAAGCCAAGGAGTTGATACGCTTCGCGAATCAAATTGCTAACACCCGTCTCCGTTACACCCAGTCCGGCAAGATATTCGGCGCGTTCTTCCGGTGAAAGCATCACCAATTCCGACTCGATCTCGGCCGATACGATAACCGCACCCGTATCGTGGTGCTTGCCGACGTAATCGCGAACCTGCCTCACAAACTTGTTTTCGTCCGCGTGCGCGAGATCGTCTTCACCGACATTGCAGGCAAACAATGTGGGCTTTGCGGTCAGCAGGAAAAACAGCCGCACCATGGCCTTTTCCTCCGGACTTAGCTCCATCGTGACGATTGTCCGGCCTTCGTTCAGATGCGCCTCCAATTTCTCCAGAAGCGCCAGTTCGGCGAGCGATTTCTTATCTCCGCTCTTCGCCGCCTTCTGAACTCTACTTTTGCGCTTTTCTACCGATTCCAGATCGGCAAGCACCAGTTCCGTATTGACCACTTCGATGTCGCGAACGGGATCGACCGTATCCATCACATGCTCGATATTCGAGTTCTCAAAGCAGCGAACCACCTGAATAATCGCGTCTACCTCACGAATATGGCCCAGGAACTGGTTCCCGAGCCCTTCGCCGGTGCTTGCGCCTTTCACGAGTCCAGCGATATCGACAAATTCGAACACAGCCGGGATGATCTTCGCCGACTTACTCACGGAGGCGAGCACGTCGAGGCGTTCGTCCGGCACGGTGACTACGCCCGTATTGGGTTCGATTGTACAGAAACGGTAATTGGCCGCGAGCGCCTTTCGGGTCTGCGTGACGGCGTTAAATAGCGTACTTTTCCCTACATTGGGAAGGCCCACAATTCCAGCTCTAAGCATTCCCCTCTATCTTCGCGTAACCGATAAAACGAGAACACGCGTACGCAATAACGTCATCTGTTCGACGCCTACCCGGCGCAATCGAAAAGACGCCACAACCTAAAAATGAAATGTTTTGACAGGTAAACGAAACCAATGTAAACTTTTGTAAATCTAGCTCAATCCGTGAAGTTGCAGGATTGGGTGTGTGTTGGGAATCAGCTTGGGGTTGATTGTTCGCTGGGTTGCGTAACTCGATTCGCACAATGAAGTGTGCCCGGGGGACGGGTGTACGCGTAGTGTGCGCGACGCGTAGATAGCGGACAGATTCTCCGATTACAATCCGAACCGCCTTTAAAGCGGCACGGCAGAATTTTGACCGAAGGATCACAGGGGTGAATAACACATGAAAAGAACGGCGTGCGCCGCGTTTGCGGCGACGATACTGCTTCTACTTTCAGGGAATTACCGGCCAGCGCTTTCACAGGTGCTGTACGGATCCATAACCGGAACGATTGAAGATCCGTCAGGGGCCGTTGTCCCCGGCGCGGATATTACCATTACAAACCAGGGGACGACGCAGCAAACGGCCGCTAAGTCCGACTCTCAGGGCCGCTACTCGCTTTTGAATCTGGCGCCGGGCACATACAACCTGCGAATAACCGCCAGCGGCTTCCGTGCAATGGAGCAGACTGGCATTACGGTCAGCCCGAACATCGTCGGACGCATCGACATCAGGCTGGAAGTGGGCAACATGAGCGAACAGGTATCGGTGTCCGCTCAGGCCGTGCAGTTGCAGACGGACAAAGCGGATACCCACACCGAGATCACAAACAAGGCAATTACAAACATGCCGCTGCCGGCCTACCGGAACTACCAGAGCTTGATCAATCTGGTGCCGGGCGCAACGCCCGCGGCCTTCCAGAATTCAGTCACCGATACGCCGAATCGCTCGCTCGCGACGCATATCAACGGCACGAATGATAACAATAATGTGACGCGTATCGACGGCGCTTCGAGCGTGAATCTTTGGCTGCCGCACCATACGGGGTACGTAATGCCGGCGGAAATGGTGGATAACGTCAACGTCACGACCTCAGCCGGCGATGCCCAGCAAGGGTTCGCGGGTGGCGCGGCGATTACGGTCGTCACGAAATCGGGCACCAACGAATTTCACGGGAGCGCTTTCGAATTTCATGACAATCAGCATCTGAAAGCCCGCAATTTCTTCCAGGCAGAGGGAGTGGACAAGCCGCTGAGCATCTATAACAACTACGGCGGCACGTTCGGCGGCCCCATTCTGAAGAACAAGTTGTTCTTCTTCGTCAGCTACGACGCCACGCGGCAGCGGCAAGGTTCGAGCGGACGATATACCGTCCCGACGGCCGATCAGCGAAACGGCGATTTCAGCGCCTACGCTAATCTCGACCCGAACAATCCTCTGAAAAACATCATCTTCGATCCGACCACCGGCAACGCCGATGGAACCGGCCGGACGAGATTCCCAGACAATAAAATTCCCGCTTCGAGGATTTCGCCGCAAGCGGCAAAAATACAATCGTATTTCCCCCTCCCGAACCTCCCCGGCACCTCCAGCAACTATTTCGCGCAAGGGGTTCCCGCGTTCAATCGCGATTATGCGGACGTAAAGCTCAACTACAACCGCGGCGAGAAGGAAACCTTCTGGGGCCACTATGGAAAGAACTGGGACACAGTGAGCGGAACGCCGATCTTCGGCGTGGCCGGCGGTCCGGCGCCCGGCGCGGACCCGGCCACTAGCGACACTAAAATTCACATCGCCTCGATCGGACACACTTACGCTTTCTCGCCGACGTTCCTGATGGATAACGTTTTCGGTTATCAGCGGCAGGATCAATCCGTTCTTCCCACCGAATCGTTTGGAACAAATTATGGCGAACAACTCGGCATTCCGGGCCTCAACGGCCCTGAACTTCGCCAAAGCGGCTTCCCCAACTTCGATATCAGCGGGATGACGAGCCTTGGCTACGCAGGCTGGATACCGGCGTTCCGCACGGAAGAGAACTTCACCATGAGCCACAACTTCACTTGGGTGAAGAGCTCGCATGAGATCCGCTTCGGATTTGACGGCGTTCTCTACCGCATGAGCCACTGGCAACCTGAACTGGGAGCCGGCCCTCGGGGCGATATCAGCTTCACCGGAGGCATGACCGCGCTAAATGGCGGGGCTTCTTCCAGCCAGTACAACGCCTACGCGGCTTTCCTGCTCGGCGACCCAAACAACATGCAGAAAAGCCTGCAGTACATCCTGATGACGCCGCGTGAATGGCGCTTCGGCTTTTACGGGCAGGACCGCTGGCAGATAACTCCCAAGCTAACCCTTTCTTACGGATTGCGGTACGAATACTACCCGCTGATGACCCGCGCGCACGGCAAAGGCATTGAGCGGCTGGATCCCGATACAAATCTTGTCTATTTGGGCGGCCGCGGCGACGTACCGAATAACGTCGGGGTGACGACCAGCAAGCTGCTGTTCGCGCCGCGTTTCGGATTCGCTTACCGTCTCGATGAAAAAACCGTGATGCGCTCCGGCTATGGCATCAATTACGATCCGCTGCCGCTTTCGCGTCCGCTGCGCGGCTTCTACCCGCTGACCGTCAACTTCGCCTTCCCGGCTCCGAACGGCTTCGTACAAGCGGTGGACAGCAATGGCTCCCCGTTGAACCTGGCAACCGGCATGCCTCCCGTATTTGGCCCCGACCTTTCAACGGGCATTGCGGAACTGCCGGCCGCCGCCAGTGAACGTTCCCCATACCCTGGGGAACTCCACCGCGGCTACACGCAGAGCTGGAACTTCACCGTCGAGCGGCAGCTTCCGTCGAACGTGCTGGCTTCGATCGCTTACGTCGGCACACAGACGGTCCACCAGTTTGCCGACCGCGACATCAATGCCGGTTACCCCGGTTCCGGCACAGCCGGGCTTCCGTATGCCGCCAAGTTCGGCCGCACGCAGCCGACCAACATGTGGGATGGCTACTTAAGCGCCAACTATCACTCACTGCAGACCTCAATTCGTCGGCAGTTCTCAAACGGCCTTATGCTCCAGGGCGCCTACACCTGGTCGAAGGCCATCAACATGACCGATGACGATGGCTGGGCCGCCGTAGGTTGGAACTGGGCCCCGGTATTCAACCGCAACCGCGCGCCGGCGGGCTACGACCGTACCCACGTTTTCCAGATGGGGTGGGTCTACAATCTGCCCTTCGGCAAGGACAAGCCGTATATCAACAGCGGCATTCTGTCCCACATCGTGGGTAATTGGGAGGTTGACGGCGTCATGGCCGCCTATACCGGCACGCCAATGACTGTAACCGCTCCCGGCGATTCCTTGAACGCTCCCAACAATACGCAGACGGCGGACCAGGTGAACTCGAATGTCGAGAAGCTTGCGCAGGCCGGCCCTGGCGGATGGTGGTTCGATCCAACCGCGTATAAAACCATCACCGACCAACGCTTCGGATCGAGCGGGCGCAATACGCTTCGCGGCCCCGGCGTTTTCAATACGGATCTGACGCTGGCCCGTACGTTCCCCATCAAGGAACGAATGAACCTGCAGTTCCGCTCGGAATGGTACAACATGCCAAACTCCGTCCATCTGAATAATCCGAACGTAGATTCTAGCTCGCCGAACTTCATGAGAATTCTCGGCAGTTCGGGGGAGCGCCAAATCCGCTTTGGCTTACGTTTGCAGTTTTAGCGGGCGAGGCATGCCTCGCCCCTACAAGCTAGATGTTTGTGGGACCGGGGCATGTCCGATCCGGTTTTGAAGTTTGAATTAGGTTGACGTTTCCGCAGTTTTTCAGGCGGCCCGGTGTTTGGGCCGCCTTTTTTTGCGTTCGAGAGCCTTCGGGGCTGCGCCGCGAGATTGACGGCAAGACAAAAGACGAAGCGCCGAGTCTTTCGAGGGGGGCGTGTGCAGACTGCCAGGGGCAGCGATGTGCCAAGCGGCCCGCGAACTGAAGGCCGCCTTCAGCAACGCTCCGCAATCCGAGCGGTCGTAGCCTGCGCCACCCGAGCGAGCTGGCAGGGTAACGTCCAACTGTCACGCCGAAGTGACGCGCGCTTCAGCGCGCTGGGGCCGGCGTTAGCCGCCGCTCTTCATTTGGGGCGTAGGGCGCTTCCCGGAGCCGGCGGGCAGCGAACTGCCCACCAGCACGATGGATCGTGCGCCACGGCGATGTGAGAGTTTGTTAGTTCAACCGCGCGCGGCGGCAACTTGCGGAGAACACGGCGACGGCGGCTGCGATTCCGGCGCAGGCCGCAACGGCCTTTGCGCAACATGTATTAAGGCCCGGTCGCCTTCTTGCGCCTTGAATGTGTTCGGGGCGTACCCCCACGCCCACCACTCTCGCGACAAGCCGCTGCACACCCGGCACGCGCACCGCGACTTTCAATTGCCACGGCGCCTTCAACGGTCCTGGATTCCGGAACACCTGTTCGAATCCCTTATGTGCATTGGCTTGAATCGCCTGAGTGACACGAGTGGGGAACTCCCGCCTGTGCTGCACGTGTCCAAGAAGCGCCTCTGTCACGCGCCCTTCGCGAAGCGGACGGGCAAGAAGATTGGCGGTGGCCACGGCGTCCTGAATAGCGAGATTGATGCCGACTCCTCCGGCCGGCGACATCGCATGCGCCGCATCGCCAATGCACAGTAGACCCGGCCGGCTCCATTGCCGGAGACGGTTAATTTGGACCGATAACAGCTTGATCTGCTCCCAATCGTCGAGCGCCTGCACACGGCCGTCGAGAAAGGGCGCATTTTGGAGAATGCCCGTCCGGAAAGCATCGAGCCCTTTACGTCTTATTTCTTCAAAGGAGCCCTTCGGAACAATTAATCCTGCCTGGAAATAGTCGCCCCGATTGATAAGAATCAGCGCCTTGCCGTAATTGATATTCCCGAGTAGCTGTTCAGGGTCGCCCGTGCTGCGGCCGATGCGGAACCAGAGCACATCGATAGGAACACCGAACTCCAGCACTTCCAACTGTGCGGCCCGCCGTGTCGTCGAGTGGCGGCCGTCGCATCCAATCACCAGATCGGCCCGGATCTGGGCGCCTCCTTCGGTTGTTTGCACCTCGACTCCGCTCACCCTGCCTTGTTCATAGGTCAGGCCGGTCGCTTCGTGCTGCATCCGAAGTTGAAACGAGGGGAACGTCTTTGCCCGCTCCGAAAGAAAGTTCAGAAAATCCCATTGCGGCATGAGCGCGACAAATTTGCAGTGGGCCGGCACGTGCCGGAAATTGGCTGCCTGGAAGGCGAAGTCGCCCACGACGCCGCCAACCGAGGTCAACTGCTGGTGAGGTAGCTTTAAGAACTCGTCCAGCAATCCGAGTTCATAGAGCAGCTCCAGCGTGGAGGGATGCACGGTGTCGCCGCGAAAATCGCGAAAAAAGTCCTTGTGCTTCTCGATGACCGTAACATCCACTCCCGCCCGAGCCAGAAGATAGCCCAGCATCATTCCGGCGGGCCCGCCACCGACTACGCAGCACTTAGTTTTCAATAGTTCGCTCGTCATGGTAGGTGAAATTTGTGGTTCGCACACCGAAGGCGATGAAAATCGTCGAAGCTACAGGACGAAGCATGCCTCGTTCCTACAACAGACACGAATCTCCTGTAGGGGCCGAGCATGTCCCGGCCCGAACGTGATTCTGGAATTGTCGAAACTAGCAGTCTGCAGTCCGCCGCCTCAACCTGTTGATAGACGCCAAGACGAAGCATAAGGCGCCGGATCTTATGGATAGAGTCCGCGCGACTTGTTCGCTTCGACAACACGCGCGATGCCAATTACGTTCGCCGCGGTCCGCATCGAGACCTTCCGCTGAAGCTTGGTTTCGAGCACTTCGCTGAAGCTGTTTTTCATGATGCGCTCAAGGCGACTGTTCACCTCGTGCAGGTCCCACCGCAAATGTTGCTCGTTCTGCACCCATTCGAAGTACGAAACAGTCACGCCGCCTCCGTTGCAGAGAATATCGGGGATGACGAAAGTGCCTTTGTCTTCCAGGATGGCGTCCGCTTCCGGCGTAAGCGGGCCATTCGCAGCCTCCGCGACAATCTTGGTGCGCACGGAGCGGGCATTCTCTCCATGAATGATGTTCTCGAGAGCGGCCGGGACCAGGATGTCGCATTCGAGCGCCAGCAGCTCTTCCGGCGAAATCTCCTCCGCTCCGGAGAAACCGACCACTGAACCGGTTTTCTCCTTGTGCAGCATCAGCTTCGGAATATGCAAACCCTGATTATTATAAATAGCCCCTCGCGAGTCGCTCACGGCGACGACATCCGCCTGGGCGCCGTCCAGCAGATGGGCTGAAACAGAACCGGCATTGCCAAAGCCCTGCACCGTCACCTTCGCGCCCTTCAGCGGCAATTTGAGGTGCTGGCATGCGCTCTCAATTGTGTAAAAAACACCGCGGCCAGTTGCTTCATTGCGGCCTAGAGAACCACCCAAACAGATCGGCTTTCCAGTCACCACGCCGGGCACAAGGTAGCCGCGGGTCATGCTGTAGGTATCCATGATCCACGCCATGATCTGCGAATTCGTATACACGTCGGGCGCGGGGATATCCTGGCCGGGCCCAATAATCGGCAGAATGGCGCTGGTGTAACGGCGGGTCAGATGTTCAATTTCAGTAATCGACATCTCCTTGGGGTTGCACGTGACGCCGCCCTTACCGCCACCGAACGGAATGTCCATCACGGCGCATTTCCAGGTCATCCAGGTTGCCAACGCCTTCACTTCTTCGAGCGTCACGCCCGGATGGAATCGAATTCCTCCTTTGGCGGGACCGCGCGAGGTGTTGTGTTGGACCCGGTACCCTTCAAAGCAGGTGACCTTTCCGTTGTCCATGCGGACCGGCACCGTGACCGCCAGCACACGTTCCGGCGCGCGAACCATGGCGCGAATATCGGCCTCCAAGCCTAATACATCAGCGGCCATTTCAAAGTTCTGCATGGCCAGCTCATAGGGATTCTTCTCGTTGACAAGGGTTCCGACCGTCAATAGCTTTCTCCTTTTCAAATGCACACACCACCACTGGTGAATCAGTCAATTTGTGTTATTTAAGAAACAGTAGATAGATCCAGATTCAATGAAGGAATCTTAACCTTTTAGCATACATAATGAGACGGATTGCACTGATGCGTTGCCGCTCATCGGAGGGAGTGCGAGGTGAAAATGATAAATTGTGCGGAATATAGGCCGATAGAAGAGATCCGAGCGTAGCGGTGCGCGAGAGTATCCGCTTCCTTGCAGTCGCGGCTCGGTACCGGCGTTGGCTCGCGGTTCTATTGCGAAATCGTACTTTCCAGAATGCTTAGTATTTCCGGATCGCGTTGCCGCAAGCGGCTCATGGAATCGCCACCGAAACTAAATCCGCGGACCGCGCCATTTTCATTTCTGCTCAGGGCAATATATCCGTCGGCGCACAAGTCGGGAGTTAATTCCTGGCCGTCAGCCAGCTTGCGCAGAATTTCGGCGACATTAATGGCGGCTGGGAAGACGGTCCAGTTGCTGCCGGAAGCAACCATGGTCGCCTGCGATTCGTCGCCTGCCGTGGCCATGAATCCGATGCGAGCCCGTTCGTAAGCGAGAATCCCTTGCAGAAGAACTCGTTGCCACTCCTTCAGACTGTCATCGCGGGCGACCCAGGCGGCAATATAGGGAGCCAGCGTATCCCGGACACCCAACGCGGTAGAAAGATCCGCACGCGAGATGGCGCCCTGCGCCATTAGCGCATCGCAGTGGGCCGCCACCAGCCGTTCGCCATAGATCGAAGCCAGCGCTGCCGCGGTTATGGGAAGAATGGCCAGCAGGTTGGCAAATAGCAATTCCAGTTGCGCCATCTGGAACGATGAACCAGCTTGCGTCTCCGGCGTAAAGTATCCCATGAAAAACGCCGGGTCCGCTTCTATCGTTTTGATGTCTTCTTGAGGAATCGTCTCGGATGGATATTCAAGACGCAAAGCTTCCAGATCGAACGATGCCTCTAGATCAAGCGCGGCGAGAGGAGCGGGAGGCCACCTTCGTAGGCGGTGAACCTGCACAGGTTCAGCGCCGGCCATCTTGAGCCTGCCGGCAAGGTGGAGAGTGTCGGAGACATCGACGGCAGTCTCGGATGGAAAGCCAATAATGAAAGAACAAGTGCTTGAGATGGCAACGTCCCGCAAGGAGTGTACAGTGGACATAATTTGACCATGTGTCAATCCCTTGTGCATCTCCTTTTGTATGCGGCTCGACGCGCTTTCAATTCCCATGAAAACGCTCAGACAGCCGGCGCTGCGCATCTTAGCGGCCAAGGCGCCAAGTGAGATGTCCGCGCGATGGTTCGCTGTCCATTCCACAGGTAAGCGAGCGTCAAAAACGGCATCGCAGAAGTCGCTGACAAAATCGCGGTCGGCAGTAAGCAAGTCATGCACCAACATGAAAGTGTCATATCCGTATTCCTCGCACAGATAACGCATCTCGTCGACGATGCAGCCAATCGATTTCACCCTGTAGCGGCGTTCCCAAAACGGCGCTGTCGCGCAGAACGAGCAGGCAAACGGACATCCCCGGCCGGCTTCTATATAAATCGCCTTGCGAGGCGAATCGGAGGGTACGGTGGCGGCGTAGCGTTTTAGGTCAAGGATGGTTTCGAGACCGCTCCAGGTTGGCTCCACTCCGTCGAGATCCAGCAGTGAAGCTGCGTGGTTTTCCTGAATTCCCCCGGGCAATCGGTAACAGAGGCTGGGTATCCCTTGCGTGGGTGTACTGCTTTCGAGCGAGAAAAGAAGCGCCGTCAGCGATGCCTCGCCTTCTCCACGAATCGCAAAATCGAGCTGGGGTATACGGCGGAGGCATTCTCGCGGAAGCGCGCCGAAGTGAGATCCTCCTGCAACGGTAATAATCCCATCATCCACGCCTTTGGCGGCTTGGATGAGTCGCTCCGCATGCAGGCTGTTGTTGAACATTGAAGTGAAGCCGATGACTCGGGGATTGTGTTCCCGCACGGCTGCACGAAATGTTTGAACGTATTCGCCCGGACGGGACTTCTCCTCGAGATCGAGGTCCAGAAGAGAAGGGTCGTGTCCCGCGCGACGGAGGTGCGAAGCGAGCACGCATAGGCCTAACGGCGGATGCACTTCCGGCGACATCGTTAATGGGGGCTGGACCAGTAATATCTTCATGGCCGGTGGCCGCACATTGGTTGTTTGGAGCGGCTGCCCCGAGAGACCGCTTACAAAGCCGGCTAACTTCGACTAGTCTGTTCCTCGACAAGCTTAAAGGCGCCATTCTGTTGCCGGTAGATGGGACCGGCATAGATAACGAACCAATGGAGGCGGCCCAGCCCGTAGAGGAACGCAGGATCCTGAATGGCAGTTAGTAATTCCGATTCTTTGGGAGCTTTCGCGACTAGCTCATAGGTCGCTTCTGGTTTGAGGATGAGCTGCAGGCTCGTGTGTCCAGCCTTGGAGGGACCCACTCGCACTTCGTGAATATCGTTACGCCGAACACGCAAGTGCGTACCTTGTTTCCCCGCTTCAAGCGGGAGTTCCAATACGTCATGTGCGAAACCTTTCCCGTCATGCAAGCCTTTTGCTAAAGCATCAGGGACAAAACCAACAACGGATTGTGAGGCAGACATAAAAACTCCTCGACCGTCCTATTTTGGGCGGTTTGGATCGGATAGTAACACGGATATAACTGATGTTCAAGCTATATATAAGTAGCTAAATGTACGTAATGTAAGTAACCAAATATGGATAAGGCTCTGGAACGCTTGCGAACAGTCGTATAAATTCCATTCAATTTCTAAGTAATTCAAGCGATATTGCCGCTCAACCCTCGCTATGTCTGAAGCACATCACGGAAAGAACCGTGCGGCACGTTCTTAGGGCAATGCCACTTAGGTAAGAGCAAAATAGTTTTCGATTGATGCAAATGCCGATTCTGAGCCGGGAGCGTGAGCGACCCAACAGCGAAGCTTGAACGGATCTAAGCGGACGGTGCGGTTCGTCCTTGGTCGCTCACGCTCCCGGCTCAGTTTCTGCGCTTTTATCACCCCTAGCTCGCTTTTGCCCTTAAGTAAGTGGCATTGCATTCTTAGGGACCGTCTCACTGCGCATCCGGCGGGCGGCGCGATTGCAAACACGAAGACCCAAGCGAATTTTGCGAGTGATCAGCAGGACGCCGCCAAATCAGTTGCGCCGCGATTTCGAGGCCGCTTTCCCTTCGAGTGTTTCGCTCCGCCCTGGTCGTAGGGGCCAACTACCCTCGCCGCACGAAGCCATCATTTTGGACAGCCCCGATCCGGCCCGCGCCGCCTGCTTCCCGTTCTGCCGCTGCCTGGCGGTAAACCAGACGTTCTACAATTGTTAGAGGCTCCACGAGGGTTCGATACCCGCCGTCCAGAGTGGGCCATCACTATTAACGCCGGCAGATGGGATTTCAAATCAGCGAGAAGGCGAGAACCGGACCAGTGTGTTCGAGCATCCCAATGGATGTTCGGTTTAGCCGGTTCCGGCTGTTTTCGCTCTCTGTTCCGAGGCTGCCGCGCTACCCGTGTGGCTGTTGGACGAAAGCATTTCCGGCATTTAGAATCGGTAGGACAGGAAAGGGGTTGAGTTGGAAACAGCAGTTCTCGCCCTGGAGGACGGAACGGTCTTCGAGGGAGTCGGCGTAGGAGCGCCTGAACAGCGTACTGGAGAAGTGGTATTCAACACGGCGATTACGGGTTACCAGGAAATCTTCACCGATCCGTCCTACACTGGCCAAATTGTCGTATTGACCTATCCGCAAATCGGAAACTACGGCGCGAATGCCGCCGACAGCGAAGCGCGTGGTCCGTATATTGAGGGTCTTGTCGTTCGCGAGATTTCGCCGGTAGCCAGCAACTGGCGATCCGAAGAGCGCGCGGAACATTTTCTCGCAAAATACAATATTCCGGTCATCGCCGAGGTCGACACACGCAAATTAGTGCGCCATCTGCGCGATCGTGGCGCCATGCGTGGGGTGATTTCGAGCGGCACGAAACAGACTGCCGAGTTGATCGACGCCGCGCGGCGCTCGCCGTCGATGTCCGGCTTGAACCTGATCGAAAAGGTCTCGACAGTCGAGGCGTACGAGTGGACGGAAGGCATTGAGCCGGTCTCCGCATCGGATAAACGGGCGTTGCGGGAAGAGCCCGCACTGAATGTGGTCGCCTACGATTTTGGGATCAAGCGCAACATTCTGCGGCATCTGGTGCATCTCGGTTCGCGGGTCACCGTTGTTCCAGCCAATACAACGGCGAAAGACATTCTCGCAATGAAGCCCGACGGCGTGTTTCTCTCGAACGGGCCGGGCGACCCAGGGACGCTCGAACAGCAAGCCACCGAGGTTCGCAAGCTCATTGGCAAAACCAATATCTTCGGCATCTGCCTTGGACATCAGATTCTGGGGCTTGCGTTCGGGGGCAAGACGTTCAAACTAAAGTTCGGCCACCACGGCGCGAACCATCCCGTGCTAAACCGGCAGACCGGCAAAGTGGAAATCACTTCTCAAAATCATGGATTCGCGGTCGATCCGGATTCACTCAAAGATTCGGAAATCGAAATCACTCACGTCAACTTGAACGATCAAACGGTAGAAGGGCTGCGCCATCGATCGGAACCGGTGTTCTGTGTGCAATACCATCCCGAAGCGGCGCCCGGCCCGCACGACTCGCATTACCTGTTTCGCGAGTTCATTGAGCGTATGAAGGAAAACAAGATTCACTAGCATGCCGAAGCGAACCGATTTGAAGCGCATCATGATCATCGGGTCGGGGCCGATCGTCATCGGCCAGGCCTGCGAGTTCGATTATTCCGGCGCACAAGCGTGCAAGGCGCTGAGGGCCGAAGGATACGAGGTGATCCTGATCAACTCGAATCCGGCGACCATCATGACGGACCCGGACCTTGCGGATCGCACCTACGTCGAACCTCTTAGCATTCCGCACGCGACGGAAGTAATTCGCAAGGAACGCCCCGACGCCTTACTCTCGACCGTGGGCGGGCAAACCGCGCTGAACCTCGCCGTCGATCTGGCGGAAGCGGGCGTGCTTGAAGAATACGGCGTCGAGTTGATCGGAGCGAAAATCGACGCCATCAAGAAGGCTGAAGACCGCCTCCTGTTCAAAGATGCGATGCGCAAGATCGGCTTGGACATGACCCAATCCCAGCTTGTGAATAACATCAGCGACGGCATCGCGTTCGCAAGCCGTATGGGATATCCCATCATTCTGCGTCCAAGCTTTACATTGGGCGGGACGGGCGGCGGTATCGCCTACAACCGCGAAGAATTGGAAGAGATTCTGGAGCGCGGAATCGATCTTTCCCCGGTGCATGAAGTTCTGGTCGAGGAGAGCGTGCTCGGGTGGAAAGAATTCGAACTGGAGGTGATGCGCGATCTCGCGGGCAACGCCATCATCGTCTGTTCCATCGAAAACTTCGATCCCATGGGTGTACATACGGGGGATTCCATCACCGTCGCTCCCGCGCAAACGTTGACCGACCGCGAATACCAGATGATGCGCGACGCCGCGATCCGCTGCCTAAATGAAATCGGCGTGGATACGGGCGGCTCGAACGTGCAATTTGCCATCAATCCGGAAAACGGCCGCATGGTCATCGTGGAGATGAACCCGCGCGTATCCCGCAGTTCCGCTCTAGCGTCCAAAGCCACAGGTTTCCCGATTGCGAAGATCGCTGCGAAGCTCGCCGTGGGTTACCGGCTGGACGAAATCAAGAACGACATCACGCGCGCAACTCCCGCCTGCTTCGAGCCGACCATCGATTACGTTGTCGTGAAGATCCCGCGCTGGCAGTTCGAGAAATTTCCCGGCGCCGAACCGGTCCTCGGCACACAGATGAAGTCGGTCGGGGAAGTGATGGCGATCGGCCGCACCTTTAAACAGGCGCTGGGCAAAGGATTGCGAAGTCTCGAAACCGGCAAGTCCGATAATGCGAAGAATCTCGACAAAGAACTGATTCCCAAACGCCTGATCACGCCCAACCCGGAGCGCCTCGATTACATTCGCTTCGCGCTTGAAACCGGCTACTCGGTTGAGCAAATCCACGAGATGACGAATATCGATCGCTGGTTCCTTCAGCAAATGAAGGAAGTGAGCGATCTGGAACAGTCCCTTACGGGCCGTGCGCTCGATTCATTGACTGCTCGCGAATTCCGCAGGTTCAAGCGGGATGGTCTGGGCGACCGGCAGATGGCGAATCTATTGGGCGCGAGGCCGCTGGAGGTGCGCGAGCGCCGCAAGGAACTCGGCGTCACGGCTGTGTTCAATCGCGTGGACACGTGCGCGGCGGAGTTCGAAAGCTTCACGCCGTACATGTATTCGAGTTACGAGTCGGAAGACGAAGCCGCCCCAACCGGCCGGAAGAAAGTCATCATCCTCGGCAGCGGGCCTAACCGGATCGGCCAAGGGATCGAATTCGATTATTGCTGTTGCCACGCCTCGTTCGCGTTGCAGGAATTCGGCTACGAGTCGATCATGGTGAACTGTAATCCAGAGACGGTTTCGACCGACTACGACACCAGCGACCGCCTGTACTTCGAACCGCTCACGCAAGAAGAAGTTCTGAACATCTACGACGTCGAGAAGGCCGATGGGTTGATTGTGCAGTTTGGCGGACAGACGCCGCTGAATCTCGCAATGCCGCTGAAGAGTCTCGGACTGCCGATCATCGGAACCGACCCTGAAAACATCGACCTCGCCGAAGATCGCAAGCTATTCGGCAAGTTGCTTGCCGATCTCGATATTCCCTCGCCCGCGCACGGTACCGCGACCAGCGTGGAGGAAGCCTGCGATGTCGCGCGAAATCTCGGGTTCCCCGTGCTCGTGCGCCCCAGCTACGTGCTCGGCGGCCGGGCCATGGTCATCGCTTACAACGAGGAAACCGTGCGGCGATATATGCAGGAAGCCGTTACTTTTTCTCAATCGCGCCCGGTGCTCGTCGATCGTTTTCTCGAAGACGCAACGGAAGTTGACGTAGACGCGTTGTGCGACGGCGAAGCGGTGCTGATTGCCGGGATTATGGAGCACATCGAAGAAGCCGGCGTCCATTCGGGCGATAGCTCTTGCGTGCTGCCGTCCTTCTCGCTTTCCAAAGAAGTCCTCCAAACCATAGAGCAGTACACCACCCGGCTTGCGCGCTCGCTGAACGTCATCGGATTGATGAACGTGCAATATGCGATCAAAGACGGGGCCGTGTATGTGCTTGAAGTGAATCCGCGCGCTTCGCGCACGGTTCCGTTCGTCAGCAAGGCAACAGGCGTGCCGCTTCCGAAGATCGCCGTAGGTCTTATGCTCGGAAAGAAGCTCTCGGATTTTGAGTATCTGACGGGCGGCATCACACATGGCACGCTCCCGGTTCCGAACTTCTTTGTCAAGAGCCCCGTATTTCCGTTCGCGAAGTTTCCGGGAGTCGACCCGGCGCTGGGGCCGGAGATGCGGTCCACGGGTGAAGTGATGGGGGTCGGTGAAAGCTTCGGCGAAGCGTTTGCAAAGGCGCAGCTTGCCGCGGGCACGCCGATTCCGGAAGAAGGCGCGCTGTTCCTAAGCGTGAACGACCGAGATAAACCGGCTGCGGTGGAAATCGCGAAGCGCTTCCATGAGTATGGATTCGATCTATTCGCAACACGGGGGACGGCGGCGGCGTTGAAAGCGGCCGATCTGCCGGTGCAAACTGTGTTCAAAGTGAATGAGGGTCGTCCGCACGCGGTGGACCTGCTGAAAGCCGGTACGCTGAAGCTGATCATCTATACAACGACGGGTGGTCACTCGTTCAGCGACGAGAAAACGATCCGGCGCCATGCCGTGACCTATCGTATTCCGTGCATCACGACCATCAGCGGCGCGCGGGCCGCGGCCGAGGCAATTGTGTCACGCCACCGCGACCCGGTCCGCGTCTGGAGTTTGCAGGAGATGCATTCCGAACTCAAAGAGGCCGCCTCGACGCAAGCGATATAGCGTCAAGCCTGTTCTTGAAACATCCTGATGCCGGCGATGCCTGCCGCTCCCGCATCTATACACTCGCCGGCATTCTCCCAGGAAATGCCGCCTAATGCATAAACCGGCATACCGAACGAACACGCTGCGCGAAGCTGCGTCAATCCAACCGGCGTTCCCTTCCCCGGACTTTCGAACACCGGCCCAAACGTTACGAAATCGGCGCCGCAATCGGTGATTTCTTCGAGCGTATGGCAGGAGCGGCCTACCAGAAGATCAGGCAGCGTTTGTCGTGGAGCGTTTGCCGGAAGATGCACGCCATCGGCGCCAGCCGCGATGGCGATATCCGCCCTTGTATTGACCAGGATTCGCGCCGGCAAACTGCCCCGAGCCGAAACCACCGCCTTCGTCAGTTCGAATAGCTCTCGTGCCGTGAGATGTTTTTCGCGAATCTGTATCATCTCGACGCCGGCCGAGAGTTGACGCCGGACGATTTCTAACAGCGATTGCAGACCGCCGACCGATCTACTGTCCGTGATGTAGTAACGCCGCAAGTTTCAGTAAATCAAACCGCTTGAATCAGACATCGCGAACGCACCGGAACGAGATGTTCGTCGTCGCGCTATCGGGTGTATTGGACGTACGAGCGGCCACGCGATAACGATTGCAATAAGATTTGTGACAGAGATACGATCCGCCCTTCATCACTTTGGCCGAACCGTCGAGGGGGCCAACCGGATTCGTGCGCGTGGCGCTCACATGATATGTGGGATGGAACCAGTCCTGGCACCACTCCCACGCATTGCCGGTAATTGTGTACAGGCCATAGCCATTAGGTGGAAACGCATCGACTGGCGCCGGCGCGGAATATCCATCTTCGGCAAGATCCAAGACCGGAAACTCGCCTTGCCAGATGTTGCAGAGGTGGCGGCCGTCCGGCGTAAGTTCGTCGCCCCACGGGTAGAGCTTCTGTTCAAGACCGCCGCGCGCGGCATACTCCCACTCGGCTTCGGTGGGCAGCCGCTTCCCTGCCCACCGGCAGTATTCGAGAGCATCGTTCCATGAAACGTGAACGACAGGATGACTTGTCCGGCTCTCGATGTTCGAATCCGGGCCTTCCGGCCGGCTCCAGTCGGCGTTCCCGACTTTGCACCACCAGTTGGCGCCAGGGACGGTGGCCTCAACCAGTTCGTCATAACGCTCCGGCGGAATGTGGCCCTGAAACACGAACGACCACCCCAAGCGCTCCGACTCGGTCTGATAACCGGTCGCTTTCACAAACTCCACGAACTGAGAATTTGTCACCGGGTATGCATCGATGTAAAACGGGTCGAGAGCCACTTCGCGCACTGGGCCTTCGCCATCCCGCTGGAATCCCTCTTTGGTATCGGTTCCCATTAAGAAAGAACCGCCGTCCAGTTTCACCATGTTGTCCGTGGAACCGGAAGATACGCGAATTCTCGCCGCGGAGGCGGAACGAGATGCTGTCAGTTTCTCCAGGCGGAATTTGCTCGGCACGCAGCACGGATGCGGCACACCAGCCGCAGCGAATAGTTCGAACTCACTCTTCATCGTGCCGCCTCCTGCGCATCGTGGCTTCGAGGAATTTTGCGGATATCGGCCCTTGCTCGCAGACCGTCCACAAATTCGGCGAGCGCCTGCTGTCGCCGTTCGTGCAAGAGATGGCGCTCGATTTCGTCGCGCGCCTCGCTCAGTGGAGCGATTCCTTCGGGTTTGTGTTCGTAGACTTTCGCGATATGGAATCCGAATGGCGAACGGAAGATATCGCTGACCTCACCCGGCGCAAGGGAGAACACAACCGCATCGAACTCATCGACCATCTGGCCTCTTGGAAAGAGTCCCAGGTCGCCGCCGCTGCCTGGACAATCCGAGAATTCGTCGGCAAGCTCTTCAAATTTCCGGCCATCTCGAAGTTGGCTTTGAACCATCGTGATCGCTTGATGCGCGGAGAATTCGCCTGTTTTCTCGTCGATGTTCTTCACAATGTGCGCGGCATGAATCAACTCACGGACAAAGAATCGATTCCGATTCGCGCGATAGAAATCGGCGACTTCCGATTTCCTGGGCCGGGCGGCGTTGGCCGTCAGTTTTGCAAACAGACGATCTACCCGGAGTTGTGTCTCCACTTCCCGGCGGAAATCCTGTTCCTTTCCAGGAAGGATGCAACCCGATCTACCCGTCGATTGCGCCGTCATCTGCTGAATCGTGCTTTCGATCAGCTCGGGCGGAACCGGTTCGGCGTCTCTTAGCGCCTCCTGCTGCAGAAGCACTTTTTCGATCACATTCTCTCGTGCCCATTCGTTCGCGCGCATTCCGATTTCGAGCGGGTCGCGATCGGGCATCGATTGCGCCAGTTGCAGCCGCAGTCTGTTCGCCTCTTCTCGAAGTTCGGCATCGTCGACAAGTTGACCGTTGATCAGCAAAGGCATTGTTCTCTCTCTATCGTGACATCCGCTCACATCTGGACCGGTATGCCTCGACCCTACAGCAGGTTACGCATTTCTTGTACGGACCGGGCATGGCCGGCCCGAGCGTGATTCTGGAATTTTCGACGGTGAACCGCGCACGGAGGAAACGGCCGCAAAGCGAGGCCCGTGCTCATCGGAAACAATACGCACAGAGCAACCCGAAGCAGGCCATGCCAAAAGTCAAAAAGGCGACATAGTCGCCGACATGGCCGCTATGTATCTGGTGGAGCAATTGAAGCGGCTTCGCAATTGCCGCGGAGATGTCGCGGGCCCGATCGCTAAAGAGATGCACGGCGGCAATCGTAATCGCCCCGAGAACCGTGAGCAAACCACTGAATATTTCGGTGGGCGCTGGCCTGGGCGGCAGGGGAGCCGGGGCAGGCTGGGCATCGAGCACGCGAGTTGCGTAGGCGTTTGTGTTTTCAAATTGCATTGCGGCCGTGGATGCGGCGGGCTTTAGATTCGGCGTAAGTCCAACGAGCAGGCCGGCGGCGACCAGCGCGGCGGCGGGAACGAACATGGTGGCGGGTGTATGATCGTGACCCCGTTCCGTTTCGGGCTTCTCTTCATGTTTGGGGGCGCTCGACTGATCCCCCGCGGGGCCCCAGCCGAAAAAGATGCGTCCTCCCGCGCGAAGCACCGCCGCTGACGTCACGGCTCCTGCAAATAATGAGATCAAACGCACCCAATTGAAGCCGGTGGCGGCGGCCGCGGCATGCACCAAATCGTCACCGGCGGCTAACCCGGAAAACGGCAGCCCGCAAAGCGCAATCCCGCCGGCAAAAAACACGGCGGCCGTCCATCGCTGCCGGCGTCCTTTGGCGTACAGATCGAATTCGTCCACGCTTTCGAACCGGTGCAATAGGATGCCGGCCACAAGGAATAGCCCCGCCTTCACGGCGCCGTGCCCCAGCGTATAGACGGCGGCTCCCGCAAGTCCTTCCGGTGTGAACAGGCCCACTCCAATCGTCATCAGCCCGATATGGCTAATGGTCGAGAAGGCAAGCAGCCGCTTTACATTGCGCTGCAAATAACACATGAAAGCGCCGATAAAAGCGGTAACCACTCCGATGGTTACGAATAGAGTTCGTAAACCAGCCAGATGCGGGTGAAGCGCGTGATTGAAGACGTCCCAGTAGATTCTCGCCAGCGCGAACAGACCCATTTCAACCATCACCCCTGAAAACAGAATGCAAATGGGAGTAGGCGCGACGGCATGAGCGTCCGCCAGCCAGAAATGGAACGGGACAACCGCCGCTTTGATCAGATAGCCGCAGACGATAAAGACGAACCCGATCAGCACCAGCGAATCGAGCGGCCCGGCGCCAAGCGCGCGCCCCATCTGCGCCATGTTCAGGGCCCCCGTGCGGGCATACAGCAGGCCGATGCCGGAGAGCACAAAATAGGCTCCTATGGTGTTTGTGACGGCGAAATTTAAGGAGCCCTGCAAGCTGCCCGGATCTTCCGTCTTATAACCACACAGCGCAAACGCGGCGGCGCTCATGAGTTCGAAGAACACAAACATGTTGAACATGTCGCCGCTGAGGCAAAAGCCGCACATGGCGGCGAGGAACGCCAGCAGCAAGGCATGAAAATGATTACCGGCGGCATCGAAGTATTTGGAGGAGAATACTAGCGCCGCGAGCGTCAGAACACTGGCGAAGGTTCCCAAACCGGCGCCAATGGGATCGACGGTAAATGAGATGCCTAGCGCAATTCCATGCCGGGGAAGCCAGTTGCCGAACCAATAAACGATGGGCTGTTCCGCGGAAGCATGCAGAAGGTAACTTTCGATGCCCAGAGTCGCCAGCGTGGCGGCGATCGCAATCCCTTGCGAAAGGCGCTGTGAAACTAATTTGGTCAACGCCGCAAGTAGCGCGGCGGCAAAGAGCGGCAGGACAACCGGAAACACGGGAAGCATCTGGAGTGTTATCCGGATACCTTCATGAGGCGGTCCGGATTCAACGTGCCGTGGCGCTTATGAATTTGGACAGCGAGGCTGAGCAGCAGAGCGATTACGGTGACTTCGACCACAATATCCGTTAGCATTAGAGCCTGCACAATCGGGTCTACTGCCAGCGTGTTGGCTGGGATATCGGCAAATATCGGCGCGACACGGCCGGCCCGGTAGCCGATCGAGAGAAGCAGGACGTAGCTTGACGATTGAATGACTCCCACGCAAATCACGAGATGGATGAGGTTGCGGCTGCTGATGACCCCGTACAGACCTACGATGAATAGCCAAGCCGCAACCGCATAGGGCAGGTAGCTCATTGTTCCTTCTCTTCCAGGAGTTCCTCCAGATAGACCAGAAGGGCTAGCGACAATCCCCCGCTAACCTCGAGGCCGACGCCCAGATTGATGAATGGCACCATGCCGCCACTCGTAAGGCTGCCGCTTTGGCCGAGCGGCAAAGAATTTTGCAGAAATAGGCCGCCGAGGGCGACACAGGCGCCGCCAATCAGGATGTAAGCCGCGGCCCCGAACGCCTCCGATGCTTCAATGAGCCGCTGCGGCACGGCGCGCCGGAACGGCCGGTAATCGGCGCAAAGATAGAGAAGCAGCGGTGCGGTGGAAAGAATCACTCCGCCCTGGAATCCCCCTCCCGGCGTTACTTGTCCGTGCGTGACGATATAGAGGCCGAACAACACTGTAGGTGCGATGAGCAGTAGAGAGGTGACGCGGACGGCGTCGCTCGCCGGAGGAATCATCCGGTCGGCGGCCTTGTCTTCGTGATCTCCCGCCGGCTCGTCTTTTTGCCGCCGCATCAACAGGAGCACGCCCATTACTGACGTGAAGAGAATGAACTCTTCCCCAAGCGTGTCGAAACCGCGTACGTCGAAATTGACGGCGGTCACCGCATCCGTGATATGGCGCTCGGGAACGGTGATGGCATTCACCATATCGCCGTACTTACTCTGAACATATCCGAACGGAGCGAGCGGACTGTATGCAAGGAAGAACACCCACACGAGGGCCGCCGCGGAGAGAAGGAAGAAGATTTTGCGGACCCGTCTAGTCACTTTTGCGCCCCTGCTTCTTCACTCGCGCCAGAACCAGGAGAATCATTAACGGCAAAGCCACCGCTCCGACAACAATTTGCGATAAGCCAACGTCGGGCGCCTGGAAGACGAAGAACATGATGCCGAGCAGCAGCCCGTAGAAGCTAACCACCATGGCTTGTGAAAGAGGCTCGCGGTTGAATACGACAGCAGTGCCTCCGGCCGCGACAAAGATCAGGATTCCGGCTTGCAGAATTGTCTCGCTCATTTCTCTTCCCCGGCGAATGGAATGTCCTCATCGGCCGCTGGCGCGAGTTGCCGTTTCCGCCGGACGCGCCCTGCACGCGCAGTTGTGTGAGAAAGCACCGGATTCGAAACAAATAATAGGATCGCTATCACAATCGCCTTCACGCCGGCTTGAGAAAAGCCATCGTGAACCAGCACGGCGGCGGGAATCGCAACCGCTCCAATCAGTGAACCCGGAGCGAGAAAGTGAATCTGGTCGTAGAGTTCGTCGCTGAGCAGAAGACCGATCGAAGTCACCGCAAAACCCGACACACCGACAACCAGCAGCACGCACACGACGATTTCGTTGATGCTCATAGCCAGCGCTCGAGAAAACGGGCAAACACGAGCCCCGCGCCGAAGGTGAGTATGGCGAGTGTGAGCGCCAGATCCACAAAAGGGGCGCGGCCATATGCTTCGCAAAGCACCAGCAGGATGATGACACAGATGGAACTGCCCGCTTCCAGTGCCACGAGGCGGCTGACCGCATCGCCCCGGATGCAGCGGAGAAACGGTCCCACCATGCAGACGAGCAAGGCGATTGCGGTTACTGTCCAGATGTTCAAATCACTCCTCCAGTTTGCGCGCGACTTTCGGTATCGGGGCAGCTTTCAGTTGGTGGATGAGCAGATTGGCCTTCTCGCGATCGATGTCGACGATGACTGAATTGGGAGAAGCGCTGACATACAGAATCGTCAGGGTGCGCTGTGCGGACGCGCGGCAATCGTCAGCGGTAGCGCTGAAACGGCCGAGTTGGAATATCCCCTGGGAAGGCGCTCGAAGGAAGAGCCGTGCCAGAGCCTTGAGCACAATCCAGAGATCCGCGGTAATCATTCTGGGAAGACGCCACGCCTGCGCCAGCCACCGCAACCGCGGCTGGAAGCACAGGCGTTCGGATCGCAGCGCAGTCTGGAGCGCAAACACTGTCACCGCTGAAGCTGCGGCGCCGGCGAGAACCTCTATCGCAGCCACTTGAGAAACAAAAACTAACCAAAGCAGAGTAAAGCCCACCCATTGCACGAACAGGTTCAGCAATAGCTTCATCTCAGTGATGAAGATGATCCATCCACCCAAACTATTACGAAAAGATATTCAGGAGAGCGGCAGAATCGCGCTCGGACTCAAGTTTTTCACCATGAAATCAATAATTTACACTGCTCGCGCAGCGGACGTGCATGGCCGTCCCGGCCCAGGCGGCATAAGCGAGCTTGAAAAAAATCTTCTTCCAAAATACTGAATTGTCGATCTCGCGGTCCGTCATTCGACATAGGAGTAGAGCGTTGCTTCAGCCGGCCGAAATCGGGGGAGAGGCGAGGCTCCGAATCGGAAGAGACGAGGACATACGCCGTGAAATTCAGGTTGAAAATGGAAGATGACAATTTGCAGAACGTCGATTTACGGAAAAGCGTCGCCTACCCGGCAAACAGACGGAGCAAAGCGGCGAACCTAAACACCCTGCTGTGGACCATTCAGGGCCTGCTCGCCGCGCTCTTTGCGTTCGCGGGCGGAATGAAACTGATGCTGCCGATTGCGGAGTTGACCCAGCAGACACAACTATCGGGCGCTTTCATACGGTTCATCGGCGTGGCGGAAGCGCTCGGAGCCATTGGTCTGATCCTGCCGGGGCTTCTTCAAATCCGGCCCCGCCTCACAGCGTTTGCCGCAGCGGGCCTCGTGACGATCATGGCCGGCGCCACGGTGCTCACGCTGGCCGGCGAGGATCTCCGGATCGTAAGCCTTCCGCTGGTAACGGGCCTTCTATCGGCCTTCGTCGCGTATGGCCGCTGGCGCCCGGCCGTGCGACGAAGGCCCGCGGGAATGCGAAGCACACTCAACTTGAGCCGGGCAGAGTAAGGGATCAGATGCGCCACCATCCCGCGGGCCGGTTACGCACGTCAGAGGCGGCCCATTTTCCCCGCGCGATAGTCTTCGACCGCTTGGCGCAGCTCCGCCTCCGTGTTCATGACGAAAGGCCCATAACTGGCGACCGGCTCGTTGATGGGCTCGCCGCTCAGCGCCAAAACAAGCGATTCGGCTTTTGCGTCCAGAAACACTCTTTCTCCCGAAACGCTGAGCGGCACGACCTGCGCGGCGCCTTTCAATGCTGCCGTTCCGTTCACGACAACTTCGCCCCGCAGCAGCACGATCGCGGAGTTTTGGCCGGACGGCAGGCTCAATTCACCGCTGCCGCCCGCCTCCAGCCGCACGTCGAACACGTTAACCGGGGTGAAGGTTTTGGCCGGACCTTTGACGCCGTTCAGTTCGCCGGCGATGATGCGGGCGTACGCTCCGGGCCCTAGATCGACGCGTGGAATATCGGCCTTTGATAACCCTTGATACCGGGGCTTCGACATTTTCTGAGCAGCCGGAAGATTCACCCAGAGTTGCACCATTTCGAAGGTTCCACCCTGCGCGGTGAACTCTTTCCCATGTTTCTCCTCATGGACGACGCCCGAAGCGGCGGTCATCCATTGCACGTCGCCGGGATTGATCGTGCCGGAATTTCCACCGGAATCGCGATGATCGACGCTGCCTTGATAGGAGATCGTAACCGTTTCGAAGCCACGATGCGGATGTTCGTCAACGCCACGAGGCCGATTGGACGGCTCAAACCGGGAGGGAGCCGCATAATCCAGCATCAGAAATGGACTCAACTCTGTAAGGCCGTGGGAAGGAAAGATTGTCCGCACGGGAAAGCCATCTCCCACCCAATGCGACGATGCTGTCCCATGAATACCCAATGCTCGTTTTAGTTCTGACATTTTCAGCTCCTTATTTGCTTTCCTCAACAGATTCTTTGGCGCTCATGGCCTCGGCCCCGCGGCCGAGTTTGCGCAAAAGCTTAGCGAGAGCGATCCGCTCTGGCCCATCCAAGTTCGAAAACACCCGTTCCATATCGCGCTCGTGCTCGGCAAATAGCGGCCGGATCAACTTCGATCCCTTTTCCGTCAGGTGCACAACACGCGAGCGGCGGTCGGCTGCTGTGGCCGCCCGTTCCACCAGGCCGCTCCGCTCCAACCGGTCCACGGCCGCTGTCATTGACCCGCTGCTCAACAGGACTTTTTTCCCGAGAGCGCCGATCGGCAGAGGTCCCTTGTGTAGCAAGGCTTCGAGCACTCCGAAATCGCTCAGGCACAACTCCGTGGCTCTCACGCTTTGCCGTGCTTGTGATTCCACCGCCTTGCTGGCCTTCCACAATAGGAGCCAGAGATGCACGCCGCTACTAGGCTGCCGGTCTTCGGTCGAGTTTGCCATATCTCTTGATATAGAGATGCTTGTCATCAAGGTAAGGATGCAAGCGAAACCGCCCAGAAACAGAGCGCTGCACGCAGTGCGGGATATCCAGTGCTTTGAACCTGACTGCCGAGGCCCTATGCCAATTACTGAAACGACGTAGGGGCCGGACATCTCCGGCCCCTACATGGAATTGGTATTTGTTTGCGAGGCATGCCGCGCCCGCTTAATCGGTGACAGTAACGCTGCTACTTCAGCTCTCTGACCCAGATATTCCGAAAGCTGATCGGCTGGCTTTTATCGCCGTGGGCCTGCAGCTTAATTGGGGCGGTGTCGTATTTCTTGTAGAACGGCTTTCCGATATACAGCGTCTGCCCCTGTAGCTGAAAGTGATTTTGCACGAGCACGCCATTGAAGAAAACCGTGACATAAGCCGGGGTTTTCAGCGAGCCGTCGTCGTTGAACGTGGGCGCCGTCCAGACCACATCGTAGGTCTGCCATTCGCCCGGCTTGCGAGCAGGGTTCGCCAGCGGAATGGCTTGCTTGTAGATGCTGCCCGCCTGGCCGTTGACGTACGTCCTGTTGTTGTAGGAATCGAGAACCTGCAACTCATATCCGTCGTCCCCGGGGCCGGTGGAAGCCAGAAAGACGCCACTGTTGCCTCGCGCCTGGCCGGAGCCGGTGATGTCCGACGGAATCTTCCACTCAATGTGAAGTTGGTAATCCTTAAAGCTCTTTTTCGTTTCGATGTTTCCCGCGGACTTGTTCACGGTCATCACCCCGTTGGCCACCGTCCATTTCGCCGGCGACTTGTCACGGGTCGACACCCACTGGCCCAGGTTTTTGCCGTCGAACAGCACGATGGCATCGGAGGGAGGCGCCGTACAGGTAGCGCCGGGAGTTACGACCTGAGGAGCCGGCTGCCACACTTCCGTGTCCTCCGGTCGCGCCTTCTGCGCGTAAACGGGAGCGGCCACGGCAAGCAGTGCCGAGAGCGCGAGAACTTTTGAAAATTGAATGGGCATAATCTTAAATGACCATACACCACGCCCGACTGCCTCGGAGGGTGCGCAGGAACCGAGGTCGGCTTCTCACATTGGTCGTTGTCGCGATCATTCCGGGCGTAATCGCCCTTGTGGATTCGATTTCCGCGAGCATCGTCTCCATGATTTTCATGGGTGGACACAGGTGATGCTCGGACTCTCCACACGAAGGCTACCCCTCGAACCGGCGTGAAAAGAATTGGGTTCGTTTTTTCTCCGCCCTAACACCATTCGGAGATAGCGAGTGGTATTCCCAGGCTGCGCTTTTTCCCCATCAGGCATCTCACTCAATGCAGGCGCTGAGAATCGGCAAAGATTGAAGCATCTGAAATAAAGGAGATTACGGTATGGAGCGAGACAAAATTCATCAGAGCGATCCAGATCGGCGCTACCGGCGGGTACTGTCCGCGAGCACGCTGGCTGGGGATTCGGTTAAAAATTCCGCAGGCGACGATCTTGGCAAAGTAGACCAGATTATGATCGACATCCCCACCGGACGAGTCGCCTATGCGGTCTTATCGTTTGGCGGATTTCTGCGTATGGGCAACAAGTTATTCGCTGTGCCTTGGGATGTCCTGAAGGTCGATGAAGACCAGAAATGCTTCATTCTCGATGTCGAGAAATCGAAGCTGGAGAGTGCGCCCGGATTCGACAAAGATAACTGGCCGGACATGGCCGACCAGAGCTGGGGCAGAGAGATCTACAGCTACTACGGGCGAAGGCCGTATTGGGAAACTGCGGGGATCGATACCGAGGAGCCGCTCCGGTCTCGGACTAGCGGAACCAGATTGTGAGATCCGGCGGATTCTAATCATATTTTGAGCGGTAGCGCCAGGGAGTGGTCTTGCCGCACTACCTCTATTTACAAAGAACCGTACTAAGCGAGCCGGAAAGCGCAAGGGGAAATTTCCTTAAGTGCTTTCCGGCAGATTTTTGTAGAAGACAGGACGATATTCGCCCTGCCCGCCTGCTCCCGCACCGGCCAATGCAAGAATTGATGTATGGCGAAGCCGGCGTTACTTGCTGTCGACGATGAACCGGAAGTCCTGAGATCCATCGAACGCGACCTGCGCCGCAAATACGGCCAGCGCTATCGCATTGTCCGCGCCGAATCCGGCGCTATGGCTCTCGATGCCGTAAACCGGCTGAAGGAACGCGCCGAAACAGTTGCCCTCCTGCTTGCCGACCAGCGTATGCCGGTGATGTCAGGGGTTGAGTTCCTGGCCCAAGCGACGCAGGTTTTTCCTTCCGCGAAGAAGGTATTGCTTACTGCTTACGCCGACACAAATGCGGCAATCGCGGCAATCAATCAGGTGCGGCTGGATTATTATCTTTTGAAACCCTGGGACCCGCCGGAAACCCATCTGTATCCTGTTTTAGACGACTTGCTCGAAGACTGGCGCGCCCAATACAAGCCGCCTTTCGACGGGCTTCGCGTCGTGGGCTATCGCTGGTCGCCGCACAGCCATGCCGTAAAGGATTTTCTCGGGCGCAATTTCTTCCCTTATGAATGGATCGATTTAACCGGGCGTGACGAAGATCCGAATATTCGCCGACTACTTGAGAACGAGTTGCGGGATACGGCAAATTTTCCGGTTGTGCTGTTTCCCGACGGCGCCAGGCTTGAACGCCCGGAGCCCAGCGCGCTTGCCGACAGGCTCGGGCTGCAGACTTCGGCCGGCACCTCCTTTTACGATCTGGTAATTGCCGGCGGCGGACCCGCGGGGCTAGCGGCGGCTGTTTACGGCGCGTCGGAAGGCTTGAAAACCGCGCTGATTGAAACCGAGGCTCCGGGCGGTCAGGCCGGGATGAGCTCGCGAATCGAGAATTACCTCGGCTTCCCGTCGGGCTTGACCGGTTCGGATCTGGCGCGGCGGGCCGTGACCCAAGCCAGACGCTTCGGCGTTGAAATCATTTCCCCCCAAACGGTCTCCGGTGTTCGTCTCGAAGACCCCTATCGCATCGTCCGTCTCGGCGATGGCAGCGAGATCACTTCTCACGCGCTGCTGATTGCGAGTGGATTGTCCTGGCGAAAGCTGAACGTTCCCGGACTCGACAGGTTAACCGGCAAGGGCGTTTACTATGGAGCCGCGCTGACGGAAGCCGTGTCCTGCCGCGACGAGCACGTGTTCGTGATCGGCGGAGCCAATTCCGCGGGCCAGGGCGCGATGCATTTCGCGCAATATGCGAGCAAGGTGACAATGATTCTTCGCGCCGGCTCGCTTACCAAGAGCATGTCGCGCTATCTTATCGATCAGATTGAAGCGGCCCCGAATATCGAAGTGCTTACTCACACCGAAATAACCCAGGCGCTCGGCGAAGAGCACCTCGAATGTCTGACGCTGCGCAATAGCGCGACTGGCGAAACGGAGACGGTTCGCGCCTCCGCAATGTTTATTTTTATTGGCGCCACGCCGCACACTGATTGGCTCGACAGCCTCCTCGCTATGGATGAGCGCGGCTTCATCTATACAGGTCCCGACATACCGCGCGAGGACGGCAAACGGTTGCCGCGTGGCTGGAAAGTCGACCGCGAACCGTTCCTGCTGGAGACCAGCGTGCCCGGCATCTTCGCGGCGGGCGATGTCCGCCACAACTCCGTGAAACGCGTGGCGTCGGCCGTGGGGGCCGGCTCCATCTGTGTGCAGATGATCCACGAACACCTTGCGCACCTGAGCCGTCTGGCCGAGAGAGCCGCCGCCGCCCATTCCTGACCATTAAGAACACGCCATGCTGCATGATCTTCGAGATCGTAAGCTTTTCCCCCGACTCACCGACGAACAGATCGAAACACTGAAGCCGCTCGGCAAAGTAATCGAAACGCCGGACCGCGCCATCGTGCTCCGCGAGGGCGATCCGGAGTATCCCCTGTTTTTTGTGCTTTCGGGCAAATTACGGATATTCAAACGCCTCGGCGCCGCCGAGGAACTGCTGGCATATCACGGTCCTGGTGAATTCACCGGCGACATTGGCGTACTGACTGGAGGGGGAGCAACCGCCTCCATTCAGTCGTGTGGTCAATGCAGCCTTCTCCAACTGGATGCCGGCGCGTTGCGAAGGTTGATTGGCGACAACTCGCCCATCGGCGAGCTGTTGGTCGAGACTATGGCGCGCCGCGCGAGGCAGGCCGATTCGCACATTATCCAGGAAGAAAAACTCGCTGCTCTGGGCAAAATGGCGGCTGGTCTCGCGCACGAATTGAATAACCCGGCAACTGCCGCGCGTAGGGCATCGAAGCTGATGACCGAAGCCGTGCTGCAGACGCCGCTGCGAATGCTGGCGATCGACACTCGTTACAACGAGGAGGAGAAGGCGAAGATGCGCGACTTCGCGATTTCGATTACAAATCGTCCCTCCGCCCCCCCGAAAGATCCGCTGGAGCTGAACGATCGCGAGGAGGAACTGCTCGACTGGCTGGAGTCGAACAACGTGCCACGGTCGGATGAAATATCGCCGGTGTTTGCCGAAGCGGGAGTTACGCCGGCGGAATTGACCCAATGGAAAGGGGCCGCCGGCGAGCGCTATTTGCATGGCATCTACTGGCTGGAAACGGTGATGCGCCTGGCGAGCCTTGCTCGTGATATCGAATCGAGCACCAATCGGATCGCCGAACTCGTGGCAGCGCTCAAAGAATATTCCTACATGGATCAGGCGCGCTTTCAGGAGGTTGACGTTCACCAGGGCCTCGAAAGCACGCTGAAAGTCATGCACCACAAGCTGAAAAACGGCGTGGAGGTGCGGCGCGAGTATGGAACTGACCTGCCGAAGATCTGTGCGTATGTCGGCGAACTGAACCAGGTTTGGACGAATCTCATCGACAACGGCGTGGATGCGATGGAGGGCCGGGGCGTTTTGACCGTGCGCACACGATCTGCCGGCGACAGCGTTCTGGTTGAATTCACCGACACTGGCCGTGGCATACCCGAAGAGATTTGCCACCGGATTTATGAGCCGTTCTTCACTACCAAGCCGCCCGGAAGAGGAACGGGGCTGGGCCTCGATATCAGTTATCGAATTGTGGTCTACCGGCACGGCGGCAAGATTCGAGTGAAATCGAAGCCTGGGGAAACCACGTTTTCGGTGGAGCTTCCCGTGCAACCTCCACGCGAGGACGAGATCCTGCGGGCTTTACAGGCAAACGAAGAGAAGGAGCGCCTATGAACGCCGAATGTAAGCATTTGGCCGAAGCCGACGCCCAAAAGCAGCCGAATACGAATGGCTGCGAAGAGTGTCTGAAATCCGGAGATTCGTGGGTACATTTGCGAGTCTGCCTCACGTGCGGACACGTTGGCTGCTGCGACAGCTCTAAAAATAAGCACGCAACGAAGCACTTCCATCGGACGAAACATCCCGTGGTTCGCTCGGATGAACCGGGCGAGCGCTGGGCATGGTGTTACGTGGACGAACTATTTATTGAGGATCTGGAGTAGCCTGGCCACGCGCCCGCTTTCCAGTGTTTTGCAGCGCGGCATCGAAGAATGCCGTCACGCGCCTCTCGTATTCGGCCTTCGCGACCGAATGCGCTTTGCCGTGTTTGGCGCCGGGAACCAGCCACAGTTGTTTCGGCTCACGGGCGTGGGCGAAATTTTGTTTGCTGTTCGCGACCGGCACCGTGTAGTCGTCCAAACCGTGGATGATGAGGACGGGCCGCGGGCTGATGCGCGCGATAACATCCATGGGGCGGACAGAATCGACGTCGATTCCCGCGCGCTCGTCCGCAATCCATATAGTGACGGGCGCAAACGGAAAAGCGGGAAGATGAATGAAATGTTCAAAGCTCGCCGCGATGACGCTCGGCGCATCGCTGAATCCGCAATCGTCCACAACGGCTTGGATGCGTTTGTCCTGCGCGGCCGCCAGGATCACGACGGCGCCGCCCATCGAGATGCCGAGGGCGCCGATGCGCTGAGGATCGACATCGCTCCGCGCGCACAGGTAGTCTAATGCCGAAATGAGGTCTATCTGCTCATAAACGCCAAGCGTCACGTATTCGCCGCCGCTGTCTCCCCGCGCGCGCATATTGTAGGTAAGCACGTTAAAGCCGGCACGGTGCAGGAAATCGGCGATCGGCAGCATCTGGTCCTGCGTATCGCCATAACCGTTCGCCAGGACGATGGTGCTCCGGTTGGTTCCGTGAAACCAGCGGCCCACCAGGTCGATGCCGGTCGAGGAATGAAAGCGCACCGACTCCGCGTGGAGCGCCGGAAACGAAGCCAGCGATTGCTGGTAGTGATAGTAATGCGGCCTCAAGGCACGCTCGGAGCCGATCCATCCAATGGTTCCGAGCGTCAGTGCGGCGGCGGCGCACAGCGGCGCGACCCCCCGCAGAAGGATCTTCCGAAGCATCACAGTTCAGAATACGGGATCGCTAGTGGTTGCGGTTCCGGACGCGGATACGTATCATCTCAAGACGAGGAGCCCACGGAATGAACAACACGATTCTTGGCGCGACGCCAACAAAGCCGGACGATTTCGAGCGCATCAAGGCCGAAATCGTGATGGCTCTTGACGAGTTACAAGAGCGCGGCGTCATCTGCCGTATCGAGGAAACGCAGGGAAAAGGCGGGTTGTCGCTGAATTTCGCTAAAGGCGCCACATCGCAAACGATCCGGTTCGCCCCCGGCGAGTGGACGAAACCGGATGCTGTCAAATCGACGGTGATCGAGCGGCTGGAACTCTAGGGCGACTTCATCGCATCATAAAGAAAGGAGATGCGAATGACGGAAAAAGCAACATTTGGCGCCGGGTGCTTTTGGGGCGTGGAAGAAACCTTCCGGCTAACCCCCGGCGTGATCGAGACGTCCGTCGGGTACGCCGGGGGACACACGGAAGATCCGTCCTATAAGGACGTTTGCACCGACAGAACCGGACATGCCGAAGTAGTGCAGATCGAGTACGATCCCGCTAAAGTCACTTATCCGGAACTGCTGAATATCTTCTGGACGTCGCACGACCCGACACAGGTGAACCGCCAGGGGCCGGACGTCGGCACTCAGTACCGGACGGTCATTTTTTATCACAGCCCCGAACAGGAGCGGGCGGCTCGCGCGTCGAAAGCCGAAATGGAGGCTTCGGGCAAATTCCGGCGGCCGATTGCGACCGAGATTGTTCCCGCGCCGGAGTTCTGGCGCGCGGAAGAGTACCACCAGCAATACCTGGCGAAGCGCGGGCTGAGCCACTGCCATATTTGACGGACCGCCGGTTTGGGGGCCCAGAATCTGCGGTTCTCATCGATGCGAGTGCCCCGGCTCACATAAATTTGCAATTAAGTTACGAATCCTTACTTTTCTATTCCCCCTGAATCGTAAGACATGTTATAGAATCCTTGTTTTCATCCGCGTATAGTCGATGACAACGAGGAGATTGGTCTCAATGAGAAGATTGCCGTGTCTGCGTCTTTTAGGGGCATCCATTTGTCTGCTGTTTTTTGCTTCTTTGACATATGCCCAAACTACTTTTGGTTCGATTGTTGGAAACGTAACCGACCCGACCGGCGCCGCCGTCGGCAGCACGCCGGTAACACTCACCAATCTGGGGACGAGTGAAAAACGAACCGACTCCACAAATGCGGACGGCCTGTATCAGTTCGTAAACCTGCCGCCCGGTCAATACAGCGTTGCGATAGAAAAGCCGGGGTTCAAGCGCGTCCTGCGATCGCCGGTCACGGTGCAAACGCAAACGACCACGAAGATCGATCTCGCGTTAGAAGTCGGCAATGTAAGCCAAACGGTCGAAGTCACAGCGCAAACGCCGTTGCTGCAGCCCGAAAATTCATCTCTTGGCCAAGTCGTCGATGAGCGCAAGACAACCGAACTGCCTCTCAACGGCCGAAATCCGCTGAACCTGGTGGCGCTTGTGCCCTCGGTTGTGCCGCAGGGAGGCTCGATGTCGAATCCGAATGGACAGAATCCGTTCGCGTGGGGCAACTATCAGATCGGCGGCGGCATGGCGAACCAGAGCATGGTCTGGCTGGATGGCTCGCCGGTAAACGGCAGCTACATCAACATTACGGCGCTGATTCCGACGCAGGATTCACTGCAGGAATTTAAGGTGGCGACGAACAATCTTTCGCCGGAATACGGACGCTTCGCCGGCGGCGTAGTTAACTTCACTACGAAATCGGGCACGAATGAGTTGCACGGGAGTGCCTGGGAGTTCCTGCGAAACAAGCTTCTGAATGGGAACACCTTCTTCAACAACGAAGCAGGCATTGCACGCCCGGCATTTACACAGAACCAGTTCGGATTCAACCTGGGCGGTCCGGTTTACATTCCGAAAGTCTACAACGGCAAGGACAAAACGTTCTTCTTCGTGAACTGGGAGGGCTTTCGGCTGCGGCAAGGACAATCGTTTGTCGAGACGGTGCCCACGGCCGCCGAACGCACCGGCGATCTCTCCTCGCTTGGACCAATTTACGATCCATTGACCACTTGTGGCAGCGGTGCGCCCCGATCGCTCACTTGCGCCCCAGGGCAGGCCCAGTATAGCCGGCAGCCGTTCGCCGGGAGCATCATTCCCACCAGCCGGTTGAATCGCACTTCGATGAAGTGGCTGGGGCTGTATCCGGCTCCAAACACCGCCGGAGTCAACGGAGTGAGCAATTACGTCAACAACGCGAGCGTGGGTGGCAACAATAACGAGACCGTTGTTCACCTGGATCAAAACGTGTCCGATAAACAGCACATTACGGCGCGCTATACCTATTGGGGCAATCTCAACCTGCCAATCGATCCTCTCGGAACGGGCGTTTGCCAGGACCGCTGCA
Organism: Bryobacterales bacterium KBS 96; assembly: GCA_000381625.1. Classification (GTDB taxonomy): domain Bacteria; phylum Acidobacteriota; class Terriglobia; order Bryobacterales; family Bryobacteraceae; genus KBS-96. The sequence goes on from KB906767.1 coordinate 831,473, forward strand.
CGGAGACGTTCAACACGAATAATTTTGTGCTGGGCGACACCTATTCGTTCTCTCCCACAACCATCATGGAGGTTCGTCTGAGCTATCAGCGGTTCAGTTACGATCGGACGCCGAAAACGCTTGGCTACGATCTGACTCAGCTCGGCTGGCCGGCATCGCTCAATACCCAAGCGGTATTCCTCGATTTGCCGATCCCAGTGATCAGCGGCTTCGACACTGCTAATACCTTTGGCAGCCAGGGAGCGGGCAGCGTCATTATCGACCGCAACGACAATTACCGCGCGGCGGCGACCGTGACGAAGATCAGCGGAAGTCACACATTCAAATTTGGGGCCGAGTTTCTGCGTATGACGCACAACTACGCTCAGACGAACGTTCCGACCGGTATTTTCAATTTCAACAGCGGCTTCACCAACAACAACGCAGTCACTCCGACATCCGGTATATCGCAGGGCCTCGGTTCGTTCCTGCTTGGATATGCCGCCAGCGGAAATGCGTCCTCCCCCGCGCTCGTCGCCGGACAGCAGCTCTATCCAGCATTGTTCATCAATGACAATTGGCATGCCTCGTCGCGGCTGACCTTGAACCTTGGCGTGCGATGGGAACACGCGGGTCCCTGGACCGAGCGTTTCAACCGGCTTTCGTTTTTCGATCCCACGGCTCCAAACTCGGTGCTTGCCGCGAACGGCATCATCATGCCGGGCAACATCGGCCTCGTGGGCACCGCCGCGAACGGCGGCTTACGAAGCAACATCAAGCCCGATTGGCGTCAATTCGCTCCACGCGTCGGCTTGGCGTATCAAGTAACACAAAGGACCGTGTTCCATGCCGGTTACGGAGTTTTCTGGCTACCCAACGACGTCGCATGGGATTACAGTCCCAATAACGACCCGATCAATAGTTTTTCTACTCAATATGTGGATCACGTCTTTACGGGTATCCCTGCCAGCATTGTTTCCAATCCATTCCCCAACGGAATTATTGCCCCTCCGGGTCGAAATCCAAGCTACGCGCAGACGCTCTTGGGACAAGGCGCGAATTTGTCTCAACTCGGCAACCCATATGGGTATGCACAGCAATGGAACGCCGACATCCAGCAGGAGTTTGGCAATGGATTTCTGATTGACGTCGCCTACGGCGGAGCAAAGGGCACGCACCTGCCTATCGACTCGCCACAGATCGACCAGTTGCCCGATCAGGACCTGGCTCTGGGGAACCAACTTACGCAAAGTGTCGCCAATCCATTTGCCGGTATCGTTCGAAGCGGTTCTCTGGCGGCTAGCACCGTCCAATACGGACAACTGCTTCGTCCTTATCCGCAGTACAACGGCCTGAATTTCGCCGGCCAGGGAATCGGCAATTCGACATACAACTCCCTACAGGTGAAGGCTGAGAAGCGCTTCTCCGGCGGCGCCTCCCTGCTGGTTGCGTACACTTTTTCGAAGCTCATCAGCGATACCGATACCATCACGGGCTGGCTGGAAAGCGGCGGCACGGGAGGAGTGCAGGATTGGAATAATCTGAAGGGCGAGAAATCGCTGGCCTCGTTCGATACGCCCAATCGCCTGGTTGTCAGCTATGTTCTCGATATTCCCGTCGGCAAGGGGCGGAAGTACCTTTCGCATTCGAACGCCTTTGTCAACGCGACGATTGGCGGTTGGGGTGTGCAGGGCGTTACCACGCTACAGGACGGCTTTCCATTGCATTTTGGCACCAACCAGAACTTGACTAATTCGTTCGGCGGCGGGTCGCGGCCGAACTATGTCGGTGGATGCGACAAGTCGGTCTCCGGATCGGCGCAATCGAGGCTGAATGGTTGGTTTAATACCGCCTGCTTCGTTCAACCAGACCCGTTTACCTTCGGCAACGAGAGCCGGACCGACTCCAGCCTGCGGTCGCCAGGAATTGCGAACTGGGATTTCGCCGCGTTCAAGGACTTCCCGTTGAGTCGCGAAGGCAGGGTAAAGCTGCAGCTGCGGGCGGAATTCTTCAATATATTCAACCGGGTGCAGTTCGGCTATCCAGGCCAGACACAAGGCTCCAGTTCGTTCGGAATCATCAGCTCTCAAGCCAATACTCCGCGTTTACTTCAGGTGGCGGGGCGGGTCAACTTTTAGCGAACGGGAGTGCATGACATAGAAATGGAGATGAGCCAATGCCGGTCCGAGCCGCGACCGTGTAGGCGCGCACCTTGCAGGTGAATGTAAGGAAAAAACGTGCGCTCCTCGACAGTCGCGGCTCGGTACCTGAAGTTCGCTCGTCTTCCCTTCTATGACGTGCGCTCATCGAAAAGCAGAACAGCCCGCATGCGCGGGTTCCGCGATTGATAATTTCGCAGCCCGCCGGTCATACGTTCTTCGTGTCGCTCTACTTCACCGCTACTTTGCCATGCTCGCCCATCTGACCTGGGTCACCTTTCGCAATCGCCTTGAGAAGATTGAACGTGCGGGACACCGCCGATCCCGGCGCATCCCAATACTCCGCCGTGTTAACTGAGACTTTAAGCAACGCCAGTTCCGGATCGTCGATGCCCTTCGGAAAGAACGCAGCGTATGTGGGTTTCCAAAGTTCCTCTATCTTTTTGCGATCGCGCACCAGCGAAGCGATGCCGCAAGCTGAGATGAAGGTCTGCTTATTTGGATCGGCAAAGCTAACGTTCACCTGGTGATTGCGATTCACATCCCACCCCTTTGGCGTATTCGCGGATGTAAAAAACCACAGATCGCCATCAAACTCGGCATCTTGCATCGCCATTGGCCGGCTGTGCAATTTCCCGTCTTGCTCTACCGTCGTCAGCATGACGAATCTAACGGATTTCATCAACTCGGCGAGTTTCGCCCTCGCGTCGTGTTCTTGATTTTCGGCCATGGAGTCGGCCTCCAAAAATGGGACGGCGCGGGAAAGTCGAGGTTACATACTTCCCGCAACCGGGCGCCGGTCTCCTTCGGGCTCGGTGGCGTTATCCCCGGCTCGACGTTCTGAAAACAGGATGGCCAGCACATATACCAGAATCGCAATATTGACAACCAGGAAGACAAGCTTAAGGGATGTAAAGCGGCGGAACAATTCGTAAAGTTCAAGCGGAATGAAGCCGCCGGTGATGATAACCGTGAAGTATTCACCCCAGCGTTTCCGCAGCAACAAGCCCGTGCCTTCGCAGAGGTGGAGCGCTGCGTAAAAAAATGTGCCCGCGCTAAGCGCCGCCAATTGCCGGGGAGTCACCGAGAACGATTTTGCAAGCAGTACCTGTATGTACCTATTGTCCGGGTCTATTTGCAAGACATCAACCCAATGCAGCAACAACACGGCGAGGCCTCGATGAAGCAGGTTCAACACGCCGATTGCAACCGCGACCAGCGCGAAGCCTTCCAGCAATTTGAAAGCGCCGATCAGAACCAGACCGCCGGCGTGGGAGCGTTTCGATTGTACAAATGATTTCATTAAACCGATTCAGTACTGTAGCGGCCGCTGGACAACGCGATGAACCAATTCACTTCCTACGACGCCAACGATCTGCTGGATAATCAGAGTCCACCGCCCGGACCGCGGCTTGTGGAGAAGAGCATTTCCTCGCACCGGCCCGACAATGTCGCGCTGCAAGCACTCGTGCCAGGAAATCTCGTCCAGCATGTTATCGGTACGCGCAACGGCTGATGCGCTGCCGCCGCCAAGCTGCTGTTCCTGATAAATGCGGAGCAAGGCATCGCCTTCGCGCGTCACGTATAAACGGCTATTCGAGAATGTGCGCAGAAAGCAGAATTGATGAGCGGCCTCGCCCGCCGGCAGCACGACCGTCCCGCTCGCGTCCAGGTAGTACCCGCTGATGGGCGTATCCGCATACTGGTGTAGCCCCTCGAAAATACGCACCTTCGCTTTGCGGCCTTCGGATTCCAAATCGAAAAAGTTGACGGCCTTTGTCCGAAGGAGCCGCGCGGATGACGGCTCGCTCAATCCTTCCGTAACCAGAACCGTGCGCTCCAAAAAAGGCAATGGCGAGTTCGCAAGCAGCAGGTTCAGATGGGAAGCCATGGCCGGTACCGCTGTCTGCCGGATGCCTCAATCCGGAGCGTTGAAATAAGGATGCTTGCCAATCATGGCCAGCCTTTCGTCGAGAGCGATCTTCACGAGCTCTACTTCGCCTTCCGACAATGCTTCCGCGTCGTTCTCGATGCGCGCCAGCAGACTCTTCATGCGGCTTCGGGAGATATCGGCGGGAATGGCAAGCGCATAAGCAAAAAGCGCATCCGGCCGCAGTTCTTCATCCTCGAATAATTCGCGAAGTCTGCCCACCGCGGAGCGTACGGAAAAATAGCCGACGCCCCAGATTGCGCTGCGCCTGATTTCGACATCGGTATCGTACAAGTGCTGTTCGAAATAGTCGCGGAACGATGGATGCAAGCTTCGCCACATCGCTTCCAGTGCTCTCGCGCGAGTCTCGGGTTGAGTATAGAGATCCTCCATCGCTTTCCGAACTTCGTTGCGGTCGGCCTCGAGCGCCAGTCCAACGATGATTCCAGCACGCTCCTCGGGAGGCGTCGAGGGATTACGCAACCCCTCTAGCATGGCTTCCAGGACTTCGGCCTGCTCCGTTTCATTTGTCAGGGCAGTCCACGCGCTTACGCGCACTTTTATGTCGGAATCGCTTTGCGCTCGTTGTAACAACTTCTTTACGGAAACAGGATCTAACTCGCTGGTTGAGAACGAACCAGCTACCTCCGCGCGAACGGAGGGATTCGGATGGTCGAGCATCTCCAACCGTTCCTGCTCCGATAGCAGTTCAACGGGCGGATCCGCCGTTTCCGGATATTCGGCGTAAATGTCGTAGGGCTCGTCAGCGTGCGACGTTTCCGGCTGCTCTGAAAACGACTCGATCGCGCGCTCGATTTCGCCGCGCAGCGCGCTTTGTTCGTCGCTCAACGACGACATGACCTTCTCCAGTTCCGGCCGGCCGGCCGGGTCGCCGTAGATGCCCAGCAGAAAAGACCCGTGATCGGCATCCTGCTCCATTCGTTCCAGCAGCAGACCTAAAATGCGAGGATCCCGCACGCCGAGGCTTGCAAGCAGAAACGCGACTTCTTCCCTGTCCGGCTCCTTGCCGTCAAGCCCCACATAAAGACGCAGCAGCGGCTCCACCGCGAGTTCGCCGAATGAATGAATTGCTTCGACGACTTCGTCCGGAATGTCGTCCGGCGCAACCTGGATGGCGTCGATGATCGCGGGAATGCCCTCCGACGCGTGGAGCGCACGAACAATAGCGACGATCTCCAGTTCCAGGTCGACCGCGTCAGCATCATGATCTTGCCCGCGCCAGTCGAGTATCGCCTGCATGGTTTCCTTCGGACGATCCATCAGGGCGCGCAGAAACCGATGGTCTACGCCAAGTCTGCCGGCAGCAGCCTCCTTCAAGATCTGGGCGGGAGGCGCTTTTGGGAGTTTGTCGGGATCGAGAAACATAAGCGGAATGTTGTGCGAACGTAGCTTTCCTTCGAAAATTCAATCGCGCTCGGGCCGGGCAGGCCTGACCCTACACAAAATTTGTGGTCAGTCGTAGGGATAAGGCATGCCGCGCCCGCGCAGCTTCAATCAGTTCATCGCCTTGTGTGCAACGGTTCATGCAAGCGAGCATCGCGATTCATTCGGTCTTTCGCCGTCCTTCCCTGGGAAAACGAAAGGGCCGCGCTTTCGCGCGACCCTACCATTCTCTCGAATTGCCAGAGCGGGATCGAGTTATTCTTCTTTTTCGACAACGACGGTAATCTCCGTCGGGACTTCCCGATGCAGTCTCACCGTGACTTTGTGCTCGCCAAGAGTGCGGATCGGCTCATCCAGCACGATCTTGCGGCGGTCGACATGAAAGTTCTGCTTTTCCAGCCCTTCCGCGATGTCCCGGCCCGTAACCGAGCCGAATAGCTGGTCGTTTTCGCCGACTTTGTGGCGGAACGTGAGCGTTACGCCGGTCAGCAGCTTCGCAAGATCCTCGGCATCGACTTTGATTTTCGCTTCCTTACGCAGCCATGCCTGACGCTCCTGCTCCACGATTTTGCGATTGGCGTCGGTGGCGGGAACCGCCAGTTTCTTCGGCAGCAGATAATTGCGGGCGTATCCATCGGCCACTTTTACGATGGAGCCGCGCTGGCCGAGCTTCTCGAGATCTTCTCTCAGAATGATTTCCATTGGACCTGGACTCCTCCCGCCTACATCTTCGACGCGAACGGGAGCAGGGCGATATTACGCGCCTGCTTGATCGCTTCGCTCAGCCGCTTCTGGTGCGGCGTGCATACGCCCGAAATGCGCCGGGGCGTAATCTTGCCGCGCTCCGAGATAAAGCTGTTCAGCATGCGAACTTCTTTGTAATTGATATCGTCGACTTTCTCGACGCAGAACCGGCAGACCTTTTTCCGGCGGAAGTATTGCTTCTTGCCGGTAGCGATGGCTTTGTCGCCGCCGGTCGGCCGCTGTGAAGCCGCGATCGGACGGCCACCTCTTGTTTCTGGCATAGTATTTTTCCTTGGGTGTTCCTTCCGTCGTTACTTCTGTTCCGGTTGAGCGGGAGCTCCGGGTGTCGGGGCCCCGGGAACGGGTGTTGCCGGCTCGCTCGGGAGCAAAGGGGCCGCGACAGCCGGCGCTTCCGGCTTCGGTGGCCGCCGTGCCGCCCGCTTCTCGCGTTGCTTTTTCCTCTTCTCGATGCGCTTCAGCTTTTCGTCAATCCGAACCGTCAGGAATTTGACGACCAGATCGTTTACCCGGAGCCGGCGCTGGATTTCCTTCACCGCCTCCGCGCCAGCCGAAAACTGCAGGAGTATGTAATGGCCCTCAGTCAGCTTTCCAATGCGATAGGCCAGCCTGCGGACGCCCCACTTTTCGGTTTTGTCAAGCGTACCGCCTGTTTGCGCAATGATATCCTTCAACTGCTCGACCAACGGATCGATTTGCTCGTCCGTTGCATCGGGCCGAACGATGAACAACTCTTCGTAAATTCTCATTCTTCCTCGTCTTTTAAACCTCGGGCGCGACGATTAAACCTCGTCATGGACTTAATGGCGCCTTCGGCAACTATGGACTCGACCGCCTCCGCGGCATACGTCAGCATCTCGTCCAAATCCTCTTTCAACGCCCGCTCCAAGGGAGCGAGCACATACTGCGCTGTATCTTCGATTTCATGATCCGGCCGGATGCCGATACGCACCCGCGCGAACCAGTCGGTGCGCATTTCCGCGATCACCGACTTTACTCCATTATGCCCGCCGGCCGAACCCTTCTTCTTAATTCGTAGCGCTGTCCACGGTAAATCGATATCGTCGTAAACGAGCACCAGATCCTTATGACTCAACCGCCGGTTCTGCATGACGGCTTTTGCGCTGGCGCCGCTCCGATTCATGAACGTCTGCGGTTTCGCCAGAATGACGTCACGGCCGCGAATCTTCCCCGTTCCCGTGAGCGTTACACCTTCGTTGCTCTTAATCCGAATTCCATTCCGTTCCGCCAACCGGTCCAGCACCATAAATCCCATGTTGTGCGGTGTCTGTTCATACCGCAGGCCGGGATTTCCCAGCCCCACGATGAAGTACGTCCTGGAACCCGCCTCGACCTCCGCATCGGGCGTTTGTTCCATTTCGGTTTGCCCTGCCGAAGCGAAGGATTCGAGTTTTTCAGCCATCTACCGGATATTCGGCAGCAATACGCAGGAAGATTACTTCTTCTTGCTTTCCTCGGCGGCCTCTTCCTTCTTGCCCTTCTTGACAACTTCCGGTTCCGCGGCCGCTGGGGCTGCTTCAGCCGCCGCCGGTTCCGCTTCGGCTTTGAGAGACACGACGTGGGCCACGACGGTATCGGCCGTTCCCAGCAACTTCATCGTGCCCGACATCGGGATATCGGAGACGCGAATGCTTTGTCCGATCTGTAATTCGCTTACGTCAAAGTCGAATTGTTCGGGAATCTCGTCGGGCAGGCATTCGATTTCCACTTCGCGCGTTACAAGTTCGAGCAATCCGCCCTGCAACTTCACGCCTTTGGGGTCGCCATGCGTAACAACCGGAATCATGACGTGAATGCGCTTCGTAAGATCTATCCGCTTAAGATCCACGTGCAGCAAATTGTCCTTGATCGGGTCGTGCTGCCAGTCGACTATCATGACTGGCGTCTTCTCGCCGCCGGCCAGTTCGAGATTGAAAATCGTGTTGTGGCCCGTTTTGCTGTTGAGAATTTTCGACAGCTCTTTGGGATTCACGGCAACCGCCTCGGGCGTACCGGGCTCACCGTAAAGAATCGCCGGCATCGAGCCTTTCGCGCGCAACCGCCGGGCTTCATTCTTGCCGCGGGAATCCCGAGCTTCCGCGGCGATTGTAATATCTTTTCTCATTTTCTTCCTCATTACCAGGGCGCCGGCCTGCCGCTACATTCCGAGCCGCGAAACCTGGTTTGATTTGTACCGCCAAACCTAAATAAATAACGTGCTTACCGAACCACCTTCGTGTATCGACTGGATGGCGCGGCCAAGCAATGGAGCTACCGACAGCGTGCGAATCTTACCGCAAGCCGCCACCCGGGGATTCAGCGGTATCGAGTTCGTCACCACCAATTCCGCTAACGGCGAGGCCTCCACACGCTCAACCGCCGGTCCCGATAAAACCGCGTGCGTGGCACAAGCGGAGACACCCGCCGCGCCCTGGGTCAACAATGCCTCAACGCCTTTTACCAGCGTGCCGGCCGTATCCACGAGGTCGTCCACGATCAAACAATACTGCCCACGAACATCGCCGATGATGTTCATTACCTCGGCTATATTCACTTCGGTTCGCCGCTTATCGATAATCGCGAGCGGCGCATTCAACCGTTTCGCGAAGGCGCGGGCGCGTTCCACCCCGCCGGCATCGGGCGAAACGATTGTGAGATTACCCGTCCACCGCGATTCAAAATACTCCACCATCACCGGCGCCGCGAATAAATGATCCACAGGAATATCGAAAAATCCCTGGATTTGAGCGGCGTGGAGATCCAGAGCCAGAATCCGGCTTGCTCCAGCCCGCTCGAGCAGACTGGCAACCAGCTTGGCCGAGATTGGCATGCGCGGCTTGTCCTTCCGGTCCTGCCGCGCATACCCATAATAGGGTAACACTGCCGTGATGCGTTCCGCACTAGCCCGCTTCAGCGCGTCGATCATCAGCAGCAATTCCATGATGTTGTGATCGACGGGGGTGCAGGTGGGCTGGACGACAAAAACGTCCGCCCCTCTCACATTCTCTTCAATCTGCAGATGCGTTTCGCCATCCGCAAACCTGCGGATCATGGCCGAACCCAGCGGACATCCCAGACTGTCGCAGATCTCCTGAGACAGCGGCACGTTCGCTGTGCCCGAAAATACCTTGAAATGGTTATAACTCGCTCGTACCGGTCGCGGAGCAGCCATTAGTTGTCTGTATCTTCCCCTTTTTGGCCTACGCCGCTTGCTGACGCGCGCGGTTCAGTGCTGTTCAAAGGCCTTTTCATCAGGCCGGGAAACTCGCTTGCGCCGCGTCTCCCAGCGCCCGGCGCCAAGCCGCGCAGTAGCCGGCTCGCGGCAAGAATCGCACGGGGTAGGCCCAACCTGCCGGAAAGCGCCCTGCTGCGGTCTTTGCCTCCGCCACGCTGGCGAAAATACCGAAGAGCGCCGACCCGCTACCCGTCATTAAGGCTGGTTTTGCGCCTAAGCGCTTCAGTTTTTTGGAGAGCGACGCCAACTCTGGATGCACCGAAAAAACAGCCTTTTCGAAATCGTTTTTGAGATGCAGACGACCGAGAGCGGCCCGATGCAATCCCCAGGCGATGGCCTGAAACTCTCCCAGAATAGGCAACACATCGTGCGAAGTCAATGAATCTGTAATATTCGAACGGGGGCGCGTGTGAACGCCTCGTTCTAACGACCGGTAGGCGTCAGACGTAGACACATGTACGCCGCTCGCGACCACCAGCGCAGGGAGCGCGCCAATGTCGGGCAGCGGGTACAATTCCGTGCCCCGCCCCAACCCCAGAGCCGTTCCCCCATATAGGAAAAACGGCACATCGCTACCGAGCGCGGCCGCGATCTCGTGAAGCTGGCCCTGAGGAACCGATTTGCCGGCCAGCACCGGAAGCGCGCGTAGCACGGCGGCGGCATCGCTCGACCCACCTCCGAGACCGGCGCCCATCGGAATTCGCTTGCGGAGGAACAAACGAACCCAAGCCGTCATTCCCAGGCGATCCAGAACGGCCCGGGCGGCTCGTAGAACGATATTGTCTTCTATATCGATCGAGCTATCGAGAATTAATTCGGTGCGCCGGGCCCGGCAGAATTCGATACCGAGCGTCTCGCGTAAGCTGATGGTTTGAAAGATGGTTCTGATCTCGTGGTATCCGTCGGGGCGCTTATGAAGAACCCGCAAATCCAGGTTCAACTTGGCAAATGCCGGAACCTCGACGTGAAGCGTGCGGCCAGCGTCCGTAACCCTGCGACCCGATGTCATCCGAGGCGCCGCCACAAACCTGACGTGAACTGAAAAATCACGGGGAGATCAGTACTTGATGAGAGAGAACAGGTCGTAGTTCTTGAGCTTCTCGCGCCCCGGCAGGAACGACAATTCAATTACGAAGCCTAGCCCGGAAACCTTGCCGCCCAACAACTCGACCAGCTTCGCAACGGCGGAAGCAGTGCCGCCGGTAGCCAGCACGTCGTCGATAATCAGCACATTTTGACCAGGCTCAATCGCATCCGCGTGAATTTCCAGGCTGTCGGAGCCATACTCGAGGGCATACTCGACGCTGCGCCGTTGATATGGCAGCTTTCCCGGCTTGCGAACGGGAACGAAACCGGCTCCGAGCGCCAGCGCCATGGCGGGCGCAAAAAAGTAGCCGCGCGCCTCTATGCCTACGACAACATCGACAGGTTTCGCCGCATAGTGATCTTTTAGACGTTCAATCGTCTCGTGGAAGCCGTCTTTATCTTTTAAAAGAGTGGTGATGTCGTAGAAATTGATTCCGGGTTTCGGAAAATCCGGAACCTCCCGGATCAACTGCTTCAGATGGTCCATGTTGATGAAGGGCGATGAGGGCGCGAATCCGTCATTGTAGCAGGGGGACAAGCGGATCGCGGTCATTAGGCTCCTAACGGGACGTTGGCGGCGGGTTTTTTCTCCTTAAAATGCACCCTTGGAGGAGAAATTGCCTGTAACTCCAGCCGTGAGCCGAATTCGGCCGAATTTGCGAAGATGGCGTGACCCTGGCGCGGCAAAGAGTCCGCCCGTGGGAACGGACTGTCACGAAAACGGACAGGAGTTCTGAAGCTATGTCTTTTTCCGATTTGAAATATGCGGCCCGCACTCTGCGCAAAAGCCCCGTGATAACGATTACTGCAATAGCCGCTCTGGCGCTCGGCATTGGCGCGAACACCGCATTGTTCAGTGTTGTGAACGCAGTCTTATTGCGGCCCATGAACTATCCGCATGCGGAGCGCATCGTGGAGATCACACGCTCCTTTCAGGGCGGCAAGTTTAACTCGCCGTCCGTTACCGCCACGAAATTCGATTTCTGGCGCACGCAGAACCAATCGTTTGAGGCAGTCGCCGCGTACGATTTCCTGCCGTTGGGGATCAATCTTACCGGTCGGGGGGAGCCGCAGAGGTTGAGCAGCTTACCCGTCACGGCGGGGTTTTTTCAGGTATTAGGCGTACAGCCTTTTCTTGGGCGCTCTTTCAGCGAATCCGAAGACAAACCGGGCGCGGGGCACTTTGCCGTTATCAGCTATGGGTTGTGGCAGCGACTGTTTGATGGCGACCGGCACGCCGTCGGGAGAACTGTGACGTTGAACAACGCCGGCTACACTGTTCTGGGCGTCATGCCGCGCGATTTCGATTTCCCCGAAGCAGCCGACGTCTGGACGCCAATACAACTGCAAATCGATCCGGCGGATCACAGCAACAACTACAAGGTAATCGGCCGCCTGAAATCCGGCGTCTCGCTCCAGCAAGCTGCCGAAGACATGCGTCTCGTGGGACAGCGCTTCCGCCAGCGGTTCAGCAGCGCGGCGATGGACGATACGGAAGACGTGAGCGTCATCGGTTTTCATTCCTGGATCGTCGGGAATGTCCGGCCGATGCTACTCGTCTTAATGGGCGCGGTTGGTTTTGTTCTGTTGATCGCCTGTGCGGATGTGGCCAATCTGCTACTTGCGCGTTCCGCTGCCCGGCGGCAGGAGATGGCGGTCCGCGCCGCCTTGGGCGCGAGCGGCGGGCGTCTGATGCGCCTTCTATTTACGGAAAGCCTGCTACTCTCGCTCGCAGGCGCAGCCCTCGGCATCCTAGTTGCGCAGTCGTCACTGCCGCTGTTGCTTGGGCTTGCGCCGGCCAATCTGCCTCTGTTGCCGCGAGTGAGCATCGATTGGGGTGTCATTCTGTTTGCTGTCGCCATCGCGGTTCTCACCGGATTCCTGTTCGCCTTGTTCCCTGCCCTGCAAAGCATGCGGCTGGGCATTGGCAATCCTTTACGCGATTCTGGCAACCGCACGACCGCAAATGCCTCCGCGAATCGCGCCCGCCAGGTGCTAGTGGTGGCCGAAGTGGCTATTTCTTTGATTCTTCTGATTGGCGCCGGCCTGCTCATTCAGACGTTCAAGAACCTCAGCGGAGTCGATCCCGGCTTTGACACGCGCCATGTCCTGACAACGCAGATGTCGGTGAGCGACGACAGATTCCGCAAGACAGCGGCTGTGGCGCAATTGACAAACAGGATCGTGACACGGCTCGAAGCAATGCCTGGTGTCGCCGCCGTTGCGACCACGATTACTTTGCCGACTGAAATTGGCCCGGACCTCTCATTCGAGATCGTCGGCCGCCCACCTTCGAACCAAGTGCTGGATGAACAGTGGCGCAGCATCACACCGCACTATTTCTCGGCGCTGCAAATTCCGGTTGTCGCCGGCCGCGCGTTCACGCTACAAGATACGCAGCAATCCCGCGCCGTCGTCATCGTGAATGAAGCGTTTGCACGCAAACACTTCCCCAAGCAGAGCCCCATTGGCCGGCAGATTCTCATTGGGCGCGGTTTGGGGCCGATATTTGCCGATCGTCCCCGGCAAATTGTCGGAGTTGTGGGTGACACGCGCGATATCGGATTGGGCGCTCCTCCTCCGCCTATACTCTACGAGCCCTTGGCACAGGTTCCGAATGGCCTGATAGGCTTGGACAATCAACTGGCGCCCCTGAACTGGGTGATTCGTACTTCCAGCGGCGCTATGCCAACAGCAGAGCAGATTCGCCGCGAAACCTTAACGGCCTCTGGCGGCGTTCCGATGGCCGAACCGCGCCTGCTCGAACGTGTGGTGGGCGCATCGATCTCGCGCCAGCGATTCAGCATGGCCCTGCTCGCGATCTTTGCCGGCCTCGCGATGCTGCTCGGGGCAATCGGAATCTACGGAGTAATCTCTTATTCGGTGGCGCAGCGCACTCGCGAACTCGGCATCCGCAGCGCGCTCGGCGCGACCAGAGGCGATCTTTTGAGGCTGGTGATTGGACAGGGCATGTGGCTGGCCGGGATTGGCCTAACGGTAGGGCTATTCTCCGCCCTAGGCCTCACGCAGTTTCTGAAAGGGATGCTGTACGGGGTCACGGCATTCGATCCAGTAGTGCTTATCAGCGTCACTGCTTTGTTGGCGGCGGTTGCACTGGCGGCCTGCTGGTTCCCGGCACGCAGAGCCGCTCGCATCGATCCGGCCGTTGCATTGCGCCAGGACTGATGAGCTTACGTCGATGAGCGCCGTACGAGCCGGTCACCAAAGGACGTGATTCCTGGCAGGAAGATCCCGAATAATGCCTCATCGCGGGAACCGCTGAGGTCCTCCCGCACATTGCGTTCACGTTAACGAAAACCTCACGCATATCGCGTGAAAATGGCCGTATCCACAGGCGTATCGCCTATCGGCACCATAGCGAATAACGAAGCGCCTGTTTTCAGGCGCGTCCCCTTGATGTTCGGAATCCGGATCACGGCCATGTCGCCGCTCGATTCATTCAGAATGAGCGCGTATTGCTGATCTGGAGTTATCGTGATCTGTTTTGGTTGCTGCCCCGCCTGTGTCAACGCGATCATCTTCCGGGTATCTACGCTCAAGATGCTGATCTCTGAGCCAGTCCGGCTGGCGACAAAGAGATACATAGGATTGGGGCCAGAACAGGCCATAGCGCCGGGAGTTCGCCCTGCGAGCACAGTTTGCTCTACCTCAGGCGTGTGGAACGGAAAAACGATGGCGATCCCGTCCATGCCGCTGCCCGAGACGAAGAGCTGTCCACCTTGGTCCGCGCTGAAACAGAGGTTCTCCGGGCGCATCGCGAGAGGCAGTTCGCAAATGGTCTGAAGAGTCTGGCTGTCGAGCGCCACCAGTGTGCGCTCGCGATAATTCGCAACCAGCAGAATCTGGCCATCCGAGCGAAACCGCAGGTTTCCAAGCTCCCCCGCAAGCTGGGTGTGGACGCGTTTGCCCGTGGCGAGTTCGATGCACTCCACCATGCCGCTGGCGCCTTCTGAAATCGCCGCGTAGATGCGGTTTGTCCCGGAATAGAAGCACAGGTCCAAATCCAGCGGCTCGTTTTCCAGCCGGACGCGCCGGACAATTCGATGGCTCTCCACGTCCGCAAGAATGAGTTCGTGGCTCTTGCCGGAGATCGCGGCCAGCATCTTCCCGTCTGGGGTGAGGCGAATGGAATCGACACGATCGGCAAGCCGGACCGACGCCTTTTTTGCCAAACGCTCAATGTCCAGCAGGTGAACGGTTCCGGTTGCGGGGGTCAGCGCGTAGCCTTGCCTGGAATCCGCGATGACCACCGACGGTGAAGCATTCAGCCCGATCTTCTTCGCGACTTGAAACGAGTTGAGGTCGACGGCGGCCACGGAGTTCTCGCCCGCCGTGCTCACCAGCGCGTATCCCGGATACCCGGTTGCCCGGCTCCGGCCACAGGCGGAAGCGATAGTGAATGCGCTGCCGGCAAGCAGACTGCGGCGGGTAAATTTACTGTCCATGGGACTGAGACTTGTTTTTGCTAGCCCGGCAGGCGATTCCACGGCAGAGATTTCCGGCCTCGTAAGGGCAGTGAATGCCCTGCCCGCGCAGTCGATGAAAGCGGAGATTCACGTGATCTAGTACTCGTGGTATTCCTATGTTACTCTCGTGAGTGATCGCGGGGGGAGCCTCGCCCTCCGTGTGCTTCTTGCGCATTGTCTGAGCTCGGTTCCGAGCCGTTGCGAAAGCTGCCATCCACGGGTCGCGATCAGTAAGGGACCAAGCTCTTTTCATGAATTTCAGGTCTGTTTTTAGCCTTATTTCTTCCGATCTTGCCATCGATCTTGGCACGGCGAATACGCTGGTTTTCGCCAAAAGCAAGGGCGTTGTCGTGAATGAGCCGTCCATCGTCGCCATCAACAAAACCAATGGCGAGGTGGAAGCCGTCGGCAAAGAGGCCAAGGAAATGGTGGGGCGCACGCCTGGAAACATTGTCGCGATCCGTCCCATGAAGGACGGGGTTATCGCGGACTTTAAAGTCACCGAGCGCATGTTGAACTATTTCATCCAAAAGGCGCACGGACGCAAAATGCTGGTGCACCCGCGTATCGTCATCGGTGTTCCGAGCGAGATCACACAGGTCGAAAAAAGAGCCGTGATCGACTCCGCCTATCGCGCCAAAGCAAGCGAAGTACACCTGGTGGAGCAGGCGATGGTGGCAGCTATTGGGGCAGGCCTGCCTATCACCGAGCCCTCCGGGAACATGGTGGTAGATATCGGCGGCGGGACTACCGATGTCGCCGTAATTTCTCTCTCCGGTATCGTTTACTCGCGCTCGGTTCGCGTCGCCGGCAACGAAATGGACGACGCCATCATGCAGTACCTGAAGCGGAAGTATAACCTTCTGATTGGCGAGCGGACGGCGGAACAGATCAAGATTCAGCTCGGCTCCGGGTATCCTCTGGACCGGCCGATTACCATGGAGATCAAGGGCCGCAATCTGATCGAAGGCGTCCCGAAAACCATTACCATCGGGGATAGCGAGATCCGCGAGGCGCTTTCGGAATGTGTTGCGACCATCGTGAACGCCATTCGGGTGGCGCTTGAAAGAACGCCACCCGAATTAAGCGCCGATATCAGCGACCGTGGCATAGTGCTGACCGGAGGCGGAGCGATGCTGAAGAACCTCGACCGGCGCATCCGGGAGGAAACGGGGCTCCCGGTGTCGATTGCCGACGATCCCCTGGCTTCGGTTGCGCTTGGCACGGGCAAGATGCTTACCGATTTTAAGCTGCTGCGTAGAATCGTGATCGAGTAGTCTCTATTTTGATAGCGCCGGGCGGGTCTCCGTCGCTACAGTAGAGTTTAGGGATCTACAAGTTTGCAGGAACCGCGAGTCGTTGAGGCGATTCTTAGCCGGTATCGAAACCTCATCATTCTGGCGATTGTCATCGTCGCTCAATTGCTTTTGTTAGCGTGGCAGGTTCGGACCACGCAGGATGTCCGGCTAATTCGTGTGTGGGCCGTCACCACCGTGACACCGCTCGCGGGAGTCACCGAGGCCGTGCGCCGCAACACCATTGGCTTCCTTGAAGACTACTTCATCTTGCTGGATGTCCGCGAACAGAACCGGAAGTTGCGCGAGGACAACAACCGGCTGAAGATGGAGAACATCTATTACCGGAATCAGTTAACGACAGCGGAAAACGCTCGCGCGTTGAGCGCGTTCCAATTGCAGACCGCTTCCAAAACCGTGGCGGCAAGGATTATCGGCAATGGCACGGCCTCTTCGGCGCAAGTAGTATTTATCGATCGAGGCTCGACGAGCGGGGTCGTCAAAGGCATGGCGGTGGTTACGCCCGATGGCATTGTCGGCAAGGTGATCGCGGTATATCCGCTCGCATCGCAGGTGCTCCTGGTCACCGATCCGACCTTCTCAGTGGGCGTGGAGTCGCAAAAAGCACATATCCATGGGACCTTGAGCTGTAACGGTTCCAACTGCGTCGTGGATTACATCCAGAATGAGGAAAAGATCGATCCCGGCGAATGGTTTTATACGTCGGGCGAAGACCGGATTTTCCCGCGCGGGTTTCCGGTCGGCACGGCGGCTTCGGTGAAATCCGGCCAATTCATGAAAGACATCCATTTGAACTTAAGCGGCGCTCCCGGAGCCGCCGACGAAGTCCTGGTTGTCCTCCACGGCGTTCATCAACTAATTCCCGATACGCCTCCCGAGCAGCGCGTGGCGCAATCGTTGCCCGCCCCGCCGCCGGATGCCGCTCCCGGCCCGGCCACGCCGAAAATGGCCACGCAAGCGGACAAGATCAAGCAGAAATATATCGATATTGGCAAGGAAGAGAACCATGTATACGGTGCGATAGGCGGCAATATGCCGAATTTCAATAAACCTGCCGCAGCGGCCCAATCACCTGCACAAGCGGAAATGCCACCCAAGCCAGCCGCGAAGCCCGCTTCCCCGCCCGTCGTCAGGCCCTCTCCTCCGCCCACCGGGATTCTAGGCGCACGCACGCCGGAGCCCACGAAACAGCCCGCGGCAGAGAAGAAGCCCAGCCACGTTGACAATGGACCCGTCCTGCCATTGGGAGCGCCCAGGAAGAAGGCGCCGCCGGCGACACCGCCTCAGCCATGACGGAATATAGCGAACAGCTTTTAAAAAAGCCGCTGCGGGAAGGCTGGTTGAACCGGTTCCAGGTTCTGGCGCTGTTGGCCATCACTCTGGTGGCGATCATCTGCCAGTTCTATCTTCCGAGGCTGATTCCGAACACGGAATTCCTTGAAATTCCCCTGCTGCTGACCATTTATTTCGGGCTGATGCGGCAAAACCAGCTGTCGGCTTTGTTTTTTGGCGCGTTCGTTGGCTTGGCGCAAGATTCACTCTCGCACCTGCCACTGGGAATGTACGGCATCGCGAAGACCCTGGTCGGCTATTTCGCCGCTTCGGTAAGCATGCGGTTCGACGTCGACAACGTGCTTGTCCGGTTTACGCTGACCTTCTTCTTCTTTTTCTTCCATCAGTTTTTTTATTGGATGATGAGGCGCGCCCTGCTCGGCCAGGTCGTGCCACTCGATCCGCAGAAGATCCTGCTGCAAGCGCTGCTGAACGCCGTTGTGGCTGTTCCTTTATTCATGATCCTCGATAGAATGAAGTTGTCCGGATCGTAGCGCGGAGCCTGAACCCGAGTTCTATTTGTGGCATTAGTCGAAAGCCAGCGCGAACGCGAAGAAGTCTCGTCGGAGCAACTGCTTCAGGACAGTACGAAGGCGGCAACCGCCAAAATTGCCGTATTCCAGTACATCGTCGTCGCGGTTTTTATCTTTTTGCTCTCCGGATTCTGGACACTTCAGGTACAGAATCCCGACTATTATTCCGAAGCGGCGGAGCGAAACCGGATAAAATCCACGCCGATTCTCGCGCCACGAGGCAAAATACTCGACCGCGATGGGCGCGTGATTGTCGACAATAAAGCTTCCTACTCCCTCCTGTTAAACCGGGATCAGCTCAAATGGGAGCATTTGCCCGCCATCGCCGACGCTCTGCACCTCGATTACAACGAACTCGCCGGCAAAGTCAGGCGGATGGGAAGCCGGCCGCAGATTGTCATTAAGGACGAGCTGACTCCGGACGACATGAGCTGGGTGCAATCCCATCGCGACACCGCCACCTATCCGGAGATGGACATCATCAACTCGTGGCGCCGGCTTTATCCCCAGGACGGGTACGCCGCGCACGTAATCGGCTATGTCGGCGAAATCAGCGACGCGGAACTCGATCTGCCGCAGTTCATTGAATACCACCCGGGCGACGTAATCGGAAAAGATGGTATTGAGCGCGAATACGATTCAACGTTGCGAGGCGTCGACGGCGAACGCCGGGTGTTGGTGGATAGCATGGGCCGCGAGCGGCAGGTGGACAAACCGAAAGATGCAGTCGCCGGAAAGGATCTCCAGCTTACGCTCGACCTCGATTTGCAATCCGTTGCCGAACTGGCAATGGAGGGGAAGCGCGGCGCGGTCGTGGCTCTCGATCCTCGCAATGGGCAGGTCCTGGCGATGGTGAGCCGCCCTACTTTCGATCCCAACAAATTCACTGGACGGATCAGCACAAAAGACTGGAAAGAAATCGTGGACGATCCATACAAGCCGCTGATGAACCGGGCGACGCAGGCGGAATTCGCCCCCGGGTCCACGTTCAAGCCATTTGTCGCGCTTGCCGGCCTGGAATCCGGCGTGATTGACGATCAGACGGAATTCCATTGCCCCGGCGGCGCTTCGTTCTATGGCCATTATTTCGCCTGCTGGCGCAAGGGCGGCCACGGGAACATTTCGTTGCACAGGGCCATTACACAATCGTGCGACGTTTATTTTTATAACGTCGGTAACCGGCTCGGAATCGACCGCCTTGCACACTATACCCAGCTCGCCGGCTTCGGCGGGAAAACCGGGATCGATCTGCCGAACGAGCGCGAAAGCACCATGCCGTCAACACGGTGGAAGCTGCGGACTTTCCGGCAGAAGTGGTACGCCGGGGAAACCATTTCGGTAGCCATCGGCCAGGGCGCCGTGACCGTATCGCCGCTCGAACTGGCGGCGGCGCTCGGCGGACTTTCGATCGGCGGCCGATGGTATCGCCCGCACCTGCTGCGGGATGCGAAACCGGTATTGACCCGCGACGGCCATCTGAATCCACAGGACGTAGCCGAAGTCGTCGATGGAATGTACGGTGTGGTGAACGAGGGTGGAACCGGGCATGCGGCCGCTCTGCCGAACATCGAAGTCTGCGGCAAGACCGGGACCGCCCAGCTTGTGTCGACGGAGAAAATGAAGTCGATGCACCTGAAGAACAACGCCTGGTTTGAGGCGTTCGCTCCAAAAGGCGCCCCGGAGATCGCCGTCGTAGCGCTATTTGAAAGCGGTGAGGAGGGAGCCAACGCCGCCTGGATTGTTCGCGATGTAATGAAGGCTTATTTCGATAAAAAAGCCCGCCTCGCAAAAGAACGAACACAGCTCACTCGCGAGTTTCATACCCTCACGCTTCCGTGGGCGATGCCGATGCCCGCCGCCCTGGCTTTAGGGAGCGGCCTGAACTGATGGGCGCCCCACGCATTGCACGCACGACCGACTGGTACTTGCTTGCCATAACGCTGGTTATCTGCTCGTTGGGTGTGCTGCAAATCTACAGCGCCACTCACGCCACCAAATGGGAAGACGCCTGGTGGAAGCAGGTGGTCTTTGTCGCCGGCGGCCTCATACTGATGTGGGTCGTCACTCAGATCGATTACCACGCGCTGCTCGGCCAGGTGGTTCCCATGTACGCGCTGTCCATCGCGCTGCTTCTGGTCACGATGGTGGTTGGCAACAAGGTGTTCGGTTCCACTCGCTGGATTCGAGTAGCCGGATTCACGCTTCAGGTTTCCGAGTTCGTCAAAATCGTAATTATTCTTCTGGTTGCGCGCTTCCTGTCGGATTTAAAGGCGGGTCAAAAGTTGGAGTGGCGCGATTTGGCGAAGCTCTGTGCGCTGGTCGGGGTACCGATGCTCCTGGTGATGAAGGAACCCGATTTGGGCACTTCGTTGACATATATACCGATCCTGGTATGTGGCATCTTAATGGCCGGCTTGCGCTGGAAGTACCTGCTGATTGTCGCCGCGGCCCTATTGATCTGCCTGCCGATCGGTTATCATTTCCTTAAGCCGTACCAGAAAGACCGGTTGGCCAGTTTTGTCGATCCCGAGCGGGATCCGAAAGGGACTGGGTTTCAAGTCATCCAATCGAGGATCGCCGTGGGGAACGGGGGTATGTGGGGCCGGGGCGTCACGCAAGGGTCACAAACCCACCTGGGGTTCCTGCCCGTTCCGCAGACGGATTTCATCTTCTCGTCATTTGCCGAGGAGCATGGGTTTGTCGGTGTAGTTGTAGCGCTGGTTTTGTATTTCTTGCTAATCATGCAGATCGTGCAAAATGCCCAGACGGCTGGCGATCGAGAGGGTGTATATATCTGCATGGGAATTGGCGCGTTGGTCTTATTTCACGTGCTGGTCAACGTGGGCATGGTGGTGGGCAGGATGCCCGTCGCCGGTATTCCCCTCCCCCTGATGAGTTCGGGGGGGTCGAACGTTCTATCGATGTTTCTGATGTTGGGTCTGGTGAATAGCGTCAGGCTGAGGCGTTTAGTAAGTTAAGTTAGCCCCCTGCAGGGGGTGGTTCGACGAAAAATTTGGGTCGAACTGAGTAGGACAAAAGAGTTTCGGATTGTTGTTGAAGAATTTACGGTTGCTTGGTTATCCGGTAATCGAATCCAGAGGGCGGGCGTTTGTGAGCAAGACTCCGCACGATCCTCTGGCCAGAAGTTTTATGTCTGCCCGTAGCCTCTCGCCGCGGGCTTGATATCCATCACACGTCCGAATTTCTTAACTCCCGCTCATCGGCCCGGCAAAGGCGGTAATTAATATGGGCAAGGAGTTGGTGATTGGTTCCAATCGCCACGAGACAAAAGTAGCCATCCTCGAGGACGATCAGCTTGTTGAAGTCTTCTTTCAACGGGCGCATGAATACTCGCTGGCGGGCAGCATTCACAAAGGACGGGTCACGCGGGTACTACCCGGCATGCAATCCGCGTTCGTGGATCTGGGGCTCGAACGGGACACGTTCCTGTATGTGTCCGATTTCTTCGAAGAACACCCGGACGTTGACACAATAGAAGAGAAACCACAAAAGAGCGGCCGCCCCGAGGGACGTCGCGATCGCGCGCCGGAAGCGCGGCCATTCATAAAAGAAGCGGTAGCACCGGCGATAGCACCGGAAGCGGCAGAAGCACTTCAGCCGAATTCCATCCCGGAACCGGCAGACGCTGGAGCTGACACCTCGCGCGATCACCGGGGCCGCCGTTCACGCCGCCGCCGTCCGCGGAGCCACGGTTTTCCCGAGACGAAATACGCGCAGCCGCCCGCCGCGGCGACCGAACGCCACGAGGCGGCGCCACCGAAAGAACCTACGGAACAGGCCGAGGCTCCCGCCGAGGATGTCATTTTATTGCCAGGCGAGTCCCTCGCGAAATACCGCCATCCGCACGCCACGGCGGCGGCTCCGGCGGTTGAATTAGGGCGGGAAACCGAAGAGAAGCCCGGCGCGGCCACGGGCGAAGTGGCCCAGATCTTCGTGGAACCAGTCGCGGAGAATAAACCGGAAGAGCTTGCCCTGGCGCACGTGGAAGAGGCTGGACCAGAGAAGGCCGGAGACACGGCATCCGGCGACGATTCCCCGCTGCGAGACGATTTTCCGATAGCCCTGGTTAGCGATATTGAGCCGTCCGAAAACGACATACAATCGTTTCGCGAAGACTCCGCTGAAGACGAAACGGAGATGATCGATCTGTCCTCGGCGCTCGACATCGATTTCGCGACTCCGCTGGACGAAGCGGTCGAGGAAACGACCGGAATCGAACCGGAGGCGGAAGAGGCTGAAGGCAATGAAGTGGCCGCCGAGCATCCGAATGGCGAGTCCGAGAGTACCGGCGCTGCCGGAGCCGGTAGTCCCGCCACGGATATAGAATCGAGCGCCTCACAGAGCGCGTCGCTCCGCGAGCAGGGTGGCCGGTCGATGCACCGCATGTCGCGCCGTATGCGGCGCCGCCGGGGCGGACGCTTCAACCAGCAGGGCAACGGCCAAGGCAACGGTGGTGACGCGAATAGAGTCGGGGATGAGATTGCCGCCGCCGCGCCCGAACCCCGCATCAACGAGCCCAAGCCCGAGCGCGAAGAGCAGACGGCGCAGGCTGAACGGCCTTTGCCGTCGATCACCGACCTGCTGAAGGCCGGGCAGGAAATTATTGTACAGATTGCGAAGGAACCGCTGGGACAAAAAGGCGCGCGCATTACTTCGCACGTCGCGCTACCGGGCCGTTATGTAGTGTACATGCCGAGCGTCGATCACATGGGCGTTTCGCGCAAGATCGCCAGCGATGAAGAACGGCATCGGCTGAAAAAGGTCCTCCAGGCGCACCGCGCCGGCACAACCGGCGGCTTCATTGTTCGCACGGCCGGCGAGGGCCACACGGAGGAAGAAATCGCGGCGGACATGAACTTCCTCTACAATCTCTGGCTGGATATCCGCCAGAAGGCCGAGAAGAAGCCCGCGCCGCTGCTGTTGCATCACGATCTGGACGTTGTACGGCGCATTCTCCGCGATCAATTAACCGACGATTTCAAAGCCATCTGGGTCGACCAGGAAGACATGTACGAGAATGTGCTGGGCTTTGTGCAACGGTTCCAGCCGGCGCTTGTCAATCGAGTCAAGATGTACACCCGGGCGGCGCCAATTTTCGATGCGTTTAACATCACCCAGGAGCTCGAGAAAGCGCTGCGGCCGAAGGTATGGCTGAAGTCGGGCGGCTACATCGTTATTAATCAAACTGAAGCGCTGGTGGCGATCGACGTCAACACCGGCAAATTCGTCGGAAAATCGAATCGCCTGGAAGACACCATCGTCAAAACCAATACCGAGGCCGTGAAGGAAATTGTTCGTCAGATCCGGCTGCGCGATCTCGGCGGCATCATCGTAGTCGATTTCATCGACATGGACGAGCGCAAGAACCGCCAAAAGGTGATGCAGACGCTCGAAGAGGCGATGAAGGCCGACAAGGCGCCATATAAGATCCTGCAGTTCAATGATTTCGGTCTTGTCGCCATCACCCGCAAACGCGTGAAGCAGAGTTTGGAACGCACGTTGTGCGCTCCCTGCCCCTACTGCGAAGGCGCGGGATACGTAAAAAGCGTGCAGACCATCGTCGGTGAGATTCTAGTCGAAGCGCAGAAGCTGGCCGCCGCTGTGCAAGGCGAGGACGTAATGCTGCGCTGTCATCCGGAGGTAGCCAAGACGTTGAAGTCCAAAGACAATCGGTATCTCGAAGAGTTGGAAGAGATACTGAGCCGTCCGGTTCTGGTGAAGAGCGACCCGCTGCTGCACCACGAGAAGTTCGATCTTGCGTAAGAAACGCCAATGTTAAACTGAGGGGCGGCTCGTCGTTGAGCCGTCCGCTAGCGTGTTTTCGCGATCCCGCCATCCTGGGCACAGGGATCACACAATTGGAGAGATGGCCGAGCGGTTGAAGGCGCACGCTTGGAAAGCGTGTATAGGGGAAACTCTATCGTGGGTTCGAATCCCACTCTCTCCGCCAAAGCTCTTGTTGTCAACAAAATATGTCCAACGAGAATTTTTGAGATTGGGGATTCCGTCCGGCGCCAACAACGGCGGATGTTACGGCGAAGCATTTAGCGCGCGCTGGACAGCGGCCTTCAGACCCGGCAAATCGTCCTCAATTGTATGCCATACCGTTTTCACATCCACCCGATCATATTGATGTCGGAGCCAGTTGCCAATACCGCGGATGTTTCGCCACGGCTGACCCGGGCATAACCTCTCAGCGTCATCGCCTAGCCGCACGGCGGCTTCGCTGATGAGTAGCAACTTGCGCTCGACCGCCGAAACGGTTTTGGGATCAGACCGGAATGCATTCAAATCCATTCCAGACGTGAACTGCTCGGTGCTAATTATGGCTTCGACGATATCGCGCAGGGGAAGGATCGGTTCCCTAAAAGGCAAGTACGGCCTCGCGGCTGGCTTTCGCCGCAACCGGCTCTTTCAGGGACTTGGCCGGAGACAAGTCGACGCGGACGCCAAGCATATCCGCCAGGCGGTTTTCTATGGCCACCATATCCAAAAGCGACAGCCGACGAGCCGGATCGAATTCGGCGATGATGTCTACATCCGAAGCTTCAGGGGTCATGGTTCCGCGAGCATAGGAACCGTGCAGGGACAGATGCGTGATTCCGGCCGCTTTCAACTCTCGCTCATGCGCGCGTAGCTTTGCAATGATGCGCGCCCTGTCCATCTGAACATCCTAGTTTATATTCTCACGCACCTCAACAGCGTGATTGCCCTTGTGTGTGTCTGACGGAACTTTTGCTCCGCAAGTGACCGTGTCCGAAAAGCGCGAGTCCGGCCACCCGGCAAATGGGAAAATTCACGTATGGAGCTGCCCGATCGAGAGGTCTGCTATCGCGCTCTGCAGAGCCGTGATGCCCGCTTCGACGGTTTGCTATTTGTAGGCGTCACGTCGACCGGCATCTATTGCCGGCCTATCTGTCCGGCACGCACCGCGAAATTCCAGAATTGCCGGTTTTTTGGCTCAGCGGCAGCGGCACAGGAAGCGGGCTTTCGGCCATGCCTGCGTTGCCGGCCGGAGACGGCTCCCGATCTAGCCTCATGGCGCGGAACGTCGAACACCGTTTCTCGCGCACTCGCTCTTATAACCGACGGCGCTCTCGATGGCGACGGCGCGAGCGTAGAGACGTTGGCGGAACGCCTCGGCTTAGGCGAACGCCAACTCCGGCGATTGTTCCTTCAACATCTTGGAGCCTCGCCCATCTCGGTAGCACAAACTCGGCGAGTGCTTTTCGCTAAGCAGCTTATTCACGAAACGCAAATGCCGTTGACCGAAGTTGCGTTAGCAGCCGGATTCGGCAGCGTCCGCCGGTTCAATGAGATATTCCGCAATCTCTTTCATCGTCCTCCTGGCGCATTGCGGCGAAAAACTTCCGCGAGCCCCGCGGCGCCCGAAGCAGGCGTGACGCTTCGTCTGCGTTATCGGCCGCCTTATGACTGGGATTCCATGCTCGCCCACCTGCAAGCGCGCGCGATTCCCGGTGTTGAACTTGTGGAGAACGGTGGTTATCAGCGTACGGTTGAGATCGACGGCTTTATCGGGAGTGTCGAAGTGATTCACCTGCCGCAGCAACAGAGCCTGGGCGCTACGATCCGTTTCCCCAATGTTAGAAGTTTACCCGCCATCGTGATCCGAGTGCGCCGTCTGTTCGATGTGAGCGCCGATATTGAGACGATTGACGCACACCTCTCTCGCGATCCGCTGCTGGCTCCGTTGGTGGCGCGTCGTCCTGGGTTGCGGGCGCCCGGAGGATGGGATGGTTTCGAGTTGGCGGTGCGGGCCATTCTCGGCCAGCAGATTAGCATCGTTGCCGCACGCCGGCTCGCGGGACAACTCGTTGCGCTCCATGGCAAGCCTGTATCGAAAGATTATGTGAGTCACCCGAAGCTGTCCCACGTATTTCCTAGCGCCGAACATCTTGCCGCAGCCGAATCCGTCGGCCTCCGCATGCCGCGCACGCGCCAGTTATCGTTACAAGCGCTGGCTGAAGCGGCGGCGACGGACCCGAATCTGTTTCGTCCATTTGGAACCATTGAAGAAGCGACCCTGCGATTGCGCACAATCCGCGGAGTTGGCGAGTGGACCGCACAATACATCGCATTGCGCGCGTTGCGCGAAATGGACGCATTTCCTGCGTCCGACATCGGCCTGCTTCGCGGCGCCGCGGCAATTGATGGGGCACGATCAACGTCAGCCAGCCTTCTTACTCGCGCTGAGTCATGGCGTCCGTGGCGCGCCTACGCCGCTCAACATCTCTGGGCTGCCGACAGCACGGTGCCCCCAATTGCAAGGAGCGTACATGGATAGAGTTCTGCACTTTCTAATTGACCGAATCAATACCCCTATCGGCGAGATGTTCATTGTGGCGGACCATGACGGAAATTTACGCGCTACCGATTGGGCCGACCACGAGGGACGCATGCGCCGTCTGCTCCGGCTTCACTACGGCGAACATGGATTCAGGCTCGAACCGGCGCGCAATCCCAATGGCTTAACACATGCGATCGGCAGCTACTTTGCCGGTGAGGTTACGGCAATAGACGCCCTGCCGGTGAAAACAGCCGGCACACCTTTCCAGTGCGAAGTGTGGCGCGCATTGCGAACAATCGCCTGCGGGGCCACGGTTTCTTACACGAAACTTGCCGAACAAATCGGCCGGCCTACCGCGGTCAGGGCTGTTGGCCTCGCTAATGGCTCAAATCCGATTGGAGTTGTTGTGCCTTGCCACCGTGTGATTGGATCCAATGGTTCGCTTACCGGTTATGGCGGCGGTATCGAGCGAAAGTGCTGGCTTCTGAAGCATGAAGGTGAGATCAAGGGCGACTTAAAAATACCGGTTCGCCATCGAGATGGCCTCCTTGAAGTAAATTGCGGTGACGATACCGGGCTGAATGTTCCGGTCCGCCCAATGAGTGTTTAAAGAATCACGTTCAACTTTTGTCTCACGTTGAGACCCTCATTACCTGCTACAGTGACGTAATCCCACTAGCCGAGGATCGTTGATCCAGTGAAATCTTTGTCGTGCTGTGCTCTCGCCCTGTTCGTTGCTGCCACGCAATTGCTTGGGCAATCTCAAAGCAGATTGAATCAGGGCTGGTCCGCCCAACGCAGTAAAGAGTTCTGGCACAAAGACCAAGGCTCTATGATGATGCCGCTCGATTGGTTTCTGAAGCTAAGGACCAAAGATGGAAGCAAACCGCTGAGCAGCGATCTTGAACAGTTCGGTTTTATTCCCGACCCCGATAAGAACCAACTACCGATCGGCTTTGCTGTTCATAGGGACAACGTCACCGGACGCGATTGGATCGGTTTGACGTGCTCGGCCTGTCATACTGGCCGAATTCGCTACCGCGATCACGCCATGATCGTCGAGGGCGCTCCCTCTTTACTCGACTTCGAATCGTTTTTTGCAAGCGTTGTCGATTCCATGGATCGCTATCTGCCCAGCCCTGGCGAAGCGAATCAGGTTGCGGATTTGAAAGGGAAACTGCGCAGCCGGCTTAACTTCAACAAAACCTCCGTTCATGGCGGCTCCGGCCGCGTGGATGCGTTCGGTCAAATCTTTAATGACATCGCGGTGGTCGTCTTGAAAAACGGCGATTCCGCCGCCGTTTCTCCCGATTCGCCGGCATCGTACCCGTTCCTTTGGGATATCGCCCAGCACAAGCGGGTCCAATGGAATGGCTCGGCGCCTAATCTTGGAGTGGGAGGAGATGGCTCCATGATGCGCAACATTGGAGAAGTAATCGGGGTCTTCGGTCAGGTCACCGTTCCGGACAAGTTCTCCGGAATGCCAAAGTTTCAGTCAAGCGCCGCGCTTCCTAATCTCCGCATATTGGAGAACTGGATTTCCGAGCTGCGTTCTCCTCAATGGCCTGGTGTTTTTCCGCCTCTGAGAACTGCCATGGTGAGCCGCGGAAAAAGCGTGTATCAATCGGAGTGTCAACGGTGTCACGCTTTACTCGCGGACACACGCCATATTCCCAACCCGCTGCCCACGTCCTTGATCAGCGTCAACGAAGTGCAGACAGACCGGAAACTTCTCGATAATTTCAATAGGTTCACGACTAACTCGCGCCAGCTTCAAGGTCATCTCACACTCCTTAATCCGCGTAGAATCTGGACGACATTTAAGCCGACCGACTCTGTTGCTTTGATTACCGCCTACATCACCGCCGGAGTGTTGAACGGAGAAGATCCCGCCGGCACTCACCGCATTCGCGATGCCGCCACCCTCTTCTGGGAAGGCATGCCTGACATGAACGCTTACAAAGCAAGGCCTCTGAATGGCCTCTGGGCCACGGCGCCTTATCTTCACAACGGCTCAATCCCGAACCTTGAAGAACTTCTCAAGGCGCCGAACGAGCGAGCTACTGCTTTCTGCCTAGGAACTGCGAAGTTCGATCCGGAGCTTGTGGGTTATCCGGCATTACGGGATGCCTCGCAATCCTGCGGCGCCCAATTTAAATTGGATACATCCTTACCGGGCAACAGGAACATCGGGCACAACTACGGTACACGTCTGTCGCCACCGGACAAAGAGGCATTGATCGAGTTCGTGAAAAGCCTCTGATACAACTCGTCGCCAACGAGACCGCGCCGGCACGGGGCTGCGCTACTCCGACCAGCACAGCCCCGTAATCGAACACGTATATCGCGTAGCTTGCGAGGCTAATTGTCTCTGTGAACCTTTCGATGGTCTTGGCTAAATTGTCAAATGTATAACGAAATTGTTTCCTGTCGGGCACATCTGAAAAGCCGAAGCCCCGAACGGATTGACGGCGGCCGATTTCAAGTAAGCAACGCTTTACGCACGGTCGTCGCTGGTAAATTGTTTCCTGGACGGCGATGAAGAAACATCAACCGCCGCTACCACGCCTCGCGGTTGCTGATCGTTACGCGATAATACGGCTTGTCCTTTTCGGCTGGGTCAATCGTGAATTCTTCCGACGTTTTCCCCGGATCGTAGCCGCGCCACAGCCATGTCAACGATTCCGGCAAATCAATCGCCGCCTGCGCCGAATCATGCGTCGCCAAGCCAAAGCGGAAATGAAAATCGTACTCGCGCATCTTCAGCGAATTCGCAAGCTGAATGGCTTGCAGGGGCCACGATCCATGCGTGTTTTCGAGATCATCCGCCCCATCGCTCATCCAGACCCGGATATTACGCTTCGGCATCTTGCGCACCATGAACGGATACAGATTGCCGCCGTCGAGTTTTTCTTCCGGATGCCACTGAATCGACGTATAACTTCCAATGGTCGAATGCACGCGAGTAAATTTTTCAGGCATGAACCAGGCAGAGTTCAACGAGCAAATGCCGCCCGAAGATTCGCCCGCGATGCCGCGGCTGTAGCCATCCGGCCGGAGTTTATATATTTTCTCCACTTCGGGCAGCACTTCTTCCAGCAGAAAGCGGTCGTAGCGGTCGCTGACCGTGTCATATTCAATCGACCGCATCGCTTTGCCGTCGGGTGAGAAGCCCGGCGCAATCAACACATGGACCATCGGCGGAATCAGTTTCTGCGCCACCAGGTTCTCGGTAACGGTAAATAATCGCAGATGCGACAAATCTCCAGCAACCAGCCCCTGGCCGTCCTGCCACACCATTAACGGCGCCGGAACGTTTGGATCGACGCCGGGCGACGCGTAATACCAGAAGTCCGCCTTCATCCCGTCGTAAATCTTGCTGGTGATCGTTTGTTTCCCGCTCAACTTGCCTTGCGGGACGCCGGCTTTCGGATACGAATCTGGATTGTAGCCCGCCACATCCGAACGTTTTCCGATAGGCTTTCCATCCGTGTAATATTGATATGCGTGCGTCACACCCGTGCGCATTTTCACAAGGCGCATCCAGAGATTCGAGCCGGCGATCTTCTGCATTGCAAGCGGCGCCTGCCCATCTATGGAAACACCCGCTTGCGTGGCCGAGACAGGCTCGCTCTTCGGCGCGGGCGCGAGGTCGGTGACAAAGAGAAAATCCTGCCCCCACACCGCCGTTCCACCATGAGGCGACAACGTCGTTGCGACCAGATCGGCTAATCCCGGTGAAGCAGCGCCACCGCGGGCAGCGTCAATCAACCGTTCGAGTGGATGAACCTGGGCCAAGGCAAGCGCCGGCAGCAGCGCGCACAGCGCTAACGTCGCAATTCGTTTCATATTGTGATTGATCTCGTTCGTGTGGATCTACGCCAGGTCAGCCAGATAATTCAACCGGCCTTGGCTATCGCCGAGTTTCTCCGTAGGCACGTTCATCGCGTCGAGCATGCTCAGGTAGAGATTCGACACCGGCGTATCTTGCGTGAACTTCACGTGCCGGCCTGTCCGGAACACGCGGCTTCCGCCAGCGAGCAGTACGGGAAGGTCATTGTGATTATGGCGGTTGCCGTCGCTGATGCCGCTTCCGTAAACGATCATCGTATGGTCGAGCAGGGAGCCGTCGCCGTCGCGAGTAGATTTCAATTTACGAAGGAAATACGCGAATTGCTCCATATGATAGCGGTTGATTTTCGCGACTTTATCCATCAACTCGGGATCGTTGCGATGATGCGAAAGCCCGTGATGCCCTTCCGGCACGCCGATCTCGCGATAGGCGCGATTGCTTCCTTCCCGCGCCAGCATGAACGTGCCGATGCGAGTGATGTCCGTCTGGAGCGCAAGAGTCATCAGATTAAACATGAGCTGGGCATGTTCTGAGAACTCAAGCGGAATGCCTTCCGGCTTTGCCATGGTCGGCGTAGCCAGCGTATTTTCGGACGCCTGTTTCTCCGCCATCTGTACTTGCCGTTCTACTTCACGAATGGCGGTCAGATATTCATCGAGCTTCCGGCGGTCCGTCGAGCCAAGACCGCCTTCCAGCCGCTTCGTATCGTCCGAAACCATATCGAGGATGCTTTGATCGAGGCGCGCATTCCGGGCTCGCGCCGCTGGATCGCCCGCGTCCTCGTCACTTCCGAATAATCGTTCGAATACCGAGCGCGGATTCACCTCGGGCGGATTCGGCACGGTCGGAGTGCGCCACGAAATGCTATTGACGTACGCGCAACTATACCCAGAATCGCAGTTGCCAGCGAGGTGGCCGTCTTCACACCCCAACTCGAGGGATGCCAGCCTCGTTGCCATGCCAACTTTCCGGGCCGCGACCTGGTCGACAGAAATGCCGGTCGACACATCCGAGCCTGCGGTCTTCTTGGGATGTACGCCGGTGAGAAAACTAGCGGATGCGCGCGCGTGATCGCCGGGGCCATCCCCAAGTGCCATCGCATTGTGATCCATCAATCCCGTTAACACCAGCAAGTCGTCCTGCAGCGGCGCAAGCGGCTCGAGGATTTTCGGAAACGCAAACGCTCTGCCGCTGGCCGCGGGCGTCCAGTTCCGCATGTCGATCCCATTCGGAACATAAACGAACATCATCCGGTTGGGCGCCAATTTGCCGGCGGTCGTTCCAGCGGCTTTCAATGCCGGAACCATGGCGTCGAGCATGGGCAGCGCAACTGCCGCTCCCACGCCACGAAGCAAGGCCCGCCGCGAGACGTGCTTTCCCGTAATGATCATTGCGCGCTTCCTCCATCCGCCCTTCCCATCTGGAAAGGCACGCTATCTACAATTCCGTCAATCAGGACTGAAAACCGATAATCGTTAGCCGCAAGGGCCGCCGCAATTTTTTTCGCCGCCGGCCTGTCATACGACTCCAACCCACGGCCCAAAGCATAAATCATCAGCTTTTCCGTGAAGCACTCGGCGAATGTATCGCGCGAGGAAACCAGTATCCGCTTCATCTCCGCCGGCCCGTTGAATGCCTTTCCACCGGGCAGAACGCCGGTCGCATCGATCGGCAGGTTTCCATCGTGCGTGCGCCACTGTCCGATTGCGTTGTAATTCTCGAGAGAGAAGCCGAGCGGGTCCATACGCGTATGGCACCCGGCGCACATCGGATTCGCGCGGTGCGCTTCCATCTGCTGGCGCATGGTTCCGTGGATGGGTCCGCCTTTGGCGTCGATCGAACCGACTCCGGGCGGCGGGGGCGGGGGCGGCTGGTTCAGCACGTTCTCCAAGATCCATTTGCCGCGCAGGACGGGCGAGGTCCGCGTCGGGTACGACGTGACTGTCAGAACGCTTGCTTGCGTCAGAACTCCGCTTCGTTCGGTTCCCTTGAGCGAAACACGCCGGAAGTTATCGCCCGTAACGCCGGGAATGCCATAGAACTTCGCCAGCCGCTGGTTCACAAACGTGTATTTGCCGTCGATAAAATCCAAAATGCTGCGATCGTCGCGAATAATCGAAGTGACAAACATCCGCGTCTCGGTGTACATCGCCTCGCGCAATTGCTTGTTGAATTGAGGAAATTGGTCGGGGTCGGGCCGCACGCTATCCAGATTTCGCAGTTCGAGCCACTGTCCCGCAAAGTTATCGACAAGCGCTTCGGCTTTCGGGTCCTTCAGCATGCGCTGCACTTGCGCGTGCAGTTCTTTGGGCTGGCAGAGGCGGCCTTCGCCGGCCAGTTGAAATAATTCCTCGTCCGGCATGCTGCTCCACAGAAAATAGGAGAGCCGCGACGCGAGTTCATATCCATTCACCGGATGGACCGCGGCGGGATCGCTGGGGTTCGGATCGTGCTCAATGCGATACAGAAAGTTGGGCGAAACAAGAATTGCCTCAACACCCAGGCGCATGGACTGATCGAGGCTCAATCCGTTCTTTTGCCCCATTGACACCAACGCCGTCAGCTTCGAAACTTCCGCATCGCTGGCCGGACGGCGATAAGCAAGGCGCGCGAGATGCGCCAGATTCGTCCGCGCGCATTCCGCCGTGTGCTGGCCGGGCGCATGGCCGCAGATGAAAACACGCCGGTACGCTTCGGGCAATGGCGGCGGCAGCGCATGAAACGGCCCCTGGATCTGCAGGGCATCCAAATAGGTGGGCGGATTCGACAACTGATGCTGTTTCCGTATCTCCGCCTCATCTTCCGGATGAGCCACTACCTGCTTTGCAAATTGCTCCTTTTCGGAATCGGCAATGTCTTGAGCGACTTCAACCTCCGTCGCGCTGGGCTGCCGGGTAATCAATACCGCTCTGAAAACATGCTCGCCATACGGCACGTGCATGCGCAGTTCATAGGACCGGGGCTTGTCCTTATCGATGACGACATCACTGGTCTGAATTTCCTTACCGTCCAGTTCGAGCCGGATACGGAAAGCGTCCTTCCGGCCGGACACAGTCGCCCGCAGATCGTAATCGCCCTCGGCCGGCAAATCGAAAGCGTGTTCGAGCACGGTGCCGTCGTCATTCGCATCATGCTCCGGCGAGAAACGTGTGCGCGTCGGCTTCGGAAGGCTGCCGGAAGGAATCGCTTGCCCGGCAATCTTTTTCGCCGCCCCCAGATACTTCTCCATCAGGACCGGCGAGACCGAGAGCACATCCCCGATATTGTCGAAACCATAGCCGGAATCGTCCGCGGGAAAATCGGCGGCCGGCTTAAAGGTCACGCCGAGCAGGTCCCGGACCGTATTGTTATATTCCACGCGGTTCAGACGGTGAGCGGTCAAATGACCAGGGTCGGGTTTTGAGGACCTATCGAACTCAGCGAACTGAGCCTCCACCCAGGCTGTCATCGCGGCGATATCTTCGGCTTTCGGACGTGGCAAACCTTTGGGCGGCATTTCGCCGCCGCGGACACGGGCAACAACTTTTTCCCAGACCAAACGGTCATGCAGAACGGAAGCTGTGTCGTGATATTTGGTCAGCACCAAACCGGCAGTTTTGAGCTGCTCGTTGTGGCAAACGGCGCAATTCTGTTTTACAAAACGTCCGACATTTTGAGCGAATGCGGCCGGCGAGGAATCCGGCGCGCGATTTGATGGCGCCGACAACGCCGGCAGCGATAGGATTCCAGACAGACCTACTACCCCGCCCCACAGCAGCAGGCGCCGACGCCTTGGTTTCGTTTTATTCGAGATCAAGTTTGTGCCGAAGATTGTAAGATGACGACCGTACTGCCGGCCGAGGTTACCCCCGGCCGGTTGTTTTTGCCCATCAACGAAGTTTCAGGCAGGTCCACGGCCACGCAGGATTGCCCGGTATGGCGGCAATCCCGCAATGAGTTTGCGGTACAGCTTCATCCTTACGGTTTGCCGGTCACGCTAAGAATTCGCAAGAAAACACATACATACGACGCGAAATCCCGGCATTTCCTCAGATATAACACTCGGATGCTGTCACAGCCGGAAGACGGTTGTCAAGCGAGGAGGGCTGGATGGGGGGCGGCGCGCCATGAAATGATCAATTCGCCGGAATGCAGGCAGGTCGGCGAAATACCAGGGTCGCGACGCAGGTGTCTGCTCCCCCTGAAAATCGCTGGTATCGGCATGGGGCGGCTCCCTGCACCGCAGTGGCCTCCCAGCCACCACCGGTTTGGGCACATCGAGATGGCAGCTACGAGGCCGCCGCAGGTCGAGAACCTGCCCCATCAAGGCGCCGGAGCACAGAAGCTCATGGGCACTCCGCTGCGGGCGCGGCGCGGCAACGTCAGACGCTGGTTAACGGTTTGGATTTGCCTGGCGCTTTACGTTAAGAAGGGGCCGCGTAATTCCGGAGCGCCTGAAGCCGGGGCCGCAAAGCCAACCCGGACGATGCGGATACGGAAAACATCCGGACCCCGGTCGACATAACGCCATTCGGCTTCGCCAGGGCGGAGTTTATCGAATTGAAGATGGAGCGGCTGCGGATCATGGTCATTCACCAGGACCAGATCTTCTCCGAGCACCAAATTATCGAATTTGGCAAACACGAGCGGATGCCGTTGGCCGCGCGGCACGTGCCGCAGATCCAATTCCCCATCTGTCGTCCCTGCGTCGATACCTGGCCCCAGAATTGTCGCCATCAAGACGGTGTCTTCAATCGCTTCAACTGAGTGAGGGCGTCCGCCTTCGAGACGCAGTAGCGCGCCTGTGCTCATCTCAAACGGCGTTGGGCCGTCGTAGAATCTCGCTCGACCGGATAGCGTTTGCACAATCACCTTTACCGGGACAGAATGCTCCGGCACTTTCTGTCCGGCTTTCAGACAGACGAGCATGACTCGCGGGCCAGGCCCCGTCAATAGCGCCTGACTGACAGGCCGCTGCTCGTCAAATTTAACGCGCTCCAAGATATTCAATGTTTCCAAAATCCCAACTCCTTTCGTCTCAATCGTCGTGTACTAACGAGTGTAGGAGCCGGATCAAAGCAGGTCAGTGACTTTAGTCACGGCGACAATTGAGGCGAAAGTTCGCACGAATTCACGCGATTCGCGCGCGCCGTGGACGCGAAGGCGATGGACGCGCCATCAAAATGATTCGTTCCGCATCCGGCGTAAAGGGACGGCCGTCGAAGTCGCCCCAGATCTCCTCCAATTCGAGACCACAGCGGGTGAAGAGGGTGTTTAGGTCGCACAAACTCCACGAACGCGCCACGAATTGAGCGTCAACGTGCTTTTCGCCGCGCCGGTAAAAATAGTGGGCGCGCCAGCAATGATCCCGTCCGATCGGAACCCACAATTCCCGCACCGAGACCGTTCCGATGCAATGCTCCGGAACTTCAACGCGCTTTCGCTTGGAACGGTAAAGTCCTTCGATCACGAGTTTTCCACCTGGAGCCATATGACGCGCAATGGCGCGCAAAGCGATTTGCCGCTCCCGGTTTCGGGTGAGATGTGAGAACGGATCGTTTGGCGCCAGGATCAAATCGAAGCGCCGCGCAAAAGCAAAGCGGCGCATATCCGCTGCGACCAGAGTTGGCTTGAACAATGCGTCAGTGGATCGTACGGCAAGACGCGTGGATGCGCGCTGGAGCATCTCGACAGAAAGGTCGAGCGCGACAACCGGAGCCAAGTCGGCAAGTTCCGCCGTGACGCGTCCCGAACCCGCTCCGAGTTCGAGAACGAATTGCGGCTTTTGACGGGCAACCATGTCCCGCCAGAACTCCAGGTCGTCCCGTTGCTCGTTCTCTTCCTCATAAAACGGCAGGATTTTGTGATAGTACGACTCGACTGCCTCAAGGGCGTGATTCCGCATTGTGAACGGCATGATGAACACTACCCGAAAGTGGGTCCCGCGGAATGCGTCAATCGTGCGCGGCAAGCCAAGATCGCTCCGCTAGCCGTATGGACCTTTACGGCGCTGGTTCCATTATCGCGTCAGGCGCGGATACGCATCGAAAACACGCCCTAGGAGCCCTACCATATGCCAGCTAGGGACGGTTAGTCAGTCGTAGACCCGGCCAGTGCTTGCCATCTATTTTGCGAGGCTCAAATGTAATTCGCGGGCAGGCGGCTGTCATCACATCCTCCGATCTTTGGTGTAGTTCAGAGCGAGACCGGCCACCGCTGGCTACTCTTATATGAGGAGCATTTCCGAATTTGTCCAGAAGACTCTTTGGCACGGATGGAATACGCGGCGTTGCCGGCGATCCTCCATTAGATCCGCGCACGGTCCATGCGGTCGGCGTAGCGCTTGGCAAGTGGGCGCGCGAAGCGAATGGCGGCGAAGTCGAAGACGCGCCCGAAGTCGTTATCGGGCTCGATACGCGCGAGAGCGGCCCGTGGCTGGCGGCGCAGGTCGCCGGCGGATTAAAACGGTCGGGCGTCAAGGCGCGCTTTGCCGGCATCATCACCACGCCCGGCATCGCTTACCTGGCTCGCATCGGAGCCTATATCGCCGGCGTCATGATCTCGGCTTCGCACAACCCCTATTACGATAACGGCATCAAGATCATCGATAGCGCCGGCTACAAGCTCGCCGACAGCATCGAAGAGCACCTCGAAGAACTGATGTTCGAGTGGCTCGATTCCGGCGAAGAGCCGGTGACCGAAGCGCTCATCGCCGACAGCGGTCTCGATCATCTCTATAGCGATTACCTGGCCTCCACTATTCACGGTTCGCTGCCGTTTCATCTGGTCGTCGACTGCGCAAATGGTTCGGCGACCGCCGTAGCGCCCGAGCTGTTTCAGCGCCTGGGAGCGAAAATCGACCTCATCGGCAATGCTCCCGATGGACGCAACATCAATCTCGATTGCGGCTCGCTGCATCTCGATGCGCTGCGCAAGCGAGTGCTCGAAACCGGAGCCGATGCCGGTGTTGCATTCGACGGCGATGCCGACCGTGCACTGTTCGTCTCGCATAGTGGAAAGATTATCGACGGCGATGCCGTACTATTTCTCGCGGGCAGCGCGATGAAGCGAGCGGGCAAGCTGGCAGGCGATGCCGTGGTCGCGACGGTTATGTCGAATCTCGGACTCGAGAAGGCCTTCGAGAGCCTGAGCATTGCCTTGCTGCGCACGCCGGTGGGCGACAAGTATGTACTCGAAGAGATGCTAAAGCGCGGCGCGACGCTGGGCGGCGAGCAATCGGGACATATCATCCTGACCGAATACGCGACCACGGGCGACGGCATTCTCACGGCGCTGCGGGTATTCGAAATTCTCCACGATTCCAAGAAAACGCTTGACGATCTCACCGATGAGATCAGAACCTTCCCCCAGAAACTCGTCAACGTGCGCGTGAAACAGAAGCGACCTCTGGAGGAGCTTGCGCAGGTGCAGCAGGAAATTCAGGCCGCTGAACGCGAGTTCGCGGGCGCAGGGCGTATTGTAGTAAGGTTCTCCGGCACCGAGCCGCTCGCTCGCGTCATGATCGAGGCGAGTTCGGAGGAGAGCGTTAATAAATGGACGGCGCGGATCGCCGACGCCATTCGTCACGAATTGGGAGCTATCGAAGGATGAAGAAAACTCTTGTGTGCGGCGCCATCGCGGCCGCGCTGGGATTGTTAAGCGTAGCCGCCTGGGCGCAAAAAAGACAGAAGCTGCCGGGTGAAGATTGGGTTCAGCTCTTTAATGGACAGGATCTGTCCGGCTGGACGAAGATCGGCAAGGAAAGCTGGACCGTGGAGAACGGTCTGATTCACGGCAAAGGCCTCACCAAGGATTACGGGTATCTGCAGACGGAAAAGCCCTACAAAGATTTTCAGTTGAGCTTGCGCTTCAAGTGCGTCGGCGACGGCAACAGCGGCGTATTCTTCCACACGGCGTTCAAAGAAGGCACGGCGGATATCACGCACGGTCTGCAGTTTGAAATCGATTGCAATATGATGCATCACACTGCCGGCGTGTATGGCGACGGCCGCGGTTGGATTGTGTGGCCTTCTCCGGAGAACGAGGGCGTAGTACGCATGGGCGAATGGAACGATTATCTTGTCGAAGTGGACGGTAATCGCTATCGCTCCCGGCTGAATGGCATCCAGATGGTCGATTTCACCGATCCCAGCCCCAAATCTTTCGATGGTCCGATCGCACTGCAATTGCACGCTGGGGGGCGAGGCAATATGGAATTCAAGGATATTTGGGTCAGAGACCTGTCGCACCGTTAAGCGGGCGATGCCCTTATCCCGGCAATCGTCGCGCGGCTTCGCGCAACCGATTGCCGGGACAGTATCAGATCAACGGATCGCGCAGCGAGGCATGCCTCGACCCTACAACGGACAGTTCTCACGCAACCATGGTGTAAATGTCCTCAATTTGATCCGGGCTGGTAATCCGTACGGCAAGGTCACGCAGCAGACCGTCATGCAAGCTGTAAACCAACCCGTGCACCGCCAGCGGCTGGCCGCGGCGCCATGCATTTTGCACGATCGTCGTATGACTTACGCTGTGCACTTGCGCTAAGACATTCAGATCGCAGAGCCGGTCGGATCGCGCCATAATATCCTCGATTCCTTCTAACTCCGCCCAGTGTCGAGAATAAGTATCCTTGATGTTGCGCAGCCAATTATCGATCAGACCCAGTTGAGCGTTTTCGCAAGCGGCTCGAACGCCGCCACAGCCATAATGACCACAGACGATGATGTCTTGTACCTGCAAAACTTCCACGCCGTATTGGAGCACAGACAAACAGTTCATGTCGGTATGGATTACAAGATTGGCGATGTTTCGATGGACGAACACCTCACCCGGGGCCAGTCCGAGAATTTGATTGGCCGGAACGCGGCTGTCGGAGCAACCAATCCAAAGAAACTGCGGGGATTGGAGAGACGATAGCCGTCGAAAATAATCGGCATCGTCGGCTAGCTGGCCTTTTGCCCAGTTACGGTTATTTTCAAACAGTTTCTCTAGATTTGGCATGCCTCTCCTATTTTCACTTGTGGCATATTCATTTGTTTTCGGCAGAACCTGAAAGAGTCAGCCGCCGCTGTACAAACCTTTCAGAAGTATCGCTCCGACAACGTTCGGCCTTGGCGGTCGCGGTTCGGTGCCGGCACGCCGCCGTTAGCGTCTGGCATCCGCCGCCTCACGGAACTTGGAGACGTACGCGATCATTTTAGCGGACAAATCCCAGCTAAGGCGATCGCGGCATGTCTCGACCCTACAATAGACGCGGATTGTCCTAATTTGATCGGGCCGATGAATGAACAAATATGGGGCCGGAGTAAAATAGCGGTTTTGCCCGATCCGCTATAAATCTGGAGAGCTATGCCAAACGAAGGTTGTGACATCGGATTGATTGGTCTTGCCGTCATGGGCCAAAATCTAGTTTTGAATATGAACGATCACGGTTATCGCGTGGCCGTTTTCAATCGAACTGTCGAGAAGGTAGACGACTTCATCAAAAATGAGGCCGCCGGCACTCAGGTGGTGGGGACGCATTCCATCCCGGAACTCATCCAGTCTTTAAAGAAACCACGTCGAGTGATGCTGATGGTGAAAGCCGGAGACACGGTCGACCAGATGATCGATCAGCTAGTGCCTCATCTCGAGAAGGGCGACATCATTATCGATGGCGGAAATTCGCATTTCCCCGACACGAACCGCCGCACGAAGGCTCTGAACGAAAAGGGAATTCTATTCATCGGAACGGGCGTTTCCGGCGGCGAAGAGGGCGCGCGTTTCGGCCCGTCGATCATGCCGGGAGGCAACCGTGAAGCGTGGCCTCATGTGAAGGAGATTTTTCAATCCATCGCCGCGAAGGTTGAGGATGGGACGCCTTGCTGCGATTGGGTGGGCGAAGACGGCGCCGGCCATTACGTGAAGATGGTGCACAATGGCATCGAGTACGGGGATATGCAGTTGATCTGCGAAGCGTATCAACTGCTCCGCGAAGGTCTGGGGCTGGATGCCGGGCAACTACACGAGGTTTTTGCCGAGTGGAACAGGGGCGAACTCGATAGCTTTCTGATCGAAATTACGAGCGAGATCTTCAGCAAAAAGGATGAAGACGGGCAGCCGCTGATCGATAAGATTCTGGATACTGCCGGACAGAAAGGCACTGGAAAGTGGACCGCCATCAGCGCGCTGGATTTAGGCACGCCAGTGACGCTGATTGGTGAAGCCGTGTTCGCACGCTGCCTCTCCGCGCTCAAAGACGAGCGGGTAGCCGCATCGAAAGTGCTTAGCGGCCCCACACAGGTGAAAGCGGAGGATCGCGACCGCTTTATCGAGGACGTGCGGCGCGCGCTCTACTGCTCGAAGCTGATCTCCTACGCACAAGGGTATATGCTGCTGCGCGAAGCGGCCAAAGAGCAGGGCTGGAACCTGAATCTCGGCGGGATCGCATTGATGTGGCGTGGCGGATGCATCATCCGCAGCCGCTTCCTCGGCAAAATCAAAGAGGCTTACGATCGGAATCCGAAGCTCTTGAACCTCCTGCTCGACGGCTTCTTCAGCAAGCTCCTCAATGACTATCAGGCTTCATGGCGGAGCGCTCTCGTACACGCAATCAACTTAGGGGTGCCCACGCCCGCATTCTCAACGGCGCTCTCGTTCTATGACGGCTACCGCACGGAGCGGCTGCCCGCGAATCTGCTGCAAGCGCAGCGCGATTTCTTCGGCGCACATACCTACGAACGGGTGGACAAGCCGCGCGGCCGATTTTTCCATACTAATTGGACCGGACGCGGAGGCAGAGTCTCTTCGGGGTCGTATAACGCTTAATCGCCCAGCGATTCAAAGTCCACAGAGAGGAAATAGCAGATGAACTACGGCTTCAATATTCGAAAAGACGGCGCGCTGGACTTTTTGTCCGTGGGCGCCCTGATTCACCGGCTCGATCCAGGAGTCATTCCATTTCGAAAGGCAACGGAATGCCAGATTCATGTAAGCGGCGGTGAATTCAACGTCGCCGCGAATCTATCCGATTGCTTCCGCATGCAGACCGGCATTGCGACGGCAATGGTGAACTATCCCATCGGCGATTTGATCGCGGAACGCGTGCGGGCGATGGGCGTGAAGCCCTTTTATAAGCATTTCGAGCACAATGGCGTGAATGGCCCGAATATGGCTACCGTTTACAGCGACCGGGGTCAGGGAGTGCGCGCTCCCGTCGTCTTCTACAACCGGTGCAACGAGGCGGGCGCGCTTTTGAAGCCGAGCGATTTCGATTGGAAGTCCATCTTCGCTTCTGGCGTGCGCTGGTTCCACAGCGGTGGAATTTTCGCCGCTCTTTCTGAAACCACGGCGGAGCTGATCATCGAAGGAATGAAAGCGGCCAAAGCCGCGGGGGCGATCGTCTCGTTCGATCTTAATTACCGCGAAAAGCTTTGGAAGATTTCCGGCGGCGCCGACAGGGCTCCCTCCGTCATCAGCCGCATTGTCGAGAACGTGGATGTGCTCGTGGGCAACGAGGAAGATTTGCAAAAGGGACTCGGCGTAAAAGGGCCGGAGGTAGTTTCCAAATCGAAACTCGACCCGACCAGCTTCTTCGGCATGATCGATGAGGCGGTGAAAAAGTATCCGCAAATCAAAGTGGTTGCGACGACGCTCCGCGAAGTCCACTCGACGAACCGGCATAGCTGGAGCGCGGTGACCTGGATCAACGGCCAAACGTACACGGCGCCCACGGCAGAACTGGATGTGCTCGATCGCGTGGGCGGCGGAGACGGATTCGCGGCAGGGCTCTTCTACGGCTTACTGACCGGTGAGTCGCCCGAGGAAGCGCTCAAACTTGGCTGGGCCCACGGGGCGCTGCTAACCACATTCCCAGGCGACACCACCATGGCGACGCTGGAACAGGTTCGCGGTTTTGCAAAGGGCGGCTCGGCGCGTATTCAGCGCTAGCGGCAAAGCGGGCGCGGCATCCGCGTCCCTACAAAGTTATTTATAGAGCCGCCGTTTCACATCCGGCCAGAATTCGTTAAAGGCGTTGGAGGCCATTCGGCCCAGAAAGCCTTCTCCGATACGAACTATCGCGTGTTGGGCATCGCTTTCGCTCGGCGCGCGCCAGAGATTCGACAGAAAGTTGTTTCCCACGTCGGCGGCGTAGAACGAATAGTTGGGTCCCGTACTGCCGTCCGTTTTGTACGTGATAAACGTGAACTTCACGATGTGCAGCACACGCTGTCTGAAGGGCCGTCCTTGCGCGGAAAAATAACGCGGATCGTCCCCCAGAACCGCTCCCAGCCCTGCTTCGAGCGCATTTCCCACAGAGACGCCTGTCAGGCGCATGCCGTAGCGTTTGGCGAAGCCTTTCCAATTGGGACCATATTCCCGAGGCGAATTGAATTCAGTTCCCCATGCGGAACTGATGACGCCGCCGGCTAGACTTGGGAAGCCGACTGTCGATTTCACAAACCAAGTGAATCGCTCTTCCGGTGTGAGCGGTTGATATTCGCCTGGCTGCGGACGGGCGGAGGCTGGATCGGCGGTGGATTGGGCGGGTTGGAATGCTGCGCCTTGAGCCGCCGCCGGGCA
This sequence comes from Bryobacterales bacterium KBS 96, assembly GCA_000381625.1. Lineage (GTDB taxonomy): Bacteria > Acidobacteriota > Terriglobia > Bryobacterales > Bryobacteraceae > KBS-96. The sequence goes on from KB906767.1 coordinate 874,424, forward strand.
GGAGAGCAGGATAGCGGACACCAGACAGACAGCAGCGTAGGGCCTTTTAACTTTCATTTCGTGTTTTGGATCGGGTCGTTTTGGGTTGGGTCATTTTTGGCTGAATCAAGGCGCCAGCAGGCTCTCCACTTCAGCGATCGTTTTATCTTTCCAGTACCGGTTCAGATGTTCCATGGTGGTGAACGTTCTTGGAAGCATCCGATCCAGGTAAAGGGCGCCGTTCAGATGATCGATTTCATGTTGCAGTATCCGGGCGTACCAACCATACGCCTGAATCTGTTTGGGTTCACCGAACCGGTCCAGGCAATCCACAACCACTTCCGCCGCTCTCGGGACAACCGCGGAAAATCCGGCCAGGCTGAGGCAACCCTCGAAGAAGGCGGCCGGCGCGCCATCCTTTAGCTGGATTTGCGGATTAATAATGACGTGGAAAGGGATAGGCTCGCGCTTCCGTTCGGCCAGAATTTCCGGCCTCAAGTCCCTCAGGTACTCCGCGCGATCTTCAATGATCGCAAGCTGCAGCGAAATGCCGACCTGGGGAGCAGCCAATCCGACTCCCGGCGCGTCGCGCATGGTTTCGAGCATGAAATCAATCAATTGTTGAATCTCGGCTCCGCGGATTTCCTCGTTCGAGAGGGCGCGAGCTTTCTGGCGTAGCACGGGATCGCCAACTTGTAGAATTTTTAACCGAATGGAGAGCCTCCTTATCGAAGTTTCCCATGGGAGCCGCGCTTGAAAGCCGCAATCGGTTCGATTCCGCGTTCTTCCAGCGCGGCTTTCGCCGCTTAGGGGCCGTTCATTTTCCCTGCGTAATGAAAAGCCGCAAGAAGAGTCACAGATTCGGAGTGGATCGTTGGATGGAACATCCATTCCTGTGAAGCCAGCGAAATAAAGAAGCAAGAGATTCTCCTTCAATGCCACTGCGCAAGCTCTGGAGACCGGTAGGCCGCCCACGAGGTGTGGGAGTGAGAATGCAATAAACCTTCCGGGGCGCGATCAGTACGTTTGGTGTAACCGCTTGTTTTTTCTACCGTTACACTTCGTAGTTGCGGTAGCTGTGATTTCACGATAAGGTTTGTCTACGCGAGCATTCGCGGGCAGCCGCGAACGCCACGTTTGACTCGTGGTTGCGTATGCCTTTACGGGTGAGTAGTCGGCTCGGGTTTCGGATCTGGCGGGCTCGAAACATTGGACTCATGGGCGCCGCGGTTCTTCTCTTCCTGGGGACGGCGGAACTCGCGCGCTCGCAGATCAAAATAAAGCCCCAGTTTCCCGGCGAACCGGTCACAATCCTTCCTTCGGACGCGGAGATTCTTGCGTCTCCCGTCGAACGGAAGGATCTGCCATGCAGTGTGACTCCACGTAAGGCGGAGCTCGGATTCGATCTTCAATTTCACACGGGATTCGATGTCAACGTACCGCTGAGTGAATTAGACGGCGGCGATGACATGCTGACGATTGTATTCCGCGTGTACCCCGAAGGGCAAAAAGACAACTCCAGCTATTTCGCGGAGCATATCACGGTGCCGACAATTGAAGAAAATGCCACGGGAGATGCTTTTCTCCAAGGATATTTCGATGTGGGCGAAGGGAACTACCATGTCGACTGGCTGATGCGCGACCGGCAGGAACGTTTCTGTTCTGATAGCTGGGATACAGACGCCTCGCTGGCTCCGAAGGATAAGGAGATGCGGCTGTTCATCGCGCCGAAACAGATCAAAACAGCCCAGTTCGAGCCTTTTCAGGACGAACCCACGTTTCACCGCACCCCGCCGGGGGACGACCCCATTAATCTCAAGTTATTAGTCAATTTTGCCCCGGAAGCCAAGGATCAAGCGTCACTTCCCGCTGCCGACCTGGCGGCGTTGGTGGGTATTTTGAAGATGATCGAGCACGATCCCCGAGTGGGCCATGTCTCACTGGTCGCCTTCAACATGCAAGAACACCGTATTCTCTACCGGCAAGCGGCGGCGGACCGGATCAATTTCCCGGCACTCGGCCGTGCGCTGCAGACCATGAAACTCGGAACGGTAGGGGTAGGTACTCTTGGTGAGAAACATGGGGACACGGACTTTCTCGGAAATCTGATCGAAAAAGAGGTAGGTACCGCAACGCACCCGGATGCGGTGGTTTTTGCCGGTCCCAAAGCCATGCTGGACGCCGATGTACCCCAGGACGACCTGAAACGCATCGGAGATATTGAATGCCCCGTGTTCTACCTGAACTACAATCCCAATCCGCAGGCGGTCCCGTGGAGAGACTCCATCGGGCATGCGGTGAAGTTCTTCAAGGGCACCGAGTACACAATTTCCCGTCCGCGGGATCTTTGGTTCGCGACAAGCGAGATGGTCACAAGAATCGTCCGTTCAAAACAATTGCACGCGGAAGGCACAGTCGCGGCGGCCGAATCGCGCTAATCTGTAAAGTAATCAGGTTATGTTGCTAAGGGTGATTCGGAAAGGGACGCCGTTATGGCTGTTGGTTTTCTGTCTATCGACAGCCGCGTTCGCGCAGCGCTATAAACCGGATTTTCGAAACCGGCTCGCGCCCTTCGTCAGTTCGCCGCAACGGGCGGTAGAAAAGATGCTGGAAATGGCGAACCTGAAGCCCGGAGAGACGCTTTACGATCTGGGCTGCGGGGACGGCCGGATTTTGATTGCCGCAGCCAAACGCTATCACGTAAAAGCTGTCGGGATAGAGATTTCGGACCGGCTTGCTAGAACGGCCGAAGATAACGTGAAATCGGACGGTCTCGAAGAGCAAGTGAAAATCATTCACGGCGATTTCATGCAAGCCGATCTTAGCGGCGCCGATGTGGTGACTCTTTACCTGATGACCGCCGCAAATGAGAAAGTACGGCCCGATTTGGAGAAGTACCTGAAGAAAGATGCGCGCGTCGTATCGTATGATTACCCTATCCCCGGCTGGACGCCTGTAGACCAAGCGGAAACAGATCCCAGCCGGTATGGGAACCGGCACACGATCTATCTGTACCAGGTACCAACCTCGTTCAAAAAGTAGGCCCTGTTGAACCCCAGTTTCGATGTTCTTGGAATCGGTCTGAATGCGACCGACACTTTACTGCTGCTTCCTGAGTTTCCGCCATATGCAGGCAAAATTGCTTTCAGCCAGGAGATCTTGAGCCCGGGCGGGCAAGTCGCCACCGCCATGGTTTCGTGTGCGCGGCTTGGGTTGCGGGCACGCTATCTCGGCACCATCGGAGACGATTTACGCGGGAAGATCCAGCGCGAAAGCCTGGACGGAACGGGCGTTGACGTTTCCAGGCTGATTGTCAGAGAGGGCTGTCCGAATCAGACGGCCTACATTCTCATCGATCAGCGGTCGGGCGAGCGGACCGTGCTTTGGCAACGCCCGGATTGCCTCCGCCTGACCCCGGACGAAATCCAACAAGACGACATTGTCAGCGCCCGCATGCTGCATCTGGACGGCTACGATACAGCGGCGGCGGCGAAGGCCGCAGCCCTGGCGCGAGAGAACGGCATCCCGGTTTCGCTCGACGTCGATACTGTCTATCCGAATTTCGAGGCCGTACTGGCGAATGTCGATTACCTGGTTGCCAGTTCGGTCTGGCCAGGCCGGTGGACGGGCGATGACGATCCGTTCACGGCCCTGGAGCGGATTCAGCGCGAATACGGCATGAAAGTCGCGGCCATGACTCTTGGCGAATACGGCGCCCTGGCGCTCTCCCACGGCAAATTCACTTATTCTCCGGCTTTTCGCGTTCATTGCGAGGACACCACGGCGGCCGGCGACGCGTTTCATGGCGGATTCTGTTACGCAATGCTGAAAGGCCTGCCGCTACGAGACGCTTTGGATTTTTCTAATGCCGCAGCCGCCCTGAACTGCACCGCTATCGGAGCCCGCGGACACATTGGGACTCTGCAAGAAGTGAGCGACTTAATAGCGCTTAGCGAGGCGGGCAAAGTGGAGCGGCACGTGAACCAGGAAATCGCCGTCCGAAGCCTATCCTGGAAACCCTCAAAGAAGCACGACGCGCTGTCGCATCGGGCGACCTGAACGCATGATCCCGCTGCGAGCGCTTATCCGGATGCGTTCGTTTCCGGCGGTCACGCTGGCGTTGATCGTCGTAAACGCGCTGTGCTTTCTGTTCGAACTGACGCTGACTTCATACGGGCAGCACGTCGTGATCGAGCGTTATGCGCTAATCCCGAATCATCTCCACTTAAGCGCGCTCGTCACATCCATGTTCCTGCATGGCGGGTGGATGCACATCATCGGAAATATGTGGTTCCTGTGGGTGTTCGGATCGCGAGTTGAAGATGTGCTCGGACCGTTCAAGTACCTTTTTTACTACCTGTTCTGCGGCGTGATCGCGGCCATGGTGCATCTGGCGACGAATCTCGGCAGCCCCATCCCGACCATCGGAGCAAGCGGCGCCATCGCCGGAATCATGGGTGGGTTCCTGCTTCTTTATCCGCGCGCGCGGATCTTTACGCTGATCTTCGTCTTCATCTTTATCACCACATTGGACATTCCAGCGGTGCTGCTGCTGGTCTACTGGTTTTTGCTGCAATTGTTCAGCGGGCTCTTCTCTTTTACGCACTCGGCGTTTACGACTGCGGGTAATAACGTCGCCTGGTTCGCACACGTCGGCGGGTTCCTGGCGGGCATGTTTCTCTTGTCGGTGTTCGGCGGACGCGGGCGGCGCTCGGCCTACGAATTCCGGCATTAGAGCGGTGCAGATTGAATCTTGCGCCGCGGGCCTTCGCTTTTCGCACGGCAGCCGGTCGATTCCCGATGTCCAAGTGTCCGCTTCCTTGCGGTCGCGGCGCAGTTCCGCCCATCGGATGCCCCCTGTTACACTAAAAGGTTTCAAACCGCGCACAACATCCGTGCGCAATTACACGGAGTTATCACTGCATGATTGCCGCAACGCAAATCCGCCCAGGCATGGTGGTCAAGTTTAACAACGAGCTGCACTCAGTCTTCAGCATGGTCCACCGCACGCCGGGCAACCTCCGGGGCTTCGTTCAAGCCAAGATGCGCAACCTGCGCAGCGGCTCGATGATTGAGCACCGGTTCTCGTCGGAAGACAAAATCGAACGCGTTGCTCTCGATGAGCAGGAAATGGAATATCTGTACGACGATGGCGAAGATTATCACTTCATGAACACGGACACCTTCGAGCAGATGCACCTGACAAAGGATCTGCTGGGAGACAGCGTCAATTACCTTGTGGCGAACATGAAGGTGAACGTCGAATTCTACGAAGGGCGGGCTATCAGCGTGGAGCTTCCGGCCAGCGTAGAATTGACGGTTGCCGAAACGGAACCCGGCCTCAAGGGCTCGACGGTTTCGAATGTCACGAAGCCGGCGAAGCTCGAAACCGGACTGGTCGTTCAGGTTCCCGCGTTCATCAACGAAGGTGAGCGTATTCGCGTCAGCACGTCGGAAGGCACATACCTGGAGCGGGCATAGCCCCGATGCGCCGGAGTTTCCGGTAGTTCACCACCGGGCAAATGCAAACCCGACGATTACTGCCGCTGCTTGCCGTATTGGCCTTTGTTGCCTATTTGCCGGTTCTCTCGTTCCCGTTCATCTCCGACAACTACACGGAAATTCCGTTATCCATCGGTTACGGGACCTGGCACGGCCTTTCGGCGCTGTTTGCAAACCCGGTATTTCATTTCCGGTTAAGCTACATCTTCGCGAACGCCTGGATCGCCAAGCTCTTCGGGTTCACGCCACATCCGTTTTATATCGCGAGCATCGTCTTTCACATCCTTTGCGTTTGTGTCGTGTGGGGCACGGGCGCCTGGCGAAAGGTTGGTTGGAAGGCGTCTACGTGGGCCGCTGGATTCTTCGCCGTATACGAAGGACACCAGGAAGCCGTAATGTGGCTGGCGGGATGGACCGAGATGTTTCTGGTTCTGTTCGGCGGAGGCTGCTTCGTTTGCTGGGTGCTCTGGCTTCAGGGCGGGCGGCGGTGGCTGTATGCTATCGCCTGCATTCTGTTCATCGCCGCGCTGTTCTCAAAAGAATCTTCATACATGTTCGCGCCGTTGTTACTGCTGCCGGTCGCCGCCGAGCCGAACCTCCGGCGGCGGGGCATTCGCGGCATCATTCCATTTCTGGCAGGAACCGCGGTTTACGTGGGCTTCATCGCGCTGGGGCTGAGAACGAACCCGCGTTCGCAGGACGGCACCTTCGTCCTTTCGGCGAATATGCCATGGCATCTGCTTAACAGCTTGGGCCACATGCTCTTCGTGTGGGGACTGCTGGCGCTGGCATTCCTGCTGATCCTGCGCGCCCGGGATACCTGGCGCATGGCCGCGATCAGCCTCGCCTGGATGGCGATTGCGCTAGTTCCCTACAGCTTTCTTACCTACATGAACCGTGTGCCCAGCCGCCAGACCTACGTGGCCAGCATCGGGCTCGCCTGGTTGGTCGGTATCGCGCTGACGAAGTTGGAGGAGCGTTTTTCGGTTCGCCCCGCCATCGCCGTCGCGTGCGTCATCGCCGGAGTGAATATCGGCATCCTATGGACAAAGAAGCGCCGCCAATACCTGGAGCGGGCACAACCCACCGAACTGCTGATTCAAGCTGTGCACAAGGCACACGGCGACATCCACCTCTCCTGCTTCCCCTACTCCCCTCTCATTGCCGGCGGAGCCGTTGAATACGCGCACGGACAACTGGTGCTTGATGGACCATCTGCACAGATCGACAAGCCACACTGCTTGTCGTTTTCCTACAAAGATGCCTTCGGGGATGTCCACCAAACGACCGTGCACACCCCAATCTAAGTGCAGCTGTTCGTAAATACGAAGACGTATTGCGAGGCAACACTCCGATGAAGGCACCCGCCACTCCTTGACACTCACGGTCGGCGCAGGCCCATGTAATCATACGCAGTTGTCCGCTTATGCGGCCTGGCGGGGCCCTGTCGGTCCTGGCTGGGAATGAGCCGCGCGCATCGACAAGCGCTTTTGAGCTGCTCGTCGATTCGCTATCGTATTTAAGAAAATGCCGTTAAGTTTGCAGGAAGCCCGATCGAACTGAAAGGCTAGCAAGCCTTAGAAGAACTGTAGTACGCGTTCGAGCAGGGAGTCCCTCTTCGAGGAAATCCCGACGGCAACAGGTTCCTCCACGCCATCCTCCTTCAAGACGGCCGAGAGGTCCTCCTTGCCGGGCACTTCAAGGATGTCGAAAATCAGATTGGACGGCAGAGAATCAAGAGAAACTTCGCGTCCATCGTCGAATACAAAGACATCCCGTTTCGGTTTGGTGAGCATCCGGAACACTACTTCAGCTTCCGGCGCGGTGTGTAACGTCACTTGCTGAACTTCGGAGTACCGGATAAGAACTCTCGTTTGGTCCAGCATGCAAACCGGCGTGGGCCGTGCATTGTGTAGATCCGATTCCCGCACGGCCCAGCTACAACCATGGACCTTACGGATTCCCAATCGCTGCCCAGCCTCAGCCTGTAGAATTTTGTCTGCGTGGGTGGCAGAATACCAGCACATTCTTGACCTCCTAACTTCCGGTCGAACAGTTAGCTGCTCTACCGACCCAAGTATGGAGCAAATCCGAACCACGAACAAGGGTGGAAATCGCTGGAAATGTTTGGCGAAATCAGGCCGTTGCGATGCCGTCCAGTTCGCAGCACATGCGCACTGCCCCGTGCTCCAAAGGCCGACCACAACTGTAACGGAGAGGACAAAATAATGACCGGCTAATGTTTCCGTTAACATCTTCATGTAGTTTCCGTATTACCAGGCAGAGAACGTCAAAATCAGCCAAGAGGAAATCATGCCTGAAGTAGTCGTCGCCATCATTTTCGGAGTGTTTGGGTGGATCGTATGGGTCATCACAACGAATATCCGCCGGAGTAAGACCGCCAGAGCCGTCGCCGATCTGCACGCGAAGCTGCTCGATCGCTGCAGCAACAACAATGAGCTCTTGATGTACCTTGAAAGCGAATCCGGCCGGCGGTTTCTTGAGTCGGCCACAACGGGAGGGGGTACACCGCTTACGCGTATCCTGAACGCAGTTCAGGCCGGAGCCGTTTTGCTGTTGTTCGGCATCGCAATGGTGATCGTCCGTTTGGCGCTCCAGGATACGGACGCGCAGAATGTATTGGTGGTCCTGGGCGCGGCGGCGCTGTCCATCGGGGCGGGGTTCCTGGTATCGGCGGCGATTTCTTACACGCTCTGCAAGTCGTGGGGAATATGGAGGCCCGGCGAAACGCTTCGCCAAACTACTTAAGCGCAATCTCGCTCTCGACAGATGCGCGGATGATCAACGCCGAAACGCAAACGGAATTCGCAGCCTCCGCGGCGCGTCCGATGGATGAGGAGAGTTTCCAGCTCCTGTACCATCGCACGGCCACGCCGCTGCGGCGGTATCTGCGCAGGATACTATCCGACCCGTCGTTCGCGGACGATCTATTACAGGAGAGTTACCTCCGGTTTTTAGGAGCTAAACTCAGCTCGGATATGTGCGAAGAGCATCAAAAAAATTACCTGTTTCGGATCGCGACAAACCTGGTGCGGGATCATGCTTCGAAAAAGAAAGCAGAGCCGCTGCTCGGGGAAGCGAGTTCCCCTGAGAGGCTGGCCCAACGCATCGACCGGCAGGAGGATCTGCGGCGTGTGATGGAAAAGATGAAGCCACGGGAGCGGCAGATTCTCTGGTTAGCTTACGTGGAGCAATTCGATCATAATGAAATTGCGGCAATCGTCGGAGCCAAAGCCCAGAGCATTCGACCGATGCTGTGGAGGGCTCGCGCGAACTTGGCCGATATGCTTCGCGGCCTGGGATTTCGGGAGGGAAAACCGTGAAAACGGAGGCAAACATTCTCCATTCGTGCGAATGGGAACCAGCGCTGGTATCCGCGTTGCAGCGGGGACATCTGCCTGAAGAAGTTTCGCGGCATGTAGCAAGTTGCCCAGCCTGCACCGATACCGCCATCGTGTGGGGTTATCTGCACGATGTCGAGCAAGATGCCGCCGATGCCGACCAACTTCCTGCCCCTGGCCTGATCTGGTGGCGGGCGCAACTGGCCGAGCGGCGTAAGCTCGCGAGCCGTTCCGTCGCTTCCATCCAAATCGTGCAGAATGCGGCTATCGCGCTCGCGGCGATTCTAGCCGTTACACTCCTGGCGCTCTACGCACAAACGTTCACTCAGATCCCTGCTCTGCTGCTGGAGGGCATTGCAGCGTGCTTCTTGTTTTCGCTGCCTGTCGCCGGACTTCTTTATTTCTGGGCGCGATCCGAACGGTAGATTTTCACAAGCTATTCATCGTGCATGGCAGCCTGTACTTTGCTGGCCAGCTCGGGAGGTATCTCGTCCATATTGTGCGCCGACTTCGCGTGTTCCGCGCATGCTTTCAGAACTTCCTGCTCAGTCTCCCCACGCGCTTCAAAATCGCAATCCACGCCGACTTCGCGGCACCGAACAACTTTAGGCATCGTGCTGCCTCCTGGAAATGAATTATAAACTCATTAGCGCTGTTGTACAGGCGTCGTGCTAACACTCGCAGTACTGTATCGTATGGATGGATCGCGCACCCGAAAGCGACGAAAGATATTGAACCTGCGGCGGTCGAAGCATGCTTCGCCCCTATAACAAATAAGGGATTTCTGTGTAGGGGACGGGCGTCCCGACCCAAGCCTTCAGAGAGCGGATTTACAATCCAACAAAACCCGTCACCAATTCGTAATCGAGCCGTCCGGACGGAAGTAGGTCTGCGCGCGATTCGTAACCGGCTCGGTGATTTCCGTCACCGGCTTCAGATACTTCATATCCAACTCCACGCCCAGCCCCGGGCGCTCATTCGGATATAGTTTGCCGTTTTTGAAATCCAGACATTGCGGAAGGTACGGCAGAGTCCGGCCCTGGTAGTTGTACTCCATCAGAACGGGGCCCGAGAATGTGCCCAGTGAGTTGACCAGCGCGGCGGTTGCGATGGGCCCGGTGAAGTGGGGCACGATGCCGACAAAGTGCGTCTCGCAAATCGCTGCAATTTTCATCATCTCGGTGATGCCGCCGACATTAGGAAGCGTCGCGCGAATGTAATCGAGATCGTGGTTCTCGACGAGCCTGTTGAAGTCCCAGCGATTGCCCCATTCCTCGCCGGCCGCCAGTGGCACATTCACCTTCTGCCGGAGAATGGGAATATCCTGCTGGAACGCCTCGGCGCGCACGGGGTCTTCAACGAAATAAGGCGCGAGACTTTCGATGAGATTGCATCCGCGAATTGCATCGGACAGATCGAAGCGCTGGTGGAAGTCGATACACCAGTCGCCATTCTTGCCGACTCCTTCGCGGGCCTCGACACAGTCCTTGTAGACCTGATTGATTCGCTCGTGGGTGTTGAACGTCGTATTGGCCGGCGTGTCGGCCGCGCCCATGCGGAAAGCCCGGTAGCCTGCTTCCACGGTAATTCGTGCACGGTCCCGAATGCTCATGCCGCGTTCAATACCCGGTATGATGCCGGCCGTGTTATAGCACTCGCAGTGATCGCGCACCATGCCGCCGAGTACTTCGTGAACCGGCAACTTCAGGGCCTTGCCACGAATGTCCCACAGCGCGAGATCAAGCGCGCCGATGCCATCTGTTTTTTCCCGGCCGGCCGGATAGAAAAACGCGCGATTCATATCCTGCCACAGGCGTTCAATGTATTGCGGATCTTTGCCGATCAGCCGCCCAGCGGACTGCTTGAGCGTATCTCTTGAGCCGCCTTCCCCAATTCCGGTAATTCCGGCGTCGGTGTCAATCAGCACCACGAGGTCGCTCTGGTTGAATAACGGATTCGGATGCGGCGGAGCAAAGACGCGAACCTTCGTGATCTTCATCTTCGGAAGCGCCGCCTGCAAACTCGGCGCGACCAAGGCGCCACCCACTGGTGCGACTGCTAACGTCTTGAGAAACGACCTCCGGTTCATTCATCCTCCTCACAAATGTCCTACTGTACTTCAGCGGAGAAGATTATCAAAGCGATTTGTTGGCGCGGGGCGGTTCTTCGCCGGGAAAGCAGGAGTTATTTCACGATGCGAGCAAGGACCGGGCCGACTATTACGAGGAACAGGACGTAGGCCGCCGCGAACGATCCGAGTTCCGGTTGCAAAGTGGCTCCGAGGGCGGCGATTACCATCGAAAACTCGCCGCGCGCCACAAGAGTAGTCCCCGCCCGCCAGCGCGCGCTGCTATCGAAACCCGCTTGGGCCGCCGCAAAGTAGCCCGTGAGAATCTTGGTCAACGCCGTAACAATGCCCAAAACAATTGCAAGCGGCATCAATACGGGCAGCTTCGAAGGATCGATCTGCAGTCCGAAGAAGAAGAAGAAAATGGCGGCAAACAAATCCCGAAGCGGCGCGAGCAACTGGTGCGCGCGCTCCGCTATAGGCCCCGAAAACGCGATGCCGACCAGGAACGCCCCAATCGCGGCCGAAACCTGCAGACTTTCCGCGACGCCGGCGACCAAAAGAACGGCCCCGAACGTGGTAAGCAGAATCACTTCGTCGGATTCGTGGAGCGCCCATGCGCTCAACTGCTTGCCGTAACGCAGCGCGATCGTCAGAATGAACAGAACCGCGCCGATCGCAATCGAAACGGAAATGGCGATCTTCAGCTTCGTGCCGCCAATGAGAAGGACGGCCACAAGCGGCAGGTAAGCTGCCATGGCAAGGTCTTCCAAAACGAGGATCGACAGAATGGAGGGCGTCTCCGGGTTGCCCATCCGCTTCAATTCGGAAAGCACCTTGGCGATCACGCCGGAAGAGGAGATCCACGTCACTCCGCCGAGCAGCACGGCCGCCAGCGGATGCCAGCGCAAAATCAGTCCCATCACCAGGCCCGGCGTGAAGTTGAGCGCAAAATCGATAATGCCGGCGCCAATTCCGAATCGCAGATTGTGTTTCAATTCCTGGGCGGTGTACTCGAGTCCGAGCATGAACAACAGCAGCAAGACTCCGATCTCCGCGCCGACGTGAATGAAGCCTTCACTCACGGGGAGTGGAGCGATGCCGCCGTTACCGAAGGCAAGCCCGGCGAGCAAATACAGGGGAATAGCGGAAAAGCCGATGCGGTTGGCGAGACGGGCGAGTACTGCCAGCCCAACCGTGGCCGCTCCTAACTCTATGAAAAATTCGGATCCCGGGGCTTGGGAAGGCATTTGCTTAGTCGAGGATAACAGGAAGAGCAAAAGCAGCATTCCTTCATGCCGGAATGTTATTGGCGAAGTTGAGCACCGGCAATTCACCGCATTTTCCCTGCCAGCGCTCCGATTCGGGGCGCTGGCAGGGCGGTTCACGAGCGATATCGCGCAAGCAAATTGCGAGCCCGATATTATAGATGTTTCGAACTGAACAGAACATGGCACAGGTGAAAGCAAGTCCGAAGACGTATGACGTCGTGATTGTCGGCTCGGGGGCAGGTGGCGGTGTCGCCGCGCAAGTGCTCGCGAACGCCGGCGCAAAGATCTGCATGCTAGAGGCAGGAGCGTGGTTCGATTGCACAAAGCAATCCGACATGTTCGGCTGGCCCTATGATGCTCCGCATCGCGCGGCGTCAACGCACGAAAAGCCGTTCGGCTATTTCGATGCAACGCTGCTCGGCGGATGGGAAGTGCCCGGCGAACCATACACCAACGCCGCGGGCTCGGATTGGATGTGGTGGCGCGCGCGCATGCTCGGAGGCCGCACCAATCACTACGGACGCATCTCGCTCCGCATGGGGCCGTACGATTTTAAGCCATATAGCCGCGACGGTAAGGGCTTCGACTGGCCCATTACGTATGACGATCTCGCGCCGTACTACGACAAAGCCGAGGAACTGATCGGCGTATTCGGATCACATGAAGGCCTGGAAAATACGCCCGACGGAAAATTTCTGCCGGCCCCGGCGCCGCGCGGCTACGAAAAAGTAGTGAAAGCCGCGAGCGATAAGCTCAACATCCCTTGTATTCCCTCGCGCCTGGCAATTCTGACGCGGTCCATTCATGGAAGGCCGGCCTGCCACTATTGCGCGCAGTGCGGGCGGTCTTGTGGCGTGAACGCGAATTTTAACTCGCCCGGCGTGCACATCTTCCCCGCGATGAAGACCGGTAATCTCGAGGTCCGCAGCAATGCCATGGCCCGCGAAGTCCTGGTTGGCCCGGACGGCATGGCGCGCGGCGTCTCCTACGTCGACAAGACCACGCGGAAGGAAGTCTCGGTATACGGCAAGATCGTTGTGCTGGCCGCGAGCTGCTGCGAGACGGCGCGAATCATGCTCAATTCGAAGAGCAATCAGTTTCCGAATGGCATCGCCAACTCGACGGGACTAGTGGGCCGCTACATCATGGACACGGTCGGGTCCGCGGTCAGCGGATTTTTCCCGATTATGCAGGATCTGCCACCGGAGAATGAAGATGGCGTTGGCGGTATGCATATGTACATGCCGTGGTGGCTTTACAAAGAACAGAAAGCCAACAAGATGCCGTTTGCGCGCGGCTACCACATCGAGTTTGGCGGTGGGCGCCACCAGCCGGGCGCCGGCGTACTCAGCGGCTCCGAACGTCTACTCGGCGGTGGCTATGGCGCGGAATTGAAGCAGAATCTGCGTAAAATCTACGGGGCGCACGTCGGCTTCTCAGGCCGCGGCGAAATGATTCCAAATGACGACAGTTACTGCGAAATCGACCCCAACACGGTCGATCAGTGGGGCATCCCGGTGCTTCGCTTCCACTTCAAATGGAGCGACGACGAACTTCTGCAGGCGAAACACATGCAGGAGACGTTCAAGGAAATTATTGAAACGGCAGGCGGCGTGGTGACGAACAGCCACGGACCGGAGAAGCGGTGGGGCATTTCAAACGGCGGTCAGATTATTCACGAAGTCGGCGCAACCAAGATGGGCGCCGATCCGAAGACCTCGGTGCTGAATCAGTATTGCCAGGCGTGGGATTGCAAGAATCTCTTCATCACCGATGCGGCTCCGTTCGTCAGCAACGCCGATAAGAACCCGACGCTGACCATCAGCGCGCTCGGGTGGCGCACATCGGAGTACATTGCCGATCAAGTGAAGAAGCTGAACGTGAAGGTATAGCGGAAAGGAACAAGTGATGGCCGACAATCAAGAAGATATTCGCGAAAAAACAGGCGGAGTGAGCCGCCGCAATCTGTTCCAGGTGCTCGGCGCCGCCGTGCCGGTGGCTGCCGTGTTAACCGGACGACCGGTTTATGCCGAGTTGGGCGAACACCACGCGCACTTGCCGATGGCCGCTGCCGCGCGCGCCATCCCCAGTGGTCCGTATACGCGCCAGACCTTCGACGACCAGCAGTGGCGTACAGTCAGCGTGTTGTGCGATCTAATTATTCCCGCCGACGACCGTAGCGGCAGCGCCACGCAAGCGAAAGTGCCGGAGTTTATCGACGATTGGATCGCGTTCCGCAAACAGCAGGACGGCAACGAGAACCTGCAGGCGCTGATTTTCGGCGGCCTGATGTGGCTGGACCGGGAATCGAACGAGAAATTCGAAAAGCCATTTGCGGATGCCTCGCCCGACCAGCAGAAGCGACTGCTCGACCGCGTCGCTTATCCGGAGAAAGCCGCCAAGGAGGACCACGCCTGGGTGCGGTTCTTTAATGAATTCCGCGATCTCACGGTGAGCGGGTTCTTTTCGAGCAAGATGGGTGTCGCCGATCTGCCATATCTCGGCAACACGGCTGTTGCCGAATGGAAAGGCTGCGACCCGAAAGTGTGGGCCGTTATTGAAGAACGCATGAAGAACGGCTATAAGGGCGTAGCTGGTCCCGCAGTTAAGCCCTGGAGCGCGTAGCCAGAAAAGCAAATCGGAACGGCCGGAGGCGGGACCGGCTTAAGACGCTGGGAAATTGCGACCGTAGGCAATCGGCGCCGGTTCTCGGCCTGAAGACGGCGGCTCCGTTGAAGGCGTCCGCTTCCTGACGGTCGCGGCTCAGTACAGAGGTCCTGCTGTTTTTGCCACGCACTTAGATCGGGGCTCGACGCAATCCTTGAAAGCACTGATCTAGGGTTGGTCCGAGCACGTTGCCCCTATTAGGCCAGCACCGAACCGCCACGGTAAGGGAGCGGACTGCCAGGCTGCTCGCCACGCTGGCAAAACGAGGCGCTGGTGATTTCCGGAAAGCGGCCATCCGGCTTACCCCAAGGCGATTTCGCCCCGTAGGAATAGCGCAGCCTGTCCGGCTATTTCCACGCGATTGCCGCGAAGCTCACAATACAGTTCACCGCCACGTTTCGAGACCTGACGCGCAAGCATATTATCTTTGCCGAGCCGTTGCGCCCAGTACGGAATCAATGTGCAATGCGCGGAGCCGGTCACGGGATCTTCGGGGACGCCTTTGGCCGGCGCGAAGAAGCGCGATACAAAATCACAATCGTTTCCGGGCGCTGTCACGATTACCGCGAACCGGTCGATGGCTTTCAACAATTCCATATCGGGCTTGAGGTTCCGCACTTCTTCCTCGCTGTCGAACACAAGCAGATAATCGCGAGCGCCAAGCACTGCCTGAGGCTTGACGCCAAACGCCTCCATCAGCCCTACGCAGGGCCGTGTCGGCTCGGGAGGCCGCGCCGGAAAATCGAGCGCCAGCATGTTGTTCTCATTTCGACGAACAATCAACTCACCCGCCTTGGTGGTGAATCTAAGTTGATCGCCTAGCTCCCCCAGAACGTGGAACAACACGTATGCCGAGGCAAGGGTGGCATGCCCGCACAAATCGACCTCCACCGCGGGCGTGAACCATCGCAGATGGAAACCATTCCCGTTCCGCACGAAGAACGCAGTCTCGGAAAGGTTGTTCTCCGCAGCCACGGCCTGCATGGTTTCATCCGGAAGCCACTCATTGAGCGGGCATACAGCAGCCGGATTGCCGGCAAAAATCCGGCTGGTAAACGCGTCAACCTGGTAAACCGGAATCTTCAAATCCATAGTCTATTTCAACGGCGCCCGTTTACGGAAGATTTGTGGCCATGATTGTGGCCTTGGTCCGGCGCGACGATTTCGTCCGCTTTCAAATCGAAGCGTACCGGCTGGTGAATATAGCCGCTTCCGGAAGGCATTGTTACTCGATATTTGCCGCCGGCCGCTTGCGCTCCAACCGCTGCGAGCACGTTTTCCGCTCCAGTTACGCCGAATTCGTAAGTGCGGCCAGCCACTCCGGACAGTATATACGTAACTCGCTTGTAATTGTTCTCCCAATTTTCGGAAATGAATTTCAAGTTGTCGCTGGGTTCGCCGAGCCGGGGCGCGGCCGCAGGGATATCAATTGCGAACAATCGTTCGTGCTTCAGCACAATTGTGCTCCCGGTGTTGAGGATCGCCGTTTCGATTTCCGGATGCCAGTCCACGGCGGTCTGGCGGCGCGTGAACTTTACGGGCTCGCCATTTACGCTCACGTCCGTCACGTTCGTATAGAGCGAATAAGCCGGCGAAAAATCCAGCAAAAATCCGTTTGCGCCGTGATTTTCTACTCGGAGCGTGAGCGATTGCGCATCGCGGTGCAGAATGAAATCAAGTGTGCCGCCGCCGAATGGCGCCCCTCGGACCGCGGCATCGTTCCAGGAAGCCGGCAGGTGCGGCTCCAGCCGGACTCTGTGGGCCACACCATCGATTGTCAATCCGAAAACGCCCCGCAACAGCGGCGACACGATCATTGCAGCCGACCACGTCTGGTGCGGCGAAGCGGTCGAGAGCGGCGAATACGTTTGACCCGAAAGCACCTCCGTCGTATTGCCGTTTGCGCCGTCGAGCGATAACCAGGAGTTCGCCTTGAGGTTTGCCCAGCCCTGCAAAGCCTCGTGTGCGTTGTATTCGGCAAGCGATGCCCAACCGGTGAAGAGCGGCCACACTGAACCGAAATGATATCCGGCCGGATTATAGATCGGCGCTTTCGATGAAATGATGCGCATACCCCAATCCGAATCGTGATCTTCTTCGGCAAGCTGTCCGATCATCGTCTGCGCTTTGTCGGTTTCGAGTAAGTCCCACCATTCGGGCACGATCGCCAGAACGCTCGTCTGGTTCACAGGCTTGCCATTATTGTCGATCGCAAAGGCATAGCTCCTGGCGTCCGGCAGCCAGAAAAGATTGTTCAGCTTCTGCCGTTTGTCGTCGAACTCCTGCTCCAGTTGGATGGCCTCGCTCTTATGCCCGGTCCATCGCGCAAGCTGAGTGAGCGAGTGCACCGCTTCCACGTAACAGCCGGCCATGTACATCTCCACGCGCACCGGCAAAAGCGGGCCCCCCTCTACCCATCCAGTGCCGACGCCGAAGTTCTTCGGAAAGCCGTTCGCATCGAGTGTCGAACGTGAAAAGTTCATCGCCTTCGTCAGCCGGCTCCACATCCGATTTGCAAAAGCCGTGTCGCCGCTGGTCTGAACATAATCCCGCACCGCAGTGATGAATAGCGGCGTGGAATCGGCCGAAGCGTATTCGTATGGGTAATCCTTCTCCCAGGGAACAAGCGTCGCGCTTTGCGAAATTTCGTGCGGAATCTTCCCGTCCGCCCTTTGAAACTTCGCGATGAATTCGATGGCGGCGCGGGAATCGTTCAGATCGCCATCAGAGTTCAGCGCGAACGAACTCCAAAACGAATCGCGTCCGAAGAACCACGCATAGCCGGGGCGGTAGGCGCCTTTTGACGGGCCATAGCCCGCAACCAGACCTTTGCCGAGAAATGGGTTGTCGACCATGCCCTTGACCAGGCTCAGACGCGACCAGTCGTACGCCGCTTGTAGATGTTTATCCGGCAGCTCGACCGAGATGGTTCGTGCCAGGTAGGTTTCGTAAAAACTCCCGGTATCTTTGGCTAGTTTTGCCGGATCCGTTATGAGCCGCCTGTATTCAGCGATAGCATCGTCTTTCGATTTCACTGAGCCCGCGAACGCAACGATCCGGCTGCCCTGCCCGTTAATCGTCCCCAGAGAGAACTCAGCATCAGCCTGCGATGAATAGTTCGTAGCGTAAGTATCCGAACGAAGCTCCAGGTTCGGCGAGCCCACCACCGCCGCATATGGCTGGCCGTCCGCGCCGAAGGAATAGAGTTTTGCGGCCGGATCCCAATTGCCATAGCCCGAACCAAACGAAGCGGGCCACATCAACTGAAAATCGCGCTTGAAATGGAACGTAATCGCGATAGGCGTATAGGCATGGACGTCGAGTTGGATGACGCCGCCTGGCTGATGAACGGGAACGATGAGCCTCTCAACTATCTGGAAATCATCGCCAGTGTAAATGACCGAGGCAATTCCCGGACGGTAATCGGCCCGGCGCGCAATCTTTTCCGCGGGAATCACGTGGCCGTCTACTTCAAATTGGAATGCAAGGCCCTGGAACAGTTTCAACGGATACACATAGGCCTCAAGCGTGCCATCCTCGCTACCGAGCAACGACGCTTGCTGACCAACGGCATCCATGAATTCCCAGCTGCGCGCGGCACGCGATAATTCCGGCGTCCCGGTCTGCCCGTAGAGGGGCAGCATCGATAACAAAGCCGCGGCGAAACAAAATGAGCGCATACCAATGAACAAACTATACACGCTGTTCGAAGGTCGGCCCTTACTCTGTCGATACTCACACTTTCAATGGTGACGATCGCATCACAGCCGCTTGAGGCCACCAACAGCAGCGTCAGCATGTAAGCGCACACA
Organism: Bryobacterales bacterium KBS 96; assembly: GCA_000381625.1. Taxonomy (GTDB): domain Bacteria; phylum Acidobacteriota; class Terriglobia; order Bryobacterales; family Bryobacteraceae; genus KBS-96. The sequence continues at coordinate 893,085 of KB906767.1, forward strand.
GGGTTTGTACACTCTCGGAACAGTACGAGTGGTGTTGGTCACCGTTAAAGGGACAGAATCGAATTGTGCCTACTTACGAAGCAGAAAGAGAATTGCGACCTAACGCGCTTTTGTGTTTAAACGCAGAGCAATACGGAAACGCTTATATGCGTGGGCTCTCTTCCACCACGCGATTTCTCATTTCGCGCGGTTGCCCATTCGACCTTGCCCAGGAATTGGGCCAAGCGGCGTGGGTGAGAGGCTGGGAACACCGCCGCCAGTTGCACGAGCCTTCCAAACTGGTCACTTGGGTCAATACAATTGCCTTGAACCTCTACCGAACGTCGTGCCGCCGAGAATGCCGCGACGTGCTGATCGAACTCAGTGAAACGCCGCGATTGGATGGCTATCTGGACGCCCAGACCATGCTCCGCGGCTTGAAAGTACCGGAAAGGCGGCAACTCGAGGAACTCTATCTCGAAGGGCGCGCCTTCAAGGAAGTTGCCGAACGCGAAAAAGTCTCCGAAGTCGCTCTGCGAGTTCGCGTTTGCCGCATCAAGCAACGATTGCGCCGGCAGGTATGCGCTCCCGCCGAATCGAAGCGCCGCGCCTGAATCAAAGGTCACCCGGCGGGCGAGTGATCGATCTCGTTCAATTGTGAATTGCCAACGATAAAATCGAAGCCCTCTCGACCGTTGTGAATCGACTCGAAGCTGACGCGAGCGCACTTCGAGTCGATCGCTACGGTGCGGAACTAAGCTTCTTCGCCCTCGTCCTCGTCGTCTTCTTCGTCTAGCTCATCGTCTTCCAATTCATCATCGTCATCTTCGTCCAGATCTTCGTCGTCCTCTTCATCCTCCAGGTCGTCTTCCTCCTCATCCTCATCTTCGTCCTCGATTTCATCATCGTCTTGCGAAGGAGACATTGAGATCCCCGTCTCGAAGTCCTCTGACGAAAATTCAGCCGGCATGCGGCTCGGCAGCTCACCGGCAATCGTGGCAGCCATCATAAGCTCCGGAACGAAAAATACATCGCTCATGCCTGCCGAGCTGTATGCGGCGGTGGCTCTAGTGATTAGTGTCTGCATGCAGTTCATCCTTGTTGAAATTTGTTCGACTATGTCGCGCCCCGGCGCGTTGCGGAGATCTCCTGCACGATCATACCGAACCTTTATAGAATTTGCGCAACTGTGTTTTTTCCGATTGGATTGCATCCGTATTTTTTCTAGAGGAAGCTTCATTTGGACTCACTAACGCGAAGGAACGGGAATGCTTTTCCGAACCAGGCGTCTTCTACTTAAGGAGACTGACCTATGCCCGAATCCGATTCCGAAAAAAGCCGCCGTCCGCAGGACAGGGACTTCACCGTCGATCGTTGGGAGCAGTACCCTTTCAGACGCCCTGACGATCCTTACGAAAATCGAACGGAAGGCCGCGAGGGCCAACCAGCGGAATCGCAATACAAGTATGAGGGATGGGAGGATAATGCGTTTCGCAATAAAGGGCGCTCTGAACAACCTGTCGAAGCGAACGATGCGAAAGTGCAGAGCGGCGCAGATACCCGACTTCCGTCTGAATTGGAGCGGCAGGTGAATGCCGCGATTGCCGCTCGTCCCGAGATCGATGCCGGCCGTATTCTGGCGAGGGTCGAGAATGGAGAGGTCGTGCTTTCGGGCTTCGTTCCGGACGAGCGCAGTAGAGATGCTGCCGGCCAAGCCGCATCGGACGCAAGCAGCGCCGCTCCCGTCCAGAATCGCCTGAAGGTCGAGGGCGCCCGAGAAAAGGGCCGTGGCTAACGGAGTCGAAGGAGCTTCGGTTTTTCTGCGGCTCGAAGCGAGCCTGAACTCTCTAGATCTCAGCGAGTTTGGCGCCCGGCTCCGAAACTTGACCATGCTCCCGGAACGTAATCGCGCACGCACGGATCTGTTCGCATATTGCCGCTAGCGTAGGAGCTACGGCATCCGGTGGACTGCCGTTAAAACGGTGGCTAACCGTTTTCAATTCTTTTGAAATTCCCCAGATGCCCGCGAAAATGGGCGCGTTCGGAAAACGGATGCGCAACCGGCGATTTATGTTTCCGGTATGAGTAAATGCGAACGGAGAGAATGCCGAAACACAAATAATATCGGCGCAAATGTCACCGTCTTCCTGTACCCTCCTGGCGGACGCGGACGAAAGATGAGCGGCGTCGGCGCCGAACGATCGTAGCAGTCTGGCAAGCAGGAGCGCGCCGAGTTCATCCGCCCGGCCGAAAGCGGGAACGCAAACTACACGCACGTTCCCAACATTCGGCCACGAGTCATTCGAGCACTCTTCACAAGAAATCTCAAGGCCGATTTCCCGCAGACTCGAAAGGACGAAATCGAAGCGGTTGCGATCCAGCAGGCCTCTGTTGCGATCGCTTTCTGCAAGAGACAGCACCGGCATCAACGCTGAATCAAATGTTTCGGCCGCTGAATTCTTCCGGGAAAACTCCATGACCTGTTCACGCGCCGGTTCGAAATCGCGCCGCAGCAAACGCTGGTACACCCTTGCCTCTATGGAAAGAGAAGGCTCCTCCGAAAGCAGAATATAAATCGTGGATAAAAAAGGAAAATAGCGTCCCAGAACAACAATGCAGACCGTGAGCGGAATCGACACCAACAAGCCGATGGGTCCCCAAATCACGGTCCAGAACACGGCCGCGATCAGGATGGCCAGTTCGGAAACCCCTGTGTGAACGCCGTAAACCAGCGGCTCGATGGCATTCGTTGTGATGAGATCGAGAGTTACAAAGAGCCCGAGAACGGCGAGCGGAGGCCACCAGTCGGGTGACGCCGCGAACGCGACGAGGATCGGAATCGATGCGGCGGTGAACACTCCAACGTAAGGCACGAACCGGAAGGCACCGGCAATTACACCCCATAACAGAGCGTGTGGCAAACCAATCAACGCCAACCCGCCGGCTATGCAAACGCCGAAGCTGACGTTTACCATCAATTGAAGCCTCAGATAGCGGCTTACCCTGGTTGCCGCTTCCTCCAGCGCTTCGGATGTGACCCGAACTTGGTCTGCGCCGGCCAAGCGCAGTAGCCGGCTCCTGAGATTTTCGCGTCTAAGCAGCATGAACGAGGTAGCTGCCAGCGTGATTATTATCAGGCCCAACGGGCGAAGCGCTAGAAGCGAGTAATGTACGACTGTCGGGTAGTTTCCGCTCTTATCCACGACATGAACGGGAACCGGCGTCGAGCGTTTGCTCCTCGATAATGTTCCTGCAGCCGGCCTGTCCGGTGTTGCGTTACCAGGATGCGATTGGTCCAAATCACGGCCGAATTCTTCAACGTTTCGAATCGCGCGTCCGACAGCGCCGTTGGCCGTTCTCCTCAGGCGATCCACTTTCTGGCGAACGTTTTCGCGGTAACCAGGAAGATCGTTGGCCGTATCAACGAACTCGTTTCCGATTGTCCAGACAAACCCGGCGAGCACGGCGCCCAAAGCTAACAAAACCAGTAAAATTGCCAGCGGCCGCGGGACGTGTATTTTTTCGAAAGTGGCGACAACCGGAGTCAACAATACGGTAGCGAGCACCGCGAACACAATCGGAACGAATACGTCTCGCCCGAAGTAAAGGGCGAGAATTACTCCGGCCAGGATAATAATCGACGACCGGTTCGAGTTCTGATGCCGCTTGTGCGGGTGCGTAGCCATTTTGAAAAGCCCGTCACGTGCGGAGAAGGATCCCCGAACTCCACACCGCGCCCGGGCGCCGCCCGCGATGTGTCATGGACAACCCTATATAGAACGACGCAGATGGACTCCCACTGTTTCTACGCCGCACGCCCTCTATGCCGCCGCGCCCGTCAGGCTAGAATTTTTGCTATTTCATCGGCAAAAATGACATTGCCGGCTCATACCCGCTGTATGCGATCAGTCATTCAGCTTCGAATTTTCTTTCGGTTAGCGCGGGCGTGCTGCTTGGCGCCCAAACTGCTCCATCTTGTATGCGTGAACGGTACGAGAGTCTTATTAGAAACAAGACTGGAGGCAATATGCTGTATTGGGCTTTAGCGTTTCTTCTCATAGCGCTTATTGCGGGATTCCTTGGTTTTGGCGGAATTGCATTCGCGGCGGCGGGCATCGCGAAGATCCTGTTCGTTCTGTTCCTGATCCTATTCCTTATTGGGCTGTTCCTGCATATAGGCAGGCGCGGATCGACACTCTAAACCCACCGACGGGCGACAAAATGGGCGAGCCTTTCTCGAACAGGCTCGCCCATTTTTTATCAAATCAAACGAGTGCCCGCGAAGCCGCCTTGACTTCGCTCCGAATCCTCAATATGCTTCATAGGAATCGCTTACTGCAACGGTGACGACGCAGGTTCTTATAACGATTTCGAGAGGCCTATGAAGATCACGAGAAGAAGCGCCGTTGGCGCGCTTGCCGGCGCTATGTCCGCCCTGAAATTGCGTGGGGTTCAACCAGAGCCACCGCCCGGCATCGAAGCCCTAAGTGGCCCATTCCAGGGCAGCCGCGAATCTCTGAGTAAATACGAGATTCCCGAATGGTTTCACGACGCGAAGTTCGGCATTTGGGCGCACTGGGGTCCGCAGTCGGCGATCGAAGACGGCGATTGGTATGCGCGGAATATGTACATCGAGGGCAGCCCGCAATACAACTATCACGTGGAAACCTACGGGCATCCTTCGAAATTCGGATACAAAGACACGATTCCGCGCTGGAAGGCCGAACGCTTCGAACCACGGGAATTGATGAAGCTCTACAAGAAAGCCGGGGCGAAGTATTTCGTAAGCATGGGCGTACACCACGACAACTTCGATCTGTGGAATTCGAAATACCAGCAATGGAACGCAGCAGATATGGGGCCCAGGAAAGATATCGTGGGACTCTGGCGCAACGCTGCGCGCGATGAGGGGCTTAAATTCGGAGTTACCGAACATCTCTGGATTACGTACAAGTGGTTTTCAGTCAGCCATGGCCACGACGAGGCAGGACGCCTAGCCGGTGTTCCCTACGATGGCGCGAACCCGGCAAATTTCAGCCTTTACGTCGACTCCGACGATATCTGGGGCGACCATGATCTCGATTGGAGCGAGAGCGGCATTCCGGAGTGGTGGAAACGCCACTGGTACATGCGCATTAAGGATCTCGTCGACAAATACGAGCCCGATTTGCTTTATACAGATGGGGCGCTCCCCTTCGAAGATTACGGCTTGAGCCTGATTGCCCACCACTACAATGCGAACGCAAAGCGCAATGGTGGAAAGACGCAAGCCGTGTACACAAGCAAGCGCCAACTCGACGCATCCCGCGGCGTGTGCGTCCTCGATGTGGAGCGCGGCGTGGTCGACAAAATTTGGCCGCATCCCTGGCAGACGGACACCTGCATCGGCGACTGGCATTACAAGCGCGGCGTCAAATATAAAACTCCCAAGACTGTCGTTGACATGCTGGTGGATATTGTCAGCAGAAACGGGAATTTGCTGTTGAACTTCCCGCTTCCGGCAAGTGGCTCGTTGGATTTCGAAGAACTGAGCGTCCTATCCGGAATCACAAAATGGATGGGCGTCAATAGCGAAGCGATCTACGGCACGCGTCCCTGGAAGATTTTCGGTGAGGGGCCTGGAACGGAGGCATCCGCCAAGAAGTCGTCGTTCAACGAGAATCAACGGAAGGACCTGACGGATGCCGATGTCCGCTTTACAACGAAGGGCGACACGCTCTACGCATTCGTGATGGGCTGGCCGGAATATCAGGCCGTTATTCGGCCGCTAGCCACAAAAACCGAACTGAGGGTTGGGAAGATACAGAATGTCGAACTGATTGGCTTCAACGGCAAACTGGAATGGACGCAGGACGAATCGGGCCTGAAGATACTCGTTCCGCAACAGAAGCCTAGCGATCACGCCGTTGTCTTCAAGATCACGGGCGCGTGACGTAAACAAGCAGCGCCAACTCCCGGCCTGTTACTATATTTGTTCTTCAACAACAATGCGCCTTACCGCTCGGGCAAGCTTATTCGGACGGAGTGCGTGTCTATCCGCGCTTCTTTTGTTGTCGTTTTCGGCGATTGCTTCGGCCGCCGACTGGCTCACTTACGCGCACGATCCACAACGTAGCGGCTGGAGCTTCGAAGAAACCACGCTCACGCCGGCGAACGTCTCGCAGCTTGGCCTGAAGTGGAAAACGAAGCTCGAAAACAAATCGTATAGCCTTTCAGCGGTTACCGCGCCCGTCGTCGCAACCAAGGTTTCCACCGCTCACGGAGTCCGTTCGGTCGTCTACGTCGCCGGCATTCAGGGAAATGTCTTCGCCGTGGACGCCGAAACGGGCGAGGAATTATGGGAGCACACGTTCCGATATGTAGTGTCTCCGGGCAAGGGCGGATACCAGGGCACGTTTCTTTGTCCGAACGGAATCACGGCGACGCCTGTCATCGACAAGGAAACAAACACGCTTTACGTACTGGGCGGCGATGGCGCGCTGTACGGTCTCGATCTGGGCAGCGGGGAAGTTCGCTACGGCCCGGTCAATTTCGTCGCGCCCTTCGCCAAGAGCTGGAGCCTGAACATTCTAAACGGCGTTGTTTATACCGTTTTATCCCAAGGTTGTGGCAATGGACTCTCAGGCTTTTACGCGATTAACGTGCAAGACCCGCACCATCCGGTCATCCGCCAAATGCTGCTTTCAAACACCAATACGGCAGGGATCTGGGGAGCGGGCGGGGCGATTCTGGGAGATAACGGGCGCATCTACGGCTCGACAGCGGACGGCCACTTCAGCCCCGCGGCGGGCGACTACTCGAACAGTGTCGTTTCCGCATCTCTACCCGATCTGAACCTCGCCGACTACTATCTGCCGCCAAACTGGCGCTATCTTCAGAAGCGCGATCTCGACATGGGCTCGGCAAGTCCTGTCTATTTCGGATGGCAGAAGCGCAAACTGGTGGCGACGGGAACCAAAGAATCGATCGTCCGCCTTCTCGATGCCGGAGCGCTCGGCGGAGGCGATCACCAGACTCCGCTTTACACATCCCCACAACTCGGAAACGACAACGGCATCTGCTGCGAAGGTCTGGGTATTTGGGGAGCGCTTTCGACGGCTCGCGATGACGAAGGCCAGACCTGGCTGTTTGTTCCGATGGGCGGCCCTCCGTCGACGCACGCCCCCCGTTTTCCGATGACGAACGGAGACAACCCGCACGGCAGCATCATGGCGTTTAAGGTAGTGGCGAATCCGGAAACTCACGATCCGGTGCTAGAGCCGGCCTGGATTTCGGGAGATTTCAACATACCGGACCCGGTGATTATTGCAAACGGCATCGTATTCGCGCTCTCGACAGGCGAAAACGCCGTGCAGCACGGTAGCGAAAAGACGCGCCTGCTGAACACGCGTCCGGCCGTTCTGAAAGCTCTCGATTTAAAGACCGGCAAAGAGCTATACAATAGCGGAACCGCAATGGCGTCATGGGTGCATTTCAGCGGCCTGGCCCTTTCGGACGGGCAAGTCTTCGCGGTGGATCACGATTCGAACGTGTATTGCTTCGGGCTGCCCCCAAAGAAATGAACATCGCCTATTCGGACGCCCGCGGTTGTTGACGCCTGGCTCAATGTCATACACTCTCTGGAAACCTATGTTCGCAAAAATCAAATACGCCTGGCTCTCCGGTCCTCTCATGCTGGCCGCGGGCTTTCTTCTAATGACGTGTCCTTCGTTTGCGCTGGATAACGGCTTGGCGAAGACGCCGCCGATGGGATGGAACAGTTGGAACAAATTCGGATGCAATGTCAGTGAAGACCTTATCCGCCAAGCCGCTGACGCGCTCGTGTCGAGCGGCATGAAGGATGCGGGCTACCAGTACGTCGTTATCGACGATTGCTGGCAGGTCTCGCGCGATAAGGAAGGCAACATCGTGCCGGATGCGCAGCGCTTTCCGTCCGGCCTGGACAAGCTCGCCGATTACATTCATTCGAAGGGCTTGAAATTCGGCATTTACTCGGACGCAGGCACTGGAACGTGCCAAAACCGGCCCGGCAGCCGCGGTTATGAATTTCAGGACGCCCGGCAATACGCGGCGTGGGGAGTCGATTATCTGAAGTACGACTGGTGCAATCACAGCACACAAAACTCGGAAGCTTCGTACTCGCTGATGCGTGATGCTTTGGCAAAATCCGGCCGCCCTATTGTGTTTAGCCTGTGCGAGTGGGGCTCGACCAAACCATGGCTATGGGCGAAAGATGTAGGCAATCTTTGGCGAACGACAGGCGACATCGTTCCCAAGTGGAGTACAAACGAAAAAAATGACGGCCTTGGCGTCGTGGAAATTCTGGATCTCCAAGACGGATTGCAAACCTATGCAGGGCCGGGGCATTGGAACGACCCGGACATGCTTGAGGTCGGGAATCCCGGCATGTCCCCGACCGAGTATCGGTCGCATTTCATCATGTGGTGCATTCTCTCCGCTCCGCTGATGGCCGGCAACGACATCATGCACATGAGCAACGAGACTCGCGACATTCTTACGAATAAAGAAATGATCGCCGTCGATCAAGACCCGCTTGGCATCCAAGGCCACCGTGTTCGGAAGGATGGGGAGCAAGAGATCTGGTCGAAGCAGTTGAGCGACGGAAGCCGCGCGGTCGCCCTGCTTAACCGCGGCGCAAGCGAGCAGAACATGACCGCGAACTGGACCGATATCGGATATCCCGCGTCATTATCGGCACAGGTGCGCGATGTCTGGAACCACAAGGATCTGGGCAACAAGACCGGAAGCTTCTCGGCGAGCGTGCCCAGTCATGGGGTGGTGGTCATCAAGGTGAAGCCGTAAGGAGAGGCTTGCATGTGGCGCACGATTTATCATGCTGGCGGGCAATTTCCTGCCCGCTCAACCCTGGGCTGAAGCCCGCGCCACAAGGCCCGAAATCTGCCCGCAAGATATCCGAAGAGCGCCACGGTCAAGCTTCCGGACGCTTTGTGTTTTTGAAAAGCTTGTTCAGCCCGGTGATGGCGCGATCGACATCCTGTTCCGTCAGGATGTAAGGCGGCAGAAACCGTAACACGGTATCGTGCGTGCAATTGAACAACAGGCCTTCTTTCATGCCGTCAAGCACGAGTTGCTTTCCTGGAAAGTCGAGTTCTACGCCGATCATGAGACCAGGACCTCGAATTTCCTTGATGAACGAATATTGCCGGGCAAGTTCAGTTAAGCGCATCCGGAAATAACCACCCACCTGAACGATCGACGGCAGCAGCTCATCCAAAATATCGAAGAACTCGAGAGCGACACGGCAGGCCAGCGGCCCGCCGCCATAGGTGGATCCATGCATTCCAGCCTTGATGGTGGAAGCCGCCCGTTCGTTCGCCGTGATCACCCCAAGCGGAATGCCGCAAGCCATCGGCTTCGCAGCCACCATGATGTCAGGCAGCACCGGTGGGTCGAGCAATTGGTAGGCGAAATAAGTACCCGGCCGGCCAACACCGCATTGGATTTCGTCGAACAGCAGAAGAGCGTCATGCCGATCGGCCAGTTCGCGAGCTTTGCGAACGAACGCCTCCGACATCGGGAAGATGCCGCCTTCGCCTTGAACGAATTCGAGCAGAATGCCGGCAGTGTTCTCGTTAACCACCTGCTCAAGCGCGGCAATGTCGTTCCGTGGAACAAATCGCGGGCCAGGCAGCAGAGGCTCAAAATCTTTGCGGTACTTCGGCTGACCCGTGACTGAAAGCGCGCCGAAGGTCCTTCCGTGAAATGAGCCTTCGAGAGACACGATTTCAAACTTCTCCGGGCTGATGGCGTGGCCGTGAGAACGAATCATCTTCAATCCGCCTTCCATCGCCTCGGCGCCTGAGTTACAAAAGAAGCTGCGCTGCAGACCGCTGGCTTTCGCGATTCGTTCGGCCAGCTTGCCCTGGTACTCGTGATAGTAGAGATTGGAGCAGTGAAGCAGCAGTCCAGCCTGCTGCCGGATCACTTTGGTGATTCGGGGATGTGCGTAACCGAGCGAATTGACACCGATGCCGCTGATGAGATCGAGGTAACGATTTCCCTCGATGTCATATACGTAGCAGCCCTTACCGCGGCGGAGGACAAGCGGATAGCGGGCATAGTTCTGAAGCAGATATTCCTGTTCGAGCTGTTTGATGTGCTCGGTGGAAGACACTTGTCCCAACTCCGTGGGTTGCGCAATAGACATACGTACATGATAGGAAATGGCGCCTCTGCCTTAGCGACCTGCGTTCAGGAAACCAAATATCGCCTTCTTAAATTCAGCAGGGCGCTCGATGTGCGGAATGTGTCCGCAGTCCGGAATGACGACCACGGCTCCATGCGGGATCTCTTTGGCGGCGGCCCGCGCCAGCTCGGCGATGTGTCCCATGCGCCCGCGAATTTCCGGCGTCGCGTATTTGCTGAACGGCGCTGTGTGATCTTGTTCGCCCACAACAACCAGTGTTGGCGGCTTCAGCAAGCGATATTCGTAGCGGACGGGCTGTTGATAAATCATTTGATACGCAAGCGCGGACGCCTTCGCCCATCGGGGATATTCGCCGCTCAACGTGACACGGATCTGGACGTCGGCCAGAGGCTCGTAGAGATCCGGCCGCGGCGCCGCGAAGTAATGAGCGTAGAAAGCGCGAATCTCTTCGGCATCCATCTTCTGGAGTTCGGCATCGTACAGCGTTTTGTCCGATTGAGCCGGGGCCAGAGTCCGATAATCTTCGAGGCCAATCGGGTCTTCCAGGATGAGCTGGCCAACTCTTTCGGGATACATTAGCGCGAAACGCACTGCCAGCATTCCTCCAGTGGAATGCCCGAGCACGACTGCCTTCGTGACATGCAGTGCGTCGAGCAAATGCGCAGTATTGGCGGCAAGGAGCTGAAAACTGTAGCGAATGGCGGGTTTCGAAGATTTCCCCCAGCCGATCTGATCCGGCGCAATCACGCGATACCCGGCCGCGCATAGTTCCCGTATGAGCGCGCCAAAGTAATATCCGCCGAAATTCTTGCCGTGCAGCAGCACCACAGTACGGCCATTTGCCGGATGAGCCGCGGGCGCATCCATGTAAGCCATCCGGACATCCTGTCCTTGAATTTGAAGCGGAAGGAAATGAACCGGATACGGATAGGGATACGACTCAAGAGCGATCCCCAGTGGCTGGAGCGCGGGCGTATCGTGCGGTGCGCTGAGTACGGCAGATTGCAATGTCAGGGCCAGAGCCAGCCCCATCGGCGCGAACTTCATACCCTTCATTCTCCTGAAACAACAGCGTACATGCGGGGGAGCCAGATCGCGGCTAACGTCTTTTACGGGGTTACCCTGCCGCCCGCTTTCGTGTTAGAGTCTGCCGGAGGAGGTAAAGACAATGGCTGGTCAAGTGAAGGCTGTCCCACAGGGATACCACACGCTCACATCCTATCTCGTGGTTCAGGACGCGAATCGCGCGATCGATTTCTACAAGCAGGCATTCGGCGCTCAGGAATTGATGAGAATGGCGGCGCCCGGAGGAAAAATCGGACACGCCGAATTGAAAATCGGCGATTCCATGATGATGCTCTCCGATGAAATGCCGGGCGGCGCGGGCGGCCGGTCGCCGCAGTCCCTCGGTGGATCGACTGCCAGCATGTTCCTCTACGTGGACGATGTCGACGCCACGTTCAACCAAGCCGTAAAGGCGGGCGCAAAAGCAGATACGCCGCCAGCGGATATGTTCTGGGGCGACCGATTCGGGCGGCTAACAGACCCGTTCGGGCACCTATGGGGCATTGCCACGCATATCGAAGATGTCGCTCCGCAGGAGATGGAAAAACGTATGAAGGCGGCGATGGCGCAGATGTCGCAATCGGCCGGGCAAAAAGGCGGATAAGCCGTACCGGGCGCCGGCAGTCGGCGCCCGAACAAAAACTCAGTTGCCCGTACCGGAGAGACGCACGGTTTGCGGGCTCGATGGAGAGTTGTTATTCAATAAAAGCGCGGCGGTTCGCATGCCGGTAGCGGTGGGCTGGAAAGTGAATTTGATGCCGCACGTGTGATACGCCGGAAGAGTCCCGCTGCACGTATCGCGGACGATTTGAAAGTCAGCGGGATTGGCGCCACCGACAGATGCAGGCGAAAAGGTTATTGGCTCGGTGCCGTTATTGTAGATGTAAACGGTCGCGGGACCGGTGGCCTGGCCAACGCGGCGCGTACCGAACATCCAACTTGTGTTTGAGAATTGGAGCGATTTGCCCTCGCCGACGCCTCCGACCTTTACAAAGTTATTGAAATTGAAGTCGTTGTCAAACTCAAGGAATGAGTTGCGCCCACCTACCGCGGTAGGAGTGAAATCGAAGCTCACGCTGCAGGTGTGATACGCAAACAGGACTCCGGTGCAAAGGTCCTTGATGATTTTGAAATCACCGTTATTTTCGAATTCGAAGTATATTTTCGAGAACGTCACCTTCCAGGGGCCGGTATTATAGATCCAGATCGTGCCGGGACCGCTGGTTTCACCCACCGGATGGCCGCTGAATGTCCAGTTATTTCTGGAAAACTGAAGCGATTGGTTCCGGGCGCTTCCAGAAAGCTGAATTATATGCGGGCCATCGGGAGTGTTATCGTACAAAACGACGGGTCTAGTGGTGTTCTTCTCTTCCATGGACGGAGCATAGCTAAGCTCGACACCACATGTCTGTCCCGGCGGCACTTCATCCGGGCAGGCGTGAGTGAAGAAGTCCTCGCGATTTTCCGAGACGACCTTTCTCAGCGACAGCGGCGCATTTCCGCCATTGCCAAGGTTTATCGTGATGTCGCTCTCCTGGTCAACGGGTGTAAGCGGAAACTTCACACTTTTCGGAAGCCCCTCCAATGCGGGCTGGCCACTCTGAGGCAGGCCGACAAAGGCAACCTGAACACTGGGGTTGCTATTTCCCATATCGTAGACAATCGCCCCGGCAACAGTGCCATTCCCACTGATCGCTAACGGCGCTTGACTGTCAACATTGATTTTTGACGGCAAGATGCTCTGACAGTCGATGATTGGAAAGTGCCCGCTTGTGTTGCGGAGAAGCGGCAATTCGTCTCCGAAACCGAAGGAGAAGGCCGCAGCAGTGACCTCGCCTTCGTTATCGATTCCATACACGGCCCAAGGTGTCGTGTAAAGAGGAAAGGAAAGCGGGGTCGAACCCCCGTCTGAATGGTAGATCTGAAAATCCCCCCAGAGGACATAGTCCTTCGAGTCGTTGATGGCGGCGGTGCGGAAATCACCCTCCTGACAACACGCCCGCCAGGGAAAAACGCTGAAATTGCCCTGCGTATCTCGAACAACAGAATGCCATTGCGAATCGTCCTGGCTGTCCGTAGGTGGATGGATCACTCCGAGAAGATTCCCATTATCGCTAATAGCCCATAGCTCCAGCGCGTCTCCGGAGAACTGCGCCGGCGGATCAATCTGCAGAAACTTGCCGTCGGCGTTGCGAATGTATCCGTGTTCGATTCCGTTTACGTCGGTAAAAGTCCCTACAATCTGGCCGCTGTTGTTAATGCTTCGGGCGCTTGTCCCGTTGCTCTTCGGATACTGAATCGAAACAATAGTGCCGTTCGCAAGACGCGAAACTCCGTGTTCTACACAACTTCCGTTGTTGCAAACCTGGTAGGTCCCGACTGTATCTCCGCGGTCATTCACGCCGCTTGGGTAATTGGCGCCCTGAATGCTACTTTCAGGAATCACGTCCCGATATTGAACGGCGTGACAGGTGTAGGCAGTTGCCGAGGCCTGAACAGCGAGAGCAACAGCCAGAGTAAGCCCGAGTCCTATTCGTTGGCAGCGTTTCATGGTTAACCTCCTCATGAACCCGCTAGGTTAGCGATCGCGGCGAATCACTATAGCACGAATGACCGGTTCCGTTCCAAGAGTTTGCTAACGTTCCGCGGGAGCGCCACTGCTTATACCAGAGGATTAGCTCAGTGGCACGTTTCCAGCTAGATCATCAAGAGTTAGGCATCGAACTCGACAACAGTTCAGTGGCAGATACGCTCCATTTATCGCTTGTTCCGGGCTCGTCCCAAGAGTATTTATCAATATAAGAAAAAGCGACGTAATTTATGGCATCTCAAATGGATTTACGATAATTAGCGAGCGTAGCATCCAGCTTTTCTCGGCCTTCTAACCTTTGCTACCATCGAGAGTTCGATGCGAGTTGTATCTATACTTCTGCTGCTGTTTGCTATTCCGTTACTGGCCAAATCCCGATCCAAGAGCAGGGACCTGGTCATGTACTTCGTGGAGGTGGAGGGCGGTCAGACCACGCTTATCGTCACGCCGGAAAACGAATCCATCTTAATCGACGGAAGTTCGCAGGGCCGCGGCTTCAGCGCTGCGGGCGCGATCGCCGCCATTGCAAAGATGGCGAAGGTGGAGAAGATCAATTATTTGGTGTTGACCCATGGAGCCGAATCCGGCCCCGGCACTTCGCCGCAATCGATCGCAATGCTGCCGGTTGACGCGATCGTTAGTCCTGCCCGGAATCGGAAGGAGGCCGCATTGCGGCACACCAGTTTTCTGCAGCCGGTGGCAATCTCAGGAGATCAACACCTGGCGGTGAAGCCGGGCGATCATCTTCCGATCGAGGGAGACGTGGATGCGATCGTCGTCTCGGCCGATGGCAAATTATTGTCAAGGCCATTGCCGACGGGAGGAAACGTAAATACGTTTTGCCCGGCAACGCCGGATACTCAGGCCGATTCAAGCGAGCATGCGCGGGCGCTGGGTACTTTTTGGCACTACGGCCGGTTTCGCATGATGAATCTGGGAGATTTGACCTGGAATAAGGAAGAGGAATTGATGTGCCCGGTAAACCGGCTCGGCAAGGTGGATGTCTTGGCCGTTTCGCCCGGGCCTGGCCAGAGAAGCAGTTCCGCCTTAGTTCACGATCTGACGCCGCGCATCGCCATCCTAGGAGATGACGCCCGCGACGGCAGTTCACCTTCGACGTACGACATTCTCGAAACGGCCGGCAGTCTCAAGACGATCTGGCAATTGCACCGCTCAGACGCGGCCGGGCGTAACACGCCCGATTCGTACATCGCAAACGTTGGGAACGAGGATAAGGGCTATTACCTCAAACTCACGGCTCATGAAAACGGAGCGTTTGAGATCTACAACTCGCGAAATAAATTCACCCGGAAATACGAAGAACCTTACAGCTTTGGAAGCTACAAATGGGAGACGCGCTGAGGTTTTTAGTAACCGAGACGTATCCCGCAACTAACATTCCTCGCAATTCTGTTAAAACTCACGGCTAAGAGGTCATAGGCTTGTGTTCGGATAATGGTGTCTTCCGCCGAATCGAAGATCGAGCCCCGGCAAAGATCTGAGTGGCGATCGAGTACTCGCCGAGATTGCTGCGCGAGTTTTCCAGTGCTTGCTCGGTGACGAAACGAAGGAACTATTGGAGGACGGCGGCGTTGCGAAACCGTGGTATGCTCCTTCGGGTACTCTGGTTTCTTCAAACTGAGAAACGTAGGGTACCCCAGGTGACAGGGGAACACATATGTACAGCCATCCGGAAAAGCCGACGACGCGAAACGCCCGTCCGTCGAGATTTTCGCCAAAGTTTTCAATGATTCGAGCAGTTTGCCTGCTCGCGGGCCTTTCGCTTTTGTTCTTGCTTCCCACATGCCGGGGACAGGTGGTGACGGCCACCCTAACCGGAAACGTCAGGGATTCGAGCGGCGCGTCCGTTCCGAACGCAAAGGTAACGGCAACCCAGGTATCCACCGGCGTAGCCAGATCGACGACCACGACGGCAGAAGGACTTTACAATCTGCCGTATCTGAATCCGGGCGTCTACAAGGTAGACGTCGAAGCGCCGGGCTTTAAGAAGTTCTCCCAACCGAATGTCAACCTGGATGTCTCAACTGTGGCTCGCATCGACGCAACACTGACTCCAGGGAATATCCAAGAAACAGTGACAGTGACTGGCGGGGCGCCGGTCCTGCAGACCGAAAATGCCGAAGTCGCGAAAAACTTCGGCACACAGGAAATCAGAGAACTTCCGATCGCAAACCGCAACTTTCAGGCGCTTGCCGGATTGACCGCGGGCGTATCGCTTCCGGTGCAAAGCTTTCCTACCACCGAAGATCCGCAAGGCACGACTTTCTTCAACGCGAACGGCCAAGGCAACTCCGCCAACAACACCATCGTAGATGGCGTGGATAATACGAATCCGACCCTCGGACTGAGCATCTACCTGCCGAATCCCGAAGTGGTTGAGGAGGTTCACGTCACAACGAGCAACTACAGCGCGGAATTTGGGCGGGTTGCCGGCGCGGTCGTCAACGTGGTGACCAGGGGAGGCACGAATGAGTTCCACGGAAGTTTGTACGAATTCAATCGAGTAGCGGCGCTCGCCGCGCGCGACTTCTTTAATACCAGCGACCAGCCGAAGCCGGGCTTGACGCGAAACGAGTTCGGTGGCGTTTTAGGCGGCCCGGTTATCAAAGACAAAACTTTCTTCTTCTTCGGGTATCAAGGCCGCTATCTCCGGCAATCGAGCACGTCGATCAACACTGTGCCATTGCCACAGTATCTGAACGGAGACTTTAGCGGGGTTCCGGGACTTACGTTATACGATCCAACGACAGGCAATCACGATGGAACGGGACGGCAGCCGTTTGCCAACAACATCATTCCCCATATCAACCCGATCGCGGGGCGGCTCAACTCATATCTTCCGACACCGAATTTGCCGGGAATTCAGCAGAATTATGTTTCAAACGTGCCGTCGCCATACGACGGCAACAGCTACGATGCCCGCGTCGACCACAACTTTTCAGAACAAACAAAGATCTTCGCGAAGATGGCCACATCGCATTACTCCGTTTCGCAAGGCGGCGTCTTCGGGGATACAGTCAGTGATGCCGTGGGAGCCAAAGACTACACCGTCACCGCCATTGTCAACCTGACGCACGGCTTCAGTCCCACTCTTCTGACAGAACTTCGTGTCGGCTATAACCGGTACCGGACCAACGTCAACGGGATTGACACGACGACGATCACCAATCAAAAGCTCGGCATCGGCAACCCCAACCCGGATACGATCTCATCAACCGGTTTCGCGAACGTGGACGTCAATGGAATGCCTGAATTAGGAAACACTCAGGTTTATTATCCGCTGGTGAATACCGACAATCTATTCGATGTGGTTGACAGTTGGAGCAAAAGCCTTCTGAAACACACGTTGAAATGGGGTGTGGAAATTCACCGGAACCGGATGGATCGATTTCAACCACAAGGCTTGAATCTTGGGCCTCGCGGCCTGTTTACGTTTAATCCCGGAACCACGGAGTTGAACGGCGGAACCGCGGGTCTTGGACCGTACGGGTCCTATCTCAATTCGCTTGCCGCTTATCTCATTGGCGCAACTGACCAAACCAGCCGGACGTATCAAACCGTCACTCCGACAAATCGCCAGACTCAACTCGCCGGGTATTTACAAGATACCTATCAGGTAAGTTCCAGATTAACGCTCGATCTCGGTTTGCGATACGACTTCTACAGCCCGATCACACCGCGTTATAAAGGCGGAGCCTCGAACTACGATCCCGCTACCAACACGCTGCTGATTGCAGGCTATGGAGATGTGGATCTCGCCACAGGAGTAAATTCGCAGTCAATTGTCCAACCGCGCGTGGGGTTTGCCTATCGTATCGGACAGAAGTCCGTCGTTCGCGGCGGATATGCAATCAGCGGCTGGACCGGCCGGTTCGGCTTTACGGGCGGCACTCTATCAACACAGTTTCCGGTGATCAACAACGTGCAATTAGGAAATACGGGAGACTACATTGTAGACGGCTCGTTTAACAGCCTGCCGCCCGTTCCCGCGATCTCATTGCCGTCGAATGGCCTTATCAATCCGGCGCCAAATGAGGCGTTTTTTGTTATTCCATCCTATAACCCACTCCCCTACGTGGAAAACTATAACCTCACGTTTCAACACGAGTTCAATGCCGGCCTGGTCATAGACGCCGGGTACGTGGGCAATGTGGGAAGGCAGCTTCCTTACAACCAGGAGTTGAATGCCGCTTATCCGGGAACAGGCACAGCCGGGCTTGCGCTAAACCAGGCCTACGGGCGTACAGCAAGCACCAGTGAGCGCGCTAATGGAGTGAATAGCAACTACAATTCACTTCAGGTGAATCTGTCTAAGCGCTTCTCGCAAGGACTTAGCTTTACGATCGCCTATGCCTATAGCAAGTCGTTGGACTTAGGCAGCAATCAAGCCGGCTTCACCGACAATCTCAACCGCCAAAGACAATACGGTCCGGCGGATTTCGATCAGACGCATATGCTGACGATCAGCCACGTCTACGAACTCCCCTTCGGCAAAGGTAAGCCACTATTGAGCAACGGCGGCGTATTGGCGGCAATCGCCTCCGGGTGGCAGTTGAACGGAATTTTCCGATTTGCAACGGGAACTCCGTTCACAGCAGGCGCCGATGCAACTTCTTGCGATTGCCCCGGCAACGGCAATTTCGCAGACGCTATTTCGCCTGTGCACATCTTAGGCGGAATCGGCCCCGGACAACCTTGGTTCACTACCTCCTCGTTCGCCGCTCCCGCGGCCAATCAGTTCGGCAATGCCGGAAGAAACACGATCAGAGGCCCTTCCCTGAAGAACTACGATTTTTCGTTGTTCCGGACATTCGCGATCGGAGAACGCTATAAGTTGGAATTTCGCGGAGAGTTCTATAACTTGACCAATACGCCGCATTTCAGCAATCCGGATGGCAACGTCAACGACAGCACGTTCGGAATTGTTTCGGGCACTTTGAGCGGCGCGCCAAATCGCCAGGTGCAGGGCGGCTTCCGGTTCATGTTCTGAAGCGTTGAAATTGCTGCTTGGACCGGCTCACGACTGTCACCTGGCGCTCGGCCGGCCCGAAGCTGAAATAATGCCAACAACCCAGCTATGAATCGACGCGACTGGTTCAAGAACACGATGCTTGGAGCAGCAGCTACAGTGGCGGCATCGGGAGCCGATATGGAGGCTCCCGATGCCGCCGCTGCTCAGGAGAGTCAGGGCTCCGCGGATGAGATAGATAAAGCCGGCATCTACAACCTTCTGGGCTTTGCGACAATGACCGGCGAAAGCCCGCTTACGATGTGGGCGCGCCTGCGGAACACAAAGCAGTGGCTCGCCGGCCCGCTGTCTCCGGATTCGTGGTGCGGTCAGGTATTTATCGCGGACAACGCCGATATCTTCGCATTCCGCTTTTTGTCTCTTCCTTCCGCATGGATGAAGAATCATGCGAGCGGCAATCGCGCGGCGTTCGGCGGGCAAGAGTTTCCTAACTGGTTTTCCAAATGGCCGACGTGGTGGCGCACCGTAGGTCCGAAAGCGCCCGACGATAGCTATGCCAGGTTGATCTGGCAGATGCCCGACGCCGGCCCGCAAGTGACCTATGAATGGGCGAAGACCGGCGCAAACGAAGTGGTCTGCCGGATCACCAATTCAGATGCCTCGGACACGCTCCTGCAAGGGTATGTGCCTTGGGACAGTCACCCGCCTGATTTCTCAGTACTCTATTCGGAGTCCAAGGATCGGAATTTTCTGCGCGGCCGGTCCTGGATTCCCGGAACTCGCGACGCCATGCGCTGGGTGCTGGCTCTGAGCGAACCTGTGCACGAAACGGCGGGAACGGGAACGACGAAATGGAATGGCTACATTCCGCAGGTGAAAACCCTCTATCTGTGCGGGAAGCAGGGACAAACATACGAGCTGTTGGAGCAGCAAACGAGCAAGCAACTCGACAAGGACAAGATCGACCAATTGCTGGACGACAACCGGCGCAGGTACGAAGCGGAGCGGCCGGTGGGAAGTGGATGGCTTGCCGATGTTCCGGCGGCTATCAACGACCAGTTGCAATGGAGCGAAGTCTACACCCCTGAAAGAAAGCACGCGTACATTACGGTAAGCCGCGCTTGGGCGCGCTCGAACAATTCCGCTCCGGATTTTCTCTGGGACAGCTTTCTCAGCGCGCTGCTAGTTTGCCAGGAGGACGAACGCAAATCGTTCGCACTGGTTCGGGACATCACAAACTGGCAAAACGAACAAGGGATGTTCACGCAGTACGGACAATGGCCTACACATCCAGAGGGGGAGATTTTCCCTGTCGCGTGGGGCCACACGCAATATCCAATTGGATCGCTTGCAGTCGCCAAGATTTACATGCGGCGGCCGAACCGCGAGTTTCTGGCTGAGATTTATCCCCGATTATTGAAGGCGCACCGGTGGTGGTTTTCGGATCGCGGCGATGGGCAACCCTGGCGAGACGGTAATCGCAATGGCCTGCTTGAACTCGGCTCGAATTATCCCGATGAGATTCCTTATGCGGACCGGCAACAAGTTGCATACTTCGAATCTCACGATGACAGCCCGCAGTGGTGGCACGTCGCCAAATACAACGAAAAAACGCAAACCTGCGAGTTGGATACCGTGGAGCGCAATTGCTTGTATGCGATGGACGCCTGGGTGCTGTCGTGGATGGCTCGTGAATTGGGAAAGCCGCGGGAAGCGGCGGAACTGGATCGCGAACATACCGCGATGGCGGAGCGGATTAATCGGCTATTGTGGAATCCTGCGCACGATTGCTATTTCAACCGGCGATGGACTCCCCAAAATGAATCCTGGTTTAACCCGCAGATGGCTCCGGACGTTTTCTTTTCGCTGCTGGGCAAAGTAGCTACGCCGGATCGATACGGAGCACTTCGAAAAGAATTTTACGATCCGAAAAAGTTCGCCGGCGAATGGATTCTCCCGACGATCAGCCGCGACGACCCGATGTACCCGAGGCAGGATTATTGGCGAGGAAAGGTATGGGGTCCCATCAACTGGCTTGTCTATCAGGGATTCAAACTGCACGATTGGGACCATGAAGCGCGGCTGCTCGCGGAATCAAGCGCAAAGATGTTTTTGAAGCCGTGGCGGGAAAAAGGTGAATGCCACGAGAATTTCCTGTCGACGACTGGAGAAGGATCGAGCGATCCGCACTACACCTGGGGAGCGTTGATGGTCCTGATTGCAGTTGAAGAACTGATCGATGCGAATCCCTGGCATGGATTGCGGTTCGGCAATCTCGAACCGGTGCAGGAAGCGTCAATCAAGCGTTATCCGGTGCAAGGCAGTCTGCACGACGTCCATTTATCGAGCGAAGGCATCGAAGTGCAAAGAGAGGGAAAGCTGCTGTTCCACACAGACATGGCTGTGGAGATCCGGCATGTGCGAGTGCAGAACGGCGCGGTGAAATGCGAGGTCCGGTCGAAGCAAGCCGGTAAAATTCGGATAGGAACGGGCGGCAATCAAGCATTCGAGGCAGGCGTCACGAAGCTGTCAGGCCGAGTGTGACGACAGACTGAGCAGATGTCCCTCAGGCGCCGATAAGCGGACATTTTGGGGGAGAGGGCCAGTGACAGGAAAAACCAATTCATCGAGCGGCGGTGTATCGCGCAGAGAAATTGCCACGGCGGCAATGGGAAGCCTTATAGTTCCTCGGCATGTCCTGGGCGGCGTCGGCTATCAGGCTCCAAGCGACACAATCCGTATTGCGGGCATCGGAGTGGGCGGAATGGGTCGCCGGTACCTGCAGGGTTGCGCGACCGAGCGAATCGAGGTTCTGTGCGACATCGACCATAGCTTCGCCGCGCCGGTATTCCGAAAATATCCTCAAGCCCGCGTCTATACCGATTTCCGGCAGATGTTCGATAAGGAAGAGAAGAATATCGACGCGGTGATTGTGGCCACTCCCGACCACAATCACGCCGTGGTGACCATGCAGGCCTTGAAGCGTGGCAAGCATGTCTACTGCGCCAAGCCATTGACGCACACAGTGCATGAAGTTCGCGCAATTGCAGCGGCCGCCAGGGAAGCCAAAGTAGCGACACAAATGAGCGTGCAGAGTTGCGCGAGCGATGATGCGTTAAGCACGACCGAGATCCTGCTGTCCGAAGTAATCGGTCCTGTACACGAAGTCCATGTCTGGACGCCGCATCCCATCTATCCCGCCGGCCAGGTCAGGCCCACAGATGCGCCGCCAGTACCGTACGCATTCGATTGGGACATGTGGATCGGCCCCGCGCCCTATCGCTCCTACAATCCGGCTTATCATCCGTGGATCTGGCGCTGCTGGTGGGACTTCGGTTCAGGCACAGTCGGTGACATGATCTGCCATTCCATGCACGTGTTCTACAACGCGCTGGAACTGGGCACGCCGCGCGCAATAGAAGCCTCACGAACGACCATGTACGGAGGCTACTTCCACATGGAACCGGATGGCAGCGAGCAGTTGCCTCCGAAGATTGATACTCCCGAGAGCGAGAGCTATTCGAATCTCATTACGTGGCGCTTTCCGGAACGAGGGCGGCAGCCTGAACTGCTGATGCACTGGTACGACGGAGGGATACGCCCGCCTCGTCCCGTGGAAATGGATGTAGTCACGCCCATGCCGGTCGAAGGTTTGCTTTTTGTCGGCGAGAAAGGGAAATTGGTGGCCGGGTATTACGGCGGCAAAAACCGGCTCTTACCGGAAAAGAAATTCCGCGATTTTAAAACGCCTCCCAAGACGCTGAGGCGGACCATCGGACATTATGCCGAGTGGGTGCAAGCCTGTAAAACGGGATCGCCGACTAATGTCAATTTCGATTTCGGCAGCCACATGACAGAACTCGCGCAACTTGGCGCAATCGCGGCGCGTTGCGCCAGGCCCCTGACTTGGGATGGGGAACGGATGGCTATTACCAATGACGCTGAGGCGAATTCATGGGTGAACCCACCGTACCGCGCGGGATGGTCGCTCTAAAATGCGGAAACCCGATCCGTTTTTTCGCAATCTTCTGCTTTTCTCCGTTTCCAGTTTGCTGCTGGTGTCCTGCCTTGGAGCGCGAGAAGGCCCGGTGGTGAATGACGGAACAACGCATGGGGATCCGCCCTATTTGCTTGAACCGGGATGGACGCCGCTGATCAATGGGAAGAATCTGGACGGATGGCATTTCGAGCACCCGGACCAGGGAGCCTGGACGACAAGCCCCGGCATTTTCTGGGACAGCGTGCATCAACCGCGGGAACTTATCGCGTTGCCTGGCCCTGGCAACCGCATTGCAAACGGGCCCAAGGGCGGCATCACCAATATCGTAACCACTCGCAAGTTCGGAGACATTGAGCTCTATGTGGAGTTTTTGATTCCGGCGAAATCCAATTCGGGCGTTTATCTACAAGGCTTGTACGAAGTGCAGGTCTATGACAGCTTTGGCGTCGAGCATCCTCAATATGTCGATTGCGGCGGAATTTACGAGCGCTGGATCGATAACAAAGGAGTAGGTGGGACCGCGCCGATGGTCAACGCGAGCCGCCGGCCGGGAGAATGGCAGTCTTTCCATATCTGGTTTCAGGCGCCAAAGTTTGACGCGGCGGGAAAGAAGATTGCAAACGCAAACTTCATCCGCGTGCTTCACAACGGCCAACTCGTCCATGAAAATGTCGAAGCTCTGGGACCGACCCGGTCGGGTCTTGGGATTCCCGAAGCTGCCACCAATCCGTTGATGCTGCAAGGTGACCATGGACCGGTAGCATACCGAAACATCTATTGGCGCCCGCTTCGGCCACTAACTAAGTCACGTTAGCTGTCCAAAGGATTCTTTATAGCTCGTTCTTGCGCATCGCGTCCTTCAAATAGTCGCAGGAGCGCACCGCAAGCGACATGATCGTCAACGTGGGATTCTGACAACCCGGCGAATTAAAACACGAGCCGTCCATCACAAACAAATTTCTTATGTCGTGAGTCTGCTGGAACTGATTGAGCACCGACTTTTTAGGATCGCTGCCCATGCGAGCCGTGCCTACGTCGTGATTGGCGTCGCCGGGCAGATGAAGTTCGGACTGCATCTTGATATTCTTCATCCCCGCTGCTTCCAGCATTTCGGCTGCTTGCTCACCGGCATCTTTGACCAGATTACGCTCATTATCGCCCCAGGCGATATGCATGCGGAGCACGGGAATACCGAAAGCATCGCGAACTTTCGGATCGAGCTCTACATAATTTTCAAAACGCGGGAGCGCCTCGCCGTAGCCGAGAAACCGAAAGCTCTCAATGGGCTCCTTCGCCGCTTTTTTGTAGGCTTCGCCGAATCCTGGCGCTGCCGCATGGAATCCGATGCCACTGCCGCCCTGCATGCCATAGCCGCGCAGAAATCCTTTCATTTTCGGGCTACCCAGCACATTCCGGAAGCGGACAACATAGATGCCATTCGGACGATGTGGCCCGTCGATAGAGAAATTCTTAACCGGATCGGGAACGGTAGCTTCTGCCCCGCCCCCTTTCAAACTATCCGTATAGTAGTGCCCCAGCACGCCGCTTGAATTTGCCAAGCCATTCGGGTAGTGGCGCGTCGCCGAATTCAGCAAGATGCGTGTCGATTCTAAAGCGGCCGCGGCCAATATGACAACGCGCGCGTGAACCTCCTTGGCCTGCTTTGTCTGGCGATCGATATAGAGGATGCCAGTCGCGCGGTTAGCAGTCGGATCCATCAGCACCTTGTAGGCCATCGCGTTTGTCAGTAGTTCGCATTTGCCGGTCGTTATTGCGTCTTTCAAAGTTGTAAACGAGGAGTTGAAATACGAATGTGTGATGCATCCGCGTTCGCACGGACCACAATAGTGGCAAGCCTGACGGCCATTCAGCGGTTGCGTCAGATTCGCTGAGCGGCCCAACGTCAACGTACGTCCGAACTTTTGTTTGGCTACGTCGCGCATGCGCCATTCGGAACACGTCATTCCCATCGGCGGAAGATATTGCCCGTCCGGCAGGAAATTATTGCCTTCACGCATTCCGGTAATGCCCACATACCGCTCAACTCTGTCGTAATACGGCGCGAGATCCTTATAGCTGATGGGCCAATCTTCGCCAAAACCGTCGTGAGAAGCGGCTTTGAAATCGAGATCGCTCAGCCGATAGCATTGCCGGCCCCAAACATTGGTCCGGCCGCCGACAACACGCAGCCGCCCGAAGTAGCTGTAGGGCATGTTCTCGGCGGTAGTGTAAGGCTCGTCGTGATCGTTGGCGAACCATTGATAATTCCATTCCGTGCAGGCGTAGCACTGCCCTTGAATGGGGCGCGTTTGCCGGACGATCGGCGAAACGGCTTCGCGGAACTTCAGACTGCGATACGGAAGGCGGTAAACGGGGACATGTTCGGTGAAGTTGGCGTCGCGTTGAGGCCGGCCACAATCGAGCACAAGGACATGAGCGCCGCCTTCCGCAAGCATCTTTGCCGCCCAGCCGCCGGACGCGCCCGAACCAACTACAATGACGTCGTATTTGGTTTCGGCCATCAATCCGATGATATATTGCTGGTCGTGGAAGCTATTCACGAATTGGAAGTCAGCAGGCGTGAGTGGATGCTCGTGCTTTTACAGGCCACCTCCGCTCTGGCTGTCGCCATGCCCGCGGCGGCCGCCAATGCACCTTCGCCGGCGTCGTGGACTCCACGAGTTCTCAGCGCGGAACAGAACGATACACTTGTCTCACTTGGTGAACGCATCGTGCCGGGAAGCACAGGAGCGCTGTGTAACCGGCTGATCGATTCGATGCTGGCCATCGAGTCGGAGAAAAACAAGCGAGAGCTTCTGCAGGCGCTGGCGGCGTTTGACAACCAGGCCGTGCAACTTCATCGGCAGCCATTTCGAAAACTGAGCCCTGCGCAACAGGACGAAATTCTCGATGCTACATCGCAAAATGGCGCCCAACTGCACGCCGAATTCGGAATAGTGAAAGAGTGGATGGCCGATGCCTACTGGTCATCTCGCGAAGGACTGCGTGAACTGGGCTCGACCGGCCGCCTGGCCTGGAATAATTTCCCGGAGTGTAGCAGCGATCACCCGCACAATTAGCATCACGTCGAAATATCGGCAGCACGGAAGACTAAGCGGGCTCGATATCGTGGAATACTAATGTCCACATCAGCGGCATGCTCGCGCGGTCTTGCGCACCAGGGGGAGTTGTCCTGAGGTCTCGTTATTTACTCGGGTCCCTGGGCCTCGCCACGATCTTCGGCGTGTTATACACTTCGTGCAAGCCATCTCACGCCCTTCGATCGCCTAAGGTGATTGTGCTCGGAGTCGACGGCATGGATCCAGGTTTTGTCGAGCGGCACTGGGAGGCTCTCCCGAACCTCAGACGCCTTCGCGACCGGGGCAGCTTCAGCCGCCTCGGAACCACCACGCCCCCGCAAAGCCCCGTTGCCTGGTCTACCTTCATTACCGGGCTGGAGCCTGGAGAGCACGGCATCTTCGATTTCGTACATCGCGATCCCGCTACTCTGCAGCCGTTTTCCTCGATGGGACGAACGGAAGAAGCGCGATTCACTCTTCCGCTAGGGCCATATGTTCTGCCCTTGTCCGGTTCACGCGTAATCTCGTTCCGAAGGGGAACCGCGTTTTGGCAAACGCTTTCCACGCACGGCATTCCCGTGACCGTGATACGCATGCCGACGAACTATCCGCCGGTCGAGGCCGGGCGCGCAGTGTCAGGTATGGGAACGCCCGATCTTCGTGGAACGCTGGGGACGTTCACCTTCTATACGGACGATCCGGAGGAGTTGTCGCGTTCGGTAGCGGGTGGCCAAATTATAAAAATAGACGTGCAGAACGGCCGGGCGCTGCTCCCGGTGGAAGGCCCCCCGAATTCATTGCGCCGCGATCATCGGCTCTCCTCGGTCAACATGGAGGTCGACGTGGACCCCACAAATCCGGTTGCCCGTCTTGCAGTCGGTGACGAGACTGCGATCCTTCGCGAGGGCGAATGGTCCGACTGGATTACCGCCGACTTCCCGCTCATCCCCCATTTAGCATCCGTACACGGCATGTTCCGAGTATTCGCTAAGCAATTTCACCCTCGCTTCGAGTTGTACGTTTCCGCTATCAATATCGATCCCGTTTCGCCCGCTCTGCCAGTCTCGACTCCACCTTCACTGAGCCGCAAAATTTCCCGCGAGGCGGGACGCTACTACACAATGGGGATACCGGAGGACACGTCTGCCCTGCGCCAGGGCGCCTTCACGCTTCCCGAGTTCTTATCTCAAACGCGCCTCGTATTCGAGGATGAACACAGGCTGCTTCGCTACACGTTGCAACACTCCGACGGCGGCTTCCTGTTCTTCTACTTCTCATCTGTCGATCAGAATTCACACATGCTGTGGGGAAAACATGAGCTGGAACTGCTCGACGTCTATCGTTCCATCGACGAGTGCGTCGGGGAGGTGATGAGGGCGGAGCCGTCAGCCGAACTCATCGTCATGTCCGACCATGGATTTACGACGTTCGACCGCGCCGTGCATCTCAATACCTGGCTGGAGCACCGCGGCTTTCTAGCCGTGAATGGACAACAGCGTGAGGACATGACGTTGGACGCTGTAGACTGGTCGTCCACCGAAGCGTACGCACTCGGACTCAATGGTCTGTATCTGAATCTCACCGGACGTGAGGAGCACGGCATTGTGAAACGCGGCGAGCAGAGCGCTGCATTACTCGCGAACCTTCGCGAACAGTTGCTCGCATTCCGGGATCCGGATAACGGGCGCCAGGTGATTGAGGCGGTGTACGAGCCACACGCCTCCAAGGACAACGCGGCGATCGCGCCCGATCTGATTATTGGCTACGGCCGAGGCTACCGTGCGTCATGGCAAACCGGTCTCGGCGGCATTCCATCCCAGGAGCTTGAAGACAATACAGATGCGTGGATCGGCGATCATTGCATTAACCCGGCCGACGTCCCGGGCGTCCTGTTCACGAGCCGCGAAATACGCGAGCCCCATCCCCGGCTTCAGGATGTAACCGCCACCGTGTTGCAGTTGTTTGGCGTCCGGACGGCATCGCCCGAATCGGGACACCCGATTTTCTGAAGACATATCGCGAGGACGGATCGCGCGCCGAAAGCGAAGGAAGCCTTCGAAACTGAGGGGAAAACCGCAGCTCTGACGTTAACGTACAAGGGGCAAAACGAGGCTGCAACGGTCCGGATACACGACCGGACGATCTGGTAGTCTGCGAATTCGGGGTTTCTAATGTCCATCGAAATCAGCACAACGAATCGGCGTGTCTTTATGGGCGCCGCACTTGCCACGGCAGCCTCGTACAGCCGCATTCTGGGCGCGAACGATCGGATTCGCATCGGTGCGATCGGAACCGGGGAACGCTGCCAGTATCTGCTCAGCCTGATCAATCAAGCCGGCGGAGCCGACATTGCCGCCGTCTGCGACGTGTATGAGTTGCATCGCCTCGAAGCGAAAGCAAAGCTGGCGCCGGCCGCCGAAGATTACGTAGAGCACCAGAAAGTGCTGGCCCGTAAGGATATCGATGCTGTCGTCATCGGCGTGCCGGACCACTGGCACGTGCCAATCACAATAGACGCCGTCCGCGCGGGCAAGGATGTGTACTGCGAAAAACCGGTGACGCACAAAATCGAGGAAGGCGAACGACTGATCGCGGCGGTGCGTGAGTCGAAGCGCGTCGTCCAGACCGGAACGCAACAGCGGAGCTGGGAGCATTACGTCAAGGCGAAGCAGCTCATCGATTCGGGCCGCCTTGGGCAAATCACTCTGATCCGCACGTATTGGTATCAAAACCATATCGCGAACCAGCAAAAGGGCGGGCCCATCGACACATCGAAGCTCGATTGGAAACGCTTTCTCGGATCGGCGCCCGATCGCCCGTTCGACGAGGATCAGTACGCGCACTGGCGCTGGTATTGGGATTTCGGCGGCGGCGCGATGACCGATCTGTTTGTCCACTGGGCGGATGTCGCGC
Organism: Bryobacterales bacterium KBS 96; assembly: GCA_000381625.1. Classification (GTDB taxonomy): domain Bacteria; phylum Acidobacteriota; class Terriglobia; order Bryobacterales; family Bryobacteraceae; genus KBS-96. The sequence continues at coordinate 921,891 of KB906767.1, forward strand.
AGTGGTACATGGGCCAGGACATGCCTAGCCGGGTAACGGCGACAGGAACCAAAGCGATTCTCGTGGAACGGCAGACTCCCGATACCATGAGCGCCGCATTGCTCTATCCGAAGGTGGTCGTCGAGTTCGATAGCGCTCTGCTCGGCTACATCGAAGGCGGCGGGCTGATGTTGCACGGCACCAGGGCAGCAATGCGCCTTCATCGAAGCGGATTCGAGGTGTATGACGAGATGCCTACGTACAGCGAGAGCTTCGAGCCCGAGAGCGCGGCCCTGAAGATGCGATCTGCACACGATGGCGCGATCGATCACATGAGAAATTTTCTCGATTGCATGCGCTCGCGGGCGACGCCCAACGCGCCGGTGGAGGTTGGCGTCGCGGCCGCGCGCGCCGGACACGCCGCCAATCTCGCAATGCGCAACACGGGAGTGTGGACACCCGAATCGCCAAAAGCGTAGAGCCATCTCCCGCGGTTGCAACCGGAAATCCGGCCAACCGCCACGCATTGAACCCACGGTTTGATGACGCCGAGCGCGCGGAAGCGACATTGTTAGGGGAGCATTTGGTAAACACCGTAGCCTATCGAAGAGCCGCTCAAAACCGCGTGCTGGCGCGCGCGGCTCAGTTCTGAGCCACGGCCGCCAGCGAGTGGTCCTGCTGCAATATGTCTTCGTATTTACGAATAGCCGTACTTAGTTACATGCGCTCCGGAGACACGAACGGGCGCTCTCGCTAAACTCTAATTAGCGAATGAAACGCTCCGGATTCGCCGATCTTCCGCTGCACGGCGGGCGAGTACCTCCATGGCTTGCCCAACGAATGGAGAAGATTGGCACAGCCATAGTAGAGAGCATTGTCCTCCACTACGGCGCGAGCGAACTGCTCTCGCGCATCGGCGACCCGTACTGGTTTCAGGCATTCGGCTGTGTGATGGGCATGGATTGGCATTCGTCCGGCATCACGACATCCGTGCTTGGCGCACTGAAGCGAGGGCTGAATCCACGGGCCAGGGATCTTGGCATATACGTGTGCGGCGGGCGCGGCAAGCAGTCCCGGAAGACGCCGGAGGAATTGCTTGCGGTCGCCGAGCGCGAGACCCTTGACGGCGCGGCGCTCGTGAAAACCAGCCGCCTCACGGCCAAAATCGACAACAACGCAATCGCAGATGGTTTTCAACTTTATCTGCACAGCTTCCTGGTGACGCCAACGGGTGACTGGGCTGTCGTGCAGCAAGGCATGAATCAGAGGACCGGTCAGGCGCGGCGCTATCACTGGCACTCCGCTTCGGTTCGCGATTTCGCTTGCGAGCCTCACACGGGAATCGTCGGCGAGCATGAAGGCGAGATTTTGAATCTGGTGGACCGTCGCGCGAAAACGGCTCAGGATGCTCTTCTTACAATCGCGGCACAAGCTCCCGAGACTACTTTGCGCGATGTACGCGCGCTTACTATGCCACGCCACCACGATGTCCGCCGCGAAGATGTCGATCTGAAGCGTCTCGGCGCCATTCTCGCCGTCAGCTATGACCGGCAGCTTCGAGATTTCACTTCTTTACTGCTGCTCGAGAATCTCGGCCCCCGCACGCTGCAGTCGCTGGCGTTGGTGGCCGAGGTGATATACGGGGCGCCAACCCGCTTTAGCGACCCCGCCAGATTCTCTTTCGCCCACGGCGGGAAAGATGGCCATCCATTCCCGGTCCCGCTCAAGACATACGATGAGTCGCTCTCGGTTCTCCGACGGTCTCTTGATACCGCCAAAATCGGCGATACCGACAAAATCGATGGCTTCAAGCGCCTGAACCAATTCGTCGAATTGCTTGAAAGCCGCTGCCGGCCCAATGCCGATTTCGAAAAGCTGGTAGCGCACGAGCACTCCATTTCGCCGGCCCTCGACGGCAGAACGGTATGCAGTAGGCGAAGCAAGGCGCCAGTAGCAGGGACGCAACTCTCGCTTTTCGACACGCCGGCTTCCTGAGTTCAAACAAACAGGCTTGTGAAGGCAAACCACAAACGGAGCCGCCGCAAACGGGTACGTGGGTTTGTACGATCACCCGAAAAACCGCTTGCTCGCGCAAGGCGGCTCAGTGTCACGGCAACCTCAAATGAAGCCACCGCGCTGCTAGACGGTGCAGAGTTTTACCGCATCCGAAAGCGACGTCATGGGATCGTGCGTCGGGATGAATTCGTGAGCAAAATAGCCCTGATAGTTAAGATCGGCAATGGCCGTCGCCACCGTGCGCCACTGCAGTTCCTGAGTATCGTCGAGTTCATGTCGGCCGGGCACGCCGCCCGTATGGAAATGAGCAATGTACTGCATGTTTTCCCGGATGGTGCGGATGATGTCGCCCTCCATGATCTGCATGTGATAGATGTCGTACAGCAACTTCACACGAGGCGAATCGACGCCCTTCATGACGCCAACGCCCCACGCCGTGTGGTCGCACTGATAGTCGTGGTGATCGATCTTGCTGTTGAGCAGTTCCATGCAGATGGTCACGTCGTGGTCTTCGGCGATCTTTTTTACGCGATTCAGCCCGGCGATGCAATTCTCCTGGCCCTCTGCGTCAGGCTGGCCGCGCCGCAGTCCCGAAAATGTGATCACGTTAGAAACTTTGGCCGCCGCGGCACGTTGCACATTCTCCCGCATCTCCCGTTCTAATCGATCGTGGTTCTCTTTGCGGTTCCAGCCATCGGAGATGGTTCCGGCGCCTGGAGTCATCGACGGGACCAGACCGTATTTGCGAACGGTCGGCCACTCATCGTAACTCACCAGATCGATTCCAGTAAGCCCAATCTCCGCGCCATGACGGCAGAGATCGTCGAGGCTCATGTCCTTGTAACACCAGCGGCAAGCCGATTGTTTCAGGCGACCGGACCGCGATTTCTCCGCGGCGGAAGCGTAACCCGCCAGGGCGAGGCCGCCGGCTATTTCAAAGAGGGAACGACGCGTCATTACAGCACATGGTATCCCATACGAGGAATGATGTTGCATTCGCTCGTTTTCTCTCGCGCTTAGCCGTTCTGTGTTTATACTGGATACGTGATGGAGTCTCAAAAACCGCGTCGACAATGGGCAGCCGTAGCCCTGACCGTTCTAGGAGCATTGCTCCGGCTAGTTCCGCATCCTCCTAACTTCGCGCCGATTGGCGGAACAGGGTTGTTCGCGGGATCGCGCCTCCGAGCTTGGCAAGCCTATCTTGTGCCGCTTGCCGCCATGGCTCTAACTGACCCCATCAGGAGTTGGATGGAGGGCGGCTTCCCGGCCTACACGCAGATGACTCTTGTCATTTACGCGAGCATGCTGATTTACGTATTCCTGGGACAGACGTTGCTGCGCAAATCGCAGAGACCGGGGCGGATCGCGGCGGTATGCCTCCTCGGCAGCACGCAATTCTTTCTTGTCACCAATTTCTTCGTGTGGCTTGGGCACGACGTCGTATACGCGCACACTTTTGCCGGACTCATGGCCTGCTATACGGAAGCTTTACCCTTTTTCGGATGGACCGTCGCAGGGGACCTCTTCTATACCGCCGTTCTAACAGTCGCTTATCTCGCCTTGATCAAACGTCAGGAGAGCGAAGCGGCCACAACTCACGCCTAATCTACTCTCGATCCAGGTGCTTAGTTGCAGGAAGGCAAGCTGCGGAGAGTGCGAAGAGCAGCGTGCATTTTGCGCTTTGCGATTGGACGGGCATGAATCCGTGCCGCTTTAATGCCGTCCAACAGTTCAAGGGCAGCCCAGTACGTTCCGGGAACAATCGATTCCAGCAACGAGAGGTGGACGCACTTCTCTTCGAGGGAAGCGAGTTCTGAACCGGCCGAACGATGCTCGTAATCGGCCACTAAGCCTTCCAGCGCCACAATCACTCGGTCAACTTCTATCACCGTAGAAGCAACCTCCAGCTCCGTCTCAACAGACGGGATAGTCTCTGTACGTTGGATTCACGTTGCGGAAAAATTTGATCAGGGATTCTGGAAGGCCAACCAGCGCTAGCAAGGTCGGGACGCAATTTGTCCCGCCAAATTCATCGCGGGCGGCGGCCCAGACGAGCGAACTTGCCTACCGGTTGTTCGCCCGCGTCCAGCCGCGCATTCCGGCGCAATTCGAGAATCAACCGCATCACCAGATCTTCAATCTGGTCACGCACTTCCCTGTAGAGATTTTCACTCTGGCCGATAGGATCGGTAATCTTCCATTCACGCACTTCGATGGGAACGCGTCCGGGCAGCTTTACGCCGCTCATATTGATTAGCAGATCGTACCCCGAAACACCCACATTGCCGAGGTCTTTCGGGAAGTGTTCTTCAATATCGATCCCCTTCTCAGCCATTACCTTCTTTGTCAGCAACTGAACAATGGATGCAGGGGACAAGCCGGCGCTAGCCACTTCCATTACGTCAGCTCCGTAACGCCGCGCAAAACCTTCCGCCATCTGGCTGCGGCAGGAATTGCCGATACACAAGAAGAGAACTCGTCTCACGCTTTCTTAAGTGTAGCGGATGAATCGGCCCGCAGAGCGAAAAATTGTCGGCAAATCGTTGAAATCAGGCGATTTTTCGTTTCCCAGAAGAGGAAACCTTTTCGACGAAAAAACGGTGAATGGCCGCTCCGCCGGCGAGTTCGGGATGGAACGTCGAGGCCATATGACGTCCCTGCTCCACCAGCACCGGGTCACCGTTATAACTCACGAGAACATGCGAGTCGCCGCCGGCTTTCCGAATCACCGGAGCGCGAATAAACACCGCCTCCAGGGGCTCGCCGCCGAATTCAAGATGTGCGATACGGCTATCAATTTGCCGGCCATAGGCATTGCGTTCGACGACAAGATCCATCAGTTGCAGCGAGTTCTGCGGTGGGTTTAAGACTTCTTTGGCAAGGAGAATCGCTCCGGCGCAGGTGCCGAATACCGGTTTCACGCGCCCGAATTGCCGTAGCGGTTCGAACAAATCCTCCTCGGCCAGCATCTTCAGCATGGTCGTACTCTCGCCGCCGGGAATGATCAAGCCGTCGATATGGTCGAGATCCGATTTCGTACGAACCTCGACCGGATCGCCCCCGGCGCCTTCAACTGCGCGTTTGTGCGCTTCGAAATCGCCCTGAAGGGCAAGTATGCCAATGATCGGACGTGCTTTTTTAATCATGTGAATTTGAGCCTGGGCTAATCCGCGAAGGACCGCCGGGCAGTGGCTATCCCTCGAAGTGAACACCGCTACCAGCCGCGCGTTTGCATTAGCTCGCCTTCGGGCAGTTTGGCGATATCCAGACCGGGCATGGCGTCGCCGAGTTCTTCGCTAGCTTCCAGCAACTTGACGGGATCTTTGTAAAAAGTAGCCGCTTTGACGATTGCTTTAGCGCGTTTCTCAGGGTCCGACGATTTGAAAATGCCCGACCCGACGAAGACAGCTTCGGCGCCCAATTGCATTACGAGAGCCGCATCGGCAGGTGTTGCGATTCCGCCCGCCGAGAAATTGGGCGTCGGCAGCTTGCCGTGTTCGGCAACGTACTCAACGAGCTCCAACGGAGCCTGTAGATTCTTCGCCTCATGAACCAGCTCCTCTTTGCCCAGCACCGTGAGCTGTTTCATTTCCTTCACGATAGTGCGGATATGGCGCACCGCTTCGACAATGTTGCCGGAACCCGCTTCGCCTTTCGTTCGGATCATGGCTGCGCCTTCCGCCACGCGCCGGAGCGCTTCGCCAAGGTTGCGGGCGCCACACACGAACGGGACTTTGAAATCGTGCTTTGCCACATGGTGCTCTTCGTCGGCCGGCGTGAGTACTTCGCTTTCGTCGATGTAATCCACGCCGAGCACTTCGAGGATGCGAGCTTCGGTGAAATGGCCGATACGCACTTTCGCCATAACGGGAATGGATACGGACCGCATGATCTCCCGGATCACGCTGATGTTGGACATGCGAGCGACGCCGCCTTCCTTGCGGATATCGGCGGGAACACGTTCGAGCGCCATGACAGCGCAGGCGCCAGCCTTCTCCGCGATCACCGCCTGTTCGGCGTTCACGACGTCCATGATGACGCCGCCTTTCAGCATTTCGGCCAGCCCAACTTTCAACCGGAACTGCTCATTCAAAAAATTCACTATGGTTCTCCTTCGCTCAGATATTTCGTTCACACCAGCGCGGGCGCCGGTTCGAATTCGCTTTCGGCGAAAGCAGCCAGTTCGCGTCTGGCCGTCTCACCCAAAATGCGGATGCCACGCTGGATCTCCTCCGGCGAGAGGCCTCCGAAGCTCAACCGCAGGCAGCGGGAATGACCGCGCTCCACGGAAAAATAATGGCCGGGCAGGAACGCCACCCCTTGCTCCAACACTTTAGAGAGCAAATCGCGGGAATCGAGCCGTCCGGGTAGTTCCACCCACAAATTCATCCCACCTTCCGGAGTCGTGTATTTGCTACCCGCCGGAAGATAGGTCCGGCATGCATTGCGAGCCGCGGCCAGACGTTGTTTGCCATCCTGGCGCGTGCGCACCAGATGGCGCGCCAGTTCGCCCGATTCCGCAAAACGCAGGAGCACCGCCTGTGACAACTGGTCGGAGTGCAGATCACTCGTCTGCTTGAGTTCAGCCAAGTGTGCAACGACGGGACGCGGCGCAATCACCCAGCCAACGCGCAACCCAGGGAACGATACCTTCGAATAGCTGCGAAGCAGAATCGTGTGGCCGGATTCATCCAGCCGCTTCAATGCAAGCGCCGATTCGCCATGGTAGCGTAGTTCCCCATAAATATCGTTTTCAATCAAGATTGTTCCAGATCTCTGGACAAGCTCAACGATGCGCCTGCGTTTCGATACCGGAATAGAGGCGCCAGTCGGATTCTGAAAGCTCGGCGTGAGCACCACCGCACGAGGCCGGTGGCGTGCAATGGCGCCCTCCAACGCTTCAGGGTCGGCTCCGTGCTCCGTCACCGGGATGGACACAATGGAAGCGCCGGATCGCTCAAAAACGCGGAGAAGCCCATGGTAAACGGGATCTTCGAGGATGACCGTCTCCCCGCGTGAAGCGAGCAGGCGGGCAAGTAAATCGAGCCCCTGCTGGCACCCGTTCGTGACGATTAAATCGTCGAAGTCATTCGCCAAACCTTCGCTTCTAGCCTGTTCGAGAAGGTAGCGCCGAAGAGGAGCATAGCCGAGTGGCGATCCAAGTTGAAGAATCTCTCGAGCATCCGGCGAATCGATCACTTCCTTGGCCAGACGGCGGAATTGCTCCATAGGGAAGGCATCGTCGGCGGGGCGGGAATTCGCAAAGCTGATCTCGGCCGGCACTGACGCCGCGCCGGACAGTTCCACTCGGGGAAGGATCGCGTCCCAGTCCAATCGAGCCGACTGGACGGACTCCGGGGCCTTCGCCACGAAACTGCCACGCCCGACGTGCCCGCGAATCAATCCTTCGTTTTCAAGCCACGCATACGCCGCGGATACGGTGGTCCGGTTCAGTCCCAAGTGCCCGGCAAGCTCTCTCGTGGGCGGTAAGCGGTCCCCAACACGCATCGAGCCTTGCTCGATCAGACGAGAGACCGCATCGGCAAGCTGCCGGTAAAGTGGAATGCTGGATTCGGAATCGAGCGTTACTTGCGCAAGCATTCTTCTCCACCATAACAAATTGGATGACCTCCAAACCATCCAATTCTGGCGTGCTTGCGTCCTTTTAAGTCGGCATTCTCCGGCGCGCGATACTCTAGAAACAACACTCTGACCATGCGACGCTGGCTACTTGGAAGCGCTGCCCCCGCCCTCATCCTGGCGACATTCTGCCTCGCGATGTTTGGCGCCCACAAGAAGAACGACGAGGAGCCGAAGCCTCAGGTCCTGCCGCTTCCAAAAGAATTGCCCATGGCGCTTGCGGCCGATACGCAAAGGCTGACATTTCAAAACACTCCGCTACTTGAAAAGGGAAGGCTCTCGGTTCAAATTAAAGACAGCTTGGCGTACATGATTCGAGAGACCCACGGCGAGAGCGTTGTGAAATTGCGGGCCTTTGTTTCCGGCGCGGGAGACTCGCGCCGCGTGAAGGAACTGGTCGGCGAAATGTTCAGCGATAAGAAGCTGCAGTTGCCCGTTCTAACCATCGTGCAGGTAGGGTCTGTTGGTGATGACGCAGCCGGAATTGTGATTGAAGGCGTCGTATCGGGGAAAAAAGTTGAAAATCCGAACGGGCTGGCCTTTTTTGCCGGAGAAAGCGGGGCGTCGCTGGAAGAGGCTATCGCAAAGCTCGAGGGTAGCGTCCGTGCCGCGTCGCTGGACGCTCGGGATGTCCTCCGCAGCACCTGTTTCACGGCGCGCATCACGGACTATCAATCGATGCGCAATGCCATGGTGACCGCTTTCCCCAACGCCGCTATTAACCTGGTGCAAGGCTTGCGAGAACCGATCGATTCGGAGAACACCTGCGAAGCGGTCGCCCGTCTTCATGGCCCCGTACAGGTTTTAGGCCGTGCACACGCGACCGATTCGCGCGTGTTCTTCGTTACATCGCCGCAGATCGTCTTCACGGGGATGCAGCTCAGTTTCGGCACGTTTCTCGACGACGCCAACTCGGCTCTGGCGCGCTTGCAGCACGACCTCGAAACCGTACACGCGCGCATTAGCGATGCCGTGATGTTGAATGCGTTTTCACTAAGTCCGGCGGCGACTTCCGCGCTCCGCAAAACGATGCCGAAATTCGATGTACCGGCCGAAACCTTGACGGTGGAACCGGTGGAAGGATTGCCATCACTCGATGCCGCGCTGGGCATGGAAGCAATATTGGTTCCGGGCCATCCTGTCAGCAGGGAAGCGCGCGTCGAGACGGATGCTCAGCCGGCTGGTTCGCGTTAGGAAGGGGCCTACATCAAGCTAAGTGGATCGACATCGACCACCATGGCGGTGGCGGGCCACTTTTGTTTCAGCGCGTAATCGCACAATTTCCTCACAATTTCGCGCAGAACAGCACGTTTCGAGGCCTTTATTAATAGCTGATAACGGTATTCCGCTTTCAACCGCGCGACAGGAGCCTCGGCGGGCCCTAAAACCCGAACGCCCACGGGTGGAGGGACGAGAATACGCTCCAATTCGCCGCTGTAACGCATGGCGTCCTCCTTTTTTTCGGCGCGAAGCACGATGTTTGCGAACGCGGCGAACGGCGGATAGCGTAGCCATTTGCGGAACTCGATCTCTTTTTTATAGAAGCCTTCGTAATCGTGTTCGGCGGCAAATTTGATGGCGTAGTGATCGGGATTCAGCGTCTGAATGACGACGTTTCCGAGGATCGTGCCCCGCCCCGCCCGGCCCCCGGCCTGCGTCAACAATTGAAAGCTGCGTTCGGCGGCGCGAAAATCCGGCATCGCGAGTCCGATATCGGCGAGAACCACGCCGACCAGCGTGACGTTCGGAATATCGTGCCCCTTCGCGATCATCTGGGTTCCCACGAGGATGTCGATTTCGCCGGCGCGGAAGTTCTGGAGGATATGCTCGAATGAACCTTTGCTCGAGACGCTATCGCGATCGAGGCGCGCGATCCGCGCCGTGGGGAAATGCCGGTGCAGTTCGTCCTCGACGCGCTCCGAGCCGGTCCCCAGAAACTGAACGTGATCGCTGCCGCATTTCGGACACTCTGTCGGAACTCGTTCTGCGTACCCGCAATAATGGCACAGCATGCGCCGATCGCGCCGATGATAGGTCAGCGAGACGGCGCAATTCGAGCACGGCAGGCGTTCACCGCAGGAACGGCACACCATAAAGCTCGAGAACCCTCGCCGGTTCAGCAGCAGGAGGCTCTGCTCACGCTGGCCGAGCCGCTGCTCAATCTCCTCGAGCAGTTTGCGCGAAAAGGTCGCCTGCGTTTTCGTTTCAAGGAACTCCAGCCGCATATCGACGATTTCAACCTGCGGCAGCGGACGTTGACCGATGCGCTCCGGCATCACCAGACGAACGTACTTGCCCGCTTCCGCGTTATAGCGGGTTTCGATACTGGGCGTGGCGGAGCCAAGGACGGCGACGGCGCCCGCCTCCTTGGCGCGAACCAGAGCTACATCGCGGCCGTGATAGCGCGGCGTCTCCTGCTGCTTGTAACTGCCGTCGTGTTCTTCATCGACGATGACGAGCCCCAATTGCTGAACGGGAGCGAAAACTCCCGATCGAGTGCCGATGACGACACTCGCCGCGCCGCGTTGGATGCGGCGCCATTGCTCAGCCCGTTCGGCATCGCCGAACGCCGAGTGCAGAATCGCCACCCGATCTCCAAAGCGCTGGAAGAACTGCCCGGCGACAGCGGGCGTTAAGCCGATCTCAGGCACTAGTAGCAAGGCATTGCGGCCAAGGGCAAGCGCTGCCTCTATGCTGCGCATGTACACCTCTGTTTTGCCGGAGCCCGTGACGCCTTCGAGCAGAAATGCGGAGAATTCGTTACGTTCGAGAGCTTCGCGGATTTTCGCGAATGCTTCCTGCTGATGTACGGTCAATTCCGGCGTGGGCCGTGTGAAGCCGGCGGCTGCTGGTGTGCGTTCGGGTTCGAGGCGGATCAGATCACTTCGCGCAAGAGAGCGGGCTGCAATGCTGGCGCCTTTTAACGTTTTCGCGACCTGTGCGAGATTGTGAGCGCCGGGATGGAGTTCCAGAAACGCGAGCAATTCGCGCTCTTGCTTCTTCAGTTTGATGCCGTCCGTGGCTCGCTTCAAGAATTCAGCTTCGAGCCTCCCGGCAGCGGCGCGAAGCGGATCGCGGGCGGCGTGCTCTTCTTCAGTCGTAATCCATCCGCGCTTCATCAGACTGCGGAGAACGGATTTTGCGCCGGAAATTTTACTGGACAGATAGGCGATTGATCGGGAGCGTTCTTCGAGCGATCGCAGGATCTGCGTTGCAGTATCCGGTTCGGTCACCGTAACAAGCTGGCGCGCGATATCGCGACCGAGATCGGTGAGGGAGTAACGCGTCGCGCGCCGGATCTCGCCGGTCAGTGGCAACATCCCTCGTAAGACCTCGCCGAGTGGCGCGCAATAGTATTCGGCGATCCACTTGCCCAGACGCAAGAGATCGTGCGCCAGCGCCGGCTCATCATCGAGCAGTTGGAGGACTTCACGCGCTCCCTGTTCAGGCGGGTGGTCGTGTACCCGCAGAACGACGCCGATTAACCGACGCGATCCGAAGGGGACGAGCACCCGGCAGCCCGACTGCACGCCATCGCCCAGTGTTAGCGGTAGCTCGTAGGTGAACGGCTGATCGAGGGGAACCGGAAGGCTAATGTCGCAGTACCGGCGCCTGACTTTATTCATCGAGCTGGCTGATGGCGCCAAACGCCTGTTTCAAAGCGGGGTAAAGCGATCGATAGATGCCATAGGCGCGCTCGTAATACGGAGCAGTATCCGGATCCGGGGACTTGGTTTGCACTTCGTGAACGGCTACCGAGCAGATTTCGCGCGCGCTCTGGTATTCGCCAGTCCCCACGAGAGCAAGAAGAGCCGCGCCGTAGGCAGAGCCTTCCTGCGTTTCGAGCGTTGCCACGGGCGAGCGGAAAATATCGGCGAAAAGCTGATGCCAAAAAGGACTGCGGGCGCCGCCGCCCGACAACCGCACTATGCTGACCGGAGCGCCCAGCGCGCGAATGATCTCCAGGCAATCCCGCTGGCTGAAGCACACGCCTTCGAGAATGGCGCGGATCAGATCGGGGCGCTGGTGGCGCGCGGTGAGGCCGATCCATGCGCCTCGCGCGGACGCATCCAGATGAGGAGTGCGCTCGCCCATCAGATAAGGCAGCCAGAACAAGCCTTGTGAACCTCTGGTCGATAACGCCCCTTCGGCGGTAAGGTCGTCGTACGCCATTTCTGGCGCGAAGCGATTTCGAAACCACTGAAGACTCAGGCCCGCTCCCTGGGTGACGCCCATGACGTGCCACGCTCCGGGAATCGCATGGCAGAATGTATGCACGCGTCCCAGTTCGTCGTAGGCAGGCTTCTCCATATACGCAAAGACAACGCCCGAAGTACCGATGGTGCAAGAGACCGCGCCCGGCTCGACGATGCCGTTTCCAATGGCGCTAGCCGCCTGATCGCCTCCGCCGCCTACTACCGGTGTACCGGACTGAAGTCCTGTTGCCTCTGCAATCTCCCGCGTTACGGTTCCAGTGATGTCGCTCGATTCATAAGCGCGCGGCAGGATATTCATATCGAGGCCGAGCGCTGTCATCATCTCGCGAGACCACCGGCGCCTGACAACATCGAAAAGCCCCGTGCCGCTGGCATCCGACACCTCCGTGGCAAATTCGCCCGTCAGTTTGAAGCGGATGTAATCTTTCGGAAGCAGTATCTTGCGAACCCGTTCGAAGTTGGCGGGCTCCTCATCGCGAATCCAGAGAAGCTTGGGCAGAGTAAACCCGGTCAGCATCGGGTTGGCTGTAGATTCCAAAATTGTTTTTGAACCGACCGTCGCGTTGATGCAATCCACCTGCTTCTGGCTGCGCTGATCGCACCAGATAAGCGCTGGACGAATCACGCGATTATCCTTATCAAGCAGAACAAGGCCGTGCATCTGACCTGAGACGCCGATACCCCGGACAGCTTCGCCCGTGATATTGGCGGCTTTCAGGACGCCTTTGATCGCCTCCTGCGATGCGCGCCACCAATCGTCCGGATGCTGCTCCGCCCACAGCGGCCGCGCCATGGCCATGTCCTCATGCGCCGCTGTATAGCTGTGGCGGACCATTCCCTTTGCATCGACTAATAGCGCGCGGGACCCACCTGTCCCGACGTCGAGACCCAACCAATACATATTTGTTCAAACCCTTTTGTTAACCCGCAGCGGTGTCCTGGAAGGAATACCCATGCTGAAACGGCAAGTATGCGGCTCCGAACAATCCGGCTTCTTTGCCTAAAATCCCTCTTTCGATACGCGGGTTGGTACGACTGTAGGTAAAGGATCGGCTCTTCACTTCGTCAAACATAATTGGCGCAAATAGATCCCACGCCGGCAGGACGCCTCCGCTGAGTAAATAGAGCGGGAAATTAAAAATGTTGATCAGGTTGGCAAGCGCAATGCCGAGAGCGCGGCCCATGGATTTAAAACACTGCAGAGCACGTGTGTTGCCGCCCATAGCAAGCTTATAGATGTCTTCCGCCGTAACGCCGTCGCCAAGATGCAGCATACGCGCCATTCCCACAAGAGCGGTTGCGGAGGCGTGTTTTTCGAGGCAGCCGCAGTTTCCGCAACCGCAAGGATTTCCGTCGGGAAACACCGTCATGTGACCGAGCTCACCGGCCATGCCGAGATAACCATGCAGGACTCGGCCTCCTACGATGATCCCGCCACCGATACCCGTTCCCAACGTCAGCAATACGAGTTCGTTGACGCCCCGCCCCGCGCCGATCCATTTCTCGCCGAGCGCGGCGGCATTCGCATCGTTTTCAAGAACGATAGGAGTTCCCAACAGCCTCTGGATCTCGTCACGTACCGGAAATCCCTCAAAACCCGGCAGATTTGCCGTGCCCATGACAACTCCGGTTTCCAGCTGGATGTAGCCGGGAATGCCGATCCCGACGCCTCGCAATCCGTTCGCGCCTACGGTGTCGCGAACCGCTCGAATAGCCGTGACAATCTCGGCGATTATGACATCGCGGCCCGCTGAGTATTGAACTCCGGCGGACACCCGGTCGATCATCTGGCCGTCGCTGTCGATCGCGGCGGCACGCAGATTTGTACCCCCTAAATCGACGCCAATTGCATACTCGTACATGCGGTCGAATGATAACAAATTGGGGGCCGGTTTTCTGAACCGCGACCCGGGGAGAGAGCATAAGGCAGGGATGCCGCGCCGCAGCCAACATTTCGATAATGACGCACTAAGCGTAGAACTTCCAGAAGAAGTAGGCCGTCATCCCCCAAGCGACAATTAGGACGAAGCGGCGTATGAAAACCGGAGGTAGTTTTCGCGCATAAGCCGCGCCGAAATATCCGGTGAGGACAGCCGTCACGGCCATCAATAGCCCCGGCGCCCATTCGACCGAATGGTTCACCACAAAGAGCAGCAGGGCAATGCCGTTGATCGCCGTGCCGAGCAGGGAGCGTAACCCGTTCACTCCGTGGATATTGCTCATGCCGAGCGCCGACCACGCGGCAATCATCAGAATGCCGATGCCCGCGCCGAAATATCCGCCATACACCGCGATGACGAACTGGATAGCGGCTCCTAGCAGCAGCATCAGGTTCTTTTCGGTTGATGGATGGCTCCAGCGCTTGATCTGCGCGTTGATCCATTTGCTTAAAGTGAACACGAGGGAAGAGAACAGTAGCAGCGGCGGGATGATCTTTTCGAATGCCTCATTTGATGTCTTCAACAGCAGCAATGCGCCGATGCATCCGCCTATGAGGCTGGTAATGCCGAGTAACCAGCGCACGCGCGCCGGGGCCGTGACATCGTGGCGGTAAGCGAAAGCGCTGGCCGCCGCGCCCGGCCACAACGCCAGAGTCGCGGTCGCATTCGCCGGCACCGGAGCAACGCCCGCGAACAGAAGCGCGGGAAACGCAATGAACGTCCCCCCGCCGGCAACTGAGTTGAGCGCGCCCCCAGTAGCCGCCGCGGCGGTCAGCAGAAGAGCTTGTGCGGCCGTCATTGATTTATTGCCGGGATGTTTTGTTGCCGGAGATTCACCGTCAGGCGGAAACGGCCGGCGAACTCTGGAAGCTTTCGATTGTGGCGATCTCCTCGGCGGAAAGCCGGAAGTCGAGCGCGCCCGCGATTCCATCGACCTGGTCCGGTCTACGAACGCCAACAATGGCGGCGGTGACGGCAGGATGTTTGAGTGTCCATGCGATCGCCACTTCACCTGGAGTGCGTCCATGACGCTGGCCGATCTTCTTCAGCAATTCGACAAACTCAAGGTTCCGCGAGAGCTTCGGCTCCTGAAACTCAGAATTGTTTCTCCGCCAGTCGTCCTGTTGAAAGTTCGCAGCGCGCTCGCGCGTCATCTTGCCGGTGAGCATGCCGGACAACATCGGAGAATAGACGATAACGCCGATATTCTGGGATTGCACATAGGGAAGAATCTCCGCTTCGATGCCGCGGCGCAAGAGCGAATACGGAGGCTGTAGCGACGTAACCGGCGCGATCTTCTGTGCTCGCTTGATCTGCTCTACGTTGAAATTGGAAACTCCGATCCAGCGCACTTTGCCTTGCTGCTGCAGCTTCGCCATCTCGGTCCAGCCCTCTTCGATCTCCTGTTCCGGCTCGGGCCAATGCACCTGGTAAAGGTCGATTACATCTACCTTCAGGCGGCGCAGGCTATCTTCACATTCCTTGCGGACTGACTCCGCTCTCAAGGATGGATAAATCGTGCCGTCCGCATTCCAGCGCCGCTCGCATTTTGTGAAAATATATGGCCGCGCGCCAATGCCCTCAATCGCCTTGGCCACCACTTCTTCCGAATGGCCCGTTCCATAAATAGCGGCCGTGTCGATCCAGTTGATCCCCTTCTCAATCCCCTTGCGTATCGCGGCAATCGACTCGCTATCGTCCTGCGACCCCCAGGCGAATTTCCATCCGCCGCCGCCGATTGCCCAGGAGCCAATACCAATTGGGGTAATGCTCAGATCGCTGTTGCCAAGCTTGCGTTTTGTCATGATTCTGCCTTATTTTGTGAGGTCCGTTTTAAATACGAGATATCGAGACCGTCCAATGAAAGAGTATCAACGCGCGGCTCGACGTTCTTTAGATTCCTGCGCCTCTGGCGCGCTACACGGATAACGTGAACCGGCCGAAATTCCGGCCGGCATGTCTATGCCGCGGGGTAAAGATTTGTAGTGTTGGGTTCGCGAGGTAACCGGCAACAACAAGCCAGCATCGAAACGGGAGGGCTCCTCCACGTCCCATCAATGCTTCTTCATCCCGTATTAAAGCACGCGTCGACGAGCCTTCTCGCCGTCGCTTTCCTGCCTTCGCTCATGGCGGGCCAATCTCCACAAGCTCCCGCCGAACCTCCAGTTTCTTCGGCGCCGGCCGAGACCCAAACTCTTCCTTCTCAACCGGGGAAGCCCGCCCGGAAGACGCCCGAGCAGCAGCGTGCGGAAGAGGAATTGCGACAACAGACGAAGCAGCGGATTCTCGGCGTCATCCCGAACTTCAACACCTCCAACGTACAGAATGCGGCAACGCTATCGCCTCGGCAGAAATTCAGTTTAGCGTTCAAGAGCGCACTGGACCCGTTCGAGTTTGCGGCGGCTGCCGCCGACGCCGGATTGAGTCAATGGGAAAACGAGTACCCCGGCTATGGCCAGGGCGCGCAAGGGTATGGGAAGAGGCTGGGAGCGTCCTACGCGGATAACTTTGATGGAACACTACTCGGCGGCGCGGTGTTCCCCGTGTTGCTGCATCAGGATCCACGCTATTTTCGCAAGGGTTCCGGCAGTTTTAAAAACCGACTCTTCTATGCGGTCGCCACAACGGTCATCTGCAAAGGCGACAACGGAAAATGGGAGCCAAATTACTCCAATGTGCTGGGGAACATCGCGGCCGGTGGCATTTCCAATCTCTACTATCCATCGACGGATCGTGGCGCCGATCTGACGTTCGAGCGAGCCATGACGGTGACAGCGGAAGGCGCCATCGGCGCCGTGTTCGTTGAGTTCTGGCCAGACATCTCGAAGAAGGTTTTCCGCGCAAAACAGTAGGGCCGGCGTTGCGCCGGGCTTATACACTCCGCTTGGCGGAACGGAGTGTGGATCAATCCAAGTTAGCCGCCGCTACTCGGGCCGGCGAACGCCCTCTTCTTTCGCAAGGCGCACCCGCGCGCTTTCCAGCTTCTTCTGCACCTTCGATACGGCGCCGGGCTCGCGATCGCCGGGAGTGCTGGTGTTCCACTCGTTCAGCGATAGCTGCCATTGCGTGATGGCGTCCTTGATCTTGCCCTGCTTGAAGTATACGTCGCCGAGGTGATCGTGGATGGTGGGATCTTTCGAAATGAACTGCAGCGAACGCTGCAATTGCTTCTCGGCGTCATCCAGGCGGTTCATCCTGTAATACACCCAACCCATGCTGTCCAGATACGCGCCGTTATTGGGTTCCTGATCGAGCGCCCTCTGAATCATTTGCTGTGCCTCTGGCAGCCGCACATCCTGATCGGCAAGCATATAACCGAGATAGTTCAGCGCAGCGGCATTATCCGGATCGAGCTGCAGCAGACGCCGGAATTCCGCTTCCGCTTCCGCTTCCTTCTTTTGCCGTTCCAGCATCACGCCACGCATGAACATCACGTTCACTTTTTGGTCGTCGGTCACGGCCAGTTTCTCGGCCTGGTCCAGGGTCTTGGCCATTTCCGGGAAATCGCGAGTGTTCTCGTAAACCTGGGCCAGCCCAAGCCAAGTCTCGCGGTCATGATCCTTGTTGCCGTCGAATCCCTTCTTCAACTCAGCCACCGCTTCGCTGGGTTTGTTCAGGTCGGTCAGCAGTTCGGCACGAACCGACCGAAGCGTCCGGTCGTCGGGATACTTCTTAGAAGCGGCGTCCGATTCCTGCTGCGCTTTGGTGTAATCCTTCGCCGTCCTGTAAGTGTCGATGACCTGCGCCTCGGCGCGCGGAGCGATTTCGGGATCGAACACAACAATCTGACGGAACGCGTCTACTGCCTGACCGTACTGTTCCAGGTTGCGGTACAGCAGCCCGAGCCGTTCCAGCATCATCGCCCGGTATCCCTTTTCGGCCGGATTGTAGGTCTTCTTTTCCGTATCTTTTAGAATCGAGTTCAACGTATTCACCGCATCCTGAACCTTGCCCTCCGATTCCAGGATGGTGACTTCGTTGTAACGTATTTCTAGGCTGTCGGGATCAATCGCCTTAGCCTTGTCGCTCGACTGCCGTGCAAGATCGAACTTCTTCTGCTGGCGATAAATCTGCGACATCCTCAAGTACGATTGAGCATCCTGCGGATTGGCTTTGACGATCTCTTGATAGAGATTCAGCGCTTCATCCAACTGGTTGGACAAGAGCAGATCCTGCGCCAGAGCTTGCTTGATCTCGACGCGCGCCGGGTCCAGCTTCAAGGCCTGCCGGTACGCAGTGGCAGCCAGCGAATAATCGTGCATCTGCTCGTAGCTGGTGGCCAGCATTGCAAAAGAGCGTGGGCTGGGGTCCTTCTTGGTCAGTTTTTCCAGCAGATCCGAAGCGCGGCGGGCATCTCCGCTATCCGCGTAGACCATCGCGAGGCCGCTCAGCGCATCCTCATTCCCTGAGTCTTGATCGAGCGCTTTTTGAAACGCCTTTTCCGCTTCCGGCGTGTTCTGCATCAGCTTCTCAAGCCGGCCGAGCATAATCAGGCTGTCGACATCCTTGGGATCGTGATCGGTGATGAGCTGATACTGCTCAACGGCCTTATGCAGCATCCCCTGATCGATCTTGTTGGTTTGCGAGTCGCCAATCTGCTGCGTGTAGATACGAGCAAGAACCCTCCGGGCATTCAGATCGTTGGGGTTATTCTTGAGGGCGCCTTCCGCTTCCAGCACCGCCTCCCGCAACCGCCCGGACTCGCGGTACAGATCGGCAATGTCTTCCACCAGGAAATTTGCGCTCGGGTCCTCTTTCATCGCGAGGCGATAATTGTCAATCGCTTTATTCACGTAATCCGTGCGATTGCCGTACGCACTGGCCATCTCTTCGTACATATGGCCGACCGTGAAGTGGTAATAAGCTTCTGCCTTAATCGAAGGACCTTGTTTAATGGGCGCTTTGGAATTAAGGTTGATTCCGTCTTCCTTCGCTGGCGCGGATTGGAAGCAGAACGCTGTCATGGGCACGGCCAGAATGGCTGCCCCGAGGAGCAAAGTTCGCAGGGAGGAGGAAAAAATTCCAGGCATTGATACCGCTTAAGCGTTCGTGTTTTACAGCATCATTAGAGACTGCTGCTGATACCAAGTATAGCCCGGTCGCCATGGCTGCCTCCCACTTCCTTGTGTCGGTAATTGTCCGAGGGCCGGCCTTCGGCGTGCGTTCAACCTAACGGGCTAGGCTGGTTACGTGCCAGCCGCACAGAAAACGAAGCCGCTGTTGGTGGTGGTGGGGCCGACCGGTTCCGGAAAGACCGCCCTCGCGCTAGAGATTGCCGAACGGTTCCAGGGCGAAATCGTGAACTGCGATTCGGTTCAGGTTTATCGCGGCTTCAACATTGGAGCAGCAAAATTGCTGGAATCCGAACGGCGTGGTATCCCACACCATCTTTTTGATGTCGCGGGACCCGAAACAGAGTTCACGGCCGGAGACTATCTCCGCAACGCGCGCCTGGCTCTCGCCGGAATCTCGTCCAGAAATTGCATCGCTATCGTCGCGGGCGGCGCTGGATTTTATCTGCGCGCGCTGCTTCACGGACTCTCCCCCGCCCCGCTACGCGACGAGCAATTGCGCGCCCGCTTCGACCGGATCGCCCAAAAACGTCCATCTTCCCTTCACTTCCTACTGCGCCAGTGCGACCCAGCCGCCGCGGCCGGCATCCATCCAAACGACCGGCAAAAATTGATTCGCGCACTTGAAATTTCCATACTTGCCCGGCAGACGTCGTCGCATGTACAGAGCCGCCCACGCGCGCCGCTGGAAGGTTACGCCGTCCTCAAGATTGGATTGAATCCGGATCGATCTGAATTACGCGAGCAACTGGCTCGCCGTGCCGAACGCATGTTTCAGGAAGGTCTGATCGAGGAAACTCGCGAGTTACTGACCGTTGGCTATAGCATCGATTCGAAACCGATGCAGTCGGTTGGTTACAAACAGGCAACTCAAGTTCTCGCCGGCAAGTTATCGTTACAGAACGCGATGGAAGAGTGCATAGCCAGAACACGGCAGTATGCAAAACGTCAGATGACATGGTTTCGCGCCGAGCACGATATCGTATGGCTCAATGGATTCGGAACGGAACGGGACGTGCAGGCGGACGCCGTTTCGCTGGCGCAGTCGCATCTGGTGTCCTCTTTCGACAAAAAGGTGTTCACATCCGAACAGACTAGCCATACTCGCTGATTTGCCGTTTGCCTCACACTAACTAATTTGTAAATTTTTTGTATCAGTTAGTCCGAATTTCGGAACCTTTCCCGCCGTGATTCGTATTAAGTCTCGAAGCGTTTGGGGCTCCCCCTTCCCAGCCCGCTTTGAAGGAGAGTGCTTTCATGATGAAGAAGTTGCTTTTCAGTTTCGGTACTGTCGCCTTGGTCTCCGCGTTTGCTGCCTCGTCCTACTCGGTAACGTTGTTCGACGAAAGCACACTTGACGGGAAATCGCTGAAGCCCGGCCAGTACAAAGTGCAAGTCAACGACGCTAGTGTCGTGCTGAAGCATAACAAGGAAATAACAGAAGTACCCGCAACGACGGAACTCGCGAACAAGAAGTTCTCCATTACGTCCGTCCTCTACAACGATCAGCATGAAGTGACGGGAATTCAACTTGGCGGAACAAACAAGAAGATCGTGTTTGGAAGCGCCGCGGCGCAAAAAGGCGGCCACTCATCCGCGGTAAAGTCAGTCATTAAATAGCTCTTCCAGTAGCTCTCCCGCTATCGAAAGTCCAGCTCTTTATTCTAAATTCCCAACGATTCCCCCCTGCTACGATGGAGACGTGCAAATGTCGCGTCTCCTTTTTTTGTGTCTGTTTTGGACGCCTCTGATGCACGGCGCGGCAGCTACCGTATTGGTGGTTCCGTTTCATAACGAGTCTCAGAATGCGGACTTGAACTGGATTGGAGAAAGCATCTCCGAGACAATCGGCACGGAATTGAGCGCGAGCGGCCAAATTGTCCTCGACCGCGATGCACGCAACGAGGGATATCGCCGGCTCGACCTGAAACCGGACGCGCTGCTGACTAAAGCGACATTGTGGAAATTGGGACAGACGCTCGATGCCGATCACGTCTGTTACGGAGCTTATCAAATTTCGCTGCCCACCCCCGACGCGCAGGCCCGCGATGGATCGATTCGGATTAGCGCTCGCTTTCTCGATCTTAAGAAATTACGCGATGCTACCGAATTCTCGGAGACAGGCAAGTTGGCCGACCTCTCGCGCCTCGAAGAACACCTGGCATGGCAGACCATCCGATATTTGGATCCGAACTCCTCAATTACCGCGGATCAATTGTTGAAGCCTTCCAACCTGACTCGTCTCGATGCCAAGGAGAGCTACATTCGCGGCCTGCTTTCAAGCAATGACGAGCAGCGTCAAAAGTGGTTTCAACAGGCCGTGGCGCTGGATCCGCAATATGCGCAACCACAATACGAACTGGGTAAGCTTGCGCTATCGCAAAAGCAGTATCCGCTTGCCGTGAAGTGGTTCGCCAAAGTGCCGTTGGGCGATCCGCTCTACCTGGAAGCGCAATTCCGCATGGGCCTCGGTTCTTATCTGGCTGGCGATTTCCGGACAGCGGAGACATGTTTTCGCGATCTGTCGCACGCAGTGCCGCTGAATGAAGTTTTTAACAATTTGGGCGCTGCTGAAAGCCGGCTGAACGAGTCCACGGCGATGGCGGACTTGCATCACGCTCTCGAAGGCGACGAAACCGATTCGACGTACAACTTCAACATCGGCCTGCTACTTTATCGACAGGCCGATTACGACAATGCCGCGCGATACTTTGCGACCGTCATGAAGCGCAACCCGCAGGACCACGAAGCCGGCACGCTGCTGGCCCGGTGCAAACAGCACACGCCCCCCGATGAGCTTACTAATCCCAAATTGATCGCGTCCGAACGCCTGAAGAAGAATTTCGATATAACGGCGTTCCGCCAACTAAAGGCGATGCTACAAAGCGCAAAGCAGTAATTGTCGCTTTGATATGGCCGAATTTGCAACGGACTATTGATTTGGCGGGCGAAATGCACGGACTTCCGCCCGTAGGATCGAAGTGACCAATTTATTTCGCCGCTCAGTATTGACACCAGGCGATCGCCTGTAGTGGACTGATGCCTGCAGGTAGGCGGATGGCGGAGAGGATCAATCTCGTCCAATGAAGCGCGGAATGAGCATTCGGGAGGTGGCGAAGCGGGCGCGAGTCTCCACTGCCACGGTATCTCGAACCATTAATAACTCGAATCTCGTCGACCCTGGCACCGCTGCCCGTGTCATGCGGGCAGTCGAAGAACTCAACTATTACCCCGACACGCACGCGCGTACTCTCGTCTCCGGAAGAAGCCGGATCTTGGGTCTTATCGTTTCCGACATCACGAATCCATTCTTCCCGGAGTTAATGAAAGGTTTTGAGGATTTGGCCGTGGCGGAAGGCTACGAGATCCTCGTCGGCTCCACCAATTACGATTGCACTCGAATGGAAATCTGCGTGCGGCGCATGCTGGAGAGAAAAGTGGACGGTATCGCCATTATGACCTCCGAGCGCGACGCTCCGCTCATCGAGCAACTTGCGCGCCGGCGTATCCCAATCGCCTTTCTCGATGTTGGGCCAGAGCGGAAGCACTTCTGGAACATCGAAGTGAACTACGCCATGGGAATCGGCGAAGCGGTGGATCACTTGAGGGAGCTTGGACATGAGTGCATTGCGTTCATCAGCGGTCCCCAAGCGCTGTATTCCGCGCAGACTCGGCGGGAGGCATTCCTGGCCAAGCTGAAAACAGCCGGTCAAGCCGGAAGCGAGCCCAATGTCGTGGAAGGAGATCACACGGTCGATGGCGGCCTCATCGCGATGCAAAGGCTGCTTGCAACGCACCCGCGGTGCTCGGCCGTCATTGGCTCAAATGACCTATCGGCAATCGGAGCCCTACGAGCGATTCATCGGGCCGGTTTGCGCGTACCGGAGGACATCTCGCTGGTCGGGTTCGATGACATTCACTTAGCCGATTTCACGGAGCCTCCGCTGACCACCATCCGCCTGTCCCGCATCGACGTGGCGACGCGAGCGATCTCCTGGCTGATCGCGGAAATCGAAGAACGGCAGCCGCCCGAAAAGTTAGTCTCGCCGATTGAGACACATCTGGTGATCCGGCAATCCACAGCGCGAGTCAACGGGACCAAATCCACGTAATGTAAGCGGTCGAGGCATGCCTCGATCCAACGGCCTGCCTGAATCAGGTACGATGAACCCCAGGAGACCGCCGGATGTACAAGCTGCTGTTTGGGTGCCTGCTGGCCACGAGCGCGGTGTACGGACAAACAAATGACTTGGTCGACCGGATTGCGCCGCTATACGTCAAAACCAAAGTCGATGCCCAATACACCGATAGAGCAGCCACGGCCGGGCTGAAGGGCGCGGTCGTTCTTCGGATCGTCATAGATCGCGACGGCATACCTCGAGACCCGAAGTTTATCTCCTTTGTCGATGAACGCGATCCTGCCAACCCTAAGACTCGTTCCGCGGCGCTAGGCCTGGACGAATCGGCAATGGCGGCAGTGCGCAAGTGGCGCTTTAGCCCGGCGATAAAGGATCTGGGTCCGGTCGCGACGTACGCAACTGTCGAGATGACTTTCCATGGTCCGGAGCATTCGCCGCCTGGGCGCTTTCAAGAACATCAATGAGCGCTCGCCTTACCGCGCGCACCAGCCGCCGTCGATCAGGATGTCCGTGCCGGTGATGAATCCCGCGGCGTCGGAACATAGATAGCGGGCCAGCGTTCCGATCTCCTCCACTTTGCCCCAGCGTCCAACCGGGAGATTCGCGAGAAACTGCGCGTTCAGTTCCGGGTTCTGCATCAGCGGCGCATTCATCTCGGTGCCGAACGGCCCGGGGCTAATGCCGTTCACGGTAATGCCTTCCGGCGCAAGTTCCAGCGCCAAGGCGCGGATCAGGCCCAGCAGCGCGGTTTTGCTGGATGAATACGCGCTACGTCCGGGCAGCGAAATGTGACTCATGATCGACGTCATATTGAGAATCCGCCCGTAGCCTGAGCCCTTCATGTGCGGCACAAACGACCGGCACATCAGGAACACGCTAGTCAGATTGCTGTCCATGACGCTGCGCCACTCCTCGAAGGTGAAATCGATGAGGTTTTTACGGAGATTGATGCCGGCATTGTTGATAAGGATCTGCACTTTGCCCAGCCGGTCCGACACTTCCGATTCCAGTCTCTGTACCTGTTCCTCGTATCTAACATCGGCAACAAAAACGGCCGCTCTTCCGGCGGAATGCTCGATCTCGCTTTTTACAGCCGCCAATTTCTGCTCGTCGCGGGAAACGAGCGCGATGGTGGCTCCCGCCTCGCTGAGCGATAGAGCCATCGCCTTGCCCAATCCTTTGCTGGCCCCCGTGATCAACGCGATCTTTCCATCCAGCCTCAACCCGGCTGCTTCGTTCGACATTTCTCTCCTTGTGCTTTGCGATTCTCTATCGAAAGATTACAGAATCACGTTCGGACGATCCGTCAGTCTGTCGTAGGGATCGAGGCATGCCTCGACCACACTCAAGCCGCATTTTATCGTGTGGGAGAATGTCCTCCACACAGCGGCGGCAGGATGACCATCTCGCATCCTCACCCTGCGAACTCCGGCGAGTTGCGGGCCTCGGCTTCGGGGGCGTATAGTCGAAGGCACTTCCATTTTGGAGGCAAGTTAACAGAGGATGGCTCAATTCAGCCGATTCAGCGCAGCCAGATGCGCGCTGACGCTTATCACGTCATTGATTGCACTGGGCGGCGCAGTCGCGCTACAAGCTGCCCAGACAGCAACCGTTCCGCGTCCCGGAACAGTCGACTTTCAGCACGATATCGCTCCGATTTTCGCGAAATCCTGCACTAAATGCCACGGCCCGGCCATGGCGATGGCGCGATTACGGCTGGATTCGGAGGGTTCCGTTTTGCAAGGCGGCGCCTCGGGGCCCGCGATCGTGCCAGGAAAAAGCGGCGCGAGCCTGCTGATCAAGCGCATTCTCGGCACGACCGACGCGCCGCGTATGCCCATGGGCGCGCAACCGCTGCCCGACGAACAGGTAAAACTACTCAAGGCATGGATCGATCACGCCAACTTCTCTCCGACTAAAACTGCTTTTGCCGGCGCGAAATCGAAGGCGGCGGCGACAAGCGCACCCGGCAAACAATCGCCGCTATTCGCCGAAAAGATTCGGCCGATTCTTGCCGCGCGGTGCTATCAGTGCCACGGACCGGAAACGCAGCAGAATGGCTTACGGCTCGATTCGCTCGCAGCCATTTTGAAGGGCAGCGACAACGGCCATATCGTTGTTCCGGGTCACAGCGATCAGAGCCGGCTGATACGGCGGCTGATGGCGCAGGAACGTCCGCAGATGCCATACGGCGGGCCGCCGCTCTCCGACAATCAAATCAAACTGGTTCGCCAATGGATCGACGATGGCGCGGCGGGCCCCGATTCATCCGCGCCCGTTGCTGCGTTGAAGCCGCAGAAACACTGGGCTTATGTGAAACCGATCCAGCCGCCTCTTCCCGATGTGAAGGACAAGGCATGGCCTCGTAATCCGATTGACAATTTCGTCCTTGCCAAACTCGAGAAGGAAGGACTGAAACCTTCGCCCGAGGCGGACAAGGCTACGCTGATCCGGCGCGTGTACCTGGACCTGATTGGCCTGCCACCTACACCGCAGCAAGTCGACGCGTTTCTGGCGGACAGCAGCCCCGGCGCTTACGAGAAAGTCGTCGATGGCCTTCTGTCATCGCCGCACTATGGCGAACGATGGGCCAGGCCGTGGCTCGATCTCGCCCGCTATGCCGACACAAACGGCTACGAGAAAGACGACCGCCGCACGGCGTGGGAATATCGCGATTGGGTGATTCGCGCGCTCAACGCGGACATGTCGTTTAAAGAGTTCACCATCGATCAGGTTGCCGGCGACATGTTGCCCAACCCGACTCAGGATCAACTGATCGCGACCGGATTCAACCGAAACACGATGCTGAACCAGGAAGGCGGAGTGGACCCGGACGAATACTACTGGTATGAACTTGTCGACCGGGTAAACACAACAGCGCAGGTCTGGCTTGGCAGCACGCTCGGATGCGCGCAATGCCACAACCATAAGTTCGATCCATTCACGCAGAAGGATTACTACCGGTTCCTGGCATTTTTCGACAACAGCCAATACAAGATCGCGGGCGAAACGAACGGGCGCTATGCCCAAGAAACCGAGCTGGAACTGCCGACTGCCGAACAGTCGAAGGAGAGCAAACAACTGCGCGGCGAAATTGCCAAGTTGCAAACGGTGCTGGATACTCAGACGCCGCAATTGGACACCGCGCAGCGATCCTGGGAAGCGCAGATGGCGGCGGCGCCGAAGCAGTGGACGGCGCTGCATGCGGACCGGGCCGATTCGGCGGGCGGCGCGGTATTGAAATCGATGCCCGACGGCTCCATTCTCGCCACCGGCGCAAATCCGCAGGCGGACAGTTATACGATCCAAGCGAAGACCGACCGACCGGCGATTACAGGGGTTCGCATTGAAGTGATGCCCGATGCCAGCCTGCCGCACGGAGGCCCGGGCCGCGATCCAGATGGGAACTTCTTTCTTAGCGATTTCGAAGTGGACGCGGCTCCGGCGAACAATCCGAAAGCAGTGCATCATATCGTCTGGAAACAGGCGGAAGCGAACGAATCGCAAGACGGCTACGATATCAAGAATCTCGCCAAGAAAGAGAAGAAGGATGAGAAACCGGCGCTGCGCGGCTGGGCAATCGATGCAAAGCCGTCCGCAAAGCCGCTTGTACGCCAGGCCGTACTGATTCCCGACAAGCCTTTCGGCTTTCCCGGCGGCGCCCTGCTAACGATTCGCATGAAGCATCAGATGCGGCACTCTTCGCGCAACATCGGCCGCTTCCGGCTTTCGATCACCTCAAGCGCCGATCCGGAGTTCATTGTTCGCTTGCCCGCGCGCTTGACGCCTGTTCTCGATACGCCTCCGGGCCAGCGTACGCCAGAGGAGGCGAAGACGCTCTCCTCCGCCTACCGCGCCATCTCGCCGCTGCTCGATTCCTCACGCAAGCAAATTGCCGATCTTGAAAAACAGCTCGAAGATTTGCACATCGTTACGGCGATGGTGATGCGAGAGAAGCCAGGCTTCCTTCGGCCCGCAACCTATATCCGCGAGCGCGGCAGTTTCACGAGCAAAGGCGACATCGTGTACGCCAACGTGCCGGCTTCGCTGAACCCGCTACCGGCCAATGCGATGCCGAACCGGCTCGGGCTCGCGGAATGGCTGGTGAGCGACGACAATCCGCTGACCGCGCGCGTGACCGTGAATCACTTTTGGGAGACGATCTTCGGCCACGGCATCGTCGAAACCAGCGAGGATTTTGGATCGCAGGGCGACCCGCCGACGCACCCCGAACTTCTCGACTGGCTAGCGACGGAGTTCATGCACGACAACTGGGACATGAAGAAGATCCAGCGGCTCATGGTGACCTCGGCCACCTATCGCCAATCGTCGAGTGTTTCACCCGAACTGCTGGCTCGCGATCCTTACAACAAGCTGTATGCGCGCGGCCCCCGCTTCCGCGTCGAGGCGGAAACCGTGCACGATATCGCGCTCTCGGCGGCCGGTTTGCTGAGCTCGAAGATGTACGGCCCTAGCGTGATGCCTTACCAACCGGACGGCATTTGGGATGTTCCCTACAGCACCGACAAGTGGGAAATGAGCAAAGGCGAGGACCATTACCGGCGCTCCCTTTATACATTTATTCGCCGCAGTGCTCCCTATCCCAGCCTGGTCACGTTCGATGCGCCAAGCCGCGAATTCTGCACGGTGCGGCGTGTGCGAACGAACACGCCGCTCCAGGCGTTGACGACTCTGAACGATCCATATTTTTTCGAAGCCGCTCGCGCCATGGCGAAGCGCATGATCGCCGAAGGTGGGACCAGCGACGCGGACCGCATCACGTATGGCTTCCGGCTGGTGGTGGCGCGTAAACCCGCAAAGGACGAACTGGATCGGGTATTGGCTTTCCACGAACAGCAACTCGCCCATTACCGACAGGATCCGGTGGAGGCTCGCGAAGTAATTGCCGATCAAAAGAGTGCTGTCGAGAACGCGCCGGAACTGGCCGCGTGGACGATGGTCGCAAATGTCCTGTTGAACATGGACGAAACGATTTCGAAGGAGTAGACGCCGATGAAAAGAATATGTATGAATCCCTCGGACGAACTGCTGTTGGCTTCCACAAGGCGTCACTTTTTCCGGCAAGCCGGTTTTGGAATCGGCGCCTCGGCGCTCGCCGGATTGTTGAACCAGTCGCTGTTTGCAGAAGCTGGACCCAGCACCGTGAATCCTCTAGCGCCGAAGGCGCCGATGTTTCCGGCGAAGGCGAAGAGCGTCATTTATCTCTTCATGGCGGGCGCGCCTTCGCAGGTCGATCTGCTCGATTTCAAACCGACACTACAGAAGTACGACGGCCAGAACGTTCCGCAGGAACTGATGAAAGGCGAGCGGTTTGCCTTTATCAAGGGGACGCCGAAGTTGCTCGGATCGCCCTACGAATTCAAACGATGTGGGAATTCCGGTTTGGAAATTTCCGAATTGCTGCCGCATTTGCAGGGAGTGGCCGATGAGATCGCGGTCGTGAAGTCCATGCACACGACGCAATTCAATCATGCGCCCGCGCAGATCTTCATGAACACGGGATTTCAAATCATCGGCCGCCCGAGCATGGGCGCGTGGATGACGTACGGCCTAGGCAGCGAGTGCAAGGATTTGCCGGGTTTTGTGGTGCTCATCTCCGGCGAGAATCAGCCCGACGGAGGAAAGGCGTGCTGGGGCAGCGGCTTCCTGCCGACGTTGTATCAGGGCGTGGAATTTCGGTCGCAGGGCGACCCGGTGTTGTTTCTCACCAACCCGGAAGGCGTCTCGGCCAAATCGCGGCGCGCATCGCTCGATCTGCTGAAGAATTTGAACGAAGCGCATCTGGCCGCGAATGGCGATCCCGAAATCACGACGCGCATCGCTTCCTACGAGATGGCGTACCGCATGCAATCGAGCGTGCCGGAACTGGTCGATATCTCGAAAGAATCGGACGCCATTCACGAGATGTATGGAACGCAGCCGGGAAAGAAATCGTTCGCGAACAATTGTTTGCTGGCGCGGCGTCTTGTCGAGCGCGGTGTGCGTTTCGTGCAGCTTTATCACCGCGGATGGGACAATCACGGCACATCCAGCCACGACGACATCATCAACCGGCTGCCGAGCCTCTGCCAGGAAACAGACCGCGCGGCGGCCGCGCTTATCGAAGACCTGAAGCAGCGCGGTTTGCTCGACAGCACCATCGTGGTATGGGGCGGCGAATTTGGGCGCACACCCATGAACGAGGCGCGCAACCATTCTAAGTTCCTGGGCCGCGATCATCACCCCCGCGCGTTCACCATGTGGATGGCTGGCGGCGGCATCAAGCCCGGCATCACGGTGGGCAAGACCGACGAACTTGGCTACAACATCGCGGAAGATCCAGTGGATGTTCACGATCTGCATGCAACCATCCTCAACCAGATGGGCATTGAGCACACGAGGCTGACTTATCGGTTTCAGGGCCGCGATTTCCGGTTAACCGATGTTGCGGGGAATGTGGTGAAAAAACTCATCGCCTGATGGGGCAAAGCGGGAACGGCGTCGAATTGCATAGGGATGGCGGCCTACTCGGCCGCAGCAAGATTCAATGCCCCACCAAACTGATTGACGCTGGACCCGCGCCACAGCGTCTAGCTTGCTTCGGCTGAAGAAGCGGCTTCCGCGCCGTATTCCTTGAGCTTGTTGAAGAGCGTTTTGAGACTGATGCCGAGGATATCGGCTGCGCGTGTCTTATTGTTTTTGGTGTGCTGAAGCGTCAACTGAATCAGCGCCTTTTCCGCCTCGGAAACAGTCGTGCCTACCGGCAAACGGACACTCTCGGGCTCCAGGAATTCAGGCGCCGTGCGAGTGCCGCTCGAGACGCCAAAATCGTAGGGGAGATGCGCCATCTGAATCACGCCCGCGCCCGCCACAATCACTGCGCGCTCGAGCACGTTTCTTAATTCACGGACATTGCCGGGCCAGGAGTGTTTCATGAAAGCATCGAGAACCTCCGGATGCAAATGCGTCACATTGCAGGAGTGCTTGTGGTTCAACTGCGTGATGAGGGTCTCGCAGAGTAGTGGCACATCGCTCATCCGGCTGCGCAAAGCCGGAAGGGCGATCTCGAACACGTTCAGCCGGTAATACAGATCCTCGCGTAAGTCGCCGTTCTTCAGAGCGTCTTCGATGTTCCTATTCGTAGAAGCGATGACGCGGACATCGACGGAAATCTCGCTCTTGCCGCCCAGGCGGCGTACACGCGAGTCTTCAAGAACACGCAGGAGCTTTGCTTGCGTGCCGGAGGGCATTTCACCGAGCTCATCCAGCAATATCGTTCCGTGCTGCGCCAGTTCGAAACAGCCTGCCCGGCGTTCAAGCGCTCCCGTGAAGGCTCCTTTTTCGTGGCCGAAGAGCTCGCTTTCCATCAGCGTTTCGGGAAGCGCCGCGCAATTGATGGCGACGAACGGTCCGCCTCGGCGGGAACTCAGGTGATGAATGGCGCGAGCTACAAGCTCTTTTCCGGTGCCGCTTTCGCCAGCGATCAACACCGGGGCCTTGCTGGGCGCAACCTGCCTGACAATGGAGAACACCTGCTGCATGGGCGCCGAGGTGCCAACCATATCGACCAGGACCCCCTGGTAGGACAACTGCCGCTGCAGACGCTCGGTTTCTTCGGCAAGGGCGCTTTGCGAAGCGGCGCGTTCGAGCAGAATCCGCAATGCGTTCGGCTGGATGGGCTTTTCAAGGAACCAGAAAGCGCCAAGGTCGTGAATCGTCTCGATGGCGGTTTCAATATTCCCGAAGGCGGTTAGGACAATCGCGGTGGGCATGTTGCCGTCGGCGCCCAGGCGTTTCATCAACTCGAAGCCGTCCATTCGCGGCATCATCAGATCCGTGATGATGACATTGGCGGGAAACGCACCCAGTTTATCGAGCGCCTGCTGCCCATCATCGGCCGTTTCAACAACAAAGCCCCACGACGACACCATGGCTGCCAGCGGATTGCGCTGGGATGTCTCGTCATCCACAATCAAAACGTTAATAGGCGGACGCGCCGTCTCGTTAGCCACGATTCCTCAGTTTAGCCGATCGGGTCCAGTTCGCTAACCGGAAACATCTGAGCCCATCCCGTTGCAACGCCCGTACCCGGAAAGAACCTGGGCGCCAAACTCAGGACTAGTATTTTGGTTTGCACTTATAATTGATTTTCACGCGCGAATCGATCGACGCGACGGCATGAGAGACACTCGTGAGTGGCGCCCGCTCTGAACGCGATATGAGCGAAATTCCAAAGCTGAAGGATATCCGGCAAGTCACCGACGACCCTCCTCCGTTTCTGGGCCGCTGGCCGTTCGTCTACGCCGCGGTGCTCTGCATACTCGCCGCGGTAATTGCCGGGTTATACGCATTCATGCGAGCGTTCACACCGTAATTCCTCAATACCGGGATCGATTCGCCTGTTGAAGACGTACGCCCCCCCCACGACCGCGGTTCCGTACTGGCAACCAGGCGTTTTCATCAATTTTGCAGGCCACGGGCCCGTCGATAAATTTTCCATATAGACGGATCGACTGCTTCATTCGTTACAATGCCCGTTACCATGAAGCTTCTCGAGGTCATTGTGACATCGCCCGACGAGGCGCGAGCCGCCGAACACGGGGGCGCGGACCGGTTGGAATTGTTACGTGATTTGGAAGTCGAAGGACTTACGCCTGCTTTGGGACTTGTAGAGGATGTCCTCGCGTCAGTCTCGATTCCGGTGCGCACAATGGTTCGCGAGAGCCCGAACTTTTCCATCCGGGACGATTCCGAGCTTCGTCTGCTGCGGCATCACGCCGCGGAGTTCTCGAAATTGCCGATTGACGGTTTGGTGATTGGGTTTATGCGTAATGGCGGCATCGATAGCCATGCTCTTGAAATTGTACTCGAGAGCGGAGGCGGGAGCCGGGCGACGTTTCATCGAGCAATAGAAGCCGCTGCCGATCCACACGAGGCGATCATGCAACTGACTCGCTATGCCCAGATCGATCGGGTACTGATCGGTGGCGGCGCGGGACCATGGGAGGCGCGCATCGCACGTCTCGAAGAATTGCAGCGGATAGCGGGGACAAGGCTGCGCATCCTGACGGGAGGCGGCATCGACGAAGATGCGCTTGCTCTGCTGGCAAATTCGGAGTTGCTTCAAGAATTCCATGTAGGATCGGCGGCTCGCGACGCTTCGGGACACGTTTCCAGCGCGCAAGTGGCCGGGCTGCGGAAGATCCTCGATTCGCGATGATTGCATCCTCATGCGAGGTCGGCGTACCGGAACGCCGGGTTACAGTTGAAAACATGGTGGAGCAATACGGGTGAAGCCTCTCGATTGGGTGGTGCTGTTTGCCTGGCTCACGTTTATCGTGAGTTACGCAATCTATCGCGGCCGCGGCAGCAACACCGTCGATCGCTACCTTTTAGGAGGCAGAACGCTGCCATGGTACGCGATGGGCCTCTCCATCATGGCGACGCAGGCGAGCGCCATCACGTTCATATCGACAACCTCTCAGGCCTATGTGGACGGCATGCGATTCGTGCAGTTCTACTTCGGGCTGCCGCTTGCGATGGTGATTCTGTCGGCCACGGCGGTTCCCATTTTTCACCGCGCCAGAGTGTACACGGCGTATGAATACCTGGAGCAGCGCTTTGACACGAAAACGCGGGCTCTCGTCAGCGTAGTTTTTCTTATTCAACGCGGCTTGGCGGCGGGGCTTGCGCTCTACGCGCCCGCAGTTCTGCTTTCGGTCGTGCTTACCTGGCCGGACTACATCACGACGATCATCATGGGAGTGCTGATCGCGATCTACACCACAACCGGCGGACTGAAGGCGTTAACGTGGGCAGACGTTCAGCAGATGATAGTGATCCTGGCGGCCCTGGTGGTCTCGCTAATTCTTGCGTTTCACCTGATGCCCAAAGGCATTTCAGTTCTGGATGCTCTGCATCTGGCGGGCGCGGCGGGGAAATTGAATCCCGTCGATTTCCGGTTCGACCTGACCGATCGCTATACTGCGTGGAGCGGATTGATCGGCGGCATGTTCCTCGCGCTGGCGTATTTCGGGTGCGATCAGAGCCAGGTACAGCGATATCTCGCGGGAAAATCTATTGCGCAAAGCCGGCTGGGTCTGCTGTTCAACGCCGTCGCCAAGATCCCGATGCAGGCGTTCATTCTGTTCATCGGCGCGATGGTATTTGTGCTTTTTCTGTTTGTGAAGCCGCCGGCGATTTTCCAGCCGGTTGAGGCGGACCGCGCGGCGCAATCACCGGTTTGGACGCAAGTCGAAAAGCAATATGACGAGGCGTTTGCCACCCGGCGCGACGCGGCGATGCGGCTTGCGCAATCCAGCCGGACAAAAGGGGACCGGAGCGGAGACTTAGCCGCGTTCCACCAAGCCGAAGCACGATTCGCGGCGGCGAGAAGGAGCGCGCTTGGCGTGGTGGATCGCGTGGAGCACACCGAAGGGTTTAACGACACCAACTACATCTTCCTTGCTTACGTGACGAAGTTTCTTCCGGTTGGCGTTGTGGGTCTGCTGATTGCTGTGATCTTTACGGCGGCGATGTCTTCCAGTTCCGGCGAGATCAATTCCCTGGCGACCGTCAGCGTTATCGATATCTACAAACGATTTGCGATTCGCAACGCAAGCGACCGGCATTATCTCTGGGCATCGCGGCTGTTCACGGTGTTCTGGGCGGCATACGCCGTGGTGTTCGCGAATTCCACGCGCAGCTTTGGCGCTCTGATTGAGGCGGTGAACCAGGTGGGATCGCTGTTTTATGGAGGCATGCTGGGGGTGTTCGTGCTCGCATTCTTTTTCAAGCGAGTCGGAGGCACCGCGGCGTTCTGGGGAGTGATCGCCGGCGAAGCCGCCATTTTCGGAACGAAACTATTCACGTCGATCAGCTATTTATGGTTCAACGTCGTTGGGTGCGTGACGGTCGTAGTGGTTGCGCTGCTCCTGACGCAGTTCCTTCGTCCGGCGGTGGCGGCACGACAAAACGACCTGCGGGCAGTGGGCGACAAGCCGTAGGCGTGCGGCGGCCGTTTCCGGTTTACTTCCACACAGCGCCGCATCGCGTGAGCGGGTTCGGGCCAGCCGCGCAAACGGCGGGAAGACGCACAGGCATCACACCTGTAGAGTGGCGATATCGACGGTGGAACGGTGGCCTTCAATGACGACGATGCCGCTTTCCGTGACGAAGTAGCGCTTTCGGTCGGCCTCGCGGTTATAGCCGATCTGAGCGCCTTCGGGCACTTTTACGTTCTTGTCGAGAATCGCCCGGCGGATCTTTGCGTGCCGACCCACATCGCAGTTGTCGAAGAGGATGGAATCCTCGACCACCGCTCCCGTGTGAATCTTCACGCCGCGGCCGATGACCGATCCCTTCACGGTGCCGCCGGAAACGATGGAGCCGCCAGCCACGATGGAGTCGATCGCCATGCCGCGCCTGCCGTCTTCGTCGAATACAAACTTCGCGGGCGCGTCCGAGTAACCGGCCGTGCGCAGAGGCCATTGCCGGTTGTAAAGGTTAAGTTCCGGCGAGACGGCGCGAAGGTCCATGCTTGCCTCGTAGTAGGCGTCCAGAGTGCCGACGTCGCGCCAGTACACCGGCGCTCCAATGGGATCGCCCGGAATGCGATTCGTCTGGAAATCGTAGGCGTACATGTCAGCGCGGCCGATCATCGCCGGAAGAATATCCCGACCGAAATCGTGCGAGCTTTTCGCGTTCTGAGCATCCGCGTAGAGCTCTTTCACTAGTAGTTCGGTCGAGAAAATGTAATTTCCCATGGAAGCATAGACTCGCGTAGGGTCTTCGGGCATGGTTGGCGCGTCGGCCTTCTTCTCATGAAAGCCGACGACGGAATTATCGGGATTGGTCTCGATCACTCCGAATTCAATCGCGTATTCCTTCTTTACCGGAAACGCGGCAATGGTGACGCTGGACCGTTTTTCCACGTGATACTCGACCATTTGCCGGATGTTCATGCGATAGATGTGGTCCGCGCCGAAAATGACAACAACGTGAGGATCGGCTTGCTCAATCAGGTTGATGTTTTGATAAAGCGCATCGGCTGTGCCAAGGTACCAATCTTCACTTGACGATCGCATCTGGGCGGGTACCGGAATGATGAAATTGTTCTTCATCAGGCCTGTGACCTCCCAGCCTTCACGCAAATGCTCCAGGAGCGACTGGCTCTTGAATTGGGTGAGGACGTAAGTAGAATAGATTCCCGAATTGAGGAGATTACTCAGGACAAAATCGACGATGCGATAGCGGCCGGCAAACGGCACTGCTGGTTTTGCGCGTTCCTTCGTCAATGGATGGAGGCGGGTCCCTTTTCCGCCCGCCAGCACAAATGCGAGAACTCGAAGCTGCATTCTGTCAACCTCCGCCGATTCAGCATACAAGACCAGACTTCGAAGCGCCAGATTGCGTGATGCAAATGTCACGGCGCGAGGGGGCTAACGATGGTATTGCCGGCGAATCGCGAGGAGTTGTGGCGAGGCAGCAAGATCGGAGCGGGTCATAATTGAAGACGTCTCCAGACTTCATCAAAGATGAGCGCGCGAGCAGCGCCATGAAAGGCATACTCCGCGTGAGCCGACATCACGCTTCGCATTTGATGGCTGCAGAACCAGGCTTTCTGGCGGAAGGATCCAGAATCAGAATATCTTTGATTCCAAGTCGGAGTAACGCTCACACTTTTCCTGAACAATAGAGAACCGGTCTGCTGGTGAAAGGATCTCAACCACGACATCGACTGGGCTTGTTGGATATGGATCCTCTGGCTCTTTGACATTAGCTACTACATCCGGAGTGGGTTCCCGGTCGGGCGAAATTCGCAGTGTCAGTTCCGGAAACGTTTTGTAGCCCAGCTCGCGCAGCATGTCCAGGATGATCTGCTGTAGCTTTGCATGAAGCTTGGTAGGCACAGATTTCTGAATGGCGTGGCCGTCCCAATACTCGAAATACGGCTTCCGATCGGCATACCGGTCCCGGGATTCTTCGAGTGTCAACTGCTGTTCGGCAATGCCTGCCATGAGCTGCCCCTTCCTGCATTATTTCAACTTTCGCGGCTTTTTATTGCCTTCGGAAATGCGATCCAGTCGCTTAGGTCCAGGCGCAGGCAAGCTCGACAAAGCTGCGGACCCCAACGCCACTGGGGCCCTTGGCGAGCCACGGCTTTGGATCATCCAGCCAGGCGGTAGAGGCAATATCCAGATGAACCCACGGGGTCGGGTCGGCGAACTCCTTCAGGAACCATGCCGCCGTAATGGAGCCGCCGTAGCGGCCGCCGATGTTTGGCAGATCCGCGAACACGGACTTGAGATAGTCCTTATACTCGTCGTCCATGGGGAGTTGCCACATCTTCTCTCCCGCGCTGCCGGCCGCTTTCAGCAACTTATCGAGCAGCGCCTGATTGTTCGTGAAGGCCCCGACATTGTAGTGACCAAGGGCAATGGCGATGGCGCCGGTCAGCGTAGCGGCGTCCACGATGTGCGTTGCGCCATTGCGCTTTGCGTACGTGAGAGCGTCGGCGAGAATCAGCCGACCTTCCGCATCGGTGTTCAGAACCTCAACGGTTTTTCCGGACAGCGTTGTGACGATATCGCCCGGCCGCTGCGCGTTGCCTCCCACGGCGTTTTCAACCGTAGGCACATAGGCCGTGATAGGAATCGCCGGCTTGAGTTGAGCGATCACTTGCATGGCGCCGATAGCCGCGGCCGCACCCGCCATATCGTACTTCATCTTTTCCATGCCATCCGCGGATTTAATGGAAACGCCACCGGTGTCGAACGTCACTCCTTTTCCGACGAGAGCCAAGTGATCCGATCCAGCCGGTTTTTCCGGCCGATATTTCAAGACGATGAGAAACGGAGGATTCGTGCTGCCCTGCGCCACACCGAGGAGGGCGCCCATTCCCAGCGTCTCCATGGCATCGCGATCCAGAATTTCGCACGCCAGCCCCTGGGCGGCGGCCATGCTCCTGGCCTGCTCCGCCAGAACCGCCGGCGTAAGCTTGTTTCCGGGTTCATTGATAAGGTCACGAGCAAAGTTCTGGCCTTCCGCAATAGTACGGCCCCGTTCGATCGCTTTGGCGAGCGCCGCCGCATTCCCGGCAACGACCGCGAGCGAATCAATCCGCTTTTCGTCCTTTTTCGGATCGCTCTTGTATCTATCCGGTTCCCAATTTGCGAGCAATGCGCCTTCGACTGCGGCCGCCGCCA
The DNA here is from genome assembly GCA_000381625.1 of Bryobacterales bacterium KBS 96. Classification (GTDB taxonomy): domain Bacteria; phylum Acidobacteriota; class Terriglobia; order Bryobacterales; family Bryobacteraceae; genus KBS-96. The sequence continues at coordinate 959,101 of KB906767.1, forward strand.
ACTCGGGCGTCGCATATTGCTCATCGAGAGAGAGCGCTATCGATTTCACGCCCTTACCGCGTACCAAGCGCACCAGTACGCCGGCAATGCGCCGCATCTCGATTTGCGAAAATGTGCCGCCTTTGCCTCCGCCGATCACGATCAACCGTTTCGCGGACACGCCTTGCGGCCGGTAGAGCGTCACGGCCTCATACAGTTTGCCGGTGAACTCGCCGGAGGCGCGCAATTCCGCAAGCCAACCGTTTTGGCCGGCAGGCTCCGCATCGGCGGCGGGCTGGTCTCCCGCCTCGAAGCAAATTACGGCAAGCGCATCCACCGCCGCCAGATCGTTCGAAATCGAAATCTTCATTCATGCTCCTTCATTGCTTGTTGCGTCGCGCGAGCGCGGCCTTGGCTTCCGCTTGCATTTCCTTTGCCCGCTCCGATTCGCGCTTATCGTGAAACTTTTTGCCTTTTCCGACGGCGATCTCGACCTTGATGCGTCCCGCCTTCAGGTAAAGCTTTGTTGGGATCAGCGTTAGGCCTTTTTCACGAGTCTCGGCGCGCAGTTTCTCAATTTCCGACTTGTGCAGCAGCAACTTGCGCTTGCGCACCGGCGGGTGGTTCATGATGTTACCGTGTGAATACTCACTGATGTGAGCATTCACAAGCCAGGCCTGGCCATCGATAACTTCCGCATAGGCCTCTTTGAGCTGGACTTTTCCGCTTTTGGCCGCTTTGACTTCGGTGCCCATCAGCACCATGCCCGCTTCGTAACGGTCGAGCAGGTGATAGTTATGGCCGGCGGAGCGATTTTCGCTCAGAATTTTGATGTTCGTCTGTTGAGCCACGGGTTCTGCTAATCTGCCAGATAGTGCGACTGGCCGCCAAAAACCGCTGGGCCTGGCCGGTCTGCACGGCACGTCGTCCAGCGCCGTCTAGGTTTGCTGAAGGCGGAGCGCAACGAAAATAGCACTGCGGTGCGTCTCACAGCCTGATATCGGATGGGCCTACTAGATCGCGCCCGCTGGAGACGGTTTCTGCATCGATAGTCTAACATAGGCATTTACACCTCCCAAGGTGAAGGTTTTGAATCGATTACGGCTTTTTACCGCGCTAAGCGCAACACTGCTCCTCCTCGCCCCGCTGGCTCTTCCCCGCACACGGAAGGGCGATAAGCTCCTGAAACAAGGAGCGGACGCGGAAGCGAAAAAGGAATACGAAAAGGCAATTGACCTGTATGAACAGGCATTGCAGACAGATCCGAACGATCCCGGCTACCAGATGGCGGATAAACGGGCTCGCTTCCGGGGGGCGGAGGTTCACGCCGAAGCGGGCCAGAGGCTCCAGCAGGAGCAGAAGCTTCAGGAAGCGCTGGTCGAGTTTCAGAAGGCATACGTGCTCGATCCCTCCTATCTTGCGGCATTGCAGCAAATCCACAACACGGAGGAGATGATTCGCGCGAAGGCGAAACTGCCGGCCGGAGCAAAGGTCCTGACCCCCGAGGAACAGGCGGAGAAAGCGATTAACGCCCGCATCAAGTCGCTGGAACCGCCGCCTGAGTTGCGCCCGCTGACCAACCAGATCAGCAACCTGAAAATGAACAATCAAAGCACCAAAGTACTGTACGAAACGGTGGCGAAGCTGGCGGGCATCAATGTGTTGTTCGACTCGGCGGGACTCGATCAGGGCGGAAGGCAAAATTACAACCTCGATCTGAACCGGGTAACGCTGTCGGACGCGCTCGACTATATCGCGCTTCAGACGCACACATTTTGGAAGCCGATTTCGAGCAACGCCATTTTTGTGACACTCGATAACTCACAGAAACGGCAGGAATATCAGGACCAGGTTGTCAAGGTCTTCTACATACAGAACGCGGGAGCACAAACGGAATTTCAGGATCTGTTCAATGCCGTGCGCACGGGCGCCAATATGACACGCGGGCTGATCCAATTGCCGAGTCAGAACGCAATCATCGCACGCGGGACGCCGGATCAGATCGCGGTGGTGGAGAAGATTATTCACGATCTGGATAAACCAAAGGCGGAAGTTCTGGTGGATGTGCTGGTGCTGGAGACAACCAGGACGAAAATCCGCACGCTCTCGGCGGCGCTGGCGGATGCAACGGGCGCTGCGGCGGGTGGCCTTAGCGCTCCTATTTTATTCACGCCGCGCAATCCGGTGCTCTTCGGAGGAACGGCGACCGGGACGGCCACGGGCACCGCGACAGGCACGGCAACCGGCACGGCCACGGGCACGACGACAGCCACTGGAACCGCAACCGGCACGGCCACCGGGACGGCTACGGGCACCGCAACTGGCACAGCCACCGGCACCGCGACGGGAACTGCCACCGGCACGGGCGGATCGTTCATATCGTTGTCCCAGCTTGGACATGTTTCGAGCAACGATTTTTCGGTCAGCCTCCCTGGCGCCTTGATTCAAGCTCTCTTGAGCGATAGCTCCGCGCGTGTGCTGAACCGGCCGCAACTGCGCGTCACCGACGGCGGCAAGGGTTCGCTCAAAATCGGAAGCAAGATCCCATACGTCAGTGGATCGCTGAACTCCGCGGTGGCGACTCCCGGAGCGATTCCGTATGCAACGACGCAATTCCAGCAGATCGACACAGGCGTCAATATCGACATGGAGCCGCGGGTGAACGGAGCGGACGACGTGACCATGCACCTGAAGGTCGACATTTCGCAGGTTTCCGGGTACACAAACATCGCGGGCATCCAACAGCCGACGATTTCGCAGCACGTCAATGAAGCGAACGTGCGCATGCGGGATGGGGAACTTGCCATTCTCGGCGGCTTGACCCAAAACTCAACAGCCGACACGAATGCCGGCCTTCCCGGCATTTTGGACATCCCCGTTCTTGGATATTTCATGGGATCGAAGCAGAAGAATCAGTCCGAGGACGAGATCCTGATTGCAGTGACGCCGCATATCATTCGCAAGCCGGATTTGAGTGTCATGGGCGAAGAGCCGATCGATACCGGAAGCGAGAACAACGTAAAGGTTTATTATTCACAGCCGCAGGGCGGAGCCTCGGGAGCGGCAACCACAGCGCCGCAGTCCGCTGCGCCTCAACCGCAAGGGATACCGGTTCCGCAGCAGCCTGTACCGCAGCCACAGGTAATGCCAACGCCACAGCAGCCGGCGCGGCCGACACCGAATATGGTTCCGCAAACCGCGCCGCAAGCAAGCCCGGGAACGAGAGTATTTAATCCTCCGGTGAAGACCGCTCCCCCGCAAACGCCCGCGAATCCACCGCACCGGCAGTAAGTAGTAAAAGGGAACAAGAGTAGTTTTGGCATGAACATGGGCGCCCCGATTTCGAGCCGCGCCATTGACGAGCGTGGCGGAGACGAGCGGCAGACGCGCCGCGAAGCGGGTCTGACGCTGATTGAGCTGATTGTCGCGTTCACGATCCTTCTGATTCTGACGATGATGGCCGTTCCCATGGCGCGCCGGCAGATCATGAGACAACGGGAGAAGGACCTTCGCGACGACCTGCGCGAGATGCGGACCGCGATCAATAAGTACAAGGACATGGCCGACGAGGGGAAGATCAAAGTCGAGAACGATACCTACGGCTATCCGAAGACGCTGCAATCTCTGGTCGATGGAGTTCCACTGTTGAACAAGCTGTCGGGAAGCGGCGATACCGCAAAAATCCGCTTCCTGCGGCGTATTCCCACCGACCCGATGACCGGCACGAAAGAATGGGGCATGCGCAGCATGCAGGATGCTCCGGATTCGAACACCTGGGGCGGACAGGACGTTTTTGATGTGTATACAAAATCCCTCGAAAAAGGCAGCGATGGAACGCCCTATTCGCAGTGGTGAGCCGCAAACCCGCCGTGAATTCGGGTTCACGCTGATCGAACTGATGATCGTGATGGCGATCGTGTCCATCCTGGTCGCGATCGCGGTGCCGATTTATCAGAAATCGATTATACGGGCGAAAGAAAGCGTACTGCGAAATAACCTGTTCACGCTGCGCCAGATGATCGACGAATACACCGTCGACAAGCAACACGCGCCGGAGACTCTCGACGATCTGGTGTCGGAAGGCTATTTGCGCCAGATTCCGATCGACCCGATCACCGGTTCCAACCAAACGTGGAAAACCATCATGGAAGATACTCCGGTCGGAGGCGAGAACCAGCCGCCGGGCATATTCGACGTGAAAAGCGGCGCAGACGGCAACAGTCTGGACGGAACCGCCTACGCGGATTGGTGAGGCCGTCGAATGTTACAATGTTAGCTGCCCGCCTGGTTTTCCCATTCCCCGGTCGTCTAACGGTAGGACAGCGGCCTTTGGAGCCGTGAATCGTGGTTCGAATCCATGCCGGGGAGCCACGCAACTCCCACATTGAAAATAAAAGATTTAGCAATCAACTATTCTCGTAAGTTATTGATTTTGGGTTCGAATCCATGCAGGGGGTAGAGTCATTTCGGCAAACGGCAGCAGATTGGGATGGATAAAATACTCGGACATTATCTTTACTATCCGATGGATCTATCCATGTGGTTGCCGTTGACAGAGGATTCGCCAAAGCACGCCAGCTCTTCAAGGAGCAAGGAGGCACGCTCCGCACCAGCAGGGCGATTCAGCTCGGTATGCTCTTCGGGACGCCGGTGAGATCGAACAACTTGGCCGCGGCCTCTACAGACTCTCCACAGCACCGCCCATCTCAAGCCCGATCTGGTTCCTGTCGCAATTCGCATTCCTCGCGCCGTAGTCTGCCTCATTTCAGCGCTGGCCTCTCACCGACTGAACACGCAGGTTCCGATGCCGTCGACGTTGCGCTACCAGCCATGCGCAGATTCCGAAGATCGATGGCATCCCTCTTCGGGGTCTTCTGGTATCCCGAGCCTTCTATCCGTGCGGGCGTTGAGATCGTTGCTATCGACGATGCCTCGGTAAAAATCTACTCGCCAGAAAAAAAACTATCGCCGACTACAAGCTTCCGGACGAGACCGACACGTCGTCTTGCCAGTCGAATTCAACGTTCGCCTCGGGAAGGTGGTGAGCCGTTGCATAATGATTTCTGGCTTGCAGAAGTTGCTTGAACCAATCTCCAAACGGCAGTAAAAATTCGCGCTGGATCAGGTAGTTCAGTCCGAGGGTTCGATCGACACGGTAATCTTGTACGCTATTCAGCACGAGGAGATGCCTGCGGCCATTCGCCTCTGGGACTCGTGGATACCAGCTCTTGTACCAAGTTGTAGTGGCGGTCTGAAGTGCGCGGTTCCGCTGCGCTCTGATGAGATAGGCGAGTTGCAGTGCCTGATCGAGAGCCGAAACCGCAGCGGGATAATCCAGCTTGGCAGCAGCGGATTCAGCTCCTTGCAACGACGCGCTGATTGCACCCAGATCCTGGAGCATCTCGAGATTTTGACGATATAAGCCTGCAATCGACCGAAACACGTCCAGGTTGTATGAATGCAACTGCACGGTCGTCAGGTTGTGGTTCAGCAATCCAAGCAATTCGTCGTTGTCGGTCAGCGACTTCTGTGAGAGCAGGAGGCGTTTTTCGTTCACTTTGGTCCAGTCATAATCGAGGCGGAGATAATCGCCTTTCGGCACTGGCGGCAACGCGATCACTTGATCCCTGGGTGCTATGGGACGAATTCCGTCCGAGTTGCCGAACAGAACTGGGCGGATCGAGGAAGGCCCCCAATCCCAACTGCTGGCCCAGAACTCACCTTGCGTACTCATCAATTGATAGAGCCTATCCATATTTTCCGCGCCACGTCCGTAGAAAAGACGATAAAAGCTGCTTTTCGCCTCCGCCGGATCTGGCGATCCGGGGCGCCAACTCCATCCAGCCGCGGCCGCAAAGCCCAACCAAAAAGTCTCCGGGTGCAATCCTTCGTCTCCCCAGGCACACACATCTACCCCCACCAGGTCCGCGAATTTGCGCGCCCTCCAGAAGGAGATTTCGTTGAACAATTGCGAAATCCGGTCCTGTGCCGGACGGAAGTGAGCTTCATCTGCCTGACTGGGACCTTTATAATTCACTTGGTCGGCATCCGGCAGCAAGAAATAATTCGGGAACAGAGGCTCACTAGCCTGCGTGTAGGTGTAAATCATCTGGCGGATGCCATGCGCGCGGAAAGCCCGATCGAATTCCGGGCCGTAAACCTCTCCATTGATCAAGTAGGCCGGCAATGCAGAAATGTCAGCGGGTTTGAGCGGGTACTCGCCCCAAAAAATTACAGTTCGTCCGTGTGCGTGGAGATACCCGGCAGTTTTCGAAATAAATTGGGCGAGTATTTTTCCCACGCTACCCAATCGTTTCGCTTCATCAACCTCGTTGCATTGAGAGTTATTTGCAAGCCCAACGTAGTAAGGTTCGTCTGTGGATAAAAGGAAGTAGTTCACCCCTTTATTTGCATCCATCAATTCCTGATACATGCCCTCAAGCAGTTTGTATGAGTCTGGATTCGTCGTACAGAGCTCATAGTTGCTCTCGGGAAATGCCCGCAGTTGTTCATACTCCGGATGTTTCAAAATCCAGGCGATGTGCGCCGGCCCGTCAATATATGGAATAAGCTGAACGTGGTAATGCAGACCATAGTCGGTCAACTGCTGAAGCTCTTGCGGCGTCAGAGCATACGGTTCGACGACTGCTGGAGCACTGGAATATTGAAAATGCGCGTTCAGTTTGAGAAGAACCCCGTTCACCTTAAAAAATGCCGCCTGGCGCAGAACCTCTCGCAATACGTCGGGACGATCGAGATGGGCCTTATCGTCCCAATAGATGAAGCGGTTCTGCAGGTCGGGCCAGTCAACAATGCTGCCCTGCGGCAACCAGGTTGCGCTATTGGAGGTCTTGACTAGTTGCACCAGAGTTTCTGCTCCGTACAGCAAGCCGGGCTCCGCATTCGCGACGATCGTAATGGATTCCGGAGAAAGATCGAGTCTGTATGCCTCTTCTGCGAGTTTGTCCTTATCGCGGTCTGTTGCCGGGCCGATTTTCACCGAACCGGGGCGAATCGCCATCTGAACCGTTTTTGAAGCTGAATTTGACGGTGATCCGTTCTGGAGACGGATTCCATACCGGGAGGCAAGGTCGTTTCTTAAGATTTCAACGGCGGCCATGCCGTTATTGACTCCGCTCGTGAGGGCCAAATGCCAGTCGTTCCCGAATACAAAATCTTTTCCATTCAGTTCGACCTTCTGAGGCTCGGGAATAACGGTATAACCACGCGCAAACAGAGGCGAGGAGGCCGCATTTGCGCTAACTACCGAGCAGAGCAGGACAGCGACAATACTTAACTGTCTAATCGTCCGAAGCATCGGGAGTACGCGCAGAGGTTTTGGCAGCGGAGGTGTCTTGCCAGTCAAAGGTATAGTGACGCGAGGGAATCTTGTGGGCGGTTGCATATTCATTTCGGACCGCCATGACGGTTTTCGCCCACTCGCCGAGCGGGTAAAGTAGTTCCCGATATACGAGGTAACTCATATCGACTGTGCGAACCGGCTGATGATCCTTAATATCGTCGACCTGATCGAGATATTTCCGGCCGTTTGCTTCTTTCACACGAGGAAACCAGGTCTCGTACCATGTAACCGTTGCGTCTCGAAGGGCGTAGTTGCGCTGCTGGCGGATGTTCTCAGCGATATCTATCGCACGGTCCAGTGACGCAACCGCCTTTTCGGCTTCAGCTCTTCCGGCGTTCGCTTCAGCGGCCTTCAACGCATCCGAAATGCGGCCCAGGTCCTGCAGCATCAGGAGGTTTTGCCGGTAGAGCGCTGCAATGGAAAGAAATATCCGCACATTGTACCGGTTAAGCTGAAGGCGCGCGATATTCTCGTGCAGTAGGTCCAGCAACTGATCATTCTGAGTGAGGAACCTACCCGCGAGTTCCAGCCGCTTCCGATTTTCGAGGCGCCAATCGTGATCCAAACGAAATAATTCCGGCTCGGGCGTTGGAAGCAAGGGCAAATACTGATCGTGAGCGGGCAGGGGTGGATTGAAAATACTATAAGAGTTACCGAGAATGGGCGATCGCGCGGCAGACGGGCCTGTTTCCCAACTGTCTAGCCAAAACTGAGCCTGCTCGCTCATCAACTGATAAAGCCTGCCCATATCGGTTGTGTCTGGACCATAGAAAAGCCGATAAAAGCTGCTCTCCGCTTCCTCTGGAGTCCCTCGATGCCATCCGGCCGCCAGCCCGGTTGCGTAACCCAGCCACATGGTTTCCGTATGCAGGCCCGGATCAGCCCATCCAGCAACGAATTCGCCAATCAGATCCGCCTGATTCGCTTGCGCAGAGTCCGGACGCGTTGAGGAGAGATTATCGAGCGAGGTGAAACCAACACGCTCCCACATCTCCTGCACGCGGCCTGGGCCGTGAGGCCCGGGGTGCAGCCTCTCGGACGAAGGTAAAACGTAGTACTGTGGAAATAATTGCTCTTCTCCCACTGTCGAGGTGTAGATCATCTGTTTGATGCCATGTTTTCGAAATAACGGGTCGAACTGCGGGCCGTACACTTCGCCGTTGATCAGGTAATTCGGGAGAGCGTCGATGTCATCGGGTTTGAGCGGATACTCGCCCCAGAAGAGCACGGTTCGGCCACG
>KB906767.1:968287-970073 GCA_000381625.1 Bryobacterales bacterium KBS 96
TCCGGCCAGTCCTCGATCTCGCCTTCCGGCAGCCATAGCTTGCCGTGTTCCGGCTTCAATAACTGCACCAGCGTCTGTACTCCATAGAACAGACCAGTCGCGGTATTGCCGGTGATCGTTACGCGCTCGGGCGTTAACTGTATACGGTAGGCTTGTTCGGCGATTGCGGCCTTGTTGGCATCCGTGGTGGCGCCGACGGTAACAGTGTTTGGCGCCACAACCAGGTGCACGGCGGGCGCATTCCCGGATCCACCCAGCTTGAGGTGAAAGCGCTCCTGCAACCGTTCTCGCAAACTTTGGACGGACATATCATCCGGCTTGACGCCCGCTCCCGGTTCCAGCCGCCAGCTATGCGTGAGCTCGAAATCATTCGCACCCAAGCGCACCTTCTGCGGCGACGGAAGCACCGTGTAACCACGCGCGAAAAGCGGCGACGATATCGCGGCATTGCAGCAGACGGCGCCGAACTGGACAATCAGGGCTGCAGCTAACCATTTCATATGGTGCGACCGGATTCCTAACGGGCGTTTTCTACTGCGGTGCTCTTCCAATTCAGTAGAAAATTTCTAAGCGGCAGATGGTGTGCCTTGGCATATTCATTTCGAACTGCAAGGGTTTGTGTGGCCCAATCGTCCAGCGGATATAGAAGTTGCCGGTAAACTAAGTAACTCATATCCACCGTTCGGACAGGAAGATGATCCTTTACGTCGTCGACTTTGTTTAGGAATTTTCGCCCGTTGGCTTCAGATACTCGCGGAAACCACGTCTCATACCAAGTTTGGGTTGCACTTTCGAGGGCTTTGTTCCGCTCGGTACGGATGCTCGCGGCGATATTGAGCGCCTGATCGAGAGCCGCCATTGCCTCGCCTGCATCCGCCCGGCCGGCATGCATCTCCGCCGACTTCAATTGCTCGCTGATCTGCTGCAAGCCCAAAAGCATTTGGATGTTCTGGCGAAATAGTTGCGCGACCGACGAAAATACTCGAAGGTTATACCTCTGAAACTCAACATGCAACTGGTTTGAATGGATGAGATCCAGCAATTCATCCTTATCGGCGAGAAATTGTCCCGCCATCTTCAGGCGCACCGAATTTTGCAGATCCCAATCGTGACCGAGTGTGAGCAGCGGGAATTGCGGCACGGGCAATTGTGGCAAGGTCTGATCCTCGGCCGGGCGAGGCGTCTTGTAGATGATGTTCCAGTCTCCCCAAATCGGCGTCCGCGCGGCGGAAGCCTTCACATCCCAACTTTCTTTCCAGAACTGGCCCTGCTCGCTCATGAGCTGATACAAGCGCCCCATCTTGGCCGCTCCTGGGCCGTAGAAGAGCCGATAGAAGGTGTTCATCGATTCGCGAGGATCAGGAGCGCCGGGATGCCATGCTGCCGCGGATCCGGTTGTATATCCCAGCCACATCGTCTCCGGATTCAGGCCGACATCTGCCCAGCCCGCTACAAAACTTCCGATCAGAGCGTCCTGCTGCCGTGCAGGATTGAATGAGATGAAATCAAACATTTCCTCAACAGCGCCGGGGCCTTGCTTTACAGGTTCGTACGTTCCTTCAGACGGGCCGGGCAAATGCTCCGATTGCGGCAGTAGATAGTAATTCGGGAATAAGTATTCCTTCCATCCGACTGTGGATGTAAAAAGTAGCTGCCGGATGCCGTGATCCTTAAAAGCGGGGTCGAGCCGAGGGTACACTTCGCCGTTGATCAGGTAATTCGGGAGAGCGTCGATGTCATCGGGTTTGAGCGGATACTCGCCCCAGAAGAGCACGGTTCGGCCACG
>KB906767.1:970628-2841116 GCA_000381625.1 Bryobacterales bacterium KBS 96
TCCGGCCAGTCCTCGATCTCGCCTTCCGGCAGCCATAGCTTGCCGTGTTCCGGCTTCAATAACTGCACCAGCGTCTGTACTCCATAGAACAGACCGGTCGCGGTATTACCGGTGATCGTTACGCGCTCCGGAGTTAACTGTATACGGTAAGCTTGTTCGGCGATCGCGGCCCTGTTGGCGTCCGTGGTTGGCCCTACGCTAACGGCATTCGGCGCCACTACCAGATGCACCGCGGGCGCATTCGCGGATCCATCCAGCTTGAGGTGAAAGCGCTCCTGCAACTGTTCTCCCAAACTTTGGACGGACATATCATCCGGCTTAATGCCTGCTTCCGGTTCCAGCCGCCAGCGATGCCTGAACTCGAAATCATTCGCCCCCAAGCGCACCTTCTGTGGCGACGGAAGCACCGTGTAACCACGGGCGAAAAGCGGTGAGGTGGCGAAAAGCTGAATCGGCGCGAGGAGCACAAGCAGGAGGCCGACAATGCGGAACAGTCGCGGCAACATAGAATTAGAGAATTGTTCAAGATATCATCTTCCTTGGGCTTATTTGTTGCCCTGCTGCTGATGCTCGTGCCGGCCGTTGGCCAGGAATCACCGGCGGCTCGCGCACGGGCTCCTTTGAAGCAGGGCAAAGCGGAAAGTGCGCTCCCGATTCTGCTCAAGTTGCATCGTGCCGCGCCGTCGGATGCCAATTTATGCCAGCAAATTGGCATCGCGTACACGCAGCTCAATGATCTGGCCCACGCCGAGGAGTTCTATCGTGAGGCAGTCCGGCTCAATCCTCAATTTGATGCCGCGCGCAAGAACCTCGGGACGGTGCTCTGGTTTCTGAACCGGAGAGATGACTCGGAACGTGAGTTTCTCGTTGTCACGAAATCGCTTCCGGCCGACCCTGTCCCGCATCTTTATCTGGGGCTCGCAGCAGTTGGACGCCACGAATTCGCCCACGCGAAAAGCGAATTCGAGCGTGCAGGAACTCTTGCGTCCGCTAATCCTGAGGTCATTCAACCTGTTTTGGAAGCCTATCTTGCTACCCGCGATCTGAGTTTTCCGACTGAGGTACTGGAACAACTCACGCGAGCTGAAAATCCGGATTCGGAAATCAGTTTCCGCGCCGCGGCGCTATTCCAGCGGTACGGATATTACGAGCAAGCCGCCACTTTATGCAACAAGATCATTTCCGTGTCCAAAGAGTCCGCGGAAACATGGCGCCTCCTTGCTGAGGCGTACGACCGGCAACAAAAGCCCGAGCGTGCCTATTCGGCCTATTCTCGGGCGATCGAAATGGACCCGAATTCCGCAGCTGGCTATCTCGCGTTAGCCGAGTTCGCTTCGGCCCATGCAAACAACAGTTACGCTTTGCAAGTGGTTGCGCGCGGTCTGAAGCTCCTGCCACGTTCGGCAAGCCTGCGGTTCGAACAGGGCATCCTCTTTTCCCTGGTTGGCGATCGCACGAAAGCGCAATCCAGCTTCTCCGAAGCGAGCAGGCTGGAACCGGAATGGAATCTTCCCGGGCTCGCGCTCGGAGTCTCCGCCTTGGAGTCGGGAAATGCTGCTCAAGCCGTGGCCCTGTTTGACAAAGCCCGCACCATTGATCCGCACGATGCACGAGCATCCTATCTGTACGCACTCGCGATCTCTAAAGAGGGCGCCGATGGCGGTACTAACCGCGCAAGCGCCCTCGCAGCCTTGCACAGGGCCATCCAGCTTGATGCACGCGATGCGGCATCGCACTCGCTGCTTGGTCATTTCGAGTTGGCGGCCGGCAACGCGCCAGCGGCCGAACGTGAATGGGAAGCCGCGCTAAAGCTTGATCCCAGGAATACGACCGCACTGTATCAACTCAGCTTGCTTTACCGAAAAGAGGGCAGGACTGGGCGAGCGAAACAGTTACTAGAGAAATTTCGGCAGGTCAAAACGGAGCAACGAAGCGAGGAAACCCAACTTGTCGAGATTCTTAAGGTTGTTCCCCGGAGCGCGGCTTACTAGTGGATATGGCAGCGAGAGATTGCAGCACACGGTCGCGTTGATGCGCACCTTCTTTGAGCGCTCTGAACCGGCTCAGTTCCTCCTGAGCACGGGTCTCGTTACCCGCCCGCCTATAAGCCAAACCCAACCGGTAACGCGCCGTGGCTAGTCCTGGCTCGAGGTCGACTGCCTTTTGGAGTGCGGCGATGCCTTGCTCCGTTTTGCCTTCAGCGAGCGCAATCAGTCCTAATTCGAAATGCGCTTCCGCAAGATTAGGATCTAGGCGTAAAGCCTGATTCACATTCTGCATCGCCTGCCGGTAGTCGTGCCGTCCGTCCGCCTGGGCGCGTTGATAGAGTATCGCGCCGTAATGGTAATAAGCACCAGCATCATTAGGCGCGCTCTCCAAGTAGGAGGCGAACGCCGTCTCGATCTCACGCTGCAAGCCGGATGCGGAATCGTATGCCTCTCCTAGCAGGGACCACCCCGTCGTCGAATCTGGTTTCAGCTTGACTGCCTCAAGTAAGTCCCTAGCGGCATTTTCGTAATCGCTAAGCAGGTAATGAGCCGATCCGAGTCCGATTCTCAGCTTCCAAGACCGCGGCATATCGGCAATAGCCGCACGGAAAGCCGTTACTGCGGATGAAAACTTGCCATGCTGCACGAGCGAGTTCCCATAATCGAATCTATAGTCCTCGTTCGAGGGTTCGCGAGCCACGGCCGCTTCAAACGCGTGCTCGGCTACATCGGGGCGCCCTCGCTTCTCCTCAATTGCGCCGAGAAGGTCAAAGGCTTCTGCCTTGCCTTTCGCGTCCGTAAACGCTCGGAGCACCTCCGCTGCACGGTCGTATTCACCCGTTTGAAAATAAGCGACCGCGAGATTGTAGTTAACATTCCAGGACTGAGGGGGGGCTTTGCGTACCCGTTCCAAGATTGGAATTGCGCCGGCAGCGTCGCCATGCTCCGCCAAAAGCGCGGCGACCTGCAACAGCCGTGGATCGCCATCTTGCAACAAGCCCTGCAATTGCTCAACGGTCCGGCGAGCGTCCGCCGTTCTGGTCAGTATTAGCTCGGAAGCCAGAACGCCCATTAACGCAGGTACGTCGGAGGCGTTACTATGCAGTACGGTCTGGAACCGTTGGAGGGCGGCGGTGGCCGAACCTTTCCCAAGTGCGATCACGCCCAGGTTGTAGTTCGCGGCCGCATCTTCCGGGTTTAATTCCAGAGCTCTTTTGAAAGCACGGGTTGCCTCTGGAACCTTGTTTTCCTGCAGATAGGTCGAGCCCAGATATGCATGGGCCTGGTGATTTTCGGGCTCGAGCGCCACGCTCTTTAGAAAATGCTTTTCCGCCTCCCCGAATCTTGACTGCACCGTAGCGATCAGACCCAGCAGGATTTCGGCGTCACCCATATTGGGGTCAGCCGCGAGCGCCTTTTCGGCTGCAATCGCTGCTTCATCCCAGTTGTGCTGATTAAACAGATTTCGTGCTCGCTGAAAAGCCCGGTCGGCGTCGGAACTCTGGTGTGCGAACGTAATGGCGCAGGCAAGAGCGCCGATCACCATCACTCCGCGACACACAGCAAGTGCAAAATTACGCTTCACCAGAGCAATTTGAGAGCGAACTGGATGACGCGTCCGTCCTGTGCGCTCGTAATTTGACCGAACGAGGAATCGGTCTCCGTTGTGTCCGGATTGTTGAAATTCACCTGGTTGAGGGCGTTGAACATCTCCGTTCTAAACTGAAGCCTCAACGATTCACGAAGTTTGAAATCCTTAAGCACGCTGAAATCGGTACTATTGAACGCCGGACCGCTGATCAATCCACGGCCCGCATTACCGTAGTATCCAGCCGGCAGTAGATCCACTGGAACGAACGCGGCGGTATTAAAGAACTGCGTGACCATGGCATTACGATCCGGATGAGAGAGCGAGATCTTGCCCGCTGTAATTCCTGGCTGCAGAAAAGCATGCTGGCCGCCGCCGTTTCCAGTCCCGTCCAGGGCAATGTCCTGCCCTATGGTAAAGGTCAGCGGCGTTCCACTCTGAATGGTGTGGATCGCCGTTAACGTCCAGCCACCAAGAATGCTGTTCGTCACGTGATTGCTGAACCTGAATGGAAGGGTCCACAACCAGGAAGCAACAAAGGCATGGCGGCGATCCCAATCCGAGCGTCCGCGCTCAGAGCGGAGGTCGAAAGGATTGGAGACGCTCCCGCCCAAGTTGTCGGTTGAACTGCTGTCGATTGATTTCGCCAATGTGTATGAACCTTGTATGCTCAGGCCGTTAGAGAACCTCTTAATGACCTGAGTTTGCCAACTGTGATACCAACTCCTGAAATCGTTGCCCAGCATAAAGCCTTGAGGACTGAGGATGCCCGGCTCGAAGATGACTCTGTCATTCACGTTTTGCAGGGAAGGTGGCTCTCCCGTAACGGGATCGGGTTCGAATTTCGCGGGATTAAAGGTTCGTAGAGCCTCGATTTTCGTGCCGATCTTACCGGCGTATGCGGTTTCCAGCATCAGGCTGGGCGTGAACTGGTGCTGGATCGAGAAGTTGAAGGCTTGGACGTAAGGCGTCCGTAGGGACAGATCGGTGAATACACCGCCTACTGGCAACGGAAAGAGTGGACAACTGTATCCAGGGTAGGTGCTGATTTTCGTACACCCGAATTTGCCGCTCGTAGTCACCGGTGGGGCAATTTGACCAGTGGAGCCGAACGGATCCGCGATATTCCCGTTATAAGCTGCAAAAAATCCCGCAAAAGGCGGATTTTCCTGCGCAAGAGAGTCGGCATTGATGCTCTCAAAGTAGACGCCATAAGCCGTCCGCACAGAAGTTCTGCCGTTCCCAAAAACGTCCCAGGCGAGGCCAATGCGGGGTGCGAAATTATTCAGGTCTGCCCCGGCGAGCCCTCTCGTTACGCCGTTATCGTGAGGGAACAAGACTCCCGGCGGCGCATCCGGTACGACGGTGGACTGCTGGCCTGGAACCACCGTATTAATGCGGTCGTGCTTTTCGGTCCATGGCAGAAATGGCTCGTAGCGGACGCCCAATGTTACTGTGAGCCGGTTGTTGGCTTTGAACTGGTCCTGGAAGAACCAGGACATCGCGTTTGTGAGCGTGTTCGTATCACGGACGCCGAAATCCCCCTGGACACTAGCGAAGGCTCCGAGCAGAAAATCGGCAAAAGGATCGCCGCTCCGCGTTCCATTGAACGACACATTAGGAGACCCGATGAAGATTTGCTCGAACTGCAGCCGGAGAAGCTCGAACCCGAATTTGAAGCTATGGCGGCCCTTCATCCAATCCATGGCGTCCTTGAATTGGTAGTTATGGCTGAAAAACCGTGTTGTAAAGCCTGACCCGAGTGTGAAGTCGCCGGCAACGCCGACGTCGAGCGCGCCGCCCGGGGGATACTGCGGCATGTTTACGTCAAAGGTGGAAGGCTCAACACTCTTTCCCTGAAGCTGGTTCGATCCAGAATTCAGAAAAGAGAACGTAAACTGGTTGAGCAACGCGGGGCTGAATGTATAGATGTCGTTCACGACCATTTCCCGGGTGTTCGTGACGATGCTCTCGGACATGTAACCGGGTATTGTTCCGCCGCTTGAAAGCAGAGGGCTGTCGAGCGAGTAATTGGCCGAGTAGAAGCTTCCAAATACACGGTGCTTTTCGCTGTGATTCCAGTCGCCACGAATCATGTACATGTCGCTGGATCGCGGCTGCGAAGCGAGCGCGACGTAAGAACCGGATTGCTGGGGAACAAAGGCCAGCAGTTTCTGCGCGACGGGACTGATACAGCCGGCCGAAACGATATTGCCGGCAACACAGGGGGCGCCGGAAGGAGTTGTGAGCGGCTGATTCGTGAGGGGATCAACGGGATTGATTAGCGTTGACCCGGATGCCGTAAAATCCCCACTGCGCTCTGCGGTCGTGGGCAGAAAAGACTCGATCGTCTGCGCCTCACGCCGGTCCCGAAGTCCTTCGTAGGTGCCAAACGCGAACAGGCTATTTTTCTTGATGGGACCGCCAGCAGCCACACCGAACTGGTTCTGGTGGAGTGCAGGGACAGACGGCGAGAAGAAATTTCGTGCATTCAGGTCGTTATTTCGGAGAAACTCCCATGCCGCGCCGTGAAACTCGTTCGTTCCCGCCTTCGATACCACATTGACCTGTGAACCCGGGTTGCGGCCGTATTCCGCCGAAAAGTTCGCGGTCTGAATCCGAATCTCCTGGATGGCGTCCGGCGGCGGGAAATTGATCCCGGTGTTACGCGACGGATTGTTGAAATAGCCACCGTTCAACGTGAAAAGGTTCATGTTAGGGCGGCCACCGTTCACATCCATCTCCGGTCCGCCGCGCGCGTCCGACATATTCGGGGGCGCATTGACGTTCAACACACCGGGAAGAATTCGTGCCAAGCCAATCACGTTTCTGCCGTTGAGGGGCAGATCTTGTACACGCTGGTCGTCAATTAAACCGCTCAGGGTAGCGGCAGTCGTATCGACCAGAGGCGCTTGCGTTCCGACAGTCACTTCGTTTTGAACAGATCCTATTTGGAGCGTGCCATCCACCCGAAGATTTTGACCCACGGTCAACTGCAAGCCTGTCTGGACCTGCTTCTGAAATCCAGTCACTTCGAAGGTCATTTCATATCGGCCGGGCGGCAGCGACAAGAGAGAATAAAAGCCTTCTGCGTCCGTCTTGGTCGTTCGGACTGCGTCCTGCTCCACCATCTTGGCCGTGACTGTAGCATTCGGGACGACAGCGCCGCTCGAGTCTCTGATGTATCCGGATATGTTCCCGCTGGCCACCTGCGCGCCTGCGAATGTCACTGCTGTGACGGTCAGAACCGTAACTCGCAGAAGCATCGGAATCCGATTCCCACATCGACTTAATGAAGAAGACATCGAATCCATAGATTTGACCCCTTTCAGGGACGTGAAAATCAATGTTCCTGCGACTACTAGGTTTGGGCTATCCTAACGGAGGCCGCGGGCGCTGTCAAGCGGTTTCAAAGGGCGCTCTCAACGGCTGTGTCGGTAGCAAGTGAAATGTCCGCTTGCTGGTGGTTAGGAAAAGCTATGAGCTGTGGAATCAACAAAGGCAGATCCCGGCCGCCGATTACCGGTGACGTCTGCCACAGGAGCTGAGACTGCCGAAATCAAAGATCTGGCTCCAAGCCGACAAGTTCCTCCGCAACGAATATGTCTCCGATTTCGGTAAGGACTGAGCTATGGCAGTGCGACCGAGAACACGCGAACACAAAGTCATCAAATCGAAAGGTTCGCCCCGCGGCAACTCCGCAAGCCTGCGGTGCTCTCTTGAATGCGTCGTGTTGCTCCATCGCGACTTGGGAGTTTTCGGAAACATAACTGAGCCCGGTCTGGAAAGGGCGGAATCTCGACGAACAGATCTCCGCTATCAACCGCGATCCAAATTTTTCGAGGACCAGCAATAAACCTTGAACAGTTCCAAAGCTGGGCACCACGCGTTGAAGGGTTTGGATGTAAGTGGAAAAGCCGCCAGGAGTTCAAACTTTTGCCAACACTGCGTCACCAGGTGCCTGTGTTTGCAACGAAATGGTTCTAAACGTATCGATCACGGGGAGCCACGAATTTTAACACTGAAAAGACTTATTGGTTTAACCCTTCCGTATCTCATTGATTTGTCGGTTCGAATCCATGGCGGGGTATCGATCGCGGAATTCAGCTTAACTGCGGGATAGGGCCTCGCCCCTGCAGCGAGCGAATGTCGGTTATAACGACCACCCTTGCCATCGATGAGGCAACCTGGAGATGTGGGCAAAATTTTGCCGGCGCAGAGTCTTTGGTCTGACTAACTGGAGAATACAACGGCGGAAGGGCGATTCACTTTCTGCCGGCCGCGATCATTTGAATTCCGTCGACCGTAATGATGCTGATGTGTCCTGCCCAGACAGTATTCGCCACAACAAACGCGCGCGCCAGCCTTTCGGGCGTTCGCCGGATGAACCCGGAACAGAACAACCCCGGATTGTTCCAATGGACTTCGACGCTGAACAGCGATCTGCCAAAAGTCTTTGTCAAGCGTCAATACGATGCGGGCTTCGGCTTCCGCCAAATCCAACAGGACGGCGTCCGTTGCGCCCGCGTGATCCATGCGAGCCCACAGGACATCGTGGCCCTGGGCTCGAAGCGCCTCAACAATCGGCTTCGGAAAGTTCTCGTCGGCGAGGAGGAGCATCTACGCCGGAATTGGGAAGGCCTTATATTCGTGGGCCAGATAACTGGCGTACGCCAGACAAGCGAGGATGTCCTCTCGCGTCAGGCCAGGGTAGTTAGAGGGAATGTTCTCCTCAGACTGGCCAGATGCCAGGAGTTCCAGAATGAACTCGACGGCGAGACGCGTGCCACGGATCACAGGCTTGCCTGCCAGGATCTCAGGGTCAACGACGATGTGCTCCGACAGCGGCATACCAACAGTCTACTGTGCCAAGGCCGGTTCGGCAGGTCGCGTGAGTCGGCTTGGTTTGCCAACGGCGCATCGAAACTGAGAAATCGTCCCGCACAATTAGCAAGTCTCGGGAGAACAAAGGCGTTCTCCGTCCTATATAACGATCCGTTTGTTTGTGAGATTCTGGCAAGCAGACGGGAGGTTCATGGTCTGGCCATCGGTGCACCTCTAAGTGCCTGTGCTTGCAACGAAACAGTTCTAAACGTATCCATCCACGGAGAGCCACGTTCTGGATTCAATAATTTACAAGAGAATCGGCTGTCCTTGCACGAACTTGTACCGACGCCTTTAAGCCGCGCGGCTGAGCAATGGATTCGACATTTGGATTTAGGAAGCCCGCAGCCTTAGGGTGCTGATCAAAGCAGACAACGCCGGCGGTTGCTGGCGGCGGCTTGGGTAGTAGAGGAAGAATCCGGGGAACGGCTGACACCAATCCTCCAGCACGCGAATGAGCTCGCCGCGGGCGAGTTGCTGAGCCACTTTATCCTCACCCACGAAAGCGAGGCCGATGCCGTCAATGGCGGCGCGGATAACCATCTCCACGTCGTCAACGATGAGAGGGCCGTTTACAGCAACGGACAGCGACTTTTTCCCTTTCTCGAACTCCCATCTGTAAACCTCACCGCCATGTCCGTGGCGGAAATTAATGCATCGCTGACTGAGCAGGTCGCGCGGAGCTTTCGGTTTCGAGTGCGACTGGAAATAGGCGGGGGAACCTACAATCGCTGCCCGCTGATCGTCTGATACCCGCACCGCAATCATGTCCTTCTGGATGTATTCGCCAAAATGAATACCTGCGTCAAAGCCTCCCGCCACAATGTCGAGGCGGCTGTCGTCAGCGGTGATTTCGAGCACCACGTCGGGATAGTCGCTCGTGAACTTCGCCAGTCTCGGTCCGAGCACGGCAGTTCCGGCGAACCGTGGCGCCAGCAGCCGCAGGCGGCCAGCAGGTTTGTCGCGCAGGCCCGAGAGTTCGTCCAGAATATCCTGGATATCGTGAAGCGCGGGGCGCAAGCGCGTGAGGAGCCGCTCTCCGGCTTCCGTCGGCGCAACGCTGCGCGTCGTGCGCGAGAGTAGACGCACACCTAAATCTTCCTCCAGGCCCCTTATCGCGTGGCTCATCGCCGAGGGAGAGACGCCAAGCCGTTTTCCCGCGCGTGTAAAGCTGCGTTCCTCGGCCACTGCAAAGAAAACCGCGAGCGTGTTCAGATCATTTCGTTTCATTTGTGAATATTGCTCATAAGCCTTTGGCTTTTATACATGCTACTCAAAAACCCGTTCCGGGGCTACCTTGGAATTGAGGGATGGAAAAGGCGTTGGAAGAAGCGAGCAGCGGCGCAACCAGATGTGGAACGCAAAAGATGCCTCTCATTTTTCCGTAAGCCGAATCGCCAGAAAAGAAGGATCCGTTATGAACTTGTCATTTGAAAACAAAGTCGCCCTCGTTACCGGCGCTGCATCTGGGATGGGCCTCGCGACGGCGGAGGCGTTTGCGGCGGCGGGCGCCGCTGTGGCGCTCGTCGATCTCAACGAACAGGCGGTGCGCAAGGTAGCGGATCGGCTGGTTACTGAAGGGCATAAGGCGATTCCCATTTCCTGCGATGTCACTGATGAAGCCCAGGTCAAGAGGATGGTCGAACAAACCGTCTCTGCTTTCGGCCGCCTGGACGCGGCATTCAACAATGTCGGCGTCCAGAGCCTTGCCGTTGAAACGGCTGAATCTACCAGTGAAGAATTTGACCGCGTGAATGCGATCAATCTCAAGAGTGTGTGGCTTTGCATGAAATACGAATTGCTCCAGATGCGCAACCAGGAGAGCGGCGCGATTGTGAATAATTCGTCCATCGGAGGCCTTATCGGCATACCCGGAAGGGCCATCTACCACGCCACGAAGCACGGCGTGATTGGCCTCACCAAGAGCGCCGCCCTTGAATACGCGGCCCGAGGCATCCGCATCAATGCCATATGCCCCGGGGCGATCGACACGCCAATGGTTGCCGCCATGATCGCCAAGGAGCCGGAAACAATGAAAGACATCACGAAAGAACAACCGATTGGCCGTCTTGGCAAACCTGAGGAGATCGCCGCGGCTGTGTTGTGGCTTTGCAGCCCCGGCGCGGGCTTTGTGATTGGACACGCGCTCGCTGTAGACGGCGGATACACGGCGCGTTGATTGCGCGTGCAGCAGAGCCGCATCGAGAAGGAATAGAACTATGACCAGCATCATCGTCAGGCTGTGGCCCGGAATCGCCGGCACGCTTCTCTCGTTTCTTGTGATGTCGACCGCCAGCGCCCAATCTGATTTAGGAGTTAAAAAATGAAGGACATCACTATTGCCCGTAATGGCTCGCAGCCGTCGAGCCAGGGACAAGCTGAATATTTCACGGGTTCGGTTCGCGTGGACCCGCTATTTTCCGTTGAAGAGCCATCGCGGGTGGCCGGAGCGCGTGTAACCTTCGAGCCCGGCGCCCGGACCGCCTGGCACACACATCCTCTGGGCCAGACCCTCATCGTCACGGCCGGCACTGGCTGGGTTCAGCGCGAGGGTGGCCCCGTTGAGGAGTTCCGAGAAGGAGATGTGGCCCGGATACCTCCGGGCGTGAAGCACTGGCACGGCGCGACACGCACGACCCGCATGACGCACATTGCCCTCCAGGAGCAACTCGACGGGAAGGTCGTCGAATGGATGGAACATGTCAGCGACGAACAGTACCGGCGGCCCTGAGCAGCGAAACGCGCGAAGAGAGGGGGATCAATATGCGAGGAACAGTTCTTTACGGGCCGCGTGACATCCGGTTCGAAGATCGCGAAGACCCAAAGATTATTGAACCGACTGACGCGGTGCTCCAACTTGCGGCCACCTGCGTCTGCGGATCAGACCTTTGGCCGTACCGCGGCGTGCAACCCATAGACGGCCCGACGCCGATGGGACATGAGTACTGCGGCATTGTCGAAGAGGTCGGCAGCGCGGTCAAATCCATAAAGCCGGGGCAATTCGTGGTTGGCTCCTTCGCGACCTCGGACAGCACCTGTTCTCATTGCCAATATGGATACCAGTCCTCGTGCGTGCACCGTGAATTCATGCTGCGGGCGCAGGCGCCGTTCCTGCGTGTACCGCAGGCGGACGGGACGCTTGTGCCGACGCCCGGTGGCGTTCCTTCCAAAGACCTGGTGCCGAGCCTGCTCGCGGCCTCGGACGTATTGGGGACGGGGTGGTTCGCTGCCGACGCTGCGAACGTGAAGGCCGGTGGCACGGTGGTAGTTGTTGGCCCGAAAGCGTTGGATCATGGCGACGTCGCGCATTCGGGAAAGGTCGTCGGCATCCGCTCTCTTGTTCTGAATCGGTTGCGATGCGCTGGTCGCTATGAGAAGGAGCGACGTTTGCCCGCGCGTTACAAAGGGGAGCAGAAAAGCCAGCGGCAAAGCGAGGGCCGCCAGCCGAATAACAACGCCGCGTTTAGCGAACCTCCGGGAACTACTGTCAACCTTGGCTCCATTCGTTGCCAAACGGTCAGTAACCGGGATCACTATCGCCATCAAGGAAAGATTAACAATATTTCATCCTTGATCCAAGAGAAAAATTGTCCGCTTATTCGCACGAGTACTCGCTCCCTACGGTTTTAGGCAGCGGTCGAAAACGCCAGAGCGGGCTTGCAGGATTCGCGATCGAAGTTCCAGGTATGGGCGTTGTTGGCGTGTTCGAGCGTCCATTTCCGCTTGACGAGCGACTCGGCTTCCGCTTTCGAACAAACGAACCCAAACTCGGCCGGTGAGAACTCTTTGCCGGTGACCAGATGGCACATTCCGACTTCGTAGACCGCTTCCTGCTCTCGCGTTTCCTGGGCTTTGCGCTCCGCCTGGACATCGCGGAGCATCTTGAGCACTTTCTCGTATTGGCGCATCAGCCGCTGTTCGTAGATGGAGAGTGTGAGCAGCGGGTCTTTCGAGCGACGCAGCGTTTCGGCGAGTACGAACGCGGTTTGCGCTTCGGGATGATTGACATCCCAGAACTCGGAGTTTTCGGTGAGGCCGATGGCGAAGAGGTTGTGCTCGGTCGCCATGATGCGGTGCAACCGGTATTGCAGTTGGGCAAGCATGTGGACGAGATGCTTCTCCTGCGTGTTCGCCGGAGAGTATTGTTTTTCGAAATCGCCGATGAGGACTTGGAGAGCTTTCAACTCCTCGGGCGTGAGGGTGAGGACCTGCGCCGTGAGGCCGTGGCGGGTGGCGTTGAGGGACGCGCGCTGTTTCCCTTCCTCGGTGCGCGGCCCGGTCGATTTCTGGGCGTTGAGGCGGTTGGCACGAAGCCGGGCTTCGGAAGGGGCGCGGCGGATGCTGGTTGGGGGATTGGGCAATGCTTCAATGGGGCGCGACTGCTCGCTTGCGGTCGGATTCTTTTTGTTAGACATGATGATCCTCTCGCTTGTGAGGATAGGCGCCGGAGACAAGTGGGACGAAGGCAACGGCGGGGGAAGTCACTGATAGGCAAGAGGAAAGAATTTTAAAATTTGCGTGAATGGAGGAGGATGCCCGGAATTTAGTTGAAACGCGCGACTCTCGCCGGAGCGGTGATAGGCTCCGGCAAATGTGTTTGCAAGGAGAGTCGCAGATGAAGAAACGATACCAGATTGACAAACAACGTGCGGTACAGAAATTCCGTCAGTTCGCTGCCGAAGAGAACCAACCGATCCAACTGGTGATTCCACTCAAAGAGGTTCTTGATCTGATCCAGCGTGGATTGATGAACGTGGCGATGGCCGCTTTCACCAAGCTGGCCGAAAGCGTGATGGGACACGAAGTGACGGCATTGGTGGGAGAGAAGAACCGAGCCAACGCGGCGCGGATGAACAATCGCTGGGGCAGTGAACCTGGCTATTGCCTGGTGGGTGGGCAGAAGATTCCGCTGCAGAGGCCGCGAGTGCGCGACACCAGAAAACGAGAAGTGCCGCTGGGCAGCTACGAGTTGCTGCAGCGCGCCTCGCTGATGGAGGAGTCGGTATGGCAAAAGATGATGCACGGGATCACGACCCGCCGGTACAACGCCGTGGTCAAAGAATTAGAACAGGCGTATGGGATCCAGAAGTCCACCATCAGCGAGCACTTTATTGAGGCCAGCCGGGAACGTTTGGACAAATTGCTGGCGCGACCGCTCCGCGAATATGCGTTCTGCGCGATGATGATCGACGGAACGAACTTTGACGACCAACAGTTGATCACCGTGTTAGGCATCACGGTGCACGGCCAAAAGCTGGTGTTGGGGCTGCGGCAAGGCGCCACCGAGAACACCACGGTGGTGAAGCAGCTATTGGACGAGTTGCGGGAGCGAGGCGTGGATTTCGAAGTTCCACGGCTGTATGTCTTAGATGGTGGCAAGGCGCTCTCGGCCGCGGTCCGGCGGACCGCTGGGAAGGCAGGGTTCATCCAACGTTGTCAAGTCCACAAGGTCCGAAACGTGGTCGATCACCTCACCGAGGAGCACCAGGCGCACGTCCGGCAAAAGCTGCTCAGTGCTTACGGGACGCGCGAGTATATCGATGCCCGACGAGCGTTGCTGCGTCTCCTCCGAGAATTGATGGCTTTGAATCCGAGCGCTGCCCGAAGTCTGGAAGAAGGTCTGGAAGACACCCTCACGGTTCACCGCTTGCGTGTGCGCCGCGACTACGGACCAGCTTGGCGAGCACCAACCCGATCGAATCTGCCTTCTCCATCGTGGAGACCGTGTGCCGCAATGTGAAGCGCTGGCAGGGCGGCGATCAACATCTCCGCTGGGTTGCCAGCGGCTTGTTATGGGCAGAGTCCAGATGGAATCGAGTGCATGGTTATCGTGAGATTCCCATCCTCGTCAAAGAATTGGAGCTCGCGGTCATCAAAGGTCTCCCTCTTCGTCACGCCACTGTGGCATGATCAGGAGGAAATTCCGTCGCGCGTTTCAACTAGAAAGCGGGCATCCTCGACCGGATTGCCAGAAATTGGCGACGCGAGATAGAGTGCCCCGAGCTATCGTTGCTGTTGCTGGTGCGCCGGGCTACGAAAATCACTATATAGAATGAGTGCGCTATTCCAGTATCTTCCTGCGTTATCTCCCCGGATTATTCTCGGGCTACTCTGAAATGGTTCACTTCGTACCATATCTCTCCATCCCCGAAGTTCCCCAAGAGAAAAAAGCGGTGAATGGGGTTATCAGAAACTGGCGGCAGATAGATTGGCCGAGAGGCGTTGCCGGGCGCTAGTACGAGAGAGATGAAGGCGGCTGCTGGAGCGCCGTTGTCCACCACTGCGATCTACAGAATCAGTGCAATGCGTGCTCTGGACCCGGAATTATCCGGAATTCCTAGGGAATTCCTAGAACGTGCCGTGCCAACTACTCGGCCTCACCTTTCTCCGAAGCTTTCCTCATGCTTAGCTCGTTCAACATCTCAGCGATTTCGTCCTCATCTGGGCCGGACCATTCGTAGGCTTCGTTCAGGAGCAGCATTGTCGCCCAGTCATTCAACTCTTGATCCGTAATCTCGCCGCTCCAGTGTTTGTTCAGCGCGTTCGTGATATGTTCCATCCCGATGCGAATCCCAGGATTAGGGAGTAGAAAATAAGACGTCAATCTGCGTTCGGTTGGGCCGAAATCTATCTCCAGCATGTCGCCAAGTCGAGCACGAAGCTCCCCTAGGGGAATCTTCAGTTGCGCAAACCTCGCCAGCGTTTCACGCTCTCCCGGACGCATGCCTCTCCGCTCTTTAGAACTTTGGGTCATAATGAACCAGATTGCCGGCAGGATCGTACGCACTCTGCACCACAGATCCTGGTACCGTCTGTCCACTGGCGTCGATCACTTTGGAATAGTTTGCGAGTCCTCCGGCCCGGCCCGGAACGCTTGTTGTAACTCGGACAGACCCATCTGCTAGAGTTTCGACTGTAACCGTTGCACTGTTTCCGGCTCGGTCCAGGGCTCTCGCCACGTTAGCAGCCTGGGCGGGCTTCAGACCCAGGCTATCCAGACCCGCCTTCACCGCCTGCTTAGAACCAGAGACGGTTCGTGCTGCTTAGCAGCGGTAGTTGATCCTGCAGCCAGGCGCCCCGCTCGTGTGAACGCCAAGGCGTCTGCAGCAATGCCGATTGCCGCCTCTCCAGCACCAGCCGCATAGTTAAGCGCGAGCGTACCGATGCTCCAGTTTAAGAATGCTACAGCGTTGCCGGCGGTCGGGTCGTAATATTCAGCGTTTCCAATCGATGTTTGGCTTCCGTTATCATTCGTGACTGAAAGATCGCCGTTACCGGCCTGCTGGATTCCGTTGGTGTCCCGGAAATTGGCCCAGGTCTGGTCATCGAAACTACGGCAATTCTGTCCTTGAACATCACAGACGTTGTAGTCTCGTCCGTCTGGATCGGTGTACAGCAAGGGATTGTTGCGAGCGTACGCATACATATTCCAGCTCTGGGGTCCAGAGCACTGCTGCTTGCATTCCCCGGGTCGACGCTCGTGAACCGTCCCAGCGCGCTGCCATAGTACCGCGCGCCGAAGTAATCGAGCCCCGTTTCCTGATCTCTTTCCTTGCCGGTAAACTTCTGGTTCACGAAATCCTGAGTTCCGAAAGTACCGTCGCGGCCGCCGCTATTGGCCTGTATTTCTTCGCCGAACGGAGTGTAATCGTGGCGGGAAACGGTGTTGCCCGCCTGATCGGTCACCAGCCGTGTGCTGCCCAGATGATCGAGGCTCAGATAGCACGTCTGGCACGGCGAGACGGAACCGACGCCCAGCGAATATTCCACGACTAGCTTTCCTTCCGCATCGTACACGTAGATGGTTCGCGAGCCATACGAGTTGCTCTTAAACACCCGCCGGCCGTTTCCGTCGTAGCCATAATCCACGTACCCGATGCCGGGCTGCAACGCCTTCGTAATCCGGTTCTCCGCATCGTAGGTGAAATGCTGCCCGCCACCGTCAACTGGTTGCCCGCCGCATCGTAAGAACCCGTGCCGATTCGATTCGCCGTATTGAAAATGCCCGACGGCGTCTGCGAGCAGTAGTTCGCCGCCGGCGCAGAACCGTTTGGCGCGATGCCCGGCGATCCGCACAGCCACATGTTGCTGTATTGATCATAGGCGAAGTACCGCGCCCACCCGCCACTATCCACCACTACGATCTACAGAATCAGTAGAATGAGTGCTCCGTCCCCTGAATTCTTGTTTTCAGGCGGTTCCTCTACGGGAACCGAAGTTCCTGTACAGCAACCTCCCCAGGGGTGACGTGTCACTAGTCAAGCCGGTGCCGAAGGCACCGTTCGGATTTTTGTCTAATCCGGCTTGTAGGTGTGGAACTCTCCTAAGATGATCGCCTGGGGATTGTTCCTGGTTCTCTCGATCATGTCGGCAATACTTTCCTGGTACGTTACGGAATCAGAATGAGCACGTGCTTGCTCCATGTCCAGTAGCTTCCAGTTAAACGTGCCCAGATACTGCGAGAGCTTCTCTCGCGCTTCTTCAGCGGACGTCGCCCAAGTCGTGACCGTGGTGAAAGCTCTTGTCGAACCCGACGGCAGATCGCCAGGCTCGACCAGAACTTCGACGACAAGTATCCAGATCTTCTGCATTAATTGTCCGGGTAGTTGTGATGAGTACTCGTCGGCTTTTTATTACCTTCTGCATCCGTCGGATGGAAGTGCGGCTTACCTACGGTCGGATTAGAGTGTTCAACCGCACCGGACCCTTCACTCAGCGCTTTGTTCTTGGCACCTTCGCGGGTGTTGCTGTTAGTTTCGTGAACCATCGGCTTGCCACTGGGTCCGAGTTTGTTCCCGTATTGATCGGTGGCTTGACCCGAGGCACTGGTACCTGGAGCGTCAGATGCTTTGACAGCCGCCGCGACAAGATGACCGCCAGCGACAGCCACGGTTGTCGCGCCATGCGCTGCTACTGCGGCGCCTGCTGCTGGGACAAGAGCACCAACCCCGGTTAGGGCTGCCGGCGAAGTAACGACAGCCTCCCCGCCACCCCCCAAAGCTTCGAGAGATCCTGTGATAGTGGCTACCGAGTCACCGACCACTTGGCCCAATCGAAAGTCTTCGTTGCCGCCGTTTGATCGGCCAGCACCGAGAGCATTGTCGCTAACAAGCGCGTTGGCAACACCCGAGAGATAATCCAGGAAATCGTGCCCGTCTGGATCGATGTACCGCAGCGGATTGTTCCGTGTATAGACGTATTTGTTCAACGTCTGCGGATCACTCAGGTCCGCGTAGCCAATCGGTCCAGGGCTAAACGCCGGTTGCCCGTCTAAATTGTCGAAGCCGCCCTTGAACTCATCGGGGCTGGTGAACCGTCCCAGCGCGCTGCCATAGTACCGCGCGCCGAAGTAATCGAGCCCCGTTTCCTGATCCCGTTCCTTGCCGGTAAACTTCTGGTTCACGAAATCCTGAGTTCCGAACGTGCCGTCGCGTCCGCCGCTATTGGCCTGGATCTCCTCGCCAAACGGAATGTAATCGTGTCGGGAAACGGTGTTGCCGCCCTGGTCTGTAACCAGCCGTGTGCTGCCCAGATGATCGAGGCTCAGATAGCACGTCTGGCACGGGGACACGGTACCGACGCCCAGCGAATATTCGGCGACTAGCTTTCCTTCCGCATCGTACACGTAGATGGTTTGCGAGCCATACGAGTTGCTCTTAAATACCCGCCGCCCGTTTCCGTCATAGCCATAATCCACGTACCCGATGCCGGGCTGCAACGCCTTCGTAATCCGGTTCTCCGCATCGTACGTAAGATTGCTGCCCGCCACCGTCAACTGATTGCCCGCCGCGTCGTAAGAACCCGTGCCGATTCGATTCGCCGTATTGAAAATGCCCGACGGCGTCTGCGAGCAGTAGTTCGCCGCCGGCGCAGAACCGTTCGCCGCAATCCCCGGCCATCCGCACAGCCACATGTTGCTGTACTGATCGTACGCGAAATGCCGCGACCACAGGTCGCCGTTCTCCACGCTGATCAGGCGATTGACGCCGTCATATCTGTAGGTTTCGTCGAATGTTGGCGAAGTCGTGCTTCCGCCCGCGCCATAACCAAACGTGCTTTCCATGAGGTTTCCGTTATTATCCGAATCGTTTGGCGCCGGGCAACCACCCTGCGGATCTCGTGTGCTCCCCCAATAAAGGCACTGGGAGCGGAGAATCTTATCTGGATCGTTGTCGATCACGTCCCAAATCTGATACGGCTGCATCCGGCTGTTAAAGTTCACAGCATGCCAGATATTATTGCCGAAGCCGTACAATCTCATCGCGCCATGTGGCGCATAGGCGATCCCGGTAGCATAATTCTTCGCCGCCACACCGAGCGTGCCGGATACCGTCGAGGGCCGCTCCGCTTGGTCGTATGCCGTGTTGATAACGCGGCCGGAGGGATACGCTTCGGAAATGAGTGAATCCGCCAGATCGTACGCGTACACCGTGGCATATGTCTGGCCCAGTGTCGCCTGGGCGCTGGACGCCACGTTCCCCCGTTCGTCGTAATAGGTCCAAGTCGTCGCGTTCGCGTTCGCCACGCTCCACAGCCGGCCAATTCCGTTGGGAGCCGTCGACGACGGAGCGTCGTAAGCCAAATCGACCGTCGGCGTGCCATCGCTATATTGCTTCTTTGTAAGCCTGTTCAGCGCATCGTAGGTATAAGTCGTCGTGACATTCCGGGAATCGATCTTGCTGGTAAGGTTTCCATCAGCGTCATAAGCATACTGAGTGATGCCCGATTCAGGCTGGGTGCTCGACGTCAGCCGCCGCAATGTGTCGTAACCGAAGGTTCTGGTCTCATATTCCGGGGTGGTAGCCGGATCTCCCTGCGTCACCTTCGTGAGATCATCGAGCGCATCGTATTCGTAGCTCGTCTTGTACTTCAAACCATCGGGATCTTCGACTACTTTCGTGAGCCGCCCGAGCGCGTCATTTGTATACTGGCGCTTCTTTCCAGCCGGGTCCGTTACGGTGGTCTGGTTTCCCGTATAGGAGGTCACAGTTGTCGAGCCGTCGGCCGTCTTCACGCTTACGACGCGGCCGAGCGCGTCATAGCCGGTGGTTGTGGAGTAGCCGAGTCCGTCGCTTTGTCCATTTGTCATTCGCGATGGATTCGTTGACGTCGCTAAGTGTCCGAGCGAGTCATACGTGCTCTTCGTTGAAATATAGGTCCCGGAATTTTCGTATTGCCGGGACTCGCTCGGCCGCCCAAACCCATCATAAAGCGTCTCGCTGTGCAGCTTTCTGTCATTTTTGGCCGCCTGATCCCGATAGACGCTTACATCTGTCACGCTGTCATACACGATGTTGGTCTGGCTCTCCGCAGCGGTATCCGCCGCCCGGCGGATCTGGGTGACGCGATCCAACTGATCGTCGTATTTGTAGGCCGTCGTCACGCCATTCGGATCGATCGAGAACGTCAGATTCCCCGTTCCGTTGCTGCAATTCGTTCCGTAGTCATATCCCAATGTCGTGCTTTGGCCCAAGGAGTTGGCGACTGTCAGCGGCTTCCAGTACCGGTTGCAGGTATCGTTATACGTGAGCCGCGCCGGCGCATGCCCGTCCGGGTCGGCGATCGACAGGGCATTGCCGGCAATGTCGTAGGTGTACTTCGTCACACTATACGAGTTGGACGTACTGATGTACTCCATTTTCGTGGTGAGATTTCCACGCACCGTGTAACCGGTTCCAAACGCTCCGTCATGGCCCACAATGCCGGGGTCGTCGCCAAGCGACGTCTCATCGTAGCCATAGTACGTCAGCGACGCGAGCGTGGACGATCCCGAATATGTCGTTACCTGCGATGGCAGGCGGAGCAGATGAACTGACGCATTTGTATAAGCCGGCGCCGTTACATATGATGTCGAAGTATGGCGAATCAGGCTGCCTGGAGCGCCTTGCCCCCAATCATATTCGTAGATATCCGTTTGGTTGTTAAAGTTATCGACAGAGTAACTATACGCCTTGCGCGCAACTTTACCGTCTTCCAGAGTAGTGTCTTCTTGGATAATGCGTTGGTCATTTGGCTTCGTCTGGATGCCGGGCGTGTCAGTGCAACCGCAAGTTCAGGGCTGAAATCCGCGAACGGCTAAGCGGCTTCGCGCTCGGCAATGCGGCTGTCCAGTTTCGCGACGTGAATCGATTTCGCGATACCGAAGAGCTTCATGATTTTGATTTGTATCCAGGACGGATCGAACTCATACCAGGCGAGACCGTGACGCGCGGAAGTCGGATGCGCGTGGTGGTTGTTGTGCCAGCCTTCTCCAAAGGTGATGAGGGCAACCCACCAGTTATTGCGCGAATCGTCGCGTGTGGCGAAGCGGCGGGATCCCCACATGTGCGTCGCGGAGTTCACCAGCCACGTCGCGTGGAGGCCGAAGACAACACGAAGGCAAACGCCCCAGAGCATCATCGGAAGTCCGCCAACGGCCCAAAGCGCCGCCGCGAGCACTACGATCGGGAGCCAATGGTAGTTATTCAACCAGACGTAAAACCGATCTTTGGCCAAGTCGGGCGCATACTTGCTCATCATGCGTGTGTTGTTGTGCTTGGTTTCGCCGAGCAGAATCCAGCCAACGTGCGCCCACCATGCGCCATCGCGCGGCGAGTGGGGATCGCCAGCCTTATCGGACTTCTGATGGTGAATCCGGTGGACCGCCACCCAGAAGATGGGACCGCCTTCGAGCGTCAGCGTTCCGCAAATCGCGAAGAAGTATTCGAGCCACTTCGGTACTTTATATGAGCGATGCGTGTGCAGCCGGTGATATCCCAGGCTGATGCCAAAACCAGTCGCCACCCAGTACAAAACCAGCGCTACGGCGAGCGCGCTCCAGCTAAACATGAAGAGCGCCGCAATGGCGCCGATATGCAGGATCACCAGAACCAGCGTGGTAATCCAGTTCAATCTTTCCGTATTGACAATCTCGACGACGTCGGTATTCACTCGTTCTTTTGCGATTAGGTCCACACCTAAAGTTAGCGAGGATTCAGTCGAGGTTTTGTAAGACTTGTGTAATTTCAAACACTTACGCTTCCAGCACAAGACCGCGCGGAAAACATCCGTTCGGTCGAAAATTGCGGGATTTGCGTGGGCACAGCGGTCAAGGTCCCGAAGCAGTATCCGTGGTCGAGTGCAAGCGCCGAGAAAAGTCTCGCTGCGGCACGCGAGAGTGCGCGCGCCATGGCTTGCTTACCGGGCCAATGCCACTGGAGTTAACTTACCTGTTGTTGGGAACGCCGTAGTGCAAGGCCCTACTTCACCAGAGGCCAGTTCAGAACTTGCCCACCACCAAGGTGATTTCCAAACTGAGATCATCACCCCAGAGATAGGCTCCTCGTTTCAAATCCCGCTCGTCCGGCTCATTGACATAAGATGGATCGATGTCGTGCCCCCGAAACTCGCCAAGCCGGAAAAACCAGCTATTGGCGCGCACCAGGTATTTCTCATCGCCATCGATGAGGACGAGCACGGGCATTAGCGACCCTTGCCAGACCTGAGTGCTGCGCCAGGCGGCATCCATCACGTATTTCGGAAGCGAGTAGGCGCTCCGCGCGATGGAGCGGACCTGGCCGCCGACGGCGAGTTGCTTGTGGGTAGGCAGCAGTTCCACCGGCCAATTTGACGGAACGATCAGACAGGGATCGACAAGGCCGAGATCCTGCAGTTCCGCCTGGCATGGGATCACAATCGTTTGATTGTTCAGCAATGGCTGAGGCAATTGTAGCCGCCGGGCTTCCGCCGTCAGGCCGATACCCCCGGCGCCGCCCAATTCGAGCCCATATCTGCTTTCAAGCCGACTCAGCGATTCGCGGAGGCGATGGAGATACTCCTCGCGTCCCCTGGTCTTCCCGTGTTCTTGCGCTCCCGACTGTGGCATGGCCGTTTTGACGCTCCTATCAATCTTACGAAAGAACATCGCGAGAAAGGATTTTGCTGCGGACGGTCAGCCGCTCCAACAGATCGCGATCGAGATCGTAACCGAAGCCGGGCCGGTCGCTTATGGCGATTGTCCCGCGCGGGCTCACCTCGACCGGAGGCGCGACGATGTCCTGCTTCCAATAACGTTTGCTGGCGGAAACATCGCCAGGCAGGACGAAATCAGGGAGCGTCGAAAGCGCTATGTTGTGTGCACGGCCAATGCCGCTTTCGAGCATGCCCCCACACCAGACCGGAATGCCGTTCGCCTGGCAAACGTCGTGAACGCGTTTCGCTTCCGCAAAGCCTCCGACGCGACCGAGTTTGATATTGACGATACGTCCCGCTTTCAGCCGGATGGCCTGCTCCGCATGATGCGCGGACCGGATGCACTCATCGAGGCAGATGGGCGTTTCGAGCGCGGCCTGCAACTCGGCATGGTCGATGATGTCGTCGTGAGCAAGCGGCTGCTCGATCATCATCAGGCCAAATTCATCGAGCTGTTTCAGGCGGCTTGTGTCCTTCAGCGTGTATGCCGAATTCGCATCCGCCATCAGGAGAATGCCGGGAAATGCTTTGCGAACTTCGCGAATCACTTCGACATCCCAGCCGGGCTTGATCTTCATCTTGATCCGTTGATACCCGGCATCGAGTTCCGTCCGAATCTTTTCGAGCAATTGCCCGACGCTATCCTGGATACCGATCGAGACTCCGCAAGGGATCTCCCGGCGCGCTCCGCCGCCGATCTCTTTCCATAGCGGGTTTCCATGCAGGCGGGCCTGCAGGTCCCAAACAGCCGCTTCCATTCCACCGCGTGTCATGTAGTGCCCGCGAATATGCGCGAGACGCGGGTAAACGTCCGAAGCCGAATCGAGACTGGCGTTAACGATCCGCGGAACGACATAATCGATGAGCAGCGGCCAGATGGACCCGGTCCATTCCTCGTTGTAGTAAGGATTTTCCCCGGCGGTGACTTCGCCCCAACCGGAAACGCCATCCGCCACCGCTTCCACCAGAATGATGTCGCGCTCGTATGTACGGCTGAAACTGGTTTCAAAAAAGTGAACGAGCGGCATTTTGAGATGCCGCAGGATGACACGCTCTAGTTTGATTCCCATTGCCCCAGGAGGTAGATTCCGACCGCCTCGTTCTTTTCAAATCCGACGACAACCAGTCCATCGGCAAAATAGTTATCGAATTTCATTGCGACGCCGGCCTGGATATCGCGCGCTTTCGCCGGATCGGACCGTCGAAGGTCCGCAATCCCGGCGGGGATCTCGATTCTTTCGACAATCGCGCCGCGTTCAAAGGGCTGCCCGGCGCAGGCTGCTTCGACGCGTGGAGATTGTATCCACCATTCAGCCGTGCAGCGGTCCGTCGGAAGCCCCGTGTGCAGATGGCTGCTGGTTGTGCCGTACTGGTTGTGGACAAAGCGGCGCACAATGGCGCCCAGCCTTTCGATATTGAAGTACGCGTTCTTCAATTCGAGTGGATCGAAGGTCCACTCGATCAGCTCGATGCCACGAACCGTCGCTTCGTCCCGCTGCTTGAGCTTCATCTGGCGCCCGAGTCCGCTATTTCTATAGGCGGGCAGCACGCCGAGCATGTGGCTATGCAGATAATATTTTCCGCCCGGCTT
Organism: Bryobacterales bacterium KBS 96; assembly: GCA_000381625.1. Taxonomy (GTDB): domain Bacteria; phylum Acidobacteriota; class Terriglobia; order Bryobacterales; family Bryobacteraceae; genus KBS-96. The sequence goes on from KB906767.1 coordinate 994,630, forward strand.
TAGCCCTGGAATGGCGAGGCAAAATGCAACCATGCGCGCCCCATCGAACGCCCCTAGAACCTGGCCACCGATCTTGTCCGCGACGACGAATAGCCGCAGCGGCAGCAATTCGATATCCGCGAAGCCCCATATCTCCTGCTGTAGCCTCACTGCTTCGGCGAATTCGGCGTGTTTTCCCAACTTACGGATTTCAACCATTGCCGTTTCCCGCTGGGGACGCCGGAGCAGCGGCGCGCTTCGCTTCCTGCCACAGTTCCTCCAGCCGTTCGAGCGGTGTTTCCGGAAGCGTGCCGCCGGATGCTCCGACACTCTGCTCGATGTGCCGGAAACGCTGCCGAAACCGGGCGTTGGTTTTGCGAAGGGCCTGCTCCGGATCTACTTTGAGGAAGCGGGCGAGATTCGTGAGAGTGAATAACAAGTCGCCGATTTCATGCTCGATTGAAGACTGGTCGCGAGCCTCCCTGGCTTCGGCAAGTTCGCGGGATTCTTCCTGGAGTTTATCGAGAACACCGCCAACGTCCGGCCATTCGAAACCAAGCCCGGCAGCCTTTTTCGAAATTTTGAGAGCTTCAACCAGCGCAGGAAGGGAGCGTGGCACCGCATCGAGCACGGATGCACCGGGTTTCTCCACGCCCTTTTCGGCCTTTTCCTGCTGCTTGATTTCGTCCCAGTGAAGCTTCACATCTTCGGCCGTGTTCGCGGTGGCGTCGCCGAAAACGTGAGGATGGCGCCGGATCAGCTTCTGGTTAATAGCGTGTAGGGCATCCGCAATGTTAAAAAGACCTTCCTCGGAAGCCATCTGCGCGAAAAACACCGGCTGCAGCAGGATGTCGCCAAGCTCGTCCATCAGTTCCGGCCAGTCTCGGCGGTCGATGGCGTCCATCACTTCATAGGTTTCTTCGAGAAGATAGGATTTGATGCTGTCGAAGGTTTGCTTGTGATCCCACGGGCAACCGCCGGGGGCACGCAGCCGAGCCATTATTTCTACGAGCCGAAGGAATTCCTCGCCGGCATTCGTGGGTAGTGCGGACATGCTAAACCCCTCACTGTAGCATCGGCGGGCAGCATTGCCTGGCTCCGGGCGCTCGTGCGACTCGCCACGCTGGTTCGGACATGGGAATAGTCGCTTTCCCGGCTTTCTCGCACTTTCGGTTCGTTTCGATTTAGACTGGTAGGACATACGTGTAATGGCTTCAGCACCGGATAGGCTAGGCCTCGATTCAGTCCCGGAGGAGATCCGGCTGAAGGCGCGGATCGCAGAACTGGAAACCGCGCTCTCGAGTGCAAACCAGCGCCTCAACCGCTACAAACGCGTGTTCGCGGAGAACCCCATGCCGGCGGTGGCATTCGCGGTCCCATCGCTGCAAGTGCTCGATGCAAACGAAAGCGCCCTGGCGCTCTATGGATATACGCCGGAGCAGATGCGCGGGCTGAATCTACTCGATCTTTTTTCTGCGGACGAGCAGCGGCGACGCCACGATCTCGCAACGCAACTGCGGCGCTCCGTCAACTCAATGGGTCCCTTCGCCCACTGCTCGGCCACCGGGCAACAATTGATGGTCAGCATGGTCTCGTTCTCGTTCGAAACCGGAGGACACGATGCGCGGATCGTTCTATTGCTCGATGAAACCGGCCGCTACATGGCCGAGGAAGCACTCAAATCGAGTGAGGAACGATATCGCGAACTATTTGAGAACGCAAACGATGTCATTTTCCTGCACGATCTGAAAGGCAAGATAATCGCCGTTAACCGCGCGGCCGAATATCTGACCGGTTATTCGCGCTCCGAGGTGCTGGGACACAACTTCGATCAGTTGATTTCGCCGGAAGCGCGGGCGTTGATTCACGATTTCATCCGCGCGCACCTCGGCGGCAGCGCCACGCAACATTATGAGCTGCCGATTGTTTCTAAATTCGGGAACCGGCGTTACCTGGAGGTCAGCACCCGCATTCTCTATCGGCGGGGACAGCCGGTCGCCATTCAGGGGATTGGACGCGACGTTACCGATCGCAAACAGGCGCAGCAGCGGCTCGAAGAGAGTTCGCTGGAACTGCAACGCAAGAATGAGGAATTGAGCGGGGCGTTGCAACTGGCGCGGGAAGCGACGCAGCTCAAAGAACAATTCCTCGCCAATACGTCGCACGAATTGCGGACGCCCATGAACGGCATCATGGGCATGATTAATCTGCTGCTCGAAACGAAGCTAACGGCCGATCAGCGGGAATACGCCGAAGCGGTGAACCAGTGCGCAAACGATCTGCTCACGATTATCAACGACATTCTCGACGTGTCGCAGATCGAGTCGGGCCACATTTCGCTCACCGAAGAGCCATTCGACGTTCGTGATAGCCTGCTCGCCGTCGTGAAAATGCTGCGTTTGCGGGCCGCCGCGAAGGCTTTGGAGCTTCGCATTGAGATCGATGACTCCGTACCCTCCGAGGTCATCGGAGACAGCGTTCGGATACGGCAGATCTTTACGAATTTGATCGCCAATGCGATCAAATTTACGTCGTCCGGAGGGGTGCAGGTCCGCTTGTTATACCTGAACGATGTGGAACGGCTGCGATGCGAGGTGATCGATTCGGGGATTGGCGTCTCCGAAGCGGCGCGTGAACGAATCTTCGAGGCGTTCGTTCAGGCGGACGGCTCGACAAGGCGCCGCTTCGGCGGAACTGGACTGGGATTAACGATCAGCAAACAGCTTGTCGAGTTGATGGGCGGCCAGATCGGAACTTACAATAACGCGACAATCTCAGGATCGACATTTTGGTTCGAATTGCCAGTAAAGCTGCCGCAAAGCGAGACGACTCTGGTAGATACCTCGGCGAGATTTTAACGGGCCTGCGGGCGCGGAATGCCAGTCCGCCACAACTCGGGGCGTTGCAACCAAGCAACTGGTAAAGATTCATTTTGCTCGATCCGAACTTATTGTCGATTGCCGCGAGCGCCGGATTGTTGCTTGTCTATCGTGAGTTTTGCGCGCCGGGCGGCGTTTGGCCGGGCGCATGCGGCGGCGCGCTCCTCTTGGGCAGCGGTTGGTTGCTGGCGCAGCAGAGGCCGACTACTCCCGGGCTCATTCTGCTGGCGTCGGCGGCGCTGTTGTTTTTAGCCATCCTCAGACGCTCCCGGGCCATACACTTCGGATTAGCCGGAACCGCATGCCTGATTGCCGGTTTGCTATTCCTGCTCCCGGGCAGCCGGGTGATTTCTCCATGGCTGGCCGTATCACTGGGAGCGGTGCTGGGAGCCATCACTTCTGTTCTGGCAAAAACGGCGGCTTCGGCACGGCGGAACAAATGGCTGTGGATAGTTATGGAACTTCAACTGGCTCTGCGACAGACTGGCCGGCCGGAACTTCCCAGGCAATCCATTCGTCGAGCAACGGAAAATACAACCCCACCGAAACCGTGGATTCGCCTGCTTGCTGCAACAGCGACGCATAGGTTTCGAGCTGAGGGCGATAGCGCCGCTGTTCCTGACGAAGGAACGACTCGCGATCCGCTCCTTCGTGCGCGCCTGTCTTGTAATCGACGATCCAACGGCGGCCGGTCTCGTCAATAAATGTGCGGTCGATGCGCCCGGCTTCGAGGCGGTCGCCGACAATGCCTGTCAACGCCCATTCGCACTCGGCGCGATTGTGCGGGGAAAGTATCCAGCGCCCGCGCTCGCTACTGAGAATGTGTTTGAGGGATGAAACCGCTCGATCCGTCGCGGCGGCCAGTTCGCTTCGGGCCACACCCATCCGCCGTAATTCATCCGTGACGAAGTGCGCGTGCGAGTCAACACGGCTGCTGGTCCAGTGAGCAACACCCTCTTCCGCGATGCGCCGCAAGAAGTCATGGACCACCGTGCCAACGTGCCGGCCGGTGTCGCTCACCCACTCATAGGTGATCTCACGCTCCGATGGGACCTCTCTGTGGAATGGCGGCCGCCAAGGCGCCGCAGGCTCGGGTATCGGTAGAATCCAGTGTTCCGGGAGGCGGCGTAGCGTGGTTTGAGGGGTTGCGGTTAGAGGCAGAGTCCGCTGCCGCAGGTGTTCCTGGACAAAACGGCTCCACGCCTTGTCGAACACCGGCTCGGCTACATGCCAGAGCATGCTCAGAAAGCAACGGCTTGGTTTCTTATAGCCGTCCTGCTTGCTGTTACTTGCCACGCAACCGAGTAGATGAAGCTGCTCCTTGGCGCGTGTTGACGCTACGTAAAGAAGGCGTTTATTTTCAGCCGACTCTTTTATCTGTAATTCGCGGCCCACAAACCGGTAGAACGGATCTTTATCGCCCGTCCGTGGCAAACCGGCGATTAACAGGCCCTCCGAGCCATCCGCACGAAGGCGCTCCGTCCACACAAGAAGTTCCGACTCGCCGCTGCGCGCGCCCGCATGCAGTTGCGGCACAATGACGGTGTCAAACTCCAGCCCTTTCGCGGCATGGATGGTCATCACTTGAACAAGCTGTCCGGCATGAACGTGCGGCTTCGCGAACAGAAACCGCAGCCGTTCTTCGAGTGCGCCGAAATCCTGAATCATGCCGCTCGGGCCGAATTCGTCGAGAAGGTCAAAAAAGTTTTGCGCATCCTGGCGCTGATTTTCAGAGGCAAGCGCCGCCGGCCCGCCGAGAGCCACCCAAGCCGCCTCGACCACTTCGCGAACCGGATAGCGGCCGAATGCAAGTAAGGCGTTCGCAATTGTTTTCTGGAAACGCGCCGCCCGCGAACGGCCATCGATGGAAAGCCGCGCGACACGTTTAAGATCGGAAAGTAGGTCGAAAATACATTCTTTCGGCGCGTCACCCGCAAGTTGCAATAGATCGGAGAGCGTCAGCCCACACCACGGAGCACGCAAGCAGGCAAGCCACGAAAGGCGATCGCTACGGTGATGGATGGCGCGCGTCAGAGCAAGCAAGTCGAGTGTATGCTGCTCGTCGGTAAGAGCGTCGATATCGATGGCTTCGTAAGGAACTTGCGCTTCCCGCAGCGCCGGCAAAATGGCGCGCAATTGCGGGCGCGTACGAACAAGAATCGCGGCGCTTCCCTGTTTTAAGGCTTCACGAGCAAGCTCGACAACACGCGCCGCTTCCCGTGTGCCATCGTCGTCGATAAATGCATGCAGCACGGGAGCGGGACCGGACGTACACCTTGCAGCGAATGCCTCCCGTAGCGCGACATCGCCATATGCGGCATTATCTTCCGCCGGCATTACCTCCCGGAATGTTTCATTAATCCACTGGACGATTGCCCGTTGAGAGCGAAAGTTCGAAGTTAGCCGAAGCGGTTCGACAGGAACGCTTCCGATCATGCGGCGCTCCCCGGCGCGCATAAACAGGCTCACCTCGGCGTCGCGAAAGCGATAAATCGACTGCATCGGATCACCGACGGCAAACAGAGTGCGGCCATCGCCGAGGGACCACTGCGCCGTGAGCCGGTCGAGCAGTTCATATTGCACGAGCGAAGTGTCCTGGAACTCGTCGACTAGCAAGTGTTCAATTCGATAGTCAAGCCGGTAAGCGAGGTCCGTTGGACGATCGGGCGAGCCGAGCGCCGCGACAGCCGCCTGGGTAATGCGCGTGAAGTCCACTTGCGCCCGTTCGCGAAAGACGTCCTCGAGTTCATAGAGGGCGACACGGAGAATAGTGGAGAAATCGGCAATTAGCTTGCATTGTTCCTCAGAAAGCCGCTCGGGCGGCTGCAAGCGTGCCTCGTGCAGCGCCTTGCAGAATTCAGGAAGCCCTTCCAGAATCCCGCCGTGCGGCTTCTTCCGCGCTTCTGCTTTGCCTTTCAACAGAAACTCTTCTGCCAGGGCGCACCACTGGCCGAGTACTTCCAGCGAAGCCGGTGGCTTACCGGGAATCTGCTTCGGCCACAAGTCCCATGCTCGTTTCAGCCGATCTTCCATGCATTCGCGCAACGTCGCCTCAATCTCCGCGCGAAGGCTCGCCGAATCTCTCGTTTCGAGAGCCCGAGTCCACTGATCGCGCTTCGCGAGCATGTTTGCTATCTGCTCTTCGAACCGGATCAAATTCCCGTCGAAATGCACGGCAGCGTCACGAAAGATCGGCTGGAGATCGCTTGTTTCGGCGAGTCGTACGATGGCGCGGCGCGCGGCGAGGCGATACAAATGTTCGGCGTGCTCAATCACTTCGGGAGGACTGCCGAATCCCGCGAGCAGCGGCATTTGGCGCGTCAGCATCGCGCAAAGCGAATCGATGGTTTGAATCTGCAATCGGCTGGCGTCTTCGAGTAGACGCCAGTCGTGGAGGCGATCCTGGTCAAGCACCGCATTCGCCAGACCGCGCGTTAACTGAGCATAGCCGGATTCGACCGGTTTTCCGGCGGTGGCGGAAAGCAACGCCTGCAGCACCCGTTCCTTCATTTCAGCGGCGGCTTTGCGAGTAAATGTCATCGCAACCACGGATTCAGGGCGTTTCACTACCGCCAGCAACCGCAGATAGCGCTGGATCAACAGCTCCGTTTTGCCGGAGCCGGCCGGCGCCTCGACAAGAAACGACTGGTCTGGGGTCAGCGCCCGGTGGCGAACATCCTGATCGCCGCTCATCTATTCGCCTTCCTCCGTCGTTTCAAACTCTCGGGCTTCGCGAACTCGACACACCGGTTTGATGCTGCACCAGTCGCAAGCCTTCGCCTGCGGGTCGACCGCCGCGTAGCCTTGCACGAATTCGCGTCCGAGCTTCTCCACGGTATTCTTCCACTCCTTGAGGCAGTTGGCCCAATCTTCCTCGGGCACCTCGTTCTTGCGGCCGAAATGAGCCTGTCTGCCGTAGCCAACGGCCCCCTCTTGCCGGGGTTTCAGCTTCGCGAAATAGAGAGCATCCACCGCCGACCCGAGCGAGGCTGCGTAGACAAGCAATTGCGGCTCGCTGGGGCGATCTCCGTCGAGGCTTTTCGCTTTGGGCTCGCCGCTCTTGTAATCGATCAGCACAAGACGGCCGTCCTTCAACCTATCGATGCGATCAAGACGCAGCCGGAGCCGCAGCGGGCCCAGTTCATAGTGCGATTGGTGCTCCGTGGTTTCAACAGTGAAATCCACCGTGCGATTTGTTTCGATCGTAAGCCAGGCTTCCAGAATCGCTTTGAGCCGTTGGCGCTCCGCAAGTCGAAGCTGCTCGCGAAAAACAGTCGCCACTCGATCCGAACCAACCGCTTGATCGACGGCCCGATCGATCGCGGCAGCAAGCTCAGATGGACTCATGGACCGGAGCGCAGCAAACGTCTTGATCTCCTGCCATACGCAGGCAAGCGCCGCGTGAAGAAAGATGCCGCGGTCCAGCGGATCGAACGAAAATGTCGCCTCCTCCAGGGGCTCGGCTTGCAAACGCCACCTGGCGAACGCCTGGAACGGACACGCCGATTGTGACTTGATGAGCTGGGTTCCGCCGCTAACCGGCACATGCGCCGCGAGCGGCGGCGCTTGCGAATCTTCCAGTGTCTCGAGTTCAAGAGAAATCACCGTGTCGATGAGAGGTTTACCCTGCCACAGGTCGATTCGATCCGGAGAAAGATGCTGGATATCCGTGAAAAGCGGCGACAAGGCTGCCGATTCCTGCGCACCGGAGCTATAGCTGCCAAACACGATATCTCCGGCTTCGCAAATCGATTTTGCGGCTTGCCGTATCTGTTCGCGGCGGCTCTGAGGAGTGGCTCCCGGCATCTCGCACAATCTCTGCAAGGCGAGGGGAATGAAGGCCGTTGAAGCGGACGCTGGAGGCCAACCGGCATCGGATAAACCAGCCGCCCAAACCCGGTCGAAACGAAGCGCTTGCACGCCGCTGGTGTCGATCACTTGGACTGGTGAGGTCAGATCGCCGGGAACCGGTCCGTCCGCCGCTGCCAGCCAGCGTAAGTGTGACCGGGCCTCCTGCCAAGTCATCGCATGATCCAGCAGATTGAGAGAACTGAACGTGGACAGAATCTGTTTCCATTGCTGGAGGGCAGCTTCTTCCAATGCCGATAGCGGCTGTTCGCCTGGCCAGCCCACCGCCTCCAGCAGTCGGACGGCAAACGCCGCCCAGTCCGAAGCGCCTGCCCGGGCCACGAACGTACCCAGCACATTCTGAACTTTTGGCCATCTCCGAGATAGTTCAGGACACTCAAATGTATGCTTTCGGACTGCCGATAACGGCAGGTCGAGTTCATGCAGGCGCCGTATACTCGCGTCGGCATTGGCGCGTAGGCGGCGTTCGGACTGGCCTCCCACGACAAACGGCGAGAGCAACAGTCCGTTGATGGAGGCCAGCGGAATACGCGGCTCCGCAAAGTCGAAGAACAGAAAAGCCGAGGCGACGATAGGATGATCGCTCAACGGTTTACCGCAGTGGACGTGAATGATCGATTCGTTGCCCGGAGCGATGGTTGTGAGCGGCTGTACTACCGAAGCAGGCTGAAACACGTTCCGGAGAGCGCGCTCAACCTCCGCCCTATACTGGCGCAAACCGGGGACAAGGATGCCGATAGAGGCGTCCGGGCGAGAATCCAAAGCGGAGCGAGCCCAACGAGCGGCAGAATCGATCTCTAGCGCCCACTCGCCGCAACATACAGCGACCAACGTAGATGTGCCAGCTTGGCTGCTTTCAAACTGCACAGAAACGCCGCTATTCCGCAGGTTGGCGGCGAGTTCTTTCAGCGCCGGAGGACATTCGCTAAAACCGGCGAATACGACTTTTCCGGGTAACGGCATGGGACCGGGCCGGTTGAACGACCGGAGCCACAATTCATCGACCGTGATCCATCCCTGCTCCCGGCATCGCCGGTGAACGTGTTCATGCCAATCGAGGAAGACTTGCGCGTCCTCCGTTTCGCTCCAGGCGGGATGCGCGAGCGGCGCCCGCCACGCGGCCATCTTCGAAGCGGCATCGCGCGCGGCCACCGCCGTCGAATGGGGATCGAGCAGGGGCACGCCGGACTGTTCGATACACTCCTGCCAGAGCAATATTTCCTGTGCGGGCGACAGTAAAGCGGGCACTTCATCGCCGTGGCGGTATCGCGCCTGCTGCCACATCTGGCGAAGCCATGCGGACACAGCCAGCACCGATGGACGGGGCCATGTTCGGAGACCGTTCTTTAATTGCCGTCGAGTGTGCTGGTTTTCGATGACGGCAGCAAGCAGGGGAGTGGGAGTCAAGACCGTCGCGCCGGCATCCAGCCAGTCCAGCAGGTCCTTATGAACGAAACGCATTCAGAGGTTCTAGTTTTCATTATGCGCATCGCCCTTGCTTCGGTAGAATCGGAAGGCACAACCCGGAATGAGCATTATGAAGCGAATTGTGTTCGCCGCGATCGCGGCCGCTCTTTTCACGTTCTCGCTGTGGCCGCAATCGCTGCAGGATTTCGAGAAGAAAGTCACTGAATTTACCCTCAAGAACGGCATGCACTTCATTGTTGTCGAACGGCACGAAGCGCCCGTGCTGGCATTCAACACGTATGTGAATGTCGGATCGGTGGACGACCCCAGCGGATCGACGGGCCTCGCGCACATGTTCGAGCACATGGCATTCAAGGGCACCGAACAGATTGGGACCACAAACTGGCCGGCCGAGAAGCGGGCAATGCAGCAGACGGAAGAAGACTATGACGCGTTGCAGCAGGAGCAAGACAAGGGGCTGCACGCCGATCCGGAGAAGGTAAAGCGGCTGCAGGCCAGGGTGAAAGCGGACATCGACTCGGCGGGCAAATACGTGATCCCGAATCTCTATCCCCAAATTATCGAGACAAACGGCGGCGTAGGATTGAACGCCGAAACCGGCCTGGACGCCACGCAGTATTTCTATCAATTTCCGTCGAACCGGACAGAACTCTGGTTTCTGCTGGAATCCGAGCGCTTCTATGCACCCGTGTTCCGTGAGTTCTACAAAGAACGTAGCGTCGTGCGCGAGGAGCGCCGGATGCGAGTTGAATCCGAACCGCAAGGCGAGTTACAGGAATCGTTTCTGGCTACGGCGTTTGAAGCGCATCCGTACCACCACTCGCCGGGCGGTTGGGCGAGCGATATCGAGAGCCTCCGCCTTGACGACGCGATCCGCTTTTATAAAAAATTTTATGTGCCGCAGAACATCAATGTCGCGATTGTTGGCGACATCGATCCGAAGCGCGCCCGTACTCTGGCCGAGAAGTATTTCGGCGTGATTCCCTCAGGCCCCAATCCGCCGCTGGTCCACACCGTGGAGCCTCCCCAAAACGGGGAGCGGCGCGTCGAAATCGATACGGAAGCGCAACCAATTGAACTGATCGGCTATAAACGTCCGGATCAGCTATCGCCCGACGATCCTGTATTCGACGTAATCAGCGAGATTCTGTCGGGAGGCCGCACGGGAACGATTTACAAAGAACTCGTGCGCGACAAAAAGCTTGCGCTGGCGGCCGGCGCGGCGCCGACCTATCCATCGGGGAAATACCCGAATATGTTCATCGTGTATGTCGCGCCAAACATGGGGAAGTCCCTCGATGAATGCGAGAAGGCTTTGTATGGCGTGGTGGATCGATTGAAGACGCAGAAAGTCGACGATGAGACATTAAAGCGAGTAAAGACGAAATTGCGGGCGGACCTGATCCGGAAATTGGACAGCAACTCGGGCCTCGCCGCGGAATTGAATTTCTATTACGTCTCCTTCGGCGATTGGAAGAAGCTGTTCACGTCGATCGACGATTACGACAAAATCACCGCCGATGATGTGATGCGCGTGGCCAAGCAGTATTTCATACCGCAGACGCGCACGATTGGGCGGCTGGTTCCCTTGCCTGCTTCGCCGGCAACGGAAGAAGGAGCAAAGAGCAAATGAAGCCGCTGTGCCACCATCTCCTACTGCGCGGCCTCGTACTGCTGTTCGCGACAGGGCTGGGCGCCGCAACTGTTGGATTTGCGCAATCCGCGGCGACACAAAGGGCGCCACAATCGAGGACGCCAGATCCCGTTGTAGTTCGAGATACCGGGCCGCTGCCATCCTGGAAAGACCTGCATTTCCCTCCCCTCGGCGAGGTGAAGATACCGCATCCCGAAATCTATTCGCTTGGAAACGGGATGAAAGTCTATCTGCTCGAGAATCACGAACTGCCGCTCGTCAGCGGGCGGCTGCTGGTGCGGACCGGAAACCTTTTCGATCCGAAAGCGAAGCTGGGGCTGGCGGAAATCACCGGAATTACGATGCGAAGCGGCGGGACGTCGAAGCTGACCGGCGACCAGCTCGATGAACGGCTGGAAGATATGGCGGCATCCGTGGAGACAGGCATCGGCGAATCAAGCGGCAGCGCCAGCTTTTCCTGCCTGAAAGAGAATACCGGCGCGGTTCTGCGGCTCTTTTACGACGTGGTGACCGATCCGGCATTTCGCGAAGACAAAATCGAGCTGGCCAAGACCCAGATCAAAAGCTCGATCTCGCGCCGCAACGACGACGCGAATGGGATAGCCGATCGTGAACTCTACCGGTTCCTTTACGGTCCTCACACGCCTTATGGCGATGAAGTGGAATACGACACCGTCAATGCCATCAATCGCGACGACATCACGGGCTTTTATAAGCGCTATTTTTTTCCGTCAAACATGATTCTTGCCGTTTACGGCGATTTCGACAGTGCGTCGGTAAAGCAGCAGCTTCAGTCGCTGTTCGGCTCCTGGAATGCGGATGAGCCGAAGACGCCTCCGTTCCCCAAAGTGGATGCGCCGGCTCAGCCCGGCATCTTTCTGGTGTCGAAAACCGATGTCACCCAGACGTTCATTCAGATGGGCCACCTGGGCGGTGAACTCCGCGACAAAGATTTCCCTGCGCTGTCGGTAGCCGCGGACGTCTTCGGAGGCGGGTTCTCGAGCCGGCTCTTTCGTGAAGTGCGAACTCGGCTGGGATACGCCTATGCGGTGGGTGCGGATTGGGCCGCCGACTACGACCACCCCGGTCTGTTCCGTATTAATGTCAGCACCAAATCGCAAACTACGACGGAAACGATCCAAGCAATTCTGAAGCAATTGAGCGAATTGCGGACGTCCGAAATTACGGATGAAGAACTGAAGGTCGCTAAGGACAGTGTGCTGAACAGCCTGGTTTTCGCATTTGCGCGGCCGTCCAACACTCTGAACCGGTTGGTGACCTACGATTATTTCGGCTATCCGGCGGACTTCCTTACCCGGTACGAGAACGCGATTAAAGGGGTGACCAAGGCGGATGTGCTTCGAGTAGCCAAGGAGTATTTTCAACCTTCGAAGCTAACGATCATTGCAGTGGGAAACCCCGCCAAATTCGGCGAACCGCTGACGGCCTTGAATCTTCCGGTGAAGCCGCTAGACGTCAGCATTCCGCCACCTCACGAGACCACGGCTCAAGCGAATACGCAGTCCGTGGCGCAGGGAAAGGAGCTTCTGGATAAAGCGTTTGCATTCATGGGCGGCGCGCAAAAACTGGCGGCGCTGCAAGACATCACCGAGACCGCAAATGCAATGATGGAAGCGCCGCAAGGCGAACTCTCGCTACAAATTACATCAAACGGCATTCTCCCCGGGACCTTCCGCGAAGAGCAACAGCGCGGGCCGGCAAAGATCACCATTTATGTGAGTCCTAGCGAAGCCTGGATCAACACGCCGCAAGGCGTCAAGGACCTGCCCGGTCCCGCGGCCCAGCAAATTCGAGAGCAGGTTGCGCGGCAGTTGCCCGTGCTGATGTCGCATCTCGCAAAATCAAATGCGCAGGCAATCGCGTCGGGAGATGGAGCCATTCAGGTAAAAAGCGAAGCTGGGCAACTCGTCACCCTCAAAATCGACCCGGCAAGCGGAGCAATTGTGAGCCTAAGCGCCACGGAAGAAGATGGCAAAGTGGCCGAGAACTTTTCAGACTGGCGCGACGCGGGCGGGATCAAGGCGCCCTTCAAAACAGAAGTTCTGCACGATGGTAAAACCTCGGAGACGTCGAGCGCGTCAGATATAAAGATCAACAGCAATTTGAAGGCGGAGGATTTAAGCAAACGGCCTTGAAAGCAATTGCAGGAATTTTCGTTTTGAGCGTGGCGCTCTCCGCGCAGACAAGCTCGAAAGGGAAGCAGGTCGTCGAAAAAGCCGTCGAGGCGTTGGGCGGCCACAACTTTCTGACGATGCGTAACCGCGTGGATACCGGCCGCGCTTACTCGTTCTACCGCGACCGGCTCAGCGGATTGGACATTGCCACCGTCTATACCGAGTACCTGGACAGCAAGCCCCCGAAAAACGGCGTGGCCGTGCGGGAACGCGAAGCTTACGGCAAAAAGCAGGAATCGTCTTTTCTATTTCTCCCCGACCAGGGCTTTCAGCTTACGTTTCGCGGGGCGCGGCCCGTTCCCGATGAAACCTGGAACCGATATCTTCGAAGCACGCTGACAAACGTGTTCTACTTGTTGCGCGAGCGGTGGAACGATCCCCGGATGTTCTACGATTTTGTGCGCGAGGACGTTCTGATCAGCACGCACGTCAACATTGTGGACATCACCGACCCGGAACAGCGCACGGTGCGGGTCTATTTCGACTACAACACGAATCTGCCGATACGCCAGGAATACTCGGAGTGGGACCCGGTTGGACAGCAGCGGTCGACCGAGAGGACGGAGTATTCGAAATATCGCGATGCGGGCGGAGTACAGTTGCCGTTTGTCACCGAGCGGTTCCGCAATGAAGAGAAGATCTTCCAATTATTTTCAGACAACGTTCAAGTGAACCAGACGATCCCGCCGGGAACGTTCAAATTGCCGCCGGGAGTGAAGATGCTGAAAAAGGTGGATTAGCTGGGCATTGCCGGCCGCCCCTCGCCTCCCGCTCGGTTAAAAATCGCGGCTTTGTCGCGCGACAGCCACTTGGGTTACGCTGGCTCCCGGCCACGCCCGGCGTTGAGCACAAAGATGATCGAGCGCCGGCGCTCAACCAGATAAGAACGGCAAGTCTCCGTCACGGCGGTTAGCTTCCTGCGGGCGCGTCATTAAGGAGCTAGTCCGTAAAGTCGGCGACGAGGACCAACAGGAACGCTTAGCCGCGCGCCACATAGTCACCGTCACTTTCTGTGGTTTAGTAGAAACGATGGACGACGTTCGCATTCGCCCCGCAGTCTCGTCCGAACGGAAGGATCTCGAGGCTTTGCAGTGGAGGGCCTCTCTCAGCAACGCTGGCGATCGCAACGCTCTGCTCGCCCATCCCGATGCCATCGAACTCACAATTGAGCAGATTGAAACAGGAGGAGTATTCGTCGCAGAGTGGAACGGACTGCTTGCTGGATTCTCGGCTGTGTTGCCCCGAGCAGATGGAGAGACGGACCTGGACGCCCTGTTTGTCGAGCCCGCCACTCGAAGGCGCGGTATCGGACGTTTGTTGGTCGAACACTGCGCGAGCGTGGCCCGCGAACACGGATCGACCGCCCTTCACGTGGTCGGTAATCCTCACGCTGAGGCCTTCTATCTGGCGTGTGGTTTCGAAATGACCGGAACGACGGAGACCCGTTTCGGCCCCGGTCTGTTGTTGCGAAAAATACTAGCCTCCTAATTGAACCGGATTGGTCTTCGATGTCCGGCATGTCGACTTCTCGTCCAACTGGATCACCTCCGGCTATCGACCACTCCACGAGCGCTCTGACGCTCTACGCCAGTTGAGATCGGACGTAGCCTGTTGGTCGACAGCGGCAACGCGCGCGATTCGCATCCGGCGCGCGCGTGAGCACCCCGAAAGCGCCTCGCGGCGCGGGGCTCGCCAATTTGAACTTGACTGGCATAATCTCGTCGGCGTAAGCTAAGAATTCTTGGTATGGGACGCAAGGCGCAAAAGAACGATTCGTTGCCCGGTTCACTGGACATGTTGATTCTGCGGACGCTGTCGCTGCGCGACCTCCATGGATACGGCATAGTCCAGTCCATTCAACAATCATCCGACAACGAGCTCCTCGTCGAGGAGGGCTCGCTTTACCCCGCTCTCCAGCGGCTGGAGCTAAACGGCTGGATCGAGGGTGTCTGGGGCGTGACGTCGAACAATCGGCGGGCGAGGATCTACAAGATCACTGCGGCTGGCCGCAAACAACTGGCCGTTGAAACTCGGAAGTACGCGAAACTCACGCTGGCGATCGCCCGGGTGATGGGAGCGGAGTGACGAACATGTTGATACGACGGCTAAGGTATTGGATGAAGAGTGCCGGGCGTAGCGAGGCGCTGCGCGAGGAAATGGAACTCCACCTCGCGGAGAAGGCTGCGGAACTGCAAACGGACGGTATGACGCCGGAGTGCGCCAGGGCTGAAGCGCGCCGGCGATTTGGGAACGTCGGCCTGAAACACGAAGAGTCACGGGAGATTTGGATCAAGCGGTTTTGGTCGGAGCTTGGCCAGGATGTCCGCTATGGCTGTCGCACCATGATCGCCAACAAGGCATTCAGCACCCTGGCGGTGCTGTTGCTGGCGCTCGGCATCGGGGCCAATACTGCGATCTACAGCTTGATGGAGTCGATTCTGTTGCGATCGCTGCCGGTGGCCGATCCCGAGTCGTTGGTGGTCTTGAACTGGCATAGCCGGCCTCCGCAGAACGCCAACAAGCAATGGGTCCACGTCGTTCACGGGCTACAAGGCATTTTCTGGCCGGGCGACAAAAGCACGCTGGTCAGCGGAATATTCCCGTACAGGGCCTTCGAGACGCTTCGCGAGGACAATCCTGCCTTTTCTACGCTCTTCGGATATTTCAACGGACAAACCAAAACCCTGGCCATCCGTGGTCAGGCCACGAGCGTCGGCGCGGAATATGTCACCGGCGACTATTTTCGCGGCCTGGGAGTGTCGCCGGCGGCGGGACGTCTAATCAGTTCCGAAGATGACCGTCCAGGCGCAACGCCGGTCGCCGTAATCAGTTTTGCGACAAGCCAGAACCGCTTTGGAGGACCGCCGAATGCGATTGGACAACCGATTCTCATCGATAACGTGCCCTTCACGGTGATCGGCGTTGCGCCGCCGGAATTCTTCGGAGTAGACCCTGAGGCGGCGCCGGACCTCTATCTTCCGTTGCACACGAATGTACTCGTAGACGGGGCCGGAACGGCTCGCCTGTATAGCGACGAAAACTTCTACTGGATCGAAATGATGGGCCGCCTGCGTCCCGGCGTAAGCATGGCCCAGGCGCAGGCAGCGCTGGCGCCTCGTTTCCATCAATGGGTCGCCACCACCGCGAGTACCGACGGTGAACGCGCCAACTTGCCCGCGCTGACGCTGAATCCCGGCGCCGCCGGTCTGGGTAGCTTGCGCCGCCGGTATTCCAAGCCTCTGTACGTGCTCCTGGCGATGGTGGTATTGATCCTGGCGATCGTGTGCGCGAACATCGCCAATCTGCTGCTGGCAAGGGCCGCCGCGCGGCGCCGCGAAATGGCTGTCCGGCTCAGCCTGGGAGCGGGACGGTTCCGACTAGTGCGGCAGTTGCTTACCGAGAGCGTGATGCTGGCCTCACTCGGCGGAGCATTAGGGGCCTTATTTGCGATCTGGGGCGTGCGATCGCTGACGTTTCTGCTCTCCCACGGGCAGGAGAACTTTACGCTGCACTCGGAATTGAACTGGAACGTGCTGGGAGTGACGGCGGCGCTCTCCGTGGTTTGCGGCCTGTTATTTGGCGTCGCTCCGGCGATTCAGTCGACGCGTCCGGATGTCATGCCCGCGCTGAAGAATGGCCGTGGGGGCGGACCGCGCCGCCGCGCGCAGCACGTTCTGGTGGTCGCCCAAATCGCGATCTCTTTTCTCCTCCTGGTCGCCGCGGGTCTGTTTGTCCGGACACTCGACAAGCTGCACTCCGTCCAATTGGGATACGCCCGCGAGAACATCCTTCTGTTCTCGTTGAATGCCCGCCAGGCCGGGCATCGCGCCCCGGAGATCACCACTTTTTACGCGAACCTGCGCAAGCGCTTCGAATCTATTCCCGGCGTGAGGAGCGCGACGCTTTCGCAATCCTCGATCATCAACGCCGCCCGCGTCGGACAGGCAATCAGGGGGACAATGAAGATCGGCGCTGTGATCTTGGATGGCGCACGCGTCATGTCCGCCGGACCGCGTTTCCTGACGACGATGCAGATTCCGATCCTAACCGGGCGTGAGATTGACGACCGCGATCAACCGGGCTCCCCGCCGGTTGCAGTAATCAGCGAGCGGTTGGCCCGAACTTACTTCGGGAACGAGAATCCGGTGGGCCGGCGTATTACGCTCCCGGACGAGAAGCGCGATCTCGAAATCGTCGGCGTGTCGGGCAACGTGCGGTACGGTGGTCTGAAAAATGAAGAGGAGAATGCAATGACCGTCTTCGTAGCGGTCAACCAGTTTCCTCCGGACCGAGTGACCTACGCGCTGCGCACTGCGGGTGATCCGCTGAGGTATGTCAACAGTGTGCATGAGATCGTGCGGGAGGCAGATTCTCGCATACCGGTCACCGACGTGATCACGCAGGCTGCGGAAATCGATCGGACGATCAGCCGGGAAGTCACGTTCGCGAAACTATGCACGGGTTTCGCGGTTCTCGCTCTCCTGATCGCGTGCGTGGGGCTCTACGGAACGATGTCGTACAACGTCGCGCGACAAATCGGCGAGATCGGAATCCGTATGGCTCTGGGCGCGCAACGCGGCGCCGTGGTTTGGATGGTTCTGCGCCGCGTCCTGCTACTGGCGGGGATGGGGCTGGCAATCAGTGTGCCTGCCGCGTTAATTGGGTCCCGGCTTGTCAAATCGTTTCTGTTCGAAACCCAGCCCAACGATCCGGGAACCCTGGCGCTCGCCAGTGTCGTCCTCCTGAGCGCGGCAATTCTTGCCGGCTATGCGCCGGCAAGGCGAGCGTCTCGAATTGATCCGCTGGCGGCTCTGCGGCACGAATAGGACATAGGCTCAAATCCTGGCCGACTACCCCCAACTCGAGTCGGATGACTTCCTTGCCGTGTACGCATATGCGGCCGCGCTGGCGGCCGCGACCAAAGCGTCCGGAGGATGAAGCTTCTCTTCGCGAAAGCCTATCACCGCGGCTGATTTCGTTACTCTTGCGTTTGCACCGGGAGATTTTTACGCTATGGCCAAGCGACGTTTGATCGGGACCGTTTTTGAAATGCGGTGCGCCCAAGTTAGACCCGAAGCGAGCCACGAAACGCCCTGGCGGCATAGTAGGACTCCGCTCCGTTGTGATAAACGAAGACAGTATCGTAGCGGCGATCACAAAAGAGGGCGCCGCCGAGTTTTCTGATTCGCGAAGGCGTTCTGATCCAGCTCGAGGTTTTCGTGTCAAACTCTCCGAGCCTCTGCAACTCTCGATATTGTTCTTCCGTTAAGAGCTCGATGCCCATATCAGCTGCCCCATCGACCGCATTATTCTTTGGCTTATCTTGCTTTCTCGATTGCAGCGCTTCACGGTCATAGCAGAAACTTCTGCGGTCCTTCGGACTTTCTGCTGAACAATCGTAAAAGATGTATTCGCCCGTCCTTTCGTCGTGCCCGACAACGTCGGGTTCACCCCCGGTTCGTTCCATTTCATTCAGTGACCAGAGCTTTTCAGCGCTGGATTCCAGCTTTGTCTGTACTTGAGCCCACGCAAGACCTTCATGACGATTGATGTTTTTCTCGAAACGGGCTCTCAAGGTTCTGAGTAGCTGTTCCCGCTGTTCTGACGACAAGTTCTTTTTATTGCTGTTAGCGTTTCGCGGTGTCATTGCCTTCGTGAGCCAATCTCCAGTTTCCGATACGAAAAGCCCTCAATCGAGGCACACAAGGGCGCATTCACCCTGGCGCCTCTCATGCATGAGAGAATATCTCACAATCGTTGCATGGCGCACGTCTGTCGTCCGGCTGAATGGCACGCCACTCGAAGGTCGAGCTGTTCAGCCCAAGTTGACGAGAAAACGCGCTAGTCGGAGAAATGATCTGGCTTCTTCACGAATCGAATCCAAGTCGCCGGCGACTGTTGCATCATCTCCGAATCGCGCGTCCGTCGGAAGGAAGGGAGCATCGCAGAAGCAGTACGCAGCGCCGAATCATGTGGGACCCGAAGCCTGCGTGCAATTCAACAAGCTCACCGGATTTGCTCGTCATCCGGGGCCGTGCCACTATATTGGTCGAGATATGACGAGCTCTCGGGCCGGCGCTCGTCAGAGCATTAGTGCTCACGAACGGGGAGGCATATGACAACTACAACAGAAATTTCAAACGATGTGTACCGCATCTCGGTGTTTGTTCCGGAAATCAATCTGGAGTTTAGTCATTTTCTGGTGAGAGATGACGAACCGTTACTGTTCCATGCGGGACTGCGTGGCATGTTTCCTCTGTTGCGCGAGGCGATCTCGCGACTGATCGATATCTCGAAAATCAGGCACATCGGATTCAGCCATTTCGAGTCCGATGAATGCGGGGCCTTAAATCAATGGCTTGAACTGGCGCCGGCGGCACAACCGGTGTGCGGCTTGGTAGGCGCCCTCGTGAGTGTGAACGATTTTTCGATCAGGCCCGCCCGTGTGTTGACTCGGGAGGATATCCTGGAAACCGGGCGGCGCCGTTTTCGATTCATTCCTACTCCCCATGTGCCACACGGGTGGGACGCCGGCGTTCTCTTCGAAGAATCGGAAAAAACGCTGTTCTGTTCCGACCTTTTTCATCAGTGGGGCCACCGGGAACCGGCAACTGCCGATAGCATCATGGAACGGTGTAAAGACGCACTGCTTCAAACCGAAGCTGGTCCGTTTGCCAATTATGTGCCCTACACACACCACACTGGCCGCGTGCTTGAAACCTTAGCGGAATATGAGCCGAAGACGCTTGCAACCATGCACGGCTCGACCTATTACGGCGATGGAGCGCAGGCGCTCCGAGACCTTGCCGTCGTGATGCGCGACGTGCTCGGGCCCAAAGCGCAGCAGGGCGAAACGACATCCACTGGAATCATCAAAACCTGAGGCACGAGTACAACCATCGGATTCTGACGCGCCGTAACGGAACAGGCTAGTTCACGCCTAACCCTTTATTGTGAACCGGAATTTCATATCTTCTCCGAACCACTGGATGTAATTCGTTCCCCAGCCGTTGTTGAACAGGCTGAAGTGAATGCCCTTGGAGAGATCCGGCTGTGCATTCGAAAAGTAGATAGGCGATTTCTCACCGAGCGACACCAGCGGAGCGTCGAGCGTCTCAATCGTCAATTTGCCATTTGCATCCCAATAGCTAAGACCGCTTGACAGGGCGTGCATGTGCCGGTTGCCTCCACGAACCACATCCGAGGGTGAAACCGGCTGCTCTACTTTGGATAGCGTCCAATTTTGGGCCGCTGGCGCATCGGGATTGAAGGTCAGCCACATCGCTTCGGGCAGGCGGTTTGCGCGCTTATGGAACCACGAGAAGTTGACATGGACCACTGGTTCCGATTTCGGAAGCACTAGTTCCAAATAGAGTTCCTCCGGCCACGCGGTAACCGCAGGCGGGACGCCGGCGTTTTCGATCTGCAAACGAGCCACCATCCGATGCGCCTTTTTGTCTTCACCCGACCAGCAGTTCAGCAATTTTGTGGTCCATGTCCGGCTCGACGCGCCAAACTTTTCGATATTGGGTTTACCGAAATCTTTCGGGGCCCAAACGGTGTGAAGCGTTATATAGCTGGCGAGAAATCGATCGTAATCGCTCTTCGAAAGCGTCTGGTAGCTGAACAACGCCAACGGATGTTCGGTCGAAGCCCAATCGCGATTGCCGGCTTTACTATGTAATTGCGCGATCGATCCCGTCGCCGGATCGAGGCCGATCGTAAAATGGGCGGCATTTATTGGCGTTGACGGATCGTGCGCCTGCAAACCGGCTGTCTCGGGCGCAATCGGCTTTAACTTCGCCAGCCTCCCGGTGGCTTCGGTGCGAAGCGCCGCCGGTAAACTTGCAAGTCCTTGATCGATATCGTTGCGCTTTTCGACCCAACTGCCGGTCACCACCTTGTATTTAGGCTTGTCGAGCATTTGCGCCAAGGTGTCCGGAGTGTAGTGGTCGAAATCCAGCCATGTCTTGGTGTCGGTTCCCCAGGTGTGTTCCGCGGCAAGCGCAAAGCGGCCTAACAATGCCAGATCAACGCTGTCTCCCGCCTTGAATCTATTTTGCTCGATCCATTCACGCCGCATCCGAAGCACCTCGCGATACCGCGCGAGTTTCACCGGATCGCTGGATACGCCATAAATCCAGGTGTCGCCAATCTCCCGTTTCAGGACCGGAAGGGCCCTCTTGTAAGGCTCCACGGCATTAGCAATTTGGGTCAAATTCGAAGCTTGAATCGAGGCATTTGGAAACTGCTGTTTCAGATCCGCATAGATTTTGTGGATCTCTTCTACCGTGTGAGGGCCGCTATTGTCATCGCGAACTTCCACCGCTATGGCCAGATCGGAGGCAGGAAAACGCACGACACCGCCATAATTGCGACGGTGGTACATCATGATGATGGAAGCGCCGCTGGCATCCTGCCAGACAAAGGCGTCTGGAACGTCGGGCGGTGTGCTGGCGGCGTTCACGCCGATGTCCAGGAATGTGACGCCGTTCTCGGCAAGCGGCCCGATCAAACCGCGGGAATGCCCCGGGACGTCCGTCATCTTGGCGCCTGTCGTTGTCCGTCCGAGACGCTTATCGAGCGACTTCGAAAAGCCGATCGCCCCGGCGATTGCAGAACGGTCCAGCAGTTCCGTTTGCCATGTGAACGGGAGAGCATGCCAGGCGATATCTCCCTGTTCCAGGGCTTGCTCCATCCGCTTGCGATTTTCCGGGGTCGCTTGCTCGAGATATTCGAAAACCAGCCACGATCCCGTCGTCCAAACATAGCGTTCTTTACCCGCCTGCCGTAATTCTTGGGCAGTCCGGATGGCCTGGGGAAAATATTGATCGAAGTATTTCCGTATGATTGCGGCTTGCGTGTCGACAAAGCCTACGTCCAAATGACACTTGAACATCACCAGAACGCGTTTAATGGCGGGGTCGGGTTTCGGGACCTCGGGTTGCTCCGTGCGGGAGCACGAGAGTCCGCACGCAAGGCCGCCGGCAGTTCCTGCCAGACTCGTTACAAAACGACGCCGATTCATCGTTTCACTCTAACGTGGGAGCGGGAAAAGAGGGCGGAAAGACACGCGCAGCGGGCAGACTCTTGCCGGCTATTTCAACGCCTCGTTGATTTCGATATCGCGTCTGAGCACTTCCGTGACGAGTTCCGACAAATCAACGCCCTTTTGTTCAGCCTTTCCAGAAAAATACTCCCACACCTTTCGCTCGATAGAAATCGGCATGAAGACCTTTGCATCGGAAGGAATGTAGTGAAGGCCGCGAACACCCTTCGAGAAATCGATCTCGAGCGGCATCTCATCGCTGCTTCGACCGGGTAAATTCTTCATAAGCTCTCCTCATAGTGCCGGATTTCAACTTAGGTTGCATCCGGCACTAAGATAGAGCTATGCGCGCGCGGATGCCCGGCTTTAGCCTACCTGCCATGTTGCTGTTGGCGGCTCTGCCAACAATTCTCGTCGCTAGAGATAAATATCAGGACGAGACGGCACGACTCGCCTCGTTGATGCACTGGACGAAGGGCGATGTGATCGCCGACATTGGCGCCGGCGAGGGCCAGATGAGCTTCGATGCGGCAAAACGAGTAGGCCCAACGGGTCACGTGTATACGACCGAGTTAGACGACCACAAGCTCGCGAATCTCAAAAACGAAACGGCGCAAAACCATATTCAGAATGTAACCGTCCTGAAAGCCGGAACAGAAGACACCAATTTACCAGCAAATTGCTGCAACAGCATTTTCATGCGGCGCGTCTACCATCACTTCACGCATCCGAAAGCGATTGACGCTGCACTGTTCCGCGATCTGAAGGCGGGCGGAATGCTGGCGCTGATCGATTTTCCGCCAAACAAGTGGCTGCCGGCCGTGGCTGGCGTACCGGCGAATCGCGGAGGTCACGGCATACCGGAGGGCGTCATGACCGATGAATTGAAAGCGGCTGGATTCGAGATTGTTTCCGTCCAACGGGACTGGCCGGAGGATGATTACTTTGTCCTGGCGCGCAAACCCTCCCACTGACGCTCAGGACACCACAGTCCTCGCCTGAATTTGAGCGATAGTGAAGTCTACCCGCCAACCTCCCGGCCTGCTCCGGCGCATCGGCCTGCTCAGCGCGACGGCACTTGTCGTCTCCAACATGGTGGGTACCGGGATTTTCACCACCACCGGCTTTCTGGCGAGCGATCTCGGATCGCCGGTGCTGGTTCTGCTGAGTTGGATCGTAGGCGCAGGCTGCGCGCTCCTGGCCGCACTCTGCTACGCCGAACTTGGCCTGAATTTCCCCATTTCCGGTGGCGAATACGTGTATTTGAGCCGGGCTTATGGGCCAGTGTGGGGGTTTTTATCGGGTTGGGCATCTTTTTTTGCCGGGTTCTCTGCCCCGATTGCGGCTACCGGACTCGCCTGCGCCGACTATTTGGGTTCGTTTGTTCCGGCACTGCGCCAGGCGAGCGCGCCCGTTCTGATTCACGTCGGTAGCTGGACGCTGCGCTTCGGCGGCGCCCAAATCTTTGCTTGTAGCCTCATCGGCATTCTCACGCTGGTGAACATCTTTGGCGTCCAAAGGGTCGCGCGATTACAGAACTCGCTTACCGCGCTCAAGTTGATAGTGCTGGTGGGTTTCCTGGTCATGGGCTTCGCCTGGGGACACGGGGCCTGGGCCCACCTGGGACAAATCGCCACACGTTCCACAACCACGCCGTTGTTCGGCCAGTTCGCGGTCAGCTTATTCTGGATCTATGTCAGCTACAGCGGCTGGAATGCCGCCGTCTATGTCGCGGAAGAATTGAAATCGCCGGAGCGGACTCTCCCGAAAGCGTTGATGGGGGGTACTGCGATTGTCGCCGCGCTATATCTGGCATTGAATTGTCTATTTCTCTATGCGCTTCCGCTCGATTCCATGAAGGGCGTTCTCGCGATCGGCGCGTCGGCCGCTTCCGCGCTGTTCGGCGCCCGTGCTTCGGGGCTCTTCCGCGCGCTTATGGCGGCCTCGCTGCTTGCGACGATAAACGCCATGGTCCTAACAGGTCCGCGCGTCTACCTGGCAATGGCCCGCGACGGTCTGTTCTTTTCGAGAGCGGCGCACATTCATCCTCGGTGGAGGACCCCGGTTGCCGCCATTGTGGCGCAGGGAGTCTTCGCGATGGCTCTGACGCTGACTCCCTTTCCGCAACTCATCGTCTATATCGGTTTCACGCTGAACTTTTTTGCCGCGATGGCGGTTGGCTCGATATTTTTCTTTCGCCGCCGGCCCGGATGGCGGCGATTGCCCGCCGTCAGTTTCGGTTTTCCAGCCGTGCCCGCGATTTCGTTAACGATCGGAATCTGGATGACCTGGGAAGGCTTCCGCCTACGTCCGGCCATCTCGCTGACGGCAGTGGGGGTGCTCGCGGTGGGGACGCTGGTCTATTTCTTCCAGAGTAGAAAACGCAAATATGACGCGTTTCTGAAGCCAGGGCCGCCGCTGTCCTACGATTAATCTTTAGCATTCAGAGCTCGAGCGCATCTATAAAAAGGAGATTTGGCCGATGAAAGCAGAAGATCGCTTACGCAAGCAACTGGTCAGCACCCTCGGAGGGCATGGCGCGCATATCGATTTCGATTCGGTTGTAAAGAATTTTCCAACGGAACTGCGCGGTAAGAAGGCAGGCGCCCTGCCACATACCGCCTGGCAGTTGCTCGAACACATGCGGATTGCGCAAGCGGACATCCTCGAATTCTGTACGAATCTTCAATATCAAGAACGCAAGTGGCCCGACGACTACTGGCCGCACGATCCGGCGCCACCCGATTCAATGGCCTGGGACAAAGCGATAAAAGCCTTCCGGCACGATTTAAAACAGATGCAGGACTTGGTTGCCGATCCCGAGCGCGATCTGCATGCCTCGATTCCGCACGGCGATGGGCAAACGCTGCTCCGCGAGGCGCTGCTGGTGATCGATCACAACTCGTATCATCTAGGCGAACTTGTCGGAGTACGGCAGCAGTTGGGAATCTGGTCGGCGAAATAGATCACCGCGGATAGGGATGCCCGCGCAACGTTGTGAACGCCCTGTAGATTTGCTCGGCCAGCATGGCGCGCGCGAGTTCGTGCGGGAACGTCATTGGCGAGAGCGAGAGCAGCAGGTCCGCGCGCGGCTTCCACTCGGCCGGCAATCCATTGTGGCCGCCCACCAGAAAAACGAGATCGCGTCCTTCGTTTTCCGCTCTTTGCACGAGTGCGATGAATGCCGCTGAGTCGAACCGCTTGCCGGCGGGGTCGAGAAACACTTTCTGAGCGGACGAATGCTTGCTGAACAGATCGAAGCGTCCGAATACGATCTCACGCATTTCGCAGTTCGCGTAGCGCGAAGAGCGCTTGATGAACTCGGCCGCAAGGGCGTTCGCGTGCTCATCTCGCGCTTTCCCGACGTAATACAAGAAAAGTTTCAACCTGTTTTTCCCCGCTTGGGTCCACTGCATTTTACTAGCTGCGCCAGGGAATTGAGAGACTAGTCCTGATGCGCATCATCAGTATTGGCGAAATCCTCTGGGACGTCATTGGGGGCAACGAATATCTAGGAGGAGCGCCGTTCAACCTGTGCGCGCATCTGGTCCGCCTCGGGCACCAGCCGTTGTTCGTTAGCGCCGTGGGTTGTGATGACCGTGGCCGCCGCACGTTGGAAAGGGCGGAAGAGTTGGGCATCGACACCCAATACGTGAACCTCACGCAACAGGCGCCGACGGGAATTTCGGAAGTCACGCTCAACGAAGGGGGACATGGGGAACACAGGTTGCCTCGCCCGGCCGCTTACGATTTCGTTCAATTGACGGAAGAGCAACGGGTGACGCTCGCCGAAAAGCAGCCGGCGTGGTTATGCTACGGTACGCTGGCGCAGATGGAGCCCCATCCTCGCCTGCTGACACGACAGTTAATGGAAGAGAATAGCAACGCAAAGCGCTTTTACGATATCAACCTGCGCCACAATTCCTGGACTTCAGATCTCGTGAACGACCTGTGCCGCGAGGCGGACGCGATCAAGCTGAACGAGGAAGAAGCGTCCGTGCTCAGTGGAGTTTTCGATTTGCCGACCCATCCCGTGGACCGGTTCTGCGAAATGGCGTCCGATCGATTTGATTTCGATGTCGTTTGTGTCACGCGCGGCCCCGATGGATGCGCGTTATGGAGAAATGGCGAATATGTAGAATCACCTGGGTTCATCGTAAGTGTCGGCGATACGGTCGGATCGGGCGACGCTTTCTCGGCGGCTCTTCTCCATGGCTTGCAAACGGACTGGGCGTTGTGTGAGATTGCACAATTCGCCAACCGCGTAGGTGCGCTGGTCGCGAGCCGCTCCGGCGCAACACCGGCGTGGACGCGCGAAGAAGCGATGGCGTTGTAGGAGAATCCGGTTCATGGGAAAAGCACTGCTCCTGTTGGCGGGCGCTCTCTGCCTCATCTCCGCCGAAACGCCAAAGCGAACCTTCGATGGATCGTTCCGGCTGGAGTATCATTTCACGCCGCCCCGGAACTGGACCAACGATCCGAACGGGCTCGTTTACTACGAAGGCGAGTACCATCTTTTCTATCAATACAATCCGTTCGGAACCAAATGGGGGCACATGAGCTGGGGTCATGCAGTGAGCCCGGATCTAGTGCACTGGCGCGATCTTCCCGTCGCGCTAAGGGAAGAGAACGGAATCATGATTTTCTCCGGAAGCGCGGTGGTCGACGAGCACAACTCGAGCGGCCTGTGCCACAACGGCGATGCGTCGGATCGTTCCTGCCTCATCGCGATCTACACGGGAAACACATCCAAACTACAGACCCAGAACATCGCCTATAGCAACGACCGGGGACGCACGTGGACGAAATACAAGGGCAATCCTGTCATCGACCTTGGGCTGAAGAATTTCCGCGATCCGAAAGTAATGTGGTATGCGCCCGAAAAGAAATGGGTAATGACAACGGCCCTTTCGGACCGGCAGAAGCTGCGGTTTTTCGAGTCGCACGATCTGATTCACTGGAAGGTGTTGAGCGACTTCGGCCCAGCCGGCGCCACCGGCGGCGCGTGGGAGTGTCCCGATTTGTTTGAGCTCCCGATTGCCGGGAGCAGTGGAAAGCGATGGGTGCTGGTTGTCAATATAAACCCCGGAGGCGTGGCCGGCGGATCGGGAACGCAGTACTTTATCGGCCGTTTTGATGGTACGCGGTTCACGAACGAGAATGCCGCCTCGCAGCAACTCTGGATGGATTACGGCAAAGATTATTACGCCGCCGTTTCCTATTTCGGCGCGCCGGATTCGCGCCGAATCATGATTGGATGGTTCTCAAACTGGCAATACGCAAACGATACGCCTGAAACGGATTGGCGCGGAGCCATGAGTTTGCCTCGGGAGATCACACTCGCGAAAACGTCCTCCGGAATCAGGATACGGCAACTGCCCGTTCGTGAGCTTCAAAGCCTGCGAGGAACAGTTGCTGTTCAGAGCGGCCCTGTCGACATGAACGTCGCGAACAAACTCCTTCAGAACGGAATTGCGGGCTCCAAAGCCGTCGAGATGGAAATTACCTTTGACCCTGCTTCCGCGCGCCGGTTCGGAGTGGCTGTATTCAAAGGAGATCATAAACAGGCGCTGGTGGGCGTGGACCGCGATAAATCGACTGTATTTATCGACCGGCGGAACTCGGGTCTGGTGGATTTCAACAAGGATTTTCCATGCCGTAGCGATGGACCGGTGCATGTGAGTAAAAGCGTGACGCTGCACATTTTCCTGGACAAATCTTCGATCGAAGTATTCGCAAACGACGGCGAAACCACGCTGGCCGACCGCGTGTACCCTGGAACCACGGGCGCCGGCGGCAGTATTTTCAGCGAAGGAGGAGAAGTGCGTATTTACTCTCTCAAGGTGTGGCGGCTGGACTCCGCCTGGAGCCGAAAAAGCGATACCGCGGCGGTTTCGACGGAAGTGTCTTTTCGATTCAGACCCACAGCACCGGCTGGCGAATCGGGAAATTACGGATCACTTCTTCGACCGCCGGATCGGGATTGAGCGTTTTCCAAAGCGCGATGTATTCGGGACGTTTGAGCGCCAAGCCTCCGAACAACAGGCTCGATTCACGTACAGGCCACTGATCGAAATACATGACGTCGGGGGGATACGGCCATTTGCTCTTGTCTTTGATGTACGGATACATAAAGGCAAGGGCATTCGCGATACCGCGCCCGTCCGGCGTTTTGAAGGCCCATAGATTATCGCTGGCCGGCGAAAGGATCTGGCAGACGGCCGACATCGCCTCGAGATTGAACAGCGAATAACTATAGGGCTTGGTGCGATTGAGTTCCAGCGGGAAACTGCCGTTCTTTGCAATTTGATTTGGCACGAGGACGTTCTTAAAGCGTTCGGAGCAGTACGCCGACATCTTGCGGCTCCCGGCGAATCGCGCAAATTCGGCCGCCTGCATCACCCAGCAAGTGCCGTGATTATTCTTCGCATCACGCTCTTCCCGGCCGTTTTTGCTGGTCGCGATCCATGTCAGATAATCGGCGAACCATTGTCGAAGAATGGCGAACTCCGTAGACGCCAGGGCTCCGGAAGGCTGAAGAATATGCGCGCCGCGGGCCACCTCCACGAGATGGATGGTATCGATAATGCCGGTGCCCCGCCCTGTTACCCGGCCATGAATGGCTTGTGCGTATTGCAGGTTCGGATTCATCAGTGTGTTCGGATCGATGAACCAGGCGCGTAGGTGAGCGGCTGCGTGATCCGCATATCGCTTGTCGTGAGTGACCAGCCAGGCGGCGCACAAGGCAGGAGTCTGCACGCTCAATCTCATGAGCGCTTTGCGATGGTCGTCGAAATTGCCTGGGTTGGACATGCCGTCGCGCCGTATGTAGGGACCTTTCGGGTTTTTCGGATCGGGCCACCAGTAGTCCCCCTCGGAAAAGTAGTCGTGCAAACCACCGGCGCTGCGCGGACTGTGTGACGCGGTAATCGTGACCGGCTTCTCGTTCAGATACTTTGCGGCGGCTTTCAGAATTCGTTCGCGGTCAATCGTCGCGACATCCACGCTCGCAGAATTGCTGGCCAAAAGAGGAGAGGCCATCGATGCCGAGAGAAAAGTACGTCTGGTCACTGGGCATTCACCAGTGTAAGGAACTGGGCATCGTTTTCTCTTGAGAAGATTCCAAGCGGCCGTGAACTGACTGAAGGATTGGCCTAGTCGCTCCGCTCAGGCGACGCGATAAAACGATAGCCCACCCCTCGAACCGTCAGCAGATGCCGGGGACGCTTGGGATCGTCTTCGATGTACCGGCGCAAACGGACAATGAAGTTATCGATGGGGCGAGTATCGGTGTCCTCATGCAACGCCCAGACTTCTTCCAGCATGGCCTTTCTTGAAACCGGCCTTCCTTCGTAACGGATCAGGTAGCGCAACAAGTTCGCCTCCATCAGGGTTAGCGGAAACACCCGATCGCCAACGCGCAATTCCAGAGTGTCGAAACTGACGGTCTTGCCGTCGAATACGAACGTGTCCTTCTCGCCGGACGACTCGGAACCTTGATTCGTCGAAGCAAGCAGCCAGTCGCGCCGGCGCAGCAAGCCATGAATTCGCGCGATCAGAATCGAAAGATCGAAGGGTTTCGTGAGGTAATCGTCCGCCCCGGCCGCAAAGCCGCGGAGAACGTCGTCGGGGCGCCCGCGAGCGGTCAGCATCAACGTCGGGATGAACTGGCCCCCGCGCCGCATCTCCGACATGACATGAAAGCCATCCACACCTGGGAGCATGATGTCGAGAATCACGACATCAAAGCGCTGAGCTCCGGCCATCAGCGCTTCTAGCGCGGCTTCGCCGGAATCGACCACTTGCACTTCATATCCCTCGGCTTCCAGGTTGAAGCGCAGACCCTCGGCAAGGTGCTGTTCGTCCTCTACGACCAGAACGCGTGTCATCTCGCAATCGGGAATTGCAGGAAGAAGGTGCTTCCCTGCCCGGGGCCTTCGCTCTCCGCCCAAATGCGGCCGCGGTGGCGCTTCGCAACCGCGCGGACGATAAATAGACCGAGCCCGGTCCCCTTCACCTTGTTTGCCAGCGGGCCCGGCACACGGTAAAAGCGCTTGAACACGCGCTTCAATTCCGGTTTCGGAATACCCATTCCCTGGTCCTTCACTCGCAGGCAGACGTATTTCCCTTCGACATTGGCGGTTTCGAGACTCACCTTCACAGTGCTGCCAGAATACTTGATCGCGTTGTCAATCAAGTTCGAAACCGCCGCCCGCACTTCGTCCACATCTCCCAGTATTGTGACCGGCGCTCCAGGCTGGTAGTCCACAGCTTCCGCCGGCACACGATGCAAGATGCGGGCCCGAGCGACACATTCGTCAATGATTGCGCCGAAATCGATCGGAAATAGATTGGGTTTCCGAGCCGCGCTCCCAATTCTTCCGGTACGCAACACCTGCTCGATTGTGCCCATGAGACGGTTGCTGTCTTCGAGCATAATTTGATAAAACTCTTTCCGCTTCTCATCGTCGACGCTCCGCGCTTGCAGCGTCTCAAGGTACAGGCGGATGGATGCGACCGGGGTCTTCAACTCGTGCGTAACGGCATTAATGAACGCATCGTGCTGTTCGTTCCGGCGGATTTCGCGGACAAGAAAGATTGTGTTCAGCACGACGCCGCTGATGATCATGAGCAGCAGCAACACTCCGAAAAACAGCAGAATGCCGGTTCGCCAGTTCAGCAGCACCCAACCGATGTAGAGCAGCAGAATAACCGAGATGAGGCCCACGCCGAGAGCGATGAAGAACGCAATCGATTTTTGGCGGCCCGCTACGACCATGTTTCCAGCTTAAGCTGAAGTCCATCGGCCGGCCACTATCGGTACTCGATTTCACCAGGCGGCCGGCCGGCGTTACTGGCCGCGCCTGTTGTGAATGGGCGGGCGCCATCAGAACGTTATGATGGTGGTTTGAGCGCGTTTTCCAGCTCCACGTTAACATCAGAACGGTTCCGCAAGATTAGAAACTGGACCTTACTCGTCCTCATGTATCTGGTCTCGGCCGTGTGCATGTATTATGCGCTGTCCGGCGCGCATATCAACCTGATTTGGGGCGAAATCCAGCACATGCACTGGGGATGGGTGTCGTTCGCGATCATCGCGACAATTCTGCTTTTCCTGCTCCAAAGCTGGCGCTGGGCGCTGATCCTGCGCCCGGTCGAGCGTGTCTCGATGTGGACCTGCACGCGCGCCGTTTACATCGGACTCTTTGCCAATGAAGTGTTGCCCCTTCGCGCGGGCGAGTTGATCCGCTGCTTTTTAATTACCCGCTGGTCTAGCGTCCCGTTGTCGGTCAGCTTCGCTTCGGCGTTAATCGAGCGTATTTTCGACGGCATTTGGCTGATGATCTGTTTTTTTCTGACGCTCCGCATGGCCGCGCTGCCGCATATTTTTGAGCGCGGAGGCTACATTCTCGGCATCATCATCGTAGTAGCCGCCCTTATTATCGGGTTCGGCATGTATGCGAAGCAGCAGTCGATTGACAAATTCTTTGGTTTCGCATTTCCGAGCTGGTTCGATACGCTTGTGGCGGATTTGCATCTGATTGGGCATTCCCGGTATCTTTACTACTCGTTTTTCACTAGCGGCGCTTTTCTGCTAGTACAGATTTTTCCGATTTATGCCGTGATCCGCGGATACCGTCTGGACACCGAGTTCCCCTGGATCACGAGTTTCGCCATGATGGTGCTGCTCCGCCTGAGTTCGGTGGTTCCCCAGGCGCCCGGCAATCTCGGCTTGTTTCAAGGGATCGCCTTCAGAACCCTGGTGCTATTCGGCGTATCAGCCGCCATTTCCAAGCGTTTTTCCTTCGTATTGTGGGGCGTCGCCACCATCCCGCTGATCGTAGTCGGGTTCCTGATCCTGCTTCTCAGTGGCATCAAAATGAGCCACCTCCATCGCGAGGCGATGAACGCCGCCGAGGTGAGCAAGACCACTACGTAATTTTTGCGAAGACAGGCGGGACCGTCGTCGCTAAAATGGTCCCAAGGGGACATAGAGCTTGTTCGCGGTCGTCGCAGTCGCGCTGTTGAGCGTGCTTAATTCGGCGGACTTGCAAACGCAGGGCCTGAAAGCTCTGGACCGGCAAGACTACCGGCAAGCCGAGCAAATTTTCACTCAGCTCGTCGGAAACGACCCGAAGGACTACACCGCCACATTCAATCTTGGCCTTGCGGAAACGGGCCTTAAAAACGACGAAAAAGCGATTCAGTATTTCAAGCAGACGCTCGATCTGAGCCCCGGCCTGCATCCGGCGGAGCTGAATCTGGCAATGCTTTACCTTCGAAATAAGCGCGGAACGGAAGCCATTCCGCTGCTCGAGTCGGTAATCAAGGCCGATCCGGGGAAACCGAAGCCGCACCAATACCTGGCCGAGGCCCTCGCATCGACCGGGAGATGGAAGGAAGCGGAACCGGAACTTCAGTGGGTCGTTCAGCACGACCCGAAGAATGCGGCGGCACAATTGGCGCTTGGCCAAAGCCTGATGCACCAGGGCAAACTGGCCGAAGCGGAACCTGTTTACAAACAGGCCGCGACATTGAACCCGGCTTTCAAATCGTACCTGCTCGAATTAGCTGTCGCAATGATCGGCGCAAACCGGCAGGAAGCGGCCATCCCGCTGTTGTCCGAATTTCCGGAGGATCCGGGGGCGCGCGAGAAACTGGGACAACTCTACCTTGACGGAAATCAGCCGGCGAAGGCCGTTCCGGAGTTTGAGGCCGCGGTTCAGATCGCCCTCACGCCGGCAAACCGCCTGGCCCTTGCGACGGCCTATCTGAAAAATAACCAGAAGGACAAAGCCGCTCCGATTTTGAAAGATGCCCTAGCGGCTTCGCCCGACGATTACGATTTGCAAATGGCGGTAGGCCGCGTTTTTCGCGATCAGAGAAATTCGACAGAAGCGGCGGATCACTTCTTCGCGGCCGCAAAACTGAAGCCCGATTCAGCCGAGGCGTGGAGCGATCTCGCCGGCTCTTGTGTCCTGGCGCAAATGTACCCGCAAGCGTTGGGGGCACTCGAAAAGCTGCATGAATTGAACGCCGAGAAACCTGGACATTTCTTTCTGCGAGCTATTGTCCTCGACAAGCTTCGCCAGCCCAAACCCGCGCTGGCGAATTACAAGCGTTTCCTCGAACTGAGCACTGGCCAAAACCCGGATCAGGAGTTCCAAGCTCGCCAACGTGCGAAGATTCTTCAACATGAGGTAAATGGGCGATGATGCAACCGTTATTGTTCGTCCTGTTCCTTTCCGCCTGCGTTCCGGTCCTGAAAGCAGAATCCTTTCTCGACGAAGCGCAAGCGGAGCGCAACCCAGGTAAGCGATCGGAGATCGCCCTGGAGCTTGCGGACAAATCTCTCGATCAAGCCCGCGATTACTATGTTTCCGGAAATCCGACCAAAGGCGATTCCGAACTGGACATGATCGACAGCCTTGCCACGGAGTGCCTAACCTCCGTGGAGGAGGCGCACAAATCGAAATACTGGAAGAAAGCTGAGCTGAAAGTGGCGGCTCTCATGCGCCGTGTCAATTCGCTAATTACCGATCTCAATTACGACCAGCGCGGCAAGGCTCAAGAACTCGAGACGCACCTCGGCCAGGTTCACGACCGGCTGCTGGCGGGGGTCATGGCGAAATGAAATTTACGCGCGTGCTATTGGTCGCCGTAATGGCCTCCGCTGCATTTGTCCCCGCATTATTTGCGCAGCGGGACTTTTTGACATCGGATGAGGTCGACCAAGTACGCCTCACGCAGGAACCCAACGAGCGGCTCAAATTGTATCTGAAGTTTGCGGAGAATCGGCTCAATTTAGTCGATCAACTGCTTAAAACCAATAAACCAGGCCGCAGCTTGCTGATCCACGATGCACTGGACGACTATTCCAAAATCATCGACGCCATCGACACCGTTGGCGACGACGCGCTCCGGCGCAAGCTGCCAATCGATAAAGGCGAGGTGGACGTCGTCAAATCGGAGAAGGATTTTCTCACCAAACTGAACCAGGTGGAGCCGGCGAACCCGCCCGACATCAGCCGTTATAATTTCGTTCTTCAGCAGGCAATTGACGCGACCGGCGACAGCCTCGACCTCTCGCAGGAGAATGTCGGAAAGCGTGGCTCCGAAATCGCCTCGCACGACGCGAAAGAAGAGAAACAGCGCGAATCGATGATGCGGCCCTCGGAGGTAGCGGAGAAGAAGAAAGCGGAAGCCGCCGAGCAGGAAAAAAAGAAGAAGCAACCGACGTTGTACCGTCCCGGCGAAAAAAAGCCCGACCAGTGAATGCGCCACGCGTTGGTGCGCGAATTGGTCGGCAAAATGACCCCGCTTGCTGACGCAAGGCGGCTCCGAGTCGAGGCAACCTGCAAACGGAGCCGCCGCACATTAGTGCGCGGGTTGTGCGGTCGCCTTCCATTAGCGGCAAGGCACAATAGAGAAGAATGAAAAGACTTCGCCGCTTTCGCCAGCCCGGCGTTGCAATCGGGCTGGCAGCAGGACTCTGTGGATTTGGTTTTGCAATTCGGTTGCTACCGGCCGAGAAGGCGGTATGTCCCGAATCGACACCAGCGCTGGACGCAGCGCCGATCGCCGTGGACCGGGGCGCGGCGGGACTATCGCGCATGCTTAGTGAGTTGCAAACTCGCGCCAGCATTCTGATGGTGACCGCTCATCCTGACGATGAAGACGGCGGCATGCTTGCCTATGAAACGCGCGGTCAGGGAGCACGGGGAATTCTGCTCAGCCTGAATCGCGGCGAAGGTGGCCAGAACGCCATGTCCATCGACATGTACGACGCCTTGGGGCTCGTGCGCACGCAGGAATTGCTCGAAGCCGACCGTTACTACGGCGTCGATCAGTACTTCGCGAACACCATCGATTACGGCTTTTCCAAAACACGCGAGGAAGCTCTACAAAAATGGGGGCACGATCGCGTGCTAGCCGATGTGGTGCGTGTCATTCGCATGACCCGTCCGCTGGTGATTACATCGGTGTTTGTTGGAGCGCCTACGGACGGCCATGGCAATCACCAGGTTGCCGGACAGATGGCGCAGGAAGCATTCGCCGCGGCCGGCGATCCGAAGCGTTTCCCCGAACAGATTCAGGAAGGCCTGCGTCCGTGGCAGCCATTGAAGGTCTACGAGCGTACGCCATTCTTTTCAGTGACACCGAAAGGCATGTTCGATTATGCGACGGATAAATATGTTCCGGTGCGGTTCTACGACTACATCCATCGCACGTGGATCAATCATAAGCCGACGACAAATATCCAGATTTCGGAAGGCAGCTATGCTTCCGCCGCCGGGCTGACGTTTCTGCAGATCGCGCGCGATGGCTGGGGACGGCAGAAAACGCAGAATGGCGGCGGCACAATTCCTCCGCCGGGGCCTGTTGAGAGTTCCTACCACCGCTATGATTCCCACGTTCCTGCCGCTCAACACGAAGAATCGTTCTTCGATGGTATTGATGTTTCTGTGCGAGGGATCGCGAGTCTGGCCACTGAAGACCCGCAGTTTCTCAGCGAGGGGCTGGCAAGGATTTCAACCCTTGCGGATGAAGCACGTAAACAGTACGCAGCGGACCGGCCTTCCGCAATCGCCCCGGTGCTTGCCGAAGGGCTGAAAGCGACTCGTTCGTTAATTGCCGAGTTGCATGCAAGCCAGCTCGCGGAGCCCGGGAAATCCGATGTCGCCTTCGAGCTTTGCGCGAAAGAACAGGAGTTCGAGCAGGCCCTCGCGGCGTCGCTCGCCGTATCCTTCAATGCCACAGTGGAGCCTCCGCATCCGGCTTCTGGACCGTTTGCGCACTACGGCGGCCCACCTCCCACGTTCACCATTGGCGTTCCCGGCCAGGCCTTTGGCGTAGGCATCCGATTGATGAATTCCAGTCCGGAGAAGATCGCGGTTGACAACGTTGAGGTGGCGCCGAGCGATGGAAAGAACTGGAGTATTCACGCAAGTGGACAAGCGCTGCGCGAGGTTGCTCCAGGCAAACTCGGAGAGATGAAGTTCGAGTTGAAAGCGCCGGAGGATGCGGGCTTAACGAAGCCCTATTTCACTCGGCCCAATGAAGAACAGCCCTACTACGATTTGCACGACCCGCGTTATAGAAATCTGCCGCTGGCCCCCTATCCACTGTCGGCGCGGGCGACGCTCGAATACCGTGGCGCCAAATTCACGGTGCGCGAAGTGGTGCAGACGGTACAGCGCACACCTAGCATTGGTCTCGAGTCGCAGCCGCTTATCGTCGGCCCACCGATTTCCGTTTGGGTGTCGCCCAGGGCAGGCGCAGTGCCGTTGAATTCGAAATCGTTTTCATTCTCGTGTACCGTTCACAGCAACGTGAAAGGCCCGGCGAAGGGCAAGCTCCGGCTGAAATTGCCATCTGGTTGGACCTCCACGCCGGCTGTAGCGGATTTCTCGATGGGCCGCGACGATGAAGATGAAACGATTGTATTCGCCGTATCTCCAAACGGAATCAAGCCCGGCGAGTACACGCTTACGGCGGATGCCGAGTACCAGGGCAAAACCTACGAAGAAGGTTATCGGATGGTCGGGTATACGGGCTTGCGGCGGTATCCCTATTACCGTTCAGCAACCTATCGAGCCGTGGGCGTGGATGTAAAAACCGCGCCCAATCTGCGCGTCGGCTTCTTCCCAGGCACCGGCGACGATGTCCCACAGGCGCTCGCCAACCTGAATACCAGTGTGCGCATTCTCTCGGCGAACGATCTCCAAAATGGAAACCTCTCCGACTACGATTCCATCATCCTTGGCGTGCGCGCGTATGCCGTACGGCCGGAATTGAGAACGGCCAATCGCCGCCTGCTCGATTACGTGAAAAACGGCGGCGTTCTGATCGTTCAATACAACCTTCAGAATTTCGGCGATGGCGATGGTCCGTATCCTTTTGACCTCGGAAGCGCCCAGAAGGTAGTCGATGAAAATTCGGCGGTGGAGTTGTTGGCGCCGCATAGTCCGGTGCTCACGTGGCCCAATCGGATTACGGCCGCTGACTTCCGCAACTGGGTGGAGGAACGCGGCCATGGCTTCATGAAGAGCTGGGACGCTAAGTACGAGGCTCCGATCGAGACTCACGACCTCGACCAAGCGCCGCAGAAGGGCGGCTTGTTGATTGCCCGATACGGCAAGGGCATTTACGTTTACGACGCGTTCGCGTTGTATCGCCAGTTACCGTCGGGCGTGCCAGGCGCTTACCGGATTCTGGCGAATCTCGTGAGCCTGGGGAAGAATCCGGCGGTAGAACGGAAGACGGAAACGGCGGGTCAATGAACATGCCGACCGGGATCGTGACTCCGTACAAGCTGTGGCGCACGATTCATCGTGCCGGCGGGCAGTTCACTGCCCGCGCTCTACCTCCTCGCGCGTTTCCGCCGAAGCCCCTTCGCGATGCGCTCGCTCAATGTTCCGAAGGGTTGATCCGTCGTCAAGTAAGTCCACGTGGCTCCGCGCTCGAAGCGCTCCTCGTTCGGGAACCGGAACTTCCCGTCCCGAAGTTCGGCCGCTGCAAATGCGTCCGCGATCTCTTCTTTCAATCGCCAATGCAAGTCCTCATAAATTTCCTGCACGCCAGTAAGGAACTCATACAGAGGATCGCGGCCACCCCACGAAACCCAGTGAATGCCGCCTCTCAGCTCGGCAACATTGGCCAAATAATCGGCCCAGATATCGTCAATGACTGCCAGCGCCAGCCGGCGTCCCGCTGTTTCAAGCACATCCGTACCGGCAGCTTCCGCAAGTTCAGCGTATTGTTCTTCGGGCAGCATCGAAGCGATGCTCCAGTCGCAGGAAAGCAAAATCTCGCGGCGTAGCGCATGTACTTCTTTACGATGATGCTCAATAACGGATTCGTACTTCCATAACGTCTGGCGAATCTCCATATTCTGGCTTTCCGCCGTGCGCTGCACGCTATCAACGTCCGGGTTCTCCGCGATACCGAAGCGCACAAGCAATGCGTCTTCGAGGCTGAGGAAGAAACGAGATGCCCCAGGATCGCCCTGGCGGCCGGCGCGTCCGCGTAATTGATTGTCGATGCGCCTCGCCTCGTGACGAGTCGTTCCGATGACATACAGGCCGCCAAGCTCAACTGCCTGCTGGCGATCTTTCGGCGGATTGCCGCCCAGCAGAATATCGGTTCCCCGCCCTGCCATATTGGTCGAGATTGTGACTGCCCCGAGCGCGCCCGCCTGGGCGACGATCTCCGCTTCCGCTTCGTCGTTTCTCGCGTTCAACACCGAGTGCGGCACACCGGCAAGCTGCAAAAGACGGCTCAATGATTCCGAATCCTCCACGCTGGCGGTTCCCACCAAAATGGGGCGGCCCGTTTCGTGAACCTTTCGAACTTCTTCCACGACTGCCCGATTCCGCGCGCGCTTATCCGCATACAGGATGTCCGGCAGGTCCTGGCGAATAACCGGACGATTTGTCGGGATCACGGTCACAGGTAAGTTATAGACTTTCCGGAACTCCTCCTTTTGCGTTGCAGCAGTACCGGTCATACCGCAGATCCGCTCGTACATACCGGCCAGGCTCTGCACCGTTATGGAACCAAGAATGCGCCCTTGCGCCTTCAGCGCGACGCGTTCCTTTGCTTCGAGAGCGGATTGGAGGCCGGCGGGCCAGCGGCGATCCTGAGCGATGCGGCCTTTGAATTCGTCCACCAGTTCGACAGAGCCGTTTTTGACCACATAATCGATATTGCGCCTCAGCAGAGCATGCGCATGCAGCGCATCCTGCACTGCGGTCAAGATGCGAAGATTGCCTTCATCGAACAGACTCCCGCAGCCAAGCGCTCGTTCCACTCGGTTGATCCCGGAATCGGTCAACTGTACGTTTCTGGCGAAGTCGTCAGGAAAGTAGTCGGCGTAGCGCCGCAGGCCCAGAATTACCGAATCGATGCGGTACGCAAGCGCCGGGTCATCCGATACGCCGCCCGCAATCACGAGCGGAATACGCGCCTCATCGATCAGAATTGAATCCGCTTCGTCGATGACGGCGAACGCAAACGGCCGCTGGACCAGTTCACCTGGACTCCGAACCAGCCCGTCACGAAGGTAGTCGAAGCCCACTTCATTCGCAGTCGCATACGTTACATCGCACAGGTAGGCGGCGCGGCGCTTCTCGGCGGGCATGTTCTGTGAGAGATCGGCGACCGATAGCCCGAACCAACGGTAGATCTCGCTCATCCACATGGCATCGCGCCGGGCAAGATAGTCATTCGCGGTCAGCACATGCACTCCGCGACGATGAAGGGCGTACCAGATTACTGCGGGAACGGCGGCGAGCGTCTTGCCTTCACCTGTCTGCATTTCGGCGATGTGGCCGCGCTGCAATGCAAGCGCGCCTAAAATCTGCACGTCAAACATGCGTAAGCCGAGCACACGCTCCGCAATCACCGCAGCCAGAGCAAACACTTCAATGACCTCGGGATTGCCGTCGATAGCAGCCGCGGCGATTTTGAGCTGATCGTCGGAACGTAGGGACAATTCTTCGCACCGGCGCACGATGCCCGGCAACTCGGACTCGGGTTCACGATTGATGAAGCCAAGAAATCGCTTCATCCTGGCTAACCACACTGGCCCTCTCCCTTGTTTATCCGTCAACCCAGGATCGCTCAGTGAAGGCGCTCAAAAAGCGCGGAGTGTACCGCGCTGCGGTGCGCGTTTATCCGAACCCACTTCATTGACAATACTCATAGCGGTGTCTTGCAGTGGATGTGGTGAGATGAAACGGTGTCCCTCAGCATACGTTCCACCGGTCATCTGAGTCGCCTAACTAACAAGCGAACGCCTGGCGGCTCGTCGCGGATTGCGTGCTATTCTGAAGCCCAAGCGCACCCGATCCCGCCATGCGTTTCCGCAACGTAGTCCTCGCGGCCCTTCCGACAGTTCTGCTGTTCTTCTTCGCACTGCATGCCTCAGTCAAATCCCAGCAGCAGGAGCAGGCGCCGCGACCCTTCCGCGAATATCCCGGCGTCGAATACGAAAATTTTCCCATTCCGCCAGATGCCGGCCGGCAGGCGGAATGGGTGTTCGCGCGCTTCATGTATCGCGGCATCCGGTATAAGAACTGGACCATCGACTATCCGCGGTCGGATCGCCACTTCGCTGAGGCCGTGCGGAGATTGACCCGTGTTGACGCTCGTTCCGTGGAACAACCCGTGGCAGCCGAAGATGGCGACGATATCTACAACTGGCCGTGGCTTTATGCGGTTGAGGTGGGCCACTGGGATTTAACGGACCTTGAAGCGGCTAAATTGCGTGATTATCTGCTCCGGGGCGGCTTTTTCATGTGCGATGACTTTCACGGCTCCTGGGAATGGGAGGTGTTCACGGCCAGCATGAAGCGCGTTTTTCCCGATCGTCCCATTGTCGATATCCCGGATAACGATCCTATCTTTCACACCGTCTATGACCTAGACGACCGGTACCAGGTGCCGGGAGCGCAGTACCTCTACACAGGCAGAACGTATGAGAAAGATGGATATGAAGCGCGCTGGCGGGGAATTTACGACGACAAGGGCCGCCTCATGGTGGCGATTTGCCACAACATGGACCTGGGCGATTCGTGGGAGCACGCCGATGAACCGGAATACCCGGAGAAATACTCGGCGCTTGGATTTCGAATTGGAGTGAATTACCTCGTTTACGCAATGACTCACTGACCTCCTGATAGGGCCGCGATGTTTGAGCTTCTTTTCAAATACCCGCCTGATGTTTTCACCCGGGGCGCCTTTATGCTGCTGGGCTCCTGGCCGGTGTGGGTGCTCACCGCGCTGATCGTGGCGGCTGCGATTGGACTTGGTTGGCTGCTCTGGAGCCGTCGCCCCGGCCGGCCCGGGGCCTTACAGTTGGGACGCGCGTCGATCCTTTGGCTCCTCCAAACGGCCCTGGTCGCCTTACTGCTGTTGCTCCTATGGCAGCCGGCCATGAGCGTCTCCACACTGAAGCCCCAACAAAACGTGGTGGCGGTGGTGATCGACGACAGCAGCAGTATGGCCGTGGCCGATGCGAACGGCACTCGGAAGGACGCAGCGATTGCGTTATTGCGCGGCGGATTACTCGATTCTCTGCAAAAACGCTTCGTGGTGCGGCTTTACCGTGCGGGCGCGGAAGCCACCCGCATCGACAAACTCGACCAATTGACGGCCCGGCAGCCGGCGACGCATCTCGGGGAGAGCTTGAAAACGGTGGCCGCGGATTCCGCTACTCTACCGATCGGCGCGCTCATTCTATTGAGCGATGGCGCGGACAATACCGGGGGCATCGACCGCGGCACGGTCGCGCAGCTGCGTGAGCACCGCCTCCCCGTGAACACCATCGGTTTCGGCCGGGAACAGATGGACAAAGACATCGAGCTAGCTAACGCGGATCTGCCTGTAAGGACACTAGCTAACTCACGGATGGAAGCCCTGGTGACCATACGACAGCACGGCTTCGGCGGCAGCCACACGCGAATTACGGTGCGCGATGCCGGCAAAACGCTTGCCTCCCGCGACGTTGTGCTTCGGGACGCGCCGTCACAAACTGAAACGGTTCTGCTGGACGCTGGACACGAGGGGGTGCGCGATCTGCGGATCAGCATTGACACACTGAAAGGCGAAGAGAGTTCCGCGAATAACCAGGTTACGCGCGTGCTCTACGTCGATCCGGGTCCACGCCGGGTTTTATACGTGGAAGGCGAGCCCCGGTGGGAATTCAAATTCATTCGGAGAGCCGTGGAGGATGACAAGCAACTGCAGCTTGTGTCCATGCTGCGGACAACACAAAATAAGATCTACCGGCAGGGCGTATCGAGTCCGGAAGAGTTGCAGGATGGGTTCCCCACAAAACCCGAGGACCTTTTTGCTTATCAAGGGCTGATTCTCGGCAGCGTGGAGGCAGCTTACTTTTCTCCCGCGCAACAAGAAATGATCCGGCAGTTCGTCGACCGGCGCGGAGGCGGCTTGCTCTTTCTCGGCGGGCGAGCTTCGCTCGCCGACGGCGGTTACAAGCAAGAGCCATTTGACGATCTGCTTCCGGTCATTCTGCCGTCCAGCAAAAGCACTTTCGTCCGCAATATGGTGGAGGCGGATCTCACCGCGTCCGGCAAGGACAGCCTGATTTGCCGCATTGAAGAAGACCCGGACGCCAACGCGGACCGGTGGAGCCGGTTTCCTCTGTTGGCCAATTATCAGGATGCGGGCAACGTGAAACCGGGCGCCGTTGAACTGGCGCAAATGGACGTACCCGGCCACGGCAAACTGCCACTGCTGGTTACGCAAAATTATGGCCGGGGCAGAACCGCTGTGTTTGCGACGGGCGGAAGCTGGCGATGGAAGATGCAGCAGCCCGTGGGCGACACAAGCCAGCAGACGGTCTGGCGCCAGATGATCCGGTGGCTCTCGGCCGACACCCCAGCCCAGGTTGTGGCGTCTGTGTCGCAGCGGCTCTTGGAAGATGACGGCCATCTGCAGTTGCGCGCGGATGTCCGCGATGCGAATTATCTGCCGGCGTGCAACGTCGATGTTGAAGCGCGCATTGTCGCTCCGGATGGCTCTATTGAGACCGTGCCGTTGAAAGCCGACAATCAGCATTCCGGCATGTATTTGGCGGATTGGAATGCGCCGAAAGATGGCTCGTACATCGCCGAAATTACGGCGACACGCCCCGATCAGAACCTCGGCAGAGACGTAATTACGTTTCGGCGCGAAGATGGAATTGCGGAAAACTTCGGGCGCACACAGAATCGCGAACTTCTGGAGAAACTCGCGCAAGCAACTGGTGGAACTTACTACAAGCCGAGTGCTGCACGCCGCCTGGGAAACGACATTTCGTATTCCGAAGCGGGCATTAGCATGCGGGAAACGAAAGATCTCTGGAACATGCCCGTCGTGTTTCTGGCCATACTGCTTCTACGCGCCGCTGAATGGCTGTTGCGGCGCAAGTGGGGTTTCGTATGAGACCGCTGGCGCTATCGGTTCTTTATCTGTTTGCCGCCATGGGGCTGCATGCTGCAACGTTCTATATCACCGCGGCGGGACTGGGCGGCGAGCCGGATTACGATAAACGGTTCCAAATGTGGTCTGCGGATATCGACAAGACCTTGCGAAGCACGGAGCCTGGCGCGAACGTGACAACTCTGTCCGGCGCGGAAGCGACACGAGCGAAATTGGAGGCGGCTCTCGCGGACGTGGCCAAGCAGGCGAGACCGGAAGACGCGTTCGTGCTGATGCTGATCGGCCACGGCACGTTCGACGGCGAAGAATATAAATTCAACATTCCGGGTCCGGATATCAGCGCCACCCAACTTGCGAACTGCCTGCGGGGAATTCGCGCGGAGCGGCAACTTGTTGTGGACATGAGCAGCGCTAGCGGAGCGGCTCAACAGGCGCTTGCCCAGAAAAATCGGATCGTGATTACCGCAACGCAATCGGGCAATGAACGAAACGCCACTCTTTTTGCCCGATTCTGGATTCAGGCCCTGCACGATCCGGGCGCGGATGCAGATAAGAGCGGCGGCGTGAGCGCGCTAGAAGCATTCCGGTACGCTTCACAGAAGACGGCCGAATTTTACGAAACAGAGAAGAGGATTGCGACCGAGCATGCGGTGCTCGACGACACGGCACAAGGGAAAGGCGTCCGGAACCCATCTCCCGAGAATGGCGAAGGCATGCTGGCAGCCAGTTTCCCGCTGCTGCCGCTCGGAGCAGAAACAACCACCCAAGCAAACACGCCTGCGAAGCGCAAACTGCTGGCGCGCAAAGAGCAACTGGAATCCGCAATCGATCGCCTGAAATACCAGAAGTCGGCGATTCCGGAAGACGAATATAAGAAGCAGATTGGAGCATTGCTGCTTGAATTGGCGCGCACGCAAGCGGAGTTGGATAGATGAATCAAACTTCCATGCTAGTCGCGACCGGTCTGCTCGCATCACTGGCGTCGTTCGCACAGACGCCGGACGACTGCCAGGCGTTCCGGCATCATGGCAAGCAGGATCAGGCGCGCCAATGTTTCACGGGGCTGTCGCGTAGCACAAATCCGGCCATTGCAGCGGAAGGCTATTGGGGCCTCGACGATTATCAGCAGGCGAACACGCTCTTTCGCACGGCGGCCGGCCGTGACAAGGCCTCGGCGGCGATCCGCGTGCGATGGGGCATGCTGTTTCTAGAGCGATTCAATCCGCAGGAAGCGGCGAACCTGTTCCAGGAGGCGCTGCTGATTGATCGGAACAACGCGGACGCTTATCTTGGACTGGCAAAGACAGCGGCAGAAGGTTTCGAGAACAAGGCGGAAGAATTCGCGAAGAAAGCTATCCAGTTGAATCCGAAGCTGGTCGCGGCGCAGGAGTTTCTCGCTTATCTGGCTTTAGAAGACAACAATGTGCCGCGGGCCTCTGAGCAGGCTGAAAAAGCGCTGCAAATTTCGCCGGAGGCGCTCGACGCCCTATCCGTCCTTGCCACGATCGATTGGATGGCGGACAAGACAAACTCGCCATGGGCGGACCGTATCTGGAAAATCAATCCATCTTACGGCCAGGCCTATTCGACCGCCGGACATTTCTTCGTCATCAATCGCCGCTATCGCGAGGGAATCCAGTTCTATCGCAAGGCGCTTCAATTGGAGCCGAATCTATGGGAAGCACGGTCGCAGTTGGGAGCGAACCTCATGCGGCTCGGCGATTACACCGCAGCCCGGCAGGAATTGGAGAAGGCATATGCCGCCGGCTATCGCAACGCCCAGACGGTCAACTCGTTACGACTGCTCGACAGCTACA
This sequence comes from Bryobacterales bacterium KBS 96, assembly GCA_000381625.1. Taxonomy (GTDB): domain Bacteria; phylum Acidobacteriota; class Terriglobia; order Bryobacterales; family Bryobacteraceae; genus KBS-96. The sequence continues at coordinate 1,039,449 of KB906767.1, forward strand.
AGAACTACGAGACTTTTCGCAGCGGTGATGCAGTTTTGCGCCTTCAAAAGAAAGAATCGGCTCTGTTGAAACTGTATTTCCAACCGGAACTGGAGCGGGATATCGCCTACTACGAACGCAAGTACCAGATGAAACTAAAAGAGCCTGTGCAACTCGAGGTCTATCCGGATCACGAGGACTTCGCCGTGCGCACGATGGGGCTACCCGGCTTAGGCGCGCTCGGCGCAACGTTCGATACGGTGGTCGCCATGGACAGCCCGTCCGCGAGACCTCCGGGCGAGTTTCACTGGGCCACTACGCTACGGCACGAGATGAGCCACGTATTTGTACTCACGGCGACGGACGATCGCGTGCCACGGTGGTTTGCCGAAGGGCTTGCCGTACACGAAGAGACGGTGGCCTCACCCGATTGGGGCGACCGCATGACGCCGGACGTGATCGCGGCGCTGCAGCAGAAGAAACTGCTGCCGCTGCTCGATCTCGATAAAGGATTCGTACGCCCGAGTTATCCCGACCAGGTCGTGGTGTCGTACTTTGAAGCAGGCAAGATCTGCGATTACATTTCGCACAAATGGGGCGATGCCGCGCTGCTCGGCATGATTCATTCGTTCGCAAACCATAAGAACACGACGGAAGCGATTCAAGAGAATTTGCACCTGCAACCGGCGGCGTTCGACCAGATGTTTTTAACGTGGATCGACGGCCAGACAAAGAATACGGTTCAGCATTTTGACGAATGGAAGAAGCGCGCAAAGGGTCTTCCGGCGCTGGCGAAGCAGCAACGGTATGACGATGTGATTCGCGAAGGCACGGCGATTCGCGACTGGTATCCGGACTACGTCGAGGAAAACAGCGTGTACGAAATGTTGGCCGATGCCTATCTCGCGAAGGGCGATAAGAAGGACGCCATTTCGCAATTGGAACGCTACCGTGATATTGGCGGCCGAAATCCGGCCACTCTCAAGAAACTGGCGCAAGCCGAGCAGCAGGCCGGCAACGCCGTGGCCGCCATCGATACGCTCAGCCGGCTCAACTATATCTATCCGGAAGACGGGGACTTACATAAACGATTGGGAGACTTACTGATCGCCGCCGGCAAAACGGACACCTCCATTCGTGAATACAAAGCCGTGCTCGCCTGGCAGCCCGTGGATCCGGCAAATTCTCACTACGAACTCGCGCGGGCATTGAACACCGCGCACAGGGCCGGCGAAGCGCGCGACGAAGTATTGCAGGCGCTCGAACTAGCCCCCAATTACAAACCTGCACAGCAGCTTCTTTTACAACTTACAAAATAGGCGAATATTTCATGTCTACTGCCACTTCTTTTTCCGCCGGGACGGACGACCTAAAGACTCAAGTGACGCGTTTTCAGGAAACGCAAGCGGCGATTCTTCGCGAAGTTCACAAAGTGATCGTCGGACAGGACGAAGTCATTGAGCAGGTGATGACCGCTCTCTTCGTCGGAGGACACTGTCTTCTAACCGGACTTCCGGGCACGGCGAAGACGCTGCTAGTCCGTACGCTTTCGCAGACACTGGGCCTGGATTTCAAGCGCATCCAGTTCACGCCGGACCTGATGCCGTCCGACATCACCGGAACGGACATTATCGAAGAAGACCCTGTTTCCGGCGGGCGCACTTGGACGTTTGTGCCTGGACCCATTTTCGCGAATGTATTGCTGGCCGACGAGATTAACCGCACGCCGCCCAAAACCCAGTCGGCGCTGCTGGAGGCAATGCAGGAGCTTTCCTGCACAGTGCGCGGACGGCAATACACGATCGCACCGCCGTTTTTTGTACTTGCCACGCAGAACCCGATCGAGCTCGAAGGTACTTATCCCCTGCCTGAAGCGCAACTCGACCGCTTTCTGTTCAACACCATCCTCGATTACCTCCCGGCGGCCGAGGAATTGCAAGTCGTCGATCTGACCACAACAAATCAATCGGCGCAGGTCGCGGAGGTAACGAACGGTCCAGAGATTTTGAGCTTCCAGCGCCTGGTGCGTATGGTTCCCGTTTCGGAATCGGTCGCCGTACACGCTATCGAGATTGTCCGCGCGACGCGGCCGACCGACGAATCGTCTCCGGATTTCGTTCGCAAGTACGTGAACTTTGGGGCCAGCGTGCGTGCGGCGCAAAACCTCGTGCTATCGGCCAAGGTTCGCGCCTTGATGAAAGGCCGTTACCATGTGACATACGAGGACATTCGCGCGATGGCCGCGCCCATACTGCGGCATCGCATTCTGCTAAATTTCCACGCGGAATCGGAGCGCCTCACCACGGATGAAATCCTGCGGCGTCTGCTCGATTGGAAGTCGATCCCGCGAGTTTGACGAGAGCCGCCTATGCCTGCCGCTTCGCCCACAAGGTTCCTCGATCCGCAGATCCTTTCCGCATTATCCGGACTGGATCTGGTGGCGAAAACTGTGGTCGATGGATTTATTGCGGGCCTGCATCGCTCGCCCGATTTCGGCTTCAGCCAGGAATTCGCGGAATATCGCGCTTACTCGCCCGGCGACGATTTGCGACATGTCGATTGGAACGTGTTCGCACGGACCGAACGAGCCTATTTGAAGCGCTACCGCGGCGAAACGAATTCTCTGCTAACCGTATTACTCGATGCCAGCGCGAGCATGGGGTTCAGCTCAGGGGCGTCCGTCACTAAGTTCGATTATGCCCGCTATCTTGCGGCTTCTCTGCTCTACATGGCGCACCTGCAGCGAGACGCGGCGGGATTGATTGTATTTCATGATGAGGTCGCGAACTACATTCGGCCTTCATCGCGGCAGGGCCAAATGGCGCGGCTTTTACATGCAGTCGATCAGGCGTCACTCGGCAAGCGAACGGATTTCGCGAAACCGTTCTTTCATTGCCAGGCTTTCCTGCGGCGCCGCGGCATTGTCGCTGCAATTTCGGATTTCTTCGAGCAGCCCGATGCAATTGTGAAGACGGTGGAACCGCTGCGCTTCGGCGGCAACGAAGTGATTCTGTTCCACGTGCTCGATCCGGCGGAAGTATCGCCGAACCTGCCCGACTCTACGGTTCTGGTGGACATGGAGACAGGCGATGCGCTCGAGACATCCCCGGAATACGCGAGGAGCGAATACAGTGTTCGGATACAGTCGCACATTCATAACCTGCGGGAGAAAGCCACGTCCGCGGGAATGGATTACGTCCTATTGAGGACAGATGAACCTCTGGAACTGGGTTTGCGCCAGTATTTCACGGTGCGGGAAGGAAGGATGTAAATGGGCTTCCTCGCGCCATGGTTTCTCGCAGGCATCGCGGCAGTGGGATTGCCGGTGTGGCTGCATTTATTGCGGCGGCATCGCACGACGCCGCTGCCTTTCAGCTCGCTCATGTTTTTTGAGAAGCGGACCCAGAGTTCCGTGCGCCAAAGAAAGCTGCGATATCTGCTGCTCTTCTCGTTGCGCGCGGCGCTGCTCGTCCTGCTCGCCCTGGCGTTTGCGAACCCATTTTTCTCGACCTCCGTGCCCGTGGAAAATTCGCGCAAACTAGTAGTTGTGGCGGTGGATCGCTCGTTTAGCATGAGAACAACCGGCGCGCTCTCCGGAACACGCCTGGATGAAGCGAAGGCCAAGGCGCGCGATTTCGTATCAGCCCTCGCCGGCGGCGCTCAGATGCAGGTGCTCGCTCTCGATTCGCAGGTTGCATATCTCACGCGCGCGATACGTGATAAATCCCAGGCGATTGAAGCGGTGAATAGCATCACGCCCGGCGATGGGCGGAGTTCGTTCGGCGAACTGGTGCGCGCCGCAAGGGTGCTGCAGCAAAGCGCCAAGGCTCAACTGGAAGTTCACTTCTTCAGCGACCTGCAGCAATCTTCGGCCCCTCCATCGTTTGCAGACCTCGATCCCGGTCCACACGCTTCCATACATCTGCATCCCATCCAAGCCGCGGCCACGCCCAATTGGACGGTGGAAGCCGCGAGTGCGCCGGCTCTGGTGTGGGATTCAAAACCAGTTACGGTTACGGCCACGATTGCAGGTTGGCACGCGTCTAACAGCGTGCAACGGACTGCGTCACTGTTCATCGACGGCAAGTCTATAGCGAGCAAGCAAGTCACAGTTCCGGCAAAGGGCCAGGCGCAAGTGCAGTTTCAATTTACTCCCGGTCATGGGCGACACCGCGGCGAGATACGGCTTGACGAACACGACCGGCTGCCGCAGGACGATCGCTTTTTGTTTGCGGTGGAACGGGCCGAACCGGAGAGAATCCTTTTTCTCGACAGTACACGAACTGGACGAGGAAGCCTTTACTATCGCGCGGCGATCGAATCGGTACACGCATCGCCTTTTGTAGTCGACACTGCCGCAATTGGAAACGCGGGCAGTCTGCAATTCGATAAGTATGCCGTGGTCGTGCTCTCCGATCCGGGAAAGCTCACTGGAGATACGGAGAAGGCGCTCCATAATTATGTGCAGAATGGCGGAGGCCTGCTGTTGCTGGCCGGACCGGAATCCGCGATGAACGGCAGTTTGCCCATCACGCAAACGAATGTCGCCGAAGTCAACGTCCGGCGCGGAGATCAGGCTGTGACGGCGGTGGATACCCAGCACCCCGCTCTGCAGAACACGAATCAGTTCAGCGGCGTCACGTTCTCACCCGTCGTTCGGCTACAACCGTCGGATGCGCGGGTATTGCTGCGAACGGGCGACGGAGCTCCGGTGTTGGTGGAACAGTCGGTTGGGGGTGGCCGGGTGCTCACAATGGCCGCGACACTCGACGGCGCAACAACCAATCTGCCGCTACAAGCCGCGTTTGTGCCCTTTGTACAGGAATCCGCGCTGTATCTGGCCGGCGAAGAAGCCGCGCAATCGAATATGGCAGTCGGTTCCGTAGTCGAATTGCGCCGGTCGCCGCAGCAGACCGGATCGGTTTCGGTAACCGGACCCGACGACAAAGCCGATATCCCGTTGAACGAGGCGGCGGCGTCGCAGAATTTTCGGCTGGATCGCGAGGGCTTCTATGACATCCGTCGCGCTGACGGCCGCCGCCGGCTGGTTGCCGCGAATGCCGACCGGCGCGAATCCGATCTGGCGCCGATGCCGCCCGACGTCATGCAGTTATGGCAAAAATCGGGCGATACAACAAACGCGCCCGTGCAAACCACCGGCGCCACCACCCAGCGGCCGTATAGCTTATGGCGCTACGTTTTGCTGCTCGCGCTGCTGGCGGCAATTGTTGAATCCGTTATTGCCTCGCGTTATCTGTCGGCGAAGGAGGTTGCGTGAATCCCGTTAATCAAGTCCGAACCTATCTTCAGCGTGTAGAAAGGCGGCTCCGCCTGTGGACGCTCTCACGCGGCGCGGCGATCACGGCCGCTATCGCGCTGCTGCTCACCGTCATCCTGGCTGCCGCCGGAAATTGGTTTCGATTTGCGGAACCGGCGCTGCCACCGTTGCGATTCATTCTGTTTCTCGCGGTTGCGGCCGCGCTGGCCTTCGGAATCCTGATTCCTATCCTTCTCCTGAATCGAAAACGCGCGGCTCGCGAAATAGAGAAGCGTTTTCCGCAGTTACAGCAGCGCCTTCTTACGCTTACTGAACAACCCCCGGAACAGAATCCATTCGCGGATCTAGTTGCCGAGCAGACGCTTGAGGGGCTGCCGCGGGACGGCGCCGAAGCATTCGGCCGGATTGGCGCCATCGCCGCTCTGGCTGCTTCGGCGATCCTCAGTATCGGCGTTCTTCTTTGGCTAATCCTCGCCGCTCCGGGTTATCTCGGCTACGGGGCGTCGGCGTTGTGGGCGGGCACGCCTCGCGAGATGGACGCGCTTTACGCGATCCATGTCCAACCAGGCAATGAGAGCATTCGTCGAAAATCGGAAGAATGGATTCGCGCTCGCCTAAAGGGCTTCAGCTCCGATCAGGTCTCTCTGTTCGTTCGCTATCAAGGAGCGTCGAAATGGGAGCAGACACGCATGCAGCCGCAAGCGAATGGCCCAGGCTATGAGTTCCTGATCGCGAGCGTGGGCGACACGCTCGATTACTATGTCGCGGCGGGCAAGGTTCGTTCGCATGACTACAAGTTACGCGTAATCGATTTGCCGGGTGTAAAGCGCATTCGCGTTCAATATCATTATCCGCCCTGGCTGGGCTTGCACGACACCGTGGAAGACCCTGGAGGCGACCTGCGCGCCGTGCAAGGCACACAGGCGCAAGTGTCAATCGAAACCGATCATAAACTAGCAGCCGGCGCTCTGGTTTTGAACGATAACTCAAAACTGGCATTGCAACCGGCTCAGGGTAACTGGCTCACTACCAGCGTTCCCCTGCAGAAGGACGGTTCCTACCATGTCGCCGCAATCCTGAAGGGGCAACCTGTCCGCATCAGCGAAGACTATTTCATCGAAGCGAGAAAGGACGAGCCGCCTTCGGTGAAGGTGGTTCATCCCGGCCGCGACCCGCGTGTTAGTTCAATCGAAGAACTGGCAATTCGCGTTCGAGGCTCCGATGATTTCGGCTTGAAGAACATGGATTTGCATTATTCCGTTAACGGTGGTCCGGAGAAGTCGGTTTCGTTATTGAAATCACCGGGTCCAAAGGAATCAGAAGGCAAGAGCGTTCTCGCCCTTGAAAAGGATAATCTCACACCCGGCGACTTGATCAGCTTCTACGCAAGCGCCAGCGATGCACGCCAGACTTCGAAATCCGATATCTTCTTTGCCGAAGTGCAACCATTCGAGAGGAACTATACGCAGTCCCAACAGATGGGCGGCGGTGGCGCAAATGGCGACACGCAAGAGCAGATCTCCCAACGCCAAAAGGAAATTGTTGCCGCGACATGGAATGAAATAAGAGATACCAGCAAGAGCGCGGCGGACGTATCGGAAGAGGCGCGATTCCTGGCCGAAACACAGCGCAAACTGAGCGAGCAGGCAAAGACTCTCGCCGAACGCATGCAATCGCGCGATTTGGCGGGAAATTCCTCGTTCGCCGAATACATGAAGAACATGAACGAGGCTTCGTCCGAGATGTCGAGCGCTGTCGGTCAACTAAAAGGAAAACGCTGGCGCGACGCGCTCACTCCGGAGCAGAAAGCACTCCAGGGATTGCTTCGAGCCGAGGCGCAATTCCGCGACATTCAGATCGCGTTCGGCAACCAGAACGGCGGATTCGGCGGAGGCGCGGGCCGCGACCTCGCAAGCATGCTCGATCTTGAATTGGACACGAGCAAGAACCAGTACGAGACAGGACAGCAGGCCGCCTCACCCAACAAGAAGGCGCAGGAATTGCAGCAGGCGATGGACCGATTGAAAGCGCTGGCGGAACGGCAGCAGGAACTTGCGGCGCAACGGCAGCAGCAAGAAGCCTTCCGGCAGCGCTGGGAGCAGGAGATGCTGCGCCGCGAGGCGGAACAATTGCAGCAGCAGATCCAGCAGATGATGCGGAACCAGTCCTCGTCCAGCCAGGATTCGCAGCAGGCTTCCTCTTCATCCTCATCGAGTGGCGCTTCGAGTTCGGGCGGCCAATCTGCCCGCAATAGCCGGCTCGATCAAATGGCGCGGCAGAGAGAAACGGCTTCGAACCGCGAGACTGCGCAGGCTATGGCGCAAGCGCTCGATCAATTGAGGAAAGCGGAGGACGCAATGCGGCAAGCGCAGCGCGATCCGAATGGCGGAGGCCAGCAACGCGCGGCCGACCAGTTGAACCAGGCCAGCACGCAACTTGGCAATTCCGCACGGCAGCAGACCGGAGAACAGGTCGCCCAGATGACGCGGCAGGCCGGTGAACTGGCGCAGCAACAACGCCAATTCGCCAATCGTCTGCGAAAGCAGATCGGAGCACGTTCCTTATCCAACTCCGGTGATCTCGGGCCCCAGGAATTGCCCTATCAACGCCGGCCCTGGTGGTTTGGGGGCGCGCGCGACGAGGAACAAGCGCCGAAGCCAACGGCCGAAGAGCAACGCCTTGCCCGCGAAAAAATACAGATGGCTCAAAAGCTGAAGGACCTGGAGAAACAGATGCAGTCGAGCGCACAGGCGCTCAATGATTCGAAGCCAGGCGCCGCGAACCAGCTTCGCCAGGCTCTTTCCGATGCGCAGGGCGATGAACTCGAGATGAGAATGCGCAAGCACGCGGAGTGGATCGAAAAGGGCCGCGCCGCATCGGTATGGATGAGCGAAAACGTAGTGACAAACGGCCTTGATCGTCTTCATGAGCAATTGCAATCGGCACAACAGGCGATGGGCAGCCCCAGCCAGCAAGCGAAGCAAGGCAGTCAACAAGGGGGCGAGCAAGGCGCCGATCAACTCCGCCGTGAATTAGGTCAACTCCAGCGGTTGCGCGCGGCTCTACAAGCGCAAACCGGCGGTGGCGCGGCCGGAGGCAGACGCGCCGACCCATGGACGGAAGGCGGAAATACGGCCATGACCGCGCAAGAACTGGCGCGGCTAGGGCAGACGCTTGGGCGCAATGGCGACTTCCGGCAGTCGGCGGACGATCTGCTGCAAAGTATCGCTCCACTGAACCTGCGCCAGGATCCGGCCGAGTTGAGCGGCCGAATCGACCGCGAAATATTGCCGAATATCGCGCGCCTCGAAGTGCAAATGAAACAAAAGCTGGGCATCAGCGATGCGGCTCACGGCAGCGAGTCGCAAACCGTGCCGGAGGCGTATCGCGATTCCGTTGCGGAATACTTCCGTCGCTTGAGCAAGGCAAAGTAGACGGCATTCCATTCCCGCGCGAATTCCGTAGTCACTGCAGCGGGCGAGGCGTGGCGCAGGGCTTTCCAAATTAGCCGGACAGAGGAAGTAAGGAAATAAGCATATTGGGCCGGTCTCAGGCGTTTTGAAGAACCAGGTTGGGGGCGCGCCGATTACGGCGGCCGATGAACTGCTGTCAATTGCGGGGCAGCCCAAATCAAGGTTCAATTGCGCGTCGTGCACGCCGGTCAGAACGTGCGGGGCGCGGAACGGAACAGCATCGCCACATACTGCCCGACACGTGAAGCCACGGGCATGCCGCTCGGCTTTCGTCTCATGTACCGCGAGAACATCTGCAAAACCTGAGCGAAAATGCTGCACACTCGATTCAAAGGCGGTTCTCGACCCGTTGTTTTGGTTCTTTTCAGGGAACCCAACTCAACCTATCAGAGATCCACCTTTTCCCAAAAGCTAATTGGGACAAGCCTGGGGCGTGGCGCGCCCCTACAGACGCAAACGCAGCTACCGTACGCCGCTGGGAGGAGTCGCCATGGCCGATCCGCCTGGCTTGGGAGCCGTAGTTCCCGGGGCGCCTGGAGCATGCGGCGTCGCTGCCGGACCGCCGTTCGCGCTCGTCTTGTCGTATAGCGAGATGATGTCCTGCGTGATATCGATTGCGCTCGAAGCGTACATCACTGGAGTATTCGGACTACTGACGTCCAGCACCATTGTGTAGCTGTTGTCCTTGGCATACTTCGTGACCACCGCCATCAACCGCTGGCCCAGGCCTTGCAGAAGACGCTGCTGCTCACTATTGAGTTCATCCTGCGCATCCTGCTCGTCGCGGTTCAGGCGCTTGGTTTGCTCATCGATCTGGCGCTCCAACTCGGCCCGCTTATCCTGGCTCATGGTGTTGCTGCCCTTGCGGAGCTGATCCTGGAGCGAACCAATCTCAGCCTTGCGTTGATCGAAATCCTTACGCTTCGGAGTGAACTTGGCTTCGAGTTCCTGCGCGGCCTTCTGCCCGTCCTTGGTTCCCACCAGGGCGCCCTGGAGGCTGATAACCGCTACTTTCATATTCGGCGTCTGCGCGTAGAGACCGCCGGCCAAACAGACGGTGGCAAGCACCGCCAATAAACTGCTTCTGATTCCCATGTACTTCTGAATCCTTCCCTCTATATTACAGTTCCCATGTAACAATTGCTTCCCCAAAATGCCCAGAAAACCCGGACGTCGCTTCCTGGCGGTCGCAGCCCCGTCAAGACCTCACGGCAACCCCTAGAACGTGCGGCCGATCGTGAACCGGAACGTCGACCGGCGGTCCTGCAGCGGGTACGCCTGCCCGAACACGCTGACGGCTTGATTGTACGTGGTCGCATTCGGGAAATAGGAGCGATCCGCGACGATAGGCGGCTGCAGTATCGTGTCCACCCGATTCGGGTTGTAGGCCCAGTAAACCCGGAACGGAGCATTCACGACCGGCATGATCACATCGAGCTCGAGTCCTACCGAACTACGGATGGCCTGCGTGGCCCCCGCGATAATTGCCCGCGCTTTGAAGTCCGATTGCGGGAATACCGCGTTCAAGGTGTTCACACGGTCCTGGCTTAACCCAAGCTGGCTAGCTTGTACGATCCGGTTAATGCCGGCATCGAAGAACGGCGTGAGTGTCACCGGTCCGAAAATCGGAATCCGGTATTCGAGGTTCAAAACACCCGAGGTATCGCCGCCGGGAAAAATCGTCTGATAAGCCGGAATTTGCATCTGGACCGGCACTGTGGTGGTCACGCCGCTTTGGATAACCTGCTGTACACGCGCTGTTCCGTCATTGTTGTAGACAGGTACGGTTTGCGTGGTCGGGATGTAAGCCGCGGGGCTGATGGACCAGATATCAAAGCCGCGCACATCGTTCTCACCACCCATGTAATACCGGCTATACGGAGGCGGCACGTGGTTGTTATACCCGCCAATATAGCGCCCGAACAAGTGCATGGCGATTACGTTATTGCGCCAGTAGCCATTGTGAAAGTAGGCGAGATCGAAGTTTGGCTCTAAAGTTTGGACGTTTCCGCCTAAGCCGGCGACGCCAAGAGAAGAGCTGAAGCGCACGCCGCGCGTCGGCGCCATCGCGCTGTTGGTGGAGTTGTAGGAGAACGTGGGCGTAATCTTGCTGGTCTTGATGCCATCCAGAGAATTTGGTCCGCTGACGCCTTCAAAATTCAGATATTGGAAATAGGTTTCCGCCGCCGAACTGATCGGCTTTACATTCTGGATATCGTAGCCGTATGTCAGGCCCACGCGGGCAAAGCTGCGGCGCAATTGATAGGACAGGAATGTCGTGAAACCGCGGCCGTTTGAGATGTAATTCAGCAGGTTGTTAGTCCCCAGCGATTGGTAATACGGAATCAGGTCCTGCCCGCTGAAAATGGACGCCTCGCGAGCCTGATCGTAGCTGAACCGCTGCAGGTACACGGTGAACCCGGCCTGAATCGGTTTGTCGAACAGATAAGGCTGCGTGAAACCAAAGGTGACCGAATCCAGGCGGTCGCCGATCTGGCTATCGAGACTAAGCGTTTCGCCGAGGCCGAGGAAATTGTTGGTCGAGTACGAAAAGCCAATGAAGCTGCCGGCGATGCCTGAAACGCCGCCGTTCAACTGGATCGAGTTCTTGCCGCGTTCTTTCACCTTCAGCAACAGATCGACCGTGTCGGTCTTCGTATCGCGCTTGATGTCGGTGGCGTCGTCCGGTTTCAACTGATCGAAATATCCGAGCTGATTCAAACGCAAAACGCTGGCGTCCCAAAGACGTTTGCTAAAGAGGTCGCCCTCGTCGATCAGCAACTCACGGCGAATCACCTTATCGCGTGTGGTCGTGTTGCCCTGGAAATCGATACGGCGGACGAAAAACTGGTGGCCCTCGTCGATATTGATGGTCAAATCGATTTTGTTGCTTCCGGGCACCGGTTCCGGATCCGGCTCAGGCACGAAGTCGATGTAGCCGAAATCGCCATAGAGCTTGCGAAGGTTTTCGATGCCTTTCTGTAATTTCTCGGTAGAGAACACGTCGCCCGATTGCATGCCGAAGATCTGTTTGGCGATCAGATCGGGAGTGCGGAACAGCTTCATGCCGGCAAAGTTAAAATTCCGCAGATAATACTTCTGCCCTTCGTCGACCGTGACCATGACATCGGCGCGCTTGCCGGGCTTGTTCGGATACAGAAGAGGAATTTTGAACCCGTGACCGCCCACATCGTGAATATTGACGCTATGGTCGACAACGTGAGCCGTGTAGTATCCCTTGGATTGATAGGCCATCCGGATGCGCTCGAAATCTTCGTCGAGCTTGGTGGAGTCGTACGTGCGCGAGAAGATATCTTCAAAAAAGATCGACTGGGGGATGCCGATCGGCTTCGTGTTCTTCATCGCGCGAATGACAGTCCGGTCGTTGAACGCTTTGTTGCCTTCGATATCGATTTTGCCGACCTTTACCTTGGGGCCTTCATCGATTTTGAAGTTGATCTCGACCGAGGCAGGCGGCACCTGACGGATTTCCGGCGTCACCGTGGCGTACTGGCGTCCACGCTCCGCTTCATATTCCAGCAACACGTTCTTGGCGCGCTGCACTTTGCCAGGATCGAACTGCGATTCGGGCGAGAGGCCGACCTTACGGTCCTTGAAACGGTCCAAAATTTCAGATTTGGTGATGGACTTGTTGCCGGTATAGTCGATGCTGCGAACCAGGCGGCGCTCAGTCACCACGAATCGCACAATGACGCCGCCGTCGGGAGCCGTTTCTTTTTCGACGGTCAGATCGTCGAACCGGCTGGTGTTCCACAACGCCATGAAGTCGCGGTGAATCGCCTCTTCACTAAACACATCGCCCTTGCGGCTGAAGATCAGCGCCCGAAGCGTATCTTGCGGAATCCGGCGCTGACCTCGAAATTCGATGGAATCGATGATGCCGGCGTTGTTCTTCGCCCCCGGCGGTTGCGCCTGCTGCTGTTCCGGAGCCTGCGGCACATTTTCAAACGGATTTTGCGATTTGGGAGCCGGAGCGGGCTGTTGCTGACGCGGAGGCGGCGATTGCTGTTGCTGAGCCGGCGGGTTCTGAGAAGACTGCTGAAAGGCGGAAGCGCCCAGCGCGGCACTGAGGCAACAGCCGCATGCGGTGAGAACGGGCAATATTCGCACACACAGGCCATGAAGCCTGGGACCAATCATCTACTGGCGATTCCTTTCCATGTTGCGCGAAACACCCCTGACGTTCCGGGACCACAATGGGTTTCAAAACACCAGATGCGGGGGTGGTTCAGAAGCGCAATGCTCAAACACCATAGTGTAGCGGATGCCCTTTGCGCACACAATGGCAAGTCGTTGTTCCGATGCGCGCCCCGCCCCACCAAGCAAGCTTGCGAAAAAAGAACGACGCTTTGAACCGGAAAGCGGCGTCACTCAGGTAGTGCGCGGCGAGCCCGCACGGGAGTGGACGGCGCGACGTTTTCCGGGATCTGAAATCGGAATGTCTATACTAGCGGGTTGCTCCGAAGACATGAGGCGTAAAGCACCGCCACACTCCGCTCTGTTGAAGACGTCCGCTCCCTCACGGTCGCGGTTCGGTGCAGATACTGGGCGTCTCCGCAAAACACGGGTACTCCATGGCGGTCGAGGTTCCGTGCAGACCAATTGACCGTTTCATTAATTATGGGGGTGAGCGCAAGCGCTCATGATCAGCTCGGTAAACGACGTGCATGTTAACGATCGGGTGGTTGTCACGGGCATCGGTGCCGTCAGTCCCAACGGAGTTGGCCGGGAGGCGTTCTGGGAAGCAACGAGGGCGGGCCGCAGCGGCGTGCGCCGCATAACGCGCTTCGATCCAACCGGCTATGCCGCGCAGGTTGCCGGCGAGGTGGACGGTCTCGACGAGTCGTCTTATGTAAAGCTGAAGGACCGCCCTCACGTATCGCGGGCAGTGCCGCTTGCCGCCGCCGCCGTCGATGAAGCGGTCCGGGACGCCGCGCTCGATGCGAAGCACATGAGCCGGGAGGAACTGCGGGAAATTTCCGTGCTGGTGGGTTCCGGCGGCGCGAGTCAGGAATTCACGGAGCAGCAGTATCGCTTCTACTATGAGGGCAAGCAGAAGCAGTGCAGCGTCTATGTCATTCCAACGTCCACCCCAGGCACTCTCGCGAGCGAGGTTTCGATGAGGTTCGGGTTCCGGGGCTTCAGCCACCTGATCTCAACCGGCTGCACGTCCTCCACGGACGCCTTGGGATACGCGCTGCGGATGATCCGCTACGGCCATGCGACCCGGGTTATTGCGGGCGGCGTGGATGCGCCGATTGCGCCGCTCATCGTGCGCGGCTTTCAACTCATGCGCATCATGTCGACGCGCTGGAATCACGAGCCGGAGCGCGCCTCGCGGCCGTTCTCACGCGACCGCGACGGTTTCGTCATTGCGGAGGGCGCCTGGTTTTTTGTGTTGGAGACGGCCCGGAGCGCCATGGAACGCGGCGCGAGAATCTACGGCGAGATCTGCGGCTTCGGTTCCACATGCGATGCCTATCATCGCGTGCGGCTGGAAGAGTGCGGCGAGGAACCCGCTCGCGCGATTCAACTGGCGATGAAAGAGGCAGGCGTCGCGGCGGAGCAGATCGATTATGTGAATTATCACGGCACTTCAACGGAATTGAACGACCGTATTGAGACGAGGGCCGTCAAACTCGCCTTGGGCAAGCACGCGGCCAAACTTCCAGGCTCGTCCTTAAAAAGCTTAATCGGCCATCCGCAAGGCGCTTGCGGGGCCGCGGGTGTGGCCGCAACGCTCCTGGCGATGCGAGATGGCGTAGCGCCTCCCACCATTAATGTCGAGTATCCCGATCCCGAGTGCGATCTGGACTATATCGCCGAAGGAGCCCGTCCGCTCGCGGTGGATTACGCCGTGGCAAACTGCATTGCGTTCGGCAGCAAGAACAGCGCGCTGGTGCTGCGGCGCTGGCATGGGTGAAGACTGCTGCCGTTGGCACCCGGACACTCGTGTCTGTGCCATTTACTTAGGATCACTGGGGGCTTGCACGTGGCGCGCGCTTCAGCGTGCCGCCGTGGGCTTCAGCCCACGGTTCAACGGGCCGTGAACTGCCTGCCAGCACGATAAATCGTGCACCACCAAAGCAGACGCGGTTCTATTGCGGCAACTGGATCAGATTGACAGTTGCGGTCGCAATCGTGTTGGCTGCCGACGCCGGCTGGCCGTTGCTGACATCCTGCAAGTAGAATTTACCTCCATCAGTGACCCATTGACCGGTCGTCGCGGAACCGGTGGAAGTTCCGAAGGCAAACAGCGGTCCGGTGGGCGATCCCACGTGGATTTCGACAAGCATTGAATTCGGAGCATTCCACGAAAGTGTTGTGGCCCCAAAAAGATCGCCGGCCGGGACGACGATCGGCCCCGGACTTGCCGTGAGAGACGGCGTATTCATCGAATTGGCCAAGTGTACGGTGATGGTCGAAAGCGTGCTGCGGAGTGTCAGAGGCTGGTTATAACTGACGTCCTGCAGATAGAAGATCATGCCGTCGGTGACCCATTTGTCCGTTGTCGCCGATCCCACGGAAGGCCCCTCGGCAAATAGTGGCCCGCTGGGCGAACCCAGATGGACCTGCACAACAGTTGAGTTCGGAGCGCTCCATGTCAGAGTAGTAGCGCCCAGCAATCCGCCGGAAGGGATCGGGTTAGGCGTGGCGGTGAAGACATTCACGGTTTCCGAGACTTGCAAATGCAAGGTGGCGGTCGCCAGCATCTGCCCGTTGCTCGCATCGACAAGATAGAAGCTCATGCCGTCGGTGACCCAGGGTCCAGTGGTGGCGCTGCCCGAAGGCCGTCCCATGGCAAACAGCGGCCCGGTCGGCGACCCAAGATGCACTTCCACCACCGATACGAACGGCGACGCCACGTTCCACTTCAATGTGGTGATGCCGAAGCTCGAGCCTGGAGAAACGAGAATCGGATCGGGAGATGCGCTCAGAGTCGCTAGCTGCGCCGGCGTCCCGAGATGCACAACAACCTTCCCAAGTGTGCTGCTGGGGGACGTGGGACTGCCATTGCTCGCATCCTGCAAATAAAAGACAGACCCATCGACGACCCACGGCCCGGTGGCGGCGCTGCCTTGCGAGGGACCCGCCGCAAATAAAGCGCCATCAGGGGAGCCGAGACGCACTTGCACCATCTTCGCTGTCGGCGCATCCCAATGAAGCGTGGTCGCCCCAACGCTCTGGCCAAACTGAACGGGAATCGGATTGGGATCGGCCGTGAAGGTCGTAACCTGTTGCGCAGTGCCGACACGAACTGTGACTGTCGAAATTGTGTTTTGGGTCGTCAGCGCCTTGCCGTTGCTGACGTCCTGCAGGAAGAACTGGCTTCCATCGGTGACCCAGGCGCCGGTCGTCGCGGAGCCGGTCGGCCCTCCCGCCGCAAATATCGGACCAGCCGGCGAACCGAGATGAATCTCGACAGTCGAAGCCGCGGGTACATCCCAACTCAGCGTGGTCTGGCCGGTGGTGGTTCCCGCAGACACCAGGATCGGATTCGGACTAGCCGCGAATGTAGCGCCGGACTGCGTTCCGAGCACGGGAAACGTGACGATGTTACTGACGAAAGCGTCTTGCGCAATATATAGCTGAGTGGCATCGTTGGCGGGCAGATTTGAAGGCAATAGAATAGTGACCGCATACACGCCGGTAGCCCCGGTCGGAAGCCCGGCGCTGATCACTTGGCCGGTGATTCCATTTACGGTTGAGCTAACCGTCTCTGTCGGAGAGTTCGGCTGCCCGCCGTTGTAAGGCTGGCCGGCTACGGCAGTCTGGCCGTTGAGCAGGCCCAGACCGGTTGCGTATGCAATGATCGTCTCGCCCGGCACAGCGGGATTGCCCGCGGTCACAGGGGCCCCGGCCGTATTCGCGCAGCATGTCGCGCTGTTATACGCCGTCAAAATGACTTGAGCGCCTGAACTCACGGTTGCGGATACCTGAATGCCGTTCCCGGCGGGGCCCGACACTTTCGCCGTGAGCACGACTCTCGCAAACTGGCCTCCAGCACTTGCAATCACATTCGGATCGCCACCATTCGCGTTGATCAGGTTGATCAACCCGTCACGAATTTGCGCCAATGTCGTATCGGTGCTTTGGACGGTGTAGGTGTATGCTTTACCGGCAATCGTGATGGTAGCAGTGTCTGCCGCTTTCACCGTTCCGTCAACGGAAACGACCGTGCTAGCGGTGCTGCCGCCATGGAAGACAAGGCCCGGACGCGGTTCCGTTCCCGCTCCGCCGAATAACCCAGGGTTCGCGGCGGCAATGATAATGCTAGTGGCATTTGTGATGGTGATGCTGCCGTCCTTGTGCACGGTTCGAACGTAAATGCTGGCGCTGGTGGAATCGCTGAAGGCATATGAGACCTGGGCTCGGATCTCAGTCGGCGATGCATAAATCAATGGCGCGGGATTGCCGTCCATGAAAACCTGAGCGCCGGCCAGCGAAGTCGGCAATGCGGCGCCGCTGGTCGGTTCACCTGTATCGCCGGCGCTATCACCGTTGGTCAAGTTCTTGCCGGTGATGGAGACGATGGTTCCGGGCGCGATTACCGCCGCGTTCCCGCCTGTCAGATAACTTCCGGATGCCGTCGCGCTGATCTGCGCGCCGGCGCTTGTGCTTGCGGAGAGCGAGATCGCGTCGTTCGGAAGCTGCGACTGGCGCGAGTTCAACAATACAGTGCCATTCCCGACGTTAACGGCGACCACGTTCGGATCTCCGCCATTCGCGTTGATTAGCGCGACCAGGCCGCCGGCCACCGAATTAAGAGTGTCGCTCTTTTGCACGGTGTAGGTGTACGCCGGGTTTGAGGCGCCCCCGTTCGCATTACTGATGGTGATGGATACCGTGTCGTTTGCGTTGATGCTGCCGCCGAGGCCGACAACGCCCTCCTGGTAGATCGCGAGACTCGCGTCGTTCAGAACCGAATTGGAGGCCAGAACGTTCTCGCCGGGCGTGAAAAGCAACACACGCTGATCGTACGGATCGGCTACATATAGGTTTGTGCCATCCCAGGCAAGTGAAGTAGGCGTTCGGATGGTGTTGGTGCTGGCGCGATTCGGAATCACGGTCGAAGCAAAGCTTATGCTCGGATCGCTAGCGGTATCGCTAAAGAAATCCGTCTGTCCCAGAACGCTGTCGGCGGAAGCGCCATTCGTCATCGGAATGCTGTTGAAGATCAGGACACGGTCGTTTCCACTGTCGGCAACGAACAGGCGGCCCTGACCATCGGGCAGTACAAAACGGGGGAAGTTGAGGCTTGCGGCGCACATCGCCGGATAAATGGGATTGCCACTACTATCCGTGCCCGCCTGCGCGCAAACCTTGGGGGTGTTATTCGGTAGGGCGCCCGTCATATCGGGCTGTCCGATCACCACGTTGGCGGGCGGATCGTTGCTCGTTGGAATGCCGTTCCAGATGAGTACCCGGTTGTAGCCAAGATCGGCGACAACGAGATGTGTGCCATCCGTTGTCACGGACGTGGGGCTTAGCAATAAATTGGCAGCGGCGTTAACAAAAACGCCCGCGGGCGGCGCATAGGCGGTATTAAAATCCTTTTGCCCGACGACGACGTCAGCCGCCTGATTATTCTGAGTCGGAATACTATTCCAGATAAGAACACGATGATTCTGCGTATCCGCGACAAACAGTTTGCCGTTCTGTATCCACACGCCCTGGGGCCCGCGGAGCGTTTTGTTCGTGACGCCGGCGAATGTCTGAACCGTATTAAAGTCGGGCTGGCCGAGAACGATATTTGCCGGCTGGTTGTTGCTTGTCGGAAAGCTGGTCCAGATGAGAACGCGGTTATTGTCGGTGTCCGCAACGGCGACAACCGTGCCGTCGGTGGCGACAGCCGTCGGATTGCGCATGCCGTTGGCTCCGACGTTGACGTTGGTCGTCGTGAAATCGGGCTGCCCCAGCACCTGACTTGCCAGAACTCCGCAGACCGGGCAGCGCGTGTTCAGGTAATTTCCCGTTTTCGAAACGTCCGTGTGAGGGTCTGGAATTCTCGCGGGCGTGTCGAAGATCAGAACCCGGTTATTCAGCGGCGCCGACGAAACACGGTTCGAATCCGCAACCAGCAGTTTCCCGTTCGCCCACGCAACTCCGCCGGCGCCGCCCAGCACTGCCTGCGTGGCGGGGGAGTTCTGTGAGCCATTAGAAAAGGGCGACTGGCCGATGACGAACCAGGCAGCCTGGCCGTCCTGAAAAGGAAGATCCCCTGCGTGGAGCAGGGCGGCAGACAGAAGAAGAGCGGCGAAATACCTCATAGATAAGGGGGTGTAGGGGTTAATAAGAAAGAGACCAGTATAGCAACGCCTTCAGACGCGCCAGCCCCCTTTCGGGTTCCGATGAATTGTCCGGTAACAATGGACCGCGGAAGGCCCCTCTCAAAATGGCGGTGAGCGCAGCAACGAGCCTTGGGCGGCTACGGGCGGCGGCGATAGGAGGCCGTGATCTTGGTGGAAATGCCGCCCCTGGGCGTAAAATCCCCCACCACCGTCGCGGACGCCGGGTTGCACGCCTTCACCACGTCCTGTAAAAACCGGTTCACGATATTTTCCTGGAAGATACCAAGGTTCCGGTACGCCAGCGTATACATCTTCAGGCTTTTCAGTTCCAAGCAGGTTTTGTCCGGCGTGTAGATCAGCCGGACGATGCCATGATCCGGCAAGCCGGTCTTGGGGCAGACCGATGTAAACTCCGGCATGACAATTTCGATTTCGTAATGAGGGCCGTATTGGTTGGGCCAGGTCTCAATTCCGGGAAGCACGGCGTCCACGCCCGAATGAGCATGTTCATCCGTGTACGGCTTCTGCTTCTCGCGTTTTTTTGCGTGCTTCATTTAGAGGTCCAAATCCCGAGTAATCAGGTTTAGAAAAAGTCCCACATCGGTCACGACTCCGACGGCATGTCCGGTGCCGCGGTCGCTCACTTTCGTCGGCACGGCGGGGTTGATATCGACGCAGACAATTTTCACCCAGGCGGGAAGCATGTTGCCCGTGGCGATGGAGTGGAGCATCGAACTGAGGCACAGAACGAGACCGGCGCCCTCGAGTTGCCGGGCATAGGCGTCCTGGGCTTCGTTCATGTCCGTGATGCAGTCGGGTAGAGGGCCGTCGTCGCGGAGACTGCCCGCGAGCACGAACGGCACATTCGCCTTCACACATTCATACATAACGCCTCGCGTCAGCCGGCCGGATTCAACCGCCCCAGCGATGCTGCCGGCGCGAAACACGGCGTTGATCGCCCGCATGTGGTTGCGATGGCCATGTTCTTCCTGACGGCCATCCGCCACCCGCACGCCGAGCGATGTGCCGAACAGTGCCGATTCGATGTCGTGGACGGCAAGGGCATTTCCGGCAAGCAAGGCATTCACCCATCCGCCACGAATCAATTTCGAGAGAGCCTCAACTCCGCCGGTGTGCACGACAACAGGCCCGGCGACCGCTACGATCTTCTTACCTTCGGCGCGCGCCTGCCGCATCATGGCAACCGTCTGCGCGACCGCCGTCTCCACTTTACGTTCGGAAGAAATTTCGTTGCTCATGAACGCGAAGGACTGCCGGTCGCGTTCCTTGGCTTCCGGGACGACGCGGATGCCCTTCATCCCAACCACAACGTCATCCCCTGCTTTGATATCCCGCAAGCGGCGGCAATACGCCGCGCCGCCGGAAACCACAATCATCGCGTCCATCCGCTGGTTTTGCACTTCCAGCCACTGGCCTCCGCGCCGCACAAGCGTGCGCTGGTTGGTGGTGGAATAGAAATCCTCGGGCGCGCAGCGGTCGCACTCGGCGCGCCTGGTGTCCGCGTCGCCCGCGTCAACGGGCGAACAGCCCAGTCCGAGCAGTTGCGAGAGCATCTTTTCCATCTGCTCACCGGAAGGCGCTTCGACGCGCAGACGTAGCTTCGACGGTTCGCCGTTCGTACGGCCGATGGAGAAATCCTCCACTTCGAAACGGCCGCCGAACTCGACAACCGCATCGAAAATCCGCTCCATGATATGCGAATCGATTAAATGGCCCTGTGCTTCAACTAACTCCGAGATAGGTAATTTCGACATGCTTGCATTGTGGAGAGAGCGAGGCTTCCCCGCCCTTTTTTCAACGGACACTGGCAACGACAGATGTGTCCTTGGTCATTCCTAAACCGGGCCGGGAATGCCCTGTCCGGCAAACTACGGGCGCGTGAGAAACAGCGGCATGCCGTCTTTGTGTGAATAACTCGGCCGGTAACGGTCTACGTTGAACATGCTCGCGACGTCCACATGGCGCGGGCCCAGCTTAGGATCCGGAATCTGCACCATCGCATATTTCCCCTCGACGATGGCGGTCATCAGCCCTTTCTTATGAAGTTGAATAGCATCGTAAGCCATCGTTCCGAACGTGGTGGCGATCAACTTGTCGGCAAAGTCGGGGGCGCCGCTGCGGAGATCGTAAGTCAAATCGCTGACGACCGTCTCGTCCCCGCTACGTTTCTTAATTTCATCGCTGAAATCCTCGGCGACATTGCTCTTCTTGCGATGCCCAAAAGCGTCGGCCTCACCGTATTCGCGAATCGTGTAACCTTCCCACTCGGCCCCCTCCGACAACACAACCAAAGCATAGTTGCTTGGGTTGTTTCGCTTATCGGTCAGAAGCAGGTCGATCATCTTATCGAGATTGAATTTATACTCGGGGATTGCGCAGCGGAGCGAGGTAACGTAAGCGGTGTAGAGCGCGGTGTAGCCGGCATCGCGCCCGAATACGCGAAAGACACCGATCCGCTCGTGCGATCCGACAGTTGTGCGCTGCCGCTGAATTGCGTCGTTGGCGCGGGAAATCGCGGTGGAGAAGCCGATGCAGTACTCGGTGTTCCGGACGTCGTTGTCCATCGTTTTGGGAATGCCAATCACGTTGAACCCGAGCTGATCCAGGCGCGCGGCGTAACTCAACGTGTCGTCGCCACCGATGGCAACCAGGTAATCGATCCCCAACCGGCCGAGATTATCGAGCACCTGCGAACTCAGATCGAATGTCGTGGATGTTTCACCCTTCTTTGTCGTCTGCGCCGAGGGAAAATCCCGTCCCTTCAAAAATTCGGGGATTTGCTTCATCTTCGAGGGATTTGTCCGCGAAGTATGCAAGAAAGTTCCACCCGTCCGGTCGATGGTTCTCGTGTTCTCTTTATTCAACGGAAGGACATACTTGCTCCGGCTGGCAACATCATCAAAGTTCAGATGAGTTAGTCCCTCCCAGCCGCGCCGTATGCCGATAACCTCATGGCCATCGGTTGCGCCGCGATACACCACGTTCTTGATGACAGAGTTGAGACCGGGCACATCGCCGCCGCCGGTCAGGATTCCAATTCGTTTTCCTGGCATTTTTCCTCAGTCGCCGATACAGCACTCGAGCTTGTTGAGTTCAATTAATTGTAACTGCTGGCTCGCTGAACACTGCCGCAACCGCGCGAAAAGCCCGTTTGCTGATGCAAATGCGGCTCCGTGTCAAGGCAAACTTCAAACGGAGCCGCCGCACAAGTGCGCGGGTTGTACGAATATCCGAACCCGTTTGCTTACGCAAGGCGGTTCCGTGCCAAAGCAATCTCGAAACGGCGCCGCCCCCTACACCCACCAAGCTGCTTCGGCCGGTTGGCGGATCACGATCTGATTCAAGAATGCGGACGCTTTCGTCAATCCCTCGTCAGGCGACATCAGCGAATCTTCATGTTCAATCGAGAGGACGTAATCGTAGCCGAACATGCGCAGCGTGGAAATAAACTCGGTCCACCACTGGTAGGCGTGTCCGTAGCCGACAGTGCGGAAAATCCATCCGCGGTTGCGTTCGTCAGTGTACTTCTTAGTGTCGAGCACGCCGGTTTTAGGCAGGTTGAAATCGTAAATTTGCGTATCTTTGGCGTGAACGTGGAAGATGGAGTCTCCCAGAATGCGGATGGCTTTTATCGGATCGATGCTCTGCCAGAACATATGGCTTGGATCGTAGTTGCAGCCGACAGCGTCGCCGGCGATCGATCGCAGTTTCAGCATTGTCTCCGGGCTGTAAACGACGAACCCGGGATGCATCTCGATCGCGATCTTTACGCCATGGTCTTTCGCCCACTTACCGTGTTCGGTCCAGTAAGGCGTAACCTTCTTCTCCCATTGCCAGTCGAGCAAATCCAGGTAATCCGGCGGCCACGGACACGTCACCCAGTTCGGGTATTTCGCGTTATCGCTGTCGCCGGGGCAACCCGAAAAATCGATCACGACGGGCACGCTCAATTTTGCGGCGAGCTCCACTGTCCGCCGGCTGATGTCTCGAGACTTCTTGGCAATGGCAGCGTCGGGATGCAACGCGTTTCCATGGCAGCTCAAAGCGCTGATGCTGAAGCCCTGGTCGTCCAGCTTCTTTTTGAATTCCTTCAATTCCTTTTCGTTATCGAGCATCGACAATTTACAATGCGGATCACCGGGATAATTCCCGGTGCCTAATTCGACCGTATTGATGCCGAGGCCCTTCAGCTTTTCGAGCACTTTGTCGAGCGGAAATTGCGACAGTAACGGTGTAAAACATCCAACTCTCATGATTGCGGGGATCTCCTTTGCCTTTGTTCGTAGGTTTCGCTTCCGGCAGAATATCACGCCAAACCCATCCGGCAGCGCAATCCGGTTCGCCGCTGCAACGGGCCGCGGCGGCAACATGCGTTCTGCTAGTCTCGGAATGGATGTTCTACGAGATTGAACCCGATCCCGGCCCTGAGATCCCGCAAATCGTCAGAATGGTGGTCGAAATCCCGAGGGATTCGAGCAACAAATACGAATACGACCATTCCTTGAAACTCTTCAAGCTGAGCCGTACCTTATATTCGCCGCTGCACTACCCCGGCGATTACGGGTTCATTCCGGGCACTATCGCCGAGGACCAGGAGCCGCTCGACATTCTCTGTCTAGTTACTTCGCCCAGCTTCACTGGATGCCTCACGTATGTGCGGCCAGTCGCTGTGCTGGACATGCTGGATGGCGGTGAACTCGACAATAAGGTTCTGGCGGTGCCCAACCGCGATCCGCGCCACGACGAAATCCGCGATCTCAACAATGTTTCCGAACATGTACAGCGTGAAATCGAATATTTCTTCAGCATGTACAAAGAGCTCGAAGGCAAAACAATGAAGATGCGCGGTTGGCGAGGTATTGACGAAGCATACAATGTGATCAACGCAAGCCGCGAACGCTATTTAGAGAGAAACGCCGTCAAGGCGTAGCTAGCCGGCATCCCTGCTCCGCTGTGCCGGCGGTTCTCAAAAGATCAGGGCAGAATTATAATCAGTTCCAATTGCGGATTGTGAAATTCCGCGGGAACGTAGGCGGCAAAATTCCGCGCGCGCAGCACCGCTTCCCATGCCGGTCCGGTCTGGTTGATCGAAAAATACTGATAGTTCAGCTTGATCGGGATAGAGCTCGGGGGAATGGGCACGTGACGCAGCGGCAATCCGGGCAGAGCCTGCCGGACGAGATGCTCCAGATGATTCGCGGAGCAGGCCTTAATTAGCTGCGGCGCTTTCAGAATCAGCTCGCCTTCCGGCATTTCCGCATTTACCGCAAGATACAACTTGGTGTTGAGCAGATACTTATCGTCCTCGATAGCGGCCGCGTGAATCGACGCCTGCGTCAGCTTCAACGGGAGCGAAACGAAATTACTCGGGATAACGGTCTCCAGCAGGAAACGGAGCTTCTCATCAAGATCCCGAAAGCAGGCCCCGAGGTCGCGATGGTTATACAAAGGGATGTCGCGCGGGAAAGTCTTGGTCGAAAAGGTAGTGAGGGAACCGGCGAGGGACGACAGCGACGCATATAGCAGTTCCGGGTGCCCCCGGCGCGTTTCGAAGATATGCCGCAGCGGCGGCAGAAACGTATTGACCGTATACAGAAGCCAAAAATTCGCGATATCGGAGGCGGTAAAGTCCGCGAGCCCTTGATTCCTTTGGCGCCTCATGCCGGCAAGCGCCGTGCTTTTCGCCGTCAGGATCTCAAGCAGCCGCCGCAAAATGGACATCAGATATTCGCTTGCCGCGATGTCCAGCAGCGGCGCCATAAAATCAGTGGCCAGTTTCAGCAAACCGCTGTCGGTGCGCTCCACACGGGCGATTTTGATTGCAGGCGTGCCTTCCCTGGCTTCGGCATCGACGAGCAAACGGAAATTCTTGCGCGCAAGCTGCACCGGACGTTCAATTTGCGCGGCGTTCTCGTCGTGCAACATGTGCACTTCGGCCGAGTAGCGCGTGTCGGCATCCCGGCCATCCGTCGCCACGTTCACATAGCCATATCGCCAGGCCGGCACCGCCAGAAAAACCTCGATCGTATTCTTTCCCTGCTCGAAATAGGAAGCAAGCGGCTTAGAAGCCGGGGCCGGATCGGCGCGGGGAATATCGAAGACCAAGCCGTCGGGAAAAATGCCGGAAGCGGCATCGATCGCGAGATCACCGCCGGCCAGAGCTTCCCGATTGATCTCTAGCGCCTTGAATCCCCACGGATGGAAATTAAGAGAATCGACTCGAAACTGGAGCAGATCCTCGTGAAAAATGTCCTGGGACTGGAGATATTGCGGAGAAAGGAACGTCCCTTTTGCCCAGATTACCGGCTGGAGTCGTCGCATACGAACTGGTAGAGAACTCTCCTGTGATCCGGCGGCGGATCAAAGAACAGCATACAGTGTTCGCATAACCAAGAAACAGCAGGCCAATTCGGAGGCGGCGGGAATCTTGCCGTTTTACGGATGGCGAACTCGTCACTTTGAGTTAAGCAAAACAGTGGGCACCACCGACATGCCCGGACGGAGAATGTGGTCCTGGTTTTGTCCCGGATCGAGCACAATCTTTACGGGTACGCGCTGGACTACTTTGACATAATTCCCTGTCGCGTTTTCCGGAGGCAGCAAACTGAACTTGGCGCCCGAAGCGGCGGCGATGCTATCCACATGGCCACGATAACTGCGGCCTCCGTAGGCATCCACATCGATTTCAACCTGCTGGCCCACGCGCATCCGGTTCAGTTGCGTCTCTTTGAAATTGGCCGTCACCCAGATGTCGTCGAGCGGCACGATTGCCATCAATTGCTGGCCGGGCGCTATAATCATGCCCGGTTCCGCGTTCTTCTTACTCACCAGCCCGCTGACGGGCGCTCGCAAAACCGTGTAGCCCAGATTCAGCTTGGCCTGCTCAATGGCGGTTTGCTTCTGCTGAACGGCGGCCTGAGCTGCTTTATAACGGGCTTCAATGGCGGCTTGTTGTTTCGGAGCGCTCTGCTGACTTTGCCGCTGGTCCACCTGCGCCGAGTTCAAACGGGCCCGGGCCTGACCGAGCATCGCTTGCGCCACATCCACATTGTGCTGAGCTTCCGTTACGCCAGCCTGCGCGGTATCGACCTGGGCCGCCATGGATTGCGACGCAGCCACCGCCGAATCGTACTGCTGTTTGGAAATCTCATCTTTATCGACCAGAGTCTTGTACCGGACCAGGTCCTTCTGAGCTTTCTCGCTGTTGGCCTGCGCTTCCGCTACTTTCGCTTTGGCCGACGCCAGACGCGCATTCGCCGCATTCACTTGCTGCTGCGCGGATGTGACTCCAGCGCGCGCCTCGATTACCGCCGCGCTGCTGGTTTTGATCTGGCTCAATGTGTTGATACTGGTGATCGGAACATTGCTTTCAGCCGCGATCGTCTGTGCCTCCGCGTCCGCAAGATCGGCCTGCGCCTTGTCGAGGGCCACTTTGTAATCGGCCGGATCTAGCCTCACCAACTCCGTACCCGCCGTTACATACTGGTTGTCGTTCACCAGGACGGCGATCACGGTGCCGCTGATACGGGGACTGATAGGAACGATGTGCCCGTTTATTTGTGCGTCGTCGGTCGACTCACGCGACGTGTAGTAGTTGTAAATCGGAATGGCCGCAATCGCAGCAAGAATCAGCACGGCGAAAACGATGAGGCGAACCCGTTTCTTCTTCTGCGGTTGACCGCTCTGATCTTCGTCGTCCCGTTCCGCCTTCCGATCCTCTCTGGTATCGTCCGCCACCGGGGTTTTATCGTCCTCTCGCTCTAAAGTCGCCATATCCTTTATTCAGTCCTCGTTCACGCCCACGGGAGCCAATTCCGGATCTTCGGCTTCCATCAGCGCGGGACTCCGCCGAACCTTTTTCAGAAGCCCCAGCAACGTCCGCCTCTCGGCCGGAGTTAAGTGCCCCATCAGAAGCGAGCACTGCTTGCTGTGAAGGGGAATAGCTTTCTCGATCAACGCCTCACCGCTTTTCGTAAGACGAGCAAGGCGGGCCCGGCGGTCGCGGCTGTCCACCACACGCTTTACGTGGCCCTTCTCCTCCAGGTGATCGATAATCCCGGTAACATTCGCTCTGCTGGTGATCAGCAATTCCCCAATTTCGCTGAGTTGCATCCCCTCTTCCGGACCGTGGCGCAGCAGCATCAGCACATTGAAGCTCGACTTTGCCAACCCCAAGCGGCACATGCTCTTCCATAAAAATGAATGTTGCACGTCATAGGTGAGCGCCAGGTTCAAAGAGAGATCGGCGAATTCGGCCTCGAACCGCGGCATGGTCCGGGCAAGCTCTCGGACGCTCTCCTCATAGAAGCCTTCGCGCCGGTCCATTCGCACATCCGTTTCGATTCAGAACCAGATAGTAAAGTTCCTAATTATTTGCCTGGGGACGCAAAGCGGAGCTTAAGCGCCTGGATGGATTACACTTATGCCATTATCGCAGAGAACCCGGGCTCTACGATGCTAACGCCCGCGTCGATGAGGTTATAGCAGGCGCCTCGATTTCGACTTGCTTAACTTCGCTTGCAGGCGGCTCGCTCGCCGCCGCAAATCGTCTGAAGGCTTGCAGGCCAGCGCCTGTTCCGTAAACTCCAGCGCAATCCCGAAATTCCGCTCCTGGTGTTCGAAATGCTTCGCAAGCGCCGAAAGCGCATCCACACGATGTGGATTGGGGCAGCCGGCAAGTTCGGTAAAAATTTGCAGCGCGGGTTCCGGCCGGTCGAGCTTTTTCTCGATCCGGCCAATATCCCATAACGTGCGGAACAAAAGCGAGTCCGGCAATCCGGCATCGACGGCGCGTTTTAATAAATCGAGACCTCGTTCGGTCTGTTCCGCAGCCAGCAACCAGCGGGCAACGCCCAGATATTCCTCTCCTCGCCGCAGCCCGATCGCTGCCAACGACTCTGCATCGGTCGCTCGAAAGGCGGCCGGCACTAGCGCGGTCAGACAACCCAGCGTTAATATATCGATCGCGTTGTGATGGAAGATCGGAACCAGCCGGTGCGCCTCGTTGGACCGCAAATATTCGAAATATACGTAGGGGATCATCTCGCTTGGCAAATCGCCCTCGCGCTCGACGCCTAGCACCTGATTTTCGAGATGAGTCAGCCGGCAATTCTCGAAGCGCAACTTCCAAAGCCGCCGGGCCCCATGCAGCAGATCCAGATGTTGCATGCGTCCGAATGGCGGCTTCTGGCGGGTCATCCGGTACCGCGTCTCCAGTAACGGTTGATCGTAGGTCTTGCCATTGTAGGTGATGAGGACATCGAACCGCTCCAGATATTGGGTAAGCGCCCTGAGCAGACTTCGTTCTTCCGCGTACTCCCGCATAAAAAACTGCCGGACGCGAAAACCCTCGGTCGTGATGCTCCCGACGCCGATCAGGAACGCATATGTTCCAGATCCACCCGCAAGCCCGGTGGTCTCGGTGTCGAGAAACGCCCAGCGGCCAGGCGCCACGGACGGAATTGTTCCATCGCCTAATGTGTCCAAAAGATCGTGCGGCAGTTCACGTAACGCGCCAATATCCGCTGAGCCGTGCCGCCGGTGCGACTCATAGAGCTTCTCCATTTGGAAGTGGGGGCCGTGCTCGTTATTTACAACTTCGCCCTGGGCCCATTCTTCGATGAAAAAACGGGAGCGGTCTTTGGGCGCAGGTAACTCCGGACCCGTGAGGCCGTTACGCAATTCATATTTTTCGTCGATGCGGGCAATTCGCTGCCGAAGTTGCGCAAGCTGTTGATCGATATCGAGCACGGGCTTGGTTTTATTCGCCTTTTATTCGGAGTATAGCGAACCGTATCGTCCGTTGGAGGAAGTTCCTTAAGATGAGGAGATGCGTCTTTTGTTGCTCGTTGCCGCGTTGCTTAGCGGTATGGCGCCCTTGCGCGCGGCCGAGGCCCGTTTCGATCTGAGGGCGCATTACACAAAATACGAATTCCGCGTCCCGATGCGCGACGGTAAGCACTTGTTCACAGCGGTGTATGTTCCGAAGGACGCCTCGAAAACATATCCGATTCTCATGACGCGGACGCCCTATAGTGTCGCGCCGTATGGGACCGATAACTATCCGAAAACACTGTTTCCCGGCGAAGAGTTCGAGCGCGACGGTTTTATTTTCGTTGCTCAGGACGTCCGCGGCCGCTGGATGTCGGAGGGCGTCTGGCTGGAAATGACCCCGGAGAAGGATGCTACAAGCGGGCCGAACGACGTGGACGAAAGTACGGACACGTACGACACCATCGATTGGCTGATTCACCATGTGCCGGATAACAACGGGAAGGTGGGGCTAGTCGGAGTGTCATACCCCGGCTTCTATACCTCCGCCGGGCTGATCAATGCGCATCCCGCGCTGGTCGCGGCGTCTCCGCAAGCGCCAATCGCCGATCTCTATATGGGAGACGACGCCTATCACAACGGCGCCTTTTTCCTGGCCGCCAACTTCGGGTTTTACACCAACTTCTATCCCCTCGATCACCCGCAGCGTCCCAAGGATAAACCCGATTTCGATTACGGCACGGAAGACGGCTACAAATTCTATCGCGAAATGGGACCTCTTGAAAACTCCGAGGAGAAATACTTCAACTACGCGAATTCATATTGGAGCGACCAGGTCGCACACCCGAATTACGACGAGTACTGGAAGAAGCGAGATATACTTCCGCATCTGAGAAACGTCAAGCCTGCGGTGCTCGTGGTCGGTGGTTGGCTCGATGCCGAAGATCTGTCGGGCACGTTGAAGGCATACCGGGCAATTCAAGCGAGCAGCCCCGGCGCCGGCAACACAATTGTGATGGGACCGTGGTATCACGGCGGCTGGTCGTACACCGCCGGCAACCATCTCGGCGATATCAATTTCGCATCGAATACGGGCGAGTTCTTCCGCGAGAAGATCGAACTTCCGTTCTTCAAGCGATACCTGAAAGGAGAAGGCGACCCGCATCTGCCCGCTGCCTACATGTTCGAGACGGGCAAGAATCAGTGGAAGCGATACGAGCAGTGGCCGCCCCGGCAGGCAAAGACGGAACGTATTTACCTTCGTGGCGGCGGTAAATTGAGCTTCGCTGCGCCCACCACAAACGAAGGCTTCGATGAATACATCAGCGACCCGAATAAGCCGGTCCCGTATTACAACAAAATCACTCTTGGCATGGCCCGGGCTTATATGGACGGAGATCAGCGCTTCGCTTCACGCAGGACAGACGTGTTGACCTACGAAAGCGAGCCGCTCGACTCCGATGTGACAATTGCGGGGCCGGTGGCGCCCACTCTACACGTTTCGACGAGCGGGACGGATTCGGACTTCGTCGTGAAGCTGATCGACGTCTATCCGGACGGCTATCCCAATCCCGATCCGAATCCGAGCGGCGTCAAAATGGGGGGCTATGAGCAACTGGTTCGCGGCGAACCGTTTCGCGGAAAATTCCGGCACAGCTTTGAACATCCGGAACCATTCACGCCGGGCCAATCCGATGCAATCCACTTCGCCATGCCCGATATCAATCACTGCTTTCGCCGCGGGCACCGAATCATGGTGCAGGTACAGAGCTCCTGGTTCCCGCTGGTCGATCGAAATCCCCAGACGTTCACAAATATTCCGACCGCCAAGCCCTCGGACTTCAAAAAAGCGACCGAACGCGTGTACCACTCGCGGGAAGAACCGAGTTTTTTGGAAGTGAATGTTATTCAATGACGAGGCCATTCTGCAAGGCTTCTCCCTACAACTTCCGCAAATGTTCCGGGAATCACAAAAGGCGCAGCAAGATCACCGTTGAAACTTGCAATCAGGACTGGAGGCAGCGATCAGTTTGAAGTCTTCTGAAGCTTGGCAGCAATCGCCACATCGAAGTTTGGGTCGCCGGCCGTAACGATTCCTTTTGGGTATGGAATCGGGTATACATCCGGCTCTGCGGTACCACCACTTGCACGCACTCTAACTTCCAGGGAATGATGCGGATTGCCACGTGGATCGTTCGGATTCGGAACCCAATATAAAGCAAACCCGACGACCTGGCCCGTTCCTGCGAAAGCCTTGAGCTGGTTCAATTCGTTTCTAGCCGACTGTTCGTTCCCAGAAGGAATTCGGAAATAGAGGTAGCCTCGTTGAGGCGTCTTGTATTCGCCACTGGACATCCACTCCGGAATCATGAATATACCGGATATCCGAACTGTGGTCGTCAAACGGTCGTCTTGATCCAAAGCGATCTGATCTATAAGCGCGTATACTCCGACCCCGGTGCCCTTCGCGATTACAGTCTTAGAGGTGAGCCAAAGAAGTAAGATCGTGATAACCCAAAAAAATGTGGACTTCACAATTCCTCCTTGGATTTAAGATTCGCTCAGACCGCCCGAGCGCGGTCGATAAGATCCTCGTCCGCACTGAGAGGGACATTCTTCATTCGAAACCAGCGTAGACTATTTTTTTCATGTGGCTTTTGTCCAGGCGCGCATTCACGCGCGCCGCTCGAACCGAATGCCGCCGTTTACCGTTGAGGCCTGGATTGGCGCGCCGCCGCTCCCCAACTGGAACGACATATGCTTGCCGAGTTTGCCCTGCACAGTGACGGGAAAATCACAGTGTATTCCGCCGTTCACGGTTGATGTCTCGACGGCGGCCGAGTAACTAGCGGGCAGGCCCACGACAATCCCGCCATTCGTGGTCGACAGATGCAGTCCGGCGCCATTCCAGCGGTCACCGGTAAGTTCCACCCGCAAACCTCCGTTTACCGTCGAGCCTTTCACGTCACCCGCGAGGCGGTCGAGGTCCACGCCGCCATTCACGGTCTGTGCCCGAATTTCGCCTTGCACCTGCTGGACGACAACGCCGCCGTTGACTGTGCTGACATCGAGATTGGACTGCTGAGGCAGCCAGACTTCGTACGAAACGTCCCAATGCCGCTGCCGGTCCGATTTGGGCCCATCGGGCTCAATATCCCCTGCCCCTCGCACTGCCGTAATCTGTGACGCGAGCGATCGCGCATCGCTCTCACTGCTTCCGGTGGCGTGGATACAGGAGCGAACCAGCACCGTGTTCTTCTGCCAGCCGTGGACAACGGCTCCGCCGTTTGGACTCGGCTGAATTTTCTCGAGCGATGCCGGACTGAGCGTCTGATCGCGGGACTCGGCATAGGTAAACCGATTGTCCTGATTATTCTCGCGCGCCTCGCAACCATGGGCATCCCCGGCCTGCGCCGAGAGCCGCGCCGGAATCAACCCGAAAAGAAGGGCGCCCGCCATCAACAGTGTTGGTCGATACATTAGATTTCTCCTGTTCGGGGCTTTAGACGTTTCAAAATGCCCGTCCGTTGGCAACGAGATCTTTTTCGAGTTGGGCGTCACTTCACAGCGGGTGCATCCAGCCCCTTCCGTGGTATCCGCGCGATCCTCTCGGACACACTCGGATTTCGCGCGCCGGACCTGATTACCCCCACGATCCAATTGACCGAATATGCCAGTAAGCCTGCAGTAGCGCACAAGTACCCGATCCACACCAAGGTCAAGGCTGCTGGATTTATGATCGACGATTCATTGAGGGTTAACCGGGCGCCAATCTCTGGGAACCCGATCCCTCTCAGGTCGGTGACGTGAAAGGCCATCAGCGATCCGGATGGCCCATGGTGGATCAAGCCGGTATAGTACGGCGTCAAAACAAAGTGCACCGTATATAGATCGAAAGCGAGCGCGATCAGCGTAATTGCGGCGAGGCACGATGCAGATCTACGCAATCCGACTAAACCTGTAAATCCAGATGCCAGCAGGACGATCTCGGCGGCGATTACGGAATAGAGATACCAACCGAGCGCCAGTGAGACTCCCTTCACCAGAAAGACAACTAGCGCATAATAGGCCAGCCCGAGGCAGGCGAGCAGGTAGGCGCTCGCAACCACGGCCAATCGCGCGGACGTATCTCCCACAGTGCGGCGCCGCGCCATCTTTACCAACATCCTGGCAGCCAATATCGCCAACCCAATCGCCGCCGCAACCGCGAGCAATTCGAATACACGGTACATCCAACTGCGCACAACCAAAAAGCTCCAGCCTCCCGTCCAAATGTGAGACATCGCTGCTGAATCGAGGACTCTCAACCATTGAACGTTCGTAATAGCGTGAAGTTTGCCCCCAAAACCAAACTGTTTGGCAGCCGCGTCAATCTGCTCGCCCGACAGCGTGCCGGTTGCGGCCCATGAACGCCAGTACCACCAACCTGCCGTCGATGCCGCAATCAGGAATGCCGTAAAGGAGCCTAAAACAATTTCGCGGGCTGAGCCCCTTCGTCTCGCTACTTGAATGGCGGCCAGAACTAATAGCAGTGGAACGAACGCCAGTGTATATGCTTTCGTGAGCAACGCGGCGGCAAGCACTGCTCCCAAGACAACCCAGTCGACGAATCCGGAATCGCGCTTCAGAATACGCAATGAACAGAGAATGACCGCGGAAGAAAGAGTGATTGCCAGGCTGTCATTTCCGACGCGGCACACGTCGATTAGTACACCGGAAAAGGAGGCGAGCATAATAGCGACCCAAATGGCAACACTCCTGGTGACCGCCACTTGCCGAGCGATCGCATACCCCAGCAGCAGAGCGATTCCCGCGATCATCAGGCTAATCACCCGCAGCGTGAGCACCTGTGCCGGCAGAGACCAGTGCTTAACGGCGAGATAGGGAATTGTCAGAAGCAAATAGTACAGCGGCGGCTGCTGCGCTTCATATTGAGTTACCCGCTTTTCCGAGGCATCCGCGAGTTTGTAAGCGGGCGTCAATTGCCGCAGTTCGACTTCCCTGCGAAGCCGATCGCTTTCGGGTAACCGCCAATACGCATCGTGAGTGACGCCGCTGGGCACAACTTCGGCCGCGGAGTGCGATAGCGGCGCCAGTTCCAACGATCGTTGAATCTCGTCCGGCACGTTGCCGGACCTAGCCGGCAATTGCCCCCGCTTGGCAATCTGCTGAATATACGCAAAGTGCGCCCACTCGTCGTAGCCTTCCCACATGGGTTGTTCGATGCAATAGAATAGCCCTCGCAGCAGAAACGCCACGTAGATACAGGTGAGTACTGCACGACGGCAACTCCCCCCGTTGCGAACGAGCACTTTGTCTATGCTGCCATAGCGAGGAACGTCCGCGTGCGATTTCCGCGTGGATCAGCCCCGTAGCCGCCCGCTAGAGGCGGCGTTGCTCAGAAAGCACGAGGCGTAAGGCGCAGCTTTGGGCCCCTCCCTGACGGTCAGGGTTCCGTGCGAGCCAATTGGCCGTTTGAACATTGGGGTGAGCGCTTTCGTTCACGATCAGTTCGGCTGGCTCGCAAGCGCTACGCGATCGCTTCAATCTGTTCGCTCACCTGTTCCCATTCCGCCATGGTGGCGTCCAGATGGGAGCGTTGTTCGCCGAGTTGCCCCGACAGCCGGGATGATTCGTCGGCGCTGACGAAATTCGCGAGGGAGTCCTCGGTCCGGCGGATCGCAGTTTCCAATTCGGCGATGCGGCCTTCCAGTTCTCGCGCGCGGTCCTGCATCTGCTTCAGCTTCATCGGATTGATGCGTTTAGCCGGCTGCGAGGCGGGCTCCGGCGCGCTTATGGCGACCGGCTCCGCGGGAGGGGTCCCGATCAACGCGTCGTCCAGCGTCGGCGACTGCTCCGCCCCGCCCTGCTTGCGCCATAGGTAGTCTTCATAATTTCCCGGAAACACGCGCACTTCGCCTTCGCCGATTTCGAAGATGCGCGTCGCGAGCTTATCGAGAAAGTAGCGATCGTGCGACACGAAAACCACCGTGCCGTTGAAATCCTTCAGAGAATCGAGAAGCACGTCTTTCGCGCGCATATCGAGGTGGTTGGTCGGCTCATCGAGCAGCAGGAAATTCGACGGGCGCAGGAGCATCCGGGCCAGCGCATAGCGATTGCGTTCGCCTCCCGAAAGCACGCCGATTTTCTTGAATACGTCATCCTCGCTGAAGAGAAAACAGCCCAGCAGACTTCGCAACTCGACTTGCGTACTGCGGGGCGCCGCTTCACTCAGGTCGTCGAGCAGTCGGGATTCCGGATCCAAAACTTTGTATTGGTCCTGCGCGAAGTAGTCGACGCCGACGTTGTGCCCAAGCGTATATTCGCCCGACGTCAGTGGTTCGGCCCCTGCCAGCAGTTTGATCAAAGTCGACTTACCGGCTCCATTCACGCCGACCAGGGCGATGCGGTCGCCGCGCTCGATTACGAAACTGGCATCCTGAAAGACTAGCTTCTCGCCATATCGCTTGGAAACGCCCTTGCATTCCGCGACAATGCGCCCGCTCGGCTTCGGCTGCGGGAAGGTGAAGTGAATTGTCTTCTCTTCAGCGGGCAACTCGATGCGCTCGATTTTGTCGAGTTCCTTGATGCGGCTCTGGACCTGTTTGGCCTTAGTGGCCTGATAGCGGAAGCGGTTGATAAACGCCTCAAGCTGTTGGATTTTGTCGTGCTGATTTTTATATGCGGCTTCGAGTTGAGTCCGGCGTTCCGCCTTCTGCTGCAGGTACTTCTCATAATTACCGTGATAGAAGTACACTTGCTTGTTCCACACCTCGACGATTTTCCGGACGGTGACATCCAGAAAATAGCGGTCGTGCGAGATCAGAACGTAGGCGTTCTCGTAGCTTGTCAGATATTGCTCAAGCCAGTTCCGGGCTTCGAGATCCAGGTGATTCGTAGGCTCGTCGAGCAGCAGCAGATTCGGCCGCTGCAACAGCAGCTTGGCAAGCGCAATTCGCATTTGCCAGCCGCCCGAAAACTCCTCAGTCAGCCGGTTCCAGTCGTCTTTAGGAAAGCCGAGGCCACCCAGCACGGTCCCCACTTGCGCCTCGAGCGCATATCCGTCGCGGGTCCGGAACTCGTGATCGAGATGCGCGAACCGGTCCGCAATCTGTTGGTATTCGGCGCCGGACGGATCCACCTCGCCCATTTTGACAGTGAGATCTTCCAGTTCCCGCTCCATCTGTTTCAGCGACTCGAAGACGCTGAGGCATTCGGCAAAAACCGTTCGACCGCTGACGTGCAAGCCATCCTGAGGAAGATAGCCAACCTCGAGGCCCTTCATTGCCGTAAGGGAGCCGTAATCGAGAGATTCCATGCCGGCAATTGTTTTCAGCAGTGTGGTCTTGCCAGTGCCGTTGCCGCCGACAATGCCGGCGCGTTCCTTTGCCGTAATCAGCCAGTCAAGATTCTCAAACAGGAGTTTCGGGCCGAACCGTTTACCGGCCCCAGTCAGTTGCAACATGAAAAGGTGTGAGTGCGCTCCAGGAGCGCCTGTTTCCATTCTCGCAATCGCCGAAAACCGGGGGTTCGCGAGTGCGATTTTAACCTGCCTCGACGCGAATCCGCTCGACGCCAGCGCGGGTTCAGAGCAGGACTTTGCGGCCGAAATCGCTGCCGTAATAGTATTCAGGGCCGTCGATCAGGGGATTATCCCGCAGCACGTGTGGTTTCAACAACACCAGCGTCTGCGAGTTCAGGTGGCTGCGGTTCACTTCGCTCAGCACTTCGCGCAGGCCGGGGACCTCCGTCAGGCCGGGTAGCCCGGTGTGCGATTCCGTCGAGGTCTGCGTGTCCAGGCCGGCAAGAACGGCCCACTGGCCGACATGAAGGCGGACCGAACCCTTGAACTCACGGTCCAAAATTTCAGGCACCGTGTTGAACGTCAGAGTTCCCAGCGCCTGATACTGGGCTTCCACATCCAGCGATACGTCGCCACCGGCATGCAACTGCGGCTTCACCTTCAGCACCACTCCCAAATCCACTTGCTGGATTTCGGGCGCCGGCGCATAGAGCGGGCTGGCAAGTTGAGACGCGCCAGTGTAGAGCGATGTTGCGATGGGGTATTTGTCGCCGATATGGAGATTGGCTGTCTCCCCGCTCGAAACAACCACCGTCGCGTCGTAGATGTTTCGTGTCCATGACTTCGACGCCATTGCAAAGGCCTGGGCATTGGTAAGGCCAATACCAAATAAAGAGGCGCCGCCGCCAAAGGTGAGGAAGTTTACAAAGCCTTGCGGAATCGACGTAAGGATCTGTCTCGAGTTGAGTCCGCCCAGACTCACGATGGGGAAACTGGTTGGCAAAGAGAGCCCGTAGTGAAGCGTGGACTGATGGTCGAGCGTTAGAATTTGGACCTCCAGCGCTACCTGCGCCCGAGGATGAATCAGCGATTCAAGCAGCGCTTGGGCGGAACGCGCCCGCGAGAGCCGGTCGCGAATGATAACGGAGCGGCTACTTGCATCATATGAGACATGCCGGAGATTGAAGATCAGGCGAACGGCATTAGCGGCCTCGGTCACTTCCTTCGGGTCGCTGGTATTCGGCAGCGGAACCGAAGCGGAAACTTGCGGCTCGTATTCCTCCCGCTTTTGCAATGTGTCGCTCGCCACAAAGATCGCGTGGTTTGAAATCGGGAAAATAAACGTGTTCGTGGCCGCGGTGAGGGCCGTCATGGCCATTTTGAAATCGGCATCTTGCAGGTCGAACTGGACGTTCGGCTGCGGCTGAAACTGGGGATCGAAAACCAAACCCACGCCGTAAGCCTGCGTCACCGTATCGAAAATCTTCTTTTCCTCGCCGCGAATGTGAAAGCTATGCCGCCCCGTCGCCGCGTTCAATTTGGGCGGCGGCTGCAATTCACTCTGTTTCTGCCGTTCTTCCTCTGTCAAGCGGTCAAGCGGCTGCTGTTGGCCTTCCGGCGTAACGCTCGCCAGCAGTTCCGCCCGGTTTGGCACGCTCTGCACTCCGGCTTTGCTGAGCAGGTCGGCCAAGGGCTTCAGCGCATTCCGGCTCTCGCGGTAACTCTCGCTGTGAGGATCGCGGGCGGCCGCTTCGGCGTAAAGCAAATACGCGCGGACTACCTGGCCCGAATTTTGCGCCTTGCTTGCCGCGCGCGCCAAGGCCGCGGCGCCTGGGTCGGCGGCAATACAAAAGCCTGTCGCCAGTAAAAAAAGTGCAAAGTACTTCAACACCGATTTGGACGCAGCCCCGAGCGTTCTCGTGCAGGTGAGAACGCGAAACGGAAAAGAACTAGTGTGTGGGATCGACGTAACCCGGAGGATGCACGGCTCCCTCGCCGAAGAAATACGCATCCATCTGCTGCAGGAGAAATTCCTGGGCTTCGGGGGTGCCCAGATTCAGACGATACTCATTCATAATCATCTTCATCTGATCCACCCACATCGTCCAGGCTTCCTTTGAAACATTCTCATAGATGCGCTGCCCTAGCGGATGGCCATCGAACGGCGCCTCGTCCAGCCCCGGTAATTCTTTTTTCAGCTTCGCGCAAAAGACCGTGCGCACTGGTTTGGCGTCTGCCATGAACGTCTCCCCGTTTCTTCTATTGAGGATAACGTAGCGGGAAATCGGGACAGCGTCCGCGTGGCCGTGTTTAGTGCAATTCCCGCCGAAACCGCCGCGACCGCTCCACCGCGACGAAAGCGGAAAGCGTGGGAATGGCTCCGCTGGAGGCACAGCTTCTTTGAACGGCGCGCTGGTAGCGCCGCAGGAGGTTCTCGCGGGACGTCTTGCGAATCCGGCATGTCTCCATGTCGAGCAGAAAATCCATCTCCCAAACGGTAAAAATACTTCGGCGGGGTCCGCCCCGAAGCAGTTCCTGAACCAACCGGTTCAGATCGCTGAGGTGCACGTTGTCAATTTGCTCGTTGGTCACCAACAGAGTAGTGGCCGCGAGAGGAAGAAATTCTTCGGAATGTTTCGGGCAAGCAAGTCTGAATTGGATGGCAGCCTTGCCGCGGCATATCGAAGAGCCGCTCAAAACCGCTTTGCTGGCGGCTCAGTTCCGAGCCACGACCGTCGGGAAGTGGTCCTGCTGCGATAGGTTTACGAACAGCCGTAACTAAGCAAACTGCCACACAGGCTACGACGCTTCCGCAAACAGCCCGAATTCAGATAATGCCGGGCAGACGGGCGACTCGGTGATGCGCAGGCGTAGTCTGCCGGTATTGACACTGCTATCCAGGCGGATGAGGCGGCGCGCTCCAACGCTTGTGCCCTGGGTGAGAACGCTCCAGGCCCCGTCCTTCCATGAATCAATAGCGAATGCGCCGATCCGCTGGCCCAGGCGAATGTCTTCGCGCAGCCGAATGACGTTAAACGTGGCTGGCTGGACAAAGTCGACGGTCAGTTCCGGGTTTTTGACTGAATCGTCCGTCGCCCAGTACGTGTCTCGCCGGCCGTCTACGAGATTCCGCGGTCCGTAGCCGCTGTTTCCGCCACGCACATTCGAGGCTTTCAGCTTCGCTCCGGTCGCCAGATTCTTCGCGAACGTATTTGCCGCCAGTTCGCCGAACTGCTTCAGCGAGGCCACGTCCGTGTCGTACAAAACGCCCCTACGGTCGGGAGGCATATTCAGCAGAAAGCTCGCGCCGCGGCCGACAGACTCGTAATAGAGATCCATCAACTCGCGCGGACTCTTCACCTTGCCGTTCTCATTTTCGTGCCAGAACCAGCCCGGACGAATGGAGACATCGCATTCAGGAGGAATCCAGTGCGATCCGTTGCGAGTGCCTACCATCGAATCTTTTGCACGTACATTGCCGGGCGATGCAGGACCGCCGTTTTCTCCCACCGGGTCGTAGGTTTCCCAGCAGGTCTCTCCGGCGCGGCCCTTCTCGTTACCCACCCAGCGCACATCAGGACCGACATCGCTGAAGATCACGGCCTCCGGCTGCAGCTTTCTGACAAGCGCCCACGTGTTTGGCCAATCGTAATAAGTTTGTTTGTCGATGGTCCGTTTTTCGCGCGCTCCGCCGTAATAGCCGTCCCCACCGTTCGCGCCGTCGAACCATACTTCGAAAACGGGCCCATAGCGGCTCAGCAGCTCGGTCAATTGCTGCCAGTAGAGTTTAATGTATTCCGGTTTACCGTAATAGGCACTGTTGCGGTCCCATGGCGAGAGATAGACGCCGAATTTCAATCCGTGCCGGTGCGCTGCCCGCGAGAGGTCCCGCACCACATCGCCTTTGCCATTTCTCCAATGGCTGTTCCGGATGCAGTGTTCGGTCGTTTGGGTAGGCCAAAGACAAAAGCCGTCGTGATGCTTGCACGTGAGAATGACGCCTTTCATGCCTCCGGCCTTCAAAGACGTCACAATCTGATCCGGATCGAATGCGGTCGGGTTGAATAGCGACGGATCTTCATCGCCATAACCCCATTCTTTATCGGTGAACGTGTTCATCGAAAAATGGACGAAGCTATAGGTCTCCATTTGATGCCACCGGAGTTGACGCGTCGACGGAAGCGCGCCGTAAGGCAACGGACCACCGGCGGAATCTCGCTTCGCCGCGAACGCAACGCCGGGCGCAGCCAGCAATAGCGATCGTCTTGTCATCGTGTTCATTGCTCGCTCACCACCTTAGCCAACCCGGCATTTCCGGCTGAATCATACACGCGCACGACAATGACGTGCTCGCCGGGTTTCAGATTCTCCAGGTGTAGATGAAACTGTTCACGCTGCGAATCGGTGATGCCGTCGGCGGCTTCCACCGGCTGCCATGGCCCTGCATCGATGGAGTATTCGCATTTACGCAGTGGGCTAGTGCTGTCGTTTGCCGATACGGTTACATCGACGGCATTGCCGTTGCGCGCGGGCGCCTCCGCAACGACGGTGGGCGGCGTATTGTCAATCAGGACCGGAGTGCTGACGAAGTCCGATTGCTGGGCATAGCGAAGATCATTTGAAGGCCGGTCCGAAGCAACAACCCGGAAATAATAACGCCCGTCGGCAAACACATCGGGATCGAGCGTCAACGTGTTGTCGGAGATATCTTTTCGAAGCAGCTTCCATTCCCTCTCGCCGTCACCGCGAAAATACAACGAGTAAATCAGCTTGTCGCCGTCCGGATCGTCGGCCTGCCATGTGATCTGCACCTGCATCGGCGATTGCTGGGTGAGCGTTTGCGTACCCGTGCTGGACGTACTCGCGGGAGAGGGATCGGCCGAATCGGTCACCGTCACGGTGTAAGCCGATGATGTTGAACCGCTGGAAGCGCTCGCTTTGGCCGTGTTGGAGACAGCTGTGGAGGTTACGCTCACGCTCCTCACTACTGGGGGCGTATTCTGTGGCAGGAACGGAACGACTACATTCTGCAGCTCGGACGTGCTGCCCGGAGCCCACTCGGCGCGCCACTGAATATAGCGGCCTCGCGGGCTCTGGATGCCGGCATGAGTTTGATCGCGGATGGGCGCCGACCACGAACTCCAGGTATCGTCCGGCCTGGCCGAGTTGCCCGTTCGCGTCGAAAACGTAACGCCTGGACCGATCGCTTCCCATTGCAACTGGCCCCATCGGGCAAGCGTCGTCGTGTCATGCACAGGCGATTCATAGACCGGCTTTACCGCCGTCGAATTCCCGAGCAATACCACTTTCGCTGGATTACTCAATCCGACCCACACGCCGGCGGCAGTCTTCACCAACTGGTTCGCGTCGCTATCGCCAGTTTCCGCCAACATGACCTGTTTCCGATTTTCCGTGATGGAGAAAATGCGCCCTCTTACGTCCGTGGAAAACAGCAGCCGGTCGGCATCAAGGACGAGATCGTAAACGTTGTCCTCTTTGGAAGTGCGCAGGGTTTCCACCATCCCGTTCGGATGAATGTCGTAGATCGCGGATTTCTCAACGCCACTGACATTCACGAACTGCGGGGAACTCGCTGTCACGGGCGTTACTGTCGATGTAACCGAGCTCTTGGCCGGCTCTTTCGGCTTGACATCGCCTGTTTGCTCCGGCGCGCCGGGTTCGCCATTCTCTTTTGCTTCGCTGACAGAGATCACCGTTGGCGTGGTGGCGACCACCGTCGATCCTGTGCCGCTGCTGGAAACCACCGGGGTCTTTGTGCGGCTTGTCAGCGACCCTCCCAAAGCAGCGGCAAACACCGTGCCGTCGGCGCGGATCGCCATCGCGTGAATTTCCGGCAAGCTCGAATCGTAAACAACCGTTCCGTGCCGTGCATCCGTAATCCGGTACAGCAAACCGTTGGGTTCGCTGCCGGCGTAAAGCTGGCCTCCCGGCCCGATCGCCAGCGCCGTCACGTTCGACTGGCCAGTCTCGAAATAGATCTCCGCCTTGCCGGAAGGATCGATGCGATAAATTCGGCCCTCGTCGCCTGTTCCGGCGTAAATAGACCCGTCCGCCGCAACAGCAAGCGCCCAAATATACTTCACGTCGAGCTTCGCTACTTCCGACGCTTTGCCGTTTTCGATGCGGTAAACGCCGCCGTTGGGAGATGTTCCGGCAAATAACCGCCCTTTGCCGTCGACGCACAATGCGAAAACTTCGGGCTGATCGGCGGTCCAGATCAGCTTCGCCGTTCCGCCGCGGTCGACATGGAACACCTTGCCGCCATGTCCGGTCGCCGCGTACACTCCGCCGTCCGGAGCGAGGGCCATCTTCCACAGCACTGGTTGATTCAGACCCTTGTTCCAGTCCTGCGCGGGGCCGGGCCGCAACCCGCCTTCGGCAGTCAACGACAGCGATTGCAGCCGCCCCTTCAACAATTCGCTCGACGAGCCGGTTTCCCACGTGGTGCTGGTCGCCGCATATGCGACAAAGACGCCGGCCATCGCCGCTGCTGACAGTTTCTTGATCACTCTTTGATTTCCAATTGAACAGTCTTCGAACCGCTGACTACGTAATTTCCCGCGGAGATCGACATTTCAGCAACCTGCGCGCCGCGCGCGACAAACAGGCTTCCGCCGCCTCCCACTGAACTGGACGACTTCGAGAGCACGATGGCGGCTGAGGGCGGGGGGTCCGTCAGATCAACCCCGGGCAATTGAAACGAGGGCTCCTGACGCCAGATGCGAACATACGCCTTGTCGTTCGGCCTGATTCCATTCAGAATGCCGACGAGCTGCCGTCCGGAGCGGGCCGACTCGGGCGTCAAGCCGGCGAGCTCGCTGAAATTGAGAAGATTGCCGTCGCTCACAGTGAAAAACAGCCGCCCGACCGGAGCGCCGACGGGAACGCGATAGCGCACCGCTTTCTGGATCTGTTGTCCGTGTTCGCCTGAGAGCACACAGGTGATGTCGATCGTGTCGCCCGGACGAGCCTCGCGCTGCGAGAGCCAGACCTCGTCGATCTGCAATTGGTGCTTCTGTTCCGACGGCTCGACGACAAATGAGATTTGCTTTGGTTTGAGCTCGTTGAAACCGGACTGCATCGCAAACGAAAGCGGCGTCACCAGGCTGATGGCGGCCTGCAACGCCACGGCTGAATCGGCGGTGAACACGTTGCTCACATCGAGCGGCGGTTCATTTCCTTCAAACTCGATGTGCCCGTCCACCCGCAGACTGCCCGCGCCGGTGCTGCGCTCCGTCGCGTCGATGGTCGAAAACAGCGCCATTTGCGTTAGAACCGGAGTCAACAGCCGGTCGTCCGCCACGTTGATGTTGTAGTCGTGAACGCCGGTCGCGCCTTTCACGACAACATGCATGGGAACCAGGTGCGCTGGGCGGCCGATCTCGCCGGCGATGGAGGTGCTGAAATCGCTGGTAATGCTGCCGACCAGTTCGCGCGGAGCGGAGATCTTGAACGAAGCGTTCAAGCTCGGCAGAAGCGTCAGCACTTCCGCTCGCGCAAACGGAAGGTCGGTGAGACCGGTATCCAGAAAGCGATGGCCGAAGGCATAGATTTTCTTGCCATCCACGTATGTCACCGTCCCGTCGGCGCCCACATTCAGATCGCCGTTCATCAATTGCACGCTGATCATGTCGCCGGGTTGCACGGCTCCCGTGTATTGTTTTGTCGTCGGCGCTCCACCGCCGATTCCGGCTTCCGGTTCAAATCCGAGAGCACGGAGCCTTGGGCCGAACGCTCGTACTGTCGCCTCGGTAAACCCGCTGAACGCAACGGGCGTCGAAATGTCGTGCAATTCCGGTTGCGAGCGCGGCGCCAGCGCCGCAAGCGTAGGCTTGAACTGGTCCAACATGTTCGAGGCGAATTGCTTGTAGTTCGTCCGGGAAAGCGATTGCACCGCAGCGCGCGACGGCGTGCTTTCGATCATTTGTTCAATCGGCTGGATGCCCGCAATCGGCTCTTTCGAAAACGGAAATCCCAGCGCGACTGCGCCTAGCAGCTTGCCGTCGATGTAAACGGGACTGCCGCTCATGCCCTGAATCACCCCTGTTTCGGCGAGCGGCCCTCCGCTGAGCCTTGCGAGCACAATCGCCTGTTTCGGGCTGGTGTTTTCGATCACGCCCAGAATGTCTACTTGAAAGTCAACGACGCGGCCGCCTGCAAATACCGTTTTGCCGACGCCCTTCATTCCAGGCTTTACATCCTTTAGCGGAAAGAACGGAGTGGCTCCGAAACTTGGGAGCCAAAGGATGAGCATGCAAATCA
The DNA here is from genome assembly GCA_000381625.1 of Bryobacterales bacterium KBS 96. Lineage (GTDB taxonomy): Bacteria > Acidobacteriota > Terriglobia > Bryobacterales > Bryobacteraceae > KBS-96. The sequence continues at coordinate 1,083,870 of KB906767.1, forward strand.
GAGGTAAAAAGCGTTTCAATGTTCGAATCTCGAGCGCCGTAGGGCGCACAACCGTATTTTAGGTGGATCGCCTTAAGGTGTTCTTAAGAAGAGACGCTCCAGCCCCGATTTTGGGGCACACGAATGTCGCCAACAGAGGCCTCCACCTGGAGTTGCATGCTGTGTTCTACTGGAATGGTCGCCACATGGTCAGCGGTCCTTTTGCGCCGCCTCAGGCCGAAGTCCATTCGAAGACGCGCCCGCCGTGGATTCCGCTCGTTTGGTTCGGCATTCTGCTTTTATTTTGCTACGCGCCCATTCTGAGCAGACTGGTTCTCAACTGGTCTTCGGATCAGGATATGGGACATGGCTTTTTTGTGCCCCTCGTCGCCGGCTATATAGTCTGGCAGCGGCGTGGAAGACTAGCCTCTATTCCACATCAATCATCTATATGGGGATTGGCCCTGGTGGTTTATGCGGCTGTTCAGGCCCTTGCCGGAACGGTTGGCGCTGAACTGTTCACCGCTCGCATCGCGTTCGTGCTTTCACTGACCGGTATCCTTCTTTATCTGGGCGGCAAAGCTTGGGTAAAGGAACTCGCCTTCCCTCTGCTGCTGCTGCTCTTCATGATCCCCATTCCGCAAATCGTCTATGCGCGATTGACCATGCATCTGCAATTTCTCGCGAGCGGACTGGCGGAGACACTCATCGGCCTGATGGGCATTCCGGTCATACGAACCGGCAATGTTCTGGAACTGCCCCACCAAACGCTGAATATCGTTGAAGCATGCAGCGGTATCCGTTCCCTGATTTCTCTGAGTTTTCTCTCGCTCGTCTATGCGTACTTCGCGGATAAACGCGTCTGGATGAGGTGGGCGCTGCTGATTGCGACCGTTCCAATCGCGATCGCCGCAAACGCAATCCGGGTCGCGCTCACCGGCCTCCTGAGCCAGTTCGATACGAACCTGGCCAAAGGTCTTTATCACGAGATTGAAGGCTATTTCGTGTTCATGGTCGCTTTGATCTGCCTGCTGGCTGTTCACCGCGGGATGTCCACCGCCGCCCGCCGCTGGAGCAAAGCTCACGGAAGCGCATAATGGCGGGAATTTTCAAAAGGCAAGCGCCCAAGATCCTCACAATCGTGCTGCTGGCCCAGGCGGCTGTGTTCTACAGCTTCTCGCGCGGCGAACACATTCCTTCCGCAAAGCCTCTGTCAAATTTCGAAATTCCTTCAACACTGTGGGCGCCCGTCCGCGAACTGACGATTGATGAAGAGACGCGGCAAGTATTGAACGCCGACGATACGCTTTGGCGCGCGTACCAGAATCGGGAAACGGGTGATGTTCTTAGCCTTTTCGTGGCGTACTTCGCCTCCCAGCGAACCGGCAAAACTCCACACTCTCCGAAGAACTGCCTGCCGGGCGCCGGCTGGGCGCCCAGTGAAGCCGGAATCATTAAAATTTCGCAACCTAACGAGCCAGTGCCGATTACCGTAAATCGCTACGTCGTGAGTCGAGACGAAAATCAAAGCGTTGTCCTTTATTGGTATCAGGGGCACGGACGCGTCATTGCTAGCGAATACGAGGCTAAGATTTATACGGTCCTCGATTCGCTCCGCTACAAACGAAGCGATACATCGCTGATTCGGGTGGTTCAGGGCGTTAGGGACGGAAACACACAGCGCGCAACCGATGACGCAGTCTCGTTCGTGAAAGCTTTCTTTCAACCGCTGCGAGAGTACCTGCCTGGTTGACGCGCCGCCGGCACAAGCGGAAACACGTAGAAAACTCAGTAAAAGTAGGTCTAAAAAACTTCGGGAGCCGTACCGTCTCTCGCGCGGTCGGCTCCCCGGGTGGGTGCAAGCTCGGAGGTTGCCTGCACTATATGCGATTGGACTACAAGTTTGTTTGAATGTTTCGAAATAATTTTTGCCGTCTTCAGATACGCGATTCTTTGATTTAACGCTGGTAGAATCAGAGTATTAGCAGTCTCCCCCATGTTGACTACCCGCACGATTGCCGACGACATTCTGGAGTTGAAAGAGCAACGGAAAGCCATCGTCCTCGCCCATCACTATCAGGATTCGGAAATACAAGAGTTGGCCGATTCTGTCGGCGATAGCCTCGAACTGGCAAGAAGGGCCAAACAGTTCGATGGCGATGTAATCGCGTTTTGCGGCGTATGGTTTATGGCTGAAACCGCTAAAGTATTGAATCCGAGCAAAAAGGTTATCGTCCCGGATCGCGAAGCAGGATGCAGCTTGGTCGATAGTTGTCCGGTCGAGCAAGTTCGTGAGTTCAAGAAACGTAATCCGGAATACGCCATCGTCAGTTACATCAACACCTCGGTCGAGGTGAAGGCTGAAAGCGACATTCTCTGTACATCTCGGAATGCCGTAGCTGTGGTCAATTCCATTCCAGCGGAGCAGCCAATCCTCTTTCTGCCGGACATCAATCTCGGCAACTATGTGAAAAAGCAGACTGGCCGCGAAAACATGAAGATCTGGCAGGGAGCCTGCATCGTACACGCAACCTTCCCCGCCCGGCGCGTCGTTGCCGCCCGTACGGAACACCCGGACGCTCTCGTGGCGGCACATCCGGAATGCCCGCCGGATGTGCTCCGCATGGCGGACTTCATCGGGTCGACTTCAGCCATTATCGATTGGTGCGTTCATCAGTCGTCGCAAGAGTTCATAGTGATGACCGAGAGCGGCGTCTCGCATTCGCTCCACAGGCTCGCGCCGGAGAAGAAGTTTTACTTCGTCGCAAACGAGAACTGCAATTGCAGCGAGTGCCCGTACATGCGGAAAAACACGCTGCCAAAACTATTAGCGTGTTTGGAAAACCTGGAGCCGACAGTGGAACTGGCGCCCGGCATCATTGAACGCGCTCGCGTGCCGATTGAGCGCATGCTTCAAGTCAAGTAGACTTCCCTTTTACCAGTGCAGGACCTTGTTCAGCTTGCGCCGCCTCTATCAAACGGCCAGGTTGCGCCCGAATCCGGGCCGCTCGTCGATACGCTCGATCGCATACACGACAATTTGCGGATCAGCGTGACAGATCGCTGCAACATCCGCTGTTTCTACTGCATGCCGGAACAGGGTGGCGAGTTCACGCCCGTTTCGAAGATCCTCACTTTTGGGGAGATCATGCGGTTCCTGTCGGTTGCGATTTCGCTTGGCATCCGAAAGGTCCGCCTGACAGGGGGCGAACCACTTCTCCGCCCTGCCCTGCCCGATCTGATTACACAGATCTCGGAAACGCCGGGACTCACCGACGTTGCGCTGACGACGAATGCCGTGCTGCTTGCACGAATGGCGAAGCCGCTATACGCCGCGGGACTTCGCCGGTTAAACATCCATTTGGACACTCTGGATCGTGAACGATTCCGCCAGATCACGCGGCGCGACGACCTCGCCAGGGTTCTTACCGGGATCGAAGCAGCGCTGGACGCTGGATTTCGATCGATCAAGCTGAATGCCGTCGCCATCCGAGGCGTTACGGAGGCCGATGTGGTTCCGCTAGCCCGATTTGCTCGCGACCGGAATATCGAAATCCGCTACATCGAATTCATGCCTCTAGATGCTCAGCATCTCTGGTCGCGCGAGCGCGTCCTGCTTGCGGATGAGATGATCGAGACGCTCTCGGCTGAATTTGGACCTTTGAAGGCGGTTCCCGATCCGGACCCTCGCGCGCCGGCTACGGAATATGATTACGCAGACGGGCGCGGACGCGTGGGCTTCATCGCCTCAGTGAGCCGCCCATTTTGTCTGAATTGCAACCGGCTGCGCCTCACGGCTGACGGAAAGCTGCGCTATTGCCTGTTTGCGCGCGAAGAAACCGACTTACGGGCGCTTCTCGCTTCAGAAGCTTCCGAGACAGAACTGGAGCGGGCGATTCGCTCAACAGTTTGGAAAAAATGGGCCGGCCACCAAATCAATTCGCCGTCATTTGCCGCTCCGAACCGCCCCATGTATTCCATTGGCGGTTAACGTAGAACGGCGTCGCAGCCTTCGCCCGGTACAATAACAGCTTCATGCGCATAGCCCTCGCGCAAATCGATACTACCGTCGGAGATCTCGACGGAAACGCGGCAAAAATTCTCGACTTCGCCACTCGCGCCCAGCAGGATGGCGCACAACTCGCCGTTTTTCCGGAGCTGGCTCTTACCGGGTATCCACCTCGCGATTTCGTGGAGAAGGATTCGTTCCTCGATCGGACAGCTTGCGCGCTTGAATCGATCGTGAAGCAATCGGCTACGCTCGAAATCGCCATAGTCGTCGGCTACGTGGCGCGCACGGACCACCCGTCCGCGATTAAGGCTCAGAACGCCGCGGCCGTTGTCCACAAGGGGCAAATCGCCTTTCAGCAACGCAAAGTTCTGCTGCCGAATTACGACGTATTCGATGAAGCCCGCTATTTCGAACCGGCGCTCTCGCAATCCATCTGGGAATTTGCGGGCCGCCGGATCGCGCTGGTGATCTGCGAGGATGCGTGGAACGACAAGCAGTACTGGCTACGCCAGCGCTACAGGCGCGACCCCGTGGAAGATTTGATTCGACAGCATGCCGATCTTGTCATCACCATTAACGCGTCGCCTTTTAATCTCGGCAAGCGGCGGCAGCGTCACGAGATGTTCGAATCCACGGCAACGCGCTTTCACGCTCCGGTGGTTTATGTAAACCAAGTCGGTGGAAACGACCAACTCGTCTTTGACGGCAGTAGCTTTGCCGTGACCGGCGATGGCCGTATCGCGGCCACCGCCACTTCCTTTTCCGAGGACATTACTTACTTTGATGTGGATTCCGGTTCCGGCCAGCGGCACGCAAACCTGGCGGACGAAGATGAGGCGGCATTCGAGGCGCTTGTCCTCGGCACGCGAGACTACATTCAAAAGTGCGGATTTCTAAGTGTACTGATGGGACTCAGCGGCGGCATCGATTCGGCGCTGGTCGCAACAATCGCCGTCGAGGCCATCGGCAAGGAAAACGTAATTGGCGTTGGCCTGCCTGGCCCTTATTCTTCCGAACACAGCCTGACGGATGCACGCGCCCTGGCGGAGAATCTCGGCATCCGGTTCGAGGTTATTTCAATTAACGACGGTTATAAGGCTATGAAAGAAACCTTGCAACCGTTGTTCGCGGGGCTGCTCGCCGACACGACCGAAGAGAATCTGCAAGCTCGTTTGCGCGGCATGACGCTCATGGCCCTCTCGAATAAATTCGGATCGCTCGTGCTCACCACCGGCAACAAGAGCGAACTTGCCGTCGGCTACTGCACACTGTATGGCGACATGTGCGGAGGGCTCGCCGCGATTAGCGACGTACCGAAAACGATGGTGTACCGCCTCGCTCGCATCGGCAATGCACGGCGTGTTCGCAACGGATTGAAGGCCGCCATTCCCGAGAATACCTTCACAAAACCTCCTTCCGCGGAACTTCGGCCCGACCAGAAAGACAGCGACAGCCTGCCTGAATACGACGCTCTCGATGCGATCCTCGCGGGATATGTCGAGCGCTATGAATCGGCCACGGAAATTGCGAAGAACGCCAATCTGCCGTTGGATCTTGTCCGTGACATTATCCGCAAAGTGGATAGAAACGAATATAAGCGTCAGCAGGCGGCCCCGGGCCTGCGGATTACGACGAAAGCATTCGGCATCGGACGCCGCTTTCCCATTGCTCACAGGTTCACTGAATGAAGCTGAAACTCGCGATTGCGTTCGGCATAATCGCCCTCGCCACCCTTCTTGTCTCGCAGAACGCTCCTATTGAACGCGTCGGCCCCCTGCCGGATGGAGGTTTTCTTCTCAACAACGGGTGGATTCTACGCCCGGCCGGGCAGCAGGTTGACGTCGATACTTTCCCGATGCGGGCGGCGCTCTCGCGCGATGGCAAATATCTGCTGGTATTAAACGGCGGCTACAATCCTCCTTCTATCAGCGTGATCGACACCGCTGCGCGGCACGAGATTCGCCGCATACTTATCGCTGACGCGTGGCTTGGATTGGTCTTTTCGCCGGACGGCGGCAAGGTATATGTTGGCGGCGGATCGAAAGCGCAGGTTTATGAGTTCAGCTTCAACGAATCGACGGGCGACCTTTCTCCGGCGCGCGTATTCAACGCGGTCGCGGATCCCACACGTCCCGGCAAAGCCTTCATTGGCGACGTAGCCGTATCTCCCGACGCGCACATCCTGTACGCCGCCGATCTTCTCGAAAACCGCATTGCCGTTATTAATCTGCAGTCCGGCCGCTTAATCGATCAATGGAAATGCGGGCGGCGTCCTTATCGCATTTTGATTCTTCCCGGTGGCAAAAGCTTCCTGGTTTCGAGCTGGGCAGACGCGGCCGTTTACCATTACGATGCAACTTCCGGGGGCCAAATCGGCATGATGCGAGTGGCGCCTCATCCGACGGATTTGCTCTGGCTGAACAAGCCCGCTCCAACCGAGGAGACGGAATCGAGCAACCAATCGCCGTATGTCGCGCGGCTGCTGGTCGCGGCTGCAAACACAAATAACGTCTATTCGTACGGCGTAACCTCTAACGGGACATTCCGCCAGCTTGAAGCCATCAACACATCCATCACGCCCCTTCAGCCTTTGGGGATGACGCCATCCGCCCTCGCGGTAGATAAGTCGGGCAAGCTGCTGTATATCGCCTGTTCCGACACGAACGCCATTGCGGTGGTGGATATCTCGAATGTCCCCACACGCATCGTCGGCTATATTCCTACCGGCTGGTATCCGACATCAGTTACGTCGCTTGATGATGGAAGCATCGCGATCCTGAACGGCAAGGGCCGCGGCAGCAAACCGAACCCGCGCGGCCCGAATCCTACCATTCGTCCGGAGCCGTTGCATCGCGGTGTTTCATCCGTCGAATATGTTGGGCGCATCCAGACGGGAACGGTCCAGTTTGTTCCGCGTTTCGATGCAGGCCAGCTCGACGTTTTTACGAATACCGTCTATAGAGGCACGCCGTACAATTCGGATCGCTTGCGCACCGGCTTTATTGGAGCAAACGCGGATCAGTTCGCCAAAAAGCCGAATCGCCCGTCGCCGATTCAGCACGTCATCTACATCATTAAAGAGAACCGCACTTACGACCAGGTGCTGGGCGACATGCCGAAGGGCAATGGAGACAAGTCGCTGACACTGTTCGGAGAGAACATCACTCCGAACCTTCATAAACTGGCCGGAGAATATATCCTTTACGACAATTTTTACGTGAACGCGGACGTCAGCGCGGAGGGACACAACTGGAGTTCCGCCGCGATCGCGCCGGATTACACAGTCAAGATGTGGCCGAACAGTTATGCCGGGCGCCGCAAGACTTACGACTACGAGGGTGGCGAGCCGGCAAATTTGCCGCCCGCCGGCTATATCTGGACAAACGCTCTCGCCGCGGGAATCAGCCTGCGCATGTATGGCGTCTGGGATACGAATCTGCCGGCAGACCAGGTGCATGGATCGCGGCAAATCGCCAAGGTGAAAGACCCCGCGCTCCAGCCCTACGAAGACATGGATTTTCGCGCGTTCGACCTGGACTACCCCGACATGGACCGCGCCAAAGAATTTCTACGGGAGTGGAAAGGCTTTGAAGAAAAAGGAGACGCGCCGCAATTTATCGTGATGCGCCTTCCGAACGACCATACAGCGGGCGTGGCGCCCGGAAAACTGACTCCGCTATCGTTAGCAGCCGATAACGATTATGCTGTCGGAACCGTCGTGGATGCCGTGTCGCGCAGCAAATTCTGGCCCTCGACGGCGATCTTCATCGTAGAGGACGACGCCCAAAACGGGCCGGATCATGTTGACTCGCACCGCTCGCCGGCATGGGTTATCTCACCCTACACACGCCGTGGGATTGTCGATTCGACGATGTACAACCAGACCGGCATTCTTCGCACAATCGAAGCAATTCTGGGATTGAATCCGATGACGCAATTCGACGCCTCGTCGCGAACGATGTTCGGAGGCTTTTCAACGCAACCGGACGCAACGCCTTATCGCGTCGAAAAGCCTCACGTCTCGCTGACGGACCGCAACCCGGCGAACGGACCAGACGCGAAGGATTCAGCGAAGATGGATTTTTCCGTCGCGGACGATATCGACGACGACAAGCTGAACGATATCCTTTGGCGCGCCATTCGCAAGACCGATCCGCCGGTTCCGGTGCGAAGCGCGTTCGGACAGTAAGGCGTGTGATACGACGCGGATTTGAGTGGAGCAAACGCGAAACGCAGCCGCCGCACGTGCGCCGGCCGCGCGGTTGTCCAAACCCGCTGGCTTGCGCAACGCGGCTCCGTCCCGTGTAACGCACGCTTATAACGCCGTGACAAACCGGTTCTTCCTCAGAACTGGAACCGAAGCCCCATCTGCAACTGCCGGGGGTTTCCGACCGTACTTGTGATGGAACCCGCCTGAGGATTGCCGATGTTTGCGTTCGGCAATCCAAACTGCGGATGGTTAAAGATATTGAACGCCTCCGCCCGGAGTTCGAAGCGTGTCTGTTCGTGAATGACGAAATTCTTGAACAGCGACATATCCCAGTTTGTGCGGCCGGGTCCGAACAACGTGTTCCGACCCAGGTTGCCATAGGTATAGGGCGCTGGAACGGAAAAGGCGCTGGTATCGAACCAATGCTGCAGCGTGCGTGGATAAGTGACTTCTCCGGCGGCGTTGGGCCTGCTTCCCGTGCCGGTATTCGTTGTTGAAGTCTGCAGCACCGCCGTGAATGGGAGGCCGCTTTGAACCGTCAGGATACCGTTCGTCTGCCATCCTCCGAGAATCCAGTTCACCGGGCCGCCATAGTTCAACAGCGCCTTATTTTTCCCCACAGGCAATTCCCACGTGTAACTCAACGTAAGCCGGTGACGCATGTCGATGATCGAATTACCGCGCTCGGCCGCGATATTTCGCGGGTCCTGCGGTTGAGGTCCGGCTGCGCCGCCGCCGAATTCGAGAGGCACATCGTCAATGGCATGCGACCAGGCGTACCCCAAGATGGCGCTTAGCCCATGGCTGAATCGCTTATCAACAGTCAATTGAAACGCGTAGTATTCGCTCAATCCATCAGTAGTGAAATAACTAGCGTCGCTAAGGCTCGGATCGAGCGTATAGAGCGGCCGCCGGGTATTGAGCGATGTCGAACCCGGAACGGCCTGATTAGCGTTGTATGTGTTGTACAGATGCCGGCCAAGGTTTCCGACGGCTGCTGTCTTGATCACCATCTCCCACGGCGCAATCTCGTGCTCCACCGTCACGTTGAACTGCTCGGCATACGACGGGCGGAATCCGTGGTCCACGGCAAACATGGCCCCGAACGGATTGTTGGCGAAATCATAATTAACAGGCGAGAGCGGCGGAAATCCGTCGCTGACGCGCTGGCCTACATTGATGTCACCCGGAGAAATGCTCAGGGTCGATCCGAACGGCAGTTGCCGGAACAACCGCATGCTTCCTCCTTCGCTGCCGGTGGGGTTGTAGAACAGGCCGAATCCGCCGCGGATAACGGTATGCGACAGCAACTGGTAGGCGAATCCGAAGCGCGGCCCAAAGTTTTTATAGAACGGCTCGACTCCCGCGTATTTATCCACTCCGTTGCGGCCCGCTATATCAATCTTTCCGTTGGCAAGATTGAAGTTCGCCCAACGGTTCGAGACTTCGCTAAACGGACTGAAATAATCCCACCGCAGGCCCAGATTGAGCGTCAACTTCTTCGAGACTCGCCAGTCATCGGCAACGTATAGTCCAAATTCGCTGCCGCGCTCACCAGGCCAGTTTTGCGTATAATCGTGCGCAATCAGCGTCGGGTAACCCAATAGGAAACTCGCCATGCTGTCGCCGCCCGTTCCAGCGGGTTGCCGCGAGTCGGTTAGCGCCGGCGAGAAATTAAAGCGGCCGTTCCCCTGGTTGGTTTGGTAGATGGTGAGTTGGCGGCGGCGGAAATCGACTCCCCATTTCAACGTGTGAGTGCCGTGCGTATACGACATGTTATCCACGTACTCGAAAGTGTTCTCACGGCGGAAAATCGGCAGCGAGCGCGTCTGCCCGATTCCGATGTAACTCGAAGGCGAGAAGATCGGCAGGTTTTGCTCGTTCGGCGTTACGTTTGCATTCGGCACTCCCAGTTGGTTGCCAAGCTGGCCGTTGGGTTTGAATTGATCGGCCGTGTAGTCGAGACGATAACGGTTGAAGCCCACTCGGAATTCGTTCACCAGGCTCGGATTAATAATCCGAATATAGCTGGCCACCGCATGTTGGGCTGGTTGGAAAGAAGTGCCGGCAAATGAGCCCTCATCCCCGAGATCCACAGGTTCGGATATGCCGGGGATAGTTGTCGTTGGGAAACTGCTGGGGACTGTTGTTTCCGTATTCTGAATGGACCAGCGCGCAAAGAAGCTGTCTTTCGGCGAGATCTGATGATCGACGCGAACATCGCCCTGGTTCCATTTTTGGTTCTGCACGAGGTTGGCGAGGTAATTATTGAAGCGCCCCGGACCCGTAGGCAGCGGATAGGCGTTGATCATTTTGGCGGAGATTGGGTCCCAACGGTTGGCCGGAATTTGGTTGTTCAGGAACCGGTCGCGTATAAATCCCGAGCCGTTCGGATTTGCGCGCGTCGTTAGCGGATCGTATATCGCCGCAGCCTCGCTGAAGTCCCCTGCCCGCATTTTGGCCGTCGGAACATTGCCAAGCAACAACTGCTGCGAGTCCCGGCGATAGCCTTCGTAATCGACAAAGAAAAACGTGCGGTCCTTTCCGTTATAGAGTTTCGGCAGCACAACCGGACCTCCGAACGAGCCGCCGAACTGGTTCAGCCGAAAGGTCGGGAAAGCGGTCCCCTTAGGGCTGAAGAAACTGCGCGAGTCCATGGCCGAGTTGCGCAGAAATTCGAATAGGCTGCCGTGAAGCTGGTTCGTGCCGGACTTCGTAATCACGTCGACGACTGCGCCCGAGTTCCGGCCGATATCAGCGCTATACAGGTTAGTTTGAATCTTGAATTCGCGGACAGCTTCGACGGCGGGCCGCAGAACAATCGAAAGCGTAAGGCGCTCATTGTCGTCGATGCCGTCGTAGAGGAAATTGTTCGACCCCTCGCGATTTCCATTCGAGAAGATTTCGGTTCCCGGGCGGCGATCGTCCGGACGCGTTCCACTCATGATAGTGCCCGACGCGGAATATCCAACTCCGTTGACACCCGGACTGAGAGTCGCCAATTGAATGAAATTGCGGCCATTCAATGGCAACTGGTTCACCAGTTTTTGGCTCACGACCGTTCCCAATGACGAGGATTCCGATTCAAGAAGCGGAGCCTGCCCCGTCACCTCAACGGTTTCGGAGGCGTGGCCGAGTTCCAGAGTCAAATCGAGGCGCGCTTGCTGGTTGATTTGTAAAACGAGACCGCTTTGGACAAGTTTTCGAAAGCCCGGCGCTTCGGCCGAAACTGAGTAATCACCTGCGGGAAGCAAAGTGATGAAATAACGGCCGGAGCCGTCGCTGACTCCGTCGCGCGCCACGTTTGTCGCGAGATTGGTGGCCGTTACCTTTGCATTCGCAACCGCCGCCCCGGACGAATCTAAAACCGTGCCGCTCAGTTCAGCCGAAGCAACCTGAGCCCAACCGGGCGCGCACAGCACGCACAACAACCCGCACAATACCACCGACAGCTTTAGAGTTGACATCTTCCCCATCCTTAACCCATTCCCCAAAGATCGCCCGATACAATGCTGGCGCGTCCGCTACCAATCGACTACGGAATTGTCGTCGGCATCGTACGATTCCGGATTGCGCCAATCGTGGCCAATCTTATCGGCGAGCGCGTTTTCATCCAACTCGATTCCCAAACCGGGCCCCTTCGGCAAATCCAGGTAACCATCGCGCACCTGAAAGGGTTGTTTCAAATAGCCTTCCCCGAGGGACACTTGTTCCTGGCAGAGGAAATTCGGGATGCTGGCGGAAAGCTGAACACCCGCCGCGAGAGAAATGGGGCCAAGCGGATTATGAGGCGCCACATCCGCGTAATAGGCTTCGGCCATTCCCGCAATCAGACGCACTTCCGTGATGCCGCCTGCATGGCACATGTCCGGTTGCAGCACCGTCGCCGATTTCTTCTCAAGCACTTCGCGGAAACCCCACTTTGTGAACAGCCGCTCGCCCGTCGCAATCGGAAGATAGGTGCCACGTGCGATTTCCGCCATGGTGTCGACATTTTGCGCTTGGCAGGGCTCTTCGATAAACATCGGCTGATAGGGCTCGTAGGCGTGGATCAGCAGTTTAGCCGTCGCCGGGCTGATAGCGCCGTGGAAGTCGATTGCAATATCAACATCCTTGCCCATCGCCTGACGAAGCTCGGCAAACGTTTCTCTCGCGTATTCAATTTCCGCTGGGGTTTCGATATACCGCGCTGGCCGCCTCTTTGCCACCCCTGTCTTGAATGCGGTGAATCCCTTTGCCTTGAGGCTCTTCATTTGCTCCGGCTTGCCGGCATGCGCGTAGACCCGCACACGATCGCGAGTCGGACCGCCGAGCAATTCATACACCGGTACGCCGAGGGCTTTCCCCTTGATATCCCACAGCGCCTGGTCGATGCCACTAAGCGCGCTGGTAAGAATCGGCCCCCCGCGATAGAAGGCATGCCGGTAAATCGCCTGCCAGTGTTTCGCCACCGGACGCGGGTCCTTCCCAACCAGGTAAGGCTCGACTTCTTTGACCGCTTCAGCGCAGGTTAAGGCGCGTCCTTCCGTGATCGGCTCGCCCAAGCCAACGATTCCGGCATTGGTGTGAATCTTCAGGAAGAGCCAGCGAGGCTTCACGAGGAATGTCTCGAGCTTTGTAATCTTGAGATTATCTTTCGCGGGAACGGGGGCGTTTCGATTCATCTGTTCCTGCGCTTCGAGAGCGGATGAACCGAGGGCGGCCAGACCCACAGCTTTAAATGCCGAACCAATAGCCTCGCGGCGATGAAGGGAGTTGTTCGTTTCCGATGACATTTTGTGAACCTGAATTGGGACCCGATCCGAATTGTAAGCGGATTGAAACAACAATAATCGACAACCGACAGCGATAGCTAGGGGAATTGGCCAGTGCGGAAAACGTTTCGCCTCGCGAAACTCACAACTTCACGCCCGGTCGAGAATCACCAGCCATATCAACGGAAATTGAGCGTTCATTCCGGGGAGATCTTATTGCGCCGATTCGAAGTCTGGTGTAACATTCCGTTTCCCGTAGTGAAACGTCTAAGGAACAAGGGATTTCTCATGCCACAGCGGCGCACATCCAGTGCGAATATTGACAGAGCGAAATCGGCGCAGTCCACCTATCTCGTGGGACCAATACTCAGGGCCTGCGAGGTGCTCAAATCGTTTCGATTCGAGGGTGAATCGATTCCTCTGCACGAACTTGTGACCCGCACCGGCCTTAACAAGACAACCGCGTTTCGTGCCGCCCAGACGCTGGCGGCGGGAGGCTTGCTGGAGCGGGTTGCCGGCAACCGGTACCGTTCTGTCGTTCATCCCAACCGTGAGCGGAGTTTCCGGATCGGCTATGCGGCCATGACCACGAAATCGTTGTTCGCGCGGGACGTTACGGAAAGCATACGCGTCGCCGCTGCCGAAACCTGCACGGAACTCATCGAACTCGACAATCAGCTCAGCGCGCGCGTGGCTATCGGCAATTCAGAGAAGCTGGTCCGCGAACGGGTCGATTTGGCCATTGAGTTTCAGGTCTGCCACGATATCGCTCCGCTGGTTGCCTCCAAATTCGCCGCGGCGGGCATTCCCATGATTGCCGTTCACACGCCCCACCCCGGCGCCACCTTTTTTGGCGGAAACAACTATATTGCCGGGCGAATCGGCGGCCGGGCGCTGGGCCGTTGGGCGCTCAAGGCATGGAACGGAAAAGTGGATAGCGTTCTTCTTCTGGGGCATGCCGCGACCGGACCTCTGACCAATTCGCGGCTGACAGGCACGGCCGTTGGAATTACCGAGATTTTGCCCGGCTTGGATTCCTCGGCAATTGTGCGTCTGGACGCAAAGGGCGGTTATGCCGAGACCATGGACATCGTCTTGAAGCACCTTGCGCGCTCCAACGCCAAACGAATTCTTGTCGGCGCAATCAACGACGCAGTGGCGTTGGGCGCCCTGCGTGCTTTTACCGAGATTGGGAGGCTGGAAGACTGCGCCATCATGGGCCAGAACGGAACCATTGCCGCGCGCGGCGAGCTGCGTGTTCGAGGGAGCAGACTAATTGGCTCGGTGGCGTTCTTCCCTGAGAAGTACGGGGACCATCTGATGCCCCTCGCTTTGGGCATTCTCCGCCGCAAGTGCATCCCACCGGCTGTATTCATCAAGCACACGCTGATTACGGCGCAAAATGTTGATGATTTCTACCCCAACGACGCGCTGATCCCGCCGACAGATGCGGATTCGCTCTTGTTCGGACGGTATCACTGAAACAGGAGGAGACAAAGACACGACGTGAAGTCTCTTAAAAAAGACTTCGCCACGAAGCATCCAGCGAAAGACGCTTTGCGTGCTAGACCGCCAGGAGTCGCCGGCTTACGTAGGCCGACTGGGATTGCACACTGGCCCAGCCACTATTTATTTCTCGCCGCGTTCTTCTTGCTGGCGTATTTCGTTTGCGCGCTTTTCGATTTGTTCCCGCAACGAGAGTGGTCGCTCCGGCGCGGGATTTGTCGAACCAGATTGCATTTGCTCAATCTGCTGCCGCAGCCGCCTAGCTCTTTCTTCCTGACCTTCGCGCGTGTGTGCGTCAGACATATACTGCTCCTGGTCTCATTCTATTGCCGCCGGCGCGGCGGCGGCCGAACGATACACCAGCCGCCGTCAAAGCTTCTCTATGAAGCTCCGTAGCGATTCGGCCCGGGCTTGGCTTGATTCCGCAGTGGAGAAAGAAGCCGCAGCAGCCAACGCCATTCCCGGCTTCTGCGTGCGGTAATTGCTGTCCCGAAGGATTTCGCGAACCCTCCGATCGATCGTTTCCCGCAGACTCCGTCCGTTGCGCTGCAACTTGCCAAGCTCGCGGAGTTCGGTTTTCCAATTCGCGACGGCAATTTGATACCACTCGTTCGTCACCGGATTCCCAAAACTCACGTAGCCTCCTTCAAGAACGGTGTGTGGCGCCTTAACGCTTCCCCGGAAACTGTACCGGATTCCGGAGCCACCGCTCGGATCGTAGTATTGCGGGGTAATGAAATCCGAGAGTTGCTGGCCGTTGACGCCATAGGCAAACTGAGTGTCCTCGCAGGGATCGCAGACTTCGACCAGATAAACGACACGTTTGAAGCCGGAAGCCGGCGCGGGCGAGTTGGGGGGCGGAGAGCCGGCCAGAGTTCTGTTCCCGAACGGGTCCGCCAACATTTCGAGGGCTTCATGACTGGCTGTAAGCGCCCAGCCATCCCCGGCCTGCACGAGTGAAAACGGCTGCCCGTTGTCGTCCGTGTGATAACCCGCCGCGCCCGGCTCCTTGATGTCATCCTTTACAATAATGGGCCAATAGTCGACAGGTACGGATTCGAGTTTGTCGAATGCGTCCACGGTCGCTTTTACTTTCCAAATGGGTCCGAAATCGCGCGCGGCCTGCTTTTGTAACGCGGCTGCTACTGTCGCGATCTCGGAGAATCCGATTGACTTGGTTTCGGAAACCAATGCGACCTGATGAGGTAGAGTACTCATGGCGTCCTCCAGTGACGTTTTTCGCGCTGTCCCAGCGAGATCGTTAGGATCATGCAAGAAGATAGACGCAAAATCAAGAGTCTTTCCTTTGCGACGGCGAATCCGGCAGGGAAAAGCTTTCGGATGTGATCGACCCAACGCTTCCATCGCGCGGGCTCGTTCGCAGTGTTACACTGCCAGCCGTAGCGCATGGAATCGAATGCAGGGGAACCCACTTTGAATAACGCAGCGGCACAAACGGCAGGCGCCGTGGGCAGCAGCGCCTATGTCTACCTGGCGGCCATTGTCGCCGCGACCTCGGGGCTGCTGTTCGGCTTCGATATTGCCGTCATCAATGGCGCAATCATCTTTCTTCGATCTGAACTGCACCTGAACGATGTGCAAACGGAGTTCGCGGTCAGCGCTCTCTTGTTCGGCTGCATTTTCGGCGCGAGTTTCGCCGGCTGGCTTAGCGACCGGATCGGCAGGCGGCGCGTGCTGATGATGGCGGCCGCTCTGTTTGCCTTGTCCGCGCTCGGCGCTGCTATTCCGAGAACTCTGACGGAGTTTGTTGCCGCGCGGGTAGCCGGCGGACTGGCGATCGGCGCGGCCTCGGTGCTTGCGCCGTTGTACATCGCCGAAGTCGCTCCTGCAAAGATTCGCGGACGGCTGGTGGCTATGAACCAGATGGCAATTGTGAGCGGCATTCTTCTGGCGTATCTTGCCAACTGGCTGCTGGCGTTCACGGGGCCGTCGAGCTGGAGATGGATGTTTGCCGTCGCCGCCGTGCCCTCAGCCGCGTTCCTGATTGGGCTTTTCTTCGTTCCCGAGAGCCCGCGATGGCTGGTTGAAAACGACCGCGGCGAAGAAGCGCATACGGTTTTGTCGCGGATCAACGGCCCGGTTGTCGCCGCCGCCGAGCTGCACGATATCCAGCAAGCCGTCGCGGAAGAATCCGGATCTCTCGCCGAGTTGTTCCGCAAGGGCTTGCGCCGCCCGCTGTTTATCGCGGTGTCGCTCGCGATTCTGCAGCAGATCACCGGCATCAATACGGTTTTGTTCTACGGATCGATTATCTTCAAAGACCAGGTACACAGCGCCAGCTCATCGTCGGCGATGTTCGCCAATGTCATTGTGGGGCTTGTCAACTTCGGCGCGACTATCGTGGCGCTCGGCACAATCGATAAGCTCGGCAGGCGTCCGCTGTTGATGCTTTCTTCGGGAGCGATGGCGCTTTGCGAAGTAGGACTGGCGGTAGCGTTTCTAGGCCACCCTCCGTCCGCGATGTTCGTACTCGCGATGATGCTATTGTGCGTCGCCGCTTTCGCTATTGGGCTCGGACCGGGAGTCTGGGTCCTGATCGCCGAAATCTTTCCTACGCGCATTCGCGGGAGAGCCATGTCGATTGCGACGGTCTGGCTTTGGATCGCCTGCACGGTGCTCACCATGACGTTCCTCTCACTGGCGAATGCAGTTACGCCCACGGGCGCGTTCCTGATTTATGCGGCAATGTGCGTTGTGACGTTTCTGATTGTCTGGCTCGCGGTTCCGGAAACCAGGGGCAAGAGCCTGGAACAAATCGAGCGGCTTTGGTCGAAAGAGTAGCGGTCGTTTGAAGGCCGGCTGCCGGGAAAAGGGCCGCTTACGGAAGCGGAGCAGTATTCAATTTGACGTATATGCCGAAACTGAGCCGGGAGCGTGAGCGACCCAAGACGAACGGGACGTTCCGTGCTAGGTCGCTCACGCTCCCGGCTCAGTTTCAGCGTTTTCGTCGCTTGGCTACCGTGGCAGTCGCGAATGTTAAACTGTGAAATAACACGGCGGCTGTAGCTCAGTTGGTAGTAGCGCCAGATTGTGGTTCTGGATGTCGAGGGTTCGAATCCCTCCAGCCGCCCCAGAAAACCCGCCCCAGAATTTAATCGAATTCCAATCTCCGCAGTTGCTCCTACAAGTGAGCTGGATACTTTACCCGCAGGAGCAGCGAGCCTGCGAGTAGCCCTGAAGCTTTTCATGATCTGCGTCGCACGGCCGCGCGCAATATGATTCGCGCGGGCGTTCCGGAAAAAATCGCGCTGCAGATTTCAGGTCGCAAGACCGCGAGCATGTTGTGGCGCTATAACATCACCGATGCTCGCGATATATCGATATATCAAGGACGCGGAAAAGCGCACCGAAAGGTATCTAGCGGCGCAGAAAGGACAACAACATGCACACTCACCTACGCACCATGTTTCTACCGGTGTCGCGTAAGTGGTGCCCGGGGCGGGACTTGAACCCGCACTCGCCTTGCGGCGAAAAGGATTTTAAGTCCTTTGCGTCTGCCAATTTCGCCACCCGGGCACGGTGAAGGCCGATTAAGTTCATGATAGTAGATGCGGTTTCCAGAGTGACGTCTTCTATCGTGTTCGCGCCCCGCGACGGCGTCGGGCGCGCGTCCGATGCCGGACCGTTACGGGCTTGTCTGTATGGAAAAATTTCTTGTAGGCGGCGATCCAGTCACCCGAGATCGCCTTCTGGGCGGCCGTTAGATTGATGGTCCCCCGGCACACACTCTCATGCAACCGTTCCTCAAGCGCATCCTTCACGTGGGCATTCCATTCAAGACCGGTCAGCGGCTCAGGCCAGAGATTGCGCGGGTCGTTGGAACCGCCCAGATTCAAGCTGATTAGATGATCGATCTCGTAGGCGCCCGGCGGAGGGTGCTCTATGCCGTATGTCTTGAAGACTCTCCGCTGGACTGGTTCGCCGACGGGACGCACCTGGGTTGCATATCCCGGCAAACAGACATCTCTTCCAGTAACGGATAGGCCAGCGCCGGGAGTCTTTCCGCGATCGGGCAGCGATCTTTGTTCGATCCGCGCCTCGGCGGGAAAGCAGAGCCGCTGAATCAGAACGAAGGCAATTGCAAGCTTCAACAACCTCATCTCGGTCGTACATACCGGGCCAGTATCGACGACCACCCGGTAATTAACTATTCATTCCAAATTAACTAGATATCTTACTAGCCTTGCACAAAGAGTCAAGAGGATTCGACGGAAGGATTGGCTCCGTTGAAGACGCCGGTAAGAACGTCCGCTCCGTTACGGTTGCGCTTCGGTGCAGGCGCCCGGACGTCATCGTCACGTTTGGCGGCCTGTACGGGTCGCCGTTCGGCCGCAAAAGGACTCGCTTACTGTCCTCGGAGAACAATCAGCGTCTGATCGTCGAACTGATCGCGGCCGCCACTTAGAGTGCGTAGGCGATCAGTCAAGTGGCGGGTGGCCGCCTGTGAATGCAAATGCCGAACGGCCTTTGCCAGGGGAAGGAACCGCTCTTCGCCGAACTCTTCGCCGGAGTCGTCGAGAAAATCGGTGATGCCATCGGTAAACGCAATGAGCAGATCGTTTTCGCCGAGCGTGAGACATCGCGATTCAAGAGCGCACCGTGGGAAAAGTCCCAGCACAGTGCCGGTCGCTTCAAGACGCGTCATCTCGCCCGACGATCGCAGCAATACGGGCGGCAGATGGCCACAGTTGATATAGCGTAGCGACCGGTCGCGATCGTCGTATTCAAAATAGAAAAGCGTGACATACTGTTCCGGGGGAGTAGAGGCGTAAAACAGGCGATTGACGGTTTCGAGAAGAATCGCCGGTTCGTGAGCGCCGGAATCGAGCTGGGTTCTGAACAAGGCTTGCAGGTTCGCCATCAGCATCGCCGCCGCGATTCCTTTGCCACTGACGTCGCCAAGCACGCCGGCGATCCGGTGCTCATCCAAATCGAAGAAATCGTAATAGTCTCCGCCTACCTCGCGGGCGGGCAAACAGGCGGCCGCGTAGTCCAATGTCCGGAGGGTTCTGAGCTTTTGCGGAAGCAGTTTCTGCTGAACGTGGCGGGCAATTTCCCATTCAGACTGAGCAAGCTGCCGCTGCCGCTGCGCGGCTTCCGCGCGCTCCAATTGTTTTTGTACGGTTGCGAGCAGCCGGTCGTTATCCCATGGTTTCTGAACAAAATCGGCCGCGCCCAGGCGCATGGCCTCCACGGCCAGCTCGACATTTCCCCACGCCGTCATCACGATGATCGGCGTTGCGCCGCCGGTATTGCGAAGTGTCGACAGAAGCTGCAACCCTTCTTCACCGGAAGTTGTATCGCGCGTGTAGTTCAGATCCATCAGGATCAGATCGAATTGCCCGGCGCTTGCCGTAGCGAGAAGCCGCTCAGGCGAATCCGCTATCTCAGCCGCAAATCCGTTAAGTTTCAGCAGCAGGGACAGCGCTGTGAGGATATCGTGCTGATCGTCACCGACCAGCACGCGCGCACGCGCCGATTTTTTTGGGGAAGCTTCTGCCGGGGGGGTCTGGCGTTCCGACGTTAGCACCGCTGCATCCTGTTCGCGGTAAGGATGCCGCACGGCTGTGGGCGGCCGGTTGGAACGGCTGCTTGGTCGAAGACGGCCGGTAAAAAGTCCGCCGCGTTGAAAACTCCGGTCAAAACGCCTGCTCCGTTACGGTCGCGGTTCGGTGCAGGTAACCGGACGTCCTCATCCGATTCCACGGCCCACCGAGCCATGGTTACTCCTTGACAGTAACAGTCGCGGTTCGGTGTTGTGGGCACTCCCTTGAAGACGGCCGCCTCACGGTCGCGGTTCCGTGCTGGCGAAAGGACGTCTTGCTTGCCGTTGATAGCTTGCAGGCTCATGGATACTCTGAAGGCGGGCAGATCGATGGCCAACCAACTTGAGGGCTATCTGCTTCTCACTACAAGGGTCAACTTCGGTCGTGGAGGACGGCACTGTTCGAATGCGGGAAACGGGTGATTGCTAAAGAACAGCGGAGATAAATCATGCGCGGGTTGGGAGCACGGGAGGGAAGGAATCTCCGAAAGGTGGCGGGCGATGCATGCGTCGGCCCCTACAAGGAATTGCTTGTAAGTGAATGAAATCGCGAGGATTCGAGGACTTCCGGGCCGTTCGCTCCAGGTTTAACGATCAGCGCGGCAACGCCCGGTTTCGAATCGATGAACTGCATTCCTCGCGTTGCGCCGATGACGCTGACCGCCGTTGCGAGTCCGTCGGCTTCAATCCCGTGCCGGGCTACAATCGTCACCGTGATGCCTTTGGTAAGCCCCACATCGGTTTTCGGATCGACGATGTGGGAATACCGTTTGCCGCCTGCATCCAAGTGCTGTTCCGTGTCGCCGGACGTCGATACTGCCGCGTTACTCAAGTGCAAAACACGCGTGAATGGCGCGTTTGCGCGATCGAACGAGTCAATGCCAATACTCCAGCCAGGCCGGCCGGGAGGCGCGTTACTGAAAGCCAGGTCGCCGCTGGCGGCAACCAGGGCGCTTTGAATACCAAGCCGCCCCAGCACCTTAAGGGCTTCGTCCGCCGCGTAGCCTTTCGCGATGCCACCCACGTCCAGTTCCATGCCAGCATCGTCCAACTCCACCGTGCTTGCAACCGGATCGACGTGCAGCTTGCGATATCCGCAGTTGGCGGACGCCCGAGCAAGCTCCGCGGTATCCGGTACGCGGCCGTCCTTGCGGGCCTGCCGCCAGAGATGAATCACCGGACCTAACGTGATGTCAAACTCGCCGCCCGTCTCGGCGGCGAGCTGCTCAGATGCGATGAGAACCCGCAACAGATCGCCGGAGACCTTTACCGGGCGTCCGACCGCGCTTTTGCAGATTCGATTCAATTCGCTCGCGGGCTTGTAGTCGGACAATGTGTCGTCCAAGGAAGCGACACGATCGAAAGCCGCGCGAAACGCATGTTCAGCCGTGGCTGCATCGGGCGCGTAGAGCTTGATGCGGAATAGCGTGCCCATATGGGGCTCCACTGCCTCGTAGGGCTTAAGAGCCGCCGTGTTCGACGAGTCCGCTGGAGCGGCGCCGAGGCAAGCGGCAAAGCTGCAGACCAAGGCTCGAATCGCAATTTTTTGAAAACGGTTACTGCTCGTCGTGCTCAACGCCGTTGTTCCAATATTTGTACATCTCTTCGGCGCTCGGAACGTTGGCCGGGCGAATCAGCCGGAAGCCCAGCCACTGCGCATCGGTTTCATACCAGATGCTTTTCGGCAATTGGGGATCCTGTTGCTTCCACGAAGGATCGGATGCAACACGCGCGGCGCAGCGAAGCATGTCGGCGGGATCGTTCCAGGAGCCACCGCGCGCGGTCTGTGGATAGGGCGTGGTGGATTTCACCCACGGGTTGACCTCAGGTCCCGGCTTGTACGGCTCGTATTGATCGAGCGTCCACTCCATGACGTTACCCAGCATGTCGTAAAGCCCCCATGGATTCGGCTTCTTTGTGGCTACTTTCTGATATTTACCGCCGCTGTTCGTTGCGTACCACGCGTAATCTCCGAGCTGTTTCGGATCGCTGCCGTAATAATAAGGCGTCGTTGTGCCGGCGCGGCACGCATACTCCCATTCGGCTTCCGTGGGCAGGCGATAAAATTCTCCCGTCTTCGCGCTCAACCACTCGGCGTATTTGTTGGCCGCATGCTGCGTCATGCTAATGGCCGGAAATCCATTGATGCCCATGCCGAAGCTCATCTCGACATAAGGCTTGGTCGGGCGGCTAACGGCGTCGACGACGTCGTCCTTGTGCGCCACCTCGCCAGCCTGATTTTCAAACATGAACAGGCGGTATTCGTCCCACGTGACTTCATGGGCCTGCATCCAGAAACCATCCACGCGTACCTGATGTTGCGGCTGTTCATCTTTCTTGTGTTGCGGATCGGAATTGGGAGAACCCATTTCGAAACTGCCCGCGGCAATCGGCACCATGTCATACGAAACCGTTGTATTCGGAATCGTGACTTTATAGGGCGCCGCTTTGGCCGATACCTGTTCCCGTTGATGGGCCAGGATGCGGTCCCGAATCTGCCGGACGTTCTGTTCTTCCGCGTTTTGCGGAGTGGCCGCCGCTTTGTCGCTAGCCGCCTTCTCAGTGGATGCTTGCGGCGGCTGCAACTTCACATCGGCCGGCCAGGGCGCTCCTTCCGCTATCCAGCGGCCGATTGTCGCAATCTGATCCGAGGTGAGTTTCGGCGCTCCAGGCGGCGGCATCAACCCCCTCTTCACGATGTTGTAGAACACGCTCTGATCGGGCTTGCCAGGGACAATCGAGCGTTGGTCCAGCAGTTTCTGCCGGGAGGTCATTTCCAAATCGGCGTGCGTGCTGCCACCGAAGTGGCACTTGATGCAGTGCTGCTCGAAAATAGGAGCGACGTCGGCCTTGAAATCTACTTTGGGGCTCGCTTGCGCGAGCACCAGCGCAGGAAGGAAAAGAGCGGAGGCGATCGGTAGGCAGGAGAAACGGTTCATAGCAATTTTCGGCTCGCGAGAGGCAGAGGGAGCCGGCTGTGCGCCAGCCGGCTCCAGACAGCAAGGACAACGGTCAGATGAGTTTTGTGATACCCGGTTCGGCGCGCGGGGGTACGGGCAAACTGCCGTTCCAATCCAGGTTATCGGGATACAGCTTCTCTTTCGAATTGAGCGCTTCATCCCATGTGACCTGCTGGCCCGTATAGGCGGCCATGCGGCCCATGATTGCGAGCAACGTGCTGGTGGCCAGACGTTTGCCATCGTTAATTGGCTGATGCTTGCGGATGGAAGCGAACAGCAGGTCGTGCTCGCGCTGGTACATGTCGTATTTCTGGCCCGTCCACGTCCAGTTGGTTTTGCCTTCGATCTTCGGTGTTGGGCCGCGGCCAATAGTGCAAGTCCCATCGGTTCCGAGAATGTAATCGGAATTCTCGTTGTAGCAGCCTACGATCTGCCGGTTTGCAAGGAATGCGCGCACGCCATTCGGGTAGAGGTAGTTGACCTCGAAATGATCGTAGATGTTACCGCCTTCGGCCGGAATCACACGGCCACCAACGGCCACACAGCTCTCAGGCGGTTCGTCGTGCATCACCCAGGCGATCTTGTCCGCGCTATGCACGGCCTGCTCGACAAGGCTATCGCCGCAGAGCCAGACGAAGTTGTACCAATTGCGAATTTGCCATTCGGTGTCACTCATGCCGGCCGGGCGCTCGCTCGCCGGAGGCATTGGCTTCACCGGATTTGTGTAATACGTGGCGTAATAAGCGACTACCCGGCCGATAGCGCCGTCCTGCACCTGCTTCACGGTGGCTTCAATCATGTCGTTGTAACGCCAGCAGAAGCCGGCGACCAGCGACAGGTTCTTCGCTCTCGCCTTTTCGGTCGATTCGAGCACCCAGCGGATGCCGGTGGGATCGGTCGAAGCCGGCTTCTCGCAAAAGATATGCTTGCCCGCGTCCACGCAGGCGGCCAGCATCGTCGGCCGGAAACCCGGAGGCGTGGCCAACAGCACTACATCGACGTCGCTGTTAATCACTTTCTGGTAGGCATCCAGTCCGAGAAACTGATTCGGCTGCTCGACCTTTACGCGTTCCGCGATTTTGCTGATTCGCTTCAGTGTTCCGAGCGAGCGGTCGATATGGGACTGGTCGATATCGGCGACGGCTGTCAGCTCCGCGTAATCGTCCGCGTGAAGCGCCTGAGACGCGGCGCCTGTTCCGCGGCCTCCACAACCAACCAGTCCAACTTTAATCGCGTTGCTGACGGTTTGGGCGGAGATGATCGCGGGAAAACCCGCTGCCAGGGCGACGCCGGCAGCGCCCACTGTGGTTTTGAGAAAGTCGCGGCGATCCGGAGAGAGCGGTGATTCTTTCATTTCTTTCCTTTCATATCATTCTGCAAGAAAACGTAACCGTTTGTGTAGAAAAATCTTCTGGCTCGGGTAGAAAAATTCCAGCAGCCCGCTACGCGGGCGCTTTTTCAGAGTATATGCGGTCGGTCCCGAGCGAGATGGGTCAAAACGGCGTTCATGACCGGTTTTCGCCCATCCGATTGAGGAGAGCAAGGCGATTCCCCGCGTTGCCACCGGGTTAAGATAGCGGGTTGGAGACATTCCCAACAGCGCATCTGACCTTGCAAGACGTGCGCGTAGTGGCCGTGTTTCCGCCGAGCTCTTTCGATTTAAAGACGGCGGCGGAACGTCAGCGGGTACACACCGCGCTTCAGAACTGCGCGGCGCGCGCCGGACTGGCCGGCGACGTCGTAGTGGTCTGGCGGGATCGATACGGCACGACGAAATTTATCGCGCCTCCGCAGCAGCACCCGTTCTTTCAAATCGCCAAGTACGAACAGCTATACGCGCAGGTAAACGGAGCAATCGACTGTTAACACGCGTCACGCTTTCATGTTTGTAGCTGCCGTTCCAGCGAACGCAGCCGCGCATCCCGATTGGGGACCAGATTGAACCGGCGGGTCACCTCCGCGCGAGCTTTCCGCAAGAGTTCGCAATCGAGCGTGTTCAACCGAACCAGGTCGGAGTAGACGCGGGGACCGCACGCTTTCTCCAGTTTCGAGAGACGTAACTGAAGCGCCTCGTCCAGACCGCCCGAGGCATTCACGGGTGGTACGGCGCACACCATGCCAGGAAACGCCGGGTCCAAAAGATTTTGGCCGCCAACAATGCTCTCGTTGAAGCGATCGACCACACCGAGCCAAGATGTCTCCAGCATTCGTTTCGTTGCGCGATAGAGATCGGCTTCCGCTGGAGGGTGATCGTAGTCGCCGGCGTTGGCCAGGAGATTGACCTGTACGTCGTTCACGTGGTGCGGCATTGCCTCGATCACACGGGGAATGAATTCGCCCAAACTCCACGTCTCCGCGAGATCGCTGAGCGGATCGCCTGCGCTGGGCTTCTCGCGAAGGTAGTCGTATATAGATCGTATCCGGTCGAGCGGATCGCGGAGGAAGCACAGATCAAAGAACAGGAAGCCTGGCGCGGCTGGAACGGGATGGCGGAGGTGATGACTTGAAACTGCCTCTATATGGGGATTGTCTTTCAGGTACGAAAGCAGGACATCATTCGATAAACGGCCATCGCGGTCCGCGGTATCTAACCTGCACAGGCGTTCGCCAAAATTGCGATCGAGCATATTCTCGATGGTCGAGCCCGCATTCTTGAAGAGGTGGTAATGAAGAATGACGAAACGCATGGCGTGAGGTCAGCCGTGCCGCCCGAATTGGCACATACCCTCCACGGCGGCGTCACTCTGGCGCGCCGTCAAGGCGTAATGCACTAACGGGTTGATGCGTCGCACCGCAAGGTCGGGATGATAGCGGCGGTAGTGCTCGCAATCGAATAGCAAGTGCGGGCTAATGCAATCTTCGGGTCGGCTTCGCAGGAAATGCGCCAACGGATTTCCTCCAGACTTCTTTGCCTCCGTACACCGCCTCAGGTAGTAATCGGGCTGAAATAGCGGGTGTGGCTTACGTCCTTCGGCGGCGCCGTACCGGAGGAAGTGAAGCAACGGGTTCACACCGGTTTTCCGAACATCGGGATAACGTTCCAAGTAGAAAGCGGGGTCGAAGAGTGGATGCGGCTTGCGACCGTCGAAAGCGCCGGCAACAATGAAGTGCAATAGCGGGCTGATCTTGGCCGCAGACCCGCTATTCGTCGCACGATAAAACTTGCTGTCGAAAAAGATCGCCGGCATGGCCCCGGCGCGCAGAGGCAAAACCCCAACATAGGGAGCGACCTGAAGAAGCCGCTTCAGCGCCATTACGAAACGGCGCCGCGTAGTTAACGTCGTGTTCTGCGCTGTGGTCATGGCAAAAACCGCCGAATCCGCGAGTCCAATTGACGGCGAGCAGCATCTTCGCCTACAAGCCCTCATTTCTCACTCATTAGTGATAACACGCGCACGCTTATATCAGCCGTCGGAGCGATCCCGGTTCGTAGCACTTTGATATTGAAGTTGGCTCAGCCGCGAGTGGGACGGCGCAGCAACTCTAAGATGGCGTTGATCACCAGATCCGGCTCGTCCAACTGGAGCCAGTGGCCGCTTTTCGCTGACGGCCTATGAATAACGCTCGCCGGCACATCGGGACATGCGTTGTGGGCCGTCAGCAGAATGGTTGGCACGCCGGGCCGGTAGCCAGTCTCGACTGCGGTCGCAACATTTTCGGGCAGGCGCTCCAGATAGTCCGCCATGGTTTCGAAGCACTTTGGGTCGCTCCAGTGCATCCGAATCATGGGCCAGGTTTTGGGCGGAAGCTTGCGAACTTCACCGGTCAGACGTTCCGTAACGGATGCGCCTTTTCCAGCGCTCAATCGGGCGATGGCGCGAGGCAACCGTCTGCCTCCGGAGATCAGCAGAAATAAAGCGAATCGCACAATTCCGAACCGGGCGAGCAGAGCGCCGCGATGGGAAAGCAAGACTCCTCTTGCCAGGCGCCTCCGCTGGAGGTCCGGGAGGGGAAGCCACTCGCCGCATTCGACGGGGTCCACCAAAACGAGCCCCGCCAGTTCCTGCGGATAGGCGCTCGCAAACTGGCGGACTATCAGGCCGCCGTAGGAGTGACCGACAAGCACATAGGGTTTCGGGAGTGCCGCCGTTTCGAGGAGCCGATGAAGGTCGGCGACCGCATTCGCGAGCGTGCGGGGTTTATCCGGCGCATCGCTCCAGCCGAGGCCGGCGCGATCGTAGCTAAATACGCGTGCCCATTCAGCGAGCTTGTCCTGCAGAAGAGTCCAGCTCAGGCTGGTTCCAGCTATACCGGATTCAAGAACGACGGACGGTCCCCCTCCCCGTTCCAGCACGTGAAATCGACGTCCGTTCACGGAGAGCAGGCGACCAGGCGGCGGATATCGCCGGTGGTCGCGCCACTTACCTGCAAGTTGGTAGAGAAAACCCGCGATCGGCAGGCCAATCAGGATCACGGTGACAAGGGCATACACGAACATGAAGAGAACCTGTCAGTGTAAACCGCGAGCCGCGCACAGCAGCTCCGCCACCCTCGTAAATACGGCAGACCCGTGGGCAAACGTGTTAGCTTTGACGGGAGAGGCCCCCGGCATCCTTCATAAAGAATCGGACACTGGGGCACAAAAGTGCCGGAGAACATCGCAGCAACGCAACACGCTTTCGGCGCGCCGGCGTCGCCGAAGCTATCGGTCGTCATACCAGCCAGAAACGAAGAAGGATGTGTCGCGGAGACAGTCAGGCGACTGATTGAGGCGCTCCGGCGTGATGAAATTCCGTACGAGGTAATTGTCGTCGATGATGGGAGCACCGATGGCACTTTCTCAGTAATAGCCAGGCTCGCAACGGAGTTGCCAAACATACGGCCGGTGACGAATGCTGGCCGCCACGGCTTCGGGATGGCGGTGCGAATGGGTCTGGGACTCGCCAATGGCGAGGTCGTCACCATCGTGATGGCGGATGGCTCCGACTCTCCCGACGATGTGGTCGCTTACTACCGCAAGATTGAAGAAGGCTATGAGTGCGTGTTTGGATCGCGCTTTATCAAGGGAAGCCGGATAATCGATTACCCCAAACACAAATTGATTTTAAACAGGCTCGTCAATCACTTCATCCGCGCGATATTTCAATTCAGGTACAACGACACAACGAACGCGTTTAAGATGTATCGAAAATATGTCGTGGACGCGATGCAGCCCCTTATCTCTCCACACTTCAATCTAACGGTGGAAATGCCCCTCAAGGCGGCAGTTCGAGGATTCTCTTATGCCGTGGTCCCGATTTCCTGGACAAACCGCGCATCGGGAGCATCGAAGCTGAAGCTTCAGGAAATGGGTAGCCGGTACTTGTTCATCGTCCTGTACCTCTGGCTGGAAAAAACGCTATCCCGAGGCGACTATCACAGACGGGCTGCCGATGCGGAAGCGATTTACCCGGAGGGCCGCGCCATCCCGCATGCATAAGCGGATACTCGTCACAGGAGGCGCGGGCTTCGCCGGCAGCCGCTTGTGTCTCGCTCTTCGCAAGCATTCGCCGGATACGGAAGTGACTGCTTTCGACAATCTTCGACGCCGCGGTTCCGAATTCAACCTGGCGGCATTACGGGCTGCGGGCGTGCGCTTCGTCCATGGCGACATTCGCCTTCGATCCGATCTGGAGGCAGCGGCCATTAATCCCGACCTCCTGATTGAATGTTCGGCGGAACCTTCCGCGCAAGCAGGATATTCAGGATCGCCGGACTTCTTGATGGCTACGAACGTTGACGGAGCGCTCAACTGCCTTGAAATTGCACGTGCGACGAAGTGCGACGTCCTGTTTCTGTCCACGAGCCGGGTTTACCCGTATGCTCGATTAAACGAGCTGCCATTTATCGAGACGGACACTCGTTACCGTTTTGCAGGAACGAGCCCCGGACTCACATCGGAGGGCATCTCCGAAGACTTCCCTCTCGACGGGGTCCGGTCTTTGTATGGCGCCTCCAAGCTTGCGGCTGAACTGATATTGGAAGAATATGCCGCGGCGTACGGCTTCCGGTTCATCATCGACCGGTTCGGCGTCATCACGGGACCTGGACAGATGGCGAAAGCCGACCAGGGAGTGATCGCACTCTGGGTAGCCGCCCATCGTTTTGGCCGGCCGCTTCGGTATATCGGTTTTGAAGGAAACGGGAAACAGGTTCGCGATTTTCTACACATCGACGATTTTTGCGGCCTTGTGCTCGACCAGATTGCCGCGTTTGGGGAGTATGCCGGCAAACGCTACAACGCGGGCGGTGGTCTCCTCCAGTCGCTTTCGCTCGTCGAGACGACGGATTTGTGCCGGAGGATCGTCGGCCGCGAGATTCCCATTGGCTCCGAAACTCAGAACCGGATTGCCGACGTACGTATTTACATCACGGACAACTCGCGTATTTCGCGAGTTCGCGGCTGGAGGCCGAAGATGGATGCCGCTCAGACTATTTCAGACATCGACCGGTGGCTGGTGAACTCCGGGAAGGATCTCGAAAGTATCATTTTCGGCGCGTGAGGCTCCGAACTTGAACCGGCAGGCTCACGAAATCATACGGGGAATAACGCCCTTCTGGCGTAATCCCGTGAGCGCAAGTCCGTGGCGGCCGTGGATTCCGGTTTTCTCGAAGATATGTTTCAGATGAATCTTAACGGTGCCGGGGCGGATGCCAAGCTCGGCCGCAATTTCCCGATTCTTGAAGCCCTGCTCCACCAACTCAAGAACCTGCTGCTCCCGAGGTGTCAATTCCGTGTGAAGATGTGTTTCCGCCACATTTCCGGATTCGCGGAATACGGTGTCCTGCATCCAACTCCCGCCTTGGGCGACCATCCGGAGACAGGCCAGCACCGCGTCCAAATCGGCGCTTTTCCGCAAAATTCCCCGGGCGCCGGCTTGTAGAAGGCGGAGCGCCTCCGCTTCGTTCAGCGACACCCCCCAGATGACAACGCCAGTCCTGCGACCGTCGACGGGCATATGCGCCAGAGTGTCGAGCAAGACTTGGGCGCCCAGAGCCTTATCAATGATCAGGATATCCGTACTATCCGCAGCGGGACTCATCATCCACTCAGCTACCGTGCTGTGCCAGGAGCCCAGCCGGAGATCCGGCGTTTCCTCAAGCAGATTCTTCAAACCTCGAATCGTGAGGGGCTGTGTTTCACACACCGAAACTGTTCTGTAGAGAGGCGTTGACGCTTCCATTCACCACTGCCCGATCACCTTTTCGGCTTCGGCACTCCTGAATGTGAGTGGTTGACGCCGGCAAAATTTCTCAAGAAACCGACTGGGAGATTGTTTGGGGGGTGTCGAGCAGCGGCTCCGTTCAAAACCGCTTGAGACGGCCGCTCCCTCGCGGTTCCGTCCAGGCAACCAAGCGTCTTCATCGCCTTTGGCGGCTCCCAGGGCCATGGCACCCCGTTGAAAATCAGCGCGTTGGGGCTAGCGGCTTAGCTGCGGGTGCCCCGCTCAGGCCACTTGGTGTTGGGTCACACAGAGATGGCGGCCTACGAGGCCGCCGCAGTCGATCGCCGGCCCCACTGGGCACGGGTTACTTCCTCACGGTCGCGGTTCCGTGCTGAATGGCGGGTGGAAGTCCTAACCCGGATTTCTCACATGACTATTTTGTGAGGGATTTGGGAAGTTGATCGGCAATTTGAGGAAGGGTTGGGCGAGGATGCAATGCTGAAACGCGCTTGCGTGCTTTGGTCGGGGCACCCCGACAGCAAGCGGCGAGACATTTTCGATTGGCTCGCAGGCGACTTCAGACGATGCTGCTTGCGGAGGCGCCTCCCCAAAGTCCCCCTTCAGCGCCTTGGTCATCGCGCCGTTGCGCGAGTTGTCGCTGTTGTGTCCGGCCGGATCGTGCTTCTCATAGCCCAGATGTTCGGTCATCTCGCCCTACATGGCACGTTCCAGCACCGCTTTGGTTAATTGCTTCAGCAGCCCGCTTTCGCAAATAATGCTTTCCGGCTTCTTGTATCTGCTAATAACTCGGTTTGCATACCTATGGAGCGACAAATCGCTGCACCGTACCGTTATCGTTTTCGTCAAAAACGCGTACGGCAATAATCTGCTGCTCGTGAGAGGCCGACTTCTGAACACGAAGTTGGTAATGCAGCTCTTTCCCGTCCGACACCCGGGTGACAGGATTGAGCAGCGTCCAGTCGCCGCCATTCACCGAGTATTCCGTCTTGTCGATCCAGCTCGAGTCATCCTTTGCCGTGAACTCGATCAGCGTGGCTCCGCTCTCATCCTTGACGCCTCCTGAAATAATTTGCGGGGGCGTATTGTCGATGGTGAATGGCGCACTTTCAAGAGACGCACTGAGCGCTGCTGAAGGAGTGTTCGACGGGGCGTCGCTGGCAGTTACTCGAATGATGTATTTGCCGTCGGGAAAAGCGGAGCTATCGAAGCTGAGATAACTCTCCTGAACTTTATCCTTCAACAAACGCCAGAGAGATTCCCGCTCTCCGCGAACTTCCACTTTATAGGTGAGAGCATCTCCGTTGGCGTCCGATGCCTCCCAGCGCGCCGTCATGTAACCCTTTGCATATTGCAGCGTCATGCCGCCCGTGCCTTCCAGCCTGACGGGCGTGGAAGCGCTTTCCCGACTCCCGATTGGCGGCAGAGTCAATGTGAGCGCGGAGCCTGACGGTTCTACGTTGCGCTCCAGAAAACTCGATGTGGACGCCCGGTAATTCGCGTCAGCAACTTCGACCTGACGCACCGCCGGAGCGATGTTCTTCGGTAAATAGCCGATTTCGATGCTGCCGATATCAGGTGATTTCGATTGTGGACTTGGTTTGAGAGTAAGCCGGTATTGGAGGAATCGCGCCGGAGGCGAGGCAACCGCACCATTCAAACCATGCAGTTCAACCGGCTGCCACTCGCTCCAATTCTTCTGAGGGCGATTTACATTTCCACTGCGGGTATCGATCGACACCGTTCCGCCGTCAAGATCGGAATGTAAGTAAGCACCACCCCAATACGCGAACGATCCCACGTCGAGAACTTCACTTTCAAGCGAACCGGTCCTTTCGTAGGTTGGGCCGATGGCGTATACCTTCCCGACATTGCCGGTGACCGCATAGGTCACCCCGTTTTTACCCGCCAGAAAATCCGTGACCTGGGTGGGCGGCGCATCAATCAACTGTGTGGCGAGCACGGAAGAGTCGATCCGGTAGATGACGCCCTTGTTCCCGGTTCCGAGCAAAGGCTTGCCATCCGGATCGAAACCGATGGCATACACGACATCCTTCGGCGAACTCCAGAGTTTTTCGGCGAAACCATCCTGCTCGATCCGGTAGACCTCCGATCCTCCCGCGGTAGCCGCGGCAGCCGCCGCAAGCGAGATGATTCCGGCAGGAGGCGTTGAACTCGGCTGAACGGCGATAACGGCTTTCGATCCGGCTGAAGTGGGCGCGGCTGGTGGAGGCGTCGTTCTCGTAGGAGCAGCCAAAGAAGGTTGCGAGGGCTTCCCGCCGACGGCAGCCGCATACAATATGCCATCGTGCTCCGCCACCGACGTCACTTCGCGCTTGCCGGTCTGAAATAGGACGAAGCTCTTTCCCTGCGGAGTGATGCGCGTAATATATCCGCCCGGCTCGGTTCCGACGATGAGGTCGCCTTTAGAATCGATAATCATCGAGCGTGCGTTCGTCTCCTCGGTCCGGAAGAACTCGCTTCCCTTCCCGCCGGGAGTTACGCGATAGATTACTCCTTCGTCGCCCGTCGCCACATAGAGGTTTCCGGACTTATCAAACGCCATCGCCCAGACGTACTTGGCCTTGGTATCGAAGAACAATTCCGGTTTTCCATCGCGGCCGATTCGGTAGATTTTCGAATCCGGCGATGTCGCGGCATAGAGGCGGTCTTGTTTATCGATTGCAAGCGCATGAACTTCGAGCGCCGTGAGTTCAGCGACCACATTGTTGCCACCGTCTGGCGCCACGGAATAAATCTTCGTGGTCGCTCCGGTTGGCGCGCCGCCCGCGCAGTACAGCATGCCGTGCGAATCCTGGACGATGGACCAAAGATAAGGAACGCCTGTATCGGCAAGTTCGCGGAACGCCGGCGCCAGAGTGATGTGGCCGTCGCTGCGAATGGATAGATGCTTGATGGTGCCTCGATTGAATTCGCTTTGCTCGTCCTGCTGCCAGACATGTGTGTCCACGGCGAAAGAAAGCGAGACGGAGCCGAACGCGCAAAGCAGGAAGGCGGCGGCCCGGAAGCGACCGGAGTATCTGAGCATGTAACTGTGAATCAGTCCTTAGGGGCTATTTGACGTAAACTTTCAATGTGCATTTGCCGTCCACGACAACATTCAACGGAATGGAGGCTTGCTCGAGCGTGCTTTGCGGTGAGCTGACAATTTGGTGGCTGTTATCGCGGCCCGATTGCATGACATTCAGGATGGACGGCGGCAAGTTAGGCAGAATTTTCTCGTCCGAATAAACGGTCGGCTCGGAATCGACTATGGATACGTACAGGTGGTTGTTGCTGCGCTCGTGATTCAGCATCGCGACAGTCTGCGGGATATCGACGAAGCGATTCAGGGAAGCGGCGATGGTCTGGAACTTGTCCAGCGTCGCGGCATCACTAAAAAGAATCTCGTGCTCTCCGCGCGGCAGACCGGCGGGGATTTTGACGTTGACTTCGCGCTGGATACGTTCGCCGCGATAGGGCCGCAGGAAGACCTTGACCGGCACTTCCGTTCCGGCATCGACGTGGTTATCGGCGATCCATGCCGATTCAATTTGAGCGATACGGCGTTCGGGCAGCAGGTCCACCGTGGCATTCACGGCAGTCACATCCGGCATCTTCACCGGGTTGAGAAAGAGGCGGTTGAACTTGTCTCCCCACCAGCCCGCCAGCAACATGGGGGTTGGAACCGGCAGCCCCGCGGCGGCTTGCATCGTGCTGATCTGCACTTTTTCATGGCCCGCCAAATCGAGTTCGCCGTTCATGCGATAGGTCGCGTCCTCGGAGAAATCGTTCAGATTGGAAACCGCGTTGAAAAGCGTCGCCATCATCAGGTAGGGAGTCCACTTTTGCTGGACGAAGACATTGAAATGGAAATCCTGGCTTTTGCGGACAGAGTCGTCGGAGTTGAATGAACGGACATGCAAAGTGACGGGAATCATGTTCGCCGTGGCGCCCAACTGGGCGAGAATTCCGCTGTGGCGATCCTGCTTCAGCGCTCCCACCACCTCTTCCGCATTGCCCATTTTCGTTGGCTGGTATGAGGAGGCGAGCGTCGTCAGAATTTGTTCTTTCGCGATGGGCATATCGACGGGGCCCAGGTTAAACATGGGGTGGCCGAACGCGAGCACGTGTTTGCCGTCGTTGTACGTTACGGTTCCGGCGCCGGTCATGGTCATATCGCCCGAAACCAGAACCGCCGCAATGCTCTCGCCCGGTTGCATCGAGCTCCGCCAGTCCTTTGCTGGTACGGAGCTATTGAGCGATCCAGCCGCGCCGCCCTGCACCGCCATCATTCCCAACTGCTGGAACACCGGCGCAAACTCCTGAAGAGCGCTATCGCTGAAACCGGAAAACGTCACGGGAGTGGCGATCGGCGTCATCATCGGAATTTTGTCACTCAGTGAGGCCGAGGCGCCGGCAGCGACCACACGCGACAGAAGATTGTCTGGCAAATTAAGCGAGGCGGTCTTGCCGGCTATTTTGATCCGGTCCGGGGTGCGCGGCTCGGCTGGACGTGTTTTATCGAAATTATTGATGTCGAGCATCAGCTTGATAGGCGTGATGCCGCAAATCGCATCGGGCGAAAAGACGCTGAGCCGCAACGCAATGGCGCCCACCAGTTTGCCGTCGATATAGACGGGGCTGCCGCTCATGCCGCCGGCCACATTCGTTCGTGATGCCTTTCCGGTAAGTTTGGCGACGATGATATCCTGTTTCGGCCCCCAGGCGCTCTTCCAAACTCCGATGATCTCAACTGGAATGGGTTCGGGCTTGTCGCCCGTGAACACGGTCCAGGCTACGCCCTTCATGCCCGGCTTGAGCGACTCCTCCGGAAACAGTTGGACAGGGCCGGCCTTCGGAGGCGCCGTCATATTGGGGATCTCCGTATCCGGAGCGGCGCAGACAAATGAACTGGCAAATACAAAAAGAGCGAGTGCCCGAGTGAGCATGTACAGCTATCCTTACTGGGTCCCGATGGCCCGGCGGCAAAGGACGTGGTTCATTGCCGGATGAGAACATTATGACGTAAATGCAACGGCGGCCCCGCAGGTTCGGGCCAAGGGACGAACGGTTCGGAGGCAGGGGCGGAACAGCATAAGTACTGGTTTCACGTTAAACCCCTTTCATTCCAACCCTGTGCGGGCATTCAAGTTGTAAACTAAAAGCAGACAAAGCCGTCTTATTTCCCGGAGACTATCAAGATGAAGCGTTCCCTCTACCTAGCCACCGCCTCGGCGTTTTTTTGCGCGTCATTCGCCTTTGGGGCCCAGAACTCCGCAAAAAGCAGCGACAGCAAAGCCGGCGACGCCGCTAAAGGCAAGGAAGTTTTCGAGCAGTGCTCAGTTTGCCATAACGCCGACTCGCCCGATAAAAAGATCGGCCCTTCACTCATGGGGCTGTTCAAGCAGAAGAAACTGGTAAACGGAAAGCCCGTCACCGAATCGAATGTCCGAGATTTCATCAACAACGGCGGCAACGGCATGC
Organism: Bryobacterales bacterium KBS 96; assembly: GCA_000381625.1. Lineage (GTDB taxonomy): Bacteria > Acidobacteriota > Terriglobia > Bryobacterales > Bryobacteraceae > KBS-96. The sequence goes on from KB906767.1 coordinate 1,119,507, forward strand.
CGTCGTATGCGGATATGCTGTCCAAGGAAGATAAAGATAACGTAATCGCCTATCTCAAGACGCTGTAGGTTGGTAAACCGAAGCGGGCGCGCCGAATGGTTTCAACCGGAAGCCGATACTGCTTTCTATTGCAGTCAAACAGCTTGCGTTCGCTCTGTTGAAAATCATCCGTTCGTGGACGACGGGTTCGGGATGAATTGGGGTGATCGAGACGCAATATCTCAATTTCCGCAAGGGCTGTGCGAGTTTTTGTGAGCCCGGCCCACGAACTGAGTTTCACCGACCGAGGCAAACGTCTCGGCGGCTACGCCTGTTTCGGCAATGATCTATTGGGCTGAGTCCACGCCAAAGCCGGGCATCTCGGCCACCCGGATCACTGCCTCCTGATGCACCGTTTCCACAACCAACTCACCACATGATTCCGCTCCGCGGCGCCGGCTCCGAACCGCCGGCATTCAAACTCGATGGCTTTCGCCGACTGGCCCGCCGCGCCATGGTTACTCCTTGACAGTCGCGGTTTAGTGCAGGCAACCGGGTGTCTTCATCACCTTTGCTCGCTGTCCGTCCGTGAACCGGCGGTTGATTCCGGCCCCGCGGCGGCGCTGTGATATGTCTTGTGTTCCGCAATTTGCGGAACAAGCGAATTCATTGGGAGCCTTTTGGGAAATGAGTAGGTTGGATTGGAAGTTGTTGTTGCGCTGCTCTGCCGTTGGCTTTTTCTGTGCCGTAGCCTCTTCCGCGCAGGTGAAGATCACAAAGCAGCAAGACCGTATTGCCGTCGAGATCGGTGGTAAGCCGTTCGGGGATTTCGTGTACGGCTCAGGAACGCCGAAACCGTATTTCGCGCCGCTGCGCTCCGCCTCCGGCGCAATCGTCACGCGTAAGTATCCGATGGAGGAGGTGGCAGGCGAGTCTCGCGATCACCGGCATCACCGCGGTCTCTGGATCGGCTACAAAGACGTCAACGGCTTCAATTTCTGGGAGAACGAATTCTCGTATCACAATCCAAAAGCGGGCACGCTCGTTGTTCGCAAGGTAGATGAAGCTCGCGGCGGAAAGAAGGAGGGATCGATCCGGGCCACGATCGCATGGGTAGACCCCAGGGGCAAGACTCTGCTAACGGAGAACCGGACGATGACATTCCACGACGATCCTAAGCTGCGGATCATCGACGTAGAATCTGTATTGAAGGCGGATGCCGAATCGACGTTTGGCGACGACAAGGACGGCACATTCGCCGTGCGCATCGCCGACTCGATGACCGAAAAGCACGGCGGAACGATTGTGAACTCCGACGGCGGCCACGGGATGAAGGAATGCTGGGGCAAGAAAGCGAACTGGGTGGATTATACGGGCGAGATTGGCGGAGAGAAAGTCGGGATCGCCATGTTCGACAATCCAGACAGTTTCCGCCATCCGGTGCGCTGGCATGTGCGCGATTACGGGTTATTTGCCGCGAATCCCTTCGGCGCACACGCCTACGATCCGAGCGCGGCTGTTTCGTCGGTAGCCCTTAAACCAGGGCAAACCGTTACGCTGCATTATCGCGTCGTGATTCATCCGCCAATGGATGCGGCCACTATTGACCGGATGTATCGTGACTGGGCGAAGTAATGCGGTCAGCTCTTGCCAATTACGGGCGCCAGCGACAGCAGCGCCAGTCCCGCTGCGAACAAAACGATCATAACGGTGACCAGTCGCTTCACGGCTGGCGGCGTGTTTGAGAACTCTTTCCAGACGAACAGGCCCCATAGCACGCTGATCAGTGTTGCGCACTGGCCAATCGCGAGGCTGATGGCTGGGCCCACGTTGACCTGCTCCGGAGCGCTCGCGCCGACGAAGTTGGTGATCGCCCCGACCGCCCAGATGATCCCGCCGGCAATCCCGATGATGTGCCACCGGGCGCTGCCCTGGAAATAGGCGTTCAGGCGAATCGGAGAACCTTCAATCGGAACATTCATGAAAAAGATGTTAAAGAAGAACGTCGAGACAAACACGCCGAACGAAAAGAACAGCGCGGCGGCGTAAGGCCCAAGTCCCAGATCTCCTCCCATGCCTTTCACGACCAGCGGATAAAACGTGCCCATGAGAATGCCGCTGACGATGCTGAGCACCAGCCCTTTCGTCGCGGACTTCTTCCGTGCGGCCTTGCCGGCCGCCCGGTCGCGCGCCCTATGAGCCATTGCGTCGATGATAATTGCAATCACAACTAGGGCCAATCCCGCGAACAGGAGCGCCGGGTTGCCCTGCGGGTTCAGAACGTAATTCCAGACGACCCCAATGATGAGCGCAAGCCCTATGCCTACAGGGAAAGCGACCGCCATGCCGGCCAACCCGATTGCGCCCACCAGAAGAATATTCGCGAGATTAAATACCACACCGCCCGCAACGACATACGCTTCTTTCAGATGACCTGCCACAAGCATACGGTCTTGAAACGTCATGTCGGAGCCCATCATTCCGAACGTGAACGCGGCAACAATAGATGCCAGCAGCACACCGGCTGAATAATCGAAATAAAACAGTTCGAATCGCCAGCGGTCGCCGGTCATCTTCAGCGCGTTTGCCCATGATCCCCAGCAGATCATGGAAATCAGCAGCAATATCAGAGTCGAAAAATAGGTTGTAGGCAGGATCATGTCACTCCAGCAATCGCGAACGGAAAACCTGGATCAATAGCAATGGTCATTCTAACGTCTGAGAAGCTCGACGCAAGTGGTTCCGATCCCACGACCACTGCCGGAGCACGGTTGACAACACGGCACAGACTTGGTGTGGCCACCTTCGTGACTGAACCACGTTCCTGGCATTTGTGCCCTGAGAAGGCGGCTACGAGGGCGCCGTAGATCGAGGATACAATCTCGCTTTAAAGAGAAGGGAAGTAATTCGATTGATCCAAATGCCAACTCCGAGCCGGGAAACGTAAGGGCCTTGACAGCGAAGCTCGAACAGATCGAAGCGAACCGCCGCGGTTTGCCGTGTGTCGCTTACGCTCCCGGCTCAGTTTCAAGATCTATCACCCGTGCTTCGATTTTGTTCTATCGGATGACAGCTTATCCAGCAACTCGAATTGTTTGCGCTGCCGGTCGGGCTTTGCATGTGATGTAGGGCTCAGGTGCATTACCTGATAGCGGTCTTTCTGATCGTACTGAGGCCACTTCGGGAGCCCTTCGCCGTTTGGGTCGCCAGTTTTAGCGAAGTTAGTCCAATAGGAACCCATCTGCTCCGATAATTTATAGTCTTCGAGGCGCCAGGGGAGTTTCTTCGAATCAAGCATCCCGAAAACGTATTCGATTTCAGCCGAATGATAGGCCAGCGGTTTCGCCTGCGGAGAGGCGTCCGCAGCCAACGGCGGAGCCTGATCGAATTCGTAACGAAAAACGGGAGCGCCGCTTTTCTGCTGCTCCTCGATCCATTTCCAGGTTCCGAACGCAATGAAGTTTGCCGTCGCGAGCAGCCCAGCCGATTGCATCGCCTGCTGGTCCGTTTTCGCCGGGAACAACTTCAACACCTCCGGCGTCTTATCGCCAAATTCTTTGTTGATTTTGGCGATGTAATTCTCTTTCGTCTCCGATTCCTTTCCAAAGAACTGCTTAGCGCTTCCTTCGTCGTGATTCCAACCGGCAAGCAGCGGCACATGCGCCTGATTGCCCTTTGCATAAATTTCGGACGGACTCGCCGGAAGGAAATAGCCATCGATGTTCGGCGCAAACCGAACCGTGTTCTTTTCTTTCAGAGCGGCATCGAGGAGCTGCTGTGCCGGCATGGCGCGCAAGGCTTCGAGCGATTCCGCACCGATCGACTCTCCAAATTTCGCATCCGCTTTTTCACTTTCAGCCAGCGATTTGGCGCTGAGCGTTCTGCCAAAGAACGCCCCACTCTCGCCAATTGCCTGTTGAAAGAGCTTCTTCGAAACAGGCGACGCCATTTGCGCGCTGACGGAAAACGATCCGGCCGATTCGCCGAAAATCGTGACCTTGCCGGGATCGCCGCCGAACGCCGCGATATTTTTGTGAACCCAGTCCAGTGCCGCCGCCTGGTCCAACAGGCCGTAATTTCCCGACGCGTGGTGAGGCGATTCCTTCGTCAGTTCCGGGTGCGAGAAGAATCCAAAAATTCCCAGCCGGTAATTCATGCTCACGATCACCACGCCTTTGTGCGCCAGCTTCTCGCCATCCTGACGTGGTTCGGACGTAGCCCCAGCCTGAAAACCACCGCCAAAAATCCAGACCATCACGGGAAGTTTGGCATCCGCCGTCGCAGCGGGACTCCACACGTTCAAGTAGAGACAGTCTTCGCTCGGTCCAGGATCGCGGAAAACCATATCGCCGTAAATATGTCCCTGCATGCACCGGGCGCCGAATTCGGTCGCCTTTCGGACACCCTCCCAACTTGGGACCGGCTGTGGTTCCTTCCAGCGGAGCGCGCCGACGGGCGGCGCCGCGAATGGAATTCCCTTAAAAATATGGATCTTTCCGTCGGTGCTGTCGGAGCCTTCCACGATTCCCGCTTCAGTTCGCACCTGCTCGGCCACCATGCAGTGCGTCCCCAGCATCAGGGCAAAAGCGCAGGTGCTCATTATGCGCCAAACGTGATTCTTCCGGCTTCTCATGAATCCTCCTAGTCCGGAAACGATTGTACAGAAACAACCGGAAGACACACGAGCAAACACACACGCTGGGATAAGTTTTGCGCCTGATGAAAGCGCGGTTCGCTTACCGATCTCGTTTCAACGATGGCGAATTTAGTGGGATAGTCAGCTAAACCGGCACGATGGTCGGAAGACCGTGCATCCTCAGGATCGCGTTCAGATCGAGAGACCTCAGACGGGAGGCGTCGTACTCCATCCACAACTCCTGCAAGGATGGCTGTCCAATTGAGCCGTATTCACGATTTGATAATTCGTAATCAGATATTTCCCTCCGCTCTCCCGCACTACGAAGACGCGATCTTGTCCGAGCATGCGCTCAATTTGTTCAAATCGATCTTTTTCCGCGACCAGGTACCAGCGCTGGGGTTGGTTCCACAATCGCACAAGATCGACATCCGTAATGAAAACATCCGGCGCATCGGGCGCGAACGAACCGTATTCGAGGTTATTCACCCGGCCATTGAGCAGCAGCGCCTTGGCATCCGCGTAGAAAAACACCGAGGAGAACGTGTAGTACTGGTCGTCGACGATCAGCTTACCTCTGGGCGATTTCAGAAGTGCGTCGGCGAGAGGTTTGGAGGAAAGATACGGGTCAAAAGCGATCATGGCCAACCGGGCCGCATGAAAGAATAGAATCATCATCGCCGCCGCCGCGATGAAGCGTGCCGCTGATTTCAGCCGGAGCACGCCAATAGCGCCAATGAGAAAGGCGATGCCCGCCACAATCAGCGGTATCCGCAAATAGGCAAAGGACGACAGGGTCAAGTCGCCGATGTGCCCGAGCGAGAGCGTGTATTCGCTGGGATGCTGCGTGAGCGCTTGCGAAATATCTCCCGGCGTCGGCAAACTCCACACGCTGGCAAGAATGAAGGCAATGGCCCCCGCGGCAAGCGTGCAGGTGATGGCAAGCAAGACGTCGCCCCGGCGAAGCCATTTGTTAATCCAGGTATCGTTCGAGGCCGCGGCGCACGCAAGCAGCAGCGCAAATGCGGGATAACAAGGCATCGAATAGTATTCCTGGGTCGACGAAAAACTGAAGAACACCATCAGAAATCCGATCCAGCAGAGCGCCATCAGGCGCATGCGCGAGGCCCGGTCGGCGCTGCTGTAGCGCAGTTTCAGCCAGCTTGGGAAGTAAACACTCCAGGGAAAAAACCAGACGAGATGCAGCGACCAGAACAGAAGGCGGGGAACGGTATTGTAATCGTGCGGATAGCGCTTATTCAGAAACCGGAGGATGTGTTCGTTGAAAAAATAGAACCAAAAAAAACCGTGATAGACGCCCGGTCCGCTCTCCATAGACACAAAGAAATAGGGCGGATTGTCCAATGTGGCGAGCACGTGCCAGGGCGCGGCAACGGCGATTCCGACCAGCGCGCTCCGCAGCGGCATGAGGCGGCGCCACGTTTCGCGTTCAGTTAATTGATGCGTAAAGCAGAGATAGAGAAAGCCCGAAGCGAGCGGAAACAGTGCGGCAATCAGGCCCTTAAACAGCAGGCCCGTGCCCACGCTCGCTCCAAATACCAATGCCCAACGGCGCGGATGGCGCTCCTGGGGATCGAGCGCCCTCAGGAACGACCACATCGCCAGAGCAATGCTTAAGGTCAACGCCACATCGGAGATAAGAACGCGAGTGAAGAGAAATAGGCCAATCGACGTTGCGAGGACGATTCCCGCAAGCAGTCCTGTCCTTCGGTTAAATGCCCAATCCCCCATGCGCGCCGTGATCCAGCACAACAGGACCGTGCAAATAACCATGGGCAGACGCGCGACAAATGCAGAATCGCCAAATAGTTTGAAGAAGATGGCGATCATCCAATACTTCAACGGAGGTTTTTCGAAATACTTGATTCCGTCCAGATGTGGGGTAACCCAGTTACCCGTCCGCAACATCGTGCGAGAGATCGACGCCTGCACGGAATCGACGTCGTCCATCAGAGAAGGAGGACTGAAGGAGCAGCCGAGATAAATGACGATTGCAACAGAGAGCACCGCGAGTTGATAGTGCCGCTCGAGCCAGCTTACGATTTGGTTGGTGCGTGAAATCCCGACATGGGGCTCAACGTCTCCATCCATAGGCGTTAACGGGAGAGTATCACGCATTACTCGTATCGCAGCCCCTCGGCAGGAGCGATGCCGGCGGCATTGCGAGATGGATGCAGCGTTGCAAGAAAGCTCACCAGCAGCGCCGCGCCTGCCACCCAAAAGCCGTCAATCCAGCGGCTTTGGAAGGGAACATAGCTCAATGCATAAACAGTTTCGTCCAGTTTCAGCAGATGGTAATGGTTGAAAAACGCGCAGATAGCATACCCGAAAACCAATCCCACGACACACCCCAAACCACCGATAATCATACCTTGCAGTACGAAGATTCGCTGGATCTGTTCCCGTCTGGCGCCCATCGACATGAGAATCGCGATGTCGCGATGCTTCTCCATCACCAGCATCACGAGCACAACGAGAATATTGAGAGCCGCCACCAGTTGAATTAGACCGACCGTAATCACACTCACGATTTTCTCCATCCGGAACGCGTTCAACAGCGGCCGATTTTGCTCCATCCAGGTCGAGGCCGTCAGTTTCGATCCGATGATTTTGTCCGCTGCGTCAGCGACCTCCGGGGCCTGGAAGATGTCGTCCAGCCGGAGCTCAATGGTGTTTACGACGTCGTTGAGATCGAGCACGCGCTGCGCCGCCGGCAGATTCACGAACGCCCAGTTCGAATCGATGTCGTACAGACCCGATTCGAAAATGCCCATTACTTTAAAGCGAAATGCGCTGGGCACTGTTCCGAAAGGCGTGAGCTCGCCCTGGTAGCTGATGACCGTAGCCGGACTGCCGAGCATGAGCCCGGTTTGCTCGGCGAGACGCGAACCAAGAATAATGCCGCGTACACCCGAAGCGGGGTCGAGACCCTTTATCGAGCCTTGTTTCAAATGCTTTAGAAGTTGTGGAACCGGCGTGCCGTTCGCCACCGGGATTCCTTTGAGAATGGCGCCGGAACCGAGAATCGGCCCTTTTAGCGCCACTTGTCCGTACAAACCCGGCGTTGCGCTGACGACGTGTGGCAACTTCCGCAACTCGGGCATCAGGCGCTCCCAATGCTCAATGCCATAGGCAGGATTTTTTTCGAGAATGCTGACATGCGCCGTGGCGCTGAGCAGGCTTGCCTGAAGCGTGCTCTGAAAGCCGTCGTTGATGGCGAGCGCAATGATCAGCGCCATGACGCCGGCCGCGATGCCGAGAATCGAAATAACCGTAATGATGGAGATGACGGTCTGCTTGCGCTTGGCGCGAAGATAGCGCAGCGCGACAATCCACTCGAACCGGCTCATCGGTCCAGTTCGCGCAGCCGTTCCGCGATTCCGATCTCGCCTTCCGGCCGTAAGAGCGGAAACAGAATCACATCGCGAATCGACCGGGAGTTCGTCAGGATCATGGTTAGCCGGTCAATGCCGATCCCTTCCCCGGCCGCGGGCGGCATGCCGTAGCTGAGCGCCCGGACGTAATCCTCGTCCATCACGTGCGCCTCTTCGTCGCCCTTTTCTTTCTGAGTAAGTTGCATTTCGAAGCGCCGCCGCTGTTCCTGCGGATCGTTCAGCTCGGTATAAGCGTTGCCGATTTCCATGCCGGCGGCATAGATTTCGAAACGCTCGACAAATTCCGGCTCACTTTCTTTGTTTTTGGAGAGCGGCGAGTTCTCAACCGGATAGTCGTAAATAATTGTGGGCTCGAATAACTGATCTTCGATGTGGCGCTCGAAAATATCGGCAAGCGCCTGCCCCGGCGTTGGCTGGGACGAATGCTGCTTCAACCACGCGGGATCCTTCACCTGTTCGTGCGATGGCTTTGGATCGTGCGGCCAAAGCGCCACGACCGCCTCACGCATGGAATACCGGCGTATGTTGGAAAAATCGAGCGTGCGACCCTGGTATTCGACGACGGCCGAGCCGGTGGCGTCAATCGCGGTCTGTTTCAGCAGTTCCGCCGAAAGGTCCATTAGTCCGCGATAATTCGTGTACGCCTGATAGAACTCGAGCATCGTGAACTCGGGATTATGCTGTGTCGAAACGCCCTCGTTCCGGAAATTGCGATTGATCTCGAACACCCGCTCGAGACCGCCCACAACCAGCCGCTTCAGGTAAAGCTCGGGAGCGATTCGTAGAAACAGTTCGATATCCAGCGTGTTGTGATGCGTGATAAAAGGACGAGCCGTTGCGCCTCCGTGCAGGGGCTGCATCATGGGCGTCTCGACTTCTATAAAACCGCGGTCCGCCAACTGCCGTCTCAATGAGCCGATGATATTCGCGCGCGTCACGAACACTTTGCGCAGATCGGGATTCGCGATCAGGTCGAGATACCGTTGGCGATAGCGGATCTCGACATCTTCAAGCCCATGCCATTTCTCGGGTAAGTTCAGCAGAATCTTCGAGAGAAACTGCAGCTTCCTGGCATGTACGGTCAATTCGCCGGTGCGCGTTCGGAACAGAAAGCCGTCCACACCGACGATGTCTCCCACATCCAGAAGTTGATAGATCTCGAAATCGTTTGGGGCGAGATCGTCCTTTTTGAGGTATACCTGCAGGCGTTCGCCGTTTTGAAGCAGGTGGGCGAACCCCGCCTTGCCCATGCGGCGCATGGTTTGGATCCGTCCGGCAACGCGAACTGAGGCGCCTTCGCCGAGTTCTTCCGCGCGTTTTGAGCCGTATTCCGCGAGAATCCGCGGGATCGTATGTGTAAATTCAAAAGCCTGGCCGTAGGGTCTGTGGCCGAGCCGGGCGATCTGCGTGAGCTTGTCGTGCCGCTGCCGCAGTAGATCATCTTCCAATGCCAAAGGAAAAAACTCCTGGAATGCTCATTATAGAAGGCGCGGCTACTGAGACTCGTTCCAACCGGCAGCTAAGATAGAAACATTCGTTCGCTTCAAGGAAACGGTATTTCAATTTAATGAACGTCGCCATTATCGGAACCGGATACGTCGGCCTGACAACGGGCGTATGTCTCGCCTATATCGGACACTCGGTGCTTTGCCTGGATACCGATTTGAGCAAGATCGAAGCGCTGCAAGCGGGCAAAATTCCCATTTACGAGCCCCATCTCGAAGACCTGCTGGCCGAAGCACAGCGAAATCTGCGGTTCACGACGAGCTATTCGGAGGCCATTCCGGATGCCGATGTCGTCTTCATCGCCGTCGGAACGCCGCCGACCGCCTCAGGCAGTCCGAATCTGGAGTACCTGTCGCAAGCCGCGCAGAGCATCGGCGAACATCTGGCCGGTGAATTCACTGTGATCGTCAATAAATCCACTGTGCCCATCGGCAGCGGCAATTGGGTGGGAGCCATCGTGCGGCGGGCGCTCGAACAGCGTCAGGGACGCAAGGCCAATGGCGCGTTCGGTATCGCCTCGAATCCGGAGTTTCTGAGAGAAGGCGTGGCCATTGGCGACAGCCTCTATCCCGATCGCATTGTAATCGGTTCCGATGAAGAGCGCGCGCTCGAAATTCTATATACGCTGTATCGTCCCGTTCTGGATCAGACCTTCCCCGCCCCGGTTTTTGTGCCGCGGCCCGAAGATAAGGGCGCAGTCCCGCTGGTCTCTACCGATCTCGCTTCGGCGGAGTTGATCAAATATGCGGCGAATGCGTTTCTGGCGCTGAAGATTAGCTTTATTAATGAAATCGGCCAACTTGCCGAGCGCGTCGGCGCCGATATTCGCGAGGTGGCCCGGGGCATCGGTCTCGATTCGCGCATTGGCTCGCGTTTTCTGAGCGCCGGGATCGGCTGGGGCGGTTCGTGTTTCGGGAAAGATACGGCCGCGCTGGTGGCGACGGCGAGCGAGTACGGGCTGAAGATGCCGATCGTCGAAGCCGCACGAGAAGTGAATTGCCGGCAGCGGGATCACGTCATCGAAAAACTGCTGCAAGAGTTGAAGATTTTAAAAGGCCGCACCATTGCGCTGCTTGGCCTGGCATTTAAACCGAACACGGACGATCTCCGTGAGTCGCCCGCAGTTGAGATCGCCCAGAAACTAATGGTGCGCGGCGCCCGCGTCAAAGCGCACGATCCGATTGCCATGGATCGCTTCCAGCGCGAGCATTGCCATCTTGGCGTGGAACTGTGCCCGACCGTGGAAGCCACCGTGGAAGAATGCGATGCCGTCGTGCTTGTGACGGAATGGACCGAATATCGGGAAGTGGACTGGGAGGCTCTTGCGCCCGCGATGAGAAGCCCCGTGATTCTGGACGGCCGCCTGATTCTCGATGGAGATAAGCTGAGCCGGGCCGGCTTTCGGTATATCGGCATTAATTAGCCGAAGTTCGTCAGTCTGAGTCTTGTGCGTTCGGGGAGATCATTGAAACCGCTTCCTTAAAGACGCCGGAAAAAACGTCCGGTCCCTTATGGTCGCGGTTCGGTGCGGGTACCAACGTTCGGTGAGTAGCGCACCGACGTGCGGCGGCGCCGTTTCTGGGACCGTTAGTCACGGGCAACGATTTAATGCGCCGACAATACCTTCGCGGGGAGGGTATCCATTCGCTGCCAACCGGTTCCCTCAAACGTCGCGGGAAAGAGCTTGTGATGAAGAATCTCACAGAGAATCTGAAAGGATTCGATGATCCGCGGGCCGGGCCGGTTCATGTATTGATTGCCGTCGCACAGATAGACCTGCCCCGTTCTAACGGCCTTCAGGCGCTCCCAGTCGGGACGCGAGGTCAACCAGCGCATCTCCGCCCGCGTTCGCGCAATATCGAAGCCACACGGCATCGATATAATGACGTCGGGATCGGCGGCAACCAAATCGCCCCACGCCAGATAAGGCGAATGTTCACCCGCGGAGCCGAACACCGGCACGGCATTCGCCATAGCGATTAATTCCGGCATCCAGTTGCCGGCGCACATTAAGGGCTCCAGCCATTCGAGGGCGGCCACTCGCGGCTGCCAGGACGACCGGTGCGCAAAGTTGTGGATCAGGATGAGTTCCGATTGAAGGCTCTCCACCAGTTCCTCTCCTTTGGCGGAACAATCGCAAGCCTCGGCAACGCGCAGAACGTCTGCCCAAATATCGGCCAGCGAGTAGGGTTCGAGAGATATGATCCTTGCATCCACGGTGGTTTGGTCGCGCAGCGCATGCTCCACGTCCTCACGGCTCACGGCGCACACCTTGCATTGCGTCTGGGTGATAATGTGCGTGGGATTCAGGCTGGCGATCGCGCCGGCATCCACTTCATAGATGCTCGCGGCGGCAGCCACACGGGATGTCACTAATCGATCGATTTCCGCGCTGTCGCCGTCGACCGGGATCACGGGTCTTGTGCATACCGGCAATCGTTGGACGCTTTTTGGAAAGTCGCACTCGTGTGAGCGACCGACCTGGTACTTGCCCAGTCCCAGCGCATGAACGATCTCAGTAGCGCTGGCAATCAGCGGAACAATGCGCACCTCACCACTATAAACGGGAACCCGGCAATTCAATCTCGAATCACCCTAGAAATGAAAAACCGGTCTCGGAGGGAAACCGGCTTTCTACGACTCAGGGAACTTGGTCGGGTGGGCTTTGCTGGTTGGATAGGAGTGAAGTTGGTATTTGGCGAGTTTTCGTTACTGAGGGGGGAAGATGCGGAGCAACCTTTGTTCCCTGAGTTCGGTTCAAGAATTCGTTACGCTCTCCTATGAGCATGCGTGCTACCAAACTGGATTCCGTTTAAAATCAACCCGATACAAAAAGCCCAGAGCGCCACAAGGAAATTCTTACCTACTTCGTAGGAGAACCGCGCCGGCGGACGGAAAGGAAGCACTGCCGCCGGGAAAAAATGCATTATAGCTATACAACTCCACTTTCAGCGAATAAAGGGCTGCAATTCGCGATTCCGGATTTTACTTTCGCCAGATTATTGCCGAGGTGGAACCGGTGGCGCCGCGGACTGCCGCGCCACGCGTCCGGAAAGGGCTTCATCCAACGAGATGCTATAGACCTGAAGCGTCGTTCCGAGAACGCGCTCCAGGCCGATCTTCGCGTTGGCATATTGGGCCGCCGCGGCAATCACATTCGACTTGGCAGTCGCCAGGTCGCGTTGGGTCTGGATCACGTTGTACGTCGTTGAACTGCCCAGTTTGTATTTCTTTTCCTCGGCATCGACCAACTGCTGGTCGAGCGTCTGGCTCTGGACCGCGGCTTGGTATCGCGAGTGCGCCTGCCGCAGTGAAATCATTTGATTCGAGATGTCAACGGCGACCTGATTTCTGTCCTTGCGCATGTTGATCTCGCTTTGTCTAAGCTGAAGCTGTTCGATACCGTAGTCGGCCTGGGCAACATCGTTCCGGACATTCTCGTTATAGGAGAGCCCAATATTCTGCGACGGGAAATTTCGCCGGAAAATCTGCGAAACCGCAGTGCCGAAACCTCCAACATAATAGGAGTCAGGGGGCGGCAGTTCCGCGAAACGCGCACTGTTTACCTGCCCACTCAGGCCTTGAGCGGATATCGTCGCAAATACTCGCAGTCGGGGCAAGACGCCATTCGCCGTTCCGGTCGCGGATGTCTGAGCATTTTCAAAGTTGATCTGTTCGGCGGCAATGTCCTGCCGGGTTCCCAGCGCCTTTTGAACGAGGTTCTGCAACGGCTGCAAATCGATGTTTTGCGGAACGTCGATATTGTCAAGCGTGACGATAGCAACGTTGGTCAACAACGGATCGCCGAGACCATTTCTGCTCAACACGTCCTTAAGCTTTACTTCCTGCTGCTGCTCCGCCGCTTGGGAGAAGATCAGATCGCGCTGACTAGTCGCGAGTTGCGATTCAGCTTGCGTAATATCGAGCGGAGCCATCGTGCCAAGCTGAACTTGCTTTTTGTTGTCCTGGTACAGGCGCTGGGCAAGATCCAACGCGCCTTGCTTGGCACGGATATCGGCTTGATCGCTGGCAAGTCCCCAGTAGAGGCTCAGCACGTTAGAAACTACGCTGATTACCTGCGATTGGAACTGCAAGTCCGAAACATTTACGTTTTCTCTGGCGACGCGAATGGTTCGTGAATTCACGGCGATGCCGAACCCGTTCAATAGATTTTGAGACAGGCTCAGGCTGAGCGCCGGGGCAGAGCTTGGGTTCAAATCGTTGGTAGGAGCGTTCTCGTTCAGGTACCCGTTGTTAAACGCCAGCGTGAGAGATCCGCCGGTCAAAAATCCCTGGGAGAGAGAGTTGTTGTAAATCCTGCGTTTATCGATCAGCGCCTCGACGCCGCTAAGAAATGGATTGGCCTGCGGCTGGGTCTGGTGTCCGGCGCCGTAGGTTCCCTGGTAGACAGGATCGAGGTTCTGCGTTACGGGTCCGATCTGCGACACAACGGCGCCTCCGGAGGGGCCCGATCTACCTCCGAAATTGCCGCCGTTATTGCCGACGAGACTTGAAGCGCCCTGCACGCCCTGCCCGGCCGTCACGCCAAAATTCGAGTTGGAAACTGTATTCACGCCCTTGAGCGGTCCCCCGGCTTCAGCGCGTTCGAGCGCCAAGTCAGAAAGAAGTGGATTGTAGCGCTGTACTTCCAGATCGATATTGTTTTCAATTGCAAGCGCAATCGCGTCCTGCACAGTGAGATAAAGCGTACCGCCGCGAATCAACTGGCTGAGTCGCGAGCTATTAGCTGATCGGATCGGCGGTACGGTCGCGGCCTGATAGGGACGCACAAAAATCGGACTTTGGGGACGGTCCACTCGAATGTTCGTCTCGGCGGCGGCAGCGAGCCCGGACGAGACGAATGTCGTGCAGGAGAGGCCGATAGCCAGCAGCTTGCGAATGCGTGTCATGCGTGCTTGTTCAGCCTCCTTTACTGATTCCCCTGGTTCTTCGGGATTGCCGGTTTATTTTGCTCGGGCGCCGTCGGCAAGTTCGCCGGGATGGCGGACTGGCGGGAAACACGGCCTTTAACGGCCTCCGAGATGGAGACATTGTTGACGTCGAGAGTTCGTCCAAGGGCCACGTCTAATGCAATCTTGGCGTGAACGTACGTTGCTTGTGCCTGTACTTCGTTTCCTTGCGCGGTGGCGAGATCGCGCTGATCCTGAATGACCTGGTACACGGTGGATGCGCCGAGGGAGTATTTCTTTTGCTCGGCATCGAGCGTTTGCTGCTGCAGGATACGAGCCTTCACGGCTGCCTCGTAGCCAGCGCGCGCCTGCTCGATCCCGATCACTGCATTGCGTACATCGACGCGAATTGAATTCTCAGCTTTCTGTAACTGCAACTGGCTCTGCCGCAAACTGAGCTGGTCTGTAACATAGTCGGCCTGCGCCTGCCTATTGCGAAGAGGAATGTTTAAGGAAATGCCCGCCGAATACGATGGGAAATTACGCCGGAAGATCTGCGCGATCCCGGTTCCATAGCCGCCGATAAAATACGGATCGGGGGCTCCGCGAGTATAAGGGGTAATTTGAGGCCGGCCGTTCAGGCCGTTGTTCGTGAGCTCGGCGAAAGCTTGCAGCGTCGGGCGCAAGGCATTTCTGGTGCCGTCCATATTGATTTTCTGGCTGTCGATATTGATTTTGTTCTGCTGAATTTCCGGCCGGTTGCTCATCGCTTCATCCACCATCTGCGGCAGTGGCTGCAGGCTCTCCTTGGACGGAATTGCGATGGGGTCCAGCGGGACAATCCGAACTTCGGAAATCGACGGGCTCGCCACGCCATTCTTGCTGAGAGAATTTTTCAGAATCGTCTCCTGCTGAAGGACGTTTGTCTCGGCAACCAGCAGATTCTGCTGGTCGGTTGCGACTTCGGCTTCGGCGCGCGTCACCTCAATGGGCGCGAGCGTCCCGATCGCAACCTGCTTTTTGTTGTCCTCGTAGAGCCTCTGCGCGGCATCGAGCGCCTGCTGCGCAACGCGGACATTCTCGTCAAAAGCCACCAGATCCCAGTACACATTCAGCACGCCCGAAATCGTTGTGATGAGCTGTTGTTTGAACTGTAGATCCGAAATCTTCATGTTGTTTTTTGCTACTCGAATATTCCGGTTATTCACAGCAAATCCGAAGCCTTGCAGCAGGTTCTGAGTGATCGTAAAATCAAGCGATGAACTGGTCGACGGGTTCAGAACGTTCGTGAGAACGTTTTGATTCGTCACGTTGTTATTGAACGACAAGCTGAAGTTTGTGCCCGATGTGAATCCTTGGGAATAGTTCACATCGTAGGTCTGGGAATTTGTCTGGACCGCATTGACAATCGTCTGGAACGTGTTGCTTGTCGGGAAGGTCGCGTGTCCCCACACCAGCGTCGTGCCGATACTCGGATCGAGATTCGGCAATGCCGGACCGATAGAGGAAACGACGCCTCCGCCGGAAGTTGTGGCGACACTCGTTGAAATGGTGGTGACGTTCTGAACGCCCGTCGCGCTTACACTGGCGGGAGCCGCTGCAAGCGGCGTGCTCACGTCCCGAAGAAAGCCGCCGCCCTTCGCGCGGCGAATGATCTCCTGTTGCAAAAACGGCCCGTAACGTTGAACTTCAATATCGAGATTGTTCTCGATAGCTAGCGCCACGACATCCTGGGCCGAAAGGTAGAGCTTTCCCGCCCGAATCAATTCCTCCAGCCGGTTGGAGTTGCTCAAGTCGACAGGCGAGACGGTCCGCTGCCGGTAAGGACGGAGAAGAGACCAACCTCCGGCGGGTTGGATGGAGATTGAATTCTGAGCAGTGCCATTGACGCAAAGAATCAGGAAAACGCCCAAAAGGGATAGCGGTACTTGGCTTCGTCTCATCGATATATAAGTTCAGGACCCTCACGTGCACACCGGCCCATTGCAATAGTAAACGAGCAAGCAAAGGGTCTGGTTCCGGCTTTCTCATCGTAACGCAGCGGTTTAGGCGCCTTGATGCAGTGCTTAAAAACGTGTTTTGTCTTCGTAATGGTTAGCAAAATGGCGCCCAAAGCGACACACGGAGCTAAGTTGTTCATTCTCAGGTCGCCTGGGCGCCGGACAACCCGGCCAGAAAACGTGTTCGTGTTCGAAAGTGGGACAGTTGTGGTCAGGATCGAGGCAAGTTCCTCATGGCCTTGAAATCCGCCGGCTTGGTATCCTGCGACTGATGAGCACACCGGTTATGGAGCTGTTTGAACGTACGGGGGCGTATTTGCGCGGCCATTTTCGTTTAACCAGCGGCCTGCATAGCGGGGAATATCTACAGTGCGCGAAGGTGCTGGCCTATCCAGCCTTTGCCGAAGAACTTGGCCGCAAACTCGCGGATAAATTGCGAACGGCAGTTGATGGCAACGTCGATGTCGTGCTCGCTCCGGCACTCGGCGGCCTGATCATCGGTCACGAAGTCGCTCGCGCATTCAACGTGCCCTTTCTGTTTGCGGAACGGGATTCGGCTACTGGACACATGACGCTCCGCCGTGGATTTGAAATACAGCCCGGACAGAGGGCCATTGTCATCGAGGATGTAGTGACCACCGGCGGAAGCTCTCGAGAGGTAATTGAGACGGTGCGCGCCGCGGGCGGCACGGTTCTGGCGGCCGGTTCCATCATCGATCGCAGTAACGGCCGCGCCGATCTTGGCGTTCCGCGAGTGGCGCTTGAACAGATGGACGTCGTGAGCTACGCTCCGGAAGATTGCGAACTCTGCAAGCAGGGGCAGCCTGTCGTGAAACCCGGATCGCGGAAGGGTTAGCGCCTGAGCGCCGGCAACCGTGGGCGGCCCAACAACGAAGCCTGAACAGATTGAAGCGAACCGTTGCGCATTGCGGTCTGCGATGCGCCGGCTCCGTTTCCAAGTCGCGTACGATGGAACCGATTTCTTCGGTTGGCAAGTGCAGCCAGAGTTGCCGACAGTTCAGGGAATATTACAGGACATCGTCTCCAGCATCGAAGGCAAGCCGGTTCACGTGGAAGGATCGGGACGCACCGATGCCGGCGTGCATGCGCTGGCGCAGGTGGCGGCGGTCAGCATTGAGAATCCGATTCCGCCTGCTAACTTTCGCCGCGCGGTGAATCGTCTGCTGCCGGCGACCATCCGTATTAGCGATGTGCGGGAAACAGCGATTGAGTTTCATCCGCGCTTTCAGGCCAAACAGAAAACCTACGAATACCGGATCTTCCGGGAGGAAATCTGCTCTCCGTTCGAGAGAAGGTTCGTCTATCATCATCCGTATCCCCTCGACGAAACGGCAATGGCCGAAGCTGCCAAGCTTCTCGAAGGCGAGCACGACTTCACCGCGTTTGCCGCACGCGACGAAACGGATGCGTTGAGACGTTCAAAGGTGCGGATCATTCACAGCTCGGAGTTAACCAGAAGCGAACACAAGCTGGTCTATCGCGTGACGGGATCCGGTTTTCTGAAACACATGGTGCGAAATATGGTGGGCGTCCTGATTGAGACCGGTAGAGGGAATCTCAGTACGGAGGATATCGTCGCCAGATTTCGCGACGGCGCCGCTTTCCGGCCCGGTCCCACAGTACCGGCCAGTGGTCTGTTTCTTATTTCCGTGGATTACGATTGAGCGGAGTTGCGGTGCTGGTAACCGGACGTTTTCCCATGGGTACTATCCGGCTAGGTTTTTGTCCGCCGCGTAGCAGAGCAAATCAAGCGGACAGATGCCGCATCTGGGCTTGCGCGCCACGCAAATCTGCCTACCGAAATGGATCGTCTGATGTGAGAACAATATCCATCGCTCTTCCGGGATTATTTTCACGAGATCCTGTTCGATCTTCACCGGATCGGAGTTCTTCGTCAGATCGAGCCGCAGCGAAATCCGTTGGACATGCGTGTCGACGACGACGCCGGACGCAATGCCAAACGCCGTTCCGAGCACCACATTCGCCGTCTTGCGCGCCGCACCCGGAATGGTGAGCATCTCCTCGATAGTCCGCGGCACTTTGCCGCCGAAGTCCGAAAGAATTTTTTTGGCCGCGCCAATTAACGATTTCGATTTGTTATTGAAGAAGCCAGTGGAACGGATATCGGCGGCCAGCTCCGCTTGGTTCGCCGCCGCAAAATCGCGAACCGTCGGATATTTCTTGAACAGTTCCGGCGTCACTTTATTTACTCGCTCGTCCGTACACTGAGCGGAAAGAATTGTGGCGACGAGGAGCTGCCACGCGTTCTTGTGATGAAGAGCGCAGGTCGCTTCCGGAAACAGCTTATCGAACTCCGCCAGTATTCTTTGGACGCGGTCCGCGCGCGCGGCCGCCGTTTTAGGCTTCGCCACGTTCTTCGGCGGAGTGACGGGATGGGTTTTCTCTAACGGTAACGTCGGCATTCGTGGATACGATAGCGCAGGGAGGCTTGCGTTTTGCGTTGGCAGCAGCGCGCCAACCTAGGCCCTGACGGTCGAGGCATAACCTCAACCCTACAACAGATTATGGATTTCGCGTAGGGGACGGCGCATTCCCGGATCTAGCGTGATTCTTGAATTTCGAGGGAGAGCGGCATCCCGCGAGCGAGCAGGGTCTTCACGTTGCGCGATCGCGCCGCAGAGAAAGGCTCAGGGCCGGGCGTTCTCCAGAAAATTGCGCAACCGGTGGCTACGACTGGGATGGCGAAGTTTCCGCAGGGCCTTGGCTTCAATTTGACAAATGCGCTCGCGCGTAACCGCGAAGTGCTGCCCCACCTCTTCGAGCGTGTGCTCACTTCCGTCCTGCAGACCAAAGCGCATTTTTACAATCTTCTCTTCACGCGGGCTCAATGTCTTGAGGACTTCGGCGGTCTGCTCGCGCAGGTTCAGATTGATGACAGCCTCGGATGGAGAAATCATGCGGCCATCCACCAGAAAATCGCCGAGATTCGATTCTTCTTCCTCACCGACCGGCGTCTGCAGCGAAATCGGCTCCTGCGCGATACGAAGAACTCGCCTGATCTTCGCAGGCGTCAGTTCCATTCGGACCGACAGTTCCTCGGTGGTCGGTTCGCGACCGAACTCCTGCTGCATGCTCCGCTGCAGACGGATCAATTTGTTGATCGTCTCAATCATGTGCACCGGAATGCGAATGGTCCGGGCCTGATCGGCAATGGCGCGGGTAACAGCCTGGCGCACCCACCATGTCGCATAGGTGGAGAACTTGTATCCACGCTTATAGTCGAACTTGTCCACGGCGCGCATCAGTCCGATGTTGCCTTCCTGGATGAGGTCCAGAAATTGAAGCCCACGATTCGTATAGCGCTTTGCGACCGATACGACCAGCCGCAAATTCGCTTCGATCAGCCGCTTTTTTGCCTGCTCCGTTTCCTGCTCGCCGCGTTCCACAATTTGCAGCGTACGCCGAAGTTCACTGGCGGTTGCGCCGGACTCGTCCTCGAATTGCTGGATACGGCTGCTGAGTTGCTTCAGATCCCGGCGGATCACGGACGTAGTCGCCGCCTCCGTTACCGTGGAACTCTCGAGCTTTCGCTGCAGCCTTGCTAAATCGCGCTCTAGCGGCCGGAGCGTTTCCACCGCCCTGCGCAGCGTCGCGCTCAGTTTACGTTGGAATTGCGATGTGAAATTGATGCCTCGAATTAACCGAGAAATTTGAACCAAAGATCGCGCATACTCCATCCGCAATTTGCGATATTGCTTCTGCCTCGCTCCACGCGGGATCGCCATCAGCTTCTGAGACGTCAACTGGCATTTGCGGTGGAGCCTTTCCACCTCGCGAAGAGTACCAAGAAATTGCTCCCGAAGCGGTTCGGCGTGGAAATGATCTTCTTCAGGCGCTCCCGGGTTGTCGGGCGCCTGTACAATTTCCAGAACGGATACGGTCCCCTGTTCCAATTCGAGACGAAGCCCGAGCAGCGCTCCGATTACCAGACGCGACCGGGAGAGAGCTTTGCGGACGGCGGTCTGGCCGCGCTCAATTCGCTTTGCCAGTTCAATTTCGCCCTCGCGCGTGAGCAGGGGGACCATGCCCATCTCGCGCAGGTAAACACGGACGGAATCGTTGCTTTTATCGAGAACGCCAGACGGGACATCCAATTCGGAAAGATCGTCGGATTCATCCTCCTTTTTGTCGAAATCCTTGGAGTCCCCGAGCAGTTCGACGGCAGCTCCTTCGAGGTCGCTGAAGATGTCGCCGATACCGCCGTCCTGAGACAGATCGTCGCGGACTGTCCCGTTTACCTCGTCGTAGAGAGCGAAACCTTTGTCGTTCCCGTCCTGCATCAACTGCCCTCTCACTTCATCCTAAGTGACCGCCGATAGGATTACACGTGCCGAAAAACCCCTGGACCACGGCGCTCTCGCCGCCGCATTAACTGCTGACCATGGTACACCAAGCAGAACGATTTAGCAGGGTCCATTCCTTTTTGGCCGTTGCTCGTTTTCCATCTTCTGTAGCTCATCGGCGAGCCGGAGAGCTTCCTCTAATTTTCCTTCATTCTCGACGTCGCGGATGCGCCGGCGCAAAGCAGATCGCCGGTCGTCGATCGATTTCATTTCGAGCGCCTTCAGGCAATGGATCGCCTGGGCGGTCGCCGACTCGGCATCGATGGACGCGTCCTGAAATGTAAGTTCACCAACGATCTTCTGATCGCGCTCGTGCAGCCGGTCGATCAGCGTCGTCAGCGTAAAGGGCGATCCGCCGTTTTGCATGGCGAGCATCGCTTCGAAAATAGTCTTCAACTGGAGATTTCCGGGAACACCTCCGGCGCCGAGATAATGCAGCACGGCCGACCGGGCGTCCTCGCTTTGCAGGATGCAACTTAAGAGCAAACGCTCGTTCGGCGGAACGGACGACGAGATCGCAGCGACACGACGAATGGCGCTTTCATCCGGGGAGGCCCGTCGAAACTGCTCGCGAATGAGTTGCGGGTCGATGCCGAGGTAGGACGACACTTCATTGACAAGCGCCGCCCGCTCCAATTTGTCGTGAACGCGCTGCAATG
Source organism: Bryobacterales bacterium KBS 96 (assembly GCA_000381625.1). Classification (GTDB taxonomy): domain Bacteria; phylum Acidobacteriota; class Terriglobia; order Bryobacterales; family Bryobacteraceae; genus KBS-96. The sequence continues at coordinate 1,140,998 of KB906767.1, forward strand.
AAGGCCAGAGAAATTGAAACGCTTGTACTCGCCCTTCGGCGCTCTGCATATCGAACTTAGTTCGCGCCACATCCGCCAGCCACCGGAAGTACGTCGGCGCCGAATCCGCCAACCGCCGGTAAGCATCCACGCCTTGCCGCTGAATAAACTCGTCGGGATCGGCATCTCCCGGAAGAGTCAGAATGTTGATCCGTAATCCTTCAGCAAGCAGCAAATTGATGGATCGCTCCGTTCCGCGCGCTCCGCCCGCATCGGGATCGAAATTCACCACGACGTGCCCGGCATTCGCTTCCGTTTGCGCAATCTGGCGCTTGATTGAACGCACCTGCTCGTTGGTCAGCGACGTCCCGCAACTGGCGACCACGTTCTGGATGCCGGCTTGATAGATGCCGATCGCGTCCATATAGCCTTCGACCAGTATCATTCGATCGAGCTTTCGCGCCTGCGCCTTGGCGCGATGCAGATTGTAAAGTACAAACGTTTTCCGATAGATTTTAGTTTCAGGCGAGTTCAGATATTTCGGTTGATCGTCGGGGCCGAGCGCACGTCCCCCGAACGCAATCACTTTCCCCGATTCGTTGTGAATGGGGAACATCAGCCGGTTGCGGAACCGGTCGTAAAAACCCGAACTTTCCTGACGTTTGGCGATGAGTCCCGAGTCCTCCATCAATTCGGGCCCAAATCTTTGCAGTCGCTGCACCAGTTGCTGGCCGCGCGCATCCGCAAGCCCCAGGCGGAATTCACGCAACGCTTCGGGCGACACGCCCCGCCTCTCCAAATAACCGCGGGCATCGGCGCCGGCAGGACCATTCAGATTCTCTTCGAAGGTGCGCGCGGCGATCTCATGCATTTCAAAGAGCGCATCTCGAGAGCGCGCCTCCGGATCGTCCGGTCGCTGCCGCTGCGGCATCGGAATGCCATAACGGTCCGACAGTAGCTTCAGCGACTCCCAAAACGTTGTGCCTTCGATCTCCATCACGAATTTGATGAGATCGCCCTTGGCGTCACATCCGAAGCACTTATAAAACTGATGAACGCTATGGACGCCAAACGAGGGAGTCTTTTCGGTGTGAAACGGACATAACCCGACGTGTCTCGGACTAGCGCCATTTCGCTTGAGGCGCACATAGTGCCCCACCACATCGACAATGTCGAGTTGAGACTTCAGTTGGTCGACAAAATCCATGCGGCAATCGAGGCTTGGCCGATACCTCCACAGGTTAGCAATAGTTGAATAGCACGCGAGGGTCTATAAGGCGATCTGGCCGACCCACTCTTCGAGAAGCGCATCCGGGCTACTTTCGAGATCGACCTTACGACTCTTGATTTCGTTGTTCCCTTCCATGAAAACGGCGACCACGCCTTCCGCCGTTGGCCGCAATTCCAATCTGCGTTGCCGCAGGTCAAAACGCAATGCGCTACCCAGCCAGGCCATATAGATTTTCGCGCGCAATTTATGTCCCAGCATGGCGGCCGCATCCATCAGGTTTCTGGTGAAGGCGCTGCTCTTTAGGCGATCTGCCCAAGGCGCGGCAGCGAGAGCGCCGGCTCGCTCGGTCTCGCGGCGCTCGTCGATAAGCGGGTCGCGCTCGTCTCTCGATTCCAGGCTCTTTAACGTATTTTCCAGGTTGTCTAGATAGCTCATTGCCTTTCATCTTTTGACGCGAAGCGATGAAAAATGATGCTCGCTTTTTGATCGATTTTAGACAAGATAGGTTCCTTGTATTAGGCCATGTGGACAATCCCGGCGCCAAATGTGAGGTTCGTTCCGAAACGTAAACTGGCAAGATGAATGAAGACGCGATGCTCATTGTTCATGTACACGTTCAAGTTAAGCCCGAGTATGTCGATGCCTTCCGGCAGGCGGCCATTGAGAATGCCCAAGCGAGCGTGCAAGAGCCCGGAGTTGCGCAATTCGATGTCGTGCAGCAGGTCGACGATCCCACACATTTTGTTCTGATTGAGGCATATCGCACGCCCGAGGCGCCGGCGCGGCATAAGGACACTGCACATTACGCGAAATGGCGCGATGCCGTAGCCGAAATGATGACGGCCCCGCGAACCAGCGTAAAATTTCATCCCGTGTTCCCACAGGCCGGCGCGTAATGCCCGCGGCGCCGTTCGAATTTGCAACCGCTGGACGCATTGTATTCGGCCGCGGACTTGTTACGGAAGCAATTCCGGCGGCAAGGCAAATGGGATCGCGCGCGTTGCTGGTGACCGGCAAATCCGGCGAGCGCACGGCGGATTTCGAAAAGAGTCTTGCCGATTCCGGGCTGCAGGGGGTCGTTGTGCGGATCGAAGGCGAGCCAACCGTGCCCGCTGCGTCGCACGCAGCGCAACTTGCCTCCGATGCCGGCTGCGATGTGGTAATTGCCTTGGGAGGCGGTAGCGCGATTGACGCGGGAAAAGCGATCGCCGCGTTCCTCACGAATCGATCCGATCCTCTCGACTACCTCGAAGTGATCGGCCGCGGCCGCGCGCTCGAACATCCGCCCGCGCCCTGGATCGCGATTCCGACGACGGCGGGCACTGGAGCCGAAGTCACGCGTAATGCTGTTCTCGCCTCGCCGAAACATCGGCTGAAAGTCAGCCTTCGTAGCCCGCTGCTACTAGCCCGTGCGGCGATTGTCGATCCGGAGCTTACTTGCTGCCTGCCGCCGCAAGTCACTGCGACCAGCGGTCTCGATGCACTCACGCAATTGATGGAAGCGTATGTTTCGGTGCGTGCGAATCCTCTGACAGATAGCTTCTGTCGCGACGGACTGCCTCGGGCGGCACGAGCCCTCCTCCGCGCCTTTCAGGATGGAAGCGATATGGATGCACGAACCGACATGGCGATCGCAAGTCTGCTGAGCGGCCTGGCCCTAGCAAACGCCGGACTAGGCGCAGTGCATGGTTTCGCCGGCCCGATTGGAGGCATGTTCACGGCTCCGCACGGAGCGGTATGCGCCGCACTGCTGCCGCATGCCACTAGAGTAAACATCGAAGCGCTGCAAAAGAGACAACCCGGCGGCGAAGCATTGCGGCGGTATGAAACGATCGCCCAAACAGTGACGGGAAATCCGCACTCGGGCGTTGGAGAACTCTACCGCTGGCTCAGCGAGTTATGCCGGCGGCTGCTAATTCCCGGACTTCGCAAATACGGAGTGCGAGACTCGCACGCGGCGGAGTTGTGCGCAGGCGCCGCGCGCGCCAGCAGCATGAAAGGTAACCCAATCGGTCTGACGAACGAGGAATTGAAAGAAATTCTGCTGCGCTCGTTATAGAGCCGTGAAAACGGCAAACCGCTCCGTAACCGTCGCGGCTCAGTTAGAACGCTCAAAAGTTGGAGATTGCCTTCTTCATAAATTGCGGAATTGCATCGATGTAATACCAGGTCCGGCTGGGCACAACATAATGGTGCATGACCGCCTGCGGATTGCGAACTTCTTGGCGTTCCGGTGAAATTACATAGTCTTCCGGCGGAGCGGGCTGGCCGTCGGATTCGCTCATCAGCATTGCGGTAAGCGCCTGCTCCGCAAAATGATTCACTTCGGCCGGAGGCAGGCGGCTCGCCCAGTACTCGAGCCGGTCCCAGTCGATGGACGGCGAGTAAAGGCCGGAGATGCCGGTATTCACTCGCGGCGGCATCGATTTTCCGAACGCGGATCGCAGCACTTCCGCCGAATAGCCGTAGGAGTCCTGAAAATCTTTCATATAGATGGGCTGCCGGCTCTCGCGGAGCCAGCGGTCGAGGAAGACTGGTTCGCGATAGAAGAGAATGTCCGAATCCAGAAAGAGCCCGGTACCGCTGCCGCCCGCATGCACGTCCAGAATTTTCCGCATCAGAGGCAGCCAAGCGCGTATTTTCCGCAAAGCCGGAAAGCGAGTACATGGCAAATGCTCGTCAACCAGCGCCTCGGCCTGCTCCGTGGTGACCCGCTGCAACCGAGGTATGATGCGGCGCATCTCGTCCCACTGATGGGCTCGCAGAGTGCCGTCGTCATGCAGGATTGGAATCAGATTCAAACTTGAATGGGTTAACAGCGAATGGATGCAAAAGCATGTGAGATGCCAGTGCGATTCACCCGCCATGAAATGAACGCAAACCGGATCGCCCGAACGCCGGAGTTGCAACGGCGGCATTCGTTTCGGAGCGTCAAACGATCGCAGCAGATTTAAGTGTTTACGAAGAGCAAGTGAATACCCCAGTTCGGGTCCGTCGCGTGGTATCCATTCGCGCAGGTGTTTCACGCGCCAGAGTCCAAGGCCGCGTATGGTCATGTGGCGTTTACAGTCCGGAAGGACGAGGCATGCCTCGACTCCACAGACCTCCTTTAGGTCGTTGTCAGCGCCTTCAATCCAATAATGCCGATGACGATCAGCGACACGCAAACGAGACGCAGGGGCGATGCGGATTCACTCAGCGCAAAAATCCCGAAGAGCACCGTTCCAACCGTGCCAATGCCAGTCCACACCGCGTAGGCTGTTCCTATCGGCAGCGAGCGTACCGCGAGGCCAAGCAGTCCCATGCTGGCTATCATTGCGATAATAGTCACCACCGTGGGCATGGGCCGTGTGAACCCGTGGGTATATTTCAAGCCCACCGCCCACACTATTTCCAACAAACCAGCGGCAATGAGAATCAACCAAGCCATACTTATCCTTCCCTTTTAAAAGGTTCAGGGCTACTATCCCGACGCCGGCATCCTAGTGCTGCCACTTCGCGTTTTTACCTTCACCTGGAAACGGCCAGCTCTTGTTATTGAGCAGCAGTTCTTTCTCGCGCTGCGCCTTTGGAACGTTGTTGATTTTCAGATTCTCGAAAAAATGCACGCCGGTTTTTCCGGCTGTTGCAATATCCAGATCGCCGTCGCCGTCCAGATCTTCCGTGATGAATTGCGTTCCCGCCGCGGCTGTTCCGTTCACCGAGATCGCATACCGGGTGAACGCGCCTGTCTTGCGGTCGATCTTGTAGTAGTAAATCACCAGCGGATCGTACGAGCCCGGATCGTTTCCACTGTGGCCGCGATACCGTTTGCCTGCAAGCAGCTCCGGCTGGCCATCTCCGTCGAGATCGACAAGTTTCAACACATGCACCTGCGAGAACGATTCATCAATCGTGTGCTTCACCCACTTGCGGTTCGCGCTATCGCCTTGCTGCTCCAGCCAATAGACGCCGTAGCTGTGGCCGCGGCTATAGATCAGGTCCATCTTGCCGTCGTTATTTACGTCATATCCGACGATCGGGAAGCCGGTTTCTTCAAGATCCCAATCGCCATGCCATTCCCACTTGTCTGCGTTCGCATCGATATTCTTGAACCACCCGTGCGGCGTCAGCAGATCGACCTTGCCATCGCCGTCGATATCCGCCATGCCAATGCCGTGACCATCCTGATCGTGCCCGCCCGCATGATGCACTTTCGGTTCCGATCCCGCGAAATCCACCCAGATCACGCCGGAGCGTCCGTAGTGCGCGAGCGCCAGTTCCGGCTTGCCGTCGCCATTGAGGTCGGCCATCCAGCCGCCCTCCGTTTCAACGGAATGCGCAATCAGATGCTTCTGCCACGTCGCGCCGAGCTTCTTCGGATTTTCGTACCAGAAAAGACCGTCGGTCATCCACCCCACTGTCACCACGTCGGGAGCGCCGTCGTGATTCACATCGACCGCCCATTCGCCGCAATCGGAAACGAACTCGTCGGTGATATCTACCGTGCGATATTGATGCATCTTCCATTCGCCGCCTTGCGGGCCGGGATTCTCATACCAATAGGCGCCGCTCAGGATGTCGGGCTTCCCGTCGCCGTTCATATCTATGGTGGTGATTCCTTCAGCGTGGTCGGTTCCGAGCTGATGGATGAAATAGGTGACTTGCGGCACGTTATCCGGCGCATTGCCGCGTTCTTTATTCAATTGAGCAAACAGGCCCGTACTGCAGAAGCCGAGGGCAAACACGGCGGCAGCGGCAACAGAATTTCTAGTCATAAGCGTTTCGCGCGATGTGTAGTAAACATTGAACAGACTAACAAACGAAGTGAAGGCAAACCGGTTTCGGAGCCGTCGCGCCTGAATGCGCGGGTTATGGGTTTTTGGTAACCTGCTCGCTAACGCAAGGCGGCAACGTTTCAAGGCTTTCGTCCACCACATTTGTGCCGCGCACTCAGATGCACATCCGCACGTTACAGCATCGAAATTAATTGCCGGTGATACGCTGGATTTCCCGCTGGAGCATTTCCGCCACGAATGAATACAGAGCCGCTTCCCAAACTCGTTGTTTTCGGTAGTCTGAACATGGATTTTGTTGTCCGCGTGGAGCACCTTCCCGAACCCGGCGAAACCGCGCTTGGCTCCGGATTCCAGATGCTGCCGGGCGGGAAGGGGGCCAACCAGGCCTGCGCGGCCGGCCGCATCGGATCGGGCGCCGTGGACGCCGCGATGGCCGGCCGCGTCGGTTACGATTTGTTCGCGGATCATTTGAAGGCAAGCCTGGCGGCGGCGGGCGTTGACGTCAGCCGTGTTTCCGCCACTCAGGCGCAGCCAACCGGCGTGGCGCTCATCTGGGTGGACCGGCAGGGCCAGAACTCCATCGTGGTCGCCTCAGGCGCCAATCACACCCTGTCCGCGAATGACGCAGAGATATTGCGTCCGGCGTTCTCCGGCGCAAGCTACGCGTTATTTCAATTGGAGACGCCGCTGGACGCCGTCGAAGCCGCTCTGTCTCTTGCGCGGGAACTCGGCGTCCACACGATACTGGACCCCGCGCCCGCTCAGCCGCTTTCGACGAGCTTACTATCGCTGGTCGATATCCTCACCCCGAACGAGTCCGAAGCATGCCTGCTCCTGAACCGGCCGGCTGCGCGGCTTTTGCGCGAGGAAGCACGCTCGGTTTCCGCGGCGCTTCGCCAGATGGGAAGCCGCGCCGTTGTGATCAAAATGGGGGATCGCGGCTGTTTCTATTCGGGCAATGGGAACGAACTCTTCGTGCCGGCATTTACAGTGACTGCCGTCGATAGCACGGCCGCCGGCGACGTGTTCAATGCGTCACTCGCCGTTGCGCTAACGGAAGGACGGGATATCACCGACGCGCTGCGATTCGCAAACGCCGCCGCCGCCATCTCCGTCACGCGAGTGGGCGCTCAACCGTCCGTACCGATGCGTAGCGAGGTCGAGGAATTCCTTAGATCTTGCGCGTCGTAGACAACAAATTCACCATTTTCAAAAACTGGACGGATAGCCTTCAGTTTGTGATCGTTTTTCAGCACGTAATAATCGATCGGCAACGAAAGCATATTCTCCAGCCGCCGCGCCGTGAACGGCCCGCTCATTGTGTGTTGGTACCGTGAATACCATTCATCTCCGAACGATTCGAAATAGTTCATCTGGCTTCCGCTCTTCCAATCGACGTACAGGGCGCGCTCCGAAAGAGCTCTGAAGATGCCCGGATCCGGCGAATGACCCGCATCCGGAAATAGAAACATGGAGCTGCCCCAAGTGTTCTCTTTTGCCCAATCCGCAAGCTGCGTTACGGGCAATTTATTAACGGTCCGATAATTCACGACGTGCGCCGCCGTGGGAATCAGGAAGATTGCGATCACCGGCACTCCCCAGGAAGCCATGCGCAGCCACGGCCTTCTCACGTAACGGATCGCCAGCGCGGCAAGAGCCGCCAGCCCAAACCAGACGGCGAAGCGCTGAAAGCGGATGGCATCCGTCAACCGGAACAGGTCGAGTATGCGCACATCGATCGGCATCGCAATTGTCACCAGAAACCAGGCGAAGCATTCTGCAAATCGCCGGCCGATACCTGCTTTCACGGCCGCGATAGCGCAAGCTATGGAAACAATCGCCACGGTGTAAACCAAGGCACGGGCAGGCTGGAACTCCGGAACAATTGCCAGGTGCAGGCGCTCAAGGAGAAGGTACGAAAGTGGTACGCAAAAAATTCCACCCAGAGGCATGCCAATAAAAAACCACCGCATCTCGCGGTTGAGGAATGGCCAAACGCGCGCCGTGGCCCAGAGCCCGCAGAGCCAGATAACGAGATAGTGCCAGATATCGACGCCGGCCCAGAGCGACACCCAGGAGTATGGCGTGCGGATGTGCTGGTATTCGATCATGCGATGGCTCAAGCGGCCGAACAGGTTTTGCGGCTCGACCACTTCAGGTTGAAGCTGCGCCATGTTCGCCAGCAGCAGAATAGCGATAAACAGCGCCACCATTAGCGGTTTCCACCGGCGGCGTAAATGGCGATCGGCAAAGAACGCGAGCAGCGCCATTCCCCAGAACGGCGCGGTTGCCGGCGGATGATACAAAAACGCGAGGCAGCCGGCTAAACCAGCCAGCAAAGACTGCCGGTGTGCGAGAAACCCTAAGGCAAGGAGGATCAGCGCCAAAGCGAAGCCGCGCGGAACGGGCTCATACTCCACCAGCAAGACGGCGGGCCCCAACAGCGAAGCGCCCAAGTTCAAAAACGCCGCGATCAGGAGCGCATATGCGGCCGGCACGCCCGCCGATGTAGCAATGAGACAGACGCCGAGCATGGCAAGGGCCCGGAATAGCAACTGCTGCGAGACTAGCGCTTCCTCAAAACTCCAATGCGTGACATGGCGCAGTGAAAGCGCTACTTCGTCGTAGACTGTGAACGAGACATGGGGGCGCGTGGCGACGGGATCGCGCGATAGAAATCCAGGACTCTCCAACCGCTCGAGCATCGGCAGGTAGATCTGTGTGTCGGATTGCAGGTAAGTGTGTCCGGGAAACGACCGAAATCCCAGCCAGGTAAAAAGCGCGATTCCGAAACACACCAGGAGAGCGCGCAGCATTTAGTGGGGCGGCGTTTTGTCCAATTGCTGTTTCGCCCAGACGCGACCGGGATCGAGTTGCACGGCTTTTTCCAGGGCGGCATGCGCCTCGGCATTCCGGTTGGCCTTCCGGAGCGCGACTCCTTTCCATAGATAGGCGTCCACCAGCTTCGGATTGAGCGCAATTGCTTTATCGAAATCTTTCAGGGCTAACTCCACTCCACCGCCGAACTGCGCCGGGAGGTAATAATTGCCGACCCCGCGGCTTACGTACGCCATGGCGGATTTACTATTCAGTTCAATGGCTTTGCTGATTTCGTCGCGAGCGCACTGGCCGTATTTGAGCGCTCCGAAAAGCGGGTTTGCCGGAATCACCTGGCCGCACAACTGACCAAGAATGCGATGATATTCGGCATTGTTGGGGCTGGCGTTTACCGCTTTCTGCGCGGCCTCCATGCCCGATTCGGCATACTGCTCGGCTTTGTGTTTGTCTCGCTGTTCGATGGCGACCTCGGCCGCACTCGAATAGGCTAGCGCCAGTCGGTAGTTTGCATCCGGCGTACTGGCGCTCTTTGCATTCTGTTCGTATAGGGCAATCATCCGGTCCAGCGCCGCGCGATCCTGGCGGTCCCGCGCATGCCGCAGTTCGTCCATATTCGGCGCGGTTGCAGCCGCCAGCATCAACGAGAACACGGCAGTTAAAAGAAGAAATGTCGTTCGCATGCAATTTCCACCATTGTAGGAATTCACAATCTTTTGGACGCAATTCCCTCTACAGGCGCGCGACTTTTTTCTCCACGAAGAGGAAATAAGCGGCTAGGAAGCACAGAAGCACTCCGTTGGCGGCGATGATGACCGGAGCCGAGGTTTGTTTAATCAGAAATCCGCAAATCAAACTCCCGATCGGCATGCCGCCACGAAACGCAACGTTGTAAACGCTCATCACGCGTCCGCGAAGAGCATCGGTGACATAGATCTGCACCAGTGACGAGTTCACCGCAAACACAATGATGAGAGCGATGCCGGCTCCAAAGAGCACCGCGATACTGAAGAATAGGTTTCGCGACAGGGCGAAGGCGGCAATCAACACGCCCAGCAGAACCATGACAATCAGCGAGTTTTTCGCCATGCCCTTCTGATTGCGGCTTGCCACAACCAGCGCGCCGGCTACCGAGCCTCCCCCATAGGTCGCCAGCATCATCGTAAATGTCATGGAGCCGCCGTGAAAAATGTCCTTGGCGAAGACGGGAAGAAATGTGGTCAACGGATAAGACAGCAGAGTAATCCAAAACGCCAGTGCGATGAGGCCGGTCATGCCGGAGCGCGTGCGAACCGCGACGAGACCTTCTTTCATACTCGCCATTACCGATGCTTTTGTTTTCGGAGGAGCGTAACCGACGCGGATCGCCAGCAAGGACCCGATAACAGCGAGAAACGAAAGGCCGTTCAGGCCGAAGCACCAATCCGCGCCTAGTTGATCGAGCGCAAATCCGCCTAGCACCGGTCCCAGGACGCGGGCGACGTTGAATTGAATGGAGTTCAAGGCAATCGCATTTTGCAGGTCTTCCTCGCCAACCAAGCTCGGAATCAACGCCGAATACGCAGGACCTCCAAACGATTGCGCCGTGCCAACAATGAACGAGAGGCAAAGAATTTGCCAGACTTGAACAACTCCGGTGGCGACCAGCGCCGCTAGCGTGAAGGCGCAGGTCATCTGAACGAATTGCGAGACGATCAGAATGTTGCGCCGGCTCTTGCGATCCGCATAGACGCCGCCGAAGAGCGAAAACAGGAAGATCGGAATCTGGCCGCAGAAGGTATCGAGCCCGAGGTAAACGGCCGAGTCGGAGAGGCGGTAGACCAGCCAGGCTTGCGCCACCAACTGCATCCACGTGCCGATGCTGGAGGTGCAAGCCCCCATCCACATCACACGGAAGTCGCGGTATTGAAATGCTCGGAATGTGCGCTCGAACAAGCGAGGGGCTCTCTGAAACTACCGGCCTCAACAGAGACGATCAGGGAAGAAGCCGGTCTCGCTGAATGAGATGAACGAGGTTGCCGTCGAGGTCCTTGAAAAACGCCAGACGATTCCCCTGGTTTTCATAGGGTTCTCCAGCCATTTCAACGCCCTTTGCCTTGAGACTGGCATGCGCCCCATCGAAATCGGAAACCGAAATTGCGATGTGCCGCATACCGGGAGTCTTCATATCCGAATCGGGACGGCTGCCCTGCGCGGGAATAATCTCGATAAGAACCCCGTTTTGCGCGCGAACAAAGTAGTTGCCCTGATACTCGTGGCTCAGGCGGAACGCCAGGGTGCCGATGTACCAATCTGCGAGCGCCTGGGGGTTTGGGGAGGCGATCGCAAAGTGCTCGATTCCAGTGAACATAAACCTGGAGTGTAGCAAGAGGCTCGTGTGCTGGAGATCGACCAAACTGATGATTGATGCCCGTTCGTCTGAAGAAGCCCGCTCCGTTACAGTTGCGGTTCGGTGCCGACAGACGAGCGAAAAGCCCGCTTGCCGGCCGCCACTAGGCGCCGATAAAAGTCCTGCAATGTTCCCGGTAGACGTATGGTGCTCCAAGTGGCCATGTAAAGCGCGGTGCGAACAGCCGCGCAGCCTCCGTGAATGCGCCGGCGCCCTCTCCACTTCCCGCTATCGCTGCTGACTTGACGATCTCCGGATACTATCGGATCATTTCACCGTGAGCCGACGTATCGAACCGACGCCGCATCTCATCGAACCAGGATGCCAGCATGTCCGGATGCTGGCCGTAATAAAAAGAAGGGACTCGTGGAACTCACTGGCATTCACCATCTGACGGCTATTTCCGCCGCAATCCGGGAGAACCACCGTTTCTATACCCAGACGCTTGGCATGCGGCTGGTCAAGCGGACGGTAAATCAAGACGATGTCAGTGCCTATCACCTCTTTTACGCGGACGCGAAAGGCAGCCCAGGCACTGACGTCACGTTCTTCGACTGGCCGGTCCCGCGAGAGCGGCGGGGCACGCGCAGCATCGTCCGAACCAGCCTGCGTGTCAACGGGCGCGAAGCACTGGACTGGTGGGCACGCCGTTTCGATGAGCAGCGCGTGCAACACAGCGACATCTTCGAGCAGGATGCCCGCCTGACCCTTCTATTTGAGGACCCCGAAGGACAGCGCCTTGCCCTCGTCGACGATGCCGGGCAAGGTGACCCGCCGGCAGCATGGGATCGCAGCTCTGTGCCACGCGAGTGGCAGATTCGAGGAATCGGGCCGATTGTAATTAGCGTGCCGACGCTTAATCCGACAGACGTCCTGCTCACGCGCGTTTTCAACATGCGCCAGGTACGGGATTGTCCACATCCAGACAATCCCGCGACACGCGTACACGTATTCGAAATGGGCGCCGGCGGGCCACATGCGGAACTGCATGTCGCCGTGCAACCTGACCTGCCGGTTGTCCAGCAGGGCGCCGGCGGCGTCCATCACGTCGCATTCCGCAGTCCCGATTCCGACTACGACGCCTGGGCCGACCGGTTGATCGAATTCGGGATTCCGAACAGCGGCAAGGTCGACCGCTATTGGTTTCGCAGTCTGTACGTGCGCGAGCCGAATGGCGTGCTCTTCGAGATCGCCACGGATGGACCGGGGTTTGCTGTCGACGAGGATCCGTCCACGCTCGGCGAGCAGCTTGTATTGCCGCCGTTCCTCGAGCCCCATCGCGCGCGCATCGCCGCTAATCTCAAGCAGATCGATTGAGCGGAAGCAATTGCAATGCAAGGCAAGAATCAGGACCCCCACGCACATCAGCCCCTGCTTCGTGCTGGGTCTACAATATTCGACGCGCGGCTTGTCGCGATTCTTCTCCACGGCCGTGGCGCCAGTGCCGAAGACATCCTTGGACTTTCGCGCGAGTTCAGCGTGTCAGACGTGGCGTACCTCGCTCCACAAGCGGCGGGACGGACGTGGTATCCGAATTCGTTTCTTGCGCCGATCGAGCAGAATGAGCCGGGCATCAGCTCAGGGCTGCACGTGATCGCCGGTCTGCTACAGGATTTATACCGGCAGGACGTGTCATCTGACAGAGTTGTGCTGCTGGGGTTTTCTCAAGGCGCATGCTTGGCGTTGGAGTTTGCGGCGCGCCACCCACGGCGGTACGCGGCAGTCGTTGCCCTCAGCGGCGGTCTAATCGGGCCTCCCGGCACACCCCGCAATTACCCAGGCGAATTCGATGGAACGCCGGTTTTCATCGGGTGCAGCGATACCGACGCACACATCCCTCTCAAGCGTGTACACGAGTCGACGGCGGTATTCCGCCGGATGGGCGCTGTGGTCGATGAACGCATCTATCCTCGCATGGGCCATACGGTGAACAGAGACGAGCTTGGCGCTGTCGGCGCCCTTTTTTCCGAAACGATTGGATAGCGGATTGCGGAGTGTCGCGGGTATAGTGAGATCGACACGACGATCATCAAAGTCCGGGGAAGGAACGCTTAATTCCCAATTGCTCCGCAGCCGGCGGGACAGAAAAAAGTTCGCACAGTCCGCTTGCGGCAGCCCAGAAAAAGCTCCTGCCAGGCGCCTACTTTACAACGGTCGCAGTCGTCGTTACCCATAGCTTGTCTGGAGTGCCGTCCTTGATGGTATCGGCCGCGAGCGACACGACGACGTTCTGACCGGCCGCGACGTGCGTCAGGCTGCTGCGGTCGAAGATAGCGACCATCGTGCTTCCGTCGGAAGAAAATGCCGTTATCAGCGCAGGCGCCGCCTCGAACCGGACGTTGGTGATATTCAGGTTCAACAGACTGTACCGCGCCGGGACGGTCAACTCCGCGGCGACGAGACCGCGCGTGCGGCGCAAGTTGATTGTTCTCGGAAACAGCCGCAACCGGAGGGGCGGGGCATGACGTTCAGGTCCACTGTCGCCTCAAGCGGAGTGTCTGCAGAGGAGGTTCCGACGTGGACGGTATAGCTGCCCGGGGGCATCACCCAGTTACCATCAGCCCAAGTCCCCTTCGGGTTGGGCCGGAAGTACGATAGCGGATGATTGGGGGCCGCCGAGTCGATGTTGATGGTGACCGACTGGCTGGCGCGCCCGGCATCAGATCGACTTTGTGGAAACCGACCAGCCGCTTGGACGGCTCACCCGCCACGAGCGGCAATGTGAGATAGACCTGCGATGCCTCGCGGCCGCGCCTGCTACCGGTGTTGGTGATCGTGTACTCGACCGTCAATACGGCGTGGCCCGTCGCCGAGTTTACGCTGGGAACTACTGAGAGACCGCTGTACTCGAACGTCGTGTAGGACAGGCCGAACCCAAACGGGAACACCGGCTCCACATTGTTGGCCTCATACCACCGGTAGCCCATCTGCAAGTTCTCCGTGTAGTGGCCGACGAGTTGGTCGACACTGGGTGTCCCAGTGACTCCTGGACCGCCGGGCTGTCCATTGTCCTCCCGCACGCCGGGATACTGGGCCTCGGTGGCGTAGCCCGCCTCCCGTGCGGTGTTGCCAAAGGTGACCGGCAGCTTGCCCGACGGTGAGATGATGCCGAACAGCACTTTCGCCACCGCATCACCGTCGTCCTGGCCCGGAAACCATGCCTCCAGAAGTGCGGGCGCCTTGTCCAGCCACGGCATGAGCACCATGCCCGAGGTCTTCAGGACAACGACAGTATTCGGGTTCGCTGCGAGGATTGCCGGGACCAGCGCCTCCTGGTCCGTTACAACGGGACCGTCGCCAGTCGAAGGGCAGTCCTCCTCATCTTCAGGAATGCACGGGTCTTGCTTGGGGTTCCTGGCGGGGACCACCGGCAGGGAGAGAGTCGGTAAGTCTCTGGTCTCGCGCGGCGTGTCGCCCACCATGACGATGGCAACGTCCGACCGCCGGGCAAGAGCAACAGCGCTGCGGATATCGGAGCCGTCGTTGTACGTCACCATCGCAGTGGCGCCGATCTTCGCGAGCGCGTTCCTTAGCCCCTGCTGCGGGGTGACCGTGAATGACGGGGGCGAAACGACCGTAGTGAGTTCCGCCGGGTTCCCGTTACGAGGCGGAAGCGTAGCCATGCCCGCGAACCATTCGGCGCCGATGAGCGCGACGGACCTGATGTCGTTCCCTAGCGGCAGGAAATTACGATCGTTCTTGAGCAGGACGATGCCCTCTTCGGCCGCTCGCCGTGCCACCGCGGCGTCCGCCGCAAAGTCGGTGGGCAGGAATCGGTTGTAGGGATTGTCCAAGTAACCGAATTCAAACATCTTCAAGTACCGCGGTCTGAGCAACTCGTCGATGTCAGCCTCGGCGATCTCCCTCGACGCGAGAGCGGCCATGACGTTGTCGGCCGAATAAAACTTGGGCTTCGCGTCGAGTTCGATCGACACACGACCGATGATTGACCCCACCGTGCTGTGGAGGGCTCGCCGGTCGCTCTCCACGTAGCCGTCGAACCCCCACCGCTGCCGCAAAGTCTGGACCAGCAGATCCTGGTTCTGACACGCCCACTCGAAGTTGACGTCGGGGTACGCGCACATCAACGATGCGGCGTCACCATTCCTGATCGCCATCTCGAACGGCAGCAGATACGGCTCATGCATGGCTCGACTCGGAACTCTGACCGCCTTGTCCATCGCTCGAGTTGGCCCCCCTCGTCGTCGTTGGCCGCGAAGTGCTTGATCATTGCGTGGGTGCCGCGAGATTGGATGCCCTTCACCACCTGCGTCGTGATCACGCCAGCCAGGTACGGGTCCTCCGACATGTACTCCTGGGCTCGTCCCGTGTAGGGATGGCGGATCAGATTGAGGCCGGGACCGAGCAACACCTGGTGTGCGAAGTTCCGAGATTCCTGGCCTAAGACTGCGCCCCAGGCGAAGTTGAGCGCGCGGTTGAACGTTGCAGCTCCCATTGTGCCGGACGGAAAACCGGTTGCGGTCGGCTCAGGAACGCAGTCGCCACCCCTAACGCCGTTGCCGCCGTTAATCTCCCGGAACGTCGGGATAGGAGCTTGGGAATGCCCTCAATATGGCGTCCGAGGGCTGTGAATCCGCAACCCGGCAATTCCGTGTTGGGAGACGGAAGGACTGCAATCTGCTCGATCTTATCGTCCAGGGTCATCGCGCGGAGCAGCAGTTCGGTGCGTACCTGCGCCGTAAGTCCCGTGTCCATCCACGGCAGTTGTTGGCCGAAACCTGGCTGCGAGATCAGACCGATAGACAGCGCCAACGCCGCCATGTTTGGCAGCATCGAGCCGAGAATGCGACGCTTTGTCATTTCTACTCCCCCTTCAATTTGAGTTGGTTGCCGGCGAATAAATCTCGTTAAGAAGCAGCCGTCCCGGTATGTTCTGTAGAGATAGCCTTAAGTAATAAGTTACAAAAACTTAGTTATGTCAGTTTAGCTTCCTTCTTGGCATCGGAATCGGATTCCGGATCTTGCACGAAGACGCGTTTAACTGGGCAGTGTGGTCCGGCTCCCATACAGTGATCTACCCCGCCAGTATCGTAATATCGGGTGAATTAGACGGGTTTCAGCCCGGCATTTCCATGGCGCCGCGCTTACTAGCAGCTTGACGCTTACGAGGAACGCAAGATACTCAAACAATGGCGGTGCACGATAACACCGCCCCGCCTGGATAGCAGAGACATCTGCATCCTCTTCTCCGGCAACTTAGTTACTCTGTATAATTCATTACTCTGTACACGGCGCGCAGTGCATCTCTTCGCGGATTGCCACTCCGTCAATCGCGCCGCGTGATTATGCCGTACTGAGTATGCTTGGAAATGCACTTACGTACAAGTCTTGTTGGATCGTGTTACGGTTATTCCTCGCATCGTGTCTATCTACACAGCGAAGTTCCGGGGAACTTCGGGATTGAAGACGTCCGCTCCCTCACGGTCGCGGTTCGGTGCAGGCAGCCGGACTTCTTCGTCACCTTTGGTTGGTGGCCCACTCGGTTGAAGACATCCGCTTCCTCACGATCGCGGTTCAGTGCAGGCAACCGGACTTCTTCATCCGATTCTGGTGGCTGGCAGACGATGGCCAATTCCACTTACTTAAAGCTAAGCACGGTGACAGAAAGCGCAGAAATTGAGCAGAGTCCCTAAGTAGAGTTGTTCGTAGATTCAGCAGGCATCGAAGAGCCGCTCAAAACCGCTTTCTGGCGCGCGCTGCTCAGTTCCGAGATGCCACGACCTACAGGGAGTCTCTCTGCCGCAATACGCGTTTTTCGTATTTACAAACAGCCGTGCTAAGGACCCGGGAAGAAACCGGGACGACTCACTTGATTCAATCGAGCTTCGCGATTGGCGCCTTACGCTTCGGCTCGGAACCGGCATTTGCACCAAATTGAACAGCAATGTATCTGAGCGGTTTTTAGCATCGGCAACGCTTTCGAAAGCAGAGACTCGCACGCACTCCGCAAGCTTGCTACCATGACACGTCGATGCTATTTGATTGTGTTGTCACTCAGTTTGCGAATGAGCAGTTCGGACCCGGCATTCAGGTCAAAATGGTTCCGCTGCGCGGCGGCCTGGAATCTCCTGGAATCATGCGGGCCGACGTACGCAGACAGGGCGCGCGGGTCGGCTCATTCGTCGCCAAGCCTTTATTGGGAGCGAGCACGCGTGAGTTGCACGTCTACCAGCTACTGGAGCGGACAGCGCGCCAGCGCATGGCTCCAGCATTGCTCGGGTGGCACGCAGGCCAAGACCAGGAACACATATTCCTGGAGTGGGTTGCGGGACAAAGCCGGTGGCCATGGCGTAATTTCGATTCGTTGGCCCTGGTGATCGAGCAATTGGCGAGTCTGCACGGCGCAAGCGCAGAACCGGTGGAGGCCGCACTGGCCGAATGGGATTATGAAGCGGAACTTCGCGAGTCGGCGTACGCGACGCTCGAAGCATACAATCGGATGTCCTTTCAACGGAAAAGCCCGGCCGGGCGTCCGGCGACAGCCGCACTGGCGCGCATCACAGAGGCTCTTCCGCGGCTGCGCGGCCAATTACTGGCGTTCGCCGGGACCACGCTGCTGCACGGAGACGCTCATCCTGGAAATGTGGTCTTGACGCGCGGCAACGCACTTCTGCTCGATTGGAGCCGGGCCAGAATAGGTTCGGCGCTGGAAGACGTCTGTTCGTGGGTTCACTCGGTTTCCTTCTGGGAGCCGGAGGCAAAGCGCAGACACGATAGCCTCCTGCGGAGGTATCTGCTTGCTCGCGGGCTTCCGGCGGCGCTTTCGCGCGATTTCCGCGATGCCTGCTCGCTCGCGGGAGCGTCGAATGCGCTTTCCGGCGCGCTTCACTACCATCTGGCTATTCTCGAAGATCCGAAAACTTCACGGCGCGCCAAGGACGATAGCCACCGGGCGGCGGCCGATTGGCTTCGCCTCATCCGCCGCGCCGACACGTGCTTCCGGGAGGGGCCTGTGCGAAAGAGGGGCGGCGCTAAAGATGGCTGCAGTCGTCAAACCGCTCGATCGAACCGTGCCCGTTCTCCCAGGCAACTTGCGTCAGGCTTGCATATCCAGGGCGGAAATTCTTCCAACAGGCGGCGCTCTGCCCTGAAATCGTTCCGAGAACCTGGTTGATCACGCCGGCATGTGTCACAATCAGCACGCGCCTTCCCAAATGGAGTTGAGCAATGCTCGTAATGGCGCGCCGCACGCGTGTCCGGAACTCGCCGTAGGTTTCTCCTCCCGGCCAGCAGAACATCTCATCTTCTTGAGCTTCGTTCCTGCGCCAATATTCCGGATATCGCTGTTGCACATCGTCGAGGGGCATACCCTCCACGGCGCCGCAATCAATTTCGGCGAGAGCCTTCAGTAGACACAGGGAGTGAAGCAGAGAATCCGGCGCGGCCTCGGCCGTCGCGAGGCTCCGCCGGAGCGGACTCGAATAGAGCCTGTCGATTGGAGGCTCGGTTTGCAGCCGCCGACGGACACGTTCCACCTGGAGTTGTCCAGCCGCGCTGAGCGGGGCGTCAAAGGACCCGCAGAGCAGCGACTTACCGTTGCTGCTGCATTCAATTGCAGCATGCCGCAGGAAGATCAGAGTAGCTGGAACAGGCATGCTCCTGCTTCCAGTATAGGAATGACGAGTTTCCATTCCAACGGCCGCGAACGGGTTTTGTTTCCTCCACGCCCAACAGCACAAAGCGGTCGACGGACTTGCTCTGTACTATTTCTCTGGCTCGCCATAACCCACTTCAGACCATCTCTCTCCGCCCCCCCCATGTTGTCCAGGAAGTTGATCGAGAGATTACGGCCGGCAGATCGCTAACGTTCTATTTCCTACGACTCATCCACAAGATTGCCTCGAAGCTTTCGTTGCATAATCTTTGGGAGGAGCGCAGATGTCCGAAGTTACCCGTTTAGCCGACCAGCTCCGCCGTTCCTGCTTCGGAGAGGCATGGCACGGTCCGTCGCTGCAAGACATTCTCGACGGCATGACCGCCGAACACGCGCTGCCGCGAGTTGCTCCTCAGACGCATAATATTTGGGAACTCGTGCTTCATGTCACCTGCTGGAACGAGCTTGCCGCAAGCGCGCTCAACGGAACGCCACTCCCGGACGGCCCCGATTCGCTGAGCTGGCCTCCCATTGAAGACACCAGCAATGCCGCCTGGCAGAAAGTCCTGGAGCGAATGGGAGGAGCGGTGGTCGCCCTTAAAGAAGCCGCCGAACGATTAGACGACAGTCAGTTGGAAGAGACGACGCCCGGCCGCACCTACAATCTGTATCATCTGCTATCCGGCGTAACGCAACACAATCTCTATCACGCGGGCCAGATGGCCCTCATAAAGAAAGCGCTGTTTCCCTGAAACGAGCGGCGATGCGCCCGCGAATGAATCCGGCATAGAAACACATTTCCGCCTCGCTGTCGAAAGCCTTATCGCGATTTCCGATCAGAGAGAGAGCGCCCGCCCGCAACGATGCCGTAGCCGCGCGGCGCACGATGTGACCGGGCAGGCCGAACAGCCGGAATTTTGAAGCTTCCAGTTCCGGATCTCGCATCATCGCGTGCAACTCGCCGTGCTGGAAACGCCAGCGCCGGTGATAGCTCTTGGTAAGCCGCTCCGGCTGCACGGCGGCGTAAACGATCATGCGCGGATTAAACCAGCAGCGCCCGCCCGCCCGCCAGTATCTCTCCTGCAGATCCCGGTCTTCCATGGAGCAGACAGATGCGGCCGTTTTTTGAAGCGCCGCGCGGAAGTAACCAATCCGATCGAATACCTCTCTTCGGACGGCCATGTTCGCCGTGATCAAACAGCGGCGGTTCGCGGCGTCAATCGTCTGTTCCTGCCCGTAGTCGAGCAGCGCAAGCGGCGCCCAATGCCTCTCTTTCAGCCAGGAAGGCGGGGGAGACGGCCATCGTGGCAGAACTCTTCCTCCAATACAGCCATGGTCCGGCTTGGCCTCGAACGCCTTCCTGATCTCCGCGATCCAATTGCTTTCGACGGAAACATCGTCGTCGGTGAACGCAATGATGGACCCCCGAGCCGCGGCGACTCCGGCATTGCGGCCGTGCGAAACGCCCTGCCGCGGCTCAAATACATACCTCAGACGCTCGTCTCGCCGCGCCAGTTGTTGAATTCGTTCGGCAGTTTCGTCGGCGCAATTGTTATCGACGACGATCAGCTCGTAAGCAGGCGCCGGATCTTGCACCAGTACGCTGCTCACGGCGGCCAGCAGGCTATCGGCGCGATTGTAGGTGGAGATGACGACCGAGACCTCGGGCCGCATCCGCTACTGAACCCGAACCACGATGAGGGTCATGTCGTCATGCTGCCTGGCGCCGCCGGTGAAAGCATCAACGCGATCCAGAATGTGCGCAATTGTGTCCGCCGCTGTGCGGTTGTGAGATTCGCATATCGCGGCGATCAGGCGATCTTCATCCCACTCCTCTTCCCGTTCGTTCATCGCCTCGCTGATTCCGTCGGTAAATGCGACCAGCGTGTCGCCAGGTTCGAGTTGCACGGACCCCTCGTTGTAAATCCAGTCCGGAAACAGTCCGATGACAGTGCCGCCTTCTTCCAGGCGCAAAATCTTGTGGACATTTTCGTTGAAGATGTCCAGTAAAGCGTCCGCTCCCTCACGGTCGCGGTTCGGTGCAGGCAACCGCACCTCTTCATCAGCGTTGGTGGGCCGCACGCCCGTGAAGCGGCAGAGAATTGGGGCATTGTGGCCGGCGTTTACATAGCGCAGCAAACGCGTCTTCGGGTAATACTGGGCGTAAAAGAACGTCGCGTACCGGTTCGATGCCGAAGCATCATACACCAGCCTGTTGATCAGACCGATCATTTCGGCAAGGCTTTCCGACTGGCTAATGGTCCTGCCTCGCAGCGACGCTTGCAGCGTCGCCATCGTCAGCGCCGCGCCGATTCCCTTCCCCGAGACGTCTCCGATGGCGATCCCAATACAGCCTCCCTCCTCCAGGCGCAAAAAGTCGTAGTAATCTCCGCCGACACCTTGCTGCGGACGGCAATAGGCGGCAAGGTCCAAACCCTCCACCGCCGGAAGATGCTGCGGAAACAGCCTTTGCTGCACTTCGCGCGCAATCTCGAGTTCGCGATTGATGCGCTCGCGCCGCGCCACTTCTACTTTAATGCTCTCGGTGAGGCGCGCGTTTTCGAGAGCCAGCCCCGTTTGCGATGCGACAGCATGCAGAAGCCGCAAGTCGTCCGCCGAATAGGGCTCTTCGGAAAGCTTCGGCCCAAGGCTGATGATTCCGAGCAGCCGATCCTTCAGAGCCAAGGGCAACAACAGTTGTGAATCGAGGATGCGCAGAATCTCGCGCTCTTCTTCCGGCGTTCGCTGGGTCCACGAGTTCTCGTCGTCGAGATAAACCCGCGAGGGTTGGCGCGTCTCCTTCAGCACCTGAACGGCGGTCCCTTCCGGCTTCAGCTCAATCGATGGAACCGGATTGTACCCAAGCGAATACGCCGGACGAAAGCTCTCGGAGGAATCGAGCAGCACGGCCACGCGCGGAACGTGCAGAGAATCCGAAATCTGGCGCGACACGGTTTCGAGGAGCGTTTTCATATCGCGGATGCCGGCGACGTTCTGGCTGAGCTCCGTCAAAATCACTTCGGTGTCGTAAGCTTCGCGGAAAAAACGCCGGTCCGTCCAACCGATCACGGACTGGCCTGCCTTGCGCAAAAGGAAGAGCAGCGCGATGCAAACACCGATCACGATATCCGCCGAGATGGCGTTTCCAGCGCTCCTGGCAAGCCGGTACATAAAAAAGATAATCAGCCCCGCCAGACAGATGCGCACAACGGTGATGCCGCGCCGCGCCAACGTGTACTGCACGCCTATCCGGAGGGCAACTCGTACATTCATGGCCCGCTGGACAACAATCACGTACCCCAACGTAAGTGGAAAGAGAACAATCAGCAGCAGCGCCGAAACAATGAACCATAGCGGGAGCCTGACATTCAAAACGCTCTGGCAGAGGGCGAGCACGAGCACTGGCGTCAATCCGACGCCGCAGCCGGTCAGGAGCCATTGCAGGCGCCTGCGAGCATCGGGATGCCGCTCCTGCGCCAGCTTAATCGCGATACTCGCGAAGAAGCTGAAGGCACATAGAATGGCGAATACGGTCGCCGGTCTTTCAATCCACAGCGTGGACTCGACAAGCGGCCTGATTCGGGCAATGTTATGGCCTACATAGAATTCGATATAGACGGATAGCGCAAGCAGGCAGACAAACGGAATGGACAAAAGCCAGGGAATCCATCGTCTGCGCCGTAGAAAATCGAACGGCTCGGGAAAATACAAGCCGAATAACATCACCCACAAAGGCCACGTTGCGTTAAAAAACGCCCGGTAAACCATCACGATCTCGCGAATGGGAGAACTCAACGCGAAAAAGCTATCCTGGGCAATCTGGCCGAACGAGGCAAGCAGGGCCATGGTCAGCCACGCCAGGAGATCGCGAGGACGTGTGAATGCAACGAAGAAACCGATTGCCAGGGAGATCAACGGCAGCACCGCAAAAAGGGAGATAGCGGTTGTCCAATCGATAGCCGGCCTGCTTACGCGGCTTACCGCGAGCGCCATGTCCATGGCTTTAGGCGGTTGTCCTTTTTCCTTGCGAAGAACTCCAATTCGAACGATTTCGCCGGGGCGCCACTGCATGCGAAGCCGATCAAGCTGCTCGTATCCGGTTATGCGCTCGCCATTGACCGTCACGATTTCATCGCCACGGTGGAGCCCGGCAGCTCTGCCGGATTCATTCACGAAGGCAAGATCGAGCGTTCTGCCATGGAACGCAAACGGCCTCTCCGTATCCTTAGTGGCCGCTCGCTGATAGATTTCGAATACCGCAACCGTAACGCTCACGCCCGCGCTCCACACCAGCAGCACCAGTAACAGCACGTATTGAAGCGTGGCCTTCCTGGGGCGCATAAGATTCACTTTCCGACGGATTCTTCGATGCGAAGAGGACTGCGTTTACTGCTGTAACAGAAATAAATTACCAATCCGACGAGGAGCCATGCGACAAACCGAAGAAACGTCTGGAGTGGAAGACTCAACATCAAAATGCCGCAGGAGACGATTGACAGGACCGGCGTAAGCGGGACCCAGGGCACGCGGAAACCGCGCGCGCGGTCCGGTTGCGTCCGCCGCAGAACAATGACGCCAAAAGCAACCAGAATAAAAGCAAACAAAGTGCCGATATTGGCAAGCTCGGCAAAGGTGCCGATGTCCCAGATCCCTGCCGGCAGCGCGACAAAAAAGCCCGCGATCCATGTACTGACGTGCGGTGTCTGAAAGCGTTTATGGACGCTCGAAAACAGATCGGGAAGCAGCCGGTCGCGAGACATAGCGAACCAGATGCGCGCCTGTCCATATTGGTAGACGAGCAGCGACGATAACATGCCGAGCAGCGCGCCGGTAGTCACCACGAACCGGAGGTTGTTCAGACCGATTGCTTTTAATGCATTAGCGACGGGGGCCGCGTTGTTCAGCGTTTTCCAATTGACAATGCCGGTCAGCACCAGCGCGACCGATGCATATAAAATCCCGCAGACGATTAGCGTGCCGATGATCCCGATCGGCATGTCGCGCTGCGGATTTTTAGTTTCCTCCGCGGCGCACGACACGGAATCAAAACCGATGTAAGTAAAAAACACGATGGCGGCGCCGGTGAGCACGCCTGAAAAGCCGTTGGGCATGAAGGGCCGCCAGTGCTCCGGTTTGATCGCGTGCGCCGCGCCAAACACAAACACGAGCACCGCCGCGATCTTAATCACCACCATTATGTTGTTCGCTCCCGCGCTTTCCCGAACGCCGCGAACAAGAACCCAGGTCAGCACCATGACCACGAGAAAGGCGGGCACGTTGAAAACGGCGCCCGTGCGATGCAATTCGATCATGGCCGGATTCGACAATGAATCCGGCAGATGTGCGTGAAAAAGAAAGTCACAGATGTCGTTGAAGTAGGCAGAAAAGCCCACCGCGACCGACATATTTGAGACGGCATATTCGAGAATCAGGTCCCATCCGATGATCCAGGCGAATATCTCGCCGAGCGTCGTGTAGGCATAGGTGTAGGCGCTGCCGGCGATCGGGATCATGGACGCCAACTCCGCGTAGCACAGCGCCGCGAATCCGCAGACGATCGCCACCAAAATAAACGACAGCGTGATGCCGGGCCCGGCGCCGGGCCGCCCTATACCCGATGCGGCCTTCGATCCGTGCAGAAGCAGATCGAGAACAGGCGCCTCGAAGATCGAATGCGAGATGTACATCGACCCGACGGCGGCTGTGCCGGTCAGCGTGAAAATCCCCGAGCCAATCACGGCGCCGACGCCGAACGCGATCAAACTCCACGGGCCTAGAGAACGCTTCAGCCGCTTGTCACCACATTCAGATTCATGAATGAGCGACTCGATGCTCTTCGTCTTCAGAAGTTGTGACATTCAGAGGGCGAGGGTCCCTGGGTGCGAGACATCATGCGCCAGTATACGGGAGTACAGGGCAAATAGACAGGCCGGTCGATGCGACGGGGGGATACGCTCATTCGCCCTTGCCGCACGACCGGCCATCCGCGCCTCTTTGATTTTGTTTACCGCTTACGCTGTCCCTTGACGAGCTTCCGCACCTTTTTCTTCATCGAGCCGCGCGCCACACCGGAGGCGCGTTTCGCCTTGGGCGCCGCCTTCTTGCGGGCGTCTCTTTTCACCTTCTTGCGTTCTGCTTTATCGGCGACGTGTTTTGTGTTCATTCTTCGACTTTGATTCCTGCGTACTTTTCTATGATCTTCTTCAACCCGTATCCGGGAAAACTTATAGTTAGTTTCGCATCCTCGCCTTCGCCTTCGCGGCGCATCACGACTCCCCGGCCATATTTTGGATGCTGGACGGTGCTACCGGCGCCGAATTTGCCGCTCCGGAATTTCGGGGAGGATTTCGGCGCCGGCGGCCGAATGGGCGTGACGGAAGCAGGCCGATTCTGGGTTTGGGTTGCGGCCGGGCGGCTCACCGGCGGCACAACGGCTGGCAAAACACGCACACCGGCTTTCGGGGCAGGGGGCGTCGGAGCCGATTTTGCCTCTTGCGCCCGCGCAATGCCAGACGGCACGGACATGCCGCGTTCCGCAAAGAATTGCGCGATATTGTCGAGCGAATTGAAGGTGCGGCCGGTGTATAGATTGCGCTTAACGGATTCGCGAACGTCGTACTGCTCCGAGAACAGATCGACTTCATCGACCTGCATCTCGCGATAAGGAGAAAGGCGTTCGCAGAGACTCGGCGGGACCTCGGCAATGAATCGCGACTTAATGGTGGCTTCGGGCTGGCCGTTGCCAAATCGGCGGCGGTACCGCGCCCACGTCAAATAGAGCCGCTTTTCCGCACGCGTCATCCCGACATAGCAAAGCCGACGCTCCTCCTCCATTCCGGTTTCCGAGTTAAGCGACCGGCTATGCGGGAAAAGCCCTTCCTCCATGCCAGCCAGGAACACGTTCGGGAATTCCAGTCCCTTGGCATTGTGGATGGTCAGCAGGGAAACGGGAGCGCGTTCATCCACCTGATCGCTGTCGGAGACGAGCGCCGCATGGTCTAAAAATTCCGAAGCCGTTTCGCCTCGCTCGGCCGCTTCCACCGCCGCGTTGATCAGTTCTTCGAGGTTCGCCAGCCGGGACTCGGCATCCGGAGATTTGTCTGTTTTCAGCATCTCCTCGTAGCCGGTTTTCTGCAGAATCGCGCGAAGCACGTCCGGAATCGGTGCACTGGCGGCCATCTGGCGCAACTCCTCGATTGTCTGGACGAACGATTTGAGAGCGGATTCGGCGCGCGCGGCAAACGCTCGTTCTTCAATCATGCGCTGAATGGCTGGCCACAACGGAAGGTTTCTTCCGAGCGCGTATTGCTCGATCTGTTCCACCGTGCTCTTGCCGATGCCCCTGGCCGGCGTATTGACGATGCGCAGCAATCCGATGGAGTCGGCAGGACTCAGCAACACTTTCAAATAAGCTAGTAGGTCTTTGACTTCAGACCGCTGATAGAAACTGAACCCTCCGACGACCAGGTACTTCCGGCCATACCGGCGCAGCGCTTCTTCAATCTGGCGGGATTGGAAATTCGTGCGGTACAGGACTGCGACCTGCTCGTTCGGGTGAGCCGAAAGAATCTTTTCAATCGTATCGGCTATATACAGCGCTTCGTTTTCACCGTCCGGAGCTTCGTAGAACCCGATCTTCGATCCGGCTCCCGAATCCGTCCAAAGCCATTTCCCCTTGCGTTCTTTGTTATTGGCGACAAGGGCGCTGGCCGCTTCGAGAATGTTCTTGGTCGAACGGTAGTTCTGCTCCAGGCGAATGACTTTGGCGTTCGGGAAGTCCTTCTCGAAATCCAGAATGTTGCGAATGTCGGCGCCGCGCCATCCATAGATCGACTGGTCTTCATCACCGACCACACACACGTTCTTGCGCACGTGGGTCAACAGAAGCATCAACTCATACTGGCTACGATTCGTGTCCTGGTATTCGTCGATCATGACGAATTCGAACTGGCGATTGTAGCGCTGGCGCAATAACTCGTCGTGCTTCAGCAGGCGGACGGATTCGAGCAACAGATCGTCGAAATCGAACGCGTTTGCCTGCAGCAGCCGCTCTTCATACTGCTCGTAGATCTTGGCCATCCGCGTCGCCTTGGGATCGGTCGCCTGTTTATACCAGTCGAGCGGCGTCTCGTTATGGCTCTTGCCATGACTGATTCGCGATAGCATCGCGCGGAACTGAATGGTCTTATCGTCGATACCAAGATTACGATAGATCGATTTCAGCAGCGCGATCTGGTCGTCGTCATCGTAGATGGTGAACTGGCGTGTGAAACCCGGGCGTATCTCGGCGAGCGAATCGCCATCGCGACGCAGCACTCGTACGCAGAATGAGTGAAAAGTTG
Source organism: Bryobacterales bacterium KBS 96 (assembly GCA_000381625.1). GTDB lineage: Bacteria > Acidobacteriota > Terriglobia > Bryobacterales > Bryobacteraceae > KBS-96. The sequence goes on from KB906767.1 coordinate 1,168,167, forward strand.
AAACCAGGGGCGTGCCGATTGCCGTCGCCGTGCCAAGCAAGTTGCCCACGCGCGACCGCATCTCTTCAGCGGCCTTGTTCGTGAACGTGACAGCGAGCACCGCGGGGCCCGGCACATGATGCGTGGAAATCAGGTGAGCAATGCGGTTTGTGATGACACGGGTTTTTCCGCTTCCCGCTCCGGCAAGCAGCAACATGGGCCCTTCGACATGCGCAACGGCTTCTTTTTGCTGGGGATTCAGACCTTCTAGAAAATCCATCTGCGGAGGGGAGTGCGCTTTCAGAATAACATCCGCCGCAAGCCGGACCGATGGCAAATTACTGAATGCTTTTGGGCTTCGCCAGCGCAACGGCTTTCGGAGTTTCGCCAGAGGGCCGATATTGAAGGATGAAGGCGCGCATGCCCCTTTCGAAGCGGCTCAAACCATCATAGGCAGCCTCTTTAAGCGCGCGTTGGTTGTTCCAGTTATCGTGGCCGATCCGATAGCAGGCGACCACGGTGCCGGTGCGGTCGCGGCCATGCTGGCAATGGATAAACACCGGCCAGTTCTGAGAATCGTTGAGCAGGCCAAGAACCTTCGCGATCTCCTCCTTCTGAGGAGCATCGAGAGCCGGGAGCGGAATAGCGTAGTATTTCATTCCGAGCGCCTCGACCTGTTTCTTCTCCGCAGCGGATCGTTTCCCGCCGCCTCGCAGATCGACGACAGAGCGCACTCCGAGTTTTGCGAGATCGTGGATGCCGTCGCGCGATGGCTGACCGCCGCGATAGATATGATCGTCCACCTGCCGGAAGTTATGAATGCCGCGGGGATCGCCGGCGGCAAAGCATAGGGCCGGCAGAAGGGCTACGGCGAGAATCAACTTGCGTCTCGTCATAGGTCTATCTTAGTTTGATACTTTCGAGACGAAGCCACGTATGAACGATGGAGAGCCCGGCGCCGTATTGCGGAAAACGCGGAAAGCCGACGAAACCCGAAGCCGCATCCTGGAAGTTGCCCTGGAACTCTTCCGGCAGCGGGGCTTCGAAGAAACCACGATGCGCGACATCGCCAGCGCCTGCGGCATTGCGCTCGGGGCGACATATTACTACTTTGGCTCGAAAGAAGCGATTGTCCTCGCGTATTACGACGTCGCCAAAGATCAACTGAAGCCGCTTCTGGAAGACGCAGTAGAGAACGCTCGCGGCCTGGCAGGCGGCTTGCGTTCGCTCCTCCAAGTACGGTTTGAGTATTTCTCGCCGAACCGGAAGTTCCTGGGCGCTCTGTTTCCGCATGCGGCGGACCCGCGCGATCCGTTGTCACCGTTCAGCTACGAAAGCCGGCACATGCGCCATGCCGATCAGCAGCATTTCCAGAGGCTGCTCGAGCAGACGCAAACGACCGTGCCGAAAGACCTGGCTCCGTACCTTCCGAGCCTGCTCTGGCTATATCAGATGGCACTGCTGCTTTTCTGGATTTACGACCGCAGCGAAGAACAGCGCCGCACGCGGTTGCTGACTGAAAAGAGCCTGCGGATAGTCGTCCGATTGGTTCAACTGAGCCGCCGGCCATTTTCACGGCCTCTGCGCCGCATGATTATCGAGTTGCTTGAGACGGTGATGGCGCCGGCAGCGTGACACGATCGGAGTGACCGCCGCATACGCGCAATGTGATTTAGGGGAGCAGGCGGTCATTTAGGGGAGCGGATGGGACTCTTCGCGCTTCAGGCCGGCATGGCGGCGTCAGGCCAAAACCATACGCTTCAAAGATAGAGCGTTCTGAGCGGCGTACCCCGAGTCGTCATTGTCGAAATAGACATAAACGTCGAGACCAGCGCTTGTCCACCTAGAAATCCGCCGCACCCAGTTATGAAGATCGGCGTTTGAATAACTGCCTTGATATTTTTCGCCAGGTCCGTGTAAGCGGAGATAGGCGAAAGGCGCAGTTATCTCGATTGGCGACTGTGCGCCGGCCAGATGAAAGATACAGTATCCGGCGTGATAAGTGGAAAGCAAGTCGTAAATGGACGGTGTATTCCAGGACGCGTTACGAAATTCGAACGCGTAACGGTGGTGAGTCGGGAGTATTCGCAGGAAATCTTCGAGCCTCTGCCGGTTGATTTCCCATTGCGGCGGCAACTGAAACAGAATCGGGCCGAGCTTGCCGCGCAAAATCTCAGCCCGTTGCAGAAATCGCTCCAGGCCTTGTTCCGCATCCTTGAGTTTTTTCATGTGAGTCAAAAAGCGGCTGCCTTTCATCGCAAACAGAAACCCGGGCGGCGTGGAGTTGCGCCAATCCGCGAGCGCGCTCTCTGGTGGTAAACGATAGAAGCTGTTATTGATTTCAACGGTGTCAAAAAACTGGATGTAATAGTCGAGCATGCCCGCAGCCGGCGTTTTCGGAGGGTAGAACGCCCCTACCCAATGCTTGTAGTGCCATCCGGACGTGCCGATCCAGACGCGTGGGGCATCCGTTCCCGTTGCATCACGCCTGGTCATATTCAAGTAGATGCCCTTCGGGCCGCGCCCGTTCACGCCTGTTTGCGGGATACCGTCAAGGTCCGGCTGCGATACTCTAAATCGATTCCTTCTATTTTGAACCGAAGCGTTTGAGTGTCGCTCTATGAAGCTGCTTGCGAAGTTCAACCTGATATTTTTGATCGTTTTTGGCAGCGGTCTGGCAGTGGCCGCCTGGCTGGCGTATGGGTTTCTGCAAAATCTGGCTCACGATGAGGTCGTCCGCCAGGCGGAGTTGATGATGGAGACTACGCTGGCCACACGGCACTACACTTCGGAACAAATCCAGCCTCTGCTTCTGCCAACCGAGGAGAGAAGCCGGAAATTTCTGCCGCAAACGGTGCCAGCCTATGCGGCGACCGAAGCCTTTCAATTCATCCACAAGCGATACCCGAACTATTCATACAAGGAAGCGACGCTCAACCCGACAAATCCCCGGGATCGGGCGGTCGATTGGGAGGCCGACATCGTCAACAACTTCCGGAACCATCCCAATCTGAAAGAGTTTTCGGGCGAACGAGCCACCCCAACCGGCCCATCATTGTTCCTGGCAAGGCCGATTACCATTACGGACCCCAGTTGCCTGGAGTGCCACGCCACCGCTGCCAAAGCGCCCGTCGCGGTAGTCCGGCAATACGGCCCGGACAACGGTTTCGGGTGGCATTTGAACGACACGGTCGGCGCGCAGATTGTTTCGGTTCCAGAATCGGTTCCCATCGCGATGGCGGACAAGGCGATCAAAACGTTGCTCCTCTACGTAGCCGTGCTCGCGGTGTTCACGTTGCTGATTCTCGATATCGTTCTAATTGTGACCGTCATCCGTCCGGTGGCGCGCCTGTCGCGGATGGCGGATGAAATCAGCAAAGGACACACGGATGTTCAGGAATTGCCGGTCAAGGGGCGCGACGAGATTTCGGTGCTTGGACAGTCGTTCAATCGCATGCAGCGCAGCCTGGTGCGGGCGTTACGGTTGCTGGAAGCAAACGACGAGGCGGAGTGATAGCGAAACACGAAAATTGGCTGTTGTGCTGTAGCGATGCATGCCTCGCGCGCCTGGCTTCCCTGGTTTCACCGCCCTCGCGACCATTCATTCATACGGTTTATATGCGCGATCGCGATGCCAAAAAACGATCGCGCTCCGGCCCCTCGGGAACTTCTTTCGCGAGCGTGTCGTAAAGCTGCTTCCAACTGGTGGACTTCTTCGCGGTGCGGTCGACGAGCAGGCGGGCGACCGGACCAATATGCGCCGCGAGTTCACGTTTTATACGCTCCAGCCTATCCGGATCGAACAGCATCGTTCCGGCATGGGGACTGCCCGATGCCGGCGTCGGCGTGGCGGTAGAAGCCGGGGTACGCGGGGTAACGGCGTTTGAGGCGAGGGGCGGATACGGGGTCGGCCACGCCGGAGCGTCCGGTTCGTGGCGCACGTGCTGCTGGGCGATAGGACGCTGGGGCGGCGCGGGTAAGCTTTCGGCTGACACATATGATGCCGCGCGGTTACTCGTCGCCCAGGCAGGATCGTGCCGCTTCCGGATATCGTCGAGGGTGGCGACAAACTCGCCCGCGGTCTGATACCGCTCCAATCGATCTTTCTGAAGGGCCTTCATGATTGCCAAAGCCAGCACCGGCGGTATCCGTGGATTCAGGAGGTCGGGCGAACGCGGAACCTGCTGTAAATGCGCGCTCATCACGGAATAGGAGCTGTCGCCCTGGATCGGCCTCTCGCCCGTGGCAAGTTCATAAAGCGTAATGCCTACCGAGTAGATGTCCGAACGCTCGTCAATCTGTCCACCTTTGATCTGCTCCGGCGACATGTAATAGAGCGACCCGACAGCGACTCCCGTTTGTGTGATGCGGTGATCGTTGATCAGCCTGGCGATGCCGAAATCCATCAGCTTGACAACGCCACTGGCCGTCACCATGATATTTGCCGGCTTGATATCGCGGTGAATCACGCTCTGTTTATGCGCGTAGTCCAGCGCCGCTAGCACCTGGCGCATCAGATCGACGCCCGTCCAAAGCTCGAGTTGCCCGCGGCGCATGAGGACATCGAGGGATTCGCCGTCCACGTACTCCATTACCATCAATAACTGATTTGTGACCCGGAACGCGGTTAGCAGAGCAGCGATGCCGGGATGGGATAGCGCGGCTTGCAACTTGATTTCACGGAGGAAACGCTCCGCCAGCTCGGGGTTTCCTTCGAGGTTGGGCAGTAACACCTTCAGCGCCTCTATGCGGTCCGAAATAAGGTGCTGCACCTTATAGACAGTGCCCATGCCGCCGGCGCCGAGGATGCCAGTCACGCGGTAATCACCGACGGTGTCCCCAATGTTGAAGCCCATTATTGGCTCCAGAATACCAGCGTTGCCGGCTTCTCCGTTTCATACAATTCAATTAAACAGATCCAATGACGTTCTCTCAACCCGGAGCCGCCTACCGATGTTCAGGCGCGTGATGAAAGGCGTCTGCGCGGCCATCGCAGTTTTGCTGGCCAGCGTGCCTGCCCGATCGTATTCGGTGTTCTCCCATGAAGCGATTGTCGACGCGTTGTGGGATGTGCGTATCAAGCCCATCCTTCTCGCGCGTTTCCCCGGCGCCAGCCCGGATCAACTGCGCGCGGCGCACGCGTACGCTCTGGGCGGCTCGATCATTCAAGACATGGGCTATTACCCGTACGGGAACAAGTTCTTCAGCGACCTCACCCATTACGTTCGGAGCGGCGATTTTGTCACCAATCTGGTGGCTGAATCCGAGGACTTGAACGAGTATGCGTTCGCGCTCGGCGCCCTATCGCATTACGCTTCCGACGACAATGGACACCGTCTGGCCACCAATCGGGCCGTCCCCATGCTCTACCCGAAGTTGCGCAATAAATTCGGCGATCGCGTCACCTACGAAGACAATCCCGCCGCGCACTTAAAAACGGAGTTCGGTTTCGACGTGCTAGAGATCGCCAAAGGGCGCTTCGCGCCGGCGTCGTATCACGATTTCATCGGCTTCTCGGTTTCAAAACCGCTGCTCGAACGGGCATTTCGAGACACCTATTCGCTCGAATTGAGCGATATTTTCAAGAATCTGGATCTCGCGCTCGGATCCTACCGCCGCGCCATCAGCCAGACCATTCCGCTTGCGACCCGGGTGGCTTGGGCGCAGCGGCAAGATGAGATTAAAAAGTCGTCGCCCGGCATCACGCGCCGGCGCTTCCTCTACCACGTGAGGCGATCGAGCTTCGAAAAGGAGTGGGGCAAGCAGTATAAACGGCCGAACACGTGGGAGCGTTTTTTAGCGCTGCTGCTGAAGATCGTGCCAAAAGTAGGGCCCCTACAAGCGCTCGCGTTTCACATGCCTACGCCGGAGATCGAGAAGCTGTTTATGAACAGCTTCAACATCTCGCTGCAAAAATACACTGTCAAACTCCAGGAGGCCCAGTCGAAACACCTGGATTTGCCCGATATGAATTTCGATGTAGGCGAGCCCACGAAGCCGGGCGTTTACAAGATGGCGGACGAAGCGTATTGCAAACTTCTGGACAAGCTGGCCGAAAAGAATTTTGCCGGTCTGGGCGGGGCCATTCGTTCGAATATCCTCGCCTACTATGCGAATCTGGACCTTCCATTCAGTACAAAGCTAAATCAGAAGCGCTGGAACCGGCTGCGTTTCGAACTCCAGACGCTCAAGGCATCCCGGGTTCTTTCCGCAAAACCGGCAACGGCCGCCGGCACATTATAGTCTGTATAATCCGTGTTTCCGCCAGCGGCGCTGGAACGGACTGAGGCCGAGTTCACGATGGCCACTTAAGGCCCTTTCTTTTCAATACTATTCAGCTCTGGCTTTTCGAAACTATCCTTGCATCGTTCTCATCCAAACAGTGGAGATACATGGAGATGAATCACGCATACCGCCCGCTTTACAAAGTCCTCGCTGGGCTATTCGTGGCTGCCATGTACGCTTTTCCGCAAGCGACGATATCCGCCCAGCCAGGAACGCTGAATTATGTTGAGGGCCACGCGTATGTAGATGGCCAGGAAGTGCAACAAGAGCAGCTTGGGCATTTGAATCTTCAGACCGGCCAGTCACTTCGGACAGACGATAACAGCAAAGCCGAGGTGTTGCTGACGCCTGGAGTATTTTTGCGCGTCGGCGATAACAGCGAGGTGAAGATGGTCACGCCTTCGCTCACCAATACACAAGTGGCGGTGACCCAGGGCGAGGCGCTAGTCGAAGTAGCGCAGCTCTACAAAGAGAACAATATCCAGATCCTAAATGGCCCGGGGACGGCGAAACTCGAGAAGAAGGGGCTGTATCAGTTCGAAGCTGGTGAAAACCCTCGCATTGCGGTGCTTGACGGTAAAGCATCCGTTTACAACGAAAGCGGTCAAGTGAATCTGGGCAAGGGGCGCGAAGTGGCTGTGACATCCGGCAAACTGCGCTCCGAGAAGTTCAACACCAAGGACGTGGAGAAACAGGATGAACTGTATGCGTGGAGTAATCTGCGATCGGCTTACGCTGCGGAGGCCAGTTACGCCAGCGCCAAAAACATTATCGTCGATGCGGGCAGCGGCTACGGCTGGGGCGGTGGATATGGATACGCACCCAACTGGTATGGCACGGGTTGGTACTGGAATCCAGGATTTAGCACCTGGGCTTTCATTCCGGGCGGCGGATACTTCTATAATCCGTTCGGCTGGGGCTTCTTCTCTCCCCGGTACGTCTACCAAGCGCCGATTTACTATCTGCCGGGCTCTAGCCGGCCGATACCGGTGAATCCATCGAATCCACCGCGGGTTCCGCTTACTCCGGCAGCGACGCCGCACGGCGTAACCACCCCGGGCACACGCCCGGTCGCTCCGGGTGTGGCTGCGTCGCCTCGCGCTGAGCCGCCACGCGCGATTCCGCAAAACCGGCCGCCGCGTACGGTGATGCCGCGTTCGCGGCCGGCGGCCCCGCGCCCGCAGATGGCCCCCCGCGTTGGACCGCGCCCCGCGCCTAGACCGGCGGCGCCCCCCGCGAGAGGGACCGTCCGGCCGCGCTAAATCAGCGACACGGTGAAAACTAAGGCTGCTCCTGAACGGGGCGGCCTTTTTGTTTGCCTGCGATACTCTGAAAACGGATGGATGCCGAACCCGAGTCCTTCGCGCCGCCACCGCTCATTTCCGGCATCTTCTTTTCCTCATACGGTCTTCGTTCAGGCTGGCGCTTTCTGCTGTGGGCCGCCATTGCCGCCGCTTTGATCGCCGGTGGATTCGGCGCGCTGCACGGCGTTCTCCACGGGAGCATTTCGCTCCCGCGGCGTTTGTTGCTGATCGAATGCGTCCAATTCGCCGGCGCTTTCATTGCCACATGGATCTTAGCCCGGTTCATCGATCGGAAGCCGCTCACCAGTTTCGGACTCACACTGAACGGCGCCGGCAGGCGGTTCCCCATTGGGTTGCTGTGCGGGTTTGTATCGCTCAGCTTTCTCGTGGGCCTTCTGGCATTGAGCCGCGCGTTTTCGCTGGATGGCCTGGCAATCCGCGGTCCCGCGATCCTCGAATATGGGGCGCTTTGGGCATTGGTTTTTTTGCTCGTAGGCCTCAGTGAAGAATTGATTACTCGCGGTTATCTGCTGTTCGCACTCACGCAGGGCATCGGCTTCTGGCCAGCGGCCGTCTTGCTCGCGGCGCTTTTCGCCGCCGGACATATCGGCAACCCCGGCGAAAACGCAATCGGCATCGCGGCCGCGGGCTTCATTGGTCTCGTGCTGGCGTGGTCTTTGAAATGGACCGGCTCTCTATGGTGGGCCATTGGTTTTCATGCCGCTTGGGATTGGGCGGAAAGCTACTTTTATGGCGTGCCGGACAGTGGAGGACTAGCGCCCGGCCACCTCTTCACCAGCTCTCACCAGGGCCCCGTCTGGCTATCGGGTGGGTCCGCCGGTCCCGAAGGTAGCGCGCTCGTCTTCGTCGTGATCGTGATGCTCGCGTTGGTGCTGTCGCGGATTTTTCCAAACACTCCCCCGCCGGAGCTTCACTGGCGGAAGGAAAGAGCGTCCACACCCGGCGCGCACCTGCCACGGATCGCCGAAGGAAGGCTGCCGCCCGGTTGAGGCTCGCTGGACGCTTCGGGGCTCAGATTCGAAATTGCCAGCACATCGACGTGTGTTATTTTGCGATTTCGCCCAAAACTCCGTGTACAATCCTTACATAATCCTCCGGACTCAATAGAATCTGACCGCCGCGGAGTCCAGCCGATACCGAGATCACATCGAACAGGATGGCTGTCTCGTCCACATAAACCGGATATTCTTTCTTAGCCGCGAGAGCGGTGACGCCGCCGCGAATATAACCGGTCAATGGCTGAACCTCTTTGAGCGGGGCAAGTTCCACGCGCCGGTCGCCCGTCAGCTTCGCCATGGTCCGCAGGTCGAGTTCGCGATCTCCGGGAACAACCGCCAGACACACTCCCGTCCGGTCTCCTTTCACTACAAGCGTCTTGAAGACCTGCTCCGCCGGCAGACCGATTTTGGCTGCCACACTCCCGGCACTCAGATCGTCCGGGTCCACGTGGTATTCGCGGATCTCGTGAGGAACTTTCAGCGTTTCGAGCAGACGCACCGCATTCGTCTTCATATCCTCAGGCTAGTTCGATCGCCGGCAAGCGACACTTGCTCGCGGTGGTTGTTGACGTTACGGGCAGGAGGCGCCGGAAGCCTTTTCCCTATCGCTTATCGCGGCCGGCATGCCGAGAAAATAGCCTTGCGCCGTATCGAAGCCGATGGTGCGGACGGCATCCAGTTGCGCCTGCGTTTCGACGCCTTCCGCCGTCACGCGCATGTTCAGTACATGCGCCAGCGACACCATGCTCTTCAGCAGCGGGAGCGTATGACGATTGCTTTCGATATCTCGAAGGAAGGAGCGGTCGAGTTTCACTCCGCTGACGGGCAACTCTTTCAGGTAACTAAGAGAGGAATATCCAACTCCGAAATCGTCGATGACCACGCTGATTCCACAATCGCGCAGCCGGGAGAGTTCCAGCACCGATTTCTCAAAATTCGCCATCAGCGCGGACTCTGTCAATTCGAGTTCGAGCAGCTCGCCTGAGAGTCCAGTTTCACGCAGCACCACTTCCACGGTGCCGGCGAAATTCGGTTTCGCCAGTTGCAATGCCGAGACATTCACCGCGACGCCAATGCCCGCATTGCCGGTGTGCTGCCACTTCCAGGCCTGGAGGCAAGCTTCCCGGATCACCCAATTCCCAAGCGGCACGATCAAACCGGTTTCCTCGGCAATCGGCACAAAACGGGCTGGGGCAATCTGGCCGCGCTGGGGATGAAGCCAACGCAGGAGCGCCTCCCGTTGAATCACTCGGCCGGTTCGAAGGTCAATCTCCGGCTGGAACCACAACGCGAACTCACGCTTGTCGATGGAGTGCCGGAGCATCCATTCGAGTTCGATGCGCGCCCTGGTTTCCTCACCTCGTTCGCGATCGAATACCTCGACACGATTCGCTCCCTGCTGTCCCGCTTCACCGAGCGCTATCGCGGCGTAACGGATCAAATCCACTGGCAATTTGGCGTGACTGGGATAGAGACTTATGCCGACATTTGCCGAGATGCCGACCGGATGATCGGCAAGTTCAAAGACATTGAACGTCTCGCTCAGGATATCCACGAAACGATCGGCCACAATCAGGGCATCTTCGACGGTGTCGAAGGGTTCTAGCGCTACCGCAAAGTAAACGCCCCCGACTCGCGCCAGAATGTCGCTTTCACGCACAGCGGAAAGCAACCGGGCTGCTGCCTGACGGATCAGGATATCGCCAAATTGAATGCCGAAGCTGTCATTCACACGCTTGACGCCATTCAAACCTACATATAGAACCGCCGTAAGCCGGCCACGTCGCCGCGCTTCCGCCACGCGGCCACGGAGTTCTTCGAGAAAGCTGTCGAGAGTGAGCAGACCAGTGAGAACATCGCGAGATTCAGCGCCGCGATTTACCGGGGCGGCATCGCCAGCGCCCGGAACATCCTCCCTGCGGGATTTGACCCGCTCTGGGTTGCTCGCTCGCGGTGTCTTCAACTCCCGTTCCGTTCGCGAACGGTGCAAGGCCCGCTTCGATTTCATGGTCATTCCATTCTTTTTTGCGCAGGCCGGCAGCCGAGCCTTTTATTTACAGCTCAATGCAATTTGCTAAAAATCTTTGCTTTCTAGCAAATCATACTAGATTGAAACGGTATTTACACCTGTTGCGGGGAAAATCTCCAGCCTGAGGGAATGGACGCCTCCCGCCGGCTCCCGTTTACAGTTACAATGCAAGTTTCGGCGCTTATGCCTTACTTGCTGAAAACCGAGCCTGATGCTTACTCTTTCGCAAACCTCGAACAGGATCGCGAGACACTGTGGGACGGGGTGACCAACCCGGCTGCCGTGAAGAACCTTCGCGAAATGAAGCCAGGCGACAAGCTGATTGTCTATCACACCGGGAATGAACGCCGGGCGGTCGGCACGGCGTCGGTCGTCAAGGTTGACGCCTCCAATCCACGCGAGCCACAGGTGCGAATTCGCAGCGGCAAGGCGATCTCCGAACCGCGGACCTTGGCGGAAATAAAGGAGTCCGCCCTTTTCAGAGATTCGCCGTTGGTGCGACAGGGGCGGCTCTCTGTGGTTCCGCTTACCGAAGCCCAATACGAATGGCTCGCGGGCAAGTAGTTACACCGAGTTGGAAACCCACAGAATCAACGGCTTACAAGACTCCTGAGTAACGCGTTAACGCGCCGCGACCGGGCTCTCACCTGCTATCCTGAAGTTTGCGGTGCGCACGCCGCGCGTCACGCCTGGAGTTGATTCCCGCTTGAAAATCGGTTTTGTAAGTTTGGGTTGCCCGAAGAATCTCGTCGATACCGAGGTGATGATGGGGCAACTCGTCTCCGACGGTCACGAACTGACCCCCCAGCCGGCCGAGGCGGACGTCATTGTCGTAAACACCTGTAGTTTCATCGATCCGGCAAAGCAGGAATCGGTGGACACCATCCTCGAGATGGCGGAATACAAGAAATCAGGGAAAGCACAGCGCCTGGTTGTGGCCGGATGCCTGGTGGAGCGTTACCGCCAGGATATCCAGCGGAACATTCCGGAAGTGGACGCAGTGCTCGGCACGAACGAGCTCGACAAAATCACGTCGCTTTGCGAGGGTCTGGAACCGAAAGCGAACCCGATCGAGCCCTATCTTTACCACGATTTGACCGCGCGCGTGTTCACCACTCCGCGCCACTCCGCTTACATTAAGATCGCGGAAGGCTGCGACCATCCCTGCACGTTCTGCATCATTCCGCAATTTCGCGGCAAGTTCCGCAGCCGGCGCTTTGAAAGCGTCGTCGCGGAAGCCACTCGCCTGTTCGCCATGGGCGTCCGGGAGATCAACCTGATCGGGCAGGACACAACCTGCTACGGCGAAGATTTTGGCATGAAGGACGGGCTCGCGCAACTGCTCGCGCGTCTCGCTCAAATCGAAACAGACGTTCCCAAGTGGGTCCGCTTTCTTTACGCATATCCCAACCGAGTCACACAGCGCCTGCTCGACACCATCGCCGAACACGAAGCGCTGGTGAAATACATCGATATTCCGCTTCAGCACGCCAGCGCTCCGGTTCTGAAACGAATGAAACGCGGCGCGCACGGGGATATTTTTTTGAAACTGATCGAGAGAATTCGCGCAACGATTCCTGGAGTGGCGATTCGAACGAGTATGATCGTCGGTTTTCCCGGAGAGAATGAACAGGATTTCGAAGAACTTTGCGGCTTCATCGAAGCTGCCCGGTTTGACCGGCTGGGCGTTTTCTCCTATAGCGACGAAGAGACGAGCCACAGCTATTATCTCGACGGAAAGATCGACGCGCGCACCATCTACAATCGCAAGCGCAAACTGATGTCTCTGCAACGCAAGATTTCGAGAGTGAGAAACAAGAGCCTGATCGGGAGAGAATTTCCCGTGCTGGTGGAAGGCATCTCGAAGGAAACGGACCTACTGTGGGAAGGCCGCGTGGCGACCCAGGCTCCCGAGATTGACGGCGTTTGCCTGATTAACGATTTCGGCGGAGCCGAGCCGAGGCCCGGAGAGATGCGGAGGATACGCATTACGGAGGCCCACGATTACGATTTAATCGGAGAACTCATCGATGCCGGTGAAAAGCGCCCGGACGCTTCGGTGAATCCGGCGGCCCCTTTTGTGATCCTGCCCACGGCTTCGATTCCCAAATCTTTCCCGGCGGCTCGTCTCTCGTCGGAGACACGCGCGTAGTCTGGAGGGCGCAGTTTGGAGGAATGGATGTCCGGCGAGAAAACGCCCGTTGTCAAGTGCCCCATCTGTAAGAAAGACGTTCCGTTCGACGATCCGAACATGCCTTTCTGCAGCGACCGTTGCCGCATTATCGATCTGGGCAACTGGGCGTCTGAAAAATATGTGATTTCCTCGCCGGCGAAGGGCAACGAACTCGAAGACGAGTCCGGCGAGACCGAATGACGCGGATCGCTCTTGCGATTTCGACATTTTTCGGTTGCGGGTATTTCCGAAATGGTCCGGGGACGGCAGGGTCCGCAGCCGGCATACTGGTCGCGTGGTTGCTGCATAAGTACGCGGAATTTGGCCCGACTCAAATTCTGGTGCTCGGCCTGATTCTGCTGTGGCCGGCAATTTGGGCATCGACAAGAACGGAGCGGTACCTCAAAAAGACAGACCCGGGAATGGTCGTTATCGATGAGGTGCTCGGGCAGTGGCTCACGTTGGCCGGAGCGGCGGTCTGGAATTGGAAGGCTTATCTGGCCGCCTTCCTGCTGTTCCGGCTTTTCGATATCTGGAAGCCTCAACCCGCAAGATGGGCTGAAGGACTGCCGGGAGGAACGGGTATTGTAGTCGACGACCTCGTGGCGGGTCTGTATGGAGCGCTTATCTTATATTTAGGTGGTTTGCTGAAAATCTACTGACTATGGCAACTCGAACAGAGGCTGTTCAAAAGCCCCGAATTTCGGGCGTTCATCCCAACGCCGCGATTGCCGGGGGCGATCTGCAGATCCGCGGCAGTGGCTTTGCCGCTGGCGCCCATCCCACGGTCAGCATCGGCGAGGAACCCGCGCACCTCGTCGTCGCCTCCGATTCGCACATTGTCGTTCGCGTTCCTGAGACGGCGACGGCAGGCGATCTCATTGTGGCGAGCGGAAACGCTCAAAGCGATGTGTGGGAAACACATGTCGGCATCCAGATTGCCGATAGCCTCCATCCGGTCGCGAACCCCGCGATCGACGCCGAGGGAAACATCTTCAGCACATTCAGCGGGTCTCGCGGACAGAAATCGCCGGTATCTATCTACAAGATCGATACGAATTACAGCGCGCGCCCATTCGTGACCGATTTGATGAATCCGACCGGACTCGCGTTCGACCGTGCTGGCATCCTCTACGTCTCGAGCCGCTACGACGGAATCATTTACCAGGTGACGCCTACCGGCAACATGTCCGTGTACGTGGAAGGCATGGGCGTCGCCACTGGGATGGCGTTCGACTCGGAGGAGAACCTGTACGTCGGCGATCGCAGCGGTACGATCTTCAAGATCAGCCGCTCCCGCCAGATTTATGTCTTCGCAACGCTCGAACCGTCCATTGCCGCATACCACCTCGCGTTCGGGCCCGACGATTATCTCTACGTCACCGGACCCACCACATCGAGCTTCGACGCGGTACACCGAGTTGCGCATACAGGCGAGGTGGAAGTCTTCTATCGTGGCCTGGGCCGCCCGCAAGGACTAGCGTTCGACGCTACAGGGCGCTTGTATGTGGCTGCTTCTTTCCGCGGCAGCCGGGGCATCGTAAGGCTGGACAGCGCAGCTGAACCGGACCTGTTTCTTTCCGGTCCCGGGATTGTCGGCCTTGCATTCACACCTTCGCGGGCACTGGTGCTGGCGACGCACAATGCGCTCTACCGCGCCGATGTCGGCGTGGCGGGCCGGCCCCTTCCCTGACGCGTTCCCATGATTCGTGCGGAAATTATCGCCATAGGCAGTGAGTTGCTCACGCCATCGCGCATCGATACGAATTCGCTTTTCATCACCGGGGAGCTGAACAGACTCGGCGTCGATGTCGTGGAGAAGCACGTCGTGGGAGACGAACGCGCACGGCTTATTGAAGCCGTGCGTATCGCTATCCATCACTCGGAGATTGTGATCCTGACCGGTGGTCTTGGTCCGACGGAAGACGATCTCACCCGCGAGGCAGCGGCCGAAGCGCTGGATCGTAAGCTGGTACGGTCGCCGGAACAGGAAGAGATTCTGGTCCGCCGGTTTCAGCAAATTAATCGCAAAATGGCGGACATCAATCGACGCCAGACGTTTCTGATTGAAGGAGCCAAGGCTCTGCCCAATCCATATGGAACGGCGCCGGGCCAGTTTCTCAGAACGAGTACCGGCAGCGTGTTTCTACTACCCGGACCGCCGAGAGAACTGAAGCCGATGATGCACGAGCAGGTGATTCCGCTGCTCAGACCCATGCTGCCTCCGCAGGTCATCCGGACACGAGTTTTCCGCGTAACCGGGTTGGGCGAATCCGACCTTGACGCTCTGATTGCGCCGGTGTACACAAAATTCGCGAATCCCACAACAACAGTTCTCTCCGCGCCCGGCGATTTATCCGTCACTCTATTCGCGCGATCTTCGTCGGAGGCGGAGGCCGACGCGCTTCTGAAAGAAGCTGGAGACCCTATCGCTCAATTGCTTGGTGAGCGTGTGTATTCCAATGAAGACGACCCGCTGGAGGTGGTCGTTGGCAATCTGCTTCGGCGGCGGCACGCGACCGTCGCAACGGCCGAGAGTTGCACCGGAGGGCTGATTGCCGCTCGATTAACCGAGCATGCGGGCAGCTCGGATTTTTTTACCGGCAGCTTCGTGACGTACAACGACCTGCAAAAGCAGCAACTCCTTGGCATTCCGAAGGACCTGCTAGGAACGTACACGGCTGTTAGCGAACCAGTAGCGCGAGCTATGGCCGAAGCGGCGAAAAAGAATACCGGCTCGACATACGCTCTCTCCGTAACAGGTTTTGCCGGGCCGGATGGCGGCACCGAAGAAAATCCGGTCGGAACCGTGTTCATCGGGCTCGCGGGTCCCCGGGAAACGAAAGTGCGTCGAATCCGTTATGGTCTGGATCGGGCCCGCATCCGCCTGCTTGCGACACAAGCGGCTATCGATTTGCTCCGACACGAATTACTGCAGGACTGCTGACGCCGTTTGTCCCGTGGGCCTCAGATATTCGCCGAGCCATTCAAATACATTTCGATACCAAAACCGGCTATTCTGCGGCTTCTGAATCCAGTGCCCTTCATCGGGGAACAGGATCAGTTTCGAGGGTACTTTCAGTTCCTGAAGCGCGGTGAATAACTGCTGCCCTTGCCCGACCGGCACGCGGTAATCGATCTCACCCTGAGTCACCAAGGTCGGGGTTCTGAAGTTTCTGACGTAACTCGGGTTGCTCGGCGACCACTTCTCGTACATATCGGGGTTGTCCCAGGGGAATCCCTGAAACTCCCATTTCGGAAACCATAGCTCTTCGGTCGTTCCCGCCTCGCTGCGCAAATCGTATACGCCCGCGTGAACCACCAAAGCCTTGAACCGGTCCGTGTGACCGAGAATCCAATCGATCATGTACCCGCCATAAGACGCGCCGGCCGCTCCCATCCGGGTCCGGTCCACGTACGGCAGAGTCTGCACGTAATCGGCGGTCCTCATGATGTCGTCATACGGAATGCCGCCCCAATCTCCGTTGACAGCATCGGTAAATTTCTGGCCATATCCCACCGAGCCGTGCGGATTCGGCATCACGACAACGTAGCCGGCGCTTGCGAACACCTGCGCGTTCCAGCGATAGCTCCAGCTTTCTCCCCATGCGCCCTGTGGTCCGCCATGGATCAAAAGCAGCGCCGGATACTTTTTATTCGGATCGAATCCGGGGGGCTTTATGACAAAGCTTTCAATTTTGCTGCCGTCAACCGAGTCGACCGTGAAGGACTCAAGCGGAGTCAATTGATAAGCGCCGGTCAGAGCGTCGTTGAGATGCGTCAGGGGCACGCCAGGGCCGCCGCCGGACGTGGCCCGCGAAATTTCGAGAGGCTTCGACCCGCTCTGCTCGCTATAGATCATCGTTTTGCCGTCGGGAGCGAACTGCACATCGCCAATTGTGGTTGGGCCCTGGGCAATCGTGCTCACCGGTCCGCCCGCCGCCGGGATCATCAGCAACGGCTCGTGCCCATGATCTTCGACGGTGAAGAAAATGCGAGCCGAATCCGGAGACCAGCTGTACGAATCCACCCAACGATCAAGGCCTTCCGTCAGGATATTTAATTTTCCCGTAGCGAGTTCCAGAACCGCCAGGCGCCACATGTCACTCTCGTAACCAGCGCGAATCTGCATGCGGTAAGCAAGGTATTTTCCGTCTGGTGAATAGACGGGGCCTTCATCGGCGCCGGGATTATTAGTAATGCGCCGAGCACTGCCGCCATTCACGGGAATCGTAAAGAGATCCGTGTTGGTGCTGGTGGCCAGATCCGGATCGGTGTCGGACACATAGGTTACCGTGGTGCTATCGCGGGAGAACACGTACGGTTCGGGGCCCCCTAGCGAGAACGGCGGCACTTCAATATCGCCCGGCGTGAGGTCGCGCAAATCGCCTGTCTGGATATTCTGAATTAGCAAGTGGCCGCGGCGGCGCCCCTGGTATTGCGTCCAGTGGCGGTAGAGCAGATGTGTGAAGACGCGCGCATGCA
The DNA here is from genome assembly GCA_000381625.1 of Bryobacterales bacterium KBS 96. Taxonomy (GTDB): domain Bacteria; phylum Acidobacteriota; class Terriglobia; order Bryobacterales; family Bryobacteraceae; genus KBS-96. The sequence continues at coordinate 1,185,441 of KB906767.1, forward strand.
TCTTGTTCGCGGCATCCTCATTGAGGCTTTTTTGGTTGCAGCCAGCGTCGTAGAGAAATCCGGGCGTAGCCGGGGTCGGCACGCAGGCCGGGTACACTTTGCTTGTGAACAGCAGCAGTTTGCCGTCGGGAGACACGATCTCGCCTTCCGCCTCGGTCGGCAGTGTCGTGATCTGTCTCGGATCGCCGCCATCCGCGTTCATGGACCAGATCTGCGAACTTTTGCTGCGATCGGAGATGAAATAGATCCGCTTGGAATCGGGCGACCACCGCGGCCGGCTGTTCTGCGCTCCGGCATGCGTGATCTGGATCGCACTGCCGCCATTCACCGGAACGACATAGATTTGCGTGGGCTTCGTGTCCGTGTCCATGTCCACGGTCTGCACTGTAAAAGCAACCGCCTTGCCATCGGGCGAAAGCTGGGGGTCGCCAACACGCGAGACGAGCATCATGGCGTCGAATGTAAATGGCGCCTTGTCCACCGCAAAGAGCGGCGCCACGGACCCGGCCAGCAGCACGAGCATAGCAGCATAACGCATGATCCTCATTCTAACGGCGAATGTTACGATGACAGTACCGGAAGCGACGAGTTTGCCCGCTTTTTACGCATTTTCGCGTGGCGGGCGGTAGGACCGGTTCAACTCCACATGATCCGCACATTCCGCGGAAAGACGCCCCAGATTGCGGCTTCCGCTTACATTGACCCCAGCGCCCAGGTAATCGGCGACGTAATTGTCGGCGAACGGTCGAGCATTTGGCCGAACACATCGGTGCGCGGCGACGTCAACTCTATCCGTATTGGAGACGAAACGAGCATCCAGGACAATTCGGTTCTTCATGTCGATTACGAAGAGGATCTGAAACTGACGATCGGCAATCGTGTCACCGTGGGACACCGCGTCGTGCTGCACGGCTGCACAGTGGAGGATGAAGCGCTGATTGGAATTGGCGCGATTGTACTGAACGGAGCGCGCGTCGGGAAAGGGTCTATTGTCGCCGCCGGGGCGCTCGTGCCCGAGGGCATGCAGATACCGCCGGAGAGCGTTGTGATGGGCGTGCCGGGAAAGATTCGCCGCGTAGTAAGCAGCGTTGAACGCGAGCGGTTTCGCGAAAACGTGGAGCACTACGTTCTGAACACGCGGCTTTACCAGGAAGAGAAATTGTGATCCGCGCAGTCAAAGGAACCCGCGATATTCTGCCGCCTTCGAGCGCCATCTGGAACAAGGTGGAGGCCGCGGCGCGGCGCGTTTTCGCGGCTTATAACTACGACGAAATTCGAACGCCGATCCTGGAAGAAACGGCTCTGTTCGCCCGCAGCGTTGGAGAAGACACCGATATTGTCAGCAAAGAGATGTACACGTTTGAGGATCGCGATGGATCTTCCCTGACGTTGCGGCCCGAGTGCACGGCGTCGGTCCTGCGCGCTTACATCGAACACCGCCTGGATCAACAGCCCGGTTTGCAGAAGCTCTACTACATTGGGCCGATGTTTCGCCGCGAGCGGCCGCAGAAGGGGCGCTATCGCCAGTTCTATCAGATCGGCGCGGAAGCCATCGGCTCGGAGTCGCCGTTCGTCGATGCCGAAGTGATCGAGATGGTGATCGCGATCCTTCATGAACTGGGAATCGAGGATTTCCAGCTACTCTTGAATTCCGTCGGCTGCAAGAAGTGCCGTGCGAAGTTCGTCGAAGTGTTGCGCGAGCGCCTAAAGATTGTCGCGCCCACAATGTGTGGCGATTGCCAGCGCCGCGCCGAAGTAAACCCACTTCGCGTGCTCGACTGCAAAGTTCCGGAAGACCAGCCGATTATCGACTCGCTGCCGTCGATTCTCGATTACCTCGACGAACCCTGCCGCGATCATTTCCGCCGCGTACGGGAATATCTGGAAGAGCGTCAGATTCGATTCGAGATTAAGCCACGACTGGTGCGAGGACTCGATTACTACACTCGGACAACATTTGAAATCACGCACGGCTCATTGGGCGCACAAAATTCGATTCTGGGCGGCGGCCGCTATGACGGCCTCGCCGAGAACCTCGGATCGAAAACACCGGCGCCGGGAATCGGCTTCTCGATCGGGGAAGATCGCCTGGTGATGACGGTAGAAGAGAAGCAATCCATTGAGCAGTCCACACTCGACCTGTATATCGCGCCCATGGGCGATGCTGCCTTACGGCATTGCGGCGTACTGGCGGGCGATATCCGGAAACTCGGGGTTTCCGTCGAGGTCGGCGTCGATCATAAGCTGAAGCGGATGATGGAGCTTGCCAACAAGCTGCGCGCCCGCTACACGCTCATCGTTGGTGACAACGAGATCGTGTCGAAATCGTACGCGCTGAAAGACATGGCATCCGGCGAACAGGTTGTGCTGAACCACCAGGAACTGATGCAGCGGCTGCGCCCGGCCGGGACCGGAATTTAACGAAGAAAAGAATAATGGCTGAAGTGAAACTGGATTTTTTGGGCGATCTCCGCCGCACCCATAGTTGCGGCACGCTCCGGGCCTCTGACGCGGGCCAAACGGCTCTCCTGATGGGATGGGTCCACCGGCGGCGCGATTTGGGCGGAGTCATTTTTATTCATCTCCGAGACCGCGACGGCGTAACTCAGTTAGTTTTTAATGAGAGCGAAAATCGTGAGGCGCACCAGCGCGCGCAGGAACTCAGCTCGGAATTCGTCATCGCAGCGCAAGGCACGGTGAGGCTACGCAGCGCCGATACGGTGAATCCCGCAATCGCGACCGGCGAAGTCGAGATCGCTGTCGACAAGATCTGGATTCTGAACGAATCGCGCACGCCGCCATTTCCGCTTGAAGAAAACGTCGACGTGAAAGAAGACGTCCGCCTGAAATATCGCTACGTAGATCTGCGCCGCCCGCACATGCAACGCAACATCATCATGCGCGCCAAGATTGCGTTCGCGGTGCGCCAGGCGCTGTACGAGCAGGGTTTCCTTGAAATCGAAACGCCGTTTATGACGCGTTCGACGCCGGAGGGTGCGCGCGATTACCTGGTGCCCAGCCGCGTGCAGCCCGGCAATTTCTATGCCCTGCCCCAGTCCCCGCAGATCTTTAAGCAACTGCTGATGGTGAGCGGGTATGAACGGTATTTTCAGATCGTCCGCTGTTTCCGCGATGAAGACTTACGCGCCGACCGCCAGCCCGAATTCACGCAGATCGATCTCGAGATGTCTTTCCCGCAAGAGGAACAGATTTTCGAAGTGATCGAGCCGCTGATTTTCCGGGTTTGTGAAGCGGCGGGACACGCGATCGAAAAGACCATCCCGCGGATTACGTTCGAAGAAGCGATGCGGTCCTACGGCAGCGACAAGCCCGACCTGCGCATCCCGCCGTTTCATTGCGTCGAGGATCTCTTTCCCGGCGCGGGACTCACTCCGGAGGGGTTGCCTCTTGTCGCCATTCACGTCCCGAAAGTAGGACATCTCAGCCGCAAGGAACGCGACGAGCTGAAAGCATTTGGACAGGAGCGCGGTCTACGGGTGTACGACGACCCGAAACGCCTGGACCGTGATTTTCCCGAAGCTATGGCGCAGGTGCGCGAGCGGGTGAAACCGGCGGAAGACGATCTGCTGATGCTGGCAGGCTGGGGCGGCGCCGTGGAGGGCGCGTTACCCGAAAGAACGGCATTGCTCGCGTGCGGCCAACTGCGGCTGCAAATCGCGCAAAAATACAACGACCGCCACAAACTGCTCGATCCCGCTGTCCTGAAGTTCCTTTGGGTCGTCGATTTCCCAATGTTCGAATGGAACAGCGAGGATGATCGATGGGTTGCGGCGCATCATCCGTTCACATCGGTGCATGATGGAGATCTCGATAAGCTTGAAACCGACCCCGCGCACTGCCGCGCGAAGTCGTACGATCTTGTTTTAAATGGCGTGGAGCTTGGCTCCGGTTCTATCCGTATCCATCGACGGGACGTGCAGACGAAAGTATTTGCCGCCCTCGGCTTCAGCGAAGAGGAAGCCAAGCGCCGCTTCGGATTCCTGCTGGAAGCCTTGGAATATGGCGCGCCCCCGCATGGCGGAATTGCGCTCGGGCTGGACCGGTTGGTGATGCTGCTGGCCGGCGAAAGTTCCATCCGCGAAGTGATTCCATTCCCGAAAACGGCCAAAGGAACCGACTTGATGTGCGAAGCGCCATCGCCGGTTCCCGAGCGCCAGTTGCGCGAACTGGGCATCCGGCTGGCGGTAAAGCAATAACGGCGCACTCGATTACCGAAGCGGCCGTGTTGGTTCAAAGGCTTTCGATTCGCAAATACAGCGGCGTATAAAAAGCTTCTTAAAACGGCCCCCTATAATCCCGCTCGGATGGCCCGCTCCCTCACGGTCGCGGTTCCGTGCTGGCGTTGTGAATCGAAGGACCATCCTGAACTTGCTGGCGCGCGGGTGCTCGGTTCCGAACCACGACTGCGAATGCGTGCCTCATGCCCTACGGGCCACCCAAAGTGATGAAGACGTCCATCAATCAGCACTGAACCGCGACTGTGAAGGAGCGGACTATCGACCCAATCTAGCCACGCACGCCGAGCGTCTTCAACGGAATGGTCCTTTCCGCAATACGTGCTCGTATTTGCGAACAGGCGTGCAAAGGCCCTTCTTAATTTAGAGAACGCTGCTTTACGGGAGTGGCAGCATTGCCGATCCCATCGCGCCCGAAGTGATGTCACGAAGGACAACACGGAGCTTCTTCGCTTCTTTGGGAACGGAAAGCTGCTGTTGCAATGAATGCTCTTTCTGCCGGAACGAAGAAACGTCCTCCGGCGCGAGCGCCAGCCGGATGGTCGAGTGCTTTCCCTGCTCCATCCGGTTTCCTGCCGCATCATAGAAAGCAAAAACAAGATCCAGAAGATCGCGCGCCTTACCGTCCTGAACGCGCAGCGGAAGACTGCCGGCGTTGAATTGGACCGACGCCAGAGTTGCGCCATCTCCATCGCTGCGTAGCTGGACAGCAAGAGGAATGGCGTTCATGTCCAGAGGTGTGACCAGCCCTCGCTCCACCGCTTTCAACCGGCTGGCTTCATCCGGTGAAAGAGCGTAATCCAGATACAGATGGGGATACAAAAGCTGCACACCTTTTCTCTTGCAAATCATTTCGATGCGATGCACGGGGTCCGCGTTTGCCGCGTTGGTCGCTTGCCAGGACACTTCGTACGAACACCTGCCATCTCGCAAGGCATCGTGAACCGCATCGCTGAGGAGATCGTAGTCGTGATAGTATCGGCCGCCGGTAAGGCCGGCAAGCTGGGCAACTCGAGTCCCCATGGATTCCTGTTTGAATTTGCGCCCTGGCGGTGGCAAGTTCAGGCTATCGAACGTGCCGAAGCGCGACGGCGTCCACGCTCCTCCCATACCCTGTCCAAAACAGTTGATTGAATAGAGTGACGTGCCGGTTCGCTGTAGCGCAGTCAGCATCGAAATCCACGCATCGCGCGAAGAGTTACGGCTACGAAATCCAACGTTGCCGGTGCCGCTCTCGTTTGAGAGTGTACACCGGCGGCGAATGTAAGGAACAGCGCAACACGCCACACTGAAGCATCATTTCGCATCAATTCTAAAAAAGCAAAACGGCAGCCCTGCTTGCAGGCGCGTGTATTTTCCTGCTGCGGTCCAACGACGTCACAGCATAAATTCAAGCGCTTGCTGTATTCAACCCCAATGTATTTTTCTCGCCGGTCGAACAGCATGCCGGAGATCTCTAGCTTATCGACACTCGTCGCCGTGCCCCCGCGCCGCCGTGGCATACTGTGGCCATGACGGCAGGCACGCAACTCTCCGTGGAAGAATATCTCGCGACCACGTTCCGGCCGGACTGCGACTACGTTGACGGAGTGGTGGAGGAGCGGAACGTGGGGGAGTGGGATCATAGCCTCGTCCAGTCGAGACTTACGCAATACTTTTTGAACATCGCCAAAGATACCGAACTATTTGGCGTCGTAGAACTCAGAGTCCGAGTACGACCCGGGAAGTTCCGAATCCCCGACGTTTGCGTTCTCCGCGGTAAACCAAACGAGCAAGTCCTCACGCATCCGCCCCTGGTTTGCATCGAGATTCTTTCAAAGGACGACACCATCTCGAAGATGAACGAACGCATCCGCGATTACCTGGAGTTCGGTGTTCCCGTGGTGTGGGTTGTCGATCCGCGTGAAAAGCGCATCTGGATTTATCGCCGCAGCGGTCTCGAAGAAGCCGCCGGGAATGCGGTAATGGTCGACGGAACCAACGTGACGATTCCATTCAGTGCAATTTTCGATTGACACCTTCGAGAGAGGCTTCCTACACTGAGAGCCGTGCCGCTAACGATTGCCGAATACACACCTGACACGTTTGCTTCGCGGATCGGCGAGTGCTTTCACTTCACAACTGCGGATGAGCGCGCTCTTCGCGGCCTCGAATTGAGTTTGACCTTACTTGAGGTTCGCGGACCCAAGCGGCCGGATGCAAACGGGCGCGAGCCGTTCTCGCTGCTGTTCGCCGCGCCGGGGGACATCCCGTTCCTACAGGGACTCTGTCTGTTGCATCATCCGGATTTCGCAAGCGAGCAGTTGTTTATGACGCGCGTGATGCCCCCGCGTGGCAAATCGTCCGAAGAGTACGGGTCTTATTACGAGGCTATCTTCGGCTAGTGCCTCTGGAGCAAATGCCGGCGGCGGTGATCTTGCGGCCTCAGACGCAGGCGGACGACGTTTTCCTGTTCGAGTTATACGCCAGTACTCGCGAAGAAGAAACCGCCGCCTTCGGTTTTAACGCCGAACAGAGCCGCCAGTTTCTGCGGAGCCAGTTCGAACTTCAGACAATTCACTACCGGCGCCATTACGAAGGAGCCTCGTTCGACATCCTCGAAGTGAACGGTCAAGCCGCGGGCAAGCTATATGTCCATCGCGGCGCGAGAGAATGGCGGGTCATGGATATCGCCCTTCTGCCGCAGTTTCGAAATCGCGGCGCCGGAACGTCGCTGCTCCGTTCTCTGCTGGAAGACGCGGACCGGACAGGTGTTCCCGTGACAATTCACGTCGAGGAATACAACCGGGCCCGCCAGTTATATGAACGGCTCGGCTTCCAGGTGAAAGAACAGCAGGGAATTTACCTTCTGCTGGAGCGGGCGCGGCGTGCCGCGCCCCCACCCGTACAAGAACCCGGATTTACGCGCTAATCGGGTGATCCTGGGAACGCCAATTCTCGGCGTCCCAATACTTCACTTTGTTGTCGCGATACGAGTCGACCGCGAGGCTGATCAGCACCTGAGCATGGGCAGCGGTCTCGACATCAAGATGCGGCTTCTCGCGCGTGCGCATACAGTGCAGGAAGTTGCCGACGTGGGCCATCATCATGTCACTTTGCTCCACGGGGATGCGGACCTCCTCCTTCCCGTACTTATAGTCCGGGAACGGACCCTTCTCGTCGTTATCGGAAAGGCTAACGATCTCAGGCTTTACGGTCAAATACGGGCTGTAGCGCTCGAACATGCCGTGCTCGACCATGACGAGCGTGCCTTCGTGACCGCGGATCAGGCCGGGAATGTGCTGCGAGTTCGCCATCGACGAGCTTAATACCAGCGAGTGGCCCTCCGGATATTCCGCGAGCAAATGAAACGTATCGGGCACTTCGCGGTCGTGGAACGCGTAGATGCCGCCGGAAGCGACCACGCGCGTTGGAAACTGCGGCTTGTACCAACAAATATTGAGCGGAGCCACAACGTGGAAGAAGAGATCAGTCGCTATGCCGCCGGAATAGTCCCAATATTTACGGAACCGGAAGAAACGGTCCGGGTCCCACGGCCGCTTGGGAGCGGGTCCCAGCCACATGCTCCAATTGATGTAGTCGTCGCCTTTGCCGTTCGGGCCGGCGTTGGGCTCGATGGGCCAGTTCCATTCGCCTTCAATCGAATTGCGATGATACGAGCCCTGGCTCATAATCATTTTGCCGATCATGCCGTCGGCAATCGCTTTCTTCGCTTTCCACCATTGATCCGCCGAAGTTGTCTGCGACCCGACCTGCACGATACGCTTCGACTCGCGGGCCGTATCCACAAGTTTTTTCGCTTCCTCCAGCGTGTGGCACATCGGCTTTTCGAGATAGACGTCCTTGCCTTTGTCGAGCGCCTCTAAAGCGATGGTCGCGTGCCAGTGGTCAGGAGTCGCCACAATCACGGCGTCCACGTCGGACCGGGCAATTAACTCACGATAATCGGCGTAGGCCTTGCATTGATGATTTTCGGCATTGATCCGGCGCCGCTTTGTGTAAACATCGCAGACACCTACGATCTGGCATGCATTGTTGTTCTCGCGGGCATACTTCGCGAACGATTTACCGTCGGAAGTGCCGCGGCCGCCACAGCCAATGAGGCCGACATTGATCCGGTCGTTCGCTCCAATTACGCGGCCGGGATTCAGTTTGTTCGGCGATCCGAAGGCGCGCCCTGCCATCGCAAGGCCGGCGCTTACCGCACTCGCCTGCTTCAAAAATTTGCGCCGATCGACGTGTTCAGACATGGAAAGGTTCTCCTAGAGGGGATATCGGAAAGACCGCCAGCCGGGTCTTCAGGGTTGAATATGAGTGTACCCCATTGGAGCGTGTGGGGTTTGGCGGTTCAATCGCCGTAAGAACTGCGCGACAACGGTTCCTGTTCCACCGCCGTCTCAAAGCGTGACCGGGCTAGCCGCTCGCGGCCGGCGCGCGGCCAATCCAGCCGCATATCGCTGCAAATCTCATCCAGCATTTCAAGCGTGGTCGTGCGTTGTTCCATGGCGAATGCCGTCACGAGCAGGTTATCGCAAAGCGCGTTAATCACGCGCGGGATGCCGGAAGCACGCGTATAAATAGCGTCGATGACATCGAGAGAAAATAAGGTCTGATCGGCCATTCCGGCCCGGGTAAGGCGCGCATCGATATATTCGTGCGTTTGCTCGCGATTCAGCGGATTCAACGTACAGCGGAGCACAATCCGCTGCTTTAGCTGGCGCAAATTGGCGGCATCGAGTTTGCGATCCAGTTCCGGCTGCCCGGCTAGAATGATCTGTAGAAGCTTGCCCTGCCGGTTTTCCAGGTTTCCAAGTAAACGGATCTCTTCGAGGACATCCCATTCGAGGTTGTGCGCCTCGTCGACAATCAGAACGGCGGTCCGGCCTCGTTCCGCCTGTTCGACCAAAAGAGTGTTCAACGCAAACAACACGTCTGTTTTCGATTTGCGATCGCACTGCAGATCGAAATCGTAGGCCATCATCTCGAAGAACTGATCGGGCGTCAGCCGGGAGTTAAAAACAAACGCAAATTCGAATTGCTGCAGATCAAGGTAATCGCGCAGGCATTCGAGCATGGTGGTCTTGCCCGTGCCGACCTCGCCGGTGAGCGCAATAAACCCTTTGCGGCTTCGCACCCCGTAAATGAGGTTGGCAAGCGCCTCCTCATGTTGAGGGCTCCGGTATAGAAACGCCGGATCGGGGCTCAGATTAAACGGGGTTTCGTGAAAACCAAAGAAAGCGTTATACATAGCGCGAACCGCGCTGCTTTGGAGATTGTTGCCTCCGAACTAGCACCATCATATCCCGAATGCGGTTTAATTCTCGCGAAATTCACGATTAATCCGTCCTCTATCTTCCTTCTTCAGTGCCCTCCCCGGTACGCCTTTACGGCGAGATCATGTTCCTGGAGCGTTGATGAAAACGTGTGATGGCCGGAGCTTCCGGGCCGCGCCACGAAATAAAGGTAATCGGCCTTGGCTGGATCGAGGGCCGCTTTGAGAGACGCAATTCCCGGGTTCGACACGGGACCAGGAGGCATGCCGGTGTGCGTGTACGTGTTGTAGGGGTCCATGCTGGTCAGGTCGGATTTGTAGATCGTGCCACGGTATCGATTCTGGCGCAGCGAGGCGTAAACAACTGTCGGGTCGCACTGGAGGGGCATATTCTGGCGCAACCGGTTCTCAAAAACGGCGGCGATCAACGGCCGCTCGTCGGGAATCGCCGTTTCCTTTTCCACCATGGAGGCCATGGTCACTACCCGGTGAACATCCGTGCCGCTCCGGCCCTCGGCAAGGCCACGCCATCGGCGGCGGAATTCAGCGGTCATTAACCGGCAAAGCTCGGCGGCAGTTGTTTTTCGAGTAACGCGGTAGGTGGATGGAAACAAATAGCCCTCAAGCGTGGGAGCGGCCGGATCAAGATCGCGGATTGTTTGCGGGTCGCTAGCGGCCTTCAGGAAATCCTCCGGCTTAACGGAATGCAGATTTTTCAGCAACGCCGAGATATCGTACATGTTGCTGCCCTCGGGCACCGCGAGTTCCTCAAAATAAATTTGGCCCCGGTGGATTTTCTCGAAGACCTCACCCGGCGTGAGCGGCTTGTCAAAAAAGTACTCACCGGCCTGAAGTGTCGTTTTGGGATGCAACGCGCGCCAGATCAGGAAGGCATAGCGGGAGCGGATCACTCCTTTGCCTTGCAGATTATCGGCAAGCTGTTTAGTGGTCGTGCCGCGTTCCAGTTCGACAAAAACACCGCCTGTATTTCCCTGGTAAGGCACAAGAAACTCCCAGGCCGCGAACCCCAGGATTCCGGCGATAACCAGAAGGATAATCAAGCCGCCGAAAAACCACCGTAAACACCCTCGATTATTCAAATTCGCCTCCCGGCGACTGGCTGATGGAGTCGAGGTAACTTTCGAGCAACAACACCGCAGCCAGCCGGTCCACCGCCTTCTTACGCTGCTCCAGCGTAGCGCCACCCGCGCGCAGCACGCGTTCCGCTTCGACGCTCGTCAGCCGCTCATCCCAATAGACGACCGGCAGCCCGCTTTTCCGTCGCAGGCGCTCGCCGAATTCGAGCGTATACTCACCCTGACGGCTGTTTTGGCCGCTCATATGCAACGGCTTCCCGATGAGAAGCAACTTGACCTCACGTTCCCGCATCAATTCGGTTAACCGGCTCAGGTCTTCACGGATACGTGTCCGGGCAAAGGTCGGCAGCCCTTGGGCCGTGATGCCAAGCGCATCGCTGATCGCCAGCCCGATACGTTTTTTTCCGACATCGAGGGCCAGGATGCGGCCAAAGGGCGGCTGTTGTGCAGAATCTGGCAATCTAAATTATAGGGGTCGCGTCCAAGCGGGAAAGTACTGGCCCGGAGTGTAACGAAATACTGTGGCTCTTCTTACTCCACCTCTGCCTAGCCAGAGAATGATCAATATCGGGACCGGCGTCATCTCCACGGCGGTCGCGGTGGCGCTGCTGTATTATGGCCGGCCATTCTTCGTCACCGTTATCATTTCGGCGATGTGCGCCTTCCTGCTGGACCCCGCCGTTCGATTGGTGATGCGGCTCCGGCTGCCCCGCCCGGCGGCAACCGGCGTCGTGATCGCAATTGCGCTCGCGGCGTTATACCTTGTCGGTGTCGTGATCTGGGCTCAGGTTTCAAAACTGTCTCAGGACTTGCCCACCTATACGACGCGCGTCAGCGAACTGCTGGACAAAACCAGCGCAAAACTGGACGAAATCGAGAACGGCATGCTGGATGCGATTGTCCCGAAACGGCTCCGCGAGCAGCAACAGGAGATCCAGCAGAAGCCGCAGGAAGCTGCAAAGGCGCGGCGGCGCCGGGCCGCGCCACCGCCGGCGACTCCACAGCCGCAGCAGGTCCAGGAAGTGCGCATTAAAACCGAACCACGGCCGGCGATCGCCGTTGTCTACGGTTACGCGGCGCATTATTTCCGGGCCATGCTAATGGCTTCGTTTGTTCCCTTCCTTGTCTATTTCATGCTGAGCTGGAGCGACCACTTCCGAAGAAGCATTACACACCTGTTCCGCGGCGAGCAGCGATTCTCCGTTGGGAAGAGCCTGGAAGACGTCGCGGAATCCACGCGCGCGTTTATTCTCGGGAATGTTGTGCTCGGTGTTTTGCTCAGCCTTGTAAGCGCCGCCGTCTTTTTCTTTTTGAAAGTGCCGTACTGGCCGCTGATCGGCATTGTTAGCGGATTCCTAAGCCTTTTGCCTTATGTCGGCTTGCCCCTGGCAATTTTGCCGCCGGTGCTCGCCGCTTTGGCGATACCGAACAAATTCACCGTGATTCTGACCATTGCGGCGGCCACCGGTGCCCTGCATCTCGTCGCTTCGAATTTTCTCTATCCCAAGATAGTTGGCCGGCACGTCCACCTGAACCCCTTGGTAATTACGCTCGCGCTGATGTTCTGGACACTGCTGTGGGGTGGCGTCGGTCTCGTGTTGGCGGTGCCGATCACCGCGGCCATCAAGGCCGTCTGCGAGAACGTGGAGTCACTGCAACCCGTCGCGAAAGTTCTGGGAGACTAGTGGATGAAGCGCGAAGCCGTTTCATACGGCGCGCGCGCAAAACAGATGAAGGCGCCACCCGGACCGCGCGGTTTAGAAGTTTTTGGTTTCCTCGGCGGCGGCAATGCCGGCCGTACGGTGAACTTTCTAGAACGCTCGGCGCGGCGCTTTGGCCCGATTTCCTCGTTCCGTATTTTGACCAAACGCATTTACCTGGTGGACGACCCGGATTTGATCGAAGAGATCCTGGTGAAGCGCCAGCACAGTTTTGTTCGCGATACTGGGGCGGTCCTGCTCCGTGAATTAATCGGCGACGGTCTCCTGACGCGCGAGGAACCGGAGCACCGCGAGCGTCGGCGGATACTGCAACCGGCATTTCACCGCGACCAGATTGCGTCGTATGCGGATAGCATGACCCGCGAGGCTGAGAGAACGGCGAGCGATTGGCAGCCAGGCGCCGTGATCGATCTCGCGGCGGAGATGCGCCGGCTCACGCTGGCGATTGTCGGCGAGTGCCTGTTTGGCGCGGATTTTCGCGGAAGCGCGAAAGGCATCGCCGCCGTAATCCAGCGTGTGGGCAAGCGTTCGCAATGGCTGGTTCCCGGATTCGCGTTTTTGGAGCCGCTGGTGCTCGCCTACCGACGGGCGTTCCCGCGGGGACCCAGTTTGTTCTTCCGCTCTGAACGCGCGGAACTGGAGCGGATCGTCACGCCTATCATTGAGCGCCGCAGACAGTCACAGACGCGCGATGTCATTTCTCTTCTGATGGCCCAGCGGGACGAGACCGGCGGCCAGCTTTCCGACGAGGACATACGAAACGAGATCGTCACATTCGTATTGGCCGGACACGAAACCACCGCAACTGCGCTCACCTGGACCTGGTATCTGCTCGCGCAGCATCCGGAGATCGAACGGAAGATGCACGCCGAGATCGGCGCGATAATCGGCGATCGCGCGGCAACGTTCGACGATATTCCGCGGCTCAGGTATACGTCGGCAGTATTCGCTGAAGCGATGCGGCTCTATCCGCCAGCGCTGCTTTTCGGACGGCGCCCGAAAGAGACGATAACGCTCGGCGGCTATACGATTCGCCGGGGTGCAACTATTTTCCTAAGTCCCTACATCACGCAGCGAAACGAGCGATTCTTTGAACGCCCGACTGCCTTCGAACCGGAACGATGGGAAGCGGGATCGCCTCCGAAGTTCGCCTATTTCCCGTTCGGCGGCGGGGCCAAAATGTGCATTGGGGAACCGTTTGCGCGCATGGAGGGAGTTCTGGTGCTGGCGGCGTTAGCGCGGCATTGGCGGCTGGCGCTCTCGAACGAGAAAGCTGTGGGCGTCGGATCAGGTATGATTCTTCGGCCCGATCGGCCCATCCTTATGCGGCTCGAACCCCGCCAGGCCGCTGCGAGCATGCCGCAACCGGCAAACGCCGCGGCATCTTTGTAAAATTTCAGGCCGGACTGACCACTCCCCGGCGCGGCACTGTAAACAATGCGGCCGCTCCCAACAGCGTCAATATTGCGCCATACAGAAAGCCGGCGTTGTACGACACGTTTGTCCAAAGGAAGCCGACCACAACGCTCGATGCAAGATCCCCGAACGAATTCGCCGTCGCGAGCGCGCCATAGCCGATGCCCCGCTTGTCCGACGGCAAATAGCCGGCCGCGACAGATCGTTCCATGGCATCCACGATGCCCACGTAAACGCCGGCAAGGATAAACAGAAACGCGAGATAGGGAATACTCGGCGTGCTCACGAGAAATAACAAGCACATGATGCCGAACAGCGCATATCCGACGGAAAGAAACCGGCGCTTATCCACGCGATCGCCGATTGAACCCGCGGGATAGGAAACCGCCGCGTAGACAACATTGTGCAAGATGTAAAGTCCAATGCCATACCGCCCGGCTTTCGCGGCGCCGTAAACAGGCGTCAGCAGTTGTACGGCGCGGAGCACCAGCAACGTGTGCGCGAAATTGCCCAACCCGAAAACGCCGACAGCCGCGACGTAGCGCCAGTAAACTCGCGGCAAAGAACGAAGCGAAGACAACATCGTCCGTTGCGGGTGGGGCTGTAACGGAAGATCTCGAACGGCGAAGATCACGATCAAAACCGTGATGGCGCCAGGAATAAACGAGATGAGGAAGATGTGGCGCAGCGCGATTACGCCCACGAGCGACAACGCGATGCCGGGTCCAACGATTGCCCCCAGCGTATCCATCGCGCCCTCAAACCCAAAAGCTCGCCCATGTGCTTCGGGAGGCACGCTCTCTGAAAGCAACGCGTTCTTTACAGGACCACGCGCCCCGCGCCCGATCCAGGCCACGGCGCGAATCACCAGCAGTTGCCACCATGCCGTGACAAACGCAAACGTTCCCATCATTGCCGTCACCAGATAGCCGGCAATCAGAATCGGCTTGCGCTTGCCGATCCGGTCTGAATGATGGGACATCCAGAGCTTTACGAGGCTGGATGCCGCGTCCGAGACGCCCTCGATTGTGCCCAATACCGCGGCGCCGCCGCCGAAAGAGGCAAGAAACAGCGGCAGCACAGCGGTCGCCAGCTCATGCCCCATGTCGGAAAACAAGCTGAGCATGCCGATCGCAAACACGTTGCGGCTCAACCAGCGGATGGCGTTCGATTGCGTAGCCGTTTTGTCGGTCATTGACTTACTTCGAGCCTCGCGTGGAGTGCTTCACACAGTCTTTTGGACACGGATCATGCCGATATCGGAGACTGCGATCATTCCGTTAGGAAGCATTTTGCGCAGCTCGGGCAGAAGGCGCGCCGCGTTCTCCGGCGTTTCAACGATTGTCACCACAATGGGCAGATCTTTCCCGAGCATATGCGCCCGCAGGATTTCGGACGAACCACCATAGCCTTCGAGCGCCCGGAAAACGGTTGCTCCAGCAACGCCAAGCTCGCGGCAACGATCCACAATGGCGTCGTACAGACGGCGATCCTCGTAGCGGTCGTTTTCACTGAGATGCACTCGCAAAAGCTTGCCCGGTATCAGTTCAGTCATTTCCGGCGCCTTCGCGCGCCAGAACTCGATACATCTCCGCATCGGATACGACAACAAGGCCGTCCTGCAGCATGTCCGTGACAACGCCGACCAGTTCGTCAAGCCGCTCCGCCCGCTCTACAACTGAAATCATAATAGGCAAGTCCCGCGAGAAATGGAGCCGCCCGCTTTTGTGCGTGTGCCTCTTGACGCCATAACCGAGGATGCCGCGGTAAACGGTGGCGCCCGCGAAATCGAGCATGTGCAGCTTCTTCACAATCGCTTCATAGAGCGGCTCGCCATCGAGCTTGTCGGATTCACCAAGATAAATGCGAACCAGCTTTGCGGGGCCGGCGAAGTGATCATGCGGAGGATTTTGCGCAGGCTGCGATTGCGGAGGTTCCATCTTTACGTTGGCGGCAGCTTTGATGATGGTCGTGTCCTGAACCTCTATCAAGCCATCCGTCACCATGTCATAAAGAAATGGCAGCAGTTCATCGACACGTTTCGGTGTTTCGATGAACTCGATCCGCACCGGCAGGTGATCGCCGGCATATTCGGATTTGGGATCGTGAACCTGTCCGTGGCTGCCAAAGCCGAGATCGGGCCGGATCACTGTCGCACCGGCAACCTGCTTCTGCTTCAGAAACGAGAAGATCACGTTCCAGAGCGGTTCAACGTGATGCCGCGTATCGCCATTCACGTAAATGGTTACTTTTTTGGCCGCGCCCTTCGGTAGCATGCGATCTCTCCTATCGTTTCAAAACTTACTCCGGAAATTGGCTGTGGCGCACTACAACGGTAAATGGAAGTTCATTCAGAGCGGGCAGTGAACTGCCCGCCAACACGATGAATCGTGCGCCACAATCTTCTCCCGAAAAGGTCCACTAGCGTTTTAGCATGAGCCATGCGCCCAGCCAAACTGCGAGATATCCAAACGCCACGCTGCTGACAACGTACAGCAGCCCGAGCAAAGGTGTTGCCGTCCGGCCGGCGAGATATGTTTCATATTCGAAGCTCGAGAAGGTCGTGTAACCACCCAGGAAGCCAGTCACAAGAAATAGCCGCCAGTTTGCATGGCCGGGCAGGCGCTCGCTAAACAGAGTCATCAAAAGGCCGATAAAAAAAGATCCGCTCACATTGATGAGGAACGTCCCCAAAGGGAAGCGCCCGGCGTAGCGCGTCATCACGGCCGCGCCGGCTGCGTAGCGCGCCACCGCGCCGGCTCCGCCGCCCAGCAACACAACCAGATATTTATCCAATTCAACCTCTCCAAAAATGAAAAAGCTCCTGCATTTTTTAGCAGGAGCTATCAGACTCAGCGCGCTGAGACGGTTATGGTGAGACTCCATCACCTCGATATGCTGGTGAATTCACGATTATAAAGCACGCGCCGTCTAT
Organism: Bryobacterales bacterium KBS 96; assembly: GCA_000381625.1. Classification (GTDB taxonomy): domain Bacteria; phylum Acidobacteriota; class Terriglobia; order Bryobacterales; family Bryobacteraceae; genus KBS-96. The sequence goes on from KB906767.1 coordinate 1,202,138, forward strand.
TCCCGCAACTCCGCAATTGTTGCTCCCGTGCCGCCCTCCGCGGGCGCGGCCGGGTAGAAGCGGCTCACATGTGGACTCTTGCCGAGATAGTCGTTCACTGCGCGCTTGAGAACGCCCATGCCGTGACCGTGGATGATTCGCACGCGATCTACCGAGGCGAGCGCCGCGGAATCGAGAAATTTATCTACCTCTTCGATGGCCTCTTCTGCGCGTTTACCGATCAGGTTGATCTCGCGATACGTCGCATCCCACCTGGGTCCAGTTTCAAGAGTAACGTTTTTCGGCAGCGCGCGAGTCTGGCTCTGTCCAAGCACTTCGATCACATCGCCGGGCGCGACCTGCATTCTGAGAAAGCCGGCCTCCACTTCCACCGCGCCGTTCTTCAGAATGCGCCGCACCGTTGCCGGCTCACGCACATCGCGCAATCGCACTTTCATCCCTTCCGTGAGCGCCGGTTTCGCCACGTCCGGAGCCTGCGACAACGCCGGCTTCATTACGGTTTCAGCCTGCTCGCGGAATTCGCGTTTCGCTCTCGAAATCTGCTGAGAAGCTCGTTCGGCAGCTTTCCGCTCGTCGGCCGACTGAAAGATCTTCTCGATGGTATCCATCGCGCGAGCCTCGAAGTCGGCAATCAGTTCCTCGCGCTGGCGCTCCCATTGCTGAACGCGCTTTTCTTCGCGGCGCTGTGTATCTTTTTCGAGCTGCGTGCGGCGCCCTTCCAACTCGCCACGAGCCTGCTCCAGTTCCGCATTGCGGCGCTCGTAGTCCTCCATTTGCGCGTGCAGGCGCCCGAGCAAACTTTGCAGATCGGCCTGCATCTGCGGCATGACACCGCGCGCATGCTCGATGAGATCGGGCGGCAGATTGAGCCTCGTCGCGATGTCGAGACCGGCGGATTTTCCCGGCATGCCGATGCGCAGTCGATACGTCGGCTGCAGGGTGGCTTCGTCAAATCCCATGGAGGCATTCAACACGCCCGGCGTTTGCGCGCCATACAGTTTCAGTGGCAGCAGATGCGTGGAGGCGATGCAAAATGCTCCACACTGCCGGAAGCGGTCGAGGATCGCCACGCCGAGGGCGCCGCCCTCGTCTGGATCGGTCGATCCGCCGAGTTCATCGAGCAGCACCAAAGTGTCGGGCGTCACAGTTTCGAGCATTCCTTTGACATGCAGCAGATGTCCCGAAAATGTGCTGAGGCTCTCCGCAATCGATTGCGTATCCCCAATGTCGGCAAGTACGTCTTCGAGCCACGGGATCTCCGCGTCCTCGCACGGAACGGGCAGCCCCGCGTGCGCCATCACGGTCAGCAGGCCGGCGGTCTTCATCGTGACAGTCTTGCCGCCCGTATTCGGACCGCTGATCAAGAGAACGCGATGTTGCTCATCCAGTTCGAACGAGATGGGAACAACCGTGCGCTTCTGCTTTCGCAAGACCGCTTCGAGCAGCGGGTGCCGCGCCTCGCGCAAACGAAAGCGCCTTGGCGCTTGTACGCTGAAACGTGGCACGACGGCGCCATACTGCAACGCAAACTCCGCTTTCGCGAAGATGAAATCCAGAGATGCCAGCGTGTCGTATGACTGGCGAATCTCGTCGGCGTGCTCCTGCAAAGCGCTCGTAATCTCCGCAAGAATGCGCTCCACTTCGCGCAATTCGTCTTCGCGCAGGCGAACAAGCTCATTATTGAGTCCGATCGTCTCGAGCGGCTCGATATAGAGCGTGTGCCCGCTGCCGCTCGAACCGTGGATGACGCCGTCAACCCGCGCCTTCTGCCCGGCGACGATCGGCACCACAAAACGATCGTCTCGGATGGTGACGAAATCTTCCTGCAGAGTCCCGTCACCACGGTGCGAACGCAAGAACCGCTCGAGCGACTGCTGAATTCCCCTTTGCTGGCGCTCGATGTCACGACGGATGCGGCCAAGCGCAACGCTCGCCTCATCCGCGAGACTGCCATCCGGGAGAAATGCCCGCTGATGCCGGCGAACCAGGTCGCGCAGATCGATCAGCGATTGCGCACGGCGGCCGAGCCGAGGATAGCGGTCGCTTGACGAAACGAGCACGGCGCGATATTCACCCGAAATCGACAGCACGTGGAAGAGATCGAGGATCTCAAGCCCGTCCAGGCGAGCCCCTTCAACGCGAAGCAGACGAAGGATACCGCTCAAATCGCGCAATTGATCGAAACGCAGGCGCACTGTAGCGCCGTGCGCGGCGCGCTGTGGCTGCGCGGCATCATGCAAATACACGATCGCCTCGCCGGCTTCCGACAGATCCGCCTCCGCGGCCGCACGGCTCTCGTTCGCGTCGCAGGAGAGAACCCGCTCCTTGCCCGCCGCGCTTCCAGCGAACGATGCAATCAGTTCTTTCAGTTCGTCGAATTGCAGGAGACTGGCGCCGCGGAAAGACATCGGACACCTTACGGGCGGGCAACGGTCGGACGCGTGGCTCCGCTGCGCGATGCACGAATGACACCGAGCGTGCCTGCCGTCATCGGCAGGCGCTCGCACTCTTCCAACGCAAACCATGCCGCCTTGCTGCAATCGTCGCCGGCGCATAAGCTTCCGCCGCGAACCACGCAAAAGAAATCGATCAGCAAGTAGTGATACTCGGGGACGTTCTGCGCGTCAGGCATAATTCGCTCGAACACGGCAGCGATGCTGGTTGGGCTAACTTCAAGTCCGGTTTCTTCAAACACTTCGCGAATCAACGCATCCTCGATCCGTTCCCCGGTTTCGACGGCTCCCCCCGGAAGCGACCATTCTCCTTTCAGGGGCTCTTTGCCGCGCTCAACCAGGAGAATACGGTCATCGTTAAAAATCAGCGCCCCCACGCCTAACACGGGACGCGGTGGATACCGGCGACTATCGTTTACTGCCAACCTTTATTGTAGAAGCCGGGAATTTGCCGGGTCAGGCTCGCCAGCGCACGCCCAGGTTCAGCGACTTCTTTGCATAGTCGATGCTCTCTTCCATGTGCTCGCGCTGCTGATACTGAAGGGCGGCGACAAACGGTTCGGGAGTTTTACGGCCGGGAACATCTTCGACCACCATCGCCTTTTCATAGGGACGCCCCTGTTTTGCGAGGGCCACGAACCGCGCGAACTCAAATGCTCGTGCATCGGGATATCCCTTCCAGAAAGCGCTTTCGAGATACGGCATCAAATGCGGCGGGCGTCCGGTAATCGGCTTGATGTAGACATAGACGTCCGGCTTCAGCGTATGTACACGTTGGACAATCTCGTGGAAATCAACGTCTCCCTGCCCAAGCGGAACCCATTGCACCATTGCGCCGCGCGGGCATTCGTAGACTACGGAGTCGCGCAGATGGACGCATAGAGCGTAGGGACCCAGCACTTCGACGGTGGTCAAGGGATTCTCAACCACAAATACGGGATTGCCAGTATCGAGATACGAGCCGACCCAATCCTTCCCCGCGCCTTCGATTACTTCGCGCGTCTCCCAAGCCTGCAGATCCTTGTGATTCTCAATCGCGACCTTAAGGCCGGCCTCACGAAACTGCGGCTCCACAGACTTCAGCAGTTTCACCATCGCTGAAATATTCCGCGCATCGGAAACGGGCGGAAGATGCGCGCGATCTCCAGCAAGCAGGCAGCGGACGAGCGGCGAACCACAGGCCTTCGACCGCGCGAGGCCAAGCAAAAGCTGTTGCCGGCTTGCTTCTACGGCATCGGAAGAGTGCGGCAGCACGGCGCCAACCCCCGTCTCGATATGTAGCTTTAGTTGACGCGCGTAGGCTCCGATCTCGCGCCAGTGCTGGAGTTTGTCGCGATCCGGATCGAGAGAGTCCTGCAAGAACACTCCATCTAGTTTCAGAGACGCGGCATAATCCAATAGCTGCTTGTCGGTCCATTTGAAGGCGCGCAAACAGTACGTGTTCAGTCCCATCTTCTGATAGGAAACATCTGCTTCAGCCGCGTTCAAACGTGGAGCAACAACGGCGGCAGAAGCGGCTGTGCCCAAAAAATCGCGTCGTGTCATCGACAGAAAGGGCAAAATACCACATATGAACTTATATCCTGCCGTGATCGTGTCCGGAACTCCGTGGCGAACCCGGAATCGGGTACTGGCGCACAACCAAGCTTCTCTTCGTACGCTTTCGCAAGCAGGATCGATTCGCTAATCTTCCGGCCCGGAGCTTCCGGTGTTCCGATGAGAGCGACAGGACGATGATCTTGTTCCACGATTACCTCAATGCCCTTCGCAATCACTGCATGAATGTCGCGGGCAAGTTAGGCCTCTGTGATGCGAAGTGTCATCCGTCGATGATAAAGGGTTCGCCGTCCTACAGCACAACCGTATGCGGCGCGCTCTGTGGCGGAGGCGTTTTGGGAGTCTTCGGCGCTTTCGGCTCCGTTTCCGCATCGCCAGCGTCGCCCTGTTGCGAATGCGCCGTGACCGGCGGCTGCAGGTCTTCCGCCGTAGCCTTGCGAACCGTAATGGCGCCACGATCCGTCGCAAGGTTCAGATCCGGGCCGCCGCCAACCATACCGGTTAGCTTCGCGCCCCTCCCGGCAGTTTCAAGCTGCAGCGGCTGGCCGAATTCATTCTCAATATCGCCATGATCGGTAGTGGCCTTGAGGTCGAATTTCGAAGTCTCCGGCAGAGCGAGGTCGATGTTTCCCGCGCGCGTCCGGACGACCATTCGTCCGAGTGGACCTTTTCCCGGCCGGAGGCTGATGTCACCCTTATCGACCGTGACTTCCAACGGCTGGGTGAAGCCGGTCACATCCACGTCGGTCGCGTGCGTGGTAAATTGCGCGGGCCCGACTATATTTTGCGCCGATAAAGTGCCGCGGTCCATTGTGATTTGGCCGTTCACTTTCTGAACGATTAAGACGGTATGAAAGTTGTCGACCCGGAGCGGTTTCGCCAAATCGCGCAGGGTAATACTGCCCGAATAGGAACCGTTGATGGTCACCTGGCCCGCAATCTTCTCCAATTCCACGTCCGAGCTGCGCCCCCTCAAATCGACGTTGCCCTTCACGTCCGAGCAGCGCACCACATCGCCGTGGCGCGTCTCCACCGTCACGTTGCCGCCTATGTTCTGCAGACGGACGCCGGCGTTCTCGCTCGATAGCGAGACGTTGCCCGTAATATCGCTGACATCGAAATCGCCGAGACGCCCCACCGCTTCCACGCTCGTCGCTCTCGGCACCGTGATTTCCAGATCCGTGGAAATGCGCACGTTATCGGGCGCCTTTTGCTGGTTCGTATGCACCGTGACGACGTTGCCATCGGCAACGAGTACAACGGGTGTCGCTTCGTCTGCCCGATACGCTTCGGCATCCTTCATGGCGCGGATCGTCTTATGGCCGCTTACCTCGATTTGCGACACATCGCCGCCGACGATCCTGGCATTTCCTCGAAAATCCTGGATAACCAGGCGCGGAGAGGCGCCGGTGCGTTGCGTCTGGCTGGCAATTGAATAATTGTGAGCCTCGCCGAACCAATCCATTCCCTGGTTGAAACTGACTCGCCGCCACCAGGTGTCGGGTCCATGCACCTCGAACATCGTGAACCCAACCAGGCAGATCAGCAGAACAAGGAACCAGCCACCGGCCGTTATGCCATTCCCGGGAATCGGTCCTCTGCTTCTTGCGCGAACCGAAATTTCGATAATCTGCAGGACGCCCCACACAATCAGCAAATAGGGCCAGTACACTGCGAAGACATCGAAGACCGAAAAACCGGGCCAGACCGTCCTTAACAGGAACACGACTCCGATCGTGATCAGGATAAGCGGCCCGACAATCGAACCACGGGGCCTCATTTCAGGTCGCCTCCGGGGGGAGTTGACGGCGGATTCTGAGCCGGTGGTTGCTGCGGAGGCGGGTAGGCCGCAGGGGGAGGATAGGCGCCATGCGGCTGATATCCCCCTCTTCCCGGGTACTCGCCCGGCAACGCCGGAACCGGCCCGGACGAGCGCTCCAGCAGCTTCATGATTCCGATCACAATGATGAGCAACGGCCAGGTGCGGGAAAAGCTAAGGATCCCTGCCTGATGGATCGCAAACAAAACTCCCAGAGTGATCAGCAGCACGGGACCGCGAATCGACTGGAGGAAAACAGAGCGCCTAGTGTTCATTGGGAGCCTCCATGACGTTGCCGGCCGCCGGGGGAGGCGCGGATGCCGGAGGAGGCGGCGCCGACGGAAACCGCGCCGGACCGGAAAGGCGGCTATAAAGCAGGTAGACGCCAACCGCGATCAAAACCACCGGCCAGAATCGCACGAGATCCCTGATGGGGAGGATGTTCAGCTCGTCGAGCAGGAATACGACGCCGAGCACGATCAACAGCACGGGCCCCACCGGGAGGCGGCCGCTGTCCCAGGAGCGGCTCGACACAATGCTGGACCACTCGTCGACGGGAATGCCCATCTGACGTTTCTTAGCGGTATGGTAGGCCTCGAAAGGCATATAAAAATACCAGCCCATGACAAGAGCAACCAGAAAGCTCCGTCCGGCATCTCCGTCCACCGAGCTTGCGATGCTCATCAAGAGCCCAAATACGGCAGCATGTATGAAACCTTTCAAATACTGGCCGTTGTAGATAGCGCCGACACCAGGAATCAGGCCCAAAATGAAGGCTAAACCGGGCGACGTCCGGATGGGCACGGTGGAAGCGGTGGGCTGAAAGTACGGATTGGGCCCAGGGTCCGGCTGTGGCCTGGCCGCCGAAGAGTTCGCCATGGGTATGTGCTCCTGGCAAAAAACCGTGCCTTCGGCAGGCCGCTCGCAGGCGGCGCATAACCCGCGCCCGCAGTTGCGGCAAAAGGCTATCGCGGGAATATCCGGATGCTGATAGCAGTTCATTATTGCGTTTCCCCCTTGCGTTGCGGCGCCGCCTTCGATGCCCCACTCTGAGCGGCGGGTTTCGGCGCCGGCATTGCATCTTGCTGGTCGCGGATCTCCTGCAATCTGGTCTCAATTTCATAAACCAGCCGCAGATTCTCGTAATACTTCACAGTACGGTCCCAGCTACGATACGCTCGATCTTCTACGTTGTTCCATACTCTGCCGGGGCTCAGGTCGGCGGGCCGGATCTGCTGCACTTGCACGCCCGTGCAACGCCCTAGCATCGCGAACGACAGGATAGTCATGGCCATGCCCATCGCAAATCGCGGCTGAAGCACCGGCTGCAGCCATTTGGTGAAAGTGCGGCTGAAGAATCCCCGATATTCGGATTCATCCCGGACACGGCCGCGCGGCGCGTGATACACAATGCGCGTGATGAGTTCGGGCGGCGGCGCGACTTTTTCCGCGCTGTCCATGAAAGAGACGGCCTGGAAAACGTCACGGAGAAACTCGCGGCAGACCGGACAGCTGTCGGCATGGGCCTCAATCGCGCGACGCTGGTCAATGCTGACGGTCCCGTCAACATAGTCGCTCAGCAGAATTTCGAATTCCGCGCAGTTCATACCGTGACCTTGTACCGCTTCAGCACGCGCGCCAATTCCGCGCGGCCGCGATTTAGCCGCGACTTCACGGTGCCCTCGGGTACATTCAGCACCTTCGCAATTTCCCGATACTCCAATTCTTCAAGGTCCCGAAGGATAACAGCCTCGCGCAGTTCCGGCGACAGCTTCTGCAGTCCCGCTTGCAACATCTCGCTCGCTTCGCGGCCCGCCAGCAATCCGTCCGTACGGCTGTGCGTCGAAGTTCTTTCCTCAAGCACCGCAAGCTGATCTTCAATGGAATCCGTGGCCCGGTCGAGCCGGCTGCGGCGGTAATGATCGATCAGAAGATTTCTCGTTAGGCGGGTCAGCCAAACACTGAACGATCCTTCTCCCGCACGGAAGCTGCTTAGCGTCTTGAAGACACGCAGAAACACATCCTGCGCCAGATCCTGCGCCTCCGTATCCTTCCCGGTAAAACGGTAGCAGATCGCGAATACACGCCGGGTATGCGCCTTTACCAGATCTTCCCAGGCGCCCTGATCCCCGGTGAGACACCGCTCAACCAGTTGTGAATCCGCGTCCAAAACTCTTGCTGTCCCCGTGGCTGTCACAGTTAACGCCCAGGCTCTACCCGATGCGTTTGTATTCAGCGAAATTTGCGCGACTGCCGCGGCGGCTGACATTCCCATTTCTCCGGGCCGCTGCGCCTCGCCCTACCATCCGGCGCTGCCGTTTTCAGTAGGTGGGATCCGCATCGGCTACACCTCTAAAAACGCAAAGCGGCCTGGAATAGTTCAACCAAACCGTCCAACTGCTTGAATACTTGGGTTACATTCTAGGGCATGCACCGTTGTTCGCGAAAGAGCCGGCCTCCCGAACCGGCGGTTCACCCGCTGCACTCTGAAAGAGAACGCCGAGGCCGCTCCATTTCCTTCATATTCGCATTTCATTCCCCTTCCGGCTAGCTATTTTTTGATGTATTGCATTGACGGTGTTTGATGCCGATTGAAAACAAGGATTCGTGTAATGACGTGCCCATTCTGCGGCTACCGGGAAGACAAAGTGATCGATTCGCGCGAAAGCAAAGAAGGCGACTCGATCCGGCGGCGCCGCCAGTGCCTTTCCTGTGAACGCCGCTTCACTACGTACGAACGTTGCGACGAAGTGCCGTATATGGTCATCAAAAAAGACGGGCGGCGAGAGAAATTCGACCGTCAAAAAGTGTTAAATGGCCTGCTGAGAGCTTCGGAGAAACGGCCGATCAGTATGGGACGGTTGGCTGAACTGGTCGATGAGGTAGAGTCCGTTTTGCTGGAGAACCCGGAGCGTGAGATCCCGACCACCCTTGTCGGAGAGCGGCTCATGGAGCGGCTTAGGACGATCGATAAGATTGCGTATGTACGATTCGCTTCGGTGTACCGCGACTTTCAGGACGTCGAGGAATTCCTCAACGAGCTAAAAAACGTCGATCTCACCCGAAAGTCGTAGTTTTTTGAAAGAATGCGGGGGTGAATTGCATAGATTCGTAACCGAACAAACGCCGCCGCCGTCTACTAACTGAAGCGCGCATGGTGTCTCTGGTCGGCCTAACATTTTCGTAACCAATCACTTTCGGAGACATCTTCTCAAGTGGGGCTACCCTTCGGATCGGAATCACGGTATAATCGGGGCGCACAAGCACGCGAAGCTCAGGATTACTGTCTTCATTCCCGGTCTGGGCCGAGGCAAAACGTCTACAATACCCCTGCGGCAGATGATGAAAGTGATGGCCACCGTTCTCGGAACGTGTGGCAAGCTCCTATTGTGCCGTGCAGGCTGAGGTGATTAAGCAAGGTGGATCAGTTCGAGGATCAATATCTAGGTGAGGGTCATGAACCGCTAAGCATTCCTTTCGATGAGGATGCTAATTTCTTCCATCCGGAGGAAATTCAAGACGGCGATGACTTTCATGGCGCGCAACACGTCGAGGAGTCGATTTATACCGACGATCCGGTACGCGTGTATCTGCGCGAAATGGGTTCGGTACCGCTGCTAACGCGTGAGGGCGAGGTAAATCTGGCCCGAAAAATGGAACGCGGCAAGCTGCGCATGCAAAAGGCAATTAGCCGGTCGCCGATCATTCAAACGGCGGTTTATGAATTCGCGGAGCAAATCAGAAAGGATCTCGAAGATCTGGACGCCTTCGTCGACCTCGGCCAGGCGGATCCCGAGGACGGCGGCGCCGCCGATCTGAAGCGGCGCGGCGAGGTAAAGGAGATCTTTGCCGCATACCTTGCGTCGCATAAGAAACTTCAGCAGACCGTCGATAAGTACAATGCGGCTCCTGCCAGCAACAGGAAACTACGAAAGAAGTGGGCCGGCAAGGTAGTTCGCGCAAAGGTGGAGCTTTCGCTGGCGCTTCGGGCTATCCCGTTCCTGCTCGTACGCTGGAAGGAATTCGTCAGGGCCATCGAGAACACCGCCGAAGAGATGGTTTCGCTCGAAAGCGAGATCAAGAAACTGGAAGGCCGTAATTCGCAATCGGCTCAGGCGCGAGTCAAAGAGCTGAAGCGCGAACTGAAGAAGAAAGAGCAGGAGGCCGGCGCCCCATTGCCCGATCTGCGCCACAGCCTAGCCGTCATCCGCCACGGCGAAGTGGAGGCTGAACGCGCCAAAAAGGATCTGGTCGAGGCCAACCTGCGCTTAGTAGTGTCCGTCGCGAAAAAATATGTAAACCGCGGCCTGCATCTCCTGGATCTCATTCAGGAAGGCAATATCGGCCTGATGCGCGCCGCCGACAAATTCGAATTCCGCCGCGGTTTCAAATTTTCGACATACGCCACATGGTGGATCCGGCAGGCGATTACACGGGCCATTGCCGACCAATCGCGCACCATCCGCATCCCCGTTCATATGAATGAGAGCATGAATAAGTTCCTGCGGGCTACCCGTGAGCTCGAGAAGGAACTGGGCCGTGTTCCGACCAACGAGGAAATCTCGAAACGGATGGATATTCCGGTCGAGAAGGTCCAGAAGCTCAAAACCATCTCGCGCGATCCGGTATCGCTCGAAACGCCGGTGGGCCGCGACGGCGAATCGGCGCTCGGAGACCTGATTGAGGATCGCTGGGTGGGTTCCCCCGTAGATGCTGTCATCGATTCGAACGTCCGCGACGAAACGGCCAACATTCTGAAGACGCTATCACCGAAGGAAGAGAAGGTGATCCGGCTGCGCTTCGGCATCGGTTGCGAGCGCGAACACACGCTGGAAGAGATCGGACAGGAGTTCGACGTCACACGCGAGCGTATCCGCCAAATCGAGGCTAAAGCTTTGCGCCAGCTTCGTTCTCCGGAACGGGCCCGGCATCTGCGGGCGTTGCTCGCCGCGCGGTAAGGTCGAACTCCCAACCAGTTCGCATTCACTACTCAATTCCGCAAAAGGCCCGGTCGAGTTGATCGGGCTTTTTTCTTAGCTCAACTTCATCAGTTCGGGGAGAGCGTCGAAACGCCTTCCTTGCGGTCGCGGCTCGATAAAGCTGCCGGAACATGATCGGTCTGAGCTACGACCCCAAGAGTGGTTAACGACAAACTTGGGTTGACGCCCGTCGCCCCTGCGTTGACGGCCGCCTTAAATGCACAACGGGCCGCACGTGCTTGAAAACGCGCGGCCCGTTCTATTGTGAATCGGCTCGTGTTTAGTTTAGTGCGATTCAGACGCGGCCGGAGCCGGTGGCGTTGTCTGAGGATTCATCGCCGACGTGGGGCCTTCAAGCGCCTTGTTGATGAGCACCTTCACCTCCACACGACGGTTCAGCTTACGGCCGGACGACGTGTGATTGTCGGCCACGCTGTGCGACTCACCCAGACCCGCCGGGGCCAGAATGCGGCGAAGCGGCACGTCGTTCATTTGAAGATAACGAACCACGGCGTCAGCGCGCTTCTCGCTTAGAGCTTCATTCAGAGCTTGGCTTCCGGTCGTGTCCGTGAAGCCGGCCACCTCGATCATGTAACCTTTGAGATCCTTGGATTTCTGAACCAGGTCGTCCAGATCCTTTTGGGCCTCGTCGGATAGCTTGGCGCTGTTTACCTTGAAGTAAACCGTTGCCGCGAATTTCTGGTCGTAGTCATCCAGGGTCGAGACGCGATTGTTCACGGTGCTGACACCCTGGTTAGCCTGATCGGCCGAGGACTTCACCTGCCCTACGGTCTGCTCATCCTGCTTTTGCTGGTCGGCCAACTGCCCGGTTTTCGTCGTGAGTTCACCGGTTTTGTTCTCGAGCTGCCCCGCCCGGTTCTCTAACTGTCCCTGCTTCGTTTCCAGTTGGTTGGTTTTGGCCTCAATTGGCGAGACTCTCGTATCAATCGCTCGCGAAGCTTTGTAAGAAGTCGGGTCGAAGACTACTTTCGAAGCGACAAGCTGACCCTGGGCATTGCCCTCGCCATTAGCTTCCACCCTCAGGCCGGGGACGAGCGACGTAACGTCCATTTTCTTATGGCTCAAATGGAAAAGGCCCTTCTTCATCTCGACCTTTGTCTGGTCGGTAAGGTCGACGACGACGACCGAGTTATCCTCAGTGCGCACCCTCATGTTCTCGCCGTCCCGGCCCTGGATTACGCCAGAGATCTTCTGTTTCTCGCCGCTCGGGATCGCGCGCGTGGGGTTCTCCACCGCCAATGCTGCCGCCCCGAACACAAAAGCGCACCCCATCACCGCCGCCAAATGGCGAACTGTCCTGCTGCTCATTTTCATGGTTTAATCACTCCTCCACTCAGCTTGGTAACCTCAACCCGTCTGAGTCTGTCAACTGCTCTCTCATGCGGAGAGCCTCTGTGGGCTTAGACGCTACCTCGAAAAAATAAGTGTCCTCCCGATTGTCATAGAAGCGTCACAGTGTAATATCTGTTACTGGGATCGCATATTTTTTCGATGTATGCACCCCGAAGCAAGGGTACAGCCAGCCAGCTCAGGATCAACTTGCCCGCAAGGAATGCACCAAATCCTATTTGTTCGGTAGGCTTTAGGGCGATAGAATAGGAACAGGCATGTCTGTCGTCTCCGTAAGCGGTAAAGAAAACAGCGCCGATCTCCTTGCCCGGATCGGCAACACACCCCTGCTCAAGATCCGCCTTGCAAGTTTTCCAAACGTCACGGTTTTCGGTAAAGCTGAATTTTTCAACCCCGGTGGTTCCGTGAAGGACCGGCCCGGGTTGAACATGATTCTTGAAGGCGAGCGCACCGGGAAGCTAACACGCGATAAGATCCTGCTCGATTCGACAAGCGGAAACACAGGTATCGCCTACGCAATGATTTCCGCGAACCGGGGCTACCGGGTCAAGCTGTGCCTGCCGGCGAACGCCTCAGCGGAGCGGAAACAGATCCTGAGGGCATACGGCGCCGAATTGGTGCTAACTGACGCCGGCGAGGGCTCGGACGGAGCTATCCGCATCTGCCAGGGCATTTACGCCGATAATCCGGATCTGTACTTCTATCCGGACCAGTACAACAACCCGGCCAACTGGCAGGCGCATTACGAAACCACTGCGCCGGAAATAATTGAACAAACGGACGGGCAGATCACGCATTTTCTCGCAATTCTTGGGACCAGTGGCACGTTCACCGGCACAACGCGCCGGCTTCGCAGAGAATTGCCGGGCGTTCAGTGCATTTCCGTTCAACCAGCCTCGCCGATGCATGGCGTGGAGGGTACAAAGCACATGCCGGCATCGATCAAACCGGGAATTTACGAGCCCGATCTCGCCGATGACAATGTGTGGGTGGAGACAGAAGACGCCTACGAAATGGCCCGCCGTCTCGCCCGCGAGGAAGGGCTGTTGGTCGGCGTTTCAGCAGCGGCAAATGTCGTGGCGGCGAATCGTCTGGCTCGCCAGATTCATCAATCAGGTAACTCGGCCACCATCGTCACGATTCTGTGCGATAGCGGCGTCAAATATCTCAGCGAACATTTCTGGAATGATTGAGATCGAACAGCAGCCGTGGAAGGATATGGTCCGCCACGCAGAATCCACCTATCCGAATGAATGTTGCGGAGCAATGCTGGGCCGCACCGAAAACGGCAAGAAGGTAGTAACACGCTCCGTCCCGCTGGCGAATTCGTTTTCCGGCGAGCAGGGCGAGCGTTACGAGCTTCGTCCGGAGGATCTGCTCGAAGCGGATAAAGCGGCGCGTGCGCAAAATCTGGATCTCGTGGGTATTTTCCACTCGCATCCGGATTGCGATGCCTACTTCTCCGAGACTGACCTGAAGAATTCGTGCCCCTGGTTTTCGTTCGTGGTCTTGTCGATCAAGAAAGGCAAGCTCGACCACGCCAACAGCTTTCTGCCCGACTTCGACCAAACCAAGGCAGACAAAGAGGAACTTATATGGCCAAAATCCTGATTCCGACAGCACTGCGTCAATTCACCTGCCAGCAGGATGCCGTCGACGTAACTGCCGGAACCGTCGGGGAAGCGCTGCGCGCCTTGACCGACAAATTTCCGGACGTGCGTAAAAACTTGTTCAGCGATCAAGGTAAGCTGCGCAGCTTCGTCAATGTCTACGTTAACGACGAGGATATTCGCTATCTGGAGAAAGACGCCACCAAGCTGAACGGCGGCGACACGGTATCGATTGTTCCCAGCATCGCGGGCGGTTCCGCCTCTGTCGCCGAGGCAGAAGAGGTTGCGCTCTCGAACGAAGAGGTGATGCGCTACAGCCGGCACCTGATCCTGCCGGAAGTCGGCATGGAAGGCCAGCTCAAGCTGAAGAAGGCTAAAATCATTCTCATCGGCGCCGGAGGATTGGGCGCCCCGTTGGGGCTGTATCTTGCGGCGGTGGGCGTGGGGCGTATCGGCGTAGTCGATTTCGATGTCGTGGACTTGTCCAATCTACAGCGCCAGGTCATCCACGGCACCGGCGATCTCGGCCGCAAAAAACTCGATTCGGCGGCGGACAAGATGCAGGACATCAACCCGCATCTGAAAATCGATAAATACGACGTTGGGTTAACCAGCGAGAACGCGCTGGAGATCTTGCGCGATTACGACATCGTGATCGACGGGACTGACAATTTCCCTACTCGCTATCTGGTTAATGACGCCTGTGTCCTGTTGAAGAAGCCGAACGTCTACGGATCGATCTATCGTTTCGAAGGCCAAGCCACGGTATTCGCTTACGAAGACGGACCATGCTATCGCTGCCTCTACCCTGAGCCGCCGCCTCCGGGACTTGTCCCGAGTTGCGCGGAAGGCGGAGTGCTCGGCATCCTGCCGGGCATGATTGGCATTATCCAGGCCACCGAGGCCGTGAAGATCATTTTGGGCGAAGGCACAACTCTGAAGGGCCGTTTGTTGCTCTACGACGCAATGAATATGGCCTTCCGGGAGTTAAAGCTACAGCGCGATCCGGCTTGCCCGGTTTGCGGCGATCATCCGACTGTCACAAAGCTGATCGATTACCAGGAGTTCTGCGGGATTCATCCCCCGGCCGTCGCTGTGCCAGCCGCTGCCGGTGCGGGCGTGATCGATCCGGTGGACGTGAAACAGAAGCTTGACCGCGGAGATAATTTCGTTTTGATCGATGTGCGCGAGCCGCATGAATATCAGATCTGCCGGATTCCTGGGGCGAAGCTGATCCCACTCGGAGAACTGCCGAAACACCTGAACGAACTGGACCCGGATGGCGATATTGTTGCGCATTGCAAGAGCGGCGCCCGTAGCCAGAAAGCCGTCGATCTGCTGAAACAGAACGGCTTCAAAAACGTCCGCAACATGACCGGCGGCATCCTTGCGTGGAGTGACAGGGTAGATCCCACAGTCCCGAAGTATTAAGAATTCAAAGCCTAGAGCGGGCACGGCATGCAGCCGCCCCTACACGAAACTCGCAATCTGTCGTAGGGGTGACGCATGCCGCGACCAGCGTAAACAAACGAGATTGCTAGCGCTTCCGTGTTCCGCGCCTAGATAAACCACCGGGTAACGTCAACCTTCTAGAGGCTGTCGCATTTGTAGCGCGGCAGATAAAAGGAGGAAGATGCTTATGAAACGGATTGCGACGACAGTAATGGCGTTCGCGTTCCTGACAACCGGCGGCATGGTGTTTGGCCAGCAGACTCCGCCGAGCCCTACCCAACCGAATCAAACCCAATCTCCGCAGCAAACCCAGCCGATGAATCAGCAGGACCAGCAACAGCAAAATCCGGATTCAACAACCGGCAAGACCCATAAGAAACATAAGCGGAGCAAGAAAAACAAGAACCAGAATCAGAATAATCAAACCACTCCGCAGGGCAGTACCACTCCGCAGGGTGGTTCAAGCACCTCTCCACGATAGAGACATCAAATTCCACTACAAAGCCGGCGCGATCGCTTCGCGCCGGCTTTTTTATCAACGGAGTAACTCGCGATGGTGGGGGGGACACTCGTGTCTGCCGCACCGAGACTCCGAAGTCCTGATCTCGAGTGGAGAGATTTTGAGTTCTCGAGAAAATGACTCGATCTCGAAGGCATCGATACAGGCTGTTGCATGGCGAAGCGCGAAAGCAGAGGCTGCGCCATAACGCCGCTTCACTTGCCGATTTTTCCGCAGGGCCTGAGATCCAATCACCTACAAACGCGGCTCACGCTGAATTCCACCAGATCAGGAGTTCGAAGTCTTGACGCCGCAAGCTAAAAGCCTGCGCTTGTCGCTTTCCGAAATGCCAGCGTGACAATGGGAAGAGGCCGCACGTTCGAAGCATGTCCGCCAGCCCCGTCATTTTTCCCGTTATCCGCGAGCAAACGCCGCGAAGCATACTGACGTCCGTCAGCGGATTTCTCGCTGAAGCGGGTTTTACGCACTCGCTGAGTCCGGCGCGGAACTGCACGTACGGGTGTTCGTACTGCTATGTGCCGACAATGCGTCTTTACGGCGGCCTGACATCGGAGGATTGGACGCACTGGGGCCAGTTCACTACGTTCAAAAGCAATGCGCCCGAGCTTCTGCGCTCAGCTTTGAAGAGCGGCCAGGCGATTTACTGCTCGCCGCTTGTCGACCCGTATCAGCCCGCCGAAGGGAGCAGGCGCCTGATGCCGCAAATTTTGGAATCTGTGCTGCGGTGTCCACCGCGTGTGTTCGTGATCCAAACCAGAGGCACGCTGATCCTTCGCGACGTCTCCTTGTTGCGTGGACTGAGTAAGTTGACCACGCTGCGGGTCAGCTTCTCCATAACGACCGACCGCGAGGACGTCCGGAGACGCTATGAGCCTCATTGCGAATCAAATAACGAAAGGCTCGCGGCCATCCGGGAATTGAACGCAGCCGGCATCGAAACCTACGCGACCCTTGCGCCGCTGCTGCCTTGCGATCCCGAGCGGCTGGCAACGCTCGCTCTCGAAGCAAGCCGGCGGCGGCTGATCGGCGATCCTTTTCACATTCGCGCGGCGAAACCCAGGGGAGCGACCACGCGCGAAGCGGCTCGGCGAATCGCGGAACGGCACGGGGAATTGGATTGGTTCCAGCCAGCTTTCCAGGCTAATGTCGTTCATACTATTGAGCAAGCGGCCCGCCGGGCGAATCTCGATTTCACAACGGGCTCGAAAGGGTTTTCATGGCTGGCACGACACTCGAACGCGGAGCCGCGGATATCTTCGACCGGCTTGGCATTGGCGACCTAGCGGAAGGAGCTTGCGGGAAGCGCTGGATTCCCTGCTCCGGTCCTGAACTTGCCGCCATCAGTCCGCGCGACGAGCGTTTACTCGGACGTGTCAAGACAGCCACGGCCGCTGAATATGAACAGGTCATTGCGAATAGCCAGGAAGTGTTCACTCGCTGGCGCCTGTGCCCCGCCCCCATTCGCGGCCAGATCGTGCGGGCAATCGGCGAGGAACTGCGGAAACACAAGGACAGCCTGGGCGCGCTAGTTACGCTCGAAAACGGGAAGATTCTGGCCGAAGGCAAGGGCGAAGTGCAGGAGATGATCGACATCGCCGATTTTGCGGTGGGCCTTTCGCGTCAACTCTACGGACTTGCCATGCACAGTGAGCGGCCGCGGCATCGCATGTATGAGCAGTGGCATCCACTCGGCTTAGTTGGCGTTATTTCGGCGTTCAACTTTCCGGTCGCCGTATGGTCGTGGAACGCGCTGATTGCGGCTGTCTGCGGCGATTGCGTCGTTTGGAAGCCCTCGCCGAAAACGCCGCTAACCGCCATCGCCGTTCAGAAAATCTGCCAGTCCGTTTTGCGCGAACACGGCTGGGAAGGCGTATTCTCGCTCGTGATCGGAAGCGAAGACGAAATTGGAGAACGCCTGATTGCGGACCGGCGCGTACCGCTGATCAGCGCCACCGGTTCCACCCGCATGGGCTATCGCGTAGGCGAGGTGGTCGCGAAACGGATGGGCCGAACGCTGCTTGAGCTTGGTGGCAACAACGGTGTCATCGTAATGGAGGACGCCAATCAGGAGCTTGCCCTGCGCGGCATTCTGTTCGGAGCAGTGGGAACCGCCGGCCAGCGCTGCACAACGATCCGCCGCCTTTTCGTGCAGCGAGCCATCGCGGCCGGCTTCCAGGAGAAACTCGCCGCGGCTTACCGTCAGATTCCTATCGGCGATCCCATGGACAACGCAACGCTTGTCGGTCCTCTGATTGATGCGGCGGCAATCGAAGCGATGGATCGCGCGCTTCAGACGGCCGCCGAACAGGGCGGCACGGTCGTTTACGGTGGAGGCCGCATCGAGAACCGGCCGGGATTCTACGTGCGTCCCGCAATGGTGAAAGCAAAGCACGACATGCCGATCGTGCGCCGGGAGACCTTCGCGCCGATTCTCTACTTCATCGAATTCGATACGCTTGACGAGGTGATCGGCTGGCACAACGAAGTTCCGCAAGGATTATCCTCGGCTATCTTCACCAATAACCTGATCGCGGCCGAGACATTCCTCAGCGCACGAGGCAGCGACTGCGGCATCGCCAATGTGAACATCGGAACCAGTGGCGCCGAAATTGGCGGTGCTTTCGGCGGGGAGAAAGAAACCGGAGGCGGGCGGGAGGCGGGCAGCGACGCCTGGAAAGCCTATATGCGGCGCCAGACCGTCACCGTGAACTGGTCGCCGGAACTGCCTCTTGCCCAAGGAATTTCGTTCGATTTGAAGCCGGAGCCGTGAGCGATTACCGGAACTGATCCTGCGCTTCCCGCAGCCAGTCCGGACGCTTCAGCACATCGCGTGGACGGCTTCCGTCCGGCGGCCCGATGATGCCGTCGCGCTGCATCATGTCGAGAATCCGCGCGGCGCGTCCGTAGCCCAGCCGCAGCCGGCGCTGCAGCGTTGAAGTGGAGGCTTTGCCCATTTCCACTACTACACGCACGGCGTCTTCATACATCGGATCCTGTTCGCCGTCCACGACTTCCGTCTCGCCGTCCTCGTCCTCTGACGGAGGCGTCAGCAAATAGCTCTGGTCGTACTCGGGCGCGGCTTGCCCTTTCCAGAAGTCCACCACTTTGGTGATTTCATTCTCCGTGACAAAGGCGCCGTGAACGCGCGTGAGGCGCGAGGAACCCGGCGGCAGGTATAGCATGTCGCCCTTCCCGAGCAAATGTTCCGCTCCCATTGAGTCGAGCACCGTTCGGGAATCGACACGCGTCGCAACACGAAAACTGATACGCGACGGGAAGTTCGCTTTGATGATTCCGGTGATCACATCCACACTGGGGCGCTGCGTCGCCAGCACGAGATGCATGCCAACCGCGCGAGCCATCTGCGCCAGCCGCGTAATGCACTCCTCCACGTTGGCCCGCTCCAGCATCATCAGATCCGCCAGCTCGTCGATCAGAATCAAGATGTACGGCAGCGGTTGAAGATCGTCGTTCTCAGCCTCTGTTTCCTCGAACAGGTTCATTGGCTGCTGGCGTAACTCGGCCACCTTCTTGTTGAACTGATCGATATTGCGAACGCCTTGCGCCGCGAGCAACTTCAAGCGGCGTTCCATTTCGAGCACCGCGTTGCGCAATGCGTTTGTCGCCTTCTTCGGCTCTGTAATCACGGGAGTCAGAAGATGCGGAATGCCCTCGTAAATTCCAAGTTCAACGCGTTTGGGATCGACCATGATCATGCGCACCTCGTCGGGGGTCGCCTTGTAGAGGAACGACATGATCAACCCATTGAGCGTCACGCTCTTGCCGGAGCCGGTCGACCCCGCAATCAACAGGTGCGGCATCGTTTCCAGCGACGCGACTTTGATGCGCCCATTAATATCTTTGCCGAGCGCAATGGTCATTCGCGACGGCGATTCATGGAATTCGTTCGATTCCACAATTTCGCGAAGACTGATGACCTCGCGCCTGGTGTTCGGCACCTCAATTCCGATGGTCGGCTTGCCCGGCAGCCTTTCGATCAAAACCGATTCGGCCTGCAGACCGAGGCAGAGATCCTCTGTCAGCGTCGTAATACGGCTGTACTTGATGCCCGCTTCCGGCTTGTATTCGAAGGTCGTGACCACGGGGCCGGGGTTGATCTGAACCACCGATCCCCGGACGTTGAACTCTTCCAGTTTCGATTTAATCCGCCCCGCGACTTCCTTCAATTCCTGACCGTCGTAGCCGCCGCGCATTGGCGTCTCGTTCAGCAACTCGGTTGAGGGCATTCGGTAGACGCGCTTGCGGCGCAAGGGTTTGGCTGGAGCGGCGGTTTCAGCGAAATGATATTCCTCGTCCTCTTCCGGCTCGGGTTCCGGCACGCGGCGGATTACAGGATCTTCGAGAGGACGAATGGGAATCTCGTGTAGCTCGTCTTCGGCCGCCGGCTCAAACTCCGGATCGAGATCGAACGGCGGCGCATCCACGGCAATCGGCGGCGCGCTCTCCACAATCGCTCCGGGCTCATCGAGAGCTTCAGCGGGCAAGTTCCTGCGCGGACGGGCGGAGTCGCCGTCGGCCTCCACGCGTTTGGGCGTTCTCTTCGCGCCGCCGCGCAGCGCCGTTCGTTCGGCAGCCCGTTGCTTTGCCCGTTCCAGAGCTCTCTCACGGCGAGCTTCGCTCCATGCGTGTAGCCTGTTGCGCATCGAGCGCAATCGGGCGATCGGGCCTGCGAACCAGCGGCCCAGCATGGCAACTTCAAACGTGGAGATCAGGTACAGCGCAATCACGGAACCGGCTGCCGTCGCAATCATCGCGCCCGTGCGGTTCATCGCCGAAGCCAGGTAATCGGCAATCACCATCCCGAAAACGCCACTGGCTGGAAGATCGCCGCGCAGCGGACGCCAGGAAGCCAGCAATCCACAGGCGCTCGCAATGGATAACCAGAGGGCCAGCGCGCCCAGCACCTTAATGCCTGGGCTCCTCAGTTCGCTCGACCGGACCCATTTCCAGCCAAGCAGCCAGATAAACGCCGGCATCAGATAGGCGCTGATTCCTAGTCCTTGCAAGGCAAGATCGGCAAAATGAGCGCCAAAGCGGCCCATAAGATTGCTTGGGCGCGCCACGCCTGTCGCCGTGTTCCACGACGGATCGAGCGGGCTATACGAGGCGAGACTTAGCGCAAGTCCCAGCCCTCCGAGAAGCAACAAGAACCCTACGACTTCATTCAGCCGCGAGTACCGAGTGGGAGATAAGAATCTCATCCTCCGATATGGAAGAACACAGCCAGAGCGATTATTATTATGCCAAAAATGATTCGATACCAAACGAACAAGGCGAGAGTGTTCTGTTTCAGGTATTTCAAGAAGAAGGCGATCACGACGATTCCGACCAACCCACTAACAAGGATGCCGAGCGCGTAAGGCAATCCCATGCCCGCCGGAACGCCGCCCTGTTTGTGCATGTCCCAGGCGTCTTTACCCGCGGCGGCCGCAATCGCCGGCGTTGACAGCAGGAACGAGAATCGCGCGGCGGCTTCGCGGTTGAGGGACCGGAACCGCCCCGCCGTAATGGTGATGCCGCTCCGTGACGTGCCGGGGACAACCGCGAGCGCCTGTGAGACGCCGATCCACATGGCATCCGCCCAACTCATCTGATCGAGACCCCGTTTAGCCTGGGAAAACCGGTCGCCGAAATACATCAGTATGCCGATCACAATCAACATGACGCCCATGACAATCAGGTTTCGCCAAGGACCCTCGGCCTGTTTGTTGAAAACGAGGCCTGCGATTCCGACCGGTATGGAGCCGAGCACGAGATACCATAGCAGGGCGCGGCTGTTCTCATCCGGCTGCGAGCCGCGATACGGCACGCCGATTCCGTTTAGGATAATCTGCACCCAGTCTCTGAAAAAGAAAATAATAATTGCCGCCAACGTTCCGGCGTGCAGCGCGATATCGAAACCCAAACCGGGATCGCGCCAATGTAACAACTGCGGAATAATTGCCAGATGCGCTGTGCTGCTGACAGGTAAAAATTCGGTTAAACCCTGCACAATCGCAAGGATGATCGCCTGATAAAGCGGCATAATGGAACTTTAAGTACGTTTCCTTCGCGAAAAATCTCATTCGCCTTGGATAATCGTAGCGCACCCATTCATGCGAACCACCAAAATTGTCGCCACGCTCGGACCCGCAACTGACGCTCCTGAAACGCTGAAGAAAATGTTCGAAGCGGGCGTGGATGTCTTCCGCCTCAACGCCTCGCACGGCACGCAGGACGATCACGCGCGGCGTATAGTGGCCATCCGGCAAATCGCCGCCGACACACAACGGAATGTCAGTATTCTGCTCGATCTGCAAGGTCCGAAAATCCGCCTGGGCACGTTCCGGAACGGGGGCGCATATCTTGAAACCGGTTCTGTTTTCACAATTACGACACAACAGGTGGAAGGCACGCCAGAAATTGCGTCTACCGGATATCCGGATTTCGCTCGCGATGTGAATCCAGGCGATACGGTGCTGCTGGCCGATGGAGCCGTGCAGCTCGAGGTGATTGCTTCCGACGGCGTTTCGGCGCAATGCAGAGTAGTTCACGGCGGTCCGATTAGCGACCGTAAAGGCATCAATTTGCCCGGAGTGAAAATCAGCACTCCGTCGCTCTCGAAAAAGGACGTTTCCGATGCCCACTTCGGAGTGGAGCAGGGCGTCGATTTCATCGCTCTGTCGTTTGTCAGGACGGGAAAAGATGTGCTGCGGTTGCGGCATCTGCTTGACGAAGCCGACGCGCGGCAGCCCATTATCGCGAAAATCGAAAAGCCAGAGGCATGGCAGAATCTCGATGCCATCGTCGAAGAAGCGGATGGCGTCATGGTGGCGCGTGGAGATCTCGGCGTCGAGATGGCGCTCGAAAAGGTGCCCATGATTCAAAAGGCGATCATCGAGCGCACGCGGCAGTATGGCAAATTCGTCATCACGGCGACGCAAATGCTCGAGTCCATGATCGAGAATCCGTTGCCTACTCGCGCCGAAGTGAGCGACATCGCCAATGCGATTTACGACGGAACCAGCGCGCTGATGTTATCGGCGGAAACATCCGCTGGCAAATTTCCGATTGAATCGGTAAAAATGATGGCGAAAATCGCCCTTGAAACGGAAAATGCGGTGCGCGACCAGGGATTCAAGGAAGTGCAGCTCGTCAGCCAGCCCACAACGCCGCACATCATCGCCGATGCCGCTTACCATGCCGCGAGAGCCGCCGGGGCCTCCGCGCTGGTGGTTGGCACAACAAGCGGAGCGACAGCCAGGCTCCTGGCGCGATACCGGCCGCCGGTTCCCATCTATGCGTTCACCGGAAGCGAAGTTGTGGCGCGTCAGCTTTCCATTGTGTACGGTGTGCAGGCGATCGTCGCGCCAGCTTCGAGTTCTACCGACACAATGCTGATGGAAATGGAGCGGACGCTTGTCGAATCGGGAAAGCTAGCGGCTGGCAACAGCGTCGTATTTGTGGCTGGCCAACCGGTGAATCAGACCGGCACCACGAACATGCTGAAGGTCCACCGCGTCACCGGGCGGTATTAGCGGCATTTTCAGCGCTTGCCTGATTTAGCAGTTCGATTGCAGCGCCGTCGAGTTGCAGCTTCGTGGCTTCCACCAGATCGTTCAATTGATCGAGGTTCGTTGCGCTTGCGATGGGAGCGGTTATGCTCGGCCGCGCAATCAGCCACGCCAGCGAAACTCGCGCGGGCGTTGAACTGTATTGCTTTGCCACTTCATCCAGGGCTTTAAGAATACGAAACCCCCGCTCATTCAGGTACTTCTTAATGCCTTGCCCTCGCGCGCTCTTCGATAGGTCGGCCTCCGAGCGATATTTCCCGGTGAGAAAGCCGCTCGCCAGGGAAAAATAGCTGATGACGCCGAGACCGTTCTGTTCGCAAACACCTTCCAGCGCGCTCTCATATCCGGAGCGTTCGTAAAGATTGTACTGCGGCTGTAGGCTCTCGTAGCGCGGCAGTCCCAGTTCCTTGCTGATTTTCAGCGCCTCCGAAAGCCGCTCAGCCGTATAGTTGGAAGCGCCGATTGCTCGCACCTTGCCCTGCTTGATGAGTTGAGCGTATGTCTCCAGTGTTTCCTGAATCGGCGTTCCCGGATCGTCGTAGTGCGCTTGGTATAGATCGATGTAGTCGGTCTGCAGCCGTTGCAGCGATTCCTCAATGGCGCCTTGCAGATACGCCTTCGAGAGCCCTTTCTTTCCCGGACTCATCTCCCCGCCGGCCTTGGTCGCGAGCACCACCCGGTCGCGTTTTCCCGTTCGCTTAAACCATTTGCCGATGACCGTTTCCGATTCCCCGCCCTTATTGCCGGGAGCCCAGTGCGAATATACATCGGCGGTGTCAACAAGGTTGAAGTCCGCATCGACAAACGCATCCAGCAGTTTGAATGAGGTCTGCTCGTCGGCCGTCCATCCGAAGACGTTTCCTCCGAACGCGAGCGGCGATACTTCGAGACCGGAATTTCCAAGCTTTCGTTTCTGCATGTATGTGAGATTCACGATCCAGCCGATAGTTGCATGCTCAGCCCGGAATGGCTCGCGGCTCTTGCGGGATGGGGGATTAAAACGAGAACGTCAGGCGCGCCGACGCGCTCCGCGGAGGGGCCAACGCCGTACCTGAAAACAGACCCGCGAAATCGATTACGTTCAGCCGATCGGTTACGTTGAGAAAATCGGCTTGCAGATCGACGGACCGTGACTCATGTTTCCACACGGCGGCCCCGCCGGAGAAGTTGACCGTGAAGGACGGCCGCACGCGGTTTCGGTCGAAATTCACGCGATTCACTACCGCCTGACTGTATTGGCTGATTAATTCGTCGATATCGCCAGACGCGATTTCGGTAGGCAGGCCGCTGCCGTAAACCCCGCTGCTTGCGATCCACACTCGCTTGCTCACTTGATAGCGTACTTGAGCGGCGGCTGTGTTGCGCTGGTCCTGGCTGATAGGAAAACTAGAGGTCTGGCTGATTTCAGTCGAAGCATCGTCGCCAAGAAGAAGTCCTCCAGTGACGGGAAGAAAACCGGTGCCTGTCTGATTCGAATAACTGAGAAACGCCGACAGCGGTCCCCATTTCGGAATGCTGAGCCGCGCTTCAACGCCATGAATTTGAGCGTGAGAGAACGCAATCGGAAAGCTCACTCCCGTGTTTAGAAAAACATCGTCATCGGCGAAATTATCTTCGTAGCGTCGGAAAACGTCGACATCCAGGCGAACATGGGCCGTGAGAGCTTCCGAGATACCGGCGTCATAAAAGTTGCCGTGCGACGGCTTCACCGGCAGCCTCAGTACCTGATCGCTAAGACTCGAAACCTCAGCCGTACTCGCCAACAGAAGATTTTCGATTGCCGGCGTCTGAAACACGCGATCGTATGAGGCATGAAAGAGCATCTTCGCGGCGGGCCAGTAGAAAGAAGCGCCGAGTCGTGGACTCCATGCCTGCTCCTTGACAAGCAAGTTATAGCCATCCCATCGCAGACCGCCACTGAGGGACAGATTGCGGTAGCGGTAGACATCCTGCGCATACAGGGAACCCTCCCGGTCCAGCGCGTGCCCATGAAACGAAAACTGACGAGGCGTGTCCGGATCGAAGTAATCGGGATTCGTCACGTTGTATGCGAATGCTTCATGCACGGCGCCATATAGAAAATCGCCCCCGGCCTTCCAGTTATTGGCGCCAGCCTGACCGGCAACCCCGGACGCGATGTAACCTTGCTTGAACCCACGGCTCTGAAACGCCGCAATCGGATCGGAAAGCTCGTTTGACCAAAGGTCCGCATTCACGTCTTCGAATAAACCGCGGGACGTAAACAGCAACACCGGCGATAGGACGCGCTGATAACGGCCCTGCAGTTCGTTGTCCCCACTGTCACGATCCTGACGCTGGCCCGCCATCTGCTGCAATAATTCATTCGGCACTTGAAACCGTGCGTCGCTGTGCGAATACGTGAAACCCAGGCGCTGGTCGTCGGTCAGATCGCGTTCGAATTGCCCCGAGAAAGAGGCTGTCGTCGCGCTGTTCGTGTAATTGTTTAGCACCGGCGGATCGAGGTACCGGTCCGTGCGCGCTCCTTCGGCGCTGATGCCCGCAAAGTTCCGCCCCCAACCATACTGAGTACCGAAGGACCCGTGTTCGGTATTAAAGCTTCCACCACCTAGAACAGCTTTGCCATGCAGACCCCTCGCCAGGTCCGGCGTGGTTGTCACTTCGATGACTCCGCCGAGTTTACGCCCGAATTCCGCAGGATAGCTACCCGTCAGCACCTGCAGGCTTTGAATGTTGTCGATATCGAAAGGCGGCGCGAACGACGGCGATCGATTATCGGTCAGCGGCAGCCCATCCACAATGTACTGAACTTGATACTCGGAGCCACGCGGATGGAGCACGCCGTTTGCCTCAAGCAGCCAACCGGGCTGCATCGCCAATAGTTCGGGAAGCGCGCGCCCGGGAGTGCTGCGATTCTGCTCCGTAAGCTGCCGCGATCCCAGCGCCACGGCAGAGCCCAACTGGTGAGGATCGAGCAATGTCAAATGGTCTTCCACATCCACGACCGTCTTAACGGGACCGACGATCAGAGAAATCGGAAGCTTCACCGGAATGCCCGACCGGATTTCCACCATTCCCGATGCCGGCTTGAATCCGTTGAGGCTGATCATGTAATGGTAGATGCCGTAGGGCAGGTGGCGGACAACAGCCTCCCCGTCCTCGTTGGCGCGCACGGTCTTATGGGTGGAATTCGATTCAGAGTTCAGGTCGACAGAAGCGGCAAGAGCATTCCCGGTAACGTCGTGTACGGAGAACCGAACCTCGCCTTCGCTCGTCTGTGCGAAGGCGACCGCCACGGCTGCTAAAACACAGAGGAGCAGCCTGACAAAGTACATAATCTATTTTAGCGATGAATGCCCGGTCATACAGTCGAAGCGTATACCCGGCAAACTCGGATCGTAACATGACATCACTTTCGGAGGACCAGAAGTGCTGAATATGGGCCGGCGGCATATTCAGCCGGAATTACTCGACCAAGCGGCGCCGGAAGAAGCGCGAAAGAGCTTGGCGGATCTCGTTAAATTAAACAGCCGGTTCGGTGGCCATGGGATTCTGCGTACCCTGCTTGCCGCTGTAACCCAGCCGAGTGAAGCATTTTCACTGCTCGACGTGGGAGCCGCTTCCGGAGACACCGCGCGTTTTATTCACGAATTGTATCCCCGCGCGATTGTCGTGAGCCTCGACAGGAACGCAACGAATCTCGCGTTGGCTCCCTCGCCACGGCTGAGAGGCGATGCGTTCCGCCTCCCGTTTGCGGCGGACAGCTTCGATTTCGTATTTACGTCGCTATTCCTTCATCATTTTCAGGACGACGAAATTGTGGACCTGCTCCGAGGTTTTCGCCAAATCGCGCGGCGCGCGGTATTGATTTCCGATCTCGAACGTCACTTAGTCTCTTATTGTTTTTTGCCCGCGACCAGATGGCTGTATGGATGGCACAAGTTGACGCTTCACGACGGCCCCATCTCGGTCCGCGCGGCGTTTACGTCAGATGAACTGCGAGATCTTGCCGTGCGCGCGGGATTGCATGTCGCCGTCGTTACCACGCACCATCCTTCGTTCCGAATTTCGCTCGTCGGAAACTGCATCGGATGAGGCGCCAGAAACGATTATCCCCGTACGTGGCGCAGCCTCTCAGGCCAATGCCACCTAGTTTTTGTGGGGCAGACGCCCCGTCTGCGCGCGGCTCCCGGCCGCGCTCTTCGGATTTGCTGAATTATCGAGGAGCCGGGCGGAGCGCCCGGCGCAGGCCAAGGGCCTGCCCCACAAGCAAATGCCCGAATGTGGGAAAACTAAGCGGCATTGGGCTCTCAGTCTGCGCCACCACCGCCAATATCGACCTTCTGAACACGTGACGAAGACCATTCACATTATCGGGGGTGGACCGGCGGGCGCTTCCGCGGCGCTCGCTGCGTTACGCGAGGGCGCGAGCGTCAACATTTTCGAAAAATCCAAATTCCCGCGCCATAAGGTATGTGGTGAATTCCTGTCTCCCGGCATTCTGCGCGCGCTTGGGAATTTCGAGCTGCTCGGCGCCTTCGACGCGCTTGGTCCGTCGCCCGTGCGGCGAGCGACTTTGTGCTTCGGCCGGCGAGAAAAGAGCTTCCACTTGCCGGAAAGCGCTTGGGGACTCAGCCGCGCCGCCTTCGATCATCTTCTGTTGCGCGCCGCCGAAGAGCGCGGGGCCGTTGTGACTCAGGCAACCGCAACTTCTTTTGATAAGCCCGCCGTCGTGGCGCGGGGGCGGCATTTCGCGTCCACGGCGCGCGAGCGAGGTCAGCGCCTGTTTGGCTTCAAGGCCCACTTTCGAGCGGCTGTCAACGACGCCGTCGAGCTCTATTTCTTTAACGGCTGCTATGTGGGACTGAATGCCGTAGAGGACGGCCTCACGAATGTTTGCGGTATCGCCAGCGAACATCTGCTTGGCAGGTTTGGCTTCGAGCACGATGAATTGCTACAAGCCTGCGAACCGCTCCGCGTCCGGTTGCAAAGGGCCGAACGCGTGATGTCGTGGCTCTCCACCGGCCCTCTGCGGTTCGAAAACAGATTTCGCGCGGAACCCGAAGAAGGCATTTACGCCGCTGGCGACGCTCTTTCGTTTGTCGATCCGTTTACCGGCTCCGGCTTGGTGGCCGCAGTAAAAACTGGAACGCTTGCCGGCCGGTTCGCGGCCCGAGGGAAGCCCGTAGAAGAGTATCTGCAATCGGCTCGGGCGGTTCTGGCGCGTCCGTTCGCTGTCGCCGGAATCTTCCGTTGGGCAATCACATCGGGATGGGCTGAGCGCTTGGCTCCGCTGCTGCCGGGAGCCGCAATGTTCCGCTGGACACGGCCGTAATTCGCTGGCGCTGCACAACCCGCGCAATTATGTGCGGCAGCTCATTTCCAGGTTGCCTCCATTCGGAGCCGCCTTGCATCAGCAAGCGGGTTTTTCGAACCCTCAGAACAGGAACCTCAACGCAAATTGCACCAGTCGAGGATTATTTATCTGCGAGCTCACCACGCCGTACTGCGCATTTCCGACAGTGGTTCCCGGAGCGCCGAATTGCGGCGTATTGAACAGGTTGAAGAACTCGGCGCGGAACTGTACGTTCATGCGATCGTCCGGACCAAACTTCGTGTCTTTGAAGGCCGAAAAATCGAAATTGTGAATCCAGTCGGTACGTAGTTTCGGATCCACGCGCCCCTCATTGCCAAAAGTAAACGCGGCCGGCTGAGTGAAGCAGGACGTATTAAACCATTGGTTCAGCCGCGATTCCGGCGAGCCGCCAATAGAAGCGTCGCTGCAGACGACATTCGGACGCGACCCTCCGCCGAAGGAATTCGTGAGGTTAACGGCGGTGCCGAATTGCAGTGGGAACCCGCTCTGCAGGGTTGTGACGCCCTCCACGCCCCATCCACTGATCGCTTGCCCTGCAACGCCATGAACATTTGCCAGATACTTTTTGCCATGCCCTACCGGAATGTCGAGAGCGTAACTGACAACGAGGCGCTGCGGGATATCGTCCGCGGAAATGGATCGCTCGCCCCGGAGATTATTCCAGTTCTGCACGCCGGCGATGCCGCCCGTGCCGCTTTCTAACCAGCCCGTGACCGCGTCGACATTACTGATCAGCTTCGAGAAGGTGTAGGCCACCAGAAGAGTGCTTCCCTCCTGAAACCGTTTCTGGCCCTTGATCTGAAGCGAGTGATAGGAACTACTTCCGAAGCCCGCGCCGCCGATATTCAGGCCCGTATACTGCGGATACGGCAAAAGCAGCTGGCCCATGGAAATAGTCGGGTTCGCGAGCGATGACGTGCTGTTGACTTTGCCATAGAACGGATTGGCCACTGGCTGCACCAGCGCCGTTCCGAGCGAGAGGTTCTGATCCGGAAGCTGATTGATGAACTGGGAACTCTGCGCGAGGTGAGTGCCTTTCGCTCCTGCATAGGCGATATCGAACAAAAGGCTTCCCGCTATTTGATGCTGGATGTCGAAATTCCACTGCTGCATATAGCCGTATGGATTGCTCGGTACTGGCGAAGAGAAGCCCTGCCCCAGAAACGTCTGCTGGAAACCTGAGCTGCGGCCCGGCGGCTGCAAAATTCCGCTCGGGAACGGATTGCTGAAATTGCTAAAAGGAGTGATGCCGCCGTTGAGCGAACTGACATAGGGCGTTCCGATACTGTTCAGTGGATCGTTATTCGGCGCAAGCTGCCAGATTACATTGGTCGGCAACCAGAAGATGCCGTAGCCGCCGCGCAAGACCGTATTGCTCGCGATGCGAACGGCAAATCCCACGCGCGGCGCAAAGTTGAGGTCGCCCTCGTGAATGTTGTACCGGCTCTTGTAGCTGCCGGAATTAACGAGCTCGATATTGCCGTGGAGTGGCAATCCTGTTTCCGCGGCCAGCGGATTGGTCGCCGCCGGATCGAACCAGCTTTGACGGTCGTAACGCTCGGACCAGGGACCGAGCCGCTCATAACGAATCCCGAAATTCAGCGACACGCGATCGTTCACCTGCCATGTGTCTCCGAGATACCAGGCCTGGTAGAGCTGCTGCCCAGCCGTTTCCGCCGGCAGGCTGTTGCCGCCGCCGCTGGCGTAACCAAACAGATAAGAAGCAAGCGCGTTTCCGCCGGCGCCGCTGAACGGCGAACTGGCAGTGAAGCCGTTGTCGAAGTTGAAACTGCCGCTTCCGTCGTTGGTCTGAAAATAATTGTGCTGCTGAATATGAAGCTGATACCCAAGTTTCAATGTGTGCTTGCCCAGAACAGCGGTCAGGCTGGGCGAAAAATCGTAATCCGTGTCATGCGCGCCGATTATGCTGCCGGCGCCGTTGCTGCTAAAGAGGCTATCCGAATAGCCGTTCACAACCGGTATCGGCACACTGCGCAGATTCGGCGCGATTTGCGCGTTCAGCGAAGCGGGCCACCCCACGCTCGTTAGGTCGAAGTCTTCGGTGGGATTGCTGCGCGCATAATTGAAGCGGTTGGCGCTGACGCGGAAGTCAGCCACCATGGTCGGCGAGAACGTATAGACGTCATCGATCACGCCGTTGTAGACGTCGAATGTCTCAGTGCAGCGGTCCTGGCAGACGCCGTTGCCGAACGGGTCGATCGCCAGGTTGAGGTTGTTCCAGTTTGTAAAACGGCCGAACACACGCTGTTTGTCGCTGATTACCTGATCCAGCCGGCCCACGGATTCGTTGTTGTTGCCGCCGACGCTCGCGTTCGTAACATAGTTGTTGACGTTGGTAAATGGTTGCCCCGCCGCGTTCGGCATGGGCCACAGATTCAGCAGCTTCAGTGAAGTCGCATTCAGCAAGCTGGGGCAGATGACATTCATCCGTCCATCGCAGGTAACCGGAATACGGCTGTACATCGGATTGCCGCTCGCATCGACGCCTGTTTGCCTCGTTGAAAGCGGATCGTAAATCGGAACCGGATTTCCGCTATCGTCGCGCAGATTCGAGAAGTCGCCCGTCCGCTCAGCCGCCGTCGGCACGGTTTCGACGAAGGACTGTCCTTGCCGTACGCGGAAACCCTCCAGGCTGAAAAACCAGAACGTCTTGTTGCGGCCATCGTACATATGCGGAATCACCAATGGACCGCCCGCATTGCCGCCGAACTGATTCTGCGTGAAAGCGGGCCGCTCGATGCCGGCTTCATTGTCGAAGAACGTGTTGGCATTCAGGATGCGATTTCGAAAATACTCATAGAGTTCGCCGTGCAATTGGTTGCCGCCCGACTTGGTCGAGAGGTTCACGACGCCTCCCGCGAAGCGCCCCCATTCCGGACTGAGATTGTTCGTCTGAACTTTAAACTCCTGGACGGAACTCTGCGTTGGAATCAGACTCGGCAGATTGAGATAACCAGTATTGAGTGGCGCGCCGTCGAGATAGGAGGCGCTTTGACCGGCGAACGCGCCGCCGATTTGATAGTTGTTCCATGCAAACGGATTATTTCCGGTCGGACTTGAAAGCGCCCCGCCCTGCGGGATGACGGAAGGAGCCAGCGCGACAAGGTTGAATACGTTCCTCCCGTTCAGAGGCAGATTGTTCGTAAGGCGCTGCCCTACTACTTGCCCTAGAGAAGATGTTTCAGGTTGCAGAAGCGGGCTCGCGGAGGTGACTTCCACTGTCTGAGTGACCGCGCCAACCGGCATTTTGATATCGATAGCCACGGTTTGCTGCACTTCGACAATGATCGGCTGGCGCGAGAATCGTTTGAAGCCGCTCTTCTCCGCGGCTACGCCATAAGAGCCCGGATTGAGATTTACAAATTGATACCGGCCGTCGGGACCCGTAGTGGTCTGCCGTTTTTCTTCAGTGGAGAGGCTCGTGAGAGTCACCTGAACGCCTGGTATCGCGGCGCCCGTCTCATCCGTGACTGCGCCCGAAACAACGCCAAACGTTGTTTGCGACCACAAGCTCAGGGTCGTAATCATTCCAACCAGCAGGAGCAGTATCGACAGAGAAACTACACGTCTGGTGAACATTGGATTATCTCCTGTGAAAACTGAGCTGCATAAACAGCGGCCGGGAGGCCGCGGACTAACCGGACTGGCACGCGTCTGAGAAGCAACTCATCAGTACGCCCTTTCCATAATAGATGACATTTACGCCACACAAGAAGATGAGAGAAACAGTTGAGTGGCGAAAGCTGCCGTAACTGGGGTAGGGACGGACCCTATTTGCAATGGGGAGAGGCCCTGCATTTGCGATGTAGTTCACGAAACAGCGAAAGCCGCAACGCTCTTCAATCGCAGGCGATCTAATAAGCAGTGCCGGCTTTGACGCGTTCCATATCGGAACTGAGCTTGGCGCGCCGAAGTTGCTGCGAGCGCGCCAGCGCTTTTTGCGCGCGGTCCGCGCGTCCCAATTTCTGTTCGGCGCGAAATAGCAGATAGTGCAGATCGCCATAAACGTCGGTCGCCGACCCGGCTTCCAACTCGGCCGCGGCCCCTGCCCAATCGCCGGAACGAAACAGTGCCCGTCCTAATTCGGCGTGCGCCTCAGCAAAATTCGGCTGTATCGCGACGGCTTTCTTCAAGAACCGAATGGCGTCATCCGTTCGGTCCTGCGCCTCCGACAAGCGGCCCGCGAGCAGAAGCGTCTGCGCCGAATCGGGATTCAGTTCCAGCGATTTTCGAACTTCGGCTTCCCCTTCCGCCACGGCTTTGCTGTCCAGATATTGCGATGCCAGAGCGGCATGCAAGACAGCATCGTCGGGTTTGCGCTCGATTGCCAGCTTGTAATTCTTGATGGCATCCGGGCGGTTCTCGCGCACTTCGTCATATTCAGCGCGCAGCTTATACGTAAGCCAGGAATCGCTGTGATTGGTCAGTAGTTTCTGAAAACAATCTTCAGAAAGTGCAAGGTAGGTTTGAATCAACCAGTACATCGCCTGGGGCTCAGGCGCACGCGGCCGGAATCCGGCGGAAAACGTCTCGGCTGCCTTTTCATACTCACCCGCGTGGAAATACGCCTGGCCCAGCAAAATACGGTTCAGTCCGGTGGAGGGCCGCTTCTCTAATAACGGAATACAACTACTTCCCGGATGGATCTGGCACTCGTGATCGCTCGGCTTCGCCCGCGGAGCGAGCGGGATGGCGGCGAACTTGTCGGTGGCTTTTGCCACTTGATCATGAGCCTGGTAAACTGCCGCGCGGAGTAAAAGTCCCGCCGGAGAATCCGGCAACGTGGCGGCATCCACGGATTTCACCCAATCGCCGGGTAGCACCTTCGCCAGCCAGTCGAGATCCTCTCTTCCGAGTGGATCGCCGCTGTCGATGGCCAACCCAAGCTCGTGCAAGGCATCGTTGATCTGCCGTTTTTGAATGGCAACAGCGGCAAGGCCGAAACGAGTCTCTACGGACGCCGGATCAATCTTCAGTTCCGATTGAAATTCCTGGACGGCTTCGGAGGGTTTGCCGTCCCGTAGCAGCGCAAATCCAAGACGCCAGTGGAACCCGGACACATTCCCCGAATCGGCCACCGCCGCGCGATAACGCTTTAGCACGGTGGGAAGGAGGGCCGGTTTGTCGAAATAAATATCGCCGGTCAGACGCTCGTTCCAGGCGGTATGCGAAAACTGCGAATTCAATCGCACGCCGAGCCGCTTCGACATATCCAGATATGTCTCACCGAGCGCGTACCAGCTTTCGGCGCTGGCTCCGCCCGCTTGCTGGAACACTTTACGAGCGAACAGCGTGGCTTGGCGGTAGTCGTCCGAATTGACAAAGGCTTCGCGAAGCAGCTTGGCCGCCTGCCAGTTGTTGGGATCGGCTTTTAATACGCCTTCCAACGGAGCGACAGCTTTTTCCGGTTCCCCGAGTTTCAGGTAATCGTTCCCTAGCACGATGTTTGCGCCGGCGATATCCGGTCGCGCTTTGCGCGCCAGAATAAGTTGATCGACGGCATGGCGGTATTCCCCGGCGAGGTGATACGCAAGGCCCAGATTCACACGCGCTTCCACCAACGTGGGATCAATCGCGAGTACGGCCTGAAACTCCTTCACGGCGGCAGCGGCATTGCCGGATTGCATCGCCGCCTGACCGGCTCGAAAGTGCTGTTCGAGATCCGATGCCGCGCAGGTCGTCCCCGTAAACAGACCGCCTATCAACAGCAACACTAACAGTCGGCTGTAGGAGCGAGGCAGGCCCCCTCGATTCGGACGGCCGAACGCTCGTGCCGCAAAAAGGCGCTTTTCCGGTTTCTGAACGCTATTCGGCGTTGGCCCAATCACCCCGCTCGATGGCGGCGCGAATGTCCGCGGCGCTCTTCCCTTGTTTGTGCATCTTGTCCGCAAGAAACGCTTCTTTCTGGCAGATATCGCAATGCTCGCCGTGCGTTCCGACATAGCAATCGTGAAGGCTATGATGCCCGCCGCGGCTGCACCAGCAATAGCAGGGTTGCTGCGCGAGCACGGTGGGAATCTCCTTCGCGATCTTATAGGCGCGCACCGCTGCCGGATCGGTGAAATTGGACGGCGATTGCGTCGCGGGCAGCGGCTTTTTGGCCTCGGCCTCGCTGAGGTATGGCGGCACCGGCGCCTTCCCACTGGGCTGGGCAGAAAAGATCGGCATCGCAAGTATGCCGGTAAGAACTAAAAACACAAATTTCTTCACTGAAAGCTCCTCATCAATTATTTACCGAACCGGTCCAGACGCGCACGCGCACTCCACCAAATCCTTAGAGAATACGCCGCTTCGATATACTGAGGTTGAACATTTACCTACAGTTCAGGAGATTCCATGAAGCTTTCCGAGGGCAAGATCAAGCATTTAAACGCTCTTGCCGACAAACGGGGCGTCATCGCCGCGGCCGCCATGGACCAACGCGGCAGCTTGCGTAAGGCGATCGCGGCGGCCAAAGGCGTTCCGCAGAACGAAGTCACCAGCGAGATGATGCAGGAATTCAAAGTCGCCGTCTCAAAGGTGCTGACCCCGCACGCAAGCGCCATCCTTCTAGATCCCGAATTCGGCCTCCCCGCCGCCAAGGCCCGCGCGAGCAATGCCGGCCTTTTGCTGGCCTATGAAGAGAGCGGCTACGACAATACCAAGCCCGGACGCCTCCCCGACCTGCTTCCGCATGAATCGGTAAAACGCATTGTCGACCAGGGTGCGGACGCGATCAAGATCCTCATTTATTACACGCCTTTCGATAGCCAGGACGTGAACGATATCAAGCACGCGTTCGTCGAGCGAATCGGCGCGGAATGCGAGTTCAATCAGATCCCGTTCTTCCTTGAATTCGTCGGATACGATCCGAAGGGCGGCGACGAGAAGGGCTTCGAATACGCCAAGAACAAGCCTCAGGTCGTGCTGAAGTCGATGGAGGAGTTCTCGAAGCCGCAATACTATGTCGACATTCTGAAAGTGGAAGTGCCGGTAAACGCCGAGTTCGTTGAAGGCAGCAGCGTCTACAAAGGGCAGACCGCCTATACGCGCAAGCAAGCGCTTGATTTCTATCGGCAGGCGTCCGACATAGCAAAAAAGCCGTTCATCTACTTAAGCGCCGGAGTCGGCAACGAGCAGTTCGTGGAATCCCTGAATATGGCCGCCGAAGCGGGCACGGATTATTCAGGCGTGCTTTGCGGCCGCGCCACCTGGAAGAACGGCATCCCGGTTTACGCGAAGAAAGGCGTGAAGGCGCTCGAAGATTGGCTGAACGACGAGGGCGTCAGAAACATTAACGCCGTCAACAACGCCATTAAGCCGGCCAAGCCGTGGCAGGCAAAATACGGCGCAGCCGCCGTGGCGTAAAACAGACGAAATGTCCTTTGCTTCCATTGCAGAGGCGGTTGAAGACTTCCGCGCCGGCAAGGTCCTCGTCATCATCGATGACGAGGACCGCGAAAATGAAGGCGATCTGACGGTTGCGGCCGAAAAGATCACCCCGGAAATCATCAACTTCATGGCCACGTATGGACGTGGCCTGATTTGCCTCGCGCTATCGCCCGAAATTTGCAACAGGCTCGATCTTCAAGCGATGTCGCCCGTCAACACGGCGCGCTTCGGCACCGCCTTCTGCGAAGCGGTAGACGCGGCGGAGGGGATCACCACCGGAATTTCCGCATTCGATCGCGCAAAGACCATTCAAGTCGCCATGCGGCCGGAATCGCGCCCATCCGATCTCGCGCGGCCGGGGCACGTTTTTCCGTTGAGAGCAAAGGCCGGCGGTGTTCTGATGCGCACCGGGCAAACGGAAGCCGCAGTTGATCTCGCAAAACTAGCGGGGTTGCGCCCTGGCGGCGTAATCTGCGAAATCATGAACGAGGACGGCACCATGGCGCGGGTGCCGCAACTCCTCGAGTTCTGCCGGAAGCACAAACTGAAGATGATCTCGGTGGCGGACATGATCCGTTATCGCCTGCAAACGGAGAGTTTTGTCAAGCGCAACGGCGAAGGGTCTATCCGCACCCAATTCGGCGAATTCAAGACGGTTCGGTACACTAGCCAGATCGATAATGAATGCCACCTGGTTCTCACCCGCGGCGACATCAGCGGCAAGCAGGACGTTCTGGTGCGAATACACTCACATTGTGTTTACGGCGATGTATTGGGATCTCTCGGTTGCGACTGTCACGAACTGATTCCCGCCGCTCTCGAACGTATCGGCGACGCGGGAACAGGAGTTTTTCTTTATCTTCACCAGACAGGCCCGGGATTACAAGCCGTCTGGCATGAAGGCGAGCACCAACTGGTGTCGCACGGCGCCAGCCAGACTGTGTTTGTGCCGGCAAAAGGCCAACCTCCTATTCAGCACGAAAGCGGCCTCGGAGCCCAGATTCTTTCCGATCTTGGATTGACGACCATACACTTGCTAACCAACCACCCTCGCAAGGTAGTGGGTCTAGAAGGCTTCGGGATACAAATTACGGCACAAGTTCCGTTCGGAAAAAAGTAGGCCGTCCGGGTCCGCCGGCACGAACCGGCAGCACAAATAACCGAACGGCCTGTAACCCTGGTACTTGAAGAGTTAATGTCCCGCCGCCAACTCCAGCGGTGACGTGCAGAACGCGCAGCGGCGAGCCGCAATCGGCACGTCGCTCAGGCATTCCGGACATTTCTTCACAGTTGGATCCGGCGGTACGTCGCCGCGGTGCATGCGCGCCATCAAGGAATTCATCGGCAAGACCACAAAAAAGTAAACGGCGATGCCGATCAATATAAACGAAACCAAAGCGTTGATGAAGTTCCCGATCATGAACTTGCTGTTATTGACTGTGAATTGAATCGATGAGAAGTCCGGTTTCCCCACGATTGCTGCGATTAGCGGCGTGATCAGGTCCTTAACCAGTTCCGTGACAACCGCCCCGAACGCCGCGCCCATTACGACGGCAACCGCCAGATCGATCACATTGCCGCGCATCATAAACTTCTTGAATCCGTTCATACGTGTGCCCTTTCCTTGTCTGAATTCGATATTGCTACGCAATGTCCTTATTGGAATGAGTAGGTCGCGCCCACGGTGAACTGGAATGAATTTTTCTTAAATGTAGGAGGAGGATTGTTCAGAAAATTGTCCAGAGCACCCAAAGTTAGACCGAATCGATGATACACCGGAAATGTCAGGGCGGCGCTGGCAAATGCCGCATAATCGTCGAGGTTGTTCCACGTCGGCGTAATTCCGGCCTGCTCGTTTAGGAAAATACCATGAACGAAGGTCCTAGTATAGGTTTCACCGAACGTGGTGCCGATCAGCGATACGCTTCGACTCGCCACGGGCGGCGTCGCATTAGGTTGCCCCGCGTACCGTTGATTGATGTAATCCACGCTCGCCTTGAAGTCCAATTCGTCTTTGGTTCTCTTGAAGACGACAATGCCCAGGCCACCCCCGTACGTTTGCTGCAAATCGAGTCCTTGCGAAAAGCTGTGGTCGAACATTGCGTGGCCGAAAGCAAACAGTCTCGGAGACAGATACCAGTCCTGTTCTACTCCGGCATGAAATAAGGAAGTCTTCACGGTCGGCGTGCCGGGTTGCGATATTTTGCCATAGGCCTCGTTCAGATCGAATAACGTGCGGCTTCGCAGATCGAGCCAGTTCACACCGGGAACCGAGCGCGTCAAGTTCAACGCCCCGGTGAATGTTTGATTTTTTTGCGTGGCTTCGGTCAGTGATATTCCCCCTGTCGCGCCGCCTGTCCAACCGTGGAAAAAGCTCGATCGCTCAAAGGCCTTCTGGAAAGCGGCGTCCTCCACCAGGTTCCCGACATTGCCGACGGGAACCGTGACCGGCGCGGCCTGTCCACTGGGACTCACCTGAACCTGCTGATTCGTCACCGCAACAGTGCCTTGCGGCACTCTTGATGCGTCCTGGCTATTACGCAATCTCGTGCCTTTTGGAATGGCGGCAAATTTTTGGGACGAATGAAGCTCCTGGATCTTGGCCCAGTCCACCGTCACCTCTCCAGCCATGTCGCTCTTGAATACCACGGAAGAGCTAGTGGCGCTCTCAAGATGGCCGATCAGCTTTTCTCCATCCGTGAAGATCAGCACGTCCGGCTGCGAGTTAGAATTGCTGTTGGCGGTCTGTCCATATAAGTGGAGGCTAAAAAGTGTGACAAAACATGACAATACTGTTGCCGATCTCATAAGTGGCATGAAAAAATGATCTCCTTGACGTCGGTGCTCGCCGATGGCAGGTTAACTTAATCCGTTACTTGCTCTTTCGGCAAATTCTAACATTCACATAGACATTCGAGGTCCGTTGTAGGGGCGAGGCATGCCTCGCCCATGTTACCTTCGTTGTTGAATTACAAACCGAGCTTGCTTCCGAGACCTTTTGCGGCGTCGGCGGCCGAGCCACCGGCCAGGAGACTATCTACCTGCCCTGAAACCGAGCCCGGGAGCCGCTGTTTAAGAAAGCCCACGACAATATCGACCGCTTTCTTAGCTTGATCCTCACTGATGCCTACTCTGTCGGCAACGCTCTTAACTAATTCATCCATGTTCATTTCCTTTCTGTATTGAAAAATGGGAGATTGATGAAACCGCTATTTTTTAGCGGCACTTTGCTTGGAAGCGTGGTAACCGGCCTTAATCGCGTCCGCTTCGGTCATGTATTGACCATCCTTGGTCTTGCCGTACCAATAGTCGCCTTGATGGTGATAAATCTTGGTTTGCTTATTGGCCCAAACCATACCGGGGCCGCCCGCCGCCTGAGGCGCCGCGGCATTTGCAGTCAATGCCTTTGGGGCACGAGCAGACCGGGTGTCGGGAACGGGATCAGCCGGGGAATCGCTCGCCGTCGTGCTTCTCGCTCGTTTCGAAACCTTGTCTACATCCGTCGCCGAATTTGGCCGGGCAGCGGAGCCGACCTCAATTCGGGGCGAGATCTTCTGAATGGTCGATGGGGGCAGCCCCGCCCGGGATAGATCGGAAACTGAGGAATACGGACGTCCGGCGATGATCTTTTTCGCGGTGGCGGGGCCCACGCCCGGAAGCGTATCCAAATCCTTCTCCGAAGCTGAATTAATATCAACTCGGGAGACCGAGGCCGATCCATTGGCTGTAGGCGGCTGCTCCTTCTTCTTAGCTTTTTCCTTGGCAAACGAGCCACCGGCAAACATAGTTGCCAGCAGAATCAATCCGGGTAGCATTTTTCTGAATTTCATACGTGCTGCCTTTTATCGAATCCTTTGTTTCGTCCAATAATTCGAGCTTTTTGTATTGAATAGCCACACTCGGACAAACGTCGCAATTGCTTCCAGGAGGCGCCAATAAGTGCTCTCAGCGGATTCACCGGATGATGGATGCCATCGGCGGCCAATTTGTTATTAACTACTTTCGCCGTAGTCGTTCCGGAATAATCACTTGTCCCTATTACGTCTATTCGAGTTGAATAGGACGCGGCGCCGGCCGAGGTTTTTCGGCACCTCGCGCCGCTGGTGTCCGTCCTCATGTCCAAAGACAATTGCCTATAGGTGAAAGTCACATTTAGGCAATGGGCCTGACGCGGGCCTCCGTACCAGTACCCGGTTATTTCACCGGCATTTGCAGTCTGGAAATGCTGTCGAATGTGACTGCACTGCCCGGAATCTGTCGTGACATGTAGGAGGACATTTTTAATGAAGCCCCATACGGAGCGCTCGCGGCATGTCTCACTTCTATGGAATACTCGTAGATCGAACAGATGCCGGGACCGTTACCAGAGGGCCGCGAGGAAATGGATGAAGAGCTATTGCGGCAGGCATTAAGCGCGGCGGATGGAGACTTGCGCGCATTCGAGTTATTGGTTCAACAGCACCAAAAACGCATTGTGGCGGATTGCCGATATATGACGCGCGACGAAAGCAGCGCCGAGGATCTCGCCCAGGAAGTATTTGTAAAGGCATTCTTTGGATTGCGCGGCTTCGAGGGCCGCTCTACTTTCCGCCATTGGCTGCAGCGGATCAAGGTTCACCATTGCTTGAACCATCTGAAAAAGCAGGAAGGGATACGGCGCATATCGCTCGACGACGACATTGCCGTGCAGTCTGAGCAGTTCCGGGTCGAGCCTTCGGCACACAAGGAATTCGAGGCGTTGGACGATCGTCAGCGAATCGCAAGTGTTCTGGAATCGCTGCCGTCAACGCTTCGCATTCCGCTGATTATGCGGGATATGGACGAACTCTCGTATGAGGAAATAGCGAGCGAACTGGAACTCGGCCTTTCTGCCGTCAAGATGCGAATAAAACGCGCACGTGAAGAATTTCGCCGCCGTTATGCGGCAACAACGGAATCGCCCGGCGTATCGGCAAACAAGGGCCACGATGAGTGACGAAACCTCTGGAAACACCGCCGGTATGCCGGAAGACGACCGGCATGCGGAGGCGCCGATCGCGGGCATGAACGAGTTGGAGCAAGAAACATCCGCTTCGTTCTTGGCCGGTGTCCGCAAAAAAGTATACCGACGACAGGCGGTTTCGCAACTTGTGTCATTCTCCTGGCAATTACCCAAGACCGTTTTTGTTGAGCTCGGAAGCATGCTGGTGCATATCCTGAACACGTTTAGCACTCGGAAGGGAGAATAGCCGTGCAGCAAAAGCTTTTGCAGGCCTTTGGCAATCTCGCGGATTCCACGATTGCCGCCGCCCCGAAGGTTGCGGTAGGCATCTTGCTAGTCGTCCTCGGACTCCTCGTTGCGAAGTTGATTGAAGTCGTGTTGCGATACATACTGACGCGGATCCGTTTCGACACCCTGATGGAACGGGCCGGCATCGATAGGGCGCTTCAACGCATTGGCCTCCGCCAGCAACTGAATCTCTTCATCCCGCGCCTGGTCTATTTCCTGATCCTCTTTGTGTTGGCCAAAACCGCCGCCGACGCGTTGGGCTTGATCGCTATTTCCAGTGCAATCGGGGCGTTTTTCGCCTACGTACCCAACATCATTGCTGCGCTTCTGCTCGTGATTCTCGGCGCGTCCCTGGGCCAGTTTTCGGGCGACATGGTCACTGAATCCGCGCGGAATTCCGGGATCGATTTCGCCCCGGCACTCGGGAAGCTCGTTTCGGGCCTGATTATCTTCGTTGTTTCGATGATGGCCATCGCTCAACTTAAGATCGACACTGAGATTGTTCGGATCGTGACCAGCCTTGTTCTCGGTGGAGCGGCGCTCGCCTTTGGCATCTCGTTTGGGTTTGGAACCCGCGATCTGATCCGGAATATCACGGCCGGATTTTACACCCGCAAATTTTTGCGAATCGGCGGGCGCCTGGAGATTTCAGGCCAGGACGGCATACTGCAAGAGATCAATGCGACACACGCAATTATTCGCTCCGAAGATCGCGAAATCAGCATTTCGAACGCGACTTTTCTCGACACCGTTGCCAAGCAATAGGTCGTCACCGTCTTGACGGCGCCCGGGGACGTCTTTCAATCTCTACTTCCCTATAGGGGATCGGAAGTTTATGTTACAATTGCGGGTACGATGCTCCGGTTGAACCACCTCCAGTTGCTCGAGGCGGAAAGCATTCATATTTTTCGAGAAGTAGCTGCTGAATGCCAGCGGCCAGTGCTTCTGTACTCGATCGGAAAAGACTCTTCGGTGCTGCTCAGGCTTGCCCAGAAGGCATTTTATCCCGGTCCGATCCCTTTTCCGCTTCTGCACATCGACACGAGCTTTAAGTTCCGCGAAATGATTGAGTTCCGCGACCGGTATACGGCTGAGTTGGGGCTGAAACTGATCGTTCACACAAACCGGAAGGCGCTCGATGATGGCGCGATGCCATTTGCCTGGGGAACACAGCGCTGCTGCGGCGCGTTGAAAACGCAGTCTTTACTGGACGGGCTGCGGGAAGGCGGTTTTGACGCCGCGATTGGCGGCGCCCGGCGCGATGAAGAACGTTCGCGCGCGAAAGAGCGTATTTTTTCGTTTCGCGACATCAAAGGCCAATGGAATCCGCGTAACCAGCGGCCGGAGTTGTGGAACCTGTACAACACACGAATCGATCCGGGCGAGAGCCTGCGCGTGTTTCCTCTCTCCAACTGGACGGAACTGGACATCTGGCAATACATTCATGTCGAAAACATCCCGATTGTCCCCCTTTATTTCGCAAAAGAGCGCCCGATGCTGGTCCGGGGCGATTCATTGATTTCGACGGAGCAGCCATTCATTCCGCGCTTACCGGGCGAACAGCCGAAGATGGTGCGATGCCGGATGCGCTCCCTTGGATGCAGCCCGTGTACAGGCGCAATTTACTCTGACGCCGATACGGTGCCGAAGATCATCGAAGAGTTGTTCACGATGCGGCGCTCTGAGCGGCAGAACCGGGTGATCGACCATGATACGGATGGTTCGATGGAATTGAAGAAGCAGGAGGGCTATTTCTGATGGCGGCTGCGACGCTGAACGCGCCGGGGGCATCGTTCGACGAGTTTCTAGCCGCCGAGGAAGCAAAAGACCTTCTGCGATTCACGACGGCCGGCAGCGTGGACGACGGCAAGTCCACGATGATCGGACGGCTGCTTTACGATTCTCGCAACGTTTTTGAGGACCAGCTTGAATCGGTGACGAAGGCCTCGGCCGGCCGGAATGCGGGCCCCATCGATTTCTCGCTGCTGACGGACGGCCTTCGCGCCGAACGCGAGCAAGGCATCACCATCGACGTTGCCTATCGCTATTTCGCCACTCCGAAACGCAAGTTCATCATCGCCGATACGCCCGGACACGAGCAATACACCCGCAACATGGTGACCGGCGCTTCGACGGCCGAACTAGCGATCATTCTCGTCGACGCTCGCAAGGGCCTGCTGCCGCAATCGCGGCGTCACGCCTATATTTCTTCCCTTCTGGGGCTTCAGCACCTCGTAATCGCTGTAAACAAGATGGACCTCGTTGATTACGACGAGAGCGTCTTTAACAAAATCGAGGCGGATTTCCGTCAATTTCTTTCCCGATTCCAATCGATTGAGCCCTATTTCATCCCGATCAGCGCCCTCGCCGGCGATAACGTCGTAGTCAGGAGAGAGAACACGCCCTGGTTTCACGGCGCAACGCTGCTCGAACACCTGGAATCGGTGCCGGCCGGTCCACGCGCCGAGCATGCCATGTTCCGCCTGCCCGTACAGCGTATTGTCAGGCCAGATCTCGACTTTCGCGGGTACGCGGGGCAGATTGCATCGGGCGCGGTTCGTCCGGGCGATCCGGTGACGATCATACCTTCCGGGCGAACGACACGCGTGAAAAGTATTGTCACATTCGATGGCGAACTCAACGAAGCACGTGCGCCCCAGTCTGTAACGCTGACGCTTGAAGACGAAATTGACATCGTTCGCGGAGATCTGATTTCGTCGGAGAATGCCGTCCCCGCGGTTTCGCGCGTATTCGATTCGACGGTTGTCTGGTTCGACGAGCAGCCGCTCGATCCGCAAAAGCGATACCGACTGAAGCATACATCTCACCAGCAATGGGCGGAAGTCAAAGCGATTCATTACCGCCTGAACATCAACAC
This sequence comes from Bryobacterales bacterium KBS 96, assembly GCA_000381625.1. GTDB lineage: Bacteria > Acidobacteriota > Terriglobia > Bryobacterales > Bryobacteraceae > KBS-96. The sequence continues at coordinate 1,246,368 of KB906767.1, forward strand.
GCTCGATCACGAATCGGCGGATACGCTGGAGATGAACGCGATCGGCTCGCTGCGCATCGAAGCGGCAAGACCGATCTATTTCGATAGTTACCGGCGAAATCGCGGCACGGGCAACTTCATACTGATCGATCCCGTTACGAATGCGACGGTCGCGGCTGGCATGATCGCGGGAGCTGTGGAAGAGGTTCACGCCAAGCCGAGAGATCACGCGGAACGCCTCAAATCCGGGCCGGTCACGCCGGGCGAGCGGACGCTTCGCTACGGCCATCGTGGCGCCGTCATTCATCTCGGTAACCGCGTGGATCTGGTGGAACGGCTCGAAAGGCGATTGTTCGATCGCGGCTCGACGGTGCTCGTTCTCGAAAAGTGGAGCGAATCGTGGCGCGGCGCGCTGAAGAACGCCGGACTACTGGTGATTGTCGCCGACGGCAACAGCGCGGATTTCTTCCTGCAGACCTTCGATGGCGACATTGCGCGCGAGTTGAACGATCTGCCCGACGACGACCAGCAGGCAGTCGAGATCATCTACCGCTTGCTGGAACGCCTGCAGATTCTGTTGGGCACGCAATCCTGGAGCGAAAGTGCCGGAATCTGAAAGTAACTGGATATCTCAATGGTGTTGACTGATAAACTGACGGAAACAAGAGAACTAATTGCGGATTCGCTCAGGAGCAAGGCCGCCGCCTGCTTCACCTGCAGCTTCCAGGCCGAAGATATGGTCGTGCTCTCGCTGGTGCGCGAGCAGATTCCGAATGTCCCGGTGTTGTTCCTCGAAACCGGCTACCACTTCGCGGATGTCTATCGCTATCGGGATGAGATGACGCAACGCTATGCGCTGAATCTGGTCAATGTCATGCCCGAAAAGACCGTCGCGGAGCAGGAGTCGCAGTTCGGCCTCCTGTATCAAAGCGCGCCCGATCGCTGCTGTAAACTGCGCAAAGTAGAGCCTCTATTTCGCGCGCTAGCGGACTACGAAGTGTGGTTCACCGGCCTGCGCCGTGTGCAATCGCCGACGCGGGCAAATCTGCAGCCCGCCGATGTTTTCCCGCTGCCCAGCGGTAAAATTCTTCGCAAAATCAGCCCGCTCGCGGCATGGACAGACCAGGAGGTCTGGAGTTTCGCGAAGGAGTATGACATTCCGCTGCTGCCGTTATACGAGAAGGGTTATACGAGCATCGGCTGCGAACCGTGCACGGCGTTGCCCATGGACCCGGAAAACCTCCGGTCGGGCCGTTGGGCGGGACGCAAGCTGGAGTGCGGCATTCACATCGCAAAGGGCTGACGATTGGAGATCGCGCTCGGATTCGTAATTGCCATGGCGATCGCGCTGACGGGAGTCGGCGCGGGCAGTCTGACTACGCCTTTGCTGCTGCTGCTGACCACGGTGTCTCCGGCGAAAGGCGTGGGCACGGCCCTGGCATTCGGATTCCTGGTGAAATCCATCTCCACGCCGGTTTATCTCGCCAAACGGCAAATTGACTATCGTGTGCTCGGTTTTCTATTGGCCGGCGGCCTGCCGGGGGTGATTGGCGGCTCCTTGCTCCTCGATCACTTGCAGAAAGGCGCTGGGCAGACTATCTTGCACGTTGCGATCGGAATTATTATCGCCGCAACCGCAATCTTCCATCTGTGGCGCATGTTCCAGCCGCGACCCGATTCCTCGATTCGCGACCGCGCCAAGTACCTTCCCTTCTTCTCGCTTCCGATCGGACTCGAGGTCGGTTTCTCGTCGGCGGGAGCGGGCGCTCTCGGATCGCTATTGCTGCTTGGCATGACCCGGCTGACGGCGGCGGAAGTAGTCGGCACGGACCTCTGCTTTGGTCTCGCGCTCTCATTCGTCGGCGGCGGCTTTCAGCTAAGCGTGGGGAACTATGATCCGCACTTGCTGCTCCTACTCGCAATTGGCGGAGTTGCCGGCGCCGTTGTCGGCTCGATGCTGGCGGGCCGCGTTGCGCAGCGGCCGCTGCGGGTGGGCCTGCTGATCATGCTCATTCTGCTTGGCTGCGTGTTGTCGCTACGCGGGTACCAGGACAGCCAATCGCATTCCCTTGCGGCGGAACGAAGCGCATTGGTTCGGACAGTGGCACGGTAATTGGCTCTTCGCAAAGCCGTTGATCTATGTTCCTCGGACATGTCGCGAAATCTTCGCCAAGCGCCGAGACGAGTCTCGGCGCGGCAGACATGAGTGTCTGCGCCATGAGGGCCTCAGAAACGGCCATTCAACGCAGATGCTTGTAAATTAGATCCAGCAGTTCGTCGTACATGGCTTCCTGCCGGGCTTCAGCGCCAGACGCGAGCGCTTGTTTCGCGCAGTGATGCAAATGATTTCGCATTAACGCGCGCGCGACGCCCCGAAGCGCCTCTTGCACCGACGCTACCTGGGTGATGATATCCGCACAATAGCGGTCTTCCTCTACCATGCGGTGCAACCCACGCACCTGACCTTCGATGCGCCGCAGGCGTTTCAGATTGGCAGATTTGATGCCGGGGTCGACGCCCGCTGCCTTCCGGCCGCTATCGTCGCATCCGCAAACCGCATCCGGAATGTCATTCGTCAATTCAGTCTTTTTCTTTGCCATCTTTTGTTCCCGGCCTCCTCGTTATGCGAGCTTCGCTCGGCGCAGCCGCAGGCTGTTTGAAACCACAGTGACGGAACTCAACGCCATTGCCGCGCTGGCAAGCACCGGGCTCAGCAGAATGCCGAACATCGGGTAAAGCGCGCCGGCGGCAATCGGGATGCCGACGACGTTGTAGATGAACGCCCAAAACAGGTTTTGGCGCATCGTTCGCATCGTGCGATGCGATAGAGCGATTGATTCGGCGATGCCGCGGAGATCGTTCCGCATCAGCGTGACATCGCCCGCTTCAATTGCTACGTCGGCGCCGGAAGACATCGTGATGCCGACGTCGGCGCGAGCAAGAGCGGGCGCATCGTTGATGCCGTCGCCCACCATCGCAACCACCCGGCCTTGTTCTTGCAGGCGCCGGATGGCATCCATCTTGCCCGCCGGAAGCACTCCCGCAATCACGTCTCCGATGTCGATCTGCGCGGCCAGCGCCTTCGCCGTGCGCTCATTATCGCCAGTGAGCATCACAACCTTGAGGCCCTGGCTTCGCAAAGATCGGACGGCTTCGCGAGAAGTGGATTTCACCGTATCGGCAACGGCAATCAAGCCGGCGAGTTTTCCGTCAATAGCGACAAATAGCGGGGTCTTGCCTTCGGATGCGTATTGTTCCGCCGCCGGCAGCAGCGGCTCCGTCGAAATGCTCCACTCATCCATCAGCGCCGCGTTTCCCACTGCCAAACCATGACCATCGACCACACCGGTCGCGCCGCGCCCTGATTTCGCCTCGAAGCTTTCGGCGTTCAGAAGCGGAACGCCCAAACCCGAGGCATGCCGGACCACCGCTTCGGCCAGTGGATGCTCACTCGATTTTTCAAGAGATCCCACGAGTTTGAGTACATATTCCGATAGCACGCCAGGCACAAGTTGCACGTCGGTTACGCTCGGCCGCCCCTCCGTGATGGTGCCGGTTTTGTCGAGCACAACCGTGTTGACGCGTTCGAGCCTCTGCACCGCTTGCCCGCCCTTGATCAGGATTCCGTGAGTTGCTCCGCGGCCGGTGGCAACCATCACGGCCGTCGGCACGGCGAGTCCCATGGCGCACGGGCACGCGATGATCAGCACCGTCACCGCCGCCGCAAATGCCCGAACAGTTGGCGCATCCTGCGCGAGAAACACCCATAGGAAGAACGTCAACACGGCCAGGGCGACCACCGCCGGGACGAAAACCCGGCTAATCCGGTCGGCCATTTCCTGAATTGGCGCACGCGAACCTTGCGCGTCCCGGAGCAGCCGAACGATTTGCGATAGGGTGCTTTCGGCGCCCAGCGTAGTTGCCTTGTAACGGAGGGCTCCGCTCTTGTTCGTGGAGCCGCCAACGACTCGATCCCCGGCGGCCTTGTCAACGGGAAGGCTCTCTCCCGTCAGCATCGATTCATCGACGCTGCTCGCGCCCGATATAACTTCACCGTCGGCCGCAATGCGTTCACCGGGCCGGACCAGAACAATATCTCCGGGCTGAAGCTGCTCAACGGGAATATCGAGTTCTACTTCACGCTGAACGATGCGCGCTGTCTTCGGCTGGAGTTGCACTAATTTGCGCAGCGCGGATGCGGTCTGCCCCTTTGCGCGCGACTCCATCGTGTTGCCCGAAAGCACCAGAGCAATGATCAGGATGACAGCCTCATAGTAGACATCGGGATCGACGCCATGCTCGAGAAAGAAACCCGGCGTGATGGTGGCAGCCGCTGAAAACAGAAATGCCGCGCCCGTGCCTAAGGCAATGAGCGTATTCATGTCCGTGGTCTTGTGCTTCGCGGCTGACCACGCTTTTAGGTAGAAATGCCGGCCTGCCCAGGCCATTATGGCGATGGTCAAAAAGAAAAGTACGTAGCTGAGAAGCGCCGGACTGAGCGCATACAGCCAGGGCATGACAGACCTGAGCGCGGGATCGAGAGTTTCCATCGACCAGTGAAGGAGCGGATCGGCGATCTGGCTGCCTGCCGGGCGATGGCCGGCCATCATCAATGGCATCGAGAGCGCCATCGCGATGGCTCCGGCAATCAGACTGACAATTGCCTTCGTCCGGAGCGATTTATATTCACGCTCGAGATGGCGGTCGCGCTCTTCCTGTTCGTCCAGCAGCGATTGATCACGGCGTGGCAGTTCGGCGCCATACCCGGTTTCGCGAACTGCGTCAATCAATGCCTCCGGAGCAACGACGCCGGGCCGGTAAGTGACGGTGGCGTTGTTCAGCATCAGGTTGACGGCGGCCGCTTCGACCCCAGGCTGTTTTTCCAAAGCCCGCTGCACGAACGACTGGCAGGCGGCGCATGTCATTCCGGTAACCGGAAACGTTACCCGTTCGGCTTTGGCGACATCGTTAGTAATTGCGGCCTGCTCAATTGGACTTTTTATTTCTGGCATTGGATTTCCTCGAATAAGCGGAGGAGACCCGCGCATTCTCGGCGGCTCCGCTTCCAGGCCGCCTCCACTCAGAGCCGCCTTGCGTCAGCAAGCGGGTTCGGACGCCGCTTTGTACCCCGCGTCTGTCACTGCCGACGCGATCTGGCCTGGCGATGTGATCTCCGGATCGTATGAGACCCGCGCCGACCCGACCTTCACATCTTGCGCCTGCACGCCGGCTACATTGTTCAGCGCGGCCTTCACGCGGTTCACGCAGTGATCGCACGACATCCCTTGAATTGTGAGATTGAGTTGGCTCGTCATATACCCTCCACCCCTATCCTATACCCAGGGAGGGTATCTGTCAAATTCGTTGCAAAGCAAAAAGGGCCGCGATCGCTGAAGCGCGGCCCCGCCCAAAGATTCGAGGAGAGTAATTAATATCGATAGGTTTCCGCTTTAAACGGACCTTCCACCGGAACTCCGATGTAATCCGCCTGTTTCGCGGTCAACGTTGTGAGCTTCGCGCCGATTTTTTCAAGGTGCAGGCGCGCCACTTCTTCGTCCAGCTTCTTCGGCAGCGTGTATACCCCAACCTTGTAGCTATTCCGGTTCTTCCAGAGGTCGATTTGCGCGAGCGTCTGATTGGCAAAGCTGTTGGACATCACGAAGCTCGGGTGGCCCGTCGCGCAGCCCAGGTTCACCAGACGCCCTTCGGCAAGCAGGTAAATACTGCGGCCGTCGGGGAACGTGTATTTGTCCACCTGTGGCTTGATGTTCGTGCGCTCCACGCCCGCTGTTTCGTTCAGCCGGTCGACCTGAATTTCGTTATCGAAGTGGCCGATGTTGCAAACAATGGCCTGATCTTTCATGCGCCGCATATGCTCCAACGTCAGAATGTCGACATTGCCCGTACAAGTGACGTAAATGTCGGCCGTGCCAAGCGTGTCCTCGACCGGCGCTACCTGGAAGCCTTCCATCGCGGCCTGCAGAGCGTTGATGGGATCGATCTCGGTCACGATGACGCGCGCGCCCATGCCGCGCAAAGAATGCGCCGAGCCTTTTCCCACATCGCCATAACCGCAGATCACCGCGACTTTCCCGGCCATCATTACATCGGTCGCGCGTTTGATGCCATCAGCCAGAGATTCGCGGCAGCCGTACAAATTGTCGAACTTCGATTTGGTCACCGAGTCGTTCACATTGATCGCCGGCACGAGCAGTTTGCCTTCCTGCTGCATCTTGTAGAGCCTGTGAACGCCGGTGGTGGTTTCTTCGGAAACGCCCTTCCAGTCCGCGGCAATCTCGTGCCAGCGGCGCGGGTTCTCCGCATGGACGCGCTTCAGCAGGTCCTTGATGACCTTCTCTTCATGGCTGCCCGAGGGACTGTCAACCCATTTGCTGCCCTCTTCCAACTCATAGCCCTTGTGCAGCAACAGCGTGACGTCGCCACCGTCGTCAACGACCAGTTCGGGCCCCTTGCCGTCCGGGTGGCTGATCGCCTGATAGGTGCACCACCAGTAGTCTTCAAGGGATTCGCCCTTCCAGGCAAAAACCGGCACACCCGTTGCGGCGATGGCCGCGGCCGCGTGATCCTGTGTCGAAAAAATATTGCAGCTCGCCCATCGAACGCTCGCGCCGAGATCGACCAAAGTTTCGATCAAAACGGCCGTCTGGATGGTCATGTGAAGCGAACCGGTGATCCGGACGCCTGCCAGCGGTTTCTCTTGCGCGTATTTCTTTCGGATGGCCATCAGGCCGGGCATCTCGTGCTCGGCGATGGAGATCTCTTTGCGGCCCCAATCGGCCAAGCCGATATCGGCTACTTTATAGGCCGTGGATACGGATTCGGTGACGACAGCACTCATGCAGATTTTCTCCAGAAACCAGCATACCATGCTATATCAACCAATCATGATTGCTTGATAACCTAGGTGAATGGCAGAATTTCTGAAGTCGCTCCGCGTGCTGAGCGACGAGGGGCGAATCCGCATTCTGCGCGTCCTCGAACGTGAGGAACTGAGCGTGGCGGAACTGCAGGAAATTCTCGGCATGGGCCAGAGCCGGATCTCAATGCAGCTTTCGCAACTGAAACAAGGCGGGTTCGTGGAAGTGCGGCGTGCCGGCCAAAAGAGCCTTTACCGTTTAGCTATGCCGGCTGGCATCGATGGCGTTCTGGCTGAAATACTGCGGCGCAGCGCGACTGAAATCCGGGAGGCAGCGAAAGACGACGAAGGGTTGCGGCTGGCGCTCGAACGCCGCAAGGACAAATTGCGCGGCTATTTCGACGACCTCGCCGGCCGGTTCGGGCGCAATTACGTTCCGGGACGAAGCTGGAAAGGGCTGGCCGAAGTACTGCTCCGGTTGTTGCCTCCCTTAGTAATCGCCGATTTAGGCGCCGGCGAAGGCACGCTCTCGCTCATGCTGGCGCAGACGGCGGAACGTGTCATTGCGGTGGATAGTTCCGAAAAGATGGTTAATTATGGCAGGGACGCCGCCGACCGCAACGGAGTTGAGAATCTGGAATACCGACTGGGCGATTTGGAAGAACTGCCCCTCAACGACGCCGAGGCGGATATCGCGTTGCTGCACCAGAGCCTCCATCACGCCTTGCACCCGCGGAAGGCGGTGGAGGAGGCTTGGCGGATTCTCAAACCGGGCGGCCGCATCGTCATCCTCGACCTGAGAAGACATGGGTTTGAACAGGCGCGCGATCTTTATGCCGACGTGTGGCTCGGGTTTTCTCATGTGGAGTTGAGCCAGATGCTCGCGGAGGCCCATTTTTCTCCCGCCGATATCGCCGTTGTACACCGCGAGGAAGAGGCGCCGCATTTCGAGACCGTGATGGCCATGGCGACAAAACCGAACACGCTATCCGGCAATTGAGGCCGCCTGCCGGAAAGAGCGAGCCTCTATTCGCGCCGCTGCCGATATGATGGAGCAACAAGCCCCCTTCGGCAAAATTGCTCATGGACCGGAAAAGCACTCCAGGCAAGGAGGAAATCACTCAGCTGCTGAACGCGCTGCTGGCGTCGCCCGGCGTTGACGGTCACATCGAAATACTATCCGCCACACCCAGTTGGATCAGCCTGCGCTTCGACTGCCAGCCAGCGCTTGGGGAATGTGTTCTGGAACTGGTTGACAACCTGATGTGCGATCTTGCGGAGCAATTGCGCGAAAAACTCTCCATCGCTTTGCGGGAAATTCTAACGAACGCCATGGAACACGGATGCGGCTTCGACTCGAAAAAGAGAATCTATGTCGGATACGTCCGAACGACCCGCATGATCTTGCTCCGCATCGGCGACGAAGGAGGCGGCTTCCGACGCGACGCCATACCGCACGCCGCTTCGGCGAATCCGCTGGGCCAGCCATTCAATCATCTCGAATACCGCAGTTCTCACGGAATGCGCCCCGGCGGCTACGGCCTTATGATTGCCGAACGCGGAGTGGATGAACTGCTTTTTAATGAGAAGGGCAACGAAGCGTTGCTGATTCACTACCTTACCTAGTCGATCGCAACGTGGCGGCACTCCGGCCAATTGATCCGGAGGTCGTCGAGAGCCGATCGATCCTAACAAGTTGGATCGCAATTTCAGGTGAAGCGGCCAACTCTATGGAAATGTTGGGGGATCGCCTTGCCGCTAGTTGAAATTCATCATGTTGAGTATTGAAACCACTTCTTCGCGGTGGCGGCTCGGTAAACCGTGAAAGCGCTTCCTGAGCCGCCATCGCAAGGTAGCGATTAGTGGCGAATTTCGGCTAGCTCTTCCTTTCTGGACAGTAACATCGGAATCTTTTCTTTTGACTTCCCCAGCGAAGAATCTAACCGGCTCATCAATATGCTTCCAATAAACTCCAACGCATCCGGCTTGTAAATCATTCGAATAATCGGATGCAAGCCATTTCCCAGGAAAGTCCAATGGATAGGAACTCGCCGGACCGGGCCTACCTCGAAACCCGACGCAAACCGCGGCTCCCCCGGATTGATTTCACCAGCCAATTATTTCTCTATAAATACTTATCGTTCGACTATCATGGTTGACCCACTAATGATATTTGTGATAACTTTCCCGAAACCATAACACGAAGGGACAATTGGGGAGGTGAACCGTGAAATGGATAGATAGAGCAAAAAAGGCGGCGTCGCATCTGATCGCCGCATTCATTTTCATAGCTTCCGGAGCGCTGGATGTATCGGCCCAGGTTCTATACGGATCGATCAACGGCACGGTAACGGACCAAAGCGGCGCCGTAGTGACAAAGTCGGTTGTCACCGCAACCGAAACATCGACCGGCTTATCGCGACAGGTGGAGACGGATCGCGTTGGCTACTATTCGATTCCAAATCTGCCGCAAGGCAATTACGATCTGTCGATCAGCGCAAGCGGGCTCAGGCCGCTCATCCAAAAGGGCGTAAACGTTCTCATCAATACAGCCACCCGGGCAGATATTAAGTTGGAGGTGGGTTCCGTTTCCGAGTCCGTCACGGTGGAGGCGAGCGCCGCTCTCCTTCAAACGACGAAATCGGATGTCAATGTCAATCTGGAGGCGCGGGCAATTGGAAATCTACCGCTCTCGAATTACCGGAATTATCAAAGTTTGATGAACCTGGTTCCAGGCGCCACGCCGGTGCGCTTTCAAAACGCGGTTATCGACACACCCCAGCGCGACTTGACCACGAATGTGAACGGCCAGGATCGAGGCGACACCAACACCCGCGTGGATGGCGCGGCTAATATTCTGGTCACGATGCCCCATCATATGGCGTACGTCCCTCCGGTGGAGAGCATTGATGAGGTTGATATTTCCACCGACAGCTTCGATGCGGAACAGGGAATGACCGGCGGCGCCGCCGTCACCGTGTCGACGAAATCTGGAACCAATCAATTTCATGGCAGCGCTTTTGCGATGCACTCGAACAATGCCTTTCGCGCGTTTCTGTGGGACGAAAATCGCGCCGGCGTGAAGACCAAACCCAAAGGCATCCGGAACATCGATGGCGGCAGCCTCGGAGGCCCAATTAAGAAAGACAAGCTGTTTTTCTTCACCGATTGGGAAGGGACCTTCGAACGTGTGGGCCGCTCCGCTCTATTTTCCGTACCGACAGACGATTTCCGCGCCGGAGATTTCAGCAGAAAGCTGGGAGTTCCCATTCTGGATGGCGAAGGCAATGCGATTTTAGTGCCCACCACCGAGGGCGCGTCCGTACCGCTTCGGGATGGCGTGATTTTCGATCCGTTTACGGGCAATCCGGACGGCACGGGCCGCTCGGTATTTTCGAACAACGGACGACTCAACGTTATTCCGGCGTCGCGGCTCAACGGCCCGACGATGAAAATGCTGTCGTTGGTTCCTCAGCCAAACCTACCCGGAGATCTAAGCAACTATTTCAACTCCGGCACGCAGCGGCTCAACCGCAACAATCTCGACGCCAAAGTCAATTGGAACCGGAACGATAAGCATCAAATTTGGGTGAAATACAGCGTGATGGACGCGCTGGTGCATGGAGACTTCGGATTGGGTGAAGCGGGCGGTGGATGTTTGTGCGACGGCGGGGTGGGCGACGGCCATACGCTCGTACAGTTGGCCGCCATCGGCCAAACCTATACTGTCTCACCCACGTTCCTGATCGATGGGACGCTCGGCTGGACGCGGTTCGGCCAGAACGTGAAATCGCCCGACCTCGGAACCAACTTCGGAACGGAGGTCCTTGGACTTCCCGGCACAAACGGTCCCGACCCGAGAGAAAGCGGGATACCGGCTTTCAATATCGGCTCCGACTACTCGACTCTCGGCAATACCGAAGGATGGAATCCTCTGTTCCGCAACGACCAATCCTTTACGTTCAATGCCAACGCAAGCTGGATGAAGGGCGCCCATGAAATCCGCTTCGGCTTCGATTTTATGCACCACCTGATGAACCACTGGCAGCCGGAACTAGGCGACGGCCCCCGCGGCGCGTTCTATTTCGACGATGGCGTTGCGGCCCTGAATCCGGCAGCCATTGCATCGTCTGTCGGATTCCAGGGAGACACGCCTTCGTTTGAGAACGGATGGAACGGGCTTGCGGGATTTCTGCTCGGTACTCCAACGTCCACCGCAAAGAGCAGCCAGTTCATCAAAATGAACAGCATGGAGAACCAGTATGCTCTCTATATTCGCGATCGGTGGCGCGCCACTTCCAAGTTAACCCTCAATCTTGGCGTGCGATGGGAACTCTACCCGAACCGGACACGCTCCGCCGGCATGGGAATTGAGTCGTACGACTCCACGACAAACGAGGTACTCATTGGCGGACGAGGCGGCATCCCCAGAGACAACGGAGTGGGTTTCAGCAAGAAACTCTTCGCGCCACGCATCGGCTTCGCTTACGAATTGGGGGATTCGACCGTGATTCGAAGTGGTTATGGCATCACCTATCATCCGCACCCGTGGGGCGCGCAGGCCTTGCGCGGCTGGTATCCACTGACGATCGCTTCAGAGTTCGCGGGTCCCAATGGCTTCCAGCCGGTCACAACCGGCCCCAATTACGTGGCGGCGGGAGTTCCGAACCAACCGCTGGGTCCCGACGTTGGCATTGTGCCGATCTGCTGTCCCGACATCAGCCAGGGAAGAATTCCACTGCCTTCGTCGGACGAGATGGGTTATCCGGCGGCCAATCAGGAATTGCATCGCGGCTATATTCAGTCGTGGAATCTTATTGTCGAACGAAAATTGCCGGGTCAGTTTGTGACGTCCGTCGGATATGTAGGAACAGCGTCGGTGAATGGCTTTGCCTTCCTGGACATCAACGCATCGCAAATACCCGGTTCCGGCGATGATGGGCGCCCGCTGTTTGCTCAATTCGGCCGCACCGCGACGACGCGCGAGTGGGATGGGCGTACACACAGCAGCTATCACTCGTTGCAAGTCACCGTAAACCGGCGCGTGAAAGGCGGCCTATTCCTCAAGGGCGCCTACACGTATTCGCATGCCATCGACATGGCCGATTATGGCGACTGGACAGCATTTAATTGGAATGCGCCTATGGTGTTCGATCGTAACCGGGCTTCGGCCTCGAACAACATCCCACACGTAATTCAGCTCGGGTATGTGTACGAACTGCCTTTCGGGGCCGGCAAAAAATGGGCCAACAGCGGGATGTCGAGCGCCGTGCTGGGAGGATGGCAGATCAACGGCACGTTTAGCGCCTACCAGGGACGGCAGTTTACAATTACGGCCTCCGGCTCCGAATTGAATATGCCCGGGAACCTGCAGACCGCCGATTTGGTCAAGGCATCGGTCGCCAAGGTGGGGAAGGTTGGAGACGATGGCGTCTGGTTCGACACCAGCGCATTTGCACGGCCCACTGGCGTACGATTCGGTAATGTCGGCCGGAACACCATGCGCGGCCCCGGCGTGGTAAACACCGATTTAAGCCTGTTCCGCACGTTCAAAATAACGGAGAAGATCAATTTGCAAGCGCGCGGGGAGGCGTTCAACCTGTCGAATACTCCGCATTTTTCAAATCCGACCGCGAACATCAACAGTTCGAATTTCGGGAAGATCCTTTCCACACAATCGGCGGATGCATTCGGCCGATCCAGGGAGATGCGCTTCGGGTTACGGCTCGGCTTTTAGAACGGATTCCGGGCCACCCATGGGCAAAAACCTGAGCGTCGGCATTTCGGAAGACACAGTGGATTGAACGCGGGCATTCTGGCCGTTTCGGCTGCGGAAAACGGCCAGAGATTCTTCCAGCTCTCGCGAATCATGCCCGTTTTTCGGCATCGAGAAGCCGCCGTTTGCGTTCGAGTCCCCAGCGGTAGCCGCCCAGGTTTCCGTCGCCACGAATCACACGATGGCATGGAATAACAATTGCTACCCGATTCAAAGCGCAGGCGCTGCCGACAGCACGGGCGGCCCCCGGCTTGCCGAGCGAACGGGCGATTTCGGAGTAACTCCTCGTCTCACCGTAAGGAATGGACTGGAGATAGTTCCACACCCTGCTTTGGAATGCCGTGGCACGCACGTCGACCGGAACGTCCAGCCGCGGCTGCTCGCCCTGCAGATGTCGCGAAAGAGCGTCGATCCAAAGGTCCAGTTGCTCGGAATGCGGATGCTTCGCCTGCTCAATTGCGGCGGCGGGAAATTCGCCACGAAGGTTCGCGAGTAACTGCTCGCGAGAGTCGCCGAATTGCAACGAACACAAGCCGCGATCCGTGGCGGCGATCGCCATGAGACCGAGCGGAGTCTCGACGCAGACGTACGAAATCGAGATCTTCTCGCCGCCCGCGCGATACTCCGACGGCGTCATGCCGAGCCGCGAATCGACCCGTTCGTAGACACGGCTGCTCGATCCGAAGCCTGCGTCATAGATTGCATTGGTCACTGACCCGCCTTCCCGAAGTTGGTTCTTGAACTTCTCAAGGCGGCAAGCAACCACGAATTCTTTGGGACTCACTCCGGCAATCGATTTAAACGTCCGTTGCAGATGGGAAGGGCTCAACCCCGCTTGCCGGCTGAGGTTCTCGAGCGTCAGCGCGTGCCCGTCGTCGATGTGGCCCCGGATGTAATCGCAGAGTTGCTGGATACGTGCGCCGTTTGGTGCGGACGCGCGCGCATCGGCCGGCCGGCAACGGCGGCACGGCCGCAGTCCGTCCCGCTCGGCTGCTTCCGGCGTCTCATAAAACCGGACGTTCTTGCGAAGCGGCTTGCGCGCCGGACACGAAGGGCGGCAATAAACACCGGTCGTCAGTACACCGAAATAGAACCGGCCATCTTGCGCTGTATCTTTCGCGAGCACGGCTTCCCAGCAGTTTTCCTGATTCAACATAACGCTTCTCCTATAGGCCAGCTCCGCGGAGATTACTTCCTTTTGTGATGTAGCGCCGGTCCGACCCGGTGCGGTTAAAAGCAGGTTGCGGAGGCCTCACGATTCGATGGTAGGGCTGTTGGAATTGCTGTCGCTATCCGCTTCTTGCGGTTGAATTTAGCGGGCGCCGAGATCGATAATCCTCGGCGATATCCGGTAGAAGACGGCTTCGCAGTGGAGACGGACCACGCCGTTCAGGCGATCAGCTTCGGACAAATACGGTTCAAGGCGCTTTGGCTATTGCTGCCAGCCGCCGCCCAGAGCGCTATAGATTTGCACAAGGCTGAGCCGTTCATTGAGGCGAGCGCGGGCGAGATTAAGCTCGGCTGAAAAGTAGTTCGTCTCGCTGGTAAGCACCTCGAGATAGCTAGTCGCGCCTCCCTGATACCGCGTATGCGACAGCTTGTCCGCATCCTGGGCGTAGTTGGTCAGCGCCTCTTGGTGCTCGCGATATTCGCGGTACTTGCGATAAGCGATCAGGGCGTTCGAGACATCTCGAAACGCCTGCTGAACCGTCTGCTCGTAAGTCAGTAGGTATTGCTGCTGCTGCGCCTCGGCCAGTTTCAAATTCGAGCGAAGTCTTCCGCCCTCAAAAATAGGCTGCGTGGCCTGGCCGGCAAAACTCCACACGCCGTTGGACAGCGTGAAGAGATTGCCCAGACCGATGCTTTCGACACCTCCGCTGCCGGTCAGCGAAATCTGCGGGAAAAACTGAGATCTTGCCACTCCGATCTCCGCATTCGCGGCGATCAGGTTCTGTTCCGCTGCCCGAATATCCGGACGGCGTTCCAGGAGAGATGAGGGAAGCCCCGCAGGGATTGACGGGAGCAGCGGCTGCTCTGTCAACGCCCGGCCGCGCGGTATTCCGGCAGGATTTTCGCCCAAATAGATACTGATCTGATTCTCCTGGGTTTGAATTTCACGTTCCGTCTCGGGGATAGCCTCGGCCGCAGTCTCGACAAGCTGCTGCGCCTGGCGCACGTCCAGCATCGATGTAGCGCCGCCGTTGGCCAGCGTTTCAGTGAGTTTGAGAGATTGCTGCCGCGAAGCCAACGTCCCCTGCGCGATGCTCAACTCCAAGTCGAGTTCGCGAAGCTGGAAATACGCGGCCGCCACGTTCGCGACAACTGTGCTTAACACGGCCCGGCGCCCCCACTCCGAGCCCAAAAGGTTCGCGCGGGCAGCTTCCGTTGCCCTACGATATCGGCCCCAGAAATCCAAATTCCAGGATGCCGACAGATTCAATGTGTCCGCGAGATATTGATAACCGTTGAAGACGCCGGGAACCGCCGGAGATCGCGTGCCGCTAATGCCCGCCCCACCGCTGATGGAAGGAAACTGATCCGCGCGGGTGATCCCGAGTTGCGCTTGCGCCTGGACAACACGGGTGGCTGCAATGCGTACATCATAGTTTCGTTCGAGCGCCGTCCGTATCAGCTTTTGAAGCTCTTGGTCCTGGAAAACGGCCCACCATTTTTCATCGCCCAGCGACGCCGCAATCGCCGCCGCGGACTGGCCAGGCGGCGGCTCTCCCCGGTATGTGGTTGGCACATTCACAACCGGCCGCTTATAATTCGGGCCGACAGTACAGCCGGCAAGCCCCATCAGGAGAAACGCCGCGGTTAGCGCCGCTACCCGCCGCATTAAGCTTCTCCTCCTTCGGTCTCCGTTTGTGCGATGGCCGGAGCCGGATGCGATCGCTTGAAGCGCGCCGCAAGCGTTTCTATCACATCGAAGGTGACAGGGATCAGGAAAATGGCGATCAAAGTCGCGGCCAGCATGCCTCCGATCACAACAGTACCCAGGACCTGGCGTGAGACGCCTCCAGAGCCGGACGCCAGCCATAACGGAACGCATCCTAGAATGAACGCGAAAGCGGTCATCAGAATAGGCCGCAACCGGATGCGGGCACCGATCAGCGCGGCTTCCCGGATGCTCTTGCCTTTGTCGTATTCGGCTTTGGCGAATTCGACAATCAGAACGGCATTTTTCGCCGATAGACCGATCAGCATGATGAGACCGATCTGCGCGTACACATCGTTATCGAAGTGCCGCAGCCAGAGCGTCAGATATGCGCCGAAGACCGCGATCGGCACGCCCAGCAGAATGCTGAATGGCAACGACCAGCTCTCATACAACGCCGCCAGAATGAGGAACACGAACAACAGCGACAGGCCGAAGATCATGTTCGGCGAAATGCCTTGGGCGGCCTGCTGTTCCTGGTAAGACATTCCGGAATAGTCGAAGCCCATCTGCCGCGGCATGGTTTGCGCAAACACCTGCTCCAGCGCTGCCGTCGCCTGTCCCGAGCTGTAGCCGGGGGCGGCGGCGCAATTGATCTGGGCAGCGCTGTACTCGTTGTAGCGCATCGTGAATTCCGGGCCGGTGATGCTCTTGATATTCGTGACGGCGCTCAAGGGCACCATCTCATTGCGGCTGTTCTGTACATAGAATTGGCCGACGTTACTAGGATCGGTCCGGGAATCACCTTCCGCCTCCACATAGACCTGCCACTGGCGTCCAAATCTGTTGAAATAATTCACCAGATAGCCGCCCATGAAGGCTTGCATGGTCTCGTAGACGTCTCCGATATCGACGCCCTGACTCATCACCTTCGCGCGATCGACATTCACAAAAAGTTGCGGCACGTTCGGCAATTGCGTTGTCGTCACGCCGACCAGTTCTGGCCGTTTGCGGGCCGCCGCAACGAACTTATTGACGTTTTGCGTGAGAAACTCGGGGCCGCTTCCCGAACGGTCTTCCAGGATAAAGGTCACGCCGCCGGAGGTACCGACTCCGGGAATCGCGGGGGGAGTGAAAGAGAAGACGATGCCGTCCTGCACCTGCGAAAGAGAGCGGCCGACATTCGTCCGTATCGCCGTGTATTGCTCGTCCGGCTGCGTCCGCTCATCCCAGGGCTTCAGCGTCACGAAGAAGAAGGCATTGTAGGTAGCCTGCACCCGGCTCAACAGACTGAAGCCGATAACCGACGTGACGCCCTGCACGCCGGGTGTATGCATCAAAATGTTCTCCACTTTTCGCGCGGCGCCACTGGTTCGTTGCAACGAAGCTGCGTCCGGCAACTGCATCGCCACAAAAACATATCCCTGATCTTCATCGGGAATGAAGGAAGTAGGCAGGCGTTTGCCGACCAAAACCGCAAGAACGGTGATCAGCGCCAGGAACACGAGACTGAATCCCCATTTGCGGATGAGGTAACCGGAAAAGCCGACATATCCGTTCGTCGCGCGCCCGAATACGCGATTGAACCAGCGGAAGAAAGCCCCCAGCGGCCCGCGCCTCTTCTTGCGTGGCTTCAGCAGAAGAGCGGCCAAAGCGGGACTAAGCGACAGCGCATTGAAAGCGGAAAACAGAACTGAGATCGCAATGGTGACGGCGAACTGCTGATAGAGACGGCCCGTAATGCCCGAGATGAAGACCGTCGGAATAAAAACCGCGGCCAGAATCAACGCAATCGCAACAACTGGCCCCGACACCTCCTCCATTGCCCTCAGGGCGGCATCTCGCGGCGTAAGACCCTCTTCAATATGGCGTTCGACAGCTTCCACAACAACAATCGCGTCGTCGACTACAAGGCCAATGGCAAGCACAAGTCCAAACAGCGATAAGGTGTTGATCGAAAACCCGAGCATCGGGAAGACAGTAAAAGTCCCGATCAGCGACACGGGAACGGCCAGCAGCGGGATCAGGGTGGCGCGCCAGCCCTGCAGGAAGATATACACAACCAGAACGACGAGTCCAAGCGCCTCGAACAGGGTGTACTCAATCTCTTGCATGCCGGCGGTTACAGCTTTCGTCGTATCCAGGCTGACCTGAGATTCGAGATCCTGTGGAAAGGTGTGCTGGAGCTCTGCCATACGCTTTCGCACACCGTTTGCGGCATCGACGGCATTTGTTCCCGGAAGCTGATAGATGGCGAGAATCGCCGATGGTTTTCCGTTGTAGCGGCCGGTGAGATTGTAGGTTTGCGCTCCGAGCTCAATACGCGCAACATCCTTCAGACGCACCATCGATCCATCCGGGTTCGCTCGCAGAATGATGTCTCCGAATTGTTCCGCGGACACGAGACGGCCCTGGGCACGCACGGTGTAGGTGAACGGCTGGCCCGGCGGCACAGGCTGGCCGCCAATCTGTCCGGCGGGATTCACCGTGTTCTGCGTTCGGAGAGCTTGCACGACTTGTGGAACGGTCACGCCGAGTTTTGCGAGTTTTTCCGGCTTCACCCAGACCCGCATGGCGTACTGGCCGGCGCCGAAGACCTGGACATTCGAGATTCCGGTAACGCGCGTCAGTTCATCGACAACGTGAATGTATGCATAGTTCGCGAGGAACGTGCTGTCATACGTGCCTTTCGGCGAATAGAGCGCAACCAGTAGCAGCGGAGCCGAGAGCGACTTCTGAACGGTGACGCCGGCGGTGGTCACTTCGGCCGGCAACTGCGAGGCGGCCTGCGAGTATCGCAACTGCGTCAACACCTGATCGATGTTCGGGTCGGTCTTCACATCGAAGTTAACAGTGATCGTGGATTGACCATTGTTGGCGTTCACGGAATACATGTAGTTCATGTTGTCGACGCCGCTGAGCTGCGCTTCAATTGGCGTGGCGACGGACTGTTCGAGCGTCTGGGCATCGGCGCCCGGATACGTTGCGCGGATCAGGATTTCAGGCGGGACAATATCGGGGAACTGCGCTGTGGGCAGGCTCACCATTGTGACCAGACCCACCATGACCATGATGATGGCGATGACGATCGCGACGATAGGACGATTGATGAAAAACTTCGACATCGTTTATTGGCCCGAGTCCAGATTTTCCTGTTTTTCGCTCTCCGGGTTTTCCGGTTTGGGATTGACGGTCATGCCATCCCGGACTTTCGACACTCCCTCCGAAATGACGGTATCGCCGGGCTTCAGCCCGGTATTGATAATCCACATGGACCCGACACGATTGCCGGGCGTCACATCCTTGATGGTGACCTTGTGATTTTGATCCACCAGAGCGACTTGATAAGTGCCTTGCAGCTCCGTCACGCAGCGCTGCGGCACGAGAAGAGCGCCCTTTCGCATTGTGGTCATCGCCCGAATGCGGCCAAACTGGCCGGGCCTCAGCACGTTGCCTGGATTCGGAAATGCGGCCGCAATACGGATTGTCCCGGTCTGCGGATTGACTTCCCGATCAGCGAAGATGATGTGACCGGCTCGCGGGTATTGGTTGCCATTCGAAAGTGTCAACTGTAGCGGAAGCGTTCGCGTATTGCGGAGCAGATCCTCCATCGAACCGGTTTTTCGCTGAGCGAATTCTAAATATTCCTGCTCGCTAATTGGGAAATACACTTTGATCGGATTCACCTGCGAAACGGTCGTCAACACCGTCGAGGCGTTGACCAGGTTGCCCATCTGCGTGTTCGCCACGCCGGCAATGCCGTCTATCAGAGACCGGACTTTGGTGAACCCCAGATTCAACTGCGCCGTCTCGACCGCCGCCTCCGCAGCCACGATGGAAGCTTTATCGGCTTCGACGGATGCCTCAGCGGCCGCTTTGGATTGAATATCGTTATCGAGCTGGCTTTGCGCGATCGCATGGGCGGCGGCGAGGGGCGTGTCCCGCTTTACGTTAATCTCGGCCAGCCCGAGTTGTGCCGTCGCCTGGGCCAACTGTCCTCTCGCTTGCGCCACCTGCCCTTTTGTCTGATCGAGCACCGCCTGGAAGGGGCGCGGATCGATTTCGAAGAGCACGTCGTCCTTGTGAACCAGCGAGCCCTCTTTGTAATTTTGCTTGATTAGATAACCCGATACCTGCGGCTGGATCTGTGCATTGACGTAACCATCCAGCGTGGCCACCCAGTCGCCATAGATCGGAACGTCCTTTTGCACCACCTCAACAACTTGCACGTCCGGAGGAGGCGGCGCTTGCGGCGCGGACGCCTCGGTCTTGCTACAACTCGTGATCGCCGCGAGCGATAGTGTCAGCAGTAACGCCGGAACCAACGCGGCCGCATTTTTTAAAATCATTCGAAGGCGTAAATGTCTCATCGTTCGCTCCGGAGGCCCTCCGGCAAAATTGTGAGATGCTCAGAGCCATCTTCGCGATTCGCGTAAGGGTGGTTTGAGCGCAAGTCTCCCGTGTGGCGGATTCATTGGGCGGTATCTTTCGGCCTGGTTCTCTGGCGGCGCACAACCGCATACTTCAGGATAAATGCCGACTTCTTCGAAGCGGCAACAGTCGTTCGTTTCGCGACGCCCCGGAATAAAGGCCCAATGGAAATCGGCTTAACTGTCTCGGGACACTCTATCGTCTCATGCGCACTCCTCTGCTCACGCAGATTCAGATTAAGGATGCGGCGGCAAACTCCACGCATAGAGGACGCTGCCCGCGCTCGTCAATACGTACTGTCGTCCATCGATTGAGTACGTCATTGGTGAGCTACTCATGACACCGCCTGGGCGATTATGCCAGAGCACTTCTCCATTCGAAGGATCGAGCGCCAGGAGATTGCCCGAAATATCGCCCGTAAACAGCAGATGTCCCGCCGTAGTCAGTATCCCGGCGTTATTTTCACCTTCGCCAATACTCCGTGTCCAACGGGCCTTGCCGGTCTGGTAATCGAGGGCGACAATCTTCGAAGAGGACCAAAACGAAACCGTAGCGCCGCCCTGGTGCCCTTCGGGCTTCCCATCGGGGCCGAGCGTCAGATACCAGAGACTTGACCCTTCCTGTGCATTAACGTAAAACAGCTTAGTCTCGGGATCGAAGCTCGGCGCCATCCAGTTCGTCGCTCCGCCCGCCGGGGCGTACACGAGCGAGCCATTGGTCCGAGGCTCTTTTACCGGATCCGGAATAGGGCGGCCTTTCGCGTCGATGCCCGACGCCCAATTCGTATCGATAAACGGGGCCGTTAGCAGATTCTCTCCCGTCGCCCGATCCAATACGAAGAAGTAGCCGTTACGGCTCGCCTGCGCGAGCAGTTTGCGGGGCTTGCCCTGGAACTCGCCATCAAACAACACAGGCGTCTCCACCGCATCCCAGTCGTGAGTGTCGTGTGGAGACGGCTGGAAATACCAGACCATCTTGCCGGTATCCGGATTGATCGCCACAATGGAGCACGTATACAGGTTGTCGCCGGCGCGGTCAATGCCCGCTAGCACCGGATGCGGATTGCCGGTGCCCCAATACAAGAGGTTCAATTCGGGATCGTAGGTTCCCGGCATCCACATAGGGCCTCCGCCGTGGGCCATCGCTTCCTTGTTCGGCCATGTTTCGGAGCCCGGCTCGCCAGGTTTTGGAATGCTGTTCCATCGCCAGATTACTTTTCCATCTTCCGGATCGATGGCTTCGAGAAAATGCGGCACGTCGGCGGAGTCGCCGGACGTCCCGACGATCAAGCGGCCCTTCACGAGCACCGGAGCGACGCTCAGGTAGTAGCCGAATGCAACGTCGGCAATCTCGACGTCCCAAATCGTTTTTCCGTCCTTCGCATTCAGGCAGATCAGGTGCGCGTCCGGCGTGCCGAAATAGAGGCGGTCCTGGTACATGGCCACGCCTCGCGAAGCGAGATGATCGCCCTCGGACGGACGATTGAAATGCCAGATCTGCCGGCCCGTCCTCGCGTCGATTGCCCAAACATTATCAGGCGCCGAGAGATACAGGATACCGTTCACTTCGAGAGGCGTGCATTTCAGCGTTGTGGAACGCGTGTCGAACGAAAAGGCAAGCGCCAGTGATTTGACATTATCTTTGTTGATCTGCGCGAGCGTGCTGAACCGCCGGCCTGAGTAGTCGCCATTGTAGGTTGGCCACGTGTCGGTGGGCGGCTTCAACAGGGTAGCTGAGTCGAGCCCTTGCGCGCAGAGACCGGCCGCAATCGTGAGCAGTAGCAGCAGCATCTTCACTATTTCAATGTCTCCAGATAGGCGAAAAGGTTGTGAACGTCGGCATCGGTGTATTTGCGAACAAGCTCGCGATGGGCCGCCAGGGGGTCGTGAATCTCCGCCTCCACGTCGCCCAGGGTCCAGGAACGATACCAGCCGTTTTCATCCCGGATCGACACAGTAAACGCATCCTTATTCAACAGTTCGCCTTTGACACGCGCCCCCGAGCGCAACGTGACGATGGCGGTGCGGGGCGGCCCCTTCGGATACAGAAAGCGTGTTTGCAAATCGGCGGGCGGGTATTTCCTGGCAATGCCGGCAAGGTCGCCAGCGGGCGAATGACACTCGGTACATCCGCCCGCTCCATTGAAATAAGCCTTGCCGGCTTGGGCATTTCCGGTCAGCAGCAGCTTCAGCGCATATTCAGTCGATGGCCCTCGGGGACTGGTACGGTCCGACTCCGCAAGCCTGGCATGTAGAAAAGCGACGACATCCGCAATCTGGCTTGCCGTCAGTGGAAGCGCCGGCATTCCTTTATCGGGCCGCCCATCACGGATCACCTGCCCGATCAGATCGCCGTCCTTATCGTGGCGTACAACGCCGGAACGCACGAGGTTCGGTCCTTCCGCCCCACCATTTGCGTCTGTCCCATGGCAGAAGGAGCAGTACTGGAGAAAATCCTTCCGGCCGCGCTGCGCGGTCTCCGCCGCCATCGGGTCCTGCTCAGAAGCCGGCATTGGAACGCGGTGCGGGTTTTTTTGGGCCGCGAGGGGAAGAACTGTCAAAAGTGCAATCAGGCCGACTGCTCTGGCGTGCGCCTTTCCTTCGGCCGATAATCCCTGTCGCAAGATCATATTTCGGAATATTCAGCATACATGCACGGCAAATTCGTCCAATACCGCAATCTCGCAAGTGTCCCAGGGAAACCATCCGGAAGCGCTCTTCCTCCTATTTATAGGAAAAGCGCGGCCGGCTTCCAACGGCTGTCCAGCCGGTGACTGGCCGCCTAAATCAACCGGCGCGAGACAAGAGCTCAGCCAGAATTGAGGAGCAATCGATGCGACGAAATTCACTATTTACTCTGGTGCTTGCGGGCGCCAGCCTTTGCTTCCTATACACGACACCGGCCATGGCCCAATCCCAGAGCACACCGCAATCCGGTGGCCCCCCGATGAGCGAACAGCAGCCTCGCACATCGCCCTCCACCGGGACCATGGGCCCGACGGAGAGCGGGCCGATGCAGACAGGCCCCATGCAGATGCCTGTGAAGGCGGACGACAAGAAATTCGTGAAGGAAGCCGCTTTAGGTGGAATGACCGAAGTCGAAGTCGGGAAACTTGCCCAGGAGAAGTCATCCAGCGAGGCGATCAAAGAATTTGGGAAAAAGCTCGAACAGGATCACACCAAGGCGAACACGCAATTAAAGCAAGCTGCGGCTCAGGACGGGTTGCCCGTTCCGGACAGCCTGGACTCGAAACACCAAAAGACCGTGGATAAACTCTCGAAACTCTCGGGTGAAGCTTTCGATAAAGCGTTTATCAAAAACGCAGTAAAAGATCACCAAAAAGACATCAAGGAGTTTCAAAATGAGGCGCAAAACGGCACGCATGCGAACATAAAGAACTTCGCATCCCAAGCGGTGCCGGTACTCGAGAGCCATCTCTCGATGGCGAAAAGCCTGAAGCAATCGAATGGCGCTTCTTTGACCGCGAGCGCCACGGAGCAATAGACTCATTCTTTCTTGTGAGGGCTTGTTCCTCACGCAAGAAAAGCCGAAGCACCTTACCGGGCGGCTCCAGCTAACTGGTAAAGTGCTTCGGCTTTTTCGTGTTCTCCAGCAGCGGTTATTTTGGAACTTCCGGCGGAGCTTCTTTCTTGGGCTTGATATTCTTTGCGCCCCCAAACGGAACGCCGAGATTTTTCGGACGATTATAATCGCTGCCCGCGGGAGCCGCCGAATTTGCCGGAGTAATCAGCAGCCGCGTGCTCGAGTCCATGAAATCGAACGAAAGGAACAGGCCCAGGAACAGCAGCGCCGCGCAGAGAATGATGGCGTTCATCCCTTTGTCGTGCAACAGGTGCATAAAGAACAGCGCCACCAAGCTGGCTTTGATGGTGGCAATCAACATCGCGGCGAAAACGTTCCAGTCGCCGAAGTCGAACTGCGCCACGAGAACGGTAACGCCGGTGAGGATGAGCAGACAGGTCAAAATCAGGGTGTAAAGACGCACGGGATTCTTCGGACCATGTGCATGAGCGCCTTCTGAACCGTGAGCGGCTGCGTGGGTGTTTTCGAGAATCGTTGTATGGTCACTCATGAGCGTGTTACCGGATCAGATACAAGAGCGGGAATAGATAAATCCAGATGATGTCGACGAGGTGCCAGTAGAGGCCGACAACGTCTACCGGAGTGTAGTAATTACTGGTGAAATCGCCGCGGATCGCCCGCCTCAAGAGCCACGCCATCACGCACAAGCCCGCTAGGATATGGATGCCGTGCAGGCCCGTCATCATGAAATAGAAGCTAAAAAAGATGAACTCATGCCCGGTGGGGTCGTCGGGATTTGAAAAGTAGCGTCCCGGATAGAGCCCCTCGCTGAACTCGTGGGTGTATTCGATGTACTTCACGCCCAGGAAGATGAGGGCGCAAAACATGGTAATCGCGAGACAAATGATGAGTTTCTTGCGCCGGCTTGTCCGGGCGTAATGCACCGCAAGAACCATCGTGAAACTGCTGACCAGCAAAACTACCGTATTCAGCGTGCCGGCGACTTTCAGGAGGTGTTTGTGCCCCTCGAAAAACGCCTCCGGGAAGCGGCTTTGCATGTACGCGAAGCCGACAAAGAGACCGCCGAACATCAGAATTTCGGTCGCCAGGAACAACCAGATACCAATCTTTGAGGTATCGAACTGCTGTTCCTTGGTCGCGAAATGATGCTGGAGATTCGGGTCGTGATGCCCATGGGCGGCATCGCCGTGCGGTTCGTGCGCCCCTGCGACAGGTGTGGAGATTGAGCTCATCTCTTTTAAGTTTTCTTATTCCTAATCAATGCGTGCCGACGGGGAAGTAGTCGTACGGTCCGTGCGTCGCGACCGGCTGCACTTCGAAATTTTCCGTCAGCGGCGGAGATTGTGTCTGCCACTCCATCGTCTTGCCGCCCCATGGATTATCGGGAGCGTCGTACGGTTTCCGCAGCGAGGCAAGCAGATAGCCCAGGGTTAAAAAGAGGCCGGCGCCGATGATCCAGGAACCAACGGTTGAGAAAGCGTGCATCGGCTGGAATTGAGGCAGATAGTTGTAATAACGGCGCGGCATTCCCTGGCCGCCCATAATGAACTGCGGGAAAAACGTGGCGTTGAAGCCGATGAACACCAGAGCCGCGGCGATTTGTCCAAGGCGCTCGTGGTACATACGGCCGGTTATCTTCGGCCACCAGTAGTGAAGTCCGCCGAGGAAGCCCATGACCGTTCCGCCCATCATCACGTAATGGAAGTGGGCCACAACGAAATAGGTGTCTGTGAGGTGCACGTCGATCGAAAGCGCGCCGAGGAACACGCCGGTCAATCCGCCGATCGTGAACAGCAGTATGAACGAGATTGCATACAACATCGGCGTTTCCAGTGTGATGGAGCCGTGATACATGGTCGCCAGCCAGTTCCAGACTTTAATGGCCGACGGAATGGCTACCAGGAACGTCAGGAACGAGAAGACCACGACGGCAGTTTGCGACTGGCCCGCGACAAACATGTGATGACCCCAGACCAGGAATCCGATCAATGCGATGCCAATGCTCGAGAACGCGATCATACGATAACCGAAGATTGTCTTCCGCGAGAATACCGGAATGATTTCACTGACGATCGCCATGCCGGGCACAATCATGATGTACACGGCGGGGTGCGAGTAGAACCAGAAGAAATGCTGGAAGAGAACCGGGTCGCCGCCAAGACTTGCGTCGAAAATGCCGATTCGGAACAGCCGCTCAATCGTCATCAGCAGCAGCGTGATCGCCAGCACCGGCGTGGCGAGGACCTGCATGAGAGCCGTCGCATACATGCCCCAGCAAAAGAGAGGCATATCGAACCAGCCCATGCCGGGGGCGCGCAGCTTATGAATGGTTGCAATGAAATTAAGGCCAGTAAAGATGGACGAAAAACCCGCGATGAAGATGCCCATCGCCATCCAGGCGACAGAGGTGTCGGTCGACGTGCTGTATGGCGTGTAAAATGTCCAGCCGGTATCGACGCCGCCCGTAACGATCGCAACCATTGCCAGGGCCGCCCCGGCCCAGTAAATATAAAAGCTCGCGAGATTCAGCCGCGGGAACGCGACATCTTTTGCGCCGAGCATCATCGGAAGCACAAAATTGCCTAGAGCCGCCGGAATCGACGGGATAATGAACAGAAACACCATGATCACGCCGTGCATTGTGAAGACCTTGTTATAGGTCTCGGCGTCGAGCATTTTGTGGCCCAATATAACGTGGGAGGGATCGAACAGCGAGAGCCGGATCAGCAGGGCAAATATGCCTCCGACCAGGAAGAAAGCCATCACCGAGATCAGGTACATAATCCCGATGCGCTTATGGTCTACGGTTGTCAGCCAGCTCCACAGACCTTTCGGCTCGGTGAGATAATTCCGGCGCTCTACCGGCGTTGTGCCGGCATGAAACGGAGCGGATATGACGTCTGCCATAACTCTTTGCCTTTCTATTTATTCCCTAACGTTTTGATATATGCGACTAGACCGTCAACTTCGCGCTGACGTAAAACACCCTGAAAAACCGGCATGATGTTGTCGTAGCCTTTTACTATTTTGGCGCCGGAAACGAGAATCGATTCACGAATATAGTTTTCGTCAGCAATTACGGTCCGGCCGTCGCTCAACTGGACGGGATGACCGAAGACGCCCTTCCAGGACGGGCCCTGGCTGGGCGAGCCATCGATGGTGTGGCAGCTCGAGCAACCCTTCGACTCATAGAGCATCGAGCCAAGTTTGTCGAGTGGAATGCTGGCGTCCACGCCACCGGTTTCGAGCCATTTCTGATAGCTCGCATCGTCGTCGACATAAAGGGTTCCCCCCATGTCGGAGTGTCCGCGCCCGCAATATTCGGCGCATTCAAAGTGGTGCTTGCCGACCACCGTCGGATTGAACCAGATTTCGGTGTAGCGGTCCGGCAGAATGTCATGCTTCACGCGCATGTCCACGACGAAGAAATCGTGGATGACATCCTCTGAAGACATCACGAACTTGACCGGCTTATTCACCTGAACGTGCAGTTCGTTGATGGCGCGCGTACCATCTGGATACTCAAATTGCCAGACCCATTTCTTAGCCGTAACCCGGATTTCCTGCGCATCCCCAGGAGGGACCGCGGCTTCCATATATCCCTTCACGCCCCAAACAAAAATGACCATCAGGATCGCCAGCGGAATGACCGTCCACGCAAATTCGAGCTTATTATTGTGGGTCCAATGGGGCGTAACGTCCCCCGGCTTGTGGCGGAAACGAATTACGGAATAGACTGCAACGCCGGCAATGAGCAGGAAGAAAAAGACGCTCAACCAGACCAAAAACATGTAAAAAGTATCTACCTGGGCCGCGTAGGGCGAACCCTGCGCCGGTAGAATCAGGGAACGTAACCACTCCATAAGAATCTCAGCGCCCTTTCGTCAGCGCAACTTCTTCCCTCTCAGCATGATGTTTCAATTTGTCGGTACGGAACAGGCGCCACACAAAAAACAACAGGAACAGGACGATCAGCACAGCGCCCGTCCTCATAAAGTTCACTGCGAAGGCAGCATACGAGTTCGCTTTTGGATCGTAGTGATAACAAAATAGTAGCAGGCGATCGACGCTGAACGAAAACTTCTCCTGACTCGCTTCTGTGAACGCCAGCCGCATGTCCAGCGGCTTGAATTTGATGCCATACAGATACCGGCAGATCTTGCCCGTGGGCGACAAGAACGTAATCGCGGCAGTGTGCGCGAAGTTCTGAATCCGCGGATCCCAACGGTAATGGAAGCCGATCTGATCCGCCAGCTTCTTCGAATTGTCGGCGTAGTCGCTGAGGAAGTGCCAGTGGGCGGCAAAGGCGGCCTGGTTCTTGGTGAATCCGGCAAGATATGTCTGCTTTTTTGCGGCAGCGAGATTGAAGGTCTCTCCGGGATTAATACTGATGGTGACCACTTCATACTTATCTCCGGGCGTCCATGGAATCTTGCTCAACGCATCCACCTGTCCGTTCAGGATCAGGTTGCATAGCATCGTGCAGTCGTAATACACGAGATTCAACAGCACCGGCCGGCCCTGCTTAAAGAAATCCTTTAAAGGTTGTTGATACCCCTTTTCGTTCGTGAACTCCAGGTTCAGATCAATCGATTTGCCGATTTGCTCATCGAGACCTACGCCTTTCAACGGAACCGGCACGACCCTATTTGTTTGCGACCAGAGCGGAAGCGCCGCCGCCACGATCGCCAGAAGCCCGGCGAACTTTACGCTGCCGAACCTACGTCTTCTTTCCATTATTTGAATTGCTTGAACTGCCTGCACTGCTATCACCCAACTTCTTTTGGGCCGCCGCCTTCGGGGGCGCCGAGGTTCCATTCGCCTGCGGCGCCGCGCCGGCGGGAGCGGCTGTATTTGCACCGGCGGCAGGCGCGCCTGCTGGGGCGGCGCCCGCTGCATTGGGAACTTTTACCGGAGTCGGCTGGTGGAAGTATTCGATTTTCCCCTCCGCCGCTTCCTTCTCAATCAACTCCATCGCGCGGGCAATGGGGATTTGCACAGTCCCTTTGCTCCGGTCGATGTACTTATACGTATTCAGTTCCTGATCTTCCTGGATGTGCAGATCCTTTAAGTCCTGCGATACGGGAACCAGCACCTTCTCGTACATCTGCTGCTCGTGAAGGTGATCGAAATAAGCCTGTACTCCCAGCACCGTGGCTGTCAGCCCCAGCACCGAGGCGATTCCGATCGACGCAATTAATAGGGCGCGCGGTTCCGAGCGATCGAAATCGACGCCGCTCTTTCCAGCGTCGCCATGCTCAACAGCCATCTTATCGTCTTTCTTCATTTCCATGGCTTTCACCTATTGATTCCGGAACGCGAGGCTCTGAACCAGGCGGATGTCGCCAACCGGCACCAGAGCATGGCTCTTCATTCGGCCCCAGAACACATACGCATAGGAACTGGCGACCGCCGCCAGAGTCGTGAAGTCCAGCCAGTGGACCTGAACTCCCGTCTTGTGAAGCATCGGCAGCACCATCCAGTACACGTCGATGTAGCAGACGATCAACAGGTACACCGCGGCGAAGCCGAGCGTCGCGTGCCGCCGTTTTACCCCGCGGCCAATCATGAATAGAAACGGGAACAGGAAGTGCGCAAAGATAAGCGACACGCTCACGGCATACCAGGTTCCCTGATATCGATGAAAGAAGTATTGTGTTTCTTCCGGGATGTTGGCATACCAGATCAGCATGTACTGCGCGAAACCGGCATATGCCCAGAACACGATGACGGTGAACATCCATTTACCCAGATCGTGGTAATGCTCCATGGTGATGGTGTTCTCGAGGATGCCGTTGTGGCGCAGCCATAACGCAACCAGCGTAATCACCGAGATGCAGGCAAGCGCCCCGTTAGCCAGGCAATAGACGCCGAAAATCGTCGAAAACGCCCTAGCGTCGAGCGACATAATCCATTCCCAGGCAACCATGGTGGCGACCAAAAACACGAACACCAGCCCTGGCGCTCCCCACCGCTCCGCCTTCTTCGATTCCGCAAGACCGTCGATAATGGATCGCGTGGCGTCGATGCGCGTCGCGTGCCGGTACACTTTCAGCGCGAAAAAGCTCAAAATCCCGATGTAAATAAACGCGCGGATGGTAAAGATGGTCGTATTGAAAAAGGCCCCGCGTTCGAGCAGCACCGGATCGTTCTGGACCACGGCGTTGTTGGCCCATGTGTAGAGGTCGTGCAGCCCGAAGGCGACCGGGATAAACAGCACGGCGGCCAGCGGAATGCAGACCGCGATATTTTCCATGATGCGGCGGATAGTCGCGCTGGCTGCCGCGCCGCTGACAAATTGCACGAATGTCCAGAACATCCCGCCCACCGCGATAATCGTGCAGAACCAGAAGGCGGTGATATAGGAAAAGAAAAACTGCCGGGAATCGACGAAAGCGCCGATTATCGTCAACAACCATGCGACGATGCCGACGATCAAGATGCGATTGCGCGTCTTCTTCCAAAGCCCTTCGGGCAGGTAGTAGTCGTCTCTTTTTGCGATGCCGTGTTCCATGAGTGTAACCGTCTACCTCAACTCCCCGCGCAATTGGCTGGGCACGTCCGCCACCGTGCCGCTGGTGGTGCGCTGTAGGGCGCGCACATAGGCAATGATGGCCCACCGATCGTGCTCGGTAATCTGAAAGCGATAGGACGGCATGGTGCGGCGGCCGTGCGTGATGACGTCGAAGAAGTCGCCGTCCGAGAAACCTTTCACGCGAGCGTCGACCAAGTCGGAGGGAATCCAGCTCGACCGAGCCGCGACAATGCCCTTCCCGGTGCCCGCGCGCCCGTGGCACGGCGAACAGTAAGTGTTGAATCGCTGTTGGCCGAGTTCCATCAACTCGGGCGTAATCTTTAACGGATTCTCGCCCACATACATCCCGTTCACTTGGCCGGTATAAAACGGATCGTCCTGTGGATGCAGATGGCCCCGTGCAATTGTCCCGGGGACCGGCCGCCGGTCGGCGCGGCCGTCGGTGAAGCCGGCGAACTGGCTTTCTCCCTGCGTATCGTATTTGAGCTGCTGCCGCATGTCGTTGAAAATTTCAACCGCCGGCTTGCGGGACATCGATCCGGCGCAGGAGGTGAACAAGGTGGCTGCCGTCGCGAGCCCCAGGCCGGCCGCGATACGGACAAGTAATGTCTTCGTCAGTTGCATGTCTACTTCGCGACAACCTCCGCGTATCTCGCGCCCGCCTCTTCGAGGACTCTGACGCATTCATCGGCATCGAACTGAGGATCTTCGGATTCGATGGCCAGCACGAAACTGTCGTCCGTGATCCGCTCCGAGTTCGTATAGTTGAAAATCGGGTGATAGAACCTTGGCAAACGGTTGATGCCAAGCATTCCGTACAAGGACCCGAAAGCCGAGAACAGAATCATCAGCTCGAACATAATCGGGATGGAGAACGTGAACGCGAACAACGGCTTGCCGCCGACCACGATCGGATAGTCGATCGCGCCGGACCACCAGATGAAAGTCGCGGCCGCCGTCGCGCCGAGCGTGCCACAGCACAGGACAAACCATCCGAGTTTTGAAGGCTTCGAGCCAAGCGCCTCATCGAGGCCGTGAAGCGCGAAGGGCGTATAGGCTTCGAGTTTCGAATAGCCCTTGTGCCGGACCCGCTCAATCGCGTCAAAAAGCCTGTCCTCGTCTTCAAACTCGCCAACCGCGCCGTACAGTCCGTTATCTACGGTGTCTCTTTCGTTAAGCAAGGCCATGGGTCTCCTTCGTTTCGGCCCCTTCGTAGGTTTCGAGATAGTGGGCGTAGACGTGTTCTACGTGGTTCTGCGCCGAGAGAGTGCTTTTCACTTCGCCTATGGCGATCATCGGCAGAAATTTCACAAACAGTAAATAGAGCGTGAGGAACAGTCCGAAAGTGCCCAGGTAGGTGCAGACGTCAACCCAGGTGGGCCGGAAATATCCCCAGGACGATGGCAGAAAGTCACGGTGCAGCGAGAGCACAATGATCACAAATCGCTCAAACCACATACCGATATTCGTGGTGATGGAGATGATAAACATCACGGCGATGTTCCGCCGCATCTTCTTCACCCAGAAGAACTGCGGGATCACGACGTTGCAGATGCACATCGTCCACCATGCCCACCAGTACGGGCCGGTAATACGGTTGAAGAAATGGAATCGCTCGTAGATGTCGCCGCTGTACCAGGCAATGAAAAATTCGGTTCCGTAAGAGTAGCCGACGATCATGCTGGTCGCGAGAATCACTTTGTTCATCACCTCCAGGTGCCGCATTGTGATGATGTTTTCGAGATGCAGCGCCCATCGGGAAAGCAGCAGCAGCGTCATCACCATGGCGAATCCGGAGAAGATGGCGCCGCCGACGAAGTAGGGCGGGAAAACCGTGGTGTGCCAACCGGGGATTACGGAAACGGCGAAGTCGAAGCTGACGATGGTGTGCACTGAAAGCACGAGGGGGGTCGAGATGCCGGCCAGGATCATGTAGGCCTTTTCGTAGTGCTTCCAGTGAGTGGAAGACCCGCGCCAGCCCAGCGAAAAGATACCGTACATCACCTTTCGAAGCCCGTTAGGAGAGCGGTCGCGCAGCGTCGCCAGATCGGGAATCAGGCCGGTATACCAGAACAGAATGGAAACCGTGCCGTAAGTGCTGACCGCGAACACGTCCCATTCAAGCGGGCTGCGGTAGTTCTGCCACATGTGCAGATACGTGTTCGGAATGGGGAACAGCCAGTAAACCGCGCGCCAGGGGCGTCCGGTATGAAACAGCGGGAAGATGGCCGCGCAGGCGACTGCGAAAATCGTCATCGCCTCGGCGGCTCGGTTGATCGCCGTCCGCCATTTCTGGCGGAGCAGGAACAAAATCGCCGAGATCAGCGTGCCGGCGTGGCCGATACCGATCCACCACACGAAATTCGTGATATCCCAGGCCCAGCCGGCCGGGCTATTGTTGCCCCAGACACCGATGCCGGTGGAAACCAGGTACGTCAGCATCGCGAGGAGAAGCAGCAGAAGCGAGCTCGTGATCGTGATGAGTATCCACCACTGTTTCGGCGTCTTCTTCCACTCCGTTACGCTGCTGATTTGATCGGTAATGTCGTGGTAAGACATGTCCCGCGAGAGCATCGGCGGGTTACATTCTTCGCGAATTACACTTGCCAGATCGGCCATTTATGCAAGCTCCGGATTGGTATTGCGAATCTTAGCGAGGTACGTCGTGCGGGGGCGCGTATCCAGCTCGCCGAGCAGTTGATAATCGCGCTCCAATTTCTTTAATTTTGAAACACGGCTGCCGGTGTCCAATATGTTTCCGAACACAATGGCGTCGGCCGGGCAAGTTTGCTGGCACGCCGTCACAATGTCGCCATCCTTGATGGGAACAGGCGGCTTATTTTGCCGGTGCCCCTCAAGCTTGACTCTTATCCGCGTCTCCTGAATGCGCTGGATGCAGTAGGTGCATTTTTCCATCACGCCGCGCATCCGAACGGTCACATCGGGATTGAACGCCATCTTCTCGACTTCCGTGATATGGCGGTGCCAGTTTAGGAAGTTGAACCGGCGAACTTTGTACGGGCAGTTATTCAGGCAGTACCGGGTGCCGACGCAGCGGTTGTACACTTGCTCGTTCAAGCCTTCGGGGCTGTGAACGGTGGCATCCACCGGGCAGACGTTTTCGCAGGGCGCGTTCTCGCACTGCATACAGGGGATTGGCTGGGTCACCGCTTCGGCGTCTTCGACCGATCCGGTGTAGTAGCGGTCCACGCGAATCCAGTGCATATGCCGGCCGCGGTGCACCTGCTCCTTGCCGACGATCGGAATATTGTTTTCCGCCTGGCAGGCAATCGTGCAAGCGTGGCAGCCGATGCAGGAGGTCAGATCGATCGACATGCCCCATTGATAACCCTTGTCCCACACCATCTGTTGGTAAAGACCGACGGTGGGCGGCTTCTCCGCGAATTCTTCGACGAAATTGGGCTTTTCGTGGAATTCGGTTAACGACGCTTCGATAATCGGATGACGGCCATCCATCGAATCCTGCGTCTGCGTGGACACCATCATCTCGCGCTTTTCCGTCTTCTCGAGCGTGAGGTCGGTCGCGATATTGTAGGCGGCCGTCGTCCGGAGCGGATAGCCGTTAAAACCCACGCCATCTCCGACTCGCCCGCACTGCTCGCGGCCGTAGCCCAGCAGCACCGTTAGCGAGTCGTCCGCGTGTCCCGGCTGCATCAGCACCGGCATTTCCACAATGAAATTGCCGCGCTTCAAATTGACAATCTGTCCATCGATGAGGCCCAGCTTCAGCATCGTCTGGTGGCTTACCAGAGCGGCGTTGTCCCAAACCAGCTTGGTCACCGGGTGAGGCAATTCCTGTAGCCAGCCATTGTTGGCATAGCTGCCGTCGTACACCCAGTCGTCCGGATAAAACACGACTTCGAGACCGGAGGCGCCCTGTTTGGGCAACGAGGCCGCTGCCGCTTTGGCTTTGGCGACATCGGCTGAAACCTTCACTTCGGGCTCTTTTATGCCGGGGATGATACCGTCGTTCAGGGCTTTTTCCCAGGCGTCTTCCGCCTTCTGGCCCTTGGCTGGAAACTGCGGCAGCCAGTAGTTTTTGACGATGTCGTAGCCGGACTGATCCTTCGCCCCGGTCAGCATCGCGACAGTTTCCGCCTGTGATTTGCCGCCGTAAAGGGGCGCGATCAGCGGCTGCTGGATGGAAGGTGTCCCGTCGGGAGCGACCGCGTCGCCCCAGCATTCAAGATAGTGCGCTTCCGGTAAAGCCCACGTGACGAGCTGCCAGGTTTCGTTCGGATCGGCCCCCACAAAAATCGAGGTATCGACTTTTTTGATGGCGTCCCCAATATGCAGGTCGTACGGCGCCGTGAACGCTGGATTCCCGCCCAGGACCACCAATTGCTTTACCTGCCCGTTGTTAATCTCGCCGACCAGGGATTTAAGCGCCGAAACGCCGGCGTCCGCCGTTTCGTAGACCGGCTTTGTAAAGGTGATGGTCTGGCCGATGTTGCCAAGCTGTTGGTTCAGCGCGAAACAGAGGGCGTGAACAGCCGGCGGCTGGTTCGGGCCGGCGATAACGACCGACTTGCCCTTGTTGGCATTCAACTCTTTGGCAAGAACACCAATCCATTTGGAACGCTTATCGGCGCCGCTCGGGGCCTGTCCTTCCACTGCCGCCATCAGATCCGCAACAAATGCCGGAATCTCCGTCGATCGCAGCCGCAGCCGGTGATCGGCATTCATGCCCGTCAGCGAGTGCCGGCTCTCGACCGCATACAGCCGGTTCAATTCCGTCGCGCCTTCGTGGAGGTGGCGATTCTTGGTCCATCGTTTGATCGGGAGAACCGTTCCTGAATCCACGCCGAGGAAATCGCTGTCCAAAGCGACCGTGACGTTCGCTTGATCGAAATGATAGTGCGCCGTTAATGGCTGCCCAAAGGCCGTCACCGTCCCGGCCAGCTCGTTTTCCGCCGCAAACGGCTCGTATTCCACCCACTTTGCGTTCGGGTACGCTTTGAGCGTGCTCGCTTTGAGTGCTCGATACGACGGCGACAGAATGCGCCCGCTCAGAAAACGAAGCCCATCGCCCCGCCCGAGGCGTAGCATCCACTCCGAGATCACAAAGGAGTTGAACTCGTCCCAGCCGCTCTCGTTGCCACTCTTCGCTACCTTCTGCGCGCGGTCCGGATCGTACATGCTCAACAGCGACGCTTGCGCATGCACGGTCGAAGCGCCGAGGCTGTATGGGTGTTGGGGGTTGCCTTCGATCTTCGTGGGCCGGCCGTCGTGCGTTTC
Source organism: Bryobacterales bacterium KBS 96 (assembly GCA_000381625.1). Classification (GTDB taxonomy): domain Bacteria; phylum Acidobacteriota; class Terriglobia; order Bryobacterales; family Bryobacteraceae; genus KBS-96. The sequence goes on from KB906767.1 coordinate 1,281,667, forward strand.
GACGAGAATGCCCATGGCCTCGCCGGCGTGTTGAAAAATGCTGCTGTAGAAATAAGCCTGACCGGGAACGAAATCTTCAATGCCGCGCGAGGCGGGCAGAACGTGCTCCATCGGCCGGCGGCAGGCCGCGAGTCCCGCCATGCCGAAGGATGCCGCCATGATCTTCAGCACATTGCGCCGCGAAGAGCCCTCCAGCATATCCACGCCGCCGGGAAATTCTTTCGTCACCCACTCGCGGAATTCCTTCGTATCGGCAAGCTCGTCGAGACTCCGCCAATACTTTTTGCCCGCCTTTTGCGTCAGCGGCATGCTGATCTGTATGAGCTCGTTACTCATCGGTTTCGGTGTATCGTTATTCAAACTCATCCGGAGCTCCTAGCGATGACAGCCGGAGCAGTTCACCGGCGGACTGATGTGTTTTTCGGCGATGATCCTGCGCCCGATGACGGCCGGATCTTCGCCGTTCGGCGGCGTCCAATCCAGCTTCGTCACGTATTGAACGGGCCGCAGGTTCGGCGCCGGATTGCGATGGCACTCCAGGCAGAAAAACATATTCAGCGGCTTCACCTGCCTCACCTCGAGCATCTGGTCGACGCGGCCGTGGCAGCTCACGCAACTGACGCCCGAATTGATATGGGCGCTGTGGTTGAAGTAGACATAATCCGCAAGCTTGTGAACCCGGACCCACTGAACCGGCTGTCCGGTGGCGTAGCTTTCGCGAACTTTTTCAAGCAGCGGGCTGTCTGTCTTCACCTTCGCGTGGCAATTCATGCAAACCTGGGTCGGAGGGATCGCGGCGTAGGCAGCCTTGTATACGGTGTAATGGCAGTAGTAGCAGTCCATTCCCATGTTGCCTGCGTGCAATTTATGGCTGTACGGCACGGGCTGCACGGGCTGGTAGCCCGTCTTTAGAACGCTGGGAGACGTCGCGTATGCAAATACCGCAATACCAATCACCGCGCCGACGGTCGATAGAATGCCGCCAATTTGAACATATTTGTCGACGATCTTTGGGAAGAAAGCTGCCATTACAGAATCTTTGACCTCGGAGTCCCTTTCGTGCTCTTCCTGCTCTTGACTAATTTTAAAGTTCTATCATAGCTACATTTTTTCTGGCATGGAGAGAAATATTTGTGGGGCGTGACACTTTTCCTTATCAAACCGAAACCGGACGTATCCGACAGATTCGGCGTGCCTTCGACGATCTGAAGGTCCGGCCCAAGCTGATCCTTCTCCACAACCTGTTTTTTCTAGTGCTGACCGTGTCTGTTTATTTCTCAGTTATCCCGGTATTTGAGCAAAAAATTGCCAGCGCACGGGAACGGGAACTGGTCATGATGGCGCAGATTTTTCGCGCCGAACTGCCGATGAGCGTCGAGCGCGGCGAACCGGACAGCCTGGATCTCTATAACTACCGCGAGGGACTAGCGCGCGACCTCGGCCTTTCCCCCGAAGGGCAGGCCTATTTGCGCCGGTTTCCCAGACACACCTGGCAGCAGGGAAAGGACACGCTGTTCCGTATGGGCCAAGACCCCGGCGAATACCGGCGCGTCAGCCTCTCGCCCACGTTCTACGAGGAAGCGGTGCAGCGGGCCCGTACTGTGCTGTTTTTGGTTCTGGGCGCCATTTACGTCCTGTCCATTTTGGCGCTGGAATTTGTGATTATGCCGCAGTACGTCTACCAACCGCTCCGCCTCATGCTGGACGCGGATGCCGCAACGCTACGGGGCGACCGTGAGAACGAGTTAATCGACAAAGAATTGATTCTCCACGACGAAATCGGCCAGATTATGCGGTCCCGAAACGAGACCGTCGCCCAATTGCGCCGGCAGGAAGACCATTTGGCGAGCGCGCTTCAGCAGCTTGAAGAGCAAGACCGCCTGGTCAGCCTGGGACTGTTGTCCACAAGCGTGGCGCATGAATTGAACACTCCGCTTGCAGTACTGCAGGGGTCTATCGAAAAACTGGTCGAAACAACGGAAGATCGCGCGACGCTCGACCGGCTGAACCGCATGTTGCGGGTAACACAGCGGTTACGGAAAATCAGCGAAAGCCTGCTGGATTTCGCGCGTAAACGCAAAGACGCCCTGGAGCCAGTGGAATTGCGCCCCTTGATCGACGAAAGCTGGAGTCTCGTCGCCATCGATGAAAAGGCGGCGGAAGTGCATTTCGAGAATTTGACCAAGGCCGCGGATGTCGTTACGGGGAATGCCGACCGGCTCATTCAAGTATTTGTGAACCTGCTCCGCAATGCTCTTCTCGCCGTTCCCCCGGGCGGGCAGATCAGCGTGGAATCGAAGAGCCTGCACCGCGGCGGCCAAAGCTGGGTCTCGTGCATCGTCAAGGATAACGGGACGGGCATTCCGGCCCATGTGCTGCCGAACCTGTTCGAAGCATTTGTTTCGACACGTCTGGACGCGAAAGGCACCGGCTTGGGGCTGACTGTCGCCGAGGGCATCATCAGCCAGCACGGCGGAACAATCTCGGCCAGCAACGGACTCGAAGGCGGGGCCGTTCTCGAAGTGCTGCTGCCCGGTGTTGCCGAAGCACATCCTGTCGTCACGGAGTTGCAGCATGGGCCGACGGCAGGCGGCCCGGAGGCACACGCCTAAGCGCCATGCCTGTATTCTCTAGTGAGGCGCCGGTACAACAGATGAGCGACCAGACGACCACGGTCAACGGATTGATCGAGATTGCGGTTCTCGACGACGATCTCGATTTCAGAAATTACATCGAGGATTTTCTCCGCGATGAAGGCAATTATGCTGTCCGCACATTTGCGCATCCGGAAGATTTATTTGCCGCGGCAGAGCAGCGTCTGCCCGACGTTGTTCTGCTCGACATGAAAATGGGCGAGTTCACGGGCGACAAGGTGGTGGAGCAATTGCTTGCAAGGTGGCCGGAGCTCTGCATCATCGTCGTGACCGGATATCCGTCGCTCGAAGACATGCGGGTCACGTTCAAGCTGCGCGTTTTCGATTATCTGGCGAAGCCCTTTTCGCTTGCGCAGCTCCGCCAAACTCTGCAAAACGCCATCGAGAAATTCAACCTGGGGCGAACGCCGCAGGACCGTTTACGCGAGCGCCTGGGGCATCGCATTAAGCTCATGCGAGTAGAACGCGACTGGTCGCTTAAGGATCTCGCAGCGGCAACTCGCTTGAGCGTTTCGCAAATCAGCTCTATCGAGCGTGGCGCGAATTTGCCGAGCGTCGAAAGCCTCCTGGCCCTCTGCCGCGCCTTCGATCGGAAGCCGTCTGAGATACTGGCGTCAATCGATTTCTGAAACGCGGTGCGAGACACTTTCGCGGTACCCGTCCCGCTTGCTCTGCGTCTAAAAGATTTGCCACACTGGACCTTTTGAATGAGTTCCACTGAATGAGAAATCCCGCGCTCCGACAAGCTCTCGCCGGCTTGTTCATGCTAGTAATGGCTTCGGCCGGCGTAGCCCAATCGCCGCAGCCTGCCATCGCCGCCCCATTCCCTCTTCCTGAAAAGCTCGACTACCGGATCGAATGGCGCCTTATTACCGCCGGAATGGCAACGGTCAAACTCTCCAGGAGCGCCGGCAATCTTTGGGAAACGAATCTGAAGATCGAAAGCGCCGGCTTTGTGACGAAGCTCTATCGCGTACTCGATACCTATAGGGCATTGACGAACGACCAGTTCTGTGGCGTGAATACCACGCTCGACGCGCAAGAGGGCAAACGGCACAAGTATACGGTCCTGAGCTTCGATAATGGACGCCACAAGGTTCAGTACGAAGAGCGCGATCTTCTCAAAAACAAGAGCACGACCAAGGCGCTGGATGTTCCGCCTTGTACGCATGAAATCGTCGGCGCGCTCTCGGCCTTTCGCATGATGCGGCTCGAGCCGGGCAAATCCGCTTCCATTCCCGTGACGGATGGCAAGAAAGTCGCGATGGCCCGTGTCGAGGCCCAGGAGCGTGAAACCATCACCATCGACAAGAAGGACTATCACACGATTCGATACGAGGCCTTTTTGTTCGACAACGTGCTCTATCAACGCAAGGGCCGCTTGTGGATCTGGATGACCGACGATGCATCGCGACTTCCCGTGCAGATCCGTGTGCGCCTGGGATTTCCAATCGGCAACATTACACTGTTTTTGGATAAAGAAGAGCACTAAGCAGAGGCCCCACAGCCGATAAAAAACCCGAAACTGAGCCGGGAGCGTAAACGACCTAATGGGGAAGCTCGATCGATTGAAGCGAACCGCCGCGGTTCGTCTGGATCGCCGACGCTCCAGCTCAGTTTCGGCGCTTAATCACGTTCGGCGACCTGCCCCGAAATTAACTCTTGACACGACCCGCAATCCGAGAAATCCTAGGCATAGATTTCGATATGTAGAGAGACAAACGCCATGGGCCGCATCCTGTCCAAGAGCTTGCAAGGTTCTCTGAATCTCCTCATCCTGAAAACGCTTAGCCGCGGACCGCTGCACGGCTATGGAATCACCACGCACATTCAGTCGATTTCCGACGACGTTCTACAAGTCGAAGAAGGCTCTCTCTATCCCGCTCTTCACCGTATGGAGCAAGAAGGTTGGATCGCGTCCGAGTGGGCGATCTCCGATACCAACCGGCGGGTCCGTTACTATCGCCTGACCACAAAGGGAAAGCGTCAACTCGCTCTCGAAGAAGGCAATTGGGACAAGCTGACCGCCGCGGTTACGAAAGTTTTGCGTTTCGTCTAGGAGGCCGGCATGGGTATCTTCAAAAAGATCCGGAATGGCTTTCGACCGCTACACGCCGATGCCGATGACGAAATTACCTATCACGTCGAGCAGCGAACGGCGGACAATCTACGAGCCGGCATGAGTCCGGAGGAAGCATTGCGCGACGCGAGGCGCAGGTTCGGAAACCGCACGCTCGCCGGTGAACGAACGGCCGAAGCCGATGTCGTCCTCTGGCTGGAGGCGCTGAAACGGGACATCCGGCTGGCCGCGCGGATGCTGAGGCGCACGCCGGGAGTAACGACAATTGCGATCTTGTCTCTTGCGCTCGGCATTGGCGCGAACACTGTCGTGTTCACGTTAATGAAACAGGTGGTGCTCGATTCGCTGCCCGTTCCCGACGCAAAGCGCCTGGTGATTCTGCACAACACGGAACCAGAGCTCGGGCACGAATCTTCTAACGGAATGAGGAGCAGTTTTTCGTATCCGCTCTATCGGGATTTACAATCGCACACGAAAAACATTTTTGACGATATTCTAGCGCGCTACCCCATCACCGTCAGCCTCGCCACGGCGGAACAGACACAGCGAATTCATGGCGAACTCGTTTCCGGAAACTACTTTCAGGTGCTCGGCGTTCGGCCTTGGCGCGGCCGCGTGTTCACCTCGTCCGATGACGGCAAGCCGGGAGCCCATCCCGTGGTTGTTCTCGGCTACGGATTCTGGAAGCAACAGTTCGGCGGCAATCCGGCGATTTTGAACCAGAAGATTCTGTTGAATCGGAGTCCCTACCTCGTGATCGGCATCGCCGCGCCAGCCTTCTACGGCATCGACATCAGCCAGCGCGCCGACGTGTTTGTTCCGATGGCGATGAAAGCGCAGATGACGCCGGGCTGGGATGGGCTCAACAACCGCGTCAATCACTGGGCAAACCTCATTGCGAAATTGCGGCCCGGCATTACCCCGGAAAAAGCGGCGGCCGCCCTCAGCGTCATCTATCCGCCTTTGCGCGACCAGGACTTGGCTTTCATGCACCCCGGGTCCCGCGCCTCCGAAGAGCAGTTCAAACGGAAAACAATCGGACTGACTCCCGGCGGCCGCGGCTACACCGAGCTGCGGCAGGACCTCGGCAATCCGCTTCGAGTGCTGATGGTCATGGTTGGCCTGGTGCTGGTGATTACGGCCGTCAATCTCGCGAACCTGCTGATTGCGCGCGGTGTTGCGCGCCAGCGCGAGATGGCAATTCGCCTCTCTGTCGGCGCCGGACGTCGCGTGCTCATTCGCCAGTTGCTCGTCGAAAGCCTGATGCTCGCACTGGCTGGTGGAGCGTTTGGTTTTGCGCTTGCTTTTACGGGCGCCCCGCTGCTGCTACGAGCCTTAAAAATGAATTTGAGCGGTTCCAGCCTGATGGCTCATCCCGATTGGCAGGTATTCGCCTTCGCGGCAATCGTCTCCATTGTCACGGGCTTGGCATTCGGTCTGTTGCCCGCCCTGCAATCCACCCGGGCGGAACTTGCAAGCGTGCTGAAGACTGAAAGCGGCGCATCGCAAGCCGGCCACTCCATCTGGCTCAGGCGGGTCCTGGTGATCGGGCAGATCGCCCTCTCGCTCGTACTCGTCGTAGCTTCGATTCTGTTTACGTTCAGTCTCCGCAATTTAATGAACATCAATCCGGGCTTTCAGACCGACCACCTCATTACATTTGGCATCAATCCGGCTGAAGCGGGCTATTCACAGCAAAGGATTAGCCAGCTCGGAGAGCAGATCCGCACGGCTCTCGACGCGACTCCCGGAGTCGCCAGCGCATCGGTTGCGACCGTGCCGGTCCTCGAAGGCAACTACGTGGGAGGCGGCGTCACGATAGAAGGACATCCCATGCGAGACGGCGAAGACAATGAGGTCCGCCGCAATGGCGTCGGAGCCAATTACTTCGCCACAATGCACATCCCGATCCTACAGGGCCGGGGAATCAGCGCAAGAGAGATAGCGGGTGCTCCCAAGGTAGTTGTCGTGAACGAAAACTTCTGCCGGCGATTTTTGGCGGGGCAAAATCCGCTGGGGCTGCACATAGCGATCGGTTCAAATCAAAAGAAACTGGATTGGACCATCGTCGGTGTGGTCGCTGACAGCCACCACGGAGCATTACGGGACACGATTTTTCCATTCATGTACCATCCTTATCTGATGGACCGAGGACTGACGGCGCTCACGTTCTACGCGCGCACGAAAACCAGCGAAGCCGCGGTAATGGACCACGTTCGCGGACTGGTGCGACGCTTCGATCCCACGCTGCCGGTTTATAACGTCAGCTCCATGACCGAAGTGATTAACGAATCATTGTTTGCGGAACGGAGCCTGGGCCTTTTGTCGCTGGCGTTCGGAATTCTGGCCACGCTGCTTTCAATCGTCGGGCTCTACGGTGTGATGTCGTATTCAGTAGCGCGCCGCTACCGCGAAATCGGTATTCGCATGGCCCTTGGCGCGCGTCCCCGCCTTGTGATGCGCATGGTGCTGTCCGAATCCGCGCTGTTGGGTTTGGCCGGCGTGGCCTGCGCCCTTCCGGTTGTTTTCGCGGCAGGCGGCCTCATCCGCTCTGAGTTGTACGGAATTGCTCCGAACAATCCCTGGGTCTGGCTGGCCTCCGCAATCCTGCTGCTCGCGGTCACCCTCTTTGCCGGGTTCCTGCCCGCGCTCTCGGCCGCGCGCATCGATCCACAAACGGCGCTGCGGTCGGAATGATCCGGTAGGAATGCTCACAGACCCGCCGTCTGCATTGTGCTACAGTGCGTGAGAGCCATGGCCCGCAGCGTAAACAAAGTCATTCTCATTGGAAATCTCGGCCGCGACGCAGAAACGAAGTTCACACCGTCCGGCACATCCGTCACACGCTTCCCTCTCGCCACCACGCGCCGCTGGAAAGATCAGCAAAGCGGCGAATGGAAGGACGAGACGAACTGGACGAACGTGACCGTCTGGCGCCAGGAAAATCTCGCCAACTATCTCACCAAAGGCAAGCAGGTATACGTGGAGGGCCGCCTCCAAACACGCAGTTACGACGATAAGGACGGCAAGAAGGTCTACGCAACCGACGTGATCGCTGAGGACATTCTGCTGCTTGGCGGCCGCGGCGACTCCGCCCCGATGGAAGAAGGTTCGGGCATGGCGTCCGCCCCCCGCGCCCAAGCGCCGCGTCCAAGACCGTCCGCGTCGACTCACGACGAACCACCCGAGATGGGCATTACGGACGACGACATCCCGTTTTAGTAGGTAGCGCGTCCACTTTGTAGTGGATACCGTTGCTGCCGATAATCCATCTGCACGAAGACTGCGTGGTTCGCAATGCTCGCTACGCCGATTTGCGCGGACCGATGCCGCCGGTGGCTTATTTCCCCTTCCATGCGGTAGACGCGAACGGGGCGCCGCGCTCCAGAAACTCCGGAACCTTCATCGTGCGATCGTTCAGTTCGAATCCGCTCGCGCTCGCGCCTGTCCTGCGCCGCGAAATATCGCGCGCGGGGCACGAACTCCGCATTACGAATCTCCGGACTCAAAAGGAGATTAATGCGCTGCATACCATACAAGAGCGGCTTGTAGCGATGCTGGCGCTGTTCTTCGCGGGAGTTGCACTAGTGCTCGCCGGAGTCGGGCTCTACGGGGTGCTCGACTATTCCGTCTTTCAGCGGCGCCGCGAAATCAGCATTCGTATGGCGATCGGCGCACAAGTACCGATATTGCACGACGAGTTACGTTCGACATTTTCCGCATGGTGGTCGTGGGCGCACTTGCGGGTTTGGGGCTCGGTCTGGCATCGGCGCCATACATCAAAACGCTGCTCTACCAGGTCAAGAGCACCGATTGGAGCATGCTTGCACTTCCGTCGATGGTCATTCTGGCCACAACACTGGTAGCCGCACTACCGGCTATGATCCGCGCCGTCCACATCGACCCGGTGAGAACGCTGCGCGTCGAATAGACGCATGGCCTCGTCAATCTCCGGAAAGATGTAGAAGCGCAAAGGGTTCGATGCCTTTGTCGTCGAACACGGTGGCATCGCCCGGTTCCGTACGCTTGCGGCGTAGAGCGGCGATAGCTATGAGAAGCACAGGCACTAGAATCGCCAGGCGCCAAAATTTCGTAAGAATCGAAACTTCAATTCCGACGAGCGCCGGAATCAAAAATACGAGTGCGATCATACTTCCCGCCACTAAACGGAGAAGGCGATCGCGGTCGGCGGCGAACGAACACGTAAACGGAATTTTCCGAAAGCCGAACAACAGCGCGTCCACTGCTACCACAAACAGCAATACATCGATCAGGGCGGCTATCGACGCGTTCGTCCAGTCCAAGGCAAGCACGGCAAAGGGAAACCAAATAACAAAGAACCACGTGAGGATAAAGGCCAGCATCGCCTTGCGGCACACACTTGGCAACCAATCGGGACGGTCGTTTGCCGCCAGTCGGAACAGCCAGTTCGCATCGACGCTGGCGGGGAGGTCGAACGTAAACCGCATCCCGGTAAGCACGAAGAATGCGAGCATCAGCGGCGCACTAAGGACAACGTCATGCGGTAATCCTCTCGTCCCATTCGCGCCTGGCAGGAAGCCTTCGGCCGCGAGCAGCAATCCGAGTCCAGCCCAGATCCCGAAGAGCAGGAGTTGCGTATCGTTCCGGATCAGTGTTTTAACGATAAACCCGTAACATGCCGATTCCGGTCCGGGACGAACCCACAAACGCGAAATACGCCCCGACGACTGCAACCGGAACACGCGCCTGGGAGCGGGATTGCCTGGCCCCTCGCGACGTTCGGCAATTCGCAGGAAATAGCGGCGATAGCTCAGGGTAAATCCAAAAATCGCAACAGCAAGCGCTCCGGCGACGGCCCACACAGCGAACTGCGGCGCAATCGTGACTCTAGCTCGCAGCGGCGCAAGACGACTTTCAAATAGAGATAAAAACCAAAGTGGAGGCCACCAATCTCCCGCTCCGCCCGGTTTCATCTTGAAGTTGAAAATCGAAAGCGGAACGACAAACGCCGAAATCAGAAGCGAAACAAAGAACACCAGCAGAATAGTCCGAACAACCAGAGAAACGCGCCGGTATGCGGAGTCCGGCAAAAGCGACTTAAGCAGCGACTGCAACGCAAGCAGCGCGAGGAATGTAAACAGGCTGATTCCGAGCACAGCGATGGCATGCGCGGGCGCGAAGCGGGCAAATGCTCCGAATGTTCCTTCCTTCAAAGTAACCAGCAACGGAAACAGAATCGATGAGATTAAGTTCACATCGATCGCGAAGATGATGGCGATGCCCCCCAGCGCTGTCGCGTTCGCAAGAAAGATGTCCCGGAGTTTCAAAGGCAGCGGAGCTAGATTTGCAAAATCCTGGCGGCCCGGCAGCAGGCGATCCCACCGTACTAGAGTGACCAGCCCCGTAATCGCCATGGAATAGACGATAAAAAAGTATTCGTCCGGAACGCACACACGATAAGGGTCAAATAATGGATTGCCGCGGAGCCATTGGAGCAAGCTGGAGTATTTGCCGCTCAGGTAGATGGCTGTAAAGGCGCCCGGCACAGCAAGCAGCGCCAGTGCTCCGGCCATGCCGAAATCCACGTCGGAATTGCCGCCGCTGCTCGCCATTCTCTCGAAAAAATGCTGGACCAGGCGCAAAAACGGGCGCTTCGTGACAGTTCGAGACCATCGCCGCCGCACGGATTCTCCGAATGATCGTGTCATTGGGTCAGAGTCAGTTCCGCCAGTTTACGGGCAACATCTTCCGCGTCGTTTTCCTCGACAAGCCGCGAAAATGTCTGCTCTAGCGTTTGCATCGATTGCATTCCCGCGACATCCTGGAGAGAGCCATAAGCGATAACGGCTCCTTTGCGCAGGACCAGCACATGAGAACAAACCTTCTCGACGACTTCGAGAACGTGAGAGCAATAGAAAATCGCCTTACCAGCCTGTTTCAATTCCTGGACCAGATGTCTAAAGATCAGCGCGGAGGTAACATCGAGGCCGGAGAGCGGCTCATCGAATATCAACACATCCGGATTGTGCAGCAGGGCCGCCGTGATAAGAATGCGCTGGCGCATCCCTTTTGAATATGTGGCGATCGCAACATGGCGGCTGGGATAGAGAGAGAAGAGCCGCAGAAATTCATCGATCCGTTTCTGCAGCCACGATGTTTCCAACCCGCGCAGCCCTCCGACCAGTTCGAGGTATTCCCGGCCTGAAAGATAAGGATACAGATTGGCTTCTTCCGGCACGTAGCCAAGGCGCCGCTTGTAACCGGCAAGGTCGTTGCGGATATCCTGGCCCTGAAACAGGACGCACCCCTCACTCGGCTCGAGCAGGCCCGCCAACATTTTGACGGTCGTGCTTTTGCCCGAGCCGTTGGGCCCCAAATAGCCGAGAACGTGCGCGGGCTGAATGGAAAAGTTGACGTTCGAAACGGCGGGAACGCTTGCGTATCGCTTGCTCAGAGTCCGGGCTTCCAGCATCGCCGTTCCTCCTTCCAGGAATAGAATACTACATAGGGTATGGCGAGGCAAGCTGCCGTTTCGAAAACCTTAAACGAGTTCGTCTAATGGCGAGTCAGATCTTTCGGATCAGCGAGGGCACTCAGTCCCCTTCCGCCTCCAGAAACCGCTCCGCCTCAATCGCGGCCATGCAGCCCGCGCCGGCTGCCGTAATCGCCTGGCGATACGTGCGATCCTGCACATCACCCGCGTGGAATACGCCTGCGATGTTCGTCCGCGCGCCACCGTGCGAAAGGATATATCCATCCGGATCGAGATCCAATTGGCCTACAAACGGCAATGTGTTCGGAATGTGCCCGATTGCCACAAAGAACCCATCAACCGGCCGCTCGGTCACTTCATTCGTCACAATGTTCCGCAGCTTTACACCGGTGACGTGGCCCTTTTCGACATCGTAGATGTCTTCGACGATCGTGTTGAGAACCAGCTCGATTTTCGGATTATTTTTCACGCGCTCCAGCATGATCTTCGAGGCGCGAAACGCCTCGCGCCGGTGAACCAGCATCACCTGCCGCCCGAAGCGCGTCAGAAAATTCGCTTCTTCCATGGCGGAATCACCGCCGCCGATCACCATAATCTGTTTGTCGCGGAAGAAGAAGCCGTCGCACGTCGCGCACGAACTCACGCCATAGCCGATTAGCTTCTGTTCGTTCGGAAGGTTCAACCAGCGCGCGGAGGCGCCCGTGGCGACAATCAGTGTGCGCGTTTCGAACACCTCGCCATCTTCCAGTTTCAAAGTAAACGGCCGCTGCCGCAGATTCGCCTCCACCACGCGGCCGTGTCGGTACTCGGCGCCAAAGCGTTGGGCCTGCTTCTTCATGTTCTCGACGAGTTCAGGCCCCTGAATGCCTTCGGGAAATCCAGGGAAATTCTCGACTTCGGTGGTGATGGAGAGCTGCCCTCCCGGCTCGTGCCCCTCGAAAACCAGCGGTTTTAAATTCGCCCTGGCGGCATAGATCGCAGCAGTGTTGCCGGCACATCCCGTGCCAAGTATGACGACGTTTCGCATGAATAGATTGGAAAACCTTCGCGGGAGGTCCAGCCCAAATGGTCATGCTAACAAACGATTCGCCTGGATCCCGGCCGCGTTTGGCGACTCATTTGATGAGTTATTGGAAGAAAAGATTCGCGACGCGATAGGCCACCAGCGAACCTCCGTACGCCAGGGCCAGCATATAGCTGAACTGAAAGATCGGCCACTTCCATCCGCCGGTTTCTCTGCGCACGACGGCAATGGTTGAAAAACACTGCATGGCGAACGCGAAAAAAACGAGTAGTGCCACTGCTCCGGCGGGCGTCAGGTCGGCGTGCAGCGCTTTCTGCAGCCCTTCGGAGTTGCCGTCGCTTTCAATTCCGTAGATAGTGCCGAGCGTCCCGACGATCACCTCGCGGGCCGCCAGCGACGTAATCAGACCGATGCCAATTTTCCAGTTGAATCCGAGCGGTTTGATGGCCGGCTCAATGGTCTTGCCCACCATGCCTGCATAGCTGTTCTCGATCTCCGGCATTTTGCCATGCGAGAGCGGCAGATTCGCCAATATCCAGAGCACAATCGACACGGTCAGAATCACGGTGCCTGCCCGGCGCAGAAATACCCTCCCGCGATCGATCAGCCGCAGACTCAGCGACTGAAGCGTGGGCAGGCGGTAAGGCGGCATTTCCAGAATGAAAGAGGAACGCTGGCTTTTGAGCACTGTCGATTTCAGCAGGCGGGCAGTGATCACCGCCGCCGCGAAACCTAGAACATAGAGCAGCAGCATGGTCGCCGCCGGCAGCGAAAGGACGCCGCGGACCAGAGGAATGTTCGGCACGAATGCCGCAATGATCAGCGTGTAGACTGGCAAGCGCGCGGAGCACGTCATCAATGGCGCGATCATGATGGTCGCGATACGGTCGCGCTTGTTTTCAATGACTCGTGTCGCCATCACGGCCGGAACCGCGCAAGCATACGCCGACAGCAGCGGAATAAAGGATTTCCCCTGTAAACCGAATTTCGCCATCGTCCGGTCCGCGATGAGCGCCGCGCGCGCCATGTAACCGGAATCCTCGAGAACACCGATAAACAAAAAGAGCAACAGGATCTGCGGCAGAAAGACCAATACCGATCCGACGCCGGCCCAGACTCCATTCACGACAAGCGATCGGACCACGCCGTTCGGCAGCACCATGCCCATCCATTGCCCCGACATGGACACCGCGTAGGTCATACCGTCCATAATCGGCTGGGCCCATGAGAAGATACTCTGGAAAACCGCCACCACGACAGCGGCAAAGACCAGCGGGCCGAAAACCGGATGCAGGAAAACAGAATCGAGCCGGCGCGTCCAGATTGGAGGAGCCGGAGCACGATACGATGCGCGGGTGTTGAGCTTCGATGCCCATTGGCGGCACTTGGGAACGTCGTTCAGAACCGGCAGCTCGACCCGGGCCGGTTTGGCGCCCGCCAGATTCGCGGCTGTACCCGACAGAAATTGCTGGATGCGGTCAACGCCGGTTCCCTTCGATGCGCTAACCAATACCACTGGCGCGCCCAGTTCATGCGATAGCGCCGCGACATCCACCTTGCCGCCGCGAACGGCCAAGTCGTCCGCCATGTTCAACACCACCAGCGTCGGCAGCCCCAAACTCAGAACCGGCGCCGCCAGAACCAGGTGCCGCCCAAGATTTGTGACATCCAAAATAAGAACCACAGCGTCCGGTTTCGCGAAACCTGGCCGGACTCCTTTTAAAATGTCGTTGGCCACCTGCTCGTCTTCCGAGCGGGGATGCAAACTGTAGACGCCGGGAAGGTCGACCAGAAAAACCTCTTGCCGATTCTTCAGTTTGGCCTTCCCCATCCGGTGCTCTACGGTCACGCCAGGGAAATTCGCCACCTTCTGGCGAAGGCCGGTCAGGCGATTGAATAATGTGGATTTGCCGGAATTCGGCGGCCCGATAATCGCGACAATTAATGGCCGCTCATTTACCGCCGCATGTGGGACCGGAATGGTCGGATTTGGGAGCAGGCCTTTGCGTGGACCGCTGTCGTGGCAATTGCTCATGGCCTAGGGTGTCGCTGCTTTGATACTGGGAAAGTGCAAACGCATGAAGAGCCGGGCCGCCGTGTCGTCCCTCAATGCTATTTCACTGCCATCCACACGAAACACGCGCGCTCCGCCGCCGGGAGCGGTTCTGGCGGGAATGATTGCGTTTCCGGGGAGAAAGCCTAATTCCATCAAGCGGCGTGCGATATCGTCGGGCAGGTCCAGACGATCCAGAATACCTTCTTCGCCGTTACGTAGCTCCGCTAACGTAGCAGGACGTTTGTGGGTGGCTGCCATCTGGCTCCTCTTGTTGAAAATCATTTGCAGCTCACCTCTTAGTATCAGGCGGGGTCTCGGGACTGTCAAGAAAGGCCCGTGTTTGAACAGATTCGGGAAACCAGGCGGAAGTTCCGGTAATTGAATGGGAAAACGCACTCCGTACAGCGCGGGCTACGTGCTAGAATCGGTGCGTGCTGCGAGAGGCCTCGCCACCTCCCACACAACCCGCCGAGAGAGAGCAAGCCGCTGTCTTCTCTCGAACCCAAGTTCGCCGGCTGCTTAACGTTGCCGAGCGTCTGCTCCGAAGTTGGGAGCGGCAGGGCCTTATTCCTCAACAAGATGAGTACCGTTTTTCGGACTTGCTCGTCCTAAAGACCATCCTCAAACTGCGTGATGCCCAGGTGCCGCCGCAGCGGATTCGCCGCTCACTGTTAGCGCTTCGCGAACGCCTGAAGGATGCACCGGATCTCTATTCGGAAATTCGCGTGTTCTCACAGGGCCAGCGCGTACAGGTGCAAATCGGCAAGCAGCAGATGGAACCGATCTCCGGTCAGTTTCTGTTGGATTTCAGCGAAAGCGAGGTCAGCAAGTTGCTGCATCTGCCGAAATCCTCGCGAGATACGGAAAAAACCGCCGATCTGCTACGGCGCAAAATGGAATCGGAAAACTGGTTCGAAAGAGGCTTAGAACTGGAGCAGCGGGGCGCCCCGGTCGAGCAGATCATCGACGCCTACCAGAAAGCAGCCGCCCTCGATCCTCGTGCGGCGGGCGCGCTGGTGAACCTCGGCACCATCTTCTTCAACGGGCACGCCTGGGCCGATGCTGAAACGCATTACAAAAAAGCTCTGGAGATCGACCCCGACTATCCGCTGGCTCACTTCAATTTAGGCAACCTCTACGACGAGCGCGGCGACTACGAAACCGCTGTGTTTCACTATCTGGCTGCTGTACGGCTATTTCCAAACTACGCGGACGCCCATTACAACATCGCGTTGTTGTACCAGAATGCGGGAGAAGTCATGAATGCCGTGCGCCACTGGAAGCAGTATCTAAAACTGGACACGAACACGGCTTGGAGCCATATCGCCCGGCGTGAGTTGAGCAAGCTGGAAGCGATCACGGTGGTTGCGGGCAGCCGGCCGCCACGGAGCGTTCCCGGATCGCGCGCCGGCGAATCGTAGGGTCGGAGGAATGCGTCGACCATGGCCGCAAAGCGACTCCCGCTCCGCTATCCTGGCCGCGGGCTACCCCTGTCCCGCCGCCCTCTGCCGGAACGGGCGACGGTTCGCCCCGCCCCGCTCGAAAGTCGGGTTGCGTACTGGCAGCATGACGATAGAGGTTCGCTGAAACAGACAGTGTGAAAATGTCTCCGACGAACGAGCACGGGCGGGGCATATCCGGCCCGACGATGACGTTAGATTTTCGAAAATGAATTCCGATCGGCACGTCCGGGGTCCTCTGATGCCAGCAGCTGCTCTGATTCTGGCAGCAGGCTCCGCCAGCCGGATGGGTAGCCTCAAACAATTACTTCCCTACGGAAACGGAACATTGCTTACTCATTCGATTGAACAGGCACAGCAAGCCGCCTTTGACCGGATCATCGTCGTTATCGGCGCGGAAGCCGAGCGTGTGCGCCGTTCAGTCGCGGGGCTACCCATCGAGATCGCTCTTAACGAGAACTGGGCAATGGGAATGGGCTCGTCCATCGCTGCCGGCGTGCAACGGTTTAGAACGGCCGGGCCGGTCCTGCCCGTTCTCGGCATCCTGTTAGCCGACCAGCCCTGGGTGTCGGCCGGACACCTGCGAGCGATGCGCGAACAGTTGGAATCGACAAATGCGGCCGCCGTGGCCGCCGAATACGCGAACGGACTTGGAGTACCCGCCTTGTTCCAGGAGAAATTGTACCCGCTGCTCGCCGCCCTGCCGCCCGAAGCCGGCGCGAAACATCTGCTGAGAGACTGCGGAATGATAGTCAGCGCCTTTCCGCTACCGGAGGCGGCTACCGATATCGATACGCCATCCGATTTAGCGGCTCTAGAATCGATGCGAACATGAGAGTAGCTGTGCGTTCTTCGAACTTATCCATACTGCGCCTGCGGCTCAACCAGGGATTAATGATTGTCGGAGCGTGGACCATTGTCGCGCTGATTTCTCTGACACGCCATTACATGGTGGAAGCCACGCAGCCCATGAACGAACCGTTCTGGAAGCTGTTTCCCATCTGGCTGACCTGCTACTACTCCTGGATGCTGCTAACGCCGGCCGTTTTCGGCATGGCCCGGCGCTGGCCTCTCGCCAAAAACCGGTGGGGCCGCAATCTCCTGATTCATATTCCGCTGTCTCTGGCGTTCACCGCCGCCGCCGTATTCCTGAGCCACGCCTTCTATCTGCTGGTGAAACAGCACTCGGAGGCCGGCCTCGGCGCCTACATGCTGCACGTCCACTTTGTTTCCTACCTGAAGCATTTCCCGTTCTATTGGACAACGCTCGCGGTCGCTAACATGCTTGCCTCGTTCCGGGCCCTGCGCGAAAAGGAGCGGCTTGCGGCGCAACTCGAACTTGAACGCTCCCGCCTCGAAACAAGCCTGCGGCAGGCGCAATTGGATGCGCTCCGCATGCAGTTGAATCCACATTTCCTGTTCAACACGTTGCAAACGATTTCCGTGCTGATGATGGACGATACCCATTCGGCGAACCGCATGCTGGTGCGGTTGAGCGATCTTCTGCGTTCCACGCTGCGCAGTTCCGTGGAAGCGATCAGCCCCCTCAGCGAAGAACTCGCGTTTCTGCGCGCCTACCTCGAAATCGAACAGATCCGTTTCGCGGATCGTCTGCGGGTGCAGTGGAATATCGACCCGTCGACCGAGGCTGCCCTCATCCCCACACTCTTGCTTCAGCCGCTGGTTGAGAATTCGATTCGCCACGGCATCGCCCGCCTGGCCACGCCTGGGACAATCACGATTTCGAGCCGGAGCGAAGACGAAACTCTCCATTTATCGGTCGCGGATACCGGACCTGGTCTTTCCCAGCAGCAGGACGATCTGGGCCACGGCATCGGTTTGACCAATACACGCAAGCGCCTGAAGCAACTCTATCCCGAGCATGAAATGGAAATCATCGCCGGGCCAGCCGGGGGTTTCGAGGTTCGTATCGCGATTCCGCTGGCAATACAAACGCCGGCAACGGCCGGAGAGTTGGTGGCTCAATGATTCGCGTTTTAATTGTCGATGACGAACCGATTATCCGGCGCGGGCTGCGTAATCATCTCGCAAACCGCGACAACTACGAAGTGATCGGCGAATGCTGCAATGGACGATCGGCTATCGAGCAGATCGAAGAATTGAAGCCCGATCTGGTGTTTCTCGACGTCCAGATGCCCGAAGTGGACGGCTTCGGCGTTATTCGCGAAGTTGGCGCCGAAAACATGCCTCCCGTTGTCTTCATCACCGCCTACGATGAATACGCGGTCAGCGCGTTTGACGTAAATGCGCTGGATTATCTCTTGAAACCATTCGACGAAGATCGTCTGCTGCGCTGCCTGTCGCGGGTGGAGCAGCGCCTGGCGGAACCGCGCGCCGAATCGGTGCTGGTGCGGCAACTCGCGTCGCTTGTAGCCGGACAGGTAAAGCCGAGAATTGCCGACCGGCTCGCCATCCGCAACTCCGATCGAATCACGCTGCTGCAAACCGACGAGATCGATTGGATCGAAGCAGCGGATAATTACGTCGAGATCCACGTCGGCAAACAAGTCCACCTGATGCGCGAGACGTTAAGCAATTTAGAGCAGCGGCTGCAGCCTCACCGTTTCCTGCGTATCCACCGCTCGCGCCTGGTGAACGCCGATCGGATCAAAGAGATGCACCCGCTCTTTCATGGCGAGTATGAACTCGTGCTGCACGACGGCACACATCTCACCTCAAGCCGCCATTACCGCGAAGTGCTCCAAAGCCTGCTGGTGTAATCGATCCGGTTGCGCTGAAAGAGATAACCCGCTTGCGAAGCGTAAGGCGGCTCCGTTTCAAGGCAACCTGTAAACGGAACAGCCACACGCTAGTACGTGGGTTGCATACGAATGGCTATCCGTTTTTGGGACAGCACCGTTCGCCTACGAACATAGCCAGACGCGCTCCGCGCCAATAGCTGGCCCGTTGCGCCATAGTGCTAAGTCGCTCCAACGCGGCTAACTCAAGCCGCCGCAATAAATAGACGATTTATCTGTTGCCGCCGCGCGCCGATCGTTGCAATGACAGGATTGGCCGCCGGCGTGCCTGCAACAAGCCCGCGTGCAGGCCGAACAAAGGCGAAGGAGAAAAACTCCGCGCGGATATCTCCTCCATGCTTTTGGCGCTTGCGGGCCCGTCCCTGCGGGCTGCGGAATCGGATGAAGACGTGCGGTTGCCTGCACCGAACCCCGACCGTGAGAGAGCGGACGTTTCTACCGATCGTCTTCAACGGAGTGGTTATTGACGAACCTTGATTGGAAGCAAACAGCACTGGACAAAAGCCAGTCAAACCCGAATGCATCTAAGAGGATTTCATGTCAAAGCGTACTTTTCAGTTACTGCTGGTTGCCTGTCTGGTTACAGGCATGTTATGGGCAGCGAACGACGCCTTCGTAGGCAGATGGAAGCTCAACCCATCCAAAAGCAAACTCACTGATCAAATGAAGGTAGAGGTCGCGGGCGCAAATAAGTACGCCATCGATTTTGGCGGCGGCGTTGCCGAAATCGTCGTGGCCGACGGGAAGGACCAGCCCGGCCGCTTCGGGACAACTCTTGCCATTACCGTCGAGGGGCCCGATACCTGGAAGGTCGTCCGCAAGAGGAACGGCCGCACGTTGCTTACGGGGATTTGGAAGCTTTCCGAAGACGGCAAGACCCTCAGCGACTCCTTTACAGCTAACCAGCCCAACGGGTCGACGTTTAGCCTGGACTATCTGTACAAACGGACGGCCGGGAGCTCAGGTTTCGCGGGCACGTGGGAAAGCACGAGCGAGAAGGTGAACTCGGCCTTCGAGCTTCAGATCCGGCCCTACCAGGGTGATGGCTTTTCATTCATTAATCCCGCTCAAGGTTCGACTCAAAACATGAAATTCGATGACAACGATTATCCGAACCTGGGCCCGAATGTGGCCCCAGGCTCGGCGTCGTCGGGACGCCGGGTGAACGAGCGCACTCTGGAAATAACCGACAAGATCAAAGGCAAGGTCACGGACACCCGGCAGATCGAGATCTCTCCCGATGGCAAGACCCTGACGATGATCGTGCACGCAGTAGGTCGAAGCAAGCCGAACATCCTTGTGTTTGATCGGGAATAGAAGAGCGGGCCGGCGGCGCGTGTATCCGTTCGCTCCGCCCGCGCGCTTCTCCATAGAGGCTGGCGAGGGGGAATTCAATGAAATTCACAATGATGTACAAGTTTGCGTCGCTGCGGAGGAAAGCGGACGTTCGCTGCATTCCGCGTCGGATTGAGAACAACGTGTATCGAGTCGCACGGGTAGGACACCGGGCACTTCCGGTCTTTGCGATTTTACTGGCCTGCGCCAGCTTCGCTCAGGCTGCCTCCAACGTTCAAACGTTTGCACTGAGCGACAGCAAGGATCTGGTCTTGGTTAACGTGAAGGCCGACGCAGTCGAATACAACGGGCGTAAGGCTGTGCGCCTCACCAGCAATCCGGGAAAGGACGGCTTCGCACTTCTGCGGGGCACGGACTTTCAGGATGGAACCATCGATGGGGACATTGCCTTGAAGATCACCACGCCGCCGGGCGTAAGGATGCCCGGTTTTTTCGGCATCGCCTTCCGGGCGCGACCGGACGCATCGCGTTACGAACTCTTCTATCTGCGACCGGGGAACGCCCGCTCGGATGACCAGGCGATGCGAAACCATTCGGTGCAATACAGCTCCGAGCCGGACTTCGGCTGGTACAAACTGCGCCGCCAGTGGCCTGCGGTTTACGAAACCTACGCGCCCTTGAAAGTGGAGACCTGGACGAATGTCAGGATCGAAGTCGAAGGCCGCTCCGCCAAGCTCTATTTAAACGGATCGGAGCAACCAACCCTCGTCGTGGATGGCCTTAAGGGTGAGGATTTGCGTGGTGGCGTCGCGCTGTGGGGTTACCAAGGCGAGGAGGCGTATTTCTCCAATTTCCGCATCACTAACTCGACCCCGCTGCCTGTGAAGAATAGCTCGGATGCGAGCGGCACGTGGCAGGTGAGGTTTTTGAGCGACACCGGACCTTTCGAGGGCGCTCTGCAACTCGAACGAGATGGGGGCAAGGTGACGGGGACATGGTCCGGCGCTCTCGGTAATGCGCGCCCTGTTACTGGAACGTGGCGGAACGGCTACGTCGAGCTGAACTTTGACGCGGAATGGAAATTTCCGCATCTCCAGGGCCATGGCGCCGCGACGCTCGCCGGATGGATCGACGGCGATTCTGCCGCTGGCCGCATGAAAGTGGAAGGCCTGACCGATGGCCGATGGACGGCAACTCGGAAGCCATAGCGAATTGATTTGGCGAGTATGAACTCGCGCTGCACGACGGGACACATTTCACATCGAGGCCTCATTACCGCGAAGTGCTCCAAGGCCCCGCTGTGTGGTCGATGTGGTGGCGCTAAAACGATTGTTCGAAATGACCCGCTTGCTTAAAGGCGGCTCCGTGTCAAGGCAACCTACAAGCGGAGCCGCCGCACGTTGGTGCGCGGGTTGGGTAACGGATGACTATCCGCTTTCGGACAGCACTGTCCGCCTACAGGCGTATCGGGCTACAGCACACCATAGCTGGCTTTGTAATAAGATATCTTGGGTATGGCAAAAACCGATGCGCTTCAAGGCTCCCTCGATTTGCTGGTGCTGAAGATTCTTTCTCGTCGCGCGCCCCTGCACGGCTACGGGATTATGACCGCGATCGAGGAGATTTCCGGCGATGCGCTGCGGGTAGAAGAAGGCTCAATCTATCCCGCGCTGCATCGTATGGAAGAGGCCGGTTTGGTCCGCGCCAAATGGATCGAAAAATCAAATGGCCGCCGCGCGCGCAGCTATGAAATGACAGCCCGTGGCCGCAAACAGCTTACGAGCGAAGAAGCTCGCTGGACCGCGGTTACCAGCGCTGTGCAGCGTGTTCTCAAGCTGGCGTGAGGAGAACAACCCATGTCGTGGATCGGACGGTTTACAAATCTCTTCCGGCGAGACCGGCTCCATGAAGAAATCGCAGAGGAATTGGCCTCGCACATCGCGGAAGCGGTCGAACGAGGCCGTTCTGCCGGCGAGGTCCGTAAGGCGTTTGGTAACGAGCTTTTGCAACGGGAACGCAGCCGTGACATCAAACTTGTGCCGTGGCTCGACTCGCTGGCTTCGGATGTGGTTTTCGGATGGCGGCAGCTTCGCAAACGTCCGGCCGTCAGCACCGCTGCGATTTTATCGCTCGCTTTGGCGATCGGCGCCACGACTGCGGCCTTTCGTCTGGTTGACGCCGTCCTGCTGCGCACCTTGCCCGTCGCCCATCCGGACCGGCTGTTCTATTTGGCGGTAAATTACGTCGACCGCGACGGCCAACCAGACTATCGCGACGATTTCGACTACCCGACATTCCAGAAATACCGGGAGGCGGTGGCGGACCGCGCGGATTTGATGGTTGTCGGAATCAACGCGCGACAGGACGTGGTCTTTGGGTCCGCCGCCGAACCGGAAAGGGTGTATCGGCAATATATTTCCGGTAACGTCTTCAATGTTTTCAGCTTGCAAGCGGCTCTCGGCCGTCTTATCGCACCCTACGACGATCTCACGACCGGCGGAAGTCCAGTGGCAGTCTTGAGCTACGAATATTGGACACGCCGCTTCGCACGCGATCCCGGCGTTCTCGGAAAGACGTTTCGAATGGGGAGTGATCTCTTCCGGATCGTCGGAGTGGCGCCACGGGGTTTCATCGGAACGGAGCCAGGCGCGGTCACCGACGTTTTCGTACCAGCGATGATGAACACGGAAGCGATCCATAGCCTCGGCTGGTCCTGGTTTCGAATCTGGATGCATCCCAAACCGGGATTCTCGGCGGAGCAGGTTCGACAGCTATTGCAGGTCTTCTTCCTGCGCGAGCACCAGGAACGCCTCAAGGAGTTTGACTCCCGCACAGCCAAAACGGCGATCAAGGCTTTTCTCAATGAGAAACTCCTGCTCCTCCCTGCGGCCTCGGGGGCCTCAGATGTCAAACGGCAATACCGCCGTCCCCTGCTCATTCTGGCCGCGCTCGTGATCTTGGTTCTTCTGATCGCCTGTATGAATGTCGGTAATCTGCTGGCTGCCCAAGCCGCGGCGCGCGCTCGCGAGATGGCGCTGCGCGTATCGATCGGCGCGGGGCAATGGCGGCTGATCCAGTTGGTGCTGATGGAAAGCACGCTGCTGGCAGCGATCGCCTCGGCTCTCGGCACGTTCTTTGCTTCTTGGTCGGCGCCGTTGGTGGTTTCCATGCTGCACGTGCCGGAAGATCCCGTGCGTCTGGTTCTCAATTCCGGTTGGCGAAGCCTGGCGTTTAGTGTTGCGCTCACGTCGTTAGTCGCCCTACTGTTTGGGCTGGCGCCGGCGCTCCGGGCATCGGGCGTGAAGCCGATAAGCGCGCTTAAAGGCGGCCAGGAACCACCGTCACGCCGCCGCGGGATGAAGGCGCTATTGGCTGCCCAGATGGCGTTTTGTGTCCTGGTGCAATTCGTCGCGGGACTGTTTGTCGCGAGTTTCCAGCGGCTGTCAAACCGGCCGCTGGGGTTCTCGGCCGAGCATGTTCTGGTAATGGACTTGTCAGCCTCCCAAAAGCAGCCGCTGCAAGTCTGGATGCAAATGGCGGATCAGTTGCACGGCACGCCCGGCGTACAGTCTGCCGCGCTTGCGGGGTGGCCGCTGTTGAGCCGTAACCGCTGGACTGAGATGGGTGTGCGCGTTCCTGGCAAGCTGACCGAGGGTCGCCCGTCGTATGTTCTCGACGTTTCTCCCGGCTTTTTTGAAACCATGCGCATCGACCAAATCGATGGACGCGATTTCCGGCGCGGCGATCTTCCTCCGCGATTAGGCGCGTCGACGCAGCCGTTGCCGGGAGTTGGCATCGTCAATGAGGCTTTCGCACGCGTCTATTTCAAAGGAGAGAATCCGGTAGGCAGATCCCTGTGGCTCCCTATCGCTAAGGACCTCTCCGCGCCGATGCAGATCGTTGGCTACGTGCGCGACGCAGTCTATTACGACGTGCGCGAGCGGGTGCATCCCACGATGTATCTGCCGATGAACCCCAGACAACACGACGCGTTTCTGGTGCGGACCGCCGGCGATCCGCTGGCGCTGGCGCCTACCTTGCGGAGCCTCGTTTTAAAGGCGCGTTCCGATTTTCAAGTACACACAATCGAAACCCAAAGCGACTTCATTCGGTGGCAAATGCTCCGCGAACGGCTGCTCGCCACGCTCTCGCTATTCTTCGCCATCGTTGCGCTGCTGCTGGCGGTGGTTGGACTGTATGGCTTGCTCAACTATTTGGTCACCCAGCAACGGCGGGAAATCGGCATTCGGATAGCTCTGGGTGCTCGCCCCACGCAGGTTGTCCGCCGGGTCACGACCGATCTGCTCGCCATGGTTTCGTTCGGCCTCTTCCTTGGACTTGCTGGAGGTTTAGCCTGCGGGCGTTTCGTCGAAAGCATTTTGTACGAGGTCAAGCCGACCGACCCGGCCGCCGCCGCGCCCCTGCTGGCTCTTTTCGCGGCGGCATTGCTAGCAGTTCTTCCTCCGGCAATTCGAGCCGTGCATATTGATCCCGCTGAGACGCTAAGGAGCGAGTGAAATAGCACGTACCATTTGGCAATCACATCTTGACAGTCATAATAAAGGCAGGCTATGCTGGGCCGTATCTCCTTTTCGGAATATCAACGATGTACGAACCGAATACAGATGTAATCCAGGGCACGCTGGACATGCTCATTCTCAAGACGCTCAGCCTTGAACCCATGCACGGCTTCGGCATTGCCCGCCGGATTGAGCAGATATCGCGCGGTGTCTTCAAAGTGAATCCAGGATCGCTGCTCACGGCATTCCAGAGGCTGGAGCGCGTCGGATGGCTGAATTCCGAGTGGCGCCAAACAGACAAGTCGCGCCGGGCGAAGTTCTATTCGCTGACCCGTTCGGGACGAAAGCAGCTTGAAATTGAGACGACGAACTGGAACCGCCGGGCGTCCGCGATAGCACGTCTCCTGAAAGCCGAGGGATAAACGGTGTCGCTCTGGCGTCAGTTCACGTGCGGGTTGCGCGTGCTCGGAAACCGAAAAGCCGCCGACCGGGACACCGCCGATGAGGTGAATCATTACCTGGAAGAAGCCACGGCGGCCTTTGTCGCCAGAGGACTCTCTCCCGATGAGGCCCGCCGCGCCGCCCGGCTGGAACTGGGTAGCACGACGGCCGTTCGCGAACAAGTGCGCGGATACGGGTGGGAAAACCGGATACACATCTTGTTTGCCGATCTGCGCTATGCGGCTCGCATTCTGACGGGAAATCCCGGCTTCACGGCGGTCAGCATGCTCACTCTGGCGCTTGGCATTGGCGCCTCCACGGCAATTTTTTCCGTTGTCGATGCCGTTCTACTGCGCGCGCTTCCATATCCGAATCCGCAAAAGATCGTGCGCGTATGGGAGCAGGCTCCCGACGGCCACCGCATGAACCTGGCAAACGCTAACTTTGAAGACTTTCGTGGGCAGAACAACACGATTTCCCATTTGGCTGCGTATACCGGCGATTTACTGACCTCTGTCGCCGGCGGCAGTGAGCCTGCTCGTGCAAGAGTCGCCGCAGTTTCCAGCGGCTTCTTTCAGGTGCTCGGCATCGAGCCTTTTCGCGGCCGCGATTTTTCCGCCGAAGAGCATCGTCCGCACGGCGCGCCGGCGGCCATCGTCAGCTACAGCTATTGGCGCGACTATCTCGCGGGCGCAACAGATCTCTCTCAATTTCATTTACGACTGATGGGCGGAGTCTATCCCGTGATCGGAGTGATGCCGGCGGGTTTCGATTTTCCAGCCGGCGTCGCCGTGTGGATTCCGAGTGAGTTGGATCCGGACCTTGGCACGCGCACAGCGCACAATTGGCGGGGTATTGGCCGCGTCCGCGATGGGATTACCGTCGCCCAGGTGCGCGCGAATCTCAGCACAATTGCTCGTCGCATCAAAGATCAGTACGGGAAAAAGGTCGATCTCAACGATGCCGCGGTCGTGCCTCTCGCGGATGCGATTGTCGGAGATGTTCGGACCGCTCTCCTGACCCTCTTTGCCGCCGTCGGCCTCTTGCTGCTGGTTGCCTGCGCCAATGTCGCCGGCTTACTCTTGGCTCGCACCTCCGCGCGCCGTAAGGAACTGGCTGTGCGTGTCGCGCTTGGCGCTGGCCGCTTCCGCCTCATGCAGCAGTTCCTGACTGAGTCCTTCGCGCTTTCCTTTGCTGGTGGTCTACTCGGCATCCTGCTAGCGGTACTGGCCATTCGCGCGCTTCCAGCGATTCTTCCGGCAAATTTGCCGCGACAGCAAGAAATCGTCATCAATACACCGGTTCTGTTGTTCGCTTTAGGCGCGATTTTAGCCGTCGCCGCCTCTCTAGGGCTGTTTGCCGCATGGCGCGCGGTTCGAGGAGACGTCCAGGAAGCCCTAATCGCCGGCTCCCGCACTTATACAGGCGGGGCCGCGAGTCACCGGTTTCGCGGTTTTCTGGTGACTGGCGAAATTGCTACGACCCTCTTGATCTTGATCGGCGCCGGCCTACTCGGCCGCAGCTTCTTGCGGCTGATCTCCACGACTCCGGGATTTCGCCAGGCGAATCTGGTCACCATCCAGTTTTCGCTTCCAACACCGCTCAATTTCAGCCAGGATGAGTCGGCGATCGCGCGTCAGATCCAACAACTGGACGAGCTAGCGACCCGTCTGCGCGCGATTCCCGGCGTTCAGAGTCTGGGCTTGGCCGGCGCCATGCCCGTTGCAGCCGGGGACAATCTCGCGGATGGCGGTTTTCTGATTTTGAATGGCCGAAAACCACCCACAAATTTCGAGGAATGGGACCGCATTGCGCAGAATCCTTCTCACGCCGGATACGCTCTATACGCTGTCGCCAGCGAGGGCTACTTCCGCACGTTGGGCATTCCGCTGGTCCGCGGACGGATTTTCGGCGGCCAGGACGGCCTCCATGCGCCCCACGTTGCCGTAATCAGTCAAACCTTGGCTCGCGAACGCTGGCCCAATCAGGATCCGGTCGGTCAGGTCATCGATTTTGGCAACATGGACGGCAACCTGAAGCCGCTCACTATTGTTGGAATTGTTGGCGATGTTCGCGCGCGCGGTCTCGACTCTCCACCGAGTCCCATCATTTACGTCGATTATCGCCAGCGCGGAATGAACCTCAATGCATCGCCTACCGTGCTCATCCGGAGCACCGCGCGATTAGGAGAAATCGCTCCCGTCGCGCGTGGCATTTTCCACGATCTCGCTCCCGATGTTCCCGTCAAATTCTCCACTTTCGCGGATGAAATGGGCGGCTGGCTCGCGGACCGGCGTTTTCTGCTTTTTCTTGTGGGATTGTTTGCTGCCGCTGCTCTGGCTCTTGCGACGGTCGGCATCTATGGAGTAGTAGCCTTTTCAGTGACGCGCCGCACCCAGGAAATCGGCATTCGCATGGCGCTCGGCGCGCAGCGAAGCGACGTATTGCGTCTGATATTGGGCGAGGGCGCCCGCCTCGCGATTCTAGGCGTAGCCATCGGCATTGCCGCATCATTCGTCATCACGCGCCTGTTGTCCAGTCTCCTCTTCGGAGTGAGCGCCACCGATCCAATCACATTCGCCGGCGTGGCCCTGCTTCTTTCCCTTGTTGCGCTGGTTGCGTCGTATATTCCCGCGCGCCACGCCATGCGCCTCGATCCCAATCACGCGTTGCGCTACGAATAGGTAAGTGTCTGAGAATCACCCCTGATCAGCCAAGATGAGGGAGCAGTAACGACGGGCTGAGTGCTTTAATAAAGATCGAATGCACGGATGCAACGGAGGCGAACGTTCCTGAATGCTGCGATCGGCTAGAGTTTGCTCCTATCCCGCCAAGGGCGTCATCCGCTCGACGGGAGTTAAGTCTGGGTAAGAACCCAGTTGTAAGGCAGAAGGTCGGTAATTCGAATGATGGGATGAGCGCCGATGCGTGAGAGGAGTCTGTGGGTCCAGTTCCCGCGCCTGCTTTTCTATCCGGTATAGCTGAGCGATGAGCAACAGCGCCGGACTCATGCGGCTCTGGTCCGACTCCAGGACGTTATGACGCGGGCCACTGGCTGCCTGCATCAGCTTAGAAGAAGTCGAAGGGCTACACCGAGGAACGTATGTGCCTGTAACGGATCTCCTGATACAACCTGTAACGCATGTTATGAGACGATCCAGCCTGCCTCGCCCCTACAAGAACCTGATGTATTCGTGGCGTCTAGAAAGGATGCTATCGGCGGACCACGCCGGCGATTTCATTCAGGATTTGCTCGCACGCCGCTTTGGGGTCCGCAGCGCGCGTAACCTGGCGGCCGATAACGAGATAGTCGGCTCCGGCTTGTATCGCTTCCGCCGGAGTCGCGACACGCTTTTGGTCGCCTGTCGCCGTGCCAGCCGAGCGTACGCCGGGCGTCACCAGTTTCAAGCCGGGGCCACCGATTTCGCGGACTTTCGCCACTTCAAGCGCCGAACACACAATGCCGTCGATGCCGCTCTCCACCGCTTTGCGAACTCGGAGCGCGACTAACTCGGAAACGGGTGTCGAGAACCCGAAATCGGCGAGATCGTCCTGATCGAAGCTGGTCAACACCGTTACCGCAAGCAATCGAGTGGCGCTATCGCCCCGGCCTTCCACCGCTGCCTGCATTACCGCTTTACTGCCGTGTACGGTTAGGAATGTCACGCCTGAGCGGGAGATCTGCCGGGTTGCTCGCTTCACTGTCTCGGAGATGTCATAGAGCTTCAGATCGAGAAAGACTCGCTTGCCACTGCCGAGCAACTCCTGCACAAATGACATTCCCGCAACCGCATACAATTCCATCCCGACTTTATAGAAATCGGCGCCATGTCCAATGGCATTCACCAGGCGCCGGGCTTCCTCCACTGTGTCCACATCGAGAGCGATAATCAGCGGACTGTCCTTCACGATTGCACCTCGATCGGCTTTCGGCTCCGCTCCGTTACGCGGCCAATGACATATGCTTCCGGACGCCGGTCCATTAGCCGCTCGGCGTCCGCGTCGCTCATCGTGAGAAGCAGACCTCCCGATGTCTGTGGGTCATAGAATAGCGATTCCACTTCAGACGGAATATCCTCGGCCATGATCACGCAATCGGAGACAAAATCGCGATTATTGCTGAGCCCGCCGGAATGCGCTCCGGCCTTCGAGTATTCGATAGCGCCGGGAAGGAATTTCACCTTGCTTGCGGCAATTTTGAGAGTGACATTCGAGGCCAAAGCCATTTCGCGAGCATGTCCCAGCAAACCGAAGCCGGTGACGTCCGTGCAGCCGTGTACAGCCAAATCATCCATAGCCTCGGCGATGCCCCGGTTCAACGTGACCATCTGCGCGATGGACGCGTCCATATCGCCCTGATCGACGATTCCCTTCTTTAGAGCGGTCGAAATCACACCTGTGCCGATACGTTTGGTAAAAACCAGCACGTCGCCCGGCGCCGCTCCTGCGTTGGTGAGCGTGCGGCGCGGATCGATCAGCCCCGTGACCGCGTAGCCGAACTTCACTTCATCTTCCGAAATACTGTGACCGCCGAGAATCACGCAGTCGGCCTCGTGAATCTTGTCGGCGCCCCCCTTTAGAATGGCTTCGAGATCGGCTATGTCTCCCTTTGCCGGATAGACAAGCAGAGAGAGAGCGGTAACCGGACGCCCGCCCATGGCATACACGTCGCTCAATGCGTTCGCCGCAGCGATAGCGCCAAATGTATACGGATCGTCCACAATCGGAGTGAAAAAATCTACGGTCTGCACCATTGCGAGCGGGATGCCGGCATCTGGAGTTAAGTCATACACGCCGGCATCGTCGGCAGTATCGTAACCGACCAGGACGCGATCGTTTGTCCTTCGAGGCGCCGATTTAAGGGCGCGATCGAGGATTTTCGGGCTGAGTTTTGACGCGCAGCCGCCCGCCTTGACGTTCGCGGTAAGTTTTGCAGCCATCTTGTTCCAGTGTAGATGGGGTCGCGCTCATTGCTTTGGTGGCGTTAGCCGCGCGCCATAGCCGGGCCTTACGGATTGTCGTGCAACTTGGGAATGCGCTGCTCTGCCGGCGGAAGCGGCGGAAAGTCTGTTGCGATTTCGCGTTGATACCAGTAGGCGACTGAATAATAGTTGTCCGCGCGATCGTTGGCGTGCCCGTGCTCGATGGTGTATTTCAGAGACTTCTCGAACGTGACCGGGTTATCGGCATGCCAGCGGTACATGCAATAGCGGCCGCCAGTCCGCTCGGGAAGTATGATCAGCGGGGCGCCGTAGAACTGATAACCGAACGGCACTGCGCCATCGCGCCCGCCGAAGTCCCAGCTTCCCAGAAAGTAATCTTCCGTTCCGGTGCCGGTGATTGCGGGCTTCGAGTTATCGTCGATAAAGATCATCTCATCGCCTTCCCCCGGCCAGCGGTCGGCGTTCTGCTGTATCCCGAGCGAGACCCCCATCAGATGACCGCTCCCTCGCGTTTCGCAAAAAACATAATTGTATTTGCCGTCGAGATTTTTCTCCTGCGCCTCCGCGGGCGCTTTTTGGCACGGCGCCGCCTGCCGGTACTGGGCATGGAAATACAGCGTGTCGTCCGGCAATTCAGGCCAGTTCTGGTAATCGATATTCGCGTAGAGCGCGTCCACCCGCTCGCTACCCTCGTTCGTAACCGTAATTTTCGCTGCCTTCTTGTAGGGCATGGCGAAATAGCAATTCAACGACTTACCCGGCGAGCACCCGAGAAACGCCGAGTCATACAGAGTGTATTGCCCTAGCGCCAGTCCGAACAGATCGCCGATCGGGGCCTCGACTGATGGTTTCGAGTTTCCGTCCCAGTACGCCCGCACGACCATTTCTTTCAAATGATGAGCGCTTTTTGCGGCGATTGTGAACCAGACGTGCGTGATAATTCCCGGCCGATCCGATTCAAATACCGTGAGGCTTTGGCCGCCCGCGATGGGACGCGCATCGGCATTCCCACCGGAACGATCATATGTGGACTGCTTAAGAGACTGGTACGATTGCTTTCTCACGTACGGCGGCAAGCGATCCAACGTGATCGAGGATTTCTGTTCGGCGCTTAGGGAGGGAACAGCGGCTGCGGCGGCAATTCCGGTTCCCGATAAGAGACTTTTCAAAAAGTGCCGGCGACGGTCGATGAGCGTTTGGATGGGCATATCAGCGGGATTATACATTACCCGCCAATTCGCCACAGGGTACTACCGAGATAGGGTGAAAAACTGGTACTGTAGTCCTATAAGCGGGCGTGCTCCCAATGCCGGCTGAAACGTCGCTTCGTACTAGTTCAGCACGTACAATCAAGGCGTTACGAGAATGCGACGATCCTGCTAGGCTAATGTCAAAGATGCCAGCTGTGGACTTACATTTATGATCCGGCTATTAATCGCCGATAGTTTTCCGGTCGCAAGAGCCGGCCTGCGTGCTATTCTCGCCCCTTCTCTAGACATCGAAATTGTAGCCGAGGCGGAAGACGGCTCCGAGGCCATTGACCGCGCGTTGGAACTGGACCCGGATGTCGTCATTATGGAATTGCGGCTGCCCAAGACGGATGGCCTCACGGTCCTGCGAACCTTACAGACTCGCGCTCCGCGGACCAAGATTCTTCTCTTCACGGGATCCGATAGCAAGGATGAGTTCATCGAGGCAATGAAGCTGGGTTGTTCCGGCATTCTGATGAAGAACTCCGCGCCTTCACTGATTATCAAAAGCATCCAGAAGGTGAACGCCGGAGAGATCTGGCTGGATTCGAACACAACCGCCGCCGTGATCCGCCAGTTCGCGAATCCTGCGGATTTCGCTGCCCCCTCCCAGCACGGGAACGGTAAACCCCGTGAACGCGCCCAACTCAGCCAGCGCGAGCGGGAGATCATCGTCCTGATCGCCCAGGGTTACAAAAACAAGGAAATCGCGGAAAAGATGTTTATCACCGAACAGACGGTCAAAAATCATCTGCACAACGTGTTCGATAAACTCGGCGTTTCCGATAGACTCGAATTGGCACTATACGCTATTCACAATAGCTTGCATTTAAAGCCGTAGCGCGCCCTGGGGCGCCCGCGTCTGACGCCCGGGCCAGCGGCGGCGTCTAACAAGGGTGGAACCCTACATCGACGGGCATGGACGGAGAGCGTCAATCTCAGATCGACAATCTTGTTTACCGGGTCCTTACAATAGACCCTGGAAACCGCGCGTCCTTTCTCGAAAACGCCTGCCCCGATGCCGATATACGGGAAGAGGTCACCCGCACGCTCGTGCGGCTCTCCGTTTTCAGTGAACCCCGCTCGCTTGACGAAAAACCGGACAATATCCCGCTAGCGCAAGCTCCTCCGGATCATCGCGCTGGCCGGATAGTAGGCGTGTACCGGATTCTTAGACGCATCGGCCAGGGCGGAATGGGTGAAGTCTATCTTGCTATGGACGTACGCCTGGAACGGCATGTCGCGCTAAAATTTTTGCCCGCGCAGACGACCGGCGACGAACTGCTGGTGCGCCGCTTTCAACTGGAGGCGAGAACGGCATCGTCGCTGAACCATCCGAACATCCTGACGATTTTCGACGTCGGCAAAATCGATGGTGAGCATTTCATCGCAAGCGAGTTCGTCGACGGCGTCACTTTACGATCCCGCCTGCGGGAAGGACCACTCGCATTCCCCGAAGCCATCGAGATCGTCACTCAGGCTGTGTCGGCGCTGGTCGCCGCGCATTCGGCCGGAGTCATACATCGCGATTTGAAGCCGACCAACATTATGATCCGGCCGGACGGCTACATCAAGGTGATCGACTTCGGGTTGGCAAAACTGTCGGCCTCGCGCAATCAGGCGAATCGGGACGAGGCCTACACACGGCCCGGAACCATGGTGGGCACGGTCGACTATATGTCGCCGGAGCAGGCGCGCGGCGATGAAGTCGATCCGCGAAGCGACATCTGGAGCCTGGGCGTCGTGCTGTACGAGATGCTGACCGGACGAAAGCCATTCGACGGCAAGACGGACCACCACGTGGTCGTGAGCATTCTCGAAAAGGATCCGCCCCCGCTTGCGGAAACGGCATCGATTCCCGAAGATGTGCAGCGGCTTGTGGATCGGTGTCTGCGGAAAGATCCGAAACAGCGCTATGGAAGCGCGGAAGAACTGCTGGCCGACTTGCGGACAATCAGGCGGGCACTGAACCTATCGGACGGATCGCGGCCGGCCGTTGCGGCTGTTCGGAAGAAACCGAAGTGGATGTTCATCGCCGCGAGCGTAACCTGCCTCGCGCTGGCAGCCATGCTGTGGTGGCTTTTCGTTGGAAGGCAATGGTTTTTTGGCTTGGAGCCATTCGACATCGGAACTATCCAGCAACTGACCTTCAATGGAGATACAAAATCGGCTGCCATTTCTCCGGAAGGACGGTATCTTGCCTATATCTCGGGATCTCCCGGACACGAAGCGATCTGGATTAAACGCATCGATTCGTCCACCGAGAGCGTGAGAGCGCAAGTCTCGGCCGACGAATACGATTCGCTGACATTCTCAAGCGATGGGCAGGACATTTACTTCGTCGCCAGAAAAAAAGAGTATGGTCGGCTTTATAAGGTTCCACTGGCGGGCGGCGATCCGCGGTTGCTCGTAAACGACGTAGACGGCCCGATCACATTCAAGCCGGGTGGTGCTCAATTTGCCTTTCGGCGTAATGTCAACGGCGCTTCGGGAATCGTGATCGCTTCCAGCGCGCCGCCTCGCCGAGAACAAACCATCTTCAAAAGCGATGCCCTGCTTGGGCGTAGAATCGCCTGGTCGCCGGATTCTAAAATAATCGCCACGACCGTTTATCCCGCGCCGGGCAGTTCGAAATGGCCCAGTTTGGCATTAATCGAAGCGGCCGGGCCACATCAAATACGTTTAATGCCGCTTTCAGGCTGGCGGGCTACCCATCAGTTCGTGTGGCTGAACCGCTCCGATCTAATTGTTCCTACAGCTTCGAACGAAGAGACCGACGACCAGATGCAACTCCGGGAATTCTCAACGAAGACTGGCGAGTCCAGGAGTTTGACGGCCGACATGTACGGATACTCGGGAGCTAGCCTGACGCAGGACCGGCAATCGCTTGTCACGATCAGAATCGAAAGGCGCACCACGTTTTGGACGGCGAATCGGGATAACCTGCGGCTCGGAGAAAGCACGGCCGGCGATACCGGACGGTACGAAAGCGTTGACTGGTCGGACGATGGTCTGCTGGTCTCGCAGGCCAATCGCGGCGCTGGAACGAATGTCTGGATGATCGATCCCACCGACTCGCGTCCGAAGAAACTGACTGACGGTCTATTTGTCGATAGAAATCCCGTCTGGATTCACGGTTCCCGCGCCGTTGCTTTTGCCTCGAACCGAAGCGGTTCCCCCGGGCTTTGGCGATACGATCTCGACACCGGCCAATACAAGCTTCTGGTAAGCGGCGCGGGCTACATCGAATCTCCCCAGTGCTCGCCGGATGGCAACTGGCTTGTATACACGGATTGGACCGCCAACCAGCCCTCGATCTGGCGGGTGGCATCGACCGGCGGAGCGCCTGTTCGAATTTTCTCGGAAGAAGCTCGCCATCCGGTTTTCTCGCCCGATGGAAAACGAATCGCGGCCGAAGTGCTCAGTGGTCCGCAGCACACAGAATGGCAGGTGACGGTTTTCTCACTGGACACAAATCGGCCGATTCAACGCGTCCCTACCATCCCCAGCGGCGCGCGGCTGGGGTGGTATCCGGATGGGCGCGGGCTAACGTACATCGTTACCGACGATCACGGCGTGTCGAATATCTGGCAGCAGCCTCTGTCGAGCAGCGCTCCTACCCAGATCACCTCGTTTCAGGAAAACCAAATCTTCGACTACGGTTGGTCTCAAGACGGCGAGAAGCTCGCATGCCTGCGAGGACGAGCGTGGTCGGATGCCTACTTGTTACAAAGGAAGCCATAGGTTGGCCCGCTACTTGCATCGCTGTCAAATCGATATCAGGTCGTATTAGAGAAAGGGTAAGAAATAGAGTATGTCAGGTCCCCGAAGCCCACAGGATCCTCCCAATTTACTGGCGGCGGTCAGAGTTACTTCCGGCCCCCGGAGCCCACAAGATCCATCCAACCGAACCGCACTCACCGATGCCGGAGCGGGCGCCGCAGCGCCGGCCCCAGCGCCGGTTACAGACCAAAAGCTCTCGCTTCGTGTCGAGATCAAAAGGGCTAAACCACTCGCCATTTCGATCTCAAGTCCCGACCCAATGAAGATTGAGATCCGGAAGGTAGAGATCGAAATATACAAGGACAAGGATCTTATTTTTTCAACTCTCGTGTCGGGGGCCTGTGACGTTGTGGTTGAGGATGCCAGCCAGCCACACGTTTTCCCCTTAAACCCGGACGAATTAAAGAAAGCTCTTCCCTATCTTCGAGTGGGCAACGTCGCAGTCGTTCACGTTGAATATCTGGCAAAGACGCATGGCGAAATGCACGTCTCAGTCGTGGCTCATAGCCGCTCTCATTCCGTTGACGATATAGTGAAGCACGTTTTACATATGAAATAGTTCGGGCCGCACGTGCCGCGCCCGTGACACAGGAAGGATAGCGGGTTATCCGCTAAGATTACCGGCCCCATGCCGGAACGACCAAGAAGACGTTTCCGGCGCCTTGCGACTCCGGATTCCAGTACAATCTATACAGTAAATGTTTCAAAATCGGGAAGGCGAAACGGAGATTTTGCTCGGCAATAAACAGATCGTTGGTATCTTCTTTATTCTGGCGGTGTTGTTCGGAGCGTTCTTCACCGCCGGTTACATGGTCGGTCGTAACTCGGGAGAAAAGAATACCGAAGACAATGCAGTTCAGGCAAGTTCGGCTCCCAATTCCGCGACGGCTGCGCCGATCGGCGAGACGCACGCGGTGCCTGGGGATGCCGGAGCGGCGGCGGGAGCCGCGCCAATACAGGGCAACTCCAATGACGACAGTAAGGGTCGGGTGGCGGCAAACACAGCAGCGGAAGCGGCGCCGGCCACGCGAACGGAGACCGTTTCTCCAAAGAACACGAATCGCCAGCGCGTCGAAGAAGCCGATGGCGATTCTTTGATGATCACGCCCCGTCGTGGGCAAACGTATCTGCAAGTCACGGCCGTCAGCAGGTCCGAGGCGGAAGCCGTGGCCGGCGTGCTCAGCAAGCGAGGGTTCCATGCGCACTTTGCCGCCGGACCGGACACAAAACTCTTTCGAGTGCTGGTCGGTCCCGTTCGCGATGCCGGCGATCTTTCCAGCACGCGCGATGCACTGAGGCGCAAGGGATTCCGGCAGGTATTCGTACAGCGGTATTAATAGGACCAAAGTTTTACTTAAGGGGACGGGCATGCCCGTCCCAGGAATGCCTCGACCCGAGATAGCCTACGTAGCTTAGGGGCGGCCACGCCGCCTGCATATCCAGAAGGGTGCGGACGCCCGCGCCGGTACAATGGAGGTTCCGTGCCCTCCGAATCACTCGTCCAGATCGACTCTCCCCCGCCCCAGCAACGTTTGCCCGCATGGTTGCGAAAGGGGCGCACACACTTTGAATCCGTTCAGATGCTGAAAAGCGAACTGCGCCGGCTGCATCTGCACACAGTTTGCGAATCGGCGCGTTGTCCCAACCTCCATGAGTGTTTCCATCGCGGCGCAGCAACGTTCATGATTCTTGGCAACCTTTGCACACGAGGTTGCGGATTTTGCTCGGTGCCGAAGGGATCGGCTGCAAAACACGAGTTCGAACTGGATCCGCTTGAACCGGCTCACGTAGCGGAGATGGCTGCACGCATGGGGCTACGGTATGTCGTGATCACGTCAGTGAACCGCGACGATCTCGAAGATGGAGGCTCGCAGCATTTTGCGGAGACCGTACGGGAGGTCCGGCGCGCCTTGCCTCAGGCGCGAGTCGAGGTGCTGACTCCCGACTTTTGCGGCGATCTGAATGCCGTTGCGCGAGTGCTCGACGCGGGACCGCACGTGTTCAATCACAACATGGAAACGATCCGGCGGCTGTACCGCCGCGTCCGGCCACAGGCCGACTACCGGCAATCGTTGCGCGTGTTGGAATTCGCGAAGAACTATCGTGCCGATGTGCTGACGAAATCCGGCTTGATGGTTGGCTTAGGCGAACAACCTTCCGAGGTACATGAACTTCTGCGTGATGTTCGCGCCTCGGGAACGGACGTAGCCACGATCGGACAATATCTTCAGCCAACGCGGCGCAATCTTCGCGTCTCGGAATTCGTGACTCCCGCGCAGTTCGACGCCTACCGCGATTTCGGACTCTCCGCTGGATTCCGCATGGTGTTCAGCGGCCCTTTCGTTCGCAGCTCCTATATGGCCGACCTCATCAGTGAAGAAGCGGCGCTCGCGCCGGAGCCACTGACGTGAGGCCTCCGCGTCCGCGCTGGGAAATTCCACTTTATCTCGCTCTCGCGCTCCTGACCGGAGCGTGTTTGCGGCTGGCATTTCCGAATTACGACGTTTACTGGCTGGCAGCTTTTGCGCTCACGCCGTTGCTGTTCGCCCTGGCCCGGGAGGACAGCGCAAAGCGACGCTTTCTGTATGGCTGGATGGCCGGTTTCGTGTATTGGTTCTGGCTCTGCATTTGGATCCAGTTTGTGCTCCAGGTTCATGCCTACATGGGAGTATTTGGAAGCTGGGGCAGCTTCGTTCTATTCAGCGCCTTGAAGGCGATACATCTCGCCGTCTTTGCGTGGCTCGCCGGACCCTTGATGTGGCGGGCGTATGCAATTCCCGCGATCGCGGCGCTCTGGGTCGGTTTGGAGCGTACTCACGGAACTTTTGGCTTCGCTTGGCTCGATCTGGGCAATGCCGGAATCAACATGTCCCTGCCTCTGCGGCTCGCTCCGTACGTCGGAGTCTACGGCCTTTCGTTCGTGTTTGTGATGCTTTCAGTCGCAATCGCAATCGTAGTTCTGAGATATCCGCGTAAGCACCTTTGGCCGTTGGCGGCACTGGGCGTTCTGTACGCGTTGCCTGCCGTGCCGCAACACTTCAAGGCCAGCCAGCAGGTTTTGGTTGTTCAACCAAACGTCGACACGGAAAAGGAATGGACGCTGGCCAGCGAGACGCAGGCCGAGCAGCACTTGCAAGTCATATCGGATGCGTTCGACGCACGCCTGGTGGTTTGGCCGGAATTACCCGCGCCGTTCTACTACTATGACGATCCTGTCTTCCGGCAGGAGGCGCAGCACATTGCCCGCAAGCATGGCTATTTCTTGTTCGGCACGGTGGCGCATACACCGAGGAACCAGCCGTTGAATTCGGCCGTTCTTCTGGGACCGCAAGGGAACGTCATCGGCCGGTATGACAAGGTGAATCTCGTTCCCTTCGGGGAGTTTGTCCCGCCGCTGTTCAGCTTTGTCAATCGCGTCACCCAGGAAGCGGGCGATTTTGCGCCGGGCCATGAGATCAAAGTGCTGCCGCAGCCGCCGAACGATCTCGGGGTATTTATTTGTTACGAATCCGCATTTCCGGATTTCGTTCGCCAATTTGCTAGAAACGGCGCGACCGTGTTCTTCAATTTATCGAACGACGGCTATTTCGGCCATAGCGCCGCGCGGGAACAGCATCTGCTGCTGGTCCGTATGCGCGCCGTTGAAAACCGCCGGTTCATCGTCCGCGCCACCAACGATGGCATCACGGCGTCCATCGACCCAGCCGGCCGTATTCTGCGGAAGCTGCCGTTGTATCAGGAAGTGGCGGCGCTGCTGCCTTTCGACAGCGTCCGATCGACGACGCCATACACACAGCACGGCGATTGGTTTGCCTGGAGCTGTCTTCTGATAGGCGTGGGTCTCTCGCTGCAGACCCAGCTCGCTTCGCGCATCAGGCGTTCCGCGAGCTGAGTTCCCCCCTGCAGAGTGCGGCCGCTAAACGAAAGATGACGGGTGGCAGCCACACCAAACCTGGACAGCTTAACGATTCTTGTGCAAACAGTGGACCTCAGTCAAGAACTTTCGACCGCTGGACAACTTTAATTTAAAGAACGGCAGCCGGAGCAGCCAGAGTGTCATCCTCAATCGCTATACTGCTTTCATGTCCGACCCCAAAATCGACCGGCCGCTCGGATTCAACACTCGTGCCGTGCATGCCGGGTATTCGCCCGATCCAACCACTCATTCGCGGGCAGTGCCAATTTACCAGTCCACGTCCTTCACCTTCGATAACACCGATCACGCCGCGGCGCTTTTCGGCCTTCAGCAGTTCGGCAACATCTACACGCGGATTATGAATCCGACTACAGCCGTCCTGGAGGAACGCGTGGCCTCGCTCGAAAGCGGCGTGGCCGCGTTGGGCCTATCGAGCGGCCAAGCGGCGCAATTTCTGGCGCTGACGACTATCTGCGCGCCGGGGGATCAGATCGTTTCAGCCAGCACCCTCTATGGCGGCACATTTACGCAATTCGATGTCACGATGCGGCGAATGGGCTACGACTTTATTTTCGTGGAACCGGACGATCCGGATAACTTTCGAAAAGCCATCACGTCAAAAACCAAAGTGCTCTATGGGGAAACGATCGGCAATCCGCGAAGCAATGTCCTGGATATTGAGGCGATCGCGAAGATTGCGCACGATCGCGGACTGCCTCTCATCGTGGACAATACCTTCGCATCACCGTATGTGACCCGGCCCATCGAGCATGGAGCCGACATCGTCGTGAACTCGCTCACAAAGTTCATGGGCGGCCACGGCACATCCATTGGTGGAATCATCGTGGACAGCGGGAAATTCCCCTGGAACAACGGTAATTTTCCGGCGTTCACGTCGCCCTCGCCGGCTTATCACGGACTGAACTTCTGGGAAACCTTCGGCGCCATCAGTTTCATCATCAAAGCGAGGGTGGAAGGCCTGCGCGATATCGGCCCATGCGTCAGCCCGTTCAACTCGTTTTTGTTCCTGCAAGGCATCGAGACGCTCAGTCTCCGGATGGAACGGCATCTCTCGAATACGCTTGCGGTGGCTCAATACCTGGAAGGTCATCCGCAGGTTTCGTGGGTGAAATACGCATCGCTGCCCTCCAGCCCGTATTATCAACTCGCCCGGAAGTATACGCCGAAAGGAGCCGGCGCCGTGTTCTCGTTCGGCCTAAAGAGCGGATTCGATGGAGGCAAGAGGTTCATCAACAGCCTGAAGATCTTCTCGCATCTGGCGAATGTCGGCGATGTACGGAGCCTGGTGATTCATCCGGCATCCACAACTCACCAGCAGCTTGGTTCCGAAGAGCAGTTGGCAGCGGGCATCACGCCCGACCTCGTGCGGCTCTCGATCGGCCTGGAGGACCTCGATGACATCGTCTGGGATCTGGACCAAGCGTTGAAAGCCTCCGCATAGAAGAGTGCGACAGTTGTGTCTTAGAGATTGCGATTCCGTCGAGCAACGCCTGATAGAATGCAAGCGGTTGCCGTAGTCCGGGGGTGATGGGACGAGGGTGGGCTGGCTAGTGCTTCCGATCCGACCCGCTACTCCGAGGTGGCTTTTGGCTGCGATGCTCACGGCGAACTGGAGTCTATGGAGATCAGCGGTTTTTTCAATCTGAACAAGTCTTTCGATTGCGACAAATTGAGAGAAGATCTGGTAGAGCGTTACGAAAACGATGTAAGGCCGTACGAGGTGTACGTGCTCAGCGATACAAGGGGCGAACGTATTCAGGTGCGTCTTGATTCGCGCGGTCCAGCGGGCGAGTTAAGCAGGGACGTCAAGGTCAACCAACGCATGAACGATGCCGAGTTAATGCGAGCCGTCACGGAGCGCATCGACATCATGTTGGACGAGCTCGATTCATCGCTCCATACGCAATAGACCTCTCGAAGAAAGCTACTAAGTAGCCTTTTCACAATCCGTACACGTGGGGCGGTTGCGTTTTCCGATTGCCTTGATTCAGAGGCGCCCTGCGCAAGCAAGCGGGTTCCGACAACCGAACAATCCAGCGCACTCTCCTTCGAGGACTCCGTTCGCAGGTCGCCTCGGCGCGGTGTCCTCGGAAGGCCGCTTCCCCTTTTCTTCTATATCGATCGGCATAGAAAAAAGGCTGCCTTTAAGCAGTGGGCAACGGTCGTGAGACGCTCCATACTCGGAGTGTCGACGCAACCCATGCCGCAGCAGCCTTCCCCCTCCTCACTCGAACAGACTAAGCCGGCCACTCCCGAAATTACAAACCAGCCGGGCAAACCGGGGCGCCCCTGGATCTGGCTTCTCCTCATCGTAATTGTCGGTTTCGGCGCCTATTACTTTTGGGCCCACGCGAAAAACGGCCAGCGCGCGAAGGGCACAGCTAATCCGAATATGCCTGCTAAAGCGGGTGGACGAACCCGCGGTGGAGGTGTTCCACCAGTAGTGGCCGTGAGGGCCGCTAAGGGCAATATCGGAGTCTATTACACCGGCCTCGGCGCAGTCACTCCCATTTACACCGTTACTGTCAAAAGCCGGGTGGATGGCCAGCTAATGCAGGTTCACTATACGGAGGGCCAGTTCATTCATCAAGGCGATCCTCTCGCCGAAATCGATCCGCGGCCGTATCAGGTCCAGTTAGCGCAAGCTCAGGGACAACTCGAAAAAGATCAATCCACCCTTGAAAACGCGCGCATCGATTTGGCTCGTTACCAACAACTGATCGTCAAAAAAGCGGTGCCGGAGCAGACGCTGGCGACACAAAAAGCGACTGTGATTCAGGACGAAGGCACAGTGAAGACCGATCAGGCAAATATCGACAGCGCGAAACTCAACCTCGTTTATTGCCACATCACCGCCCCGATCACCGGCCGCGTGGGGCTTCGGTTAATCGATCCCGGCAATTACGTGCAAGCCGCATCCGCCACGCCGTTAGCTGTCATTACGCAGATCAATCCGATCAGCGTCATTTTCACGATCTCTGAAGATCAGCTTCCGCCTGTGCTTCGCAAGCTACACGCCGGTGCACGCCTTCGGGTCGACGCGTACGACCGGGCGATGACGACGAAACTCGCGGCGGGTTATGTCACGACGCTGGATAACCAAATCGACCAGACTACTGGCACGGTGAGGCTGCGCGCCACTTTCGACAACAACAACGGAATGCTGTTTCCAAATCAGTTTGTGAATGCGCGCCTGCTTGTCGAAGAGAAGAACGGCGTCACTCTCTTGGCGACTGCCGCCATCCAACGAAACACTCAGACGACCTACGTATATTTCGTCAAGCCCGATCAGACGGTCACCATTCGCAACGTCAAAGTAGGAACAACGAATGGCGAAGTATCGGAGATCACCTCCGGGATCTCGCCCGGAGACGTGGTCGTTATGACAGGCGTCGATAAATTGCAGGAAGGTTCAAAAGTTCAAGCTCACATCGAGGACGCGTCACAGCCACAGGCGCAGGGGTCGAATCAATGAACCCGTCCCGGACGTTCATTCTCCGGCCTGTCGCGACCTCACTACTAATGGTCGGCATCATGCTTGCCGGCGCCGTCGCTTATAAAGAACTGCCCGTCTCAGCCTTGCCCGAAGTGGATTATCCGACCATCCAGGTAGTGACGTTCTATCCGGGAGCGAGTCCGGACGTCATGGCGTCGTCGGTGACCGCGCCGCTCGAACGTCAGTTCGGCCAGGTTCCCGGCCTGCAGCAAATGACTTCGATCAGTTCTGACGGCAGTTCAGTCATTACGCTGCAGTTTAACTTGAGCCTGAACATCGACGTGGCCGAGCAAGAAGTGCAGCAGTCGATCAACGCATCGGGCACTTACCTGCCCGCCGATCTGCCGACTCCGCCAATCTACAACAAGACCAATCCCGCCGACACGCCCATTCTGACGCTGGCGCTTACGTCGAAAGCTCTTCCGCTATCGAAAGTGGAGGACCTGGCGGACACAAGGCTGGCGCCAAAAATCTCACAGTTGCCGGGCGTAGGACTAGTCAGCATCAGCGGCGGTCAAAAGCCCGCCGTGAGGATTCGCGCGAATCCAACGGCAATGGCGAATTTCGGCTTGAATCTCGAAGACCTGCGGAGCGCGATTACGGCCGCCAACGTAAATCAGGCAAAAGGAAATTTCGATGGAGCGCTCCAGGCTTACCAGATCGCGGCTAACGATCAACTGCTATCGAGCGCGGACTACAAGCCGCTGATTATTGCCTACCGAAACGGCGCCCCGGTGAAGATGACCGACGTCGCGAGCGTCGAAGACGACACCGAAGACGTGCGCCAAGCCGCTTGGATGAATGACGTTCCCGCCGTAATCGTTAACATTCAGCGCCAGCCGGGAGCCAACATCATCTCGGTGGTCGACAAAATCAAGCAGCTACTCCCGCAGTTAACTCAAACCCTGCCTACGGCCGTCCACGTCGATATTCTCACCGATCGCACAACCACAATACGAGCGTCGGTCTCGGACGTTCAGTTCGAGTTGATGCTCACGGTTGCGCTGGTCGTGATGGTGATCTTCCTGTTCTTGCGGAATGTATCCGCCACCATCATCCCGAGCGTCGCCGTGCCGTTGTCGCTGGTCGGAACGTTCGGCGTGATGTATCTTCTCGGCTACAGCTTGAACAATCTCACGTTGATGGCGCTGACGATTTCGACTGGATTCGTCGTCGACGACGCGATCGTCATGATCGAGAACATCTCGCGCTTCATCGAGGAAGGCGAGTCCCCGCTCAAAGCCGCTCTAAAAGGCTCCGAACAAATTGGATTCACCATCGTTTCATTAACGATCTCGCTGATCGCCGTACTGATTCCATTATTGTTCATGGGCGACATCGTCGGCAGGCTCTTCCGGGAATTTGCAGTCACTTTGAGCGTCACGATTCTTGTATCCGCGGTCGTCTCGCTGACTCTGACTCCAATGATGTGCGCAAAGCTGCTAAAGCACAAACCCGTCGCGCAACAGGGCCGGTTCTATCGGATCTCGGAACTTGCGTTTGAAAAGGTGATTGCGTTCTATGGCAAGACGCTGCAATGGGTTCTGCGCTGGCAAACGGCAACGCTCCTCATGGCGATCGCCACCCTGGTGCTAACCATCGCGCTGTACGTGATCATTCCCAAGGGATTCTTTCCAATCCAGGACACAGGCGTGATTCAAGGCGTTTCCCAAGCCGATCAATCCGTATCTTTCAATGAAATGGCGGACCGGCAGCAGGCGCTCGGCAACGTGATTCTGCAAGATCCGGCCGTGGCGAGCCTTTCCTCGTTCATCGGAATTGATGGAACAAACACAACGCTGAACAGCGGCCGCATCCAGATCAACCTCAAACCGCTGGATCAGCGAGGCATCAGCGCAAGCGATGTCATCCGCAGGCTCCAACCGGACTTAGCCAAAATCGGCGGCATCACTCTCTTCATGCAGCCCGTCCAGGACCTTTCGGTGGAAGATCGCGTAAGCCGGACCCAGTTTCAGTACACGCTGGAAGACCCGAGCGCAACGGAGTTGAACACTTACGCACCGCGGATGCTCGCGCGCCTGCGGCAATTGCCGGAATTGACGGATGTAGCGAGCGATCAACAGGATGCCGGATTGCAAGCGAAACTGGTCGTCGATCGGGATACCGCGTCACGCCTCGGAATCACGCCGTCGATGCTCGACCAGACGCTTTACGATGCGTATGGCCAGCGGCAAGTATCGACAATCTTTACGCAGTTGAACCAGTATCACGTCGTCCTCGAGTTGAATCCGGAATTCCAGAAAAATCCTCTCGATTTGCAGCACCTATTCATCCGTTCGGCCGTTGGGAGTTCGACCGGTTCGACGGGGCTAGTCTCGGGCGGCGGCGCTAGCGCGAGTTTCAGCGGCCCCACCAGTTCCAGCGCGTTTAATTCGGTAACGGGAACGGCTGGCGCGGCGCTCGGCGGATCTTCCACATCGGCTTCCAGCCAGGTCTTTGGAGGCGGCTCCATCGCATCGGCGAGCATTTTCCCCAACGGCAGCCAGGTGCCGCTCAGCACATTTACACACGTCGTTACAACATCGGT
The DNA here is from genome assembly GCA_000381625.1 of Bryobacterales bacterium KBS 96. Lineage (GTDB taxonomy): Bacteria > Acidobacteriota > Terriglobia > Bryobacterales > Bryobacteraceae > KBS-96. The sequence goes on from KB906767.1 coordinate 1,326,410, forward strand.
CCCCATCACGGTGAATCACCAGGGACAATTCCCCGTAGTGACTCTTTCGTTCAATTTGGCGCCGGGCGCGTCGCTCGGAGAAGCAGTGGATGCGGTGAACAAGGTGAAGGACGAAGTGGGCCTTCCACCAAGCATTCAGGCGGCGTTCCAGGGGACGGCAGAAGCGTTCCAAGCATCGCTTGCCAATGAACCGTTATTAATTCTCGCCGCAGTGGTGACCGTGTACATCGTTCTTGGAGTGCTGTATGAGAGCTACATTCATCCCATTACGATTCTTTCCACGCTGCCTTCGGCGGGCGTCGGCGCGCTGGTTGCGCTCTTACTCTGCAGAACGGACTTCAGCATCATCGCCCTCATCGGGATTGTTCTGTTGATCGGCATCGTGAAAAAGAACGCCATCATGATGATCGACTTCGCTCTTGAAGCCGAGCGCAAAGAGGGCCTGAAACCGGTCGACGCGATCTATCAGGCGTCTCTCCTACGGTTCCGCCCTATCATGATGACGACCATGGCCGCTCTACTCGGCGGCGTGCCCCTCGCGCTGGGTTCGGGAACGGGATCGGAGCTGCGCAGACCGCTCGGCATCACCATCGTCGGCGGCCTCATCTTCAGCCAGTTATTGACGCTCTACACCACGCCGGTCATTTATCTTTGGTTCGATCGGTTAGCCGAGCGATTCTCCCGCCATCGCTCAATCGCGCCGGGAGCGGAGCCGGTTCCGGCGGAGTAGGCGGCCGCGATGAATATCTCCGCACCATTCATTCAACGGCCGATAGCGACGACGCTGCTCACTATCGCCGTGGCGCTGGCGGGCATAGTGGCATTTCAATTCCTCCCTGTGTCTCCACTGCCGCAAGTGGATTTCCCCACCATTTCGGTTTCCGCTCAGCTTCCCGGAGCGAGCCCGGAAACGATGGCCTCGTCCGTCGCCACACCACTCGAGCGGCAGTTCGGGAGAATCGCCGCGGTGACCGAAATGACGTCTTCAAGTTCACTCGGCGCCACGAGCATCACGCTGCAATTCGATTTGAACCGCAACATCGATGCAGCCGCTCGCGACGTGCAAGCCGCCATCAACGCCGCGCGTGGATATCTGCCTACCAACCTGCCGAATAATCCGAGGTATCGCAAGGTAAATCCCGCCGATTCGCCGATCCTGATTCTGGCGCTTACGTCCGACATACTTACGAAAGGCCAGATGTACGATGCCGCCTCGACGATCATGGCGCAAAGCCTGTCTCAAGTTGCCGGCGTCGGACAAGTGCTGGTTGGCGGAAGCGCCCTTCCCGGCGTGCGGGTCGAATTGAATCCGCCTAGGTTGAACAAATACGGTATCTCGCTGGAGCAGGTCCGAAGTGTGTTGAGCAGCGCCAATGCGAACACCCCCAAAGGACATCTGGCGTATGGCAACCGCATGTATGAAGTCGGAGCGACCGATCAGATATTCAAGGCCGTCGACTACGCTCCGCTGATTGTTGCGTATAAGAACGGCGCGCCCGTGCGTGTATCGGATGTCGCCGACGTAGTCGATTCGGTCGAAGATATTCGCAATGCCGGCTATTCGAATGGAAAACCATCGGTGCTGCTGATTGTGTTCCGCCAGCCCGGCGCGAACATCATTGATACCGTAGACCGGGTTTACGCGGTGCTTCCGCAGTTGAAGGCAGCCATCCCGCAGCAAATTTCGGTGAACGTCGCCATGGATCAGACCGTAACGATCCGGGCCTCGGTACACGAGGTGGAATGGACGCTGCTCATATCGGTCGTTCTGGTCATTTTGGTGGTATTCGTATTTCTGCGGAGCCCGCGAACGACGCTGATTCCAAGCGTCGCCGTGCCAGTATCTCTGATCGGCACATTCGGCGTGATGTATCTCTGCGGCTACAGTATCGACAATCTCTCCCTGATGGCGCTTACGATCTCGACCGGCTTCGTGGTCGATGACGCGATCGTGGTCATCGAGAACATTACGCGGTATCTCGAAAAAGGCATGCTCCCGTTTCAGGCCGCTCTCAAAGGGGCACAAGAGGTTGGCTTCACGGTGCTGACAATCAGCCTCTCGCTGGTTGCCGTATTCATTCCCTTGCTGATGATGGGCGGCATTGTAGGCCGCCTGTTCCACGAGTTTGCCGTAACGCTTTCGGTAGCCATTGGCGTTTCCATGCTGGTGTCGTTGACCACAACTCCCATGATGTGCGCTTATCTGCTGAAGACCCATGAGCGGCACGGCAGAGTCTACCAGTGGGTTGACGGCATATTTAATTGGGTTGTGGGGTTTTATGGACGCACGCTCACGGCCGTCTTGCGAAGCCCCGCCATCACGTTAGTCGTCCTACTGGCGACCGTCGCTCTGACAGGCTATCTCTTCGTTCGCGTTCCCAAAGGCTTCTTCCCGCAACAGGACAATGGCCGCATGGTTGGTTCCGTGCAAGCCGATCAAGATACGTCGTTTCAGTCGATGAACAGCTTACTTCAGAGAATGATCAAGATTGTGATAGCCGATCCGGCGGTCGACACGGCCACGGGATTCACCGGCGGCGGGGGAGGCGGGACCACAATCAACACCGCGCGCATGTTCATCTCGCTAAAGCCTCTCAGCGAGCGCAAGGTCACGGTCGATTATGTCATTGCGAGACTCCGCCCTAAACTGATGCGCGTACCCGGCGCGACGCTTTATCTGCAGGCGTCGCAGGATCTGCGGGTTGGCGGGCGTCAGAGCAATGCGCAATATCAATTCACAATGCGCGGCGACAATCTTGAGGACTTAACAAAATATGCGCCCCGCATGCTGACCCAGTTCAAAAAGATTCACATGATCACCGACGTCAGCAGCGACCAGCAGGATCGCGGTCTGGAGTACATGGTGACGTACGACCGGCGAACGGCAGCGCGCTTCAGCATCTCACCACAGTTGATAGATAACACACTCTACGATGCGTTTGGCCAGCGGCAGGTGTCGACTATGTACTCGACCCTGAATCAATATCACGTGGTTATGGAAGCGGCGCCCGAATACTGGCACAATCCGCTCTTTCTCCACGATATTTACGTACATTCACCCGCCGGTCAGGAGGTGCCGCTTGATGCTATCGCTGCCTTTGCGCCACAGACGGCGCCGCTCGCCGTACCCCACCAGGGACTTTTTCCCGCTTTCACCATTTCGTTCAATCTTCAGCCGGGTGTTGCATTGGGCGATGCCGTTAATGCAATTGACAAGGCATCCGAAAGCGAGGGATTGCCTGCGACGATTCATACTACATTCGCCGGCACGGCGCAGGCTTATCAGCAATCGCTCGGCAGCGAGCCGCTGCTGATCATGGCAGCGCTAGCGACGGTGTATATCGTGCTGGGGATTTTGTACGAAAGCTACATTCATCCCATCACGATTCTTTCGACGCTTCCGTCGGCGGGAGTCGGCGCGCTGCTCGCATTGATGTTTTTCAAAATCGATCTGAGCATGATTGCAATTATCGGCATGATCCTGCTGATCGGCATTGTCAAGAAGAACGCCATTATGATGATCGATTTCGCGCTCGCCGCGGAGCGGACTGAAGGCAAGAACTCGCGCGATTCCATTTACGAAGCATGCCTGCTGCGCTTCCGGCCCATTCTGATGACGACCATGGCCGCCATCTTAGGCGCCACTCCTCTCGCTTTTGGGACAGGCACGGGTTCGGAGCTGCGGCGTCCACTGGGCATCACCATTATCGGTGGATTGATCGTCAGCCAGTTGTTAACGCTCTACACGACACCCGTGGTCTATCTCTATCTCGACCGTTTACAGCACTGGTGGTGGCGGCGTATAGGCTCCCAAAGCAGGCGGGCCGGCGGACCACTGGAAGTGGAAGCGTAAACCGCGAGAGGCGCTATGTTCTCGATGACAGCACTATCGCACGCTGCCGATTGCGTTACGTTGGCCCTCGCCGGAAGCGTCAACGCGGAAGTGCTTTCCGAGATCGAACGGTTGATCGATAACGGTAGGAGAATGCAAGGCCACGTGGTGCTCGATCTAAGTGAAGTGACTCTTATGGATCGTACGGCCGCTCGTTTTTTTGCCGGACGCCTACAGGAGGGCGTGGAACTGGTGAACTGCCCCTTATATCTAGAGCCCTGGATTTTGCGAGAGACAATTCATGAACGATAGCTCCAAAACTGCCCCGCGGCGTCCGATTTCATTCCTAATTGCGATTATTCTCCTCATCTTTTGGATGAGCGGTTGCATGGTGGGCCCCAAATATCAACGGCCATCCGCTCCCGTTCCTCAGGCGTACAAAGAGGCGCCTCCCGACAGCTTCAAAGAAGCGCAAGGCTGGAAGCAGGCAAAGCCAGCCGATGCGGTCAATCGAGGTAAGTGGTGGGAGATTTACGGCGATCCGCAATTGAACGCTCTCGAAGAGCAGGTAAACATCTCGAACCAGAACGTACTGGCAGCCGAGGCGCAGTTCCGGCAGGCACGTGAAGTCGTTCACGCGGCTCGCGCCGCTCTATTCCCGACCGTTTCGGCGGCTCCCGGAATCACCAATTCGCAATCCTCCGGCACGCTCTACAAAGGAGGACAACTGTCGTCTCTTGTGCAGCAGCGCACAACTTTTACAATGCCTTTCGACTTTTCGTACCAGGCGGACATTTGGGGCAGCATCCGGCGGACTGTCGCGGCGGATGTGGCCACCGCTCAGGCAACGGCGGCGCAACTCGAAAATGCGCGCCTCTCGTATCAGGCGCAACTCGCCGGCGATTACTTTCAACTGCACGGCTCCGACGCCAACGTGGATCTGCTTCAGCGCACCGTCAGCTCCTACAAGGATTACCTTGACCTCACCCGCAACCGCTTCGATGCGGGCGTGGCTTCCGACGCGGATGTCGCCCAGGCGGAAACGCAACTGGAGACGACCCAAGCACAACTGATCGACCTGGAGGTAGCCCGCGCGCAATTCGAGCACGCAATCGCCATTCTGACTGGCAAACCACCCTCGGCCCTGTCGATTCCGAAATTGAGTTTGAAGACGCCGCCGCCCGCTATCCCCGGCGCGCTTCCTTCGGAACTATTGGAGCGCCGGCCGGACATTGCAACGGCCGAACGGCAGATGGCTGCGGCAAACGAGGAAATCGGTTTCGCCACGGCGGCATACTATCCGAATATTACGTTGAGCGCATCGGCTGGGCTCGAAAGTTCCAGCATCACTCAATGGTTTACATGGCCGAGCCGGTTCTGGTCGGTTGGCCCGAGCCTCGCGGAAACCCTGTTCGATGCAGGCAAGCGCCATGCGCAAGTGGCTGAGGCGCGTGCTTCCTATGATGCTACGGTTGCGGATTATCGCCAGACCGTTCTCGTTGCGTTTCAACAAATAGAAGACAACCTGGCCGCAATGCGCGTGCTCGAGCGGGAAGCTGCCGTGCAAGAGCAAGCGGTGCGATCCGCGGAACGCTCGCTCGACGTTTCGACTGAGCAATACAAGGCCGGGACCGCGGACTACTTGCAGGTGATTACCACGCAAGCCATTGCTCTTCAGAACGAAAGAACTGCGGTCGATATTCTCACCCGGCGGATGACTTCCAGCGTTTTGCTCATCGAGGCGCTGGGCGGCGGCTGGAATACGTCCGACCTGCCGTCGCGGGATGCCATCCTGCATGGCAAGTAGCTTCGCGCCGGTGGCGCCGCTTACGCACTCGAAGCACCGCTACTCTTCACATGGAACCGTAATCGGTCATGACACCGTTACATGTGGCGCCCTCGTGAAATATCTTAAGCACTGGCGAGCGTCTCCGTCATAGTTTATGGCACAAGATGCAAAAGCCAATCAAACGACGGAGTCCGGCAAACAGAGTTCGACGGGTCGGCAATTGGAACGATCGTCAGAAGGCGGCCGCTCGATGCAGCCTTTTGGCAGATCGATAGATCCGCTTTTCTTTTCTCCTGGTGAGTTCTTTGCAAATCCGTTCGGCATCATGCGGCGAATGCACGACGAAATGGATCGGATGTTTGCGGAAAGTTTTGGTTCCGGCGGTTCGCAAACCGGCAGCCGCTCCGGAAGCGGCATATCGAGTTGGTCGCCGGCGCTCGAAATATCGCAGCACGGCAACAACTTGGTGGTTAGCGCCGAATTGCCAGGCCTGCGCCCGGAAGATGTGCACCTCGAAGTGACAGACGATGCGCTGATCGTTTCAGGAGAACGGCAAAGAAGTCACGAATCGGAGGAAGGCGGCATTCACCGCAGTGAGCGCCACTACGGACATTTCTACCGGGCAGTTCCGCTGCCGGAAGGCGTCAATCCGGAACAGGTTCACGCACAATTCGCCAATGGAGTTTTGGAAGTCACCATTCCGGTTCCGCAAGCGGAGAGCCGGCGCCGCCAGATTCCCATACATGGCGGTGCTGACAAACCGCAGACAGCGCAAACAGGCGCCGCTGGCGGGCAAAGCAGCGGAGGAACTGCTCAGAAAACTGGGACAGCGACTCAATCCTCGGCAGGAAACCGGTGATTATGCGCTAGAGATGAAGATGACCGGCCCTCCAACGCAGCCGGTCATCGCTTTGTTCGGCTCTCAGAGCATGAACTGATCACCATTTAATGCCTTGTTTGTTTTCTCCGCTTCTCCGGCGCGGAGGGTGCGACCTGACCAACAGATAAATAACGAACACGACAATCGCCGCAACAATTATGCCGAATCCAATCACACCGTAGAACATTATCAATCCACCCCTTTGGGATGTTACGCTGGATGGGATAACTTGGCGCAATCCCTACCAGGCGCAATTCGAAAGAGCATTGCTCTTCCTGTTCCTGCATAAATTAGGACGATGAAAATGGCTCGCGCATTTCGATGTTTCGCCATGAGGTGCGAAGCGGGCAAAAGAAGATGCGGGCGCCCTCGGCGGAAATGCTAGAAATGAATGAGGGATTCAATCGTCCGTAGTGTCAACATCGTCTTTTCCAACACACCTAGACGTGCACCGTAAGCCGCTATTCCAGCGCATGCGCACGACATTAGATCTCCTGGGCATGCTGCTCAAGAGAGATCTGGACGCGCGATACAAAGGAGCGCTCTTAGGAAAGCTCTGGCCGCTGATTAATCAGGCAATGCAAATCGTCATCTACACGGTCGTGTTCTCGACGATTATGGTGGCCCACGTCGACATGCCTGGGCTTAACAACAGCAAGCTGGCCTTTGGCGTCTGGCTGTTCACCGGATTGCTGCCGTGGATCGGGTTCGCCGGCGGCATATCCGCGTCGGCAACCGCCGTTATCTCCCAGCCAAACTTCGTAAAGAAGATCGTGTTTCCCTTGCCGCTACTGCCGGTAGTCCCGGTGATCACGGCCATCATCGAAAGCTTATTCGGAATGGTGCCGCTCCTGATTGTTGTCGTGGCGATCACGCACACACTACATCCCACGATTTTGTTGCTCCCTATCGTTTGGGTCGTTCAGGCATTGTTCACAATCGGGCTGGCGTATGTGGCGGCGGCAATCACGGTATATCTTCGGGATATCCCGCAGTCCATCGCGACGATTTTGAACGTCTGGTTTTATTTGACACCGATCATTTACCCGCTTTCAACGCTTCCGCCAGGGGTTCGGAAGTTCGTGTTGTATGCCAATCCCATGACTGCGTTTGTCGATGTCTATCGCGACCTCATCCTGGCTGGGAAGGTTCGCGACCCAACCGTATTGCTGTGCGCCGGAATTTGGACGGCTGTCGTCTTCACGATCGGGTTCACCTTCTATCGCCGACTTCAAGTCGCCTTTGCGGACGTACTGTAAGCGTGGCTTGGCTCTGCCTATCCTGACCGCCGGACTTTCATCCCGCCGAAACGTTCGGCGGCCCACGTATAATCGGTGTGATGACGGTCGGGAATGACCAAACCTCGGAAGGAATGACCATCTGGCTGACGGGTCTCCCGTCGGCCGGGAAAACGACAATTGGATCTCAGGTCACGGAGCAGTTACGGGCCGCCGGGCTCAACGTCGAATTTCTGGATGGCGACGTAATCCGGAAACGACTCTTTTCTGAACTCGGCTATACGAAACACGATCGGGACGAGAATGTCCTTCGCCTCGCATTCCTCGCGCACTTGCTATCGAGGAATGGAGTGATTGTTGTGGTCGCCGCAATCGCCCCCTACCGGGCCATCCGTCAACGGATTCGCGAGAGCTCCACGAACTTCGTCGAGGTCTACGTCAATGCGCTGTCTTCCGTTTGCGAACAGCGAGACGTCAAAGGTCTCTATCGAAAGGCGAGGCGGGGAGAACTCATAGGCTTTACGGGCGTCGACGACCCGTATGAGCCGCCGGTTCAACCTGAAGTAGAATGCCGGACCGACCAGGAGACGATAGCCGAAAGCGCGGCTAAAGTACTAGGCTACGTGTCGGATCATCTGCCGGCCTCGGCCGCCGTTGATGTCCGGAAGCGTCTCCAAATACCGCGTTCGGCGCCTTCATAACGACAAATCGCCCACTCGCGATGCTTTCCGGCAAAAATACTGGCCATCTGAAAGCGACGAGGACACCGGAAACGGTGTTATGGTGTGGATGAGTGTCCGCCTACGAACTCCGATCCCTATTCCCTTTCAACGAACACGACTTCACGACGCCGCAGGGTTCCTGGAGATGCGGTCTTACCGAAGTTTCGGATCTCAGGCCGCAAAGCGACCGGTTTGCCTGGTATCTGACGTTTCATTCGCGGCACAAAGGGCATGATGACGAGCCGAAGCAGCGGAACCTCGAAGTCCTCACGTCAGCCGATCATTTGTCAAAACGAGGATTTGGCCCCGATCTGGAAACCCGCATCGAGGAATGGCTAAATACCAACGAGGGTGACGGCCGCCTTGAGTGGTTGGACTACTAACGCTGAATCCGTTCTTCCAGTTTGTACACTTAAACTTCATGGTTCGAGCACGTTTCGCTCCGTCGCCGACGGGGTATCTGCACATCGGTAGTGCACGTACATTCATTTTCAACTGGCTTTATGTCCGCCATCAGCAGGGTACGATGGTGCTGCGCATCGACGATACCGACGTTGAGCGCAACACCCAGGCATCCCTCGATTCGATTATGGATGGCCTGAACTGGCTGGGGCTTGGCTGGGATGAATTCTATCGCCAATCGGAGCGTCTGGACCTTCATCGCCGGCTCGCGTACCGGCTGCTCGATTCCGGGCTCGCTTACCGCGACTTCACGCCCGCAGTGGCGGGGGATGCGGAAGAACGCCTTCACGAAGGTCCGTGGCTGTGCAATCCCGAAATGCGCGCGCTGTCGAAAGCCGAAAGCGAGCGGCGTGCCGATGAGGGAGAGCCGTTTGTCGTGCGGTTTCGGGTGCCGAGGGAGAATCCTCGGGAAGTCGCTTTCCAGGATGCCGTATACGGGCCGCAATCGAAATCGACCGCCGATATAGAAGACTTCGCGCTATTGCGCAGCAACGGCATGCCGACGTATCACATGGCTTCCTGCGCCGACGATATCGATCTGCAAATTACTCATGTGATTCGCGGCCAGGATCACCTGACCAACACGTTTAAACATATTCTGATCTTTGAGGGAGCGGGAATTTCCCCGCCCCAGTTCACGCATCTGCCGTTGCTGATTGCGCCGGATGGAGCGAAGCTCTCGAAGCGCAAACACGGCCCGGTCGTTAGCGTAACGACATATCGCGATGCCGGATTTCTGCCGATCGGCTACATCAATTTTCTGTGCCTGCTCGGCTGGTCTCCGAAAGACAATCGCGAGCAGATGTCGCTTCGCGATCTGATAACCGCGTTCAGCTTCGACGGCGTGAATCGCAGCAATGCGGTTGTCAATTTCAGTGAAGAAGATCCGGTGGATCCGAAGGCGCTCTGGCTGAATTCGCAACATCTCCGGACGATGCCGGTGGCCGAACTGCTTCCCTATGTGAAACAGACGCTCGCGGCCGCGGGCATTGCGCCGTATGGCGATGAGGCGCATTTCACGTTCACGGTCGACACGATTCGCTCGCGTTTCTCAACCCTTTTGGAGTTTTCGAACCGCGGCTTGGCCTATTTCAGCGACAAATTTCCGATCGACCCGGCATCGCTCGAAAAGCTGAATGCGCCGGGCGCTCGGGAACTGCTACGCGAGCTTGGGAACCGGCTTGCGGCGAACCCCGAGTTTACGGAAGGGAGCGTTGAGGCCGAGCTTCGTGGGTTGGCGGCGGAACGGGGTGTTAAGGCCGGCATCCTGATCAACGCCAGCCGCGCGGCATTAACGGGTCAGCCGGTGGGACCCAGCGCGTTCGCTGTATTTCTTTGCATTGGCCGCGAACGCTGCATCGAACGGTTGAAAGGGGTTTAAGCCGTGCCACGGATTCTAGTCGGACTCGGCGGATTACTAAGCGATGCCGCCTGCTGCGTCATCAAGGACGGCCATTTAGTCTCGGCTGTTGAGCAGAGCAAAGTCTCACGCTGGGATCGCCACAGCCAGTTTCCCGATGAGGCGTTCTCGGCCGCGCTCGAGGCGGCAGAAGTGGAGCCGGCGGAAATTGAGTGTGTCGCGATCGCGCGCCAATTTGCACAGGGCTCGGAGAGCGCCGCGCAACTCGAGCTGCGCTCCAGGTTCCCGCGCAGCGAAATCGTCGTCGTCGAGCATCACACCGCGCATGCGGCGTCCGCTTATTACACCTCGGGCTTCGACAGCGCTACCGTGTTGAGCGTCGATCGAGCCGGCGATTTTCGCTCGGCGGTTCTGTTCGAAGCCGCCGGGAATCAACTCACGCCGGTGCGTGAACTCTATTTCCCGGACTCGCTAGGAGATTTGTTTAATCGCGTCACCGCGCTGCTCGGATATCAGCCTCGTGGCGACGAGCACAAAGTTCAGTGGTTATCGACAAGCGGCGAACCGGCGGAACACAAGTTGTTTGTCGATCTGCTGCATCGAAATGGCTTAACGTGGCCGCAAATCGATCGCAGCTATCTCGATGCCGACCGGTTGACGCAAGGCGGGTTCAGCCGCAGGTTTTATGACGCAATAGAGCTATCACCGAATGAACGCATTCCGGCGGCGAAACAGGCCTCGATTGCCGCCAGTCTGCAACAGGCTGTTAACGAGACCGTGGCCGCCATGCTGGGCGGCGCGCAACGCGTTTGCATCGCCGGCGGCCTGGCCCTTAATGCACTGCTCATCGCTTCTCTGGAACGGCAATTCCCGAGCGTCTTCGTCCAACCTGCGGCCGGCAACGCGGGGACGGCCATGGGAGCGGCGCTGCACGCATGGCACAATTTTTATCGCCGGAAGGAACGTGTTCCGTTCGACACGCTCTGCCTTGGACCGCAGTACTCGGCCGAGCAGATTAAGCGCGTCCTCGAGAACTGCAAACTTCACTTCCGTTTTTTGTTGACGGAAGGCGAAGTCATCGATAAGGCTATCCAGGCCCTGAACGCGGACAAGATCGTCGCCTGGATGCAGGGGCGCATGGAGTTCGGTCCGCGCGCGCTAGGCAATCGCAGCATTCTCGCGTCTCCCAAAAACCCATATTCGACGGAAAACCTGAACGTGTACATCAAGCACCGTGAAAACTTCCGAAAGTTTGCGGCTTCCGTTCCGGCGGAACTGGCTGCCGACTATTTCGAAGTGGGTTCGAATGCGCGTTTCCTGGCCACTGTCGGACGCGTGCGTCCCGAGCACAAAAAGCAATTTGAGGCGGCGCTGCTGGGCGGCGATCTCGTCCGGGTTCACACTGTCGAGAAGCATGAGAACCCGCGCTATCATGCGCTATTGACGGCGGCCGGCAAAGCAACCGGCCTGCCTGTGCTATACAATACCAGCTTCAATTTGTTCGGCGACCCGCTTGTCTGTACGCCGCGCGATGCGGTGCGTAGTTTCTATTCATCGGGCATCGACGCCATGTTCGCGGGGAATTTTTATCTGGAGAAATAGGCAAGCTGTACAAATGAGCATGCCACCCGGGGCTAATCAGCGCTCAATGGCGCTGTATTCGGCCAGAACGCGACGGAGTTCGTCCATCTGCACGGGTTTCAGCAAATAGGCATCGGCTCCGGCGCCCTTCGCTCGCTCACGATCTTCAGCGGTCGCGCTCCCGCTCAGCATCACAACCATCGAGCGGCGCTTGCCATCTTCGCGCCGGCGTAGTTCGCGAGTGGCTTCTATTCCGTCCATTCCCGGCATCTGCAAATCCATCAGAATCAGATCGAATTCCGAGTGACTCATTTGTGCCAGCGCGTCGTATCCATTGGGAACGGCGGTTACCGAACAGCCCGCGCGCTCAAGCAGGCGTGTGCCTACCTTTAGACTGATCGGGTTGTCCTCAACCAACAGCACACGCATGTTTGTCGTGTCCGAATCGGGCTCATGGAAACCGTTCCGAGCCTCGGGCGGCGAAGCAAGCTCGGGCAGCGGGATGACGAAGCTGAATATGCTGCCGCGCCCGGCCTCGCTCGTGAGACTCAATTCGCCTTTCATTTGAGCGATGAGACGCAGGCAAATAGAGAGGCCTAGCCCGGTGCCGCCAAATTTACGGGTGGTCGACCCGTCTGCCTGGCGGAACGGCTCGAAGATAATCGCCCGCTTCTCTTCGGGCACTCCAATGCCAGTATCTTCCACGCTGAAGCGAACCAGATTCGGATGTTCTTCGGACGCTGCACGGTACGTAGTCAGATGTACGCGTCCGGCGGGGGTGAATTTCACGGCGTTGCTCACCAGATTTGTCAGAATCTGGCGCAACCGGTCTGAGTCTCCGATCACCATCTCCGGCAAGCTGTCGCCCAGCAAAACTCGAAAGTCGAGCCCCTTCTGTTTGGCGACAATCGCCATGGTTCCCGCCGCGGATTCGACGCATTCGCGCAATGAAAACGGCGCAATATGCAGCGCGAGTTTGCCGGCCTCGATTTTCGAAAAATCGAGAATGTCGTTCAGAAGCCGCAGCAGCGAGCGTGCCGACCTTTCGGCAAGCTCCAGATACTCGCGTTGCTCCTCGGTCAACGATGTTGTTAGCGCCAACGCTGTCATGCCCAGCACCCCGTGCAAAGGCGTCCTGATCTCGTGGCTGATGTTGGCAAGGAACTCGTCTTTTAGTTTGCTGGTTCGCTGGGTTTCGGCAAGAAGTTGTTCAATCTGCTGTTTTTGCCGCTCGACGGTCGTCTTTTCATCGCGTATTTCCGCCGTTCGCTGCCCAACGGCGATCGCCAACGCGTTCTTCTGGGCGAGTAAAGCGCGGATTCGCCAGCGCCAAAACCCAAAAATGCCTGCCGCCAACACCGTAATCGCTAAAATCCGGAACCAGATAGCCTGCCACCAGAATGGTTCCACATTGAAACTCATTGCCACCGGTTTGGTGACCCAGCCTCGCATCGGGTGATATGCTTCCGCTTCGAACCGGTAATGACCCGGGCTCAGGCTCGGCAATACTGCGGGCCCTTGATCCACATCGATCCACCGGTTATCGAGTCCAACCAACCGGTATCGATAGCGCAACCCTTGCCGCTGATCGAATAGAAGCACTGCGAGGCCAAACTTCACGGTGGAACCGGGCGGCAGGGAGCGCCCTGGCTCCAAGGCGGACATCGATTTGCCATTCACTTCGATATCGGTCAATGCAAAGGCGGGAGCGACCGTGGGCGGGAGCGGTTGCTTGGGAACATCGAATCGGCTCAAGCCTCTGGTGGTGCCGATCCACACGACACCATCCGGATCAGCCCAAAAGGCGTTGAACCAGGTGTCCGGCCAGACGAGCCCGTCCTCGGCGTCATAGTTTCGCCAACGGCTCCCATCGAAGTGATTTACACCGGTGTCCGAACCAACCCAGATACCTTGCGGCCCAAGACCGAGAAAGTTGACGACGTTAGTAGGTAGCCCGTTTTGATGAGTGAAATGATGGATTTGCAACCGGCCGCCGGTATATCTAAACCGTGAGAGCCCGATATCCTCACCGTAGCCGATCCAGATACGGTCCTGTCGGTCGATGGTCAGAAAGGCGACTGCGTCTTCCAGCATTCCGTCCTTCTTGCCAAATCGCTTCCAAATCCCGTTTTCCTGAACGAACAGGCCGGCGAGAGTTGCCGCCCACAATCTACCCTCCCGGTCAAACTGGATCCGGTAGACCGCCTTATCCGCAGTCTCAGGAGCAAACGATTCGAGAGAAGTCCAGCGGGTGAATCGCCAATTAGCGCTGCTGCCACTTCGCTTTCCTGGAGCATCGGTTAAAGGATGGACAAAAACGCCTCGCCGGGTATAAACCCACAACTGGTCTCCGGCAACGTCCAGGCCGACGATCTCCGGCGACATAACTCCCTGACTCGCCCCAACAGCGTGAGCAACGCCCGAACGCGGGTTGAAGGCGGTCAGGCCACTCTTCGAGGTGCCAATCCAGATTGTGCCGTCGGGCGTCGACCGGATTGCCCGGATCTGCCGGGTCCAGTCGGCCTTCGACACCAATTCGAAGCGCGAGCCGCGCATCCGGTGCAACCCATATCTCGTCCCGACCCAGAGTATTCCGGATTGGTCGCGGTAGATGGCGCTGACCATGTTGTTCGTCAGGCCGTCTTTCTCGGCATAGGATTTCCAGGCGTGCGAGCCCGCCCAAAGCAATAGCCCTTGGGACGCGGCGCCGATCCAGGGCGTGCCGTCGCGGTCGATGATGACGCAGCAGAGAGGATCGTCCGGAAGCCCTTCTTTCTGGCTCGCCCAGACTTCTCCTCCCGGCCTGAGCAGCCCTTCGTCGGTAGGGATCACAAGGTTGCCTGCCGAATCGAGCGCCAGTTGGCTGCTCCAGTTCCGGGTAGGCAGGCCGTTCACCATCGCAAATTTGCTTGCTCCCCGGCGCAGAACGCGCACACTATCGTTGCTGCGAACGTAAAGATCGCCCCGACGGTCGCGCACAATTCCGCTCCATTTTTCGCTGCTCGGCAAGCCTTCGGAATTCGAATATTCCGTCAAGTTGCCATCCCGCAGTCGCCATAGGGCATTACGGGACGTCAGCCAGATCGTTCCAGCATCGAAATACACGCTTTCCGTCAGAGTTTGTGGCACGCCCAGCACGGGTTCGACTCGCCAGAAATTTCCACCCCAGCTTGCCGCGAGAAGGCCTTGGCCGGAAGCGATATAGACCGTGCCCTTGCCATCCGATGCAAACGATTGCGGGCCGTACACGATAGGAGGAACGCTCTGCAGCGGCTGCCACGCTCCATTTCGTCGGGTGATCACGCCGCCGGAGGTCCCAACCCAAAGGGTCCCGTCTTCCGCCTCTGTGAGCGATTGGATGAAGTTGCTTGGTAGACCTTGCGCTGTTGTATAAACAATGAAGCGCTCGCCATCAAAACGGTATAGGCCGTTCTCGGTGCCTACCCAAATGAAGCCCAGCCGATCTTGCAGCAGGGCGCGGACCGCGAGATTCCGCAGTCCTTCCGGCTCACCGTATTGACGAAACGAATAGTGCTGGGCGGCTGCCACACCGGTAGCGAGCACAAATGTGATGACACACACGAGCGCACGCAGCCCCCAGCCCTTTCCCGCAACCATTTAGGAAACTAGTAGAACTGTACCAGAGCAACTATTCCGGAACTTCCAGAGTAACGCAGATTGAGTGCTTTGCGGTAAGCTGTCGCAAGACCTGCTATGGCTTGCCTACTTGCGGTACTTGTGGTGGCGTTTCCGCGGATCGCCATCGTGCTCCTCTACCTCTTGACGAACTTCTTTTCGGGAATCTACCATTCATTTCTGATCCCGATTCTCGGTTTCATTTTTTTGCCGTTGACCCTGATCGCCTATACGTACCTGGTGGACGCGCACATGCCGCTCAACAATATCTCATCATTGGTGATTATCTTTATTGCAATCATCCTGGATTTGGGGTTAGTTCGCGGCGCAACCTGGCGGCGCAGGTAGGCAAGTTCAATCCAAGCGCAGGCGCGCGGAGCGGGAACACCGCAGGATCGTCAAGCGAATCAGCGCGCTCCGGCTCGCGCGGACAATGGCGAAATGGACGCGGTGCGCGCTGAATGCCGGTGCACCGGCATCGCGCGTTCAACACCGCGCCGCAGTATTGGAGCAGTGACGTCGACGGCCGGACGTGAAATCTCATCCAGGTAGTGAAGCGACTCTGCCGTTGCTGCGGCAAAGATCACACCGAACTTGTGCATTTGGTGCAACAAGGCATGGCCGGCAGCATCGTAGCCGGTCAGACCCGAAAGATTCACGACGAATCGGCGCCAGAAGACGTGCGACATTGACCGTTGCCACGCTTGAAACAAGTTCTCAACTGCTGAGTCGCTTAGACGTCCGCAAATCTCGACGCGAACTTCATCCGCTCCATCTCGAATGTCTAGTATGTCCATTTGCCGTTCCTTCGTTACGTCGCTCACTCGCACAATAATTTGGACTCTTATCTAGGGTGAAGGGCTACTTCTATTTTCGTTTATTTCTAAACTTTTGGAACACGTTTTTATACTAAGTTGTTGCTTTTTTGTGCTTCTGTAACGGTAGATTCACATTTTGCATCTAAAGCGAAGATAGGGTGAACTACAATACCGCCGTCGAAACGGCTCACGCCTGTTGTCAGAGGAACGGACGCGGCGAATAGATCGGGCAAGCCAAATTCGAGCGTAAGAGAACGAGATTACAAAGCTGCAGCCTTTAAGCAAACGATAACTTCTAACTCCGTAGCTAGTCTTTAGCTATGAGAGATTTGATTCATCCGCCAACCGGCTTTAACGCTTTTTACTTCAGGGGAATCCATTCTGAATGCTTTCAAAAACTCTTCCAGGATCTCACTACCCACTCGGCGCCACATGGGATGGCATGGGAGTGAATTTTGCAATTTTTTCGGAAAATGCGACTGAAATCGAAGTCTGCCTGTTTGACGAGCCGGACGCGCCCGCAACCGATACCATTTTATTGTCGGAGTCCACCGGCCACGTCCGCCATTGCTATATCCAAGGCCTGACGATCGGGCAGCTTTACGGATATCGTGTGCACGGACCTTACGAACCCGAGAAAGGCCTTAGATTCAACCCTGCCAAACTGTTGATCGATCCCTACGCAAAAGCCCTCGCCGGCAAAGTCGATTGGAGCAAGCCCGTTTTCAGCTATAAACTGAACGATCCCGGAGCCGATCTGACAGTTGACGAGCAGGACGATGCCGCCGGCGTCCCGAAGGGCGTCGTGACCACCTCCGTATTCGATTGGCGCAACGACCGGCCGCCTGGAACGCAATTACACGATTCGGTTATTTACGAATTGG
Source organism: Bryobacterales bacterium KBS 96 (assembly GCA_000381625.1). GTDB lineage: Bacteria > Acidobacteriota > Terriglobia > Bryobacterales > Bryobacteraceae > KBS-96. The sequence continues at coordinate 1,343,612 of KB906767.1, forward strand.
ACGTCAAGGGATTCACTGCCCGCGACCCTAACGTGCCCGAAGAACTACGTGGTACTTACGCCGGCCTTGCGACACCATCGGTGGTTCAGTACCTAAAAGATCTGGGTATCACCGCAGTGGAGTTGATGCCCGTGCACGATTCCCTGGACGACAAACATCTTGTGGACCAGGGACTCTCGAATTACTGGGGGTATAACACCACTAACTTTTTTGCGCCGGACGCGCGCTTTTCAAGCACCGGCGATCGCGGCCAGCAAATCGGTGAATTTAAAACAATGGTGCGAGCGCTGCATCAGGCTGGAATCGAAGTCATTCTGGACGTTGTTTACAACCATACATCCGAAGGCAACCAGCTTGGCCCGACGTTAAGCTTTCGCGGGATCGACAACCTGACCTATTACCGGCTGGTTCAGGATCAGCCCCGATATTACATGGACTATACGGGAACCGGTAATACGCTGAACGTACGCCATCCACAGGTGTTAAAACTCGTAATGGACAGCCTTCGTTATTGGGTCCAGGAAATGCACGTCGACGGCTTTCGTTTCGATCTTGCCGCAGCCCTCGCCCGTGAGCTTCACGATGTCGACCGATTGTCGGCATTTTTTGACGTCATTCACCAGGATCCCGTTCTCAGCAAAATAAAACTGATCGCCGAGCCATGGGATGTCGGCGAAGGCGGGTACCAGGTGGGCCAGTTTCCCGCATTATGGGCCGAGTGGAATGGCAAATACCGGGATTCGGTGCGGCGCTATTGGCGAGGTGATGAAGGGCAGCTTGCCAATCTGGGGTATCGCCTCACCGGCAGCAGCGATTTATACGAACGGGATGGGCGGCGGCCGTCGGCCAGCATCAACTTCATTACGGCTCACGACGGATTTACCCTCAACGATCTCGTCAGCTACAACGATAAGCACAACGAAGCGAACGGGGAGGAGAATCACGACGGGTCGAACGAGAACTACTCGTATAACTACGGAGTGGAGGGGCCAACCGAGGACCAGGAAATCGTCGAAGTTCGCGAGCGGCAGAAGCGCAACCTTTTAGGAACTCTGCTGCTGTCGCAAGGAGTTCCGATGATCTGTGGTGGCGATGAGATCGGTCGCACGCAGAAAGGTAATAACAATGCCTACGCTCAAGACAACGAAATCACCTGGGTCAATTGGACTCTCAGCGATCGCGATAAACAACTGCTTGAGTTTACTCGGAAAGTAATTCAAATCCGGCTGTCGCACCCGAATCTTCACCGGCGCAAATTTTTTCAGGACCGCCAGATCACGCCGGCGGCGGTTGGGCCTGAAGACGTAAACGGCGAAAGTGTAAGGGACATTACGTGGTTCCGTCCGGACGGAAAGGTAATGACCGACGAGGAATGGTGCGCGGGGTGGGCACGATGCCTGGGCCTGCAACTCAGCGGCAAGACGCTCCGTGACGTTGACCGCAGCGGCGAGCCGATTACGGACGACACCTTTCTGCTATGCCTCAACTCGCACACCGAAGCGGTCGCCTTTCAATTGCCGGATTGTCCGGCTGGCAAACACTGGGAGCTTGCGATCGACACGCGTTCCTTCAATACGGAACCGAAGCACCTGGATTGCGGAGATGTGTACGAGATGATTGCGCGCTCGCTTGCGCTGTTCAGGCAGACGGAAGCGGAACAATAAGAAGTACGGTCTTCGCGAGAAATTCAGGCTCGGCAGGGCCCACTCCGCTGTCGGGAAAAGAAAGAGGGATGTTATGGGATCGAACGTCGCGCGGAAACTCATTCGCTCGCACCTGGCCGAAGGCGAGATGATGCCCGGCCGCCCTATCGGCCTCCGCATCGATCAAACGTTGACACAAGACGCCACCGGCACGCTGGTGATGCTCGAACTGGAGGCGATGGATCTTGACCGCGTTCGTACCGAACTCTCGGCGCAATACGTCGACCATAACCTCGTACAGGAGGATTTCAAGAACGCCGACGATCACTTGTTCCTCCGTAGCGCCTGCCGTCGCTTCGGCATTTGGTATAGCCCGGCAGGAAATGGGGTCAGCCATCCGGTCCATCAGGAGCGATTTGGGAAGCCGGGCAAGACGTTGCTAGGCTCCGATAGCCACACGCCGGCCGCTGGGGCCATCGGCATGTTGGCGATTGGCGCCGGCGGACTCGATGTCGCTATGGCCATGGCAGGTCAGCCGTTCTATATCAATATGCCCAAAATATGGGGCATTCGGCTAACCGGGACACTCCCGGACTGGGTCAGTGCGAAAGACGTCATTCTGGAAATGCTGCGGCGTCATGACGTCAGCGGCGGTATCGGCTGCGTTATCGAATATTACGGACCGGGCCTTGCCGGACTTTCCGCCATGGATCGCCACGTGATCGCTAACATGGGCGCGGAACTGGGAGCAACCAGCACGGTTTTTCCTGCCGATGCGGAAGTGCGGCGCTTCCTGAAGTCGCAGAATCGCGAAGCGGATTGGATGGAACTGACCGCCGACGCGGACGCCGATTACGATCTCCACAACGAAATTGATCTTTCCGGCCTCGAGCCGCTGATCGCGATGCCTTCGAGCCCAGGAAACGTAATACCGGTGCGCGAAGCGGCGGGTCAGGAGATTTATCAGGGTTATGTGGGTTCATCCGCGAATCCCGGTTACCGGGATTTCGCGGTGGCGGCCGAGATCGTCAAAGGCAAGCGAATTGACGATCGTGTCTCTTTCGATGTGAACCCGACATCACGGCAGATTCTCGAGAATCTGGTTCGCGACGGCCATTTACTGAACCTGATCCAGGCAGGCGCCCGCATTCATCAGGCAGGCTGCAACGGCTGCATTGGAATGGGCCAAGCGCCCGCCACCGGGAAAATCAGTTTGCGCACGGTTCCGAGAAATTTTCCGGGCCGCTCCGGCACACGCGAAGATAAGGTCTGTCTGGTAAGTCCGGAGACGGCTGCTGCTTCGGCTCTGAAGGGCGTGATCACCGATCCGCGCGATCTCAATATGCCGTATCCGCATGTTGCGGACCCGGAGCAGCCGATCCTGAATCGCCAGATGCTAGTTCCTCCCCTATCCCGCGAGGAAGCGCGTAACGTGACGTTAGAAAAAGGTCCAAACGTCGCCTCGCTCCCGACGTTCGACAGCCTCCCCGACCGCCTCGAATTGCAGGTGCTTCTCAAGGTAGGGGACAACATCTCGACAGACGCAATCATGCCGGCCGGGGCGAGAGTGTTGCCTTACCGGAGTAACATTCCTAAAATCGCCGAATTCGCCTTCGACATGGTGGACCAGACCTACAGCCAGAGAGCAAAAGCGCTGGCGGGCGCCGACGGTCATGCTGTCGTAGGAGGCAGCAACTATGGGCAAGGGTCGAGCCGTGAACATGCCGCGCTCGCGCCGCGCTATCTCGGCCTTCGCGTCGTGCTTGCTCGCGGGTTTGCCCGCATCCACCGGCAGAATCTGATCAATTTTGGAATCCTGCCGCTTGAATTCGCCGATCCAGCGGACTACGATCAGGTCGAGAGTGGCGAGGTTCTGGTGTTGACTGACCTTCATCGGGAATTGCGGCAGGGCCGCGTCTCAATTGAGAATCGCAATCGCAAACGCACGTTCGAAGGTCGCCTTACGCTTTCTCCGCGCCAAGCAGACGCATTAATGGCCGGCGGCCTGATTAATTGGGTCAAGAAGCAGATTTAGACCGCCGACATTCATGGCGGTTCTTGAACAGACCCGTAAGCTTGCGAGTTAGACTTGACCGTGGACAAACGAGTGAATACCCCTGTCCTCATCGTGGGAGCAGGGCCAACCGGTCTCACGCTGGCTTGTGATCTGGCGCGTCGCGGAATTTCGTTCAGAATCGTTGATAAGACCGCGAACTACTTCACCGGCTCACGCGGGAAGGGCCTGCAACCTCGCAGCATGGAAGTTTTGGATGACTTTGGAATCGTCGACAAAGTCCTCGCCAGCGGCCGCTTTCACTTGCCTTTTCGTGGCTACGACGGCTCCAAAGTTCTCGGCGATCGTGACATGCACGAAGGCCGCCACCCGACGCCGGATATCCCTTATGCAAGTTCTTTGATCATTCCGCAGTGGCGCGTTGAAGAGATCCTGCGAAACCGGCTTGCCGACTACAGCGGTCATGTTGAACTGGCGACTGAGTTGATCGGCTTCGAGCAGGATGGTGAGAGCATCACCGCTACGCTCGACCATTCAGGGGGTGTTGAACAGCTTACCGCCCGGTTCATGATCGGAGCGGACGGTGGCCGCAGTTTCATTCGCGGAGTTCTCGGCGTTGACTTCGAGAGCGAGAGTTGGGCGAGCGAGCGAATGCTGGTCGGCGACGTCCGCGTGGATGGTCTCGATCGCGAACATTGGCATTCGTGGCAGAACGCCAAACTTGGCTGGGTAGCGCTCTGCCCGTTACCCGGCACGGACGTGTTTCAATTCCAGGCTCAGATCGGGCCCGACGATTCGGACGAATCTTCACTGGAGCGTTTCCAGCAGATAGTTGACGAACGCACGGGAGGTCTCGGCATCCGGCTGCGCGATGCCACGTGGTTATCGCTGTACCGCGCCAACGTGCGCATGGTGGATCGTTATCGAGTGGGCCAGGTTTTCCTGGCGGGAGACGCAGCGCACGTCCATTCACCCGCCGGTGGTCAAGGTATGAACACTGGTATTCAGGATGCTTACAACCTAGGTTGGAAGCTCGGTCAAGCGCTGGACGGGGCGCCCGACGATCTGCTCGATACATACGAAGAGGAATGGCTGCCGGTTGCCGCCCGGATGCTAGACGTAACCTCGAAGCTGCATCGCGATAGTCTTCATCGCGAGGTAAAGGACCCCCGCCGCGGGCCTGAAACATTGCAGCTCGGCATCAATTACCGCGGCAGTTCTCTCGCGCGCGAGGAGCGCACATCGCCGGGCAGCGTTCAAGCGGGGGATCGCGCCCCGGATGCGCCCTGCCAAACCGCCGCTGGAGTTCCCATCCGTCTGTTCGATGTTTTCCGTGGGCCCCACTTCACGTTGCTTGCTTTCGATCGCCCGGTTGACGCGCTTACTTCAGAGATCGAACAGCGTTATGGAACGGGCGTAAGCACGCACTCCGTCATCCGTCCCGGCCATCCCGCGGAGAATGGCGCCATCGTCGATATCGAGAATCACGCCCACCGCGCTTATGACGTTGAGGCCGGCGCGCTTGTCCTCGTCCGTCCGGATGGCTACATCGGTCTAATCACGGAAACCCGATCCGCCGATTCCGTGCGTGAGTATTTGCGTCATCTCTTTCCGGTGTTTGGTTAGCTGTTGATCCTATTGCTACCGATGGGGAGGACCGAACTGACGGCTTAATCAGATTACTTCCCAATCAGCTTCGCCTTTTAAGTCCTGCGAAAGCGAGACCGGCCAATATCATGGCCGCGGAGGCGATTAGACCGCGATGGGCCGTAAGATTGATCAAGTCAAGATTCAGCAAGCTCTGCGCGCTATAACTCTTGGCGCGCTTGTCGAAAATGCCGTGAGCGGAATACTCACTTGGCGCCGGTTCGAATAAATTGTCGGGACGATCGGGTGAAACCGGTTCCGGCGTTTGCTGAGCGTCGTAGGCATGTTTTGCCAGATAACGGTCGGCAAAGGATGGGGCGATTTGCTGGGCGTAGATCGCTTCCACGGTGGGCCAACCAACATACACTTCGCGCCGCTTGTGGCTCGCGGCCCATACGATTGCTCGTGCCGCCACTTCCGGCTGAAAAATCGGGGGCACTGGTTGAGGATGGCGTGGAAGCCGCGTGCGGCACCAACTGAACTGCGGCGTGTTCATTGCCGGCAGCATCACGGCGGTAATATGCACGTTGCTTTTGTCGTGAATAAGCTCTGAGCGGATCGAGTCCGTGAACCCGATGATGGCGTGTTTCGCGCCGCAATAAGGAGATTGCAGCGGGATGGAACGATAAGCCAGCGCCGAGCCTACCTGTACGATCACGCCGCGCTTGCGCGCGTGCATGCGTTTCAACGCGGCCATGGTTCCGTAGACTTGCCCGAGGTACGTGACTTCCGTGGCGCGCTTGAACTCATCCGGTGTGATCTCGAGAAATGGCGCGAAGATGGTCGTCATCGCAACGTTGACCCAAACATCGATAGGCCCCAACTCTTGCTCGACCCGTTCGGCCGCCTCGTCCACCTGCTTCGCATCCGCTACATCCGCCAGCAGCACGAGCGCCTTACCGCCCGCTTCTTCAACCTCGCGCTTAGCTGCGTCTAAACGGTCGCGTCCACGCGCAATCAGTCCAATGTGCGCCCCCTGGCGCGCGAACTCGTTGACCACGGCGCGTCCCACGCCCGCCGATGCGCCGGTGACCACGACAACTCTGTCTTGATCGGCCACTCATTCAGTTTCCGCCCGAAAATCATCCCGGCAAAACTAGGAATTATTCCGGCGCGCGTTGCCGGCGGCTATTAGAAACCGCGTTCCATTGGCATGGCGAGCGGCGATTCAATGAGAAAATCCGCATCGCTTATTTCGTGCAAGGCGGCGCGGACGGAGTGTTCCGAAGCCGGTTCCGTCGTGATGACGAAGGGGAGGTCGCGCCAATTTTCGGCAGGCAGTTGAAGAACGGCATCCAGGCTGATCTTATGCTTCGCCAGCACTCCGGCAAGCGCTGCGATAATGCCGGGACGATCCTCAACCCGGAAGCGCAGATAATAAGGCGATTCGAATGCCGTGACGGGAAGCGGTTTGTATTCTCCGAGCCGTTCGTGCGCGAACGGGCTGACGCGATCGGGACTGCCGAACCGGATTTCGCGGGCGACCCGCATCAGATCGCTAACCACGGCGACGCCGGTGGGACGTGGCCCGGCGCCGCGCCCGTAGTAAAACGTGTCTTCTCCGTAGGCGCCGCGCACCCAGATCGCGTTATACGATCCCGAGACGTGCGACAGAATGGCGGACTGCGGGATCAAGGATGGCCGCACCGAGAGAAGCAGTCCCTCGGCGGTCTGACGCGCCGAACACAGCAGCCGGATGGTCTGCTTCAATTGATGCGCGTACTGGAAGTCGACTGGAAGAATACGGCGGATACCCTCCGTGTAAATGTCCGCAGGAGTCAATTTTTCACCGAAAGCTAATGCCGCAAGCAGAGCAAGCTTCGACCTTGCATCAAAACCTTCGACATCGGCCGTTGGATCGGCTTCGGCATACCCGAGGCGCTGCGCTTCGGACAGAATGGATTCGAACGAACAACTGCGCTTCTCAATCTCCGTCAGGATGTAATTGCTGGTGCCGTTCAGAATTCCAAAAAGCCCGGTGACTCTGTCGCCCGCAATGCCTTCACGCAGAACCGTGTGGATAGGAATGCCGCCTGCAACGCTCGCCTCCATTGCCAGGTTGACTCCAGCGGCGTTGGCGGCGGCCCAAAGTTCGGCGCCGCGAATCGCCATAAGTTCTTTATTCGCGGTGACGACGGACTTCCCCGCCCGCATCGCGGCTTCGATCAGTTCGGCGGCCATACCGGTCCCACCGACTACTTCCACGATGACGTCGATTTCCGGATGCCGCAAGACTTCACGCCAATTCGTAGTGCGCAGCACATCGTCCGGGAGCGGCGGCAGGTCTTTATTGGCGACGTTTCGAGCGCAAACCGCTCTTACGGAAAGCGCAAACCCGAGTTTTTCGCGGATCTGCCGCGCATTTTCGATGAGGATCTGGAGCGTGCCCGAACCGACGTTTCCCAGTCCCACTATGCCGACACCGATATCCATCACGCGGCTCCTTTGCCGCCTATTCTGAAATGCATCGTTTTGTGGCTTATGATAACAACCGTATGCGGATGGCACGTCGTTTCTTCGCCTTCAGCGTCCTTTCCGGTGGGTTTCTCATTTCGCGGCCGCAGGACCAGACTCTTCCTCCGAACGGCGAACCGCCGCTGATGCCACCGGCCAATCGAGACAATAAAGAGGCCAGATTGCCCAACGGAAAGTCGCGAAACAATGCCATTGCGCAGGACGAGCATAAGAAGGCGCTGGCGGAGGCATCGCAACTCGTCACCCTTTCCGAGCAACTGCGCGACGAGTTACAGAAGGCCGGCAACTACATCGTGCCGGTTACCGCGGTGAGAAAAACCGAAGAGATCGAAAAGCTCGCAAAGAAGATACGCGGCCGGCTAAAGGATTAAGAGGACCGCACCGAGCGACGTGCTAATCTGGCGTGTCGGAAGTACTTTTCACTTTCATGGCCATCGTTGTTCGCGAAAAAAAGCAGTTAATGAGCGCCTCGGAGATCGACCGCACGCTGGTGCGGCTGGCTCACGAAATTCTCGAGAAGACCGACGATCTTGAAAAGCTCGCTTTTATCGGCATCCGGCGCCGCGGCGCGCCTCTGGCGCACAGACTTGCCGCCAAAATCAAACAATTGGAAGGGCTGGAGATTCCAGTCGGTATTCTGGACATCACGCTGTATCGCGACGACCTGTCAACCATCGGCGAGAAGCCTGTTTTAAACGCGACCGAGATTCCTTTTCCAGTGACAGGCAAAGACATCGTGCTGATGGACGACGTGCTTTACACCGGCCGCACTATCCGCGCGGCGCTCGATGGATTATTCCACCATGGCCGTCCGTCGCGCGTGCAACTGCTGGCCCTCATCGACCGCGGCTGGCGTGAACTGCCGATTGAAGCCCGCTATGTAGGCCGGATGGTGCAGACAGCGGCGAACGAGATTATTGAAGTGAAGCTCACGGAAATCGACAACACGGAAAAGGTTCTGCTGGTCGAAAGGATCGATGAGCCGGCGCAAGCCGGCGCGGTGCTTTGAGGGAGTGCATGCAGAAAGGGCTGCTGGGGATCGCGGAGCTTTCCCGTGGAGAAATCGAAGAGATTCTTTCCCGTGCTCGCGATTTCCAACCGCCGCCGCGCCAGTCGTTCAAACGATTCGACACTCTGCGCGGCCGCATGATCGTGAACGTTTTTTTTGAAGCCTCCACGCGGACACGAACAAGCTTTGAGATTGCGGCGAAACGGCTAGGAGCGGATACTCTGTCGATCACCGCATCCGGATCGAGCGTTTCGAAAGGCGAATCCCTAGTCGATACACTGAACACGCTGGGCGCGATGCGGCCCGACGCAATCGTGATGCGTCATTCGGCTTCGGGCGCTCCTCAATTTCTTTCGCGTTACCTGCCGATCCCGATTGTGAATGCCGGCGACGGCACGCATGAGCATCCGACGCAAGCGCTGCTCGATGCACGCACCATCCTCGACCGCCGCGCGACGCTCGAAGGATTACGGATAGCGATCATTGGCGACATTGCGCATAGCCGCGTGGCCCGCTCGAACATTTATCTGCTCTCGAAATTCGGCGTGAGCATCGTGCTTTGCGGTCCTGCTTCGCTGCTGCCGCGCGACATGGCTGCAATTGCGCCGGGCGTTGAACTGACGACCGACATGCGTAAGGCGATCCGGGACGCCGACGTAATCATGATGTTGCGCGTTCAACTGGAGCGGCAGAACGAAGCGTCCTTTCCATCTAACGAATACTTTCAATTTTTCGGATTGCGGCCGGAACATGTACAGCTCGCCAAACCCAATGTCATCGTGATGCATCCCGGCCCCATCAACCGCGGCCGGGAAATTTCATCGGAAGTCGCCGACTCGCAGCGTTCGGCCATTCTTAACCAAGTGGAAAATGGCATTGCGGTGCGCATGGCGGTTTTGGAGAAGGTGCTGGCCCCATGAGCAGACTTGTCGTCAAGGGCGGCCGTGTCATCGATCCATCGCAGAACATCGACCGGGCGGCCGATGTGGCCATCGAGGATGGTTCGGTTCGTGATATCGGCGAAAACATCGACGCGACCGGCAGCGAAGTCTTCGATGCGTCCGGACTAATTGTCGCGCCAGGTTTCATCGACATGCACGTACACCTGCGTGAGCCTGGGTTCGAACATTCCGAAACCATCGAAACCGGCTCGCGCTCCGCGGCGGCGGGTGGCTTCACCTCCATCTGCTGCATGCCGAATACCCAACCGGTAAACGACAACGCCACCGTCACGCATTTCATTCTCGAGCGCGCTCGCGAACGCGCCGTGGTGAACGTTTACCCGATTGGCGCAATCACTAAGAACAGCGCCGGGGAAGAACTGGCGGCCATTGCCTCCATGAAAGAAGCCGGCATTGTCGCGATCTCGGACGACGGCAAACCCGTGATGAATGCACGGGTGATCCGCCGGGCCATGGAGTTTGCGCGGTCCTCCAATCTGCCTGTCATTCAGCATTGCGAAGATTTACACTTAAGCGCGGGCGGCGATATGCACGAAGGCATACAATCGACGCGCCTTGGACTGCGTGGCATTCCGCGCGCCTCGGAAGACGTCATGGTGGCGCGCGACATTCTATTGGCTGAACTGACCGGAGCCCGGTATCACGTCGCGCATATTTCCTCACGGAACGCCATGCAAATGGTGGCCTTCGCTAAATCGAAAGGGTTGTCCGTCACGGCGGAAGCGACGCCGCATCATTTCGCCCTCACCAATAACGACATGCCGCCGTATGACAGCAACTACAAGATGAAGCCTCCGCTGCGCGACGAGAGCGACGTTGGTGCGATTGTCGACGGACTTGCGAACGGCACGATTGACGCCATCGCCACGGATCATGCCCCCCACCCAGGCGATGAAAAAATGCAGGAGTTTGAGCGCTGCCCGTTTGGCATCCTGGGCTTTGAAACGGCGATTGGGCTTGCTTTGGAACGGCTTTACCATAGCGGCCGCATCGGTTTGGCACATATGGTGTCACTGTTCACCGAAAATCCGGCGCGTATTCTTTCCCTTCGGCGCGGCACGTTGAAGCGCGGCGCTGCAGCGGATTTGACGATCTTCGGATTGGAACACGAGTGGACCTATGACGTCGCCCGCTCCCCTTCGAAGAGCCGCAACTCTCCGTTCCATGGCCACAAGTTCAGAGGCGGCCAAGTCGCAACAATCGTGCGGGGACAAATCGTGTGGCGGCTCAACGGATGAGCGCTTGGGAATTAGGCTCGATGGAAAAGTTCGCACGCCCGCCTAAGTTTCGCGCACGAAATAAAGTGCATTACCGTTTTGCGCATTGGCCGATTTGGATCGCGGTATTCTTTCTCGCCCCGGGTCCGCTCATTTTTCGGCTTTTCGCGCACGGGTTTTCGTCGACGATGGCCATCTGGCTAGGGGCGGTTGTGATGGCGACAGGCGTCGCCGGACTCGCCGGCCAGCTTCCGGGCGTCGAGCCGAAACCCTATATCATCCATTTCAACGAGGACCGGCCTAATCCCCTCTACCGCCGCATCTGTTACACCCTTGCCTGGGGCGAACTCATCGCGTATGCTCTACTGAACTGGATTGGCTTGGCGGATGCGGTCTTTACGGGCAAGTGGCATCTTCAGCAAATTTATTCGGCCGGTTACTTCCCCGTGGCTGGACTGATCTGGCTAGTGGGCGCTATTGGCCTCCTCCCGCGGGTAAAGCCTTCCACCCGGAAAGAGGGCGATGAACGCCGCTATTTTTACAGTGCGGTTTGGATCGCCGCTCCCGCGCAAGGTTTGCTTGGATTGCTGTGGGTGATTTTGCCGCGCACACGCGTGGCGGATGAAATCAAGCTGGGAGCGTTCTCGTTGGCGCTCACCGTAATGTTCGTGCTGTGCTCGCGCCGCCTTCTGCCGCGTACTTTGCCTATTGTGCCGGAGTTTGCGGGCCAGGTGCTAGTGGATTAGGACGCCGCGGATACGCAGTCCTCATCTTGCACTCTCTGGCTCACTTTTTGAACACCAATGTTCCGAAATGTTCCGGTACGTGGTTCGGATCGCGATTCTGCACACAAGTCGGCTGCCAGCAGAGAAAATGCCTCTGCGGATCTGCGCCCAAACCGTCGATCCGGTAAAGATTCATTCGCCATTTTGTGCCGTCCTGCACGGGCTTTGTGCTGACCGCCGAGAGCGGAATACGCGCCGCCGCATACCAGATCTTATTCGCCTCGTCGATGCGCGCCATCGTATGCCAGCCTGACCGCCAGTTATGGTCATAGCTCTTGTGATCCAGATCGATTGCGAGGTCGATCCAATCGCCTGTCGGCGCAATCTCGAATTCACGATAATGCCGGATATTGGTCCAGTCGTCGCCGAGGAACATTTCGACGACGTCTCTGTCCCATAACCCGACGCGCGGACCGTTGTTGCTCGCCGGCAGGAATAAATTCAGAACGGTGTACGGGCAGCGGAACAGCAAGTAGAGATCGGTGTCCGTCCAGAACGCCCGGATTTCGCTCTTCAGATGCGGGTAGTCGATCTGCCGGCTGCAATCCTTATACATCGATTGGGATGCCGCATGTTTCCAGACTGACGAATTACGATTGAGGCTAAGCGCCGGGTTACCTTTAACGTGCCGGATCGTGAACGATGCCGTTGGCTGCTGGACCGAACATGGCTCCTGGCCGAATGCAGGCAGAACGATCGCCAGGGCAATTGCCGCCGGCACAACGAGAACGCGCCAGTTACGACGCGACATGGTCCTTCAGAATCGCCGTTAGCCGTTCGGCGATGATCTTGTCCTCGCCGGGCTTCAGCATGAACGCGGTCATTTCGAGTCCATCGTGACTCCCGCCCAAAACAATCGACGGCTTGGAATCCATCAACGCTTTCGATGCATCGCGCGGTGTGATGTCAACTCGTTTCGGATCCCACGCAATCTTCATGGTCGGCACATGGTTTGCGATGTCGGGCTCGAAGAACGAGGTAGTAACGCCGGGCACCCGCTTGATCGCATCCGATACAACGTTCAACCGGCGCGACCACTCTTTCGCCAGAGCGTCATGATCTTCGTTCAGGTAGAGTTCCAGCGCCTTCACCATACCCGCGATCTCTTCTTTGCCGATCTTCTGTCCTCGACCCAGCGTGTCCTCATACGGGCTATTGTTCAAGAGCGCGTACGACACCAGATCTTTGCGGCCCAGCAGCAGGCCGGCGCATTGCGGGCCGCGAATCGCTTTGCCGCCGCTGAAGGCCACCAGATCGTAGCCCATGTTGGCGTAATCCCACAGATGCGAGACCGGAGGCGTGTCGGCGGCGGCATCGTTGAAAGCCGGAATATTATGTTGCTTGGCGATCTTCAGCCACTCGTCCACTTTGATCTGCCCCTCGGCGTTCGCAAAGTTTGAGAAATGCATCATCGCGGTACGATCGCAGATGGCCTTCTGAACGTCGTCTCGCGTTTCGACTTCCACCAGTTTCACGCCGGTCGCGCGAAGCTGATGATCGAACGGATAGCGGTGCGATTTCTGGATGATCACTTCCGACTTCATGCCGGTCAGGTCGGGCAATTGCTTGATGAAGTCCGGATTATCTCTGGTAAGAATTCCGGCAAGCCCCGATTGAAGCGCTCCAGCAGCCCCTGAAGTCACCATCACCGTATATCCGTCGGGAAGCTTCAGCATCTGCGCAATCTTGTTTCCGGCGGCCACCTCGAGATCGGGAATGCTGACAAAATGCCGGGCCGCCTGCGCCATCACGGCTTCCACCTCGGGCCGGATCAATGAACCGCCCAACACCGTCATGGTGCCCTGCCCATTAATGACGGTCGTGACGCCAAGCTCTTTGTAGACATCTCCCGAAGATCCAAAACCGGAAAGCGCCCCCGGGTGCCTGCCGCCCATCGGCGAACCGGCTAACTCCGGCCCACTCAACGCCCCGGCGGCGAGGACTCCGGTCGCGCCCATAAACTTTCTGCGATTCAAACTGTATTTCAATGCCATTACCTACCTTCTTTGTTGTAACTCCGGGCCTGGGAGAAGGCAACTTCACGGTAACGCGAACGTGAACAGATCACTGCCGGACGCAATGGCCACATACTGCTTTCCGTTTACCGCGTAACTCATCGGCGAGGCGTGCATGGACTGGCCCGTATTGAAGTGCCAGAGCGATTTGCCGGTCGCCGCGTCCGCTGCTTCGAACGCTTCTGCATCGTTGCCGAAGAATACCAACCCGCCGGCCGTCGTCATTGTGCCGCCCCAGGAATGCCCTTCCCCGGCTTGCGGATAGCGCCATCCGAATCTGCCCGTCTCCACGTTGTAGGCGAGCAGAATTTTCTGCCCTTGCCCGCCCGGCAGTCGTTTCACCCCGGTCGCGTACCATTGCTTTCCTTCTGAAAATTCTTCCGGTTTCAAAAAATAAATATGGCAGTTTTCAAGGGCCATGAAGTAGAGCAGCCCGGTGGAAGGATTGTAAGAAGGAGAGAACCAGTTCGTAGCGCCCGTCATATCGGGGCAAACCACGGTTCCGTTCGCCGTCGGCATTACGCCCGTGCGTATGGGCCGTCCGTTCGAGTCGATGCCTTTTGCCCAATTCAGCTTTTTGACAAAAGGAACGGCCGAAAGAAATTTCCCATTGGCGCGATCGAGGACGTACAAGAAGCCGTTGCGATTCGCTTCAACCAATAGCTTTCGACGCACTCCTTTGTACATCGCATCAAGGAGAACCGCAGTTTCGGAGGCATCGTAATCGAAGAGGTCGTGCGGCGTGAACTGGAAATGCCATTTCAATTTTCCGGTGTCGGCATCCAGGGCCAGGACGCAATTCGCGTACAGGTCATCGCCGGGCCGGACTGATCCATCGAAATCCGGAGAAGGGTTGCTGGTACCCCAATAAACAGTGTTCAGTTCGGGATCGTATGTACCAGGCATCCACGTAGTAGCGCCGCCATGCAGGTACATGTCGCCGGGCCAGCTTGCATTGCCGAATTCGCCTGGACCGGGAATCGTCCAGAATCGCCATTCCTCTTTACCCGTCATGGCGTCAAACGCAGCGACAAACCCGCGCACGCCATCATCACCGCCCGAAGTGCCCACCAGAATTTTATCCTTGACAACGAGCGGGGCTCCGGTCGCACCGTAGTTCTTGTTTCCCTGCGCATAAGCCACATCCCAGAGCAAATGCCCCGAACGCGCATCCAGGCAAAGCAAGTGGGCATTGTCGGTCTGCATATACACGCGCGATCCCCACACGCCCACACCGCGGTTGTGATGCGACGAGGCATCGTCAACCAATCCTTCTGTAACGGGCCGCGAGTAATGCCATACCAAACGGCCGGTGCGCGCATCGAGAGCAAATGCATCGTTAGCCGACGTCATCAACATCAATCCGTCAACTACCACCGGAGTTCCTTCCAGATGGTTGGAGTTCGGCGAATGAAATACCCACTGCGCCCTCAATTGCGCGACATTTACCGGATTGAGTTGCGTAAGGCCGCTGTAACGGCGGCCGGTGTAATCGCCGTTGTAAGAAAGCCAATTGGCAGCCGTGGGCCGAACAAGAAGGTCTGCCGGCTTCACATTCACACACACCGATACGGCATCGCCGCCGCTGCCGCGTATCGCAATTGCGCAGAACGCGAACGCGCCGACCGCGGCCACGCGCAGAAGGCGCTGGCTTGCCTTGCTTGGAAACCTAATACACCGATTTTTGCTTCGCTGATACACTTGAGCTTTTCGATGTAGGATACATCGTGACTTCAATCAAGTCTATGCTGCTGGGGATATTCGTGGTTGCCGCGGCGGCGCCTTTATTGCGATCTCAGCAGGTTAATTCGGCTCGAACGGGCCAGCAGATCTTCAGTTCCACCTGCGCGGGATGCCACGGATTGGACGGCCGGGGCGGCGAGCATGCTCCCAACATCGCGACCAGTCAAAAAATACAGCAGCTAGCCGATTCCGACATCGTGCAGATCGTCGCCAGGGGCATTCCGTCCGCCGGAATGCCCGCGTTTGGAACGTCGCTGAAACAGGATCAGATCGCGGCGGTTGTCGAGTATTTACGAGCTCTCGGAGGCAAAGTCGCTTCTCACCCCGTGCCCGGCAACCCGGAAAGCGGGCGCGCGCTTTTCGCGAGCGCGAAGTGCTCGGATTGTCATATGATGAATGGCCGCGGCGGGTTTATTGGGACAGATCTGTCGAGTTATGGCGCCAACCACTCGGCTGCCCAGATTCGAAATGCGATCGTCGATCCCGCTAAGAACGCGGAGCCAAGCCGGAATCCGGTGATTGTGACCGCTCGCGACGGCCGGAAGTACCAGGGCATGGTGCGCAACGAGGACAACTTCTCGCTTCAGTTGCAATCGATGGACGGGACGTTTCACTTTTTCGACAAGTCGAATATTGCGCGTGTAGAGCGTCAGGCAAAGCCGCTGATGCCGGACAATTATGGTTCGACGCTCAGCGCCTCCAATCTCGATGACCTTGTGAGCTACCTCATTGTAAATGCCAAAAGCCAACCCGCCCGGCCCGATCCCGACGACGATTTTTGAGCCTATGAAATGGTTGCCCAGAGCGAAACGGTTTTGGCTGGCCGCGACCGGGCTTGCGTGCGCTTGCCTCCTCCTGGTCGGTTTCCAAAATGGCAGCCGCGCTCCGCGGAAATTCGAACTGATGGCGCTCATGCCGCAGTTCTGGAATTTTATCGATCACGACGCGGAACTCACCACCGTCGCCGATGGATTCGGCTTTACGGAAGGCCCGGTCTGGGATCCGGCGGGGCTGCTCTATGTGAGCGACGAGAGCCTGAATAAGATCTTTCGCGTTTATCTCGACGGCCGAAAGGAAACGTTGATTGAACTGGGCGATCCGGACGGCAACACCTTCGACTCGCATCTCCGCCTGCTCGATTGCGCCAGCGTGCTTCGCGCCATCATCCGGATCGATCCAAATGGCAAGTACACGGTCCTCGCCGATCGTTATCAGGGCCATCGCTTTAACAGCCCCAATGACGTAGTGATGGGACCGGACGGCGCAATCTATTTCACCGATCCCACGCTCGACCTCCCCAAGGGTCAGAAGCAGGAAATCCCATTTCAGGGAGTGTACCGGCTGGATGCCAGGGGCAATATCAAACTGCTGGTCAAGGATATGTCGCAGCCGAACGGGCTTGCGTTCTCGCCTGACGGGAAGCGGTTGTATGTGGATGATAGCGAGCAAAAGAATATTCGAGTTTTCGACTTTTTGGCCGATGGCGCCGTGAGCAATGAACGTATCTTCGGAGAAGAGAAGGAGCCCGGAGGCGTTCCGGACGGCATGAAAGTGGATGAATCGGGAAACCTGTTCGTGGTGGGATCGAAAGGAATCTGGATCTGGGATGCGAACGGAAAACATCTGGGAACGATTGCGCTCCCGCAGCAACCCGCGAACCTGACCTGGGGCGAAAAGGACTATAGTACTCTCTACATAACTGCCGGCACATCGGTATACCGGATAGCAACAAAGGTGCATGGATTCGTACCGTATTTGAGAAACTAAATCAGCGGAGCAGGAGATCTATATGGAAAATGTGACAACGCGGCGCGAGGTGTTCGGCCGGGCGAAAAAGGCGCTGGCCGCCGCGGGAATCGCTAGCCAGATCCGGCCCGCCATGGCGGCGACACAATCACACGGGAACAAGCACGTGGAAGGCGAAGATTACTACGACAAGCTTGGCGTCACGAAGATCATCAACGCCGCCGGCACCTACACAATTCTGACTGCATCGACAATGCCGCCTTCCGTGCAGGCCGCCGTGGCGCTCGCCGCCAAGCATCCGGTGCGTCTGCTCGATTTGCAGCGGTTAGCCGGCGAGTATCTTGCAAAACGTCTGCGTTGCGAATCGGCCATCGTAACGGCAGGCGCGTCTTCCGGTCTGACGCTGGGCACGGCCGCGTGCATCGGCGTGATGAATCATTCCCCGATTCAAGCCGTACCGATGCAACTCCCGAATTTGAAGAACGAGGCGATCATCCAAAAGGCCCATCGCTACAGCTACGATCATGCCCTCGAAAACTGCGGCGTTCGTTTTGTCGAAGTGGACACCCTCGACGACTACCGGAAGGCGTTCAACGAACGCACGGTAATGGCGCACTTTTTCAACGCGGCCGAAGGCGGGCAGATAGGCCGTGAGGATTGGATTCGCGTGGCGCACCAGCATGGCGTTCCCTGCTTCAACGACGCCGCGGCCGATGTTCCGCCCATTTCAAATCTCTGGAACTACACGCAAATGGGCTTCGATCTCGTGACGTTCTCAGGCGGCAAAGGCATTCGCGGACCGCAGAACGCCGGGTTGCTCTTGGGCCGAAAAGATCTGATCGCGACGGCTTCGGCCACGAACAATCCTTTTGATGAAGGCATTGGCCGCGGCATGAAAGTGGCGAAAGAGCAAATCGTCGGCATGGTGGCAGCCATCGACTGGCTGCTTAGCCAGTCCGACGACCAGATGGAAACGGAGTTCCGGCGCAGAGCCGATCGCATCTCCGCCGAACTCAAAGACATTCCGACAATCAAGCCGGAGATCGTGGTGCCGGCCGTTGCCAATCACGTGCCGCATTTGCTGCTCCGCTATGACCAGCAACGGGTCAAGATCGCTCCCATCGATGTCGCCGAGGAACTGCGGAAGGGTACGCCCAGCATCGAGTTGAACCCGGCTACCGGCAAAACACACGCGAGTAGCGGACTTCACTCGGATGCGAATACGATTGTGGTCGGCGTCTGGATGCTCGAGCCCGGTGAGGACGTTATTGTGGCTCGCCGGCTCCATGAAGTACTGTCGCGGAACGTAAAAGCGTAGTCCGAACTCGCGCAGTGCTACGCATGTGAAGGCATCTTTATCTCCCGGCACATGCGGATGAACTCAGTGACGGCGCGGGGCACATAATTTCTCTTTTGCAGGACTATTCCCACTTCACACTGGATAGTGCGGTTCTGGATGCGAAAGCAGCGAATCATCGCGTTGGCGGGTCGCCGGCGAGAACGAAGCGCAAAACCCATATTGATCTCGATTAGCTTATCGATAGCTTCTTCGTTTTCGAGCTCTGTAATTACGGTAGGGACAAGTCCCCTCGCGGCAAACAAGCGATCACACGCCCGCCGGAGATGGCTTCGTGGCGGGAGAGTGATCAGAGGGTAGGCGGCTAGTTCCGCGAGCGCGACTTCATCCCGCTCAGCCAGAGAATGGCCCTTGCCCACGGCCCAGTCAAACGCCTCATGATAGAGGACGTCACACTCTACCTCGGGTATCGGACGTGGGAGATCGGATGGGTTGAAAATAATTGCCACGTCCAGCTTCCCCGCCAGCAGATCGTCGATAAGGTCATCGGCAACTCCCGTAATCAGATGAAGACGGACGGCTGGAAATCTCTTCGAGAAGCATTGTAGGACTGGCGGGAGAAAGGAAACAAGAATACTGCTGCTGGTTCCGATACGAAGCCGGCCCTGCCGCAGATCGTTCAGATCGCTAACCCGACGCTGCGCCTCGGCAATTTCGTGGCGGATCTTCAGGGCGAGATCGGCTAGAAGACGCGCTGGTTCAGTTGCCTTCACCGTACGCCCGGACCGCGCCAGCAAGCGACAGTCGAGTTCCTGCTCCAGCATTCGGATCTGCCGGTGAATCGCCGAGTGTGACACGTTTAGGAGCTTTCCGGCCGGGGCATAACCTTTCGACTCGATTACGGTGAGCAGCAATTGAAGCTGGCGGAGTTCCATGAGTTTTTATGTTGTATCGAACAGCGGCAACTAAGCTACGGTCTTTTGACTGCGCCGAACTGTATCATGTTTCGACCGATGTTGTCGAGTAATTGAAATTGACATGGCTACCGTTGCAAGGTTTAGTTAATTCATTGGGGAAGGGGAGCGGTTTTGTTTCCCCGGGGGTGAGAAGCGCCTTCCATCTGGTTTAATTTTTTTAAGTCGGAAGAGAAAGGCATTTCCGTCGTATTTCTTGAGCTCCGATGCCGTGAGCAAGTCTGCGCCTCCGGCGTTCGGGCGCCATCACTCCTGAGTGTTACAAATTCGTCCTGCTTTTCAACACATTCGACGGTAGGGGTGCCATGTTCGAACGTAAGGTAAGATCGATCTCTGGAATTCTGTGCGCCTGTGGCGCAATCTTAGTACTTTTCGCGCAATCTGCAGGGGCACAGGTTTTGTACGGATCGCTGGTTGGGAACGTCAAAGATCCATCGGGCGCGGGGGTTGCGGGAGCTGAAATCGAAGCCGTTCAGGAGCAGACGCAAGTTACGCGCCACGCGGTGACTGACGCAAGCGGCCAGTACTCGCTCTCTACGCTTTCGCCGGGTGACTACGATCTCAAAGTCACAGCCAACGGATTTAAGACCTCGACCAGACAACATATTCCGGTCGTTCTCAACAGCGTGAGCCGCTTCGACGCTACGCTCGAAGTGGGAGAGATCAGCCAAACGGTGGAAGTCACCAGCGCCGCTCCCATGCTACAGACCGATCGCGCCGACGTCCACCACGACATAACGGCAGAGACAATTCGGGACGTCCCTTTGCCGCCGGGGAATAACTTCGAATCGTTGTTCACTACGATTCCCGGCGTGAATCCTCCTACCACGGCGCATTCGATTCCCACGAATCCTTCCCGCGCTCTGCAGTTCAACGTAAACGGAACGAGCGAGTACGGAAACGATATCCGAATCGATGGTGTCAGCCAGTTTAATATCTGGGTTCCCGAAAACGCGGCGTATATCCCGTCATCGGACGCAATCCAGGTCGTGAACGCAGTGACCGGTAACTTCAATCCGGAGCAGGGGCTGGCCGGCGGTTCCACGGTCAACGTACAGATTAAGAGCGGAACGAACCAGTTCCATGGCGATGTGTACGAATATCATTTCGATAACAACACCGAGGCCCACAACTTTTTCGATCCCAATAACGGGATCACGCGAGTTCCGAAGGACATCTTCAACCAATTTGGCGGGAGCGTGGGCGGGCCCATCAAGAAAAATAAGCTGTTCTTTTTCTCGAACGTGGAGCTTACACGGCAGCGGCAGTTCGCCACTAACGTAGCCACCATACCAACGCTGGCGATGATGCAGGGCGACTTGCGAGGCTCGGACCCCGCAAACGGCCTCGCCGCAAACGCAGACACAATTTACGACCCAACGACTGGTAATCCGGATGGCACGGGGAGAACGCCGTTTTACGCCAGCAACAATCCGGGCGACATCGCGCACTACAATGCGCTCTGCAACAGCCCGACGTGCGCCAATATGATTCCCACCAGTCGGCTCAGCCCCGTTTCCCAAAAGCTTATGTCGCTCCTGCAAAAAGCGCCCGGGCGATTTCTGCCCAGCGCCAGCAGTACGGCGCCGAGCGACAACTATCTTGCGGCAACCGACTTTGCGTTCAACCGCATCACCACCGACGAGAAGATCGATTGGAATGTGACCGACAAATTGAACATGTTCGGCCACATCGGCTACCTGAACTATAACGATCTCGACCCGCAACAGTTCGGCGAGGTGGGCGGCCCGCCTATCAGCGATTATGGCGGTAACGAGGGACAGGGCAGCGGACACACGCTCACCGTCTCCGTAACCGGCAACTACGTAGCCAGCCCGCGTTTTGTGCTGGATGGCAACTTTGGAATCACCCGGATGGTGACGAACTCCCAGCAGCTTGACCTGGACAAAAATCAGGGACTCGATGTCCTAGGGATTCCCGGAACGAACGGCACGCGGAAATTCGAAGGAAGCTGGCCGCGCTTCGGCATCAGCAACTTCGACGACCTGGGCACGCATAACACTTACATGCCCTATTTGCGTAACGATCCACAGTTTTACTGGAGTGGCAACGCCACATTGATCCGGGGCAACCACACCTTTCGCTTCGGCGGCTCAATCTTCATGCTCCGCCTGAATCACCAGCAGGCAGAATGGAACGCGGGTGGATCGAGCGAACCGGGAGCGGGCGGATTTGATTTCGGCAGCGGACCGACATCTTGCAAGGATTGCCTAGGGGGCAAAGCATCAAAGACGAACGCCTACAACAACTTTGGGACGTTTCTGCTAGGTCTGAATACGGCCTATGGGAAGAATATTTTGGTTCCGGATTTCTTCCACACAATTACCCATCAGTACAGCCTCTATATGGGAGATCAATGGCAGGTCACGCCCAAGTTGACAGCCACGCTGGGTGTGCGTTGGGAGTATTACCCGATGCCGACACGAGAGGGCAGCCGCGGCCTCGAGCGCTATGACTTTGCGAAAAACGTGATGATGCTCTGCGGCGTTGGGAATGTACCAACCGACTGCGGAGTTTCGGTCAGTAAAACCATGTTCGTGCCACGCGTCGGCTTGGCGTATCGTCCAACAGCTACGTTTGTGATTCGCGCCGGATATGGCATTACCAACGAGCCCTACAACCTCGCCGATGACTTGCGCACAAACTATCCCGTACTGATTCCCCTATACGTGAGCGCCGACTCTTACCAGGCTGCGGGGGCGCTGGACAGCGCAAGCCTGCAAAATACGCCTGTCGGCGGGGCGCTGCCGGTCGGTATCCCTCTTCCGGTCCTGCCGGATACCTCGTCGGGCGAGGTTCCTTTGCTTCCAAACGTGGCTCTGACAACGGTCGGAGATAAGCTGGAGCGCGGCTACATACAATCCTGGAACTTCACTCTGGAAAAAGAACTTCCAGGCCAATGGGTAGCGCAGGCCGGCTATGTGGCCACACGAAGCATCCGTCAACTCGGTTTCCTCGACCTCAACGTCGAAAGCCCCATCGCTCCAGCCGGCTGCGTTCCGGGCGGCCCTACGACGACGGAGTGCGGCGGCAACGCCAGCCGGCGGTTCTATGACGCTGCTCATCAAAACCGGATTGCGACGACGTCGATCATCACTCCGATTGCCACTGTTCATTACGATGCGCTCCAGAGCAAACTGGACCATCGCTTTGGAAACGGGTATCAGGTCCAACTCGCCTACACCTTTTCTAAGACAATCGGCGTAGCGGGCGTTTCCAACGAGAAGAACACCCCATACATTCAGACGCCCGAATTTGCTTTTCTGAATAACGGATTGGCGCCGACAGACCGCCGCCACAATTTCACGGCGCTCTTCGTGGCCGAGTCTCCTTTCGGCAAGGGCAAGCGATGGGCGAACAGTGGAATTTCTTCCAAGTTACTCGGCGGCTGGCAGCTCAGCGGAGTGGCGAAGATAGTCTCGGGAAGCGTCTTTCAACTGCATGCGGGAGGGACCTCGAACAGCAACCTGAACGCGACGGGTAACACACAGCGACCGGATATCGTGAAGTCATCGGTTGATATTTCTGGTGATGTTGGCCCGGGCAGCACCTGGTTCGATACATCGGCTTTCGATGTCGTAAACGACCGAAATCGCTTCGGCACTTCGCCGTTTTACCTGTTACATGGACCGGGGCTGTTCAACATGGACCTGGCGCTGGCGCGTAACTTCAGGCTGACGGAGCGGTTTAACCTCCAATTCCGAGCGCAGGCGATCAACTTCACCAACACGCCGCACTTCGCCAATCCGAATGGCGACTTCAATAGCAGCAACTTCGGCCTTGTGAACGGATTGGCGAACACCGGACGAGATGGAGGCGTCGACGCGCGGCAGTTCGAATTCAATGCGAGATTGAGTTTCTAAACCGCGCCGGCTCCGCCTGCTTCACATACAGAAAATCTTCGGGCGCCGGCAAGGTTACTTTTGCGCCGCGGGGAACACGGAACGAGGCGCCGTCGGAACTGGAGCGAATCCATTTCACAACTACCGGTTCGCCGGCAGCCTCGATAATGACGGGCACATCAGCCGCGAAACCGGGATCAACATCGGTCTGTTCCAGTACGTACTCACCATTCTGCGCTTTCGCAGGCTTCAATGCCAGAGTCGGAATACCCGAGCCGTAGACCCAGGTGTCGAAAAAGAATTCGAGCGTATGGTCCGGATCGTCCACCGGCATAAAGCGGCTCGCGAGCTTGCGAAAATCCTCGTTCGAAAGCTGTTTGCCCGCATAATCCTCGACAATTTGCTTCAAGAATTTCGCAAAGGAATCCGTTCCCATGCGCCGGCAAAGCATCCGCATTACCCAGGTGCCTTTGTCGTACGTGATGACGCGCCACGCATCGGCGTCCGTGGATTCGAGCAGCCGAACACCAAGATCGACCGGCCCCGTGGAATCGACCGGTTTGCCCGAGCTATCGCGCTTAATCAGTTCGTCCCTGAAATGAATCATCGCTTGCTGGAACTCGGCGTGGCCCTTGCGGCGCTCCACTAGTTGCAACGCGGAGTAGTTGGCAAGAGCCTCCATTAACCAGTCGCTGCGATAGTCGGCGGGGGTTATGAGATTGCCCCACCACTGATGAGCGACTTCATGAGCAAGCAGCAGATCGGAAAAGAATATGTCCATGAGAGGAGACTGATATTGGGGCGGGCGCTCGTCGCGGCTCAAGTACGTTAGCGTCGAGAGATAGATCAGCCCCGGGAACCCTTGACCGAAGGTGCCGGGAATAGGCGTAATCGCGACATTGTGAATCGGCAGCGGTCCCCACATCGCCGAGTATTGATCCAATAAGCTCGCTGTCTCATTACTGATTTCGTGAAGACGCTGCTCCGCGCCGCTAGTGGAGCCATCGCGCGCGATTGAGGCCAGCAGAGCGCGATTCGCGAAGCACTCAATCCGGAAAGGCCCGTGATCGACAGTCGTGCTTTCGAAATCGCCCAGGTTGAACCCGGCGAATTCCGCTGGGCTCGTTAGAACGCGGTGGACGGTGCGCACATCTCCAATTACCTGGTCGCTCGCCAGCTTACCGGTCGATACCACCTGTAAATTCGACGGGCAGCGGAACGTCAGGTCGAAGGTAGAGGAATCGTTTGGGCGGTGCGGGAACCAAACGTTGCGAGCGCCGACAAAGAAGACGCCGCCGCCATTGTTCTGAATCACCGAGCCCGTGTGTTGAATTTCCACCTGTACCGGTTCTCCCGTCACCAGAGGATGCGGCGAGATCACCAAAAACGAACTAACGCCGAATTCGTCCGATCCACGTATGGATTCAGGCTGAAAAACCTCGGCCGGCTGGCCACTGATACTCGCCGATGTCACTCTCATCCGATTGGATATTTCGAGCGAAAGCACTTGCCGGCCGGCGACATGAGGCGTAACACGGAAATCCGTTACCGCCGACATGCTGAGATCGGGATGGATAGTGGCGTCGATTCGAAAATGGGACAGCGTGAACGGGTCCGGCGGCGGTGGCGCGCGACGCCGCGGCGCAAAACTAGTCCAGACGCGGAAAATCGGAGTGTTGTTCTGATCGACGATGCTGCCGACCGTCACGGACTCCTCCAGGTGCGGTTGATAGATAACGTCGAATCTGTGGAGCGTCTGACCGGCGATCAGCCCATAGAATAGGCCCAGTTGCGGCGGGTCGTTGTTGAGCAGCGATTCGGCGAGCGGGACCTCCAGATCTCCGGCAATGTTGCGAAGCATTTCGCTCCATTGCGGAGCGAGTTTCCGCGCTTCCTCCGGAACGGTATGCACCACGCCTTGCTGAATCTGTCGCAACACGTCGTGCAACGTATCGTCGCTGAACAAGAAGATCGCTTCCTTGAAATGTTCATCGAGATTCGGCGACTTTGTGTAGTAGGCAAGCGAAGCGCGCTCGCCGCGACCCGGAGGCATGACGAGGACCTCCGCGTCGCCGGTGTCCGTGCCCACGCAGGAGAAGACGGCGCCCACAACTTTGCCGGTGACGGGCGAGGCGAACGACAGAACACCGTCGTTCAAATAGATAGTGATGTCGCCGCGAGCCAGGCGCACGTCGCGCACGTGATAGGTTTGCGCCGGATCGAGCGACAGGCCCGCCAGTTGGCTGTGTATGGCGGAGAATGGACCACCGGCCGCCCACAATCCAGGCGCGAACAGCAGGCAGCTAAGCAACGCGGCCAGTCGTATCCTCAGATCGAATCTCACTTCGATTTAACCTCCTGGCGATCGTCCGCGGCGGGGCGCGGCATGTCCTGCCGCGCAAGCGCCATTTTCCGGCGATGGCTACGATGCAATTTATAGCTTCGATAGAAGAGCGTGAGGGCGATCCAGGTAAAGATAACGATCACGGGATAGACCAAGACACCTGGAAAGAACACGAAGATGGCTGCGAACGCCAGGAGCAAGGCTCCGGCGCTTGCCATCAAACGCGCTTCAACCGACTCCATGAGGCGGCGATTGGTGAACGCCGCGCCGATCGTATTGCTGATGCGAATGGTTCCTGCTGCCGCACGTCCTACGCTCCCGCCGCCGCTCGTCAGGCGCGACTTGCGATGGCGAGGCTCGCCCGGCGCACGAACCTTCCGTTTGTAGTCCAGTACGATTTCCGTCGCGTTCGCCAAATCGCGAACGTACATTTCCTCCATTTCTTTTGCGAACGATTGGTCTTCGATCACCGCATCCAACTCGCAATTTCCAAGCCAGCTTGCCATGTTGAGATTCGTCGAGCCCACACGCGCCCAACGTCCGTCCGCCACGGATGTTTTGGCGTGCAGCATCGTGCCGTTCCACTCGAACACGCGTACCCCAGCCTCCAGCAGTGGCCGATAACCCGCTCGCGACAACGGCTTGAGCATAGGAATGTCGGTCGCGTTCGGCAGAAGCAGCCGAACGTCAACCCCATCGGTCGCCGCTGCCTTCAGAGCTTGAACGTAGGCCGTTGTCCCCGCATAATACGCGTCCGTCAACCACAATCTCTTTCGCGCGAGGGCGGAGATGAGTTGATCTAGGCGAAACATGGATGCCGTGGCCGGCATGGTCGCCACCACGCGTAAGCTCATGTCACCCGCGCGAGTGAGCGTATCTTCGTGAATCTTTTCATCGTCGGGGATCTCAGCGCCGATGGTTGCCCACACTTGTGCGAAGGCGTGCTCAATATCCGCGACGCCATACCCGCGCACCTCGACTCCCGTATCGCGCCAGGGCTCTAGATTTTTTTCCGGCTGCCCGACCCACATTCTGCCAATGCACAACCCGGAGATGAAGCCGACCTGTCCGTCGACCGCGAGCATCTTGCGATGATCGCGAGAGATCCAGCCAAACGGACTATCGAGTCGCGGCGGATTGTAACAACGCACTTCGATGCCGCCGGCGCGTAGACGATTCCAGAAGCGCCGCGACGTTTTGCCGAAGCCGCCCAACCAATCGTAAATAAGGCGCACGCGAATGCCCTCCCGCGCCTTCGCAATCAGAGCATCGGCGAACTCCCGCCCTGTGTCGTCTTCGTGAACGATGTAGCTTTCGAAATGAATATGGCGCTTCGCCGCGCGGATGGCGTCTAGCCATGCCGGATAGTTCTCTCGTGCGTCTTTTAGGAGACGAACGCAATTCCCCTCAATGAGCGGCGCCCCGGCTGCTCGCGAGAAAGCATGGTCGGAGAGCGTGCGTACGGACGCGACGGCCGCTCGCTCGTGTCGTCTGTCGTCTATGACACTCATTGACTCTCCCCTTCTCTACGATGATGGCGCAATAAAACCGGTTGCGGCAGTGGGTCGGCTATGCTGATCCTACGACACTTCAACGGACCTTCGGCTTTGCCCTTTGATGGATCGCCTTGTGTGATGGCACGAACGGCGTTCGGCCCCCTATGTGTGGGCGGCAGCTTCGGCGATGACAGTCATCGTAAGTGCTGGTTTGGAATCGGACGTATTTTCTGAGTCGCCTTAGTGTCCGAGCGCTTCCTCCGGTAGGCTTCTGCGACACTGTGGGCGTGCCGGTATCCGATTGGGATGTGCTGATTGTTGGCGCTGGAGTATCCGGGCTCTCGGCCCTTCGGGTCCTCGATCGCGCCGGCCTGCGCGCCGCCTGCCTGGAGGCGAGAAACCGCATCGGCGGCCGCATCGAATCCATTCACGATCCCGCTTCACCGGTTCCCATCGAGCTTGGCGCCGAATTCATTCATGGGCGTCCCGCCGAGATTTGGGACATCGTTGACCGACGCCATCTGGCTGCTTACGATTGCGTGGAACACGCCGTGTATTCGGCCGGCGGCCATTTCCAGCACGACGAGGAGAGCTGGGAAAAGATCAGCGGCGTGTTGGACGATATCAAACGCCTGGGCAGCCCGGAACGGGACCGTACGTTTAGGAACTTTCTGGACCAATCATCGTATCCCGCCGACCTAAAGCAGTGGGTGACTTCGTATGTCGAGGGCTTCAATGCCGCGCGGGCCGAAGTCATAGGCATCGCGTCGCTCGCCGAGGATGCCCGGGCGGCGGACAAGATCCATGGCGGTCATTCGTTCCGCACACTGAACGGCTACGATGTCATCCCTGCGGCACTGGTGGACGGCATCGAAGACAGTCAGGCGAAGCTGCGGTTGAACTCTGTAGTTGAGGCAATTCGATGGGAACCGGGGTCGGCGAACGTTCACCTGAGAAACGCCCTGACGGGAGAACGGCAGGTCATGCATGCCCACCGAGTGATCGTCACAATCCCGCTTGGAGTGCTACAGGCGGAACCGGATGAGGACGGCGCAATCCGTTTCGACCCGGAGCCGGGCGAAGTTCTTCGAGCTGCGCGCAAGCTCCGGTTCGGACAGGTGTTCCGGTTGGTGCTCCGCTTCCAGCGCGCGTTCTGGGAGGACAAGCACGAGCTATCCAGCGCCGGGTTTCTGCTGTCGCGGGAGCCTATATTCCCGACATGGTGGACGACACTTCCCGTACATTCGCCGATTCTGACCGCCTGGAGCGCGGGCCCGCACGCCGATGAACTTGCGGGGAGATCCAAAGACGAGATTGTGAGAAAAGCGCTTTCCAGCATCGGAAAGATTACGGGGCTGGAACCGCCGGCACTCGAAGCAGCCTACTTTCACAACTGGCGCGACGATCCGTTCGCCCGGGGCGCTTACAGCTATGTGCCGGCGGGCGCGCTGGCGGCGCGGGAGAAGCTGGCCAAGCCTGTGGGCGAGACCCTGTTTTTCGCAGGCGAAGCAACCAATCTGGACGGATACAGCGCCACTGTTCATGGGGCGATCGCCTCCGGAGCCAGGGCGGCGCGGCAAGTCATTCAGCAACAGTAAGCAAGGTAGCCATCATTCGCCGGCGTAGCCACCGCACCGGGTGTTGACAAGGGAATATCGCATGAGTCAACATAGTGAAACCTTTGCCAGTCCCCCCGCATCTGTAGGTGCTAGAGTTGGCCACTACGCTCAGCCGAGCGATAACCATTCAGTAAGAACCAGGCAGAAATGCTGGCCGTTGCCGAAGGGGGCGGGTGTCACTGTGGCAATTTCGAGGAGTGGAGTAAAGAAGTGTCATTGAATGTCAACGAGTTCCGCAAGCTGCTGGAAGCGAGGCGAATAGAACTCTTGTCAAACGTTTCGGACCGCGAGGAAATCCGGATCGAAAACGCAGCCGAGGATTTTGATAGGCTACAGCAGCAATTGAACCGTGAAGTCGCGATCAGGAATCTTGATCGGGAATCAAAACTGTTAAAAAACGTGCAGTCCGCTTTGGCGCGGATCGATGAAGGCACGTTTGGGATCTGTCTGCGCTGTGACGAGGCAATTCCTGAACGCAGGCTGAAGGCGCTGCCGTGGGCCGCCTATTGCGTGGCTTGCCAGGAAACCGTGGATCGTCAGATTGCGGCCGGCACGTTCGAAGGCGACCATGACGAAGTGGGCGAATTGGCCGCATAAGGCACCCCGCTTGGTAGCTGGTCAGCCCTTCCGCCATACCTGTTTCGGATCGAGCCGATAAACAGAATTTAATCCGCGGCTTGCGCCGACCGCACGGACGACTTCCATCGAAGGATTGGCTTTCGAGCTGCCGTCACTTCATCCACGCGGCTTGTTCGAGTTGAATGCGGCGCTTGCAGGACCAGCTCCGGATTGTCCTCGACTTCCTGTGCAATCGAAATCATGGCGTCGGCAAACAGATCGAGTTCCCGCTTGCTTTCGGTTTCAGTCGGCTCGATCATCAGGGCGCCACGCACGATCAGAGGAAAGCTGACGGTGTAGGGATGAAAACCGTAATCGATTAGCCGCTTGGCGATGTCGCCGGTCCGAACGCCTTTGCGCGCCTGCCGGTCGTCGCTGAACACGCACTCGTGCATGGTGGGCGACTGGTACGCGATCTCGTAATGCGCTTCGAGCTTTTTACGGATGTAATTGGCGTTCAGAAGCGCGTCGAGAGTGGCCCGCCGGAGGCCATCGCCGCCATGCGCCATGATGTAGGCCAGAGCGCGCACAAGTACGCCGAAGTTGCCGTAGAAGGAGCGCACCCGGCCGATGGATTGCGGCAGGTCGTAGTCCCACGTCCAACGATCACTTTCACGCTTTAGCCGGGGACCGGGGAGAAAGGGTTTCAGGATGTCGCGGACAGCAACGGCGCCCGAACCGGGACCGCCGCCGCCGTGCGGCGTCGAGAAGGTCTTGTGGAGGTTCAGATGCATCACGTCGATGCCGAAATCGGAGGGACGCGCTACGCCGACCAGCGCGTTCATATTCGCGCCGTCCATATAAACGAGCGCGCCTTTTTCGTGCAACAAGCCGGTGATGCGCTTGATGTCCTGCTCGAACACGCCGACCGTATTCGGGTTGGTGATCATCAATCCCGCAACGTCTTCGGTGACGTGCCTGGAAAGACGGTCCATGTCCACCATGCCGCGATCATTCGATTCGATATTTTCGACGGCGTAGCCGACCATGCTGGCGGTGGCGGGGTTGGTGCCGTGCGCCGAATCGGGAACCAGGATCTTCTTGCGAGGATTCCCGCGATGTTCCTGTAAGGCGCGGATCATGAGAAGGCCGGTGAACTCGCCGTGGGCGCCGGCTGCCGGTTGCAGTGTAACCGCGTCCATCCCGGTGATGACCGCCAGCGCATTTTCGAGCGCGGCGATCACTTCCATACAGCCCTGCGAGAGGTGCTCCGGCTGATACGGGTGGGCCCAGGCCAAGCCATCGATGCGCGCCACGAGCTCATTCACGCGCGGGTTGTACTTCATAGTGCAAGAGCCGAGCGGATATAAACCAAGGTCAATCGCGTAGTTCCATGTTGAGAGCCGGGTGAAATGCCGGATGGCCTCGACTTCGCTGATCTCCGGGAAATCCTCGATTTCTCCACGGACATTCTGGCGGCCGAGGGCCGCTTCGGCATCCACGTTGGGAACGTCGAGTTCAGGCAGTTGATAGCCGCGCTTGCCGGGCGAGCTGCGCTCGAAAATGAGAGGCTCATTCTGGACAATATGCGGTGAAACTTTCTTGATCATTTCCGCTGAGTCCCTCCGTTCACTTTCCATCCCAGACGGCAGCTATGCGATCCATATCGGCTCGTTTGCTCATTTCCGTGGCGCACAGGAGGACGCAGCCGGAAAGCTCCGGATAGTGGCGATCGAGCGGGAGGCCACCAACAATGTTGTGTTCAAGCAACTCGCGATTGATTTCACCGGCGGATTTCCCGTTCGTCGTGGCGACAAATTCGTTAAAGAACGGCGCGTCGAACTTCCGGGGCAACTTACTTGCCAGGTAATGCGCTTTCGACAGATTCTGCTGGGCGAGCTCACGCATTCCTTCCTTTCCATAGACGGTCATATAAACCGTGGCCATGAGCGCGATCAGCGCCTGGTTGGTGCAGATATTCGAAGTCGCCTTTTCGCGCCGGATATGCTGCTCGCGCGTGGCGAGCGTCAGGCAAAAAGCGCGGCGGCCTTCCGAATCGGTGGTTTCACCCACCAGACGGCCAGGCAACTGGCGAACGAACTTGTCCTTGGAGGCGATGATGCCGGCGTACGGGCCGCCATAGCTGGGCGGCGTCGCAAAGCTTTGCAATTCACCGACGACGATATCGGCTTCGCGGGGCGGCTCAATCAACCCGAGAGCCACGGCTTCCGTGAACGCAACAACGAGCAAGGCGCCCTTCGAATGGACGATATGTGCCAGCTCATCAATTTGTTCAAGCAGACCGAAGAAGTTGGGCGTTTGCACGATGAGCGCAGCGACGCTATCGTCAAGCCGCTTCGTTAGATCGTCGAGATCGAGCAGACCATTCGGGCTATAGCCGACTTCGGAGACCGGTAAACCGCCGTGCTTCAGATAAGTAGTGAGAACTTCGCGATATTCGGGATGAACGCTGCGCGCGACAAGAATTTTATCGCGGCGGGTGACGCGAGCGGCCATCATGGCGCCCTCCGGCACGGCGGACGAGCCGTCGTACATCGATGCATTCGCCACATCCATGCCGGTCAACTGACAGACCATCGTCTGGAATTCGAAGATGGTGGTCAGCGTTCCTTGCGAGATTTCCGCCTGATAGGGCGTGTAGGACGTCAAAAACTCGCCGCGTGAAACGACCACATCGCAGAGTACCGGGCGGTAGTGATTATAAACGCCCGCGCCGAGGAAACTCGCATATCCATTCGCATTGCGCGCGGCGCGAGCTTTGAAATAGTCGACAATTTCGTATTCGCTCTTGCCGTTTTCGAGATCGAGTTTCCCGTCGAAGCGCACGGCGGCAGACAGGTAAGAAACGAGGGCTTCCTCGGAGGACAACCCGAGCACCGCGAGCATTTCCTGGCGCTCGGAATCGGACTTCGGTAAATAACGCAATTCGGTTTTCCTAAGTAAGCGGCAGAATTGGCGAAGGCTACTCGCCGATATATTTCTGATAGTCTTCGGCCGATAAAAGTTCCGTCAAGTCGCCTCCCGAGGGCAGCTTCAGTTTAATGAGCCAGGCGGCGCCGTGCGGATCTTCATTCAGCTTCTCAGGATGCTGGGTTAACAGATCGTTTATCGCAACCACTTCACCGGCAACCGGCGAGTAGATATCAGAGACGGCTTTCACGGATTCCACCGAACCAAACGATTTCCCCTTATCGAATGTCGCGCCTACTTTGGGCAAATCGACATAGACGATATCGCCCAACTCCTGCTGCGCGTGATCCGTGATGCCAACCGTGCCGGTATTTCCTTCCACCAGCACCCATTCATGTTCTTTCGTGTATTTGTAATTCTCCGGATAGGTCATGCTTTTGCTCGCTTGTAGAAGGGCGTGGAGGCCGTTACCGCCGCCGCCGGTTGATTCCGAATAATGACTTCAATTTCGACCCCGGGCACGGCCGTGTCGAGGGGCAGATAACAGAGGCCGATATTTTTGTTCAGAGTAGGCGAAGGTCCGCCGCTGGTGACCCAACCGGCAGGGCGGCCGGCGATCCATACCTCATAACCATCGCGTCCGATGCCGCGCCCGGTCATTTCAAAACCGACAAGCTTTCGAGAGAGACCGGCATCGAGACTCTTCTGCAATGCCGCGCGGCCAAGAAAATCGCCCTTATCCATTTTGACGATCCAGGCGAGGTCCGCTTCGAACGGATTGATGGAGGCGGTGAGCTCATGGCCGTACAACGCCATTTTCGATTCGAGCCGCAACGTGTTGCGCGCACCTAGGCCACACGGCTTGATGCCGAAGGGCCGGCCGGCTTCGAGGAGTTCGTGCCAAAGCCGCGGCGCTTCAGCCGGAGAAATGTAGATTTCGAACCCGTCTTCGCCCGTATAGCCGGTTCGCGCGATGCGCGCCGGAACTCCGCTAACTTCGCCATCGACAAACCAGTAATATTTGATCTCGGACAGCCTGGCGGGGGTAAACTGCTGCAATATTTCAAGCGCGCGCGGCCCCTGCACGGCGATTTGCGCATACCGGTCGCTGGCGAAATCCACTTCGGCATCGAAGACGTTGTGAGCGCGAATGTGTTCGAAATCCTTCTCCTGGTTCGACGCATTCACGCAGAGAAAGAAACAATCGTCCGCCACTTTGTGGACCAGGATGTCGTCGACGAACCCTCCGTGCTCATACAGCAGCGCCGAGTAATGAGCCTGACCGGTCTTGAGGCGGCCCACGGCATTGGTTGAAACGGATTCGACGAGTTGCAGGGCCTGCGGTCCACGAATTTCGATTTCGCCCATGTGGCTGACGTCGAACAGGCCGGCGGCTTTGCGAACGGAATGATGTTCTTCGAGGATGCTCGAATATTGAACCGGCATGTCCCAGCCGCCAAAATCGACCGTTTTGGCTCCGCTGGCGCAGTGTACAGAATGGAGCGGAGTCCTCTTGAGCGCGGCACTAGAGGTCATGCGGAAACCCCAGCGTAGCATAGGGTTGCGGGAGAATTGCGTTGCTGCGGTTGAGAAAAGGCCGCGCATTTTGTAAGCGACGCCGATTGCGGGATTGCGCCCTGTCTCACGGTCGAGTTTCGAAAGTTCGAGAATCGCGCGCGGGCTGGGGGTGCCCGACGCCGAGGGATGACGTATGCGGAGCCCGCGATAGACTTCGCCGAGCGCCGAAGCAAGTCTCGGCGCGGCAGACAAGATTGTCTACGCCACGATGAATGTGAATCCGGTACAGGTTGAAGATTTATGCGGCGAAAGCGAGGGCGGGTCCGCAGGATTCGCGGTCGAAGTTCCAGGTATGGGCGTTGTTGGCGTGTTCGAGCGTCCATTTCCGCTTGACGAGCGACTCGGCTTCCGCTTTCGAACAAACGAACCCAAACTCGGCCGGTGAGAACTCTTTGCCGGTGACCAGATGGCACATTCCGACTTCGTAGACCGCTTCCTGCTCTCGCGTTTCCTGGGCTTTGCGCTCCGCCTGGACATCGCGGAGCATCTTGAGCACTTTCTCGTATTGGCGCATCAGCCGCTGTTCGTAGATGGAGAGTGTGAGCAGCGGGTCTTTCGAGCGACGCAGCGTTTCGGCGAGTACGAACGCGGTTTGCGCTTCGGGATGATTGACATCCCAGAACTCGGAGTTTTCGGTGAGGCCGATGGCGAAGAGGTTGTGCTCGGTCGCCATGATGCGGTGCAACCGGTATTGCAGTTGGGCAAGCATGTGGACGAGATGCTTCTCCTGCGTGTTCGCCGGAGAGTATTGCTTTTCGAAATCGCCAATGAGAACTTGAAGAGCTTTCAACTCCTCGGGAGTAAGCGTGAGGACCTGAGCGGTAAGACCGTGATGAGTGGCGTTGAGGGACGCGCGCTGTTTCCCTTCCTCGGTGCGCGGCCCGGTCGATTTCTGCGCGTTCAGGCGATTGGCGCGAAGCTGGGCTTCGGATGGGACGCGGCGGATGGTGGTTGGGAGATTGGGCGATGCTTCACTGGAGCGCGACGGCTCCTTTGTGATGGTTGCGGGCGGGTTCTTTTTGGAAGGCATAAACGATCCTCTGCTTGTGAGAATAGGCGCCAAAAGCAGACGGACAGAAGGCAGCAGCGGCCGAAGTCGCTTATACGCAAGAGAAAGAAATTTCAAAATTCCTGTGATCGATTGGAGCGCGGGAGCAGCGCAAAGCGCGGGAGCGGCGCGGAGCCGACCTTTATTGCGACAGATGGGATGGGTAAAGTAGAAGCCGCTTACGCTTTGACAAATGGAATTGGAAAATGAGTGCTCTATCCCCGAATTTCAATCATCCGATGATCCGCCGCCGAGACAAAGATTGAAAGCTATCCGCCTTAGTCCTCAAAATGCCGCGTTAAGCCGACTTAAAGCACTGATTTCACCTATTCTCTAGGCACCAGCCTTGGCAATCGGTCGACGCTGTCGCACCATGATGCCGACGAAATTGGAAACGAGTCTCTGGGCCCAATTTCCCTTGGATACAATGGCCTGAAATCTAAAGTGTCTCGAAACGCAAGTCACGTTCTTGACCAACTTCTTGCTTCCATGCAGCGTCTCGTCCGTGACTATCATCCCTCAGTAGGGAAAACAGGGGCGAGTCTGGCTGAACTCATCGGCGGCACGGCGTTCTTCCCAGGTGGTTCGGGGTTATGGAGGGGAAGTAGGTCGTTTGGGCACCTGCCTGACCTCTTCCCCGAGGCGCCGGTGATGATCATTGCGCACAACTTCGACAGCATGCGAGCCTACGAGAAATCCGTACGTCGAGGAGGCGAGGCTCAGTCCTTCTTCTGGCGAATTCTGCTAGCTTACCTCTCGGCTGCAGCTATAAGGCCAGACCGATGCTTCTTCACTAACGCTCTGATGGGCCTCAAACCTGGTAGTGCGGTCGGATCTATGCCGGCCGTTCCGGGATATCACGATCAATGTCAGGTTTTCTTGGTGCGTCAGATCGAGATCGTCAATCCGTCGATAATCGAGACGTTGGGTCAAAAGGCACACTCACGTGTGACGAAGCTGCGTCCTGTATGTCCCTTCGTGAGTTTGCTCCATCCTTCAGCGAGGGAGTTGAAGCCGTTGCCCACGAGATGCGCTCTAATCGACCGCGAGGCTAAAGGGTTGCGTGCAGCTATCGACCGAAGTTGTGACGTCGTTATGTGAATTGGCTACCGCCCGCACTTGAATCTTAAACGAAGCATGAGTGGGCGCAGGCACACATATCGGCACCATGATCCCCACGCAATTGGAGATGAGTGGTCCGCTCCATCCCCCGAATTTCCGAATTTCGAGTTCTGGTCGCTTACGCTGCCCGGCTCAGATTCAGGTTTTTCATCGACTTGGGTGTGCGATCCGGTCATCCGATACAGTTTCCCCGTG
Source organism: Bryobacterales bacterium KBS 96 (assembly GCA_000381625.1). Classification (GTDB taxonomy): domain Bacteria; phylum Acidobacteriota; class Terriglobia; order Bryobacterales; family Bryobacteraceae; genus KBS-96. The sequence goes on from KB906767.1 coordinate 1,379,893, forward strand.
CATTCTGTCAGGCAGCTTGCTTGATGAGATGTCCGTTCCGGTAGGCTTGTACCCTCCAAACGCCGATGTCAACTATAATGCAGATCACTTCTGCGCATACCTTCTCGGTAATTAGAGCGTGGGAAAGCAGGTCCAGAACAATTGGATTGCCGACCTGCGAGTTAGTTAGTGTTTCCCGGAACTTTCAGGACGTAACCACGTAGTCTAGTCGGAACCGTTGCGAGGACTGTATTTCAACTTTCCTTTTGACAATGTGACCTCGTTCGAAGGAGCTCCACATGACCAGAAGTCTGTCTTTTCTGTTTGCTACTTTGACTGCTGTTCCAATTGCCGCACTCGCGCAAAGGCCAGCATCCGCGCCCGCGCAGGCGCCACCGCCGGCTCCCGCACAAGCGGCGCCGGCTAATCCCATTTCCGCCAGTGAGAACAAGATGTACACAATGCTGAGCGGCGTCGTTATCGCCGCGGCCGAGAAAATGCCTGAAGAAAGCTACTCGTTTAAGCCGACCCCGGATGTTCGGAGTTTCGGCCAACTGGTCGGCCACCTGGCCGATTCTCAGTACTTCTTCTGTTCGTCGGTTCAAGGCGAAACTAAGCCGAGTGGCGAGGTCGAGAAAAACAAGACAAACAAAGCAGATTTACTAGCTGCTCTGAAGGAGGCGGTTGCCTATTGCCAGAAAACGTATGCCGGTATGACCGATGCGAAGGGCAGCGAGACGATGAAACTAATGAATCAGGATTTCGCAAAATTGACCGTACTCTCGGCCAACACCGCGCATGACTACGAACACTATGGCAATATGGCCACGTACATGCGGCTAAAAGGAATTGTTCCTCCGACGAGCGAGAAAAAGGGCAGCCCAGAAAACAAGTAAATTCGCGCTGACGAACTTCCCTCTTCCCCGAAGAGGTCGCCTACGGTTTCGCTATCCGAACTAGTCGGCGAGCGGATTCGGTCGTATCTGGAAATGAACAACCTTACTGGTTGTTCCCTTGCCGGTTTCGCTGTGAAACGGGGCGCGCGTTCCCCACGTCGTCCAGACACCTTTGCCTTTCCATCCCGCATTCGGATCGTCGACACGCCCGTCCATGCCTTTGGCGAAAAATCCGAGGGGATAGGGAACCCGCAGAATAACGAATTTACCGTTCACGAGCGCGAGTAGCGAATCCGAAGAATTGCCGGTGATGATCGGTGTGTTCTCTCCCAACCCCAGTGTGTCGAACTGATCAACCCAGTCGTAATAGTGGGAATCGGCGCTCCCCGAGCCCTGCACACCCTGGAAGTTCGGCCCAGGCGTGGGATAAAGCGTCCACCCTTCCGGACAGTGTTGACCGATTGCATGTGGTCCGTTCAATGGCCCCTTGCACTTGCGGCGATCAAAACTGGCCAGGTGTCCGCTTGCCAGCGCTACCCAGACAACATTGTTGCGATCGATATCCATGCCACGCGGCGAAAATCCCGACACCGGCGCTTTGGCATTGTGCCAAGGCGCCTCATAGTATTCGGCCAGCGCAGTTTCGGGCGGATTCGTTCCCGGATTCAAACGCACGATTCCGCCGGGGAATCCGAGGACGCTGCCCCATACCATCCCGTCGGTTCCAACAGCAACTCCATAGAATGCCGCATTCAACCGTGTGTCGTGCGCAGAATCGGCCGCGCCCGTGAGAGCGGCCGACATGCCTAGACTCTCTCCGCTCGGCGCGGTTAACACCTTCTGATCGGAATCGAGATAAGCGTCTCGCTTGCCGTTGCCGTTGGTATCGAGCACCAACGCGGTCCACCCCTGTGACTTCCGTGCATCATGTGTCTGGTCCCACATGCGCGTGTTCAGCCATCCCACCACGCCACCGCCTCCACCGCTGCTGGTCCATAACGTGTTGCTCGCATCCGATGCGAACACCAGGTGGTGCGTGCTGAAGCAGGTGTCGATCAAAGATACTTTCTTCGTTGTTGGATCGTACATCGCCAATTGGCGTCCGGACTTTTCAACGGGCGTGAGCTTCGCCGAAGCCAAATCGGAACCCGCTTTGCAAAATTCGGGATTCTTGCTCGCTCGAATTCTTGACGTGATCCAGAGCCGTCCCCGGCCGTCAAACATCGGATTATGAACCGTTGTGTGACTGTCCCAGATCGCTTCGTCGCCCCAGAATGCAGAGGGCTGTAGCGGCTTCGGCTGTCCCGGTGTGTCCGGATCACGATACGGAACGTTGACTCTACTAATCGTGTTGTGCACGGGATCGAGCACTGGGAGGTAATCGCGGCTTTCCTCGGCCGATCCGTAAATGAGTCCGTTTGCGTTTACCCTCGGGTTCCGCTTGTCGCTTGAAATTTCGTCGTGTAAATACGCTTTTTCGTCGGCCCAGTCCCATTGGGTGATGACAATGTTACGCTCGATCCCACTCGGCCGCGGGGGCGCTTCCGCGGGAATTTCGCCGTGCGCAATGCGCGTGCTCCAATCGCCGAACTCCGCGGTGGCTCGTTCAGGTCCGAGTTGGGCAAGGCCGCCAATCATTGCCCTGCCTGCCTGTCCCGACTGTACGCGCCGCATCCAAGACTGCGCCGGCGAATCGAAGTGACTGAACACCTCAGGAACGGTGCGCGTGTACCGGTTGCCGAGTTGGTGGCACGATTCGCAGCTATCTGTCTTGATTAAGTGCAGCCACTGTCCCTGCGTTTTGATCTTCTGCGAAATTCCGTTTCCATGAGGGCCCGTGCCCGGGAACTCGTTCTCGCTTGGGATGTGGAGCATCGCGTACCAATAGTTCCCCGGATAGTACTGCGCGGCAGCCTTCGCATCCGGCGCCACGGTGGGTTTCAAATCGACTCGCTTCCCTCTTTGAGTGCGAATTTTTGCTGAATCCACCAATCCATAACCGCGGGCCCAAATAGTGTATGTGGCCTGCGGAAGAGCAGGGATCAGATAGCGGCCTTGATCGTCAGTGACAACCTCCTTAATGAAACGTGTAGGCAGATCTGTCGTTTCCGCAATCACCCACACCCCTGCCTCGACTCCGTTGCCGCTGGAAACAACGCCCCCAATCTCGTCGGCCTTGATATCGCCGGCGCTCTGTTGCGCAGACCGACATCCAGCAAACGCCAACATCGTCATAACGGAGAAAAGTAGAAAGCCGCTGCGCATGCTTGACTCCTTAAACCGCGCACGTACCCGGCGCGCCGGTCCTGGACGGCTAGTATATACCGTATTCGCGCGACGGTTGCACAGTTGCTCAAATGACCCCATCACCGGGAGAGTATGCGACCGTCTCCAGCGGAAAACCGACTTGCGGACTGATCCGACGCGGCCGTATGCCGGAGGCTGCGGCACAGCGGCCCGCTACACTAGAACAGGAAAAAAGTTGAACTGGAGTTGACGGGAGATCAACCGGATTACGGCCGAGCCTCGTAAACGATGTTGAACGGCGTTTCCGTCGCCCGCCGGAAACGTTTGAACCCGGCCGAGGTTACGACCTCGCGAATGCGCGCCTCTCCGGCTTGGGCCCCTAAGCACAATCCGATTTCCTGCGATCGCGAGCATGGCGTGCACAACAACGTTGAAAAAGAATAGTAGACCCGCCCCACAGGATTCAGATTGTCCTTCAAGCGGTTCGGCGCTGGCAACCGGACGTCTTCATCCGATTCCGCGAGCCACCGAGCCATGTTTATTCTCTGAGTTTCCAGATCGGGAATCTCCATCCCCGAAAGTTCTCCCGAGGCCTCCGGATAGGCAACAATTGGGGGGAATGAGTACGATTCGCATTGCACTGGCCAACCTCCCATTCCCGGCAACGCCCGAGAGTTCGGTCGAACTCGCCGAACAAGCGATCGCAGAAGCTTCCGTTAGGGCCGCCGATATCATCTGCTTTCCGGAATGCTTCATTCCCGGCTATCGGTGCATGGGGAGACGAGTGCCGGCTCCCGATCCGGTATTCCTGGAACGCGCCTGGTCCGCTGTATCGAACACAGCGGCGAAAGCAAATCTCGCGGTTGTTCTCGGCACCGAACGTGTCGTCGATAGTGCGCTTTTGATCACCGCCCTGGTCGTCCATCGAGATGGGACACGCGCCGGCTTCCAGGACAAAGTGCAGCTCGACCCCAGCGAAGACGGGACCTATTCGGCGGGTTCCGGGAGACGCGTGTTTCAGAGCGGCCCGCTGACATTCGGTATCGCCATTTGTCACGAAGGGTGGCGGTATCCGGAAACAGTCCGCTGGGCCGCGCGGCGCGGCGCGCATATCGTGTTTCATCCTCATCTCCACGAAGCCGAGCCCGGCGGATACCGGCCGTCGAGTTTCGCCGACCCCGCGAACACATTTCACGAGAAGGCGGCGTTGTGCCGCGCCGCCGAAAACACCTGCTTTTTCGCAACGGTGAACTGCGCAAGCGACGGCTCGCCGACCACGTCGGCGGTTGTGCGTCCGGATGGGACGCTACTCAGTTATCAACCCTACGGCCAGCGCGGGTTACTCGTCGCGGACGTCGATCTCGCCGAGGCCACAGGCTTCCTCGCCGCGCGCTGCAAATCCGATTAGATGACCGGGTCTCCTGTCCGATTCTGAACGTTCCTGTCCCATGATCGGGCGTCCCGCCCCAACCCTCGATTGAAGGCGCGGTGCGTGCGTGGCCAGATTGGGTCGCTAGTCCGCTCCGAAGACGCCCGCTCCCTCACGGTCGCGGTTCGGTGCTGGTAAACGGACGTCTTCATCCGATTCCGCGGCTCGTAGGCTCATGTTTACTCCTTTACAGCCGCGGTTCGGTGCTGCACGCGGGCATCTTTATCGCTTTTGGCAGCCGGCAGGGCCATGGGGTGCTCCATTGGGATTATGTTGGAACAACAACTGCTGCCGCTACTCTTTTGCAAATCAATAGGAGTTCCGCATGTTACAGGATCTACGGTTCAGCTTGAGAAGCCTGATGAAACAGCCGGCGTTTACGTTGATCGCCGTGTTGACATTGGCGCTAGGAATTGGGTCCACAGCGGCTGTTTTCAGCCTGATTGACGGCATCCTTCTGAAGCCGCCGCCTTACCGGTCTCCCCAACAATTGGTTTTGATCTCGCCCGCGCGAACCGATGGCCAGCAGGTGGGGAACGCGCGCGGATGGGCCGCCGAGCAGTGGCTCGATTGGCAGCGGAATAGCAGGTCATTTGACGGCATCGCCGCTTATCACTGGTTATTCAATTTCCTGGTGCTGCGCGATGGCAGTCAATCGTTACAAGGAATGTTAGTTACTCGCGGCTACTTCCGTCTGTTAGGGCTAAAACCCCTTATCGGACGGACGTTCAGCGATTCGGAAACAACCTTTCCCCCGAAGCCGGTCATCATTCTTGGCTTCGATGTTTGGCAGGAGAAGTTCGGAGGCGATCCCGCAATTATCGGAAAGAAGATCAGAATCAGCCGGTGGGACACACCGCCGCAAGTGATTGGCGTGATGCCGCCAGGCATCCGTTTTCTGCCATCGCCCACAACTGCGCAGGAACCGAACTACAATCCGAACGCGACAGTCGACTTTTGGATTCCCGGAGCGCCCAATCCCAAAAGCCTGAAAGAGGCTGGATGGAATGTCGTCGCGCGACTGAAGGACGGCGTTGCCGCGGGTCAGGCGCAGACGGAACTCGCGGTGAAAGTCCAGCGGGAAGCACAACAGGAACGTGACTACGCAGGCATTACACCGCGTGTTGAACCCCTCACGACCGAACTGAATCGTGACGGCAACCGCATCTTATGGCCGCTATTGGGGGCAGCCATTCTTGTGCTGCTGATCGCGTGCGGTAATACCGGTTCGTTAATGCTGGTGCGCGGCATCCAGCGGCAGCAAGAATATTCAATCCGGAGCGCTCTCGGCGTGGGCCGGATAGAACTGCTGTGGCAAGCGTCTTTAGAGAATTTGCTGATCGCGCTCGGGGGAGGCATTTTGGGCGCGTGCATCGCCTTTGGCTTGGTTAATTTGTTGAAGGCAATCGGCGTTCATGCCATCCCGCGTCTGGATGCAGTCTCAACCGGATGGCCGATTCTGCTGTGCGGCCTCGCGGCAGCGTTCTTGTCAGCCGTCCTGGCCGGGCTTGTTCCCGCGTTCCGGGCTTCGAGAGTCAATGCGGCGGAGGCGCTCAAGAGCGCCGGACCGAAGAGCAGCACAGGAAAGGTCGAGAGAAAGTTCTTGCGCGCGGTCGCAATCACTCAGACGGCGCTCACACTGGCTTTGCTTGTGGGGGCCGGACTGCTTGTGAAGACGATGGGGAACCTTTCGGAAGTGAGCACCGGGTACGATGTCTCACACATTCTGACCATGAGTGTCACGGCCGTACAGGGCAATTGGAACGATTTCCACCGGCGCGCGCTGGAGCGGGTCTCGGCGCTCCCGAGCGTACAGTATGCGGCATTCGCATGGGGCGTTCCGCTCACCGGCAACAACTGGCCCGATACCGTGGAAATTGAGGGCCAACCACCGGTAACCAAGCCAAGCGACCGCCTCTCTCTCCCGCTGCGCTCCGTTACCGAGGACTACTTTAAGTTGATGGACATAGCACTCCTGGACGGACGTGGGTTCCGTTCGACCGATTCCGGCAAGAGCCCGGCGGTAGCCGTCGTGAATCGCGCTCTTGCGGATCGCTATTTCCCGCATCAAAATGCAATTGGCAAGAAGCTGTGGCTCCAGGGCCGCGATCACCCGCCGAATCAAATTATCGGAATTGTGGAGAACGGTCGAACCGACGATTTGACGCAAAAGCCGCAGCCGGAAATTTATCTCTCCTTCTGGCAGGCAGGACCTTTTTCCAAACACCTGGTGATCAGAACCTCGGCCGACCCGCGGATCGTGGCCTCCACCGTCCAACATGAATTGCGGGCCATTGACCCGACCGTCGCCGTAGAGCAGGTAAAGACGATGCAGGAAATTCGCAACGAATCGGTAGCCTCGCGCACGTTTGCAACTCAGTTGCTCACCGGGTTCTCGCTAATGGGCGGAATGTTGACTCTGATCGGCATTTACGGCGTGCTTTCGCTATCGGTTGCCTCGCGCCGGCGCGAAATCGCCATTCGCACGGCCTTGGGCGCCGAACGGCGAGATATTCGAACGTTGGTATTTGCCGAGGGTTTTCGCCTAATCGGAGGCGGCATTCTCGTCGGCCTGGCATTGGCCTCGGTCCTTTCCCACGCCTTGAGAAGCTTCCTGTTTCAAGTGAAGCCCGACGATCCGAGAATTCTACTCATCACAAGCGCGTCCTTTGCAGTAGTGGCGCTACTCGCGTGCTGGGCGCCAAGCCGCCGCGCCATCCGTGTCGAACCGGCCGAAGCGCTTCGATATGAGTAGCACGCAGTCGTTTTGGGATTGATAGGCAACTATTCGTCAATAACCTGGCGTGTAGCACTTGCTCGATCAAGAGGACCGGGTGGTCGTGCTTGAGAGTCTGCGGGGGCATTGTGCCCACCGCGGTTGGAGGCCAGGCCGCGCACGTAAGATCAACCATCGCGCACGTTCAGCGTTAGCGCACCACTACTACGTGGTGCTTGCCATATAATGAAAGCGGGAGGGTTCCTCCATGCCCGCTGCGATGCTTGAACCGCCCGGTCTCACGACCACGGAGGCGCATTTCATAGAACAGGCTCAGCACGATGGCCGGCTGTTCATTCACCAGCCATACGAGCAGTACTCGGCATCAAACCACGCGGCCTGGCAAAAGCTGTATAAGCGAATGGAGCCGCGCTGGCAGCGCTATGCCAATGAGGCATTCCTGCGAGGCCACGAAGCTCTCTGTCTCGATGAGAAGGCTGTTCCGCGGCTCGCGGACGTGAACCGGTTTCTTTCGCCGCTGACAGGCTTTCAGGCAAAGGCTGTCAGCGGCTATGTGCCGGCATTCGTATTTTTCGATTGTCTGAGAAACCGCCAGTTCCCCACAACGGTGACCATACGGCGCGAAGACAAGCTCGATTACCTGCCCGAGCCCGACATTTTCCACGACATTGCCGGGCACGTTCCGATGCACACCGACCGGGCATTTGCCGATGTCTTGGTTCGCTTCGGGGAATGCGCGCATACGGCGGCGGATCTGGTCCGCGGCATCGGCGATGAACAACAACGCATGGACGCGCTGACCAGCATCATTCGAGCCATGGCGCGGTTTTTCTGGTTCACCGTGGAATTCGGTCTCATGCGGTCGGCGCATGGCATTCGCGTGTACGGCAGCGGCCTGCTGTCTAGTTTCGGTGAGATTCAGCATTCGATTGAATCTCCGGATGTGCAGCGATATCCTTTGCAACTGGAATGGGCCGTGAACCAGTCCTTCGAAATCGATCACTATCAGCCACTGCTGTTTATTGTCGATTCATTCGACCACTTATACGAACTGGTCGGACGTTTGGAGCAATGGCTCAAGCGCGGGCGGCTAAACAACGTAGCACCCGGAGAGCCCGCCGTGAATGCCAAGGACCTGAGCAGCTTCTTGCGGACTAACGGTTAGCAAGCTGTTCGGGCGCGATCCGGCTTCGGAAGTAATCCACCGTCTGCGCAATTCCCTGGTCGAGTGGAATCTTCGGCTCCCAGCCGAGAACTCGCTTCGCCTTGGTGATATCGGGACGGCGGATCTTGGGATCGTCGGAGGGAAGCGGCCGGAAATCGATTCCGGCGCGACTGTCCACATGTTTTCGTATGTAATTCGCGAATTCGAGAATCGTCATCTCATTCGGATTCCCGAGGTTCACCGGATATGGCTCGCCGGATTCAACGAGCCGCAACAGCCCTTCCACCAGATCAGATACGTAGCAAAAGCTCCGCGTCTGCGAGCCGTCGCCGAAAACGGTGAGGCTATTGCCTCGCAGCGCCTGATCGAGAAAAGCGGGAACCACGCGTCCATCGTTGAGACCCATGCGCGGCCCATAGGTATTGAAGATACGCGCAATGGTTGTTTTCAGAGCGTGCGTCCGATGGTAAGCCATCGTCAGAGCTTCCGCGAAACGCTTGCTTTCGTCGTAGCAGGAGCGCAAGCCGACCGGATTCACGTTGCCCCAATAGGTTTCCGACTGCGGATGCTCAAGGGGATCGCCGTAACATTCCGACGTTGAGCTGATAAGAAAGCGGGCATTGTGACGACGCGCAAGCTCCAGCAGATTCCGCGTGCCGATGGAGCCGGCATCGAGAGTTTCAATTGGGTGATTCAGATAATCGATCGGACTCGCCAGCGAAGCAAGATGAAAGACACGATCGACAGACTCCGGAATATCAAGCGGTTCACAGACATCGTGCTGAACAAAGCGAAAATTAGGATTGCCGAGCAGATGCTCGACATTTTCGGTGTGTCCGGTGATGAAGTTGTCAATCGCAATCACCGCATCGCCTCGTTCGATCAGCCGATCGCAAAGGTGTGATCCAATAAATCCTGCGGCTCCGGAGATGACGTTAATCAACTGAATATCCAATCTTTCAATGACGATAGAACTAGCTTATATGACGCTCCACGCTACCGTTTCACTTATCCGATCCTAGGAATACATGTTCGTACCTTCCCTTGCAGAAGAGATTTGTCTGCTGGCGCTCATCGTCCTAGCGATCGTGCTGTTTGTGAAACGATTTGGGCCCATCTGGCAGCGTATATGGCATTCCAAGGACAACCCGGAATTTCATATTCGGCCGATTGGGAAGCGAATTTGGGACTTCTTCTGGGAAGTACTCTGCCAGGCAAAAGTCATAAAGGAACGTCCTCTGCCGGGCTTGGCGCATGCACTAGTTTTCTGGGGATTCTGTGCGTTTGCGCTGGTTACCGCGAATCATGTCGCCGCGGGCTTCGGGCGCCCGTTTCTCGATCGCCACAGCGGGTTCGGAGTATTTTATTGGTGGTTTGCGTTCTGGTTCGCGGCGCTGGTGGCGATTGGGATCACCGGCCTGTTCATCCGCCGGTTTTTTATCAGACCGAAATGGCTGGAGCCGCTGTCATACGAGTCCGGCGTGATCGCCGCTCTCATTTTTGTGTTGATGGTCACGTACATGCCTATGTGGTGGGTTCCGGAAACCACCACGGCGGGCCGTGTTCTCTGGTGGATACACACCTGTTCGCTGCTCGGATTTCTGCCGCTGATCCCGCATACCAAGCATTTGCACCTGATGTTGAGTCCCGTGACGATCTTCCTGTCTCGCGGGACGTTCAGCGCCATCCCACCGCTCGCCGGCGATGAAGATTTCGGACTCGACACGGGTAAAGATATTTCTAAGCTCACGGCGCTGCAAGTTTATTCGTGCGTCGAGTGCGGGCGCTGCACGGAACACTGTCCCGCCAACAACACCGGCAAAGAACTTGACCCGAAACAGATCGCGCTGGGCGTGCGCGCTTATTTGAACGAATACGGCAACGCGAACGATACGCCGATCGTGGGCGCGACGATCACGCAGAAGTCGATTTTTCAATGCACGACGTGTGGCGCCTGCGAATACCAATGCCCGGTTGGAATTGAACACCTGCCCATCATCATTGGGCTTCGCCGCAGCGAAGTGAACACCGGCCGCTGGGAGGATGAACATGGCACGAAGTTGTTTCTGAACCTGGAGCGGCATGGCAACGCGATGGGCTTTTCCGCAAGCGAGCGCGACAAGTTCATCGCCAAGCAGCAGTTCCCGGCTTTCGACGGCACGCAGGAATATTGTCTCTGGCTGGGGTGCATGGGCGCGTATGATCCTCGCGGGCGCGAGATCGTTTCGGCTTTCGCTGACGTGATGCGGCATGTAGGCGCCAGCTTTGGCGTACTCAAGAAAGAGAAGTGTACGGGCGATCCGGCGCGACGGCTAGGTAACGACCTCATCTTCGGTCAACTCGCCGAAAGCAATCTTGAGACGCTGAGGCAAGACGGAGTGAAGAAGATCGTATCCATCTGCCCGCATTGCGTGCGCACCATCGCCGAGGACTGGAAGGAGTTCGGCGCGCACATAGAAATCGAACACCACAGCGAGTTTATGGCGCGTTATCAGGATAGGCTGCCTTCCGCGCAAACAGGCAAACGCGTCGTATTCCACGATCCCTGCTATCTTGGGCGCTACCGGAACGTTTACGACGAACCTCGTGAAGTGATTGCCCGCAACGCCACTGTTATCGATCCTCCGCGTGCGCGCGAGCGGTCCTTCTGTTGCGGGGCTGGCGGGGGCCTCGCCTTTTTAGGTGAAGAGACCGGTCAGCGCGTCAACGAAACGCGAGCAAAAGAACTTGCCGATACCGGAGCGGAGATCGTGGGCGCGGCTTGCCCATTCTGCAATACCATGTTCCGCGATGCGCTCGCGTCCACGTCCGCAAATCCGCCGGAATTGCTGGACATTGCACAACTCGCGGCCGCAGCAATACAGGCGAGCGGAACACGGGCTGGATAACCTGGAGGGATCAATATGACTGACATGACCCGGCGTGGTTTGCTGAAATCGACTCTCGTGGCGGGAGCCACGGCAAGAATTGCTTTTGCGAAGAAGGACAAAATCCGGATCGGCGTGACCGATTGGAATTTGGATCGAGGCGCCGATCCGGAATCTGTGCCCTTGGCCGCGCGGTTGGGCTTCGAAGGAGTGCAGGTCTCGTTCGGCCAAAAGCTGATCGATGGCAAAATGCCCGCCGACAATCCGGAAACCATCGCCCGCTATCTAAAGTTGTCGAAGGACAACAACATCCCGATTGACGGCGCTTGCGTCGACAGGCTCCATACCGATGGGCTGAAGAGCACGAAGGCCGGCCAGAAGTGGGTGCTCGATTCCATCCGGCTCACCAAGGATCTGCACACCAAGGTGCTGCTGCTGCCGTTCTTCGGCAAATGGGCGCTGAAAAACCGGGAGGAAATGGACCACACCGGCGATGTGTTGCGCGACCTCGCGCCCGAGGCCGAGAAAGCGGGCGTGATCCTCGGTCTGGAGGACACGATTTCCGCCGAGGATAATGTACGGATTATGGACCGCGCCCGATCGAAGAACGTTCTGGTGTACTACGACGTTGGCAATTCAACCAACAACGGTTTCGATGTGGTGAAGGAAATCCGCTGGCTCGGTAAAGACCGGATCTGCCAGTTCCATTTCAAAGACAATCCGCACTTTCTGGGCGATGGAAAGATTCAGTTCGCGCCGATTATCCACGCGATCCGCGACATCGGATATTCCGGCTACGCGAACCTGGAAACCGATGCCGGGAAGAATACGCTCGAAGCGGATATGCGGCGGAACTTGCTTTATATTCGCGATGTGATGGCGCACGCGTGAAGCGCGTACGGAGCTATTTGCGCGCGCCGGGCGTGGTTCCTTTTAATCGCGATTGCCGCCGCTTGGCGCTCTTGCGTTTCGGCTTCACGAAATGGAATGTGCCGCTGCCGAGGTACTCCGCCTCGTAGATATTGGCCTTCTGCTCGATATTCGGGGACTGCCCGTGCGCTGCTTTGCTCACTGCGGGTTTGCTCTCTTTCTTCTTATCAGCCATATTGACTTAAGTACTTAGTGTACCGTGCGAGTATCGCGAATTCTCAGAGTTGACACTAGCGAGAAAGGAACTCATCGGGATCCATGCCCGCTTGTTTAAGAACCGGCCGCAGAGTACCTTCGGGCATATCGCCGGAATGGCTCGGCATCGTGACGTAAGATTTTTCGTCGGATTGAACCAGATCTCCTGATTTCCAGCCACCTACCGGTCGAACGCAAACAACAGGCCTTCAGTTTCGAGCAATTTTGCGATATCGAAAACCGGCCAGGCGCTTCATTATGCGGCAACGACGATTGTGCAATCTTTCCGTTCCGCCGTGGTAGGCAGCGCCGGCGCTCCTTCTCGCTCCCGTCGGGCAATTGCTCAACTCAACTTCCCGGCTTCCGAGGCTTATCCTCAAATGCGATAATCTGCGTTGACGGAAACCGTCCCGTTGAGCGGAACTGGCTGTGATGCTTTAAAACCAATGAACATCATCTCTCGATTCTTACTTTCGTGCCTCGCCTTATCCATTTCAGCCGGGCTAATTTCGGCTGCCGGTCCGCGTCATCTGCTATATGTCGCGAGCCCGGGGATCCGCAACTATTTAGAATATGGCGGTGTCGGCATCCTCGTTTTTGATGCGGACGATGGCTATAAATTTGTGCGCCGCATTCCTACGTGGCCGGTACCGGAAGGGAAAAAGGCCGAGAACGTCAAAGGGATTGTCGCCAGCGCCAAGACCGGTATTGTCTACGTGACATCGCTCGACAGCATGATCGCAATTGACGCCGTCACTGGCAAGACGCTATGGAGCAAGAGCTATCCCGGCGGATGCGATCGGATGGCCATTTCACCAGATGGGACCGTTCTCTATATCCCGGAACTAGAGGGGCCGGCGTGGCACGTAGTGAATGCAGCCACGGGCGATGTGATTACCACGATCGAGACGAACTCCGGTTCCCACAATACGGTCTGGTCTGTTGATGGCCACTATGTCTATTTGGCCGGCCTGAAATCGCCTCTTCTTTCTATAGCCGATTCGAACACCAATAGAGTCGTTAAAACCGTAGGGCCATTCGAGAACGTAATCCGTCCGTTTACCGTGAACGGGCGTGGCAGTTTGGTTTTCGTAAACGTGAATGGCCTGCTGGGCTTCGAAGTTGGAGATCTTCAAACAGGGAAAAAGCTCTACCACGTAGAAGTTCAAGGCTACAAAAAAGGTCCGGTAAAACGCCATGGCTGTCCCAGTCACGGAATTGCCCTTACCCCAGATGAACGAGAACTTTGGCTGGCAGACTGCGCAAACGATGCGATCCACGTTTTCGACTCGACCGTCATGCCGCCGAAGCAACTGACCACGATCAAGGCCAGGGACTGTGTCGGTTGGGTGAGTTTCAGTATGGACGGAAAGGTCGCCTACAGTTCAACAGGCGAAATCATTGACGTGGCGACGAAGAAAGTAATCGCATCATTACGTGATGAGAACGGGCATGAGGTGCAGAGCGAAAAAGTGCTCGACCTGGTAATCGAAGATGGAAAGGTCGTTCGGGCAGGAAATCAGTTCGGCGTCGGCAAACAGCGCGAGAACTCACGCCTAACCCATACGTCACTGAAGCCGACCGCCTCTGCCGGCCACAACGCGCGGGCACATTAGATCACTCAGCTCGGGTGATCCGCCGACTTTCCGGATATCACCGCGATCACGCGCCATCCGGGAATTGGCGGAACCCGGATTCGTCGCAGTCCCAAGGTTCGGATGGCCGACGATTCACCCGGAATCATAAAGCTACTGCTTCCATTTTCTCGAAACCAAGCGCCAAACGGATCGCGATTTCATTCGGGGAATACGCACCGCCGCGGCGCTCTAATTGGAACGGCTGGAGCGCTTCGAGGGGCGGTTGCGCCATAAACCGCGGCTCCTTTCCGCGATTCGGTTGAGCCGCATGTACTAGAAACGGGTGGCAGAGGTATACGGTCCCCGCATCACCCGTTGCAGGTAGTTCCGGTCTGCACGCGGTCTCTTCAAGACAGTTTGCCAGTTCCATGAATGACATGCCGCGTTTTCCTGCGGGAGCAAGAATGCGAGCTACATCCAGATGGGATCCCAAACGTATCCGTGTCGGGGCATCGAACTCGCCAACGTCGGAGAAGAGAAACAGCAACAGCAGGGCGCGACCTTTTGAATGCACATTCACGCGCCACGAAAGGAAGGATTCATCCGACCCATCGAGCGGCGGGTAGCTGGCATCCACATGCCAGCCGGTATCCCCGGGATCGCTCTCGCTGGGAAATCGTATCGGGAATGTGCCAAGTCCTGGGAGTGGCCGCCAGCGGCCAACCCCGACGAGTTGGTCAATCGCGGCAACGAGTCGCGGCGCGTTTGCCGCCGCGCGAAATGGCGCATCGAAGTAGCTGCCCAGCCGGATGACCGGATGGGTCCAGGTCGCGCGGTCGAGCTGGTCACATCCAGTGTCACGCCATAGGATCTCGCGAGCTTCTTCCGCCGTGCTACGGGAGAAAGCTGCATCCAGCCGCACGAAGCCGTCCCGGACAAATCCCTGAATGTCATGAGAGGTGAGACACGGATCGGGAACACTATGTCGCTCGGCAGCCATGCGAGTATTTTCTCAGGATGGGATGATTGGCGAGTCGGCGAAGTTCTGATCACGATGAGGCCATCCGATCGTGAGCGCGGGTTGCGTAGAGACCGACCTTAGCCTTGTTGAAGAAGCCGCTATCGGGAGTTTGGTTTGACAGTATCTCGATCACTCCAGCTTCGGTGGCGAACCGACTCAGAGAAAGCAAACGCTCGTTATCTCTGGAGCAGACTGGAGGGGGGCTGCTAACCGCGAGGTTGCGGGAATGAAATCGCTTCCTGAAAGCGGCGCTGGAATACGTGGTTCTGAATGCGCTGGATACCGCCGCAGTGAAGGCAGAAATTGAACGAATCCGGCCTGTCGCACGAACTCACGTCATTGCCCAAATGCTATACGCCCCAGGAAAGGCGGGAACCTGCTCCGCGCGACCGCCAACGAACCTGGCAGGCGCATGCCGCAACTTGCCCGTCGCCGGGTCGCGAGTTCAGTGCAATTTATGGTAATAGCGTCTCGTGTCAATGCGCGGGCGTGATGGTCTTAACATTGAGAGTGTCGGCCTGCTGATCATAGTTGCCAGTTATCTGAACGCGTTCACCGGCGTACTGGCGGACTTTGTCGCCATTTTCGATCGAATACACCTTCTTCGTCTGGGGATCTAGAAGCGCGAATGAGCCGCCATCCTTGACGCAGGCGAGTGTACATTCTTTCGCATCTTTGGCCTTTTCGGATTTCATCATGTTCTCGTGCGAACCCATCTGCGCGCACTGCTTGTCCATAATTTCTCCGCTGAAAGAGCCTTTATTTTGAGCAAACAGCGCTGGGGTTGCTGCTAATAAGAGAGTGAGAATTAAAATCGGTTTCATAGTGAACTCACATCTGATACGAACCGGCGTGAAGGCCTGCTCCAAGTGCTCAAGGTGAGGCGGCAAGCAGGTGTTCCCCGTGTTCTACCAATTCGAGGCAGGAGACCGGCGATATGTGTCAACGCAGCTTGTAAAAAGCTTGTGAAGGGCGTGCATCGAATAATGGCCGGTACCGCTAAGAAGCATTCGCGCTTACGCGGGTAGCAGAAATCCAGTAAAGATATGCAGAATGACGATCGGAATCGGCTTTTCTCCGCGGCGGCTGCCTCCAGCAACACCCTCACGGCGTATCGATTGAGTGATCGATCTCCGTACTCCGGCGGGCATCAATCTATGGGTTCGCGGTCCGGCGAACAAAAAAAGGCGGTGAGCCGGATGGCCCACCGCCGAAGTTTGCAAAGCAAACAAGGAGAGATCGTATATGTCTGGCGCGCTTTACGGCAGTATCGAAATGCCGCTCGCTAGTGCATTGCCTTTTACGTTTTGATACTGAATGACGATGTTGCCGTTGCCGTCGGGTTTGACGCCGTACACATCCTTGACGATGGCGCGTAGCCTGCCGCCGGTCGCCGCATAGATGTCGAAGTTCTTCAGCGCCAGCTTGCCGTTCACGATCACGTTGAACACTCGATTTCCAGCGTTTCTCGACTGGTCGTCGGCAAAGTGAAGTCTGACGTGATAGCCGTATCCTTCCATCAGATTGTTGATCACAT
Source organism: Bryobacterales bacterium KBS 96 (assembly GCA_000381625.1). Taxonomy (GTDB): domain Bacteria; phylum Acidobacteriota; class Terriglobia; order Bryobacterales; family Bryobacteraceae; genus KBS-96. Next base: position 1,396,473 of record KB906767.1, read on the forward strand.
AAGAGAAGCCGGAGTTCCCTGGATTCGTGGTGCGTTTGCTTTGGTAGACCGCCATCGGCGCCGCGCCGACAGCCTTTTTCAGATCAACGGACTCCCTCAACTGATCGCAGTGGCCGCCGTCGAAGTACTGGTCTGTGCCGAATATCTGGACCGCTACTCCGCATACGTTGATTCTCACCGGAACCGCCACGGCAGCTTTTGCTTCCGCCGCCTTTCCCACCAATACGATTCCTTGCTTGGCCGTCAAAGTCACCCGAGAAACGGGTTTCCCGTTCGCATCCACATAAGAGCCGTCCACGTTCACGGTCACGGTGGGCTTGCCCGGAGGATTCAGCAGCACCATTCCGTTTTCGAAATCGCGCCGTATTAAGCCGTTCCAGCCGTAGCGAGCAGCTTCCGGATTGCCCAGCGAAACGTCCAAAACCGCCGGCCAGTTATTCGGGCCAATGCCGGCGCCGAATGCATCCGTTCCGTTCGAAACCAGAAAGTATCCCGCGACGCCGTATTCCCCATTCATACTGAATTCTTCGATATTGATGTTGGAGCCGAGTGAGTGGACGATATCCACGAACCGGAAGAACTCCTGGACAGACCATCGCCCTTCGTCCCCGGTCAACCCCGCGTCGGAGATTCCTCGCTCACGGTTAATCCAGTCGGCCGCTTTGATCTCCTCCTGTACATAGGGATCAGTCCCGCGAGCGCCGGAGCCGGCGTACCAAATTGAGTTGTGAAGAATCTCGGCATCGGGAAGCGCCTTCCGCACCTGCGTCATGAAATCCGCAAAGTACTTCTCCCATGCCTGCGTGGTCATCGGGAGACCGGTAGCGTGGTCGATCGGCGGCTCCACGTGGCCGTTTCCATCGCTAACCTGCATCACCAAATTGACGTCGTCGATCCAGAGCCCTTTATAACCGGTCGCTATGATGCTTTTGGCCCGCTGGATCCACCAGTTGCGGTAGTCCTGATTGCTAATATCCGCAGCATACTGCGGGCAAGAGCCATTCGAGCAGCCCCATGGGATGAACATCGTATTTCCTTGCTGATCGCGCAGCAGCCATTCGGGATGCTCGGTAAGGATGCTCGAGCCTTTGTAGATGGCGTAGCTGTCGATATAGGCCCATGCATTTGGAAACCAGCGCAGTTTGCTATCGAAATAGCCGGCGCTCGTCTGCATCCGCCAGAAATGACTGTTCAACCACGTTCCATAGGACGTAGGGTTGTTGGTGAAGACATTGAAGTTCGAATCGGTTCGCATCGCGAAATGCACGCAGCCCGGATCGGAGGCGTCGCTGAAACAAGCCGCGGGCAACGCCGCAGCAGAAAACATCAGTGCGAAACATCCTAAGGCGGTTTTAGTGATTTTGCGTTTGCAGCCGGAAACCAGCAGAACACCTGATATCCGTCGCAGCAGCGACTTTGAGTACACGAATAGCGTCGACATGGAAGAACTCTCCGTTGTTTGTTTTTCAGCGCCGGCCCGAAATTAATCGGAAGCCTTTAAGCGCGTGGTTTGGAAACAGCCGTGGACAACTCGAAGAAGCTTTTAGGTTGGTTCTTGGTGGTCGTCATCACTGCCGCTCTGAGTTCTATATTGCTTGAAAGTAATTCGGGAAACAGTCGGCTTTTTCCCGATTATCGTGTAGGATTTACCGATATTAAACGGAAATAATTACCTGCCCGCCTTGGCTTTACTCGCCGGCTTCAAACGTGAGATTTATCTCTGACGAGTAGAGCTTTGCATTGCAAGGTTGGAGATTTGGGTGCGCGATTCACGATTTTTTGCCTGCTCCTACAAGAGCGCGCACAGAGCGACGAAAGAGCGTGTGAGGAAATTCCTACAAGGTGCTCTTAATCTCCCGACAAAAACATTCGGGAAGTCCATTTACAACAATGAGTTGATTTCCACCGCTCGAGGAAAAAACGGTGCGAGTCGGCCAGAAAGGAACTCTCTATTAGCGAGAATTACGGGCCCCAAAGCACTCGCAACGAAGTATGGCTCAATCATCACAGCCCCTCGGGCTATATGTTCTTCCGGAGCTTTCGGTAAATGGCGGGGCACAATACGGCTCGGAAGCACCCGCCGGGCGCCTCTTGTGCGGCCATTATTGATCGTCACCATCCCTGACTTGTTTATGGGGGGTGCAATTCGAACTGGCCACACCGTTGTTGCGGCCTGTTGGGCTGAACGCCCGGATGGCGGCACGGCGCGACGCGGTCAGCCAGCGGGGAGCCGGTCCGTTCAGCCTCGTTACAGCGCGGGTTTTGAAGCCAGTTCGGCCACTGCTGCCAGCAATTCTTCCGGCTCAGCCTTGTCGAACAACTCGGCAGCTTTTAGCTGCAAACACGCAGTCCTTACCGACTCGGAGGGCTCACTGGTCATCATGAACACCACGCCCGGAAATCCGCCGTTCTTAATGGCTCTGAGGACGTCTATGCCGCTGCCGCCCGTAAGATTGATATCCAGCAGCACCAGACTCGGCTTTTGTGCGCCAATGGTCGCGATTGCTTCTAATGGAGTTTCTGCGGCGCCCACGATACTCAAATGTGGAATCTCGCCCAGCGCCTCTCGCACTCGCCGCGCAAACACGTGGGAGTCTTCTACAATCACAACCCGCAATTCGTGGATGGGCCGCATATACCCCAATTGTGTAGTGTCGTCCCTGTCCGGTGAAATCGGCCTCGTCTGAAAATCCTGTAGGATAAAGCAGCACGTAATTACCCGTGCCGAACCTCGTTGATTCCCTTCATACCTAATGAGGGTGTGAAGTTCTAAATTCCTAACGAAATAAGGAGCAACTCACGCCATCCCCCCGCCATTTGCCCGGACAGCAATGAATGCCCAAACTGGGCCACGAATCAGGGACTCACAACGGCGCCCGAAACGGTCATTGGGAAACGATCAGTATTGGGCCGCAGTAATCGACAGACCTTCCAAATATCAGCTTTCCGCAACACAATCGGCCTCAACCTCAACCAGCCATTCGGGATTAATGAAGCCGTTCACTTCAATAAAGGTGCTGGCGGGTCTAACTGCGGCGAAAAACTCGCCGTGGGCGCGGGCTGCGGCTTCCCATTGCGAAATATCGGTCAACATAATGCGCGTCCGAACGATGGTATCGAGGGAGAGCCCGGAATTTGCAACCGCCTCCGCAATAATGTCCAGACAGCGCCGGGTTTGGCCATAGACATCTCCAGGACAAGCAATGGTCCCGTCTGGCGCGATCGGGGCGGTGCCGGACACAGCCACGATTTGTCCTACTCTCACGGCTCTCGAAAAACCAATCCGCGACTCGAACGGCGATCCTGACGGTACAAGCGTGCGCATGGCGACGATCTCGGTCTCATTGTAGGCTCTTCCATTCCATTGGCCTTAAAGACATCGGGAGGTATGGCCGCGAGAACGCTCTCGATCTCGCGGCCATTGAAGAGGGCATAGACTCATCTGAGCAGTTCCACATTATCGGGCATTCAGATTCCTTTCATGTCCACCCGCGGTCGAAGAGCATTGCCGCGAATGGCACGCCTCCCGATGGCATTATGCCGTGTGCCGGCTTTCCTTTACTGCCGGTATATTTTGCTGTAGGAGAATCCGGAAACCGAGTCCGTGGGTGATTAGCAGCAACGGCACTACCAAGGTCGGGAGGAAGTAGGTAGCTCCCAACTGCCCCGGCAAGAGCCCGGCCCGATTGGCCTGATAGAAAGCGTTGACGATATCGGCTGAACCCCAAAGGCTGAAAATCCATGCGATGACGACGCCAGCCCCACCAGGGAACGATATCAGCGCAAGCATGGCTAGTATCGCCGCAATGATGTCCCCATAGCCTGCGGAGTGCGCGAATGTAGACGGCAGGTCCGGCGACACGACCCCTGGGACCAGAAATGCTAAGCCGATGAAGCGGAAGCTGTGCAGGATGAGCAGAGGCCGCAACGCGTCGGCTCGTTTCCGGAGGCGGAGTTCCGGCCAGATATATCGAGCGGTCACCATCCCCCAAGCTACGAAGCTGAATGCGATGCTGATGAAAAACCAGAGTTGTGGCATGATGAATTTCTCCTTTCCGATTTCCACGTATGCTCGTGGCGGTCATCACCGTTCTCCGCGACCGATCGTTGCCGGCTGGCGGCTTTCGCTGTCGGACCGGGCATTATAACGGCGCGGCATGCCGGGCTCGGCGACGTCGCCAATAGCGTGCTCGCGCCGCCAGACTTCGGACTCGGGCGCAAACTGTGGATTGCGCGGGAATGGACGGCGCAGTTCGCGCTCGTAGCGGTCGAAATTGAAGCCGGGGCCGAGCGGGGAAATCATGAACTGCGTGAACTCGCGGAGCCAGTTGCCAACGGTTCGGCTGTTGCGAGGGTGCGCGGCATAGCGGCGAGCGATCGTTTCGAAGTCTTCGGCGGGGCGACCTGTCACATCGAGCACGTCGGTAGTCGGTGCGCCCAATTCGAAAGCGCCGCGCTTGTGATCATCGACGTAGTAGCGAACCTGGCTCATCACCTCGATTGGCATACCGAGCATTCGGGCGCCTTTCATGAACATCCAGGTCGGCGTTGGCATAACCGCGACCGATCGTCCTATGGCCCGTCCGATTGCCTTGGCCATGTCCTCAGCGCGGAGGAGCTCTGGTCCAGTGGGGCGGTAGCGCTTGCCTGCGTGCCGCGCGGGATCCATGAGGATCGCAACCGCAACGCGCGCGATATCTTCATTCGAAGGCGGCGCGTTGCGGCTATTGCCGAATATCCACGGAAACATGCCCAGATGTGCCGCCATGCCTATCGTCACCAGGTAGGCATCCGCGAAGAAGCCCGGGTTGACGACGGTGTGCGCGACTCCGGGTGTCATCGAGAACAATCGATCGATCAGCCAATGCTGCCGAGTCATGAATGAGGGATGCGAAGGACTCGCCAGCCATTGGGTCAGGCCGACGATGTGTTCGAGGCGCGCCTCCTTGGCGGCAACCGCGAAGGCAACTGCGCCCTGAATCATATAAGGATCCAAAGGCGGACAATAATAAGCGCGCTGGACGTCCTTTAGAGCGTCGGCGATACGCTCGACATCGCTCATATCGGCGACCACGACCTCGGCCCCCTGCGCCTTCAGGCGCGCACTTCGGCCATCTTCCCGGTGGACGATGGCGCGGACGTGATAGCCCGCTTTCAGTAGTTCGGTAACGACGACGCTGCCCGTCTTTCCGGTCGCGCCGGCCACGATGATTCTCGGCTTGATCATGATTCGCTCCTTTCTATTGGTTTCTGCGGTCCTTCTCCCATCAATGCCCGAAGCGGCATCAACGGCCCGACGGGAATGTAATCGTGATCGAGCAACTGTTCCTTGGCGAGCGGCAGTGTTTCCATAACGGCTCGCGCCTCCTCCACGGTCTTCGCGTCAACCAGGAAGACGACGCCTTTGCCATCGCCGCGCGAATACCACTGGCGGATTTTGCCTTCAAAGTAGAGCTTCACAGTAGCCCGAATCTCTGCCGGCGCCATTGCCATGATTTGTTGAGGGGATACGCCCTGCTTGGCAGTCTCAATGACCAGCACTTCAGTAGTTTTAGGTACCGGCACACTTGGCGCGCTTAACGCGACCCCGGACTGTGGTTGCGCTACGGATGCTGCGGAGCTGAAAAATTCGGCATTCGCGCGGAAGAACTCTTCCAGGGTTTGCGGGTTCCGGCCAGTTATCACACGAACCGTATCGGTCGTCCGGTAGCGCACCTTATTTTTCCGGAAGGAGCGCCAAAGATGGGTTAGATGATCGAGCGCGTGAGGATTGATTCGCTCCTTCACTGCCTCAGTCCACTGCTCGTCCGTAACCGGTACATAGCGGACCGGCCGCCCTATAGCTTTGCCAAGGGTTTCGACAATTTCCCGGACCGTCGGAGTTTCACTCACGATGGGGTATACATTTTGGGGCGGCACGCCGGGATCAGCCAAGAGGGCTGCCGCTACGCGCGAAACATCTTCCGCGCCGGCGAGTGGAATGACCGTCGCTTCGTCGCCCCACGGCAGGAAGGCGGTATTCTGCTCGGACACGCTCCGGCTGACGAGCGCGCGTACATTTTCGTAATAAGGGGGCGCCTGAAGATGAACAGCCCCAATCTGGGCCCAATCGAAAATACGATCGGCCAGCCGATGCTGCAAGTTTCTGAAGGAGGGAGCGTGTTGGAGATCGCGAAATGTGGGATCGTCGGGCGTAGCCTGAAACTGCGAATTGTTCACCACCAATTCCAGGCCTCGGTCACGAGCCGCTGCGGCGAAGATGGTGGCTGCTTCAAGCAACCCATCGGCTACCGGGTATGTGAAGAAAGCGCGTTTCACGCCCTTCATAGCAGCCAGGACCGAAGCAGGATTGAGGAGGTCGCCTTCGAGGATTTCCGCGCCTTGTGCACGGAGGTCATCGGACCGGGCATCCAATTTGTGGACGAGGGCACGAACGGAGATAGCCTGCTTGAGCAAATTATTGGCGACGAGGCGTCCGGTTGATCCCTGTGGACCGCCGGCCGCGCCTGTGATCAGAATCGGGTGAGACATTGGGGAACCATCCTTTCGCCTGTGGGATGATGTAGATCATCCTATAGATTCGGCTTTTTCAGATAAGCCGCAACCGGTTGCATCGTTGGATGATATGGCCCATCCTATGATGAAGAATGCGTTACCGGCCCGAGCACAAAACGGAAATCCGTCAGAAAATTGTCAAAGACGCGGCGCGGCGCGTCCGGGCTGAAGGCCTGAATGGCGCCGCGGTTTCGGCCGTCATGAAGGACGCCGGCCTGACGCACGGAGGCTTTTACAAGCACTTCGGGAGCAAGGACGAGCTACTCATAGAGTCCCTTCGCGAGGGCTTCCGGGAAATTGAGAATGTTCTGGTCCAGGCCGCTGAACAGTCACCCCCTGGAGAGGCGTGGAAGGTCATTGTAAAAACCTACTTAAGCCTGGAACTCTGTGAACATCCCGAGCGCGGCTGCCCGTTGGCGGCACTTTCACCGGAACTGGCGCGGGCAGATAAGAGGATGAAGCCGCAGATCGTCGCGGAGTTAGTGACCTATAAGAGCCGAATGTTGCCGTTCATGCCCGGCCGGCGAACTGCGGATAAGGAACGCGCCTTCTTTGTGATCTTTTCGACGATGGTCGGAGCCGTTGAGATTGCGCGCATGTTGCCGGATCGCGCGGCCCACGAAAAAGTTCTCGCAAGCGCACGACACTTTCTCTTGAGCAGCTTTTGATTCCTCAGCAAGTCGTACTCAATTTGCTGCGGAACCGGCCGACAGCCTTCGTTCGCAGTAGTAGTCGAAACGCCAAGCCATGCGTTATCAAAAGAAGGGGCACGTAGGCAGCCAGGATAAAGTAACCAGCGCCTAGCAAGCCTGGCGTATCCGGGAGCGAAATGCGGCTTCCCTGATAAAAGCCAAAGAGCAGGTCCGCAGTTCCGAAGCTATTGAAAACCAAGGCCGCCACTGTCCCGGCGTTCGTTCCCAGAGTAGTCAGCGCGAGGAGTGCCAGAACGGCGCTTATGAAATCGCCGTAAGCTACGGGTTGAGCAAATGCGGCAGGTAACTGTGGAGACACAACACCAGGCACCACAAATGCCAATCCGAGAAACCTGAACGCATGCAGCAGTAGGATGGGCTTCAGGTTCTCGGGGCTTGGGCGCTCTTTTAGCGCTGGCCAAATATATTGCCACGCCACTGCTCCCCAAACTGCCAAGCCAAACGCTGCGCTCATTCCGAACAAAACTGGAAAAGGCATGATTGATCCTTTCTGGTGATGCAATTCGTGCTATTGCCGAGCCGGCCCACCGCTCATCAATGCCCTCAAGGGCATCAAAGGCCCGACAGGGATATACGTGTGATCCATCAACTTTTCCTTCGCGAGCGGGAGGGTTTCCATGATGGCTTGTGCCTCGTCCTCAGTCTTCGCGTCGACGAGGAACACGACTCCTTTGCCATCGCCTTTCGAGTACCACTGGCGGATTTTCCCGTCGAAGTAGAGCTTGACAGTTGCCCGAATCTCTTCCGGCATAACGGCCATGACTTGTTGAGGGGTTACGCCCTGTTTGACGGTCTGGATGACCAACACTTCGGTGGCTTTTGGGATAGCCACGCTGGGCACGCCTCCGGACTGTGGCTGCGCCACAGACGCTACCGGAAGCGCTGCTGCGATGAGAAAAGGGAGCACTAGTTTCACATCGATTCTCCTTGTTGTTGGCGGTTTCTTGCTCGCCTGTCTGGTATTTGCCTGCAGCGCCTGGCTTGTGACAGGATACGAATGATCAATTTCTTGCGGGAAACCGGTCACAAACGCGGCTCGCGCGGCAAAGAGTTATAAGAGTGAGCGAAGGAGATCAGGAGCTTCGCGCCCTGATGATCCGTTACCAGGGCGGATCATTGGAAGCATTTCAGGAGATCTATATCCAGCTCGCACCGGGAGTGCGCCGGTACCTGAAGCATCTGGCAGGCGGGTCCGAAATCGCGGATGATCTGCTTCAGGAAACCTTTCTTCAAATGCATCGGTCGAGAGCCGCATACAATCCGAAATATGCAGTGAAACCTTGGGTGTTCGGTTTGGCGCGAAACGTTTTTCTGATGCATCGTCGTGCGGCCCGGCAATGGGCAAAGGTTCATGAGTCGCGCGAGGATTTGCCTGAATTCTCCGTGCTTCCGGAAGCGGACAGGCTCGGCTCGAAGGACGAGATCCGCAGAGGCATTGCGCGTTTAGCCTCGGACCAAGCTGAAGCGCTGCTGTTGCACCACGAGTGGGGGTTCAGTTTCGAGGAGATCGCAGGGATGCTGGGCATCAGTGCCGCAGCGGCTCGCGCGCGTGCCAGCCGGGGCATGGCAGACCTGCGCATGGCGCTGAAAAGTATTCAAAGGGCTCGTGCATGATGGATCGTTCACCCAAATTACCGGAAGCCCTGATGCGGGCGATCGCCCAGGATCTCAGGCCCGTCAGACCATCGCCGCAACCGCTCCAACTGGCTTTGCGAATGGTTCCTCTCGCCCTGCTGATTTCGTCGTTGATTCTACTCGCGATTGGCCCCCGTCACGACTTGAGCGTGTTGGGACCGCCCTTGACATGGGGGGCGTCTTCCGCGCAGTTCGTGTTGGCGATCACTCTCGTATGGATTGCCGCGCACGAAAGCACACCGGCCGGTAGGCTCCCAAGACAGGTAATTTACTTCGCGGCAATCGCGGCATCTTTGGTTGTTGTGCTTGTCACGCTGCTCACCTTCTCGACAAGTCCCGCGCATGAACCGCTCCTGCGTGTCCCGCCACGGGTCAACGAAATGCTGCGTACCTCGCCATGGATCATGGGCTTCGCCTGTGGGATCGGGAGCACGTTAGCCGGGGGAATCCTGATCCTGTTGTTCAGTCGCATCTTTCGAAACTCACTAGCAATCAGGCCAACTGTAGCCGGCGCCCTGTATGGCGCAGGCGCGGGCCTTGCGATCAATGCCGGTTGGCGCATTGCATGCCCGGTTTCGACCCCATGGCATGCGCTGGGAGCGCACGGAGCAGCGATCATCGCCACAGTGATTTTGGGAGCACTCATCGGGCGTTTTTCAGGAAGTCGCAGATCGCAGATTGGCGCCAGACGCGCCTGAGCAATCACGTTTCCGGGCTTCTCCTGAGCAAAGCTTTACCTGGTTTCACCGGGGTGATATCCAGTTTCAGCAGTTGCCAAAGGAATGCTCTTCTCGGGCTTTTCCAGGAAGTGTTTAACGATTGGGACCACCCTCTCCGATTCCGAAAACAGGACGAAGTGGCTGCCGGACGGAATCACGGCGAGTTCGGCGTTGGGGATGAGCTTGACGGTTTCAACCGTGTGCTCAAGGCGGACAAAATCGTGATCTCCGAGAATTATGAGAATCGGCGCCTTGATTGAAGCCAACTCTTCGTTCGAAAATCCTTCCCACTGAATGCTTCCAAGCTTGTCAAAGATTTTGGGCCAGTAGTTTGGATCAGGAGCCACTTTCTCGTAGTTTTCTCTCTGAAATTGAATGTTCCTGGAACCGGCGGTAGGCGGGCGGTCAAAATGCGTTGTCTCGGAATTTAAGGCAATCTGCGGAGGGCCAAAGGTTGCTCCGTAGGTCACCACACGACGGACAAGCTCGGGGTAGCGAATTGCGATCATGGCCGCTGCATTGCCGCCGTAACTCTCGCCAAAGAAGTCGGCCTTTGAGATTCCAAGATATTTCAACAAACCGACCACGTCTTCGGCATATTGCTCGATGGAGAGCGGACGTTCCGGAATATCCAGCGTGCGACCATGCCCTTGGAGATCGACGGTAATGATCCTATGGCTTTGCATCAGCGCGGGGTACGAATTGAGTCCGGCGTATCCAAAGGCGGGAGGGATACAAACCAGCGGATCGCCAGTTCCCTGAATTTCGTAATACATCTTCAGGCCGTTAACAGGCGCGTATCCCTGGGCTGCGGTGGTTTTGATGTTGAGCCTGATTTCGTGAGTCGCCAGATTGTTGTTCCTTTCAGCTCACCGATTGCGAAATTCAGATTGCTGATACATCATGTTTTGCTTGCTCCAGTCAATCGGGCCATCGGTGAATCGCTTCTCAAGCCTGCCCATCAGCTCGCTCCAGCCGCGTTGAAAGTGTGCATACGCCTGGTCCCATTCCGCTCCCTTCTTCCAGCCGAGATGAGTAATGGCCACATGAGTCCTGTACGAGTCAATCGGACGCATCTCAACAACAACCCACGTGCCGCCGTTTCGCACCTCGGGGAATTGCGGCGGAGCATTCCATTGGAATGAAATCATCTCCTCGGGCGCGTAGCTGAGGATCTTGAGTCCTTTTGTGCCAGATCGTTCATCATTCGGATCGAACTGGATTTCATAAGATCCGCCGATCGCAAGTTTGATATCGGCCTTTTGGGCGAAAAACTCCTCTGCGCCTTCGGACGTGGTGAATACGCGCCACACGTCGGACACCGGCGCGTTCACGTCGCCTTCCACGCGAACCATTCGCCCGAGGCCGGGTAGCTTCTGCCCAGGCAAAGGAGATGCCAGAGCTACTACTACAAGAAAAGGGACAATATGCGCGAATCTCATACGTTCTCCTCACTGCTTCAAAACGATCTCCCCGGTTTCGAGTAAGGACTTCAGATTGGAGAGAATACGCGGCCAGCCGCCGGACACTGCCTGAATGAGCTTTGACTCCGTGCGATCCATGGTGTGTGTGATCGTGAGTTTGACGGCATCCGATACCGGCTCAACCTCGATCGTGCAACGCGCAAAGCCTTCAGCCTTCAATTCCGGCCTGAGTTCGTGGCGCCACTTAAGCACAATCCGCTGGGGCGGGTCGAATTCGACAATTTCTCCGGCGTCCGTAACGCGCCCATCGGGATAAAGCATTTTCCATGGCGCTCCCGGTTTCCATTCGGTCTCAAAGTGTACGCCGAACCAGTATTCCTTCATGAAATCCGGATCGATCAGCGCCGACCACAACCGCTCCGGGGTTGTGCGAATGAACGTCACATACACAAAGGTGCTTTCGTCCTTTTTACTCTGCATCTTGTTTTTCCAACCTCTTCTTGAGTTTTGAGAGCGCGCTCAGGCGCGGCCGTTCGAACTTGCTGATCCAGCGTTCCGCGATGTCGTTGATGGGCACGGGATTGATGAAATGACGTCTCTCGCGGCCCTGGCGCTTCCACGACACTAAATTTGCCCGTTTGAGAATCGCGAGGTGCTTAGCGACAGCTTGACGCGTCATATCGAGGCCCTCGCACAGCTCTCCGAGTGTTTGCCCATTTTTCTCGTGCAGGCGGTCAAGGAGTTTTCGACGGCTTCGATCCGCCAATGCCTTAAAAACGGCGTCATCTTGCATCTCCAATAGAGAACCACGCAGTTACCTATAAGTCAAATTATATGGAACCTTTTGGTTCCGTGTCAAGTGATTTGTCGAAGGATGGCCTCTGTGTGTATGACTTTCCCGGAGAGAGTTTCCGACGACGGTACGTGGCGAACTCAAGCGACCATGGAAGGCATATGCCGGTTTCCCAAAAAAAGAGGTTTCGCCTTCCGATCGACTCGATGCTGTCGATCATCGACGGGCGCTGGAAAGGCTCGATCTTATGGAGGCTGCTTAGCAGCCCGATGCGAACCAGCGAATTGAGGCGAAGCATATCAGAGATCACGGAGCGGATGCTGATCCGCCATCTGCATGAAATGGTGGAAGACGGGATCCTTTTGAGGCACGACAAAAAACAGTACCGCCGCACGTCAGGTATTCGATCTCACCATATGGCATGACGTTCGCGCCGGTGCTGGAGAAGATCTGTGAGTGGGGGCGGAAACACCAAGCCCGGGTCAAAACGAAGACGAGCAACAGGACACAGTTGCCTGTCCCACGCGGTTGGGGTTCGATATTGATTTGAACGCCGAGCTTAGTTCACAATATCCTTATGCTTACCGGGGCATCCCGTCCGCGGAAATGGGCTCAGCCCACCGGCCATCTCTTTCCTCAAAGATTGAACCTCACTTCCTGCCCGACATGATGCGGACAACGGGCACATTACAGGAGGTAAGGTTATGCCTACAGTATCTCGGAGGTTGCCTGAGCGACCTCATCTCGAAGTCCCGAAGCGCGAGGCGCGCGAACTTCTCAACCAATGGCGGAATGGCAAACGGGAGGCGTTTGAACGAATACGCCGCCGGCATCCAAGATTCGCGAACGGCGACGACTCAGTCCTGGCTGCGGGTCCCTTTCGTCTCAGCGACGCTCAACTCGTCATCGCGCGCGAGTATGCTTTCGCCCACTGGGCCGAACTGAAGCAGCGGATAACCGCCAACTCATTGGCGAGGGCATTGGAAACGGCAATCCGCGCGAACGATCGGGACGCCGCCGTACGGTTGATTCAAATGCGCCCCGAACTGCTGCATCTCCCCGTCATCAGCGGAAACTGGGGACCACCGATGAGCCACGCGGCCAACCTCGGCCGGTTGGAAATCGTCCAGGCCATGGCGGCGCTGGGTGCGCGAGATTTCCAGCACGCCTTCGACCGCGCCTTGCTTCAGGGGCGGATCGAGTGCGCGCGCTGGCTCCATGGACATGGCGCTCGAGTCGCGCCGGGTCTAATCATGGGAGCATGTGAAACGCTGAATCCCGCCGGCGTCCGTCTTCTGGTCGAGTTGAATGCGCCGCTCACTGATGGGCGCGGCGATCGTCTCGCTCCACTAACGCTGGTGCTGGAAACCTACGCCAGGAATCCCCGGGGGAAGCACGAGATTCTCGAACTCTTCGCGCAATGCGGCTATGACCTGCCAGACACACCGATGATGGCGTTTCATCGCGGAGACGTTTCGCAATTGGAAAAACACCTTCGGCGCGACACGAAGTTGCTCGAGCGCAGGTTTACGCTGGGCGACGTTTATCCATCGGAGTGCGGCTGCGCGAACGATGGCCGGTCCGGCATGCACTGGACTCCGATTGACGGGTCCACACTGCTCCACCTCGCGGTCGATTTCCGGGAGCGCGAGATCTTCGATTGGCTACTCGCGCGCGGCGCGGATGCCAATGCGCGTGCCGCACTCGATGGCGATGGCTTCGGCGGACACACGCCGCTGTTCAATGCGATCGTTTGTGGCCCATGGCCCGACATGGGGATGACCGGCACGCTGTTGCAGCGCGGCGCGAGGAGAGATGCCCGGGCGAGTTTACGAAAGTTCCTCGACTGGATTGCGAATCCGCATTGGTATGAAGCTCGCGATGTGACCGCCGCCGAGTGGGGCCGCGGATTTCCGGAAGCAGGTTGGGTCAACACGGAGGCCCTGCGGCTTTTCGATTAGTCAAGCTGTTCCTTACCGTATCAAGGGCATCCGGGCGGGGATCTCCGAAAAACGCACGAAGGAGATCAGTGGCCATAGGACGAACCGCATGTTTAAGCGATACGACATCCAGCGAGGAGCGGGGCATCCAGGCGGACGGAGAGCATTCGTGTATCTCAACGAGAAAGCAAAAAGGCCGAAAAGCAGTGGAAGATTGGAAGGAAGGGGCTGAGATGGAGAAAGTTCGTACAAAAATCCGTACAGAACAGGGCCAACCCCAAAGCGCATCGAGCAGAAATGGCTTTGGATTCAGGAATTTAATTTGGCTCCTCAGGTAGGACTCGAACCTACAACCCTTCGGTTAACAGCTAGGTCTCAAGTGTTTGCAGCGTTGCTCACGGTTGCGATAAATTGCTCGTTATCAATAGCCTTCGGCAGCACCATAGCGAGAGCGAAGTGCATGAACGCTCAGGATTGCGCATTGTTTTGAAGCAGAGTACCCACAAAAGTCCCCACATTGGTCCCGCCTGAAGCGGGGTGGCCCACCCCAAATCGAGCAGCCCCGACTACACGGCAATCATCGACGCTGTCGCAAGACGAGAAAAAGCCCGATTTCTTTCGGATGGAATTACAGTGGCCAGCCAACTAGGGCTTACCGATGCAGTGCCGGCGAAGGTCACTGTTCACATTGATGCCCGGCTGCGCCCATTCACCTTGACAGACTCACAATCGACTTCAAACCGACCGCTCCGAGCCGCCTTTATTGGGCGGGCCGGCCGGCTATGCGCATCATTCAGGCGCTTCATTGGCTTCACGACATGCTTCCGGCAGACGACGATTCAATCCTCAAGCGGATCAGGAAAATTCTGGATGACCCAAAACAAGGAAAGGCGATTCAGGACGATCTTCGCAGCGGTCTCGATGCCTTACCAGTGTGGATGCGTGACCTGGTGACCAGACTTCTTCGCAGTGCGGACCAATCGAATGCCGCCACTCGTAAAAACGTCTCCTCATCTACGTGTACGACGAGATCAGTCGCGGATGATCACTTAACCAGGCGGCCGTGATGAATCCCGGTTTCTCTGAGTTTCTTAGAGCTGCACCGCGGGACCGCCGTGACGTGTTCCTCGGCGCTGCAACTCGACTCGGAGCCCCGGCACAGAACGTCGAAACAAGACTTCTGGGTCACTTGGACGCTCAATGCACTTTTCAATGGCCTCCCCGCTGGCCATCCGCGTTTTCTCTTCAAGGGAGGAACCTCATTGTCGAAAGCCTATGGGTTGATCTCTCGGTTTTCTGAAGACATCGATATTACTGTCTTTATTACTGTCTTTCGCGAGGACATCGGACAAGCAGCTTCCGTAAAGGAACTCGAATCTCTGAGCCGAAAGAAGCGCCAAGCAAGACTGGATGCAATTAAGGATACTCGCCGCCGGTATATCCAGAACACGCTGGCGCAGCAATTTGAGGAGCTTGTTCAAAGTACGCTCGGCGAATTGAACATCGAGATGAACGATCCTAGCGTGGTCGTTGACCCTGCGGGAACAACGATCTCGCCATCCCGTTCGTAGTTGTATTCGATGGCCGCTACGACGGGCGCTTTGACCGCCGTGCTGGCAGCCCGTAGGGTCAAAAAACTCGTAAGGGGTTCAGAACTGCTGATTTGAGAAGATGCAACGTGGATGAAGGGTCGTCAATGGGCACGGGTTCTGGCGTACGTGAGTGGGCTGGTCAATCAGGAGTTGCTTCTGCAGGTCGAGTATCTTGCCGCCGAGAATCGAATCCTTAGGGCACATTTGCCAGATCGCCTACGGCTGACCAACGAGGAGCGCTCCACGCTCGCGGAAATCGCCAGACGTCTCGGCCGAAAAGGTCTCGAGAAAGTTGCCGCTGTCGCCCGACCGGATACGATTCTGGGCTGGTTCAGGAAGCTCATCGCTCAGAAGTTTGATGGCTCGAAGTATCTCCTATCCAGGCAAGCCGGCTACGAGTCCTGAACTTGTCGGCCTGATCGTTCGCCTTGCCCGGGAGAACTCCAGCTGGGGATACGATCGCATCGCTGGTGCGTTGAGCAATCTCGGCCACAAAGTCTCAGATCGATCTGTCGGCAGCGTTCTTCGCCGGCACGGCATCGCCCCGGCTCCCAAGCGTACCAAACCACCGCATGGAAGGACTTCATCGCCGCGCACATGGCTGTGATTGCAGGCATGGACTTCTTTACGGTTGAGATCCTCGCCTGGCGAGGGCTGATCACCTATTACGTTTTGTTCCTCATCCAACTGGAGACAAGAAGAGTCATGCTTGCCGGCGTTACTCGACACCCTACAGAAGAATGGATGGAACAAGTTGGGCGCAACCTGACGGATTCCGAATCCGACACACTCGGTCACCAACGGTTTCTCCTGCATGATCGTGATGCGAAGTTCTGCTCGGGCTTCAGATCCATCTTGCTCAACTCAGGGTTGCAGCCACTCACACTTCCGGCCCGTCCCCGAATCTGAATGCGTTTGCCGAAAGATGGGTTCGATCCGTGAAACAGGGGTGCCTGTCGAAGCTGATCTTATTCAGCGAGGCATGCCTGAAGAAAGTTCTAGCTGACTATCTTGCGCATTATCACGCTGAACGAAATCATCAGGGCAAGCGCAACCTCCTCCTCTTCCCTGTCCCGGCTGATGCAGGTCCACGCGGTTCACCGGTTGTTCGCAAGCAGCGTCTCGGCGGCTTGCTCAAGTACTACACAAGGGCTGCATGATTTCTTTGACCAAACGGGCACAACCGGCGACATATTATGGTGCTTCCAGACAAACCAAAGCTGGAGAGCCTCGCCCATGAGCTACGAATTTGATGGGCAGCAATACATCGCGGTGACAGCCGGCGCAAACATCATGTCGTTCGGTCTGGCGCCTCAGTAAACGGGTACTAATCCTCATCCCGGGCACGGGCGATCGCAGAAAGGGCGGCTGACGTGGGTGCCGCGAGCGCGCGATCATCCCGTTCACCATAGAAAATAACAAGTCCTTCCAAGTCTCATAGCCAGAGCCAGATACGTACCTGGTGCCTGTCGCTATGAGTCAGATTCACACCAGCCGTCGTCCTGAGCTACGTCCAGGCAAACAAAGGGCTTAGCAGTACAAGAAGTTGGTGGCAGGGACCGCCGCACGGCCGAAAAAGAGGAAGACTTCTCTGGCACGCGGATTGCTCTGCGGTTAGCAAAGGGGCAAACGGTGCGTACGCCTGCTGTTCTGTGCGCTACCGGGATATGCCGCGTCTTCGCCCGCGGGCATGAGGCTATTGCTCGCGAGCCCATAGCGCCATCGTCTGATCGATCTCGGATTTACCACAAGGCGAGATACTTACTTTCCCAGATTCACCCCACAGCCGCCCAGCGTGCGTCCTCGCACAAGCCGTGTTCGCTTGCTGATGGCCGGGTCGCCGGAAGCATTCGCGCCTCTCGCTTTTGTGCTGGGAATGGATCGGAAATTCGCATGGCGGGAATGCTCGCAAGAGATAAGTCGGGACAAGCCGGTTTAAGGGGGATAAGTTATGACCAGGTTGTTGATGCGACTGCTGCTGATCGCAGTCGTCTGTCTCCATTTCTCGCCAAGGTTACTAGGCCAGGCAACGAGCGGTGATGTTACCGGTACGGTAGTGGATGCGTCCGGCGGCGCAATAGTCCATGCCACCGTTACGGCCGAAAACACCGAAACCGGTGTCAGAACCGAAGCAGCGACAACATCGACCGGTCAATACCGGCTGAGTAATCTGCCTGTAGGTGTTTACAATCTCACCGCTACCGCACCGGGATTTGCGACCGCCTCGCTGAAAGAGTTGCGCGTGGAACTGAATAAAGTGCTCACTGTAAATGTGACGCTCACAGTGGGCACGGTATCTACAGCAGTGGAGGTGTCTGAAGCGGCGGTCGCAATCGACACCACAACCGCCCACATTCAAACCGCGTTTTCGTCGGTTCAGTCGCAGGAATTGCCGATGACGGGCGCTGGCGCACCGGGCACAACCTTCGGCGTCTATAACCTTTCGCTTTTGAGTGCTGGCGTCGCCAGCAGCGGAGGAATCGGTGTTGGAATCGGTCCATCCGTCGGAGGCCAACGTCCCCGAAACAACAACTTCACCATCGAAGGAACGGATAACAACCGCAAGGATGTTACTGGACCGATTGTGTATGTGCCAAAGGAGTCGGTTGCCGAATTCACGTTGCTGCAGAACCAGTTTTCGGCCGAGTATGGTCACTCTTCCGGTGGGCAGTTCAATCAGGTGATCAAGAGTGGCACCAACGAATTTCACGGGCAAATTTACGAGTATTTTCAGAACCGAAATCTGAACGCGATGGACCAACTCTACAAGAACCAGGGTTTCACAGAAAATCCCCGGTACGATCAGAACCGGCTGGGCGCCAATTTCGGCGGTCCGTTTGTCAGAAACAAACTGTTCTTTTTCGGCAGCTATGAGTACAATCCCCTGGGTCAGGCGAGTACCCCTCCAGCCGGGATTTTTGCCCCGACGGCAGTGGGTTACGACACGCTGGGCAGAATACCGGGCGTTCACCAGGTAAACCTGGATATCTTGAAGCAATACTTGCCAGCGGCTGCCGCAGGAACCGATGTAACGCCTGTGAACGGTGTCAATATTCCCATCGGTATCATCCCATTGGCCTCGGCGAACTATGCAAATCAGTACGCGTGGCTATATAGCATGGACTACAACATTTCGGAAAAGGATAAGTTGCGCGGACGGTACGTGAATAACAAGGTCGACTTGATTGACAATATCCCCAATCTGCCGGCATTCTTCAGCCTGCATCCGACTCGATACCATCTGTTTTCGTTGGCTGAGTATCACAATTTCTCGCCAATGGTCATCAACGAATTCCGATTTGGCTACAACAGATTCAACGACGATATTCCGGTTCCGACTCCTCCTTATCCGGGACTTGACACGTTCCCGAATATCATGATCGATAACGACCTGCACCTGCAGCTTGGTCCGGACCCGAACGGCCCACAATACACTATTCTGAATACCTATCAACTGAATGACAACATCAGTTGGGTCAAGGGTAACCACTCGTTCAAGTTTGGTTTCGACGGGCGCAAGCTCATTGCGCCGCAGCAATTCACACAGCGGGCGCGCGGCGACTATAACTACACAAACTTGAATCAGTTTCTGCTGGACCTTTCTCCTGACGATCTTTCGGAGCGGAGCATCGATAAAACGCCGTATTATGGCGATCAGATCGCAACTTACTACTTCGCGAACGACGACTGGAAGATTCGGCCGAATTTGTCGTTGAGCCTCGGGCTGCGCTACGAATACACAACGGTCCCGTTCGGCGAACGCTTGCAGAAGTTGAACGCAATATCCAACGTACCAGGAGTGATTGATTTCCACGAGCCCAGAACGCAGAAGACGAACTTTGCTCCGCGTATCGGCATCGCGTACTCGCCGGGGAGCAGCGGAAGGACATCGATTCGGGCGGGGTTTGGCATGGCGTACGACGTGTTGTTCGACAATATCGGCACCCTTTCGAAGCCACCGCAATTCTCGACCACTATCGACACGGATCTGAACGCGAATACTCCGAACTTCCTGCGGAATGGTGGGATCAAGCCCATCTACTCGCCGCCGACAAATGCGGAAGAGGCTCGCGCGCTGACTGCCAACTTGGTTCAGGACCAGGTGCTGCCCTACTCCATCCAATGGAATTTTGGGGTCCAACACGTGTTTGGCCAGCACTATACGTTCGAAGCGAGATACCTGGGCACGAGAGGTGTGCATCTCGTCACGCAGACGCGCATCAATGCGATCTCCGCCGTGACGCCTGACCGCCACTTGCCTACCTACCTGCAGCGGCCTTCGCAGGCGCAGTTAGACGCGCTGCCCTTGACGCTTAATGATCTGCAAGCAGTCGAAACAAACACGCTTGCCCAGTATGGATTCCTGCAGAATATCGTTTCCTTTCCGGACCGAGGAAATTCAACCTATCACGGAATGGCGCTGCAGTTAAACCGCCGCTTCTCGCGGGGTCTCCAGTTTATTGGCGCCTACACCTGGAGCCATAACATCGACGACAGCGCCGCGGAGTTCTTTTCCACGTTCCTCACCCCGCGCCGTCCTCAGGATTTCCAGGATCTAAAATCGGAGCGAGGATCTTCGGCGCTGGACCGCCGGCACCGGTTCACGTTAAGCAGTGTCTGGGATGTTCCGTTCTTCAAGAACTCTTCCAACTGGTTTGCAAAGAACCTGCTTGGTAACTGGTTGTACACGAACACGTACACGTTCGAGTCGCCCGAGTACGCGACAGTGCAGTCCGGGCGCGACTCGAATCTGAACGGCGACAGCGCCGGCGATCGCGCGATCATCAACACGGCGGGAGATCCCAATCGGGGCACCGACGTGACTGCTCTCAGAAACAGCTCGGGGAGGACGGTCGCCTATGTAGCAAACGATCCTACGGCCCGGTATATTCGAACCGGGGTCGGCGCCTACGCAAACGGCGGCAAGAACACGCTACCCGTCCGGCGCATCAATAACTTCGACATGTCGCTGTACAAGAGATTTTCAATTACCGAGTCCAAACGCATTGAGTTCGGCGCAGGTGCGTTTAACGTGTTCAACCACGCCCAGTTCGTTCCGGGTCAGGTCAACAACATCAACCAGACGTCACAGATCTCGACGCGGAGCTTTCTGATTCCTGGAACCTCGGACTTCAACAATTTCGAGAGCGTCTACTCGAGCAGCCCTCGCACTCTGTCGCTCGTCGCTCGATTCGTGTTCTAAGGTTTTGGCAAGAAACGCCCGTGCGGCAGAGAATCCGGTGGCTCTCGCAAATTCAAGCCGAGAAGGAAGAGCCCCGGAGGATAGATGCTGCTTTCCGGAGCCAGCCTGCTTTCGAGCACAAATCGCGCCAAGGGAACTCAGCAGTTCTGACGGGAAGTGCCGCTGCACGTCACGTGCGCAGGTTGGCAGAGTTGGTCAAAACAAATTCGAGGACCGTGCAATCGCGTTGAACAGCCGTGTTACGTTTTAGGCAGCCCGGTGCTCGTAGCGATGGTGCAGACCACCAACCTCCGGTATCGAAACAATCGGGCCCACTCCGAGCGATTGCACAGCCCGCGCTTGAGGACAATCTTTGTCGTGAGTTTTCGGCAAGCATGCATGACGCTCGATAGGGTTTGCTGATAAGGTCGGGCGAGGGCGGAGGAGGCCTGCACCATGGCATCAGAGGCAAACGCAATTCCCGACGATCTGGAGCAACTGGGGCGCCGATTCGAAGAGTTTCGAGCTGGGCGATCGGGACGTTCACGATTCCCGGAGACGTTATGGACGGCGGCTGGAGAGATGGCCAAGCGCTATGGGGTGAACCGGACAGCACAGGTATTGCGGCTGGAGTACGGAGGTCTGCGGAAGCGCGCAGAGAATCAGGTTCGGCCCAAAGCGAAGACTCAGAAAACGGAACCGGCCGGTTTTTTGGAGTTTCTCGCGCCGGGCGCCAAGCCGGTGACCAACTGCAGCGTAGAAGTGGAGTCGGTGCGAGGCGGCAAGCTGCGGCTGGAACTGAAGTCCATTGCAACAACCGAGCTGGTAGATCTGATCCGTGCATTCGTGAGCCAATAAGGCGTGCTACAGATTACGCCGCAGATGCGCATCCTGGTCGCTGTGGAAGCGGTGGACGGGCGGAAAGGCATAGACTCGCTCGTGCAGTTATGCCGGGAGAAACTGGATACCGATCCTTTTTCCGGCTGCCTGTTCGTGTTCCGTAGCCGCAGTGCGACATCGATCCGCATCTTGACCTATGATGGCCAAGGGTTTTGGCTGGCGCAGAAACGGCTTTCTAAAGGGCGTTTTGTCTGGTGGCCGAAGGCAGACGGGGCCGCACGCGTGATCGAGGCATATCAGGCGCAGTTACTGCTTGCGGCAGGCAATCCGGATACACAGGCTGCGCCGATGTGGCGGCGAGTGAGTTAGAGCATTGTAAAAAGGGCTTGCGTTCGAAGCCGGTTTCTGTAACACTGCTGCTGTGGCATTCGAGTTTCGCTATCGCAGTCGCACGATAGGCGAGGCAGAGCTTGCGTTTCTGCGGGAGTTCATTACAGCGCATCCGGAGCTGAGCCGCTGTGCCCTGTCACGCCGGCTATGCGAACTGTGGCAATGGAAGCAGCCCAACGGCGCACTACGAGAGATGGTGTGCCGCGGTCTGATGCTCGAACTGGAGCGAGCCGGGCATATTCAGCTTCCGCCCATCCGCTTCAAAGTGCGGAACAATCTGTGCGAGCGGGAACGGCCTGAACCTGTGGTGCCGGACAATCGACCGGTGCGCGGTCCACTCCGTGGGTTACTGCCACTGGATATTCAGCAGGTACGGCGTACCGAGCAGGAAGCACTGTTTAACAGCTTGATCGAGCAGTATCACTATCTCGGTTATGAACAGCCGGTAGGCGAACACCTGAAGTATCTGGTTTCAAGCAACGGCCGGGCCATCGCGTGTCTGGCGTGGTGTTCGGCGCCACGGCATCTGGCGAGCCGGGATCATTTTATCGGTTGGAGCGCAGCAACGCGGCGGCAGAATCTTCATCTGCTGGCCTACAACACACGGTTTCTGATTCTGCCCTGGGTTGAGGTGCCGCATCTGGCGTCGCACGTTTTGGGCCGCATGGCAAAACTGGTGGTACAGGATTGGCAGCGGCTCTACGCACATCCGATTTATTGGCTGGAGACGTTCGTGGATCCAGCTCGCTTCCAAGGTACTTGCTATCGCGCGGCGAACTGGATTGCGTTGGGTCACACAACAGGCCGCGGGCATAATGCGCGCACAAAGAAGGCAACGCAACCGGTAAAGGAGTTGCTTGGACTGCCATTGACGCCGCGTTTTCGCGAGCTATTGAGCCAGTGAGATGAAACGCACCCGGCCACACGTCGACATCAATCTGCAGGAACTCGATCAGGTGCTCGACCAAGCACGGCAGGCGCCTCTGAGCGAACCCGATTATCAGAAGATCAAGGACACGCTCCATACGCTCGTCCAGTTGCTGGCCCCGGTGCGCAACACCGAAAAGACCAGTGCGGTGCTGCCGGAGTTAGTCGAAGGCGGAGGCCAACAACCTGCCACTGCTGACACACAGCCGGCAAAACCTGGACACGGTCGCAACGCTGCGGCCACTTTCAGCGGCGCTCGCAAAGTGGTGGTCCAACATGCGGAACTGAAGTCTGGCGACCGTTGTCCGGATTGTGAAAAGGGCAAAGTGTATGTGCAGAAGGAACCGAAGCCGCTGGTCCGCATCATCGGGCAGGCGCCGTTAACGGCTACGGTGTATCAGCTCGAACGGCTGCGCTGCAATGCTTGTGGGCAAATCTTCACGGCGCAAGAACCGGCCGAAGTGGGACCCGACAAGTACGACGAAACAACCGGCGCGATGATTTCTCAGCTGAAGTATGGCAGCGGCGTTCCGTTCCATCGGCTGGAGAAACTGCAAGCGAGCCTCGGCATTCCGCTGCCGGCAACCACGCAGTGGGAGATTGTCGAAGAAGTAGCGGAGGTGATCAGGCCGGCGCTGGAAGAACTGATCCGGCAGGCAGCGCAAGGAGAAGTTCTGCACAATGATGACACCAACATGCGTGTCCTGCGGCTGGCGCGCGAACCATCCGACAAACGCACCGGCGTGTTTACCAGCGGCATTGTGGCCACGAAAGAAGGCCGCAAGATCGCGCTGTACTTCACGGGCCGTCAGCATGCGGGCGAGAATCTAGCTGGCGTGCTACGGCATCGTGCGGCGGAGTTATCGCCGCCTATCCAGATGTCCGATGCTTTGTCGCGGAATGTCCCTAAACTCGCCTCTGGAACGGAGATTATGATCGCAAACTGCCTAGCCCATGGACGAAGGCAGTTTGTCGATATCGTGCAGAACTTTCCGGCCGAATGCCGTTACGTTCTCGAGATGCTGGGCCGGGTGTATGGCTTCGAAGCGGAAGTGCATGAGCGCGGCCTGAAGGCCGCCGAACGGCTTCAGTTTCATCAGCAGCACAGCGGTCCAGTGATGGCGGAGCTACATCGCTGGCTGGAAACTCAGCTCGCACAGAAGAAGGCCGAGCCGAACTCCGGCTTGGGTCAGGCGATCACATATTTACTCAGGCATTGGCGCGGTTTGACTGCTTTCCTGCGAGAGGCCAACGCCCCCTTGGACAACAACGCCGCAACTGCCGCTGGCGGCAGTTCAAAGGTTATGCCGACTCCCGGATTATGCCGTATGAAACGGATTCCGAGGCCTCCAGTGGCTTTTAGGACGATGTTCAGCGCGGCATAATCAGATCGCCTCTCCCGAATGGCATCCGTGCCAAGCCAGGAGAGCAAAATGACATCAGCTACAAACGAAGGTGGAGCACTACAACGCATTCTTGAGGATGAGATTGAACCTTTTCTCCAACGTCTTCGAGCCGCTCGCTATACCAATGAAACGCTGCAGCGCAAGCGCACGATCACGAAAGAGTTTGCACAATGGGCACAGCAACGTCTGATCGTTGCTGACAACATCGACCGCAACACCGCTGCCGAATTCGTGGCGCGCTTGCCTGAAACAACGAAAACTCGCGCAGCGCTGGAACGCGCAACGGTGCGCCTATTTTTGAAACATCTGTATGAGGAAGGCCGACTCCGGTGCATAACTCCGAAAGAAACCGAATCAGTCTGCGCCAACTACTTGCGGCGATATGAGGAATATCTACGCAAAGACCGTGGCCTCGCCGAAAATTCGGTGCACGTATATGTGCCATTCGTTCGCGACTTCCTCAGCAGCCAAGGCATCAAGGCCGGCTCTCTGAGCGCGACATTCGAAACACTACAGATTCGGAGCTTCCTGATAACACAAACCAAAGGCCGGTCTGACGAGTATACCCGGCTTCTGGCTGTATCGCTTCGCTCATTCCTCCGTTTTCTGTTCTTCGCCGGCGAGACTGACCATGACGTCTCCGGCTCCGTTCCGACGGTCCGGAAATACCGTATGTCGAGGCCGCCATCGTTTCTTTCCGGCGAGCAAACCGAATTGGTTCTGGCAGCGACGGACAGATCCACATCGACCGGACGACGGGACTATGCGGTGCTGCTCCTATTGGCCCGGCTGGGCCTCCGGGCCGGAGAAATAGTCTCGCTTGAACTGGACGATATTCAGTGGCGTTCCGGCGAGATCGTCATTCGTGGCAAAGGCCGACTGGTGGACCACTTGCCTCTGGTCTGTGATGTTGGTGAAGCTCTGGCCGCCTATATTCACGATGACCGTGGCGCGAGCTCATCCAGGCGTGTCTTTCTACGAACCTGGGCGCCCCGCAGCGGTCTGACCGGACCGGCGGCGATTGGACACATCGTGAGAAAGGCGCTGGTGCGAGCCGGGGTTCAGCGCAGTGGCCGCGGCGCAGCTCATCTTTTCAGGCATGGTTTAGCGACCAACATGATTCGGCAAGGTGCTTCGATCGCTGAGATTGCCGAAGTGCTTCGGCATCGATCACAGAATACAACTGCGATCTACAGCCATGTGTCCTTTGAGGCTCTTCGGATGGTTGCCCAACCGTGGCCGGCTACGGGAGGTATTCGATGAGTGCCTTGCACGATGCTCTCGCTCAATATGTGGCGCTCCGGCGGGCGCTTGGCACGAAGCTCGAAGAATCTGCCAGAACACTGGAGCACTTTGTAGAGTTCCTGGAACATCAAGGATCCGAATTCATCACGTCAGAACTGGCACTCCGCTGGGCTATGGAACCCCAAGGTGTCCAGCGCGCCACGTGGGCGCGGCGGCTTGGCATGGTGAGACGATTTGCCGCCTGGCTCATTACGATCGATGGGCGCACAGTGGTACCGCCACACCGGCTCCTTGCTCCCCGCCGAATACGGAACAAGCCACACATTTTCACTGAACAGGAAATCAGTCAGTTGATGGCAGAGGCTGCGCGGCTCGGTTCGCGCACGGGATTACGGGCTCTGACTTATACAACGCTGATAGGGCTGCTTACTGCCACGGGGCTCCGGCCTGGCGAAGCCCTTGCGCTCGACAGATCCGATGTGGACCTCGAAAACGGCATTCTCTCGATTCGCCAGACAAAGTTCGGAAAATCGCGCTTCGTGCCCGTTTCGGATTCGACGCGCGTGGCTCTTCAGGAGTACGCCAACCAACGTGATTCCCTGCGTCCTTCCAGTCGGACCAATGCCTTTCTTGTCTCCGAGTGTGGTGATCGGGTGCACGGCTGCGCTGCCCGCCGCACGTTTGCCAAGCTCTCCTGCACCATTGGTTTGCGCACTGCCGTGGGAAGCCACCGCTGCGGGCGTGGCCCAAGGCTACAGGATTTCCGACACTGTTTTGCAACGCGGAGACTGATTGAGTGGTATCGAGCCGGCGTTGACGTGGCGAGGGAGATGTCAAAGCTGACCACTTATCTCGGACATGTCGAGGTCGCCCACACCTATTGGTACTTGGAAGCTGTTCCGGAACTTTTGCAACTCGCCACCGACCGTCTGGACGCGCGGGAGCCCGGAGGTGAGAAGTGAACTCCAGTCTGCAATCACTCATTCAACTTTTCTTCACGGATCGATTGCTGAAACAAATGGGAGTAAGTCCTCACACGATAGCGGCTTACCGCGACGCCTTCCGCCTGCTGCTCCAATTCGCGTCGGAGCGTCTCGGCCGCGCACCTTCCAAGTTGCGGATTGAGGACCTTGACGCACCCTTCTTGGCGAAATTCCTTGACTACCTGGAAGAGACTCGTGGCAACTGTACGCGGACACGAAATAATCGTTTGGCAGCCCTACATGCCTTTTTTCAATATGTGTCGATCAGTGAACCAACACTTGCGTTGCACTGCCAACGCGTTCTGGCGATCCCGTCGAAACGGCACGAGCGCGGCCCGGTCTCGTTCCTCACAGAGGAAGAGAGCGCAGCTCTTGTAACAGCACCCAATCTCGACACATGGATCGGAAGACGCGACAGAGCACTTTTGCTCCTCGCCGCTCAAACGGGCCTTCGCAACACTGAACTCACCTCGCTCCGGCGCCAGGACGTGGAGTTTGGCACCGGTGCGCACGTACGCTGTTTTGGAAAGGGCCGCAAGATGAGGTGTACACCGCTACGCCCGGATGTGGTCGCAGTGCTCAAGGAATGGTTGTCCCGTGATGAGCGCAAGCACAAGCCAGACGATCCTGTGTTTCCGAGTTCAAATGGAGGGCGAATGAGTGCCGACGCCCTGCAGCGACTGGTCGCCAAACATGTCGGAACTGCTCGCAAAAAATGCCCATCCCTTTCTGCTAAAAAGGTCACGCCTCATACGCTGCGCCACGGTGCAGCCATGGCCTTGCTTCGTCGTGGCGTGGATCTCAGCGTCATTGCTCTTTGGCTTGGCCATGAATCAATCGAAACGACCCAGATCTACCTCCACGCAGACATGCAACTCAAGGAGAAAGCCTTATCGCACATCACGCCGTCGAGCGCTGTGGCTCCTCGCTTCCGGCCAACAGACTCACTGCTAGCCTTTCTGGAGCACTTGTAATTATGCCGCGTCACACAATCAACAAAATCAGAGATCCTTCGTGTCTGGACTGCTTGCACCAATGCTGCTCGGCATAATCCGGGAGTCGGCATAACCTTTGTGAGCGTGCCTTGAAACGTGTCGTACTGCATCGCAAGAACGCGCTGTTCTATAAAACGATGAACGGCGCGCAGGTTGGCGACCTCTTCATGAGCCTCATCCACACCTGCGAGCTGTGCGGGGCAAACTCTTTTCACTTTCTGACAGAGTTGCAGAAACACGCAGCCGAGTTGGCGGCTGAACCCGGCAAGTGGATGCCATGGTTGTACCGTGAGACGTTGAACGCTCATTAACATACGATGGATTCCTGGCTGGCAGGAAAGGACAAGCCGGCGAAAACAAAACCGGAACAATACGAAATGCCTAAAGGGAGCAGCACAAGGATTTTCGCTTTACTTGCAAGCAGCGCGCCGATAGGCGTCATTCTAAGACGCGGGCCATCCAAGCACGTCTTGGTCCTCAAATGGCACCTCGAAACCGATGCACTGGAGCAGGGGCAATGGTTTCACGGGCGGATTTATGAGCGGCGGTGTGATCTGTCCCCTTCCGGTGAGCTGCTCCTGTATTTTGCGGCAAGCTATAAAGAGCCTCTCCGTTCATGGACCGCCATCAGCAAGCCACCATATCTGACGGCCCTGGCATTATGGCCCAAAGGGGATGGCTGGGGCGGCGGCGGGTTGTTTGATAGCGAGCTATCCATTCAGCTGAATCATCGCCCCGGTGAGGACGTGCTTGCAGATGGATTTCGACTAAAGAAGAACATGCGAGTTCGCTTGTTCGGGGACCGGCCGGGATGGGGAGAAGATTTTCCAATCTATCACTCTTCGCTGCTACGAAATGGCTGGAACGTTGTGGCTCAGAGCGACGACGCAAAACCCGACTGGAAGGCACAGGTCGTTTGGAGATTCAAGGAGCCCATCCTTTACGAAAAGACTGCGAATGGTAGCCAACGCTTGCAGATGCTGATTAAAGGAGTGAATCAGAAGAACGACGCCTGGTATTGGCTGGACTACAACGTACTGGATGAGCACGGCGCGGTCCTGTTTTCACTGCCGCGAGCCGATTGGGCCCACTGGGACGGTAGTGGGGATCTGCTGTTTGCGAAAGATGGGAAGCTATTCCGGTTGAAGAAGGACTCTCTGACACTCCAAAGCGCAGTTAGTGGGGCGTCGAAGCAAATCGCTGATCTCAACGCCCTCAAATTCGAAGCAAAATCTGCTCCCGCCGAGGCAATCAAATGGTGACTGGCGGCTTCGAGTCGCCGACCCTGATGTCTTCTGAGCACGCAGGCTTGCCGAAAACTCACGCCCGGTGCTCGTAGCGATGGTGCAGACCACCAACCTCCGGTATCGCAACAATCGGGCCCACTCCGAGCGATTGCACAGCCCGCGCTTGAGGACAATCTTTGTCCAGAGCCAAGTGAGTTCGGGTCCGATGATAGTAATCGGCATAAGTTCGCAGATGGCGTCTCAAACTGTGTTCGTTAAACACGATCAAATGGTCCAAGCACTCCCGGCGAATGCTGTCAATCAGGCGCTCAATATGCGCCCTTTGCCAGGCGAACGTGGCGCTGATAGCACTTGCTCGATGCCCATCGCCTTCACCTGCTCGACGAACTCATGGCCGAAGATACGATCGCGATCACGCAATAAATAGCGCGGTGCACTCTCCCACGGAAACGCCTCTCGAAGCTGATGAGCAGTCCACTCCGCTGTGGGATGTGCTGTGACTGCGAAGTGAACGATGCGACGCAGCTCGTGCGCCAGCACGAGGAACACGTATAAGATTTGAAACCGAATGGTCGGGACACTGAAAAAATCTACCGAAACCAAGCTCTCGAGATGGTTCTCCAGGAACGTTCGCCAGGTTTGTGAGGGTGGCTTTCGGCTGCGCACCAGGTACTTGCTCATGCTCGTTTCGCTGATGTCGATACCAAGCTTCAGGAACTCTCCGTGAACATGCGGTGCGCCCCAGCCAGGATTTTCTCTGCTCATGCGGCCGATGAGTGCGCGAAGCTCCGCTGATATCGCGGGCGTCCCGGCTTGCCTCG
Organism: Bryobacterales bacterium KBS 96; assembly: GCA_000381625.1. Classification (GTDB taxonomy): domain Bacteria; phylum Acidobacteriota; class Terriglobia; order Bryobacterales; family Bryobacteraceae; genus KBS-96. Next base: position 1,425,880 of record KB906767.1, read on the forward strand.
CCGCACTTTCCAGGTCCAGAACCTCCGGAGTGCATTCCGATGCCAGGCAATAACCGTGTCGGGCTTGACGATCTTCAATGCCGAGCGCCACTCCGCCCAATGTCGAACGAAACAGCTTATGGAACGTGTGCAACCTTCATCATCTCAATCAGTTCGACTTTTACGAGAACGACAGTTGTTTCGAATAGCAGGGCAACCCGGAACTGAACTCAGCCGAGCGTCAGGTCGCGGCCGGCTATAGTCCTTTTTCTCAAACTAACGTGACGTAATGGAGTGCTCGCGTAATCAGCCGCGCTCATACATCCAGTTCACGAAGTGCGGTGCAACGTTGAAATATTCATGGCAGGAATAACTCGATGGTGCCGATCCTTTACAGCCGCGTCTGACTGTCAGCACCTGCATTGGGCCCTCCCATATATTGCAAGCGACATACGCCCGCTTCCATTCCGCTGTGCATCAAGCCAGGTATTTGCGAGCCACAACCCCAGGTTTTCGGTCGTCGGCCGAAAGGTTGAACGGAACAGGTTCGCGATGCATTGTGCGGCAGCGCTCTTGATAATGATGCATTGTGCAGCGTTGCTATCCGTTTTCCCCACAAAAGTCCCCACAGTGTGCAAAAAATGGCGAGAACACGCACTCGCAAGCTGTTGAAAACAAAGTGGCTCCTCAGGTAGGACTCGAACCTACAACCCTTCGGTTAACAGCCAACGATGTGATCTATTTCGCGCTTACCCCACAGTGATCAGTATTGATCAGTGGCCATTATTTACAGTGTCTTAGCACGCATCGAACAAAGCGGCAGTTGCTAACGATTCATCAGGAAAGATCATGAATTCTAAGGAGCGTGGTACAAGATTCGGTACAAGTCCACCCTCGGAAGTTCTAAAGACATGTCGTTTGTGTCCTGAGGCCTGAACAGGGTACCGCGATTCCGCCCGTGGTTGTGACGCAAAGCATCTTGAAGTCGAGTCCGCAGCTCTCGCTTCAGAATGCCGTGGACACCCCGATGCTTGGTTCGTCACAACTTTGTTCCGTCTTTCGCGCGGAAGCCAACGATAAACAGACGAACTCTTGATCTGCATATCGAAGCATTCATCTGCGTTGATAGTGGTATGTAATCCTTCTATTAGCTACGTCGCGAGTCGCAGGAGATCTGAGCACCGGGTCCACGCAAGTGCTACCCGCGAGTGAGAGTGGAGGATTGAGCTTGCCCGAACTCGTAAATAACAAAAATACCAGTGTTGAGGCCCATATCGAGCTGGCTGAAGCGAGATTTCTTCAATGGAACAGGGCGGAATTTCGGGATGAATACGATCGCAGAGCCAGAGAGCTGGAATTCAAGCACTGGGACACTGCTAGTACCGGCCGAGCGCTCCCAAGTATCCAACTCCACTGCGAGCTTCTCGCCAACCAGTGCAGGAAGCGAATTGCCTTCTACGCCGACATGGCGCGAACGACACGCAATTCCGAGATGCTTTCGAAAGAGCGGTTGGATCAATTCAGACAGCGCATCAGAACGTCAGTTGGCGCCTCGATCGGATCACTGCGAGGTCGTATGTTGCGTGCAGCAAATGCATCCGCCTCCCATATGCCGAACGAGCGAAGGTTTACGCAATTGAGATCGGAAATTCTCGACACCGTCACGACCGAATTGAGCGTACTCGCAGCGGAGGCTAAGCTAATGCACGCCCTGAGCGGTAGCGCGGCGGCTGGAGTTGGAGATGAGGAGAAAAAATGTGCGCGCGATCAGAACTCAGACGCATCCTCGTCGGAAGCCGACGCGTCGAGCTCGCGGTTCAATGAGCAGAAAGCGGCGAACTGGCCCGCTTCTCAGACCGGCGCTCAAATGTGCCCACCTAAGCAAGAGGGGAGCAGCCCAAGCGCCGCGACTGGCCCCGCTATGCTGCTTACGGCCGATGATGAGGCGACAGTAGCTGCAGACGCTCAGAGTCTCCCCTCGCGTTCTTTTGAAGCCACCGAACCGGACTCGCCCATTCTTCACAATAGTGGCGCAACTAAATCGGCAGAGCCGAGCTGCCCTAAACGAAGACGCGGCGCCGGGAGGATCGAGCGAGTCGGGCAGCGGTTGTCAATGCGAGTTTACGCCCCGCTTGCCGCCCGTCGTGTAGAAGAATATCTGCAATCGAAGTCCATCTACCAAAGCGAGTTTGCGACCCAAATCGGCACAACGGACCGGACCCTTCGTCGCTTCCGGGCGACAGGCGAGATCAACCGAAATCTGCTCGATAAAATCGCAAGCGCGATGGGCACTACCAGGGAAGAGCTCATAAAACCGGATTAGGAGTCGCTCGTTCCCCCTGAATTTGTCCGAAATTTGTCCGGTTCTCTTCCGAAATTCTTCCGAAACATTTCCGGTCACTTGTGTTTCGCGGTCTCCCCTTCCGCCGGCAGACTGTAAACATGATGAAAAAAGAGCAGCCCTGCCAGCTCGGGAGCGCGGCATATTCGGCTATAGAGCACCTTCTCACCGAGAATGAAGTTGCCCGGATCCTCGGCGTCTCAGTCGCAACTATCAGGCGGCGCCGACTATTCCGCCAACCTCCTACCTTTATCAAAATCGGCGCTGCCGTCAGGTACCACCCGAAATCCGTAGAACTCCTGATACAAAGCAGCGAGCAGAAAGTAAAGGAGCGGTAACCCGATGTTCGAACCGCAGATTCGACTCACCGAGCGCGAAGTCTCCTGCTACTATCACGCTCGCGTACCGAAGTTGAAACGTTCCCCGTCCCGCTGGCGAGGGCCATGTCCCATTCACGCCGGGAAAGACGACAATTTTGCCGTTGATCCCAAAACCGGTTTGTGGTTCTGTCATTCGCAGTGCAGCCGCGGCGGCGACATCTTTGACCTTGAGGCTCACCTTTCTGGCGGTGATTTCCGAGCTTGTAAGGCTCGCGTTTTCTCGCTTGTCGGCCGGGCCGAAAGGGCCGCAAATGCCGCATTCCGCCGGAGCGTAAGAGGTAATCGCAATGGCTGGCTCTGACAAGAGAGCGCAGCCTTGGCGCGAAGTTGCCCGGTACGCTTACGTTGACGAACACGGCGCTCTACTTTCGGAGGTGATTCGACTCCAGCGGGCCGACGGCACTAAACGTTTTATCCAGCAACGGCCCAGCGGAGTGGAGGCCGCGGGTACGACGGATTCATCGGTTGCTGGCGGAGTGCCCACCGGCGGTATTGTGCTTGGGCTGAGTGCAGGGAAATACTCCCGAGATAAGAACGCCGAGCGCCGGACTGGAAAGCCTATTTTCAAACGCGTAGAAAACGAGGGGGCAATCGAGATCGGCGAACCAGTATATTCCTTTCGCGAGTGTCGCCGGGTTTTATATCATCTGGACTCACTACTCTCCGCCGATGTGGTTTACCTCCCTGAAGGCGAAAAGGACGTTCATACGCTCGAGGCCTGGGGCGTAACTGCTTCATGCAATTCCGGCGGCGCCGGAAGTAGCGAGCTGTACGGAGAATGGGGCCCTGTTTTCAACGGAAAACACGTCAACATTCTCCCTGACAACGACGAACCCGGACGAAAGCATGCGCTCAGAGTGGCTGAAATCTTGTTGCCGGTCGCCGCAAGCGTTCGAATTGTTGAATTGCCCGACCTGCCCGAGAAAGGCGATATTAGCGACTGGCGGGATCAGGGTGGCACGCCCGAAAACCTTCAGGAGTTAGTGAATGCGTCGCCGGCCTTGGATGTAAACGCTATCCAGGAATTGCGCGCGAGATGGGGCCTGGAGGATAAAAAGCATAACTCCGGCGCGAGCGCCGGGGATGAAAGTTGGCCAGCACCGGCTGCATTGCAAAGCGAACTGCCGCCCGTGGAGCCATTTGTTGAGGATCTGCTCCCTGTTTCCTTTCGTGACTTCGTTCGAGATGTCGCTTACCGCATGCAGGTCGCTATCGATTTTGCGGCAGCCATCATGATTCTTTGCCTTGCCGGAGTTGTAAACCGGCGAGCAGTCATACAGCCGAAAGCGCTCGATTATAGTTGGAGGATTGTTCCCAATCTCTGGGGCGCGATCATTGCGCCTCCGGGCCTGCTCAAGAGCCCTTTGATCCACGCTATTACTCGGCCATTAATTCAGATTCAAGCTGATTACCTGAGTGAATACCAAAACCTCCGAACTGCGTTCGCGCTCGCGAAAGAGGCGTTTGACTTGCGGGTCGCGGCCTGGAAGGAACTGTACAAATCATCTGCCAAGATGAACAGGGCTATCCCGCCTCGGCCAGACGGCGAACCTGTCGAACCGAAATTACGACGACTCGTACTGAATGATGCCACATTCGAAGCCACACACGTCACGATGAGCGAAAACCCGGCAGGCATTCTGGTTATCCGCGACGAACTTCCGGGCTGGTGGGCCCAGCTCGACCGCCCCGGCCGTGAGGGGGAGCGCGCCTTTTGCCTCGAGGCCTGGAACGGCAACACAGGGTTCACGACGGATCGTATCGGCCGCGGCATGATCCACGTTCCGGCGTGCTGCATGTCCATGCTAGGGGGCATTCAACCGGCACGGCTGCGGTCTTATCTGGGCGATGCGTTAAGGGATGGGCCGGCTAACGACGGCCTTATTCAGCGCTTTCAGGTGATTGTTTACCCAGACACGAATCTCGACTGGGAATACGTGGATCAGCAACCACGCTCCACGGCAGAAAACATAGTAGGACAAGTACTTCGAACCCTGGTGGATCTCGATCCTCTATATCCCGTGCAACTCCGCTTCGCCGCTGATGCACAATCTTTATTCGTAGAATGGCTGGCGGAATTAGAACATGAGTTGCGCAGCGACGATCTGCATCCAGCAGTAATTGCTCATCTGAGTAAATACAGAAGCCTGATGCCAAGTTTGGCGGCGCTTTTCGAGTTGGCTGACTGGGCTGCCGTCGGCAAAGGCAAACTGGAGTGCGTTTCGCTCGAGAATACGAAAAGAGCCGCCGCAATGTGCGCTTACCTTGAATCGCACGCTCGGCGTGTTTACTCATGCGTTACAACGCCGCAAATGCGATCGGCTCAAGAGCTGGCCGAGAAGATTAAAAAGCGGAAAATTGGCACTGAAGGGACGTTCTCATGCCGCGAGGTCTACCTGAAGGGCTGGGCCGGTCTTGACACGCCGGAGCTCGTCAGGCAAGCGGCGGAAGTGTTAACCGACGCTTACTGGATTCGGCCTGTTGCCGATGAACCGGGACCCATGGGCGGGCGCGCCAGCGAGCGATTCGAGATTAATCCGGCGGTGCGGCCATGAGTCAGCGATCCAGCGTGATGCGATGGCTTGATTGGCAGCTCCCGATCTCTCGAAAAAACCCGGAAGTCGAGCCTACAAAACCATCAAAACCGGGTTTTGAAGGTTTTGATGGTTCCATTCCGGGAGATTCTGAAAAGATGCGGCCCGCAGGAGCCACCATGCAGCCGGCCGAGAACCCGCTACATCCAGGGCCGAAGCTTGGTTCTGTAGGTTTTGATGGTCCCCACCAACGACAATTCCCAAAGATAGCGGGATCGAAAGTATCAAAGCTGCCGGACGTGACGCCATTTCAAAAATCGTTTTTCGATGAGCTTGCTCAAATTCCGGCTGAGACCCTGCCCGAACTTCACGAAAAAGCTCGGGGGAAACCTCGAGAATGTATTGAGGCTTATTGGCGTTGGAAATTGGCAACTCAGAGCGATGCTCCTGGTGAGTAACATTCGCTAATCAGTGCCCGATTTCCGAAACCGACAATACTGCTGTCGATGGAGTGGGATCTCAACGCGCCTGGCGTACGGTTGGAAATGCGTATTGCTTACAAGCATGTGCGCATCACAGGCTATTACGATCCCACTCCTTCGTGAGTTACCGATGCGGAAGCGAGATCGGCCGCCTCATTTTAAAATAAGACTATGTTCTGGCCGTCGTCCGTGGCTGTCAGCAACAGTATATAACCGATTGAGCCGACGACGCACGACAATGATCGTGGCTGCGCGCGGCTGATCACGTATGTGTCTAATTTGAGCTGGTCAGGCACAAATGCCGACGAGAATCGACTTCCATCAGCGCCGTCCATGCGGTGATGAAAGACTCTCGGTAGCACGTATCTTTTGAAAGCACGCATAGGGGATACCTACAAAACCATCAGAACCACCCTTTGTAGGTTTTGTAGGTACTTGCGCAAGACGATCTCGCTTAATTCGGCGCATTGCGGCCGACCGGCGGCCTACGGACGTCGACGGACTTTACTCGCCAGGCAAAAGACTTGACTTTATCAATTGCGTAGCTAATTCAGGAACGGCACGCGTGATATTTCGCCAGAACTCTTTAATGTTTCCTGAATTCGTGTCACGATAATTTACAAACGTCCTTTACAGTAAAGGCGAACGTAAATGGCCGATAGCTACGCGAACAAGCTTGACATGCATCCGACGATCGATGAGATCACCGATGCTCTCCATGCGGGCCAGACTCCTCGCGAGGTTGCCGCCTGGGCCGTTCCGCGCGTTAGTCACACAACGATCTGGAAATTTCAGAAGCAAGCTGTCGAGCCACTCCAGAACGAGATCACCGGGGCCATTGAGAAATTCGCGGCCGAACATGGTCACTTACCAGTGCTTGCCAACGATGACGATATTTCCGAGGCCGAGTTGGCATGCGATGAATGGCTCCGGGCGGTATGGGAGTTTAAGGAGAAACGCGTAAAACCGGCGGTCGAGATAGCACGCCGGAAAGCTGCGCTGGAAACAGTGCGATCGAACGGGAGCGTCAAGTGAAGGGTGTGTTTACAGGCACGCGCGGCATCTTATGGGGTCCCGAGTCTAAGGTCCAGCGGTGCCTGGCTCGCACGCGCCGCGGGACTCCCTGCCAGAGGCCGGCCGAGATTAATCCGCTGACCGGCAAACGCAAGCGCTGCCGATTCCACGGAGGATTGGCTGGATGCCGAACCGCGGAAGGCAAGGCCAGAATCGGTGCGGCCAATACGAAACACGGCAGGTTTACGAAGGCCGCGAAAGAGAAACGGAAAGCAGAACTGGAAGTAAAACGCGATGCGCTGGCTACCCGCCGCATGGAACTGGCATACCTTCAGGCCGAGGGTATGCGGTTGAAGAGAGAGTTGGCACGGGAACGCCGGCCGGCGGAGCTGGTTCCTAACCGAAATAGGCCGCTCGTAGTCTCCCCCGTAAAGCTAGACGATTGACGCCTGTAAGATTGCAGCCACGCTCCGTTCTACATCCTCATCACGCGTCGCCCAAGACGATAGACTGATGCGCATCGCTGTTCGGCCCTGCCATTCTGTCGGGCCACACCAGCAGGTGCCATCGCGCTGTACCCGTTCGATTACTTCCCGAGTGCGGGTGTCATCGCCGAAGGAAACCAAAACTTGGTTGAGAACGATTTCGTTCAGAATCTGGCAGTCACCTCGCTGCAGCCCTTCAGCGAAACGACGCGCAAGGCAACAGTTCCGTTCGATCAGGTCCGCCAAACCGGTGCGTCCTAGCGATTTCAAAGCTGCCCAGATCTCTACACCCCGCGCCCGCCTGGAAAGCTCCGGCGTATATTGCGAGGGCTCGCGATGCTCCCCCTGCGGCAGGTATGCGGCTGTCAGGGACATCGCATTCTTCAAGGCCGCCGCATCTTTAACGAAAGCCAGACCGCTGTCATACGGCACATTCAGCCACTTGTGTGCGTCAGTTGCCCAGGAATCGGCGCCGGCGGCCCCTTCTATTAGGTGCTCATACCTCGGGCTCGCCGCAGCCCAGAGCCCGAACGCACCATCGATGTGTACCCATGCCCCCGAGGAGTGAGCCCGCTCGCAGATCTCCTCCGCCGGATCGAACGCACCTGTATTCACGTTTCCAGCCTGCATGCAGACGATCGCCGGTTTGCTCAGGGGCGGCATCTCACTGGCGAGCATACGCCCCTGACGATCCACTGGAACGCGCTTTATCCTGGATCGCCCCAAGCCGAGCATTCCGAGCGCTTTTATTAGCGACGGATGCGACTCGTCTCCAACCACTACCGTAATCGGCGGTGCACCGAACAACCCGTCGGCCTCGACGTCCCATCCCGCGTTTGCAAGTACCCGATGCCGTGCTGCCGCTAGGGCGGTGAAGTTAGCCATCGTGGCGCCAGTAACGAATGCTCCGCCGCAATCCGCCGGAAGTTTCAATACGTCCAGCAGCCAGCGCAGCGAAACCTCTTCCAGAACGGCGCCGATTGGTGAGGCCGCGAACAGGCCTGGGCATTGATCCCACGCGCCGGCCAACCAGTTCGCCGCTAGGGCGGCCGGAAGCGAGCCACCGATCACGAACCCGAAGTATCGAGGTCCGGCCATGGCCATTGTTGCTGGCGAACCGATACGATCCAGCGTTTCCAGGATTCTATCGGCTTCCGTTGGCAGTTCGGGCATGGGCTCCTCTAATTCCGTGAGTTGCTCCAGTGCCTGCGGCGACGGCGCCACGCTGCGTTCCTTGAGGTTCTCCAGATACCGCGCGGCCGTCTCGGCCGTCAATTTCAGCAAGGCTCTCATTTTGAGATGGTAGCGGCTGATGGGCAGGATGGGTCTCGTTCTCACAACCGCACGAAGAAAGCATCCAGTCGAACTCAGAGTTAAGCCTTTAGCCACCGCGTCGGGGCGTTATTCCAGTTCTCTGCTGGAACGTAAATTACGGCGCGGCAAGATTCTCAGTTCTAACGTTCCTATGCTTTGCACTACGCCCCGACGACCGAGGCGGGTGCGATGTTCAGGTTCATTCGGAACAGATTGGCTGGGTCGAACTTCGCCTTGAGCGCCGCAAGGTGCGCGAGCTTTGCGCCGTAAGCTGCCTTGAGTCCATCCGCGCCTTCGTCACCACCGAGGTAGTTCACGTACGCACCAGGCGCCGCGAATGGACGCATAGCATCGAAGAAATCGCGCGTCCACGTGACGTTTCGTTCCGCGTCCTTTGGATCGGACCAGGCGGAGGTCACCACGAAGTTGTACGGCCAGGTGCGATGGCCGAATGCTGTGGCCGAGTCCGGCACGCGGTCCCACGCGCTGTCGCCATTGTGCTCCAACACGATCACCGTCCGCCGCGACGGAACCCGCGCGAAGAACGCGACGACAACATCAATGGCATCGTCGCTTAGCGGTTTCAGATAGCTCGATTTCCAGTAGCTATGCAGGCCGGCAGGCCAAAGGAAATCCGCCATGCGCTGCGCAGTATTGTACGGCGCCGGCTGGAACATGTCGACGAGAGGAGGTCCGTATTCACGCAGCGGCCGCAGGACCCTCTCTCCCTCTTCCACGGCTCCTGCGTAGACACCGCCGAGCCCGACGATCGGTGCGCCGCGCAGTGGCTCCGGCGTAGATGGGTCGTCTGGCATATGGAACAGAAGCGCCCCTTGGGTGGATTCATCCGGCGCCATGGCTTCAAGGTCGCGCCAGCGACGAATGGCGCCTGCCGCCGCCGCAGCCGGATGAAGGACGATGCCGGCCAGCACTGTGCCGACGGAGTGTGCCTGGAATTTAAAAGAAGTGACGACGCCAAAGTTGCCCCCGCCACCGCGTATCGCCCAAAAGAGATCGTCGTTTTCGCGAGCACTGGCCGTGACGAGGCGGCCATCGGCAAGCACCACATCGGCGGAGAGCAAGTTGTCCAGTGCGAGACCATGTTTCCGCACGAGCCAGCCGAGGCCGCCGCCGAGGGTAAGGCCCGAAACGCCGGTGACCGAGACGAAGCCGCCAGTAGCGGCAAGACCGTAGGCCTGGAGCACGTCATTCACCTCGCCCCAGTTGCAACCAGCTTCCGCACAGACCGTGCGCGCTGAAGCGTCGACCGTTATGCCTTTCATGCGCGACAGGTCGATCACGATGCCGTCATCGCATACAGCAAAGCCCGCAACATTGTGACCCGTGCCGCGAATAGAAGCGATCAACTTCTCCTGGCGCGCGAAATTCACGGCCTGGATCACATCGTCCGGGCTGGCGCACCGGGCGATGAGTGCTGGCCGCCGGTCGATCGCGACGTTAAATACGCTGCGTGCAGCGTCGTAGCGTGGGTCGCTCGGGAGGATCAGCTCGCCGCGAAAGTGGGATTTCAGCTTGTCCGCAGCAGAAGAGGTGATCATCGGGCTCTCTCCCTTTATAGCGTCGCTAATCTCGTGAGCGTCCGCTCATACCGCAGAGGTTCCAACGGCTCGGAGCCAGCTCTAGGCGATGTCTTGCAATTCGCCAGCATATCAAAAGTTGAGAGGGCGTTGCGCACAGAGTCGTGAAGAAAGTCAGTGCCGGGTTTTGGTCACGCGAAGCACTCTTTCTGGTCACACTTGCCCATTCGCGTGTCGGCAAACCAGAAAAATGGTTCCGTTACTTCCGTATCGCTCGTCGTTCGGGAAGAATCCGGAAGGTGACCTGAACGCGTCAATCCGTACATCTGCCAATCCGATTCCATATTCGCGCCACGTCGGACAGTTCGCGTCGACGACTTGTGGCCTGCACATCGGCTTCGTTAAATGGTGTCCGCAGCGCCGCACCTGTCCTGTTTACATTGGTTGTCGAACGTGCTGCCTTCGCGTAATTCTCCCATGCTGTACGCATGAGGTTCAGTCCGCTGAAAGGATCGCCACGTCGTGAACCCCCTCGCCCGCGGGATGAACATCATCACGAGACGGAACAAAAGTGAATCGTCCTTTGAGACGAAGAAATGGACGCTCATATAGCTGATAAGAAAGATGGGCAAGAAGAATCGTAGTGCCCAAGGCGATTGCCGTCCCGACACCACCGGTCCACTTGGCCAAGTGCAGAAACTCGCTGAGCCGCACAGCCGGCGCCTTCCACACGTGGAAAACGAGTGTGTAAATGAGTTCATGAAACAGATACAGCCCGTAGGAGATTCGCCCGAGATAAACAATCGACTTTGGAAGATAGCGCGCAGGGGTTCCAAGTAGGCTGAGAAAGAACAGTATTGTTCCCGCAAGCACGAGCGCCCATCCGAGAGGCGCCTGCGGGACCGTGGAACTTGGAGTATCGGCTTGCACGCCGAGGTACACCGATGCAACAAACAGGCAGATGATGCCGGTCAAGATACCGAGTAAGCGACGGCCGAGGCTCCATTGCGGAGTGCGGCCTTTCAGGGCGATAGAAAGTAGGGTTCCCGCAGAGAAAAACTGGAACTGAACAAAACTGTTCGTCCACTGGCTGCTAAAGCCATGCCAACCTTTCCAGGCGTACCAGGTCACAATTACATAGGAGAGGGCCATGAGCGTGAACGACACGATGCTTAAGCCAAAGCGGCGACCATACAGAGCGATTAGTGGAATGGCGATATAGAACTGTTCCTCCACGGAGATGCTCCACATAGGGTTAACAGGAAACGCGTGAATCCAGCCGTGACTACAGATGTACCAGTTGCCTGCAAAGAACGTGAAAGCCACCCACGAGACGGGATCGGCAGCACCGGTATGCGGAATGAAATGATTGAGCAGAATGAGCCCGTAGAAGACCGCAAAATATAGAGGCCAGATTCTGAGAATGCGACGCATGTAGAACGAGCGAATGTGGATCGTTCCAAAGCGGTCGTCCTCACGCGCCAGCAGTTCCGTGATGAGGAATGCGCTGAGCAGAAAAAAGACCGGCACGCCAAAATTGCCGAGAAGACAGATGTTGTAGAACCAGAAATGCTTGGCAGGATCAATGGGCAGATGATCCATGCGATGAACGGTGAAGACGCTGAGAAACGCAAGAAAACGCAAAGCGTCCAGTTCCGGACGATAGTACCGATCTGTTTTCATTTACTGCCATACTCCTCTGTTGAGTGGCAGCGCGTGCCGGGTAGCTGCCTTCTCAAAGATGAGCTTCACGGGAGCCGCTTCGCGTGCCGTCCGCGGAGATCCGACCTCGATAGTCTTCGCGATCTCATCAGGAATGGCATGCAGCGAAAACCGGATGCCACCAGTCTCGAAACGTAACCCATGATCAGTCCAACCCTGACGGCTACAATCGGCGCAAGCCTTTCGCTCATGCGTTCCAGATCTTTGACATAGATTACCGCACTACACGTTGCATGTTTCCGGATGATAGCGGAAACACGTTCCTGTCAACCGGAAGATAGTCGGCAAGCCGGAAGTTGAGAAGGCCAGCCAGACTCAACAACGACACGAACTGCAAGCCTCTCGTTGTGCGCACACGCGGGGGATTGGAAGAGTAGCGAGGATGCGCAGAAAAGAGGTCTTATCTGCGCGGCCGTTCGACGTCGTTCATGCCACTTGTTTGCTTGCGATTTTCTCCGTGTCTGAAGAACGGTTTTCTGCGCACCTGGACCGAATGGTTGCTTCCGGCACGCCGAGCTGTTTGGCGATCTTGCGCCAGCTTAGTCCTTCCCCACGCATCCGAATCGCTTCATCAACGCGGAAGATGTTCTTTGGGCGACCGATTGGAAGATTCTTTCCGGACTTGCTCCGGGCGCGGCCCGCGGCGTGTTCTGCTTGGTATCGCTTTACACCGGCATTTACCCGTTCGTTGATCATGTCTCGCTCAAACTGAGCGAAGACCTGCAGCATTCCGAGCATCGCCCGCCCCATTGGGTTAGAGTCGTCCGTGTCGAGTCCCTGCGTTGTGCAGATGAAACGAACACCGGCAGATGCGAGCTCCTGCATCGTGATCACGCTATCTGCCAGGCTTCGGCCCCATCGATCGAGTTTCCAGACGAGGACTGCATCGACATGACGGGCGCGGACATGATTCATCAGCTTGTCCCGGCCAGGGCGTGAGGACTGCGTCCCAGAAATCGTATCAATATACTCGCCGAAAACATGCCAGCCTCGGGTGGCGCAATATTGTCGCAGCTCGGCGACCTGCATCTGGCAATCCTGATCGCTCGTCGAGACACGTGCGTAAATCGCTGCCCTGATTGTGCTCACTTGTCCTTACCCTCCGCTCTTCGTTTGCGCCGGTATTCCCGCTGGGCACGACGCTTCTCAGCGATGCTTCTATTCGCCGCCGGTTTGATTTTGTATTCGCGCCTCGCTGCCGACCGCTTCGCCCACCAGGATCTCAATAGGTCGTCCGGTATTCCCTCAAACGGAATCGATGTGAGATCCCAATTTTTCCTGTATTTCATCGAGCTCGATTACTGGCCTCAAAAGTACATGCTTGTATGTACCGTTGTCAACGTCAAGTCCACATGCTCGAACTCGCGACTCGGGAACTTGGCGGATGGTGCCGAACATCGCCATCTAGATTGTGATGCGGCAGTAGGTCCGAACCACGCAGCGGACGGAGAGCCGAATCCGGGCGAAATAATCGATATCACGCCTGTGAAGCGCAAAGTTTCCGGGGATCAGGACCATTAGGCGAGGTCCGATCGTGGCTCGTAGAGCCTGTATTCAGGCTGGTTTTGCTCATTCTCGGCCCAAAAGCGCGTTTTCTGTCATATTTTGTTTCCGCCATGACAAACCTTCAATCTGAAACTTGGTCTCAGCCGATTCGACCACAACCAAAGCCCCAGATCGCAAGCCCGGCAGGACTATTGGACCGGCTTGGCGCCGCGGCCCGCGGTAGACCAGGCGCTCAAGGTGCAAACTCCTTTAGGAGACCCCCCACCCACCCCACCACCCTAAAATTCAGGAGTCCCAGTCCAACCGGCTAAAGCTCTAATTCTGAAACGCACACCGCGGCCTCCGCAGGCAAGTACACGGTCCGTTATTTTCGTCGGCTTGCAAGTCCGAAGTTTGACAGGCGTACGCTACCGATTTGCCCGGTTGAAAGCACTCAGCCGCGCATTTGCAATCGAAGCCGAATTGAATGCCGAGTAGCGGCCCTCCTATAGATTGAATAACGAATGATCCCTGTGCACTCGGCCCTTCTGTGTATTCGAGTATGCCGGGAGCGTGTGTGACGGGATCGGCTCATTGCTGCGATACAAGCACCGACGATCAAACGTCCTCCGTCACGTTTAGCCAAGCCCTTCAGAATGTTAAGCCGACTAAGATCTGGCCTTCGTTGTCGATTCCGGCAACATTGGACCGTTCCTTACGAATTCTGCAAACAACAACTCTGTTGTTGATGGTCCTTCGGTCGGCTTCGCCGTCGCCAGCCGGCTTGCAGTTCCGCGCGGGCCGCTACACATCAGTCCCGAGATCCAATACACACATTGGGGTTCGAGCCAGATCTCAAATGCGTTCAACAATGTGATTCGCACGAATGAGTGCTTACGTCACGCACTTCTTTTTGGCAAACAAACATGCCTGAATGAGAATTAGCTAAATTTATTGCGGATAACAGATCGTTACTATATCTTATTCAGCCGTTCGATTTTCAATACGCAAAAAATTATTTTGCTTCCCGGTTGCGTGATGAACGGAAAGTCGACGCCGCGACCGACCTTTACAGCGCTCTACGTCGTGTAGGTCGGATTAACGCGGAGCTTATTGGCCGGAGCTTTGTCCTAAGTTTGATTGCTGATCTTGCGGAGGCGAGCGGAGCACGGAGCCCGTCGCACTGCCTGAGTCGACTCCCTTTGACCAGCCCGCAACGAATCACTCTTGCCGATATCGGCAAGCGACTAGGCCGGCAGGCGCTGAACCAGATAGCTTCGATGGCGAGACCACCGATACGTGTTATCTTTCTACGAAAACTCCGGCAAGACGGCGGACGAAGCGTGCAAGACTGTTGGAATCGTCAGGAGGATCTTCTTTGCATACCTCGCTCTACAGCAAGATCAGACATCAACGCCCTTCACGGTCAATTAGATCTTTTCGAGGGGTTGGGCAAAAACAACCATAATTATTTCGATCTGACTGTGAGCTGCGCGTCTATTAGAAATGACTGCCCATTCGATTTAAACAAAGTCCTTGCCAAACAACCGAACAGGAGGTAGTCTAGCATGTGCCCGAGGTAGATAATCCCCTTGGTTGTGATTGGCTATGGGTAATAAGAGAAGAAGAGACACGAAACGGTACTTCGACTGACGGACGAGAGTTTTATACCGCCAAAAAGAATCGCTAACTGGCGGCTTGTCAGTTTGCAGCAACAACACGATTAGATTGGCGGTCGATTGGTGGTCCCCTTGGAATTAGTTAGGCTTACGGCGTTGACGACTCGCACCAAGGGAAATCCTGATGTGCGCATAGGTCTCATAGATGGGCCTGTGTTTGCCGAACACTCCGATCTAGCGGGCAGTCGCCTCAGCTACGTCAGCGCAACGGACGGAGCCACATGCAGACGGACCAGTAGTATGGCGTGCGCGCACGGTACGTTTGTGGCGGGCGTATTAGCCGCCAATCCGAGTTCTGTCGCGCCTGGTATTTGCCCCGGCTGTACTCTCCTGATTCGCCCCATTTTTCCCGAGACGACTTCCGATCGCAATCACATGCCCAGCGCTACGCCAGAGGAGCTTGCTGCGGCCATCCTCGAGTGTGTTGATGCCGGCGCGCGAGTTATCAATTTAAGCCTTAACCTCGCGCAACCTTTCTCCAAAGGCGAACAGGCGCTGGAAGACGCGTTTAGTCAGTGCGTCAGGCGCGGCGTCATCATCGTTGCGGCTGCCGGTAATCAGGGTGCCGTAGGCAGCTCCGCGATTACGCGTCATCCTTGGGTGATCTCGGTTGTCGGATGCGACTCGCAGGGCAGACCCACCGCGGAGTCAAACCTCGGCAGTTCCATTGGCAGATACGGGCTGGCCGCGCCGGGGGAAAACATCGTGAGTCTCGGGCCAGACGGGAAGCCCGTAACATTTAGCGGCACCAGCGCCGCCGCGCCGTTCGTAACGGGGGCGATCGCGTTGCTCTGGTCGGAGTTCCCCAGAGCCACCGCTGCTCGAATCAAATTAGCCGTCACGCAATCGGCAAAGCGGGAGCGCAGGACCATCGCTCCGCCCTTGCTGGACGCTTGGTCGGCATATGCGGCCATGAGCAGGAATTAGTTTCGGGAGACAGAGCTGTGAAGAAATACAGCGCAGTCGAAAAAGACAAGAGTGCAGGCCCGGATCATCGCGTACGGCTTCCGGGATTTTTGATCGAAGAAGAGGTCGGCCTCGGAGACCTCATCAAGAAGACGACCTATGCTATGGGCGTCAAGCCGTGCAGCGGCTGTGAGAAGCGAGCTGCTGCGCTAAACCGCTGGATGACCTTCTCACGTCGACCACAGAAATGATTTGGTTCCAGGAGGAACACAATGGACCAACCGCAGAACAGAATTCAAGAGCAAACCGTAATCGCATCTCCGGTTCAGGAGGATCGCCCTGCGCCCGTTACGTCTTCGGTCGAGTCGGCGGCCCATACCGTTTTCCCTCAGTCTTGCGGTGCGGCCGCCGCCGCGACCGCGCCGGTCGCCAACGGAGGAGCGCCACGCTCGCCGTCCTGGATCTATGCCATCGGCAAAATTGAGGCACGCTTCCCCAGCGTCTCTGTAGAGAAGGAATTCGCCCAAGCAGCAGGGCGGGCCGACACCAAGACTCAAACCGATCGCCAGGCATTCCACGCCACACTCTCCAAACCGGAGAACCGCTACCTGGGCCGCCAGCTTTGTTTCGTCATGACGATCGAGGGAATGGAGACCTATATCGTGGTGCCGCGTGATGCGTCCGACTTGGGCCTGCTGATCGACGCCGTTCGGCCCAATCCCAGCCCGTTGGACCTTGACGTGTTGATCGGCATAAAGGGGCCTGTGGCCCCGCCTCAGATGTGCAACGGTTTAATGGTTCCCATTGTCGTTTTCGACCAGATTTACTCCTTCGATCGCGAGGCTCTGATTAAGGCGATTCCTAAGCCCGAGAAAGCTTCTGCTCAGGAGTTCGTTCCCGCGGCCGAAGAACTGTTCGATCGCATCATGCAGATGACCGACAACGCTGGGGCCACGAATGAACATCGCGCGTTGAATTACTTGGCAGTCCGGTATCAGGCCATTTATGCAAAGGCTGCCGAGGCCTTCGCCAACAACGCTTCACTCACTGCGGTGGATGTTGTCCCCTCGTCCATGAACGGCACGCGCAACATGGTTAATGTCATTTTCTCCTACACCAACCGTAAAACGGATGTGACGGAGAAATTCTTCTGTCGGGTTGACGTGACCGACGAGTTTCCATTCATGGTGAAAAAACTTTCGCCGTACTACGATCGATGATTGCTAAAGCCTGGTTGGGCTCTCACCCTGCCCTGAGCGGTTCGGCTAACGAGAAAGGATTTGGAACATGGCGCTTCCGAGATTTTCCGGCGAGGCTTCGCTTTACAAGACGAATGCATTCTACAGAGGCCATGCCTCAGTCCCACAAGGGCCGCCGCCGAGTGGATTGGTCGTTCCCGCATATCGCCCTCTCCCTGTTACTCAAGCAGATTGTGATTATTGCAACGAGGGGTGTGACAACGGTTACGAGGGCTGTAATGCACTACTCACACCACTTACGTTCGCTTGCCCCTTTTTCCCTCCGGCATGTGCTGCCCTAGCAGCGGGGCAATTGGTATGCGATGGTGAGTACGCTGGATGCCGTTCGTATTGCTTGCTAGGGCATTGTTGTCCCAAGGTCTGCGGCTTTCCAGATCCGTTGCATCCGGGTTTAGGTTGCTGCGAAAGTGGAGAGCACTGTGTGGACGAGAATGATCCCAATTCACGCTCTGGGTGCTGTCCGAGTGATCGATCCGTATGTGGTGGCAAGTGTTGCAATTCAGGAGAAGTCTGCGTTGGGGATTTCTGCTGTCCTGCTGACGCGACAACGGTTTGCAATGGAGTCTGCTGCACCGGCTCCTGCACTCCGGGAGGAGAGTGTTGCCCATCTCCGAGCCATGTGTGTGGCAATGACTGTTGCCCTCCCTTTAACAAGTGCTGCAACGGACAGTGCTGCGGAGCTTACCAGCAATGTGATCCGACGCTTGGAATATGCACGAATCCGCCTCCACCGCCGCCGGCCAGTTGCCCACCCGGGTCTGCGCCCTGCGGTATCCCTGACAACACTGGGGTGATACGAACTTGTTGTCCTCCTGGATTGATGTGCTGTAACTATACGCCTGAATTTGGACCAGAATGCAAGACATCGTGCCTGCATTAGTATCAAGCGGCAGAGGATCACGTTACAATTCGAATGGCGACAGCCGAGTGACTTGCAGGTCGGGTGCGCTGGCCTTGTTATGGTCCGGATTTCCCGCGGCAACAGCGGCGCAGGTCAAAGCCGCCGTGATAGATGTCACGCGTCCCAGGCCTCCCACGATAGTCCCTCCGCTTTTAAATGCGCGGCCAGCATATCAGCTTCTGCTTGCAAGGAGCCGCGGGTAGTCAACATGGATTACAAGCCTTGTCGCGGCAGTACCAGCCTTTTGGACATGTACCGACAAAAGCGCCCTGTTGATATTTCTTGCAATTTTGGAGACCAGGGATCTTAGTACAGTCGCAGAAACCGCCGGTGCAAACCGCCCCTTGCCTGCACACCTTGCCGCAAGAGCCGCAATTCCCGGGGTCCGAGTTCAGGTCGGCACACTTATCCCCGCAATCCGTTAAGCCGGCCTGGCATTGACACACTCCGTTGATGCATTGCCTTTTGGCGGGGCATACGATTCCGCATGCACCGCAATTAGCGGAGTCCGAACTCAGGTTCGCACAGTATCCGGAGCACCCCGCTTCCCACGGTGCGCAGCAGAGGCCACGATCGCAATGAAAACCTCTTGGGCAGGGCGGAAGCTGTTGGCAGTCAATCTGGTCCAAGTAATGGTAATAATCGGCACGGCTCATGCAAAGTCCATACGCACCGAAATCTTGAGGACTGGCACCAACAGAAAGGCTGATCGTGCAAAGTTCACGCATTCTAGAATAGGTCTGGTCGGCGCGGGTCAAGCATTCGAATTTTATGTCGTCGCACGCGAGGGTCTGAGCCGCCGGCCCCTGAATCGGGTTTGGCCGCGTGAACGCTAGCGTAACGGCTATCCCGGTTTTCCAATCGTTCGTGGAGGCACCAGTGAAGTCGTATTCGACCGCTTCCACGATGTGACTATGCGGGACCGACCGCGGTTCATCAATTCCTGCTGGCTCAAGGTGCAAATGGGGAGCGACTGCAGGAGGATCACCTCGGCGGGGAGCATTCATCATTGCGCCAGGTAACGTAGCCAGATAAGAATTTTTCGTTCGGTACAGCGAACGGAGAGCGGAAAATCCTGGAAGACCCATTTCCAAATACCTCTCAAATCGGCAATCGCAACGACGGTTGGTATGAATTCATTCCTGGTTGCTCTGGTGCCGGCAGACGTTACGCTGATCGACGTGTCCTTATCCGCCTTAGAACCGGTGTTGGGGGCAGCGCCCTCGGCGGCTGTCGCCCCCTTCAAATCCGTGTGCTCCATAAGAATCTTCGCCCTTCCCTTAAGGTCACTTGCGGATGCGGACAAACGAGTTCTTGTCCCACGCGATTGGATTCATCGCGAGAAGACCGTCCAGCGGTTGAGAGCGGCAGCACGCCTCTGGCAGCCAGCGCAGGGTTTGATCCCCATCGAGTAGGTGATCCGCTTGATGGCATCGCCGAGACCGACCTCTTGTTCTCTATCAATCAGGAACCCGGGGAGCCGAACCACATGGGGCTGCCGTTCGGTACTCTCCGGTCGCGCTTCATTCTTTTTTCCCACGGCCAGGACCTCCTGGGCTCGGAATTCTGTCTTAAAACAGCCCTGGGCATTTATCTTACCCCTTGGTGGAGGTGGCCGCAAGCGCGAGTCTTGTCCAATGCAAGGGGAGCCTGAAGAAGCAGTATGTTTCTAAACGCAAGATGAGCCTGAAAGGAGGAGGAGGGTTCTGCATGCTGAGGATTGAACGTCAGCGTGAGAAATGGGGAACGGTTAAGCGTGGAACAGATCCGGGCGTTTCTGGAAGCAACGGATGAAGTGCAATTTGAAGCGGCAAACCGGGCCGAGGTATACGGCTGGGTGAGCCGGACATTATGCGAGCAGGAGTATTGGAAACAGAGCAAAGCGACCAAGCGGCTATTGCGGCGCTATCCGGAGAAGATGACCGGGCTGAGCCGGGCGCAGATGACACGATTGATCACAGCCTATGTAGAAACGGGTGTGGTGGAAGCACGGCGCTACCGGCGGCATCGCTTCGCGCAGCATTACAGCAACGCGGATGTAGCGTTGCCGGCGGAGGTAGATGAAGCGCGCGAAACGCTCAGCGGACCCTGCGGTGTACCGGAGATCTCAACGGATAAAAAGGGGAAACAGCGGCGCCTATATCGACGCTACGCCACACCGTGGGAACTGCTGCGCCAAGTGCCGCAGTTCACTGGTCACCTAAGGCCGGAATTCAGGCCGACGGAACTGGAGCGCCAAGCCAACCAGCTCAGCGACACGCAAGCCGCTCGCCAGATGCAGGAGGCTAAGCGCAAGCTGTTCGCCGGACTAAAAGAAAAACGGAGCGCATGAAAACGGCTGGGGAAATGACAGCCTATGGACACAACGGGCGGTGGAAAATTGGAAGGCCAACCACCGGCTTCCCACTTCCCACCGCTCCACGATTGCCCTGAATAAGAATTTAAAACCACAAACAAGGAGGCCTCCAGCGCGGAACTCCGTTCCCCGCTTCAGGCTCATTCTTCGATTAGAAAATGCTCAGAAACATGCGCAGAGTCACATGCCCGTTTTCAGCAAGTTAGAAGTGCGAGTTTGATAGACGTTTTTGACAACACCTTGAAAATGAACGAACGCCCACAGTTACGGTACTAACCGACTTAGGTTACTCGGACGAAATGTTGAGGTAATCCGGTTTCCGGGATTCAGATCCTCTGCCGCGGAAGAGATCGCCGAGGTCATGCCAGACTTTAGAGCCCGGCCAGTTCGACCTGGAGGCCAGCGCGATTGCGGGCGTGCTCAACCAAGCCCACGACGAATGTGCACATGCTCGTGTCGCCACTGAGGAGATCGAGCAATCCGCCGAACATCGCCATAAAGTTCGTGACGCCGCAGGCCGTCACACGTCAGGCTGTCGAGAGCCGGAAGCGTGAGAGCGTACAGCGCATCCAGCGAAGAAGCTCTGCGCGCCCGCAATCTACTGAACGACTGGGCCGGCGAAGGTTTCCTCACTGAAGCGCAGTACCAGCGCATGGAACAGGAAACAGTCTGTGAACTCCACTGCACCAACATTTTCCTGCGGCTCGTCTTGTTCCTCTTTACCCTGATCATCGTGGGCGCCGCCGTCGCGCTGTTTTTTGTGGTTTTTGTCTCGCAACCGGCGGCGCAAACCACAGGCATTTTCCTGCTGATCTTCGCTGCCATCTCATATGCGACCGCCGAATTCGCTGTTTCGCGGGCCCGGCTCTATCGCTACGGGATCGAGGAAGCCCTCGCCGCCTGCTCGGTTGGCTTTCTCTGCGCGGGAATGCAGGCCGCTTTGTTCAGCGGTCGCCCTTATTCGCCGAAGCCGGACGGAATGGAATTCCTGGTTCCCACCGCCGGCGCCATCATTTCGCTCTGGATATGGCGTCGCTTCGGGCTCCCCTATGCCTTTCTCGCCGCGATGATCTTCGTCCTCTGGGCGCCAGGCTACTGGACGTCGTCCCATTCGCTGCAGCATCTGATCGTCGCGGCGTTCTACGCAGCCGGCCTGATAACCGTGGCCGCAGTACGCTCCCGCAACCGGTTCGCGTACCTCAACGACGGGTATTCGATGGTCGAAGCGCTCCTCTGGATCGGCATCTACCTGGCGATCAACCTCCAGCTTTCGTCGGTGGACCTGCTTGGGCGGTGGTGGGGTGGCCCTCGGACCACCACCGGATTCTCGAGGACGTTCTACTGGGCCACCTGGCTGCTGATCTGGTGCCTGCCACCCGCCGTACTGTGGGCACATCCCGATCGCGTGCCCCTTTGCCCTGGCGCACGCGAATCACCATGCGTTGGCTGTCAATATCACTAACCTTGAGACGAACGACCTCGGCACGGCGCAACCCTGTGCCGTATAGAATCATCAAAATCGTTCGATACAGCAGATTCGGCGCCGCTTCGATTAGTTGAGTGACTTCTTCATGACTCAGCACGACGGGAGTTTTTTCGGCGTCTTCGGAAACACCCGATCGTCGAACACCAGATCGCGCCGCTTCAAAACCTTCTTGAAGAGAAAGCGCAAAGCCGAAATCCGAATCTCGACCGTACCGGGCGCCAACTTTTTTGGAGAAGATGGACTTGATAGTGCCGCAATTCTTCGGCACTCATCTGCTCTGGAGACTTGTTGTAATGTTCGGCAAACTCTCGCACAGCGAAAATGTAGCCGGGAATCGTTTCAGAAGAATAATTTCGACGCTGAAGTTCCTCCAACATCGTCGGCAATTCGCTATTAGGTATTCGATCCTGACGGCTCCCGGTTCGGGGAAAGCCATCGGTTTTTAGAAATTCCTTGGACTACCCCACACCCCTTTCAGAAAAGCATTCTTTTCGTTGGGCTGGAAGTCGAATTTTGAGGCGCACTCGCTCGCCATCTTACGAACACTTTCGCCGCGTATGCGTGGAATCCACGGGATGCCGAACACAAGGGCGTTTAGCGGGACCTATTCCGCTTCTCCCCATTCACTTTCTTCCGGTGCGTCAGTGGGGCTCGAAAATTCAAGTCGATAGCCGTCAGGATCGGTAAGCGGTACTACCCACAGGCCGTTTCCTACAGAGGGCCGATTCCGAGCATCAACACCGCGCGATTTGAACTCGCGATAGAGAGCGAGTGAGTCTTCGCACATAAAGACAACGGAAGCGCCAGTTCCGAGCGGTTCACTTGGCCGACGTTGCGGTGGGAATTCTTGCAGCATGATCGCGGCGTCACCAAGCTCAAGCCAGCACCAACGAATTTTTCCATCAGAAGGATAGTGTTCGTCGCACTTTGGAACCCACCGGCGCTTGATTGTGAACCCAAGCCCGTCGATGTAGAACCGCAGAGAAGATTCCATGTCCACTACGCCAAAGAAGGGCACTGCCTGTTTGACACTTGCGCTCATAGTGGTCGCTCCAACGCTGAATCCATGGTGAACGAATCATATGCCATATTGATCGGAGCTAATCAAGTCTACGAGCTGTAAACGATCACTCCTCCGCCAGTCAGAATGCAATCTGAAATGCGCGTTAGCGGTACCAATCCGGTCCACAGAGCTTGAGCAAGTGCTCGATGAGTACATTGCCCCGATACGGTCAACTGACGATCACACACTGACAAACCACGACGGTCGCCGAGTTGATAACGGCAACCCGTCGACCGTCGTAGGCCCGTTCGGGGCATAGATCAAACAGTGATTCTCCGGCCCTTGCACGCCCAGCCATTGAAAAGGAAAGAGGCGGAAAGTAAAAGCCCTACTAAATCGCAATCGCGCCCAGGCCGAACCAGACGCCGACTGACGGATAACCGAAGCTGGTCATTTTCCGCTCTAAGGGCGTCAGAATTTGTACAGGCTTCAACCATGTGTAGGGAACCGCCCCGAGTTGCCCCTCCGTCTCCCTCATGATCTTTGCACACAGATTATCCGGAGCAATACGGAAACCGACCTTATCGGTTTTAGTCTTTTTCCGGGGGCAATCTGATGAAAGGCAAGCCAAGTGAATCAGGCCGACAGCCGGGGTGGTTGGACACTGCCGTTTTGCTTCTTGGATTTGTTCGATCAGGCGATGTAGCTGTTTCTTTCTATGGTCAGCCGAATCCCTGCGGAAAAAGAGTTTCGCTTCGATAACGAACGCAACGCTTTCGTCTGGAGTGTAACCAACGATGTCTGGAATGCGGGTTCCAGCGACACATCTAGGTATATTCGCGTAGCACTGCTCGCCGTAGATGGTGAAGGTTTCAGTGGTGGAGATAGCGCTTAACGCCACGAAGGATTCAGCATTGAACCACCCCTCGCGTCTTGGTCCAGCAAGGATGTCTACTACTTGCTGCTGCTTGGCAGTGAAGTGTTTGAAGATTGCTTCAATCGCTTCACGTTCAAGTGCCATTGCTTCCCCCTAACGACGATCATAGGCGAACCCGTAACGGGAAGTCCCCTTGGATCAGGGGGCTACTCTTGAGGCTCAAGGCCGATGTTGTCGTTGACGGCATTCCTCAGTCGCTGTTTGCAGCAGGTACCGTTCGGTTGTTTGGACGCTGAGACATGCTTGCACGTCAGAAGATGCATGCTGTAGAGATCAAGAATACGCCGCGCTAGAGAACGGAATTTGAGGGAAGACGGCGACCTACATTGGAAGGCCGATGGCGTATTCGTCAGGCAAGCAATGTCACTCCAGCGCCTTCGCCAAGAACGGCAGCCCTTTCACTCCGTGAAATTCGTGTACGCCTTCGAAGATTTCCTGCTGTGCCAGATCGGACGCGTCGAACACTTCGTAGACCTTCTTCACGCGCATGAAGCTCTCGCGCGTAGCCGCTACGGGAAAGATCGGATCGCGCGTGCCGCCTTCCGAAAAGAACGGTCGCGGCGCAATCAATCCGGCAACATCATAGTTCTCCGCCCAATTCAGAATCCCTGGAATGTAGTTGTCGATGCAGTGCGAGACGCTCATGATACTGTCTCGGAATGTGTTCAGATAGCCGCTCACGAAAGCCGCTTTGATGCGGGTGTCGAGAGCCGAAGAAAACTGCGTGCACGTGCCACCGCCCGATATTCCCATGCACCCGACCCGTTGAGCGTCCAAGTCCGGCCGTGTCTCAATCCAGTCAATCGCCCGCATGACGTCCCATACCCGCCAGCCAATCATCGTTTGCCCCATCAGCAAAGCCGATCCGGCCGCTGGTTGACAGGCGGCGGCGCTCGGTCCTTTGGCAATGGTGATAGGGTCTCGGCGATGACCGAACGCCATCGGCTCAATCGCCACTGCTGCGAGCCCGTGTTCAACGGCTTGGATCGCAAAATCGTGCTGATATCCTGGCTTGCCGGTCCGGTCCTTGCCGTTTTCGTCGATGCCCACGATGTCATCGACCCCGCGGCCATGACCGGGAACGCAGATAACCGTCGGATGAGGCGTGGGAGAGCCGGCCGGAAGCAACAGATAAAGAATGACTCCGTTTCCCGGCCGGCTTTCGAAAAAAATCTTCTCACGCGTGTAACCTGGCAGCTCGCGTTTATCGAGAGTTTGCGCTGTGAGAGCCGTTCGTCCCGGGAAGCCTCCCAGCAACTCCGTCAGCTTGGCCCGGAGCTGCCGTTGCCACTGCTCCGCTTCAGCCCGGGTAGTGGCCCGGAAAGTCAACTGTAGCGGCGCGGATCGATACCGGTTTAGCGTCCATTCGACCGGATCAAGCTCCTGAACTTCGGATTCGTTTCGGACTCCCGCCGGGTGCACCTCGGGAGCTGCTGCAACGACCTTGCTTGCCAACGCCGCTGCTGCCGCCGCTTGCCCTAATTCGCGTCGTGTCATCTTCATTGCCATCGACGCAATTATATGGTTACAGCATCGAAATAAACTATCCTCTGGAAGTCGAACGCCTTCTCTCAATCAACTCCGCACGTCTGCGGGCTATCGCGCTGAACACAAGACTGGACGACGCGCGCCATGGGGCCCAGTGACATTTCAAATATGCGCCCCCAGTTCGAAACGCCTGAAAAACCTGATCCCGAGTGATGCACCATCCGGAACTTGCGCTACTCGCGAGAAACGCGCACGCCGCCGACGTGCGGCGCGCACATTCAATCAGCGCAATGCCGATGTTGCGCTCATGTGGATTGATTCCGGATCGCCGGCGATTCGGAATCCCCAGTGACGAGCCCAGCGTGATAGCAAAAAACCCTCCGGTATATCGGCTGGTTCTTTATTCTTGCGTTTGCAGCGGGGGCTTTGCAGGCTATGGGCAAGCCACCATTGATCGGGACCGTGTTTGAAGTGCCGGTGCGCACAATTTAGAACCTGAGCAAGCCACGAAACCCCTGGCGGCATAGTAGGACTCCGCGCCGTTGTGATAGACGAAAACAGTGTCGTAGCGGCGATCACAAAAGAGGGCGCCGCCGAGTTTTCTGATTCGCGAAGATGTTCTGACCCAACTCGAAGTTTTCGTATCGAACTCTCCGAGTGTCTGCAACTCTCGATACTGCTCTTCCGTTAAGAGCTCGATGCCCATAGCCGCTGCCATATCGAGTGCATTATTGTCTGGCTTATGTTGCTTTCTCGACTCCAGCGCTTCGCGGTCATAGCAGAGACTTCTGCGGCCCTTCGGACTTTCCGCTTAACAATCGTAAAAGATGTATTCGCCCGTCCTTTCATCGTGGCCGACAACCTCCGGTTCACCCCCGGTTCGTTCCATTTCATAGAGTGACCAGAGCTTTTCAGCGCTAGCTTCCAGCTTTGCTTACTTGAGCCCATACGAGACCTTCATGACGATTCATGTGTTTCTCGAAACGGATCTTCAACGCTCTGAGTAGTTGCTCCGTCTGTTCTGGCGACAAGTTCTTTTTGCCGCTGTTGGCGCTTCGCGGTGTTGTTGCCTTCATCAGCCCATCACCCGTCTGCTACACGAAAAGCCGTCAATTCAGGTGCGCAAGAGCGCATCCAACTCCCGGCGCCTCGCGTGCATGAGAGAGTATCTCACGATCGTTGGATCATGGATGTACGCTGGCCCGGGCCGATGACGCTGACAGGAATTTGGCAGCGCGGGATCACGTTGACGGGAAACGCGGGACGATTCCCTTCAATTTCCATAAATCTGCGATATGAGGATATAGCTTTTCTCCTCTCAGTCGAATGCCGATAGGCGGACACACCCGTGCGATCGCACGAGCCCCGATTTCATCTGCGGAACCTATTAATCCGGCTCGCTACAATCGCCGAGCCGCTGAGCTGAGATGGAGAGCGTGTCAAGTTTAGCGGTCCCGATCCTCACAGCAGCCGGCGAGTTACCAGCTTCCATGGCTTACTGCCTTCGTGTGAGTTGCTCAATCCGCCGCGCCATTTTTTGCCGCGCTGCATAGAGCCGATCGGGCTCCCGTGAGAAAGCGCCGACCGTCGCCACCATGCTGTGAACGACCTCGTCAGCGAAAGCCTCGTCACCGAGCGATTTCAACATCCAGAGATATTCGTAGTCCTCGATACCTTCTCGCAGCAACTCGAAGCGGATGGATGATACGGGCCCATCCACATCTCTTTGTCCGGTATGGCGGCGAACTTCACTGCCGGGGTATAGAAGCGAGCCTTCACCATTCAGATTTCGGCCGCCGCTACATAGGTATCCGGACAGGTACGTCGTCGGGTTCAACCACGGGTCCACTGTCTGTGACCAGAACTTCAAATCCCAGTAGAGGATGCCCTGCAAACCGTACCTCCACGTGATCCATGGAACCATCACAGGATCCATCGCGGGCGCATCAATGAAATAGTTCGGCTGAGGATAGGCTTGATCGCAGGAGACGTACCACGTCAGTTCGCCCTTTCTTGAGCGTTCAGCAGCTATGGCCGGTTCGATGCGGATATCGTTCAGATCGTTGCCGTGGATCGAAAAGTCATTGACATAGCCGCTCAGGGTACCCCATGCCGGATTTTCGGGAACCGGCGTTTTGGTCGCGAGGAAGTGAACGCCTGGAGCGGCTTCGTGCACCACTGTCGCCCATTTGCGCGTCTCCTCGAAAGCCTGCGCGGAAGCAGGTTCGTCGATGGGGCTGTTCAGTACGAGCCGGTCGAGCCAGCCGTGTTTGCGGTAGTATTCGACCACCTGTTGCACGTAGGACCTGACCATCTGCGGGTCCGCTGCAAGTTCGTGCGGGACTGCTTGGAGAATTACGCGCTTGGTCTTCCAGCGATTCATATAGAGGTCGTACGCCTCCTCATCGAATTGGAGAGCGACGGAAGATCCCGTTCGTGTAATCCGCGGCTGGAGCGCTTCGTTGAACCACGGCTCCATCCGGTTTGCATACAAAAACGCGTGATACTTGCGCAGTAGCACCTGGGCCGCCGAGGGACTCACTTTATGAAATCGCGCGAGTTGGTCGGCGCCTACTCCCATGTAGGTGATCAAATGCGTATCCTGCGGCAGTGCGAAATCATAAAGAGTCACGCGGACGTTCAACTCGGATACCGGGTGACCGTTCTGTGTGACCTGGACCGTTCCGGTGTAGATACCGGTGTGCGCGTCGGTGGGCGTAACGATGTCGATCCAGATGGGCCGGTTCTTGACCGTGTGCCGGAATGCCGCCGCCATGCTGAACGTGTCGGTGAGCGGAGCCAGGGCGTCGGGCCAGAACCCGCCGGCGCCAACAGGGCTCGAGGCGGCCTGGCACAGGATGTAGTGTTCGAAGTAAAGCTTGATCTGCGAGGATGGGATGCGGCCTGCCGGCGCCACCAGGTCGGATGCGGTGACGAATAGGCCGGAGGCGGGAGGATCAATTCGATTTTTCGGCGGCTCCGTCGAGATCACGACTTGAAAGGGTACGTGTTCATTTTTCGCGCCGGCCAAGGAGATGGTGCGAGAAGCGCCGTCCCACACCGCATTCCGCGACTGTGCGGGGTCGTCCGGCCGTACCTTCTGGATGCTAGGTACCGCCCACACCTCAATATCTGCCCCGAATGCGCACATCGAAACGGCCAACAGCAGGAGTGCGACCTTCATCAGCCGCAGGCGCTCGAAATTGAGAGCTTTCGGAGTGAGTTCGTGGAATATCAATTTGACTGGTCTCGCTTCGGCCTATTACAGCATGCCGGGGCTGCCGTTCGGATCCAGCGGGCGGCCTTGCCGCCAATGAAGTTCACGACTGCCAATTCTTCGACGGCCAAGCGAATACGTCGCAACCGAACTCCGGGTTCATGCCGGCGGGTGATCCGGTTCTTCAGGCGTAACCGCTGCCGCAAGCGAACAAATGGATTACTAGACACTCCGTCATCGGCGATCTATCCTGGTCGGCGGCAGCACACGGACACGAATAGCCTACCAGCTGACAATTCGTCCTCACCAGATCTGGGATGTTTATAAGCCGCTGCGCTAGCCTTCCCTCAGCTGGATTGGTGCTGGTGAGGGCGCCTTGCCGGCGACTCGGCTCCCGGTGGTTCACGGAACGGCTCCACAACAATGCGCTCGTAAGACACTTCCAGCACTGTGAGATGTTCTGTACTGCCCGGTGCTTCCAGAACAACACGATCACCCGCCGCCGACTTCATCAACGCGCCCCCAGAGGAGACACCCAACTGATGTGGTTGCGGTCAAGATCGACCTCGTCCGTGCCTACGATGCTCAACACCCGCTCCGTTCCCGCTGCATTGAGATAGCGCACTGTCGCCCCAAAGAATGCCCTTGCCGCCGACTGACCCGACCTCGGAGTTTCCGGGTCGACCATCTCCGCGGCTTCGATTCGCTGATGAATGCCATTTTGGGTCGCGTTCTTCGTTGCTCAGTATCCATATCCGAATGCGATCTCGTCATTCGAGAGATCTCAAAGGAGAAATAATGAGACTTTCTTTTCGCGCAATTCCTACTGTCATCTGCCTGGCGGCATCTCGCCGCACGTGATCACCTGCTTCAACAGAATCCGAAGTTGCGTTTAGTTGGCGCACATCTCGGTAGTATGGAGACCGACGTCGATGACATCGCCCGGCGGTTTGATCGCTATCCGAATTTCGCCGTTGATATGGCGGCTTGCGTACCATATTTCATGCTCCAGCCGCGCGACAAAGTACGGGCGTTCCTGCTGAAATACCAGGACCGCGTGCTCTACGGTACGGATCTGGTGGTTCTTCCCCGATCCAAAACCACAGATGCGGTTGCTGAATTCCGCAAGACTTATGCGCGCGATTGGAAATTCTTTTCGACCGACCAGAATGCCGAGTACATGGGCCACACCTACCGTGGCTTGGCGCTGCCTCCATCTGTCCTGCGCGGGCTATTTCACCATAACGCCGTACGTTGGTTTCCCGGCCTTGAGGATGCCCGGAATTTAGTTGAAACGCGCGACTCTCGCCGGAGCGGTGATAGGCTCCGGCAAATGTGTTTGCAAGGAGAGTCGCAGATGAAGAAACGATACCAGATTGACAAACAACGTGCGGTACAGAAATTCCGTCAGTTCGCTGCCGAAGAGAACCAACCGATCCAACTGGTGATTCCACTCAAAGAGGTTCTTGATCTGATCCAGCGTGGATTGATGAACGTGGCGATGGCCGCTTTCACCAAGCTGGCCGAAAGCGTGATGGGACACGAAGTGACGGCATTGGTGGGAGAGAAGAACCGAGCCAACGCGGCGCGGATGAACAATCGCTGGGGCAGTGAACCTGGCTATTGCCTGGTGGGTGGGCAGAAGATTCCGCTGCAGAGGCCGCGAGTGCGCGACACCAGAAAACGAGAAGTGCCGCTGGGCAGCTACGAGTTGCTGCAGCGCGCCTCGCTGATGGAGGAGTCGGTATGGCAAAAGATGATGCACGGGATCACGACCCGCCGGTACAACGCCGTGGTCAAAGAATTAGAACAGGCGTATGGGATCCAGAAGTCCACCATCAGCGAGCACTTTATTGAGGCCAGCCGGGAACGTTTGGACAAATTGCTGGCGCGACCGCTCCGCGAATATGCGTTCTGCGCGATGATGATCGACGGAACGAACTTTGACGACCAACAGTTGATCACCGTGTTAGGCATCACGGTGCACGGCCAAAAGCTGGTGTTGGGGCTGCGGCAAGGCGCCACCGAGAACACCACGGTGGTGAAGCAGCTATTGGACGAGTTGCGGGAGCGAGGCGTGGATTTCGAAGTTCCACGGCTGTATGTCTTAGATGGTGGCAAGGCGCTCTCGGCCGCGGTCCGGCGGACCGCTGGGAAGGCAGGGTTCATCCAACGTTGTCAAGTCCACAAGGTCCGAAACGTGGTCGATCACCTCACCGAGGAGCACCAGGCGCACGTCCGGCAAAAGCTGCTCAGTGCTTACGGGACGCGCGAGTATATCGATGCCCGACGAGCGTTGCTGCGTCTCCTCCGAGAATTGATGGCTTTGAATCCGAGCGCTGCCCGAAGTCTGGAAGAAGGTCTGGAAGACACCCTCACGGTTCACCGCTTGCGTGTGCCGCCGCGACTACGGACCAGCTTGGCGAGCACCAACCCGATCGAATCTGCCTTCTCCATCGTGGAGACCGTGTGCCGCAATGTGAAGCGCTGGCAGGGCGGCGATCAACATCTCCGCTGGGTTGCCAGCGGCTTGTTATGGGCAGAGTCCAGATGGAATCGAGTGCATGGTTATCGTGAGATTCCCATCCTCGTCAAAGAATTGGAGCTCGCGGTCATCAAAGGTCTCCCTCTTCGTCACGCCACTGTGGCATGATCAGGAGGAAATTCCGTCGCGCGTTTCAACTAGAAAGCGGGCATCCTCCCGGCCTTGTCAGCAAATCAAACTAAGTTTTCTGCTTCAGACGAGCAGGATAATGCAAGGCGTGTCACGGGAACTTTCACCGTTGTTGACGGAAGCGGCAAATCAGGAACGTGACGCATCTGGGACGCCGCCCGCGCCGAGGGGCGGACGAGTCCGCTAAGGAGCATACCGCCGCACGCGAGTTCGTAGCCCGACTTCGCGCAACCCTTCCGTCGTGCACGTTGTGCGTCGCGAACACCGGATGAGGCACGGGCCCAGTACCTTACTATGAGACACCAGCTTGACGCTTTGAAAGCAGCGAAGGCGCATATATCGGCGCACATATTTACTCGAAAATCTTCAAAGGTTGTGCAGTTGAAGTTCAAATTGAAAACTATGGACATATTCCATCCCCAAGGGCTTCAATTTTTGTTCACGTGTTCGCTTTCGGGTCGGTTCTGATGACCCGTGTTATGTGAAGCACTACTCCTTCGGCGCTGACAGAACTGAGATTCCGCCAGGAACAGGAAAGTACAGCGTCTCTGTACAACTTGATTTTAATAGAAGCGAAATTTATCCACTTCGAACTGGTGGACTTAAGCTAGAGCTGTTTATAGTTACTCGCTACGACAACGGGTTCGAAAAGCAGTTCCAAACCGGCTTCTGTTATGAGTATGCTTCGGGGCCTCCTGGAGGCTGTGCGAGCCCATCTTCATTATCCTAAGTCTCCAGGCAGTTAAGGCTATACCGGCTGGATCTGGCGATTTCGCCGTAATAAAGTCGGTTCGACGCAATAGATTACACCAATAGTTCCACACTCGGGGCAATCTGATGGCTAAAAGTGTTCCCGGGCTGCGACCTATAAATGCATGGAACCCCCTACCCTGTTCTCGACCGCGAGTGTGCTGGTGTTGCCGTTCATTGTCGACCTCTGGCGCCGCACCAAACGTCGCGCCGCGGCGCAAGACTTAGCTTTCGGGCGGCCGGCGAATCGGACTTCGATTGCGAAATGTGGACAGTCAATAAAATCCGAAGAGATGAATAGACGCTGACTTCCACTAATCTCGTAGATGGCAGAGTGGGCCCTGATCGAAGCGAGAGCTAGGAGAACTCCACTGGGAGTTCTCCTAGCTCATCAGCAGCATCTTCATGTGAAAATGCGGCCGGATTGGCGGCAAGCGATCCCTCAAGAAGATGGCGATATTCTTCGGGACTACGAAACGTATATCCCTGAAATTGCCGATGAGGTGGGAATTGCCCAGGTTCTTGATTGCTTCGAGGCCAGCTCGACGTTGCCGATCCGGATTGGCGCCAGGCAACAATTCGAGCTAACCGATGCCACTCTAACCGATGCCACTCTTGCCTTGGAGAATCTATATCGCGAGCGTGTTTTGTTGCGGCCGCCAAAGCCAGCACATCCTGATGTGGACGTAAAGATCACTCCGAGCCGCAGCACCATCCTTACCGTCTTCGGCCGGCTCACCTTTTGGCGCTATAAAGTATTTTGGGCCGTCGCTATACCCGTTGTCATGGCGGCTCTTCTTCTAGTACAACGGCATTTTCTGTTGCAGCGATATTCTCAGATCAGCAAGCCTTCTCTAGCTCACCAAGTTGAGCTGCCGAATGCAGTGGATGTGTCCGACTTGCCACTCACTTCTCTCGTAAAGATTGAGCCGCAGTACCTGAACGACTTGGTTCTATTGCGTCATCCGGTAATTCACGCCCGTCGGGAAAAAACTCCCGCCCGGCGCCAGTTCGACGGTGGCGTGACCATAGACGTACCGCCGCCAGCCTCACAGCCTGCTTTCCTGCCCGCGGCGCCTGCACTGGGCAGTATCGGCAACACCAAGCCGCAACCGCCGCTGCCAATACCGCTACCGGCAGCCGCTCCATATCCCGCAAAGCAGAACCGATTTCTTCACTTCTTTTCGACGCTCTTTCACGACCCTCCTCAAAAGCGCCGGGCTGACGACGAACACAATCAAAAACATAACGGGCAGGAAATCGAACGCACTACTGGCTCGACGGGCCGGGCGATTCAAGGGTTGAGATAGTTCCAATCTCGGAGCTATCGACCGAATCGTCTGAACGAGATTTCAGCCGTGGTGCCGCATTCATCTGAGCAGGCGTGCCCAGGCGCTAGGCGCTCGAACGATTGCATCAACAATCTGTTTGCTTCGGGGACGGACTTAAAGTGGCCGACAGCGATTTTCACACCGCAAAGCACGGCATTCCAGCCGCCGGTCCTATCGCGATATGTCACAAGTGAGACAACACCATCGGGCGTCGTGTGAACGAATTCTAATGGCGGCTCAGTAAGCATTCGCTCCTCCTGATCCGATGCTCGATCTTCACATCCAATACCCAGGCATGCATTTGGGGCGCGCGGCGAATGACTTCGCCTAGGAAAAACGCAGATCGCGTTTTAATCTCGAAGAGCACACCTACGTCAATGGGTGTTGCCGTTTCGACTTGATAGCCGAGATCCGTGGGGGCGAGTAGACGACCGCTGATGGGTCGATCACCGCGTTTCGCCAAGTTGACTATACCTACCGGTCCCAAAATGCTCTCTTCAGTTTGTTCCACCGTTAGAGATAGTGCCGAGAGCACGCTACTTCTCTCATCGCTGCAAATACAGTCTCGGATTTATCCGGCTAACGATTCTGTCCCGAACTGACGACTCTCAACTATATATGCCCGATTTATCGGACCTCAGAGTAGAGCTTACGCCAAAAGGCTGGTGTTACCAAGCCTTTCGTAACCTTGAAAAGGCAAGTCGCTGTCCCGATGCCGACGAAGCCACTGTTCTTAAACAAAGAGCACTCGACGCTTTAAAACTGGCTGCCCAAGGGGGGCCGCAACGAGTCAGGCCAAGCAGCCGTTGAGGCCCTCGGCCCGACATGCGCTGCAACACAAGTCTCACCGCGACAGAGAGGGACGGGCAAAGGCAACCTTCGAAATGGAATCCGTATTCGTCAAGGCGTCAGGGGGCGGACTGAGCAGCGACGCAGCGCCCAGCCAGTGAAAACAAAGTATGTGGTGCCAAAGTGCATCGTTATCCGGCATCGTGCGTGGATCGGATATCACTCCCACGGCTTGCTGTCCCTTTGCGACGGCTACTTTAATCCTCCAAACAGAATCCGCCGAAAGTTGCGTGGCCGGGCTAACTTCGAGGTCACTTGATGGCGGTAGGGCGATGTGCTCGACTGGCATCTTGTGCCACACATAGTTACTTAAATCGACTCCAATTTCTTTAGGCGATTTATCGTACACCTGACGCAAAGCTTCGTCCGAAGCCTCTCCACCGTTGAGGAGGTCAAGCAACTGCGTAAATCCATAGGCGTACTCAGGTGACAGCATCAGCATATGCACCAAGGTGCAGGCGTCGGCCCCGAAGCCGTCGCTGCCAGTGCTCATTTGGGCCTTGGATGGGCGACTGGTTGAAAGCAAGTTTGGCACGTCAGCGCCGTCAAACCTGTTTGGATTCGCGGCCATTAACCCAAGGTCAATGCGCAGCTTTCCGATGACAGCCGTATCACCTTTGACAGATGATGTCGAATATAAGTTCGACAGCCCTTCTTCGAGCCACCAAGGCAGATGATACGCATGCGAGAGAACAAAATGCGCGTATTCGTACCGAATAAGATCCTTTCCTTGATATGTCAGATCGGTGACGACCATGGCATCCTCGCCGCTGGGCAAGTTGGTTGAGAATGCGGCAGTCTCGCGGTAGCCAGCGAGGGGGAAATACTCCCAGTTAGATTTGACCGCTACCACCACCGCCGACGTAAGGTTCGTTTCGCCGACTTTGAACGCCCAGTATCGTCGCGCATCCTCCAAGCTCTGAAGGATGGAATGGTTGGTTTTTTCATCATATGAACTGTAGAGTGTGAAATGTGGGCTCGACTCTTGTACCCAATGAGTTGCCGCCCTGACATTAGAGGCCACCGAAATCTGTAGCAGAATTGCAATCACAAGTTTTATGTTCATGTGTATCACCGTTCAGTGAAACTAATCGGCTGGCAGCCCACACGAAATACTAAGACAATTCTGATGTCTGTAGAGCGTCGTGGAACTTTGTCGCTAAATCCCTACCGACGAAGAAGCAGTCACAAGAATTTCGCAACTTTATCTCTTTTGGCATCATCCACTTACGCTGACTGCCCCCCTTTATCCCACGTGTTGACTGCTATTTTTCTCGTAGGCGAGAGGGAAGCCGACGCATTCTTCTCATACCTGCCACGTCGATGGCAGTAATAAACGAGATGAAGGGAAGGAAGTCAATTGTATGAATATGCAACATAGACAGTTCCGTCGACACTATGGTCATGTGACTGGTAGAAGAAGAAGAAGAAGATGTCAGCGGTGTGGCCTATTGGAGCCACCGAACCGCATATCGCTGCTCGTCGAGCGATGCGATCGCGTGCGTCACTTGACCGATGAGGAAAGAGTAAACATCCACACTACTCTCGAAGAGATATGGGCGGCTCGTCCTCACCGCTTGCGGCGCCGGTCTAAACGGCGAGCCTATCGCGATTGACGGAGCGTGGCTGACCGGAGCGCTGTTCTGGCTTCCGGATGAGTGCGAGGAGTTTCTTACAAGCACGAGTTTTGACGCTGTAGAACCGCGCTTCGGTCAGCCGCATATCACCCTGGATCTGCTTCGGGGATTCTGCCGAGATGTAAAGACGCACAATCAGTTCGCGTTCCTCAGGCGTCAGTGCCGCTAGAGCGCACTCCAGCCTCTGCCTTTGTTCGCGGAGTAAAACCATGTCCAAACCATTCAGAGCGCAATCAGCA
Source organism: Bryobacterales bacterium KBS 96 (assembly GCA_000381625.1). Classification (GTDB taxonomy): domain Bacteria; phylum Acidobacteriota; class Terriglobia; order Bryobacterales; family Bryobacteraceae; genus KBS-96. Next base: position 1,461,866 of record KB906767.1, read on the forward strand.
ATCTCAACTATGGCCGTTTCAGGTTCCATGCAAATTTTCCGACCTCTGTAGGTATTTGCGATCTGCCTACGGAGAATTCGATAGGCAAACGCCGGTAGAGCTTCCGGGTTCTTGGGAGATCCTCGCCGCACGGCCTGGGCGAGCGCAATGAATGTGTCGTGGAGTTTGTCCTCTACGTCCTGACCCGGGATACGCCGCGCGAGAAGGTATCGGAATCCTCGTGCAAAGACCCGATACAACTCCTCTTCACCTCGTATATCGCCGCCTTGAATTAGTTCTATGAGACCGGCGAAATCGACAGAGTCATTTGCGGCTTCCTCACCCATTCATAAGTCCCCAAGAGGTTGAGACAGCAGTTCAGCGGCGAACCGTGTCTCGATGACTACTTATAGCAATTACTTGGTAGTTTTGACAAGGTAGGTAAAATCTGCTCGGGTAGGTGCCGACTAGTTAACGGCGTAGCTTGTCATAAACTCTCAGATCTTTCTGAAGTAGTTTATGCCGGGCCTATGCGATTGTTGGCGGGCTTGCGGGACGGGAAGGGCAAAATGGAAGGTGACGATGGTTGTACGTTTGAACGTTTGGCATTAGCCTTCACATGCCACAACGCAGCTTTGAGGAGCGAAATATTACTCTCAAGTACTTCAAGCCGCGAAAGACATTCGGCGCAGGTCAGAATATGAATCTCTAGGACTTTTGCCTGTTCTGCACAGGCACGGCCCAAAATGTATTGTTCCAATTGATCATCTGATAGATGCTGTAAGTACATTCTGGGAAATAGGCTGGCACTTTAGCGGCCACTCATGCCCCTTTCGTTTCGACACGGGTATAGGCATAACTTTTCAATGCGACCAGCCATTCTTGGGTTCGTAGAAATATTTTGTCGCTGCGAGCGACTAATTGCTCCGCCATTTTCCAGAAGGCATCCTTCTTGCCGTCGAACCATTCATCTGGAATCGATGTGAGCGCCTCCTCAATGTCTGACAACGCCCAACCGCGGATAACCTCAATAGCCTCATCCGCCAGTTCATGCAGGTCATGTCCTCGATACAGTGCTCGATGGAAAGAACGGCAAAAGCCCGGAACAGTCCACAAGTCCCAGTCAGGCCCCCCGAATAATTGTCCGTTGTCGATCAAGGTCGCTTCAAACTGTTTTCGGCGGTTTCGATAGAAAACAGCCTGACGCTTATCCCGGTGTCCAGCCCAGCAATCGAATATAAAAGCGGTGACAAAATCACGGCCATTTACGAGCTTGTGAAGGAGTGTATCGGGTATCCAGTCATAGATCGAAACGAGGTCGGGGTTCACTGGGCATAAGGAGCCAAGGTGAAGACCTGAGGTGATTTGTCGTCGGTGATTGCCAATAGAAAAGAAAAGGTCGTCGCTTTCGAGGTGCTCCGGCAGGCGTAATATCCGCAACGTGGCGGTGGTGACGCCTAAACGTCCTAAAAGAGTACCACCGATCCACTCGTTGACCAATGTTCGATTCCCCTGCGGATTCTTTTGGAATTTTGCGACATAGAACTGTCCATCGTCGCAAAGCACCAAAAATGATTGCGATCCGCCGCGCATTCGACGGACGACTCGTTCAATTGTGACCGGCACACTGCTCTGCATTCAGTGTGAACAGTCGTCCAAATCGTTTGAAACCTTGACAAAGATTATTCGGATAGGGTGTATACAACTGAATGCAGAAATGAATCAGCCTGAAATAAGCCAAGCTCACGAAAGCCAACGCGCAACTGGTTTGAGACTCGAAGCTATCAGTTAGGTCGAAATGCCTCACCGGGTCACATCGCCTCTGGCCGGTTCACGATTACATGCGCCGCAACCAGAAGTCAATTATTATCGGATCTTGTAAGCGTGTTGCCATATTTTGTTGTGCGGATCTGCTTCAGCTATTCTCAGTATGGTATCATCGCTGATAATCACCGTTCCGTATTGTGACGACGTGTTGTCGCGGAATTCGTATTCAGACTTGAATTGTGCGGCAAACATCCTTTCGCAATAATCTGATCGTGTCGCCCCGCAATAAGGTCTGGCAAGACGTCACCACCAGCCCGGTCGAGAGTTTTAATTGCCGCCAATCATTTGTTAGGTTGCGGAGGAGTAGCGCGCCATCCGGAAATAATCCATTTGTCGGCGTCGTGTACCCGAAGCCGAAGCCTCGCGGATTTGACAAGCTTGTTTATCTTTCCCGATACTTCGATGCGATTGAGATCAACACGTTGTATTACGGCGCGCCGCGCGCCACGACAGCGAGGAAATGGATCGAAAGCGTTTCCGGAAACAGGTCTTTCCGATTCACCGCACAAGCTATTTCACTCATTCACGCATGAGCGGAAACCGGCGCCGAACGATCAGAAGGATTTCAAGGACGGAATTGGTCCGATCGCCGAGGCCGGCCGCCTCGGAGCGCTATTGATTTAATTTCCGTGGTCTTTTAGGTCATCGCCCGAGAATTGCCGATACTTGATTGGACTGCAGCGGCGCTTTTCCGAATATCCGCTGGTGGTGGAAGTACGCCACGCAAGCTGGCTTGAGGAAGGTCCTGGATTTATTGGGCGGACTCGGCATTGGCATTTGCAATATCGACCAGCCTGTGTGCGGCGCTTGCCTCAGGGATTCCACGTCTCTCGTTGCTTATGCAGCGGGAATCGGCGCTGCTGCTGACCATTTGAAATCTCTGGATCATGATGGGCCGGGTTTAAGGTGCTCTTCACTATGGCGGCAGCGGTGCACGCGGGACAAGGCGCGTCGTCCGATGTCGTGTTCTGCGTGGGGAAGGATGTCGCGCACTTCTTCGAGCTGCTCGCGGCGAGCCCTATTGGCGTTCGCATAATATAGTGGGCGCTAAAAGGAGAGAGAGGATTGCTGCGAAAAGGCGAGAAGTAACGGATTGCGGCGGCGCATGCGTTTAAGCTTGCTACGTGTGAAGTCGCCCAATCTCCACAATTCTTGGCCAGATATTGGGCAGTTCGCGCCGCTTCAGGTGAGCCCCGACATATTTTACCGGGTTGACGATTTCTCCGGTGTTCCTCCCTAGGAGCAGCTTGCCTTTGAGGAGGTACTCCTCACCGCATCGACGAGGTTCGACGGATTTCTGCCGAGTCGCCGATTGCGCAATCATGGGCCAGAAGTCCTTCCGGAACGTTGATCGTGGTGGCGAAAGACGAACACGCAGAACCGCGTTCTGCTTCGCAGTTCCAACCGCCATCCTCGTGTTGCTCACCAAGAAGGATCTTTACATTGTAGCCCTGCTCTCGCAGAATACACCCGAGAGAACCGCTGCAGGCTTCAATACGGGTGTCTCTTCAAAATTCAATGGACCCCTTTAGGTTGAACCCAGGCGCCATTTCCTGCCGAATCCCAAACCGCAAATCGCACCCACTTTTTACCGGTCGCATCAAACGGAATCACAAAGTCCTTAGTTCCGAATGGTGTCGTATCAGTCAAATTGATAATCTTGCGGTCGATTTTCTTTCCATCGCTCCAGACCAACTCCGCAAATTCCAACGGGAACGTGTATTCAATGCTTGCGGTGTAGATCGCTTTCGCGCCCGAGCCTTCGATACCCCAATCGTGAAAGAGAATTTCTCCTGTCGTGCCGAAGAAGTTGCCTGCGCGGATGCTTTCCACGATGGGAGCCCAGCTCTCGTTGTACAGAGATACGCGATCCAGTTTCAGATAGTTCACAGCCAGTTGTGGGTACGTCTCGTCACTCGGCCATTTCGTGTAAGTGTCCCCTTCGGCGATCATGAACTTCGGTTTTGGAGCCCAGTTACTCATGTCGTCCATTGTTCCAAAGCAGCGAATTGGGCAAAGTCTCTTTTCCGAAAGATCGACAGGTAACGATTCCCAGGAGGCACCAATAAACCGGTCGCTTTGAAAGAAATCCATATCTTTATATGCTTCCGGGTAGCCTTCCGAACTCTTCGTACGCGGGTGAGCGGTCCAGATAATGCCATGCTCGCGATTCACCATCTTCAAAACGTCTTCGGCCGAACCGAGATGGTAAACCTGACCATAGAGGGGATCGTTTTCGATGAACTGTTGATTGGCAGGTCGTGGCGTCGCATGAGAGAAGTAGACCGGCTTTGGCGTCATCAGGTACCAGTGGCCGCCTAGATATGCGTTCGGTTCCTCAGCCGGAATCACTAAGAAATCCTTATCCGACATTCTGCGCGAACCCTCAAAGTAGACCTTTTCCTCTGCGAATCGCTTGGGGCCGGAATCTCGCGGGTCCGAGTCATCGTGAAAGTCACCCAAATACACGATGTTGATGCCGAGCCCTCGAAACACCGGAACCCAGCCTGGCTGGTAATCGATAGTGTGCCGGTCGCGCAGCATCTCGTTAAAGTCCAGGTGATAGTGGCCTGTGAGGACTTTGAAGCCGGGCACTGGTTTGAAAACGTCGCCGTGTGTATAGGTAAGCACCGCTTGCTGCGTCGCATCGCTGCGCTTTACGCTCAGGTAATAGTAAACCGCCATGTGCTGCAGCGTGCCCGGCGGCGCGTTGTATAGAGCGTAATTGTCCCATTCGCCGCGAGAAGTCCCGGTGCGTCTCTTCCATTCCGCATCGGTGACACCCCACGGCAAATAACCTTCTCCCCGCTCCGGCTGCATCACGCCTAGCGAAAAGCTCTTCTCGTTGTCCTTTCGGTAGTAGACATAGCCGAGGTTGATCTCATTTTCGCGTGCGAAAAAGAATTTGTGGGGCGGTGGAAAAATTGCGAGCGATCCGATGCCGGTTTCTAGAATCTCGAGCCGGTTACGGGCGCGCAGATTGATTGGCGCACTATTGGGCGCTCCTCCAAATGCATATTGCTGCCATTGCCGCGCCGTATCCCGCCAGACAAGCTTCGTATTGTTATTGATGGCGAAGCCTTTCAAGCCGGCTTTGTAAATATAGGCCACAGATGGGTGTTCTGTCTTTGCGATCGCTTCCTGGCGCAGCAGGTTCGATCCTTTATATGCCGTGAACTTGAGATAGCCGGAAAACAGGCCCAGAGTCAGGCCGTCAAATGCCACGCTGACGCGTGCCCCGTCGCTGGATACGCGGCACGTGCGGGTGTCGTAACTGACGGAGCCCCGCTGAATTTCATCGGCCGTACGCGGAAGGTCCGTGGTGTCACCGCCGCCGGGAATTACCAGCGGCGCATCCCAGAAGGTATTCCATTTTCGAACCTCTTCCTCGGCGGGCGTGTCGATGCCAAACCCCTTCAGCAGCTTACGTTGCGTTCCCGAGATGCGGCGCCGCCCGGTCGTCACTTGAAAATCGGGAGTCAAATCTCTTCCGAGAATCTCCCAGGTGCCGCCACTGCGCGCTGCTAATTGTTCGATTAGCGGACGCCCGTCGCGAATAGCGAACTGTGCCTTTAGCTGTTGTCCCACTTCGCCCCGCCAAGTTATCTGAAGGACGCCATAATTCATTTCCGCGTGGAATCCTTCGACAGGCTTGAAGTCGTCAAAACTGCACTGCGGTGTCTGAGCTGCTGCTACCGTGGACAGCACCGCCATACCCAGCCAAAATCCGCCAGCTTTCATTTGTTATCTCATTTGCTCCGGCTCCAGTCTACAAAAAGCGCGGCGGACAACGATTACGAATCCGCCGCCTTTTGCGGGCGGCATCGCCGGAGCTCTGCATAGCCTTTCAGCAGCGGGGTCACGTAAGGGTGAGTCAATGATTTTCTGCTACGTGCCACACCGGTCGCGTCGAAGAAGGCGCGCCACTGGCGGAGGAGTCACCACATTGGGCGCTCTCCGCCTGCACAGAAGCTTTTGTCGTCGCGCGAAATCTGGGCGATCTGGATCACCAGCATTTTCTGCATCGTGAGAATCTGTAGCGGCTCCAATCCGTGCTCGTCACCTTGCCCCTGTCAAAAGTGACTTCTTCTTTGAACTTCCGGAAGGCGACGGATTTCCAGTCAATGCCGTTGTTCCTCGATGCACTGCCGGCAAGCCTTCAAAAAAACTGATCTCAAGGGCTTGTTGGCCGATCTTCGGTTCCCAGTTCCGCAACCCGGCCTTCCGACGAGCGATGCTTCCCTTGCGGAGAAACACGTCAGCCCGCCCGGCATGAAATTCCCGTGCCCTTTCGAGGCGAGTCAACGACCGGCTCACAGTCGAGGTAGGAATCTACAACTCTTGGGCGGCAGCGCTCAGCGTACCGGGCGGCGCATCGACAAAAGTACTTACGTCGTTGAAATCAGGTGTATTCATAAACGCTCTAATCGTGATCAAACACCGAATTGGATTGCGCCCTTGCAAGACCACGTCCCGGCCGTGACGAAGATAAAAAGCGCAGCATTTCGGCGCAAGTCACAGTTCATGGCTATATCCGCCAAAGCCGGACCGCATTCTCGCCTGGATGAAAGAACAGGAATTTCCCATCTGTGACACCGCGGAGCAGGGTAAGGACACCTGCAACGTTTATAAATCACTGAAGTTTCCACCCGAAGTGTACGAGCGCATTGCGAGCTACTATGAAGGCTCGCGCTGACCTCACCGATCAACGGGTTTTTAGTGGCCGGAATTTGCCGTTTCAAAATCAACCCTGACGGACGAAAGCGGGCGACGGGCCGGATGGACATCTCTAGATACACGATATTGTCCGCCTCGGCAGATGTTTGCTGACCCGGTATTGAAGCGTGGCTCGCTGTCCAGCAGCTAATAGGAAGCTTCCGTTTAGGACGTGACGCCTTGCCAATTCCAATGAACCTTTCGCTATCAGGCTGTTGCTGCTGGATGGGCTCCTTCGTCAATCAACGAAAGTCATGCGATCGGACAGCCTGCGTTTCCAAGGCGAGTGGCTCTATGCGTACGGCTTTGACCGAAATGACGTCCCACGTATTTTGCACAACCCCTTTGATCGTGAGATAAGGGGCGCTGACGCAGGCGGCTTTTTGGCTTTCAAAGAGATCGGGATTGACGATTACATTCACAATGCCGGTTTCATCTTCGAGACTGAGGAAAACGAATCCTTTTGCCGTTCCGGGCCGCTGGCGCGTAATAACAGCGCCTGCAATACGGACGATTGCTCCATTTCTCTGCGTCTTAGCCGTTTCGGCGTCCAGGATTCCAAACGTTCTCAATTGGTCCCGGTGGAATGCCATCGGATGCCTTCCAATCGTCAAGCCGGTGTGTGCGAAGTCTGAGGAGATGCGCTCCGTTATGTTCATTCGCTTGAGCGGAGCGATTGCGTTCTCGTCTGTTGCCGCCTCTAAAAGCGGGCCCACAGAGCGGAGTGCGAGGCTCGCCTGCCAGAGTGCTCCGCGGCGGTGGCGATCGGCTTCCTCTTTTGGCAGGCAATTCAGGGCGCCGATCTGCGAAAGCGCAGCTAATTCCCTTTTGTTCAGCTCCGGCACACGCCGGATCAGGTCGCGTATGGAAGCGAACGGCCGTTCGTCTCTTGCGGCCACAATACGCTGCGACGTGCCGGTGCGCAGGCCTCGGACGTAATTCAAGCCCAACCGGACGTAGTATGTGCTGCTGTCTTTCTCGATCGTGCACTTTTCTTGCGAACAAAGGATGTCGACGGGCCGGAAACGTTGTCCGTGCCGCTGCGCATCTTTGACAAGAGTCGCCGGTGAGTAAAAGCCCATCGGCTGATTGTTGAGCGTGCACGCCGTAAACGCGGCCAGGTAATGACATTTGAGATAGCCACTCGCGTATGCAATCAACGCGAAACTAGCGGCATGCGATTCGGGGAAGCCATATAGCGCGAACGCTGTAATGGCCTGGATAATCCGCTCCTGTGCTTCGGGCCCGATCACGTTGTGTGACATCCCCCGACGGAGTTTCGCTTCAACCGCCTGCATACGTTTTTCAGATCGCTTGAATCCCATCGCACGGCGCAGTTCTTCCGCTTCGCCGCCACTGAAATTCGCCACGATCATCGCCATGCGTAGTAGTTGCTCTTGAAACAGCGGCACGCCCAGCGTACGCGTCAAAACCTGATCGAGTGAAGGATGCAGCGACACCGGAGGTTCGAGTTTCTGCCGCCGCCGAAGATAAGGATGCAGCATGTCGCCGACGATGGGACCGGGCCGAATAATCGCAACCTGAATCACAATGTCGTAGAAGCACTCCGGCTTCATGCGCGGCAATATCGCCTGTTGGGCACGGCTTTCCACTTGAAACCAGCCCAGTGTGTCGGCGCGTCGCAGGCATCCGTAAACCTTGGGATCGTCCTGCGGCAAGTGCCCGAGATCGACTTCTTTGCCGTAGTGCTTTGGAATTTCTTTCAGGCAATCCTGCAGCACCGCCATCATTCCTAAGCCGAGAAGATCGATTTTGACGATCTTCATATCGGCGCAGTCGTCCTTGTCCCACTGCACGACTACCCGGCCGGGCATCGAGGCAGGCTCCAGGGGAACGATGCTATCGAGTTGTCCCTGGCACACAACCAGCCCGCCCGAGTGCTGTCCCAGATGACGTGGTAGATCAAGGATTTCCGATGTCAGTGAGAAAAACTTTGTAATGCGGGGATCATCTGGCGGCAGGCCCGCTTCACGAAACCGCCGCTCCAGCGTATCGTTCGGGTCTTTCCACTCCAAGTGCGGCATACGATCCGCCAAGCGCTTTAGCTCCGGTTCAGCAAAGCCTAGGGCCTTGCCCACATCGCGCACCGCGGAGCGGCCACGATAGGTAATGACATTGGCCGTCATCGCTGCCCCGCGCTCACCGTAGCGTTCGTAAACATATTGAATCGCGCGCTCCCGGTCATCACCGCTCGGAAGATCGAGATCGATATCGGGCCACTCGCCGCGCTCTTCCGAAAGAAAGCGCTCAAACAGTAGATCCATGCCCACCGGATCGACGGCCGTGATGCCGAGCGAATAGCAGACCGCGCTATTTGCGGCGGAACCGCGGCCCTGCACGAGAATTCCCTTACTCCGGCAAAACTCGACGATGTCACAGACGATCAAGAAATAACCGGCGAGCTTGAGCTTTTCAATGAGTGCCAATTCGTGCTCGATCTGTTGGCGTGCTTTCCCGGCGTAAGGACGATAGCGGCGGCGCGCGCCCTCTTCCGTGCGCTTTCGCAGAAACGAGATTTCGGTTTCATTGGCGGGCGCCGGATAGCGCGGAAATTCGTAGCCCAAGTCTTCGAGCGTGAAGGTTAGGCGAGCCGCCAACTCACACGTCTCGGCGATAGCCTCGGGCACATCGGCGAACAGGCGTTTCATAGCCGCGCTAGATTTCAGATATCGATGCGCGTTGTAACTTAAGAGCCGGCCCGCTTCAACGATGCTGGTGTTGTGGCGAACACAGGTGAGTACATCCTGCAATTCACGTTTGTCTTTTGTTGCGTGCGCGATGCCATTCGTGGCAAGCAGCGGCAACCGCAACGTCCGCGCCAGACCCATAAGTAGGTGATTGCCCGCTTCCTGCCGACGGCGGAAGTGCCGCTGCAACTCCACATAGACATTGCGCGGGCCAAAGATTTGCTTCAGATGCTCTAATTGCCGGCAGGCATTCTCTCCAGCGGGTGCGCCGTGCTGCTCGGCAAATATCCGTGCGAACGGGCCTTCCAGCCCGCCCGTGAGGCAGACCAGGCCGTTTGCGAATTCGGCAAAGTCGCTGGTCGTAGCGAACGGATTCTGTGCTTTCCCATTTCGCCCTCCCCTCAGCTTCATGCGCGTGATCAGGCGACAAAGGTTCTGATAACCCGTGCGGTTTTCGGCCAAAAGCGTATAACGGAAACCCTGTTCGGTGGGCACTTCCGCACCGATCAGAGCACGTATACCGAGTTGCTTTGCTGCGAGGTGAAAACGCGGTGCGCCATAGATGCCTTGCGCATCTGCTAACGCCATCGCTGGCTGCTCCAGTTCGGCGCAGCGCGAAGCCAATGCTTCGGGGAGCGATGCGCCCTCCAGGAAAGAGAACGCCGAGCGTGCGTGTAACTCGATGTATTGATCATGGCCGGTCTTGCGAAGCGGCAGCGCCACTAGCGTGCTTTCATGCCCCAAGGGCGCTTCCGCACAGCGCGGCGTGAGATCGAGTCGGCTCGGTTCAGTCATAGACACCCACCACAACCCAGACATCGGCGGGCACCTCACGCGCGATTCGATACAAGGCGCCATCGTCGAGCGCAACATCCCACTCCTGGTGATGCCACTCCGACGACGCCCACCATTCGCCGGAGCTCTCCCACGGCCCAGATCGCTCGACGACGGTGCCGTTGACCCCCGCTGCACATACCCGGGTAGGTGCTTGGTTCGCAATATGCACGTTCGCGCGGAGTGCCGGACGAAAGAGCCGAAGCGACAAACGCAGGAGATGCCGTCGTGGGTCGTCCGCCTCCGGTGGAAATGAACGCAGGTCGGGTGCGGTTAAGCGGAACGCGTCGGGCCGGTATGTGTATAGCAACTCCGGGGAGCCCACGTTCTCTTTACCGACGAGCCCGGCGATTCGCGCGAGCGTCACTTGTAATTTGTCGGGCTCTGGCGTAGGCGGCAGAAACAATCCGCCCTGCACCCGCCGGGGCTCCGTCGTTTCCATTCGTAAACGGAATCGCACGACCGCTGCTCCCGGTGGATGTCGCTCCAAGTGAAGCTGTAGCAGTTTCAACAGGCTGCGGCTCTCGTCGAGTGCGACGGGAAATTCAAGACGGCAGCCGTACTCTCGCGCGCCGTCCAGTGCGAGACGGAGGTCGAGCAGCCGCGCGGCTTGCGATTGCGAGCGGAGGCGTGCACACAAATCGCCGAGCGCTCGCCCAAAGAGAAACAGAAGAGGTTCGAGCTGTTCCAACGGATGCCCTAGTTCCATCTGTTCTTCGTAACTGACCTCTGGCGCCCGTACTCGCAATGCGCGTTGGCGCACACCCAATGCGATCTGGCGCAGATAAACGCCCGCCATACCGAGGCGTTCCGTCAGCGCACTTTCTGGCAACCCGGCTAGATCTCCACAGGTTTCGAGCCCCCACTGATGCAGAGTTTCCAACACGCTGTTGTCAATTTCCAAATCGTGCGCAAAGAGGCGTTCGAGTGCGATATCGGCGAGTTTGGATGCTTCTTCGCCAGGCATGGCCAGCAACGTGCCTTCGCATTTGCGCGCCAATAGAATTGCTGTATCCACGTTTCCGGCTATACCGAGATGCGCTTTCAGTTTTCTCGCATATCCTCTGCGCGCAATTTCCGATGCGATCTGCTGCCATGATCCGAGCATGGATCGGAGCGGTGCAATCGAAAAAACCACCGTATCCGAACAGGTTTGTTCCACTTCGGGAGAAAACTCGACGGCCAGCGCCAGTAAGGCATCCTGAGTCGCACTCGCGTTTGCAGCGTCCGACGAATGGATGCAGGCATACATCATGCCGTCCTTTCCAGTGAAAGCCGCTGGACCGCACTCTCTACCGGCTTACATGAACGGCCTGCTATGTCGAGGCCTTGCAGAAGGCAGAAAGGCGGTTTGCCTTCCCACCGCGGATGCTGAAGCTGTAGTTGCAGATGGTGCCAACATCCTTTGGTCTGTGCCGAGGAACTGCACACCAGAAGCACCGTGGGCGTCTGCTCGATCGCTCGCCGAAAGCGGTGCCAATACGAAAGGGGGATGCGATTCAGAACCTTCCTGTTTACTTCGCAGAGATCGAGGATGACCACGCCGAAACCGCCCGCATGAAGCAGTAGGTCCGCGGCTCGCATGGCGTGCTCGGTATTCCCGCGACAACGGACCCAGACGAGCCTCGCGAGTTTGACGCCGGCGGCCGCGGCAGACGCCGGGTGAAACTGATCGTTCGTATCCACAACCGCGCAGATTTCACCGCGTGCTGTCGCCTGTGCCAGGATATGCAGAAGAACGGACATGCGGCCGGAAGAGCGAGGGCCAGTGATTTCGGTTATTCCGCCGCGGGAGATGCCGCGGCGGAGAAGCGGGACTGCGGGTATCCTAAGCGCGGGAAACTTCGGTAGGATTTCCGAACGGAAACGGACGGGCTTGGCAAAAGGGGAGAGCTGTGCAGTATTCGCCATTTATTCGCCTCTGTCTCATTATGCCTCACTCTCCCCTCCGGCACGGTCGGCTCTGAATTCCTGCAGTTCGGGATAACGCGCCATCAACTGAAGCGGCACACCGACCGGCTTACCTTGCAGAATCGAGCTGATCTCGATTGCATTGACGACGGCCTGGCCGAGATAGTGATTATTGGTCACCACATATGTGTCTTTTGCGTTCGCCGCGATTTCTTTCGTACGCGCCACCCAGGGCTCCAACTCATCGAGCGAATAAAGATGGTCGTAGCGTTCGCGAACATCTGCCGTCGCAGAAAACCAGTTTCGGTAATTGCGGCCATGAAGCCTTACGTATCCGATGGTCGAAGTGACATGCGTCGCCGGCTTCACTGAACGATGAAATAACGGTTGGTCAATGTTGCAGATGCCGACTCCCAATTCCGCAAGCAGATCGAGGCAACTCTCATCCATCCAACTCGCATGCCGCACTTCCACCACCAACGAAAATTCCTGAAACCGCCGCAAAATCCCCGTTAGGTAGCGCCGGGTTTCCGCATCGTTTTTGAAGGACCAGGGAAACTGAATCAGTATCGCCCCTAATCGGCGTGCGTCCACGAGCGGAGCCATCGCGCCTTTAAAGTCTTTCTCGTCGTTCGGGGTCGGCGTACGCTGATGCGTAAACGATTGAAAGAGTTTCGCGGTGAACCGAAATCTGTCATTCTGTGCAACGCTCTCCGCCCACTTCTTCGAAGTGGAAGGGCGTGGCGGACCGTAGAAGGATGAGTTGATCTCAACCGTGTCGAAATAGCTTGCGATGTAGCTCAGCTCATCGAAGCCACGCGGCTTCTCATGCGGATACACAATGCCGCGCCAGTCCTTGTATGCCCATCCCGCAGGTCCGACCCGGATCACTTTACTTTCGTACCACGAACCCTCCGCCCAGTACCTGCACTGTGAGGCTCCCTTTTGATCGCGCCATTTGTGTCGCAGCGACCCAGAATTCCTCACGGCGAAAATCGAAGTCATCGGCGCCGCGACGAAGTGCTCAGGGCAGCCGCAGGCGCTTTGTTTAGAAGCACGTTGCCAGCCATCTTCGTTACGGTTTCCGGCTCGAACTTTACGGCGAACTGAAGTCATGGGGTGTGCCGAAAGGCGTTCCCACCGAATCGGGTGTTCGCCGGCTTGCGAGTGCAACCGAAGATCATCCGCTCGACTATCTCGACTTCGAAGGCTTCATCCCCAAAGGGCAATATGGCGGCGGAACGGTCATGGTCTGGGACGTCCTTATTTTTATTCACTTCCCGTCAAAATCCTGAAGTCGCTCTCAGCGTTCACCAGGAACTACAATCGCGATGGGAAGAAGCTGATCGCCTACGGCGGCTTCAGGTGGACCGGGCTCGCGACGAATCCGAACTAGCCCGCCGCCGTTTCCTTCGCGTAGATCCGGATAATCGACTCGTAGCTGCCTCACTGGAAGCGGAGTGGAATGCGAAGCTGCGAGCACTCTCGGAAGACGAACAGAACTATGATCGCCAGTGCCAAGCCGATCAGTTCAAAATAAGCCCGGCACAACGAGAGCAGGTTCTCGCTTTAGCAACGGATTTCCGGCGACCGTGGCACGATTCTAAGACGCCCGATCGCGAACGTAAGCGAATGGTTCGACTGCTGATCGAAGATGTAACGATCCGAAAAGGCGAAAACGTTCAGCTTGATGTTCGCTTTCGCGGCGGAATGTCAAAGACCTTGATATTGCCACGGCCGGTGAGTTATTGCGAAAGCCACAAGCAGAACCCAGAGATGGTCGCCGAAATGGATCGCCTCTTGGACGACTACAACTACGCAGACGTGGCGCGAATCCTTAATGAAGGAAATTTCAAAACAGGCGATGGCTTACCGTTGACATCGGTAGCGATTGGCTATGTTCGAAAGGCGTACGGATTGAGAAGCCGCTTTGATCGGCTCCGCGAACGCGGGCTGCTAACTATCCGCGAGGTCGCCCAGGCTTGTGACGTTTCCACAAAAACTATCTCGGACTGGCGGCAAAAGGGCCGGCTTCGCGGGTATGCCATCGATGATCGAGACCAGTTTCTGTTTGAACATCCCGGACCGAATCCACCTAAGAAGCACAGGCGAACGGTCTCATGCAGGATGGCTTGACATGCGTATTTTGGTTCGAGCTTCGCTGATAAATAACAGCAGGCAGAGAGGGTTAGCCCGCCACTCGCGATGCCGCGGTGCAAACCGTCACAGTCTTACTCGTTCGATAACGCGGCATGACAGGCACATTCAGCCTGGGCATTTGTCCCAATTAACTAAAGCGGGAGAACTATTGCAGGTTTGCTGCACTATCTTTACCTAGATGGAAGTGGGATTCATGCGTAGCGTTGCAGGAATGATGTTTGCCTTGTTTTTGAATACAGCAGTGTTTGGGTTCGCTGCGTCACCGTTTCGGGCTGATCCGTCAGCACTCGTTGGGATGAATTTCCAGCAGTTCACGCAAACGTATCCGGATGAGTGCAAGAGAATGCTTGAACTACCACCAGCAGAGGCTTTACATTATCTCGATTGGAGCGAACACAACGCTGTCACGGTCCATCGTTGCGAAATTAAGCATCGATCCAAGGAAATCATCCCCGGCTACATCGACAACTTTTACAAAGAGTATCTGTACGTCAAGAATGGCAAAATCTTTTGTGTGCAGTTTGAGGCTGACCCCATCTCGCTATTCAAACTGTTCGACCACATCAAGGCTGCGTACGGGCCAGACGATGACATACTGTCTATCAAGATCTTCGGTAGCACGGCACCGACGGTTGTGGATCGCTCAGGGTCCGGTGAAATTAACTACAGCATCGGAAACGAGACCACAATTGTGAATGATCATGGCGCGTCTTACGGCATGTCGGAGGTTTGGACGAAATGCAAATTTACTCTAATAGTCCGCGCCGGTTCGTATGAGGGCTTCAATGGCAGCGGTTCGACAAGCACCACGGTGCAGTTCTTTGGTCTGAATGATGATGGGAGTCCATACCATTCGATCCGATCACTTCAGCGCTACGCATGTGATCACACACAGTCCAGGTAAACGATTCCAGGGGCATGATGGCCAAGCCACCAAAGCATGCATTTCAGCTGCAATTCGACGCTCTGCGGATAAGAGAGCTGGCGTCCCGATATCCATGTGGCGACGATCTCGAAGCTCTGCAAGCCGGGCATCACATCGCCTCCGGCGACTATACCCGCGCCAACGTTGAAACTATTTTCGTTTGGAAGACCGGCGGCAGAGGAATTTCGCGCCTTCGCCGAAACTCGGACGTTGAAAGTCATGATGCGCTGCGACTTGCAGTGACGGCCCAGACAGAGCGGGCCGCGCTCGCCGTCCTATGTGGCTTATGTGGCGTAGAAATTCCAGTCGCCTCTGCGCTTCTGACAGCCATCGATCCCGAACGTTATACGATCATTGACTTTCGCGCGCTCGAATCCCTTGGTGTTAAGCGGTCATGGCATACTGTTGAATCCTATATCGGATACCTGAAACACTGCCGAAAATTAGCTCACCAGAACGCCGTGAGTCTACGCGACCTTGATCGGGCATTGTGGCAGTGGTCGAAAGAGCGGCCACTGTCGCAGCGTACTTGTTTGCTGCCATGATGCTGCTGTCAACTTATGACAGGCTTCAGCGCGCCAGTGCACCTTTACCCCGAATACATCGGCGACATCTGTGTAAAGAAGTTTTGTCACTCTCGGACTTTCGAAGGACGCGATCACGTCTGGCGGCCAGTTAAGCGCCGTTTCGGAAAGTTGCCGAAGGCAGATGCCATCAGTGATCTCATGAACGCCTGATTCTGCCGTGCGGTACGCGATATCATCTCATCATCGTTGCTGACCCGCTCACCCGCAGGTTCGTGCAAGCGAAAAAGAGGTGCAGTATGAAGCGCGAGTCAATCATCTACGGCATTCACGGTTTGTTGGTTTAAGAGATGATAAAGCTGCAACCGAGGTAAGGCGCGAGTAGGGGCACGGGAGATTGTGGAGCGTAAGATGTGGTCCAGCAGCAAAGTATGTGCTGATTTATCATGTGCTCACCGACGGAAAAGCTGAACGCCGGCAGCAGTAGAAATCTTCAATGCCGAGAAGCGGACAGAGATATACGCGGGGGGATAATGTGGGTTTACTCATCAACACGCTTCAAGAATTTCTTCGTCGCTGCACTCGGCGTGTAAATTTCTCCATCGATCAGCATGCGCCCTGTGTATGAGCCACCGGCGTTATCGAACTCCCACGCGATCTGGTGTCCTTCTCGCGCGAGTTTTGCCCATTTGGATGCCTTATTTGCGTTCTGCTCAAGCCAAAAGTGCCCGTGTTCATCCGTGAACGTTCGCAGCTTCGAATGCCCCAGCCGTTCGATCCAGGTTTTGATGTCAGCGAACACGCTCTGCATTCTTCTGATATTGTCTGTCGTCTGGCAATGATCAATCATGGGAAGATTGCAGGAAGGATACGTTAGAAATTTCCAATCTTTGGAGCCGACGGGCCCCTTTGGGGGTAGTCGGGCTGACACAGGAATAAATCCACGAAGCCACCCTGCAAAATTTCAGAAATCCAAACTTTGCATCAATTATTCTCATCTGAGAACGCGCCCTCTGGGCATTGTTGCCGCCTGGGCTCTGTCCCAAATGCAATTGTGTTCATGTTTCTCAATAGCATCGCCAGCCCGACAAAGGCGCGCACGCTCACTGATCTAAAGCGGTAAACCGGCGATCTGGTACCGGCAAGTCACATCCCCAAGCGGGCGGAATTGTATAAAGGAAGGAGGCCCTTGTTTCTCCTGTGCCGCACTCAGAATCGACGAAACGTTCGTGAAAATTCAGATCCTGAAAGTAACTAATGGCCAAGCTCCCTGCACACTTCCTCCGCTCCACGCCCACGTTTCTCCGTGATTTGGCAGTGGGCACTTCCAGCCGTGTCGCCTTCCGGTACATCCATGTCGGCCCGGACCTCACCGTTTACGTCGACCGCGATGCTCCCGTTGAGACCAGAGATTTGCTGTTCTCGAGTCGCGTAGACCATACGCCCGAAGGCTACGTCCTCTGGCTTGGTTACGCCACCCGTGGCATGTATGAACCCGGCGAGATCCATTCCGACAAGCTGATTCCGGTAGCCAGCATCAAAGAAGAAGAGAAGCTGGTCTAGCGTGAGGCCAACATAACTGAGCGGCTTGGAACAGGCGCTGTCGCCGACCTTATCAGCCCATCTTAGGTGATCTGAATGAACTTTTCTCCCGTGGTGTAGTTCCAGCATATTCCATTGACATCGACGCGTGCTTTTCGTGTTCCCGTCAGATTCGGGAAAGCGCTCCTGCATTGTGAAGAACAAAGGCCTTCGACCCGTACCAGTCGGAATGACCCCCGTATTCCTCAATTGGGATTGGGGTGTGCCTAAAAGCAATAAAAGGAAGCAAGACAACTATCGTTAGCGTCGATCAAGTTTCAGGTTCCACGCGTAACGCGCCGCGTGTCTATGGTGGAGCTGCTTTCAGAGCGCGCGGAAGTGATTCTTCGGGTATTCAATCGACGGATGATGCTTTTGGACCTGCATCGAAAGGCTCGTCATCCCTCTTGCGGAGGATGTTCGCGAGCTGCTGTAGCTCCGCGTCCTTCTAGGCCCGCCGGTTTTCGTCCGGTCGATGAAATTCACCATCTCAGCGCGGCCCATATCGTCAATGAGGTGCCCCATTTGCCGAGCTGCCGCGCAAGGAGATAAATGGCGGCGTCGCGCCCGCCTTTCATGCGGTAGATGATGTCGAGCGTTCCTGTCGGTACGCCGTGACGGGAATGGAGCCAATAGATGACCGTGTTCTTGTTGACGACTCCCCGAACCAACGCAATATCACATCTCGATGAGACGTGTGGAACCCGGATTTTGAGGGTTTCCTGGACAGATGCTCTACACCGCAGTCTTGCGGAGATCAGATTCCTACTCTTGAGGAATTGGTGCATCCGAGTGGGAAGGTCAGATCGAATCTAGGTTCTTCGAATTACTCGACGCAATATGAGAATCGGCTTTGCTAAAGAAAACCTTGACGAGATCTTGGTATATCGAGGTGCTCAACGTGCAAGACATTCTGGTAACAGAATAGGTATTGTGACATGTATTGTTGTTCCTGCGGCACTGAATTGCCCACATCGGCTCGCTACTGTCCGGTCTGTGGCAGATTAGCGGGCTACAGTGGCTCCTCTTACACGGAGACGAAGCTACGAGCTACGCCCATAAACTGGAAACGCTTTGTTATAGGAAGTGTTATTGCTGTAGCTCTACTGTCACTTGTATTACTGAAGGACAATAGTGGGTCCTCCGAGAAAGGGAGAGCCGACCGATCCTCCGAGCCTAGTCCAACGCCGAAGCCGCCGGGAACGGCAATCGAGGTAGACGTCACCAAGCTGGCACTTCAGCCAAAAGTCGAAACCATGCAGATCTTGGGGTCTCCGTCAGAACATGGACCCGGTGATCTGGAACAATATCCATGGGGCTTTATCGCATTCAACAACGGGCGGCTCGACCAAATTGACTACGGCTACAGAGAAAGGCCATCCAGTGTCAAAGAAGCTTTGGAAAGGGTCGGCCTCGAACAAACATCACAACCAAAAACAGGGCGTTTGTCGTACTACTGGAACTCTTCCACTGGCCCCCTAATATGCTGCGGCCTCGAAATGGACAACGTGGTCATTATGGCGGATTTTTCCGGCATCACAGTTGGTTTTAGGAAAAAAGCTACGCCGCCGGCTGAGCCGTTTTCCAAATCATCTGTTTCCGGAAGGGTCAGACCGACAGGAACGGATGCTCTGCTTGAAGCATCGAGCATGGGAGATATCACAGCCGTTCGCAAGCTGCTAATCAATGGCGCAGACGTGAACGGCACCGACACTGGAGGTTCGACAGCTTTGATGAAAGCAACGGTGAACGGACACGTCGGAATCGTAAAGCTTCTATTAGCACGTGGAGCCGATGTCAATGCCCGAGCTGAGAATGGTCACACAGCATTGATGTCTGTAACAAAGAACGGTGCTGGTATAGCTGAGATGTTGCTGGCCGCTGGCGCCGATGCGAATGCTCAAAGGGACGATAGCATTACTCCCCTGATGATTGCCGTACTTAATGACAATAGTTCTGTAGTCGGGGCGCTGCTGAAGAAGGGAGCCGACCCGTCCAAGCATGTGACATCAGCTGGTATGTTCCAGGGATGGACGGCTGAGGATTTTGCAAATTGGAAACAAAATGTGGCAATTGGTCGCCTGCTCCATAACAAAACGCACCGCCTAGCCAGCGCTTTCCGATGAGGGCGTGTTTGCGCGCGAACGGGATCCATGTCCTGGATCAGCTCATCGTTGGCCGGTTTTGGGTGATAACCAAGGGGTTGTATCGAATGGTAGCGAAGGTGAGCCATCTCGACGGGGTGCTGCGCATGCTGCCGGACGAAGGTGATCGGACAGCCGGATACGAGAAATCCGGCTGTCCGGTTTGATGAAACGTGCGGGAAGCGTGCGATCTCGCAACCCGCCTACGCTGTACTGTAAAGCGCCGGCAGTAAAGAATTTCTTTCCCCTACGATTAACAGGGTCTTGGTGCGCCGCCTGCGTGACCGCCTTTGGGCACGCACTTCAAAAAGAGAGGGTGAGCGCGGACGATATCCTCTGCGCTGGCTCGTGAAAATCGAGCGAGGCAGATTTAGCCCAATGTTGGGCGCTGACTAAACAGAAACCCACGCGGCCCATTTAGCTCGCACGATCCAGCGTTCTAGATCCTCGCCCTTCACACGAAACACTTTTCCATCGAAAACAATTTCGAAAACGCTAGCCAATGTTGGGATCGGCAATCCACACTCCGCCTGCGATTTCGCATGAGTGACGTAAAGATGCGCCGCGTCGTAGCTGCTTTCCGCGTTTACGTCTAAGCTGTGCCGCCGGCCGTCCTTGTCTAGCAGGGTTACAGTGCACCATTTGCCCATATCTCCCAAGATAGCGAAGACAGGGCGAATGTGACGGGGAGCGACAATCGCCTCTCGGATGCACAAATTCCCAAGCCCCTGGCACAACGTCTTGAAATGGGGCTGCACAATGGATGTGTGCCCACAATGAGGCAAGCCACGATTCCCCATGGTGGCGGCCGTTGCGGCTGTTTAACGGCCGAGCTGCGCGATGGATGGGCAGAGATCTTTTGCAATGAATGCGGCGAAATCGTCGCAAGTTTCGATACCAACCGGAGAACTCGACCTGGTGTTGCGAGAACTGGCGAGGACAGATCAGGTTTGCACCTCAACGTACCCGCACTGTGATTGGCGAATACGTTCGTGGGCTTCAGTGTAATTCGTGCGTATATCTGTCGTGGATGCGGCGAGGGTGTGAGCGTTGAGCCTACGGTTCAGTGAGAAGCGCAAATAGTTGTAGCCATCTTTAGCGACTAAGGCGCCGATTCGCGCTATTTATGATCGGTGCCAAGTGCATTCCGCTTGCGTGCCTGCGCCAGCGGCCGGGGAAACGCTCGTTAGGGTCACGCGTGGCTGATGAAGTCGATTCCGAGCGACTGGAATTCCTCATTAGGCGCTCAGAAGGCACTTCGTGGATCGGGCAAGGCGACCAGAACGCCAACAGATCACGACGTCCACTTTCCTACGCCTCGCATCCTGCATAAGCCGGATCAACGCGCGCACGGGAACTCACTTGGATCGCCAGTCCGTCATTATCCGGACAAGCAAAATTTGGGTGATCGGACCGAAGCCAATTTAGCCATCCTATATGATGGCTATCGCCGTGAGTATGACGTGCAAAATATTGGTTAGGCCCCCTGTCGAACAGCATTAACCGTTTTTCGTCGCTATCAGAGGGGACACCCATGCGAGATCCGGGGTCATGCACTTCCCAATAGCTCGTCTTGTCGAACATACCGTGTCAAATAAACCCTTAGATTTCTTTTTGTTTGAGCTCTATTGTTCCTGCTTAGAGGAAGGCCTCGCTCGCGTCAGGACGAAGGAACAGGGCGGCGGGTACATAGGCAGATACCACAATTTTCCCGAACTGAAGCGGGATTCAAACGGAATGCCAACGTTTTCCAATCTTTTTGATGGACCCGTCGATTATAAAAACGCCATCGATCGGGACCTATCGGGCTTATACCCGCACGACGAAGCTCAGCACTTTCTACAATCAGTGTCGGTACGCAAGCTACTTGAGTACTTCCGGTCCAATTCTCGTCTCGCATCTTTCTACCCAGATCCGCCCGTTGAGAAATTCACGGCCGAAGCCCTCATTGCGTTGTCAGTCAAAGAACTGATTGATAGATACATTCACGTGAGCAAGACGACCTTATTTGATCGTGACCAGTTCTTGCCTATTTATCTACCGAAAGAGACCTATTTTCTGCAGGAAGAGTTGCCGATCGAGTTACTCGTGCCAATCCTATTCGCCAAGCTTGATTCGGAACGCATTGAACTGGACAATGGAATGTCAATCATTGAGATACCTGAAGATATTCAGCTGGCCCGCGCACCTATCGATACTTTCAATCACGGACATCACTCATTAGTACAAGCAAGAGCTACACACGCCCTTCAGATCGTAAATCTCACAATACCCAATCGCGATTGGATAACCAGTCTGCACTTCGACGTCCTAACAGACACTCCGGTCTTGAAAGAGACAGGTCTATTCTTTGCAGCCTTTCGTGTGATCACCGGAATCCCCACGGGCTTCGCTCAGGTGCTCACGATCCCAGTCGGATGGGCCGCCCACTACAAAGCAAACCTGCGTCCGATCGATAAAGTCGCAGTGAAGCAATACGCCCCAAGCTTGGAGCGAGGCGCTTGGAATGACCCGATACCGACCGTGTCGCTCAAGCTATTGTGCGACATTTCTGCCTTACATAAGAACGTGCTTCACATGTCCAATGAACTTCAGTTCTCACTTGCTCTGCAACGACTGAACTCCTGTTTCTTGCGCGACGATAGTGCGGATCGCATTCTCGACGCGGTGATTGGCCTGGAAGCCCTTCTTTCAGATGGGAATGAAGCACTGACATATAAGCTTGCAATGCGGCAAGGAGCATTGATGAAGCTTTCTGACCCCGATCGGGTACGAATGACGCGCGCGGAAATATCCCAGATCTACAAGTACAGGTCAGCGATCGCCCATGGCGATTCCACGCGTATGCGGAAGAACGAAACGGTTCAGCGCCCCAGCGGTCCTGTGAATACGGTCGACGCTGCAGTGGGACATCTTCGGACTGCAATTTTCACCATCGCCCAACATCCACGATTCCTCGAACCTCTCCGCATCGATGAAGAACTACTATTGGGCTGTTCGATCGCCGAGAACAGTTAGACCCTTGCACGATGCAATACTTCCGCCAAAGGCTCTCTAAGCATAAAGCTGAGCAGATAAGACTGGAATGCAATTTCAAAACGCTGCAACAATGCGGTCATGCCCTAAATCAGATGTGAACACACCTTTCCGGTCCTCTGCGGCGCTATCCTTGGGGCGGCGTGGTGTCGAGATGAACGAAGTTCTGCTTATTCCCGATACAATTGCTGGTTCTGCAGCACAATCCTTCCCAAACGTGGAACGACAACACGAGTTATGTGTCGGAGCGAAATGGTTCTAACGACGCCGTTTCGCCATGTGCCAATTTTGAACGCGAATGCGTTCCAACCGTACCAATGATTTCGCTCGCGAGAAGGGCGTCGACTTGCTTCTCGTTCACATTCCCATCCCAAGGTCGTGGGGCTACATTTCCGCTAGCGAGTAGAATCAACCGAGAATGTTTGAAACTGAAATTAAGAGCTTGGCGCTGGCGGTCCGGCAGGCCGTGGTGGAGCGCAGAGCAACGAAGTCGATCTCCATTCAGAAGCGCGTGCGTGTTCGACGCCGTGACTTGAACCTCCAGTATCGTGATGATCTTTCTTTCGCTTACTTCGAGCCCGAACGAATCGAGTGTGAGCTTTGGAACCCACAAGATTTTCAAACCTTTTTAAATTCAATTCATCGAGACTGTGCAGAGTTTGGGCGTGTAGTTGGCGCCGTCGGATCTAAAGCAGTTTTGGTCGAAAACTTTGTGCGCTCCTTGTCCATTGCGAGTCTTCAGGGACTCGATGACGAAGAGTTCCAAGCGCAGATCAATGCTCTGTGCTGCGAACTTGAGGGGAAGCCACTGCCCGTCAAGGTGACGGCCTTCATTGACGGCTTGTCCGTCGCCGAATCACCGCTGCAAATATCCGACTTCATTACGCTGCGCAAGCCGGTGTCGGGAGACTTGGCTGAACACGTTTTCATTGATGAATATGGCGGGGTCTCTTTTCCGACGAGCGAGACTTGGTTTCGATTAGTCGGTGAGTTTACGTTCCATACGGTCAACACTGGAGAAGCGCAGCGTAAATTTCTTCGAACAATTGAGGCCCTTCGACTCTATCGCTTCGGTGGTGTGGCCACCAACAAATATGGAATCATCTCTAGGCACATCGCGTCGGGCGGATTGCTATTCAGCCCCCAAAGGCATAGCCGATTCCACTACACGCTAGGCGACGGTGACGTAAAAGCGTTGTCTCAATTTCTCAAGGACATCGTTCCCCTTATTGACGATCCACTCCAAATGGATCAAGCAACCACGGATATCGGAATCGCACACGCGCGCTACGTAGATGCACTGTTTCAAAGTGGCGGGAATGAGAGGGTCATCACCTCCTTGATGACCGCGCTTGAGGCCATTTTCCTGAGAAACGAACCCGAGCTGACGCATCGATTGGCCCAGCGAGTCGCGATGTTTCTTAAACTCCTTGGCACGCAGCTCGATGCTAAAACAACTTATGGGAATGTTGCAACGGGTTACAAGATTCGATCTACTTTCATTCACGGCTCGGCCGTGAAGGGTAAGCACCAACCGCAGGCGGCGGCTCTGGTTCCAGTGCTTGGACAATATACACGCGAATGTGTGCTAGCTCGATTGCAAGACACCTTACCCAAAAATGAGTTACTTGCGACCCTTGACGAAGCTATGGTTGACAGTCCGACGGCGCATGAGCTGCGTGATCATTTGAGATCTATTATCCACAAATGAGATCCCCTGCCTTCATTTCCGATTGAAGCACCGGATGATGTGGAGAGTATCTTATTGTTAGTGCGATGAATATTTATATTGACGAAGCAGGGGCTTTCGTTCCGCCCAGCGGAAACCGGAGGTACTCTCTTGTGCTCGCTCTAATCGTTCCAAGTGCTGCTCAACCCGAGCTGTTTTATCAATTTCTACGGCTTCGGGACGCTTGGCCGCGCCAGGCGGTCGAAATAAAGGGAAGCAAGCTTGATGAGGCGCAAACCGCCCAAGTAATTAGCCTTTTGGCCAGCCACGGTAGCATCGCCGAATACTATGCCATTGATATGGTCTTTCATCCGAATGACGTCATTGATGAACTCAAGGAACGCCAGGCAGCCGCAATCACAGCGAACCTCACCAGTGAACACAGTGGGCAGGTCGTTAGGACGGCCCACGATGATGCCAATGCTATTCGCAGTCTGGCCAACCCACTATTTGTGCAAGCTTTTATGTGTATCCAACTTGTCCTAGACATGCTTGACATTTTGATCAACTGGTTCGCTCAACGCCGGCCGGAGGAACTCGAACGATTCGCATGGATAATCGATCGGAAGGATCAGACCGAGACTCGAATGGAGAGGCTTTGGTCTACGCTGATGATGCCCATCGGTGAGTCACGCAGTGCAAAGCAGCCGTACGCTCGAGTGCATGGTTTCGATTATACCTACTTTGCCAAATTTGAAGTTGATGAGACAACGGCGACTGAAGAGATGAAACGCCACGCTAGCTGGATTAGAAAGACACTTTTGGAAAGCCAAGCGCGCCCTTTGCGATTCATCGACGCAAAACGAATATGGACGGAAGAACGCATGTTTGAAGATTCCAAAAATAGTCTTGGATTACAGCTT
The DNA here is from genome assembly GCA_000381625.1 of Bryobacterales bacterium KBS 96. Lineage (GTDB taxonomy): Bacteria > Acidobacteriota > Terriglobia > Bryobacterales > Bryobacteraceae > KBS-96. The sequence continues at coordinate 1,486,803 of KB906767.1, forward strand.
GCAGATATTGTTGCCACAACTTTATGCCGCGCCTTGAATGGGAATCTTCAGCAGTCCGGATGGAAGCCGCTCTCGCGGCTCCTTATTCGGAAGGGGACGGCGCCCTTTCTCCAGCTCGGTAAGGCTGCAGGCGGGCGGCATGCGCCGCTCGAGCGGCGAGCTGCGGGTGTCTGGCGAATTCTTCACACAAATTCGCTTGAGATGATACGCGACTCGATTTAATCGCTTATCGGCAAGCCATGCATAAACAAGTGCTTACGTGCGAGTGAAACGGATGAATCCTCACGCAACGACCATGGAGCAAGTCAGTGGTGTAGTCTCGATTACCGGCGGCGCGGAATGGCAGCTTCGGGATTCAAACTCCCGGCCATGTGGGTTCGACCCACCTCCAGCACAAAAAACGACTGCCTGTTCGGCAACAAACGAGACTATAGTTAAGACCGCAGGCCTGAATAGTGTCCGTTTGGGCGACTGTCACGTTTTCCCGTTCTCCCACGTCAGTTTTCTTCCGTTGGCAGGGAGTTCTCCCGCCGGCCCGAACGGCTATGTTCCAGAATAGAGCTGGAAACAGGTAAATCCGCGCTGGCGGGCCGAACCGTTGCTTGCCTCCCTCCTGTCACATAGTCCTGAACTAGGAGGCGGTCGTAATGGCGTCACCAACTCTGGACGAAGGATTTTTTGATTTACGGGGCAGGTCTCTCTTCGAGACGAAGACTATCACGGACCGGAAGCGTTGGAATTTGAAAATGAGTCTGAGCAGGTTTCGATTGCCTGAGGCCCACGTGGGGATTGGTCACCTTGATGCGCCGCTTCGCTTACACACGCAATGCCGATGGTGATGGGCAGGCGATAGCAAAGTGGCAACAGATGTTGGACGACCCAGTGCGTTCGGCTGTGCCTACTTTTGTGCCTACTTTTGTCCGAAGCCATCCGAAACGGCATCAAGTACCAGAACTATACGGGCTTTATTTTCTGTCACTTGGCTCATTTACGCCAGGTGGCTTCATGGCGAAATCTGGCTACGAACCAGAAGGTCGCATGTTCGAATCGTGCCCGGCGCACTTCATAGTCAACAACACGTTAGCGAACACGGGAAATCCCGATGCCATGATTACCAGTCAAGCTGTGGCATTTATTTTCGACTTGAGTTTGAAGAAACCGGCTGCCGACATCGTTACAGGACCGCCGCATGCGCTTGATTCACCCGCGGCCGGGGCGAGATCGCGGCTCGTCTCCGTAATTTCAAGTAATCGCGTTGGATCCGCTCTCGTGCGTCTGAGATTCCCCACCGACGGCTCGTTGTGAATGGGACGAGTATGGCCAACTCTACAAGGTGCCATGCAAACATCATGCAAACACCACAGGCGGAGCCGTTGTTACTGGTTGGACGGTGGCCTTGACGCGCGTCTTTGAAGTCAACCAGTTAGCACTGGTCGACATCCAACGATATGGCGTGAAACGGGTTCAAATCCCGGCGGCCACTTGGCGATGTTCTTTAGACCGTCTCTTCTTCGTCACGAGCGAGCGGAAAGCCGGGAGAAGCGCAGGCACGCACACACGATCCGCCGTGAAAAAGCCGCTGAGCGACTGATTTCGCCTACCAGATACGATTATGGCTGTTGTTCAATATTTGAGTTGCCCACCGCTCTTACTCGAAATGGCCGAATTGGTTAAGGTTTTGATGCGGCCATCAACACAGTCGCGTGCCCAGTGGCGTTTTGCACAACCTCTAGCGCGAGGAAGCCGGGCATCTTGACGTGTGTAGGCGTTCCGGTACTGCTGCGTCTCAGCGCGGAGCTTTAAAATTGGGCATGCCCGAACCAGCCCATCTGCCCGATGAATTTGTAACGAGCCCGCATTTGCTCGTCCGCGATCTCGCTGTGGAATCTTCGGGATGGATCTGGTTCACCGACTTGTACTTCGATGCCAACCAAAAATGCTGGGTCCGAGGCAAAGGGAAGGTCTATGAAAGGGCGGATTTTACAAAAATTCTGGTGCAACACACCGAACAGGGCTTTGCCATTACGCTATCCGAAGATTTCAAGAAAGATTTCAAATGCGCCAACATCGACATGGCGGTCCGACTGCACGAGGACCTGCAGCCCGTCGTTCGGGTACAGACCGTTGACATGTTTGCTGACTAGAGTTGATCAAAATGGGGCGGAGCGAAGCTTTTTTCCTGGCAACCCAATTTTGCTTGCTCCGAAGTAACCGAATCGTTTAGGATATTCGCCATGGCGAGAAAAACGGCGGCTTCCAAAGGAGCCAGCTTAATGGGCAAACGCAGCTATACTGCCCGGTTAAAGCGCTTCGGCTTAGAACGGCTTCAAGAAATCGCACGCGAAAACGGAAAGAAGGGCGGGCGTCCGAAGGGAAGCGAGAAGAAGCCAGAGGGCAGGACATGAGCGTTTATAGGCCGCAGTACAGCGACAAGAAGTCTGGTTCGCAGAAGCGCACCAAGACCTGGTACTACAAATTCATTTTTGCTGGCCGCCTCATTAAGGAATCGGCGAAGACAACCTCTAAGACCGTGGCCAAGGAAGCAGAGAAGCGGCGTCGGCGAGAACTGGAGGAAGGCTTCAACGGCATCGTCGATGCCCGCGACGAGCGGATACGGCCCATTGGTGAGTTGGCGAAGACGTTCCTGTCTGACTATGCGATCCGACAACCCAAGTCCGCAACGTTCGCCGAACACGCCATTAGGCACGTCACCGAGTCCCTCCGCGATTTAATGGCCGTCGATGTCACAGACCGAACGGTCCTGAAGTATCAGACAGACCGCCTGTCCGAAGGCGCGGCACCGAAGACCGTCAACGAAGAAGTCGGCTTTCTCTTACGCCTTCTGCCGATCGCGCAGGCCGGAGCGATCCGAGCCCAGCTTAAGCAGCAGAAGAAGCTCAAGCTGAAGGTGAACAAACAGGTAGGGAAGGCGTACTCACCCGAGGAGAAAGCGCAGCTCGTGAATGCCGCGAAGGGTGCTCCCCGCTCTAAGGGAATCCACCTTGTAACCATGCTTGCGCAGCACGCGGGATTACGGGACAAGGAAATCCGCACTCTTCAATGGAGCGGGTTCGACCTCGTAAAACGCGTCATCACTGTGGGTGAGACGAAAACGGACGCCGGCACGGGGCGCACGATCCCAATGAACGAAGACTTATTCGCCGCGGCAGTGGAGTACTCGAAATGGTATGTCGAGCGGTTCAAGGCCGTTCAGCCCGATTGGTACGTGTTCCCGACCGGGAAGCCCCGGCCGAACGATCCGACCCGCCCGCAGACATCGCTCAAGACCGCGTGGCGGAACGTTCGGGATAGGGCCAAGGTTGAGGGACGCTTTCATGATAACCGGCACACGTTTGTTACGGACCTTGCCGAGAGCGGGGCAGGCGATGAGGTAATCCGGGATATGGCCGGGCACGTCTCAAAAGACATGCTCAAGCACTACAGCCATATTAGAATGCAGGCGAAACGAAGAGCCGTTGAGGCGCTTCAAGGAAAATCAAGCGCGGCAGAAACCGAGCGGCGGGAGCCGGCGCAAAATCCAGGAGCGGTGGTACAAGATTCGGTACAAGTCACGCTTGTAAGCTGAATTTTTGGAGGAGTTTTCGCTCGCAAGTGTTTGATTAATTTGGCTCCTCAGGTAGGACTCGAACCTACAACCCTTCGGTTAACAGCCGAATGCTCTACCATTGAGCTACTGAGGAGCATCTAGGCGGACGCTGCCAACTGCATTTGGCAAACGGCGCACTTGTATAGCCACATTAAACCACACCGCTTGGGCACGATGTCAAATTCGATCCGCGGAGCCGCCCAGGCGAGGCTTTTCAGAGTGCGGCAGGTGTTGCCAGCGCCGGCTCAGCAATTTTCGCACGCCCCGTCCGCGGCATTCCTGTTCGCCGGCTGCGTCGCTTCAATCCAGTTCGCTTGCGGAGCGTGACGCCTGCCGTTTTCGGAATGGATTCGCGCAGCAACGCAAGCGCAGCCACTTCCTCCGCCTTCAAATCCTCCGATTTGGTTTCGATCGCATCGCCATAAATTCGGAACAGCGTTCCATTCTCGTAGGCCTCGATCACGGCTGGGTGGATGTAATACTTTTTGCAAGTCGCCGGGCGGTTACCCAGCGCTTCAGCCACTCTCTTGACGACGTCCACTACGCCGCGTTTTGCTTCGGCCGCGGAAGCCGCGGGGCCATTGTCGTAAAAGAAGCGCGCGGCAAGACAGGTTCCGTTCCAGGTGCGGAAATCTTTGGCCGTGAAATCGGCCTGCAATATCTCGCGCAGGTATTCATTCACGTCTCCCGAATGAATACTGCTGCGCGTTCCCGCATCGTCGATGTATTGAAACAACTCGTAGCCCGGAATGCACTGGCATTGCCGCACAACTCTGGCGAGCCGCGAATCCTTCAGGGCAATGTCGTGGACCTTCCCGCTTTTGCCGCGAAAGTGAAAGCGCATTTCCCGGCCAAAAATAGTAACATGCCGGCTCTTTAGCGTTGTCAATCCAAACGAGCCATTCTCGCTCGCGTATTCCTCGTTGCCAACACGGATGGATGTCGTTTCGAGCAGGCGCACGACGGCCGCCAGCACTTTCTTGCGCGGGATGCCATCTATCGCAAGATCCGTCTTCATGCCGGCGCGCAATGCGGGCAGAGCCTCGCCGAATGCAATCAGCCGCGCGAACTTGTTCTCATCCCGAATCTGCCGGTACAAGGGGTGATAGCGGTATTGTTTGCGGCCCCGCGCATCGCGCCCCACCGCCTGTATATGGCTCGACGGATCGGAACTGATCCACACATTCGTCCATGCCGGCGGGATCACCAACGATCGGATGCGGCGCAGAATCGCACGATCTTTGACCGGCCGGGCGTCCACGTCCACGTAACAGAAGCCGCGGCCCGCTCTTCTCCGCATCAGCCCGATCCCCTCCGGTGAAGAATAGTGAAGCCCCGCCAGCTTGGCTGCTGTGTACGGGTCCTGTGCCGTCGAATCCCTGTGCATCAGTTTTGTTTCCCTGGCGCGCGGCTGGTCGAAAGCCGATCAGCGGCTTCCGATATTTAGATGTGCACAAGGCGAGATTGGTGTCGTCCGGTGGACAGAAGCCGATCCAAGCAAGGCCAATGCAGGGAAGCACGAGTTGGACAAATAAGTATGCCGAGGCTGTAACTAACCCGCCTATATCGAACCGGCGCGCGAGGTAGGCTTATTGCTTTTGGCGTAGTCGGCTCCGGCCTCATTGGCCGATGCAATGTTCTCTCCGCCAGTGCGCGCCATAATTTCTTTTGCGCGCTTCACCCATTCGGAGTCGTCGCAGTGCACAGATATGAGTATGCCCCCGCTCCGAATCCGGCCCTCGTACCGCTTCGCTTCGTACTCGGGAATGCCCATTCCAATCAGCGCGCCGGCGACTCCGCCCACCACGCCGCCAACACCCACGCCCGTCAGAAGAGCGAGGATCGGCCCCGCGGCAATCAGCGGCCCGACGCCCGGAATTGCGAGCATGCCGACGCCGGCGAGCCACCCTAATGCGCCGCCGACCACGACCCCGGTGCTTGCGCCGGTTACCGCGCCTTCGGGCGCTTTGGTCCCTTTCTCATGCGCGAAATCCTTCGTTCCCTGGTTGTCGGGAAGAAGAGCGGAAATGTCTTCCGTTCTAAAGCCATTGGTTCGCAGGTTATCCACCGCCTCTTCCGCGGCGGGAACCGTTGCATAAATACCGAAAACCGCTGTATTTTTGCCAGCCATAGATTAGTCCTCCTGTTGCTGTTCGTGAACAGCCGCTCACTTGCGCTTCACAGTCAGCAAATCACGCACCGCGTTTGCGCCTGCAATCTGCTCGGCCTTCTGTAGCACCGAAATTTTTTCCTGGTCGGAATCGACCTCTCCTCTCAATGTCACGGAGCCGTTCCGAACGATAATCTTTACGTTGTGGGCGCTCGTCGAAAGATTCTTGTCGCTGACAATCGCCTTACGAATTCGCGCGGCAAGGCGCACATCGGAGCTGTTGTTCTTCTGGTCGCCGGCAGTGGGAGCGTCCTGTGCTTGCGCTTCGTTCGAACTGTTCCGCGCAAACAGAAAGCTCCCTGGGAGGGCGACGTACAACGTACTGCAAACGAAAACGAGCGATAGTGTCGAGCGCCGAAGAGCCATAACCGAAACTCGTTCCGAACCGGCCGTGCGATTCAACCGGCCGGTTCCATTATGCAAGGTAGACATACGATCGAACTGAATGGTTTCCTGGCGCGGTTTTTGCGAGGCCCGCGTTAGCGTCCCGCTGGTAATGTTCCGAGCGTATCCGCCCGTGTGGGTTTGTAACTCGCGTTCGGTAACCGTTGGGGCTTTTATAACTTTTCCTGGGAAGAGTAACCCCTGCCGTTCGCCGATAATCTAAGGAGTGCCGGGAACGGGGGAGCCGGGTTTGCCACGTGGAACGGGGCTGTTTCGCTCCGCATTGTTTACCCGAGAACAGGAATTGAATGCGCAGGGCAAACCTACATTTACTGAAACGAACCTTTTCGGCATGGAACAAACACAGTGCAACGCGTCTCGGGGCTTCTCTGGCGTTTTATGCGCTGATGTCGCTCGCTCCGCTGATGCTGATTGTGGTTCCCATCAGCACTCTTATGTTTGGACGCGCCGAAGTGGAGACAGCCATCGTGCGATACGCCAACAGAGCCGCGGGGCCGGCCATGGGGAACGCGCTTGAGGAATTGGCCGGCTTGCAGGGGCGGGAGCCAGCCGGCGCGCTGTCCGCGATACTGACATTCGGAACGCTTCTCTATGCCGCCAGTTCGGTATTCCGGGAACTCCGCGATGCACTCAACATCATTTGGGAAGTCGAGCCCGTCAAATATGGGTTCAAGAGCATCGTCAAGCAATATGCATTTGCCATGCTTGTGGTGCTGTCCGTCGGCATATTCATTCTAGGTTCACTGGTGCTTAGCACGATTATTGCGAGCCTCAGGCAGGCGCTGCCGGCGGGAGTCACTGTGCCCGGAAAGGGCTTGGAGCTGATCAACTTCTTCGGAACGTTCCTCGTCATAACGGTCATCATTGCCCTCATCTTTCGATTTGTGCCCGACCTGGTGATCGCCTGGCGCCGGATTTGGGTGGGCGCGGTTGCAACTGCCTTCCTGTTCACCATGGGGAAATCGATGCTGGGTCTCTATATCGGACACGTGGGCATTGGTTCCCGATATGGCGCCGCCGGATCGCTGGTAGCCGTGACGATCTGGGTGTATTATTCAGCGCAGATATTCTTTCTGGGCGCCGAGTTCACCCGCGTCTATGCCGGCGCGCATGAAGGCATCCTCCGATACCGGCGCGGCTATGAGGAAGTGAAGTAAGGACGTGAGGGCGTGAATCGCCCACTTTCCTGGAAGCCGGGAGCCTAGGAGTCTCGCGGTAAAGTCGAAAGAAGCATTTCTGAAATGGCCTCCATGACATCCCGGTCCCGCGTTGCCCGCCAAACCATCAAGGAAGTTGCCGCCCGTGCCGGTGTGTCGGTCGGAACGGTTTCGAACGTTCTGAACAGCGCCGCCCCGGTCAGCGCGGAATTGCGCCGGCGCGTGCTTAAGGTGATCGAGGATCTCAATTATCATCCGAACCACACAGCGCGCAGTCTAAAAAGTAATCGGACCAAGATGATCGGCATGGTCATCTCCGATATCGTCAACCCATTCTTTCCGCTGCTCGTTCGAGGGGCCGAGGATGCCGCGCTGCAGCACAATTACCTGCTGGTGACGTTTAACTCCGATAGCCAGATCGATCGCGAGCGGAATCTGTTTCACGTGCTTTCCCGGTATCGGATGGACGGTATTTTGCTTGTCATCGCTTCGGAAAACGATTTGGAACACGTGCATCGGGCCGTCGACGATGGCACGCCGATCGTGTTTCTCGATCGGGTGCCCAAGGGGTTCGCATGCGATTCCGTATCGATCGATAATTTCGATGGCGCCCGGAAATGCGTGGAGCATCTCATCGTGGTGGGACACCGCCGCATCGGAATCATCGGAGGCTCACCCGATTTGCACATCGCGCATGAGCGCCTGCGGGGCTATCGCGTCGCGCTCGAAGCGGCGGGACTCGCTCTCGATCCCGATTTGGTCACCTGGGGCAACTTCAATTTGGAATCAGCCCGTCAGGCCGCAGAGGTCCTTCTACGGTTGCCCCAACGGCCCACGGCGCTCTTTGCCACGAACAATGTGATGGCCCTCGGAGCGCTACAGGTGATGCATTCATTAGGCCTCAAGTGCCCGAACGATATCGCAATCGGCTCATTCGACGACCTGCCGTTATTCGAAGCATTGTCACCCGCCCTGACCGGAGTTGCCCAACCCTCCTATGACATCGGCTACCAGGGCGCCGAACTCCTGACCCGCCGCCTCGAAGGCCAGCTCGATGCGCCGGTTCACGTGGTTCTGCCGACCCACTTGAAAATTCGAGCATCTTCCCTGCCCGCTAACTCATAGAATCCAAGCGGAATTGCGCCCGTTACGCCTCTCCGCGCAAATGCCGAGCCATTCCACGCGCCATTCCAAAATTCTCGTTTGACAACATGATTTCGCGTTACACTGGAACTTGCCCAGACCCAGACGTGTTCAGCTCACGAGGAGCTAACAGGGGTTCGTGCGCTAAAGCCAGGCCATGACGAAGATATTGTTGAATCGCTATGTGGTCGTTGCGGCGGCGTGTACGCTGCTGCTGTTTGGACTTTTCGCGCCCGAAGAGTTTTCAAACCACGCCAGTCTCAAGGCTGTAGCAATTGTCCTTCTGCCGACTCTATTTCTACAGTTAATGCTCGGCGTGCTTACCTACATGAGTATCCCGCTGGCAGGAGATCAACCGGCGCGTGGCGCCTTTACCTCGCCGATAACGGCCACACGTCTTGGAACGGACACACTCCTTTGGACCGGTATCGAGGCAAACTATAACGTGCTACCAACAATAGCGCCCCTGCCTGTCTCTGGCATCCAGGCAGTTTTGTGAGCAGCCGAGTGAAAGACTACGTTGAACTGACCAAGCCCCGCATTACGTGGCTCATCCTGATGAGCACGGCGGTTGGCTATTACTTCGGGCATGATGGCTCCTGGCGGATCTGGCCGATCCTGCACGTCATAATTGGCACGGGCCTCATCGCTTCCGGCACGGCAGCCTTAAACCAGTGGTACGAGCATGAAGCCGACAAGAAGATGCGCCGGACGCAGGCGCGTCCTATTCCTTCCGGACGGATTACGCCCACTAAGGCCTTTTGGTTTGGAGTCGCGCTCGAAGTAGTTGGAAGTCTTGAACTTTGGCTTGGCGTCAACGCGCTGACTTCGCTGCTTGGCGTACTCACCATTGTGCTGTATCTGTTCGCGTACACGCCGCTCAAGCAGAAAACGTGGTGGTCGACCACAATCGGAGCTTTCCCGGGCGCCATACCGCCGCTCATCGGGTTTGCCGCCGCGGCCAATACGCTAACGCCCGAAGCATGGGCTCTGTTCGGCATACTGTTCTTCTGGCAGTTCCCTCATTTTTACGCCATCGCCTGGATGTACCGCGAAGACTACTCGCGTGCCGGCATTCAGATGCTGCCGGTAGTTGAGCCCGACGGCGAATCCACGGCACGGCAGATTCTCATCTATTCGCTGCTGCTGATTCCCATTAGCCTGCTGCCGAAATGGCTTGGTATGACGGGATCGCTATACATGGCCGGAGCCTTAGTGATGGGCATCTTGTTCCTGTACGCAGGCGTACGGGTTACGCTTGATCGCACTCGCGTACGCGCCCGGCGTGTACTGCTTGCTTCCGTCCTATACCTTCCGATTCTCTATGGCTTGATGGTTCTCGATCCTGTGAGATTGTGAAGCGCGCCGGCACAGCATTCTTTGCCCTCCTGTTGATAGTTCTGACCGCGGCCTGTTCGGATCCGGCGAGCAAGCTACCGCGCTACGGAGCGGTTCCCCATTTCACCCTGACGGATTCTTACGGCCAGGCTTTCGACAGCAACGTCCTGAAAGGCAAGGTTTGGGTGGTGGATTTTATCTACACGAACTGCCCCGGCCCTTGTCCTCGCATGACGTCGCAGATGCATAAGGTTGAACAGAAAATGGCGAAAAACGACAACGTTCGCTTCGTGTCGTTTAGTGTCGATCCGGCCCGAGACACGCCTCCAGTGTTAAACGATTTTGCACAGCGCTTCGGAGGCCCCACACCGCATTGGTATTTCCTTACAGGGGCGCCTGCCACTCTGCACAAGCTTGCGCGCAATGTCTTCATGGTGGGCGATCTGGTCGGCGTGATGGATCACAGCACGAAATTTGTCGTGGTGGACAAAACGGGGCAAATTCGCGGATTCTATTCCACCTTCGATCCGCAAGGCATTTCAAGTTTGCTAGACGACGTCAACGCGCTATGCCGCAGCCGCTCTTGATGCGGGCGGTCAGACCTCTTACGTGTTCCACAGCACAATCGTTATGATTTTGTGCAGAGGGAACGCTATGACGCCCGATAGTAGGGCGGCATAATTCAAGGCCGCCGCACTGAGCGATGTTCCATCCGGACCGCGCCAATGCGCCGAGGCAACTGTTATGGCCCGAGATTGTGTTCCGAAAATTGTAATAGCCGCCGCGCGCATCGCCGTGTGCCTCCACTGATACACGCGGGGTTCTTCGAGAAATCAGGTCAAAAAGGTCACTCGACTTCGAGAATGGCTTCGATCTCGACGGTAATGTTGTTTGGGAGACTGCCCATTCCAACCGCAGACCGGGCATGCCGCCCAGCATCGCCGAAAACTTCCACCAGCAAGTCCGAACAGCCGTTAATCACCTGCGGCTGCTTCTGGAAATCCGGGGTCCCGTTCACCATCCCGAGCACCTTCACGACGCGCTTGACCCGGCTCAAATCCCCGTCGAGGGCGTGTTTCGCCGCGGCAAGCAATTGTATGCCGACTAGGCGCGCATCCTGGTATGCTCCCTCGGCCGATACGTCCGCGCCGACTTTTCCATGCTTGAATTCGTTAACGCCTACTCGCGGGCCCTGGCCGCTCAGGAACAGGAGGTTGCCCGCGCGCACGGACGGGACATAGTTCGCGACAGGCGCCGGCAGGTCCGGCAACTCAATTCCGAGTTCCGCCAAACGTTGGTCGATTTTATTCTTCGCCATAGATTTCTAATTGTAGACGCCGCTCGCTATCCGGCATCTTTCACGCATCGGAATCCGAGTGTCCCGGAGCGGTCCTTCGATGGCGCGATCAGCAGATATTTACCGTGCTCATCCAGCCGGTACGCCGACGGAAAATACCAGCGTGATCCACCCGGCCGGTAGTACCCGCCTCCGCGTAGAATTGCCGCTCGCGTGTGTTCATCCTGAAATTCGTCGGTCCACTGCCACACGTTTCCCGTCATATCCATCACGCCGAACGGACTCGCTCCGCAAGGAAACGCGTCTACCGCGGTAGGGCCGCGCAAATCGTGTCCGTGCTCCTGGTGCGGAGCGCACGAATCCCGCCAATCGTTGCCCCACGGATAGATGCGGCCGTCCCGACCCTGCGCCGCGTACTGCCACTCCCATTCGTGCGGCAGCCGTTTGCCGGCCCACTTCGCGTACGCCCTCGCGTCCTCAAGCGAAACCCACGTGACCGGTTTGTTGTCCCAACCCGCCGGATAGTTCCCGTCCTTCCAATCGCGCAGAAAATTGTGACCGTCGGCAGGGCGATAATGCGCGGAATCCAGAAACGCCTTGAACTGTTTGTTCGTCACTGGAAATTTATCGATATAAAAGCTCTCGATCTGCATTTTGTGCGAGTGATGCCGGCGCGGCGCATCGTCCCAGGGATACTGCACATCGACGCCAACATCGTTGCTTCCCTCAATCTCGATACCGTTTACGGAGAACACAAATTCTTTAGTTGCAGGAATCTGAATCATGCCTTGCGGAGCTTGCGCCGCGGCTGGCGTTTTCTCGATGTCGACGATATGCTGCGGCAGGAATGTCCATTGCTTCGGAAATGTCGAAAGAGGCTTGGCGTTCAAGATATGCATTTCGCCCAAAAACTTTTCCAGGGAGGCATCGGCCGGCTCCGCCTGAGCCAGCACCGCGCCGAAGCCGTTCCGCTCCATTGCGAATGAGAGGACTGCCTTTCCGTTCTCCACCACTGGCGTCAACTCGACGCCATGCCACACGTCGTAGTAATGCATTCCGCTCTGCGCCGGTAATTCGAGCTGCCGCCCTTCGACGTTGTACTCGTTGCGATTCACGATAGTCCACAGCGTTTGGCTGCGGCCCGGCCACTTACTGGCGAAGATGCCGTATTGCACGGTGGGCGTGTGCGGCTCCCAATCGGGACTCACGAGCAACTCAGCGAACCGCCGTTCGATTTTCGCGACTCTCCGGATCGCTTCGGCATCCCGCTCAGTGATGCCGTTCCAAATGCCCCAGATATTCTCCCAGCTCTCGTAGCCCACGCCGTTGAAGAACGCGGCTTGCAGGTTATCCGTCTTGTCGCGGTTCCAGCGGTCGCACACGTTCACCATGTGCCGCGTTTCCAGCCATTTCCCGCGGCTGATCATCGGCACAAACGGGTACTTCCAATAGCCCCAGCTCATGTTGTCCCAATTCAGCATCTCGTCGCTGCTCGGGTAGCCTTCCGGTTCGAAGACGATAGGATGCCCGCTCTTGTCGGAGGCCACTCGATAGCTCCGGGGAACGCCCGCAAACGTATCTCCATTTACTCCGTCGGCTCCAATGTCAGCCATCAGCTTCGCGATCGTTTCCGGCTTTGAGAGCGGCTCGATGCGCGTTCCCACATCCCAGGGCATTGTCGGAAACAACACGCGCACGCCGCGGCGGTGGAAATCCGCGACCATCTGCTTCAGCGCGGCGAGGCCGCCGGGCATATCACGCAGCAGATCGAACTGGTTCCGGTTATCGATGCCGATATTCGGATACACCGGCCACAACAGCACGCTATCGATCCCGCCATAGCGCTTATCGAGATCGTCGAGATAGCGGTCTACGGTGTAGCGGCGTTGCGCCGGATCGTAGAAGTAACGATCTTCGACCATCGATTGCGGCTGAATAAAGCTGCTCTGCGCCCATTTGAGATCCTGCCGCTCATAGGCTTCCGTGGACAAGCCGGCGCGAACACGCTCCTCCGCACGCCAGCCTTGCACTTGTTTCTGCCAATCAGTCGTATCCGATTTCTCGGGAGGCCCAGGCAACTGCTGTCCTTGCGGCGGGTATTTTGTATCCTGCGCCAAGCCAATAAACGCAGCCAGAAACAGCAAACAGAAAAGACGATTCATCGTCCAGGCATGATATCGAAACGGCACGCGTGTAAATGGGCCGAACGCAGAAAACGTGCCGGAAACTGTAGGGTCGAGGCATGCGCCGACCGCGGCTCCCTTTACCATTCGCAAACAAAAGGGTTATCCTCGATGTATTTCCGGATTAGATTCAACTCCTGCTCAGACCGGACAATGCGTTCATAGAATCCTCGCCGCCAGAGCTTAGTCCTTGCGCGCTTGCTTGCCGCGCCTTTGAAGCTTCTCACCACGACCGCTAGCCCCGTCGCTTTCCGTTGTAGGGGCGCGGCATGCCGCGCCCGCAAACTCCACGGCGCCCGGAGATCCTCTTGCTCGAAAATCAATATTCCGTGAACGTGGTCCGGCATCAATACAAACGCATCGAGAACTACGTGAGGGAAATGAGTAGGAATCTCTCGCCAGCAGTCCCGGACGATGTCGCCCAGGGCGTTGGGTACGACCTCCTGGCCAACAAGCTCACCGAACATAGTGCGCCGATCCCGCGAACAAATCGTAACAAAGTAAGCCCCAGGGCACGAATAATCATAGTCCGGTATTCGAATTACTTTTCGTTGCGGCAGTGGCAATCAATTGAGTTTCTATTTCCCGGAATTCCTCTCACCGAACCGCGGGCGAGGCATGCCTCGACCGCCGCGGGGGGCCTAGACTTTCGCCGGCCAGATATAGACGCTGGCTTTAACTGCCGCGTAGTTGCGATCAAGTTCCAAGCCTAAGAGCAGAATGGCGGCGATGCGGCGGGCGACCTCGGTCACGTAGCGGGCTTCATCGACGCTTAACGAGCGGCCCAGGAGTTTGTGTTCGCGATAGCTCAGCCATTTTTTGACGACCTGGTAGCCGCCGAGCGTGTATTCCCAAACACGAGCGGGGACGTTTCGCCAGTAGGCGTTGCCGTTTAGATAGACGTCGAAGGTGCGTTCGCCCAGGATGGTCAAGACGGATTCCAGGGTAAGTCCGAGCGCCTCCGCGCCTTTCCCGATGGCGGCGATTTCGGCAGGGAGATAGTCGCGTTCCACGGCTCTTCCTCGCGCGGGCATGGTGACGCCGCCCTTTCCGGGGTGGCCCCATCCGGCGCTGATTTGGAGGTCGCCGTTATCGGGGTCCAGCGTGCCGGATTCAACGGCCATTGCTCCAATGATTTGCAACTCCGGGCGGAGCGGCGATTGAGTGACGCCTCGAACGGGAGAATCGGGATCGAGCAGGTCCGCGAGAGTTTTGCCGAGCGCCGATGATTGGGTAAGCAATTCACGATTCGCCGGGAGCGGGATGCGCGGCCAGTCCTGCCGCAACGCGCCGGCGTTGGCCGTGCGGTATTCGGGAGTGTGCAGGACAGCTACGGCGTGGAGGAAGAGAGACTCCGGCGGGAGCGGGCCAAGGTATGTTGTGGCGTTATCAGATATGTTCGGTACGACCTCGCCGGCGTGGAGGGGTGAGGGGTGTTTGAGAAAAAGCGGAAACAGATTCGCGCCTCGCTCGATTACATGCAGCGACCCAAGGTGTGTTACCACCAGCGGCGGATCAAAATTGTGCCGGTGATGCTGGCAGGCGGCGATCCAAGGATTTTTCGCTGAGATATGTGGAATGTAATCAGAGCGTGGGCGATCAAGTAACTTCGTTTGGTCTGTCCAGAAGAGCCATCGAAAGTCATAAGGTCTGTAGCAGTATCGAACGAGTCGTCCCGAGTTCTGTCCTGCTTGCTGTAGTTTTAGACGAGTTTCGCGAGCATTAAAAATAGCTGTGCTTTCTGTGGCTTGGGGACAGACCGACGCCAGCTCGTCCTCCGCGACATTTGGATCGAAATAGGCCCGCAGGCGTGCTTCCAAGCGGTCACGGTCAATTTGAACAACAACATCGTCGCGGCTCGTCTTTACACCCGGAAACGACGTTGGAAATAAATCAGGCAGCAACGGCCAGGAAAGATAATCGATCTGAACGTGCATCGGCGCGAATGGCAGGCCGATGGCTGTTTCCGGAATAATTGTTTCGTAAGAAATGGTTCCGCCAGTTTCTGCGGCGTTCGCCAGTTCCGCACGTTTCGCTCGTCCCCACAAATCGCGGTAATGGAGACTCTCGCTGCCTCCGCTGTTCTCGCGCACCAGAAGACTAATGGCCGTGCCTACCTGAATGCCTTCTTTGTTGAATTCGGTGGAGAAGACGCTTGGGTCCGGGGCGCCTTCCGGCGTCAGCTTGCCCGTTTTGTACTTATCGCCATTCAGGTTATCGATCCAGATATGATCGAACGCTTCCAAGTAGCGCTCGCGCATGCCCGTGTGCGATAAGCCGTCGAGCCACGAGTAGTTCGAGATGTAGCAGACAACGCCCTTGCCTGTCTTTTCGACAATACGCCGTTCGGCCATGCGGAAGAAACGGATATAAAGATCGTTGAGCCCCTGGCCCTGGGGCGCGGCGACGCGTTTGGTCGTTCGGTACGCTTCGGAAAGTCCGCGCTCTTCGTCGATATGGGCGATTCCAGCGAAACTGTTGTACGGCGGATTGCCGAGAATCACCAGAATCGGTTTATCGCGCTTCACCTCTTCGGCCGCATCGCGCTCCTCCTGCAATTCGCTGAACATCAGGATCTGCTTGGGTTCTTTGGGCGGTTCCCATCCAGTCAGCGCATTGGTGAGAAACACTCTCGCGCGTTCGTTGCTCTTTTCCGAAAGAGGCGCGCCCAGGTTCTGGAGCAGCAGGCCAAGCTGGAGGTGCGCCACTACGAACGGCGCCGGAAGAATCTCAAAGCCGAAGACGCGCTCCATTGCGGCTTTCTTCAAATCCTGTGCGAGCAGCGCGTCGCTGCCCTTTTCACGCAGCGTGGCGGCGATCCGCTGCAAAACGCCGACGAGGAATGTGCCAGTGCCGCAACAAGGATCGAGCACGTAGACGTTGGGGTCGGCCAATCCGTCGGGACAATCCAGTCGATCGCGCAGGACGCGGTCGACACGAGCCACCATGTAGTTGACGATTTCGTCCGGCGTGTACCAGACGCCGAGATCTTTTCGCAGTTCCGGATCGAACGCTTCGAGAAACGGCTCATAGAAATACTGGACGGCGTGCGCTTCCTGGAACGCGGAGAAGAACGACGCGCGGTCAATGCGGTTGAGAGCGCCGGCGGCCCAGTCGAGCACCTCGGAGAGATGCAACGAGTCGAGTTGGCCGGGCTCAGCCATCTCGTGAAAGAGTTTGCGGAGGATGGGAAGGCGCAGATAGGAGGCAGCCATGCGCCATTCGAAGCGCGACTTGCGATCCGTGGGCGAATGCTGCTTGCTCCAAAGCACCCAGGCGGAGAACATACCGTAGAACAACGTCTGCACGAGCGTGGAGCGAAAGAAATGGTCGCCGCGCTCACCTTCGAAGCGCATGCCAAGCGCCTCTTCGAGGGCAGCCCGGATAGCGCTGAGGTTCGGCGTCTTCGCGCCCTGCATGCGGAAGTTCGCTTCGCGGGCGTAGGAGGCCAGAAACCACGCGACGTCTTTCGGAGAATCGAGCGCGGCCGTCTGAAGCAGGGCGCGTTTTAAGAACTCCAGAAACCCATCGCCGGCGGCTTGCGCGGTTTTGTGCGGATAGGCAGCGGCCTTCCAGAATGCTTTTTCGGAGGGCGCGAGCCGATAGGTTTCGAGCTTGACGGCCAAACCCAGCGCATCGCGTCCGACGAGCACGAAATCGCGGTAGTTGGTGACGAGCACCTGTTTGTACTTGCCCCAATAGCGGCTGACCTGTTCGCTGCCGGCGACGACCCAGGCATCGTCGCCGGTGGACTTCGCTTCGATTACGCCGCGAGCCGGGAGAGTTCCATCAAGGAAGCCGATGTCCGGGTTCGATTGAATCTGATCGTGCGTAAAAAGGCCGCCATCGGGCAGGCCGGCCCCGCGATTCTTCAGGTTGATGATGCAGTGGACGCGCGGCTTCAGCGACTCGCCGACGGTGTTCAGCAGATTCGACAGGGCGGGGTAGTATGACGTCTCGTCAACGGCCTGCCCGGAGGAGCGAATGACACGCACATGGGCCAGATAAGTCTCAAGAGGATGCATCCAGTGAATCTTGAGTTATATCAAGCTGTAGGAGTATCAGGTCTGAGCAAAGCGGCGGACAGGCGGAAACGTGCCGGAACCTGTAGGGTCGAGGTATGCCTCGACCGCTCACCGGGGCCTCGACCGCCGCTCCTCTACTCTGATAGCAGGTGCCATCAAAATCTCCATCCGCGCCCGCGCTTCGGCCGGGGCAGCGGAAACGCCCGCTCAAAACACTGGACCGTATCCTTTCAAAGGCCGGCCTCGGCTCACGCACGGATGCGCGAAGCTGGATCGGAGCCGGTCGTGTCAGCGTGAACGGAAAGGTGATCCAGTCGCCTGACCACTGGATCGATCTGGAACGCGACAAGGTAACTCTCGATAGCAAGCCACTGTCGCGTCCGGAGCGCCGCTATATTTTGCTGTATAAGCCGAAAGGCTATCTGACGACCTACCGCGATCCCGAGGGTCGCCCGACCGTATACGATCTGCTTCCCGGCGTGGATCAGTTTGTGGCGCAAGTCGGCCGACTGGATCTCGATACGTCCGGCCTGCTGCTCTTGACGAACGATACTCAACTTGCCGAAGCGCTGACAAATCCCGAACACAAAGTCCCGAAAACCTATCTGGTCAAAGCGGCGAACCTGCTTATAGACGATCAACTTGACCAACTGCGCCACGGCGTCGAGTTGAAAGATGGACCAACGCGCCGGGCCGAGGTGAATCATATCCGCGATTCCGGCAAATACACGTTCCTCGAAATCACCATCAGCGAGGGCCGGAACAGGCAGGTGCGGCGGATGCTCGAAGCGATCGGCAGCAAAGCGTTGAAGCTCGTGCGAACGCGGCTGGGCACGCTAACGCTCGAAGGCCTGACAATCGGAAAATGGCGCGACTTGACGCCGGTCGAAATCGCGCAACTGAAACGAAATGTGCGGAACTAAAAGCGGGCGCGGCATGCCGCGTCCCCAACAACAGACACCGAAATTAGACCGCGGTACTACGACTGCGCGGCTGTGCTCGCTTTCGCCTGATATGTGCCCGGCACGGCCCGCAAAGAAATCGCGATACGGTTCCAGCCGTTGATCGCGACCACTGCGAGTGTCAGGTTAATCAATTCCGCTTCGCTGAAATGCGGTCGTACGCGCTCATAAACGTCGTCTGGCACATGATTCTCCGAAATCAGCGTCAGCGACTCGGTCCATTCAAGCGCGGCCCGCTCCCGGTCGGAGAAAAACGGCGTTTCGCGCCAAGCGGAAAGAGCGTACAAGCGCTGCTCGGTTTCGCCCTGCGCGCGCGCATCTTTCGTATGCATATCAATGCAATAGGCGCATCCGTTCAATTGCGAAGCGCGTGTCTTAATCAATTCGAGCAGCGAGTGCTCAAGCCCGGATTTTCGTACGTATCCCTCCAGACCTTGCATTGCCTGCAATGCGCCAGCGGGGGCTTTGGAATAGTCTATTCTTGGTTCCATATAATTTGCCTCTACCCACATGACGAAGTGTCTCACTTGGTTGTGACAAATTGCCGGAAACAGCATCATTATTTCTGTGGACTCACGCGAACAAACTTCTACCGCGTTGCTCGATATAGATTCAAGGACGGCTCTCTTCGAGCAGCAGCGCCCGCGCCTGTTGCAAGTGGCATACGGGTTGCTCGGCACTCGCGCGGATGCTGAGGATATCGTCCAGGACGCGTATCTCCGCCTCGGCCGCATCGACCCGGAGTCACTGCGAAATCCCGAAGGCTGGTTGACCACGGTCGTCACGCACCTGGCCCTGGACCGCTTGCGGTCGGCCCGGCATCAGCGTGAAGTCTATGTGGGCTCGTGGCTTCCGGAACCGTTTGTCGAGTTCCGCAATCCCGAGCAGGAGCAAATCACCCGGTCGAATATTTCGATTGCGGTCCTTTTTCTGCTCGAGCAACTCCGGCCGCAGGAGCGCGCCATCTTTCTGCTCCGCGAAGTTTTCGATGTTTCTTATAGCATGATCGCGGAAGTCATCGGCAAATCGGAACAGACCTGCCGGCAAATCCTCTCGCGAACCCGATCGCGCATCGACGAACTTTCCAAACGCACGACTGCGGACTTCAATACGAAGGCCGAACTGGTTGAACGCTATGCCGACGCGATCCTTTCGGGCGATGAACAGAAGCTATTGACCTTGATGACGGATGACGCCGTACTCTACTCGGACGGCGGCGGTAAAATCGCGGCGAATATCAATCCAATTTATGGAGTGGAGCGCATCATTCGTCTCATTCAGGGGCTTGGCGCTAAGAACGCGGGACGTTACTCGCGAATCGCTGTTCTGGTGAATGGCGAACCGGGCCTTCTGAGTCTTCTGGATGGCAAACCGGATACCGTTCTGGCGTTCGAGTTCGAAGGCAACCGCATCGCTCGTCTGTTCGGCATCCGCAATCCGGATAAGCTGAAGTACTTGCCGGCTTGTGAGGCGTCATAACCAAAGCAACCCGACAATTCACAACGGGGCCGAGGATTGCAGGACGTCCACCAGATATAATGGCTCACATTCTCTGTGCGCATCATTATCCTCGTCGCTCTTCTTGTGCCTCCCCTCGCTGCCGCACAAACGGCGTCCGATAGCCTCACCAAAGGCCGCGCGCTCTTCCGCAGCAATTGCGCTTTCTGCCACGGCGCAACGGCTACCGGCGGCCGTGGTCCGAACCTGCTCGGGCAACTAAGCCATGGAGATCGAGACGAAGACATTCAAGGCGTGATCAGGCACGGCATTCCGGGGACGGGGATGCCCAAATTCCGGTTCGCGCCGGATGAGCTGCGCTCGCTTGTCGATTACATTCAGTCCTTGCGCAAGGGGAAGCCGGCTCCTCCGCCTCCCGCGGGCGACAAGGCAGCCGGCGCGAAGATTTACGCGACGCATGGCTGCTCCGGCTGTCACGAGATCGGAAACGAGGGCAGCGTGTTCGGTCCGAGCCTGACGCGTGTTGGGGCGGCGCGCTCCTACGATTACCTGAAACAGTCGGTGCTCGACCCCTCCGCGGACATTCCGGACGATTTCCAGGGCGTCACCGTTGTTACGGCGGGCGGTCATCGCTACACCGGTGTCCGCATCAACGAAGATACGTTCACCCTTCAGTTGCGGACGGCTGACCAGCAGTTCCACTCATTCGATAAGACCCGTCTCAAACAACTCGTTGTCGATAAGACCTCGCTCATGCCGCCCTACCGGTTCGGCGATGACGATCTTAAGAACCTGCTCGCCTATTTGAGCAGTCTTCGCGGCCCCGTGAACGCGAACACGGATACGCGGCACGCGACGGAGGTCCGTTGAATCTCAAAGTTTGGTGTGCCGCGCTGATCTGCGGTGTCTCTGTGAGCGCCATCTGCGCCGCGGATCTTCCCTTCGACAAAATTGTCAATGCCGCCAGTCATCCCCAGGAATGGCTGACGTACTGGGGCGATTATCACGCCACGCGCTATCGCGATCTCAACCAGATCGACGATGCGAACGTGGATCGATTGCGCCTTCAGTGGATTTTCCAGACCGGGGTGCCTGGAGCATTCGAAACCGTTCCGCTGGTGCTCGACGGGATCATGTATTTCACGGCCAACAATAGCAGTGCGTATGCCATTGACGCGCGCTCCGGCCGCGAGCTATGGCGTTTCCAATACACGATACCTAAAGACGCGCGGCCCTGTTGCGGAACCCTGAACAGGGGACTCGCGATGATTGGCAGCCGCTTGTTCATGGCTACGCCCGACGCGCATCTGGTCGCGATCGATTCGCGCAACGGCCGTCTCCTCTGGGACTCCGAAATCATTCCGGCTAACGGTATCTATGGCGCGAGCATGGCTCCTTTGGCTTTCAAAGATAAAGTCGTCGTTGGCGTGGCAGGCGGCGAAAAAGGAAATCGCGGCCTCATCGATGCGTACGATGCCGCAACCGGCAAGCGCGCATGGCGATTTTGGACCATTCCGGCGAAGGGCGAACCGGGCAATGAAACCTGGGGCGGCGATTCCTGGAAGCACGGCGGCGCCCCGACCTGGATGACCGGCACATACGATCCCGAGCTGAATACGGTTTACTGGGGAGTCGGCAATCCGGGGCCGGATCTCTATGGCGATGTGCGTCCCGGCGACAATCTCTACAGCGATTCCGTTGTCGCTCTCGATGGCGATACCGGAAAACTCAAATGGCATTTTCAATTCACGCCGCATGACGTCTACGACTGGGATGCCGCCGAAACGCCGATGCTTCTGGATCTGCCCTGGAATGGCAAGCCTCGCAAACTGCTGGTGCAGGCGAACCGGAACGCTTTCTTCTACGTGCTCGATCGCGTTACGGGCGAATTCCTCATGGCGAAGCCCTTCGCGAGGCAGACTTGGGCCAAAGACATCGACAGCAAAGGCCGTCCCGTGAAGAACCCGGGCGTCGAGCCTTCCGCCGAAGGGACACGCGTCTGCCCGCAATCGGCTGGCGCCGCGAACTGGATGGCGCCATCGTATAGTCCCGCGACGGGCTTGTTTTACTTCAATGTGCGCGAAGGCTGTGATGTGTATTACTCCTCTCCGCCTGTTTACGAAGAAGGGAAGGGGTTTTGGGGCAGTATTTTTCGTGGAGAAACCGGAGAGCGCCAATGGGGGCGCGTCACCGCGCTCGATCCGCTCACGGCGAAAACGAAGTGGACGTACAAGCTCTATCAGGCGCCATGGGCGGGGACGCTTGCTACTTCAGGCAATCTGTTGTTCGCGGGCGACGAGGACGGATACCTGATGGCGTTCAATGCCAAGACCGGCGAGTTACTCTGGAAGATCAATACAGGAAACCGGCTTGCAACGTCGCCCATCACGTTCGAGCTCGACGGAAAGCAATATATCGCGATGCCCTCGGGTTCGGTGTTGCTGGCCTTTGCACTTCCCGACGAAGTGGTTGCTGGTAAAAAGAAATAGAGGCGCGTTCCGCCGCGCCTTCTTTAAAACGTCCGGATCAGCTCGTCAGATACTTCTTCCCCGGTTTTCGCGTCTCCTCTGGAGACCTGTTTCGGGAGGGGTTCAGCTTAACGACCGGTACGGGTGGTGTTTGTAAACAATGTCCACTGAATTGAATGCGAAGACGCCGGCTTGGAATGAACTGGAGGGACGAGTTCTCGATGGACGGTATGTTCTCGAGAAGTGCCGCTTTACCGCCGGTAATCTCGCTGTTTTCGGAACAAAATCGATCGGACAGGAACAGAGCCCCGGCGTTCTCAAGGCCATCGCGCTCGAACCCGATGAGGCGGCGAAGCAACTCGAATCGTGGCAAGCCGTCCAGAAGCTTCGACATCCGAATCTGATTCGACTCCTACACGCCGGATCGACGGAAATTGAATCGATCCCCGTCGTCTATGCAGTGATGGAATCGATAGATGAAATGCTTGAGGCGGTGCTGAAGGAACGGGGATTGCAAAAGGAGGAGGCCGAACAGATTGCCGGCAGCGCCGTAAACGCTCTTGAATACGTGCATTCGAATGGCTTCGTTCATGCCGGTCTCGAACCGAAGAACGTCTTCGCCGTCGGCGAAACGATTAAGATCGCCAGCGATTGCATCCAACTCCCTGGAGAGCCTCTGCGAAAGCTTCCCGACGGATATGAGGCTCCCGAAGTGGCAACGAGCGGATTGTCGGCCGCTTCCGATTTTTGGGCGCTGGGCGCTATGTTGTTCGAAGTGCTGACCCAGCGCGCTCCCGCTGCCGAAGCGCCGGTCGACACCGCCGGTTTGCCCAAGCCATTTTCCGAAATCGTCGCCGGGTGCCTTGAACCGAATGTTGTCAGCCGCTGGAATGGCCGGCAGGTGCGGACAGCGCTGCACCCGGCCCCCTCGCCAATGGCGGCGCCGCCGGTTGTTCCCGAGCGTCCCGAAGTGAGGCGGCCGCTTGCGCCGCTCAAGTCCGTATCGCCGCACGGAATAACGGAGCGGCAAGCAATTCACAGAAGCCCTACGTGGATCTATGCCATTCTCCTGTTGATTGCCGTTTTCGGCATCGCCTGGTATCTCATCAGCCGCCCTTCTGTTCCGAAGAACGGCGCGACTATCAAAACGGCGGGCCGGCCGCATGTTACGCAAACGCCCGAGACCCCTCACGCGGCGGCGCCCTCCGGGAGACCTGCCCCGGTTGCGTCCGCGCAATCGCGCGTAGCTTCTCCAACCGGCGCGGCGGCGCCTCCGAACGCGGTCTCGGACTGGCGCGTGGTGATCTACACCTATGCTCGCGAGGCGGACGCCCGACAACGCGCTCACATCATCAACAGCAAACGGCCGGGGTTGCAAGCGGAGGTGTTTTCGCCGAGCGGTGGCGATTCTCCCTATCTGGTCGCAATCGGCGGATGGATGGACCGCGATTCCGCAAATCGATTGCGCCAGCGGGCTATCAAATCGGGCTTGCCCCGCGACACCTACACACAGAATTTCAGAAAGTAACTCCCGGCCCGCTAACAGGTCGGGTCTTTTGCGCGCACGCTCCTCGGCCAGCAGCGGATTAAAGCACGCAATCAGGCGTTCGCCGGGAAAATCCGGATGCTTGATTTCGACCAGATCGGTC
This sequence comes from Bryobacterales bacterium KBS 96, assembly GCA_000381625.1. Lineage (GTDB taxonomy): Bacteria > Acidobacteriota > Terriglobia > Bryobacterales > Bryobacteraceae > KBS-96. Next base: position 1,510,665 of record KB906767.1, read on the forward strand.
CGGTCAAACTGCGATATCTGCAAATGGCCTTCGGCAGCCAATTTCTGAATGTGGCTGGCATGCAAAGCGGAGATGCCCCGGTAGCGGCCGATCAGCGGCGGCGCGGAGAATGCTTCTTCCGGGGGGCGTTCGTGTGGCTTGATACGTGCATATTGGGCGAGCACAATGACGGCTCTACATTGCTGGCCGTCCCTTCGGCGATGGGCGTCTGGGCGTGCGTTACGGGATCGACAGCAAGCATCTGCGATACCCAGTCGCGCCGGGAGCCCACGGAAGCGAGGTCACGGGGCGTGATCAGCAGCACACCCAGTCCGGGCGCAAGTATTCCAGACTGGCCTGACCCCATAAACGTCCACTTCGCATGTGCGACGTCGAGCGTCCAGTAATCCGATTGTGGAGACGTGCTGTTGCTGCTGGCGCCAACTGTCTTCACCAACAACTCCTTCGAACCGGGTGAGATGGCGGCAACCGAGGGCGGCGTCGAGCGCTCCAGAAATTCCGTGCGCGATTCTTCAATTCCCGTCGTCAGATTCACCAGCCGAATGACTCGGCCTGCTGCACAGGCGAGCATACGCCCATCCGGGGACCAGGCCGGAGCCGCGCAATGCGCCACTTTCCGTCCGTGTGCGCCAGTTGCATCCACCATGGTGACCGAATCGGGTTCGGTCTGCACCGCAAGCGTGCGCGTATCGGGCGAGAGCGCGGCGGGATTGTCGGAAGATGCGTCAATCGCGATGAGCTTCTTCAACGACCCATTCCAGCTATATAAGTTCGTCTCTTGCCCGTCATAAGCAGTGAAGAAGGCCTGCGTCCCACTGCCTCCCAGCAGCCGCGAAATTCCGCTTTTAAAGGTGAGCGCGAGTTTTTCCTCTTTCGTCCGGGGATCGAACCACCACAGTTCGGTGTTCAGTTCGTCTCCGAAAGCGCCCGAAAGGAACCAGATTCGCTGCGCATCCGGTGAACAGGACGGCTGAACGTGCCGCCGGGCGCTGGAAGTAAGCGGCGCGGTTTTTCGAGTCGTCGTGTCGAGGCGCCAGATCTGCTGATACGTGCGCCCGCTCGCCGCGTAGACTCTCCGGCCGAAGACGACGTTGGCGGGAGAAGCCGGTAGTGGCGCAACGGCCAAAAACACCAGCGATAGGAAATGTTTCCGCATACGTTGTTTAACCATCGTAATCGCAGTGGCGCCCGGGTTACCGTTGAAGCTTGGCTTCCGAGGCGAGTTCGTCGAAAACGATCAACCGGCTGCTACTGTTTGCGGCCGCGTTTCTCTTTTCGACAGGCGGGGCCGCGATCAAGGCGTGCTCGTTATCAGGCTGGCAGATTGCGGGATTCCGGTCGGGAATCGCCGCCATTGCCCTCTGGGTGTTTCTTCCTGAGGCTCGGGGTTGCTGGACGTGGCGCAACTTGTTTATCGGCGCCGCCTACGCCGCGACGCTGATTCTCTTCGTCCTTGCCAACAGGTCGACTACGTCGGCGAACGCGATATTCCTGCAGTCCACGGCGCCGCTTTACCTCCTCCTGCTCGGACCGCTCGTGCTACGGGAACCGATTCGCCGGGCGGACATCGCCGTGATTTCGGCGGTAGCCGCAGGCGCTTTGCTACTGCTTGTCGGTTCACCGGGATTCGCGAAAACGGCGCCGGACCCGGCACGCGGAAACGTCCTTGCATTAGGCTCGGGTCTGACGTGGGCAATCACGCTGACCGGACTGCGATGGCTGTCCAAGCGAACGCGGTATGCTGAATCCGCCGCCGGCACGGTGATCGTAGGCAACTGCATCGCATTAGCCGTCTGCTTGCGACAAGCGTTGCCGGTCGCGCATTCGAACGCCGCCGATTGGGCCGTTCTGCTCTACCTCGGCATTTTCCAGGTCGGCCTCGCGTATCTGGCGCTGACCCGGTCGATCCGCCACGTCCCCGGCCTTGAAGCAGCGACTCTGCTGCTGATCGAACCCGTGTTCAACCCAGTCTGGACATGGCTAATCCAAGGCGAACAACCGGGCGTACCCGCGCTGGCCGGCGGAGGCATCATCATCGCGGCAACGCTGGCCGGGACATGGTGGCACACTCACCGGCAAGATACAGAACGCCGCCGGATAGAAACTGCGCGGGAGTAAACTATGCTCTTCAAAGCGCGTTCCAGATTTGCGATGGAGGATTTTATCCGATGAAGCTTCCGGCTGCTAAGAAGAGAGTTGTGCTGTTGAATCGCCGCGAGTTGCTCGTCGCCGGGTCGTGCGCCCTACTTTCAGGCGCGGCGCCAAGCTCATCGCGCCTGTCTGTCGAGGCTTATATTTTTCAACAATACGCGGCTCGCCAGCACAAGAAGCTAGGTGACGTCCTCGACGAAGTGTTAGGCATGACGCGCAAAGCGGGTTTCCGGAATATCGAATTAAACCAGGAATTCTTCGCTCCGGAATTTCGAGACCGGACACTCGCCCTGCTGCGATCCAATGGCCTGTCGATGCCCTCGGTATACGTCGGCGGCGCAATGCACGAGACCGCACTGGCCGATAAGACCATCCAGCACGCGCTCGAGATCGGAGCGATCTGCAAACCTTTCGGCTGCAAAGCCGTCGTGAATAACCCGGATCCCAGGCCGGGAGGCGCCGAAAAGTCGGACGCTGAACTGAAGGTCGAAACGAAATCGTTGGACCGCATGGGGCGCGCCCTTCGCGCTAAGGGATTTCAGCTTAGGGTTCATCATCATACGCCGGAAATGGTGGATAACGCCCGGGAATGGCGCTATATCCTGCACCATACCGATCCGAAATATGTTTCGCTCTGCATGGATCTCGATTGGGTTCATCAGGGCGGACAACACCCATTGGCGCTGCTGCACGAGGCGGGCGCGCGCGTCGCCGAGATTCATGTTCGGAACTCGAAAGACAAGCTATGGCTAGAAGCAGTGGAAGACGGGGATGTCGATTACAGGAAGATTGCGGCATATTTCAAACAATCCGGTCTGAAGCCGCTGATCGTCGTTGAACTCGCCTATCGTCCGAACACGGTTGTGACGCGGTCTCTTGAAGAGGACCTGCGGCTTAGCCGTATTTATACCGAGAAAGTGTTCGGAGTGAGCGCACAGGCGTAGCCCGTTGCCGCTACGCTGGAGACATGGGAGTCCCCATGCGTCAGCGGCCCGTTGACAATCCATTTCGTGAATCGGTGCGCGTGTTGGGCCTCTTTATACGGGGCCAGGCAATCATCATCGGCATTTTGATAATGCTATATGCGATCGGGTTTGCCGCCGCGCGCGTGCCGGTGTGGCCTCTGGTCGCAATTCTCGCAGGGCTTTGTTATGCGGTGCCACACTTCGGTTCGCTGATTGCGCTCACGATTGCGGGCACAATGAGCGCGTTGTTCGACGGCAATTTAACTCACTTGCTGATCGTGCTGGGCGTGTGGGTTGTAATTCAGGGAATCGAAGGATTCTGGCTGACGCCGCGCATCCTGGGCAGGCCCCTCGGATTGCGGCCGCTGGTGGTCTTCTTTGCTCTCATCGCCGCGAGCCTCCTTTTCGGTCCCATCGGCTTTCTGCTCACCGTGCCGGCGCTCGCCGTGGCAAACGTCTTTTGGCGCTATTTCCGCGAGCGCCGTTAAGCAAAATCTCCTCGCCGGCGATGGTATACTTTTTCAGAAAAATTGATTGAACTGTAGTTCTGTATTGAACTAGAAACTCATTCAATCCCGTGGGAGGGGACAATGTTAGTCTCACGTCTTTATTACCGCCTCGGCTTTGCCGTGTGCCTGCTGGCAGTCTTGTGCCTGCCGCTCGCAGCTCAGACAAGTTTTGGCCGAATTTCAGGATCAATCACGGACCCGACCGGCGCAGCCATCTCCGGGGCCAAAGTAACCATCACAAACGTCGATACGCAGGCCACACGTGACGTCACAACCGACAGCAATGGTTTTTACGTCGCGACAAACCTGGCCATCGGCACATATACCGTCGAAGTGAATCAGGAAGGCTTTCAGCGGCAACAGCGGACAGGCATGGACCTGGTTGCGGACGGCCGTCTGACAGCCAATTTCAAGCTCCAGGTCGGCAATGTCTCGCAATCGATCGAAGTTGTCGCCAGTCAGGGCGAAACGCTCAATACTGTTTCGGGCGAAGTATCCCGAGTAATCGACAGCAAGCAGGTCAACAACCTGGCGTTGAACGGGCGAACTTATACGCAGTTAATGACGCTGGTTCCGGGAGCCATTGTCACCAACCCCGATCAGTTCAGTACGACGACCAGTCTGAGCGCAACGAACCAAACGATAAACGGTAATCGCGCCGATTCGAACAACCTGACGGTCGACGGCGCGTTCAATCTCGTTGCCGGCAGCAATGGCAGCCTGATGAATAACGTCAGCCCGGATTTCATTCAGGAAGTGAAGGTGCAGACATCGAACTTCTCGGCGGAATACGGACGCGCATCTGGTCCGGCCTTCAACGTTGTCACTAAGAATGGAACGAATCAGTTCCATGGCGCGGCGTTCGAGTATTTCCGGAACGACGCTTTGGATGCCCGCAACTTCTTCTCACCACAGAAGACAGCGCTCCGGTTCAACGATTTCGGCTACGATTTGGGCGGACCGATTAAGAAGGACAAACTGTTCTTCTTTGTCGGAGAAGAATGGAAGCGGCTGCGCCAGAACGCGCAACCGTCCCGCGTCACTGTGCCAAGTTCGGCGGAATTGGCCGGCAATTTCGCGGGACAGAAGCAACTTTTTTATCCGGGCACTAAAAACCCGATTCCCGGAAACAATATCTCCTCGATGATTACGCCGGATGGGCGGGCTATAGGAAACGTCTACAGCCTCATGTCCGCACAGGCGACCTCGTTCAACGACGCAGCGGTTTCGAACAACGCCACTCTCGAACCGAGCAATCCGCTGAACTATCGCGAGGACATCGTGCGGCTCGACTACAGGATCAACGATAAAAATATGGTGTATGGCCGCTGGATCCAGGACTATAACCAATTGATCGATCCGTTCGGCACTTTCTCCGGCTCAAATCTTCCGACGACCCCAACAGTCCGCAATCGACCTGGTGAGAGTTTCCTGATTGCGGAAACCTGGCTGCCCACGCCGCGCATCGTCAACGAGGTTCGCGTCAACGCAAGCTGGGCCTCGCAACACATTCCGCCTTACGGCAATACCTGGGAGCGAAGCACCTACGGCTTCCAATTTCCTCAGCTCTACCAGGGAGGCCAATACGATAACGGCATTCCAAACGTGGCGATTACCGGGTTTTCAAACTTCAAGGGCCCAGCGTTCGCATTGTTATCGCCGACCACTGACATCCAGTTTTCCGACAACATCTCTTTCGTGATCGGAAACCACATCCTCAAGGCGGGCTTCGTGTATATTCGCGACCGTGTCGACCAGAACGGCCGGCCGGCCTACACGGGCGATCTCAGCTTCGACACCAAGGGTAACCCCAATACGACCGGCAATGCTTTGGCCGACGCGCTGCTTGGGAATTTCCGAACCTATAACGAAGCAAGCGCCGACCCAATTGGGTTTTTCCGCTTCTCGCAGCCTGAGGCATTTGTGCAAGACAGTTGGAAAGTCAATAGCAAACTAAGCCTGGAGCTTGGTGTTCGCTATCAATACATGCAACCCATGTACACGCAGGCGAATAACATGGCCAACTTCGTTCCCGCGCTGTACGATCCGGCTCAGGCGGTCACAATCACGACCGGCGGGCTGGTGGTCCCCGGCTCGGGCGACCTGTACAACGGATTGATCCGCGCGGGTAACGGCGTGCCAACGGACCAGGAAGGCCGTGTTCCGGGGTCAACCACTCCGTTCTTCGAATCCATCCCGGCGGGCGCACCGCGGGGCCTTTCCGCCTCCGCGAACCTGTTCGCGCCACGCATCGGATTTGCCTATTCCGCCGATTCAAAAACCGTTCTGCGCGGCGGCTTCGGCATTTTCTATAACCGCCCCGAAGGCAACGTGACGTTCTCGCAGGTGAACTTGCCCCCCATTCTATTGATTTCCGAACGCGACAACGGGAATCTTTCGAATCCAGCCGGCGGTGCGATCGGCGCCTCGCCAATCGGCAGCATCAGCGCGATCGAGCCGGATCTGAAGTTCTCCTATAACGAGCAATTCAGTTTCGGCGTGCAACGCGAATTGCCCAAAGGCCTATTCCTCGAGACCAGCTATGTCGGCAATTTCGGACGGCATCTGCTTCGCCAACCGAACATCAATTTCGCCGACCTCGGACAAGTAGCCGCGAACCCATCAATCAACACCAACTTTTTCAATCCGTATGCAGGCTACACGTCCATCCGCCAATATCTGAGCGATTCGACCTCCAACTATCATGCGTTGCAGGTGTTCGTTTCGAAGCGTACCGGCGCCGTAACCGCAACAGCGGGCTACACCTGGTCGAAGTCCTTGGGCGATGCCAGCGGCGAAGGTGACAACCCGGACGATTACCTCAACCGGCACTTCAACTACGGCCCGACCAGTTTCGACCGGCGGCATGCCTTCTTCGGAACATTTGTCTGGCAGTTGCCGATGCTTCAGAACCGGAATGGGTTCGTTCGTTCGACGGCCGGCGGTTGGCAGCTCAGCGGCATTATCCGTCTGCAGACGGGCCCATATTTCTCGGTCACCGGCTCTACGGCCGAAGGCACCCGCCGTTCCGACTACATCTCGGGCCCGGTGCTGGTTCCCTCCGGTCAACGTAATATCAACAACTGGATTAACACGGCCGCGTTCCAGACCGCTCCGGACGGGCGCTGGGGCACCTCCGGAACGGGCATTGTGGAAGCTCCAGGATTACAGTCCTACGATCTTTCGATGACCAAACGCTTTGCGCTAACGGAACGTTTCAACCTGCGTTTGCAGGGCGATTTCTTCAATGCATTCAACATCGCCAACTTCACCAGCCTAAACACCACGGTAACCAGCAACGCGTTCGGTACGATCACGAGCGCTTACCCGCCGCGAAACATCCAGCTCGGGTTGAAGCTGGAATTCTAGGTGAACGAGGGCGAGACACGCCTCGTATAACGATGTGAAGCTCATGCCGGGGGACGTGCACCACCCCCGGCCTTTTTTTTATAAAGGGAGGTATTCTTTGGATTCCAACGATTCCTCGAAGTACGTCATCCCCATGGTGTCGAAAGCCCTGGATGTGCTGGAGCTATTCTCCACACATCGTGAGGAATTGACACTAGAACAGATCATCTGCCGGACGCGCGTGCCGCATGCAAGCGCATTCCGAATTGTGCAAACGCTAGTGCGGCGCGGCTATTTAACGAGGATCGAGCCCGACAAACGGTACCGGCTTAGCTGGAATCGTAAGAAACTGCGCGTCGGGTATGCCGGATTGTCGAGCGAGATTCCCTTCTCCGTTGCGGTCGGCCTGAGTCTGCGGCGCGCCGCTGAAGAGGCGGGCTGCGAACTGGTCGTCTCCGATAACGAAGGCGATCCTCATACCGCGATCCGGAATGCCCGCGAGATGGTCGGCAAGGACATCGATTTCGCGATCGAGTTTCAGCGGTACGAAAAAGTGGCGCCGGTCCTTGCCAACATTTTCGGAGAGGCGCGCATAAAGACAATAGCGATTCATATTCCGCAACCGGGCGCAATCTTTTTCGGAGTCGATAACTATAAGGCGGGGCTGGCGGCCGGCGAAACGCTGGGGCGTCATGCGGCCTCTCATTGGAATTCCCAAGTCGATGCAGTCGTCCTGCTCGATGTCCCGCAAGGGGGGCAGGCCTTGCACTCGCGGATGCTAGGCGTGCTCCATGGCATTGAACAGTTTCTGGGCGCCATACCACCCGGCCAGCAACACTGGCTCGATGGCGGCGGCCGCTTCGAAGCGTCCCGCCAGGCAACGGTCAACTTCCTGCGCCGCAACCCTAAGGCAACGCATGTTTTGGTATCCGCCGTTTCGGACCACAGCGCGCTAGGCGCCGCCGCGGCCCTAAAGGCAAGCAGGATCTGTAAAACCGCGGCTATTGTAGGACATGATGGCGATCAGGAGGCGTTGCGCGAAATTAGCGAGCCGGATTCTCCGTATCTTGCAACCATCGGTTTCTTCGCGGATCGCTACGGACGGGAGTTGATCGATTTGATGACCCGCATTCACCGTGGAGAATCGGTCAGCCCGGCGCACTACGTCAACTTCGAAGTGATCGATCGGGTCAAATTGCAGCGCCGTTGATTTGAAAGTACGCGGCGGCAAAAACGCTAGGTAACGGCGCGCCCTTCTGGTAATCTAGGCTCAAGCGTTTCTTGCGAGAGTTGCTGTCCCGGTTTCCCTAAAATTGATCCGATACTCAATTTACTGGGGTCCGACTCGGTCTAAGCGCCGGTGAGCAGGCTCCGGCATCGAAAGATGTAAAAAGGAGAAGCCTAAAGGCGTCCGGGGGACTCCGCCCCTTGTCCTCTTGGGGTCAATAAAGGAGATCGGGCCGGCTACTCTCGCTGGATTCGCGTCCACTCGCCCGTATCCGATGAACATTCTATTCATCGGCGACATCTTCGCCTCAGCCGGACGCAGCATTGTCGCCGAACATCTTCCAGATCTCCTCAGCGAGCACAAGATCGATCTCGCCATCGCCAACGCGGAAAATAGCGCCGGAGGGTTCGGCATCACCCCGCTAATAGCGGAAGAGTTACTGGCGCTTGGCCTTCATGTACTAACGGGCGGCAATCACAGCTTCGATAAAAGGGAGATCTACGATCACTTCTCCCGCCAGCCCCGATTGCTTCGTCCCGCAAACTATCCCGACGGCCTGCCGGGCAGCGGAATCTTTACGGGAGAAACCGCGGCGGGCGTCCCTTACGCGGTAGTCAATCTGCAGGGGCGCGCGATGATGGCGAACATCGACTGTCCGTTTCGAAAAGCGGATGCTATTCTTAGTTCGCTCGATCCTACGATCAAGGTGCGCTTCGTTGACTTCCATGCCGAACTGACCAGCGAGAAAATGGCGATGGGCTGGCACCTGGATGGGCGGGTCAGCGCGATGCTGGGTACACACACCCACATTCCAACGGCGGATACGCGCATCCTGGCGGGCGGCATGGCCTATCAGACTGATGCGGGCATGACTGGTCCGTACGAGTCTGTGATTGGCGTCGATAAAGATATTATTCTGCGCCGCTTTCTCACCGGACTTCCTGCGCGCATGGAAGCATCAAAGACTGGCGTGGAACTCCACGGCGCCGTAGTTGAGGTAGATGAGCAAACCGGCCGAGCCACGCGGATCCGGCGCATTTGCGCCGTGCGGTGAAAACGAGTACTCATGGGCGTGCGGCACAAGGCGATAGGGACGTCCGCTCTTTCACCGTCGCGGTTCGGTGCTAGCCAGGATACGCGGTTCGGTGTTGCACCATGTATTCTCTGGAACTGACCTGTAAACCCGAGGATTCCGACTTAATTGTCGCCGATCTATGGGAAGCGGGAACGGCCGGCATTCGCGAAGAGCCGGCCGGCGAATTCGTGCACCTAATTGCAGGCTTCCCCTCGAACGCCTTGCGGCAGCAATTGCTAGGCCGATTCGCTGCGTACACGCCGGCATGGCGAATTGAGCACGACACCGATTGGGTTCAGTACACACGCGACGCGTGGCCAGGGCGCCTTGCAGGAAAGCGCTTCTTCCTCTGCCCGGTGTGGCGCGACGAACCGGCTCCTGCCGGCCGCATCCGGCTACTCCATAATCCCGGGCTTGCCTGCGGCACGGGCGAGCACGCTTGTACGCGCTTGGCTCTTGAAGCACTGGAGAGCACCGTATTCCCAGGATGCCGCGTCGCGGATATCGGGACCGGGTCCGGCATGCTCGCGATTGCCGCACGGCAATTGGGCGCCAGTTCCGTTATCGCCGCAGATCCCAATGAAAGCGTGCTCGCGGCGGCTCGCGAGAACTTCAATCTGAATGGTCTGCAGGCGCTCCTCGCGGCGGGTTCGGCATCCGCCATTCGAACCGCCTGGGCGGATGTAACGGTCGCAAACATCAGCGGAACCGTGCTGCTGGCAATTCTCGAAGACTTGCAACGACTCACGAAGCGCAATGGCCGGCTGATCCTGACTGGTTTTACCGAAGACGAACTACCGGTCTTTACCGAGTTGTTTCCGTCAAGCCGCGTTCTCGTCGAAGGAGAATGGCGCTGCATTGAAACCGGGTGCGAGTAACTGAAACACGATCACTCCCGCATACATCCCACTCTCCAAGGGATACAACTGAAGCAATGACCCGCCGCGATTGTGCGTTGACGTTAGCCGCGCTCCTCGGGGGTCGCTCGTTGCTGGCCCGGCAGCAGCCGGATCAGAATCAGAGCGGTCCAGGACCGGGAGAGGATTCTTCGCCTGTTATTCGCGTCAATGTCGATCTGGTCAACATTCTGTTTACCGTCCATAAAAAGCACGGCGGCGAGCTGGTCCCTAATCTGACTAAAGATGATTTCACGGTCTTTGAAGACGGCAAACAGCAGACAATCGAGCGCTTCAGCCGCGACACTGACTTGCCATTAACTCTCGGTCTGCTGGTCGACGTCAGCGCCAGCCAAATGAATCTGATTGAGATTGAGCGTGACGCGGCATCTGCTTTCTTCGGCAGCGTCATTCGTCCCAAGGACGAAGCGTTCCTGATCACGTTCGGCAAGGACACGGAACTGCTTCAGGACTACACCAGTTCGCCCCACCTCCTTCGAGCGGCTCTAGGACAGATGCGAGGCGACGAGGTTGGAGGGCCGATGATGGGCCGGAGTCCTCTGCCCAACACGAATCCCGGGCCAATTCCGACATCCGGCAACCCCAAAGGCACGCTGCTATACGACGCCATCTATCTGGCCGCCAATGAAAAGCTGAAATCCGAAGTGGGACGCAAAGCAGTCGTGCTGATCACGGATGGCGAAGACCAGGGAAGTTACTATTCACGCAACCAGGCAACGGAAAGCGCACAGCGCGCGAACGCAATCATCTACAGCATCTATTACGTTGATCCGTGGTTCTATCGCCAATATGGCGGTTTCGGCGGCGGCGATGAGTCCGGCCTCCGAAAGATGTCCGATGAAACAGGCGGCCGCGTGTTCACCGTCAAAAAGAATCACACGCTACAGGAAGTCTTCAAAGAGATTCAGGATGAAATGCGCAGCCAATATTCTATTGGCTACCGATCGACAAAGCCCGAGCGCGACGGCAGCTATCGAAAAATCGAGATCAAAACCGCCGACAAAGACGACGTAGTGCAGGCGCGAAAGGGCTATTACGCTACTCCGAACGATGCGGGGTAACGCTCTTCCGAGCCGCCAGATACATGGCGACGGCTTCGCGCAGAGGCGGCATGGGAGTTACGCCATGGCTCTCCATTTTGCTGTTCGATAGAGCCGAGAATCTCGGCCGGCGCGCGGCGGTCCGGTACTCGCGTTCATTGGTGGGCTTTAACTCGGGATTCACGCCGGCAAGTTCGAAAATCAAGCGCGCATATTCGTGCCAAGAGATCGGCTGACCTCCGCCGATATGGAATACGCCGGTGCAGTTTTTTTCGAGTAGCTCCGCGGTTCGCTCGGCGAGCAACGGAGCGTAGGTAGGCGATGCGACGTGATCTTCAACGACGCGAATGGGTGAGCCGTTGCCAGCCAGGCGCAGCATCAACTCAACAAAATTCCCACGCGGCGTAAACAGTCCGCCGGGTCCGAACACGCCCGACGTGCGAATGATGAGCGGTTTATCCAGGTAGGCCTGCGCGTATAGCTCGCCACTGAGTTTCGACACGGCATAGGCGCCGAGCGGATGCGTCGGATCGGTTTCCACATAGGGCGATCCCTTCGTCCCGTCGAAAACGTAATCGGTGGAGAACTGGACCAGTTGCGCGTCGGCCTGACGGCACGCCATGGCCAAGTTGCGGACCGCCAGCGCATTCGCCTGAAAGGCCGCCAGCGGCTCTTTTTCCGCCACGTCCACCTGGTTATAAGCCGCCGAATTAATCACCAGCGCGGGATCGGCTTTGGCGATGGCGGTTTCAACGAGGCATGCATCGGCGATGTCGAGCGACTGACGGTCGAAGCGAACAACCTCCCATCCCCGATGTCCAAACTCGCGGCATAGTTCAACTCCAAGTTGCCCACCGCTTCCAAAAATCGCTACTCGGCTTTTCATCCTTTTGCAGGATATCGAACTGCCGAAGAGAGCGCTATTTGAATGATGAGCGATTCAAAAGAATCGGTTCGACCGACGCCGAAAGTTTGTTCCCGGCAGGCAAAACCCAAAGATAGACTTTTTCGCCGTCAACTTCCTCGACCCTGTTCGGCTGCCAGTTGCCCATCCCGAAGCCATGTGTCACAATCCGCGCTCCCGGCTTGAGTTCATGCATCAGTTTCGGCCGCAGCTTCACGTTGACATCGGACAGCATATACAGCGCGACGATAGTGGCCTGACGAACATCGGATTCGAACACGTCGCCAATGTGGAAATTTACAAGATTTGCGACGTGCTCGCGTTTCGCATTTTGATTCGCCTCATCGATGCGCTGAGGATTGATGTCGATGCCGACGCCGCGCGCGCCGTACTCCTTGGCCGCGGCAATCACGATGCGGCCATCGCCACAGCCCAGATCGTAGACAATATCGCTCTTCCTCGCGTCCGCGAGTTTCAGCATTGCGTTCACGATATCGGATGGAGTGGCTACGTATGGCGTTCGGATCTGAACCTCTTGCGATCGTGCGAGCGGGATGCTGGAGCAAAAGAGCGAGAAGAGAATCAAATGGATGAAATTCAATCGAGACATATTTTGGAAAACGAATGACGCTCCTGTTAAGTTGACGACGACGGGACGACAGCGGCTCCACTGGCGAGACTACGAGCGAAAACGGCGGTTCCACGAACGGGACTTGGCGGTCGGCTAGCATAACAGAATGAGAGTTCTTGCCGGCCTTCTCCTTGCCGCGTCGTTGCTGTTCGCGGCCAATACGCTCGAAGTATTTGGATACAAATGGAGCGTTCGCAATCCGTCCGATTGGAAAGTGGACAAGGAAGGCGGCGCGCAAGTGTTGCATCTCGTCACGCCCAGAGAACCGCTTCCTGGGCCCAGACGCCCGATCCAATTTGCCATCGCCGAGACGAAGAATTACGGCGACGTGATGGTGGAAGCGGATGTACGGCCGCACGACCGCTCCTTGATGATTGTGTTCTGCTATCGCGATCCTGCGCATTTCAACTACGCTCACCTTTCGATCGACACCGGAGCCAAAGAATCGCACCATAACGGCATCTTTCATGTTTATGACGGTGAACGTGTACGTATCAGTTCCCCGGAAGGCCCCGCGGCGTTCCCGGCAAGCGGGCGTTGGTACCATGTCCAGCTAACGCACAGCGCGAAATCCGGAGCCGTTCAGGTGACCGTGGACGGCCGGGCGATTCCGGCGCTGCATGCCGTGGACTTGAGCCTGACTTCAGGGAAAGTGGGGCTTGGGTCGTTCGACGAGACAGGAGATTTCAAGAACGTGCGGATTAGCGGCAGTTCGCCGGGCAAGTGAGCGGCGTTGCTGCCCCTATATTGAAAGCAGATGCCCCGAACAATTACTTTATATGAGTAACACCACATGCGAGCTGCCATCCGCCATCTGAAGGCCGCGGACCCGATTCTTGCCGGCATCATCAACCGCGTCGGACCATATCGTTTACAACTGCGGGAGCCCACGTTTGAAACCCTGGTCCGATCCATCGTTTATCAGCAGGTTAGCGGGAAGGCGGCTGCGAGCATTCTCGCGAAAGTGCATCGGGCAGTCGGTAGTCGATTCACAGCCAATGCCGTGTTGCGGCTAACGCCCGAAGAATTGCGTGCGTGCGGCCTCTCCACACAAAAAACTGCTTACATTCGCGATCTGGCCGAGAAAGTTGCATCGCGAAAGCTGAATTTCCGGAGACTCGTCACTCTTACCGACGAAGAGGTAATTGAGCATCTGACGCAAGTGAAAGGTATCGGTGTGTGGACGGTGCAAATGTTTCTGATGTTTGCGCTGGAACGGCCAAATGTGTTTCCGCACGCCGACCTGGGTGTCCGCAACGCCATCCATCGCGCGTACAATCTGCCCGAGACGCCGAAACTGGCGGATCTGCTACGGATCAGCGAACCCTGGCATCCGTATTGTTCGATTGCGACGTGGTATCTATGGCGGAGTTTGGACGGACCGGCGGGAATCTAGCCCTACGCTCCGAGTTGCACAAGCTCTGTGTCGGGAAAAAACCCGGTTTCTTCCGTTACGCCATCCAGATCGAGAAAGCGCGTATCGAGCAGGCGTCCGGTTTCGATTTTGCTCATTGCCGAAAGCAGCGTCTCTTTCAGATGAGGATGGTCGCGCTCTAATTCGGAAACGATGTCGCGCAGCGTACCGCGAACCGTTCCCGTTTTCTGCGAACAGCCGCACGGAATGACGGGCGCCCCGAGGCGTTCGGCAAAGGCCCGCGTCAGGTCTTCGGTCACGTACAGGAGAGGGCGGATCAGGCGGAAATCGCGTTTTCGCGAGTAGGCGATGGGCGGCAGAGCACTCAGGCGGCCGGTGAACATCGCGTTGCGCAGAAACGCTTCACAGAAATCGTCCGCGGTATGCCCAAACGCGATGACGTTCGCGCCAAGCTTACGCGCAATCTGATAGACCGCGCGGCGGCGAAACCGGCTGCACAGGTCGCATCCATGATCGGGCTGATCTTCGAGCAACCGAAGCGACGGCCCATCCTGGACATACGTCCAATCCACGCCACGCTGTTCCAGATAGCCACGAAACGGATGAATCGGAGCAAGAAACTTGCCCTGCTCCACCGTGAAGGCACATACGGAAAAATCGATTGGCGCCTTTTTCTGAAGGCGAATCAGCGCTTCCAGCAGCGTGACGGAATCTTTGCCGCCGGACAGGCCAACCGCCACGCGGTCGCCGTCGCGGATCATGCGATAGCGGCCGATCGCTTCGCCGGTTTTGCGCAGTATTGCTTTTTCGAGATCCACTGTTAATAAGCATAACCGCCGCGCCGGGTCATCGCGGCGGACGGCCTCCTATTGCCCGACCAATTCCTTTCCTTTAGATAGCGCGTCCAAAAACTGCTCCCTCCCGCTTTCCACGCGCGCCACGGCGCTCTCGGTCGCTATTTTGTAGACGATCAGCCCAACGATCAGGTCGACACAAAGAATCGCCAGAAACGCCGAATCGCTGTTGAAGGCCCATTTTGCCAGAAAGGCAAGGCCAACCGGAATGGCCATCACCATGAAACAGACCAGGAGCCAGAGCGTCGCTTTGCCCGCGTTTTGATTCCGGAACGCCTGGTTCGGATCGATCGCCCGAGGGATGATCACGGATGTGAGATTGCCGCACGCAAGCAAAAACAGCGTCAAAATCAGTGTCAAGAAAAAGGCGCCAAGAACACCGGCAGGAGTGATATGAGCATGCAAAGCGTAGCCGAGCGTCGTTGTAAATAACGTCATCAACACAATTGCGGCAAGCGCGGCGAGGTTCTTGGCCCGCAGCACTGTTTCAAATGGCACGGGAGCCACAAAATAAATCTGCGCGGCCTTCCGATCGAACCCGAAAACATTCCACAGCAGAACTTCTCCCAGAATCAGCAGGCCGTACGTATTGATGACGGGCAGGTAATTGCCCTCCATGAAAGTGCTGCGTTGCCGGCCAAAAGCAAGGGGAAAGAAGACCAAGGCGCTGAAAAAGCATGCCATGCCAAAAATGACGCGGAAACGCGGCGAGCGCGAAAGAACGCGCATTTCTTTTTCGAGGAGAGCGGCCACCGGATCGTCAAACAACCGGTTGGGTAAGTTCAGTAACCATTCGAAACGGGAGCGGCGTGTCCCATGCCCGCCGCGTGCCGCGCTTTCAAATGCGGCGGCACGATCCATGTCGAGCATCTTTGCGAATTGCCGCGTTGCCAGAATGTAGACAACCGCTAGCGAGATGATCCATATTGCTAGCGCTTGAAAAGAGAACTGGCCCAGCGCCAGCACGGAAAGCTCGTGCCACGGAGTGCCCTGCCCCGTGCCGACCGAGATAAATACGGGTTTTAATTTCGGACCCAAACTGGTGTTCACCAGCAGGTTCGGCAGAACAGTCACGATCACGATCGCAACAATCAGCAATTCGCGCAATCGCTTGCGTCTGAACATCCGGAGAAGCCACTCGCGGATAGCGAGCGACAGCAACAGATTGAACGGCAGATAGAGGAGCAGCCAAAAAGCGGCGGCAGCGGGAATTTCCGGATGCCTGGCCAGCCCAACCAGGGCGCCCAGCAACACGATGATCATTTCGGGCGCTGTGGTCAGACGGAGTAGAACTTCCACCCCAAAGAGAGCACTCTGGCGGATGGGATAGACGAGGAGTTTGCTCAATTCGAGCGACCAGCCACTGCTCAGGGTCATCACCGGTACGATCTGCCAGAACAGCAGAACAACGAGAAGGCCGAGCGGCAACACTAGTTGCAGAGTCGCGACTGGAACACCGGGAATTTTGAGGGCGATTGAAGCGGCTATCGCGGCAAAGAGGCCGTACCAAATCGTCGACAGAAGCGCCGTCAGGATTGTGCCCCAACCGGACCTCGGAAGGTAGTTCCGAATAGTCCGGAATTGGGCCCACAGGATGGCGCGAATTTGATCGTTCATGGAGTCTGCAGCCAACTCAGAGTTTCGGAATTGGCGCGTTCAGCGCCGATAACGCGCACGAAAATGTCCTCAAGCGAGCCCGCCCCCTCTTCCGCCTGGGCGCGTAGCTCAGGCAAGGTGCCCTGCAGAACGATCTTCCCTCGATTGATGATGGCGAGACGATCGCACAGGCGTTCCACCACTTCGAGAACATGCGAGGTAAGGAAGACTGTTGCTCCACTGTGGACTTGCTGGAGCAGGATGTCTTTCATCAAACGCGCCCCAACGGCATCCACTCCTTCGAACGGCTCGTCCATGAGGAAGAGCTGGGGACGGTGAATCAGCGCCGCACTCATCGCCAGGCGCTTGCGCATGCCCTTCGAATATTCGCCTACCAGTTTGCGCGGCTCCGAACCAAGCTCGAATAGGTCGAGAAGCTCCTGGCTTCGCTCTTGCGCGACTGCTCGCGCCAGTCCATACAGGCGTCCAACGAACTGAAGATATTCAAACCCGGTGAGGTGATCGAATAATAGCGTATCGTCGGGAACAATTCCGATCCGCCGCCGTATTTCGAAGGCCTGTTCCGGAATCGGCAAACCAAGTATGCGAATCGTTCCGGAGGTCGGGATAGCCAAGCCGGTTAGCATTCTGATGGTGGTAGTCTTCCCGGCCCCATTCGGTCCGAGGAAACCAAAGAAACAGCTCTGCGGAACCGTCAAATTCAGCCCATCGACGGCCAGGAATCCGTTGTAATCTTTGCGAAGATCGGAAATTTCAATTGCCGGCGCGCTCCCGGCGCCAATGGCTGCAGCGCCAAGTTCCCGATCGAGTGGTAGATGCTCCATTTAACGCGAGAGATTCCCGTCCGGGGCCGCTCCGCCGCCGTCCGACGCCGACCGCAGCGTCGCCATTAAATTTCCCAATTGGTGGAGCACGCCAAGCTTCGCGCGCTCGTACTGATTCTCCGTTTCATATAACGCGAGCCAGCGGTCATTTTCAGCCGCCCGGGCTTTCTCAACCTCGCTCAACCGCACTCGCCCCTCCGTGTACTGAGCCAGCAGCACCGAAAGATCGTCGTGTGCAAGATCAAGCTGCTGGCGCGCAAGGTCGCGCGTCTCCTGAGCGCGCCGCATTTCCTGATAGCTGCGCCGGGTGTTGACCGAGATCTGATTCCGCGTTTGGTTAATCTGCAGCCGGAGCTTTGCCATGTCGGTGGCGGCTTCCTCATACTGGCCGCCAACGCCCGAGCCTACAAAGAGCGGAAGAGTGAATGAAGCTCCGATCTGCGCGTTGTTGTATTGAAACTTTTGAAAATAGCTCGTGTAAGCGTACTTCGCGAAAAGAGAATATTGCGCGACCAGATCCACCTGCGGTAGCCGTGCCGATTTATAAGAGCGGATCTCCATTTGTTTTGCCAGCACCGCGGACTGCAGGCGCCGCAGCGACTTACTATTCTTCAATGCCAAGTCAATCGATTCATCTTCGGATTGCACAACCGGAAGCTGAAATGTTTCCTGCGATTTGGCCGGGTGTACGCGGTCCTTCGCCGGGAAGCCAAGTGTAACGGCAAGCAGCATTTCGGCATAATCTTGGTCCGCCGTGAAGGTATCGAGCTGTTGCTCGGCTTGAGCGAGATTGACTGCCGCACGTTTACTCTCAACAGGCAGCTCGGCGCCCTCATTCACGCGGGATTGCATCGTTTCCACGGCCTGCCGCAGGGACGGAAGCTGTCCGTCCACCGCTTCGCGTTCTTTCGCCGCCTGTTGAGCATCGAGGAAGTAATTAGCAGTCCGGTAAGCAACTTCATCTGCCTGCGTCTGGGCGTCAATTTGACTGCCCCGAGCATTCTCCCGGGCGGCGGCAACCTGATAGCTGGCGGGGCGGTTGAAGAGCGCCATGTTGCTCTGAATCGAAAAGATGCTGGGCGCATTGCCTCCAATTGCATTCGGATATCCGTAGGTATAGGCGGCTCCGCTGCCCGCATAGAGTCTGGGAGAGAAAGGATTGCGGGCCACGCGGACGTTTTGCTCCGCGCGTTGCGCGTCCAAGCGCGCCAGAGCCACGTCAGGATTCTGGCGGGAAGCTAGATCGAGGGCCTGTTGCAGAGTAAGAGTGTGTACCTCGGCATGAGCGACGAGCACGCTGAATAAGGCAAGAATCAAGCACTTGATAGACACGATTTATGGTATCCCGCGAGCGCGACGCCGGCCTCTTGGTTTGCTTAGGGGGCCGCGGCCACACTATGTAAAATCCCTGCCTTTGCGACGATCCGGCGCGCTTTTCGCGCCGTCGTGCTCAACGGCAGCTTCGCTATTTCATCCACGCCGAGCCAGCGGCACGGACCCGTCCCGCCAGGGGTGGCAGCGCGAATCACCTCGAAGCGGTAGCTGTGAAATGTAATCGAATGACGAAATGAGCCGAGTGTGGCGATAACATCCGGTTGGCCGATTTGTTCGGCTTCCGGCAATTCCCAAAAACCGGGCATGAGGCGCGAGGCAGCATCACGCTGCCACAACAGGACTCGACCCTGTTGCTCAATCCAAAAAACCGTCCGGTGTTCTTCCAATGTGCGAACCGCTTTGCTCTTGACGGGCAGGTCCTGTTGAGCACCTGCGGCCTTGGCGGCGCACAGGCCGTTGATGGGGCAAACCAGGCATTGCGGATTTCGCGGCAGGCAAACGGTCGCGCCAAGCTCCATCATGGCTTGATTATGCTCGCCCGGGCAATCACGGTTCAGAAGTCGTCCGGCAATCTCGGCAAAGTGCAGTTTGCCGCCGGTTAACGAGATGTCCGTAAAATCGTTCATCACACGGCTGACTACCCGAAAGACATTCCCGTCCAGCACAGCATGCGGCAAATCGAAGCCGATGCTTGCGACCGCGGCAGCCGTGTAATTGCCAACTCCGGGAAGGGAGCGAATATCGGCGTATGTGCTCGGAAAATTTCCCTTTTCGACTATGGACCGCGCCGCCTTCTGTAGATTACGCGCGCGGTAGTAATAGCCGAGCCCTGCCCAATGCGCGAGCAGTTCGCTCTCAGGGGCGATGGCGAGAGCCGCGAAATCGGGAAAGCGGTCGAGAAAGCGCTCGTAGTACGGGATTGCGGCAGCGACGCGAGTCTGCTGCAGCATGATCTCCGAAACCCAGATCGCGTAAGGGTCGCGCGACCTGCGCCAGGGGAGGTCGCGTTTCGCGGATCGATACCAGGCCAGAAGAAGGGCTTGGAATTCGAGAATTTGGTCTTGCTGAAGCACAACGAAAGCCGCTCAGGAAGCGGCAGGACGCCCAACCTCTGCATCTTATACTAGGGAAGAAGTCCTGTCCGCGGTCCTTCCACTCCGCCTCCCCGATTTGTGATGCCCGATGAAACGAACGTAACGTCTTTGACGCCGCATGCCGGAGAACCGGCCATTGTGATCCACGGCGCGCGCGTGCATAATCTCAAGAATATTGACGTCTCGCTCCCTCACGACAAAATGACGGTGGTGACGGGCATATCCGGATCGGGTAAATCGTCGCTTGTGTTTGATACCGTCTACGCGGAGGGTCAGCGCCGGTATGTTGAATCGCTCTCAGCGTATGCGCGCCAGTTCCTCGAACGAATGGAGAAACCGGATGTCGATGAAATCACCGGCATCGCCCCTCCCGTCGCCATCCGGCAGAAGAACCAGACTCGCAACCCCCGGTCAACCGTGGCGACCGCAACCGAGCTTTACGATTTTTTGCGGTTGCTGTTTGCCCGCGCGGGCAGGACGTACTGCCCAAACGACGGCACACACATTCAGAAAGACACAGTCGACCAGGTTGCCGAAACCATGCTTCAAGAGCCGGAGGGTTCGCGCTGGTATGCGTTATTTCCTGTGAATCCGCCCGTTAACACGGGAAAAAACGCCTCGGCGCTCCGCGATCACCTATTCGAGTTGCGGAAGAAAGGGTTTAGCCGCTTATTTCAGGCGGGACAGATATTTGAGTTCTCGACACCAGAATCGCTGCTCGACATCGATTTCTCGAAACCTGTTCACGCGCTTGTGGACCGCCTGGTCATCCGGCCCGACGTTCACCAGCGGATTGTCGACACTGTAGAAATCTGCTACCGCGAAGCAGGCGAGATTTTCTTCGAACAGGCCGGCGTTGCCGATCCGAAGACACTCCATTTCAGCGAAAAGTTCTCATGCAAGGTTTGCAGCTTTACTGTTACGCATCCGGAGCCAACCCTCTTTAGCTTCAACAGCCCAATCGGAGCCTGTCCGAAGTGTCAGGGGTTCGGCAACACAGTCGATTACGACATGGACCTGATTGTGCCGGACCCGACGCTGTCGCTGGAAGAAGGCGCAGTCGATCCATGGACGAAACCGCAATATTCCTGGTACTACGACGAAGAAGTGAAACCGCGCGCCCGCGGCAAAGTGCGACTTTCCGTGGCGTGGACCGAGTTACGCGAACAGGAACGCGAATATGTGCGCACGCATGTGAAATCGTTTTTCGAAGAGGTGGAGCGCAAGAAATACAAAGTACACGTTCGCGTGTTCATGAGCCGCTTTCGCGCTTACACCGAATGTCCGGCTTGCCGCGGAGGACGTCTCCGGCCCGAAGCGCTGTACGTGCGGCTTGGCGACAAGAACATAGCACAAGTCTCGAAAATGAACATCGCGCAAGCGCGGGAGTTCTTCGATCGTCTGGAACTCAGCCCGGAAGAAGCTGAAATCGCCGAACGCGTGCGGATCGAGATCGGCCAGCGTTTGAAGTTTCTGAACGACGTCGGACTGGAGTACCTCACTCTCGACCGGCTCTCCGCGACTCTATCGGGCGGCGAAGCACAGCGGATTCAGTTGGCGACGTGCCTTGGTTCGCGGCTCGTGGGCGCGACATATGTTCTCGACGAGCCTTCGATTGGATTACACAGCCGCGATACGGCGCGCCTGGTGCATATCCTCGAAGAATTGCGCGACCTCGGCAATACGATCGTGGTGGTTGAGCACGATCCGGACGTGATGGCGTCGGCGGATCATATTCTCGACCTCGGTCCGGGAGCCGGGGAGAATGGCGGGCGCGTGACTTTCGCTGGATCCTACCAGCAACTTCTGGAACCCCAGCGCACGGCGAAGGCCGAGCAATCGCTGACCGGAAAATACCTGCGAGGAGAGATGAGCGTCGCGCGGGTGCTCGACCGCCGGAAGATCAATCCGAAACGCCTCATCCGGTTTATAGGCGCGCGAGCAAACAATCTGAAGAATATAGACGTAGATATTCCGCTCGGCATGCTGGTGTGCGTGACGGGCGTTTCGGGCTCGGGCAAATCGTCGCTCGTTCATGATGTCATGTTCAAAGCGCTCGATGCCCTGGTGAATAAGGAGCGCAAGGGAACCGGTGGGCTAGGAGCCGATAACGAAACCGAAGCGCGAAAAGCCGCGCTGAAGCGTGTTGAGAAAGCGGACCTGCTGACAAGTGTTGTGATGGTCGATCAGTCACCGATCGGACGCACGCCGCGCTCGAACCCGGTGACTTACATCAAGGCATTCGACCAGATACGCGACCTGTTTGCGTCAACGCCGGAAGCGGAGCGCCGCGGCTACACGCCCGGGCATTTCTCCTTTAACGTCCCCGGCGGGAGGTGCGATACCTGTCAGGGTGACGGCACAGTAACGGTTGAGATGCAATTCCTTGCCGATGTCGAACTGATCTGCGAAGAATGCAAAGGCACGCGCTACAAACAGAGCACATTGGACATTCGTTACAAGGGCTTGAACATCCATGATGTGCTGCAACTAACGGTGCGCGAGGCAATTTCCTTCTTCGCGGATACTCCGCGGCTGGCGCACCGGCTGAAGGTGCTGCAGGATGTAGGTCTCGGTTATCTGCGCCTCGGTCAATCGGCAACCACCTTGTCGGGTGGCGAAGCCCAGCGCGTGAAACTCGCCGGCCATCTCGCCCAGGCCTCTTGCGAAGGCACGTTGTTTCTGTTCGACGAGCCAACCACCGGACTCCATTTCGACGATATCGCGAAGCTGCTGCAATCGTTCGAGCGGCTAATTCACAACGGCGGAAGCATCCTACTGATCGAGCACAATCTGGAATTGATAAAAGCGGCCGACTGGATTATCGACCTGGGACCGGAAGGCGGCGCGGCGGGTGGCATGATTGTGGCGCAAGGGCCGCCCGAAGCAATCGCCGGCGTGAAAGAGTCGTATACGGGCCAGTTCCTGAAACAGGTCCTCAAAGCGCGCGCCATCGCCTGAAGTCCGCTCGCGATTTCAGCGGCAATGCATACGCCGGGGATGGGGCGTGCGTCTGATATAACAGCGCTCGTATGCTACGCCGGGAGTTTCTGTCGTCAGGTTTTGCTGCTATCGCCTTGCAAGCGGCCGGCGCTCGTACGGAGGAGTCGCTGAAGCAGGCGGCAGCGCCATCGGGTCTGTTAGTGGGTTCGGCGGTCAGCTATCGCGAAATCGACGAGGCGGCCTTCGCGGAACTGATCGCGCGGCAGTGCTCCATCGTTGTCTCTGAAAACGACATGAAGTGGAAGGCGCTTCGCCCGGCTCCGGACAAATTCGATTTCACCAGGGCCGATGCGCTAGTCGCCTTCGCGGAGAAGAACCGCATCAAGATACGCGGCCATAATCTCTGCTGGCACGAAGCATTGCCCGATTGGTTTCACAAGATCGCAAAGCCGGACAATGCGCGCGAATTGCTGACGAATCACATTGAGACCGTTGTTCGCCATTTCAAAGGCAAGATTCACTCCTGGGACGTTGTGAATGAAGCAGTCGATGTGCAAGATATGCGCGCGGACGGACTACGGAGATCGCCCTGGCTGAACCTGATTGGACCGGAATACCTGGTAATCGCGTTCAAGACGGCAGCCAAAGCAGACCCTGGCGCGACCCTTACGTATAACGAATACGGCCTTGCCCAGGACGGCCCACGGAACGAAGCCAAGCGGCACGCTGTCGTGGCGCTGCTTCGCTGGTTGAGGAGGAACGAGGCGCCCATTCAAGCGCTCGGCATCCAATCGCACTTAAACGGAAACCGGCCGTTCACCGGATTGCAGCATTTTCTCGGCGAAGTTCGCGAACTGGGCCTTCGCGTTTTTGTGACGGAGCTTGACGTTAACGACAAATCTTTTCCGCCCGATGTGGCAGAGCGGGACCGGATGGTGGCTGGCGTCTATCGCGACTACTTGCACACGATCCTGGAAGAGCGCTATGTCGATGCCGTGCTGACCTGGGGATTGAGCGACCGCGATTCCTGGCTACGGCATCGGGAAAAGCGAGCCGCGGGCATCGCGCGTCCATTGCCGTTTGACGACCAACTGCAACCGAAACCCGCGTTCTTCGCGATGCAAGCAGAACTGAAGAAAGTAAGCAGACGGGATTAGTTTCGGACGCATTGCGTCGTTTACGCGCGGATTGCGCGGTTGTCCGGACCCCGCTTGCTTGCGCAAGGCGGCTCTGAGTGAAGGCAGCCTGCAAACGGAGCCGCCGCACGTAAGTGCGCGGGTTGTGCGGTTGTCCAAACGCGCTCACTTCTTCGGATGCTGAAGCGCGACGGAAACGGCGGCAAGCGATCCATCGATATTCACTTTTGCCTGCACGGAAACCGGCTGGCCGGATTTGAGATTCGAAGCCTTCATTTTTTTCGAGCCATCGGTGAATTCCGTCTTGCCGGAACGCGAAAACTGGAGCGTGTTACCGTCGCCGGTTTTCACAAACAAGTCCTTCTTGGTGATCGACGCGATGGTGCCGGTGAACGTCGCCAGCAGTTTGTCCGCGTCTTTGGAGCTACGCGGCGGATGGGCAGCCTGGCGCGCGCGGGAACCCCCATAGGGTCTCGACACTACCTGGCAAACGCCCGCCACGGGCAACGTCATCGCTAAAGCGGCCAAGGCGGCCGCCCAAAAACCTCGTTTGATCATGCCCTAATTATTGTTTTAACATTCAGGGGATCGGCTCCGTCGAGAGAGGAACAGCCGGATGTTTGAACGTTATACGGAGAAGGCCCGGCGGACAATCTTCGTCGCCCGCCGGGAAGCAAGCACTTACGGCTCACCGACAATTGAAACAGAGCATCTGCTACTTGGCATATTGCACGAAGACAAAGGGCTGGCCAGCAGGTTGTCTCTCACCGCGCAAGCAATCCACAACGAAATCTCGAAGCGCACGCCGCCTCCTAAGGAACCGACGCCCACTTCGGTCGATCTTCCTCTCAGTCACGAGTCGAAGCGTGTCCTCGCATACGGCGGCGAAGAATCGCAAGCGTTAGCCAGCAGAATTATCGATGTAGAGCGCCTTA
Source organism: Bryobacterales bacterium KBS 96 (assembly GCA_000381625.1). Lineage (GTDB taxonomy): Bacteria > Acidobacteriota > Terriglobia > Bryobacterales > Bryobacteraceae > KBS-96. The sequence goes on from KB906767.1 coordinate 1,535,546, forward strand.
TCCTGGGGCTGCTGCGCGAGCCAGATTCTTTTGCCGCACGGCTGCTTCGGCAGCACGGAATCGGGTACGATGCTTATCGCAAAAATCTCATCGATTCCGCAATCAAAGAACACAAGCAGAGGCTTGTGCGGCGGGGCGTAACGACGGATGCCGCAAATTTGAGATTACGCGAGCGGATGGAGACGCGCGAGCCATCGGCGCCGGCTTTACAGGCTCCGATTGCGAAGCTGGAAAATCTATTGAACTGCGCGATCAAACTCGATGCCTACTCGGAGCACGACGCCATGCAAGTTCTGAAACGGAAACCCTGGCCGCGGAAAGAAGCGCTGGGCAATTTGGCCGATTGGGCCATGGCGCATCAGGGATGGCTCGCCCGCGCGTTGACCGAGCCAAAACTCAACGTGCCGGGCTATGTGGGAGAGCAGTGGACATCCGTCCAACAATACAGCGCGTTGCCGTGGCCGGACATCGTCGACCTGTGGGTTTGTGTGAACCGCCTATTGATTCATGTCCTCCGGCATATCCCGGAGGAAAAATTGAACATGCCATGCCGCATCGGCATCGCGGGCCCAATCCCGTTATCGACGCTGATCGACCGTTACGTCGAGCATTGCGAGGATGTTTTGGAACAGATTTTGGCGCGCCTCTGAATGCGCTGGCGCACCGCAATTGTCTATCGGCTTACCGGCTGGGCCACTGGCGCTGGCGCCGGAGTCTCTTCCAGCAGACGGGCGCGGAGGGCCATCAGGCTCATCAGCCCATTCAACATCTGCTCCACCCGAATCTCCAGTGCCCAGGATGTAGTTTGCTCAGCCACATACACGACTTCACCCAACAGCAGCGCATCGTCATGTTCCACGCTGACCGCAGTGCCGGCGGCAATTCGTTCGCTAGCGAGAATACGCAAGCGATTGCCTTGAAACCGCTCGACAGTACAGAGGATGGATCGCCGGGCGGTAGTGCGATCAGTCTGGGAAATGTGCAGCGTCGACGAATGGGTCTGAGTTTCGGTGTCTGGCACACCCTACATATCGAAGAAACGCGGGAAAGCTTTAGTTCAGCCGATTCAGTGCGTTGACGTAAGGAACCACACGATGATGCCGACGGCTGCGGGAGCCAGCAGTTCCAGCCACAGCCTCGGCCGCCAGCGCCGGGGCGGAACCCGCGGTCCAGCCGTCGATTTCCGCTTGTGCGTTGTCCGTAACGTATTGGCCAGGCGGGACTGCACTTCGCTCGGAAGCCCTTGCAGCGCTCGAACCAATTCTTCCCGGCCTCGCTTGTCCGCAATCAGAATGGTTGCCGAATTCGTGCCGCTGGTGCTCTTTTCCAGCCTCCGGCGTAACTCCGGGGGCACTTCGCGAACCGACCGGTAAACCCGTGTCGCCTCCCCGGTCGCGATGAATATGGTTGAGCTTCTTGCCGTCAGCTTTTCCATGTGCGGATGCGTACGTTCTCCATCATTATGAACCCGCCACTTTCGGCAGCCGGGGACCGGCCGCAATCAGCGCTTCGCCCATCCCGGAATTCTCAAGCGTAACCTGAATAAACCCGAGCGCGGCCTTCGAAAGAGATTTGTCCCGGCGGTAAATAAGTCCCACACGCCGGATCATCGGTTCGGGGGCGAGCGAGACAGCCGCCAAGCGTTTGGCGGCCAACTCTTCCGCACAATGCGAAACCGCCAGAAATGACAGCCCCAGATCCGCCATCACAAAGCGCTTAATCATTTCCGTTGAATCGAGCTCCATCGAAATCGTCATTTCGTCTTCGATTGGGTCAAGCCATTCATTCAACCGGGCGCGCGTCGTGCCGGTCTTAGGCAGCAGCAACAATTCGCCCATCAGATCCTGCGGCGTCACATAAGGTTTGGACGCCAGTTTATGCCCAAACGGAACGAGAAGTTTGATTTCGTCGGTATGGATTTTGACCACTTGCAGCTTTTTCTCCTGCACGGGAAGCTGGGTGATGCCGAAATCCGCCTGGTTGTCGAGGACAGCCTGCACGACGCGCGTTCCATACGAGCGGTCGACCAGCAATTGCACGTTGGGGAATTGTTTCTTGAACTCTGCGAATACGCGCGGGAGAACGTAAATGCATGTGGCCTCGTTGGCGGCCATCACCAGTTCGCCCCGCGGCGCCCGCTCAAGCTCGTTGATCGCGTCCTGGGCGCGCTTCCTAAGTTCCAGAATCTGCTCGCAATATTCCGCGAAAATGCGCCCCGCCATTGTCAGCGCGATCTTAGTGCCCAGGCGCTCGAACAAGGTTGTGTTCAGTTCCTGTTCCAACTGGCGCACCTGAGCGCTGATGGCAGGCTGAGTTCTGTAGCAGGTCTGAGCCGCCTTGGAGAAACTCTTGAGACGAACGATCTCAAGGAACGTGTGGAGCTGATCGAGGTCCATGAATCGATTGGCGACACTGGAGAACCGCCGAAACGGTCCAAAGCCATCGAGACTCAAATTGTACCAACTGCTGGTCTTCACGCCGTTGGGCACACCCATCGGCAAAGATCCTTGCAATGCTGAGCCATATGTGGTTAAACCATGAAACGCATCAAATCTTTTGATTGCCGGTTGCGCCGCGCCAGGGATACAGTCGGATATGGCGACCTCGTTAACGGAGCCTTCGAATTCTCAAGTCGCACTTCTTCATCGAATCAGCAGCATCGTGAGCTCAGAGCTCTCGCTCGACGAGATGCTCGGTGAAATTGTAGGACTTACGGTACAGGTAACCGCGTGCGATGCCTGCCTTGTCTATTTAATCGAGCGCGAAACAAATGAAATGGTCTTGCGGGCATCCCAAGTGCCGCATCAGGTCGATTTAGGGAATATCCGTCTCCGGATGGGCGAGGGGGTCACCGGCTGGGTGGCCGAGCACCAGTCGGTGGTGGCTCTCGCAAAAAACGCCGCTTCCGACGCACGCTTCAAGCACTTTCAAGCGTTGGTCGAAGACACCTACGAAGCGTTGCTGTCGGTGCCGCTGGTGAGCGGCGGCGACCTCATCGGCGTGGTCAACGTGCATCACCGGCAACCCCATTCCCATACCGCCGATGAAATCGCGTTACTGACTTTTGTCGGGGAGCAGATGGGCGGCGCCATTTCGAAGTCGCTGCTCTCGGAGCAGAATGCCCGGCTGCTCGAAGAAACGCAGGAGATGAAGCGCCAGTTGGAGACGCGCAAGGTGGTCGAGCGCGCCAAGGGGATACTGCAGCACCGCCAGGGTCTGACAGAAGAAGAGGCGTATCTCCGCTTGCGCAATGAAAGCCGCCGCCTGCGCCGCCCGATGCGCGATCTCGCCGAGGCGATTATTCTCGCCGAAGATGTGAGCCGCAAAACGGAAAACCCGGAATAGACGCCGACCCGGCGGCTCCGTTTTCCAGGTTGCCTTCACTCAGAGCCGCCTCGCCTTCTTACGAACGGGTTCAGACAACCATCCAACTCGCGCTTTCCCCTACTTCCCCGCCTCCATCTTCGCGACCTGAATCGTCTTGCCGTCCGATTGCAAATCGCCTGTCAATTTGACGGAATCGCCCGCATACGTCTTCAGATCCGGCATGTCTTGATTGGCGATCTGATACACCTTGCCCTTGCTCACGAATACGTACTTCATGCCGCTCTTGATACAGGCAAGAGTGCACTTCTTTGCGGCATCCTTTCCCTTCCCCGCTCCCATCATCGAGTGATCTTTGTCGCACATGCTGTCGGTGATCTTCCCCGACCACGTGCTTTCAGCGGCAATTAATGGCGCCGCGGCCATGCAACCGGAGACGAATAGAACAAACGCGAGACGTTTCATTCCTACAATGTACTCGAAAAATATCGAGGATGTTCCCGGATGATTTGGCCGGTGCTGTTACCATAGCCTTCGTGAAAATCGGGATTCTCGGACTTGGCTTTATGGGAGCCGCTCATATCGGCGCATTTTCAAAATTGCAGGGCGTCGAAATAGCGGCCGTGTCATCTGGCAACGCTCTGGCGCTCTCGGGCGACTTGAGTCAAACAGGCGGTAATTTGGGACGGGAAGGCGGCAAATACGACTTTTCCAAGGTGAAGAAGTACACGGACTGGCGGGATCTCGTAGCGGATGCGGACCTGGACGCCGTCGACATTTGCCTGCCTACCGACCTCCATGCGCCCGCTGCCGCAGCGGCGCTAGAGACGGGGAAGCACGTACTCTGTGAAAAACCGATGGGTCTGACCGCCAATGAATGCGACCGCATGATCGACCTGGCGCGGCAGCACAACCGCGTTTTGATGGTTGCACAAGTGCTGCGATTCTGGCCTGAATATCTGTATCTGAAACAATTCGTCAGCGGAGGCGAATACGGGCGTGTCCAGTCGGCAACGTTCGTCAGGCGATCCGGTATTCCGGACTGGAGCAAGTGGCTGACGGACGCCACGCGGAGCGGTGGAGCAATTCTCGACATGCTGGTCCACGACCTCGACCAGGTGCTGTGGCAATTCGGCTCCCCGAAGCGCGTGGCGGCGAAGAGCCTCGGCGAGATCGATACGGTCAGCGCGACACTTCTTTATCCGAACGGTCCCGAAGTCCGCGTTCAAGGCGGCTGGTTCGCGGCGGGCACTCCATTTGCGATGGGATTCCATGTTCGCGCGGAGAGAGGCGAACTGGAACTGACGCCCGAAGGTCTGCGCCTCAACGACGCCGCCGGGAATACAACCGCCGTGAAACCCGAAGGCCAGGACGGCTACGAAGCCGAAGCCGCCTACTTTGTGCAGTGCTGTGAAACAAATGCGCAGCCGGACCGCTGCCCGCCGGAGGAATCGGCGAAAGCCGTAAAACTGGCATTATTGTTGAACAAATCGAGAGCGGAGGGAGGAAACCAGATCGAATGCAATCTTTAGAACCACTTGAAATCGGCTTAATGTTTTGGGCGAAAGAAAACGCCCGCGAGACATTGCAGGACGTGAAATCATACGGAGTGCGGGCGGGGCAACTCGGATTTCCGGGAGACCTAGACCTGGCCGGCAAGGCCGAGCAATGGTCGGACGCTTTGAAAAACGAGCAGGTCACGGTGACTACGGCGGTGTGCAGCTATGTTGGCGAGGACTATGCCGATATTCCCACCGTGCAGCGGACTGTGGGCCTGGTGCCGGCGCCAACCCGGCAGGAGCGAGTCGCGCGCACGAAGGCGGTGGCCGATGTCGCCGCCAAGCTGCAGATCAAAAGCGTGGCATGCCACATCGGCTTTGTCCCGCACGATCGGAATGCGCCCCTTTACACCGAAATTCGCGACATTGCGCGCGATATTTGCGATCATTGCGCAAACCACGGGCAGGCGTTCACGCTTGAAACCGGCCAGGAACCGGCGGCCGTGCTATTGCAATTCATCCGCGATGTCGACCGTCCAAACCTGAAGATCAATTTCGATCCCGCCAACATGATTCTCTACGGCACGGGCGATCCCATTGATGCGCTTGGCGTGTTGAAAGATTACGTACTCTCCGTGCATTGTAAGGATGGCGATTGGCCGCCAAAAGGCCAAGCAGACGCCTTGGGAACTGAGCGGCCGCTCGGCGAAGGCGCCGTCGGCATGCCGCGATTCATTCAAAAACTGAAGGACATCGGCTATACCGGTGTGCTGAGCATTGAGCGCGAAGAACTGGATCAGGTCAAACGCGCCGCGGATGTTCGTAGTGCGGTGGCCTTGTTGAAGCGGCTCACCGGGCGCACGTAATTTCTTGTTCGTGTTGTCGTGTCAAACAGCCCGTTGCCGACGGGCGATATTTTAGTTCAAGACAGCTCGGGTTTCCGGACTCGCCGAGACGAGTGTCCGCGCCACGCACGTTTATTCTGAGCGCAGAGCGTCCACGGGATTGATGGATGCGGCGCGGCGCGCCGGAATGAAGCTCGCGAGGATTGCGAAAAATCCGAGCAGCGCAGCCACGGCGGCCAACGTCGGAATGTCCCAGGAGCGCACGCCAAATAGCAGCGCGTTTAGGAAAGCTCCCGCGGCCATCGCACATACAAGACCAATGACAATGCCAACAGCAGTCAGACGCGCCGCCTCTTTCAGAATGAGCTGGTACACGGCGCCGCGCTCGGCTCCGAGCGCCATGCGCACTCCGATCTCACGAGTTCGCTGGCTCACCGAATAGGCAACCACGCCGTAGAGCCCGATCACGCTGAGCAGTAATGCGACGGCGGCGAAGCCTCCCACCAGCCAGGCCGAGGAGCGATGCAGGTAGGCCGTCTGCGAGTCGTGGATGAGGTTGTCCACGGTCGTTTCGTCGAAGACGCCGACATCGGGATGACTCTGACGGATGACAGCGCTGAGCGCGGGAAGCAGCGACTGCGGAGCTTGCGAGGTGCGAACGACGACGGAGAAATAGGGATCAGGGCTCTGGTTGAAAGGGTAATAGGCGGCGGGCCAGATCTTCGAATCGAGTGAGCCTTCTTTGATATCGTCGACAACGCCGATGATTTGCTTTATCGACTTCGGTGATAGCGCTGTGTCGCCAAACTGTTTGCCGATCGGGTTTTCACCCGGAAAATATTGTCGCGCCAGCGCTTGATTGATGACGACCACGCGCGGCTTTGAGGCATCCTCGGCATCGGTGAAGTAGCGGCCGCGTAACAGTTTCGCGCCCAGCGTTGTGAAATACGAGGAGCTCACATCGCGCTGATTCACTTCATTGTGCTCTCCGTTGTAGGGGCGCCCCACAAATCGAATCCAATCGGTGTGGCCGTTGTAACTTACCGGCAGCAGGCTCGTGATGGCGGCGGATTTCACGCCCGGCATGGTTTCGATCCGGCTTACGATCCGCCGGCCGAGTGCAACGGCCTGCGCGGGTTCCCCGTAGCGGGTTTCCGGCCCGGCGACCGCCACGGTGGCCAGGTGGTCTGGCTGAAATCCAAGGTCCACATGCAGCAGGAGATGTAGACTCTTGCCAAGCAATCCAGCGCCAACCAGCAGAACTACAGCAACGGCCAGCTCGGCCGTGACCAGTTTGGAACCGAGGCGCCGCCAAGTGTTACCCGCCGAGCCGCGACTGCCTTCGGCCAGACCGTCCCGCATTTCCGATACGGCAAGATGCGCAGTGGGCGTGAGGGAAAACAGCACCGCCGCAAACAGCGAGATTGCTCCCGCGAAGGCCAGAACGCGAGCGTTTAAGCCAAGACCGAGAAGGAAAGGCATAGCGGCCATCATGTCGGCTGGAATGAGTTTCGTCGGAAGCTGCACGGTCCAGTTGGCAGACAACACTCCAAGCGCGCTGCCCATAGTCACGAGTACCAACGCTTCGGTCACAAACTGGCTCGTTAAGCGGCCCGTTGAAGCGCCAAGCGCGTTACGGACTGCAATCTCCCGACGCCGGCTTTCGGAACGGACCAGCAGCAGGCTTGTCACGTTCATGCAAGCAATCAGAAGCAGCAATCCGGCACCGCCAAGCAGCACCAGCAAGATGGGGCGAATGTGCCCTACTACTAAGTCGGCAAAGGGAAATACGCTAGCGCCCTGGCCTCGGTTGGACTCGGGATATTGCTTTTCCAATTGCTTCGCAATCGTCTTCACGTCGGCCGATGCCGCCTGGACCGAGACGCCATCCTTCATACGCGCGATTCCGCTAAGACTGTGAAAGCTTCGCCGGAATTCCTTGGGCATCGTAAAACGGAGCGTTATCCAAAACTCAGCACGCCCTCTGGGGGCGAACTGGAAATTCCGGGGCAGCACGCCGACGATGGTATACGGAACATCGCTCAACCGAATCGTTTGGCCGATGACGTCTTTCTTTCCGCCGAACCGTTTCCGCCAGGAGGCATAGCTCAGAATCACGGTGTTGGGCGAGCCGGCCAGATCCTCGCCGGCATGAAAATTTCGGCCAAGCATGGGCGTAACACCTAGCGTGCGGAAGAAACCGTCGCTCACGCGCGTGGCGGGCACAGGCTCCACGCCCGCTGGCGTGCTCAGCAGGAAGCCGGTTCCGGTGTAAACGTCCAACGAGCGGAAAACTTTGCTCAGTCTCTTCCAATCGAGGTAATCCGGATAGGAAAGGTTGGCGTGGGGAAATGCAGCGGAATTTTCAAACACGCTAACAAGCCGGGTCGGATTCGGATACGGCAACGGTTTGATGAGCGCTGCATCCACAAAGGCGAAGATGGATACGCTGGCGCAAATGCCGAGAGCCAGCATCAGGACGGCAACGCAGGTGAATCCCGTATTTTTGCGCAATTGCCGGATCGCAAAACGGGCATCCTGCAGCAGATGTTCGATAAAGGGGAGCGTACTTCTGTCGCGGTAAGCCTCTTTCGTAGGCTCCACGCCGCCCAGTTTCAGAATGGCGTGGCGCCGCGCCTCCGCAGGAGTCATACCAGCACGGATGTTATCGTCAACGTGCATTTGCAAATGGCTCTCTAGCTCGTCCGAAAGCTGGCGCTCGCGCTGTTTATTGGTGAACAGAGCAGCTAGTCTGAACACCCACGCCCGCAGCGGCTTCATGCCGGGTCCTCCGAAGGAGAGAGAAAGCGAGCCAGAATTTCGGTCGTCTGCTCCCAATTTCTCGTCTCTTGCGCGAGTTGTTTCCGGCCAGCGCGCGTGAGCTTATAAAATTTCGCCTTGCGATTGTTCTCCGACACTCCCCATTCGGACGCAATGGACCCTTCCTGCTCCAGTTTCAGCAACGCCGGATACAACGTTCCATAGTTCAGAGACAGGAGATTTCCGCTGGTCTGCTCAATTCGCCGGGCAATCCCGTAGCCGTGAAGCGGGCCCATCGCCTCGATGGTCTTCAAGATCATCAAAGCCAGGGTCCCTTGCCATACATCCGCTTTCTCGCCCATGTTTCTCCTATTGCTTAGCAATAGGAATGTTCGCACAAGTTGTATGGGAATGCAATAGGAGCATTACACACTTGGAAGAATTTAGGTTGACCGCACAACTCGCGACAGGAATCCCGCGACCGGTGAGGTCAATTTCACATAAAGCGGGAGAACAATACTGTAAATCAAACGTCCGGCGCATCTCGTCGCACCAGGCGACCTCGGCTTCTCGCACCAGTTCGCCGAAGCGGAACAGAGCCATGCAGAGAGGGAAGTGGGGATATGCCGCGTCTGCCATCAACGACTTCTTGAGGCCGGCTGCGCGCGCCAGCAATTGTGTAAAGCTGGGCGGACAAGCATATTTAGCAGGATGAGCTCATATCGCAGCAACCAACAAGTAAGTCAGGTAAGGCTCGTGTTAAACGATGTGCGACTGTAAACTCCTTTTAACCGCATCGAAATATTTGGAACGTACACTTTAAAGAAAGAAATGGCAGCGATCTTTTATTTCTGCTATACACATTTCTAAGGGGTGTAATCCAATTCTATGGTTTTCAGTCGCGCCCAAAAGGCGCCTTTGATTGTGGCGTGTCTTCTCGCCTTTTCTTCCCTTCTCGTGGCACAGTTTGAGGCCGGAACGGTACTCGGCACCGTGCATGACCCGAGCGGCAGCGCCGTGCCGGGCGCTTCCGTCACGCTTGAGAACACAAAGACCGGAATTACTTTTCAGGCTAAAACGGACGGAAACGGTAATTATGAATTTGCGAACAAGCGGCTTGGCACATACCGCGTACGCGTGGAGGCGGCCGGTTTCCGCACATCAACAGCTTCCGATTTCGACCTCACTATTAATGCCCGGCAGCGAGTAGACCTCACACTCGAAATTGGGCAGACGTCGGAATCGGTCACAGTCACCGACGCGGCGGTGTTATTGGAAAAGGATAATAGCTCGCGCGGACAAGTGATTCAACCACGGCAGATCGTTCAACTTCCCTTGAACGGGCGCGCCTACGCCGACCTGACGCTGCTCGTGCCAGGCGTGGCAAAGTCACCGCTTCAGACCCAATCCGACAGTAGCCGCGAAGCTTCTTTCAACGTAAACGGCATGCGTAGTGAGTTGAACAATTTCATGCTCGATGGTGTCGACAACAATGCCTACGGCACCAGCAACCAGGGCTTCTCTAACCAGGTGATTCAAGCGAATCCGGACGCGCTCGCCGAGTTCAGAGTGGAGACTGACAACTACAGCGCCGAATACGGCCGCACGAGTGGAGCCGTGATTAACGCCAGCATCAAGAGCGGCACGAACCAGTTCCACGGGGAGGTTTGGGAATTTCTCCGCAACACCGACCTAAATGCCGGCGGCTTCTTCCGCGCGGCCTCCGGGGAAAAACCGGCGTTTAATCAGAATCAGTTTGGCGGCGCATTGGGAGGACCAATTGTCAAAGAAAGGGCGTTTTTCTTTGCCGATTACGAGGGCTTCCGACGTGTTTCCCACGCGCCGCAGTTTGCGACGATTCCCACACAGGCGATGAGGGCGGGCAACCTCGGCGTGCCGGTGACGAACCCGCTGACCGGCAAAGTCTATTCCGATGGCATTATTCCCACTTCGGATATGACGCCGTTCGCTCGCGCGGTGCTTCAGGCGCTTCCCGATCCGAATACAGTACAATCCGGCGCGCCGTCTAATAATTACGTGTCAGCGCCAGGCACTCCGACGAACAACGATAAGGGCGACGTGCGCTATGACGAATATTTTGATCAGAAGATCGCGTTATTCGGCCGATATAGCCAGAGCAACACGCGGATCTTCAGTCCTGCCGCAATTCCGGGACCGGCCGGCGGTAACGGTAATGGGAATGTTTATATCCGTAATTTGCAGGCGGTTCCCGGGATCACGTATACGATCAATCCCACATCCATTCTCGAAGTGCGCGTGGGCTTCGACTATACGGAAGCCGGCAAAAATCCGATTGCGCTCGGACAACCCGTCGGCGATTTCGCGGTTCCCAATCTGCCCACAGACCCAAGTTTCGCCGGAGGCTTATATTCATTGAATTTAGGCGGCGGCTTTTCGCAACTCGGCCGGCAAAGCAGCAATCCACAGTATCAATATCCAATCGTCCTTGACCCCAAGGTCAACTTCACCAAAATTCTCGGCCGCCATAGCGTAAAGATCGGCTTTGAATACCAGATGATCGATACGGCGGTCAGTGATTTCCATCCGAAATATGGAGTCGACAATTACACAGGATATTTCACGAATGCCACCGGACAAACGTTGAATGGCGCCGGGCAGCAGCTTTACAGTCTTGCCGATTTCATGTTCGGCTTGCGCAATCACTACGAACAGAACAACAATCCCGTTGCGCACCTGCGCCAACGCATGTACTTCGGTTATGTGCAAGACGATTTCAAAGTCAATGAGAAACTGACGCTCAATCTCGGAGTCCGCTATGAGTTCGCCACACCGCAATGGGAGCGTGACAATCATCTTTCGAACTTCGACCCAACGACCAACACGATGCTTCTCGCCAAGAGCGGGAGCCTGTATGATCGCGCGCTGGTTCACCCAGACCCGCACAATTGGGCTCCCCGCATCGGCCTGGCATACAGCGTGAATCCAAAGACGGTTATTCGCAGCGCCTATGGCATCAGTTACGTTCAGTTCAACCGGCTCGGCGGCGAAAATCTGCTGGCCTATAACGGGCCGTACGTGGTGGATGCGGTGATCGATGGGCAGACGCCCACCATGGCCGGCGGAATTTGTACTTCGGTCAGTGACCCGGCCGGCGCGTGCTTCCGCCCTACTTACCTTGGGTTTCCAAATGACTTCGCTAGCCCAGCGGCTTTCGATCCAGCCAAGACACAAGTCCGCTACATTCCCGCGGACAACCGGACCGGTTACGTCCAAAGCTGGCATTTCAGCGTGCAGCGTGAACTCGGCAAAGGCTTTCTGCTGGATGCCGGCTACGTCGGCAACCACAGCGTGGGCTTGATGATTCTGGCCGATGCAAACCAGGCCGCTCCCAACCTGCAAGGGCAAAACCTCTCTATCAATGCGCGACGGCCTATTCCAAGGTTCACAACCATCGAAGAAGCATTCAGCTCCGGATTCGGCAGCTATAACGCGCTTCAAGTGAAACTCGAGAAGCGCTATATGGCGGGCTTGTCGTTGCTTAATTCGTTCACCTGGTCCAAGGCCATCGATAATGCGCCCGGACATCTCGAAAATTACGACGGAGACAACTCGCGCATCAACATTCGCAATCGCGCTTCGGAGCGCGGAATTTCTAGTTACGATCAACCGTTTAACGACACTCTTTCTCTTCTGTACGACCTGCCATTTGGCAAAGGACGCCGGTACGACATTTCGAACAAAGCGCTCGATCTGTTGGCCGGAGGCTGGGGCGTGAACCTCATCAACACGATGACGTCCGGCCTGCCGCTGAACATTACGTATAGCGCCAGTTCGCAATACCAAGTCAGCCCTCTCGTATCGACCCGGCCCAACCTGGTAAGCAGTCAGGTAACTACGCCCGAAGGGCAACGTACCACTTCCAACTATTTGAACGCCGCCGCGTTCGCACTTCCGAGCTACACGCAGCCATTCGGCAGCGCGGGGCGCAACATCGCCCGCGGATACCCGTTCTACCAACTCGATTTTGGGCTTCATAAGAATTTCAATCTCTGGTCTGAATCGAGCTATTTGCAATTTCGGGCCGAAGCGTTCAATCTGTTGAATCAAACAAATTTTTCGCCGGCAAGCACCACGTACAACTCAACGACGTTTGGTTCAATTCGATCGACATTTCCGGCGCGCCAGATTCAATTGGCGCTGAAGCTGTATTTCTAGGTTTGTTCGTTGTCATTGTCCGGGCTGTGGCCGCGTGGTCACAGCCTTTTTTGTGCGCCGGGTATGTTTACCTCAGCGGTCGAGGCATGCCTCAAACGCCACAACAGACCACGAACCCCGCGTACGCGGCAGGCATGAGCCACAACTCCGATTGAACTCTGCCGGGGAATTTGAAACAATACACGTTCCCGTGAAGCGCCACGGATTCACAATCCCGGCATTTCAGAGGACGGGTAAAGCGCAGAAAGAAAGGATCTAGCTAAAAATCGCGGAGAAGAAATCAAACCATGCCTAACGAAAAGAAGTTGACCTTAAATCGCCGGGGAGTGTTGACCACGTCGGCAGCCATGCTGGGCGGCGCCCTTCTGGGCAGCAAAGCGGAAGCTGCGCCAGAGCCGTATTTTCGCAACGTGAATACGAATTCGAGTCCGTCTACGCTGAAGATTACGGACCTCCGCTACGCCATTGTGGTGAAGCCCGGTCCAAGTCCCTGCCCCATCATTCGTATCGACACAAATCAGGGTGTCTACGGATTGGGCGAGGTACGCGACGTAGCGGGTCCGGTCTACGCTTTGATGCTGAAGAGCCGCATCCTCGGTGAGAATCCGCTGAATATCGATTTCATCTTCCAAAAGATCAAGCAGTTCGGCGGCGATGCACGACAGGCGGGCGGGGTTTGCTCGATTGAGATGGCGCTCTGGGACATCGCCGGCAAAGTGTACGGCGTGCCCATATACCAAATGTTGGGCGGCAAATGGCGGGACAAGATCCGGATCTACGCGGACACCACGGAATCCAAGGATCCGAAGGAATATGGGAAACGGGCCAAAATTCGGAAGGAGGAGATGGGGCTCACTTGGCTCAAGATGGACCTTGGGATTAATCTGCTCGAGGGGATTCCGGATACCGTCACGCGACCTTCCGGACAGACTCGCTGGGAAAAGACGCTTCAGCCTCATCCGTTCACGGCGGCGGAAGTAACGGACAAAGGCATCGACAGGCTCTGTGAGTACGTTGCCGCGGTGCGTGAAGCCGTTGGCATGGAAATCCCGTTGTCGATGGACCACCTGGGTCATATCGGCGAAAAGTCATGCATCCGCCTGGGACGCGCCTACGAGAAGTACAATCTTTCCTGGATGGAGGATGTTGTTCCCTGGTATTACACCGACATTCTAAAACGCATTACACTGGAGAGCCCGACTCCCACGTTGACGGGCGAGGACATTTACCGCGAGGAAGATTTTGAGGTGTTGTGCTCGAACCACGCAGTGAACAAGATTCACCCGGATCTGGCGACATCGGGAGGGATTTTGCAGACCCACCGCATCGGCGATATGGCGTTTAAATACGGCGTTCCGATGGCGATGCATTTTGCCGGCACGCCGGTGAGTTGCATGGCGAATGTCCACTGCGCGGCGGCTACCCGGAATTTCCTGGCGCTTGAAAACCATTCGCTGGATGTGCCGTGGTGGCAGGATTTAGTGGAGGGCATCGACAAGCCGATCGTGAACAAGGGCTATATCACGGTTCCGGATAAGCCAGGTCTCGGCGTGACGCTCAATGAGGACGTTGTTAAGCAGCATCTGAAACCCGGTACCGGCTATTTCGAGCCCACCAAGGAGTGGGATGAGAAAGAATCCTGGGATGACCGGACCTGGAGCTGAGGCTCCGATTCGGGCGTTTCCGGTTTAGAACTTATGAAACGTTGTCTCGGCTTCTGTGGAACGGAACCACGGGGGCCGAGGCCGTGGATGGGGGAGTAATGGCCGATGGCAGCATTAATAAGCGAATCGTCGCGCCTATTTATCATTCTCCCCTGCATCGGTCGGCGGCAGAATGCCCGCTAGGGACTCGATCCTCAGGGGCCGATCAATCACCAGAGGCTCGCCGAAACGAGCGCCGATCAGCGACCCGAAGAAGCGGTCGCGCGATTCGAGGCCAAAGAGGTAATCCCCAACACCCGCCGGAAGCACACCGAACTCTTCCGCCGTTTTTGAGAATTGCGATTCATGCAACCGCATCAGTTGGAGCTTACGTTCAAATACGGTGGATGTGTCGACGACGAGCGACGGCTGGTGAACCTGATGCAACAGATAGTACAGAAAAGCGCGCGGTTTATGCGGTGGATTCGGATCGTTAAGTTTGGTGAGCGTGCAGTACAAAGTGGCGTTGCGAATCATTAATCCGGCAGCCGCGTGGTCCGGGTGCCGGTCCTCCCAGTAAGGCGCAATGACAATTTCCGGCCGGTAACGACGGACGGCGCTTGCGATCTGGCGGCGCATTTCGGGAAGGTCCGCCAGCCCGCAATCCGGCATCCCGAGGTTTTCGCGGGCAGCGGCTCCGAGGAACTCAGCGGCAGTGTCCGCTTCCGCAATACGGGCGGCTGGCGTCCCGCGCGAACCCATTTCGCCGCGCGTCAGATCGACGATCGCGAACGAGACACCACGCTCGCGCAGCAAAAGACAGAGGCCACCAAGGCCCCATTCCACGTCATCAGGGTGGGCGCCGAACAGCAGCACGTCGACAGGCGACTCGCTCATTGGCGATTAATCATGAACGTCGCAGTGGATTCGAAGTAGGTTCGGAGGATTTGCTCCGCCTCAGCGGGTAGCTGCGCTTCAACCAGAGCATTGCCCATGAGTTGCAACCAGCGGTCGCGTCCCGTCTGATCCACTGGAAACGGCGCATGGCGCATGCGCAGCCGCGGATGACCACGCTGCGCTATGTAGCGCTCCGGACCGCCAAAGCGGAAGATCAAAAATTCGCGGAGCCGCTGTTCGGCGCCGGCCAAATCCCGCCCCTGGTACATCGGGCCGAGTACATCGTCGTTGGGAACCTGCCGGTAAAAAGCCGCGACCAACCGCTGAAAGCCATCCTCGCCGATCACGGAATAGAGTTCGTTTTCGTTCACCAATGCCGATGCTAACACTCGGGCGGACCATCAATCGGTACAATCTGATCGTCATGAAAGTGTTTGCCGTCGCTCTCTTTTCAGTCGGGCTGTTTCTCGCGGCCGGGTCCGTGGGCGATCCATTCACGCCGTGGTATCGCGTTTCGCCGGCGCCGATTATTTCACCGCGCGGAGACGGCTGGGAGTCGGCGGGCACGTTTAATCCAGCGGTGGTGCGACGTGGCGCGGAATTTGTGATGCTATACCGCGCGCAGAACCACAGCGGTACTTCGGTGCTGGGATATGCAACCAGCCGGGACGGCATTCATTTCGTCCGGCGTTCGCGACCGGTGCTCTGGCCACAAGCGCCGTACGAGAAGGACGGTGGCGTGGAAGATCCGCGTTTAGTCGAGATCGGCAGCGATTACTATCTGACTTACACTGGCTATAACAAAGTGGACGCACAGTTGTGCCTGGCGAAATCGCCGAACCTGGTCCAATGGACCCGTCTCGGGGTAATCATGCCGGCGGACAAGGGCCGCTGGAACGTGCATTGGACGAAATCCGGCGCAATCCTCGATCGGAAAATCGACGGGCATTACTGGATGTACTTTATGGGCGATGCCGCTGGAGAAAACGGCGCGAATCAAATGGGCGTTGCTTATTCGGACGACTTGATTCACTGGACAGAGCCGTTGGATCATCCTATTCTCGGCCATCGGCCCGGCATGTTCGATTCACGTGTTGTCGAGCCGGGGTCGCCGCCCGTGCTCACCGACAAAGGCATTCTACTCATCTACAACGGCGCCGACGACAAACTCGCCTATCGCACGGGCTGGGCTCTGTTCGACAAAGATGACCCGACTCACGTGCTGGCGCGCTCCGACAAGCCGGTCTTCGAGGCCAAACAGGAATGGGAAAAGGTGGGGCAAGTGCCGAGCGTTGTATTCGTCGAGGGACTGGTGCGCGAGCCGACGCGCTGGCTGCTTTACTACGGTGGCGCGGATAAATACGTTGGGGTGGTTTCCACACAACTGAAGTATTCGGAGATCAAAAGCTGGCAACCGGTTGCCTTGACACAGAGTCGCATCGCGTTAGCGAACGGGTTTCTTCGGACAACGGAACAACCCGCACACTTGTATGTTGAACGAACAGAGAAACAGAGCCTGGTTTTAAGAGAATGAGGCTCTGTGGGTGGCGCAAGGTCGTCCGCGCACTAGGCTAGAGATTGCCGCATTGGCGGGACTGGCTCCCTTTGCCTGCATATTAAGGCCAGCTGGCGAGGTTTAATACGCTGAGGCGAGCAGCGAAGCAGGCGCGCCTCAACCATCTCATTAGAACCGAAACCGCAAGCTTAAGTTAATGCGGCGATTGTTAGTCGGTGTCTGCTCGGCTCCGTATCCGCCCGCGATGCTGGTCGGCTGCAGAAACAGCGGCGAAGTCAGCACGCCGACAGGCGTATCATAATTCACGTTATTGAAGATGTTACGTGCGCTGATAGAGAGCGTCAGGTTATAGCGGTGTTCGGTCGTGGAGTTAAATCCACCGCCGCCAAAGCGCCCGTGGCCGCCGCCTTCCGCGCGAGCGCCGCCAACAACGCCCTTAATCTTGGTTGTGCCAAAGCCCCATGTGCGGCTCAATCGAAGGTTCGCTGAGAATTGGCCGGATGCGTTGCCGGTGTTGTAGGGGAGAATCGCCTCGCCAGGCGTCGGCGTCGGATTCAAATATCCGTAAGGCGTTGCGATAATGCCGGGTCCCGGACCGCTCGCCACGTAAGGCCGATCGTTTACAACACCGTCGCCATTGTAGTCGAATCCAGTGTTGATGTTGTACGGCATGCCGGAGCGGACAACGATAAACGGTGAGAGTTGCACACGCCATGGCGCCATGATGCTTCCGCCGATGAACGCCCGGTTCTGGATGTCCATCGATGACCGTCCCCAGTCCGCGTTCAGATCGTACTGGTTCATGGGAAGCGATCCCAGTCCGGCGGCGTTGGTATGCACGTTGTTCCAGATATATGCGCCAAAAAGAGACAGGCGTGAGCCAATCCGGCTGTTCACCCGGAAAAACACCTGAGATTGTTTCATTAACCCGCCGGATTCGAACTGATACAGATCGCCGATATCCCCCAATGGCCGAACCCCCAAAGGCGGCTGACCGGGCAAACCCGTACCCGGCGCATTGATGTTCCGCGTGTCGTATTGATGAATGCCGCGCGTATTCGTATAATTCACCGAAAGCGTTGTTCCCTTAAAGAGCTGCTGATCTACGCCAATGGCGCTTTGGATCAGATAAGGCGCGCGCAGGTTCTTGTCGATCTGATAGACGATCTGCTGGGTGAGCGGCAGGCCGGTGACTGGCGGAATGTTGGGATAGAAGGTGGGATTGCTTACCAGATAGGATTGCTGATTGATTCCGTTATTCTGTTCGGCAAGCAGAACGTCGCTGTCATCAAAGCGAACATAGAATAGTCCAAAACCGCCGCGGATCACCGTCTTGGGCCGGCCCGATGCCCCCGATAGCTTCGGCGACCATGCGAAACCGACGCGAGGAGCGAAGTCGCCCCGATCACTAATGTTGGTCTGCCCTTCCCAGCGCAGGCCGGTGCTCAATGTGAAGTTGGATGCCACGCGCCAATCGTCCTGTACGAATAGGCCAGCATCGATTTGATTCACGCCGAGCGCCGGATTGCCGGCGTTGATTGTGAACTGGAGCGGCTGGCCCGCCAGATACGCTTGCGAGCACGTGGGAGTTACTGCCAAACACGCAAACTGCCATGTGCCGTTGAAATTCTTCGGTTTATACGTGTCGAGAATGTCGCCTCGAATCCTCGCTCCGAACTTGATGTTGTGAGTTCCTTCCGAAAGAGTCGTATAGTTTTGAAACTCGTAATTACTTTCCGACAGAGTGGTGTGGCCGTTGATCGAGCCGCCGCCGGTGAATGCTCCGGGCACTGTGATCTCAGGCGCATCGGTCACCGCGCTTTGCGCCAAGTCGCTGCGCGTGAACTGAAAACGCGTCTCGTTTACGGCCTTGGCGGAGAGAACCGCGGTATCCGTAATGCGGGCCTCGTGTTCCGTCGCGTTGTAGCTGTAGCCATTAGCGGGTAAATCGAACCCGAAAACACCATACAGATCGCGGTCGTTGCCCTGATAGGAGTAACGCATGCTGAGCGTGTTGCTCTTCCCGAGTTGCCAGTCGACCCGAGGACTGATGGACATGCGCTGTTGCGGCGTAGGCACAAAGCTCCGGTCGTTCACAATGTTGCCTGAAGCGTCTGGAACGAAGGCGTTCAGAATGCCGTTATCCTCAATTTGCCTCCGGTCGAAATCGAAAAAGAAGCTGGCGCTCTTGCTGATGGGACCGCTGACATTTCCGCCGTAGCGCTGCGTCCGGAAATCCGGTGTCACGTTGAGAAAGGGGTTGCGGGAATTCAACGCGCCGTCGCTGATGTCGTAATACGCCGTCCCGTGCAGTCTGTCCGTACCGGGCTTTGTGAAGATCTCGATCCGCCCATAGCCCAGTTTGTCGTATTCGGAAGAGAACGGGTTCTGATTGATGCGGATTTCGCGTATGGTGTCTTTCGGCGGCAGAGTGCCGGATGAGAACCCATCAATGTAGATTTGCGAACCGCCTGGACCGGCGGACGGCCCGGCGAGCGCCTCCAAATCCTGCTGCAGGTCGTCGGGATCGTCCGGCAGAGCGTCGAGATCTTCTTTCTTCAACACCAATTGGCTTGCGTTTTGGGTTGGATCGACACTCACCTGCGTCGTGTTGTTTTCTTCGACCGTCAATTCCTGTTTGACGGACGACGGCTTCATGACCACGTCGCCTTCGGCGGATTGGCCGGAACTCACAAGGATGGCGACCACGCCGGTTTGCGTCAGTCCTTTGTATTCGGCCGACACCGTATAAGTACCGGGGGCAACACCCCGTAAGACGTAAGCGCCGTCGCCGTTGCTCTGCACAGTGCGAGTGGCCCCATTTTGGTCGGTTAGCGTAACCGTCGCATTCGGGATCACGGCGCCGGTGTCGTCTTTGACCGTACCGCGGACAGTGCCTCCATTCGCGGCGCGCGCGGTGTGCGGCGCTTTCGGGCTCTGCGCCGGAACTGTTGTCTGGGCGGAAAGGAATGCCGCCGGCAAAAACAGACACAGTAATACTAAGTGCACTTTATGCTTTGTCATGAAACCTCGTAACGGTTATTTGTTGGGCGAATCGCCGCCTGCTCCACCGCCGCTGTCTTCGCCCGGCGTCCCTACGTCCAGATTCCACATGCCCAGAGCGGCGGATCGGCCGGCTTTGGACGGAGCGGACGCGAATAGCGGCTCCACACCTGCAATGATGTTGATCGCCCTAAGATGAGATTTGTCGTCGCCGACGCCACCCGAGATCACCACGGCATCGCCCGGCTTGAGATCCGAAGCGGGAATCTTGGGTAGTTGTTCGACATCCCTCGATAGATCGCCGCTGAAGCCGCCGCGGTTTGGCCCTGCACCCTCTCCCGCTGGGGCATTCGGGTTAGCGGGCTGCTCCATGTTCCCGTGATGGGCGCCCGATCGTTCGGAACCGCCTGCTGGGGGAGTCTCGCCGTTGGCCGCTGTCGCGCCGCCTTGCGGCTTGTAGTTCGCATTGAGTCGGCGAGCCAGACGGTTCGCCATCATGGGAGGCAGGCGCCGGACCGATGAATCGTCAGTAAGCGCAACCGTGACCGGCTGCTTCGTCTGCAGATCGGTCACCTGCAATTGCTTTCCGTCCGGATTGATGGAAACGATGGTTGCGGCAATTGTTTTGAACGCGCCCGAAATTATCTGTTCGGCAGCGACGTCCGCGCCGCCATTGGTGCTATTCCCGAGCACTCGAAGTTCGTCGCCGGGCTTTAGCTCAGAGAAAGAACTGGGTTTCGCATCCGAGTATTTCGCCGAGGCCGAGGCATAACGGGTAAATTGCGTCTCCGGAGTCGTCGTCACCGTCACGGTTTTCGTGCCTTCCGGAGTTCGAGCCGACATCACCACCGAATGGGTAGCATCGTCAATCGCCGTGATCGTGCCGCGACTGCCGCGCTTCTGCCAGTCTTCGAGTTCGGCCTGATGTTTCTGCTGAAGGTCGCCTGACGTCATCACGAGCACGATCTCCGCATCGAGTTTCGGGGCGCTCGCGTCTTTATGCCCTCTGGCCAGAAGACGGTCACCCACGGCAATCTGGCCGGCGGTAATCGGCTGCGCTTTCTTTAGGTCTTTTTGGCCGGGTGGGACCTTTAAAAATCGGCGGGCGTTTGCCGCCGAAACACTATATTCGGTCCCGGTCTTATCTTGCTTAACCGTGAAAGTCTTGTCCGCAGCGTTCACTGCCGTGACTGTGCCAAGCACCTGGTCCAATGGGGCGTGGGCCGCTTGCGGTGAGGCTTGCGCCAACAGGAGGCCGGGCGCGCCAACCGGTAGGAGCAATAAGCCAGTTGACATCGCCAAACTTGCGGTAAGAGCGCGAACCAAATTCATTACAACTTGGGGCGAATGGAGCACCCTTTTGGTTACGCACGAAACCGTGTTTTGGTATCAAAGCCAGTGTAAAGAGTTGTAAAAGCGGCAGTTGAACAACCGCATACCTCTTCGGCGCATGGGGTTATGGGTGGGCGCCCACGGCTCCGGCGTTACGCAGCTCACGAAGGCTCAATTCCGCTGGCCTGTGTGCTCGCTTCTTCCGGCCAAAGGGCGCACGCCGGGGCCGCCACACACGCCCACGCCGGTGTTCAACAGGGCATTCAGAAAGTTGAAGAGAACCGCGTAAACGACCTGTTCGGTGATTGGCTGCCGTCCTGGCATGCGGTAAGCGCCCGGCAATTCCTTCGTGATCTGCAACCGGATTGCGTGCGATAAGGGCCGCCCGCTGCGATCGCGCTGATTGGCCAGCATCAAGGGCGTCTGGAGAACCGCCCCCGTCCGGCCATCTACGTAAAACTGGCACCGCGAGAACCAGCCGAGATTGCCCGGGTCCGCCGCATCGAACAACAGAAGCGGAGCCTGGCGGTCGGCCGCCAGCAGGTCGAGCGAGATCAGCCGTTTCCCGTCGTCGACTTTGAATTCGAAACCCGTTTGCCGCGCGATATTGCCAATGAACTCCGTATCCAGTTCCAGCAGAAGATATTTGTGAGGACCAGCCTCGAGCACCTGCATTTACTTCATTGTAATGGCATTCGCTTCATGCCAGTGCCGCGCGTCGATAAACGGCATGATCCCCCGCGCTGAACTGGACCAGTTTCACTAGCCGGACGTCCCCGGTATCCATGCTAAGCCATCCGCGAACGCTCGAAATCGCGATCCTCGCGGCTTCTTCCAACGGATAACCGTAAATGCCAGTGCTGATCGAAGGAAAACTGATACTCTCGACAGCACGTTCTTTAGCGAGGTTCAGACACGTGATACAGCACGATTGCAATAACTGCGCTTCCCCGTGATGCCCGCCGCGGTATACCGGCCCGACAGCATGGAAAATGTATTTCGCCGGGAGCCGCCCCGCGCTCGTCGCGACGGCGCTTCCGGTTGGGCAACCTCCTTCACGAGCACGGATCTCGTCCAATTCCGCCATGACGGATCTCCCGCCCGCGCGGTGTATAGCGCCATCCACGCCTCCTCCCCCCGCCAGTGCGGAATTGGCCGCATTGACGATTGCATCGACCGCGATTTTCGTGATATCGCCGGTCACCAGCTCGATTCTCCCCGAACCGCAGGCCATTGTGTATGGTTGGGCGCTCACAAGACGTTAGAGGAATAAAACGGCTATAGGGCAACATCCGGAGACATCTCGACGTCGGTATCAGTGAGAGATAGAATTATTGCGGAATCCCTCTTTTACGTTAAGGTCTCAACACTTCCGTATTGATTGGCGTAGAATGGAGAAGCCGAGTAGGAGTGTCAACATACCATGCTTGAAGGTTTACTGCAGCCCCAACACCTGCTAATCATCCTCGCCGTCGCGCTATTTGTGTTCGGGCCGAAGAAACTGCCTGAACTCGGCAAGGGTCTTGGCGAAGGGATCAAGTCCTTCAAGGACGGGATCAGACAGGCGACTGCCGAGCAGAACAAACCCGCGGCGAGCGCGACCGTAGAGGCCGAGAAGAAGGCGTAGACTTAGGGCACCCTTCGGCGAAATGCTACAGGCAATCTCGCCACACATGGCCCTGTTGCCTCGGCACTCGGGAAATGTGTCTTTCGCCATTGTCTAAGACCATGCCGGCTCCCGCCTTGGCGCTGTTTGATATCGACGGCACATTGTTGCGGCGCGCCGGTCGGCATCATAAGCTGGCCCTCATCGATAGCGTCCGGCAGGCGACCGGATGCGTGGCATCGCTCGATGAAATTCCTACCCAAGGCATGCTGGATTGCGACTTGCTTCGTTTGTTGCTCGCCCAGACAGGCCTACCAGTACCGGAGATTGAGGCAAAGCTGCCGCAATTAATTGAGGCGGCTCAGGAATCCTATTTATCGGGCTCACCGGACGATCTTCGTTCGAGCGTCTGCCCGGGTGTGGTATCCCTGCTGGATGAACTGGCACGCCATGGAATCGCCACTGGGCTCGTGACCGGCAACCTGAGCGCCATCGGCTGGCGGAAAATGGAGCTCGCCGGGCTCCGTGCCCATTTTACGTTCGGTGCATTTGCCGAGCACGGTGAAACGCGCGCCGTTCTGGCTGCAATCGCAATCCGAGAGGCGCGCCGTAAGGCAGTTGTCTCCGAATCGTCTCGAATCTCGCTCATCGGCGATCATCCGAACGATATCCGCGCGGCCCGCGCCAATGGCATTCAAGCGATCGCCACCGCCACCGGGCTTTCCACCCGAGAGGAATTGCTGGCGGAGGGTCCCGATATCCTCGTGGGCGATTTGACCGAGCTCGCCCCGGCACAGCTTTTATAAGTCCATCGCAACCGCTACGATAACCGTAAGGTATTTACACGGAAACAGTTCGGTTCGGCAGGCGGTCTAGTAGATACGGGATATGTCATGGCGCCGTTGCGAGCTTTCCGCTCGGAATCGGAAATTGCGCGGGCATCCTGAAGTCGCAAACAGCCTCGAGAAATAAGCAAGGTGGGGCTCTCATGTTTTCCCGTGGCCGTGTAACGCGATCGTCGCGGCAGGCGGGTGACAGTCAATTGCATGCACGAAAATAAAAAAGGCTTCTGGAAGGCTTGGCAGGACCGTCTCTCGGCGCTTCGCAATTTGCCGCCTGTGTTGCGAATTGTATGGCAGTCGGGTCCGTGGGTGGTCATTGCGGGATTCAGCGCGCGGGTAGTTGTCTCCGTGCTGCCCATTGGAGTGCTCTGGATTTCGGGCCGCATTGTCGATGCGGTAACCAACGTAGCGGTAAAGCATCAACCCATTCCGTGGTTTTTCTGGTGGCTGGTCGGCGCTGAGTTCGCGCTCGCGGTCATCG
Source organism: Bryobacterales bacterium KBS 96 (assembly GCA_000381625.1). GTDB lineage: Bacteria > Acidobacteriota > Terriglobia > Bryobacterales > Bryobacteraceae > KBS-96. Next base: position 1,559,491 of record KB906767.1, read on the forward strand.
GCGGCCTTTCGAGCCGCGTTATCTCTTTCTTCGACACGCTTTTGTCCGATCGGTATTCGCGGCACGTGAGCGTACTGGTCCTCGAACACGCCTCGACGCTCGATCTGGCTACCTACGAGAACCCGCTCTTTTACGATCGTTTGGAACGGGCCCGCGTTCAGGCGACCGATCGCCTGGTGATGATTCAGGCCACCGGAACTCTGGTTCAGCAATTCATCACGACCATTTCTCTGGCGATCCCCATTTTGTGGCTCTCGCCGTGGCTGCTTCTTTGGTTGGTTGCGTTCGTCACGCCCGCTTTCCTCGGGGAAAGCCACTTTGCTTTTCTCGGCTACGCTCTGAACTTCAGCCAGACGCCGCGCAAGCGCATGATGGACTACCTGCGGGTGCTCGGCGGCAGCAAGGAAGCTGCGAAAGAGCTGAAACTCTTCGGACTGCGCGATTTTTTGACGGTTCGGTTTCGCGCGCTTTGGAACGGCATTTACGACGAAAATGTGAAACTGGCCCGCCGCCGTCTCGCAGCAAATGCGGCGCTCGGATTGTTGAGCAGCGGCGGTTACTATGGCGCCTACGTATACGTGCTGTACCGGACGTTGCAAGGACAAATCAGCGTCGGCACGATGGTTTTTCTAACCGGAGCGATTCTTCAGATCTCGGCCAACATCCAGAACATCTTCACTACGCTCGCCGGCATCGCAGACCAGGCGCTCTACCTAACCGACCTGCTTGCGTTCTTCAATATGAAACCGACGGTGTTGTCGAAAGAGAATGCCCTGCCGGCGCCGCGGCCGATCCGCCAGGGATTCGAGTTTCGCGACGTGTCCTTCTGGTATCCGGGAACAACACGCCGCATTCTCGACAGGCTGAATTTCCGCCTGGAGCCCTGCGAGCGCGTCGCTTTGATCGGCCAGAATGGGCAGGGCAAGACAACCATTGTCAAGCTCATCAGCCGGCTCTACGATCCATCGGAAGGGCAAGTTCTGCTGGATGGAGTGGATCTCCGCGAGTATTCCGTCGACGATCTATGTAGAGAGATAGGCATTATTTTCCAGGATTTCATGCGTTACGAGATGAAGGCTAGCGAGAATATCGCCGTCGGCCGCATCGAAAAGTTGGGGGACCGGAAAGCGATCGAGATCGCCGCACATAAGAGTCTGGCCGACTTGGTGATTCAAAAATTGGCCAACGGATACGACCAGATGCTCGGCCGCAGATTCGAAGGCGGAGTCGATTTGTCCGGGGGGGAATGGCAGCGGCTGGCGCTCGCCCGTGCTTATCTACGCGACGCGCAGGTTCTCATTCTGGATGAGCCGACGGCGGCGCTCGACGCACAGGCCGAGTACGAGGTTTTTGAACGGTTCAGCGATCTGACGAAAGGCAAAATGACACTTCTGATTTCGCATCGTTTTTCCACGGTGCGCATGTCCGATCGCATCGTCGTATTAGAGAACGGGCGGATTGTCGAAGAAGGACGGCATGACAAGCTGGTAGAGTTGGGCGGCCGCTACGCCGAAATGTTCGAGTTGCAGGCGTCAAGCTATCGTTGAAGGAGCGGAAATGGCAGGAGGGAGTGTAGCAAGAAACGCCATGCCGGCGGGATGGCGGCCGGCCGCGCTCCCCGACGCGAGCGAATGCGCGGAGTTGTCTGCTCGCGCGAAGGAAGTCGCGTTGAGCTGGGTGACTCTGCCGCACAAGACGCGCTGCCCCGAACTGAAAAGACGGTACGAGAGCGCGGTTGGCATCCTCGCGGGACTGCAGTACGAGCTGTCCGCTCACAAACAGGACAACCTCAGCGAAGACCTGCGCTGGCTCTCAGATCATCTGCGCCTTTTCGCATCGGATGTTATCGAATTCCGCAGCAGCATGAAGCTGTTCAAAAAGCTTCCGGTCGCGCGTTCCGCCGACAGACTGGAAATGCCCCGCGTCTGGGTGTTGATGCGCGGGTATCTCGAGGCGGTTCAGTACCAAATATCAGAGATTACTCTGACCGCCTTTGTCGCCGCCGCCGAAGAGGTGGAGCCGCTGGAGCATCGCGAGTTATGGGCGATGGCGCTGATGCTGAAGCTGGTCGTCTTCGAAGAAGCCGCGCGCCGCGGGCAAGAGGCGCTCCAGGAATTTCTAAAAGGAGCCGCTTCGTCGCGATCGACGCACATGGACCGAGTCGTCCAAAGCCTTCGTCTCACTGGCGAGCTGGACTGGGATGAATTGATCGAGCCCATTTCCTACGTGAACGCAATCTTGCGCGAGGATCCGGCCGGTGTTTACACCCGCATGGACGAGATTACTCGCGAGAATTATCTGACCGCGGTGAGCGACCTTGCGGAGCATTCGCACGCGAGCGAGATTGAGATTGCACGCATGGCCGTCCACTTCGCCCGCGAAGTGGATGCCGAGAGTCCAACCGACCGCGAGACGTTGCGGCGCCGTCACGTGGGCTATTACCTGGTCGATCGCGGAGTTGCTCTGCTTCGTTCCCGCATCCGCTACCGCCCGTCGTTCGATACGTGGTTACAGGAGTTCTTGCGCCGCTATCCTGACGAGTTCTACATTATCGGGATCGAATTTATTTCGCTGATTACCATCGTTGGAATTATCGTGCCGTACTCGCACGGTAAGTACACTCTGAGTTATTTATTTCTGGTCGCCGTGCTCCTCCTGATTCCGGTGACTCAGGCGGCCGTTGAGCTGGTGAACTACTTCATCACTTCCGTCCTGCGCCCCAGACCTCTTCCCAAGTTCGATTTTTCGGAGGGTGTTCCCGCCGATTGTAAGGCCCTCGTAACGGTGCCGACTCTGCTGATCAACGAGCGGCAGATCCGGCAGCTCATCGAAGATCTCGAGGTGCGCTATCTCGGGAACCAGGATGCAAACATTCATTATGCTCTTCTGACGGACTTGCCCGACACCGCCGAACGAGCGGACGAGCGCGATCCGAAAATTGAGCTCGCCGTTCGTCTGATCGAGGAGTTGAATAAAAAGTACGCGCACCTGGGCCTCGGGGAGTTTTATCTATTCCATCGCCACCGCGTGTTCAACCCGCAAGAAGGCGCCTGGATGGGCTGGGAGCGCAAACGCGGCAAGTTACTGGACCTGAATAAGCTGTTGCGTGGCGCTTACGACCCCTTTCCCGTGAAGGCCGGAGACATGAGCCTTCTGCGCGATGTCAGGTTCGTCATCACTCTCGATTCCGATACCCAGTTGCCTCGCGGATCGGCGGCGCGGATGATCGGCGCGCTGGCCCATCCGTTGAACGCGGCAGTCGTGGATCGAACCCGCAACATCGTTACCGAAGGCTACGGTATTCTGCAGCCAAGAGTCGGCATCAGCATTCAATCGGCTGGACGCTCTCGGCTGGCCGCGTTGTATTCCGGCCAAACCGGCTTCGATATTTACACGCGGGCGGTTTCGGACGTCTATCAGGATCTCTATGGCGAAGGCATTTTCACTGGGAAGGGCATCTATGAAGTCGATGTTCTGCGCAAAGTCTTGGAATTGCGCTTCCCGAAGAATACGCTGCTAAGCCACGACCTTATTGAGGGCGCCTACGCGCGCGCCGGACTGCTTTCGGATGTCGAGGTGATCGACGATTATCCTTCGCATTACAGCGCGTACAATCGTCGCAAACACCGCTGGCTTCGGGGCGACTGGCAGATTGCCCGCTGGTTGTTTGCCTGGGTGCCCGACGAAGCCGGCCGTCTTGTTCGTAACCCTATTTCGCTGATTTCACGCTGGAAGATGTTCGATAATTTGCGGCGCAGCCTGGTGGAGCCGGCGACCTTCGTCCTGCTTATCGCCGGCTGGTTCTTCATGCCCGGCGGCCCGGCGGCGTGGACTTGCATTATTGCCGGATTATTGTTTCTTCCCGGCTTGTTCCAATTTCTCTTTGGGTTGTTCCGATTTCTGCGATTGCGAGAGATGGTGGTTCTTCACGACACCTTCGGTAATCTCACCAACACTTTCGCCACTGTCATTCTGAATATCGTCTTCATGGCGCACCAGGCGCTCGTCGCTCTGGATGCAGTCGTGCGAACCGTCGTCCGCAGCAACATCACGCGCAGCCGATTGCTTGAATGGGAAACGGCCACGGAGGCTGAACTTGGCCTTAAAAAACGGACGCCCGTTGACAGATACCTGGACTGGATGCCGGTTCTTGCCGCGATTCTGGGATTGGTGATCTGGCAATTTCATCCGAAGGCGCTTCCGTATGCCGTGCCGGTGCTGGTCGTCTGGGCATGTTCAAGGCTCGTATCCAATTGGTTGAATCGGCCTCCGCTTTCGCAAACGTATTCGGTGCGAGCGTCGGAACGGCGGCTCGCGGAGCAGTCGTTTTTGAAAACGTGGCGGTTCTTTGTCGAATTCAGTAACGACCTCAACCATTGGCTGATACCCGACAACGTGCAGGAGAGTCCGCGAATTATTGCGGAACGCTTATCCCCCACTAATCTTGGATTTCTGCTGAATTCTCGTCAGGCGGCCTGCGTTCTGGGAGCAATCACGGCTCCCGAGCTTGTGACGCTTACCCGGAACACCTTGGATTCCGTCGACAAGCTGCCCCGGTTTGAAGGACACTTATACAACTGGTATGACAATCTCACGCTGAAGCCTCTTAATCCATTATTCATATCGACAGTGGACAACGGGAACCTAGTTGCTTCCTTATGGTCGCTGAAGCAGGGCTTGCTCGACCAGACCCGGTTGCCGATCGTTTCGCCAGCGCTTTGCGAGAACCTTGCGAATCAATTCCAGTTACTCCGGGACGTGGGCGCCATTACGCGAAGGCAAGTCTGGAAATTGCCCCGGGCCGCTGCCGGGGACGACAGGTGGGTGACCGTCATTTTGAAGCAGCCGGATACCTGGTCGTCCGAGGCGCCCCGCCGCGCGGCCTCCGATGAAGCGGCATGGTGGCTCTCGGAAGTCAGGAAAAGAGTGCAGGTCATTCGCCGCATTGCTTCCGATTACGCCCCATGGCTGCTTCCCGACAATGCCGCGCTTCTCGAAATTCCCCAGTTGGAGTTGAAAGGCGCATTAGCGAAACTCACTCCGCGCACCGCCGGCGCTCTCTATTCCAAACTCGATGAGGACTTGCAGGCTGCGATCCGTGCCGGTGCGAGCGCGGCCGCGCTTGATGCCATGGCTCGCGTAAAGGCGCTTCTGCCCGATTGCAGGTTGAACGCGGAGGCCTTGTCCGCCGATTTGCGGGCGCTTGCCGAAAGAGCGGAGATTTTCACACAGCAGATGAATTTTTCCATTCTTTTCGACACGCGGCGCAAACTGCTCACCGTGGGCTACGATGCCGGAGCGAACCAGGCGGAGCGCGCCTGCTATGACCTGATGGCATCCGAAGCTCGCATCGCCGCCTTCGTCGCCATCGCCAAGGGCGAGATTCCGCAGGAGAGTTGGTTCCGCCTGGGCCGTACTCACACCAGTTGGGAAGGCGAGACGCTGCTGGCCTCCTGGACCGGCACAATGTTCGAGTACCTGATGCCGGCGCTCTGGATGAATTTATATCCCAACACCATGCTCGATCGGAGCGCCCGCGCGGCCCTGCGGGTGCAGCAGAAGTATGCGTACAAATACAGAGCGCCCTGGGGTATTTCCGAATCGGCGTGGAGCGAGCAAAACGCGGAGGGGCACTATCAGTACCTGGCGTTCGGCATCCCTCCCATTTCTCTAAAAGGGGGAGCCGACGAAGTGAATCGGCTTGTCATTTCGCCGTATTCGGCCTGGTTGGCCATGATGGTGAACCCCGAAGCCGCCCTTCGCAATCTATCGCGCATGGCCCGGCACGGCTGGTCCAGTCCCTTCGGTTTCTACGAATCGGTGGATTACGGCGCTCTGAAACGCCAATGGTTTCCCTGGCGCAAAGGTGTAACCGTTCACATGTGGATGGCCCATCATCAAGGTATGTCGTTGCTGGCTATGACGAACTGGTTGAGTAAAGCGCCATTTATTAACTGGTTTCACGCCGATCCGCGCGTCCAAGCCACGGAACTGCTGCTTCAGGAGAAACCGCTGCGAGCCAAACCGCTTCCCTCAGTTCGTCCCGATTTGGCACGGCTTGCCCATGTACCCCGGCTGAAAAATGTCGGTTCAGCGCCGGCGATCCATGCATAAATCATCCTCGTTTAGAAACCAAGGTAAGTACGTTTCAGCGAGGGTAAGTACGTTCATTCTATTAATCCGTCGATAAACAATTCGTAGGTTAACGCTGAAGTCATTGTTCCCGCTCGGCTGCGGCACTGGATCTGCCTAGAAACGATACGAGGAAGTTATAAAAGTTGACTCTTTTGAGCCTTCGCCTATTTAAAAAGTATTTGCAAAAAATTAGATTTCTGCTGAAATAGAGGCACCTGGCGATCGAGATCAAGGACTTTCGCATTTACCATGAGCAACAGCTTCGCAAGTGTACCCGAAAGAGGAGCTATGCCTAACACCAACACATACACAAAAGCAGCAACGGCAGAACAGGCGACTTTGCTCGCGGTGAGCGCGGACCTGGGCGACTCCAAGGCGCTTGCGGCAATTCTAGAAAACTGGACGGTTAAGCCGGTGCAAACGTGTGCGGAAGCTCTCGCTGCTTTGCGCCGCTCCAACTGCGCGGCCGTCCTTTGTGAAAAGGATCTTCCCGACGGCAACTGGCGCGATCTCCTCGCGAAGGTGGCTCACCTCGGGGAAGAACCGCCCGTGATCGTGATGTCACGCGCGGCGGACGAAACCCTGTGGGTTGAGGTATTGGCCCAAGGAGGCTTCGACGTAGTCGCAAAGCCCCTTGATCCAGCCGAAGTGCAGCGAGTGATGGGGTGCGCTTCCGGCAACCGCCGCCCGCTCCATGCCGTCGCTCGCGCCTGCTAATAACTCTGGTTAAAAATTCATGGAAGCGCGCTCGGACTACACATGCCGGGTCCCGACACGAATTTCGTAGTCCATTTTAGGGTCGAGGCACGCCCCGACCCCCATAAACTAGACCTACGCGTTCTGTAAGCCGGTTTCTGTTCCCGCGATGAAGCGGGTGGCGACCATTCCTCTAGGCCCACCATTACTGGTGGGCTCAAGCAACCTACCCGGAAGTCGTAACGGAGCGGGCCGCTCCTCCTCCCCTATTTGGTCTTGCTCCACATGGGGTTTTCCCTGCCAGCTTGATTACTCGAGCCGCGGTGCGCTCTTACCGCACCATTTCACCCTTACCGATCCGCAATTGCGGGCCGGCGGTATATTTTCTGTGGCACTATCCGTAACGGGCCCTTTGAGAGCCAATCCCCGGCCGTTAGCCGGCATGCTGCCCTATGGAGACCGGACTTTCCTCCCGGCGGAAACGCAAGCGATCCGCCCGGCGGTCACCCGAACGCGCAGGCGTCTTTAGTATCGCATTCGTTTGGAAAATTGAGCACCGTCGCGCGAAACTGGAGGAAGGCCATATGGGCGTTTTATAGGGGCGAGGCATGCGTGGGCCGCCGTTACTTCAAATATTGAGTTCTCCGTGAAAACAGTTTTCGTACACAGTTTCGGGTGCCGCGCCTCTCAGGCCGACGGCGCGGGCATTCAGACGTCGCTTGAGGCAGGCGGGATGTGTGCCGCTCCGGACGCCGCTTCGGCCGACTTGGTTGTTCTAAATACTTGCACGGTCACTTCCAGCGCGGATGCCGACGCGCGGCACGCCATTCGCCGCATTCATCGTGAGAATCCCAATGCAAAGGTTCTCGTTACGGGCTGCTTCGCCCAGCGTGCGCCGGAAGAACTCGCGGCTCTCGAAGGCGTTGATTGGGTGGTGGGCAATTCCCATAAAACGCAGATTGCCCGCATAGTCCTGGGTGCTCCGCGAACGGAAGAGTTTCATGGCCAGATAGTCATCGGCGATATCCAACACTCGCGCGAATTTCTCGCGGCTCCCGTGATTGACGCTTACGGCGATCGCACGCGGCCTAATCTGAAAGTACAGGACGGTTGCAGCAACAAGTGTTCGTTCTGCATTATTCCGTCCGTGCGGGGCCTCAGCCGGAGCGCGCCGCTCGCGAGCATCGTTGAACAGGTACAAGGATTAGCGGAGCGATACCGCGAAGTTGTTCTGAGCGGCATCAACCTCGGGCGCTGGGGCAGGGACTTACCGGGCGAGCTACGCTTCCCGCACTTGCTCCGTGCGATTCTTCGGGACACGGGCATACAGCGAATTCGCATCAGTTCGGTGGAACCGATGGATTGGAGCGCCGAACTGCTGGAATTGATGGCGGGCGAGCCGCGCATCGCGCAGCATATCCACATTCCGCTGCAATCGGGCTCGGATGCCGTTCTCAAAAGAATGTTCCGGAAATACCGCACACGTCATTATGCCTCGCGCCTCGATCTCGCGCACGGCTTGATGCCGGATGCTGGCATAGGTGCCGACGTCATGACCGGTTTCCCCGGTGAAAACGATGTAGAGTTCAACGAAACCGTCCGATTCATCGAAAATCGGCCATTCACTTACCTGCACGTGTTCACCTATTCGGAACGGCCCGGTACTCATGCCGCACAATCGACCGAGCAGGTTCCCATCAGCCTGCGCCGCGAGCGGACAGCGATCCTGCGCGAGCTTTCCGATCGCAAGAACGCGGATTTTTGCCGCCGCATGGTCGGGCGCACACTCTCGGCCGTCACGCTTGGTAACGAATCCGCACTGACCGGCAATTTCCTCCGTGTCCAGCTCTCGAAACCTCGCGCCGTAAACGAAATCGTAGACATCGAGATCGGAGCGGCCGGTCCCGGTCAACTGAAGGAACGCGAACTTTTGCAAATTATCGCCATCTGATCGCCCGTTCACGTGGCGTCAGTTAGTACCTTAAAGCGGCATACCCGTCGCGCCGCGCGCCGCGTCACGCTCCGACACATTTGCAAAACTAAAGGAACAATGACCCTCTATCTTGCCGGGGCGGTGGTTATCGCCTATCTGCTGGGCGGCATTCCGTTCGGGTATTTGTTCGTTCGCTTCGCGCTTGGCAAAGACATCCGCAGTATGGGGAGCGGCAACATCGGAGCGACCAATGTTCATCGGAGCGCCGGCGGCAAGGCCGGAGTTGTCGTACTGTTGCTCGATATTGCCAAGGGTTTCATCGCAGTTTGGATAGCCGCGCTCCTCAATCCCGGCAGTCCCTTGGCTCTTGCTTTTGCCGCTACCGCGGTGATGATTGGGCACGCATTCCCGGTGTTCCTCCGTTTTAAGGGCGGCAAAGCGGTCGCCTGCTTTATTGGCGCGTTCCTCTATATTGCTCCGCTTGCGCTCGCGGCAGTGCTGCTGATTTTCGTGCTGGTCGTTGCGGTCACGAGATATATTTCGCTCGGGTCCATCATCGCGGCGTCGCTGTTTCCGCTCGCTGTCTTTCTGATTTTGCATCCCCCCTCGCCCATCGTTTGGGCCTCTTTCTTTTCAGCGATTTTCATCGTCTATCGCCACAAGGCCAATATTCAGCGCCTGGCCGGCGGTACGGAAAACGTGTTCTCACTGAAAGGCCGGCGCCGGTGAGCCGGCTCGCCATTTTGGGCGCAGGTAGTTGGGGGACGGCGCTCGCGATTGTGCTCGCTCCAAAGTTCGACGCCGTCGCATTGTGGGCGCGCGATCCGGCCGCAGCTCAACGGATTGGGCAAACGCACGAGAACAGCCGCTACCTTTCCGGTTGTCGGGTTCCCGAAAACGTGCTGTGTTCATCAGAGTTGGCCGACGTGCTCAACGATTGCGGAATCGTGCTGAGCGCCGTGCCTTCCGATCATACTCGTGCCTTGTTTGAGCGCCTCCGCCCGCATGTTTCCGGTGACATGTGCTTTGTCAGCGCGACCAAGGGCATCGAGAACCGCTCGCTGATGCGGATGACCGAGGTAATTTCCGACGTGCTGCGCTCGCAATTCCTGCCGCGCGTTGCAGCACTCTCCGGCCCTACGTTCGCGAAAGAGGTTGCCACTGGTGAGCCGGCTGCTGTTGTCATCGCCTCACGGGATGCCGCTCTCGCCGCACATGTTCAGAGCGCATTTTCAAGTCCTACGTTCCGCCTCTACACGAGCGAAGATGTCATTGGCGTGGAAATCGCCGCCGCTCTGAAGAACGTGATCGCCATTGGCGCCGGCATTTGCAAGGGACTTGGGCTCGGCAGTAACAGTGTCGCGGCGCTGGTTACGCGCGGTCTTGCCGAATTAACGCGGCTTGCCGTTGCGCTCGGCGGAAAACCGCGGACGCTCGCGGGCCTTGCCGGATTAGGAGACCTCGTCCTTACCGCTACTGGCGATCTATCGCGCAATCGCTTCGTCGGTCTGCAACTCGGAGAGGGGAAGCCGCTGCCCGAAATTCTGGCGGCGATGACCCAGATTGCCGAAGGCGTCCACACCTGCCGGGCCGCGCGCGACCTGGCGCGCCGGGCCGGTATCGAGATGCCAATTGTGGAAAAGATGCACGAGATTCTTTACGAGCAAAAGCCTGCCGCAACCGCCATTCGTGAATTAATGGAACGCCCTCTGACAAGCGAATAGCGGCGGTCCTTAACTACTGCCGAAACGGAGCCGCCGTACGCGAGTGCGCGGATTGTACGGTTGTTCCGACGCCGTTGCTTACGCGGTGCGGCTCTGTGCCGACATAAACTCTAATTGGGTTCACGATCGCATTTCGGGCCCGGCCAAATACCGCCGCATCCAATCGATGATCAGCTTGCGCATCGCCGGCGTCTCTTCGTGCGCACAGTCGAATAGTTCGATCCGGCAGTCTCGCTCGTGCCCGTACTTCCGGTACAACGGCAATAACTTCTCACGTATTTGTTCGACTCCGCGCGGCGGCGTCAGCGGGTCTTTCCGTCCGTTCACGCTCAGATGCGGACGCGGCACAATCAACTCGTTCACCTGAAACGTGTCGAACTGCTTGAGCAGCGATGGCACAAAATAATACACGCCATGGCCGCTCAGCCCGTGCGCTGCGATCAGCGATTCGTAGTCTGTCAAACAGCAAACATCGGCGGTCAGCCTGACACGTGGGTCGAGCGCCGCAAGCCACCAGGCTTTGCTGGAACCCATGGACATGCCGAACGCTCCCAACTTGCTCGAATCGACTTCGGGGCGGCTCGCCAGATAAGATAGTGCGCGGAACTCGTCGAACATCATCATTCCCCACAGCACTTGCCCGCGCCACAGCATCAGCTTGAAAGCGTCTTCCTCGCCTCTATGCCCGTTTGCGTCGCGTTTGCGTTCTCCAAAGCACCAGCTATCAATGGCTAGCGTCACCAGTCCTAATTCGGCGCAAACCGGGGCATACGCCGGCTGCACGCTTGTGCCCCGGATCAACTGTTCCTTTCCGAGGTCGTACATGCCCGCGTGCCAGTGAATAAACAATAGACCTGGCGCGGGATGCCGCAACCGTTTGGGAATCAGTAGAAGGGCGGGCACCGGCTCCACGCCATTCAGGTCCAGCACCAGGCGTGTGAGTGTGTATTCACCGTGATCTTCCGTCCGAATCACTTTAGGCGGAGCAGACCGATATTGCCAAGGTAAATCGCCAAGCAAGCCCCACAGCGCTTGTCTACGGCGTTCCTGATAAATGCCGAACTCATTCATATCGTTCGTTGCGTTCGTGACGCCTGGTACGTTTCTCGACGCAGCCGCTTCAATTGCCGCGACAGCGGCCGTCCGTGACATAAACCCGCGACGGGTTGTCCGACCTTGTGATCTTGTCATAGCACTCGTTACAAGAGTGTAATGCAGAGAGTATGCCTGCTCTTAACCAATACGCGCCTGATGCTGTGGAATCGCCGCTGATGTTTCAGGGCTGGAAGCTGGTCACGTTCCTGCATTGGCGGTACCCGATCGCCCAGATCCGGCCCCTCGTGCCGCCAGATCTCGAACTCGATCTCTTTGACGGCTCCGCCTGGGTCGGCCTGGTTCCATTTGTCGTTACACAACTGCGGTCACCTTTCATTCCGGCGCTGCCGTGGATTTCGCAGTTCCCCGAAACAAACGTACGCACGTACGTTCGGGATCGGCATGGCAAACCATCTATCTGGTTCTTTACTCTGGACACAGCTCGCCTTCCGGCGGTGCTCGCCGCGCGCACGTTCTTTCGGCTCCCCTACCGGTGGGCTCGCATGCGGGTCGGGCGCAGCAAAGATATCATGCAGTACGAAAGTGTCCGGCGAGCGCCCTTCGGATCAGCGCGTAACCGGGCCACTATCAGGATCGGTGATGCGATGACGGCAGAAGATCTGGATATTTTCCTGACTGCTCGTTTCCGGCTGTATACTTTGTGGGGCGGCCGTGTCGCATTCGTGGATGCCGAGCATCCGCCTTGGCCATTGCACCGAGCTGAAGTTATCCGTTTGGAACAGAATCTTATCGAGGAGTCAGGCGTACCGGCGGCCGCCGGCTCACCGCTCGTACACTATTCACCGGGCGTTGACGCGCGCATCGCGCCGCCGAAATATCTGCCCCTGTTCTAATGTCGTCTGAACCCGCCGCCAGTTTTTTGACAGCTAGCGAAATGCCCAGTTTACGGATTGTCGAAATGACTCGTAACGTGAAGTTACGGCTTGAAGCAGCGTAAACAGCCGGCAATTATGGATCAGGAGCGGGAACTCAACACAGAGAGCATCGAAACCGTAATCGCGCAGGGATGGGCGCATCTATTTGAGGAGCTGTACCGGGGTTCCTGGAATGCCAAAATCAAGCGTTACCGTTCACCATTCGTTTTTCGCGGCGCCAATCGACGCGATTCGGATCTGATAAGCGGTCTTTCGAGGCTCGCCCGTGGAGGAAATGGCGCCGGAAGACTTGAGAACCATCTGTTGCGCAATTTTCAGAAATACGCGGGCAACGAAATTGGACTTAGCGAATCCTGTTGGCGGTGTTTACCGGTAGCGCAGCATCACGGTTTGCCGACTCGCCTCCTCGATTGGACCTTTTCACCGCTGGTGGCATTGCATTTCGCAACTGCGAATCCTCATCTGTACGAGGAGGACGGGGTCGTCTGGTGCCTCGATCAACTGCGTTCCAATCAACTGCTTCCGAAAGAGCTACACGACATCGCAGCAAAGGAGGGAGCCGACGCGTTTACTGCAGGAATGCTTGAATCCGTGGCCCGCTCATTGGCCGAATTCGATGCGCTCGCTCCTGAGCCGTTCGTGCTTTTCCTCGAACCACCATCACTCGACCCGCGTATCGCAAATCAGTTCGCGCTCTTCTCATTAATCTCCAGTCCGGAATTCCAGATGAGTTCATGGTTGACGTCGCATCCAGAGTTGGCAAGGCGCATCATCATTCCTGCCGGGATTAAACTCGAGGTCCGGGACAAACTGGATCAAGCTGGAATTACGGAACGCCTGCTGTACCCGGGACCGGACGGCCTGGCGCAGTGGCTCGCGAGATATTACCGTCCTCCATTGCTGCCGGGTGATTAGCAAGGTGCCGCTCGCAACGCCTGCTGCAATTCGGGTGTGGAAAACGCACTCGGCAGCGCAAAGCGCAGACGATGCGGGCGCAAATCGATCCGTTGTCCGCTGTGCTTCCGCCTGAGTCATACGTAGATATGGGGTCGGAGCGTCCGCTAGTCTCGCTCGAGAATAGCAAACAAACTCACCAGCACTGCCTTCGCAAGACCGATGCCCGCCAGCATGGTCACCGGGCAAATCACAACCACCAATAGCGCGCTCATTTCCGCCTCTGCGAAACTTATCGGCTGTCGCATCTCAAACCTTGAACCGCAATGAGCAAGTCCTCCGGTCAGGCTCGTAACAGGCGTGCCAGTAAACTATAGATAGCCATGCCGCGCTTCTACCAACGTCCGGAACTGGTCGCTCGCCGTCGCCAGTGGAAAGACGACAACCAGCGCGTTGTGTTCACGAATGGCTGTTACGACATTCTTCATCCTGGTCATATCCGGCTGCTTGAGCGTGCGCGGTCGCTCGGCGACATTCTGATTCTTGGGCTGAACACGGACGCCAGTGTTCAACGCATGAAAGGTCCGAGCCGGCCGTTCTTCAATGAACAACAGCGCATCAGACTTGCGTTGCAACTTGAAGCGGTGGACGCCATTACTCTATTCGATGAAGCAACTCCCCGCGAACTGATCGCGGCGGTTCTGCCCGATGTGCTGGTGAAAGGCGCCGATTGGTCGCACTTCATTGCGGGCCGCGAGGAAGTGGAGGAGGCGGGTGGACAGGTGCTGGCTCTTCCGCTCGAGCCCGGCTATTCCACAACAGACATGGCGGCCACGATTCTGGAGCGGTATCAATCGGCGCCGGAGGCGCAACTCCAGCAGCCGTGACTCACCCGGCAATTCGTGAGCTGTTCCAGTCAGCCGCCAAACAGCACTCTTTTCAGTCTCTTCTTCAGCATCTGACACGCGGCGAAACGGGAACGTTTTCTCTCTCGGGCCTGACGCCCTCCGCGAAAGCTCTGTACTTGGCGCTGCTGTATCAATCGACCGACCGGCCGCTGCTCGTTTTGGTCGATGGCAACAAGGAAGCCGAGACGCTTCTGGAGTCCGTGGAGGCGTTTTTCGATCTGCTGATCGACGACCGTGATGTGCCTCGCCCGCAATTAGTACCCGCACTCGACGTTCTTCCACACCAGCGCCTGTCTCCTCATAGCGAAATCGCCGAGCGCCGCGCCATTGGACTCTGGCGCCTTTCGACGCAAAAGGTCCCACTCACAATCGCGCCGATTGCCTCAGCTCTATACCGGATCAAAGGCGCCGATTTTTATCGCCAGCTAGCGCTCGCGTTGCGCACTGGCGAAGAAATCCCACTTGAAGATCTCATTCAGCATCTCGAAAACATTGGCTACGAAAAGCGCGATCCCGTCGAAATGGTGGGTGAATACTCGGGACGTGGGGGAATCCTCGATGTATTCCCCGCCGAAGCCGAGAAACCTGTCCGTATCGAGTTCTTCGGCGACGAAATCGAATCTATTCGCAGCTTCGACGTCGAATCGCAGAGATCCGTCTTGAAGCTGAGTTCCACGTTATTGCTGCCGCTACTGGAGCATCCTCGGTCGCGCTCGACGCTGCGCCGGCTCGGGGAAGCGCTGGATGGCGATAAGAACGACGATCTGCTGAATCCCGGAGACCCGTTCCCGGGATGGGAGTACCTCGTTCCGCTGCTGCAGCCGCGAACTGAAACGTTGCTATCCCTCTGTCCGAAGGCGCTGGTGGTGCTCGATGAGCCCGAGGCGATGGAAGCTGCCGCGGATCGACTGTGGCTGCGACTGGCCGAACCCGCGCGCATCGAACCTGAAAAGAATTTTGCGAGCTGGGGCGAATTTGCCGCTCAACTGCAGACCCGCACTGCGATCCACCTGCGCGCACTGGAATTGATCACCAGCCCGATCGAGGATCTGCGCTCGTTTCATATTCCGACACGGCCGTCGCTTAATTTCAAAGGCAACATGGCGGTTGCGGTCGCCGAAGCGCGGACGCTCGTCGACCAAGGCAATCGCGTGGCGTTCTTCGCTGCCGCGACCGGAGAACTCGAACGGCTGGCGGACGTGCTTCAGGAATACGGCGTCCCTTATCAGTTAGGAGTGGAATCCGCCTCCGGGTCGCGCGGGCTCGCGGAGCGCGCATACTACTCGGGCGCTGTCGCAAGCACTTATCTGATCAAAGGCAACGTCCGGCGGGGTGTCGTTCTTACCGACTCGCGCATCGCGATTCTCGGCAGCGAAGATATTTTTCAAAGTTCGGATTCAATTGCTCAACAGCCAACGCGATCGCAGCTCGCCGCGTTTGCAGCGGATGTGGCCGATCTGAAGCCGGGCGATTTCGTTGTCCATACCACGCACGGCATCGGACGTTTTGCCGGAATTCGTGAGATCACGCAAGGCGATCAGGCCGGCGATTTCATGGTGATCGAGTATGCCGGCGAATCGAAACTGTATTTGCCTTTGGCCCGTCTGGATCTGATTCAGAAGTTTCGCGGGGCCGGAGAAGCCAAGCCCTCGCTGGACCGCCTCGGCGGGGCTACCTGGTCGAAGACCAAATCGCGCGTCAAAGCGAAGATGCGCGATATGGCGGACGAACTTCTAAAGCTGTACGCACAGCGCCGCCTGGCCCAGGGGTTCTCGTTCTCGCGAGACAGTAACTGGCAGCGTGAATTCGAAGACTCGTTCGAATACACGCCCACCAAGGATCAGCTAACCGCGGCCTCGCAGATCAAAGCGGACATGGAAAGCGAACAGCCGATGGACCGCCTGCTTTGCGGCGACGTCGGCTATGGCAAGACGGAGGTCGCCATGCGCGCCGCCTTCAAAGCGCTGGGCGACGGCAAACAAGTTGCGGTGCTGGCGCCGACAACTGTTCTGGCCTTTCAGCATTTCGAGACCTTTAAGCGCCGCTTCGCTTCTTTTCCCGTTCGCGTCGAGCTGGCCAGCCGGTTCCGCTCACCCAAAGAAATCAAATCCGTGCTGGCCGAAACAGCCGCCGGAAAGGTAGACATTCTCATCGGCACGCACCGGCTGCTTTCGAAGGATGTCGAGTTTGCGGACCTTGGCCTATTGGTTGTCGATGAAGAGCAGCGCTTCGGCGTAAAGCACAAAGAGCGGTTGAAAGAACTGAAGCACAACCTGGACGCTCTCGCGATGAGCGCGACGCCTATTCCCCGCACTCTGCACATGTCGCTGCTCGGACTGCGCGACATGTCGGTGATCGAAACGCCGCCCAAGGACCGGCTTTCCATCAATACGGTCGTCGCACACTTTAACGCCGACCTGATCAAGGCCGCCATTGAACAGGAGCTGGCGCGACAGGGACAGGTTTATTTCATCCACAACCGCATCGATACGATCTTTCAGCGCGCCGCGTTCATCCAGGAACTTCTGCCGCAAGCGCGGATTGGCGTCGGACATGGGCAAATGAATGAAGCGCTTGTTGAAAAGGCATTGCTTGGTTTCATGCATCATGAGTACGACGTATTTGTTTCGACCACAATTGTCGAAAATGGCATCGATATTCCGCTTGCCAATACGATGATCGTTGAGAATGCCGAACGCTATGGCTTAAGTGAGTTGTACCAGTTGCGTGGGCGCGTGGGGCGCTCGAATCGCAGGGCGTACGCCTATCTGCTGGTCCCCGCCGACACGCAGTTGAGTGAGCTCGCTCGCAAGCGTCTGGCGGCCTTGAAGGAGTTCAGCGATTTGGGCGCTGGGTTCAAGATTGCGGCCCTGGACCTTGAATTACGCGGGGCCGGGAACCTGCTCGGCGGCGAGCAGCACGGCCATATTGAAGCAGTCGGATACGACACTTACATCCGGTTACTCGAAGAGACCATCCAAGAGTTGAAGGGAGAGGAAGTGCCGCTGGAGGTTCATGCGTCCCTGAATCTCGGCCTCGACATTCGCATTCCACCGAACTACATTCCCGAGGATGCGCAGAGGCTTCGCGCTTACAAGCGAATCGCCGATTTGCAAACGGAGGATCAAGCGCAGCGCGTGCTGGAGGAATTTTCGGATCGCTACGGCGCCACGCCCGTCGAGGTCCGCGACCTCATTCGCTTCTCAGTACTGAAATCGTTTGCCGAGCGTCTCGGCGTGGAATCCATCGACCGGCGTCAGAGTTTTGCGAACGTCAAGTTCCACATGCAGTCGAAAGTAGATCCCATGCGCCTGATGGATCTGGTCCGCCGTACGGAAGGATCGCAATTCACGCCGGCCGGCGTTCTGAAATTGCCCATCCGCCAGCACGCTCCCGCGGCGCTGATCCAGGAACTGCAGGAAAAGCTGCAGCAACTCGAAACGGCGCCGGTGGCGTAAGCTTTTACGCCTTCAATTATCCCGATCTTCATCGACCCTGTAATCTGCACAGCAACACTGCTCTTCCCGGAGCACTTGCACGACTTTATCGTTGTATGCGCATTTTCGCGTACGGAACCCCGCGGAGCGTACGCTCTACCTGCCTGAATGGCCAACTTGTTTCAGGCATTGCGATGGCCCATACTGGCTTTCGAAAGGTAACCGATATGAAAATCGCTGTAATTGGCGCAGGAAGCGTTGGTGGGACGCTGGCAAGAGGCTGGGCGAAAAAAGGGCACGACGTCGCGTTTGGCGTGCGATCTCCTTCAAAGCACAAAGGAGATATTCAGGCCGTATCGGTCGCGGACGCCGCGGCTTCCGCGGAAATTGTTGTGCTAGCCACGCCTTGGGAAGCGGCCTCGGATGCCATTCGCGAAGCGGGCTCCCTCGCCGGCAAAGTTCTGCTCGATTGCACCAATCCGCTGAAGCCGGATCTCTCAGGACTTGCATTGAGCGGCGACGAATCCGGCGGCGAGCATGTACAGCGGCAGGCAAGCGGCGCGAAGGTGGTAAAGATCTTCAATACAACCGGCTTCGACAACATGGCGAACCCTGTATACGGGAACGAGCGCGTGACGATGCTCTATTGCGGAGACCACACGGACGCAAAGCAACGAGCCGCTCAACTTGCAGCCGATCTCGGGTTCGATCCAGTCGATGCCGGCTCGTTGAGCGCGGCGCGGATGCTGGAATCGTTTGCGCTGCTCTGGATTCATTTAGCCATTCAACAGAAAATGGGGCGGGATTTCGCGTTCAAGGTAATTCGGCGTTAGGGAGAACCGATGCGAAATCTGGCACATCTCCGCCATCACGCGACCGCCAGTTTCATCACCACAAGCGTCATATCGTCGTGCTGGGGCGCGCCGTCCACGAAGATGTCTGCGGCAGCCATCACTGAAGGAATGATCTCTGCCGCAGATTGATCCGCGTAAAGCTGCAATGCGGGCAATAGACGCTCTTCGCCCCACTCCTCATCTTGGCTGTTCATGGCCTCGCTGATGCCATCGGTGAAACCGACGAGTATGTCGCCGGGTTCGAGCTTTAACGAGCCTTGTTGATAAGGAGCTTCACGAAAGAGGCCGATCACGGGTCCTCCGCTCTCGAGACGAATGACGTGGATTTCCCCATCGAGACGGCGAAGGATCACCGGCGGATTGTGGCCCGCATTGACGTAAATCAGACGGTGGGTGTCCGGCTCATACTGCGCGTAAAAAAATGTCGCATACCGGTTCGGCGGCGTGGCGTCGTAGACCAGTCGGTTCACGTTCGCCATCACACGCGTCAAATCTCCGCCATGCTGAAGCGCCTGCCCTCGCAGAGACGCTTGCAGACTAGCCATGAGAAGCGCGGCGGCAATGCCCTTCCCGGAAACATCGCCCACGGCGATTCCAATGCTTCCGCCAGCGAGCGGGACGAAGTCGTAATAGTCGCCGCCGACTCCCTGGGCGGGCCGGCAAGCTCCCCAGTAATCCAACCCCGGCATTGGAGGAAGGTTCTGGGGAAACAATCGCTGCTGCACTTCGCGGGCAATCTCAATTTCCCGATTCATCTTCTCCCGTTCGGCGATCTCGAGCGCAACGGCCGATGCAAGACGGCTGTTCTCGAGCGCCAGGCCGCTTTGGAAGACCACGGATTTAAGCAGTTGCGTATCTGCTTTCGAGTACGGCTCCTCAGACCGCTTTGGGCCGAGGCTGATGGCGCCCAGCAGCTTGCCTCTCACTTCAACAGGCAGCAGCAGTTGCGTATTAAGCCGCTTCAACACCTCGATTTCCTCGTTCGGAGCGGTATGAACCCAGTTACTCGGATCGTCGAAATAGACGCGAGGCGATTCTCTCGAGCCTTGCAACCGCTGCAACACAAGACCGGTTTCCGATAATTCCAATCCTCCGAGATCGCCGCAACCCAGCGAATGCACGGGGCGCAATGTACCATTCTGATTTAAGAAGATCGCGACACACGAAATATGAAGCGACTCGGAGATCCGTCGTGTCACCGTCGAAAGGAGCGCCTGCTCGTCAATCATGGTTCGAACCGTATCGCTGAGCTCGTTGAGGATTTGCTCGGCGTCGTATGCCTCTCTAAAGAACCGGCGATCCAACGCCACCCCCAGACGCTTGCGTACGCGCCGGATCAGGAAAGATGCCGTGACTGCACACACGGCAAAAAAAGCGATCTGAACCGAGCGATTTGCCCGGGAACTGAATACCGCGACCGCAAGCCCCCACATGACGAGGCCGGTGACGCAGCCGAGGACAATCCGGAGGCCTCCCTTGGCAAACGTATATCGAACACCCTGCCTGATCGCCACGCGCACGTCCATTGCGCGTTGCACGATTACGATGTACGCCAACGTGAGCGGAAAAATGTAGAGAAGGACAACGACGGCGATGATCAGAAATTGCGGAAATCGGCCGAAGTCGCCGCGGAAGACAAAAGTACCCCAGAGAAGAATCAATAACAGCGGGGTCAGGCTAATGGCCGAACCGGCAACAAGGATTCTCAGCCGCCGCTTCGAATCGGTGTTCGATGCGGACCCCATCTTTAACCCCAGCGCTATGAAAAACACAGCGGTCGCCAGAAACGATAGGATCTGGACCGGCGTATGAAGCCTGCTCAGCGGATGCAGGAACGGTTTTGCAGCAGATACATTGTAAAATCCGATGCCGCTCGCGGTCGCGGACAGAACCGACACGCCCAATATCGGGCCGGCGAATATCCACTTGATCCAGGGCCACCGGACGTCCCATCCCGATCGCCCCGGAAAATAGATTCCGAACAGCATCATCCATGCGGGCCAGGTGTCCTGCAGAAACGACGTGTAAAGCGTATGTATTTCCAGCATCCAGTCGGGCCATGTGAATGGATAACCCGCGCGCGCAAACTGGGTGAGGCCGACGAGAATGCCGAATAACGCAAATGCGCGAATGTCCGATGGCCGCAGGGCGGAAACGTATATGCCGACCGCCACCGAAAACATGGACATGAAAACGATGAGAGTGACGAGCGCCCAATCGCCGGTATTCGGCCGTGAGGCTCCGACAGATTGGAGCGTGAGCACGACAGAGCGGCGCTCGGCAGTGTGCGTGGGTTGGAACACGACGGCGAGCCTGTCTCCTGGCTGCTTTGCGCGGACGATCTTCAAAAAGTCCGCCAGGCTGGTCATAACCAGACCGTTCACGCTGATGAGTCTGTCGCCGTGCCGGATTCCGGCCACCGTCGCGCTGGGAGTGGGAGAACCGATGACGAGGCCGGGATCGAAGAGGAAAGGCTGCATCAGTGCTTCGGCGCGATTTGCTTCACGCGCCAGGGCAAAGGAGGAATACCCGATCTGATAGCCGAGGGCGACGAGAAAGATAGGGATTAAGATGAGGTAATTGCGATATTGCGACCGGAAGAAGCCGTCCCTATCCATAAAGAAAGAGCAAGTGCTCTATGTTCCCACCAATTGAATAAGAGTATATGCAGGCGAAGCCGGCAAGCTCCATTTCGACAAGAAGAACATTATTATAGAGGGATGACGAACCGGCTACGAATATTGGTCTGTGCTTCCGTTTTCACTTCGGCAAGTTTTGCGGCCAGTACCGCGCGCGTTGAATTCAAAAACGCGCGAGGACAGGATGTAGGCTTCGCCACACTCGCTCCGAAGAACGCCGATGACACGGGGGGCGTTCGAGTAACTCTCGATCTTCACGGTCTGCCTCCAGGCGAACATGCCATCCATTTTCACCAGAATCCGAAGTGCGATCCTCCCGGTTTTGAATCTGCTGGTCCGCATTTCAATCCCGAAAACAAGCAGCACGGCCTACATAATCCGGCGGGCCCGCACGCCGGCGACATGGAGAACTTCGTGGTCGGGGCAAACGGAACAGCGCAAGTGGAAGTCGTCGCCCCTGGAGTCACGTTAAATCACGGCGATAACGCACTGCTGCCCAATGGAGGCAGATCGCTAGTCATCCACGCACACGGCGACGACATGATAACGAACCCGGCCGGCAATTCGGGACCACGGATTGCATGCGGGGTCGTTGCGCCGGAGTGAACGGCCCGGGCAAGCCGGATATCTGGAAACGGGAGCGTATGCTCCCGTTTATCCGCTCAGTTACTGCCCTTGTTTGCCTGCTTCCCCTTTCGCTGAGTGCGCAACAGCCGGTCACCATTAGAGTCGATCTGCGGGCAAAACTCGGCGCATACCAACCTGTCTGGGCCTATTTCGGCTACGACGAACCGAATTTCACGTACACGAAAAACGGCCGCAAGCTTATCAACGAGCTGTCCGAACTCAGCTACGCTCCGGTTCAGATCCGCGCTCATAATTTACTAACGACCGGAAATGGCGTTCCCGCGCTCAAATGGGGATCGACCAATGCCTACACGTTGGATGCGTTCGGCAAACCTATTTACGACTGGACTATCGTCGATAGGATCTTCGATACGTACTTACACGCGGGAGCGAAACCGTTTGTGGAAATCGGCTTCATGCCGGAGGCTCTCTCCACGCATCCGAAGCCGTACCAACACAACTGGCCGAAGGGCGATCTCTACACAGGGTGGTCTTACCCGCCAAAGGACTATCGGAAATGGGAAGAACTGGTTTACCAATGGGTGCGGCATTGCGTATCTAAATATGGGGCGGAACAGGTAGCGTCCTGGCATTGGGAAGTCTGGAACGAGCCGGACGGCGCTTACTGGCACGGCTCCGCTCAAGAATACGACAAGCTCTATGACTACACAGCCGATGCGGTCAAGCGAGCGTTGCCACGGGCGAGAGTGGGCGGACCTGCGACGACAGGGCCGGCCGGCGCCAAAGCAGCCGAGTATCTTCGCCAGTTTCTGGAACACTGCGCGACCGGCAAGGATTACGTCAACGGCCAGACCGGCGCACCTCTCGATTTCATTACGTTTCATGCCAAGGGGCGCCCGGAAGTGGTCCAGGGTCACGTTCGCATGGGCATCGCCAAGAATTTACAGGACGTTGAAAAAGGGATCGAAATTATTTCGCGCTTCCCAAAGTTCCACAGCCTTCCGGTGATCCTGAGCGAGTCCGATCCCGAAGGTTGTGCGGCTTGTTCAGCGCGGGCGCATCCGCAAAACGCGTACCGTAACGGACCGCTGTACGCCGCTTATACGGCTCTTGCATTGAAGAGTATTCTTGACTTCGCCGCTCGAAGCCACACCGATATAGCCGGCATGCTGACCTGGGCGTTTGAATTTGAAAACCAGCCGTATTTCGACGGCTTCCGAACTCTCGCGACGAATGGCGTGGATAAACCGGTTCTAAACATTTTTCGGATGGATGGCCTGATGCGGGGTGATCGAGTGCGGCTCAACAGCAGCGGCGCAATCGATCTCGCCAGCGTCGTGCGCGCCGGGGTGCGTGAAAATCCGGATATTGATGGACTTGCTGCCGCATCGGATCACCGGCTGGACGTGCTGGTCTGGAACTACCACGATGATGATATAGCGGCGCCGCCGGCTGCCGTTCAACTTGCTATCCAGGGCCTTCCCGATACGGCGAGCCGTGTGCTGCTTCGCCACTACCGCATCGATCGATATCACAGCAATGCATATACGGCGTGGAAGAAAATGGGCTCGCCGCAAACACCTACGTCGGAACAGTATGCGAAATTGGAACGCGCCGGGCAGCTTCAATTGTTCGAATCGCCCCGCTGGCTTTCGAACGGCAAAGGCGACGTGAAACTCTCGTTTGCGCTGCCTCGTCAGGCCGTTTCGCTCGTTGAGATGATCTGGTAGCGATGCTGGCCGTATCAGCGCAACCTCGAAGGCAGAATTTTGTTACCGGATGTGCCGACCTTCGGATGGCACAAGTTCTTATGGTAATTAAAATATCACTTTACAGTTTGGATAACGCTACCAACGATAGCCTCACCAGACCCAGAGTCCGCCCGCTGTCGAGGAATATGTCGCGCTCTCCGGTCCTAGCCGGTCCTCCTCGCGGAGAGATACTCTGATCGAGCTGCCATCGACAAAGTGAATTGTAAGGTTCTCCTCCTCATGTATTTCTACGTCGCGGACGACCAAGCCGATTCTGTGACAGAGCGCATCCCTGTACCCAGGTTCATTTATCCGATATACGATGCCGCCTTCGTGCACTTCTGGTAAAGTCAGGGCTGTCAGCGTTGAACCGTAGAAACGCAGCTGGATATAATCCATAACGAACTCCACCGAACTGAGAAATTCGTTCTTAATCTCGGGGAGTCCGCGGTCTGCAAGCACTTTGTCAGCGGTATCGAGCGCCTTCAGAACCGCTGCCGTCTCCCGGAGCAGTTCGTCTACTGCGGATTCAAGATCAACTTGCCCCGATCGATCTAATGCGGTGGCTGGAAAGTAGCGCGCGCCCGCCAGAATGGTTATTGCCTTGGCGCTCTTTTGTACTTCAGCGAGTTGAGTCTTTATGACTAGATTTCGATCCGACGGATCCCGGAAATCGTCCGCGGCTCGCATCCATCGCCGGAATAATCGTTCGCCGTTAACATCGCCGAGATTGGAAAGCTGCGATGCAATTGTGGACAGTAGAATCTTGTATCGATTAAGCTTCACGCTATGGCTCAATGGACACCGCAATTCATCTTAAGAATTTTACGCCAGATCGAATTCCAGCCGGGTCACCGAAGCCGGAGCGAAGCTGTATACCAGCGGTGATCCGCTTGCCGCCACGGCCTGTTGCGACGGCTTCAATGCATTCGGTTGCTCAAACGTATTGTGCGCGTGTATATCGTTCGAGGTCAGCACAGTCGCGCGTACGTTGGAGATACGCGTTCCACTCGCCGCGATCTGAGTTTCCTGAGCGTTACTCGTATCGGGATTGACGATTGTCAGCACCGCGCGCTTCCCATGGAGCGAGCACGATCCGCCGAGTCCCCACAACCCATCGGCCGACGATTGCCCGAGACGGGGCGCCGACACAATGGTGCGCACCGACGTCCCGCCTTGATGCGCGGCATACATATCGAAGACATGGAAAATCGGCGTGACAGTGAATTTTTCGCCGACGGCCAGGAACGAGGTATGAATATTGTTGATGAGCTGGGCCGCGTTCGCCATGGCGATCTTGTCGGCATTTCTGTTGAAGATATCGAGAGTGATGCCGGAAACAAGCGCATCGCGCAATGTCGGGAAATACGCGAATAAATAGCTGGGATCGATGCTCGGGTCGGTTTTATGCCACGCGCCCCACTCGTCGACTACAAGCTTCACGCGCCGTTCCTTATCGACTTCTCCCATAATTTGCCAGTGATTGCGTACGAGTTCTTCCATGCGATTGGCCTTAGCGAGAAGTTCGTACCAATCGTCCACGGTGAAATCGACGGCATTGCCTTTGCCGGTTGTGCCGCAATAGTAGTGCAGCGCGCAGCCGTAGACGCGTTCAAGGGTGTTCTCACCTTTTTCCACTAATTTGTGAAAAAAATCGTGAGTCCACGCGTAATCGGCTGAGTTCGGCCCCGATGCAATGAACGCGAGATCGACATTGTAGCGAGGGACCCACTCCGCAAAGCGCCGGAACTCCACGGCATATTCGCCGCCGGTGAAGTTACCGCCGCAACCCCAGCTTTCATTGCCCACGCCCCAGAATCGGACCGGAAACGGATCGCGGGCTCCGCCTTGCCCGCGCAGATCGGCCAAAGTCGTTGTCCCTGCCGGTGAATTGCAGTACTCAATCCATTCGTAGAAATCCAGTGCCTTCAGGCTGCGAAGGTTCGCCGCGAAATACGGCTGCGCGCCGGCAAGTTTGCAGAAGTGGGCAAATTCGTTCGTACCGAATTCGTTCGGCTCATACTTTTGCGGCCCGTTTGGGGCCTTCTCGAGATAGGGCGTATTGGCCCAAAAATTCGTGCGTTTCGGGCGCCGGTCGCGTGGGCCGACGCCGTCGCGCCAGTTGTAGCTATCGGCAAAGCATCCGCCCGGCCAGCGAATAACCGGCGCCTTGATGCGCTTCAAATTGTCGATGAGTTCTTTCCGAATGCCTCCGATGTTCGGAATTTTAGAGTTCTCTCCGACCCAGACGCCATCGTAAATACAGCCGCCCAAGTGTTCGGTGAAATGTCCGTAAATGTCGGGAGAAATCGTTCCTATTGGCTCATTCGGGAAAATTTCGATGGTCGCAGATGCTGCAAAAGAGGTACGCGGGGCGAGAAGCGCAAGCCCGGAAAGCACGAACTGTCGTCGGTCCATCTGGACATGATAGCGCTTACATCGAAAGCATGGCCGGCGAATTCGAGCGCTGGCCTGTCGTTCGTACCCACTCCACCAATGCCGAGCAAACCTGCCCGGCAACGCAATCCCACCGTCCAGGCCGAGGTTGTCTGAAAATCCTCATGGTCGGATACCAGGGCGAATCGGACCGCCCCGTCATCCAGCGCCAGTCAGCGGCAAAATTGAGCATCAACCATACTGGTTTCGCCAATGCTCCCGCCAAATGCGCGATCATCGTGTCCACTGTGAGGATGAGATCGAATTGTGCAATCAATTTCGCGGCGCCGAGCAGATCTTCGGATTCGCCGGTAACATCGTGAACCATGCAATTCGCGGGGAGCACATTCAGGTCAGCAGCCTCTGCCCCGCCCTGCAAGGCGTAAACGCGAATGTCGCGCAGTTGAAAGATTGGCGTCAACTCGGACACTGGAATGGATCGCGACCGATCCCAGCCGCCAGAAGCCCAGACCACGCCGACTCTTGGGCGCTCGTCTGAGATGCCGCTCCATTGCGTTAACCGCTCCAGATGAATATAAGGAACGGAGGCCGGGATCGTATCGAGTGTCGTTCGAAAGGCTCGCGGCAATTCCACAATTTCGATTTGCTGATCCCAATCCGAAGGCGCGGAGGGCAATCCTTCCCAAGTACATACCTCGTCTACTCCTGGAACGCGCGTGAGCAACGGCATTAAACGGCGAGGGGATTCCACTATCACTTTTGACGCATACTGCCTTAGCGGCGAGACAAATCGAATAAATTGAATTGCGTCGCCTAAGCCGTGAAGACAGCGGACCATCACCCGACGGTCGGAAAATGGCTTACCGTCCCAAAGCCTATGAGGGTCGGGCTTGCCGCGTTGTTCAATTGCGGCGCTCTCCCTCCATGCCTGTTCGAATCGCCCGAGCAACATATAACATTGCCAGCGACCCGCGGCACACAAATCCGGCTCGAATCCGGAGCGCTCCGCACGATAAAAGGAGTCTACAGCGGCTAACAGATCGCGTTTTTGCAGAGCCGCACAGCCGCAGGCATAGTTTGATTGCCCCGGATCGGGAACCGGAAAAGGCTGCATTGCGTCTGCTGCTGTCACGACACAACGGCCGTAGCGCACGGCGCCGGAACTCGCCTTCGAGCCGCCGCTTTCTCCTCAATCGCGCAAAACAGATACTCTTCAAGCTGCTGTGCACGCTGGCTCGCCGTATGTTCAGCCAGAACGCGTCG
Organism: Bryobacterales bacterium KBS 96; assembly: GCA_000381625.1. Taxonomy (GTDB): domain Bacteria; phylum Acidobacteriota; class Terriglobia; order Bryobacterales; family Bryobacteraceae; genus KBS-96. The sequence continues at coordinate 1,586,701 of KB906767.1, forward strand.
GCGCGCCCGTTCCGCGACGGCGAGTCGCGTATCTGCGGGCAAATCTCGAATCAGCTTCAAACATTGCTCCGTCGATCGGGCCACTAAAATCTCCTTCCCGACCTCAAAGAAGCGGCCAAGGCCCTCCCAGGGATCCGTGATAATGGGAGTCCCACAAGCGGCGGCCTCGAACAGGCGAACGCTAGGCGAGTACCCTGCCCCGATCATCTCTCTTCTGGTGATATTTAACGTGAATCGTTGCGCGTTATAGAACCTGCGGTGCCGCGATGGCGGCAAGTGATCGACGCGCATGACATTCTCGGGCCAAGAAATCTCGGGCGGATAAAGCGGCCCGGCAACAGCGAAGCGTCCCTCTGGCCATTTTTGCGCGGGACTTATCAACAGCGATTCAAGCGCCGGTTGGCGATCCGAGCTGTAGGTGCCAAGATATCCCAATTGCCACTGTTCGGCCACCGCGCGCTCTTTGTAATGCAGTTCGGGGTCAACCGAACAATAGAGCGCCCGCGCGCATCGCGATCCAAGCACCGTCTCGATATACCGCAGGGTCGAGCCGCCCGTAAACGATAGATATAAGTGATAACGCGCCGCCAATGCGTTGGAAATGTATTCGTAGTCGCGATCGCGCAGTTTCGCAAGCGTTACGGGAGTATCTATGTCGTAGAACGCTGTGATCCCACCGGCAATTCTGGTCACCCACTGGCCCACTTCCGTTCCGGCAGGTACATACGAACCGACCACGACCACGTCGGCGCGGCGTACCCGGTCAGTGTAACGTTCCCGGAGTTCCTCGATGCTCGCGTAGAATTTTAAATCGCAAAAGGTAGCTTGGGCGAGGTCGCGATTGTCCCGGTACCAGGGTGCATCACGCTCGAGAAACGTGATTTTGTGACCAAGGGCAGCCATCTCGCGCAGCAGCGCTCGATACGTCGTCGCATGGCCGTTGCCCCATGACGAACTGAGCGAAAGGCCGAGCACGACTATGTTCAGCTTATCTTTTTTCATGCCGTTACCTCGACCACCGCCGGCTCTTGCGCGGCAATGCGATTGAGCAAGACGTTCACCTGCCTTGCACGATGAGCATACGTGTGTTCGCGGAGAATACGCTCGCGAGCCGCGGAGCCAATTGCCAACGCCTCTTCGCGGTCCAGGTTGCAAACGAGCGAGGCGACCTCGGAACCATTGTTGGCTACAAGAACTTCGGTTCCAGGTTTCAGAAACGAATCAATTCCTTCCCAGCCGTCCGTGATGAGACAAGCACCCGCCGCAGCGGCTTCGAATACGCGCGTAGGCGGCGAGAAGCCGTATGCCGCCATGCTGAGGCGGTTGATGTTCAACACCGCGAGAGAACTGCAGTTGAACGAATTATGCGCTGTTGTCGAAACGTGCCCGATATAGCGGACATTTTCCGGAAAAGCTTTGCCCGACCAGCCGCTGCCCCCAAGTAAGAACCTCTTTGTATTACAGAGCGATGCAGCCCGAAGAAAGAACTCCTCAACGCGAGCCTCCCGATCCGGCAGACGATTCCCGAGAAAGGCGAGATCGGCGCGATATGCCGGATCGGGATCCACCGGGAAGTGAGTCGAGGGATCGACAGCGTTATATACCGGTACACAGATCTTCGCGCCGAGACCCAGATAAGTGTCGATAACACGCTGCCCGCCGCCATAGGTCAGGATTGCGCTGAACCGAGGAATTGCGTTGCGAAATGAATCGCAGGCGTCTTCGAGTACACGGTCCAGAGTAGCGGGAGCATCGACATCCCAAAATATTGTCGCCTTGTGCCTGCCGGGCTGCGGCACTCGCGCCTCCAGGTACTCGTCGAAAACGCCAACCCCGCTTGCCTTGACGATGACATCGCAATCGCTTGCTTCATCCAGGCATGAATCCAGTTCCGAGTAAGTCTGACTTGAATAGACAACGACTCGGGCCCATTCGGGATCTTCCATGTCCCGATGTCTTTGGCGATCGAACGCGTCCGGCTCATAAAATGTGACTTCGTGTCCTAGTGAAGCCAGCGCGCGGATAAGACCCCGATAGTAGGTCGCCGCCCCATTCCAATAGCACGAAACAAGACTCGATCCAAAAAACGCGATTCGCATAGTTAATTGACTCCCACGGCTGCCTCCATTTTTGCCGGCTGGATGGCTTTATAGATGTTCAGTAACTGATCCACGCGATGAGCGCACGTGTGTCGTTTCAACACTGTATTTCTTCCGTGTGATGAGAGTTCCCGCGCGAAGTCCGCATCATAGAGAATCTGCTTCAGCAGCGACGCCATATGCTCGCCGTTTCGGGCCATTAGGAAATCGCCTCCTACATCGAAAAGACCCTCGACATCCGGCCAGGGAGCCGAAATCAGAGGAATGCCGCATGCGAGCGCCTCAAATGGCCGGATGGTCGGAATACCGGGCAGCGCAGCCGCGTAAGGCCGGCGAGGCACATGCACTGTAACCCGGCTATGTGCAAATATCTCGGGAACACGGTAGTTAGGAGTCCACCCACCATACTGCAATCCCGCTTGTGTCAAATGCTCAACCGCTTCCGCCGGATAACGCACGCCATACGCCGCGCCGCTAACACCAAGCTTCCTGGCGGGCTCAATCAGGTATTCGTTTAGCTCCTGCGTGCGTTCCTCGTCGCCCCAGTTTCCGATCCACACCAGATCGCGGTCTGGCTTCACGCCTTCAATGGGATGAAATATGCGTGTGTCCGCGGCCTCGTGCCACACATGGACCCGGTTTCCCCAACCACGTTGCAAATAAACCTCGCGAAGGGCGTTCCCGTAGACCAGCAAGCCATCGTAACCCGACAAATCGTTGCGGCTAAGTTCTTGAGGAGCTGTAATAGCTCGGTGATGCGTATCGTGGAAAAATGCGCGTATTGACGAATTACGGCGGCGGTATTGACCAATTTTGTTGACCACGGCCGGCGCAGTCCATTCGTGCACCAGGACAACATCCACTCCGTCAAGAAATTCCTCCGGTTGAAACTGTTGCTCCGAATAGAAAGAGCTTTTTAAGAGCGGGAACCGGGACTGGAACTCGTGTACGGACTCTGCGCCCGCTTCTCGAATCAGATTTGTCAGACTCCATCCATTTTCCGGTTCGAACGCCTGTACATCATGACCGCGGGCAACTAGCTCAGACATAACTCCCCGAAGGAAATGAGCGTTGCCGTGGTTCCAGTCGGAGACCAGCGAGTGGCAGAAGAATCGGATTCGCAGTTTCATTGTGCGGCGGAAGAATAGCGCGCAAGACGAGGGGCTTCGTGCGCTACTAGCGAAGCGTACAGCTCGAGGTAACGTTCGGCAGCGGCCGTGGCATTGAATTCACGTGAGCGCAGAAACGCTCTCATCGAATACTCCAGGCGTAACCGGGTGTTGTGAGCGACAAGGTCAATGCAACTCTTCCAACACGCGGCGTCATCGGGCGGCGCAAATATCGCGCAGCCGTCCCACAATTCGCGAAGACTCGGGATGTCCGCGAGTACAAGTACACACCCGGCTCTTGCCGCTTCCAGGACGCTCAATCCGAAGGGCTCGTACTTAGCGGGATGAGCGAAAATAGCCGCATCGGCCAAGTGCTGAGCCATCGCTTTTCGGGATAGCCTGCCAAGCACCTGAACCTGTTCCGGATGATATTCGCTGCCATCCGGTCCATCCGCATCACCTGCGAGTTGTATCTGCCATCCTGGAACCGGTCCGATCTTGTCCAATATGGCTAGATTCTTAGCGCGATCCCACATTCGGCCAGCCGCTAGAATCACCGGCTGTTTCTGTCTGAGAGGGATTTCCAGATTCGTGAAATTGCGAATCACCACCGTGCGCTTTAATGCCGGCGAATAGATTTCCCGAATAGTCTTGAGCATCCAGCGAGAGGGAGCCACCACCGCATCGGCGGATTCCAGGCCGTTCAAAACACGATCGCAATAGCCGCGCCACCCGGCCGGCGGCAGTTCACGGTGGACGCCAAGCCACCAGGAAGACACGCAAGAATGTGCAACGACAACCACTGGAGTGTTCCATTTACAGGCCGCGTTCGCGTATCCGTTCAGGTGAACGATCTCGGGCCTAACGCGCGCTGCCAAACTCCTCAGCCATGCCCCGGATTCCTGTATAGCTCCGTCCGATAAATTAGGCATCCATTCCAAGGGAAACGGGCTCTCAATCAGTTCCAACTTCTTCACGGCCGTGGCTCGTAAGCGCTGCGCGTCGGTCGGCGCCGGTCCCATAGTCGCAAGCACCACTGCAATGTCAAACCGGGAGAACTGCTCAGCGAGGTCGATCGCGTATGTCCAGACACCTCCCACCGCATCCGCGGTCATGAGGACACGTTTCGGCAGTCCTTGCGGTATTTGGCTATCGGGCATTCCGCGGCAGCTCCAGTTGCGTAAGTGGGGCGGGTTGCGCGGACTGGATGTCACTAAAGCTCTCGAAATCTCCCAGATAATGTGCGTGCGCGCGCTCCCAAGCCAAGTCGTCCGGTTGTCCCCATCGGCGCGTATATTCGGGAGATCCGGGATACGGAAACAAAGGCACCGGCTTGTTGGCCCAGACTCCGCTAGTAATTAGTTGCTCGCGCCACCTTTCCACTTCCTGATCATCGTCCTCGTCCACACGAATGAGATTGGCCTGGACAAAAGGAATTTTTCGTTTGGCATACATCAGCCGGTCCGCCAGTTCCGATGTATCCATGCGACACTTTTTGTCCAGATACTCACGGCCCGACTCAGTGATGCTCTCGACACCCGCCTCCACTGAGACACAATGCGCCGCCGCAAGCATGTCCAGGGTTTCTTCATTCCAGAGGTCGATACGGGTCTGGATGCCGATCTTCACATCCAGATTTGCGAGAGCTCGCAGCAGGTCCTTTTGCGGCAAGAAGATTTCGTCAATAAAGTAGATATATTCCACGCCCTGCTCGATCAGGGCCGCCATCTCGTCGACTACGACGCCAGTCGGCCGCCGGCGGTACTTGTTGCGAAAATTCTCTTTGGCACAGAACGTGCAGCTATAAGGACAACCCCGGGATGCCTCCACTTCCGCGCCCGGCCTTTCCGGGGTGGCTTCAAATCGGTGATGATGATGCGAATGGCGATTTACATATTCATCCGGCCAGCGCAGTCCCGGTAGCTTCTGCATATCGGAGTAGTGCGGGCCTCCGCGAATCACAACTTCATCGCCGCTTCGATAGCAGATGGAAGGAATCTCACTCCAGCTCGATGTCAGCCGCGGAAGAATCTCTTCCGGTTCTCCCAGGATCACAACATCAGCCGCCAATTTATTCAGCGCCGCCGCCGGAGTCGTTGAGCCATGCGGTCCGACGACGACAACAGTCCCGGCATCCCGGCCAAGAGCGCCAATCGTCAATTGCGGTATCCGCAATTCAGGGGGAGCACATCGCCAAAATAGATAGGATGGCGCCGTTGTCACGACTGTGAAATCCGGTTTCATACCAGCGACGGCGCACCGGATATCTTCGAGTGTCTTTCCGCCTAGCTGGCCATCGATAGTCAGAGCTTCGTGGCCTTCCGCTTCCAATGCCGCTTTGGCGTATCCGAACTCCAGAGGCAGATGCGGCTCCTGGCATCCAAAATAAATGCTGTCTCGGAAATCCCAAGGAGGATTGATTAATGCAAAGCGCATTCCGGCTCTCTTTCCGCAATTTCGTTGACGCCTTGCTCCAAAGTCATCCAAGAAATCATCTGTTGTACGCTTTCAGAAATGGTCACGGTGGGCCGCCACCGTGTCGCTTCTGTAAAGCGGGAATGGTCGGAAACATACCAGAGCTGATCGCCGACACGCGCCGGGGCAAACGAAATCATGGGGCGGCATTTCGTTAGGCCGCAGACGATATCCAGCAACTCCAGAACGCTCGTCGTCTGATTTGGTCCGCCCCCAATGTTGAACGCGCGATGCTGCACAGCAACGCTGGGCCGTTCCAACAGTCGAAAGGCTCTGACAAGGTCTCCGACGTATAGAACATCGCGGACCTGGCGGCCATCGCCATAAATCGTGATCGGCTGGCCGGCAAGCACGCGCCGAATGAAGTGCGCCACCCACCCTTGATCCTCGGTTCCTTGCTGATGGGGACCGCAGATGCAACTCATTCGGAACACCACTGTTGGCACATTGAAGCACCGGCCGTAATCGATCACATACTGGTCCGCGCTTCCTTTAGAACAACCATAGGGGGAATGGAAGTCGAGATGTTGCCGTTCGCTGACGCCGCTTGCCGCAAGTCCGGAATCCTCGGGCTCATAGCGCGACGGTCGTTTCGATAACGGAATCTCGTTGAGCGAGCCGTACACTTTGTTCGTGGATGTGTACACAAGAGCCGGTTTGTGGGACGCATTTCGAATCGCCTCCAGCACGTTAAGCGTGCCCTCGGTATTTACTCGATGGTCGGAAAGCGGATCGACGAGGCTCGTCGTAACTGCCACCTGCGCCGCGAAATGATAGACGCTATCCGCATCCAGTACGGCGTCGCGGACCGCGCGGCCATCCGTGACGTCTGCCTGTATAAAGCGCAACGCGTCGGAGAATTGTCCCCGTAGCCATTGCAGATTGTTGATAGTTCCGGGCCGGCTCAGGTTATCGAGAAGAGTGACGCGATAGCCGTCGCTCAGATAGCTGGCCGCAAGATTCGTTCCAATGAAACCCGCGCCGCCGGTAATGAGAATTCGTGACTTATGCGCCATGGTTAAACCACCAATCCCCTTCCAGCTAGTTCGGCTTGCATTTCCTGGAAATTGTCGTGGGCTTGTTGTTCGGAAAGCCAGGCCGCCAAATCTTCAAGGCCCAATTCGAGCGTCACTGCCGGCGAATATCCGAGTACTTTTTTCGCGAGCGATATATCTGGGTAACAATGGCGGATGTCTCCCACACGGTAGTTACCTGTTATTTCGGGTTCAACGTCTTTATCCAGAACAGCCGCAAGGCGTTCAGCAATCTGCCGAATAGTGATGGTTTCGCCGCTGCCGATATTGACCGCAACGTCCGCAGCATCCGATTCCAGAGCCAGACGGCACGCCCGGGCCACGTCATACACACTTACAAAATCTCTGAGTTGCGCGCCATCTTCGAAAATCATCGGCCTTTGGTTATTCAACAGGCGCGATGCGAAGATGGCGAGTACTCCCGTGTATGGATTCGAGAGCGCCTGATTTGGACCATAGACGTTAAAGAATCTCAACGCAACCGTGGGAACGCCGTATGCTCTCCCGGTTATAAGGCACATCTGCTCCTGGTCGAATTTCGATAAGGCATAGATTGAAGCCAGGGCAGGCGTTTTCCATTCGGGCGTCGGCAGAGGTCGCAGCACTTGCCCGCCGGAAGTCTTCATTTCCCATTCGTGACATCGCAATTGCTCAACCGTGCGCCCCGCGGTTGTGCAGATCTCGCCGCTGGGCAACTCGTAGAGACCCTCACCGTAGACGCTCATGCTTGACGCCACGATGAGCTTTCTTATTCGCTTCTTTGCGACTCTTTCAAGCAGCATGGCCGTGCCAAGATTGTTGACGCTCGTGTACTGTTCAATCTGATACATGCTCTGACCGACACCAACCAAAGCAACGAAGTGATAGACCGCCACAACCCCGTTTAATGCGCGATCGAGAACATCGGCATCGCGGATATCTCCACGAATCAGTTCAACATCCTCGTGCAGGTAGCATGGCCGCTTTCGATCGGCTCCGTGAACCTGCGACGCCAAGGCATCCAGCACACGGACACGATAGCCATGTGCAAGCAATTCATTAGCTACATGGGAACCGATAAACCCGGCTCCCCCGGTAATCAGCACTGTTTGGCTCATAGATTTCTCATTTCGCGAAATAAGGCAAGAAATGTTAACCACAGCTCCGAGCGGCTGCTAACCGTTACTTGAACCGACGTTCCGCGAGCGTTTGTTCGCGGCGATCAATGTACTTCTCTGATGTAGTTGAATTCACGACAAATAGACCGAGACTGTTTGTACCCCGTTACACGCCAAGCTACAAACCCGGTAAACCTACGGTGTTCTACAACAGGCTATACGGCACGCAATTTGCGCGCTCGACGGTCACATTTGAGCTCATCCTGGGACAAACACGTGGATTTTGCGTCCTTCGCTTGCAAACCAAAAGAGCGAACATGCCAGTTTTGTCAGGTTCGTTGTGTGGAGAAAATTGAATCAATTCGCGTATCGGCGAGTCATTCGCGCGCAGAAGTCCGCGAACTCATCCGGTGCTTGGGGCGGGCTCGTGTGATGAGGCCGCAGCCCCTTATGTTCAGGAGTAAAACAAAAAGTCAAGGTGACGTCGAACGGTTCGAGCGTACGCATCTGATGATCGAACCAACGCTGTGCATCCGGCCGCTCGCTGTCTGCCCAACTGAGTCCCGTTCGCAGCCGGCGTACCCCCAGATCTCGCATGATGCGGACGGCTTCATCCAAACGCGGATCTTCGAAATGGAACCACTGGCAAATTCCAACTGCCGGAGTGAATTCATGGAAAGCATGAAATGCTCTCTTCGGCACCGCATCTTGCCGGATCAACCCCATGTAGAAGTGCCGGTAATATGACGATCCTTCCGCTTCACGATGCCGGGTTGTCGCCGGCCACTCCTTCGGAAGATCCAGAAGGCTATACCAGTGAATGTGATCGGCCAACGGCATCAGCAGATCCGCCGTTCTTTTTAGGCCGAACTCCTGGACTTCCTCGGCGCCAAACGATGAGACTCCGACTTCCGATACCCAGACAGGTTTTTCGGTAACGGCACGAATTTCTGCCAGTTTATTTGGCCACTCATCAATACTCCAGTGATTCCAATCCAGAGGAAACCCGTGTACCGCGACAGCATCCACCTCGTCGATGACTTCAAGCTTCTTCATGCGCTCCATGAAGATCGGATCGATAGGCGAGATTCCGCCCAGAACTCTTGTCAGTTTCGGGCTTTCCGATCCGACCGCCACCGCCGCCCGCCGCACCATTTCTGCAAATAGAGTCCAATCTTGATCGAGTTCAAAATCCCAATGTGAAAGATTGTTCGGCTCGTTCCAGAGCATCACAGCTTCGATCATTGGCCTAGTTACATCCTTTGAGCCCGGAGCGGGCATCCTTGTCTGTAGCCAGCTTGCACACAAATACATCCAGATCCGGCGAGCAGATAATGGAAAATCCCGCGCTGCGCAACATGGCCTGTGCACAGGCGCGATTTGGAATCCACCAGTTTGTTGGATCGTGAGCGTAGCTCTTCTCAACAAAATACATTGCCGGATAGCTTGGCTCTGTAAAAATGCCCTCCTCGCTGAACGGATAATCTTCGTCGAAACCGTTTACTTCCTGGCTTCCCCTCGTCAGCGATTGGAAGATAAACGATCCTTTGACAACATGCTCGGCCAGAGTATCCAGAGCCAGCAACGGGTAACGCAAATGATACATCACGCCCATAAACAGGACAATGTCGAATTTCTCGCCGAGTTTTGCCACGTCGTATACCGACATTTCGTCAAACTCGACATCGACCTGGCTGACCTCGGCCGCAAATCTGGCTTGCGCCAGATACGCTGGATCGAAGTCAATGCCAAGCACCCGCCGGGCGCCTCGCTTCTTCAGTTCAATTGAATAAAAACCGGCGTTGCAGCCAATGTCGAGAACGCTTTTCCCACTCAGGTCTTCGGGAATTACCTTCCGAAGATGCCGCCATTTTATATTCGGATAGTCCCCGAGGAAATGATCCGGCGCCGTTTGAACTCCGTTCAAATTCAAGTTATGAAACCAGGGTCCAAGGTCCTGAATTCTGGTCCGGATAGACAATTGCCGGTCCGTTTGGGTTCTCGTATTTATCGTTTTCATGAGGCTTCGCAGAGCAAGCGTTCGGCATCACGGCGCGCCGCCAACATGCGCAGAGCTTCGTGGTACCCGCGCAATGTCCCTACATCTACGTAGGAGGCACCCGCTTTGATTCCGGAAACGCGCCCTCCTTGTGAGAGATATTCATTGATCACTGTCCCGAGATATTCGTCCCGTGACTCTAACCAAAGACGATGCAGATCGTTGAGGATGCCTCCCGTCATCTTCATCGCTCCCCAAATCCACGTTGTGTCGGGATTTGATTGCTTTACCTGTACCTCGATCACATCTCCGCGCGAATCGGTGACAACCGCGTCGAAGTGTTGCGGTTGCGAAACGGGAAAGAGCAACAGCGACAATATCCCATCGGGCAACTGCTTTAGGCCGTTCTCCGGGAACCAGACTGTATCGGGCAGTCCAATGCAGACATGCTCGTTTGCGGGGATAAGCGGCAGCGCTCTGAATATGGCGTCGCATAGTCCCAGCGCTTTCTCTTGGACACAATAGAATATCTGCGCGCCGAGCGCCGAGCCGCCGAAATAGTTCACGATGTCGGCTTTACCAGGCGCAATGATAAAGCAGACTTTTTCGATTCCCCCTGCAACCATGCGTTCAAGCAGATACTCACTTACTGCTCGCGGCCGCTCATAGCAGTCGGAATGTCCACTAAGAGGAAGCAACTCTTTTGAAAATGCCAGTGGCTGGATACGGCTTCCAATACCGGCGGCCGGAATAATGCCCCACATACTTAAGCGCCTCCCGCTAATTCACAGACCGATTCGTTCGTGTCCACATTGAGGCACGATTCGAGCAGGTCGTTCAATTCAGCCGCGCGTACCGCCGCGGTATGGCACGCAAGCGTTCGTTCCCGCGCTCGGCTTGCGATTCGTGCGAGATCCGCTTCGTCCGTCAGCACCGCTCGGCAGGAGTCTTCCCGTGAATCGGCAATCAGAATTTCCTCTCCGGGCGCGAAGAATTGGTCTAGGCCCGGCCACCAATCGCTCAGAATGGCCGAACCGCATGCTGCCGCTTCGAACAGGCGTCCCGACGGGCAGTAGCCTTTTTCCGCCATGGATCCCCGAGTCAGGTTCAAGGTGATTCTGGATGAAGAATAGAAATCGGCGTGTCGCCCGGGAACAATATGCTCGAAACGCTGGACGTTTGGGGTAACAGCAAGGGAGGGCGGATACATGGCGCCTGCAAGCACGAAACGTGCATTAGGAAGTAGCTCCGCCGGACGCAGCAACAGTTCCTCTAACTTGGCCTGACGGTCGGGAGCATAGGTGCCCAGATAAGACAGGTCCGATGCAAATGCCTCGCACGAGGACCGGGGACAGTGTACGTCCGGATCGACACACCCGTACAGCGGCGCCACTCGCTTCGCGCCTAGCCGATCTCGTAATTCTACGAGGGCTTGGCCGCCGGTATAACTTAAGACAAGGTCGAAATTGCCTAATCCGTAATGAGGTAGATATCTAATGGCCTCTCCCTGCGATAGTTTGCTTAGAGTAACCGGGGTATCCAGATCGTAATAAGCAGACCGGCGAGCATTAGATTCCCACACTAACTCGGCGGCGACCGCGCCATCGGGGCAATACGACGTGGTCATCCCGATATCGGCATCGTCAAGCTCCCTGCGAGCCTCCGCGCGCACCTGCTGCCAGTCGGAATAGTAGTGAATCCGCGCGCCCGCAACTGAACACGCGTCGCGATGGGCGCTGTAATAGGGCGTGTCTTTCTCAAAAAAATGGACGCAATAACCGAATCGCGCGAGCGACCGGAACAAACCGCGCCAAAGGGTGGCATGGCCGTTACCCCATGCAGAACTAACCGATAGGCCAAAGATGACTAGCTTCATGCAAGTAGAAGCTGGAAATCACCTGCCAGCTTTCTACCTGGAGACGCATGAGTACACCGGATCGTGACAATTCTCAATCTGACGCCGAACAGAGCAAGGCGAAACCGGAGAATCGGCCCGCGTTCCGGACCGGCCTATTCGCCGGAAGACCACGCGATACGGAATTCCGGATAGAGCGTCAGCCCACCGCAGGCAAAAAGCGTCTGTCCGGTGATATACGATGCTTCGTCCGACGCGAGAAATGCGAACACAGCGGCAATTTCCTCAGCCTCCGCGGCCCGGCCCATAGGGATATGACTTTCTACTTCCGCCCGCGCTTTCGGATTGTGAATCCACGCATTGTTGATGGGTGTCACAACGGCTCCGGGGCCAACGGCATTGACGCGGATGCCTCTGTCCGCGTATTCCAGAGCTAGAGTCTTTGTCATATTCTCAATTCCACCCTTGCTGATGGAATAGGGAAGGTACTTCGGCTTAGGGATGATCTCGTGAACACTCGAATCGTTCACGATCACGCCGCCTTTGCCTTGCGCCAGGAACTGACGGATAGCTTCACGAGAGCACATGAACGTGCCCCGGAGATTCACGCCCAGAATGCGATCGAACTCGGCCGTCTCCAAATTCTCACTGGGAACGGGAGCTTGAATGCCGGAATTATTGATGAGAATGTCGAGCGATCCGAAAGCTTCCAGAACTTTCGCAAACATGCTCTTCACATGCCCTTCGTTGGAAATATCGCCTTGGACGGTAATTGCTTTGCGCCCCGATTGCTGAACCGTTGCAGCCGCTTCCTGCACTTTTGCTTTCACGCGCTCGGCGCGTTCCGCCCCGCTGTTGTAATTGATGGCGACATTTGCGCCTTCTTGCGCGAAGCGTATCGCGATTGCCTCACCGATTCCCGACGAAGCGCCGGTAATCAAAGCATTCTTCCCTAAAAGTTTCGGCATTGTGCCCCTTTTCTCTCCACTCCTGCCAGTACGCTGAATCGTCGCACCGTTTCGGATTCCCAAAACGGCATTGTTCGATTGTTACACGCGCCGTCTTCAGCCTTTTTGATTGGCCAAAAGGCGAAGTTCGTCTTCGATCTCGTACATCCGATCTTCAATCGCCTTCGTTGGTTTTCCGGCCGCCTGCGTATCGGCTAGCTTCTTCTTCTGGCGTTCCAGTTGTTTACGAAGCTCCACTGCCTTGGGCGACTCGGGAGCCGCCGCGGGTGCCGCTTTGGCGCCGGTCTTAGACGCTCTTGGATGCCTCGGCTTTTTGCCCTTGGTCGGAAGCGCGACTTTTTCGCCAAAATCTTCGAGAAGCTCGCGCTGAAGCTGCAACAGTTCGTTTGCCACTTCATTAAATCGCAAGATCAATTCTCGTTTTGCCTGGTTTCTTAGTTTCAGATAGCTGTTCTTCGCTTCCCGGTATTGATCGATTGTGTTTGACATTGACGGTGAGGCCGTGTGGCTTGCTCGAACGACATTATAAAGTAGCGCATGAGTGTCGGTGGCGCCAGGTGATCGAAAGTCAACGAGACGCCCGGTTGCCTGCACCGAACCGCGACCGTGAGGGAGCTGGCGTTTTTTACTGGCGTCTTCAACGGAGTGTCCATGGCCCTGCGAGCCACCAAAGGTGACGAAGACGCCATTCGACCCGGGCACTCACGTACGGCGGCTCTGTTTCCGGTTGCCTCGACACGGAGCCGCCTTGCGTCAGCAAGCGGGTTTTCCGGAGGCCGTGTAACGCGCTTCCGGTTGCCTGCACCGAACCGCGATCGTCAGGGGAGCGGACGTCTTCAACGGAGCGGGTTTTCTTGCAGCCGCATTCAACAGAGTGGCTGTCTCCTTATACCGTGTCTTCAATAGTGCGGGATCATAACCGACAGCATTCAGACGCGCACTACGCTACGGTTCTTTTACGGGGTTTTGCACTCGGACCTTCAGCCCCTGCTCCAGCGCTTGCACCGCAAATCGCACAAGATCCTGACTGACCAGGAAATTCGGCCGGTTGCACTGGACCCGGAGACGCGATGGAATCCGCCCAGATTGATCCTGCAAAATGAAGACAGCTTGCGATTGAAAATAGGAGTCTTGTTCGGAACCGTCGGTCTTGGTTGAACCGGGGCGTCGTGAAAGACGGATTTCCGGATCTAGAACTCGAAGCGTGGGTTCGACGCCGGATTTGCGAAACGACTCAGTCGAGACGTTCGCATCGGGTGCTGAACCGGGCTCGCGCTCCAAACTGACGCCACACACCTCGGCGTCTATATTCACGGACTGGTTACCGCCACCGGCTTGGTGAACCAGGAATAGCGGTTTATTCGCCAATACTGAATGATGCCGGTCAGTCGTCCACGTCTTCTCGATCAAAAGCGGGCCTCCGGCAAGTTGCCTGACGATTTGCTCCGTTTCCGCAGAGTAGTCGAATCGCAGGTCCGACAAATGTTGTTTGAGAGAGAAGATCAGCACTGGGTCGCGGCTGATGGCCACCACTTGATTCCAATTCTTCGGTGCTCCTCCCACGAAGGCGCCGTCGGGCTTCTGGCATGGAGCCTCGGGACAATAGCCATTTCGCGCGAAAATAGTCGCCCCCGGGCGGCTGGTGGTCACACGGATCTGTCTCCAGCGGCGAGGGTTTTCGACATCGCTCGCGGCAAATGTTAGAGCGTAGTAGCTTCGGATCTCCCGGGCAATCTGGGAATAAACCCGTTGCAAATCGCCGGCTCTCGCGCGATATACCTTCCCCCCGGATTCGTGCGTCACATTGGAGAGCATAGGCAAATTACTGTCGGGCGTGCCGGAGTCGAAGGCTACGGAGTACATTACAACCCCACGCCCCAGCATCTGCGAAGCGATGTCGGCCCAGCGGTGACTCGATGCGTTTTCACCGGCATCGGTGAAGATCACAAGAAATTTCGATCTTTTCGCGCCGGAGAATGCCAAATTCGCCGCTCGCCTCGGCCGGAACTCGCTGGGAATCGGCGACAAGGCGCCCCCTCCACCGCCCCCACCGGCGATCCTTCGCGGCGGCGGCGTCTCTTTCTGTGCAAAAGCGACTCGCAAGGCCGCCAGTATTGTATCCACCAAAGCGGTCGCTCCTCCGGGTCGCAAACGAGTCACCGCCTCCTTAAACTCCTCCGGATCGGATGTCCTGTCGACCAGCAGAGTCGCTGTATCGCTGAACGGAAGAAGGCTCAACTGCACATCGCCGGGTTGGCGGTCTACGTCCTTGGACACAAGGTCCGCGAAGGTAAAGAGCGCGCCCGCGAGCGGTTCCAGAACCGTGCTCATGCTGCCGCTTACATCCGCAAGCACCACCACCTGTGCATGCGCCACATCCGCGCTGAAGCTGGTTATGTTTCTGACGGCTCCTTCATCCTCAATCTTTATATCTTTCGCCGTGATGTCCGGCACGGTCTGTCCTTTTTTGTCGACAACCCGAAAAACAACCGAGACCTCTCGAACATTCGATTCAAAAACCGGCCCATGAACGCTTGCTCTTGTATCTTGTTCCTTCTCCTGGGCCGAAGCATATCCCGCAACGAAACTCACGAGACTCACGACAGCCATGGCGGCAACGAGAGGCTTCGAGCGCCGTCCGAAAATTCCAAATAGTTGCGGCGAAGAATCCGATGAATGCGCGGCGCTCATGTGCGATCCGTTTTTTTCTGGTCCATGTAGTCGTTCACTTCGATAATGTCTGTAAGCGAGACCTCGACGATGTACGCGCGCAGAGATGTGTAGAGATCGTCCTTGGCCTCCTTGTAAGGACCGCCGATATCGTCGTACCAGCGCAGAAATCTATTGCCGGCAGTCGCAAACGGCTCCGTGCGGCTGCCTCGGTAGAACCGCACGACGGCGGCCCCGAAAGTGGATGCTTCTATCTGGCCTAACTGCCCTGCTCTTACTTTCTGTGTCCCCTTCAAGCGGACAAGACGCTCCGTCCCGCCAATTTCCTTCTCGATGCCGACGTAATGTCCGGTAAAATCTTTGCGCGCGACGACCCAAGCGGTTCGGCAGAACTCGTTGTGTGGAGGTGCCGGCCTCGCGTGTTCTTTTCTTTCACTTTTCTCCTCCGGATCCTCGACCGAAATCGAATCCCACAAATTTGCATTTGAGCTCGCATGTGGATCCACGGGTTCATCTTTTGTCTCCGCGGGGCCAGCTCCCGGCATTTCGCGAATTGAGATGGAATCGCGGTGATACGCGAATTGATAGACTTTCGACCGCTTTACGAACTGATCCGGCGCGTCGTCGCATCCAGCAAGCCTCCGCTGTCGAAGCGATCTCCGCTTCAGATAGAATCGGTACGGCGTCCCTTTCGGCTGAACTTCCGTCATCGCGATCCAAATGGCGGCGCACGTATTCCCGGAATTTTCGCCATTCACTTCAATCCGGGTCACCATCTCACGGTCGCTATTCCCCGTGTAGCTCACGACGCCAGGTTCAAACACACGCCCATCGTTGCAACTACAATGCTGCTTTTGTTGCGCCTCGGTGTGCGAGAGGTTGAGAAGGAACAACGGGGCTGTCGCCCTTAGCAAAGATCGAAGCAAAAAACGCTTACACCGCACGTGATGCTTCATAAGCTAGTTCCGAGTTGCAATGTCGAATCGCGACGACAGGATTTGTTCCGCCATGCCCAGCAGACCAAGATCGATCGGCGCCGAAGGAAATCGGCAAACGATCGTGCCTCCGCTGCCGCCGGATTCCCGTGTCAAATTCAAGTCAAGGTCGATGGCATAATAATCTGGAGATTCTTGCGCCGAGTCCTGCGGCCGGAAGATTCTCACGTCGACGTCGTTAACAACGAGCGGCCCGCGCGACTCGCCGTGTGCGCCGGAGCCGGCGAACGCAAACATGCCTGGATCGATAAAGCACTGCCGGTGCAACAGATCCGGAATCGCCTCTCCCGTTGAACGCACGTTTTGTTCCTCGATCACGAGCACGCCCGACGGTTCCGGCTGTTGTTGCGGCTTCCAATCGAAAACAAGCCGTATGGCCGCAGCGCGGATTGCATCGAGCATGCGTGCCTGTTTCGCAATAGAGATATTCTCGTCGAGCGGAAGTTCGGGCGGCGAGTAGATTTCGGGTAGCTGGGTCGTACCGTTGTCCCGGTGTTCACGCTCCGCGTCTCCGTCCTCTCCGAAGCGCGTCCATTCGATCCCGTATTGGTCTAAGAAATGGTTGATCTCAACAATCTCGCTCGATCGCAGAACGACTTTCTGCGGCGGAACGGCGCGCCGTTCAAATCCTTTAGGACCCGATAGCAGAGATCGCCAGAACGGCATGGGTACGGAATCCGGATAGATTTCAGCAATCCAAATAGGTTCGGACCTGAACCCGCTCGCCTTCTCGATTTGACCCAGGGTTCCGGCAGGCACGTTCACTTCAACTTGATCGCCGCTTTGTACGTGCGCTATGGCAATATTCTGCTCGTCATCGCTCGCGGTCTGAGCTTTCACGCGCTTTCGCACGATAAAATACGCGCCCTCTTTCAGATCGTCTTCATTGAACGGTGACGACGACGGATCGCCTGTGGCCTCGACAGCGGGTATCAACCGCAATAGATCCCTTCCGGTAAGGTCTTCATTCAACACTGTGTCCGAGGCGGTTTCGTCACTAGATCCGGTCTCATCACCGGTATCCCCGGACGTGTGCGGCGCGACCTTATCTTCGTCACTCAGAGTGAGCGCGCTTCCGTCGTTTGCAAAGAAGTCGTACGATTTCTTTGGTTCAACAAAACGGATCTTCGTCTCACAAACGTTGACAAGCGTACCCTGCTTCCGTGTCTCTCGCCGCAAGAATGGCCGTGCATCCTCGGCGGCCACCCGCCGGACCACCTGCCCCACAACGACGAGATCCGTACACCGTGACGGAATGCCGGCTACTGCCGTAGCGGGCAAATCCGGACTGAACCCGGTGATCACAACGCGAGAGCTATTCTTTCCAAAAACGGAAGCGCCCAGAACAAACTGCCTGCCGTCCACACATGTGCAGGCATGCAATGGCCTGGCTGGATTTCGGTCTGATCTGTTGTGTTCGCGGAAGCCCGCGAGAGCGAAGTCTCCACTCAGCAACGTCAGTGTAAGAACACCGGCGCAAACCAAATAGCGGTGGAGCACCGTTGCCGGTCGCGGCGTGATAATCCCCGGCACACAGAAGTTATAGATCCGACCCTGTACGAAGTCAATGCTTCACCCGATTGTTCCTGTCGCCAGACGGCACTATAATCGCTATCGCAGGTAAGTCGTTTAGAGGTCTGGCCGCTGGTATGTTTGTGATTTTCAGCCAGCCGGAGCGGCGCGGGACGGACATCGGCCGTGCGTAAGCGGAAGTTCCCGGGAAAAATACCGGTAAGTGGCTCACGCAACAAACGAATCGGTCCAATACTGTGGGTTCTCTGCGCCAGCCTGTGTCTTGCGCCCGAGTTCCCAATTACAGCATTGGCGGAAGACACAGACCGGGACCATCCCCGGCCGGTGAGCCCGCCGCACAAACCGGTGGAAGACAGACTCCGGCTCATGCTGGTTTTGGGACTCAACTCGATGAGTTGGGCCAGTTACAGTTACTCTACTAGCGTGACAACGGCCTCCGGCGAACTATTACAATACTCCGGCACGCAAGTTTCGCCTGGCGGCACGCTGATTATCGGCGCGGCAATTACCCCGCCCGGAGCATTGCGGCGATGGACTCTTGGACTGAACTTAAACCTAGGCGGATTGGAGTCCTGGGCGCGTCCAGTCGTCCCCAGCGGCATCGCGACTCCCTTTTCGCAGGAGGATCTGATTTTTCAGATAGAACGAAAGTACGGCTATCGAGCCGGTTGGGCCCCCGCCTTTTCGCCATACATCGAGCATGATGTGGCGGCTCTCTTAGGTAGAAAGCTGCGCCTCGGCTACGCCTATTGGACCCAACGTGGTGAATATAAGGGCTCGTTTGTAGCAAACCCGGTGACCGGCGCGCCTGGCGCTTACGACGTGCACCTCAATTATTCATCGCATTTGGTGAGGGTTTCGCTAAATCACTACGAATTCCTGGATTCCGATACAACCGTGGGCGGTTCGGAGGACCGCGGAAATAAAATGGGACTTCTCGAACAGGTCGGCGTCTCGGCCGGCACTCATCGGACCGTCATGATCTTCGTCGGGATCGGACCATTCTGGAGGTTCTGAACCTCTGGCGGAAAACCCGGCTCGCGGCATTCACCATGTAAACTGATGAGAAGCAGTCCCACTTCATCACGGGCCCTTAGCTCAGCGGTCAGAGCAGGGGACTCATAATCCGTTCAGGACAATTACTCCAAATTGGTCTCTTTGTGTCTAATTGAAACCCGGGGAAGAGAAATTCAACCGGCGCGGCGAAGCTCCTATAGGCGGCCGGAGACGAGAGAAAAGGCGAACTCGATCGCCCTTGAGAAGCCAAGCAAATCGAAAGTGGTGTGCATTCAGAAGGGCCTTCCAAAGAATGTGGTTTCACAACTTGAGTTAGAGGACTTGCGCCAAGAGTTGAACCGCTGGTTTAGAGAGTTCGAAACAATCACGGAATACCGACTGGAGATCAAAGAACGGATTCGCCAGGGGGCAACAATCGAATCCGGAAAGGAGACGTGGAATCACGAGCGCGGGAACGTAGAGGGCGTTCAAATCTGCTGAAGGTCCAGTGCCCATATCGCGCGCGATAGCGGCCCGCGCAGCGCGACGGCCCTGGTGCCTGTGGAAAAATCGAAAGGTAGTGTCCTGATAAATTCAAGGCCGATTATGACAACCGAAGAGGCAGAAGCGCATGTGGGAAAAACGGTATTCAGCAAGAAGCAGTACGAGTACAACGGCGTAACAATTAAAAAGCTGAGTCCCTGGATTCTGGAAGCCTACACGGGCGGGACGCAGGGGACGATTCTCCATCCCGATAGCGGACGGTGCCAGGAATTCCAAATCGTCGATTTCCTGACTCCAGAAGCGGCTAAATTTTATCCGCGATGACGGAAATAGCCCCTTTGAACCCATGAAGCACCCCTGCCTCGCGGGCGAGCGGGCAAAACGAAGGCTGAGGTTCGACCGAAGGGATCTGGATCGATGGATCGACCGGCAGCCGCGGGAGGGGCTGTGACCGTTTCCACCACAACGAAATTGTCACAGCCGCTTTGACGTTGACTATGACAGGCTCAACCTGACATCAGCGATACTGAAAACAGGATGGCCGAGGGAAACGGAACCGGGCGAATGGACCGCATAGAGCGCACGCTCGAAATGCTCGCGGAGCACCAGGTCAAGCTCGAGCAAAACCAGGAAGAATTTCAGCGCGATCTGAAGCAATTGCTTACCGCCCAGGTCATTCAGGGTGATCAGTTGAGCGAATTGCGGAAGACGGTCGAAGAGAACGCACGCCGGATCGGGCAACATGACCGCGAAATGGCCGAATTGCGCGCGCATGGCAAAGATGTCGACTCCCGCATTGCCGCTCTCGTCTCCGCTATCGGCCAGTTGATTTCGCGGCCCCGCGAATGACCCGGCGCATCATCCGCGAAGAGATGCGCCGCGCGTCGTAACGGATCAAGTAATGACGAACACGATGTGGCGACGTGTTGACGCCGGGGGCTAGCGGCGCCGATAGAATACCGCACGCGGCCTCGACTGCGGCCAGAAGCATCGAGTACCGCCCCATGAGCAGATCTTGGTAGAAATCAGCGTTCATCCGCCCTCGGAGTCGAAAGAGCGCGCGATCGAGCGCATGATGACGGAATACGGCCACATTTCGGACGGGCATGATAGCGTAGACAAAGACGCGATGGATGAGGCCACAGTGGTAAAGACTCCCCACAAAAGTCCCCACAGCGGGAAAGCGGGAACTTTGCCAAATCCTCCTAAGTTGTTGCAATAAAAGCAGTTGGGCCCTTAGCTCAGCGGTCAGAGCAGGGGACTCATAATCCCTTGGTCGTAGGTTCAAATCCTACAGGGCCCACCAGTTTGCAGGATCTACAAGTTCAACCCGAAGTGTGGGTCGGATTTCGTTCCGGTAATCTTGATGGGCAGCACGGCGCCCGCTCCATCCTTCTTGAAAAATAGATCTACAGCTTTTAAAAGCAATGATTTCCAGCCGGTCGTCATCCGCGAAAGTTCCGCGTTGAAGCGCGCATGTCCTTTAAAATCGATTTTTCCGGATCGGATTCCGTACCTTCCGGTCAGGTTGATCAGGGCTCCGGGAACCTGGAAGGAAAGCCGCGAGAATCGAATATTGCTGTTCTTCAACACGAACCGGGCGGCGAGATTCGAGGCCACGTTATCGGATTTGTTCTCGGCTTTATGAATTCCCCGGCTGCGGTTGCTCAGAGCGTCGATTTTGTCTTGTATTTTGTCGCTGGTGAACTCTGCCGAGACGAGATCGAAGCGGCCGTCTAGAAGCAATTTATCGAGCACCGGCGCATCGCCTTGCGGCAGCAGGAACTTCGTCCTAAAGCCGACCGGCCCTTTCAGCAGAGGTTTCGGAGAGTCGAGAACCAGCATCAGCAGGTCCTCAATTTGGGCATGCTTCGACACCACGTCGAGTTGCACTGCTTTCCCTTTCTTGCCTGGAGTGCCGACCACGCCGCCTTTGCAGACGAACTCGGAGTTCAAAAATCGCGCATCTACCGGGTGCAGCAACGTGTTTCCATTTGTGCCATCGACGGTCGCTTCGAAGCCGGTCTTCAAATCAACCGCATGGCCGCTTCCTACCGTGAAATTGGGCGTGTCCGTTGTGCCCTTCACCTCGATACGGTCCAGTTCTCCGTTATAATCGCCCACGGACGAAAGAGTGCCGGCAATGCCCTTAAAGACGCCGAGGTCCGCGTTGTCGAATGTGTAATGGCCTTCGACCGGCGTGGTTGAAGGCGCGTCCTTTTGCCACGGTCCGAACGAACCATTGGTCTGAATCGCGCCGGGCGGCTTCGCGTTGGTCAACGTCGCGACGAAAGCCATCGGCTGATTGACGCCCACCGAGCGTAGCGTCAGCTTCTGAATGTCGAAGTCTAGCGGCTCCTTCCCCTCCTGCTTGGGCAAGATCTGTAGCAACGTCCCATCGGCAATCACCTCGCGGATGACGAACGGGAAATGGCCGCTGCCCTCTCCCGGCGATTGAACGGATTGCTTCCCATTGGACTGCTCATTCGGCGAGCCGCCCGATTTCATGCGAATCTGCAGCCCCTCCAGGCGCACGAGTTTCACATCGCGATTGGCTCCGAAAATCAACGCCAGCAAATCCGTTTGAGCGGTGACTCGGCGAATCGTAATCAGCGGCGGTACGTCTGTCCGGTCATGATGCCTCAACGTCACGCCTGTCACCGTCACCCCGGCCGGAAACAGAGTAAAATCCAGACCATCGATAGCAACGCCGCTCCAGAAACGGTCCGCCAGGAGCTTTTCAACCCGCCCTTTCAACAGCGGCCCCAGCCGCACATCGACAAAAATCCCCGCGGCAATTCCGAAAATTACGAAAACGCACCCGGCGATGAGCAGCCATTTACGCACACCTCAATTCTCCACGATCGCGTTTACAAGCACCAGGAGGTCACGGACGTCGTCCCGCGCGCCGTGGAACCTGAGAGCGGCCGGCCGCTTCTAATACCATGCGAATATGCCGCATCTCATCTTGAGAACGGTTCACGCCGTGCTTTTATTTTCGCTATGTTGTATGGTCGCGGGATCTCAACAGGTAACCATCCCCCAGATCAATCCTCTGCAGGCCGACAATGGCCAGCGCTATTCCCTCAGCGGCACGGTTGTGAACTCGGCGACTGGCGAGCCGGTCCCTCACGCGCTAGTGCAGTTCTTCCTGAGCGGCGTGCACGTGGCGTTGAGCGGACCCGACGGGCGATTCCGGTTTGACAATCTCCCCGGAGGAGCCGCCACCATCTCGGCGCAGAAGCCCGGTTTTTTCAGTCCGCAGGAACTCGGCGTGGGCCAGGCGCGGGAATCGCCTTATCCCGTTGTTCAGGTTGGCAAGGAAACCGGAGATATTGCGGTAAAACTAATGCCGGCCGGCTCCATATCGGGAAAGGTCACCAACAGCGATGGCGAACCCGTTTCCGGCGTTCAGATGCGTATTATCTTGAAGCACACGGTAGCGGGCCAGATGCGGTGGGAAGACCGCGCCAACGTGACCACGGATGACAGCGGCAGCTTCCGATCGTCCGGTCTCTTTCCCGGCGACTATTACGTCGCTACCGTAGCCCATGGCGTGCGCGAACTGGCTCCCTTCGCTCGCCCCGTGAAGCAAAATTTCGACGAGATTTACTCGGAGCTCTTCTTTCCAGGAACCAGCGATGCAGCATCCGCGACGCCAGTGCGCGTTGAGCCGGGCCAGCAAGTTGAAGCCGATTTCTCGTTGAGAACGGAAAAGGCATACCGGATTACCGGCGCGATATCGGGAGGCATACCGGGACGGACTGGGATCACCCTCCTCGACGCGGACGGCAACCAGGTTTGGGCCAAATCGGGTTACGATTTCCGCAAGAACGAATTCCGATTTTTCGATGTGCCGCCTGGAACATACCGCATAATCGCGACGTCCGTCACGGAGAACGGGGAGACGATGTACGGAATCACGGACGTTGGCGTTTCCAGTTCCGACGTCTCAAACGTGGACGTGAACGTAATGCCTTCCGCGAAAATTCCCGTTCAGGTACAGATCGAAGGACCGCAGGCGGGACCCGCCGCCCCGGCCGTCGCCGTTCATCTGGCGCCTCGCGACCATAACAATTTCAACCCCGGCGGCTGGACTCAAGGGCGCCATCTTCCACTGGGCCAAGGCGCGGCGGAAACCACAATTTCGAATGTGATGCCCGGACGCTATCGCGTCGAGGTTCAGCAAGTGGCGCAATATTATATTTCGTCGGTTCGAAGCGGCAACATCGACCTGACGCGTGACGATCTGGTGATTGCACCCGGTTCGGAGCCCGCGCCGATCGAAGTCGTCTTGCACGGCAGTCCCGCATCTCTACGCGGAACAGTCAAGGCAGGCGGCGAACAGATACGCGCGTTCGTCCTAGTGCTGCCGGACGGCGATTCGGCGGATGAGCCGCAGCAGGCGTTTACAGCCGGCCAGTTCTCTTTTTCCGGATTGGCCCCAGGCTCATATCACGTGTATGCGTTCCCGTCGCTCAACGAAATCGAGTATGAGAACCCAGAAGCGATGAAGCGCTACGCGGACCGCGCCACGCAAGTCACTCTTAGCGAGAACGAGAGCAAAGATATCAGCGTCGATTTGATTACAGGAGGCTCTTAGTGGCGTACGTCAGTCTCGACGCCAAAATAAATTTTTGTAGGGGCCGGGCACGCCCGGCCCGATTTTTGGATAACCGGGGAACACCGCTGTTGATCCGCTGTGCGCTTTCCCTGCTTCTTTGCGCCGCTCTCGCGTTCGGACAACGACCACGTTCGCAAACAGCCGCCTACCAGATTGCCGGCAAAGTGGTCGACGCGCAGTCCGGCGCGGCGCTTGCCGGCGCCGAAGTGATGATCGCTCTTGTTTCCGACCGCCAGCAGGCGGAGAGCGTCGTCGCGGGCCCGGACGGCGCCTTCCAATTTCCCGACCTTCCGGCAGGCAAATACGCGCTAACCGCAACGCACCGCGGGTATTTGACGCAGTCATTTCATGAGCACGGCGGCTACTCGACCGCGGTCGTCACCGGCCCGGGCTTGGAATCGACAGGGCTAGCGTTTCCGTTGTCCAGGCCGGCAGCGATTTCCGGTTCCGTTATCGACCAGGACAACGAGCCCGTTCCCTATGCACACGTCTTTCTTTTCAAGCAGGAAATTGTGAATGGGATTCGGACTGCGCGGCCGATCCCACAGGACAGTTCGAGCGACGACGGCAGATTTCACGTGTCCGGGCTGGCTCCCGGGACTTACTATCTTGCTCTCGCGGCTCGTCCCTGGTATACGCGCTTTATTCAGCGCCGCTCGGGCGTCGCCGACACTCCAGATTCGGAAAAATTGGACGTCGCCTATCCGGTAATGTTTTACCCAAACACACCCGTAGCCGAAAGCGCCGCCCCTATCACGCTTCAGCCCGGCGCGCAGATGCAAGCCGACTTCGTGGTGACCGCCGTTCCCGCAGCGCATCTTAAGACGGAGCGCCCCGGCCGACCCACTCAAACCAGGCTGGAGATTCCCACTCCCTGGGGCGGCGCCATTTCAGACGGAACCTCCTTTTTCGATCCAGGCGGCGATGCCTATAGCGTCGCCCCTGGCCGCTATGACGTGAACGCAACCTGGAGTGACGCGACGGGAACGCACTCCCTGGATCGCGTGATGGATATTCAAGGCGATATGACCATCGATTTCAAGTCCGAAAACGCTTTGAACCTGTCCGGCACGATCACCGGAGCGCCGCTTCCCGCGTCCGGGGCGATTGTGCTGATCGACTCGGCAACGGGCACGATGTCGGCGGCGAGACATACGGGAAAGGGACAGCTCAGTTGGGGAGGCGGGCAACTTCGGGGCGGCAAATACGAGATCGGCCTTACGCAAGCTCCCGGCTATTACATCGATCGCATTTCGGCCAGGGGCGCAAAATCGGCTGGCAGAACAGTCGAGCTTCCCGCCTCAGGCACGGTCGCGTTGACCATCTCGATCGGCGCCGGGGCCGCCACGCTCAACGGAAAAGTGGAGCAGGGCGGAAAACCGTTCGCCGGAGCGATGGTGTTGCTGCTGCCGCAGGATATTCAATACTCGCCCGGTTTAACCCGGCGCGACCAGAGCGACAGTGATGGCACCTTCACGCTGCCCGATATTGTTCCGGGACGATACACACTCGTTGCGATCAACGGCGGCGAAGAGCTGGAATACAGCAATCCAACCGCAATTCAGCCCTATCTCTCGCATGGACAAGTCCTGAACATTGCCCGAGGCGGCAAATACGACGTGACGGCGAATCTCATCGCAACGCCGCCATCCCCGGCGGCACAGGTGAGTTCGACCGCGGCCGTAAACTGAATCGTGTCAGACAACCTTCCGCGCGACAATCGGAAGTGTGAGCCCGAGCCTGAACTTTCGCTATCCCGTTTTCCTCAAAGTCGAAAGGAAGCGCTGCCTGGTTGTGGGTGAAGGCCCTGAGCTTCCGTCAAAAATCGCGACTCTTGTCGCACGCGGAGCCGAAGTGGTTTACGTGAACCCGGCGGCGGTCGAATCTATCGCCAATTTGGCGCGTGAAGGCAAACTGGTGTGGCATAAGCGATACTTCGATCCGGCCGATCTCGATTCGTGTTTTCTGGTTCTTTCCGATCGGGAAGATAACGCGGAAATCTTCAAGCTCGCCGAGGCGCGCGGGGTGCTCTGCAATGCCGCTGACGATCCCGAGCATTGCCGCTTCACTTTTGGATCGGTGCTTTCGCGCGGGCCGCTAACGGTTGGAATTTCTACTGATGGCGCTGCGCCGGCGCTCGCTGTCCGCCTCAGGCAACGGCTGGAACGCGAAATCGGCGAAGAGTACGCCGCATTCACGGAAATGCTGGGTGAGCTACGCAGTGATATCGCAGCTTCGATTCCCGATTTCGAAATAAGGCGGCATCTTTGGTATCGTCTCGTCGATTCAGACGCGCTTTTGCTCATTCGGAACGGGGACTCACACGGCGCGTGGCGGCTGCTTCGCGCCATGGTTGACGAAGCAAGCACATCCCCCCGAGGCGGCCAACCAGCATTGTAAAGTGGAGCAATGATCTTCTGGACTTCCGTAGAAGGTCGGCTCGCCGGCGGAGAACGTCTGCGCGTGTATCTTGCCGCGCGTGAGGGCCGCATTTGGCGCACCGCAATGGATGCCGAGGGCCATCCATGTACTCAGGATGAATTCCTATGGAGTCTCGGCGCCGATCGCGGGGTGGCCCGGTGGCCCTCCGGTACGGGATCGGGTCTGCTCGACGCCGCCGCGGCGCAGGTGGAAGACTACATGTTGGGTTTCCAGCTCGAATTTGATTTGCCGCTCGAATTTGAAGGAACGCCGTTCCAGGTGGACGTGTGGAAGGCGTTAACGCGCGTGCCGTTCGGATCGAGCAGCACCTATGGCGAAATCGCGGACGCAGTTGGCCGTCCCGCCGCCATGCGCGCCGTTGGGCAAGCAAACGGACGCAACCATCTGTGCTTGATTGTGCCTTGTCATCGCGTCGTGGCCGCTGGCGGAAAACTCGGCGGTTTCTCCGGTGGCATCAGCTTGAAAAAAGCGCTGCTGGCCCATGAAACAGCAATCCTCGCGCGCCGCCGTGAGCGCCTGGAGCAAGAGGAAGGAAACCAAGCCTTGCTGAAACTGAGTCTCCGGACATAAGTGGCTGAGGCTCTGTGGCGCACGATTCATCGTGCTGGCGGGCAGTTCACTGCCCCTCCCGGCGAACTGAAGTTCGTCGCTGCAAGCTGAAGCTTGCGCCACGCATGTGTAGTTGAGGCGAGTCCTTAGCGACGCAAAATATACGATGAACTCTGAATTATGTGAGCCGCCCGTTAACTCGTTGCGCTCGCATTTGAATTACACGCCCGAAGTGCTACGCTTCGGCACCAGCGGCCGCCGCGGCCTGGTGGCCGATCTCACTCAGCTCGAGATATACATCAACGCGCTCGCGGAATTGCGGTATCTGCAATCCCTGCCTCCCTCCCAAGGCGGGATTGTCCGCGGGCAGGAGCTTTACTTTGCCTGCGACCTGCGGCCCAGTTCCACGGAATATGTACCGGAGGAGCGCGGTCGTGGAGAACTCGCCCAGGCTGTCGTCCGCGCCATTCACGATGCCGGAATGAAGCCCGTAAACATGGGCGCCATACCGACTCCGGCGCTCGCCAACTTGGCGATCTCACGCGGGAAAGGCAGCATCATGATTACCGGCAGCCATATCCCTTTCGACCGGAACGGCTACAAAACAAATACTTCCCGCGGCGAACTGCTGAAGGAACATGAACAACCGATCGGAAGCGCCGTCGAGCACGTGCGCCGAAGCTTGTACAAAGAGCCGTTCGCGTCATCGGCGTTCGATGCATCGGGGCGATTCAAATCGGGTCATTCCGACTTACCTCCGCCAAGCGATGAGGCGCGCTTGGCCTACATTCGGCGTTACACCGGATTTTTTGCCGGCCAATCGTTGAGCGAAATGCGGCTTCTGTTCTATCAGCACTCGGCGGTCGGACGCGATCTCGCGCCTGAAATCCTGCGGCGCCTTGGGGCGGATGTGGTTTCGACCGGCCGTAGCGAAAGCTTCGTCCCTATCGACACGGAAAACATCGATGCCGCCCAACTTGCGCTCATTCAAGCCCTGGTGGATGAAGCCGCTCCGAAGCATGGCCGTTTCGATGCTGTCCTTTCGACCGATGGCGACAGTGATCGCCCCCTGCTCCTTGGAATCGATCGTTCGAGTAACCAAGTACGATTCTTTAGTGGAGACCTACTGGGCATGGTCGTCGCTGAATACCTGCGCGCCGATGCAGTGGTTGTGCCGATCAGTTGCAACGACGCGATCGACCGGAGCCCTCTCGAGCCGGTCCTCGAACCGAAAACCCGCATCGGCTCGCCCTATGTAATCGCCGGTATGGAGCGGGCACAAGATAAAGGAAGACGAGCGATTTGCGGCTGGGAGGCAAACGGCGGGTTTCTTACCGGGTCCGCCATCGAACGGAACGGCAACGTGCTTGCCGCGCTTCCCACACGCGATGCCGTTCTTCCACTTTTAGCTGTTCTGTTCAGCGCCCACGAGAAACGTTTGTCTCTGGCGGATTTGTTCAATCGCCTTCCCCCTCGCTTCAGCCGCGCGGCCCTTCTAAAGCAGGTCCCCAGGCGAATTGGGCTGGCGATTGTCGAGCGATTTTCGCTGGCCGATTCGGCTGTGCGGGATGTGCAATTTGAATCCGATCGGATCGCACTGCTCGATAGCGATGGGATGGAGGTGCGCGACCGCGACGGCTTGGCGAATCGTGCTCGCGAGATCAGAAGGCAATTGTCGCATTTCTTCACTCCAGAAGCAGGGTTCGGAGCCATCGCGCGGCTGAATTATACGGACGGCGTGCGCATTACGTTCGCAAACGGGGACGTAGCTCACCTGCGGCCCTCGGGGAATGCCGACGAGCTCAGGATCTACGCCGTTTCCGGCACGCAGGCGCGCGCCGAAGAAATCGCCGCCACCGGGATTGCGGAACCCGACGGAATCCTCCGGTTCATGGAACAATTCGTGATGCAATCGTCTTGACGAAAAACTCGGTCAGGCCCTCTTCCAATTAGTGTTCAGCCATCGATCGAAGGACATAAGATTCGGGTGCTCCTGCCGCAGCGCCGCGATATCGACGTGATAGCCGACGTCTTGAAACCAGCGGTACATCTTTGTCATCTCCGGCCCGGCTTGCTGCTTGAACTGATCCCATGGGACCTGCATGTAATGGACATCTTTTCCGGTGATGCGGCTGAACGCCCGCGCCAGATCCGTCATGGATAGCTCGTCTCCGGCGATCTCAATCGTCCGCCCTTGATATTTGCCCGGATGCTCAAACGCCGCGCTGACACACGCTCCTATGTCATCCACGGCTATCATTTGTAGCTTTGTATCGGGATTCAACGGCAACGCCAGAGTGCGCAACTCAATCTGTCCCCGCATCGCAAGCCAGTTCTCCATAAAAAAGACAGGCCGCACAATCGTGAAAGGAAGGCCCGTGTCGCGAACGTGCTGCTCAATCTTCGCTTTGCTCTCGAAATGAGGAATTCCGGTGTTCTGGTCGGCGGCCCCTACTGAACTATAAATGAAGTGACTGATCTGCGATTTTTTTGCGGCATCCGCGAGGTTAATGCCCTCACGAACCTCCGTCTCCGCGCCGTGCCTTGCGTACTGCATCGAATACACGCCGTACATGCCGTCGAGCGCTCGCGTCAACGAGCCCGGGTCGTCCATATCGCCGCGCACCACTTCTACGCCGCTGCCGATCAAGTCCCGCGCTTCCCGCTTTTCGGGTTCACGCGTCATCGCGCGAACGGGAAAGCCTTTGTTTTGCAACGACCGGAACACCGCTCCTCCCTGGCGTCCGGTCGCCCCCGTAACGAGAATCGGTTTGTTTTGCTTGTTAGGCATTGTTTGTGCTCCTGAAACGTTAACTAGGCTATGATATTCGGCGCTCGCCGTAAGCCGGACCGCGGGACATTGTTCCAAGCAGCCTGGCGCCTAGCCGCGAAGTAAATTTATCACTTGTCGTTTAGGAGTTTCGAAGCCGGAGGCAACCGATCTCGCGGATGCCGCAGCGGTTCTCTGGCGTAGCACAGCCCGGATCCAGATGGACATCGAAATGCGCGCCTCGACCTTGGCGGCAAAGAACGCATTCATCAGCCACGCCCCGGCTTGACGGCGCCGTCATCGGCATCTGTTCGCATTCGACAGATGTTACCGGAGTTCCGAGGCAATTATCTTCGATTCTATTAGGCGAAACAGAATAGCTTGTTGGCGCCGCGTAAATTATTTGTAAATAGCGGCGGATAGCTCCCGATAAATATTACGCTAATGCCGTTTTACTAAAGCCACTTTTGGGCCTGGCATGCCCAGCCCCTACACAGCTTGCCTGCAACGCATCGGGTTAGAGCAACTTGCTCACCGCTAGCGATCCCCCAGATCTCGATTGGACCACAATGAAGCGACAGTTTATGAAACAATGCGGCGATGAACCACGAGAATCGAGCGCCTATGAACCACTTGTCGATTCCGGCGATAGCCCCAGGTAAAGAAGCCAGGCCAAGAACACGCCGATCGTTATGGGCAATCCCCGTCATGGCAGCGCTTATACTGCGGCCCTCCACCGCTGCGCAGGCGCTCGTTCAGATCGATGTGAACGCCAGCCGGGTGATCCATACAATGGCTGGCGGCGCTGGCGCTTCTTGGCATGCCATGGGACCGGCCGCATATTGGTACAAAGACTTAAATCGGAATAACCGCAACTCGCGCGGGAGCGGCTGGGGAGGTAATCCGCCGCTCGAATATAAAGCGGCGTGGGACGATCTACGGCGGCACGCGCGCTGGCTGGGGCTCGACTTCATACGGGTGGAGGTCTCCATGCGCATGTACGAACCGGAGCGCGGCCGGTTCGATTGGGACAACGATGAGATGCGCACTTTGTACAAGATCCTCGACATTTGCAAGGAGCTTCATACCGACGTGTTTCTGACCGAGATGTGGCAAGACGTCGACTGGAACGCTTTTCCAGCGGCAGGACGTCTGCAAAGCGCGCCAAGGTCAGTGCCCGATTTCGCGGTCGGCGTCGGCGCATTATTAGAACATCTGGTCAAGGACCGCGGCTACAACTCGATTCGTTGGTTTTGCATCACGAACGAGCCTGGGATGGACTGGGGATGGTGGAATGGCCCAGACGGCCGCGCCACCACAATCATTCCGGCTTTACACGCGGTCCGCTCCGAACTGGACCGGCGTGGCTTATCGGGCGTTGCTCTATCGGGACCCGATTGGAGCCTCTACGACCAGCACCCCGAATTTAATTTCGATGATAAATCGCTAGGCGCTCACGATGCACACGATTACTCTTTTACAGCCGACGCAGGCATGGAACGCCTGTGGGCGGACCGCGCGCACGCGCGCAGGATACCATTCTTCCTTTCCGAATTTGGCAGCTCGGCCGGCGGCGAGCCGTCGAACGACCCGACAACTCGAAGCCCGGCTAGTTATGCCAACCAACTCGTGAACGCTGAGAAAGTGATCGACGGCCTAAACGCAGGCGTGGACGGGTTCAACCGCTGGAGTTTTACGAATCGCGGCGATCTCGACGGCGCTTGGCAACTGGTGCGCACGTTTGATTCCCAGAAGTGGGACTATTTTAAGCGTGTGACTCCGGAGCCGGTCCCGTACTACAGCTATGGAATTTTGACGCGCTTCATGGCGAGCCATTCCGCCGTGCTGGAAACACGAGGACAGGAAGCAGGAATCACTGCCGCGGCGCTTCGCAGTCCGAAGGGCAATCTGACGATATACGTGTTGAACCACAGTGGGGCAACACGACAGTTAAATATAGCCGTATCGGGTCTGCAGGGAACGCGCACGCTGCATAAATATCAAGTGGAAGCGGGGCCGGTTGGGAAACCTGGCTATCGCATGAATCCGCTGCGCTTGTTTCGTATATCGCCGGAGTCCGGTCAAGTTTCCGATGAACTTCCTGGACAGAGCATTACCGTATATTCGACTTATAAGCTGATGGAAGACGACCCGGGAATCACCGTGGAAGGTGCTACTAAAGTCACTAACTCACAATAGGCGAGTTAGGGCGTGCCGACCGTTGCGTGTTCATTCAACGCGCTTTCGGCCCGAGCGACCACACCGTTCCGCAGAGTTGCGATGGTCATTCGCGTCCGGTCGTGGTGTATGAAATAGTAGCGCTCGAAAAGACGCCCGTCTTCGACGCCGGAAACGCGGACAGTCGGCTCTCCATATTTGGCGATAATCTGAGCGCGCGTGAAGCCGGCGGGAAGATCGGCGGGGGTCGGAAAGGGGAAGCCGGTGGGCACATCCACCTCGACTATGCCAAGTGGGATGCCAAGGTCGCTCTGGGAATGCGCCGCGCGCTTGTGCGTTGGGGACGCCGGCGCGGGCTTCGAAGCAGGCGGGGCAGGCACTCTCGGTGCTTCCGTGCTGGGCGGCCTGAAAAAGCTCAATCCCGATCGCGGAATCCATTTGTGGACCGCCCACACGCCCAGTGCTAAAACCGCGACGGCAAGTGTCATCATCAGGAATTCTACGGCGCGCATTCGGAGCTATACCTCGATTGCATCTGTATCGGAATGTTGCCGCCTCTCGCGATCGGCAAGAGGCGAATGTTGGCTCATCTGACTTAGCTCTAGTTGATCTCCCGGCCTGGTGTGCGTCCTATCGATGGTTCCCGCAGGAAGTTCCAGAACCGAATGGGCCAGGAAACACATCGAAAGGCGCCACGGAACCACTGAAGCGCAAATTTTTCGAACCCTCTTCTTGCGGTTGAGGTAAATCAGATCGATCGGGAATTTCATACCGCAGGTATGCACGGATTCGCACGGAATGATCCATAGCCCCTCTCCATCGCGGAAAGTTTGGCGCCCTAAGAGTCCCTTCCGCCTGGCCGTGCTGCTAGTTGCCACGTCCGCTGAGTCCGCAAGAATAGCACTCCGCGTTTGATTCCGGACTAAAAGCTTCGGGACGTCCACCCCGGCTTCCGTCCGGTTTGCCTGTCGCTTCGAAAGTAGAAAGCGAATTCCCATTGCGAGATCTGCTCTATTGAGGCGACGGACCCGGGCCGGCTGAAGGAACAGGCGCCGAAGGAGCGGTTGAGGGCGTCTGCTGCATTCCGGAGCCGTAACCGCCGCCTGAGCCCGAACTTGAACTGACGACAAGCGGCTTCTCAGTCTGCAGACTCTTGATGAGCGCTTCGACAGGCATGGTTGGCGTTGGGGGCGTGACAGGCACCGGGCCAGTAACATTTACGCCAGGAGTCGCCATGCTAATTCCTGTATTCGGAGGAAGGAACGGGACCGGATACTTCAATTCGGGAACATGTTGTCCAGCCGGAATGGGCCGTACAAACTGCGGCGTCACAATTACCATCAATTCGGTGTTCTGTTTGGTCCGTGTTCTCGATTGAAAGAACTTACCAAGAATGGGGATGTCGCCGATGAACGGGACTTTGTCGAGAGTCTCGGTTTCGCGGTTATCGAGAAGGCCGCCAATCGCGAAACTTTGACCTTCGGACAACTCAACTTCCGTGTTCACGTTTCGCACGGTTATGCCGGGAACGGTGAAGCCTGAAACAGTCACGCCGTTCGTATAATCGAGCGCGCTGACCTCGGGCGCTACTTGTAACTGAATCGTTCCGCGAGGGGTAACCGTGGGAATAAAATTGAGCCGCACGCCAAATTCCCGGAACTGGATGGTGACCGCGTTTGTACCGCCCGCGGACGAGCCTTGTACAACCGGATAGGGAAATTCGCCGCCCGCGAGAAAACTGGCCTGTTTACCGTTCTCGGCAAGAACATTTGGTTCGGCCAGTATTTGCAGCAACCCTTTTGCTTCCAAAGCCTGAATTGTGGCGCCCAGATTTAAATCGGGACGAAAGAAGAACAGATTCAGAGCGTTGCTCAGCGTAGCGACTCCCGTCTTGCCTCCTACTTGACCACTAGTGCCACCGGATGAGCTACTCGTGCTGCTGCCCACGAGGGGAGGAGAAAACTGTTGTGTTGTCGCCGAGCCCAGCGTATTCGTGGCGCCCAAACTAAAAAGGTTCATGCCAAGCTGGTTGCTCAAGGTGCGGTCCACGCTTGCAAAACGTACTTTCAACAGAATTTGCGGTTCCGGTTTCGGAACGTCCACATAGAGCAGATTGACTGGCTTGCCGATCGATGATGCAATCGCCACTGCGCGATCGGAAGCCGCCAAATCCTTGACCGTGCCACGCAAAAAGACCAGATCGTTTTCGACGCTCAGACTAATCTTCTGTCCAGGAAATTCCTTCTTCATTTCCCGGCTGACGGCTTCCAGACGGTTGTCGGAGGCAAAGCGGCTTGGCCGCACGGTTACATCGAAGAACAGTTTGCCTCCGCCCTGTTGCCAAATAATCAGACTGGTTTCCCCAGCCTTCTTGCCATTCACGAGGACTTCGCGTGGGCCCACCGCAGTAGCGTCCGCCACATCGCCAAAACCAGTCGAAACTCTCTCAATCGGAACTTCACTATCCACCAGCACGGACTTGCCGACCGTTACAAATAATTCGTTAGGCGACTCCGCGGTGGCCTGCGGCGCCGGTTGGGTCTGAGCTTCAACTACGGGAGTAAATATTCCAGCAATTAACAATGCTGATAAAAAGGTAATAGCGATCATGTCAGTCGCGTGCGGCTGAATGTTCCTCACTTGTTGTCCTCTGGGGAATCAAACTTTTCTTGTTTGCGCGTAGCGCCATTCATAACTTCAATCAGATAGATGCGAGGTTCGGCGGGTTTTGCCACTACCGGCGGCGGCGTTCTGCGCGCCACTACACGCTGCGGCGCCGGCTTCGGCGCGTTGGGGTCGGCGAACAGATTTGCCATGGCGCTGCCCGGAGGCGTCGCAAACTCGGTATCGAGGGGATTTCGCAGCACGAGCTGGATGCGAGTTTCGTTGCTCGCAAGGCTAAGCAGTTCCGCTTGCTTCGGCGTTACGAGAAGGTTGACAACCTGCACCTGCACGGGTTTACCTTCGTTGTCCTTCTGGATGTTGGCGCCCGCCGAGAGCACCGCAATGTTTTGCAGAAGCGTTCGCACTTTCGGCCCTTCAGCCGACGCTGCGCCAGGCGGGTTTCCGGAGATGAGGACATCCACGCGCATACCGGGAAGCACAAAGCCAGCAACACCTACGACATCGTTCACCTTGACGGCGCAGGCCCTCATTCCTTCCGGGATCGTGGCCGCTAAGCCGCCGCCCGAACCTACAGGGGCGAGTCTCGCATCGAACACCGGCTCTCCGGCATATAGTGTTGAGGTAACACCGCGGTTCACCGCCGATTCCACTTTTGTGAGCGCGCCCTTCGGCGGCACTCCAACCACCTCGCCCATCTTGAGGTCGGTGTCGCGAATCAAGGTCCCGATTTCGAGATCGCGGGCCGCTACAACAACCTTTGTCGTTTGGGGGCGCGCTTTTGCATTGAGCTGCGTGCCCATCACCCGATAGACGATAAAGCTTGCGCCCGCCGCCAAAACGAACGCACACATGAGGATAACCAATAATCTTCGATTCATGAGGTGATAACTTTCCTCTCCGGCTTGCGCCAGGTCAGGCTGGCGCCCGACGATTGCCTTCAGGGCAATCGGGCAACCAAACAGAATTCCCGGGATTTACGCCCGAATTCGGGGATTAAAGGAGCTTACCGGTCGGGAAGTGTGAACGCGTGTTTACAGCAGACCGGGAGGAGTATATCAGGGTACACAGTAACGAATGGCCTATCGCAATGCCTACTGGAAGATTCCGGCTGGTCTGTCGATTGCTGTAAAGAAACCTTTGCGCGAACTGGGAAGAAGGCCGTCCGGTAAGTTCCGATGACAACGAATTCGCAGTGGCTAGACTCGCCCGAAAGGGCCAAAACGTTTTCCGCGGCCACGTTGTTCGTTGAGGCGCCGCCTGTCAGCAAGGGATTGCCGGCGTTTCTGGTTTCGCTGCTGCTCCATTGCGCCGTTATTTCGGTATTGGTTCTTGCGTTTCACGCGCCACGCCGTAGCTCAACGGAGTTCATTCCGGGCAAATACACGGTCCGGCTCATCGAATTGCAGCCACCCCAGATCCTTCGGAGCCCCGCCGCCGCGCCGGCCACGGCGAAGACGTCCGCTCCTTCACAATCGCGGTTCGGTGCAGGCAACCGGGCGTCTTCATCCGATTCCGCAACCCGGTCGCAGCTCGGCGCCGGTGAAAGCGCCAGCCCGGCAGTGGCGCACAGGAGGTTTGAACTTCCGGTTCTGGCACAATTCCCGCAGGCCCGGCAAACGCTTGTGCAGTTGGATGCTCCGCCCAAGCTGGTCATGAACATTGCGGTTCCCGATGTTCTCTTGTGGGCACAAAAGATAGCGCCTGCTCCCAGAAGAAAGCTGGTTCCTCCTCCGCTCAGGGAGATCCCAAAGCCAGCTCGGACCTTGTTGGCGCCTCCCACGCTCGATCTACCGAACCAGGAAACCAACGTTGCCGATATGCGCTTCACTGTGCCGCCGGCGACGAATGCGCCGAAGCTGCCAGTCCCGCCGGCGACCACCACTCCAATCAAGGTCGACGGACCGGAAGAGAAGGGCGCTCAGCTTCCACAAAGCGTTTCGACGAACTCCAGCGAGGAGAGCACGGCACACGTAATTTCGATCTCCAGCCTTCCGTTGCGCGCCGACAGCCTCGTGATCGTCCCGCCCGCAAACCAGATTGCGCCGTCGGGAAACGGGCAAGGACAAAGTAGCGGCGAAGGTGCAGGCGCCGGCGACGCGGCCGGGGCCGCCACAACTGGCGCCGGGGCGGCGGATGCCCAACAAGCGGGGGCGACTGTTGGCGCAAATGCAGGGTCAGCCACAGGCGCGGGCAGCGCCGTACAGACACTTGCTGGCGTCGGCGACGCTGGCGCGGCAGCACTTGGGTCTGCCGCTTTTGGAAGCGCCGGCGAAGGGCTCGCGACGGAGGCGCTGCATCGCATCACGCAACCGAAGGACGGGAAATTCAGTGTCGTGGTGATCGGCTCTTCCGCTGCGGAAGCGTATCCCGATAGCATCGGGATGATGACCGGAAAGGTGATCTACACGGTTTATCTAAAGGTCGGCCTGCGCAAGAGCTGGATTCTGCAGTATTGCCTGCCGGGTCCAATGGAGCAGCAGCTTCGCGTAAAGGGGAGCGCGACTCCGCTCGATGCCCCCTGGCCATTCCTGATGTTGCGGCCAGACCTTGCGAATTCCGGGGCCGATGCACTGATGCTGCACGGGCTTGTGAACACCGACGGCCGCTTTGAAAAGCTTGCGCTCGTGCTACCAGCGGGATTTCCGCAGAAGGACTTGCTGGTTTCTTCTTTGCGGCAATGGGAATTCCGTCCGGCGAAACGAGACGGGCAGCCGATCGCGGTCGAGGTGCTGCTGATTATTCCGGAAGATACGGAATGAGCACTACTGAACAAGAGCAACCTGGCGGACGAGGCGCGTGACGGAACTCAGATTCATGTTGATATTACCGTTCCCGCCTAAAGACAACGTATTCACGATAATTTCACCGGTGAGTGTAGTGTTGCTGCCGCCGCCTCCGCCAAGCGTCAGTGCCTGATATGTCGATGAAGTGATACCGGAACGGCGGTTGATGTAAATGGTTCCTGTTAAGGACAGAGTGCCACCTCCCCAAACCTGGTGCCCGGGATTTCCACCCGGCAATCCCGTATGACTTCCTCCCGCAGATGTAGGGTCCTCGTAAAAGAGAATGCCAGCCCAAATCGAGTCATCCGGAGGACCGTGAAGTACGATGCCCGGGCTGGATGCCCCGGCATTTGCGGTGAAGTTGAAAATATCGTTGTTGCCTGTGCCCGAATTGAATACAACCATCCCGGCAGTTCCTATTTCAGGGTGCTGCGGGTCGGCCGCCACGCCGGTGGCCATCGTGGCCGTACTGTTGGAGTTCATGTTGAACCCGCCGGAACTGATGTAGTACAGGCCAGGTGCGAATAGTGCATTCTGATTCTGAACCGTGATGCCACTCGGGTACAGTCCTGGACCATACATAGTGCAACCCGCTGCGGCAGCGCATCCGTTCACGCCGAACGCTTTAGTCTGTGTAGGTGGATTTGAGATTAACCCGGTTGTCGTGGGAACCGGCACTCCAGCCAACGGATCAGTAATCCCCGACGCGGGCTGCTGATACTTTCCTACACCGAAGTTGAATCCAAAGCAGGGGCTCGGCGGTCCGCCAGAATTCCCAAAATTTGCGCCGGTTCCCTTGGGGCCGGCTTTCGAGAGATCAACAAAGGCATTACCGCAGGAAGTGGTGTCGATAGCGCCAGCGTTGCTCGAATTGACCTGAATGCTTTTGGGAGGCCCTCCTGTGATGACGATTGTGGGATTTCCGTTGAACGAGAGAGTACCGCCCTTTGTCGGAAGCCCGGTATGAGTGACGATAATCGGAATAGCGGACGGTATTTCCACGATCGCCGCCGTTCCGCGGGCTGTGATGGTCGCGGTAGACGGTCCGAGGAAACGGATCAGAGTTGTGGCTACCTGCCGTTGCACAGTGACTCGGATGATGTTTACGGGATCTGTCGCAGAGAGGCTACTTGTTGAAATACCGACCGTTGCGGCATCCGGGAAGTCCACGCTCACGGTGTCGGATGCCGTCCCGAAACCGTTGATGCTCTGCGCGTATTGGCAGGGTGTCGCCGTGTCGCCCGTACCGCAGGTGAAAGCGGTTCCAGCGGTGTGCGATCCCATACCGGCAGTTCCGTCGAAAAGACTGAGAATGCCTGCCTGCGCCGCGGCGTCGGCCGCTGATTGCGCCATTTGCCGCTGCGCGTACAGGTGCGATCCGTCGATGGCGAGGCCCACCGCACCAAGAAGAAAGATGCTCATCGCCGCTACAACCAGCACGGTGGCTTGGCCGGATTCATATTCTCGCTTGCCAATGGGTATTGTCAAAACGTGATCACTCCTTGGCTCGTGCTGCCGAGATTAATGGCGGGCCATGGAAAATAGCTAATGAGCGGGTCATACGGATAGCTCGCCGTGACCGTTACCTTGCATCCCGGGTTGTTGCACGCAGGATAGTTAATTGTTATCGTGGCGCGTGTCGGGTCCACGGGCGACGTGCCCAAAAAGTTCTTCACGACCGTTTTGATCTGATCCGTTGTCGCCAAATTGTCCGAGCCATGCACGATCGCATAGCGAACGCCGGTGCGCGCCGCGTTCGCGACAGCGGTATACACCAGAACCATCCGACCGATCTCAATCACGCCGAAGAGAAGCATGACCAGCAGGAAGGCAACGATGCCGAACTCGACAAGGCTTTGGCCCTCGTCGCCCGATACTCGCCGTTTTGCCGAAACCAGTGTCAATTCAATACCCTCATCACCACGCGGCGATGAATATGCGTGGGCAGACTCGGCAGGTCGGTAATTCCCAGAGCGGGAAATTGGAAGTGAGGAAAAAAAGACGTGAATTGATAGTTGACGTCTACAGCGACCAGTCCATATTGCGGTGCTTCCGGGTCGGCAGGAACCGAGGCAATCGTAAACGAACAGGTTCCCGTCACGGCGCTTGCCGTCGCATTCGTGTTGACACAGACGGAAACACCCGCCGGCAGCGAGGACGTGTCGGTTGTGATCAGTGTCTGGACGTCGGCGCTGCTGGGCGTGAGCGGACCTCCGACCGACGCCCCGCCTAAAATGGCATATTGCGCGCCCGCTCGCGCCGCATTGGCAACCGTGATCCAGCCGTACAGGAATCCGCCGAAATTGACCGTAATCAAAACCAGCAGGAACAGAAACGGAACCATCAACGCGAATTCAACCAGGGCCTGTCCTTCGGTGTCCTTTCCCGATATGGCGTTCCCATTCGCTCCCTTCAAGACGCTCCGCAGAAACTTCTCTAGAGATTTGCGCTCGGCCGCTTTGCCGAATACAAATCGAACGCCTACACCGTCAACCGCGCGGCGGGCAACCTTGCACGATACGTATACGGAATCAGATGCATCCGCGGGGCCTTGCTGGCCGGACGGGCGCTGCAGCACAACGCTCACAATCGTTCCCGGATAAAATTCTTCTGAATTCGGCGTACAGAGAAACGCGCCGCTCACGCTAATATCTTTCACGTCGCGCGCAACCGGCGCTCCGCCGTCCCAATAATAGGACGATAGACCGGGCTGCCGATGGCGCCGCGCGCGCTTGACGCGATCCGGTCCGGCTTGCAGCCATTTGAGAAATCCCATACCATGCCCTGTCAGCTCATCATGAGACGCCATTCACAGTCACCTTCGCTTGTTTGCTTTTCAGGTGCTCTTCCAGCTCCTCAGGCGAG
This sequence comes from Bryobacterales bacterium KBS 96, assembly GCA_000381625.1. GTDB lineage: Bacteria > Acidobacteriota > Terriglobia > Bryobacterales > Bryobacteraceae > KBS-96. Next base: position 1,626,871 of record KB906767.1, read on the forward strand.
CAAATCAACAATTCGTCGCCTATCTGCGTCTGAGACGAGTAAATCGTCCGGGTCGCCAGTTCCAGAACGCTCCGGCAACTCGGCCGGATGGGGCCAATGCGAAAGCTGCCCATGGATTCCACCGTGTGGATGACCTTGCAGTTTTCGTCCAAATAAATCAGATCGACTGAAAACAGAACGCCGATCGTATGAACGCCTTGCGACGGCACAACCCATATCCCTTCGTCGGTTTTCAAACGAATTCTGCCAGCCAGCCCTCTGAGGCGCGCGAAATGGGTGTCCGCGGCCGTTACGCTCAGGCTCAAAAATGATTCGCGCGTTTTGTTAAATACACAGTACCGGCTTGGCATATAGTCAATGTCTGGCGACCAAGATGTTCTGGCCGCTAAATCCTGTCCGACGACTCTCCTCGAAAGTTCGATAACGCGAATTCTCCTTCCCGGACTCCGCTCCCCGCGGTCGCGGTTCGGTACCGGACGATGTCCGCTCCGTTGAAGACGTCCGCTCCCTTACGGTCGCGGTTCGGTGCTGGCAACCGGACTCAATACAACATCCGCTCCCTTGCGGTCGCGGCTCGGTATGAAGGGAGGCATCGCGACAGCCCGGGATGCCCCCTCGAATCATCATTCCGCCTCTGTTAACGAACGCGCGTTCTACGGCGTTGAATCAAAAAAAGCAGCACAATCACAAACAGCACGCCCGCTATGATGCGGATTAAAGTTGTCGTATCCATGAATTGTCCTTTTCTCCTTTAACTGAAATACTTCTTCATCGATTCCTGCATCACGATAATGGCCGGTCCCAACACTACGATGAACAAAGATGGAAAGATGAACAGAACCAGCGGGAAGACCAATTTGACGGGCATCTTCGCCGCTATTTCCTCCACCCGCTGCCGCCTTTGCACGCGCAGCGTGTCCGCTTGTACACGCAGGTTCTTGGCCACACTCGTTCCAAACTGATCCGCCTGGTTAATCGACGAAACCAAGGCTCGGATGACGTCGATGTCGACGCGCTCCGTCAGATTTTTCCATGCCTCCGTCCGGGGCCGGCCGGCTCGCTGCTCCAACGTGACAAGCGAAAGCTCGTCGCTCAATTCCGGCTGGCTCCGGAGCAATTCATTGACGCTGCGCATCATGGCCTGATCGAGGCTAAGGCCTGCTTCAATGCAAACGACCATGAGATCCAAAAAGTCCGGCAATCCTAAACGAATCTTCATATGGCGCGCGGCGATCCGCCGCCCCAGCCAGAAATCCGGCGCCAAAAATCCTAAGCCCAAGGAGAGCGCATACACAAAAAATGCGTTGCCGTTAGCGAGACCCGTGACGGTCACGAGCATGCATAGCGCAAGCGGAATCAGCACTTTCGCGCCATAAAAGATCCGCACGGCTCCCTCTTCGCGGTAGCCGGCGCGAATCAGCCGGTGTTGAACAACTGAAACTTCGGCCTGACTTTTGGGGAGTACTTTGTCGAATGGCTTAACAAACGATTTGAGCGAATCGCCCGCCCGATCCACAGTCAGGTAATCGGTCAATTTGCGCTCGGAACCCGGCGAAACGACGTTTGAGAGCCGCTGCAATACCTGGGACCGGTAAAAGAGCAGCAGGCCGACGCTGCCCACCAGCAGGAAGATAGCGAAAAAACTAAAAATTATAAATTCCATGGCGTGGCTCAGACCTTTACCCGCACAATTTTGCGAATGATCAGCCCCCCCACCACCATCAGCCCAAGGCCTGTATAGAGCATCTTTAGGCCGAGCGGCCGCGTCCACAGCAGGCTCATCGTGTCTGGTTTCACCAGGTAAAGCATGAATCCAAGGCCGACAGGCATCGCCGAAAGAACCATGCCAGTGAGGCGACCCTGCGCCGTTTTGCTGCGAATCTCCCGCTTGAGCTGAAAGCGCTCCCGGACGATATGCGAGCACCGGTCCAACACTTCCGCCAGGTTGCCGCCCGTTTCTTTCTGTATCAGGATGGCAGTGATCATCATCTGCACGTCCTGTATTGGCACGCGATGCGCCAGATTCTCCATTGCCGTTCGCAGTTCCAGTCCGTAATTCTGCTCGTCGAAGCAGATGCGGAACTCGCGGCCGATTGGATCCGGAATCTCCTTGGCGACCAGCCCGAGCGCGGAGATGAGGCTATGCCCGCTGCGCAACGCGCTGACGATCAAATCGAGGGCCGCCGGCAATCCCTTTTCAAAGTCATCGAAGCGCTTGCTTCTCTTAAGGCGCACATAGCCCAAAGGCGCAGTGGCGCAGAACAGGCCGAAGATCAGGCTAATGACACCAGCGCCGGTTTTCAAATACACCAGCCAAGCGGGAACCAGCCAGCAAAGCACGCTGAGCAACACCAGGCGGCCCGGCGTCCAGTTTAGATTGGCCTGGGCAAGCAGATCACGCAGCTTGGGCGCTATCTCAAGACTCGCCAGAAGCCGGTTGAGAAGGGGAATGGTGCTCAGCACTTCCTGCTTCCTGACGCTGACCTCCTCGTCGGACTTGTGCGCTTTCAGCAGCACCGAGTCCAGGCGGGCCGACACCTGTTTCTTCGCTTGCGAGCCGCCGCTGCCGACGATGGAGAGCAGGATCGCGAGCAGCACAAATACGGCGATGAACACCACTACGGCAACTAGCAAAATAGGCTCCTTTCTTTCAGCAATTCTCAGGCAACTTCCATGGACGTTTCAAACAGTTCGGCCGCCAGCGTAACGCCCGCCACGCGCAGCCGCTCCAGAAACTTGGGACGGATGCCGCTCGGCTTAAACGTGCCAAGCACTTTCCCATTCGGCCCGATGCCTTTTCTCACAAACGTAAATATTTCCTGCATGCTAATCACGTTTTCATCCATGCCAGTAATCTCAGCGATGCTCATCACCCTGCGGGAGCCGTCGCTCATGCGCGAACACTGCACCACAATCGAAATGGCCGAGGCAATCTGTTGGCGGACGGTTTTCTCCGGAAGGTTCATGTTGCCCATCGCCACCATCGATTCCAGGCGGGAGAGCGCGTCTCGCGGCGTGTTGGCGTGAATGGTGGTCATGGAGCCTTCGTGACCGGTATTCATGGCCTGCAGCATGTCGAAGGCCTCTTCTCCACGAACCTCACCGATGATGATGCGGTCCGGCCGCATACGAAGGCTGTTGACCAGCAGTTGGCGCTGCCTGACCGCTCCCTGTCCTTCCACGTTGGGAGGGCGGGTCTCCAACCGGATGAGGTTCCCCTGGGCAAGTTGCAATTCCGCCGCGTCTTCGATGGTGATCACGCGTTCCGACTGCGGTATGTACTGCGACAGCATATTCAGGAAGGTAGTCTTGCCGGCGCCCGTGCCGCCGGAGATCAGAACACTGATGCGCGCACGCACGGCCGCGGCCAATACGTGCATCATCTCCGGCGAAACACTCTTCAGCTCCACGAGGGCGTCGACCGAAAGCGGGCCAGTGCCGAAGCGGCGTATCGAAACAGCAGGGCCATCCAGCGCCAACGGGGGAATGATGGCATTGACGCGCGAACCGTCCGGAAGGCGGGCATCGACCATCGGAGACGATTCATCGATCCTTCGGCCGACTTTCGACACAATGCGATCGATGATCTGCATTACGTGCCGGTCGTCCCGGAACACGATGTCGGTTTTTTCCAGCTTGCCGCCGCGCTCGATGTAGACGACGTCTTTGCTGTTCACCAGAATGTCAGACACTCTGGGATCGCGGAGCAGTCCTTCCAACGGGCCAAGCCCAAATACTTCGTCGAGCAGATCGGATTGAATTTTTTCCTTTTCCGGCGCGCTCAAGGGCATTTTGTGATCGGCGATAATTTCGAGGATCAGGCCGGAAACGGCCTCTCTGGCTTTGGCATGCTGCACGGTTGACAACCGCTCGAGGTCCAGTTTCGAGATCAGCGTCCCGAGCACATCGGCCTTGAGTTTTTCGAGGTTCAGTTTTTCCATTGAGCTTTCCTGTCAGGCGCTTCCATTAGCCGAACAGGCCGAATTTTTTCTTCCGCTCCGGTTTGCCGGTCTGGCCGGAAGCGGCCCACGCCATCTCGCGCATCACGCGCGAAATGGGAGAAGGCTCCATGGCGATGGGTACGCCGGAATTCTGAGCCTTGCGCGCGGCGGGAAAATCGTTCGGAACTTTCCATTTCGCGGGCTGCGTCAGGGCTTTCGTAATGGCCGCATCGTCGATCTCGGCCGCTCTTGCTTGAAATCGATTCAAGACGACTTCGAGCTTCCTGGCGCCAGGACCGGTGAAATAGCGCGCAATCAGACGATTCGCATTGCGCAGATCCGGGACGCCCAATTGCGTCACCAGATACACGGCGGTAGCCGCTTCAAAGAGCGTCTCCGAAAGATCGGCGGGTTTTGCCCCGGCATCGACAACCACGTAATCGAAACCTTCCCGCGCCACTTGCAGCAAACGGCCCACGGCCTCTTTCGTGGGATGCGGGTTCGAAACGGCATCGGCCCCCGCGAGAACGGAAAGGCCGGCCTCGTGCTTCGCAAGCATGGCGGACAAGAAATCCGAATCCAGGCGATTCGGGTTCTCCAGCGCATCCGCGGCCGAGAACTTGGAAGTGACGCCGAGAGAGAGAGCGGCATCGCCCAAGTGCAGATCGAGATCGATCAGCAGGGCCTTTCCCGCCTCTTTCGCGAGCGATAAGGCGAAATTGGTTGCGAGCGTGGTAACTCCGCAACCGCCCTTGGCGCCAGCGAATACAAATAGTTTTCCGGCGGTTTTCTTCGTCCGGCCCACCTCTTCGCGCCGGACGGAGGCCCGGACCAGGGCTTCGGCAACGGCGCCGGGCTGTAACGGTTCGCTCAGGAACTCACGGGCGCCGGCGCGCATGCAGCGCACCAGCATTTCGGAGCTTGCGTGGGCGGCATAAATCATTACCGTCACCGTGGAGTTCGCGGCGCAAACATTTTCCACGACGTCGAGCGCCGCTTCGGCGTCCGGATCGAGGTCCACCACGATGACGTCGTAATCGGCGCCGGAGATTTGCGCCAGATCGTCCATGCCGGGGTAGGACGCAAGCTCTCCTCCGATATGAGCTTGCGTCCCGGAGAGCGCCTTCGCAATGGCGCGCCGCCGGTCGTTGTTCGGCACAATCAGGAAAACAGACAAGGCTCCCATGCTGACCGAATCAGTATCGCGAATAAATGTGGACATCACCATCGAGCTTCCCATTTACTTTTTTTGCATTTCGTTGTGCCGTGCTTCACTTTATGACCGCCAGAAAGGACAAGATCGTTCCCACGGCGATGGCCGGCGCGTAGGGCATTTTCCGGGTGGCGGCGTTTGCCAGCACGAGCGTCGAGTGCGGGCGAAGTCCCCGCTTCCGCATACCGAAAATCAGATCGCCGGCTCCGTCGAGCGATTGTCGAAGAAATCCGCCGCAAACCGCCCATCCCAAGGCCATGACGCCCCCGGCGAAACCGGTCATCACCAGGGCCAAGCCGAGCTGCGCCGGTCCGATCCAGGCGCCGACCGCCGCGCAGAGTTTTACATCGCCCATGCCCATGCCGCCGAGGCAGTAGAACGCTCCCATGGCCACAGCGGCCAGCAGAATTCCCAAAGCGCTTTGCCCCAGTCCGTGCCAGCCCTGGACGATGGTGGATGCCGTGATTCCACCTACCAGAAAGGGGAATACCAGCCAATTCGGAATGCGCCGATAGCGCGCATCCCAGACGGCTGCGATGAGGACGGCGACAAGAGTGGGCCACCAGGCGATTGAATGCATAGCTAACGGGGGCAATCGAAATACTTCTTGGCAATTTAAGATCCATTACGGAATCTTCGGAAAACTCCCGTAAATTCGGCATGTTCGTGCGATGCAGTTCGCGGTGCTGTCAACGGCTGTAGACACCGGGGGTTTTCCCGTGACGTGCCGTATACACCGGGGCGGTGTAACGAGGTATGCGCCAAGCGCCGAATACGACGTGTGGCGCACGATTCATCGCGCCGGCAGACAGTTCACTGTCCGCTCCGCGGCGACTGAAGTTCGCCGCAGCACGCTGAAAGCGTGCGCCACTCACCTTTGGTGGGGCAAACGGATCTTGCTGCATTACCGAAGAGCCGGGCGGAGCGCCCGGCGCAGGTCGAGGACCTGCCCCACCCCAAAGTGTCGGAACAAGGGAAAACTAAGTGACATTGCGCTGAAACCGTGCGCCGCGGGTTCCAGGACCGGGCGCACAGAGGCGGCGCGGTGTAACGAAATGCGCCAGGCGCCGAGACGACTTTCGGCGCGGCAGACACGAGTGTCTGCGCCACGGCGGTCAGCGCGGCCCGAAGCATGGGCCGCCGATCTTGCAATACTGTGGCGCACGCTTCATCGTGCCGGCGGGCTGTTCACTATCCGCTTCCCGGCGACTGAAGTCGCCGCAGCACGCTAAAGCGCGCGCCACGTGGATTTCAGCGGCCCTCGCCGCTACAAGTCTCCGAAGGTTCGGCAAGATCGGAAGAGCGCGGCTGGGAGCCGCGCGCAGACGGAGCGTCTGCCCCACTAGCGAGTCACGAAAGGTGTAAGGATTTAGGCGGCGAAGGCGAGGGCGGGCCCGCAGGATTCGCGATCGAAGTTCCAGGTATGGGCATTGTTGGCGTGTTCGAGAGTCCATTTGCGCTTGACGAGCGACTCGGCTTCCGCCTTCGAACAAACGAAGCCAAACTTGGCCGGCGAGAACTCTTTACCAGCGACCAGATGGCACATGCCGACTTCGTAGATCGCTTCCTGCTCGCGGGTTTCCTGCGCTTTGCGCTCGGCCTGGACGTCACGCAGCATTTTGAGCACCTTCTCGTATTGGCGCATCAGGCGTTGTTCATATATAGAGAGCGTTAGCAGCGGGTCTTTCGAGCGGCGCAGGGTTTCGGCGAGAACGAAGGCGGTCTGCGCTTCGGGATGGTTGACGTCCCAGAACTCCGAGTTTTCGGTAAGGCCGATGGCAAAGAGGTTATGCTCGGTCGCCATGATCCGGTGCAGCCGAAACTGCAACTGGGCGAGCATGTGGACCAGATGCCTCTCCTGCGTATTGGCCGGGGAGTATTGTTTCTCGAAATCGCCGATGAGGACTTGAAGGCCTTTCAGTTCCTCGGGAGTAAGGGTAAGGACCTGGGCGGTGAGGCCGTGGCGGGTGGCGTTGAGAGAGGCACGCTGCTTCCCCTCCTCGGTGCGTGGCCCGGTCGATTTCTGCGCGTTCAGGCGATTGGCGCGAAGCTGAGCTTCGGAAACGGGGCGCTTCGGCTTCGGCACCCGATCACTATCGTCGGTATGGGGCATATCAAATCTCCTCTTGTCCACAAAGATAGATGAGGAGGGAAGGCGCACGGAACCGGCACGGTTCCGAAATGGTTGATTGTAAAGGATAAATGTCCTAGAAAAAACTGTGATTGGGAGTAGCGCGGAGCGCGGGAGTAGCGGGCCGTATACACCATGAGGTGTCGGGAAACAGGAACCGCAGATCGGAGATCGGGCCCATGATGAAGTCGTGGTTTCCGGCGTGGACCGTCCGGAGGTCCGATTGCGGAAATTTCGCCTTCACTTTCGCGGTGTAAGCGACGTAGGCCTTCTCGTCCGTAGGCAGCGGGAACAATAAGAAATTGGTGAAGCCCGTGGCGTCCAGCTTTTCAAGAAGGTGCGTGTCGCGGTTCCGCATCATCATGATGCGCGGGCCTGCCGCCGTCGGCATTTTGGGATATTCCACGGTTTCGTATTGAGGCAGGTAGTAACCAGCATGCCGGTATCCCAGGAAGTGCGAATCGAAACCGACAATGAGCGTGTGTTCGGGCGATGCGAGGCCGGGCACGGCTTGCTGGATGCTTCGCATGTTCGCCTCAAACTGCCGCACAGAGCGGTAGGAGCAGTACATCGGCGCCTCCAAGAAAACCAGGATGTCAATTGCCGCGAGTACTCCAATGGCGGCAAATTTGAGCGGCCTGGCAAGCCGCAATCCGGCGCACCATTCCGAGGCCCACAGCCCCAGCCAGAGGAATACCGGAGTAAAGACTACCAATAGGTAGCCGCTGTTTACTAGCGGCAGAAAAATAAACGAAAAGAACAGCAGGCCGGGGGCGATCCAAATCCAGGTGAAAAGCTTCCGGTCACGCTGCCCGGTAGGCCCCCTCCCCGACGGTCGGGGTTCGGTGCTAATTTCTAATGCCGCTGTTGTGGGGAGCGGACTAGCAGCAGGCGGCCTGCGAGGCCGCCGCAGACCGAGGGTCTGCCCCACAAGGGGCTGCCTCACACTAGCACTCTGCTTGCGATAAAGCGCCCGCGCGAACAGAAGGATTGCCGGTCCGAAGCAGACCGCGGCAATAAATACGATCACAAGAATTCGTGTAATCGACATAAACGGCGAGGAATTGAAAACCGTGTGATGGCCGCCCTCCGTGCGCCACAGGGCGGACAGGGCCAGCAGATACCGGTGAAACCCGCCGCTCGCTTCGATCATGGGCACGAACCAGGCAAGCACGGCGACCAACGCAACGGCGATCGTCGCGCCGATCCGCTTCCAGGACAGGCCCCAAAGGGAAAAGAGAAAGAGCGGCGCCAGGAAAACTGGAAAAGACGGGCGGATGCCCGCTCCCAATCCCAGCACTAATGCGGCCGGAATCGCAAGCTCCTTCCGCCCCTGGCAGACCCGCCAGCACAAATAGCCGGCCAGCGCGGACAGAAATGCTTCGACAATATAAACCAAGCCCACGATGCCGTGAAACCAAGTCAGGGGAGAGAGCAGAAAGAGCAGCGCGGCGAAACGGGCCGCGGGCTGCCCGAACCAGTCGAGCGCGAGCAGGTATATCATGACGACCGCCCCGCAGCTCGCGGCAATGCTGATGGCGACCAGCGCCGTGTTCGGATCGTGAACGATGGAGTTCACCAGCCGCGCCAGGCAGATGTATAGGAAATATCCGGGTGGGTGGGGCTGATGCACCATCGGATCGAACCGGGATATCCCGAGGGCAAAATTCACGGAATCGATGTCGTAAAGAAGGTGGCTTCGGAACAGAAGCCGCGAAACCAAGACGAGCGCCGCAAAAGCGAGACACTCCAGCCACCGACGAGCAAGCACGGAAGTTGTCATTGCAGCCGGACATCCATTTACTTCGGGATAGGGCCACCTTACGTTATGCGAAACGGTGCGCATTCGTACGCACATGGACGTAAGTGTATCGCGCAATTGACTATCGGGCCGATGGCTGTAAACAGCCGTGTACACTTCACGGTTCGAAAGCGCTCAAACCCTATAACCTACAACAATTCAAGCCGTTTTGCCGTTTGGCTCCTCAATTGCCTTTCGTAAAGCGCACCTGCTTAGCAGCGCAAATTTAACAAGAGGACACAATGAACAACTTAATTCTGAAGATGTACGTAAAGGGCCAGACTCTCTGGTCGACGCTGAAAGACGATGAAGGCCAAGACTTGGTCGAATATGCCTTAGTTGTCGCGCTGATCGCGTTGGCGGCGACAGTCGGCATGAAAGCCCTCGCTGGTGGAATCAACAATGCCTTTGGCAACATTTCCAACCACCTGGGAACCTACACCAGCTAGTCAAATAATCAACTTCCGGGAGCGGAACAGTACTTTACGATTTCCGCTCTCCTCTTCCTTTCTCAATAACAACCTCTATAGGCGCGCATTTTCTGGCGTCGCAATACAACACGCTATTCCGGCGCTAGGCTATGTCGTAGTTTGTTCCTGGCACATCTGAGAGACACTAAATGCTCCTTTCTGTCGTAGTTCCGGTATTCAATGAAGAGCAAGCCGTAAATATCCTGATCTCCAGGATCCGCGAAGCTCTTCGTGGATTCGACTGGCGACTTCTGTTTGTAGACGACGGCAGCACGGATGAGACGCTCAATATCATTCATGGAACGGCGCTGGATGACAATCGCATCCAAGTACTCAGCTTCAGTCGGAACTTCGGGCATCAGGCAGCCGTTACCGCAGGCCTTGATTTCGCAAATGGCGATGCGGTGATCGTAATGGATGCGGATCTTCAAGACCCGCCAGAACTCCTGCCGGAAATGGTCCGCCTTTTCGAGCAGGGATATGACGTCGTTTCACCGCAACGAATCTGCCGCCGGGGAGAAACCTGGCTCAAAAGGACGACCGCGACCATTTTTTACCGCACCATGGCGACAATGGTCGGTAGCCGGCTCACGCCGGAAGTGGGGGATTTCCGATTATTCAGCCGGCGAGCGGTACTGGCGATCCGTTCTTTTCGAGAGCAGCACAGATTCATGCGCGGCCTTGTCGGCTGGCTGGGACTCCGGGAGGCGATTCTCCCGTTCGAACGTCAGCCCCGCGCGGCCGGCGAGACCAAGTATCCCATGTTGAAGATGCTGCGCTTCGCCTGGACGGCTGTCGCTTCTTTCTCTGCATTGCCGTTGCGGCTCAGCATTGCTGCCGGCATACTTTTGAGCTGCGCTGGATTTGGCTATCTTTTTTACGTACTTTATCTGGCGCTTTTTACAAACATTCTTGTTCCTGGATGGGCATCGGTTGTGGTCTTGCAATGCATTTTTTCCGGCATGATTCTTTTGGCACTGGGAGCGATTGGCGATTACGTGGGCAGAAATTATGAGGAGTCAAAAGGACGCCCGCTGTACGTCGTGGAAAACGCCTTTAACATAATGCCGCCCGAAAGCGATATTGTCCGTGCCACCATTCTGGACGGGGCAACCGTTCGGAATAGCTCCGTTTACGGAACCCGGGGAATGGATGCATCAAACGTTGTGGCGGACATTGAGGAACACCGTGCAGTGAATTCTCTTCGGTTCTAATTGGCGTCTGCGGATTTTTGACTTCTAAGTTCTCACATATCACGCCCCAACGATGCTCCCGATCCGGCGCCACCCCTACATTTCATTTACGCTTTGCTCCATTCTGTGCTTGTACCCATTCATGCGCGTGTTCCTGCCCGTCGGCGATGAAGGCACATTGATCTACGACGCCGTGCGCGTTACTCAGGGGCAGGTTCCCTACCGCGATTTCTTTGAAGTGATGGGGCCTGGCACGTTCTATTGGGCCGCGCTTTTTTTCAAACTTTTCGGCATCACCTGGCTTGCGACCCGGATTGCCTTGATGGTCACTTCCATCGCTTCTGCGTTCCTGATATTCTTTTTGACGCGCCGCCTTCGCACAAGATTTGACACGCTCCCAGCCATTTTTCTGCTGGCAGTTCTATTTGGACATGCGTGGCCCTCAATCAGTCACCACGGGGACAGCAATCTGCTTGCTCTCCTCTCTTTCGCGGCGTTTGTCGTCTGGATCGACAAACGTTGGCCGGCTTTGCTCGTTGCAACGGGTTCACTAGCTGCACTGACCACGTGCGTTCTCCAGCCCAAAGGCATTCTTCTCTTTCTCGCGTTCCTGATGCTGCTTGTGGTGCTATGCCGCAAGGAGATGGGTTTTGCTTCTTATGTTGCTTTGCTGGTTACAGGTTACATTGCCATCATCGCCTGCGTGTTGCTATTTTTCTGGACCGCTGGCGGCTTGCATGACTATGTTTATGCCAACTTCGTTTGGCCGTTGACGAGATACAGTGACGTAAACTCAGTGCCTTATGGATTGGGCATTGATGAGTTCTATTGGAAGTCATGGATACAGTCCTTTTCCGCTGCTATCTCCCCCGCCGTGGCCTATATCGTCGCTGGCATTCTCATCATTCCATTTCTGATAGTAGCTGCTCTTCCAGTTATCCTTCCCACAATCGCTCTTTGTAATAGACCCCGTGCTTTCAGTCGCGAGCTTTTACCGTATTGGATTGCCGGATGGGCATTGTGGCTTTCCGAGATACACCGGAAGGACATTACTCACCTTGTATACGGATCGCCCCTTCTGATTATCTTGTTGATTTGCCTGTTGAGCCAACTGAGGCGTCCTTTTGCTTGGACAGCAATAAAGGTGACCGCCGTATCTGCGATCGCGTTGGCAGCCTTCAATGTGTGCCTCACTTTAACGGCGCACGTAAAGACTGAGACCGCACGCGGCGAGTTGCAAATGTTTAAAAAAGACCCGATTTTGGGTTTTTTGAATACACATGTAAAGCCGGGCGACGAACTATTTGTGTATACGTATTCGCCGATATACTATTTCCTATCTGGAGCAAACAACCCCACCCGATATAGTATTCTGATGTACCAGATAAATACCAATGCGCAGTTTTTAGAGGCCACTCACTCGCTGGAGGCAAGCACGGTTCGCTATGTCATCTGGGACAACTTGGTAGATAGCAAGAACTTTCGAACATTTTTCCCGGATTACCATCCTCCACCTAAAGCGGAGCGGGCGCTTGAAAAGTATATAGATCAGAATTTCGCCGCCGTTTATCAACAGCAAAATATTCGGGTATTGAAGCGAAAAACCGGAGTTCCTTCACCACAAAAGCCGTGCGCTGCACCAAATTTACGTTCTGTTGCGAACGAAGGTACAACCGTGAGAGCGATGGTTGCACAGGGGCACTAGATGAGCAAGATTTTGGCTAATTTAAATGAACTCACAACTTCCTAAACAAAATGCGAGAGACACGCTCGTAATTCACGACGGTGTGGCAGTTCACGACCGAGAGACGATTTTTCACGATGGCTGGGCGTCGTCAACGCCCGTGGCCAGCGTGCGGGTCCGTGAGTGTTTCGAAGCGCCAACGGCTGTCGAGAATCAGTTCATTCTCCAGAAAATGGGGCCCCTTACGGGCAAACGACTGCTGGATGTGGGTGCGGGGCTCGGGGAATCTTCGGTGTATTTTGCTCTGCAGGGCGCTGATGTCACGATGATCGATATTTCGCCTCAAATGATTGCCAAGGCCTGCGAGGTTGGCCACTACCACGGAGTAGAACTCCAGGGTCGCGCCGCCGTTGGCGAGGAATTGCCTGTTCCGGATGACGCCTTCGACGTTGTATATATCGCGAATACAATTCACCACGTGATCAATCGGGGGCGTTTGTTCGCAGAGATCAGGCGTGTACTGAAGCCAGGCGGCTGTTTCTTCTCGATCGATCCGGTTGCTTATAATCCTGCCATTAACATATACCGACGTATGGCCAATCAGGTCCGGACCGAAGATGAATCCCCTCTGACTCGCAACGATATCAGGTTGGCTCGAAGTTACTTTCCTGACGTCAGGTGTCGGATGTTCTGGATGACGACGCTTGCTTTGTTTGCAAAGTATTTCCTGATTGACCGTGTTCATCCGAACCAGGACCGCTACTGGAAGAGAATACTGACGGAATCTCGACGTTCGTTGTGGTGGTGGCGTCCGCTGCTGGCGCTTGATTCGCTGCTAACGCGTGTTCCCGGCGCGCGTTGGTGGTCGTGGAACGTCGTCCTCTGGGGCCGTAAGGAAGATTGAACCGAACGGTCCGCTCATCGTGAAGGCCACTTACTTGAGCCTCCTTGGTTAAGCTACGTTCGAGCCGGACATGCCCGGCCCCTGCAGAGATTCAGAATCGACCGCAGGAGTAAATGTCTTCGGCGTGGATTAATCCTTGGCCGCCGATCTCGCAAAGATAACGGACATTTCATCCGAGTAGACCATCTTCCAGTGTGGGAGAAGCGGCAGCACGCGAGTCATCGGAGCTTTGCGGGACAAGAGACAGAAATCGATGCGGTATTTGTCCAGCAGTATCTTTGGATCAGCCTCTAATGTTGTCCAGTCAAGGAAATCGCCAAGCACGCCCGTCCACTCGAAAACATCGCCTCGGCCGTCCACAAACACTGGATATTGCGGCGCGGCCCAGATCAAATAGCCGCCATATACATATTCGTTGAGCATCCTTCCGGAAAGGCCAGTCCGTCGCACGAAATCCACTGCTTTCACGGGACTGCCTTTTTCCACCTGAAGTTGAAGATCGTGCCGGCCCGGGAATGCCCATATAATCCCAAGCGTCGCCAGCGTCAGCATGGTCAAGTTCGGGAATGGATGATCCCGGCGGAAATCGTATCCATCCCACGAGTTTCCAAGCAAGCGACAGAGCATAGGAGCTGTAAGGATGCCGAAGACAAATAGCATGCGCTCATGTTGCACCGCCAGTCCAAACCCTACTCCAACCAGTAGCAACTCTTCGAAAATGAGTTCAGAGCGGCGGACAAGCGCCCATATTAGGACAAATCCGACTATGCCTAACATCGCAAGACTTCGCGGGTCTCCAAGCGAGGCCGGCCGCCATTCGTCAATGAATTTCAGATTCAAATGCAAGTGGAGCATCACGTCGAGCGGGTAATACACCTGCTTCCACCCCACGGGATTGACAAATAGCGCCGCAATCGAAAGCGCGAATACAATCGCCAGGACTTTGCGCTCGCGAAGACTCCGGCGGCACGACGCAATCAGTCCCATGCGGAAATCGAGGAACGAACAGAAGAGAAACACTCCCAGGATGGCCAGTCCAAAGAAGAACGAGCCGTGGCAGTTCACCCATATGGCAAAGAGCGGAGGCAGGCACCAGAACCAGCGCGGGCTACGGGTCCGGGCAAGATGGACGATGAGCAACTCAAGCGTCAGCAGCAGGTATCCGATGAGTTGGGGACGAATCGCCAGTCCAATAGTCGAGAACATCCAGGCGACGAAGCCGCCCAGCAGGGCCACTTTCGCATTGCCCGAATAGAGCGAGCACAAAACATACTGCGCGACCAGAAACGCGGATGCAAACACGCATAGCCATAGCATCAGGCCGGTGTAGCCGCCGAAATGATAAGCCGCATAGATGGTGAGCTGCGAAAGCCACTCGTGCGCCGTCCAGGCGTGATGGTTGGTGGTGTACGAGAACAGATCTACGGTCGGGATGCGATGCGTGTTCCAAATGATTTCGCCCGTCTTCAGATGCCACCACATATCGGGGTCGTTGAAGCGGGCCCGCACTGTCAGCACGGCCAGGACGACGAGCATGCCGGCGAGCATCACGGGAAACGAAAACAGTCTCCGGGCAAAAGACGGCGCCCGGGATTCCGGAAGCACGTTTACGCTGGGTTCGGCAGACTCATGCAACAACATGAATTTCTTCGGTATCCGGGTCGACCGATCGAAGCAGCCGGTGCAAATAGGCCCGCGAGATATTCAGGCTGCGGGCGGCCAGCGTTTTGTTGCCCTTGCACTCCTGGACGGCGGTGGTCGCCAGCTTCAGCTTGTAATCGCGGAGCAGCCTCTCGAAGGAGCCGGCCGGCAGATCTCCGTTGGCCGGAACGAAACT
The DNA here is from genome assembly GCA_000381625.1 of Bryobacterales bacterium KBS 96. GTDB lineage: Bacteria > Acidobacteriota > Terriglobia > Bryobacterales > Bryobacteraceae > KBS-96. Next base: position 1,642,045 of record KB906767.1, read on the forward strand.
TTCGTCGCGCAGCGCTTCCGGCAGATGTTCCGGACCGATGCTTTCGCTTTCAGCCAGGATGATGGCCCGCTGCATAATGTTTTCCAGCTCGCGCACGTTTCCGGGCCATGAATAGTTTTCGAGCATGGCGAGGGCCCGCGGCTGAATGCTTTCGACCGGTTTTTGATATTGCCGGGAATAGCGCTGCAAAAACTGATGCGCCAGTTGGGGAATATCCTGCGGGTGTTCCGCGAGCGCGGGACAATCGATCCGCATCACGTTGATGCGGTAATAAAAGTCCTGGCGAAATTTACCGGCCGTGACCATTTCGTCGAGATCGCGGTGAGTGGCGAAAATGAGCCGCGCGCGCAACGGGATGAGGCGGCTGCTGCCGAGGCGGCTGAACTCTTTCTGCTGAAGGACGCGCAACAGCTTCACCTGGGTTTGCAGGCTGAGCTCGCCGATCTCATCGAGGAAGAGCGTGCCGTCGCCGGCTTTTTCGAGAAAGCCTTCCCTGGCGCCGACCGTGCCGGTGTAAGCGCCTTTTTCGTGACCGAACAACTCGGCTTCGATGAGAGTTTCGGGAATAGCGCCGCAGGAGACGGCCACAAACGGGCGATTGGCGCGGTTGCCGAGGTTATGGATGGCGTTCGCCACCAGTTCCTTGCCGGTGCCGCTTTCGCCGGATACCAACACGGACGCATCGATGTTGGCGACGCGGCGGATGAGATCGTAGACGGTCAGCATCTGGGGGCTGGAACCGAGGAGCCGATCGCAACTCGGGAGAGTGGTCGCCAGTTGACGCGTGGCTTCCAGTTCGCGCTTCAAGGAGCTTTGCTCGAAAGCCCGGCGCACCAGCGCCTTCAGCTCGCGAAGCGCAGGCGGCTTGCGGCAGTAGCCAAACGCGCCGCGCTGGACCAGTTCGGCGGCTTGTGCACGGCCGTTGTCGTCGGCCATGACAATCACGGGGACGGAAGATTCGGCGACCTCTTCGAAAAATTGAACCTGAGACTCCACTCCACCGTAGTTAGAATCTAAATCGAGAATCAGAACGTCGCAGGCTCCCTGCGCGATCCGATCCCTAACCTGATCTCCGTCGGATTCCACAGTAAGCTGGAACTCCGGACCGAGAGACGGCGCAAGCAGGAACCGTAACTTCTGGTCCTGCGAATAAAAGGCCAAGCGAACCATTTTGGCTCCGGGACTCACCCTTCTTATTGCAAGCTGTATCGCTGAGTTTACCTGCCGGGGAGAAAAAGGACAAGTAATTCCACCCGGGTGGAGTACTGAAAGCCCTATCGTACTAGAAGGAAACTGATTGAAAACGCACGGAGAATGGCGCTTGGGGAGTTACGGAGTAGGCCCATACGTCGGAAAAATCCTACTCATGCTCCTTGCAAGCGCAAGTGATCTCACAATCGCGAGTTTGCGAGGAAATCCGGAGAAGGAGTAACTGAGAGCACGGCTTTCACGGATGCGTTTGAAACATAAAGCAGTACTATGGTCCTAATTTACTACGCATTTTCCTACTAAACCGATACCGGTTTTCTGACAAGAACTGATTGGTATATCGCGACGAGCACGGCAGGATATCCGTCCGCATTTTCAGATAAAAAATCGGCATTGCGTTTACCGAGGGCATACGGTTGGAACGGAGATGGCGGCCTACGAGGCCGCTGCAGGCCGGGGGCCGCTCCCCTCGAAGCGCTGGAGATAGCGTGGCCTCGCGCCCGGGGATTTCTCAAAAAGAAAATCGGCGTCGAGAAAGTCTCGACGGCACGCATGAGGTCGTGCGCCACGGTTTAAACTAGTTACCGGCTTACGACGCGCAGGGTTTCCATGATTTCAAAGTCCAGAAATTGGTGCGCCTGACGCAGACGTTCCTCGACCTGTGGGGCCATTTCTGCATAGGCGAAGAGGAAGCCGAGATAGGTGTTGCCCTCCGGCAGTTGCAATACGGGCGAATTTCAGGCGTCGGCGCCTGGTGTTAAGAGAACGAGCCTCTGCGGGTGGCGCAAGGTCGTCCGCGCACTAGGTGAGGCAGATCCAACTCACATACGGTTTTGGATAGAACCTAGACAAGTGCGCGGGTTGTGCGTTTGGTATTCTGTCGCGGTCTAATGCTGCTTCGGTTTCATGCGAAGCTTCGAGCCCTTGCTGGCGAGAAACTGGTTAAATTCGTCGATCATACCTGGGGTCCACTGTCCATCTATCTGCCCAGGCGCATACTTCCCTTCGCGCAGCATTTCGTGGCCCCAGTCGTCCCGGTAGTGCGTCATTTCGGCGTCGTCGGCGACTTTCTCGGCAAGCTGGGCGGGGATGAAGGTGATTCCGTCACGATCGCTCAGCACTACGTCACCGGGCAGAACCGTTGCCTGACCGATGCGAATGGGAGTGTTGATTCCCATCAAGGTCACGCCGGCGATCGCCGAAGGGTCGAAGCCGCGCGTGAAAATATGAAAACCCTTGATCTCCGACAAACCTGACGGATCGCGAACGGCCCCATCCACCACCAGGCCAGTTCCCGTCTTAGACATGATGGACGTACCGAGGTTATCGCCAATGATGGTGCCGTCCTTAATCTTTCCGAACAGATCCACCACCATTACGTCGCCCTTTGTGAGCGTGTCGATCACCCACGAATTCTGCCCGTGTCCTTCGCGGCCTTCCTGCTTGGCATGATCGTTAATGACCGCGTTCATGTCGGGACGAAACGGCATAAACACGCACGTGACAGCGCGTCCGACGAGGCGCTGGCCGCCATTCAGTTCCTTCCAGCCGGATTCAAATTGCAGGCGGTAGCCGGCTCCGCGGAGGGTGCCCCAAGCCTCTTCGGCAGTGACGTTTCGCAAACGATCGAGCACGGCGTCGGGAACCTTCGGCCTTCCGTCGGGAAACCGTTCGCCCTTCCAGGCGCGCGTGATATCAATACGCTGCTCATTACTGAACATCCCGATTTGTGCGGCCAGCGGCAGCGCGGATGCGAATGCCAACGAAGCCGCCAATATGGCAGATCGCTTTCCCAAGGTCATGTAGTGTCCTCTTAAACTCTTCCGAATCCGGGTGCGAAGCTCCTTGCTTTCGCTGGAGTTTCTTCCCATGCGCGAAACATTGTTTCAATTTCTGGCTGCAATTTCAATCTGAACCGGCAAGCCCCGATCATTATACTGTCGAGCATGGCCGCCACTGCCCGGCATCGAACGCGGTTGTCCGATTTCGGACGCTTTGCTTGCTCGATGCCGGCGTCAAACTGCTTCAATTTGCATGTTGAAAAACGCTTCCTCGCGGTCTCGGCTCGGTAAGTTGCTGAAAACGTTGGAGCGGTTTTGCGAAGCTACACCGCCGCGGAACGAGGCCCGGCGCGTGCTCGTAGTGCAGGAAGCGTTCTTATGTACAACCTTGTTCAGGATCTTCGCTACGCCTTACGCCAGTTTCGCCGCTCGCCTGTGTTTACGTTGACCGCGCTGCTCACGCTGGCGCTTGGGATCGGAGCGACAACAGCTATTTTTTCGTTGGTTAACGCGGTGATGCTGCGGTCGCTCCCGGTGGCCGATCCATCCAGCCTCTATCGAATCGGCGAAGGCGGCGAATGCTGCGTCGAAGGGGGCCTACAGGACAACTGGAGCCTGTTTTCGTTCGCGCTCTATCAACGACTGAAAGCGGCTGCTCCTGAATTCGAGCAGGTTGCAGCGTTTCAGGCGATTGCGCCGCAGTTCAGCGTGCGTTATGGCTCAACCGATACTCCAGCGAAGCCGCTACACGGCGAGTTCATTACGGGAAATTATTTCAATATGTTCGGCATCCGGGCGTTCGCCGGGCGCGCGATTACTCCCGCCGACGACCGGTCTTCGGCCGCTCCCGTGGCGATGCTCAGCTACCGCGCATGGCAACAGTCCTATGGAGGCAATCCCGCGATCGTCGGATCGAGTTTCGTGGTCGAGGGGCATCCTTTCACGATTATCGGAATCTCGCCGCCTGGTTTTTTCGGCGAGACACTACGCAGCGATCCGCCGGAGATCTGGCTTCCACTGCAGCAGGAACCTCTGGTGCAGGGAAAAAATTCCCTTCTGCACTACACGTCAACGAACTGGCTTCGAGCAATCGGCCGGTTACGTCCGGGAGCAAGCGTGGCAGGTTTACCTGCACGCTTCACTGGCGTTTTGCGCCGATGGCTTACGGGCGAGAGCGGGCTGCCCGCCGAGTACATGCCACAAGTCAAGCACGCGCTTCCTAAGCAGCACATCAACGTTGTTCCGGCCGGCAGCGGAGTGGCCACGATGAAAGAGAACTATGCCAGCAGCCTTCGCATCTTGCTCACCGTCTGCGGTCTCGTCCTGCTAATTGCCTGCGCCAATATCGCAAATCTGTTGCTGGCGCGTGGGATGGCACGCCGCTCGAATACATCGGTTCGCCTGGCGCTGGGAGCTTCGCGCGCGCGCCTCATCCGGCAGTCGCTGACCGAGAGCATATTGCTATCCGTACTTGGCGGAGCGGCAGGTGTTGCCGTCGCCTACATGGGCGTGCAGGTTGTCCTTGCCCTCGCGTTTCACAGCGCCCACTTCGTTCCTATCAGTGCGTCACCTTCGCTGCCGGTGCTTGCTTTTGCGTTTGGGTTATCGCTTTTGACAGGCGTACTCTTCGGCACGGCGCCCGCCTGGTTTGCTTCCCATACCGATCCGGTCGAAGCGCTGCGCGGCGCGAATCGCAGCACGCGCGATAGTTCCTCGCTTCCTCAAAAGGCGCTATTGATTTTTCAAGCCACCATTTCCGTTGTCTTGCTGGCGGGAGCCGGCCTGTTGACACGAAGTCTGAATAACCTGGAACACCAGAATTTCGGATTCGCGTTAAATAACCGTGTCACGGTTCAGATGAATCAACCGCTGGCCACGTATTCGCCGGAACATTTGAATTCTCTTTATCGAGCGCTTCAGGAACGGCTCATGCATGTGCCTGGCGTGGAACAAGCGAGCCTGGCGCTCTATACGCCGTTTACCGATAATTGGGGCGACGGCATCGTGGTTGAGGGCCATCCCCCTCCTCGTCTCGATGAAGACACCGGGGCTTCCTGGGATCGCGTGAGCCCCGGATATTTTGGGACAGTTGGACAGCACCTTGTACGCGGGCGAGGAATTACTAACCAGGACAATGAGCATTCCCGGCCGATCGCAGTGATCAACGAAACGTTCGCGCGGAAATTTTTCAAAAATGAAGATCCGATGGGCAAGCACTTCGGCATTGATCTTCTTGAAAATGCCGGGAGCTACGAGATCGTCGGAATTGTCGGGGACGCGAAGTACACGGATCCCGACAAGCCGGTCAGGCCCATGTTTTTCGTTCCGCTAGCCCAACATATCGATTACAAGCTGGAAACCATGCAAACGGGCGAAACGCGATCGCATTTCATCAATGGGGCCGTGCTCGTTGCCCATGGAGATCTAGGCAAGCTGGAGCCACAATTGCGGAAAGCGTTCAGCGAAGTGGATCCTAACCTGACGATCATCAATATCCAAACCATGCAGCAACAGGTGGATATGAACTTCGATCAGCAGCGCGCGGTGGCTCGGCTTACAGGATTATTCGGAATTATTGCGCTGATCCTGGCGGCTATTGGCCTTTACGGCGTGACAGCGTACACGGTGGCCCGCCGCACGAGTGAAATCGGCATCAGAATCGCACTCGGCGCCGATCGAATGAACGTTGTCCGCCTGGTTCTTCGAGGAGCTTTTCTACAGATCGCGATCGGCCTCGCCGTTGGTATTCCGATGGCGATTGGGGCCGGGCGGTTGATCTCGTCGCAGCTTTATGACGTGCGCAGTTGGGATCCGGTGGCGCTAAGCTTCGCGGTTTTCTCGCTCGCTCTTTGCGCGCTGATGGCGACCGTCATTCCGGCTCAGCGCGCTGCAGCTATCGATCCGATGCAAGCGCTGCGGACTGAGTGATGCACATGTCGAACTGAGCCGGGAGCGCAAGCGAGCCAATAGGAAATGCGAAGCGCCTCATTTGGTCGCTGGCACGCGCGGCTCAGTTTCAAAGACTTGTTCATCCGATAGCTCACTGTTTGGCTAACGTGACGATCGCCACGCCCAGCCCGTGCAACGTATATGTTTCGGCCTTTAGCGGTCGCGTTTCGGGTGGATTGGCTTTTGTGGTTTGATCCACAAATTGCACCTGCTCCGCTGGCCCAGGCAGTTTGATTAAGAAGTTGCGATTTCGCTTATTCACCAGCAGCAATTTGTGCGCGCCATCGTGAGTGATGAAACCAAGGGCGTAAACGTACGGACTTCCGCTCGAAGTCTCAACCAACTGATCGCCGGGAGAGAAGTTACTTTTCAATAGTTCGAGCACTCGATAACGCGGGTTCGGAGCCCCAGTGTTCCAATTCACCATTGAGACACTTGGAAACTGCGTCGGATATCCCACCAGTTGCGATTCGCCGGCCACGTCGATGCCCAACGTTGCGAGATTTCCGAAGACGTAAGCGTAGGTCGCGCCGGACAGATTCCAATACGAAGCTGGAATTGGTTTCGTTACATGTCCCGGTTTGCCCTGCGAGAGATCGTCGGCCGATATGGACCCGATTTCGTCGACCGTCGTCTCCGTCGACGGAGAGAGGCGCTGCCGGATTGCATCGACGTACCGGGTGCTGGCAATGAAGCGGTCCGCCTGGTCGAAGAACGTGTATTGCTGTATCTCTAGCGATTGATCGGGCGTGGGAACCGCATAGAAATGGTAGGAAATCATGTCCAGCGGGATACCGGGCTTATGATTTCGTGGATTCAGAAAATACTCAAACATGTGCGGATCGTCCGAAGGAAAAGCCAGCGCCAACCCGACAAATTTCATGGCAGGCGCAACGCGCTTGATCGCGGAGACAATCGCATCGTAGCGGGCCGTATACTGCTCAGGAGTCATGTGATGCTCGATATCGATTTCGTTGAGCACCTCCCAATAAGGGATATTGAAGTGATGTCCGGATTCGTGGCGCTGGCCCAATTCATCCGTGAAACCTCCGTCTACGTACCAGCCCACCAGACGCGCAAAGTAGTCACCCAGTTCTTTCATGGATGGATCGCGAAGTTCAGTCCCTTGCGTGTAGTCCCAAACTGCCTGATTCGGATCTTGCGGGTAAGCAACGGGCTTGGGGGTTGTGAACATCCAGGCCGGTATGGTGCTGAAATTCAGAATGACTTTATGCCCCTTGGTGGCATTCAGGAAGTCGAGCGTCATCGGATCGATAAGCGAAAAATCCCAGGACGTCTTGCCGTTCGCGGGCGGTTCGAGTTCCGCTACGCCCAACCGCGGATAAGGAAGCCACGGCACATAGCGCACATATTCGGCGCCTAATGTCCGCAGATCGGAAAACACGCGGTCGTGAATTTTCGATCCGCGCCGCAGCGGCGGGTTCACAACAACCTGGAGTGTCGCGGTCGTGCGCGATATTCGAGTTACTTTATCCCAGTGAATATCGACCTTCTGTGCGAAGGCAAATTGCGTGATTCCCAAAGAGCAGAACAGAAGCACGCCAATGTTTCGAATCATTAGTCCTCCGGTTTGTGGCGTAGCGAGTCAGCAGACACGAACGGCCTCCATTTTGAGTAAGTGAGCGAGCTTTTCCAGCTTGCTCGCAATGTGGCCAATTCCGATCGCGCAATGATGCGCCGGACCCTGAGCATTCCAATAGTCGATAAATCGCCGTGCTCCGATCGAGAACCGGTAGCGGCTGTTTGTATTGCCGATTTCGAGAATGGGTCCCGCAACTGACTCGGCCTCGGCAATCAAAAGCTTTAATCGGCCATCCGCAGTTTGAACAACGGACAGCATGGTGACGGGGCCGTGCTTCACGGACATTTCCACCGAGAGCCCGCGGCCCACTTTGCCGTGGTAAACCGATAAGGGCCGGACCTTGGTTTTGCCTTGAGCGATCGCGAGGTGGCCGGGACCATCGTGCCCCATCAGCACTACGTCATCCGCGAAATCAATCGCATAGTATTCGGTGAACGATCCGCCGCTTTGGAAGGCGTCCATGATTTTCATGGCCTGGGCGTTCTTGACTTCGTACTCGCCGGCGACGGGGATGCCCCGGGCGGTTAATAGGCTCGTTCCAAGAATAATAGAGCTAATGGCGTGCTCGTTCGCCGCATTGCCTTCTCCCTTGTAGTAGTAGGCCAGCGATCCCAGATCGTGCTTTTCAACGAGTCTGTCAAGCGCCAATGATGTTCGTGCCGCGCGCTCCAGTTCGTCCGGCGAACAGTCCGGCTGGACATCGAATGCCTCGAAAAATTCACTTACCCGGCTTTGAATGTCCGAATCGACCACTTGTTCGCGGAGCGCGGCTAGCTCATCGACTTCGAGGAGTTCGATATGCCCTCCGAATGCGGCGCAATGCTGCGTCAGATCCGAGTAGATGTCGAGCATCCCCCCGTAATAATGCCCCATCAACCCAAGCCGGTTGTGCTCCATGACTTGAGCAACAGCCGCCGCTTCCACCCATTCCTCGATTTCGTTCGACGCCACAGGATCGTTTTCCAGCGTGCCAGTTACTTGAAAGAACGGAATGCGACAGCGCTCGAAAACATTCGCGATCTCAGGCACGGGACACGCCTGGCACCAGGCCAGCCACTCCCCCGTCATCTGCCGCCGGTCCCGCAACCGATTGAAGGACGCATAATCGATGGCGACTCCCGGGGCCAGATTCAAAATGATGACCGGCACTTTGGCGCGTCTAACAACCGGAAGCACGGTAGAGGAAAGCGCGTAGGTCGTGACGTGCAGAAAGATGAGATCGACGTCCGCTTCACAAAACCGGTGTCCGGCTTCGAGAGCTTTCTGAGGAGTATCGACCAAACCCAGGTTCACCACTTGTGCGCCGGATTGAGCAAGGCGCTGCTCCACACGAGCGATGTAGCCCTTGAGCCGTTCCTCAAGCCCTGGAAATTGCGGCCAATAGGCATCCAGGCCGATGCCGAACAGTCCGACCCGCAGGGCATAACGCCCGCTGGTGCGCGGCGGCACGGCGCGTTTCATCATTTCTGCCGCGTTATTCACTGTAACTCTCGTCGCGTCGTATCATGATTCACTCTGTTGAAGTGTCCGATCGATTGATGTATCCCCTCCATTGAAGGCGCCGGTAAAAACGTCCGCTCCATCACGGCCGCGGTTCGGTGCTGGTGACCGGGCATTACACGGCCTCCGGAAAACTCGCTTGCTGACGCAAGGCGGCTCTGAGTGGAGGCAAGCTGGAAACGGAGCCGCCGCACGTCAGTGCGCGGGTTGTGCGGGTGCCCGAACTCGCTTCTTGACAGTCGCGGTTCGGTGCTGGCACGCCGCACGTCTTCGTCGGATTCTGCGGCACGCGGGCTCATAGGTACTTCCTGACGATCGCGGTTCGGTGCTGGGGAGAAACCGTCTTCATTCCTTTTGGTGTGCTCCAGGTTCCTGGGAATTCTTGGCAAAGCCTGCCACCACGAAATCGTAGTGGCCTGACCTAATACGGAATACGGTTCGCCCGTGCTCCTGCCGAAGAAACTGGACGTTTGGATCGCGGGAAGCCGAGACTTGCTTTGTAGATGCGGCAGGAAGATGCAGATCCGCGGAGATGCCCGGCGGAATGTCGAGGCTGAGACGAAACACCTTGCCGTCAACACGCCAGTTGACAGATACCGGACCACGGAACGTGTCCCACGACGCAGTCACCGATTGCAAATCGCCCACAGGCGTGGGATCGATTACGATATGCCGTAGACCGGGGATGTTTGGATCGGGACGAATGCCGGCAAGCCCACCATAGAACCACTCTTCGATATGGCCGAGCATTAAATGATTCTGCGAGCTGTCCGGATTCGCATCCCAAGCTTCCGTCAGGGAGGTGGCGCCGGCGGCGATTTGGGCGGCATAGCTGGGAGGCGTTTTTTCCGTCGCCATGTCGAAGATGACATCGCTTCGCCCTGCGTTCATAAGCGCCTCGATGACATATCGATAGCCGACGTCTCCGGCAGTCGTATGATTGCCAGCGGCGCGGATGCTTTCCACAAGCTTCTCTAACAGGGCGCTCCGGCTAGATTGCGGAACGAGACCGATGACCAGCGGCATGGCTAGAGAAGTCTGGCTGCCGGTCGCGCAGTTTTCGGCCTCGGGCTGATAGAAGGCCTTTTGAAAAGCAGCCGTCTCGCCCGCCGCTTGGGCCACGAAGGACTTCGTATCCGCTTCACGGTCGAGCAGGCGCGCCGTCTTTCGCATCACGTTGAGGTCCTCCACATACGTCGCCGTCGCAGTCACGCCTTGCGGGGTCAATTTCGACGGCCCCGGAGGACCGGGCGCAATGTCGTACCAATCGCCTAACCCATACGTCAGCAGGCCATCGTTCGTCCGTGATTGCAGATAGTCTACGTATCGCCGCATGGTTCGATACGCGTCGGTGAGGGGCTGCTTATCTCCATACCACTGCCAGGCAAACCATGGCAGCATAATGCCGGCGCTCCCCCACTCAGGCGAATCGCGAAAGCCGCCGGAGAATTCGACGTACTCCGGCGCGATATCGGGTATCAATCCGGAAGTAGTTTGCGCTTCGCGTATGTCGCGAATCACCTTAGGAAGAAAGTTACGAAGATCCCAATCGTAAAGAAGCGACGGACCCATCAAGTACGACACTTCCAGCCATCCCAGCTTCTCGCGATGAGGGCAATCCGTAAGCACATGCTGAAGGTTACTCTTGGCGGCCACGTCAATCAGACGATGAATTTCATTGAGAGTCTTGTTCGAGGAGGAAAACCGGCCTGTTTGTTCGACATCTAGATATAAAAACTGGCCACGAAGGCTGTGGAGCACTGGAATGCCCGTCCGCTTCGCGGACTCGGGAGCGGCGCCATCCACTTGTACATACCGGAATCCGTAATAAGAAAAACGAGGCGACCACTTTTCCGTTCCGGAGCCTCGAAGAATATAAGTGAAGTAAGTCGGCCCTCCGCCGGAAGATCGCTGACTTACCATGCCCGACGAATCGACCAACTCTCCCGGAGTTAATCGAACGCTTGCGCCCGCGGGTCCGGACACTACGATCTCCGGCCATCCCGCGAAATTCTGGCCCAGGTCGTAAACGAAAACTCCCGGTTTCGGCTCACTCACGCGCACGGGGTCGAACGTTTCGCGCACTCTTGCAGGCGGACTAAAGTCAGCCGTCAGAAGGCCGCCCGGAGCCTCGGTATTTCCAGCTTTGGCCCATCCGGAATCGTCAAATCCCGGACGATCCCATCCTTGCGGTTCCCGGCGCGCGTCGAAGTCTTCTCCACCGTACGTGTCGGAAAACATGATCGGACCGTCATGAACCTTCCACGACAAATTGGTGGCTATATCGGTCGAGCTACCGTCGTTGAATTCCAGGTGTACTTGCAACCACAAGCGGGGCGCTCCGAACGATCCTGTATATTTCGCGTACCGCCCACCCACTACGTTGTAAAATCCATTTCCAAGCATCACTCCAATCGCGTTGGCGCCGGGCCTGAGCAACTTTGTAACATCGTAAGATTCGTAATAGACGGTCTCGCGGAAATTAGTCCAAGCGGGCGCCAAAACATCATTTCCTACCTTCGCGCCATCGATTCGAAGCTCATCGAACCCCAGGCCCGAAACGAAAGCAAGCGCGCGCCGCAACGGCCGATTAACAACAAATTCATGCCGAAACAACGGCATTGGGCCAGAGCGAAGCACATTGGTTGGAGTCGAGATCCATCCGCCTTTCCGGTCGCGCACGTCCGTGATGCCCATCGTCCATTCAGCAGGTTCAGTCCATGCCGAAGCGCCGCCGAGCGCCGACCACACACGCACTTTCCACCAGCAGTGCTGAAACGAGCGCAGCGGCGCGCCCGCGTATGGAACCCATGCAGTTTCGGAGGAAGCAACTCGTCCGGAACCCCACAGATCGCCGACGCCCGACCGGAGTTTCGCGGCGCTGCCGGCAACCAGGATTTCATAGGCTGTCTGCGAATCGCCGCGGTTGTCTGAATTCAGCTTCCAGCTAAGACGTGGATTGGCAGCCTCGATGCCAACGGGATCGCGCCGAGCGCCGCATTCCAATTGATAGGCGGTCAGTCCCGCGGCCCATGCGCTCCCAAAAGACAGCGCCGTGGCGGCGATGAACCATCTTGCAACCATCAACGGTCCTGGCCCGCCCGCGCCGGTTCGGAATCAAGCTCCTGCCTGGTTACTTCCGAGGGCGGCAATGAGTCCTGGCGGCTTGCTTTTTCCGCCCGTAACCGCCGGAAAGCCGCAAGGGCCTTCTCCTGATCCGCCACGTTGCCGAGTGCCTTATAAGCTTGGGACAACCGATAGTAAGTAACTTCGTTGTTCGGGTTCAATGCGCTGGCGCGTTGCAACTCAGGAAGCGCGCCGCCGGGCTTTCCGGAGGCGAGCAGAACCGCCGCGATTCCTAAGCGAGCTTCCTCGAAATCGGGATAGTACTTCAGAGCTTGATCGAAGAATGTTTGCGCTTTGTCGAGTTGTCCCGATTTACGATAGATTTCAGCCACCTCATAAGCCGCATTGGCATTCGTAGGATCAAATTCGAGTTCTTGTTCGAATTCCTTCAGGGCTTGTGGCGTATCGTCCACGTTCTGGCTCTGGCCGCGCCGGAGGAGCGCCCGGCCGAGGCGAAAGTGAATGCCCGGGCGATCCGGAGCAAGTTTCAGCACTTGCCGATATTCCGTGAGCGCGAGGTTATAGTCGCCCTGGCTCTCGTAGGCTTCGCCGGCGGCCTCATGCCGCCAAACCGAATCTGGCGCAACTTGCTTCAGCTTCACCAGAGTCAGGTAAGCGAAATTGGCGTAAATGCGAGAGGTCTCATAAAGAACTTCGGGATCTTTTGGATAGAGTTTGTTCAACTCCAGAGCGACTTCCATCGCCTGGCGATCGCGATGCAAGCCGGTATAGGCTCTCTGCAATTGCAGACCACTCAAACGCCTTAACACCGAATCCATAGGTTTCCTAAACCCCTTTTCGAGGCCCGGCAACGCTTCGCTGTAGTGGCCCAGTTCGGCGAGACACATCGCCAGCAGAACATCCGTGTTCGGGAGGCTCGGCTTCAACTTCATGGCTTGACGAAGAGCCGGAACGGCTTTGTCGAACTTGCGTTCCTGAAAGTAAACGAGACCCAGGCGGCCATACACTTCCGCTGTTCCGGGAGACAACTGCTCCAACTTCTCATAGGCCCGTTCCGCATCGGCGTAACGGTGCTCGGAAAGAGCTCGTTCGCCTATTTCGTAATCACGCTGAAGTTCCGCGTTACCGTTCTGCGAATAGAGGCGTGAGGAACCAAGCGCAAAAAACAGGAAGGCTGCTGCTGGTCGCACGGCTCTCGTAATCATATCTCCCGCATGAGGCCGTCCGGTGCAGGGCGGCCTTCACATGAGATTGGATCACCAGGTAAATTTCGCTCCAAGCTGATTGATGCGACCGGGGTTCGCGCTCGTGATCTGGCCGAATTGAGGAGAACTCGCGTCGTAGGTCGGAGTGCCCCACTGCGTATGATTGAACGTATTGAAGGATTCCAGACGCAGTTGTAAATTCATCCGCTCTTTGACGGGAAAATTCTTGAAGAGCGATAGATCCCAGTTGTTTATGCCTGGGGCTCTCAGAATATTGCGGCCGGCGCTGCCGAAGACTCCTGGGGGCGCCTGAACGAACGCAGCGGTATTGAACCATTCGGCAATACTCTGGTGAAATCCGCTAGGGTACGGATTGCCGACGGTCATGGCCCGGTTTCCGCCGGATGCATCGAGCAGTCCGCCGGCATCAGGCGAAGTGATGGAGTACGGGAATCCTCGCTGGAACGTCAGGATTCCGTTTAGCTGCCAGTTGCCGAGAGCAATATCCACAACCTTCGGCGTGCTGCTGAGGAAGCGCTTGCCGCGGCCGAACGGCAAATCGTACACAAAGCTGCCGACGACGCGGTGGTCGACGTCGAAATCCGCCAGCCCACGATCGAGCCTCGTATTGTGATTGTCGATGGTCCCCTGATAGCCGCCGCCCGTGTTGCCAATGCCGGCCGCGGCCGATTTCTCGTCAATTGCCTTCGCCCAGGTATACACAGCAGTCATTGCGAGCGATCCGGTACGATGCTCAACCTTGACGTTGCCTGAATTGTAATTTGAATTTCCAGACCAGTCGCTGTCGATATAGGTAACGAAATTCGGGTAAGGCCTTCGAGCCAACACCGGAGTTGGATTCGCTGGATCGGCAGGCGGAAAAGCCTGCGCAATATTGCGGCGCATCAAGAGGTGCGTTCCCTTGTTCCCGATATAGTTGACCTCAAGCGTCGTGTTCGGGCCGAGCTGCCGCTGCACCGAAAGGGACCACTGCTGGACATAAGGATTGCGGGGGTGCTCCGAGATGATCACCGCGATAAATGTGTTGTCGGCGGGGACCGCTGGTCCTTGCACGATGGGCGGGAACAACGAATCCGTGGTCAAAAGAGGCGTGGTCTGGCCCGCGCTCTGCTTATAGTCTCCGCGGCTGACATAAGGATAGAGATCCGACGAACCGTCGGTCTCGCGCCCCTCGGCCGAATCCCAAAAGATGCCATACCCACCGCGAATTACTGTCTTGTCGCCGCCAAATGGGCGCCATGCAAATCCGACGCGAGGAGCGAACGGAGTCAGGGAAGAGTCCGCCGGACTGTTTCTGCCGCAATACCGGTAGTAATTGCCGTCGATGATTCCCTTCGCGACGAGCGACTGGTCCGCCATGCACAGACCACCTGCCGGATTCGTGACGTCCAGCCAGCCCATTCGATTGTGCGCTTCGTAAGGCACGCTGCGCCAATCCCATCGAAGGCCGAGATTCAACGTGAGGCTGGGGGTCACCTTCCAGTCGTCCTCAAAGTACGGCGCGAAGTATTTCAGCTTGAACTGGCGCGGATTGCCAGCTTGGCCGCCGACGCCGAATCCTCCCGGCTGGAACACCGCCGCATCGTTGTAATAGCCGAGCAGCATGTCGGCTATTGGATTGCCAGTCACAAAACCGTTGAAGCTAAAATTGCCGAGGAAATTGTCGGCGAGGTCCCGATTGAGGCTCCATTGGCGGTACTCCACCCCCATCCCCAGCGTGTGATTCCCCCGAACGATCGTCAGAGAGTCCGCAAACTCCCACATCGGTTGATTGCTGGCGGTGTAGGCATTGACAGCGCCGCCGACGCCTGAATACCCGCCGGTCATGCCGATGCTGGGATAAACTCGCTGCGCCGGACTCAGATCGGTGAAGACACCCGTCAAGCCGAGTGATGAGATATCCGCCGGATCGGCCGGGTAACCACCCTGGTCAGCAGTAGCTTCCAGATATCCGAAGCGAAACTGGTTTACGATATTCGGCCCGAAGGTGATGGTATGGGAAACGGCCCAGTTTGTCGTATCCTCAACGAAGAAGTTATTGCCAATCGGCACATTCACACTGCCCGAATTCTGAGAACTATAGTCCGATACCGTTCCACGGCCAAAGATCGTCCCGAACTTACCCAAATTTTGATCGATCCGGTAGGTTTGCTGATTCACGTCGTTCGGAAGCGACGTTGTCTGCCGGTAGTTTCCCTCCGCGAGATCAACGTTCGGAGCCGGGAAGAACTTCTGTACTCCAAGCCTCGCGAGACGGGAATAACGATCCTGAGGAACCGTGTTATTCGGAAAGTTCAGCCCTGTTGTCGGATCGAGAATAGGCGTTGTGAAGTGGCCGGATAGTTCGGTGGGAGTGGGAACCAAATTCAGATTGTCGATTCCCTGACGAATTCTTGTTCCTTCGAAATTCGCCATGAAGAAAGTCTTATTTCTGCCGTCGTAGAGCTTTGGAATGTATATCGGCCCGTCGATCACAAACCCAAACTGGTTTTGTCGCAAAGGCGGAATACCCGCCTGAAAATAACTCCGCGCATCGAAGAAATTATTCCGATCGAACTCAAACAGCGCTCCGTGGAAATCGTTTGTGCCGCCCTTGCTGATGATGTTGATCTGGTTGGCGCTGTAGCCGTACTCGGCCGAGTACGTCGCGGTCTGTTCTTTAAACTCCTGAATGGCATCCACGGATAGCACGACAGCCGGCGTGTTGAGAGAGGTATCGGTATTTACCATACCGTCTAACAGGTAATTATTTGAGGTGGGCCGCGAACCGTTGATGCTGATGGCATCGCCTTCTCCCTGCCGCATCGAGCCCTGCTCGCCGCTGGTCTGGACCGCTCCCGCTCCGAGAAACAGCAGTTGCAGGAAGTTTCTCCCGTTCAGCGGCAATTGTGTCACTTGCCGCTGCGTCACAACCTGACCGACGCTGGACGTTTCGGTTTCTACTGCAACTGTCGAGGCCTTGACGTCGATGGTCTCAGTAGTCGACCCGGCGGCAAGTTGCAGATCGATGCGAGCCACCTGCGCCACGTTCAATTGAATCCCGGACCGCTTCGCGGTTTGGAAGCCCGGCTGTGCCGCGCTGACCGAATAAACGCCGACAGGCAATAAAGTGAAGGAGTAATCGCCAGAACCATTCGATACGCTATCGCGAGTTAATCCTGTTTGTTCACTCGTGACCGTAACTTTGGCTCCAGGCACGACGGCTCCAGTGGCATCTTTGATCGTACCCGTAATCTGGCCTGTTGCCGTCTGCGCATTCACCCCTATTGCCGCGCTAAGCAGGATGGAAATCAGGGCGCAGGTTAACAATGCTCTTTTCATGCTGTATCTCCGCTGATCGCTCAGGCATTCTTCGACGTGGTAGTCTCCGGTTTTGAGTGACGATGAGCCGCCGGGATTACATCACGGGCAGAGTGTGCCGGTAAGCTCCCGGAGTTGTTCATGAAAGCCACCCCTGTTGAAAATGAATCAGGCGACACCTTCACCCGACTCAATTAGCTGACCCAGTACGTTGATGGGATGCTAGCACCGGCGCGGTGGTTCAACAAGCAAAATGCGAGATTCAACACACGTTTCGCACCTCAAAATAGGTTTGATTGGCAAAAATACAGCTTAAGTGGCGTAGTCTGAATAACTTAGATTGCGCCATCGCATTGCCGCCAAGGTTAAGTGGTTGTTCTTGTGGATCCCGCTTTTTTTGCATTGCAAAACGCGGAATCACCCCGCGAGTTTCGATCGGTGGCCTAGAGCCGCCGGAGCAGCATTACGGCGGCGACAATCACCACCACTGCAACGCCCCGGCGCCACGAAAATGCTTCGTGCAGCAAGGTCACACCGAATATCACGGCTGCGACAGCTTCAAGACCAAGCACCGCAACGTAGACAACACTCATATCGGCGCGCCGCATGGCACGCGCCTGCAGCAGGGCGCCGGCAATAAATAGAAACAGAAATGCCACTGTCGGCGCAAGACGCGTGGCGCCGGACGATGCTTTCATAAACAGCCCGCCTGCCGCAAAACACAACGCCGCCGTTACTAGGTAAACAATGTTCATCGCCGGTCTAGTATTGTAGTAACCCTTACAGCTTGCACATGCCCGAACATCACATGCCCAAACACAGGGATTTGTTCTATCCGTATCCGAAATCGCCGCCGTACGCGTCTCCTAGGTGGGGGATGGACGCGCGCGGTTGCGCGTCGGATATGCGAAACATATCGAGATTGGTTTGGGCAGTGGTGATTGTTTTCATCGCGATTAGCTGCCCCGCAAGCGCAAGTACAACTGAAAGCGCCATGGCTCCGACGCCCGAAGCAGCGCTGAATCGGCTTTATAACTTCGATTTCAAGGGCGCTCACCACGAACTAAGCCAGTGGGATGCAGCCCATCCCGGAGATCCGCTCGGGCCCGCTCTGCAAGCCGCCACGTATATGTTTACCGAGTTTGCGCGTTTGCAAATCCTCGAAGGCGAATTCTTTGAAGACGACAAGGAGATTGCAAGCAAGAAGAAGCTGCAGGCAGACCCTACGATCAAGGCCGAATTCTATAAAAGTGTGAACGCCGCGCAAAAGCTTGCCCAGGCCGCGCTCAAGAAGAATCCCAACGATCAGAACGCGCTGTTCGCCTACTCTATTGCGACGGGCGTTCAAACCGACTATGTCTCGTTGGTCGAGAAGCGTGGGTTGACGAGCCTCGGCTATGCCAAACAGGCTCAGGAATATACGCACCGGCTGTTGCAACTGAACCCTAAGTTCGTCGATGCCTATCTTACGAAAGGCTTTAGCCAATACCTGCTTAGCAGCTTGCCGTTCTTTGTGCGCTGGTTCGTGCATTTCGATGGAGTTGAGCCCGACAAGCAGGCCGGCATCCAAAATCTGTCGAAAGTGGCCAATCACGGCCACTATTTCAAGGCATATGCCAAAATTCTGCTGGCGATTATCTATCTCCGCGAAAAACAGCCGGAGCACTCAGCTCAACTTCTGACTGAGTTGAGCAAAGAATATCCCGAAAATCCGTTGCTGCGCAAGGAGTTGAGCAAAATTGAGGAAGCTATGGTGCGCGGCGACTTTGGGCGGCCAGGGACGACCTAAAATCACGCTCCGTCCGGTCTAGAAACGCGCGGTAGCCGTCAGGATCGACAAATGGGTTGGCCATCGTGCTTCCCAGGCGTTTCCGCTTTCCGGTCAAATCGAAAAACGAGCCGTGCGATGCAAGGAAAATGTCGCAGGGCAAGCCGCGCAGGATCTTAAACGTGTGCTCGTAATCCTGGGCGATCTGTGGATATTTCCTATTGCCAGCCAGCTTGTAACCAGGCGCAGACGTGCTGCAAACGAACACAACGTTGTACATTTGGCCGTGGTCGGTGACCGTCGTGGTCCATGTGGTGCATCCCTTCGTGTGTCCCGGCGTGACATGCGCTGTCATTTTCACATTTCCGAGCGTGACCTGACTGCCATCGTCAACGATGCGGTCCACCTTCACGGGCGGGAATGTCAGTCTGTTGCCCCAGGCGAAATCGTCCCGATCGCCTGTCTCCAGGGAGGGCGCGTCACCCCGGCTTGCGACAAGCTGAGCGCCTGAGATTCGTTTCAACTCGGCCAACCCGCCCGCGTGGTCCATGTGAGCGTGGCTGTTCAGGAGAATCTTGACATTTGTCATTCGAAAGCCCAACGCCGCGACGTTGCGCTCGATCTGGGGAGCCGTTTCGCGAAGTCCGCCATCGAGCAGAATGTCTCCTTTCGGCGTGGTGATCAGGAACGACGTCAGATCGGAAGCGCCGACGTAATACAAGTTATCCGCGATGCGAAACGGTTTCACCGGCTGGTTCCAGTTCCTCAAACTCGGAACAGCCGGCAGCGCAAAGAACAGCGGGAAGAGTGTGAGTACGGGCAGGCTCAGGCGAAGACACATGACAATGCGGCGAGGATAACACGCGGTTGAACGAGACGGACCAACGCGTTCCCTAAAATGGTTACGTATGTCTAAATTGTCGATTCGCGATCTGGACCTGAAAGGCAAGACGGTCTTCATTCGCGTTGATTTCAACGTGCCGCTTGCGCCAGGAGGCCGGGAGATTACCAGCGATAAGCGGATTCGCGCGTCGCTTCCAACCATTCAACACGCGCTCGACCAGGGCGCGGCGGTTATCCTCGCCAGCCATCTCGGTCGTCCAAAAGGCAAGCCGAATGCGGAGATGAGTCTCGCTCCGGTGGCGCAGCGTCTGAGCGAATTGCTGGGCAAACCAGTAAAGATGGCCCCCGATTGCGTAGGCGACGCGATCGCCGTACTGAAGCCGAAACCTGGCGAGGTTCTGCTCCTCGAAAACCTGCGGTTCCATAAGCAGGAAGAAGAGAACGAGCCGGAGTTTAGCAGGAGCCTCGCCTCGCTCGCGGATGTTTATGTGAACGATGCGTTCGGCTCCGCGCACCGCGCACATGCGTCGACGGTCGGGATGATTGCGCACGTGCCGCAAGCGGCCGCCGGCCTGTTGATGGATAAAGAAATTGAGTGGCTGACGAAGGCGACGAAGAATCCCGACCGGCCGTGCGTATCGCTGCTCGGCGGAGCAAAGGTGTCGGATAAGATCGAGGTGATCGAAAATCTCATGGAGGTGGTCGATACACTTCTGATTGGCGGCGCGATGGCCTATACATTCCTGCGAGCGCAAGGGCTGCCGACCGGTAAATCACTCGTCGAGCCAGACAAAATCGATCTCGCGAAGCAGCTCTTGCAAAAAGCGAAGGGAAAACTGCTGCTTCCTCTCGATCACGTGGTGGTGCGCGAAGTAAAACCGGGAGCGGCTTACGAAATCGTGGAGACCATTGGGGCGGACCAGATCGCCGTCGATATCGGGCCAAAGACGACCGAGCAGTATTCGAAGGTAATAGCGGGATCGAAAACGATTATCTGGAACGGGCCGATGGGCATCTTTGAAATGCCGCCGTTCGATAAAGGCACAGTGGAGCTGGCGAAAGCCGTAGCGAACTCGGGGGCCGTTTCCGTTGTCGGCGGCGGCGATTCGGAGAAAGCCATTAAATCGGCGGGACTTACGGGCAAGATCACGCATGTCTCGACGGGCGGCGGCGCTTCATTGGAATTTCTGGCGGGAATCGAACTGCCGGGAGTGGCGGCGCTACACGAGAAGACGGCCCTCGCGAATTAAATCGAAACCGCTTCCTTGGGGCGCGGCTCAGTTATGAGGACGAGGCATGCCCCGGCCATCCCGCCGAGTAATTATTGGCCGTGGCCGGTGGGATGCGCTGCCTGGCCAGTGCAGACGAAGTTTGTGTAGTCGTTCGTGTCGCCGCTTCCCTTGTATTTTGCGATTTCGGGATAAGCGCAAAGCGGGCGCGTCATCTGAGCCCCTTTTCCAGGATCGCCGTCGAAGTATTTCGTCGCGATGATTTCGCGCGGAGCATCGCCCTTTTCGACCCAGTCTTCGAGAGCGGTGTACACGCCGTGCTCCGGCCCCTTCGCCGTGGTTGTGCCGAGTTGCCCGAAGAAGCTCGGGCCCGGACCGCCGATGCAGTGCTGCATTCCAGGAACCATGTACAGGCGGACGAACTTAGCTGCCTCGGCGGCGCCCATGGCGGCAAGCACGCTGTTGTAGTAATTGATCGTATTGAGCGGCGAGATAGCCGGATCGTTCCAGCCATGATAGAGAATCAGCTTGCCCCCGCGCGCCTGAAACTTGCGCAAGTCCGGATCGGTCGCATTCAGGGCATGCGCGGTCTTCTCGTCAGCCGTTTGTTCAGCGGTGTCGATGTTCGCAGTGAGAGGATTCCAGGCCGGGTCGTCAAACACCATATAACGGAAATAGTTTTCGAGAAAGCCGGCGCCGAGGCTGGCTCCCGGAGCTTGGCCTGTCATCCAAAGACTCCAGCCGCCCGGTCCGGTTTCACCACCGGGCATGACCCCCGGGAAGATGCTCACGCCATGCGACGTCCGGCCGCCAGCATACAGTTTTTTCAACGCCTCAACCTGTGGAGCCGTCAGGCAGCTGCGCGAATCGGGACCTTTACAAAGGAGCACGGACGGATCGAAGTGGCATTTTGTAGGATCGTTGACGATTCCGTCTTTTACGCCGTCCTGGGCATCGCAAGCGGAAAGGACAGCAGCGCCGATGGCGGGAACTTTCGTGCTGGAAATATAGGCGGCGGGATTGCCGAACATGGCATGTGTCGCGCCGAGGCCGCCGGCCAGCAGATGCGTCCAGAAATTTGCCGGCGCTCCGGCGAGAATTCCGTCGAAATCGTCCGGAAACCGTTGCGCTTCCATGAGAGCTTCGCGTCCGCCATCGGAGCAGCTATCGAAATAGGCGTGCTGTGGCGGATGGCTGTAGAACGCCTGGATGATGCGCTTCGCATTCGCGGTTGTCTCGTGCAGGCCGCGGTAGCCGAAATCAATGACCTTTTCGGGATGCTTGTAAGCCCAGCTTGCATCCACGCTATCTCCTTCATGTCCGGTGTCCGTTGCCGCAGTCGCAAATCCGCGCTTGAGATTGCCGGCCATGGCGTGGAAATCGATGGCGCCCGCGAAGCCGCCATTGCCAACGCCAAGATATCTGCCGTTCCAGCCGGAGGCCGGAAGCCAAACTTCAAACCGGATATAGGAGTCGCTCGACGGTTTGATTACTCCAGCAACGCGACAGAAGGCGGGCATCTTCTCAAGCGAGCCACCGTATGGCGGAGTGAATGTCCCAGCGGGAACCGATTGAGCAGTAGTGATGGTCGTGTTCGGGAGGTTCGTGCCCGATAAACTCTCGCATGTTGCCGCGGTCGCCGGAAACGCGCTCGCGGCTGCAATCGAAAACAGGATTGAAAGGACAGCGGCAAGAGGTCGCATGGCAGCGGGCATCATATCAATGGTTGCGCGAAAGCGGCGGAACATTTTCATGAATCACCAGATCACCTCCGCCGCAAACTGCACTAAACGCGACGGCCGGGCAGCGGCCCGCCCAAAATTGGACGAATCGAGGTATTGAATTACCGGTGTGGAAGAACCGGGCGGAGGGGATGCGATCGAGGATGCCAGCGTGGCTCCCGCAAATGCAAACTGCGCGTGATTGAAGGCGTTGAAGAGTTCACCCCGGAGTTGCACGCGCAAGCGCTCGGTCAGCGGCAAATCCTTCAATAAGGCGAGGTCAAAATTGTTTATGCCGGGGCCGTGAAAGGCATTGCGAGCCAAATTGCCGTAGTGCCCGAACGGCGGCGCGATGAAATTTTGCGACGTCAGATAGATGCCATTCGATTCCCGAACATCGCGATGAACCGGCGGGCCAACGACATCCGGATAAGATGGCGCCGAGCCGCCGGTAAAGGACGTATCGACGCCCATATTCACCGAATACGGGGCGCCGGATTCAAACGTCGAGATTCCCGATACCGTCCAGCCACCCACAAACTTTTTCCACCGAGGTCCATTCAGCCACGTCTCGCCTAATGGCAGTGCATACATCCAACTCGCGACAAAGCGCTGCGGGCGGTCGTAATCCGAATAGCTTTTGCCTAAGCTGAGATTGGATGTAACGGCCGGGGGCTGCTGCTCCGCCGAAGCCATATCGAGCGCCTTCGACCATGTGTATACAGCCGAGAAATTCAAACGGCTTCCCCACCGGCCCTCGGCTTTGAGATTCATGGCGTGATACCAGGATTGAGCGATATTTTTTGTGTATTGGTATCTGAGGGCGACGTTAGGAAAGGGCGCTCGCGCGGTCGCCAGAGGCACGTTCAACGAGGGATATGCCAGTAGGAGCGCAAGCTCCTGGCTATCCGGCAGCGGCGGCGTATTCACCAGAACGCTGAATGGATTCTTCACTCCGTGGTTGCCCAGATATTCAACGGAGAGCAGCAGGTTGTTGGCGATCTGATGCTGGGCGCTGGCGGTCCACTGATAGAGCCGGGGATCGCGGTTGCGCGGATCGTCTCCTTCGCTCGCAACCCCGGTGGGAGGCGACGGTGGCCAGAACTGGGAGTCGCGCAACGGTTGGCCCAGCGGCGCGGCCGGCGGCAGGTTGATTAGCAGATTTTGAAAGAGGAATGGCGGCGAAAGCATCTCAAATGCGAGGGAATTCGCATCCTGCAGCGCGAAATACGTTCCGAAACCGGCGCGAATCGCCGTCTTGTTGTCATTAAATGGGCGATAAGCGAGGCCGATGCGCGGCTGGAAATCCTGCCACGCCGGGTCCACCAACGAGCCGCGTATCAGCGGTCGTCCCATACCTTGCACAACGCCTTGCCCTGGCAGGTAGTAATCGGGGCTGCCGCCCAGCAGGAAGCGGCCGCCCATCGCGCGGCTGACCGCGCTCACATCCAGCGTTCCCATGCGGTTGAGCCCGGTATCGCGGTCGTGCCAGCGCTGCGGAAATTCGTAGCGCAGGCCGGCGCTGATCGTTAGCCGGCGCGACACGTTCCAATGGTCTTGAAGATAGCCGGCGTAAACGGAACGTTCCACCATGTCGGCTTTTGCCCGTGCCTTGAAACGTCAAGCCCTCGAACGGCACGCCTAAAAGGAAATCCGCGAACCCAGCGCCTGTGAATCCGAGTTGCGGGGTCAGGCCATCGACATACACAAAGAACGCATTCAGGTTCACCGTATTCCAGAAATGCGCGCGAATCAGCTCAAAACCCGCCTGAAGTTGATGCCGCCTGCGCGAATAGGAGAGGTTGTCGCTGAAGTCCCATGAATCCTCGAGCGAAAAGTTCCGGTCGGAGATTGCGCCATTGCCGAACGTACTCGTGTAGCCGGCAAACGCAACGGTAGGAAATAGAGACGGGATACTGGTCGGGGTGTTTTGGAAGGTGAAGGCTCCGCCGGCATCCTGCTGCTGTTGCAGTGTGGCTCGCAAGCGCGTGTAGCCAACCCGGAATTCGTTAACCAGGGACGGACTGAACACGTGAATTTCATTGATCCCGGCAAGGTATGATCGCGTGACGCCATCAACCGCCGAAATCGGATTGGGCGACGCGGTTGACACTTCGATGGCGGGCTCTATTTGAAAATTGCCGAAGAGAGTGTCGCTGTCGCTAAAGCGGTGGTCGATGCGGCCGATGTACTGGTTCTGATTCGTGCGCCCCGGCTGGTCGCCGACGAAATTGAAGCCCAGACCTTGCGACTGGCAGGCAAGGCAATTCGCGGGCAGAAAGGCGACAGGAAGAAACTTCGAGGCGAACGGCGACCACCGGGCTGAGGGAATTTGGTTACCAGGAAAAGCCAGCACTGTTTGCGGATCGACGACTGGCCCGAAGTTCCGCATCGCGCTGCCGCTTAGAGGGTTAACTCCCGAGAAATCGCCCTGAAGCGTCTGCGCGGTTGGATAAATGCCGGTCACTTGCGACCGCGTTCGGATTCTGGTGAGCTGAACGTTGCCGAAGAAAAACGTGCGGTCTTTTTTGACCGGGCCTCCGAGGGCGCCGCCGAACTGGTTGTAACGCAACTGATCGGGTGTCGTTCGGAAACTGGAGGTCACAAGATCGCGCTCGATGTTTCGGCGCCGGCCGTTAGCCTCAGCAAACTGAATACATCCCGGCCATTGAGCGGCAAATCCTCAATTTGGCGCGAGTCGACAAGCTGACCGATTTCCGCCGTTTCCGTCTTCACCAGCGGAGTGGACGATTGCACCTGAATACTAGTCCCGAGTGATGCAGGCTGGAGCGTGGCGTCCTGCCGAACGACGCTCGCCACGTGCGTTTGGATGCCCTGAAACCGCAGTTCGCCAAACTGTGGCGCGCTATAGACAACGGTATAGGTTCCTACAGGTAGATGGTCGAAAACATACTCACCGGCGGAATTCGTTTGTTTGTCGTAGGTAGTGCCGGTCTCCTGTTGCGTGGCGGCGACCGCCGCTCCGGGAATCACTGCGCCCGATCCGTCGCGAACCGTTCCGACGAGAGAGCCAAGCGCCTGCGCTGAGCCTGAAGGCGCCAGCAAAAGCAGGGCAATGCCAAGATGCAAGCCGATTTTGTTCATCAGTGTTCTGTTTGAGTGGAATGAAGCAACAGCCTGACAGTATCATTCAACAGAAGGCGGGAGTACACTGTCATTGAATCATCAAGTTCCTGAAGGTTGGCGCAGTTCTCTCGCGATCAGAGAACCTGAGTGTCTATGAGTTCCAGGACGCGTACTCCGGGGATTTCTAAACCGAATCCGAGCGTGGCGGACCCTGCACGACCTGCGAGACGGGACAAGCTCCTTCGCACGCTCTTGCGCTACCTGATCTGTCTGGCAATGCTGGCGATTCCGGCTGCCATTACCTTCGTGCTCAAGCTTAATCCGCGTTTTGGTCCCATTATCAGCGCATCTTACGTGGCTACCATTTCCGTGGCCGCTTGGTGGGGTGGAGTCTGGGCGGGAATTCTGGTAAGCTGCGCAACGGTTCCGGTATTGACGGTTGTGGCAACCAGCGGCAAAACGATTCTTCCGCCGCATTTAGATCCGGTCGGCCTATCCGTGCTGTTCTTTATCTCCATCCTGATCAGCCGAGTGGCGCAAAACCGCAAACGTATTGAACAGATGCTCCGATCGGCAAACGAAATACTTGAACAAAGCGTGAAGGAACGAACAGCCGAGCTCGAGCGCGCGAGGACTTGGTTGGAGATCACCCTTGCGAGTATTGGAGACGCTGTGATCGCCACGCATCGCGACGGCAGCATCGCTTTCATGAACGGCGTGGCGGAAGATCTAACGGGATGGGTTCAGACGGAAGCTTCAGACCGCCGGCTTACGGAAGTATTCGTAATCGTAAACGAAGAAACCAGGCAGCCGGGCGAAGATCCCGTAGCCCGGGTTCTGCGGACCGGCGCGGTGGTGGGTCTCGCGAATCACACTCTGCTCATTTCGCGGGACGGGCGCGAAATCCCTATCGACGATAGCGCAGCGCCAATTCGCGACAGAAGCGGCGAAATAGCCGGAGTCGTTTTGATATTCCGCGATGTCACTGAGCGCCGTGCAAGCGAGCAGGCCGCCGAACGCGCCCGCGTGTCGCTCGAGCGCACAAACGAAGAGCTCCAGCAATTCGCTTACGCCGTTTCGCACGACTTGCAGGAGCCGCTTCGCAACGTCACCATTTACACGCAACTCCTCGGCCGGAGATATAGCGGCAAGCTGGACAGCGACGCCGAACAATACATCGGTTTTGCAGTAAATGGAGCGGTGCGCATGCAGATGCTATTGAAAGACCTGCTCGCGTATACGCAGGCGTCCGACCGGACTGAGCAAGCGGCCAACCCGATCGACGCCAACAGCGTGGTCCAGAACGTCCTATCGAACCTGCAAGCAACCATTGACGAGAGCGGCGCAACCGTTACATACGATATGCTCCCGGCGATCCGGATGGAGGAGGTCCATTTGGAACAGCTTTTTCAGAATCTGATCGGCAATGGGATCAAATACCGCAGCGAAGAACCTCCTCGAATTCACATTTCGGCTGCCCGCGCGGGAAACGAGTGGACGTTTCGTGTCGCCGACAATGGGATCGGCATCGATCCGCGCTACAAGGACAACATTTTCGGTCTCTTCAAGCGTCTCCATACTTCTGAGAAATACGCGGGTACAGGCATTGGCCTTGCTATTTGCCAGAAGACTGTTCAAAAGTATGGAGGCCGCATTTGGGTGGAGCCCGGCACAGGCGGCGGGTCCGTTTTCTGTTTCACGACTCCGGCGGAGCCGGCCCTCAAAACACGGGCAAAAGCGAGCGCGGCGGGACAACAATCTACTCCTCTGCCTCCCCAAGCCATACCCGGATGATCCGCCTTACCCGGCCCGATTCCTGCAGTCGAAGCAAATTGATATTCAGATCGTGCACCACAGGGGAATGTAGTGGCGCCGCAAATCCGTAGCCCTGGTGCATGTATTCGGCTTTGGAAACCGCCAGATCGGAGTCATGTTCCTGTTGCAACAGATATAAAAGTTGCGGCCTGTCGAAGAGGAAGGCATCCACTTTTCGCTCTTTTACAAGATCGTAGCCCTGCTGAATGGATTCGACCGGCTGCACTTTCGCGTGGGACTCAAGCGCAAGTTCCTGCCCCGGCGAATGATCCAGCGCGGCGACGCGCTTGCCTGGAAACTGCGCGGCTGAAGAGATGGCGACTGTCTTCATACCGGTGAGCGTCAGGGTGCTAGCGATGCCCGCCACCAGAGATGTCGCCGTGATAATCGACACGATCATCCAGATCGACGTCACCAAGCGACCCAAAACCGTCCTGGGCGCGCGATCCCCATATCCAACAGTCGTCATGGTGACGACCGCCAGCCAGATACCGTTCGCGATGCCGGGAGCGGCACGGCGCGGAAACTGATCCGACGACTCATCTCGTTCGGCCAGCCATATCAACGTTCCAACCAGCGCCAGGGTGAAGGATAGAACGGCTATTGCCCAAAAGAACGATTCGCTGAAGAATGGCCTGACTCTCTCCCAGATAGTGGGCGCATCCGTGCGAGAAAGGATAGAGAGGCTTGACCCGAAGTAGGGCTCGGTGAATAACACTCGATGCGCGCGCTCAGCCGTGATGCTCACTGGCCCAACGACAAGATCGGCCTCACCGGCCGCAACGGCCGAGAGGGCTTCGGGCACACTCTCATACATGTGAAAACGGTAACGCCAATCGGCCTGTGCCGCGGCCTCCTGCCAGATTTCGACCGAGATGCCCTCGAGCCCAGAATCCTTTTTGACAACAAAGGGCTCGGACCCGGCGACCGCAACGCGGAGGACTTGCGGCACACTTGGAGCCGCTTTGGCCTTTTGCGGGACTGACTGGCCTCCGCTCGCGAAAGCCGCGAAGCACAGCGCAAATCGACAGAGGAAATATCCCATCGAGTCACTCGCATTCAGACACGTTAGGCCGATTCAAAGTTCATCGCAATCTCCGAAACCCGGGTGCGCTAGCTGGGCGATTCGCCACGGGATTCAGCAAGCAGACTACGAACCTCCGCGTCGCTTGTCTGCGAGAAATCTTCGTACCAGGAACCGACCGCGAGGAATGGCTCGGGCGTGGCGGCGCAGACGACTTGATCCACCTCCTGGCGTATAGATTCACAGGCGGAAGGCGGAGCGACCGGAATCGCCACCACGATCTGCCGCGGTTCCTGAGCTCTAACGCTTCGAACGGCGGCAAGCATTGTCGCGCCCGTGGCAAGGCCGTCGTCCACAAGAATCACCGTACGCCCTTTTATGGGAATTAATGCGCGGCTCCCACGATAAAGCTGCTCGCGCCGCTCCAATTCGGCAGCCTGTTCAGCGGTTACCCGCTCGATCAACTCCTGCGGCGTCTGCAGATGTGCAATGAGCGCTCGATTGAGGACTCGTACGCCTCCGCTCGCAATCGCGCCAATCGCCAACTCCTCTTCGCCCGGCAAACCCAGCTTGCGGACAACGTAGACATCCATCGGAGCCTTCAGCGCCTGGGCCACCTCAAACGCCACCGGCACGCCTCCGCGAGGCAGCGCCAGCACTACGGTGTCCCGATCGTCTACAGCTTTCACGACTTGAGCGGCCAGAACTTTGCCGGCCTCGCTGCGGTTCCGGAATGGGGGCATCAAGCCAGTATCTTCCCCGTCCAGGATGCCACGTCCCTGGGCCGCTCCGCTTCACTGTTTATGGCTTGCCGATTGATTGGAACTAAGGTCGTGCTAAGCAGCCTTCGACGTGAGATGCCGTCACCTTTCACGAACAGCACGCTACATGCCTCCCGCCGGAGATGGCTCCGGGAGAAGACGGAGGCCGCTGGAAGCGCCTTGGCGCTGCTCCAATTTCACATTCGCAAAAATTGCAGTCTCCAGCACGCCGGCGTTGTGCGAGCAAACGCCGAGGCCGATGTAGACCGGATCTTGCAGGTTCACGGTGACGGGCCCACTTGCCGTCCGTTCGCCACCTTTGGGACCTGCCCCGATCGTGAATTGATTTCCATGCCGTTCGATCCGAATCTCTTCGGGGGCGTTCACCTTCGATTGAATTTCCTGCGTATCCGCGCCCGCCGCCGGCCTGTATTGCAGAGAAGTCAATCCCACGCCGTGCAGCGCGACGTCGGCATAGGCCGAATCCGGATCGAGCGACTGGCGGATCATAAGGATTGCCTTTCGATGAGCCTCAACACCCTGCCCGACGAAGTGAACGTCCGCGGTCAACGTGGCATCGCCGGAGATCTGCTTGTAGACATATTGAAATGCGTCTGTCTTCGCCCAGATATTGGCTCCGCCGCCTGTAATGACATACTCGTCTTTCTTGGCGTTGTACTTCGCTTTCCCTTTTTTCGGCGTTACGCCAATATCTTTATGCTTCTGAAAGATTCCTAACCTGGCGGCGAAACCTGTCCCGGTAGTGCTCACCGCAACGACTACCGCGGCAATGCAGACCAATCCGATGGCGGCGGCTCTTTTCATAATGGCGACCTCGAAACAGAATTGCGGTGTTGGGACACGGAAATACTATCATTCGTGCCATACGGCTCGCTCCGAAAAGCTCTCGGCGAAGGGGTCGAACCTTCGAACTAGCTCCTTTGTACTAACATATAATCGACTCACGACCTGAGTCCCGAGCGGCTCCCAGGATCTTCGTAGCCTCGTATGCCTGCCAAATCCGATTCCATCACCAGCCAACTTCCGGCTCAGGATGAACGGATGTCGGAGCAGGTCGAACGGGTGCTTCGCAGCGATGCGTTCCATGGCTCCGGAATTCTGCGGAATCTGCTCTCGTATCTTGCCAGTTGTGCGCTGGCGGACCGCGCAGAACCGGTCAAGGTGAGAGAGATTGCGTCCGCCGTTTTCGGCAGGCCGGAGAATTTCGATTCGCAAAACGACTCGGTGGTGCGAGTCCACACGGGGCGTTTACGCTCCAAACTGGCCGAGTACTACATGAGCGAAGGCGCCGAGGACGAGCTCATTCTCTCGATTCCGAAGGGCAGTTATGCGCTCGCCTGGCATTACCGTCAAATTAGTACGCCGACGGCGGAGACCGTGGATTCTCCCCAACTCGATACCGGGAAGGCGATTCCCGAAAGAGCCGCTCCGCGCCGGCGCAGGTCTATTCCCGTAGCTATTGCGCTGCTGCTTGTGGCGGTGACGGCGCTTGGCACGGTGATTGTTGAGAATATCGTCAGACGCCCGGCCGCAAATCACGCGGCAACAGCAAATCTTCGACAGTTTTGGCGCGGATTCTTAGCTGACGCCAATTCTCCGCTCATCGTATTTTCCAATCTCGAGTTTGTCAACACCGGGAGCGGTAGCATGCACTTCCGTGTGCCCGCGGACGAGGGCAGACCATCGATCGACACTTATACGACAGTCGGAGAAGTGATGGGCGTATTCGACGTGACCCGTACGTTATCGTCGTTTCAGAAGCCGGCAAGGGTGAAACGAAGCGAGCTACTAACCTGGGACGACGCGAAGGAAAGCGACCTCATTTTCGTAGGCGGGCCGCTGGCAAACACTCCGCTGCGGGATGTTCCTTTCCTTAAAGAGTTTCGATTTCAGGAAAGTAGAACGGGCTCATCGCCTCAGCCGGGAGCGATTGTCAACGTTCATCCCCGCTCCGGAGAATCTGCGCTTTACTTCGGCCCGCGCGATCGCCCGTTCCAGTTTGATTACGCGGTGATTGCACTCAAACCGATTTTCGAAACACAGCGGGAGGCCTTGGTGCTGGCAGGGGTAACAGAGTTCGGCACCTGGGGCGCGGCGGATTTCGTCAGTCAAGAGGAACACGTTGCGGAGCTGATATCACGGCTGAAGATCGGGCCCGGCGACCCGATTCCTCCGTTCGAGGCTCTCCTTCGTATCAAAGTGCAAGGGGGAGTTCCCATCCAATCGGACATCGTATCGGTGCGGCGAGTTCGTTAGCGCACGGGGCAAAATAGCCAAAGCGCGACGCAGGCCTCGCCCCTACAATAGACAATCGATTTCGTACCGGGGGCGGCATCTCCGACCCGCCTAAGTAAATCAGTAGGTTAGCGCGGATAATACGCGGTTAAACGTGGATTTCACTTCCCGCGCGTTCCGAAACAACCTATCATTCTTCGTAATCGGGTCAAGCAACATCCAGGGAAACTTCTCGCCGCTTCGGCTTTGCTTCCCCAGAGAGGATAGTCCGGTCATGAAGAGAAATTCACTCGGATTCAATAGATTGCGGGGCGCGATGGCAGCGGCCGTCGTTCTTCTCTTAGTCGCGCAAGTGGGTATTCTATCGGCGCAGCAAGTGTTCGGCAACATCTATGGCACGGTCACCGATAAATCCGGTGGCGCGGTGGCTAACGCGAAGGTCACGATCACGGATGTAAACAAAAACACGAAATTCCAGGTGACCACGAATGAATCCGGCAACTACACGAAGGGACAACTCATTCCGGGTATCTACCGCGTCCAAATCGAAGCGCCTGGATTCGAAAACGTTGTTTCCAACAATCTCCAGGTCAGCATCGATCAATCGGCTCGTTTCGATGTGGCGCTTAATGTAGGCAACGTGACCGAGCAGGTTCAGGTCACCGCCGCCGCTCCTTTGCTGCAGACGGATCGTGCGGACGTGGCGCAGACGTTTACATCGAAACAACTCCAGGATCTGCCAAACTTCGGCCGGAACCTGCAGACTTTCATGCTCCTGAACCCCGGCACGTCTCAGTTCGGCTGGAACCAGAACAACGCCGAGGACCCGCAGGGCGGAAAGCAGATTCAGGTTAACGGCCAGGCTTTCAGTGGAACTGGATTCGAACTGGATGGGACGACAAATCAGGACCCCATCCTCGGTGAAATCCTGATTAACCCGCCCATGGACGCCGTGAACGAAGTGAAACAAGCCTCGCAGGATTACGATGCCGAATTCGGGTACACCAGCGGCGGCATCATGACGTATTCGACCAAGTCCGGCTCCAACGCATTTCATGGGTCCGCGTTTGAGTACATTTATCTGAACACGCCTGGGTTTCAGGATTTTGCGCGAAATCCATTCAATTCGGCTGAGGACCATGGGACGCCCACCGTCCGCTGGAATCAATTTGGCGGCTCTATCGGTGGGCGCGTGATTCCAAACAAGCTATTCTTTTTTGGCGATGCGCAGTTAACGCGCCGAACGCAAGGGTCGTCCGTCCAGACGACGGTGCCGACCGCCGCGGCGCGAACCGGAAATTTGAGCGGGTATCCAACTACAATCTACGATCCGAGCACGGGCGATGCCGACGGCCGGAATCGAATTGCGTTCCCGAACAATACGATTCCGAGCGACCGGCTCAGCCCTCAAGCGCTTGCTCTTCTAAACTATTTCCCGCTACCGAACACAGTGGAACAGAACAGCGGCGTGAACTACCGGAACAACTATGCCACCACCGGAGCTCAGATATTTAACACGAACCAATGGGACACGCGCTGGGACTATTACGGCAGCGAAAAGAACACCTACTTCGGCCGCTATAGCTACGCCGGTTTCAACATCCAGGCGCCGGGAGCTTTTGGTCTGGAGGCCGGTGGTCCGTCATTCGACAACATAGGATACGCCGGAAACTCCGACGTGCTGAATCAGAGCCTTGCCGCCGGTTGGACACACACATCTAGTCCCACTTTTATTAACGAGTTTCGCTTCGGCTATATGCGTTACCGCGTCAATGCCGTTCCGAACGGAGTCGGCACAAGCCCCGCCAAAGACGCCAATATTCCCGGTCTCAATCTCGACAACTATTTCACTTCCGGAATGCCCGCGTTCTTTGTCAATGGCGACGAGGCGGGGAATGGCAACGCGAGCCTGGGTTATG
Source organism: Bryobacterales bacterium KBS 96 (assembly GCA_000381625.1). Lineage (GTDB taxonomy): Bacteria > Acidobacteriota > Terriglobia > Bryobacterales > Bryobacteraceae > KBS-96. Next base: position 1,675,123 of record KB906767.1, read on the forward strand.
CGCTGAACATCAATTCCTGCAACTGTCCGTTGGCGCAGCGTGAGCAGCAGTACCAAGGTGTGGACAATGTCACAAAAATTGCCGGAAATCACACCTTCAAATTTGGCGTGGATATCCGATTCGCACTGAACCTACGCGTGCCCAGCGATGCGCACCGCGCGGGTGAACTCACGTTTTCACCCGGATATACGGGCGTGGTAAACAATGTGAATGGCGCAGCCACGGAAGGCTACGGACTGGCGACGTTTTTGCTAGGCGAAGCCACTGGCTTTCGACGCTACGTCAGCACCACGACGGACGCCGAGGAACGCCAGAAGCGCTGGTTCTTCTACGGCCAGGACCAATGGCGCGCCACGCCGAAGCTAACCATCACGTATGGACTTCGCTGGGAATTGGTGTTTCCCGAAACCGTAAATAAGCCTGGAAACGGCGGATCGCTAGACCTCCGCACAGGCGATATCAACGTCTTTGGCGTGGGACTGGTTTCCGGTCACGGTATTCAGAGCATGAATTACCATAACTTCGCGCCACGGCTCGGGGTCGCCTACCAACTGACTCCGAAGACTGTGGTGCGCATGGGGACGGGATGGTCATATAACCTCGGCACGTTCGGATCGATTTTCGGCCACAACGTGACGCAAAATCTTCCGGTTCTCGCCATTCAGTCGCTGAACTCTCCCCAGACATTCTCCGGCGTTTTCAATCTGGCCAATGGCCCGTCGCAACCGACCTTCCTGCAGCCGGATGCGTATGGCCTCATTCCGCTTCCGGATGGCGTCGAGGCGAAAGTACGTCCGCTGACGATGGTTATGCCGCGAGTGTGGGCTTATAACGCGACAGTCGAGCAGCAACTCACGAGCAAACTGGCTGTTTCAGCAGGTTACGTGGGCAATTCGGGACGGCACGTGCTGCTCGCGAGCGGGCCAAGCTTCGACAGAAACACGCCCCTATTCCTCCCAGGCAATCCGAACGTAAACGACGGCAGGCCGTTCTATGCGAATTATGGCTGGACCCAATCGATTGACGATTACTGCAATTGCGCGAACAACCGATACGACTCTTTTCAAGCCAGCGTCAAAGTGCGTCAGCTCGCCGGTTACACGCTTCAGGGCAGCTATACCTATCAGGTAGCTCAAGGCGATGGTTATGGAAGCGCCAACTCATACACGTTCTTGTATGACCGGGCGCTTGGCTGGGGCAATCAGGATTACATTGCGCATCACCAACTCACGTTGTCGCAGAGTTTTGATATTCCGTTCGGCCGTGGCCGCAAATGGGGCGCCAACATGAACAGATTCGTCGACTTCGCACTCGGCGGATGGAACGTGAGCGGCATCACCACGTTCTATAGCGGGCTGCCGTTTACGCCGGCAATTGGCACATTCCCGTCCGATTATTCCCGTCCGGATGTCGGCCCCAACGACCGCCCGGACCTTGGGAGCGGCGATCCCTACAAAGGCGCGGTGGGCAACCGCAACCAATGGTTCGTTGGCGGACTAGGCTCTACGTTTCTGTTGCCCGCCCAGAATTCATTCGGCAACTATCCCGTGAATTCGCTCTACGGTCCGCATTTCATCAATCAGGATCTCTCGCTCGCCAAGAGCTTTGCCTTCACCGAGCGCGTGAGATTTACGCTGCGAACGGATGCCGTGAATGCGTTCAACCACACCAATCTGGGCATGCCGAACTCGAATGTAACCGATCAATTTGCGGGCCAGATTACGGGCCTTGCTTCGCAATATCAGATGCGGCGCCTCCAGTTCAGTGGGCGCATTGACTTCTGAGTCGCCGGAGACCGATAAGAAACACGACAAGCGAGATGCTTAAACAGTCCTCGGAATCGATTCCAAGCGGCGCGCCCTCTGGAGCTTAGCCGATGCAAGCCGACTTGTCGTTCAGTATCTGACGGACACTTTCCGAGTCTCAACCAGTCGAAGCCAATTGGCGCCTAACCCACCTGAACGAACCGCTCAATTCTCCTAACGCCTTGCATCGTCGCGAGAGATTAGGAAAATGAAATCATGCAAATCGGCCTTATTGGAGGGATCGGTCCCGCAGCTACGGACTTCTATTACCGACGCTTGATAGCGACATTCGCAGCCAGGCGCTCGCCGCTGGAGTTGACGATTGCCCATGCCGACACACCGACGCTTGTAGACAATCTTGGCCGCAACGACAAAACGGCGCAGGCCGAAATATTTGCCGGGTTGGCAAGCCGGCTGGCTGCGGCCGGTGCGAACTTTGTTGCGATTACTTCAATAGCAGGACACTTCTGCATTGACTCATTCAAAGCAAAATCGCCGCTCCCCGCTGTCGACATGATCACTGAAGTCAACCGAGCAGTAGCCGCGACTGTCTTTAACCGGCTCGGCATTCTCGGAACGCGAACTGTGATGGAAACACGCTTTTATGGAGGCCTAACGACTGCTACCATCATTCCGCCGAGTGGACGAGACCTGATCGATGTACATGACGCCTATGTCGCGATGGCTGCCTCCGGCGTTGCGAATGAAGCTCAACGATCAGTGTTCGATAGGGTTAGCAGGCGACTGCTCAACGACGGCGCTCAAGCCATCATGTTGGGGGGCACCGATCTTGCATTGGTCTACAATCAGCAGACGTCCGAATTCCCGTTGATCGACTGCGCAACCATTCATATTGAGGCCATTGTCCGACTCGCCCTTGGATAATAACTATTTGATGTCGACGCCTGAGCTCAAGGGCCACTTATTCGGTGCTCTCGCTGTTTTCAGTACCCAGGAGGAATTATGTCGAGCCACGGAAATGCAACAGTATCAAGAGTAACGTTGCACGTGGTTTTAAGCCTTGATGGGTTCATCGCGAGGAAGGATAACAGTGTCTCCTGGCTGGATGCCAATGGAAGCATCTATGAACCTGGAGTTTCCGTTTCGGAGGAAGAAGCCGCGGCTTTCGTCAAAGCCATAGACTGTTACGTGCTCGGTTCTCGCACGTATGAACATGCACTTGAACTGGGCTGGCCATATGGCGATACTCCGGCCGTAGTAGTAACAGGAAGGAAATTGCCGTCGACCAGGAAGAGTGTCGAGTTCTACTCGGGCGATCTCAAGGCACTGCTTGATGAGAAACTCGCACCTCGATATCGAAACATTTGGCTCGTGGGCGGGGCGATGTTGTCCCAGCGTTTTCTCGAATTCGGCTTGGTGGACGAAATTAGGTTGACTATAGCTCCTATCCTATTGGGTGACGGACTGCGGCTATTCGGTGGCTCTCTGAAGGAAGAGAGGTGGGATTTGAAGAACGTGGTCGCGTACAAGAACGGCTTCGTTGAGTTATCATACTCCGCCACCACGGAGCGAGGCGCTTCTTGATTGCCGACCTGCGACCGAAATCACAACTCGCATGGCGACAGCTATTGCCGCGATGAATCACGCCCCATGTGGTCGCCAGACTCGCGAGCGCGGACCTTCACTCGGCGCGCGTAATTGTTTCCGAATAGTTCCAATGTCAGGGGTCGTCCGTCCGGGCACTAAACGATCGAAGGATCGAGGCCGCCTCCGACCCGCCAAGACGTATACGCAGGTCGGACCAGCTATCTGCCTACGCCTAGTGATGGAAGAATGCTGAGGACGGGCTCTGCCCGGAATCTGCTCCGCTTTCTTCGAGGTCCATCCGTTCGATTAGAGCGTCTCTGGTGGTATAGAAATGCCAGACCTCGCTATCTGAGAGCACATCGCCACCAAGGCTCTTTACGAGCTGACGGACTCTGACATCGATCTTGCCCGCTCCGCGGTCGATCACCTCGATTGGCGTGACGTGGGGATCAAATTCTTTCCACTGCCGGCTCCAGTAGGCACGAATCTCTTGTTTGCCTACGACACGTCCGCCTTCCGATGCTTTGGGCCAGCTGACGCTTTCACTCATCAGCGCCAATGCACCATCGATGTTCCGTTGGTTGAACGCAGCGTAGACGCCGGCTATGACTGCCTGTGTGTTTGCCATACAGTTCTCCGTTTGGTAATCATTAACCTGCAATGACCATGATAGGTCCTGAGAAACGTGATCTCGTTGCCCAACTTCGGTCGGCCACTCGGAAAGGCATTTCTGCCGGCCCAGCGCTGAGTTAATGCTTGTGCAGACATGCGCGATATTTTTGAAGGCACCGGACACACGACCGGACCGTCTGCTAGTCTGCGAATTCAGAGTCTGTCAACGTCCGTCGAAATCAGCAAAACGAATCGGCGTATCTTCATGCGCGCCGCCCTTGCCACGGCCGCCTCGTATAGCCGTATTCCGGGCGCGAACGATCGGATTCGCATCGGGGCCATTGTGACCAGTGAGCGCTGCCAATATCTGCTCAGCCTGGTGAGTTCATGATCGCACCGGATTCCACGCGGCGTTGCGGCTGTCATGGCCGTTCAAGCCGCCCCGGTGTGCTGCCTGTCACAATACGGCTGGCGAGCGCGGCCGCAGCGTTCCCAATCTTGGCTGGTTTGCTTGCAGTGGCATACGGAATTTCGATTCGAGATTGGAGTTAGTCACGTCTAATTTCAAGCGCCATGAAAAATCCCATTCCAAACTCGGTTCGCGGCATCATCATCGGAACGTGGATCGCCGGTCTTGTCTGGCTTGAGAACAGACGCGCACTGCGCGCCGTTCATACGAGTAAGCTGCGGCGTGACGTTCGCAACCTCGTGATAGCAGTTCCCGCAGGTGGCGTAATGCAGGCTTTGGAATTGCCGATCGCGTTCAAGCTGGCAGAGTTGGCGCAGCGCAAGAAGTGGGGTATCCTACGCCGTTTGCCTTTGCCGCCCGTTGTCGCCGGCGCTGTAGGCATCCTTCTGCTCGATTACACGCTTTACTGGTGGCATTTCTTAACGCACCGTGTTCCCTTTCTGTGGCGATTTCACCAAGTCCACCACCTCGACCAGGAGATGGACGCCACAACGGCTCTCCGTTTTCACTTCGGCGAGATCACGATTTCAGTCGCTTTCCGGGCAGCGCAGATTATCGTCATCGGCCCCACGCCTACAACCGTGGCCTTCTGGCAAGTCTTCCTATTTCTCTGCATTCTCTTCCATCATTCGAACGTACGCCTGCCACTCGCTTTGGAGCGGAGAATAGCGCGCATCGTAATTACGCCGCGCCTCCACGGCATCCATCACTCCATCGCGCCAGAAGAGGTGAATTCGAACTGGTCGAGCGGATTTAGCATTTGGGATCTGCTTCACGCCACCTTGCGGACCGAGACGCCGCAGCATACTCTTACACTCGGCGTTCGCGGATTTCTCGGAGGGTCGGAAGACACGATTTGTAAGGCTTTGCTCTTCCCATTTCATATTCCAGGCGAACCACCTGAATATAATCAAGTGCAGGTCAGGCAATCGTTCGATGCACTTGCTTAGCCAGTTGCGCGCCGCGCGTGACGATACCAGCGCGCGAGTAGGTTGGGAGACACGCCGCCCCAATACAGAACCTGCAAAACCGTCCAGTGCATCCACATCAGAGCGAAATTCTTATTCTCAAAACGCCGCGATGAAGTCATGATGCGGCTTTTGAGATGCACGAATCGTCCGGCTCTTCGGAGGCGCTGTAATAGATCCAAGTCTTCAAACAGCGCAAACGATCGGAAGCCGCCAATGGCGTCGTAGATCGTTCGGCGAACGAAAATGCCGGAATCCCCGTAACAGAGATTCAGCAAACGCAAGATGGGATAAATCGCGGTAAGCTGCCGCGCCGCTCGAGACGCACCATCGAATGTGAGTCCGAAATTTCCGCCCGCAACAGAAGGATCGCTCAATGCAGCGACAATGTCGGCCAAGGCATGCGTGGGTGGGATTGTATCTGCATGCACAAACCACAGAATGTTGCCGCGAGCCTTGAGCGCTCCTGTATGTTGCTGAAGGCCCCGGCCACGAGCGCTCGGCAGTACAACCACTCCCGACTCCTGGGCCACCGCAACTGTCGCATCCTCACTGCCGCCGTCGACGACCAGAATCTCCTTCTCTCCTTCGAGCGCCTGAAGGGCTTCAAGCGTCGTCCGAATTTGTGAAGCTTCATTCAGCGCTGGAACGATGATGCTGACCATGAAGTCTCATCAAACCATTTGCGTGTTTGAGGCGCAATGGTCAGAGGCAGAAGATCCAACTGGCTTCGTAGCCGTTCGAGATCCGCAAACGTATCTACATCGAATAGACTTCTAATTGTTCCTACTCTCATGCCTCGCGCCTTTAGGCGCTGCGCTGTTCCTCGATAAGTTTCTTCGCTGCTCCAAGGTAGATCTGCAAGAACACCGGAAGGGCAATCGTGTACTCCCAACAGGTAAAACCCCCCATCGTCCGATGGGCCGAGAACCGCGTCTTTTCTGTTAAGACATTCGATGGCTTCGTCCAGGTGACCCGCTGTAAGAAGAGGTGAGTCTGCGCCTAGCGCAATGGCGGCCGGCGCCGCCTGCAGCCCACACCGCAAGATGCCTTCAATTCGCCAGCCCAGATCGCCACATTGCTGCAACCAAACCCTTTCGCTCGGGACATCAAGAGGAAACGAGCCGGATTCCGCGGCAGCGAGCACCGGAAAAACTCCTGCCACATTATGCACAACAGACCACACGTCGCACAACATGGCGGAAGCCAATCGAGCAGCCTCAACCTGGCCGAGGAAACACGCGAGACGCGTTTTAACACGCCCGGGAATCGGAGGCTTAGCGAAAACACAGACAGGAATTCCGGTCACAAGTTCTCACAACTGGAAGCTTCTTACAAGCCCTTGTCTCAAGTTAACTAACGCATGCTGCCGATACTATCGAAGTAAACATTCCTGGGTATCACTCGCGATAGAAATGGCAACTCCGCACCTCCGGCCGTGCCTCGCAAGAGGTCCGCTTCCGCGGCAACCGACGATTGCAATCCCAGTTCAGGTTGCTGCCGAGCTACGCAGTTGGCCACCACAGCTCGACCCCGCGCCGGCAGTACAACCGAAGCAGTGGTCGCCCAGTTGAATCGCCTTGCCCGCCGCCGGGCGGAACGAATCCATGTCCCAGATAGAGAGGCGCCCGGGAGTGGGCAGTTCCAACATCTGATTGAAGTCGCAATCATAGAGTCGCCCATCCCAGGAGACGCTAATCAATCTGCGGCACATCACGTACTCCAACGTCGCCGGATTGAAGTTATCCTCTAGAAGGTTGCGGTACGACTCCTCTTTGCCGATACGCACCAGATAATCTGAAAACCGGCGAATCGGCATGTTCGTGATGGTCAGCAAGCGGCCGAATTCGATTCCGAAGTCTTCTCGCAAGCGTCGCTTGTAGTCAAATTCCAACGCTTCCTGCGGAGGACAAAGCGTAGCGCCTACTGGATTAAACACGAGATCCAGACGCAGATCAGACCCCGCTTGGCCGTAGCCCAACCGATTCAAAAGTCGCAGTGCCTGGATGCTCCGATCGAAGACGCCGCGGCCGCGTTGCCTATCTACGTTTTCGGCCGTGTAACAGGGCAAGCTTGCAATAATGTGTACCCCTTGCGCACGGAGGAATTCCGCTAAATCCTCGAACCCAGGTTCCAGCAAGACTGTCAGATTGCAACGGTCGATAACTCGCTTCTGGAGAACGCGGCTGCCTTGCACGAGTGCACGGAAATTCGGATTCAACTCCGGGGCTCCGCCTGTTATGTCCACGGTCTGCACTTCAGGTGTGCTTTGCAGCAGTTGAAGCACTCGCTTCGCAGTTTCCTGTGTCATGCTCTCAATCCGCTTCGGCCCCGCTTCCACGTGACAGTGATGACAAGCCTGATTGCAAATTTTGCCTACATTGACCTGCAGAGTTTCGATCGAGGCGCGGCGCAGACCGTCAAATCCGTGCTGCCGCAATGTAGAGGCAAAGGTCATTTCGAGCGAAGAAATTTGATCGCTTTCAGAGCCTCAGGTAGGGTCAGCGCAAAAATGCCGAAATTCGCAATCGCGCCCCCAATGCAGTAAGCACACCACTTCTTTTCCTTTGTGGGCATTTGATAGAAGTACCAGCCTGCCGCTATCGCCTCCGCGGCTGACTTTAGGCTGGCTGCGATTGGAACGTACGGAATAGTCTCAAATCGAGAGTCGCCGCCGAAACCAGCGAGGGGCAAGTTCGCGGCTAAACCTGCAATGCTGAGCGTTCCATCCGGAGTTCCTAGCCGATAAGCGGTGTCGGATGAATTGACCTTGTCCGAGTCAAAGCTGCCGGAAGGCGGATCGGGAAGATGCTTCACGATGCCGGTTTGCAACAGGCTTACGATCGCCATATTCGCCATTCCGAATAAAGACAGGCCCACAATTGTGCGCCTACGCCTCATGTCTGCGTTACTGGATCCCTGCAACTGATTGCGAAGTTCGGCCGGCTTCAACCCGGTACCCAGGGCCATGCTCTGCTCGCTCAAAGACGTTCTCCCTCTTCCCACGATAGCCGGACACAATTGACAGTGTTTGATGTAATTTCAACCTGCCAAAGAGGATGAGAATTCTCGGAGGGCACGCGCCATAGCCGGTCGCTATGCCGTCGGATTATGCGTCAGTCGGCAAACATCTTTGCCGATGTTATGCCCGGAACGCATCGATTTCGAAAACTAACATCGAGGAAGCAAGAGCCCACGGACACGACCGAACTGTCTGGTAGTCTGCGAATTCAGAGTCTCTCATTGTCCATCGAAATCAGCAAAACCGATCGGCGTGTTCATGAGGAATAGCGCAATTGGTTGGTTTCGGCGACCATCACCCTGGAACAGATTGGCAAAGGCGATAACTCTTGAATTTTCGATATGTGGCCGCTTCTCATTAGCGAGCGAGTTCTAATATCGAATTTTCGCGAATCGCGCCGAAAGCGCCGATTCAATCCAAGACAGCAGTTCTTCTTCATCGTCGACAGTATTTTCGATCTCGAGCCACGCGACATCCAGCGGCGCCAGCGACGACGCAAAATCGCGCGGGAAATTAATCCTGTCCTTCTCTGTCGTCACCAGCATTTCCGCTCCCGCCCGGAGCGCCTGAGAAGCGATGCGCCTCAGTTCCAACTGCTGATAAACATGGTGATCCGGAAAGCTCCAATGGAACACCACATTGAGCCCTATCCCATCCAAGGTGTTCCAAAACGCTTGTGGATTGCCCAAAGCGCAGAAGGCGCCGACCTTCTTTGCCGGAAGATCATCGACAACTTGCCGTTTCGAGTAAAGCCGCCATTGCCGCGGCCGTGTTCGCACGCGGAAAATAGGCGCAACTTGATTGAACCGGCGCAACTCCTTCCGCAAGTGTTCGAACCGCGGATCGTGATCGGCACGCGACACAATCAACACGTCGGCCCGACCCAGCGCCTCCACAGGTTCCCGTAAACGACCCAACGGAACCAGGAACCCGCGCCCGAATGGCATCAAGCCATCGATCATGACAATATCGATATCCCGGTGTAACCTGGCATGCTGGAACCCATCGTCGAGCACGAAAATATCTGCCGGAAAGTGCTCAAGCAGCAGCCGGCCGGTTTCCGCCCGATTTGCGCCGATGCCGATCGGGCAGATACCAGCACGTAAAAAGATCTGCGCCTCATCTCCCGTTAACGCGGGCGAGACGCCGGCGCCGGCGGGGATGATAATATTTTTCGCGGGCGTTGCCCGGCGATATCCGCGCGTCAGCACAGCCGGATGGTAGCCCCGCAGCCGCAGGCATCTCGTCAGGTAGTTGGTGAATGGCGTTTTCCCTGCCCCGCCCACCGTGATGCCTCCTATGCTGATCACCGGGACCGGCAGATGTTGCTGCCGCGCCAGATCCCGCCGCCGCTTCAGAAGACTCCCCGCTTCCCAGAGTCCCGCCAGCGGCGCCAGCACTAGCCGCGCGAGTATCCCGGGCGAAACCTTCATGCTGGCGGCCCAGTACATAGGCCACACTCTCTCCATCACGCGTTCAGCGGCGCCCTGCTGCTGGCCGATGATTTGCTGAGCGCGCCGGCCCATTGTTTCCGCAGTCGCGGTGTCGTGAAGTAGTTGGGAGATGGCGGGCGCCAGGTCATCGCGGCTCTCCACCTGCATGAGCGCGCCGCCACCGGCAAAGTCGCGAGCGATTGCCTCGAAGTTCTCCATGTGCTTACCGGTGACAATCGGAACGCCGCAGGCGGCAGGCTCTAGAATGTTGTGGCCGCCGCGCGGGGCGATTGACCCGCCAACGAACACCACGTCGGCCATCGAGAATGCGCCGCTCAATTCCCCGATTGTGTCGAGCAGCAGCACGCCCGGAAGGCGCAGCGAAGGATGGAACTGGTTCTGAGTCGCGGTCCTCCGGACAAAGGAAATGCCGCGGTCGCGAAGCTTGCGCGCGACAGCCTCGAAGCGTGCGGGTTGCCGCGGCGCAAGAATCAGCAACAGTTCCGGGAATCCTTCCGACAGCTTTTGAAAGGCATCCAGCACGATATCGTCTTCATCGACATCGTGCTTGTAATGACGCGAATCGCCAGGGCCAACTGTGCTCGCCGCAATCCAGATTTGCCGTGCATCGAACGCCGGCAGAAATGCCGCCGGCACGGTGCTGGATGCATCGTATTTCAAGTTTCCAGCAGTGTGCAGCTTTGCGGGTGCAACGCCCAACTGATAGTACCGGTCGCGATCGGCGATACTCTGTGGAAACACAGCATCGGCCAGCCGCAAAACCGGCGCGAAGAACCATTTCATCGCAGCGTATTGAGGCCAGGATTTACTAGAGATGCGCGCATTTACTAAGATCAGGCAAGCACCGAAACGCTTACTTTCGGCATAGAGGCTCGGCCAAATTTCGGTTTCGAGAATCATTACCATGGACGGCTTGATCGCGTTCAATGCTCGCCGGATGCAGGATGGATAATCGAGGGGGCAGAAGAAGACGCCATCCGCTAGTTCGCGAAGCCGCTTATCCGCCGCGCTTCGTCCTGCAAGGGTGGTGGTTGAAACGAAAATGGCCACGCGCGGGTCGCCGGCGCGGATTCGCTGGATCAGCGGCACTACCGTTGCAATCTCTCCGGCGGAAACGGCGTGCAACCAGATGGAACCCGGCGCCGTCCGTTTGAAGGATCTGGGAAGGAATCCCAGGCGTTCACCGAAATGACTCCAGTAGGCACAGCGGCTGAGAAGCCGCGTCGCGAAGTAGAGAATGACGAAAGGAAGCGAAACGAGCTGTACTACACGATAAGGAAAGAGAATGGGCACACTTCCAAAGACAGGACTCGTGTTTATGAGTATAGCGTTGGCTTTCGCGGCCAAACCCGAGAAAGATTTCCATCCCGGACCTCCGGACCAATACCATCACCAGGCGAATAATGGGGTCACTATCGGCGCCCGGTATTTCGATAATCTCGACGCCACGAAACCCATATTCGGCAAGAAAGCCGACCTGAACCGTTACGGCGTCCTGCCGGTTTTGCTGGTGATTCAGAACGACCGCAAGCAATCGTTGGATCTGCAAAATCTGGAAGTAAAACTGGAAGGCGCCGACTCACACAGCATCATTCCACTAACGGCGTCGGAAGTTCCCTTCATCGCCGTTCCGGTAAATCAACCCACGATCGGGCGGAAATCGCCACTGTCGCGCGGCCACAAGAATCCGCTCAACGTTCCGGAAATCGTTAGCCGCGCGTTTGCGGCCAGGATGCTGCCCGCCGGCGATAAGGCAAGCGGATTTTTCTATTTCCGCGCCGCCAGCGAACCCGGCATGCACCTCTACGTCAGCGGCATTTATGAGCGCCCTTCAGGCAAGGAACTGCTTTACTTCGAGATCCCACTCTGAGCGAAGCGCCGCCAGCGCAACCGTTGTAGTATGATTGCGCCGCCGGAGTCCCGTGAAAGAAGCGGCGAAACGTTCCGCAACCTTGTTAAACTATAGAGTTGCATGCCTATCTCCAAGGAACTGCTTGACATTCTGGTTTGCCCGGTCTGCAAGGAAACCGTGGAACTCAAACCGGACGGAAGCGGCTTGAAATGCGTTAAATGCAAACGCGTCTACCCGGTTAGGGACGATATCCCGATTATGCTGGTGGACGAAGCAACCGTGGAAGACTGACCGATGACGGTGCTTGATCAATTGCCTGAGGGCGCGCGCGTATGCGTTGTACGGCTGCGCTCGATGGGCGATTGTGTCCTGACAACCCCAGGGCTTGCACTGCTGAAACAGGCCCGCCCGGATGTCGAGATCGCGGTCGTCGCTGAACCCCCGTTTGCGCCCGTGTTCGCGGGAAATCCCGCCATTGCGAGGATTCTTCCCCCGTATTGGACGGCTGTACGCGCATGGCTTCCAACGCTTTGTGTTAATCTTCACGGAGGCACGCGCAGCCTTTGGCTGACGCTTATGAGCGGGGCCAAGTGGCGGGCGGGCTTCATCCACCATAACTTCACATTCGCTTATAACATCAAGATCGGCCGCGCGCAGAACATCCTCGGAGTGCATCGCACCGTCCATACGGCGGAGCATCTGGCTTCGGCCTTCTTCGCGCTGGGAGTGCCGGTGACGGACATTCCACGGGCGCAATTACACGCCGGTGAATCGCCCATGGCCGGACGCTACGCGGTCCTGCATCCATTCGCGTCATCTCCCGAAAAGACGTGGCCCACCCAACGTTTTTGCGAACTGGCCCGCTATCTTAAGCTTTGGAATGTCGAACCCGTGTTCCTCGCGGGGCCCGGCGATGACGCCAGCCCGTTCTTCGAATACCGAGTTTTTCGTGAGCCGCTCGATCGCGTGAAGGCGCTCATCTCGAAGGCCACGCTGTTTGTAGGGAACGACAGTGGACCAGCGCACATGGCGGCAGCCTTCAGCGTGCCGAGCGTCGTTCTGTTCGGCCCGTCGAAGCCCGCCATCTGGGGGCCGTGGCAGACTGAATCGGAAATTATTGTCGCGCCCGATGGCCTCCAACACATTCCAGTCTCTCGCGCGATCGCTGCGCTTGACCGGCTACGCAGTCTGGAAGAGGCGCACGCTTGAAAGAGCTTTACCGCCTGTTGCGTTTTGCCCGGCCGTACACGCCGGCGCTGCTGGCGTCCATCATCCTGATGGCGATCGTCGGCGCATCCCAGGGCCTGCTCATCAAGATCATTCCGGTGATCTTCGATCGTGTTCTGCAACCCCACACCTCCGATGCGCCGGTGGTTTTGTTCTACTTCAAACCTCTGGATAAGCGGCTCCTGCTCAGTTCCATCGTGCCGCCCGGCGTGCATAACATCTGGACGATGGTCGCTTGTGGCATTCTGTTGTGTTTCATTGCGAAGGGTATTTGCGATTATCTCGGCAACTATCTCATCAACCTGGTCGGGTTGAGCGCCATTATGGACCTGCGCCAGGCGGTGTTCGATCACGTGCTGCGGCAGGATGCGCACTTCTTCGAGAACCAGACCACGGGCCGCATCATGTCGTCCATCATGAACGATGCCGAAAAGATCCAGGAAGCTGTCTCGACCATGCTGGCCGACTGGCTGCGCCAGTTATTCACATTGATCGCGCTGCTGATCGCGATGATCTCGATCGACTGGCGCCTGTCGCTCATCAGCTTGGGAATTTTCCCCGTGGTGGCGGGTTTAACGGCCAAACTCGGCCGCCGCATCCGCCGGACTACGCGGTATGCGCAGGATCGCGCCGCCGATCTCAACCAGATTTTGCAGGAGTCGATCACAGGGCACACCGTGGTAAAGAGCTTCGGCGCCGAGGACTTCGAATCCAACCGCTTTCGTCTAATCAATCGCAAGCTTCGTTCGGGCAATCTTCGATACATCGCGCAACAGGCGCTGGCATCGCCCCTTATCGAGCTCTTCGGCGCGATGACGATCGTTCTTCTGCTGACTTACGCGCGCATTCAGGTGAAAGCTGGCACCATGAGCGCCGGCAGTTTCACAACATTCGTAATCGCGCTGCTGATGGTCTATGAGCCGATCAAGCGGCTCACCGGCATTCACAATATCTTTCAACAAGCTCTGGGCGCTTCCATACGCGTATTTGAGTATCTCGATTACCGTCAGGGAATCGTCGAGAAGCTCACGCCGGAACGATTGTCCAAATTCGAGGAGGCGATCCGTTTCGAGAACGTCGGCTTCTCTTACCCGACGGCGCCGGATCGCGCGGTTCTGCACAACATCAACCTCGACGTTAACTATGGCGAGGTGGTCGCGATTGTCGGACCAAGCGGCGCGGGCAAATCCACGCTGGCGGCACTGGTGCCGCGCTTTTACGACGTGACCGCCGGAGCCGTCACACTGGACGGAAAAGACGTTCGCGACCTGCGCCTATCTACCTTGCGCGACAAGATAAGCATCGTCGCCCAGGATACTTTCCTGTTTAACGATACGATCTTCAACAACATTGCCTACGGCCGCCCGTATGCCCGTGAAGAAGACGTCCTGAGCGCTGCGAAGACAGCTCTCGCCGATGAGTTTATCCTCACCCTCGACAAGGGCTACCAGACAGTCATCGGTGAGCGCGGATTGAAATTGAGCGGCGGCCAGCGGCAGCGAATCGCCATTGCCCGAGCACTCTTGAAGGATGCGCCCATCCTGATCCTCGACGAAGCAACGTCCCAGCTCGATACCGGTTCGGAGCGACTGGTGCAGATTGCGCTCGCCGCACTCATGCAGCACCGCACGGTAATTGTGATTGCCCATCGCCTTTCGACTATCCGGCGCGCCGATAAAATTGTTGTGATCGATGCCGGGCGGATCGCGGAGGCCGGCACCCACGACGAGTTGATGGCTGCTCGCGGCATCTATCAGCGGTTACACGAACTGCAACACGTCGACGCGGGAGCCGAAGCCTGACAACTCTTCCCGGCTCTCACTCAAAGATGATCGAAGCAAAAGCTCAAAACCACCCGGTCCGCAGCATGACCGGTTACGCCCGCATACGCCACGAGACTCCGCTCGGTGAATTGACCGTCAGCCTGCGTAGCGTGAATCACCGCGGGCTCGATTTCCATTTCTTCCTGAACGGGGAGTTCGCGGCCTTCGAGAACGCGATCCGTTCCGCGCTGAAGCAACACATCAGCCGCGGGCACGTCGAGGTCCGCATATCGCTGGTCCGCGGTGACGCAACTTCCAAGGCCGGGTACAACCGGCAACTCATTGCCGATTACGTCGCGGCATTCCGCCAGGCAGCAGCCGAATTCGAGCTGAAAGGCCAGCCGGATCTGAACACGGCTCTTCGCATGCCCGGCGCCTTTGCCGCCGAAAGCGAAGTCAACAGCGTGGAAAGCGCCTTCGAACCGAAAGTGCTGGCGGCAATGGCTGCTTGTGCCGCGGAGTTGAACGCGTTCCGCGAGCGTGAAGGCGCCCAGTTGCGGGAACTGTTCCGCGCGGAGGTCGAAGCGATTCGGCGACAGACCCGGCGAATGAAAGAAATCCGCGCCGAAGCGCTGCCGCATTTCCAGCGCCGCCTTGCCGAACGCCTACAGGAACTGCTGGGCGCCACGGGAATCGACCAGCGCCGCCTCGCCGAAGAGGCCGCAATGCTGACGGACCGCTCCGACGTCGAGGAAGAACTGTCGCGGCTCGAAATTCACACGGCGCAATTGACGGAACTGC
Organism: Bryobacterales bacterium KBS 96; assembly: GCA_000381625.1. GTDB lineage: Bacteria > Acidobacteriota > Terriglobia > Bryobacterales > Bryobacteraceae > KBS-96. The sequence continues at coordinate 1,690,644 of KB906767.1, forward strand.
TCGACGCCGGGGGAGAGGTTGGCAAACGCCTGGATTTCCTGCTGCAGGAGATGAATCGCGAGACCAATACCGTTCTATCGAAAACGTCCGGCATCGGCGAGGCCGGCCTCACTCTCACCGATCTTGCGCTCGCAACCAAGGCAAATATCGAGAAAATACGCGAGCAGTCGTTGAATCTCGAATAAGGAGCATGCAGAAACCAGAGTGACCACGGTATTCATCATTTCCGCGCCGTCGGGATCGGGCAAATCGACGCTGGTATCGCGACTGGTGCAGCGGGATCAGCGTCTGCGCTTCTCCGTGTCGTACACGACGCGGAAGCCGCGCGGCAGAGAGAAGCCCGGTGAGAATTATATTTACATCTCCCGCCCGGAGTTCGAGGCCAGAATCGACGCAGGCGAGTTTCTGGAGTACGCCGAGGTTTTCGGCAACTATTACGGAACCAGCCGCAAGATATACGAGCAATCCCGGCAGGAGGGTATGGACCTGGTGCTCGACATCGACGTCCAGGGTGCGAGACAATTAAAAGATAAGCTTCCCGAAGCTGTTTCGATATTCGTGCTGGCTCCTTCCCGGGACATTCTTGAACAGAGGCTGCGCACGAGATCGGAAGACGCCGAGGAAGTGATCCAACGGCGGTTGCGCGATGCGGCCGAAGAGATCCGGAATTATAAGCAGTACGATTATGTGCTGGTGAACTACCGCGTAGATGAATCGGTGGATACACTCGTTTCAATCATCAGGGCCGAGCGGGTGCGACGAATCCGGATGGAAGATCAAATACGGCCCATACTGGCGTCTTTCGAACAAAAGCCGCCAAGCTTGTTTTAAGAAGGAATGAATTTCGCAATGCAGAGCAGACCAAGACCTAACTCCACATACTCCATCCCGGACGACCCGGAGTTCAGCACGTACCGCTTCATCATCGTGGCGGCAAAGCGAGCGCGACAGCTTCAGGGCGGCCAGCGGAGCGTCTTGCCGGCCACCAACAAGAAGCCCACGGTGTTGGGCATGGAAGAAGTGCGGCGCGGCCTGGTCCCCTACACCGACACGGCCCGGGACGGCGAGACCGTCACCGAATAGGCGCTCGAGCACCGGCATGCGGATCGTCCTGGGCGTGGGCGGGGGCATCGCGGCTTACAAATCCGCGGAATTGGTGCGGGCGCTCGCAAAGCGCGGCGACGACGTCCAGGTGGTGCTTACGGATGCCGGGCGCCAGTTCATCACGCCCCTGACATTCGCGGCGCTCACCGGCCACAAAGTCATTACGAGCCTGTTTGCTTCCGAAAGCGACTCCGCCGGAACTCTGACAAGCGCGGTAGAACATATCGGCGTTGCCCAGGAGAACGATTTGCTCTTGGTTGCGCCGGCAACCGCCGACCTGCTCGCGAAATTCGCTCACGGACTAGCTACCGACTTTCTCACCACTCTATATCTCGCATTCACCGGCCCCGTGGTGCTGGCGCCCGCGATGAACAGTAACATGTGGAACCATTCCGCAACGCAGGCAAATCTAGCGCTGCTGCGCGAGCGCGGCCATCGCTTCGTCGATCCCGATGAAGGCTGGCTTGCGTGCGGCACAACCGGTCCTGGCCGGCTCGCCGATCCGGAGCGAATCGCCGCAGCCGTCGACTTTATTTCGCGCAGGCGAACCGACCTCTCGGGCGACACTGTACTGGTAACGGCGGGGCCGACGCAGGAACCGCTCGATCCGGTGCGCTACATTACGAACCGTTCGAGCGGCAAGATGGGTTACGCAATCGCCGAAGCCGCAAGAGACCGCGGGGCCAAGGTGATTCTGGTCTCCGGCCCCGTCTCGATTCCGGCGCCAGCGGGCATCACGGTGGAGCACGTGCGTACCGCCCGAGAAATGCGGGAGGCGGTTCTACGCCGGCTCGAAGAAGCGACCATCATCGTCAAGAGCGCGGCGGTGGGTGACTACCACCTTGAGCACGTCTCGCAGCAAAAGATGAAGAAAACCGCGGCGCGGCTTTCCGTGGAACTCGACCCGACTCCGGACATCCTCGCCGAAGCCGGACGGAAGAAGGGCGACCGATTGCTGATCGGGTTCGCCGCTGAAACGGAGCACCTGGCGCAAGAGGCGCGCCGTAAGCTAGAAACCAAAAATTGCGACATGGTCGTCGCAAACCTCGTCGGCCGGGAAGGCGTCGGCTTCGAATCGGACTACAACGAGGTCACACTAATTACGCGATCCGCCGATCCGGTGCATATCGGTCCGGCTCCCAAACGCGAAATCGCCGATCGGATTTTGGATCAGATTCCTGTGCTGCGCCTGATAGCGCACAGCGCGGTTTAGCATCGATACATTCGTCGATCAGAAGCACATTCGTCGATCAGAAGCCGCATCAGGCGCGTGCCAGTAACAGCTGCTTGGCTTCTTCGAGAGCCTCAATAGCCAGTTCGCGGGAGACCGTTGGAAACCCCTCCAAGAAGCTCTCCAGCGTGTCGCCGCCTTCTATGTAATCAAACAGAGTTTGAATCGGTACTCGCGTCCCTCGGAACACGGGTACGCCGTGCATTGTTTCGGGATCCCTTGTAATCGCGCGCGCCACACCTTATTGTCGCGTACAATATAAAGCGAGTTGAAACGGTCGGCATGCTCCGAATTCTCAGCTCTGCGAGTTTCAGCCCACCCTGCAATGTGAACGGAATCGTATGTCCCGTCAATTTTTGGTGTTCGGTCAATCTGCGCCTAAGTTTGACAACGCTGGGCGCACTCGCAAACTAAATTCCTCATCCGCATCGCGTTGGTCGAACCACGCGGCAAGCTGCTGAGGCGTAGCGTTGGGACCAGGCTTGCTCTGGCGGGAGATCTCAACAAACTCCAGCAACTCCCGATAGATCGCTTTGCATTCTTCGCACTGCGGCAGGGCCATGGCTGATATGAATTACTGATGGCGCAGGCCAATTATCATCGTTATCACGCGGCCATGTAACATATTCGGGCGACCCAAGAAATTCCATTCTCATTTTCTGGAAATGAACGGCCACCCACATCAACTGCTCAGGATGTTCGTAGGGAAGCGGGCGCAGGAAAACCGTATCGGCAATACTGTACACCGCAGTTCCCGCGCCGATCCCAAGCGCAATCGAAAGAACGGCAGCCGCCGTGAATGCACGCCCACGCAGCAGCGTTCTGGCCGCATACCGCAGGTCCTGGTGCAAACGGTCGAGCCAAACGCTTACCCAAGCTTCCCGCGTCTTCTCCGCCAGGAGAGATTTATTGCCGAACGAGCGGCGTGCCACCAATTCCGCCTGTTCGCGATCGAAGCCGCGTTCCCGCAGGAGTTGCGATTCTAGCGCGAGATGAGCTTCAAACTCCTTCCTGCTTGCGCAAGCGCTTTTGCAAAAGCCGTCGAAACATGTCTCAGCCCTCGATGGGTTTGGTTGTCCGCGCCACGGCACGTACAAGTTGCTTCCATTTGGCTTGCTCCTCAATCAATTGCCTCTTGCCTTGAGGAGTTAGCTTGTAATATTTGGCTCGGCGGTTTGCTTCCGACATCTTCCATTCAGAGGCAAGCCAGCCGCGGCTTTCGAGACGATGCAGAGCTGGGTAGATGGAGCCATGCTCGATCTGTAAGGCGTCGTTTGAACTGATACGAATCGCTTGCCCGATACCGTGGCCATGTTGTGCCCCCCACTGAAGTGTTTGCAAGATCAACAGATCGAGTGTTCCCTGGAGAAGCTCGATACGGTTTGGCGATCCGTCACGTTTCGGCATAAGCGCTCTACTACAAGAGATAGTAGCAGATTGCCTAGGGTAGAGTGCCTGCCAGTATCCCGGCCGAAGGCGAGGCTTTCCGATTTCCAAATGTCGAGGCTAACCGCGCCTGTGCAGTAACGATTAACGCATCCGATTCGCGAATGAGGTAATGTTCTAAGGATATGAATCCCAAAGATAATGTTCGCGATAGACGAGGGTTTCTCAAGGGCGCCGGAGCCGGCCTCGCGGCAGGGTTGCTCTCGCCGTCCGCCGTGATGGCCAGGCCCGCCGAGCAGGCGGCTCCCGAATCCATTGTTCATGCGGGCGCCGGCCGGCCTCTCACGGAGAAAGAAAAGCTAGACCGTATCGCGTCGAATTCCTGGCCAATCCGATACATTTTCAAGACTCGCGGCCATTTCCTCGCCGAAAAAGAGACCTCGGAGCAGATGAAGAAGAAGTATGGCGAGATCACTATGCTGGACTTTCCGGACTTCACCAAGAAGACCTTTCCGGGCGTTTATCACATGGACCTGTTCTCCGGACTCTTCGGCGACGTGGACGACGACAGCATGTACGTTAAGAGCACCGTCAGTTATAACGGAAAAGACCACACCGTCACCGAGTTCGATCCGTCCAGCGCTTCGGGGAAAAAGTGGCTGGAGAAGATGGCGAACAAGCAGGTAACCACAGGAACGAAATGCCACCATATCTCGAACAACGCTCCCCGAAATATCTGCGATCTGGATGCGGACACGCGCAAGGCCGGCGTGGAAGTAGCGAAAAAATGGCTAGACGGCGCCGCTATGCTCGGCGCGAAGTCGATGCGCGTGAACAGCGGCGGTCCCAGGATCGCACCAACTCCAGTCGCGGACCCCAGTTCCTATCCCAAGAACGATGAGCTAGCACAGTACCTAACGAATTGTATTGAGTCATTCAAGGAAATGGCCGATCATGGCGGCAAAGTCGGCGTCAAGGTGACGCTGGAAAATCATTGGGGACTAACGGCTAACCCGATCAACATCCGGATCATCATCGAAGAAGTAAATAATCCGTTCTGCGAGGCATCTCCCGACTTCTGTAACTGGGAGCATGAGTATCTTCTGTTTCATGCTCTTCAGGATCTGGCGCCGTACGCTCATACCAACGTCCACGCTAAATACTGGAATCGCTGGAAAAATCCCGACGTTCAGCGGAATGTCCGGATCATGGTTAACTCCAATTACACAGGCATTTTCGCGTTGGAGTACGAAGAAGGACCCTGGGATGGAGTAGAAGGCGCGCAATATCTGTACCGGGAAGTGCTAGCCGCGTTGTAGCGGGTGTGACAAAGTCTCCGCCAAGCGCCGAGACGAGTCTCGGCGCGGCAGACAAAGGTGTCTGCGCCACAATTACAAACTTGCTTCAGACTGCCTGTGCCAATGCTCCATTGCGGCAATTTGTAAAATCACGAGGAGGACCGGTAATTGAGAATCGACTGGGTTCGCCGCCATTGCCTGTCAATGCCCCACGCCACCGAATCCGTGCAGTGGGGCGACAATCTCGTTTTCAAGGTTGGCGGCAAGATATTCGCCATCGTTGCACTTGAGCCGGCAAAAGTTTGGTTGTCCTGCAAGTGCGCTCCCGAGGTGTTCGCCGAACTGGTGGAACGCCCTGGCATTGTGCCTGCACCCTATCTTGCTCGTAATCACTGGATCGCTCTCGAAACAGAGCATGCTATGAGCGCAGCCGAAATCGAGCTCATCATTCGTCGTTCGTACGATCTCGTTATCGGCAAGCTGCCAAAGAAAATCCGGGCCACGCTCAGCTGATCGCGGGCCTCAATGTCGAGCGGGCGAGGCATGCCTCGCCCCCACGGCATACCAGGAATTTAAACAAATGAGATTGTGCTTAAGCTCAACTTTGGCCGGCCATGTGAAAACACATATAATCATGACTGCCGATCGTCTTCATGAAAGGACCCTTTATGCGTCTCGCCCACGGTTGCACGCTCGCCGCTACCATCGTCATGCTCATCCCCGGGATGATCCTCGCCCAGGGAAAAATGGACAAAATGGAAACATCCCGTTCCATCGCGGGCGGCGGCATCTCCGTCCCCGGTTGGACTGGAAAGATCGATGCCCGCGCAGCGCAAGCGGGACAAACAATTAAAGATGCAAAGCTCTCCGAGGAAGGCAACGTCCTGCATGTCACGACGGGCCCGGCGGTAACCTATTGGAACCCGGCCAACAAGGCGACCGGCAACTATACGGTGAAGGCGACGTTCACGGAGCCGAAGTACATGAACCTGAACACCCATCCGCACCCTTACGGCATTGTCATCGCCGGCAACGACATGGGAACCGACCAGGAGAGCTATCTCTACTGCGCCGCGTACGGCAATGGCGAATTCATTGTGCGCGGATTCGGACCGGAGCCGTTTCAAATGAACGGCCGGCGAGGCGAGGAGAACGCCGCCGTGCATAAGGCAGCAGGCCCAGGGCAGCCGGTGACGCAGGAGATCGCTCTTTCCGTGAAAGGCAACAAAGTCGATTGCGCGATTAACGGCACAGTCGTTGCGAGTTACGAAAAGTCCGCGCTGGTGACTGCTGGAAAGCTAAAGTCCACCGACGGGATATACGGAATTCGCTTCGCTCACAATACCGAAGCCAATGTCACCGGTCTGACGATGACGAAGGACTAGCGCGCCGGCTTACTTAAATAGCGATAAGTCGATTGCGGCGGCCATGGCGTTGTATCCGGCATCATTCGGATGCAGGTGGTCGCCGCTATCGTAAGCCGGCAGCATCCGGTCGGGATGGCTCGGGTCGCGTACGGCCTTTTCGAAATCGATGAAACCATCGAACGCCTTGCCGGAGCGAATCCATTCGTTTACAGCTTTGCGCTTGACCTCTCGAGCGGGCGTGAAATAGCCCGGATACGCCGTACCCTCAAAAGGCGTCAACGTGGCGCCAAAAACTTTAAGCCCGTTTTCGTGTGCGCGCTGAGCCATTTGCTCCAGTCCGGCGATGATGTCTTCCGCACTTACCGTTTCCGATTTCGGAGCAGATGTGCCGGGATGTCCCAGGTCATTGATGCCTTCGAGGACGATCACGTACTTGACGCCAGGCTGCGCGAGCACATCGCGATCGAACCGCGCCAACCCATTCACGCCGAATCGGACATTACTCACAGCATCGTGCAGGATGCGGTTGCCTCCAATGCCGGCATCGAGGACTCCGATTTCCCGGTGTCCCGATCGTGCCAGCAAGCGATCCGCGAGAAAGTTCGGCCAGCGATGATTGGCATTCGTGGTCGAGTGGGCGCCGTCCGTGATGGAGTCGCCAAACGCTACCAACGTAGAGGCACGCTCCGCGGCCATCACATCCAGATCGCTCAGAAAGACCCAAGACTCGATAGTGGCCGCCTGGGGGATCGAAGCGGACGCAGTCAGATCGCCCTGGCCGATGTAAGTGGTCTGCTGCGCCGAATAATGGACACCACCGCCAACCGAGGACTTCGGGAGGAAGAGGCTGACAGTCACGTCGTGAGAGGCCGGAACAGCCAACTTTACCGGATCGCTCACAATCAGCGCATTGGGAGGGATCGAGACCGCCGGCCGGCCGCTGAACGTAAGAACGTGATCCGAGCCCGGCACAACCTCAGAGCCTTTCGCACTTAACGCGACATGCGCGGCGCCAATCTCGATGGTCTGCTTTCCGTACGCATTCGACAGACGGACCCTCACGGTATCGCCGCCGACGCTTGAATGGACAATCTCGCGGAGCGTCTGGTTTTCAAAGACAAGTTTCTCCGCGCGCATCTGCACGTCATCCTGTTGCGGCGAGGAGCTTGCGCCCCAGGTGACAACCCAGTGTGAATGGCCAGCGGCAAATGAAACGGAAGTGAAGGCGAGGCCGAGCAGAAAGGCGGTTCGGATGTTCATGGTGGGAAACGGCAAAGGGACATCGTATCGCGGCGGGGGAGCGGGCTCAGTAACCAATTGCGAAAATGGATGAGATGCAGCTATGAAGAAACCGGCGTCCAGGCGAAGTGCAACGGAGATGGTACTAGAGTATGATTTTCCCGGCGGCGCCCGAGGCAAGTATGTCGAGCGATACCGCAAGGGAACAAATATCGTGCTTCTCGATCCGGAGCTGGCTCAAGCTCTCCCCGATTCAAAATCGGTGAATGATGCGCTCCGCGCCATTCTCGAAATCGTGAGGCGAACAGAGGCCCGCGGGGGCAGATGGTCGGGACCGAAGGGCAGTGGGAATGTTGCGTTAGTGGGACGGAAGAGCTAGTTCCTGTTACAAGTCAGTCGGGGACCATGCTGAAGGGCACAAGGTCGCTAGAGCCAAAAGCAGCGCCAAATTCGCGTGAAAACAAATGCACTTACGCCCTGCTTCTGGAGAGAGAGATCTGGAATGGCTTCTGTGCGGGCCACGATCCCAAAGATGTCGGTAAAACCATGCGCCTCCAGAAGAGATCACTAACTTTTAAATAGCCAAAACGATGATTAACACGATGAGTTATAATCGTGACATTCTAGCGACTCGGCTCTGCGTTCCTGGTCTCGGATGCGCCGGATGACCGGCGATTACTTCAAATTGCGGCTAGATCCTGTCTGCTCCGGAGTATACTTCGGAGAGATCCTCAAAAGATGTTGAACTCCGTACACGACAGACCTGATCACACAACTGATGCAGTTTTTGGAATCAGCAGAGACTTGCCTTTGAACTACATCGTTAGAAAGAACGTCGACGAAAAATTGGTCGACAACCTGACCAGAGAGAAGCACATTATCATATACGGGAGCTCAAAGCAAGGGAAAACGAGCCTGCGTAAGCACTGCCTTTCCGAATCCGACTACATAATTGTGCAGTGCAGCAATCGGTGGACGTTGGAAGAAATCTTATCGAATATTCTGAAGCGGGCCGGATTTCGGATCACTCAGTCTGAGAAAAAGACCACTTCGGGAAAGAACAAAATTCTCGCATCGATTTCAGGGACTATATTGGGAATCGGCTCGAAAATAAGCGGCGCGAAAGAGACCTCGCACGAGACTGAAATCACGCGGAGCGAACTGGAGCTTGATCCCGCCGATGTCAATGATGTCATCTCGGCCCTGAGTGCGATTGACTTCAAGCAGTATGTTGTTCTCGAAGATTTCCACTATCTACCCACGGAAACCCAAAAAGATTTCGCAGTAGCACTGAAGGCCTTCCACGAAGTCTCGAAAATTTGCTTTATCGTTATTGGCGTTTGGCTTGAGGAAAATCGATTGGTCGTCTACAATGGTGACCTTACTGGCCGTGTTATTGCAATAAACGCCGACAGGTGGACAGACACGGAATTGCATTCGGTTATTCAGAAGGGCGAGGGTTTGTTAAATGTGCGGTTCTTTGACGATTTCAAAAATGAAGTTGTTAAGGAGTCCTATGGCAGCGTGTACATAGTTCAAGAGGCCTGCCGTCAGGCATGCATCCGAGGTGGTGTAACCCACACTCAACTAGTGGATACCGAAATTGGCAGAGGGACAGACACACGCGCCGTGATAAGAGACGTGGTCGCCCAGCAAGGTGCGCGGTATAAATCATTTTTGTCACAATTTGCCGCTGGCTTCCAAGAGACGCGACTGGAGATGTATAAATGGCTTCTCTATCCAATTCTGTCTGCAAGTCCAGAAAAACTGGAGGCCGGATTCAAATACGCTGACCTGCGGCGAGCGATGAAAGAGCATCACCCATCGGGAGACTCTCTTAATTTGGGAAACCTTACTCAGGCTCTTCAGTCTACAGCTTCTCTTCAGATCGCAAAAGACATAAAACCAATCATTATTGATTATGATCAGACAAACTCCGTACTAAACGTGGTCGATCGCGGATTTGTGATATGGGTACAAAACCAAGACAAACAGGATCTTTTCGAGGAACTTGGCTTACCATTCCAGCCCGCAACCAGTCAGCTTTCCCTGGAATCTCCGGCCCATGATGAACCGGAGCTGATGTGATAACGTTTCAAGCCAGCACCGATTTCCACAGCGATTCGGCCCGAATAGCTTCGGGATCACGGGCACCCGGAAAAGTAATCTCGTACTTTCCGAGCGCTCCTCTGGATAGGTGGTGACAAACGTCGTTGCATCGGGTCATTTCTCAATTTTTTTGGAATTCATAATCTCGCTCACTTGATCCGTTACGCATGTCTGGATAACACGACTCCCCTGCTGCGGATCGGTTCCCCGGAATCTCGCCCTTGCCGATAATATAAATACTTGCCAAAGCGGCCTTCTCTCTACTTTTTGTTTTTCGATGCCGGTGGAGGACACCGGAGCGCGGCTGTTGCGCTGAAGGCGGTCGTCGATTCGCAGGATCGCGGGTGGGACGTCCGGTTGGTGAACCTGCAGGAGGTGCTCGACCCGCTTGACATTTTCCGCAAGGCCACGGGAATTCGTCTCGAAGACATCTATAACCTGGTCCTGGCAAAGGGCTGGACGCTGGGCTCGGCGTATCTGCTGCCGCCGATGCACGCAATCATCCGGCTGTATCACAAAGCACAGGTCCGGCTGCTAACCCCGTTCTGGAAAGAGCGCCGGCCGGACCTGGTCGTTTCCTTAGTTCCGAATTTCAATCGCGCTATCTACCAAAGCCTCGAAGCGGCGCTTCCCGGCGTACCGCTGGTCACGGTGCTGACCGATTTCGCCGATTACCCGCCGCACTTCTGGATAGAGAAGCAGCCGCAATATTTCGTTTGCGGCACAAGTAAGGCGGTGGAACAGGCATTGCGCTTCGGACATCGGAAAGAGCGCGTGTTTCGGGTCAGCGGAATGATCCTTCGGCCCAACTTTTATTCGGTCCCGCCGGTCAACAAAGACGAAGAACGCGGCAAGTTGGGCCTTTCTCCCGATGTGTCTACCGGACTCATGTTGTTCGGAGGCGCCGGCTCAGCCGTGATGCGGGATATCGCGAAGCGGCTGGGCAATTCACCGGAACGTTTGCAATTGATTGCAATCTGCGGGCGCAACGCCGGATTAAAGCAGCATCTCGAGTCTCTGAGGCCGAGAAATCCTCTGTTCGTCGAAGGCTTCACGCAGCAGATTCCTTACTACATGCAGCTCTCGGATTTTCTAATTGGCAAGCCGGGGCCAGGCAGCATCGCCGAAGCGGTCCACATGAAGCTTCCGGTTATCGTCGAACGAAACGCGTGGACGCTACCGCAGGAGCGGTACAACGCCGACTGGGTCCGCGAACACAATGTGGGGCTGGTGTTGAAGAGTTTTCGCGAGATTGAGCCGGCAACGAGGGAGTTGCTCAGCGGCGATAAGCTGGCGGCGATGCGGGAGAGCGCGGGGCGAATTGAGAATCGTGCGGTGTTCGAGATAGCCGAGATACTGGCGCGGTTGCTGGTGGAGACGGGCGGCCGGTGAACTGAAGTTCACCGCTGCACGCTGAAGACGTGCGCCACGGAATCGTCGCCGAAACGTTTCAATCCAGCGCCGTAAAATAGCGTTTCCTATACTGAAATTACGATCAACAGATCCAGAAGGCTGTCTCTAAACCGGACCGGCGGCGATCCTCTACACGCGCATATAAGCGTCGAAAGGAGGGCGATTCCCCGGCAGGGGAACGCCGCAGGTCCTCAAAAGCGCAGATGAGGACGTTGTGAACAAATTCAAATCGAGTTGTGTGCTGGCCGCACTGATTTTCGGGACAACACTGTTCCTGGCGGGTCAGGAACCACAGGTTCCGGCGAGCAATCCGCCGCCTCCAGAGCCGCCTGCCGGCGCGGCAAACGGCCCGCACCCCGGACCCGCAGCACAGCTGCCCGCATCGGGACCACGCGCCGGAGGCGCAACGAAGCCGGCCGCCCAGGGACCGCCAAACCGCGCGGCCATGATGAGGAAATTTCTCGGCATCGGCGCGCCTCCGGATCCGGCCGCAGTCGATCGCGGGCAGAAACTGTTTGTGGCGAATTGCGCATTTTGTCATGGCTCGACCGCGAACGGCGGCGCCACGGGGCCGGACCTGGTGCGTTCGGTGGTGGTGCTTCACGACCAAGGCACGGGCAAGGATATCGGCAAGGTGGTGCTGAATGGTCGTCCCGACAAAGGCATGCCGAAGTTCAACATGACCGAGGCGCAAATCAAAGACATCGCGGCGTTCCTGCTCTCGCGAACACAGGCCGCGGCCAATCGCGGCTCATATGAGATTCAAAACATCGTTACCGGCGATGCGAAAGCCGGTGAGACGTACTTCAACGCCCACTGTTCGTCGTGCCATTCGCCATCGGGAGACCTGGCCCACATCGCCGCGAAATACGATCCGGTCGCGTTGCAGTCGCGCTTCCTGTATCCGCGGGATCGCCGCGCCTTCGGCACGGAGGGGCCGCCGCCCAATCCGAAATCCGAAATCACGGTGAAGGTCACGCTCGCTTCCGGCCAGTCGTATGAAGGCAGACTCGATCACATCGACGATTTCAGCGTCGCGCTAGTGGAGCCTTCGGGCGAGTATCATTCCTGGCTGCTCGATGCCGAAAAGGGCATCAAGGTGGAAGTACACAATCCGTTGCAAGCCCATGCCGACATGCTGCCGGAATACACGAATGCCGACATGCACAACATTCTTGCTTATCTGGAGAAGCTGAAGTGAAGCTCAATCGGATTTCTTTTTTGCTGGCCTTGTTGTATGTACCGGCTTGTCTCTTTGGGCAGGCGTTGACTCCGGCAACGATACTGCATCCGCCAAAAGACACATGGCCGACATACAACGGCGATTACTCCGGAAAACGGTTTAGCCAGCTCACGCAAATCAATTCGACAAACGTCAAGGACCTGAAGCTTGCCTGGGAATATCAGGCCGAAACGGGCGATTCCAACCCGTTCGGAACTGAGATCAAAGCCACGCCGCTTCAGGTCAATGGCGTTCTTTATTTCACCCTACCCGACCATGTCTGGGCGATTGACGCGCGCACGGGCCATCAGATCTGGCATTACAAGTGGAAGAGCCAGGGCGGAATTCACATCGGAAACCGGGGGGTCGGCATCTACAACAACTGGCTATTCTTTGAAACGCCTGACGATCATCTGGTGTCGCTTGAGAAGGACACGGGAAAATTCCGATGGGCCGTGCAGATCGCCGACCTGGCGCAAGAATACTTCTCGACCGCGGCCCCACTAGTGATCGGCAATCACATTCTTGTGGGTGTTGGCGGAGATTCGCTTGACGTGCCAGGCTTTCTCGAAGCGCGCGACCCGGAGACCGGAGCGGTGCAGTGGCATTGGGATACGGAACCGAAGCCGGGACAACCGGGATCGGAGACCTGGCCCAATACGGATGCGATGGGTCACGGCGGCGGCATGACCTGGATATCCGGCACATACGATCCGGAACTGAACCTGATTTATTGGGGAACCGGCAATCCGAACCCGGTACACGCGGGGCAAGGACGGAAGGGCTCGAATTTGTGGACCTGCTCGATCGTCGCGCTGAACCCAGACACGGGGAAAATGGCTTGGTATTACCAGGTTTCACCTCACGACACGCACGACTACGACGCGGTGCAGACGCCCGTTCTGTTCGACGGCGTCATCGACGGGCACAAGCGAAAACTGCTGGCGCAAGCCAGCCGCAATGGTTATTTTTTCGTTCTGGACAGAACGAACGGCAAGCACATTGTGACCGCGCCGTATATCGATCTGACATGGTCGAAGGGAACCGACGCGAACGGGGCGCCGATTCCGAATCCGGACAAGGAGCCTAAACCGGATGGAGCGCTGGTTTCGCCGGCCTCCGGCGGCGGCACGAACTGGCCGCCGCCGAGCTTCGATCCGGAAACGGGGCTGTTCTACGTCAATGCGGATTATTCGTTCAGCGTGTTTTATCTAACCGACACGAGTGCTCATCCGGAAGGATTCGCCGGACGCGACGCAGGCATCTGGTCGCAATCGATGTTAAAAGCGATCGATTACAAAACCGGCCGCATCCGCTGGTCGCATAAATATCGCGTGGAGGAAGGATCGGAAGGGTCGGGCGTACTGACCACCGCCGGCAAGCTGGTGTTCTCGGGCGATCCAGCGGGCAATCTGATCGCGTTCGAGGCAGCAACCGGCAAGATTCTCTGGCATGCGGGCCTGGCATCGTCCGTGAGCAATGGTCCGATTACTTATGAGCTCGACGGACGGCAGTACCTGATCGTTGCGGGCGGCCCAACGATCTACGCGTTCACGTTGCCGGAATAGAACAGGCTTCGCAATGGGGGCGTGCGGCCGCCGTCCGGGGCGCTCCGGTTCAGTTTCGGAATAAAAAACAACCACGTTCTGGCGAGGCATCCTCAGCTCTAAAGGAATTGATACCTGTTCCCACGCGTCGGGATCTGCAGTGCTTCCGACACCACAAATTGTCCCGATCTTCGAGAAGAACGGGTAGGACGCCAGTTGCCGTCTACAAATCAAAGAGCCGAATCATTGCCGAAGCGGCGCTTGTCTTTGATATTGTCGTGAACAATGTCTAAACGGTACATGGCTCTGTGCGTGGTAGTGGTCTCGTGCGTAATATTCGTCCCGTTGCTCTCTGCGCAGCAAGCTCGCTTTGCTGCAACTCCGCCCATGGGGTGGAACAGTTGGAATCACTACGGCTGCAATGTGAGCGATGCTCTCATTCGCGAACAAGCCGATGCCATGGTCAGCAGTGGTTTGAAAGCGGCCGGTTATCAATACGTGAATGTGGACGATTGCTGGGAGGGCATGCGGGATGCGAATGGCAACATTCAGCCAAATGACAAATTTCCGGACATGAAAGCTCTCGGCGACTACATTCATTCGAAAGGTCTCAAATTCGGCATCTATTCTTCACCCGGCCCCAAGACGTGTGCTAAACACGAAGGCAGCTATGGTCATGAGCAGCAAGACGCCGAGAGTTACGCAAAGTGGGGCGTCGACTATTTAAAATACGACTGGTGTAGCGCGCGTGATGTGTATAAGCCAGCCGAATATCCAGACGCTTTTCGGAAAATGCACGACGCTCTTGTGCGTACCGGGCGTCCCATCGTCTACAGTATCCACGGTCGTGGGCCCGTCTGGGAGTGGACTGCCAAGACAGGCGCAAACCTATGGCGCACTACCGGAGACATCAAAGATAACTACGCTCGCATGATCGCAATCGCCTCGGCGCAAAGCGGGCTGGAACAGTATGCCGGCCCCGGCCACTGGAACGATCCCGATATGCTCGAAGTGGGCAACGGCGGGATGACGGACAACGAGTACCGCATGCATATGACGATGTGGTGTCTTCTTGCTGCGCCACTACTGCTTGGCAATGATCTCACGCATATGACCCCTGCTACACTGGCCATCCTGGCCAACCCGGAAGTTATCGCCGTCGATCAGGACAGTCTGGGAGCCCAGGCCCGCCGCGTGCTGCAGGTCGGGCCCGTGGAAGTTTGGGTGAAGGCGCTTCATGACGGGAGCAGAGCGGTTGGTCTATTCAACCGCGAACAGGGCACGATCCCGATCAAAATCAGTCTCAAAGATCTCGGATTGGGATCGCACGCAACTGTACGAGATCTCTGGGAACAGAAAGACCTGCCTCCGATTTCCGGCATGTTGTCCGTCGATGTTGGCGAACATAGCGCAGTTTTTCTCAAACTTCACTAAGCCGGATGCAGACTGGGAGATCGGTCTTCAACTGTAATTCGTTGCGGCGCCAGCCGCCGGAATTGGCAACCTGATTGTCCGAAAGCGCCACTTGCTAAGCCCTGAGTAGGCGTTTGCAATAGTTCGCTTTTGGCGACGAAGCCTCATGTTGCCGCTCAATTTCCGAGTGGTGCGTAATACGACAGCAATTCGGAAACAACAAACTGACTCTCCTACGTCGACGATGACACATAAGAGCGGATGTGCATGCTCGCAGCGCCACATGCAAAGCGGTATTGCACTCGGCTCGGGATTGAAGTAGTATCGTTCACATCCGCGATCCTTAACACAGAGGTCGCGGTAGTCGTGGAATTCCTCGCAAATTCTTCCGCTGCCGGCCGATATTGGGGGTTCGCGCTATAAAGAGCGGCAGAGTTGGGCCGCAGCTTCCGCATAGGAGGGATCAATGACCAGTCACAAGATTACAGGTGGGGGAGGCGTACGACTCCATGTGGTCGAAGCCGGCAAGGAGACAGGACACACTATCCTGTTCATCCATGGCGTGTCGCAGTGTTGGCTCACGTGGAGCCGACAGATAGATTCGGATCTGGCCGAGGAACACCGGCTTGTAGCAGTCGATCTGCGAGGACATGGCCTGTCAGATAAGCCCCGCGAGGGCTACACTGACTCGCGTCTATGGGCTGATGACATCAATGCGGTTATACAGGGGCTAAACCTGGATCATCCGCTTCTCTGTGGGTGGTCGTACGGCCCACTCGTGATCCTCGACTACGTCCGGCACTACGGCGAACAGGCGATAAGCGGGCTCAACTTTATAGGGGGAGTTACGAAGCTCGGCAGCGACGAGGCGCTCTCTGTGCTCACTCCTGAGTTTCTCAGCCTCGTACCTGGCTTCTTTGCAACGGATGTGGAAGAGAGCATACGCAGCCTTGAATCGTTGTTGCGACTCTGCTTTCCCAAACAACTCTCGGCTAAGGAATTGTTTTTGATGCTGGGATTCAATCTATCGGTTCCGCCCTATGTTCGCCAGGCGCTTTTCTCTCGGGCATTCGATAACGACGACATCCTGCCCAAGATCCGCAAGCCTGTACTCATAACACATGGCGCAGACGATGCGGTTGTGCGGCCGTCAGCTGTCGATCAGCATAAAGCTCGTATCACTCACGCGCAAATTGACATGCCCAAAACGGGACATGCGCCCTTCTGGGATGACACGGCAAGCTTTAACCGGCGACTGCGCGCATTCGTAAGCGCGGCTTGGGCTTAATCGGCAGCCACTAAAACATTCGAATTGCCCCGTTCTGCAGGTTTGTCTTAGACAAATCCTCAGCAGAACACTCTAAGAGTATTGTCGGCCATCCGGACATTGGCGCGTGGTGGCAGGCTCGTCCTGCCGCGGCTATCGGGTTTTGTGCTCCCCGGAACGGTCTTTGTTTGCGCGTCATCCAGGAGCGATCCGGAAAATTCGTGGATCAACTCCACATTCGATTTTCCTGGGCGGATCGCGTGATCTCCGGACTGTCATAATCGTTGCCAATCGTGCAGACTCCGTATGAACAGTACAAGAATGATCCGCTTTGGACGATAATCGATGCGGCACTGACGGATCTTGTCGCCAACGGCGACTTGGCGGAGCAGACCGGTCGGGACTACATCGTCGGCTACATCGCCATGAAGATCCGGTCGGCTTCTTCTCAAGAACATCGAGATTGAATCCAGACTTGCGTAACCTGTTTAGTCAATCGACCTGTTGCCGAGTTGTTCGTGTGTGGTCGGCAAAAGGAAGTTGAGTTCAATTGACAATTTGTCCCTCATCCAACAGCATTCTGAACTATGGATACTTAGTTTCCGATGAGGCTATTCTCGCTTCTGATTAGCTCTTTCCTGGCCTCATCGAGCAACTGCTTGTAGTCAGGAGCAAAGATCTCTATCAGTTCTTTTTGCAGCGTACTAATCACGTTCCAAAGCGCGATCCTAAAAGCCGGTTCACGAACACGAATGCTTTCCTCTTCGTGAAAGTCGTCGAGTTCTTCAAATAATACGATTGCAGACGCTTTATTGATTTTGAGCGTGACCATATCTTCCGGCATGCACTCATCGTTGCAGACTATGGCGGAGGGCGGGGCCTCGTCAGGTTTCTTCCGCACTATTTCCAGCATTGCCGGCCATCCGGTAGTTGGCTGGAAAACAGCGTTACGTTGAACCGAGATCGCAGCGGCAATAGACGAAGCCGGACGAATTTACTGCTTCGCTAGCGATCGGATTTCGACGCTCTTGAAAAATACGATGTCGTTATCGCTGTGATTTTGTAGGCCGAACCAGCCGAAAATCGGACGGCGCCCACGGTCAGGCTCGAAGCTGAGCTTCTTCGGCGGCACCGCATCGCCTTCGGTGTAATCGGTCACCTTGATGCCGTTGACACTCACGAGCGTGTGCGGACCGTCGAGCGTGATCTCCATCGTGTTCCATTCGGGTCCAGGTTTTCCAGGGCGGGCCAGAGGCTTCGTTAACGAATAGAGAGTGCCGGTGACGTGATACTCGTCTTCTCCGCCCTTTTCCGGATCGTTATCGATCTGTACTTCGTAGCCATAGTTGACCGGCATCCAGGCTTCGCGCGGCTCAACGGGAATGCGCACATAGACGCCTGAGTTGTCGTTGTGATCGCGCATCTTGTAAACGACACGAATCTGGCAGTTGCCGACGGGACCCACTGCGTAATAGAGCAGCCCCATGCCGCCGTGGGTCCGGATCAGGCCGTTTTCGACCGACATACTGCCTTTATCGACATGCTTCCAACCGGAAAGGTCCTTTCCGTTAAACAACGGCAGCCAGTCGCTGGCGGCTTGCGCGGGAATGGCAAACGCGGCGAGCCCCATGAGTGAAATGCCGAGAAGAGATCGGATGAACATAGCTGTCTTACAGCATACGCCGTAGCTTTCGCTCAACAAAAAAAAACGAGGCCAGACTAAGCGCCTGGCCTCTTTGTATGGCGGAGGTATGTTATTGCAGCGGCAGATCGCCGGTTTTTTCGATCTCATCCTCGGTGTCGGGGACGATGCAAGCGGCGGCAACCTGATCGCCTTCTTCCATCTTGACCACCCGGACGCCTTGCGCCGAGCGGCCCGTCTCGCGGATGGTGTCGGAATCGACCCGGATGATCTGGCCGTTGCGCGTGATCACCATCAGGTCGGTGCTTTCATTCACCGGCAACACTTCGACCACCTTGCCGATCTTGTTGGTGACCTTCATGTTGATAACGCCCTTGCAGCCGCGGCCAGTGAGCCGGTATTCGCCGAGCGTGGTTCGCTTGCCGTAGCCATTCTCGGAGAGGGTGAGGATAAGCCCCTCTTCTTCGACAGCAGCGACGCCAACCAGGTAGTCGTCTTTGCGCAGATCCATCGCACGGACGCCACGCGCCGGGCGACCCATCGGGCGGACCTCGTCTTCCCTGAACCGGATGGCCATGCCATCGTGAGAGCCCAGGAAGATATAGTTTTTGCCGTTGGTGATTTTGGCGCCGAGCAGTTCATCGTCGTCGTCCAGCGCGACCGCAATGATGCCGGCCGAGCGCGGATTATCGAACTCGGTGAGCTCGCACTTCTTGATGACGCCCTTGCGGGTCACCATGACGATGTACTGTCCCTGAACGAATTCCTTGACGGCCAGGAATGTCTTCACAGCTTCGTCCGGCTGCAAATTGATGAGACCGGAGACGTGCTTCCCCTTGCTGGCAGTGCCGGCGTCCGGAAGTTCATAGATCTTCAGCCAGTACACACGGCCCTTATTGGTGAAGACGAGCATGTAGGCGTGGGTGGAAGCAATGACGAGGTGCTCGACCATGTCTTCCGAACGGGTGCCCATGCCGATGCGGCCTTTGCCGCCGCGCGTCTGGCGCCGGTAAGTGTCGACAGCGGTGCGCTTCAGATAGCCGCCGCGCGAAACGGTCACGGCGACATCTTCCATCTGCACCAGGTCTTCGAGCCGGATTTCGCCGGTGTCTTCGATGATCTCGGTACGGCGTTCGTCGCCGAAGTCTTTCTGGACTTCCTTCAGTTCTTTGACGATGACGGCCTTCAGCACAGCCTCCGATCCCAGAATTTCGAGATATTCGGCGATCATGCGTTGGATGTCGGCAAGTTCATCGAGAATCTTCTGCCGCTCCATGCCGGTAAGGCGTTGGAGTTGCAACTCAATGATGGCTTGCGCCTGCTTCTCCGTAAATTCGAAGCGGCCGATTAGCCCTTCGCGCGCCTCCCGAGGCGTTCTCGACGCCCGAATGAGTTGAATGACTTCATCCAGATGATCGAGAGCCTTTTGAAAGCCCAGCAGCAGATGTTCGCGGTCGCGCGCTTTGCGCAACAGGTAGTCCGTGCGTCTGCGGACGACATCGGTGCGGTGCTCGAGGAATCGCTTGATGACGTCGATAATGCCTAGCTCGCGAGGCTGTCCATTAACGATGCTGAGCATGATCACGCCGAAGTTAATCTGCATCTGCGTGTGCTTATACAGATTGTTCAGAACGATCTCGGCCTGCTCGCCGCGCTTCAGTTCAATGACGATGCGCATGCCGTCGCGGTCGCTCTCGTCGCGCACATCGGATATACCTTCGAGTTTCTTATCGGCGACCAGCGCCGCGATCTGCTCAATCAGGCGGGCCTTGTTGACCTGGAACGGAATCTCGGTAACGATGATCGCCTCGCGATCCTTGCCGCTCTTTTCCGTCGCCGCGCGGGCGCGAAGCTTCATGCTGCCCCGGCCTCTGGTGTAGTAATCGAGAATGCCCGAGCGTCCTAGAATGAAGCCGCCCGTCGGGAAGTCCGGTCCGGGAACTGTTTCGAAAATTTTGGCCAGCGGAGTCTTGGGGTCGTTCAGCAGCATAATCGCCGCGTTGATGACCTCTCTAAGGTTGTGCGGCGGAATGTTCGTCGCCATGCCCACGGCGATACCGGAGGAGCCGTTGATCAGGAGATTGGGGACGCGAGTCGGCAAAACTTCCGGCTCAACTTCGCTGTCGTCATAATTCGGCCGGAAATCGACGGTTTCCTTATCGATGTCTTCGAGAAGAGTGCCCGCGATGCGCGCAAGACGCGCTTCCGTATATCGCATGGCCGCCGGCGGATCGCCATCTACAGAGCCGAAATTCCCTTGGCCGTCGATCAACGGGTAGCGCAACGAAAACGGCTGCGCCATGCGGACCAACGAATCGTAAACGGGCGCATCGCCGTGCGGGTGGAACTTACCTAGGACCTCGCCGACGATCTTCGCGCACTTACGCGTGGGCCGGTTGTAGTGCAAACCCATTTCGTGCAGGCCATACAGGATGCGCCGGTGCACGGGCTTCAATCCATCGCGGACGTCGGGCAGCGCACGACCGATGATCACGCTCATGGCGTAATCGAGATACGAGCGCTTCATCTCGTCTTCGATGTTGACGGGAATCAGGTTTTTGTTATCGCCGGGCGGAAACAGGCTACCGCCACCACTGCCGTTTGGAGGCGGCTGCGACGGCGTATTGGGACCTTCTTGATCGGGCAAACGAAACTCCTATGCTGAGGAAGGTATGGGCTCACGCAAACGATTCAAAATGCGGGAGTTGACATGAAAAACTACTCCTTTATTTTAGCAGTTTGAGCGGCGGGGGACAACACCGCGCGGCGGCGGCAAAAGTGGGCAATGAGGGGGCAGTTTCAAGCGGGCGAGGCATGTTAGGAGACCATCCAGCTTGCCTCGCCCCTACAACAGAAATGTCCAGTCCTACATGTATGGCGGTTGCTCAATGCCCAGAATATGTAGGGTGGCGAGTAGCTGTTCGCGAAAATACCTGGTCATCCAAAGGAGAAACGCGCGGCGCTCCGCGTCCGTTTCCTGCAAGACCGGGTATTCGTGATAGAAATTGTTGAACGCCTGCGCCAGTTGGAAGGCGTATTTGGCAATGTGAGCCGGCTCGCCGGACGCAATTGCCCGGTCCACGGCGCTATTGACCTTTGAAGCGGAGAGAAGAAGCTGCCAGAAATCTTCAGAGGCGAGCTGGCGGCCAAGCGCCTCGCTGGTGAGCACCGCGTCGAAATCAGGCAGAGATTCGCCGCGTTCCTGGAGTTTCCGTAAAATATTGCCGGCCCGAACGGCAGCGTACTGAACGTATGGCCCGGTTTCGCCTTCGAAGCTCAGAGCCTCGTGAAAGTCGAACGCGATGACCGAGTTTCGCGTGAACTTCAACATGAAATAGCGCAACGCTCCGGTGGCGATTTGCGTGGCGACCCGGCGGCGTTCCTCGGCGGAGGCCTCGGCATGCCGCTGGTCCACTTCCGCTTGAGCGGTTTCGATCAGCTTGTCGATCAGATCGTCGGCCTTTACGCCGAGACCCTTGCGGCCGGACACCTCGACGTACGGACGGCGCTTGTCTTCTTCCGAGAGTTCAATGCCCATCTCGACGCAGGTTCGCGGCGAGAGAGCCACCATCTCATACGAAAAGTGGTTTGACTTATCGGCCTGCTCCCGAAAATCGAGGGCGCGCAGGCCCGCCACTACTACGTCCTGCAAATACGATTGGCGCGAATCGATGACATTGAAGACTTCGGTGGCCGCGCCGAAATCGGGCGCCTTATCAGTTTGCGGCCGATCGGTCGTGACCCAAAGCTGGTGGCCGTCTGGATACGCAAACCACAGCCGGTAATAGAAATCTTTGCCGAGAAGCCCGAATTTCCAGAGCTGGTAAGCGATATCTTTGCCGACATACGTAACCGTGCCGTTTGAGCGCACGATCACTTTGCTATCGTCTTCGGCAGATTCGTCGTTTTCAGGGGACGTCTTGAAAGCCGAGGCCGGCATTACCCAACACCCCTTGTTCTTCCCCTCCGTCTCGAAGAAGATGGCCTGGCGCTGCTTCAGTAGCTCGAACGCAGCCGCCCAGAACTGCAGATGTAGAATCTCGCTTTCGCGCGGTAGCACATCGTACATAACGCCGAGACGAAGCATAGTCCGCAGATGCGCGGCCACAATTGCGTCGGCGACCATGTGAGCCAGTTCGGCGATTTCGCCTTCGCCAGCTTCAATGGCGTTCAGGGTATCGCCGCGCCACACCAGCGCTTCCGGGTGGTCTTTGTAATAACTCGAAATGCGAGCGTAGAGATCCCAGCAGAGATAGTCGAAGGGCTGCTCCGGACGGTCGATTAAGGCTTTCACCTCCGCCGGGGATTTCTTTTCGAGGTAATGAAATCCGACAACGACATCAGCCACCTGTACGCCGGTATTGTCGATATAATTCTGCACTTCGACGCGCCGGCCCGCCGCGCGAAGCATCCGGACAAAGGTATCTCCGAGGATGGCGTTTCGCAGGTGTCCGATATGTGCGGCCTTATTCGGATTAATGTTGGTGTGTTCAACGACAATCTTGCCGCCGCTTTGCGGCGCCCGACTGGACGGGCGCAGGAGCGAACCGGCGTAGGCGGCGCGATCGAGACGAACGTTGATGTAGCCGTTTCCGGCAATTTCAAGAGCGGCAACGCCCGGAATGGACCCGAGCCCGGCGACAATCGATTCGGCGATTTGCTTGGGGGCCTTCTTTAACTGACGAGCCAATTGGAAGGCTACGGGGATAGCAAATTCACCGAACGAGCTCTGCTTGGGCTGTTCAAGCGAGACGCTGAGAGAGAGATCGTAAGACGCCGCCAACTGCGCTTCCACCGCGGCCGAGATGCGTTGTTCTAGTTCCTGGAACACTGAATTTCAGTATGAACGATCGTGTTTTCGCGACGAGTCCGCAAACGAAAGCGAACGAACCGTTAGTCATAATGGACTTAGTGCCCAAGGTAACTTTTCTGCCGGAGAATATCACTGTCGAATTCGAATCCGGCAAGCTGCCGTATGAACATCATGGAAAACCGGAGTCCATTTTAGACGTTGCGCTCAATGAGGAAATTGACCTCGAACACGCCTGCGGCGGTAGCTGCGCGTGCACGACATGCCACGTCATCGTGAAGGAAGGAATGGAAAATCTTTCCGAAGCGGACGACGACGAACTCGACCGGTTAGACATGGCCGCGGGGTTGACGCTGCGGTCGCGGTTGGGGTGCCAGGCAGTTGTGAAGGGCGATATCACAATCGAAATTCCCGGATGGAACAGGAATTACATCAGTGAGGGCGGGAAATCGAAACTTTGAGCGTGGCGTGAATTAATCGCGTGATTTACCTCGGCGGGCTACAACAGACTACCAAGTTCATCTAGGGGCGGGCGCTAACGCTTCCGGTTCAGTTTAGAGGCTTGTTCTTAAGGCCCGGCAGCATCTTCAGCAGCGGCTCGACCAAATCGGGCGCGACCTGTGCGTTGACGGCAACGCGCGAGCCGTTCTGGTTCACTTGAACGGCGTCGTATAGCTTCAGCATCTCCATCTGATCGTCGCGTGTATTCAGCCTGGCAAGTCCGATGGCGCCTTTCAGAGCGTCATGCACGCGCCGCGCGCCCTGCTCGGAAATGCAGTCTACGACGCCTTCCATTTCGGCTCCCTCATCCAGGTGAACGCCCACGGTCGTCGTGCGGATGGACGCGACCAGATTCGACACCATGGAGCGCATCCCCGTCGTATCGGGTCCTTGCGCGCGCAATCCGGCGAGGGTGCCGTCATCCACCAGCCACATTTGATCCTCGTGCGGCAGCGTGGCGAGCTTCGCCGAAAGGGCCGGCGGTATGTTCTTGTACTCGGCGCGATGGTCGATCAAGTATTTCAGAGCTTGTTGCGTGCCGGCGACGGCGACTCCCGCGTTGATGAAGACAACCGACGTTTGCGGGTTCCCGATCAGCGTGTAGTCCTTATAGGTGGTGCGCTCCTTGCCAAGGTTTCCCAGTTGCGGCTCCATCTCGCCTGTTGTGAACTTGCCGCGCGCCAGGACCAGCATGTCTTGCCCGTTCGAGATCACGAGCACTTGCCAGAGATCCTTGCGCGGGTCGAGGCCGGTGCGCCGGGAAAAAAGATCGAGCCTGCGATCGAGATCGAGCTGGCCGTCGAGCTTTTTGTATAACGGCGTCTCTCGAATTTTGTCAAGGCGAATGCCGGCTAGCAGCTTCGTATCCGGCGCTATCAGCGGACCAAACGCAGGGTCGACAAAGACGCCCATGGCCGGCTTACGTATACAACCGCCAAGGAGTCCGAGGAGAGCGGCGGCGCACAACAACGCCGCGGCTCGAAAGAGATTTGCTCGCACCTAATAGTCCCGTTTTCTGAAAATCTGAATAGCCGCCGCAAGAACGACGATGCCGAAAGCTGCCGAAGTCCAGGCCGGCGCCCACCACTCCGCGGAACGATCGCTAATCAGATTCATCATCGCGCGTCCGAGGTCCCAGACTTTCGGTGAAGCCCAATATAACCATGTCCAAAGGTCGCGCGACCATTCCGAACTGAGCAGCTTGACGACGTTACCCTTCTGCGCGAGGATGCCGCTGACAAGCATTAGCGCAGCGGCGACCATGACGGCCACCGGCGCGCTTTCGAAAACGACGCCGATGAATACGACGACACAGAGCAGGACCGCGAACACGAAGACGGTGAAGGGAATGCTAAGCAGAAACGCCGGATCCCACATGCCGGTTTTGATGCCGATAATGATCCAGATACTGAGAATCAGGTAGCAGACATTCGCGGAAACAATCAGCAGGTTGCCTAGGAACCGGCCCATCAGCAGCACCGGCCGCGTGATTGGTTTAGAGAGCAATAGCCCGACGCGGCCCGGTTCCAGAACGCTCGGCATCAGGCCAGCCGAAGCGAAAACGGCCAGAAATGTGCCCCAGACGTAGAGAAACAGGGCCACTCGCGAGTAGGCTAAATGAACGATTCGCTGCAAGTCGCTGAAGGAATGTGAAGTGCTCTGCAGGCCTAGAAGCGAGATGGCTCCATCGACAACATCGATTTTGAGAATGAACAGAAAGAACAGGATCAGCAGCGTGGAGAGACCGAAAAGGGCCCAGAACAGCCAGCGCGCCATGGCTTCCTGGAAGGTGTCGGCGACCAGCGCCGCAGTCACGCCGAAGCGGGGCAGCGTTACTAGGTCGCTCATGCCATCACCTCGGTGGCCTGCGGAGGCGCAATCGCTGTTTCGCCCTGGGTTGTCCGGATAAACACATCTTCGAGCGTGCTGACCGTGGCGGTCACGCTCTCGATCAACGCGCCGGATTGCCGGAGAATATCGATAACCCGATTGAGTTCGCCACGATCCGACATCTGTGTTTCCAGACGATCGCTTTCCAGGGTCGCACTTGCCGTAACAACGGAGACGGCTCGGCGCACCTCGTCTGTCGCCTGCACAGCCACCAATTTGTAGCCGCGGCCTGCAACCAGGTCGCGAATCCGGCCCTCCAGGGCCAGCCGCCCCTTATGGATGATGGCGACCCGATCGCAGAAAACTTCCACTTCCGACAACAAATGAGAATTGATGAAAATCGTAACGCCGGTATCGAGCAGGCTATTCAGCGTGTCCCGGATTTGCCGGCGTCCGAGAGGATCCACTCCATCGGTTGGCTCGTCCAGAACGAGCAGCCGCGGACGATGCAATAACGCCTGCGCAAGGCCCAGCCGCTGCAGCATGCCTTTCGAATATTTCTTGATTCGTACGTCGCCCCAATCGGAGAGTCCGACAACGGCGAGCAATTCGGGAATTCGTTTGCCGCGCTCGACGGCGGCCATCCCCGAAAGGGCCCCATAGAAATTCAGCATGCCGGCTCCGGTGAAATACGTCGGGAAACGATGATTTTCGGGCAAATAGCCGACAGGACGACGGGATTCGGGTTCGCCGGCATTGCGGCCGAATAGAGCGGCTCTTCCGGCGGTCGGGTGCACGGCGGAGAGCAGCATCTTGACGAACGTGGTCTTCCCCGCCCCGTTGGCGCCGAGTAAGCCGAACTTCACCCCTTCGGGCACGCGGAGCGTCAGGTCGGAAACAGCACGGATCTGCCGCCCGCGAAACCGGGAGCGATAGATCTTTTCGAGACCTTCCGTCTCGATGGCGTAGTGCGCGTCCATGCCCTACAGGATACGCAGGTCAGGGTCATGGGGTTCCCGCGACTTTGTAACATAAAGCTTTGGCCCCCTGGCATTGGCGGACACACGTGTACACCGGCTCGACGCCTAAGGACGCAACCCGGCAATTTACGTTGTCCGCGCGGGAACGGGGTAGGAGGGCGGTCGCATGGGACAAAACCGATGTTTCCGAGTGGCGGAATCGCGCAAGTACTGTTCAAAATGGTAAGAGTGCGTCTCGCTACGATTCTTTTTGGCCTTTTGAGTTGCTGCCTATCCAGTCTTGGGCAGATTTCGACTCCCGCCTCTACCGACAAAGACTGCACAACTTCTCCCAAGTTGCCGCCTGTTCAAACTACCGTGACCGTGACCGGCAACGTCTCGACGGCAACGCCCGCATCGATGATGGTCGTGGGACAACAGCAACTGCAGCAGACGCCCGGCGTCAATCTGGACGACCGTTTGCGGCAAGTGCCCGGCTTCAGCCTGTTTCGCCGCTCGTCGAGCCTGGTGGCCAATCCCACGACACAAGGCGTTTCGCTGCGGGCCATCGGCTCCACGGGCGCGAGCCGGACCTTGGTGCTTTGGGATGGCGTTCCGCTCAACGATCCGTTTGGCGGCTGGATTTACTGGACACGAGTAAATCCCGATTTCATAGACCGCGTTGAATTAGTGCCGGGCGGGAACACGGCCGTATTTGGGTACGACGCAATGGGTGGTGCCATTTCGCTATTCTCGATGCGCCCTGAACACGAACATGTGTTTGCCAGCTATTTTGGCGGCAACGAAAACTCACAGGATCTTTCGGGCGGCTATTCCAACCTCTGGGGCCGTTTCGGGGCGTCGGCGGACGTGCGGGCCTTCAGAACGGATGGTTACTACATTGTGCCGGAGCCATATCGGGGCAGCGTCGACGATCAGGCAAACGTTCACTTCGTGACCGGGACGATGAATCTGGATTATCTCGGCAATTTCGATCATCTCGCGATCCGGTTCAACACTCTCGCGGAGGAACGCGAGAACGGCACAGTGCTGCAGACGAACTCCACAAGCCTGGGCACGCTTTCGGCAAACTATACGCACAACTGGGAGCACGATGAATTTGCGTTCATCGGCTATTACTCGCGAGAGCAATTCCACAGCACCTATTCAGCGGTTGCGGCCGACCGCGACTCCGAGCGATTGATATCGCGCCAAACTGTCCCGGTGGAGGATATTGGCGGGGCCGCTTACTGGCAGCATCATGCGTCCAGATGGGACACATTTGTGGGCATGGACACGGACGACGCGCACGGCATCAGCAACGATTTCTCCTATTCGACGATGGCGCTGACCCGGAGCGGCGGCACACTTCTGCAGCACGGCATTTTCGGGCAGGCAGACGTGCAGGTGGGGCCAGCGCGCTTCTATGGCGGCATCCGCCATCAATTCACGGGCCGGGGCGATACGTTCGTCAGCCCGAATGGCGGTGTAACAGTGGGCCTGGGGCAGTTCCGGTTTCGCGCTTCCGGATATCGAAGCTTTCGCGCGCCTACTCTGAATGAGCTTTACCGGAGTTTCCGCGTCGGAAATGCATTGACTCTTGCGAACGCTGGGCTTGTGCCGGAGGCGCTGGTCGGCGTTGAAACAGGCGTTGACTGGATTGGGGAGAACGACCGCCTCTCGTTGACTTTGTTTCGCGACGATCTGAGCAACCTCATTGTGAACGCCACGTTGAACACGACACCAAATCTGATTCTGCGGCAGCGGCAGAATCAATCAAGCGGCCTTTCGCGAGGCATTCAGACGAGCTACAGCCACGGCTGGCGGAACTGGAGCTTCGACGCAAACTACCTGTATGCCGACGCACGGGCTTTCACCGGTTTGCGCTTGCCGGAGATTCCGAAGCAGCAGGGCACCGGCGGGATCACCTACTCCAAGGATTCGACGCTTGTTTCCTTCGGAGTGCGCGCCTTCGGACTCCAGTTCGATGACGACCTGAACCAGTACACGCTGCCGGGATACGCCGCCCTGCAACTCGCCGCGCAACAGAAATTGACGCATAATCTATATGCGCAGGCGTCCATCGAGAATTTGTTGGACCGGCGGTATCTTGTGGCCATGACGCCAACGCCGAATACGGGAGCGCCACGCCTGTGGCGTGTTGGCCTGCGGTGGACCGGGTCTATCCACTAAAGGGGAGACAGAAGCCGGAAGACGAGTGCGGATTTCAGAGATATTTTTTTCATTGCAGGGGGAGGGCGCGCTAGTCGGCGTGCCTTCTGTGTTTGTCCGCACGTCCGGATGCAATCTGCGGTGTGTGTGGTGCGATACACCGTACACGTCATGGTCGCCGGAAGGTAAAGATCGCAACGTGGAGGACGTGATCGGCGAAGTCAAAGCATTTGGCGCCGGACACGTCGTAGTGACCGGCGGCGAACCGATGATTGCGCCGGAAATCGTCGAACTGACAACTGCGCTTCGTGAAGCCGGCTTGCACATCACGTTGGAAACAGCCGGCACAGTGTTTCAGCCGGTCGCTTGCGATTTGATGAGCATCAGCCCAAAACTGAAGAATTCCGTACCTAGTGAACGCGACGGCGGGCGTTGGGCCGCGCAGCACGATCGCCTTCGCTATCAACCCGACGTTTTGCGGCGGTTGATGAGCGGTTATCCGCATCAGCTCAAGTTTGTCGTGAGCGAACCGGAAGATTTGCGCGAAATCGCGGAATTGCGCGACGAGTTGGCCGCTGAACGTGAACACATTGTGCTGATGCCTGAGGGGACGAACCGCGATGTGCTGAGAGAGCGCGGCCTTTGGCTAGCCGAGATTTGTAAACGTGAGGGCTACCGCTTCAGTCCCCGTCTTCACGTCGAACTCTGGGGAGATCGGCCCGGTGTTTAGTGGGCGCCGCCCCCATGCGAAGCGCGAGCGGGAAGCCGCTTCCCCATCCGTTCGCTGAGAAGGTCCGCGCGATTGAAGACGTCCGCTCGTTGGCAGTCACGGTTCGGTGCAGGCGCACGCGTCTTCATTAACTTCCGCAGCCCGCCGGGCCATGCGTACTCCGCTTCCGGTCGCGGCTCGGTAGCGGAACGGAACCGCGGGCGTCAGCCAACGGGAGGAACCCGCTCTCACGGTCAGAGACCTAGCCCGGCGCGTTGCCCGCGGATTTAAAACTCGATGCGAGCCACCAACTGAATGTTCCTTGGCGTGCTCACTGTGCCGTCCCATACGCCGAAATCGGGGCTGCTGATGTCCGTGTTGAACGGCGAGCAGAAGCCTAAATTCTGGCCGGTGCAGACGAAATTGTGAATGTTGAAAGCATTGAACGCTTCCGCGCGAATCAGGAAACTCACGCGCTCCGTAATCGCCGTTTTCTTGCCGAGGCTGATGTCGGCGTTCCTATATGGGAATCCACGGTAGTTCGTGACGCGCTCCCCACCTCCATAGAAGTAATTGAAGTCGTTCGGGGATTCGAATGCGCTCGCATTGAAGAGGCGATTGTTGGGATTGAAACTGCCCTTGTCCTGCGCGAATGGGCCCGCGCCGGAAGTGATTTCGGGAATACAGGACACCTGAAATTGACTTGGTACGTTGCAAGAGCCGGAACGGAACAAGAGCGGCGTGCCAGAGGCGTATTTCACCGTTGCGTTCACTTCCCAACCGCCGACAAGCGTGTTCAGAAAGCTGCCGCTATTTAGCCACTTTTTTCCCTTGCCGAGCGGCAATTCGTAAGTCGCGGCGATGGTGAAATCGTTTGGCACATCATCCTGAGATATGGCTTTGTTCCGCTTCCGTTCAAACGGAGAGATAACGCCACTGGTGAGGCCGCCCGAGTTGAAGGCAGTCGCCTGGGTGGCTCCGCCCGAATCGGTGATCAGTTTCGAGTGAGTGTATGAGAGGAGAGCATACAGGCCGCTCGAATAGCGCTTCTCGACTTTCAATTGGAAGGAGTGGTAAGTGGAATTCGCCACATTTTCATTCAGGCCATAAAGACCATCACAAAATTGCGGATAAGGCGTCAGCGCTTGGGCGACCGTAGGCGCGCAGCCACCGGCCGAAAGCAGTTGTTGAGCCCAGCCGGCGTAAGGCGCCGAGACTCCATCCAATGTCGTAGTGTTTGGGCCGAATTGATCTGTAAGCGCGCCCCCCATGCTTAATAGGCTGGGATTCAACGCATTGAGGGGCAACATTTGAGAGGGGAGGCGGGTGCCTTTGCTGCCGACATAAGCAACGCTCGCCATCGAATTGCCGCCAAGTTGGCGTTCAATGGTGAAGTTCCACTGCTGCGAGTAGGACAAACGGTTCGCATCCTTGGGCCGATACTGAATCTGCCCATTTGTTCCATTCGCCGCGGAGCGATCGATGAACGGGGGCTGCTTGATCTGTGAAATCGGGAATCCATCCTGAAGATAGAATGCTGGATCGATTCCACCGAAAGCGGTCGAATTCGCATTCGCAGTCTCATTAAGGCCAAATTGGCTGATTCCGCCTCCCCATCCTGGATAGAACGCTTGTGTGTAGAAGATTCCGTACCCCGTGCGTACAACGGTTTTGTCATTCACGGCATAGGCAATGCCCACGCGTGGCGCAAATCCGCCGTGCCAATCGTCCTCTGTATACGGCGCGCCGAGGCTGGCGGACCCCCATTTATCACCGGCGAACGCCAGGCTGCCGGGCCGATTCCCCGCGCCCGGGTTGGGCGCGAAGCTAAAGAACGACGCGTTGTTGTATTTTTCGCTGGACGGTGAGAATGTCTCCCATCGCATGCCATAATCCACGCTCAATTTGTTAGTGGCTTTCCAGGTATCGCCAGCGAACAATGCGAGGGAGTGCTGCCGAACATACTTGGCGCTATATGGCAATAAGCTGACGCTGGCGCTATTCACCGCGCCCAACAGGAAACTTGCCATCGCGTTTCCGCTACCCGCGATACCGGGAAGAGCCGTTTGCGTCGGCTGAAAATCGAAGCTGCCGGAACCGTTGCCACCATTGTGTATATTTTGGCCGAGCCTGCGCACTTCGCCGCCCATCTTGAGGGTATGGCGGCCGACAACCCACGTGACCATGTCGTTGGTGATATACGAGGGACGAGTCGTGACGTCTTCCGTGTTGAGACCAGTGCTGCTGCCGTATTGGTAGAAGCCATTGCCAAAGGTAATTTGCGGAGGATATTCATGATTCGGAACGCCCATAATCTGAGGGATATCGCCCGCATATTTATAATCGATAGAGCCATAGCCTTCGTTGCGATTCAAATATCCGAACGCAAAGTGATTCAACAGAGTCGGGCTAAACGTGTGGTCCCAATTCAGGCGGCTCACCCACGAATCCTGCGGATCCGAAAAAGTTCCGTCCGATAACTGAATCGGCAGGTTCGAAAAGAATTTGGCCGGCGTGGTCTGGCGCCAGATCGTGGCCGCGACGTGATCGGAGTCTCCGAAATATTGATCCAATTTGCCAAGGTAATGATTAGCGCCCGCCAAAATGGAGTCCGGCACTGGTGTCGGCACTAGATAGTTATGTAGCGGGCCGGGCGAGGTCGGGTTCGGAAGAAATTTGAACCAACCCTGTGAAAGGGAGCCTGCGAGCCTGTTCGCGGGAATGACATTGTTGGGAAATTGGTCGCGGAGATATTGCAAATTATTCGGCCCGACCGCCACGTTCGGATTGAAGTTGGGATTCGACCTCGTCGTGGCTGGGTCGTAAATCGGAAAGCCCCAGTCACTGAAGTCGCCCTGCCGCTCCTGCAAGGACGGGATTGAAATCGTCTGGCGGCTTGCGCCTCCGGCGATGCGGAAGAACTCGATATCCGTAAAGAAGTAAGTCCGGTACTTGTCGCTGTGATAAATCTTCGGAATCTTGAGTGGACCGCCGAACGAGAAACCGAATTCGTGCTCGTTATCTTTCGGGCGTTGGTCGCCCGGCCCGCGATCGTTCGTGAACTGTAAGGCATTCAGCGACTTGTTGCGGAGGTACTCGAAGGCCGCACCGTGAAACTGATCGGTTCCCGAGCGGGTCGTGACAATGATCTGGCCGCCGGTGGAATCGCCATATTCGGGCGAATATGTCGATGTCATCACTCGGAATTCGCTAATCATGTCGGGAGTCATGCGGAAATCCCAAAATGCGACCATTCCGCTTTGCGACATCGTGCCTTCCTGCATGCTGACGCCGTCCATAACTGCTTCATCGCCCGATTTGAGGCCACCGTTGATGCGGGCATCGTAGGCGCTGGGCGAGGAACCTGTGTTTACACCGGGCAGGAGCACGGCCATCTGCGCCGAGTTGCGCGGTCCCCCGGCAACGACTAAAGGAAGTTTATTGATGGTTTCCGGAGTGACGCCTTCCTGACGCACCGCATTATCAAAATTCAGCGGCGAGGCGTTCGCCTGCACCTCAACCGATTGGACGCCAGTGCCCACTTCGAGCTTCACGTCAACCCGAGCGATCTGGTTCACAACGAGAGTAATGCCGGTCTGCGTGAATGCCTTGAATCCCGCCGCCGTCACTTTCAACTCGTATGCGCCAGGCTCGAGATTAGGAAACGCATAGAGGCCGTCTGAGCCAACCGTCGTCTTTGCCGTTGTCTGGCGCGCAAGAGAAGTTAGCGTCAGTTCCGCGCCCGGCACGGTTGCGCCCGACGGGTCGGTGACCCTACCACTGATTCCACTGTTCTGACTTTGCGCCCAGACGAGCGAGGGAGCGAGCAGAATCGAGAACACAACAAACGCGAATCGCGCGGAAATCGGCATGGCTTTCCCCTTTGGTTATTGTGGAATGCAATTGCAAGCAATTACGTTCAAGGCGTTGCGATAACCCCAGAAACATGCCCGGCCCCAATCTACAACCATTCCGGACATACGGTCGTCCCTGACCGAAGCGTCGCCGCTATGCAAACGCTTGCGAGTAATATATATCGTTTACTGGAAGAGCGTCAAGCAGTTTGTGAGAAATCTATTCAACACGGACAATCCGGCGACCGGGGCGGAATTCAGCGCTGATTAGACGCTGGATTTTGGCTGATTTTCAGCTTCCTGTAAGCGCTGAAAGCCTGCTCCGCACGCTCTTTGTCGCCTCTTCGATAATAGATACGGCCCAACGCATAGAGTGGGTCGGCATAGTCTGCGTCAAGCGACGCCGCTTTAGATAGTTCGGCAATTGCGTCCGCTTCTTTTCCCTGCTTGTCATAAACGAATCCAAGACGGAAATGTGCCTGCGCTAACGTTGGACCATACCGAAGCGCCTCTTTCAAGCTGGCGGCCGCGTCGTCGTAGCGGCCCAGCCGGCTGAGCAAATTTCCCCGGTTCAATGGTGGCCAAGGCGATGGCTTCGACGACTTCCGATTTAAGTTCACGGCAATCTCGTAATATTTTTTTGCCTCTTCGAAATCGCCATTCGCCTCAAGCGCCAAGCCAAGGTTGTCGTACGCCTTCATAAAATCCGGGTCGATATCGATTGCCCGCTTCAGGGTTGCGGCCGCGCTTGAATAGCGGCGCTCATCGTAATCGATGCGAGCGAGCCAGTAGAGATAATTGGCGCCATTGGGGTCCTGGCGGACCAATCGGTCCAGTTCCGTCCGGGCCCACTCTCCGCGATTCATGGCGACATAGGCAAGGGCAAGGGTCAAGCGGTCAGCAGGCGAGAGCGGGTGGATATGGTCGGACTTCTTCAGCGCAATGGCGACATTCAAAAACTGTCCATCGATGAAGAAAACTCCGGCCGCCGCGTTCAATAGCTCCGTGGACGAGGGCTGCCGGTCGATTTCGGATACCAGGTCGGTTTCCGCCATTTTGTAGTCGTGACGGGCAATGGCATTCGCGATGCGATTGCGTTGATCCCGAGTCAATGGACAAGCCGAAAGCCGCGCAATCAGCGGCGGTGAAAAAGGCTGCTGTTCGGGTGTCAGACCAGGCGCGTTGGCGCCCATGGAGCGCAGGCCGCGATCGGCCATCGGCCCTTCCGCCGGCTGCCCCGGCACAGCGCCCCTCTGTGCAAGACAGGACAGAGCCAGTCCTCCGAAAAGGACAATGCGAAGCTGGCGCCTCAATACGGCCGGACCTCAATCCTACGATAAAGCAGTTCCTGCGACTGATCGCGCTTCTTTTCGAGGACGTGCAGTTTCTGGGATTGCTCCACAGCGCGCGCGTCCTTAGTTCGACGAAAATAAATCAGAAGGTTGGTGTTGGCGACGAAGTTCGCCCGATCGAGTTCAAGCGCCCGATCCAGTTCGCGTTTGGCTTCGGGATACTGGTGTAGACTCATCAACACTCCCGCAAGCTCCGCATGAGCGTCGGCATAGCTCGAATCGCGAGTCAGCGATTTGCGGAACTCCGATTCGGCATCCGCCAGGTTCCCATCCAGCTTGGCCAGGCGGCCGAGGAAATAGTAAGCGCCCGATCCGGTCGCTTTTGGACCGGTCACCTGCAACATTTCCTGTTTCGCTTTTTCGTAGGCGCCCATGTAGAAGTAAGCGATGCCGAGCCCATAGTGCCCGCGCGGATCGCCATTGCTGAGTTTAATGAACTTTTCAAAATAAGGAACAGCCACGGAGGTGTCATGACCATATAGCGA
Organism: Bryobacterales bacterium KBS 96; assembly: GCA_000381625.1. GTDB lineage: Bacteria > Acidobacteriota > Terriglobia > Bryobacterales > Bryobacteraceae > KBS-96. The sequence goes on from KB906767.1 coordinate 1,725,554, forward strand.
AACGATGCCCATGGCGTAATTGAAGTCGGGGCGATCGGGAACCAAAGCCAGTGCCCTTTTCATCGAATTGTCGGCTTCGAGCGGCAGCTTCAATTCAAGAGAAATGATTGCGAATACAAAATGGATAGTCGGATTGTTGGGATCGAGATCCCGAGCGTGCGCGAGATAGCCAAGAGCACCCTTGCGGTCGTGCTGCTTATAGGCGATTCGGGCAAGGTCCAGCAATGGCCTTGATTGCGTTGGTTCCGAGCGCGCCACTCGATCAAACGTTTCGCGCGCTTGAGCGAAGTGCCCAAGCCGCTCATACGCGGCGCCCAGATCGGATAGCGTTTCCGACGAAGCCATCCGACGGCGGACAAGAGCCTCAATCAGGGTACACGTGAGTTTATCCTGTTTCTTTGCTTTCAGCACGGGAAGCGCGGCCTGCACAGCCGCTTCGCTGAAATCTTTAGCAATGGTAAGTTCGCGCGCGGCGCGCTGTGCCTCGGCGGTGTGACCTAGCGCCGCAAGATCGGCGCAGCGCAGCGCAAGGGCGGGCGCCTTCCGTTGCTCAGGCTGCGATAGAGCGTCGAGATTCGCGAGTGACTCGTCGAACGAACCGCTCCATTCAAGCAGCATGCCGAGCTGATAGTGCGCTTCGTCCGAGTGATGGTCGAGTTTTAAAGCACTTCGGTAGGCGTCAATCGCTTTGTGCAATAGCGCCGGGTCCGCATCAAGGCGCGATTGATATAGACGCCCGAGGTTCAACCATGCGCCCAGAAGACCCGGATCGAGGGCAACTGCCTTTGAGAAAGCGGCTTGCGCTTGCTCAACGTCTCCGCCCCGGATCTCCACAATGCCAAGTAGGTTGTAAAGACCGCCATTTCGAGGATCCGCCGCCAACGCCCGCGATAGCTCCGAATGAGCGGCAACCAAATCGCCACGCGCAATCAGAGCTTGAATGGAGAGAATGGCGGATTGCGAATTCGACGCGCCGGCTGCAAAGAACGGAGTTCCGAGGCAGAACGCGACTGCAACGATTCCGATGTGAACCAACCCCCGGCCGCCCAAGATTCATAATAAGCGGTTCGCCTTCGCCCCACAAACCCGCTCGCTTGCGCCAGGCGGCGCCATGCTGATGGCACGCCTCTATTCATAGTGCAACGCCCGCATCGGATCGATACGGCTGGCACGTAGCGCGGGCACAAAGCCCGCAAGGCAAGCCACCGCCGCAAGTCCAAACGTGGAAAGCAGCAGCGTAGTGACATCGTATGGACGCAGGCCGTAAAGCTGGCTCTGAACGAGCCGCCCAAGGCCGATTGCCGCGGGAACACCGATCGCGACTCCCACGGCAATCAGCAACAGCACTTCCTTCATGACCAGCCAGATGACGTTAGATTGGATGGCTCCAAGGGCCATCCGTATCCCGATTTCACGAGTGCGGCGCGCGACCGTGAACGCCATCACGCCGTAAAGGCCTATAACTGCTAGTAATGTCGCGAGCAAGCCGAAGAGAGCGGAAAGACTGGCAACGAGACGCTCCGTACGAAGCGAAAGGTCGATCTGCGCCTCGGTCGTGCGCATCCCGTAAATGGGAATGCTGGGGTCGATGCTGCGCATTTTCCGGCGAACGATCGGCATCAACTGATTCGAATCCAGCACGGTGCGAACGTAAACGGTCATGCCGCCTACATTTTGACCCGCAAGATAAGGAATGAACGCCTGCTCCGGAATTTCGTCCCGTAAATTTGTATATTTGATGTCTTTGATAACGCCAATTACTTCCATGTCGGTTTTGGTGCCCGGGTCCGAGCCGAAGCCCACATGGCGGCCGAGAGGATTGCGGCCTTTGAAGTAACGCGCTGCGAACTTTTCGTTGATGATGACCTTCGTCGGCGACCAATCGTCGGGTTCCGGACCGTGCTTCACTTTGTCTACGTCTTTGATGGTGAAATCCCTTCCGGCGATAATAGGCACGCCAAGCGTCGCGAAATAACCCGGTCCGATTGAGTTCATATATGGCTCGGGATGCTGGCCCGGTTGCGCCTTGTAGCCCTCCACGGTCATGGAACTGTCCCATTCGTTATCCTCAAGAATTCGCACGGCGGCCAGCCCAACCGAGTCAACGCCCGGTATGGAGCCGACTTCGTCCGTAAGCCGCTGGTAGAAGATCTTCGCCCGGTCGGACGAGTATTCGTTCAGTGACGGGTCGAGATTAAAGCTCACCAACCGTTCCGGCGAGAATCCTGGGCCAAGATCGCGCAGGTTCATCAGCGTCCGCAGAAATAAGCCGGCGCCGATCAGCAGGAGCAACGAAAGAGTCACCTGCGCGGCGACCAGCAGCTTTCGCAACGCCACGTTTGTGCCGCCGAGAACCGACCCCGCCTGTTCCTTCAAAGTAGAAGCCACTTGGGGCCGCGACGTTTGCAGCGCCGGCATCAAACCGAACAGCAGCGCCGTCGCGAGCATCACGACGAATGTGAATGCCAGAACGCGCAAATCGGGAGCAGTCGAAACGAGCACATCGGTCGAATCCGCCGGAAGGTAGGCGGCCAGCAGCAGCCGATCGCCCCAAACCGCAAGAGCAAGGCCCAGAGCGGCGCCGAAGGCGGATAAAAGCAGGCTTTCGATCAATAGTTGCCGGACGATCTGCAACCGGTGCGCGCCAACGGCAAGGCGGATCGCAATTTCCCGCTGTCGCGCCGTCGCGCGGGAAAGCAGCAGATTCGCGATATTCGCGCATGCCATCAGAAGCACCGCTCCGGTGATCGCCATCAGCAACCAAAGCGACGTCGAGAAATGCTCCCGCAGATAGGAACGTCCCTGAGATCCCGGAAGGACGTCGATCGAGCACTTCAAAAACTGCGCGCGGTCGTAAGAGGACGCGTTACGAAAAGCCGGCTCTTTCACCTCCTGTTCGAGCATGTGATGCATGAACGGCTGCAGAGACGCTTTGGCCTGGACGGGAGTGACGCCCGGCTTCAATCTTCCGAAGGCATTCACCCAGCGCTGCCGGCGATCCTTCAAGCCGTCCCAGAAAGGCGTCATCTGCGCTTTCATCATTACCGGCACAAAAATCTTCGATGTATGTCCTAACTCCACGCCATCAAATCCCGGCTGGACGACACCGATAACCGTCATATTGTGGCCATTGATGACCAATGTCTTGCCGATAACAGATCGGTCGGAAGCGAAGCGGGACTGCCAGTAGCTGTAACTGAGCATCACGAGAGGATGCCCGCCGGGCACGCGATCGTCATTGGGAGTAAATGCGCGTCCGATGTATGCTCCCACGCCGAGCACGGGGAAGTACGAGCCGGAAACCAGTTCACCGGAGACGCGCTCGGTGTGATTGCCGTAGCCAAGGCTCGCGTCGATTGGAAAGCGGCAGAACATTCCGGAGAAGACCCGATTGTTATCTCGAAAATCCTTGTACATCGGATACGAGATCGCATTGCCGCCCCAGTTGCTGCCGTAATGGCGCCCTCGCATTGTCAGCAACACTAATTGCTGGGGTTCCTTGACCGGCAAGAGGCGGAGAAGAATTTGATCGAGCAGGGTGAAAATGGCCGTGTTGGCGCCGATGCCGAAAGCCAGTGAAATCACTGCGATTGCAGTAAATAACGGAGCCCTGCGGAAGCCGCGGAGAGCATAGCGAACATCGTTCCAAACATTAGCCATTCCGATCCTCGTAGCAGCCGGGCGGCCTCGAAAGTGGGTTAGACGAAACAAAATACGGAATAGTTGGGCGGAGTGTTTCGTTTATTTGAGGGCGTGGCGCAACCAAGCATACGCTGTGTTATCTCTTGCATTGATGGAGTTCGAAATTCATCTCGCCAAAGGATCTGAAGACATTCAGGCAGTGCAAATCTTGTGGAAGGAGTATTGGGCTTCCCTCGGCCTGGAGCCGGAATTTCAGAGTTTCACGGATGAACTGCGAGATCTGCCGGGCGTCTACAGCGAACCTGGCGGCCAGCTAATCATTGCTAAGGACGGCGAGAAGCCGGCCGGAACGATTGCCCTTCGACGTCTCTCAGAGCGGTCCTGTGAAACCAAAAGGTTGTACGTGCGCCCAGCATTTCGCGGCAAAGGATTGGGGCGAGCCCTGCTAAATCAAGTAATAGCGGGCGCCCGCTCAATTGGCTATGCGACGATGTACGCCGATTCCTTGCCCTCAATGGCCGACGCACACGCCCTGTATCGAAGCTGTGGCTTCAAGCAGGCCGGACCATACAGCGCGACGCCGACTCCTGGAGCGATGTACTTTGAGCTTTCGCTGATTTAATCCGCCCCTTTGCAAACGCGAACGCCACACTCTTCGTTGTGAATAAGCAGCATTACTGGCTCTTGCCGCCGGCGTCGTTACTCTTTGGCTGCGAGTTCGCTTTGGCCGGAAAATTCTTCGCCAGGTAATCGATGATTGTATTGAACTCATCGTCCGTGCCGTTTGCGCCTTTATTCACCATATCGCTCACAATCTGCGTCCATCCGTCTTCCGTCTCATGGCGTCCCAGGACGATCTCAGGAGCATGACATCCGCTGCAAATTTTCTCCATAGTGGCTTTCCCAGGACCATCGGGTAACTTCAACGAATTCGTCCCGGCAAAGACCAGATTACTCGTCAGAAAAAGGCTGCCGAAGATCAGAGTGCGACGCGTTATTGCCAAACCAAGCACTCTTTCATTATGCAGAACTCACCGGGAACTGCCCCGAGCTTAGCGGCCTGAATCGTTTGTGAAATAATGCAGGCAAACGTACGCCATGAAACGCCGGAATTTCGTTCAAAACTTGTTACTCGCGCCGGTTGCTCCCGCCGTCGCCGCAGCAGCCACGCAAACGCCCTCGCCGCAACCTGCTATTCATCAGAAGCCTGCCACGGAACCGAAGACTCCGGTTCGCGAGAGGCCGTGGGGCCCACACGACGTTCCCAAACTGGACCTCACCGGCGTGGACTTAACTGGACAGCCGGCTCCTCATTACTTCACGGCAGCGCAGTTTGCAACGCTGCGAAAATTAGGCGCTCTTTTCGTACCTCCTCTCAAGAGCAATCCCGGCGCGCTGGAGGCGCAAGCGCCCGAGTTTCTCGATTTCTTAATCGGCGCGTCGCCGGACGATCGCCAAAATCTCTATCGGTTCGGCCTCGATAGTCTCGACAGCCAATCGAGAGATCAGTTCCAGAAGCCGTTTTGCGATCTGGATGCGCAACAAGCCGACCGAATTTTGCGGCCCCTGCTCGTCGTAAGACCCTGGGCCGAAGATTTTCCTAGCGACCCTCTGCAGAAATTCATCGCGCAGGTACACGAAGATCTTAGGACCGCTACCATGAATTCGCGTGAGTGGGCTGCCGCTTCGGAGAAATCGGGACGCCACTTCACCCGCGGATTCCGCGGCAGCGGCTACTATTGGTTTCCGATCGACCCAATCAGCCAAGGATAAATCGATGCCTGTGAAAACATACGATGTCCTGATAGTGGGTTCAGGACACTCTGGCGGCATGGCCGCGAATATCCTCACGTCCAAAGGCATCTCCTGCCTGATGCTGAATGCCGGCCCGGAAGCCGACTACGAAAAGGACCGCGCTCTCAAGCATGCTTACGAGCTTCCGTACCGCGGTTTCGACAAACCCGGGCGATTGCCGCATGTTTTTCAAGCTAACGAGTTCAATGCGAATCAATGGGTCGACGAAAAAGAAGTCCCTTACACGTGCCCGTCCGACGCACCGTATAACTGGGTGCGTGTCCGGCTTCTCGGAGGCCGCTCTCTCTTCTGGGCGCGCCAGTCGTTCCGCCTTAGCAACCTTGAATTCAAAGCGGCCGAAATCGACGGTGAGGGTGAAAACTGGCCGATCAGCCTGGAAGATCTGGCTCCTTACTATTCGCGCGTCGAAAAAATCTTCCGAGTCGCCGGCCGCAAGGAAGGCTGGCCGCAGTTCCCCGATGGCGACTTCGTCGAAATTAACTATCCGCCCGATACCGACAGCATAAAGCGATTCACCCAGATTGCCACGAAGCAAGGCGTGGGGGTTTCTAAGTGGCGCTCCGCCCTCGGCAAAGACGGGCTGGCAAGCTCCATCAATTTGCTGCTGCCCGATGCCTTGGCTACGGGCAAACTCGATATCGTCGAGAACGCCATCGTCCGTGAGATCAGCGTCGACAAAAACACCGGACTGGCCAATGGCGCGCATTTTGTCGACCGGCACTCCGGACGTGAAATGCACGTGAAAACCCGGGTGGTTGTGCTCGCCGCCGGTTGTCTGGAGAGCACACGCCTTCTGTTGAATTCGAAAATCGGCAACTCCAGTGGCGTGATGGGACACTATCTCGTCGATCAGATGTACGGTGTCTCGGTAGTGGCGTCCGTGCCGGAAGCTCGCGACGGCAAAGCCCCTCCGGGATTGATGGGCGGCAACGCTTTCATTCCCCGCTTTCGCAATCTCAGCAAGAAGGACAAACGCAATTTCATCAAAGGTTATTGCGTAGGCATCAGCAGTGGCGGCAACGCCAACGCGAACTTCTTTCCGCTGTACGGTGAAGAGCTACAGGCAAAACTCGATAGCTACGCCAACTCCTGTGTCTCGGGCAGCATCTTCGGCGAACGTGTCGCGCGTTATGAAAATCATGTTCGGATCGATTCCGAGGTGAAGGATCGCTGGGGTATTCCGGTTCTTCACATAGAAGCCCGCGATACCGACAACGAGCGCAATTTATGCAAGGACGCAGCCGATACGATTGAAGAATGGTTCCACGATGCCGGCTGGGAAATCATTTGTAAAACCGATCGCGTAAATCCCCCGGGCTATAGCATTCACGAAGTGGGGACTTGCCGTATGGGCGACGATCCTAAAAAGAGCGTTCTCAATAAGTGGTGCCAGAGCCACGACGTCAAAAACATATTCGTGGTGGATGGCGCCAGCTTTGTCACATGCGGCTGGCAAAATCCGACGATGACGATTCTCTCGCTGTCGATGCGAGCGTCTGAATATCTCGCCGAACAGATGCGTACGAACGCCGTTTAAGGTTCAGCGCGCCGGCTTGAGGTAAGCCAATGCGCAGGCTGCGCTGGGGTTCGAACAACCCGCTTGCTTGCGCAAGGCGGCTCTGTATGAAGGTAAGTGGTTGCCCGCTCTAATTGATGCCGTGAATGCGCAGGCTCACTAGTTGGTTGATGGTCAACTCTTTCATCCCACGCGCTCGGAGGTTCTGGATGTACTCCGGCGTAACGCCATGAATACGCATCGCGATCAGTTCGTCCGATTCCGGATGGCGGTAGCCCAGACCCCGTAGTTGTTGGACAAATTCCGGCGATACGCCGTGTATGCGAAACGCAATCAACTTATCCTCGTCGGGCGTATAGCCGAGGCTTCGGAGCGATTGCACAAATTCAGGAGTGACGCCGTGTATGCGGAAAGCCACCAGTTTATCGGCGTCCGTGGCTTTCAATCCTGCAGAACGCAATTGGCGAATAAACGCGTCATCGACGTGGAAGATCCGGAACGCCATGAGTTTGCCGGCGTCAAGTCCATCCACGCCCGCTGCCTTCATGTCACGAGCAAACGTCAGGCTGACATCATGCACTGCAAACGCAAGCTGCTGTTCGGTTGTAATGCCGGAAAAGCCGAGCGAGGCCATTTCGGCCCGGTAACGAGGGTTCGGATCGAACTGAAAGAGCCCCGCTCCTTCGCCGCCTTGCAGAAAGCCTTCACAGCTCAATTTGCCGGCGTCGCGTTCGATCGTGAAATGCACGTCGTGCTTGCTGGCCGTGGACCAGTCGATTCCGTGGAAATCGGCTTTGTTCCATTCCGAACTTGTATTGAAGCGATGATGCTCTCCGGAGCCGCCCTGCAAGGAAAACTGTACTTTACCCTGCTTCTCCGATGAGCCCAGCGTCCACTCGCCTGACTGCGTTTGAAAGGGCCAGAGCAGCCCGGCGCCCGCAACGGCAGCCGTGAGCGAATATAAAACCATTCGTCGTCTTGTGCGCATATTCATTCCCGACAATTGGGCCTCGACACAGTTGTAATGGCGTTTAGAGTACGCCGGAGTTTTTCAGCGCGATGAGCTGATGGATATTCAAGTTGGCGAACCCGTGGCTCTTCACTTTTTGAATGAATTCGGGTGTGACGCCCTGTACTTTCGCCGCAATGTAGTCGTGCGTGTGAAGGTTCGTGAATCCGGCCGATTGCAGCGAGTGAATGTACTCCGGGGTGATTCCCTGAACGCGAAATGCAATCAGGTCTCCGATCGACATGCCTTTCAGTCCCAACCGTTCGAACTCCGCAAAATCGGAGGGCTTTACCCCTTGCACTCGCATACCAATGACGTCCTGAGTGCTGATGTTCTTGAATCCTTGCGCCTGAATCTGGCGCACATATTCCGGCGTGACGCCCTGAACCCGTAGGGCAATCAGATCGCCAACCGACGGCTTCAATCCGGTTGAACGGATATCGCGGACGTAAGTGGGATCGACCCCTTGGATCTTTAAGGCAAGCAGGCGGTTCACATCGGGGTTCAGCCCGGCGGCGTGGAGGTCCCGAACGTACTGCGGCGTGACGCCTTGCACTTTCAACGCGATCAATTGATCGGCAGTCAGATTCTTCAATCCAACTGATTCGAGGCCCGCGATATATGACTCTCCACTAGGGGCATGTGACGCTTGATGGGCCGGCTGTTGTGCCGCCGGACGATCGCTTTGCGCGCTGGCCATGATGAATTGAACGGGCTTCCGCGATGACTGCATGGCGTCTGTATCCGGCATTGGCGCGTCGGGCGCGTATTGAGGAATCATGGCCGTGCTTCCGGACACGTTGAAGCTGAGTTCAGAAAGCGCCGGAATTGTCTTTGTCAATGACGTGCTTGCAAAGACCGCTCCGGCCATAACCAAAATCCCAACGACGGCCAAGCCTCTCGTTCGTACGGCTCCAGCCGTGACCGGCATCCCGAGGAGGCGCGCGATACGCGAGCGAAGCGAACCGCTATTAGCGCCCAGAGCGAAGGCAGGCGTGGCCCGCCACTGCTCCATCAACGCCAGCGCCCTGGCGTATTCGGCTGCATCGCCGCATACCGCCACCGCAATATCGTCGCAACAGTGCTCGCGTTCCATTCGAATTCGCCGGCTGAGCCACCAGACCGCCGGATGATAGAAGAGGCAGGATTCGACCGCCACCTGGAATAGATTGATCAGTGAATCGCATCGCCGGATGTGCGCCAACTCATGCGCGATGACTGCGTCCAATTGTTGCGGGGAAAGCCCAGCGATCGCCGTAACCGGAAGCAAAATGATCGGGCGAAGCCAACCGATTGCGGCAGGAGCATCCAGATTTCGCGATTCTAAATAACGTACAACCTTCGTGATTCCGAGCCGCCGTTGAAAGCTCAGGCAGCGCTGCCGCAATTGCGAGGAAAGCCCTTCGGTATTCTCGCGGCACATGCGCTCCAGAACAATCCAGCCACCAACGGCCCGGACCGAGAATATGAGAACACCGGCGAGCCAAAACAAGACAAAAACACTCGCCCAATCGCATGCGAACGAGTTCCCCGCGATTTGCGCGGATGAAGGAAGAAATGCCGGGACGGCCAGCTCATGGAAGACCGGCATGAATGATGGGCCGGGAGTCGATCCCGGGCGTAACGCGACAAATGTAACGATGGGGCAAATCGCCATCCCTACAAACACGGCAAGCGCCAGGGCATAGCGAGTGGCTACCTTTCGAACGGGCAGGATTGCGAGGTGAAATAGAAGGGCCAAAGCAAATCCCTGCCAAATGAAATGAATCAGAGTCCAACCTAGGCGGTGGATAGTATCTGGAGACAGCGATAAGGCGCTCATGATTTTTTCACCTCTTCATATTCGTCGAGCATGCGGCGAATCTCTTCGATTTCCCGCTCCGGCGTTTTCTTGCCGGCTAACGCGTGCATCATCAATTGGCTCGCCGAACCTGCGAAGGCGCGATGCAGAAGATCCGAAACTAATTGCTGTTTCGTTTTCTCGGCCGGCTGGCACGCTTGGTAAATATGCGCCCGGCTTTCCTCATTTCGCCGAACCATACCTTTGGCGGTCATGATTTGCATGATCTTCAGCACCGTGGTGTAGCCGATTTCTCTGGCGGCGGAGAGCGCTTCGTGCACCTCTCGAACGGTGGAAGGTCCCCGCTCCCAGAGCACGCGCAGGATCTCCAGTTCGTTGGGGGTGGGCTTCGAAACCGGCTGGCCTGGCATACGGAAAGAATATACGAAGCACTTCGTAGTTGTCAACGAAAACTTTCGTAGTTATCGCAAAGAATGTAAAACCCGCACTCGATACACTTGAAAACGGATGAAAATCAAGCAGATCTCGACGGCGGTTCTCGAATCGAATTTCGACTGGACGTTGGTGAAGGTTGAGACAGCGAATGGAATCGTAGGATATGGCGAGGCTTTCCTCGGACCCGGCTTGCCGGCGGTCATTCAGGAATTCGCTTCGGTGCTGATCGGCGAGGATGCAACGTCGATCGATCGTTTGCTTCGCCGGCTGCGGGCGATGACGGTCTATGCTTCGCCCGGCCTCGTGTGGCACGCCTTAGCCGGGATCGAAACAGCGCTGCTGGACGCCTTGGGCAAGACCTATCACATGCCTGTTTGGCAGATGCTTGGCGGAAAGTATCGCGACGGCGTCACCATTTATGCCGATTGCCACGCGGGCGACGCACTCGAGAGCATGACTCCGCTGCTTCTTCCTCGCACTCCCGGCTGGATGCAGAGCGAAGTAGCCACCGGCCACAAGAGCATCGTGAGCCTCAAGCACCATGGCTGGGATGCCTCCAAGCAGGATCACCTGACACCCGAAGCCTATGGCCGCCATGCCGCGGACGTAGTCGAAAAAGGCTTCCGCATTCTCAAATTCGATATCGATGTTCCGACACCCTACGAAACTGACGAATATAATCGCGCTCTCAGCAATGCGGAGGTAGACTATGCGGCCGCGCTGGTGCGTTCCATACGGGAGGCGATAGGCCCGGAGATCGAGCTCGCAATCGATTGCCACTGGAATTACAATGTGCAGACCGCGATCGCTATCGGCCAGGCCGTGGAATCAAGCAGGCTGTTGTGGCTGGAAGACCCGGTTCCTCCCGAGAACATTCGCGCCATCGGCGAAGTGCAGCGAAACACGCGGACGCCGATCGCCACCGGCGAGAATCATTACCTTCGAACGGATTTCCAATCGATGATCCTGGATGCCGGACTTCGCACGCTCTCTCCCGACGTGCAGAAGGTGGGAATTTGGGAGGGCAGAAAGCTGGCGGATCTGGCAGACATGCATTACGTAAATCTGGCATGGCACAACATCAGCAGCCCCGTTGGCACCATGGCAGGAGTCCATCTGGCCGCAGCCACGCCGAATTTTCTTGCGCTCGAGTGGCATGCCGCCAGCGTGCCGTTTTTCGACCAACTCGTACGAGGCAGCGAAGGACCGCTCATCCGAGGCGGCCGCGTCGCAGTTCCCGATCTGCCGGGCCTGGGCGTCGATATCGATGAAGACGTGGCATACCGTTACCGCAAGCCCGGAGAACGCTTCTTCGGCGACACCGTGGAGCGCGTATGAGAGTGCTGGTTACCGGCGCTCAAGGCTGCATTGGCGCCTGGATCGTCAAACAACTGCTGGAGCGTTCGATTGAAGTCGTTATATATGATCTCGACCCGGAGCCGAGGCGGTTGTCGCTCATTGCATCACCCGATGAAATTGAGCGAGTCACGATAGAGACCGGCTCCATTGAAGACACCGCGCGAGTGAAGGCGCTCGTGCGGGACGGCGGCATTACGCACATCGTACACTTGGCGGCTCTGCTAATTCCGGTCTGTCAGGCCCATCCGGTAAAAGGCGGGATGGTGAACGTCATCGGAACGTTAAACGTATTCGAGGCCGCGCGCGACGCAGGCAGGCCGGTGCGCGTGGTCTACGCCAGTTCCGCGGCCGTATGGGGACCGGAAGAAGCGTACGGCGACCGCATGCTAACCGAATCGGATGTACTGCTGCCAAACACGCACTACGGCATCTTCAAACAAGCGAATGAGGGCAACGCCCATGTGTTCTACGCGCAGAATGGCATTTCCAGCGTGGGCCTGCGGCCCTGGACCGTTTATGGAGTGGGCCGCGATAGCGGGCTAACGGGCGATCCGACCATTGCAACCAAGGCAATTGTGCTGAAGCAGCCATTCCAGATTCGCGTCACCGGTTTCATGGACATGCAATACGTGGAGGATGTCGCCGCCACATTCATCCGCGCGCTCTTGACGGACCTGCAGGGCGCTCACGTATTCAATTTGTCTGGTGAAATTGTCGAGATGAACGATCTCATCCGGATGCTGGACGAATTGCGGCCTGGCGCGGCGCGCTTGATCACCGCGGCCGGAGCAAAGGTTCCCGTGGCGCACAAGCTCGATTCGTCGCAGCTTCACAAGCTGATTCCCGGCATTCCGCACACTCCGTTGAAAGAAGGACTGGAAAGGACGCTGACTCACTTTGAGCGACTGCAGCGTGAAGGCCGGCTCTCCCCACAACTTGTCTGAGACCGGTCTCGATATCGAAAATCCGGACGCGCTTGTGGCATACCTGCACGCGCAAAGAATCGTCGCAACGGACGACCATCCTGAAATTCGCGTTCTGCGCGGTGGCGTGTCAAACAGAACGGTGCTGGTCGTCAGCGGCTCTCGTCCACCCTTCGTGGTCAAACAAGCGCTGCGCAAGCTGCGTGTCGCAGTGGATTGGTACAGCAATCCTGAGCGGATTCACACCGAAGCGCGCGGGCTCGAATGGCTGCTCCCGATAGCGCCGGCCGGCACCATCACACCGCTTCTATTCGAGGATTGCGACCGCCACGTGATCGCAATGGCCGCTGTGCCCGAGCCTCATCGGAACTGGAAGACCGTTCTGCTCGGAGGCGATATCGAGATCAGCCATATTGAGCAATTCGCACGACTGCTCGGCACCATTCATCGCAAATCCGCGGAGGATCCGGCTCGTGCGGCTCAAATTTTCGGAGACCGCTCCAATTTCGAGACGTTACGTCTGGAGCCGTACTATCGCTATTCGGCGGAACAGGTCCCACAGGCAAAGGCGTTTCTCGAAGATCTGATCGACGACACGCTCAACACGCGCCTCACGGTAGTGCATGGCGATTACAGCCCGAAGAATATCTTGATTCATGACGGCAGGCTCGTGCTGCTCGACCATGAAGTGATCCATTTCGGAGATCCCGCCTTCGACATGGGATTCTCGCTGACGCACTTGTTGAGCAAGGCTCATCATCTACCGGTACATCACCCGGAGTTCCTGGCCGCCGCCCACGTCTACGCCACCGTGTATCTCGATAGCTTGCAAGGCATAGATTGGCGAGAGGCATTAGAGCCAAGATCTGTCCGGCATACGCTCGCATGTCTGCTCGCAAGAGTCGCGGGAAGATCGCCGCTTGAATACCTATCGGCTGAAGAGAGAAACACCCAGGAGCGCTTAGTGAAAAGTTTGATGCCGCATCCACCGCGCACGCTTCCGGATTTGATCGACGCCTTTTCGGAGGGACTGAGTGCCGGCCATTGAACGCCTGACAGGCCGCGAGATTCTGGACAGCCGCGGACGTCCGACGGTGGAGGCCACCTGCGCGCTGCGTGGTGGCTTTGTGGCGTCCGCTTCCGTGCCTTCCGGAGCGTCCACCGGAACAGCCGAAGCTCTGGAGCTTCGCGACGGCGATCCGAAGCGATATCGTGGGCTCGGATGCCGGAAAGCCGCGGGACATGTCGGGGGCGTCATTCACGACACAGCGCGAGGACACAAGTTCGAAGACCAGGCCGAATTCGACCGGCTTCTGATCGAACTCGACGGAACGCCGAATAAATCGCGCCTGGGCGCGAACGCGACCTTGGCGGCTTCCATTGCATTCGCGAGGGCATCGGCCATCGAAGCTGGCTTACCTTTGTGGCGGCAATTCGCCGGCATGGTGAATACGGAGCCGTCAACCCTGCCACGCTTGACCATTAACCTGTTCAGCGGCGGCAAACATGCAGGCCAGCAGGTCTCCATACAGGATGTCCTCATCGTTCCGGCCGCGGCAAAAACAATAGATGAGACGCTTGCAGTTGCTTACGAGGTCTATCAGGCCGCGGCCGCGCTGGTCCTAGAACGATATGGCATGCGGTTGCTGCGAGCGGATGAGGGAGGTATGGCGCCGCCCTGCCGCACGGCGGAAGAGATGATCGAGCTTGCACTTGAGGCGATCGAGGCGGCTGGCTATATTCCACAGTCCGAAGTGAATCTTGCCGTGGATGTCGCTTCGACACATTTTCATTCATGCGATGTATATCGTCTGGGCGAAGATGTTCTGACAAGCGGCCGGATGGTGGAGCGAGTTGCGGAATGGGTTAGCGCCTATCCTATCGTCAGCGTGGAAGATGCATTAGCGGAAGACGACTGGAAGGGCTGGCCGAAACTCCTCAAGCAGATTGGAGATCACGCGTTAATAGTGGGAGACGATCTGCTTTGCACTAACCCGGCGCGCATCCAGCGCGCGATCACCGAACATTCCTGCAACGCGCTTCTACTGAAGGTGAACCAGATCGGCACGCTGACAGAGGCTGCCGAAGCACGCAGACTCGCGCGGGAGGCCGGCTGGCAAGTGACCATCAGCGTCCGCAGCGGCGAGACGGAAGACAACTGGGCAGCCGATCTTGTCGTCGGATGGAGCGGCGGCCAGTTCAAGAACGGCTCCATCACGCAATCGGAGAGGTTGTCAAAATACAACCGGCTGCTGCAAATCGAGAACGAAACGGGGCTGCCTGTGAACTCGTGGCCGCGCGCTGAATAAGGCCTGGTGCGACTCCGATTGTAAGTTACGTTCACGCAGAGCCGCTTTGCGTCAGCAAGCAGGTTCTTCAGGTAACGGCACAACCGCGCACTAACGCCTACCAAGCCGCAAGGTGCGATCGAAGCAGGTCCGAAAGCACATCCGATTGCGGATAGGGATGCACACGATATTGGCGGAATCCTTCGCCGAATTCGGCGCCGGCCCGGGCCGCGGCACGGCTCCATGCCTCCATCTGCTCCAGATAATTGTCGACGTTGTGCTGAAGCCGCAGCCATGCCCTCTGGCTTTCATGCTTCGCGAGCATGCTCTTTTTTTTCGCGAAAGTGGAGCCAATGTCGATGACGACATCGGCGTCCACTCTCGCCCCGGTCCTGTCGGTCACCTCCACGGGGTCCATGAAATATAAGTGAGGAATGCGCGGAAGCGGCGCTTCACCTCCGCCGGTCGTGTAATTCGGAACCGAGGCGGTAAAGCAGGCATCCCGCACTAAGATGCTGGTGGCTTCGTGATCGCAAAGATAATCGCTCGGTGACGCGGTCAGGATTACGTCAGCCTTCAATAGTCGCAGCAACTCCGTCACCCGGCGGCGCGACGGGTCGTCGCTAAAGATCGCGAGATCCTTGAATCCAGCGCAAAGATAGCGGGCGCCGATCAGATTTGCGGCCGCTGCGGCTTCCGTCTTGCGTATTTCGGACAGTTCCTCTGGGCCATATTCGCCGGACCCGCAATCGCCCGCGGTCATCGTGACAATCGTGATCTCGTGGCCATCCTTTGCGAGAAGCGCCAGCGTTCCGGCCGCGAGAAATTCAGCATCATCCGGATGAGCGTGGATAGACGCAATTCGCATGCGCCGGCCACTCCCTATGTTTTCTGTTTCCAATGATCCCTCTCAAATACTGCGTCTTCCGATTTCCATGTGCCGAACTTGGAGCACATCTGCCCGCCATCGACGAAAAGCGTCGCGCCCGTTATATAAGATGCAAGATCGGACGCGAGAAACAGGACAGTGTTCGCGACTTCTTCCGGCTCGCCGCCCCGCCCCAGCGGGATTTCGCTGAAGTAAGTGGATAAGTGTTCGGGCCGGGCGAACTGCGGTTCCGTTAGCCGCGTTCGGATCAGGCCCGGGCACACCGCATTCACTCTGATACCGTAGGGACCTAATTCATTCGCGGCCGTGTGCAACAAACCGAGCAGACCGGCCTTGCTGGCATTGTAGGCGATCAGATCCGGCTCCCCATCATAAGAATTTGTCGAGGCCGTCATCACAATGGCGCCTTTGCGGAGCGGCTTCATCCTGTCAGCCGCAATTTGCAGAGTGTGAAACGCGCCCGTCAAGTTCACAGCGATCGTGCGATTCCAAATTTCGGCGCTCGTCTGGTCGAGACGGCTCGCTGAAGCGATTCCTGCGTTGATGACGACTACGTCGGGGTCCGGCGCCTGAGCGAAAGCAGCTTCGAGCGATTCGCGATTTGTCACATCGGCAAAACAAGCGCGTGCTCCGGAAGAAGACGCAATTTCGGCCAGCTTTTCGGACGGAAGATCGAAAATCCAGGCATCCGCTCCCGCACCCGCAAGAGCTTTAGAAATCGCAAGCCCAATCCCGCTTGCGCCTCCGGTGACGATGGCGGTTTTTCCGGTAAATTTTAAGTGCATGTCGTCGGGGATTCTTAGCCAGCGCCCTGGCTCAATCCATACGCAATAGTCGCATTCCGCCAGAAATACTTCTCGCTTGCTGCTCTGCCCTTTGTCGCGAAGTATTCCCGGACAATGCCAAGCGCAACGGAATACGGAGCCACGTGGCCGCTCACCGGCCAATTGCTGCCATAGATTAGTCTATCGGGGCCGAAGATTTCCCAGAGATGGTCCAGCGCCGGCCGGTAATAGTTGATGTCTTCCCGCACTTTGCCGTTCACAACACGTGGCACGTTCGAAACTTTTACATAAACCTGAGACCGCCTCCCAAGCTCCCGCAAAGCTCTCTCGTACTTATGCCGCATTTGAGCTTCACGCGGCATGTCAATCGGCAGATGATCGATAACAACGCGAAGGGTAGGAACACGAGCGGTAAGCCGCAGCACGTCCGCGATTAACGCAGGATCGGGATTCGCCGTATCCATTTCCAACCCCGCGCCCGCCATGAACTTGAGATCGGATATGAAATCGGGGTTCTCGATGTCCGCTCCCAGTTCCCGGCCCCACAGATTGCCGCACCGGATGCCGCGAAAACGCCGGTTCTTCCGAAACCGATTCAAATGCTTGCGGAAATCCGGGGCGCCCGGCTGTAAGTCGCCCACGGTACCCACGATGATCGGCTCCCTTTCCGCCAGATCCAGCACCCACTGGTTATCTTCCAACCAGGGGCTTGCTTCCACTTCGATTACGCCTGTGACTCCTAACGGTTCAGCCATGCGGCGGAATTCGGCGGGGAGGACCGTCCGGTAAAGGAGTTTGTCGTCCTTTGGCGGCCAAGGGACACCCTGTGGACGGGACGGATCGTAGAAATGAACGTGAGTATCAATGATCTTTGCCGGAGCTTCAGCATCCGCCCCGGATAGGGCAACGGCCGCGCTTGCTCCGATGAATTCTCTTCGGCTCAGCATAGGGACGGGCGTTGCGAGTGTATCAGAGGCTCCGCCGATGCCAGGCTAGAACGCCTGCGGGCCGCGCGCCGATCAGGCGCCAAATGGCGGATGACCTTTCAGCTTCGGATCGTACGCATGCAGCGCCGGAAGCTTATCCTCGGGCACAAACGGATCCCACGCCTTGATTGGTTCGGGCGCCGCTAAACTGCCCTTGGTCTCGAAACGCATCGTAACTATCTGCTGCGGCTTAATCGAGAACATGTACTCAGACGCCTTCCGTAAGCTCGATTTTTTACGACCAGTGAGATCGGTAAATGTGGGGTTGCCATGCGGCAGATTCAGCTTCACCCGGGCCGTTCCAGGCGATCCAACGAACTCCACCAATCGCAATTCAATGTGATTTCCTTCGCGCCGCATTGCCTCGACGATGACATTCTCCGATGTTTCAATAAACGACTTCGGCTGTGACACCGCGCGGCCGGGAATCACCACCGGCTCACGATTATATTCCCAGGCCATGCGGGGAATCTGTTGCTGCCGCCAATCTTCCGCGCGGGCGACCAGAGAATAGGGAAGGACGTGCTTTCCTTTCCCGCTTAGCCACGGATTAGGATAGCCCTGATACTTATCTTCGGCATTCAGCAGGTAAATGATTGGAGTCCGGCCATCGATTTCGCGTCCGCTCAGGCCGCGATCGAACAAGGCCAGCCCTCCGCCGCCGGCTAAGGAATAATCGATCCAGCGTACCGCCGGCACGATGCCTTTGGTCCATCCGTGAAGATCCGGAATCGGCCTCGTCCATGCGCCATGCGAAAACCCGTATGGAATTCCACGGCGCACTTCCAGCACATCTTCGGCCAGCGGAATCTCTGAAACCACGACCGTATAGTTCGGGATGTCGTTCAGTTCGGTTTCGAAATCGATTCGCGGATGATCGTGATAGAAACGCATTGTGCGCCGGAGCGTTCCGCCTCCGTAAAATGTGCCATCCACTTCCACGGTGGTAGCCACAGAGCCTTTCGTGACGCGAATGGTGGACGGCTGATCCGCCGATGTCGCGATCCGCGAACGTCCGGAACGCGGAGGCATCTGATCGCCCGGTGATTTTGCTTCTTTCGTGGGGCGTTCCGCCACAATGACGTTCGCGGGACCCGCAAGCAATTCGCGCCCGGTAGCTTTCAACTTCAGGCTGGTGATTGCGCCGTTGGCGCTGTCGATGCGAACTGAATAATGATTTGTGTCAATTGTCTCAGGCAGATCGATTTGTTGTGGCGCAATCGCAGGCTGGTCCGATAATTTCCAGCCTCCGGCGCTGGCGGCAGGCATCTCGATACGGCACAATGTCAATCCGTCGGGCAGCGCTTCGCTTGCGATCCCGTCCAGCCCTTTACCGGCCGGCAAACGCAAAGCGACCGGATCGTTGCGCGTCCAGTTGAGCGGATTGAAAAGTCCGACGCCATCGCCTTCGTGAAGCGCCGCTTCTCCCGCCGCTCTCAGCACGCCGCCGGTTGTTTTATGAATCCATTCAAACCGGTCATTCACATCCCAGGATTTCGGATCGACAAACACCATCCCGCCGGCCGATCCCCACAGCGTGTTGCGGTCCATATTGAGGCACATCAGTATCCAGGAATCGTAAAGCGGCTTCACTGGATATTTGTATTCGCCCGTGAGACTTGCGGCTGTGGCGAGCATTTCGGCGGCCTGCAACGCTTGCTCGTTTCGGCGGTATCGGGTCTTTACCTCCGGATTCTCAATCCAGAAAGCGTCAAAATCGTAAGCGGTCCCGCCGTGGACAGTCGGGATGTCGATCTTTGCCGACTTGATGCCCGGCGCAACCGAATCGACGTATTTGCTGAGCGTGGAAAACTGGATCTGCCGGTCCGGCACAGTCTGGTTCCATTGCTTCAAAAGTTCAGTGGGATACTGCTTCACTATCGGAGCGAGCGCATAATCGCCCGATCCTGCCAAGACCAGAATCGGCGCGTCCTTTGGAGTGATCGCTTCCTTGCTATCGAAAAAACTTTCCAGTTCCGTAAGCTGATTCGAAGTAAGCGGGGCTTTGGTTTCAAAGACGACGCCCGCTTCGCTGTAATGGCCGGGGCATAGCGTCAATATGCGCGATCCGTCCGGAGACACGGTCCAGTACATCGTTTTGCCTGCCGGGTTCTTACGCGTGTAGACCAGCGCTTCCAGCCCAAGACCAGCGGCAATCTGCGCCATCTGGTCGTGCGTGCCACACACGTCGATGTTCCACGAATAGCGCGGCTTAACACCGAAAACCTGCTGGTACCAGCGCAGTCCCTCCACTCCCAGACGCACGAGCGCCTCACCACCGGAGAGGTTAATGGTGGACTCAAGAAAGTAACCGTTCACCAGTTCGACGCGCTTTTCGGCCACGCGGTGCTTCAGCTCCGGAATACGCTCGGGCTGAAAATTCATAATGGCGATGATGTTATTCACCTCGGACATCACAAACTCGTAGGCGGGATCGTCGCGCACGCGGTCGAGGTGATCGAGGTAGCTGTTGGCGCAATATACACGCTCTTTTGAGAACGTTGTAAGCCACCCGCAACTTGCCGGATGAAAATTCGGAACCAGGTAGACCTTGCGTTTAGCGGAGGCTGGCGCGGCGTCAACAAGGCTCATTGAGGAAGCCGTGGCCGCTGCGCCGGCGATGAATTCGCGTCTGGTCAGCATCTTGTCCTTTCGCGCCAGGGTTGCGCCGGATTATTTTATCAGCAAATATAAGATTCAGTAAGAAAACAGCGATGTTTCACGAGCAGTACTTCGAAGATTACATTTCCGGCGAGCAGCGCAGGACGGGCGGGCGGACGATAACGGAAGCCGACATCGTGATTCACGCCGGACAAACCGGCGATTTTTATCCGCATCATATGGATGCCGAATGGTGCAGGACGCAGCCGTTCGGCCAGCGCATGGCTCACGGAACTCTGGTGTTCAGCGTCGCGGTGGGGATGACCGCGGGCGCGATCAATCCGCGCGCCATGTCGTACGGCTACGACAGGCTTCGTTTTGTGAAACCTGTTTTTATCGGCGACACCATCCAAGTGACAGTCACGGTGAAAGAGAAACGCGACGATCCGAAACGCCCGAATCACGGCATAATCGTGGAGACGTGCCAGGTTCTCAACCAGAGAGACGAGACTGTCCTGGTATGCGAGCACTTGCTGCTTGTGGAACGAAGGCCGGGCGATTCGTAAAGAAACCGGCGCTGCGAGCCGCAAGTTGCCGCTGTTGAAGGCGTAAAGCACCGCTGCATCCCCCTCCCTCACGGTCGGGGTTGGTGCACGCCAATGAAGGTTTCGTTGTTGAGGGGAGCACGTGCGCCCATGAGCCGCCTATGTTGGAAACCGGGCGATTTTTATCAATTTGAGTGGCCGCTGCTTTATCGGCTCATCCAGTCAGTCGCCACACCGGGCATATATGCGAACGCTAAGAGCCATATCGGTGTGTTAGACTCGTCAAAGCATCCTCTCTACAGCAGCCCTGTAGGAATCACCAGGACAGGTTATGCCTAAACTAAAGACACATAAGGGTGCGTCCAAGCGGTTCAAGAAGACCGGCACGGGTAAAGTCGTGCGCCGGCATGCATTCGCCCGGCATATCTTGACCTCGAAGTCGCGCTCGCGCAAGCGGAAATTGGGCCGGACCGTGGTCGCGGACCCAACGAATCAGCCCAGCTTGCACAGCATGCTTCCTTACTAAATTTTTCGGAAGCGAAGAGTAGGAGCAGAGCCCGATGCACGTGCCTGCGTCCTCTCCACGGGCCGGAAGATCCGGTTCGTTTGTATATCGAAAGGAGAAAACGTGCCAAGAGTTAAACGTGGAACAGGACGGCGTGATTACCGCCGGAAAACGCTTCGCCTTGCCAAAGGCTATTTCCTCACCAAGTCGAAGCTGAATCGAGCCGCCCAGGAGGCGGTGGAGAAAGCGCTCCGTTACGGTTATGTCGGAAGGCGGCGCAAGAAGCGGGATTTTCGCTCGCTTTGGATTGTTCGCATCAATGCCGCGTGCCGCACGTCCCAAATTTCGTATAGTAAGTTCATTAGCGGTTTGAAAGGAGCGGGCATCGATCTGAATCGCAAGGTCCTGGCGGACATTGCGGTAAACGACGGACCCGGATTTCAAACTTTGGTGGAAAAGGCGAAAGCCGCGCATCAAGCGCAACTTCAATAAACACGGGCTGGTCTAACGCGACATGGAAACCGTTCACGAGGAAGGCATTGATACACTGGCCAGTCTCGAGCAGCGCGTACAGCGCGCGGTTGAGCTTCTGACCTCGTTGCGAGGCGAGAATCAAGGGCTCAACGAACAGCTCTCGGCGGCCAGATCGGAACGCGATGAGAGGCAGACAGAGCTGGATGAGGCTCGCACCCGGCTTTCGTCGGCTGAAGAGCGGCTCAAGGCGCTCTCGGAGGAACTGGACAACTTGCGATCCGAGCGCCAGCAGGTCAAGAATCGAATCGAAAAGCTGCTTGGCCAAATGGACCTGTTGAGCGCGAGCTAAATGCTTCTGCCCGCTTAAAGACAATGGACGCCACGGACAAATCGAAGCAGCCGGTGCGCGTCAATATCTTTAACCAGACGTATACGGTTGTGACCTCCGGGGATCCGAACGATACCCTCCAGGTAGCTCATGAGGTTGACGAGCTGATGTCGTCGATTGCCCGGCGCGCCGGCAACCTCGATTCCACTCGCACCGCCGTTCTCGCTTGCCTTCACCTCGCCGACCGGCTACGCACTATCGAAAATCAGTTCTCCGCACTGAGAGAGTCCGTCGACTTGAAGACTCGCACGATCACCGACCTGCTGAACCAAGTCATCCCGGAAGACTAGGACCAAACGCAGGCATGTTAGCCCAAATTCGTACGTAACCACTCCTTGCAGTCGTACTTCGGCTAGAAGATGCGGTCCTGATTGCGGAGCGTGCCGAATGAGCCGATATTCGCCACGGCAAACGATAACCGGAACTGGTTTTCGTTTCGCAGGCCGAACGAGAATCGCCGGAACTGAACGCTAAATCCGCAGCAGTCGGTATTGTAGGAAACCTGGGTAGTGGCGTAGTCGAGTTGGCCGCGGATGTAGTCGTAATACGTGCTGAAAGCGCCGTTCCAGCCTTTTCGGAACTCGTTGCCGTAGCCTGCTGTTAACTGGATCTGCCTGGCTGCCGGCTCGACTACCGGATCTCCGTTGATTTCGCGGTAGCCGACATTGGCGAAATACTGATTCCATCGCGTCGTGACCACGGTGCTATTGGCCGAAAATCGACTCAGCAAAGGATCGTAATCGGTGCGCCAATCGACGCCCAGGTGGCCGTTGGGATTCAATTGCAGCGACGAAACGACCGGTGAATAATGCCGCAGTCCGGATATAAAAGCGAAGGGGGTCAAATCCTCGGTTTCCGAAAAGACATTGCGCTGTCCTGGAACCACGGCGCCGCCAAATGTCGGGTCGAAGTAGCGGTCCTGCAACACTTGCCACGCAAGAATCTCGTTGACGTTGCCCTTGCTGTCTTTGATGTACAGGCGGTTCGTCAGCGAAAACTCAACCTGATTCGTGTCGGCCAGAATGTCCCCTTCATCAAATCGAATGATGCGGTTGAAATTGTCGACTCCGCCGACATACTTGTAGGAGACGCGAGGCTCAATTACGTGTTTCATTCGCTTGCCCAGCCACTTGGGGGCTGGAAACACGCGTTCGAGCGAGGGGAAAATTAAATCGACGTCTGCCTCTCCCGCTTTTCGAAATACCGACGCGCGGCTTACCTGGCTCGATGCAGCCAATAAGTTGACATTCTGCTGCGGCGCAACCAGGGAATCGCCGTAGTGCGTGGCATCCAGAGAGATGCTGGGCACAAGGCGAAAGCCTTTGAAGCTGAACGCGGTGGTCACACGGGGCGTTATTCGCTCGCGATTCACGGCATTGCTGGTTTGGAAATCCGGCTCCTGGCGCCGGAGCAGAGCGGTGCTCGAATCGAAGGAAAACCATAACGGCAGCCAATTATGCGAGATCTGGCGCTGCTTTCCAATGACCTCAAACGACGGAAGCTTTTGGATCGTGATGCTGTCGTTCGGCAGCGTACTCTCGTAGAGTTGCTGGCGCTGGAAAGCGATGTTGAACGTGTAGTCCGTGATGTGCTTTTGGAGGTAGCCTATCGAATCGGTTTCGTTGTAGATCGCTTCATTGAACGACTGCGTAAAGGCCTGGCGGAACAAGTATGAGCTCAAATAGTTCAAATCGAGCTTGCCCTCCCAACCGTCCGGCAGCTCCGTTTTTGCGGTGAGATTGAATTCGAGGCCGCCTTGCTTGACGATCGATCCGTCGGGATTCTTTGCGTACGTCCCATTTGGATTAAGCTTTCCCCTGTCGTTCACTCCGTAGAGCATGAAATTGAAGTCGCTTTTCTGAGAGGGTCTTCCCCGGAAATCCACCGTATGCGCGTAGCCGCGCGATGTGAAATCTTGAATGCGGTACGTCGCGTCGTAGCTGCGGTTGATTGCCCAGTAGTAGCCCGCGCCGATCATGAATCCAAATAGAGAACTGTTGCCGATGTTCGGAGTCAGGAACCCGCTCTGCCGGTCGTTCTTCCCCAACGGACGATAGAAGACCGGTAGAAATAGCATCGGGACGCCTTTCAAAGTAAAAACGGCATTGCGCGCAATGGCCCGGTCGTCCGGAATGATATCGAAGACCGGAGCGTGCAACTTCCACCAGGGTTTAGGAACCCGGCAATCGGTCAGGAATCCGTCGTGGATGATATAGCGGTCTTTCAGCCGCTCCGCCCACTTCCCCTCGAAATAGAACGGCGTTGTCGTGATCAGGAGCCCGGGGCGAGGCACGATCTTGGTGGGAGAAGTTCCGCTAACTTGATAAAACTTGCCTTCCTGAGTTTGCAGGTTGTAGACGCCATGGTCCGCTTGAATTTTATCGCCGTTCAGGAAATGCTCAAATTTGAGATGCCCTCGCGCGACAGCGACATGAGTGCCGCTGTTGTAATCGATCTCGTCCGCTTCAATCGAAAACTGACTCGTGACAATCCTGGCGGGCATGCCCTTAGCGCTTCGGAGATACTTCCATTGACCCCGCGATTCCTGTGTGTAGGCGTAAAAGCGTGTATCGTTCGGCGCTGGAACGTCGGCGGGAATGGCGGGGGATGCGCAGATGATAACCGGAACCGCCACGAACAAAAGGCAAAATAAGCAAAAAAACAAAAAATAGCTAAAATGTTCGTGACAAACGCCGACAATTCTGCTAGATACAGAAGTTGGGATTGTGTCTGAAACGGCGGACGGGTTCAACCGTAAACCGTAGCATGACCGGAGTTGAACCCGCAAGGTTTCCGAACTCGATGGCGGAAAGATTTTAAGAGAAGAGATCACGATGACTTGTCAGGCGTGTCAGACCTGGAACTTAGACGACGAGCACCGGTGCCGGCGTTGCGGAAGACGTTTGCGGACGACACCGACGCGACTGCCGCGCGATTCCTATCCGATTGCGGCGACCGCGCTCGCCTATCGCCACGAAGAATTGTTGGAGCCGCAAGAGGCGGAGCAACAGCCCGTAGCCACAAGCGCCGAGAATGAATCGCAACAGGCGCTATTCGTCAGCCCGCAGGAACCGCGGGTGATCCCCTTCGACCAGTTCACGTCGCCGGCCGAGCGCGAATCGATCCGGGCCAGAGCGGCGCTGATCCCGCGGCTATCGCCAGTCAGAACAGGAAAAGTTGAGGTATCGCACCGAAAAAAGCGGCGGAGTGGGCATCAGCAGGAGCTCGATTTTTTGGGCAAGGCCGACGTCATTGCGACGCCCAGGTCAACCATTGAGTGCTCCGCTCCGGTTGCGCCGCCCGCCCTTCGTCTCACTGCCGCGACGGTCGATGGCCTTATCGTTTTGCTTGGGAGCGTGCTCTTCCTGGGCGTTTTCCGCCTCGCAACCGGAGCGCTGCCGCTCGATCGCCAGGCATTCATCGCCTATGCCGTGGGCGTGTTCTGCATAGCCGTTAGTTACAAACTGGTGTGGTGTTTCGCGAACCAGGACAGCTTCGGGATGGTGGCCGTACGGTTACGGCTGATCGATCTCGATGGCAATATTCCAAACCCCCAACGGCGCCTCTGGCGAGCGGCTGGCAGTTTTCTCAGCTTGGGCGCGGCAGGACTGGGTTTGATCTGGACCTTCGCGGATCCCGACGGATTGGCTTGGCACGACCAGATCTCCGGAACGTTCCCCACCTTCATTGAGGAGTGATCAATTCCTTGCGGCGCCCCGCAGCTAAGCGGTTGTGGTGTTGCTTACCGGGATTAGCACAGCCGACATCGATCCCTTTGATTTAGGCATCCGCGGGTCCGCTCCGTAGGATTGAATCTGATCCCGGGCAAACTCCGCCTGTGGTAACTCGCAGGTGATCACTATCGTCTGACCCGTCGTATCTACCTCGACAGCATGCTCAAAAGCAAACTGCTCGGAGTAGAGAAACAATTTCTGAAGCATTTCGACCACGTAATCGTAAGTGTGGTCGTCATCATCCAGCAGGACCACGTGGTACAGAGGCGATTGGTTCTCATGCTCTGATTGGCCGGTTTCCGGTATTACGGCAGGACTGGCAGTGACATTTTGCACGGACGTTGTCAGAACTTCCATTGGACCATCCCCGGCTCGTCAGGCGCAACGCTTGGCCTGAAGGAACGTTCCCGTTGGGCGCTCAGTTTGAAAAATGGTCCAGCTTGTAAGATTATGAATGAGTTTTAACGCCGCGCGCAGAATTGGGAAGCTTTGAATTCTATGGAAAAGTCCCGGAGTCAAGCCGAGTGGATTTAGACGAGATGATTCACGATCTGGAAGTGGAGCAACAACGTATTCAGGACGCCGTAGATGTCTTGCGGCGCCTTCAGCGCATCAGGAAACCGTCGTCAGCCCGATTCGATGGAAGAGAGGCGCCTCCGGAAGAAATCACAGCGCCGGAGGCCGGGAAAGGCCTTACCGAGTCCAGTAGCGTGCGCACAAGCTAATAGCGTGCGCACAAGCTAAGGCATCGATTTACTGATAGAATAGAAGGAGAATTTCAGACAAGGGGGCGCACCGGTTTCGACGGGATCGATCTATTGTTTGAAGGCGTGTCGGGTTCCGAGCTCCCGTAAAACGATCGGAAAACAACAACTGCCAATAACACGCAGTTTGCATACGCCGCCTAATTTTTAGGTAGCCGCTCCGGTTCACGAGCCTGCGCGTGAGCTAGTGAGCGT
Organism: Bryobacterales bacterium KBS 96; assembly: GCA_000381625.1. Lineage (GTDB taxonomy): Bacteria > Acidobacteriota > Terriglobia > Bryobacterales > Bryobacteraceae > KBS-96. Next base: position 1,752,208 of record KB906767.1, read on the forward strand.
CATTTTGCAGGATAGGTACTAGGCTTCGGTCCGGAGCCATAGGCCGAGACCAATCGGGCTAGGTGGCTCTCGCTCTCGCCGGTTCATTAGGGCGCCGCCGAATAAACTGAATCGGCTACACACGTAGGCTTCAGACAGTTGGCTTTCTCGGACGCGGGTTCAATTCCCGCCGCCTCCACCATATCTACCCGACTGATTATAAACGGGTATTCTTTGTGGATATCGGTCTGCACTCGCCGCCACCTTACTGGTTCGGCGAATATGCAGAATGGTCCTGGGCTCCCGAAAAGCGCGGTATCCGCATTCCTGCCCTGACGGAACTGATGCGCTGGGAGCAGGCTGTGTATCCGCGACGGCGTAACGCTCGAATGCGCGCGGCTCGTCGATAACGAGCTCATGCTCTATCAGGCCAAAAGCGCACCCCCGTTGTGCCGCTGGCGCGCCGCATCACCGATCTCCGCAAGCCTGACGGCACACCAAACCGCATCACGACCGCATGTTCCGCAATACCTTCGCAGTGGAGATGCTCCTGGCCGGTGTTCCCATCGATCAGGTCTCGATCCTGCTCGGCCACGCGAGTGTCCGCGTCACCAAGAAGCACGATTCACCCTGGTTCGCGCTCGCCAGGATCAGCTTGAAAAGAGCGTGCAGTCGGCATGGCAACTGTTGCCGGAGCACAAAGCGGTACCAAGCTGAAATTGAACTCTGCCTCTGCAAAGAGCCCCTCGACACCGCCGTTCAGAGATAAATTCGACAAGAGTTGCCAAACAGTAATTGGCCGCCTTTCAAAGGGTTTTTGGGTCAGTAACTGACGAGTTGCCACACAGAAACGATCTAGTTTTCGCCCGGCAAAATGCGGATACCGCCGGAGTAACCTGGCCTCAGCGGGTTAAAAGATTTCTGCAAGAGAATTGAACCGAGAGCGACTCAGGTTCGACATATTGGACAAGTGGCCAACGAAAGTGAGGATCGGCTCCAGTTTGGGTGGCTTGCACTCCGCTGTCAGACAGGCGATCCGAAAGCATTCGCGGACCTGATTGCAGTGATGGAGAGGCCGCTGCTTTATTACGCAACGAGCCTTACCGGGAACCAGGATGCGGCGCTCGATGTTCTGCAAGATGTTTGGCTCAGGGTGCTTCACGGCATTCGAAAGTTGAAAGATCCCGGTTCTCTAAAGCCTTGGCTTTACGCGATAACCCATGGTGTCGCCATCGATCGCGTCCGGAGGGAATACAGGCGGAACAAGGCAGAGCAATCACAGCTTGACGATGTCTTAAACGTCGAAGAGCCCACTTTCGATGAGCAAGATGCAACGGCGGTTCACGACGCATTGAGCCGCCTTGGCGTCAAACACCGCGAAGTTCTTGTTCTGCATTTTCTTCAGGACCTCTCCATCCTGGAAATCGCCAATGTTGTCGGCTGCTCCGAGGGCACCGTCAAATCCCGCATTCACTACGCCAAACGGCAAATGAAACAGATTCTAGAAGGAGTGAAACATGGCACAGCAATCGAATAACCTGCGCGAACGCCTGCTCGCAACCCTGCCGCACCCGGAGAACCTAGCGGCCTATCGTGAAGAGACCACTATGTTGATGGCCAAACACGCAAGAGCGCTTCGCTGGGATTACTTCACGCTCAACGCGTTCTATTTCATCGCCGGCATTTTGTTGTTCGTTTCGACCGCGAATTATTGGCACGTGGACGCGATCATGCGTCATTCGTTTCAATTCGGGAGCGCCCTTATGTTCTTCGTGGGGATGATCTTTGAAATGCGCTACAGAATTTACGACAACCAGGTCGCCACACTCAAGGAGATCAAGCAAGTCCAACTTCAGATTCTCGAGCTTCAGGCGTCGCTGCGAAAGGATCAATAGCATCAGTAAGAAGAATGTCACGAGCCACGCCGTATGGTGCTCGTTGGATTTGCTCGTCGCAGTCTTTCCGTGCAAGCTCGTGTTGTCTAGAGACGCTTGTGGCTTTCGCTCACTCCGCCGCAAGATCCGCGTCCGTCGTGACATTGACGGAAGGCGCGGCAAAGGCGCTTATCTCCGTCAACTCGTCAACCTGGCGCAAGGAGGGGAAGAGCCGAGCCCACAGCGCCACAATCAGGATCGTCCCGATGCCGCCTAACACGACAGCCGGTATGGTTCCTAACCATTGGGCCGTAATGCCCGACTCGAATTGACCCACCTCGTTTGAAGCGCCGATGAAGACCATGTTTACGGCGCTGACGCGGCCTCTCATCTCATCCGGCGTTGCGAGCTGAATCATCGTATGCCGGACAATCACGCTGACCATGTCAAAGGCGCCTAGCAAAACCAGTGCGGCCAGCGACAGCGCGAGATCGCGCGACAACCCAAAGACGACGGTGAATACTCCGAAACCGGCGACGCACCACAGCATAGACGCGCCCGCATTGCGGCGTAATGGCCAGTGGGCGATGACAACGGCCATCAGGACCGCGCCTACTCCAGGAGCGCTCCGCAGGATGCCGAGGCCCGCCGCTCCGACGTTCAGGATCTCGCGCGCGTAAACAGGCAACAGGGCGACGGCCCCACCGAGCAACACGGCAAAGAGATCGAGCGAGATTGCGCCAAGAATCAGCTTATTCCGCCAGATATACCGGAGCCCGTCCAATACCATCGTGGTGGAGGCCGCGCCGCCGGAGCGCTCTGTCACTGGGGTCCTTATCTGAAGCATCAGGACAAACGCGACCATATAGGCGATTGCCGCGCTCGTGTAAACGGGCGCGGGGCTTCCGGTAATGCCGTAAAGCAGGCCTCCGATCATGGGCCCCGCGATTGTGGCTGTCTGGAATATCGACGAGCCCCAGGCGACCGCATTGGGGAAATGTTCGCGCGGCACAAGCAACGGCAGGAACGCCTGGCTCGCCGGGCCGTTAAACGCGCGAACTGCCCCATTGCCGAGTAGGGCAAGATAAATCGGGTACGCCGAGTTCAACCTATGCAGCGTGAAAAAGAGCAGCAGCAGCGAGCACAACGAAAAGGCGGCGTAGCAACCCTGCAAAATGCGTTGCCGGGCGACGCGGTCGGCAACGTGGCCCGCAATCAGAAACAGAAAGATGCCGGGCAGGAACTGCGCCAGCCCAACGAGTCCAAGATCGAGAGGCCGGTGCGTAATCTCGTACACCTGCCATGCGACCGCGACCGACTGCATCTCGGACGAAATCGTCACAAGAAATCGCGCGCTCATGTACCAACGGAAATTCGGGTAATGAAAGGCGGCGCGCGCTTGCGACTCGGATGAATCGCTCTTCATTCGGGCCTGATGTCAGTGTCCCATGCACATGTACCCGAACGGGAACTCCAGGCATCCAAACGATAGGGAAAATATGAGCGGGGACACCTCTCAGATTAAAGAAGGTCAATAAAATGACAGGAATTCCGCTTGCGTCTAGTTTGGCGTGTTCCGTAGCTCTTGCGGTGGGCATGTTTTGTCAGCCGGCTGTTATGCAGGCCCAGCCCTCTCCGCAAAATACACAGCCACAGCAGCCGTATCGGCAGCAACAGTATCCACAACAACAGCAGCAATACCCGCAACAGCCGTATCCACAACAGCAACCGTATCCGCAACAGGCGCCGCCCGTGCTAGCGCCCCAACAACTCGATCCGTTGGTTCAGAGCGTCGCATTGTATCCGGACCCGCTGCTGGCGCAGGTATTGACGGCGGCGACGTACTCGAACGAAATTCCCGAGGCCGCGACATGGGCGGTGCAGCACTCGTATTTAACCGGCGAGCCCTTGGCAAGAGCGATCGAAGCCGACAACCTGCCGTGGGATCCGAGCGTCATCGCGCTGCTTCCCTTCCCTTCGGTGCTCGACCAGATGGCGCGCAATATGGATTGGACACAGGCCCTGGGCAATGCAGTGCTCGCACAGCGCGGAGACGTAATGGACGCCGTGCAGCGAATGCGCCAGGAATCGTTGAGCTATGGTTATCTGAGGACAAATCCTTATAGCAGGGTGGTTGTCCTGGGGCCTGGACAGATTGAAATCGTGCCCGTGAGAACCGATTTCTACTATGTGCCGGCTTACGATCCTCGCGTGGTATTTTTTCCGCCGCGTCCGGGCTTCTACATTGGAAGCGCCATTCGATTCGGAAACGGGATCGGCGTTGGGGCGGCGTTTGCGCCATGGGGATGGGGCGGCGCTGGATTTGGGTGGAGAGATCACGCTATCCTGCTCGATCACCGGCCCTGGGGCAGAACCTGGGTAAACCGCGGGGCCTACGCTCCTCGATATGCAGAACCACGCTACTATCACGGCGGGCCGGCAGTAGAACGCCACGATATTCGTAGCCCTCGCGACGACCGGAGGCGAAGCCAAGACCATGACCGACGAGACCAGCATTAAAAAACGCAGCGGTGGGCGGGCGAACTCAAATACTGCGAACGGGCATGCTCACAATGTCGTCGATGGCGATAGCTTCCTTGACTACAAACGGCTCACCGTAGGTTGCACCGATTAGATTGCCGTAGAAACGAGCCACCGCAGCTAACCGCTGCTCCACTTCCGTTTGCGAGGGGAACAACCCAGCCGCTGTTTCTGAATCGCCGTATTGCGAAGCGTAGCTGAACAGCGCGGCCATGCGGCGTTCAAACTGCCCCGTGATGTCGACAACGAAGGACGGCGTCACGTTCGCGTATAGCGACGAATAAAGAATTTTGAACGGCCGGTGCGGCGGTGTATCCTCTTCCAGCTTCTTCAAGCCGGAAAGGAAACATGCTTCGTAACCGAGTGCCGAAGCACGATAGTGGTCGGGATGGCGTCCCGTCCAATACGGCAGGATCACGACACGCGGCTTGAGGCGGCGGATAACCCCAGCCAGCGTCATTCGAGCGCCGATGTTATTTTCCAGCCGCGCGTCGGGCCAGCGCAGATTTTCTCTCCAGGCCAGGAGCATGTGTTCGCCGGCCTTTTTCGATTCCGCGATGCGCAGATCCGGAGTCCCGCGACTACCCATGTCGCCCGCGGTCAGGTCGAGAACGCCGGTGCGATAGCCTCTCTCAGCCGTCTTGATGAGTGTGCCGCCGCAAGTCTGCTCTATGTCGTCCGGATGTGCAGCGATCGCCAGCACATCTAACGGACGCAGGTTTTCAAACGGTTCGTTCGGATCACGCATAGTCACCCACGGCGGCAGCACGAGAGTCCAATTGGTTAGAAGACGTTCGCTCCGGTGAACACGTCCGCTCCCTCACGGTCGCGGTTCGGTGCTGGTAATCACACGTCTTCGTCCGATTCCGCGGAACGCGGGCCGCGGAATCAGATGAAGACGCCGTTCGACCCGCGCACTCACGTGCGGCGGCTCTGTTTCCGGGTAACCTCGACACAGAGCCGCCTTGCGTCAGCAAGCGGTTTTTCCGGACGCGATGTAACGCCCGGTTATCAGCACCGAACCGCGACCGTGAGGGAGCGGACGTCTTTAACGTAGCTAGGCATGGCTGGTTCACCGTGAAAAGCTTGGTCATCGTGAAGAGTCTGGTGGAATCAGCCGGGATTATCGACGGCAATGCGGCCGTCCCGGATGGCAACTACACGATCGGCGAAAGCGGCCGCTTCCGGATTATGCGTGATCATGAGAATGGTCTGGCCGCGGTCGTGATTAATGGCTCGCAGGAGTTCCAGTACGATTGTTGAATTTTCGGTGTCCAGATTACCAGTAGGCTCGTCGGCTAAGACAATCGCCGGCCGGTTCACCAGCGCCCGCGCAATAGCCACTCGCTGCTGCTCCCCACCCGAAAGCGCACGCGGTTTATGATCGAGACGCTTAGTGATGCCGAGCAGGTCGAGAATGCGTTTGAAATCGTCCGACAGGGGCCCGTTCTGCCTGGCCAGATAGCGGGCAATCAGGATGTTGTCCAAGGCGGTGAGTGTCGGCAACAAGTTATATTTCTGGAAAACGAACCCAACCTTGTGCTGACGCAACTCGGTTCGCCGGGCGTCGGAAAGATCGCGGATATTTTGGCCGTCGACGATCACTTCACCGTCTGTCGGCGCCGCAAGTCCTCCGAGAATATGAAACAACGTGGACTTGCCTGAACCCGACGGTCCGATGACCGCAAGAAATTCGCCACGGGCCACATCGAGGTCGATTCCGCGAAGCGCCCGTACCGGCACGTCGCCGGTACGATAAACCTTCTGAAGACCGCGAACCTGAATGATCGAGTCGCTAGTCATAGGCCAGCGCCTCAATCGGATCCTGCCGGGCGGCTTTCAGGCCGGGGTAAACCGCGCCGAGCAGTGCTCCAACGATGGCGATCACCGCGGCAATCGGCCACCAGTCGGGAACAATCACTACCTGCAGAAACGCCGGCGCATACCACATGATTACGGCTTTCGCCGCATACGACAGAAGAATGCCGATTATGCAGCCGAAAATTGCTAGCAGAATGGTTTCGCGTATCAGAATGTCCAGAATCTTCACCGGTTTGGCGCCGAGAGCCTTCAATACTCCGATTTCTCTCGTACGTTCAATAACCGCCGTGTAGAGCGAAAGGAAAACCACCAGAAATCCGACGAATATCGATAGCGCCGTGATCACATTGATAAAGCCCTTCAGGGGCGGCAGGTTATTCACGTTGTAAAGAGACGTCAGTTCGTCGATTGAGACTGCATGCAGGTTGCCCTTCAACACGGTGTTCAACTGATCGACAGCGGTCTGCGTATTTGCGGGATTATCCACCTTCACTACAATCTGAGTCACCCGCCCGGTGTTTCCGGTCAGAGATTGCAAGCGGCTGAGCGACACAATGAGGTGGCTCAATTTGCCCTCTTCGATCACGCCGGCAACATGCCATGGATGGTTCAAAATCTTAAGCGTCTGGCCGACCTTAATGCTGTTCTGCTTCTGATAATACTGATCGACGACTATATCGTCGGGCTGCCGTAGAGGACCGCCTGCAAGATATTTGACTCCGCCCGTCATCTCGACAAACTTGTCGTAATCGACGCCGGCCATGGACGTGAAGCCAAACACCTGGGCGATCAACACACCGAGCGCGGTATCCACGTGAGGCTGCTTGGAAACGAAACCGACGAACTTCTCATTCACTTGCGCCGAAGCAAGCGTGAACGAACTGGATCCCTCCGGCTTCAGCCAGATCTGAGCCCCAACGCCACGAGCCCGTCGCGCGGAATCCTGGAGCATTCCCTTGCTCAACCCCACTATGGTCAGAATCAGCGTCACCTGCACACCGATGACAACGGCGGTCAGCACCGTGCGTACCCAGCGATGTTTCAGGTTTTCGAAAACGAGTTTATTGATCAAGAGTGGGCAAGCCTAAAGCTGATTCGGCGGCGGCTGACTTCCCGATTATAGCGGCCATGAATCATTTCTTTTCGCGACCACGCCGCATTTGCGCCAAAAAATCGGCGGCAACTCGCACAACGGGAACATGATCGATATCGACGCGGCGATTCAATTGGCGCATCGTCGCTTCATCAAGAGAACCCGACAATTCATCGAGCGCCGCGCGCAGTCCCGGCGCCCGCCGCAATATATCTTCGCGCACGACAAAGCAGGCTTGATACGGAGGAAACGCGCGCCGGTCGTCTTTGAGCACCGCGTACACATTCGAGGTAAGTAGCCCATCCGTCGAGTTCGCCGCGGCCATATCTATCTGATGCTGATTCAACGCCCGGTATAACAAGCCAAGATCCATTGTTTTCGGAAGGCCATTCCACCGAAGGCGATAAGTAGAGTTCAGCCGGCGCAGGCCATCCGGCCGCGTCAGAAACTCGTACCCCACACCGAGACGCCAGGATCGGGCAACCGCGGCCGAAAGCGTTTGAGCACTCAATTGTTTAGCGTCTTCCCTGCGAACGGCCATGGCGAACGTGTCGTCAAAACCCAGGGGCGGCATCCAAATCAAATGGAAGCGCTCTTTATAGAGCGAAGCCACCTTGTCATACACCGCCTTGGAGTCCGATGCCGATGCAAGCGGCTCTTTCAGCACCGAACTCAGCGCCGTTCCCGTGTATTCGGGATAGAGGTCGATCTGGCCGTCCTTCAGCGCGAGGTGCGCCAGCAGGGTTCCTCCCAGAAAGAACCGGCGTTCGACATGAGTATGCAATCGCGCCTCGATCTGCTGTGCGGCAATTTCGCCAAGCACCTCCTGTTCGGTGAAGTTCTTCGAACCGACTACAATCGCGCCGGAACGTCCGCACGAAAGGCAAACCAGCGCCGCTATCGCCAGAACCGCCGCCGCGCTACTCTTCATCGCTCTACCCGGAGGCGACGCTCCAGCAGCGCCATTCCGCCGTCGGCCAGCAGCGCCAGCAAAGCCGCCGGAATGGCTCCGGCAAGAATCTGTAGTGTGTCCACGGACGCCAAACCGCGAAAGATGAGTACGCCAAGACCACCCGCGCCGATTGCGGCCGCGATTGTCGCCGTGCCGATGGTAGCTACGATCGCCGTCCGGATGCCGGCAAGAATGGTTGGCGCGGCTAACGGCAATTCTACATAACGCAATAGCTGCCGGTCCGTCATACCCATGGCAACGGCCGATTCCCGCACGGCCGGTTCCACGCTGAGAATGCCTGTGATGGTGTTTCGCAGAATCGGCAACAGAGCGTACAGGATGAGGCTCAAAATGGCGACGCGCGGGCCGATGCCTCCGATCAGCGGAATCGGTATTAAGAAACCGAACATGGCAAGGCTCGGAATGGTTTGCGTGATGTTGGCGAAACCAATCGAATAGCGGCGCACGGACGGGCTTCGTGTCCCCGCAATTCCGAGCGACACGCCCAGCACTGTCGCGCTCGCCGCCGCCACGAACACAATCCAGATGTGCTGTAGCGTCAGCGACGCAACGTCGCGCGCCAGCGTTTCGAGAACAAGCCGGTCCATCAGTTCGGCGCGCTCCGTCCCATCCGGACGCCCCGTCCCGGCAGAGTATCGAGGAAGGCTCGCGCAACGGGCGTGGAAGCGTCCCGGAATTCCTCCGGCGAAGCAATCAGCTCCAGTCGTCCTCCGTCGAGCACACCGATACGTGTGCCGAGCGCCATGGCTTCCGCTACATCGTGCGTCACGAAGACGGCAGGAGTCCGATACTGTTCTCGCAAACGAAGGAACTGCCGCTGCATATCCCGCCGCGTCACCGGGTCCAGAGCGCCGAACGGCTCGTCGAACAGCAGCAGAGATGGATTGCCGGCAAGAGCGCGCGCCACTCCAATGCGCTGCCGCTGGCCTCCGGACAATTCGCGCGGGTACCGGCCCTCGAATTCTTCCGGCGGAAGCGCCACTTGCTCCAGCAGTTCGCGGACGCGTTCCTCGGCCTTCTCCCGCGGCCAGCGTTGCAGCATGGGAACAAGGGCCACGTTCTGAGCGATGGTCCAGTGCGGCAAAAGGCCGACCTCCTGAATCACATAGCCGATCCGGCGCCTCAACGCAATCGGATCGAGGCTTCGCAGATCGTTGTCTTCGAACAGAATCTCACCGGAGTCGTACTCGAGAAGACGATTCACCAAACGCAACGCCGTCGTCTTGCCGGAACCGCTGCGCCCGAGAAGCACAAGAGTCTCTCCCTCGTCGACCTCGAACGAGACATCCTCGAGAACGTTTCGGCCGCCGCGGCGGCAGACGACGTTGCGGAATGATAGGAAAGCCACCTTGAGAAGGAGCTTATCAGCTCAACGTCTAGCCGGAGCGTCCTACGCCTGCCATAACGTTTCGGCGAACGGCCACTCCGAATCGCTCCACGAATCGAGAACTTTAAATCCGGAATCCTCGGCCAGCGCTTTGAGCTCTTCCATCGTGAACTTATGGGACGATTCCGTCCAGATCGATTCGCCCGCTCTGAAATGCACCGTTAAGTCTAGCGCGCCCACGCGCGCATCTTGATCTTCCCGAGAGATAAGATGCATTTCGATGCGGCGTTCCACTCGATTCCAAACCGCTTCATGAACAAAGCAGCGCAGGTCGAAATCCGCCTGGAGTTCCCTGTTCATCCTCGCCAGCAAATTCAGGTTGAAAGCCGCCGTGACATTCGTGGGATCGTCGTAGGCGGCCAGCATCCGGTCCACGTCTTTCACAAGATCCGCTCCGACCAGGAACAGATCGCCTGGCCGCAACCGTCCGCGGACTTCGCAAAGGAAGTCGTGCTGTTCCGATCGTTCCAGATTTCCGATAGTGCTGCCGAGGAACAAGAGCAGAAGCTGCGATTGGTCCGGCCGCCTGCGGTCGAGACATTCGAGACCTTGGAAATAATCGCCGTTTATGACTTCGACCGTCGCAAGTTTACCCAGTTCCCTACTACAAGCCGATAACGCCTCGCTCGAAACGTCGATCGGGTAATATTTCAATCCGGGAATATGAATGGCGCCGAGAATGTGATTCGTCTTTTTACCCGAACCACTTCCCAATTCGGCAACAACGCACGGATATCGAAGGCGCGACGCGACGCTCCCGGCGCAACGTGCCAGCAGCCGCTCGTCAGCTCGCGATAATTCGTACTCCGGGAGTAGCGTGATCGCCTCGAACAGCTTGCTGCCTAAGTCGTCATAGAAATACTTCGGTGGCAGCTTCTTCTGGTTAGCAGCCGTAAGTCCCGCCCAAACATCGGCGGCGAATTCAGACACCGGTAGATCGAGAGTTGTCGCCATGGGAAATGAGTTAGCTTTCAACGCACCGGAACGCCCCATAGACATACGGGTATTCCGGACGGAACCAATTACGGAACGAACGCCGCAGCAGGCGCGCCGCAGTGCGCGGCGACCCTCCCTTGATGACATAGTGCTGGCCGTCAAAGAAATTCGCGGAGTAACCGGGGTAGGAGGGCGCCGCTTGAAAACCGTCGAACGGAGCAAATACGGTGCTGGTCCACTCCCACCCGTTTCCAACAAGCTGGTGAACACCGTAAGCGCTCTTGCCGCAAGGCGTTTCAGAGACAGACTCTGGGTCCCATCGCTTGAAATCGAAGTTGCCGGCATCGCCGGCGGGCGCGCTGTTTCCCCATGGATACAGCCGCCCATCGGCTCCGTAAGCGGCGCGCTGGAATTGTTGTTCCGTGGGAAGCGCTTTCCCGGCCCATGCCGCGTAGCTCGCGGCTTCCCGTTGCGTCACGTAGACGGGCCAGTCGAGCGGTAGCGGGATCTCTTCGAACATGCCGCGGTAATAAAGTCTTCCCTCCCGCTCTGTCCAGAAGTGCGGCAGTGAAGCGCCGTCCCGAACAAAACGGAGATAATCGCCGTTGGTGATTTTGTACTTCTGAATCGAAAACGCCGGAACGTCCAGCACGTGTTCGTTATATTCGTTGTCCCATCCAAATGAGCCATCCCGCGGTTTGCCGAGGGTCACTTCCCCGGCCGGCACTTTGCGCCATGAATTTGCCGGAGTCGTTCTCGAAGGCAAGATAGCGTCATACCCAGCGGGGGCAATCTTCGCCTCGTGTCCGAAGTTATGCCACATGTAAGCGAGCGTCTCCAAATGCATCAGGCGGTGCTCCAGCGCCATGTACACGGAATCCACCGGGGCGTCGTCGAGCGCGTGATCGACGGCTCGGCGCGCCTGTCGAACGTAACTTGTCGTGCGTTCGAGCGAGGGCCAGTCCGACGGCAGGTCCGCCGGAAGATTCTCCGAGTCGGGATCTATGCCCGCTTGAAACAACGCATCGAGGGCCGGCTCACTGGACTGCCGGCCGAGCCCTTCGCGGCAGATCTGGATGTAATCGAACGCATCCAAGTGGCCGATATAAAAAATTACCCGGTGCCGTTCTGAAATCGGCCTCTCGTACAAGTACGAGGGCCGCAACACCGAGAAAAGAATCTCGCTTTGCCGGCGAGCTTCAGTTAACTCCGCCGCAAGTTGAGCACGCGTGGCTTCGAGGACAGCCATCGTCACCTCCATTAATGGAATACGAGTAATTCAGCAGCTGGTTACGGCACAAGCTATGAGATGCAACGGGGCGCAATTTTGTGCCGTTTTTGGTTTCGATCGGCCTTCACACTGCTTTGGTATCGTACAGGGAGACAAGCCAATAAGCTTTCATGTCGTATTCTGTTCAGCCCCTTAGAGAATTTATGGTGCGCCCCGCTCTGCCCGCTCCGCTTGGACGGTTAACGGAACTTGCGTACAACCTGATTTGGAGTTGGGACCATTCCATCCGTTCTATTTTTCGCCGGCTTGACCCGGCGCTCTGGAAAGAATCGAACCATAACCCCATTTTGTTCTTAGGACGGGTTTCGCAGGAGACACTGAATAAAGCCGCCAACGACCCGCGGTACCTGTCACAATACCGGCGGGCATGCGAACAGCATGACAACTATCTGCGCTGCAACGAGCGCAGGCCAGGATCGCCACTCGTTGCCTATTTTTCAATGGAATATGGGCTTTTGGATTGCATGCCCATCTATTCGGGAGGCCTCGGCGTACTTTCCGGGGACCACCTGAAGGCGGCAAGCGATTCCGACATTCCACTGGTTGGAGTGGGCCTGCTCTATCAGAAAGGTTATCTGAAGCAGGCGCTGAATCCCGATGGCTGGCAGCAGGAGTGGAATCCCGTTAACGATTTCCATACTCTGCCAGTGCGGCCCGTTGTCAACGAAAAGGGCGACGAAGTCCTGGTCAGTGTTCCGCTCCCGAATGGCGAAGCATGGATCAAAGTCTGGAACATCGAAGTGGGCCGGGTACGGCTCTTCCTACTGGACAGCAACGTTTCGCAAAATCAATCCGTCGAATATCGAGAGATCACCGACCAACTTTATGGCGGCGATTTTTATAAGCGTATCCGGCAGGAAATCGTTCTGGGCATCGGCGGCTTGCGCGCGCTGAAGAAACTGGGCATTCAGCCGACTGTCTACCATATGAACGAGGGGCATTCGGCATTCCTTGCGATCGAACGGATTCGCGTCCTCATGGAAGAGCACCGCCTCACGTTTGAAGAGGCGCTGGAGGCAACCAGGCTCAGCAATGTCTTCACGACTCACACTTGCGTCCCCGCGGGAATCGACCTGTTCGACAACGGGTTAATCTACGAGTACTTTTCAAATTATTGCCAGCAGGCCGGCTTCCCGTTCGAGAAATTGCTCGAATTGGGACGCAAAAACATGCAGGATCCGACCGAGCGCTTTTCAATGGCCGTGCTCGCCTTGAAGGCATCGGCATTCCGGAACGCCGTTAGCGTCCTGCACCGCTGGGTTTCCCAGGAAATGTTTCAGGACTTATGGCCGAAGCTCCCTACCCTGGAGGTTCCGATTACCTCTGTCACGAATGGCGTCCACGCGCCGACATGGGTGAACGGAGACTTGGCCGGTCTCTACGACCAATATTTGCAGCCCGACTGGCGCGAACGCCTGGAAGACACGAAAATGTGGGAGCTCGCGCACGAGATCCCGAACCAGGAACTATGGGAAGTGCATCGTAAGCGCAAGCGCAGGCTGGTTGCATTTGTACGGGAACGAAGCACTGGTTCGGCGGCGCAACGTCAGGGATCACCGGCCGAAATTCGCCGCCTGTCGGAAGTGCTCGATCCGGATGTGTTCACAATCGGTTTTGCCCGCCGTTTCGCTACATATAAGCGCGCGACATTGTTATTTCGCGACCTGGACCGCCTTAAAAAGATTCTTAACAACCCGTTAATGCCTGTCCAGGTGGTGATCGCCGGGAAAGCCCACCCGAAAGATCATCCAGGTAAGGCGCTAATCCGTGAAATCGCGAATATGTCGCGCGATCCGGAGATCTTCAAGCGATTGATTTTCGTCGAAGACTATGGGATCCAGGTGGCTCGGGAGTTGGTGCAGGGAGTTGACCTATGGCTGAACAATCCCCGGCGGGGAGAAGAAGCCTGTGGCACCAGCGGCATGAAAGCGGCAATGAACGGAGTGCTGAACCTTAGCGTCCTCGACGGCTGGTTCGACGAGGCGTATGAATACTCCGGCGGTTGGGCGATCGGTAGCCGGGAGCCGTACGCGGAAGATCAGGACGGCATGCATGCGAGCGATATCTATTCGAAGCTCGAAAACGAAATAGTTCCGCTCTATTACGAGGATCGCGAACAGGGCGTTCCGGTCGAATGGGTGGGCCGCATGAAGCAGAGTCTGGCCGCTATTACGCCCCGATTTAGTTGCGGGCGCATGGTCGCCGAGTACATGTACGAGCTATACGAGCCCGCCCACAAACTTTGGGAGCGAGTCTCACGCGACGATTTCCGGGAAACACGCCGCAAAAGCCAGTGGGAGGCCAAGCTGTCCGGCGCTTGGAGCCACGTTCGCTTCGTTGGATTCGGCGATGGTCCCGCCGAACAAGTGCTCAGCGGTTCACCCGTACCGCTGAGAACCGAAGTCGATCTTGCGGGATTGCAGCCGTCCGATGTTCGTGTGGAAGCGGTCGTCGGGCGGATCGGCTCGAATGGTCAGTTGCGGGATATCGAGACACTGCCTCTTTCGGCCGTTGGGCAAAACGGTGATGCATTTGTATTCGCAAATGAGTATGTCGTGCAGCAAACGGGGCTGGTTGGTTACTCTCTAAGGATTAGTCCGAACCATTTTGACAATCCGCTGACGCGCCCTTGTAATGCCCTGCTAAAGTGGGGCTCCGACTCATAAGATCTTTCCGTTATCCGGCGCCGGTGCCGCACAGCGCCCTCGACTCCGCGTGCAGATGATAAGAATCGTGGTAGGAGCGCCGGATCAGGGGCGTGTCCAGGCACATGAGGTTACAAATGAGTGACTTTCAAGCAAATTCTGTCGAGGCTTGTAATACAAGCTCTAGTACTTATGGCGTGTTTCGAGGCCCGCGTAAAACACCCTGAGCTCGTGGAATTTAGTGGCGCGGCTTTGAAAACCGTGGTACATAGTTACTAGGTGCAGGCGGGAATCTGCAACCGGTTTCCTTCCCAATAACGGTTCCCCCCGAATCTCAGTTCGAGAGTTCCAGTTCCTGATCAATGTGAAGCGTTCTGCTCAGACTGGAATGGCGCCTATTCAGTCGGTGGCCGGTACTCTCACCCTAGCTTTACCTAAGTCCGCGCAAAAAACGAAAGCGGCGTTGTAAAAGGAGTCGATCAACGACAATGGACGGAGATCGCAAATACAGGCAGAATGGCTACATGGATTCCGACCGGGGACAGTCGGGTTCCTTCAGGTCAGATCGGTCCGAGCCCCTGCGGCCACACGGCCCAAAGCTGCCTCTTGATGTCACGGGCCCCAAGCTCCCGAGGCTTGTGCAGAATGTGGTTGCTTCGCGTTGTTTCAATTGCGCGACCGCACTTCCACAGGGCGCCGATTTCGTGGGCAATTGCCCCAAGTGTGGGGTGGCTTTGCATTGCTGCAAGCAGTGCTCTCATTTTGAGCCGTCTACCCGGTTTCAATGCCTGAAACCCATACCCGCCCGGATCGCTGTCAAGGATCAGGCGAACCAGTGTGAATGTTTTTCGCCGCGAGTCACCGTGGCGCGAGATGTTTTACCCTCCTCCCCTTTGAAACTGGGCGATGCGAAGCCGGATGTTGCCCCGAGAAACGCCACTGACGCGCGCGCCGCGTTTGATAACCTGTTCAAGAAGTAAGCGCAGCGGGAGCGTATCTCTCACCGGCAAACTCTGAATTTTGGCCGGCGGCGTCAACGCGCCGTTTCACCTAAATCCCACGGAACGTATGAGCGGTAGCCCGTTGGATCGCGTTCAATAGGACGCCCGAGTTGCGCTCCTGCTATCCATGTAAGTGGGAGATTTACACGGTTGCGGGATACTCCGCTAGGCACGTCCACACAGGCGGCCAGAGCGGAAGATTGCGATTCAAACCGTCGCGGCGCGTCTTGAGCGTGGCGGAAAAGAAACAAAATGGGTGCAAAGAGAATTTCGAAAAAGAGAAGCCAGCAGAAACTGGCGGAAGCGCGGCGGCAGGGCGCTATTCCTTGTCTTGTGATCGCGGGAATCGTCCTGCTGGTGTTTGCCTTCTTCTTCTTTTTCGCGTTGAGGTCTATGTAAAATGAGAACGGACGGACGAGGCTTCGACCAGGCACGACCGCTTAAGATTGCCACCGGCTATCTGCTCACCGCCGAAGGATCGGCGCTGATCGAGATTGGCCACACGCGAGTTCTGTGCGCCGCGACAATAGAAGACACCGTACCGCCGTTCCTCCGCAACACCGGAAAAGGCTGGGTGACGGCTGAGTACTCCATGTTGCCGCGAGCGACAAGCACACGCACCCCCCGCGAGGTCACGAAGGGAAAGCCCTCGGGACGGACGCACGAAATTCAACGCCTCATCGGGCGGTCGCTGCGATCCGTGGTCGATCTGAACGCGCTGGGCGAACGTAGCATTGTCGTGGATTGCGATGTCATCCAGGCCGATGGCGGCACGCGCACGGCATCGATCACCGGCGCCTACGTTGCGCTTTCGTTGGCTATTGAAAAGCTGGTCAAATTTAAGGTAATTTCCCGGAACCCGCTTATCGACGCAGTGGCCGCGACCAGTGTCGGCATCGTCGATGGCGCGGCCATGCTAGACCTGTGCTACGACGAAGATTCGCGAGCCGATGTCGATATGAACGTCGTAATGACCGGATCAGGCCGTTTCGTCGAACTGCAGGCCACCGCTGAAAAAGTTCCCTTCGATGATGCGCAGATGGCCGGTCTCCTCAGCCTTGCGCGCAACGGCATACGAGAACTGCTGAATGCACAGACAATCGCAATTGAGCAGGTTGCCGCGTGACGCTGTATGCGTCTACGAGTAATCCTGGGAAGCTGCGCGAGTTCCTTCGGGCCTGTGACCAGGTTGCCGCCGCCGATTTGACGATTCAACCGTTGCCGGGCTTGCAGGACCTGGCGCCCCCACAAGAGACGGGTGAGACTTTCGAAGAGAACGCTGTTGCTAAAGCGCTCTACTATTCGAAGTTTTGCGATGGCTGTGTTTTCGCCGACGATTCAGGTCTTGAGGTATCGGCCCTCGGCGGCGCGCCTGGAGTTCGTTCCGCGCGATACGCTGGCGAGAACGCCACCGACGAGGAAAACAACGCGCTAGTGCTCCGAAATCTCGAAGCCTCATCCGATCGGCGGGCGCGCTTCGTGTGTGTTATTGCGCTGGCCCTGCGCGGAAGATTTCTCCATACCGTGCGCGGAACCGTGGAAGGCGAGATCCTGACGGCGGCACGGGGAGCAAACGGCTTCGGCTACGATCCTCTGTTTTTCTATCCCCCGCTCAAACGCTCATTCGGCCAGATCGGCGCGGACGAGAAGTTTGCGGTCAGCCATCGCGGCCGGGCGCTTCGCTCGCTATTCGAATGGATTTCCCGGTCACCCGATATGCAAGCCAGCCGGTTCGTCGGATAAGATACCTACATGCATCGGCGCCTGCTGCACAATGGCATGTTGCACGAAACCTCGGAGCCGCTGGTTTCCCCAGGGCAAACGGGTTTTATGAATGGCTGGGGGGTCTTCAGCACCATTCGTGTATATAACGGAGTTCTCTTCGCCTATCGGCGCCACTACGAGCGGATGAAGCGCGATGCCGAACGGATGCGCGTGCCGGTTCCGCTTTCGGCGGAAGAACTGGAGCGCGAGCTGTTTAAGCTGGTCGATGCCAATGGCGCTTTCAACGCAACACTACGTGTCGCAATTGTTCGCAACCACGGAGGCCCCTTCGAGGGCGCCGGCATCCGCACGAATGCGGACGTAGTTGCATTCACGACCGGCCTCACCGATTGGGGCCAGGGCGTGAAGCTCTCTTACGTCGAAAATGGCCGTCACGCGGCCTCACCGTTCGCCGGAGCCAAAGTGACATCGTGGTCTCAGAATCTGACCATGAACGAAGAAGCGCACGAGAAAGGCTTTGACGAAGCCATTTTGCTGAACGAGCGCGGACACGTGAGTGAATGCACATCCGCCAACATCTTTGCCGTGCAAGGGAGGCAGGTGCTTACGCCGCCGCTAAAGAGCTCAGGTTGCCTTGCGGGCGTAACGCGGGCTATTCTTCTCGAGGAAATTCACTTGGCTGGCATCGAGATCCTGGAACGAGAATTGACTCCACAACAACTGGAAGCTTCCGACCAGGTGTTTATCACGTCCACCACTCGCGATCTGCTGCCGGTGTTTGAAATAGAGCGGCGTAGCCTCGGGCAAAATCGCGACGTGTTGGGCAATCTGCAGCGCGCTTTTCACGCATATCAACTAAAGTACGTCGATTCGCACCCACGACGAGAGGAGGCGCTCACAAATTGAAGATCGACGATCTCGAATGCGAACAATGCGGGAGCCGCAACATCCGCCGGGCGCGCCTCTGTACGTGGAAAGACCGTCTCCGTGTTTTGATTGGCGTCTACCCCTTCCGTTGCCGCGATTGTCAGACGCGCTTCATTGCCGGTGTTCTGCTTCTCTCTAAAGCGCCGTATGCTAAATGCCCGAAGTGTTTGCGAACCGAGCTCAGCGCCTGGTCGCGGCGCCATTACAATCCGGGCTTGGCGGCCAATCTGCTAATTGAGTTGGGCGCTCGCAAATATCGCTGTCCCGCCTGCCGTTATAATTTCGTCAGTTTCCGCCGCAGGCTGGGTTCACGACAAGCCGAGGCGCTTCTTGACGACAGTAGCGCCGAGACCGACTTCGCGCGCTTCACGCGTTGAGGACGGCCGGACTCGCCATGCGCGACAGAACTAACAGGCAGCCTACCTGTTCCCCCATCGTTGTCAACAGTTCCAACTCGCTGCCGGAATGGCTATGGGCCTCGCGATGCTGCACATTAATAACGCCGACAACCCGGTTTTGAGAAATAACAGGCGCCGATAGAAACGCTTCGAACGTGTCTTGCGGCAGATCCTTGAAATATTTGAACCGGCGATCATTGTAGGCCTCGCGGGAGATTGCCAGCAGTCGCCGCTCGCGCGCCACCCAGCCGGTCAGACCTTCATCCAATCGCAATCGTACTTTGCCGATATTCGCGCGGTCCACCGCATTCGACGCGAAGAGAATCAGCTCACCACCTTCCACCAGGTAGACAAGGCAGGAGTCGCACTCCATGAATTCAACAATAAGGTCGACGATTTCGTGAAGCACGTCGTCGAGAGTCATATCGCGGGTCATCAAACGACTGACCCGCTGAAAGACTCTTAATTGTTGCTCCGCCTTTTCCAGCTTCTGTTCAAGCTCACGAACCTTTGACACCACTGGTATTATGCCAAACCGGCGCGGCCGCAATTTGCGCGCCTCGATGAAGTAGTACCATGAGAACTAGCCTTTTGAGGAGACGCAACTTCGGATGTGGAGTAAGAGAAGAGAAGACGAGATCCAACCGAGGCCGGTGACTCCGGCCGCGGGCCCAACAGCGGAGCCCCAGAGGAGAGAATCCAACGTTATGTCGACGCCAACAAGAACTTTCGATCCCGAGTCGCGTGTGCCGGCTTCCGGATCGGCCACGCTGGGCAAGAACGTGACCGTAAAGGGCCAAATCTTCAGCCGTGAAGACTTGACTATCGATGGCGAGGTGGAAGGCACCGTCGAGTGCCATGAGCATCGGCTGACCATTGGGCCGAACGGACGCGTACAGGCGGGGCTCAAAGCGCGTGAGATCGTTATCTACGGATCGATTCAAGGGAATGTCGAAGCCGTTGAGAAGATTGATATCAAGAAGGAAGCGAAGCTTGTCGGCGATATCAAAACCAGCCGCATCATGATAGAAGACGGCGCGTATTTCAAGGGCAGCATCGACATCAGCAAGGCCGCCCAGGTGCAGCGCCCCACACCGGTACAGACAAGCAATCCAACCGTTCCGGCCACACCAGTACCTGCTGGAGTCAACTCCTCGAAGTAAGATTGAGTGGAGAAAGGCATTTGCTCGGGGGTTTGCATCTGCAACGCACTCCGCAACACGGTAAGTCTCTTTGTGGAAGGATCGATTTCGAAAAGTTTTCGGTGGACACGCCGGTTCCCCGGATCCTCGTGCGGGAGCCGGCCGCCCGGATTTGCGAAGCGGCGAAAGCCGTACTTCGCCTAAAGGCGCGCCCGGTCCCATCACTCGCCAAAGCAAGGGGGCCGATCAATTCTTCGCGGCTCTGCAAAGCGAAGAGCCTCTCACCGTTCTGGATCTGGCGGGCGCGAGCCAGGCCAACATCATGTTCATCACGGAGCTGGGTCACCGGCTTGCGTCCGACGACATCGTGGCCACCATGGAACAGTGCTTCGGCGATGGTGATTTCCTTGAAAATCAGGAGAACTCCGAGCGAGTCGCGCGATTTCTTAGCCAGACGCTGAAGTTCCCCGACGAACATTTCGATGGAGCGCTGATATGGGATAGCTTGCAATTTCTGGCTCCATCTTTGCTCGAACAGACCGTCGAGCAATTGATGCGCGTGATGAAACCGGGCGGCGTCATGCTCGCCTTCTTCAGCTCCGACGAGAAGGCAAGCCAAATCCCCGTTTACAACTACCGCATCCAGGATCAAAGAACTCTACTGCTCGTGCCGCGCGGCGCTTACAGGCCGGTGCAATACTTCAATAACCGCGCGCTCGAACGTATGTTCGACCGCGCACAATCACTGAAATTCTTCCTCACTCGCGATCACCTTCGCGAAGTGTTGATCCGGCGCTGATTTAAAAGCTAGGCTTCGAGCGCCGCCGGCGCAGCCGGCCGCGGATCTCCCGACTTGGGAGGCTCAATCACCGACTTTGTAGGATTGATCAGCAGGAACAACAATCCGCTCACCAGAAGCATGGCCGCCAGCGGATACATCGGGAGATTAAACTGCTGGTGCAGCGTGAAGTTGTGGTTCTTGAGATAAAGGACCGCATAGCCAAAGGCTACCGACGAAAGAAACGATCCCACCTGTCCGGCCATATTCATGGAAGCGGAGATGCCACCGGAGTGCTTTTCGCCGACGTCCATGCAGACGGCCCAGGACACGGGGAGCATGGAGTCTTGGCAGCCGTAGCTGAACGCCAGGAAAATTGCCGCGAGAACGTTGCTCGGCGTAAAAGCCGTTGCCATCAATAGCACGCCACCGAGCAGCAATCCGCCGGCGCCCACCGAGCGGCGCGCCCATTTCAGGCCGATACGGGTCACCAGACTGTCGCTGAGCCATCCTCCAAACAAATTCCCGCAGGCGCCAATTATGAACGGCAGCATGGCCCAGTACTTCATTTGTTGCGGCGAAAACCCACGGCCCTGCTCCAGATATGTCGGCATCCACGAAATGAAAAAGAACGATCCCCAGCAATACGTGTGATACATCACCAAAATCAGCCAAAAGTTCGCGCTTTTTGAAACCACTTTCCAAGGAAGCCGGTGGCTGCGCGCGACATCCGGCGTAATGCCGATCTCTTCCAGTTCTTTGGCCGTAACACTCGGCACGAGACGCGGATGATCGCGATACAGCCGGTACCATCCCGCGCCCCACACCACCCCGACCAAGCCAAGACTGTAAAATGCCGTTCGCCATCCAAAGTTAACCATCAAGGGAACAACGATGAGCGGCGAAAGTGCTCCGCCGATACGGCTAGCCATCCACGCGATACCCATCGCGCGGCCACGTTCGCGGTCCGGAAACCAGCGTGTGATGCACGCCGAGATGTTCGGATACGCGCCGGCTTCACCTGCTCCAAACAGAAAGCGAACCAGCAATAGCGACCAATAACGCGTGATCGCGCCCGTCAAGACAGTGAATGCCGACCACCAAAGGACGATTCGCGTCAGAATGCGGCGCCCGCCGAGCCGGTCTCCTAAGGTGCCCGTCGGAATCTCGAAAAGAGCATACGAGATTGTAAATACGCCCAGCACCCAGCCCCATTGCGCCGAATCCAGATGCAGTTCCCTTTGCATCGGGCCTGAAGCTACGGCGATACAGACACGGTCGAGGTACGTTATGACCGAAAGAAGAAACAGACCGCCCAAGACTCGATTGCGATAACGCATGAATCGGGCATTATTTCATATAGGCTCCTCGGAAAGAGAAGCCCGAGACTGTTACCATCTTTCTGGATCAACCAAACGCGAATCCATCGAAAGGAGTTCCATGAAAAAGCTCTTGCTCACGTTGGCCGTATGTTGTCTGACGGCCGGTTTCACCTATGCTCAGGACTCGAATCAGCTTCTGAACATTCTCATAAAGCACTGGGAAACGTCAAAGCAATTTTCGATTGCCGTGGCGGACGCCATGCCGGCGGACCAATATAGCGCTCAACCCGCGCCCCCGGAGAAAACCTTCGGCGGTATGGTAAACCACATTGCCTCAGCGAACGGCTTCTATTGTTCGGTTGCTCTTGGCACTGAAAATCCTATCGGCAAGACGGCCGAAGATAGCAAAGATGCGGCGATTAAGAACCTCACCAAATCGTACGACTATTGCATCGATGGTTTGAAGAAGATGTCGGAAGCCGATCTGATGAAGACGCACGGCAAAGGCTCCCGGCAAATGACTGCCTTCGAAGCTTTCTGGGGCGCATTCACGCACGCGGCGCATCACCGCGCTCAGCTTGAAGTCTTCCTGCGCCTAAAGGGCCAGCAACCCCCGGAATATAAGTTCTAACGCGGGTTTGAACCAGGGGCGAGGCACGCCAGTCTCGCCTCGGTATACGTACCCGCAAGGTCCGCTCGATACAATCCAAAAAGTAAATGGCACACTTGATCGCAACCTTCGGCGAAATTATGCTTCGCCTCGCACCCCCCGGATTTGAGCGTTTTCTCCAGTCGCCACAGTTTCAAGCCACATGGGGCGGCGGCGAGGCAAATGTAGCAGTCGCCGTTGCCCAGTTTGGGGCAAAGAGCCGCTACATTACGGTGCTGCCGGATGGCAATCCCATCGCCGACGCATTTATGGGCGAGCTGCGCCGGTTCAACGTAGACGCGAACCATATCGTGCGAGGGCCTGGGCGCCTGGGCATCTACTTCGTTGAGACTGGCGCGAACCAGCGGCCATCAAAGGTCGTTTACGACCGCGCTCATAGCGCCATCTCCATCGCCAAGGCCGGCGCCATCGATTGGAAGCAGGCGCTCGAAGGCGCCACATGGTTCCACATCACCGGTATTACGCCGGCATTGAGCGAATCCGCCGCCGCACTTGCCCTGGAATCCGTAAAAGCCGCCAAACAGATGGGCGCAACCGTCTCGCTCGATCTCAATTTTCGCAAGAACTTGTGGAGATGGGGCAAGAAGGCGTATGACGTCATGCCGGAGCTTGTTGCGCATACCGACGTTTGTATCGCCAACGAGGAAGATTGCCAGCGCTGCCTGAACATCCACGTTGACATCGATGTTGAAAGCGGCGAACTTGAGCGCGAGTTGTACAGCGAACTTGCCGAACGCGTACTCGCGACGTATCCGAACCTGAAGACCCTGGCAATTACTCTTCGCGAATCGAAGAGCGCCTCTCACAACGGGTGGTCGGCCTGCCTGCACAACCGCAAGGGCTTTCTGCTAAGCCGCCACTACGAAATCACCAATATTGTTGATCGAGTCGGCGGCGGAGACAGTTTTGCGGGCGGCCTGATCTACGGACTTACGCATCTTGGATCGGAGCAGGAGGCCCTAGAATTCGCGGTGGCGGCCTCTGCTTTAAAACATTCGGTGCCTGGCGATTTCAACCGCTTCACCCTGGAAGAAGTGCAGGCCCTCGTCAAAGGCGGCGGCTCAGGCCGCGTCCAGAGATAAACAAGGAATCGTTCACTTTCTTGCTACCGTCCCACTGGGCTGCACAATTCGCGATAGGCTGCTGAATACCTGCATCTGTAGCCAGCCGCCAATCGCCGAAATTGCTAGCGCGCTCAACGGATTCAAAACGAGTCCCCGGCTCAGGTTGGAAAGACCCAGAAAAATGCACGCCCAATAGAGAAGAAATCCGGTCGCAACGCCAACCGCCGGCCGCCACCGGTCCGCCTTGCGGCGGGAACGCGGTGAAAGCAGACCGCCGATCAAACCTCCGGCGATGGAACACAGCAGTAATCCGACCGGAATCGATACTTGCACCGGGGCGGTTGCGGTTAGCAGATTGGGCGTGGAAACTGAGACTTTCGTCGCTCCCGCCCATTGCGGCGTAAAAGTGGTCCGGACCTCAAATTGGCCGGCGGCGATTTGCATCTGCTGAGCGCCTAGTTGGGCATGGCCCGAATCGATCGAAAATGCCACAACCCGCGGCGCAGCGGCAGCAATCGGCATTCCCTGATCGTTCGTGAGCGTGGCGATGAGTTCCGCCCCATCAACCAGCGAGATGTTAGGCGGACTCGCTCGGAGCGCCAGGCGAGTGATCGGCGGCATGAAGTGTATCTTCAAATTCTTATCGCCGTCGAAATCCGTCGGAGGCACGCTTCCGAGAAACTCAACCGTGACGTCGCCCGGCGCCGTGGAAGTCAGCACCGATTGGCCGTTCGGCTCCCCTGCCGGGATACTCAGCGGCGCCGGGTTCATGCTATGGCTGCTGTCATACACATTCAGCAGAATGTTCGCCGGAATCGACTCGTCCGGCCCAACCAGAAACGCTTGAACGGTCGCGGCGTCGCGCCCGTCCGCAAGAAATGGCCGGTCTGGACTGAAGCGAAGCGTAATTCGTGGAAGCGCACGGACACTTTGCGCAGCAGGCGTCCCCAGTTCCGGCCGGGGCCGCACCACGCTTGTCGGAGACGGCGGCGGGGGCTTTGGGTTCGCCCTTCGCACCTGAACAAACTGGCCGCCCGGGAGAAGCTCCGGATTTTTGGCCCAGATGTAGACGAGGCCACTCCCCGGAACCG
Organism: Bryobacterales bacterium KBS 96; assembly: GCA_000381625.1. Taxonomy (GTDB): domain Bacteria; phylum Acidobacteriota; class Terriglobia; order Bryobacterales; family Bryobacteraceae; genus KBS-96. The sequence goes on from KB906767.1 coordinate 1,776,866, forward strand.
AAACCGCCGTACGCTTCGACAACTGTCCGGCGCCGATGGTGACAGTTCCCAGTTGCTTGACCTCGCCGGAAGCTTGCCGTGCCTGCAGCAGCACCGGCAGTGATTTTGGCGCCGGCGCTGGCCGGTTCGCGGCATCCAACAAGGCAACCTGAATTACAATCTTCTCGCCGGATTCGATGGACTGGGGGTTGATTTCGGCGGCCAGCTTGACGGGGCTAACGCTCGCGCCGAAAAACGGTGCGGGACTGAGAGCGAGAAAGAGCAAATGTTGCGGTCGCAGCCACATGATTCCTCCGATTTCACCCATGGCCCGGTCAGGTTTGTCTTCTTTAAATCATGCAGCAATTTCGAAAAATCGTGAAGAGAATTTGTCGTGGTTCCTAAAGAAAGCAGATGGCGGGCAAGGCGTCAGGTTTGCCGACGCCTTCCCCCTTCTCACCCGCCACTCCTCCGAACTGAGAGGCCCTGGCGCTTAGCCTCTGGCGGCGACCATCTGAATTGTGCTGTAGACGGCATCCGGTAGGAACGCCTTATCAATGCAGTCCAGGGCGCCGAGCGAGAGGCAAGCGGCGCGCATTTCGTCGGATGGTTCAGAAGTCATCACCAACACCGATATGGGTAGCCGAGCCTCACGGATATACCGCAAAACGTCCAGCCCGCTGCCTTCTTTCAGATAAAGATCGAGCAGCAGGACATCGGCCTGCGTTCCATCCAAGAGCAGCTTCGCGCCCGCTACGTCCTCGGCTGTCCCGACCAGCAGGACGCCAGGAAACTCCTCCAGAAGAGATTCCACGCGCCTCAGGAAAACGGCAGAATCCTCGACGACGGCGACGCAGACGGCCTTTCCCTGTGGTGACATGATTCATTCTGGGATTAAAGTTGTCCAGAAAACAGTCGGGCGCCTCTGATTCCGATGTCAGAAACGGCAAGCGTGCGCTCAGAACATTCTGACAAGCGAATCGGAAGACACGCGAGAGTACTAAAGAAGCTTGTGCTCTATGGTGTAGCGGACCAGTTCCGAGTTATTGCCAATATGCAGTTTCTCGAGAATCCGCGCACGGTAGGTGCTGATTGTCTTCACGCTTAAGTTCAACTCCTCGCCGATTTGCGTGAGACTCTTGCCGGCGGCAAGCCCGCGCAGCACCTGATCCTCCCGATCCGACAGAAACAAATGAGGCGGACCGTTCTCGTTCGAGGCAACCGTCTCGGCTAAGTGCTCGGCAAGTCCAGGCCCGATATATCTGCTTCCAGAAAGAATCCTTCTCACGGCGCGGATCAGTTCCTCGGGCTCGGCATCCTTGGTCAGATACCCATCGGCTCCCGCCCGCAAGGCCCGAACGCCGAACTGGCTTTCCGGGTACATCGTATAGATCAGGATTCGTATCTGCGGCTGCCGGTCCTTTAGTAGGGGAATCATGTCGAGACCGCCCCTCGATTTCAAGCTGAGGTCGAGTATCGCGCCATCCCATATCGATTCCGAGACCTGGCGCAGCGCCTCTGTCTCGCTGTCCGCGAAGCCTATTTGCAAGTCCGGTATTTCCCCGCTGAGCATGTCGCTCAATCCGCGCCGCACGGCAACATGGTCGTCAATAAGCAGCATCCGTTTCATCCATGCACCTCGCCGGCGCTCGCGACAGGAAGCGGATAACACACGCGAACAGTGGTTCCCTGCCCTGGAGCGCTATCGATGGACATGCTGGCGCCCAGCAATCGCGCCCGTTCCCGCATTCCCAGCAATCCAAACGATCGCCGGTTTTCTATCCCCTCTGTCGAGAAACCCTGGCCATCGTCTTTGATCTCGATCGTAACCTCGCCGTCACGATGGATCAGCGACAGGGCTATTGCCGATGCATTCGCGTGCCGTGCAATGTTGGTAAAACTCTCCTGCACAATTCTGAATAGCGCAATGCGCGCATCCGGCGGTAGCAGCAGGTCCGGAGCTTGTATGTCCACCGACAAAGAAACACCCAGACGTTGCGCGAATTCTCGCGCAAAGGCGCCAGCGGCGGCCGCGAGTCCCAGATGATCGATGAGCGGCGGACGTAGCTCGCTTGCAATTCGGCGCAGAGAACGAATGGTCTCATCGACAGCGGCGGAACTCTCCTGTAGCCGGGTTATTGCGGCATCCTGTTCACCGAGTCTCAGCCGGCTGATGGTCGCCGACATGTCCAGTTTGATTCCAGTCAGCGCCCCGCCCAAGGCATCGTGGATCTCTCGCGCGAGGCTTGCCCGTTCCTCTTCCCGGACGGATTGCAGGCGATTGGCAAGCAGACGAAATTCTTCTTCACTCCGCGCGATCTGCGAGAGACGTTCCGCATCGCGCGAAAACGCTTCGTTCAACTGAAGGGTGCCCGACAACAACACAAAAAAAGCGACGGCCGTACCGATCAGCGTCACCAGCACGCCCAACCGGCTCCGAGTTTCAATCTCAGACGTATGCCGCGCCGCTGTTGCGAATACGCGTGTGAGCATGTTGTCGGACTCGCTTCGCAACTGATCCATCAGAACCTGGCCTTTGCCGCCGCGGACAACTTCGAACGCGGCGGCAGGCCCCTGTTCGCGAAAAACCATGAGGACGCCCGACAGTTCCCGCAATTTGTCCGATACTAATTCTTCAACCCGGCGAACGTGCGGGCGCTCTTTCGTATAAGGCTCCAGATTCGCTCGAAAGTTGGACAATATTTCCGGCATTCGAGCCACAGCTAAATCGTAGGGCACAAGATATTTGGGTAAACCGGTAACCAGATAGCCCCGCTGTCCCGTTTCGGCGTCCAGAAGCGCTCCGCGCAGAGCTTCCGTGGCTCTAAACGCGAAATCCGCGCGCGTCACCGCCCTGCGTGACCGGGTGAGCTGATAATAATCCTGTAAACGAAAGGCTGTCACTGCAGCCAAAGCACACATTCCGAGCACTAGCAGGATGAATGCCCGCCGCTTCGGAGTCAGCCGCGCAGCAACGGGCTCGGGAAACAGGCGTGATCGCTTTTGCTTTGAATCTTTCGTGGCATCGACCTCGTATTCACGTTCCATCGGAAATACTATCCAATTAGAGACAGAAAGCCAACGCTTTTCTGTAGAAATCGGCATTGCCTTCCGGGCGATCCAATAATGCCGGACCCCAGGGCGGGCGCCGCTGCGGAACCCGATATGATGCAAGTTTCAACATTATGCGCCTACCAGGTACACCATTCCGTTTCCTGCTGTCCGGAGTCATCGCGGCCTGCACGCTCGTCACAGTAGGCAACGCCCAGGCCCAGAAGCCACACGAACAGCCTGCCAATTCAGCCCAGGCAAATACTGGCGAATCTACCAGATTCCCCGCTCCCCCCGCAGTGGAGAAAACATCGGTGACTCAACAGACGACACATATTGGCGGTCAGGAAATTCACTATACGGCGACAGCGGGAACCCTCCTTTTGAAAAAGGAGGACGGAAAGCCCAAGGCCAGCATGTTTTTTATCGCTTATTCTCGTGACGGAATCCCGGACGTTTCAAAACGTCCCATCACATTTGCTTACAACGGAGGGCCAGGCTCTTCGTCGGTATGGCTGCACATGGGCGCGCTCGGGCCCAAGCGAGTTCCGTTGACCGACGAAGGATTTCCGGTCCCTCCTCCTTACCCGATCGTCGATAACGAAGACTCGGTTCTCGACTTTACGGACCTGGTGTTCATCGATCCGGTGACGACCGGATACAGCCGCAACGCGCCGGGGGAAAATCCGCAGCAGTTTCATGGACTCGAAGGCGATCTGTCGTCGGTTGCCGCGTTCATTCAAGAATATCTCTCGAAGTATAACCGCTGGAGTTCGCCTAAATTCCTCGCGGGAGAGAGTTATGGGACGACACGTTCGGCGGGACTGTCCGATTATCTTCTTAAGAACGATGGTATTTATCTGAACGGCATCACTCTTATTTCCTCCGTTCTGAATTTTCAGACGCTCGATTTCCAGCCTGGCAACGATCTGCCCTACATCCTCTATTTGCCTTCGTACACCGCGGCCGCCTGGTATCACAAGAAACTGCCGGCCGACCTTGGAGATCTTCAGAAAGCTGTTGCTGAGTCCCGACGTTTCGCGGCCAACGAGTACACGCTCGCGCTGATGAAAGGCAATCAACTCACGCCTGCCGAGCGAACGTCCGTTGCAAAGCAAATGGCGCGATTGACCGGACTATCCGAGCAATATATCGAGGAATCGAACTTGCGCGTGCCGATCTTCCATTTTGTGAAGCAACTGCTGCGCGATCAACGCCGGACGATCGGCCGCTACGACGACCGGTTAGAAGGCATCGACGCTGATGTGACTGGCGACAGGTTCGAATACGATCCGAGCTACGCCTCGGTCCTCGGCGCCTATACGGCGGCGTTTAATGAATACATTCGATCGCAGCTTAAATGGGACAGCCCAACGCCCTACGAAATTCTCACCGGAAAAGTACGGCCGTGGAGCTATAAGGAATTCGAGAACCGATACGTCGATGTCGCTAGCCGGCTACGCGACGCCATGTCGCAGAACCAGCATCTGCACGTTCTGGTCGCCAACGGCTATTTCGACCTGGCGACGCCCTTCTTCGCCACGGAATACACGTTTCATCACCTCGGGCTCGACCCGAAGCTCGATGGCAACGTGAGCATGATGTACTGCGAAGCCGGCCACATGCTCTACACGAAAAAGACATGCTTGACAAGTCTTCACCAGCACATGGCGGAGTTGTATCAAAAGGCGCTTGCGCGGTAAAACCCTCCCGGCGCTCGAACAACAAAGCGATCTCGCTAGAATATGATCTTCGCCGCCAACTGCAACTCGCGATTATTATTCGAGGTCGAGCTGATGGTCCCGAACGAAGGCGTCCCAAATACCGCAGAGGGGTTTGAAAACGACGGGTGATTGAACACATTAAATGCCTCGCCGCGCAATTGCACCCTGAACCGTTCAGTCATCGCGAAGTTCTTGAACAGCGAGAAGTCAACATCGACCAAACCGGGACCATAGAGGATGTTTCTGCCGGCATTACCGTAGGTAAACGCCTGCGGTAATGCGAAGGCGGACGTCGGGATACACGCGGTCAGGTGACCATTGCCGCAATCAGCCGTTGGCGTGCCGATCAGGTTCGGCCGTTCATTGCTCGATCCCGTATTCGCTGGGTCTCCCGATACCGTTACGTTGAAGGGGAATCCGCCTTGCACTGTGACGATGCCGTTCGTTTGCCACCCGCCGAGAAGCGTGCGCTTCAGGCCAGTCGCGCTTTGGAAAAACGGCAGATCGTACAGGAAGCTTCCCACAAACCGGTGACGCACATCCCAATTGCTATTGCCGTAATCGCGCGCCCAGTTGTATGGGTCCATGGGAGCGCCGCCTCCGTTCGAATCGGTGGAAACGTCCAGATTGTGCGACCACGTATACGAAAGGAGCATGCTAAGTCCATGCGAGAGATTCTGTTTCAGAACGACATTGAGGCCTTGATAGTTTGAAATTTCGTCGGTTTGGATGGTCCGGATACTCCCGAATAGCTGATTCGGACGGCGTGAATTGACAGTTCCGGGGCCGGGCGACAGCGGCGTGTTGTTGAAATAGCTGCGATCGAGATGATAAGAGTGCGACCCCAGATACTGCACATCGAGAGCCGCATTTTTCCAGAGAGCCCGTTCGACATCGAAGCTCCACTGGTTCATGCGGGCAGTAGGCAGATTCGGATTAATGGCAAAAGCGCTGGGGTATTTGTTAGTTCCCCCTTGCGCGCTCGCCGGCGTCGGATCGGCGAGAGTGATCAGGTTGCCTTTTGATAGATCGGACGTATACGTATAGATCGTGCTGAACGGCGGATTCGTGGTCGCCAGCGTATACGTGTTCAGCTGGTTTGCGTTGTAGTAGATTCCGAAACCGCCCCGCACCACCCATTCCGGGGTGACGCGATAGGCAAATCCGAACCGGGGAGCGAAATCCTTATGTGTCGGATTCGTATACGGAATGATTTTCGGAACGGTCGTCGGGATGAAATGCGTCTGGGTTGGATCGAGAATCGTCCCGTTTCCGTTTGTGGAGTGCGGCACGGTGGGAAGTTCGTAGCGCAGTCCCAGGTTCAAAGTCAGCTTCGAGGTGGCCTGCCATTTGTCGACAAAGAAGAATCCGTCACGCCATTGTTCACCGCCGCCGGGCGTCAATGGTCCAGGCGTCGTATCGCTCTGAATCAACCCCATCATAAAATCCGCTGGAGCGAATGGCGTGAATGAATTGGCAAAGGTAAAGCCGCCGCGAGGATTATTGTTCGCGGTTCGCAGCGTGATCAACTTTCGAATTTCCAGGCCGGCCGAAATGGTGTGCGCGCCGTGCGTCCAACTAAGCAGATCTGTTCCCTGCCAGGTTGTGTCCGTCTGATACCAATTGCTGCTCGCCATGTTCTGTCCGCCGATAGACATGTATCCGGCAATTCCGAAATTAGGAAGACCTGAATTGGCGAGGTCCGTCGTAAAACCCGGAATGCCGATTTCCGTTCCGGCATTAGCCAAATCGGCCGTATGGAAAAAATTCACGGAATCGATGGTGGTGTGCTGCCGCCCGAACCTCGCGTCATTGACAAGCGTCGGCGTAATCACCTGCGTATATCCAACGACGAAGTTGCGGTCGGTAACCGGCTGGTTGTAGCCGTTGTTTGGATTGGTGTTGCCATTCACCAGCGTCGTGTTCTCCCAGGCATAGCGGAAGAAGAGCCGTACGTTCTGACCGAAATTCTGGTCGATACGGTCGATTGTCTGGTTCGTGTTGTTAGAGCTAGGGACATTGATGAGATAGTTGTTCGTAATGCCCGGCAGGTTCGGCAGCGGCATATACTTCAGCGCATTCAACGCTTGCGGCGAAAGGTATTGGGGCTGAATAATGTTGCCCGGGAACGGGGCATTACCGGCAAGCGGATTCACCAATTGCTTCGCCGTATATTCCGAAAAATCACCCTGGCGCATCTTCGGCGTGAGCACCGAATCCAGTTGTGCGAGAGACTGTGCCTGCCGCAGCCCTTCATAATTCACCATGAAAAATGTTTTGTTGCGGCCGTCGTAGAGCTTCGGGATGACGATGGGACCAGAGAGCTCAAACCCGAACTGATTCTGACGGAATGGCGCCTGCGGAGCCGTGGGCTTTTCGAAAAATCCGCGCGCATCGAAATAGTTGTTGCGGACGAATTCGAATACTGTGCCATGAAGATCGTTTGTCCCACTCCTGGTAACCAAATTCATCTGTAGCCCGAGGTACCCGCCGTATTGGGCCTGATAGGTGCCGGTTTGAATCTGAGTTTCCTGAATCGCGTCGACGGACGGACGGAAGGTCGTCGTCGTAATCAGGTTGTTCATGATGCTGACTCCGTCGAGCGAAACGCTATTCTGAATCTCGCGTGTGCCGGCAGCGATGAAATCTTCCCCTTGCCCCGGATTGCCGGACGGAGCCTTCAATCCCGGCAGAACACCCGGCGTAATGACGGCAAGCTTAAGTGAATCACGGCCGTTGAGCGGCAGGTCCACGGTCTGACGGCGACCCACGGTCTGACTGATGCTGGCGTCATCGGTGGTGATCGGCGGAGCCTCGGAGGTAACGGTCATCGTTTGAGACACTTCGCCAATATGCATGCTGAAGTCGTTGCGGACAATCTGGTTGGTTTCGACCACAACATTAGACCTCGTGAACGACTGAAAGCCGGAGTGGGCAGCGGTAACGGAATATGTTCCAATCCGGACGAACTGAATGTTATAGAAGCCTTCGTTATTCGTCACGGCTTTGTAAGTATCTTTCGTGGCAAGGTTAACTGCCGTAATCGTGGCGCCCGCGACAGCGGCGCCGGAGGCATCCGTGACGTTGCCGACTAGCGCGGTGGTTGTCGCGAGCTGCGCGAATGCGGCCGCGCAACATATGAGAAAGAGGCAGGCGGAAACTAAAATCTTTCTAATCACAAGCCCTCCAGAAGCAATAAGTTGGTCCAGTATATATCAGGATTGGGGCAACGGAACAGCTTGCTTCTAAACGTTCATCACATAACGCTGATGAGCGCCGCACTCGACAACTGTCAGCCGCGCGCTACTGGTTCGGGCGCGAACAAAAGAGGAAAAAATTGGCCTTGCATTTGCTGGCCATTCGCAATTGGAGGCACGCCCCTCAGCAATTCCGAGTCGGACGCGGAACGTACGCCGTCTCGGAACGCGTTGACAATTGTGGCGCGCCGTGGCCGGTCGGTCCTGTTTTCATAGGAGCCATGCACCATCAGCGGATGATGGAAGCTGCACTCGCCTCGTTTCAACTCGACGGGAACCGGGTTGAACGCCTCCCGTTGCTCCGGCGATAGTACCGTCAGGATTTCATCCATTTTTCCTGTCAGACCCGTAATCGGCAGCAGATTCCACCGGTGGCTTCCCGGCACGTAATGGAGGCAACCATTATCCCGCGTGCTGTCGTCCAAACCGATCCAGCAGGTGATATGGGCCATGGGCTCGGTCCGCGTCCAATAGGAATAATCCTGATGCCAGGCGACCACGCCCCCGTGTTGAGCCGGTTTGCAGAAGAGCTGATCGTGCCAGAAGCGCACCGGCCCGCCGAGGAGTTGTGACGCGGGCATCAGAAACGCGGGATTCCAGAGGATATCGTGAAAAGCCGGGGTGATTCTCCAGGCGCCCAATGCGTGAAACAAAACGGTATCCGCTTGCGCCGACTCGTTCGAATGATATTCGTAGAAAAGCTCGTTCCCCGGATTTGAACGGTCTGTCAAAGCCGCCAGATCTGTCTGCAATGCTTCGATCTGCTCGTCATTGAGTACGCGCACGCCCTTCAAGTAACCGTGCTCATGATAGAAAGCGACCTGCTCATCGGAGAGTTCGTACTGTTCCCACTCTCCGCGATTTTTCGGCCATTCGAACAGACGGCCGACAGGCTCGTGAATTTCGGAAAGATCTCTGATCATGCTTACGCCTACATCAGAGCTTATCCGATCGAGTCCGCAACTTGGCTCCGCAAGCACCCCCAGCACAGCGGAGCCGGCATTTTTTGCGGTTGAATTTTCCGTGGCAGTGGAGCAGAATCGGGCTACGGACTCTAGCGCCGGAGGGCTCATCCAGGGCATCCAGATCTGTTCGACATGGCGACAACGGAATGCGCAACATGCAGTTCGGCGCGCACATCACCTTTTGATGCGGAATAAACTCGGGTTTAGCTTGCTTCTGTGCGCGGGGCTGGCGGTTGCGGTCGCAGCAAGAGCCGAGAACTCTTTGTTCCAGTTCGAGGCTGTCACTCGGAAGGCCTATACGCCGGCCTACCTTGGCAATGGCGCAATCGGTTTAGTGACATCTCCGCTGGCGGTCGCCGCGAGCCGTTGCTTCCTGGCAGGCGTCTATGACGAAACGCCGGGGGACGTGCCGCGAATCGTGTCCGCACCCGCATGGAATCAGATCGGGATCTACAACGGCGCGCACTGGCTGAACACCGAGGCCGATTCTCCTCCGGTGGAGAGTTATCGGCAAACGCTCGATATGTACGACGGGGTTTTGCACACGCGCTATATCTGGACGCAAGACAACCGAAAGATCGGCGTCCGTGCGGAGGAGTTCGTCTCGCGCGACAGGAGCGATTCCGCCGCTGTCCGAGTCACAATCACGCCGGAGTTTTCCGGCGAGATCAAGCTACGGATAGGTCTTCTCAACTGGCCTGCGCCCCGGCGGTATGCGCTCGCAACGATAAAGCAACTCGATCCCGCAGCTCAAAACGATCAACGGCTTATCTGGTATCCCGGCATCCTTCAAATCGGCAATACGGGCGAACGGACCACCAACGGCAGCGCCCTCCTCTGGCTGCTTGGCCGCGCCCCCGGAACGCATGTCCAAGTGGGAGAAGCCATTGCAGCCCAATGGAACGCAACTGCCGCCGTAATCGCGCACAAGGAACCCGCGGGCGAAACCGCCGAGCTGACGCTTGCGGCGAAACCCGGCCGCAGCTACACGATCACTCTTTATGCGGCGCTCTTGACGTCCGGCGCGAGGGCCCATCGTGAAGAAGCCGCTCGCCGGATTGCAGCCGAACTTCGCCGGCAAGGATGGGATGCCCTGCTCTCAAGGCACACAGCCGCGTGGCGCCGGCTCTGGACATCGGACATTCTCGTGGAAGGCAACCCCGCGTTGCAGCGGACGATTCATTCCATGCTCTTTTACCTGCTCGGGAGTGTTCGCAAAGATCTGGACACGAGCACTGCTCCAATGGGACTCAGTTCCGCGGGTTATTACGGCCACATCTTCTGGGACGCGGATACGTTTCTGTTCCCTCCACTACTGATCCTTCATCCCGATCTGGCGCGGCCCATGGTCGCGTTCCGTTCCCGGACTCGCGAAGCGGCGAGAAGGAACGCGAAACTGAATGGATTCGCGGGAGCAATGTACCCATGGGAAGCGGGGCCGGACGGCGCGGAAGCCACTCCGCGCTTTGCGGGCCAAAATGCCAAGTATGAAAACCATATTAACGGCGATGTGGCTCTGGCTGCCTGGCAATACTGGCTCGCAACTGGCAACCGTCAATGGCTTGAACACAATTGCTGGCCGATCTTGCGCGATACTGCCGATTTCTGGGTGAGTCGCGTTTCTTGCAACTCGCGCGCGCGGCGGTATGAAATCGGCAAAGTAGTCGCTGTGAATGAATCGCTGATCGGCGTGAATAACGATGCCTGGACAAATGCTATCGCCAAGAAGAATCTCGAACTGGCGACAATTGCGGCGCGCGCCGTCAATCAGAAGCCCAATCCCAAATGGCAGGAAATCGCGAATGCAATGTATATTCCGGAAAGCGATTCGTCGCTTTTGTGGTTTCCCTTGGGAATGCGATTCTCCGGGGAGCAGACACGACACGCAATCGAATGGATGCAGCAATGGATTCACCGAGGCGAAACGGGCGCGATGATGGGCGGTGAATTTTATCCGATCCTCGCGGCCCAACTTGGGGATCGCAAGTCCATCGGAGAAATGCTCCGCCCCCTCTCCGCAGCATATCTCCGGCCGCCGTTTCAGGTGATCGCCGAAACTCCGGATAACCAAAACATCAATTTCATAACCGGCGCTGGCGCGTTCCTGCAGCAGTTTGTGTTCGGCTACACGGGCCTCCGGTTGACAAACAACGGGCTGGAACGGCAGTTCCCTCCCGTCTTGCCGCCTGGCGTTTCCAAACTGACGTTGAAAAACATCACGGTGCGTGGCAAGCGGGAAACGCTGGTATTTACCAACCGAAGTTCGCTACCTTGAGTGTTGAAACGGCTTCCCTTGATGTCGCGGCTCGGCAGGTAAAGGTGTTGAAAACGAGATAGCTGTCTGAGCCACGACCGCAAAGAAGTGCCCATGGCCCGGTGGGCCGCGGAATCGGATGAAGACGTCCGGTTACTGAGCCGAGCCGCCACTGCAAGGGAGCGGACGTTTTACTGGCGTCTTCAACCGAGTGGTTAGAACTTGGCTAGTCGCAAGTAGAATCTGCTGCTCGGACAGCGATAGCCGCGTCAATTTCCTACTCCGTCGTGCCCGTCTCTTTTGCCGCGAGTCTCCCTCGTTGTTGATAAAACGACGCGCGCGGGTCTTGCGCTGAAGGAGTTCCTGCTTCGTTGATTGCATACCGCATCATCAACGAGCCTGCCGTGCCGAGAATTCCGGAGACGACGCGCTTCCGCCGCGTTTGTTTCGGCAGCAGCATCATCGCAAGACTGGCGCCTGTCACAATCGTCGCGGCCCTCCAGATCAGGCCGCTTTTACCTTTCTTTAACGGTCGCGCAACGCGAGACACAGCGCCAGCCTGCCGCTCCATTGCTTTGATCGCGGCAAGCTCGGCGATACGGCCGCCGAGTCCGAAAATGTACGTCACACGCCGTGATGGACGGTCTTCGCGCAAGATCTCGAGCATAGAAGCAGTGCTCGTGACGCCCGAAGCGGCGAACAAGATCGGCAGCACCTTCCGCGATTCCTGCCATACGGGAATCACGCTGTTGCCGACCAGAACTCCGGTATAAGAAGCCAATCCCATTCCAAAGATGCCCGCCAGATAGCCCGAGCACTCCCCGGCCGATCCGAGCGCTCCGCGAGCGCGCGACAAGGCCAGCGCCGTGAATGTTGTTGCGCCCGCTCCCGATAGAATCCAGGCGCCCATGTTCATCGGAGAGGTCGGCCTGAACACGCGCAGCATATTTAGAAAGAGCGAAGGACGTCCGAGATCGCGGATCAGGCACATACCTCCGGCAGTAACGCCTGCGATGCCAATCCACCGGCATTGGCCGATCAAGTCTTCCAGTCCGCCCGACCTGTTCAATTGCGCCGCTGCCGCCAATGCCAGTGATGTGCCCGCGAGCCCACCGAGATAGTAATAGAGCGGAATTTCCCATTTCCATACTGGCTCTTTCAGCATGGGCCAGTCGTAATAGGTCGGATCCGCTTTCGAGGATTCGGGCAGCCGCGACCAGAGCGCCTTACTCCCTTGTCGAGGCTGGGTCTTCGGATGCGCTAACTGCGAGGCGCCTTCGCCGGAGAGTGTCCCAATGGCGAGGTCGATGTTACGGCCATCATCGATCCCCGCGTCTTCTTTCGGAAAGAGATTGCCGCTCAACGCCGTGCTCCATTTCCAGCCAATAGAACCGAACCGATCGCCGTAACAGCCATTCCCACTACAGCCAGACCCATCGATTTCCAGGCGTCCTTTACGGTTTTCGTCGGTACTATCGGATCGGGCGGCAGATTATAGGCTTCCGGTTTATCCAGCAACAGGAAGAACGCATTCAGGCCCTCTGTGCCAGGCTGATCTTCTTTCGACGCGCCATACAAGTACGCTTCGCTCATGCCCTGCTCATGCAATTGATCGATCCGGTTCCGCGCGCGCTGGCGCAAATCGTCCAGGTCGCCGAACTGAATCGATTCCGTGGGACACGCCTTCGCGCAAGCGGGCGTCATGTCCTCTTTCAACCGGTCGTAGCAAAGCGTGCATTTCCAGGCGCGGCCGTCGTCTTCGCGGCGATCGATCACACCGAAGGGACAGTTCACCACGCAATAGCCGCAGCCATTGCAGATGTCCGGCTGCACGTATACCGTGTCGAACTCCGTTCGGATGATCGCGCCCGTCGGGCAACTCTCCAGGCAGCCAGCGCGCGCACAATGCTTGCAAACGTCGGATGAGAATAGCCACGAGAAATCGCCTGCGTCTTGATTGCTCAGCGCAACCGGGCGCTCGATGAACGCCACATGCCGCCAAGTCGAGGCTCCCAGATGCACGGTGTTGTCGTAGGACATTCCCGTGAACGTGAAGCCGTCGTCAGGCAATTGATTCCACTGCTTGCAGGCGACCTCGCATGCCTTGCAGCCGATGCAGATAGTCGTGTCGGTGAAAAATCCTTTTCCGGCGGCCACGGTCAGATGTTCCCTTCTTTTGTTTCCTCTGCTTTATATCCATGCCGGGTTTCGGGTTTATGCCGGACCTGCGGAAGATCGCGTTCTTCCGCTTTGAGATCGATTTCGGGAACAATTGGGCCGCTCGTCACGTGCCGTCGTCCTTTGCTTCTCCGGCCCGCCCGGATATCCGCGGTCAGGGCCTTCGATTCCTGTATCGAAACATTCGGGTCGCCAACAAACGAGATCAGATCATTGGCCGCGTCTCCCCGCACCAAGCCTTTGCTCGACCAGTGATAGGGCACGCCGATCTGATGCACGATGCGCCCGCGAATACGCAGAGGCCGCAGCCTGTTCGTGACAAGCACCCGCGCTTCGATTTCCGCCCGGCTTGTGCGAATGGTGGCCCATCCGCCATTTCTGAGCCCCCGCTCCACTGCAAGTTCGGGTGAAATCTCGCAGAACATTTCCGGTTGCAGTTCTGAAAGCCACGAGAGCCACCGGCTCATCCCGCCCGCGGTGTGATGCTCCGTCAATCGATAGGTGGTCAGCGCAAACGGAAAGCGGGGATCGCTATAGGGCCGGTGATAAGGATTGTCTTCGCGCTTCCATTCCATGCGCAACGGATTGCAGCTTTGCCCGTAAAGTGGATTCGGAATAACGGATTCCTGCGGCTCGTAGTGCGTCGGCAAAGGCCCGTCCTGCAAACCGGAAGCGACATAAATCCAACCCTTCCCATCCGCCTGCATAATAAACGGATCCACGCCGGAGATCGTCTCCTTGCCACGCGCATTTTCCACGGCACGGTACGAGGGCGGCCGCTTGAGGATGAAATCCGGCTCGTCCTCGCCAACCCACTCGCCCTTCTGCTCATCCCACCAGACCAGCCGCTTCCGTTCCGACCAAGGCTTTCCTTCCGGATCGGCCGAAGCCCGGTTGTAAAGAATTCGCCGGTTGTGCGGCCACGCCCAAGCCCATTCCGGAGCTACCCAACTCTGCTCCCCCTGTGGTTTCCGGCGCGCCGTCTGATTCGTACCGTCGCGATAACAGCCGGAATAAATCCAGCAGCCCGACGCCGTCGATCCATCGTCTTTCAGAGAAGTGTAACCTTCAACTGCTTTACGATCACTGACAGTATAACCGTTAATCTCAAATAGAACTGCTTCGGCATCGGGCTCCTGCGCCGGTCCTTTGGTCGGGTAGTCCCAGGTCAGATCCCGGATCGGCCAGTTGCGCGGCTGATCGTACTCATCCCGATACAGAGCCTTCATCCGCTGGCCCAGTTTGAACACGAAATCCAGCTCGCTGCGCGAATCGCCAGCCGGCTCAATCGCTTTGTGATGCCATTGCAGCAGCCGCTGCGTATTCGTAAAGCTTCCGTCTTTCTCCGTGTGCGCCGCGGCTGGGAAGAAGAAGACTTCCGTTCCGATGTCCTCCGAACGCACTTCGCCTCGTTCAATTTCGGGAGCCTCTCGCCAGAATTCAGCCGTCTCAATCAACTGAAAATCGCGCACCACCAGCCAATCGAGGGCGCGCAATCCTTTGCGTTGCAGCGGCCCGTTCATCGAGCCAACCACCGGGTTCTCGCCCATCACAAAGTAACCCTTCACAGCACCGTCCGCCATGTCGACAACAGTATTCATGTGCGAGTGGTCGCCCGTCAGAGTTGGCAGATAGTCGTAACACCAATCGTGCTCTTTCGTTGCGGCATCGCCGAACCATGCCTTCATCAGGGAGACGAAGTATTTCGGGAACTCCCCCCACCAGCCGGAAGGAGACTCGTTTAATTTCAAATACGTCTCCAGATCCTTATCGTGCTTTGCTTTCGGCATCAGCAGATAGCCTGGCAGCAGATTGTAGAGTGTCGGTATGTCGGTAGAACCCTGGATGGAGGCGTGGCCGCGAAGCGCCATAATTCCGCCGCCCGGCCGGCCGATATTTCCCAGAAGCAATTGGATGATCGCCGCCGTCCGGATGTATTGTACGCCGGCGCTGTGCTGCGTCCAACCAACCGCGTAGCAGAAGGCGCCGGTTCTCTCCGGCCCCGAATTCTTGCAAAGTGTTTCGGCGACTTTAAGAAGCAGATCCTTCGGAACTCCACAAGCCTCTTCGACCATCTCCGGCGTGTAGCGGGAGAAGTGCCGCTTCAAGATCTGGAACACGCATCTCGGGTCCTGTAGTGTCGGGTCAGTATGCTCTGCCTGGATAGGATTCTTTTGAACGGGCTCCCCTTTGTTCCCCGATTCGGACTCCCTCGCGCCCGCCGCCGCTTCCGGATCAACTCCCTTGTACATCCACGTCGACGTCTTGTATTGGCCTTTATCTTTTTCCCATCCTCCAAACAAGCCGTCCAAATCCTCGGTGTCGCGGAACTCGTCGTTGATAATCGCGGGAGCATTGGTGTAGTTCACCACATACTCTTTGAAATAGCGCTCGTTTTCGACGATGTAGTGGATAATCCCGCCGAGAAACGCGATATCCGAGCCAGCGCGGATCGGCACGTGCATGTTCGCAACTGCGCTCGTTCTCGTAAAGCGAGGATCGACATGAATGATCGTCGCTCCACGCTCGCGGGCCTTCATTACCCATCGGAACGCAACAGGGTGACATTCCGCCATATTCGAACCTTCAATGACGATGACGTCCGAATTCTGCAGATCCTGCGGAAATGTTGTCGCGCCGCCCCGTCCAAACGAGGTCCCCAAACTGGGGACCGTGGAGGAGTGTCAAATACGGGCTTGATTTTCAACCTGGATAATGCCGAGCCCGGTGAAGAGTTTCTTGATCAAATAGTTCTCTTCGTTGTCGAGTGTCGCCCCACCCAGGTGCGCGATCGCCATGGTCCGCCGCAGCGGCTCACCATTCTCGCTCTTGCCTTCCCAGTTCGCGTCGCGAGTCTTCTTCACTCGCTCCGCCACCATATCCATCGCTTTATCGAGTGGAATGGTTTCCCACTTCGTTCCATAAGGCCGGCGATACAAGACGTTTGTCACCCGGTTCGAGCCTGTCACCAACTGGAAGGTGGCTGCGCCTTTCGGACATAGCGTGCCATGGGAGATCGGAGAGGCCGGATCACCCTCAATGTCGATGATCTTCTCGTCCTTCACATACACGAGTTGCCCACAGCCCACGGCGCAATAAGGGCAGACGGACGCAGCCACTTTGTCCACCTTCTTTGTTCGTGCCGCGAGGGATTCTGTTCTGGGAGATACGGCCGAATTGCTCAAGCCTAGCGGGTCAAGATTTTTTACCTGCCGAAGGACTGGCCAGCGGGAGAGAGCAGATTCGTTGTGATCGGGCATGCCGATCTTAGGACTGTGATTCGGCCCCGGTTGTTTCAGGCTGGTAGCACTCAACGACGGCGCGTATGCGACAAGGCTACTTCCGCTTGCTTGGCCTCAGTTCCAAATGCACAGTCTCAACCGCCCGCGAGCTGAATCTGCTGATGTTATGCGGGCTGCTCCAGTAACCCTTTTTCATGGCGCGAATCTGGTAGTCGCGGTCCGGGCTCAAACCGGTGAAGTGGAAGCGTCCGTCCCGATCCGTGATACTAGACACCACCTGTAAGGAGACCTGGTCTTCAAGCTGAACTGCCGCGTCGGCCGCCGGTTCTCCTCCCCGATAAAACACGACTCCCTCAACTATCCTATTCGCTGGATTGTGAGCACCCGCCCAGAGAACCGACTGGAAAATTGCCAGGGCTAGTAAGATCTTCAGCAATATCGAACCTCACCTTTATTGTCGCCGACGCGAAGAGGCTAGTGTTGCGGACTGACTCGGCGCGCGCCAGCAAGTGGTTTTGAGCGGCTTTTTGATTCGCCATTGTATTTACGAAACGCTGTACTAAACGCTGAATTTCCTGGGGAACCGCTCAACTGGCCACGGAGGGAGATCGATACGTCTGCCCGTGTAGCGCCGCATCGAGCGAAGGAGCCAGTTCGGCCACTAGTGCCCGTTTCACTACGTAACCGTTTGCTCCGGCTCGAAATGCTTCTCTTAGATAAGCGCGTTCCGCATGCGCGGTCACAAATACGATCCTCATCTCGGGATAGGTCTTCTTCACCTTGCGGGCGACGGCAATCCCGCTGAGGAACGGCAACGATATGTCCAGCAGCAGGATATCGGGCTGCTGCGTTTCGGCCGCCTCGACCGCAGATTCGCCGTCTCCAACCACAGCCACCACTTCGTAGCCGGGAGTGAGCATCTGGCGCAGAACCTCCTGTGTAGAAGGATGATCTTCCGCGATCACAATGCGAGGACGATTCAATAATCCTCCTGCAGGGGCACCAGCACATCGACGGTTGTGCTCCCGCCGGCGTTGCTGGTTACCGAGAATTGTCCGCCTAAAAGCTGAGTGCGTTCTTTCATGCTGAGAATCCCTAAGCCGCCTCGATATGCCGCCGGGACGTCGAATCCCGGGCCTGCATCCGAAACCGTGAGATGCAGCATGCGGCCTTCTCCGATCACCCTTAATCCTCCAGGACCGGAAGCATGCTTTGCTATGTTTCGCAAAGCTTCTTGTGCGATTCTGTAGATGGCCGTGGCGATATTCGTGGGAATTTTCTCCGGCACTCCCTCGCATAGAAAAGTAAATTCCTGGCCTTGATCGCGCTGGAATTCCTCAACTATGCTTTCGAGAGCCGTACAAAGTCCTAAATCGTCTACAACGGAAGGATGAAGCTGGTGCGATAACCTCCGCACGTCGTTTGAAAGCATTCCTGTCTGCTGTTCGAGGCGAAGTAATTCCAAACCAATATCCGCGGCTTCCGGCGGTAAACCCCGCCGGATTCGAGCAAGACCGATCTCCAGCACCGCCAATCGCTGGACAAGGTCGTCGTGCAACTCGCGTGCAATGCGCCGGCGCTCATTTTCCTGAACGGTCAGCAGATTTCTTTGCTGACGGGCATTGCGCTCCGTAAGATCGCGCATCACTTTGCCGTATCCAACGAGATTGCCTTCTTCATCGTCAATCCTGGCAAGTACGCCGCTGCCCCAGAACCGGCTCCCATCTTTCCGGACATGCCATCGCTCGTCTTCCGCGCGGCCGGTCTGGCGGGCCGTATCGAACTCGAGTTGCATATTGCCGCCTTCAATGTCCTCGGGAGTGAAGATCACACTGCCTGGCTTTCCCAGAATTTCGTGTTCCTGGTAGCCGAGAATGCGTTCCGCGCCGGCATTCCAGCCGGTGACGCAATTATTCGTATCGAGAGCGATAAGGGCATAGTCGCGAACGCTATCGATAAATAGTCGCAACTGCCGGTCCGAGTCTTGGAGACGCTCTAAATGCGCTTCTAACTCTATCACTCGCTTTTGAAGCGCGGAAGGCCCGCCAGTACCCTCTCGATCGCCCTGCACCAAAAAACCTTTCCTTCCCGCACTTCAAAACTGACAACTCTGGCCTAAAAGCGCATTGGATACTCGCGACATCCCAACACAGAAATACGAAGATTTCAACCGCGCAGCGTTGAGCGCAATTCGCGGACACTCTTTTTAGGGTGAATGTAGAGATACGAGAATACTAGCTGTCAAAATTTCTAAGGGGCGAATGTTTTGTCGAGGGCGCGCTGCCGCAAAGCCGCTTAACGGTGACACCGCCGTGCCGGCCGGCGCCATCGGCTCCAGCATCGTCCGGAATCGGATATCCTCGGCATGTCGAGCTTTATGGATTTCGCTCCCCTCCGCCGCTCCCGTCTATGCGGCGCCGTGCTGTGCGCCTTTTGCTGCGCTGCTGTTGCACAAACCACCACCACCTCCGCGGGGCTGCACGATACGCTCGCCTATATTAAGCGCACTTGGCACACGCTCGAGCGATCGAACAAAACGCTTCTAAAATCCGCCGATGACGTGAAGGTCGGACAGGCCGGAACACTGACGCTCTATGTGTCCCAAGACGTAAAACCCCAAGCCGTGAACGCCAGCCTCCGCCGTGAATTGCCGCCGGCCGATAAGAAGCGCATCGTAGTCCGTCAATTGCCCGAGCATCCGGAGGCGGTCGAGCCCGCGGGTCTGCTCTATCTTCCGTATCCTTACGTCGTTCCGGGGGGCCGCTTTAACGAGATGTATGGATGGGACAGCTATTTCATTCTGCTCGGGCTGGTGCACGACGATGAGTTGGCCCTCGCCAAGAACATGACCGACAACTTCATCTACGAAATTGAGCACTACGGCATGATTCTCAACGCCAATCGAACCTATTATCTGACGCGTTCGCAGCCGCCGTTTCTCACGCAGATGATTTTGGAAGTCTACCGGCGCACGGGAGATGGCAAGTGGCTCGCATCCACCTTGCCGGCAATCGAAAAGTACTACGCATACTGGATGCGGGAGCCGCACCTAACTCCGGAAACCGGACTGTCCCGCTACTGGGGAGGCGCCGACACGCCGGCGCCGGAGGTAGTACACGGTGAAAAGGACGCCGCCGGCCACAATCAATATGACCGCGTCCGCGAGTACTACAGGACGCATAACGTAACGGCCTACGACGTGAGCCAATACTATGACAAAGCTACAGATCGGTTGAAGCCGCTATTCTATATTGCTGATCGCGCCATGCGTGAGTCCGGGTTCGATCCATCGTCGCGCTATGGCCCGTTTAGCGCCGATATTATCCACTACGACCCGGTCTGCTTGAATTCGCTGCTTTACCGCATGGAGTCGGATACGGCTACGATTCTGAAGCAGTTGAACCGAACGAGCGAGGCGCGGGTTTGGGAAAAACGCGCCACTCAGCGCGCCGAACTCGTGAACCGGTTGATGTGGAACGAGGAGAAGGGACTTTATTTCGATTACGATTTCATCACGCGCCGCCAATCGAACTACCACTTTGTGACCACGTTCTATCCGCTATGGGCTGGCATCGCGTCACGCCAGCAGGCTGACAGAGTCCGTAAAAACCTTTCGATTTTCGAACGGGCCGGCGGCTTGCAAACCAGTGATTACATCAGCGGTAGCCAGTGGGACGCGCCATTCGGATGGGCTCCATTGCAAATCATGACCGTGGAGGGATTACGCCGCTACGGATTCAATGAGGATGCCGACCGCATCAGCCGCAAATTCATCAACATGGTGGTCCGCGATTTCGAAGAACATGGAACCATCAAAGAAAAATACGATGTGGTGATCGGAAAATCCGATCTCGCGGCGGGGCTGAAATTTGGATACACCTCAAACGAAGCCGGCTTCGGGTGGACAAATGCAGCCGTGGTTCTGTTCATTGAAGAATTGGCGGGGGAGCGCCCGCTGGCCGCTTCTCTCGATCGAGAATCTATGCCGATGCTCCGTCAGCGGCATCTGTCTCCGCAGCCCTCAGTGTGGCCTCCATTTTCACCGCAAGCGCCGCAATATCGGAGGCGTGATCCATACCGTTGATGATCTGCCGGGCCGGTTGGAACTGCGGACCGCTGTCGGACGGAATATATTGCGCGAGCTTCCGGCCGGTGAACCAACCGTGCTGCATTCCCCCTGCCGCGATACGGTACGCGATCGCCGGATCGAGCGCCTGTTCGGGATTACCGATTAGATCCACGGCGAGCAGGCTGCCGATTCTCTGGTAATTCGCCCTTCCGGTAATTTGCACATATCCGCGCCCGCGAAAGCGAAAACCGTCACCCGGCTGCGTATTGCCCAGCATTTTGCCAATAGGCGTGCCCGCGTCATATTTATCGAAGTAGGATGGCTGGCCAAATTCCGTAATCGGAGTAAAGTGATGGGCCGTTTCCCACATGAATGTAGCTAAGCCATACGAGAGCTGGCACAGATTCGTCCAATCGTCGGCATCGTCCTCGGCACGGCCCAGTATAAAGTTCAGGCCGTCCACCTGTGTCTGAACCAGCGGCCCGAAGTTCTGGCGAAACTGGGCGAAGAACGTATCGCGTTCAAATCGCATGCTGCCTCCGATGAAGGGTTTACCCGATCATACAGGCATTCGTGGCTTCTGTCTTTCGGATGGCTTACTATTCATTTGGTTTTCCAACGTTCGAGCTTTTTGCTTCGTCTAAAGCGCGAAGTAGAAGAACATGGTGTGGGAGATCGGGTTGCCGCAGACTTTCGCTGCCAGCGTGCCGGACCAGCCCTCGGAAGACCAGCTTATCGAGGATTGTAAACGCGGCAATATACGGGCCTACGAGCGCCTGTATGAAATCCATGCGGCGCGGATGAAGAGCATCGCATTTCACATGCTCGGAGATCGCTCCGATGCCGAGGATGCGGTTCAGGAAACATTTTTAAAGGTGTACCGGTCCGTCGCCGGGTTTGGCGGACAGTCTTCATTGGGGACATGGATGTATCGAATTCTGCTCAACACGTGTTACGACCAAGGCCGGAAGAAGCAGCGGCTGGCGGAAGGTCCGGTATCCGCCGATATCCCAAGCCGGTCCAATGTCCCGCTAAAGATCGCGTTGGACCGGGCCTTGTCGCGTCTGAACGAGCGGCAGCGCACGGTATTTCTTTTGTTTGAAGTGGAAGGGCTGAAGCACTCCGAGATTGCGACGATTCTGGAAGCCCCGGAGGGCACGTGCCGCAGTTGGCTGTTTGAGGCGAAACGCGAGTTGAAACGGATGCTGATGGAGTCGCGATCATGAAGTTCGAATGTGGCGACCTGGAGCGCGCGCTGGCAGTCCCGGAATTGATGCAGGAGGCGCGCGACCATCTGAAGAACTGCCCGGCTTGCCGGAGCGAGCTGCGTCTTTGGAACGAAATTTCTTCGGCTGCCGGCGCCCTGCACGAGGACTGGGCCAGCCCCGAGCTGTGGCCCAGGATCAAATCCGCTATCGCAGCCGAGCCGAGGCCGCGCCCGGTCTGGTGGTCGGACTGGAAAGTGTGGGCACTGGCGGCCTCCATCATCGTCGCCGCCGGGCTGTTGTTCTGGTTGAACCGTGCGCCAGGAACCTTCGGCCCCGAGCAAGCGGCGAATCGCGATTTTTTGACTGAGCGGGCTTTGCAGGATGTGGAGAAGAACGAGGCGGCTTACACGCAGGCGATCGATAGGCTCTATCAGCTTGCCCAGCCGAGGCTCCAGAACGCCCGTTCGCCGCTCGCAGTGAATTCGCGTGAGAAATTAATCCTGCTCGACTCCGCGATTTCGGACGTTCGGACGAACGTTCAGCAGAACCGGTTTAACGCCTCTTTACAGATGGAACTCGCAGCTCTCTACCGCGAAAAGGAGAGAACGCTGCAGGAGTTGGTGACCAATGATCGGAAAAACTAAGGTAGCGGTCCTCTTGCTGGCGCTTCCTGTTTGCGCCTTGGCGCGCGAGGAATACACGCGCACGTTCGACAAGACCGTGACACTCCAATCCGGCCAGAAATTCCGGGTGGAGCACAGTCTGGGAGATATCGAGATTCACACGCATCAGGGTAGGGACGTCGTGATCCATGCCGATATCAAAGCGTCGGCATCCAATGCAACCGAAGCGAAGTCGTTCGCCGATAAGATCGCTGTGTTGGTGGAAAACTCGCCGGGTGTCCTCGCCGTGCACACCAAATATCCGGAGCGAACCAATTCTTTCTTCGGCTCCGGCAATGTGTCCTATACGGTTCACTATTCGATTACGGCGCCGGAAACGGCGCCTGTCGAAATACAGAATTCCTTCGGCGCGGTTGAGGCGACAGGACTGAAGGCGGGCTCCGATATCCGAACCTCGCATGGCTCTCTCACGTTCCGAAACGGGCGTGGAACACAGCGGTTGCAGGATTCCTTCGCGAACGTGGACGTCAGCAATAATGAGGGCGACGTGACGCTCGAAGACAGCAACGGAGCTGTAAACGTGTCGGATGTTTCGGGTCTGCTGAATTTGCGCAACCGCTTTGGCGCCGTGAGTGTGTCGCGCGTGGGCCGCGGCGCTACTGTAACAAACAGCAATGGCGCGGTCCATCTGACGGATGTGAGCGGCAGTTCCTTAGTAAATAATTCGTTTGGCGAAGTGACTGCCACGGGACTGCAAGGAAACCTGTCTGTCAATAATTCGAACGGCAAGGTGGACGCCAACAACGTGAAGGGTTCCGCCACGCTCAACACGAGCTTCAGCAGCGTACATTTTTCAAATATAGGAGGAGCCGTGAGCGTCACGGCAACGAATTCCTCCGTGGAAGGTCATAACGCCGGAGGACCATTGAATCTGGACACTTCCTTCGGCGCCGTCACTGTAGGAGAGATCCGCGGAACCGCCGATATTAAAGGAAGCAATGGAGCCGTCACCGTAGCCAATATCAGCGGCCAAACGAACATCCACAACAGCTTCGGCCTGGTTCGCGCCGAGAGCACCGGCCCGCTTACGGTGCACAATTCCAACGCCGGTGTGAAAGCGTCGGATGTGCGAGGAGACGCGGTCGTCAATACGAGTTTTGGCGCCGTGCTGCTGGACGGCGTCACCGGAGCGATTGCGGTCGGCAACCAGAATGGCGCGGTGGAAGTGACCTCAACGGCAAAGGGTGCTTGCCGTCCGATCGCGATCCATACTTCCTTCTCAGCGATCCGGCTGCACTTGCCCAGCAACGCGAGCTACCGGCTGTCCGCCAAAACGTCTTTCGGCAAAATCTCCTCCGAGTTGCCGATGAACGTAGCGGGTAGCCTGTCGTCCGATTCCATCTCGGGAACTATCGGCCGTGGGCAGTGCGAACTGCGTCTGACGAACAACAACGGTGATATCTCCATCTTGAGCCACTGAGACCGGATAATGGAGCCCCGGCGTCGAGGCATGCCTTGACCCGTCCGTAACCGCCATTCTCGCGGCCGTCGCTTTGGCAGCGTGTTGGATTCCGGCGTATCGCGCAACGCGCATCGATCCGATCGTTGCACTGCGGGAAGAGTAAGCTGGTCGCTTTGTTGAGCAGAATACGGCGCCGTTCAAAAGTTCAGACGCAGGGCTAACTGCAAACTCCTCGGATCGTTTATCTGAAGCTTCGTAACCTGGCCGAATTGGCCTGAATTGACTGCGACATTCGGCGCGTTGAACCAGGGAGTATTGGTCAAGTTAAACGCTTCCGCGCGGAACTGAAGATGAATGAGTTCGGTGAGGTTGAATGTTTTGAACACCGACATGTTCACCTGCGGCGGACGCCGCGAACGCAGGCCCGGCATATAGAGGCTAAGCGTTCTTAATTCGTATGGGCTTTGAATCTGCCATGCCGCCGACTCGGTCGCGCTGCTGCAATTCTGGCGGCTGCCCGCCAGCGTGATGGTGCAGGTATTGAATTGCTGGCCGAGTGTGGTCGTTCCTGAAATCAACGGGCTAATGCCGGTGGACACGGCGCCGCCCGCGCTCGGAATATTGTTGGGCGATGACGATGGACTGCTGCCGGACGTAGTCGGCGCGGCTACGGGCAATCCCGATTGTATGTATGTAATCGAATTGATTTGCCAGCCTCCCAGAAGCATGTTTTTCCAGCCGCGTCCCGAGCTGAAGAACGGCAAAGCGTATCCTCCGGCGATGGTCAACCGATGCGGTGCGTCGAAGCCGCTCAACGTGCGCGCGGGGTCGTCCAATGAATCCTGTGGGTTAAGGTAACTGCTTGCTTCCATGGCCTTCGAATAGGTGTAGCTAACGATGAAGTTCAGCCCATTCGAAAACCGCTTGTCGAGATCCACCTGGAGCGAATCGTAAGATGAGTACCCCGCGGAATGGTTCGCTTCCGTGAGCCCGAGATATTGCGGATATGGCCGAAGAAGCTGCTGCAAGGGGACGGTGGCCGTATTGATGTTGGAGCCGGGCAGCAGGCCGTCGAAGGGGTTCGGAACTTTCGTTAACAGCCCGTTGCCCAGAGCAAAATCGGATGCCGGGATCTCGTTTATTCCTTTCGCCACCTGAATCTCGCGGGTGCGGCTACCCGCATAACCGATGCCCAGCAGCATTTGCCAGGGCAATTGCCGTTGAACTTGCGCCGAGAACTGGTGTACGAGCGGAATCACGCGGTTGGGATCGCTGAAGGAGAAGCTTTGGCCGAGCAGTGTAGCCAGTCCCAAGCTGCTGCCTCCGGGCTGCAGAATTCCGCCAGGAAACGGATTGCTGAGGTAATTCGCGGGCGTTAACCCGCCATCCGTCGAGGAAATAAAGCTGGTGGAGACACTGTAACCGTTGTTGTAGCCGGTATCGAATGTGGGCAGATAAGTCAGGCCGTAGCCCGCGCGGAAAACCGTCGTGGGTGTGATCTTATACGCCAGACCCACGCGCGGTTGAAAGTTATTGTAATCGGGCTCGAATGGCTGGCGATTATTGGATCCGGTAAATAACAGACCACCATAAAGCGTGCGGAACCCGGCCACTTGCAGAGGGCTCAGCGCGCTCGTGTCGAAGCCCAGATTCTGCCGGTTGTAGCGTTCGGTATTCGGAGATTCATAGTCCCAGCGGCCCCCGACGTTCAGCGTAAACCTGTCGTTAATCCGCCAATCGTCCTGCACAAATACGGCGTAGTAGCGGCTTTGATAGGCGAAGGCTTCGTAGACCGGGACACTACCGCTCGCCGGCGTGCCGAGCAGGAACGACGCAAACTCATCACCGGACTGGGCGTCCGCCTGCTGCGGATTCTGCTGCGTGAACGCCCGCGTGAACGAAAAGGTTCCCGCCGATGAGGTAGGGTTATTATCGTTGTTTTGAATTACGCGGAAATTCAGTCCAGCTTTCACCGAATGACTGCCGAAAATCTTGCTCAGTGTTTCGGACCACGAATAGGTGTTCGTGTAGGTGTAAGTGCTGCCCGTGTAGCCGAAGCACCCGCAGGCTGGCGAATTGAAATAGGAACCCATCACGATCTGGGGAAACGATAAAGCGCCAAGTTGATCGACAAATGAACTTGGGAAACCGAGTTGAGTGGGATCGAAGCCATTGGCGTGCCGCTGAATCGCGAAGTCATGGCGATTGAATCCCACGCGGGAATCGAGAACCGTCGTTGGAGACAGCACCGTGGTCAAGTCGGCCGCAACGGCTGTGTTCGTGCGCCAGTGCAAATACAACGGCGAGGCGGCCCCGACATACCCGGCGGTTCCGTTCACTTCGTGACGATTGCTGCGAATCACGTCCACGAAAAGTTTGTTTTTATCGCTGAGGTATTGATCCAGGCGGAAGGTGTGAATGTCGTATTTGTCGCTCCGTGTGTTTGATGGATCTGTAAAGTTGTTTTGTCCGAATCCATTGCCGATTGTGTTGGGGAGCGGAAGATATTTCAGCATATTCGCCGACACCGGATCGATCTGGTCGGCGCGGATAATGTTCCCTGGAAATGCAGTTCTCGAATACGTCCCCCCGTTCTGTACTGTTGTCGTTGGATTGTAGATGGTGACCGGCTGCCCGCTGGCGTTCACCAATCCGGAAAAATCGCCTGTCCGCTCGGCCGCTGTCGGCACAGTGTAGGTCTGGGGATACGGCACGCTGTCGCGCACGTCTTCCCAGTTGTACATGAAGAATGTCCGGTTGCGCCCGTTGTAAAGCTTAGGAAGAATCACCGGACCATCCACCTCGACGCCGGGTTGATTCCAATGAAACGGCACTTTGCCCTGCCCCGAAAGATTGCCATCAAATGTGTTCGCGTTCAGGACCGTGTTCCGCCAGTAGTCGTAGAGAGAGCCATGAAAGCTGTTCGTGCCGCTCTTCAGTCCCACGTTGACCGTGCCGCCGCCCGTTCGCCCGTACTGCGCATCGTAAGAACTCGTCTGCACTCTGAACTCGCTGGTGGCGTCCGGCGGCGGAGCAACCGTCAGATTGTTCGGTGTGCCGATTCCTTCACTCGAGTCGTCCGGCGTGCCGTCCAGCAGGAACTCGTTGGTAAACGTGCGGCTGCCGTTGATGTTGTACGAATCCATGCCGCCGTTGTCGAACGGACGGTCCGACCGGCTTGCAAGGGCCGGCGTGTGTTGGACCCCGCTTGCCACTGTGATCAATTGAAACGGATTGCGTCCCAGGAGAGGAAGCTGCGCTGTGCTTTTCGCTCCGATCACTTGCCCGAGATCCGCGGTGGTTGTTTCGAGTTGCTGAGATGATGCCGAGACGGTCACCTGCTCGGTCGTGCCGCCCACCTTCATGGTGAAATCGGCCACGTACCGGTCTCCCACCCTCAATTCAATGTTGTTCCTCACCTCGGTTGTAAACCCGGAGTCCGACGCCGTAATGGAGTAGTTGCCGGGTTCGAGAAACGGCGTCTGATAGGTGCCGTTTTCATTGGTAATGGCCGCGGTGGTTACGCCGGTACCGAGATTCTTCACTCCCACTTTTGCGCCGGGAATCTTAGCGCCGGTAGGATCGGTCAGCGTTCCCCTCACGGTTGCGCGATACTCCTGGGCGAGGCCAAGCGGAAGCATTGCCAGCATGCTCCAGACGAATACGTCGGCAAGTCTACGAATCCTCATACAACCCCTAAATCCTTTCGTAGCCGCTGGCGATTGGGGCTCTTGATGAGTACTCCGGGCTGCTGCTGCCGCCCTGAGCGCATCGCAAAACGAAGCCAGACAAATTGCCTCATATCACTCACGAGCGGACCCCTAACCGCAAGCAAATAGCTATTGAAACTGTTTTAACGCTACTTAGCTAATTTCTATACAAGAAATTGCAATGTTCCTTGCGTTTTGTATTGCGCAACACTAGGGCCCAAAGCCGTATCGTCCATAACAGAATGCACTTCAGAGGGATATGCGATTACGTCAGCCCGCTATCGTGACATGAAGCCTATTGGCGTCAGCCCTATTCATTTCGCATTGCGAAATATAGAATGCCTTTAAAGCCGGCGTGCGCTCGCGGACGTCACCTTCATCAGCTCGTCGTTCGGATAAACGTGGTTTACCGTCTCGGGAGTTATCAATTGGTGCTTTACAAAAACGGCTGGTGGAACAGGGCGGCGGTTCAGGATATCCAGCGCCACATGGACCAGATCGTCCCCGTACTTTTCGGGGAAAAACGCCACTGAGCCGATCAAGCGCGTGCCCGGCTGCCGCAGCTCCGCCCGGCCTTCAGGTGAGGCATTGTGCCCCATAATGGCGCAGCAATCAGTGCGGCCGGCCTCCTGGAACGCTCGCAAAGCCCCGAGCGCGCTGGCATCGTTGATGGCGCCGACGAGCATATTCCCGCTCTTTGCCGTGCGCAGATGTTTGCGCATAGCTTCGAAGCTGTCGCTGAACTTACCATCGCCGTCGAGCGGCGTGACGCGGCAATTCTCGAGCGCGGGCATGGCCTCCTTCATTCCCACCAGCATGCCGGTTAATCGCATGCGCGGCAGGCTGCCGGCGCGAGGCAGTTCCAGCAAGACGATTTCATCGATCGAGGACTGCCAGTTCTGCTTGGCCCAACGGCCGAGGTAACGACCTCCGATGAGCCCCGCTTCATAGTTATTGGCGCCGTAATAGGTAGCGCCGGGATGGGGAATTTCGATGGCAATCAGCGGGATATTGGCTTGGCGGTATTTTGCCGCGACAATGGGCGCAATGTTCTCATCGGTTTGAAATTCGATAACGAGATCTACTCGTTCGCGCACCAGCAGATCAGCGTTTCGTTGCGCGATTTTGGCGCTATACCGATTATCGAGCGAGATCAGTTCAATGCCTTCCGCGCGGGCGGCGGCTTCCAGGCTTGCCGAGACTTCTTTCGAAAATTGATAGTCGGTCCCCTGCGCGGCATAGCCCAACCGGTACAGCTTCTGTTTGAAAGGGCGCACGCAAGACTGATAGAGGTTTTCGCCGATTTTCTCCACCATTCCGCAGGTTTCCAGCGTGTAAAGAAGCCGGAACGCCATGGTCTTCGATAGGCCGCTCCTGAATGCAATTTCGCGCAGCGGAAGTGCTTCTCCCGCCGCGGAAAACGCTCGAAGCAACTGAGAGGAATGAACGACCGATTTCACGAGATAACGATCGCGAACGCGTGGCGCGGAACTCATGGCTCCCCCTGCCCGACTATTTCGAGCAGCAATCATATCATGCTGACAGCCTGTCTCGGACGCCTCTTCATTTGACAATGCGAAACAGTTGCTTCCCCGAGCGAGTATCTTCAAGTCTGAAGAGGACGGCACTGGAGACTCGCATGTGCCATGGTGACAAATACTTGCGAGAAGTTGCGCGGCCTCGCCGGCGTTTCGCTCTCCGCAACGGGACAGATTCACGGGAAATAAATTGGAGCGATGCGCTTCGGCGAATCGGTTGTCAAGAGAGCAATAGCGCCATTCGACAAGCGGCTCGAAACTCTCCGCTGGTAGGCCCGCACACGCTATCCGCGCGTTCTGGCATGCGCATGCTGTAATCTCAATCTTTTGTCGTCCGATTTGTGGAGGTTTGTCTCGATGAATAAATATCTTCGACCGGCGGCGCTCCTCGCCTTGGGGTGTTCGCTGGTTTGGGGGAGTAATTGGCTGACGTATGGCGGCGACCAACAGCGTGATGGCTGGGCGAAAGATGAAACGGTCATTAGCAAGGACAACGTCAAAAGGCTCGAGTTGGGTTGGAAAATTCAGCTCGCCAACGACTCGAAGGAACTCAACTCGCTGACGGCTCCGTTGATTCTCGACGGCATCGTCACCTCGCACGGGTTTAAGGAATACGCCTTCGTCGCGGGTAGTTCTGACAACTTGTTTGTCATCGATGCCGATACCGGCAAACTCGTATGGCAAAAGCATTTCATCTCCAACGTGCCCCCGCCCAAGGAACCCGCGCAAAATTGGCTTTGTCCGAATGGATTGAACGACACGCCGGTTATTTCGAAGGGCTTCACAAATAGCTCCGTGTATGTCATTTCCACCGACGGAAAACTACACGCATTGAATCCGGTAAACGGAGAGGATCGCTTTCCTCCTACGCAGTTTGTTCCTCCGTACTCGAAGAACTGGAGTCTAAACCTCGTTGATAATGTCCTATACACGTCGGTGTCGCAAGGTTGTGGTGGAGCGAAGTCGGGCGTCTGGTCGATGGATCTCGGCAGCCCCAATCGGCCGGTAAAGTTCTTCCAATCCGATACGTCGGGCGGCGGAATATGGGGGCGCGGCGGCGTTGCGATTGGCCAAGACGGGACCGTGTACGCGGAGACCGGCGACGGACCATACGATCCGAAAGCCGGCAAGTATGCCGATACCTTTCTGGCATTGTCGCCGAAGGACCTGATTTTGAAGGACTATTACACGCCCGCGAACCGCGACTGGATTACGCGAAGAGATCTCGACATGGGCAACATCACCCCAGTGGTGTTTCCTTACAAGGGGCGCGACCTGATTGTCGGCGGGGGGAAGGAAGGCTCTTTGTACCTGCTCGACTCGAAGTCGCTCGGCGGCGAAACGCATCGAAAGCCAATGTTTCACACGGGCCTCTACACGAACGCGGGCGTTGATTTCGCGGGACACGGCTTCTGGGGATCTTTCGCCAGTTGGGAAGACAGCAAAGGAACGCGCTGGGTGTATGCGCCGGCGCTGGGTCCAGTTGCTCCAAAGTCCCCGGCGTTTCCGCTCACGAACGGAGCCGCGCCGAGCGGAAGCATCATGGCGTTCAAGGTGGAAGACGGCGCGGATGGTCAAGCGAAGCTGGAGCCCGCGTGGATCTCGCGAGACCTGAACACTCCGGAGCCGCCCATCATTGCGAATGGGATCGTGTTCGCCGTTTCGAGCGGCGCATTCAACGGCCAGGTGACAGAGGATGGCAATGGCCTCTACACATCGAAAGAGCGGGCCGAAAAGGCGACGGGCAACGCGACGCTTTATGCGTTTGACGCCGAAACAGGCAAGGAGCTGTATTCGAGCGGCAAGATCATTCCGTCCTTCACGCACTTCGGAGCCACGTCCATCGCGAACGGGCACGTGTACGTTACGACCTACGACAATACCCTGTATTCATTCCGGGTAAAGCAGGACTGATTTGGTGATTCAACTCACGGAACTGATCGTGAAACAGCTTCGCGGACGCTCATTGCGGCTTGCGTCCCCAATTCGCTATGAAGATGACGCTGGTCCAATGGTGCGTACAGGGCAGCATATCCGGTTCGATGGAAAGAAGCACGCCTGGCGGCTTCGAGCGCGGAGACCACATGTTCCAAAGCCTTACTGGCCGGCGTGAGATGGCGCAGCCCCGCGACAAAGGTAAGATCGAGGTCGCTCGCGACTAACTGGCTGGCCGGCGCCACGCGCCCAGTCGGAACCTGCGCAACCGATCCGCTGCCGCAGCCGAGCTCCAGGCACCTTTCCCGATTGTCAAGAAATATCTCCCGGCTAAAGACTTGCCAGTTTCCGATCAGCTGTGATTTGGCGGGCCGGGCCAGCCTCGATTAACGGTAGTGGACGGACGCTCCGCTCATGGTTGCTTTCGCGATGGAATCTCCTCTTGCGATTGTAACTTCAGAGCGTCGCCGCACTGGTGGCTGGCCCGCCGGTCTCTGTCCGGCGATTCCGCCTTCAGCGTGATTGGATTATGGGAAACGTTTCCCATAAAGTTCTTGACAGAGATCTTCGCCCCGTGCAAACTAGCAATAATTCTCTGAGAGGAGATCTCGATGCTTCTGGTACGTCTCGTAGTCTTTTTACTGGTGTGTCTCTGCGTGTCGCTACAAGCCGCGGACCCCACTGGAACCATCGCCGGAACCGTGCAGGACCCAAGCGGATCGGCAGTTCCTAACGCGCGCGTCACGGCCACGGCTCTGGCCACCGGATTCACCCGCGAAACGATGAGCAAGAACGATGGCGGCTATGTCTTCCCACTACTGCCGGTCGGAGCTTACAGCGTCACCGTGGAGGTCAGCGGGTTCAACCGGTTCGAGCAGCGTGGGATCGTGGTCCAGGCGGACCAGAACTCCACTGTTCCGATCGTCCTCAAAATCGGCAGTTCTAGCCAGTCGGTTACGGTGGAATCCAATGCCGAAATGGTGCAAACGAGATCGGGAGCGTTGAGCAAAGTCATCACGCAGCGCAACATCGTTGAATTGCCTTTAAACGGAAGAAACGCGGCGTCCCTGATACTTTTGTCGCCCGGTACAGTCGACACCAACGCCGGCAACGGCAACGGGTCGGGTGACACGCAGCAGACCGTTAGTTATCCTGGCGCACAGTCGATTTCGAGCAACGGCGGCCGCGCCGACATGGTCAACTACAATCTCGACGGCGGCAGCAATCAGGACCACTACACGAACGTTAACAACCCGTTCCCCAATCCGGACGCCGTCCAGGAATTCAGCGTCCAAACGAATAGTTTCAGCGCTGAGTATGGCCGTGGCAATGGCGCAATTGTGAACGTGGTTACTAAGTCGGGCACGAACCAATTTCACGGCTCTGCTTTCGACTTCCTTCGTAACGGCGACCTGAACGCTCGTAACTTTTTCGCGGACAAGGCCGATCAGCTTAAGCGCAATCAGTTTGGAGGCAGTCTCGGCGGCCCCATCCTGAAGGACAAGCTGTTCTTCTTCGGCACTTACCAGGGCACGCAGATTCGCAACATTTCAGGAGGCAACTCCGCCACGGTGCCGACAGCGGCAGAGCGCACTGGAGATTTCTCAGCTCTCAGCCGCCAACTGGTGAACCCGTTTACAGGCGTTCCCTATGCAAACAATCAAATTCCACAAAGCGATTTTGCCCCCGCCAGCGTCAAAATTCTCCAACTCGTGCCGCAGGCGACCACACCGGACGGCGTCATCCATTACACCCTGCCGATTAACGACCACGAAAACCAGTTCATGGGCCGAGTGGACTACAACATGGCGAAACACCGCATTTATGGCCGGTATTTTTACTCCCGTTATGGCAGGGATCCCATCATTGGCAGCCAGAACATTATTTCGTCCGGCCGCGGATTCGACTTATGGGACCAGGGCGTCTCCGTCAGCGATACATACAGTATCAGCAGCAATATCCTGAATAGCTTGATTTTTTCTTACAACCGGAACGACGGCACGATCCTCAGCGGCGCCCCGTTCAGCTTTTCGAGCCTGGGAATACCGATCGCCGGCACCGACCCGACCGAAATACAGCTGTCGGTGTCCGGATTTTTCGCTATCAGTTCCGGGCATCCGGGGCAGTTCAATCGCCACAACTATCACGTTTCCGACAGTCTGCATTGGGTCGTCGGCAGCCATGAAATCGCCATTGGGGGCGATTTCATGAGGATGGATGTGGATATCACCAACACTTACCGGCAAAATGGCGATTTCCGTTTTACGAGCACACAGTTCAGCGGAAGCCCGCTTTCGGATTTCCTCTTGGGCTATACGCAGCGGTTCATCCAGGGAGGGGGCGAGTTCGCGGCGCGCCGCGGCAATCTCGGCAGCCTTTTCTTCCAGGACAACTATCGCGCGTCCAAAGATCTGGTGCTGAATCTCGGCCTGCGTTGGGATCCGTTCATTCCCTACCACGACGAAAAAGGCCGGACGGAGTGTTTCCTCCCCGGACTACAGTCCACACGTTTTACAAATTCTCCTGGCGGCTATGTATTTGCCGGAGATCCCGGATGCCCAGACGGCGGATTCCTGACGAGTTGGAAGCAGCTTGCACCGCGTTTCGGTTTCGCCTATAACGTTGGCGGTCGGGGGCGGACAACCGTTCGCGGCGGCTGGGGCATGTTCTATCAGCCGCCGTTCGTGGAAGCCTTCAACAACATGGTGGACAGCGCGCCGTTCAGCCCGCAAGTTCAGATGTTTGGCGTGCCGTTCATGAATCCGTATCAGGGGAGCACAAATCCGTTCCCGGCACAGTACGGTCCGCGATTGCCGGCATCCGATGTGGCCTTCGATCTGCCACTCAGTCTCGCGGTGTCCTACCAGCACAACTGGAAACCGTCGCAAGCTATGAACTGGAACTTGACCGTCGAGCACCAACTAAGCAACGACATCCTCATGCGCGTGGGTTATGTGGGCTCGAAAGGGACGCACTTGGCCTACAACACGGACGTCAATGCGCCGCTGCCAAGTCCCGACGCCACGGCCGACAATGAGGATGCCCGCCGGCCCTATCAGCAGTTTTTGCAGATTACGCAGGATCAATCGAATGCAAACTCGAGTTACCACTCCTTCCAGGCTGACGTAGATAAGCGGTTTTCGCACGGAATTACGGTGAGCGCGAACTACACCTGGAGCCGCACCATCGACCCGGTTTCTTACCAGACGGATCTGTGTGGAATCAACATCATCAATCCGTACGACATCAACGCTTACCGCGGTGTATCGGATTTCAACGTACCCCATCGTTTTGTGCTGAATTATTTATGGCAGCTACCATCTCCCAAGCACGGCATAGAGAAAGTGCTGCTCGGCGGTTGGGAAACATCGGCCATCTGGTCTTGGCAGAGTGGCTTCCCGCTGAACGTCACGTCCGGTGGAGATTATTCGTTCAGCCTTCCGGAAAATTCGAACGATCAAGCGCAAGTCGTCGCCACGCCGCATTACACGCAGGGGTCGCTTGCCCAGAAGATTAATCAATGGTTCACAACGGACGCGTTCACTACACCCAATCCAAATACGTTCGGAAATGCCGGACGCAATATCCTGATAGGGCCCGGAACCTTCAACATTGATTTCTCCGCTCACAAAGTGTTCGCGTTGACAGAGAGATTCAACCTGCAATACCGCGCCGAGTTCTTCAATCTGTTGAATCACACTCAATTAAATAATCCGGATACATCAGTTCCGGACGATACATTCGGACGCATTACATCCGCACGGGATCCTCGAATTATCCAGATGGCGCTTAAACTGGTTTTCTAGGTGATCCGTTCCGGCGATTTCATTACTATCTGGGGCCGCTTGCTGACGCGCGCGGTTCCGTGCAGCACTCCGAGCCGCGACCGTGAGGGAGTGGCCGTGGTCCCGCAGCCCGCGGAAACACATGAAGAGGCCGTTCGACCCGCGCACTTACGTGCGGCGGCTCTGTTTCCGGGTAACCTCGACACTGAGCCGCCTTGCGTCAGCAAGCGGGTTTTCCGGAGGCCGTGTAACGCCCGGTCACCAGCACCGAACCGCGACCGTCAGGGAGCGGACGTCTTCAACAACGCGGCTGTCCTCCGCAGAGCAGCTTTTAGCTGCTGCGATCTGACCGGGACGGTCCACTAGGTGACCCGGCGGCAACTATTAACTCTTCCAGGCGCCGGCGCGATACTCGTTCCGGCGCTCCGATCCACTGAACCTGAAAACCACGCTTTCCCGCTCCGGCAAATCGAGGGTTCCATTACCCCGCCAGAGCTTTTCTTCGTTCGCGACCATTTTCCGCAACCGCAACTCTCGTTGGAGACGTGGAGCCTCCGCATTGAAGGCCATGTCGCGCGGCCCTACACGTTAACATTCAGCGATCTGCTCGAGCAACCGTCAAAGAAGGTGGAAGCGGTGCTGGAGTGCTCCGGGAATGCTCCCGACGGCTCCGCCGCAAGCAATGGTGCATGGGAAGGCGCGCCAATCTCCTTTTTGTTCGAACCTGCCGGAATCAAACCCGATGCCGCATTCGTCCTGTTCGAAGGAGCCGATTCAGGAAGTTTGACCAAAGGTAATCCCCCGCAGCCGTACTCGCAGATTGTGCCGGTTGAGAAATGTCTCGACTCCACAAGCCTCGTGGCGTTTAAGCTCAATGGCTTATTTCTGCCGAAGCGTAATGGATTCCCTGCCCGCGCTTTGTTTCCCGGCTGGTATGCAATGGATTCCGTAAAATGGCTTCGCCGCATTGTTGTTCTTGGCCCAAACGACCGGCCAGCCAGTTTCCACCGAGGCGGAATGGACCGGCTCTATAATCGGGTTGTCAAAACAGAACGCGGTCCGGTGGTAACGAGGTTATCTTCCATCCAGGTGAAATCCGTTATTGCCTCGCCGTCGCCGGGAGTCAAATTGCTCGCCGGAGTCCATGTAATCTGGGGATTCGCATGGA
The DNA here is from genome assembly GCA_000381625.1 of Bryobacterales bacterium KBS 96. Classification (GTDB taxonomy): domain Bacteria; phylum Acidobacteriota; class Terriglobia; order Bryobacterales; family Bryobacteraceae; genus KBS-96. The sequence goes on from KB906767.1 coordinate 1,813,014, forward strand.
CCGGCGCGGGCGCGATTCGCGAAGTGCAATTCAGCCTTGATGGCGGAGGGACCTGGACCCAGGCAAAACTGGAGGGATCTCCCGCTCCGTTACGCTGGATTCGCTGGACGTATAACTGGACAGCTTCGCGGGGCGACTATGTTTTGATGAGCCGCGCAATCGACGAACGCGGCAATCAACAGCCGCTTCGCCGAGACAGAAACAGGCAGGATGGGTATGAGCTCAACTGGTGTACGCCCGTTCGCTGCACCGTTATTTAAATTCGCATTTGCGGCCTTCACCCTGGCCGCGAACGTGCGCGCGGCTTGCCCGCCTGCCCCGGCAAGCCCGCAGGAAACTCGGGCCCAGGTAGAGCAATTGGATAGAACAGCGCAAGCTGAGATGCAGCAACAGCAGTACGCGCAGGCGGTCCAGCATTTCCGCGAGATCGTGTGTCTGGCGCCGAACAGCGCCCGCGAGTTCTATGGTCTGGGCGCCGCCGAGGCCGCGTCGGGAGATTTTCTCGCCGCTCGCAAGTCTCTGCGAACCGCGGATCGCCTGGAGCCGGGGAACGTGCTGCCGCTGACTATGCTCGTGCGCGTCAACGTAGCGATGAACGATGCCGATAATCTGAAGGCTGTTTTGCGAGAAGCAGCCTCCCGCTTTCCGAACGACACCGAGTTGCATGGATCGCTTGCTCGCTTTCTCGCGGGAAAGGATCAGCTCGATCTTTCGCTGGCGGAAGCCCTCCGCGCGCGCTCGGGCACGAATGATACGGAATCGACCGTGGGACTGGCCGTTCTTGAAAACTCAGCCGGCGCGTATGATGACGCCATCCGAAATGCCGCCGCTATCGAAAGCCAGGCAGGAGCGACCGGCTCCTTGCGCGCCTCTGCCGCAGGCGTCGCGGGACTGAGTTACGAGAGCATTGGAAAACCGGAACAGGCCATATTGCGCTTGCGCCATGCGATTGATCTCGACCCTTGGCGCGAGACCTCGTATTTGGCGCTTGCGATGATTTATACAAATGCAAACCAGCTCGGCGACGCCATAAAGGTTCTGAGACAGGGGCTCGAAAAGATCCCGTCGTCCACCGCTCTACTGCTGCCGTTGGGCACGAATCTTGTGCGCTCGGGCCAGTATCAAAGCGGCATCGATGTCCTGCAACGGCTTCTGCTCCAATCGTCCAATGAAACCGGCGCATATTTGCAGATTGCCGATGCCTCGCATAAGTCGGGCAACTTCAATCGGGAGGTGCAGGTGTTGCAAGATCTCGCCGAACACAAACCAGACTACCCGATGATCCACGTTCTCATTGCACGAGCGATGCTGAACGTTGTACCGCTGAATGGTCCGGCCGTTGCGAGTGAACTTGATTTAGCGGAAAAGGCCGCCGCCGCCGATCCTGATATCGCATATCTGCGCGGCAAATTGGACGTGGCTATGAATCGGTACCAGGACGCGGTCGCGTCCTTTCAGCGCGCAGTTCAACTTCGCCCCATGGACTCCGCAACGTATTATCAGCTCGCGCGCGCCTATCAGAAGCTGGGCAACGCCGATCTGGCAAAACAAGCGTTCGAGCGCATGAATTACGCGAAGAAAAATGAAACGGCGCAGTAACTCACGGCCGGCCAAATCAATACAGGGCGTTAGAACGGAATAACCGTCAACTCCGATTCGGTTTAGTTGAACGCCGGTTGACGTCTGTCGTTTTCAAGAGGCGGACCGACAACCAACCGCCCAGGATAAGGTCGACCGTGGCGCAGAAGGCGGGCCACCAAACGGGGACACCTGGGTTCTCGATTAATAAGTTATGGATCATGTCGAACAATCCATGTCCAGCAATCGCTGCTGCGACCAGCCACATGCTCCTTTTGAAGCCGAGCAAGGCCAGTCCCACGAATCCCGCGCCAACCGCACTTTCGGTTTCCAGGGCGCCCTTGGAGGCTCCGATCACGGCAAACAGCGCATAATAGGACGCGACGACAATGAGCACCGTCGGATAAAAGGAGCGTTCACGATCCAAGCCAATCAGCGTGGCCAATCCGGCCACCGCCAGAGCCACAATCACGCCTGCTAAGTATTCCATTTGCTGCCTCGAATCTCCAAAGACGTAACTTGCAGTGGTGAGTTCAGATTACCTTACCGATAGATGACGCAGATCCAGCTCACGTACGGTCTTGGATAGAACCTAGTGCGCGGACGACTTTGCGCCACCCACAGAGCCTCGTTCTCTTAAAACCAGGCTCTGCTTCTCTGTTCCTTCAACAGACAAGTGCGCGGGTTGTACGCCCTTGAGGAAGCGGCCGCGGGAGGCTCGTCGTGGGAGTTTGAGCCGCGTCACGCGACAATCGAGAGGATGCCCATGAAACTTGCGGAACGAATGCAGCGTATCGGCAACGAAACGGCCTTCGATGTTCTGGTCCGGGCTCGCGCCTTGGAAGCAAAGGGCCGGAGCGTCGTGCATCTGGAGATCGGAGAACCCGACTTCCCGACGCCGCCGCACATCGTGGAAGCGGCCAAGCAGGCGCTCGACGAAGGCTGGACTCATTACGGCCCGACGCAAGGGCTCCCGGAACTGCGCAGCGTAATTGCGCAACACGTTTCCCAAACGCGGCGGATCGATGTGGGTCCGGAGCACGTTTGCGTAGTGCCCGGCGGCAAACCCATCTTGTTCTTTCCCATGCTGGCGCTGCTCGAGCCTGGCGACGAGGTGATTTATCCAAATCCGGGATTTCCCATCTATGAATCGATGATCCAGTTCCTCGGCGCCAGGCCCGTCCCGATTCCGCTCATTGAAGAACGTAGTTTTTCATTCGATTTGAACGTCCTTCGCGATCAGTTGAGCGATCGCACCAGGATGCTGATTTTGAATTCGCCGCAAAATCCGACCGGCGGCGTGATCCCCGCCGAAGACATCGAGGAGATTGCCAGTCTTGTGGCGGAACGGGACTTGATCGTGCTTTCCGACGAGATCTATTCGCGCATCTACTATACGGCCGAATCGCCGGTTTCGATCGCAAGCCTGCCGGGAATGAAGGAAAAAACGATCATCCTGGACGGCTTTTCGAAAACCTACGCAATGACTGGCTGGCGGATCGGATATGGAGTGATGCCCGAATGGCTGGTCGACGCAGTGAATAAGCTGATGGTCAACTCCAACTCGTGCACCGCCAGCTTCACGCAAAGGGCGGCTATCTCGGCACTGACTGGTCCGCAAGACGAAGTCGAGGACATGGTTCAGGAATTCCGGCGCCGCCGCGATGCGTTCTGCGCCGCGCTCAATCAAGTGCCTGGATTTCGATGCGCCATTCCCGGCGGGGCCTTTTACGCGTTCGCTAACGTGAAACTTACGGGCGTTCCCTCGCATGAGCTCGCCGACCTGCTCCTCAACGAAGCCGGCGTCGCCTGCCTGGACGGCGGCGGCTTTGGGAAGTACGGCGAAGGATATCTCCGGTTCAGCTACGCGAATTCGATCGAGAACCTGATGGAAGCCGCCAATCGAATCCAGGCGATCTCCAGAACGTGGGCGAATGGATAGTGGGATCGTGCGCCATTCACGGATCTTACGTTAGCAATCACGGCCGCCCCAGAAGGCAAGCTTCGGCACAACACGAGATCTTCCCAGCTTTTTCGTTCTTCCTAAGCGGGCGTCCACGTTTCGCATGAACGATCCCTGGGCAGACTAATCACGGAATGTCTATGTAGAAAGCTGCTTCGGGATGCGCAACCGGAAGCTGGCGCAGCACCAGCTCGTGTACTTCAATTTCATCGTTGCTTGGTCGGGCCGCTTCCTAGCAATCCAGAGCCCGAAAAAGCGAAAACACCCGCCGGGCACGCCGCGAAAGCGTACCCAGCGAGTGCGAATTGGAAACTGGTTAAAGGTACTGTGCCACCGCTGTTCGCAGCCGGCGACTCAACTACCAGCGGTTCTTCTTGTTGTATCCGCCGCCGTTTCCGCGGCTGAAACCACCGCCACGGCCACCTTCCGGCTTCGGACGGGCTTCGTTCACGTTCAGCGTTCTTCCATGAAGATCGCTGCCGTTCAACACCGAAATCGCGGTTTCGGCTTCCTCGCGGTTCGTCATTTCCACGAATGCGAAGCCGCGCGCCTGCCCCGTCATGCGGTCGGTCACGATATTGACGCGCTCCACCGCTCCATACTGCGAAAAGACCGACTGGAGATCTTCCTGGGTCGTCTGATAGCTCAAATTGCCTACAAAAATGTTCATCATCTGGATAATCCTGTCACTCAAAAATCGTCGAACGAGCAGCAGGACACCACAGAACACATCCAATGAGACACAGCCGCCGGTAAGAACACCTTAAAGTACCACGGACCGAACGCGCCCGTCTAGACGGGTAAATCCCAGGGAACGGAAGGGTCTGCAGGGCTCAAAAACGCACTTTGCGCACGTGTCTCAGCGGAACTGCGCGTCGAATTCGTCAAATCGCCGCTTCAACTCGCCAAGCTCGGCTTTCAGGCTCTCGATTTGCTGTTCAAGCAGCGCTAACCGACCGGGCACAGGAGGCGGCACCGCCTCGGATTCCGGCTCGACCGCCGGTTCGCCCGCCAGCAAATGAGCATACCGGGCTTCCTTCTGCCCAGGTTGGCGGGGCAGCTTCCTGGCGAGTGGCCCCGATGGCCATTCGGCAAGGCGCTCCAAAGTCGCATCGGCCTCTTCCAGATCCGCAAACGAGAACATGCGCTCGCTACGATCCTTGACCTCACCCAGAGTCTGTGGCCCGCGCAGCAAGAGCGTACATAAAACCGCCGATTCGCGCCGGCCCAGATTCAGCACCTCCGAAATTCGCTGGCCGTATTTCTTCACGCGTCCGTTTCCGACAATCACGACAGCGAGGTTTTTCGCCCGGAGACCGTCGATCGCGTCGCTTACCGTGTCTTCGTCGTAGTTGACCACGGGATAACGGTTCGATTTCTGGTTGCACGCGTTTACCAGAGCGTTCATCGACAGCGGATAGTACTCCGGCGTCGTCGCCTCTTTTTCCATCAGCGCGCCGAGTACACGCGCCTCCACCAGATCCAGCGGTTCCGGCATGTTAGCGTGCTATCGCGCCGGCCAGTGGACTGCTGGCGCTTGCATACGACCGCTTGGCCATGCGGCCTGCCAGAAACGCGGCGCGTCCCGCTTCAATCGCCAGCTTCATCGCGTACGCCATCTGCTCGGAATTCTCCGCTTCGGCAATCGCCGTATTGAGGAGCACACCGTCGTAGCCCAATTCCATAGCCATCGCCGCATCCGACGCCGTACCGACGCCGGCATCCACAATCAATGGAACCTCCGTAATCTGCTCGCGGAGAATTCGCAAGTTGAGCTGGTTTTGGATTCCCAATCCGGAGCCGATCGGCGCCCCAAGAGGCATTACGGCTGCCGCCCCAGCCTCCACCAGTTTGCGGGCATTCACCAGGTCGTCGGTTGTGTACGGGAGGACTACGAACCCCTCTTTGACTAGAACTCGCGTCGCGTCAAGCAACCCCGCGTTATCGGGAAACAACGTTTTCTGATCGCCGATCACTTCGAGTTTGACCCAGTTCGACAGCCCCACTTCACGCCCCAGGCGCGCCGTTCGAATGGCCTCGTCCGCCGTGTAGCAACCGGCGGTGTTCGGCAGAATCGAGATCTTCGTGCGGTCGATGAAGTCCAACTCGGATTCTTTCGAACGATCCGTCAAGTTCACACGCCGGACGGCGAGCGTCACCATCTGAGTTCCTGAGATTTCGTGACAGCGGGCCATCAACTGTTTGCTTCGGTATTTCCCGGTTCCGACAAACAGGCGAGACTGAAACGTTTTTCCGGCGATGGTGAGAAGGTCGCTCATGCTTTCATTATCTCCGTCCGCCGCACACGAGGATTCTCGAATTTTGCGCCGCGGCGGCGCCCCGGTTCCCCTTCCAAACAAAAGTGCGCGAAAATGTATTGGTAAATCCTGTGGAAAAACCTGCGGATTACATGCCCCAAGTTGCCTGCCTGACGGCCGCGGCATTCTTTCCTCAGAAAAATTTGCTCTACGCTCTTGTGCCTGACCTGCGAGGTCCGTTACCGTAACGAGGTCCCCCTTATGCCTGCTCGCGATCTGTTGATTGAACAATCTTTGCCCGTCAATCTTGACGCGGAGAGATTTGTTCTCGGCGGCATCATGACGGACGAAGCTGCATTTCTCGCGGTTGGCGGCAAAATCAACGAGGACGACTTCAGCCTCGAAAAACACAAAATCATTTTTCGGCGAATGTCGGACCTGCACGACCGCAGCGAGAGAATCGACCGGGTCACTCTCGCGAACGAGTTAATGAAGCACGGTGAGTTGCAATCGGTGGACGGGCTGAGCTATCTGGTCACGCTCGACGATGGATTGCCGCAGCTCTACAGTCTCGACAGCTACATCACCATCGTCAAAGAAAAAGCGCTGTTGCGCCGCATCATCACGGTGTCGCAGGGGCTGATCAATCGCTGCATCAGCGGGACGGAAGATCCCACACAGATCATCGGCGCGGCCGAAGAAGCTCTCATCGGGTTGGGAGATTTTCAGTCGAAAAGCTCCCTAGCAAACCCCGCGCAGATCATCGACGAGTTCGATGGTGGAATCAACGCGTTTCTTGATACCAGCAAGCGCATCAAGGGCATCAGCACCGGATTTTTGAAGCTGGACGAGATGACGGGCGGCCTTCGCGAAGGAGAGCTCGTCATCCTTGCCGCGCGGCCCGCCATGGGTAAAACCGCATTCGCGCTGAATATCGCGCAGCACGTAGCAACTAACCCGAAGAACGCCAAAGCCGTTGCCGTGTTTTCGCTCGAAATGTCGAAGGAATCGCTGCTCACCCGCATGCTATGCGCCGCTGCGCGCGTCGATCAACAGAAATTTCGCGCCGGCTATCTGAATCAGGATGAGCGCACGCGGCTGCAGGAATCCGCCACCGACATGTATCACGCGCCGTTATTCATCGACGATACGGCGGGCGTCAACCTAATGGATGTACACGCGAAACTCCGTCGCTTGCAGGCGGAACACGACCTTGGCCTGGTGATTCTCGATTACCTGCAATTGATGCAGGGACCAAAACGCGAGAACCGCGTCCAGGAAATCAGTGGTCTGTCGCGTGGGTTGAAACTGATGTCGAAAGATCTACGTGTGCCGTTTCTTGTGCTTTCACAGCTAAGCCGCGCTCCCGAAACGCGCCAGGGAGATCACCGGCCGATGCTCAGCGACCTGCGTGAATCGGGATCGATCGAACAGGACGCCGATATGGTGATGTTCATCTTTCGCGAAGAAGTATACCGGCCCGACAAAGAAAGTTTGAAAGGTATCGCCGAGATTCTGATGGCCAAGCAGCGCAACGGCCCAACCGGCAAAGTGAAACTTGCGTTTCTTAACAAGTTCACCAAATTCGAGAACCTGGCCCTCGACGCCAGCGACGAAGATGGCCCATTTGAATAGCGGAGGATTATCGAAACGAGAGCGTTCTTCCGCACGAAACAGGCGTAATTCCGTCGTACTAGCACCGAACGGAACGGCGGCGCCGAAAAGCGGGGCGCAGGTACAAACGCGGAAACGTTATGCTTGTTTCATCGGTCAAACTTAACTGTTGGACTGTCCGGCTCGATTTACCGATGAACGGCCGGCAGCATTAGGAGCAAGTGGATGTGGAGTGAACGAAAACAGGAAAACAATCCTTCCCGGCGGCCTTTGGCATTGGACAATCAAGCGGGGACACCCTTGCAGACGACCAGTCCGGTCGTTTCGGGTCTAGCCGTCATCGGTAAGGCAATGGTGATCCGGGGACAGATCACCAGCAAAGAGGATATGCATGTCGATGGCGAGATCGACGGTACGCTTGACATGCCGAATTGCCGCCTGACCGTTGGACCGAGCGGCAAAGTAGGCGCCGGCGCACGGGCGCGGGAAGTCGAAGTGCTCGGCAGTATCGACGGCGATGTCGAAGCAAGCAGGAAGATTACAATTCGCAAGGGCGGCCGCCTGGTGGGCGACCTTCGAACCCCCGGCATCGTCATTGAAGATGGCGCCTATTTCAAAGGCAAAATTGAGATCGTTACGACAGAAGTTCCCGCCGTCCACCAGAACGCTTCTCAGCCGGAGAACAAGGGTACGGCTCCGGCAGTAGGCGCTCAGCCGCTCGCGACGGCAAACGCTATTAAGCCGTAAGGATTCGACCGGCGCCGCGGCGCCCCGCGTGATAATCAGCGCCAGCGAGGCCAATCGCTTCCGGAATGAAGGGCGATGATTACGCCCAGAAGACCCTCACGCCTTAGCGGGTTCTCGCTAGCCAGAGTCGAGCGGTCGACGTTGCTACTGATGCAAAGGATCGAACCGCACTTGCAACAGGGTACCCTCGGTCAGTACGACATTATGCCCGCGAGCGGCAATATGGTCAAACACCGACCACGCCGCGCCGTAGAAGCCCAGACCGGTGGATCCAGCGGCGGATACCTGAGAGACCACCGTGCCGACTAAGCCAAAACCAGAGGCTCCCGCCAGTGCTCGCCATGCCTTGTTTGTGCCTTGGGATTGGCCGTTCCCCGTCTGATCCTGATCGATTACGCGAACGCCCAAGAATGCCTGGATTGCAGGCGCCACAAAGCGCAGCTTCGACTCCACAGAGCGCGCTTGTCCCTCCGAATCGACTCTAATCCCTCCCGACTCAATCGGCTGCAATTTCACTACCGTGCCGTTTATGGCGCTAATAGGGCGATCCGCCTTGATGGCAGGCGGCAATCGCAACTCGTTGAACGCGAATCGAAGCTCGCCTCCCCGCCGCCAGAAACGGGCCGGCTCGGAATCGAGAACGGTCCCGGTCAGGCGTGTACCGGCGGGCAGCAATAACTGATGGTCATGGGAGTAGAGAGGCTCCGAAACCACGGCTTCCACCGTTTCTCCAAATGGCGACGTGGATGAAACCGAACAGGCGAGCCGGGCAGTGACCACGCTATCCGGCGGTGGAGGACCGAGCGCGCTTGCCTCTTCGGGACTAATGTCCGTCGTGCCGAACACAAGCGGAGCCGCGAGTTCCGCCAGCACTTGTGTATTCGCCGGGACGAACTGCGGATGGTAGGGCAAGTACGAATACCCCGCCTGCTCCAAGCGCTGCCATTTGTCCGGCGACTGAATGGTATCGGTAAGCCTGCGGCGGGCATTGATGAAACCCACCCGGACTTGTTCGCGTGTTTTTGCCACTAGCGAATCTTCCTCGCGCGGTTGAATATCGTTGTTCGGGCGAATGACAGCGCCACGGCCCGACTCGACGGTCGTCTTAATGGGCATTCTGGTTCCGTCGGGAAACACCAGAGTGTCGAATTCAATGGCCGGATCGTGGAGCGGCGTAAAATCCCCGCCCATAATCGCGTGAATCCGCTTTTGCCGGTTGACCGGGTCCAACCGGGCGACATGTCCAAGAACTTCGCTGCCCGCCGGGACCACTTCGCGGTCAAACGCATACAGCGGGCTGACAAGACGCGCCTGCACGGGTTCACCAACGCGCTTAATGGCAAATCTCTGCTCGACGCTGACCTGCAGCGGAGTGCCGGCGGCCAGGATGAGTTTCACGGGCTCCGGCAGGGCTGGCATCGCGGCCAGCAGTATTGCCGTGAGCCGGAACAAAAGTGAACAGTTCCACATGAAAGCGCTCAAGACTCCCGATGAGTTTACCTGTTTCTCGCCTTCTAGTCTGCGCTGAATGCATCTCGGAAGAAAGTATGCTCGCCTACACGAGCGGGCTAAGGACGCAGAGTACCGGGTTGGGGTTGCATTGGCTCGGCGCACGATTTCGCCTTCGCCTCTTGCTAAGCAATTACCGCACCGTCCCCGTAAAACCGCCAATGGCTTGTTTTTTCATGCTCTTAGCCGATGGAAGAACGCCTCCGTTGTGAGATGCGAAACGGTAAAGTTTTCGTAATTGCCGCCTGCCAGTTCCAAATCGGCACGCAGAGGTGCACCGATTTCACTGTCCTGGCCTTACGCAGGCTCAGCCTGCATGAGACAAGACTTCGGGTTGCGTGTTCCGCTTCGGGCTTGGTAACCTATTGGTTTACTACGTTCGGCATCTGCCGGACAGGAGAACCTCTGTATGGCGAAAGTATGTGAAGTGTGCGGCCGGGGGCCGCAGTTTGGAAACCGGATCAGCCACGCACATAACGTGACGAAGCGGCGTTGGAATTTGAATCTGCAAACGGTTCACGCGCTGGTAAACGGCGCCGGAAAGCGCTTGCGTGTTTGCACGCGTTGCATCCGCAACGGCAAAGTTCGCAAAGCCCCTTTGGCATAAGAGATTCTAACCGGATTTGACGGGCGGCTTCGCTTGGCGGAGCCGCCCTTATTGTTGCACTGGGGTCCGCTCCGAGCAAATCCCGAATCGCGGTCGTGGCAAGATGCTTTACATGCGCTTTGTCACGTTTGAATCAGATGGCCGTGTCCGGCCCGGCGCCGTTGTTCAGGATGCCGTCCTCGATCTGTCGTCGTTAGGATATCTTTCCCTGCTGGACCTCATCGAGGCCGGTCGTGAAGGCCGTCAGAAGGTGGAAGACCTCGTTTCCGAGTCCCCAAAGGGCACGGCATTTCCTCTCAACTCGGTACGGCTTCATGCTCCCATCCCCCGTCCGCGGAAGCTGATCTGTGTTGGATTGAATTATCGCGACCATGCCGAAGAAACAGGCTCGGAAATCCCAACCACCCCCACCATCTTCAATAAATTCGCAACCGCGGTGATCGGCCCAGGCGATTCCATTGTGTTACCTAAGGTCTCTAAAGCCCCCGACTACGAGGCGGAATTTGCGTTTGTCATCGGAACAGGAGGCCGGCGCATCGCGGCGGAAGACTGGCGGAAACACGTGTTCGGCTATACGATTGTGAACGACGTCAGCGCTCGCGATTACCAGCGCGCCACGTCGCAATGGCTGATGGGCAAGACGTTCGACACGTTCGCGCCGCTGGGGCCCTGGATCGTTAGCGCCGACGAAATCGAAGATCCGCACGCGCTCGACATCTCCATGGCGATCAACGGCGAGGTTCTTCAAAACTCAAACACAAAGAACCTTATTTTCAAAATTCCCGACCTCATTTCGTTTCTCTCCAGCGTGTTCACGCTCGAGCCGGGCGACATCGTCTCGACCGGAACACCCGGAGGCGTTGGCTTCGCACGCAAGCCGCCGCGGTATTTGAAGCAAGGCGATGATGTGGTGGTGAAAATACCGGCTATCGGGGAACTGCGAAATCCGGTCGTCGCCGAAGCGTAAATTGACGTTTGCCTTCACACAGAGCCGCATCGCGTGAGCGGGTTCGGGTAACCGCGCAACCGGCGACTACGTACGGCGGCTCTGCTTCCGCGTTGCTCGTCCTACTATTGAGAAAGGACATCATGGAAATTCGCAAACTCGGACCGCAAGGCCTGCGGGTATCGGCGCAGGGGCTCGGCTGCATGGGCATGTCGGATTTTTACGGCGTGCGCGAGAACGAGGCCGAATCGGTTGCAACTATTCATCACGCGCTCGATCTCGGCATCAACTTCTTCGATACGGCCGACATGTATGGATACGGTGAAAACGAAGAACTGGTGGGCCGCGCGCTGAAGGACCGGCGCCGCGAAGCCGTTGTCGCCACCAAGTTCGGCTTTGTTCGCGACCGGAACGATCCTTCGGCACGAGGCGTCAGCGGGCGCCCCGATTACGTTCGGAAGGCCTGCGAAGCCAGTCTGCGCCGCCTCGGCATGGACCACGTCGATCTTTACTATCAGCATCGCGTGGATTTGGACGTGCCAATTGAAGAGACCATCGGCGAGATGTCGCGTTTGGTCGAGGAAGGGAAGGTGCTGTTCCTCGGCATGTCGGAAGCCGGCCCAAATTCACTGCGGCGCGCCATGAAGGTGCATCCGATCACCGCGCTCCAAACGGAGTATTCGCTCTGGAGCCGCGATGTGGAAGACGAAATTCTGCCGGCCTGCCGTGAACTGGGCATAGGCTTCGTTCCCTATAGCCCGCTTGGACGGGGCTTTCTTACGGGGCAATTCAAGCGTTTTGAAGACTTGCCCGAGGACGATGCCCGCAGGAACCAGCCGCGCTTCCAGGGCGAGAACTTTCAGAAGAATTTGGACTTGGTCTCAAATCTGGAGCGCGTCGCCAAGAAGAAGGGTTGTACTGCGTCGCAACTGGCGCTTGCGTGGGTACATGCGCAGGGACCTGATGTCATTCCGATTCCCGGAACGAAGCGACGGAAGTATCTCGACGAGAACGTGGCCGCGCTCAACATTCATCTCACGCCCGGAGACATTGAGGAGATTGAGCATGCGTTTCCGAAGGACGCGGCGGCGGGGCAGCGTTATCCCGCCGGAATGATGGCCAAGGTGGGAATCTAGGCAGCAAAAAAGCCAAGACGCCTTTTGCCTGCCTATTCGTGAATGATGGGAGCTTACGCTCAACGTCACTTACTGAAGATCACGGTTGGGGGCTTGTGTGTGGCGCGCGCTTCAGCGTGCCGCCGTGGGCTTCAGCCCACGGTTCAGCGGGCAGTGAACTTCCCGCCAGCACGATAAATTGTGCGCCACAAGTTCCTTCCTCAGATTTAAATTTTTCCTGACCTACACGCCCGACTCATTTCATTGGATACAGAGAGGGGGCAATGTTCGCGTTACTCTACAGAGCCGCGCCCACGGAAGTGGAGGATAAGATGGTCTGCGGTTATGCCAGTATTTTCCCGACGCCATCTGCTGGCGGGCGGCGCAGCTAGTCTCGCCACACTTCCCTTCGCACAATCGCAGCGTGCGGCCGCGGCGCAAGCCGATAAACCACGTAATCTTCTCAGTAGCCGCTACTCCGAGGCAGAGATTCAACAAGTTCTCATTCCGGTTGCCGAGTGGCGCCCGTTTCCGCGCCTGACCGATCGTGAGTCGTGGCAAGCAATGCGTTCCGACGCCCGGCAGCAGATCGTTACACGCGGTGAACGAGCGCTCGAAACAGAATGGCCGCTCCTGCCAGCAACGCTTTTTCTCGAATACGCCAGGACAGGCAACCGGACACATTACGAACACGCCCGCGACCAGCGCAGAAACAAGCTGGAGAGCCTTGTGCTCGCGGAATGCACGGAAAACAATGCCAGGTTTCTCGATGAGATCGCCAATGGGATCTGGTTGACGTGCGAAGAAACATTCTGGGGCGTTCCGGCCCATCTTGGCATGCAGAAGGAAGGTGTCGGCCTCCCCGATGCGACTGAACCGATCGTCGATCTGTTCGCGGCGGAAACATCGAGCCTGCTGTCATGGACCGATTACCTGCTCGGATCGAAGCTCGATTCGGTATCGAAGCTTGTCCGTCCGCGCATACAGCAGGAAGTACAGCGGCGCATTCTCAAGCCGGGTCTGACGCGCAATGACTTCTGGTGGATGGGGCTCAATAGCGGTTTGAGTCATCGAGACAAGCTAAACAACTGGACACCGTGGATCTGTTCGAACTGGCTGACCTCTACGCTGCTGCTGGAGACGGACAGCGAAAAGCGCCGCCAATCCATTGTGAAGATCATGCGCATTCTCGATCTGTTCGTTAACGGCTATCCGGACGACGGCGGTTGCGATGAAGGACCAAGCTATTGGGGGCGCGCCGGCGGGTCATTATTCGATTGTCTGGAACTGCTCTATTCGGCGACGAACGGAACCGTGAATCTTTACGGAGACCGGCTGATTGCCGAGATGGGCCGCTATATCTACCGCGCACATATCGACAACGACTATTACATGAACTTCGGAGATGCTCCGGCAAAGGTGCACACTCCCGGCAACCTGGTTTACCGCTATGGCAAACGCATTCACGATTCCGAAATGACGGAATTCGGCGCCTACATGGCCATGCAGGAGGACGATGGGATCGGGTTCGAGAGCCTCGGCCGGACATTGCCGGCGCTGTTCGATCTCGGTGAGCTTCGCGCTGCTCCGCGGACGCAGGCCCTTGTACGCGATGTGTGGCTGCCGGATTCGCAGATCATGGCGGCCCGCACGCAGCAGGGCTCCGCGAAAGGCTTTTACCTCGGCGCGAAAGGCGGAGTGAACGGACGCAGCCACGGCCACAACGACGCCGGCAATTTCCTGATCTTTGTCGATGGCAATCCAGTCATCATCGACGCCGGAGTGGAAAGCTACACGGCGAAGACATTCGGCCCGCACCGTTACGATATCTGGACCATGCAGTCGGCGTATCACAACCTGCCAACCATAGGCGGCGTGATGCAGAAAAACGGACTCAACTTCCGGGCGTCCGGCGTTGCCTACAAGGACGGCGACGACGTCGCGGAGATCCGCATGAACATCGCCTCCGCCTATCCGCCCGAAGCCGGATTGCGCCGCTGGATTCGAACGTTGCAGCTCGATCGAAAGACGAATCGAGTCCGGCTGCGGGAATCGTTCGAGTTGCAGCGAGCCGCGCCAGAAATCGTGCTGAGCCTGATGACGTCGCGGCAGGCTCGCACGGATGGCGAAGGCCGATTGCGGATGCCTGCATCGGGCCAAGGCATTCCGGACGTGCTGCTGCACTATGACGCGCAGCGATTCATGCCGAAGGTCGAGACCATCGAAATTCAGGACGATCATCTTCGATCGGCGTGGGGCGATAGAATTTATCGCGTGCTCCTCACAGCCCGGCAACCGCGGTTACAAGAAAACTGGCAATTCGAATTCGAACGAAGCTAAGACCGCGCTGTGTAAAACTGTGAGCGCGTGAGCAGTCAGCTAATCCAACGCGAAAATCTTGCCTCCATCGTCGCCGATTTTCGCAGCCATGGGAACCAAACGGCAGTCGTGATCCGGCAAGGCCTGAGGCGCCGAACCGTCTCTTATGCCGAGCTAGCGACTTTAGCCGGGCGGTTTTCGAGCGAGCTTGTGCGCCGCGGAATCGTGAAAGGCGATCGCGTCCTAATCTGGGGGCCGAACGGTCCAGAGTGGATTGCCGCGTTTTTCGGATGCGTTCTTCGCGGGGCCGTGCCGGTGCCTTTGGACGACGCGGGCTCACTCGATTTCGCGCGACGAGTAGAGCAGGATATCGCGCCAAAACTCATTGTGGGCAGCGCCGCGCATCTGGACGAACTCGGCGCGGCCATCGCGCAGCTTCGCCTCGAAGATTTCACGGATGCGCTGCCTCAGCGGCCCGATTTCTCAGAACCGGAAGGCTTGAGCGATAACGATCCGTTGCAGATCGTCTTCACGTCCGGAACGACCGGCGAACCCAAAGGCATTGTGCACACGCATCGCAACGTGCTGGCGAGTTTGCGGCCAATTGAGCGCGAAGCGCAGAAGTATCTGAAGTACGAGCGATTTTTTCACCCTATCCGCATCCTGCATACCCTTCCGTTGAGCCACGTATTCGGGCAGTTCATGGGGCTCTGGATTCCCCAGGTGATTGCGGCGGAGGTTCACTTCGAGGATCGGCTGATCGGTTCGGAACTTGTGGAGCGGATCCACAGCGAACGCATTTCCGTATTAGCGGCAGTGCCGCGCGTCCTCGATTTGTTGCGCGATTATCTCCGGCAGCGATTCCCCAATCTCGAAGAGCGCCGCAAGAATACGCAGGGCGCTCGCGCCTGGAAACGATGGTGGGTTTTTCGCGATGTTCACCGGCTGTTGGGATTCAAGTTTTGGGCGCCGGTTTCAGGCGGGGCAGCGCTTCCTTCCGATTTGGAAGATTTTTGGAATTCACTCGGCTTCGTTGTGATTCAAGGCTACGGCATGACGGAGACGACCGCCCTGGTGAGTCTGAATCATCCATTCCATGCCGCCAGGGGCAGCCTCGGCAAGATATTGCCGGGCCGCGAAATCAAGTTGACGGACGAAGGCGAGGTTCTGGTCCGCGGTGAGACCGTCTCGAACACTGTATGGCAGGGCGGCAAGCTGCAACAGCGGGAATCAGACTGGCTGCCGACAGGCGATCTCGCGGAACTCGACGAATCCGGCAATCTGCGGTATCGAGGCCGGAAGAAAGACGTCATCGTCACGGCAGCCGGGCTGAACATTCATCCGGACGATCTCGAAGCCGCGCTGATGAAACAGCCGGAAGTGAAAGCCAGTGCGGTCGTCGAAGCCCAAGGGCAGTACGGGCCGGAACCATTCGCGGCTATTGTCCTTCGGAACGGAGATGCGGCGGAGGCAGTGAATCGCGCTAATCAGAAACTTGCCGATTACCAGCAGATACGCCGCTGGATGATCTGGCCGGAGCCGGATCTGCCGCGAACATCTACCGGGAAAGTTCTGCGGCGTGAAGTGGCGCGGGTTGTTGCCGGAGCGCAGCGAGATCCGAAACAGGCAGCGGGGTCGCTCGCGCAATTACTGCAGCGCGTCACCGGGAAAACCGGAGATGTGAGCGACGAGTCGTCACTCGCGGAAGATTTGAACCTCGACAGCCTGGCGCGAGTTGAATTGCAAGCCGGACTGGAAGAGAAGTTCGGTATCGCCGTCGATGACGCCGAGATGCAGAACGTGCGAACGGTCGGTGATCTTCGCAAACTCGTAACGGCTACTCCCGACGTAAAAGTGTCCGAAGCTGCGGCGCCCGTGCGCGATGAACATAAATACCCGGGATGGCCGTGGAACGGATTCGTCCGACTCTGCCGGTCGGCATTCATCGAACTTATATTGCGGCCTCTGGTGTGGCTCTTGGGAGCGCCGAGCGTCAGTTCAAAGCTCCACTCGCTTCCGGACGGCCCGGTTCTTATTTATGCCAATCACGTAACTGCCGTGGATGTCGCGCTGATGTTCTATGCATTGCCGGGAAAACTCCGCCGCCGCGCGGCAGTTGCCATGTCAGGCGAAATTCTGCTGGCCTGGAGGCGCCGGCGCTATTACAACTACCGCACCCTGAACTGGATTTCGCCGCTCGAATATGTACTTGTTACGGCCCTGTTCAATGTCTTTCCACTTCCGCAGCACAGCGGCTTCCGGCGCAGCTTTGCGCACGCCGCAAACGCGATGGACCAGGGCTACAGCATCGTCGTGTTCCCCGAAGGCCGGCGAGCCAGCGATCAAAATATTCAGCCGTTCATGAGCGGTTCGGGGCTGCTGTGGTCCGATCTCCGCTGCCCTGCCCTGCCCATTTATCTCGGCGGACTTGGCCGGCTCAAACAAACCGGTGAGCACTGGTTCCATTCCGGCAAGATGTCGATACGCATCGGCGAGCTAATGCCCGCTCGTCCCGATTTAGAGGCCGAGCGCGCCGCGGCTCTTCTAGAACAGGCCCTTCGAGCGCTGGCCGAGAGCGCCGGCAAGACCGGCTCATTAAGATAAGATGATGCGCATTGGAATCCTAGGAACAGGGGCGATCGCAAACAAGCACGCCCAGGCTTACAAGAACATTGGTTTCGAGCTGGCAGCTTGCTCGAATCATACAGAGAGTCGCGGACGCGAGTTCGCCGAACGCTGGAACTGCAAATTTGTTTCGGATTATGGAGAGCTTTGCCGCTATCCCAACCTGGATTTCATTGATCTCTGCACGTTCCCCGCGTTCCGCCTGGAGCCGATCGAGATCTGCGCCGAAATCAAACGCCACGTTCAGGTGCAAAAGCCGATTGCGACCAATCTCGAAACGGCCCGCAAGATGGTGGAGATTACCCGCAAGGCCGGCATCCTGCTTAGCGTTGCGAGCCAGCACCGGTTTGACGACAGC
The DNA here is from genome assembly GCA_000381625.1 of Bryobacterales bacterium KBS 96. Lineage (GTDB taxonomy): Bacteria > Acidobacteriota > Terriglobia > Bryobacterales > Bryobacteraceae > KBS-96. Next base: position 1,830,653 of record KB906767.1, read on the forward strand.
ACTCTGTTCCTGAAGCGCGCAATTCCCCAGGGACGATTGGGCAAGATTCTACAGGCGGATGCGTACGTGAAGTGGTACCGCAGCGAAGAATATTATTCGAGACCCATCAAAGGTAGCTGGAAAACGGAAGGCGGCGGCGCCTTGATTAACCAAGCCATTCACCAGGTGGATGTCCTGCTGTACCTCGCGGGACCGATTGGCGCCGTACACGGAGTCTGGCAACTGGGCGCGCTCCATCGGATTGAATCCGAGGACGTGGTCAATGGCCTCTTTGAATATCGTTCCGGAGCAACCGGCGTGATTCAAGCCGCAACGGCGTTCTGGCCGGGCTACACAGAACGCATTGAGATTCACGGCACGCGCGGCAGCGCGACTCTATCTGGCGATCAACTGACCGCCTGGGACGTGCGGGATGATGAAGAGGCGAACGCCGCGGACCCGGCCCCGCTTGCCCAGAACGTTGCGTCCGGCTCGTCCGATCCCATGGCAATCAGCTTAACGTCGTTCGAGCGCCAGTTCGAGGATTTCGCTGATGCAATTCGCACCGGCCGCGATCCGGTCATCACAGGCGAAGAAGGCTGCCGCGCTCTCGAGGTTGTCTTGGGAGTCTATAAAGCCTGCCGGTCGGGCCAGCGAGTAGAATTAAGGAAATAACCCTTTCATCAGGCGTGGAGTCCATTAAATAAATGAATCCTCATTCATGAGTTGGCGCGTTCGCGTCCCGGCATCCAGCGCAAATCTCGGCCCTGGATTTGACGCAATCGGCCTTGCTCTTGATCTGCACCTCACCTGCTCGTTCCGGCGCGCCGAGCGGCTTTGTATTGCGGTGCGCGGCGTCGATGCATGGGGCATCCCGAACGACGAATCGAACTTGATCTGGCGAACGGCCCTGACCGTGGCCGCCGATGTCGGCGGCAAACTGCCACCCATCTGCCTGGATATCGACAATGCAATCCCTCTCGGAAAAGGTCTAGGCTCCAGCGCCGCGGCGCTGACGGCGGGAGTCGTGATTGCACATCAGTTGCTCGATCTGAACTGGCCGCGGCTAAAGATCCTGGATGAGGCGGCGAAGATCGAGGGACATCCCGACAACGTCGCGGCGTGCGTTCTGGGATCGATTGTCGCCAGCACCATCGATTCACGAGGGTTTACACATGCAGTGCGCGTCGAGCTGCCGGCTAGCTACGAAGTCGCCGTGGTCGTTCCGGATTTTGCTCTCCCTACCGCGGAGGCGCGATCGGTGCTGCCGGACGTTTATAGCCGAGAAGACGTTGTGTTCAACGTCCAGCGATCGGCATTGCTGATGGCCGCGCTCTGCACGGGCAGCACGGACTCGTTCTCGGCAGCACTCGAAGATCGCATCCACCAGCCGTACCGGGCTAAATTGATTCCTGGATTTAGCGAGATGCTGCAGTTGAAAGCGCCGGGACTGCTCGGCTGCGCGCTAAGCGGCGCAGGTCCATCGGTACTGGTTTTCTTCGAGCGCGGCAAAGAACACATCCCGACGCTGTTTGAAGATATATTCCGGAAGCACGGCAAGGAAGCACGCACGTGTTTCACGGATATTCAGCGCGAGGGCTTCACGATCGAGGAATTGCGGTAGAACGAGCCAGGGCATCTGATCTGAGCCGGCGATTTCACATGATTCATTGGTATCGACGCATGCACGCCGAAGTCAAAGCAGAGGAGTTCGCCCGTCGCATTACGGCTGGTGCTTCCTAACGTGAAGGTTGGAACCTTGCGATTTTGGGGAGAGTCGTTTGGAAGACCATACGACAATTGGCATCAAATCGTAAATTCAACGAGCAGTAGTAATACCCTGTATCTACATTTCGATGAGCAAGAACTCTTATCGATTTGGGACGCGCGCAATATTGTTGTTGGTGCGCAGGTCTTTCGAATCTCCGATGCTGGTCGAGTACGGTGGGAGTGGTACCGCTACGGCAAACCGAAGACCCCCAAGAATCGGTATTTTGAAGACTTCCTTAAGTCCCCCAAAGGAATTGAGTGGACAACCAATATAGATCGGTATAAGCCCGAATTTCATCCCAAAGCATCGGAACCCGCAGTGGAGATCGTTTAGAGGCCGCTTGATGTGATATCGTCGATCCCATAACGCGGAGCTATAACTCGGGAGGGATTCCTGCCGTCCAACGCCATTCCCCCTGGCCTCTACAGCTCTAACATAATGAGTCACATGGGGCGCTTCTACGAAAAGTGATATCGCCGGATGTATTAGCGCGCGTTTCATTTCTACCTACCGACAGAGGCGGACGCACACAAGCGACGCCAAGTGGTCATCTCGGATGTATTTGTGTGATTGACGATGGGAATTTTGATTGTCGGCTTTTACTCTCGAATACCGGCCCGATCTGGCCCGGAGAGACGAAAGTTGTCCCTATAAAATTCTTATATATTGAGAGGGTTAAATCGCGCCTCACGGAAGGCAAGCATTTTTTATTAAGGGAACTAGCTGTCGTCGCAACTGGAGAGATCATTCAGATCTTCTGAATCAGTCCCTACCAAAGACCTATCTCCTAATTCGCCCTCAGTCGTTCGGCAATGTCGCGCTCGGAGATTGCGCCTTCCTTGATCACCCGCCAATAGGGTTCGGTGATATCGATCGTTGTGGCGCCGGGGCCGGGACACGCACCTCCATCAAGAACCAGATCGACCCGGCCGTCCATCATCGCGAATAGCTCAATCCCGCTCGTACAGGTCGGTTGGCCGGATAGGTTCGCGCTGGTTGCGATCAACGGCCGGCCGGTTTTTTCGACAATCGCATTCGCGAGCCTGGATCTCACCTGGCGCAGCGCCAGGCGTCCCGTATTACCCGTAACCTTCAGAGGCACTTTCGCCGCAGCGGGCACGATGATCGTCAGCGGCCCCGGCCAGAAGTGCCGCGCCAAAATATAAAACCGGGTCGAGAGATCCTTTGCATGTTCCTCCGCCATCACCATGTCGCTGATCAGAAGCGGCAGGGAGCGTACGGTTTCGCGGCCTTTCGCCTGGAACACCCGCGCGACCGCAAACAAGTTGAGCGGGTCTGCCATGAGCACGTAGAGAGCATCGGTTGGAACGCCCACAACTTGCCCCCGCCCAATAGCGCGGGCTGCGCGGTCGATGCACTCATCGCTTGGATTTTCTACGTCGGTTTCGATAAGGTCTGTTGCCACGAATTGATGAGCTGTATGGATTACCGGCGGCAGGTCTGAAGTATGCGCGAGCAGGCGCACCCGGAATGTCCCGCGCCACCTGCCAGTTTAGCGGTCTCCGATCGCTTCGGCAACCTGGACGGCCATCTCGTAACGGCCAAACGGCGCGCTGAGCTGCACTCCCCTGACCAGCGGGCGCACCCGTTGAACCATCTCGCGCGCAATGGCGATCCCTTCAGCACGAGCGCGATCCGCCGTATCCGCAAGATGCATGCGCTCCATGTATTCATGAGGCACGGGAACCCGGAGCTCGTTCACCATGAACTCCGCGTTTCGATAACTTGTCAGAGGCCAGATACCGGCTATGATCGGCAATTTGTAGTGCTCGGTCGCTTGCAGGAACTGCTCGAGCAGACCCAGGTCGAAGACCGGCTGGGTGACAACATATTCCGCGCCGGCCTGCACTTTCCAGTCAAAACGCTTTAACTCTTCATCCATCCGGAGCGCTCCCGGATTGGCTCCGACGCCGATCAACAGCGCCGTCTGCGACCCAATCGGGTTTCCTCCAATATCGAGCCCCTGGTTGAGGCCGTTCGCAATATTCGTCAACCCGATGGCATCGACGTCGAAAACGGCGGTAGCGTCGGGATACGAACCCATGCGCGGCGGATCGCCGGTAATGCAGATGAGGTTGCGAACGCCGGTCGTGTGCGCGCCGAGCAACTCCGACTGTATGCCCAGAATGTTGCGGTCGCGGCAGCAAAAGTGAAGTACCGTTTCGATTCCGGCCTGCTGCTGAATTAATTGGCATGCCACTTGGGCGCTCAACCGTGCGCTGGCTCGCGGGCCGTCGGGCACATTGATGCAATCGATGCCGTGCTCCTTACAGAGCTTCGCGCCGGCGATTTCCCTCGATGCGTCGATTCCGCGAGGCGGCAGAATTTCGACAAATGCGACAAACTTGCCCGCCGATAGTTTCGCGCCAAGCTGCGACTTCGCAGCCACGGGCACTTTGGCGAGACGCTTGACCTCCGGCTTGCTTTCATCGACCGTCACGGTCGCGCGATGTTGCGTTACGGGCTGCAAGGAACGCACTTCGCTGCGGATGGTCTTGATGTGTTCCGGTGTGGTGCCACAGCAGCCGCCGACGATGCGCGCTCCGGCCTGGAGAAACCGCCGGGCGTACTGAGCCATGTACTCCGGAGAGCACAGGTAAATATTGCGGCCTTCCACGGTGGCGGGCTGCCCGGCATTCGGCATGGCGCTGAGCGGTTTGCCAGCCAGCACGGACATCTTCTCGATGGTTTCCAGAACGACCTTGGGGCCCGCGGAGCAGTTCACGCCGATCACGTCGGCAGGCCACTCGGCCAGTTTGCGCGTGAAATCCTTGGTCTTTGTGCCATCGCGAAGCCGTCCGTCGTCCTCGACCGTTACGTGCGCGACGATCACCATATCGGGGCCGGCGGCTTCACGGGCCGCGAAGATCGCCTCGCGCAGCTCGTCGATCTCGTAAAAGGTCTCAAGCACCAGCGCGTCAATGCCGGCGGCAACCAGCGCATCCGCCTGCTCTCGAAAAATGGCGCGGGCTTCCTCATACGAAACCGGCCCAAGCGGCTCAATAGGAGTTCCAAGCGGCCCGATGGAGCCCGCGACGAAGGCCTTCTCTCCCGCGGCCTCGCGCGCCAGGCGAACACCCGCTTCGTTGATGGCTGCCAGCTTTTCGGCAAATCCGAATGCGCCTAAGCGCAGCCGGTTGCCTCCGAACGTGTTGGCTTCGAGGAGTTCGGCGCCCGCTTTCACGTATTCCTGGTGAATTTCTTTGACCAGTTGCGGCGAGGAAAGGTTCAACTCGTCAAAACAGCGGTTGATGAACACGCCTTTGGCGTAAAGCATGGTGCCCATCGCGCCATCGGCCACGATGACGCTCGAATCGAGCTTGCGGCGAAATTCCGCGGCCCGGGAGATCGTTGTCGGTTCAGCAGTGATCATTCCGCGTTGTCACCATTGCGACCATCGACACAGCCGCAGGAACCATCGCGGTGCTTGCGATAGCTGTCGGAATCGATAAGCCGTATAGACGAGTGTACCGCGACGGGCAGCCTCTGGTCCCTGCAAATCAGGCACTTAACTCCAGTAGGACCGGATTGCCCGGCGCGATGCCAAGCTTGGCCGCCGCGCTTTGTTGGTTTATCCCGATCTCGTAATAGCCTGAGCTGCCGGCGTACACAAAAATCTCACCGGGATCGGCTTCCCCGAAGGTTCGATGAAACCGGCGGATGTCGCGCCCGGCCGCCGTGAAGACAAATTCGTGCGACAGCCCGATTCGAGAAGGCAGGTTCGTGATCACGTTTCCGAATCGATCGACACTGAGTACGGTCCCATGCCACTGGCCTCTTTGGCCTTGAACGGCTTTAAGATTCGGCAGGCGCACTACGTCGATAACGGGCGGCCCGAGGTCGGCCCAGGCGATGAGTTCGGCGGCAAGTTTCGCAGCGGCGGGAGCGAAAAGATCGCGGCCATGAAACGTGGCGGAGTGATCGCTCAGCCAAAGGCTCTCATTTGTTAGCTCGCGCACGTTCAGCCGGTCTTGCTCCCGCCAAAACGGGCTCAGAACTCCGTTATCGGGAGCGATGAAGGCGCCTGCCTGGTTCCGGAAGGCGATGCCGCGTCGGGATGTGCCGACGCCCGGGTCGACCACAACGACGTGGATGGTTCCCGTAGGGAAATAGGGCGCGGCCTGGCTGATCGCGTAGGCGCCGGCGTACACGCTGAACGGCGGAATTTCGTGCGTTATATCAACGACGTTGGCGTCCGGACAGATACGGCTGATGACGCCCTTTATCGCGCCGACGTAATGATCGGCAATTCCAAAATCGGTGGTCAGGGTAATGATCGGATGCATACGAACAAGCCTTGTAACTTGCTAAACTGAACATTACAGCTAGTTTTCAGCCCACCTAATGGCAGCGCCGATATTTCCGTGCCGCCGAATTTCTGGCAGTATTCCGATGAGCCGTTTCTATTTTGACCACAATGCTACGACACCCGTTGCCCCGGAGGTGATCGAAGCCATATCGGAAGCACTGCGATCCGGATTCGGAAATGCATCCAGTATCCATGCGGAAGGCCAAAACGCGCGGCAATTGCTGGAGCGGGCTCGGCGGCAGATCGCGGCATATGTCGGAGCTTCGGCGGCGGAGATCGTCTTCACCAGCGGCGGAACGGAATCCGATAACCTGGCCATTCTGGGCCTGGCGCGAAACTCGCGGGCGCCCGGCAAGCACGTCATAACAACGGCGATTGAGCACCCGGCGGTTCTCGAATCGTGCCGGCAACTCGAGAACGAAGGGACTGCGGTGACGTACGCTCCGGTTGGGCCGAATGGGGCCGTCGTTCCGGACGAAATTCGGCGGCATATCCGGCCGGAGACCGTGCTGGTGAGCGTGATGCACGCGAATAACGAGACCGGCATTGTGCAGCCTCTCGCCGAAATCGCCGCTATCGTCCGCGACGTTCGCGAAAGCGGTCAGAAAATTTACATGCACTCCGATGGGGTTCAGGCTTTAGGTAAGGTTCCGGTGAACGTCGCAACATTAGGCGTGGATCTGTACTCAATGAGCGCGCATAAAATGAACGCTCCGAAAGGTATTGGCGCGCTTTATGTGCGAAAGGATGTGCCGTTACGGGGCATTCAGTTCGGCGGACGTCACGAACGCGCGCGCCGGGCGGGAACGGAGAACGTGCCGGGCGCCGTTGCGTTCGGCCGCGCGGTGGAACTGGCGAGCGCTGAGCCGATCTGGCGCAAGCTCGCGCAAATGCGGGATCGATTCGAGCAACGCATCCTCGATGCGACGCATGGGACCGAAATCAACGGCGCGCCCGCGTTCCGGTTGCCGAATACCAGCAATCTCTACTTTCCGGGTGTGGACGGCGAAGCTCTGATCATTGCTCTTGACCTGAAAGGATTCGCGGTTTCAAGCGGCGCCGCGTGCTCTAGCGGTTCCGTTGAGCCGTCGCATGTGCTCCTCGCGATGGGCCGTCCCAAGCGGGAGGCGCGGCAATGCGTGCGCTTTTCGCTGGGAAGATATAACACCGAAGAACAGGTAGATGCGCTGGCCGATGCGGTGATCGCGTCCGTCCAACAGCTTCGTGGCGCGAATCGAAAGGAACGCCTGGAGCAACATGCCTGAGATTGATTTTGCTTCCGGAAACCACCGGCCCATCGCCGTGGCGATGTCCGGCGGAGTGGACAGTTCTGTCGTGGCTGGCATGCTGAAGCGGGAAGGCCGCCCAATCGTCGGCCTGACCATGCAGTTGTGGAATCAGCGCCGGCTCCCGGAGTTGCAGCCCGAGGGCGGAGCGGTGGGCCGCTGCTGCTCGCTCGACGACGTCTACGATGCGCGCTATGTAGCGTCTCTGCTCGAAATCCCTTACTACGTCGTGAATTTTGAAGAGCGGTTCGAGGAACACGTCGTAAAGCCATTCGTCAACGACTATCTCGAAGGGCGCACGCCGATACCTTGCACGCTCTGCAATAACTTCATCAAATTCGACCAATTTATCGAGATGGCCGACGGCGTGGGAGCGGATAAGATTGCCACGGGACATTACGCACGGCTTTCCTGGAACCCGGAGAGCGAGCGGTACGAGATGCGCACCAGTATCGATACCTCAAAGGATCAGACGTACTTTCTCTGGGGATTAACGCAAGCGCAGCTTGCGCGCACGCTATTTCCTCTGGGCGGAATGGTGAAGGTCAACGTCCGCGAACTCGCTCGCGATTTGGGACTGCCGGTGGCGGATAAAAACGACAGCCAGGAGATTTGCTTCGTTCCGAACGGCGATTATGCGGGTTTCATCGACGCCTATTTTCGTGAACAGGGCATCGAACCGCAGAAGACTCACGGCGAGATTGTTTCTATCGACGGGCGCGTGCTGGGCGAGCATGGCGGCACGCATCACTTCACCGTGGGCCAGCGGCGCGGCTTGCGAATCGCGGCAGCAGAGCCGCTGTATGTGATCGAGACCAACCCGGCAACACAGCGCGTCGTCGTCGGGCGGAATGAGCAATTGCTCAGGGGATCGCTGACAACGCGGGAAGTCAACTGGCTTTCCATTTCGCAGATAACCACGGCTCGGCGAGCCCAGGTCAAAATCCGCAATAAGCACGTAGCCTCTCCAGCCACGCTATTCCCGACCGCCACGCCCGAACGGGTCGATGTCCGTTTCGACGAACCGCAGCGCGCCGTCACCCCAGGCCAGGCGGCAGTTTTTTATGACGGCGATCTTGTGCTCGGCGGCGGCTGGATCGAATAGAACCTGGATCAAGAACCGGCAGCTAGCATCAACCGCATAGTGTTTCCCGGCAAGTTAAGCTGAACTGTAATCGTAATAACGTCAATAAACGCATCCCTGTATAAGGTATAAAGCTGCGTATAGCGCTTGTTTCTGGTGGCATCTGCAACCTGGTGAGCACGCTTCCGGGCCGCAAGGAGCGAAAACAGTTTTTCGGCAGCCTCATCCTCCGCGCGAGAATGCATCTAAGTTCCGTGTGTTTCTCCATATGGGTGCTCTCCTAGGCAATTACAATACCCGGCCGCCGAATCGTTAGGAAACGGCATGAGCACTTGCGAATTGATCCTTATCTAGATATAGGAGCTCGCAAGTAGAAGCCTACCTATCTAAGGGGTTTCGTCGCGCGCATCTCCGCAGCGCTTCTTCCCGAATCAACTCTACCCATTGAGCGGCGAGCCCTAAGCCTAACTGACCACCAGATTGCAGGTCTTTAGGGGACCACATCGCACTCATCAGCCCTGAAGCACTATGACCTGAGCTCGGCAAAAGTAGGTGAACTATCTCATGAGCCATCGCCCTTCCCAGAACCAGAAATGTCAACGTTCGATATGTACGACACGCTACAACTCGGTTGTAAAAAAGGAAGGCGCAGTTCCCGTATGCCGACTCCGCCGTCGTGCCCAGCGCATCTGGGGGTGCGTGGGGCAGGGCGGTTGCCAACACACGCAAGATCAAGTCAGACGGTTGTTCTGGGATGGCACACGAAGCGGAATTCGTAGGGGCTGGACAATTGATCCAGGTCAGCCGCAGATGAGCACTTCGCAGCATGCGGGCTGCTTCGACTTCCGCCCACGCGAGGACCAGGTTTGAAAGTGGCGCAATTCTATATACCCGAATAGTAAGTCGAGGCGAATTCTCGCCGTCCTGTGAAGTTATCGTCTCGTTTTCCGTTAGAGCCGATTGAGCTTGGACCGGCGCTGCAAAGCACAGAGTTGCGAATAGAAAGGAAAAAGCCGCCTGGGCACGGAGTGTCATGCCTCAGATATTTGAGCCGAGGGCTTCTAAAAATCGTGTGAAGAACAATAAAAGGTTCTAAAATCTTCTAAAAGCGACAGGCAGTAACGTGCCAGTGGGCTAAGTATGATGATTTACAGATTCGGTCAGTTCGCTCTAAATCCGGAGTTACGCGTGCTTTACCGAGGCAGCGAGCCCGTCGTGCTACCAGGAAAGTGTCTGGAACGCTTGTCCTACTCATCCGGCATCGCGGGCAGATCATGAGCAAGGACGAACTGATGGCTACCTTGTGGCCCGATACAGCCGTCGAAGAGGCTAACCTCACTCAGAATGTTTCTACTCTGCGGAAAGCGTTGGGAGATGACCCGAAACAACACCGGTACATCGCCAGGGTCTCCGGCCGAGGTTATTCATTCGTCGCAACCGCGGCCGAAGTTCAGGGACCGGGCCTCCCATCTTCGAAGGCGGGGAGTAGATGGCCGCGCACGCGTCTGTATCGATACCTGTCGACTGGTGCATTGGCGCTTCTACTGATTTCGGCAAGCGTTCTTTGGGCGACGTGGCACAGGAATGCCGTCCGGAGCTCGGTCGAGCCTGCCTTTGACAACCCTAGTCGGTTCTGAGTACATGCCGGCTTTCTCTCCGGACGGCAAGCAGGTCGCCTTTGTCTGGTCCGGCGAAGAGGGCAGCGATCCACAAATTTACGTAAAGCTGATCGACGCGGGAACAGAACTGCGCCTGAGTAATCTTCCAGGGCCCCTTTTCGTTTCCCGCCTGGTCGCCTGACTCTCAATTCATCGCCTATGCGCGGGAGGCGGCGGGCGCATCAGGATATTACATCGTATCGGCGATCGGAGGGCCGGAGCGTCAAATCCTCAAAATGGATAGAAGCGGCAGTGGGGGGCTGGATTGGTTCCCGGATGGTAAGCATCTCGTTGTTTCGCAAATACCGGAAGGGGCGCGCGCGTCGTCTTGGCGCTTGCTGTGGATACCGGTAAATACAGCGCTCTCACGAAGGCCGCCAGCGGGAAGCATCGGCGATTTGAGCCCAGCGATGTCTCCCGATGGGAAAATGCTCGCTTTCGTTCGCATGAAGGGATCGGATGTTGCCGATCTTTATGCGAAGGCGTTCGCCTTACGGACGTGCTAATTGAACGTCGTAGGTCAAAAACTGTCGCGATCAAATTAAGAAGACTCCCGGCCGTCCGCTAGGGGCCTTCGAGTCACCGAAATATCCACGCACTCACGTGCGGCGGCTCGGTTTCCGGTTTACTCTATACAGAACCGGTTGGCAGCGGCCATCGGTTACCCTGATTCCTTGGAGCGACCCAAACCTTCAGTGATGCGATGGCTCGAATACTCGATTGCAAGGGTCATGCTCGCTGGGCTGCGATTTCTGCCGCTTCCGATAGCCCGGGTGTTCGCCAACGTTTGCGGGAGATTGCTCGACCGGTTAATTCCCAAGCTGCGGCGTGTCGCCCGGATCAATCTCGGCTTTGCAATGCCCGAGCTATCGCCCGGCGATCGCGAGCAGCTAATCGACGGCGTCTTCCGTAGCATTGCCCGCCTCCTGTTGGCAATCGGCCGCTTTCCGGATATCGATAAATCGAACGTCCATCGCTGGATTCGCTACGAAGGCTTGGAGCACTATCTAGCGGCGAAGGCTAAAGGCCGTGGCGTTCTAGTTGCGACCGCGCATCTCGGCAATTGGGAATTAAGCGCCTTCACCCACGCGATCATGACGGAACCGATGAACGTGATGGTGCGGCCTCTTGATAATCCCTATGTCGACTGCCTGGTGGAGACGCGCCGGCGCCTCTCGGGCAATAAACTGATCGTCAAACGGGATTCGGCTCTGACCGTGGTTCGCGCTCTCAAGAACAATGAAGCAGTCGGCATGCTGATCGATCAGAATACAACGGCGGCCGAAGGTGTATTTGTCGAGTTCTTCGGCAGGCAAGCTTGCGCGAGCGTCGCGTTTGCTAAACTTGCGGCGCGTCTGGAAGCGGCAGTAATCCCCGGGTTCGCTTTCTGGCATGAGGACGAACGGCGCTACGTGCTGCGTTTCTATCCGGAAATGGAGATCTCGGGCGATGCGCAGGCCGACACGCAACGAATTCACACGTTTTTCGAGCAGGTGATTCGTGAGCACCCCGATCAGTGGATGTGGATTCACCGGCGCTGGAAGACGCGCCCCGAAGGCGAGCCGCCTATTTACTGAGAGGCGGCGGAAGCCAACTCGGCTCCGCGCGCCGATGCCGGATCGAGCACCGGCCGTATCTGTTCGAGAAACGCTTGGGCGACGCGGCTCGAATCGTAGTTCGCGACGCGAGCCTCTCCGAGGCGGCCCATTTGCAGACGTAGCGCCGGGTTGGACGCGAGTTCTTCGATAGCATCGGCCCAGGCCTCCGGATCGTTTCCTTGAACCAGGCTGGCATGCGGCACAACTTCGGGAATCGCAGAGGCATTGTTTGCCACAATGGGCTTGCCCGCCGCCATGGCTTCGAGCAGAACGATGCCGAAACCTTCCTGAAGACTCGGGAAGCAGAACATGTCGGCGTGCACGTATTCCGCCGCGAGTTGCTCCTGGCTAAGATCGCCGAGAAATATGACGCAATCCTGCAATGCCAGTTGAGCCGTTAGGGCGCGCCATTCCCGGGCATTCGGACCATCCCCGACTATCCGTAGTTCGTAGCGGCCGCGGCTACGGAGGATGGCAAGCGATCGCAACAGCAATGGCAGGTTTTTGCGCGGATAGAAGCGGCAGACAGTCAGAAGCCGAACGCCTGCTTGCGGCGGCCGCGGTGGAATCTGCGCGAATAATCGACGCCACGCCGCAAGGTCGATCAATTCGGGAACAATTTTCGAATCCGCACGACCATAATGACGCTGGATGCGGTCCGCCGAATACCTGCTGGTCGTGATGACGAGCGAGGCGCCGGCGACATGACGCTTTTCCCACGCCGCTTGTAGCCGAAGAGACGCGCGGCTCCGGCCACCTTCGAACCGTAACTCGTCGGCAATCACGCCTTTAATGCAGGCTATGTGCGGTATTTTCGAATTTCGAAGCAGAAAACCGTCGAGGTCGAAACCGACAGTAGCGTCAAAATCCGAGAAATCCCGTCGGGCGATGCTCCGGTTAAAAAGATACCGGCGCAATGTATACGGCCGGATGGAGATCCTGGGGCTACGGATCTCGACGGTGGCGCCCATTCCGCGCAAAGCGTCGGCAAGCGTAACTATGCCGCTGTAGGTTCCACTGCCCTGAATAAAGTTCAGCGGTGTCGAGGTAAGGAAGCAAAGGCGCACGAATCTGTCTCTTATGTTCTGTTCATTATGTCTGATACTGTGCCCGTTTATTAGTTAGATGCCGCCTCCAGGTAATAGACGCAAGATCCGCTCGCTACAATACGGGTGGTACGATACTCGTCTCGAAACGCCGCATGCCTCAAGATTCACCGCAGCCGAAGGCAGTTTGTTTGCTCAGCGGCGGCCTCGATTCCTCCACATGCCTTGCGATTGCCCGGCAGCAGGGATTCGAGTGCTATTGCCTGTCATTCGATTACGGCCAGAGGCACCGCGTGGAGCTCGAAGCGGCGGTGCGCATCGCGAAGAGCTTGGGCGCTCGCGAGCAGCGCGTCGCGCATATCGATCTGCGGGTATTCGGAAAATCCGCGTTGACCGACGAGATTGAGGTGCCCAAAGGCCGCCAGGCCGCGGATATGAATCGCGGTATTCCCGTCACCTACGTCCCGGCCCGCAACGCCATTTTTCTGTCGTTCGCGCTCGCATACGCCGAGGTTCTGGAAGCATCCGATATCTTCATCGGCGTCAATGCAATCGACTATTCCGGTTATCCGGATTGCCGCCCGGAGTTTATCCACGCCTTCGAGACGATGGGCAATCTGGCGACGAAGGCCGGCGTGGAAGGGCGCACCCGGCTTCGGATACACATGCCCTTGATTTCGATGAGCAAGGCCGAAATCGTGCGCAAAGCCGTCGAACTGGGCGTCGACCTGAGTCTCACGCATTCGTGTTACGATCCTGATGCGCTGGGAAGGTCTTGTGGCGAGTGCGACTCGTGCTTGCTGCGGAAGAAAGGCTTTGCCGAAGCGGGTGTTCACGATCCGCTGATTTATCGCAATGCCGTGCTCCAGCCATGATTGTTAGCAAGATTTGACCTCATCAGACTAATTCTTTTTATGCGTTCGACGTTTGTGTTTACCGCGATCCTGGCCGCGATGTCTCTCTGCCTGGGCTGCTCGCGACCGCGGCATGGCGTTCTCGAGACTTTCAGCAGCCACACCGCAGCGGCCTTATCCCGTGTCACCGAGGAGAAAAAGATCAATCCGATACCCGGCATGCCGCCGGTGACCGATCCGAAGGACATGTATTCGCACGACCGTCCGGGCATGTTAAGCCCTGTTGTCAAAGACTTTCCGTCGCTTGTTTATGTGCCGAATACGAAGAGCAATTCCGTGGACGTGATCGATCCGAAAACCTATAAGGTAATCGATTTCTTCAAAGTGGGCGATGAACCGCAGCATGTGGTGCCATCCTGGGATTTGAAGCGGCTGTGGGTCACGCAGGACTTACAGGATCAATTAACGATGATTGATCCAGCCACTGGAAAAAAGGGGAAGACGATCCATGTCGACGACCCCTACAACATGTACTTCACGCCCGACGGCAAATACGCCATCATCTGCGCCGAACGCGAGAAGCGGCTGGACTTTCGCGACGCGCAAACGATGAAAGTCGTACGCCGGTTGCCCGTGCCATGCGAAGGCGTCAATCACATCGATTTCTCGATCGATGGCCGGTACCTGCTCGCAACCTGCGAATTTTCAGGCGAGCTCCTGAAGGTGGACGTAGTCAATCAGAAAGTCATCGGCACTTTGAAGATGGAGCCGCCGGGCATGCCGCAGGACGTAAAAGCCTCGCCGGACGGGAAAGTGTTCTACGTCGCGAACATGGAAGCAAACGGCGTGCATCTTGTAGATGGCGATGCATTCAAAGAAATTGGCTTCATCCACACCGGTAAGGGCGCGCACGGGCTGTATGTGAGCCGCGATTCAAAGTATCTATACGTGTCGAACCGGGGCGAGGGGTCGGTCACACTCATCAATTTCGCCAATCGGGAAATTGCGGCAAAGTGGCGAATTCCCGGCGGCGGCAGCCCCGATATGGGCGGCGTTTCGGCGGATGGAAAAGTCCTCTGGCTTTCGGGCCGTTATAACAGCGTCGTGTACGCTCTCGATACATCCGACGGACATCTGATTGCCAAGATCCGGGTGGGCAAGGGGCCACACGGGTTATGCGTGTACCCGCAGCCTGGCCGTTATTCACTGGGTCATACTGGGATTTTCAGGTAAAAGCATATGGCTACAAACGAACCGGAAGCGTGGTTACGAGGTCCTCTGGCGGGAGTGCCGCCTCTGGTAATGCCGCTATTCTTCACATTTGCTCAAGTTCGCGAAGACCTTGAGCGGCACACGGCAGGCCTGGCCACCGGTGACGTGTGGCGCAGAATTGGGAACATTGCTCCGCTTGGCTTTCATCTCAGGCACATTCCGGGCAGCGCAGACCGATTGGTAACTTACCTCGAAGAACGAAGCCTTTCGGCAGAACAATTCGAGGACCTGAAGAACGAGTTATCGCCCGGAGCCGATGCAGCGACGTTGCTCGGTGAAATGAAGCTCCGTTTCGAATACGTCCAGAATCGCCTGAAGAATTTCACGTGTCACGATTTGCACGCGCCACGGTACATCGGGCGGAAGCGGCTTCCCACTACGGTTTTGGGCCTGCTGGTTCATATCGCCGAGCACACACAGCGGCATCTTGGCCAAGCGGTGACAACGGCGAAGCTATTGAGAGACGCGGCGGAATAACCTGCCACGCCTCGGCCTACCTCCGGTTTAGAATGAGTGCTTCACCATGAAGCGTCCTATAACGGGAATTTTTCGGAAATTGACGCTAAACGCTGGACCCCGTATTGCCATTGGGTTCCTGCTTGCGTCCGCCGGCGCGCTCTCGGCCCTAGCTCAGGACCAGATACGCGGCTTTTCAGCCAATAATGCCCAGCAGGAAGCCGCTTCCGAGAAACAGGCACGCGGTATTCCGGACGCCAGCCGCATGCGGAAGTACACGGATTTCATCGCCGGAGAGCCGCACCAGGCCGGATCGCCACGATC
Source organism: Bryobacterales bacterium KBS 96 (assembly GCA_000381625.1). Classification (GTDB taxonomy): domain Bacteria; phylum Acidobacteriota; class Terriglobia; order Bryobacterales; family Bryobacteraceae; genus KBS-96. Next base: position 1,846,311 of record KB906767.1, read on the forward strand.
CAAGGCCGTCGCGGAATATGTTCTCGGCATGATGAAGGAATGGGGGCTGGACGCGCACCTCGAACAGTTCGATGTGCTGCTGCCTTATCCGACGGTGCGAACCGTCGACGTGCTGGGACCGAAACCGTACCAGGCCAAGCTGAAGGAGCCGCCGGTTCCGCAGGATCCAAACAGCTCGGACCCCGGCCAACTTCCGACTTACAACGCGTATGGAGCGACGGGCGATGTTACCGGGGATGTCGTTTATGCCAACTACGGCGTTCCGGAAGACTACGCCTGGCTCACCAGACACGGCATCGATGTCAAAGGCAAAATTATCATCGCGCGATATGGCAAAAGCTGGCGCGGCATTAAGGCGAAGGTCGCGGCGCAGCACGGCGCGATCGCCTGCTTGATCTATTCGGACCCGCACGAGGATGGCTACTTCCAGGGCGATATCTATCCGGCAGGTCCCATGCGGCCCTGGCAAGGCGTTCAACGGGGCAGTGTGATGGATATGCCGCTTTATCCAGGCGACCCCCTGACACCAGGATGGGCCTCCGTGCCCGGCGCAAAGAAGTTGCCGCGGGACGAAGCAAAATCGTTGATGAAAATTCCGGTGCTGCCGCTCTCCTATGGCGATGCCGCCCCCATTCTTCAACAACTCACGGGGCCGCTTGCGCCGGAATCGTGGCGAGGCTCGCTTCCGTTTACGTATCACATCGGCCCTGGCGCCACGAAAGTCCACGTGAAGACGGATTATGACTGGACGAACAAGCCGATTTACGATGTCATTGCGACACTTGCCGGCAGCGAATTCCCCGACCAATGGGTGCTGGCGGGCAATCATCACGACGCCTGGGTAAACGGAGCCGCGGACCCCACCAGCGGCACGGTGGCGCTGATGGAGACTGCGCGCGCGCTGGGCACAATGGCGAAGCAAGGATGGCATCCGAAGCGATCGATCAAGATCACGGTGTGGGATTCGGAGGAATTTGGCCTGATCGGTTCGACCGAATGGGTCGAAAAACACCTTGACGAGCTGAAGCAGAAAGCCGTCGCCTATCTCAATTCGGATATGAACGAACGGGGTTGGCTCGATGTATCGGGGTCGCACACGCTCGAGGAGTTTGCGGCCGAAGTGGGGAAGAGCGTAGAGCAGCCTGGAACAGACGACAACCTGATCCGTGCCCGCCTGAACCATCGGCCCGTGCAGGACGACCCGGGCGCGGCGCCCGAGAAGAAGGAGAAGGCATTCACCATCGGCGCGTTAGGGGCCGGTTCGGATTACGTCGCGTTTCTCGATTACGCGGGAATCGCCAGCATGAACGACGGCTTCTCCGGGATGGACAAGAGCGGAATTTATCATTCTGTTTACGACTCGATCTACTGGTACAACCACTTTTCGGACGGAACCCATGTATACGGGCGAGCGCTATCCCAATACACGCTGACAGCGCTGATGCGGCTTGCCGATTCAGACATTCTGCCGCTGGAATTCGGGCATTTCGTGACAACCGTGACGGGCTACGTCGGTGAAATCGAACAGGAAGCCGCGAAAAGCGGCCGCAACTTACGGTTCGACAATATCAGGCGGCAATTGCAGGCGCTGGAAAAAAGTTCCGGTCAGTACGAAGCCGCTCTCAACCAGGCGCTGGCAAAGAGCACGCTGGATCGTGGGAAGATAGCCGATCTGAATCGGACGCTGATGCAAACCGAACGCGTGCTTACCAGACCGGACGGATTGCCGAACCGGTCGTGGTACAAGCACCAGATCTACGCGCCGGGCCTTTACACAGGTTATGGAGTCAAAACTTTGCCGGGCATTCGCGAAGCCGTCGATGCAAAGGACTGGGGCCTTGCGATGGAAGAATCGCTGAAGATTTCCGATTGCCTCGGAGCGATGAACGAGCAGGTACGCCAGGCGACGGCCGATATGCAGGGTCTGTAAAATGCCGCCCAGTTTGAGGGCGTCGCTGGGTTGAAGTGGGGTAAAAGTCCGCTCTGTTAAAACTTGCGGGCATTTTGTGGGGCAGCCACTTGGGCTGCGGTGGCCTTCCAGGCCCCCTGGTTTGGGCGCACAGGCGGCTACGATGCCGCCGCAGCTCGAGGACCTGCCTCACCCAGACCCCTGAGCACGAAATGCCGGCACGCTGCACCCTTGTCGCCTTTGGTGGGCCGCGGGCCCGTCGACACTTCTTTATCGCGGCGTAATCAGGCCGCCCAGCTTGTCGGCCTCGCCGGCGGTGTTTCGAATGAATCGCGTCCCGTAGGCTTCCAGGTACTTGAGCCCCGAACCGGTATTCAGAATCACGATGCGGTCGTCGGGCTTCAAGAACCCACTGGCGATCAGCTTACCAATCGCGGCGACGCACGCTCCGCCCTCGGGCGCAGCAAATATTCCCTCACGGCGCGCCAGTTCCATACCGCCATCCAGCATTTCCGCATCGCCGATTGCGAGAGCCGTCCCTCGGCTCTCGCGTATGGATTTCAGCACCAGAAAGTCGCCTAACGCTTTCGGAACCCGCAATCCGCTGGCAAGCGTATGCGCATGTTGCCAGGCCTCGCTTCGCAATGCGCCCGTTTCGAATGCGCGAACGATCGGCGCGCAGCCCGTCGCTTGCACGGCAATCATCTTCGGGCGCTTCGATCCAATCCAGCCGAGCTCTTCCAATTCGCTGAACGCCTTCCGGATTCCAATGAGGCTGACGCCGCCCCCGCAGGGGCATACGATTGCATCGGGCAACTCCCAATCGAATTGCTCGGCGAGCTCGTACCCTATCGTCTTTTTTCCTTCGATGCGATACGGTTCTTTCAGCGCTCCGACTTCAAACCAACCCTCAGCTTGGCTTCGTTCCGCAACGATGCGGCCGCAGTCGCCGATCAGACCGTTCACCAGCGTCACGTGTGCTCCGGCGGCTTCGCATTCAAGGTAATTTGCCTGTGGCACATCGGCAGGCATCGCAACGTGTACTTCAACACCGGCCGCGGCCGCGTAGGCGGCGAGAGCTCCCCCCGCATTGCCGGCGGACGGCGCGGCCAGCCGGGTCGCGCCCAACTTTTTCGCCATGGTGACCGCAGCCGACATGCCGCGCGCTTTAAACGATCCAGTGGGATTCTGGCCTTCCTCTTTCAACCAGAGGTCGCGAGCGCCGATAGCTGCCCCGAGCACGGGCGCCGGCAGCAGAGGAGTCCATCCCTCGCCGAGAGAAATCGCCGAAGCCCGATCCGCCGGCAACACGGGATCGTAGCGCCACATCGTGGACGGCGTGGATTGAAGAGCCGATTTTCCCCATTCCCGCCGGATTTTCGCGAAATCGTAAGCAACCAAGAGCGGACCACCACATTCGCAGAGGTTTCGAAGCCGGGCGGGATCGTAAAAACGGTCACAGACGCTGCAGCAAAGCTGATAACTATTACCCATCCTTCGTGGATTGTACCGTCCGTACGTCAGCGGAGAATCAGGACTCCCCTACCCCGGAATCCGGGGGCAAACATGACTTTTGCCCGGTCTTATTGTCGAGAAGAGCGCGGCATTTGTGATAGCAATGGTAGTGATCAGGACATTCCTACCGATTGCGCCAAAGGAGGGGCCGTGTCTGACCCGCTCAGCCGGGACGAACATGCCGCGATAATGCGGTATCTTGCTGCTATTCGACGGCAGCTCCGGGAAGTATCCGAGCTGTTTTCGACGCGCTACGGAGTGCAGAGCACGGTAGCGGAGATAGCGGGCAAGGCGCTCGTGTGTACGACCTTGCTGGAGCACGAGATGCTGCTCCTGGAACAAGCCGCCGCCGAGCCCGAGGAAGTTCGGCCCGAGGAAACCCCGCGAGAGATGATCGCTCAATCGGCTATAGTGGGAACTGCAAATCGAGCGGAATGAGACGGCCCGGGCGCAATCTCGCATTCAGTCTGATGGTGTGCTGCTTCAGCATGCAAGCTGCCGTTTTGGTGACTTTGAAGAACGGCTCGCAAGTAGAGGCCGCTTCGGAATCGCGCGAAGGGAACACCGAGATACTCACCATCGGCGGCGGCACCGTTTCCATGGCTGTGACCGATATCGTTTCCATCGACCGGCTGCCCGATCCACCCGCGCCCGAATCCTCCCAGGCTGCCGCGCCCCAAGAGCCGGATGCCGGTGAGTTGCTGGCGAATGCCAGCGCAGCCCAGGCGATCGATGCTGTTTTCATCGCCTCTGTCGCAAAAGTCGAATCGGGATTGAAGCGGGATGCGATCTCGAACAAAGGCGCAATCGGTTTAATGCAATTGATGCCGGGAACCGCCGCCGAGCTCGGCGTGAAACCCGAGAACCCTTCGGAGAATGCGCTGGGCGGCGCCAAGTACCTGCGCGAGTTACTACTCCGCTATCACGGCGACGCGCGGCTGGCCTTGGCCGCTTATAACGCCGGGCCCGGTGCGGTGGAACGTTATCACGGCATACCGCCCTACCCTGAAACCGTGGCGTACGTCAATCGTGTGCTCCGCGAATACCAAAAAGCAAAACACAAAAAGGCAAAGCCAAACGGTTCGGCGAAGCCGTCCTCTCATCCGGCGGAAGCAAAAAACGGGCCTGACTCCGGCAGTCCCGCGGGGTCATAGACTCGCGGTGTTTCCCCAAATCCTTCACTCCTTGGCATAATAAGAAGCGATGCAGTTGAAAGCTGTTCTTCTCGCCGCCGCGTTCACGGGCCTTGCGCTTGCGGCCGGTAAGACAAACGATAATTTTGCGGTCGTCGACGAAATCGTCGCGAAAGTAAACGGCGATATCATCACCAAGACCGAGCTAGACAAGTCCGCCCACGACGCAGCCGCGGCGCTCCAACAGCAGGGCTACAAAGGCGACCGCCTTAAGGATGCTTACGAAGAGGGTCAGAAGGACCTTCTTCGAAACCGCATCGATCAGCTCCTGCTGGTGCAACGCGCCAAGGATTTGGACATCAAGGTCGATCCCGAGGTCAGCAAATATATGGCGGACCTGCAGCGCACGGAAAAAATTGCCGACCCCGACAAGTTTCACGAGATGGTCCGGCAGCAGTCCGGCATGTCCTATGAAGACTTCATGCAGGAAGTAAAGAAGAACATGATGACCCGCGCAGTCATCGGCCAGGAAGTTGCCCGGAATATCAACATCCCCCAGAAGGACATTGAGGCCTATTACAACGCGCATAAAAGCGAATTCGTGCGCGAAGAAAAGGTCTTCCTGCGCGAGATCATGGTTTCGACCGACGGTAAGGATGCTGCTGGTATTCAGGCGGCTGAACGCAAGGCCAACGATCTTTATCAGCGCGCCAGCAAGGGCGAACGCTTTGCCGACCTGGCGAAGGATAATTCGGACTCGGCGACCTCGGCGCAAGGCGGCGACCTGGGTGGGTACAAAAAAGGCGAACTCGCGACCGTGTTTCAGGCGGTCTGGACCATGAAACCCGGCGAAGTCACCAAACCGATTCGCATCGATCATGGTTTTGAAATCCTGAAAGTCGAAGAACACACTACGGCCGGCCAGGCATCTCTCGCCGATGTGCAGGACGAAATCCGCGAGAAATTGTACGAGCCCAAGATGCAGCCGAAAATCCGCGAGTATCTGACCAGCTTGCGCAAATCCGCATTCCTTGAGATCAAGTCCGGCTATAAGGATTCGGGCGCCGCGCCGGGCATGGATACGGCTTGGAAAGACCCCGCCCAACTCAAGCCGGAGACGGTAACGAAGGCGGAAGTACTTGAGAAGAAGCGTCACAAGCGCCTCTTCTGGCTGATACCGGTCCCGGGCACCCAGGAAACGGTGACGGGCAAGAGTTCCTCACGTTAGCCGCACAATGAAGCAGGTCTTTGTCAGTGGGCTCGTTCCGAACGAACCTGTCACAACCTTTTTCCTCGTTACGCACAAGGAGATCCGGCAAAAGAAAAGTGGAGAGTCGTACCTCTCCCTGTCGCTGGCCGATCGCACCGGTGAAATCGAGGCCAAAATGTGGGACAACGTCGGCGAAGTGATCGCCACGTTCGAACGCGACGATTTCGTCAAAATAAAGGGACTGACGCAGGTGTTTCAGAACCGCCATCAGTTGACGGTTCACAAGCTGAGGAGACTGGAAGATCACGAGATTGAGCCGGCCGACTATTTCCCCTGTTCCAAGCGCGATGCCGAGGAAATGTTCGCCGAGTTGCAAGGCATCGTCGCTTCGATGGGCGATCTACATCTGAAAGCGCTGCTCGAAGCGCTGTTCGCCGACGAGGCGATTGCCCGGTCTTATAAGCGGGCTCCCGCGGCAAAAACCATTCATCACGCTTATCTCGGCGGACTTCTCGAACACGTACTGTCGCTGTGTACGTTGTGCCGGACGATGGCCGCGCATTACCCTGGTCTGGATCTGGACCTGCTCCTGACCGCGGCGATGGTCCACGACATTGGCAAAATCGAGGAATTGTCCTTCGAACGGAGCTTTTCGTATACGACGCCGGGCCAATTGCTCGGCCATATCGTAATCGGTCTGCGCATGGTGGACGATAAGATCCGCGGCCTACCCGACTTTCCGCCGAAGCTCCGGCTCTTGCTGGAGCACATTATTCTCAGCCATCATGGAGAACTGGAGTTCGGGTCGCCAAAGGTCCCCGCTTTCGCCGAGGCGCTACTATTTCACCACCTGGACAATCTCGACTCGAAGATGGAAGCCATGCGCTGCGCCGTGGAACGAGACCGCCATGTGGAAGGCGAATTTACCGGATGGATACATGCGCTGGAACGGTCTATTCTTCGGAAAGAGCGGTTTCTGAACACGTCTGAAACGGCCGTCGTTGCAGAGGCCCCGAAGGCAGCCCCAGTGCCCCCGCCCGAAACGCCGCTGAAAACGGAAACGGCTCCTGTCGCCGCGCCGAAGCCGCCATTGGTTCCCGGCCGGAGTCCAGCCAACACGCTTCTCGGCGACAAGCTTAAGGCGGTCTGGCCAGCGGATTCGGGCGCCACAAAGTAGCGGAAACAAATCGCAGTTTACTTCGTGACAGCCGTCGTGCGCGCCAGAATGAGGGCAGTGCCCGGCCCCATGGAATCGTAGTATTTGTTGAATCGCCGCGGTTCCGAAGCGCTTTTGTACGGTTTTAAGTTATTCGCCCAACGGTAGCCAATAGGTTGATACCAAAGCTCCGCGTCTACCTGAAACGGCCCGGGCGCGCCCTCGATCGAAACTGAATAGCGCACGCGGTCTCCATCTCCGTTAAACTTTGGGTCTTCCGCTGCTCTTCCGTAAACCGCAATATCTTTGTCGGCTGTGCGCTTATCGAAACCGCATGGAAGCAACCGGTTATCCTTCAGATAACCGATGGCCGACAACAAACCGGTTGTCACACGGCCAGCCGGATCTTTCATGATGGATTCATAGATCTGCACCTGGTCTTTGCTGTCGATTTCCTGGTAGTGCGGTTCGAAGCGCGTAGGATCGGCATCGTTATCGTTCCCGTGAATCGAACCGTCGGAATTCAACGCGCCCGATTCGAATACGATCCGGTGGTCGCGATCCCGCACAGTCACATGGAGCCAAGCGCGGCGGGACGGATAGGCCGTCGGTAGTTTGTGCCCACCGAGGTTCTGCACGAGAACCTCCGCCTGAAGTCGCCCGGACCCGGCCTCGATCCGGTCGATGGCAATGCGCGCCGATTTCGTCTGCAGGAAGGCGGCTGTGCCATCGGCCGCAGCCGTCAGTTCTTGCGGCAGTGCTTTCACGCTGAGGGCGTCGCGATAGCGATTGAGCATTCGCTGCAGGAGAAAGTTCCCGCCAACGAACACATGCTCGTGTAATCCTTCCCTGGGCACGCCTAATACTTTCGCGATCGGGGCCGGTTCGGTCACCTTCGGCATGTGACACTCCTGGCAGCTTTGCTTGTCGCGATAGTCGCTGTGCAGCCATTCGGGATAGGGCATCTGTTCAGGCAACTCGCCGATGATCTTCCCGCCTGGACCGCGAGCTTCGGTGTACAACGTATGGCACGTGGCGCATAGCTTTGAATCGCGAATATGCAATTCGTCGGTCGGTCGAAAGCCGCCGGTGGAGGTCTGCATGATGTGCTGATTGCCCGTGACGATATTGAAGGGACCGTACTCCGGATGCCTTTTCTGGAGGTCCGGAGCGTCAATAACAAATCCGCCATTGAAACTCTCGCGTGTGCCGAGCTTTTCTTGTCCAATCTGGTGGCAGACCGAACAGTCGACTCCATCTTCGGCTTGCGGATTTTGCTTCTTATGTTCATCAAACGGCAGATGTGAGAAGATCTCTCCCAGTTGTCCGCGTAGCTTTGCCTCATATCGCGTAACCGGCATGTGGCAGACCGAGCATTCGTCTTCAATAGCGGCTTGCGATTCCGGATGATCTATCGTTTCGCGCCGCACACTCGCCTGCCAATATGGATCGCGCGACGAATTGGCCATGACACTGGCGCGCCAGTCGAACCCGATGGAGACGTCCCGGCCGGACGGCGTAGTGAGCCCGTTGTGACACGCAATGCAGCGGTCCGACGTTTGAAACGCCGGCCCATGTCCGTTCGCGCATTCGCCCAACTTCGGTGACGAGAGGATCGCGATGGCCAGCAGCCCTATCGAAGTCAACCTGAACATGACGAACGGGGCCCTCATCACCAGCCTTCCGTTAGCTTGCCGTCCTGCCAGTCCCACAATACGTAAAACAGCACTTGAATCTGCCGTCCCGTCGTGTTGGTCGTAGGAATCCGTACGCCGACATCGGCCCGAATGTGTTGCCGCTTGTTGATCGTTACCTCAAACTGCGGCACGACGTCCCAATCCGTTTTTGCGCCGGTTGCCAGATCCCGGCTTGCCACGAATTCGACCATGGGCGACCAAAGCCGCCCAAGCCCCTTATTCTCCTGGAAATTCCGGCCAACCACCGTGTTCCAAAACAGCGATTGAGGCACGACATCGGTATGGGTTGGCAGATCGGCTCCTCCTTGAAACTGAAGAAATGTGTTACCCGGCAGGAGCTGTCCGTAAGCCGCGAATGTCTCGAATGTCGTGACGCCCGTCCCCAGTCCGCGGGACTTGTTGCCAAGCGGGAAGATGGCCTCTCCCTGTAAGCTGAAAATCGATCCGGTGCGCAGGCTGGAAAACATCTCGCGTTTCCATCCGAGCGCCGTATCGCCGACTCCGCCGTACCATGTTCCATTCTGCGGCTGGAAGGTAAACGGCATATCGATCTCGATCTGGTTCTTCACTCCGAAACGCTGTTCGTACACAATGTGGTTCTCTACTCCCGGAGTCCCTTGCCCATTGAGCATTGTCGTCGTCACAACCTCGTCCTCCGGATATGCCTTTTCCGTTATAAGCGCGCGCGGTAGATTCAGTTCGGCGCGCGGCCACGAAGGATTACGGCAAAAACCTCGCAAGTACTGGATGACTTTGTCGATCTGTTCGTTCGTAAGCGCCTCGCCGAAGGCGGGCATTATCTGAGAAAAACCGCGGAATTGTCCTCCGTGAACAACCACGGCCTTCCAATCCGTGTCCATCTCGGCCGTGGTCTGATCGCAGCGCGTGAAATCGGGGAACGAATCCGGTTTCTTGAATCCTGCTGTCGACTCGGGCGTTCCTTTGCCGTCCTCGCCGTGACACGCCGCGCACGCCGCTTGATAAATTTGTTTGCCGGTATTGAGCGGTAGCCCCGGATAATTTCCAGTCTGCGCGTACAAAGCGCCGCCCGCCGCAGCCGATAGTAAAAATGCAAGCGGGATTAAGACTGCGTGAAATCTTTCCCTCATTGACCCGTAAAAAGTATAAGCCACGGGCTCACGTAGTCGTTGCAAACGCAACCACCCGCCTATGACAAAATAACGCCCGTGACGTGTTTACTTCGATACTCCGCTTTGGCGATGGTCTGCGCCGTGCCGCTGGCCGCGGCGATTCACCACGATGTGGTCCATCTTGACGTGAAGCACCAGGTTCTCGATAACTTCGGAGCTTCAGACGCCTGGAGCATGCAGAAGATCGGCGCCTGGCCGGACGAAGCCAAGGAGCGCGTCGCGCAACTGCTGTTTTCGCCTGTTGCCGGCATAGGGCTTTCCTGCTGGCGATTCAATCTCGGCGCCGGGCCGGACAAGACGATCACCAATCCATGGCGCACGGCTGAAACGTTTGAGGTATCCGAAGGGAAATACGACTGGGCGCGCCAAGCCAACGAGCGCTGGTTCCTTAGGGCAGCCAGGCGCTACGGAGTGCCCTATTTCCTCGCCTTCGCGAACAGTCCGCCCGCGCGAATGACTCGAAATGGGCTGACTCACACCACAAAGAGAATGGGGACAACCAATCTGAAGCCCGGATATGAGGCGCAATATGCTCGCTATCTGGCCGATATCCTACAGCATTTTCACAACAACCAGAACACCCGGGAGCGTATCGATTTTCAATATGTAAGCCCCGTCAACGAGCCCATCTGGGAGTGGGACGGCGCTACGCAGGAAGGAAACCGCTACAGCAACGCAGATATCAAGGCCGTCCTTACCGCGCTAGATCAGGCATTACACCACGATCATCTCGATACCGAGATCGTTGCGCCTGAAAGCGGCAGTCTACAGGCCCTCTATGAACCTGTGCCCGACATGACGAATGAGTACAAAACCACATATGGGAATTACATCGATGCGCTTCTCGGCGACGATCGCATTCGCAAAATCCTGAACGACCGGATTGCTTATCATGCGTATGGTTCGGATCGCCTTGACACTGAATTACTGCAGCGCCGGGAAGCCGTTCGCGCGAAGTTAGCTCGCTATAAGAAGGCACAGGTCTGGGAGACCGAATATTGTATTTTGGAAGGTCCGGAAGGCAAAGGCGGTCGCGGCCGCGACCTCACTATGAACACAGCCTTGGATGTCGCGCGAGTAATGCACTACGACCTGACGGTAGCGAACGCATCGGCATGGCAATGGTGGCTAGCGATGTCGAACAGCGATTTTAAGGATGGCTTGCTCTACACCGATTATCAGAAGAGCGGCGACGCTCCCTCCATCATCACTTCAAAACTACTTTGGACGTTCGGCAACTTCAGCAAGTTCATTCGTCCCGGCATGCAGCGCGTGGAACTTCAGGGCGAAGGTCACGACATGCGCGGATTACTTGGATCGGCGTGGCTGGACGAAGATCGATCGCGCTTGGTTGTGGTGTACCTGAACGAAGGCACGACAAATGAAACCGTCGTGATGTCGACAGAATTGAAGAAACAGCATATATACGCACCCGAGGTTTATCCCTTCATCACGTCCGATAAACCAGGCGACGACCTGAAGCAATATCCGACGGTTCAGCCGGATAGCCACGGGGTGCTGACGTATACGATCCCGGCTCGTTCCGCCGTGACCCTAGTAGGAACGCTGGCGGCGGAATCGGAATGACCGCTTACGCTACGATCGGGCCGGGTTTACTCGGCCCCTGCACCGAATTCGTAATGTCTTGTAGGGGCGACGCACGCCTCGCTCTATGAGCCGATTTCTGCTGATCCGCCACGCGACCACCACCGCGATGAAGGATATATTATACGGACGGCAGCCTGGTTTCGATCTCAGCGAAATCGGACGGGCCGAAGCTGGCGCCCTCGCAAAGGCTCTCTCGGATATTCGCCTCGACGCTCTGGTCACCAGTCCGCAAACGAGAGCGCAACAGACCGCGATGGCCATTGGTGAATCAAAAAGCATTCCTGTCCAAACTTGGGAACAATTCAATGAGGTTGATTACGGCGCTTGGACCGGAAGCCGGTTTTCGGATCTCGATCGAGATCCCGACTGGAGAACATTCAATTCGCTTCGCAGCATCAAGCGCGCTCCCGGAGGAGAATCGTTGCGCGATGTACAGTACCGGGCCGTCACTGGAATTCAGGAGCTACAAGCTCAACTCCCATTTCAAACCGTCGCCATTGTGACGCACGCGGATGTAATTAGAGCGATTCTGACATACCTGCTTGGCATTCCCCTCGATCTGTACTTGAGGATCGACATCGATCCCGCATCCATCAGCGCATTCGAACTCGGAACCGGGATTCCAACGGTTCAGGCGATCAACGCCAGGCGCATTCCGGTGTGAGTTGGGAGCTTCTACAAACACCTTAAGCGTGCGGCGCCGCCTCGTGAATTTTCGGGGCTAACTCGCGACGGGATAGCCGCATCATTCAGTTGGCAAATAGATGGAACCGAATGTAGCACCAGGGCAGATAGCCCCTTCGGTGGCGATGCCCGGCGGCGATAAGTTTGCCGAGGCAATCCTGGCGCAAACCGAAACGATTCTAGCCGACAAGCTTTTTGCTAAATCCCCGCAGTTACGCCGTTTTCTTCGTTTTGCAGTGGAACGGACGCTCACGGGAGAGGGCATGCGCCTGAAGGAATATACGATTGCCGTGGAAGCGCTCGGCCGGCCCGAATCCTTCGATGCCAGGCTTGACTCGATCGTCCGGGTGGAAGCGCGCCGCCTGCGAGAGAAGCTTGAAACTTACTACGAAACCAAAGGCACGACGGACCGCGTCGTCATCCGGCTAGAACCCGGCAAATACATCCCGCTGTTTCTCGATCGTATCGGCGGCTCGGCCGATACAGCCATAACGCTTCGAATCGGGCTGCTCCAATCCGCGGAAGAAGCTCTCGATCGCATATCTTCCGCGATCGAGTCGCTCGGCTATGCGGTTCGGCCGATTGCCCTCGATCGCGTTGCTTCGGACGCAGCCAACTTCGACGTCCTCATTGCGCCCATTCCGAACCAGGAACTCTCGCGAGCGGTTGTGTCGCAAGCACGCGGGCTGCTTGGGGCATTCCCCGGACTGGTGTTTGTACTATCTCCGGAATCGATGAGAGAAGTGATTGGCGAACTCTTCAGCATCAATGCAGAGTGGATCGTACAACCCGTGCGCGCGACCGATCTCGAGGTAGCGATCAAACTCGCTCTTCATCGCCGCTTTGGGCTGCCCAACTCGCATGGAACCGCGCTTTTTGCCGCCAGGTCCCATACTTTTCAGTGTTAGTCCTTCATCACGAGTGCTCTGGAAATTTACCTGGCAATTGGAGCGGGTAACTGCCACGCGGGTACGGGTGTCAAACGGACGCATTATGTTCCTTCGAATCGCTCAAGTCGCGCCTTTGTACGAAAGCGTCCCACCGAAGCTTTACGGGGGAACGGAACGAGTCGTCTCTTATCTGACGGAAGAGCTTGTCAGTCAAGGCCATGATGTCACTCTATTCGCTAGCGGAGATTCGGTCACTAAATCGAGGCTGATCCCGAGCACCGATTGCGCCCTGCGGCTTAATCCGGCTTCGATCGACACATTGGCGCATCACATCTTAATGCTGGAGCAGGTATCCCGCCGCCACGACGAATTTGATGTACTCCATTTCCATATCGACTATCTCCACTTCCCTCTTTCGCGCCGGCTTGGCCTTCCGGCCGTGACTACTTTGCATGGCCGTCTGGATCTTCCCGATCTGGTTGCGCTATACCGGGAATTTCACGATATGCCGGTCATATCGATCTCAAATTCCCAGCGCAAGCCGCTGCCTGCCGCCAGATGGATGGCAACGGTGCCGCATGGACTTCCGCCGAAGCTATACACCTTCTCGCCAGAAGCCGGCCAATATCTCGCATTTATCGGCAGAATCTCGCCGGAGAAGCGCCTGGATCGCGCCATCGAGATTGCGCAACGAACGGGCATGCCGTTGAAGATTGCGGCAAAAGTGGATAAGGCAGATGCGGAATATTTTCGTAACTCGATTAAGCCGCTGTTGGATTCAGATCTTGTGGAGTACGTGGGCGAGATCGACGAACACGAGAAGGCTGGTTTCTTCGGGAACGCCTATGCCCTTCTTTTCCCGATCGATTGGGAGGAGCCCTTTGGTTTGGTTATGATCGAATCGCTGGCATGCGGCACACCCGTCATCGCGTTCAATCGCGGGTCGGTCCCGGAAGTGATTCAGGATGGAGTTACTGGCTTTATCGTGAACAACATCGACGAGGCGGTTGAGGCAATCGATCGAATTCCAGAACTTAGTCGGACAGTCTGCCGCCGGATTTTCGAATTGCGGTTCACCGCCGAACGGATGGCGCGCGAGTACGTGGATGTTTACCGAGAATTGATGTTGAACAAGAAACCAGCATTTCGACAGGAACTTGAATGGAACAGGCAAGTCATGTAGCAACCCAATATTACATAGAAACGACGGAGGCTCCGTCGAATGAGCGCACGCTGGTGCTGAAACAGGACGACTCGTTCCTGATTACCGACGAGAGCGGCGACATCAATTCGGAGGGGAGAGCGGATGCCGGCCTTTTTCACGATGGGACGCGGTTCCTTTCTTCAATGAAGTTCTTGCTGGCGGACGGACGGCCACTGCTATTGAATTCCTCCATTCGGGCCGACAACGTCCTGATGACCGTCGATTTGACGAATCCCGACATGCGCGGCGAGGCAGATATCAAGCTTCCGCGCGGCACCCTGTACATCAGCCGCTCGAAGTTTCTGTGGAGGGGAGTCTGTTACGAGACGATCCGAATTCATAACTTTGGAATGACGACGTGTTCAATTAGCTGGGGACTGCGCTTCGACGCCGATTACGCCGATATCTTTGAAGTTCGCGGAGAAAAGCGGGACCGCCGGGGTGAACAATTAACCCCGGAAGTGCAGAGGGATGGCATTCAGCTTGGCTATATCGGTTTGGATAACCAGCTTCGGACTACGCAAATAACGTGTTCGCCACGTCCGAACAAAATCTCCGAATTTGGATTCGATTTCACCATGGAACTCGCGTCAAAAAGCGATGCGACGTTCCGAATCGTCATCTCGTGCCAACTCGGGGCCGGCTCTCCCGTCCCTGAAACTCAAGACGCGTATCAGCGCGCCACGCAAACCATTGCACATCGGAGAGAGCGAGAGTCGTCGATTGAAACGTCGAATCACCGGTTTGACAGTTGGGTGGATCGGTCCGCCGCCGATCTCCAGATGATGTTGACGGAGACGCCTCACGGCCTGTATCCGTACGCAGGCGTTCCGTGGTTCAACACTCCCTTCGGCCGCGATGGCATCATCACGGCGCTAGAATGCCTTTGGCTGGCGCCGCGCATCGCTCGCGGCGTATTGACGTATCTAGCCGCAACCCAGGCCGAGAGCGTTTCGCCCGAGCAGGACGCTCAACCCGGTAAGATTCTCCACGAGACGCGCACCGGAGAGATGGCGATCCTCGGTGAGGTTCCCTTTCGGCGGTATTACGGCAGTGTCGATTCAACGCCTCTGTTTGTGCTGCTGGCAGGCGCTTATTACAAGAGAACGGCGGATCTTGATTTCGTTCGCTCCATCTGGCCGAATATCGAGAGAGCCATCGAATGGATCGATCGGTATGGGGATATCGACGGCGATGGATTCATAGAATACGCTCGCAACTCTCCGTCGGGACTGGTGCAACAAGGGTGGAAGGATTCGCAGGATTCCATCTTTCACCGCGATGGGTCGCTGGCGGAAGGCCCGATCGCCCTCTGTGAGGTGCAGGCGTATGTCTACTCCGCCAGGCGCATGGCTTCGGAATTAGCGCGCGCTCTAGGTCACGTTGATCGTGCAACCGCTCTCCATCAACAGGCTGAGTCGCTGCGGATGGCTTTCGATAAAGCCTTCTGGAACGAAGATATGGGGACGTACGCGCTGGCGCTTGATGGCGACAAGCGCCAATGCAAGGTAGCGGCATCGAATGCCGGACATTGCCTGTTCGCGCCCATTGCCAATCCGGCGCGCGCCGCTGCCGTATGCGATCGCCTGATGCGGGAGGACATGTTTAACGGCTGGGGCGTCAGGACCCTTGGAGCTTGCGAGCGCCGCTATAATCCGCTCTCGTATCACAATGGCTCCGTTTGGCCGCATGACAACGCTCTAATCGCCGCCGGGTTGAGCGAATATGGGCACAAGGAAGCCGTTGCCAAAATAACGTCGGGATTATTCGAATGCGCGCTCTTTATGGAGTTACACCGGCTACCTGAACTATTCTGTGGGTTTGACAAGCGGCCTGGTAGAGGGCCGACCCTCTATCCCGTCGCCTGTTCCCCACAATCGTGGGCTGCCGCGGCCTCTTTTCTGCTCGTCGCGGCGTGTCTCGGAATCTCGATCGATGCGCCCGGCAATCGGGTTTTATTCCGAAACCCAGTCCTCCCGGAGTCGGTGAAGCGCATCACTATCAGGAATCTTCGTGTTGGGAATTCGGAACTGGACCTGTCCGTTAGACACTACAGCACAGGCACCACGGTAGGCGTTGAGCGGAGGGACGGAAACATCGAAGTCCTTTCCATCAACTGAATACAACAACCGTCAGCACCTTCGAGACGCCGGAGAACTGGCCGAAATCCAAGGTGAGGCGGTCCGTCCTTTCCTCCGGTAACAAAACGAAAGAAACTGCATCTTACACTCGGTGCGCAGCTACATGCAAGTTGGGTTGCGCTAGCCAGTCTGCTCCGGTTTCATGCCGAAGCATGTCAGTGTGCTCTGAATTGTAAGGCGAGGAGATGCCTCAATACTTTTCGCGGAGTGCCAATTCGTTTGCCAGGTTTACGATTTTAGGCGCGGTCTGTGTGTTGGTCGCGGTTTGCTGGCTGGGTTACCTGATCGTGCGATCGCCGTACGAAATGATGCAGAACGTTCCGCGCGAACAGCCTGTACCGTTCAGCCACGAGCATCATGTCGGCGGCTTGGGCATCGATTGCCGGTACTGCCACACCACCGTTGAGAAGTCGTCATTTGCGAATATCCCGGCGACGAAGATTTGCATGAATTGCCATTCGCAGATGTGGGCCACGAGTCCCATGCTGGAGCCGGTGCGCGAGAGTTATCGCACCGGGAAATCGATCGAGTGGACGCGTGTGAACGATTTGCCGGAGTTCGTCTACTTCGACCACAGCATTCACGTGAATCACGGAGTCGGCTGTGCAACGTGCCATGGGCGCGTGGACAAGATGCCGCTAACGTGGCAGGCGGCGCCTTTGACGATGGAGTGGTGCCTGAACTGCCACCGCCATCCCGAGCGCTACGTGCGGCCTCGCGACCAGGTCTTTTCGATGGACTATACGCCGCCTCCCAACCAAATCGCGCTCGGAAAACGGCTGGTTAGTGAATATCACATCCAGAGCCTCACAAGCTGCTCAACCTGTCACCGATGAAGAAGATGCCCAATCACGATTTCGTTCCGATAGAAGCGCTCACGCAAGGACAACCGAAACTGTGGCGCACGCCGGAGGAGTTCGAAGGGCAAACGCAGGAAATCGAGCTGGAAAACTTTTCCGAGGAAGGCATCGAGTTTTCCGGAGCCAGCAGGCGGCGTTTTCTTTCGCTGATGGCCGGCTCCATGGCTTTGGCCGGACTTACCGGCTGCACGCGGCAACCGGAAGAGACGATCATGCCGTATGTGACTCCGCCGGAGAACGTGGTTCCGGGCAGGCCGAAGTATTACGCGACGGCTGCGCCGGTCAACGGAATTGCGGAAGGCGTCATCGTCGAAAGCCATACGGGACGCCCCACCAAGGTAGAGGGAAATCCGGATCATCCGGCTAGCTTGGGAGCCACCAGCGTTCATTCGCAGGCCTGCCTGATGGATCTCTACGATCCCGATCGCGGCCGCGAGATTATCTATCTGGGGCTGCCGCGTAATTGGGATTCGTTTCAGGGGGCCTGGCAGCAGGCGATCGCTCTCGTTGAGTCGCGGCATGGCGCGGGATTCCAGATCCTCACCGAAACGGTGATATCGCCCACTCTCGGAGATCAGCTTCAAGCGGTGCTCAAAAAATTCCCGGCTGCGAAGTGGCGCCAGTTCGATCCGGCGGGACCGCATTCGGCGCGCGCGGCAGCGCAGATGGTTTTCGGCAAACCGGTGCACACGTATTACAAGCTTGCCACCGCCGATATCGTGGTTTCGCTCGATGCGGACTTTTTGGCGTGCGGCCCTGGATCCACGCGCTACGCCCGCGATTTTTCGACACGCCGAAGGCAGGGCGACCGGCTGGACATGAACCGGCTCTATGTCATTGAGAGCACCATGACGGCTACTGGTGGGAAAGCTGATCACAGGCTGGCCTTACGCTATGCCCAGGTGGAAGAATTCGCGCGTGAACTCGCAGCCGCTCTCGGGGCCGGCCCGGGCTCCGGCACTGGCGCCTACCAGTCGTGGGTGACACGGATCGCGCGCGATCTCCAAGCGCATAAAGGCGCCACCGCGATCATTCCGGGCGAGCATCAATCCCCGGCAGTACATGCTCTGGCGCATGCCATGAACTCAGCCCTTGGCAACAGCGGTAAAACTGTAATCCACACCGATCCGCTGGAAGTGCAGCCAACGGACCAGATCGAATCGCTACGCGAACTGGTGCGTGACATGAACGCTGGAACCGTCGATCTGTTGCTCATCCTGGGAGGCAATCCGGTCTACAACGCTCCGGCCGATTTCAACTTCGCAGCCGGATTAGAGAAAGTCAAAACGTCCATCCACGCGGCGACTCAGTTCAACGAAACGTCGCTGAAAACCACCTGGCATATTCCGGAGCCGCATTTTCTAGAGGACTGGGGAGATGCGCGGTCTCTCGATGGCACGGTCAGCATCATTCAACCACTGATCTCCCCGCTATACGCCGGCTCGCGTTCGCAGCTTCAGATTCTCGACACGATGCTGCAATTTCCAGGACGTTCTTCTTACGAAATTGTACGCGCATATTGGTCGAAACAGAGCGGCGCGAAGGATTTCGAAGAGTGGTGGCGCAAGTCGGTACACGACGGATTGATCGACGGTTCGGCGCTGCCCGCTATTACAGTGACGCCAAAGAACGAATTCGGTACAGCGCAATCGGCGCCTTCCGGAGGGCTTGAGATTGTCATGCGGCCCGATGTTTATCTGTACGACGGTCGCTATGCGAATAACATGTGGCTGCAAGAGTTGCCGCATCCCATGACCAAGCTGACCTGGGATAACGCCGTTTTTCTGAGTCCTAAAACAGCCAAGCGGCTTCGCTTCGATAATCAACAGCACGTGGAATTGAAACACGGCGGCCGCAGTGTGCACGGCTCAGTCTGGATTCTGCCTGGCCAACCGGACGAATCCATCACCCTGGATCTCGGCTGGGGCCGATGGCGTTCCGGCCGGGCCGGCGACGGCGCGGGTTTCAACGTCTACGCGATACGCACTTCCGATGCGCTATGGACCGGAACGGACGTCGAGCTAACGAAGCTGGATACACCATATCCGCTGGCGACCACACAAATGAATCAATCCATGGAGCACCGCGACGTGGTGATTCGCAACACGCTCGATGGATACAAGAAAAATCCCGATTTTGCGAAACAGACCGAGCACGAGCCCCCTGGAAATCTCACGCTTTATCCGCAGTGGAATTACACCGGCTACGCGTGGGCTATGTCGATCGATTTGACGGCCTGCGTCAACTGCCAAGCCTGTGTCATTGCATGCCAGGCGGAAAACAATATCGCTGTGGTCGGTAAAGAGCAGGTGCTGGCGCGGCGCGCGATGCACTGGCTCAGAATCGATACCTATTACGAAGGCGACATCAGTTATCCAACTGCTTACTACTCTCCGGTTCCATGCATGCAATGCGAGAACGCGCCTTGCGAGCTGGTCTGCCCCGTGCAAGCCACCAATCACAGCAGCGACGGTCTGAACGACATGGTCTACAACCGTTGTATCGGAACGCGCTACTGCTCGAACAACTGCCCGTGGAAGGTGCGCCGCTTTAACTTCATGCTGTATCAGGACTGGAACACAGAGACCTGGAAGATGCAGCGCAATCCGGACGTATCGGTGCGCAGCCGCGGAGTCATGGAGAAGTGCACCTATTGCGTGCAGCGTATTCGGGAAGCCGAAATCAAGGCGGCAAACGAAGAGCGATATATCCGCGACGGCGAGATTCAAACCGCGTGTATGCAAGCTTGCCCCACGCAAGCGATCGTCTTCGGGGATAAAAACAATTCGGCGAATCGAGTCGCCAAGTTGAAAGCTGAAAAACTGAATTACGCCATGTATGCGGAGCTAAATACGCGCCCGCGCACCACCTACTTGGCGGAGCTTCGCAACCAAAATCCGGAGTTTCAGAGTGCCTGAATCGATTGCGCTCGAAGAACGGCAACGCCACACGGCACGGCCGCTCGATCCGAATAATCCGCTGGAAGTAGTCGCGCCGGGCACCACTTTCGAGACCGTCAGCGAGCAGATCAGCTCCATCGTGCTCACGCGGAAGACGCCTCTGTTCTGGTGGTGCACATTTGGATTCGGTCTGTTCCTGTTTGTCGTGTTCGGAATTTCGATCGCATACCTGCTCGCCAAAGGAATCGGCATTTGGGGAGTCCAAATCCCGGTCGCCTGGGCGTTCGCCATCACGAATTTTGTCTGGTGGATCGGGATCGGCCATGCGGGCACGCTGATTTCCGCCTTCCTGCTGCTGATGAATCAGGGATGGCGCAACTCCATAAACCGGTTCGCCGAAGCGATGACCATCTTCGCCGTGATGTGCGCCGGAATGTTCCCCTTGTTCCACCTTGGCCGCGCATGGATCTTTTATTGGATATTGCCCTATCCCAACACGATGACGGCGCAGCCGAATTTCCGCAGCCCGTTGGTTTGGGACGTGTTCGCGGTCTCGACGTACTTCACTATCTCAGTCTTGTTCTGGTACATCGGGATGATTCCAGATCTCGGTACTTTGCGGGACCGCGCGGCGGGCGGGTTTAAGAAGGGTTTTTACGGCGTCCTCGCTTTCGGATGGCGGGGATCTTCGCACCACTGGCGGCTGCACCAAACGGCCTGCCTGCTGCTCGCCGGCATCGCCACGCCTCTGGTGCTCTCGGTGCATACCGTTGTCAGCTTCGATTTCACGATCGCGATTCTGCCCGGTTGGCACTCGACCATTTTCCCGCCGTACTTCGTCGCCGGAGCCATCTATTCGGGTTTCGCGATGGTGCTGGTTCTGGGTCTTCCGCTGCGAGCGGTATATGGATTGCACAACCTCATCACGGTACGGCATTTAAACAATTGCGGCAAACTGATGCTGGTGACGGGACTGTTTCTGGCGTACACCTACCTGATTGAACCGTTCACCGCATGGTATAGCGGCAACGATTTTGAAATGTACACCGTTCACAATCGCGCCGTGGGACCGCATGCGTGGAGCTATTGGCTTGTCATTCTGCTGAATGTCGTTATTCCGCAGGCGCTGTGGTTTTATAAGGTCCGCACAAGAGTCGTTCCGCTGTTCACTGTGTCGATGGTGGTGCTTGTCGGGATGTGGGTGGAGCGCTTCATGATTATTGTCACGGCGCTCGACCGCGATTTCCTGCCGTCTTCCTGGTCGAATTTTGTGGCGACTTTCTGGGATAACGCGATGTTTTGGGGCTCGATAGGCATGTTCATCGTGCTATTCATGCTGTTCGTACGCTTCCTTCCGATGATCCCGATGGCGGAAGTGCGCGAACTGTTGCCGTTCTCGAAACCCGGGGGAGGCACCGAAAAGTGAACGAAGCCGGCGTTTATGGGATGGTTGCCGAGTTCGGAGACGCTACCACGCTCGTGGAAGCGGCGACTGCAATCAAACAGCAGGGCTATCGGCAAATGGAAGCGTACACGCCCTATCCAATCAAAGATCTGCATGAGATTATTCCCGGCAGCAATTTCGTCCCCCCCATTGTCCTGGTTGGCGGATTGATAGGAGCCGCAACGGCTTGGGGAATGGAGTATTACATCGCCGCCATCGATTACCCGATCAATGTCGGCGGCCGGCCGCTTTATAGCTGGCCGATGTTCATCCCCATCTTGTTCGAGCTGACGGTGCTGTTTGCCGGTGTATTCGCTTTTTTCGGCACTCTGGCGCTGTGCGGCTTTCCGAGGCCGCACTTTCCACTATTTAATTTGCCCGAGTTCAGCGGCGCGACAAGCAACCGTTTCTTCCTTTGTATCGAGAGAGGCGACCTGCTTTACGATTCCGAGTCGACGGCCAGCTTTCTCCAAAGTCTCAATCCGATAGGAGTTTGGGAAGTTGAGGATATTTAGCGCCGTCGCGATGTTTTCGTTGCTGTTGTTCCTGGCGGGATGCCGGCAAGATATGCATGACCAGCCGAAATACAAGCCGCTTGGCGAGAGCCGCTTTTTCGCGGATGGGCGCGATGCGCGGCCCATTCCTCCTGGAACCATTGCTCGCGATGAATTGAACGATAACGACTCCTTCCACACCGGCGCGGCAAACGGCGAGTTTCTCGACGCAATTCCGCTCAAAGTGGATTTGAACCTGCTACATCGCGGGCAAGAACGCTTCAATATCTTTTGCAGCCCCTGCCATGGGCGCACCGGCGACGGCAACGGCATGGTCGCGCAGCGCGGCGTTAAAATTCCGGCCGATTTCCACACAGACCGATTGCGCTCCGTGCCGCCCGGCTACATCTATCAGGTCATCAAAAACGGCTATGGAGCGATGGGCGATTACGGGGATCAGATTCCAGTGAACGATCGTTGGGCGATTGTCGCCTATGTGAAAGCCTTGCAGTTGAGCAGAGACGCCACCTTGAACGATGTGCCCACGGCTCGACGCGCACAGTTGAGCGGCGGAAACCAGCCGCCGCTACTGGGAGCGCCACGATGACGACGACGGCCTCCGCCTTCGATGTCTCGCCCGAACTGAAGCGGGATCTCCAGCGTGTGTTCACGCCCGCGCTTGGCGCCGGAATTCTCCTTAGCATCGCTAGCATCGTCGGCGCCATTTACAGCCCCGGCGATTTTTTTCACTCGTATTTGATGGGATATCTGTTCTGGCTCGGGCTGACGCTCGGCTGCATGGGTATCCTGATGCTGCAATATCTAACGGCTGGCGCTTGGGGAATTATGACGCGCCGCACGCTCGAATCCGCCAGCCGGACGCTTCCCTTGTGCGCGCTTCTGTTCATCCCCGTCGCGATCGGCATGCCGTGGCTTTACGATTGGGCGCATCCGGATCTGGTCAAGAATATTTACGTTCTCCGGCATCGCGCAGTCTACATGAATCCGTCGATGTACATCGGCCGGGCGGTCCTCTATTTCGTCGTTTGGGGAATCGTCATGTACTTCCTGAACAAATGGTCCCTGGAGCAGGACGAGAAAGGCGGAATGGAAAAACGGCTTGCCAAGCTAAGCGCGCCGGGACTGCTCATCTACGTGTTCACCATCAGTTACGCCACGATCGACTGGGCGGAATCCCTGGAGAATAACTGGTTTTCGACCATTTGGGGGTTCCTGTTTGTGGCCCGGGAAGGCTTGGCGGCTTTCGCATTCGTGATTATCGTGATGGCGCTGCTTTCGCGAAGAGAGCCGCTGGCCAGCAGATTCAAACCCGCACATCTGCACGACCTGGGTAAATTGCTACTCGTCTTTGTAATGTTGTGGGCCTATTTTGAATTTTCGCAACTAGTCGTGATCTGGTCGGGTAATTTGACGGACGAAATCCCGTGGTATCTGCATCGATTTGCGACATCCTGGGGCTGGCTCGGCGTGATGCTCATCGTGCTCGAGTTCATTGTGCCGTTCCTGATGTTGCTCTCGCGCCCGTTGAAACGAAATGCGACGGCGCTTTGCTGCGTGGTCGGCCTAATCATCTTCATGCGATGGGTCGATCTGATGTGGATTGTGATGCCGCAGTATTACCAGCGCGGCTTCCGGCTGACGTGGATGAATATCGTCGTGCCGGCCTCGATCGGGTGCCTCTGGATAGCAGTATTCGTGTGGCAACTCCAGAAGCGTCCGTTGCTCCCTTTGCTGGCGCCCAATCTCGAAAAAGCGCTGGAGCATGGCGAATAACAACATGGGAAATTCTTCGGAGCGACGCATTCTGCAAACGATCGGCCGGTGGCTGGGGAGTGCGCCGCGCACGGCCGAGGAAAGCGCCAGGAGTGCGCGGAATGTACCGGATGGAATCCGCCAGGAAGGCGAGCCCTACAACCAGGACATCGATTTCGAGCGTTCCGACATCGACACGCGAAACACGTTTGTTACCGCCGCGTTATCGCTGATCGCAGTATGGATACTTATCGGCTTGATCTATTTTCTATTCGCGTATCTAGCTCATGAACGAGCTGTAAACAGTCCTCCCCCGTTGCCCATTGAGGCGCACGGAAATCCGCTGCCGCCAGAACCGCGGCTACAACCGGCGCCTCACAAAGATTTGCAGAGATTGCGCGCGCGCGACGAATGGCAGTTAAGTCATTACTTCTGGGTCGACAAGACAAAGGGCAAGGTTGCGATCCCGATTGACCGCGCCATGGATATTTTGGCCGCGCGCGGAATTCCGCCGCAAAAGAAGCCGCCGAACCTGGTGCTTTCGCAGCCGGAGGCGGGTACGCGCCAAACGGGTTTTGAAGGAAAGGTGGCGCCGGAGCCGCGATGAAGTTCTGCGCAAGTGTAAAGAAATCGGTAATTTGTGTTCCACTCTTGCTGGGCCTGGCGGCGGGTGGGCTGTGCGCGGCAAACGGCCCGAACCGGCCTCCCGACCTGAATGGAATCGGCATCGAACAAAAGCTCAACGCACAGATTCCACTCGACACGATGTTCCGCGACGAAAGCGGCGCGTCGGTTCCCTTGCGAAGCTTCTTCGGCACCAGGGCCGTGGTCCTTGTGCCGCTTTACTTTCGCTGCCCCATGCTATGCAGCCAGGTTTTGAGCGGCGTGGTGGCGGGGCTGCGGCCGTTGTCGCTGAAACCGGGCCGTGATTTCGACGTGGTCGCCATTAGCTTCGATCCGGCCGACACGCCGGCCGAAGCAACGCTGAAGCGCGCTCAGTATTCCCACAGCTATTCGAGCAAAGCCGGCGTCAACGGCTGGCATTTTCTCGTGGGCAGCCAAGCCTCTATTGACGCGGTGATGCAAGCGATCGGATTTCACTATCGCTGGGATCCGGTCAACAAAATGTTTGTCCATGCGAGCGGGGTAATGGTCGCCACTCCCGAGGGACGCGTCGCGCGTTATCTGTACGGGGTGGAGTATGAGCCGAAGGATCTCAAACTGTCCCTCGTCGAGGCGTCACACAATCGCATAGGCTCCGCAGTGGACCAGATTCTGCTGTTCTGTTATCACTACGACCCCAAAACCGGAAAGTACGGCGCGGTCGTCCTCGGGTCCCTGAAGATTGGGGCCATTCTCATTTTGGTGCTGATGGGAGCCGGATTGTTTTTCCTTTGGCGGCAAGACCTCCGTAAACACAGGGTTGAAGTGGAGGAAGTTACCCGCCAATGATCACAAATTTCCGATTGTGGCCAGTATCGGCATCCTCCGTGGCGGGGCAATTCAATCTATTGTTCGTCGTGCTGCTCATCCTCTGCACGCTCGTGTCGGTTGCTATTGCGATATTTCTGATCTACTCCGTAATCCGATATCACCGCAAGAGTGAGAACGAGCTTGGGAGTCAGAAACGCTATAACATCCCGATCGAGGTCGCGTGGACCGTCATTCCATTCATTTTGTTTATGGCCTTTTATGTATGGGGCGCCAATTTGTACTTCCACATCGAGCGGCCGCCCGATAACGCCATCAGTATGTACGTGGTGGGAAAGCAATGGATGTGGAAAATACAACATCCCGAAGGCCAGCGCGAAATTAACGAGTTACACATCCCGGTGGGCCGGCCTGTGAAACTGACCATGACCTCGGAGGACGTGATCCACAGCTTCTTTGTGCCTGCGTTCCGGACCAAACAGGACGTATTGCCGGGCCGCTACACCATGACCTGGTTCGAAGCGACGAAACCGGGCAAATATCACTTATTCTGCGCCCAGTATTGCGGAACGAAGCACTCCGGAATGATCGGTTGGATCTACGCAATGAACCCAGTAGACTATCAGAACTGGCTCACGCAAGGCGCGCCGGAGGGGTCACTGGCATCCAACGGCGAAAAGTACTTTCATCAGTTTGGTTGCGCCAATTGTCATCATTTTAATAATCAAGGCCGCTGTCCGGATCTTCGCAATCTATATATGCGGCCGGTTCTGCTGACAACCGGGCAGACCGTCACGGCGGATGACTCTTACATTCGCAGGAAATTGCACGATCCCGATGCTCAGGTACCTTGGGGATTTTCGGCTGGCGTGATGCCGAACTTTACAGGCATAGTATCGGAAGAACAAATACTTGCCTTAATTTCCTATATTAAAGCTCTGGGGCCGCAGCCCGGCACACAAGAGCCGTCCAGCTCTGGCGCCGCGCCCACGCAATACGGAACGCAAAAAGGGATTGGCGGACCCGGAGCCACATCCAACGCCGGTTCGCAGGTGGAGAAGCGCTGATATGGCCCAAGCAGTTGCGGAAGCAATCCAAAAGAATTATCTCAACGAGAAACAGGGACTTCTCTCCTGGCTGTTGACAACCGATCATAAACGGATCGCAATTCTTTACACGTTTTCAATTACCGGATTCTTTTTCCTGGGTGGCTTTTTTGCGCTGATGATGCGCCTGGAACTGCTATCACCCACGAATTGGCTGGTCAGCAGCGAGACTTACAACAAGCTGTTTACAATGCACGGGACCATCATGGTCTGGTTTTTTTTGATCCCGTCAATTCCAAACACATTGGGTAACTTCCTGATCCCGATGATGGTTGGCGCCAAGGATCTGGCGTTTCCAAAACTGAACTTAGCCAGTTGGTATGTGTTTATGTTGGGCGGCGGCGTTACGGTGTACGCTTTGGTTCGGGGCGGTGTTGACACCGGCTGGACCTTTTACACGCCGTTCAGCACAAGTTACTCCACAACCTATGTGGTTGCGGCGGCGGTTGGAATCTTTATCGCCGGATTCTCGACAATCATGACCAGCTTGAATTTCATTGCAACCATTCACCGGATGCGCGCCCCCGGCCTGACTTGGTTCCGGCTGCCTATTTTCATCTGGTCGATGTACGCCAACAGCGTCATCCTGGTCCTCAATACGCCGGTACTGGCTATCACGCTGGTGATGGTCGGCGTGGAACGCATCGCCAAGGTTGGCATTTTCGATCCGGCGCTTGGGGGAGATCCCGTTTTGTTTCAGCATCTGTTCTGGTTCTACTCGCATCCAGCGGTTTACACCATGGTTTTGCCGGGCATGGCCGTCATCAGCGAGATTGTTCCCGCGTTTTCGCGCAAGCCGATGTTTGGCTATAAGGCCGTCGCTTTTTCAAGCGTCGCTATCGCGGCGCTCTCTTTTCTGGTATGGGGCCATCACATGTTCGTGGCTGGTGAATCGGTATACGTGGCCATGGCTTTTTCCTTTTTCAGCTTTTGCGTGGCCGTTCCTTCCGCGATAAAAGTCTTTAACTGGACTGCAACTATGTATCAAGGATCTGTATCGTGGGATACGCCCATGTTATACGCGATCGGATTCATTGGCCTATTCACAATCGGCGGCATGACGGGACTAATGCTCGCCGTGCTAGGACTCGATGTCCATCTGCACGACACTTACTTCGTGATTGCTCATTTCCACTACATCATGGTAGGCGGAACGGTAATGGCATTCCTGGGAGGAGTGCATTACTGGTGGCCGAAAATCAGCGGAAAGATGTATCCCGAGGGGCTTGCAAGGATTTCTGCGGCGATCGTGTTCATCGGATTTAACCTGACATTTTTTCCGCAGTATGTTCTTGGCTACCTCGGGATGCCACGGCGCTACGCGGCATATCCGGAGGAGTTCCAGATGCTTCACGTGCTTTCGACCGCTGGCGCAACCATATTGGGCGTCGGATATGTCTTGCCGCTTTGTTACTTAATATGGGCCTGGTATTACGGCAGAGATGCCACACCAAACCCGTGGCGAGCGACAGGTCTCGAATGGAAAACTCCTTCGCCCCCGCCCGCGCATAACTTCGAGGTCACTCCAGTGGTTACGGCGCCGCGACCGTATGACTACGAGGCGATGAAAGAGGAGCTGCAACTTGTCTAAATCGGCCACACTCGCCTGCCGGGAGCAGTTCAGGACGCCTGCGCAGCAGCGCGAAACCGCAAGCGTCGGAATGTGGATCTTTCTCGCGAACGAGGTCATGATGTTCGGCGCGCTGTTCACAGCGTACACCGTGTATCGCGCCAGCCACCCCCAGGCTTTCGATATCGGAAGCGCCGATATGAACATTATGCTCGGGTCCATCAATACCGCGCTTCTGCTGACCAGTAGCCTGATGCTGAGCTTCGCCGAACACAGCGCGCAAGCCGGTAACCGGCGGCTGATCGCCTTATTTCTTATTCTCACTATGATCATCGGGGCGGTATTCTTGGGCCTCAAATTTACTGAGTACTATCAGCACTTTCAAGAACACAAAGCTCCTGGAGTCTGGTTCAACGATTCGAGCCCGTATGCAAACAGTATTCAGATGTTCTTTGTCTTCTACTTCATCATGACCGGGCTTCATGCCGTGCACATGATTATTGGAATCGGTATTCTTGCGGGGCTATTGTTTCGCACTATTATCGGCACGATGACCGCCGAATATCACACGCCTATTCTGTTCGGCGGGTTGTACTGGCATTTTGTCGACATCGTCTGGATCTTTCTGTACGCAATCTTCTATCTTCCGGGGCTGCATCTATGAACGAGCCGGCGCTTTCGCTAAAGAAATACATCTTTGCGTGGCTCGGGCTACTCGGGCTGACGCTGGTGACCACGCTAATTGCATTTGTGGATCTAGGAGTGTGGAGCACCGTGATTGAAATCGGGATCGCCGCGATCATGGCTTCGATGGTGGCCGGCTTTCTGATGCATGCCTTTTATGAAACCAAATTGATCAAGCTCATCATCGCCGCCGCCATCATCTGGTTCCTTGTCATGATCACATTGACGCTGGGCGATTACATGACCCGCGGGTGGCTTCCTTTCCCCGGTAAGTGACTGATTTGCCGATCGCGAGTACGGCGGAACTCGCGAAACCAAAGCGCCCAGACCTCAGTCCTCTATTCAGGAGAAAGCGAATGCCTGAACAAAAGGAACATGATAAACCGGAAAATCTGGTCGAGCATCCGCACCCCGGCGTCCACACCGCAAGAAGTCTTCAGGAAGCTGCGAACTCGAACAACTCGCTGGAAGGCTATGTTGCGATGAACGAATTGAACGACGAAGAGATTGCGCGGCAAGTCGAGGAACAGGAAGAATCCGCCGGAAAAGCCGGAAAAGATGAGAAAGCGAAAGATTGATCGATTGCGGCTTACTAATCCTGCTTCTCTTGTTCCACGGAAACGGGGCGAATCAGATCGATGACGATGACGGCAGCGAGAACTCCCACGGGCGCGGCTAACGAGAATAGGTCCCAATGCTGCCGGGCGTACCAGCCCGAGGCTGCCCCGCCTGCGTAGGCTAACCACACGCACGCCAGATAGCAGGACTCCTGAAAACCGCCATTTCGAGTCGACAATCGCATTACTTTCCAGACTCGCTGCTTAAACCTGTGTTCCGTTCTGTCGCGGAACCAGAAGAGGTAGCGGGAAAACGATTGAGCGAACTTCGTAAGGGCTCCCGTGACGAAACAGGTATAGACAGTGAGCGCGCCCACGTGATTCACGGTGATGTTTTGAAAACCCATCGCTAACGCGGCGAGTCCTATCAATCCGTAAAATGGCCAGGGTTCCGCCGGATATTGATGCGCGCTACCCCAGTACATCAATGCCGCGAGCATCGCCGCCTCGATTGCGAGAGTCAGAGAGGCGATCGCTCGTATATTATGCCGCGAGGCGTAATCAACCACCAGCCTGCCTGCAATCATTCCAGCAACGAAGAACAGAATGGCGCTCAGGTGCCGCAGCATTGGGAATATCGTTGCATTTGGTAAGGCCCTCCCCACATCGATGGTATTGCCGCTCATATTCGCGGTGTAAATGCCCCGAAACAGAACGTATCCGACCACATCCACGAAACCGGCCACCCACGTCAAGGTCACCGCCAGCGCAGCCTTTTCGCGAAGCACCAGTACTCTCGGCCGGCGCCCGCCGCCCCGACTCTGCAACATTCCCAATGCCTCCATGAGTGTTCTTCACACGACCAAAATGTAGAGAGAGATCGGAGCCGGTAAGTTGCTCATGCAAGACGGCTCCGTACCGACGCACCTCCAAGCGGAGCCGCCGCACGTTACTGCGCGGGTTGCCCGGTTATTTGGAAAAACCCGCTTGCTCACGCAAGGCGGCTCTGTGTGAAGGCAAACTGGAAACGGAGCCGCCGCACGCCGGTGCGCGGGTTGCCCGGTTACGCGAAAACTGCGGGCTAGTGTTTCGCCGTCACGGCAATCGCTGTAACGAGCGCTACGGCCAGCAGGAACAGAATTAAAAACAACAGCAGCAAGGCTTTATTCGGCTTATTGCCAGGTTGAAGAACCGGAGCCGGAGCGGCCGGAACGGCCGGGCGAGGCATAGCGGGAATAGAAGGGGCGGGGGGAGCGGCGGGCACGTGTAATCCCGGCATGGCGTTCGCCGAGGGTGGAGCAGTTGGCATCGCGGCTGCCGCGGGAACCGGCTCCGCCGGAGCCGCCGCCGATCCCATCACAACGCGGGTAAATTCGCTCGGGCCTTGCGGAGCCGGCTTTGGCGGCTGCCTCGATGGCCCCCGCTCATTCAGAGGAGATACGTTCGGACCGGCGCCAAAAGCCGGTTGCTCCGGCGGCGGCGCAGGTGCAGGATCGTTGGTTCCGAACAGTTGCGTGTATTCGCCAGCGCTATTCGAGGCGCCCGGCGACGACGGTCGTTCCGTCCCGCTCCCGAAAATACGGGTGAATTCGCCCGCAGTGCCGCCTGAACCGCCCACATGCGGCCGGCGAAACGACTCAGGAGGGGCTGAAGTGGCCGCGTACGGCGCCGGGGCGGTAGGAGGCGGAGTCTCGCCTGAGAATAGCTGCGTGAACTCGCCCGGCGATTGCGACGGAGCGGCGGTGTTCTGAGGCGGTATGGGCCGCTGAACCGCCGGGAACGAAAAGCCCTCCGGATTCGGCACGGGAGAGCCACCGCCGAAGAAGCGGGTGAACTCGCCCGGCCCGCCGTGCGGATCGGCAACTGACGGCTCCCCGGAAGGCGGAATATGCGGAGTGTGGCCGATTCCCAAGGAACCGGCAGGCGCGTCCTTGCTCGCCTCAGGGGCTTTGGCCGGAGGTATTTGAGCCGGGGCTTGAAAGAGGCGCGTGAATTCGCCGGGTGACGCTGGAGCTGGCGTCCGCATTTCCGGCTTTTCAGGGGATACCAGCTTGTTATTCGATTTCCCGGAATCAGGCGGTATCGGCGTTACTGGCCGGACGGGAGCCTGTGCGGGCGGCGGCGTCCGCGAGACCGTTTCCGCTTTTGACGGGTCTAGTGCTTGAAACATCCTTGTGAATTCGCCCGGCGCTGGACGCGCTTGCGAGCGCGGCTCCGGGCGCTGCGGCGTCCCGGAAACGGAAGAACGTTGCGGCACAGGCGCGTCCGAACCGGTGCGGAGCGGAGTTCCTCCTCCGGCTGGCTTCGTACCGGGGTCTGAACGGTCCGATTCAAATTGCAACCACTCGCGCAGCAGCAGGCACTGCGGCACACTCTCGGTCACGACGAAGCAGAGGTCGCCTTCCTCACGCACGTCGAGCACCAGTTCCTTCACGGCGGATGAACGGTACAAACAAGATAACAGCAGCTTTAGCAATGCCGCCTGTTCCGGTTGTGCGGTTTCGGCAATACGATGCACAAAAACGGAGCGTCCCGTCGCTGCCTCGCGCGCGCGAAACGTCTGCACATTACCTGTTATTACCTGCTCTGGTTGCAGGTATTTACCGCCGAGAAACGCCATCCGATGCACCGCCGCTCATGTTCTAAAATCCTCAATTCCGCCGATATCACTTACACTCTACTCGAAGTCGCAAATTCAGGGGGAAATCCCACGCCAGTCGGTTTGCCGGTTATTGGCCTGATCCGTGCAATATAGATGCCAAACGCTTCGGCGCTGGCATTAGGCGCGCACTATGATAGACAATCGTTTATCGCCCTGAACGAGAGCTAAGGCCGCCATTTAAACAGTGAGAAACCTGTCGAGAATCGTCTGGTCAGAAGGCATGTACCTCGGACCGCATCATTTTCAAGCGCAGAGCCGTTATTTTGAAGGCGCCGTTCAATTCGTCGCCGACACACTTTGGTACCGGCCATGGGGATTTCTCGGAGTGGAACTGAATCACGAGGCGCTTCGCAACGGCACGCTTGTGTTGACTCATGCCAGGGGCATTTTCGCGGATGGCCTCGCGTTCGACATCCCGGCGTCCGATGCGCCGCCGCTGGCCCGCCCCATGGAAGCCCTCTTCTCTCCCACGGCGCACTCGGTCATGGTTTATCTGGCGGTCCCCTCTCAAAGCGATTCAGGCGGCAATTGCGCGCTGGATGCTTCATCGACGAATGGCCGCATTCGCTATATCTCGGAAGAAAAGCCGACCGTTGACGAGGTGACCGGCCAGGACGAAAAATCTGTACGTTTCGGCAGAAAGAATATTCGTTTTCTGGTCGAAGGCGAAAATACGGACGGCTTGGAACTGCTCCCGGCGGCGAGAGTGCTCAGAGACGGCCTGGGACATTACATCTTCGACGAAAACTTCATTCCCCCATGCGTACGAATGAGCGCCAGCGCACGGCTGATGGCCTTGACGAGGCGTCTCATTGAAATTCTAGAGCAGAAAAATCAGACGTTTACGGGCCGCGTCGCCGGATTCGATAAGCAGTCCGCCGGCTCCTCCGCTCAACAGGTAGCGAGCTTCTGGTTTCTCCACGCCGTCAACACGGCGCTTGCATCGCTGCGCCATGAATACCTTACCGCGCAAAGCCATCCGGAACGTCTCTTCACCGAATATTTGAAGTTGGGCGGAGCGCTCTGTACGTTCGGCGTCGGCTCCCTGCCGGGCGAATTGCCCGTCTACGATCACCTGAATCTCGAGGCCTGTTTCGGAGAACTCGACGAGCATATCCGGCGCCACCTGGAGCTGGTTGTGCCGACCAACTGCGTTTCCATAAAGCTCGAGCAACGCGACAAATACTTCTGGGAAGGCGATCTGCCGGATTCCCGCTATTTTGGCAACGCGCGCTGGTTCTTCTCAATCGCCGCAAATGTCGGTGAAGCGGAACTGATCCTGCTGGCGCCCCGCATCGTCAAATTCTGCTCGGCACGATTCGTACCTGAACTGGTCCGGCGCGCGCTGCCCGGCATGACGCTCACGCATGTCCAGAGCCCACCTGCTTCCATCTCGCCGCGAATCCAGAATCAGTATTTCTCCATCAGCCGGTCGGGGCCGTGCTGGGACCATCTCATCGATACCAAGCGCGCCGGCATTTACGTGCCCGGCGATCTGCCGAACGCCACACTGGAGCTTTTGATTCTGCTCGAATCCTAGACGAAACATGTCCTCCCCATTGCCGAACGCGGCTGCCGCAGCCCACCCGCCTCGCGCGGAGAACCTGGCGTTGATTTTCCAGGAAGTGTTCACCGTGATTGAGCGGCTGCGTGCCAACCGCCAGCGGGTCAACGACGCCGAAACGTTTCGGACGCAGATCCGAACCGCGCTAAAAGCGGCCGAACAGGAAGCCTTGCGGCGCGGCTACAACCTCGAAGATGTTCGGGTTGCCGTGTTCGCCGCGGTGGCCTTTCTCGACGAATCCATTCTCAACATGCAAAGCGCGGTTTTCGGGGATTGGGCGCGTAAGCCGCTGCAAGAGGAACTGTTTGGCGTCCAGTTGGCCGGGGAAATATTCTTCCGGAATTTGGACCGCCTTTTGGGCCGACCCGATTCGGACCCCCTGGCCGATATCCTCGAAGTCCACCAACTCTGCCTGCTGCTCGGTTTTCGCGGCCGGTTGAGCGCCAGCGGCATGGCTGAAGTCCGCTCGATCGTTGCCCAAATCGAAGCAAAAGTCCGCCGCATACGGGGCGCGCTCGGCCCGCTTTCTCCTCCATGGGAGCAGGCGGCGGCGCGTATCTCCCGCCCACGCGACGGACTGCTCGGCGCTCTACGTTGGACGGCGATTGCCTGCTGGGCTATCGCGGTTGGTCTGTTCGTGGCATTCCTGCTGACGCTTAGCGCGGGCGAAGGCACATTGCAGTCGATTGCATCCCGGATCGGCCTCTAGGAGCGGCCAATGAAAATCTCCAAAGGCATCGTCGCCGCAATCGGATTACTGATCGTTTGGCTTGTCCTATCGTGGCTGCTGGGCACATGGCTGCATCTGGCAAGCCCCGGGTTGTGGATTCTTCGGGTCGGCCTGATGGTGCTCGGAATCGTCGGTTTTCTGGGATACACACTTCTGAGCAGGCAGCCGACGGCGGCATCTTCCCCTGGCGCGCCTGCGGCCGCCGGAACGGCTTCCGATATCGATTTCGCGTTCACCGAAGCATCCAACCGGCTGCGGACCGCCAATCTCATGAAGGGGTCGACCATCGCCGCGCTCCCGGCGATCTTTGTGTTGGGTGATTCGAATGCGGCCAAGACCAGTGTTCTGGCCCACTCCGGCCTGGAACCCGAGCTTGTCGCCGGTCAGGCCTACCTGGACAACGCTGTCACGCCTACACGCGCGGTGAACGTCTGGTTTGCGCGGCGGACGATCTTCATCGATCCGGCCGGCAAAATCGTCGCCGATGAAGGCGCAAGAAGAAAGCTATTCCGCAAGTTCGCACCCGCCGCGCTTGGCTCAGTTTTCGGAGGCGCCGCTCCCCCGCCCCGCGCCGCGGTGATCGCTCTAAGTTGCGAAACCTTGCTGCAGGCGGGCGGGGCCGAAGCGGCCGCGCTGAAATCGCGCCAGATGCAGACCATATTGGGGGAGTTGGCGCAGGAACTGGGCGCCGGATTTCCGGTTTACGTCCTCTTCACGAAATCGGATCGCATCCCCTATTTCCGCGAGTTCGCGGAGAACCTGACGGAAGCCGAAGCCGCTGAACCCTTCGGGGCCACGCTGCCCTTACAGCCGGCTCAATCCGGCGTTTACGCGGAAGAACAGACCCACCGCCTCAATGAAGCGTTCCAGCGGCTGTATTACTCGCTTGCAGACAAGCGCACCGCGTTCCTTGCTCGCGAAAACGATAGCGCGAAGCTACCCAACGTTTACGAATTTCCGCGCGAATTCGGCAAGCTCCGCTCGCTGCTGGTTCCTTTCCTGGTCGATGTTTGCCGTCCCAGCCAGTTACGGACGAATCCATTCCTCCGCGGCTTCTTCTTCACGGGTGTTCGTCCCATCGTCGTCAGCGATTTAGCTCCCTCCGCTCCGCAGGTCCAGCCGGAACCGGCAGCTTTCGATGCGGGGGCCACGCGCATCTTCGGCCGCCAGCCTGCCGCCACGCCGTTAATGGACATGCCCCAAGGCTCGTCCCGGAAGGTGCCCCAGTGGGTCTTCCTCAGCCATCTGTTCAGCGGGCTCATACTCGCGGACAAGCCGGCGCTAGGCGTCGCACAACATAGCATGAAGGTGAGCTTTTGGCGCCGCGCGGCGATGGCCGCCGCGGCTGCGATCGCTGTGGTGTTGGCAATCTTATGGGTAGTCTCGTTTACCGGAAATCATGAACTCGTGTCCGGTTCCGTGGGCGCGGCGCGTATAATGCCGGCGCAAGGTTTACCATCCACCCAAATGGCCTCTCTGGACTCCTTGCAGCAGCTTGAGCAACTGCGCGAAAAGCTCGCGCTGCTGGATGAATACGACCGGACCGGCAAACCCTTGCATTTACGGTTCGGACTCTACTCGGGCGATGCCATCCGCGACCCG
Organism: Bryobacterales bacterium KBS 96; assembly: GCA_000381625.1. Taxonomy (GTDB): domain Bacteria; phylum Acidobacteriota; class Terriglobia; order Bryobacterales; family Bryobacteraceae; genus KBS-96. Next base: position 1,881,986 of record KB906767.1, read on the forward strand.
CTGCGGCAGGTCTACTACGGTTTGTTCCGCCGTGCCCTGCTTGCGCCGACGCAGGACACCTTGATCGCGGTGTGCTCGAATCCTCCCAAATCGAATGACATCGCAAACTACGGCGCCGTCTACGACGCATTGAAAGCCTACCTGATCACCACGCAAAATCACGAGAAGAGCTCACGCGATTTTCTAAGCCCAGTCCTGATGCGCTATTGGCTGAATGGCCGGCAGATTGACGACCAGCGCCGCGGCCTCGCGCAGAAGCAATTCGACTTCTATTCTGGAGATCTCGCGAACTACAACCCGTATCCGCATTTCGCTCGTTCGAACGAAGAAGCAGTTGCATCCGCGCGAGTCTACCTGAATGCGTTCGGCTACCAGCAGCGCGTCTATCAGGGAATGCTTGCCGAAGCTTCCAAACAGAATCCGCCCATCATTTTCAACCAGCAGTTCCCTGGCTCGGCGGCCGTTGTCGTCAACAACTACCGTGTCGATGGCGCCTTCACGAAGGTAGGTTTTGCCGCTTTCCAAAAGGAATTGCAAGATCCGGATAAATATTCAAGAGGCGAAGAATGGGTGCTTGGCCCCGCGTCTAATATTCCGCCGAACAAAGCTGAATTGATTCAGGAGTTGCAAAAGCTTTATCAAGACGGATTCGTCAATGCGTGGCGCAACTACGTCAAAGAGACCTCCGTAGTCCCGTATCACAGCGTTCAGGACGCGGCCAATAAGCTGGCGCGCCTCACCGGCAACGGGTCGCCGCTTTTGCTCGTGCTTTGCGTAGCCTCGCAGAACACGGCAGTGCCCGACAAGGACATCGCCGCTCTATTCCAGCCCCCGCAGATCGTCACGCCGCCGCAGGGTTGCCTGGAGAAACCGTCTTCGACCGCAAATGCGCCTTACATGGACGCGTTGACAAGACTGCAGACGTCCATCAGCCAGATTGCAGCGAACCCAACTAACGACTCGGCAAAGATGCAGACGATTGCCGACGCTTCACAGGCCACTGGGATCGCACGAGACCTCGATCGCAACTTCCCCCGTGACGGTCAAAACGTCGATGAGAACACGTTTCGAATTCTGCTTGCGCCCATATCCAGCATCCCGGCGCTTGTCGGCGGCCTCGACAAAAACGCCGTGAACGGGCAGGCCAAGGCGCTGTGCGCGCAGATGCACTCTCTTCTGATCAAGTACCCGTTCAATCCCAAATCGCCCTTGGACGCGACGCTCTCGGAGGTTGCTTCGATGTTCAAGCAACCGGATGGGGCGCTGTGGGCAACGTATAATCAGAACTTCCAGAAATTGATGGTTCGCCAAGGTAGCCAGTTTGTCCGCGTCTCCGGACAGACTATGACGGTCACGAGCGCTTTTCTGAATTGGTTCAGCCGCGCGGCGGTTGTATCGGACGCTCTGTTCCGGAGTGGCGCCCAAAGCCCTAGCTTCACGTTTGCCATCAAACCCGCTGCTTCGGACGATATCGAGGGCGTCTCGCTCGAGATTGACGGCCAGTCCGCAAAATATCCGAAAGGCGGCGGCTCGTTCCAGCAATTCACGTGGCCGGGCAACGTACAGAATGTCACTCTGCAGGTTCAATTCGTCAAGGGAACCGCATTCAACTTCCCCACGGGCCAGCCTGGGCTTTGGTCGCTCTTTCGCTGGCTGGATTCAACGGAACACTGGCAACAGCAGGGGACCACTTACACCTTCGAATCCACGGTACGCACCAACGCAGGCCCTGTGACCATTCCATCGAACGGACATCCGGCGACTGTGAAATTCATCCTCGACCCAATGGGTTCGCCGGTCCGGCCCGATTTCTTCAGCGGTTTAAGCGCCTGCCCTTCCGTGGCCGTCCAGTGACTACCTGGGCACTGGAACTGCAGCGGATGTGCAATCGCACACCCAAAGCGATGAAAGTTATTGAAAGGGGCGGAGCCGTACAAGTGCTGACTTTTTCCGAAATCGCCACTTGCCGAGAAGTGAGCCAAGATTCGTAAACGCTAGGCCGTTACTCACGACCTATCCCAGCCAAGTCACCGAATGGCCGCTCGGCTCTTCCGTTTCCGAGCTTTCTAGTCCACGCGAAGAGCTGTCATCGGATCCAAGTTACTCGCCCGTCTGGCTGGTAACCAGGCTGCTAATGCCGTTACCGCTGCGACCACCGCAAGCGCGCACAAAAAGATTTCGGGATTCGCTGGGCTCACGGAAAAGAACTGCCGCTTCACGAGCATAATAGAGCCTACAGCAAGTGGCGCTCCGAAGCCGATCCCGATGAGTAACAGAACGATGGACTCGCGCAGAACCATCCATCTGATATCTGTGGCCTGTGCTCCAACCGCGAGCCGAATGCCGATCTCGCTGCGACGTCGCACCACGTTATGACTCATGACTCCGTACAACCCAATGGCGGCGAGCAACAACGCCAGGCCGGAAAAAAGACTCGTTAGTGTCGAGATCAGTTCATCGTGTGTCATCAGGCTTGAGACTTGTTCCTGAATGGTGCTGACGTGCAAAAGAGGCAGATTGCGATCGACTTCGCCCACAGCGGATTGCAATTCGCCGGCTATTCTCTTCGGATCCCCTGTTGTACGGACCAGCACAACGTTGGCGTAGCGATCCTGGTTTTCTTCTCGCAGTATCTGTGCTGCCGCGGTATGTTCCTGAACTTGCGAGGGCGGCGGCGCGGGAAGGAAAGGATCGATCTGCTCCAGAGGAATATAAACCATCCGTATCGGGTCGGTGTTTCGGGGATCGCTCGCTTTCGTGTCGCGAACGACTCCTACTATGCGCCACGGCCCTTTGACCGAATCAATGTCGAGGGTAAGCCAGCGGCCGACGGCATTGCCATGTGGATAGTAACGCTTGGCAACCGTTTGATTTACGACCGCTACTTTGCCGGAGTCGGCCGTATCTGTGCCATTGATGGTGCGGCCCGCGACGGCCGAAATTCCGACCGTATCGAAGTAGTTGGCCGACACGCGGTTGAGGCTGGCGGCCATATTCTCTTTCGGCGCTGGAGTGTAGCCGGCCGGGGAAATGGTCGAACTCCAACCTCCGGGACTGATAGGCGGAGTCGCCGCAAGTGCGACCGACCGTACGCCGGGGATCCTGGACAAGCGCTCGATGAGGCGTTGATGCAGGGCAGCAGTCTGGCTGGGCCTGTAACCGGCAAGTCTTGCGTCGAAGTCGGCGATTACTAGGTTGGTGCGTTCGAATCCATAGTCCTGGTTCTGGAGATTGCGAAGACTTCGAAGAAAGAAGCCGGCGCCAATCAGAAGCGCGAGAGAAAGAGCCACTTGGGCGGTCACCAGCGCTTTCGGCCAAAAGCGTGAAGAGCCAGCTGCCGTACCGTGGGCTGTACGAGTGTTGAACCCGAGGCTGAGTGTGTTACCAGACCGGCTGGCGGACAAAGCCGGGCCGAGGCCGAACACAAGTGAGGTTGCGAGAGACACGGCAACCGCGAATGACACCACTGCCATGTTCGGCGTTGGACTGAGCGCGATCGTGAATGTTCCTGCGCTGATGAACGCGATGAGGGTTCGAGTAGCCAGGAATGCGATTCCCAGGCCCAGCAAGCCACCGGTGAAAGAAAGCAGGGTTGCTTCCGTGAGGTGCTGACGGACAATGCGGGCGCGGCTGGACCCCAATGCGAGGCGTGTCGCGATCTCGCGTTGGGCCGCCGCGGCTCGTGTCAGCAGGAGGTTGGCCAGATTGGCGCAAGCGATCAGCAGAATCAGTACCACGACCGCCATCAGAATGCGCAAGGACTCCGCGTATTGCGTGCGGACCAAAGATACGCCATGGGACGCGGGGACGAGTGGCACGACCTCGCGGTTGATCTCCTGCTCACGGGCCAGATTTCTGGTGGTTCCGTCTGTCTCGCGGATTCCCGTATGGATCTGGTAATTCAGCCAAGCCTGCGCCTGCAGAAAGTCAGATCGATGCGTTGCCGCCGCCGCGCTGAGCCGACCGAAAAGGTGAAGAAAGTAAGGTCCTGAATGGGGCGCTAAAAAAGACGGCTGTTGAAATATTGCGGGCTGCATCGTGACCGGCGCCCACATCGCCGTCGGTTCGAGTTCCAGTTTGATGCCCTGAAATGATTTCGGCATAACACCAATAACTGCGAACGGAACTCGATTGAGAATGATGGTTTTTCCAACAATCTTAGGATCGGAAGAAAGCGAGCGCCGCCAAAAATCGTAACTCAGAACAACAACTGCTCCGCTTCCAGGGATCGCGGCATCTGAAGGACCGATCGCACGGCCCAGAAAGGGCTGCGTGCCCAAGACACGAAAATAGTTTCCGGAAACCACGTTAACCGGCGCTACGATCGCCGATCTGCTTTGTTCCGAAGCGCCTTCGGACGCCGGCAGCCGGACGCTCGCTTTATACGAGAAGCTGGCAAACGCCGCAATACGCTGGAAGGGGCCGGGGTTCTCTTCGAGTTGCCGAGCGAAGTACCAGGGGTAATAACCGAACTGGCCAAGATCAATACCGCCAGCTACGCCTTCGCTGTCTGAATTTCCGAACGTGACCAGTTGTTGCGGATTTTTCACAGGCAGCTCCCGCAACAGCAACTGATCGAGCAGAGTAAAAATGGCAGTGTTCGCGCCGATGCCCAATGCAACAGAGAGCAGAGCGATCGAAGTGAATCCGGGGCTTTTGGCGAGTCTGCGAACGCTCAAGCGGAGATCTTGCAACAAATTCTCGATGCTGGACTCCCATCGTGAGTTCCAGACCTGTTGCTTGACCGCGCTTCGGCTCCCCGCTGCAACCAAGGCAGCGCGGCGCGCGGCTTCGGGAGTCATACCAAGGCTTCGCCTATGCGCAGCTTCAGCTTCGATGTAGGACGCAATTTCTTCATCGACTTCCGCTCTGGCTCGCTGCCGATTAAAGAGCGCTTTCACACCCGATAGAAAACCGAGCCAAGTCATTTAATTCCTAAGCCTCAAGAATGCGGGCTATCGCCGCGATCTGCCTATACCACTGTTCCGTCTCGGCGGTTAGAGCTTTTCGCCCGCTCGCCGTAAGCGAGTAGTACTTCGCGCGACGGCTATTCTCGGTTTCCCGCCACTCGGATCTGACGTGGCCACCCCGTTCCATGCGGCTTAGGGCAGGCAGAAGGGATCCGGCATTCACGCGGAAGACTCCGTTGCTGATCTGCTCGATGCGCAAAGCTACGCCGTAGCCATGCATCGGCTCAAGAGCCAGGGTCTTCAGAATGAGCATCTCCAGCTTTCCCTGCACTAGTTCGCCGGATTTCCGAACCTGGGCATCTGCAACGGGAGTTTTCTTGGGCACGAATATGTTCGCCTCCTCCCCCAGACAATCTAGAGTAGACTCGTTCATACAGATTGTCAAGAGGAGAATGCATCGGCGGCGCAATGTCAGCCGGACCGCCCCACGGCATAGGTCGCTTCGGTACAATTCGTGGGATGTGACTCATCGGATTGGTCCGGCTAACCGCCAGCGTAGAGTCATCCACTTGGAAACGTCGTCAAGTCTGCCGGTCTAGCCTTTTGAAACTACTCGCAGGTAGTCGCCAACGGTAGATCTACCCATGGCCGTTAGTGAAGTGCTATCGTGGTTCACTTCCGGCGCCGCGACACAACCGGTGCGGCACGGACAAACTCATTCGCGACATGTTCCTCCAGCATCCACCGGCCCATAGCCCGATAGGAGACGGGCCACCAGGAGTTGAGAGTGCCGTCCCACTCCGCCGAAGCCACAGGCCGCTCGTCTTTACCGCGGGAATTGACCCCCGCGCGGACAAGTGTCCAGCGTAGCGTAGAGAACGCGCCGCGACCCAGAGCATTGACTACGGCTTGCTGTTCGGCGGCCCCGCGCCCAATGGTACCGGGAAACCACGAGAAGAAGCGCATGGCATGGCTCGCAGACTTGCCAGGCGCTGCGGCGAGAAGCGTGTTGATCACAAAGATCCGGTCGACGCCGGAGGCGGTCATCGAAGCCTCAACGGTGGCCATATTAGCGGAGAGCAGGGCTGAGCGGTCGTTGCTTGCTCGCGTCACGCCGATCGCCGCGATGACGGTGTCTGCCCCCGAAAACGCCGCTGTGAGCGCAGCGCGGTCGGCAAGAGACGCGACAACGACAACGCGAGACTTGCCCGGCACGTCTGTGACGCGCTCCGGCCGCGAACGAACAATTGCCGTGAAGTCGATGTTCTCTCCCCGGCACACACTGAGAATGCCCTGGCCGAGACCACCAGCGGCCCCGATGACCGCAACGTGACGAGGCAGCGGGCGAGATACGTTAACGGAAGATCGTGTCGGCATGCGAGACACCTTATGATGATTGGGCGAACATTCCTGACGGTTCACCGGCAACACCGAGTCCTGAGAAAAACAACAGCTACGATATCACTGTTCGTAAAGCAAGACCGCTGCGATCGGTCATAAGTTTGAGGCGCGGCATCCCGCTGCGCGCACCCAGTTCGGGTTCGCTCCTGAGTAGTCGCGAACGGTAGATCTACACATGGCCGTTAATCACGATCTACCCCAGCCGCGCGGCAAGTTAGATCAATGGGCGATGGCTGGGAGCTTGGCTCATGTAAATTAATGGCTTTGCTCTGCCGTCGCACATATTTCTGAGTCCGGCCGACCGAAACGCCGGCGCTAATATGGCCTGCGAAAGTTGCTGCTAAAGCTCAATATTCCGCGGCCACTGCCCTGTCTGAACCCAATCCGGTTGGAGATCCGCAATAAAGCTTTCGATTGCTTTGCGAAAATCGACGAGCGCCTGGTTCGCCGCATCATACTTGCCCGGATCAAAAAACAACTCATCCTCGGGGCCTTTGTAAGGAACCAAAGGCACGTAGGGAGCGTTATAAGCAAAGATGTAATAAAAGGTAATTAAGCTGCCGAGCGTGCCGATGTTGGGAAGGTATTTCAGCAGGTCTCCCATAGGTACAGATGTCGACGGATCAGGAATGGTGGTGCTTTGGAGACACGGCGGATAATTTGGCGCGAACGGTGGAACCGGCGCACCAACATTCCGGAGCCGCCCGATGCCGTGGAATGTAATTCGATACAGGACGCTGGTAACGACCGCCTTTAGGGCTGCCTTCGAATTCATTTTAGGAAGTCCGGCCACGTTCCCAGTTGTATTGGCGCTACCGATCCAACTCGCGAGATCCTTGTCCGCCGTGACCGCAGCGTCATTAGCATACCCGGCATCAACGACGGCGTCTACATAAGCGGCTACGGTAGCCCAGATCTTCTGAACGATCTGCACGTTCGGATACAAATTCCACGCTTCCTTGTCGATAGTGGCATCGGTGAAATCCTCTGGGCTCAGTGTGGCGAGCATGTTGGCCGGGTCGGTCGAAAAGAAGTCGTGACCGGCGGAGAATGCATTGCACAGAGACAGAAATTTCCCTGTATCGCTGATGGAGGTGGGCGGCGAAAGAGACGACCATGTGAGCATCAGAACCAAGTCGAACGGGACCAGATAGTTGGATTGCGGTGCGAACAACTGATAAATGACATTCGTTGGTGGCAAGGTGTTGAGGGCGGTCATTAACATGGCAGCCGTCACAATGTGCTGGGTATAAACGTGGCCCAGCCAGATGCCATAAACAGTCATCGATGTCTTGGCGGCGATGAGGGCGTAGATCCAGGCCGGTGACTTTGGCGTATAAGTCTGGGAATTGTTCACATCTTGCGGATCGCCGACATAGACGGCAATAGGCGTCAAATTCTTCTTCCCGTCCATGGCCAATAGCACCATGCTGTTCGGCGTGAAGCGTACAGTGTTGTCGCTGAGATTTTCGGGCGCCAGACCGGAAAAGAACGTCATGTCGATCCCGTACAGGTTTCCGGCGCTGAGTAGATCGTCATACTCGCCGAGCCACCCGATACCGAAGTTGGTCCGGTAATCTGCGACCGTGGCCGCAGTCAGCTTTCGAAGAACGAAAAGATTGTAAGGGAGAGCAGTGCTGCGAATCATCGGCCAGAAGTCGCGCGTCGCAGCCTCGGGATCGCTAAGTGGCTTGACGTATTCGTCGATATGGGGATAGCCGCGACGGAAGAGATCCTGAAACGTCGTCCAACCGATCGTAAACTGCTCCGGACTTTCGAGTGTGAAGGCGGAGTAATTGTCCGTTGAACTTGCCGCCGATGGAGCGGCACTAGAAAGTTTCATGAACGGCCGAGCTGCACGCAATTCCAACCTTCCGCGGAACTCCGAGAATGCCGACGCGATACGATCTCGATCCGAGCTGTCTGAGAACAGCCTGCTGAGAAATGACTCGACATACGTCAGTAATGCCCGTAAGAGCGCAGCCCCCTCCACCTGATCTTCCGTCCCAAAAAGGAAGCGCTCTGCGGTGGCCGTTACGTCACGCAGCGTGTACTCGATGGAGAGCCCATCTTTCGCTTGGATGAGGTACTGATTGCGCGCGACGAGTTTATCGACGATGTCGATGACTTCTTCGACTCCTTCCAGGCCTACAGGGCGCGGAAGGGCAGGTCCGTTCCAAGTGGGAACCTCAAAACCTTCCAAAAATCCGATGGCCTCTAGCTCAAGTTGAGTGAGAGGTGAGTATTTGGACATATTTTCTCCCCGCGAAAGTGCCGCAGGACTAAGACAATGTATCGCACGTCGGCAGGAGTTGGCCAGTGGCAAAGAGAGTTGCCTACTTTTCACGGCCAACGTCGGTGATGCAGATACAAGGCCAACTAGGTCGTGCGTAAATTTCCCTCATGCGAGTGCGGGAGACTTAGAGATTTCGACGTGCCTCGCGCCGCCACCCTTTCCATTCACGGAAGTCTCGGTTATGACCAGCGTCTCGAAACATCCCCTGCGAAGGCTGCCGACGGTAGTTTCTCTTGCACGGCTTACACGATACAGTGGCATGGGCCGCAATCCATTTTTCGAACGGGCATTCTGATACCAGCAAAAGTCGAACCGCTCGCGCCGGTTCTCCTGGCCTTTCTCGGATGACGATATTAGACGAGTGGATTCGTGCAGCCGAGCTTCATGCTGGGAAAGTATTTCGTTGCGTCTGCCGGGCTGGGAACTACTGGGGTGATGGCGTGACGGAGCGAGCAGTGTGGCATGTAGTGAAATCGTACGCCGCCAAATTCGGCTTTGCCGGTCTCGGGCCTCAGGACTTGCGGCGCTCGTGCGCCAACCTGGCCATTCTGCAGGAGGAGAGTTGGAGCAGATTCAATTCCTGCTTGGGCATGTTTCCGTGCAAACAACCAAGCGTTATCTCGGCTGCAAACAGCGGATTCGTGGAGCTGTGAATGACAGCATCAGTATCGAACCGTAATGCCATCCGTCCATGCACTCGTCGCCTACTACGCAGGCAAGTGGATTTCGTTCGCTCTACCCGGCGCCGTTGATTGTTCGATGATCATCTAGGGCCTTATTGTCCAAGCGGAATATGATGGACGCATGTCACACAGCGAAACTGTCGAACATGCTCTCGTGTGTTTTGCTGAGCCGTCCCGCCGGGACGCATATTTCGATCTGTACTCCGAGGATGTCGTGCTCCACGGCTATGACGGAATCGAACCGGGCCTCGACAGTGTGAAACGATACTATGCCGGAATCTGGGCCGTGTTTCCAGACGCCCGTGTCAATGCCGAGGAAATGATCGAGATCAATGATCGGGTGATTCTTCGCTTCATAATGACAGGCACGCACCGTGCTCCTTTCCTCGGTCTGAATGCAACCGGTAGATCCGTCCGCCTTCCAGGCATGACCATTCTCCGCTTCATCGATCAGAAATGCGTTGAGCGCTGGAGCGTGACGGATTCGCTCTCTCTTCTGGCGCAACTCGGAGGATTCCCAGTAAACCGGTAGGCCCGTGTACCACGCGATCCTACCTTCCAGGTCCCATATCGAATGCCGAGCAGATCCTGCGATACTCCCATCTGGTCGCCAAAATTTAGAGCTATCTCCAACGGGCTCGAACGTCACTTTGACATGTAACGCGCTGGAGTTTGCTTTGCGGCTTTGCGGAGGAGGAATTCATTAATGACGCGACGCCGACAATTCGTCAAAGTGGATGGCAGGACCCTGCGACCTTTAACTAAGATCTGTTTTGGCTTGCTAGTTCAAAGCTGCCCATAATCAACGATTAGCCTATCGCTAGAAAATGGGTCGAGAAACAGGCAAGTGAAGTTGGGTCGAGCCTGTCCGTTTGCTAGTTTGACATGCATGTCGCCGAATGCGCCCGAAGATCTGAGTAGGACTATAGAGACTCTTTACCGGTCAGAATCTGGCAGAATTCTGGGTACGCTGGTGCGCCTGCTCGGCGATCTTGATCTCGCCGAAGAGGCCATGCACGAGGCTTTCGCTGCCGCCCTGGAGACGTGGCCGCAGACCGGCCTTCCGGACAAACCGCGCCCCTGGCTCATATCGGCTGGGCGATTCAAGGCTATCGACGCGATGCGCCGGCGGGGACGCTTCGACGCCGCACAGAGTAAGCTGGCACTCCAACTCGAAGCGCGCGTCAATGAGGCGCCTCAGGAAGAGGAGATGGAGGACGATCGCCTTCGTCTCATCTTTGCCTGCTGCCATCCTGCACTGCCATCGGAGGGGCAGGTTGCGCTCACACTGCGTGAAGTCTGCGGTTTGACGACAGAGGAGATTGCCCGGGCATTTCTCGTTACATCGGCGACGCTTGCTCAACGCATCGTTCGCGCGAAAGCTGCCATCCGCGATAAGTCGATTCCTTACCAAGTGCCCGCGTCGCAGGAGTTATCGGCGAGGTTGGGGGCCGTACTTCAGGTTGTGTACCTGGTCTTCAATGCGGGTTATTCAGCAGAAGCAACAGGAGCTGGATTGAGCCGCGAGGCGATCCGTCTCGGTAGACTGCTGCTCGACCTTCTCCCGGAACCCGAGGTGATGGGCCTGTTGGGGCTCATGCTGTTGCAGGAATCGCGCCGCGCCGCTCGAAGCTCCCCAGAAGGAGAGCTGATCCTGCTGGACCGGCAGGATCGCTCGCTTTGGAATCGAGATCAGATCGCCGAAGGCATCGCGCTCACCGAGAGCGCTCTTCGATCGCGCAGTTTCGGTGCTTACACCCTGCAGGCGGCCATCGCGGCCGTTCACGCCGAGACTTCCTCGGCGGCGTCCACGGACTGGCGCCAGATCACGCTACTGTACAACCGACTGATTCGGATTCAGCCATCTCCGGTCGTGGAGCTCAACCGTGCCGTTGCCATCGCCATGTACAAAGGGCCGGAGCAGGGGCTTTGTCTCATCGATGACCTTCTGGTGCGCGGGGAACTCACCGAATATTCCCTCGCGTACTCCGCCCGTGCCGATCTGTGTCGCAGGCTAGGGCGGCTTTCGGAGGCCCGGGCTTCGTATGAGAAGGCGCTTGCCTTGGCTCGGCAGGAGCCGGAGCGTCGTTTCCTTTCGGGACGGCTGGAGGAATTGAAATAAAAAACTAGGCCCCCTGTCGATTTCCGCTCCGCCTGGCGACTATAGGGTGAATAATCCAGTGCGCGGGCTCCGCCCCTGGTTAACCAACATAAGGAGAGACACATGAAATACATCTGCTTGGGATACTACGAGCCGGAAAAGCACGCGGGCATGACCGAGGACGAGCGAAACGCAATGTTCGATGAATGCTTTCAGTACGACGACCATTTGCGCGCGAACGGGCACTTTTCTGCCGGAGAAGCTCTTCAGCCTCATGAAACCGCGTTAACCTTGTATTGGAAGAACGGCAAAGTCGCGACTACCGACGGTCCCTATGCCGAAACCAAGGAACAACTCGGCGGCATTCTCGTGCTTGAGGCACGTGACATGAATCATGCTGTTCAGCTCATGTCGCAGCATCCGGCTTTGAAGTACGGGTCGCTTTTCGAGATACGTCCAACTACCGACTTGGCTGAAATGATCAAGGCAAGCGAGCAGCGACGGCGCAAGCTCACTGCACGCTGAAGTACCGGCCGAGAGCAGAGTTATGAAAAATCATCGCCGGGATTGTGGGCGGCGAGCAGACTCTTGGGCCCGTTGAGGTTGGCTGACGCTGTCGCGGATTCGGGGCCAAAGCTAAAACCAGTCAGCACAACCAAATTGCGGGAGAATTCGGATGTCAAAGGTGCGAGTCGCGGGATTTGGTGTTGGACGGCTTCGACGCTGGAATTGAACAGAGCCTTAGCGATCCGCTGGGTAAACGGGGAACGGAGATGTTTCAGTGGTACTTCCACACAAAGAGCTTTTGCTCCATGCACGCGCGGGAGGGGGAACCACAGGTGATGTGGACGATGTGTTCGCTCACCAGGCGATGGAGGACTTCGGCGCCTTCATCCTCGGCCGCAACATGTTCGGTCCGGTGCGGCCCATGGCAAGACAACTCATGGAAGGGCCGGTGGGGTGACAATTCGCCGTACTACGCACCTACCTTCGTTCTCACGCATTACGAGCGTGAACCTCTGGTGATGGAAGGGGGAACCACCTTTGTGACGGGCGGATTCGAGGAGGCGCTGGTCCTTGCGAAGAAGGCTGCCGGCAGCAAAGACGTCAAGATCGGAGGCGGCGTCGCCACAGTGCGGCAGTATCTAAGAGCTGGCCTAATCGACTCTCTCCACATCGCGTCGGTACCCGTTCTTCTCGGTCAAGGAGAACTTCTGTTCGATGGTCTGGACCTTCATGCGTTGGGGTTTTCCATAACCGAAGCAAGACTTCGGAATACGCGACCCATCTTGTGCTCGCGAAAGCGTAGAGACAGGGCTTCCGGCAAGGGCTTCATCGTTTGGGAGCAAGGCACGATGAGGATGCGCGCCACTAAACACTAGCCGCCGAGCGTCGGCGAGGCTTTGGGTTTCCTCAAGCCGGCAAGTTGACGAGAAACGGGCGTTGCTGAAATGTGAAGCGCCAGTGAGTGTCCGGAAAGTTCGTTACTGGAACTGAAAGGGTTCGGGATGAGTGGTCGGCCACCCGGAAGCTATATTTCAACGGCATTGTGCTCGAAAAAACGCAATCATCGAGTCTTCCCCTCACTTTTTCTCCGGCTCGCTACAGCGGATCACCGAATCCGCGCCGAAACTCTTGTAATTCGAGTACCGGATAATGTGGCTCATTCACCGGAATGGCGATTTCTCGGACAAATGGATTGCTCTACACATCGCCGTATTTCGCGATCTATGCGGCGGACATGCCAGTTTCCTGGTTCCCCGTGATTCGACCCTCACAGGCCACCTCGAGGCCCGGGGAGCGCCTTCTAGGCTGGATATGGAGTGTTTCATCTGGGCATCGCTGCGGCTTGCTCCCTCCATCGTTGAGCATTTACGCCGGCCACGATGAGCCACAACTCTAGCGGTATCTCCGCAAGGCCGGCGGCTGTAGCGATCAGAGGGAACAGATGGGCCGCTAGCGGCGGTGATAAATAGAGCATCCAACCTAAACCATCAATGGCCAACAGCACACCGAGAATTCGAGGCAGGAAGGCCGACCTGAAAATGAGGTAGCCGATCAACACGCACCAAAGCCCAAAGAAGATCAGGTAGATGTCAAAGGCGTAACCATTCAACCTGAAAAAAATGAGCGCAAGCATCTGCAGCTGGGGCACAGAAAAAGCGCTCACGGAGGCTCCGCCGGTCAGGATCGATAAAGGGGCGATGTACAACAAGGTCGTAACCGCCTGGACGGCGCAGGCGACAAGAACAACGAAGGCTGCAAGCAAAGAGAGCCGTCTGTTCACAACTTTGAACAACTCATAGAAGAGAAACCCCCATACGATGTGGAATGCGACGCCCATCACGCAAGACGCGAACCCCAACCGGAACAACGGCTGGTGTCCGAGGATATTGGCCGCTGTCGCCGAAGCGTCGTGAAAAACAACAAGCTTTCCGAGTACGATTACCTGGCCGAATGTAAATGTCAGGCCTTCGAGCCCTTGAAAGACACCGGCCATCCTGCCCTTGAAGCGCGGTGATGTTTCGGCAATGCGTTCGAGCATTTCATATCTCCAGAAGCATTAGCCGGGAACGTCGGAGTGCAGCATGGCCTTGCTTCATACGGTGAAACCCCCACGACAAGAATATGGTAGACCTTCCTGTGTAGAAGTACGACGACCATAAACAGCGAGTTCCTTGCCCGCGGGGTAAGTAGTCAACAGAGCTCTTCTTGCGTACGAACCTGAGTCGTCGCAATCCGGAATGTGGGATTACGAACGCGAGTAGTCGGCCAGTATTTACCGATCGTGTCCGCGCGCAGTTGGTCGGGCTTGGAAAAACCATTAGCGTTGATCGGAAATGATCGGGTGCCGGAGTAATCGGGCAAAACACGCAATCGGCCTGGCTGCTAAGACCTTTAGTTCCGACCTGTACGGGGCGTTCCGCCATCAGACCACGACTTGCCTGCGGCGCACGGAAGCTACCGGAGCGCATTCTGGAATTGTTCGATAATGAGCCGCCGCCGTGAGGAGGGCGATTTCCTGAAACAGCGAGGCATCGCGTGGCCCCGGCGCTAGCGCCAGGCGGCGAAGGTGTGTATCGTAAACTCAAGAGACATTTGAAGACTGTGCGGGATGACGATGTCGACAACCGCCTGCCCGGTGGTGGGCAGGCGCTGAGTTACTGCCGTTGGGCAGACCTGCAATCACCGTATGTGGTCGAACTGGAAACAGGGCTTGCGGATCGCCTTCTCACCGGCATTCCGGACCGGCAATCGGAGTCGGAAGAATTCGGCGGACTTCTGATCGGCGAATATGCCAAGGCTGCCAAGCCGACGCTGCGAATTGACGATATCGTCTGGCTGGCCCATCGAACCTCCGGCAATCCACTGTTCGAGTTGACGCCGGAAGAACGCATCCAGCTTTCCTCTATCCGGCGCAACCTGATCACGCGTACGCGGACTGTGCTGGGTTTCTTTCGCACGCATGCCCGCGGCGGCCCGCTCGTTCTTTCCGCATCCGATCGCGAACTGCTCGAACGCGAATTCCGCCACGCATTTCATGTGGCGCTCCTCATACGAGCGAATCATGCTCCGACGGCTGCGTTCTTCGTGCAAGACGAGCGCCGCCGTATGCAAGCTGGTCCGGCCTACACGGAATTCCGATTCGATTCAGGAGAGTTGTCGGACGCCGCGATACCCGTGCAAGCTGTTCGTAGTACGCCAACGCTCGGGCCGCGACCAGAGCCACCTCAGCGGTACAAGTCGCCAGGCTCCCCCTGGAAAATTCAGGACTTATCGTCCGCTATCGGCCTGTCCCAACGTGATGGCCGCTTACGCTTCCGGCTCAGATTCACGGTGTTTCACCGTCTTCGGCTTGCGATGATCGCAGCGTTTGTCTCGATCTGGCGCGACCTTCTTGCCTACCGATCGATCCTGCTCCCGTTGGCCCTCTCGTGCTTCGCGCTGTGCCTGTTGTTTACTCTCTGGGCGCCCCTTACGGCTTCAACGCTCTTCCGCGGCCCCCAACTTCGGCTTTCATCTAAAGGCAGCGCCCAGATGATCGAAGTCCACTGGCATACCCGACTGTCCGATTCGGAGCAAGTAACGTCGGCCAGCCTGATCGTCGACGATGGGAATCTTAGCCGCGAAGTTCGCCTTTCACCGGCAGAGCTAAAATCGGGGGCTGCCGCGTACACTCCTCTGGGTGGCCGCGTCCGGTTCACACTGGTGCTCCGCTTTCCCGATTCCATGACCATCACTCAATCAGCCGATTGGGCCGGGAACCCACCGCCAGGGCCGCATGCCTCTACTGCTTCAGATAGAGCTTGAATTCCCCGCCCCTGCCATCCAGCACAACCGTTGTTCCGGGCGGAATCCGCCCCTTGGCGACCAGAGCGGCGACCGGCTGCATGAAACTGCGCTGCACCGTGCGTTTCAATTCGCGGGCGCCAAATTCAACGCTGACGCCCCGATCAAGCAGCAAATTCCGCCCCGACGGCGTATAGGAAATCCGGAATGAGTGAGCGCCAAGGCGCTGGAAAATCAACCGGGCAAAGTTTTGCATGATTTGATCGAGAATTTCGGAGCAGGCCTGTCGCGTCAGCGTGCTATACGTAATCACGGAGTCGATGCGATTCACGAACTCCGGGGAGAATTTCTGCCGCACTGCCGCCATGCCGATGCTCTTTAACTTGGCCGGTTCCGCTTCGGCTTCCGGCGGGACCATCGATTCGAACCCGAAATCGGGTTTCGTAGCGCGCTGGATGGATTTCCCTCCCAAATTGCTGGTGAGGAAAATCATTGTCTTCTCGAAATTGACCGTGGAATTATCGCCGAGCCGCAAGGCCGCTTTATCCAGGATTCCCAAAAGCAGGCGGGTCATCGAGGGCGCGGCTTTCTCGATTTCATCGAAGAGAAGTATCGAGATGTCGCTGCTCTCGCTGGCGGCCGCATTCAGCTTGGCCTGCGTCAGCATCGGTTGAGTTTCCCGGTGCCCCAGGTATCCGGGAGGCGCGCCCACGAGCTTCGCCACCTCATGCTCCATCTGAAACTCGCCGCAGTCTACCTTGAGCAAATTCTTGCTCGACCCGTGGAGCACTTCGGCAAGGACCTCCACCGTTCGCGTTTTCCCGGTGCCGGTAGGGCCAAGGAGTAAAAAAACGCCAATCGGACGCGCCTCCGGCGATAAACCGGCCTGGTGCATTTGAACGTACGGAACGATTGTTTCAATCGCATCGGTCTGCCCGACCAGAAGCTGGCTCAACCGCGCAGTCAGTTCATCTGGTTCCCGCGGGAGATTCCCTCGCCGGGACCGTAGCGTGTTCGATCGCATCGTGTAATCGAATCCTCCGCCTTGGAGTGTAGCGGGGGGGCGCGCTTCGACGCACACTTCCAGCATTCACGGACGGCTTGGATCGATGGCTAATCCATTGGAAGGGAAAGAGTTATCTTGGCAGAGGCAATACGAAGAATTCAGCCGAATTCCTGTGAACGGAGGTTCAGCTACCGAGTTTCGCGGCTGCGAACTAACACGCCAAAGTCTCTCGGGTGATTTCCATTCCTTTTATCCGCCCAAGCATGGCTAGCGCAATTTTTTCGGAGTCGAAAAATTCCTGTGCAATCTGCTGAACCTGATCGCGAGTGACAGCCTCAATCGATTCCAGCATCTCGTCAAAGCTCAGGAAACGTGGAAAGTAGAGTTCCTGCCGCGCGAGATTCGACATGCGGCTTGAGGTTGACTCCAGACTCAGCATCAGAGAGCCCTTCAGATGATCCTTGGCCCGTCGCAGTTCTTCTCCACCGATCAGATTATTCTTTAGATCCACAATTTCTTCCATGATGGAGGTAACCACCTGGCGGGCGGAATCGATACCGGTGCCTGCGTAGATGCTAAGGCAACCTGTGTCGCTGAACAAATTAAGTTCGGAATAGACCGCATACACGAGGCCAAGCTTCTCACGTATGTTCTGGAACAGGCGCGAACTCATTCCGCCGCCCAGAACGGTGTTGAGAATATAAAGGGGGAACCGTCGAGCATGCGCCAGCGGATACGCCGGGACTCCCAGTGCGATATGGACCTGTTCGAGCGATTCTTTGTTCTTGAGCACGACCGGGGCGGATGAGACGGGAGCCTCGCTGACTGGCAACACTCCCCGCTCACGCAGGTCCGCGAAACGGTCCCTCACTAGCGAAACCAATTGCTCGTGATTCAAACTGCCCGCGGCGGTAATCAGAATGTTTTTGGGCGAGTAGTTGCGGTTGTAAAAGTCGTGCAGCATGCCGGGCGTATACTGCTTCACCGTATCCCGCGTTCCCAGAATCGGTTTGCCAAGGCCATGCTCTTTCCAGAAGTTACTGATGAACATCTCATGAAGCACGAACTCTGGCTGGTCGGCCTCGCTCTTGATTTCCTCGAGAATAACGCCCTTTTCCTTTTCGATATCGTCTTCCCGAAACAGTGGATTCAGCACCATGTCCGATAGGACATCGAGTGCGATTGGCAGGTGCTCATCGAGGACTTTTGTATTAAAACTCACCAATTCTTTACTGGTGAATGCATCCAATCCGCCCCCGATCGAATCAACCGCACGTGCGATGTCTTCTGCGCTCCGGTTTTCCGTACCCTTGAAGACCATATGCTCGATAAAATGGGAAAGGCCGTTCTCAGCGCCTTGCTCCACGCGGGAACCAGTGCCGATCCAAATACCAAGCGAAACCGAACGCACCGAAGGCATGGTTTCGGTAACGATGCGCAATCCATTGTCGAGTTTTGCGGTTTCTATATCTCTCGGCATGGATATGCGGTCGATGGCAGCCGTCTCCACGGCGGAAGCGACTCCTGGCCATCTCCTCTTGGCAGAGTTGTATTGATTGCTAACGTTCATGAATCCAGGAATCCTCTCTATCAGTGTAACGCGCTACACTAAATCCAGATAATGCAAGTACTTAAGGGCAAGAATGCGATATCCCCCTTGATCGGAATGGAACTTTCGGATCTGCGAGACGCACTCGGTCCGGAACAACCTTCGTTCCGCGCCCGACAAGTATTTGACGCGCTCTATCGGCAACAGGTGGCGGATTTATCTCAGATTTCAACTTTGCCACAAGTCTTTCGGCAACAACTACTTACGCGTTTTCAAATGGGTCTGCCCGCCATTGAGAAGCGCTACCGCTCGACCGATGGTACGCAACGCTACCTGCTGCGTTTGGCGGACAACAGAACAGTGGAGAGCGTCTTGATGCCGGAAGAGGGGCGGGACACGATCTGCATCTCCAGCCAGGTCGGCTGCCCCGTCGATTGCAAATTTTGCCTCACCGCCCTGATGGGTCTCGAGCGAAATCTGACGGCTGGTGAAATAGTCGGCCAGGTGCTCCTCGTCGCCCGTGAAAACTCGCTGAAAGCAGCGGAGAACCGGTTGAATGTGGTCATGATGGGCATGGGAGAACCCCTCCTTAATCTCGAAAATGTCCTGAAAGCCACGCGCCTTCTGACGGAAAGGGAAGGCGTGGCGCTCTCGCCACGTCGCATTACCGTTTCAACCGCTGGGATTGTTCCCAAAATGGAGGAACTCGGCAAGGCCCCGGTTCGCCCGAAGCTAGCCATTTCGTTGAATGCTTCGACGGAGGAGCAGCGCCGTGAGTTGATGCCAATTACACGGAAATATCATCTGAAGGACCTGATCGCAGTTTGCCGCCATTACCCGCTGCGGCCGTGGGAGAAGCTGACGTTCGAATACGTTCTCCTAAAAGGCGTCAACGATTCGGAAGCGGACGCACGGCGGGTCGTGAAGCTGCTGGCCCATCTGAATGCAAAAGTAAATCTAATCGCCCTGAATCCCGGACCGGGTATCCCCTTTGACACGCCCACTCCCGAACGAGTCCATGCTTTCCAGGAGATCGTCCGGCGGGCAATGCCCTGCTTCCTGCGCAAACCTCGCGGCCGCGACATTTTCGCTGCCTGTGGTCAACTGAAGCGCGTGAACCAGGAACTGGTCAGCGTGGGGTTGGCCGGCTAGCGGCCTGTAGGATATCCCGCGCCATTGGCGACGCACCTTCAAGCCGGCCGCCAAAATGGTTCGCCCGCCTTTATAAATTCGATCGGCACTTCCGGGATGAATGTCTTCAGCCACGCCGCGCAGTACTGCATGCCCGCTTCTTCCGACGCCTCGTGCCCGAGCAGAATCAGCGCCTTCGGCCGCCCTTCGTCCGCGGCATCGCGCGCGTATTCGACCGTTTCCCACTCTCGGGCCTCGCCCGCCACGAGGACTTCTATATTCTTCTGCTCCAGCATGGCGATTTGCCGCTCACGCCCAGAGGCACCCGGCAGGAAACCGATCTGCGTTACGTCCATTTCAGGCTTTCCAACTACTCGAAGCGTCCGAATCCCCAACCGCCGCTGGATATCGCGGGCCAGCGCGTCAAGCCTCGTTTTGGGCAGCACAAAACGCATGGGATCGCGCGGGTCTTGGTAGCTCTTCCATCCAAGCGCGGCCGTCATTCCCTCCAAAATGCCGTCCGGATTCGGGCCGCGCGCATGCCAGTGGTCGTGGAACCGCCATACGACCATTTTGTGCTTCTCGATGAACGTTTTCTTCTGCAGAAAGATAGGATCGTCATCGAGTCCTTTCGTTTCGTCCAGATGATTGTAGAAGGTCGGCTCGTGCGTGACGATCAGGTTCTTCCCGGCTTTTGCCGTCCGCTCCAACACACTGTATGTATCGAGAAACGTCGTCGCAATCCCCGTGACAACCGTATTCGGGTCACCTGCTTTAATTGTGTCGACCGTCGGCCCGTTCCAGGAGCCGCCAGCATGATCCTTGATTCGCTGGATCAACTGCGCAGCCGTAAGCCTCGGCGATTCCGCCTGTGCTAGCGACGGTACAGCGGCGTAAACAAGCGGAGCGAAGCCGAGCCCGCGCAGCATCGACCTACGGGTAGCGCCCGGCTTCACCAGTGGAACTTGTTCGTTAATCATTGCCGAAATCGGGTGGCGGGGTTTTCGGATGCGACTGGGTGCTGCCTTCCGTCATATGCATCACCCATTTAAGCGCTTCGAAATACATCTTCTGGATGTCCGGATCGTCCCACGATTCCGTCGTGTGTCCCAGTGTTGAATAAAACACGCGGCCATTCCCATACATCTTGGACCACGCCACTGCGAAATCTTTATCCGTTCGATGGATACGCGGATTATTGCTGTAGTCCAGCTTCCGCTCGTCCAACCGAAGTAAGACGTTTACTTTGTCGCGAGACCAGGCCTTCGGTTGATAGATTTCATCCCGCTTCGTGAACTCCTTCGGGAAGTGGCGCACCGCGGGAAAGTCAGGCTGCTCGTTGATAATCGGCGCGTTGAAGGTAAGCCAGGGATGCTGGTCGAACCAGCCGCCAATCATTTCGCCATATTCCGGCCACTTGTAATTAGTATCCAAAGCCGCATGAATGCCGACGAATCCCTTCCCGTCGTCGTGAATGAAAGACATCATGTCCTTCTTCTGCTGGTCACTCATGTCCAACTCACCCGTCGTGCTTGCAAAGACCAAGGCATCGAAATAGTTCAGATTTTTGCCGTTCGGCCCAACTTTGCCCTTTGTCAGAAGCTCGGTATCGGTTCGTATATAGGTTTCCCAAAGGCCCGTATCGTGCCCCAATTTCCAGATGGTCGCCATGGCATCGGGCACCGAATCGTGCTCGAAACCTTTTGTTTGGCCGATCACGAGTACATGCTTCTTCGCCGGCGGCGTCGCCGCGTTCGCCTCCGTTTGGCTGCAATAGAAGAATGTTCCGGCAAGCGCGAGCGGCAGCGCCAGTATAAAACCACTTCGGATGAGTCTCACAAAATCTCCTCTCAATACCTTGGAAAGATTATCAAACGAGGTCTCTGGAATATTGTGTAGGGCTTTGGAGCCTCTCCATTCGATGGGGAACGGCCTTGGTATACTAAGTGTTCGAATGATTTACGTATTGACGGCAATCCACGTCATTGTCTGTTTGGTATTGACGATTATTGTTCTCTTGCAAAGCGGGCAGGCGGCTGACTTGGCAGGTGCTTTTGGCGGCATGGGTTCACAAACGGTCTTTGGACCGCGCGGCTCGACCACGGTGCTTTCGAAGGTGACGACCTGGGCTGCGGTCACATTTATGGTGACTTCGTTGGCCTTGACGATCGTCGGGAATCAACACGGCGCGGCAGCCCCGAGCAGCGTTCTTGATAACAGATTGAAAGCGACGCCTACCGCCCCTGCAAAGAAATCCGCTCCCCCGGCTACACCTCAGTCCGGCCAGCAGGGCGGGACGGGCAGCAATCCGGCGCCTGCTCAACAGGCTCCTAAAAAGTAGAGTTCACCTGCGGAGGTGGCGGAATTGGCAGACGCACTAGCTTGAGGTGCTAGCGGGTAACACCGTGGGGGTTCAAGTCCCCCTCTCCGCACCAGATTCATTCTAAAGTGGTTTAGATAACGAGCCGTTCGCAAATGCGTTCGGCTCTTCGTGTTTTGGACCTTATGCCAAAGAGGCCTACCGCAAGCGCATAAATTACTCAAACCTTAATGCTTCGGTTGGGTTTACGCTCGAAGCGCGATGCGCGGGAATAAGTGCGGCGCCCAGTCCAGCCGAAAAAAGAAGCAGGACAGCGATCGCGATTACAGCCGGGTCGGATGGTTTTACGTCATAGAGCTGGGATTCTACGAGCCGGCCCAAAGCCAAGACAAATGCCACACCGATGCCGATTCCTACAAGGAGCATTACCAGCGCATCGCGAAGCACCAGCCAAATAGCAGTCCCGCGGGTTGCCCCTAACGCCAGCCTGATCCCGATCTCGCGCGTACGTTGCGTGACGACAAAAGACATCACCCCGTACAGGCCGACCAGCGAGAGCAGCAAGGCAAGTGCGCTGAAGCTGCCGGTCAGCGACGCCAGCATGTGCTCAGTATTCAACGATCGATCGACCTGTTGGTCCACGGTACGCAAATTATTCAGGGGTAATGTGGGGTCGATGCCACGGACAATCTCGCGAAGCGACTGGAAGGAGGATTCCGGTTTTCCGCGAACTCTCACATAAAAGGTGGCTGCGCCTTCGCCTCCGAGGGGAAAATAGGCCTGCTCGGATCGCTCGCGAAGCCCCCGATAACTGATATCGGACATGACGCCGACGATTTCGACATTCGGCCTCGCGTCCGGTCCGGAACCCTGGCAGATTCTCACCCCGAGGGGATTTCGCCCTCCCAAATAGCGCTTCACGAACGCTTCATTCACGATTGCCGACCGCCAGCCTGACTCGCCCGGTGCGCTAATGTCACGTTCATCGAAATTACGTCCCGCAATGATTCTGATACCCATGGTTTGGAAAAATCCCGGCGTAACCGCGTTCAGGTTGATGTCACGGCCCTCCGTGGAGAATCTTTTGCCCGCCAGGATCGTCATTGGATTGTTCCAGCTTCCGCCGGTCAACAATGCGAACCGAGCAACCGCGGACGACTGAACGATCGCCGAGTGTCGTATCGCTTCGTCGATGCGGCGAATCACTTGGTTTCCCTGTTCTTCCGAGTACCCGCTTCGCTGGCAGTCGATTCCGAATGAGACCAGGCCCGAGGTTACGAAGCCCGGCCCCTTCGCCATCAATGCATCGAGAGTGCGAATAAACAGGGTTGCTCCAGCGAGAAGCGTCAAGGTCAGAGCAACTTGCGCGGTGACAATCGCTTTTCGAAGGCGGACGCCGCCCAATGCCGTGCCGCCTCGCTCCCGGAGCGAGGATACAAGCGAGCGCCGCCCTGACTGCCAGGCGGGTGCGAGACCGCTCAAAATGCCCGCCGTGACACTTGCAGCGAGCGCGAAGAGCAAGAGACGCGAGTCGATGCTGGCGCGTAAAGCAGTACCGGCATTATCGCGGGGAAGGAACGCGATCAGAGCTTGCACAGCAAGCGGCGCGGCTGCTGTCCCAAGCACGCCGCCCGCAAGGCCGATCAGCAGACTATCGGCAAGAAGCTGCCGCCCGAGCCGCCCGCGCGAAGCGCCTAGAGCCAGCCTGGTGCCAACTTCGCGGTCGCGCGCTGACCCGCGCGCCAGGAACAGACCGGAGACGTTCAAACAGGCCAAGCCGAGCAATACTACCGTCAGAGCGAATAGCACCCACAACGGCTCCAGGAGCCGGCGCCTTAATCCGGAATGGCCTTGCGGCGCCGCGGTGAGCACGAGCGACGAATTAAGGTATGTCTGGAGGCGCTCCGGCGTGATGACGGGAAACCCCGCGCGGCGCATATCCTCTTTCAGCATCGCTTTGAACCACGGCTGCAATCCGGCCTGAGCTTTTCGCAAGGTCATGCCTTGTGGCAAGCGGCCGAGCACCTGCATCCAGCGAGTCCGGCGATCGTGAAGATCCTTGAGCCCAGGAATGATCGCCGTCGACATCGACGCAGGAATCCAGAGCGATGGCACCTCGCCAACGTCGATGCCGCGGAACGTTGCAGCAGCCACGCCGATCACCGTCAGCGGATGATGATTTACCAGCACCTTTCGGCCAACCACGTCGGAGGCTCCTCCGAGTTGCGTCTTCCAAAAGTCGTACGAAATGACGGCCACCGCATTGGTGTTCGGCTTCGCGTCATCATCACTCGTCAGGACCTGCCCCAACGCCGGCCCGACTCCAAGCACGGAAAAGTAGTTACCGGAGACGATTTCTGCGGTCGCGGCGCGATAATCGCCGCCGCTTGAGAGATTTATGGTGGTAAGAGCGCGGCAGAATACGCCATCGAAGACCTGCTTCTGCTGATCCAGATCACGGCAGATCGGATACGACATCAGATTCCAACTGCCGAACCCATTGGCAACCTGATCACCCTTCCAGTCAATTAGAACAAGGCGTTCCGGCTGATGTACTGGAAGCGCGTGCAGCAGCACCTGATCCACCAGCGAGTAGATGGCCGTTGTGGCTCCGATGCCGAGCATGAGCGAGAGCACGGCCGTGATTGTGAATGAGGGGTTCCGGAGAAAAGAACGTGCGGAGAAGCGGACATCGTATAGGAAATCGCGCAGCCAACGAGCGAGCCAGATGTCTCGCACTTCCTCCTGAATCTGCGTGAAGCCGCCGAACTCCAGCATGGCTGTTCTGCGGGCTTCGCCGGTTGGCAGGCCAGATCTTTCCAGATCGCTGATTCGACGGTCGAGATGGTAGCGCAACTCGCGCTCCAGGCCGGTTTCCAGCTTTTTGCGACGGAACCAGTTCGCCAGTTTCATGATCTTGTGCCTTCATTGAAAAT
The DNA here is from genome assembly GCA_000381625.1 of Bryobacterales bacterium KBS 96. Classification (GTDB taxonomy): domain Bacteria; phylum Acidobacteriota; class Terriglobia; order Bryobacterales; family Bryobacteraceae; genus KBS-96. Next base: position 1,906,609 of record KB906767.1, read on the forward strand.
GAGTCGAACCGCTCCCGCCAAGCGCGCCCAGCTTTCTTTTTCGGCGACGAGCTGCGTTCGCCCGCAAGCTGTCAACGAGTAGAATTTGGCTTCCCGTCCCGTTTCTGATTGCTTCCATTCAGCCTTTAGCCAACCCTTTTGCTCCAGCCTGTGGAGCGCGGGATAAAGGGAGCCTTGATTTACTTGCACCACCGACCGAGAGATTTGCTCCAATCGTTGGGCGATGCCGTAGCCGTGAATAGGCTCGAGCGAAACAATCTGGAGAATCAGCATGTCCAGTGTGCCTTGTGGAATGGGGAAACGTGACGTCAATGCCTCAACCTTCTACCATTCAGCATACAACTTGATAGGTCGAGGCTCAAGGTGTTTGTTTGCCGCCGATAAACACCACCGAGGGTCCCGGCTGCTCTCAGAGATCGTCGCCATCCCGAACGTGTTTCCCCCTATCTTGTGATCGGGAGACCCGGTTTCGGGACATTGAAATGATAGACGCTCATCCGAAGCGGGCGAGGAGTTGGACAAATCCAATTCTTACTTGGCCATATCAGCGTACAGATAACGAACAAATCATCATATTGGCATCGAGCCTGATGAGGAATGATCGGAAAGAGCAGTTTCCATGGTCGCAGGGCAGGTTAGGTCACGATCCCATCCGTCCTTAACGTACTGTTGCCGTTCAGTGTCTTGAATCCCGACTTAAAAGTCCACTGAGGGAAAGACCAACGCGATTATTTCCGTATCGCCCGTTACACAGGAGCAATCCGGGGCCACCATGGCGAGGGCAGAAACGCCCCCTTCTATGGTCGAAGTTAAGGCCGAATTTGTAATCCCAGTAAACCTGACGCTCATATCTTGACGATCAGATGGAGAGCAGGGTATTCTGTAGTCGTTTCCGGATGAACAACACCAACACGGATGTGATCCAGGGGACACTGGACATGCTGATCCTGAAGACGCTGAGCCTGGAACCTATGCACGGTTTCGGCATTGCCCGCCGGATCGAGCAAATCACCCAAAACGTTTTCAAAGTGAACGCAGGCTCGCTTTTAACCGCGCTGCAGCGCTTGGAACGGAACGGCTGGCTGGATTCCGAATGGCGCGTGACGGAGAATTCGCGGCGCGCCAAAATCTACCGGCTGACGACGGCGGGCAGGAAACAGCTCCAAAGTGAAGCAGCCGACTGGCAGCGGCGCTCGGACGCGATTTCGCGATTACTCAAGGCGCAGGCTTAAAGTCATGTCGATCGCGCGACAACTGGTGCGTGGCCTGCGGAATCTGCTTCGGCGGAAATATGCCGATGAAGATATTGCCGATGAGGTCGACAGCTTCTTCGCCGAGGCGAAAGCCGCCTTTGAAGCGCGCGGATTAACGGCGCACGATGCTGCTCGCGCTGCCCGCATTCGCGTCGGCAGTACGACGGCACTTCGCGAACAGGTGCGGTCGTATGGGTGGGAAAACCTTGTCAGCGGAATGCTTCAGGAAATGCGTTATACGCTGCGGCGCTTGCGAGCTACTCCAGGTTTCACGCTGGTAAGCATCGGGACTCTCGCACTAGGGCTGGGAGCCACAACCGCCATTTTCAGCGTGATCAACGGCGTGCTGTTGAAGCCTTTGCCCTATGCGCATCCCGAGCAGTTGGTTTCGTTGTGGATGACGGCGCCCGGTGTCAAGATAGAGGACCTGAATATGGGTCCTTCGGTCTATTTCACGATGGCCGATGATAGCCGCGCGTTTCAAGCCGTCAGTATTTGGACGAGCGGCACCACAAGCATTACGGGCAACGGACAACCGGAACAGGTCTCCGCCATTTTCGCCTCGCATGAGTTGCTTCCCATTCTCGGCGTGAAACCTCAACTGGGCCGCCTATTCACCGCGGCTGACGATGATCCGAAGGGCACACGCACGGTGATGCTCTCCGACGGCTACTGGCGATCGCATTTCGGCGGCGATCATTCGGTGCTCGGCCGGCGGCTTCTGATTGAGGGTAACCCGGTTTCCATAATCGGCCTCCTGCCACCCTCGTTTCAATTTATGGATCAAAAGGCCGACCTGCTCATTCCACTGCGCTTCGACCCCGCCAAAACGAATCTCGGAGTGTTCTCTTACCTGGGCGTCGGACGGCTTAAGCCCGGCGTAACCTTGAAGCAAGCGGATGCGGATCTCGCCCGCATGCTGCCTTTGGTATTGCAGCGGTTTCCCCCGCCTGCGGGTTACACGGTCAAAATGTTTGAAGATGCCCGTATCGCGCCCAATTTCAGGCTGTTGAAAGACGACTTGGTGGGCGATATCGGCAATATGCTCTGGGTTCTGATGGCGACAGTGGGGATCGTTCTGCTGATTGCCTGTGCCAATGTTGCGAACCTGCTTTTGGTTCGGGCAGAGACACGGCAACAGGAACTTGCCATTCGCGCTGCACTTGGGGCGGCATGGACGCGCATTGCGCGCGAACTCCTCTTTGAAAGCGTCACGCTCGGGCTGGTTGGCGGAGTAGTGGGACTCGGCTTATCCTGGACTGCGCTTAAGCTGCTTTTGGCGTCCGACTTGGTACGCCTGCCTCGCGCTCATAACATCCATATCGATGCCTGGGTGCTGCTGTTCGCCATGGCCACTTCAATAACCGTGAGCGTGCTCTTTGGTTTGATCCCCGTTGCGCGCTACGGCAAGCCGCACATCGCTGATGCGCTTCGCGGCGGCGGGCGATCGATGAGCCCTAGCAGGGATAGACATCGGGTCCGAAGCCTGCTTGTTGTCGTTCAGGTGGCGCTCGCGCTTATCCTGCTTGTGACGTCGGGGCTCATGATCCGCACGTTCCGCAATCTACACGACGTCGATCCGGGATTCACCAATCCTGCCCAAATTCAAACTGTAAGGATTGCAATTCCGGATGAACAAGTGAAAGAGCCGGAGCGCGTGATGCGCATGGAACAGGCAATGCTCGCTAAAATCTCGGCCATCAATGGTGTGAGGTCCGCCTCTATTACCTCATCGGTTACGATGGGCGGCTACGAGGCGAACGATCCCGTATACGCCGAAGATAAGAGTTATCGCGAGGGCACTCTTGCGCCGCTGCGCCGTTTTAAATGGATTGCGCCGGGCTACTTCAAGACAATGGGACAGCGAATGCTCGCGGGCCGCGATCTGACGTGGGCAGAAATCGACAATCAACGTCCTGTTGCCCTTGTGTCCGAAAATACGGCGCGCGAGATGTGGGGCTCGCCCCAAGCAGCTATTGGAAAGCGCATTCGAGTAAACCTAAAAGACGACTGGTGCGAAGTGATCGGCGTGGTTAGCGATGAGCACACGGACGGGGTTGACAAAAAGGCTCCGACAATTGTGTATTGGCCGCTCTTTCAGAAGAAGTTTGAAGCGGCTCCGGTGAATGTCCAACGGTCCGTCGCGTTTGTGATTCGTACACCGCGCGCTGGTTCCCTTTCCTTTCGGGACGAATTGCGCAACGCAATCTGGAGCATAGACGCTAATCTTCCGCTGGCAAATGTGGAAACGGTGGAGGCGCTGTATAACCGCTCACTCGCGCGCACCTCGTTCACGCTGATCATGCTCGCGATCGCCGGTGGGATGGCGCTGTTGCTGGGGATAGTGGGAATCTATGGCGTGATTTCTTACTCAGTTTCGCAGCGCACGCGCGAGATCGGAATCCGGCTTGCCCTCGGTGCACCGATTGCACAGGTCACAACTGCTTTCGTCCGCAGCGGGTTGATTCTATCGGCGATCGGCTGCGCATGCGGGCTCGTCGCAGCGCTGGTCTTGGCGCCACTGATGCGATCGCTGCTATTTTCGGTCAGCCCATCGGATCCGCTCACCTACGTGGCGATGGCGGTTGCTTTGATCTTCGCCGCGGCGCTTGCCAGTTATCTTCCGGCGAGGAGGGCGACTAAGATCGATCCGGTCGAAGCGTTACGGGCGGAGTAAAACGCGGTCCATCGTCCCAAACAAGGTAATGAAACTGGACGATCATACTTCTCGTTTACCCCCAGGACTCGGTGCAATCGTTAAAACCTAGTGCTCTTGCTCGCGGTCGCAACCAGTGCGCCGATGAATCCCAACAAATATCGGCTGATGCGAGTCTTTGGGAAGCTTAGGTTTGTACACAGCTTTTGATCCGCGTTCGCAAAAAGCCAAGAGCAATCTCGATAATTTGATAGCTCCAGAGTGGTCGGCAAACAGGAAGTTGTGTCCAGTTTGCCCGTCGTTCGGGAACAAGCCGATGAATCACACGCGCGAGATGACGACTTCTCGCCAGATTGAATTGGGAAAGCGACCAGAATGCTGCCGCCGCATTTTTGGAGCTTAATCTTGATACAAAATTTTGAGGCGGCTTGGCCCCTGTGATACCAGGGTCTTTGAATTTGTCAAAACTTACCGCGTATGGGACGCTGCGCGCCAGCAGATAAAACCTCGCCCGAGTTGCTCCATGATTTGGCCGACTCGGGCTTAACAAGCCCAATGCCTACCTTCTCGGCTCATACCGCATCGCCACCGCCCCCGAAACGAACTCCAGCCGGCTCACGAGTCTCAAATCGACGTGCTTTGATAGCCCCGCGAACAACGTCGGCCCGTGGCCCGCTAGCCTGGGATGCACCACGAACTCGTACTCATCGATCAACCCCAACTCCGCCAATGCCAGCGGGAGCTTCACGCCTCCCACGAGCAGCCCCTTACCCGACTCGCGCTGGAGCTGCTGAACGGCCTTCCCTAGGTCCCCGCGCACGAGCTCCGCGTTCCAATCAACCCGGTCCAGGGTGCTCGACACGACGTACTTCTTTGCCGCATTGATCGTCCGGGCGAAGGGTTCCATCCAATCAGGCCTCGCTCCCGTCTGCGCAGGCGGCCGGAACGCTGCTTCCATCATTTCATAAGTCACCCGGCCAAAGAGGAGGGCATCCGCCTGGTCGAGGTTCTCGACCGCGTGACGATGTAAGTCTTCGTCCGGCAATATTGCACGATGATCGCAGCACCCGTCCAATGTAAGGTTGATGGAATACCGGAGGGGTCGCATTACGTAAGGGTATCGCGGATGGTATATCGGCCTTAGTCGGCGTGCGACCGCGCGATGAGCTGTTATTTTAGACGCGCATTACACCGATATGCGGGCGTGCGGCCTCCAATCAGCGCGATGGCGACTTTACGTCAAAAGTGGGCTGATATATGGGCGAAGAATCGTGCTGACGACCATCGTTTCATTGCACTGCATCGTTAACAGTCTTGCCGGATGCAGTCTCGTTCGGATAGTTGAAGAAGAGCTGATTTCCGTCGGGATCATCGACCACCAGAAGGCGGTAGCCCCACCAGCCGTCCTTGACTGGAGCGCCCAGGGCTTCGAGTTCAGTCCGCAGCGCTTCCAGGGCCGCGACCGCGGCCTCGCGGGTCTCTGGCTCGACGTTCAAGGAGATGAACATCAGCCCTTTGCCGACCTTCTCGGGCCACTTGCTGCAGAGAATGAGCGCGCAGCCCTGCCGGTCAACCTGGGCGACAAACGTCTTGCCGTCCTCGTCGAAGCGCCAGGGGCTCGTGAAGCCGAGCCGGTCCACGTAAAAACGGAGCGAGGCCTCAACGTCCGTAACGTGCAGGACGGGGCGAGCGAACCAGTCTGTCATAGGCTATATCTCCTCGATTCGGACAATTTCGGCGTCTCGAATTCTACACCCCGCTTATGGGTTCTTGGCCGTTGACCGCAGTCTGTTGCAGGGCTGGGTTTCCGACCGTGTCTTTTCGACGGACAAGTGCCAGGATTGCGTGCGCGTTCCGGTCTGACGGGAAATGCCCGGTCCACGGATGTGAACTCGTCATTGGCAATTTGTCGGCCATCTGGACAATGCCCAGAAAACCGAAAATGAACCGGCGTCACGGAAAATGGGACCGATCGGGATTAGCACCGAGCCGCGGAGGCGCTCAGTGGAATGGAACCCGAGATAACGTCTGCAATCTGTTAGATAAAGTCCGGATGAGTATCCGGACAGGATTTCATCTTCCCACCCATTCCGCGAATTTCTGCCATACTCGCGCATCTGCAATAACGAACCGCAGTGGAGTTGCAACATTTATCAGGAGCACACCCACTACATTCGTGAGATGGACCTGGCGCAGAAAAATTGCGTCGTAGACTGCCCCTGCCAGCGAGAAGGCAAAAATCACCCACCCGATCGTGGCGTCAGGAATTGGTAACCTCGCAAATGCAGGAATGATCAGGCTCACCATCGCCAGCAACATCAATCGCTTATGTATCTCCTTTTTTCGCCGGAAAAATAGGCCGGCAACAAAGAACAGGCAGAACAGAACCAAGTCAATTAATGCGTTCACCAGGAGCGAGGCCATATTGGGCCTCCGACTCGAGTAGCCAGCGCGCACGGAATAAAGAGAGATGCCGGCGCCCAGCGCAATGATAGCGCTGGCGAGCACGGCGCCAGCTTTTCCCATCCGTCGATGAAGGTCGGTACGGCCTGCTGACACTAGAGCAGTCTGAAAGATAAAGAAGAATGTCCAGAGCGTGAAGAGGGCTCCGTGTAGATGCGCCAATGGCGATAAGTGTGGCGTTCCGAAGAAGCCCTTCAAATAGTAGGTACGCGAAAAGCCTATGAAGACGGCGAAAGCAAACACGACCGCCACACCTGTGTAAAAGATCCGGTCACGTGACGAGAAGTGCAAAGATTGCTGAGGCATTCTGAGCTATGCTAGTTCTCCCATATCGCCGCAGAATAGTAAAAAAACGACATCGCAATAACACCGAGAGCGGCGCCCTCAACGCGGTGGTTCATTGATAAACTCGACAAATGCCGATTCCCGCAGCACCGGCAAAACATCTGCGCAGGTTCGTGCGGGTTTATGTTCATTTGGAAGCTTCTCTCGCTGACTCGGTTCTGGGATGTGACATTCGCGCTCTACTCGATCGAGGCTCCAGGTCTTCCTCCTCGCGAGCTTACGCGTGAAGCAGAAACTCTTCACCAACGGATTCTTCAGGTCCCTGGTGTAAAGAAGATTGACATCGTTGGAGAACGGCCAGAACGTATTTTTGTCGAGTTCTCATACCCACGGCTGGCGACGCTGGGAGTAAGCGCACGAGATATTTTCGATGCACTGGCACGCGAGAATGCGGTCACCCCATCTGGATCTGTCGATACGAAAGCGCAACAGGTTTACATTCGGCTGGATGGTGCGCTCGATGATCTCGAGAAGATTCGGGACACGCCAACCGTGGGCGGCGGGCGCACTCTAAAGCTCTCTGACATTGCCGATGTGAAGCGCGGATACGAAGATCCGGCAACCTTTCTTGTTCGTCATAATGGACAACCAGCGTTGCTTCTCAGCATTGTGATGAAGGAGGGCTGGAACGGCCTGAACCTTGGCAAAGCCCTTGTTGCCGAGCAGAAGAAGATTTCCGCCGCCCTGCCTGCAGGCATCAGCTTTAGCAAAGTAACCGATCAGACAGTAAACATCCGCGAAGCAGTGGATGAGTTCATGCTGAAGTTCTTTGTCGCTCTTGCAGTCGTTATGATCGTTAGCTTTATCAGCCTCGGTTGGCGCGAAGGAATTGTTGTCGCGGCAGCCCTCCCTCTTACGTTGGCGGCTGTCTTTGTCATCATGCTCATGACCGGAAGAGTGTTCGATCGCATCACGCTCGGCGCGCTGATCCTAGGACTTGGGCTTCTGGTGGATGACGCGATTATCTCCATCGAGATCATGGTGGTCAAAATAGAGGAAGGATGGAGCCGTATCCGCGCCGCCGGGTATGCATGGAGTCACACCGCTGCTCCCATGCTTGCAGGCACGCTTGTCACTGTCATTGGTCTCATGCCAGTCGGGTTCGCTCCATCGAGCGCCGGCGAATATGCGGGAAATATTTTCTGGATAGTGGGGTTTGCACTGCTCGCGTCATGGATTGTAGCGGTGACGTTTACTCCTTATCTCGGCGTGCAGCTGCTGCCCGACATGACGGCCCTGCCAGGCGGCCATGCAGCAATCTATGCAACACCCGGCTATGAAAAACTCCGCCGCGTAATCGCCTGGGCGGTACGCCGGAAGGCTCTCGTCGCGTGCACTGTTGTCGGCGTCTTTCTTGCCTCCGTTGCAGGGATGGGATTTGTCAAACAGCAGTTCTTTCCGCAATCGGACAGACCTGAAGTCCTGGTTGAGGTGACGGAGCCACAAGGCACGAGCATAGAAGCCACCAATGCGAGTTCGAAAAAGGTAGAGGACTGGCTGCGCCTGCAGCCGGAGGCCAAGATTGTTACAGCTTACATTGGTGCGGGCGCTCCGCGCTTCTTTTTTTCGTATAATCCAGAACTCCCGAACCCCAATTTCGCCAAAATCGTTGTTCTGACGGCCAATGAGAAGGATCGGGATCGTCTAAAGCTCAGGCTGCGTGAACGGGTTGGCCAGGGTCTTGTGCCGGAAGCCCGTGTGCGCGTTTCGCAGCTTGTATTTGGGCCCTATTCACCCTGGCCGGTAGTGTTTCGCGTCATGGGCCCGAATCTGGAAACGGACCGCGCGATTGCGGCGCAGGTACAGGCTGTCATGCTGGCGAATCCCCATACTCGACAAGTGAACCAGGACTGGGGGGAACGCGCACCAACGGTGCATTTTGTGCTTGACCAAGCCCGGCTACAACTGATCGGCCTTTCCTCCCGCGAAGCCGCCGAACAGATCCAATTTCTTCTGACGGGTGCGCCAGTGACGCAGGTCCGTGAAGACATTCGAACAGTGGAGTAGTCGCTCGAAGCGCCGGAGGCAACCGCCTTGATCCCAGAAAGCTGAATGACATGACGCTGACGAATCGCTTGGGGAAGGCTATTCCACTGAGTCAAGTCGGCCATATCGAGATTCGTCCCGAAGAACCGATCCTCAAGCGCCGGGATCGCTTGCCAACTATCACAGTAGAGAGTGACATCGATGAATCACTTCAACCCCCACAGGTCTCGGCAGAGATTCAAAAATCAATTCAGCCGATTATTGCAACCCTGCCCGAGGGCTACAAGATCGAAACGGGCGGCAATATAGAAGAGGCCGGCAAAGCGAATAGGGCACTGTCGACGGTATTTCCCGCGATGATCGTGCTGATGCTAACGGTGATCATCCTCCAGGTCCGGTCATTCTCCGGGATGTTCATGGTGGCTCTTACAGCGCCTCTCGGTCTCGCTGGCGTCGTTCCAACATTGCTTCTCTTTCATCAGCCATTTGGGTTCAATGCGATTCTCGGACTGATCGCGTTAGCTGGCATCCTGATGCGCAATACGCTGATCCTCATCGGTCAAATCAAAACCAATCAGGAGGAAGGACTTGACAATTATCACGCTGTCGTCGAGGCAACTGTACAGCGATCACGTCCAGTGATCCTTACAGCTCTTGCAGCCGTACTGGCTTTCATTCCTCTCACCTACTCAGTCTTCTGGGGATCGATGGCCTACACACTAATTGGGGGGACTGCCGTGGGCACCGTCCTGACCCTCATCTTCCTGCCCGCACTCTATTCAATCTGGTTTGGAGTAAAACCGGTCGCAGTCCCGAGCAATGAGGCGCAGCCAGTGCTGGTGGGTTCATAGCCGAAAGCAGCAAACAAGACAGACAAAATCAGAATCATTGGAACAGGCAATATTGGTGGTGCCCGGCGCTCAGGTGCGCCAACGATGCGGCCGTTGGTTCAGCCGGGGGTTAAGTAGGACTTCCGTCTTCTCGCAGCAGTTCGGCCGATCTCCTGTCAGAATGTAAACTTCAGACCGAACTGCATCGCACGAGGGTCCGTCTGAACATTGGTAATCTTTCCGAATTGGCAACCGAATTGGTGCACCAGATCGGTTGAGCCATCAGGATTCGGCCCCAGACACCAGCCCGTGTCGGGAATACCGAGATTTTGGTGGTTGAGCGCATTGTAGACATCCCACCGGAAGCTAAAATACTTCTGCTCGGTGACATGGAAGTCCTTTGCCAGTGACATATCCGCGTTCCAAAAGCCTGGAGAACGCACCGCGCCATTGCGAAGGCCCATGTTGCCGAACTGCCACCACTGAGGAAAGGCAGTTGGATCGGACGCCGTAAGAACTGCGGGGTCGGACCCGAACGCGGCCGTGAAGGCGTTCGGATTGAACCATTGATCCTGTGTCCGGGCTCCTGAATTGGGATCGCCCACCAGATTCGGCCGGCACACGCCAAGCTCGCCCTGAATGCCGTTACAGGGCGCCGTGATCACCAGAGGCACGCCATTCTGGAAATTCCAGTTCTGCGTTAGCGTCCAGCCGCCGAAAATGGCGCTTCCGAATCTGCTGCCGGACAGAAACGGTTTCCCTCTGCCGAACGGCAGCTCGTACGATCCGGCAATGTTCAGCACATTGGGAATATCGTCGGCGGTTAGCGCCACGTCCGCGTAACGATCGTCGGGATTTTGCGGTCCCGCGCCTCCGGCCGTATTGCCGGTGCCTCCCGATAACCCGCCGGGCACGAGTGACGAGCGCCCCACGGTGCGTCCGATGGTCGTCGGGGTTGCCGTGTTGCCGATGATGCTTCCCGTGTTTGGCGTGCCGATATTCTTCTGATGTGTGTAAGACACCATCAGGTTGAAGCCCCTCGAATAGCGCTTTTCTGCCTTCACCTGCAAAGCGTTATAACGATTGAACCCGTCGGGGTTGGAATTGACGCTCAGATTTGTGTACTGCGGATAGGGCCTGGCGATCAGCGACAATGGCGCCGTTGCCCCGTAGATCGGAACCAAAGCGGCTGGTGTATCCACCGAGTTATTAATCTGCGTTTTTTCCTGTAACCGAAGCGATGTAGGCACGCGGTCGTAGCTGCGGAACTCATCGCCGAATAAGTGCAGCCCGTGTGTTCCGACATACCCGACGCTCAGGGCTACGTCTCCCGGCAGTTCACGCTGGACGAACAGACTCCACTGCTGTACATAAGGATCGTGGGAGCCCTTTAAGAAACCCTGCGGCCCCGTGCCAAGGAACTGGTTATTCTCCTGCTTCACTTGATTCAGCGGAGGAAGGTTCAGATCCGGCGCCCCCTGACTTAGGATGAATGCCGGGCGCTGGCCCGTGAAATCGCCGTTATAACCGAAATAGTTGGAATACGCCGGTCCGCTGATCGAGCCGTTCTGGTCTCCAAAAGCCGCGCTGATTCCGTTGCTGTAGATGATGTCATACCCGCCGCGCACCACCCACTTTTTGTCGTTAGTCGGCATCCATGCGAAATTGAACCGGGGTCCGAGACTATTCTTATTTGCCGGAAACACATTGGTCGTGGGGTGCGCGGCGGTGCCCATATAGACAATGCGGCCCTGATATGGCACGTCCGGATTCATTCCGTTGAAATCGATGTTCGCCAGATAGTTGCTCCGTTCGTGGAACCAGCCAAAAATGTCGTACCGCAGGCCGATGTTCAGCGTTAGCTTCGAGTTGACGCGCCAATCATCCTGAATGTAAAACCCCCAGTAATTATTGGTCTGATAAGGATAATGGAATGTCCCGGTGCCGCTGCCCGGATCGACAGCGCCGAGCAGAAATTGGGCAAGTCCGTTGCCACCCTGGCCGCTGACGGGATCGGAGGTCAACCCACCGCCGAAGCCGAGCCCATACCCCCAACTGGCTTGGTACCAATTATTGTCGCGGCGAAATATGAGGCCGCCTTTTAACGTGTGATTTCCTAAAACTTTTGTTATGTTGTCCTGTAGCGTATACGCATCCACGCCCTGTAATCCGTTCTGCCACTGCTGTGGCCCAAACGAACCAAACCCGCTGCCAACCCCGATTGTGGGCACCGGACCGAACTTGTCCAGGATAAAGTTCAAGCCCTGAATTCGTTGAATGATCCCGGAGTTGTCCACCAGAGAATTAGGATTCTGTTTCGGAATCTGATTCTGCCTGCTGTAGCTTGCCCGGAATTCATTGATCAGCGTAGAACCAAATGTCTGTGTGTGGCCGATGGTGAAGATCTGGTTTGCGGTCGTGTAAGGCTGAGCGCCGGAGAGGCCCTGCGTCGGAGCTGTTGGTCCGCTCCAGGGGAGCCGATAATTTGCGTAATAGCTTGGATTAAGAAGATACTCGACAAACAGAGCACTCTTTTCGTTAAAGCGGTGATCTACTTTAATCGACATGTTATTAGTCGTTAAACTGCTGCCGATTCCACCGAGATAGTTATTGCAGAAACCGAGGCATCCGCTCGGCCCCTGTTGTAACGGGTCGAGGAAGTTGGGATTGGGAAAACTTTGCGCGTAGTAGAGCGCCAGCGGATCGATACGATTTTGCGGAATCACATTTCCGGCAAAGGGCGTGCGAGCGAACTGGCCGTTGGCGTCCGGTCCGATGGTGGAAAGTGGATCGTAGATATTGCAGGTCGGGCAAGAGCCTATTCCCGGAGCATTGCTGAAATCGCCGCTACGCTCGGCTGGCGTTGGCACGGTATAGATGCCGCTCTTGTTTTCATGGAGAAACGAAGTTTCCCAGGAGAAGAAAAAGAAAGTTCGGTCCTTTATCACGGGCCCACCGAGCGTGCTGCCGAAGTCGTTATAGTTCACCCGCGGTGAAAGGAACTGATTTCCCTGCGCGTCGCGCCGGTCGAACGGATTGCTGGCGCTGAAGAACGAGTTCCGATTGAACGCGTATGCGTTTCCGTGGAACTGATTCGTGCCGGACTTCAAGATGATATTGACTACCGCGCCGCTGGTGCGGCCCCATTCGGCGGCCATCCCGTTATTCACCAGGTTAAATTCCCCTACCGCATCCGGCGATGGATTCACTACTACGGCCTCCGGGCCCAGTGTTGCATTCAGTGTGCCGTCCAGATACCAGGCATTCGCGCCGCCCTGGCTGCCGTTAACACTGATACCCGAGCCCACAATGTGCGTCGGATCGGGGAAACCGCCGAACTGGCTATCGAAGCCGAATGCCGACCCCGTCGGTCCAACCGATTGAGTGATGCCGGGTAACAACTGCACGAGCATTTGTACATCGCGCCCGACCAGAGGAACCTTATCCAGCAACTGCGGTTGAATCGATGTTGTAAAGTTCGAAGCCGTGGTTTCAAGCAGAGGCGGCGCCGCATTCACGTTCACCGTCTGAGTGACGTCGCCCACTTTCAGTGCGCCGTCTACAGTTAAGGCAGTTCCACCCTTTACTTGCACATCGCTGATGTCGACTGAACTAAAACCCTGAGCGTGAACATGTACGACATACCTACCCGGGACCAGATCTGTTACGAAGTAGAACCCTGACGAGTTCGTGGTCACTTTCGTCGTGACATTTGTCGCAAGATTGACTACTTCCACCTGGACACCGGGCACAACGGCGCCTTGTGCATCCGTAATGGTTCCTTGAACTGTGCCGCGATCAAGCGCCGCGCGGATGCTATTTGCGGCGACACACAGTAGAATCGCCCATAAGACAACGCGGAATTTCCTACTCATAACGACTCCTGTTCCATACACTTCTTTCAACTGGCCTTCACTAGGTCGCCTGCGTTTCCTGCGAAAGTAAAACCACCGCCGCGAGCGCGAAGCCAATTCCAAGCCCCTGGCGGGCCGTCAACTTCTCGCCCAAAAACAAATACGCTGCCCCTACTGTCACAAGAGGGTACAGATTGATGATCGGAATAACAATCGACGCCTTGCCGCCTTTTTCGAGCGCGGCAAAGCTGGTAAGCACTCCCAGGCCGTTGAGAAGACCGCCTAGAGCCGCCAGCGCAATCAAAGGCCACGTCACGCGCCAGTCCTCGTGTCCGATCAACGGAATCGCGGCTGAAATGACAAACATGGCCAGGCAGAACCATACAAACGACATTTCAAATGAAGTCTCGTTCGTGCTCAACTTCTGCGTCACTCCGGTAACGCCAAAGAACAGAAGCGCGGCCGCCGATAACATGAACCAGGTCTGCATGTTCAAATACTCAACAGGTAAATGGAAACCGCTGCGGCGGCGAGCCCCAGTATCTGCACGCGATTCAGTGTTTCCTTCAAAACGAAGAACGCCAGCACAACCGTCACCAACGGGGCAAGTCCAACGACGGGAATCACGATAGACGCTTTGCCGCCCCGCGCCAGCGCGAGATACATCGCGATATTTCCAACGCCTCCCAATAGACCGGTGATAAAGCCATACAGAGCGCCCCGGCGAGCACTGCCACGGCTGCAATGCAGATTCTTTGAGAGCAGAGGCCATAACAGCAGTGGAGCGAGTCCTAAAGAGAACAACGCTTGATTCGCCCAAGGCGAGATTCGGTCCACAATGATCTTCGATTGCAATCCCCAGGCTCCCCACAGAAGAACCGTGAGGAACGATAGCAGCATCGGCTGCGAGAGCGGCAAGGGCCGCCGTTGCCTTTTTATCTGTTCACTTTGGTTCACGGCGGTTTGCGGCCTTTTCCGCGCTGTTCTTTGAATCGGCGCCGTACTGGATCGTCAAATGCATGGTCCCCTGCTTTGCGGGAAGCTCGATCGCCTCCCGCGCGAGGTCTAGCTTGTTCCATGGTTGGCCATCCAGCGTGACGCTTTGGATGGTTCCTTCGGGCACTCGGACCACTAGCCATGTCTGCTTTGCCCGATTCGGGGCTGGCAACTGCACGGTGGCTTTCAGTTCGCGCTGTTTCGCGCCCGGATCAATCGTGTAACTGATAGGTCCAAAGAACGTTTGCACTCCTTGAACCTTCACCCCTTCCTTCGCCGCCAGCCATCGCCGCGGCGTGCCGGGCGCCAGCCATAGGGTGTCTTCATCTTCAATCACCAGCAGATCGCGGATACGATTAACAAATCGCGCTTCGTCGGGGATCTTATAGAACGGTCCGCTTCCATGACGCCACTGATGATATTCTTCCGTGAACATATTCGCGTCGGGATATAGACACGCGACAAAATCGTTGTAAAGATTCCGGATCGCCGCTTTGGGCTCGTGTCGCCGCAGATAGATCTGAATCGGGTTCACGAGGTTTGCCTGAAAGACCATACCGCCCTGGCTGAACCAGTAGCGATCGTCGGTCATCCCGTGGATGTTCATACCCATCCCGCTCGAAAGCGTCAGGTTGTCCTCCCAGTCGTCCAGAATCCAGTTCGCGATCGGCTCATTGGGACCAAACACGCCTAACAGAAGGAAGAGAACGGGGCCGCAAAGCGTATCGCGATCCGCGCCTAGCCGCAGTAGCGGGTTGATGTCCGAATGCCCGTAGCGATGATAATAGTCGCGTTCCATCGGCCCGAATAGCCGGAAGCGACGCTTCGGCACGATGGGCACAAACGGCTCAAATGTGCCGTCCTGCATGCGCGCGACGGGAGACGCCTGGCTGGCGCGCAAAATGTCGGATCGCAGGTCCGCCAGATAGGCATCCGCTTCCCGCTGCACCGCGGCAGCATCCGCCATTTCCGCATCACGTAGAGCTTCGGCGGTTCTTGCCATTCCCGCCCAGGCATAGGCATTGATCACGAACCAATTGGCCCAATCGGAGTTGTCTTCCAGTCTCGATGCCGGCAGCATCCCGTATTCGGGCGCCTTGTTGCCGCGGTCATCGAATTTCTTTGTACTTTTCCGTTGTTCCTCAATCCATCGAATTGCCTTCCGCATGTGAGGCCATGCATGCGCGAGCCATGTCCGATCCTGGGTATAGAAATAGTGCTGCGCCAGAACCCACAGCACAGTGCCGTGGTCCAGGCCGTATCCACTCGCGGTGTAATCGTAATCCGCACTGATACGCGCGCCGTGAAAAATTCCATCCGGGCCGCCCTGCTGTAGTCCTGGAAAGTTCTTGCTGCCCTGCAATCTCATCATCGTTTCGAGATAGGACTCGGCGGTCTGTTTCTGCCCCAACGTATCCAGCAAGAGCACCTGGTAAGCAGCTTCGTTCTCGAACACGTCGTAGTTGTAGCTCGCCGCTGGGACCATCATCAGCCCGGTATTCGGGTCCTTCGTTGTGCTGATGTGAATGTGTGTTATGACTGCTCTTGCGATGTCGTTAAACCGCTGTTCAGGCACGTTGAAGCGCACCGCCGGTGTGACAATATCTTTCCAATAAGCGACCACGCGCTGCCGCTGTTCGTCATAACTCAAGCGGGCCAGATCGCCGAGATCCGGCCCTTGCAGATCCGAAACAAAGGGAAGCTTCAAGACCACGGATTTGCTGCCGCCGGCCGGAATCGTGACGGCTATCTTGACCGCCTGCTCACCTGTTGTTTCCGGTTGCGGCGCCATGGTAACGGATATGCCCGCCTGCCGTTCTACTTGCGCGCGTATCCGGCCGTTCAGTTTCACGGTGTTGTTCTCTACGCTGAGGCTCCCATTCGGATTCATTGAGAGCCAGACTAGTGCATTTCGCTCCGCCGCTGTCGGATTGTGCGCTTCCAAACGCACCATCAGGACCGCGGGTGTTTCTTCATCGCGCGCCGAACCTACGGGCGACAACGGACCGTGTAGCAGAGTGGCGAAAGCTTCTTCGCTGTACTCAAATCCTTCGTTGTTCCACGTCTGCTTCACAACCGGCAAATATCGATCCAGCACGCTAACCGATGCGCGATGGTCAGCCCTATCGTATGCGTTCGTCCCCGTGCCAATTCGCCATGTGAAACGATCGCCCGGCCAGTTCAGCCGAGCCAGCTCACGGCCCTTTGCTTTTGTGCCCGATTTGCTGATGTAAACATTGCCGCCGTATTCAAACGCGAACTTCTGCCAATTCGAATCGGCAGCGAGGGGGAAGTACGCCCGGCCGCCACCCTCCCGGTCCCAAGGGTCGAGCGGCGGGATCTCGCTGGATGCTCGTTCATAGGTCTGTTCCGGTTCATGAAGGAGCCGCTTTCGAATCTTTTCCCGGCCGGCTCGGGGGTTCGGCTTTTCCGGGTCAGTCGCATTTTCAATCCGCACACCGAACCACGGAAGGACGATTGGTCCGCTGTTCAGGTCCGCGACCGCGAATGAGAACGTCCGGTCTTGTGTAGTTGCGCCTGAGTGCTCAGCCAGGTGGATGGTTGCGACGGTTTCATCGTTCGAACCGGGCAACGAAGGCCGGGCAGATATCAAATCCAATACGACGCCTTTGCGAGCGCTCCCGGCGCTCAGTGACCAGGAGTCGGAGTCCTGCATCGTGTCTTCAGCGGAGAATTGCCACGGCTTCACTGAGATCAGCTGCCCGTTGTAAATCGATGCCGAGCCTGTCAAGTTCGCGCTGCCGCTAAACTCCACTCGTATTTGCCGCGCGGCTTCTACTGTCTCGGAAAAGACCTGGAGGGCCGCCAATTCCGGCATACTGTCCGGAAACACGATCCGTACTTTCAACGCGCGCCGGTATCGCACTCCCGGCAAGTGGGCGGCTAGTGGATTTTCACTCGTTGACAGAGGTTGAAATTCGTACTCGCAGACAGATCCCACGCAATGCTCGGTAGTCGCCGCGGTAAGCCAGTTCCCCTGCCAGGCGTCATCGAGCGGATCTTCCATCGAGGGCATTTTCGGAGGCTCCGACGGCCACGTCCGAAACCAGTACTCAACACGCGCCCCATGCGCCGCTTCGTGAGCAAAATGGATCCGTACCTGGGCGACATCGCGTTCTTCGTCCCACTCAATTCCGGCATTTGTCTTTCCGGCCGACTGCTGAATGTTCTTCAGACGTAGCGGGCCGGCGTCGCGCCATTCTGTCAGTTTTCCGAAAGGAGCCAGATCGAGGCGCGCCGCGGCGGCCTGCGCGAGGGCGGCGGCACTAAGCAGCACTGAGATTATTGCCGCCCATTTCGTCACGGTGCGCTCCTCCATGCCGCGGAACCGTCGAAGCGATAACGCCGGATCGCGTCCTCACTAAGACGAACGCCGAGTCCGGGCGTTTTGGGCACGGCCACCATGCCATCTTCGTCGACCAGAATGTCTTCCACCGTGGTTTCCCAGCGCAGTGGCGACTTGCTGGTGGAAAATTCCAGCATTTCCGCCTGGCAATGATTCGCCAGGAAGTGCAAATTTGCCGCAATTTCAATATTGGTTTTATAGCCGTGAGTGATCACACGTTTCCCGCGTTTCCGGGCCGCTTCGGAAATTTTGAGAATGCCTGTGAATCCGCCGACACTTGTAATATCGGGCTGGCAGATCGCCGCTCCGCCGCGGTCCATCGCTTCGACGAACTCGTCGACGTGTGTCAGACCGAGGTCGCCGACCCCAAGCGGTAGGCCCGCCTCCGCCGCCATTCTCGCGTGTCCGGCGATGTCATCGAGCGGCAGGGGGGCTTCGAGAAAGAGCACGCCGACATCGCGGAATATCGGCGCGAGTTTCAGCCCTTCCTCCGCCGTCTGGTAGCTGAGCCCTGCATCGATAATCAGTCCGCCCTTCCCGAGCACAGTTCGCGCGGCCCGCAGCAGACGTGCGGTCTCCTCCAGATCGTCCATCCACCATGGGTCCGCTGCGAACTTGATGTTTCGCAGCCGGAGCTTCGCCATAGCGTCTTCCACCTGACGGCGGACGTCATCTTCCGTCCGCGCCATGGGGTAGATCGTCCCGTATGCTTCCACTCGGTCCCGCTTCGCCCCGCCAAGCAACTCATGGATGGGCCGCCCCTGCATCTGCCCGGCGATGTCCCAGAGCGCAATATCGATGCCGCCGATCGCGTGCATCATGAGGCCCCGCCGCCCCACATAGCAGGTCGATTCGTACATCAGATCCCAGAGTTCCCGTGGATTGCTTGGATCGCGCCCGAGGAGCAGTTCGCGAAGTCCGCGAGCTTTGCTATGGGCTGGGCGGGCGTAAACGATGCCTTGCACCGCGTCCGCCAAAGTCTCCACTTCGCCTATCCCGATAAGTCCCTCGTCGGTTTCCACGCGGATCACGCAGTCGTCGTACGATCCGTCGAAAAGCCCGATGTTCGGGTCCTCGATTCGTAAGTGAATCGCCTGAATGTCTGTAATTTTCAAATCAATAGTTCTCCGGCGCCAGGAACGAGAGAGCTCTCAGAACCGTTCTTCAGATTCTGCGCCACTCTCGCCGCGTTTTCTTACAAACTTCGCCGGGAATTAGTAAAAGCATATAACCGACGGAAGCGGGATTAGTGGGGAATCGAACTGCAGTCAATCTGAAGCGAACGGATCTTCACTGAGCGCACCGTCAGCTTGCGGGGAAACGCCTGTGATCTGGTGAAATAGCGAACAAAAATGGCTTGCATTCCGAAAACCGAGCGCGCGAGCGGCCTCTTTGGTTGAGGCCCTTTCGGTCTGGAACAGATGCCGCGCCTTGGATACAAGCAATGAGTTGTAGTACGAATGCGGACTAATGCCTGAAGAATTCTTGAAAAGCGGAATGAAACGCGAAGGACTGATGCCAACGTCCGCGCAAAGATCGGTCAACCGGAATCCCTGTTTACCATGGCTATTCATAAACTCCGTGGCGCGATGCATATGAATCCACGGCAGTTGCGGAGCAAGGTTGAATTCCACAGGCGCAATCCGATCGGTGGGCCAGTCCCGCACCAGATAGATCAGAATTTGGCGGAGCAGCATCTCGACCATGGGTCCGAACCCAGGGCGCTGCTTCTGAAATTCGCCGATCAATTTGTAAATCAATTCAAACGCTTCGGCGTTATGCTGCTTTCCGATCAACCGCAGATGCTGCCCGAATCCCTGAATGGGCAATGACATCGCTTCAGTTACAGACCGAAGCACCGATGGCCGGACAATCAGCGTCAGTCCGCTGGAACTCGACCCTCCCCGGCCAAAACGGCAGTGGTGAACATCGCCGGGATGCACAACCGCCAGTTCGCCTTCTTGCAGAACCTCGCATCCGGCCGGCAGCGAATTGATTTCGACCTCTCCCGAAAGGCAGGCGACTAGACAGTACTCTCCGTGCGTGTGCGCTAGCCCATCGTATTGCCGCGCGAGGTAGTCGAAATAATGGAAACCGAGTCCGAGGTCCGGCGTCAGCCATACTTGACTGGCCACCGGTTGCGCCCGTAGCGTTCGCAACATGGGAAATCCTGAAGCGTTGGGACGACGGTATCACAGCGGCCGGAGGCATGCAAGGCAACCTTAGGATTCCGGCAAGCAAATGCAGTGATTTTTCACAAGAAATCTCCACGGTCGGGCGGGCCACCCACGGTGATGAAAATAGGCGCCTTCCGTGGCGTACGCTTTAGCGTGATGAAGCGTGCCGCGGTGAACTTCAATTGCCGTTTCGTGCCGCGCGCATTGCCGGCTGAAGCGGGCAGCAGCACGATAAGCCGTGCGCCACGGCGATTTTCAAGGGGAGATGTTATCACCTCGTTCCTGATTTAACGCCCCGCCACCGTCATCGCTCCGTCAATCACCAGCGTTGTTCCGGAAATGAAAGAAGCGCCTTCCGACGCGAGGAAAAACGCCGCTTCAGCGATATCGCGCGGCGTGCCGATGCGCCCCACCGGATGGAAGCTCCGCACCTGCCGTAAAGCCTCCTCGCGATCCGGCAATGAGTCGAGCCACCGGTCCATCAGCGGCGTCTGAATATAGCCTGGACAGATCGCGTTCACACGAATGCCATCGCCGCCGTGATCGAGCGCCATAGCGCGTGTGAGGCCGATCAATCCGGATTTTGCGGCATCGTATGCCGCCGAATCAGGCCAGGAGAGAAACGCATGGACGGACGCGATGTTAACGATCGATCCTCCTTGCCGGCACAGATGCGGAATTGCCGACCGGCACATCAGGAACACGCCGCGCAAATTCACATTCATCTGGCGGTCCCAATCTGCTGTTGTGAGATCCTTCACCGAGCCGGCCACTTCGATGCCGGCGTTGTTCACCAATACGTCGAGACGTCCGAATTCAGCGACGGTCGCCTCCACAGCCCGTTTGGCGTCCTCTTCCCGCCCTACGTCGCCGGCAATTGAGAGCGCCGGAGCGTTCCGCCGCAGTTCTTCCGCTTTGCGCTCTGCTCCGGCCGCATCGATATCGAACACTGCGACGGCAAAGCCGGTCTCGGCGAACCGGTCGGCAATTCCCGCTCCTATGCCGGCCGCTGCCCCCGTCACCAAAACTGTGTGTCTCATGATCCGGCCAGCGCCTCTCATTTCCAGGCCAATCGCGCCCGGTATTCCTCTTTTCCTCGAATGTTCGTCCGCAGGTGAAACAGGGGGCCACCGACTAACATCGAGCTCGGATCGTAACCGGATGGCGCAAGTGTTTCGGCTTCCCTCTGTCCTGCCGATGTAACGAAGACTTCGTTCAGATCGGGTCCACCAAACATCAAAGACGACGTCTGCAATGCAGGTACGTGTACGCGCCGTTCCACCGTCCCATCCGGCCGGTAGCGCACCACTCCCGCGCCGAACCATTGCGCGCACCAGATGAAACCATCTACATCCACCGTCAGGCCGTCCGGGACTCCTTCCTCTTTCGGAACCTGCGCCAAGATCCGCCGGTTACCTACACTTCCGTCGCTTCTCCGATAATCGTAGGCGTAGATTCGCCTCGCAGCCGAGTCCGCGTAGTACAGCGTGCTCTCATCGGGAGAAAAACCTAGCCCGTTAGAAAGCAATATCCCTTCATCGACTACGTGAACCGAGCCGTCCGTGTCCACACGGAACAAACAACCTCGTTCATAGTTGTCGTTTGGCTCGAAAAAGCACGATCCGGTAAACAGCCGGCCTTGCGGATCGGCCACACAATCGTTCAATACGCATTTCTTCCCTTCGGCGGAATCGGCAACCAATTGCCACTCTTCCTTGCCGTCCCATAACCAGATTCCATTCGAGTTGGTAACGACGAATCCGCCGCTGTCGAGCAGCGCAAGGCCGGCCACTTCGGTTCCGCTCTGCAGCAGTTCGTGTCGCTTCTTCGACCATAGATACCGGTAGACACGCCGTCCCGTGATATCGGTCCAATACAGGGCCTCAGCCCGCGCGTCCCAGAGCGGGCTCTCGCCGCATAAGTCGCCGTAATCCGCAATTGCCTCTACTTGTTCCATGTCGATCTCCTGAAGAATATAAGGCATTGCGCTCGATTCACTTCGAGCGTTGCGGTTTCCACGCGTCGGCGCCTTCCTCGACGACGATCTGCTGGTCGGCGGGAATATCCTTCAGAACGTCGGCGCGCCCGCTTGGCCACGTAACATGCATTTCATCCACCTTCCGCGCCGCGCCCAATCCGAAATGCATACGCAAATCGTTCTGCGAAAGATAACTGCCGCCGCTGCGCACCTCTTCCATCTGCTTTATTCCTGCGGCCCAAATTTCGATCCGTGCGCCGATGCCGTCACGATTCGATTTCGTGCCTACCGTCCGGATGCCGATCCAATGATTCCGCGTTTGCTCGTCCAACATAAGTAGCGAAGGCATCTCGCTCAATTCGTTGACGGCAATTGCCATCCTTCCATCATTGAGGAGGTCCGCCGAAGCGGCTCCGCGACTGGAGTGCAATTCCGCGAATGCGGGACCGGCTTCGCTGGAAACATCATCAAAGCGGCCATTTCCCAGGTTTCGGTACAGCAGCTTCTTCTGTTTGAAACGGGAATCGCTGCCCGCCGCTTCAATCTCCGGAGAGAGATGGCCGTTTACCGAAAGAATATCGGGCCAGCCATCGTTATCCACATCCACAAACAGGACGCCCCAACCCAAATAGCTGCGAATACGGCCCAACCCCGCTTCAAAAACTCGATCTCCAAACGATCCATTTCCATTGTTGCGGTAAAGGTTCGGGCTATCGTCGGAGAAGTTTGTCTTCACGATATCGAGCCAGCCATCGTGGTTGTAGTCCGCGGCGGCCACGCCCATGCCGGCCTGAGGCTCTCCGTCGTCATTGAACGCTGTTCCCGAAGCAAAACCTACATCGCGAAACGTTCCATTGTGCTGGTTGTGGTAGAGAATGCTCGCCGTCGAGTCGTCCGCGACGTAAATATCGGGCCAGCCATCGTTGTCATAATCGAGCGTCAGCACGCCGAGTCCGTAATGGCCCTCCGTTTGTCGGATTCCCGAGGTCACGCTCACATCTCTGAATCGACCGCCGCCCTCGTTGTGAAAAAGATAGTTCAGCCCCGGCTTCAGACCGCGCGGGCCGCAGGCAATGGGAACTCCCTTGTATTGGCAAAACTCACCCGACCCTGGCGCCGGAGTTCCCGACAGATCGGCGCCCAAATCGACATAATTTGTCATGAACAAGTCCAATTTGCCGTCACGGTCGTAATCGACGAACGCGCAGCCGGAGTTCCATCGCCCCTCTGCTCCCGCAAGGCCTGCCTGCCCGGCGACGTCCGTGAAGGTTCCATCTCCGTTGTTGTGATAGAGCCGGTTGCGGCCATAGTACGTCACGAAGAGATCGTCCCAGCCGTCGTTGTCAAAATCTCCCACGCATGCGCCTTGGCCCCAGCCCGTATAAGTCATTCCGGCTGCGCGCGTCACGTCTGTGAATGTGCCGTCCCTGTTGTTGCGATACAGATGACTGGTTGGTAAGTCGTTGCCTGCCTTCAACCCGAATTGCGTTCCATTGACGACGAAGAGATCGGGAAACCCGTCGCGGTTGTAATCGATAAACGCCAGGCCGCTGCCGTTCATCTCGAGAATGTATTTCTTATGCGTTTCGCTGCCGCAAACGTCGACCATCGTCAGGCCCGCTCGACGAGCGATGTTGACGAATGACAGGCTGAATCGGGTTCCCGTTTCGGTCAGCCCGGCAAGCGCGGCGCTCGCCAGCAAAATCGCTCCGAGCCCCGCTGCAAATGGCATTCGGTGCAGGAGCATCTCATTTCGCCGCCGGCATCAGCACGTCTTGTGTCTGCCGGGAGAGCACTTCCTCTTCGCGCATCGCGCCAAGCGCCTCGAATCGTTGTGCCGCGTTTTCGGCATCGGACTGGCGGCCCAGGCGCCGGTAGATCTGCGCCATTTTGTAAAGCGGCAGGGCGTACTTCGCATCGAGGCGTGTTGCCCTTTCGAAATCGTTTAGGGCTCCCGCGAGGTCGTTCCGATCCATTTTGATCTTGCCTCGTAGATAATACGTCGGAGCGAATCCCGGGTTTTTCGCCATAGCCTGTTTCAGGGATGCCAGCGCGGCATCTGCGGAATTACGTGACAGACGGTAAATGACGAGCGCTTGCAGATAGTACAAGTAAAAATCCACGTCCGGACGCGCCAGAGCGCGGTCTGCCGAGTCCTTTGCAGCCTCTAGATCGCCGGTCATATAGCGGAGAAAAACGAGGCCTTCCCACGCGGCATCGTTGCTTTTGTCAAGTTCCACCGCGCGTTGATACGATGCGGCCGAATCGCGATACCGGCCCAGTCGGAACTCCGCGAGCCCGAGCGTCGTCAGTATAGCCGTTGTCGGCGGTCCCTTGGCCAACTGTTGCTGAAGCATCTGTGCCGCCTCTGGAAAATGCTCTTCGCGAATGAGTTCTTCGCCGGCTTCGCTGCAGTAAATACCGGCCGCGTCCAGTTCGCATGCCTTCACGAGATCCTTGGCTGCGCCGCTCCTGCCGGCCGCTCGCTTCGCCTTGCCGCGGAGGAAAAAGAAGTCCGGTTTTTGTCCGCCGTCCCCGCTCTCCATTGATGCAAGCAAATCCAAGGTCTGGTCGTATTGCTTCAATTGGTAGCGCGCCAGCGCGAGGTTATAAGTAATCGCCGCCGCGTCCGGTTTTGACGTATGCGCCCGGTCGAGATACTGGGCTGCAGCCGCGTAATCATTGCACTGCGCCGCGCCCAATCCGAGCGTTCCCAGTGCGTCCGCATCGGCCGTAGCTGTGGCGGCCGCCGAAAAGAGGACCAGGGCTTTGTCGCATCGTCCGGCTTCGGCATAGAGCGTCCCCAGATGAATTTGCGCCGCTGTAAACGTAGGCAGCCACTCCAGCGCGTGCTCGAATGCTTCCATTGCCGCGGCGGGTTTCTTCTCGCGTTCGTAAACAATACCCAGCGCATTACTGAGAATCGCCGAGCGCGGATACTTCTTCAAGCCGTCTGCCAGGCGTGTCTCGGCCTCCGGCAGCGCCCCCGATTGAATGAGAGGAACCACTGCAAGCAGATATTGCTGCTCTTCGTTGGATGGCGCCTGCGCAAAAGCGCATAAAGCTGTGGACGCCGCCAGAGCCAGCCCGATTCGTACAAATTGCCGTGCAATCCGGATCATCGTCTCATACTGCCCGTACGGAATACAATTCTCCTATGCTTCGTGCGGCAGCGCTCTGCATCCTCTTGGCGTCCGCCGCCGCGCGGAGTAGCACGCCGGCGGTCGCTCTCGTCGCAAAAGGGAACGCGCTGATGCGCGACGAGCGTTACGACGAAGCCGCCATCCGGTTTCAGGAAGCGCTGAATGACGACGGGCATCTCCTTGAAGCCCGCAGGAATCTGGCAATCTGCCGCTTTGAACTACGTCAGTACAGCCAAGCGCGGGAATTGTTTCAGCCTCTCTCCACAGGATCTTCTACGGCCGACTATTATCTGGCTCGAATCGACCTTCTGGAAAACCAGCTCGATCGAGCCATTCGCCGTTTTCGAGCCATCGACCAAGTCGGCGGCATCGAAGATGAAAAATTCTTTCTTGGACTTGCCTACTACAAAAAGGGCGACTTTACTTCCGCGATTCCTTTTTTTGAGCAATGGATCAAGTTGAGCCCTCGGGATTTTCGAGCTCACGAGTTTCTCGCCCGGTCCTTCGCTCGCACAAACCGCCGGGCGGAAGCTGCCCGTGAATTTGCCCGCACGCGAGAACTCCACAATTATTACCTGGAGGGCTCCGTGGCCCTGAAGCGTTGCGCGACCCTGCTCGACCAGGGCCGGCAGACGGAGGCATGGAATCTGTGCGGAAACGATACAGATGACGTCGACAAGATTTCTGCTGTCGCCATGTTATTCTCGCGAGCCGGCGATGACCGGCATGCGCTTCTCGGCTGGAAACGCGCCGTCGCTCTCGATCCCGAATCGCCCGAGAACAATTACAATCTGGCGCTCTCGCTTTTTAAGTTAAAGGACATCGTTCTGAGCCGCCAATACGTTCGCGCCGCGCTCCAGGCCTGGCCCGATTTTCCCGAGGCGAACGTGCTTTATGGAACCATTCTTTACATGCTGCGCCAAGACGGCGCCGCTATTCGCGTGCTGACACACGCGCAAGAGCTTCGCCCAGACGACCCGATGGTGCGCCGCCTACTTGAAGAGCTGGCATCCTACCGTGGCAGCAGGCAGAAGCCCTAGCGGAGGCCCTATAAATGTGGTCGCGATGCGCAGGGCTGAATCACCGAGGAAGGCGGCGAGAAGACATTCTTTGCGTCATTGTCTATCATGCGTTCCGGAAGGCCCGGCGCAACGTAAGCGATGCTCTCGTGCGCAAGCGGGCCGACGCCATGGTCAGCAGTGGTTTGAAAGCGGCCGGTTATCAATACGTGAATGTGGGCGATTGCTGGGACCGAGAAACTTGATCATTGGGTATGCAGCTATTCGCCCCGTAGTGCCTGAATCGGTTAGATCGAAGCGGCCGATACGGTGAAATTGATGGGCCAAATATTGCCCGCAGAGAATCGCCAGCGGGAGCCCGCTGGCTACTGACGTGTCCCCTGAATGCGCTCTAGAGCCTCGCGGGACGCTGCGTCATGAGGATCGATTGCAACAGCCTGGCGAAATTCGCCCCTGGCCCGATCCAAGTCGCCTTGTTCGGAATAGAGGGAGCCGAGAGCCGCATGAGGTTGTGCGGAACCTGGGTCGGCGCCGGCGGCTGCTCGCAGTTCACGCTCAGCCTCCTGCATGCGTCCTTCTCGCATTGCGAGAATTCCCAGATTGTAATGCGCGCCGAAATTCTCAGGAGCGACTGCAGCAAGGTGCGTGAACTGCTGTCGTGCGCGGGCGTAATCTTTTTTCAGAAGCCAGATGGTTCCAAGTAGTTCTTCCGCCGGCGCGTAATCTGACCCAGTCGTCAGGGTGGCGTCAAGCGCTTTCACGGCATCATCAAGACGTCCTGAACGGTAGTAGCTCACGGCAAGATAGAAATGCGCCTGAACGTTTTGCCCGTCTTCCTTGAGCAGCATCCTGAATTCACGTATCGCCTCGGAAAGATGCCCGGTATTGGCAAACTGGATGGCGCGACCGTACTGTTCGTATTCTCCCAGCCGATCTTTGGGATCGGCGCCGGAGCCGCTTTTCGAGGGACTGCCTCCCAAATACCCAAGAGAGCGGAGGCGCGAAATAACCTCCGGGTCTACCGGTTTCGGCGCCGTTCGCCGACTGCCCTGGTAGAGCGATAGCAGCCTGGCTTTCAAATCGAGTGCGACCGAACGGTCCGATTCATAGCGATTCTGTGTCTCTCCCGGATCGGTTGCCAGATCGTACAACTCCGGTTTGGGCGCTTCGATGTATTTGTATCGCCCGAGGCGAATGCTGCGAAGGGAACTGCAGGCAAGGTGATCGCGGGCATACATGCTCTCCGCATAAACTGGCTCGCTTTCAAGACTGTGCGGGCCGGGCAGCCTGAGAAGGCTGTGCCCCTGAAATTGAGGCGGCGCCGGAATACCCAGAAAATCCAGGACCGTCGGAGCCAGGTCGAGAAGGCTTACGGGCTCGTCTACACGTGCCGGGTGCTTCACGGCAGCGGCATGCGGCCAGCGCAGAATCATCGGCACGCGTAGCGTACTTTCGTAGATGAAATAGCCGTGCGTCTGCTCTCCGTGCTCGCCCAAGCTCTCGCCGTGGTCGGAAGTGAGGACGATTAGGGTGTCCTGAAGCGGGTTTCGGGCTGCAAGCGACTCTTGAAACCGGCCGACGGCGTTGTCGACGTACGCGATTTCGGCGTCGTAGCTACCGTGCGCATAGGGGCGGTGCGCGTCATATAAATGGATGAAGACGAAGAACGGATGACCGGATTGCGAATTGAGCCATTGGCTGGCCGCAGTGAGTACGGCCTCGGCAGGCCGTTTCACCTCAGGAGGCTCCTCTCCCGGATCCGGACGGAGATGAAATGGGCTGTCGTAGACATCGAATCCCTGATTCAGACCGAAGCGGGCGTCCAGCACATATCCGCCGATGAAAGCCGCCGTACTGTACCCACGGGCCTTAAGCACTTCCGTCAGGGTGACGACGCCGCCTGGAACTTTCTGACCGTTTTCTTCAACGCCATGGACAAACGGATATGTGGAACTCAGCATGGATGTATGGGAGGGGAGGGTGAGGGGAACCAGACTGTCTACTTGGCTGAACAGGGTTCCTTCTCGAGCGAGCGCGTCGAGATGCGGAGTACGTATTTTGCGGTACCCGTAGCAGCCAAGGTGATCTGCGCGCAGGGTATCTACGGATATCAAAACTACGGACGATGCTTGACGGGCTGCTAACGGAAAGCAGGCAAAGGTCCCCAGGATACAAATGAGGACCTTTCGCTCAATCCGCCGAATCGGAGATATCAGAATTGTAATCGTAGGGCGAAATTGATCACTCTCGAAGTGGAAGAGCCGCTTAGGTAATTTCCGTTCGTACTCGTAATGACCGGCGCGGTATCGGGAGAACTGATATCGCCGTCCGGATATCCGAAGTTAGGATGGTTGAAAGCGTTCGAGAAAGTGGTCTGGAACCTCAGCGTGCTGCGCTCGGTGAGCCGGAACTCCTTCATCAGAGCCAAGTCTATGTTCTTCATCGCAGGAGTCTGCAGGATGTTGACGCCCGAGTTGCCGAACCTGCCGATGTTGTCGGGACTGTCGCAAACCGGGTTGTCGTTCGGGCAGCCGGGCACCCGGAAAGCCGCGACGTTAAACCAGTTGTCGATGCTTTGATGAGCAGGATATAAGGGCGCTTCGGCGATCCTATCGGGACGGCCGCCGATCGTGTTCGTATTGGACGGATCGAAGCCGTCGAAAGTCGGCGTGAACCACTGGCCGGTTTGCAATGTGACCACCGTGGATAGACGCCAGCCTCCCAGGAACGCGTCGGCAACACGCGGCATCTGGCTCAGAAAACGCTGATTTCGTCCGACGGGGAGGGCATAAACCGCATCCGCGTAGAAACGATGTATGGGCGTGTAGGCGTTATTTCCCCATTCCGCGCGGCGATCGAACTGGTTTTGAATGGGATTGTCTGCAAAAACCCAGTCGTTATCAGACTGGTCTGTCAGATCCCGCGCCCAGGTCCAACCCGTGCTGAGTTGCAGGTTGCCTTTACGTTTCGCGGCCGAAACCTGCAACGAGTTGTATTTTTGGCTCGCGCCGTTTTCGTACCACGTGATGGTATTGAACTTAGGGTTGGGCAGTTCGCTGACAGAGAAGGGCGCGGTGCTTGGCGGCGGCTGGTTGATATTACGCCCGTAAAGAAGATTCACGGCGTGCGATCCGACGTACGCCACGGAAATTCCGACGGTTCCGATTTGCCGCTCCAGGGTAACGTTCCATTGCTGGAGGTAAGGCACTGTAAGGTTCGGGTTAAAACCGGACGCGTCAGAGAACCCTCCGACCTCCCCGGCCGCCGGCGCAAACGGATTGGGGAAGGTGAGCAGCGGCACCCCATCATTGATGGAATTGAAATACGTAACGCTTCCGCCGAAAGGACCTCCTTCCAAGTTCCTCGCAATCGTGCCATAAACCGTGTTTCCGAACAGCCCATACCCTGCACGGATCACTGTCTTTCCATTCGAGGTCAGCTTGTACGCCAGTCCGACGCGGGGATAAAAATTGGTCTTGTGATTCTCCAGCAACGACCCTGACGGGTAGCCCGCTTCCTTATCCGAAATAATCTTCACGTCTGTCGGGAAGAGCGGGTTGACGGCGCTCAGTCCTGCGCTTGGCACCACCAGCGCGCCGGCGGCAGGACTGTAGTTGAAAATTCGTCCGAATTTGTCGGTATAGGGCGGCGTCAGTTCCCAGCGCACACCGTAACTCAAGCTGAGTCGCGGGGTAACCTTAAACTGGTCCTGCGCGTAGAGGGTCCACATTTTACCGCGCAAGTATGAGCTCGGCGCCGGATTCGACAATCCCGTCGTTTGGGGCAGACCCAGTAGAAAATCCGCATAGGCGGCGCCAGAGTACCGGCCGCTGAAGCTGAAAGAACCGTATAGATTGTTCGGCAGATAATTCTGGTTGTTTTCGTCGTAGATAAAATCCACGCCGAACTTGAACGCATGCTTCCCATAAGTCCAACTCAGGTTGTCGGTTACTTCGAAGTTGGTCAGGGCCTTGTCGTGAATGGAGTAACTGCTTGTGCCCGTCAGGCCGGTGATGCTGAGCGTAGGCTGGCCGGGAATGCCGGTGTTGGTAACCCCCTGAATACCAACCTGACTGATGATCTGGTCACCCTTGAGCGTGCTCGCAACGTCGCTAATGTCGCGGGAAAAGCCCGTTCGAAACTCGTTCAATAGCGATGGGCTGAAGATATGGCTCCAGGAAAATATAGCGCTGCTGTCGTTTCGTTGCTGGTTATACGTGCCCACCGGGGGTAAAAGGCCTCGCTGCCCGAGGATCGGCATCCAGTGATAGCTGTACCGCCCGAATACAGTGTCGCGCTCGCTGAAGTAATGGTCGACTCGTCCGTCCACAATATTGAAATCCGTAATGCTCGGCAGATTGCCGCACCAGTTCCCTGCTGTCTGCCCCGAGGCGCCGCAGTTAGGCAGGGGATAGAAGTAGTCTTGTAGCTTCTGCGAAACCGGGTTGATCATGCTGGACGGGATCACGTTGTTCGGAAAAGCGTCGCCGGTGAATGGGTTCTTCACTACCTTGTCGTTCGCCAGCAAGCTAGTGAAGTCGCCCGTCCGCCAGGCAGTCAGGGGCGTATTGTCCTTTACCACCGTAGCCCGATGGTTGCGCGACCCCTCGTAATCCGCAAAGAAGAATGTTTTGTTCTTCCTGATCGGGCCCCCGATGCTCCCCGCAAAGTCGTTGTAAACGCCAAATGGCACGGAGGTCGCGAAGAAATCCCGCGCGTTGAGGGCACTGCCGTTGTAGTCGTAATACAGGCTGCCATGATATTGGTTTGTGCCCGACTTGCTGACTGTCGTAACCGTAGTGGCGCCCTTGAATTCCGCCGGAGAATTCACCAGTGTGTAATTGATTTCCGCGACATTCTCCAGGCCGGGCCCGATTCCCGATCCGCCGGACCCGACCAGATCCTGCATTTCGACAATGCCATCGTTGGTCCAATACGTATCGATCTGGCGCGCTCCGGGCCCGGAATAGTTTCCGGAATCGTTCACGGCGATGCCGGGGTTGTACATCACAAAGCCCTGCGTCGAGTTGCCCTGGCGCACCATGGCGGCCGAGTCGAGCAACTGA
The DNA here is from genome assembly GCA_000381625.1 of Bryobacterales bacterium KBS 96. GTDB lineage: Bacteria > Acidobacteriota > Terriglobia > Bryobacterales > Bryobacteraceae > KBS-96. Next base: position 1,937,742 of record KB906767.1, read on the forward strand.
GTATCCGTTTTCACGTAACTCGTGGTGGCAGTTTCGGTATTGATGACCGGGACTGTTCCTTGTACCTCCACTTGGGTGTTGGTGGACCCAACGGTCAACTGGACGTCCACCGTGACCACGTGATTCGCATCGAGCAGTACACCCGGCCTCTCCTGAGCGCTAAATCCGCTCTTCTCGATGCGCACTTTATAGGAGCCAGGGATCAGGTCGGGAACCGTGAACACACCACCTGCACCCGTGGCCGAGCGCCGCGTAAAGCCGGTCTGTTCGTTACTGACGGATATTTGGGCGTCCGGAACGGCCGCCCCGCTCGGATCCGTAACAACCCCGGTGATAGAACCAAATGTCGTCTGGGCCCGTGCGGAATGGAAACAGAGCAACGCCCCGACGAGAGCCACGACAATGGTTGGCAGGCGGCGACCCAGCCTTTGCATCACCGAGGAAGCGATGTTTGATACACCGGCGAATGTAGAACCCCTACGACAAGCAGCGAGCATAAGTCACCCCTTTTGGCGCCTGAGACATATTACCCAGAGAAACGTTACTCCGTCAAAGGAATTCTTTCTCCAATCGCAGCCGTGAGCTGGCTTTCTATTTGCCGCCAGGGTGCTGCAGAAAATAAACGAGTTGGCTGGAAGCTTGGAAAGCCCAGTTGAAGGCACGGGCGGGCTGGTTCAGATCTCTATTAATAACTGCCTGAAACAGCGTCTCGAAACGCTTCCGATAGACGTCCCTGCGAATCGGATCCTGGCTGAAGTACACGCCCATAGCGAACTGGTAAGACATTTCCGTGTCGTGGCGGGTCATGTCCCCGAGCACGGTGGAAGGTAGTTCGCCGGGTTGGCCGGCGAAACAGTTGATCACATAATAGGCGCTTCTACCGTCCGGCTGAAGACCTTTTCGGTCAAGGAAGTCGAGCCATCGGAGCACCATGTCGGGGATACGCGGGTCGCCAGTCAATGTCCAGTACTGGAAGGTAGGGTCGAGGAGCATGGCCATCATCCAAGCGGAAGTGGCGCCGCGAAAAGTGGCCTCCGTCGGGTCGTATTGGGCCCAGTTCTCCCGGTACGAACCGTCCGGCGGGCGTCCGTCCGGAGGCTGCCGCTGGTGCTGATAAAGGGCGTCCGCGTAGTTCTTGGCCTTGTCCCAATAAACCCGGTCTCCTGTCATCTCCCAACCGTGCAGCACGCCCAGCCAGCCGTAAGCCTCATGGCGTGGCGTCCAGAAGCCGCCGTGGTACACCGGGTCCCAGCGATTCAGTATGAGGTTGGCCATTATCTTTGCGGTCTCGAGCATGCGCTCATCACCGGTCAGCAGATAATGGATGTGCATCGCCCTGGGGTACACATACTTCAAGTCAGGTTTCCCTTTTGGGATGAACATGCCCGCGTCGGGGCCGTCCATCTTGGTGTGGGTTCTTACGAAATGCGCCGCCTGATACGCCGCCTCAAGATACTTCCGGTCGCCGTTGCGGACATACATTTTGTACCAGCACGTGGTGCGGTCAAAAAGCCAGTGGTCATAGGTCTCGCTATCGATGTACTTGAGCGAACCGGGAAAGTTCTTCTCGACGAGGCGATCGTACGCTGAGTAGGCGCCGGACTCAGCGGCAGGCACTTGCGGGCCTACGATCCAGGAATCGCAGAGCCATTTGGCCGGAATCAGCGCAAGCACGCGCGGGCCCTTCAACCCCGTCGGATCTATCAGCGTGTCCGCCACAGGAACGAAATGCGAGGAGTGCTTGAGGGATGACGGGCTTCCAAAGAGCACTTTTACTGTCTGTATTTTTTCGTGGTCGAAGCTCGCTCGGAATTGGATTTGGAGCGAGCGAATGGACCCTTGCTTCCCGTTGATGCGCCATGGCTCGAGCGGGCGGACGGCGGCTTGGACTTCTTTACCGGAGGCCGTCAGCACGCGGGCGAGGCCTGCATCATAGAGGAAGCCAGGTGGGAGCGGAAGGCCAAAGTTGACGATCGCTTCCGAGGAATTTTGAGCCCGAGCCACGAGCGTGACGGTCACTTGGTCTGGCGGTTTAATCGGACGCGGCCTGTCCATTGCGTGAACAGTTCCGGCGAGGAGTAACAGGAAAAAGAGGATCACGACTGGCCTCCACCAAAAATGCTCGCCGGATTCCACAGTGCATTCGGCTATCCGAACGACATAGCTAGTGGATCTAGGCCAGATACTCCTCCGTCAAATTCAGGAGTTTGCGGATACCATTTTCAGGAGTATCTAAACCTTCGAATTCGAGTGAATACAGGCCGTTGAAACCAGCATTCCGCATGACCTTCATTGAAGCCGGAAAATCGTCCGCATAGAACTTTCCGCGGGCAGCGATGCCATCCTTCGAGTGGCAAATATTAGATGCGTATGGCGCCAGCATCCGAAGTTGGCTCAGAGCAAAGCTTGCCGACCTCGTCGCGAAGTTCCCAAAATCAGGGCACGTTCCAGTGCGATCACGCCCAAGCTTTCCGATGACGGAGGTTAGGGTTTCCGCCGATTCACGTTTCAAATCATCGTTATGGAACAGTACCTTGACCGCTAGTCGATGAGCCACGTCAACGAAGGGCGTCAAATTGCGCGCGGCAACCGTTGGGTCGACGGCGCCCTCACCTGTTAATGCAACCGTAATACTGGGACAGCCAAGGGCCACAGCTACACCGACCCAGCGCTCCGCGAACTCAGCCACTGCCCGAGGATTGCCGCCCTGCCCAAAGACGCCGCCGGGAAGTTCCACGCCCATCAAATTACAGCAGCGAGACTTTGCCCTCGTAAGACCCGCCTTTACTCTGTCGATTGTGGAGGGATTGGTGTCAACGAAATGCTGCGGCAGAAATTCGACATTGTGAATCTTGAAGTGATCCGCGAGAAATTGCGGGAAATCGGCCTGCGTAAGCAATGGATACTTTGAGTCGCGGTATTCATGCATTTCAGGCGTGTCGAAATAGGCGCGAAACGGCCAGGAATTGCACGCAAGCCGCTCCAGCTTGCCACTGTTCGATCGGTCCCTCGCCCGGGCCGGGAGATACGCAAGCAGAGTAGCGGCAGCGCAGCCCAGGAAATTTCTTCGTTTGATGCCCATATTCATTTCAGTCCAATCTCACACATGATCGACTTTTATATATTGTGTGCGCTGCAAGTACTTCTATTTCGACCGACATCCCGGCGACTTCGCGTAGAAGGCATTTCCTTTGAAATCGAGCTCTTTGAGACCCATTGACGACGTGTAAAACCCTTTTATCGTTTCTGATTTCAAGAAATCAAAGAGCTGAGTTCCTGGATTTTGAGCTTGTTTGTCGGCACGCTCGTCGCTGATTGCGCGCAGTAGCGCGACCTGCTGCTCTATCTCCAGATCCAAAAAATCCTTCGAATACTGCGCTGTTGCGGCGGCAGAAACCCATGCAAGTCCCTCACGGCAAGTATTTTCCGGGTTCGACGATTCAAGCTGTTTGACGCGGGCAGAGCCATAATAGGCCACGGCCAAGTCACGGTAGCGAGGGTGCACACGAAGCGCGGCCTCACGAACACCGCCACCGCTCCAAGCCCGCAGATCAATCCATTCCGCTATTTCCTGACTCACGCCTTGACGATCGTTCTCGTTGTTCCTCGAAACTTCACCAAGTAGCAATCCCGCCAAACGGCGGATGCTTGCGAATTCCGATTCAGCAAAGAATAGAGGCTTGAATGGTTCGCTTCGAGGATGAATGTAATCGGTCGGGCAGTCCGGAGCGGCAGGATGGAACCGCTTTGTGTTCATTAACGCGTGGCTGAGGTGATCGGCAGAGGGTTGGTAGAGCCCCGGGGGAAGTTGATCTGCACTTTGAATCGCAGCCTGAGCCCTGTCTGACAAGTCCAAACCGACGGCAGCCTGGCCAATTGTCACGATCCAATCCCGGCGAGTTTGGTCGCTCATGTCCCGCGTTCCCTTCCTACAACTCACGTTTCTTGTACGCGTCGACGAGGTAATCCGAAGCGCGCACCGAAATCGCCATGATCGTCAGTGTTGGTTCGTAACACCCCTGCGTCACGAAGGCGGCCCCGTCCGTCACAAACACATTTTTTACATCATGCACCTGGTTGAAGGCATTCAGCACGCTCTTCTTCGGATCGGTCCCCATGCGTGCGGTCCCACATTCATGAATGTTTTTCCCGAATACACTCAGGTCTTCACGTGGGGGCTCCGCGTTCTTTACCCCGCAGGCATCTAGCATGTTCGCGATGTCCTGCCGCATGGCTTTGGCCATAGCGTGTTCGTTCTCTCCATAACTTGCGCTAATTCGCAAGGCCGGTATGCCCCAGGCGTCCTTCTTCTCCGAGTCAAGCTCGACGAAATTCTCGAAACGCGGCAAACATTCCCCTTGCGCCTCGAGTGACAGAAAATAGGGGATCTGGCTGCGTACCTTGTCTCGCCATTCTGGTCCGAATCCTGGTAAAGAAAAAGCCTGTTCGTAAAGCTGTTGGCTTGCGGTTCCGTCGAAACGATATCCCCGCAGGAAGCGGCCATCCTTATGGCCGTTCGTATTTGCATATTTTGGAATAAGAAAGCCACAAGGATTTCCCGTCGCTTCCCGTTTTGCGCTCTTCAGTGAAGCGAGTTCGCCACCAGCGCCCTCCACTGTAAAATGATCCATCAGGTAGTGCCCCAGAACGCCACTCGAATTGCCGATGCCGTTTGGAAATCGTGAAGAGCGCGAGTTCAACAGAATTCTGGTCGATTCAAGCGTGGCAGCGGCGAGGACGACCACCTTGGCACGCGCTTCCCTATGGCGCTTTGCCACACGGCTAATGTAGTGAACGCCTGTCGCCCTGCCTTCGGTATCGGTTGTGATGTGACTCACAACGGCATCACTTAGCAACGTAAATCGGCCGGTTTTAGCGGCCGCCGGCAGCGTTACCGACGGGCTATTGAAGTAGGATGCCGTATGGCAACCCCGTTGGCACTGATCGCAATAGTGGCATGCCGGACGGCCATTATGGGAGACGGTCAGATTCGCAACCCGGTCGGGCATGAGCCGCCAGCCAAACCGCCTGCCAATCACATCCTTTGCGAGTAACTCACCGCACGAAAGATTCATCGGGGGCAAAAACTTCCCGTCCGGCATTTGCGAAAGACCTTCGTGCGAGCCGCTGACCCCAATGTAGCTCTCCACTCGGTCGTAGTAGGGCTCCAGCTCCGCATAGCTGAACGGCCAGTCTTGCTCGTGCCCATCCCGCCGTGCCGCTTTGAATTCGTAGTCGCTGTACCGGTAGCTTTCCCGCGCCCAGCAAAATGTCTTGCCGCCAACCTGCCGCCCACGAATCCACATAAAGGGCTTGTCGGCCGGGAATGTGTAGGGATGCTCGTTGTCATCCACGAAAAACTGATGACTATACTCATCGCAGGCATAGCAAAGGCGCTGGACCGGCTGATTTGCCAGCATTTGCTTTTGATTTCCGAAGCCGCGATATCTCACCTGATAGGGCCATGCGTGTTCGGTAAAATCCCGGCTTGGGACCCGCGCTGGGCCTGCCTCGAGCATCAGAACTTCCATCCCCTTTTCGGTGAGTTCCTTGGCTACCCAGCCGCCGCTCGCTCCCGATCCAACAATCAGAGCATCATAGACCTTGTTCTCAATCGCAGGCATTGGGCGCCTCGCTATAAAAGCTTTTGACCGCCACATCATCCTCCCAGGCCACGTAACGCCTTTACCTTGGCAAATTCACGTTCGGCATCCTGTTGGCGTCTGGCCTTCAGGTAAGCACGACCCAACTGATAGTGTATGTAAGGTTTCGTCGGGCTGGCCTTTGCTGCTCTTTCCAGATGCTTGATCGCCGTCGGGACATCCCCGGCCACTAATTTCGCTTTTCCGTATTCGTAGTTGGCGTTCGCGTCGTTTGGCTCAACGTCCAGGACTCGTACCAGTTCTGCCATTCCCGCCGAAACGTCATTCATATGCAGCAGGGCGACGGCCAGATCGTACCGGGCCGTCACATTCTTAGGATTAATATCGAGTTCGTTAAGGAATTCAGCCTTTGCTTCCTCCAAACGATTCTGCTTTAGAAAGAGTAGTCCTAGGTTGTAATGGGCTTCCCGTAAACGCGGGTTCGACCGCAGCGCTTCTCTAAACTCTTCCTCTGCAGGCTCAGTTTGCGATACACTCGCATAAACCTGACCCCATAGCAAATGGAGTTCAGCGGAGTTTGGATGTCGCTTCAGAAGGTCGATGAAAACCGCCTGCGCGGCGGCGACTTGCTTCGTTCGAGCATATGCTGCGCCCAGCGCCAGCAACACCTGAATATCGTTAGGTTCCGCCTGCCGGGACCTGATCAATGCCGGAATTGCGTGCTCAAAGTCCTTCGACTGGAACAGCGCCAGTCCAATTTGCTTATCGATACCGGCCAATCCGGGATGCTGCTGCTTTTCGAGTATGAATTCGCGCGCGGCTGTCTCGTACTTTCCCTCTGCCACAGCTTTAGCCCCGAGTTCGTAATGACTGGCTTGGACTGCCAGCGCATTTGCGCTGAAAACGATGGTCCCAACGATTGCAACCAACCGCATTCTGAAACCCGAACCGATCATTCTGACACTATCATTCCGATTAGTTCATTTCTGCGTCCCCAGGAGGGAACATATGCACAAGCGCATCATTGCCCGCTTCCTATCGATTGTGTTGCTGATGGTATCAGCAGCAATCGCTCAGGAGAGTACAGGAACTATTTCCGGCGCCGCGACCGACCCATCCGGGGCCGTAGTTCCCCAGGCAGAAATCACCGTAACCAACGTTCAGACTGGAGTCGAGCGAAACGTACGCTCCAACTCCGGGGGGCTCTTCGTCCTGACCAACCTGGCGGTCGGGAATTACACGCTCACCGCCAAAGCTACGGGTTTCAAAAACTTTGAGGCCACTCAGATCAGGCTCGATGTCAATGACCGTTTGGTTATCCCGGTTCACTTCGAAATCGGGGGAACCAACGAAACTGTCAGCGTCAACGCAAGCGGCGCACAACTGCAGACCGAATCTGCCGACCTTTCAGATTTGATCGGCGCCCGTCAGACACAAGCCCTGCCGCTTAACGGACGTGTTTTCAGCCAACTGGTCATGCTGGTTCCCGGAGTGGTTTCAGAGAACGGCACGATCGGCAACGGGGTCGGAATCAATAGCGACACGACCGTTTCCATCAATGGGGGCCAAAGCAATTCAAACTTATGGCTTCTTGACGGACAGAACAACATGGATATCGGCAGTAACGCTCAAAATGTCGTTACGCCTCCACTCGACGCACTCGAGGAATTCAATGTGCTGAGAAGCAACTACAGCGCTGAATTCGGCGGTGGAACCGGCGGTGTCGTCAACGTCGTCACGAAGCAGGGTACGCAACAATTTCATGGAACGGTTTATGAGTATTTTCGCAACGACAAGTTAGACTCAAACGACTTTTTTTTAAACCAGCAGGGGCAGGAGCGTAACAAACTTCGTTTCAACAATTTCGGTTATACTTTAGGCGGCCCGTTCTGGATTCCGGGCCTTTATAACCGTGACAAGACCAAAGACTTCTTCTTTGCGTCTTATGAGGGCCGCCGTGACGTCCGCGGCAACACTGCGCAGGATAATGTTCCAGATGCCGCCGAGCGTTCAGGCGATCTCTCGGAGTTGGGCGAACCCAATGTCCCGATCTCTGAAATCGATCCGAACGCCCTGGCGATTCTCGACCGATATCCATTGCCTAACGCTAACGGCTCCTTTAATTTCGTGGCCAGCTTACCAACCGGCACCACCGATGATATCCAGCTCTACAGATGGGATCACAATATCAATGACAAAGCTATGTTGATGGCGCGGGTGATGACGGAAGATCAAAGTCTTGCAAACATTAACAATCAGCTTTGGGGCGATGACAATTTCCCCTCGGTTTCGAGCGACTGGGCATTCAAGGCGCTCAACAGCATGGTAAGGCTGACGAACATCCTTACGCCCAGTTTGGTTAACGAGTTTCAGTTCGGGTATACCAATAACTTCATTCATTACGAGACAAGTAAGGATTCGAACCCTACCCTAGCTTCCCGCTCTGGTTTCACCTACACGGAATTGTTCCCAGAGACGAGTGGCTCGTTCCCTGCCGTCAATGGGGTGGATGGCTTCGGCTCCCTGGCGCACCAGGCGCCTTTCACCAACCGCGAAGCTATTTTTCAATGGCAGGACTCCTTGTCCTGGACTCTTGGCAGCCACAGCGTCAAAGCAGGATTCTTCATCGGGCGCGGGCGCAAACGCGAACCGGCAAATGGAGGGTCCGACCCCACGGCGGGTGTCATGTCTTTTAACAGCTTCCATGATTTGCTTACCGGCAGCCTGGCTCAATATCAAGAAGAGGAAACCCTCAATCCTGTATACGATCGTTGGCATGATTACGCTATTTATGCGCAAGATACGTGGAAGGCCACGCCGCACCTCACGGTCGATTACGGCTTGAGGTGGCAATATATCGGTCAAGTTTTCTCGGACCGTGACAACATTTCCAACTTCTATCCGAACTTCTATAACCCGAGTCAGTGCTCCGCCGCAGCCTTGACGCCCGACGGCCTGATTGATCCCACGCTTTGCAATACGATGAATGGCATCGTCACACCTCAATCGCACGGCATTCCCGGCCGCGCCCTGGTCAAGAATCATCCGAATGATTGGGAACCGCGCCTTGGCATAGCATGGTCGCCTGGCTTCTTACATGACAAGCTGGTATTCCGCGCCGGAGCCGGCATGTTCCATGGCCGCGACGCCATTTCACAAACCAGCACCCTAGGGCAACTTCCGCCTTTCGATCGCACGGCTACGTTAACTGGAATATCAATCAGTTCTCTCGCCCCCTTCGACCCTGCCCTGCCGCAACCGCCAAACACTCTGCGAACGCTTGAGCCGACTTATGACAATCCGCTGAGCTACCAATACAGCGCCGGCATTCAGTACAGCATCACTTCCGACACGGTGCTGGCTGTCGGTTATGCAGGCAGTCATCAGATCCACCAGGGAGTGAATCTCGACGCCAACCAAGTCCCAAATGCGGATCTGCTCGGCGTCTACGATTACGAGAACAGCGGCGGATCACTGGGCATCAACCCCGATTCCGTGCGCCCATATCTCGGCTACAGCCATATCTATGTAAATCACCGGCAAGCAGTGACACGTTATAATTCGCTCCAGACGTCTTTACAGCACAGGCTCACGCGTGGGCTGCAGATGCAACTCTCCTACACGTTCAGCCACCTCATCTCGACCGGCCCGAATCAAGACACGGAGGGCAGTGCAAAGCCAGTTCAAGACGCCAATAACGTTCGCGCCGAGAAGTCGTTCGGAACACAAGACCAGCCGCAGACGCTATCCATCAATGCGGTTTGGGAGATACCACTCTTCACTAACAGCAGTAATGCGTTCCTGCGGAATGGCCTGGGTGGATGGCAGATGAACGGCATCTATTCGCTGCAGTCCGGCCTTCCACAAAACATCTGCCTGGACCACGATGTGGTTGGTCTTGCCTCTGGGACCGATATATGTGAGCGCGTAGATGTCGTTTCAAATCCCAACCTCAGCCGCGGTCAACGAACCGTCACAAATTACTTTGATATCAACGCATTTCAATTACAGGCTCCGGGAACCTTCGGCAACTCCGGCCGTAACAATGTGCGTGGGCCTGGCCTCAACAATTTCGATCTTTCCTTCTTCAAGGATTTTACGCTTCCGCATATAAAAGGGCTGGGGGGGACCGAATCGCCACGCCTGCAATTCCGTACGGAGTTATTCAACGCCTTCAACCACACACAGTTTGCCTCAATCGATACGACCTTTGTTCCCAACCAGGACGTTGCAGGCAGCCCTATCAGTCCATCGGCTGCCTTCGGCAGCGTGAGTGGCGCGCGTGCTCCGAGAGAGATTCAGTTCGCTCTGAAACTGATTTTCTGACGGCATGAAGATAACCGACTCGGTTCTTTCGAAAGAACGCGAGTTGAAGTCCTGGCCGGCCGAAAAGTCATTCTTGGCGTAGAGCGACTACAGGGTCTACCCTCGCAGCGCGATAAGCGGGGATGTAACCTGCAATTCCGGTTGCTGCGCCAAGCACAGCGATGAACAAGATGAATACGATCGGCCGAACCGACACGATATTGTAGAGCGCACTGGACATTCCGATTGTCAGCAGAATAGCGACCGGCACGCCAATCAAAAGGCCGATACCGGTCATAGCGTATGACTGGGACAACACCATTCTTAAAATGGCAGGCCTGGTGGCCCCTAAACTCATACGAACCCCGATTTCACGCGTGCGCTGCGTAACGAAGAAAGAGCTGATGGAATAGATGCCGGTAACGGCGAGCAGCAGGGCAATGGCGGCATACCCGCTCATCATCCTTGTAACATTGCGAATGCCCGATGTTTCCTCGTACATCTGCTGTTCTAGCGTATGAATGTTGTAAACAGGCTGTTCGCGATCAACAGTTTCTGCAGCAAGGCGCAAACTGCCGCCGAGTTTGCGGGAATCGAGCCGGCTTCGAACCAGCAGCCGCATTGAAGTCTGTGGGAACTGCCTGTAGGAAACATATGCAGCCGGCGCCGGCTGGCCCAGGAACCAGTCCTTCACATCTCCTGTCACGCCAACAACGGTGAGCCACGGAGAGTCGGGATTGCCGAGCTTTATGCGTTCGCCCACCGGGTTCGAATTGGGCCAGTAGTGTCGAACGACAGAGGCGCTCAAAACGACAACAGGAAGCTTATCCGGGCCATCCTGGTCCGACAGCCACCGTCCCTTGAGTAAAGGGAGCCGCATCGCCTTCAAATAGCCGGCGGAGGCGGTGCGGATGTCCGGCCGGGTATCACCGGGCCGCGAGGGCGGCCGTCCTTCGATGATCACAGATTGCGCCAAACCGAGATCGCCCACGGCTGCAGCCGCTTCCATGTTCTGGGTTCGATCCAGATTGCGCAGGACACTATCGAAAAATGTGCGCGCTCTCGCCGGCTTCTGGTATTCCTTGCCGGAGAGACTAATATCCGCGGCCAGGACATTTTTGACATCGTAGCCGAGATTCAAGGTCATGAATTTCTGAAGCGTGCCCACCATCAGCCCCGCTCCAACCAGAAGGACAAAAGCTAAGGCCACTTCAGCGACGACCAGAGTGGTGCGGATTCTCGTGCGTGCGGGGGAGGCGCTGGAATTGCGTCCGCCCTCCTTGAGAACGTCATTCAAGTCTTCCGTCTTTCGAGAATGCAGGACCTGGAAGGCCGCAGGCGAACAGCAAAGAATGCTGGCGACGATGGACAACACGATGCCACACGCAGCAACTTCACCGTTAATCCCGATGTCTCTCAATCCCGCGACGATTCGATACACCATGGCAGGAATGGTGGAGCGCAGGACGTTCAAATACCAGGCGGCAAGCGCAAGACCCACGATGCCGGCTGCTAAACCAACCACAAGGCTTTCGGTCAATAGCTGGCGGAAGATGCGGAAGTGTCCCGCTCCAAGCGCGCTCCGTAAGCCCATCTCCTTCTGTCGCGCCACAGCGCGGGCAATTTGCAGGCTGCCCACATTGGTGCAGGCCAGCAATAGCACGAAAAGGGCCGCACACATCAACACCGCCTGAAAATGATCGCCTTCATTCGTCATGAGTTTAAGAAGCGGCGTCACTAGCGCGCGACGCTGTTCATTGGTCCGTGGATACTTTTTCTCTAGTTGTCGAGCGATAGCGTTGATGTCGGCCGAGGCTTGTTGCTGGGAAACACCAGGGCTGAGCCTGCCGATAACGGACAACTGTTGTACGGCGCGCTGCGTCCTGTCCTCCGGCGTGAACGCCAGCGGCGCCCAGAGTTCGGATTCGAGTGGAAGATTGAATTCGTCCGGCATGACGCCGATCACTGTGTACTTGCGGCCGCCGAGAGAGATCGTCTTCCCGACCGCATCTGGGGCGGAGGCCATGCGGGTACGCCAGAAGCCGTGGCTCGCGACAACCACCGCGTCGTGGCCGGGTTCGCACTCGGCTGCATTGAAGGTTCGGCCCAGCACCGGCGGCAGGCCAAGAATACTGAAAAACCCCGATGAAGCGAGCGCCGCATGGATGTGGTCCGGATGGTCAACTCCCGTGAGGTTCACATCCCAATCCCGGTATGCAGCCAGTTGCTTGAATGAACGGCTACCCTGTTTCCAATCGAGATAGTTCGCCGGGGCGACGGGATCGCGTTCAGAGGGCGAGTGCGAGCGCGTCTCCGAAACGACCATGATTCGGCTGAGATCCGGATAAGGCAACGGATGAAGCACCGTCGAGTACAGCGACGCGAAACATACGAGATTCACGCCGATGCCGAGAGCAAGTGAAAGCACCACAATAGACGCGAAGCCGGGGTTGTGGCGCAGCGTCCGGAAAGCATATCGGAGGTCGGAGCGAAGTTCATCAAGGACGAGAAAGCCTCGTGCTTCACGGCAGTGTTCTTTATGATTTTCAACCCCACCGAATTCGAGCCGCGCCCGACGCTTTGCATCCACCGGCGACAGACCGCGGCGCACCAGGTCCGCAGCCCGGCTCTCCATGTGAAAGCTAAGCTCCTGCTCCATCTCGGACTCTACATGGGCGCGGCGGAAGATGCCGGCAAGCACCATTCGCAAGAAATTCATAACTACCCTTTTGCAAACTCCGTTTTTAGAGCAAGCCGCATCGCGGACACCAGCCGGTTCCACCCGACCGTCTCCTCATCGAGACGGTCGGCGCCGGCAGGCGTCAATTCATAGAACTTCGCTTTCCGATTGGCGTCCGACACACCCCAAGCCGCTTTCAGCAGGCCGCGCCGCTCCAGCCGATACAGAGCGGGATATAACGCCCCTTGCTCAATAGACAGCGCGCCCCCCGATATCTGCTCAATCCGCAGCAGAACGCCATACCCATGCTGCGGCCCAAGCGAAACGGCCTTTAGAATCAATAAATCGAGAGTGCCCGGTAATAGGCCGACCTGTTTCGGCAATGGTGATGTTCTCCTAAGAGCGCTAGGAGTATGCTGACGCTGAATGCAGTAATTGTCAAGAGAAAATGAGAGTCATCGTGTGGTGGCGGCCTAACGCGCAGCTTAACCGCCGGAACGCGACTCCTACTTGTGCTCCTTGCGCCTTCCTGTTTCTCGGCCCGGCTCCGTTTTTTTCGCCGTGGCGGCGATCCCCTCCGCACGAAGCTTTGCGATCCGGCTGATGAGCTTCACCGGAACCGGTTTGGTGAGTGGAAAATGGACAGTCCCTTTTCGCAGGTCATAGCCCCTGAGCTCATCTCCGAGCGCCGCGAAGAACGTCCCCGACGCAGCAAACAGCGAATAGTGTTCCTTGAAGCCGGCGAAATACAGCATCGGCTTTCTATGCAGCTTGTATCCGGGCATACCGTACCCGATGCCCTCCAGTGCCTCTGGAACGGCCCTCCTGATCGCGGCGCGAACCTCTTGGAGCTTTGGCCGGATCGCCTCCGGTTGCGCAGCAATGTACTCGTCAACCGAATTGGGAACGCCTTTTTTCATACCGCCATTGTATGTTTCGGCACGCCGGTATTTCCTCGCCGATATCCGCGGGGCCCTCCAGTTCTAACCGCGGTCCAATCCACATGGCCAGCCTCCTCTTTTCATCGATTTGTGTTGCATGGACTGATATCTGGGGACCAACTTGGGCGAGGCGTCCTACTGGTACATGTACCGCAATCGTCAGGAACGGCGTTCCGGCAAGCATGTTGTGCCCGAACGGTCGGCTACTCGTTCAATGGGCGTAAAGCCTGGCAGAACTCGCTCATTGGTCCGAGTTCAACTGCTTCGCGTAGCGCTGCCTTGATGTTCTCGGTCCGAGTCACGTCGCATTGCCGGTGAGCCATCGTGCCTCCGAGTCCTCCATCATGCCGGCCGTTTCCTCGTTGCTTTCTGCGGAACGGTCAGCGAGCACGACGATCGCGCCCTCGCGGGCACGCCAGCGCCAATACCGCCTCCTGAATAGTATTGCCCGTCCGTGACATGCTACATCCAATCGACGACCTTGCCGTTAAGGCGCCTGTTGCGGTGCTTTCACGCCGGCATGCCAAACTATTCGCTAGCATCGAAACGTGCGCAATACCTCGATAATCGGCCTCATTTCTGATACGCACGGTCTACTCCGCTCCGAAACTCTTGCAGCATTGCGAGGATCCGATGTGATCATTCATGCCGGCGATATCGGTAAATCCACGATCCTTGAACAGCTAGGCACGATTGCTCCAGTCATAGCCGTGCGAGGCAACATCGATAAGGAGCCATGGGCGGCGCGGCTACAAATGACAGCGGCCGTGGAGGCGGGATCGGCGATCATTTACGTCCTGCACAATATTCACGATTTGGATCTCGACCCGGCGATCGCTCAATTCAATATTGTCGTGAGCGGCCATTCACATAAACCCTCAAAGAGTGTCCAGTCGGGCGTGCTGTACGTGAACCCTGGCAGCGCTGGTCCGCGCCGCTTCAGATTACCCGTGACGGTTGCACGACTCAACTTGGGCCGCGAGCCGTGGACGGTCGATTTCATCGATCTGCTCGACACCGAAACTGGTCCGCTATAAACGCACGACGCGGTGTTGCCCGTTGGCGTGAACGCTGGCCTTGCGCGCCCCGAAAACGCGGCATTCTCGAACCCGAGGAGTTGACACGGAGTAAGAACGGCAAGTCGGCTTGAACCAGTCCATTTCCGGATGGCGCGTTATCGGCTCCGATGTCAAATTCGTGGCAACTTTCTGACCCGGTCGTATCGGCATAGCTGCCAACGATTGGGACGAAGACCTCCAGATCGCCTATCGGCGGCAAGCAAATCAGGGCTCATACTGCTGGATGCGTTACTTACGCACGATGGTCGAGACCTGTACCTGCTCGTCTATCCCTTGATGATGATGCGAAGAGCGTAGACTGTTGAAAGCTGCTGTGATTGACGCGTTGACGGCATTGTTGCTCGCCTCTCCTGCGCTCACCGGCTTCGGAGGCCGCCAGCCATGCCACAAGCAAAAACGGAAACATCGGCCCGGACGCCACTCGTGCCCATTTCCTCGGGCTATGCCGACGTGAACGGCATCAATCTCTATCACGAGATCTACGGCCACGGTGAACCGCTGGTCCTGCTGCACGGCGGCCTGATGACGATCGGCGAAATGTCCACACCGCTCGAGTATTTGGCGAAAAACCACAAGGTGATCGCCGTCGAACTGCAGGGGCACGGACGCACCGCAGACACCGACCGCCCCCTTTCGTTCGAGACCATGGGCGACGACATTGCCGCGCTGCTCAACCAACTCGACATTTCTAAGGCCGACGTTGTCGGCTTATCGCTCGGCGGCGCGGTCGGCCTGCGCACCGCTATCCAGCATCCTGAAAAGGTCCGCCGGCTCGTCGTCATCTCCAGCCCTTACGCTAAGAGCGGTTGGTACCCTGAAGCGCAGGAGGGCATGGGTCGGGTCAGCGCCGCTATGGTCGCAAATATGATGCAGACGCCCACCGGCAAGTTCTCGAAGCAATGGCCCGAGCCGCAGCGCTTCTCGCAATTCCTCGATAAGATGGGCAAGATGATGGGTGCGTCATACGACTGGTCCGCCGATGTGAAACAACTGCCGATGCCGGTGATTCTGGTCTTCGCTGACAACGACTCTGTCTCACAGAAACACATTGCGGAGTTTTTCGCTCTGCTCGGGGGCGGGGTGAAGGAGCCCGGCTGGCAGAACACCCAGCTCTCGAGGGCGCGGCTCGCGATCGTTCCAGGCTATAGCCACTACAATTTCGTGAGCGCAACCGAACTCGGACCGATCATCCATAAATACCTCGCCGATCCACTGACCAATCTCCCCGCCGGCGGGGCAGCCGCGTCCCAGGCAGCGCCCGAACTAACCAAGTCCAACTAGCTCAGAGGCTTTTGGCGGCAACAAGATCGTTGGATAACGCGATTCTGCCAGGTGCGCTCATGTGGCCATATGTAGCCCCATCGATATTAGATGATCCAGAACCCACGCGGACTGTTGAGAGGAACTGGAAGGCCTACCAAAAACGAATGACTTGGATCTTGACGCCGGACTCACAACACGCTCAGCCTCTCGGCGCCTCTGTCCACCCCATCACTTCGCCCGAGGCCGCCGAACCGCTCTGATTTTCCCGGTCTTTCCTCCGCCGCAGAAGAACTGATCGCCGCCGTCCGACTCGAGCCCTGAAATATAAACACCATGAGGCGTTTCAAGCTTTTCAAGAACCTCCCCAGTTTGAGGATCGATTCGCCTCAAGTCGCTCTCGTCCCCTTCGGCAGTTGCATGCCAAAGCTCTCCGTCGACCCAGGTGACTCCGGTGACAAAACGGCTTGACTCGATGGTACGCAGAATTGCCCCAGTCTCAGCATCGATTTGATGGATTTTCCTGTCACGATATTGCCCGACCCATAGCGTCCCTTCAGCCCATGCAAGTCCCGAGTCACGGCCGCCGCCGGGCGCCGGGATCGTGGCAAGCACGCTTCCGGTTTTCGGATCGATTTTCTGGATGCGATCCTCGGCGATTTGAAAAAGGTGTTCGCCATCAAACGCTGTTCCGGCGTGCGCGGCGATATCGATCGAGCGCACTGCCTGCCTGCTCGCGGGATCGAATGCATTCAACTTGTCTCCTGAGGCGAACCAGACATGCGCGCCGTCATAGCTGACTCCATGCACCTGGCCGGCGCCGGGAAATGGGCCATATTCGCATATGATTTCGGCTGCTGATTGTTTCATACGTCCACCTTAATCAATTGGCAGCGGAGTAGGGAGTAACAAAGTTGTCGTGAATCCCGGCATCGGCGGCGTGATCCAACGACGAGCTCGCGCATGGCCGAAGCACTGCACCTTTCCTGCTGCTGCTAGCGAATCAAGCGCTCTCTGCACCGTACGCTGGCTTGTCCCAAGCGCAATGGCTAGAGCCGAACTCGACCACGATTCCCCGTCGGCGAGGAAAGCGAGCACGGCGCCGTTTTCATCTTCGACTGGTCGCGCCAGCACAACCACCTCGCGTGTGCGGCAAGGCGCCAGTGTAAACCCACGCTTCGTCGCACTGATACGGGCGAGCGGCCGAAGCATCTTGCGAAGCCGTCCAATCTCGACTCGCAGCCGCATTCGATGCGATTCATCGACGAATCTCGCTCCGAATGTCCGGGCAACCAGCCGGTCCCTTGGAACGTCGCCGGGCCAAGACTCGCCCAGAGCGCGTGCGAGCGCGAACAACACTGGACGTGTAACGAGCGAGACCACAGCACCTGAATCACGCACGACATTTCGACACGCGTCCATGACGAGCGCTTCTGACGACAACAACGCTTCCACTTCTTCCAGCAGAAGCGGCCGCTCCTCGCCGCCTGCAATCAGGCGTGCCGCGGGTATGTGCAGGAGACGGAATGCGCTTTCCACCTCCGCCGTCAACGCCGGAATACCTGCCTGCCGCGCGGCGCGTTCGGCTCGAGCGAGCGCTACGCGTGCCGCCTTAGTCCGCAAGCGGCGTATCGCGATTCCCGTAACCAGGAGTTCGTGGGTGGCCTTCGACGCTGGTGGCAAAGGTGTCGGATCGAGATCGGCGAGTAGTCGCTCCGCCGCGTCCAAATACCCAACCAGGAGATGGCGCCGGACCTCAAGATATCGTGCATGTGCAGCGTTCAACAGGTCGCCGTGTTCTTCGAGCGTCGACCGCGCACCGTCGAGAGCCTTCGCAGGCCAGCCCAGGTCGCGCGAGGCAAGCGCGATTTCGGCTTCGGCGACGATGCACCTCGCGCGTGCCAACGACTCTTTGGGACTGAAGGCGCGTGTCGCTCTTCGCAGCAGTTCCTTTGCTCGCGTGAAATCGCCGAGCTGCGCCATCGCGATGCCTCGAAGCGCGAGCGCAGGCGCATCGTCGCGCAACGCGACTCGTTTCAATGCGCCAAGAGGATCACCCGAGGCGAGGGCCCGTGCCGCGGCTGTGATTAGCGAATCCATTCTAATTTACCGCGCACAACGGCCACAATCGGCCTGTGCGCTTCGGAATCTCGCCACACTTGTCACTCCCACTTCGCTCGATATCTGCATCAGTATTTATATATGACCACCAATCACCGGTCATATCGAGCAACATCAGGCGAAAGGAGAAAAACGACGATGACGACAGAGACAAATCAGACAGCGACAAACAAGGAGAGAGACAAGGAACACCGCAAAGGAGAATTCGCGATGAAGACATCCCCGATCGTGTCGCAGGAGGAGTGGGAGGCTGCGCGCCAGCACATGCTCGTGAAGGAGAAGGCCTTCACCCGCTCGCGTGACGCGTTGGCCGCCGAACGCCGGCGGATGCCGTGGATGGCCGTGGAAAAGAAGTACGAATTCGATGGACCCAAAGGCAAGGTAAGCCTGCTCGATTTGTTCGAGGGGCGCCGGCAGTTGATCGCCTATCGTGCCTTCTTCGAGCCCGGCGTCTTCGGCTGGCCCGATCACGCCTGCCGCGGCTGCTCACTGGGCGCCGATCAGGTCTCCCATCTGGCCCATCTGAACGCCCGTGACACCACGCTTGCGTACGCCTCGCGCGCGCCACAGAAAGACATTGAGCGCTTAAAGGCGCGAATGGGTTGGAAGATGCCGTGGTACACCATCACAGATAGTTTCGACACGGACTTCGGCGTGGACGAGTGGCATGGCCACAATGTATTCATCCGCGACGACAAAGACAAGATCTTCCGCACTTACTTCATCAACAACCGCGGCGACGAGGCGATGGGGACCATCTGGAGCTACCTCGATATCACGCCGCTGGGCCGTCAGGAGACCTGGGAGGACTCGCCCGAGGGTTACCCCCAGACCCCGACTTACAAGTGGTGGAACTGGCACGACAACTACGAAGCTGAGATCTCGCCTGACCCGAAGTGGGTGCAGGTGTCCGACGCTGGAGAAGCCGCCTTCAGAAAGCGCGACGCAGAGGCGAAACCATAACCAAGACAACAGGGGAGAGAACGATGAATTTCGAGCCCGGCATCTCAAGGCAGACAGGCATTCTTGTGGCCTCTGAACAAGTTTCTCGTCGAGCCTTCTTCGGCATCTCGGCGCTGCTCTTCATCGTCAGCGCAGCGGTGACGGTGCTTTGGTGCAATTCCATGTCGGCTATGAGTGGAATGCGGATGCCAGGCGACTGGACGATGTCGATGGCTTGGATGCGGATGCCCGGACAGACATGGGCCGGCGCCACCACCTCGTTCGTCGGAATGTGGGTGGTGATGATGGTGGCGATGATGCTGCCTTCTTTGGCTCCCACGTTGTGGCGGTTTCACCAGTCCGTCGGGAGAGCACGCGAGACGCTCCGAGGCCGACTGACCGCGCTGGTCGGCCTCGGCTACTTCTTCGTTTGGACACTGTTCGGACTGGCCGTTTTTCCCGTGGGCGTGGCGGCCGCAGCGATCGAGATGAAGCAGCCGGCACTGGCGCGCGCCGTTCCCGTCGCGACCGGATTCGTTGTCCTCATCGCCGGCGCACTCCAGTTCACAAAGTGGAAGGCACATCACCTTGCCTGGTGCCGCGAGGCGCCCGGGCCCGACTGCGTGCTGCCGACTCATGCCGGGGCGGCGTGGAGGCTGGGCTTGCATTTCGGGGTGCGTTGCGGCCTTAGTTGTGCCAACTTGACAGCGATCCTCCTGGTGTTCGGGGTGATGGACTTACGCGCAATGCCCTTTGCGACTGCCGCTATCACCGCTGAACGCCTCGCACCCGCCGGGGAGCACGTCGCGCGAGCTATCGGGGTTGTCGTTGTTGGCACAGGATTGGTTTTGATCGTGAGAGCGGTCCGGCTTGCATGAGGTCCGGCTTTAAAGATCCGTGCGCTTGCGCCCAAGGGCGTGATCGACCGCTGACAGCTCGTCAGACAGGAGTATGTCGGACGGATCGAACGCGATGGCGGCATCCAATTCGTAATCCGTAATCCCTCGGATCTTGTCATCTCGTTCCGCCAGGAAAAGCGCGAGCATGCGGTTACGTTTCGCTTCTGGTATCGAAGCCGAGGTGGGTGAGTATTTCACCGCAAATTTCACTCGCTGCGATCTCATCGTTTTGTGCATTTCCGATGAATAGCGGGCCTTGTGCATGAGCGTTATCGATGCGTCCGTGAGAACCTTTGACCAGCGAGGCGTCGAGCGGAATGACATCGAGCAGATTGCGAAAGCCCAGCTTGCGCTTGAGCAGCTTGCAGGCAATTTTCAGCGTTGGCAACTTGATCGACGGATCGAGAAATAATTCCACTGGATCGTAGCCGGGCTTGCGATGGATGTCCACGGTTCGCGCAAAATCCGGGGCTTTTCGATCGTCAAGCCAATAGAAATAAGTAAACCAGGCGTTTTCTTTGGCGATCGCCAAAAACTCGCCCGCACGGGGATGGTTAATGCCATACTCGCGCTTACCCCGATCGTCAAGCAGCATGTCCAGTCCCGGCATGCGTTCGAGGACCGCACGGATCAGGTTCCGTTTGGAATGATTATTGACGTAGACGTGCGCGACTTGGTGGTCGGCGACCGCAAACGCCTCACTTGCTCCTGGGTCAAGCACCTCAAAGCCTAGTTCTTCGCGAACCTGAAGCAGGCCCGCCTCGCGCAAAGCACGATTGATGTGGACTGGCGTGTCCACGGGAATAATGCCGTATTCCGAGAGCACGACAACCTGTGTGTCGCGCGATTCATAAAAGCGGATCAAATCGCCGCAGACTTGATCGACGGCCGCAAGATCACCCGAAATCGCCGGAGCGTCAGGACCAATGCGTTGCAAGTTGTAATCGAGATGCGGCAGATAGATGAGCGAAAGAGCCGGCCGGAAGCGCTGGTCCACATACTTAGCGGCCTCGGCAATCCACCGGGTCGAGTTGATGGATGTCCGTGGTCCCCAGAACTCAAACAGCGGAAAAGTCCCGAGCTCTTGTTGGATTTCAGATCTGAGGCTTGCCGGTTGAGTATATACATCGGGAATTTTTCGGCCATCGGCTGGATAGATAGGCCGCGGCGTGATAGAAAAGTTCACCGACGAATACATGTTGTACCAGCCGAACAGGTTGGCGCATGTGAACCGCGGATCCAGTTGCGAGGCAATTTCCCATACCTTGGGAGCCTGAACAAGCTTATTGGACTGACGCCAGAAGTGGATCTCGCAATCATCTTGAAAATACCAGCCGTTTGCGACGATGCCGTGCATGGCCGGCATGACCCCGGTGTAGTATGTCGCTTGTGCGGTACAAGTAACCGCCGGAAACGCCGGTCGAATAGCGGAAACTCTCCGTTTACTCGCCCAGGCAGACAGCAAGGGCATTCGCGGCCCCAACATCTCCGGCGTCAGGCCGACTACATTTAGTACGGCGGTCTTCGTCATAGCTGCGCTAACACCCAGCGGTATTCACGTTCAATTGAATCGACAATATCCAACTTAAGATCGGATGGCAGAACGCTCCAAGTGTATGTTTCGATCTCGAGATGCCTCACCTCTGCCGGCGCCAGTTGCGCAAGTGCCTCCCGCACTTCATTCTGCGTCGAGCCGAGAGCGCCGTAGTCGCTCAAAAAGAGCGGCACGTGATAGTGGATGCGCCACTCGGCGTCGCTAGAATTTCCGAGATGTGCAATACCTTCCGGAAGGTCCGCAAAGCGCTCGGAATCGCCAATAATCTGGTGAAGGTAGACGGGGTCCGCCAGCAATGCCAGCGTCTTCTCTAACTGATTGCGTTGCGGACCGCGCGGCGACATGGCGACCTTTACGGCCGAGCTTAACTGTGCCCGCCCGATTCGGATGCCCGCCGCACGAAGTGCACGGAGTGTTAAATACGGCTCCTCGCGCTCCACAGCGAAGTGGCACAGATCGTAGCAGACGGTTATGTGCTCATGCAGCGCGTCTTTTGCCTGCGAAACCGTGAGTTGAACGGATTTCGCTAACAGAGGGGCCCCTTTGGAAAGAAGCACTTCAAAAAATTGCACGAGTTCGGCCGTATTCTCAATTAGACCGTCGGGTTCGGGCTCGATATCCAGGTGGATGACGCGGCCATGCCGGCGTTTCACATCGACCATCGTATGGACCACAATCAACAAATTATGAATAAGCAGATCCCAATCGGGTAACGACGCGCCGGCATGCCATCGCTTGTACGAAAGGGGGCAAGTGGAGACGCCTCCGTCGAGGCCCTTCGGCAATAGCCGGCGGAGAATCTCAACCAGCTTGAGTGTGTAGTCCACTCGCTCGGCTGTGTGCCAGTCCGGAGCGAAAACCTGGTCCTTCAGCCTGCGGTCATGGAAGCAGCCGTAAGGAAATCCATTTAGTAAAGCTATATACAGCCCATGTTCGCGCAGGAATGCGGCAAGTTCGTGTAGATTAGAACCTTCCAGCAATTCAACGGCTTCCGTGTTGGCAAGTCGAAGGCCTATGCCAAAAGGAGCGTTCGGGCTGAGGCGCCTCTTCAATTCCGGTGCGTGGCGGCGAAGACTATCGAAAACCTGAGGCCATCCTTCGGCTGGATGAATATTAGAACAATATGTAAGTTCGAAGCCGGCGGGAATACGCATTACGTTTACGGCGCGGTATGGGAAACCGTCGCGTGGATGTCGAGGCGCGGCAATTCGAATTTACCCGACTGCATGAGAAATTTGAGGGGGTTCTCGAAAACCAGCTTGCGAATCAGCTCTTCGGAATGGCCGCGGCGCCGCATCTCAAGCATCAACTGCGGAACGGCCGTAGGAACGCTTGGCCCCCAGTCGCAAGCGGAACTGATGGTAATGCGATCCGGTCCGTACTTCTCAATCATATCGACGGCCCGCGCGAGCGAAACTTTGGTGTTCGGATAGAGAGTCAAGCCGGTATAGAAACCGTGTTCGAGAATCATTCCCACTGTGTGTTCCTCGGCATGGTCGATCAGCACGCGGTTAGGGTCGAGATTTTGAAACTTAACGAGGTTATCGATGGTGACACGCGTACCCTTGTATTTATCTTCCAGATGGGGCGTGTGAATCAAAATCATCTGGTTATAGTCAAGCGCCAGCCGGATGTGATCGATGAACGTATCCACTTCATTGCGAGTCACCCGGTTCATGCCAATTTCGCCGATTCCTACGACATTGGGCCTGTCCAGAAATTTTGGAATGCGCTTCAACACTTCGGCTGTAAGCCGGCGATCTTCGCCTTCCTTTGGATTCAGGCACAGCCAGCTCACATGACGAATGAAAAACTGCGAGGCGCGCTTTGGTTCAAAGTCGGTCAATTGGCGGAAGTAATCGTCAAAGCTGTCCGCCGACTGCCGATCCCAGCCCGCCCAGAACGCCGGCTCACTCACGGCGACGCAGCCCGCCATCGCCATCTCGCGGTAATCGTCAGTTGTGCGCGAGACCATGTGCCCGTGCATTTCGATGTAGTACATTACCGAACCTCCGGGACCGGATTCCAAGCGCCGCTAGCGCTTTTTGTATCGAGATGCGCTTTCAACTCGGTAGTCGGATCGCTGAAGACAAGCTGAATATGATCAACCTTGTTTGGTTCAGTTGAACTTAAGATATGAAGAGCCTGCTCGAACGCTTGCATACGGAAGTCCTCGCCCGCCGGTTGGCTGTTCGCGGAGCGCAGCAGACGATCAAGGTACGCCGCCACATCGAGAATGCGCGTCCTGTTTTCGATGAAGTACTCGTCAATGATCTGGCTGGTGGTGAGAGGACATCGTCCTTGTTTATTCATTGTTTCCTCGGCAAGAAAATCTAAACAGCGCGCGAGGTGCATGGCCGGCGCCCCAACTGACGCAGCGTAGCGGCACTACGCACGATGGTAACGGGGTCCATGTGATGGACTTCAACGCCGTGGCCGATTCCTTCGAGCAACATAATAGTAAGCTGGCCGCCGAGATGTTCTCGGAACTCAGTCAATCCATCGAGCAGGGCGTAGTTCTCCGCATCTCCATCGCATTCTAACTCCGGCACATATAGCGAAAAGCCTAGTTCGAGGAGCACGCCGACGATTCGGGACCATTCCGGCTGTGAAAGCAGCCCAATCAAATAAGAATAGGTTGCATCGAGTGCGATTCCAATGGCTACGGCTTCGCCGTGCCGCAAACGATAGCCGGTGAGCTGCTCTAACTTATGGCCGGCCCAGTGGCCGAAATCGAGCGGCCGCGAGGAGCCGCTCTCGAACGGATCGGAGCCGCGAATATGCTCCAGATGTAATTCGGCGCAGCGGTAGAGCACGTATTCCATCGCGACTGTCCCGCGACCCGCGAGCGACGCGGCAGAGGTCTCCAGGTAACCAAACAACACGGCATCTTTGATAAGGGCAACTTTGACGGCTTCGGCGAGGCCGCCGCGCCAGTCGCGGTCCGACAAAGAATCGAGAAACTCGAGATCGTTGATAACGGCGAACGGCGGTGCGAACGTACCCAAAAAATTCTTCTTGCCGTATTGGTTGACGCCATTCTTAACACCCACGCCGGAATCGTTTTGGGCGAGAACGGTGCTGGGCAGCCGGATCAGCCGGACGCCACGGTGAGACGTTGCGGCGGCGTAGCCGACCATATCGAGCACGGCGCCGCCACCGATCGCGATTACGAATGAGTGGCGGCAGATCCCATACACGTTCACAGCATCTCGAACAAGGTCTACGTATTTGGGGCTGTTTTTGACTATCTCGCCGCCAGGAACCACGATCGGCGAGGTGACGTTCTGAATGACTGCGGCATGCGCATGGCAATACGCGTCAATTTGAGCTAGCAGCCTGCGTTCATTTGTACAGACGCCTTCATCCACTATGAAAAGGCATCGCTGCCGAGCCTCGCCGTTTGCCAGCACGCTCCGCAAAATCCGGTTAGCAGAATCGAAAATGCCGCGAGTGAAGTACACGGCGTAGCGAAACTCAGCGCGAATCGTCTGTTGAATGGGGTTCATAGCTAGGTAACGGCAAACAATCTCGCCAGCAAGAACGCCGGCAGATAGAGGAGTAAAATCGCGATTCCACACCAAAGGCCCGCGAAGGCCGCGGCGATGCAAGCGTTCAAAACAATTAGTGAAAGGACACCGGCTTTCACCGCGGAGCGTATCCGCGGAGCCGATAACGAGCGAAATGCGCGCCAGAACGGTTTGCCGATTCTATATAGAAGCAGCGCGAAAAACGGTAGAGCAAACGCACCTCTCTGCCCCTGAGGATAGACGAGAGCGACAAGGGCGCCCAATGAGACGATGAGCCAAACGCACGATATGGATGCGGCAATTCGCGTTCCGCCTCGCACCTCTCCTCTGCTCAGGGCCGTGATTCCGACGACGTAGCAGAGCGTCACCAAGGCGGCCGGCCAGTGCGCGAAGGGAGCCAACAAGGCCGCCGTCAAACCAAGTGACAAATTCAGTCCGCGGCACAATCCCATGTTCAATGGCCCCCAAACCGAGTGGTGTTTGCCCCAACTATCGTAAAGGAGCGCCGAAATGGCGGTCGCCAACGCGACAGCGCCACTAAGAGGCGAGCATATCCACGCGACCAAAACGCCGCCGATTAGGAGCAAACCGCCGAACATGCTCGCAGCGGTAACGGAAATAGCGCCGCTTGGAATCGACCGTTCAGGACGTTCTACCGCATCGAGCTTTGCATCAAAGACATCATTCAGAACGACTCCACCGCCATAAAGGCCAGTCGTCGCAAGCAGCAGCAGCCACAATCTAACTGAATCCGCCGCGCCGGCTACGGCGTAACCAGCCAAAATATCCGAGTGCGCAGTCAGGACATTTGCCGGGCGCATCAAGGACAGAAGCGCCCACCCGATCGACGGAAGCCTTGCGCGCGGCGCCAGCGCTCTTCGTTCAGGCGAAGCGTTTGTCGAAGTCCCTGGCAGCATGAATGGAACCCGCGGGCTACGCGGCGCCGCACACCTCGTGCGGAATGCTTGCTGACGTGTGCATCTTCCCGCTCTCATAAAAACAATACTCTACCAGTTTCGCTTTGCCATTTATAAAGACGTTATAGTGTGTCAAGTGATTCGCTCGCCATCAGTCCCGGCTCGATCAATTCGAGAGCGACTCGTTCATGTTCCCTGATTGAAGAGGATCTGAGGAGATCTCACGTGAAACGTACCAGGCATTTTGCCGGACTTGTTTTTATCATGTTGATGGCGCGCCCGTCGGAAGCGCAGGGATTCCGGCGCGTGGCGACTTATCGAGGATTGGGCGGCTTGGTCGCCTCGGCAGTCGGACCAGGACAGCGTCCAGGGACGGAGCGCCTGTATTTGAGCTATCTGTACGTCGACCACACGATCGATGTGGTCGCTGTCGATCCCAATACAGGTAGAGATGATGTGTTCTCCAATCCGGCTCCGACCGAATCGGGCGCACGGTGCATGACCGTAGGTCGGACGGAAACGTTTATTTGGGAACCTTGCCGCATGCACATTTTCTTAAGCTGGATGTCAAAGCCGGAAAATTGATCGATCTTGGCCGGCCGAGCCAAACCGAAGAATATATTTGGGATGTCGCTTTCGGCCGTGACGGCAAACTCTACGGCGCGACGTACCCGCAATCAAAGCTCGTGCGCTACGACCCTGTTTCCGGCGCTATGAAAGACCTGGGCCGGATGGACCCGGTGGAACAGTACGCACATTTCGTGGCCGGCAGCGACGACGGTTTTATCTATGTTGGCATTGGCACGAGTAAGGCGAACATCGCGGCGTATGAAATTGCAACCGGGCGTCACCGCGAGATCTTGCCCGCGGAATTTCAAAAAGTCGGGCAAGCCTCTGTTTACCGGGGACAGGATGGGAAGGTCTACGGAAAACTAGGAAACAAGTTTTTCCGGCTTCAGGGCTGGACCGCGACGAAGATCACCGAGGATCAAGCAGCCGCACGGGTCGCGCTCAATCGATTGAAAGGCGGTCGCAGGGTCGGCGCTACAGGCCACACCATTCGAGTGACCACTCCATCAACCGGAGAGCTATCCGAACACACGTTCGACTACCGGGGAAACGTTCTGAATGTTTTCCGCATTAGCGCTGGTCCCGATGGGCAAATATACGGGAGTTCTATTCTTCCGATTCACTTTCTGAGACTGAACGAAAGACAGGGGACGTTGTCGGACTTGGGAGATCTCGGTGGCGGGGAGATCTACTCTTTCCTGGCTCATGATGGGCGACTGCTCGCCGCCGCGTACGCCGGCATAGCACCTTTGATGGATTTCGATCCAGCAAAGCCGTTCAATGTCTCCGGCGATGAAAAGAATCCGGCGCTCATCGATTTCGAGGGTTCGGACGAAGGATGGCGTCCACAAGCAATGATAGAAGGGCCGGACGACAAAGTATTTATCGGAGCGGTATCCGGTTATGGAAAGTTGGGCGGCCCGTTAGTCGTTTGGGAAGTAGCGAGCGCGAAGGTGAAGCAGTATCCGAATGTAGTGCAGGACCAAAGCGTGGTCACGCTCGCGCGATGGAAACATCTGATTGCCGGAGCGACAACGGTCGGCGGGGGAGACGGCAGCCATCCGACTGAGAAAGAGGCCAAGCTTTTCTTGTGGGATCCAAAGACTCGCCGGAAGGTGTTTGAAACCGCGCCTGTGCCCGGCGCTGGGATGATCACCGACCTGATTGCCGCGCCCAACGGTTTGATTTACGGAATCGCGGGACGCTCCATAGCGGCGGTCGAGGTCGGGAAGAAAGCAACCACACTTCCGAAAGGGACACAATCCGTCGTATTCGCTTTCGACCCCGCGAAAAGAGAGGTCTCGATGCGAAAAATCGCTCCGTTCAGCGGTGTCGTGTACAACTCGGTGGCGATGGGCGCCGATGGAAAGATTTGGGGGCTCGCGCCGGCTGGGATTTTCGCGATCGATCCCAGAGACAATACTATTTCTCTGATAGCGTCCTCACCGACTCACATTACAGGCGGGTTTGAGATGCGCCGAAAGACAATTTATTTCACTTCCGGAGCTGAGGTGTGGTCTTGGACGATGGCCGCGAAAGCACGTGGGAAGGCGAAATGAGCGTTGTGCATTGCGATGTTCTAGATGTCGAAATTACGATGGGTGACAGTATACTGTTCCAATTTCTTTTCATCAACGCGGTATCCGACGCCAGGACCAGCGGGAAGGTGAATGGAACTATTTGAAAGTTGAATGGCAGGCGTGACCACATCGTCCAAGTACCAGCGACTGCTCGGTTCGACATCTGTTGGAAACGAGAAGAGGGGATGAGCGGCCAGCATCAAGGCTTGCGCGCTGCCAATGCCCAGTTCCGGCATTGTGCCCATCCAAACAGGGACATTGTGCTCAGAACACACCTGAATAATACGAAGCGCCTCCAGATACCCTCCAACGCGCTGCAACTTAATATTTACGACGCGGCAGGCTTCCATCTCGATCGCTCGCCGCGCATCCTCCGCGGTCTCGATGCTCTCGTCTAAACAAACCGGCGTGCGCACTTGCCGTTGAAGCTCTGTTGAGCCGTCGAAATTGTCTTTCCCAAACGGCTGCTCAAACATCATCAACGATTCATTGTCCAACGCAACAAACGTGGAGAGGTCTGAAAGCGAGTAGTCGGCGTTCGCATCGACGAACAGCGGAAAGTTTCCAACCAAACTTCTAGCGGCTTTCACAACCTCGATATCGTGGGTCCGCTTTATCTTCAGTTTCAGTCGGCCATATTGGTAAGGATCGTAACGGCGTATCGCATCCTGTAACTCCGCAACATCGGGATAGAGTCCGATGGCAAGGCCGGAGGCTATCGGTCTGTCCGGAATCCCGAATAGCTGCCGCAAACTGAGATGACGGCGTTGCGCCACAAACTCCCATGCTGCGGTTTCCACAGCGCCGCGAACAAATCGGTTGCCGGTGAGCCGTACGAGGTCTTCTTCCAGCGCCAGCATGGACGGAAATTCACGATTCAGCACGGCAGGGAGCACGCTATTTACCAATTCAGATTCGCAGCCTTCCGGAGTTTCGGATGAATAGAAATCGCCGCCCATTGCCGAAGATTCTCCCCAGCCGTGATACGCGCCATCTCCCAGCCGGAGAAGGATCGCCTCTTTGCGGATGACCTCGCCCGAGCTAATCCGAAACGGTTCACGCATCGGAATGCAAACGCGGAATAGATCGGCTTTTGTTAGGACAATGGGGCCGGAATTGGCCGCCAAAGTGAAAGGATTGAGCATGAGATCAAACAGGCGCGTCCATTATGGATTGTATAACGCCTTTTGATTCACAAGGAGCGAATCGCTAGTGGCCAAGCTTCTCCTGGATCGCCGCGGCCGCCGCCAGTAGGGCCCGGCTGGCGGCCGGGAGTTTGGTTTCGTTAAACCGCGTAGCCGGACCAGAGATGCTGAGAGCAGCCACCGGGGTCTGATTGGCATCGAGAACCGGCGCAGCAACACAAAACGCTCCGAGCATGCTTTCTTCGCGATCCAGAGCATAACCGGCCGACCGGATTTTCTGAAGGTCGGCTTTAAGGGCGCTGATCGTTGTTAGCGTATGGTCGGTTTGCTTCGGCATTCCGCATTCCTTCAGCAGGCTGCGAACCTCGTCGGGAGGCAAAAAGGCGAGATGCGCCTTACCAAGCGCGGTGGAATGCAAACGGTCGCTACCCCCGACTCGCTCGGCAAGCCGAAAGCGCTCCCTGCTTTCGCGCACATCGACATATCGGATGCTTCCGCCGTCCAGAACGCCCAGGTTTACGGTCTCTCCGAATTGATCGCGTAAAGCATCGAGATACGGGCTGGCGACAGAAACCAGATCTTTCCGGCGCAGCTTCACATTTCCCAGATCGACGAGTTTCGCGCCAAGTTGATACGTTTGATGTTCTTTGCTGATGTATCCGTGTTCGGCGAGCGTGTAGAGAATGCGGAACACCGTATTTTTGTTCAGCCGTGTCTCCACCGAAATCTGATGAAGCGAAAGGTGCTGCTGTTCGGATCTCCCAAAGACATCGAGAATGTCGAGGGTTTTTCCCAAGACTTCAATGTAATAAATATCAGACTTTCGGGTGTTCACGACTCGCATTATACAATGCATAACGGCACTTTTGTCCGTTCGCAGCGACTCGGTAGCGCCGCACGGCGGCGATCAGATTGAATTTGCCGCTGGTGAGTAGCGCGATGCAACTGCCGAAATAGCGGCCGCAATCTGATGCACGTGCGAGTCTTTCAGATTTTCGTTCCAGTGAATCGCGATCACTTCATCCAATGCGCGCTCCGCGTTGGGACACAATCCGGGCTCAAAAATTTGTGTTCCCCATTCGCTAAACGGATAGCCGGAGGTTCCGTAAGTGGCCGGTTTGGTAAACAGGGGGGAGCGATAGAGCGGGTCAACAATATAGCGTACCCAGGCAGGCACTCCTTCAGCCACCAGCGCCTCGCCAAATTGCTGTGTGAGCGCGGCGCCCCGCGCATCCTTCACTCGCAAGAAATAGAGCCAGTAGGAATGCTTTGTCTTTGGGGAGACGTAAGGAGGGTTGACCATAGGAACGTCGGCTAACAACCGGTCCAGTAGCTCCGCCGCATGACGCCTGCGTCCAACAACGTCTTTCACTTTCCGGATTTGTCCAAGGGCCACCGCCCCCTGCAACTCCGACATTCGATAGTTTTGGGATAGGAACAGAAAACGGGCAGCTCCGAGAGTATGGATATCGCGCGGCCACGCTTTATCCGAGAACAAAGCGGCGCGCTGAAAAAGGCGCCGATTACGAGTGACGACCAGCCCTCCTTCGCCGCAAGTGATGTGCTTACTCTGCTGCAAGCTGAAACAAGAGATGTCGCCAATAGTACCGGCCAGTCTGCCATTGTGCTCCGCCCAATAGGCTTGTGAACAATCTTCTATCAGCGTCAGGCCGCGCGCGTCGGCTAAACTGCGCAACGAATCCATATCGCACATCTGGCCGGCGAGATGGACGGCGATGATGGCGCGGGTTCTTTTTGTAAGCCTTCGCTCTACATCCACCGGATCGAGCGTCATTGTCCGCGGTTCGACATCACTGAAAACCGGTATTGCGTTTTGCCATAGAACAGGCAAAATACTTCCAATATCGGTGATGGGCGGAACAATCACCTCATCCCCTGGTTCGAGGTCCAATGCGGCCACACAGAGATGCACGGCAGCCGTTCCGCTCGAGCAGGCGATCGCGAACGGCAGCTCCACCATCGCCGCGAACTCCCGCTCCAGGCGCTTTACCATCGACCCGCCGTTCTTGCTTAAACACCCGGAACGCAGGGCCTCCAACACCAAACCCTCTTCCGTTTCGTCGAATGTACGTCCGGCGGCATTTTGAAAGTGAGGCAACGCCTCGCGTACCGTTTTGAGTCCGCCTTCAATAGCAAGAGTATTCATGAGACCAATGACGCCCGGTGTTTCACCTGAACGGTTCGGCCTTCCCGCGCGGATTCATAAGCGGCCTCAGCAACAGCGACCGCGGCGCGACCATCTTGCCCGGTCACGGATGGAGATCTGCTTTCTAAGATGCTGTTCACAAATTCCTGGTGCTGGGCCTGATAGGATTTCATACGGACGTTCGCGAGCATGCCTTCTCCCGCCCAGTCAATGGGCGCCTGCTCCGCGATGACAGTCCAGTTTCCTTCCCGGCCAAGCCGTAGTTGTCCGTAGGCGTCAAGCTCTAAAATTCCCGTTTCACCAACGATGCGCGCGCCGGAGGCCGTATGCGGAAATCCAGGAGACGGAATGTCCCAGGATTCCCAAACTGTAGCCATGCATCCGGAGGTCAGGGAAAGAAGCGCCATCGTTGACGCTTCGTTCCCGCTCTTGCGATCGCGTTGAACGTGCGCGGCAACGGAAGTGACTTCCGCACCGGTAAACCATCGAATCCGATCGATGTTATGGACAGCATGACCAATGAATGTTCCGACGTTTTCCGGCCGGCTCTGCCAGGGCGGCAGCGACGCTAAGCCGCCGGACGCGAGAATCAACTCTTCGATCATACGGACCTGCCCAATTGCACCTTCACGTAACAAGCGGTGCGCCTCGATGTTGCACACGCGGAAGCGCTGGCCGTACATGATCATTAAATTGACATGCGCATTCTCGACGGCGTCCAGAATGCGGTCACATTCTTCGACCGATGTGGCCATTGGCTTATCGAGCAGTACGTGTTTGCCATGCGATACAGCAAGTAGCGCCTGTGCGCAGTGTTCGCTGTGCGGCGTACTGATCAGCACTGCGTCGATATCCGGTGCGGTCGCCAGCGCCTCAACGGACGCTTCGCAGCGCACGTTGTACTCGGCCGCTAGCGCCGGAGCCCTTGAGCCTCCGGCAATCGCAATCAGCTCCGCATTATTCAAGTAGCGGCACACGGTCTCCGCGTTAGTACGCCCCATGAAGCCGGCGCCGACAATCCCAATATTGACCTTCTTCATATTCAACTGCGATACTCACCGGCAATTCGGTTTTCAAGCACCCCAATTCCTTCTATCTCGGCACGCATCCGGTCACCCGGTTTCAGCCGGATGCCGCGTGCTTTCCCCACGCCGTCGGGAGTGCCCATCGCAATCACATCGCCGGGTTCCAATGTCAGCACTGAAGAGATGTAAGCGATGGTTTGCGGAATATCAAAAATCATCTGAGATGTATTGGAAGACTGCATCACGTCCCCATTTAGGGAGAGCTGCAAGTTGAGCTGATGCGGGTTGGTAAGTTCATCCGCGGTGACGATTTCGGGACCGAGCGGCGCGCTGCCATCAAACCATTTACCAAGCAGCCAATCGAAAAACGGATCGAACTCACGGACGTTACGTCCTTCCATGCCTGCATTGAATTTGCGTTCACTGATATCGTTAATGACGCTATACCCGAACACGTACGATAGAGCGTTCGCATCGCCTATATCGCGGCCGCGCTTGCCGATGACGACCGCAAGCTCCACTTCCCAGTCGAGAAACACATTGTTCTTGCCTAAATGAATCAAACCGCCTGGCCCGTTCAGAGTTGTGGACGGCGGCTTGCAAAATACCTGCGGGGTGATCCGCTCTTCCCCATTGACAGCGCGGAAGCCACTCTCGACAATGTGCTTCCGAAAATTACCAGCGAGGGCGAGCAATTTCGGAACATCCCGGATGGGAGCATCCAAACGTAAATCCCGATATTGAAAAACAAGGTTCGAATCCGACGCCGCGGAATCTGCCAGCACTCGCACGGAATCCAATGAACCTTCCTCCAGAAGGCCGGTAATGCTGAACAATCCACGGCCGTTCAAGCGCTCCGCAGCCGCAGTCAGGTCGATGACTTCATCACCGTGTCGCAAACCCAGATGGACTTCATTCGAAGGATGGAAAAATCGTAAAAATCGCATGTTTGGTTGCTAAAGCTGAAGCAGACGACGGGCGTTACTGCAACAAATCGATTCCCGCGCTATGTCCGAAATGCGTGCGTGCAAAATCTTTTCGAGGTTGGCCCGCCCGTGCTGGATAGGAGCGGCGCTCCCAAATAGAATTTGTTCGTGTCCGCATTCCTCTACCAGCTTGCGGATAGCTTCGTATCCCATCACGCAGGACGTTTCCAGGTGGACCGTTTCGTACTTCTTCAAATACGCCACGGACGCCCGAATCTCGTGAAGGTAGTTCACGCCGGAGAGTATCCAGGGGACACGAGGATGGCGCTCAATCAGGCCAAACATCGAAGACAGATCCAAACTCGGCACGCCCCAATTCATGATGGCGCGCATCGATAGGAGCACTGGAAATCGCAAGGCAGCCGCCTGCTCGCAGATGACATCGACAAAGGATTCGAACAGTGGATGAAAGCTGTGATGCTGCGGATAGAGCCTGATCCCACGAAATCCTTGAGCCCGGCACAAGGCTAAGTCGTGAATGTGGCTTCCGATGCGGTGCGATAACTCGAAAGTCCCCAGACAGGCAAAGGGAATAAAACATTCCGGATATTCGCGAGCGGCACGTCCGACTTCGATGTTGCCGTCGTCCCAGTTCACGAACAGGCTCCGTGTTGAGCAGATACATGCCCGCTCAATACCCCATTCAGGGAGCTTCTGCGCGACATCACCGGGACTGGATATGGAAACGGGCCAATAGGGCCACTTGCCGATGAAGGCGTTTACGTCCAGCACCATCACGCGAGTCCCATCAAGCGGAGGATATTGCCTCCGAGGATCTTCTTGAGCCCGTCCGCGGCTACATTCGTATCACTTACTTTCGAGAGTTGAAAATAGGGATCTAGTAGCGGAATATCGGTGCCGAAAATAATTTTCTCCGGACCCAACTCCCGGACACAAGTCTCCAGGAATCCTGTATCGATTGTCGAGCTTGCCGTCTCGAGATAAAGGTTCGGGTAGCGCTTGGCCGCCATAATGGCCCGATTCCAGTCTCCATGGGCATAAGGCTGGGCTGCGGCGTGCGCCATCATAAGCCGGCATTCGGGAACGGCCGCCATCAAATATTCGCATTCGAGAGGAGTGGCATGCGCCAGAATCGGAAATCCAAGATCCACAGTCTTCTCAAGAATTGGAATGGTTGCAGGTTCGGCGATTGTCATTTGAGGCGTGGAGTAGATCTTCAAACCACGCATCCCGTAGTCGTTTGCACAGCGCTCCAGTTCCTGCAACGCTTCCTCGCCAAAGCGCGTGGAGTGCAGACTGGCGTAGCCGATAATGCGATCGGGGAATTTTCTCATTTCTTCGTAAAGAAGACGATTCCCTTCATGCATGTCGTAGAACAGCGCAGTCAAATCGGTGCAGCAGATTTTCTCGAAGCCTATTTCGTCGGCGACCCGGACCAGATGCTCGCCGTCGACGTCGATCTGGAGACGCGTTGACTTGCCAATGTGCACGTGTGCATCAATCATCATCACGCTTTAGTAACCCTATCCTGAAATGGCGTCGCGGAATCCACAACCGGCACCCTTCTGGAATACCACATTGTATAACGTGTTTGCCACTCACAAACCCAAACCTTTTGCGACCTAGGGCAAACGGCCGAAGATGGCCGCAAGCAGTTTTGGGCCGAAAAATATCTTTCACCAGGTGAAATGCCGGCAAGATTAGACGGCCGACCGGACACATCAAAACAGACGTGAAAACTTCGAATAACGAGCAAAAGCGCTATAAGCATTAATTTTCATTTGTCATACCCAAATGTTGATTGACTGTATTTGACTACATGGGATAAGGTCAAATGTTATCGAAGTGATGGGAAGCACTGGAGTGCTCCAATTTGTGGCCATACATCCGGATTGCTACCTGTGACAGAACTTCGCCTCACCCTTCCCGACTACATCGTCATCATCGGCTACTTCCTCGTCGTGCTTTGTGTTGGCTTGTATTTCAACAAACGCCAGGCAGCTTCGCGGGATTACTTTGCGGGAGGGCACCAGGTGCCCTGGTGGCTCGCGGGCATTTCGCATTACATGTCCAGTTTCAGCGCTTTTACATTCATTGCCTATTCGCAAATAGCGTATACGGATGGATGGGTGGCGATTACTCTATTCTGGGTGACTACACCCGCATGCATCATCGGCGGACTGGTTTTCGCCCGGCGCTGGCGTCGCGCACGGGTTATTACGCCGGTCGAGTTTCTTGAAAAGCGTTTCAACGCCCCCATGCGGCAACTGTTCGCGTGGGCTGGCATTCCGGTAAAAATCTTCGACGATGCCTTGAAGATCTTTGCGACGGCGCTGATACTCTCGGCAAGCGTAGGCATCGAGATTAAAACTGCGATTGTAGCCTGCGGGGCAGTGACCGTCACCTATACGCTCTTGGGTGGTTTGTGGGCCTTGGTCGTAACGGATTACGTCCAATTCCTGATGAAGATCGCGGCCATGCTGCTGCTGCTTCCGCTGGCCGTGTGGCGCGCGGGAGGCCCGACGCACGCACTGCGAGGTCTACCTCCGGGCTTCCTACATCCGACCGGGGGACCCTACGGGTGGACATACATTCTCAGCTTCACACTGCTCGTGATCATCAGCTACAACGCAACGTGGGCGCTGGCGCAGAAATACTATTCCGTTCCGGACGAGCGCTCGGCAAGCAAAGCTGCCTATTTTTCCGCGGCGCTCAATTTTGTAGGAACACCTCTCATGTTGTTGCCGGCAATCATCGGCCGCAAGCTGTTGCCCGACCTGATCGCGCAGCATCGAACGGCGGACACCTACGTATTGCTGGTTCTTGAGCTTCTTCCAGTGGGGATGGTGGGGATCATCGTCGCCGCGATGTTTTCGGCAACAATGGCGGCAATCAGCGCCGATCTAAACGCGATTGCAAGCGTACTAACTCGCGATTTCTACCTTCGCATACTAAGGCCGAAAGCGAGCGAAACAACGCTGGTCCGCACTGGCAGGCTCTTCACGCTTGCGCTAGGGACAGTTGTTGTCGGCCTGAGTCTCTGGGTTGCGCTGAGCCATCAGGAATCTCTGTTTCACGTCATGGTGACGGCCTTCGGGTTGCTGCTCGCCCCCACGATGCTGCCGGTTCTAGCGGGGTTGACGGTGCGCTGGCTGACATGGAGAGGCGCCCTGTCTGGGTTCCTTGTTGGCCTCGCGACCGGAATGGGAACTCTTGCGACAAAGACGTGGTACCTGCCAACGCTGCATAACTTTTCGCCGGAATGGGCCAACTACACCTTTGAAGGAATATCGATTTTCGTCAATATCGGCGCCACCTGCCTGGGATTGTGGCTTGGCAGCACGCTTCCAGCGCGGGACGCGAAAGAACAGGCACGGATTGCGCTATTTTTTCGCGATCTCGATACTCCCATCGCGCCTGGAGAAGTTCATAAGGACCAAGACGACTCTGCCCGCCCCGCACTGGGAGCTGGAACGATGGTGGTGGGTCTGCTGCTTGTTCTCGCCGGGTTGTTCGCTCGCTCGGCGGAGGCTCGCTCAATCGATCTAACGCTTGGGCTGGCATTGATGGGACTTGGCGTCAAGTTCCTTACTGCCGCGCGGCAATCGAAAAAGAAAGACTTTCAAATACCCGTATGACTATAAGCCGAATTGCATGGTTGTTCCTGATGGGCGCGTCCGCCCTTGCGGCTGAGACAACCGCTACGGGCAACGAATGGCTGCTGCCCAATTTCGCCTATCGATTGAGCGTGGAAGTTTCGAACTCAGGACGCATGCCGGTGCAGGCGCTCGCGACGGTGCCGGTAGCCAAAGCACGGGCTGTTGCGCCGGATTTTCCGGGCCGGATTGCCTTCGCCGTGGTCCTCAACGGGGCTGGTTCAGCACAGCCGGTAACAATCGTCGCCTCACAGGCGGACGACCTTGACGGAGACGGCATTCCCGATCAATTTGAATTTCCGGTCAGCCTTGCCGCCGGCGAGCGTCGCCGGGTCGATATCTATTATTCAACGACGCTCGACGACTCAATCTCATGGCCGAAACAGGTACAGGCGAAGCACAGCTATGGCTACAACCGGCAGGTTGCCGCGATCGAGTCTGAACTGATTGGCTATCGCACATATGGCGGCTTTTTCCTGGACGTGCAGGCGCGAGAGGCGGGAAGCCGTGGTCTCTATAATGACTTTGCCGCGTACGTCCCGCCAAGGTTAAATTTCCAAAAAGGGCGCGATGTTCTCCACATTGGCGACACCCTTGGGCTAGGCGGAATTTTCCTGCGGCGCGAAAACAGGCTCTACCAGCCGCCGATGAATGTCCCCGACTACGCGCACAAACCTTCGCCCGAAATGGTTCCCCACTACCGCGTGATCGCACAAGGGCCGTTGCGCGCCATTATAGAAACGACCTTGGAACCATGGACGATCGATGGGGATATCGTCAATCTAAAGGCGCAATATTCCATCGATGCCGCCAAAACATTTGTGCGCTGCCGGTTTGAAGCGATCCCCATTCGCGTGCAACCATCGCACGAATACGAAGTGGGAATCGGCATCCGCGATCTGCCCAACGAATCGCTGCTACCGGCGCCAGGTCGATTGATTGTTACCGGACAGCAAAATCAACGCGACGGCAAGATAGGGCTGGCGCTCTATTTTGACGAGAAACAATTCTGGTCGAGTGCCCCCGTACGGACTTCGGAATCGAGCAATCAGGCCGTTGTCAGCAAAACGCAGCTTAAGCCGGGACAGGCCGTCAGCGGCGAATATACGGCGACCGCAGCGTGGACCGGCAGTGGAATCAAAGATCCCGGAACGGCCCTGGCGGCGCTTACCACGGCCGCAGCGCAACATATCGATGTCGGCGACTTCGTATTTGCCAGGAACCCACACCCCGAGAACATCGACGCAGAATCGCACTGATATGGATTTGACGTTGACAATATGTTTTTGACATAGCCAAATAGCACGAGCTAATCGTAGCTTGGCATAGAACGAAGGCTACCGCAGTATTTCCGGAATAATGGAGAACCAATGTGACCTATCGACTCCTGTTCATCACGTTGTTTTCTGTGGCAATTGCTTCGGCAACACCTGAAAAGGGAGCAAAGCTTCCTTGGTATATGCAGGAGACGGCAATGTCGCCCAACGGGCGACTGACGTTTCTCGACAAACCCTGGTGGCCCCGCGCTAAAGCACTGGCCGACGGACAGAGTTTCTCGCTCGATTTGAATCACGATGGCCGTCCCGACACACTGATCGAACGTAAAGACGGCAATATCGTCGAGATCATCGATGACAGCGGTCGCTCGTCCGATATCGCGACCAATAAGGCCGATGTCGCTTATGTCGTCAGCTCTAAGGGCAGCGGTCTGGTCGATCGCATGATCGTCTACATCGACAACGATGGAGATGACAAGGCTGACGAAATGGAAATTCGCCATTATCGCGACGGCTATCTTCGTTACGCCTGGTTCGGCGAAAATTACGACCGGGACGGCCAGCAAATCTTCGCCCTGAAGGATTGGAGTTATGCCGGAGGGAGCGATTTCGACAGCAAGTTCCGGGGCAATGTTGATTTCTACCTGAATAAATACGATCCGGAGACCCGAACCTGGGTACCCCTTTCGGAGTGTCCGTTTATTTTCTGGGACCGCGACCATGACGGGCGCGGCGATATTGTATTACGCGTTTCAGCCGCGCCTCTTTCGAGCAATACGGGCAAGGACACCGATTACGCAAACAACTACAACTACATGTGGGCGGAGAAGGCGACGCCGCTCCGCGAAATCGGA
Organism: Bryobacterales bacterium KBS 96; assembly: GCA_000381625.1. Taxonomy (GTDB): domain Bacteria; phylum Acidobacteriota; class Terriglobia; order Bryobacterales; family Bryobacteraceae; genus KBS-96. Next base: position 1,976,795 of record KB906767.1, read on the forward strand.
AACATGAATGTGCGGTTCAGTTACAACCTAGATCCGAGTCCGCGCCTGGAACCGGAAAAGAAGCCACACTACACTTTCGGATTCAACATGGTGGGAGCTCAACCCTATTCATATCCTGGCATGAGATATACCAATCTCCGGCGAAGACCGCCACAAACAGTGGTGCGTGTTCCCGAAAACCAGGGCATCAACATCGCTTTGCATTATCCGGCACAACGAACGGGTTTCACTTGGGACGAGGCTCGGACCGTCTTCCGATGGGAAGGCCAATTCTGGATCTATGAACGGGAATATATGCCGAATACCGGCGGCCCGGTGATGCGGTGGAACATGCGGCGCGAGTATTCGCCTAATCCCTCCAGCGAGCATAAACTCTACTACTCCGACGTCGACAAGCGATACCATCTCTACGGCGCACGCGAGGGATGGATGGAAGTGGGCCACCTGGTGAACAAAGAAAAAGACCTGGAGTTTCGATATTTTGATACAAACGGAGACGGCTATCTCGACACAACACAGGTCTTTGAAGGCGCGAACCCCGTTCCGGTGCGGGTCAGCCACGTCACGGATGTTCGGACACAAGCCGTTACGCTGACGCGCGATTGGCTTCAGGCCGATTACAACAATAGAGTGCTGCCAGGGGCAATTCGCGAAGACGAACGACTGATTGCCGTGTTGAAACCAGTTGCTCCAATCCCACTGGCTGCCGCCTACGAAGAGGCAGCGGCAAAGTCTGAAACAGCCGAGCGACGACGCTACTGCCTGGATATTGCGCGGGAATTGTATTTTCTAAAAGCGCGAGATATCTTCTACACCCAAACTGCCGCTGGTCCTTATCCCCAAATGAATCCGGCTCCGAAGAGCATGAGAATTATAACTGCCGGGCCGGTGGACGGCGGATTCACGCTAGGCGACTCGCTCGTCTATTGGCAACGATCGAAACAGATCGAGCAGTTTGTACAGAGCTACGGCGCGGGAAAAATTGACGATGCGGTGAGCGCCGCGGAAGAACTTAGGAAATCGCTTCCATAGACCGGTTGCAATGACTATGAGAGTTCCTCTGGTCGTGTTGCCGCTCGCCGCGGCTTCCCTGCTCTGCTTGTCTCCACGCCACAAGGCGACGCCGGCGCAAGAACAAGGTCACAAGCAGGAATTGTTCAAGCGCATATTCGGTGAAAAGATCGTGTCGTTCGATCCCGCCGCGGTTGCGAAGGTCAAGACGATGAGACCGGGAGAGCGTCTGAAACTCGATACTGACGGAGATGGAAAAATCGATACCGTCTATTTCATCGACGACGATCCGAAGAACCAAGCTGAGTTTCGGCCTATTGTCGTGAAAGCCATCGATCAGGACGGGGATATGGCTCACGACGGCGATGCGGACCTAGACAGTGACTTATATGTAGCGGGTTGGCATGGCGACGGAACCGTCGACGCCGTGGTGGAGTATCGCGATACCGATCACGACAATGGCCTGGATGAAATGGCCATTTACACCTATTCCGCGCGGAATTCCAAGCTGGGCACAGATGCCATTCAGGTCTGGTGGTCGCGTGATACCGGGCATACCCATCAACTGTGGAATACGATCAACTATCGCTATCAGCAACCTGAATGCCAGTTCCGGACGGCTTTCGGTGGCGACGAGGTGTTCTCGAGCTATATCTTCGATAGCGTCCATGGAATCTGGATTCCTAGCTGGGAGAATCCGTTCGCGTTTCACGACGAGGATGGAGACAATCTGGCCGAGGTAGCGATTCGATTTTCAGGCTCCGAAAACCGAATGGAGAGCATGCGGTACAGCTTCGATGCCGACAACGATACGGCCGGCGACAATCCGCATGATTACGACTTTTCCTTTTCATGCCTGTCCTCGCGTGACGCAAAGGGCGAAGCTACAATTCCCGTCCCGCCCGCCCTGATGGAACGTATTGAGTTGCGTGGAGCACCGGTGGAGCCACTGCTCGCATGGCAAAACGCGCGGGAATTCGGCGAGAACGCGCCGTGGAAAAAGGTGATGTTCACCTGGGTAGAGAACGACAACAATATCGACTCGCGACCGAACGGGGACCCGCACGAAAGATGGGAAGGCGTCATAACCCCAGGCGCCGAACAGTTTCCGCAAGTGGGCGGTCCCGCAGTAAGCCCCTTCAACAGCCGTTACGAACTGGATCTCGATAACAGCGGGAAGATGAAAATCTACTACTCGCCGATCGACAGGCGCTTCCATCTTCTCGGCGCCGACGCAGCTTGGTTAAAGGTAGATTACAACTACGACGGCAAAGTAGACATGGAATTCCGCTACATAGACGCCGACCATGACGGTGTCATCGATACGTGGGAAGTTGATATCGATGGCGATGGCAAATCCGATCGATCTTTCCACGTCGAACATTCGCCATGGCAAATCGTTCCACTTACGTACAAGTCCATGACGAGTCGCTACAACTCGGCGCTCGACGACGCTCTCGCCCAGAATCAAGCGCTCATTGATGCAATGAAAGGAGTGTTGGCGTCAGCCGAGAGCGGTTTCCGGCAAGACGAGGTGGAATCGTACTTTACTAATGATCTTTTGAACTACCGCAAGGACGATGGAGTGGGGGAAAAAATCCGCAATAGCCGCGAAGGCACACGATACTACCAGGATTTGATTCGCGAGCGTTATTTTTTCCGTTTGAGCAAATTGCTCGCACCGCAACCGGACTTCCTACGCCGCGTGAAGGCGCTGTACAATGCGGGCGATTTTTCCGGCGCCGCAAGACTGCTGCAAAAGCATTTCCCTGCCTCCGTTCAGGATCGTGCCGGCTGGTACGGCGATTTCAGAAGCCGCTTCGCTGTCGACGTGGCGAATCCCGATTCGACGTGGAGACTGAACGAGCCGATTGTTTTGGATATCGCGGCAATTCGAAAGGCTCTACCAGATTTCAACTCTCGTAATTTTGTGTTGACAGAGTATCCGCGCCGGATTTGCAATCGAGAAATCGCCAGCCAGGCTGACGACCTGGACGGCGACGGTAAAGCCGATCAGATTGTATTTCTGGCGAATTTGCGGCCCCACGAAACGGCGCACTACTGGATCTACTACTCGCCCGCTGGCGAACGGAACAACAATTATGCCCCGAACACCGCAGCGACGGAGCAGTGGCCGGGAACCACGGATGGCCTTGGGTGGGAGTCAAATCGAGTTGCCTACGTGTTCAACGGAGGTCGAATGGAGTTCCTGGGAAAGAAGGAGCGTGCTCTCGTGCTGAAGTCTTTGACTCCTTCACAGAACTATGATTCGGAACACGACTGGGGAATGAATGTTCTGAGTTCCGGCGAGACGGCCGGAATAGGCGGCCTCACTATCTGGGACGGTGACAAAGCGCTTCCGGCCTTTAACGGCGCAGGAGGAAAGGTAGTGAGCATTAAGCGCCGCATTGTCGCGAGCGGGCCCGTGCGGACCACGGTAGCAGCGATATTGACTGGCATCGGCGCCGGGCAGAATCGATACAACGTCGAGGAGCAATTCTCGATTTACGCGAATGGCCGCTATTCCGAGAATCATGTCCGCATCGTGTCAACAAAAGGATCACGAGCGATACGGCTCGGTCCCAGTTTCATAAGAATGCCGAACGATCGCTCGTTCTTCAATGCGGCCAAAGGCTATTTCGGTTCCTGGGGCAGGCAAAACAATATCGTTCAGGAGGTCGGACTAGGAGCTATCTTCCCTATCGGTATCGCCTCGTTGCGTGATGGGGAGAATGAACGGCACATCGTGTTGCAGACGACGCCCGGTAACGAACTGACGTACTACACGATAGGCGACTGGCGGCGCGGCCGTACGTTTCCGGTCGCGCCAATTGTCACAAACTGGGAAAAGGAAGTGAAAGCTCTGGCGGCAAGAATTCACGACCCCGTTCGCGTGGCAATCGGCAGCCGCGAGAAATCCGTGGCGTCGTCCTCAATCCCCGAGCAGCCAACACCGAACCCGCGCGCAAGGCCCAACTAATCCGCATCCGGCGCCGCCGGCATATGAGAAGCCCTGGCAATCAGCTCGTCTAACTCGGTTTGCGTAAACTCCCGTTCGTTCGGAAACGCAATGCCCACGACGGCTCGTACATCGCCGGCCGCATTCGTCACCGGCACTGCCACCGCAGCTTGTGCATCCACCGCTTTTGCGCCGGGCCTCACATTGCCAGATCGATCCTCTTTGAGATTGCAGGTGTGGATCGGTTGCTTGCGCTCAAGCGCCAATCCGGCCATACCTTTCCCTTTGGGCACCCAGGCCACGATCTGCTGGACATGAGGAGGGATATTGATGGCCGTCGCCAGCTTCAAACCGTCGTTTTCACGCAAATGAATGGTTCCAGCGGTTCCATCATGCTGCGCAAGAAAATTTCGGAGCCAGTGCTCCAATTCAATGGGAGTGCTCATAGCTGTCCTATCTATCCTGGCGCAAGAAATCCGATCTGCCAATGGCTAACGGAGGAACAGCGGCCCTACTCTGGAACCACGGCGATAGCCTCGATCTCAACCAGTGCGCCTTCGCTCAATCCGGCCTGCACCAGCGTCGCGGCCGGTGGATGATCCATATCCAAATACTGGGCGCGAACCTTTCTCAGCGCCGCAGTATCGGAAAGGTCCTTCACAAAATAATTGATTTTCACGACGTCTTTGAAGCTTGCGCCGCCCAAAGCCAGGCAGCGCTTCAGATCTTCAAAAGTGTTCCTGGCCTGTGTTTCGAAATCACGCGGCAGTGTCCCATCGGGCTTTGCGCCGCCACGGCCGGAAATGAAAATCATCTTTCCGGGCATTGATGTCACCACGTGCGTATACCCTGGCGGCCGGTGTCCATCGAGATTCAGAAACTGCTTTGCCATTCGTTTGACGGGCGCGGCGCCGACACCGGCAAGCGCGCCAAGCAGAAAGGAAAATGCCAAAAATCGAGCAGTTCTTTTTCGCATCGCGAAAAGAATAGCATGATTACCGAAGCCCTGATAGAATCGCCTCCACATGCGCGTCCGATTCATCCTGTTTGGCTTGGTCATATTGTTTTCCGCCTGTTCAAAGAAAAACCCCGAAGAGCAGGCCATGACTCCGGAAGATTCAATGAGAGCAATGCACCTGAGCGACGATTTTCATGTCGAACTTTTCGCCGCCGAACCACAAGTGATGAGCCCCGTGGATATGGCGTTCGATGAGAGCGGAAGGGTTTACGTCGCCGAAATGATGGACTATCCGGATGACCCGCTTCCCGGCAAGCCGATTCTTTCGCGGATTCGTTTACTGGAAGACACGAACGACGATGGCAAGATCGATAAGACCACAGTATTCGCCGACCATGTTCTGGCGGTGAGTGGGATTATGCCGTGGAAGGGCGGGCTGATTGTCACAAGCGCGCCAGACATCTTATACATGAAAGACACGAATGGTGACGGCAAGGCCGATATACGCCAGGTTTTGTATACCGGGTTCGCCAAATTGAACCACGAGACCCGGATCACGAACCCTCGTCTGAGCGTCGATGGCTGGGTTTACTGCTCGAACACCGGCAACGATGGTCACATCACTTCACCGGAACATCCGGAAATGGCGCCGGTACTGGTGCGCGGAACGGATTTCCGCTTTGATCCCGTCACTGGCAAAGCTGAGGCGGCTTCGGGACCGGCACAGTTTGGCTCGACATTCGACGATTTTGGCAACCGATTCATCACGCAAAATACCACGCACATCCGCCAGGTGATTGTACCGATGCGATATCTTGCTCGCGCTCCGCTTCTTGAAGTGAGCGCGGAAGCGCAGGACATCTCCGACCATGGCCGTCCTTCGGCGCGAATGTATCCGTTGACCGGGCCACAAGAATGGCGCAAGGAGCGTACCGAGCTACGCCAAAAGCGCTACAACGACAACAAATTGAATGTTACCGAGCAGGTCGGCGGTTGGTTCACAGCCGCATCCGGCGGCACGCTTTATAACGGCGATGCGTTCCCGAAGGAATACGTGGGCAATGTTTTCACCGGCGACGTCAGCGGCAATCTGGTACATCGCGACGTGATCCTTCCGGATGGCGCCACACTTCGAGCCCATCGCGCAAAGGATAATGTGGAATTCCTGGCGTCGACAGATGTCTGGTTTCGGCCCTGCCACTTTGCGAATGCGCCCGATGGGAATCTCTACATGATGGACATTTATCGCCAAGTCATCGAGACTCCCGAATCAATTCCCGAAGAGATCCGAAAGAAAATCGATTTCTACAACGGCGACAGGATGGGCCGAATTTACCGAATCGTTCCGAATCACGCTTTGCGCCACGGCAACTTGAAAGTAAATCTTGGCGCCCTCAGTTCCTCCGATCTGGTGAAACAGCTCGCCAACCCAAACGGATGGAACCGTTGGACGGCTGAACGTCTGTTACTGGAGAGGCAGGATCGTTCGGCAGTTCCAGATCTCAAGGTCATGGCTGCTAGCGGCCCGTCGTCTGAAGGAAGAGTGCATGCGCTCTGGCTTTTGAAATCCTATTCATCACTGTCGCCGGAATTGGTGGAAAACGCCTTGAAGGATCCGGACCCAAGAATCCGGCAGAATGCACTGCAGCTCAGTGAGACGTTCCTGAACGGGTCGAAACTTCTAGCAAATGCCGCCCTTGGCGCGGCCGCGGACTCGGATCCTCGTGTTCAGTTTCAAGCCGCGCTCACTCTGGGCGATTTGAAGGATCCAAAAGCTTTGGCAGCGCTGGTACAACTCGCGCATGAGCGATCTTCGGACCCTTGGTTCCGGGTGGCGATACTGAGTTCCGCCGCCGATTCGGCATCGCCTTTTTATCATGCGTTGCTGGCTAAGGGTGAATCGTGGACTGATCCGCAAATGCTGATCGAACTTTCCTCTCTCATTGGAGCGCGTCAGAATACGGAAGAGCTTTCGCGGTGGTTTGCCAGTCTGCCCAAACTGAGCCACCCGGACGCCGCGCTCGAAGGGCTGACGCGAGGATTGAAACTCGCAAATGCCCGCAACCTCAAGGTTCCGGGCGCGGAGCAGGCGATCACACCACTGCTTAACTCGAAGAACCAGCCTGTGCAGACTGCCACATGGGAAGCAGCGCGCTATTTCGAGATCGAACCGGTTATACGCCAGGCGATGAAAGATGCCGTAACTCCCGGAGTGCCGAAAGCAAAGCAGATTCTCGCCATCCGGGCTTTGCGCGGCGGCCATTTCAACACGGTTGCGCCTACTCTGGAACAAGTTCTCCAATCATTACCTTTACCCGACGTTGAAGCGGCAGCGATCGATTCTCTAGCGGTGTTTGAGAATCCCGAGGTCGGACAAATCATCCTCAAACACTGGAGCACCTTTACTCACGACGGCCGCGATCACGCTCTGGATGCGCTAGTCCTGCAAAAGAATCGAGTTCCGTTGCTTTTAAAAGCAATCGAAAGCGGCCAGGTGAAACCATCGGCTCTTGATCCGAGCGTGAGGACACATCTTTATGAAAATCCCGACCTAGCCATCGTCAAACGATCTCGCGCCTTGCTCGCGAGCACAAGTACGGATCGTGGCAAGCTGGTCGCAAGCTATCGGGATGTATTGACAATACAAGGAAATGTGGAACACGGGAAAATACTCTTCGCAAGCAATTGCGGCCGTTGTCACATGCCGCGAATGAAGGGCGGTCGCGTCGGACCCGACTTGTCGGGAATCAACAACAAAACCAAGGAAGAGCTGCTCACGGACATCCTGAGTCCTAGCTATGCCATTGAACCAAGATTCATCAACTATGTCATCACCACGAAAGATGGATACATATACGATGGCGTCATATCCAATGAAACACCCGGTTTGGTGACCGTGCGAGGTGGCGGCGAAGATCGTGATCACACTGTGCTTCGGAAGAATATCGTCGAGAGCCATCCTTCTTCCATCTCGCTAATGCCGGAAGGCTTTGAGCAAACACTGAGCAAGAAAGATATTTCGGATATCATTGCCTACCTTCGCGGCGGGCTGTAAAGATTTGTTCCGGGAGGCGTCCGCAAGGCGGGTTTTGAATCAACCCGCCTGATTCGCAGTAATCTTCAGCAATCGCGAGGCATTGCCGTAGAGCATCTTCCGCACGGCGGCATGATCTGGAGCCAGTCTCCGTACTGTCGCAATCTGTTGGGCTCCAACACACTTGTTCCCGGCCCCCACCACATCCTCGCAATCGCTTCCGAACAAAAGCTTGTCCTGGTGGCGCTTCAGAAAATCCCGAGCGTTGTCTTCATCTCGCAGAAAAGCATTCAATCCCGATCCGGCTGAAAGGTCACCGTAGCTATTGGGGTAATCGGAAAGGAGGCGGTCAGTAATGCCGCCCGGAGTTACGCGGCCCTTTGGATACAGAACCGGCTGCTGACAATTTTTGTCGATATTTGCCCACCAAGTCTGCGCATGTCCGATGAAATTCACCGTGGGATATTTTTCGAGCAATTTGTGGAACCGTTCAAACCGCAGGTTGTAAGTTTCGTATTGAAAATGCATCAGCACGGGCACCCGATAGTCTTTGGCAATATCCGCGATCAGCTGCATATATTTCGAATCGCAATCGACGTGAAATTTCTGCTCGCCGATCCCGATGGCGCCCGCCTTCAGATATTTCTCGATCACCGGTTTTGTCGCCGGGATATCGGGCAGTTCGTTGGCAAAGAAGGCGAACCGTTCGGGATGCGCCTTCGCAAGCGCGATCACCGTATCGTTGCCGCCGCAATTTGCGGCGAGCCCATACTTCGATCCGGCCGGGAGCAGGATGGTCTTGCCGATGCCCATCGTGTGCTGGTGCGCTATCAGCTGCTCATTGTTCCGGCCGTGATAATTCGTGTGCTGGTGAATGTCAATAATTGGTTCTGTCGATGCTTGAGCCAGCGCTGCACATACCACTCCCAAAAAGGTTCGCCGTGAATATGCCTTTAGCCGATCAGGTCTTTCTACTCTATTGATTTTAATTCGCATCACAATGGTTGAAAGCTATCGACAAGCGCCGCGACTGCTCGGCAATAAGAATCGATAGCTTCACTTGGTCTTAAGATTCTCACAACGTATCACATTGTTATGTCGCATTGTCAATATGCGTTTGACATCGCCAATGCCACACACTGAAGGTGGAAAGGGGCAGGGGTTTCAGCTTTCCGCTGGAAACCGGCCATCTCATCCCTATCTTTGGGCTTCTTGTGTGGACGAGGCCGTCAGTTTTCGAGAACGAGGACCTCATATTCGTTTAGGCGGGGAATGAGGGCCTGAAGCCGGCCCGACTGATCACGAGTGAGCGGGACCGGACGGCGATCCCAGAGGGTGTATGCCCTGGACGCATGGATTTGTGGAGTCAGCGCGATCCGCACGTTGAAAATTGGCACAATGTGGCGAATGGGACGAGTCATCTCGCCCGTGAAGTTCACTAGATGTACGAGCGTGCGGCGGCGGTCCCTTTGCGTACGGACCACAACCTCGACCGAACCCGGCGCGTTCTCGACAAGCACAGGCGGCGCTGTGCGCCGGCCGGTATTGGCGAGAAGCTCCATCAGCTCTGGTGTGTGAAATTTGGTAATGGTATCGCCGATATCGCCGCTGAAGTAAATAACATGGCCTTTCCCAAGGTCGTTGATAACCAGTCCGGGATCATTCGATAGGTTGGGGACACCGTCGTAGCGGCCCGCGAGTTGTACCGTGTATTTCAAGACGGCTTTGCCGGTTTTCGGAACGACCGGAACGTAGTAAACAGGCGACGGAATAAATTCGCGTTTCAGGCCATTCAATAGCTTGCTTTCGGAAACCGGCCGCATATAGTCCCAGCGGCGGGGGCCAAATATCTTCTGACCGGCGCTCGCGCCGAATGCCTCCGCGAGGGCGAAATCGTTCCGGAGAATGCCGGTTTCGTCATAACGCGAGGTTTCGAAGTCGGCCACCAGATTACCGCCCTGGCGGACATAATTCTGAAGCCGCGCTGCAATCTTGCCGCTCATACAAGCGACATTGGGTAGAAAGATTGCGTCGTAGCGATTGAGATCGCCGGTCTCAAGCGCGACATCGTCAAACACATCAAAAGGAATATGCGCGCGGAGAAGCGGCTCGCTAATACCGGAAAACTCTGCATCGACATTGCCTATTTCACTGCGCGGTGTCGTGCGGTTGATGTCGATTAGCTGCGCAGGGGATGCGGCATAGAAATTGGCAGTAACGTCGGACCAGACGACCGCCACCCGCGCCGCTGAATGTGTTTGCGAATAATATTCGCTGTTCTTCGCTAGAAAGCTGTTCATGGCGGCAAGCGTCGCCATCTCCGGTTGTTCGAACTCAAAAGGCGTGATTCCCATCCAGGTGCTGGCGGCATTGGCGATTGTGTCGGCATAGAGGAGGCGGATCTCGGGATCGGGCAGCAGCGAGAAAGTCCAGGGCTTGTGGCTGACTGCGGAAAAGATGACGCGGGGCTTGCCGGCCGCCTGTGTTTCAAGCAACCGCGCCGTGAGGCCGGGTTTCCAGAGAGGAACGTGCGTGAGATCGCCGCCTAGGAAACCGCCTTCACTGCCGAGCAGATCCTGTTCTTTGACGAGTACGCGATTCAAGCGGCCCGTAGCCCAATTAGCTCCGCGAACCCCACCATTCATATAAAGAGCGATGTTGGGATTTACCGACTTTAAAATGGAGCGAGTGTCACGCAGAAAATCCGCAATGCTGTCCGCCTGAAACTCCAATAGCTGCTGAAATCGTTTGCCGGTGCGTACGCTTTTCGGCGGCATATCCGAGCCGTAGCGCGCGCGGAATTTTGCGCGGCAGTATGGGCAGTAACAAGTGTCAGGGCGATAGACGGGCCCATCGTAGAAAATGCCGTCGATAGGATAAGCGGCTAAATCGCGTATGACTTGAAAGACCCACTCGCGCCAGGGAGTATTGACGCAAAAGTCGGCGCCAGTATCGTAGACGCCGTCGAGCGGTTTGCCATTCTCGCGAATCTGGCGCCAGTCCGGATGTTGCGCGGCAAAGCGCATCGAATAATAGTGGACGTCGAAATAGATGAAGGTGCGAATGCCGCGCTTTTTCGCCTGGGGAAGATAGCGGCCCAGGTAGTCGGGATGAGGGGCGGCTGCTAGCTTCGATTTAAAAAAGAATTGCCGGTCATCAAGGCCGCCGGTCATACCCATGACTTCGAAGTGCTCCGTGTTAAACCCGAGCAAGGCTTGTTGCTGCGCGAGCTGCGCCGGATCGCGGTAGTCGATCCGGCTCATGCTGGTGGTCAAGTCAATGATGCGAAGCGGTTCGCGCTCCCACCAAGACTGTTCGGCACAAAGGATTCCGAATGCGGCAAATGCGCCAAGCAGCAGCGAAAGAGATCGCCTCATATCAGAACAGAAACTTAATGCCGAACTGTACCTGGCGAGGATCGCCGGCGCTCGTGATTCTGCCCACGGTGGAGGGGACCGAGATGTTGGTCGCCGGATTACCTAAATTCGTGTGATTCGGAAAATTGAAAAATTCACCACGAAGTTGCGCCTTCACTCTTTCAACGATGGAGAAATTCTTCAGGAAACTGACGTCGAACACCATGTCTCCAGGGCCAAATAGGCTGTTGCGAGCCGAGTTGCCGTAAGTGAACGGAGTGGGAAGGGAGTAGACGGAAGGGTCGAACCATTCGCTGATGCCGCGGTCCGACCGCGACAGCGCTCCGGAGCCATTTGCATTAGGACGCGTGGCGCGCCAACCGGTCTGCGTCGCGGTAATTCCTAAACTGAAAGGAGTTCCTGTACGCAGATACGTAATGCCCGCGATTTCCCAGCCGCCAACAAGCGCATTAAGAGCGTTTCCCGCATTGTTCAAGAAAGCCTTCCCTCTGCCGACTGGCAGTTCATAAGAATAGGCGGCGGTAAAGACGTGCCTTCGTACGCCGTCGGTGTTGCCGCGATCGGCGCTTACGTTATAAGGATCCTGAGGCCCTCCTACGGTCGGTGTATCGTCGAGTGAACTGGTCCAGGCGTATTCAAGCTGGAAGGTCAGGCCGCTCGAGAAGCGCTGTGTGGCTTCAAGTTGAAGTTCGTGCATGGTAGAGTCGCCGCCGCTGGCGAGGACCAGAATATCGGCCCATGGCTGATAGGGGCGGTTTGGCTGCAGCGTAGCGGGAATCTGCTGTTGGGAAAGATTGATGGGGTAGTTGTACCAGGGCAGATGGGTGCTGCGGTTGCCGACGTACGAGGCGCGCACGCCCAGGTTCTTTGCCAGTTCGTGTTCAACCGTGAAATTCCATTGGTATGACTCGGCGTTTTGCAAATTGCGTTGAACGGCGGTGATGCTCGGGTTGGGCGAGAGCTTGCTATTGCCGGAAAAAGGATTTGCCAGCGTCAAAGTGGGAGTCCGGCCGGCGGCGGATTCAAATGTTTCAGCTAACAGGAACGGCGGATTGCTAAAACCCAACTGGCGGAACCCGATAAACAAAGGCAGGAAACTCGAGTAGACTCCGAAGCCTGAACGGATAACGGTTTTGCTATCGCCGAACGGACGATAAGCAAAACCAATACGAGGCTGCCAGTTGTTCTTGTCTGTTTGGATTAAGGTATTCGAAAGGCCGAGGCTTTGCGCAAAGGCGATAGGGTAAGCGTTAACCAGCGCTTGCTGCGTTCCCGACGGATACTGATTGCCGGCCAGATACAGTTTGCCGGATGCCGGATCGAATTGCGCCATCCTGCCGTCACGCTCCGACCAGGGAATCTGGAGCATATACCGGAGTCCAACGCTGAGGCTGAGATGGGACGAGACCTGGATGTCGTCCTGGACATAAGCGCTATAGCGAGTGGAAGAAAAGACCTCGGCGGGGTTCGCCGACGATCGGTATGTGGCATTGGCATCGCCCAGCATGAAATCGGCGAAGGCATTCGCAGGGGCCGCAGTCGTCGTGGCGCTGGTATAGCGTCCGGTGAAATCGAACCGCCCGAGGCCGGCGTTGTTCACCGAGCCTGAACCCAAGCCGCTGACCGATGGATTCGAAGCGACCCGATAAACGGCAAAATCGAACCCAGTCTTGATGGTGTGCTTTCCGCGAACAATTGTGAGATTGTCGATGTATTGCGGCGTGTCTTCCGGCGGCACTTGGGCGCCTCCATAGTCGCCGATGGACGTGTAGGAAGTGATATTGATATTCGGCAGTCCGCCGTAATCGACGGGATACAAGCCCGGAAAGAGTGAACGGGGATCGAAGTTCTGGTTCATTCCCTGACGAGCGGACGCATGCGAAAGATAACCGAAGCGCGCCTCATTGACGACTGTCGGCGAAAACGTATGCGTATAGGTTCCGTTAATGCTCTTAGTGGTATAGCCGCCATTCTGCCAGGAGCCATAGCCGATCGGGTAATTTTGCGCGACGAAGTAGGGGTCGCCCTTCGAATAATTGGTATTGACAAAGAAGCTGTCGTTATCGGAGAGCCTATAGTCGAGACGAAGGCCAAATCGGTATACATCGTACTTGTTGGGAACCGATGCAATATAGTTCTGCAACGTGCCGCCCGAAGCGCCCGGCAGATTGGGTCCAGGATATTTCGCCGCGAGAGCCTGGGCACGGGAATCGAGGCGGTCGTTGGGAATCTGGTTATTCGGGAACGGGTCGCCGCTAAGCGGATCGATGATGGTGGCAAGTCCGGCGAAGTTGCCGCTCTTCATGGCGTCGGTCGGAACTGAAAGGCCCGATGTCGTAAGGGAGCTGCGCTCCAAAAGATCCTCAAAGCTGCCAAAGAAGAAAAGCTTGTTTTTGATAATGGGGCCGCCGAGCGTTGCGCCCACTTCGTTGCGATTGAAGGCCGGCTTGGGCTGGCCGGTCTGGAAGAAGTTTTTGGCGGCGTACTCGCGATTGCGATTGAACCACAAGGCGGATCCGTGAATCTCGTTGCTACCGCTCTTCGTAACAACGGTGACTGAAACTCCGCTTTCAAACTCCGCCTTCATGCTGCTGGAATCAATTTTGAACTCGCTGATGGCGTCAACAGAAGGCTGCGTGGACAACCCGTGCTTATACGAATAAGCTCCGCCGCCGTTGCCGGAATCGTTGTAACCCACGCCGTCCACGTTGAAAGAAATGCCGCCCCAGTATGGACTGCCCGCGACGCGTGGATTATTGGCATTGTCCGTGGTCACCCCGGCTGAGATACGAATGAGCCGGTCTACGGTGCGGCCGTTCAAGGGAACAGTGGTAATGGCATTCGATTGGAGGATGTTGCCGACGGTAGCATCCTCTGAATTGACGACGGGAGCAGAAGAAGTCACTTCGACCGTCTGGTTGAGGGAACCGGGAGCAAGGACGATATTGACACGGGCTGAGCGATTGGCCAGCAATACAATGTCTTTTGTGACGCTCGGTCGAAAGCCGCTGAGTTCCGCCTTGACTGAATAAGTGCCCGGCGGCAGATTTGTAACCGTATACTCGTTCACACTGGAAACCGCCCTATACTCGATGTTTGTGTCTTGATTCACAATGACAATAGACGCTCCGGTAACTGTGGCGCCGGAAGTGTCGGTTACGGTTCCGAGTATGACTCCCGTAATGTTCTGGCCAAACGAAGCGCAAGCGAGTACAAGCCCGACAAGTATGGCCAGTCTAAGCTTTGAAAATGACTTCACAATGATCATCGATCGTCCCCCTCTGGAGTAGGAAGAGGCTAACACGATCGCCGGTAAGTCCGCCCACTTTTTTCTCAGGCGGCCCTGGCAGGGTACGAACGGAGCAACTCTGCTTTGATCAGTACCTTGATTTCAACGGCTTAGCGACTACTTGGAGGATTCCGTCGGCGCCCGGACGACAACGGCAAATATTTCAGAGAGTGAAAAAAATATAAATGGCAGGCCTTTTCTGATCCAATGGCGATGCTGGCGATAGAATGATGTGCATCTATCGAGCGGGAATATGCTGTCCTACTCGCAGACTGAGGTTTTCAGATGATCCCCTGGACCAGAAGATCGTTCCTTGTCAAGACCCCCGCGTTGAGTGTGGCAACTCCAGCACTGGGGATTGCGTTTGGCGCCGCTAAAGGTGTCGGTGGGGCCGGCAAGCCGGCCTTGCTTGGCGGTCCGAAGATTCGTTCCGAAAAGTTTCCCAGTTGGCCGGTTTCGGGCGAACTGGAGGAGCGGGCGCTGATTGAGACGTTGCGTAGCGGCCGTTGGTATCGCGGCAACGGACAACAGACAAAAAAGTTTGAAGACGCATACCTAAAATTAACCGGCGCACGGCATTGCCTGGCGACCGCGAACGGGACAAGCGCGCTGTACGTTGCACTGAACGCACTGGGCATTGAGGCGGGCGATGAGGTCATTGTTCCGCCCTACACATTTATCGCAACGATCAATGTAGTGTTGCGACAACATGCGCTACCCGTATTCGTCGACACGAATATTAATACGTTCCAGATAGACGCAACAAAAATTGAAGCGGCGATCAGCCCGCGCACAAAGGCGATTATTCCCGTCCACCTGGGCGGTTCTGCCTGCGATCTGGATACGATTCTTTCCGTGAGCCGCAAACATGGCATTCCCGTAATTGAGGACGCTTGCCAGGCGCACTTGGCCGAGTGGCGCGGCCATAAGGTCGGCACGTATGGAAAGGCCGGCTGCTTCAGTTTCCAGGCATCGAAGAATTTGACGTGCGGCGAAGGCGGCGCCATTCTGACCGACGATGATGAACTATACGAGCGCTGCTATACGTTTCATAACAACGGAAGCGGGCTGAAGGCGCCCGGCGGTAATTTCGCATATTCAGGAACCGGTGACAACCGCCGCATGGTGGAAATGGAGGCCGCGCTCTTATTACAGCAGATGACGCGGTTAGAGGAGCAATCGCAGCGCCGCACGGCAAATGCGTTGTATTTAACGTCGCTGATAAAGGAGATTCCGGGTATTACCCCCGCGCAGATGCACGATGGTTGCACGCGAAACGCTTATCACCTTTACATGTTTCGTTATCGAAGAGCGGAGTTCGCTGAACTTCCTCGCACAACCTTTCTCAAAGCACTCACTGCCGAAGGCATACCGGCTTCGCGCGGGTATTCTCCGTTAAATAAAGAGCGGTTCCTGAAAGCGGCGTTGGAATCGCGGTCATATCAAAAGCTGTTCCCCGAAAACGTTCTTAGGAATTGGGAAGAACGTAACGAATGTCCCGCAAATAATCAGCTTTGTTCCGAAGCCGTATGGTTCACGCAGAATATGTTTTTAGGAAGCAAGAGCGATATGGACCAGATTGCTGAAGCGATTCGCAAGATTAAGAAGCATGCCGGAGAGCTGACGGCTGCTTAGAATCGCCTTTCTTCAAGGTTTCGCAGCAAATCCATGGCAGCATCCGTAAGAAGCTTGGATGCCGACGCATTGACCCGAGCAGCTACCACCTCATAGCCTTCCGACGCGCTCGCGCCGGCGTTGGGTATATAGCCGATATAGTCGTTCGATAGCCCAAGGAACAGAGTTGTGGGAAAACCAGATCGCTTCCGAATATCTAGGGCTATATCGACGAAGGCCTCGCCGGGAAACGTGATCAAGACGGTTTGGCCGATTCGAATTGCTGTCATTTCAACTTCCAGCATCTTCGGGTCATTGCCGTCGGCCTCATCGTAAAGACGAGCATAATATTCTTCGATGCTGTCGAAGAGTACGGCCTGTTTAGCCTGAAGCATTTCCTCATTGGCG
The DNA here is from genome assembly GCA_000381625.1 of Bryobacterales bacterium KBS 96. Taxonomy (GTDB): domain Bacteria; phylum Acidobacteriota; class Terriglobia; order Bryobacterales; family Bryobacteraceae; genus KBS-96. The sequence goes on from KB906767.1 coordinate 1,993,445, forward strand.
GAATTGCCCTGCGATTCCAGCCGACGCAGATGCTTCATTGATTCCTCGCGGTGTTTCGTCATCTTTTCTAGCGGTTCATAGTGCTTTAGAGGAAGTCTAATTCGCTTCGTGCGAACTGTCACGGAGAATTCTTGCACGCTAAGCTGAGTGAGCCCATTCAGAACGAAGCGGGCGAGCCGCCGCCCGAGTTCCCGAGCTTTTTCGAAAGTTCGAAACGGATCGATGACGCCGATCGCACTTAGATTACTTTTGTGTCCGATACTGAGGTCGCCCTCCGCTCCGTTAAAGAACAACACTTCAGTTTGCTCGCCTAGTTCTCCTTTTAAATATTCCGCCGTGAAGAACGGAAAATCGGCAGTAATCGAAAGCGTGTTGGGTCCAAGCACCGTGGGATGGCACGCATAGCAGACGACTATCGCAGACGGACTGCCGTTCTCTTCTTCAACAATCAACACTCCCGCGTATGGATCTATCGGTTTGCCGTCATCTGTTCGGCGATTTACCGCAACCTGTTCCACCGGCACTAAGCCGGCGCGAAGACGGCTGCGTTTCCTTTTAGCCATCGCGTGTTCGACACTGCTGACAATGCGTTTGCCTAAAACGTCAATATAGGACGTGTCAAGATCCTGTACCTGATTAAAGAAGTGTCTAAACGTAGCAGGACCGCAATGGGTGTGAGTAGCGGATATTACGATATGAGCCGCGGGAATGCCAGTCCGAAGGCAGATCTCTTCACGCACGCGATCGGCCAACTCACGATCGATCCCAATGATCTCGACGCTGATGAGCGCCACGATCGTTGTTCCGTCGTCCACGACAAGCGCCCGCGCGTGCAGGTCGTCATGCACTCCCTGCGCCACTCCGCTGCGGGCGGCAAAGCCAGCCATCTGGCTACCGAGCGGCGGTGTAATGATTTCAGAATGGACGCCCACACGAAATTCAAGCGCCACGGCGCGGTCTTCCTTTTCGCTCGATCATTCTTTCTATCGCCTGCAGGCTCAACATCAGAAAGCGAGGTTGATGATAATTTTCAACACGGACCATGTCCGATGCCGGCGTGACCTGTCGGTCCCCCGTAAGTTGCCAGAGCGGTGAATTCAGGCAACGCAGGGGAAACCGCATCCGCGTATACATTTCAAGTTCGGCGTGAAATTCGAGCGCCCAGGGATCGCCGGTCTCTTCGATCATTAGTAGCGACCCTATGAGCGCCTCCTGGTGCGGAAATAACGTCTTGTCGAGCGTCCAGATATTCCGATCCACATCAATAAGGTTGCGGAATAGCCCTCCGTAAATCCTGTCCCACGCAACTTCACAATGCCGGCGGAAATGCGCAGCGGCGGTATCGAACAATAAATCGTCACTTCTACGCCGCGCTTCAGATAGGATCATCCAAAGGGTTTCGATGGAGTGTCCCGCATAAACCAGTCGCTCGTACTCATTTTCAGGATGTGAAAGATCGTGGCAAATCAGTTCGTTGAAGAGCCGGAATCGCGGATTAAAGTGGCGGTCGAGAAAAGCGGTTATCGATCGATTGAGCAAAGCTTCCAGATCGGTATCGGAACGCCAGTCGAGCATCTGTGACAGCGTGCGAATCAAAACCATCCAGACGCCTCCGATTCTCGCTCCGGGAAACGGTTGCGCGCCGGGTCCCAGATATGTTTCGCCAATCGACGGATGGTAATCGGGGCGATCGTAGTGGCGGACGCACTTAAAGACTAAATCCCGGGCCTCGTCCCAAAACATCCCGTCGCCCGTCGCCTTTGCGAATTCTGCCAACCCTTCGGCGACGAACATATCTCCGTACACTTCGGTGTCCGCCGCGCTCGCCGGCGTGCCGTCACGGTTCAATAATTTAGGCCGCAATTCATCCGGATCGTTGGGCTTGCTACGCTTCAACAACTCAATCGATGCAGCCGCGATATCGAGATATCTTTGTTCACGGCTAATATTGTTGAAGAGGTACGCAAAAACCCAAACGCCTCGGCCTTCGTACCACGTGCGCTTTTCGTCAGACACTCGCTCGCCGTTGGGGCGCACCGCGCAGAGAAAGCCGCCGTATTCCGGATCTATTACGTAACGTTCGAGAAACGGCAGGAAGTCATCGAACAGGTCGCGTTGGTATTGCGCATACCGTCCACGTAAATCATGCATAAACAGACAATTGGCGCCACATCCGGTCCGAACAGGAGTCTAGCAGAGGCCTCGCGGCAGCTCGGAATTTTTCACTTCCTGAAAAATCGCTACAAGATATCCATAGCTGCGAGAACATGCACTCTGTGCCCTCATTAGCAATCCTCGGTGGACCGGCGCTCCGTAACCGCCCTTTTCTCCGGTGGCCTGTCTTTGCCGAGGCCGATCGCGCCGCACTGCTAAAAACGTTTGAAAGCGGCGAATGGGGCGGCTACGGCGCCGCAGTCCAACAATTTGAAGCTGAGTTCGCAAAAGCTCACGATTCTCGCCATGGGATAACCACGGCCAACGGAACTCTTTCCCTCGAAGCGGCGTTGATCGCGTGTGGCATCGGCCCGGAAGATGAAGTGATTGTTCCTCCTATCAGCTTTGTAGCTACAGCTACCGCCGTGCTGCGAGTGGGAGCTATTCCTGTTTTTGCCGACATAGATTTACGGACTTATAATCTCGATCCATCGAATGCCGCCGCCGCCATAACTCCCAGGACCAAAGCAATCATCCCCGTACACTTTGCCGGTCACCCCGCTGATATGGATGCTCTGATGCCACTGGCTGCTCGTCACGGACTCGCGGTCATTGAGGATTGTGCGCATGCACATGGCGCTTCCTGGAAATCGCGGAAAGTCGGGAGCTTCGGTAATTTCGGATCGTTCAGCTTCCAACAATCCAAGAATATGACCGCTGGTGAGGGAGGCATTCTGATAACCAGCGATTCGAGGCTCGCCGAACTGGGATGGTCGTATGGAAATCAGGGAAGATCGCCGCACGGAGCCTGGTATCAGCATGATCGTCTGGGCACAAATCTTCGGTTGACCAGTCTGCAATCGGCGCTGCTCAGCGTGCAGCTCAGACGTCTTCCTACGCAATTGGCACAGCGTGCGAAGAACGCGGCGCGACTCCGTGCGGGTTTAGGCGCCGGCTCAATTCTATGCGCACCGGAGTTCGATCCACGAGTTACCGGCCACGGACTGCACCTGTTTGTCATGCGGCTGAACGCACAACGTTATCCGGAACTTTCGAGAGACCGCGTCGTCGAAGCTCTGATTGCCGAAGGCATCACAGGAGCGTCGTGCTACCCTTATCCGCTTTACCGAAATAACTTGTTTCAAAATCATGGGCACAGGCTGTTGCCTTGCCCGAATGCCGAGCAAATGGCGCGGCAATGCTTGTGGCTCACAAATGATGTGCTGCTGGGTAGCGCGGAAGACGTGGACGATGTGCTGAGTGCGATCGCAAAAGTGACTGAATTCGCGGAAGAACTTCTTGCCGCGAATACGGAGAGATCTCAGTGACGCGCGGCTGGTAAACCCGATCGAGAGGGAATGCGGCGGAACAGTACGTCATTTGGATACAGACGATCCACGTTCTGGGCGGTGATTAGCTGATGTTTCGTAAACACGGCTGCGGCGCCGGTTTCCCGCCGGAGAAGAGTGTGGGCAATACACATAATAGATTCGCCGTAGGTTTCTGGAAAGTAGCCGATCGTGCCGATGAGGTGTGTGTTCGGCTTGCGAAGCTCACGGCGCGCCTCAATCGCTCCGCCCTGCCCTACGACTGCGTATTCGCCTTCCCATCCCGCCTTATCAAAGGCGCTTAAGGCGCCGAGCGCGCAGGGATCGTTCACTGCCCCAAGCAGAATGCGGCGGGAATGGGTTGTGCGGAGGTGGCGGCGAACCAGTTCCATAGTTCCTCCAAACTGTCCTTTCCCTGTGAGCCGCACCACGTTTCCTATATGGCTAATCGTTTCCCGGACACCTGACTCGATCCCGGCAAGCCGCGAGCGGAGCAGCGACCCGGCCATTGAGAGTTCAACCAGAATCAACTCGTCCACTCGGCCGTTCCAATTCTTATTTGCCCAACGCCCGAGCGCCCGGCCACCCATAATTCCCGCAAGCTGATTGTTCCCCCCGAAGTAAGTCGCCCCCGGATGCGCCGTTCCCATGGCAATCAATGGAATATGAGCCGAACGAAATTTCGCGGCGATGGCGGGCGCAATCTGTTCGTCGAATTGGTGCTCGATGGCAATATTCACTTTTGCATCGATCAAAGCGTCGGCATTACGGAGCGCCAGATCGGGGTCAAACCCGTTGTCAAGCAAAATCAGATCCACTCGATGCCGGCGAGCGGCCTGAACGATACTGTCGCTCCATTCCTGAGCGAATGTACAGTCTTCGCCCTGCGACGCATAGCCAAACCGGTACTGAGGCGCATTACAAATTTTCACCCGTGAGCGATATGTGTTGCGCCCTACCTTCTCAATCAGGCCCTGTTGTTCAAGCGTGTGGATTAGACGAAATGCCGTGGTGGTGCTGATGCTGGTCCGGGCGACCAAGTCGCGAAGGCGTAGAACCTCCGTGTCCGATGAGAACGCTTTGAGAAGCTCGCAAGCCCTTCGGACCGCTTCCACTTTATAGATATCGTCCGATTCAAACGGCAATGTCTTCGCTTCGCCGGTGAGAGAGTAGCTCAAGTTCGTATCCTCTCGTTAAACCAAACGTATCCGCAACGTAGAAGACATAGTTTTATCGTTTTCCGATTGACCCTGTCAAGTGCGTTTGATTTTTTGGCATTCGGGCGCCACGATGAAAATACCTTCATGTCGAAGTCTATAAAAAATGGCCGCCCGGCGTTGCCACGATTTCCGTGTCCCATGGAGAGAGCCATTTGTCACGAAATGCACTGAACGATTTGCGGAGCATCCATCGGCGTCAACAATCTTTGGCCCAATCCGAAGGCACTCTTCAAAATCTCAGTTCACCGCTGCTGCACGCGCGTCATCAATGAAGCAACGCTTTGCGCCACGATCTCTTCCACATCTGGAGTGAACGGCGCCGGCTGGCCGTACGCTATCATCGCTCCGCCGCCTTCATAACCGCCTTCCTTAAGCACTCGGCGCGACGGAATGTACGCGAACACATCATTCGTGTAACCGGCCACCCAAAGTTTGTCGAAACCATACTCCCGCTTGAAACGCAGCGAATAATCGACCACCACTTCGCCGCCCAGCGCGATAAAGGTCAGGTCTTTGCCAAATTGCCACACCTCAATCGGATAGGAGTGATGATCCGGTAGCTTGCCCTTTCGGTCGAGTATTTGCAACATCAACTCAGCATGTCTACGGAGAAGAGCGTCTTTTGAGTGAGTCCGGCTTTCTAGTTCCTCCCGTGAAGGCGCCTTCTGAAAGGGCAGATTCACGCTTACAAAGGCAACGGTCAGAGGACCCTGCACCGTCCGCATCTTCGCGTGCAAGACCTGGTCTACAGCAGCAGCAATCGTCTGCCCATAATTAACCGCAAGCTCCACTGTGTGCCGCGGCATCGGGTTCGCATCGGCTCCGCAGTCCTGCACGAACATCGCAACAGCGCTCGGATAACTTTTCTCAAGCTCCGCCTGCGCGTACCCGGCCCAATCTCCATTGATTTGGTAATCGCTCAAAACTGTGTTGTGACAGGCATATCCGAAGACGATCGCTCGCAAGCTGTGGTCCGGAGCTCGCACCGCCAGCACGGGAACATCCTGCTCAACCGGACCCGGATATTCTCGATGGCCAACGCGACGCCGGTTCACGGCCACTCCGGCAAAACCTTGTTCAAACGATAGCTCCGCCGGAGCAAGATTTCGAATCGATTTACCAATTACTTCCACTACCTGGTCTTGCAAATGCGCCGTATACGCGCGAATCACCTTCCTGTCGGCGTCGCCCAGTGGATAAGCGGGCGAGAGCATATCGCCAACGACGGGCGCGCTATGCGTGTGCGATGAATTCAGCGCTACTCTTTCGCGTGGAAGACCAAACTTCTGTTGAACGCGCGCAAAGATCGGCTCCGATACCTCACCCGGAAACCCGAGCAGATCGGAAGTTACAAGCACGGTTACTGCTCCGGTATCGTCCTTCAAAGCGAGAGCTTTTACGAAGATGTGCTGCCGGATGCCTTCCGACGGGTGAGTGCGAGCGGCGTAGCCACCCATCCAGATTGGCTGTGAGGGCGTAATGTCTACGCGCGCAACACCCGCATCCCATGCCGCCGAGCCTGAGACGGCGCAGATAACACCCGCCATTATGAGATGAGCCACGCGCCAGAGGGCAGGCCTGTTTATAGTGATGGGCATTATGAACCTCCGCACAAATAGTTGATTGCGTCTTTAAGCCCAGAATTCGCCTAAATCTTGCCCGGACTTTGCGCGGCGGTGATTGTATCACTCACAGGGTCCAATAAACACCAGCCTCTTAAAACTCGATTGCGTACACAAGCCTTAAAACATATACTTCAGCCCGAGCTGGATGACGCGCGGGTTCCCGGTCCCTCCCAGGATTTTACCGGCGTTCGGAGTCGCCAGGCCTCCGTCTCGAGTATCGGCGATCGCCGCGCTAGGATTTCCCAAGTTGAAATGGTTGAAGGCGTTAAGAAAATCGCCGCGCAATTGAAGCGAGTGATTCTCGGTAATGAAGAATCGCTTTTGGACGCCGAGGTCCCAGTCCCAGAAACCAGGTCCGTAGATGCTGTTACGCGACGAGTTCCCCCATTGCCAGGGTTGTGGTGCCTGGAACGCCGCAGTATTAAACCATTGCACGCCGTTCACAACATCGTGCGAACCAGATTGGCCGGCGTAGACCGATGCGCCGCTTACGGCGTCCGCCCGACCTCCTTGCCAACCCACGATCGTCGAGGGAACGTTGAAGGTGACAGAAAACGGAGTGCCTGTCCGGTACATCGTGATTCCCGAAACAGACCAGCCGCCGATCACGCCGTCCAGAAATCGATTTGAAATATTCACCAGGCGATTACGCCCCACCGGGATTTCATACAGATAGTTCACGCTGAGTATTTGGCGCGGGATCGAATCCGTGTTTCCGTACTCCGCGCTGGTGTTGTTTGGATTTTGTGGACCGCCCACTAGCGGCAAATTGTCCAAACTGCGGGTGTAGGAGTAATTACCTTGAATCAGAAAACCTGAAGCAAATCGCCTGTTGACCTCTAATTGCAATTGATTGAAGTTTACGCTACCGCCGCTCTGCGTCGCGTTGATCTGGCTCCAGGGTTGATAAGGACGCTGCGCCTGGATCGGCACATTCGGCTGCTGGATGTTGGGCTTGTTGATGTCGCCGGCATACCAGAACATGTGATGCGTTTGGGCTCCAACGTAGGAGGCGCGGACGGCCCAATCGTTGGTGAGCTGTTGTTCCAAGGTAAAACTCCACTGCTGCATGATCGGGTTTACGAGATTCCGCTGCGTCATATAGATCAACGGATTGGCCGCGGGGCCCTTTTGAGCGCTACTCGGAAACGGATTTTGGAACGTGAGATCGGGTAAAAACGGCGATGTTGGATTGCCGGGCAATTGGGAGCTGAAACTGGAACCGGAACGCCACGGTGGATTGAAAATGTTTTCGTGAGCGCCGATGAATCCCGGAATGAAGTTATAGTAGATACCCCACCCGCCTCGAATAACCGTTTTTGTTCCGGAGAACGGGCGATAAGCAAATCCGAATCGCGGCGCGAAATTGTTGGTATCGGCGCTGAAATACGACTTTGGCCAGCCGGCCTGTTGAGTGGTTTCGAATGGATAAGCCGACATCAGCGACGCAATCGCAAGAGGCGGAGTGGTGACGGTGTCCGAGTCCTGCGGAAGAGCTAGTTTATTATTTTTCAGATCCAGGAAACTGACGCGATCGTCGCGCACCCGCCACGGCGATTGGTAGACATAGCGAAGGCCGTAATTTAGTGTGAGTTTGGAGTTCACCTGAAAAGTGTCTTGTGCATAGAACTCCCAATCTCGCGAGTAAGTCACAATCTCGGTGAGGGGACCGGCGAAATTGGAACTTGAGGCAGTTCCCAACAGGAAATCGGCGAAAGTGTTTCCCTGAGAACTCCCTGCTCCCGGCCATCCTTTGTTGCCAGTCCAGGCGCCGGTAAAGGACAAGGTTCCCAACGGATTGCCGAGCGATGCCGAGAGCGCCGGGCCACCTTGGCGGATGTAGTTTTTATATCCGGTTTCGTCCGCCCCGAACTTGAACGTATGGCGGCCCGCAACCTTGGTGAAATTATCGATAAACTCAATATCGTACTCCGGGAACGGATAACCTTTACCGTAGTCGTAGAACATGCCGGTATAGCCGGTCATCGACATTTGTGGAAGGCCGCCGTTATCGACGATCGGCAACTGCGGAAACAAAGACTGCGTCGGATAATCTGTGTTCTGGCCGGTTCGCACGCTGGCATGGACAACCCAGGCGGCGCGAAATTCATTGATTGCCGTGGGACTGAATGTGTGGATCTCCGTTGCGTTGACCAGGAAATCGGTGTAACCATAGTCGGCGTTGTTTCCATAGTTGGCGGGATAACCGCCGCCCGACAGAGACCAGGGAGAACCTTTGGACCAGTGGAACACGCCGTTCAACGAGTCAGAGGATGAAAGCTGGCTATCCATTCGGAAATCAACACCGTTGATCCCCGCATTGTTTGGCACGGCGGCGGTGTAGTTAGGCGAGCCATTGGGAAGCCCGAGCGAACTCGGGTTGGTTGGCGCTGGCAGGAACTTCAGCAGGGCGCTTGACTGGGGCGTAATCATGCTTGCCGGAATCTGATTATTCGGAAATGCCTTTCCGGTAAACGGATTGTAGAGTTGTGTTCCCTTCACACAAACGCCGCCGGAAAATGTTGTACAAAGCGCGGAGAAATCCCCATTCCGCATGGCCATGGAGGGCAGGTTAAGCCTCGCGGTGTTTGAGAACTTGTCACGGACGCCGCGATACGCGCCATAAAAGAATAGTTTGTTTCTGAGAATGGGACCGCCCAGCGACGCGCCAAATTGATTGAATTTCGAATCCGGCCGCTGCTGTCCCGCCGCGTTTAGTAAAAATTGATTGGCGTTCAGCACGCTGTTTTGCAGATATTCGTAAGCGAGCCCGTGGAATGTATTGTCGCCCTGCTTCAGCATCATCGTGACCGTGGCGACGTCCCGGTATTCCGCATTCTGATTCCCGCTATCGACCCGGAACTCCTGCATCGAATCTGGAGACGGAAGGTTGGCGGTGCCCAGAGCTGGTACGCCGGACGTATACGCCGCGCCACCGTTGCCGACATCGTTCACACTGATGCCGTTCAGAGTAAAGTTGTTTCCGCCCCAGTAATTACTGCCGGAGATCCGTGGGTTGTTTCCCGCCGTCGACACTCCCGGCGCGAGCGCAAGCAGGCCATCAATCGATCGAGTGGCCAGAGGTAGTTCGGAAACCTGTTTGCTCCCTAGGGAACCGCCAATCGTCTGGCTGTCTGTGTGAATCAGCGGCGCCTGATTTGAAACTTCCACTGTTTGCTGAACACCGCCAGGCTGTAATGTGAAATTCTGACGTACGGTTTGCGCGGAAAGAAGTTGGATGTCCCTTACCTCGACGGTCTGAAACCCCTCTTTCGCCGCGCTAATTCGATAATGACCGGCGAGCAGGTTTGGCGCCGTGTACGATCCACTATTATCGACAGTCGCGTCAACGGAGACTCCGGTGCCCTCGTTCAGAACTGTGATGATTGTGCCGGGGGCGGCGGCCCCGGAAGAGTCGCTCACGTAGCCGACAATCGATCCCATAATATTCTGAGCATTGCCGTGGAGGGAGATCAAGATCGCACAACAGATCATGATGGCCGCCCTGATTTTGAACTGAAATTTCTTATCCACCGCGATTTCCTGATTTCGAATTTTTAGTGCGAATACGGGATTCTAGAATGAGGTTGCAGCGTTTGTCAATGTCACAAGCTCGTTTCATAGTGTCAAATGTGACAAATCGCGTGGCTGTTTTTCGCGTGACGAAATATTTGGCTTCTTTACCGCCGGCCCTGTTACGATCGAGGCTTATTTTCTTCAGGCGCGGCGGCCGCGGCATTCTCACGGCGCGCCACGGAAAGCGCCGATACGACAACCCCGGCGCTGCCGGGTTAGCGATCCTTCAAATCGAAACGCTTAACGACCCCAAACAAGGTTCTTAGGGTAGAACGTGATTTGCAATCCCGCCGTAAGATTTCTTCTGGGGGCACCAAGGGCCGGAATCAAGTATCGCTCGAATTGTACAAACGCGCTTCCAACCACGTCAGGCCGAAGCAGCCATTGACCATTTGCGGAGATATCTGTCTGTGTCCCGCCACCGGGCAAAAACAGATTGCCCGTTTTTGTCTGCCGGAAAGAGAGCGTGAGTTTATCCTGAGCTGACCACCAATACGTGGATGAAGCTAAATATGCGCGCGCGTCGCGGCCGACCCAACTTCCCAGCAAGTAGCCGCGGTTCGTGTACGCATCGCGGTATTGATCGTTCCAGTAGATAAACTGTCCGCCTTCATCCCCTCGATACAGCCATGTCGAATATGTCTCGAATCGGAGATCCAAGTGGCGCAATCCGGGCAATTGGGTGACGTAAATGCCGGGAGCCCAGGCAGAACGCCGGGGGCTATCTAACGGATTTGGCTCGTCGTCAGCCAGTGAATCGGAGTAAATTGTCACAAAACGTCTGATTCCCGGCACACGCCAACGGAAATCGAACCCGCTGCGCCGATCGCCTGGATCGTTCCGCGAACCAAAGGCCGTGTTCCCTGTACTCGATGTGCTAAAAAAGCTACGAAAGACAGCCGCGGTGGTTAACGGATGGCCGACACCACCAAATATCGCGCTACGTGTGGCGCCCAATTCCAGATTTTCGGTTAGCTGAAACGTGATCTTTTCCGCGTTGATGAAAGGCCGGGGAGGATACGCGTGCCCAGATAGCTTTCCAAGAAGCATTTGGGTTCGAATGTGGCCGAGAAACCGGAAAGGGCCGGGCAAAACCCACGGCGTTTGCTGAGCAATCCTGAGTGCGTAGAACGGCTCGGCGTTATTACTGAAGTGAAAGGCGCTGTCGTCCCCAGGACCCCACCACACACTCTGTTTCCCGAAGGTAACGTTGAAATCGCCAAAACGGACGCCAACATACATCTCCAACGGATCGAATTTGCTCGTCGACGCTATTCTCGCCGCTGGCTGAGCCGGAACACCATCAACAAAGCCCAATAAATCTTGTACGCCCTGTTCGTATGGACCTCTACTACCCGCTTCCTGGTACTCGCCGCGAAAGTAGCCGGAGAAACGTCCCAGCGTTCCGAAAGCCGAAAAGCCGGCCACCGCGTTTGTGCCAGCCTCGTAGGGTCGCCCATAATCGTTGACTATCGTTTGGCCAAAGTGATAGCTATCGCGTAAAGGCGTCCCCGATATTTGGAAAAGTCGGCCATAGATAGATTCGATTCGAACTTGCGCGTGCCTATCACTTTCACCGGTAAATTCACGTTTCAAAACGGCTATGAGCTCTTCCGCATCGTCGTTCGTTGCGCCGTTTGAACTTTTCGTGCTATGCCGTGACGCGATATCCTCCGCTTCTTCCACGAGGAGCAGACATTCCGACCGAGTCCAAGGCGCGGCAAGACCCTCCTCGTCCGGCGCGTAACCCATCGCGGCCAGACGCTTCAGGGCCGGGTAAATCCAGCTATCAAGTGGAATGTAAACCGGTCCGGCTGCAACTCTTCCGGTGTCGCTCGAGAACGCGTCAAGAGGCGCCACACTCAGAAACGCAACAGTTATTCCAAGCGCCGAGCGAGCTAGAAGGGAGCAATACCGCATTACACTTAGCAGACCGCAGGCGCGCAGATGTTACGCACATTGCATCGGCAACACAAAGGCCTCAGCTCTTTTAGTATGGACCGCCAGTCTATAGTGCGGTGTTCCAAACGTGTAAAGAACTTGCGACAACAGCGGCTGAAAACGTTCCGAGGGCAACGATTCTCCGCTTTACAAGCAAGTTCTGACTGGGCATCTTTTTTCATTTCCGAATGACGCCGCCACTCGAATCGACAGGCAATCGCGCAAATTGTAAAACCGTTGTAAAAACCACGATATCGTGTGCCAAACACCTAGAGATTTTCGTTCGACAACGTCAAACTGATGTTCATACGTGATCCGCTTTCGACAGAGAATCTCGAGTTTCGGCCAACGGTATGGGCTGGAAATCGCGCTACGAAACATCGGCAGTTCTTCCCTCCGTCTCCAGCACGCAAAGCCAGTCTTATCGATTCTGTTGTCGATAACTCTATCGTCAAGCCTTTTAGCGCAATCGCCTTCACTTCTACCGTTCAGCCAGACCAGGCGAACGCAGTCACAGTTCGGAGAACAGTTGGGCCAGTACCAGCCTTGTACGCCTGCCGACTATGGCGATCCGACAGCCGATTGCATCCCATCAACTGGACAACAGGCGGGCTATTCGACTTACAACGGTTTAAGTGATTTCGACTCTTACTCAAGCTTCCCGGCAGGGCCACGTTTGCCATCGAGCGATCTATCGCCCGAACGGCCAAGTGGATTGCGCGAGACTCCGTCCGCGAACCAGCCACTCTACACCCCTAAGGATCCTCCCACCGAATTTCAACGCTATGTAGCCGGGTCCATTGGTCGAATGCTTCCACTCTTCGGGGCGACTCTATTCGAACATGTCCCGGCAACCTTTGCTCCACTCGACCGTGCTCCCGTTAGCGCCGATTATGTAATCGCATCCGGCGACGAACTGCAGATAGCGGTGTGGGGTCAACTCAATTTTTCCCTCCGACGGATCGTGACTCGAACTGGCCAAATTCTGTTGCCGGACGCCGGCCCGATTTCCGTTGAGGGGATGAACTATCTCCAAGCCGCTTCCGCGATCAAATCGAGGCTATCGCACTTTTACAAAAATTTTGACGTAAGCGTCACTCTATCTCGTCTTCACTCCATTCAGATTTTCGTCGTCGGAGCCGCACGGCGTCCCGGCAGTTACACCGTGAGTTCCTACAGCACTCTGGTGAATGCCATCTTCGCGTCGGGCGGCCCGTCTTCGCGCGGTTCAATGCGAAACATCCAGTTGAAACGGGGAGACCGAACGATAAAGCACTTCGATCTGTATCAACTCCTTGTGAATGGCGATAAGTCGCAGGATGCACAACTCGTTCCAGGAGACGTCATCTTCATTCCTCCTGCCGGTCCCCGCGTTGCCATCGCCGGAAGCGTTGGAAACGCCGCAATTTATGAAATTACGCCGGACACCACTCTAGCGGACGCGCTAAAACTGGCGGACGGCCTCTCGCCTCTGGCGCTGATGAACCAAGCGTTGGTCGAACGGGTCGGCGAGGACTCCGCCCTCCAGGTACTGCACGTTTCCATGAATTCACAAGGACTTCGGACCCAGCTATGCAACGGCGACATCATCCGTCTATTGCCTATCGTGCCGCGCTTCGAAAATGCTGTCACCTTGCGCGGCAATGTGGCCAACCCTGGCAGGTTTCCCTGGAAACAGGGCATGCGGTTGAGCGACCTGATCCCTGACAAAGAATCTCTCCTGACTCGAGATTACTGGAAGGCACAAAATGCATTGGGAAGCCCGGAAGAGCCAATCGACGGAAGTGGCTCGGAAGCACTGGGCCAGGCGCCTCAGGCGAGCGCAAACAGCGGAGCGCACGGCGACGGACAGACCTCAACCGCGAGCAATCCTACAGGTGGCACACTACCCGTTAGTTTTCAGGAGCAGAAGCGGAACACGCAAGGGGACGCATCTCTCGGCGCCGCGATGAGTCCCGATACTGTTCCGCCTTTGCGAACTTTTAACCCTCGTTATACTGTTCAACCGGCGGTTCCGGAGATCAATTGGGAGTACGCCGTAATAGAACGGACCGACCGGGCTACGTTGGAGACTCGAACCATCGCGTTCAACCTTGGCAAACTCGTCCTCTCTCACGATGAAACGCAAGATCTACGGCTTCTTCCGGGAGATGTAGTGACAATCTTTTCTAAAGCAGACTTCTCGGTGCCGCGTTCTCAACAGCGCACACAGGTGAGGATCGAAGGAGAAGTCGCAATGGCCGGGGTCTATACCGCGCTGCCGGGCGAAACGCTGCGGCAGATCCTCACTCGGGCTGGAGGGGTCACCTCCAATGCCTATATATATGGCGCTCAACTCACTCGTGAGTCCACGCGCCGGGAGCAGCAGAAGCGGTACAACGACTTCCTCGATCAACTGGATCGTGAAGTAAGTCAGGCGGCATCAAATCTATCCGGTCGAGTTACATCGCCACAGGAAGCGGCAACCGCTCAGGCTTCCGTTGCAAGTCAGCGCGACATGATCGAGCGTCTCAGAAAAGTTGCCATGAACGGCCGCATTGTTCTGAATATGAGTCCGGATGATCGAGGAATCAATGCATTTCCCGATTTGCCGCTCGAAAACGGCGACCGGCTATACGTTCCAAGCAGGCCATCTACCGTTAACGTAATCGGAACGGTATACGAGCAGGCGTCTTTTCTCTACGAGCCGGACTATCGAACCGGTGACTACCTCAAGAAGGCAGGCGGACCTTCCCGCGCAGCGGATCGAAGTCACATGTTCATCGTCCGTGCCGATGGATCGGTTATCAGCCGCAAGACAGGGTCCACGATGTTCTCGAAGAGCTTCGACTCACTCCCTATGTTTCCAGGCGACACCTTGGTGGTGCCTACATACATCAACCGTACTACGTTTGTCCGCAGTCTGATCGACTGGTCGTCGATTCTAAGCAATTTTGGTCTTGGAGCAGCGGCGATAAATGTCTTGCGTTAGCGAAACGAGTGACCACAGTGTCGAGTTCTGAAGCACCTGTCGCGGAGAAGCCGGATAAACTTGCCGATTCTCATCGGCAGAACGGCGAGATATCCTTTGCCGACATATTCGCTACGTTGTCTGGTCATGCACGCACGATCTTTTGGACGATGTCCATTACGGCGCTCGTCTCGACCGTGGTTGCGTTTCTGATTCCTGTCGAATATACCGCCGAAGCGGTCATTCTCACACCAGAGCACGCTGAATCATCGCTGTCGGCAATGGCGCAATTGGCTGGGGTGGGGCCGGGTATGGGGTTATCGGGTCTAAGTCTACTCTCGGGCTTCGGCCTCCGCAATCCTTCGGACCTGTATGTCGGCATTTTGGAAAGCCGTACCATCGCAGATGCGCTCATTAATCGATTTCAGCTAAAAAAAGTTTACAACGACAAATATTTGCAACGTGCTCGCAAACATCTCGCTCGCAGGACGACTATTAAGGCTGGCAAAGATACTCTCATTCACATTCAGGTCGACGACCGCGACCCTACGCGCGCTGCTAAGCTCGCCAACGCCTACGTTGAGGAATTATCTCTTCGAAACACAACAGTAGCTCTGACGGAAGCATCTCAGCGCCGTTTGTTCTTCGAACAACAGCTTACGAAAGAGAAGAAACTGCTCGCGGCGGCCGAAGTCGCGCTAAGAGACACGCAGCAGTTCACCGGACTAGTCGTACCGAGCGGTCAGGCTGAAGCCCTCATCCGGTCCGCGTCGCAACTACATGCCGAAATTATGAGTAGGGAAGCACAGCTCGCAGGAATGCGGTCTTACGTTGCTGATGACAATCCTCGCTTACAGATGGTAAACCGCGAGCTCGCCGCACTTCGCTCTGAGCTGGCCAAGCTTGAAACTGGCGAGCACGTTGCGGGCACACCAGAAGTGCCGGTCGGAAACCTTCCACAAGCTGGGCTCCAATACCTCCGGAAATACCGGGATGTGAAATATCACGAGGGCCTTTACGAGGCGTTATCCAAACAATACGAGGCTGCTCGCCTGGATGAGGCGAAAGCCGCGCCCCTAGTTCAAGTGATCGACAACGCTGTTGTTCCGGAAAGAAAAAGCTGGCCACCACGCACTCTGATCATCTTGATAAGCACTGTCCTTGCGGCGTTGATCTCTAGCCTTTGGATCCTCGTCGGCAGCAAACCTGTACGGCAAAATGACGCGTGAGTCTTAGGCAGACTTGTCTGTCAGCACTTCTTCGGTCCGATTATGTCTTCTCGCCGGCTACTTATAGAGAACATCGCGTCCCTTACCGTGCTACAGGGGCTTAACTATGCCGCTCCGCTGATTACGCTGCCTTATCTCGTCCGAGTACTGCAGCCCTCCCATTTCGGACTCTTGTCGTTTGCTCAATCGATAGTGCTCTATTTCGACTTCTTCACCGATTTTGGATTCAACTTCAGCCAGACCAGAGCCATTGCCGCATGCAGGGCAACGCCCGATTCCGTTTCTAAAATTTTCTGGACAACCATTTACGCAAAGATCCTGTTGATGTCGATCAGCGCGGTTGCGCTCACGGCGCTGGTCGCCTTAACGCCGAAGTTGCGCGAAACTCCGAGCCTGTACGCAGTCAACTTTCTGTACGTTATTGGCACTACATTCTTTCCAATCTGGTTCTTTCAAGGCTTGGAACGGATGAAGCTTGCCGCCGCCTTCTTCGGAGCGGCGCGCCTCTTGACCATACCGGCCCTCTTTCTCTTTGTCAGGAGTCCGCAAGATTACGTGATCGCCGGCGCCATCCAGGCTAGCGTTGAAGTAGCGGCCAGCATTCTGGCGTGGCCGATTATATTGAGATCCCTAAGGCTGAATTGGTATCCGCCTTCCATTCACGACATCTCAGATACCTTGAGGAGAGCATGGCCGCTTTTTCTCTCGGCGTCCGCGTTTCAACTGAGCGCTTCAAGCACAATCGTTATTCTTGGCTTCACGGCAGGTGAGATCGAAGTCGGCTACTTCAATGCGGCTGACAAATTGATCAAAGCGTCGATCGCGGCGCTGAATCCCCTGGGGCAGGCGCTCTTCCCCCATATCACTGCCGCGAAGCTACGGTCGGCGGCATCGGCATTGCACCTCATTCGAAAGAGCTTCTTCGTCGTGGCCCTCGTGTCAATATCCATATCCATAGCAACTTATGCCTGGGCCCGACCTGTTTGCCAGATCATCCTGGGGAGGTCGTTCGAGCATTCGATCGTCGTCCTCCAGTGTCTCTCGCCGCTGCCGTTGCTATATGGCGTCAGCAATGTCTTTGGCACGCAAACCATGCTTGTTTTCGAGATGGATGCAATGTTTTCGAGGATCATGTTATTCACGGCAATCATTGCATTGCCGGCAACGGTTATGTTGAGCGCGTCGTTCGGCGCCGTCGGAGCCGCTGCCGCTTCAGTCACAACGGCATCGTTCATGGTCGCGGCAATGTTGTTTGCTCTTCACTCAAAGGGAATGCATGTCTGGCGGCGCCCAAATCCGCGGCTGGCATGCCTTGCGGAAGTTTCGCGTCTAAAGGTGGATTGAACCATGACGCCCGCCATTCTTATATCTCGCCATCCGCGGACTGCTGTGCGCTTGAGCGGGCCGTTGAACCGGGCCGCGGTTGTGGTTGCAATCCTGGTCACTCTCACGAGTTCTTTCGATATTTTCCTGGTCCTCGAGGCCGGTGGCAACTATCGCTTTTGCCAGATCATTACGCCGGTTCTAATTTGCCTCGCCATCGTGAAAGCAGCCAGATGCGGAACAATTCCGGTTTTGGGCGCCCTTCCACTGTCAATCTGGTTTCTGTTTCAAATTCTGTTCATTCCAGCCGCTGGTTTTTGGCCTAAAAGTCTCGGCTACTGTCTATGGCTACTGCTCAACTTCGGCCTGCTCTTCTCATATGTCCAGCTATTCGGCGACAACTTCACCTTATTGACAAGAGTATTGCGATGGTATGTATATTCATTTGCCTTGATTGCAAGTTTTGGGATCGTGCAATTCATTCTGCCAGTGCTAGGCTTCGGCGGTCTGTTTGTAAAGCAGTGGTGGATTCCGGGCGAGTTGGCAAGAGTCAATGGTTTCAGTTATGAACCGTCTTATTTCGCAACGTATTTACTGGTAGGGTTTGTATTCACGGGCGCACTTCGAAGAAATCGCTCGTCGCTACTCCCATCGATAAATCTGCTTGCCATCTATTGGTTGACGGCAATCGGCATAATCCTCTCGTCAAGCCGAATGGGGATCGTTTTTTTGTTTGTTGATGTATTTCTATCCCAACTGAAGCCGTGGTTTTCCTTTTTTGCCGATTTTCTCAAGGGCCACATTATCTTCTTTAAATTGCGCGCATTACTTCCCTCGTTCTTGTCAATCGCTTTTCTCGGCGTAATCGTGGTAGGCGCTTCAACGGCCATAGAGAGAAGCCCGGCGATCGCCCTGATGTTTCTGAATGGGACCGGCATCTCCGATACTGCCGCGCATTCGGTGATTGAGCGAGAAAATGCTCTTGGAGAGACGCTTACCGTATTTCTGGAACACCCGCTGATTGGACGAAGTTTGGGAGGCGTCTCTGCGGCGATCGCGGACCTGCAGGGTGAAAAGGTGAATTCGTTTGAAGCGTCAAAGAATTTCGAGGGGATGAGTGTTTTCGCCGAAGCTTTAGCCGCAAGCGGCGTTATCGGCATTATTCCATTTGTTTGGTTCCTAGTGACGACCATTCTGAAACCGGTGCGGCTGGCGCGACTGGCTTCGCCGTTCTATTCAGTGCTCCTCCGCGCGTTGGTGCGATCACTTGTCTTTGCCTGGGCGATCCTGCAGTTTAACCAGAACATGCTGCGCCCGTACCTATGGGTGCATATTGCGATTCTTGTTACTGTCTACACGGCAGCTCTTCAGTCGGCAAACGCGCCCGCCGACCTGCACAGTTCATCACGATAGCCCCGAGTCGTTGGTTGCATCGCCTGGGCAAGCACATTGCAAACGTTGTCGCGGTACGCCTGAAGAGTAAATCGCTGCCGCCACTCTCTTCTAGCTCTTCTAACGACCATTTCCACACTTGAGTTATCCATTCGCAACACTGACAGGATGCGGGCAGCGAGGGCTTCCACTGTGGCAGCTTCCGCCAAAAATCCCGTTTGATTGTTATGTAGAATCTCTGGAATTCCGCCAACGGGAAAAGCAACCACCGGAATTCCCGCACTATATGCTTCCAGAATTACCCTGGTGGTCGCTTCTGACGCCGAGGAGGGGACGACCAGTAAATCCAGATCGGAGTACACCTTCGCCATATTCTCTTGCCAGCCGATAAAATCCACTGAGAGTTGTTCGCTTGATGCGATCACTTTTCCGTAGTACTCGGTGCCCGAAAACATCGGCGCGCCAACGATTGCAAACCGGCAGTCGGGAAATTCTTTGGAAACAAGCTTCGCTGCTCGTACGAACTCAAGTTGACCCTTTTCAACTTCTACTCGGCCAACAACGCCAATCCTTCGTATTCTGTGTGATACCCGTGGCCGTCCGGCCGTTTCCGCGACACCGTTGTAGAGTACATGAAGCCGCTGAGGTTCTACATATTCCCTGAGCGGGTCTGCAGCATGTTGACAACAGGCGATTACGTGAGCGCTTGCCAGTTCCAGAGCTTGGCCGGTCAATGTGACAGCCGAGTGCTGAAGTAACCGGTTATGGCAATGAAAAACGAGAGGAATGCCCGTTCTGTACGCAATCCAGGCAGCCGGCGGAACCAACCTGGGAGCGTTTACATACAGCAAGTCGATTTCATCGGTTTTTGTTAATGCCGCGAGAGAACTGACCATCCTCGGAAGTTCGAACGCATACTTCAGAACTTGCGCCAGAGGCTTCTTTTTGCTTGCGTAGATACCGCATGCAACGGTGTGGGTTCGGTATCCACGCTTTCGAAGCGCCGCTGAAAAGGGACCCTCACCAGGAGTTGCGACAGAAGGTCGCCATCCTCGAGCCGAAAGCGCCGGGAGCATGTCGAGAAGGCTTCGTTGCCCGCCACCCAGGTTCGAAAACTGATCAATACATAGAATGTTTACCGGAATCTCAGCCTCATCGACGAGGTTTGCAAGCTCGTTCATCTTGGTGATCCAATCGCGAAATCAAAATTCCGGCTGCTTGGTTCTGGTGTTGTTAAGCCGAATAGGATACTGGAGATCTCACGCCGAAAGACCTCCTTGGAGAAGGGGGCAACATGAGAGCGAAGCTCCGCCGGCATCAGATACTTCTCCTCTCGTTCGAACTCTTCGACCGCGGCTTCGAGGTGGTGTTCGCCAGGCTCCGAATAGAAGAATCCGCCGCACGGATTGGAAAGCGGAACGGTCTCGAGCACTCCTCCTCTTCCCAGGGCAATCACTGGCTTGCCGCTGGCCAGCGCCTCCACTGGGACAATACCGAAATCTTCTTCGCCCGGAAGAACAACTGCGCGGCAATGTGCATAGAGGTCGCGGAGTTCGGAATCGGGCACTCTTCCGCAGAACTCAACGGTTTCTCCGGCCATGCTCTTCAACCGCGAGTATTCCGGGCCGCCACCGACAATTTTCAGACGTCTTCCTGTTCTCGTGAAGCAGCGAACCGCGTCGGCAATGCGTTTGTAGGCCACCAGTTCTGAAACGATAAGGTAGTAATCGTCCGCGGCGCCGGTGTAAAAGCTCTCGATGTCGACGGGTGGATAGATGACTTCAGATGAACGCCGATAAACTTTCCAGATACGGCTCTGCACGTTTCGGCTGTTGGCGACGAATTCGTCGACACGCGTCGCGGAGGTCGCGTCCCACAAACGCATATAGTTGGCCAGAGGAGCCATTAAGGTGCGCTTCAGGCTCGAACGGGTCCATTCGTGCAGATACGCCGGGTATAGGTCCCACAAGTAGCGCATCGGCGTGTGGCAATAACAGAGGTGGCGGGTATTTGAAGAGGTCAATACGCCCTTAGCCGGACCGGACTCGCTGCTGACTATCAGGTCATAGCCACGCAGGTCGAAGTGTTCGAGGGCAATCGGAGTGAGTGGTAAACATGACCGGTAATGCCTGCGGAGCGGATTGAGAAACGAAGCAGTTATTTTATGGGAGCGAATAAAAGGCGATACGCGCTCCGGGTCATAGAAAAGTGTAAAGATATCCGGCTGCGGGAGGACCCGGCAAAGCTCTTCGACGACTTTCTCACCACCTCGCATTCCAAGAAGCCAGTAGTGAACTATCGCGCACCGCATCGGGCACTCTCCGGGAATCTATCGAGCGTCTCTAATTTGCGCAAACGGCGCCGCCTGACATCCCACCGATTGGGTTCGTATTTTCAAATTGTTCACCAGGCGTCCTTACCTGTCAGTACGCGCGGGAGCGTAAGAAGCAGAATTTTGAAGTATAGTGAAACGGACCATTTTCGAATCAAAAGGAGATCCAAGCGGCGGCGTTGTGAATACGTAAGCCGGCTACGCCCATTGACCTGCCAGAGCCCGCTGAGTCCGGGTCTGGCCGACACGATCAGCGCGGTATCGGACCCGTAGTACGTATCCAGTTCCTGCCGGGTCAGCGGCCGAGGTCCAACGAACGCCAGGTCGCCCCGAACGACATGCCAGAGCTGCGGCAATTCGTCGAGGGAATAACGGCGGCAAAACGCTGCGAAACGGCTGGACACCTGCACGTTCTTTTTGTTCGGGGCAAGCAAGGGCGCTTCGGTAGCGGACAACCGGTGAACGAAACTCAAGCGCTTCTCCGAGTCGCCCTTCCACATCGTCCGCAGCTTCAGAAGCCAGATCGCCCGGCCACCGTGCCCTACGCGCCGATGGGCGACGAGCGGCGATCGCCGTGAAATCGCAACCACGATGATGGAGGCCAGAACGAGAATCGGGAACGAAAGGACCAGCAATGCGCCCGCAATCAGCCGCTCCCCCATATTCACCACCTTCCAGATAGCCGCTTGAGACTGAACCGGTGGCAGATCGAACGCGAAATATCCGATGTCGATTGAC
Source organism: Bryobacterales bacterium KBS 96 (assembly GCA_000381625.1). Classification (GTDB taxonomy): domain Bacteria; phylum Acidobacteriota; class Terriglobia; order Bryobacterales; family Bryobacteraceae; genus KBS-96. The sequence continues at coordinate 2,015,253 of KB906767.1, forward strand.
GGCACATCCTGAACTTAAAGCAGTTGATAATAAAGCGTGTTCAAACCTTGTAAAAGTGTTGTAATCCTCGAAGGGGCTGGCAAGAGCAAACTAGCGGCCAAGCCCGTTGTCGAATTATTGTAAAAGTTTGGATAAAAGAACGGCAGCAGTCGCTCCACACCAAAGGAACGCCGGCGAAAGCGGGTAGAATGTCAACTAAAATGCAAACGATCCTTGTCATCGATGATGATGAGAGCTTGCGCGACACCATCGGCGTGATGCTCGAGCGGGAACATTTCATTCCGATATTTGCGGCTGACGGCAAGAGCGGCTTTGACAAGGCCATAACGCTCAAACCACAACTTCTGCTGGTCGATTTAAGGCTCCCCGGGATGAGCGGAGCGGAAGTGTGCAGGCAACTTCGCGCCGACAGAATTCAGACTCCCATCATCGTGCTAAGCGCCGTTGGTGAAGAAATCGACAAAGTTTTGCTGCTCGAAATGGGGGCGGACGATTACATCGTGAAGCCATTCGGCACAAGAGAGTTGCTGGCACGAATCAGAGCTTTGCTGCGCCGAACCGCTTCCGATACTAAAGTCCTTCATTTCGGAGACGTGGAAGTTGACGTCGATCGCAGGAATACGACGCGCCGCGGCCGCGAGGTGAAGCTGACGCCGGCCGAGTACAATCTGTTGCTCTACTTCTTGCAAAATCCCGACCGCGCGTTAACACGGGACGTGCTTCTCAACTCGGTTTGGGGGTATGAGTCCTATCCGAATAGCCGAACTGTCGACGCACACGTAGTAAGGCTACGCCAGAAACTGGAGCCGGACCCCAACATACCGCGGCACTTCATCACTGTACATGGAGTGGGCTACCGTTTTTTGCCCTGACGGGGACCATCCCCAATGGCATTCATTTTAATCGTCGAAGACAGCGATGATATTGCGCCCCTGGAAATTGCTTTAGCCTCTGTAGATGGCCTCACGGTTAAGCTGCTGACAAACGGCCGGCGCGCGTTGGAGCTGCTACGGATGGAAACCCTCGAGTTGGCGGCAGTCATCACGGATCTCCATTTACCGCTTGTAGACGGCTTCGACCTAGTGGCCGCAATACGTGCTCAGGAACGCTATAGACGTTTGCCCATAATTGTCGTGAGCGGTGACAACGACCCGGATGTCCGCAATCGCATTCGCACGTTAGGAGCGGATGCATTCTTTACTAAACCCTACTCGCCTGCTGAAATACGCCATACGTTAGAAGGCTTGTTATATGCGCCATAGGCTACCGTTCGTGCTCCTAGTTCTTGCAATGAAAGTCTGCGCCCAGGAGAATACCGACAATTCAGCAACGATGAAGCAGATTCTGGAACGGTTGGATACTCTGGAGAAGGAAAATAAGCAGCTCGTCCAGGACGTTCAATCGTTGCGTCAGGAACTCGCCGCCTCTCATTCTACTGCCCCTACGGCAGTTTCCGCCAACGGTCAGCCGAATCAGCCTTCTGTCGATGAGCGCCTTTCAGTTCAGGAGCGCCGAACGGCAGAGCAGGCGCAAACCAAAGTGGAAGCCGCGCACAAATTTCCGATACAGCTAAACGGAATGCTGTTGTTTAATGCGTTTGCTAACATCGGCAATAGCACCGCCGAATACTCAGACAACTATAGTCTACTCACTGGCCCCAACAGGGCCGGAGCAACCGTTCAGCAAACTTTATTGGGTCTGAACTTCGAGGGCCCGCACCTGCCGGGGGACGGGCGTGTCAACGGGTTCTTAACAATGGACTTTTACGGCGGCAGCGCCGACCCGGCGTATACGCGACTCAGACTCCGCCGCGCGGGCATTTCGTTCGATTGGAAGAATAGAAGTTTCTCGATCGGGCAGGACAAACCGCTCATCTCGCCGTACGCGCCCGATTCTCTTGCCGAAGTTGGCGTTCCTCCTCTCGCCGGCGCGGGCAACCTATGGCTGTGGGTGCCGCAAGCGCGCTACGAAGAGAGGCTGCACATTGGGACTGACACAGGCTTCACCGGCCAACTCTCCCTAATGCAAACCGAGGAGAGCTACGCAACTATTCCAACTCCATTAGCAAACACGTTGGAAGAAGCGCGGCCGGCCGTCGAGGGACGTTTCGCATTTTGGCACAACTTCGACGATACAAGGAGATTTGAATTTGCTCCCGGATTTCATGTGAGCACAACTCACGTTGGAGGAATGTCAGTCGGCTCGCACATCGGCTCGTTTGACTGGCTTGTCGTGCCGGCCTCCCACGTGCAATTCAGCGGAACTGTTTTTAAGGGGCAAAACGTAGCCAGTCTGGGAGCTCTGGGAAATGGTTTTGCGATTACGCCCGGCGGCGCCGTTCGGCCGGTGAAAAGCGCCGGAGGCTGGGCACAAGTTGCCTTTCCAATCACAAACCGCTTGACACTAAATATTTTCAGCGGACTGGAGAACGACAATAACTCCTTCCTTGCTGCCTCAAGTGTTGTACATAACTGGACCTACGCTTCCAACGTCATGTACCATATCGGCCCGAACGTTGTAATCGGCATGGAGGCCTTGCAGATGCGCACGCGCTCCCTTCTCGGCATTAGAGGGATTCAAAATCACTATGATCTGGCGCTCGGCTACCTCTTCTAAACAACTCGCTCGCAACGAACTGGGCGCGCGGCAAACGATTTCATGGATCGTTTGCCCACGCGGCATCGCGCCTGCCGCCTCATCCGCCTTCAAGATGTTAGCCGTGCTTTTCACAATCGCGTCGTTTGGGCACGTTTACGCCGGAACGGTCGCTGGCTACACGCAGTTAATACGATCCCGCGACTCGGCTGTCCGGAAAAAGGCGGACTTATCGGGCGTCGTCGTATGGCTCACTTCAACCGAGAACCCGGCCCAGCGTACCGCGGGCAAGCACGCCCAAATGCTCCAGAAGAACAAGAAGTTTTCTCCGCACATTCTCCCAATAGAAACTGGAACCAGCGTTGACTTTCCGAATCTCGATCCGATTTTCCACAATGCGTTTTCAAATTATGATGGCCAGCTTTTTGACGTGGCGCTCTATCCTCCCGGATCGTCGAGAACGGTTCACTTCGATAGACCCGGCATCGTAAGGGTGTTTTGCAACATTCATCCTTCCATGTCGGCGATCATTGTCGTCGTGAATTCAAATCATTTCACGACAACAGATCGAAATGGACGATACGTCCTTTCTCATGTAACACCAGGCAAATATCAGCTCCATTTTTTTCACGAGCGCGCCACGGCGGAAACGCTTTTGAAGCTCACTCAAAATATTGTGGTTGACGATGACAACGAACCCGTGAAAGTGGCGACCGTGACGATTTCAGAAGCCGCTTATTTGCCGGTGGCTCACAAGAACAAGTATGGTCAAGACTATCCTGTTGATGGCGACAAAGTCGACGGATACCCTCTGCAAATAAAATGAAGGCATTTCCTTTTCACGGGAACTCCCTGCTATGGCGCATTCTCCTTTCCACCTCGCTAGCGGTGACCGCCGTCTTCGCGCTCACGGGTTGGATGGTGCAGAGATATGCGGCGACTGTCAGCAAACACAGCCTGGAAGAAGAAGTCCGAACCAGCTTGCAGGCATACGAATCGCTTTGGGGCGCTAAAGTCCACAATTTGACTTTGATCAGCCGAGTCATGAGTTCCATGTCCGACGTCAGGGCGGCTTTCATGACCGGCGATCAGGCAACCATCCGAGACACAGCGGAACAATTGTGGTCACAAGTTTCCGACGAGGGCGCTAACTTTCTGGTACTGGATCCAGCTGGGAAAGTGATCACTTCCCTGGGCGGCCGTCCTGATTTCTCAGTGAACCCAGCTCTTATACAAGCGGCTCGCACTCACTTCCCCGAACAAGTCTCCGGGTATGCTACCCGCGGAACGCACCTCTATTACGTCGTTCTCACGCCGGTGTACGTGCAGGCGCAGAACGAACAGGGATTATTAAATATTCTTCTGGTCGCCCTGGACATCGACAATACGCTGGCCTCTGAACTCAAGAACTCGACGCACGGCAGCGACTTCGTATTTGTGAGCTCCAATCAAGTGATCGCGGGCACGCTGCCTGGGGTAACCGCGTCGGACCTGCGCTCAGGAATGAGCGTACAGGACCGCGTTCGGGCGGTCAAATTGCACGGTCATGACTATCTTCTTCTTGGCACAACGTTACACGATACCACGGGGCAATTTTTAGGCGAGCTCTTTGTGATCCGGTCGTTCGCTAAACCGCAAGCGACCCTAGCCGGACTGCGGCGAAACGTGGCCGTGTTTTGGACGGCTGGCATTATCGTGGCGCTTCTTTTGACTTACGTTCTTTCCAGACGTGTGCTGAGACCCGTAAGAACTTTGGATCGCGCGGCCGACGAGGTCACCCGGCGTAATTATGATTATCGGGTGCCGGTCGAAACAGATGACGAACTCGGCCGGCTGGCTATCACGTTTAATCAGATGTGCGACTCGATTCAACACGCACGTGAGGATCTGATTCGACAGGAGCAGATTTCGACGATCAGCCGTCTGTCAAGCTCCATTGTCCACGATCTACGGAATCCTCTGGCGGCAATCTATGGCGGCGCCGAGATGCTGGTCGATGCGGAGCTTTCCTCGGAGCAACAGCGGAGACTGGCTGCGAACATATACAGCTCTTCCCGACGGATCCAGGAGTTGCTGCAGGAATTGCTCGATGTTTCCAGAGCAAAAAAGAAGCCAGTGGAGGCATGCAAGCTGATTGACATTGTGGCCTCCGCGCGAGATGGACTCATACGGAGCGCCGAACTGCAGTCAGTTTCCATCACATGCGAGATTCCGGAAGACGTCGAAGTTGTTGTGTCACGAGATCGTCTGGAACGCGTTTTCGTCAATTTGATCGGCAACGCGATTGACGCCATGCCGGAGGGCGGAAGCGTACAAGTCAGTGTCCGTTTCGAGCCCGGCAACTTGATCGTTCTCATCGAAGATTCCGGCTCGGGAATTTCAGATGAAGCGTGGCCGAACCTCTTCCGGCCGTTTGCGAGTTTTGGCAAAAAGAATGGACTGGGATTGGGGCTCGCGCTATCAAGGCAATCGCTCCTGGACAGCGGGGGTGATCTTTGGGTGGAAAAGAAAGCGACACCTGGCGCTCGATTCGTGATGCGCCTGCCGGTAAGCGCCGGCGTGCCGGCAAATTTGCCCCCCGTTAATTCACTCCTATAGCCCAAAAGCCATTCTGGATCGAGGTGATCGAGGAATCCTCCTTTACCTTCGATCGCTGTGACTCGTAACATACCACCGGGCCTTATAGGCGTGCTCCGATAAAACGACTTCCGATGCGGGTCTCAACAATTGCAGCTTGTATGTCCACCAGACACCGCGTTCGGATTTCGTATACACGATTTGACCATCTTTCGGATTGATCGATAGGCTTTTTACATTTGAAATTCCACTGAATACTTCGAATGGCGAAAAGCTTGCGTCTTCCGGATGAAAGATGAATACCTGAGCGCTGGTAGTCAGGAACAGAACGGAATTATCATGAGCCAGAACGAGGTCATGCCCGCCGCGAATCGGAAGCGAAAAGCTACGCTTAAGCGTCATCGTGAAGGCCGTGATTCCAGTTTGGGAAATCGCAATTTCCGCAAGCTCGCGGTCACCGAGAGCCCAAAGAACGTTACGATCCGGATCCCATTCCACTCCGTGCGCTCCGGTGAGTGGGAAAGACGCGAGGACACGCTCGGAGATTTTCCTGTCGAATAATAGAAGCCGGTCTCCCGAGCCGCCATGCGAGAACGAGGCGGCGGCGACAATTAAGCCATCGGGCAGCAACGCGGCCGAATGGGCGTTGCGGACCGCCGCATAGAAGAGGGTATTTCCTGTCCCATGCTCCACCAGCGCAAGGCCGTTACCCGACGACGTGATCAGGATCTCCTTTCCGTCGTCGACCGGCTTGCACTCATCTGTCCCTGCAAAATCTGACATCAACCTGAGCGGCAACCCCGCGCTGCGCTCGGGACGCCAGACCCATTGTGTTTTGAATACATCCCCGCCGTGATGCCGTTCTATTGCTCCTTCCAGGACCTGTGCGCTACCGCAAATCAAGAGGTGAGATGTCCGCGCAGCCGATCGAAGATCGCCGGCGCAACACATAGCGAGGGTGATCGCCAACAATAGTTCATTATTCCTCCGTGGCATGAAACGTCTTCTGGATGAGTATAGATCTGTTTTTCATGTCGCTTTGCGACAACCTTGTGAAGAATTGTCCGGATTTTCTTCTGGCGGAGCTATGTAGTCTCGGACGCAACTCCATATAGCTGGCTTTACGAAAGTTTCACAACGTAATAACGACCCTTACCGGATCGCGATTCTAGACTATTTCCAGAAGGCCTCAACAAGTGCATCTGTATGAGTCAAATGAATCTTTATAAACTTTGCACAATCTCGTTACTGTTCGCGGCGGCAGGAAGTTCTGCAACGGCCCAAACTCCCGCTAATACGGGATCTGAACGCCCCGCTCAGGCAGACAACTCATCCTCCGATCTCGCGAAACTTTTAGGGATAACGTTTCCGGCCAACTCACAATCTACCGTCGTGCTGGCTAGAGACGGAAAGCAATACCTGATCGACGTTGCCGCAAGGACCATAAAGGAAACTCACGGCCAATTCTCGGGAATCCCACGGCCAGTATCCGGCCAAGGAGGACAAGCGGCGGAGTTGTTCGCCAAAAACTGTGCGACTTGCCACGGACCCGGCGGCAAAGGCATCAAGTCCATAGGGACGCCTGATTTCACGGACCCTGCCTTCCAGAAGAGCGTGAGCGCAAGCGCAATGCAAACGGCTATTCAAAAAGGCAAGGGCGGAATCATGCCGGCTTGGTCCGGCAAACTCACAGACACACAAATTTCAAGCCTGGTCACATATATTCGTTCATTTGCTCCCGGTTCGGAAAACCAGCCCAACGGCCCCTCCACAAGCAGTACCGCCACAGGCTCATCCGAACAAGCGAAGTCGAAACCAAACATCTATGAACCAGGGGATGATGTCGTCGTCAGCTTGCCCACCGGCAGGCCTACGGACCGTCATGGCGTTTACGTGAACTTTGCTCATCGATTCCCTTATGATCCGGCCTTCACCGGAATGGAACGAGGCGCGCAGTTGTTTGGGCTGGACGGTGTTGCTATTCCCTCTTTCGGCTTCCGATACGGTGTGACAGACGATCTGTCCGTAAGCATCTTCCGAGCCCCTTCGCTGATCAATCGTCCCATTCAGTTGATGGCTGGGTACAACATCCTGGAAGAGCGCAAAGGCAATCCCTTGAACCTGATGGTTCGCGTATCGATCGAAGGGCAGGACAACTTCCGCAAGAATTATACAGAGAACATAGAGGGCGTCATTTCGCGTAGCATCACGTCGCGAGCGCAGTTCTATCTCGTGCCGACTGTATCTTTCAACGACCGGCGTCTGGAACAGCCCGCGGGCTATCTGTCTAGTCAGATCCCAGCGGTTCCCGGAGTAAACGCCTTTTCTTTGGGAACTGGCCTGGCAATTGATATCCGGCCATCGGTCGCTCTGCTGGCGGAGGTTATTCCCACGCTGGTGAATGCTAGGGAACTTGGCATCCATCGACCAGTCTTCTCCTTCGGAATTCAGAAGAAGATTTGGCGTCACGCGTTCACTCTGGCGTTGACAACTAGCCCGGGGACTACCGTCTCACAACGCGCCGGCACACGTGCGCAGTTTTTGAACGATCCAAGCGCGGACACCTTGGGAGGTTTGGTCCTTGGCTTCGATCTGACACGGCAGATCAAATAGCGTGACAGGACGCTCAGGGGCAATCCGGAACACCAATGCGAAAAGCGAGAGACATCAGTGAGGGCCGCGCTCCGCGCGCCATAGTCATCAATGAACGATTCGTTTCGTTTACGTATTATTTACAGCTTTCCAACACCTCAGTTTCCAATCGGTTCCCATACTGGACATGTGTTGAGCGAGTCCTTTCTCCCGAATCAACGCGAAGGGCAATAGCAGCCTGAAGACAGGCAGACGTACTCATGAAGAAGAAGGTCCTTTTTTTCTTTCCCGCCTTTTCGAGTCAGGAAGCAACAGCACCCTTGGCGATTCTGGCTTTAGCTACGCCTCTCGAACGCGCCGGCTATGAAGTTCGAATTATCGATTCCACCATCACGCCCAACTTCCAGCAGCAAGTAATATCGGAACTCGAAGATTCACTTTGCCTGGCAATTTCGCTTGTCACCGGGCCTATGATACGCGAGACCGCGCAAATCGCGAAGGCCGCGAAGGCGGTCTATCCGGATAAACCTGTAATTCTCGGCGGCTGGCATCCATCGCTCCTCCCCGACCAGACCTTAGCGTGTCCCGACGTCGACGCGATTGTCGTCGGCCAAGGCGAGGAAGCTCTGGTGGATATGGTGCGGCATATCGAAGCAGGCGAATCGTTTAAGGGCATACCCGGCGTTGCCTACAAGGAAGATGGAAAGCTTGTTTTCAATACACCGCGCGCGCTTAGGCCCATCCGGGAATTGCCGCCAAAGGCATATCACTTGGCGGACTTTGACGCTTACGAGCGTGTTTGCGGACGGCGATGGGCAATGTATACATCAAGCCTTGCATGCCCCTTCAACTGTGCGTACTGCACGAATGAAGGCCTGTACGGACGCAAATGGAATGCTTTAGAAGCCGATCAGGTCGTCGACGAAGTTACCGATCTGGTATCGCGTTATGGACTTCAATTGCTGTGGGTAGTGGATGACAATTTTCTCGTCGATCGTAATCGCGCGGTCGACATCGCCGAAGGCTTAGTGCGCCGCGGCGTCAAGTTCGATTGGAGTATTCAGGCTTCAACGAATTTGGTTACCCGGTTCACCGTGGAGGAATTGAAGCTGCTTCGCCGCGCTGGTTTATCCCAGGTTTCGCAAGGGGCGGATTCCGGTTCAAAAAAAATCCTTCACCTCATGAACAAAGACTTTCAGAAGCTGGAGACGATTTACCTGGCGGCCGACATGTTGAGCCAGGCCGGAATTCGCCCTTCTTTCAACATGATCTTTGGTTTTCCCGGAGAGACGGAGGTGGAACGCCGCGAATCCATTAGTCTCATCATGAACATCTGCCGGCGCTATCCGCAAGCCGAATTCTGGACCAACATTTTCACTCCATATCCGGGCTCCCCTATTATGAAAAAGGCGTTTGAGCTCGGCATCCAGGTGCCCAAGACCTTTGAAGGTTGGGCCGACTTCTTTCCGCGCTACACCGTTCTTCCGTGGCTGAACGGCGCGCAGCACGAGCGCGTACAGCGCATGCGAGAGTACTTGCGCGTGGCCTTCAATCGCGTTCCGATCGGAGTCCAGAAGAAGCACCCGGTAACCCGTCTGGTGCACCGCACGATCAGTTTGCCGGCGCGCTGGCGGCTGGAGCATGGCGTCTACGGAGCGCCAGTCGAACTCTGGCTTAAGAACAAAGCCAACAAGGCATTCCCACCGCCCAAACCCAAGATCGATGCCCAACGGCTCTCAAGTGAGGTGGTGTCGTGTTAGATCGGCCAAGCCGGAAGGTCTTGCTCTTTGCCCCTCCATACCAAGGAAAAGTCTTTGGCCCCCCGCTTGGTTTGCTGAGTCTCGCGGCGTCTATTCGAGAAGAAGGCTTTACGCCTGTAATCGTGGACGGCACAACCACTCCGAACTTCCTGGACGTTATCTCAAAAGAGGTAGCAGACGCCTTCGCTTTCGGCATTTCCCTTCTGACCGGCCCGATGATTCGCGATGCTGTCGCCGCCAGTCACGTCGTGCGAAAGGTCCGGCCTGAGTTGCCGATCATATATGGCGGATGGCATCCTACGCTGCTCAGCGCACAAACGCTGCACGAAGGCTTCGTGGACATCGTGGTACGCCATCAGGGAGAGAAGACCCTAACCGAGATTCTCAAACGGCAATCTGCCGGCGCTCCTCTCGATTTGGTTGCTGGTTGCTGGTTCAAACGCGGCGGCAAAATTGTCGCGAACGGCGACCGTCCCTCATCTCCTCTGAGTAGTCTGCCTTCGCCGGCTTACGACTTGGTCGATTTCGAATCGTACGCGCGGGCTACCGGGAGCCGAAAGCTTCCGTACGCCACCAGCATCGGTTGCCCCTATGCGTGCAATTACTGCACCGATATGGTTTTCTACAACCGGCGATTCAATCCTCAGACCGTGTCGGGCGTCGTTAGCGAGATTGTTCACCTTGTGAAGACATATGCGCTCGATGAGATCGCCCTTGTCGATTCCAATTTCCTTGTCGACACGCGGCGCGCGACAGCACTGGCGCGTGGCTTCATCGAAAGCGGAATACACTTTCACTGGACATTTCAGGCATCCACCGATCTTCTGTGCCGGCTCAGCGATGAGGACGTCGCGCTGCTCGCCGAAAGCGGCGTCAACCATATCGGCTTTGGCACGGAATCCGCCTCTCCCGAGATCCTACGCAAGATGCGCAAAGCTCATCAAAAGATCGAAGACATGTTCGAGGCGGCTCGGAAGTGCAGAGATGCCGGCATCCGTGTCACGTACAACCTGATATTCGGTTATCCCGGCGAAGAAGATTGCCACCGCCGGGAAACTCTGCGCGTTATGGGCCAGATCGCCTCAGAATTTGAAAATGTAACGTTTTCTCCGAACCTGTTTACGCCCTATCCTGGAATTCCGATCTGGCCGGAACTGCGCGAAGCCGGCTTACGCGAGCCGCAATCGCTCGAAGAATGGGCGTCAGTTGGTCTGGGTCAAGCCGAGTTGCCCTGGCTGAACGAAAGAGCAAGTTCCGAGCTCGCGCGCGGCATGTCGTATTTCATGCTAGCGAATCGATTATCCAAGGTCATCGGCAGATCGCACTCGATCGCCGGCCGCAAAGGAATGCGGCTTTTACAAAAGCCTCTGCACTGGCGTTTGAAGCATCACGTATTCGCCTTGCCGCTGGAACTCTGGGTTTCGATGGCGCAGCATTGGCTGGTGGTTCGCCGCTCGCTACTGACGGGAGAGCCTTTAGGGCGGCAGATGAAAGAGGCTCGGTGATTCGTCTCGGGAGACATATGAACGTACTGCTCACACACAGCAATCATGTCTTCTCCGACGAAAAGCAGCGCCAAAAGATGGAGCCCTATCCGCCTCTACAAACAATCCTGGCAGCCGCTGTGTTGCGTAAGGCCGGTTTAGCGGTTGATGTCTGTGATACCGCTCTTGACTCGCCGGAAGAGGTTTTGACAAGGGCGATTCGAAAAGCGGCGCCTTGTCTGGTCGTCGTTTGCGAAGATGATTTCAATTTCCTAACGAAGATGTGCTTGTCCCGCAACAGAGAGCTGGCCTTTTGGACGGCGAACCTCGCGAGCGAGTACAACTGTCCCAGTGCGGTACACGGATCTGATTCAACCGATCGGGTCGATGAGTATCTCAAGGCTGGTTTCAATTATGTCCTGATCGGTGAAGTGGAAGAAACTCTTCGAGAACTCGCCACAGGGAGTCCTCCAGAGCAAGTGGCCGGATTGGCATACCGTGAATCTGAGAGCGGCAGAACCCGCCGCACCGCTCCCCGCGGGCTGCGCACGCAGCTCGATGAGCTTCCAATGCCTGCCTGGGATCTCGTCAATATCAATCGATATCGCGAACTGTGGCTTGAGCATCACGGATATTTTTCCTTAAATCTTGTCTCGAGCCGGGGATGTCCGTTTCGCTGTAACTGGTGTGCGAAGCCAATTTGGGGCAACAGTTATCATGTTCGATCGGCCACCTCCGTTGCCGAGGAAATGCTGCACTTGAAAACGCGATACGCGCCCGATCACATTTGGTTCGCCGACGACATCTTCGCGCTGTCGGCCAGTTGGACTGAAGAGTTCGCCGACGCCGTTGAGAAGATGCGAGCGCAAATTCCGTTTAAAATGCAATCCCGCTGCGATTTGATGACGCGCCAAACCGTTGCGGACCTGAAACGTGCCGGTTGCTGCGATGTATGGATGGGCGCCGAATCCGGTTCGCAACGCACTCTCGATGCCATGGAGAAAGGAACCAACGTTCAGCAAATCCTTCAAGCCCGTGAAAACCTAAGGCGGAACGGCATTAGAGCGGGGTTGTTTATCCAATTTGGTTATCCGGGCGAAACCTGGGAAGACATCGAATCGACCGTTCACATGGTGCGGGCAGCGGAGCCCGATGACGTAGGCGTCTCGGTCACTTATCCCTTGCCGGGCACCAAGCTTCATCAACTCGTCTCTTCTGAATTAGGCAAAAAAACAAGCTGGACCGAGAGCGGCGACCTTTCCATGATGTTCAGGGGCACGTTTTCAACAGAACTGTATCGCGCTCTCGCACGCGCCATCCATGTGGAAGTACGAAACCCAGGCAACAGCTCGCTTCTTGCCAGAGCTTGGGCCGATGTGGATGCGCTCAAATCCGCAGACATGTGCACGGTAGAGGTGGCTTCATGAAGCTTCTTCTGACGCACGCCTATTTTCTGTTTGAGGATCCGAAGGAACAACAGATCATGAAGCCCTACGCGCCGCTGGGGCTTCTCTACCTCTCTTCCTACCTTCGCAAACAAGGCTTTGCCGTAGATATTTACGACTCTACCTTTGGGTCCAAAAAAGAGTTGTTCGACCTTCTTCGTGACGGCCCTCCATCAACGCTCGGCATATATGCCAACCTGATGACGCGGTTGAATGCTCTCGAAATAATCAAGTGTGCGCGGGAAGCAGGTTGGAACGTGATTGTCGGCGGCCCCGAGCCGGCAAACTATCCCGAGCAGTACCTCAATTCGGGGGCCGACGTCATCGTCGCCGGCGAAGGAGAGCTCGCCCTTGAAAATTTGTTGCGGTCCTCTTTCGACCGCAACGCGTGGTCTCAAATTGGCGGCTTGATTTTTCGCGGCGAGGATGGCTCTGTTATTCGCACTCCGTCGGCGCCACTGATAAAGGATCTCGATGCCCAACCGTGGCCGGATCGCGAACGCATCGACATGCATCAGTATCTCGACACGTGGCGCACCTTCCACGGTAAAGGCTCTGTTTCCTTGATTACGGCGCGGGGCTGCCCATACCGGTGCAACTGGTGCAGTCATTCCGTCTATGGCGTTACTCATCGGCGCCGTTCGCCAAAATCGGTCGTGAGCGAGATTGAATGGATTCTTGAGCGTTACAATCCGGAGCTACTTTGGTTAGCTGACGACGTCTTCACCATCCACCACGGCTGGCTATTTGAGTTCGCGGCTGAGATGCAGCGCAAGAAGCTGTCCATACCATTTGAATGTATTACCCGCGCCGACAGAGTCAACGAAGCGGTAGCCCAAACCTTGGCCGAACTTCGCTGTTTCCGTGTCTGGATCGGATCGGAAAGCGGCTCGCAACGCATTCTGGATGCCATGCAGAGAGGCGTTACCATCCAGCAGGTTCGTTCCGCTGTTCGCCTTTGCAAATCTCGTGGAATTCAAACGGGAATGTTTCTCATGTGGGGCTATGATGGCGAAGAAATCGAGGATATCGAGCAAACCGTAGCTCACGCCAAAGCGTGCCAACCGGATGTTTGCTTCACAACTATCTCGTATCCGATCAAAGGCACTCCCTACTATGAGCGTGTATCTTCCCGTTTGGTCACTCTAGGCGACTGGACGCAATCGACAGATCGCGACCTCCGCATTAAGGGACGGCATTCGAGGCGCTTCTATCAGCACGCAGACGACCTTCTGAAAAGTGAGCTTTTGCCGGCGCCCGATCCCGCAAGAACACTAGCCGCGCGGATGGGTTTGCAGATGACCCGCGATGAGGTGGAGGCATGATCGCCACGACTGCAAGCAGCGCCCCTGCCTTCGACAAGATCGCTTTCCGGTACGACGCACTCTGGTCGGATACGCCTGTAGGCAAATCGCAAAGGTCCGCAGTGTGGCGCCGGATCGATCCATTGTTCAATAGAGGTGACTTTGTACTCGATCTCGGTTGCGGAACGGGCGTGGACGCTCTGCATCTCAAGTCGCGTGGCGTATCAATGTATGGGATCGATAGTTCGCCGCAAATGGTTGAAATAGCGAGAAGTCGAGGCATCGAAGCTTATTGCTACCCCATCGAACACCTTCCACAATTTGACTTGCAGTTGGATGGGGTGATTTCGAACTTCGGCGCTTTAAATTGCTTGGCATCGCTCTCAACCGTCGCCGATTCGCTTGGCCGCATGGTTCGCTCCGGAGGCCGCCTCGCCCTCTGCTTTATCAACTCCGTGTGCCTTTGGGAAATCGCCTTTTACCTATTGCGAGCAAAACCGGGTAAGGCATTCCGCCGCTTACGCGGTCACGCAAATTCTTCGATCGGCGCTAGCGTTTTCTACCCTTCCGGCGCGGCGATTGTCTCCGCCTTTAAGGCCCACTTTCGTCTGCGCAACGTTTACGGGATCGGATTCTCCGTCCCACCTTCCTATGTAACGGCCCTGACCGGCTGGGAAGTTGAACAACTATCGGCTCTCGATCGCCGGCTGGACAATAAACCGGTTCTCCGCGCACTGGCGGACCATCGCCTTTACATCTTCGAGCGCATATGACCGCTGAGAACACTGCGCGGCGAAAGTTTCTTGAAGATTACCGTATCATCCGGCATGCTGAAGGCCGCGGTTCGGATAACAGTGAGTACTACCGTGCTCTGCCTTCGTGCGAACGAAGTGATCCCAATGCCGCGATGTGGGCGATGCGGTCGAAAACGTACTCCTATTTCGAAAAGCACATCCTAAAAGCACTGGAGGACGATAAGCGCACTCCGCTGGATGTGCTCGACTTAGGGTCCGGTAACTGCTGGTTATCTCACCGCCTCTCGGTTCGGCGCCACCGGCCAGTTGCGGTAGATATTTTCGATGACGAGCGCGATGGCTTGCGGGCTGCCCGCCATTATCCCGATCGGTTCCCGGTCATCGAAAGCAACTTTGATTGTCTCCCGCTGCCGCCGAAAAGCTTCGATCTCGCGATCTTCAACGCTTCTTTCCATTATTCGGTTGACTACTTGCACACGCTTTGCGAAATACGCCGATGCTTGCGGCCTTCTGGTCTGTTTGTGATTCTCGACACTCCGATTTACCGGCTGCCAGATCACGGAAGACGCATGGTGGAAGAAAAACATGCCGCATTCGCCAAACGCTACGGCTTCCCGTCAGATTCATTGCCAAGCATTGAGTTCCTTGATATTCCCACATTGAAGACCCTTCGCGACGCCCTGAAGATAGACTGGCAGATCTTAAAGCCGTGGTATGGATGGCGCTGGCATCTTCGCCCCGTGAACGCGCTTCTCAGAAAGCGTAGACCTCCTTCGAAATTCTGGATTCTCGTTGGAAGATTTCAAACTCAATGATTATCCTGCTGCATCCCCGCTCAACCAAACCGAAGAACCGGCGTTTTCCCTTGGCTGTCCTTTCGTTGGCCGCCGTGTTGCAGGGTAAAGAAGATTATTTCATTGTGGATGGCAATTCGGATCCACAACCACAAACGACGCTCGATCGCCTTGCCCAAAATAGCAATGTCACATTACTTGCCGTGTCCGTTATGCCGGGACCACAGATGGTCGCCGCAATTCCGCTCTGTCGGGAATTTCGCCTAAAGCATCCGTTAATCCCCATCGTGTGGGGCGGATACTTCCCTTCCCTCTATCCTGACGCCGCCCTCAATGCGGGTTACATCGACTTTGTGGTTCGCGGTCAAGGCGAGGACACTTTCCTGGAATTAATCGAAGTCCTACGCACTACACGAAAATACGCCGGCGTTAAGGGCCTATCTTACAAAGATGACTTCGGCTTACATGTTCACAACGCGGAACGGCCGCTGCGTTCTCCGAACGATTTCCCGTGGCTGCCCTACGACAATCTACCCAATGCTGCCGGCTATATCCTGCCGACCTTCTTAGGGCGGCGCACGGTTGTCCATCAGGCTAGTATTGGCTGCCCATTTCGCTGCACCTTCTGCGGGGTTGTTCCTATATATCAAGGCCGCCAGCGCACTGAAGAACCGGAGCGTACAGCCGCCGTTCTGGGCCACTTGAAACGAAAATACAATATCGATTCGGTTCAGTTCTACGACAACAACTTCTTCCTCAGTGAAAGTCACTCGGCGGCTTTAGCGAAGGCTATCGAGCCTCTGAATCTCAAATGGTGGTGCGAAGGTCGTATCGATACCGTTCTGCGCTACTCCGATGAAACTTTTCGGCTGCTCAAAAAGGCCGGCGCCACAATGATTTTCTTCGGAGCTGAGTCGGGTTCGGATTGGGTGCTGCAGCAGATGAACAAGAAGGTCACCACCGACCAAACGATGAAGTTAGCGGCCCGTATCCGTCAATTTGGCATTGTACCGGAATTTTCCTTTGTGGTCGGCAATCCCAAAGACCCCGAGCGGGATACTCACGAGACCATCGGCTTCATCCGCCGAATCAAACGCGCCAACCCCGATGCGGAGATCATCGTCCAGCACTACATCCCCACTCCTCATCCCGACGGCATGTATGGCGATGTCGAAGCTAAGATTGAATTCCCTCGCACACCTGAGGAGTGGGCTACCGAGCGTTGGTACAACTTCACAACGCGGCACGATCCTAATGTTGCATGGCTTCCTCAGCGACTCAAACGACGTATTGACAATTTCGACCTGGTTATCAATTCTCGCTGGCCAACTGTGCAGGACATTCAGTTGCCACGCTGGGGCCGGGCGATGCTCCGCTGTCTTAGCGGTTGGCGGTATTCTCTCGGTTTTTATGACTTTCCATATGAACTTGAATGGGCACAGCGCTTCGTCACTTTGAGAAAACCGCGTTTGGAAAGTTTGTAATGTACGTATCGGCTATTGAAGGGCATCGTCTTTGGGCTTCCGTCTATGATTCGAGCCTCAATCCGCTATTGGCGCTCGAACGCCGGGCGATGGGGGATGTTCTGAAGGGAATTCAGCCTTCCACAATGATCGATGTGGCTTGCGGCACTGGCCATTGGCTCTTGCATTTCCAGGACGCTGGATCAGACGTGTTCGGCTGCGATGCTTGCAAGGAGATGTTGAACGAAGCAACCAAGATCTCTTCTTTGCGCGGGCGGATCGCATTGGCGGACGCTGAAGACATCCCCTTTCGCGACTCAATAGCCGACCTGATCCTTTGTTCCGTATCGCTGGGCTACTTCCGGAACATCGGCGGGGTATTTCGGGAATTTGCTCGCGCGTCAAAGGCCGGCGGCTTCATCGCCGTAAGCGATCTGCATCCTGATGCATTGTTGTCTGGCTGGACTCGCTCATTCAAACTCGGCGGGCAGCGGTATGACATAGAACATCACCGTCGCACAGTACAGGAAGTCAACCGCGCTGCTGCGGACGCAGGTCTCAGTCCTAAATTCCATCGCGAGGCATGCTTCACCACCTCCGAGTTTTCACTGTTTCAGCGCGCCGGTAAGCAAGATCTATTCAGGACCGTCAAGAGCATTCCCGCCCTCTTCATCTGTCTATGGGAGAAGCCGTGCTGATACGAGGCGCTCGCGTTGCCACGAGTTCTGCCCAAACTGCCGGCATCAATCTATGGACCGGCAATGGACGCGTCTCGTTTTCGCCGGTTCCTTCGTCGCGGCATCTCACTCTGGATCTCGACGGATCTCTCGTTCTACCGGGCCTGATAAACGCCCATGATCACTTGGAATTGAATCTTCTTCCTAAGTTGGGTTGTGGCCCCTACCCAAACGCATCTGCGTGGGCTCGGGACATCTACCACCCAGATGAGCCGCCGATAAAACAGCACTTAACAGTCCCCAAACCGCTGCGGCTGCAATGGGGCGGAATCAAAAACTTACTATCAGGCGTAACGACCGTTGCACATCACAACGCTTTCCATCCGGCATTCCTAGACCCGAGTTTCCCGGTCCGAGTCGTGAAGCGATATGGATGGGCGCATTCGCTGCATTTTTCTCCGGACTGGGAAACTCGCTTGCAAAATACGCCGGCTGATTATCCATTCGTAATTCATGCAGCGGAAGGAGTCGACGAAGCGGCTCGCGGCGAGATCCAGATTCTAGACAAAACCGGAGCACTCAATCGGCCGATCGTTCTCGTTCACGGTGTCGGTGTGGGTCGCTCCGATCTGCCGCTCCTGAAGCGCCGCACCGTTGGAATCGTTTGGTGTCCAACATCAAACCTTTTTACATTAGGACGCAGCCTGGATACAACCATATTGAACTCAGCAATTCCAATTGCGCTGGGAACCGATTCGGCAATCACGGCAGACGGCGACCTTCTCGATGAATTGCGGATTGCGCATCGAACCGTCGATGCTCACCGGCTGTACAAAATGGTTACATCGGAACCAGCTCGAATTTTTAAGCTGCCGGCTGGTTTCGGGCAAATTTGCGACGGCGGTCCCGCGGACTTCTTAGTCATGAACGACAGTGGACAAACGCCTGCGATGACTTTACTAGAGAATGATCCGCAACTCGTTATGATTCGTGGACGCGTACAACTAATCTCCTCGGAAATTGCACGGCGTTGTCCGCTGAGCATGTTGCAGTCCCTTCAGCCTATTGAACTAGAAGGGCGAGGCCGATACCTCGTTTCGAGCGACGTCTCACATCTGCTGGACGAAACGAAGAGAGCACTGCAGCCGCCTGTTCGTCTGGCGGGAAAGGCGGTTGGCGCGTGACCACGTTGATCCGCTCTCTTCCCGTACTCGTTTTGTATCCTCACGCACGTTGCAACTGCCGTTGCGTCATGTGCGACATCTGGAAAGACACCAGCCAATCCGAACTAGCCGCGGACGAACTGGCTCGCCATCTCGCGGATATTGAGGCGCTATCGGTCAAATGGGTGGTCTTCTCCGGTGGAGAGCCGCTTATGCACTCCGACCTCTTTCGGCTTTCCGACATGTTGAGATCAAAACACATTCGCGTAACTCTTCTCAGCACCGGGCTGCTGCTCAAACGATATGCCGAGCAAATCGCGGCAGGGATTGACGATGTGATTGTTTCGTTGGACGGGCCTCCTCACATCCATGATCAGATCCGCCGAGTGCCTGGAGCGTTTTCCCAGCTCCAGGACGGCATCCGCGCCATTCATGATTTGAATCCAAATTTCCCCATTTCCGCGCGTTGCACTATTCAGAGGTTGAACTACTCCACGCCAAGCGAGACCGCAGAAGTCGCAAAGCGGCTAGGGCTCCGTTCGATTTCCTTCCTCGCTGCCGACCTCACCTCCGAAGCCTTCAATCGGTTTCGCCCTTGGGAGGTCTATCGACAAGCCCAAGTTGCTCTCACCCTCGAAGAAGTTGTGACGCTAGAACGGGAACTTGAACTTGTAAGCAGCAACTGGGAAGGAACCGGTTTTGTCGCGGAAAACGCCGAAAAGCTCCGTCGGATCCCGCACCATTTCCGCGTGCAGCTCGGACTCTGTCGACCACAGGCACCTCAGTGCAATGCGCCTTGGGTCTCAGCAGTCGTCGAGGCGGACGGCGCGGTGCGCCCGTGTTTCTTCCATCGGC
The DNA here is from genome assembly GCA_000381625.1 of Bryobacterales bacterium KBS 96. Classification (GTDB taxonomy): domain Bacteria; phylum Acidobacteriota; class Terriglobia; order Bryobacterales; family Bryobacteraceae; genus KBS-96. The sequence goes on from KB906767.1 coordinate 2,034,717, forward strand.
CAATCGGGTCGTTGAAATCGCACACCTTATTGCAGGCGCTAAACGGCATCGAAGCCCAGGAGTTTCGAGCCTCGCTCGATGTCGCGACCAATCCCGTATGCAGCCGGTGCGTGTGTTCTCTTAATTGGAAGTAGCAGGGAAGGCTCAACGCCGCCTGGTAACGATTCGGGGCCTATCTACTTATAAATTCCTTTACCAGTTTTTTACAAATACACGGCTTTTCTGCTGTCCTCCCGGCATACGCTGGACAAATAGCCCTTTATCAATGGCAACTTCACTTTGTCTCGAACCAGTCGTTAACGACCCTTTGCTAACAAGAGTGCCGCTTGACCATGATGCACTGTTCTATCCATACGGATTTCCGGTACGGCTCCGATCAAATTCCGCCATAACTCTAGAGGCAGCCGACAGGAGTTGGGGTACGTATCGACACCGGCATGATTACGCTCCGCTTGATATTCGTCTAGCGCTTTCGGCCAGTAGTAGTCCGGCGTGCGTGGAACCGCCTACCTTCAGGTCGCAGGGCCATCTCTTAAGCATCGTGGGGGACCGGGACAATTTTGCATCTCTTGATTTGAATGCCGGCTTTGCTTTCGGATGGGCAACGGAAGCCACGGCTCAAAATCAGGAGTACTTCCGGCAATGCCTCCTGGATGTAATGATCTATCCGCTGCTGGAAGTTAAACACCTGATCACGTTGCACGCTGCTTGCGTCATGTATCAGGGGAAAGGAGTTCTGCTGGCCGGAAAATCGGGCGCCGGAAAGTCGTCGCTATCGTACGCGTGCGCCCGTCGCGGCTGGACGTTTGTGTCGGATGACGCAAGCGCGTTCCAAAGAGAGGCGCCTGATCCGAAGGTGATTGGTCATCCGCAGAAGTTCCGATTTCGTGAACCGGTCGGCGACCTTTTTCCGGAATTCCGCGGGTTGAAAAGCACCATTCGCGCCTATGGAAAGCCGACAATTGAGGTACGCACGCAAACAATCGAATACATCAGACGCGCCGAAGAATGTCCCGTGAATGCAATCGTGTTCCTCAATCGCGCTGCTCATCAGCCAGGGCCACCCGTCCTCGTGCCGGTCTCTGTGGAAGACGCGTGGAATCGGCTTACCTTCTCCGTCTGGGCTGTCCAATTGCCTGCATTTGAAGAACGGCTCACAGCTCTCAAACGTCTGTTGGCGGTCCCGCTTTATGAAATGCGTTACTCGGACCTCAATCCTGCAATTGACCTGCTAGAGCGTGTCATTGGGGAACAGGTGAATTGAACCAGATCATAAAATCGGCAGCCGATCTGAAAGCGCCGCGGCACATCCTTGCGGCACTTGAACTTTTACAATTTCACAATGCTTCCGTGAATCGGCTTGCCTCCTTATCCGGCACGGAACGGCGGCAATTCCTCGAATGGTGTGATGCTCGTCAATTGACGCTTATGCTCCGTCACGTTGGCGGCTCAAACTTGCCCGCTTGGGTTGGCGAGGCAGCATTTGAAAGGATGACGCGTTACGAGTTACGATTCAACCGCCTGAAGCGCGATCTATTTGAGATTGTGGAAGCACTAAACGCAGCAGGTCTGGAATTTGTCCTGTTAAAGGGGCTGAGTCACTCTCCGGCGCTTACGGCAGACCCCAGGCTGAGAGCCCAAGGCGATATCGATCTTTGGTTGATTGGATCGTCGGCATACAAAGCTCGGGACGTACTTAGCAGCTTGGGATATGTTCCGCTGCTCAACTCGAAATCGAGACATCTTTCGCCCATGGGGCGGCCGGGAGGCTGGCAGTGGCGGGGCGACCTGTTCGATCCCGAAATGCCAATATCTGTAGAACTTCATTACGAGCTTTGGAGCGATCGGGCAGAGCACATTGTAGTTCCTGAACTTGAGCAGTTTTGGGAGCGGAAAACGCTCCGCAATTTCGATGGCTGCATGATCAATGTCCTGTGTGATGAAGACCTGCTAGGCTTTGCTTCTCTACACTTATTGCTTCACCTCCTGCACGGCGAGTTGCCGCTGCAGCGTGCTTGGGAAATCGCGCGATTCCTCGATACTCGCGTCAGCGATGAGCCCTTCTGGACTTCCTGGCGCAATTCGCATCCCGCTGCCCTCAGACAACTGGAAACATGTATTTTCTTTCTGGTCACCAACTGGTTTGAGTGCCGGCTCAGGCAAGAACTTGAAACAGATTTTCAGAGATTGCCCGTGACGCTCAAGTCATGGCTGAAAGAGTTCTCCTTGGCTCCTTTAGCGCGTGAATGGAAACCAAACAAATCGGAAATATGGCTCCATCTGGCCCTTATAGAAAAGCGAAAGGACAAACTTCGTGTGTTGGGCCGGCGTCTAATTCCCATTGCGTTACCGATGTTTGCTGACAGGGCGATATCTCGCCCCTCGGCAATTTCGACGCTGCTAACGTTTTGCCGGCAGCTTCCATTGCTGGCGGGTCGGCTCCTGGTGCATCTTGCGACATTCTTTCCGACCCTATTCGAAGGAGTGCGCTGGTTGTGGATACGTAAGCTGTGAGCGGTTTCCGCGGTCTCAGAGTTCGCTACGCCTTTAGTTCCTCAATCAGCGGCAGGGACGTTCCATCGATGCGAATTCGATAGATCGAGCAGTGATCGATTCGCTGCCGAGATTCCCAGATACCGTTGCTTGAGCCTAACTCGTTCAGGACAACACGCATCACACCCAAATGCGTAACGATAGCGGCTAAGCGCCCGTCGCAGTCCGCCACGGTTTCTTTCAGAGCGCAGAGTACCCGGTTACGAAAACAAGCGAAGGTTTCGCCCCCTGGCGCGCACAACTGAGGCGACGATTCCATCGCGACGATGCCGGCTTTATCGGCGCCCATCTGAGACCAACGTCTTCCTTCCCAATCTCCGAAAGAGATTTCTCGAAGTCCACTTCGCGCCGCTATGGGGATGTTCCACGATTGCGCCAAAGGCTGCGCTGTTTGTAGGGAACGTTTTAGGTCGCTTGCATAAAGCTGGCGCACATTGCAACTTTGGAGCCGCGTGGCTAAAGCGTTGGCTTGCTCTCTTCCTAACGGATTAAGAGGAGGATCACTTTGGCCACATAGAGTGCCAGCCATATCCGTGCTGGCATGCCGGATCAGCAATAGCTCCTGAGAGTCACCGGAGCGACCTAATTGGAATAGAGACCGCGGCATTGGCCCTTTCTCGTTTCCCCTTGCATTTACCAAGCCTTTACCAGAATGAGACGCCATGTCCCGGACCTTGTTAGGGGTCATGGAATAATTTGTAAATATCTCCATCATTGCAGGAAACGCCCCGTCACGCTCCCCACCGATGAGTGTAGGCGGAGAACCCGGTCGGCCGCAGAATATCGAATTCAACGTGTAGGGGTAAAGCATCTGAAAAGGCCATATTTATTGTTAGTTCCTGGCCCGGAGTAAGTTCCGCCAGCGGCATTATCTTCTGCTCGACGGGGATATCACCGTAACCGTAATAGACGCCCCGCAGCGTGTAGCCGCGCAGCGCATAGCAGGGCACATGCTTCCGAGTGCGGATGGTCAGGACGAATTGCTTCGGATGCCCTTCCACGGTTATGGAATCGATGGGGCTCGACTCGTTGCGAAGCAGCGAGTACGATTCTTTTCGTTCGCCGAAAAGATCCACTACGCCGTGTACGCGCTGCTGCAATACACCCAAACCGCGATCGCCTACATGAGTCCTGTAATCGTTGTAGCAGAAGAAAATCAATCCGCCGATATAGTCCTTTTCGCGGAATACCGTATCGTGAGTTGTTAAAATCTCGCGGCGGCGCTCATCGCCTTCCGGCCGGTCGGCCGTACATGCGCAATAGCCGTATTCCGAAATCACGATAGGTTTGTCCGGAAACGCCGCGTGCATCTCATCGAGGCTCTTAGCGACAGCGCTCGGGCCGCCTGGGTACCAGCTCCCGAAATACTCGTTTGCCTCGATAAAGTCCATTAGACCGGCCACGTCGCGCTCGGGAGTTTTTCGCAACGAATGGGAGGCATAAGAACAAAGCCGTTGAGGATCCAACTGTTTCGCTTCCGCGAGGAGCCGCTTCGCAAAGTTGTACGCCGGAGGATTTTGCCCATCGATCTCGTTGCACAATCCCCAAACAACAACCGACGGATGGTTGCGATCGCGCGCAATCATCTCGCGCAGTTGTTCCAGTCCGTTCTGCATGATATCGGCGTCCGGCTGTTCACCCATCTCCTTGAACGTATTTGCTCCCCAGCACGGCACTTCGCTCTGCATTAAAATTCCGTGCCGGTCGCAGTAGTCCAGAACCCGCCGGTCCTGCTGCCAGTGGGCACGGGTAAACACACAGTTCAACTTCTTCAGATCGTCATGGTCGTGTGTAATCCATTCGGTGGGCTCCGCCATTCCGAACTCCGGATTGCTTCCGGCCATCCGCTCCACTCCCATTAACCAGACGCGCTCACCGTTTAGATAGAATCCGCCGCCTTTCACTTCGAACTTACGGGCTCCAAAGGTGGATGCAAATACGTGTGAATTGGCCCCACCTTCGATCGAAATCTCTGCCCGGTACAGATGAGGATGATCGAAGTGCCACAGGCTGGCCTTGGGAATAATGGCCGACAGTTTGGCGGTGGTCGTTTGCCCGGCGTCAATCGACAGATTTGATGAACTCGTTTGCGGTATGGCCGCCAGTCCCGTTTGTTCATCGAAAATGCGCAGCAACATGTTGCCTTTCCATACTTGCCGCGAGGCGTTGTGAGCAACGGCATTGATGCCGATTTTTGCACTTCCGTCTGCCAAATCAGGTTGAGCGTCGATCGCGAGCCGTTCCACATACGTGTTCGGCGTGACCAGCAGTTGCACCGGACGGTAGATGCCTCCATCATTCGCCCAATCGCTTGACCGGCCGCGAGGCAGCATATGTTCATTGAAGGCGCTATCCACCCGAACTGCGATCGTATTGAGTTGATCCCAGAGCAAGTGCTGCGTCACATCGATGGTAAACGCGGTGTAACCCTTCCGCACGTGCTCTCCCACCAAGTTTCCATTCACCCACACGCGGGCAGAATGAAATACCGCTTCGAATTCGACCCGAACGGTTGAGTTCCGCCATGAACCGCGCACGTCCAGCAGGCGGCGATACCAGGCCACACCGCGATAGCCGGCAAGCGGAGGCTCGATTTGCCAGGTATGCGGAACTTCTACACTTCTCCAGTCTGTCTCGTCCGATTCGGAAAACCACCTCCGCTGCTCTCCAATATCTTCGGGGTCGGTGCGGAAGAGCCAGCGGCCACAGAGACTCACGATCTCCGTCGTTTGCGCTCGGGAAGACCTTTCGACTTCTTTGGCTTGAAGAGAGGCAGGTAGCAGCGCTACAGCGCTTGATGCATTTTTCAGAAAGAGACGACGTGGAATCATCATTTCGTGTATGTTATCCGCCCATCATTCGGTTAGATGGGATTTTCGGGCGGTCATCCTGCTTCAGACGGGACGACGCAGCCTTGACGGGCACGTCTCATTTGTCCGGATCGTTCGCGGCCATGGCTCCTTGATCATTGTAAGTTTCGGCCCGGCACTCAGCGTGAGGCTCGAATCACCATCAACGCCGCACCGTGGCGCCCGACAGAGGCGTGAAATTCATTGTCAAATATGCCGACGTCTTTTTGCCGCCAGATATCGCGAACAATTTGCTTACCCTGAAGGCCAAGATCGGACCATTGGGCTGTTACTTCTGTTTCACTCTCTCCGAGATTGAACAATCCCACAGCTTTCGAGCCGCCTTCCAGATCTTTTGCCCATATTTGCAGATCGCCCGAACGGTAGACCGGCTTCGCTTGTTTTCCTAATGTGTCCTGATCGACATCAATCACCTCATCGTTGGTCAGCAGGCTAAGCGTAAACGGATCCAGTTGTGTCATGTCGCCGCCAAAGAGCATTGGCGCCGCTAACAACGCCCAGAGAGTCACGTGAGTGTATTGTTCGTTATGCGTCAGGGGCGTCGGAACTAACTCGTCATGTTGAAGAATGTGGCCAATCAGAATGTTGTCCGGATCGTTCCAGCCGCCCGGGCCGGCCCATTGTTCTTTTCCTGCCTCGCTGAAACCGATCTTCGATACGCTGTCCCATAACCCCTTTTGGGGATCGCCCAGATCACCGGTAGTGCGCCAAAAATTTCCGCCGACTTCACTGCCCCACTTCCAAACGTCGCCCCGCCCGTACTCGCATAGGTTGAAGACAAAGTCCCGATTTAGCTGCTCTAGAATCGTGCCCATCAAGCGATAGGGTTTCTGCAACTCATCGCTGTCGTTTGGGTCCTTCATCAATTTCGAATACGAGCACAAATCGTATTTCAAAAAGTCAAATCCCCATTTGGCAAAGAGACGCGCATCCTGTTCTTCGTGCTGGTAACTGCCCTCGTAACCGCCGCAGGTGCGCGTCCCCGGAGAAATGTAGATGCCGGTTTTCAACCCTTTCTCATGAACGTAGGCGGTCAAAGCACTCATGTCGGGAAAATTCCGATTGGGCTTGAGAGTTCCATCCGCATTTCGAGGCTCTCCTCCAATGGCCGGATCGGTAGCGCCAGGTTTTACGTTCCAGCCGTCGTCGATGTTGATATACGAATAACCGTGATCCGCCAAACCGCTCGAAATCATGGCATCCGCTTCAGCCCGTATCAGCTTGTCGTCGATATTCGCATACGCCATGTACCACGAGCTCCAGCCCATCGGCGGACTTAGGGCCAGCGTCTTTCCCGCAACGATGCGGAATTTCCGCTTCGCTTTGCCCAACGCGTTTACGGCTGAAAGCGTCACTGAATAATCGCCCGGCTTCTTAACTGTTCCGGTGATAACGCCGGTATGGGAATCGAGCTTCAGGTCCTTGGGAAGTTTCCGGGCCGAGAACTTCATCGGGCGCGCCCCAGTTGCTGGAATACGGTACAGAAACGGATGCCCTGGGCGGACGCCATACACTTTCGCTCCATTGATTCGCGGCTTTCGCGAAACCGGGGGCGTGAGTATTCCGCGGTCACCTCCAGTTGCCGCTTGGCCGAAAACGACAAGAGGTAGGCAAAGACAGAGTATTACTTTGATAAGCGTGATCATATCCCTCCTAGACGAACTGCAGAAGCCGCAATCGAACGAGTCTGTGAAGAGATCGAAAACCCACCTCCGTAACCGTTGCGGCTCAGTTAGCATACTCCAACATCCATAGCGCTTCGCTGAACCAAGAGCGGAACGATCGCGATTCCACTCTCGAAAGCCCTGGAATCATGTTCGGACCGGCAATGAGTAGTCCAGCCCAGCGTGTCACCGAAACCTCGCGTGTTTCGAGTGCAATGTCGTCTTTGGCAACTACAATAATGCGCGGTACGCCGGAATCCGGCGTACCACCGCGCTGCTCAGGTTGAAGGTCACAACCACGCTCACGCAGGTGACACCGCGCGCCGCCGAATCTGGACGTTCCTCCTGGACGCGGAGATCCGGGCGTTTACTCCCGACTCTCGAATGCTGGCCTTCGTGTCTAGTCCTTAACGGCCATGAATGTCGTGGGATGTTACGCCCACTGATGTGCGGCGGCTCTGTTTCCAGTCTGCCTTCACTCAGAGCCGCCTTGCGTCAGCAAGCGGCTTCTTTCGGACGACCGCACAACCCGCCCACTCACGTTGGGCGGCTCCGTTTCCAGGCTGCTTTCACACAGAGCCGCATCGCGTGAGCGAGCGGGTTCGGGTAACCGCAGGCTCCGCGAATCGCCAGGCATACCCACTCACGACTTCTGAGCCAACGAAAGAATCCATAACGCCACAAGAATGACGATCATTCCGGAGGCGAGATAAGCGCGGACGCGTGAGCCGGCGCCCTTCCATTCGCCCGTAAGGACGCCAGCCACGTTGCTGGTCACGATGATCGTTCCCATCAGCAGCGGCCAGCCGACCACCGTGCCGAAGCCCCCCATCCGGTAAACGCCGAGACCGTAAACGGCGAGGCCTCCAAACCAGAACGCTCCCATCAACGCGCCGTAAAACCAGTTCAGGCCGGAACCGGGCATCCAGAACCTCTTCAGCGTCGAATTTTTTCGCAACAGGTAAACACAATACAGACAGTTTGCGAGGAATCCTCCCGTTGTTGCGGGGGCCGCCACTACATTCGACATCCACACCTGCGACACGCCAAGTTCGCGCGCGTGCACCAGCGCTTCCGCGCCGAACGCATAGCAGAAATTGAGAGCCGACGAAAGCAAGCCGGAGCCGATGCAGACCATTAGACCGGCAAGGAAAGACGCTTTCACCACAACGCCGCGATCCGATGTCTCGGACGCCTTATCCTTATCGCGCAGCGATCCGGCGCGCGCCGCGAGAGCAATGCCGAGCAGCATCACGGCCGTTCCGGCGAAATAGAGTTGGCCCTGGGTGGACCCGAGTTTTTCCGGCGTGAGCACAAGCAGCGGAACCAGCGACCCGATGGAAGCGCTTAGACCCAGAATGATCGCGAGGCCAAGCCCGATTCCCAACATGTTCAACCCCAAGCCCGTTAGCGTCGCGCCGGCGCCCCAGCAAACGCCGAATCCCGCAATGGCCGCGATCGTCTTTGCCGAAGTAAGGTGATACACCTCGCTCCATTGCGGCACGGTCGCCCAGGTAAGCAGCCACGGAAATACGACGAGGCCCGAAAACGCGAACACCAGCCAGATATTTTCGAAATTCCAGCGGCGGGCGAACTTCATGGGCGCCGCAAACAAACCTTGCAGTACTCCCGCGGCGAGCACAATGCCCGCGCCCAACAGAATCTCGATGTTCATAAAGAGCTCCTGGCCTTACTGGCCGGCGATCTGCTTCAGCCGTAAGCCTTGCGCCTTTTTGGCGGCAGCCCGGAGAAGTTCGTTGGCGGGCTTTTTCGTTTGAATCGTCTGCAACACCAGCTCATCAATGATAGAGGCGATCTCCGGCCAATCCGCGCGGCGGGGCAGTTCCCTGGCATTCGCGTGCAGATCGTCGAGCCGGTTGTAAAACGGAATTGTTCTATTGATTTCCGGATCGGCCCATGTGGACCTCCGGCAGCCGATCGCGCCTTCGAGCGTCAACAGCTTGTCCATATGCTCCGACAGGCAGTGTCGCAAAAATGCATATGCAACTTCGCTGTGCGGACTTCCGGCGGCAATCGACAAAAGCCAATAGATATTTAGAGAGGTTGAATTGCCGCCGGAGGCGTGCGGCACATTCGCGATATTGACGCGGCCCTTCACTCGGGACTCGGGAAGAGTTTCGCACATTGCGGCAAAACCGAACCAGTTGACCATCATCGCGCCTTCGCCTGCGGCAAACGCGAGGCCTGATTTCACAGAATCCATTTCGCGGCAATGTGGGTGCACGGCGGAATCGTCCTGGAGCATCGTGCGATAGAAACCGAGGGCCTCTCTGCACTCCGGTGTGTCGAATTGAACCTTTCCGGAGCCGTCAATCAATTCCCCGCCGCGCGTCCATAACTGGAGCAGGAAATCGTAAACGGTATTGTGCCCATCCGGGAAGGCCGCGAACACGGCCCCGTAGAGACCTTCACCGGGCTTCTGAAGGAATCGGGCAATTCGATGAAATTCATCCCAGGTTTGGGGCGGCGCGAGCGCCGTTCCGAAAGCGGTTCGGTACTCGTCCCGCCGCTTCGGATCTTCAAACAAATCCTTGCGATAAATCAGGCACTCGGGCCCGTCGTGATACGGCGTCCCGAGCACACGCCCATCCATGTCTTGCAGGCGCAGCAGAGAAGCGCTCCAGCCATGGGGGAAATCGTCGGGCGGGCTATCTCGCAGGAACGGAGCCAAATCCACTACGGACCCTGAAGCATTCGCCGACGCAATCCAATCGGTATTCAGAAAGGCTACATCCCAGTCGCCACGCCGCAGTCCATCAAGGGTAAACAGAGTTTCCACAAGCGAGTGCAGATCGAACGCTTGCGCGTCGAGAACTAGTCCCGTATGGGCGTTAGCCTCGAAAGCCGTCCATTGCTTGCGCACGGCCGATTCAAAGGGGCCGAACTTGCGGACCGCGATGCGGAACGATTGTTCACGTTTCACGACTTCTCGACCCCGTTCTGAAAGGCCGAGGGGTCGCGATATTTCGCTGTCTGCAGATGCTCGCAATAAAGCACCAGTTCCCCCGGATGCTTGAAAACTTCGTAGGCGACGCGCACCATGCCCATCTCCGCGTATTTCGGCTGTTTCTCCAGATTGGTGCGAATTGTGTAGATGGTATCACCGATGAAAACCGGCTTGATGAAGCGCAGCCGGTCGTAACCATAGCTGAATGTATGAACGCAGTTGTGGGCCATGAGGCCAAGTCCCAGGCTGAAAACCATCGCGCCGGCGACGAGTCTTCGTCCGAACACACCCTCCTCGGTGGCGAATACATCATCCGCGACGTACGGGTGCATATCGAGCACCAGGGCATTGAACATCATGCTCTCCCCTTCGGAAATCGTGCGCCGGATGGAACGCGCGCGCTGTCCGATCTCGAAGTCTTCGTAGTGCCAATCTTCGGCGTTCCAGATCGCAATTTCTTTGTGCTTTGCAGGATCGGGATTGGGGTTTGTCATCGCTCTCGTTCCGGTAAAGAAAATTCGTGCGCAAGCTGGTCCGTATGTTCGCCCAATCTGGGTGCGCCGCGCGGGCTCTTCAGCAACGCGCCGTCGATCCGTATAGGACAGCGCGTTGTTCTGAGCGTCGCGCCTTCTTGCGTACCGGCCTCCTGAATCATATCGAGCGCTTGAAAACCCTCCTGCTCGAACAATCTCGGCCAGGTATAGACGTCCGAGCACCACACGTCGGCTGGTTCGAGAATGGCGAGCCAGTGTCCGGTCGTGCCGGTTTTCAGGTGCTCCGCGAGAATTGTTTTGATTTCGTCGCGGCGCTTGAACAACGATTTCGGATCGCCGTACGCGAGCAGCGCGGGACATCCGAGCAGTTCGCCAAGCCGGGTGACGGAGCCCATCGCGAGCGCGAGGAAACCGTCGGCGGTCGCGTAGATGCCATAGGGCGCACCGAGATATGCGTGCGCATTATTCACGGCGCTTCGATGCGGCAATTGGCCGCCATCGTTCAAATGCGTCGTCAACACCTCAAATTGGAAATCGAGGATGGATTCGAGCAAGCTGACCTCGACCTTCCCGCCGGCCCCGGTGATCCCGCGGCGCACCAGGCAGGCGAGAATGCCCTGCACAAGATGGGCGCCGGCAAAAAGATCGACGACGGCCAACCCGAACGGAACCGGCGGTTGATCCGCATCGCCGCTGAGCCAGGTAAGCCCGGACAAAGATTGCAGCAGCAGATCCTGCCCTGGTTTGTTGCGCCATGGCCCCTGCTGGCCGTAGCCCGTCACTTCTCCGTAGACCAGACGAGGATTCAGCTTGCGCACAGCCTCGTAATCGAAACCGAGCTTCTCCATTACACCTGGGCGAAAGTTCTGAATCATCACATCGGCATGGCGCAGCAGTTCGCGGACACGCTTCTGATCATGAGCGTTCTTCAGATCGGCGGCAAAGCTTTCCTTGTTCCGATTGATTGAGTGAAACAGTGTGCTGACGCCGTCCAGTTCAAGGTTCGAAATGTAGAGCTGTCGGCAAAGATCGCCCGTTTGCGGCCGCTCTATTTTCACAACCCGCGCGCCCAGATCCGCAAGGCGCAGGGATGCCGAAGGGCCCGCGAGAAATTGGCTGAAATCGATAACCAGCAGTCCGTCGAGCGGTCTCATAACACCGCCTACTCCGCCTCTATCTGAATTTTCTCGAGCATACGGTTCAATTCGTTCAGCGCCATTTTCTCCTCGCCGCCCCCCGTAAGATAGTTGTGAACGACCGGCCCGGCTGCATCCTGGAATGCAAGATAGCCGTTGAATCGAGGCCGGAGATACGCAGCATCGAGCGTCGGCAGCGCATTCTCAAAGAAATGATTGCAACGCCGATTCACCTCTTCATTCCGCCACGCGCCGCGGTAGCCGGGCTGGCCGCCCGAATCGAAATAAATCGTTGTCTGGCACCCCGCGCTCGCGACATATTGTGCGTACTGCGCGGCGATTTCCTTGTCCTGACAGCGCGCGGAGATCGCGAGGCCAGCGCCGCCGAGAGTAGAGCGGCAAATGCCTGCGCCATCGATTTTGACAAGGCCGCCGGTTTCGAGCACGTGCTTGGAATACCCGGGTCGTCCGTAATTGGAGTAACCGTAGGCAAAAGGACAGTACGCGACGGTATCGCCCGCCGACAGGCACTGCCACGTGGCGATCGGGTTCCGGTGAAAGCACTCCGGATCGCAGAGCGACAATAGCTCGCGCAGCATCCGCAACGCCGTGATGCCGATCTCCCGATCGACGACCTGGCCTGGAAGATCGAAAGGATCTTCGCCCAATGCCGCGCAGAGCATGTAGAAATTCATCAGACTATCGATTGCAAGACCGGGAACGGCAACGAGCCCGCGCCGGGCGATGCTCAGCAGCTCGGACCACGTTTGGGGAACGGCGGCTTCCGCCTGCAGCAAGAGATCGGGGCGCCACCCGCTGACGGGAGCGGCAGCATCAATTGCCAGCGCCCACTGACGGCCTCCAAATTGGTAACTCTCGTGGGAACGGCCAGCGGAATTCCGCGCCTGATCCTCCAGGAAGTGGCGCGGCAGGTAATCGTCCAGAGGAAGCAGCGCATCGTGCTCGGCAACATGCCCGGCGGAGGGGTGATCGATGACGAGCAGGTCGAACCGCTTCGCCAATTCGTCGATTGGATAGTCCGCGAACTGTTGCAACGAACGGACCTGCCATTGGATATCGACGTGCGAATGCAGCTCCGTAAAACGCTGGGCTGTCGCCACCATCGGCAAATAGCCGCGTGTATGCCGCCAGGTAATGCCGGTGAGTTGTATCGGAGTTCGCAAGATTTGATTTTATTAGTGGATGAATATTGTGTCAATGAAATGAAGACCCATGCCCGCGCCCTCATTGGTCGCGGTTCAGTGCAGTACCGGAGCGCGCCCACGCCAAGCGTTGAACCACGACTGTGAAGGAGCGGACGTCCTCAAGCAATCTGATGCTCTGCTGTTGCTATGCAGCCGCGCCTAACGCAACGTCTTCTCCGGCATCGGCGCGATACTCAAAAGCGGAGATGCAATGGACTTCAACGGGAAAGTAGTCGTAGTGACGGGAGCAGGTTCCGGCATCGGCGCGGCCTGTGTCCGCGAATTTACGAGCAGGAACGCCGCAGTCGCGATGGTGGATCGCAAGGCGCGGGCGGATGGCGAAGCCTCCCGCGACTCACGCGCAACAGGGGCGGTGGTCGAGTATTTCCAGGCAGACCTCAGTTTGCGGCCGGAGGTGGAAAGACTGATTCCGGAAATTGTCCACCGTTTTGGAGGAATCGATGTGCTGGTGAACAATGCCGGAATCCAGCGTTACGGCTCCGTCACGACAATCGACGAAGAGCAATGGGACGAAGTGATGGACGCCAATTTGAAAAGCGCCTTTCTTATGTCGAAATTCGCCATTCCGGAAATGATCAAGCGTGGCGGTGGCGCCATTGTGATTACGGGATCGGTGCAGTCAGTGACCGCTCAACGCAACTCGGCGCATTATGTCGTAAGCAAGCACGGTCTTCTGGGATTGGCGCGGTCGATTGCGCTCGATTTTGGAAGCCAAAACATTAGAGCTAATTGCGTGATGCCGGGCGCGATCGACACGCCAATGCTGCGCTGGGCCGCATCCCTCGATTCCGATCCGGACCGCGTCCTCGCGGCGTGCGACCGCCTGCACATCCGGGGCAAAATGGGCGAACCCGAGGAGGTTGCTCGCGTCATCGCATTCCTCGCCAGCGATTTGGCTTCGTTTATTACCGGGGCGGCGATCCCGGTTGATGGCGGCCTGTTGACGCCGACCGGCGGGATGCTGTCACAAGAGACGGGAACGGGCGGGGCGAACCCTTGAACCGAAGCCGGTCGCGGCGCCGGTTCACCAAACACTATCCGCGCACCCAGGGACCGCGGCCTGCCTCACAGGCGGCACGTATTCAGCTATAGTCTGACGATCTTGGGAGAGGAGAAGGATTTCACCGCATTTCGGGTGTCGAGAACCAGTCTGGATGTCTCGATGAGCTTCGCATAATTGAAGCCGGAATGATCGGTGACGATCACAACGCAATCCGCTTCGGCGACGATTCCGTGGTCATCGGCTGCAAACAGGCGCTCCCCATCGTCGATCCGCACTGAAGGCACAAACGGATCGGTGTAAGTGACCCGGGTTCCGCGGCAGCGCAACAGGTGGATGATATCGAGCGCGGGAGATTCACGAACGTCGTCGATGTCCTTTTTGTAGGCGACCCCCATCAAATGAACGTGCGAGTTCCGCAACGGTTTGCCATGATCGTTGAGAGCGTTCTGAATTTTATCGACGACGAAATGGGGCATCTGCCCATTGATATACCCTGCGAGTTCGATAAACCGCGCCTCAATTCCGGCTTGGCGCGTCTTCCAGGAAAGATAAAAGGGATCGACCGGAATGCAGTGGCCGCCCAGGCCAGGACCGGGATAGAAAGGCATAAAGCCAAAGGGTTTGGTGGCGGCCGCGTCGATCACTTCCCAGATATTGATTTTCATGCGATCGCACATAACGGCCATTTCGTTGACCAGGCCGATATTGATCATGCGGAACGTATTCTCAAGCAGCTTTACCATTTCGGCGACCTGAGTGGAGCTGACGGAAACGACCGTCTCAAGCGCCTGGGAATAGAACAAGGCACCTAGCCGCGTACACTCCGGAGTGACGCCACCCACCACCTTAGGAATATTCCTAGTGCGGTACTGGGCGTTACCTGGATCGACGCGTTCCGGGGAGAAACAGAGGAAGAATTCTTCACCGACACGCAGGTTTGGTTTTTGTAAAGCCGGTAAAACCAGCTCATCGGTAGTACCTGGATAGGTCGTCGATTCGAGGATGACCAGCGTTCCCGGATGCAAATGCTGGCTGATCTGGTTGCAGGCGGACACGATGTAACTCATGTCCGGGTCTTTTGTTTTCCGCAGCGGTGTCGGCACACAGATATTAATGGTGTCCAAATGCGCGATCGCGGAAAAATCGGAGGTGGCTGTCAGTTTGCCGCTTTCGACGAGTTCGGCGAGTTCTTCCGACCGGATGTCGGCAACGTGCGACCGGCCGAGATTGATGCCGTCGACCTTCGATTGCTGCAAATCGATTCCCGTAACGGTGAAACCCGCTTTGGCGAACTCCACCGCGAGCGGGAGGCCAACATAGCCGAGACCTACGATTCCGACCCGCGCCGAACGCGCGCGAATTTTCTCCGACAGTGATTCAACCCAAACTTCTGGTTCTGTTTTCGTGAGCAGCATCTAAAATGACACCTACATCCTTGTTTCGTATCGAATGATAAAACTGGCGTCCGCTTCGGAAGACACCCTGCGCTTCGAGCCAGCCGAAATCGGTACAGCATCTTCGAGGCCAAGTTTCTTCATTTTGTATAGGAGCGCCTTGTAGTCGATCTTCAGAAGCGCCGCGGCCTGTTTCCGATTCCAATGAGTCGCATTCAGCGCCGCTTTGATGGCCTCGCTTTCGGCCTGTTCCTTGGCCTTGGTTACCTGCTCCAAAATCGGCGAGGCCGGGGCTGCCGGTTCGCTGCGGGAAACGGGCAACATCTCATTTCCCTTGGAGGAGGCCGAACGCATGGCGCGTTCCTGCAATTCGGAAATAATCAGACTGGCGTTGCCGAGCACGATAAACTTCCGGATCACGTTTTCGAGCTCGCGAATATTACCGGGCCAACTGTGATTCATGAGCGCCCGCTGGAGAGGAGCGGTGAGAGCCGCCGCTGGAGTTCCCGGCGTGCTATGTTTCTGCAGGAAGATTTCGGCAAGCGCCAGAATGTCGTCTTTTCGCTCACGCAGCGGCGGAAGCCGGAGATTGATCACGTTCAATCGATAGAACAGATCCTCGCGGAAGGTCTTCTTTGCGATACCCTCTTCGAGGTTGGCGTGGGTCGCCGCAATGACGCGCACGTCGACGTGGATGGTTTCCTTGCCGCCGACACGCTGAAATTCGGAATCCTGTAGCACTTGCAACAGCTTGGCTTGCAGTTTAAAGTCCATGTCGCCGATTTCATCGAGAAGGATTGTCCCGCCATCGGCGATCTCGAACATGCCCGATTTCTTCTGAAAAGCGCCTGTAAATGCGCCCTTTTCATAGCCAAATAGCTCGCTTTCGACCAATTCCGAAGGCAAGGCGGCGCAGTTCAGTTTCAAAAACGGCCGATTGGCGCGCCGCGAGACCGAGTGCAGGTGACGGGCGAGCATCTCCTTCCCGGACCCGGTTTCGCCCTGAATCAGAACCGTGGCCTCGGATGAGCCGATTTGGGTTGCCAGCGCTTCGATTTCTCGCATTCTGGCATTACCGCCGAAAAATGTTCCCTTGCTGTTCAACGGCAGACGGCGGACGGCGAGGCCAGCGGACGATGACGCGACGCGCTCGACCGCTTTCGCCACGGCCTTGCTCAGATCTTCGTGATTCACGGGCTTGACAAGGAGGTCCGTGGCTCCACATCGCCGCGCTTCGATGGCCTCGTGCGGAGAGGCATCGGCGGAAATCATGATCACCGGCAACTGCTTATCGAAGCTGCGGATTTCACGCAGTACCGAAAGGCTGTCTTTTCCAGCCATTCCAAAGGCGAGCAGCACCGCCTGGACGCTCGATTCTCCAGTCCCATCCTGCAGATAGCCCAGCACCTCGTCTCCGTCCTGCGCCGTATCGACGGCGTAGCCCTGGCAACGGAGCACTGTCTCGAAGTAGCTACGCACCTCGAGTTCATCCTCGGCCACAACAATTCGTAAACTTCTGTAATCTCGCTGCATAGATCGATCTAGTCCTTTCCCGCCGCGGCGCCGGCTTGCAGGGCGCTGCATTCCAAGCCCTCCGACACCAGTCCGGTGGGCATCACAAATGAAAACGCCGCGCCAGCGGGGGTATTTTCACTCCAAATGGCGCCGTGGTGGCGATCGATGATCAACTTGGAGATGGCGAGGCCCAGGCCGCCGCCAGAACGGTCTTTGGCTCCGCCATAGCTCGCGTTTTCTTCAAACATCCGCCCCAGGCGATCCGGCGGAATAGCCGGGCCGTTATCTTGAATATCGATTCGGAAAGCATTGACCAGCTTCCGTTCCTGCGCCCGGCGCTCCTGCGTGGCATTCGAGCCTCGGCGCCGCGTCTGCCGCCGCTCCCAGAAATAGGGGCGGCCCTGGATACTGATTCGCCCATAGCGGGGTGTGAATTTGCAAGCGTTGTCGAGCAGACTAAGCAAAACCTGCTCGATATGCGCCGGCTCGAAAGAGAGGCCTTCGGGCGTGGGCTGGAATTCCGCCTCAATACTGATCCCCTTCTCTCTGATGACCGGCGTCATTTCGTCGAGCGCCTGTTCCAGGCATTCCCGGATATCGGCGCGTTCGTAATTGGCGCAATATTCTCCGCGCCGGCCAACACTCAACTGGTACATAGATGTCGACATCCGGGAGAGGCGCTGGGCGCTCTGCTGAATCCGTTCAACGACATCCTTTTGATCCCTGGTGAGCGGCCCAAGCATTTCCCCCAAAAGCAACCCCGAATAGCCCGTCACCGCCGTCAGCGGAGCGCGGAAATCATGGACTGTGCGCGCAAGAAAATTCCAGTGCCCCTGTTCGTATTCCTGCAACCTCAGATTTGCCTGAACCAGGCACTGCAGCATTTGATCGCAGTCGCCTCGGCCTGGAGAATCGAACCGGCTCGCAGGCTGCTGTCGAGCAACTTCTAATACCTCGTTGAGAAATGCAGAGAGCGTGGCTCGACCAACCGGCTTCAAAACAACGTTGAGATAGGCGTGGCCATGCGCCTCACGGAAGGCGTCAACGCCGTCACGATCGACGAGAAACAATGAATTCCACAGAGGTTTTGCTGTCGCATTGCCTGGGATCACCCCGTTTGGCGGCACATCCCAGATCGTCAGCTCGTCAGGCGCAGGCGAATCGCCGGCCTGTTCGTCAAATGAGTTCCAGCCTAATGCGTGCTCTTTAGGCAGGATCTCTCGACAAACCCGGAATAGTTCCGGATCTTTTGATATCAGCCTTACTTTCATCCGCTAGTTCGCCGGTCACAAAACAGCCTGTTTAGGCGGTTCCCGCCCTCAAACTGTCTTGCAGAAACACACGAATTCATCCTTCAGATAAATCCGTAGCGTTCGCCGGCTGCTAGACCTCCTCCGATGAGATACCCTCCGATGATTACTATCGGTCTAGGCTTAAACGAACATGAATTGGATGTCTCAACCGTACCTCAGTCAGGGGCAGTGTTCAACCATTGCGCGTACCAAAAGACAGTAACAAGTACTAAGTTATTTGCTTTCGATATGGGATTTTCCGGTAAATTCGCTCAGTACTCGCAAATAGTTCCGATCAATCGACAATAGTCCACTTCTATGGATTCCGCGCCCCGACGCCCTGCCTTTCCGCTGTTTCATATTGGACTACGAAATGCACGGGGAACAGCATGTCTCTCGACTGCCGGTCCAGGCATCAATGGGCGGCGGGACGGTTCGATCTGTGCCCGGGAGATGTGCGGACACCACTATCAAGAACAAAATGACAGGACAGAACGGGCGCCAAAGATTCTCGCGGCTTGGGGTACGCTGGACCATCCAGATTTTCGAATCCTCAGAACGGCCGGCCATTTCAAGCGAAACAGACAACGTCAGCGGCGATGGATTCTACTTCCGCGCTAAAGAGCGATTCAGTCCGGGAGAGGAACTGGAATGCCTGATTTTGATTCCCACATTCGATCCGTCACTCGTTAGCAGGAGTCTGGATTTGCACTGCTGCGTTCGAGTGATGGCCGTCGAGGTTTTAGAAGGCAATAACGGATTCGGCGTGGAGTGTCATATCGAAAATTATTCATTTTCGGCCATTTTGAAGCACAACGTGCCGTACGGCGGCGGATTGGCTTATAGCTGAAATCAGCTTCCTGAAAGGCAGAGCGCAACGGCCGAATGCGCTTCAGATGTGCCGGCCGGGCACATGCTTGTGCATCCAGCAATCGGAAGTTTGTGACAGATTCCGCTTTTTAGGGAACGGAGATGCGGGATCGTGCTGTTGGTTCTCCGGGATTCTGGGCTCTTGTCGCACGCAGGCGGCTGGCACATGACGTGCTTTCAATGACGGCATGCCGCATATATATACACGATGGACTGACAAGGCTGTGCTGAACTTTTTTGGCGCGCTTTTTCAATTCTCGGTCGTGCTCTTGAAACGGCGGCGGCGCTTCGCGAACGGCATATGAAAAGAGCTCGTGGCCAGCAACCGATCATCAATATTCTGTCCGTCGACGTAGAGGAATGTTTTCACGCGACCGAAGTATCGGGTTCCGGGAACGGATATCCGGAAGCGCGGCCGGCGGTAGAAGCGCAGACAAGGCACGTTTTGGAGCTGTTTGAGCGCCATAGGATTTCGGCCACGTTCTTCATGCTCGGCATGGTTGCGGAGAAGCACCCGCGGCTTGTGCGAGAAATCGCGAAACAAGGTCATGAAATCGGATGCCATAGCTATGCGCATTCCCTGGTTTACGATTTAACGCCTCAGGAATTCCGGCAAGACACAATACGGGCGGTTCGCTGCATTGAAGATGCTTGCGGGCTGACGCCACGCACCTATCGCGCGCCTAGCTATTCCATAACGGCGAAATCGCTGTGGGCCTTAGAGATTCTTGTGGAGCTTGGCTTCACTCACGACTCGAGCATTTACCCCATCCGCCACGATCGCTATGGCATTCCGGGATTTGGCCGGCATGCACAGCGGTACGAGACTCCGGCCGGGCCTATTTGTGAAGTGCCGATCGCGACAGCCCAACTTTCTTCCAACCGGCTTGTGCCTGTCGGAGGCGGCGGCTATCTCCGGCTTCTGCCGTATTGCTACACGGCAGCGGGGGTCCGCCGCATCAATGCAAGTGAAGGCCAGCCTGCATGCCTATACTTTCATCCCTGGGAATTGGATCCCGACCAGCCGAGATTGACATCGAGTCTGGTTTCCACGCTTCGCACGTATCGCGGGCTGCGTACGATGACAGGTAAGGTAGAACGGCTGTTGTCGGATTTCGCATTCGGCCCGCTAACTGCCGTTCATCCGGTCGAAGAGCCCGCTCTGGTGCTCGTCCGCTGACTAGCGGGCGCCCGCGGCAGGATCAGTTCCTTGCACACATACATGGCGCGCGCGAGTGCGCGGGTTTTGCGGTTGTCCGACCCGCTTGCTGACGCAAGACGGCTCTGAGTGGAGGCAATCTGGGCTCGCGTCGCTATCGGGCGCCACTGCCCGATAGCATCACTCGAACCGTCGCAAACATGATCGCAAGATCGAAAAATACTGACATATTCTGGAGATAGAACAGCTCATACTCCAGCTTTCTGAGAGCATCCTCAACGGTTGCGCCGTAATCGTAGCGAACCTGTGCCCAGCCGGTGATTCCCGGTCGAACCGAGTGCCGTTCGTCGTAGTACGGTATTTCTTTCCGGAGCATTTCGACAAAGGCCGGTCTTTCGGGCCTGGGTCCGACGAAGCTCATATCTCCCCGAATCACGTTGATCAACTGCGGAAACTCATCCAAACGGTATTTGCGTAGGCGCCGGCCCACCCGAGTCACTCGCGGGTCGTTTTGCCTGGCCCATTGCGCGCCCTTACCGGTCTCAGCGTTCACCGACATCGACCTGAATTTCAGGACTTCGAAACAGCGGCCGCCGAGGCCGACCCTTGTCTGCCGATAGAGCACGGGTCCCTTCGAGTCGAGCCGCACCGCGAGCGCAACCACCGCTATAACCGGCAGCGATACGGCGAGCGCGAGCACGCTGAATAGAATATCGAGACAACGCTTTGTAATGAGAGTAAAACGCGAGCGATGAAATCCCTCTGAAAACACAAACCAGCCCGGCTTAACGACGGATAGCCAGACACGGCCACTGAGCGCCGCGATCGCCGAGTGAACGTCTTCGATAATGATTCCCTGAACACGAAGCGTGACCAACTCACGCACCGGCAGCACTCCGCGGCGGTCCGCAAGGGCGACGACGATTCGCGTGACGCCGTGCTGGACTGCGATCTCCTCCAACCGATCCATTCCGCCCAGGATCGGATGACCGAAGACAGTCCCCGGCTCGGCGCTCTCTTCGTGGACGAGTCCGACGAGATGGACGTTGAGGTCGCCGCGCCGGGTGAGTTCGCGGGCAATTGTCACCGCCGATTCGCCACTGCCCAAAATCAGGACCCGATGCTGCGATGCTGCAGCACGCCAGGCGTGGTCCAGCAAGAGCCTGCTGCCGAAGACCAGGGCGCCCGAAATCCCCACGCCTATAAAGAAGACGCCGCGCCCCAGGAGCAGCGCGGGGAAGATGTAGTAAAGGACTCCCAGTATCAGACACGCAATTCCAATGGACTGACAAATGTCGACTATTTCTCCATTTCGACTTCGGATATGCGTAAAGCTGTAAAGGTCGGAATAGTAGAAACAAAGTTGCACTGCGATGACTACGATCAAGACTTGGACGCCGAAGTTGGGCAGCCGGACAAAGTGGTCAAACTCGGCAGGGTCCTCCAAAAACCGCAGTTTGGCTCCGCAGAATAGGCCACCGGCAATCAAGATGTCCTCAAGAAGGATTAACAGCAGGCTTTTGAGGGAAACGTATTGATTAAAGACTCGGACCATAAGTATTGTGCTATCGAGCGGCTGAATTCGCGACGCTCTTAAAGGTAAAGTGCAAACTCGCGCCCGAATGTCCCAATAACGTCGAATGCACGTTCGATACCAGCCCAAGCTCCAAGATTCATCGATTTTTCTGCTTTATTGAGGTCCGGATGCGTAGGATGGCCCGTGGAATGCACGCCGATGCACAAACCCTAAATGGCATCTATAAAGTCAAAAATCTCAGTTCTGATTTGGATCCTCACTGCCACAATTCTGGGCTACTCATCGATCGGCCCGCTATCCGCTCAGCCATCCGGGGCCGGACCTGTCAGCGCTTCTTTGAACGCTGCGTCACTGTCTTCGGCAGACATCGGACGATCGAGAACGGCTCCGGCATCGATGGACGTTCCGGTTGCGGCGGCCGACGGCGCAAGCCGGCCGGAGCCATTTCTATATCTCCTGGTCGGGGTCGCTCTCATTGGAGTCTCGATCGCGACAAAGCAGGTTGTCCGACTCCGCGGAAAAGCTCCGCGGATGGGGAAATTGTCCAAAATTTCCGATCTCAAGGTTCTTGCGTTGACTCCGCATAAGCCGGCTCTCCCCTCTTTCGAACCTGAAGTTGGGAATCGCCGGCGCGATCGTGCGGCGCGGCATGGATAGCATATGAATCCGAAAACACACAACTGACCGCCGAACTACTTTTCAATTGCAACTTTCGTCGATAGTCATTCGTAATTCTGAAATTGGACATCGCTTGGCAATTGGAAGCTTTTGTCGCCATATCGGCCATGATGCGCGAATCGATGACACGTGCGCCCAAGCGTCCGCCAGCGTTTGTTGTCGGTCCTTCGATACTTCGGAGCGCAACAATGTGGACAGAGAGTTGCAGAACCCGGTGGCAAAGCCATCATGAATCGCGCCTTTTCCGCCATTCTCGTTTCCGGATTATTGCTAGCTGCGATGAGTTCGTGCTCAACCGCTTCGGCAAACGTACACGGCAACCCGTCGATCGCCCTCTCTATTTCACCGGGGACGGTTACGCCGTCGGGCGACGTGCTCGTAACCGTACATGCAACGGCAAATCGGGTTCACGCGACCGCGATGCAATGGAGGTTCCGCTACGATGGCAATTTAATCTCGGCCGTCTCAGTTACCGTGGGACCGAAGTCGCTCAACGCACAGAAGACAATCTCGTGTGCCAGTCAACAATCTCGTGTGCCAGTCAAAAAGATGAGACGCGGTGTATCCTCTGGGGCAGTAACATGAAACCGATTCCGGACGGAGACATTGCGGAAGCCAAGTTTCGATTACGGGTTGCGTCCGAGATTCCGAAGGCGGTGATCACACTGGGTCACTCGGAGGCGGTGTCGAGCCAGGGTCAGTCACTGGTTGTCGTTCCCGCATTGTCGACAGCTACCATCGTCAATCCACGAGCACTCGCACGGTCCTTCGAATTCGTTTGCTGACGCAAAGCGGCTCTGTGCCGAAGTAAACCGGACACGGGCCGCGCGCACCTGGCGCGGCTTGGCCGGAATCACCTGTACGCGAAGATGGAAGAGGTGCCTGGTAACGCTTATGTCAATCGCAGGAAGCTTCTTGCCAACTCGGTTACGGCTGCCTCGTTAGCATTCGCCAGGCATGGCTTGGCCGCCGCGGCATACCATTCCAGCGGCTTACAGACAGTACGGATTTCTGTTGATACACGGCGTGGGCTCAGCGTCATTCCCGCTGATTTTGCCGGACTCGGCTATGAGATTTCTTCCGTATCGATACCCGGGTTGCTCGACGCGCAAAATATCAAGTATGTGCAATTGCTGCGTACCTTGGGATCCGCCGGCGTGATCCGAATTGGCGGCAACACCTCCGACTACTCGTCATTCGCCGCCAAAGGCCATGCCGTTTCGGCGCCGAAGGGAACAGTCCTGAATGGCGCGAACCTTCGGCAATTGGGGACGTTTCTTAACGCGACGGGCTGGAAATTAATTTGGGGTTTGAATCTGGGAAGCGGCGACGAGCAACAAGGGGTCGAAGAATCCCGGGCAGTGGCTGCCGCAGTAAATGATAAGCTTCTCGCCTTTGAGATTGGGAACGAGCCGGACCTGTTCGGCCGGGGAGCCGCACACAGGTCGAGCGACTACAACTACGGCGACTACTTAAAGGAATTCCGGCGCTACAAGGCAGTCGTTCGAGCAAAGCTGCCCAATGCTCCGTTTGCGGGACCGGACGTAGCGAGCGCGACCGCTTGGGTGACTCGGTTCGCGGCTGACGAAGGAAACGACCTGAAGCTGTTGACCCATCATTATTACCGCCAGTGCGCCAACGCAAGCGCCACTCTCGATAAGCTGCTGCATCCCGATCCGAAACTCGCGCCGAAATTGAAAGAACTAAGAGCCGCTTCCGCGGCTTCGCACGTGCCCTATCGGATTTGCGAGACAAATTCCTTTTGTGGCGGCGGCAAGCCGGGCGTAAGCGATACGTTCGGCGCCGCGCTCTGGGTGCTCGACTTTATGTTCGATCTCGCCTCCGCCGGCTGCGCGGGCGTGAACATCGAGACCGGTGTGAACCAGCTTGGTTTTGTCAGCTCGTATTCCCCGATCGGCGCCGATGAACACGGAACGTACTCAGCTAAACCCGAATATTACGGGATGCTGGCTTTCGCGCAAGCGAGCCGAGGGCAGTTAGTAGCAGTGGATTGCGATGCCGCGGGTGTAAACCTTACGGCCCATGCGGTCATTCACAACGGTAGGCGGCTCTCACTGACGATAATCAACAAAGATGTGTCCCGGGATGCCGATGTGAGCATTACCGTCACAGAACGTCTCGACCATGCGGAAGCACTGCGACTTATCGGACCATCTCTCCAGAGCAAAGATGCCGTCACTCTGGCGGAATCGGCCGTCACTAAGGATGGCCAGTGGAAGCCCAAGCGGCTGGAACGCCTGCGGAGCAAGAGCGGGCAGTGCGAGATCCGCGTACCTGCCGCTAGCGCGGCGATTCTACGATGGGCGCCATAGAGCGGAGCCCAGACTCTTTCTCGAACACGCGAGTGCGCGGGGTTTTACGGGTTACCAGACCCCGTTTGGCGGCGGTTTTTTTGAAAAAATCCCGAAGACCACTCCGTAGCCGTCGCGGCTCAGTTAACACCGTTCAACATTGCCAGCCCTTTACCGAGCCACGAGCGCCAGCGAGTGGTTACGCCGCGCGATTTTTCCCCAGCCCCGCAAGGCGGCGCTGTGTCGAGGCAACCTGGAAACGGGGCCGCCGCAGCATCGAGGCTGCCTCGCTCGACAGGAGACTACGGAGTAATCGTTTCGGGAACACGAATCCGGATTTGCCGTTATCTAGTCTTCATCGAAACGCTCCCGATGCGCGGCATCGGCCGCATTCGCCAGTTCCATCGCCGCCGCGAAGAACCCACCGGACTGGCCGAGGAACAGACCGCCTTCCGTAAAGGCTTTAATGGTCGCCACCGCGCCGCCATTCTGATCGAGGGAAGGACGAATCACGGAGCACGGCGGCAGCTTTTCCCCTTTCAGGAAATCGCAGGGCTCGGGGAAGATGAGGTTGGTCTGAAATTCCTCGCCGCCGAACGGAGGCGCGTTTAAGTCCGGGAAGGTCACGCCGGTCTCAGGATCCGTTACGTTGACCGCGTTTCCCGCCTTATCGTGCCAAACCGCGAAGTGATTTACCTCCGTGCCGCCGATGCTGACGACAATCCGAAGAACCTCGAGGCTCGTCACCTTCAGGCTCATGATGGTGTAAAGACTCGATCCTCCTTGTTCGATAAACGCGAAGTGGAACCCCGCGGTGTTCGCGATTGCTTGCATCCGGCGCTGCTGGTGCGTTACCGGAACGGGCGGCTGCATCATGCCGGGAGGCGTATCGGCGTCGTCGACCGGAATGGCCGGTTCGCCGACAATGTGAACGGCTTGCGGAAATGTGGCGCCGAAATCGGGATTCTCCTCGCTGCGGTAGCGGGTGTACCAGCTTGTATCCACATTCAGGTTCATCAAATTGGTTAACCGCCCTTTCTGCTTGGCGCCGGTCGCCTGGCTGCTGGGCAGCATGCGAAAGGCATCGAGATTGACCGGCTGGTCGCCTCGCGATTCGAGGTAGGCGTTGAGGAAGGCGGCGTGGCTGCGTTCATCGTCGGTATTGTCGGCGATGTATTGCGGCATGTCGCTATCGAGGTTTTCCAGCGCGAGTTGGTAGGCCGCGTTTCCGCCTTTCACGCCGCCCAGTTCGTTGTATTGCTCCCAAAGGTCGCTCTCAATGAGTTCCGCGGCGGCGAGGAAGCGCAGAATCGCGACATCACCTCGCGGCAGTTTCTTGCGGCGGTCGTCGCGGTCCGCAAGGAGCGTCGTGGGAAGCAGCATGGCGCTGCTTACGCCAAGCCCTTGCAGGAAAGAGCGCCGTCTGATGAAGCTCGGCTGCTGAGATTTGCGATCTGCGCCCGATGCGGAGCCTGGCTCCAGGGGTTCTTCTTTCATTTCTACTCTCCGATCCCAAGATTGTTTGAATTACTACGTATTCGTGTTAACGTCCGCCGTTAATAGTAGGAAAACGTTACACAGCAGTTGTACGCCGCAAGCTAGGAATTTCTGCAATGCTTCGGTAAAGGTTTTGTAAAGCCCGCGAGGCGTAAACTAATCGGGAGCCAAACAGAGAGGTGGCACCGGGTTTTCGGCTGGCCGAAGATCGGAGCGCCCGTAGTTAACAAGCAGACCCGGCGCGGCGGACGTATAAGGACGGCGAGTGTACTACGGCGCAAATTTCGTAGGCTATCGCGCCACTCCGTTGTAGGCTATCGCGCCACTCCGTTGTAGGCTATCGCGCCACTCCGTTGAAGATGTCGCAAAACGTCCGCTCCTTGACAGTCGCGGTTCGGTGCAGGCATCCCCGACGCCTTCATCAATTTTGGTGGGCTGCGGGCCAGCTAGAACTGCGTGAGAAAACGCAAGTCGCCGCCTTGCATTTGCCGGATATCGTCAATGCCATAGCGCATCATTGCCATTCGGGTCAGGCCTAGACCGAATGCAAACCCGCTCCACTCGTCCGGGTCGATGCCGCCCGACCGTAAAACGTTCGGATGCACGAGCCCGCACGGCATCAGTTCCACCCAGCCGCTCTGCTTACAAACGGCGCATCCGGAGCCGCCGCAGATCAGGCATTGAATGTCCAGCTCGAATCCCGGTTCGACAAAAGGAAAATATCCCGGCCGCAGCCGCACAACTACGTCGCGGTGGAAGATTCCGCTCAGAAGCGTTTTCATGAAGTAAATCAGGTTGGCTACCGAGACATTGCGGTCCACCATCATTCCTTCAAGTTGATAGAACGTGTGCTCGTGAGAAGCATCCACTTCTTCGTTCCGGAACACGCGGCCCGGTGCAATCATGCGCAAGGGCGGTCCCAGCGCTCGCATGCCTCGCACTTGCACGGGAGAAGTATGCGTGCGTAACAGATGGCCGTTCGTCAGCCAGAACGTGTCCTGCATATCGCGGGCCGGATGCGTGGGAGGAATGTTGAGGGCATCGAAATTGTGTTCCTCGGTTTCCACTTCGGGGCCATCGAGGACCGCGAACCCGAGCGAGGTGAACAGATCCTCTATCTCTGCCTGAATCTGCGTGATGGGATGCAGGCTCCCGGGCCGCACGCCCGGCGCCGGCAGGGTCACGTCCAGCCATTCGCGCTCAAGCCTCGCGGCCAGTTGCTCCTGCTCGAATTTGTGCTTCTTTGCCTCGTACTCGCTTTCGAGGTCCTGCTTTACCGAATTCAGCAGCTTTCCGAGTGAGGCGCGCTGTTCGGGCGGCAGCTTGCCGAACTCCTTGCTGATCTGCGCGAGCGTTCCTTTGCGGCCAAGCGCCTCCACCCGCGCCTCTTCCAAATTCTCTTGTGAGAACGCCGAGGCGAAACGAGCTAGCGTCGTTCGCCGCAATTCTTCCAATTGTGCTTCGAGCATTGAGAAATCGTATTTACTGCAAGCCGGCGCCGAGTTGCTGGAGCATGGCCGCCACGTCCTCGTGACCTTTTTGCAGCGCCAGATCGAGCGGCCCCTGGTTGTTATCCGCTCGCACTTTCAAATCGGCGTTATGCGCCAGGAGCACTTCGATGATTTCCCGATCGCCGTTCTGCGCCGCTCCGTGCAAAGGCGTCCAGCCACCCGCCTGCCGGGCATTCGCATTGGCGCCTTCTTCAAGCAGCAGTTTCGCCAGGTCTGCTTTCTTCCCGGCCGTGGCAGCATGGAGCGGCGTGTTCTTCATTGCATTCGTGGATTGCGCATCCACTTCGGCGCCACGCTCAATCAGCGATTGCGCCAGATCTTTGCGACCAAAAAAGGCTGCCAGATGCAGTGGAGTCCAGCCATCGGTCGAATGCGCCCCAATCAACGCCGGATCGCGGTCCAGCTCGCTCAGCACTGCATCCGTTCTGCCCGTTGCCGCCGCGGTGAATATGTCCAATGCCGGGCCGAGCGTCAGCAAATATTCGGCCACCTCGTGGCGTCCATAATACTGAGAAAGCAGCAGCGCGCATTGTCCCGCATCGTTCTTTGCGTTCAATAGGTCTGGATTGCCGGCAAGCGTCGCTCGGACGCCCGTCAGATCTCCCGATTTTACCTGTTCGTGTAGCGTCTTCACATCGGACATCGTTGGGCCTCCCGGTTTCAGGCAGCCGGCATGAAGAGCTGTTCGGATTTGGTTAATTCCCAATCGAGATGGTTGATGTAGAACAAGAGCACCTCTCGTGGATATTTCCCCACAAATTCTTTGTAGACTCGCTCCTGCCAGCCTTGTGTCAGATATTCGTCCGCCTTCAGATCCTTATCGAAGAATCCATCCTGGTGCGGAACTTTGAGAAAATTCAGCACGTCGACAATCATGTCGAGATGCGAGATCAAAAATACCTGGGACAAATCCGTCGCGAAATCCTCTTCGCCGGCTTCGATGCGGGCCCACAATTTCGGCCCCGCTTTGCGCAGGGTCTCCGAATTTAGCTTCGTAAGCCGGGCGCGGATTTTGAAACGATCGTAAATCTGATACGTTCTCAGTTTTCCCATCGATACATGGCGCAAGAGTTGTTGGAATACCTCCGGCCCCAGCGCGGTGAAAACTCCACACATTTCCATCGAGCCTCAGAGTAACATACCGGCGGCGCTGAAAGCGTTCCAAGCCCTTTCATTTACAGGGTTTTTCGCGCTCTGCGGTACAATGACGCGTTTGGGTAAACCCTCCTAAGTTTCATGTCCAATCTGATTGTTCTCGGGGCACAATGGGGCGATGAAGGCAAAGGCAAAATCGTCGACCTGTTCTCCGAAAAATTTCACGCCGTCGCCCGCTACCAAGGCGGCCATAATGCCGGCCATACCGTCTATATTGGCGAGCAGAAGTTCGTCTTGAAGCTGATCCCCAGCGGCGTTCTGCGGCCGGGCATTCTCGCGATCATCGGTAACGGAGTCGTGATCGATCCGCAGGCGCTGATGGACGAAATCGCCGCCCTCGAAGTTGTCGGCATCGATGTAAAGTCGCAGTTGCGCATCAGCAATCGCGCTCACGTCATCTTTCCGTTTCACCGCACAATCGAGAAGATCTCGGAGGCACGCGATAACCGCATCGCCATCGGCACGACCTCTCGCGGAATTGGTCCTTGTTACGAAGATAAGATTGCACGCCGGGGCATCCGCATTGCCGATTTGATCGACGTCGAGTTCGACGCGCTTTATGATTCGCTCGCGGAAGATAAAGCACTCATCGCGGAGGCCTTCAATATTCGCGATCACGGCGATTTCGGCCAGATCCGATCCCAATACCGGGCTTTGGCGGAGCAGATCAAACCATTGGTCTGCGACACCGCGCACCTGCTCAACGAGATGATCCGGGAAGGGAAAAGTGTGCTCTTCGAAGGCGCCCAGGGCACTATGCTCGATATCGATCACGGCACCTACCCGTTCGTTACCAGTTCGAGCGCGGCCGCAGGCGGGGCTTGCACGGGCGCGGGCGTTGCGCCCACACGTATAGATGGAATCGTCGGCGTCTCGAAGGCCTATATCACGCGGGTCGGCGCAGGTCCCTTTCCGTCTGAAGATCAAGGTGAACTCGGCGAGCATATCCGCCGCGCGGGGAATGAGTTCGGTTCCGTGACGGGACGTCCCCGGCGGTGCGGCTGGTTCGACGTTCCCTTGCTACGCTATACCGCCGAAGTGAACGGCTTCGATAGCCTCATCATCACCAAGCTGGATGTCCTCGACGATCTCGACACTATCCCTGTTTGCGTGGCTTACGAGGTGGATGGAAAAGTAATCACAACCATGCCGGCCAGCACACGCCGCATGGAAGCAATCAAGCCGCTCTTCGAATACCTCCCGGGGTGGAAGACGTCTTCACGGGCTACGACGTCATTGTCCGCTTTGCCGGATAAGGCGAAGGCGTATCTTCGATTTATTGAGGAGAAAACCGGTGTCGAAATTGGTTCCGTATCGACGGGACCGGAGCGGAACGAGACGATGATCGTTCCGGGCTCCAGGCTTGAAAAACTGCTCGCCTAAGAAAACTTGTGCCGGCAGTAGGTTTCAACAATGAGTCCCGG
This sequence comes from Bryobacterales bacterium KBS 96, assembly GCA_000381625.1. Taxonomy (GTDB): domain Bacteria; phylum Acidobacteriota; class Terriglobia; order Bryobacterales; family Bryobacteraceae; genus KBS-96. The sequence continues at coordinate 2,064,975 of KB906767.1, forward strand.
TCGCCAGTTGTGCGAACCCCTTGCCGGGCGGCTCCAGATAAAAAAACGGCGTTCATTCCGTGAATTACGTCCTCCGAATGCCGCAACTCACATCAGGGGATGGGTTCGACCCCTGCAAATGAACGCCGTTGGTTCCCTCTGCCGAGTACAGGAAGCGAAAGGGGGACGCTTCTGGTTGTTGAACTTGGCGCCACTGGAACCGAAATTCTAAAAGATCCGGCCGGCTCCGGGTTCGCCGGAGCCACGGTGATCCGGTGCAGCCGGCTGGCCATTTTACGAGGCGCTGGCCAGAAACTCGTAAGTGCTTGAATTTCATCGATCCTCCTCGTTGTGGATCTGACAGCGGCTCTGCTGCAATGGAACAGAACGGATAATCCACAGAGGTTAACGTTCATTTCTCGATAACTGAATGCCAGGTCTTATATTCTCGATAGAAGCCTCATTATGCCGTTGAGCATCACCTCACGCCCCGACCGCAATTTCTACATACTCACGTTGACCGGCCAGCTCACGCTCGGTCCGAACCTCAAGAGTCTTCAGCAGATGGCCCGGGCTGCGCTTGAAACCGGCACTCCGGATGCGCTGATCGTCGAAGTAGGGGGCGTCAAATATACGGATAGCGCCGGGCTCGGCGAGCTGACAATTCTCTATTCATTGTGCATGCGGAAACAGTGCATGCTGATACTGGCGGGTGTGCCCAACCAACTACGCCAGATGCTCGAATTGACGCGCCTCGATGCGCTGCTGCCTTCGGCGGCGGACACGGAAGCCGCCAAGCGGATGGTGAAGGCGCGCGCGCAGAAGCAGAAGAATCCCGAGGAAACCCGGGATTCGGACGAATCGTAGGGCCGGCGGCCACCGGTAAATGCTAGCGCCCGCCGGCGCCGGTGTGGATGCGGTTGATGTCTTCGCGCAGGCCCATGTTACGAACGAGCCGCAGCAGATAGTTCGGATGCAAACCAAGGAGTTTCGCGGCTTGCTTGTAGTCCCCGTTTCCTTGCGCGTACGCGTCCAGTATGGCCTCGCGCTTTGCGTTGCCTACCGACATGTGATAGCGCGCATTCGCATCCCGCGGCGACGATTCAAGAAGAGCTTCGGGCAGATCCTCCGGGAGCACGAGGTCCGAAACGCCGAGCACCACGGCGCGCTCCATCGCGTTTTCGAGTTCCCGGACGTTTCCCGGCCAGCCATACTGCAGCAGCATCTCTTCGGCCTCGCTGGAAACTCCGGTGACATGGCGCTTGCAGCGCACTGCCGAGCGTTCCAGGAAATATTGAGCCAACAGCGGAATATCTTCTCTTCGGTCCCGCAGCGGCGGCGACTGGAGAGTCACGACGTTCAACCGGTGATAGAGATCCTCGCGGAATTTGCCGCTGCGCACATCTTCCGTGAGATCGCGATTCGTTGCGGCAACCACCCTGACATCCAGGGGGTGCGCGGTTGTGCCGCCGACGCGCTCAAACTCGCGCTGCTGAAGCACTCGCAAAAGCTTGGCTTGCAGTGATGGAGCGAGTTCACCCACTTCGTCCAGGAAGATGGTTCCGCCCTGGGCGAGTTCGAAGCGACCTCGTTTCAGAGCGATGGCGCCGGTGAATGCGCCCTTCTCGTGCCCGAAGAGCTCGCTTTCGAACAGTGTCTCTGTCAACGCCGCGCAGTTTACGGCGATAAACGGGCGCTCGCGCCGCGGGCTCTTCTGGTGAAGGGCGCGCGCCACTAGCTCTTTGCCGGTGCCGCTCTCTCCCAGCACCATTACGGTAGTGTCTCGGGGGGCCACCCGATCCACCAGTTCCAACAGTCTGCGAATAATGGGGCTGTTGCCGACGATGCCCGTCGGAGACCCGATCTGTTCCTCAAGCAGCGCCTTCTCGACGCGCAGAGTTTCTACTTCCCGGTTCGCTTCAAACGCTACCGAGGCGAGAGACGCAACCGCCGTCAGCACATCCAGGTGCGAAGCCAGCCGCAGTTTCTCGTTTGGTTCCACAGCCAGAATAATGGCGCCATTCAAGGCGCCGCCAACATAAAGCGGGACGCCGACAGTGCCGGTCTCGGCATCCTCGAATGCGCCTTCTTCACATACCCGGATCAGGCCCTTCTCGAACCCAGGTTCGGAATTTGGATATTGTTCGTGAAAGCGCGCCCGAAGCTCGTCGCAGCCCGTGCCGACGAGCAGCAGCCCTTCATTCGTGGGTATAAGGTCCTGAATGAGCCGGAGAATCTGGCTCTGAAGAAGTCCGTTCTGCGCCTCGCCGACGCTTGCCGCCAGTGCCCGAAAAAGAAATACGAGCGAGCAGGAAGCCAGCAGCACGGGTTTTGCGTCGGGCTGCCGTTGCGCCAGGTCCTCCGTTGCGATGCTCTCGCCGGAGCGAAACATGAGGATCGTTTTGCCGACGCCGATTTGATCGCGATCTTGCAGCCATCGTTCGGCGCTACGCATTCCGTTGACGTATGTGCCACCCGAGCTGCGAAGGTCGTAAACAAGAAACCGATCCGCCTGCCGGCGGATCTGACAATGCCGCCAGGCGATCTCAGGTTCCGAGAGTATAACTGCTGAATTCGGCGCCCTGCCGATGAAAAATTCTTCTTTGTCGAGGGCGTAGCGAGTCCCAGCCTGCGGTCCGTTGACGGCGATGAGTTCCGCGTTCATTTGACAGAACATTCAGGATACAGGAGCGGCTACGGTGATGGCTAGCCCGCGCCGCGCGCGGAGTCCGGACCGCTTGTTGCCAGTAACTTCGGGCCTACCGGGAATTTCCGTCGGCCGGGTTCGGTGACCAGTCCACGGTTGAGCCACGAGCGGCTGAGAGCGCCTTCAGGAGAGCCGTAAACTCATTCTCAAAATCCGATCACCTGCACGTTCGTGAACGCGATCGGCTGATTTGAAACATCAAGTGCGATGGCGCCCTGAGTGTAAGTTGAATCGGTCGCCTGTATCGCTAGGGCGTTGTCGTAATACACCTGTATCTGCGATCCGCTAAAGCTGAGTCTGAGATTGTGGCGGCCCGTAGTATCGAACGGAAGCAGCGGCGACTGGGCCAGCAGCGCATATCCGGCATCGATGAACCACTGGTTGATGCGGTAGAGCTTGAGAATGCCTTCGTGCGGATAAATCCATACGCCGTAACTGGCTCCCGTCGATGTGTTCAGGCGACCCCGAAGGCCGCCGGGATAATCGTTCAACGAGGAAAGCTGGAAATCGGCCGCTACCGTGTAGTCGGTCCACGAATCAAGGCCGGTCCATGACTCCGTGGCGCCTTGCCCGTTGTAGCGATAGGTTCCATTTGCCACCGACCAACCTGAGCCGTTCCCGAGGGGCGAAATGCTCCAATTGCCCGCCGTCCCGGAACTGAAATCGTCAGAGAACAATAGTGTGCCGACTTGTAGCGATACAGACGCGGCTAGCGGGCCATTGCTTACATCCGGCGAATTGATGGAGACGGAGCCGCTGTAATGTCCCGTCGCGAGAGTGTTGACGTTGGGTGAAACCGTGATGCTGTTCGGAGCCGTTCCCGACGTGGAACTGAGGCCGATCCACGGCGAGTCCGCGGACGCGGTCCAGTTTAGCGTTCCGATTCCCGCGTTGCTTACTGCCAGGCTCTGGCCTGGTGGATTCGTCACGGTTGCCGCAAAGAAAGTCAGCGATGAAGGCTGAATCGCCAGCAGCGCAGCCTTTACCGCGAACGTGACCGGGATTATCACGGGAGAATTCGATGCGCCCGGAATGGAAACTGTCACCGTGCCGGAGTACGTTCCCGAAGAGAGTCCTGCCGGGTCGACGGAAATGCTGGCTGTCCCGGGCGTCAAGGATGACGATGCGCTCGCTTTCAACCACGAAGCGGAGGCGCTGACGCCCCAAGTTGTACTGGCGCCGGCCGCCGACACGGCGAGTGTCTGAACAGCGGGTACCGAACCCGCGGCTGAACTGAATGTCAGCCCGTTTGAAGGCGCCGAGAGTATGACAGGACTGCCCGCCTCCGCGACGCGAACATTCTTGTAGGAGATAGGCTGGCTATCGGCATCCATGCACACGAAGCCGCTCGCGTATGCACTATCCGTGGCCGACATGAGAAACCTTCCGTCCCAATATACCGATATCTGGTTCCCAGCGAATGCTATCTGAAGGTCGTGGAATGCAGCCGTATCGTAGGACAACGAAGCTTGAGCAAGCGACGTTAAGCCTTGGCCGTTAATATCCCACTGGCCGACCTTATAGAGAACCGCGAGCCCGCTGCCCGGATACAGCCATACGGCGTAACCTGCGCCCGTCGACGGATTCACGCGTCCACGCACGCCGCCTGGCCAATTACTCAAATTTGATAACTGGATGTCGGTATCGAACGTATAATCGGACCATGCGGCGTTCCCTGCGCAGGATTGGCTCAGCCCTGAGCCGTTGAACGAATAAACGCCGTTGGCGGCCGCCCATCCCGAGCCAAGCCCCATCGGCGAGATAACCCATCCCGCAGCCTGGTCGCTGAAATTCTCAGCCATCGCCTGCTGGGCAACGGTCAAATTCACGGGTACCGTTAGCGGAGAATTGACGACGCCTTGTGCAGAGATAGTTACTGTGCCGGAGTATGCTCCCGGCGCCAACCCGGTCGAATCAACGCTGATCCCAGCCGTAGCGAGTGCGTTGCCCGACGCCGGAGAGGCATGTAGCCAACTTGCGTTGGTTGTTGCGGTCCACGCAAAGGACCCGGCGCCGGTGGAGTTGGTAATCGAAAGGCTCTGCGCTTCGGGATTTGTTCCATTTGTTGCCGCAAAACTCATGCTGGACGGGGTTACAGCTAGGGCTGACGTCTGCGACACGACATTCAGGCTGACGGTAATCGATTGCGTGCTGTTGGCTGCTCCGAGCGAGGTCAGGCGAATCGCGCCGGAGTAGGAGCCGGCGGAAAGCTGCGAGCTCGAAACCGAGACTTGGATACTAGCTGCCGTTGAGCCGCTCGATGGGCTTACGCTCAGCCATGGCGCCGTGCTCGCTGCCGTCCAGGCAAGTGAACCTGTCCCCGAGGCGCCAATCTGCACCGCCTGTGCCGCGGGATTAGCTCCCAGATAAACAGCTGAAAATGCGAGAGACGCGGTCGACGACGTGAGCGAGGCGGCGGATACTGCGTTCTGAGATGTGACGACGATGTTGTCATACGTGATCGGCTGACTAGAGACGTCCAGCGCGATCATTCCGCTCGCGTACGTGGCATCGGTTGCCGTGATGATGGAGGCGCCATCGTAGGACACCTGTATCTGACTACCTAGGAACGACAGCCGGAAGGTGTGGAAGTTCCGGTTATCGAAGGCGACTGTAGCTTGGCCTAGCTGGAGATAGCCGGCATCGATATTCCATTGCCCGACACGGTACAAGCGAACGATATTTTCGGCCGGATAGAGCCAGACCGCATAGGAAGCTCCGGAAACCGGATTCACGCGACCGCGAAACCCGGCTGGATAGTCGGCAAGCGTCGAGAGCTTGATGTCTACCTGCATGTCGTAATCGGTCCACGCGGAATTGCCGGCAAAAAGTTGAGTGGGACCGCCGCCATTGTAATTGAGAGCCTGATTAATAACCGACCAGTTTGTGCCGTGCCCCAATGGCGAAACCGCCCAGCCTTCCATGCTGCCGTCATCGAAATTGGATGATAATAGGTCGCTTTCGAAATTCAACGAAACAGGAATCGTCTGAACCGAACCGGCGCCTGCCGGCGGCGTGATCGTGATGGTTCCGCTATACGTGCCGCCCGCCAAGGCGGAAGTGTCTACCGAAACCGAAACAGAGCCGGGCGTTGTACCCGATCCGGCCGAAGTCTTCAACCAGGAAGCCGACGAAATGGCGGTCCAGGAGATTGTTTGCGAGCCTTGGTTGTAAATCTGGATCGTTTGCGGCGCCGGAATCGATTGTCCTTGCATCGCGGTAAACGAGAGGCTCATTGGGGCGGCCAGCAGCGATGCCGGCGCCCCAGGCATCGATTGTCCTGGTATATAGACCACATCCACCCAGTAGTTGCTCGCACCAAACGTGCTGCTCGGAAAGGTGGAGCCCGAACCGTAAGCATAGAGTCCATTCGAGGTTGTAGAAGCATGCAGCGGCGGATTGTCCACGCTGGACGAGGTGAAGTAGCCCGAGTCCGCGGAATAATGGCCTTGCGGCGCTAAATAGGATGCAACATAATTTGTGTTCGCCGTCACCGGTACTGGCGCGCTGAAATTGGCCTGCTGCCATCCTGAGTTGCCTTCGCTGGTAAACGTCACGGTTCCGAGGAGTTGGCCCGCGCTCGACCAGAGATGGCCGATGTGCGTGCCTTTGTTAGCGGTGCTCTTATAGAAACGGATACCAGTAATATAGCCGTCATAATCGGCATGGAAGCTAACGCCCACTTCAACAGAATTTCCGTCGCCACTGTCGATTTGTGCCGGAGTAACAGATGCTCCCCAAAGGCTGCACGGGCAATCGTGGGCGGCAACCGTGTAGGAGATCCCGGACGTTTTGTGTTCCAGATTTCCGCTATCGTCGACGGCTCGCGTGAAAACGGAAGTCGTTCCCAGTACCGCTGGTGTCCACGTGTAACTCCAGGGGTTGCGGCCCGTGGCTGGATGCCACGTTTGGCCTCCATCCACTGAAACCTCGACTGCTCCTACCACTCCGCCTCCGGAATCGCTTGCTGTTCCTGTAACAGTGACAGACGATCCGCCTGTAACGGTTGATCCGGGAGCCGGCGAAACCACTACCGAAGCCGGCGGAGCCGTATCCGTGGATTTCGTGGCGGGCGACAAGCCGGCTTGAATGGACGCGGGTTGCACGCCCATATCGGCCAATAGATTGACCGTGGCTTGTTGCATTCTGACGTCGGGGGCGGGCGCCCCGGAAAATTGCGCATCGTGATTATCGTCGAGCCCCCACGCCCACTGCACCGTGCCGGCTCCGAAGACCAGCGCTCCGCTCGGCGCACGATACAGGCTCAGGTGGTTCGTAGCTGTCCCACCGCCGTATGTCGCTCCGTAATCGAGCAAAAGGTCGTCTGTCAGCGTGTACGTAGAAGTCGATAGAGGGATCAGCCCGGCAGGCCGGAAACCATTATCGATGTCGGCGTCCCACTCGTATCCCAGCGTGCCCGCCGGCAGAGTGGCCGTTTGGCCTGCCGCCAGATTTGCGATGGATGTGTTTCTCCAGAAACGCATCTTTCCGTCCGCGGCGGGAACTTGAATCGCGAGCCCGGTATTATCGTTGCCGGGACCATTGACCATAAACAGTGTTCCGGTGAGCGCATTCTCGGGACGCCCGCCGTCCGCCGGTGGACTCAATCGTGGGTCGCGCCAGGTTCCCGTCCAAGTTGGTGGATCTGCCGGATCGAGCTTCGTCCCGGTGTAGGTTTCCTTGTAGCAGACCATCGTCCGGTAGCTGGAGCCCGATCCATCGATCGCATTCTCCCATCGCGTTTTCCAGAAATATTCGTTCCCGGTGAAGAACGCCATGTTCACGCCGGCATCGCGCGCGCTTTCGACATTAGTCCGCTGTGGGCCCGAGACGTACTCGTCGTGGCCGGAAACAAGATATAACTGATGATCTTTGATCAGCGAGCCGTATCGGTCGGCGTCTACACCGGTGAAGTAGGTAACGTCATATCCGTTTGCCTCAAGCCACCGCACCATTGGATACTCCGCATTGAAAATCCAACTTGACGCCTCGAATTGCCTCGTATCGAAGGGCCGGTTGTAACTGACTTTGTATGCGCGATTGTTAAGATCCCATGTTCCCGCGCCGCCGTATAAGCTGTGGCCGCCGTAGTCGTTGTACGCTTGCCACGTCTCATCATTGGTCTGGTAAAGAATGGCCGAATGGCTGCCATCGTTTCGGACGATAAAAAAGATTTGGCTGTCGCCGCCGGTATCGTTCCGTATCACGTGGGCAAAATAGATGCCCGATACCGCAGTCGACGGAACTGCCCAGGATGCCGATATCGCCCAATTTCCGCAATCGTACAAACCGGTTGAGGCGTCCGTCAGGCACGCCGGCTGCGTTTGCGGCAAAGTAGCGGACGGGTTCACGGTGGCCACCCTTCTCGCGCCCATTCCGCCGTAATAGCCCATCCGATAAATGTCTAAATAGTACTTAGTGGCTGGCGTTTTGATCTTGAAATATACCGTCTGGCCCACGTTAACGCTGATGTTCGTCGCAAATCCCTGAATGGTGTCGTCACCAACGCCGGATATGGCCCAGTCGTTGGGCGAATTGCCAGGCAAACAGTTTTCCGCGACAATCGCATTTGCCGGCGAAGAGCACTGCGCATACGCTCTCTGACCTCCAAAACTCACGAGCAGTAACGCGGCGCCAATTCCACCCACTCGCGCCACGTCGCTCGCCACCGCCAATCCGCGGATCAGCGTTTCGATCGCTAATCGAAAGCAACTCGTTTGAGCCCTGCGTGACAGCAAGGGCGAACTGGCGGAGAGAGATGGTCTGGAATTGCGCAAGTGTGCCACGGGTTTTCAAATGCATTTGAAAGACCGCACGCATGGTTGCTTTCAATATCGTTAATGCGGAAATCGAGTGCCGACTCAACTATGACCGTAACTCACTAAGGATCAATGAGTTGCCTCTTCCAGTACTCAACCCTGGATCAATGATTTTGGCGAGACGCCATACGACGGCTAAACCAGCGAGGAATAGGCCCCATGCGCTTGGCGCCGTCATGTCCAAAATATTTGCCTTAATTCTCAGGCTTTCGTCGCACAGCCATGCTCAAATTCTGGCCCTTCCTCACCGGCAGCACTAGAGCGAGATTCCGCCGCGCGTAGCCGTATGGTTCATTTTTAAGGCTTGAGCGATTGTTTTTGCATTCCATGCCGATTTGGCGGATCAAGTGCATCCACCCAATCCGACAAAGCGTCCCGGGAGGATTAAATTGGTTTCCGCAGATGTTCAATTGGGGGAAAAGACGATTATTTTTCATCCGAATTTGGTTAATCTCTACGGCTGCCGGATCGGCGATGGGACGCGAATTGGCTCGTTCGTAGAAATTCAAAAAGACGTCGAAGTCGGTGCCAATTGCAAGATTTCAAGCCATTCATTTCTCTGCAGCGGCGTGACAGTTGAGGACTGTGTGTTCATTGGGCATGGCGTCATATTCATCAACGACACGTACCCGAGCGCGGTGAATTCAGATGGATCTCTACAAACCGCGGACGATTGGGAATGTTTGCCGACGACGGTACGGCATAGCGCTTCCATCGGCAGCAACGCGACAATTTTGGGCGGCGTTACGGTCGGGCGGCATGCGCTAGTCGGCGCCGGCGCCGTTGTCAATCGGGACGTGCCGGATTATGCCATCGTGGCCGGCGTTCCCGCGCAAGTGATCGGGGATGTACGCACGAAAAGGCAGTGCGTAGCTCACGAAAAAGTTGGCGTCGAGGCGCCCGCTTAGCCGGCTTTGGGAATTGTGAATGTCTATGGTTGCGATCTCAATCGGAGGTGTGAATTGATTCGAATTGGCGTGGTTGGTTATGGATATTGGGGCCCCAACCTGGTCCGGAATTTCTTTGAGTGTCCGGACACGCAGGTAGCGGCGGTTGCCGACATGCGGCAGGAAAGGCTGGATCTGGTCACCCGGCGCTATCCGGGGCTACGCCTCACCACGTCTTATAAGGATCTCTTGAACGACCCGAGTATCGATGCGGTCGCGATCTCGACTCCCGTTACCACTCACTTTCCGCTCGCGATGGAAGCCTTGCGTGCCGGCAAACACGTGCTGGTCGAGAAGCCAATGGCTGCAAGCACGGAGGAAGCCGAACGTTTGATACAGGAAGCCGAACGGCGGAATCTCGTCTTGATGGTCGACCACACGTTTGTCTATACCGGAGCGGTTCGCAAAATTCGCGAACTAATCGATAGAGGGTCTCTCGGCAACCTTTATTATTACGATTCGACACGCGTGAACCTTGGGCTCTTCCAGCACGATGTGGATGTGGTGTGGGATTTGGCGGTTCACGACCTTTCGATTATGGATTTCCTGCTTCCCGAAGCGCCGGCGGCGGTTTCCGCGACCGGCCTCAGCCATGTCCGGGGAGCGGCTGAAAATATCGCGTATGTCACGGCCTTTTACGATAGTCCGCTGATTGCGCACCTCAGCGTGAACTGGCTATCTCCGGTCAAAGTCCGCCGCACTCTCATCGGCGGCAGTAAACAAATGGTGGTTTACGACGATACGGAGAGCAGCGAAAAAGTGAAGTTGTACGACAAGGGCATCACGGTGAAAAACGGACCCGAGTCGCTCTACAAGCTGCTGGTTGGTTACCGCTCGGGTGACATGTACTGTCCCCAAATCGATGTCACCGAAGCCTTGCGGCTTGAGGCGCAGCACTTCGCCGAATGCATTACGACTGGAAAGACTCCGCTGACGGATGGCTATTCCGGTCTGCGGGTCGTGAGCATCCTGGAAGCTGCAAGCCGGTCAATGAAGGAGCGCGGCCGTGAAGTTCGTCTCAAGACGTACGCAGGTTCTCATCCGGTGTGCGCGTGAGCATGGAGATTTCTATGAATGTCCCTTTCGTCGATTTGAAACAGCAATACCTAAGCATTAAAGACGAGGTTCTTGCGGCCGTTGCCGGTGTGTTCAAATCCACGCAGTTCGTACTCGGCAAAGAAGTCGCTGCCTTTGAAGACGAGTTCGCATCGTACAGCGGCGCGCGTTATGGCGTTGCCGTCAACAGCGGCACCAGCGCGCTGCATTTGGCGCTGCTCGCGGCGGACATTGGTCCCGGGGCGGAAGTGATAACGGTCCCGTTCACATTTGTGGCGACGACGGCGGCCATTGGATATACCGGAGCAAAGCCGGTATTTGTGGACGTCGACCCCGAAACCTATTGCATGGATCCTGCTCGGATTGAGCAGGCGATTACGCCGAGAACAAAGGCAATCCTTCCTGTTCATCTATATGGTCAAGCCGCCGATATGGATGCAATCTGCTCTATTGCCAGACGTCATGGACTGCACGTGATCGAGGATGCCGCGCAGGCTCATGCAGCCGAGTATAGGGGGCGCCGGTGCGGTTCCATCGGCGAGATGGGCTGCTTCAGCTTCTACCCAGGCAAGAATCTCGGAGCGTACGGCGAAGGCGGCATGGTGACGACCAACGATCCCGAAGTCGCCCGCCACATCCGAATTCTGCGCGACTGGGGCGCTGAGAAAAAATACCATCACGTTTTGAAGGGATTCAATTACCGCATGGAAGGAGTCCAGGGGGCCATCTTGCGAGTGAAACTTCGATATCTCGAGAAATGGACCGAAGCGCGCCGCGCCAATGCCGAACTCTACTCCCTTGCCCTTGCAGATTCCGGTCTGCAATTGCCGAAACAAGCGCCTGGCAATCGGCATGTGTATCACGTCTACGGGGTAATGACTCCGCAGAGGCGCGAACTGATGGAGGCGCTGGAGGCCCAAGGCATACAGACCGGCATTCACTATCCCATTCCAGTCCACCTGCAACCCGCTTACAGCGATCTAAACTACCAGGCTGGCGATTTTCCCGTTGCCGAGCGGCTTGCATCCGAGGAGCTTTCGCTACCGATGTTCCCGGAGTTGGCTGAGTCTCAGATTGAAGCCGTCGGGAAGGCAATTGCAGAGTACAGCAGTGTCTATCAATCCTAACGGCGGGATCCGCAGCCTGACTGCGGTGCACGGCAGGCGCGAAATTGTGCCCGACCCGTTGTTTGAAGTTGGATTGTCCGGGCATCTCAGCTCCACCTATAGTTCCGAAGCACTCATCGAGCAGTATCACCGGTTCTCGAACGGCGAAGGAGAACTTGATGCCGTAATGCGTCGCGCGATCTGGAGATCTATCGCCAGAAAATTCGGCAGCGGAGTACGCATCGGCGCGGCCGTCGGCTTCAAACATCTTGAAACCTTCGAGATCGGCAACGGAGTATTCATCGGCGCGCAGACGTACATCCAGGGCAGATTCGACGGAACGACGCGGATCGGAAATCGTGTATGGATTGGTCCCCAGGCCTATTTCGACGCTCGTCATTTGGTTCTCGAAGATCACGTCGGATGGGGGCCCGGCGCGAAGGTGCTCGGCTCCGTGCATACGGGGTTACCTGTCGATGTGCCGATCATTGAAACCGATCTGGAGGTTCGTCCGGTGAAGGTAGAGGAATGGGCTGACATCGGCACGGGAGCTATTTTGCTGCCGGGTGTCACGGTCGGGAAGGGAAGCATTGTCGGGGCAGGCGCCGTGGTGACCCGCGATGTGCCGGCGTTTTCAATTGTCGCTGGCGTTCCTGCCAAATTCATACGCTGGCGGGATGGATACGAAGGACAAAAAGAAAATTATGAACTTTAAACGCGCGTTGATTACCGGCGGGGCTGGTCTGGTTGGATCGCACATCGCCGATTTGCTTGTCAGAGATGGCCTGGACGAAATTATTGTGGTGGATAATTTCACCCGCGGCCGCCTCGACAATCTGGCGAATGCCACGGCAAGCGGAAAAGTCACGATCATCGAAGGTGACGTACGGGACCGGGCGCTAATGGCGGAAGCGATGCGAGGCATCGATGTTGTGTTTCATCAGGCGGCGATACGGATTACCCAATGCGCTGAGGACCCGCGCCTTGCGCTCGACGTTCTGTCGACCGGAACCTTCAACGTTTTGGAAGCGGCGGTAGCCGCTCGGGTGAAAAAAGTGGTTGCTGCATCTTCGGCATCCGTTTACGGCCTCGCCGAGGAATTCCCCACGCCGGAAACACATCACGGCTACGATAACCGGACCTTTTATGGAGCCGCCAAGCTTTTCAACGAAGGAATGCTCCGCAGCTTTCACGATATGTACGGCCTCAATTACGTGGCGCTCCGGTATTTCAACGTTTATGGCCCGCGAATGGATATACACGGCGTCTATACGGAAGTTCTAATTCGCTGGATGGGCCGGCTATCGAAAGGCGAGCCGTGCCTGATCTTGGGAGACGGAACGCAGACGATGGATTTTGCCTTCATAGAAGATATTGCCCGCGCAAACTTATTGGCCGCGAAAGCCAATGTTTCGGATGAAGTCTTCAACGTGGCGAGCGGAACGGAAACCAGCCTGAATGAACTCGCCGCCGCGCTCGGCCGCGTCATGGGTTGTTCGCGCCAACCGGAGTACGGACCCGCGCGCAAGGTGAATCCTGTATCGCGCAGGCTTGCCGATACCGCGAAGGCGGAGCGTTTGCTCGGCTTCAAGGCGCGTGTATCGCTGGACGAAGGGCTTAGCCGTCTCGTGGAGTGGTGGAGTCGCGAAGAATCGTTGCAGCCCGCCGCGCTCACCGCCTAGAGCCGTGTGGAGACCGATTCATGATCCCGATCATCAAACCTTCTCTCGACCAGCGCGAAGCTGAGGCCGCCAGCCGTGTCATTCTGTCCGGTTGGATTACGCAAGGGGCCGAGGTAGCTTCGTTCGAGAGAGAATTCGCCGAAACAGTCGCGGCTCCGCACGCATGTGCTGTTTCGAATTGCACGACCGCGCTCCACTTGACGCTGCTCGCGGCCGGTGTGCGGGCTGGCGACGAGGTTGTAACGGTCAGTCACTCGTATATCGCCACCGCGAATAGCATTCGCTATTGCGGCGGCGTTCCGGTCTTTGTAGACATCGACCCGACAACTTTCAACATGGACCCAAATCTCGTCGAGGCGGCGATCACCGGCCGCACGCGAGCGATCCTTTGTGTCCATCAGGTCGGCATGCCATGCGACATGGCCGAGCTGAAGCCGATTGCCCAGCGCCATGGTCTGCCGCTGATTGAGGATGCGGCCTGCGCCGCCGGCAGCGAAATTTTTTGGAATGGACGATGGGAGCGGATCGGAAAGCCTCACGGCGACGCGGCTTGTTTCTCGTTCCATCCGCGAAAATTGGTGTCGACCGGAGACGGCGGCATGATCACAACCAGGCACAAGGACTGGGATAAGCAATTCCGATTGTGGCGCCAGCATTCCATGTCGGTGCCCGATACCGTGCGGCACGCGTCCAATCAGGTCATCTTTGAGACTTACCCTGAGCTTGGATTCAATTACCGCATGACAGACATCCAGGCGGCCGTAGGCCGCGAACAATTGAAGAAGCTGCCCGGCATTATCGCCCGCCGCCGCGAACTGGCGAGCCGCTATTCCAGCCTGCTTACGGACGTACCTGGACTGATCACCCCGGTAGAACCGCAGTGGGCGCGTAGCAATTGGCAAAGTTACTGCATTCGTCTTCCGGAGAGTTGCGACCAGAAACAAACGATGCAGATACTGCTGGATCGCGGAATTTCGACCCGGCGAGGAATTATGTGCGCGCATCGGGAGGCGGCTTACCGACAGCAGCCCTGGCGCTCGCCCAGCAAATTAGAAGCTAGCGAGCGGGCGCAGGAGACGGCCATTATTCTGCCGCTATATCACGATCTTTCCATGGCAGATCAGGAATATATCGCCGAACAGCTTCGAGCAGTCGTGCTTGAGGGAACTCCGTGCGAAGTCTCTTCTTAAAAGCGAGACAAAAGTAGCTATTCAGTCAAAAACAGCGGCATCTAAATGGTTCGCCGCACTGAAATCTTCCGCGATCGCTACCCCACTTGCTAATGCGATTGGCCGCGGCCTGTTTCGCGCTTTCAGCCGCTCGCTTTCCGATCAGGTTCCACAGAATCGCGGAATAGGCGCTTATATCGAATTGGTCTAGTGCGTTCGTACCGCTCTCTCGGGTGTTCCGTGCCGCCTCGCTGGACGCTCGCGGTTCTGTTCGTCAACAAGTTGCATTCCCCGCGGCAGTCGGGAAGCGGACGCCTTCCGGCCGTCTTCGGAAATGCTATGTGATTCCCACATTTCCATACGTACGAAGAAGTCCCCTTATAATCACTTCATGTCCGGATAAAGATAAAGGTGTACCTATGTTCCCGCCCAGTCACTTCGGCTGGCTCCTCGATATTCACAATATCCGAAGAGTACGACCATGGGTCGCGCGCAGACGAAGCATCTGCCCCACCATGAATCACAATGACGCGGCGCACGAACAGGGCGGGCATGCCCGCCCCTAAACATTCTGTTTTATCGTCGATACAATTTTTGACTGAGATTCCCTTGCAGACGAGAGATGTCTCCACATTGAGGTATAGAGATTGAAATTTTCTTATCGATGGCTGAGTGAAATGGTAAGCGATCTGGCTGCGAAGCCAGCCGATCTTGAACACTTGATCACGACGAAAACGGCTGAATGCGAGGGCATCGAGCCATGGGGAGAGCAGTTCGCCAAAGTGGTGGCTGTCCGCGTCGTATCTATTGAGCCGCTTGCCAGGGGTAAAAATAAACGCGTGGTCGTTGAGAGCGGCGGAGGCGTTAAGCACGAGGTAGTATGTGGAGCTCCGAACGTGAGGCGAAATATGATCGCCGCGTGGGTTCCGCCGGGCACAAAACTCGGAGATAAGGAGATCGGCCGCGTCACTATTGAAGGCATCGAAAGTGAAGGCATGCTGGCGAGCGGTGACGATCTGGGCATAAATCGCGACCATAGCGGCCTGCTCGAAATCGATGCGGGTCCCGGCCAGAGCTTGCCAGGATTGGCGCCGGACTGGATCATCGAAATTGACAACAAGAGCCTGACGCACCGGCCGGACCTGTGGGGCCATTACGGCATGGCAAGGGAGGTTGCGGCGATTACTGCCGGGAAGCTGATCGATCCAGTAAAACTAGGCGACTTACCTCGGGGAGAGACGACGCTCTCGGTGGAAATTGAGAATTACGAATTGTGCGCGAGATATAGCGCTCTCACGCTCGACAACGTTACGGTCGAACCGTCGCCGCTGTGGCTGCAGGCTCGACTGCAATCAATTGGAATCAATCCGATTAACAACGTTGTCGATGTAACGAATTATATTCTTGCCGAACTGCCGCAGCCCATGCATGCTTTCGATGCCGACAAGCTAAGAGGCGACACGATCTTCGTGCGACGGGCGACTGAGGGCGAGACGATCAATGCGCTGAATGGCGAAACTTACCAGCTTAGCCCGGAAGACCTGGTGATCGCGGACAGTAGTGGAGCAATCGCCATTGCGGGCGTAATCGGGGGAGCCGAAAGCGCGATTTCGGAAGCTACAAGCAGAGTTGTGCTGGAGAGCGCGAATTTCCACGCCTCAAGCGTGCGTTTGACATCGGCAAAGCACAAATTACGCACAGATGCATCCATGAGGTTCGAGAAGTCGCTGGACCCTGAGAATACCGTACGCGGCTTGGCGCGCGCGATGGAACTGCTCAAGCTTGTCTCGCCCGGCATCCGCGGAATAGGCGGTATTGCCGATAATCGCGCCAAGCAGAAGTTTTCAGAGCCGATTGAGTTGCCCGTGAGCTTCGTTACGCGGAAACTGGGCAAGGAACTCAGCCATACGCGCATTCGCGAAATTCTGGAGTCGCTCGGGTTCGGAGTGCAGCAGGCGAGCCCTGGAAATTTGATGGTGGAAGTCCCTTCGTGGCGTGCGACAAAGGACATTTCGCTCAAAGACGATCTGGTCGAGGAGGTGGGGCGGATAGTCGGATATGGCGAAATTACGCCGGTCGCGCCCCTGCTAGCCGCCGTGACCCCGCCGGCGAACCCGATGCGGATTTATCTAAGGCAGGTACGGTCGCAATTGGCCGCGCAGGGGCTAACGGAAATCTACAATTACTCGTTTGTGAACGAGACGCAACTGCGGCGCTTCGGCATGAATGTGGAAGATCACATCGCAGTGGCAAATCCGATTGCCTCTGAATTAACACACATGCGCCGGAGTCTGCTACCGGGCGTATTCGATAACATCGTCAGCAACACCCGGCATCTTCGCGATTTCCGCTTCTTTGAAATTGGCCGCGAGATTCAAGCGAACGATGGCGGCGCGCTACCGTGCGAAGAGACACATGTAGCCGCCGTCATCTATGGAGCGCATGCGGATGAGCAAGATTTTTTCGAGCTGAAGCGCGTGACAGAATGCCTGCTGCCGGGCGCACGGCTGACTCCTGCCGCGGCGAAGGCGTACGAGCACCCTGTGCGGGCCGCCGAGATCGAGTGGCGAGGTCGCATAGTAGGCCGCCTATTCGAGTTGCATCCATTATTGCTGCAAGAAGCCGGCGTCGAAGGGCGGGCATCCCTGTTTGATATGAACCTGGATGCCACAGAAGCGCTCGCGGATCGTCCCATAAAATATAGGCCGGTTCGAAAGTATCCGACGAGCGGATTCGATTTGTCGGTAGTCACGGAACTGCAGCAGCCAGTGGCAGCAATTCAGGATAAGCTTGCGAGTCTGGCGGGGGAAGCGCTGGTTTGCATCGAGTTCGTACGGCAGTATGCGGGCGCTCCGCTCGAAGAAGGCCAGAAGAGCGTTTCGTATCGTCTTGAAGTCGGCGCTACCGACCATACACTGACGAATGAAGAGTTCGGCGAGATCCGCGGGCGCATTATCGACCGCATGCAAGCGCAAGGATACGAACTTCGGGTTTAGCTCAGCCGGGCCGAACCCAGCCTCCGGCGCCCGGCCTTAGTCGGCAAGGAATCGAATGCTTCGGTCGAGGAAGTTCTTCAACTCGGTGCGTTTGACGACCGCATCGAGAAAGCCATGATCGAGCAGGAACTCGCTACGCTGAAAGCCTTCGGGTAGCTTCTGGCGAATGGTCTGCTCAATGACGCGCGGGCCGGCGAAGCCAATCAAGGCGCCCGGTTCACCAACATTCATGTCGCCGAGCATCGCGAAACTGGCGGTGACGCCGCCGGTTGTTGGATCCGTCATTACGCTGATATAGGGCACCCGGGCCTCGTCCAGTTTCATCAGCGCCGCCGAAATCTTCGCCAACTGCATCAGGCTAATGGCGCCCTCCTGCATGCGCGCTCCGCCCGAGGCTGAAACGATGACAAGCGGAATTCTTTCCGTAATACAACGCTCGATCGCGCGGGTGATCTTCTCGCCGACAACGGCCCCCATGGATCCGCCAATAAACTTCAGTTCAAGAGCACAAATGTGAACACGGCGGCCATTCAGCAGCCCGGTAGCGGAGATCACGGCGTCCGGCAGATTTGTAGCGCTACGCATGGAATCGAGCCGCTCGTGGTACCGCCTGGAATCGACGAATCCGAGCGGATCGTTAGAAACTAGACCTGCGTCGTGCTCCTCGTATTTGCCCTCGTCGAACAGCATGCGCAGCCGCGCCGTGGCATCGATCCGGAAGTGATGGCCGCAGTTGGTGCAAACCAGCAAATTCTCTTCAAGTGTTTTCCGCCAAATGGGCTGCGAACACTTCTCGCATTTCTGCCAAAGCCCCTCGGTGCGGACACTCTTTTCCGCATCGGCAGGTGTGTCTTCGACGGACGGCTTTTGCCGGGTAAACCACGCCATGGCAATCAGCAACTAACGTATCACGCTACTGACGCCGGACACCCGAGCGGCCCTGGCCCATGCCTAGGCGATCCACGCATCGAATTAAAACCCCGTCCGGGCTGCCGATGAAGTAGCTGTGAATGCTCGATGGCTTTGAATGGCTGAGGCGCTCCGCCTCGAGAGCATCGCCGGCGCAATCCAGCGAGCATCACGTGCTGGCTCAGGAGGCACAGCTATGAAGATCGGACTTGCTACGGTCAGATTGATCGCCTGCTCCGTGATGGCGATAGCATGCTTATCCCTCCATGGCGACGGTCAACCTAAAGCCGGCGATGAAACCGATGGAGCAGTCGCGGCGGTTTCCTCCACCCCGGAGAGCGACGGTGAAGGGGGCAGCACGCTGCCGGCCCGAGTCCGTGAAAAAGCGGACCGCTCTTATGCCGACCTCGTGAACTTTACATGCCGGGAGCGCATCGAGAGATTCAAGGGCAAGCTTGGCTCCAGTGCGGAGCAGAGAATGGACGTCATCACGTCCTCGGTAGTCCTCGAAAATGGCGAAGAGCGCTATGTGGACATTCGCCAGAACAACCGCATCCTGAAAAGGATCTCGGATGTCAAAGGCGCTTGGTCGGAAGGTGAATTTTGCACGCTCCTCCGCGAAGCCGCCAAGATTCCAAGTGTGAATGAAGGGCGCTTCGCCGCACCGCGCGCGTTGAACGGCAAGCTGGCGTTCATTTACATGTCCGATTTCGACACGATCAACAGCCCATGGGACATCAGACTGGGCTCGAAGCATTACACGATTCCCTTTCGTGGCGAAGTGTGGATAGATCCGGCGAGCGCTGAAGTCCTCCGGATTACTCGAAGAGCCACGTCGATGCCTGATGCAACACACATTGCCGAAGTCAATTGGAGCGTTGACTTTGCACACACAGTCCTTGACGGCAGAGAATTTCTACTGCCCGGAAGCGGCAGGTACGACGTCAGCTATGCGAACAGCTACCGCCATGAATGGAACACGATCTATTTTTCGGACTATCACCGCTACGCAGCCGAAGTTGCCGTACACTTTCGCTGAGCTGAGCCGTCCGGAGGTGGGCGGTCTGTTTCACTCGGCGCTCCGCGATTCAGCCCCGATCTGAAATTCACGTTTTCCGCCGTTTGCGACAACATGCCCCAGGAACTTTGTTTTGCCGTTAAGTTGGAGCTTCAGTTCCTTTGCCGTCGAATGATCGAATGTCAAAACGTCGCCCACATCTATTCGCAAGAGATCGTCCAGACGCACGGTGGGACCGGTCAGACGGACATCCGCCTGGAGACAAGCCGGCTTTAATAATTTGAAAATGCGGGCGTGTTCGCTGTCCGTGGATTGCCCTTTCCGAACAGTCCATTGCTGATCGAACTTTTGGCGGAGCATCTTCACAATAATCGATGGTATTCCAATGTTCATGACGCCCCTGTTTTCACCGATTTGCATTTCCAGGCCGACGGCCACCACCGCTTCATTCGGAGCCAGCATTTGAAGCAGTTGAGGCTCCGTCTCATGACTTTCAATGATGAAATCCATGAACGTAACCGCCTGCCAGGCGGACTTGAGTTCCTGGAGAATCACCCGGAAAACGCTGTCAAGAATGCTTTTCTCGATCTCGGTGATTTCACGATGGATATTCGCGCTGTTCTTCCCCGTGCCACCGAGCAGCATCTCGAAGATTGGGAAGACAAGCGAGTGGCCAAGCTCAAGGACGGCATTACCTTCATAAGGACGGAGGCCTAGCGAGACCATGCAACTCGGCGACGGTAATGATTTGACGAATTCGGCAAAGGAAAGCTGCTCCACTGAAGCCAGATTGACGAAGACATAGGAACGAAGGAATGCCGAAAGGCTTGAGGCAACCGCTCGGGCAAATGTCTCGTGCAAAAGGTGGATCGACCGCAGTTGCTCCTTCGCGATCCGGTCGGGACGGCGGAAATCGTACGGCTCAATCGTACTTGGACGATCGTTTTCGCCTCGTCTTTCCCTTTGATTCCGATGGTTACGGCCAATTTCGCCTTGCGAGAGTGTGCTATCCGACATCTTTTAGTAGTGATCGTCGGGCGTCGGCCAGAAGATTAGATCTTTTTTCAAATTCGGCTGAGACTTGGATTGTGTTACCCTAGGAAGCGTATAAACACGAGAGATTAAGGTAAAGACGAGGAGTATCGTTTTCGGCATGGCGCTGGCGGCGGAAGAAAAATCCCAGATGATCGCGAAGTACCGAATCCACAAGTCGGATTCCGGCTCGCCAGAGGTTCAGGTTGCTCTGTTGACTCAGCGCATTCTGCAATTAACGGAACACTTCAAGGCGCACAAGCAAGACCATCACTCGCGGCGTGGGCTGCTGACGATGGTAAAGCGGCGCAGGAAGTTGATCCAGTATCTCAAGGATCGTAATCCTCAGCGGTATCAAACGCTGATACAGAGCCTTGGCATACGCCATTAGAAGCGGTTCTCGGGCGCGCAGGTCGTATTCCCGCGCAACGCCGTTCCGGTGAACGGTCCCCCTCACCCGCCATTTTGCTCGGTTTGAGTGGAATGGCTCTCCAGACTCTAAGTCCCCACTTAATCCCTTGGATTTGGATGTTTTGCAGTAAGCTGCCCGGCATTCATGCATCAAGGAAGATGAAATGACTCATACAGTTGAGATCGATCTTCAAGGCACGAAGATCACATTAGAAACCGGAAAGCTCGCGAAGCAAGCTAATGGTTCAGTTATTGTCCGCTCGGGCGACTCGGTCGTGCTCGTCTCGGCCTGCGCCAACGAGCAACCCAAGGTCGGCGCGAGCTTTTTCCCGCTTACGGTGGACTACCGCGAATACACGTACGCGGCAGGCAAATACCCGGGCGGCTTTATCAAACGGGAAGGCAGGCCTTCGGAGAAGGAAGTGCTTACCAGCCGGCTGATTGATCGTCCGATCCGTCCGCTTTTCCCCGAAGGTTTCAGCAACGAGACGCAGGTGATCGCAATGGTCCTTTCAGCGGACCCGACGAACGATCCCGCGCCGCTCGCTATTGTCGGCGCAGGCGCCGCTCTGGCGATTTCCGATATCCCTTTTCACCACGTGCTGGCTGGAGTCCGTGTAGGACTCGTCAACGGCGCTTTTGTTCCAAACCCTACTTACGACGAGATTCACAACGGAAATCTCAGCATTATGGTGGCCGGCAGCGATGACGGCATCGTAATGGTGGAAGCCGGGGCTAACGAAGTTTCCGAAGAGCAGGTGGTTGAGGCCATCGATTACGGTCACGACTGCTGCAAGAAGATAGTGGCCGGCATCCGGCAACTGGTGGAGAAAGCGGGCAAGCCCAAGTGGGCGTATGAACCCGCAAAGCCGAACGAGGAAATGGCGAAAAAGATCGCCGATTTCATCCGGCCGGAACTGACGGATGCGCTGGACACCAAGAAATATCAGAAGCTCGACAGCTATCACCGCGTCCACGAGGCCAAGAAGAAGAGCGTGGCACTGTTCGCCGAAGAGGAGCAGGAAGAAGCAGGAAAGCTGTTCAGCGCGCTGAAAGAGCGGATCTTCCGCGACGAGATGTTGAAGGAACGCCGCCGTCCGGATGGGCGCAAGTTCGATGAACTTCGTCACATCTGGTGCGAAGCCGGTGTACTGCCGCGAACCCATGGTTCCGCCATCTTCACCCGCGGCGAAACGCAAGCGCTGGTCACGGCGACCCTTGGCACGAAGGACGACGAGCAAAGGATCGAGATGTTCGACCCTTCGCAAACCTCCAAGCGTTTCATGCTTCACTACAACTTCCCCCCGTTTAGCGTTGGTGAAGTTGGATTTATGCGCGGGCCCGGACGTCGCGAGATTGGGCACGGCGCACTTGCCGAACGTGCTCTCTCGGCCGTGATTCCGGACGAGAAGGATTTCCCCTACACTCTCCGCGTGGTTAGCGACATTCTTGAATCCAATGGGTCCAGCTCGATGGCGAGCGTCTGCGGCGGCACGCTGTCGCTGATGGATGCGGGCGTTCCAATCAAAGCTCCGGTGGCCGGCATCGCCATGGGCCTCGTCAAGGAGGGCGACGACTACGCCATTCTGACGGATATCGCGGGCGCCGAAGATCATTACGGCGACATGGACTTCAAGGTCGCGGGCTCCAAAAAGGGCATCACCGGCCTGCAGATGGACATTAAGGTTCCGAACGTAACGACGAAGATCATGCGTGAGGCGCTGGCGCAGGCGAAGAAGGCCCGGCTGGAAATTCTCGAAGTCATGATCAAGACGATTTCGGAGCCGCGCGGCGAGTTGTCCAAGTATGCACCTCGCATCTACACGACCAAGATTCCGACTGATAAGATTCGTGAGCTGATCGGCCCTGGCGGCAAAATCATCAAGGGAATCGTCGAGCAGACCGGCGTAAAGATCGATGTGGATGACGACGGCACGGTCAACATCTTCGCTTCCGATGGAGAGTCCGCCAAGCGCGCGTTGCAGATGGTGGCCGATATCGCCGCAGTCGCCGAAGTCGGGAAAACCTATTTAGGGAAAGTCGTGCGAATCGCCGATTTTGGCGCGTTCGTCGAGATTTTCCCGGGAACCGACGGCCTTCTCCACATTAGTGAGATTTCGGAGAGCCGCATCAAGAACGTGCGCGACGAGTTGAATGAGGGCGACCAGATCCTTGTGAAAGTGCTGGCCCTCGAAGGCAACAAAATCAAGCTAAGCCGCAAGGCGATTCTAAAAGAACAGCGCGAGAAGTTGAAGGCCGGCGCGGAAAAATCCGAGTAAGCCTTAAACAATCGGAAAAAGCCCCTCCAACCCACGCGGGCCGGAGGGGCTTTTTTGGCGAGGGATGCCGAGCCATTGGCTTCTGAAGTACTTGAAACGCGGACTCACCATCTTTTAAATAAACGACCGATTGCGCGCATCGGAGCAGTGACGCGCATGGAACGGCAACTAGACAACTGATGGACAGCGGCTTCCAGCCGTTGAATAGCGGCATCTTTCTCCGCAAGCGCGGCATCTTTCTCCGCAAGCGCGGCATGCATTCGCTCGATTGAAACTTCCCGTTCCGCCAGAACGCTTCGCAAGCTCTGCACCGCATTCTCCAACTCTAATCGCTCCGTCCGGCACGCATCGTACGAGACTCGTACCTGCATCAACTCCGAACGAGTGCTTTCCAATGCTTTCCTGGCCTGTTTCGCCTCGGTTTTGAAAAGAAAGATTTGCGTCCGAGCCTTGCTGTGTTCCGCAAGAAGTTCCTCGTGCTCGGCAGCTAGAGATTCCCGTTCCTGTATTACCCGGGCAACCTCGCCAGCAATATTGGCGCCGTCATCCGTGGTTTGCTTGGCTGGTGCAGCGCCGCGCTCTGCCCCGGTCGTAACCGGTTCGGGTTTCAGCGCGGCAACACCCGTGTGCGGAGTGGATTCAACTTCTTCGGCGTTCATGGAGCCATCCGCGCCGGCGCCGAGCAGAGCAACTACGGCCGAGAACTCGGGACGAACCCGCAACCAGACCTGTAGCCGAAGAGGTTGATCAAGTTTATCAAGCCTAAGATCGGGAAGGATCAGTTGAGGATCGGTTCCAAAACTGAAAAATCTACATGCGTTGCCATTCTCGCTTAAGCCAAGGGGGGCAATCGTGCCACCAAGCGAATACGAGCAGAAATCGCTTCCACTTGCCGCCCACAAGATATCATCATTCACCAGAGCCCGGATCGTAAGGCCGGCGACTTCTATCACCGCCGGACAGTCGGTCAAATCGAGACGAAGAGATCCTTTTAGCCCCGATATCAGATCTATGTCTACCCGCTGCCACTCGCCCATTGTTACTTCAATCGAATGGCTGTCATCCTCGCGATAGCCATTATCGGATGGAAGAAAAACCTGAAGGCGAGCAGTATTCTGATACCCCCCGAGCCGATTGTTTGCCTTCCAGCGACACTCTAGTTCAGTGGCGCAGAGCGCATAAAATCGACGCAGATGCGTCTTCATTTCGTCGGAATCGCCGAACAGGATTCCCAGCAAGCCTTCGCCGCGCGTCGACAGACCAGGTTTCTGAAATACTCCCAGGCCCCAACTGTGTTCGAATTCGAAAGTTGCACCTTGGTTCTTCAGTTCATCCCAGAGTTTCCAAACGCCGAAACTGCCGTGGCGCGTTTTGATGTCGTGAAGCAGGACGATCCCGCCGGGCTTTACCTTTGGCAGCCAGCCGTAGAAATCATGAGCTACCGCCTCGTAAGTATGGAGACCGTCTATGTGCAGGATATCGATTGAATCCGGCGCGAATTGCGAGAGCGCACCATCGAAAGTCGTCCTAAGAAGATACGAAAACTTATCGTAATTGGCTCGATTGTACGACTCGACTTCGGCGTAAACCTCTTCGCCATAGTAGCCGGCATGGGCCTCGCCCGTCCAGGTATCGACAGCATAGCAGACACACGGCACATTGTGTTCCGACACGGCCTGGCAGAAACCGAAATAAGACTCTCCGTAATGAGTGCCGAGTTCCACAAGTAATTGAGGGCGAACGCTTCGAATCAGATCATTTGCAAATGGCAGATGGCCGGACCAATTGCCAATGCCGCCGGGGCGATACCGCTTCGGATGGAACGTTCCACTCGGAACGTACAGAGAGGTGATTGGCATCGTGAAATGCGGACTCCGGCTAGGACCGGAATCTCTTTACGAGAATATCAGGCGCAGTGAAACAGACGTCTCCTTGGGTCATCTACAAACTGTGACTTTTTTATAGATTATCAACCGGTACTAAAGTTTTAGTGGTGCGGTATCGTAATCACTGATGTACTTTTGGGAGCAAAGTAGCGCCGAACAGCGCTTGCTTACAAGGGGTGGTCGGGGCGTGATTTCAAACGTTCTTTTTGTTCTGTATCACGACTTCACGGCGAACAGCGCGACCCATGTGCACGCTATTTCTGAAGAGCTGATCGCTCTCGGTTACGAGTGTCAGATTGCCGTCCCAAAGAACAAGGAGTCCGTCGCCGGCCTGGGTGCGTGTGCCGCGAAAACGATAGACTTCGCCGACGCCGAAGCCGGTGGAGTGATCTATTCAAACGGCGGCGGTCCCGATATTATTCATGCCTGGACACCCAGGGAAGTGGTGCGGCGCTTTTGCGAGGCAGTGAGGATACGCTACGCGAGCCAACTTTTTGTTCACTTGGAAGATAATGAATTTCACATACTGTCGCGTAACGTCGGCAAGCCACTTTCCGAGATACTTGCGCTCTCTTCCGCAGACTTGGATAGATTAATTCCTCCCTCTTTTTCGCATCCACATCGGGCAAACGAATTCCTTAGGAGCGCCACCGGCGTGACGATAATCATCGATAGGCTAGCGGAATTTGTGCCGGCGGGCCCACCTATCATGGAACTATGGCCGTCCGCCAGCCGCGGCTTGTTCAAGCCACGAAGCCAAAGCGCGAGCGAACGGAAACGATACGGCATTCCCAACAATTCGACGGTGCTGGTGTACACGGGCAATACACATGGCGCCAATGCGCGCGAGATGCGAAGTCTGTATCTCGCCGTCGCCATCTTGAACCGCGAGGGTCATTCGACCACCTTGGTTCGAGCCGGGCGCGACTATTGTCCGTTTCTGGGGCCTGATGAAACGTGGGCCCGGCGGCACTCAATAGAACTGGGGATGACGCCCCATTGCGACATTCCTCCTTTGCTGGCCCTGGCCGATGTCCTGGTGCAGCCTGGCCAACCGGGCGAATTTAACGATTATCGTTTCCCCAGCAAATTGCCCGAGTTCTTCTCAGTAGGCAGGCCGGTGGTGCTTCCTCGGTCGAACATTGCGCGCTACATGAAACATGGCGAACATGGCTACATCGTTTCCGACCTGAACGCGGTGGCCATAGCGGACGCCGTCAGGACCATCATGGAGGATCGAGACCTCTACAGCCGTCTTGCGGCCGGAGCCGTTAGCTTCTTCAACAGTCATCTGGACTGGGCGATCAGCGCAAAGAAGTTGAGCGATTTCTATCAATCCGCCGCCAACCAAACGGCCGAAACCGCTTCGCCTGCACCGGCGCAGGTGAATTCGAGCCGAGCCGCGAGTATGCAATGAACAAGCTATTCCTATTTACCTGCTTAAAACGTCGCGTGCCTGTAAAGGGCATCTAAACTGACATGGCGGGCTATAGTGAGAGAAATCCATGGCAATCGCCTTAGTTACCGGATCCGCTGGCTTGATCGGCGCCGAAGCGGCGCGATTTTTCACTAACCAGGGCCTCAGCGTCGTCGGAATTGATAACGACATGCGCCGATATTTTTTCGGCGACGAGGCTAGCACGCGCTGGAGCCAGGAGCAACTGAAAAGCGATCTTCCCGGCTACGTTCACTGTGACCTCGATGTTCGCGATGGAGACGCGCTGAAGAAGGTATTTGAGCGCTTCGGGAAAGATATTGCGCTTGTCCTCCACACGGCGGCTCAACCATCGCACGATTGGGCTGTCCGGGAACCGTTAACCGATTTCACCATTAATGCAAACGGGACGCTCCAGATGTTGGAGTTTACGCGGCAGTTTGCCCCCGATGCGGTGTTTCTCTTCACGAGCACGAACAAAGTGTACGGAGACGCTCCCAACCGCCTTCCACTCGTTGAAAAGGAAACGCGCTGGGAAGTTGAGCCATCGCATCCGTTCGCCGCGAACGGCATCGATGAGACGATGAGCATCGACGGCTGCCTCCACAGCTTGTTCGGCGCTTCGAAAGCCGCGGCCGATCTGATGGTGCAGGAATATGGGCGCTACTTTGGGATGAAGACGGCCTGTTTCCGCGGAGGATGTCTCACGGGTCCCGGCCACTCCGGCACGAAGCTACACGGCTTCCTTTCCTATCTGGCGAAGTGCGCGATTACGGGAACTCCTTATACGGTGTTCGGATACAAAGGGAAACAGGTCCGCGACAATATCCACTCCTACGATCTGGTCAACGCATTCTGGCAGTTCTTTCTCTCGCCGCGATCCGGTGAGGTCTACAACATGGGCGGAGGACGGTATTCAAACTGTTCCATGCTTGAGGCAATCTCGATCTGCGAACGCTTAACGGGACGGCCGATGAACTGGTCCTACGCCGAAGGCAATCGCACCGGCGATCACATCTGGTGGATCAGCGACGTTTCGAAATTCCAGAATCATTTCCCGAACTGGCGCCAGAGTTATTCCGTCGAAGACATACTTGCGCAGATCGTTGACGGATTGGGTCATCGCTTACCGCAGTCTACGGCCAAGATCGGCGCCGGAAGCGATTAAGAACGGTGAACAGACAGGGCGCGCTCACTGCGAAGGCTGCACTGTAGCCGTGAAGGTGGCCAACGTATTGGCGCTAGTCAAGGGCTTGCCGCCGGTGGTGTCCTGGAGATAAAAAACCATTCCGTTCGCGACCCACCGCCCGGTCGTTGCAAATCCCAACGAACTCCCGGCGGCAAATAGCGCGCCGTCCGGAGTGCCGATTCGTATTTCGATATTACTTGCCGAGGGCGCATTCCACTCGAGAGCGGTCGCGCTCAGATCGGTTCCGCCGAGCGCCGGCATCGGATTCGGATTGGCCGCGAAAAATGGCGAGGATTGCACGTGCGCAACAAACGTAGCAAGCGTGCCTGCGGCAGTCAACGGCTTGCCGCCGCTTGTATCCTGCAGATAAAAAGTCATGCCGTCGGTCACCCAAGCGCCGGTCGGAGCAAACCCCGACGATGGGCCGGCCGCGAAGAGCGCGCCATCCGGACTGCCCACGCGCACTTGCACCGTGGTTGCTGCGGGAGCATCCCACTGGATGAGCGCCGAGCCGGCCGAGGCGCCCACGAAAACGACAATCGGATTGGGATTCGCGGCAAAGAAGGGCGAATCCTGCACGTGAGCGACCGCCGTTCCAAGCGTGTTGGCTCCGGTGAGCGGCTTTCCTTCGCTCGTGTCTTGCAGGAAGAAAGTCATGCCGTCCGTAACCCAAGGTCCTGTCATTGCGGACCCGTAGGGCCCGCCCCCGGCAAACAACGGTCCATCAGGGCTTCCGAGATGAATTTCGATCGTGGACGCACTGGGCGCCCGCCATTGGATAAGTGTCGAGCCAAGCGATTCTCCTGGGCCAACGACAATCGGATTCGGGTTGGCGGACAACACCTCCGACTGAAATTGGAGATGAGCGATAACCGTACCGAGAGTATTGTCGCCTGTCAGAGCCTTACCGTCGCTCCTATCCTGTAAATAGAACATCATGCCATCGGTGACCCAAGGGCCGGTGGGAGCCGACCCGCTCGGTCCGCCGGCCGCGAAAAGCGTTCCGTTAGGACTACCGATCCTCACCTCAACGACAACCGCCCCCGGCGCATTCCAACTGAGGGTTGTTGCACCTAAGCTGCCCGCTTGCGCAATAGGAATAGGGTTGGGCATTGCAGACAATACCGGGTTAGTGATGGTGACAGTGACAGCCGTCGATTGGCTTGCCGCCCAGCCCGCGGAAGCTCCGTAGCTCGCGACGACGGAATGCGTTCCGGGCGCCAGGCCGCTGGCAGAGTAAGTGGCGCCTCCGTTCGCATCGAGCGTGACCGTTCCGATCGTTGCCGAACCTTCGGTAAACGTGACCGTCCCTTGCGGTACGCCTGAGGTGGCCGTGACAGCGGCGCTAAACGTGACCGCTGTTCCGGCCACCGCCGAACCAGACGAAGCCGAGAGACTGGTGTTCGTAGCGACGGCCTCTTGGCCGTTTAATAAGCCGAATACGCCGACGCCGCTCGTCGTAGCCACGAACACTTTCCCATCCGCAATGGTCGGCGCCGCGAACTTATTGCCTGTTCCAAACTGATCGCGGCCACCAGGCGCTTGATTACTGTTGTAAAGCTCGCGGCCGAGGTCGGTGGCGTCGTATGCGTGAAGTACGGCCGGATCGGTTCTTTCCACGGCCCATACAATCGCATTGGAAGCGCCATTTGCGGAAATGCTGGGCGTGGCGCCAGGATATCCGAATACATTTAGCGTGTTCGAAATGGAGGTGCTCGATAGCCGGGCATTTGTGACGCTGAATGCGCGGATGGAATCGCCAACGGCGCCGAAATACAGAGTTCCATTGAACCAGGCTGGCGTGCCAAATTCGCCGCCACTCAGTTGACCGGACAATTCCTGATAGAGGCTGCTGTTGTCGTTAGGAGTGAACTTTCCCATGTTATCCCGATCGAACATGTAGATGTTCTTATCCTTCCCCGCCCCAACGCCAAGGTGGCGGACAGCCCCGGTCGCATCCGTCACATCGGGCAGAAGCACCACGCCGCCCGACCCGAGATCCTCGTCCTGATTCGATTCGCTAAGCGTATTGAACATCGTCCAGTAGTCGAGGACATGAAGCGGGCCGTCCGTGGACGCGAGCTTAACGAATGCATTGCCATAATCGCCGAGGCTGGGAAATCCCTGCGCGTTAAGGTTTGTGTCGAAAGTGCCGTTAGCAAGCTGGAAGAAGATATTGCCGCTCGAGTCGGCAGCCGGCCCTCCTCCGGAGGACCACACGGAATTATCGCTTCCATTCGGAGCAAAGTTAAAAACCTTCGCCTGCCGTAACGTCAGTTCGTCATAGCCGATGGTCCATCCGGTATACGGCTGATAATCGCAATGTGAAGACCAATTCGTATAAACGACACCGTTCAACAACAGAAGCGCAGCACGTTCTTTGTGCTGGCCTGGATTGAAAACTAGCGTTCCGTTCGCGCCTTCATCGCCATTGCCGGGCAGAGTCGCCTGAATTTCGACCGGGCCGCCAAACTGCTCAGCGCCCGTGGCGATATCCAACGCGTGCAGCTTCTGATGATAGGCGCCAGTTGCGTCCTTGGTCATAGCGACTACATAAATCGCCCCATGCGGGCCGGCTTTCAAATCGACCACGGGAGTAGCGGTCACTCCGATTTCGGGGACCACGTCCTGGCAATTATGGATGTCGGAGGTTGTCTCTCCCGAGCCCAGCATGGAAACCGACCACAGGGTTGCGCCGGTATCCGCATCGAAAGCGTAGACCGAATCGTGCTCGGTTGCGACGAACACGACATTGTGAACGCCAAGGTTCGGCATCGCGAGATTTGATACATATAGTGGTTGTGCATCCACCTTTCCGTCGACCGATAGCGTGAATAAGCGGCCAAAGCTGGTAGAGTTGACGTTCTGCAGAGTCAGGCGGCTCTCGGTCAGGTTCTGGCCGGCACGCGAGTTGTCGTTATGGTAAGTGAGAACGTTTGTCTGCGCGAAAGCGGCTGGAAGAAGAATCAGTCCATTCAGGCAAAGGACGCTCAGCGCACGCCGTACCCATCGGATCCGGGAACACCATTGCATACTGTCGACCTCTAGGTGAAAGCGATATTTCGTAACCGTTACGGCCTTCGGTCCAGCAGTTCGACTCGGTGTTATATTTCTGCGTTACGGAAAACTAAGCGACGGAGCGTCGAATGGTTACAGTACCAAGACTCGCCGCGGCGGCATCACCTCACTGCGAAGGCCGCACGGAGGCCGTGAAGGTGGCCAGGGTATTGGCGCTGGTCAACGGCTTGCCGCCAGTAGCGTCCTGGAGATAGAACACCATTCCGTTCGTCACCCACTCCCCGGTTGTTGCAACTCCCAAAGAATTGCCCGCGGCAAATAGTGCGCCGTCCGGAGCGCCGATTCGTATCTCGACATTACTGGCCGCAGGCGCATTCCACTCGATAGCGGTCACGCTCAGACCGGTTCCATCGAGCGCCAGCATGGGATCCGGACTGGCCGCGAAAAACGGTGAGTTCTGTACGTGTGCCACGAATGTGGCGAGCGTGCCGGCGGCGGTCAACGGCTTACCTCCGGTCGTATCTTGCAGGTAGAAAGTCATCCCATCGGTGACCCACGCACTGGTCGGTGCGGAGCCTGACGAAGGGCCGACCGCGAACAGCGCGCCGTCCGGACTGCCCACTCGCACTTGGACGGTAGTTGCGGCCGGAGCATCCCATTCAACTAGCGCCGATCCGGCGGTCGCGCCGTTGGAAACAACAATCGGATTGGGACTCGCGGCAAAGAACGCCGAATCCTGCACGTGAGCGATTACCGTTCCAAGCGTATTGGCCACTGTAAGGGGCTTCCCACCGCTCGTGTCTTGCAGAAAGAAAACCATGCCATCCGCAACCCATTGGCCCGTCATCGCCGACCCATTGGATCCGCCCGCTGCAAATAGCTTTCCGGCTGGGCCTCCGAGGTGAATCTCAACATTAGATGCACTGGGCGCCTGCCACTGAATGAGGGTCGAGCCGAACGACTGTCCCAGGCCAACGACAATCGGATTTGGATTTGCGGAAAGCACTGCCGACTCGACTTCCAGATGAGCAACGACGGTGGCGACCGTGTTATTGCTCGTCAGAGCCTTACCGGCGCTCGTGTCCTGCAGATAGAACGTCATTCCGTCGGTGACCCACGCACCGGTAGAAACGGATCCGGTCGTCCCGCCAGCAGCAAAGAGTGTGCCGTCGGGACTCCCAATCCTCACTTCCACGCTTGTCGCGCTGGGAGCATTCCAATTGAGAACCGTTGCGCCCAAGTTCCCCGCTCGCGAAACAGGAATGGGATTAGGTGTCGCGGTAAATGCCGGTTCCCCAGCGGTGTTTCCCTGCCCGTTTAATAACCCGAATACGCCTACGCTGTTCGTCGTGCCCACGAACACCTTTCCGTCGGCAATAGTCGGCGTGATGAACTTATTGCCTGTTCCAAACTGATCGCGGCCACCAGGCGCTTGATTGCTGTTGTAAAGCTCCCGGCCGAGGTCGGCGGCATCGTATGCATGCAGGACAGCCGGATCGCTATTTTCCGCCGCCCAAACGATGGCGTTGGACGCCCCATTCGCTGAAATGCTGGGCGTAGCGCCGGGATACCCGAATACATTGAGCGTATTCGAAGTGGATGTGCTCGATAACCGCGCATTTGTGACGCTGAATGCGCGAATGGAATCGCCAACAGCGCCGAAATACAGAGTTCCATTGAACCAGGCCGGCATGCCAAATTCGCCGCCGCTCAATACGTCGGAGATCTCCTGATACAGGCTGCTGTTGTCGTTGGGATTGAATTTCCCCATGTTGTCCCGATCGAAGACGTAGATGTTTGCGTCCTTCCCCGCCCCAACGCCAAGGTGGCGGACAGCCCCGGTCTGATCTGTCACATCGGGCAGAAGCAGCACGCCGCCCGACCCGAGATCCTCGTCCTGATTCGATTCGCTGAGCGTATTGAACATCGTCCAATAGTCGAGAACCTGAAGCGGTCCGTTCCCGGACGCCAGCTTAATGAATGCATTGCCGTAATCGCCGAGGCTGGGAAATCCCTGGGCATTGAGATTTGTCTCAAAGGAGCCGTTGGCAAGCTGAAAAAAGATATTGCCGTTCGAGTCGGCCGCCGGGCCGGCTCCCGAAGACCACACGGCGGCATCGCTGCCATTCGGCGCAAAATTAAAGACCTTCGTCTGCTGCAACGTCAGCTCGTCATAGCCAATAGTCCATCCCGTATAGGGCTGAATGTCGCAGTGTGAAGACCAGCTTGTATAAACTATGCCGTTCAACAGTAGAAGCGCAGCGCGCTCCTTGTGCTGGCCTGGATCGAAAACAAGCGTTCCGTTCGCGCCCTCATCGCCGTTGCCAGGGAGACTCGCCTGAATCTCGACCGGACCGCCAAACTGCTCCGTGCCCGTGGCGATATCCAGCGCGTGCAATCGCTGATGATACGAGCCAGCCGCATCCTTGCTCATGGCGACCACATAAATCGTCCCATGCGGGCCGGCTTTCAAATCGATCACAGGGGTAGCGGTCACTCCGATTTCCGGCACAACTTGATCGCAATTGCGATTGTCGGAGGTTGTCTCTCCCGAGCCCAGCATGGAAACCGACCACAGCTTTGTGCCGGCATCCGCGTCGAAGGCGTAAACCGAATCGTGCTCGGTCGCCACGAACACGACGTTGCGAACACCGAGATTTGCCATAACGAGGCCAGACACATACAGCGGTTGCGCATCTACCTTTCCATCGACCGATAGAGTGAACAAGCGGCCGAAACTGGTAGGGTTGACGTTCTGGAGAGTCAGGCGGCTCTCGGTCAGGTTCTGGCCGGTACGAGAGTTGTCGTTATGGTAAGTGAGAACGTTTGTTTGAGCGAAAGCCGCCGGAAGAAGGATCAGTCCATTCAGGCAAACGACTTTCAACGCTCGCCGCACCCCCCGGATCTGAGAATGCCATCGCATGTTGTTTGACCTCGGCGTGAAAAGCCGGTAGCTTCGATCCAATTACGGCCTTCGGCTCAACAGTTCGACTCGGCGTCATGTTTCCGTGTTACAGGAAACCAACGGTCAGAACGGGACAGAGTTACAGGACCGGTAAAGAGCATCCGATCAAGGCTCGGTAGGTAATAGTAGCCGCTTTGCGGCCGGGTTAGCGCATAGCCTTGATTACATGCCGCGTGCCCTGACGCGGGGTACGTTAATCAATCCCTTTGGCAAGGCGCCGACAGCAGCTATCGCTCAGACGGAATTGGAGTGGGCGAGCGGTTGACAATACCGGTTCGCGCTTCGGTGAGCGAAATGTTGTTTGACGTCAGTGTGGCGCCGAGCGCGCGGTCCAAGGCCGCTTTGGCTTTGGCGTAGTCGCCCATGGCGATTACCTCTGTTGAGCGGGCCTGGGCGAGATCGCGCTCGTATTGAATAACGAAGAAACTGGTAGACTGTCCAACCGAGAAGCGCTGCTGCTCCGCATCCAGGGCCTCTTGTTGCAGTTGGCGGGTTTCAACCGCGGCATCGTAGCTGGCGCGAGCGCGCCCCAGGGTCACCAGCGCGTTTTGCACTTCTACTCGAACCTGATTCTGCGCCTGCTTCAGCCTCACTTCGGATTGCCGCACCTGAAGGCGATCGCGAGCGACATCCGCTTGCGCGACACGGTTCCGGAGCGGAATATTTAGTTGGAAGCCAATTCCATAATCGGGGAAGTTACGTTGGAAGATTTGTGAGAGGACCGTGCCTGCCCCTCCGAGGAGGAATGGATCTGGCGAACGCGGCGCGCCCGGCGGCGAGCCCACTGGCGGAAGCGGATTTACAGACCCGGCAAGCGCATTGTCGGTGGCTCCCGCCACAATATTGAGCTGAGGCAACAGCTCGTTTTTGGACCCCTTCAGACTCAGTCCTGCATTCGCAATTTCGATTTGAGCTTGCGCAAGGTCGGGTCGGTTTCTCAACGCTTCCGCTACCAGCGCGCCGACAGACGGAAGATTGTCCGATTTCGGCACGGTAATGTGATCGAGCGGGATGATGTGTACGCTGTCGAGCGAAGGATCGCTCGCGCCGGTTCGCGTGAGCACGTTTTTCAAAATAATCTCCTGCTGATCGACCAGGCTTTGTGAATTGATCAGGTCCTGTTTGGCGCGTGCGACTTCGGCGGCGGCCTGTTTCAATTGCAAAGGCGCCAAGGTGCCAACCTCCACCTGCTGCTTGTTGTTGTCGTACAGTTTCTGCGCCGTCGCCAACTCCTGCTCCTTCACCCGGACGTCAGCGCGCAGACTCACAAGATCCCAATAGAGACGGATGACTGACGATACGGTCGTGATCAATTGCTGATTGAAGACGAGATCCGCAATCTTCTCTTCATTCCCGGCAATCCGGATGAAGCGGCGGTTTACATCGATGCCGAAACCCCGAAGAAGCGGTTGCGTAATCGTGATGCCGAGGCTTCCCGTCGTATAAGGGTTGTAGTCGGAGCGCAGAGATCCCGTCTTGTAGCGATTCGCGACATAGTTCAAACTGAAATTCGTGCCCGTCGAAAAGCCCTGTTCATAACTACCGTCGCCGGAGACTTGGTTCTGCAGAAGATTATATGTGCCGGTCGTGAAAGCGGTGGTCTGCGGCGTGGAAGTATGATTTGCGTTGACAGCCAAATCCAGGAATGGATCATAGGCGGGAACGGGAGAACCATCGGAATATGGAATAGCACTCTGCACCGACAAATTGGTTTCCTGTTGGTTGATAACGGCGAGATCGGCGGAAGCCGCGCTCACCTGACTCAAGGATGCCGATGCGCCGAGTGTGGTGAGCAGTGGACCGCCGGGCCCGCCGACACCCTGTGGCAGTTCGCGGATGTTGTAGTCCAATCCACGAAGAAGGCCGCCGCCTTTGGCGCGCTTCAATTCGGTTCCTGCAATCATCGGATTGTAACGTTGCACTTGGATGTCCAGATTGTTTTCAAGAGCGAGCGCAATGGCGTCCTGCAAAGAAAGATACATGTTGCCCGCGCTGATCAAGGCGTACGTGCGAGCGGAATTGGCATAGCTCGCGCCCGAAACCTGCGCGGCGCGATAGGGCGACATGAGGCGCATGCCTGAAGAGGCCGGCATCCCCGGTTCACGCGAACTATCGCGGCTGGTCTGTTGGGCCGCTACCGGCAAGCTCAAAACGGCGGCGCACAAAACGGCGGAAGCGCCTCCGCGGAGAACTACTTTCTTGGCGGCGAATGCCGGGAAGCGCAGAATTGACATCTCGCTAGCTTTGGCCCTTCACGGGTCGCCCGGTTGAACCGGGATGGTACGGAGTAGGTTTTACTCGTACGCCCTCGATCACCTCATCGCTCGGATTGATCACCACTCGATCCCCGGCGTGCAGGCCTGAAGCTATCTCGACCTCCTGTCCGTAATCGCGCCCGAGATCGATGGTCTTGAAATGCACCCTGTTATCGCCGTCGAGGACAGCGGCGAAAATGCCATCGGAGCGAGTGACAACCGCTTCACCAGGTACGATGACCGGTGCATGGGACCGATTCACAACGAGTTTCACTTGAGCGTACATACCGGGGAGGAGAGTATTGTCTCGATTACGAATTTCGATTTCCGTCAACATAGTGCGCGTACCCGTATCGAGAGAGCCGGAGATCCTCGACACAAGCCCGTTGAACGTGCATCCAGGCAATTCCCGCACGTTAATGTCGGCCCGATCTCCGACGTGCAGATCCATGTAGTTCGCCTGCGGGACGTTGATGAAGATCCGGAGCGTGTTCGTTTGAGCGATCCGGAATAGAAGAGTGCTTCCGGTATTGATCAAAGCGCCCGTGTCCACGGCGCGAACGGTGATCACGCCGTCGTAAGGGGCCCGCACCTTCTTGAATCCTTGCATCTCGCTGAGGCGGCGAAGATTTGCCTCGGAGGCGCCGACGTTTTGTTGCGCAGCATTAATGTTTGCCTCGGCTGCCTGGACGGTAGCCGCTTGCGCGAGATAGGTCGAGTTCGATTGATCTCCTTCCTGCTTCGATAAAACGCCGCGCGCCACAAGCGTACTGTTGCGCTTTGCAGTGATCTGTGCCAGATTTGCGTTTGCTTTCGCTTCCTGCAAATTCGCGTTTGCCTGCGCGAGCGCGGCGCGAACCTGCTGCAGCGTGGCCTGCGCCTGTTCCACCTGCTGATCGAGTTCGGGCGTAGCCAGTTCAGCGAGCAGTTGTCCGGCCTTCACACGGTCTCCTATATCGGCGTAGCGTTTCACAAGATAGCCTTCGGCGCGGGCGAGAATGGGAGCTTCCGTAACTGGTTGTATGTTGCCCGGCAGTACGAGAGCGACAGTTTTGCTCGACTCGCGCGCGGTGGCGACGATCACAACCGGCAACCCGTGGGCTTCCCGCCGCGCCGCTTCCACGATGTCCTTTGTCCTTTGGCGCCGGGGTAGATAGCCTAGCAGGAAGATCGCCGCAAACAACAGGATTAACACGCAGGCGATCAACGCTATGGCTTTCGAAGATTTCCGCTTGGACTCGTCCTCTGAACTTGTGTGACTGGGTTCCATTCTTCTCGTGTCTTACACCGTTTCGCCTTCGTGGGCCTCATGATCGATTTCCCGCTCGATATGCACTGGGGCGTTCTTCCGAAGCAAGCTATACACAACCGGCACGAACAACAGTGTTGAAAATGTAGCCAATAGCAAGCCACCGATGACGGCGCGTCCCAAGGGAGCATTCTGTTCCCCGCCTTCCCCCAAACCAAGGGCCATGGGAGCCATACCGATGATCATCGCGGCGGCTGTCATGATGACCGGCCGAATACGAGTGTAGCCTGCCGAGAGCGCGGCCGAAATTGCGTCCTTGCCGTCGATACGCTCGTCATTCGCGAATGTCACCAGCAAGATGCTGTTTGATGTGGCCACTCCGATACACATAATCGAACCCATCAGCGATGGCACATTCAAAGTTGTTTGCGTGGCGAACAGCATCCACAAAATGCCGGCCAGCGCGCCGGGCAGCGCCATCAATATAATGAGCGGATCGAGCCAGGACTGAAAATTCACGACCATCAGAAGATAGACAAGCAAGATCGCGAATAGCAGCCCCAAACCCAGCCTGACGAAGGAAGATTCCATCGTTTCAACCTGGCCGCGAACAACGATTTGCGTTGCGCGAGGCAGCTTGGATTCAACCTCATGGACAATCTTGTAAACGTCCGACGCGACGCCGCCCAGATCGCGATTATCGACGTTCGCATACACGTCGAAAACCTTCTGAACGTTGTAATGGCTCACATCCGCGGCGCTCGATCCACGGCGAAAAGTCGCGAGATTTTGCAAAAGTTGCACCGAACCGGGTTTGCCATAGGCGGCTCCATCGAGCGCACTCGGCGGCGAGATCAGGTAATTGCTGTTGGACGCCGGCGCGGCGATCGGTGTACGGTTGAGGGCATCGAGATTGTTAATCCGGTATTGCGGAGTCTGCACCGCAATCATATAATTGACGCCGTTGTCGAAATTCAGCCACTCGGTGGGAGCCACATCGCCGCTACCACTCAGCGAGATCAGGAGACTGTTGGCGATATCGCGCTGCGTCATCCCGAGTTGGCCCGCTTTGCTCCGGTCCACGTCTACCCACACTTCGGGATAGCCGACTTCCTGGTGCACATGCACATCGACGGCGCCCGGAACGCTCGCGATCCTATGCGACAGGTCCACCGCCACGTCATAGTTCTTCTTATCCTGTCCGACCACTTGCACATCGATCGGCATCGGAATCCCAAAATTCAGAATTTCATTGGTGATATTCGCGGGCTGGAAATAGAACGTTTCGGCGGGGAACTTCTCATTCAATTCGCGCCGCAGGAGACGCTCGTAATCCTTAGTCCGTCCAATTCGAGTATCTTTTAGCGCAATGAGGATTTCCCCATCGGCCGGACCGATAATGCCAGAATCGTCCAGCGACGTATTAATGGAACTGTTAGGGAGTCCGATGTTGTCGAGCATCGTATCCAGATCGGAAGGCGGAATGAGTTGCCGGATTTTCGCCTCGACGCTCGCGAATACCCGCTCCGTCTGTTCAATCCGCGTGCCAACCGGAGCTCGCACGTGGAGCCGCATCTGGCCCGAATCCACAGTTGGGAAAAAGTCCCGGCCCACAAAGAACGCAAGTGAAAACGAGACCGATACGAAAGCAGCGAAGACGACGATCACTAGAGCGCGACGATGCAACGACAATGCAAGCAGGACTCGGTATCTCTGCCGCATTGCCTCAAACGCCCCGTGAAATTTGCCGTGAGCCGCCCAGATCGGCCCTTTTCCTCCGTGTGCGTGCCCGTCCTCTCCTTGTTGATAGAGCTGCAATTCAGGCCGGAGCAGATAATGCACCATGGTCGGAACGAGAGTACGGGATAGCAGGTACGAGGCGAGCATTGCAAAAACGACGGCCATCGCCAAAGGAGTGAAGAGATGTTTAGCGACGCCGGTGAGCATCAGCACGGGAACAAACACGATACAGATGGAAAGTGTTGAGACAAAAGCCGGCACCGCGATTTGGCTGGCGCCATCGAGGATCGCGCGAGTCAGCGGCTTTTTCATGCCGAGATTTCTATGTATGTTCTCAATTTCCACCGTGGCGTCGTCGACAAGAATGCCGACAGCCAACGCCAGACCGCCCAGTGTCATTACGTTTGTTGTCTGACCCAGGAGCCAGAGCATTGTCTCCGAGACAAGGATGGAAAGCGGGATCGAGATACACACGATCAGCGTGCTGCGCCAACTGCCCAGGAATAACAGGATCATCAAACCGGTGAGTACGGCGGCAATGATGCCTTCGCGGGCAACTCCTTGTATGGCGGCACGGACGAACAGCGATTGATCGAACAGGAGTTTCAGTACGACATTCTTGGGAAGCGTTGGCTCGATTCGTTTCAGGGTGTCTTTGACGGCTTGGACGATAGTCAACGTCGACGCATGGCCGCTCTTCCGGATGGTCAGCAGCGTAGAGCGGATGCCGTCCTGCCGGACGATATTGGTCTGGATGGCATAGCCATCATGCACCTGCGCGACGTCGCGCATGTACACGACAGTTCCATTGACGGTTTTGACAGGCAAATCGTTAAGGCCGGCGATGGTCCGGGGACTGCTGTTCACGCGAATGAGATAGTCCTTATCACCGAATTTCGCGGTGCCGGCCGGCACGATGAGGTTTTGCAGACCGAGAGCGGTTGTCACGTCGGTCGCGGAAAGCCCTTTGGCGTACAGCGCCTCGGGATCGAGATCCACCATGATCTGGCGTTGCTTGCCGCCATACGGCAACGCGAGTGAAGCGCCCTGCACGGTCGCCAATTGCACGCGGATGAAGTTCGAGCCGAGGTCGAAGAGTTGCTGCTCGCTCAGTGTCGGACTGCTGACGCCGACCTGAAGGACGGGCACGTTTGCTGCGTTGTATTGCAGCAAAAATGGTGGAAAGATGCCCGCGGGCATGCGGCGGAGCTGGGATTGATTCACGGCCGAAAGCTCGGCAATCGCCTTCGCGACATCGGCGCCAGGGTGGAAGTAAACGTGAATGATCCCTCTGCCGCCGTACGATTCCGATTCGATGTGATCGATATCGTCAAC
Organism: Bryobacterales bacterium KBS 96; assembly: GCA_000381625.1. Classification (GTDB taxonomy): domain Bacteria; phylum Acidobacteriota; class Terriglobia; order Bryobacterales; family Bryobacteraceae; genus KBS-96. The sequence continues at coordinate 2,105,157 of KB906767.1, forward strand.
CGTCGTCGTCAGGGTGCGTTCGGACAGCGTGATAATGCGGTCCGCCATCTCTTCCGGAGAAATACCGTTGTAGTTCCAAGCAACGCTGACAACGGGAATGTCGATTTCCGGGAAGATATCCGTCGGCATCAGAAAGGCCGCGATGCCGCCGAGAACGGCAATAAACACAGCCATGACGACGAACGTGTAGGGCCTGCGGAGTGCAAGCCGAACAATCCACATAGCTCAACACACTCCTGGCAGGGTCGGAGAATTCGTACGAAAAAACAATTCGATTAGGCGTCCGTTAAACCATCTATGTTACTCTTTCGTCGACCTTTATTGAACTGAAGCACCGCTGGTGGGGCTTTCCGGCTTCGGCGCGGGGCGAGAGGCGCTCCTGCTATTATGAAGAAAGTAGCCCGATTGCGAACACTCCTCAATAATGCGGTGAGGTGCGAGAGCGGTTGAATCGGGCGGTCTCGAAAACCGTTGAACCTTCACGGGTTCCGTGGGTTCGAATCCCACCCTCACCGCCAGAAAATAAAGGACTTAGCTGAATTCCAGCAAGTCCGCAGTTAAGGCTGTTTTGGGCTCCGTGCAAATGCCGTGCAAATGCGCGAGTCATCTTGGCTTCTTCGCTCCTTTCTTCTCCAGTTGTTTCTTGATCATTTCGTCGACCGTGTCGGCGGCTCTTTCATCATCGCCGCTCATCACGTGCGCGTAGATATTCAGCGTGACGGTTGGATTGGCGTGCCCGAGACGTTGCGAGACTGTTCTCAGCGGAATGCCCCTGCGCAGCAGCTCGGAAGCATGGGTATGTCGCAGGTCGTGGAACCGGGTGTCTCTTGTACTGATGCGCCGCGAGAAGGCGATGTACGCGTCGGTGAAATCGTCCGGAGCCCAGGGAGTGCCGTCCGCTAATGGCATAACCAGATCGAACTTCGGATAATCAGGCCCAAACAATTTTCTGATCTTGTCCTGATTCGCCCTATGCTCCAGCAGGGCGGCGATAAGGCAGTCAGGCAATGCAATCGTGCGATGAGATTTCTTGTTTTTCGTGGGCTTGAACTTCAGCCCGCCGGCGCGGGTTTGACCAAGGGCCTGATTAACGGTCAGCCGGGAATTCTCAAAATCGATGTCGCTCCAACGAAGCCCAAGGATTTCACCGCGCCGCATTCCGGTGCAGAGTCCCATCAGGATGGGAAGATACAGAACGGTATTCTCGGCAGATCCGAGCAATAAAGTTGAGCGATCTTCCTCCACCGCTTTGACCTCCTTGCGCACCGGACGAGGCGCTTGGACAGCGTTCGCGGGGTTTGTGGGGCGTAATTGCCACATGACGGCCTGTTTTAGCGCTTTACTCAGAAGGCGATGAATATGTAGAACCGTTTGCGTGCTCAGGCCCTTGCCCGTACGTCGGTTTCCGGCCGTGCTGGACCAGGTATAGAACTCGGCGAGTTGAACTGGTTGAAGTTTGCACATTTGAATCGGCCCGAGCCTTGGGTTGATGTTGACCTCGACTAGCTGTTTGTAACGCTCAAAGGTCTTGTCTCCAAGGCTCGGTTTAACCGTTGTCAGCCAGCGATCCAAATACTCTGCGACAGTTTGCTTCGACTGCTCAACGTACGTGCCATCATCGATGGTCCGAAGAAGTTTGTTGAGTTGAGTCTGTGCTGCCTTCCGCGTTCGAAAGCCGCGTATCCAGCGGTACGAATCGCGTAATTTCCCGTTTCGTGCGACACGTTTGCCTTCGTAAACAATGGCAGCCCAGAGCTTGCCGCCCTTCTTCAGATCGTAATCACGAACATGGCCTCTCATGGCTAACTAATGTAATGCGGAGCGGTCACGCAGCTGATTTCGGCACCGGCGCGAATCCTGTAAGAATTTGATCCAACGCATGACGCGGGATCAGTATGCGCCTACCGATTCGGATGCACGGGATGTCACCGCGCGCGATTGCTTGGTAGGCCGAGATTTTGCCGATTCTGAGAATCTTCGCAACTTCACAAACGGTGAAAACAGTCGGAGCGTTCTTGTTGGCTGCCATTCGAGAGCCCTCCAGTGCAGCGCTGGCATACTGTCCGCCACGCCGTGTGTGTGGACATGCGACTCAAGCCCACGAGAGAACTATACTACACGAGTATCAACTCGTCAATACTGGAGAGTTAAGATAGGAGAATTTTTTCTGACGTACCGTGTGTGGCGGCAAAGCCATCACTTCACTTCCGGCGATTTTTTTCTTCCGCGCCCCGGATACTGACGCTCCTGGTTACGGAGACGCTTATGCGTCCAGGGCTCCAGAATCACACGGATAATTTTGTCTGTGATCTCATCAGTGTTTTGCCTCAACATCTGTACGAATGCAAAAGCAAGTTGACGCTGCTCCACCGGCAATGCTGCGATCTCCTTATCGAGTGCCTGTATTTCTGGCAATTCCTTGGCGTCGAAGAGCGGTCGGATTGCGTCGGTGCGAGAAATCAGGAATTCGGAGAACTCCCTAGACGTTGGTGATCCCCGCTCAATAGCGAGAGACCATAGTGACACCACCATTTCAAATTCGGGACTGCCCGTGCCTGCCTCCCATCGATGGATTGAGGTGGGAGCAACTTTTAATGCGGCGGCGAACTCCACCTGGGTCATACCGCTGTCCTTCCGCAAGCGGCGAATGGCTTGAGAGATTCGGTTAGACGGCTCGGACATTGATTCCCATGACTACGCTCATCTGAATAGCCGATAGCCCGACTGTATAGCTACGCAACACATAGCAAAGGTTATCATTTATGCCTCTCGCCATAATTGCGATAAGAATCCAGAAGCGATTGCAAGATGACGTCGGCACCGAGGTGCGCCCATCAACAAGGGTCAGTAATTTTTCGAGGGCAGTAGTCTCCCGGGAATTGCATTTTCAAACGCCTCTTGATCCACGAGGGGCATTTCGATTGATAACGCAGCCTAAGGACCTCGCAATACTTCGGTATTTGTCGGATTTGAGCCATTTAGCCGTCCCGAAGTGCCTCTCCCAATCCTTACAGTATGAGGGACAAATTTGGTACTGAAGCTCGAACTCTCTGATGCGATCCGCAAACGGATCGAAACTGCCGCCACCCACAAGAACCTTATTTCCGTGGAAGCCTTCGTGCGACACGCAATGGAAACCGAACTCTTGCGTGTCGAGTGTAACTGTGCAATGGAAAGCGACGATGGCAACTTAGCCGCGGTAGCCAAACAAGTGGAGGGACTTGAGAAAGGCCAGCGGGCAATTGTTGCACTTGTGGATTCTTCAGCGGCTATCCTGGCGGAATTATTGCGCGGTCCTCGTGCGCGTCGCTGAGGAAAATTGGATTGGGTCCCCACAGGCCAGCCCGGACACTGGCGGACGGAGGGGGACTTGTCATTAGGTATGTGGCTTACAATTTCTGGATGGCAACCACCGGCTCAGAACACGATCAGCTCAATACGCTGGCGATCAGCAAGAGGCGTTCATCTGGAAGCACACACCGCTCATCGGTTTGCACGGTGTGTGCTGTTGTACGTCGCATCAAGTAGCAGTTCGAAACTGAAACTTGGAGGGCGACCAAGGGGAGAGCAGCACGGTATGGATCTCGCAACTGGCTACAATGAACAACGAAAAACAGAGTGAGGCGATGGCGCGATCGACAATAGTATCGGACCAGGGCAGTCCTTGCCAAAAACTGATCAATGAGCTGGAGGCACAGAGGGCCGATATTGTCGATGTTCAGACGCGATCGAGGATGATGGCCGCGGTTGCTCAAAAGAATACTGCGCCGGAACTAAAAATCAGAACAGTGCTGCGCGAGCTAGGAATCCATTACCGGATTTCCAACGATGATCTCCCGGGATCTCCAGACATCGCGAACCGCGGAGAGAAGTGGGCCATCTTCGTGAACGGATGTTTTTGGCATGGTCATAAAAACTGTCCGAAGACGAAGAGCACAGCGAAGTATCGGGTCCCGAAAACGCGGGCTGACTTCTGGTCAGACAAGCTGCGCGCAAACCGTGCGCGGGACGCTGCGCGTTGCTGGGAATTACGGCAAATGGGATATCGGGTGTTGATCCTCTGGGAGTGCGCTCTTTTTGACCCCGCGGACGTGGTCACCCGTTTGGCAACATTCTGCAAGGGGCGGAATTGAGCAAGCGGGCTGGAACCGGGCTGAAGACCGTGGGCTTGTTCGCCGGAATCGGTGGGCTCGAACTTGGTCTGACGAGAGCCGGACACGAGATCGCGTTCCTGTGCGAGATCGACCCAGCCGCGCGAGCGGTCCTAAAAACACGTTTCAGCGGTATCGAGGTCAAGGAAGACATCCGCCTGATCCCGAAGCTGCCCCGAGAGACCGAGCTTGTCGCAGCTGGTTTTCCGTGTCAGGATCTTTCCCAAGTCGGGCCAACCCGAGGTATGCGAGGGGAGAAATCTTCAATCGTAAGCCAAGTTTTCAAACTGCTTGAAAAGACGCGGGCACAATGGGTCTTGCTTGAGAACGTGCCTTTCATGCTCCGTTTGCATCGTGGCGCGGCAATCCAGCACATAACATCCCGTCTTGAGGGTCTCGGTTATTCTTGGGCGTATCGAACCGTGGATACCCGTTCCTTCGGACTTCCTCAAAGACGCGAACGTGTTTTTCTTCTAGCTGGATTGAACGAGGAGCCCTGGCGAAAACTGTACGAGCATCATTTCGTGCAGGCACCCGCCTCTTTGAAAGAGGGGCCCCCTTGTGGCTTCTATTGGACGGAAGGAAACCGTGGATTGGGCTGGGCTCCGCATGCCCTGCCGACCCTGAAGGGAGGGTCGGGGCTTGGTATCCCGTCACCTCCCGCCATATGGCTACGCGATGGCTCCATCGTGACTCCGGACATCAGAGACGCAGAACGTATCCAGGGTTTCGCGGTGGACTGGACCAAGCCGGCTGAATCGCAAACAACCCGCGGCGCTCGCTGGCGACTGGTCGGAAACGCCGTGACCACGAATGTATCCGAATGGCTGGGGAATCTGCTCGCGAACGGCCACGGTGCCAACCCGGAGAATTTGGAATCCCTCCAAAAGTCAGATCCGTGGCCCGCCGCAGCGATGGGGTACAAAGGAGAGCGGTTCGCCGTGCCGACATCGAAATGGCCCGTGAAACGAAAAGTGAAGTCGATCGAGGATTTCCTGCGCTATGAACCGCGTCCCCTCTCCTACAGGGCCACTTCAGGCTTTTGGGAGCGCCTGAAAGCAAGTCCTTTGAACTATCCAGCCGACTTCGCCGAGGCGCTGATGTCCCATATCCGTAAAACTAAAGATTAACGTCCGGAAGAGAACGCGCGCATAGTCCATGCCGTGCGCTCGGTCGGGAGCATCGCGATCTCGTGAAAATTGCGCGGGTGACGCCATCCTGTCGCTTGCATCTTCGCCTCGATCGAGGCGAGGTCGAATATCCACAGCGTCTGGTCCGTCGCCACGCCGCGCGCGCGAGAGAGCCTGTGGATCTTTACCACCCTTCCGCCGCGATCGAAGATCTTGATGGAGGAATACTCGTCCCCCTGCCCTCGGACATCCATGACCGTTCCGGCGGTGTCGAGCGGCAACGCGAAAGGGGTATCGTCTCGTTTCCAAAGTTCACCCATCGCATCGAGATAGGCGGGGCAGATCGGCCGAATATCGCATTTTGCGCATTGAGGGCCGATTACCGCGAGGTCGGTGGCCGACATCCGTCCCCCGACCTCGAGAACGTCCGTGATGCCCCTCAGCCATTTCAACGTCTCGATCCTCGTTTCTTCATCGAAATGCTCGACAAACTCTCCACCTCTGCTCACCACTCGCAGTACCAGCTTCTTCTTGGGTGCGAGTTCGACTATCGCGAGTGCGTACAAACGCAACTGACGGGAGGTCTCATCGTTCACTTTGCCTTCGAGACCGATAACCTTCCCAGACTTGAAATCTGATACGGTCACTTCTTTGCCGGCGATGCTCACGAAGTCGAGCCGCCCCCTAATGCGGAGGGAGGCAGACTCGAACGGCAGTTCCGCCGCCTTTTTCCCGCCCCGAAGGAAGCGCTCTAGCGAGAACGATCCAGGATGCGATTTCTCCAGGCCGGCAGGCGTTTGGCGGTTTTGGCTTTTGACGCCCTCTGCATCCGAAATCGCGTAAAAACGGCGCTTCTCCCATTCCCGCTTGCTGAACGCGATACTCAGGTCCGCAAATCGCTTCGTCTCCGGATCGAGGGAAAGTCGGGCCGTCGCCCGCTCCAGCAGGTAGTCGAAGGCATCCGGCACGTTCGCAGGAATACCGCGGTTGCCGAGCTGTCCCGCGATCGCGAGATCGATCAATTCATGTACCACGTGTCCAAGCTCTGCATACGGCCCCCTCGGTGGTCGCGGAAGGACCGTGCGCGGCGCTACGACATAGAGCAGACAGGGCACTCCCGAGGCAAGCCGCGTCACGCTCAAGTACTGCGGAATTTCTACCGAATCAAGCCGGGCGGGTAGTTTCAGCTGTTCCATTCACGCCGGAGCCTCTCTCGCGCCTGGACTTGCCGTCGAGAAAGCTCGAACGTGTCGGCGAACTCCGGCGGCGAACCGATTTGCTGAACGGCTTCGGCCAAAATCCCGGTCGGATTATCGACATCCCAGAGGGGATGGACGACCAATGCCCAACGGTTTTGCTTCCGGTCCAAGCGAAAAGCCGTAAGCTTGCCGAATTCTCTGACCTCACCATTCGATTGGTAGTTATTCACCAGAGCGGTCGCGTATGCGTTCGCGAGTGTTCGCCAGTCCGAAAGTGATGGGCTCGTGTCAAAGTTTCCGTCAAGTCCACAGCGGAAGTCGGGATCGTCGATTGCTTCGAGAAACGAAAGGCCGAGCCGCCAATCGAGGAGTCCATGGTACGACTGGTTTCCGTAACGCTGCAGGCACAGATAGCAAGACTCCCGACACTGTTCAGCGTGATCGAGGTTGTCTTTTATGCCGCGATAATCCTTGAGCGGAAACGCCGTCGCGTCGCGTACCGCCGAGCGAATCATCGTCGCGACATACGGTACGCCGTTTGCATCCCTGGCTTCAAGCCGCTCGCAGAAGCCTGAACCGTTGACGAGATGATCCGTTATTTGGAGCACTGGAACCGGCGCTCCATCTGTCATGTAGACGCGAGGGTCGATTATGTCGAATTCTTCGGGGTCGATGTCGAGGTCGAGGGCCGCCCGATGGACCATGATGAAGGTCGCAGAGAGGGCTGCAGCTCGAACGGACGTGATCACGCGATCGCCGCTCACCCTCTCCAGTCTGAGACCGGGCTGCACTCGCGTTGCGGCCACAAACAAGGAATCAGTAGTCTTTGCGGCCGCCAGCCAAACGTTGTCCCGTGAAATTACAGATGCGTCGGGTTGATATTGGTTCGCCGGCACGAGATCTCGGGCAATGGATTGCGCCGCTAGTCGTGTATGACGGGTCTTCGGAACCGGATGGCTGTAACCGTCGACGCTGAACCCTGTGAATGTCACTACACCGGTGTTTCCGGTTTGAGCCTCTCCTCGATTGAGTCGGTAGGTCCGCGCTTGACCCAAGAAATAGGTGCTGATGTTCGAGCCTCCGGGGCTCAGACGCAGCTCGCGGAACTCAGCGGTGATGGAGCGGTGCTTCGTTCCGAACCGGTCGTTTTCGTTTATCAGACGTGGTTTCAAATCGGTTCTGAATCCCGCGGGCGTCACGCATTCGCTAACCGCGTCAACCGGCAACAAATAGTCACAGGATTTGCAGTCTTCATCCGAGGGTTTCGTGTCAAATCGGTGCCAACTGCCGCACCGCGCGCATTGAACAAGCCAAAAGGGATCGCCCAGCGCCGGCGTGAACGGTGTGAGCGTCTGCGGGTTGTTGCTCGAGCCGGGTCGGAACGGATTCGGAGGTTGCCCCGTGAAGCCGATCGAGCGGTGCTGTTGCTTGTCCTTGACGATGACCGAGCCCGGAGCAAACTCGAAGATTGCTAGATCCAGATCGCGATCGATGGTGCTCCACTCGCGTTGGTAGTCATCATCGTCATCCAATATGTCGACATACAGGTTCCGAACGCGCGTAGGCATGCCGAACATCGGAAGGTAGCCCGCCTCTGCGAGTGTGTGGGCCAAGCCGTCCCGGACATCATTTGCGAGGAGAACACGTGCCTCTCGGATTTCACTGATAACATCATCCGGCTCCAATTTCGCCAGAACACTGCCGAGGCTTATTTCGGAATCGGCGACCAACACGGCCGCGAACCGGTCACGATCGGCCCTTGTGCGGTCAAGTTCCTTACGCAGGCTGTTTTCCCACCCCGAGGCAGGGTCGAAATAGTCGCGCGACGGAATGAACTCACCATGGATGTCTGGCGAGGCGTCGTCACCCGGATAGTTGATGCCGTTGCGGCGACATTCAGCCCTCACATTTTCGAATGCTTTTGCCAGCCATGCCTTTCGCAGCAGTCTGCGCGCAATGATGACCTGACGTTTGGTGAGGAACGGTGGCGGCGGCGGATCACCGGTAATGCGCTCGGGATGGCGGAAGTAATAGAGATCATGGCTCTTACTCCGACATACTGTCATGACCGAGGAGAATGCTTGTCCTCGACGGCCAGCACGCCCGACACGCTGTTGGTAGTTGAAGCGCTGAGGCGGCATGTTGGCTTGGAAAACCGCGCGGAGCGGTCCGATGTCGATACCGACTTCCATCGTGGTCGTCACGGCGAGCAAGTCAATGAATTTGGCTTCGGCTTCAAGTGGCGCCGGCGCCGGAAACAGGATGCCGCGGAACCTCCGTTGACGCTCTGCAGGATCGTCCGTCTGTCCGGTGAGTTCCTCGCAACGGACGCGGAAAAGCGGCTCACCACGTTCAACCCGTTTGCCGAGGAAATTGGTCTGCCGGAGTTCTTCGATCAGGCCCGTAGCCGATTGACCGAGAGCCGTAAAACACCGCGTACACACCCCGGCCCCCCTGTGCAAATGGACACGGCCGCATTGTGTGCATCGCCAATATAGGTCGGTGCTCCCAGGCACACGTACGCTCAACCTGCCGGTGTGTATTATGCCGCCGGCATGACGCTGGGCTTCGAGAATGACGAGAATCCGACTCAGTTCAGTCCTTGCCTGGGTCGTATCGCCGAAAACCGCTGTGGCAAATCGGAGAACGCGGTCGTTGGCTCCGATATCCTGCACGTCGGTCCATTCCTTTGCCGGGTTGTCATATTTGCTCTCGTTGAGACGGTAGGAGTCACCCAGAACGCGAACATACGCGGCAAGTACGTTCTGGTCATCCGCATCGCGCACGCTTGACAGCGGAACGGTCACATAGCCCAATCCGGTCTCTTCGAGAGCGAAATACGTCTTGTTGAAGATCGCCTGCGCGATCGTCTCGAGTGAATCCCGTACGATAGCTCGTCGCACGTCATCGTGATCGTTCCGATGCGCTGGTACATCTTTCCAGTCCACAGCCTCGCCGTCCGGCGTGAAAAACTCGAACCATCCGCGATGCCAATCGTCGCCGACCTTATACGTTTTCGCGCCGGTCGGATCCACAGGGTGGACACCCAACTTCACGAAGCGCGCGAGGTACGGCCGTAGCTTCGCTCGATCCGGCAGGAGACCTTGGAAGCTGGGGTCATCGAGTGTTTCCGTGATTTCAGTCAGCGGAATGGCCGGGTCTTCGGCGCTGGCAAGAAGCCTGCGGACCAGTTTCATCTCGTTAAGAACCTCGTCTGCGGCAGGATCGTTGTCGTCAAGCGTTGCAAATTTGCCTTTCAGGCGTTGAAGTTCAGCCTTGAGATCGGGCGAACCGGACCTTCCCGCAGCCACCTCCCGAATCGCTTCGACCAAAATCTGTCTTGCAAGATCTTCGTGATGTCGGCGCTCAATGTCCAGCGCAGCTTTGGCGGCATCCTGTCGACTGTCGGAGAACGACACGAGCTTTGCCTCGGACGAATCGTGCCGAAGAACTTCGAAAACCTCGGTCGCCAGCAACTGCGTGGTCTTTGCAAAGCCGGCCCTGAAGTTCCGAAGCGGGGAGAGGCGATAGCCTTTTTTCCTGCGTTCATAGCTCGTGCCACAGGCCGGACATGAATAGGGAACGCATGAACCGGGGTCCGAGGCCGACCTCTGGTGGTGATCGAGCCTGTTCGGATTCCGTTCGTAAAAGTAGCCGTGAATTTCCCCCGATTGCGCCCAGGGATCAAATTGGGTCTTTGCTATGCGGATAACACCGGTGGCCGGATCGAGCGAGGCCCGCCGCCAGCCGGTAAGTGCCGCGCCTAATGGTGAGCCAGCCGGCGGAACGCTCACGCTCGGCCAAAAGACGCCGAACATTTCTGCAGACAGCTCTTCAAAAAGTTGGGAACTGGCAGTATCCGGCAAACCGTCCAAGTCCGGATCGATAGGGAGAAGCTCAAGGACGCTGGCATCGCGTCGCTTGCCCTTCATGCCGCCGAAGAACATTTCGCCACAACATTCGCAGTACACCAACTCCAACAGTCGCCGCTCAACTCCATCCACCTTCGTAAAGCGAAGACCCCGCTCTACTGTCAGCGAGCCGATCAATCGGTTCTCGGTATTTGCTCCATTGGCGTTAACCGGCAGCAACGCGGGCGCAAACAGTCCTTCTATGCTTCGGAAGAAAAGGTGAACCCGGAACGATACGGTGTCGAGCGGTTTCGAATCCGGGTACCAACTGCTGAACGAGTCACCGAGTCCGCGAATCACGAAGAGGCCGCGCAGTGCCCGAACGGCTCCAGCGGAATCATCTTCGAACAGGTTGCGGCAGATCGCACTGAGGGCCGTGGGACGAGCCTTGATGCCGCCTTCTTCGCGACAGACCTTTTCGAGATGAAGTCCGGCGCGCTCGATACAAATCTTGACCACACTTTCCAGTGCGTCATTCGTGCTTTCCGGAGCCAATTCGGCGCAGACGGCCCTCCACGACGGCTCGACGGTTTGCGGAGGTCGAGGAGCGGCCAAGACCTCATCGCCTCCTCCGAAAGCCGCGAGGAAGTCCGCGAACGGCTGCTGCTCAAGGTTTTTTCGGCCGATCGTTTCGGTCATCGGAATACCGGCCAGGACACAGCTGCGCCATTGCTCTTTCGTCCGTGAGCCGCTTTCATCGGGTCTCGACCAGCTACCATTCGAGCCGAAAAAATCCCAAAGATACTGCAAGCTGGCGCTACCCGCCGCGCCATCGACTGGGAGCGATGCGCTCGAGGCCAGAATTCGGAGTTTGTATCGATGTCGGCTGTCATCTAGCCCCAGGCGCTGAATCAACAAGCGCAAGAGAAAGCTCAGCTCCGTTCCGGCGGATCCCCGTTGGAGGTGGAGTTCGTCCAGGATCAGGAAAAAATACGCGTCGTCGTCAGAAACGAGCCAGTCACGCGTTTGCCCGAAGATTGGTTCATCGACTTCACGAGCCAGCATGGCGTTCAACATGCTCGTGTTGGTGATCAGGATGTCGGGCGGATATGCCTGCATGTCCCAACGGCTGGTCATTTCGTTCCCATCCACCGACGGGAAGAGGTACCGTGCATCCCGGTCACGGTGACCGCATGCCGCTTCGTGCGTCTCCTGCATTTCGCAGACGGCTTTGAAAAGCTTCCTGAGCTTGCCCTCGCGACGCTTGTACTCGTCAGGCTCCGGCGTCGGGTCCTTGTGATAGCCCGTGACCGGAGTCGAAGACGTGTACTTGCCGAGGAAAATCCTGTTCCCGTTGAAATACATGTCCATGCATGACCGGGCTTCGTCCGAATCCAAGGCACGACGGAGCCTGGCGAGCTGGTCTTCGACCAGCGCGTTCATCGGGTACAGGATCAGAGCACGGACTGCCGGCGTACGTTTTTCGCCGTGACGCTGAGCGACGAAGGGCGTGCCGTCAGGATTCTTTTTCAGTGGACGATTCGGGAGTGCAGTGTAGGAGGCATACGGATCACCGGTGACGTCTTGCCACCAGCGGCGCGACAGGAAACCGGGTTCCGGAACCCGCCAACCGACCGCTTCGCGTGCAAGCTGAGCGAATACCGGAAGGAGGAAGGCTTCAGTTTTGCCAGAGCCCGTGCCGGACGCCACGATCGTCGGATTTCCCGGAACGACCCCACGCCTCAGCATCTCGGCTTGATGCACGTAAGGTCTGTGTTTCGCTCTCGGAAAGCCTCCGCTACCGTCCGGCTTTTCCGTCTCGAACAAGCCCGACAGGGCGAGACGGACGAAGGCTTCGCGCTCTTGCACACCTAAGCCGGGCACACGCTCATCTGTCGGACTTCCGTGCACCAGCTCGTGGAGCTTGAAATCGGCATTCCGGTATCGGGTGATCGGCTCGACAATCGGCTCCGTACATAACGAGCCAGCGGTTTCGAGAAGTTGACGACGTTCTGTCGAGATCGCGCGATCGCGGATATAGAAAGCGGTTTCCAGGTAACTTATGTAGAAGTCCCTGATTCGGTTAAATGCACCAGTCGGATCAATCATCAGAGCTCCCGCGTCATGCGTCCCGGTTTACCCTCATACCCCACCTCTCGAAAAGCTCCGTTACCCTGTCAACAACAGGGACGTCCGTCGAGATGGCGACCGGGGCTTCGTCCAAAACGACATCTGGCTGAACGCCCCGAGAGAGAAGATAGGGCACGACACCGATTTCGGCCAAAATCGTGGCCCTCTGGACTTCTTCGAGCGCCGCGGCGGTGACATCGATCGCCGCCGCAAGTCGTCGCAGCATTTCTCGGTAGAGCGGACTGCCATCGGCGTGACGCAGGAAATGTCTGGCGAGCACGCCCGTATCGGATGGCGCCGCTTCCTCTTCGATGGTCCTCCCCCACTCTGTCCAATCCCGATGGGTCAATCGGAGCAGTGGAAGCGCGTCCCCCTTGTTCTGCTCGACCGGCTTCGGACAAGCGTTCTTGCTGGCATCAATGAAAGTCGAACATGACCATAACTCGGTAGAGAGCGGCAGTGCCAATGGAGAGTCGATCAGAACTCCGGCAAGCAGGAGGTTCGAGGGCCACATGCCAGCTGCCGTGGGATAGGGTCCGGAAGACGCAGTCGGCTTCCCGTGAGCAGCAACGTAGCTGCGTAAGACCGGCATCAACACGCTATCGATCTGAGACAAATTCGCATTGTCGAAAACGAGCAAGACGAGGTCATCGGATCGGTCCGCTCCGGCGATGACCTCTCCGACGGTGCCTACCGTGTAGGGCGACGTTGTCGGCAGACTCGAAAGTTCTGTCGGAGAAGTATGGGTCGGTCCTATCGTGACGAAGTGGACAGCCCCTCCGAACAATGTTTTTGCCGACGCGAGCAGTGCGTCCCTGGCCAACCCGCCGAAAAGCATCGGCACGTAACCCGATGCCCACGAAGAAAGCAGTGCTGCCGGCAAGATACAGCCGAGCCCGCTGTGCTCGAAACCCCGTCGAAACGTGGCCGTCAACTGTGACACCTGAAGCGGTTCGGCCTGCGGCGTCGATATCTGGGTCAAGGGTCGGTCGACCGGAGGCACAGCGCTGCCCGTCGGGAATAGCGCCGCGCGGATCAACGCCACGTCCGACAGGAACGAAGTGGCACTCTTGCCAATCTCCTCGAACTTATTCTGAATCCGACTGTCGAAGCCCGCCAGCAACTCGGTTTGCTCGTTCTTCGAGGTCGCTATCTCGGCCTGCAGCCGCTGGTATTCCGTCCGCAGATCGTTGTTCTTCTCTTCCAATCCGGTCCGTTTCGTTTCCAGTTCCGTCAAATCCGCCCGCCGCTCTTCGATGGCGCGCTTTACCGCCTGTTCTGTCGCAGCCGAGATCAGTGCTTTTACGGGCGCCAGAGACAGAAGATCAGGAACCGCATCTTCACCCAGTGCGACTCCGTCGCTGGCGCGTTCCGCCATTTTGTGGAGCCGTTTCAGCCGCTGGGTGTTGAGCGCATTCAGGGAACTCTTCTCAAGGGCAACGGTGTATGCCCCGATCATCTTGACCGTCAGCTTGGCGGTCTCGATTTCGGCCAATGGCATCTCCTTAATTTCGCGCAGGACGCGCCGCACGAAAACCGAATTCGACGAGAAATCGACCTCGCCCACTCTGCGGATGCCGTTCTCGGGAGGCAAGAAGAGATGGCCTTCCCAGTCGGCTAACGAGCTATCGGCGCTCACCCGGCTCAACGGAACGACGCCGTCTTTCTCTTCGAGAAAAATTCGCTTATCACGGATCGTGAGATCCAACGGGCCGACAATGGAGCCGGAACTGTCACGAAAAACGAGGCGTTTGCTTGCACAACGGTCGAACGGGATTCCCTCGTCGAGAAGGAGTGACCTGACATCTTCCGAATCTTGCGCAGTCGGAAGATCGATCAATTCGACAGGTGGGACCGGAGTGCCCTTGACGCCGTAGTAATCGTGGTGTTCGGCCGCAGCATCATAAGTCCATGACGGCTCGATTTGGAACGTCCATGCCCTGTAAAGCTCCGCATCGGCGACGGGTTGCCACCAGCTCACCACACCAGAATTCGGGAAATCCTCTTCGGGCGCTATCCAATGTGACTTGTCCGTGGAAGCCTGGAACTTCGGTCTGAGGCGTGCTCCGGGTCGCTTTCCGGCACCGAAACGCTCGACGAATCCGAGAAGCAGCTGAGCCATCAGACCTTCCCTCTCCGGCGCGAATCAACGAATGCATAAAGCCTCGGCAGCGCCGACAAAGGCACGGACCCAGGGGGCCAGCAATCCGGAACACGCACAGATCTCGTCGAGGGTCTGCTTCAGCTTGGCGGGTACGGGAATCTGAGGGCCGACACCAGTGCGGCAAATCGTGCTGAGCGCGGTCGCTGTCAATGGGGAAATCGATCGAGCAACATCGAACTTGTGCGGCCACATCTTTGCCAGCACCGAATCGCGAGACCGATCATCGTGAAAGGTGTACCGGTAAGCGCGGTCGCCATCACGCAGTGTTACCGGACCGGAATTCATGGGTGCCGTCCACGCAACGGCTCGCGCGGCTGGCAACGGAAGATAGAGGCTGTCGCCCTGACTGTGCATCGTTCGGTCTGAATCTACGGTGAAGACGGGTAGGTCAGCCAGCGTCAGCGCAGCCAAAACCGCCCAAGTTCTCGACCGTGTCCACCACAGCAGTGCGCCGTCCTTATAGAGCTTGTAGCGGTCGGGACCGTCGTCCCGGCGACACCAATCCAAAGAAATTCCCGAAACCGACTCCGACGAGGGACGATCATTGAAGCTCCGTCTGCTCCAGTCCCACTTCTTGAAAAAGGGCCAGGAATCGCCTGCGTTCGAAGAAAACGCGGTCGCCGTCGCCTTGACATCGGCCAGCAACTCTTCCGGTGCGCGTACCTGAACAATCTCGGACAAGTCCAGCTCAGTCGCGAGTTCGGTCAGCGGAGCAAGACGATCAGATCGGCAACGTGGCAACGACGGGACGAGCGGCGAAACGGAACGGCGCGGGATGTTGGTCAGCCGCAGTACGGACGCCAATGCGTCGAAACGCTCCAGCAGGTAGGGCGGTACCAGTCCGGTCAGGACACCTTCGTAAAGACCTTGGCGGCGGTGAACCACCAGTTGCGGTAATCGCCCGAAATAGACTCGCGCTCGCCAACGTGCGTCCGCGAGTACATCGAACATGCCACCCTCGAGCCATCCTCGAAGGACGGGCCAAATCTTTGCGGCCTCAAGCCCGAGTTCGCCCGTCATGATCTCGACGAGTTCTCCTTCGGACAGACCACGCTGCGCGGAGAAGCGCGACGAAAGGAGGTTTATCAGCGGAACGAGAGAATCCGAGGCGGAAACAGCGGAAACAGAGGACTGCACCTCGGATTCGGCATCGGCGACACGACCACGCCAGCGCGGTCCTGCACCTGCCGTTATCTGCTGAACACAATCGACAGCAGAGGCGAAGGAAAGCAGGTCGGTGCTGGTCGACTCGACGAGCCAGCGCTCGAGCTCAGCCGGTCGTTTATAGTCGTGACTCAGCGCCGTTTCGATGAAACTGACGGTTATTTCGGCAATCGAAACCGAGGACGCAAAGGCGACGATGCGGTGACTGCCCAATAACCGGCCCGCCGGAAGTTCCGAGTCGAATTGCCAGGTGCCCCGCTCTTCGCTCTCGGCCACAAGCGGTTGCCATTCGCCGGCAGCGAGCTCGATGCCGACCTCCTCGGCGTCCGAAACCTCCACAGTGGGCAGAATTCCCGACATGGCGATGAAGCTCGACCCGTGCCTGATTCCACCGCGGAGTTTGATCTCCGGCGGAGGAATCGTGAGACGTAGTGCGCGGACAGCTTGGAGAGACGGAAACCTTGAGATATCGGCGCCGCGGAGCCCTTCGGCCGTGAGGCCCCGCCATTCCGTCCAGCCCGGAAATGCTGATTTCCGCGCCTCCGGAAGCATGTCGGTCGAATTGAGGGCGAGCGTGAATGGTGGTTTCAGACGATCCGATACGAGGGCGCGAAGCCGCCCGGTAGACGGAAACGTTGTCGTCAAGACGAAGACATAATCGTCCGATTCTTCGAACAAGATAAAGCCGTCGGTTATGGCTGAACGGACGGTTACGAGGGCCTTCTCCGTTTCACTGTCGGCCCTCTTCGCAGAGAAGAGGATGTCCGTGAGCGTGCCGCCCATCGGGTCAGTGAGGAGAAAGCGATATGGCGACTGCCTCGGCGTCGGCACTGCAAGCGAACGCGTGTAACCGGTGCGCAGCTCCGTATCGCTCGTGAGGTTAAGCAAAAAGCTACCGTCATCGTCCTCAAGTTCGAGGCGAACTCTCGCGCCGGCCCTTTCCACTCCGGCCTTTTGCAAACCCGCAAGGGCTACGGTCCGAACGGCCGTCCAAAACGCTGTCTGCGCAAGGAGCGCGAAGCGCTTGCTCTTGAACGCCGCTACGAAATCCTCGAAGACGCCTTGGAAAGCACTGCTGAAGCCCGCGATATTCGCGTTGACCAAACTCAGGACCGCGTTGATTTCGGGTTCTCTCCCGTCGAGACCGTTTCGTCGCAATAATTTCGCGAGCGTCGTTTGATCCCGTCGCGAAGGGACGGCGAGCCTGATCGAATAACCGATGATCGAGTGGTGTCCGCTATCCGGAATCTGTGGCAGTCGTAATGGTCGGCATCCGGCACCCGCAACGTTCTGACGCACGGACCATGCTGCAAAGTCCTCCCACAGGGACCGGAATCGCCTGAGTAGCGGTTGCGTTTCTGTACCCAGGATCTGCGATAGCCGGACTCTCAAATCCGCAGTCCATTGCAGTTCTTCAGAGAGGTCATTCGCAACCATGCACGTCAGCAACAGGTGCGCAAGGAAAGGCGGAACGATGTCGAAACCGGAATTCCAACGCGCACGCCGATTCCATGCATCTGCCTCAAGCGTTCGTCCGCCGATGCCCTGCTTGATCGCCTCGATGAAAGCGGCTTTGGCAGCGGTACGAGTGCGGTTGCGCCCGACAGCCTCCCACAAATTCTCACCCGTGACGTTAAGTGTTACAACGGGAGCCGCTGGTTCGCCATGTGCGGAGGCGAAAAAGTGTAGGAATAGGATGTTGTTCCAGTCGGAGACACTCCACCGTCGGATATCGTCGTGTTGCGGGCGTCGAATTTCGACTGGCATCGGCTGTGCGTGGAAGGTAGCGCGCAAAGCCCGGTAGATCTGCGCTCACACCTCAGAAAACTTCGGAATCAACAGGTTATCAAGACAGCGTACGATACCACACTTAGCTTAAAGCGACGCATGACCGTTATGCGTCTTGCAGTACCAAGAGTAGCCGAGGGCTTACCGCCCGCAAAGAACCAGCCGCATTCGGCGGTTGTCCGTCGAGTGACGAGCAGATCCACCAGGCTACTGGGGAAGACGGAGAAACCTGAAACGGAACGGACGGTTGGAGAAGAACTTCATGCACCAAGACAGGTGTGTTCGGGACAAATCCCGAAAAACGCGCTTGCGGTCGCTAATTCGTGAACTAGATGGTTCCGTTGCTCACAGAGCAAGCCGCTCATGCGGCTTGCTCTCGAGTTTGCCGGCTGAGCAGCCAGTCGACCGCTTCTTGCGCCTTGCTTGCGGCGGTAAAGATCGCGCGGTGGTCGTTCTTCATGACGGCCAACCAATTATGAATGTAAGGGGCGTTGTCGGTCTTCGGCTGCGTCTCTAGTTGTAGCTCAGCCGATAGGAATGCACTTCCAAGCTCGGCCACGAGCTCTTCGGCGGCATAGAGTTCGGAGCCAAATCGATTTCCTAATTGCCGATTACACCGGGAGACGTGGCCACAAAAATGAATGGTCTCATGGGCCAGCGTCGAATAAAAGTAATCTGCCTTTTTGAACAACGAGAATGGCGGCATATGGATTTCGTCCGCGTTTGAGTCGTAGTACGCGCGCGTGCCGGTCTCGATGATCCGCGCCCCTGTGCGATGGAAGAAATCCTCTGCTTGTTGAATGCGCTGCGCTTCCGGTAATGCCGGCACGTTCGGAGGGCTGAACCCGTCGACCTGGTCGGCATTGAAAACGTGATACGCGCGTGCGAAGCAACGTTTACGCGAATTCTCTGTGGTTTCGTCTTCGATATTTTCTGCCTCGCTGTCGTTATCATCGCCGTAGAATTTCCAAAAGACAACGGCGGTGGATTTCTCTCCTTGCCGCACTTGGGCGCCCAGTTCTCGCCATTGCGGGTAAGTGGCCCAAAGCTGAGTTTTGTAACCGCGCTGGCTTGCCGCTGCCCACAAGACGAGGACATTGACTCCACGGTAACGGCGTTTGTTGCCTGCATTGGACGGAAGAGATCCGAACGTATGCCACGGCATTTCAAATTTGCCGCAACCGGCTTCGATAGCTTCGATGATGCTGGCGGTGATCTTCTCGTAGATGTCTGTTTGGTTTTTCATAAGTGCTTGCCTTTCGGAATTGGAATTGGCGTGTTGAAATAACACGCCCCGAGCACCCGGCGGAGAGGGTAGGATGGGCAACGTCAAGGAGAGAGGCCGGCTGGGGGATCACCCACACGAACCGAAGCGGAGTGCGCCGCAGGCGTCTTGCAGCGCTAGCGAAAGATGGGGAGAGGCGGCCGGTTCAGCAAAGCGGTCCTTGACGGCGACAGGGACGACGTCCCTCCATGTCTTTTGTCAAGCGCTGAGCGCAGGGGATTCTTCCCCTGCATCCAAAGCCAAGGTTTTTGGGCGTAAAATTCCTATCAGGTTGGGAACCGGGCAACAATTAGCGACAGTCGCTCAAACTTCCATACGCGGGTTGGCTACCGCACGAACGTGTGTCGTCGCAGGCTTGCCTCGGACTTAGGGCGGGCGTCGGAAAGTACTCCGGCCCAAGGGACGTGCGAGGATCACCATGACCGGTTGCCCGGTTCCCCACCCGATAAGGGAAAGGTTCTCTTTCTACGTGTCCATAGTTGGCCTCATCTCCTGACCGACAGCCCATACGAAGCCGGCAAGCTCGCGTGCGAGCGCGGCTACCACAACCGTGGGCTTCTTACCTTTCGCGATCATGATGCGATAGCGTGTGCAGAGTCGGGTCTGTGCTTTCCATGCGATGGCGCGCACGCTTTTAGGAAGACGGATGAGGATCTCCGCCTTTTCCTTGGCAACACGCGCGGGATACCGGTAGCTCCATGCTGCTTCGATGAGCATGCGTCGGGCTTCTCTGTTGCCGGTCTTCGTGATTCCTCCGCGATGAATATTCCCGCCGCTGGAATGCTCGGAAGGAACCAGGCCCAGGTATCCCATCAGGAGCCGCGGCGACTCAAAACGGCTGAGATCGCCGGTCGTGGCAACGAAGGTTGCGGCGGAAAGCAGATCGATACCGCGCAGGCCCCGTAACGCTTCCACCAGCGGACCCAGCGACCAGCTTGCCATCATCGCAGTAATTTGTCCGATCAGAGCGTCCCTTCTTTCCTGAGCAGTCCACACTGCTTCAACGTAATCCTGAAAAACGATCTGATGGGCGGGCAGCGCGAACGTCTGGCCTGCAAGCCACGAACGGTGACGTTGTGTCCAGTACTTGCCAGTTGCGTACATGCGTCCATGACGAAACAGAAAAGCGAGCAACTGCTGCCTGGCACGCATGAGATGCATCGAAGCATCCACTCGTGCGCGTACCAGATCGCGCAAGGCTTCATGCGTCTCGTCCGGCACCCAGACCGATGTCAGATCTCCCGACCGGTGCAGGATTGCCAGCTTCTGTGAGTCGCGCCGGTCTGTCTTAATCCGCTCACCGGGTTTGCGCGGAATCATCGAGGTCGCCACAACTGTGCACTTGTGACCAAGCCTTGTGAGCTGACGATAGATGCCGTAACCACAACCTCCGGCTTCATAGCAGAAGTCGAGCTCGCCATGCCGCGAGAGCCGCTTGGCCATCTTTGCAATCTCGTCAGGTAAATTCGGAATCACTCCCAGAAATCGGACCG
Organism: Bryobacterales bacterium KBS 96; assembly: GCA_000381625.1. Taxonomy (GTDB): domain Bacteria; phylum Acidobacteriota; class Terriglobia; order Bryobacterales; family Bryobacteraceae; genus KBS-96. The sequence continues at coordinate 2,125,512 of KB906767.1, forward strand.
GCCCGTTCCTTCCGTCTTCTGCAATGCTGATGGAAATGGTGTCCTTGTGAACGTCCAAACCGATAAATGATCTGCTCTGCATACGTCTTTCCTCCTCTTAACAGGAGAACCGATAGCTGAGCTATCGGCCTAATAAAAGACATACAGACTTAGAGGATCGTCAGCTAAATTCTTGGAGTTCCGGCGCGGAGTGCGAGCGTACTTAAAGCAGATTCCGATGCGAGCGAGCACTCATCCAAGGTTCGTAGCGCTGAAGGCGCAACAGACTACCTTTGCCGCGGAGCTGTTTGAGAAATATCGACTCTGCTGCCTTATCTCGCGCTGATTTTGGCTGTTGCGAATCGTCGTTCCGCAAAATAAGACGAATGCCGACGGTGGCGCTCTGAACCCTTGGCGGATCCGCGAGGAAATCACCAAATGCCACCGCATCGGTGATTTTGTAGAGCGCATTTGGATCGCTGTTCGTGTTCCTGATGCGTTCACTGAGATCAGATAAAGCTTTGTCTACGCTTTCGCGAGCAAAGCGCGGCGGTTTCGAGCCGGAGACCGATTCCCCCTGTAGCGTAGTCCTCCATTTTCCCGGCCCTCCGGCAGAGGCGACATAGCCTTCGAATTGCATAACGGTGAGCGCCTGCCTTGCTTCGTTCAGGCCGATGTTCAGTGTTTTCGCCAAATCGCGTTCTGTCCATGGCACCGCTGCCCGCGTCTGTTTCAAAAAGCTGAGAAGCTCAGCGGCAACCAAATTTCGAGCCGAGGCGGCGGAATGACGAGCCGGTTTCTGCTGGCGATTAGTGCTTGAGGTCATTGATTTCATTGCCACGCTCAACTGCTCAGAAGCGCGATCCAGCTGCTAGACTACAGCGCTGACGAGATGATTGCCGCTCACGGAATGCGCGAGGTCCACCATTTGCTGAAAGCCAAGGCCGCGGAGCATCGCCGCCACGGCCTGTGGCTGAATCAGATATTTCAGGGCACCAGCTATGCATATTCGACTGGCCAGTGCATCCAGAGCGGTGTGAGCCACTGTCTGAAGAGACGTGCGCTCCATTACATAGTCAAACACCACTCCACTTCCTGCGGGCAACGAGGCAATAAAAGCAAGACCGGCGATGATGGCATCAACCGTGCGATACCCTGGGTCGCCGAGCCAGATGAACAGGCTTGTTTTCCGTTTGTCGAAATCCGATTTCTCCAGCCTCGTCGCGAGGGTTTCGGATGCGAACTGCGTTGGGACAAACGTGGCCGGCGAACCTGAAGTTTGTTCTTCATCCACCGTAAACACCTGGATGTTCTGATCCGGCGAACTCTTGAATGCTTCTTTAAACAACGGTCCCGAGCCTACTACTACGCACTGCCGTACGCCCCTGGCAAAAGCTGCCATCAGCTCGGTTTTGAGGAAGTGGACAGCACTCATGCCCGCGCCTCCGCTTCGCTGTTTGGTTTTTCGACGTTTTGGCCTCGACCGCAACCGCGACGCATTCCTTGCTTGAATTTCTCGCGCTCCTCCGGCGTCATTTGTTCCCAACGTTCCATCATGCGACGGCGCCAACGCGGGCCGCCTCCGGCGTATGGGCGGAACCCCCCGAACAAAATCTTGCATAGGACAAGAAGTCCCAGCGCCTGCCAGAAGCTAATCGTTCGAACGGCAAAGATCCCCGGCATCAAAACATTCCAGAGGCCCATCACTAAAAAACTAAAAACCGTCACAGCTACGGTCGCAAACAACGCAATCTTTAAGACCCTCAATAAACGGTACCTTCTCATCTGCCACTCCTCAATCTCTTCCAAACTCGTTATAGATGGCTTGCAATCGCCGCCGCAATTGAAGCACGGCATATCGTTTTCGGGACAGCAACGTGTTGACACTGACGCCGGTTGCTTCACTCAATTCCTTGAAGCTTCGACCCTCGATCTCATGTGCGACAAAAACGTCGCGCTGCTCTTCGGGCAGATCTTCGAGGGCCGCATCCAATTGTTCCAGCAACACGCTGCGTGCATAAGCGGCTTCTGGCCCTGCTTCCGGTGAAGGAAGCAAATCTTCCCATCGGTGCCCCTCGCCCTCTTCAGGTATCAGCGTGGCGTCGTTTCCCAAAACGACCGGGCGTTTGCTTCGGAACAGGTCGACGATTCTGTTGCGTGCCACGCGAAACAGCCAAGCGCTCACTTGCTCCACCGGCTTCATTAAACGGTAAGCGGCAATCAGTTCATAGAAAACTTCCTGAAGAATGTCTTCGGCCTCACCCGTATTCGGGACGCGGGCGACGATGAATTGGCGCAGCCGTGCCTGTTCCCGCGCAATAATTTCGGAGAGCCGCCGATTCTGATCGGCAGCGTCTCCGCGGACGCTAAGCACTTCTTCCATCCACCCATGTAGACGGATTGGCCGCCGAAATATTGTAAGAACCGAGAAAATCCGAAGAATCGCCGGCTGAGAGCGACGCTCTTAAGCCGCCAGAACGGGGCGCTAACGGGTCATATATTACACATGAATAGCCGTTTTTGTATACGATATGACCCGTTATGCCGATAATGAGTGCTGCTTCGCCAGCCCTGTCCCGCCTAATCGGTGACGGCGGCGGGTCGGGGCGCATCAAAGGATACCGATTCAGGTTCCATGGTGTCCGGGTTGCCAAGAAGCTTCTCCTAGGAATAGAAAATTTTTCAGCCCTCCAAAACGGTGCTACGATTCTCGGCATGAAACGGCCAAACTCGCTATTGCTAGTCGTCACGGTGGGCATCGCCGCAATAGCTGTTGGATTGCAGGCTGCCGGCGATCAAAACGCAACTTACACGGTTCGCACCGTGGCCCTGCCCGACCACGGCAAGGGAAATATCACAATGGATTACATCGCGTACGATCCCAGGACGGGATATGTCTGGGTCCCCGCCATAAATATTGGCTCGGTCGATGTGGTGGACACCAGCAACGGCAGCGTCCGTGAGATCTCGGGTTTTGCGACCAATGAAGTAGAAGTCCGAGGTCGTAAACGCGCTCAGGGACCGAGCGGCGTATCGATTGGCGACGGCTTGGTGTATATCGGTGACCGGGCCGACTCCAGTGTATGCGCTGTTGATGAAAAGACGCTCGCGCGCAAGGGCTGTGGTCACATCGATTCCACTCCTGACGGCGTGGTCTATGTGGCGCCCACAAAAGAAGTCTGGGTCACCGCGCCACGCGACAACTCCGTCCGTATTCTGGACAGCCAGACCTTGAGGCAGAAAGAAAAACTGACATTCGAAGGCCGGCCGGAAGGCTATGCGGTCGACGCACAGCGCGGCCGCTTCTACGTGAACTACGAGGACAAAGACCTCACGACCGCGATTGATCTTCAAACGCATAAGACTCTCGCGAAGTGGCAATCCTCGTGTGGGGAGGACGGTCCGCACGGCCTCTCGGTCGATCAACAAACCGGATACCTGTTCGTGGCCTGCAGCACGCAAGCGGAGGTCTTGGATGCGGGTCATAACGGCGGGAAGCTATCATCTATCAACACCGGCGACGGCGTGGACGATCTCAATTATTCGTCAGCCACTCACACGTTGTATGTAGGCGCTGCCAAAGATGCGCGGCTCACAGTGGCCCGAGTCGACGCGACTGGCAAGCTCAGCTTGGTTGCTGAGGTGCCGACCCACGAGGGCGCTCGCAACGGAGTCGTCACCAAAAATGGCACGGTGTATCTCGCGCACTCGCAGCTCGGCCAATTAGCGGGCCTCGTCGTGGTATCACCGAGCAGGAAGTAAACCGCACTACGCAAACGCCGGCTCTAAGGAATCGCTCCAAGTCGTTCCGCCCTGCGCGGCGCGCAACATGGTGGCGGCAGAATGCCGACTGTGAGAGTTGGTGAGGCGGAAGGAAACGAGCCCTCAACCTACCGATTCCGGCGGAGCTGACGCAGAACGCGCTTGCGCGCTGACCATCCAGCAGGCAGCGGTAAATCGGACTTCCGCCCCGTGCACGTAAGGATCAAAGGCGGCGCGGACCCTTTGGATGACGTGAGTGCGTGTCCGGTCGTCTGTCTCTTGAAGGATACGGCCGACCGGGCCGAGTCGTGTCAGGTAAGGGACCAACTCCTTTTCGGGCAGAGTGCACGTGATATCGATGGGTCGGATATCGATGTCAGCCCAGCCGCTCTCCTTAAGAATGTTGTGAACCCGGCCGCCATTCGCGAAGGCGAACTGCCCCGGCGCTTCCGTATGGCGCGCGGGCAGGTTCGGCAGGAGCGGTGCCGCGGCCCGTTCGGCCGTTGTCATGAACGGATTTTCCGCCGCACTCCGCCAAGCGACGAACCGGAGCTCGGCGTTCTCCGCCGCGGCATGCCGCAGGTTCGCAAAGGCGCGGATAGAGTCGTCGAAGAACATTACGCCAAAGCGCGAAATGATGATGTCGAAGCTTGCGGGCTCGAACGTATGCGCCTGCGCGTTGGCGCAGATAAAGTTTGCCGGCGTGCCTTCCCGTTTGGCGCGGGACCGGGCGGCGGCGATCATTGCGTCCGAAATGTCGATCCCGATGCAGCGGCCCTTCGCTCCGAGCCCTCGCGCGACCGCCAGCGTTGTGCCGCCCGCGCCGCAGCCGACGTCGAGGACGCGGCCTCCTGGTCCGCGAGAAACTGCGTCGACCAGCAGGTCTTCGAATGGTTTAAATACCTGGTCGAGCGACTCCTGCAATTCGACCCAGGCGCGTCCTGCGACGCCGTTCCACAGTATCGCCTGCTCGTTATCGGCCTGAGATGTGACATCCATAATCGTCTCTTTCACTTGCCTCCTGGAATCAGAAACTGTATTATGCAACTTCAAGTCGACTTGAGGTCAAGGGAAAATATTTGGATATAACTGACGTGGTGCGGCGATCCGGCGTTTCTGCTTCGACGCTGCGGTTCTATGAGGAAAAACGGCTGATCGCCTCGACCGGCAGACGGGGCCTGCACCGCCTGTTCGATCCCGGCGTGCTGGACCGGCTGGCGTTGATCGCGCTGGGGCAAGCTGCGGGCTTCTCGCTCGATGAGATCGCGCTCATGTTCGGGCCTGGCGGGCGGCCGCGCATTGACCGACATATGCTCGCGGCCAAGGCGGATGAGCTAGACACAAAGATCCGCGAACTCAGCGCCATGCGCGACGGCCTGCGCCACGCCGCTGCTTGCCCCGCACGGAGCCACATGGAATGTCCCACTTTTCGTCGTCTCTTACGAGCCGCCGCATCTGGAACTGCAGGGGCGCGAAGGAAAAAGATTGCAACTTGATTCAGGGCGGGTTGGCGACATCCGAAAGTTGCCCTGTCGCAAGCGGACTTCGCGGTCAGTATCTAGCGTTCACTTTCCGGATTGCCGACGATCCACTCCAACACCTGAGAGCCCACAATGGCCAAGTTCCGTTCCAGTCGTCATTTCGGTGATGCCGGGCAGAGCAGTTCGCGGCACGAACCTCTTGCAATATGTCGCTGGCTGAAATTTAGGAGGCACCATGAGCGGGGTATGCGGTTTTTCTGGGGCTCATTTCCGCGGCGAGAATAGCAGGCGTTTGACCTAGCGAGCTTTTGGTTACGAACGGCAGCGCAGCTGTCGACCCGCGAACATCGCCGACGACATCAAACAGCATTCGGACATCACGCTCCTTCACTCAGTGCAATCACTTCAGAAGGCGTTATCTTGTGTCGCACCGAGAAAGAACCCCACTGTCGGCTCGAATACTCCGAAATGACGTATCGATTGTGTTTTTCGTCTTCACGGAGTTCAAGAAAAAAGCCACCCATCAAGCCGGGGCTGGCAAAATACCTATCCTTTTCTGGGATCGAGCCAGTCAACAGCCGAAGATCTGGAAGTGGATAGGGCATCTCGGTTCCGAGACAAATGACCGTACTTCTCATGAACCCGAGCAACATGGCCCGGAGCGCACGCAAGTCTCGGTCTTCTTGCGACAGGGATGCCTTCTCTCCTTTAGCCCGCAGCGCTTCCGGGAGCAGGTCAGAAGACTTTTCGTATAGGCCAGCGAGAAAGTCTATCGCTGCAAAAAAGTGTTCAAACTCTGGCGGCTCCGCATCGAAAGAGAAATCCACGATTTTGGGCACATCAATCTGAAACGCATACTTGCTTCTGCCCACCGGGACCACATCGATCCTGGGGACTGAACCGTGGGGGTACCGAGCCACCCATTGCTTCACCACCTCGTACAGAGGAGCCGGATCGGATACAGGCAGAATCAGGTCAATACGGCCCGTTCTCGCTTGATGCCTTATCTGAACACCTTTCGGCCAAACAGTGCCTCGAAAAAAGAACCAAGTGTCATCCCACCAGGCGTCTCTCGCCTTGTCATAGACCCACCGCTCAGGCTCAAGAACCTTCGCGCACTCAGCCGAATACATAGCGCGAAAGCGTGTCATACCGGGATTGACGCTCTGGATTCCAATCGCCTCGAATTTTCGGATGGTTTGCTCCAGTACGCGGGTGCGGAAGCGACTCCGCTCATCGGTCTTCATGGCGAAATAGCCGTGGAGTGCTTCTAGGCTTACAATCGCGTCGAAGTCGCCCTTCTCAGCGGAATACTTCGCGTGCGCTACAAGGCAGGTCCAGTACTGAGCCCACTCTTGTCCCTTGCCTTCATCGCCTCTCTCACGATATCGCTTTGCCTGGTCGGGCTGGAACCCTGCTCTGATTTTGTCTTCAATCAAAATTGCAGTCGGCAATGCGCCGCTATTAGCGCCGTACTTAACGAGGAGATCCGTTTCCCCTTTTGCAGTGGTCGCAGAACGTACTGCGATACAGTCGCTCTCTTCTGTACACCCCACAATCCGGCTTTGATCACCTGCGGTAAGGCGAGCTTGCTCCAGAAAGAACCTCAGGAAGTCAGGATTGACAGAGAACTCTTCTTCAAGGACATAGTCGATGTGACGCTCTTCAACAGGCGACAGGAATTCGTCCTGGTTCGATTTTTCCTCTTTTGACACCGGCATAATAGGCGATTATAAAGCCATGTGCAGAAGCGGTATGGCAATAAGGGCGCTGAGTCCTCGCCGCCGACAGACTGCCCCGGCAGTTCATTTGGAGAAGATTGTCGGCAGTCACGGTGCAGTAGCGGTGATCCGGCCCTTGACCTTCATCATAAGATGGATCGGGCGGGCCGAAACCCGTCGATAATGCGATGTGGAGGTCTTATGAGACTGGTCGCTTCATCCGATCCTTCTGAAGTATTTCGCTTCGAGGCAAGACAACTACTCCTGCAGCGAGCGGTCTTGACGCGTACGGTGTGCCGTGAACTCATCGAGAAACCTGAGGCGAAGCGCTGTCGGCCATCTCGTGCAGATGCGGCTCTCGACCTCTTGATGGCGTGGATCAATTCTCAACCGCAGTGTCCAATTTCTCCTTGCCCGTCTTCTGGGATCGACTCGATGGTTGTTCCGGACGGTTGTGCCGAGCTGTTGGAGGAAATCCGAGATGGAGCTACCGTCTGCGACGCACTCACCTGGCTCGACTCGGCCGATACGGACTCCGACTGCGAATCCGACATGTCACGGATCGAAAGGGCTCTTGAGAGCTACTGGAATAAGCACAATTCACCTAAAATCGGGTGATGCTTGGCCACGCGGGCGGTATGGGATTCGGCTCGGAACATCGTCTCATAGAGTGGCGTCGTCCCGGTCGCGCGCTGCCAATTCCCAGCGCACACGAGCCTTGGATCACTGCCAGAGGTAGCCCCGCGGTAAATGCTGGATCGCCTGTTAGCAGCGGAAGCCTGCGTCGAGAACGCCTTTAGCGTCCCCGCAAGGAGTTGTCCGACGTCGAGCGACAGATCGGCAGACTCGAGTACTATCCTGGCGCGAAGCATTACCTATTGAAGAGCATCACGCAGAACCTGAGCGTGAATCCCGGCTGAGGGCAGATAGCAGCCTCAAAGGAAATCATATTGGTGAGTGGTCACCGACTCGTTGACTGCGGCGTCGCGTTCCATGCGACGACACGTCGCCTCACGCCGTCGGCTGAAGCGCGAGCTTGCCGAGATAGTGTTCGTTGAGGCTGCGCTGAGCGTCGGCGGCCCGCTCCAGCGTAAAGGTCCGCGCGATGTGCACTTCAAAAGGGCCGGCATCGATCAAATGATTGAGCTTGTCAAAGACTTGACGATTGGGTTGTCCGTTGTAGCTTTGTGCTTTTACATTCTTGGGGGCTTTCGGCACAGGCTCGACGCCGTTCGGAAACGCTACGCGGCCGCCCTCACGTAATGCGGCTAGCGCTTGGTCCACGTCGGGACCGCCCGCAGTCACGAGAGCCGCATCCATCCCTTGAGGAGCGAACGCGCGAGCCGCTGCGAGGATATCGTCCTTATGCCCGTTGACGGCTGCATCGGCGCCCAGCTTTTTCGTCAGCTGCACGCCGTCTTCGCCGGAGGCTACCGCCAGGACTTTTGCGCCCATTCGTTTAGCCAACTGAATCGCCATATGGCCGATCCCTCCGCTCGCGCCAAAGATCATGACCGTCTCGCCCGATTTTAGATGAAGCGTATCATCCAACCCTTGGAGCGCTGTGACGGCGTCGACGGCCATCACGCCCGCCTGCTGAATCGAAAGCTTCTTAGGTACGGCGGCGGCGTGCTCCGCTTTGAGGGTCGCAAACTGCGCATAAAAGCCGCCCTTGGGATTCATCAAATTAATCCCGTAGACGCGGTCTCCTTTTTTCAGTCCGTGTACCTCCTTCCCTACCGATTCCACAGTGCCCGCGCCGTCGGAACCCAATACATAAGGAAACTGCGGTTTGACGCCGAACTCTCTGGCGAATCCGCCTTCACGCTCAAACGGATCCCACGCGCCCACGCCCGCTGTTTCGACGTGAACCAAAATCTCGTCAGGGGCCACCTGGGGAATGGGCAAGTCCCGCACCTTCATCTTTTCGATCCCCCCGAACTCATCGATCGCGACAGCCTTCATCGTTTTTGATTGTTGATTCACGAAAATGTTCTCCTTTCTACGCGAACTATTAGAACGCTCTACGTTCCATTTGAAACCGCGCCGGGCCAACACGTTACGTCTCATTTTGTAGATCTCTGGTGTTAGAGTCGAACCGTCATCGTTCGGACGCCAAGAACTACTGATCCCTTTGTCCCCACCCTCCCGCCTCCGTCGCAGGACACGGATGGTCGCATTGCGGCCGCCCGTGACCTTCACACGCGCGCCGGAGGACTGAACGGCTGGGTGTTTCGCAACGAACTATCGTCGAAAAGGAAGTCGTCTCCAAGGAGTTGCCTACAACGTAATTCGGAAGGTCGGATCGAGGACAACTGGCGAGACTGTATTCGGTTCATTCTCCGGATGGCCAATCGCAGCTCGCGCGCTCAGGTTAGCGCTTACCGTGAGCATCATAATGAAAGCACTGCTCGAAGAGTGTCTAGGATGGGAAATAATTAGCCATAGTAACTTGACAGGTTTGCCGTACGTCCTTTACGATTGAGAACGTCCAATGAAAAAGCTACTCTCAATCCTCTGTAGCTTCGACTGCTTATCGTCCCGATATTGCAGTTATCTCTCCCTGTAAATTTTCACGTTTTGCGCTGAAAGCCAATTGGTTAGGCGGCGGCCTGCAGAGCCGCTCATGGTCGGTTCGATTCCGTCTCAGCGCTCCAATGGCCGGGTAGCCCAATTGGCAGGAGGCGTCTGTTTTAGAAACAGAACAGTGCGGGTTCGAATCCCTCCTCGGCCACCAAGTTCTTTGACAAATTGGAAGGTGCCGCTGAATGGTCGGCGAGCGGTCCCGAAAACCGTGGACTGGTAATGAACCAGTGGGGTTCGATCCCTCCGCCTTCCGCCAAATTCTCAAGTGGTGGATCCGGCATTGGTGTGCCAGGCGGTTTGCTAAATCGTGCGCGTTTCAACAGACGCGTGTCGGTTCAACTCTGACATCCACCGCCAAATGCGTCGGTGGCAGAGCGGCGAATGCGACAGCCTGTAGAGCTGTTCTCCCTTGCGGAGCCAACACCGGTGGTTCAAGTCCATCCCGGCGCACCAAGTTTTATGGCCGGCTGATGGCAACTGGCAGACCTGCAAAGCTCAAGCCTTTGCGCATCGGAGTTCGAATCTCCGGCCGGCCACCAAACAATGTTATGCGAGCAACGACAGCGACGGACTAGAATGTGCGCCCGTAGTCCGAAAGGCAGGAGACACCTGATTTAAACCAGGACAGTGAGAGTTCGAATCTCTCCGGGCGCACCAGCACAAGGCTATTTATCCGATTCCGGCACGCGCGAAAACATCGAACAAGCATTGTCGCGCTAATCACTAAAGAACATTCAACTCACTGTTAGGAAAATTGGTACTTGCAATCTGTACGACGGAGAGTTACTATTTTCTCAGTCATGTTGTTTCTGACCTCAATCCGATACGCGACACCCGCCAATCAACCGGGACAGGGTACGCATGTCTGGATTCGGGGTAGGTGAGACCTGACGATAGTTAGGAATTGCACGGCCCTGGATCCAAAAGATCCGGGGCTTTTGCTTTTTACAGGAGGATTTTTTCCGAGGTAGCCAAGCTGGGAAGGCACCTGACTGTTAATCAGGCCATGCGCAGGTTCGAGTCCTGCCCTCGGAGCCAAAGTGTATTGGCGAGTGGTGTAACTGGTAACACGTTCGGCTCTGAACCGAAAGACTCTGGGATCGTATCCTAGCTCGCCAGCCAAGTTTGTGTGTGTTCGGATGTGGGCGAATCGGCAAGCCGTCTCGCTTTGAACGAGAAGATTCCGGGTTCGAGTCCTAGCGTCCGAGCCAAATTTTTGCGGATGTAGTTCAGCGGCGAGAATGCGACCGTGCCAAGGTCGAGGCCATGGGTTCGAGTCCCATCATCCGCTCCAAGAATGTAAGTGGCTCTCTCGCGTAGCTGGTGCGCGCGGCGATTTGAAGCATCGCAGGATTCAGTTCGATTCTGAGGGGAGCCACCAAGTGTTGTAAGTTTCGGGGCGTACGCCAGCGGCTAAGCCACTAGTTTTTGGGAACTAGCGATCGCGTGTTCGAGTCACGCGGCCCCGACCAATCGTTTTAGAAGAAGGGCATTCGTTATGCAGATAATCGACAATATTCCAGTCTTTGGTTCGGCTGTTGACGAAGGCGCTCTTCGTCAGATAAAGACCTGCTATTACATCTTCGGCAAGGCCGCCCTGATGGGTGATCATCACAAGGGCTATGGCGTACCGATCGGCGGAGTCATCGCACACGAATATCTAATCAGTCCATCCGGTGTGGGCTACGACATAGGCTGCGGAAACCACGCAGTATGTACGGATGCCGACGCGTCTGACGTACGCAAGAACATTGCTCGAATAATGGATGATGTCTGGAGCACGGTCAGCTTTGGCCTAGCGCGTAAGAACAAAGAGATGGTCGATCACGTACTGTTCGAAGACGATGCTGCTTGGCAGATTACGCAGGGTGCAAACTCTGCAACTTGGCGACTGACCTCATTACGGGATCTAGCTCGGCAGCAGCTTGGAACTGTTGGTTCTGGCAATCATTACGTCGACATCTTTATTGATGAGCGCGACAAGGTCTGGATTGGTGTTCACTTCGGATCGCGCGGATTCGGTCACAAGATCGCAACGCGCTTTCTAACGCGAGCAGGGGCAAAGGACGATATGGACTCAGCTCCAGTCGCTCTAGATTCGAGGACCAACGAGGGCCAGGATTACATCGCGGCCATGAAGCTCGCTGGGCGCTACGCGTACGCGGGAAGGGAATGGGTCTGCGCTCGAGTGCTCAAGATGCTGGGTGCGAGGGCAATGGATTCAGTCCACAACCATCACAATTTCGCTTGACGCGAGAAGCACGGTGGAACTGACCTCTGGGTAGTACGCAAAGGCGCAACTCCAGCGTTTCCTGGTCAGCGCGGATTTGTCGGCGGAACGATGACTGAGAACGCGGTCATTCTCGAAGGAGTTGAGTCTCCAGATTCTGCAATGACGCTGTGCTCGACGGTGCATGGCGCCGGCCGCGTGATGGGGCGACGTGAAGCGACTGGAGTGTTTGATAAGCAATCCGGTACGTACAAGCGCGCTCCGAAGGTAACGGAAGAGATGATGATGGGTTCGGTTAAAGAGGCTGGAATCGAGTTGCGTGGAGCTGGGGTTGATGAAAGCCCATTCTGCTACAAGCGTCTTCCAGAGGTTCTTGCCGAACACCAGGATAGTGTTCGTATCCTGCACACGCTAAAGCCAATTGGTGTAGCGATGGCAGGCAAAGACTGTTACGACCCATACAAAGATTGAGGAATCGATTACTAAACAGACCGTATATTTACGCTGTGATAGCTCAGCTGGCAGAGCGGCGCATTCGTAACGCGCAGACCGGAGTTCGATTCTCCGTCGCAGCTCCAGAGAATTAGTCGATGAATAGAAAGGAGGTTCGTGTGATCTTAACGCCGGTCTTAGTTTTGAACGCAAGCTATGAGCCGATCGCGGTCTGCCTGGCGCGGCGCGCGCTAACCATGATCGCGAAAGGCGTGGCCCGGATCGAAGAGGCGCACGATATCTTCGTTCATCGAGAGCTCAGACTACCTTCGGTGATCCGGCTGCGCGACTATCGCCGCGTTCCGGTGCGCCGGCATACCGTCTCGAGGCGAAACATCTTTATCCGCGACCGGCACAGGTGCCAGTACTGCAAGCAGTGCTTCCCTGGCCTGCGGCTGACGTTGGATCACGTGACTCCGAAGTCGCGCGGCGGTTTATCCATTTGGGAAAACCTGGTCACCAGCTGCCGCGAGTGCAATGCGAAGAAGGCAAACCGCACTCCGGCAGAGGCCGGCATGCCGCTCGCGGTTGTACCGCGAGCGATGAGCCTGCACAGCGCGCGGCATGTACTCCGGCGCATTGGTGAAGAGGATCCGAAATGGCGACCGTATCTGTACTTTTGAGCCTTTGTCGTTCAGTGGCAGGACGACTCCTTGGTAAGGAGTAAACCCGAGTTCGATTCTCGGCATTGGCTCCAGAGTTAATGCAATGTGAGCCGGGGTAGTTCAGCTGGCAGAATGCCTCTTTTGTAAAGAGGAGATCGCGAGTTCAATCCTCGCTCCCGGCTCCAGTGTTTTTGTCTGGTGGCGTTAGCTCAACTGGCGAGAGCGCCTGGCTGTGAACCAGGAGGTTGCGGGTCAAATCCCGCACGTCACCCCAAAGTTTAATGTGGGTCGCGGGGCTGCTCGGGGTGGCCATCTCCCTTGCAAGGAGAAGCGCAGCAGAGTTCAAATCTCTGGCGATCCACCAAAGTTTATCTGGGTGTGGGGGAGTGGCATAACCCGTCTGCCTTGGGAGCAGAAGATCGCAGGTTCAAGTCCTGCCACCCAGACCAAAGTTTTTTGGCGAAAAGGAGAGAAAACATCCGATAGAAGAGTGGGACAGGCCGGCCGATTTCGGTTATCAACTGTTAATTGATGCCAACCCGAGATCAACACCTTTGCTTGTCCTGAAGATTTTGCCGCAGGCCGGACGATTTGGATTATCCTCCTGGGAAGGCGAGGTCGCTGGTTCGAATCCAGCCCGCTCCAGAAATTGAAGTATGGGGCGGTAGCTCAGTGGCTAGAGCGCGTAAAAACTCCAGGTCACATTTTGCTTGCGGCTTCAAATTTCTGTGTGCAGGACGATTTGGTTTATCTCTGACAGGTACGGGTAACCGTATGGCGGTTCGACTCCGCTAATACCAGATCATTATTTGCTCACAGAGGCGGACATTCTGCGTGCCGGACGATTTGGGTTATCGTCACCACTACTCGATGATGGGCGTGACTGCCCATTGGCCCAGGTCACTGATTTGCTCGCAGGACTTATACAAGGAGCGCACTAACATGTCGAACTATCTAACAAAGATCGGAGTCCGGACGCGCAAGGCGCCACAAACGGAAGCGATTCCGGGCCGTGAGCGCGAGATGACGCGCAACAATGCCGGCGGTGTGGCATTCACCGCGGACGCCTGGATCCGGCTGGAGCGCTGGCTATTGCTTGGCAGCGAAGGTGGTTCGTACTACGTCTCCGAGGCTGACTTGACCAAGCAGAATGTGGCCAACGTGCGTGCCGCCATCGCCGAAGACGGCGAGCGCGCCGTAAAAATGATCGTTGACGTCTCGGTTGCCGGCCGTGCGCCAAAGAACGATCCAGCGCTATACGCGCTGGCTCTGGCGGCTTCGAGCGCCGATGCAAAGACGCGCGAGCGTGCGCTGGCCGCGTTGCCACAAGTGGCGCGTACGGGTACGCACCTGTTCCAGTTCGTCGCATTCATTGACGGAATGCGGGGCTGGGGTCCAGCTCTGCGCAAGGCGATCGCGCAGTGGTACACAGCGAAGACGCCCGTAGACCGCCTGGGCTATCAGCTGGTGAAGTACCAGCAGCGCGGCGGCTGGAGCCACCGCGATCTGTTCCGCTTGGCCCACGTGCCAATGAACGATGCGGTTGCACGCTGGATTACGGGCGCGGAATACGGCGAACACAACGTCAAGCGCTATGCCGGCAAGAACCTGCTGCGCGAAGATCATTATCCAGCTCTGAATTCGGAATTGCCAGTCATTATGCAGGCCTTCGAGCAAGCGAAGCAGGCCGATGAGACGACGGTGATTCGTCTGGTTCGGGAGCACGGTTTGACCCGGGAGATGATCCCAACCGAGCACCAAAAGTCGGCCGCGGTCTGGGAGGCATTGCTGGAAAAAATGCCAATCGGCGCGATGCTGCGCACGTTGGGCCGCATGGGTGCCTGTGATTTGTTGGCGCCGTTCTCGGATGCCGCAAAGCTTGTGACCAACAGGCTGGGCGACCGGGAGCTGCTTCGCAAGGCGCGTGTGCATCCCATAGACGTATTGAAGGCTCTGCTTGTATACCAGGCAGGGCACGGCGACAAGGGATCCCTAAGCTGGACGGCTGTCCCGCAGGTAGTGGACGCGCTGAATGGCGCGTACTACCAGGCGTTTCAGTTTGTGCCAGCTACGGGCAAGCGCTTCTTTCTGGGTATCGACGTGTCGGGCTCGATGACCATGGGAAGGGTGGCCGGCTTTGCCGGTCTCACCCCAAACATGGGCGCCGCGGCTATGGCGATGTTGATTGCCCGGACGGAGCCAAACCACTTCATTGGCGGTTTCGCCACGCAGTTCGTGGATTTGAAAATCTCGGCTAGCGATCGTCTGGATGCGGCCATGAAGAAGTGCCAGCGTAACTTCGGCGGCACGGATACGACGGTGGCGATCGACTACGCACAGAAGCATAAGTATGCAGTCGATGCGTTCGTCGTGATCACGGACGGCGAAACGTGGGCGGGAGACCAGCACACGTCGCAGGCACTTGAGAGCTACCGGCGCAAGATGGGTCTGGATACGAAGCTGATCGTTATCAACATGGTGGCGAATCGCACGCGTATCACGGATCCAACCGATGCCGGTTCGCTCGACATCGTTGGCTTTGATACGTCGGTACCAACGGTGATGCATGCTTTCCTCGGAGGGAGCCCTGAGTTTCCTGAAGAGGAAGCAGCTTAAGAATAACTGGAGGACCGAATAGTCCTCCAGTTACTTGCTATTTCACGCGAGAGTATGTATTCTGTTCTTGTTCGCATGAGACTTTCCGTCATACGCGCGGTCGATAGCATCCGAGGAAAAGGGATGTGGGAACGCGTGTGTCCGGAGGGTTTCATCTAATCGACTAACTTACAGTCGTAGAATTTAGAAGCCCCGGATACCTAAAAGGTTCCGGGGCTTTTTCCATTTGTTGGTTTGTTCTTTTACAACTGAATACTATTTCTTTACGCCGGGATCGTTCAGCGGCTAGGACGGCTGCCTCCAGAACAGCTTACGAGGGTTCGAGTCCTTCTCCCGGTGCCAAACGCGGTGGGGGCAGGTTGGATATGCACTCGGCTGTCTACCGAGACGAAGCGGGTTCGATTCCCGTCTGCCGCGCCAAAAGAGTTCTATTGCGGAGTGGACTGGAGTCTGGCCCCAGCTTGGTCTCATAAGCCAAACCACGTGAGTTCGAATCTCACCTCCGCAACCAGTTCTTATTCGATGAGTTCATAAGTGGCCGCGAGATGTATGGTGCATGGGCGGATTTATAACCCGCATAATCCCCGGATCAGGGTACTGACTGGGTTCGAATCCCAGCACGGCCACCAACGCGGATCGTAAGCTTTGTCGGCGAAGCACTCGACTCTTAATCGAGAGAGCAGAGTTCAATTCTCTGACGATCCACCAATGTCTATGGGCTGCAAGCTTTGACGGTTTGAAGCACCGGGCTTTTAACTCGGGGAGCCGGATTCGAGTTCCGGGCGGCCCACCAGGAGTTTGCTGCCGTACCAGCGCTGTCTTCTAAACAGCAGGCTGTAAGTGGATCGATGAGGGTTCGAGTCCTTCCGGCAGCGCCAGAGCGTCATGGCGATGTGGGCAAGTGGGTTAAGCCACCGCTCCTTCAAAGCGGTCATCGCGGGTTCGAATCCCGCCATCGCCACCAAGTTAGCGGTTCCGTAGTTCAGTGGATGAGAACGCCTCGGTCCTAACGAGGATGTCGCCAGTTCGAGTCTGGCCGGAACCTCCAATGTGCCCGTAGCTCAGCGGATTTAGAGTATCGCGCTACGAACGCGGGGGCCGCAGGTTCGAATCCTGCCGGGCACACCAAGATTTTGGGCGGCTAGCTCACTGGGTTTAGAGCGCGACTCTCCGAAAGTCGAGGTAGATGGTTCGATTCCATTGCCGCCCTCCAAAAAAGTTTTGCCCGAGTAACTCAGTCTGGCGTAGAGTGCCTCTCCTACAAAGAGGAAACCGGTGATTCAAATCCATCCTCGGGTACCAACTTTACTTCCGTCGTCCAACGGCAGGACCCGCGCCCGATTAGCGCGTGATCAAGGTTCAAATCCTTGCGGGAGTACCAGAGTTTGCGGGGATAGTGTTTAACGGCAGCACATCTCTCTTCCAAAGAGAAGGTACCGATTCGACTTCGGTTCTCCGCTCCAGAATGCTAACGATGCGCAAAGATACTCTCGCGCCCTAGATACGATCGAGCAGCCTGGTACGTTCCACTCAGCCTGGCGGCGAACTCTGGAAGCGGCCTTGTCCAGAGATCCGAATGAGATCGCTCCTTACAAGATTCTGCCCGGGGCCGTCGATTCCATTCACAAAGTCGTACTCGAACGGCTGGAACCTTTTAGCTCGCTGCGGAAAACCACTCGCGCAAACGCCTTATCCGCGTGATGATTCCGTTTGGGTTAATGAATCATCCGAGCCGGATGTATTAACTGTCAGCGGCCTTCAGCCTTCAGTGCCGCGAGCATCGCCGGACTGGAAGCGATCTTTTCGGATTCCATCCACTCGGGTTCAACTGTTGCTCCAGTGGCGACAAGGAGCCTCACTACTTCGAGCTGTCGACCGTGATTTCCGGCCGGCGGATTGCACCAGCCGTGGACTGCCCATCCCAATGAAGAAGATTTGTATTTTTTGTCTTTCAGGTTCGGATCCACGTTCTCGATCAGTCTCTCTGCCAGCCGATCCTCACCGAGCAGTGCTGCCCAATGGAGTGCGGTCTCCCCGAACAATCCACGTAGCCAGGGTTTTGCTCCCGCATCCAACAGCCTGAGGCCAACTTCTTCCGCTCCCAGGCTCGCCGCTCCGATAAGGGGCGTGTCGCCCTCGCCGTTCCGTTGGAAATCGACATCCGCTCCGGCCTGAATCAGCGCTTCCAACAATGGAAGCTCTCTGCCTTTTTGCAACTTACCCTCGAATAGCATGTCCGAGATGTAATGGAGCGGATGAGTAGCGATGCGGCAGTCTTTTCCCCAGCGGATGAGTTCATCGGCGCGTGCTGGGACCTCGGCCAGCAATCGGCGCAAGACTGTGGCATCGCCGGTTTCTATTGCAGTTTTCACGTCCATTTTGATTGGGAAAAATCGCCCACGCTTGCGTGCGGACTAATCTGAAACAGTAAGGAATGAACCATGCTTGAACGCAGTGACGTCGCGGCCAGACTCCCCGCACAGGACTTGGCACGTGCCAAATCATTCTATCGAGATAAGCTGGGCCTAACACCCAGCGAGGAGAGGCCCGGTGGTCTTCGCTACCAGTGTGGAAACGGCTGGTTCTCGCTGTTTGAATCCGGCCGGCGTCCCGTCGGGCAATCACACTCAGTTGGCATGGGAGGTTGACGACGTCGACGCGACCGCCACGCAACTGCGGGCACGCGGTGTCGTATTCGAGGAGTACGATCTGCCGGGCCTCAAGACTGTTAACGGCATTGCGGAGGTAGCGGGGCATTATCCGAGTCGCGGCGGTGTCGGAGAAAAGGCCGCATGGTTCAGAGATAGCGAAGGAAACCTACTCGGTATTGGCCAGGCGATGCGATAGGCGGCCCGAGATCCCATAAATACCGGACGCAGTAACTCTCGCCGGAGAATTCTCCTTGCGAATAAAGGCATGAACAACGACAACAAGGCCTGTCTGATCATTCCCGACATTCACCACAAGGTCGGAATGGTCGAGCGTATTCGTGCGAACCACCCGGGGATGCCCGCAATTTTTCTCGGCGACTACTTCGATGACTTTTACGACACGCCCGCACAAATGGAAGTGACCTGTCGTTGGCTCAAGCATGCGATAGGACGCGGGCAGGATACGTTTCTGCTAGGGAATCATTGTTTCGCTTATCTCTCTTACGAGTTGGGCGTTCGCTGGGGCTACTGTTCCGGCTGGGATGTAGGAAAGCAGCAGACCTTTCACCGACATTTTCCGGGTGACACGCTTCTGAAATCCAGCGCTTGGACCGCCCATCGTCAAGGTTGGCTCATCAGCCACGCCGGCCTTACTCGTAAACTGTATCGATCCTTTTCGAAGCGCAACACGTCTGAAGAGATTTTGGAGTGGGTCAACAATGCCGAAAACGCTTTGATGGGGGGAGTAGCGCACCCGGCGTTTGTCGCAGGCACGGAGCGCGGTGGACCCGCCAAATCCGGCGGAATTCTGTGGTGTGACTGGCAATCTTTCGAACCGATCACGGGCATTCGCCAGATCGTCGGGCACACTCCCGGCCACGAAGTCCGCTACAAAAAGGGCGACGTTTGCCTGGATACGCATCTTCATCATTACGGCTTACTCGAGGACGGCGAACTCACGATAGTGGAACAGCACTGAGCGGATCGAACGTAATACTGCGTTAGCGAGTTCCAAACATGTCACGTGGATGGGCCAGCCCACGACTCATGACGCCTTGGCGGGGCGATGTAAATGGCCCAGCGGCTCGTTTTCCACAGATTTATTTTTGTGTTCTCGAGGCACGATAAAACCTCCAAATGCTCTCAAGATGCACAAATTGCTTTCCATGGACACCGTAGACGAAAATGTGCCAATTCGCCCACGTGCAATTGTCCAGAAATTTTGGCTGACTAAGAGTAGAACCGTTGAACGGAACGGCAAAGACTCTTGACGGAAGACTGCTTGACGTGGCACGAAACGCAACCGAATTGAGATTAGCTGAACGGGTACTTGACGAAGAAGCCCAGACACGGATTCAAAACGCGACAGAACGTGTCTTGCGAATCGGGCCTGGCGCCGAAGCTCTCCGACGCATTCACGTCCAGCGGCTCAGGAGTCATATGGACGCGTTCTACGAACACGGGTCGCTGGCGGACATCTTATTGCTCTCCACCGCTTTCGACGAGGCCGAGCGTGCTTATCGCGCGGAGCAGACGAGGGATCGAGCCTGCTTGGTTGAATGTCTCTTAACGGTTTCGGGCTTTGCACCGACAAGATGATCTGATGTCCAGTGCCGATACTCTGAACTCGCGCGCGTATCTCCGACAGATGCACCTGATCATTCCCACCGGAACAAAGGTCGTGAGCCGACATGACCGCCGCGTCGGATTTGTCGTGCATGCGCCGGCCTCACTCGATGGCCTGTACCGTTGTCGGCGGACAGAATCGACGATTGTTAGGGCGAACGGCCGACGGTTTGGCGGATCGACTGGCGGACGTGTCATCCCAGCGTTGTTCTGGCAATTGCGTTCGCAATCTGTCCGTCGATGACTTTGAGAATGTCATGAGGAAGCAGATCCTTTTGTGGCAGTTCCTTCCAAGCCCGCTCCGTCCTCTCGACGGTCTCCCTGACGATATCCATCACGGGCTTCATCGGAAGCCGGGCGGTGTCCGCGAAGCGCCGCACCTGGTCGGCTGTTACGCCGTCAAGGCTTTTCGTCTTGCCGAATGACAGCGCGAGCGAATCGCCCGGGATGTAGGGCACCGTGGAAACGAAGTCATATGCCGGCGACAGGATCGGCGTCCGGCCGTCGGGATAAAGGAGAGACCAGTTCTTGAGGTGCATGTCCGCGTTGCCGATGAGCACGGAAAACATGAGACGGCGCACGAACTCATAGGTCCCCTCCTCTCCTGTTTCAGCCCAGAGCACTGCGGCGATATTGGCGTAGCTGCGCCCGCCGTACTTGTCGTCGGGAAATAATCCGAAAACTTGCGCGAAGTCTTCCATGTGGATGCGATGCCCGCCGGCCGCGCGGTCGAAGCGCTCGACGGCGAGCGCCTTGCCTTTAAGGCGGGCAGCGTCGGGCGGCAGGGCTTCGATTTCGGCCACGGATACAAGGCGTATAGAAGGAACCTGAATGCCGATCGCGCGGGCCAATTCCAGCATCGCGTATTCGTTTTCTGGAACGGCGGCGTGCTGCGTTGAAGGCAATTTGGTAATCCACGATCCCCCCACTCCATGTGCCGGAATTGTAAGGCCTCCCGATGCTTCCATCACGGCGGAGAATTTGAGCTGGACGCCCGCGAGCGAAAACCGCAGTATATTCTTTTGCTGCTGATCTTCCTCTTCATGCCCATGACGATCGTGATCATGCTGATGCTCACGCTCGCCGGCATCAATGGGCTTGACCGTGACTGCACCGGCCAGGTCGGCGCCGAGCACAGCCATCAAATAGAATTCCCGTTCCTTTTTGACACCGGCCTTCTCGGCGAGGTAGTCTCGCAGGTGTCCCTCGGGGAGCAGATTAGAAAAGAACGGCGGCAGACGGCGGCTGACCTGCCTTACGCTTGTGATGAGGCCGCCCGTGCGGCTTTTATAGGAAAGACTTAAGGTCGGACGGTTCGGATCATCGATGTAGTCCTGCTCGAAAGCAAAGATGTGGCTATCACCCACCAACCGGTTGATGATTCCGATTCTACGGTCGTGCAGGTAAACGCCCAGAGCATTGACTTTCTGAAACTCAGAGCTCATCGGTCTATTCCGCATCTTCCGTCGTGTATAAAGGACGCTCGTCCTCAGCAGTGTCCTGGCTCCCGGGGTGGGCGGAATCGCGGACGAGCGACTGGACGGCTGGAACAAGCGGTCGAGGAACGAGCAGCAGGTCGAAACCTAGGATGCGCACGAGGTTAAGCAACGTGTTGAACCTTGGGGCCACTTTGCCGGTTTCAATGGCGGAAATATGGACCTGCGGGAGCCCCACCCTGCTCGCGAGTTCTCGTTGGCTCCATCGGTTGGCATGACGAGCGTTGATTAGCGCCCGCCGCAGATCTTCAGGCAAGCCTTCGAAACGCGCTCTACCGATATGCGATGGCATGTCAACTCCGGAGACTTGATATAAGTTTATACGTCACATGGGTATCGTTTCAATATGCTTTACTATATCAAACTTGCCTATTGATATATTTACACATGTCGATTGGCGCAACCGGTAGAAAGCGCGTGCCATTTCTTACCGTTCTTTGTGGCAACCGGTCCAAAACCAGGTTGGCAGAACGCGGCTAGGCTGCCTTGACGCCCGGCGATCTTCGCTGGGCGCTCCGAACCGAAGATCGTTGCTCGTTACACCAAGTCACGGAACTCAAGCAACCAATGCATAAGTGAAGGTAAGAAATGCCACGACCAGCAACAGAATGCGGACACGATTAAGGGAGTCCCACTTTTTATGGTCTTGCCGCCACCCAGGTGTCGGGGTCGCCGTTTTCAACGAAGCGATGCGATTGTTAATGGGCACAAGTGCACTGATCGAGAAAATGACGACGACCGCCCAAATTAGCGTTGCAGTGAGTAGAGAGGCCAACGCGGCCTCATTCCGATGCAGGAATGACTCCAGCGCCAAGAGTGCCAGACACAATCCATACCAAACAGGCATCACCCGACCCAGAGAACCGGCGAGAATAGACAATCCTTGCGCTTGTGGAGTGCACTCTAACTGCCAGATGGCAGGATTGGAAAAAGGCCGATACTGCCAGTTCATTACCCACCATCAAACCGGCGAAAGTGATCGTGATTGTGTCTAAAACGTGCATCTTTTGCTCCTTGCTAATTGACTCCTGCGAAGCGAGCAGTGACGCAAATGGCTGGACTGACTAATTTGTCAGCGCAAGCGCGATAATGGAAGCGCATGCCGGCGTCTAAGAAAGAGATTTCACCGTGCCCAATCGATTCGATGCTGTCCCTTATCGATGGCCGATGGAAGGGAACAATATTATGGCGACTGCTCGATGGGCCCATGCGTACTAGCGAGCTGAGACGAAGCATACCAGAGATAACAGAGCGGATGCTGATCCGCCATCTGCAGGAAATGGTGGCGGACGGAATACTTCTGAGACATGAAAAAAGGAGCATTCCGCCACACGTCTGTTATTCGATTTCGCCCTACGGCATGACACTCGCTCCAACCCTCCAAGCGATGTGTGAATGGGGCCGGAAACACCAGATCCGGCTCAAGAAGAACACGAAAGCTTTCGCGGAAATCTAGACCTACTAAGCGCCAGAACTTAGTCTCCGAACAGATCCTGGACGGCCTACTCTCGATCAATAGCTTCCTACATGGGCGCTGCTGTTACGGCTGCGCCTGAGGATAGTAAAACGCGTGTACTCCCTTGATCTCAAGTCACTGCTTGGCGTCGAGGATCTGGCGTGCACGCGCTTTGGCCATGCGGAGGATGTGCTCCAACTCAGTGAAGTGCTCCAGTTCAGATTCCTGCTCCGGGGTCAACCGATCCTCTTTGGCCAGATCCAGCAATTCCAGAGCGCGATGCTGAGCTGCGGGAGATGGCTGGAAATCGACAACCGCTTGCGGTGTCGTGCCAGAGGCAAAGAAGTCGATGATTTCTAAATAGACCGGATTCGTGGCCACGGGTTCACTTATTATCATCCTCCAAACTGGAGAATCATTCGCGACCTACGATTCGCGGCTTGCGGTTCGCTCGTGCCACAATCCCATCAGAATATGACCTCCCATATGAGCGCTGGACGAGTGACCCGCTCTGGCCAACAGTACACGCCGCGATATCTGACTTGGAGGAGCAGACCGCACGCGACTACATCGTCGGGTACATCGTCATGAAAATTCGTTCCGCCCTTGACCAGACCAGGTCCGAATAGCTGGAGAGATATGCAACATGGGCCATCACCGGACGCCTACAAGTAGACTGAACCCCGCCATTGAGACAAACGCCAGAGGGGACACTTTCCTTTCGTTGGATTCTATTGCATTTTGCGCCATTTGTTGCAGAATGATTCTGGTCGGCGAAGCGGAAGCGAGCAATGCAGGAGTGCAACTCGCCAGGAATAGCCGACCGGAAACTCATTCCGATGAGCCGCGGGACCCTTCGCGAGGAGGGTCCCGCAATCTCAGTGTGCGATCGATTCATCGGGATAGATTTCCTCATGCCTTGGAAAACTCATTACGGCAGCTTGTGAGTCCCCGGTTCGTTCGGACGTGTCGGTTTCGGCGTCCTCGAATTCTCCCGGCGACCGGTACTGCAGAGCGGAATGAAGTCTCACCTGGTTGTAGTAGCCGCTGATGAATTCATCTAGATGCAGTTGCAGATCCTCCATGCCGCTGTACTCGTTGCACTTGATCTCCTCGGCTTTCAGGGTTTTCATGAAGCTTTCGCAGACGGCATTGTCATACGGATTCGCCGCACGACGCCCGAAGTTCGTCAAACAGACTTTTCAGGAATGGGCACAGCATTCGATGACGCGTTGTGCCTGGGCGCGCAGACACTATGATGCACAGCGGGCCCGCGGCAAAGGTCACCAGACGGCGGTCCGCAGTCTCGCCTTTAAGTGGATACGCGTTCTCTTCCGGTGCTGGAAAGACCGGACGCCCTACGATGAGAATCGGTACACGAAGAGTCTTGGACGTCGATCCGCCACGCCGAATACCGATGTGCGAATAATGTGGAAAAATGTCGGCGGCTTCTCGAAACCAGCTGCCTTTTCCGATTGACTTCGAAACTCAGATGTCTCCGAAAACTGTTCGCCTTCGGCCCGGAATGCCGTTCGCGTTCCCTTCGGAATCAGCGTTCACCTTCGCCGGAATCCTCAACCCCGCGAGGAGATCGCGATCGAGACAACTTCAGGCGCTCACAACCCTCGTCCGCACCGATAAGGCCGTGCACAACGATTTGACGATCAACAGACTGAGAAATACCTATAGATCAGTACGACCAACTACTTGGAGCCGATTTTCGGACGCTCTTAATTAGAAGCCACCAGTCGTTCCTGTCAGTTCTATCCAACAAAAGCTTAAAACGTAAGCCTTGCGTTCAACTGGACGACCCGAGCTCCTTGCGTGCTCAACAGCTCTCCAAACAATGGGTCATTCACGCTCGTTCGCAAGCCAGTAAGATTGGTGTGATTCAGCGAATTAAACATGTCAGCGCGGATTTGCAGCTTCAGCCTTTCTAGAACTGAAAAGTTCTTTGCAAGGCTGAAATCAAGATTCCACATGCCCGGCGCCCGCCACTCACCGGGTCCTGCGTTACCGGGATGGATTGGGGCCCCAGATGCCTGAGAGACGGGGATAAACTGAAAGGCAGCGGGATTGAGATATTGGAGCGTGTCGCGGTAACCGGACAATATTGCATTTCCTCCGATGTATTGGCCACGCTGATTGGGCGTAGACGAACTTTGCGTAATCGTAACGGGCAGACCGGTATTCGCTCGAAAGATTCCGGAGATCTGCCAATCTCCTAGAATTTGCCTAACGAATGGCTCCCCAAAGTTCCTCAAATCCGGCGACTGGTACACCCAGTCCGCACTGAAGTAATGACTAATGTCAAACGGAGCGGGTCCCCTGTCTGCTTTCAAATCAAAGAATTCTTGGCTGCGCGAACCATTTTCACCTTGGTAGTAGGAACCAATATCACCGCCACCGTTGGCGATCACCTTTGAAAAGGTATAGTTGACGTCAAAGCTTAGCCTGTGAGAAAAGCGCTTTTTAAGCGTATTCTGCCACGCATAATACGTGGACGTCTGAGAATTGTCCATATAGTAGGGCTGTCCCAAATTGGGGTTTGGCACGACTCCAGTAAGTCGATTGACAACATTTGCAAACCGCCATAATGGATACTTCACTCCACGGGTTCCCACGAATGCACTTTCTAGCACGAGACTACCCGTCAGTTGCTGTTGAATATCAAGGGTGTACTGAATTGTATAAGGATTTTGCAAGTGAGCATTGAAGATGGCGGCGACATTAGTAATTGAGGAATTCGCCACCATTTGTTGAGCATAGTTGAAGAAGTTATCGTTATAATCGGGATACGAGATTCCAAACATGCTGATCTGTGCCGGGCTAAAAATGGCGCGGTAGGGAATGTTGCGGGCGCTGGATACGACATTCCAGAAGTTTTCCGGCATTATGTTGCTGAACATGATGCCCGCTCCGCCACGGATGGCCGTTTTACCCTGTCCGTCCGGGTTATACGCAAAACCAAATCGAGGGCCATAGTTATTGGGGTCGCTCTCGTAAGGAGAAAAGGGAGACCGAAAGGGCCCGACGGCAAATTTGCCGTCCATGCTGAGAGAGCTTGGATTATATAAGCCTGCTTGAGGTGTACCATCTTCCCCTTTTGCTACGAAGCTTGAATAAAAATCGTAGCGGAAGCCGAGGTTCAATGTCAGTTTTGGGGTGGCGCGCCAATCATCTTGTGCGAAAAAACCAAAATCGTATATGCGCCCAGTGTAGAGTCCAGATCCTAACGTCGCCTGCACCTGTCTTGGATTGTTACTCAACAAATCATTCAAGCTTCCGTAGAAGAAATCCGGAATCTGCGGATTGTTGCGTGTTCCAATCGATTTGCGATAATCCCCCCCAAACTTAAACGAATGATGCCCGATATAGCGAGCATATTTTTCCTCGAGTTGCCAGAACGGCCCGCCGGAGTGATTTATTTCGGCAGCCGGTCCGCTCCAGCCAAGGGTCGTTTGAATGTCAGGAAGACGCCGTCCGTAAACGATTGCCTCCGTCGGGTGATTGGGATCTATTTTGCTAAAGAACTGATCTAATCGATCTTGAATCGTCCTGTTATATCCGAAGCGCGTCTCGGAAGTCCACTGACTGCCTCCGGTTATGTAGCTGATGTTGCCCCGGTCTAACGAATTTAGATAGATCTGTGCGTCATCGATGTAGTACCGGGGCGTCAATTGATAGGGTGTGCCGCGGTTATAGGCTACGCTCAGCCGGCTGTTGTCCGTCAGCAGGACATCTCCCTTGAAATCGAAGTGATCATCGTTGCGGACGAGCGGCTTTACGGACGAAAAATCCCCCACTGTGGCTCCTGGTGCCGTCGGTTGATTAGGTAACGGAAACGCTTGCAAAGCAAGCTGGTAGGCCGGCACTGCATTCAACAACTGCGTACGAATCGCCTGCGTCGGCACGTTGCCTTCCACAAAACTGGATTCCGAATCTCGGTAGCCTTCATAGTCCCCAAAGATAAATATCTTGTTTTTCTTAATCGGTCCTCCCAAAGAGCCACCGAATTGGTTCAGCGTTAGGTGGGGCTTAGCGCTAACCCGTTGAAAGCGAGCATTTAACGCGCTGTCCTGATGGTTTTCGAAGACGCTCCCGTGCCATTCGTTGGTGCCCGATTTCGAGACGAGATTAACCTGGCCCCCAATAGCATTTTCATACTCGGCAGGAATTACGCCCTTTACTGTACTTACCTCGTCGATGCCCTCCACGCTCATTACATCGACCAAGTTCGCCCCCTGGTATACGCCAGGGTTATTGCCGCCGGAGTTGCCGCTGGCATTGGTGCCGTCGAGTGAATATACGGTGCCGTTTCTACCGACTCCGTTCATGTCTACTCCTGTTCCATTGTTGCCTTGGCTAGGCACCACTCCGGCATTGACATTCAGTAGCCCACTGAAATTTCTGTTTTCCAGAGGCAACTCTCGAGCCTCTGTCTGGCTGTAGTTATGCAGTTGCTGTGCGGACACCGTGTTTACCAGTGGAGTGCCGCCCTGAACGCTGACCGTTTGCGTGCTTGCGCCAAGTTCAAGGTGGTATGTCTGTTGTGCTTGCTGTCCAGCCGTCAGCACGATCCCGGTATTGATGTAAGTGGTGAATCCTTTAGCCTCAATTTTCAATGTATAGGTGCCTGTAGGAACAAACGTAAACGCGAAATCGCCACTGCTGCTGGTCGTTCTCGTCGTTGTCGCCTGGGTGCTCTGCTGGGTTAGCGCCACCCTGGCGGCCGGGACGACGGCTCCTGAGGGATCCGTGACTCTTCCGTAGAACGTGGCAGAATTTGCCTGGGACCAAGCTACTTGTGGCGCCAGAAGCAGGAGTCCGCTGCACAAGAGTACAATTGTTGCGATTCCCGATGATCGCCTCAAAGAAGACATTTTAGTCATGGGTTCTCTCTTTCTCCGCTATCTCCCAGAGGCGTCCGGGATCTTCTCGTTGACCGCCGCAAGCGGAGCCGATGGCACCAGCGAAGGCGCCCTGGCGCTCAGACCCGTACATGATTTTGTCAGGTTGCCAAGATCTTGCGTAATCCTCGACTAGATCGAGCAGAAAAGTGTGATGGCTAGGATTGTTGAAGCAGGGCGTGACTGCATCGCAGTCGTAGCAGTCCTTCTCTTCCAGCCTCTGTACTCCGGAAATATCGCAGCAAAAAGCGTCGTCGAACCAGGTAGCGTTCTGCACGCCACGTTTTCGTGAAGCCGGCAGGACGCTTTCGAAAACGCCAAAGGCGCCCAAATCGGGAGCTCGGAAACGCCTCAAAAGTGTGTTGCTGAAGTACCGGGAATGGGCGGCCGCATAGCGACCACCCTGAAACGTGTCCGTGTCGCATTTCTGCTTGCCATGGTTAGGTAGCGACTGGCCGGGAATCTTTCGCCTAGTCATCCCGCGGCCATAGGCAAAAGCCGCAAGGAACCGAGTGTCGACATGCCCCTTGTTCTGTAATAAGTCCAAAACGGGTTCAACCCCCTCGTCCACAAAAGAAACGGCCCCTATTTGAATGCCTACCACTTTCTTCGGTTTTGACGGTTGAGCGACGAAAGCGGCGGCGGCAAGCGGCGATCCACCGTTGGCCTTCGGAAAGTTACGTCGCGCCGTTTCAGACAAAAATAGGTACCTCGTCGATTTAGAAGTCGTCCCCATTTCCACTTCATACGGGCCTAGCCATGTGCATCCCATAATGTGGGATCTCGAATCACATATCGGTGCGATGAATATTTATCACGAGTTAAGATCACAAGTCAACAAAATAGTTACAACCAAGTGAAAGTCAGGCAAATGGACTCACGTTAGGAAGGCGACAAGTCAGTTTGCGAAGAAGAACTTGCCGCCCGGCTTGATTCTGACCGAGGTGATTCCACGATTCAGACGAATTGCCTTACTTTCTGGACAGAGATGTTGCGATGAATGGTCTTGCGTTGAATGTGTCAGTACATCCATTCGAACCGCCGGTCATGGCCTTGAGAATACGATAAAGCAAAGGCCAAATGCGATCAGGCAGGGTACCGGCAACGCGACGCCGACGCCGTCCTTAGGTTCTGTACCTTAGTGCTTGCGATCAAGACCAAGCAGCAGGGCGGGGTTGCGTACTGACATCATCCGAATTTGGCCATCAGTGATGCCAGCCTTCTTCAATCCATCGAAGAAGAGCGCCAATCCATCGGGGTGAAGAGGATTAGTGGGCTGTCCCAGGTCGCTCGACAGGATACAATGCTCGGTGCCGACCGCACGAATTGCACTGGCGTAGTCGGCAAAAGTAAATTCCTTATACTGGCCGATCAAGCCGTTATACACGAACTCGATGAAGGCCCCCATGGCGGCTGCCTGCTTCATATCATCGATCGACATATGAATAGGTGCCATCATGGCGTGGGTGACGACAATGCCTCGCACACCCTGCGCGCGTGCCTCTCGAATCAACATCAAGTCTTCCTGCGGCGAGTTATGGCCAGTGGCCAAAATCAAGCGATACTTGGCAATCGTCGCGATCACTTTCTTCGTTTCGGGCAAGAGCTGACCGTTTCGTGAAACTGCAACAAATGGCCGATTCTCTTTTGAGTATCGAACTTGCGCCTGGGAATCGAAAGTTGACATCCAGACGAACCGTCCCCAACCACCTGTCGTTTTTGCCATACGTTCGACAGCTTCCGGATTCATTCCGCCGACGCTGATATTGAGATCTATACCGCCAAAGAGTTCGATGCCGGGCACCTCCTTGCGAGTCATATAAGCAAGAGAGGCAGTGGGTTCCCAATGATTTTTCAGAACCAAGCCACGCATACCGCGCGATTTGGCCAGCTTGGCTAGATCGATTGCGTCGATGCTGCGGGGAACGCTGTCGGGAGCGCAGTGTACATGTATATCAATTACTCCGGAAAGCAGTTCCTTGGAAGCCGCAGACGTAGCAAGCGGAGAAAGCATGAACGTTGAGAGGATAAGGATGAGGCGTTTCATACGAAGGGGGGTTGGCGCTCAATGTTCAGACCAGATCTGCGCTCTGACGCATGCGTGCGCTTCGTCTTGCTCTACGTAAGGACTCAGTTCTTGAGACATCACGGCTCGGACGACTGTCTGTTACGCGGAAGGCGAGAAACGACCGACCCTCTAAACCAACAAGACGTTAGCGTGGGCGGAGCCGCTCGCCGAACGCGCACAGGATGAGGGTACCACCGATACGGTCCATTATGAAAGCCTCAATTGTCGGAGTGCCGTTCCTGCGCCCGCGAGATTGGTTAGCTTCATTTCGGAGTATTTCCGTGAGAGGATGACGCCATCGGCGCCTCCATGGAATGCCGCAAGCACCGCGTCTTCCGTCCCTTTGGGCGTGGACTTACTATGGTCCGCCGCTGTCGGAATATCAATGTCGATGCCAGGCCACAGCAGCGTTTTGGCCCCAGCAAGGCCGGCGCGGGCGCGCTTGGTTTCGCGCAATACGTAATCGCTGGAAAAACCGGTATCCGGAATCCGATCATAGCTTCCTTCGTCTCCGTATCCGAGAACGCGATAGTGGAACTGAAGCAACTCATTCGGAGGCACATCTCCGTATTGAGTCTTGCTCACACTATTGATGTAGCTTGCCATGCGTTCACCGGCGCAATTGTGATACATGACCATTTTCAGGAAGTCGGAATACGGGGCAATCCGTTGCAAATCCTGCTGAGCCCTATAGATTGGGCTGAAGGAATTGTTGTGCCAAATGTGCCAGCCGACTCCCATGTCCGGCTTGATTGACTTAACTTTCTTGTATATAGCCTGATAGGTGTCGCGCAAACTGTCGTGCCACAGATTTTCCCACGCGAGTAGTTCCGGATAGGTCAACATGAGCCGCCACAGTTCGACATAGTAGCCATCCACGGGGTGGTTTCCCGAGCGGCCAGCACGAACGAACTTTTCGAGTTCCAGAAATCCAGTGTGGGCTCGTTCGACGCTGATACCTTGACCGGCAGCCTTTTTCCGACAGAAGTCGCAGAAGCAGGTTACGCGGCCTGGATCTCCCCTTCCGCCGCCATGGCGGGAGCCCAACGCGTTGGCAAAAGCGCCCTGACGCTCAGATCCCCACATGATGCCGTCGAGATCCCAGGATCGTGAGTAATCTTCTACTAGAGCAAGCAGAAAATTTCGATAACCTGGGTTATTCAGGCATAGGGTCGACCTGTTGCGGCCGTGGAGATCTCGTTCCTGTAACTGTTGAATGCCAGGAATATCAGGCCGAAAAACATCTTCAAACCAAGCGATGTTCTTCATCCCGCGCTTTCGCGAAGCGGGAAGTACCTGTTCGAACACGTCAAAGGAACCGAGGTCCGGTGCCCGGAGATTCTTCAGCGGGGTGTCAGCGTAGTACTGCGAGTGGAGGGCGGCATAACTGCCACCGTGAAACGTGCTGGTGTCGTATTCCTGTTTCCCATGATCCGGCAGAGGTTGTCCTGGGACCTGCCGCCCTGCTATGCCACGTCCATAGGTGAACGCAGCGATAAATAAGGTATTGACGGAGGCTTTACTTTGCAAGTTGTCCAGAACGGGATCGACACCTTCGTCTGCAAAAGATACGGCCCCGATCTGGATGCCGACCGTCTTCTTCGGATTCGCCGATTGTGTCTGGCCTTGGGTGACCGCGGCAGAGGCCAGCGCTCCAGTCGATTGTAGAAAAAAATCGCGTCGTGTTGTTTCAGACAAGCGCAGCCACCTCGTAATCCGCCACTGCCGGAATGGTAAACTCCACCGTCCGTCCATTTTTGACAAAGGGAACGTCTCTTCCGGCGCGCAACAATTTCACTCGCGAAATATCGGCGCCAGACGGCAATGTCATGCGGATCTTCTGGGCGCCCAGCGGGTAGGGATGAGTAAACCAGCCTCGCATCATCTCAGGATTGTTATAGTTCAGAACGTGAACGGCAAAGCCCGGCTGGGTTCTCCACGCGAATAGCTCGACCATGCCCTCACCGGCCACTACAACTGGCGCTGCTTCTTGTATCATCCAGCGGATTGAATTCACAAGCAAACGACTGAGGTCTGGATTCTGCGATCTCCAGTAAGCCCGGTCAATATCGCCAGGAAAATAAACCGTGCGGCTTGAGCCTTGTTGGCGCAGAACAATGGCCGGCTGATCCGTGTGCTCCACACGAGGATAGACCATCTCGGGCGGAAACGCAGGAAATGGCGGGATGACTGTCAGAACCGCGTCCTGCACCGGCGCTAGAGGTACGTAATATTCGGCAAATGGCAGTAACTTCGTATTCTCAAACCCGCTAAGAATCGGATGGGGACGCTCGATACGGGCATAGGCAGCGTTTCCATTGGGGCCAACGCGCTTTGCTGCGACCTTGGCGCCAAACAAATCGGAGAGAGCCCAGTCAGACCGGGGGTTCGAGCTTTCGTCGTAAAAACCGGTCTCAAACGTGGCAAGCAGAGATCCACCGCGGCTAGCATAATCGCGCAGTTGAGCACATTGCGTGGAGCTCAACAGCGCGGCGTTGGGCAGGATGAGAGCTTTATACTTAGCGAGCGTCTCGGGCCCGAGGTCATCTTCATGAACAAAGTCAAACAGGAAGCGTCCGTCCAGAAGAGCTTTGTACATTCCCTGTAAGAACTCGGTAGCATCCCGGCCGCCGGGCGGTTGATAAAACGCGTTCGTGCGCTGAGAAAACACAACGCCTAAGGTGGCGATTGAATGGCGATTAGTGAAGTGCGCCTCATTTGCGGCGATCCATTGGAAAAAATCCCGGCCCGTTTTCTCCCATCGGTGATCCTCGGGCTTGCCGCCCAACCAGTGATACCAAGGCGTCATACCGCTGGCCGTGGTCTGCGCCATCCACATGGTCGCCTCCAGCGGAGCTTTTGACGTGTGGCGCCAGAGCGGAGAGGTATTGGCATAAGAGCCTGTCACGTTAGTAATCGTACGGCCCTTCATAACCGCCTGCGCGACGCGGCCCTGCTGCGCGCAATCCCAAATAGGAGTTTCGCGGGACCGGCCCTGATGATCGGCATTAAACCAGCCGGCCACGCCCGCAATCCGGCTCAGATTCGTGACCGCGCGAATGCCGCCGCCCAGATTGCCGACATAGACGCTGTCCCACTTCTTCTGTTTCGCCGTGCTGTCCCATAGCTTCCAGACATCGAGGACTCTGGCCAGGTGCTGCTCATAGCCTTCCGGAGTCGATGGATCCGCAAGTTTCCGGCACGCTTCGCAATAGCATTTCGGCGGTCTGCCGGTGCTTGGCCATCCATTCGTAAAGAACCCATCCACATCATAAAGCGAATTCACTTCGCGAATAATTGCCGGCATCTGCTCCGTGAAATAGGCGGAGTACATGCAGGTTTTATAAAGCCATGGGGATTCCGGGCTCGTGACCGGGTTCCCATCGCTGGTCCGTTCAACCCATTCCGGATGCGCCTTGTAGGCTTCTTCGTATACGTAATTGCAATCGAGCCGGGCAACTACCCGGATCTTTGCTGCCTTGGCGGCCTTGGTGAAATCGCCGAAGAGATCGTGCCCGTCTAAGAACTGGCTGCGATGGTGATACGGGATTTTAGTCGGATAGAACGCCATGATGCCGCCGGCGTTCAGCAGGAGCGCGTCCAGCTTGAGACTTGACCAGTAGTCGACCCACCAACCAATGTCCAATTCGATGGGGTCGCGCTCGTTGAAGTTTGTCTGGCCGCAGCGCCGCATCGTTGCGTACCAAGGTGTGCGTTCCGCATTTTGCCGATCTGCTCCAAACAGATGCGGCGTGAGCGCCGTTGCTGACACGATGCTAACGGCTTCGCGCCGCGTCATTTTATTTGTCGATTCGTTCATGAGTTTTACTGACACGTAGGTAATACGGCACGTTATTTTGTGCTCAAAACGACAGCTTCAATTCAAACTGTAGATTCCGGCTTCCGGATTTGCTTGTGACCCTCATGAACGAAGAGCTAACGGGATTCGAGTTTACGCTGCCCCAGTTCGGATGGTTAAGCAGGTTGAATGTTTCGGCACGAAATTCGATTCGCGATCCTTCGTTGATGGGAAGGGGAAAGGCCTTGTGAAGCGCCAGATTCCACTGCCAAAATCCAGGATTTCTGAATGCATTTCGTGAATTGCCGGTTGCAAACGTTCCGAGCGCCGGCGCTGCGAATGCATCTTTGCAATAGATGGTGGCACCCACGTTTGGGACGAAATCTGTCGAGCAACCATGCGGATCACCGCTGACGTTCCAGAACTGATTTCCACTTCCGGGTCCAATTCCGGCATAGTCAATGTTCTGTCGGACCGAGAATGGCATTCCGGCCTGGAATTGAT
Organism: Bryobacterales bacterium KBS 96; assembly: GCA_000381625.1. Classification (GTDB taxonomy): domain Bacteria; phylum Acidobacteriota; class Terriglobia; order Bryobacterales; family Bryobacteraceae; genus KBS-96. The sequence continues at coordinate 2,159,494 of KB906767.1, forward strand.
TAATTCCGGAAATGGTCCAATCTCCAAACGCAGTCCGCGCGATTCTGTTCTGTGCATGGAATGGAATGGCATAGGTGTAACTGACTGTCAGTGCCTGCGGCACCTGGAAGTCGGATGGGCCCCAATAATTTCTATCGTCGTAGGCGTTCGGCAAGACGTCGGTCAGACTGGAAGTATTGTCCATGGCACTGGCAAGTGTATATGAAGCACTGAACGTCAGCGCTCCTGCGGTTTTTCGAACCATTGCCTGTAAGGAGTTATAGCGCGACAATCCCGAATTTTCTGAAATATCGATAATTCCTGCACCGAGAAATGGCCGCAGTGCATTCGGATTGACCTTTGCATTGGCATAAGTAGTGCCGGGCTGGAGCAACTGGTTGATATTTCGCTTGCGTTGCAGGTGGAGCCCGCGGTTTCCGACATACCCCAGAGAGGCATTGAGGCCCCCTGCAAACTGCCGTTCCACTGTAACGTTATACGACCACTGTGTAGGCCATACATTTGTCGGACTATTTATTGTCATCGTGAATGGAGACGTGATTGCTGACGCGCCAGCTAGATTTTCAATATTTCCGTTCACAAGTGTAGTCTGCGGCATAAAAGGCGGATTGCCACCCAACGCCGTATCTCGATTGATCATGGTGCGGTCCGCGAAATATCCGATCCCGGCTCGCACGACTGTATTGGAAGTCGCCTGATACGCAATGCCCAAGCGGGGCTGAACCAAATCCCACTGTGTCGGGGTGAAGCCCGCAGGAAGGTTGTGATAGAGGCCGCGGAACTGAGGATCATTGAGAAATGGATAACGCCTCAAGGCATCCTTGGAAGGTCCGCTGCCGGGAAGTACGATGCCATTATAAGGAGACCCCGTGCTGATGAACCCCGTCTTGGGATCAATGGTGGCCGCCTGCGAAGGATCATAGAACTGGGGCTCAAACTGAGCGATTGTCCCGTTGGTAGTGCTCCATGCTGGCCAAATAGAGTAGCGCAATCCGTAATGCAGAGTCAGCTTCGGCACGACCTGCCAGGTGTCTTGCAAGAACATATCCAAGGAAGTGGCGACCCACGGAGTCTCGGGTTTCGCACCGATCTCCGCATAATTGTTGAAATTGCCGAGTAGGGCATTCGCTATTCCCAGTCCTGTCGTATTCGGCAGGCCGGTATCCAGAAATTGAAATGCGCCATTTTGGTTATTCGTTTGCGGCGGGCTGGCGGTCGTCAACTGAATGAGATCATTTTGACCAGCTCGCTCCAGAGTTGCCCCGAATTTGATCGTGTGATTTCCCGCAACCTTGGTCAAATTGTCCGTCAGATCTTCTACATAGCCGGACCACGACCCCGGATAGGGGCCGGTGTCAATCGTGGTCAGGCCAGTTACCGCGATGGTAGGCACTTTGTCGGCAAACAGTTTGGTTCCTGGGAATAGATACGGGTATGTGATTCCGTATGTGCCCCGCTGACAATTTGCTCCACATGCCGGGTTGTAGTCGATTGCCCCTTTTCCATCAGAGTTTCCCGAGACTGATAGATCGTTTAAAAGAGTGGGGGAAAACGTCGTCGTTAGATCAACGATGCCCGTGCGGTTCGGGCGCGACCAGAGACTCTGGAACAGCCCCATATCGCCCTCAAGAGGGTTGTTGAAATGCCATGGTATGACAGTCCCACGGACGTACAGATGATTCTTTTCGTTGATATAGTAGTCCACCTTAAAGGTGGTTTTGTCGAGATTCGAGAAAACGGGAAATGTTTGAATCCAGTTGGCGGCTCCCTGTTGAAATCCGGGGGTTGGCAAGGGATAGGCATTCAGCAGCGCAACGCCCTGCGCGCTAAGCATGGATGGTCGGATGATGTTCCCTGCAAACGGCTCGCCTGTTGTCGGATCGGTGGCAATTCTGGTCTTACCGAAGAACGTATTGTGGGGATCGAGCAGGTTGCTGAGGTCGCCTTGTCGCATAGCCGCAGTAGGAACAGTTCCGGTTGTGTCGTCGTCGTATCGGCGGCGGATCCATTCCTGAGCCACAAAAAAGAAAAACTTACTGCGATCCTTATTAAATTTTCCCGGTATGAAAATCGGGCCCCCAAGATCGAATCCGAAATCATTGTAGTTTTCCTTTGGCGGGCCAGAATGTTGCTTTTCCAGAGGGCTATTGTTGCGCGACCAGCTGTTGGCATCAAACGCTGCGTTGCGGAGAACTTCGTACGCATCGCCGTGAAATTTTGTGGTTCCGCTCTTCGTAACAAATCGAATCTGCCCCGAAGAAGAGCGTCCATACTCCGCGTCGTAATTGCCGGTCAACACCTGCACTTCTTGGACTGAATTCATGTCCTGCGCTCCGAGCATCGATCCGGATGAGCGGGTTCGTGTGGCGACAGCGCCATCGACAAACACGTTGTAGGCGTCAGACCGCCCCCCATTCATACTAAAGGCCCCGCTACTCACGCTATCCGGATCAAACGTGCCAATGTTGCTCCCGACGACGCCTGGCTCGAGAAGTGCCAGGTAGACTGGGTTTCGTCCGTTCACTTCCAACTGTTGAAATTGCTTGGATGTTACTGTGCCTCCCGTAGAGGGCTCCAGACTCAAAGCACGTCCGGCAGTCTCGTTCACCTGGACTGTCTCCGTGATAGTGCCGATCGTCAGTTGGATCGACACATTCACCTGAGCGGCGGCATTCAAGTGAATGCCACTGTGGACATAGCGCTGAAAGCCATTTGCCTCAGCGGAGATTGTATACGTGCCGACCATGAGATTGGGAAACGTGTAATACCCCGAGCTGTTAGTAAGCGTTTGCCTTGTCGTCTGGTTTCCTTCATTTTGGGCAGTGACCTTTACGCCGGAGATCACGGCGTTGGAATTATCCTGAACGGTGCCCGAGATGACGCCGATATCTATTTGACCCCAGGCTGGCAAAGATAGAAGTACGCAAATAGCGATACTCCCTACTACCAAAGATTTCATAGTGTGCGCCCCATTCCGCGCCATTTTGTGACCCGAGATGTGTACCGCATAGTGGTATCACATCTTGTGATTTGATCTGTCAAGAATATTTATCACCGGGCCACAAGCTTGTCAAGAAGAATAATGGCTGTCAGCCACTTGAATGCATTGGTTAGTTCTTTTTCGAGCGAAGCGTCAAACATACGGCGGCTCGGGCGCAGGATACATCGGTGCAAATCCGGCCTCTAGGGACGCCCAAATAGTGACTACCACCCGGGATGTTCGACAACAATCATTGAGAGCACATCTGTACAAGCGATTCGTTGCTTGTAAGGAGGCGATGAGTCGCTTTCGATCAGCCATTGGGAAGAACGGAGAAGAATCGATGGCCTAGGCAAACAAACCTGACGGAGTGCCACTGTCGCTTGAGCGGGCTGACCCTCGATTCAGTGGAAACACATATAAGGCGGCCAACCACCTCAGCCGGATCGCGAACAAAAGACGCGATAACCCTCAGCAGCCAAATCTAGTGCCCGGCTGCAGCCAGGCACGGCGTCTCAGACGACGTGAACTAAGTATGCATAAACCAACACCTCCAGGCCCACAATACTGGCAAGAACGATACTATGTCGCAAAGTAAATCGAATAAGCTTCGCCTGTTTGGCGACAGAGAGCCCAGTGGCAGCTGCAGCGACAGCTATCGATTGCAGGCTGATCATTTTGCCCATCACGCCTCCGGCGGAGTTCGCGGCAGCAATGAGTACGGGACTGACGTGCAGGCGCCCGGCGGTCACCACCTGCAGATTTCCGAATAGCGCATTCGACGACGTATCCGAGCCGGTGAGAAAGACGCCGAGCCACCCGAGAAAGGCGCTAAAGAAGGGGAACGCCGCACCGGTTGCGGCAAACGCCAGGCCCAGCGTCCCGGTAATTCCGCTGTAATTCATTACGAAAGCCATCGAGAGAACCGCCGCGATCGTCACAATTGCAAAGGCCAACTCTCTTAGGGTTGAAGAGAGGAGCGCCACGAATTTTCTCGGCGACATCCTGAGGAGTAGGGCGGAAAGCAGCGTGGCGAACATGCAGGACGTACCGGAGGCCGACAACCAGTTAAACGTGAAGAGCGCCGGATACCGGGTCACGTGCGTGACGGCGGGCGGCATTCGTTGGATGAAATTGTGAAGGCATGGCCAGGCAAAGGCGATTGTAACTACATTCAAGATGGCTTGAAATGGCTTGAAGCCCCAAAGAAGAACAAAGATGACAAGGAAAATGTAAGGCGTCCACGCAAGGATCTTTTCTCGCCCGGTGTATTCGGCATTGGTGAGAGTGACGTCCTTAAGCACTGCAGTCGCGAACCTCGTCTCTTCCCCGGAGGCAAGTTCGTGGCTTCGGGAACTCCGGTTCGGATCGAGATCCGCAGCAGGTCCTGCCATCTCGTGAGACGTTAACTCCTGTTGCCTCCGGGGTTTCCAAACACGAAGCAGAGCAACCAGCGCGGCCATCGCCGTGAGCGAACTCAAAATATCGGTCAACTGGGGCCCGACGTAGTTCGATACAAGAAACTGAACACTCGCGAAGGCCCCTCCTGTCACGAGCACCGCCGGCCATACGCCCAACATGGAGCGAAATCCTCCCATCACGACGATGAGGTATGCAGGAAGTATCAGTGATATCGGAGCGCAGATCCGGCCGACTGCTCCGCTCAACTTGTCTAGGGAAAGCCCCGTGATGCCAGCTAGCGTGATAACCGGAATCCCGATAGAGCCAAACGCAACGGGGGCCGTATTCGCAAGTAGGCAAATGGCCGAAGCGTAGTAGGCGGAATATCCAAGTCCAACCATCATGGCGGCCGCCACCGCTACAGGTGTGCCGAAGCCGGCTGCCCCTTCGATGAATGCGCTGAACGCAAAGGCGATGATCAACGCCTGAATGCGCCAATCGGGCGTGAGGGATCCGATCGAGCCGCGAATCACGTTAAACTTCCCGGTCTCCACCGTAATTTTGTATAGAACAATTGCCCAATAGACAATCCATGAAATAGGGAACAGGCCAAACGCTGCCCCATATGCTGCAGAACTGAAGGCGTATTTGACCGGCATGCCATAAGCAAACAAAGCAAGCGCCAAGGTGGCGCACAGTCCTATCAGCGCGGCGAACCACGAGGCCTTTCGCTTCACTGCAAGCAGGTATAGAAGAACGAGTGTCGGAACGACGGCAATCGCGGCTGACGCGGCCAAGCCTTGTCCCCAAACATAATAGGTCTGATTCCAGGTCGTATGTAGTCTCCCGAGATGCTTCAGTGCAAAGCTATTTGCGAGATCGTTCAGGCTCGATCCTGCCCTTCGATGAGCCTCGAGGACCAGCCAGATCCCAACGAACGAGAGCAACCACGCGAACGCGTCCCGCATAGCGAGATCAACTCCCGTATTTGAAACTTAGACGTTATACGTAATTCGCACCCGCCATGTCAAGGGTGCTCTGAGTAGAAGAGCATCCCTCGTGCATACAGGGTTGGACGGACGATCGCTGTGGGCTAAATGGGCTTGACAGATGTTAGTAGCAGGGTATATTGAGGCTATGCCTGATTGCGGTATGGAGTACTGTATTATGAGACAGCATTACCGGATTGACGTCTCTTTAGGCAAAGGGATTTGCAAATGAGCAACACCCATTCTCAGATAGGCGACGCTTCAGTTCTGGCACCTGTTCCCCATGAATATGAAGACATTCTCAGTCCCGAGGCCGTGAGTTTCCTGGTTAGTCTGCATAAGAAGTTTAACGACAGACGACTCGATCTGCTTCGCCGGCGGATCGAACGGCAAGAACGTATCGATGCCGGTGAATTGCCTGACTTTCTACCGGAGACCGAGTCGATTCGGAGGAGTGATTGGAGGGTCGCTCCTATTCCACATGATCTCGTCGATCGACGAGTGGAAATCACCGGTCCGGTGGATCGCAAGATGGTGATCAACGCCTTGAATTCCGGCGCTAACGTGTTTATGGCGGATTTTGAGGACTCGAACTCACCCACTTGGCTCAATAATCTTGCCGGACAAGCGAATGTCCGGGACGCAGTCAGGGGCGACATCCGCTACGCCAGTCCCGAAGGGAAACAGTATGAGTTGACCGCAAAACCCGCTGTTCTGTTTGTGCGCCCGCGCGGCTGGCATCTGATCGAGAAGCACTTCGTGGTGGATGGACATCCCATATCAGGATCGCTATTCGATTTTGGCCTGTACTTTTTCCACAACACAAAGGCGCTTATCGCAAAAGGATCAGGGCCTTATTTTTACCTCCCTAAACTGCAGAGCTATTTAGAGGCGCGCCTCTGGAATGACGTCTTTCTATTTGCTCAGGAATACCTGGACATACCGAAGGGCACAATCCGCGCAACGGTGTTGATCGAAACAATCCTTGCCGCCTTCGAAATGAACGAGATCTTGTACGAGCTGAGAGACCACTCGGCCGGGCTCAACTGCGGGCGCTGGGATTATATTTTCAGCTTCATCAAAGTGTTTCGGAATAATTCACGTTTCGTCATGCCTGACCGCGGGCAGGTCACGATGGACCGGCATTTTCTGAACTCCTACGTAGAGTTGCTGATTCAGACTTGCCATCGGCGCGGCATACACGCGATGGGTGGAATGGCTGCTCAGATTCCTATCAAAGGTGACCCTGCCGCAAACAATGCAGCGCTTGAAAAGGTGCGGCTGGACAAGTTGCGCGAGGTGAGGGCCGGGCATGATGGAACATGGGTGGCGCATCCGGGTCTCATCCCCGTTGCAAAAGAAGTGTTCGATTCGTGTATGCCGACGCCGAACCAGATTCACGTAAAGCGAGAGGACAGTCGAATTTCGGCGCGCGATCTGCTGACCGTCCCGAATGGAGAAATCACGGAAAATGGCTTGAGATTGAATATCGATGTTGGCATTCAGTACCTTGAATCCTGGCTACTCGGCCTCGGCTGCGTTCCGATTTACAACTTGATGGAAGATGCCGCTACTGCGGAAATATCGCGCACACAGGTCTGGCAGTGGCTACACCACGGAGCACATCTGAACGATGGTCGCAAAATAACGCCCGAGCTAATTCGCGAGACGATTGCCTCTCAATTGCAGAATATTCGCTCGCTAATTGGTGAGCGTAGATTTCAGCAAGGAAAGTTTCAGAGCGCGGCGATTCTCTTCGGGGAGATGATGACGAATACTCAATTGCAGGACTTCTTAACGCTCGCGGCGTACCCGCACATAGACTAGCCTGCCCAAACCTGAGTTGAAGATTCCAAGTTTGCCATTGCTTCTCGACTGAATATTTTGTAGTGTTTGATCCTCCTGAGGTCGATTACACTTCAAGGATAAGGAGAATCAGCTGAACAAGCCCCATGGCCAGTGTAAGTAAGACTAACAACAAGGCAGATGTGTACCACGTTCAGGTTCTCGATCGCGCCTTTCGAATTTTGGACATATTAGCCGAGACGGGCTCCGGTATCGGGCTCACGGACGTTGCTGACCGCCTCGAACTTCACAAGAGTACTGCGCACCGGTTGATTATGGTGCTGGAGTCAAACCGATTCGTAGAGAAGAACCCGGTTAGCGGTAGGTACCACCTTGGCTCTCGGCTGATGGAACTCGGCCTGTCGGCAGTATCGCAATTGGACGTCTACCAGATCGCAGGACCGCATCTCCGGACTCTCGTCTCGGAGACGGGTGAAACGGCACATTTGGCAGTATTGCGCGATGGAGAAGTAGTTTCGCTGGTCAGTGCGGAGAGTACTCAGACCCTGCGCACGCCGGTAACGGTGGGAAGCCGAACACCGGCCCATTGCACGTCGCTCGGTAAGGTCATGCTGGCTTTCGCCCCTGAAGAGCAAGTTAACGATTTTTTAAACGGTCGAACACTAAAATCGTATACCCGGAAAACGATCACGTCCGCGTCGCGATTCAAGGCCGAGCTGCGTACAATTCGCAAGGCCGGTTTCGCGGTCGATAACGAAGAGCGAGAGGTAGGGCTTCGGTGCATCGGCGCTCCGGTCTGCAACAGTGCCGGCGACGTAATCGCGGCCGTCAGCATAGCCGGGCCCGCCTTTCGGCTTACGGAAGATCGGATACCACTTCTCTCCGGCGCGGTGATACGGACTGGAGCGCGAATTTCAGCGTCGCTGGGATTTCGCGAGACCAAAGGGAAACTGCGGCAACGTTGAGAAGCTCAAATCTTGGGGCAGAAAGCCAAAAACCGGCTTATAGAATGCATCCGCGATGGCCGGTGCGAATGCTCAGATGTCAGGCCGCCAAGAGGATCGTCAAGGCGCCACTTGCGTCCAACCTGAATCGAACGGCTGAAGCGCAGCGGCGCCAGCCAGCAATCGGTTCTTCTCATTGGACCCGCCCCTCATATAGACTTTGCCCTTGCCCTCGATACGAATCATAGAAATGCTGATAAATCGCATCGCATTTCTGCTCGTAGACTGCCTTGCTGTAGGCCCTGGGCAACTCATCTAAGACCGTTTCGATTGTGAACCGCACTCCAGCCCGCGTGGTCTGCTGCTTGCGCCAATCCAGCACCAGCTTTTCGCGCTTCAGCGTTTCGAGAAGAGTTTTCGCCACGCGCTTCACGTCGCGCTCTTCTGGTTTCGTCAACTCCACGCTCGGCTTGGTGAGCAGGTCGAAAATCACCAGCTCTTCTTCCGTCAAGTGCTCCGCAATGCCCCGCCGCTCCTCGGCATCCAGCTTCCGGGCGAAGGCCATCAACTTGGCAAAGAACGCCTCGACGTTGGCCGCGCCCGAGTTGTATTCGTCGATCATCCGCTGGAATTCTTCGAACAGGTTGATGCGCGTGTGGTTCAGCTTCACCATCCGAGCGAGCTTGATTTCAAGCCGGGCGCGGAGTTTCTGAGCTTCAATCGTCTTCCGGCCTTTCTCAAACTGCTTTCGGAGAGCCTCGAAATCGATCCGGCTCAAATCGATATAGTGGGCGGGGTCCGCGACCGGCGGCATCACGTACCCATCGGCCGCAATCGACTGATTCAGCACCGCCTCCACCCCATCCATCACCGCCGAAATATCCACCGGGGGCAGGTCCGACCGGATCTTATCCGCAATCACTCGAAACACTTTACAGAGCGGCCCGAACTCATTCGCCGCCGGATCGGGCAGCAGCGATTTGAAAAGCCGGTCCACCTGCAAGGCGATGTTCAGGTATTGCCGCCTGGTCTCGTCATTTGCGACCAGAGCGGCCACCGCATCCTCTTTCAACTTCTCCCGCTCGAAACCGCGCGCATCCCGGATCTTCTCCGGGTCCACTTGCCGCTCTCTGCAGAAGGCGGCCGCCGCGTTCACCGCTTCGCGCACCAGGTGAACCAGCGCTTCCTTGTCTTGAATCGGCGGCTCGCCCAGTTCCGTCTTGCCCTGGCTGCCGCCATAAATTGCGAGCGCCCGCTGCAGGTCGCGGAATACGCCGATGTAGTCCACAATCAAGCCATTCTGCTTATCGCGCCACACGCGGTTCGCCCGCGCAATCGTCTGCATGAGCGTGTGGTTCTTCATCGGCTTGTCCAGGTAAATGGTTGAGCAGGACGGCACGTCAAAACCGGTGATCCACATGGCGCAGACAAAGACAATCCGCAGCGGATTGTCCGGATTCTTGAATTTACCTTCCAGGTCTTCCTTCACCATCCGCTTGCGGTGGATTGCGATGTCCAAACCTTTCTTCCTGAACTCCTCAATCTCGTTCTGCTCGGGCGAGACGACCACCGCCATGTCGGTTTCTTCGAAAAACCGGAGCCGCTTTTCCGATTCCGGCTTGTCCACGGGATCGGCGGCGAGCAGTTCCTGCCGCAGCCTGGCCAGGCCGGCTTTCCAGTGCTCTCGCGCTTTGTCGTAGGTCTTGACGGCCGTGGCTTTGTCGATCGAAATCACCATCGCCTTCGCGAGCGCACCGCGGCCCATGTAGTGGTTTACGATGTCTTCGCCAATCCGGTCTAGCCGATCGTCGCGCGTGATCAGGTAGTACTCCTGAGCGATCTCGCGCTCCAGCTTGCGCTCCTGGTCCTCGTCCAAATCCGCGCGCTCGCAGATTCCGGCGATGTCCTCGCTCAAACTGTCGTTGGTGAGCTGCAGCTCCGGAATCCGGTTCTCGTAATACAGCGGGACCGTGTTCTGATCGTCCACGGACTCCTTGAAGTTGTAGATGCTGACGTAATCGCCAAATACTGATTTAGTGAGTTCTTCGCCCGCCATCAGCGGGGTTCCCGTGAAGCCGATGAACGCCGCATTCGGCAGTGCGTTGCGCATGTTCAGCGCGAACACATCGTACTGGCTGCGGTGCGCCTCGTCGGTGATCACGATAATGTCGGAACGCGTCGAGAGAACCGGATACCGCTCGCCGTGTTCGGTGTGGAACTTCTGAATCAGCGTAAACACGTACCGGTGGTCTTCCTGATTCAGCATCCGTTTCAGGCTCTCGCCGCTATCCGCCCGTACGCGCTGTTCGTCTTCGAGCAACGCGCCGGTGTTCGCAAAGTTACGATAGATCTGCCCGTCGAGGTCGTCGCGATCGGTCACGACGACGAACGTCCAGTTGCCGGGGATCTTCCGCAGCACTTTCTGCGAAAAGAACACCATCGAATAGCTTTTCCCGGAGCCTTGGGTGTGCCAGAAGACGCCGAGCTTGCCCTGATTTTCCTTCAGTTGCTCTACGGCGGCGATGGCGTTATTCACGCCTAGGAACTGGTGGTTCTTCGCCACCAGCTTCATCGTTTCGCCCTTGGCTTCGTTGAACAGCGTGAAATTCTCGACGATGTCCAGCAGCTTCGCCGGATCACCGACGCCGCGGATCATCGTTTCCAGGCTGACCCGGCCGTCCTCGCCCTCGGATTCGATCTTTTTCCATTCGGCGAAATGCTCCCACCCGGCCGTCATACTCCCGATCCGGGATTTTGCGCCGTTCGAAAGAACGATCAGCGCGTTGTACCAGAAAAGCTGTGGGACTGTCGTCTTGTAGTCCGAGAGATTCTTTTCATAGGCGAGCTCCAGTCGCCGGTGAGAAGCTTTCAGCTCGGCGAAGACCAGTGGAACGCCGTTGACGAAGCCGACCAGATCGGCGCGCTTCCTTCCATACTCGCCGGAGATCCAGAACTGCGAGGCCAGCAGAAAATCGTTCCGGCTCGGGTCGTTCCAGTCAACGACCTTCACGGTCTCAAATGTCTCGTCCTCATCACCGCCGGCCCGGTAGGAAATTCGGACGCCGTCCTTCAGTAGTTTATAGACGTCCTGGTTTGCCCTGGCCGGACTCATCGCGCCGCGGTCTTTGGCGAGTTGATCGATTGCCAGGTCGAGCGCCAGCGGCGACACGCTCGGATTCAGCTTTTCGAGCGCGGCGCGCAGGCGGTTCGGGAGGAGAACTTCGTTCGCCGTCTCGCGCCCAAGCAGCGAGAGCGGACCAAAGTTTTCCTGATAGCAGTTCAGGGTTTCCCAACCCAACTCAGCAAAGAGAGCAATCGCCGGTTGTTCGATGCCCAGGTCTTCCGAGTCAGGATTGGCGTAGCTCATCGTTGGTTACGAAGCCGCGCTGGCGATTGCCTCTTCCGCCATATCGACGGAGATTTCGCCGGACACGAGTTTGGGGAGAAGGAGGTCGCGGGTGGCGCGGAGGTTATCGTTACGAGCTATTAATGACATGATCATTTGATGGAAGGACGTTATCTGTCCCGAAAATGTTGACTGTAGTGAATCAGGTGGACAGACAATGATCGTTTCTGAAACTCGCTCTCGTGCAAGTTCCGTCTGCCCCGTTGATCCAACCCCGATCGACTCGAACCGAGGTTCCAGCTCGATAGCAAGCTCTCCGACGTAGCCGGGGTGCTTCTTAGGTCGAACTATCGTAATGTGACCGTCAACCGTCGTGTTGCGTAATTCCTGATGAACCTGAGCAACACGTCCGAGCGTGCCAACGCCGGTTGAGTTGATAAGGACATCTCCCTTTAGAACAACTTTTCCCGAGGGAACGCGCTTAGACTGCTTGCGTGCTAGCCCAATACTCAGCCGATGATTCCGAATACACTTCTGATTAATAACTAGGCCATCAGCGGAATCATCGTACTTTGGTGAGATGCCCCTCCCAATAAAGGAACTGAGTTCCCTGAGGCTACAAATTGTCCACCCTTCCGGGATCGGCCCCAGTTCCGACTCGACCATCCGCACGTTCTCGTGGCCGGGGAAGCGGAAGTGGACGAACCACTCCCGGTAGATCCTCTGCGCCATCCCTTCGAGAATCTTGATCCGCCGCGTGTTGTTCTCAATCAAGTCGTCGTAAGCGGAAAGGATGGAGGCGATCCGCTTCTGAATGGGAAGCCGCGGATATCGCACCGTGATACTACGGAGAATTCCCGTGTTCAGATTCGGCATCGTTGCGCCGACGGCTTGATTTGTGATCCAACGGACTACCCTCGGCTGGCCTAGAAAATAATACAGGTACATAGGATCAAGCACACGTTCGCCCAGGCTTACGCGCAGACAACCAGTGCCGCAGAGCTATCCGCTTTCCTTTACGCCGATAAGGCTTCGCCGCCCAATATCACCTCGGCGGCCGTACACAATGTCGCCAGCAGACATCCTATGGCGACATAAGCGTTTGGCGTCGGCCTCTTCGATAAACGCGATATTACTTATATCGACTTTGCCATCGAGGATGTTCTTGGGCATGACAACAGGAACGCCGTCATCCGCATAGTCCGATTCATGCAACTGCGAGCCGAACGGTCCGGTCTGAATAATTCCGCCAACGTCGTCGCAGATCTCACCAAGGGTGCGTGTTGCCCACATTAGGCAGTAGTCCCGCTGAGAAGTGCTCCGACATTCTCCGCAATCCGTTCTTCCAATTCCCGCGCCTGGGCGTTCAGCGTCTCCAGTTCCTCGTTCAATGCCTCAAGCCGTTCCGTAAACTCGAACTCATCCGGCGGCCGCTCGGCCACGCCTACATAACGACCTGGGTTCAAGCTCCAACCCTGAGCCTCGATCTCAGCCATCGTGGCGGCTTTGCATAGTCCCGGAATATCCAAATATTTGCGGCCTGAAAAGTTCTTGGCCATCATCGGCTTGCTGCCCTGGCTGGTCTCGACGGCCTCGCCGCGATAGATCCGGACAATATTCGCCAGAAACTCCGTCTGATCGGGCGTGAAGTCCCGGTGCGCCCGGTCGATTTGGCGGAATATATGCCGCGCGTCAATGAAGAGCACCTTGTCTTTGCGATCTGTGGCTTTCTTACCCCGATCGAAAAACCACAGCGTACAAGGCAGCGTCACGGTGTAGAAGAAATTCGGGCCAATGGAGATCATGACGTCCACCGCGCGATTTTCGAGCAGCTTGCGCCGAATTTCCAACTCAGACCCGCGAGCGTCGCCAGCTGAATTTGCCATCACGAATCCGGCGCGGCCCGTTTCGTTCAGCGCCGAATAGAACAACTGAATCCACAGGTAATTGCCGTTGTCCGCCTTCGGCAGCCCGAACGGATAGCGGCAGTCTTCTTTCAACCGCTCCTTATCGATCTTGTCCACATTGAACGGTGGATTTGCCATTACGAAATCGAACCTGTTCAGGCTCCGATGAATGTCCTCGTAATACGAGTTGCCGTCGCGGATATCGCCGGCAAGCCCGTGAACCGCAAGGTTCATTTTGCAGAGCCGGATGGTTTCGGAGATCTTCTCCTGGCCGTAGATCGAGATGTCCGTTACGTTCTTGCGGTGGTTCTCCACGAACGTGGCCGATTGGACAAACATACCGCCGGAACCACAGGCGGGGTCGAAGATGCGGCCGTGAAACGGCTCGATCACTTCCACGATCAGCTTGACGAGGCTCGTGGGCGTGAAGAACTCGCCGCCCTTTTGCCCTTCGGACATTGCGAACTTGCCAAGGAAATATTCGTAGATCTTGCCGAACGCGTCGCCCTCGATGTCCATCGGCACAGCGGCGAAATTCTTCAACAGCGAAACCAAAAGCTCTTTATCCAGGCGATTGTACGTTCGCGGCAGAACGTCTTTCAGGTCCTCGTTTTCGGTTTCAACGGCCTTCATCGCTTCGTTGATGGCCTTGCCGACGTCCGCGCCTTCGGGCAGCGCCAGTAGGTTTGCGAAGCGAGCCTGTTCCGGCAGATAAAGCACGCCTTGCGCCTGGTAGTCGGTCTTGCCGATCCGGCGGCGTCCCGTTCCTTTGTTCGCGAGCTTCTCCTTCGCCTGTGTGAACCGGTGGTCCGCATACCGCAGGAAGATCAGACCCAGGACGGGAACGGAATACTCGGATGCTTTGAGTTTTGAGTTGGCGCGCAGCTCGTCGGCTGCATCCCAAAGACGCCTTTCAAGATCGGAATGGTTGGCTGGCATGGTTAGCGCGTTGCGCCGGAAGCTTCTCCGGGAAACGTCCGGCGTTGCGTTGCGGTCACTTCGTCAGTGTACATTTCCAGCGGCAATCAAGATGGAATTGACAGCAGCGCCGGGAGCGACGGCGCCCACTTCGCAAGCTTTCGAATCAGATCTTCAAAGGCGATATTCCGGACGTCGGCCTGTCTGCGCAATGTATCTTCAAATTGCTCCGCTCCGAGGTGGAATTGGTGGACGAGAAACTGGTCTGTGGTGAGCGTGTCGATCCCGTAGGGCGCCACTGAATCGGGCGGGAAGTGCTTCACGTTCTCAGTCACGATGGCATGGGCGCCGCAACGAATGGCGGCAGCAAGCACATGGCGATCCTTCGCGTCGTTGGTCATCGCCGGAATCAAACCTTCGTAGCCGGAGACGAAAACGTCTTCAAACGCGCCCGCCATTGCATCAATACGCCGCTGCACTTGCGCGTCAGAGTAGTCCATTCTGCGAAGCACGCGGCGGAGTTCGCTCAGAATGTCGCCGCTCCATCGTGGCATGTAGAATGCCGGATCTTCCGCGAGGCGCAAGAGCGTATCGCAAAGCGGCATGGGAGCAAGAACGCAGGTATCCAGGACAACGACAAACGCGTTAGTCTGCGTGATCACCCAGCGGCTCCCGGTCGTAGAGGCCCTCTTCGGCTTCCGCACGAGTCAGGTCGTCCAGGATTCGCCGCCGCAGGTTATCGCGCTTCATCTTGTAAGCAAGCACATCGCGTACGTAGACGCGCCGGTGCGTACCCACCATGTGGAACGGAATGTCGCCTTTTTCTAATTGATTGATAAGGAACTGCCGCGAGACACCGAGCATCCGTGCGGCCTCGACTGTCGTCAATTGCGCGTCCTTTTGGACGATCGCTACCGACTGCCCTTCGAACAGATCGGCGAGGAGTTTCACCAGAAACTCATATAGGGAAGCGGGCAGGCTCTGCGTGCGGCCGTCCGGCCCGACCAGCTTGGCTCGGCTGCGCTGGATCTTTCCATAGAGTTCCAGCACCTGCTTTTGATCCTCTTCGGACAAGGCGATCGGCGTATTTGTTGTTTCTCGTGACATGGCGCTCGCCTCCGCTTGCGCATTCCTATAAACGCTACAGGTGCTACAACTAGCTTACGTGAAGGCTGTCGGCCTGGCAATAGCCGTTTCACACAAGGATGACGCGGGCTGGTGTGGCGAACTCGTGACTACGGATAAGCGCCTGATTTAACGTGGCTTCTCCCCCAAGCCTCGCTTTGTGCCGCTCAGGCTACGCTTCGCTTGACGGCCATCCGGCCTGGCCGCGCCCTTCCCTCCGCACCGATTTGCTACGCGCGTTTGCGGGCTTCGGTTCTCCGCAAGGGCACATCCGCACCACATTTACCCATTCGATACCCATTCGAAAAAGAGAATACATTCACAACAGTCCGAGTCTGTGTTGACAGCAAGAATTTATCAATGATAATATTCACCCCTCAGTATTTGTGATACGTAGTACCACCATATGGTACGCGCGGCGATATGTTTAATGCACTCAATCACGCGAACCTTGCCAATCGGCGAACTGGTGTTAAAGATCCATTCTTCCGTCGGCTCACAAGTAGGCTTGGAGACACGTGCGATCCAGGTGAACGCAAGGCTAATCTTTTGAAAAATATTCGCAGGGTTCCGGCGGGTTGTGGCGCAACTCGGGGTACACCTTCGTGCCACCTTCCCACCACATGATCTGTACCCTCGTTTCGAGTACCTTTGCCAGGAGATATAAAGTGGACGAAAACAAAGAAGACAAACTGAATGTCGAATTAACGGAGTCGTCACGACGCGGCTTCTTAAAGGCCGCCGGCATTACCTCTTTGGCGACCGGTATCGGAAGAGCGGCGGAACTGAGCGCTCGAAAGGTGGAGACGCAGCCGAAACCCGGAGAGAAGGTCATCGCGATTCAGCTTCCAGCAGTCTCATTCAGTGATGAGGGAGTGAACGGCGTACTGGACACGGTGCAGCAGAGGGCAGGTGTCAACACACTCCTAATTGCCACTTTCAGTTACGGCCGTGGAATCGAAGGGCGCCAGATTCCCGGTCAACCACTACCCGACCATGGCAAGCAGGAGTATGACACACATACATTCCATGGGGGCGACTACGCAGCAGTGCATTCGGAATATTATCAAGACACGATTTTCAAAGACTTCCGGGCTCCAGAGCTGGGAGATTTTGATGTACTCGGCGACGTAGTTCCAAACGCAAAAAAGCGTGGAATGAAAAGCTATTGCTGGTTTGAAGATGTTTATAATCCCCGGCTCTTGGACAACTTTGAGAAAGTTGCCGAAGTTGATGTTTATGGGCGCAAGACAGGCTCTGCATGTCTTAATAACCCATACATTCGCAACTTTTTGATCTCGCTGGTTGAAGATTGGACTAAGTCTTATGAAGTGGATGGAGTTATGTGGTGTTCCGAGCGTCAAGGTCCTTTAAATCATGTCATTGACGCCCGCCGGGGGCGCGCGACCATAACCTGTTTTTGCAACTACTGCGTTGACAAGGGAAGGCGAGAAGGCATCAATGTAGAGCGGGCACAGCAAGGATTCAGGATTCTCGATCAATGGGTACGCGCTGCATGGTCACAGGCTCGGCCAACCGACGGATATTTTGTTACGTTTTGGCGTATTCTTGTGGAATATCCCGAGATTTTGGCTTGGGAGAAATTGTGGACCGATAGCCAGCACGAAGTCTATGGTCGCATCTACGGTACCGCAAAAAGCATCAATCCACACCTGGAAGTCGGATTCCATGTCATGCACCATATGTCTTTCAGTCCCTTTTACCGTGCCGTCCAAGATTATAGGAAAATACGGCAGCACGCAGACCTTCTAAAAATTTGTATGTATAACAACTGTGCTGGTCCACGTTTAACCGAGTACATTAATACTGTCCATTCGACGATTTGGGGAGACCTGCCGGCTGACTTAGCGCTCGACGTTTATTACAAGCTTTTGGGATACAACGAAGAGGCGCCTTTGTCTAAATTAGCAACAACTGGATTGTCATCGGATTATGTGTACCGGGAGACGAAACGGGCAATCGCCGATGTTCAAGCAGCTAACCTGCCGATTGCCGGCCTTTCTTCCGATTATATTGCACCCGAAGGCCAGCGTAATGTTGCTGGCGTTCCAAAGGAAATAGCGATCTACCCTGGAATTGACATCGATATACCGACTGGAAAGGGAGAAAAAAAGACCCAGCCGTCGGATGTTCGTGGCGCGGTCAAGGCTGCCTTCAATGCAGGGGCTCCCGGAATAATACTGTCGCGTAAGTATTCTGAGATGAAGCTTGTGAACCTCTCCGCCGCGGGTGAGGCGCTTAAAGAGTTAGGAATCCCAGTATGAACGGCTGTATAGTGGCTGCGCGGACTCAGCTACTGCTTCGTCCTGATAATTCCATGCGGAATGGGACTTGAACGCGTTTAAATACTGCTCAAAAGATTTGTCGTGTAAACTTTTCTCTGTAAATTGACTCGAAGCAATTCGGGCGGGGGGACACTAGCGTTTTCCCTTGGCCACTTCCTGGTGTCGGGAGTACTTTCCTGGTGCTAGTTTTGAACCGGCGTGCATCTGGATCGCATCCATGTTGGAGAAGCCCGGAACGGCAGCCTCAAGGACCGGGGCCGATAGCCGGGCGCGTTTCGATCGGCGAGTGAAAGGCGACAGTATGGCTGCAGCGGGTTGCATTCTGGGCAGTCTGAATGAAACCGGGAACCGTTAGGCATGATGCCGTCGCATTCCGGAAACCGCCGCCGCTGGACTGGGACGGCGAGTTATTTGATCTGCGATCATAGCCGTGCGAGCGGAGGCGTCCGGAACGAAAAAAATAAAGGCGAGCAGCCGTTATCTCGCTCGGTCGATGGCCTCCACGCACCAGCGTCCAGGCGGCGATTGATTCTCTCAACGCCAGACAACCATCCGAAGAAGGCCGGAATCGAACACAACCCGCGGTTATTTCAGACGCGCGTCAGTTCAGCCTCGGGAGCCGGATGCAGTTGTGACGTGGCATTAATTCGCAAAAATAGCAACGCGCTAATCAGCACCATTGTTGCCAGAAGAATGATGGGTGTGTTGTAGCTATGGAAATAGACGACGAGATATCCGAAGACCACGGAAGAAAGGAAGGATCCCAATTGCCCGGCCGTGTTCATCATCCCTGAGACCATGCCGGTATATTGCTGACCCACATCCAGGCAAACAGCCCATGCCGAGGCAACCATGAAATCCATGCTGCCATATCCAAGGGCCAGGAACACCACTGCGGCGATTCTGTTTGGAGTAAGCGCCGTCGCCAACAGAAACATTCCGGATAGCGACAAGCCAAGTGAGCCGGCGATACGCCGTCCCCACTTTAAGCCGAACTTTCGGGCTAAGGTATCGCTCGCGAATCCACCGAAGATGTTAGCGAAGGCGCCAAGGATGAAAGGAAACATCGAGAAAAGCCCCATCTGCTGTTCCGAGAATCCCCGGCCCTTTTCGAGGTAGGTGTGCAACCACGAGATATAGAAATGGCTGCCCCAGCAATAAGTGTGATACATCAGCATGATCGCCCATACGTTGCCGTTGCGCAGAGCCGCTTTCAACGGCATTCGTTTGTGCTGTGGGCGTGGGGTGTCGTTCGCAAGAGCAAGATCCTCCCCCGATAGCCCCCGGATTTCGGTCGGATTATCTCGATAAAACGCATACCAAAGAACGGCCCAAAGGACACCCAGCCCGCCGAAGCACCAGAACGAAGCGCGCCAACCATAGTGAAACTGGATGGGAACCACTAGAAGAGGAGCGAGCGCGCCGCCTATTCTGCTAGCCATGAATACTGTGCCTTGCGCGCGAGCGCGCTCGGTTGCCGGAAACCAGTGGTGAATGCTTGCTGAACTATTTGGATACGCGCCAGCCTCGCCGACGCCAAACAGAAATCGAGTGACCAGTAGCGTGGAATAGCCGGAAACCATGCCAGTTAGCGTTGTAAATGCAGACCACCAAAGGACGATTCTCGTGAGAACCCGGCGTGTGCCAATTCGATCACCAAGCGCGCCAGTCGGGATTTCAAATAGCGCGTAGGCGAGCGTGAACGTTCCCATGACCCAGCCCCACATGGGAGGCGTAATGGAGAGATCCTTCTGAATGCGAGGGCCCGCGACGGAGATGCACACCCGATCCAGATACGTGATGATCGATAACAGGAACAGCAATCCGAGAACGCGATAACGATATCTCATAGTTGCCGTCGATCGATTTACGGAACCGCATCCATCAGAGCGGCAATCTCCCGGGCGGCTGCGCATACTCCTCGAATGATGTCCTTCTCACGGTCGGGAGTGATTCGAGCGATTGGGCTAGACAGACTGATGGCAGCGGACACGTTTTCGTTTTTTGGTCGAATCGGCGCTCCGATACAGACCCCTCCCTCGACCGCTTCCTCCCGGTCGACAGCGTAGCCTTTGACGCGAATACGTTCGAAGTCGCTCAACAGAGCGCCGCGATCTATTACCGACTTCGCCGTACGTCGGTAGAGGCCATAGACTTCCAAAATCTGATCGACCAAGGGCTGTTCCTGAAACGCGGTGATTGCTTTACCGAGAGAGCTGCAATGGGGAGGCAATACTCGTCCAGGCTTGTTGATCACGCGGACTTCGTGCAGAGCCTCCACCGAATCCAGGACGTGAATGCGATTCTCAAACAGAAATGCGAGACTCGCCGTTTCGTCGTAATGACTTGCCAGCCCGCGCAAAACGGGGTGAGCGAGTTCCTTCAGCCGGTCGGCTCGCTCTCGAAGTTTTCCGAACAATACGCGCGGGGTCAACCGATAGCATCCATCCGCATCCTGCTGTAGGTAACCGCGCGTCTCCAGCGTCACCAGAATCCGAAATAACGAGGATTCCGGCATGCCGGCGCGTGCGGCGATTTCCTTTAGACCCAACTGGCTCTTGTCGTCTTCAAAGCACTCCAACACGTCAAGAGCGCGGCCAATCGCTTTTGATAAATATTGTTCCCCGGATGGCTGCGGCTTTTCCGAAGACAACACTTTATGCATCTTCTTGGGCCGTCGCCGTTGGATTTTAGTAGCCGATCCTGCCATAATTTAACCTGCCCATTTGGACATTAGACTTGCTCGGGGACTCACAAACGCGGATGCATATACTCGCCGCACATGCTTCGCATAAAAGCCACTGTCTCCCGCGCCTTTTCGAGCAGTAGAGAATGCTCGCTGCCAATGCCCACGAAGCGCATCCCGCGCTCAAGCCAAGGCTGCGCGAGGGCGCTGGTCCTGCACTGGATACCGGGAACCACCCCATGCCGTCCGCACGACTCGATCAAGCGTTGAACTGCCTGGACGAGTGCCGGGTGTTCAAATTCACCGGGAACTCCCAGCGAGATAGAAAGGTCCGATGGACCAACCATGGCCACATCCACACCGGGCGCCGAAAGTAGTTCATCGCATCGTTCCAGTGCTGTGCGGGTTTCAAACTGCACCACCGTCAGAGTGTTCTCGTTCAGATATCGGATCACTTCGTGGAACGTGGCAGGCTTATAGTCGAGGACCGGGGCCATGATCCCATAGCCGCGCTTCCCGCAGGGTGGAAATTTCATCCAACTGATTGACTCCCGTAGTTCCTCGGGCGATTCCACTCGAGGAAGGATAATCCCTTGCGCGCCCACATCGAGGAAACGAGCCTGCAATGAATAGGAAAGCTCACCAACACGGACCAGTGGCGTAACGCCGGATTGCACGGCCGCGTGAATCATTTCCTGAATCGTCTCTAGGTCGAAACCGGAGTGTTCGGCATCGATGAACGCATAATCGAAACCTGCCGCGGCGAATACGCGCAGCACTTCCGACGAACGGAAATGCTGAACCAAGCAGCCGAAAACCGTTTCCCCCCGGCCAAGCTTGTCCTTCGTGACATTAGGACGCATCCTTTCCTCCCTGAACAGGATACACCAAATCGGGAACGGTACACTAACAATGAAAATTACTAATAGGAAGTAAAAATTAATTGACAAGAACGGTGCGGCGGTGGCAGAATCGGGCAGATTGTGAGGAATGTCCGATGAATCAGCCACGTTACCCGATCGCAACCGCTTGCTATTTGCTCATCCTGGCAGGGGGAGTGTTACGCGCACCAGCGCAAGTTAATACCGCCACGATTTACGGCAATGTTAAGGATTCCTCGGGAGCAATCGTCCCGGAGACTCAGGTTTCATTGAACAATTCGGCAACCGGGGCCAGTTTGTCGACCACATCCAATGCAGACGGCGAATTTACATTTACGTTTGTTCCGGTGGGGACCTACACGCTGAACCTCCGTGCTCACGGGTTCAAGACGCTCTCAAGAGAGGGTCTGGTCCTGAACGCCGGACAGAATTTGAGGCTCAACCTGACGATGCAACTTGGCGAAAT
This sequence comes from Bryobacterales bacterium KBS 96, assembly GCA_000381625.1. Classification (GTDB taxonomy): domain Bacteria; phylum Acidobacteriota; class Terriglobia; order Bryobacterales; family Bryobacteraceae; genus KBS-96. The sequence continues at coordinate 2,181,249 of KB906767.1, forward strand.
CAGAGATGTCGTCACAGTATCCGCGGAAGCGGCGCTTGTGAATGCGGTTAACGCTCAACAGGAACAGAGCGTCGGAACCAGGCAAATCAAGCAATTACCCACGCCGCGTCTAGACTGGACGAACCTATTGGACGTCGGCACGGGGATCTCAAAAGGTGGAAACAGCGGCGTCACCTTGAATGGCCTTCCGCCGGCCTCGTTTAGCCTGACCGTCGATGGGACGAACGCAACCAGCGATCCAGAATTTTCCTCGCTCGGCATGTACCAAAATTTCAACACGATCAAGGTAATCAGTCCGGACGCGATTCAAGAAGTCACGGTCACCAAAGGCATCGCGCCCGCCGAAATAGCGGGGACAATGTCCGGCAATGTCAATATCATTTCGAAAAACGGAACGAACGAGTTTCACGGAGACGTTTTTGAGAACAACCAGGTCGCGGCGTACAACGCCCGAAATTCTTTATTAGCGACGAAACCGGGCGACACGTTCAACCAATACGGAGGGGCGCTGGGTGGTCCTATTCTCCGCAATCGCCTTTTCTTTTTTGCTACCTACGAAGGCCTGCAAGAACGTGCGTTCAAGCTGGTCAGCGGTGACACGCCGACGCCCTATTTCCGCAATCAAGCTCTGGCTGCGAATCCAGCCTACGACACAGTTCTGAAGTTGTATCCTTTGCCGAACCAACCGTTCAGGCCTACCGATCTGACCGCGCGCTACATTGCATCGGGAGCGACCGCGTCCTCGGACAACCATGGCGTCCTGCGCGGCGATTATCAAATCACGTCAAACGACCTGCTGACCATGCGCTATACGCATTCGGAGCCAGGCCAGACGATTCCACGTGTTGTCTCCGCAAACTCGCGGAGCTTCATTTCCAGCACCAACGACGGCACGTTGAGCTATACACATTCCTGGAGCACAGCGGTCGCGGTGACCCGGTTCGGATATAACCGCATTTCCGAACTGCGATTAGATGGCCTCCACAACATCGCAGGAGTCGCCAATCTGCGCGTTGCTGGGCTGGACAATTCAGGAGGGGAAGCGTTTTCCATTGATGGCTCTAACACAGATTTCGAACAAACGATTGCGCTCAGCCGCGGCCGGAATTCTATCAAATTCGGCGTGATCTTTCAGCGTATGCTGGACGGGCGCAACGATGTGGATATACCGGAGTTGCGGTACAACAGTTTCTCGGATTTTCTGGCGCAGACGCCAAGTCAACTTACGTTGAATTTCGGCGTTCTTCCATTTGCGTTGTGGTCGGATCAGCTAGGCGGTTTTGTCCAAGATGACTTTAAGGTAAATCGCCGCCTCACACTGAATGTGGGTGTGCGGTACGACTATTTCACAGTGCCCAAGGAACGTGACGGGCGCTTATTTAATCGCTCCGAGTATGGATTCGGCCCGCTCCAGCCGCCGAGCGCCGTCTATGATCCGGATACGAATAATTTCGCTCCTCGTATTGGCTTCGCTTACTCCTTGGATGACGCGGCGAAGACTGTGGTTCGTGGTGGATTTGGAATGTTCATCAGTCCCCATCCGATCTTCGGAGGTCCAATTGACCTCGTTCAGAACTCGTTGACTCTCCCGTTCCGAGCAATCCTCACCGGTCAGCAAGTCCAGCAGTTCGGTCTCAACTATCCCGTCACGAATTCCGAAGCACAAGATCTCATCGAGAAAGGTTTGCAGTTTCCTTACAGCAACATCAGCATTAATACAAACTTCCCGGACCCCTTTAGCTTGCAGTACACGCTTACGGTGGAACGGCAATTATCGGATTCCATGCTGTTGTCAGTGGGTTATGCCGGGAATCGAGGCGTAAACCTGAATATGGTGCGCTATCAAAACTTGCCCGACAGAATCACGAATATCCAACCGGTCAGCGGCTTTGGCACCTTCCGCTATTGGGATACCTCGAATTCGAGCAACTACAACAGCCTCCAGGCTTCATTGAAGAAGCGTTTTTCGAGCGGCCTTACCTTCGATCTGAATTACACATGGGCGCGCAGTATGGGCTATGGGACATCCGATTTGTTGCTCGAAAGTCCGCCTCAGGATAATAACGATATCCGGTCCGACTATGGCCCAACCCCTTTCGATGTGCGGCACATGTTCATTGGAAGTGTTTTATATGAGCTGCCTCTTGCGCAGCTATTCTCAAGTGGGAATCCCTTTGTCCGGCAACTCGTCGGAGGATGGCAGGTCGGTAGTGTTTTCAGCGCGCAAACGGGGTCACCGTTGAATATCACGGAGGATTCGAACTATGAATCTAGCCGTCCGGACTATGTTGGCGGCGAAGCGATTTCGAATAATTCGCAGCGGACGCTTTTGTATCTCAATCCATCGGCATTCGCCATGGTGCCCACTCCGAACGGTAACCCGGTCCGCCCGGGCAATTTAGGCCGCAACGGCATCTATGGGCCAGGCTCCTGGGACATCGATTTCTCATTGGCGAAGGATTTTGCGATTACGGAAAAATTGAGGCTCCAGCTTCGTGGAGACGCCTTTAACGTGCTGAATCACCCAAACGCCGGCGGTATCGTTGCCGACCTTACAAAAGGTAGTTTCGGGACGATCAACTCACTAAGCTCGCGAACACTGCAACTCGGAGCGCGGCTGAGCTTCTAACTATGAAGAAAATTGGAACTCTTATCACCATAGTAACGATAGGGTGCGTGGCCCTCATCGCATCCAGAAGCGCAAAGAATGAGGAGCGCGCGGATTCATTCGTGAATTCGCTAGGCATGAAGATGGTTAGTATTCATGCAGGCACGTTTCAGATGGGCGGCGATCTGCCGACCGACCCCGAGCAGTTAAAGCAGTTCAAATGGCTGACGCACGGTGACTACGATGAAAAGCCTGTGCATGAGGTAAAAATCGCTCACGGTTTCTTTATGGCGCAGACCGAGGTGACGGCTGAACAATATGCAAGGTTCCGTGCGGATTATCAGGATCTTGGGCCTTTTCCACCGTATGTCACAGGCGTGAGTTGGGACGATGCCCAGGCGTTCTGCCGTTGGCTCAGCAAGAAGGAACAGAAGAATTATCGTCTTCCCACGGAAGCGGAATGGGAATACGCCGCGCGCGCGGGAACAACTTCAAATTTCTCATCAGGAGATCTACCTCCGGCAATCGGAGACGCCAACGCCTGGGGGCTGGAAGATATGGAGGCAGGTCCGTCGGAATGGGTTCAGGACTGGTACGGCCCCTACTCTCCGCAAACGGAAACCGATCCGGTCGGGCCCAGTGGCGGAGTGAGCCGCGTGGTGCGGGGCGGTGGCATACCTGCCCCTAAGGACAAGAACCTGGAAGGCTTCGCGCCATATTACCAACGTTCGGCGAATCGGGCGAGCGTCGCGCCGCAGTATGCGGGCCGCACGCCCATTGGCTTCCGCGTCGTGGAAGGCGCTGAGCCGCAAACAAAACCGGCACCGGTTGTGCGCCCGTTCCCTGAAAAATTTGTGAAGCAAACACACGCCCAGGTCAACGCAGGCCCAGATCCGGACAAGCCGTGGTTCCGGCAGCGCAACCTTTTGCCGATCCCTCCGGAAGATATGATGCCCGACGAAATTGCAGCGGCAGGCGTCAATGCTGGAGTCGGGGGCCACAATCATTCCGCGGGGCTCGTCGTATGTCCCAATGGTGACGTGCTTGTCATCGCTTTTTCAGCGCCATCTTCGTCGACCGAATATGTGCCATCGACCAGTTTCGTCGTCACGCGCCTCCGATTCGGCAGCGAAGAATGGGATATGCCGCAAGTCTTTTATGATTTTGCGGATGTGAACGACCAATCGGCGCTAATTTGGAACGACAACGGAGTGATCCGCTTCTTTGGAGGGGGCGTGGGTTTATCGGGTGTGCCATTCCGCTGGCAATCTTCGCGAGACAACGGCGCAAACTGGAGTCCTATCAGCCTTCCGTTGCTCCGCGGACCCATCGGCGGTTTCGCGCCTCAACCCATCACCAACGCTTTTCGAACCAGCGATGGGACCATGTACATAGCGACCGACGCAGTCGGCGGCGCTTCCATGTTGTGGGCGAGCCACGACGAAGGAATGACCTGGGTCGATACCGGTGGCCGAACCGCTGGCCGCCATACCGCGTTTGTAGTTCTGAAGGACGGAAGCATCTTGGGAATGGGCGGCAAAAATACCGATATCGACGGTTACATGCCTGAGGCGATCTCACGCGACGGCGGCCGCTCGTGGACGGTTAGCAAGAGCCCATTTCCCGCCTTAGCGAGCAACCAGCGCCCCACGATGATCCGCCTGAAGAGCGGGCGGCTTTTTTTCGCAGCGGATTTTCAAGACCGGAAGGGCAAGCAGCCCAAAGGAATTACTGAGCACGGCGCGTTCGCTGCGTTGTCGAATGATGAAGGAAAAACGTGGCACATTAAGAAATTGCCCGGCGTGTTACCGCACGAAGCGTGGGTGCTGCCGAAGCGAGACGAATGGGCGAAGCGCTTTCATGGGTACGGCACGCTGGGCTACACTGTCGCGGCGCAAGCGCCGAATGGGCTGATTTATCTGATCACAAGCATGAACCATCCATCTCAACAATTCGAAATGAATGAGAAGTGGATTCTATCCGATTCCGACGATTCCGCCACGGCAGAATTGAGCGCCAATGCCAAATCGATAATAGGGTCGCAGAAATACTCGAATGGACAGAAACAGGCAGAGTGGTCGGGGAAGGTCGATAGTGACGGCCGCTACGTGTTGGACGGTCCCGAAATATGGTTCTATCCGAGCGGCAAAAAAGAGTACCAGGTAGAGTATCGCGATGGGCACAAAGTCGGCTCAGAGATCCAGTGGGCTGAAGATGGAACTAAGATTTCGGAGTGGGAACACCGCGTCGGCAGTGTAAGCATCTGGACTCAATATTGGCCAAAGGGACAAAAGAAACACGAATCAGAGTGGAAAAATGGCCGGTGCACCGGCGAAGCACAAGCCTGGGCGCCTTCGGGCAAATCAGTGGGCAAGTGGCTGTTCGAGGATGGCCATCTGCAACACTAACACGAATCGGCGCCAGCGAGTTTGTAATTCCACGGTCTGTAATTCCAAGGGTAGGTGATGAACGGTGGGTTAGTTGCGTTAGCGGACGATTTAACCGGCGCATTGGAAATGGGCGCTCAGTTTGCGGAGCAGGGCCGGAGCGCAGTTGTCTCGACGCGACCAAAAGTGAAAACTGCCGGCGAATCAAGTGTATTGGTTCTGGACACCGAAACGCGCCATGCGGGTCCCGAGAAAGCAGCAGAAATCGTCCGCCGTTATCTCTCGGAGGCGACATTGGGCCAGCCAGGCAGATTTTTTAAGAAGACAGATTCTACGTTGCGCGGCAATATCGGCAGCGAACTGGAAGCTATGGCGTCGATGTTCGACGGAATGTCGATTGTGTACGTGCCCGCGTATCCTCAGCTTGGTCGCACGGTGCGCAATGGGGTTCTACATGTAAATGGGAACCCGCTGCACGAGAGTGAATTCGCACAGGATCGATTGAACCCCGCGGTTCTAAGCTCCATTCCCGATCTGCTAGCCGCTCAGACTCGTATGCTCGTTCGCGTTACGGCCGTTAACGAGCTGAAATTGCCGGACAGGCCTTGCATTCTGGTCTGCGATGGCGTGTGCGATGAGGATATAGACATGGCGGCGCGATTTATCTCCAGCCATGAAACGCTGATCGCCGCCGGGCCATCCGCGCTTGCGAAGGAGTTGGCAAAAGTGTGGTCGTTAGGAATCGGTGTAAGGACCACATTGCCTCCGTTGCGCAGTTGCTTGATCATCAACGGCAGCTTGCACCCGCGATCGTTAGCGCATTACCGCGAGGCTAAGGAGGCGGGAATCCGCGTCGCCACCGCTTTAAATTCGAAGGCTGACGATTGGGTGTTATGGGATGCAGAAATGCCCGTAGCGGGCGAGGGAACCGTCCGTTGCGAGAGCGTCGGCAAATTGGTGCGCACGGCGGTGGAGCGTGGCGATCCCGATGCGCTTCTGGTATTCGGCGGGGATACCACATATGGAATCCTTCAGGCTCTGGGTGAACCGACCCTGTTCTCGATTGGTGAAGTTGCTCCGGGCGTGGCAGTTTCCCGCATTCCGGTCGCGGACATATATCCGCAGTGGGGCCGCAGTAGAGATTTGTACCTAATATCCAAGGCGGGGGGATTCGGAGAGGAAGGCTTGGTGCTCTATTTGAAGGAACGACTCCAAAGTATTCATCAAGGAATTGTGCAGTGATATTCGGCATTACAACAGGGGATTCCAGCGGCATCGGCCCGGAAATTCTGCTCAAGTCGTTCCGCGACGGCGAGTTGAAGCAACCCGTCGTGGCCTACGGCGATCTCGCCGTGCTTGCATACTATAACGAGCGCTTGAACCTGGGGGTGGATCTCCGGTGCATCTCGAATCCGACGGCTTACGTTGCCGGTCCTCTGAACGTTGTCGATGCGGGGTTGTTACGACGAGAAAACGTGAGGTCCGGCCAACTCGACGGCCTTTCGGGAGCCGCCGCCCGAGCGTACGTTGTCAGTGCAACGAAGGCCGCGCTGGCCGGTGACATAGCGGCGATCGTAACCCTGCCGATGAACAAGGAGGCAACGCAGCTCTCCGATTCGAAGTTCGTGGGTCACACGGAACTGATTGGCGAATTGTGCGGCTCGAGCGACGTAACAATCATGCTCGCCTCGGATGATCTGATCGTGACCCACGTCAGCACGCACGTTTCGCTGGCGAAAGCGATTGCGGCGGCCAAGAAGGAACGTATTTGTAAGATTTTAAAGCTTACGAGCGATGCAGTATCTCGCCTGATAGAGCATCCGCGCATTGCGGTGGCGGGATTGAATCCACATGCCGGCGAAAACGGGTTATTCGGCGACGAAGAAATTCGAGAGATCCGCCCCGCAGTCGATTGGGCAAAAGCCCAGGGCATGCCGATTGACGGCCCCTTTCCTCCCGACACGGTCTTCTACCTTGCGGTACGCAGAAAAAAATTCGACGCAATTGTCTGCATGTATCACGACCAGGGCCATATCCCGCTGAAGCTTCTCGATTTCGAAGGCGGAGTAAATGTCGCACTCGGCCTGCCTATCATCCGGACTTCAGTGGATCATGGCACCGCGTTCGACATCGCGGGCGCGGGGGTCGCCTCAACAATTAGTCTCCGCAAGGCTCTCCAGTTCGCCGTGCGGCTGGCAACAAATCGGAGTGAGCAGGTCGTTTGCGAAGCGTAACATTCCACCAACCGTCGAAGCTCGTGTTTGGTCGTGGATGTCTCCAGGACTGCGCGGCGGACATCATCGAACAAGCTCCTCGCACAGTGCTGCTCGTCACCGGACGATCAAGTTACGAGTTGGTTCGTCCGCTTGTGGCGGTACTGGAGTCAGCCGGTATCGCTATAAAGATCCAAAGCGGCGTTCGGAACGAGCCGACGGTCGATCAATTCCACAGTTTCTTCGCAGAAGCGGCAATGCAGATGCCGGAGGTGGTCGTCGGCGTGGGAGGCGGCAGTGCTTTGGATGTGGCGAAGCTAATTGCCGCCCTCTTGGACAGCGACCAGCAGATTTCCGAGATTTTTGACGTCGATCGTTTGCACGCGCGGCGCACCCGGCTGGTTTGTATGCCGACAACGGCCGGCACGGGAAGCGAGGTATCGCCAAATGCAGTTCTGCTGGATACCGCCGATTCGCTGAAGAAAGGAGTCGTCAGCCGCCATTTGGTTCCCGATGCAGCTTACGTCGACCCCTGTCTCACAACGACCGTTCCTCCCGCGGTGACCGCGGCAACCGGTATGGACGCGCTGACGCACTGTATTGAAGCCTATGCGAATCGCTTTGCTCATCCGGCCGTGGATTTATATGCTCTCGCGGGAATCAAGCTCATCGGAAGGCACTTGTGCAGGGTCGTACAAAACGGCGACGATCTCGACGCTCGCGAGGGCATGGCTCTGGGAAGCATGTACGGAGGATTGTGTTTAGGGCCGGTGAACACAGCGGCGGTGCATGCCCTGTCATATCCTCTGGGTGGAGAGTTTCACATCGCACACGGGCTCGCCAATGCCATTTTGTTGCCGCACGTGCTGGAGTTCAACCTGCCGGCAATGCCGGAGCGTTACGCTGAGGTCGCTAAAGCGCTGGGAGTTGTGGAAGATACTCATCACAGCGAAACGGCTCGACGGGGCGCGAGGCGATCAAAACGATGATGGCCCAATGCCGCCTTAGCTCGTCGCTTCGCGATCTAGGAATTCCCGAAAGCGCGATACCAGGTCTGGCGGCATCCGGGATGACCATCAGCCGCCTTTTGAAAAATAACCCTCGCGAAATGACGACGAGTGATGCTGAAACGATTTATTGGAACGCCTATCGATAATGCCAATTCAGCAACCATTAAATGTTCATACAGAGATGGATGCCCGTCTCGACTGCCTTCGTGGAACTGTCGTCAGTCTCAACACGCCCTTCGACGAAGACGGCCGGATTGATTTCAAGTCGCTCGAGCGACTGCTGGAATTCCACCTGAGCGAGGGCGCCTGCGGATTTCTGGTGCCCGCTCAGGCTGCTGAGGTGCTGTCGCTTACGCCGGAAGAGCGTGCCTCCATTGTGAGCACGGTTCGGGAAACGACCCGCGGACGAGCTGTGGTTATTGCCGGCGCGACAGCCGCGAACATCCCAGAAAGTTTCGCAATGGCGCGGCATGCAGTGCGGGTCGGCTGTAACGGCATATTGAGTGAACCCCCTATTGGCATGCCACTCGAGTTCGAGCCGCTGTTCGGCTACTTTGAAGAAGTTGCACATATCGGCGCGCCGTTCCTGATGATTCAGGATCTCGACTGGCGCGGTTCAGGTATGCCCATTGCGTTGATCGTTCGTTTATTTGAAGCCCTCCCCACGTTCCGGTGTATCAAAATTGAAGTGAATCCTGCTGGACCTAAATACAGCGCGGTCCTGTCGGCGACGAACGGAAGGTTAAGAGTGGCCGGCGGATGGGCGGCTCTTCAGATGATCGAGGCGCTCGACCGGGGTGTGGATACGTTTATGAATACAGCTTTGGTGCGATTCTATCGGGCTGTAATTGACGCGCATGGCTCCGGTGATCGATCTCTTGCGATTAAGCGGTTTCGTGACATGCTTCCCGTCCTCGCCTTCACGCGCCAGCATTTGGATATTTCGATTGCTTTTCACAAACGGCTATTTCAGCACTTGAACATTTTCGCGAGCGCACACGTCCGAAAACCAGGCGTGCCTTGGGATAGCTATCACGAGCGGCAGTGCACTGATTTGCTTTCGTATGTTGACAAACTATACGAAGGTGCAGTTCCCTTTTAGAACATCCAACCGTAATTCTTTTATTTAGCATCTCATAACCGAGTTTCTCGGGACCAGCCAGCAGACACTCCACAAACCGGCTGTACTGATCCGACGCACGAGCATCCCGAGCCACTTTGCATAATAGTCGCAATCTACTTCCACTACGAAGCCAGGACGATATCTATTCCCTGAATTTTCCGTGAAGTCGACTGATCCCCGACAGCGGCCGGCACGGAAAGGACATCGCGTCGTTTTATAAGCGTGTGCGCGGGCAGGTCAACTCGCTTCAGGCGTGAAGTCGGGGGCCTGATATCAGATCTGCCCCTGCCCGGAGAGTACAATAATAATCCGGCGATTGCGGGAGATCGCCCGACGCCGCCGATTACTCAGTGGCAGATGGCGAACTACCGCTCCGCCCGAGAACATCTCTGGAGCAGTTCGCCGCATCGTGCATGTTTTGGAGCCGCAGGCCGCCATTCCTTCCATTCAGACGATGCGCCAAGTCGTGGCAAGCTCCGTATCCGAACAGCGCTTCCAGGTCATCCTGCTCGGCACGTTTGCCGCTATTGCTGTTGTACTCGCCTGTCTTGGAATTTACGGTGTGCTTGCGTTCACCATAAGCAGGCGAACGTCCGACATTGGGCGTGCGAATGGCTCTCGGAGCCCGGCCGGACACGATTCTGATTTCAACACTTGCGGCGGGAATGGCCAGTTCTGGTAGGGATCGTGGCCGGACTGACTATTTCCGCCGCACTGGCGCGGGTCGTCGCCAATCTGCTATTCGGGGTGCCCGCACTCGACCCTTGGACATACGCAGGAACTTCGCTGGTGCTCTTGCTGATCGCAGCGCTCGCGTGTTTGATTCCCGCGCGCCGCGCTGCCTGGCGTAACGAATAGCTCGTTCAGCGGATGATAGCTCCTTTGTTTTTGGCGTACGGCTTTGTGAACGAAGCTTATATCGGCACCGAGGCACTTGCGACGGTGGTCATGCACGTTTCGAAGCTGAACGCTTACGGCACATCAAATCTGCTGTACTTCCAAAAGGTAATGGCCCGGGTGTACTTGGAGCCACAGTCATTTCCGTTTCGGGATGGTCGGTGAAACGTGTGCTGTTGGCGACACGGCAGTCCCGTATGCTACGCCGCCAGATTCGATTTGGGCCGAATAACACAAACAATCAAAAGTAGGCTTCGGATTCCGTAATCGGGTTTGCGCAAATCCAAGAACGTAACGGTTAATGCAGCGGGGCCCAGGTTGGATCGAGTGCCAGGAATGCATAGCCGTATCGGCGGCCGAGCTCCCGGACGGACGGCGTGTCGAAATGTACGAAATCGCCCCGGTCTTTGAGGCCCGCGGACGACACAAACCCGGTGTGCGGAACGCTGAGGGGAATCATCGCAAGCTGCTCGTTTACGATTAGAGCGAATCGGGAACGGCCGTTGGGCCGGTAATATAGACTTTCACAAAGCTCGCCGACAACTACTGGTACATCCGGCGCGCCAAGGTCGGCCCGCAGGTCGTGAATGAAACCGCTCCAGCGCGTAATGTATGTGGCGGCATCCTGCTCGGAAAGCGACTCGCCTTCTCCCTGGTGCCAAAGGATACCCCGCAGTTTTCCCCATTTCATGGCTTCGCGAGTCCGGCGCACTGTGTCAGCGTATAGCTTCCCCCCACGCTGCCATTGGGCAAGGCTGGTGGCGCCAACCGCGCAAGGAATGAGCCCGATCGAAAGAGACGGATTTGCCGTTTCCAGCACTTTCGCGAAAGTACGGCCAAGGCCGGCGCCCGCCCGTTTGGGATCGTCAAAGTGAAGCGGGTCCACTGCGGGGACCCACTTCATATCCTTGTTGAAGGAGTAGACACGCGGGATGATCACCCGGTCCTGCGGCTCAACTGTGGCGCGACCCGCCATATTCGATTGTCCGGCGAGCACAAACAGGTTCAAGTTGCGGTCCGGCGGAGCGGCCGTCCCGGAGTCTGGGACCTTTGCCAGACCAACTGCCACGAGCAACGATACGACGAGCGCACAGAGCGCACGCCGCCATTTTAAAAAGTGGACGAAATTAGGCATAGCTGCAACACCTCATCGCCTGCAAACTGCGCTATCGGGAAGAATCCTTGACTCTGCCGGGCAGGTCGAAGAACACGGGGAGACTCTGGCGCAGAGACGCCTCACGCTCCCAGTGATCGAATTCCTCCAGGCGTTCCTCCAGACTGGTCTTGATGTGCTCCGACAACGTGCGCATCGCCAACTGATCGTCGTGCTCGCTAAGTCCCCGCACGATGTCACGATGATGATTGTTCATCTGGTCGAGCCGCTGTATGGTGTGGCCGTCCCGGTGCATGGCGAAGATGCGGATCAGCAAGCGCGTTTCATTGACGATTTTCACAATGCGTGAATTCGCGGCCAGACGCATCAGAAGCGCATGAAAACTCAGGTCGCAGGAGGTCAGGCTCTGCATCTGTTCCTGGTCCAGGGCGGGCTTGCCTGACTTCATCAGTTCTTCCTTAAAGGTCAGGATTTTATCGGCGAGTTCCCGTAGGCGATCGATGTCCGCATGGCTCACCGGATGGCTGGCGGCTTTGCCGACCGCGTATACCTCCAACGCCTCGCGAAGTTCGTACAACTCGATAATGTCCTGCCGGGTAAGCTGAACAACCACTGCTCCGCGGTTAGGAATCTGATCCAGGAGTCCTTCTCCCACCAGTTGCCCTATGGCCTCGCGCACGGGAGTACGGCTGATCCCCAACTCTTTTGCCAGATAGAGCTCCGACACGGGATTTCCCGCAACCAGTTGTCCCGTGGCAATCATTTTCTGGATGTGGAAATAGGCCAGATCGCGTACCGAGCCATCGTTTTTCTTACGCGTTTGTGATGAGCGTGCGTCTGTCACAGATTTAGAACGGATTCTAGCAAGAAATACCGTTGCCGACAACAGAGAGACGTAAAAAAGCTATTGTCGACAATTGGAGACAATGGTATACTCCATTTCGCTGTTACCGTATCGCAATTAAAAATACCGCGAAAGGAATGTGGCCGCAATGGACCGCACCAACACCCCTGAGTCGGCCGCTGCTCAACTCGTTGTTGCTCGTGAAACGGGACAGCCACTGGAGCAACTGCCCGAATGGTGTCGACCGGACGATGTTGAAAAAGCGCTAGCGATTCAACGTTACGTCACCAAGCTACTCGATGAACCGGTTGGTGGTTGGAAATGCGGCCTGCCGGTCGACGACAAAATTTTTGCGGCGCCCATCCATGCCAACGTGATTGCGCGTGGTTTTGTCTGCCCAGTGCGGTACTCCGGCCGCGGGACGCCTGTGGAGCCGGAGATCGCGTATACGCTCGGGTGCGATCTTCCCGCGCGAACTCGTAAATACAGCGATTCGGAAGTCTTCGATGCGGTTGTAGGCGCACGGCTGGCGCTCGAATTGGTTGGCTGCCGTTTTCGCAAGCCCGAGAACGTGACGTTTCCGGAGCTGCTCGCGGACGGTCTTTCAAACGAAGGTCTGTTCCTCGGTCCTCTCGTTTCCGTGACGCCCCGAGAGATTCCGAAAGCATTCGTTCTAAGAGTTGAAAATTCGAGTGGCGCCATATTAACTCGCGAAGGATCGCACCGTGACGATGATCCGAGCCGGCCTCTCTGCTGGCTGGCGAATTTTCTTGCGCAACGCGGCGAGGGCCTCCAGGCCGGCCAAGTTGTGATCACTGGAAGCTACGCGGGCGTGCTTGACCTACCTTTGGATACTCCTCTCGGCATCCAGTTCGGAGATCTGGGAACGTTGAGCGTTCAATTTGAAGGCTTGAAAGGAGAGTTGCGGTGAGAGTACGTTTTTGGGACGCGGAGTTTGAAGCAGGCGATCGATATTTCGATACCGATTTACGGGCGAGCAATGACATTCTGCACGACGTGCCGGCGCTGCGCGCGCGTTTGGAGCAGGATGGATATCTGCTAATTCGAGATCTGCGGGACCGCGATGCCGTTCTTTCGGCGCGCCGCCAAATTCTCGAAAAACTCAGTTCCAAAGGCATGCTTGGGCCGGGATCGGACCTGATGGACGGCATCGTCAATCCGGCCTACACAGCGCCGGTGACAACGGGCACCCGCGACAACGAAGAGTTTCGGCTGCTTTCGGCTGTACAAGATTTGCGACAGATGCCCCAAGTAATGGAATTTTTCGATCGCTTATTGGGTGGCCCGGCGCGGCCTTTCGACTTTCACTGGGTGCGGGTTGCGGCTCCCGGAGCGGAGTCAGCGATTCATTCGGACATCGTCTTTATGGGGCGCGGTACGCAGCAAGTCTACACCTGCTGGGCTCCGCTTGGCGATGTTTCCCTCGACATGGGGCCGATCGTGCTATGTGTTGGCACCCACAAGGCTGCGGCGTTACAGAAATACTGGACAGCCGATGTGGATCGTGACCTGGTGCAAGGCTGGCTGAGCAAAGATCCGGTCGAGATTGTCGACCGGTTCGGTGGCCGCTGGGCAACCACGGATTTCCGGGCAGGTGACGCCGTAATTTTCAACATGCACATTCTCCACGGATCGCTTGCCAATACTTCGACTCGCTACCGCATCAGCGCGGATGCTCGCTATCAACTCGCCTCGGAACCATTCGATGAGCGCTGGACCGGTGAAGCGCCGATCGGGCACTACAACTTCTGGAAACCGGGAATCAACCTGGAGAGCGTGGCGGCAAGCCGCGCGAAATGGGGGCTCTGACGCCGCATTGCGAAGTTCGAGTGCGGACCCGAGCCAAAAGTAAACGAACTAGGAGGTTTTTCAATGAAATATACATGGATTGCCCTTGTCTTGGCGCTTCTATTCGTCGCGCCTCATGTCTCGGCGCAAATCAACGCCACGGGAACTTTTTCCGGCCAGGTTACCGATCCTTCGGGAGCTGCAATTACCAACGCGGAAGTAAAAGTCACGAATGAGGCGACCGGAATTACTAACATCATTCACCCGAATAACGAGGGCTTCTATACCGCTCCATTTCTTAAGCCGGGCGCGTATTCCATCGAGGTGACCGCGGACGGTTTTGCCCGCCAAGTTCGAAAGGGGCTGTCGCTTCAGATTCAGCAGGTGATCCAGCAGGATTTCCAACTGCACATAGGCGCGACTCAGGAAGAGGTTACCGTTCAAGGCGGCGCACCACTGCTCAACACCGAATCGACAGAAGTCGGCAATGTCATTGACGAGCACTCCGTGCAGCAACTGCCCTTGAACGGCCGCAACTTTGCACAGTTGGGGCTGCTCGTGCCGGGAACTACGCCAGGGCCGGTGGGCGGAATTCGCCAAACCGGTGGCGGCAACGAGACAGCGCGAGCGGGAGCTGAGATCACCACCAGCGGCGCACGCGGCACGTTCAACCTCTTTATGATTGACGGCATCGACGATCGCGATCAGTCCGTCGGCACTCTGAAAGTGTTCCCGAACCTGGAAAGCATTGCCGAATTCAAGGTGCAGGTTGGCAACTCCGGCGCCGAGTTTGCGACGGGCGGCGCAGTAGTCAACGTCATTACACGATCCGGGGGCAATCAGCTCCACGGTTCCGCGTTTGAGTTTCTGCGCAACTCCGCCCTGGATGCGCGTGAATTTTTCGATGCGGCTAAACCCCCGTTCCAGCAGAACCAGTTCGGGTTTGCCCTGGGTGGACCGATCCGCAAGGACAAGACCTTCTTTTTCGCCGACTACCAGGGTTTACGCGTGCACTCGTCCAGCACCACGATTCTCAGCGAGCCAACGGCAGCCGAACGCAACGGTGACTTCAGCGCCTATCCGAAACAGCTCCACGACCCCACTACCGGGGAATTGTTTGCGGGCAACGTGATCCAGCCGAGTAAGATCGATCCTCTGGCGTCGAATATTCAGAAGATCTATCCACTGCCGAACCTGCCTGGTGAAACCAATAACTTCCGTTTAAACCAACTCATGGTTCAAACACAGGATCAATGGGATGCGCGTATCGATCATACGTTCTCGGCCAAAGACAATATGTTCGGCCGCTACACTTACGGCGGCGCGGATGTCGGTTATCCCAACGCCGTTCCTGTTGAAAATAATGGTGTCCTGAATCCGCTTTCGTTCGCAGCATCCAACCGGCTGAATCACGCTCCCAGCATGCAGGCGACCTGGCAGGAAATTCACTCGTTCACGCCGTCCATGATCAACCAGCTAGCTCTAGGCTATACGCGCTTCGATCTCCAGGTAACCCCGCTCGATATCGGCAACAACACATCGCAGAAGCTAGGACTGCAGGGCTCTAACGATGGCAGCTATGTCGCCTCCGGGCTGGCTAGTTTCACCTATAGCGGATATTCCGGATACACATCCCGGTCTGTGCCGGAAATCGTTCCGCAGAATACCTATCAGGTGAGCGACACGCTGTCCTATGTTCATGGAGCGCATTCGATGAAATTCGGATTTAGCGCGGTCCACAACGGCTTCGGATTCTTCCAGGTTACCGGCGCCTCGGGAATCCTGAATTACACCGGAAACTATTCCGGAAATGCCTATGCGGATTTCCTGTTAGGCGTGCCGAATAGCTCTTCGAAAACGGCGTTGCCTAATGGCGTTCCCTACGCCAGTTACACCGAGTACGGCGGCTTCGCTCAGGATCAGTGGCGCGTGAACTCGCGGCTCACCGTCAATCTTGGCATCCGCTACGACCTGTTTACACCCCCTGTGGAGCGCCACGACCGCCAAGCCAACTTCAACCCCTCGACCGGAGGATTCGACCTGGCGGGCCAGGACGGAACTTCCCGAGCAATTGTCGATACGAGGACGCGCAATTTCAGTCCGAGGGTGGGCCTGGCCTACCGTCTCGGCGATAAGACCGTGGTGCGCAGCAGCTACGGCTTGTTTTACTTCAACGAACAGGGCACCGGCGGTTCCGCGCGATTGTTTATCAACTATCCCTTTTCTCAGGCGTATAGCGCGAATTGCAGCGCTGCCACACCATGTTTGACCACGGCAACGGGCATTCCCAATACGTTATCGCCCACCGTCCTGCCCACCGAAGTCTATATCCCGACGCCGAACCAAACAGCGAATATGCAGCAGTGGAATCTCACGATTGAACGGCAAGTGGCTTCTTCGCTGGTGTTGCGAAGCTCGTATGTCGGAACGAGAGGCAATCACCTCTCTATCGCGCTCGATGAGAATACTGCCTATCCGGGACCGGGCACCATTCCTCCGCGACGGCCGTATCCGCAATATGCCACGATCTCTTCCTGGGAACCGATTGGCATCTCTGCGTACCACGCGCTCCAGCTATCCGCCGAAAAGCGGTTCACCAACGGGTTGTCATTTCTGGCAGGCTACACCTTCAGCAAGAGTCTGGATCAAGGCGGAGGTGGAAATTCCGCGTCGGCCGAATCGCGCCAGAATGTGCAAAATCCTCGCGATGTCAGCGCATCTTACGGCCTGTCCGATTTCAACTATCCACAACGATTTACCGCAAGCGTGGCGTACGATCTTCCGTTCGGACGCGGCCGTGCTTATATGAAGAACGCCAACCGCTTTCTCGACGCACTCGCCGGAGGATGGCAACTGTCTAGCATTGTGACGGCTCAGGATGGCCCTCCCGGGACCCTCACGATGGGAACCTCGACGGCGAATACCGGCACCAACCAATATCCGAATCGCGTTTGCGATGGCAATCTACCTTCCTCGCAGCGGACAATTCAACATTGGTTTGACACGAGTTGCTTTACGGCGCCAGCCCTTTACACCTTCGGGAATGCCGGGCGCAACATCATCATTGCGCCCGGTCTTGAGACCTGGGACTTTGCTACACATAAGGACTTCAGCATTACCGAGCGAACGGGCATCACCTTCCGCGCCGAGTTCTTCAACGTCTTGAATAAGGCGAATTTTGGATATCCGAACACCAGCATTGGCACTCTTGCGGCAGGAAGCATCACAAGCGTCGTAACCAACGCCCGGCAAATTCAATTCGCCTTACGGTTGCATTGGTAGTTCTGATGCTTGCCGCCACACTCGGAGATAAAGGATGAACATCGTGATCAAATCGCTCGTTCAGTGGCAAGTGATTGGTGGGGGAGCGCTTGCGCTGGGTCTGCTTTGCAGCCCGATTGCCAAGGCTTCTCCGCTCGATCTGACCCACGCTGTGGTCGTATCGCGGCCGGGCACACTTCCCGACGCTGAAAAGACAGCCGCCATCGTTTTAGTTGAGGAGTTGGAGAAGCGAACTGGAATTCGTCTGGCGACGTCATCCAGTTGGCCTCAGAGCGGCCTCGTTATCGCCATCACCTCGTCCGCGTCCGTTCCTGGATGGAAGAGGTCCGTGCCTGTCCGTCAGGGAACGAGTTTCGCAGAAAACCACGCAGAGGGATTCCGTCTCTACGTCGATACGAGTGGGTCTACTCCCGTCGTTTGGGTGATTGGCGCGGACGCTCGTGGGACTCTCTTCGGGGTCGGCAAATTACTACGGACCCTGGATTGGTCGAGAGGCAATCTCACCATCGATTCGCAGGTCAATCTAGCCAGCGCGCCCGCCTTTCCGATACGCGGGCACCAACTCGGATACCGAGCCCAGGCAAACTCTTACGATGCCTGGAACGCCGGGCAGTTCGAACAATACATTCGCGAGCTCACGTTCTTCGGCATAAATAGTATTGAGGGAATCCCGTTTCATGACGACCGTGCGACGCCGGTCATGAAAACTCCACGCCGGGAGATGAACCGCGTCATCGGGGAAATCTGCCAACGGTATGGGCTGGATTATTGGGTGTGGGTTCCCGCCGACTTCGACCTGAAAGATGAAACGAAGCGCTCCGAATTCTTGAAACGGTGCGATCAGTTTTTTCATGACACTCCTGTGCTCACAGGGTTCTCGTTCCCTGGCGGCGATCCGGGAGACAATCCGCCTCAGCTTGTCATTCCATTTTTAGAGGATGTTTCCAAGCTGCTCGCGCAAACTCATCCACAGGCGAAGATCTGGATGTCGGTGCAGCAGTACAAGCCTGCTGAGGTGGATTACGTATTCAACTACATCCAGAAACAATCTCCGCGATGGCTGGGCGGGTTGGTGGCGGGGCCGTCGAGCCCGCCGCTTGGGGAGATGCGCATGCGGCTGCCCAGCCAGTATAAGCTTCGCGACTATCCGGATCTCACGCACAATAAGCTGTCTCAATATGAAGTTCCGCAGTGGGATCAGGCGTATGCGCTCACCTTGGGCCGTGAAGCAGTCAATCCGCGTCCCGCTGAATATGCCGCTATCTTTGAACGTACGTCGCCGTACACCGATGGGTTCATCTCGTACTCCGATGGAATTCATGACGACGTTAACAAAACCATCTGGAGCGCCTTAAGTTGGGACCCCCACCAGAGCGTCAGGCGAATACTCGTCAACTATGCACGCGCCTATTTCACTCCGGTAGTCGCCAACGACGCGGCCACCGCGATGCTGGCGCTGGAAAAGAACTGGCACGGGCCGCTGGTAGATAACGGAGCCGTCGAGGGAACGCTGCTGGAGTGGCAGCGGCTTGAGAAGACGGCGCCGCAACTGGAGACGAACTGGCGATGGCAGATGTGCCTGCTGCGCGCGAATTACGATGCCTACGTGCGGCGCCGGCTTATTCACGAGACATCATTGGAGTCCCAAGCGAACGCAATCCTGAATCAGACGCCTTCCCTCGGGGCTGCTACGGCGATGAAGGAGGCAACCGCGGTGCTGGAACGCGCCGTGTCCCAGCCTGTCGGCCCTCCACTGCGCGCCCGCATCGTCGAACTATGCGACGAGCTGTTCCACTCCATCGGATTGCAGACCAGCGTGCCGAAATACTACGCCATCGGAGAAGAGCGGGGGGCCGTACTCGATTTTGTCGACTATCCGCTCAATAATCGGTGGTGGATTGAGGATCAGTTTAAAGCCATCGCGCAACTTGCCTCGGAAAAAGAAAAAGACGAGCGTCTCAAACAAATCGCCGCGTGGGAACACCCGGGAATCGGCAGCTTTTACGACGATGTGGGGAACATAGCGAACGAGCCGCACGTCGTGCGCTGCGACTCCGCAAACGGGCCGACTCTGACGCGTGAGCGCGGGACGACCTTCTGGTGGTGGGATCAGGGAAAAAGCCGTGCACGTTTATCCTGGCAGTCGACTACGTGGCCCGCCGCGATGGTCTATGAAGGGCTCGATCCCAAGGCTGCTTACGTCGTGCGTTCCACGGGGCATGGTCAAGCCCTGCTGCGAGTGGATGGCGATCGTGTGAAGCCTACGATTACCGGCAAGCAGATGGGCGATATTAGCGAATTTCCCGTTCCTGCCGCCGCTCTCAAGGATCGTCGGCTCATACTCACCTGGGACATCCCCACGAACGAGGGTGGTCTGAATTGGCGCCAAAAATCACGGCTCGCGGAAGTGTGGCTCATTAAGAAGGACTGACGAGAACGAGATGAACAGAAGGAACTTCCTCAAAGGAACCACGGTAGCGGCGATCTCGCCTTGGCTTCACGCCGCATCCAATTCCGCCAGCATCGATTTAAAAAACTGCGCCGTCGTTGTTTCGGAGCGCCAAACTGCGCGTGAGAAGAAGGCGGTCACAGTCTTAATTGAAGAAGTCGAGAGACGCAGCGGACTGCTATGGAAGATAAAGGCGCCGCCTCCCGTGGCGGCGGTTGCCATCTACGCCGGTGTTGCCGCCTCCATGGGGGGCTACCGCTCCAGAATCGGCGGCGCCATTGCAGGTGCGGGGCGCATTGGCGCCGAAGGATATGCGATTCAAACAGGTGAGGACGCGAATGGGCGTTGGATCGCTCTCATTGGCAGAGATGAGAGAGGATTACTTTTCGCCGTCGGCAAATTCCTTCGCAGCATCGCCCTCGCGCAAACTACGGCGGTCGCCGATTCTCACCGCTTGAACATCGAGACCGCTCCCAAGTATCCGTTGCGCGGCCATCAACTCGGCTATCGTCCTAAGACGAACGCCTATGATGCCTGGGACGTGGCCACCTGGGATCGGTACATACGCGACCTGGCGATGTTCGGCACGAACGCCATCGAACTGGTTCCACCACGCACCGATGACGCCGCGGAGAGTCCTCATTTCCCCTTGCCGCCGGAACAGATGATGATCGAGATGTCGCGTATCGCCGACGATTATGGTCTCGATGTTTGGATCTGGTATCCCGCGATGGACCCGGACTATGCGGACCCGGCGACGGTGGAGTCCGCGCTCAAGGAATGGGCGCACATTTATGAGATTCTTCCCCGGATTGACGCCATCTTGGTGCCCGGCGGCGATCCCGGGCATACGGCTCCGAAACCTCTGCTCGCCTTCCTCGAAAAGCAGAAGAGCAGTTTGCGCCGCTTTCACCCGAAGGCGCAGATGTGGGTCTCGCCGCAGAGCTTTCGCGCGGAGTGGCTGGACGATTTCTTTAGCGTCCTCGACCAACCGCATACGGAGACGTGGTTGGATGGAGTCGTCTTCGGACCGCAGTCCCGGTTGAGTTTTCCGCAGCTTCGACAGCGCCTGCCCAAGCGTTATCCGATCCGTTTTTACCCGGATATCACGCACAGCGTAGAGTGCCAGTTTCCCGTACCGGAGTGGGACGTAGCCTTGGCGATGACGGAAGGCCGCGAGTGTATCAATCCCCGTCCGCGCGGTGAAGCGAATATTTTGCGGCGTTTCTTGCCCGGCGCCATCGGATTCATCACGTATTCGGAAGGCTGCAACGACGACGTAAATAAGTTTGTGTGGAGCACGCTCGGTTGGGATCCAAAATACGACGTTGTCGACGCTCTGCGAGAGTTCGGCCGCTATTTCCTCGGACAGCCGTACGCGGAAGATTTCGCACAAGGCATGCTTCGGCTGGAGCAAAACTGGCGTGGTCCTCTGGCGACAAACAAAGGCGTCGACGTTACGCTTTCGCAATTCCGCGATCTCGAAGCCAGGGTCCCGCCTGCGGTACTCGAGAATTGGAGATTCCAGCAGGCGCTCTATCGTGCGTACTATGACGCTTCGGTCCGCAGCCGCCTGATCGACGAAATGGCTCGTGTTCAGCGCACGATTGATCTTCTCAGCCGGGTTTACGAGATCGGCTGGGCTCCGGCTCCGCTCGATATCGAGGAGGCTGCGAGCAGCGCGCCTCCCAATGGTCAGGACCCGCTGCTTCTACTGGACGAAGCGAATCAGATACTCTCCGGCGCGACGACCAATCCTGCTGGCGCATTTTTGAGCGCACGGGTGCGGGAGTTGGGAGCGGCGTTGTTTCAGAGCATCCGCATGCAACTTGCGGTAAGCCGCTATCGCGGTGAAGCGGTGGTGCGCGGCGCGAACCTGGAGACCTTGGAGACTCCGGTTACCGATGTCGCGTGGCTTCGCGCGCAAATCGCCGAAATCCGCAAGTTAGGCGCGCCCAACGAGCAGGTAACTGCCATCAGGAAATTGCTGGACCGCACGGATCCAGGGCCTGGCGGCTTTTACGATCAACTTGGCAATCCCGGCAACCGCGATCACCTCGTGCTCGGACCCGGCGGCGAGAAAGATCCCGAGTTCCGTGAGTCCGCTCTGACCGGTTTCAGCTATCCCGACTATTTCGGGGCGCGAATTCCAATGGCCTGGAAGAGTTGGGCAGAATCTCTGTTCGACGCGCCTCTGAAGATGCAATATAGTGAGCTCGATTCGACGGCGCAATACCGTATTCGAATCGTTTATTCGGGCGACACTCAGCGCGTGCGTCTGCGGCTCGTTGCGAATGAGAAATACGAGATCCATCCTCTGATGAAGCGTCCCTGGCCGCCCAAGCCTGTGGAGTTCGATATTCCGACGGAAGCCACATTCGGCGGTCGATTGGATCTGTCCTGGACACGCGAACAGGGGCTGGGAGGGAACGGCCGCGGGGCTCAGGTTTCAGAAGTCTGGCTTATCAGAAAGTAAATTTGAATGTTTTCATAAAACGCGTCGCTCGACGGAAGCATAGAACGCATCCATGTCGATGTGAACGATTTTCCGCATACTCATCAGTTAACAGTAGTTTCAAACGCCAATGTTTAGTGAAAATCGTGCGACGAAACGGTCTGCTCTCCCAACGATAAACTTTCGAGATCGGCTGCCCTTACGGAAATCACGCCCCACGTATTTTGTAAGATACCCTTAATCAAGAGGTAAGGTTCCGTGACGCAGACGCGGTGTCTGCGCTCAAACAGATCCGGATTTACAATCACGTTTACGATCCCGGTTTCGTCTTCGAGACTTAAAAACACGAACCCTTTTGCAGTTCCGGGCCTCTGCCGCGTGATCACACACCCGGCGATCTTGACAACGGAGCCGTTTCGTCCGGCTTTGGCCGTCTCGCTGTCCAGAATGCCCATCGCGCGAAGCCGCTCGCGATGAAATGTCATTGGATGTTTTCCAATGGTGAGGCCGCTGTTCGAAAAATCAGAAAAGACGCACTGTGTCGGTGTCATCGGAGCGAGCGGCGATTGGCTGCTTTCCTCCACTGCGGTCTCCAGCAGCGGCCCGACCGGTTTTGCAGCAGCGCTGGCCTGCCACAAAGCTCCGCGCCGGTGCCGGTCTCCTTCATCCTTCGGCAAGGCATTGAGTGCGCCCAATTCGGCAAGCGCGGCGATCTCTTTCTTATTCAGTTCCGGAAAGCGCCCGATCAAATCGCGCAACGAGAGAAACGGACCGGCTTGTCGAGCCGCCAGGATGGCTTGTGCAACGCTGCCGCGTAATCCTCGAACGTAATTAAAGCCGAGCCGCACATACAGCGTGCCCCCATCTTCCTCGATCGTGCATGTATAGTCGGAATGCTGGATCTCGACCGGCCGGAAGCGCTGCCCGTGGCGTTGTGCGTCTTTCACCAACGTGGCGGGCGAATAGAAGCCCATTGGCTGATTGTTCAGCATACAGATCGTAAATGCCGCCAGGTAATGGCACTTCAAATACGCGCTTGCATACGCGATCAAGGCAAAGCTGGCAGCGTGCGATTCCGGAAATCCGTATAGGGCGAAGGACGTAATGGCTTGCACGATCCGCTCCTGCACGTCTGGCGCAATCGCGTTTTGTGTCATCCCCAACCGAAGTTTCGTTTCTACATCCCGCATTCGCTTTTCCGATCGTTTGAATCCCATCGCGCGACGGAGCTCCTCCGCCTCGCCACCCGTGAAATTGGCGACGATCATCGCCATTCTGAGCAATTGCTCCTGAAATAACGGGACACCAAGCGTGCGCTCCAGGACTTGATCAAGCCAAGGATGTAAGGACTCCGGCTGCTCCAGTCCTTGGCGGCGCCGCAGGAACGGATGCAACATGTCTCCGACAATTGGGCCAGGACGAATAATCGCCACCTGGATGACGACATCGTAAAAGCATTTCGGCTTCATGCGCGGCAGAATGGCTTGCTGTGCGCGGCTTTCGACTTGGAAGAGCCCCAACGTATCCGCCTGCTGCAGAGCTTCATAGATTAGCGGATCGTTTTGCGGTAAATGAGCCAAGTCGACAGTGGTTCCGTAGTGCTGCGGAATCACCTCCAGGCAGTCTTGCAAAACAGCCATCATACCTAAGCCGAGAAGATCGACTTTTACGATCTTCATGTCGGCGCAGTCGTCTTTGTCCCATTGGACGACAACTCGGCCCGGCATGGTCGCCGGCTCTAGTGGAACGATCGAGTCGAGTTGTCCGGCACAGATCACCATCCCGCCGCTGTGTTGTCCCAGGTGCCGCGGTAGATCGAGCATTTCGCTGGTTATCGAAAAGAATTTGGCAATCCGCGGATCTTGTAGCGAGAGGCCAGCTTCGCGGAAGCGCCGCTCCAAAGTATCGTTCGGATCGCGCCATTCGAGTTGGGGCATTAAATCGGCTAGTCGCTTCAACTCGTCTGCTGGAAAGCCGAGCCTTGCCCACGTCCCGCACCGCCGACCGGCCGCGGTACGTAATCACGTTCGCCGTCATCGCGGCGCCGAGTTCCCCGTAGCGCTGGTATAGATACTGAATGGCTTGCTCGCGCCGGTCTCCGCTGGGCAGGTCGATATCGATGTCGGGCCGCTCGCCGCGTTCTTCCGAAAGAAAGCGTTCAAACAGCAGATCCATGCCGACCGGATCTACAGCGGTGATCCCGAGCGAGTAACAGACCGCGCTGTTCGCTGCCGAACCGCGGCCCTGCACCAAGATGCTGTTACGCCTGCAGAATTCGACAATGTCCCAAACGATTAGGAAATAAGCCGGCGAGCTTCAGCTTCCCGATGAGCGCCAGCTCTCGCTCGATCTGCCGGCGAGCTTTATCGCTGTATGGCTGATAGCGCCGGCGAGCGCCTTCGTCCGTGCGTTTGCGAAGGAAAGAAATTTCGGTTTCGCCGGCCGGAACCGGATAGTGGGGAAACTCATAGCCTAGGTCTTCGAGCGTAAAAGAAAGGCGCGATGCCAGTTCTCCTGTGTGCGCAATCGCTTCCGGTAAATCGGCAAACAGCCGATTCATCTCAGCGGAGGACTTCAGATGACATTCGGCGTTGTAGCTCAACAATCGGCCGGCTTCGGAAATCGTCGTCTTGTACTTCACGCACGTCAGCACATCTTGCAGTTTCCGTTTGGCCGCAATTGCGTGAGTAACACCATTCGTTGCCAATAGCGGCAACCGCATACTCCGAGCGAGTTCCACGAGCGCCTGGTTCCGTACTTCTTGCTTGCGGCGATGGTGGCGTTGCAATTCGACAAAGACGTTCTCTTTTCCAAAGATCCTGATAAGCAGTTCTACTTGTTTCTGAACGCCCTGTCTCGCTGCTGAGCCACGATGTTCCGAGAAAACGCGAGCCAGCGGCCCTTCTGTGCCGCCGGTCAAACAAATGAGTCCCTTCGCAAACTCCGCGAAATCGTTTTGTGTTGCAACCGGATTCTCTGGTTTGCCTCGATGCCGATCACGGAGTTTGGTGCGGGTAATCAGCCGGCACAGGTTGTGATAACCTTGCCGATTTTTCGCCAGCAACGTGTATCGGCTGCCATCTGTCGTGGCCGCTTCGGCGCCGAGGAGCGCACGGACGCCTAGTTTGCGTGCCGCCATGTGGAAGCGCGGCGCGCCATAGACGCCATGTGCATCACTCAAGGCCATCGCTGTAATACCCAGCTCCGCGCAACGAACGGCAAGTTCTTCGGGAAGCGAACTTCCTTCCAGAAACGAAAATGCGGAACGTGCGTGCAGCTCGACAAATTGTGTCGTGCTCGTGTGGCGCGCGGCGGGAAGAATCACAGGAAGACGATTGGCGCCTTCAGTCATATACACCGTGCACGTACCAGAGCGATGCAGGTACATCGCGATAAATGCGATAGAGCGCCCCGTCATCGAGTTCCACATCCCATTCCTCGCGGGTCCAGGCGTGCGAAGACCACCATTCTCCCGACGTCTTCCATGGGCCGGACCATTCCACAACGCGCCCTTTCACATCGCCTGCTACGATGCGCCTCGGAACAAAATCCATCACCTGCACGTGGGCCGCAACGGGCGGGCGGAAAATGCGCATGGACAAGCGGAGGATCTGGCGCCGGGAATCATCCGGTTTCTGTTCGAAACACGACCCGTTGAGTGTCGTCAGGCGGAATGCGTCAGGCCGAAATGTGTCCAGCAATTGCGGCGTCCCTACATTCCCTTCGCCCACGAGGCCGGCAATCCTAGCCAACGTCACTTGCAATTTGTCGGGTTGGGGAATTGGCGGCAGGAATAAGCCGTTTTGCATCCGGCGCGGCACAACCGGTTCGATCCGCAGCTTAAATCCCATGACGCGCGCTTCCGGCGAATGACGTTCCAGATGCAGTTGCAACAGCTTCAGCATCGTGCGGCTGTCTGAGAGCGGAACCGGAAATTCGAGACGGCATTGATATTCCGGTTTGCCGTCAAGAACAAGCCGGGCGTCCAGAATTCGTGCGGCTTGCGATTGTGAGCGGAGGCGTCCGCAAAGGTCACCCAACGCGCGGCCGAAAAGAAAGAATAACGGTTCAAGGCGGTCGAGCGGATGCTCCAATTCCAGTTGTTCCTCGTACTCTGCTTCCTGCGATTCAATACGCAAGGGCCGGTTGATGTGCCCGAGCGCCAGGTTGCGAAGGTAGACACCCGCCAAACCGAGGCGTTCTCTGACACCCGCTTCCGGCAATGCGGCAAGATCTCCACACGTCTTTAGACCCCATTGATGGAGAATGTCCAGCAGAGTTGGATCAACTGGCACATCGTGAGCGAATAGACTTTCTAATGGCAGGTTCGCTAGTTGCGAAGCCTCTTCGCCGGAAGCAACGAGCCTCACTCCAGCAAACTGCCGCGCCAACAGAATCGCTGTGTCGGCGTTCGCCGCAATCGCCAGATGTGCATTCAGATCTCGTTCGTATCCGCGGCGCGAGATTTCGGAGGCGATCTGATATGGAGGCCCAAGGATTGCCCGCAGCGGTGTAATGGAAAAGACGACCGTATCGGCCGAGGTGTGCTCGACCTCAGGCGAAAACTCTCGCGCCAGCGCCACCAAGCGTTGCTTGGGCATCCCGTTGGGCGTTCCCGGTAAATAAAGGCAGGCGTACATCAGGCGATGTTTTGTAGAGGAATCGATGTTGCTTGCCGCGCAACCGGCCTTCGTGCATGAGCGGTTGCCTTCACTTCGCGCAGCAAGCGAAATGGCTTTGCCCCGTGCCAGCAAGCTCTTTCGAGATCTAGCTCCACCTGATGAGTCGAGGCTTTGGCCTGGGGAGACGAACCACAAACCAAAAGAATGGTAGGCGTATTTTCGATCGCTCGCCGAAAACGATACAATAAGAAATCGGAATGCGATCCAGCACTCGCGGCTTCACATCACAGAAATCGAGGACAACGACTCCAAAGCCGCCGGAATGCAACAGCAAATCTGCGGCGCGCAAAGCATGTTCGGCGTTCTTCCCGCAGCGCACCCACACGAGCGACGCGAGATTGACTCGGGCGGCATAGGCAGACGCGGGATGGAACTGGTCGTTCGTATCAACTACCGCGCAGACTTCCGCTCGCGCGGTGGCTTGGGCCAGAATGTGCAGGATTGCCGCCATTCGCCCGGAACAGCGGGGGCCGGCGATTTCGGTGATGCCGCCGCGCCGCAAACCATGGGGAAACACTGGTAAACCCGGGGTCGGGAGCGGTGCAAAATCGGGTGACTCCGGGAGATCAGGAATCGAGGGGAACGAGAGCGGACGAGTGATATTCGCCATATATTCGCCTACAGACATTATCCACGGTTCCGGTCCGGCGAGTGTCCGCTGGATGACTTGGTGTAGGAGAGGCAGTAGGGAAATAGCGAAGCGAAATGGTTCAGACTTCTTTGTGCACCTCTCGCGGGCTCTTATCCTCTCGTAGGCCGATAAATCGGGAGTGCCGTAGGTGGTTGTCAGGCGTCGATTCCGCGTATTCAAATTGTCCGACGAGCAGCGGCTTTAGCCAGTGGCAGTCTTTCATTTTCGCTGCAGTGAACCCGGCTCCCCATCGTCCATTAGAGGCTTCCGGAAGATTCGAAAACGGGCACTGCGGGATCTCCGTGGCGCGAAAGCGCTGCGCGAGTTGCGCTCGGCTTGCCGGCGTGAATCCGTTACGCGTTCGGCCAACGTAGATCAGTTTGCCGCCTTCGTAGTAGCCGAAAATTAAGGCATCGAAACTTCGCGAACCCGGCGTGTAGCCGCCGATCACGAACTCTTGTCCTTGATTTACGCGCATCTTGAGCCACGCTCCGGTTCGCTCTCCCGGCTCATATGGTGAATCCCGGCGCTTGGCAATGAGCCCCTCAAATTTCTGCTCGCGAACTGATCGAACGAGCGTGGCCAAGCTGCCTTTGAGCTCCGGCGAATATCGGATCGGTTCGTCCAGCTTAGAGGGAACCTCAGTCCGCAGTAGTTTGCGCCTATCTTTCAGTGGGTCCGATCGAAGATCTTCTCCAGACAGGATCAGCAGGTCGAAGGCGGAATAGATGATGGGAACATTCGACGAACCGTAGTTCTGAAGGTGGTTGAAGGACGGGCGCCGATGCGTCAAACGCAACAATCTCACCATCGACCACGGTATCGTTCGGCAAATGTTGAAGCGCCTTTGCAAGTGCGGGATATCGGGCCGTGAAATCCTTGTTGTTGCGTGATCGGAGCTGAACCCCACTCCTGCTTTTGATTGCGAGCGCACGATATCCATCCAACTTAATTAAGAAAGCGCGAATCGGAAAAAACACTTGCATAGTATTTTGTTTCCACGTAGTATCTATGTGGCCACGCTCCATATTGCTGTTGCCCGCCCTTAACCGCTCGCCTTTGCTGGAGGGAGCGAGGCCATGTCAGCATCGTTTCGTCTCTCGGGATGCCTGGTTAGCCTGCTGAAAGGTGCGCCTGGCGAAAGGTGTATGTGTGCTCGAACTCGTTCGTGTAAAGGGCTCCGGGTATCGGTATTATGTCGTTCGAAGTGACGGCCTTCCCGATGAGCCACTGACCGCGTTCATAGAAGAACAATGCCAATGTCTGGCCAAAGGATCGGTGTCCTTGTATGCCCGCGAGCTGCTCGCTTTTTTGAACTGGTCTCAGTTGGATCCTATTGTGATTCGGAATGGATGGACAGCTTTCGGATCAAGCGCAGCGGTCCGGCACTTGGTCCGACAGTACCTCACGGTCGCCGCGAGCTGCAAGATCGCGCTGCGCTCGGGCGCCTGCTCAATGACGAAGATGATCGCGTAGAAGGCGCGCATGCAGTCTGTGTCCTGAGTTATGCAGCTTGGCGCAGCCGTTTCAGTTCGGACCCACGCGTATTGGAGCGGGTTGTTCGCATCAACACACATCCGGTCGAGATTGTCGGTGTTGCAGGGCCGGACTTTGTGGGCGCCGAACTGCAGAAACGATATGACATATGGGCGCCGACGGCTATGACCGAGCAGCTAACCTGGAACGCTCGCAATAACGCGCACGCGATCTGGCTTGGAGTGCTGGCCAAGTTGCGACCGGGCATGGCCTTTGGTGAAGCACGCGCACGGTTGAAAGCGGCTAGTAAAGGGATCAACAAAGCCTTACCCAAGCAGAGGGCCAACGCGGATGTCCTGTTCGATTTTGTCGAAGGCAGCAAAGGGTATGATTCATTTCGAACGCGTTTCCCGCTGACCACAGTCAGACTGAATCCCGCTCCGCGCAACAGGCGTTCGACACTGAGAGCGTCAGATGCCCAGTTACGAGTGTGCTGCGCCTATCGGTCTCGCCTGATCCCAGATATTTTGGTGCCTCCGCTGGATTAAAAGCGGTGTGACAGGAAATGAGCAATGGGTCAGCGTGCAATAGCGTGCAATGGTTTACAGCAGCCGTGGCAATTTTGGCATCCCGAGCAATGTGGAATCTGTAAGTTATACGTGCGCCGAGATCATCGTGGGTTCGAATCCCACCCTCACCGCCAGAAAACAAAGGACTTTGCTCGCTTCGAGCATGTCCGAACTTCAGGCTGTTTTGGGCTCCGTGCAAATGCGCGAGTCATTTTTGGTTCTTCGCTCCTTTCTTCCCCAGTTGCTTCTTGATCATTTCCTCGACCGTGTCGGCCGCTCTTTCATCATCGCCGCTCATCACGTGCGCATAAATATTCAGCGTGCCGTTGGATTGGCGTGTCCGAGACGTTGCGAGACTGTTCTCAGCGGAACGCCCTGCGCAGCAGCTCGGAAGCATGGGTATGGCGCAGGTCGTGGAACCGGGTGTCTCTTGTACTGATGCGCGCGAGAAGGCGATGTATGCGTCCGTGAAATCGTCCGGAGCCCACGGAGTGCCGTCCGCTAATGGCATCACCAGATCGAACTTCGGATAATCAGGCCCAAACAATTTTCTGATCTTGTCCTGATTCGCTCGATGATCCAGCAGGCAGGCGATAAGGCAGTCAGGCAATGCAATCGTGCGATGAGATTTCTTGTTTTTCGTGGGCTTGAACTTCAGCCCGCCGGCGCGGGTTTGACCAAGGGCCTGATTAACGGTCAGTCGGGAATTCTCAAAATCGATGTCGCTCCAACGAAGCCCAAGGATTTCACCGCGCCGCATTCCGGTGCAGAGTCCCCTCAGGATGGGAAGATACGGAACGGTATTCTCGGCAGATCCGAGCAATAAAGCCGAACGATCTTCCTCAACCGCTTTGACCTCCTTGCGCACCGGACGAGGCGCTTGCACAGCGTTCGCGGGGTTCGTAGGGCGCAATTGCCATATGACGGCCTGCTTTAGCGCTTTACTCAGAAGGCGGTGAATATGTAGAACCGTTTGCGTGCTGAGGCCCTTGCCCGTTCGGCGGTTTCCGGCCGTGCTGGACCAGGTATAGAACTCGGCGAGTTGTACGGTTTGAAGTTTGCACATTTTGAATCGGCCCGAGCCTTGGGTTGATGTTGACCTCGACAAGCTGTTTGTAACGTTCAAATGTCTTGTCTCCAAGGCTCGGTTTAACCGTTATTATGCGCTGTTGATGAAAGACCATCGCGCGCAAGGGCTGTGGTCACATCGATTCCACTCCTGACGGCGTGGTCTATGTGGCGCCCACAAAAGAAGTCTGGGTCACCGCGCCACGCGACAACTCCGTCCGTATTCTGGACAGCCAGACCTTGAGGCAGAAAGAAAAACTGACATTCGAAGGCCGACCGGAAGGCTATGCGGTCGACGCACAGCGCAGCCGTTTCTATATGAACTACGAGGACAAAGACCTCACGACCGCAATTGATCTTCAAACACACAAGACTCTCGCGAAATGGGAATCCTCGTGTGGGGAGGACGGTCCGCACGGTCTCTCGGTTGATCAACATTCCGGATACCTGTTCGTGGCCTGCAGCACGCAAGCGGAGGTCTTGGATGCGGGTCATAACGGCGGCAAGCTATCATCTATTAACACCGGCGACGGAGTGGACGATCTCAATTATTCGTCAGCCACTCACACGTTGTATGTAGGCGCTGCCAAAGATGCGCGGCTCACAGTGGCCCGAGTCGACGCGACTGGCAAGCTCAGCCTGGTTGCTGAGTTGGCGACCCACGAGGGCGCTCGCAACGGAGTCGTCACGAAGGATGGCACGGTGTATCTCGCGCACGCCCAGCTCGGTCAATTAGCAGGCCTCGTCGTGGTGTCACCGCGCAGGAAGTAAACCGCACTGCGCAAACGCCGGCTCTGCCGAATCGCTCCAGGTCGTTCCGGCCTGCGCGGCGTGCAATATGTTGGCAGCAGAATGCCGCCTCTGAGAGTTGTGGCGCGGAAGGAAACGAGCCCTCAACCTACCGATTCCGGCGGAGCTGACACAGAACGCGCTTGCGCTCTGACCATCCAGCAGGCACCGGTAAATCGGACTTCCGCTCCGTGCACATAGGGATCAAAGGCGGCGCGGACCCTTTGGATGACGTGAGTGCGAGTCCGGTCGTCTGTCTCTCGAAGGATGCGGCCGACAGGACCTAGCCGTGTCAGGTAAGGGATCAACTCCTTTTCTGGCAGAGTGCAGGTGATATCGATGGGTCGGATATCGATGTCGGCCCAGCCGCTCTCGTTAAGAATGTTGTGGATCCGATCGCCATTCGCGAAGGCGAACTGCCCCGGCGCGTCCGTCTGCCGGGCGGGCAGGTTCGGCAGGAGCGGCGCCGCGGCCCGTTCAGCCGTCGTCATGAACGGGTTTTCCGCCGCACTCCTCCAGGCGACGAACCGGAGCTCGGCGTTCTCCGCCCCGGCATGCCGCAGGTTCGCAAAGGCGCGGATAGAGTCCTCGAAGAACATGACGCCAAAGCGAGAAATGATGATGTCGAAGCTTGCGGGCTCGAACGTATGCGCCTGCGCGTTGCCGCAGATAAAGGTTGCTGTCGTACCTTCCCGTTTGGCGCGGGACCGGGCGGCGGCGATCATCGTATCTGAAATGTCGATCCCGATGCATCGGCCCTTCGCTCCGAGCTCACGCGCGACCGCCAGCGTTGTGCCGCCTGCGCCGCAGCCGACGTCGAGAACCCGGCCGCCGGGTCCGAGGGAGACTGCCTCGACGAGCAGGTCTTCGAACGGTTTGAATATCTGGTCAAGCGACTCCTGCAATTCGACCCAGGCGCGTCCTGCGACGCCGTTCCACAGTGTCGCCTGCTCGTTATCGGTCTGGGGTGTGACATCCATAATCGTCTCTCTCCATTGCCTCCTGGAATCGGAAACTGTATTATGCAACTTCAAGTCAACTTGAGGTCAAGGGGCATATTTGGACATAACTGAGGTGGCGCGGCGATCCGGCGTTTCTGCTTCGACGCTGCGGTTCTATGAGGAAAAACGGCTGATCGCCTCGACCGGCAGACGGGGCCTGCACCGCCTGTTCGATCCCGGCGTGCTGGACCGGCTGGCGTTGATCGCGCTGGGGCAAGCTGCGGGCTTCTCGCTCGATGAGATCGCGCTCATGTTCGGGCCTGGCGGGCGGCCGCGCATTGACCGACTTATGCTCGCGGCCAAGGCGGATGAGCTAGACGCAAAGATCCGCAAACTCAGCGCCATGCGCGACGGCCTGCGGCACGCCGCTGCTTGCCCCGCACGGAGCCACATGGAATGTCCCACTTTTCGCC
This sequence comes from Bryobacterales bacterium KBS 96, assembly GCA_000381625.1. Lineage (GTDB taxonomy): Bacteria > Acidobacteriota > Terriglobia > Bryobacterales > Bryobacteraceae > KBS-96. Next base: position 2,214,069 of record KB906767.1, read on the forward strand.
GTCTCTTACGAGCCGCCGCATTTGGAACTGCAGGGGCGCGAAGGAAAAAGATTGCAGTTTGATTCAGGGCGGGTTGGGCGACATCCGAACGTTTCCCTGTCGCAAGCGGACTTCGCAGTTAGTATCTAGCGTTCACTTTCCGGATTCCCGACCAACAAGACACAATTCTCGAAGAAGCCGATTCCTTCTACGAGTAGTGCGTGTACGTGGCAAATTGACTGCCGATTGTCCGATAGGCTTACAACTTTCGACGCAAAGCTCACCCGTTTTCGAGATACAGCCAAAGATTATTTCCGCGCTTGAGGAAGATTGGAAGCGTGTTCCGAAACCGCTTGCCACTGCCCATTTCGTCTTATCCACACTGAGGTGAACAGCTGGTGCTCATCGACGGCGGTTCCCTTATAACGACCTTTGCCGAAGAACTGGCCGGTGACTATTGCGGTGTTTCCATACACACGAACTCTCATATCGCGGCCCGAAACTGATTCCCAAACGAGATCTCGTGACTCGAGATCCTTGACGAATTCTTCCTTTGTTACGACCGTGCTGTCCGGTAAAACAAACATGTAGTCGTCTGCGAACATCCGCCTAAACCATGCGCCGTCGTTCTTGAGTTAAGCTTCGTCATACTGATGTTTTACTTCCAGAACCTCCCGGGCGAGAGTTTCCTTTGTAGGCCCGCGCTCAGCTCCAATAGCGTTCATAGAGGACTGCTGACCAGCTACGAAGCTTACTAGTTCAAGCACGAGGGCGGTTGCAACAAATCTACCCACGTTCACTCCTTCCAATTGCGCAACTTAGGTGCCGGACGACAGCAGCAGATTCCTTCAACGGTAACAGAATTTGGACGGCCAATTCTGTTCGCGCTGCAGGTGGGAAGAGTACACTGGCGCAATTTCATTTCTCGATGTACTCGGCATGTTGAACAGCTGAAGTCAGATCGCTCCTGGATAACGGGCTACTCGTCAATTGGACCGCCGACCTAGATCTTATGATCTTATCCAGCTTCGGCGAGTTCCATTGGCGGTTAGCCGCCCGACCATGAACGTCGACTACGCGGCCATCGGCCTACTCCCCATCAAGAAAGAAGCGCGGCGTAGCATTCGACGCGACGACACGTCGCCTCACGCCGTGGGCTGAAGTGCGAGCTTGCCGAGATAGTGTTCGTTGAGGCTGCGCTGAGCGTCGGCGGCCCGATCAAGCGTAAAGGTCCGCGCGATGTGGACTTCAAAGGGGCCGGCATCGATCAAATGATTGAGCTTTTCAAAAACCTGACGATTAGGTTGTCCGTCGTAGCTTTGTACTTTTACGTTCTTTTGGGCTTTCGGCGCGGGCTCGACGCCGTTCGGAAACGCTACGCGGCCGCCCTCAGCTAATGCGGCCAGCGCTTGGTCCACCTCGGGACCGCCCGCGGTCACGAGAGCCGCATCGGTCCCTTGGGGAGCGAACGCGCGAGCGGCCGCGAGGATATCGTCCTCATGACCGTCGATGGCGGCATCGGCACCCAGCTTTTTCGTCAACTGCACCCCGTCTTCGCCGGAGGCTACCGCCAGGACTCTTGCGCCCATTCGCTTCGCCAACTGAATCGCCATATGGCCAATCCCTCCGCTCGCGCCAAAGATCATGACCATCTCGCCCGATTTTAGATGAAGCGTATCATCCAATCCTTGGAGCGCCGTGACGGCGTCAACCGCCATCACGCTCGCTTGCTGAGTCGAAAGCTTCTTAGGTACGGCGGCGGCGTGCTCCGCTTTGAGGCTCGTATACTGCGCATAAAAGCGAGACCTGACGATGATTGTTTCGACCTCGGCTGTTCACATTTGCAACGGGCAATCTCACGCGCTTCACTGGTTACGGCGCAGAAGTAACACATGGGTGCATCGCAATGGGCACACCGGCGCTCCATTTCATAAGCGTAGAGCTGACCGCAAAACGCGCACAGCTCAGTCGCATGGAGGATTGATGGAGGCAATTTGCGTCGGGTGTGAGGCATTAAACTCACTTTGCTTCCGTTAGTCCGCTATCCATCGTGGCTTCTCTTGCCATTGCCGGCACGGACGTGTCCACAGCTAACCACATATAGGAGAGCGGCAGTCACATTCTCGTTTCTTACGTAGATTACTGGAATTTTGATTTTGGGAAACGATCGAAATTCGTCCAGATCTCCAAATCATGGTGCTCGGGAGAACGCAATTTCTACGACGGAACCGGCATCTGGGACCTGCGCCCACCTCGATCACTAGTACCATCCGAACCTTTGATATGCTCGACATTCGTCCACTACGCCCAGCTTTAGCCGCTTCCATGAAAACATGTGCTGCATCCAGCCCCCAAAGGGTAATAGCCTTGGAGTGCACGTAAGAAACTAAGGCCCCACGCCGCGCCTACTTCTCAGTAGCGATCCCGACGTCGAGGAACTAGTTGCGATTGTGCTCGACGCATTGGCACAAGTGGCATACCGGCTATGGCAATCCTGTCATCGGAGATTCCGGAATTGCGGGACGCACCTGAACAGATGCTTCTGTCGGAAGAAGTAATGCGGTTCCTGCTCCTGGCCGCATAAAATCAAGGTAGGACGTGACTTCGGAGCGCAAACTCGGCGTGCTGGTCATGGCAATACTGCTCCGCCTCTTTCCGGTGTTGGTGTGCTTCGGAATCACCGCTATCGTGGCCATAGTTTTCTCGCATTCCGTGGATTTGAAGCCGAAGGTGGGAGAGAACTTCTTTTTCTCAAAGAACGACCCTCAAGTTCGCTCTGACAACGAGATCTCCAGAACTTTCCCAGGACAAATGACCGAGATCGACTTGAATGTCAGTGGCGATATCGCGTCACCGGCGTATGCGGATCGTATCCACGCGCTGTCGGTCGAACTGGCAAAAGTCCCCGGAGTCACTGCTGTCATATCAATAAACCCCGGGCCGAAGGGCCACGGGCCCAAAGACATTAAAGACGCACTGAAGAGTCCCCTCTGGACGAACACTCTTATCGGCGAGCATCACCGCTCCACAGATGTTATTGCCACGGTAAAAGACGACATTGGCGGGAAAACGATCTACGGCGTGCAGGCTCTTAAGAATAAGTTCGACCGGCCCGGTTTCGAAGTAGTGATCTCGGGCCAGCCCTATGTCACGGAAATGATTTCGCGGACAATGGCGAGGGACCTACGAACGTTCAGCCTGGCTGCGGTCGGCGTGTTTGGCGTGGTGTTGTTCGTTCTCTTTTGCTCTCCGTGGATCCTGCTGGGCGCATTCGTCGCCTGTGCGAATTCGAGCGCTGCGACACTCATCGTTAATCAATATATTCATATTCCGATTGGGCCGGTCACGGCTAACCTGTCGACGATGGTGTTCGTCATGACTCTCTCGCCGATGGTCTTTCTGACTTACAACTGGATTGGGATTCGACAGCAGAAACAGTTGGTCGGGTACGCGGCTGTGTGGACTGCAGTAAAGGAAACGGTTGCGCCGTCATTATGGAGCGCGGTATGCATGTTGCTGGGTTTCATCAGCCTCATGCTCGTTTCCGCGACGTCCATGAAGCACCTGGGCACCGGTGGAGCGGTCGGCGCGGCGATGGCATTCCTCGCCGCATATATCCTGTATCCCTGGTTCTTGGCTCTGGCCTCACCCCCAAAGACAAAGTTCGGCTGGACCAAAGGCATCGCATCGCGTCTGCATTTGTTCTTTTCCGAGCGCCACCGCCTGGTTGCGGTCGCATTGGTGATGTTCGGCGTCGTTGGCACCATCGGGTTGCCGCGCCTGAATACGGACCCGCCATTGTTCTTCTATTTCAAGAAAGGAAGCGACATTCGACAAGGACTCGAGGCGGTTGATCGCTCCGGCGGAAGCAGTCCGCTGAAACTCGAAGTGGAAGACATTCATGGCGCTCCACTCGATACCAACGAGGCCTACAACCGGCTGTGGGCGTTGAACGACGCGTTGGAAAAGGACCCCGCCGTGGGCAAGGCTATGTCGCTGCCGGTCATTCAGAGCGAAATCGACCGGCGCTGGTACTCGAAACTGTTATCTATAGAAGGATTTTTCCAAGGAAAATCCAAGAAACAGAAAGAGGTCGGCGTGCTGGAGAGCCCGAAACACGGCGCGCCGGCGCGGCAGTTCATAACTCCGGATCACAAGAGGGCACTCCTTCTTTTGCGCATGCGGGAGACTGTGCGGAACGTGTCGCGCGAACAGATCATCCGGCGCCTGGAGGGCACGGTTCATCGCGAGGGTTTTCGCACGCTCCTTGTCGGTGGCGAGTACAGCTTGTTGGGTGACATGGGCCGGCTGATCACCTCCAGCATCATTACCGGCTCGCTGTTGCTGATCGGCATTTTCACGGTCATGGGTTTCGTCTTCTCCCGCTCGTTGCGTACGGGCTTGGCCATGCTCGTAACCCTGGCCATCATCCCAGTCATCGTGCGTGGATATATCGCTTACCTCGGCATGCCACTGGACTTCATTACCGCTTCAGCCGCCAATCTCGATCTGGGCATGGGAGTGGACGCCATGATATATCTCACCATGTTCGCCAAGCGTGACAATAAGAACCTCGGCTCCTGGGAACCATGGTCGAAGGCCTGCTCACATCTGTGGCGGCCGATCGGAACGAATTTCCTAGTGATCTGTTGCGGGTTCGGGATCTTTCTGCTTTCGAATTTCCCCCCTACCCTGCGCTTTGGGGTGTTTGTCATCGTCGGTTCCGCAACCGCCGCCAGCGCTGCGCTGTTCTTGTTCCCGTGGCTGGCGAGCATTTCTCTTCATAGAAAGAGAAAGAAAGTCGAACGCAAAGAATTGAAGACAGCATAAGCTGGATATTTTTTGGCCCTGCGGAGTATCTGCCTGACCATATAACGGAAAGACCAAAACGGCCTTCCTTACAGAATCAACAACTTAGGGTAGACCAAATCAAACCGCCGAAGTGGACCAAGTGAAGTTGCCAAACGCAACACACGGTGATAACGGGTGGCCAAGCGCTTCTTGACACATTGCATGGCTTCAAGAGTCTCGCCGAGAGCTCGTCAGACAGCAATATCGTCATCTGGCTGAACGAGTACTTCGGGCGGATCGAGCGCGATGGCAAAGGTTTCGAGGACACGGCAGCGTATAAGGACAGCGCCGATAAGGTATTCGGATCGGTTCACTTAACCAGGCGCAACCAGGATACGTTTAGTCGCGGTCGGCCGCATGCCAAGGCAAATACGTCTCCTGTACCGCGTCCTCGGCGTCAGCCGTCGACCCAGCATGCGGTATGCGAGACGGATCAGGCGATGGCGCTACGGCTCGAAGTTGGCGGCGGAATCCGACATCGCGCTCGCGGAGCTCACGGTGTGTGCACCGCCACATCCGCTTGCTCCAGAGCCCGACCATGATCGAACATCACCGGCTTACCGCCAACGAGGATGCGCGTGCAGGCTTTGCCGTGGCCCAGAGCGTACTTGACTGTTGGATAGATTCGGGCCGCGGTGATTGCAAAAGCCAAACTGACAAGGGCGCGCTGCCCCCAGCGCTTCACGATAGCCTCGCGATATTCGTCCGCAGCAGCATCGTGCGCGAGCGTGGCGCGCGTGAATTTCCACACCAGTGCGATGTCCGGCGGCATGGCATCGGCATTGTCGGCGAGCACTGAGCGCAGAACCACGGGACGAACGCCGGCACGCTCCGCCATCGCGACTCCCAGCTGGGTACAAGGGCCGCAGTCCTCGTGGCGCACGGCCGTAATGCCTGCGGCATACCACACCTCCATAGGGAGGTCACGCCGGAACCGTCCGAGGGCGGCAGCGCGGGAAAAGAGCCATGCCGCGCGCGGACTCGCGTCGATTATGTCGCGCATATAGCTGGCGTCGTAGTGCCAGGTCCGCTCGAATTTGTTAGTCACCCTGCGCAGTGCCCATTTGATCATGTGTCTTCTCCTGTCTTCAACGGAAAGACGGGATAGCGCTTCGGAATGTGACATGACCGCCACCGCAGCATTCGGCCGTGTCAACTGACGCCCCATTCTCTAGCCCCGTCATCGAGAACTGCTGGACCCATCGGATCCTTGCCTGCGTTGGTTGTAGCGGCACGCCGGCTTCGATCTTCCAGAGAACGTTGCGGGTTGATGGTGAACGATTCCGCTCTTAAGCCGATGGCCAAACCGCGAGCCGATATACCGGCCGCGGTAACAATTTTGCGGGGCCGCACAATGCGCTGATCCGGCTCAGATCCGGCGTCCATAATCTCAAATCTAATTAGATATCGAATCTGGGGATGGAAAAGTAGTAGATCAAATATGCCTCAGGAATTCATCAGATTGCGTCAGGCAGTTCGCACATCGCGACCGGGCCTTTTGCCATCAATGTTACGTGGGCTAACCGTCCGCATTTCGCCCTTGCGGCCCATACCTTCCATACAACCTTCAGGATCAATGAAAACAACGTTACCGTGTTCGTCGAAAGCGCACAAATCGGTGAGGAATTCGATGTCCATGCTTTGCGATGGGTAAACGTTGACAATGCGGATATCAGCGAATGCGACAAATCTGATCGGTGGGCCACCACTCGGATTCGGCGCCCAGCCAACAAACAGCGCGTTCTGGACAACGGTACCCGGCTTGCCCAGATATTGATAGTAAAGATCGGGTGGGATTGCAGCCTCGCCGGGTAAGGTTACATTGAGCGTGTCCTCGTATTTCTTGTCTTTGAGGTTCTCCAGGACGTCGTTGACCCAGGGATTCTTCTTCCGGAAATCATCGCACTGATCAGTGTGGCTGGGGGCCGTGCTCGTGTCGTTAATTGGATCCGCGGTTTTGCCGCAATCGACCGCCGAGACCGGCACGGCGATTCCTAGCGCTCCGCGTTTGCCGGTGCAGGTGGGATCGAAGGCGCCCGGGAGGTGAAACTCGACCGGCCACTTAAGCCCTGAAAGGATGTCTAGATCGCCGTCCTTGTCCAACCGCACGCCGCCCGCGAAGTCTGACTCCGCGAAAATATCGTCGGGAGTTTCCGTAGCGAGCTGGCGTTCCAGGTATCCATCGAATGTTTCCTGGCCTTGTCCAACGGTGAACTCACAATCGCTGTCACGAAGGATGATGATGAACTCGCGGTGGATTTGCTTTTCGTCGGGACCGTCTTCGCTTTGAATATTCACAAATGCGGCTGTGACGCGGCATCCATATTTTTCCGCAAGCTGACGACCGCTACCGGGCAGCGACGCCAGGGTGGCACGCCCAACTTTGATCGTGAACTTTTTGTGACCTGCGAGACGAGTCCCCTCAGAGCATTTTTCGTCGTCTTTGCATTCTTTCTCTTTAGCGTCCGGCAGGTCAATTTTGCCCGGGCATTCCACGCGCCACGCAGGCTGGAACGCTCCGTAATAGGTCCGTGAGCCGCCGTTACAGATCAGGTTATAGAACGTGAAGGTTCCTGCATCGGTTGTTAGCTCAATCTTGTTGCTGCCGCCGAAGAATTCGAGCTTGCCACGAATAATTTTGTCGAAATCCGAACTGGGCAGAAAAGTTCCGGGCTTGTCCAGCCGGCTTGGCTCGTCGGCATCCTGGTCCGGCGCGGCGGCAATTTTGAGCTGGTCAAGTCCTGCACCGCCGCCCGAGAAACCGGCCCCAAGGAACACAAACTTACGGCTGAGAGGTGGATCAATAGCCGAATCTTTGGTGGCGAATTCAACTCCCGCCAGAGCCACGCCCGGCTTAATGAACGGCTTTAACCAATCGGGCGCTTTGTCGATCGTGATCGAGCCGCCAATCATGATGCCGTTAAAACGCTTCGCCGCTGAGGCCTTATGACCGTCGGAGCAGGCATCCGGCTCTTTGAATTCGCAATGGCCTTTCGGAAGTGGTGGAAGGCCGCACTTGACCGGGCCAATCGGATAAATCTGGCCATAGATCTCCTGCGTCGATTTGTTGCAGTTGTCCGACTCCCATGTGCCTCCCAGCCCGATGCGGAACAGCGGAAAGGGAAATCTTCCGATTGAATGGGTCAGATATTGGTTTGCGCCAAAGCCGAAAAAGGTGGCGTCGCCACTGAAGTCGGAGGGCGCCGTCCAATCGTCCGGATCGCGCTTTGCAAGCCGCAAAGCCGTGGCAGTTTTAACCCATTCGAAGTGTCCGGCGAATGAGGGTGGTTCGCCCGCAATCAGTGTGCATCCGGCAGGCCAGGGATCATGGCTCCATACGAACTCGCGGTAGATCGGATTATCAGCATCTGCCGTATTGATGGTGATACGTACTGAATCCGGAGAATCACAGACCACGCTCGCTAAAAAGTCTTTGGCGGCAACGTCGCGTTTGCAGGTTTTGGCTTTCTTGTACAGGCTGATCGTGACCATGCGCTTGGTGCGGTCTTCAATTTCAAGCTCCGGACTCAGACCATGGGCGATCTGCTCAAGATCGCCGCGAATTTCGCCGGTCGCGGATTCAAAGGTGATCTTGTGGGACGAATCGAGTTTGGCGTCGCGGAGCGCCTGAGCCACGCACCGCTCGCGCCGCCAGGAGAGGTCAAGGTTGTAGCCAAAACTTGCGGTGGTGCTCGCTTCTCCGATGAGACTCACCATATATTCGCTAGCCGGGGTTGTTGAATTAATTGCAGGGACGATAGTGCTTTCGATAAAGGCGCGGTGCTCTTCCTTGACGAAGTGTTTGTCGACATCGAAGTTTGAGAGCACCCATTTCCTCTCGCCCGTGGTGGGATTCGAGTAAGTATAGATTTCGCCAGGACCCTGTCTGGCGGTACCGTAACAAGCTCCGGTTTTTTGAGGCGGACGTGCCGGACCTTGCGGGGGCAATCCGAGAATCACATCCATAGCGCTCAGCGTCACGGGCCCGACCTGGCCATCGCGGCTCAGAGGCCTCCCACTGGCATCCGTATGCGTTTGCTGAAAGCGCAGCACCGCCTTGACGGTCTCCTTCCCGTACTCCTGAGTGGCGAACTCGGCGGCGAGGGCGGCGCGATCGACGCTGTCGCAAACGGTATTCAGTAAAAGGCGCTGGACAAGGGCTACCGACGCACTCTCGTCCCCTTTTTGCAGTGGGAGTTCACTACCGAACTCGCGCTCGAATGCCGCCTGCCTGATGGTATTGAGATAGCTGTCGGTGGCGAACTCGGCCTTCGATGGCATCGGCACTTTGGGAGGATCAGTACAGATCGGCACGCGGCGCACAACGGGCCGTATGCCGGCGCTCCCTGTACCCTGCTGAACGACGTGCGTCAACTCATGGGCGAGGAGATGTTGCCCATACGTGCTGTCTGGCGCATACTGCCCGGTATTGAAGACTATGTCGCGGCCAAGAGTGTAGGCAATGGCGTTCAGTGTCTGCGCCGATGCCGCCGCGCCCGGGCCGGTGTGAACGCGGACGTGGCTGAAGTCCTGGCCGAAGCGCGGTTCAAAGAATTGACGCGTGCCCGTATCGAGCGGGAGACCCGGTGAACTCAGCGCCGAGTGCACGTGAGCCGGCAGCACCGTGGAATCGAGCGCCGCGGGGTTGAAAGGCTTCCTTTGCAGGATTTCCGGTGGAGAGACATCGCACTTCACCTGGCGCCTGGCGCAGTTCCCTCCGCAGGCGCAGGGTTTGGGATCGGACATGCGGGTTATCTGATCGGCCACACGGTCCGCTTCGTATTCCAGTGGGTCGTTTACTGCGCCAATTTCAAGTTTTGTCTGAATGGATGATGTGGTTTCATCCTCCAGTTGCCTCTCCGCTGCACAACTCGAACAGCCCCCGCCACACGGACACACCTTGCGGAGCACCACGGGCCCGGAGCCGGTTTCGAATGCGGCCGCGGACCCGGCGATGCGGCGTTTCGCCGGTAAGGGGCTGACGCGGGGGCGCTGTTCCCGGGCAAACATGAACGCCTACTTCTTGTTGGAGCCTGATTTCGTATTTTTTGGCTTTTCGCGCTTCGGCAGTGCAATGTTCCGGATTTCCGGCGGCGGATCGCCGATCGGTTCACCTCCGGGAGGCAGCACAATATTCATGAAGGAGGCGCCCCCGATTACCGGTTGAAATGGATTCGGGCTGAGGTAAACCGGATTCGCGTCCGTATTCGCTACTTCGATAAACAGTTGAGTGGCCGCAGCCTCTGGTTGAGGCTTCGAGGGGGCAAAATGGAGCTCAAAATATCCGCTCTCATCCGTATAAGCGAACCCGTATTGGCGAAGAAATGCTTTTTGATCGTCGACGAGAAACACGGTAAAACGCGCCTTCGGATTGAGGTCAGCATCCAGTACTCGCCCTTGCAGCACCCAATCGGATTGAGCAACCTGCACAGTGGGAGTTGCCATTTGCTGGCGCAGCGCTGATACCCGTGAGATCGTTGCCTGCGTAGCCTGAACGGTTGCCTGCGCGGCCTGTACACGGGGATCGTCCGCTCTATATTGGGCTTTCAGTGCCGCGAGCGTGCGATTGGCCTGCGCGAGTCGCGCCTGGTGCACCTGTTGTAGTGCTTGAGCTCCATCGCGCACAACACCATCCGCCACGCTGAGAGCTTCGGTCAAATCTTTCGCCGCCTCGGTCGAAGGGTCGGTCCCGCTTGCGCTGCTGGATGCGTCCATAGATGATCCTTCCTTCTCGCAAAATATCACTACAATCCGAGAGAGCCCTGCAGGTTTTTGGCCAGACTTGCACATGCTTCCTTGTTGGCCGCCTGGATCAGAGCGAGGTTATTGTTGTTCGAGAGCATCGCGCCAACTGCAATCAGGCAATAGGTCGAGATGTTTTGCGCTGTGATGTTGATTGTCCCGCTGGTCAGCCCGGAAAGCGCAACGGAGTGTGGCGCCTCCTGGAAGCGATTTCCAACGACGTTGACCGAGAAACCGGCGAGCAGCGCGTCAACCAGGCACGTGGAACGCGGCGCTTCAACCCAGCAGTGATTGTTCGCGAAGATCAGGTGGTCGGTAGTGAGGATTGCGACTGATGTATATTCTCGCTGGCCGCTCGCGATCGCCTCGAGCTGGCAAAGATTGCCGGTAAACATCACCATCCCGCGGCCTGGGCTTTCCGGCTGGGACTGCAGATCGCCCGCAAACGCACCTTTCGCGTTACTGAAGGTACTGCTGGGAAGGCCAGCATTGAGCTTGCCATCGATTGCAGTACCGAAATTACCGATCAGAACGGTCTGCGCAAGGGCGCGCGCGTCCGTCGTGAGAACCAGGCCGCCACAGGTGATGTGGTTATTGGCCACAGTGAATGGCCCGATTCCAATCAGTTCGAGCGCATAATTCAGCGGCACGCGGACGACGTTGTGTTCCACGCGCGCGGCCGGAAGTCCCGGCTCGTAAACGGGCGCGGCAAGAGCGTTGATGTTTCCCGCCGACGAAGTAGTGAAGGGCTGGCCGAAGGTCGGCGGTGTTGCCAGAAGGATAACGATACCGCCGTGAGCGCCGCTCGAAGCCTTTGCGGCTGTTGAGACTTTGCTCCAGTCCCGTGTTTCGAGGACCTGGTTGCGGCTGATCTCCAGCAGTTCGCCGTGCAGAACGAAGATGCCGCAGACTCCGGCGCCCGGCTGCGCGCCGAAGTCGGTGATCTGGTTATCGCAGAGAATGAGGTTCTGAACATCCGGAACGCAAATGGCGCCATAACCGAAAATGCTGCTGGTAGCGCCGTTGACTACGGCAACGTTACGCAGCACACTTCGTAAAATGCCATTCTGCGAAATATTCAGACCAATTATGGTAATTACTTCGAGAGTTTCGAGCAGATTGAAAAAGCCAACTGGGCCAATTCCACACAGGCCCATATTGCGGATGCGATTGCGGTGAATATGGATGTTAGTAAGAATGCCTCCCGCGACAACCGTGCCACCAGGCATCCCCGGCGGCTCGGATGGAGGGGTCAGGCCTCCCGGGCAGCAATCGTCGTCTTCGCCGGTTATTAGAACGCCAGTCCATTGACCGGTATCGTTGCCGTTGGCATCGAGGATGGCGAAGCTGCCGAGTGTGATGCCGTTGCGGCTCCCGCCCTCGATCTCGTTTTCGAAAATATAAACATCGTTGGAAGGTCCGCCGATCTGAATGCCGCCAGGATGAACCGCCATGCTGATAACGATGGAGCTTGCTCCAGTTATGCCCGCGCTGCTGGCCGTAGATACGTTCGAGAAGCTGCTCTCATCTTCAATGACCGTGATTGGCAGATATTCGCGAGCCGTCGTAACGGACAGGATCCCGACCCAATTGTGCTCAATATGGATTTCTTGTCCGCTCGCGTAAACGGCAGGCCACAGGCTGCGAACATTTTTCATCATGATCCGATTACGATGAATGCGCAGCAATTCGACGGTTTCAGCCAGGATGGCGGGCAAACCCGCAGCGAGCAACACCAGATTTTCAATGAGAACGTCAATTACGCCGCGCAAGGAGACCGCCGCTGCCTCCCGGATGCGAATCGCACTCGGGGGAGCCTGATTTGTGGGAAGTGCTGTGCCGGTTCCATCCAGCAGGATGCCGGCCTCGTCGTCTGCCGCCTCCACAGCAAAGGAACGCAGTTCCACGTGCTGGGAAGCGATGATCGTAATAACAGCGGCTATCGGATTCACCGCAGAGCCGGCAGAGGCTTTGGCTTTCCGTTCGATCTCTATCGGACCCAGTGAAGCAGAAGCAAGGCGGGTCTGCCATCCGCAGCCGTGGATCACGATGTCACGGCGGTTCACGATCCGAACATTCTCGAAGTAGCGGCCCGGAAGAATGCAGACTTCGCCGCCTTCGGGCGGCAGGGAATCGATTGCGAGCTGGATCGAGGTAAAGTCTCCGAAGCTATGAATGCCATCGCCCACACGGCAGGTACAGCAGGCCTTGTTGCGGGAATGCGGCGGCACAATGGTGCGGCAGTCTTCGATACTCCCGGAAAAGCTGGGGCCAGCGCTTGCCCAGGTGATCTCCGCCAGCGGTACGCGGTGGTAGATAATCCCCTGGGGTTTCCCGGCATTGATAAGAATCTGAGGATTGGGAATTCCCTGCGCGCGGACCGGGAACATCCAATAGTCGCCGGGAAGATATCTCCCGGCTCCATCCGGATCGAATTGCAGCAGGATTCCGTCTTCGAGCTGCACCGGGGTTGTGCTGATCGGAAAAGCGGAGACGGGGGAGATTCCATCCCATAAACGGAAAAAAATACTGCCGGAGGCGGATGGGTACGCGCCGAAGTTGGGCGTGGCTGCGCACTGCAGCGAGCCTGCGGCGAGCGTCGCCTGCGCGCCCGCTACTACGCGTGAATATCCGAGCGACGGATCGTAAGCTTCGATTTCCAGATAAAAACCGGGCCGGTTGGCGCTGGTGACCGCGGCCAGATTAGCCGTGATCAGGATCTTCTGCGTAGCCGGATCAAACGTGCCGCGGCCCACGAGGCCGCCATTGGTGCGCGACCACTTGAACTGCGCGCCGCCGCCGTTGGTATCGGCGACTTCGACCCGGTAAAGCCGATGTTCGAAACCGCTATAGCCTTGCAATCCCTCGACGGGGCAATCGCCGGTCGTAACAACCGGTGGAACCAGCGAAACGGTGAGCGCGCCTCGATTGCTTTCATCGAACTTCAAGTCGGCGCAGCTCTGGCCAGCGTTCAGCCGGGCCAGACGGAAAGCAAAGGCCGTTTGCAAACGCTCGGCGGTATCGGGTCCGCCGAGAGCCGGCTCGATGAGCGTTTCCGGCATCTCATATCCGTTGACGGCATGCTGCCAGACCTCCAGCACTACGGCATCCTTTATGTCGGCGGCAACGTCAGCGGCGCTACCCCCAACGGGAACAAGGGGCGGTTCGAGCCATGTGGCGGTACGGTTCACCGTATTGCCTGACTCGCTAGCGAGACGGACCAGCAGGCCGTCAGCCCAGATATGTCCTGTTCCGACAGTGAGAGTAACAAGGCCGCCCGAAAGCGAGGCTGCGCTGATAGCAAAGCTGTTCGCAATGGCCGAGGGGACGGCGGCCACCCGGCCCATTACGTCCCGGGCGGCGGTCTCGTGCCAGTTGTTCTCGATCAGGGTTTGAGCAATGCCGTCACTGTCGAGCAACACTTTGCCTTGTTGCGGCAAAATGCCGTTGAAGTTGTCATACGGCGCATATCGTACCCTTGAGAAATCGCCTTTCACGCAGCCTCCTATTAAGTGACCGGAATTAGCTCCGGCCGACAGCCAGCGGACATGTATTCGCGCAACCGGACTTGCAGATTGCGCCACTTGTGAGCTTCGAGTAGATATCCGAAAGCACCCATCCGGTCGTTGCCTGGACCTTTCTCCAGCACGCGGCGGTCGCAATCGAGCGCCAGTTGCGCGTACCCGGGCTGATTCCAGGCATCATCCGTAAAGCTGATAATCGCTCCCGTAGCGCAGGCGAAATTCTTGGGCAGCCGGTTGGTTTCGGCCGAAAACGATGATTGCCGGATGCAGCCTATCTGGTTGTTCCAGACCTCGAGAGCGTGACAGAAAATACCACCCGCGCCGCTTGCACTGCGGAGCCGGCAACGGCCGAAGAAGGTGCATTGCTGGAAGGAAAGGGGCGGACCGTAAGCGTTCACCGGGTCAACGCTTGAGCTGATTGCGAATGCGTTCGCGCCGTCAACATCAGGCGTGGCGCCTGCATCAACAATCGAATCGTGCAGGGTCAACGCATATACAGCTTCCATGAGGAGCGGTCCGGTAATTGAGCGGCTGATGATGACCTGCGGCATCACTTTGAAGTTGTGAAGATCCGTGGCGTTGGCGAAACCGAATTCACCATCGAGCTTTGCGCCGGCGATCGCGGTCGACCGGGTTCCGTCCAACTTCAGAATGGACCCGGGGTCGAGAGTGCATCCGTTAATTTCAAGGCGCGCCACTGCGGCTCGTGCAAGGAGCGGAGTGACGCTCGCGTTATCCGGCGTGAAATAGAGCCCTTGCAGGCGCACGTTGAGAGTCGAGACCAGTGCATCGATATCGGCCTGGCTTTCGCCGCCGGGAGCTGTGACATCCACCGGGCGAAATGCCAGTGAAGTCTTCAAACGAATCACCGGACGGTTGCCATTCACCGCGGCGATAGCCAGCGGATACTTCAGGTTCAGTGTGACGATCCCGTTCTCAACCGTCGTTCCCGCGACGGCGCTCAGGTCAAGTTCGTGAGTCAGGCTGTCCTCGATTTCGATCAGCACCGGAGAAGACGCGCTGGCCAGGTTATCGAGTGCATGCTGCAATGCCAGAGGATCCTGCCGCCGCGCTACCGTGCGGCGCTCGACTGTGGATGCAGTCCATTCGGCGGGCAAAGTGAGGTCGACGGGTTGCGCACCGACGGCGCCGGCTGCGCCATAGGTGAAAGTGGCCAGCAGATCATTTTCGAGTGCACTTGCCTCAGCAGCGGTGGCTACGCCAAAAACTACCCGGCCTCGTCGCGGATCGACCACGATTTCGCGATTCCCCAGTTCCGGATGAAGTGCATTCTCCCAAGCGCAAAGATTTGCGCCGCGAATTGTCCAGATGTCTGTTGGAAATATAGCCTTCGGAAGATGAAATTGCAGACCGACGCCTGTTATCTGAATGGAATCGAGATTCGGCGCGGTTGAGTCATAGACGTTCACCGCAACGTATTCGGCCGGCACGCCGAGCGGAGAAGCTTCCGTTATACGCGCCTGGGGGATCGGCCCCGGTACTTCATCCATAGTCGAAAGCACTGGCGGAACGGCGCTGGGCAAAACACGCGAAGTGTTGAAGAGCACGACAGGTTTACCTGTCGGTTCGATATCGAAGCGAGCAGCGAATAAGGCTCCGCCCGGGTCTGTGGGCGTCAACGGAAACTGTCCGCGTGGCGCCGGCATAGATACAGGCGCCTGAAAAGGAACAAGCCTCCACAGGAAAATTGCAAGGGACGGCAGATTCGGCCGCAGGACTCCGAGTTCAACCGGCCTCAGGTCCGGATAGTGCGCAAACGGATCGAACGGAGTACTGAGCAGGCTGAGCAGAGCTGGATTTTTGATCGGAACCGTGCCGCCCCGCGCCACGCCCGCAAGTCCGGGCTTTGTTGATTGCACATCTGGGCGCCGATGATTCAGGTGCTGGAACCAGGTGAGAATTTCGCGCAGCTCAACGCAATGCGCCGCCCATTTCGTCAGGTCGAAAGCCAGCAGTTCGATCGCATGAGTCGTCCCCTTCATCCGGCGGAGCTCGACCGTATCCGCTACGTCGGCGCGCAAAGTCCACGGTTCGCCTGAGAGCACGGAAACACTGAGCAGATCGCCGATATAAGGGATAACCCACGGACTGCATGTCTCTATGAAGAGATCGCGATAGAGCAGGCCGATGTTATCGTGAACAGCACTGAAGGCCTGCTCTATCAGAGCAAGATACGCCTGCAGTTGTCCTGGAGGCAGTTGCTCGATATCTCGCTGGCGGTAGATCTCCGGCAGCCGCGTGTAGAGTGGAACCGGTAAATTGCTCACGGCTTACACACCAAAGCAGAGAAATGTTTTTTGTAGAGCGCGAGCACACGATTATCCGCGCAGGAGATAGTGCGTGCGAGCGAGGGTGAGGAAGGAGCTGCAAGCGTTGCGGGATCTTCGGCAGTTCCGATCGAACCGAGTGCGGTTACTTGGACCCAGTCGACGCCTTCAACGTTCTGCACCGTACCTTCAATGCGGCTGGCATATTCTGGTTGTCCCAGGGCCCGCTTATCGATGGAGAAGAGTCCGCCGTCAGGGGCTGCACTTCCATCCGAAGGCAGGATGCCGAGGGCGCCCGCAACGGACGCCAGGACGGGGGCGGTCTGATAACCGGGCAATAAACTGATTTTCAGACAGAGATATACGTATTCGACGCTCGCTGCGACTACGAGCACCGAGAAGCGCGCGGCCCCACGAAATGAGTTGGCGGCGGTCATCGCGGATTGTACGGCGCTGAGCTGTGCTGGCGTATCGTGCGAGAGCAGGACGGTAAGTTTGAGCAAGGGGATGCCGTCCGCGGCGCCCCATATCGCGAGCGCTTTTTCGACGCCGGGAATTGCCAGAGCTTCATATTCGAAATCGCTCAGGCTCACAATGCGGCCAAGTTCCTGCACCCGGCCGGGCGCGGTCTGGCGGATGTGAGCGGAATTCTCGTCGGCAGTGCCATTGGTCACCTGGTTATAAAGCCTGAGCAGCTTCAGATTGGCGATCTGCGCATTGGGCTGGGGATCGGCTCCCGATTGCCGGCGCCCGTTCGCGCCGTTTCCACTGCGATAAGTTGCCGTTACATTGTTGACCCCGGAAGGCAGAATGGCGCCATTTACGCCATCGCCGAACTGGACCCAGGTTTTGCCCGCATTATCTTCCCGGAGAATGTAAACCTGATCCTTCGGACCGGCCGCAAATAGTAAATCGACCTCAGTCCACTCAATCTGATTGACCAGGATGGCCACTTGTGGTTTCCGCGGCGGAGTGAGTGATTCATCGAGCAGCCAAGTGAGCGGCGCTTTCGGCAATTCAAAGCTCTGATGGATCTGGCGGGCATCTCCGTTCCCGAGGATCGCGACCGGCTGCGTTTTGCCCTGGGTCATCGCGACCACGTTACCGAAGACCACCACCTTCGGACTGAGCGTTGGAAAATCCGCAATTGAAAATGCTGTGAGAGCTGGAGCAAGCGCGAGCGTTCGCACCGCGACGATAGTGGGATCGCCAATTTCCGACCGGTCAATTTTCACCGTTGTTTCTTCCACCCGCGCAGCGGTGTCGTCCTGATTGAGGATGACAAATTGCAGCAGGCGGCCATCGAGCGCTTCGTAGCTGAGGCCATCTCCGAGATAGGAGAGTTTTCCGGTGTCCGAGCCGGGCGAAAGCTGGCGCACTCCCGTCACCGCGAAACTCTTTCCGGCAACCTCGTGACAGATCGCGGTCCGGCGATCGGTAAATTCGGGAATGATGAATATCGGGCCACTCGAGGGCGTGCTCTTCTCAAACGAGATACGAGTGATTCCACCTTGCATGGGACCGATAGAATCGGCGTCGCTCTTTACCGATAAGGCAGTCAGGCTCAGAAACCGGTTTTGCGGCCCGTGCCCGAAAAAAGAAGTCACCTGGAGATCGACCAGCATGGTGATTCCGGCGGAGAGATCGTTGACCTGCCGTTCAAGCGGGAAACCCTGTAATATCGCACTTACGGTGATGCCAGTGTCCACGGGCGTGCTCTTCAAAGTGGCGCCGTCGAGCGTGAATTGAGTAGCGGGGGCGTTGTATCCGAAGGCGCGGAAGGTCCGGTTCAGCTTGTACGCGGTCATTTGTCCCGGCACGTTGTTTCCTTGCCATCCGCCAGCGATCGTGATTACCGTCTGATCGAGAACCGTAGCGACGCTAGTGATAACCGCGATCTGGCGATTTTGCGAATTGCCGTTATCGACCAGCATGAGTCTGTCATTGGCTTTCAATGTGACGCCGGCCGCGGCAAGAGAGGCGGGATTGACGCCCAACTGTGTCGTCCCTTTATAGATGCCAGGAATCACGGTCGGCGCATATAGCGAAAAGCGGCTGAGCGGCGGGAGCGCAACGATGCCCCGCGAAGTTTCAAAATTCGCCGGGTCCGCCATGCCTTCGATCTGGGCGCTAAACGGGAACCCGGCGGGTATTGTCACCGGCGAGTTGCCGCTGATCTCGATGGCAACGTAACCAGTGCCGCCCAGACCTGGTGCTGCGCGGTAGCCCACGAGGCGAGCAATGGCCGCAATGCTTTGAGGCCAGGACGCCGTTCGGAGCCAGGCTTCGTTCGCATAAAGCTCTTGGTAAAAAGTGAGAATATCGCCGAGGATTGCTGCGCCTTCGATCAGGGCGATACCCGGATCGTCCGCCTTACGATGTGTCCAACTCTGCAACAGTGGAGAGCGATCAAGCGCCTCCAGCAGGGCTGCGCGGAAATCCGAGTAGCGCCCGATCCGGTATTCAATACGTGACAGCGACGGCCGGTTCTCGATAATGGCCGGAAAGTTCAGAGGAACCGCACAGGGACTGCTCATTGCCGGCCCCCCAGGTAAGTAAAGGTGATGCTTCCCGTCTCCATCCGGCTGGGATCATTCTCCACAAGCACAATTTCCTCTGGAGCGATCGGCATCACTTCGGAGTATGTGACCGTCTGGTTCCACCAGCGCGTGATGCGAATGGAAATCACGTGCTCGACGCCTTCAATCTTCTGCAGCACGCCGTCGATTTCACTGGCATAGAGCGGTTGGCCGAATGTCCAGCGATCTGGATTGAAGAATGCCTGTCTGCCATCGGGCGTGTAGCTGTTTGAAAATGCCTGCTCGATTACCGGGGCCACGTCGTCGATCCAGTAATCGCGGGAGATGCACACGGCCACGACGATGATCAGAGGCACGAATTCCGGCGCCCGTACTTCGATATCTTCTCCGATCAGGTGGACCGAATCCAGTTGTTGCTCAACGGACGCACGGAGCACGTCGCTTAACTTCGTCGTGCCCTCCGGATCGATGACCACGCGGACCGTACGCCAACTTCCGATCCACATGTAGAATGCTGCTGCGTTCGCAACGCCGGGCACTTCTTTGGCGCGTGCCACGTAGTCGGCCAGCGTGACTGCGCGAGACTGATGATAAAGGAATGCCTCCGGTACCCGCCGGCGGATAACGTCCAGCGTTTCGGGCGCGCGGCCGTCGGTGACGTCAAAGGGATTCCAGCACGTCCCCAAAGCAATGTCCGGCATGCCGGTCGCGTCAAAGTTCACGAGCGAATCCTGCCCGATGTTGCCGTCAGGGCCGAAGCCGCTCAACCACGAGCACGTAACCGTCGCATCGGACGGAAGTGCGCGGCCATTGGTATCGTCGCCGAAACGGACAAGAGTCCGCTCGAGTTCATCGGTTTCTACCACAAAATCCCGATCGATCAATGGATCACTGTGGATGAGATCGGTCTGTTCCGTCCACGCCGAGGTCCCGCTGGCGTCGGTAACCATCACGACAACCGTGCTGACGGAAGGCTCGAGCCCGCCTGGGGCCGTGTTCGTCCAGAGCACGGGGAACACAGGCGGAAGACGGCATTCGGCGGCGCCAGCAGCGTTGATCTCAAAGTGGTAGTTCCCTGGGCTGAGTGGCGTTCCCGGCGGCAGGTATTGGAAGTTCTTCGGATTGCCCTGGGCCATGTCGAGCAGGTTGCCATGGAACAGTGAGACACCGGGCACGCGCACACCGTCAATATGGACAACAAAGCAGTAATTAAAGGCGAGGGCATCCTGTTGCCGCCATTGCACGTGTACAACTGGAGCTGAGGTCAGCGGATCGGTGAGCAGTTGCGCGCCGGTCAGGACGAGAATCTGGCGCTGTTGCATGTTGCGGTCTGCTGCCATGCCGGTTGACGGATTCAACCACTCCTCGATCAGCAGGCGTGTAATCTCACCCGTGTTAATCAGATTCACCGCCTCGGCCGCATCCGCGAAGCTCGAGAACGCTAGGTCAGCCTGGGTTGCCCCGGCGGCCAGGGATGGAATGGCGTCGCTCCACGTATAAAGAGGAATGCTGCTGAACAGCGCATGCACGAACTGTGGCTTCTTAGTGACGAACCAGATGGTCGACGGAAGTTTGGGATCTGGTCCCGTCCAGGCTCTCTGCATCGCGGGCACAGTAAAGGAGGCCGAGCCGGGGAAATTCAGGGCCAGCACGGTGCTGGCCTGATTTCCCTCGTGAATGAAGTAATCCATCAGGCGCGCGTGGCGGCGCAGAGAGATTCGCTTCTCCGCCGTCGAAAGGTACGCCTCCTTCATGACGCGATCCTGATAGTTGCTCAACTCATCCGCCGCCGCGCTGAAGAGATCAAGGAGCACGACATCGAGCGATGCCTCCGAGGTCGGCTGCCACCTCGGGACTCGCTGCATCATGGCGGAGATCAGCGTGTGGCGGAATGAGTCGTAATCCTTCGCAAGATAGTCGATGGCAGGTTGGTCTGTGGCTCGTGGATAAGAAACCAGCGGTGTGCAGTTCGCGCTGAAACAGCCGGGACGAAAACGAAAGATGAATTGGGAAAATATCGGATCGAAGCCGTCCTGCTGAATAGTGAGCGTGTAGCGGCTGTAGTCTCCAACCGGAGCAATGGTTAGCTGGAGTGTCTGCGCCGCTGAGTGTACGAGCTTCGTTACCTGGACTTGCCCGGAAAGCGGACCGGCGGCAACCCGCTCGCCGCCAGTGATTGGTACAAGCGTCCACATCGCGGCTGGAGTGCTTTCGGCTGCAACCAGATCGCCGAGATGCTGGTCATTGAAGAACTGAAGCTCCAGAATGCCGTATGCCGGCGGACTCGATGGATCGAGTTGCATCAGGCCGAAGTCGATGCCGTTCAACGTACCCAGCGAGCGCGCACGCGCGGCCCGAGCATTCGGATCGTACAGAATCGTGCTCACAGCGCGCTCCTCTGAAACACTGCCTGCACGGTCGATGTGGCGCCCGCGACCTGATAAGTGATAACAATGCTGATTGCGGAACCGCTCGATGACACGTCGACGTTCTGCAGGTTCACCCGGCCTGCCAGCCATGTCTGGATTGCCTGTGTCAGCGTCGCTTTGGCAATCGAAACTGTGTTCTCGTCAGTCGATTCGAACAAGAGCCGCGTGACGCCTCCGCCGAACGCCGGAAGAAAGAGCCGCTCGCCCGGATTTGTCAGCACGAGTTGCTCCAGTTCCTGCAGCACCTCCGCGTCGAGTGTGCCGGCGGTCAGAGTGCGCCCGTCTTTGGCGATCCCGAATGGAAACGAGAGATGGCGGCCGGTGCTCATATCGCATCAAGCTCCGCTGCAGGCGCGCTCGCAATGGCGGTTCCTTGCGGCGCGCCTGCGGCATTCAGACAATTGCCAATGCTGGTCTCGAGCAACACTCCAGCGCCATTCACTTTGAGTCTGGTGGCCGCGGCGCTCCATTGCACCAGCACGCATGGGCTGTAGGTAGTGCCTGGCGTAAACGGACAACCTACGATGGGATGCTGATCTGTTTCGAGCAATGCGGGGCTCCCGTCGGCGAACAAAAGCGCGTTGGTAGTAAACAGCAGCGCCATTCCTCCGTGCATACATCGCACCTGGCTTGCGGTCGTGAGAACAGCAGGCACTATTCACCAACCGCCGTATTGCCTTGCAGGCTGATCCCCTGAGTGTTCAGCGTAACCGTGGCCGCATCGGTTGAAAGTTTGATTCCGTCGGAGCTGAGCGTGATCGAAGGGCCATCGGGATGTTGCAATGAGAGCTCGTTCTTGTCATCGTCCATTACGAGGGCGAGTCCCCCGGTGGTAACAAACGTGCGAATTTTGGGTCCTGCCTGTGACGGCATGTCGCCTGTTCCCCACCAACAGCCAACCCAGATCGGTTGCGAAGGATCGCCCGCTTCAAATTCAATCCACACGCCATCGTCTTTTTCGGGAATGGCAACCAGTCCATGGGACGGCCCGGCGAATGGGACGCAGGGAATCGCGATGCCGGGCTGATCCTGCAGCACGTCCGGAACAGAGACCTTCAATTTCCCGATGTCATCGCCGGTCAATGCTTCGAGCACAATGCCGCGATATTTCCCAAAATAGTGCGACCGCCGCTCTTCCGCGATCTCCTGCAGCAGGGTTTCAGTCTGAGTATCCATGCCCATGAACCTCGGCTAATGCACCTCCGCAGGAACCTGCGGTGGAGGACTGTTGGTTCCGGCGGATTCAGCATTGCGAATCACGCGGAACTTTTGTCCGTAACTGTTGCGCGTCAGCGTGTGCGTTACCTGCTCAATCAGCCATAGCCCGCTGAGGGCGCCGTTGATGCCCAATACGGAAACATATTGATAAGGCTGCAACACCGACGTGTAAGTCTCTTTCATGACTTCGCCGTGCGCCTTCAGCGCATAAGCAGACCGTTCGGAAGCCGCCTGTACGGCGCGCGCCAGCGTGAGCGCGTCGGTCTGACCTGGCTTCAGCAGGCGCAGGATCTCGGGCCCTGGTCCGGGTTCTTCCCCCTGTAACCTGATATCACCGAGATCGGCAGTGCGGTTTTCGGTGCTGCGCTTCTTCAGATCGACCTGGGCCGATTTGAACTTTGCGCGCTGCCCGACCGTTTGATCGCTCTCGAACGAGAATATATTCGCGCCCTGGCCCAAAAGGATCATTGGAGCCAGCCCAAAGTCTTTCTTCGGATCAGGATCGAGCTTGAAACAGCCGATGCTTTTTCCCTGAGAATCTCCACACGCGACGTAAGCGTGCATATGCTGCCGCTTCGCGAGGCGTCGCAAACACTCCATCTGTGTACCGCGGATTACGGTGCTCTTGAAAACCGGATTGGAGGGCGCCGGGGCCGGATCGATGTCCATTGAGGCGATCTGCGGCGCCTGCTGATAAATCTGCCGCGCCACCTTGTCATCCGAGCCTTGAAGCGGAGTAACGTTTTCATCCCGATGCAGAAAAAAGCTGTCATCGCTTACTACCAGCGTCAATTTGCTTTGCCCAGGCTGGCTGTACATTGCGGATTCGATATTCACGATCGGGCCGTCGATAAGCGGCGTCCAGGCAGCGCTCCGTATCTGCACCTCCAGCCGGATGCGTGTCATGCCTTGCAAAAACGTCTCGGTCTCGCCGTCCCAAACGCCTTTGGTTCGCACGCACACCGGAACATCAAAGCGCCCGTAACATGCTTTGTCCATCTCCTGATCGATGTTGATGTCCTCGAAACGCGAGAGCTGATCATTGGTAGCCGCCGTTCCGTTGATGTACAGCCGGTAGCGTGCGAAAGTCATCTACGTCTCCGGCACCACGATGCTGAGTTGTTGTGCGTTTTCGTCATCCGCGAGCCATTGCACTAGCAGATCGTTCGCATCGAGAGCGCTGTTCGCATCGGCGACGTGCCAGTACCGAGTGGCATCCGAATACATACGATAAGCGATGACATCTAAGCGGTCGTTCGATGTGACTGGCGTTAGATCTCCCGGCGTACTGGGGATGGTTCGCAGTTGCACGGCATTGATCTGCGTACCATCCGGAAGCGCCATCTGAATCTGCGGTGTGTTTGCGTAGCGCGATGTTTTGAGAAACATATCCGTGCCTCCTAAAACGGAATCAGATGTGTAACCAGGGCAGCGCTCCTGGCTAGATTGGCCGCCGCGAGCCTGTCCTGATTCTTTTGAGTCCACGCGAGCGCGCCCTGCCCAATCGTGTCGTCTGAGCACGCATTAGGCGTGATCACGGCCAGGCCAATCGAGACCTGTGCCTCCAGCGGATTCAGGCTGCCGTCATAGATCTGTTCGGTGATCGTGAGCGATTCGATGGAAACCGGCACGATCCTAGTAGCGCCCCATATGAAAAGGATGCGCGGTGTTTGAAGGCGTGGGATCGGTTGCGTTGGCTGTGGCCCTTGAGCCTGCAGTTGCGAGCCGACGGGATCAATTGCTGGGGTTGCATCTCCGCCTTGCGTCTTGACCGGATACACCATGGCCTGCAAGGCCGCCAGTTGCGGACCCACGCCATATGCAATCCCGATCGGGTCGCCACTGTTGCGCTGATCGGCGGCGCTGAAGGTAGCCTCCACAGTGAATCGCTCATAAGCCGGTTCGCCGGCCTGACTGGTTTCTCTCTGGGTCGCATCCACTGCGCGCGGCGGAATGGAAAGAGTGCGCGTCATCGTCTCGGGGTTGAACTGAAAAATGACGACGTTCGGGACAGGCCCCAGAAAATCGGCGCCGTATTCCACCAGCGCTCCAAATACCGGCATTGCCATAGACTATCGGTCCTCCTTTGGCGATGCGCTGAGGCGAACCAGAGACGTATGGATTGCGCTTGCAATTCCCGCGGGATTCGCCTGCTTGCGCGGCACTTGCACCTGCAATCTCGGGATCTTTTGAGCCGTTGGCGCCGATCCGCTCTGCTCCAGCGCCTTTGCGAGATTCGTTGCTGCCGCTCTTGCCAGCATCACGGCTCGTGCGGGCGTTCCCGGGCATTCGGTGCGCGGCAGCATTACTTCCAGGCGTTCGATATGAATACGGCGGATCTTCATGACAGCACCCCTGATCGTGTTGCTACGGGCGCGTCTACTCCGCGTCCGTTGCCATTGGCATACAACAACTGCCATTGCTTTTTTTGCTCGCGACTTAATGGCCGTCCCAGTTTTTCGTACTCGCGATCCACTGCATCCATCAACGTTTGCATGCGCAGCGCGGGCTTTTGTCGGGACGCCGCCGCCTGCAGGCATGCGTTCAACACGATAGAACGAATGTTGCCACCCGGCAGAGCAAATTCCCGCGCGAGAAAGGCGAAATCGATACCTTCGGCCGCGACTTGTGGCGGTATGCACTGCTTCCAGATCGCCGCCCGTTCCGCTTCAGCCGGAAGCGGGAACTCGACGACGTACCGCAGGCGCCGAAGGAAAGCTTCATCCAGATCTCTCTTGCGGTTTGTTGCCAGAATCGCGAGCCCTCGGAACCGTTCCATGCGTTCCAGCAGGTAACTGATCTCCATATTGGCGAAGCGGTCATTAGAGCTTCGCGCCTGCATGCGCTGGCCGAAAAGCGCGTCCGCTTCGTCGAAGAAGAGAATGATATCCGCCTGCTCGGCGGCATCGAAAAGCTTCCGCAGGTTCTTTTCGGTTTCGCCGATGTATTTATTCACAACCTGCGACAAGTCGACGTGATACAGCGGAAGGCGCAGTTCGGCGGCAAGGACTTCAGCGGCCATCGTCTTGCCGGTTCCCGAAGGCCCGGCAAAAAGAACGGAAATTCCGGCATCCCCCCAGACGCGCCCGGTCCCCCAATCGGCGTGCACACGCGAGAGATTTCGCATCGCGGAAAGCAACTGATCAAACTGAGCGCTTCGCTCGGCATCAAGTATCAGTTCGCTGCGCTGAAAACGCGGGGTGAGCAGGGTTGCCTGGCTTCCCACCATAACGCGAATCTGCTGCTGACATGCCGCGAGCAGCCGGTCGGAGGTTAGTGGGCTACGGCTGCGGCCCAACAACGCCGCTATGTCGCCGATTGTAGCCGCATCCATGCGAAAGCGATACGTGCACTCGCGGAGGACGGATTCAAGTATTGCAAGGCCATGGCGGCTGAGCTCACGTTCCCAAACCTGCCGCCGTTCCATATAGCTCAAGCCCCGGATCTTCAGCGGTGGCAGCGCATTCGTCAATGACGGCCCGCCCTCTTCCGGCGCCGCGGCAAAAACATAAATCGGGTATGGCCGCAGGATGTTCTGCCATGCAGTATCATGCGGAAATTCATAAGAGGGAATCAAAAGATCCACGCCATTGAGCCAGCAATACGTGCCCGCATTCTCGATCACCGCCGCAGATATTGCGACCTTCGATGAAATGGCATAAATATCCCGTCCGGTGATTGATGCGATTTGCTGCAGCACGCCAGCCGCGCGTCTCGGGTCGAGCGAACCCTGCGCGAAGGCGATCGATACGGGAATCACCCGCAGTTCGTCTGGCGAGTCCACCATCCTGCCGGCGAGTAATTCGAGTTCGACGGCATTGTCGCCACAAGCTTTCGCACTACTCTGCAACTGTCCGCCAATCGCTATCCGATTCAGTTCATACAATGAATCATTGGCAAAACCTTCGAGGCGCCGTGCAACCAGTGGCGGCATGAAGAACGGCGCATTCCATTCGTTTGCAGCTTCGGCCCGCCGCAAAATCCCTCGAGCAAAAAGCGGATGTGCGGGGGACATCAGGGGCGCAAAGGCCTGCGGCTCGTCCCAGAGCCACTGCGCCAGGCCCAGGGTAGGCGCTTGCCTTCGCGGGTCTCCGGTGAGCGTAGAGAAAAGATTGCCCAGGGCAGCATCACGGGCAGCCGCTAGAGCCAACGCCACAACGAAGATTTCAGCCCCCGGCAAATCAAGCTCCTGAACCAGCCAGGCAAAGCTTCCGCGCGCCGCATTGTGATCGCGAACCGGCATTTTCGTCTCGCGGATGTGCTCATCGAGATACCGCGCCCCAGCATCCTCCGCGAAAAACTTCCGGCGTTGCACCGCTGTTGAGTGACGCTGCAGCGATTCCGCCACCCAGTCAATCGGCTCGTGTTTACGCCATAACCAGCTCAGCTCACGCCGCATTCTCAGCACAACCTGAGCCAGCCACACACACGTAAACTCGTCTTCTGGCGCAAGTCCTTCTGTGAGCGAGGAGAAAATTGCCTGTTGTGGCATGGCTGCTCTTTCGCTCATGGGGCCACCATGTCCAGTGTGAAAGTCTGCTTTGCCTGCTGGCCGTTGACGCGCAAAACGGCAAAGTACAAGCCGGGCGCGATGGCGCTCGCCTCCGGTATCGCAAATTGCTGCTGAGTCTGATTGGATGGCGGAATGAATGCCGGGTCATGCGAATCGAGAAGCAAAATCACGGCGCCATTCTGGACCAGCGCAAATTCCACATAATCGCCCGCGCCGCCCAACAGTTTCCCGGTAAGCGCGATCGTTCCGTACACGTTGGGATTCACTGCCGATACTTTCGTGATCGCCACAATGGTCATGCTGAAAATCGTGGGAAGCAGCAGGACACCCACGATACCGCTCGAAATGGCGGGGCCATTCGGCAGTTGCTGCCTGATCGAGACAGAAATGTTACCTGCGGACGTCTTTGTTGCGTCGAGGCCGTCCAGTACTACCGAAAGCGCCTGCCGGTGCTGCATCCCCGGCGTAAGGACGGCTGAGCCGAAGTTGACGCTGAGATTCGGTGCGTCGAGATAGTCGCCTACAAGCGTGAGCGTATCGCCAAGCTCGACAGCGGAGGGTTGTGTGCCGTCCAGTTGCGGGCCCAGGCTTGGCAGGACAAAGTTATGCACGCCCGCTAATCCGATCTTTTTGCCCAACAGATAATTCACTCCAATCAATTGCAGGCCGGAGGGCAGTTGCGGTTGTGCGATCAGCACCGGACGAACCTGAAACGCCGCTGAGCAGCGGAACTTATCATCCGGCCCCTGCATCAGGCGGGAAAGCAAGTCCGGCGTGGCCTGGTCGAAAGTGAGCTTCAGCGGCTCGGGATTATCGGCAAGAGCGGTGTAGCCGGCCAGCCCAGGCGCGGCATCAAATACGCCAAGCAGCCCCTGCATTCCCATCCCGAGCAGGTCGTGGCTTTCCGGCGTGTCACTCTCTCCCAGTCCATCGAAAGCGGTGACTAGGTAATGCAGCACAACCCATAGGGGCGGTTGGCTGCCCGGAGTGAGCGCGACGTTGCGCATAGCGCCGTCAATCTCCACTTCATACAGGAAAAGATTAATACGCGGACTCGTGTTGGTTCCTGGAGCGATATCGGCTTGCGGACGCTGTACCGTGATCTTCGGATTGTAGGGCGGAACATTCCAGAGCGCAGTTGTCAGGATGCCCGCCAGAAAGCGGCTCACCGAACCGACTGCCAGTCCTGTTTGCGCTAATGGCACTCGTTCGCTCCCTCGCTAATACCGATCCAGAAAACTGCGTTGCCAGCGGTAATCATTTTTCTGGGACGGCCGTTTCGCTGCTGGCCGCGGAGGAGCTTTCACCGCAGGCGGTTCCGGCGCGACCTGCACAACAATCGAGCCAATGTCCAATGACACTACTTCTGTTTCCGGTTCCGGCCGCACTT
The DNA here is from genome assembly GCA_000381625.1 of Bryobacterales bacterium KBS 96. Classification (GTDB taxonomy): domain Bacteria; phylum Acidobacteriota; class Terriglobia; order Bryobacterales; family Bryobacteraceae; genus KBS-96. Next base: position 2,242,543 of record KB906767.1, read on the forward strand.
CTGCCCGCAGCGTGTCCGGTAATGATCCGACTTCGGAGAGCGTCCCTTTCGCCCGGTAGTTGCGTTCGAACTCGTCCTGACGGCGTGTAATTTCGGAAATGGCGTCCTGCAAGGTTGCCGGTTTCATCTGCTGGCCCACTGGCGTAATCGATTCCACTCGCTGCGGCGTCGCGATTGTCTTTGAATTCTCAACTTCGTGACGATCAGGCGATTCCGGAGGCGCAACCGATATCGGCTCAGGCATGCCGGCGGAATTCCGCGCTTGAAAGGTTAGAGCCGGTTCCTGGTGGAAATGCTTTTCAACCATCACGCGTTCGCGCGATTCTTCCGTCTTCCATTCAGCCTGCAACGGAAATGGCCGCGGGGCCGGGTTCATTTCCGCGTTTTTATCTGCAGATTCGCGATTACGCACAGGACGATCTGCGCCCAACTCCGGAGCGCGAGCGCTTTGTCCGGGTTTCGAATCCACCCTGGTAGCGGACGCTTCAGCCGGCCATTCAGGCACGCCCTCCTGCATAACTTGTGCAATCGGCGGCAGCCACGCAGGCTGACGCGCAGGAATCACCCGGGCCTTCGTTTCGCGCGCAAGCTGTGAAAAATAGCGCATAGGTTCAGTTCAGGCTCCAGCCTCGATCATCTCGAGGTAGCTTTCACGTCGCCATTGCGGAAGCCGGATGATTTCGCTTTCGCTCCAGTGATAATGCGAAGCCAGGCGGTGCACGTCACCAATGGCCACACGCTGCGCGCGCGAGAGGCGTTCGAGTGCCGCGCCCGCCAGATCCGGCGAGACTTCGGTAGATGCACCGCATTGCGGGCAGAGTACATTCACGTGAAGGCTCAGCAATGGATCGAATGCATCCATTGCCTCATCGATCTTGAGCGCGATCGAGTCGAAGCTCTGGCCATCCGCTAGAAGCGCATCTAACGGCGGACTCACAAGGACCGATTGAACCATCGCTTCACCCAAAGTTGCAGCGGATTGCGTCAGCCAGCACATCTGGTCGCGTCCTGTCGGCCGCCGTAATTCAGCCCGCACTCCATCGATCACGGTCGAAAGGATTTCCTTCCCCAGTTGCTCCGCCGCCAGAGACGTGATCTGCTCTGCAGTGAGATCGAACTCGTTCTGTTGCCCGCAAGCCGCGGCGCTGCATTGAACCTGCCAGGAAAACGGGCTCGAATCGGAAACCGCAGCCAACGTCATCAGAGCGCAAACCCGCATGCTGACCGGCAAATCAAGTAGAAACTGTTGATCGATTGCCTCGTCGTCAGCGGTCAACGCGCAAAGCACAAGGAGTTTACTAATCAGCTCCGGACGCCGCGCCATGCGAAAACTGACAGCCAGGTCCTCGGCTGCAGTCCCGAAAGGCCGCAGTTTTACTGGCACATTTTTCTTCTCTGCAGTGAGCCATTGCGGCAGCACGGGAAAAGCGTCGTTGCTTGACATGATTCCTCCTCTTGCGGCGGCAATCTGGTTGAACACAGACAGGTGGAAAGCTGTTGGAACCTGAAAAATGTGTCCTGAGGTTACTGGGCCTCGTTAGGCTCGGTGGCGCTGATATCACGCTCCCAGCCTTCCATTTCGAGCTTGATTGACTCAATTGCGATCGCGTTGGCGCTCGAATCCAGTGCGGGAAGCGCCTGGTATTCACTCACCCAGCAACCATGCAGAAAAAAACGCCTTGCTACCTGCCCTTTTTCATTCAGCACTTCGAGGGCACATTCTTTGCGAAAATTCGCCAGATCCATTGCAGTGTCGCCGGCATACGGGTGGACCTTGTTGGCCCAGTTCTCAAACTCCAGATCCCACGTTATGCCGCGCTCAAGTGTGACGGCGTCGTAGGTCGTGCGCCCCGGAGTTTTGTGGTCCACGCTGTTTTCGCCCCCGCTGCGGTGGGTAATTACATTCGTAGTGCGCTTCAGCATGCTCGCCTTCATCACGCCAAGCACGGTCTTGCCGTCCCATTTGAGTTGGAATTTGTATGTCTTATAGGGATCGATGCGGTTTGCGTTAACCTGAAATCCGTTCGGCATCGCTCACTCCGTTCTCTATGTAAGGTTTCCCATAATCTGCTGGATCGTGATCACAACGAATTCGGCGGGTTGGAGCGGCGCGAATCCCACCACGATGTTGACTATGCCCTGATCGATATCGGCCTGCGTGGTCGTCTCCGAATCGCACTTCACGAAGAAGGCTTTGCTGGGGGTCGCCCCGGCAAATGCACCCTGCCGGTAAAGACTCATCATGAACGCATTGATGTTCATCCGGATCTGCGCCCACAACGGCTCATCATTCGGTTCGAAGACCACCCACTGCGTTCCGCGATAAAGTGACTCCTCAAGGAACAGCGCCATTCGGCGTACTGGAACATATGTCCATTCGCTGTCTCCCGAATTATTGAATCCTGCGACGGTGCGAGCACCCCACACAACGAAACCCGACGCCATGCGGCGAAGGCAGTTCACGCCCAGCGGATTGAGAAGTCCGTTCTGCTTGTCTGTGAGGACCACCTCCAGATTCGTGACACCGGCGAGTGCGGCATTGGTTCCGGCCGGCGCCTTCCAGACGCCGCGTGAAGCGTCTGTGGCGGCATATAAGCCTGCCACCATGCCCGATGCTCCGATATAACGCAGTGTTCCGTTGTCGTTGATCTGGACCCGCGGATAGTAAACAGCGCAGTTGATATCGACATTACCGATAGCGGCCCGAAACGCCTGTACATCCGAAGCTTGCACGAAGGGCAAGTTGTTTTTGGTCCAGCCAACCGGCGCATCCAGCACCAGAAACGCGCGCCGGCTCTGGCAATAAATGGCCGCGTTGGCGCGGACGGCCTGCCATTCGGTTTCGCTGGAAATACCGTCGCCCGGAATTACCATGATGTTGAATAGGTCCACGGAATCGAGCGCGTAAAAGCCGGTACGGTCCAGTTCGCTGCCCAGATAGTTGGTTTGCGTTGGCGGGTTTCCGTCACTCGCCAGAGGCAGCAGAGCTGCCCAATAAGTCCCTGAGGTCGCAATCCCGAGCGTGTAACTGGCGGCGTTCGCCTGGAAGCCGCCCTTAAACTGCGCCGCGCTTCCAGAGCCCGGTGAAATCGAAAATGTATCGATTGCTTGCAGAGAAGCGGGATTCAGGTTCTGCACGAACAATCGGTATCCCGCAACGGTGGCCTGAAAACCCGGGAATCCGCTGTTGATTGCATTGGCAATCTGCTGCAGCTTTTCACGAACGCCGTCGGCGTCATTCGGTCCGCCTCCCCCCTGGTAGAACAGAGGTCCGCCACCGGTCAGGTTCAGCGGCTTTGAAATTCCGTTGATGGTAACGCTGGCTACGTCAGTCAGGTTTGCGCCCGCCAATGCATCCATCGCCGCCTCAATTGCGCCAGTTGTCGCGTCTCCTGCAAAAAAGATACCGTTGGGTACGGGCCGAAGATCGGCGAACTGTGCAGTTTCAATACCGCCCTGAGTCGTGCCGAGCATAAGGGGCAACGCGAGATCATTACCGGGCGGCCCCGGCCGCACTTGAACGCTGCTCTTTCCGGAGGTGATGGCGAGAAAGCCGCCTGCCGTTGTGCCGGCGGTGACGCTGTTGCCCGCAGGCAATGCGGCATTAATTGTGTCCTGAATATACGTGAAGGTGCCCGCATCGCCGGGTCCGGCCGCGATCAGCACCGCTTTGCTCAGGTTGATCGGGGTCCACGATCCCCCGTCCACGCTGATCTGGAACACGCCCAGGTCATTCGTGGCTGGCCCGGGCCACACTCCTGCAATCGCACTGTTCCAGCCACCCGCCGCCACGGCGGCAAGTCCCCGGGCTTCGCTCGAGCCTGGTGGAAGAGCAGTTGCGGTCACCGCTCCCGGAGAAGCCGTCAGCAATTGAGAGGACTGGGTGATGAATGTGGGCGCGTAGCGTGGCGCGGCAGGATCCATCGACAAGTTCGCAAATGACTCGGTCTGCACCACCATTCCGTTGCTGCTGTACTTCACCTGCAGATTGAAAGTGATCTCCGGCCATGGCGTGTTGTAGTCGACGGTAACCGAAAGTCCGTTGCCCCATAGCCCAGGCGAGGAGGCGCTCAGATTCAGTACCGATTGACCGCTGATGCTGCGCAGCGTGATTTGCGCCGGCTGTGCCCCGTCCGCCAGACGGACGATAAAGCAGTCCGAACCGCCATTGTTGAAGAACTCCTGCACGCTCTGCGCAAGGTTTGCACCGGGGACAGCCGCGCCAAACGCGCGCACATAATCCGAGTAGCTAAAACACTCGATTGGCTTGTTAATGGGGCCCATTGTGGCCTGGCCGAAAAATGCGCCAATGGAAGTTGCGACTCCCGTAATCGTGTGTACGCTACTGGGAGCTTCCACAATGTACACGCCAGGATACGTCAGCGCAGGCGGCATTAGTCCCTCCTCACTTTTGGCTAGTACGCGGCAAGGTACTCGGAACAGTGTATACCAATCGGGGCGAATCTAAGAATGGCATCAGCAACTCAACAGGCACTGAATTTCTGCAGCAAACGGCTTGGGAGATTGTATCGCCTCGCGAGGGAGGAGGAAAATGCTGTCGATTGAAACATCGCTTCGTCTTCCGAGCTTCAGCAGCGCCGCTCTGCCTGACAGCGGAAGTGACTATTTTCGCCGCTTGTCATCCGGTTCCACTCGGATGAACAGCTTTTCCCACCTGTGATGCTCGCCCGAATTAGCGGGCGACTGCCCGCGAACCCTCGCTCAGTAGTTCGATCTCGTACATCGAATTTTCCTCCAGCCATCTCCAGTTCGGTAGCTCGTGGTGCTCGACCCGGCCACTTGATACGCAAAATTTTCCCCACGCCATTGTGAACTCCATAATCGTGTGGTTCGATAATCCGTTCCCGGGCCTTTACCGAAGCCGAATCAGACTTACCGAAGCCGAATCAGGCGCCTTTCTTCGATTGCCTTCCACAGCAAAGGATTTACCTGCGGCTGCGAATCCGCCACGACGGGTCCCCCTAATTACAAGCATCCTTTCCGATCATGTCAACAGCGTCCGAAGTTGAGAAAATTAAAGCCAGAAGGCTGAATGAACCAAGCAAGAGAATGCCGCAGCGAACCTGTATCGGGAATCGAGATCTCGCAGAATGGGTCGGGCCTGTTTTCGACAGAGTCCGTACTGAATCTACTGAAATTGATTCTGGCAGGATCTCCATTACCTGAAGTTCTTATGATCATTGCGCGATCGGTTGAATCTCGGGGAGATGGCACACTGTGTACCATCTGGCTTCCAGACGAGAGCGGCACGAAACTCTATTGCGCAGCCGCCCCCAGCCTTCCCGGATTCGGCCCTCAAGTGGGACCGATGTGTATTGGTCCGAAAGGCGCATCCTGCGGTACCGCTGCCTATCGCGGGGAGCCGGTCTATGTCAGCGATATCCTCAATGACCCGATCTGGGATGACTATCGTGATTTGGTATTGCCATATGGGATTCGCGCGGTCTGGTCACAGCCATTATTTGCAGGCAATGGGAAGGTGCTGGGGACGTTCGCCATTCTTTATCGTGAAGTGCGTACGCCCTCTCTTGAGGATCGGCAGTTGATTGAGAATGCTGGCCACATTGCCGGGATCGCCATCGAGCGCCAGCTCAATGAAGAAAAACTCCGTCACGAACGCGACCGACTACATCTGCTTCTGGAAATTACGAACAGCATGACCTCAAAGCTGGACTTTCGTCGTTTGGTAGAGGCGCTCTCGACAAATCTGCTGAGTGTCACGCGTTGTGACTTCTGCGCATTACTCTTGCCGCAGGCTGATCGGAAGCAGTTGCGGGCCACCGTTTTGTACAATCCCGAGGCTCGCGGCTCAATCTGCGATGGCGCCAGCGTGCCCGTTCAAGGATCGGTCTGCGGGAAGGCCTTTCGGACGGGCAAAAGTGAACACATTGATAGCCTCTTCGAGATGCGCCACGACCCGGAAAGCTTCGGAAATGAAGAAGGGCGGCGGTTCTTTGAGCAGATCATGGCCGAAGGTCTGAAGTCCGGCTGCGAACTGCCTCTCATCGGCCGAAGCGGGGTGGTGGGCGTATTGTCGGCGCTAAGCCGGTCGGAACGTGCCTTTTCGAAAGATGACTTTGCGTTTCTCGAACAAGTAACCCGCCAGGTAGCGATTGCCATAGAGAACGCGCTGGATTACGAACGGACAACCGAGGAAAAGAACAGAGAGACAGAGCGAAGAGTCTACCTTGAAGAGGAAATTCGTGCCGAGTTTGGCGCCATTGTCGGCCATGGCCCGGCTTTGAAGGCCGCGCTGAGCCTCGTATCCGTGGTGGCGCCTACGGATTCGAGCGTGCTGATTCAGGGCGAGACCGGAACCGGAAAGGAACTCATTGCGCGCGCCATCCACCATCTCAGCAGCCGCCGGCAACGAGCCTTTGTCAAACTGAACTGCGCGGCAATTCCGCTGGGGCTTCTTGAGAGCGAACTGTTCGGCCATGAAAAAGGAGCCTTCACGGGAGCCATTGCACAGAAAGTCGGACGCTTTGAATTGGCGAACAAAGGAACGCTGTTTCTGGACGAAGTCGGCGACATCCCGCTGGAACTGCAGGCGAAATTGCTTCGCGTTCTACAAGAGCAGGAATTTGAGAGGCTCGGTAGCAACCGGACCCACAAAGTGGATGTCCGGCTGATCGCAGCGACGCACCGCGATTTGTCCGCCATGGTCAAGCAGTCGACGTTTCGCGAAGACTTGTACTACCGGCTGAGGGTCTTTCCGATTCATGTTCCCCCACTGCGGCAGCGCACGGAAGACATTCCGGAACTCGTACGGCACTTTACTGCGCTGTTTTCGCAACGAATGAATAAAAACATCGAGCGTATCCCGACCGAGACGATGGACGCGCTCGTGCGCTACGGCTGGCCTGGAAACATTCGTGAACTGCAGAATTTCATCGAACGAGCGGTGATTCTCTCGCCTGATTCGGTACTCCGTGCGCCTGTTGGCGAGTTAGAACCGTCCCCTGCGCACCGCGAACAGAAACTCGTGCTCAACGGCCTTGCGGAGGTGGAGCGAGATCAGATTATCCGTGCGCTGGAATCGAGCAACTGGGTGATCGGTGGCCGAAATGGCGCGGCCGAGCGTTTGCGAATGAAGCGCACCTCTTTGCTTTACCGCATGCAAAAGCTCGGCATCAATCGGGTCACCAACACGCACGACGGTTCGCCGAGACGGCCTTCCTAGGCGCGCTTCCACGGCCGTGGGTAGAGGCACTCGCTGCGACGGGTATTTGACAGCGATCCGTCAGAGTCGGATGCCCGTCGCAAGTTCGTCAGAGCCAGCGTCGATATCGTCAATGTGCTGAATGCCTTACCGTTCGGCACGGTAGTTGCCCTCTTTTACAGAGAAGGATGTTCCATGACGACCTATCATTACGGCTCTGTGAGCGGACGAAAGCTCTTTTATCGCGAAGCAGGCAGTAAGAACGCACCGACCATCGTACTTTTGCACGGTTTCCCCAGCTCATCACATATGTTTCGTGAGCTGATTCCAAAAATCTCGGAACGGTTTCACGTGATCGCACCCGACTACATTGGTTTTGGCTACAGCGACGCTCCAGAGGCGACACAGTTCAGATATACGTTCGATAATTTAGCCGAGCATGTTGAAAAGCTCCTTTTCGATGAACTCGACTTGAAAAACTTCAACATCTACGTGCAGGACTATGGCGCTCCTGTCGGGTATCGCATTGCGTCACGTCACCCGGACGCCATTGAAGGAATCGTTGTACAGAACGGCAATGCCTATGCGGAGGGTATCGGTGAAGGTTTCAATGCCATGAAACCGTTCTGGAAGGAACGAACAGCAGCAACAGAGGCGTCCGTTCGAGCCTTACTTACAAGAGAAACGACAATTTTTCAATACACGCATGGAGTAAAAGAACCGGACCTGATCAGTCCTGATGCGTACACGGTCGATCAGTTCTTTCTCGACAGGCCCGGCAATGACATGATTCAACTTGACCTGTTTCACGATTACCAATCGAATGTCGCGCTATATGAGAGATGGCACGAGTACTTTCGTGCGAAACAGCCGCGAATGCTGATCGTTTGGGGAATCAATGATCCCTTCTTCACAGTGGAAGGGGCGCAGGCCTACCAGAGGGACATTCCCGATGCCGAATTGCACTTGATCGATACCGGGCATTTTGCCCTGGAGGATTCGTCCGACTTCATCGCGGAACGGATGAAGCAATTTCTTGGCAAATCTCAGATGCCGTCGCAAGCACCAGCGCGTGCATAAGGAATCAACCCGACGACATCTTTCGATAACGTGACGGTAGTCGTTGCGCATGGGGCCTGGGCAGATGGATCGAGCTGGAGTGAGGTGATTGCCCGCACCCGGCTCTTGTCAAAGGGCTTATTCTGTTCTCTTCTGCGCCCACATCTACCATTCGTAGCTCAAACCGTGTTCAGGACGAAATCTTTCAATGAGGGAGTAAAAACGTGGCTGTTCTGATTAAAACGCTAGTCAGGATGGGCCTTCTTAAGGAGGACGTCGATTATCATTTCCTCCGGGCGTCGATGGTGATCATCTATTTCTTTTTCGGCTATCAGAAGTGGTTCGATTACGAAGCGAAGGGCCTTATCCCGTTCTTTACGCATGGCCCTCTCATCTTTTGGATGTACCCTGTCTTCGGCGTGAAAGGAGCCACGGATTTTTTAGGCGTTTCGGAATGGCTGTTTGGAGCGTTGTTGTTTGCCGGGTTCTGAAACAAGAAGCTCGGCGTACTCGGTGCGTTGGGGTCAGTTTTCACGTTCTTATGTACGATCACAATCATTCCGTTCATGCCGGATGGCTGGGCGGCGTCGGCAGGCGGATTTCCCGCCATGGTCGGGAACGTTGCGTTTCTGATGAAGGATGTGGTTCTGCTCGCTGTATCGTTTTACCTGCTGAAGCAGGACACCTTCAGACTTACCTCTGCTGGGTCGATCGATGGCTTTGAAAATATTGACCACCGCGCACACCAGCGGTTTCAAGCCGACGGTTACTAAACAAATTAGGGGAAACTTGCGTATCGCCTAAGCAGCGTATTGGCACATGACGAATGATTCTTTCCAATCCAGAAAATCCTCGTAAACAAAACGATAGACCGTCAATTCTTGTGTTTGACGTCAACGAGACCCTTCTGGATATCGACGCTATGGCGCCGCTCTTTGCGCACGTGTTCGGCGATGCCCGGGTCCTTCGCGAATGGTTCGGTCAATTGGTCCTTTACTCCGGGGTCGTGACGCTTTCCGGCCTGTACCAAGACTTTTTTGCCTTAGGGCAGGGCGTCTTGGGGATGCTTGCCGAGATCCACAACGTGGATATTCATTCAAGCGACATGGATGAGCTGAAAACGCGCATGCTGAATATGCCCGCGCACCCGGATGTCTCACCGGGTTTATCTCTTTTGAAGGACGCAGGATTCCGGCTCGTCACGCTAACGAATTCGCCCACTCACCCGCGGGGTAGTCCGTTGGAGCGTGCAGGTATTGCACGCTTCTTTGAACGTCAGTTCAGTGTCGATTCCGTTCAGCAGTTCAAACCCGCGCCGAAGGTGTATCAGATGGTCGCATCTATGTTGGACGCTCCTGTAAGTTCGCTGTGCATGGTCGCATCGCATGTGTGGGACACAATTGGCGCGCAGAGTGCAGGTTACTCGGCGGCGCTCCTGGCGCGATCGGGAAATGCACCCCTTACCGTAGACGGGTTGCCTCAACCGGATTGCATTGCGCCTGACTTAGTCCAACTTGCAAAACAATTGATTACGTTTGAACGCACAGCCCGTCTGGGGGGCGTTGTGCGCAGTCCATCTAAGAGATGGGGCCGAACCCCGATAGCATAGGAGAAGAAATGGGACTGTCCTGGCAACAAGGTCCGCTCTCACCGGGCGCAATCGGGCGATTCCTCGTGCCTGAGCCGCTGCCCGACAGATTGTTATATGCCGAGCCACTACGCCGGCGGATGCGGGTGCGCTTCGGCGGCCAGTGGATCGCCGATAGCGAACATGTGCTTCTGCTGTTCGAACCCGGCCATTATCCGATGGCCTACTTTCCAGAGAGCGATATCGCTCCAAGCACTCTGGAACGCATCGAGCACACCACCTGGCATCGTGATCTTGGCCTCACATCCTGGTACATCGTACGGGCAGCCGACAAAACTGCACCGCGAGGCGGATGGCAGCACATCGAGCTCCCAAAGTACGCAAGCGAACTCGCAGGGCGCGTCGCGTTCGCGTGGCCCGCCATGGACGCTTTCTACGAAGAGGACGAGCGGATTGTGGGTCATGCCGCCGATAGTTATCACCGCATCGATATCCGCCAGTCTTCGCGTCGGCTCGTTGTGGGTCATCGTGATCGCACCATCGCCGATACGAAGCGGCCGCTGGTCCTGTACGAATCGGGTTTCGCGCCGCGCTGGTATGTTGCACGCGCGGACATTGATGACTCGGCGCTGACGCCAGTTCAGCATCAGACCTTTTGTCCCTATAAAGGGTTGTGCAGCTACTACGACATCGGCGATACGCATCTGGCGGCATGGTCATACCCTGAAGCCTATTCTCAGGTCGACCGTATCTCGAACTGGGTGTCGTTTGAGCCCGATGTCGTTTCGGTACAGATCGACGGAAATACGATCCATCTTGAGCCAGGCCAGACTGTGATTCCGCACGGCCCCGATCGGGACCTCGACGTGGAGGAAGTTACGGTCAAGCAGCCGTAGAGGAGCACCATGGCTCGACTTTTATCCGTAAACGTCGGACTTCCTCGGGACATCGAATGGAAAGGGCGCACTGTGCACACCGCGATCTGGAAGGATCCCGTGCGCGGCCGGTGCCGACTCAGACGGTTGAATCTCGACGGAGATGGTCAAGGCGATCTCGCAGGGCACGGCGGTGAGCAGCGCGCCGTCTTCGTGTACCAGATCGAGTCGTATCGTCATTGGCAGGAGCAGCTCAAGAGAACGGACTTCGTCCACGGACAGTTCGGCGAGAACTTCACCATCGAAGGATTGGCGGATGATGCCGTGTGCATTGGAGACCGTTATCAGATCGGCAGCGCGGTGTTCGAGATCACGCAACCTCGCGTCACCTGCTATCGAGTTGGTATCCGGATGGACGAGCCCCGAATGCCGGCATTGCTGACATCGAGCGGACGACCGGGTTTCTACCTCCGGGTCTTGCAGGAAGGCGAGGTGGAAGCCGGCGACGAAATCAAGAAAGTCGGAGAGGCGAAGGAGCGCATGACAGTCGCTGAGATCAACGCGCTTCTCTATTCATCCGAACATCCCCGTGACCAACTGCAGCGTGCATTGCAGATCGAGGCGCTTTCGCCTGGATGGCGCTCGTCCTTTCAGGCATTGCTGCAGAGTCAAACGACTGCCGGACGGAGCGGGAATGCGGGGCTCGCCCCACCTGCAGCTTGGCATCCGGCTACTCCAGGCTTTCGGCCGCTCAGAGTCACAGCGGTCGAACACGAGTCTGCCGACGTCCTCTCGCTGATGATGCAGAGTGCGGACGGGCAGCCGCTACCAGCGGCTCTGCCCGGCCAGTATGTGGTATTGCGCCTCCAAACAACGCTCGGCCGCCCGCCAGTTTTTCGCAGCTTTTCGCTGTCAGGGCCTCCTTTGACGGATTACTATCGAATCAGCGTCAAGGTTGAGCCGAATGGGGCAGCCGGAACGTGGCTGCGGGACCACGTTCACGTGGGTGACGCCCTCGACGTCAGCTCGCCGCGCGGAAGTTTCGTTCTGCGAACGAGCGAGCGGCCGTTGCTGCTGCTCAGCGCCGGGATCGGGGCAACACCTGTTCTGGCAATGTTGCATGCATTGGCGGCGGCGCGTTCGAAACGGCAGGTCTTGTGGGTGTATGCAGCGCGCGATCGGGGGCATCATCCGTTCGCGGCCGAAGTCCGCCGCCTCATGCTCGCACTCCCGCGTGCTCGCAGTTACGTTTGTTACAGCAGGCCGGCCGCGCGCGACAAAATAGCTGAGGATTTTGACTCTGCCGGTCATCTATCGCGATCAGTGCTCGATGAGATCGGCATCCCGCGAGAGGCCGACGTGTATCTTTGCGGGCCGACTCGTTTTATGGCGGAGATGAAAGAAGCGCTCGCCACGTCGGGCGTGTCCCCGGAACAGATTCACGTCGAACTCTTTAGCGGCAGTGAGCCGATGACTCCTGGCGTTGTCGGCTCAGTGAGACGAGATCCACATTTGCCGATAGACGATGCCAAGACGGGTCCGCTAGTGTCATTCGCACGCAGTGGCATTGCGGCACACTGGAACGCGTCGAAGTACCAGAGCATTTTGGAACTCGCCGAAGCGTGCGATGTCCCGGCCCGTTGGTCGTGCCGAACCGGTGTTTGTCACAACTGTGAGAGCGGCTTGGTTTCGGGGGCGGTCGTCTACGGACCGGAGCCGCTCGATATGCCTGCCGAAGGGAACGTACTCATTTGTTGCTCACAACCCCTACGGGACGTGGTCATCGATCTATGACGAACAATAACGCAAGGAAAATTTGTGGAACGATTTGAAATTGCTCGTTGGGCTGTCCTTCCTATGCGCATCCTCGTCGGGTGTGGCTTTGTCGAACACGGCTTCGCAAAGCTATCGAGAGGTCCAGATGGATTTGCCGGCACTTTGCAGCAACTTGGCGTGCCGCTGCCACACATAGCGGCATGGCTGACTATCGGCACAGAGCTAGTCGGAGGATTGGCTCTACTGGTCGGAGCTTTTGTGCTCTGGGCGAGCATTCCCACCGCTTTCGTTTTGCTCGTGGCCATGGTGAAGGTTCATTTGCCATACGGATTCAGCTCCGTGAAGCTGCTGAGTGTTTCCGCTTCCGGCGCCCGGTTCGGTCCCGTCGGCTATGAATTCGATCTGTTGTACTTTGCGGCACTCCTGATACTCGCGTTTCAAGGGCCGGGGCCGCTTTCGATTGACGAAATGTGGCGCCGAAGATTGCGGGGTAAAGGCACAACTCCGGCCCGCCTTGCAGATCGAACAGTCTTGCGGCCGCGAACAATCCGCCTGTTCGAGATTGATTTGTGACAGCGGCCCGTCGTTTTTACAGCCACTTGCCAGGAGCGGCTTCCGGCCGCAAATGGAGGATCAGAGCGCAACATATCAGCCCGAAGGCAATGCGTGGCGCAGCAAAGGCAACTAGCGTAGCCGCCGCAAAGCTCGCAAGGACAACGATTGATCGGCGTCTCGCCATGCGCCGGGTATGCGCGGACACTTGCGTCGAGTCTGTACGCGTCAATATCTGGCGCTCGAAGATGTTGTAAGCGATATCAATGCAGACGAACAGTCCTGCGTAAAACATCATGGGAGACGATGCGAGCCGGGTCCGCGCAATCCACGAGGTCGCAAACGGCAGCAGTGACACGAGGAAGAGGTGTATGAAGTTGATCCATATCAATCCCAAGCCGGGAGCGCCTACGAACCGCATGAGGTAGTGATGGTTGATCCAAATTATGGCGATGAAGAGATAACTTACTACGTAGCTGATGACTGTGGGCCACAGAGGCCAGAGATTGTAGAATGCTGCCTGCTCCGGCGCTTTGAGTTCCAATACCATGATGGTGACAATCACGGCAAACACCGCATCCGAATATGCAGCCAGCCGATCTGCGGTTTCCTTATTTTCAGGCATAGCGCTCATTGAAATCGGCAAGAACATCGATCGCCTCAAGCAGGGCACGCCAGGGGGGATACTCGCCAGTCGTCTGTACTGCAATCGAAAATGTCAAACAAATTCCGACCCGTAGAAACCAAGAGGAGGCATTCATCGTACCAGAGGAGAACAAGCATGGAAGCGCCAACGTTTTCAGTTGAAGTGATTATATTGCCCGTGAGCGATGTGGAACGAGCGCTGCGATTTTATGTCGATCAGGTCGGCTTCACGCTCGATGTCGATTATGCGTCGGACGACAGTTTCCGTGTCGTACAGCTCACCCCACCGGGCTCGAGTTGCTCGATCCAGATCGGTAACGGATTAACCGACGCGCCCGCCGGTTCAGTTCGCAACATCTATCCCGTCGTTACGGATCTCGGGGCCGCGCGGAGCCGCCTTCTTGAACGCGGCGTCGAAGTCAGTGAGATCCGGCATAAGATGCCGATTGGAGCCTGGGACGGAAGTTTCGCACCCGGGCTCGACCCCACACGCGGGGACTACGCCAGCTTTGCTGACTTCTGCGATCCGGATGGCAATACGTGGGTGCTACAGGAGCGGGGTTATCGCAAGGTTTGAGTCATACGCCATGTGGCTGAAAAATCGACGTTATAACCGCGTCGATCAGGCGCAATAATGCGGAACCCGCGAGACGCAAGGGGCTGGATCTGGTTGCGCCAGCTATACCAGAATTTGGGGAATCCGTGCAGAAGAAAGACCAGCGGCCCATTTAGAGGTCCTGCTTCTGCGACATGGAGATGAATTCCCTTGGTGGCGATGCGCGAAAGGCGTACGGTATCGGTGAGTTTGGACATATCAGTGAACAGGGCCGCCAGCAGCCAACTTTGCCCGCCGGAAGAACGGAATCACAACTCCACTCAGCAACAACGCCAAGCCAATCAGATAAAAGCAGTCATTGAATGCCATCACGAACGCTTCCCGCCTTACGATTCGATCAAGCACCTGGATCGACTGCCAGCCGGCCGTCCATGCGTCGGCGCCGCTGGCCGAAAAGCTGCTTGTTGCGTGGATGAGGCGCTCCTGAGTTCGGAAATCAAACAGCGAAACCGATTCACCGATTCTCGCAGAATGGAAATGCTCGCGATTGGTCAGGATCGTAGCAAGCGCGGCAATTGCGATCGAGCCTCCGATATTGCGCATCATGTTGAAGAGCGCCGACGCCGAACCGCTTTCCTTTCCGGCTGCGATGCCCGCGGTAGCTACGGCCGAGAGCGGAATGATGATAAACGGCTGACCGATTGCGCGCACCACCTGGGGCCAGCGAAACTGATCGTAGCCGTTCAGCGCCGACATGTGCGTCATCATCAGGCAACTGGCGCCAAACATCACAACGCCAAAGCCGATTAACATGCGCGAATCGATGTGCTTCATCAGCCGCGGCGCCAGCGGAATGATGAACAACTGCGGCAGACCCATCCACATGACAGTTTTACCGATCTGATACGCATCGTAGCCTTGGATCTGTCCAAGATAGACGGGCAGGATGTACGTACAGCCGTAGAGTCCCATTCCAAGCACAATATTCACCACGCTCCCAAGGCCGAAGTTGCGGCGGCCGAAAAGGCGCAGGTTAACAAGCGGATCTCTACGCACAAATTCGATGACAAGAAAAGCCAGTAAGAATACAATCGCGACAATCGTGAGCCGGACAATGAACGGAGATCCGAACCAATCTTTTCGGTTGCCTTCTTCGAGCACAATTTGCATGGCTCCCAAGCCGATGGCGATGGTGATGACGCCCCACCAATCCCCGCCAGCCAGCTCATTGATACAAAGCGGCTCCTGGTCGAGCGCGAACCAGATGGCCGTGATCAGCAACATGCCGGGAACGATGTTGATGTAGAAAATCGATGGCCAGCCATAGTTATCCGTCAGCCAGCCTCCGATCAGAGGGCCGACGGAGGGAGCAAAGGTGGCGGTAAGCCCAAAGAGCGCGAGTCCCACGGGTTGTTTCGATTTGGGCAGGTGATTCAGGATTACGGTGAACGCCATCGGAATGAGCACGCCTCCGGTGAATCCCTGAAGAGCGCGCCAGACGATCATCATGGTCAGTGTTCTGGACAGACCAGAGAGCACGGAGAAGCAGATGAACAAAGCCGAATTCGCCACCAGGTAATAGCGCGTCGAGAACACGCGAGAAAGCCATCCGGTGAGCGGAATGACAATGATCTCGGCAACGAGATAGGCCGTCGAAACCCAGGAGATTTCGTCGACACTAGCGCTGAGCGTTCCCTGAATATCTTTGAGTGAGGCGTTCGTGATCTGGATATCGAGCACAGCCATGAACGCTCCAAGCAGCACGCCCATGACTGCGATCCAGGTACGAGCCGGGACTTGTTCATTCGCGGCTTGCATAACTATTCCTCACCGAACTGCAGTCACCGCGACAAGGGACATTCCAGGCACGATGAAACTCTCGTATCCGCGGATGCTATCGCGGTCGAAGCGAATCTTTACCGGCACGCGCTGGACAATCTTGGTGAAGTTTCCGGTTGCATTGTCCGGCGGCAGCAAGGCGAACTGAGCGCCCGTTCCTGGCGACATGCTGTCAACGTGGCCACGAAACGTGCGCTCGGGAAAGGAGTCGATGGTGATCTCGACCGGCTGGCCCGGTTTCATGTGGGTGAGTTGCGTCTCTTTGTAATTTGCGACCACCCAGAGATCGTCTTCCACAATGGCGAGCAGCGGCTGGCCAGGCTGGAGCCGCTGGCCCGCTTCCACGCCCTTTCTACCTACACGACCCGCCACAGGACTGCGGATCTCGGTGTAGGAAAGCTGCAGTTTTGCATCTTCCAAAGCGGATTCGGCCTGCGCGATGGCAGCAAGAGCGGCTTCATGCTGCCGCCTGTGAACATTGGTCTCGGTACCGGCGGCACGTGCCCAAAGGGTCTTTCCTTGCGCTTCCACCAACTGTGCTTGACCGCGGCGGACGGATTCGCGAGCCTGCACCGCACGTGCCTCAGCCTGGCGAACGGATTCGGTGGCAGCATTCCTGGCTGCAATCGCGGCATCGAGCGCCGCACGCGCGTGGTCGAACTGCTGGCGCGAGACCTGATCTTTCGCCACCAGGTCCGCATAGCGTTGATAATCGAGCTCGGCACGACGCCGGTTCGCCTCGGCTTCTGCAAGCGCTGCCTGAGCGCGCGATATACCGGCCGATGCTTCGGCTACAGAAGCTTTTGCCGCAGCGATCTCCGCCTGAGCAGAACGGATGCCGCCATTCGCTTCCGTCGTCTTCGCGGCAGCACTCTGACTCGAGAATTCGACTGCCGTGCCGGCGCTGGCTGCCTGCCTGCGGGCGACATCAAGCGCGGCCTGTGCCTGCGCAAGCCGTACCTGGTAGTCGCGCGGGTCGAGCCGAACGAGTACCTGACCACGCTCAACGTGCTCGTTATCGTCCACGAGCACGGCTTCGACTGTGCCGGCGACGCGAGCGCTGACCGGATGAACATGTCCGGCAACATATGCGTCATCGGTCTCCTCGTGCGCCTGTGCCCACAACCAGTATCGGATCGCCCACGCGCTTGCTCCAGCAAATGCGAGGAACGCAGCTGCTGCGAGGATCTTTTTTCGAATCGAAGGTCCTTTTCGAAATACTGGCGCTTTCTCGTCCGCTTTCTGTCTCGTCTGCGCTTCCGGATCTAAAACGGTTGCCATGCTATTTGCTCCTTCCAAAGGTCTCCTCTACCCGGCCGAGGGCGCGGGCCAGCGCAGCGCGAGCCTCGCTGAATCTGTACAAAGCCTCAATCTGGTTGTCATTCGCCCGCACCAGAGAATCCTGCGCGGAAATCACTTCTATGTTGTCTGTCACGCCCGCCGCAAACCGGCCTCTTGCCAGGTCGAGCTCTTCGTGCGCAAGGCGTAACGCATCATTGGCAACCTTCACCTCGTTTTTCGCGGCGTTCCATTCGGCGAGGCTCGTTTTTACCTGCTGCGCGATGCGGTTGCGTGTGTCCGCCTCCTCTTGCGCTGCTTGTTGTACACCAATCTGAGCGCGTCTTCGTTCGGCCCTGAGGCGCCCGCTAGTGAAGAGCGGCACAGAAAGCCTGGCTTCGTACGTGTAGGCCGGAATCATTCCCGGCAGACTCCGGCCTGCCTCATCCCACATTCCCTGAAGGCGAAG
Source organism: Bryobacterales bacterium KBS 96 (assembly GCA_000381625.1). Lineage (GTDB taxonomy): Bacteria > Acidobacteriota > Terriglobia > Bryobacterales > Bryobacteraceae > KBS-96. The sequence goes on from KB906767.1 coordinate 2,260,363, forward strand.
CGACGGAAGGCTTTCGGCGGCGGCGGCGGATCGTTCGGATTCTGCTGTGTGCCTGCGGAATTCCGCTGCGGCGAGTTCCGGCCGATTGCGAATCGCGGCTTCGACTGTTGCATCGATCGGAATCTCTGGCGTTTCGGAAAACGGCCGGGTGTCGGTCACCTGAATGTCCTGACCTGGTGGAACATTCAGCAGCCGCGCCAATGCGAACAGGGCTGTGTCTACGTCAGTTTGGGCAACGATCAGCCGTTGCTCTTCCTGACGAACGTTCACCTCTGCTCGGACCTCATCGACACGCGTTGCAACGCCCGCCTGATGCAGTGCTCGGGCCTGATCCAGTAGAGCCGTGGCCAGACCGACACGGGATCGGGATGCATCCACACTGGCCATTGCGCGGAGGACGCCGAGATATTGCGATACAACGAGTAAGCTCGTCTCCTCGCGCCGCGTTTGTGCGTCCGCCCGGCTGGCTTTCACGCGATCCTTGGCGGCTCGATACTGCTTCCAAAGATGCAGATCGAAGATCGGCGTCGAGAACGCCGCGCCCGCGGTAATCGCCTGGAATGGTCCCGAGGCCTGTCCGAAGACAGGTATTTGACGGCCAATCAACGTCTCTACATTGATACGCCGGATCGTGTCCCCGGCATTGAGGCTGGCCTGCGGCAGGAGAGCCGAACGGGCGATGTTGCGGTCCTGTTGGGACGCGGCGATCTGGAGATTCGCTATCTGCACTTGCGGGTTTTGCGCGAGCGACCGCCTCACGGCATCGGCCAGCGAAAGACGAAGAGGCGTTTTCGTTTGCGCCGCAAGTGATGAGCATGCGACCAGCGTAATCACGAATGACGACCAGTCTTTCACCACGCCTCGGGTAAGGGCACGCAGGAAACCACCCGGGATGCTCGACATAAGCTCTAAATAAATCGCAAGTTGTACTCATCCTCTGCGGCATGGACTCACCCTAGGCCGGCACGAATTCATGCCGTCTCGCGAATTCGCGATGATGAAAAATAAGACATGACGATGGCGCAGATGGGACAATCGGTCGAGGCGTATGAGCTCCTTCTGGAGATCTCGCGGGCGGCAAATTCCCACCTCGAATTGCCAGCAGTGCTGAAAGCTGCCGCTGAATGTCTCAGTCCGAAAGTGCCCCTGGACGGCATCGCGGTCGTTTCTGTGGAGGGTGATCGCGTTCGCCCGCATTCGCTTTACTCCATCAAAACCGATATCGCTCCAGGCGATTCCTTTCAGACGGTGGCCTCGCGTGCCCTTCATGTGCCGCTGGCGCAGATCGATCGCCGAGTGCCGCGCACGCTACCTTTCAACGGTTCCGCGGCGGAACACATGTGTTCTGCCGGCGATCCTATGATTCGCGTAAACCTTGAAACGGAGCGCCAGTTTTCGGAGGAGGAATTCATGTGCGCCAACGGCGTGCGCACGGTGATGGAAGTGCCCCTGATGGTCCACCATCGCCTCATCGGGACCATTAACTACGCGCGATACTTTGTCCAGCCATTTTCTGCGCCGGAGCTGGCGATCCTGCGCGACGTGTCGAGCGTGCTTGCGACTGCCGTTTCAAACGCCCTGGCATATGAGGAACTGCGGAATCTGAAAGACCGCCTGCAGGCAGAAAACGTAATGCTGCGGGAGGACATCGAGCATGATGCCATGTTCGAAGAAATCGTCGGCGCCTCCGCGGCGCTGAGAAGGATTCGTGGGCTGGTGGAGCGAGTCGCGGCCAGTGACACCACAGTGCTCATCACCGGACAAACGGGTACCGGAAAGGAACTGCTGGCACGTGCGATTCACCGTCGCTCCCCGCGCGCCCAACATGCAATGGTGAAAGTCAATTGCGCGGCTTTGCCGAAAGATTTGATCGCGAGCGAACTTTTCGGACACGAAAAAGGCGCATTTACTGGCGCGTTGAGCCAGCGCATTGGCAGATTCGAGATGGCCAATGGAGGAACCATCTTTCTCGATGAAGTCGGGGAGTTGCCGCCGGAAATGCAGGTCGCGCTGCTTCGTGTTCTGCAGGAATCAGAGTTTGAACGCGTGGGAGGCACTAGAACGATTTCCACCGATGCGCGTGTGATTGCCGCGACCAATCGCGATCTCGCGAAGGAAGTAGCAGAGGGACGGTTCCGTAGCGATCTTTACTACCGGCTCAATGTTTTTCCGATCAAGAGCCCGGCGCTTAGGGAACGAAGGGAAGACATCCCGTTATTGGTGGAGTATTTTGTCGCCCGATTCGCAGAGCGCACCGGTAAACGGATTGATCGTGTCGATCGGGAATCCCTCAATACACTTACACACTATCACTGGCCGGGAAATATTCGAGAACTGGCAAACGTGATCGAGCGCGCGGTCATTCTGTCCGATGGCGGCGCGTTGCGAATTTCCGCAAGTATCTTCGGAGATGATCTGCCGCTTGCGGCCGCTGATAATGCATCGGACGAAGCTGGAAATCAGCTTTCGGCGCAAGAGCGCCAACTGATCGACAAGGCGTTAGCTGAATCGAACGGCCGCGTGGCGGGTCCTCGCGGAGCAGCGAGCCGGCTCGGACTTTCCGCCTCGACGCTGGAATCGAAGATCCGCCGGCTCGGCATCGACAAGTATCGGTTTTTCCAGCGGGCCTCGGGGAACCAGCGTTAGTGCCTGTTCGCTTGGCTGTGATCCATCGCCCTCGTAATCAACTCGGTCACAATTTCACGTTTGTATTCGGAATACGAAAGCAGCATTGTTGCTCCACTCTCGATTGCCGATCGCTTGACCTCGGCATATTGACGCGCCGCTTCGCTGTCGTGCCGGAGATACTCCCTCAGCGCGATGTTGCTTTTCCAGATCGGTCCGTCCTGATGAACCACGTGCACATTGAAGGCGTGCGGTATTCGTTTGCGGAAGTATAGCCGCCCAGGAACGCCAGCTTCACCGAGGTCGTCGTATCCCAACGATCGGAGCCCTCGCCGCACGCTCTCCGTATGCTGCGCCTGTATGCCAACCATGATGTCGATGATCGCTTTCGCCGCTAGGCCGGCAACGCTGGTACTTCCAATGTGTTCTACAGCGATTTGTATGGGCACGCCGGAGGCGATCCGTTCCGCTTCGTCAGCGAAGAGAGCCGGCCACTTCAGATTGTAGGGGCTGAGGTGTACTGGTTCATCAATTTCCGGCATAGATTGCTCCATTGCGAGCTGCCATTACTCAGCCTCGCGAATTCACGTTCGCGAATTCACGAACCGTTCGAGCTCTTCCATAGATACGCACCCTATGTCAATAAGATGCGCGTTGCGGCCCTTGGTACTCGAGTTGCCGAGATGCAGGTAGAGTCAATGCTCAAGATTACAACGATAGAGTTCTGACGTACTGATGATCGATGTTGCAGGCGATTGACACCCGGCGGTTGCGAGTCGGTCGAGCGAGTGTTAAGGGATGCGCTGGGCCGGAATCAACAGGTGAAGATTGACCTGGCGAACATCCGCTTGGTCGACCAGGCTTCGGTTGAATATTTGGCGCATGTCCGGCGATGTCACATTGAGCTGCTCAATGTTCCTTCGTACGTCAGTTGCTGGATCGAGCAGATTTCGGCTTCGCCGGATTTCCGGAAACGTGAATCAACCAAATTTAATGAACGAAAGGGATAAAGACATGCAATGCAGAATCGATATTCAAAAAGTTGTACCGGCCGCTTTCCAGGCGATGCTCAGTCTTGAGACATACGTCCAAAGAATGTGGAATGCCGAGCCGCTGCTTCTCGGCCTGGTGAAGATGCGCGCCTCACAGATTAACGGTTGTGCATATTGCATTGATATGCACAGCAAAGATGCACGTGCACACGGCGAAACAGAGCAACGGCTATACGCGCTGAATGCCTGGAAAGAGACGCCATTCTTCTCGGATCGCGAGAGAGCGGCACTCCTCTAGACAGAGGCCATCACGCTCATCAGTGACGAGCGTGCTCCCGACCCTATTTACAACGAGGTTCGGAAATGTTTTACCGAAGACGAGCTTATGAACCTAACGCTGGCAATCGTCGCAATTAACGGATGGAACCGGCTGTGTATCGGATTTCGCGCGGTTCCTGGAGATTATGAGCCGAAGGCCGAGCGGATCGGGATGAGTCCACGGCGTTTCACGCGCGTATGTCTTCGAGAGACGAAGATGAACCCAGGCCAGTTCGTGGATCGCTTACGGGTGGAAGCGGCACAGCAGATGATCGACAGTTCAAACATGGGGGGCCGCGAATGAAAGGTCATCTGCTCTTTATCTTGTACGATATCAATCGAACCAGCTTGAAAAGTCTTATTGACCGTGTGTTTGCACGCGCGCGGCTGGACTTGAGATCAAAGGCTTCTGTAGAAGTTCGCCGCTGCATTCGTGAAGCGCTAAACGCACACATAGAGCCGTTCGCTTGGGGGCGCTAGGCTTGGCCCAGCTTGGTGTTTCAAAACTTATAGGAACAGAGGATCATAATTTCACCGCGGCCACGTACGGCGAATACCCAATCCTCGTTGCTAGGAGGTCCGACAGACGTCGGAATTTTCATCTCTCCCCCTGCCCAGGACTTCGGCCGATCGAATCAAGATCGGCGATCGCTTCCGAAGGAAGTTGTAGTCTTGCAGCCTTGAGATTCTCGCGAAGGTGTTCTAGGGAAGCTGTTCCGGGGATCAGCAGTATATTGGACGATCGTTGAAGAAGCCAGGCAAGCGCGACCTGCATTGGCGTGGCCGCGAGTGACGCTGCGACTGCATCCAACGTTGATGACTGCAACGGACTGAAGCCCCCAAGAGGGAAGAACGGGACATAAGCTATGCCTTGCCGTGCGAGGTCATCGATGAACCCATCGTCGCTCCTGTGCGCCACGTTATACAGGTTCTGCACGCAGACTATCTCCGTAATTGATTGAGCTTCCGCCAACTGCTCGGGGCTGATATTGCTCAGACCGAGATGACGAATCAGTCCATGGCGCTTAAGTTCGGCAAGCACGGCCAGCGGTTCTTCGATCGACCCCTCCGATGGACCCATTACGCCTCCGACCCGAAGGTTGACGACATCTAGGCTGTCGACTCCGAGATTTCGGAGATTGTCATGAACGGCATCGATTAGTTCTTGACGCGAAAGAGCGTGTATCCACGACTTATCTTCACACCGCGAGCGCCCACTTTGGTGACAATCACCAGGCCGTCTACATAGGGATGAAGCGCCCGTTTTATGATCTGATTGGTCACATGCGGACCGTAAAAATCGCTCGTATCGATGTGGTTCACGCCAACTGCAACCGCCTCTCGAAGAACCGCAACGGCGCCGTCGACATCGCGCGGGGGCCCCCACACCTGTGGGCCGGCAAGTTGCATTGCGCCATAGCTCATGCGGTTCAGGGTCATCGAGGAGCCGGGAAGCGTAAAGGCGCCGCCAAGATCCGTGGAATTCGTCATTTGTTTCTCCTCTAGTCTGTTTATCATTGTTAGTGGATCGTGCTTACCCATGGTTAGATGAAGAAAATTTCGGAATGGGAGTTCGCATTTGCCTCGGCGCTCACATGTTCTCTGAGCATCGGCAATCGTAGTCTGCTCCGGCAGCGCGGCGCGGAATTCCGCCCAAGGCTTCACCGGATAGTATTGAGTGATCCGGCTATGGAAGCTCTGTAACTCCTCATCCCGGGCGTAATCGATGTAGAACTTCCGATCCACTCGACCGGCCCGAATTCATGACCGGTGCGGGCTGCGCGACACTGACGTAGATGAAGTGCCGAATCCCGGCGGAGGAAGCAACGCGAATAGCCTCCTCCCCCGACCGAAGATCGACCGCCACAAACTCACGCGCTTTGGAAGGGCTCGGGGGGTACGCCGACCAGGTGAATGAACGTATCGTACTCCCTAAGTTGCGCACCAAATGAGTCGCCCTCAAGAGCGTTTCCGAGATACATTTCACATCGCGTTTTGGCTTTCTCTTCGGAGCCGGCCCGGACGAGAGCGGTCACGTGCTGTCCACGCGCAATCAGCAAAGGAATCAACCGGCTTCAGATGTATCCCGTTCCACCTGCGACAAAGATTCGGTGTGGCACGCCTATTTACCCTTTGAACGAGTGGAATTCTCCGAGCGGCGAGGGCAGCACGGGCTGGAACGGAACGAACGCATAGCTTTGCGAAGTGTCAAACCCCGCATCTTGAGCAGCGTTCTGGTCTGCAAACGGAGTCAAGGCATTTACAGCTTGCTGTATGCGTGTCCAGCCGAGCGTCCGTTCATATCCGTTGTTGTTCGGAGGATCAACGGATTCAGCGGCGCCCTGAATACCGGTAATGGTCTCGATGGGGCCACCGGCGGATGGATCTATATTCGGACCAATAACTCTGGCGAGCGTCCGGTGGTCGCTCTCGATTCCCATAATCCTGGCGGAGGTGACTCGAAGATTTGAGGTGCTGAACCTTCGCACTCCGACCAAGTAAGCGGCGATGAATGCATCCTCCAAGGTGACCAGCACATTCAGCGTAGTTTGTGTATCCACAAACATCTGAGCCGGATAGAAGAAATTTGTAAATGGGCTTGGCTGGCCGGTGACTGATTGCTCCAGCAGATAGTGGGACATCTCCTCCTGACGGGCCGCGAGTAAGTAACCCTGATCATCCGACGCCAGGAGAGGAAAGAAGGGCGCCTTGTTGATGATATTAGTGTATGTCGTGACTGCTAAAGCCTCGGCTATCTCCGCGGCTATGAGTATCTTGCGATCACCGTTCGTCAATTCACTCCCCTCATCATCCTGATCGTGATCGCCATCCTGATCGTGATCGCCGTCGTGATGGTCATAGGCAAAAGCCGCCGACGATGACGCAGCAGCCATCCCCGCAAGAGATGCCAGCCTAAAAAACGAGCGCCGGTCTGGGGTCCCCAGATCGGTCGTTGCGCAGGATACCTGTTGTTTGCGCTTCAAAAAGTTCACGTAGCCTCCTCAAGGACAGAGCCTTTGAGTGGAGAATACGAGGATCCCAGCGATCTGGATGTATTTAGAAGGCGTAAATTGTTTGGGAACGCAACCTGTGCTCTTTTATCGCCTCGGGAATTTACCAGCCAAACACGGTCGTAAAGATGATATGTTCTCGAAGAGGTACATGCTGGAGCGGGGTCGGCCGAATTCCGGCGATAGCGGTTCCGAGCGGGAGAACTGCTGGCGAGATTGCATTCGAGACATTCGGGCGGGTAATGCGGATGCCCTTGGCCGGCTGTACGACTCGAGTGCGCCGGCGCTCTTTGGTATTGCGTTCCGTATCACGAAGAACTCGGCTGATGCGGAAGAAGTTTTGCTGGAAGTGTATGAACAGGTGTGGCGGACGGCCAATACGTTTGACCCGTCGCGTGGAAGCACTGCACGATGGCTTATGTTACTGACTCGGAGCAGAGCCGTGGACCGGTTGCGGATTCTCTGCAGAAGACGTCTGTATGAATATTCAGCGCTTACCGAGCACGCAAAGATCAGCAGCTCCGGACCTCTTCCGGACGAGGCCAGCATGTTGAGCCAGCAGCAGAGCGCGATGAGGCAAGCGCTTTACACGCTGCCTCCGGAGCAGCGTAAAGCGCTCGAGCTGGCTTTTTTTTCCGAGCTTACGCACGTGGAAATTGCGGCGGCGCTCGGCATACCCTTGGGTACAATCAAGGCCAGAGTCCGGATGGCGGTGGGCAAGCTCCGCGTGACGCTTCACCAACCAACGACGAACGCGAGATCGGCCAAATGACGAGGGGACGCCACGTTGAGGAGTGCCGGACAGCGGCTGCATTGCATGCAATTGGCGCATTATCTCCACTCGAAAGCGCACATTTCGAGGAAAGGCTGCGGAGCGGCTGCCCCTTATGCATGATGGAATTTGCGGCTTATGTCTCGGTTGCCGTGAGCTCTAGCTATTCCTGACTTACTTTCTGAAAACTGGCAAAGCGCGGATCGAGCCGGAAGTGCGCGTTGGAGAATGAGAGTGGGACGTGTAAATTACCTTGCAAGCTGCCGAATCAAAGCTGGACCAGTTGCTCCGCACGGCCATTCAGCAGAGGCGCTTGGTTTGGCTTCGCTATGGTGACCGGGAGCGAATCGTCGAACCCCACGATTACGGAATCCAGAAAGGCTGCTTGAGGCTCCTTGCGTATCAGGTTGGCGGGTCCAGTAGTGGAAAGCTTCCGAACTGGAGATGGATGGACGTTGAACGAATTTCCGGCCTCCGTCTGCTGGATGGAACCTTTCAGGGCGGCCGTTCCGCCCCCTCTGGAAAACATCACAAATGGGACCGGCTCTTTATCAGAGTAAAGCCGGCGGAAGAAAAGTCCGGATAAGATCGACCGCCGGCGATCCACTCATATACCATCGTCTCTTCGGGGGCGCCGGAATTTCCATGCGCCCGTCGACATACCCATGGCACACACACGCAGAGACTTTCTGGCTGCCGCCGGCGCTGCTTCCCTCGCCGCCGCCCATGCCGCTTCATCTAGTACCGAATTGAATGGTTTCGAAATCGCCAAGCGGCATCAAATCGTCCGTGAACTACCGACGCCGGATTTCTTTGAGGGCATGCTTCTCGGCAACGGCGATATCGGCGTCTGCGTAACGGTGCGGCCGGACGCGCTCGGATTGCACATCGGCAAGTCCGATTCCTGGGATATCCGTGTCAGTGAAGAGAGCGCCTCCCACGTCCTTCCCTTCTCTGAGTTGCTGGATTTATGGAAGCGCGCCAGCGACGAAGCCAAGCGTCAGGGCAAGCCCGACATGATCTATCTCGAACGCGAAATCCCGTTCTTCCGCGAATACACCGAAAAGGTTGCCGCATCGTATGCGAAGACGTGGCCGCGGCCTTGGCCCTGTGGCATCGTCTGGGTGCACTGGGACGTGCCGCGCTTCCGCGTCGTCCGCCAGATGCTGGACTGCTCTTCCGGACATTTCTCGCTCGAACTGGAAGAGAACGGCAAACCGGTCCGTCTGCACGCTTTCGTGAATACAGGGACTGGCCACATCTGCTTGTGGAGCGATTCGCCAGCACGTTTTCGATCGGTCGCATACTACCCGAACCTGGACTCGCATGCGCAACTGCCCCTCCCTCGAATCGACGCGCGCAGCCTTGCCGGCTCAACTGAGTTTTCCGCGTTTCAGCTCTTTCCGGCAACTGCTCCCACATCCGAGATTCCCAATCCTCCGGCGTCGAACCGCGATCGGAATTTCGCGCTGCACGCCATCGTGCAAGGTCAGTGGCGAATAGAGGGGCTCGCGGAAGCCCAGCGCCAATTGCAAACAGAGTCTGCCAACGAAGCTTCGGACTGGCAAGACGACCGGCCGCGCGTATTCTTGAAAAGCCCATCCGCGCAACCTCTGCGGCTGGACATCGCGCTCTTTACTCCACGCGATCACGCCGATACTGTCGCGCACGCCGCTGCGGAAGCGAAACGGCTATCGGCAGAGCCGGTAGGGCAATTGCAAAACGTTTCCGATCGCTACTGGAGAGAACTCTGGTCGCGTTCCGCCGTGGAATTCGAGGATAAGGAACTCGAGAGATGGTGGTATCACAACCAGTACTGGGTTGCCTGTTGCCTTCGCGAGGGTAAAGTAGCGCCGGGTTTATTCGGCAACTGGACCAGCGGGAAGATCGGCACCGCCTGGCATGGGGACTACCACATGAACTACAACACGCAACAGGTCTTCTGGGGCGTGTTTTCGAGCAACCATGTCGAGCAGCATCTTCCGTATATCCAGGTTGTCGAGGATCTTCTGGCTATGTCGGAAGACTACGCCCGCACTAAGTTCAAATTGCCGGGCGCTTACTTTCCGCACTCGGCCTATCCGGTCCCGAGCCAGGTTGTTCCCTACCCTGCCCCGCCCTGGGGCTATGAGATTTGCGAGACACCCTGGGTTGTGCAGAGCCTCTGGTGGCACTATCTCTACACGCAGGACGAGGCAGTGCTCAAGCGCGTCTATCCCTTACTGAGAGCAGCCGCCAGTTCATCGCCGCTTACGTCAAGCAGGGACCCGACGGAAAGTATCACGTGATTCCGACGGTCTCACCCGAGAACTGGGGATGCACCGTCGATTTCCGCCTGAACCAGGACTGCATCATGGACCTCGCTCTGATCGATTTTCTGATGCAGGCGGTACTCGAGGCTTCGCAGATTTTGAACCAGGATGCCGGCGAACGCGCCGAGTGGGCGAAAATCCACGCTCACCTGGCGGATTATCCAAAGACAAATACTGCTCAGGGTGAGGTCTGGCTCGATGTGCCCAACGCTCCCGCCGGCTGGATTTACAACATCCCCGTTACGCTTGCTCCTGTTTTTCCGGGCGACCGGGTGGGACTTGATTCTCCCAAAAGCGTTCTCGACGTCGCCCTCCGAACGGCGCGGATCATCCGCCTTGAAGGCGGCAACGACATCGTCTATCAACCACTGATTCGCGCAAGGCTCGGCATTCTCGACTTAGCCTGGTTCAAGCAGCAGGTACGTTATTGCCTGATGCCGAACGGTATTGTCCAGGATCGCGTACGTCAAACAGGCGGCCGTTATAAGGATTCGACCGATTTCGATTTCATGATGCGCATGGGCGTTTGGACCGAGAACCTTTCGCTACCGGCCGTGATGAACGAATGCCTCTTGCAGAGCTACTCGGGAGTCATCCGGTTGTTTCCCAACACAACGAATCTGGGCCCTGCGCAATTCCGCCATCTCCGCGCAACCGGGGCATTCCTGGTCAGCGCCGCGTGGGACGGAAGGCAGGTCTCGGGCGTCGAAATCCTCAGCGAGCGCGGCCGGCGCGCCCGTATTGTTCCTCCCTGGCCGGGCAACGCGGTGCGCGTCAGCAGGACCGACGGCAGTCTACCAATCACCGTCTACAAGAACGGAGAATTTGTAGAATTCGGCACACAGGCCGGCAATCGGTATCGGATTTACCCAAGCTGATCGAGAGCCGTGCCCCTTGCGGCCCGGCCTAGCGGTACGCCGAAATCCCGGTGATCTTCTCGCCAATAATCAGCGTATGGATATGCTCGGTGCCCTCGTAAGTCTTCACCGTTTCGAGATTGCACATGTGGCGCATGATGGGATATTCGTCCATGATGCCGTTGGCGCCGAGCAAATCGCGGCTAAAGCGCGCGCATTCCAGCGCGATCGCAACATTATTGCGCTTCAACATGGAAATGTGGGCTGGTTCGGCCCGGTCCTGATCTTTCAACTTCCCGAGATGAAAGGCAAGAAGCTGCCCTTTGGTGATTTCCGTAATCATCCACGCAAGCTTCTCCTGCACAAGTTGATGGCTTGCGATGGGGCGGTTGTCGAACTGCTTGCGACTGAGTGTATAGCTACGCGCCGTTTCGTAGCAATCCATGGCCGCTCCCAATACGCCCCAGCCGATACCGTAACGCGCCTGCGTCAGGCAACCAAGCGCGGCCCTTAGCCCCTTGGCGTTCGGGAGTTGATTGTCCAGGGGAATCTCACAATTCGAGAAATGCAGGCTTGAGGTAACGGACGCGCGCATGGACAATTTCCCGTGAATGTCGGAAGTCGAAAATCCTTGCGTGCCGCGCTCGACCAGAAACGCTCGAATGCCGTCAGGCGTCCTGGCCCACACAACCGCAATATCCGCTAATCCGCCATTCGTAATCCACGTCTTTTCGCCGTTCAACACCCAGACGCCGCCGTGCTTTTCGGCAGTGGCCGTCATCGCGCTCGGGTTAGATCCATAGCCCGGCTCCGTTAAACCGAAGCAGCCGACCGCTTTGCCCGATTGCAGCTTCGGCAGCCATATTTGCTTTTGTTCCTCCGATCCATAGGCATAGATCGGATACATCACAAGCGCGCCCTGCACTGAGACGAAACTTCGCAGGGCGGAATCGCCACGCTCCAGTTCCTGCATGATCAGACCATACTCAATGTTATTCAGGCCGGCGCAGCCGTAACCCTCCAGATTGGCGCCGAAAAATCCCAGGTCCGCCATGTCGCGGATTAACTGCTTCGGGAATTCTCCCTGGTTGTAAGCCTCCCGGATCACCGGTACAACCCGCTCGTCGACAAACTGGCGCGCCGTTTGCCGCACCAGCAATTCTTGCTCGCTCAACAGTGAATCGAACTGCACATAATCCACTCCAGGGAAACGGGGCATATGCCCCGATTCTATCTGGAGAAACTCCAAACGGAACCGCCGCCCATCAACGAATGGATTGTTTCGATTGTCAGAATCCGTCGGCTTATGCAAGGCGGCTCTGTACGAACGGCAATCCGTTCCCCGAAACGAGTGTCCGTGTGCTCAATTCACCGGCTGCATCAATTCGCAGGCATAAGGGCAAACGGCTGATGGCCCTCCTAGATTAAAAGACCATGCGCTTGGGCGAGGATTCACTTCTGGTCCGAGAAACGCCTGAGAACGGGCGGCAATTCGGTTAACTCCCCAACCGCCAAAAAAGCCGGGGCAGTTGCCTGCTCCGGCTTTCCTATGAACACCAGATAAATCGACGCGACTACGCCGTGCGCATCGCTTCCGATTTATCTTCGCTAGCTATGGCGGCCTGAGCCGCTGCCAGGCGGGCGATCGGCACACGATACGGGGAGCACGAAACGTAATTCATGCCGACGCGGTAACAGAACTCGACCGAACTCGGGTCGCCGCCGTGCTCTCCACAAATGCCGATTTCAAGATCAGGCCGCGCCTGGCGGCCCAGCTTTACGGCATATTCGATCAACTTGCCGACACCTTCCTGGTCGATGGCCGCGAACGGATCGCCCTTGAAGATCTTCAGGTCTTGATATTCCTTCGAGAACTTGGTGTAGTCGTCGCGCGAAAGGCCCATGGTGGTCTGCGTCAGATCGTTGGTGCCGAAGCTGAAGAATTCGGCTTCTTTCGCCACTTCGTCCGCCGTCAATGCCGCGCGAGGAATCTCGATCATGGTGCCGACCATGTACTTCAGGTCCTTCATGCCAGCTTTCCCGAGCACTTCCTCGGCGACTCGCACAACGATGGCCTTCTGGTTTTCGAGCTCCTTCACGTTGCCAATCAACGGAATCATGACTTCGGGAATCACTTTCTTGCCCTTTTTCGCCACCTGGACGGCTGCTTCGAAGACGGCTCGCGCCTGCATTTCGGTGATTTCCGGATAGGTAATGCCGAGCCGGCAGCCGCGGTGACCGAGCATCGGGTTGAACTCGTGCAGTTCTTCGACCCGGTGCAGCAATTCCGGGAGGCGCTTTTTCAACTCGCCGACCGACATGCCATAATTTGCGGCCATTTCCTTTTTGGTTCGCGAATCCGCGTGCGGCAGTTTCGCGATATCCACCATCAGGTTTTCGCGCTTCGGCAGGAATTCATGGAGAGGCGGATCGAGCGTGCGGATGACAACCGGAAAGCCGTCCATCGCTTCGAACAGCCCGGCGAAATCCTTGCGCTGCATCGGCAGCAGCTTCGCGAGGCCCTGCTTACGGGTCTTTTCGTCGCGCGCGAGAATCATCGCCTGCATGTGCGGGATGCGATCCTCAGCGAAGAACATGTGCTCCGTGCGGCAAAGCCCAATTCCCTCGGCGCCGAACAGACGCGCCTGCTTTGCGTCGCGCGGAATATCCGCATTCGCACGAACGCCGAAGCTGCCGCGGAACTCATCGGCCCATTGCATGAACACAGCGAAATAATGGGACTTCGGATCGGGTTCGTTAGTTTTGCACTGGCCGAGATAAACTTCGCCGGTCGAGCCATCGAGCGAGATCCATTCGCCCTCTTTCACAACCTGCTTTTTGCCATCGATGGCGACCGTCATGGTCTTGTTGCGCTCGTTCACTTCAATGGAGGAAGCGCCGACCACACAAGGCCGTCCCATGCCGCGCGCCACGACCGCCGCGTGGCTGGTAAGCCCGCCGACTGCCGTCAGAATACCTTTCGAAACGTCCATGCCGTGGATATCATCCGGCGTCGTCTCTTTGCGGACCAGGATGACCGGACCCTTAGCCGACAATTCCACCGCATCTTCCGAAGAGAACGCAGCGCGGCCCACGGCGGCGCCTGGAGAGGCCGCATTCGCAGTAGCGACTTTCTTCAACTTCTTGCGGTCCGCCGGGTCAAGCACCGGGTGCAGCAGTTGGTCCAGTTGAGCCGGGGCGACGCGAAGCACAGCCTCGCGCTTGCCGATGACGCCCTCCTCCACCATGTCGACCGCAATGCGAACGGCAGCCGGACCCGTGCGCTTGCCATTGCGGGTCTGCAGCATATAGAGCTTGCCGTCTTCGATGGTGAACTCGAAGTCCTGTACGTCCTTGTAATGTTTTTCGAGGCTCGATGTAATCTCGCGAAGCTGCGCATACGCCTTCGGCATCACTTTTTCGAGCTCCGCAATCGGCTGCGGCGTGCGAATGCCCGCCACTACGTCTTCGCCCTGCGCGTTCACCAGGAATTCGCCGTAAAATATCTTTTCGCCGGTAGATGGATTGCGCGTGAAGCCGACGCCGGTGCCCGAGGTTTCGCCCATATTACCGAAAACCATCGCCTGCACATTCGCGGCAGTGCCGATGCTATCCGGAATCTTTTCCATCCGGCGGTAATAGATCGCCTTGGGCGTATTCCATGAATTGAACACCGCGTCGCGCGCTTTCATGAGCTGCTGAACGGCATCCTGCGGAAACGGCTTGCCGGTTTCCTTTTTGACGATCTTCTTGTATTCGTCGACGATCGCTTTCAGATCCTGCGCCGACAAATCGGTGTCAAGCTTCGCTTTCACTTTCTTCTTGCGCTCGTCGAACGCATGGTCGAACTTCTCCATCTCGATGCCGAACGCGACTTCGCCGAACATCTGGATGAAGCGACGGTAGCAGTCGTAGGCAAACCGCGGATTGCCCGTCTTTTTCGCCAGACCCTCGGTGGTTTCATCGTTCAGCCCGAGATTCAAAATCGTATTCATCATGCCGGGCATCGAGAATTTCGCGCCGGAGCGGACGCTCAACAGCAGCGGGTCGTTTGCGTCGCCCAACTTCTTGCCCATATGGCCTTCCAGCTTTTTCAGGGCTTCATGGATCTGATCGTCCACTTCTCCCGGAACCTTGTTGCCATTTTCGAAGAAGAGGTTACAGACCTCGGTCGAAATCGTGAAGCCCGGCGGAACAGGAACGCCGGCGCGGCTCATTTCAGCGAGGCCGGCGCCCTTACCGCCGAGCGTATCCCGCATCTTGCCGTCGCCGTCGGAAGTCCCTCCGCCGAACGAGTAAACGTACTTTTTCATGTTCAGTCTAATCTCCTGATTGCCAATGCCAGCTCTAATTTTGAGCGTTTCCGCCTTGCGTGACGATCTCTGAAAAGTCGGCGATGGTCGAGAATTCCGTCAACAGGCCGGCAAGCAATGCCAACCTGTTCCGCCGGATCGCCGCATCCGGGTCGTTCACAAGAATTTTATCGAAGAACAAATCGACTTGAGGCCGAAGCGAGGCGATGCTGGTCAGTTTGGCGCTGTAACTGCCACCCTTCGTCATCTCGTTCCGGACCCGCAGGAAAGAATGGTAAAGATCCTGCTCGGGACCCGGCGCCAGCAATTCCGGCTTAACAAGGCCGGTGTCGCCCACTTCCGCCTGCTTAAGAATATTCTCGATTCGCTTGAAACTTGCCGCAAGCGGCTCGAAGTTCGGAGTCGATCGCACATCGTGAAGCGCTATAAGGCGATCGAGCACATCCGGCAGCACGCCGGCTTTCGCGGCAGTCACGGCGTTCACTTCATCGTAGGGAAAGCCCTTCACTTCGCGCAGATAATGCGCGATGCGTTCGTGTAGAAATTGCAACAACTCTTCGTTGCTTCCGACAAAAGAAAAGAGATCAACCGGTAGTTTCGCTTCGGCCAGAATCTTGACCATACCTTGGGCCGCACGCCGCAGGGCAAATGGATCTTTCGATCCGGTCGGAATCAGCCCCACACGGAAGCACTCGCGCAACGTGTCGATTTTATCGGCGAGAGCGACAACCTGGCCCTCCAGCGAGCGAGGAATGGAATCCTCCATGCTAACGGGCTTGTAATGGTCGTAGATTGCCATTGCAACGGCTTCGCCTTCACCCTGCTCCCGCGCATAAAGTCCCCCAACAATCCCCTGCAATTCAGTGAATTCCTTCACCATTTCGGTGGTCAAATCGCATTTGGAGAGCAGCGCCGCAATCGAGACCACGTTCTCATCCGCATGCACGCGGGTGGCAATCTGAACCGCAAGCTGTTGGACGCGCTCCGCCTTTTCCTTGTAGCTGCCGAGCTTCGCCTGGAATGTTACCTTCGCCAAGTCCTCCACGCGCGCCGAGAGCTTCTTCTGCTGGTCCACTCGCCAGAAGAAACGCGCGTCGTTGAAGCGCGCACGCAGCACGCGTTCATTTCCTTTCCGAATCAGTCCGTCTTCGTCGCCGTCCGTGTTAGTAACGGTGACGAACTCGGGCGAGAGAGTGCCGGCCGGCGTTTCCACTGTGAAATAGCGCTGGTGATGGCGCATCACCGTCGATAAAATCTCTGCTGGCAACGCCAGGTATTGCGGATCGAAGCTGCCGCGAATCGCCGTCGGGAACTCCGTCAAATAGACGAGCGTTTTCAGCAGCTCTGGGTCAGGCCGCACGCCTTCTCCAAGTCCAGCCCGAATTCTCGACTCGCGATCGCTGGCACGAACCACGACATAGTTCTCGCGGAGCATCGGATAGTATTCGCCGATCGTGATGTGAATCGGCCCCTTGCCGCCGAGGACGCGGTGTCCGTATGTCCAATCGCCGGAAGCAACGCCGCCAATTTCGAACGGGACAATTTCATCGTCGAGCAGCGCCAGCACCCAGCGGATGGGGCGGATGAATCGAATGCCATCCTTGGCGGCCCAGTGCATCGTTTTTGGAAATTGGACGCCGGCGATGGCCGCGGGCAGCGCAGCCGCCAGCAATTCGCGCGCGGGCAGGCCGATCGTTTGCCGCCTGACGGAAAAATATAGGCCCTTGCCCGTATCCATTGGCGACAATTCGGTCACGGCGACGCCCATCTTCCGGGCAAAACCGGCGGCCGCTTTCTCACCCGCACCGAGGCTCGGCCCCTGCACGAGCGTATCTTCATCAGGCTCTTTATCGAGGGTGTATCGCGAACGATAGACCAAACGCCGCGGCGTCGCGTCCGTCCATGCCTGTCCGCCGCCGAGCTTTTCCATAACAGGCGCGAGATTACTATCGAGGCTTTCGAGCGCCGGCTCAATCATCCAATCGGGGATTTCTTCGACGCCAATCTCCAGCAGAAGGTCAGGCATTACGCCACCTCCTTCTCTGCCGCTGGATTTTGCTGCCGCACCCAAGCCGCCGCGACTGCCGTCGCCAGCTTTCGAACGCGCGCGATCACGGCGACGCGCTCGGTGACGCTGATGGCGCCTCTGGCGTCCAGCAGATTAAACAGATGCGAGCACTTTAAAACCTGGTCATAGGCCGCCAGAATCGGAAAGCGGCTCTGATCCGAAGCTTTACGGAAGCGCGCCAGTAGTTCCTTGCACTCGCCTTCGTGCTCGTCGAATAACCGCCACAACCGCTGTACGTCGGCCATTTCGAAGTTGTAAATCGAGAACTGCTGTTCATCGGCAAGGCGCACGTCGGAGTACTTGAAACCCGGGGCCCACTCGATGTCGTAGACGCTCTCGACGTCCTGCAGAAACGCGACAATGCGTTCCAGACCATACGTGATTTCGGCCGGGACAACCTCAAGATCGATGCCGCCGCATTGTTGAAAATACGTAAACTGCGTGATCTCGAGCCCGTCGAGCATCACCTGCCAGCCCACGCCCCAGGCGCCCAGCGTTGGCGATTCCCAGTTATCTTCTTCGAGCTTGATATCGTGCTTCACCAGATCGATGCCGATCGCTTCCAGACTGCCCAGATATTGCTCGATGACATCGGCCGGAGCTGGCTTCAGAATGACTTGCAACTGTTGGTGCTTGTAGAGCCGGTTCGGATTTTCGCCGTACCGCCCATCGGCGGGGCGGCGGCTCGGCTGCACGTAGGCCGCTTTGTAGGGCTTTTCGCCCAGCACGCGCAGGAACGTTTCCGGAGCCATGGTGCCCGCGCCCAGTTCGAGGTCGTAGGGCTCCTGCACAATGCAGCCCCGGTCGGCCCAATATCTCTTTAGCTTGAAAACTGTTTCTTGGTAGGAGTCCATCCGTTAGTATCCGTCTTTACATCGCTTCGATGACGGGCACGGTCAGAAAGCGCCGCTCCACGTGCGCCTCCATGTGGCGGACCAGAAAGCGGCGAAGATCGTTAGCGGTATCTTTCGACCAGCGCCGTTCCGGTAAGTCTCCGATACGCGACCGCAACATTTGTCCAGCAATTTCGCGCGAATCGCCGCTTAGTTTTGGCTGCTCGCGTAGATCCGGCAGAAAGCCGGAAAGACGAGTCGCCCAGAGCGAAAAGTACGTGATCGCCCGCCAAACCTGTCCTTCCGGTTCTGTATGCATGTGTTCGAGAGTCGCGGACAGCAGCCGGAAAAAGTGCTCGTTCGCCTCGTGCGGCGGCAGCAGATGATCGCTCACTTCAGCGATGTAATCGAGCGCGACGCCCGCTTCGAAGCTCGCGAGGAGTCCGAACTGCGAGCGCACAAGATCGCACGAGTTCAGACTCACAAGTTCGCGCGTTTCTTTCTGTGAGTACGACAAATTCACGAGAGACAGCCGTTCCAGTCCCGATCCGAAATTGCTTTTCGGTTTCCGTGCCCGCCTTGCGACGCCCCGCAGCTTGCCTTGATCGCGGGTGAAAAAGCTGACGATCAGGTCCGCCTCACGGAAAGGATAAGTGCGAAGCACGTAGGTTTCACTGATCCGTGCCGCAGCCATGATCCTCCCCGCCATTCGGTTTCGATGCAGCCGGGGTAGAGTTCCAGCGTAGCAAAACCGCTACTGCCGGTATGCTGGTGATGAGGACGGATTATTGCAATCATGACTGACGCTGCCGCGCCGGAGCAATCACAATCGCCCCGCATCTCTTCCGTTTTGACGACGCTGAGCGACGGAACCAAAGTGAAGGAGCGGCTACCGCGAATGCGAGCCTGCAATGAGCGTAACGCCAAAAACAAGATGTGCGCGGGCCATTTGAAGAGGTGGTATCACCTGTCGGAAGCGGCCAGGCAACAATTCGGCGAAGGGGCTGAGATCTACCGCTGCGAGCGCTGCCACACAATTTATCTCCCCAATCGCGGCGAACATCCCCGCACCGGCACGCTCGCCTGGTAAGTCAGCATTTATCTCCTTTCTTCCGTTTTCTGTCTTCTTCTTGACGCCTATGTGGAACAATGTCGAATTGCGCCCGCTGATTCTTCTACTGCTCATCTTGGCTCCCGCTATCTCTCTTTTGGCGCAACGTCCCCACCTGCTCCTCACGCCGCGGCGCCTGCACCGCCTCAAACTCGACGCGCAACGCCAGACTGAACGCTGGACGAATTTTGAAAAACGCGTGAAGACGGTTTCTGAGTCCCCCGAGCGCGGATTTGAACTGGCGCTCTATTCCAGGGTCACGGACGACGCAGTATCGTGTCAGGAAGCAATCAAATGGGGGCTGACGCACGTTCAGGACGTTCGCCAAAACGCGCTGATCGTCGATTGGTGTCGGGATGCGCTCACCGGCGATCAAGAAACCGCATTGCTGCCCAACGCGCGTGAAACAGGAAGCTCACCATTCCGAAATGCGCGCGATCGGTTCTTTGCGCGGGTGGCCGGCGGGAAAGCCTCGCTCGATCGGGCACGCGCGTTATGGAAAGAACTGCTGCCGCTCGTCCAGCGCGATCCCCGGCTAGATGCCCGCGATCTCTACGGGCTCTACGAATTTCTCGACGCCGTCAACACGAATTTCCGCACGGATCTACGCCAGGACGATGCAAAGCTGTTCGCCGACCTGCCCACAATCCTGCTCCTGTCGCAACAGCCCGCCCAGATGGAAAAACCGGACTGGCGGACTCGGCTTGCCGGTCTCATGATGGTGAACCTGGACCCGAATCTTCAGGCTTCCTCATTTGTCCAAGGCTGGGCAATGGAAGATCCGAAGATGGTTCGCGAAGGGCCGGGCGTGGCCTACGAATTCCTGTTGGCCGATCCTTATCTCCCTGGCCTCGGATACTACAACATGGATCCCTGGGTGTATGAGAACGCCGGCGGTTTTTTGCTGGCGCGTTCGAGTTGGGACGCGGACGCCTGTTGGATCGCCATTCTGCGCGGGCAGTTCCAGTCCGTGCAGTGCCCGGCCAACGTCCGGAATTCGGCGACAAGGTTCGGCAGAATGAATTTGCTCCCTTTCCCGAAAGGATGCATCGAAGCGAAGCAGATCGCGCGCACAATCACGATCCTCTCGGGCCTAACGCCCGGAGCAACCGTCGAGTGGCGCTCTGGGAATCAAAAGCGATCCGCGCACGCCGATGCATCGGGACTTCTGCCGCTCCCAATCGACGCACAAGGAAAGGTTTGTGAGAAACGGTAGCTCCTGGATGCATGGCAAAACAGCCCATGTTAACCTCAGGCATAGGGCTACACGTTTGCTTCGACAGTGTGCACGCATACGCGAAGCGGTTGGACAAAGGCGCAGCAGCTATCCAGTCCAGCGAAAGCTGAAGACGGGAAGCTCCGGTTTTTCAGTAGCATAGAACACCATGGGCCGGTAGCTCAGTTGGTAGAGCATCGCACTTTTAATGCGGTGGTCCCGGGTTCGAGTCCCGGCCGGCTCACCATTGTTTTCAACATCTTGCGGAACCTCCTGATTTTGTCTAGCACCGTCGTCTAGCGCCATAGTGTCGAGTGCTATTAGGTGCGCCTCCATCTTTTTGCCGAGTTCCTTCAGACGCCGCGATGAAACAATGTGATAGCGGTCGAAGACGGCGCGTGTTTTGTGTCCGCTGATCTCGACTGCTTCTTTCTCACTGAACCCAGCCTCACGACCTGTGCCCACCAAGCATCGCATCATCGCACAGCTGCGGGCTAGCTGTAGCTAAGCTACGCTATTTCCGCTGTGCTGAGAGCGACTGCTGGCGGCTCGGCTGGAACAGTCGCGGTGCAAAGTCCTTCAGGTCGCGACGCCAGGTCTGCCATTCGTGGGAGGTGCCGGGCGACTCATAAAAGACGTGCTGGACCTTCGCTTCGTCGAGGGACGCGTGCAGTTGCTCGATGCCCTGCTTCATCCGCTCAGGCTCATCCGTCCCCACTCCAATCCACAGCAGATGCACGCGCCGGGCAAACGCGTTCGGGTTAGCCATCTCACCATTGAACGCCGTCGTCATATCGGGTTTGCCGTTTCCCATCGCAAACACATTGGCAGCGCCGCTGAATCCGCCAAGGTAGGAGAACAGTTCGAGATGGTCAAAGGTCACGTGGAAGGTTTGCATGCCGCCCATTGAAAGACCGGCCATCGCGCGATGATCGCGATCGGATACGGTGCGGAATGTCGAGTCGATGAATGGGATCAGCGCTTGCGTCATATCGTCTTCGAACGCCGACATCATGTCCTTGATCGCTTTCCTCATTTCGGGCGAATTGAACGGTTTTCCGGCGAGATCGGGAGCAGGCTGGCCGGCGCGCCGCGCGTATCCGTTCGCCATGACAATAATCATCGGCTTCGCTTTCCCGCTCGCAATCAGATTGTCGAGAATGAAATTCGCCTTGCCCTGGCGCGTCCACCCGGATTCGTCTTCACCCCCACCGTGCTGCAGATAAAGCACGGGGTAGCGCACCGTGGGCTGTGTGTCATACGCCGGCGGCGTGTACACCAAAGCACGGCGCCATGTGCCGGTAACCTTCGAGTGATACCAAACTTCGCGCACCTGCCCCTGTGGTACATCCTGCGGCAGATAATATGTCGCACCCGCTTCCGGGACTTCCACTGCGCTTGCCCATTTGCTTCCGCCGAAATAGGCTGTGCTTCCAGGGTCGCTCACTTCTGCCCCGTCTACAATCACCGTGTAGTAGTGAGGCCCGGGAGCTATAGGCGGCGTGGTGAATGTCCAGAATCCATCCGCTTGCTTCTCCATATCGGCTTTCGGACCGCTCCAGAAATTAACCCTCACCTTAGACGCGTCGGGCGCCTTAAACCGAATCTGAACCCGTGAGTTGCTGTCGACGCGCGGATATTGCGCATTCAGGGCGTTCGATGTAGCGGGTTTGAAATCATCTGAATCCTGGGCAAAACATAGGCTCGTCGCGAATAGCATCAGCGCTCGAATCAGTCGCATGCTCGTGTTCTCTCCAATTATGGACATCGTAATTCACGATGGATGAGAGTCAGCGCGCCGACGAAATCCGGGCGCCTGGTGGGTCGGTTCAGCGTTTGTATGATTTGTTCTTATGCGGTGCAGCAGGCAACAGACAATGGCGTATTTAAGAATGTTACTGGCGGCGGCTTTCTTCTGGGCATTCGCGACTGCGGAAGCTCAGCAGCCTGACCGGTGCGCCGAACTGACCGGTCTGAAGATCAGCGGCATCGAGATCACGAAAGCCGAACCGATTGCTGCGGGAAAGACCATCCCGCCGCCTTATCCGGGCGCTCCCTCTATCGGACCTCTTCCCGCGCACTGCCGTGTTGACGGCATCATCAATCAGCGCAAAGGCGTCGACGGCGAGGAGTTCGGAATCGGCTTTGCCCTCGCGCTGCCGGAAAGCGAGGCGTGGAACGGCGATTTCATGATGCAGGGCGGCGGGGGCGGTAACGGTTTCGTCGCTTATCCAACTGGAGCCAGCTATGCCGGCACCAAACCGGGGCTTTCACGCGGATTTGCTGTAGCCAGCACCAACACAGGACACAAGGCCAAGACCGGCGCTTTCGACTTTTCGTTCATGCGCGACCAGCAGGCGTATCTTGACTTCGCCTTCCTCGCCAATGCCGAGGTCGCCGGAGTCGCCAAACAGATCATCGCCCAGTACTATGTCAAACCCGCGGCTTACTCCTACTTCGTTGGCTGTTCCACTGGCGGCCGCGAAGGCATGATCCTTTCACAGCGTTATCCCACCGTGTTCAACGGAATCGTTTCCGGCGACCCGGCCATGCGCACGGGCCTGTCAAATCTTGCCATTAGCCAATGGATCCCCGTGGCGTACAACCAGGCTGCGCCGAAAGACGTCTCCGGCAAACCGCAGATAGACAAATTCCTCACCGACGCCGATCGCAAGCTGTTCATGGATACGCTGATGAAGCAGTGCGATGCGAAGGACGGTGCGGCAGACGGTATGATCTTCGATCCGCTCGCTTGCAATTTCGATCCGGCGGTTCTTGCCTGCAAAGCCGGTCAAGGCGATGGTTGTATCGCCCCAGAAAAAATTGCCGCGATCAAGAAAGCTTTCGCAGGACCGAAGAACGCATACGGTACCCAGGTCTATCCTGGCTTCCTCTACGACGCGGGTATCACTATGAAAGGACAAGTACCGGGTCTGCTCGCCCTGGGGGAGAACGGTCTTTTCGGCCCCTATACGACCGCCACAGAGCTCGACGTCGATAAAGCGGCGCTACATGCCTCCGATCCGCTCGTCGAATCCGTGTCCACCAATCTCTCGACGTTTTCTCTGAACCGCGGCAAGCTCATTTTCTTTCACGGCGACAGCGATCCGTGGTTCTCGGTACTCGACACGCTCCGCTATTACAATTCGCTCACGGCAGCAAATGGCGGCGCAGATAAGGCCTCACAATGGAGCCGCATCTTCCTTGTCCCCGGAATGGCACACTGCGGCGGCGGCCCGTCGCTCGACCATTTCGACATGCTTACCGCAATCGTCAACTGGGTCGAGAAAGGCGCTGCACCTGACTTCGTCATCGCTACCGGCAAGACATTCCCCGGGCGGAGCCGCCCCCTCTGTGCGTATCCAACGCACGCTCAGTACATCGGAACCGGTGACACCCAGGACGCGCGCAACTTTCGATGTCAATAAAAACCGGAAAGAACGCGAGGGGTACCCTTAATCATTCACAACACGTCCGCTCGCAGCGCCAGCCGCTCTGCTGATCATTGCGAAACCAGGCGCATTCGCGCAGGCCATACCCGGGGTTCCATGATACCTTCTGGCCACTATGTCGTTTTCGCCCGAAACAGTGCTAAACTTCTCCCGGAATGGAGGGAAAGAATGAGCAAAGAGGCAAACGCGGCAGCTCTTAGCAAATTTGCGGAAGCGGTGAATACAGGAAATTACGCATTATTCAGCGATGTGGTAGCAACGGATTGTGTCGACCACGATCCCGGTCCGGGACAGGCTCCCGGAGCGGACGGATATCGGGCTCTTTTTACCGAAATGCGCCAAGCCTTCCCCGATATGAAGGTGGACCTTGCAGAGCTTGTTGCCGATGAAGAGGCTATCGCGTTTGCGTATACACTTACTGGAACACAAGGTGGCCCGCTGATGGGCATTGCGCCGACGGGAAAAAAAGGTGAAGATCCGCGGGCTGCAAATCTCGAAGTTCCGTGACGGCAAAATGGTTGAGCGGTGAGGCAGCTCAGATCAACTCGGCATGCTGCAGCAGATCGGCGCCAGCAGCGTTCCTCGCTCGTGAAAAAGCAGGGATCTTGGATGTCGCCTCAATGCTGCGTCACGCGATCCGCTGAACCCATTGGCTCCGCCAGGCCGGGGCCTCGAAGGGATCCGCAAAATACTGTGTCTCGTGCACGACCTTACCGTCGCGGAACTCCATAATGCTCACTGTGTATGCTCGTCGTCCCTGATAGGTGATTGTGTATTCCGTGATCCAGAGATCACCACTTCCGAGAATTCGCTTGACGTTGAAACCCGACGGCTTGCCTGGGTGATGACTCCGCAAGGCCTGCAAATTGCTCCGCCCGAGGATTCGTTCACCTGACTGAGGATAATCGCAAACGGCATCGTCATCGTAAATATCGTGTTCGGCGTTTGCATCGCCAGCTGCTGATGCGCGCCAGTGCGCATTCAGAGCTTGACGTATTTGTTCCTCTTGCACAGACTGCTCCAGGTGCGGTTTTGGCGTCATGATCATCTACCTTGCGGAATGAAACCCGGGCTGCCGGTCTTCACTACTTCGTTGAACCGCTGTCTAGTCTGAATCCGATTAATTGCGTCAAATGCGTCTTCCGGAAGCGTGGAGATGTTGAGATTCTCCCGGGCGCGAGCCGCAGTGGTGGGCGTGGTAAGCAAAGCCGTGCCACGCTGCACCGCCCATGCCAACAGCACCTGTGCCGGCGTCTTTCCGACGCGTGCGGCGATTGCCAAAATGACCGGATCTTCGAGCGGCCCCGGCCTTATTCCGTGACCCAATGGCGCAAAAGCCAAAAACGCAATGTCTTTCTCCTCGCAGAATTCCAGAAGTTCCGTTTCCGGCAGATATGGATGTGCTTCGACCTGGATCACAGCTGGCTTGATTCTTGCGGATTCGTAAATAGGCAGCAGTTCACGCAAGGTGATGTCAGACAGTCCGATGGCCCGGCATCTGCCACGGTCTGCCAGGCTCTCCATCGCCGACCAGGTTTCGAGCAACGTCACGCCACGATCGTAAAGGACATTGCCATTTTGATCCCGCGGATCCTGCTCGTCCCCCGGTTGAAACGCAAATGGAGTGTGAATGAGATAGAGATCCAGATATTTGAGCCCTAGTCTGTCCAGACTCGCCTCAAAAGCCGGTGCGACGCGCTCGGGCCGATGATTCGTGTTCCACAACTTTGTGGTAATAAAGATATCTTCACGTGCAATCCCCGCAGCGGCAAGTCCTGCCCGCAACGCATCGCCCACCTCACGCTCGTTCCGGTATCGTTCCGCGCAATCGAAGTGTCGAAATCCGGCCTCCAGCGCTTCTCTGGTCGCAGTTATTGTTATGGCCAGGTCGGGAATTAAGGTGCCAAAGCCGAGGGCAGGCATATGGCGCGCTCCAGCGTTGAGTGGAATGCTCGTCATCCGCAGATCAGAAGATTCGGTCATCAATTTACGCTCCAAGCCATTTTCCTCCGCATCTGCAACGGCTCTCAGATTCTCACCTCCACAACTCGAACCGAATATTGTGCAAGGTCATTTGCGGCCAGCGCCTTCAAATGTTCGCTGGCGTAGCGTTCACCTGGGACCGTAATCGGTGAAAACGTAATCTCTCGCCTTTACCGCCGTGTGGCACGCGAACCCGCACTTCGCGTCGTTTCTCTGAGGTGGGGAGTTTGCTAAGGTGCCGGGCTTGAACGTACCGGAACGGGCATGGTAATCGAACACCGCATATCCCCAACCGCCGCTATCCGTAAATCTCTTGCTATCTTTCACCATGAAGTCCACATTCACCAAGCGGTCCGGCACCGACGCATCCGGAAAGAACTTGTTCTGTTTCGGGGCCCAATGAATTTTGGCCATCTTCGCCCCATCCGGGAAAGGCTTGCCGTTTGCGGGAATACCGGCTCGGTAGGCCTCGATCATCGCAGGATTGCCAACCGTAGCAGCCATAACTTTCGGGTTTCGACTGATGGAGATAACATGCCATGATTCGTATCCCCTGAACTCAGCAAACGCGAGCCCGCCCGGCACTTTCAAACTGTATTTGTCCTGGGCGGCCAGCGTAAACGCTGCGACCACAAGAAGAACCGCTCCTATAAACCCCACTACGCGTTTACTCATTTTTTTTATGCCTGATCTCCTTCGCTTTCGCTGACTAAAACCTGCTGTCCAGTTGCGATTAGGCCAGACATTTCGAAGCGACACAATTGGACGAAAGTATCGGTCGATGCTTGGGATCAGGCCGCGTTCTAACCTACTTCAGCAGCAGATACTGTCCACCGTCGGTGGAGGCGATCACCAGATTTATCAGGATGAACATCAGGTCGTAGTGCCAGCCGTAGGTTTTCTCTCCCCAGAATCCCGTGTGCCAGGAGAAGATTTTCTTCTGGATCGCTCCCAGCATAAGGACGATCAGCCCGAAAGCGGCGAACTGCGTGAGTAACGCCAACGGCCACTCCCAAGCCGCCGGCAACCTCGGCGATCCCGAGAAAAATCGTGAAGCCCTTCGACATCTCGATGCTCTTCGATCGAGACTCCGGATCCCTCAGATGGCTATATCCGCTGGTGATGAAAACGAGGCCTACCATCAGGCGAAGCAGGAGCAGGCCGAGGTCAGTGAAGCGGGCGAGTTGCGGGAACATCACGAGGATCTCCTGAGATTGAGTTGCCACCTCACGGTTGCTATTTCTTTTGTGCACTCGGGGGCGTTTCCACACCGGCATGCTTCTCCCAGCCGTGGAAACGCGAGAGGTCACCGGCATTCCACGCTTCACGGAGTCCAGGGGTGCTCAGATCCCAATCCGGACGGATTTCGCTCGTCACGGTGCGCAGATCGTGCCAGAGATCGATGACCGACGGGCGGCCCCAGAACCAGTAGCCGTTATAGATGCGGTAGATCACGAGGCCGGGCTTGAGCACGAGAGTATGCGGGATCATCGGATTGTGCTCGGGGTCGGTGTACTCCTGGATGTCCAGATCCTTCTGAACCGTTCGGTCCGGGTCCGAAAGGAATGTCCACTGGGCTCCGATAGATGCCCCGGAATTCCTGCAGAGTATGGTGATCGTCGGTCGAGATCGTGGCGATCTGACTGTACGCCACCGCGATCTTCGGGTAGAAGGCGGCGAGTTCCAAATGCTGCTGGTGTTCTTTTGGGCAATAGTGGCCGCGCGCGAGTGTCAGGATCAGTGGATCCTCGCCCTGTAGCTCGCTGAGCTTGCGCATTTTGCCCGAGTGATCGGGTAGCTGGTAGTCAGGGAAAATGCCTCCGGGCACAATGTCAGAACGCATTGGATTCCTTCCGCTTTTTTATAAGTCCAGAGTGATATCTGCGTTTGGTTGGGAACAGCATAGGAGCACGTTCCCGGGAGCAGGTCTCTCGAGCGGCTCAGGGTCATAAACAATCGATCCGGCTATCAGACCAGTCATGCAGCTGTGACAGACTCCAGTCCGGCACGACCATCTGACCTGAACGTCGCACGCCTCAGCCAGTTCAAGCAGGCTCGCGAACTTCGGATCCCAAGCAACCGCGATACCGCTACGCGCGAATGAGACTGGGGGGCCAGAGCCGGGCGGACCTTCTGGCAGGTGAGGAGTGTGATCAATCTGCGCCATACCCGGGGTAATAGCGTCGAGAGAACCGAAGATCTCCGCGTGCACATTCCCGCCGGGCACGCCCCAGTTTCGCAGCCCCTCGCGCATATTCTGCAAGAACGAAGGTGGACCGCACAGATAGAAGTCGCTACCTTTTGACACGCCAATTCTCTCCAGCAAAGCGATGTCAATGTGCCCGGTGCCATCAAAATCTATGCCCGCACGGTCAACTGCAGCGGGCCTGCTGTACACCATGTATCCTCGTCCGCGAGAGAGCTGTTTCAGTAATAATGAACGCGATTCTTCTGCAAATGGATGATCGCCACTATTGCGCGCGCCATAGATCCACCAGATCTTTCGTTGCGACCTTTCAGCAGCAAGTGTGTGCAGCATCGACATCACGGGTGTTGCGCCCACCCCAGCGCTCAGGAGAACCACTGGACTCTGGTTGGGAAGCAGAGTAAAGGTTCCGCGCGGCGCACTGACATCCAACACATCGCCTTCGCGCGTACGGCTGCACAGAAATGAGCTCCCGGCCCCATTCAATTCGTTTTTGACGCTGACGCGGAAATGGTTGGCTGCCGGCAGATCAGACAGCGAATAGCTGCGAAGAACTGCCGGCTTGTCCGGGTCCAGATGCAACCGCAAAACAACAAACTGACCTGCCTGGAAGAGAGGAAGGCGCTCCCCATCGATTGGCGACAGAACGAAGGAAGTTACGCTATCGCTTTCCTTATTAATATTCGCGACTCGCATCTGTCGAAAGCCGGGCCATGCGGGTGCTTGCTCTTCATAGGCGAGTCCCGGGTTCCCAACCGCAGCTTTGGAACTCGAGTCCTGTTGCAGCATCGCCTGGAACGAACTCTGCCAACCCTTGCTGAGTGCAGGAATGCGTAGCGCTCGTTCCAATTGTTCGCGAGAGTGCCCGGGCAAATACAGGAGGGCGTCAATCTCGGCGACACTGGTTCCCTCTGGGCCGTCACTGATTTTTTGAGTGTCGTCACCCGCACCAACTTCTCCCTCCTGCAACACGCGAAAGTAAAATCCGGGTCTGTGATGTGCTACGAGAAGCGCTGCCATACGAGGTTCATTCATGCGGATGCCGACGCGGTAGCACGTTACCCGCGGCTGTGTCACTTCAAAAACCGCATTACCGATGCGGTACTGATCGCCAATGCAGACCTCGTTATCAGGAACTCCCTCCACCGTGAAGTTTTCTCCGAACTGGCCGAAAGTAAAATCGTTGCGGCCTAAAAACCGCTGCCAGTAAGGGTAGGAATCCATCTGATACACGAATACGGCGCGCTGCTCTCCTCCGTGGCCGGCGAGGTCGGCCTGCCCATCGCCGTCAATATCGAGCTTGCGCACCATTCGCCGTCCCGCAACCGGACTCTTCCAGATCGCAGTCCGGACAGTTTTGCCGTTCCACGTCACGTCGCGCGGAAGGCCGACATTCACTGAAAGCAATCGTGGCATGGGTACCTACCAACGACGAGCCGGAGCGGCGCCATCCACATAGAGAATCTCCCCGCTCACATGATCCGCCTGTGCCAGGTACAACACGGCATCCACAATATCCTTTACCGTCGCCTTCTTCATAGCCGGGTCCAAGGTCGATTCGCCGGAACCGTTGCGGTGCATTGGTGTATCCACGACGCCGGGAGCTACGGCATTAAAACGGATGCCATCTTTTGCATACTCGACTGCGAGATTCCTGGTCGCTGCATTCAACCCGCCCTTCGTAATCATCGAAATCGACCCATTCGTGCCGCTGATCGGCCGATCAGCAAGCGCGGCCGTGATGCTCACCACGCATCCCGACTTTTGTTTCAGCATCTCTTTTACCGCGCGCTGGGTGATGTAGAAGAAGCCAAGCAGATTGGTCGAGATGAGGGCGTCGAAGTCCTCGGTAGTGAACTCGGTGAAAGGCTTGGTCAGGAAGATACCGGCGTTATTCACCAAAAGATCCACAGTTCCGAAGTTGTTGATTGCGGCTTCGACCGCCTGGCTGGCAGTTTGCTGCTTGCCGATCTCGCCATTGAGCAGAACTAGATTGCCTGAGATGTTCGCCTTTCGATTGGGCTCACGAGACGTCGCGACCACGTTGTAGCCTTCTCTCAAAAGTCCATCGACTAAACCCGCGCCAATACCTCCCGATGCCCCAGTTACGATGGCTGTTTTTTTGCCCGACATAAATGACCTTTCGCTCTGAGCAGCCGCCGGCACACACATACGGGGACGGGCCGATGACCGCGTCGAAGTTAAGTAGACACCGAGGCGGCACTCTCCGCAGCGAGTACGTTCATGAGATTTTGAGCTGCGATGGTCGAGGACGGCGGGTTTTGTCCGGTAATGAGTCGGCCATCAACAATGGATAAAGGCTGCCAGTTGGGAAGTTTCTCAAACATGGCGCCCAGTCGCGTTAACTCATCCTCGACCAGGAACGGAACAACATGCGTGAGTTGCACCTCTTCCTCCTCGCCATTCGTAAAACCAGTCACGCGCTTTCCTTTTACTAGTGGCGCGCCCTGGTGCATCACATGACGAAGCACGCCAGGAGAATGACAGACCAGAGCGATCGGTTTGCCGGAATTGTAGAAGGACTCGAGTAGAGCGATGGAAACCTGGCTTTCTGCAAGATCCCACATGGGACCGTGCCCGCCCACATAGAAGACCGTATCGTAATCTTCCGATTCAACCTCGGCAAGCTTGACCGTCTGAAACAGTGCCTTCTGAGCTGCCGCGTCTTGCTTGAACCGGCTCATCGCGGGTGTTTGACTTTCCGGTAAATCGCTCTTCGGATCGAGCGGCGGCTGCCCGCCCTTCGGTGAGGTGAGGGTCAGTTGTACGCCCGCATCCCTAAAAACAAAGTACGGGGCTGCGAACTCTTCAAGCCAGAAGCCGGTCTTGCGGCCGGTGTTGCCCAGTTGATCATGGGATGTCAGCACCATGAGTATTTTCATGTTTATCTTCTCCTTTACGCTCGTGGGCTGAGTTTGTCAGCCAGTTGCAATTACGCCAGAGCTTTCTTGCCGAAACAATTGGACTAAAGTATCGGACGATGGTAAAGGATCAATACCAAGGTCTGATAGGCGTCGAGCTTGAAATAGCCCACTCTACCGATAGGTGCAACTCAGGCACAGCGCGAACAGGCGGACGATCCAGACGGGAGATCGCATGAAAACATCTGTGCCGCCAATTTCGCTTGCCGGCTCTGAACTTGGTGAAGTACGCCACGTTTGCGCGTTGTTCAATAGCGACGATGAGGAATATCGCGTGCTGCTGCCGTTTATCAAGGACGGCTTCGAACGCGGCGACAAAGCCATCCATGTCGTCAACCCGGATGAGCGTGCAGGTCACTTGCGGCGCCTCAGCGCGGCGGGAATCGATACCGCGGCCGCGCAGCACCGGCGCCAATTCGATCTTCGAACGAGCACCGAGACGTATCTTCGAGACGGCCGCTTCGACCAGGATCGGATGCTGGACGTATTCGAGCAGGCAGCCAGCGGTAACGCTAAGGGTGAATTTCCGCTGAGCCGAATCGTCTGCCGCATGGACTGGGCGGCGGAGGGCCGCACTCACCTGGATAACCTGATTGAGTTCGAATCCCGCGTCAACGAGGTTTGGCGCCATCACGACGACGCGGTCATCTGCACTTACCATTTAGCGCAGTTCAGCGGCGACGCCGTGATCGACATCATGCGAACACATCCGGTCGTCATCATCGGCGGAATCCTGCAGCAGAATCCGTTCTTTGTCCCGCCAGAGCGGTTTCTGCCCGAATTTCGAGCGCGGAAAGGGAGGCAGACCGTGCGACGCGTCACGGTCTGAGGCGAACGTGATGCTCGAAACTCACACGGAGGAAGTAGCACGATTGCGCGGCTGTCTGAACGATCTGGTCGGCATCATGGCACTTCCCGCTCTGTGGGCGGGCGGCGAGCCGCAGCAGATAGTCGCTACTTTGCTGGATGCGCTGTTCGGGATACTCCAGCTTGCGTTCGTCTTCGTGCGGTTGAACGATCCGGACGCCGGGCCGTGGATTGAAATGATGCGGGGAACTGAGTTGCTGGAGTCAATGCACCCAGCACGAGAGTTCGGAGTGGCGCTGGATGCGTCGCTGGGGGATGCGCTGCTGAAATGGCTCCCTAGCGCGCGCGTATCGATTGGAACCGAAGAATTTTGCGTGGCGTCAGCCCGACTGGGCGCCCACGGTGAAATTGGCATCGTGGTCGCAGGGTGCGAGAGGCCCGGCTTCCCGGAACAAACGGAGAAACTCCTCCTCCAGGTAGCTGCAAATCAGGCGGCTATGGGATTGCAGCAGGCACGTGTGCTCAGCGCGCAGAAGCAAGTCGCCCGAGAGCTCGACCAACGTGTGGCGCAGCGAACCGCAGAACTTGCAAAAGCCAATGAAGAGCTCAGAAAGGAAATTATCGAACGTAGGCTGACCGAAGAAAAGCTCCGTCACGAGGAAAGAGAACTGGAGCGCAGTGAGGCTTTTCTCGCGGAAGCCCAACAGCTTGCTCGAATCGGCAGCTTTTCATGGCGCGTGGTTAACGATGAAATCACGTGGTCCGAGCAGCTATACCGGATCTTTGCGTTTGAGCCGGGACTTCGTATAACCTTGGAGCGTGTCGCAACGCGAATCCATCCCGACGACCTGCACATTATGCGTGAGATGGTCGACAGGGTGCGCCGGGGCGCTGGTGATCTCGAATTCGAGCACCGTCTGCTGATGCCAGACGGTTCGGTCAAGTATTTGCATTGGCTTGCTCACGGAACCGGAGAGAAGAACGGTGGCTCAGTCTACACGGGCGCAGTACAGGATGTGACGCAGCGCCGTCATGCGGAAGAGGCGCTCGCCCAAGCACGATCGGAGCTGGCGCATGTGACCAGAGTCACGAGTCTGGGAGTGTTGACGGCGTCCATCGCGCATGAAGTGAGCCAGCCTCTTGCCGGTATCGTCACCAACGCAAGCACGTGCGCGCGGATGCTGGCATCGGACCCTCCCAATGTCGAGGGCGCTCGCGAAACCGTGCGGCGTACCATTCGCGACGGCAACCGCGCTTCCGAAGTCATCACACGTTTGCGCGACCTTTTTAGAGGAAAAGACCTCATCGTTGAATCGGTCGACCTGACTGAGACTACGCGGGAGGTGATTGCGCTGACCTGGAGTGAGCTTCAGCGAAACCGTGTCATTCTGCGGCCGGAGCTTGACGGCACACTCCCACCTGTTCTGGCGGACCGTGTCCAGCTTCAACAGGTGATCCTGAATCTGCTCCGGAACGCCTCTGACGCAATGGTCGATGTCGAGGACCGGCCGAGAGAGTTGCTGATCAGGACCGAACCGGATGGAGACCATCACGTGCGTCTGAGCGTGAAGGACGTGGGGGTCGGGTTCGTTCCGCAAGACGTGGATAAGCTTTTCGAGGCGTTCCATACGACGAAGAAGGAGGGTATGGGGATCGGGCTTTCTGTGAGCCGGTCCATCATTGAGCGTCATAACGGCCGTCTATGGGCAACGCGGAACGACGGACCGGGTGCTACGTTTTCATTTTCTATTCCTTGCGGGCCCGCGGGTATGGGAGGCGCCGGCGATCCCGGCATGATCCGGACAGCGGCTGGGATAGATGCTCACCATGTTGTGAAGAACTTATGATAATCCCACGTTCGCTTGTGTCCGTCGTCGATGACGACGAGTCCGTGCGCGAATCCCTACCCGATTTGCTGAAGGAATTTGGCTTTGATGCCCGCACGTTCTCGTCGGCGCAAGAGTTCCTGAATTCCGATTGCGTCGGCACGACCCGGTGCCTGATCCTCGACGTCGCCATGCCCGGCATGAGCGGGCCCGGTCTCCAACGGGAACTAAAGACTCGCCATCAAGAGATCCCGATCGTGTTCATAACAGCACGGAGCGACGAGAACATACGGCCACGATTGCTCGAGCAGGGCGCCGTGGAATGCCTGTTTAAACCCTTCAGCGACACCGCGTTGCTCGAAGCGTTGAAAGCCGCATTGCGAGTGAACTGAAGGATCGGCGGTTACGCCCGGCGCGGACACGAAATACAATAAGTGATTCGCGCAATGCTCATTGAATGGAGCGCCACCCCATGTCGCCCGCCACACCAATCGTGTTCGTTGTTGACGACGACATATCCGTGCGCGAATCCCTGGAACTGCTGATCCTCTCGGCGGGCTGGCAGCCGGAGACCTTCGCGTCCGCTCAGGAGTTCCTTGAACATCCCCGAGCGCTTGTTCCAAGCTGCCTTGTCCTGGACGTTTCTCTCCCAGGTCTCAACGGTCTGGAACTGCAGGAGCGTGTCGCAGTAGAGCGATGCGATATGCCTATCATCTTCATCACCGGCCACGGCGATGTGCCCATGACGGTCCAGGCGATGAAGGCCGGAGCTGTTGAATTCCTGACAAAACCGTTTAGTCCGGACGTCCTGCTGAATGCGATCCGGCTTGCCCTGAAGCGCAGCGAGAGCGCGCTTGCTGATGAGAACGAACTGCGCGCCCTTCGCGAGGCTTATGTGTTATTGACTCCCCGCGAACGTGAAGTGATGAGATTGGTCGTATCCGGATTCTTGAACAAGCAGGTGGGCGGCGAACTCGGTATCAGCGAGATCACGGTAAAGGCGCATCGCGGCAGCCTGATGCGGAAGATGAAGGCCGATTCGCTTCCCCACCTGGTCCACATGGCCGCGAGACTTGGACTGACATCCGCTTCTCAGACCAAGGCACGGGCGCCAACCGATACCTTCGTCTAATAGATTCGCTTAGATCGTTCTGGCTTAATCGCAACAGGAGCCGGTAAGCGCTATGGCAACCGCCAATATTTCGCAACTGCACGAAGCCGAAGACCGCTTGAAAGAACTCGGTATTCAACTCCCGACTGCGCCAACGCCGTTTGGCACTTACGTCGAGACATTACAGACAGGCAATTTGCTCTTCCTGAGCGGAATGCTTCCAGTTGTCGGACACAAGGCAAAGTATGTTGGCCGGCTTGGGAACGAACTCGACCTGAATGCTGGGCGAGATGCTGCCTATACGGCGGGTTTGAGCGCCCTCGCCGCGGCGAGGCAGCACCTCGGCTCGCTCGACCGAATCAGCCGGGTCGTCCGGCTCGGAGTATTTGTAGCAACGTCGGGCGACTTCCTCGAACAGCCGAAGGTCGCCGATGCTGTGTCGGATCTGTTTCAAAGTATTTTCGGTGTCGACAAAATACCGGTCCGCCTCGTAATCGGCGTTGCCAGCCTTCCTCTTGGCATGCCGATTGAGCTCGAGGTTATTTTTGAAATCTCTGACTAGCAGGCCGGGGAGGCATAGTTGCGTAGCGGTGTCCAGATGATCGCGATCGCTTTAGCGCTTGTGCTGGCCGCACATTCGGGAATGGATATCCACAAGGAGAACAAAGCAATGGATCAGCAAATGTTCTATCGCACAGTAAAGGTCGATGGACTCTCTGTTTTTTATCGAGAAGCGGGGCCGAAAGATGCTCCTACAATTCTATTGCTGCACGGTCTTCCGTCTTCGTCGCGGATGTTTCAACCGCTACTCACGAGATTGGCAGACACCTATCACCTCGTTGCGCCCGACTACCCGGGCTACGGACATAGTGACTGGCCCGATCCGAAGCAATTCGATTACACATTCGATCACGTTGCTTCCGTGATGGACCACTTCACGGAGAGGTTAGGTCTGTCGCACTGCAAGATTATGGCGGGCCGGTCGGATTTCGCATGGCGCTGGCGCATCCCGAGCGCGTCGAGGCCCTTATTGTCCAGGATGCGGTCGCGCACAACGAAGGTCTGGGAGCGAATTGGGCAACTCGCCGCGCCTTCTGGGCAGACCGGCCGGCACGTGAGGAGGCCTTACGGAAAAATCTTCTTTCGCTTGAAACAACAAAGACGCGCCATGTTGGAGACGACCCTAACGTTGAGCTCTATGACCCGGATCTGTGGACGGATGAATACGCTTTTCTGAACGCACCAGGACAGGCGCAGATTCAGAGCGATCTTTTCTATGACTACCGCACGAATGTTGACTCCTATCCGAAATGGCAGGCCTGGCTACGAAAGACGCAACCCAGGCTTTTGGTCCTCTGGGGCAAGCACGATCTCTCGTTCGATCTCGGAGAGCCCGAACGTTATCGCAAGGACGTACCAAACGCGGAGGTGCACATACTCGACGCAGGACACTTCGCGCTCGACACAAGAGCAGACGAGATCGCCTCGCTGGTACATGGTTTCATGGCCAATACGGTTTTGCGGAATAATCGCGAGGCGGCAGCATCTGGAGTATCCGGGAGGTAACTATGGACGCGCGCCGCAAGAGTCGATCAGAAGCT
The DNA here is from genome assembly GCA_000381625.1 of Bryobacterales bacterium KBS 96. Lineage (GTDB taxonomy): Bacteria > Acidobacteriota > Terriglobia > Bryobacterales > Bryobacteraceae > KBS-96. Next base: position 2,296,719 of record KB906767.1, read on the forward strand.
TGAGATAGTCGTCATCCCCCGTCTCGAATGTCGACCGGGCGAAGGAGTTCTACGGCAGGCTCGGGTGGCGGCTCGACGCCGACTTCGATAATCGTGCCGACTTCCGCGTCGTGCAGTTCACCCCGCCAGGTTCGGGTTGCTCGGTCATCTTCGGCAAGAACGTCACCGCCGCTGCACCCGGCTCCGCCCAGGGTCTGTACTTGATCGTCTCCGATATTGAGGCCGCCCGCAAAGAACTGCTTGGTCGCGGGATCGCAATCAGCGGGGCGTTCCAGGACGCCGGCGGCGTCTACACCGGCTATTGCATACTGGGTTCAGCCCTCGCGTAAGGCCACTAAAGGATCCACGCGGCTTGCCCAACGGGCCGGGAGATAACAGGCCAACAGGGCGACTGCCAGCAGCACCACTGCCGCTCCCGCTACGCTGATGGGATCGCCTGGACTCACACCATACAGCATCCGGCTCACCAAACGCCCGACCAGGAGCGCCGCCACGAAGCCAATCAGCACGCCTGCTACGACCAGCGACATACCTTGCTTCAAAATCAGGCGAAGCACGCTTGCCCGGGTCGCGCCCAATGCCATGCGCAATCCGATCTCTCGTTTGCGCTGATTGACGGAATAGGCCAGGATTCCGTATAATCCGATATTTGCCAGTCCCAGCGCCAGCAGCCCAAACACGCTCAGCAACGCAACGCCCATTCTGGGCCCAAACAATCCTCCGTCGACGATTTGGCGCCCGGTTCGCGGACTGCTGATCACAATTTCCGGCGCGACGGAATGGATTTCGCGTTGAGCGGGAAGCAGGATCTGTTGTGGATCTCCCTGGGTACGCACATACAAGGCCATCACGCCACCATAGTTCTGTTCGAGAGGCACATAGACGCAGAGTTGGGGCGGCTCTCCCCAATTGGTGTAACTGGCGTTTCGCGCTACGCCTACAATTTGCCGCATGTGTTTCTCGCCCGGAAGCTGAATGCGCTTCCCTATTGCGTTTCCGCCCGGCCAATAATCGTGCGCCATCTTCTCATTGACAATTGCCACCGGCACCGAGTTCTCCTGGTCCAAGTTCGAGAACTCGCGCCCGCTTTCGAGCGTCACGCCAGCGGTTTCGAAATAATTCGTGTCTACTGTGTCGACAATCGTCGAGATTTTCTCTGCTTGCGATCGTGGTTGATGGCCTTCCACCTGCAATCCACTCACGCTGCGCGCCCAGAGCGGCATGTTCGACGCCCAGGAAACGGACTCGACGCCAGGAATTCTGGCCACGCGCTCGCGAACCTCTTTGCCGAATGCTTTGATCCGCGGTTTTCCGTACCCGGCCTGCGCCGGATTTGTAAAGAAGACCGCAAGATGCGCGGTCTGAAAGCCGGGATTCGTATCGTACGCCCGCGCGATACTTCGCAAGAACAGCGCGGCAGTCGCCAGCAACAGAAATGAAAATGCTACCTGGCCCACCAGCAGAACGTTTGCGAGTGTAACCCTTTTCCGGCTTCTGCCTGTTGTGCGAGCTTCTTCCTTGAGCGTTTCCGCCACGCTGGTACGTGAAGCCTTTAGAGCGGGGATGGTACCGAACAGAAAACCCGTGCCGAGAGACACGACCAGCGCAAAAGCGAAGACGGTGGTGTCGAGCTTGGGCGTCACGAAATTGGCGGATGAGGGCAGAGCTCCGAATAAGAGATGCAGACCCGCATAAGCGATGAAAATGCCCGCGACGCCGCTGAGCAGCCCGAGAAGTACGCTCTCGGTGAGGAGCTGACGCACCAGCGCGCGGCGGCTTGCTCCCATGGCGAGGCGGACGGCCATCTCCTGTTGCCTTGCCGCTGAGCGTGCAAGCAGCAGATTCGCGACATTCGAGCACGCGATCAATAAAACGATTCCAACCACGATCAACAATCCGGCGCCGGCGACCAGGATCTGCGTGGAGGTGCTGCCGGTATTGGACAACAGAACATCACGGACGGGCACTACCACGGCCGCGTGGCCCTCATCGATGGCCGGATATTCGCGTGCCAAAGCCGCCGCTACGGCCGTCATGTTAGCTTGTGCCTGGGCCAGATTGACACCTGGGTTGAGCCGCCCCACGCCTTGAAAAAACGCCTTGCCGCGATCGCTCAGCGCACCCTGCATCTCATTCGGCAATAACTGTTCGGCCATAGTTGCCGGTACCCACAAGTCAGGACCGAAAAGTCCATTCACTCCAATGAAATGGGGCGGAGCGACACCGATGACGGTAAAGACAATGTGATTGAGCCGCAGGGTTTTGCCAACAATGTCAGCCGCACCGCCGAAGCGCGATTGCCAAGTCCCGTAGTTCATCACCGCAACAGGGTACGCGCCAGGGGTGGTGTCCTCATCAGGCAAAAAGAAGCGGCCCATGGCGGGCGTGAGGCCCAAAGTCGAGAAGTAGTTGGCTGTTACCAATTCGCTGAACATTCCCTCCGAAGTGCCAGCCGCCTGCCATGTGACAGGCCGCGAAGATGTATAGCCGGCCAGCGAGCGAAAGACTCGGTTCTGAGCTTGATAATCCTTCAGGTCCGCGTAGGAGAGCGGCTGGGGCGCGCTCGCGTTTGACGTACTCCGCGCTTTCATCAAACCAACGGCCGCCAGCTCGGAGGAGTCCGGAACCGGGAGGGGATTCAAAATCAGCGTGTTAACGACTGTGAAAACGGTCGTGTTCGCGCCAATTCCGAAACCCAGCGTCAGCACCACGAACACAACGAACAGCGGGTTTTTCCGCATCATGCGGGCGGCATAGCGTAGGTCTCTCCACCCGACCTCCATAAAGTTGCTGACTGCTAAGCTGCCTGATCTTGCCTCGCCGGCCGGCACCGGATCGTATTTCGCCATGCGTTGCGCTCTTCCCGACCCTGCTCGCAGCGGGTACGAATCATCCAACTCCGAGAGGGTATTCCGGTATGCTTCTTCGTCGCTTGCGCCGCCGCTTCGTAGTTCGCGATAGCGATCTTCGAGATGCTGCGAAAATTCCTCGACGAGATCCGACTCGGCGGTCGGCTCCAGGCGCAATGACGTGATCCGATCTCGCACGATACGCTTCCAATCAGGCATGTTCGACCCCCGTAACCAAACTCATGGCGGCGACGAATTCCTTCCAGCTATTTCGTTGAGAGCGGAGCACTTTTCGCCCTTCCGGGGTCAAGCTGTAATAACGCCGTCTTCGCTGCTCCGGTTTTTCCACCCAACGGCTGGCGATCCAGCCCCGATCCTCCAGCCGGTACAGCAGTGGATAAAGGGAGGTGACGTGAAACCGCAAAACGCCGCCCGATCGGATCTGGATTAGCTTTGAAATGTCATAGCCGTGGCGCGGCTGATCCTCGAGCAACGACAAGACCAGAAGCTCGGCGCTTCCTTTTTTCCATTCCCGATCCGGTGAGGTTGTCATATTTGTTGTTCCCTAATATAGGACTCACAAATAGGACGAGGCCTTCCGGCGATTTGTTCCCTCGAGCTGAAAAAATCGGAGTGCCTTCAGGTAAGCGATGAAATGCCACAGGATTCATTAACCTTTCGCTCACTCGCTTGAGGAGTGGCGATTACCTCAAAGCGGCTTTGAAGGATTCGTTCTGGGGGTAACATCCGCTTGGCCGTATAGTCGGCACGTTGGAGAAGTGTTGGCCAGTTACGGAACGGGAAGTCGGCCTCGATCCTCCAATGTCCGGGTTGCGGGTGATCCTGGACATATCCTGAACGGTGCTCAACTACGAATCGTGTTCAGGCTGAGCGAAGCCGCAAAACCAGTGAGCCAATCGCAAGCAGGAGCCAAGCGAACGGATAAGGCAAGTGCGCGTACCAGCGGGCACGCATAACCGTAACAATGACGCCAACGAAGAACAGAACGAGGCCGGCCGCGGCGGCAACTCCGATCAGCGGAATACGGATATCTGCGAGCAGTCCAAATGCACCGAGTGCCTTGAGTATGCCCAGAGCCGTAAGGCAGCGCTCCTGTACTCCCAACCTTTTCATGTTAGAGCGCATCCAGGCCGGAAACTGGCGGTTCCACCCGCTGATTCTCAGGACTATAAGTAGGCGCCACTAAGTAGTCACCGCGCTGAAAAATACATTCGTCCGTGCTTCTGGGCTAAGCTCCGGGAAAGTGTCAGCCAAATACGGACCGTAAAGTCGGCTTGTATCCCTGAACTGCGGCGCAAAACGCGCTAGTCGGACAGGGCAGACGAGCCGTCAGCACGGGACTGCTAATAGAAAATGTGGTTGCGTGCGGGCAGTCCGCTCCGACATATAGTCGCGAACAAGCGGATTGAGAATTCTCGACCCGGCCATGGCGACGGGCAACGCTGGGACGTTTTCGTCAACTCGCGGCATAAGGGCTGCAGGCGCGGCGCGTCTGCGAATGCGTGGTGTGCACGGGGAACCGGGCATTGATGCAAGCGGCGGGCGAGGGGTGAGCGGGGCACATCTTATACGGTGGCGTTTTACGGGAAGGCGGGTTGCATCCTGAGGTATCGCGCACCGCTGTGGCCGCCGCCGTATGTTCGCGCTGCCTCCGCGCGGGAATCGTTGCTTGGCGGTACGCCGCCGCGTTACCCGGACGAAGCTGGAAAAAGGCGAAAAATCCAGGCCGCCAGGAAACAGCGCCTACGACTGAAAACCCCGGATGTAGGGAGTATTCGGCGGCCTCTGCCCGGATTCGAAGAGTGGACCGTGTGTGGAGCGATACTTTATGTCCAGGAACGGTGTCTCGATGCGGCGTCCGGCTGCAGAGTAACGGCCGTTATCCCAATTCGATTCCATGTAGTAGTTGACGATACCGGTGGACAGAAGCAACCGCTCCGCGTTGAACGGTTCTTTTCCCGTCAGCATCATCTCGATGATCCAGTGCTCATGGGCGTTCGCAGCGTGGTACTGCGAGATGGGGCCAGGCCAGCCAAGCATTGAGACAATCGTCGGCTGTTTCTGCCCTTCGATTTCGCCGGCGTAAGTCCAACCCACACCCTCGCCCGAGATAACACTCGCTCTGCTTCCGTCGTTGTACTCTACAATGCAGACGTTTGGCCGCCGGCCCTCCTGAAAATGTCCCGGCTTCAGGTCGAATTTTTTCCGCACTGCTTCGAGCAGGTTGCCGGCCCAGGCATTGCGTTCGACCCACGCCCATGTTTCGGGTCCCCGGATAGACTGCACTGCCTTGACGCCTGTCTCACCGCCCTTTCGCCGATCGACAAAGGCCTGGAGAACGTCGATGCAATGGAAGATGGCTCCCTCATCTGCAGCGTTTCCCACCACGATGGAGTTCTTGATGGGGGTATTGATCGCGAGTTCGATCTCGGGCTTGCGGAAGTAAGTCGGTATGGAGGATCCCCCGGTTAAGGGAAACTTCAGTTCACGCGATTTGTCGAACATCCACTTGGCTTCGTCCCAGCTGTAGGAGAGATGTTTATCGTTAAAGACAGGCACTGAGCGTTTGCTCTGCTCGAAAACCTGAATGACCTGGTGATAGATCCACCAGCGCGGCAGGAGCCAGCGCCCCTTGAGATCGGTTCGATAATTCCCGTGCTCTGCGACGATGACAACACCATCCACAGCGAGTTCTTTCTGCCCGAGTGTGACTGTTTCCTTCACTGTCTTGAAGATTGGAATGTTCTTCGCTTTGCAAACTTTCTGCCCTAACAGGCTTGTATCAAGCTGATCGATGTACACGGAAACCACCTCGACCTGCGAAGGAGTGTGCGCGCCTTGCCACCAATAGCCATCTAACAACTTGTTTACGATCCAGTCGGCATGGGAGGTCGGGAGACCCCAATAACTGACGAGACAGGCGATGCGCGGCCGCCTTTGTGCAGTCTGCGCGACCGCATCTGTGGCGACACCGGTGAAAGTAGCAAGTCCGGCCACGCCGGCCAGTTCCAGCATCTCACGCCGCGTGAAGACAGAGTTCGACTTCATCATTCCGGTAATCGGAGATGATGCTGCGGCCTCGGGTACGATTCCGATCTGATTCTTTTTCATAAAGGTTCTTCGATCCTGTCGGTACGGCGCAATTGTTGTACCGGCGGTAGCTCTTGTGATCGTACGCTGTTAACCTCGACTGTCGAACGAGAACTGGAACGGCCGCCCGTAGTGCTCTTGACGCAAGCGGATATGTACCCGGGAAGTCCCCTTCGATCAACGATTCGCGCTTGAGGCTCGAGGCCGAGATTGTCCTCACGGCATTCCGCAATCGCTGCTTCCAGCCCAGATACCGGCCCCCTGCTCGTCGGAGCCCAGGGGAACCGCCCTGTTGACCGCATTATCGGCCTCGGAATGCGGCTTGCATGGGAGCGCGGCAGTGCGAAGGAGCGCGAAGAAGCTCTACGATCGAACCGTGCCATGTGGCATCAGGAACTCTGGACGCCGTGGGTTCGCAGCGGCCCGCAAGCCGAAATCCTGAATCGATCGCTGCTCGAAATGGCAGGAATGCACGAAGCAATTCCTCCGGGAGTGCTGGCGCGGCAGCGCTCCAGCATTCTCTATCCACCCGCCATTCCGAATCTGATCGGTATCAAGGATATCCACTATCTTGATCGCTCAGGGCTCATACGTCATCGGAGCATCGGCGACCTCATGCGGTAGGCGGCACTGGATCAGGGTGCCGACCTGTTGGCCAGTTATGACGGCTTTATACCGCTTGGCAAACAATTCCGCGAGTTGCCGGATCCCTCCACACAGGAGCGTTATAGCGATGAGCAGTTGTATGCGCTGGCGCTTTACATCTATTCCCTGAAGCCGCCGGCCAATCCCCATCCGTTCGAAGCAGAAGCCGTCCAGGGAAAACAGATTTTCCAACAGCAAGGATGTGCCGCGTGTCATCCACCGCCGCTATATGCAAATAACAAGCTCCTGCCGGTTTCCGGTTTCCGGGTTTCCGAGGATCTCAAGACGCGCTTCGATGTACTGCTTGTACCGATCGGGACGGACCCGCACCTGACAATAGAGACTCGCCGCGGGACCGGTTTTTACAAAGTGCCGTCATTGCGAGGTGTCCGGTACCGCAGTCCGTTCGAACATAACGGCTCGGCGGCCACTCTGGGAGACTGGTTTGATCCTCGCCGCTTGCGGGATGATTATGTGCCGACCGGATTCAAGGGCTACGGAGTAAAAAATCGAGCCATAAAAGGGCATGAGTTCGGGCTCAAGTTGTCCGGCAATGACAAGGCGGCCTTGATCGCGTTTCTCAAGAGGTTGTAGGATCGCACCGATGTTCAACCCCTAGGAGATCCGCTGTACTACTTGGCCTTCGAAGTAAGGGACGGTCGATGGTTCCAGCCGAAGTCCGGCGCAAAAAGGCTGCCAGTCGTCTTCGTTGTCAGTGAGCGCTCAACATTGCCATTATTTTCGTTGGCGCTGCAGGCGGCGGGACCGTTCGACGGCACCTCTTTATTGCGCACGACAACGGTGCCGTTGCCGGAGGACATGGAAGCGATGCGAGACCTTTTCGGGAATTTTCGCTACGCCCTCTGCCAGTTCTGCCGAGCCCCAATTTTCACCCATACCGCGCTTCTGACGTTGGCGCTCTGTATCTGCAGCAGGTCGGCGGCTCTTCCGCGGAGCATTGATGATTGAAATCGCTTTGCAGTTGGAGTATTCCGTCGAGGCAGACGTCAGTCCAGACTTCGCATGGCAGTTTCCGGACCGACGTAGCGAACTGGAACGATCCACCTGCTAATTTCGCCTCAATGGTCCTCTCGAAGCGGGCTCGTGCGGAACAACGCTGTTGTCAGGCCACGAGCCTCTGCAGTGGCGGATCCGGGAGGTTTTGCCCGCTAAGTCATTCGTCCTTGAATTGCAACTCGACCGGGCAACGCTCACCTTCGAATGGAGGTTTGACGATTTGCCCGGATGCAGGACGAAACTGACCCAGCACATTGTGTTATCGGGCGAGAACGCGCACGCATACGCTGAGCAGGTTGAAGCAGGATTTGGGACGAATCTCCCGGATAGCATGAGGAGAGTTGCGGCCGAGATGACGGCCGCTGAAAAGTGTTCGAATAATGCCCGCTAGGAAATCGCTGCAGCGCAGTAGAATTGTAAGCGTCCGGCCTGAACCGTATTGAAAGAACATACGGAATGAATCATTCTTCGGAGAGGCATCTGGCGGATGCCGGTGAGGAATGATGAGCAGCAGTTCCAATCAGCAGGGCGAGGCAGTCGAGCGGACACGCGAAGTGAAACGGCGTAGGCGATCAGTCGAGGAGAAGAGGCAAATCGCTGAAGCATCGCTGCAGCCCGGGGCGTCCGTTGCCGAAGTGGCCCAGGCATATGGCGTGCATCCCAGCCAGGTCGGGAAAATGGCGCCGGTTGTACCGGAACGGACTGCTCGGCAACGCGTCGGCACCACGGTTATTGGCGGTGCGCGTGGCCGATGCTGTCGAGGTAGATGAGACAAGCCACGCTTCGAAGCAGAAGGGCAAGCAAAGCGGATCCATTCACATCGAAGTTGGCGCGAGCACGAGTAAGCATCGACGGAAGTGCGGATGCGACTACTGTGCGTGCTGTGTTGGAGTCCTTGGCGGGATGATCGGACCGCCACTGGGCGTACGGATCTGGATCGCGGCTGGAGTCACTGATCTGCGGCGTGGATTCACGGGACTGAGCGCGGCAGTGCAGACTGTGTTGGAGCAAGATCCTTTCGGGGGCCACGTATTTGTGTTTCGTGGCCGGCGTGGCGACCTGATCAAGCTGCTGTGGTGGGATGGCGATGGTCTGTGTTTGTTTTCGAAGCGGTTAGAACGTGGAAGGTTCGTGTGGCCCAAAGCCGAGAGCGGGATCGTGTCACTGACTCGCGCGCAGTTATCCATGCTGTTGGAAGGGATCGATTGGCGGCAGCCGGCACGCACAGGGAAACCGGAAATGGCTGTCTGACTATTTACAACACAAACACACGAAAATGTTCTTGCTATCTGCTGACTAACTCTGAAAAGCATGGCATAGTTTGAACATGCCTGTCGCGCCGCTGCCAGATCTGGACAGCTGGGCACTGTCCGGCATGCGGCGGCAACTGGAGCAAACTCGGTGAAGATGTTTCGGAAGTGCTCGAGTACGTGCCCGCCCGATTCAAAGTTATCCGGCATGTTCGACCGAAACTGAGCTGCATCAAATGTGACACCATCGTACAGGCGGAAGCGCTCAGCCGTCCGATTGCACGCGGCTTGGCGGCCCCAGCGCTGCTGGCACATGTTCTCGTTTCGAAGTACTCGGATCACTTACCGTTGTATCGGCAATCCGGGATCTACGCACGCGAGGGCGTAGAACTGGAGCGTTCCACACTCGCTGACTGGGTGGGTGCCAACCGGCGGACTGCTGAAGCCCTTGCATGAAGCTCTGCGGCAGTACGTCATAAGTGCTTGCAAACTGCACGCCGATGACACGCCGGTTCCAGTCTTGGCGCCAGGTCAGGGGAAGACAAAACAAGGGCGCTTGTGGACGTACGTTCGTGATGATCGCCCGGCCGGTGACACGGCAGCTCAGGCGGTCTGGTTTGCTTACTCGCCGGATCGCAGAGGAGAGCATCCACACCGGTATCTCGAGGATTTCAATGGCACGCTCCAGGCGGCTGCATACGCCGGCTTCAACCGGCTGTATGACAGTGGCCGCATTCAGGAGGCAGGCTGCTGGGCGCATGTCCGGCGCAAGTTTTTTGACCTGCATGAGGCGCATCCATCACCGATTACAACCGAAGCGCTGGAACGGATCGGCTCGTTGTATGTCATCGAAAGCGAGATTCGCGGTCGTTCGCCGGATGAACGCCGGCGAGAACGGCAAACTCAATGCCGGCCTCTGCTGACCTCATTGCAGAGCTGGTTGAAAGAATCGCTTACGCGGCTATCTCGGAAATCTGAGACAGCCGTGACGATTATATCTGCGCGGAGGTACTCACACGCGTTGCAGATCATCCCGTGAACCGCATCACAGAACTGCTGCCCTGGAATCTAACGCTGCCGTCCTTCAGCAATAGCACTCTCTCCGACGGCCTTAGTGTTTCATTTCCTTCGTAGCCACGGCGCCTAGCCGCTAGCAAGCGAAAATGGAAACAGGTGGTCACCCATGCATTGGTTCCGCTTGGACTCGAGCGTCTTCACTGCAGCCGTATATCGCCGCGCCAAGCGCACTCTTGATCTCCTCTTTCGTAGCGGCGAACGGTATCGTTATTTCGACTTCTCGCCACAGCAGTATCGTGATTTCCTAGCTGCCGACTCCAAAGGCCAGTACTTTTCCAGCAACATCCGCGGCCACTTCCGCTTCGAACATCTTCCGCGTCGCCGTCGCAAGCCCCCTCAATCCGAAAACTAATCTGTTCGCCTAAGTCAATCCGGTGCTTGCCGAACGCTTGCCGCAAAGGCAACACACGTCTCTTTGGAAGCCGTCGAGGAATCTATGCGGAAATACGAGCACGAAACCGGAGAGGGCATGACGGACGTTTCGGCAGACGAGATCTTTGAGATGATCCGGGACGACCGGTACGACATTAAGATCCCCGACAGAACAATATCAAAATGATGATGTCGCTAGCTCTGGAAGTGGCGCAAGGGATGTTTCGGCTTAATTGGGAAATTCTCTCGGCTCCGAAAGGCCATGCTTTCATCACATGTGACAACCCCTTCACGGTTGTGCCGCCGCCGTTCTTCGATGACTCAGTTCAGGGATACGATATCCTGACGCCCGGAGCTTCGACAGTAGTACCATTGAGCAGCAAAACTGCCATTTGCTTCTATGGTGATGGACAGCGTACGCGTGGTGGCGTGGCGTACAAAGAATTCTTGCGAAACACCAACATCGTAGTAGCGGCCAATAGTGAGCGTTTCGTCATTGCCAGAGACGAACCTCTGCTGCGTAGTGTCGTGCGGAAAGGCAAGCTGGAACAGTGGCGGCGACCGCCGCAGTTCAAGATAAACGCCCCGGACCCGTATGTGACGGAATCTCCCGAATCGGGATAGTAGCGCGCCAACAGAGACAGAACTTTCTGCAACCTTTTTTGTGGAAGTACGATTTGATTTAAAGAGCCGCTCACGGTAATGGGTTGCGCCAGCGGAGACCGCTCATGGGGCCGACAGTCCTGTTCGACAAGTCATTTCTTCAATCGCTCACGGTCGATGAATCAGTGATATTCGATCACTTCTTCATCGCCGTGATATGCCCGCTATTCTACGTCGAGACCCTTGCCGATTTCGAAAAAGCCGTACGTCAAGGGCGAACACCAGAGCAATAGGTTGGAATCATTGCCCGAAAGATACCCGAAATGCACGGCATCCCTTGTGCTCACCACACCGAGTTGTGCCTCGCTAGTTTCATGGGGCACGACATCCCGATGGATGGAAGAGTTCCAGTACTCGGCGGCAAGGCGTAAGGTTGACGAACGCCGAGGCGTGGTTTTTCGGGAGCGTCCCGAAGCGAAAGCGTTTCGTCGATGGCAAGTTGGTGAATTCCTGGAAGTAGAACGCCGATTTGCGAAGGCATGGCGAGACGAACTTACTGCGCTCGACTTGAGGACTGTCGCAGCAGGTATGAATGCTATGGGCATCAATCCGCAGACGTGCAAGTCTCTTGAACAGGTAAGGACATTGGCAGACGAATTTCTTCACAGCGTTGATAGACCCTTGGACAGATTGAAACTGGCGGTGCTTACTCTCGGGTTGCCACCGGAATCTGAGCCATTCATTGCAGAACAGTGGAAGAGATCGGGTTTTCGTCCTTTACCTGAACATGCACTTTTCGCCGCCCACTTGTTCAAGGTCGAACTGTTTTTCCAGATCGCATTAGCGGCCAACCTGATTTCCACAAATCGTGCATCTAACTGGCAGGATGTCGCGTACCTTTCGTACCTTCGGCTGTGCATGATCTTCGTGTCATCCGACAAGTTGCATCGCAGAAGTGCGCCTTATCTATTGCGTCCAGACCAGAGTTTCGTTTGGGGAGCCGATCTCAAAGCCGACCTTCAGCGGTTAGCACAGCGGTATCAGGCTTCACCACAACAAGAACAAGAAATGGGGCTTCTAAAGTTCGCCCGGACCCCTCCTCAAGATGCGGATTGCCTTGTTGCACGGCTGTGGGACCATCACTTCGGCATCCTGCGCCAGGAGGAGGCCGACCGACTAAAGCGCCTGTTTGACGAGCCAGTTCCGAACCAAGAGCACACGGTTGATCAAGTGCCGAGGCAATCTAAATCGCTTCCGACCGGCGAAAAAGAGCTGGTCGAGCATCTGAACCGGTTCCGGGATGCTACCGAGCTTTCGCCCGAAGAGATTGACTTCGATACTGCGAATCCAGACCTTCTTTCGATTCAGCGCAGGGTTCACAAAAGGAAAGGGTCGTTCTGGCAGCTACCGAAGGATCTGAAAGATGCACTTAAATGAAAGAACGCCGGAAACTGCTTTGTGGGTGATTTTATCAGCACAGGTGCAAAAATTTGACTGACCAAACGCAAGCCGGTGAGTGACCGTTCTGCAGCCTGCTTTGCTCGCGTATTCCTCTGAGTTTTGCGTCCGAGACGCTTTTGTGGCCAAACCGTCGGCTTATCTGTCAATGGTCACGCATCGGAATGTGGCACCTGGGAGATTTTCCCTTCCGGGCTTGGACGCGAGATAGTCCGGTAGAACGCCAGTAAAAAATCACTCAATTCTGTCGAGAACCGTCTCTGCGAATCCCTTATATACAGAGGGACACATGCAGAATCTGCCAGCAATTACGGCAACGTTAAACACCACCGCGACTCAGAATGATCGATTTCGAACGCCCGCTCGAACTCGTGAGAGACGGACTCGCACGTCGTTGCCGCCGCCCGATCAGCGTTCCTGGCTACTACTGACCGAGGCAGCAAGTCTTATCGGTTGCAGCAAGGCAACCGCGCATCGTCTGCGCCGCGGCGAAATCGACGGCGTACCTCGCCTGCCGGCCGTACAGGTCGCCAAACGCAAATGGGTCGTGATGAAAGCCTCCTTGGAGCAATGGCAGCGGGAAAATGAACGACTTTCCGCCGCCTGACGTTGTCAAATCGAGTTCGCAAAGCGCTTCGGAGACGCACGGAAAGAGTGCGTTGATGAGCAAAAGACGAAAAACGAGGAGGTATCAGCATGGTTCACTTTGTGAATCGCCCGATGGGAAGCGATGGGTCGTGAAGTTCTATTACGCTCCTGGCAAGCAGACCACGAAAACGCTGGGGCCGAAAAACAAGATCAGCCGTAGACAGGCTGAAATGATGCGGGACGAAGTGGTCCGCCCACTCAACCAGAACCCGTTTCGCAATCTCGGAGAAGAAACGTTCGAGCGATTCGTTGAAGACGTCTTCTTCCCGATCAAACTTGACACGGGAGAATGGCGCGAGAATACCGCGAAGGAAAGTATGCGCGAGATTCGCAAACACATCGTTGCCGAGCTTGGCGAAGTTCGCTTCGAAGAACTAACCGCCGCACTGCTGCGCGCTCTTTTGAAGAAGAAAGCGGAGCAGGGGCTCGGTCGCCAAACGCTGAACCATCTGCGGTTCTATCTCACTGACATTTGCAAGTCCGCGATAGCCGAAGGCTATCTGACAAACAACGTCAGTGAAGGGCTGAAACCGCCGGCGAAGGTGTTAAAGCCGAGCGCGCCGAAACGGATCGCCACTTTAGAACAGTACGACGAAGCTTGGTCGTTGCTGGAGGAACGGGAACGATTGTGTTTCGATCTGGTGATGTTCGCCGGAATGCGGGAATGGGAGGCGTTCGCGATCTGGTGTGGCGACATGGCGGAAGACGGTATCCATATCGAACGGAGTTTTTACAAGGGTTCCTATGGGCCGCCGAAGACACCCAAGAGCGACCGGATTGTGGGTGTCCCCGATGAAATCATGGAGCGCTTGCAATCCTGGATCTCACGCCTACCGGTGAACGATCCAGCGGCGTGCGTGTTTCCATCTTCGAAATTGATAAAGCCGATTTGGCCGGAAAGCCTGCTGGGCAAATACGTGCGTCCGCGGCTGCGGCCGGCAGGTCTCGGTTGGATCAATTTTGAGGAGCTGCGTCGGTCACACTCCACGCTGCACAAACGGCGGAAATCAGACCCCAAGATCATTGCCGACCAGCAAGGTCATGGGATGCGAACCCACTTCGAGGAATACGTCCAGAGTGAGGTCGCGGAACGGAAGGCGGAAGCCGCTAAGCTTTGCGCCGATTTTATAGGTGTGTTTCGCAAACGAGGTTAATCGAGGTAGGGCATTTTGGCTGAGGCTGGAGCGGGAGACGGGGATCGAACCCGCGGCGTCCAGCTTGGGAAGCCAACTGGCGTTTGTCAATAAAGAACAAATGCGTCCATGGCGATTAATCTTGACCATAGAAGTGAATGGCGTCTCAGCAACTTACGGCAAATCGGTCCTTAAAGCAGTAATCGCAGTAAGCGGGCCGATGGCGATCTAAGCCCTTCTCAATCATCCAGCAAAAGCACCTTTGGGACCTCTCACCCAACCGCGCCAGGCAGTTCTGGCGCTGACGCGAGGTGAGGATTGCAAACTCTAAATGCCCGACGTGCGTTCGGGCACGACACAGGTGGAACCGGCGGCCTGGAGTCCGCTGGCGCCAGCTTAAAACGAATGCTGCCAGGGCTAGTGGTTTCAAAACAGAAACTGCGGCAAGCCGAAGGCACTTGCGTGGTGCGTTTGAAGCGCGAGGAAGGAAAACAGAACGTGGGATTCAGTTCGAGACCGTTTGTGCTGTGTGGCTTGCCGGTGCGGAAGCCGCCCGCTGGCGAGATGCTGTACGAGCGGCGCAACGGCGACTTTGTTCTACAAATCACGGGCCATCCGAACTACGGGCTGCCCTTTGGCCAGGACCGTATCGTGCCAATTTATCTGGCCACCCTAGCCGTGCGCCAACAGAGTCAAACCATTCGCTTCCGCACCGCTGCGGAGATGCTGGAGACCTTCGGAATGCACAAAGGGGGAAAGGAGTACTGCCGATTGGTGGCCGCTTTCGAACGGATTTTTGGCGCAACCATCTTCTTCGGGACGGATGCGCTTCGAGGCACGGCCAAGGTGGTCCAGCGCTCGCGATTCAGCTTTTTTCAAGAAGCACAGATCTGGTACAGCCGAGATACCGAGCAGTACCCGGTTTCCGACCAATTCGAGAACGTGATCGTATTGAGTGACGAGTTCTACCGGGAGATTACGACCCATCCCATTCCTGCAGATCTCGAAGCAGTGAAAGTGCTGGCCGCGTCGCCGGCCGTATTGGACTTATTCATGTGGCTTTCGTATCGCTGCTTCCTGGCGAAGGGAAAGGAGATGATTCCGTTGTTTGGGCCACGCGGTCTCGCGAGGCAGATTGGCTCAATTGAATACGCACGGCCGCGCCGGTTTCGCGAAAAACTCGACCTCTGGTTGGAATCGATCCGTGTGCTATGGCCGGAATGCCCGGGAAAAATCAGCAGTGATGGAACGGACCTCGTTGTCGATCACGCTTACTCCGTCTTAGTTAATAACGGAGGAAATCGCGCGATAGCCGTGAATGGAGGAATCTCGTGAGGACGATATCCGAACCAACCCGGCGCAAGGCGCAAGCTTCTGATGACACGCGGCGACCTGTCTGGCTAGAAGCGACGGAATCTTTTTACAAAAAACTAAATCGGATCGCGAAGCAATGCGAAGTCTCTCGTTATGACGCTCTGAGCAAAGGCCTCGATGCCCTGCTGCGGGAAACACAAATACGAAGCTCGGCCTTGAACCGTAATGTTAAGAGCCCTGCCCAGTCGGAGGTGTTCCGGCGGACCATGGGGCAGGTTTCGCGGAACTACTGGGCAACAGTTAGCCTGGAAGAACGGCGCGAACGAGGGCAAAGGGGTGCTCACGCTCGGTGGAATCGGCATTAACCGGTTACAATGTCTCGTCAACAGGTTGCGATTCAACTGTACAGTTCGGATAATTGAACTGAAGACTTCAAGATGCAACCAGCGAAGAACAGATCTATCGTCGTATCGGCGCTCACGGCCCGCACCGGCTTCGGCAAGCTGCTGCGCCGGGTGGAAGATGAGCAGCGCTCGCTCGTGATCGAAAAACGGGGCACGCCCGCTGCAGTGCTGCTCAGTATCCGTGACTATGTACGCCTGGCGGCCCCAGAACCCGAAGTGCTCCGTGTCATTGGTGAAGAATCGAAGCGCAAGGGCACCAACAAGCTTAGTTCACGGCGGATTGATCGGATCATCAAGACGGTCCGCACTGAAAAACGCAAGCGCGGATGATCTCGCTCCGGCTGGTGGTGGATACCAACATCGTCGTTTCGGCCGCCCTCAAGCCGGACGGCCTTCAGCGTACGGTTCTTCTGCTCGCGATGACCAAGCCAGCAAGTCTATACGTCACTCAAGAGATTATCGCGGAGTACCGTGACGTGCTCTCGCGTGCCGAGCTGAAAATTCGCAAAGGGCTCCGTCAACAATTACTACAGCTCATTCAGAACCACGCACACCAGGTCAAACCGTCACGCCCGCTTCAGGTCACGAGTGATCCGGACGACAACAAGTTCTTAGAGTGCGCCGATGCGGCGCGCGCCGACTACCTGGTCACCGGCAATCAGCGCCATTTTCCGAAATTCTGGAAGAAAACTAAGGCGATCACCTCGCGAGAGTTCATCGACATAGTGGCACCCCATCTGGTTCGATGATTGTGGGTGCTGCCATCCCCACTACCAAGAGGGCAAACCAGCGCATGGGCAGTCGTTCGCTCACTAGCCAAAGCTTACCGAGAGGTCGGCACGACATCTGCCCACACCTAAGGGGATGAACAGATGAATGCGCAGCTCATGCAGTTTGCGATGCCTAACGCGCATGTCGCGTTCATGCGTGTGCACTTTTCAATCAGCGCGATGGCGACAAACCGTCAATTTGGATTTGTAAACGCTAGGCCGTTACACGCGATCGATCCTGACTGGGGTCGAACAATAGCGAACGAATAGCCCTAGCCGGCTCACAATTCGTCCTTACTCGGGGCCTGGGATGTTCATATGCCGCGTCGCTTGCCTGGGTCAGGTGGATTGACGTCGGCGAGGGAGTCCTTTTGCCGAAGCCTCGGCTACCGGTGGTTCACGGAACGGTTTGACTCGGGCTATTGACATACACAGGACTGCCATGTATAATACTTCTACGTATGGATATGAGTAAGGACCTGGTTGCTGCTTCCGCCACGCCGCTCGTGCTCGCTATTCTTGCCGACGGCGACAGTTATGGCTATGCCATCATCAAACGAGTGGCCGAGTTGTCAGGCGGGCACCTCCAGTGGACCGACGGCATGCTCTATCCCGTGCTGCACCGGCTTGAGCGCCAAGGGCATGTCGCGGCGAAGTGGTCCGCGTCCGAGAACGGCCGCAGGCGTAAGTACTACCGGATCACTAGAGAAGGCCGGGCGCAGCTCGCCGCGCAGCGGCAGCAGTGGCAGGTCGTGGACGGTACCCTGCGGGGTATCTGGATGAAGGCGTGCGCGGTATGACGATCTTTGCCGATCAACCGCTCGAGGAGCAAATCGCGCAGTGGCGAGCGTATGTATGCCGCCGGCCCGCCTTTAATCGTCCCGACGTGGAAGAGCTCGAGGGGCATCTGCGCGACCAGCTTGTGGCGCTCACCCAAGCCGGCCTGGCAGGGGATGAAGCGTTTTTAGTCGCGGTCAAGCGCATGGGCAGCCTCGATGCGCTGTCGCGCGAGTTCGCACGCGTGCATTCCGAGCGACTGTGGAAGCAGCTGGTCATTGCGCCCGACGCTGATGAGTCGGCGAAACCCTCTTACAGCGAGACGCTTGTCGTTCTGGGCCTTGCGGTTGCCGCGGCGTTGGCTATCAAGATGCCGGCGCTGTTCGGTCTTCGACTCAGCCCTGATGAGGAACTGCCACCCTTCTACGCCCGGAACGCCAGCCTGTTCGTCTTCCCGCTGCTCACCATTTACTTGATGTGGAAGCGTGGGGCGGAAGTTGCCAGCGGCCTCTGGCTGGCGCTGCCCTTCGCGGTCGGGGCTGTGTTCGCCAATGTCTTCCCCTTCCGCACAGGCAGCGACACTCAGGTGTTGACCGCTCTGCACTTGCCAATCGCTCTATGGCTGGCCGTCGGATTCGCGTACGTCCGAGGCCGCTGGTTCGCCGATGGTGGGCGCATGGACTTCGTGCGGTTCTCGGGCGAGCTGGTCATCTACTACGTGCTCATCGCGCTCGGCGGGGGGATCGTGACCGGCTTCACGATGATGATGTTCAAGGCCATCGATATGAACGCTGCGTGGTTCGTAGCGGGCTGGCTGATCCCGTGCGGCGCGATGGGGGCCGTCATCATCGGATCCTGGCTGGTGGAGGCGAAACAAAGTGTTATTGAGAACATGGCGCCGGTGCTGACCAGGCTGTTCACGCCGCTATTCACAGTTCTGCTACTGGTGTTTCTGGCCACGATGGCGTGGACAGGCAACCCCATCAACGTCAAGCGGGAGGTACTTATCGGCTTCGACTTACTGCTGGTGCTGGTCGTTGGGCTGGTGCTCTACGCCGCATCCGCGCGCGACCCCCAGGCACCGCCCGACTTCTTCGACGGCCTGCAACTGCTGCTCGTGGTCAGCGCACTCGTGGTCGATGGGGTGGCGCTCGCCGCGATCGCAGCGCGCATCTCCGAGTTTGGCTTCACTCCCAATCGAGTGGCGGCTCTTGGTGAGAATCTCATTCTGCTCGCCAACCTGGCGTGGTCGGCGTGGCTCTATGCGCGCTTCTTGCGGCACCGGGGCTCGTTTGTCGACTTGGAGCGATGGCAGATCGCCTATCTGCCCGTGTACGCCGTTTGGGCGGCACTGGTGGTTGTCATGTTCCCGCCCGTGTTCGGCTACCGTTGATGCCCCACGGGCACCGCACCGGCGGATACTCCTGACCGGTCGCCAACTGTAGAGCAATCTACCTCTACTCGTCTGTAGAACGCGCATCCCGCGCTCTTTCAGGCGAACGCTCGGAACCACTGATCAGAAATCAGCAACGCCGACTTCTCGTCGACGTGACCCTTCGGCGCGGATAGATCCGCCCTGACGGCGCAGTGTCTAGTAATCCATTTGTTCGCTTGCGGCAGCGGTTACGCCTGAGGAACCGGATCACCCGCCGGCATGAACCCGGAGTTCGGTTGCGACGTATTCGCTTGGCCGTCGAAGAATTGGCAGTCGTGAACTTCATTGGCGGCAAGGCCGCCCGCTGGATCCGAACGGCAGCCCCGGCATGCTGTAATAGGCCGAAGCGAAACCAGTCAAATTGATATTCCACGAACTCACTCCGAAAGCTCTCAATTTCAACCGCCTGCGACTGATGAAGCCCGCACTCCTGCTGTTGGCCGTTTCGATGTGCGCATTCGGGGCAGATATTGAGGTGTGGGGGGTACCTAGCATCCAGAAGGTACGGCCCGACGACCCCACACAGTCGCGAAATGCGGTGTGGGACGGCGCTTCTCGCACCATCTCCTTAGCCGGCGCGAAAAATGAACACGTACCCTTTCAAGTCGTGATCTCGACGGAGCCGCCGAAAAATCGAATTGATCCTCCCGCCTCCGGCCTATTCGTCAACGCATCCGACCTGGTGGCGCCGGCAGGCCGCATCCCATCCTCGCAGATCAAGCTTTACTTCGAACACTACATCCTGTGCCAGGCCCCATCGAACCCTGTTGGCGCCGGCGGGTTCTGGCCCGACGCCCTGGCTCCGCTCACCGACCCGTTCAGCATGGCGGCGGCATTCCGGCACACGGTCAAGAACCGGCCCATCTGGATCGACATCGTTACGCCCACCGACGCGCACACCGGTATCTACACCGGAACGGTCCAGGTCACACAGAACGGTCACCCGGTATCCGAGTTGAACGTCCGCGTGACTCTTTATGATTTCGCACTGCCGCAGGATACGCATTTGATCACCTACATGGGAGTAGGCGCCGACCAACTCGCGCGATTTCATAAAGTGAGTCCCTCGGCGGCCCAGGTGCTACTGCGCAAGTATCACGCGTTTTTGTATGCAAACCGGATGGAGCCGTGGTTCAACGAAGCGCTCCAGCCGCGGATTACACGAACGGGATCTTCCGTCGCTCTCCAATTCGATGAGGAGGCGTACGACCTCTATATGAATCGCTGGAAGACCAAGCGCGTAATTCTCCAAGCAGTCCCGCACGAACTTGCAGCGGACCCGCAGATGGTCAGGTCCTACGTGCAACAGGTGGTCGAATACTACCGCAAACACGGCTGGCTCGACCGGCTCGTACTGAACAGCCCCATCGACGAACCTGCTTCCACGCAGGCTTTCGAGGAGACGCGCAAATGGGCGACAGTCGTGCACGAAGCCGCTCCAGGCGTTCACTTCCTCGCGACCAAAACGCCGGTTCCCGAAAATCCGGCATGGGGTACGCTGAGCGGCTATGTCAATGACTATTCGATCCACGGCAACGATCTGAACGATATCCGCATCGAACCGGCAATAGCGGCTGAACGCTCAAGAAAGGGCGAACTGACGTGGTACATCTCCTGCGATCAAGCCTATCCTCAGCCGAACTATTTCATTGATGCGCCCGCGATGGATCCTGTGATGGTTCCATGGATCACGTGGAGGTACGGTTTGCAGGGCATCCTCTACTGGGATTTGAAGTTCTGGTCACAGACAGTGGACCCGTGGCTGAACCCGACGACGTACCTGTCCGGATACCTATGTAGCGGCGGCCGAAATCTGAATGGTGAAGGCTCGCTTCTATACCCCGGCAGTGAAGTTCGCCGCCATACCGGACAAAGAGATGTGGATGGGCCCGTATCATCCATCCGCTTCGAGTTGCTGCGAGAAGGTATCGAGGACTACGAATATCTCTGGATGTTGAAATCGCTCGGTGACGAGGCTTTCGCTGACGAGGTCGTTCACAGCATGGTGGCGACGGTCGGCGCTTTCTCACGGGAGCCCGATCGGCTCTATGCAGCGCGGCAAAAAATG
Source organism: Bryobacterales bacterium KBS 96 (assembly GCA_000381625.1). Classification (GTDB taxonomy): domain Bacteria; phylum Acidobacteriota; class Terriglobia; order Bryobacterales; family Bryobacteraceae; genus KBS-96. The sequence continues at coordinate 2,317,650 of KB906767.1, forward strand.
GCGCGGCGGATTGAGCAACTCACACGAAGGCAGTAAGCCATGGAAGCTGGTAACTCGCCGGCTGCTGTGAGGGATCGGGACCGCTAAACTTGACACGCTCTCCATCTCAGCCCAGCGGCTCGGCGATTTTAGCGAGCCGGATTAATACATCCCCGCAGATGAAATCGGGGCTCGTGCGATCGCACGGGTGTGTCCGCCTATCGGCATTCGACTGACAGGAGAAAAGCCATATCCTCATATCGCAGACTATGGAAATTGAAGGGAATCGTCCCGCGTTTCCCGTCAACGTGATCCCGCGCCGCCAAATTCCGGTCAGCGTCATCCGCCCGGGCTAGTGTACATGCATGATCCAATGATCGTGAGATACTCTCTCATGCACGCGAGGCGACGGGGGTGGATGCGCTCTTGCGCACCTGAATTGACGGCTTTTCGTGTAGCAGACGAGTGATGGGGTGATGAAGGCAACAACACCGCGAAGCGCAAACAGCGGCAAAAAGAACTTGTCGCCAGAACAGACGGAGCAACTACTCAGAGCGTTGAAGGTCCGTTTCGAGAAACACATGAATCTTCATGAAGGTCTCGTATGGCCTCAAGTACAAGCAAAGCTGGAAGCTAGCGCTGAAAAGCTCTGGTCACTCTATGAAATGGAACGAACCGGAGGTGAACCGGACGTTGTCGGCCACGATGAAAGTACGGGCGAATACATCTTTTACGATTGTTCAGCGGAAAGTCCGAAGGGCCGCAGAAGTCTCTGCTATGACCGTGAAGCGCTGGAGTCGAGAAAGCAACATAAGCCAGACAATAATGCACTCGATATGGCAGCGGCTATGGGCATCGAGCTCTTAACGGAAGAGCAGTATCGAGAGTTGCAGAGACTCGGAGAGTTCGATACGAAAACTTCGAGTTGGGTCAGAATATCTTCGCGAATCAGAAAACTCGGCGGCGCCCTCTTTTGTGATCGCCGCTTTTTGTGATCGCCGCTACGACACTGTTTTCGTCTATCACAACGGCGCGGAGTCCTACTATGCCGCCAGGGGTTTCGTGGCCTGCTCAGGTTCTAAATTGGGCGCACCGGCACTTCAAACACGGTCCCGATCAACGGTGGCTTGCCGATAGCCTGCAAGGCTCCCGCTGCAAACGCAAGAATAAAGAACCAGCCGATATACCGGAGGGTTTTTTGCTATCACGCTGGGCCCGTCACTGGGGATTCCGAATCGCCGGCGATCCGGAATCAATCCACATGAGCGCATGGTCGGCGTTCCGCTGATTGAGGGTCCGCCGAGCACAACAGAGCGTCGCGCGTTCTACGTCAAAGTGCGTGAACCGCGTCGCAAAAAGAGTCGGTCGTGAAGACCAGACGACACCTTGTAGATTGGACAGATGGCGCTCAAACGGATGGACAACGTAGGAATCGTCGTCGATGACCTTCGAGCGACGATTGATTTCTTTCGCGAGCTCGGCCTCGAGCTCGAGGGGCGGGCCACAATCGAAGGAGAATGGGCCGGTCGTGTCACTGGATTGGGCGATCAGCGCGTCGAGATTGCCATGATGCGCACCCCGGACGGCCACGGCCGGCTCGAGCTCTCCCACTTCCTCCCGCCGCCTGCTGTCGCGGATCACCGCAACGCCCCGGTGAACGCTCTAGGCTACCTCCGCGTCATGTTCGCCGTGGACGACATCGACGAGACGCTTGAAAGGCTCCGCAATCGCGGCGCGCAGCTCGTAAGCGAAGTAGTCCAGTATAAAGACGCATATCGGCTCTGCTACATCCGCGGTTCTGAAGGGCTTCTCATCGGACTCCCCCAAGAACTCAGCTGAGCGCAATACGAAGACAATGACGAAGAGCGACCAATATCAGCGAGCGTGTCTCACAAAGGGCAAGTTTTGCGACGAGCTCTAGCCGACCGTTCCCTTCACGGCCAGATCACACATTTTCAGCTTGATAAAGCGCACGAGCGCTTCAGTGGATTCAATCGCCAACAGTTCATCGGCAGTTATAACAATGAGCTGCCGTCCTTCGCGAAGCGCTGCTGAGACAACAGAATGCGCTGCGATAATATCTGCGGCTTGTCCCGTAATGCCGAGCGTCGTGATGAGAATTCCAAATGTTAGGCACGATTCCGCAGTTATCGAACCAGTTCAGCTCTGCGCTGCCAACACGGTTCGACCAATTCTTGCATTCGATCAGCACGATATTCGGTAAGAAGAAGAACCCGTCCGGAGCACCATCATTCCAGATTGCAACGTCGATCTCTTCGGTATTGAATACGTTGAGTTCGTTTCTGTGCGTGATCGCCACGCCGGGCTTGCCCGAGAACATAACAGATCAGATCTTCGAGTGCCCGACCTTGCTCCGCCGTTGTGTGGCCGTTCCGGCCAGTATCCAGATAGTCTTGGATGATAGCCGAAGCGATGACCGTCATCAGGGCCTCACGCCATGCACGCGACGGTTCCGCAGATCTCGAACAATTTCCGGGAACGTCTGGGTCCGCAGCCCTTCAACCAACGCGCGGGCAGGCATCAATAGTATGTTCGGCGGGCAAGAGCGCCAAATTGGATCGTCGGCAGGTGGGCCTTCGCCATATCACAGTAAAGCCCAGCCGATCGCCGACAAGGCTAGGTACGAGCCCACTTGCTTGAAGGCTTCTGCTGCTCTGGCTTCGGTCTTGATTCTCAGCTTCACTTCTACAAGCAAGGGATTCCCGAGAAAAGATTCAAGCAAGTCCGACCAAAACGCCAGATCAGCGCCACGATCTCGTTCGGGCGACTCCACGACAAGATCCGTGCCGGAATTCCGAATGGCATCAGCTACTGTCTTCTCGAAATCAAGACCTGCACCCGCAGCCAGCGACTGATCTAGCCTTAAGAGGAGTGAATCCACCTGAATGCCAAGAACGGTGGGTTCGAAGCGTTTTTTCGTCTCGAGTTGTTGTGCACCCAGTGGCGCAGAGAGCATCTGGTCGAGAGCAAAATCAATGGCTTGTCGATTATCGGGGGCAATCCTCAGAACCAATACGCGTTGCAATGTCGAGGGGATCGACTCGGAGCCGGGCGGCGCGATGACGAGAACTACGCTTGCCGAGCGCCCGTGCTTGGCTCAGTTCGAAGAGTACCCAAGCCGACTGGCGACCAGTAGGCAAAATCCCGATCACGAGATCGGCCCGGACAAGCTGGCGTTGAAGTTCAGATGCCCAATCGCTCCCGGCGGACAGTTCCTGCGGAATGAGCGGCTGTATGTCATGCGCCAGCAGCGCGTCGCGTAAGCTCTCCAAAGAGCTTCCTTGCGGGGCCGACACGAAGCAGGTCTTGATTTGCGCGTTTGATCCATCCGTCGTTACGAATTAGAACAGTTCTCGGCAGTTCTTGCCAGCGGCGGTCTCCGTGCACTGATCGGAGCAACCTATGCGATCGTGAAGTGCTACACCGATGAAGCAAATCGTGAGGGTTTACGTCAGTGTCAGAGGCGCAACGATGGGTCCCGCATCGGAAGACGCACCGGATGCGAAGAACAATGAGAATTCACATCAAAGATCGGGAATGTCGCCAGCGTTAGCGGATTCGGCGGTCTTCTGGCTCACCTCCATTGGGCAGATTCGACAGAGACGTGCGCCTGATTGATTCAATTCAAATCGCCTTTGACGAGAAGTCGCATATCGGGGACTGGACCCGCGGTTGCGACCACCAGTAGAATCGTCGCGCGTTTCCCGTCAACGTGAGGCTGAACGGTTCGGCGGGGCCTGCGTTCATCAATAACTTTGCAATCCAGCGGTATGCCTCAGCCGTGATTAACACAGTATCAGCTCAGCGCTACAGCCCGGATTGGAAAAGAGGCATGTCTGGAACTGCCTTGCACGGCACGAAAGCTCGATACAACAGTTTGGTTCAGGCGACTCGAAACAGCTCCCGACGGCCGGTGGTCCACAGGTCGGTGTATCCCTTCGCCGCTTCGCGAGCCTGCGGGTCCGAGGAGTACCTTGCTATCAGCTCTTCAAAATCAGACGCCGATTCGACCTCGTGCTCCATTACCACGTGATTAAAATCCCCAGCGAGGTCGGTCAGAACGCGGACATTCCGGAGGTTCCCAGCTTTGGCCATATTCTTCAGTTGAGCCGCGAGCTTGCCCGCTTGGCCTGGCTTGGCGATGAAACTGTTGCGAACAATAATCAAGGGTCAAGTCTCCTTTCGGCAAATCGTACCATTGCCGGCGGTCACCAGGATCCAGCTCGAGTCACGCCCCGCCACGCGCGACACGCGGATTCCGGCCAAGTCCCTGGTCCGCAACCGGGAGTAAACCACCGGAGCCAGTAATCGCATTTCACCGGATTGCGCGCACAGCATAAGAAAGAAATGCGCGTTTTTCGGCAAAGTGACTGATCAAGCTCTACACTTGCCGATTACGCATCCTTTACCTGGGTGCAAGTTCCTATCGTAGATGACCATCTGTTGAAAACCGCCAACATCGCTTCGGGGCGAAATGCATGGAGCCGCGCTGTGAACAGCATGGGCGAGTGACAGATGATGATAGATGCCTTGCACTTCTACTTATCAAAAAAGTATGATCGATAGAAGTACAAGGTATATGGCATGACATCTCCAAAGTGTGATCTTCCCCAAGGCACGCTCGACCTGCTGATCCTCAAGACGGTCGCGCTCGGTCCTGTCCACGGTTACGCCATCGCGCAACGGCTCCAGCAGATCTCGCGCGACGTAGTCCAGGTTCCGGGAGGATCTCTTTATCCTGCGTTGCACCGCTTGGAGAATCGCAAACTCCTGGTGGCGGAGTGGGGACAAACCGAGACGGGGCGCGATGCGAAGTTCTACCGGCTGACGCGCCGCGGGCGGGCGCATCTTGAAGCTGGGTCGGCAAGTTGGCAGCGGCTCTCGGAGACAGTCGGCCTGATTCTGGGCATGGCGGAAGGAGGCCCACGATGATGTTGCCTCGCTGGTTGCGGCGCGACGATCGGGAAGTCAACCTCGACAGGGAATTGAGCTTCCATATCGAAGAAAAAGTTGCCGAGTTGGTGCGCTCCGGTGTCAGCGAAGAAGACGCACGCCGCCGCGTCCGGCTGGAGTTCGGTGCCGCGGAGCAGGTCAAGGAGGAATGCCGGGACGTCCGGCCCGCATACTGGGCCGAAACGTTCCTGCGGGACATCCGCTATGCCTGGCGAAACCTACGCCGCAATCCTGGTTTCGCGGCTGTTGCGATTGCCACGCTGGCACTCGGTATCGGCGGCCTCACCGCCATGTTCAGCGCCTTTGATACGATCCTGATCCGTCCTCTGCCTTATGCGGACCCGAACCGCCTCGTCATGATCTGGGACGACCTGAGCAAATCCGACGATCGGACCAAATCCGACCCCGCGCCCGCCGAATGGTTGGAGTGGCGGCGCCTCAACACGGTTTTCACTGATATCGCCTCCACCCAGCCCACAGAAGCCACGCTATCCGGCGATGCCGCTCCCGAACAGGTCCCGGCACGCAAAGCCACAGGCAATCTCTGGAGTGTGCTGGGTGTGAAACCGCTGATCGGACGTGTCTTCAGCGAGGAAGAAGATCGGAACGGTGCGCGGGTGGCAGTGATCAGCTACGGACTATGGCAGCGGCGCTATGGCGGGTCGCCCGACGTATTGGGCCGGAAGATCGACGTGAACGATACACCGTATGAAGTGATCGGCGTCATGCCCCACGAATTCTACTTTCTACCCGCGCGTGATATCGACCTCTGGATGCCCGCGTCCTTTCCCGCCTGGATGCGGACGGCCTTCGGGTGGCACGACGAACAGGTGGTTGCGCGCCTCAAGACCGGCGTGACACGGGAGCAGGCGGAGCAATCCATGGTCGCGCTGAGTCTGCAACTCACTGCAAAGGCCTTCCCGCGACCGCACCAGACCATCGTGACATCGTTGCGCGAAGACATAGCGGGCAAGACACAAACCGCGCTAGTTGTCCTGCTGGCAGCATCGGCGGCGCTACTGTTGATCGCCTGCGTTAATCTGGCGAATCTGCTGATGTCTCGCGGATTGGCACGCAGCCGGGAGTTGGCGGTTCGTGTGGCGCTTGGTGCGGGCCGTGGAAGATTGGCCGCGCAATTCCTTACCGAAAGTCTTGTGCTCGCCGGACTCGGCGCTCTTGCGGGGCTCGCGCTTGCCATGCCCGCGATGCGATTTCTCTCCAGGCTTGTGCCGGAAACCATGGGTCCGGTGCGGCTCACGCTGGACTGGCGTGTGCTCGCATTCTCCGCGGCATCGGCTATTGCCGCCGCATTGGCCTTCGGACTTGCGCCCGCCTTGCGCGGGTCATGGACGGGCCTGCAGCACGGGCTGCGCGAAGGCGGACGCGGCGCCGCGGGCGCGCGCAGTTACTGGTTCCAGCATTCGCTCATCGTGATCGAAACGGCCCTCGCGGTGATGCTGCTGACCAGCGGCGGCCTGCTGCTTGAGACCTTTCGGCATCTGCAGAATACGGACCTCGGTGTGCGGCGGGAAAAGCTGTTGACCTTTGAGATCCCGCTGTTCCGTTACAAGGAGTTCCATCGGCGCGATGCATTCCTCACTGCCGTTTTGGAAAAGATACGTGCGATTCCCGGTGTGATCAATGCCGGCGCAACGTCACAACTCCCGCTGAAGCCGAACGACCTTTCCGCAACCTTCTATTGGATCGCCGGCCAACCACACGAGAGTGAGCGCAACCAGGTCGCGCTCATCCGGCTCGTGACTCGCGATTACTTCCCAACCATCGGCGCGCGTCTGCGCGAAGGCCGCTTCTTTGAGGAATCGGACCGGCATTCGGACGCGCAGGTGGCGATTGTCAACGAAACTTTTGCGAATCGAAACTTTGCCGGGCGCTCCGCGATTGGTGCGCAATTCAAGTTCGGCGATACCGGCGACAAGGGCTACTGGTACAGGATCGTCGGTGTCGTGAAAAAAATTCATGAGGTCGGAATGGAGGAAGCTGCACGACCCGCCGTCTACCTCCTGCACGGGCAAGGTAACAAGCAACTCATGATCCCTCCTGGCGGAATCGCAGTTCGGACCGCAGTCGAGCCGGCGTCGATTGTCTCGGCAATCCGTCAGGCGATCTGGTCCATCGATAAGAACCAGCCCATGTGGCGCGTCCAGACTCTCAAAGACATATTTGCCCACCAATTGACCACGCCTACAGAAAGCACAGCGCTCATGGGCGCGTTCGCTCTGCTGGCGCTGCTGCTGGCGTCGATCGGACTGTACGGAGTGCTCTCGTACGCTGTCACGCAGCGCACCAGCGAAATCGGTGTGCGCATAGCATTAGGCGCAACTTCCCGCGAGATACTGCTTACCTTTAGTAAACGCGGCTTGGTGTTGACGGTCGCCGGTCTCGCCATAGGCTTGGGCCTGTCAATAGTCACTTCGCGTTTCCTGAGCGCTCTGCTCTATGGCTTCCGGCCTGACCTCATCCCGACAATCACCGTCGTATCACTGATTCTTCTGAGCGTGGCACTTCTCGCGTGTCTGGGTCCCGCGCGTCGCGCATCGCGAGTCGATCCAGTGATTGCTCTACGGAGTGAATAGAAAAGGCCAGAGGGGCGTTCCGCTCTTGTGGGACGCCGAGCGGCTTGTCCGCCGCCGGCGCGCGTGGATCCGTGAGATCAGGGGCCATCGCTGCCCGATGTGGAGTTCAACATGAGATCTGGTTTTCGGCCAAAGATCCTCTATACGGGCAGTGTTCAGGAATCCACTTTGACGGTTTGTCGGCATCTCGGAGATTGAAGCGTAGCGCTTTTACCAGTTGGTTTCTATGAAGCGGGCTCCACCTCTAGCGTGAGGCCTCGAACGCGGATCACACGCACGGAAGCACCTGCAGGGACGGGCTTAGCGCTGATTGCGTTCCAGTATTCCCCATGAACAAAGACTTGTCCTTTTGGAGAAAGCTCCGTCAGCGCGACTCCGAGGGCGTCCTGCATGCCAGACGCGCCAGTCACCACGGGTTGCGCGCGTGTCCGGATCACCAGCGAGACGAGAAGCGCGCAGATGATGGCGAACGGCAATGCTACAGAGATGGCTGTGCTGAGCCGGATGCGCATTTCCGGCGGCCCCTTAACCAGAAGCAGCGCTCCCAGAATCATGGAAACCACGCCCCCCGCCGCGAGTATGCCGTGTGAAACAAATTTGATCTCGAGCGCGAAGCATGCAAACGCGAGCAGCAGCAGCGCCACCCCAACCCAGTCGATCGGCAAAACGGCAAGCGCCATAAGACCGAGCAAGGCGAAAATGGCGCCTACCACGCCGGGAAAAATCAAGCCCGGCGATACAAATTCGACGTATATTCCGAAAGCACCTAAGATCAGCAGAATGAACGCGATATTGGGATCACTGATGGACGTGAGAATTCTTTCGCGAATAGTCGGTTCATAAGGTATTACTTGCGGCCGAGCCAAATGCAGCACTTGGTGTTTGCCGTCGAAGCGTACAATCTCACGCCCGTCAAGTTGTGCGAATAAATTCCGTTCATCGGGCGCGACCACGTCGATTAACTTATTCTTCAGCGCCTCGGCGGCAGTAAAAGATTTTGCTTCGAATACTGCCGTCTCTGCCAGCATCGCATTTCGCCCGCGCTTCGCGCAAAGGCTACGCAGCAGCGCAGCCGCATCGTTCTCCACCTTCTTGCGCAAAACCGAGTCGATTTGCCGCCCGCTTAGCAGCACCGGAGAGGAAGCGCCAGTATTTGTCCCATCGGCCATGGCTGCAATATCCCCTGCCTCGAGCAGAAAGAACCCGGCGGAAGCAGCACGTCCGCCGCTCGGCTCTACGTAACACGCCACTGGAACCGGAGAAGCAAGAATCTTTTCAATCGCCTCGCGAGTGGCATCGAGGACCCCGCCTGGCGTATTCAGGCGGATCAGAACCAGGTCCGCCCTTTCCCGCTTCGCCAGATCGATGCCGCGCGCCAGGATCTCGACTGTGATCGGGTGGATGACGTTGTCCATCGAAATCGCGATCACGCGGCTCTCGGCAGAGACAGCCTGGGCCAGCAGGAAGGCGCAACCGAACGAAAGGCCTAGCTTCCTCACGGCGTTCTCTCTCGACGTCAGTTTTATCACGGATTCGCCGCCTAAGCGCACACCGTCACCGCGCTTCGTCTTGGGCTCGCAGAACCGACCATAGCGATAGACTCGCGCTTTGAGCACACCGGGTCCGGGAATTCAGTTGTCCGTACAGTCGGCTATGTTGCCCCGTGAAATCTCCGGTCGCCGGCAAGCAATCAAAGTGACGGGATGCGCGTTTCTCGTCAACTTGACAGCCTTGCGAGGGTCGCAGTTGAGAAGCGGACTCCCTTTCCTTTCCGGATTCGATGAGTGACTTGGCGATTTGGCATTCGTTGAGAGAACTGGTCTCATCTCGCGAGGTCTGGTTAGCTCAATGACTTTGCGAGTCGAATGAGTCCTTGTCGTATCGCAAGCTCGTCGAATCCGCCAAAGCCGAGTAGCAACGCTTTCGGATCAGGACGTCTCAGGGTGCATCGATCGACGGCAAGAACCTCGATACCCTGGGCCGCCGCCAACTTTTCCGCCTGTCGTGAAGTCATTTCGTTTTTGAGGTACCCGATCGTGTAGAGACCTGCCCTGACGTTAGAGATCTCTAGCAACCCACCCAGATGTTGCTTGGCTCCTTCCATGAGCGTTGCGAGACGCTCAGCATACAGGTTCCGCATCCTCCGCAGATGACGTGCAAAATGCCCATCTACGATGAAGTCGCAGAGCACCGCCTGGTCAAAGGATGAATTCCGGAAGTCGGTTCGATAACGCAAACTCACGAACGGATCTATTAGCGGATCAGGCAATATCACATAGCCCACGCGTAAGGCGGGAAATAGCGTCTTGCTGAACGATCCAATGAAGATAACGCTTGAGTGATTGTCGAGGCTTTGCAGGGCGGGCACAGGCGCTCCCTCAAATCTATATTCGCTGTCATAGTCATCTTCGATAACAAAAGCGCCCGCGCGTGCAGCCCAGCTCAGTAGGGCCAGCCGCCGCTCGAGCGACATTGTTACGCACAACGGGAATTGGTGAGCCGGAGTTACGTAGGCTCCCTTCGCATTCGGGCTGATCCTGATTCCGGCAGAAACCGACAGCCCTTCATGATCGACTGCCACCGCAACAATCCTGGCTCGGGCATTGTCAAACGCGATTCCGGCTCCGAAGTATCCAGGATCCTCCATCCATATCCGATCACCCCTCTTCAACAGCAAACGCGCCAGAAGATCGAGCGCCTGTTGTATCCCTGAGACGATGACGATTTGTTCCGCGGCGCATCTTACCCCACGTGACGTACGCAGATATTCGGCGATTGCCTCGCGCAACGGGCGATACCCACGGCGATCAGCCTCCTTCTTTAACCACGACCTGAAATTACGCGCCCGGCTTGCGGCAATACGCCCCCAAACCTCGGACGGGAATTCGTTGATGCCTGGAACCCCGATCCGAAAAGGGCGGACTCCTTTGGCAAAAGCCAGGTCAACCCAGGGTTGCGGCCGTTTATATGTCGAAATGACGCGATGAACGTATGCCGGGGGCGTGGTTGCCTGACGAACTGGCCGGGGCGCCTCCACACGATTGACCCACGTACCGAATCCAACACGCGAGGTGACATACCCGTCGGCTTGTAAACGCTCGAGAACGCTCACCACTGTGCCCCGGGAGAGTCCGTATTGTCTGGCGAAATCTCTTGATGACGGCAGCCTGGCGCCCGCCGCGAGCCGGCCTTCAAGAATGGCAGAGCGCAGTTCGCCATACAACCAGTTAGTCAGGGCTTGATGGCGCGTCCGGCTTTTGAGAGTGCGTTCGAACGAGCTGACGGCTTTTGGCATTTCGAATGGTCCAGTAAAAATAGCGAAAATGGCTCTGTTCAATGAACCACTGCCGCGATACTATCACTTCTTGAAAGAGGAACGCATGTCTGTTACTGAGCTACGGCTTGCGGCTGAGAAGACTCGTGGGAGATCAACAGATGAAGGTTGGAATTTGGTTCTATGGCTTAGGCACCGCTCTCGCAGGCATTCTTGATATCGCGTGGCGTGCATTCGATGCCTCTCATCAACCCATCAAATCTCTGGGGAACGTTCCCGATCAAAACGTGCTGGCCTGCGTCGCAGGCGTCTGGCTAGTGGCGGCTGGCCTTGCAGTCCTGTGGAGGCGAAGTGCGAGGTTTGGCGTGGCGGCATCCGCCGCTGCCTACTTGACTTTTGCGGCCTTTTGGCTATGCCGATACTATGCGGGGATTCATGCGCTTGGCTGGCGAATCGACGTCATACTCGGCGTTTCTTTCGGGCTTGCACAACAGCTAATGCTGGTCGCTCCGGCAGCAATCATTTATGTGTCCATCGCCTCAACGGATTCTCTGTTGGACGCGAGAGCTACACTCGCAGCTCGCTGGATGTTGGGATTGCCCCCCATCGTTTTCGGCTTACTCCATCTCGTGGGCATTCACGTATTCGCGAGAATCGTCCCGCGGTGGATACCGTTTGGAGATTTTTGGGCGGTGCTGACAGGAATCGCATTTTTACTGGCAGGAGTTGCAATTTGCTCGGGAATTAAAGATGTCCTGGCCGCCAGGCTCCTTGCGTTGATGCTATTGCTGTTTGAAGGTCTTGTAGAAGTGCCTCCTATTTTTATCCGCTTGCATAATCAAGCGACATGGGGCGCCGCCGTATACAATTTGGCAGCGATAGGGGCCTGCTGGATATTCGCCGAGTTTCTCGCAAGCCGCGCAGATCGAGAACGAATCGATCCGGCGGGGAATATTGCGATGTCACGCCCTGATCGGGTTATTGCGTGATTGGGTAACGCATTGTCGTCGATGGGCATTAGGATCGCATCCGCCCCGGTAGATGACTTCAGAGCAATGCGCTCATCGGCAGATTGCGAGCGGATCGTCAACCCGGCAATTGCACGTCAGAAGTCGGGACATGCACTCGCTTGGAGGGCAATGACGGGTTCTGCGCGTGTTCGTGAAGTTGATTCTTTGTCGCCGGTTTCATAGATCACAGCTTTTCAGCAGGAAGCTCGTGTCATGGCTTGCAACTCAACGCGCCCCTGAGGGGCCGATGATTGGAAGGACGTCCGGTGCTGTCAGTTCGGAGAATCCTGCCGCAAAACCTTGATCTGTTCAAAACCGTCCGTCTGCATGCGTTGCAAGATTCGCCATCTGCATTTGGCTCCACCTACCAACGAGAGGTGAACTTTTCCGATGAGGAATGGCGCGCTCGAATCGACCGATGGAACGGGGAGACGGGAGTCGGATTCTTGGCCATGGATCATGACGTGCTTGCGGAATCGGCGGAGCGCTTGTTAACCCGGCCGATCGCAACCGGGCTGAGCTAGTATCCATATGGACTGCACCCATGCACCGCCGTAAGGGTGTCGCTAGTTTGCTCGTAAATGCGGTTATCGGGTGGATGCGTTCACACGATGTCAGCGCTTTGGTTCTGATGGTGACGAGCACGAACCAGTCGGCCATTCGCTTTTATGCGCGCTTGGGGTTTCGAATGACAGGGCGAACGGAATCATATCCCAATGATCCGGCGATCACCGAATTAGAGATGGTTTGTTCGATTTAACCGAGCCGCTTGGAACGGGACAAGCACGACTAAATTTCTGTGGAAGCATTGTCGGCCACCCGTCAATTAGCCTGTCAATCGGGAAACCGGGCGGCCACTGTCCAGTTTGCCCGTAATCCTGCCACAATCCGGAAACAATTCCGATGACGTCAACCTGGCATAAGCTCTCCGGTGATGCGAGTGCCTTTCTCTTTCGAGCACTGCGTGGTCCAACACCTGTTGTCTTGAGCGGCGATGGAAGGGCACGAGTTGCGCGTGCGGATTAGGCGCGCACAATCTGTTCAGATGCTTGCGGACGTAGTCTGGCGTATGTACAATATCCATATAACGCTTATGCCTAAAAAGGAAATGCCTGCTGGTTCGCTGACCCTCTTGATTCTGCGCGTGCTCAACGCCGGGCCCTTGCATGGCTACGCGATCGCGCAACGGATTCATTCGTTGTCATGCGAAGTACTCCAGGTTGAAGAGGGCGCCCTCTATCCGGCTCTGCAAAAGCTGCTTCTGAAGGGCTGGGCGACCTCGGCGTGGGGCATCTCAGAGACCAATCGCAAAGTGCGTTTCTACAAGCTGACTGCCGCTGGCCGAAAGCAGCTTGCGTCCGAACTTTCCGGATACAACCGGGTAAACGAGGCCATTCAGGCCGTTCTGCGCAACGCTTGAGGTTTACATGACAACCTTTTTTCGCCGCCTGCATTACTTGCTGAACCGCCGTCGATTGGACCAGGAACTCGCGAACGATCTTGAAGTTCATAGAGAAATGTCGAGCCAGCAGAGAAACATACGGATCGGCAATGCGTTGCGCCTCCGCGAAGAAGCTCGTGACGCTTGGGGATGGACGTGGATCGATCGACTCGGGCAGGATCTTCGGTACGCGGCGCGAGGATTACGCAGGTCACCGGGGTTCGCGGCAGCAGCAATCCTGATTCTCGCGATCGGGATCGGGTGCAACGTAGCCGTGTTCGGCTTCTTCAGCCTGATGATGTTACAGCCAATAAACGTTCGCGATCCTGCCTCGCTGCTGCGCTTTCATCGCCGCGGCCTGAACCAGTACGCGTTCACGGCGCCGTATCCGGAAATGGCCTTCTTTCGCGAGCATTCGCGGACACTTTCGGCGGTTATCGGAGTCAACAGCACCAGCGTTTCCATTGACGGCGAAGCAAGACCGCTTGATGTGAGGTTCGTAACTGCTAATTTCTTCCGCGAACTGGGAGGCGGTTGCCGTTTGGGACGACCGCTCGACCCGGCACGCGATGAGCGCCCGGATGCGGCGCCCGTAATTGTCCTCAGCTACGGATTTTGGCAGCGGCATTTTGCCGGCGACGTTTCGGTAGTGGGCCGCGCGTTGAGAGTGAACGGCAAACTGGCGACGATAATCGGTGTCGCCGCGAGCGGGTTCAGCGGTATCGGAGCGGGCATCGGCGAACCCGCCTTCTGGGCGCCCATCACGCAGCAGCCCTACTTCGTCGCGGGGAGCCGGTTGCTCATGGACTTGTCTGTGGAGAGCCCTGGAGTCAGTCTATGGGGACGTTTGGCGCAAGGCCGGAGTGCAAAAGCGGCCGAAGACGAACTGCGCGCCTTAGCCGCAGAGTTGCGGCGTCAATACCCGGACGCGATCTGGAAGGACGAACGTCTTCCGAGCGAAGCGGGTGGCTACATCAGCAGCATGATCACCGGCCATGGCCGCGGCACGGGGGCCGAGGAGCGCACGCCTATTTATCCCGTCTTCGCTTTGGCGGGCACGCTTACGCTGCTGATCCTGACCGTCACGTGCAGCAATCTCGGCGGCATGCTTCTGGCCCGCGCCATGGCACGGCAGCGCGAAATTGCGATTCGCGTCGCTGTCGGGGCCAGCAAACCGAGGCTGATTCGGCAACTGTTCACCGAAAGCCTGCTGTTGGCATTGTTAGGCTCTGGCGCAGGATTACTATTCGGCACTACAGCGTTACGAATTCTACTGGTCTCTTCCGGCGCACCCGCATGGATGAATTCTGGGCTGAATTGGCATCTGATTGCGTTTGCGTTAGCCGTGGGCGCAGTATCGGCGATTCTATTTGGTCTCATGCCGGCGTTGCAGATCGGCCGGCAGCGCCAGCGGGTTCAGTTTGCACGCAGATTCCTGGTCGGCGCACAGGTGGCGTCCAGTTGCATTTTGTTGATTGTGGCAGGCCTGCTGGCGCGCGCCCTGAATAACCTCGCTTCCAACTCCCCTGGTTTCGAGTACAGGCAGGTGGTTTCGATCTCTCCAGGGCTTTCGGAGAATGGCTACTCGCCCGCTCGATCGCAAGGCTATCTCGATGCTCTGGAAGAGAGCCTTCGCGCTCTCCCCGGAGTTCGATCCGTTTCCCTGGCGCAGAGTCCGCCATTAGGACACGTCACGATCATCGCTGGAATAGACCTCAACGGACGCCACGTCGAGTTTCAGGTGAACCACGTCAGCTCAGAGTTTTTCGAGACAATGCGTATTCCAATTTTACGAGGGCGGGCGCTCCGGCCGAACGAGCGGCACGTTGTTGTTATCAGCGAATCGATGTCTCGCCAAGCGTGGCCTGGGCAGGATCCGCTCGGGAAGAGCATTGCCTTGGGCGACAGCTTCATCGTGGTTGGAATCTGCGGCAACGTGCGCACCGTAAAGTTCGGCGACCGCGATACCGTACATGCCTACTTCCCGATTGAGGAAGCGAACACGCCTTCGCTCTCGATTCTGGTCCGGACCGCCGGCTCTCCCGGAGACCTCGCCAGAGCCGCCATTTCTGCCGCCAGGGGATTGGACCAGAAAATCTTTCCAACCGTGGAGCTATTGAGCCACTCCTATCAGACAAACCTGCAGGGCACGGAATATAGCGCGCTAGCGGTGACCGCAATGGCAGCTATCGCGCAGCTTCTTGTCTGCTTCGGAATCATCGGAATCATATCGTATGCCGTTTCGCAACGCACAAAGGAGATCGGCATTCGTATGGCCCTCGGTGCAAGGTCCGGACACATATTGTCTGTCGTGCTGCAACAGTTGTCGGTTCCGGTTCTGGCTGGCCTAATCGTCGGAGTTTTGGGCGCGGCCGGATTTTCACACTTTCTGAGAGGAAGGTTATTCGGCATTAGCAGCCTCGACCCGGCAGCATACCTGGTTGCTGTCGTAGCATTTGTTGTGACCGTAGCGATAGCCGCGCTCGTGCCGGCCCAGCGCGCCCTACGCATCGATCCGTTGCGCGCACTCCGCTACGAATGAGCAACGATTTTCCGAGCAGTTGGTCGGTAACCCGGAAAGTGAACACATTTCGGATCGACCTTGTCCGGTTTCGATTTGCCCGTAATACTGGTGCAATCCGGAAAGTGCACTGCGCCAGTTTTCCTGAAGCGTGTTTCCTGACGCCCTAGGCGGGCCGGCTCCGCAGCTCTCCAACAGCGGTTCGATATTGCTGAACGACTGTCTTGCCGAGCGGTCCCCATTAGCCGGTCTAATGCGAGCCAAGGAATTTGATCGAGCCTCACTCATAGCAACTAGCCTGCACGCGTTTCTCGCGAGACAACGAGGGAATGGTGTAATTCTATTCGGGCATGACCCACTATCTGCCACGCACCCTGCAAGCTAAGTCCCGCCATAATAGCGGCAACGATCACATCAGGCCAGCCCGTGCGAGTGCCAAATACTCCTAGTGCGGCCAGTAGCACGGCAAGGTTTCCAAGAACATCGTTACGCGAGCAAATCCATACAGAGCGCATGTTACTGTCGCCGCTCCGGTACGTCCACAACATGCCGAAGACGGCAGCGTTAGAAATCAAAGCAAGAGCACCGACAATGCCCATTGTTTCTGCTTTGGGCAGTGTTTGGAATACGGCATGCCAGACCGTGCTGCCAAAAACCCATAAGCCAAGTAGCCCCATCGCGGAGCCTTTCAGGAGCGAAGCCTTAGCGCGATACTGCAGTACCCTGCCAACTACAAAAACGCTAACCGTATAGTTCGCCGCGTCCGAAAGAAAGTCGAGTGCATCCGCCTGCAAAGAGACTGAACCCGCTGCGAAGCCCGCGCAGATCTCAAACAGGAACATGCCGGCGTTGATTGCAAGGGCAATCCATAACACCTTGCGATAAGTCCGGTCGAGTCTAATGCGGTTTGAGTCGTGTTCGCAGCAGCTTTTCACTTCATTACCTATTCCAACAGAATGTGTTTGATCGGCATAGGCGTGCGCGACCATAGCCCTATGCCGATGAGGTGTTATCGGAAACTGAAGATGCGACCAGCATTTGTCCGGATCACTTCCATCATGGTCCGCAATCCGGACAGAACTCACTTAAGGTCCATAGATCGCCGGTAGTCGTTAGCGTTCATCGGGAGTGCCTCGGCCAGGACAGTGGGAGAAACGCGGCAAAGTAATTGCCGAGGCACTTTCGATAACGGGACTTGAAGGAAGCGGCGGCCGGGGCCTAAGGCTCAGCTATGGAGCTAGTTAGCTGCTTTGGTACTTTCGCACTGCTTGGTGGCGCAATCCCGAACCAAAACAGCATCGGAGACATGATATCTCATGCGAGTCGCCGGCCGAAGGCCGGCCGCCGCGCCAGCGGCTTCGTTCAAGTCGCGAAGTGTTTACAAATCCGAGTCGCGCTTGTTTTCGGATCGCTGTCGAATGACGGGCCACACGTACATAACCGCCTGGTAATTGACGGATCGCCGACGAACACAGAAGCGATCGCCAAATAGTATGCCCTTAATCGATCAGCCAAGTTCCCGGAGCCCGACTTCTGGGCAACACATTCAGCGACGCCGGCGGGTGCCCGAGAAGCTTCTCGTCGTTGTCAGCTTCGGACCGTTGCCCGACGGTTGGCTAGTACTCATCGAAGCCAGAAACGCCTGCACGTCCTTTACGAGCCCGATGGGGCGCGGCAGCGGCGGCAGTTCGCGATATTGCACCTGAATCCCCAGTGCGCGCTCATAGTTGCGCACGTCGGAGCGTTCGATCGGAGTCACAAAGGTCCAGCAGGCGCCACGTGCGCCAGCCCGGCCCGTGCGTCCGACGCGATGAATGAAGTTTTCCGCCTCCTGCGGCAAATCGTAGTTCACGACATGCGCGATGTCATCTACGTGAATCCCGCGCGCCGCCACGTCCGTGGCGACCAGTACACGGTAAACACCGTCTTTGAAGCCCTGCAGCGCTTGGTTTCGCTGGCTCTGCGAGCGGTCGCCGTGGATGGAGACCACCTCGTGTTCCCCGCGCTCCAGAAATTTCGCGAGCCTGTCGGCCCCCTCTCTCGTGGCCACGAAGACGAGGAAAGAACCCTTCTCGTTCTTCAGCAGATGTTCGAGGAGATCAAACTTGGAACCCTGAGCGACTTCATAGCAGAAGAAATCGATCCGGCCGGCAGTTTCTACGCATGCCTCCACGGCGATCCGCACCGGATTGTGCACGTAACTTGCGACCAGACCCGCCACGGATTGCTCCATCGTGGCTGAGAAAAGCATTGTGTGACGTTTCGCCGGCAGCTTATCGAGGATGATGCGCAGAGCGGGCAGGAAGCCCATATCGAGCATCCGATCGGCCTCGTCGAGAACCACAGTGGCGGTGCCGGAAAGATCGATCAGCCGCCGGTCCAGATAGTCGCAGAGACGGCCCGGCGTCGCGATCACCACTTCGGCCCCGGCCCGAATATCGCGCAACTGGTTGGTCTCACTCATGCCGCCCACAACCACGGCAGTGCGGATTCGCACGCCGTGGGCAAGTTGCCGGAATGCCGCATCGATCTGAATGGCAAGTTCGCGTGTGGGGCTGAGGATCAGAACTTTTATTCTTTTGGTGCGGGGAACGGCGGCGAGAGCTTCAATCAAGGGAATCGAAAACGCCAGCGTCTTGCCTGTGCCAGTCGGCGCAGTCGCCACGACGTCGCGGCCTTCCATGAGTGGCGGAATGGCCTGCGCCTGAATGGGCGTGGGAGTGACGAATTCGTTCTTAGCGAGGTTGTTCCGCAACGCCGAGCAAAGATTGAGTTCGGAAAAATGCTGCATCCATTGTGCTCGGTTCTCCTGCGGGGAACCGGAACATTGTCAGCTTTCAGGATAGCAGCGTTAAGAAGTGCACGAGGTTCGAAACATGGCGTTCGTAGGACAGACCATGCAGGATCGAATACGTATTCCAGAAACTTCCAGGATGCGGCAATCTTGGATATCACTACGTGCGTGGTCGCGAAGGGTAGAGCGATCCGAGTTCCGTCTGCAATTTCAGGTAAGCTTGGCAATAATCAGAGACTGTCCGGGCCGTTGCAAGATACCATCTTCCATTCCGGCGAAGTACCCGCGAGAAGTAAAGAGCCGGGCAGCGATCGTGAAATCGCTGCCCGGCAGATCCGGTCAGTCGAGGGGTTCCTCGGCTGGCTCTGATTCAGGAGTGGAAACGGGCTGTCTGTCCGAGCGGTCCAGCGCCAAGATAGAGCTGGCATGGATTTCAGCTACGCGAAGGCTGCGATCGGATTCTGCCGGCGTGTATTCACGGTAACGCAGCTCGCCTTCGACTTCGATATACGCACCTTTCTGCAATGTGCCGGCCCATTCGGCTAGCTTGTTCCAGCTGATGACACGGTGCCATTCGGTGCGCGCCTTGTACTCGTTGCTGCCTTTTTCTTTCCAGCTCATGCTGGTAGCCAGCGAAAGGCGGGTGTAGACGGTGCCGTTCGGTGTAGAGCGCCTTTCGGCGTCTTGGCCGAGAAAACCAATGAGAGTGATGCGATTTTTGCAAAGCATGTTTTGTCTTCCTTTCGTGCCCGATCGGTTGGGGCGAACCGGAGCGAAGGGGGCCGCTCTCCAGGCCAGCGAGGCGGTTTTTCGGAGGGTCAGGAGCGGATTGTTTGTGTTCTGCAAAAGGCGAAGCCGGCAATCCGGGAGGGAAACCGAAACCCGTTAGGGCTGGAACTGCTGAGCGCCGCCGCCGAGCGCGGGAATTACCCTGAAGCCAAGCCCGACCGAGATGGGCTGAAAGGCAGACTGGCCTACAGAAATGGCCAAAAGATTTTTCGACACAATGACGATGCCGAGCGCTCTCTTCCGCACGCAGACCCTCTCCCGCATCGCCGCATGTCAGAGGGATCGGAAACAGAATGACGGCAACGTGTTCGCGCACGCAGGCACTCGCAAACCGTTTGACAATCGGACTGCGCGCCGGATTAGAACGGGATGTGTATTATCGAGGTCTACCGTTGCGGACTGCGTGGCAGTGGAGTCGCCGTATTTATTGGCTCATGAGCAGTGAGGATGGCGTTCCGACAAAGTGGGCGGATACCTCTCGGCAGGTTCGGACCTGCAACATGCCGTCAGAATGCCAGCGTAGGGCAGATGGCATTCCGTAACGAAGACACGGCCAGTCAATAGGTTACGTTCAACCCGAGAATGCGATTACTGCGTTAAGGCAACAGCGACGAAGGGCAAAATGCTGCCAAGCTATTGAAATGGTTGGAGCGGGAGAGGGGAGTCGAACCCCCGTATCAAGCTTGGGAATCCAACTGGCGTTTGTCAATAAAGAACAAATGCGTCCATGGCGATTAATCTTGACCATAGAAGTGAATGGCGGCTCAGCAACTTACGACAAATCGGTCCTTAATGCAGTAATCGCAGTAAGCGGGCCGGTGGCGATTTAAGCCCTTCTCAATCATCCAGCAAAAGCGCTTTGGGACCTCTCACCCAACCGCGCCAGGTAAGTCCTGGCGGTGACGCGAGGTGAGGGTTGCAAAATCTAAAAGCCCAACGTGTGTTCGGGCACGAGACAGGTGGAACCGGCGGTATGGAGTCCGCTGGCGCGAGCTTGAAACGAATGCTGCCGGAGCTGGTGGTTTCAAAACAGAAGCTGCGGCAAGCTGAAGGCACTTGCATGGTGCGCATGAAGCGCGAGGAAGGAAGGCAGAACGTGGGGTTCAGTTCTAGGCCATTTGTGCTGTGTGGGCTACCGGTGCGCAAGCCACCCACAGGCGAGAATTTATACGAAAGGCGGAACGGCGATTTCGTCCTACAGATCACCGGACATCCGAGCTACGGACTACCGTTCGGTCAAGACCGCATTGTGCCAATCTATTTGGCGACGCTCGCAGTACGCCAAAAGAGCCAAACGATTCGGTTCCGCACCGCTGCCCAAATGCTGGAGACCTTCGGAATGCACAAAGGTGGCAAGGAGTACCGGCGCTTGGTGGCCGCTTTCGAACGGATTTTTGGCGCAACCATTTTCTTCGGGACGGATGCGCTTCGAGACACGGCCAAGGTGGTCCAGCGGTCGCGATTCAGCTTTTTTCAAGAAGCACAGATCTGGTACAGCCGAGATACCGAGCAGTACCCGGTTTCCGACCAATTCGAGAACGTGATCGTATTGAGTGACGAATTCTACCGGGAGATTATGACCCATCCCATTCCTGCAGATCTCGAAGCAGTGAAAGTGCTGGCCGCGTCGCCGGCCGTGTTGGACTTATTCATGTGGCTTTCGTATCGCTGCTTCCTGGCGAAGGGAAAGGAGATGATTCCGTTGTTTGGGCCACGCGGTCTCGCGAGGCAGATTGGCTCAATTGAATACGCACGGCCGCGCCGGTTTCGCGAAAAACTCGACCTCTGGTTGGAATCGATCCGTGTGCTATGGCCGGAATGCCCGGGAAAAATCAGCAGTGATGGAACGGACCTCGTTGTCGATCACGCTTACTCCGTCTTAGTTAATAACGGAGGAAATCGCGCGATAGCCGTGAATGGAGGAATCTCGTGAGGACGATATCCGAACCAACCCGGCGCAAGGCGCAAGCTTCTGATGACACGCGGCGACCTGTCTGGCTAGAAGCGACGGAATCTTTTTACAAAAAACTAAATCGGATCGCGAAGCAATGCGAAGTCTCTCGTTATGACGCTCTGAGCAAAGGCCTCGATGCCCTGCTGCGGGAAACACAAATACGAAGCTCGGCCTTGAACCGTAATGTTAAGAGCCCTGCCCAGTCGGAGGTGTTCCGGCGGACCATGGGGCAGGTTTCGCGGAACTACTGGGCAACAGTTAGCCTGGAAGAACGGCGCGAACGAGGGCAAAGGGGTGCTCACGCTCGGTGGAATCGGCATTAACCGGTTACAATGTCTCGTCAACAGGTTGCGATTCAACTGTACAGTTCGGATAATTGAACTGAAGACTTCAAGATGCAACCAGCGAAGAACAGATCTATCGTCGTATCGGCGCTCACGGCCCGCACCGGCTTCGGCAAGCTGCTGCGCCGGGTGGAAGATGAGCAGCGCTCGCTCGTGATCGAAAAACGGGGCACGCCCGCTGCAGTGCTGCTCAGTATCCGTGACTATGTACGCCTGGCGGCCCCAGAACCCGAAGTGCTCCGTGTCATTGGTGAAGAATCGAAGCGCAAGGGCACCAACAAGCTTAGTTCACGGCGGATTGATCGGATCATCAAGACGGTCCGCACTGAAAAACGCAAGCGCGGATGATCTCGCTCCGGCTGGTGGTGGATACCAACATCGTCGTTTCGGCCGCCCTCAAGCCGGACGGCCTTCAGCGTACGGTTCTTCTGCTCGCGATGACCAAGCCAGCAAGTCTATACGTCACTCAAGAGATTATCGCGGAGTACCGTGACGTGCTCTCGCGTGCCGAGCTGAAAATTCGCAAAGGGCTCCGTCAACAATTACTACAGCTCATTCAGAACCACGCACACCAGGTCAAACCGTCACGCCCGCTTCAGGTCACGAGTGATCCGGACGACAACAAGTTCTTAGAGTGCGCCGATGCGGCGCGCGCCGACTACCTGGTCACCGGCAATCAGCGCCATTTTCTGAAATTCTGGAAGAAAACTAAGGTGATCACCTCGCGAGAGTTCATCGATATCGTGACACCCCATCTGGTTCGATGAATGTGGGTGCTGCCATCTCCACTGCCAGGAGGGGCAAACCAAGCGCATGGGCAGCTCATTAGCGAACGCTTACCGGGAGGTCGGCACGAGATCTGCCCGCGCCTAAGATATGAGCAAATGATGCGCGGCTCATGAGCGAGTTTGCGATGCCTAACGCGCATGTCGCGGTCATGCGCGTGCACTTTCAATCAGCGCGATGGCGACAAACCGTCAACTTGGATTTGTAAACGCTGCGCCGTTACCGAGGATCAATCCGGCGTCGGCCACTTCTCATCGTCGGGCGTTACGCAACCGGGTGCACACGGCAGGGCTATCTTGATCAACCGGCCAAATGCCGGCTGGCGTTGCCACCAGCGCGCAGCCGGTCACTCCTGGCGGAGCGCGCGAATCGGGTCAACTCTCGTGGCTCGCAGCGCTGGGATCAGGCTCGCAAGTACCGCAACCACAATAAGGAACAGCGCTGCCCCCGCTATGCTCACGGGGTCGGCTGGACTGACTTGGTAAAGCAGAGGCGCCATCCGCGGGGCCGCTGCCAGGGCGATGGCGAGGCCGGCGGCGATCCCCAATAAAGCCAGCAGCAAGCCTTCTCTCATGACAATCCGAAGCACGCCCCCAGGGCCGGCCCCCAGCGCCATGCGGATACCGATTTCCCGAGCCCGTTGGCTTACCGAGTGAGCCATAACTCCATAAAGACCTACCCCGGCGAGCAGCATGGAAATGGCGCCGAGCACTGCGAGGAACGACGAGGCGATCCGCGACCCAAACCAGGCAGCCGAGATGTAATCCGACAAGGGCATGGCCGTGAGGCCGGCGGCATTTGGATCGATGGCCGACATTTCACGACGCAGTAAGGGGACTAAATCGCGCGCGTCACGGTCGGTCCGGGCGTAGAGGGCGACTCCGTTTTCGCCACTGCCGTAGTGCACCTGGTCGAAGGACATGTAGAAGTAGGGCTGCGGTGCTTCCGACAGGTTGAAGTACTTGCTGTCCTTGACCATTCCTACAATCTTGAACGGTTTGCCCCCAAAAGCGAGATTGTGCGAGAAGCGATAAATCCGCACCCGGTGCCCCACGGGGTCGCGCCCGTCGAAAAAGCGCCGTGCAAACGACTCGTTGACGATCATGATCCGCGGTGCCGTTTCGTTATCCTCGGCCCGGAAATCGCGGCCGGCGAGAAGCGGGATCCGCAGCACGTCGAAATAGCCGGGCGACACCGAGGCGTGATGCACATCCAGGTTCTCGCCGGGCCGCGACGCATACCCTTCTACCACGACGCTGTTCCACTTTCCCAGCCCGAAGCCGAGCGGGATGGAGTCGGAATAGGCGGCGCCTGTGACCCCTGGTGCGGCCAGCAGGTGGTCGCGGAGCCGCCGCGAGAACTCCTGCTCCTCGCTGGCCGTGTAGTTGTTCGTCGACAGAAAAAGACGGCACACCGTCACGTTGCGGTGATTGAAACCGGCCGGGGTGTTCTCTAACCCATAAAGGCTGCGAACAAACAATCCGAGCGTCACCAGAGCCGCGAGCGCCAACCCCGTTTCGGCTACCACCAGCGCCCCTGAGATGCGCTGCGCGTGCCCGCTCCGTGTACCGCCTCTTCCACCCTGCTTCAGTGCATCCACCAGGCTGCGCCGCACCAACTGGAACGCGGGCGGAATCCCGGAAATCAGCGGGGAAGCCAAGCAGACCAGAGCGGCAAAGAAGAACACCCGGGCGCTCGGCTGTACGTTGAAACTCACCGGCACTCCTGTGGGCGGTACGAAATAGATCAACACATTTTCAAGCCACAGAGCCAGCGGCAACCCGGCAAGCGTTGCCAGGGCCGCCAAAAGCAGGCTTTCAAAAATCAACTGGCGGCTCAGACGACCCGGACTGGCGCCCAGGGCAGCGCGGATGCCGAACTCCGTCTGCCGGGCCGCGGAACGAGCCAGTAGAAGATTGGCGACGTTGGCGCATGCAATCAGCAGCACGAGTCCACACGCCGCACCGAGGATGGCCAGCGGCCATGCCACAATGCTCGACGCCCCCCAATCCTTCGCCTTCCAGATCGGTACGATCCGGGCGCCGATCCCCTGGTTGGTCTTCGGAAAGCCACGGGCAAGGCGCGCGGCAACCGTCGCCGCCTCGGCGCTTGCCTCCGAGACGCTGACGCCGGGTTTGAGCCTGACTATGGCATGGAAATGCCGCGCATCGCGCTCGCGTTCTCCGGCCAGCCGCGCTGGAACCCAGAAGTCGAGCGCCATTCCCGGGAAATCGCCGCGAAATTCCGGAGGCGCTACCCCGACGATGGTGACCGGGTACCGGTTGATCCGCACGGTGCGGCCGAGGACGGACTTGTCGGCATGAAAATAGTTCTTCCACAGCCGATAGCTGATGACGGCCGTGAACGCTTTGGCCCGGTCGCCGTATTCGTCGCGAGCGAACGCGCGACCCAGGACCGGCTTTACGCCCAAGACGTCGAAGTAGTTTCCGGAGACCGATTCGTACCACACGGAAGAGGCCTTTTCTCCCTCGCCGATCGAGGCGGGGCCCTTTTGGTTCAGTAACAATCCGGAAACAGTGCGGAGGCTGTCCTGGAAGTCCCGGAAGTCGGTGTACGAAACCTGATTCTGCAGGCCGCTGGCACTGACGGACTCAAGCACGGCGAGTTGTCCGTCGTCCCTGGCGCCGCGGAACGGGTGCAGGACCATTCCGTCGATCCAGCCAAAGACGGTCGTGATAACGGCAATACCTAGCGCCAGAGTAAGCACTGCGACCGCGGTCAGGGTCGGCGTCCGGCGGAGGACACGCATCGCATACCGGAGGTCTTCAAAGACGCCTCGCATGTGGTTTCCTGCCCTTGGGTGCAGGTTGGCTTCCTAAGCAGGTGCTTGATTCTATTGAACGGTAAGGTCAGTCGGTGGTCGATTTTCGGGGTTCAGGCGTCCGAAAATGGGACCCGCCCTTCACGATTTCTAGCTGATTGCAACGGTGTGGCCGCAGACCGAATAAGTCGAGTTGCATTTCGGGAATGATTCCGGGAGCAGGGCGGAGGTATGCGTACAGACGCAGGATTTCGCTGCCTTTCGGTATCCACACTGACCCGGTTGTCGCTGATGCTGAGACTTGCCAGAAGCGGTGGAGGGAATTAACTCCTGCCTGGTCGGAAGGGTAGAGAAATACCGCACACCTCTGCCGAAGCGGATTAGCAAACACTGCGCCGTTCTCAGGAGTAATCCGCGCGTTCAACAATCCAAAATTTGGATATGTCTTGGGATTTCGCTACGCCGGATAGAATAATCATCTCGGTCTTAGTCTCATGCGTCCAAAGCGTGAATGTGTCTTTCAAGCTGGAATCAAGAGGAGGTGCAGGCGCCGCCCAAGCCTCATCGCAGCCGTTTGGATCTGCTTCTTACTGATCAGGCCCTTATCGCTTGCAATCGCTCAGTACCACATTGATTCCTGGACCACCGACAACGGTTTGCCGCACAATTCCGTGCATGCCATTCTACAGACTCGCGATGGCTATCTCTGGTTAGCCACGTCCGACGGTCTGGTTCGGTTCGACGGCGTACGATTCACCACCTTCAATCGCGAGAACTCGCCCGGGATGACCGGAAACAGGATCACCGCCCTTTTAGAAGACAATAATGGTGACCTTTGGATGGGTTCCGACGGTTCGGTCATGCGTCTGCATAATGGCGTCTTCACCGGCTACGAGGGCGAAAGCGGTGTTCCCAACGGCCGGGTTGGCGCTATGACCCTCGATCCGTCCGGCGATCCTTTGATCGTGTTGACTCAATGTGTTTTGCGCTGGCATCAAGGGCGGCTGAAAACCGTAAACGCCGGAACGTTTCCAAACAGTTCGGTGAGCTCTCCTGTGACGCACTATCCCAAATCGACGGGCTTCTGGAGCCAAAATGCGCAGGCCCTCGAGGTCTATCTTCGTGGCCGGCTGATTTCGTGGGACGCTCGGCGCGGAAATCCTGAGTCCCCAATAGATGCCGTCGCTGAAGATGAACGTGGAAACATCTGGGCGGCGGGAAGCGGAAAACTGTTTCGCAACCGGAATGGACGGCTTGCACCAGTACCGATTCCATCCGCGTGCTTGCCTGCAGAGGACATAAGCTTCATCGCGGCTCCGAAATTGAAGGTCGTTTGCTATGGCGGCGGCTTTCCTCTCGTGACGAGTACGACCGATGGCAGTGAACAGCAGAGACTGGCTGACTCTTTGCCCCCGTCACTCGAGCCACACTCGCCTACCGCCTTTTATCAGGACCGCGAAGGCATTCTGTGGATCGGCACTTCGGTTGCAGGTCTTTGGCGTGTCCGCAGACAGGTGGTTGTTACACTCTCCTCCGGGCAAGGGTTGCGCGATCACAATGTGTATCCCATTTATGAGGACCACGCTGGCGCCGTTTGGATCGGGGCCTGGCCGAACACCCTCAATCGCTACCATGATGGAAAATTTCAGTACTTCACCAGAAGAGATGGCCTCGTTTCCTATATCAGCGCGCTCTACCAGGACCGTGACGGTGCGCTCTGGGTCGGCGCGTATGGAGGCGACCGGAATGACAGGTGGAAGGGGGACGGCTTGCGTGTCTTTAAGAACGGGCGGTTCGTGCCTCCCGCCGGCTTAAGGAGTTTGGGTGCGGTTCGCGCCATGCTTCAAGATCAGCACGGTGTGCTGTGGCTCGGCTGCGAGGATAAGCTCGTCCGGTATGACAAGGGCGTGCTCCGGAGTTTCAAGGCGCGCGATGGACTGGCCAGCGATTATGCAACTGTGCTAGTGGAAGATCACAGCGGAAATCTCTGGATTGGAGGCCAAGGCGGGTTGACTCGCCTCTCCAGCCACGGCTTTACCCCTTACACGGTGCGCGATGGCTTACCCAGTCCCAACATCCGTTCACTTTATGTCGATCGCGAAAACGTGCTTTGGATAGGCACCTATGATGGTGGCCTTGGTCGCTTTGAGAACGGAAAATTCACTCGCTATACAACCCGAGATGGACTGTTCAGCAGCGGCGTGTTCCAGACGCTGGAAGACGCAAGAGGTTACTTCTGGATAAGCTCCAACCAGGGGATCTATCGGGTGCAGAAACAACAGCTGAACGACTTTGCCCGAGGTAAAACTGGTACCGTCACCTCAATCGCCTACGGCAAAGCAGACGGCATGCTGAACATTGAATGCAATGGCGGACATTGGCCGGCGGGCATCCGGACACGGGATGGCAAGCTGTGGTTTCCCACTCAGGATGGCGTTGCCATCATCGATCCTGAGCAGGTGCCGATTAACCGAACTCCGCCTCCGGTAATCATCGAGTCGTTCGTGGTCGAGCGTAAGCCCCTCCCCTTCGACAAACCTGTGAGGCTGAACGCGGCACAGACCAGCTTCGAAATACAATACACGGCGTTCAGCTTCGCGAATCCCGAGCGCATTCACTTCAAATACCAGCTTGAGGGCTTGGACCAGCGCTGGATCGACGCTGGTTCGCGCCGCACCGCATATTATTCGCATCTGCCGCCCGGCGATTACAGCTTCAAGGTCATCGCAGCGAACAGTGATGGGGTGTGGAACATGCAAGGTACACATCTTTTGATCTCAGTACTCCCCCCTTTTTATAGGACGTGGTGGTTTGTTAGCGCCATCTTTGTGGCATGCGCAGGCGCGGTGGCCTTCGGCTGGCAATATCGCGTCTCGCAGCTTCAGCGCGCCTATGCAGCGCAGCAGGCTTTCTCGCGCCAGTTGATCGCCTCTCAAGAGAGAGAACGCAAACGCATTGCCGCTGAACTGCACGACAGCCTGGGCCAGCAACTGCTGATTATTAAGAATTGGGCCGTGCTAGCGTTAACCGGCCTAGACGGCCCAAAATCGCTGAAAGAACCTCTTGATGAAATTTCGAATACTGCTTCCCACGCTGTCGAGGAGATGCGGGGGATTGCCTATAATCTGAGACCCTATCAGCTTGAAAAATTGGGACTCACGGCGGCGATTCGAGGTTTGGTTACTCGAGTGGCCGCGTCGTCTAACATTCGGTTATCCGCCGAAATCGACGACGTCGATGGTCTATTCTCGCAGGAGACTGAGATCAGCATCTATCGTATCGTTCAGGAAGCTCTGAATAACACCGTTAAACATTCGCAGGCGACTAAAGGGCGGGTGCTGGTGAGCAGTAACTCGGGGACGCTTGACTTGCTGATCGAGGATAACGGCCGCGGGTTTACGCCACCAGACGGCAGCATACCGCAGCAGAGCCAGCAAGGCTTCGGACTTCTGGGAATTGCCGAACGGGTCCGGATGTTGGGCGGCCGCGTGGCGATTCAGTCGGCTCCAGGCCATGGATCCACAATTCGAATTTCCTTGAAGACACAGGAAACCGCATGAGCAAGATTCGTGTCATGATCGCCGACGATCATCCGATTTTTGGCCGAGGCCTGCGCCAAGTCTTGCTGGGCGATCCCACGTTCGAACTGGTTGCTGAAGCGCAGGATGGCGATGCCGCCTTGCAGTGTATCCAGGAACAGCGGCCAGACGTCGCCGTACTCGACATCGACATGCCGAAGAAAGATGGTTTCGACGTGGTGCGGGCCATGGAGCAGCGCAAACTCGCCAGCGCGGTAGTTTTTCTCACTATGCACAAGGATGAGGAGCTGTTCAATGGCGCCATGAATCTGGGAGTGCGCGGCTATGTGTTGAAGGAAGGCGCCTTTTCCGAACTGGTCGATTCCATCAAAGCCGTTGCTGCCGGTGGTCACTTTGTAAGTCCGTCACTAGCGACGTATCTTTTGAACCGCCGGAAGCGCCACGAGGCACTTATTGAGGAGCGGCCGGGCCTCAGAGAACTTACCCCTTCCGAGCGCCGGGTGCTGCAGCTCCTAGCGGCAGGGATGAGCACGAGCGACATCGCTCGCGAGCTTTGTGTCAGCATTCGAACCGTTGAAAACCACCGCGCACATATCTGCGGCAGGCTCAGCTTACAAGGCAGAGACGCACTGTTGCGCTTCGCGCTCACGCACAAATCCGAGCTTTTCTAGGAAGCAGATACCCACATATTTCTATAGAAATGAGTACATGTACTCATTTAAGTTGAGTACCAGCACTCTAGCGTTTCTCACGTCGAAGCGGCATCCTGGAGACCAGAAACGGCAACAAGACCATCGTGACGGTTCTAATCGTTGAAGACGACGGCGCGATGCGCGAGCTGATCAAGAGAGTGATTGGCGATCTCGCAGACAGCTTTTGCGAATGCCGCGACGGCCGCGACGCCCTTGCGCTCTATGAGAAACATCGTCCCGCTTGGGTTCTGATGGACATCCGGATGGAACACGTGGACGGTCTAACGGCCACCGAACAGATCATGAGGGCCTGGCCATCAGCCCGTGTGCTTGTGGTAACTACTTACACGGACGAGGATTTGCGAGAAGCAGCACACCGGGCAGGTGCGTGCGGCTATGTCTCAAAGGAAAATCTGTTGGAGATCCGGAAATGGCTTGTGACACAAGCCTGAGTACTTCTACTCATGAACTTTCGCACAAAAATGAGTACATGTACCTATTCAAATTGAGTACTAACCGTCTAGTCTTTCATTACCTGAAAGCTGCATCCTGGAGACCGATACCAAGAAGGATATTTGGAGGCCTTTGTGACGCGTAAACTAACATTCTTCATTGCTTTCGCAATCTTGCCGATGATCTCGCGAGCTACGAACGTAACGCTCCAAGATAACTTTATCGCGGACGATAACGCTCAACTCTTCTCCGTGTCCCTCGCGGCTCCCGCTGCCGTCGATATCCGCAGCTACGGCTATGCGGGCGGCACGACCTCGACAGGCGCAGTCGTACCGCGCGGCGGATTCGACACTATCCTGACGCTATTCAGCGCGTCTGGGGTCTTTATCGATGACAACGATGACGGCGCGGATGTGGCTGTGGACCCTTCGACGGGTCTGGCCTCTGACGCGCGGATCACCGCCAATCTCACCGCGGGTAGCTACGTTCTGGCGCTCACGCAGTATGACAATTTTTCGATCGGCAACCTCGCCGACGGGTTTGTCGAGACCGGGAATCACAACTTCACGGCCGATCCCGGTTTTGCGAGCGGCGGCGCGTGTCCCGGCAACATGTTCCGCGACATCTCGGGCACGGCGGGCCGCTGCCGCAGCGGAAATTGGACGGTGGACTTTGTCAACGTGGGAGGCGTCACGGCGGTGCCCGAACCGTCGGCACTGCTCTTAGCAGGCGTCGGACTGGCCTTGCTGTTCGCAGCGCGCCGTCGAAAACCGGGAAAAATGCCGGTGTTGGGACTCGCTGTGATTGCCGTGCTCGTCAGCATACCGGCCTATGCCCAAGCAACCGGTCCGGATTACGGCAATGTGAACGATTTCCTGAACGGCAAACGGTCGCTGCTAAACATTACCGACATTGCAATTTTCAACGGCCAGGGCATCCCATCCACGATCACGACCTCGAATTCGAGCCAGACGATGGCCTCGAGCTTCACTCTCCCCGGAGTTCATGACCAAACGAAGAGGGCGCGAATCTTCTCGGCTCGCGTGTTTAATCAGGCGGCTGGGAGTACGCTTACACCTCTCTACGACTATAACAACTCGGCCCTACTCACGTTTTTGATTCAGTCTGTGGCAAACGTACCCAATAATTCAGTTTTGTGGCAACCGTTTGCTGGGGGTGATGAACCTGATATTACTGGCGGTTTAGCCGCTGATTTCAATTCCGATGGCTACGACGAAATGGCGCTCGGTTTTGCAGACGGCAGGATGTTAATCGGGACGGCGAACGATGTGAATGACGCATCGAAGAGTCTCCGACAGACTACCACCACCAACCTGGATGTGCTCAGCGATATGACCGCCGGAGACTTCAAGGGAGACGGCGGCCGCGAGATCGCCGGTCTCACGATTTCGAACGGCAGTCTCAAGCTCGTAATCTATGCCGTGGACCCTCAAAGCCTGACAGCCACGACGATCAATTCCCTCACGCTGACCACCCCGGGCGCGAGCCCGAGCACGCCGATCACGCTCGCATCGATCACCCGCGGCCGGTTCAATAGCACGGGTCACGATCAACTCGCGGTGGCGTTCACCACGGCGGCGGGCCCAGCCTACGTGGAGGTCATCGACTTTACCCCCGGCACCCTGAACCCCCATGAGGCCTCCCCGACGCTCGGAAGTCCAGCAGGGAATGTAGGCTTTCCAGATGGATACATCCAGGTGAAGACCGGTCAGTTTGGCTTGCCGAACAATCAGTATGATCAGATTGTTTACCACAGTTCAAGCCCGCAGGCAGGGGGCCGATTCTTTGAGATCCTGACAGTCGACTCGTTGAACTTTGCCATCGGCGGCACCGCACCGGTGCTTTATGACCAATTCCCCTGCGCTTTGGGAGTGCAAGTAGGTAATTTCGATCACCGGCAGTCTGATCCTTCAACACCAGGCCAAACTCAACCTGACTTAAACAACCAGGTTGCTTTTTTATACTGCAGCGGCAATGGCGTTAACCCTGGCATTTTCACTACTACGATGAATATCTACAGCGTCGATCCGGCCTCGTTGAATCTCATCGCAGCTCCAGATAGCGCGCTCAATCTCGGCTTTCCTGGTGAAATTCTCCTTGCCGATTCTGGCTCGCGCGTGGCAGACTTTGTAGCCGTCGATCTTCAGGGACGTTCTCTCACTCTGGGCGAGCCCACCGTTTTCAACATGGAGACCAACATAAAGCCTTCGGTGATCATCGCCGCGCCTCCGATGCATGTTGATTTCATCAGCCCCATCCCGGGCAGTACTGCGCCAATGGTGATGAATCTCACCGCAGCCCCACACACATTCACAAACACATATAATTTCGAGTCCGATGACACAAACAAGGTTGATGACAGTCGAAAAACCAGTTGGTCGTTTGGTGCAAAGGAGCAGCTAAGCGCCAAGTATTATGTGGGCGACGTCGATAGTTTTGGCTTTCAGGTATCCGATTCCATTTCGGCCACTCAGAAAATAAAAAGCTCGGTCGACGAAATCAATGGGAGCTATACAGCGAAACAGTCTACTCTTAGTTCGTCCTCCAGTTTCGATGACGAGGTGACGTACAAGGATAGCGGTATCAAGATCTGGAGCTATCCAGTCATCGGGAAGATGGTTTGCCCGACGGACAAGTCGCCTTGCCAAACCGGCGATCTGGTCCCGCTTACAATACAATTCTCGGGACCTACCGGCGCTCCGGAATCAGAATTCGCCGCGGGCGGCTCGCTCCTTTGGTATCAACCGCCTTGGGAGCCTGGCAACGTCCTTTCGTATCCAGCGACCCTGCAGCAACTGCAGCAAATGTACCTCGAACCGACGAAACCAGGGTCAACGCCAGTGTCCTCGCTGAGCCTGGTGGCCGAAGCCGCCAGCTTCTTTACGGGTGGGGGAGCTCTCAAGGAAAAAACAACGTGGAGCGGGACCACGAACACTGAGACGGACACTAGTTTCAATCAAA
The DNA here is from genome assembly GCA_000381625.1 of Bryobacterales bacterium KBS 96. Taxonomy (GTDB): domain Bacteria; phylum Acidobacteriota; class Terriglobia; order Bryobacterales; family Bryobacteraceae; genus KBS-96. The sequence goes on from KB906767.1 coordinate 2,350,558, forward strand.
ACTACAGTTTCGAAAATGACTTCTCTGTCACCGATTCCATCGGCGAAGAAAATGTTGCGGGATCTTCCCTGAACTTCAACTTGGATTTGAACGGGAGTTACGCATTGAGCCATTTGAACAACGAATCCACCCAACTCGGGACCTCAAGCGGGCTGGAGGTTTCGGTGGCACAAGCGTTCAACAGCACCTATCAGTATTTAGTTTCACCTTACATTTTCGGTACGATGATCACCAATGCGGTGGTGGATAACCAGCCTCTAAACAACCCTAACAGTCCGAATCCGCCGGTGCAGACCTTCGGAGTGTTACGCGGGATGTTCACCGCCGATCCCCTGGCGACGGGTTCAGGCCGATGGTGGGCAGAAGCTTACCCCCAGCCGGATGTGGCGCTGAATCACCCCCAGCGCTGGCTAAATACACAACCAGGCGTGCCAGCCCCCGGCGACCCGATCCCGAGCAATTGTCTGGCGGGGGGCACTGGCGGTTCGTCTCTGGATTGTGCCGTGCTCAACACCAGGATTGCCGACAATCCTTGGCTTAGCTACTTCCATCAGATGCGTGGCTTGTTCGTCACGAGCGCTAACTTCGCTGGGCAAGGACCGCAACTTATGAGAGCTACAGCCGGCGATAAGCTTGCGCTGACAGCGCGCGTCTACAACTACAGTTTGACGCCTATGCCAGCCGGGACGCAGGTGCATGTGCGATTCTACTTCGCACCTTGGAAAGGGGCTTACGCGGTTAAAAATCAACCGAGTGTACAAATTATTCCCCCCAATCCATCTCCCGGTACGACGGACTTGATACTTGATCCCATCCCACCGTTCTCCGAAGGATCACCTAATTGGGTGCTCGCGACGACCACGTTCGACACCAGCGCGTATGAGTGGACCAAGAACGGCAATGTGGATGTCGTCTTCTGGGTGGTGGTCTGGATGGAAGATGGAACCGGAGCCATGGTTCCGGAGATGCCGGGTCACGGACTGACTTCCATTCCCGGTACACTGACTTCGTTTGCGGATGCGGCCAACTTAGAGGAGGTTCAGGCTGATAAGAACTCCTATAGCAATAATGTCGGCTTTTATCCACAAGTGTTCGCAATTGAGGCGAAGGACTCCGGGCTCACAGGCCGGCCTCGCGCAAACGTTACTGTTAACCTCTCCAAGATCGATGTGTCAGATCACAACATCGCGCTCGGCAGCCGGGTCGATCTTTTGGGCACGCTTTTAGCTGAAGACGGTACCGCGGACTCCGTCAAGGTACGCTACTACGACGGAGATCCCGCTAAAAACGGCCGGCTCATCGCGATGGATCTGATCCCGCGTGTCATGCAAGGAGATCCCTATCCGATAGCCAAGTCCTATCGGCCGACCACCTGCGGAGTGCATCAGTTGTTCGCGGTGGTGAATAAAGGGAAAGCGACCGAGGTAGTAAGGCGCGCGCAACCGGTGCGGGTTGCCTGCGAACCGAAATAAACCCGTCGGCTGGCCACCGTGAAGCTCTGCTGTGTGAGCGTCGGATGATCGCTAGCGTCGCTGACGCCGAAGCCTCATTCTCACTAATCGGGAAATGCCGGGACCCAAACCGTCCGTCTGACGGGAATCGGTCCTGGCATCTCGATCGGTGATGTAAAGCCCGTCACCCTCAACTTGATAAATCAGAACGCAAAGGATGTCGATCTATGTTGTCTTCAAAAGTAACCTCTGTCCAATTAGTCAACAACGCCGCAGCCCTAATTCGCAGAACGGCTGCGCTTCTCCTCGTGATGCTTAGTATCGTCCTCGCCGGGCGTGCGCAACAGTCTAATGCAGCAGATCCTGATTACAGCGGCGTTAAGGATATCCTGCGCGGAAGACGGACCCTCTTGTCCATCAACGATCTGGTCATCGGTGGCACCGTGCTGAAGACCAATGACGGCAGCAAAATCGAGGACAAAAACATTTCCGAGCTGCCGAGCTTTCAAAGGGAGCCAGGCGACCCGGAAATCCTAACCCGCCTGTTCGATTCGAAATCCGGCGCCTTAGTGTACGCGCACAATAACACGGTATACGCAATAGATCCGATTTCCCAACGTGCAGCCTCTCTCGCCCTGAACAACGATTTCCGTGATGCAGGTATCGCTGCTGGCGACTTCAAAGGCGATGGCCTCCAGGAGGTTGTGATCGCCAATCTGCCTGCCCCATTCTTACCAGGCATAGTAAGAGTGGTGAGCGCAGTAGATCCCGAAGACTTTTCTCAGGGCCTTCGTTCAGGCGCGGAAGCGCGAATTCTGCCAGACCCGACCTCCAGGCCCGCTGTCGCTGTAGGCGATTTCGACGGGGATGGCCGGATGGAAATAGCAGTCGCATATAGCGTTCACACCCAAAGCCGGCTGAACATATACTCGGTGGACCCTCAAACCCTCGCGCCGGAGTTGAGACATAACCACATTTTCGCTCAGGGTGTAGTGGCGACTCTGGCGGCTGGACGATTTGGAACCACTCTTCACGACCAGTTGCTCGTCGGGTACTACACCCCTGGCAATCTGGTGGCCTTCAAGTCGTTTGACTTCGACAAGTCTCTGGAGCCAATTCTAAAAAACACTCGTACGGTCAGTCTCGGACATCTTAACGAATTGAATTTTCAAACCGGCCGTTTCGATCCGATTTCACCGTTGAATCAAGTCGCCATCAAACTGAATCAGGGCCACGATAACGTCCAGGTTGGGATCATCACCTTGGATCATGAGCTGAAAATCCAGCTTCCCAAGTTCGTGACGCTACCGGGAGTAGCGTGCAGCAGCGGCGGCCTGGCAGTGGGAAACTTCGCGCGTACGGAGCCGGTACCGCAAGATCCGTCGAAAACCCAGCGTAGCTTGAGGTTTCAGTTAGCGATCAGTTCGTCAAATTGCACGGGTAGCCTGGGTGTAAACATCTATAACATTGATCCGCCAAAGAGCGCGGGAGAAGATTTCGTCATTGACACGAACGCGGTATTCAGCCGGCCGCTGCTCCAAACCGCGGATTACGGGCTGCCTATTGTTGTGGGTGACATACAGGGGCGTTCGGTTATTCTCGGAGAACCGACTAAGGTCGTGATAGAAGATACGGCTCAACCTTCCGTCATTGCCGCGATGCCGCCGATGCATGTCGATTTCGTACGACCGTCCGGCGGTGAACAGCCCACTTTGCTGAATCTGAGCGCAATCCCGAGCGGGTTTCGTACGGTCTACGAAACGAGTGAGACCAACACAGCCCAGTCATCGAGCACGAGCACGAGCAGCTGGTCTTTCGGGGCGGAGGTCAACGTGGGGGCTTCAGTTGAAATCGGCAGTGTGGAGAACGGCTTGGGCGTAGAGGTGGGCGCTACTGCGCAGGCAGCGCAGGACATCAAAACCATAAACGAGAAACAGTATGGCTCTTATCAGAGCAGCCGTTTCGACGCCAGCGTCAAAACGGGCTTGTCCGACCAGGTTTGGTACACGCAATCGCGCTTCAACCTATACGTTTATCCCGTGCTCGGACATAGCGTGTGTCCGACAGGAGAACCCAGCTGCACAGAAAAGGTTCCATTGACAATTCAGTTCTCAGGTCCGGACAAAATCGAGTCTCACAAAGTCGATGGAAATTTAATTCCCTGGTATCAGCCACCTTGGGAGCCGGGTAACGTCTTGTCGTATCCGGCAACCGAGAAGCAATTACAACAGATACTGCCGAATACTGAGCAGCTTTCGAAGGCCAGCACCTACCGCACCGATAGCGGCACCGCAACCGAGCGCGCCACCTGGACCAGCGAGACGACCGAGGGTGCAACCGCAAGCGTCGACCAGAATTTCTCTTATGAGCTGGGATTCTCGGTGAGCGGGGCCGTGAGCGGCGGCTTCGTCACCGGAAAAGCCAGTGCGAGTTTGAACCTCAGCGGAAGCTCCGGGTTTAGCGATTTGAATAAGTCGGTCACGAGTGTGGGCCGCTCCGCCGGCATCGGCGTAGAAAAGCCCGGAACGTTTCGTATTCCAACGAGCTATAACTATGTCTTCACGCCTTATATCCTGGGGCAAAAAAAGCCCGGCAGCGTAGTGGACAACGAGCCGTTACAGGCGGACGTGAAAACGTTTGGCCTGCTGCGAACCGCTTTCACTGCCGATCCGGCCCGCAACGATGCCGGCGGTTGGTGGAAAGGGGTCTATCGCGATAAGCCCGATGTAGCTCTGAATCACCCCTCACGTTGGAGCAAGCAATCGGGCGTGGCAGCGGGTCCGCTCCCGTCCAATTGCCTGGAGTCCCCCGACGGTGTGGATTGCCTCGTTCTCGAACCGAGCCGTCCCGACAACTTGTGGGAAAGCAACTTTCATGTAATGCGCGGATTCTTCATCTCGAATGCGCTCAGCGGCGGGAAAGGCCCGCAGCTTACGACGGCAACGGCAGGCGACAAACTGACGCTGGAAGCTCGCGTCTACAATTACAGCTTTGCATCCATGCCCGTCAATAGCCAGGTGCATGTCCGCTTCTATGCCCAGCAAATTGACACGCTTCATGAGCATCGTCCGGTAGGTGATAGCATTCTGATAAGCGAGGTAAAGCTCGCCCCGATTCCACCTTTCAGCGACGATGATGACGCGCCTCTGAACTGGGTGCTGGCGAGGACCGACTTCGATACAAAGGGATACGACAATAATTATCTGATCTTCTGGGTTGTAGTTTGGATCGAGGACGCGAACGGGAACCTTGTGCCCGAGATCGAGGGCCACGGCTTGACAAAGATCCTGGGCGATCTCAAATCCCTCGCTGGAGTCGAAGCAGAAACTTACAGTAATAACGTTGGTTTCTACAACTCTGTTTTCTACGTCTTCCCCGAACAGACCGTTGCCGAGGCAACGAATCGCGATGGCCAGCCCGCGACCATTGACATCGCCAAAACGCAAGTTTCTGAAAAGCGAGTTCTCCAAGGTCAAACAGTAGACATCTCGGCACAAGTTCTAGCGGGGAACAACAGTGCATCGGGCGTGACGGCACTCTTCTATGACGGCGATCCGCACGCGGGGGGCACCGTCTTCGGCCTGGAACGGATTCCGTATATCGCGCAGGACGGCACGTACCAGGTAGAAGCGCCATATCGCGCAGCCGCGTGTGGCAAGCACGAACTATTCATAGCTGTGCATGAGGGAACGCCCGACGAGGTGCTCTCTCGGATTGGAAAAATTAAAGTCGACTGCGCCTATCATTTGGTCGCATCATCCGGATTCGATTCAGATAAGTGAGCGCACCATTCCAACGGCGGCACCGCGGGTGAGCGTCGTAATGGTTGCCTTTGATCGCCGGAACTTCCTACTGTCCGCGCTTCCATGATCGTCGACGAGTCGGAAAGTGAATTCAGAAACGCTGTGCTCCTGGCGGATGGTGTGACAAGTTAACAGCGTAAAACATGCCGGGTTGATTGCCTGGCCTCGGGCATGAATTAGACCATATTGGCGATCGCGTCCGCGTGACGGCGACCCCAGAGTAAGCAACTATATTAGAGGCTGGCACTGCTGGCGGATTTTCGCTACCCACAGGGCTCTGTCAACGGTTCCTAGACAGCAAAGGGAGCGCATCTGGCGGTCCGGCTAATACCCCATCGTGTGTGTCGCCTGATCTGGAAAGGTTCGTCACGAAGGAATTTCCTATATGGAATACGGACCGGCACCAACGGCAATTACGTTAAAGCGAAGACGACAGAGGCTTGTGACATAACTGACGAATCTCGGATACGAAGTACATCTCACACCGCGGATATCCGATGCGACAAGGGCCTGATTTTGAGGGTCTGGGAGGGCGGAGCCGCGAGGCATCCCCTATCCCGATTAACTGAGAGAATGACATCTCGCCGATTTCTCTTCGGTAGTCGGGAAGGGTAGAGCAATCTGGAGGGCAGCTGGTATAAACGGACTGACAATAGATAAAAGCATTTTCTGCATCCGCCGCCGACGTGCTCTTTTTCGTTTCCGGCCCAGTGCTCGCCGTAAAGTAAAGACCGGGCAGCCGATCATGGAAATCGCTGCCCGGCCAATCAGTTAGTCGATGGGTTCGTCGGCCGGCTCTGATTCAGGAGTGGAAACGGGCTGCCTGTCCGAGCGGTCTAGCGCCAAGATCGAGGTGGCATGGATTTCAGCCGCGCGAACGCTGCGATCCGATTCGGTCGGCGTGTATTCGCGATAGCGCAGTTCCCCTTCGACTTCGATATACGCACCTTTCTGCAATGTGCCGGCCCATGCCGCCAGCTTGTTCCAGCTGATGATCCGATGCCATTCGCTGCGCGTCTTGTACTCGTTGCTGTCTTTCTCTTTCCAGCTCACGCAGGTGGCGAGCGATAAGCGGGTGTAGGTGACGCCGTTCGGAGTCGAGCGGCTTTCGGCATCCTGGCCGAGAAAACCAATGAGAGTGATGCGATTTTTGCAAAGCATATTTTTGTCTTCCTTTCGCGCCCCGATCGGTTGGGGCGACTCGGAGCGAAGGGGGCCGCTCTCCAGGCCAGCAAGGCTGTTTTTTGGAGGGTCAGGAGCGGATTGTTTGTGCTCTGCAAAAGGCGAAGCCAGCAATCCGGGAGGGAAACCAAAACCCGTTAGGGCTGGAACTGCTGAGCGCCGCCGCCGAGCGCGGGAATTACCCTGAAGCCAAGCCCAAACGAGACGGGCTGAAAGGCAGACGAGCTTGCAAACAACGCCGCACTCTCGGTTCTTTCGATGTGACGCTTACGCCGCTCTCTTCCGTAGGCAGGTCTCTCCCGCATCGCCCCAAGTCAGACCAACTGCAAACAGAACGACCGGCAACGTGTTCGCGCACGCAGGGGATTCGCAAAACGTCGTGACAATCGGATTGCGCGCCGGGTCGAAACGGGATGTGTGTTTATTCAGGTCTACAGTTTGCGCGCTGCGTCCAGTGGGAGTCGCCGTATTTATTAGCTCAGTGTCCGTGAGCAGTGATGATGGTGTTCCGAGAGAGTCGCGGAACCTCCGGCCAGGTTTTGACATGCAAGATGCTGTCAGAATGCCAGCGTAGGAGGAGAGGCATTCCGTAACGAAGCCGCGGCCAGTCAATAGGTTAGGTTCAACCCGAGAATACGATTACTGCGTTAAGGCGACAGTGACTATGGGCGAAATGCTGCCAAGCTATTGAAATGGTTGGAGCGGGAGAGGGGAGTCGAACCCCCGTATCAAGCTTGGGAATCCAACTGGCGTTTGTAAATAAAGAACAAATGCGTCCATGGCGATTAATCTTGACCATAGAAGTGAATGGCGTCTCAGCAACTTACGGCAAATCGGTCCTTAAAGTAGTAATCGCAGTAAGCGGGCCGATGGCGATTTAAAGCCCCTCTTACCCACCAAGCAAAGCGACTTCGGAACCTCTCACCCAACCGCGCCAGGCAGTCCTGGCGCTGACGCGAGGTGAGAGTTGCAAACAGTAAACGCCCGACGTGTGTCTAGCGGGCATAGAAACGGAATGGAGTCGGCCGGCTCCGCGCTAACACGGATCTCGCCGGAGTTCGTGGTTTCGAAACAGAAGCTGCGGCAGGCCGAAGGCAGCTGCATCGTGCGGCTGAAGCGTGAGGAAGGAAAACAGAACTTGGGATTCAGTTCGAGACCGTTCGTCTTGTGTGGGCTGCCGGTACGCAAGCCGCCCGCTGACCAGATGCTGTACGAGCGGCGCAACGGCGATTTCGTTCTACAGATCACCGGCCATCCCAATTACGGTCTGCCGTTTGGTCAGGACCGGATCGTGCCGATCTATCTGGCCACCCTAGCCGTGCGCCAACAGAGTCAAACCATTCGCTTCCGCACCGCTGCGGAGATGCTGGAAACCTTCGGAATGCACAAAGGCGGAAAGGAGTACCGGCGATTGGTTGCCGCTTTCGAACGCATCTTCGGGGCCACCATATTTTTCGGGACCAATAGCCTCAGAGGAACAGCCAAGGTGGTCCAGCGCTCACGATTCAGCTTCTTCCGGGAGGCTCAGATCTGGTACAGCCGCAATGCCGAGCAGTATCCGATTTCCGAGCAGTTCGAGAATGTGATTGTGCTCAGCGGCGAGTTTTACAGAGAAATCAGGGCGCACCCGATTCCGGCAGACCTGGAGGTCGTGAAAGTACTCGCAGGAGCACCCGCTGTGCTGGACTTGTTCATGTGGCTTTCTTATCGCTGCTTTGTGGCAAGGGGGAAGGAAACAATTCCACTGTTTGGAGCTTGCGGCCTGGCCAGCCAGATCGGCTCGAGTGAATATGCCCGGCCGCGCCGGTTTCGCGAAAAGCTCGATGGATGGTTGGAATCCGTCCGCGTGCTTTGGCCGGATTGCCCGGCCGAAATCAGCGCGGACGGTAGAAGTTTGATTGTGAATCAGGCTATAGCAGTCCGGTCGGAACAGAGCGTTCTCAACCGGTGGAACGACAATCCTATTTACTTAGATCGGACGATTTCGCGATGAAGAAAATAGCAAAAATGCCATTGGTGGACACCGCCTACGGTGCCTTGCTTTCGCAAATCGTTTCGCTGCTCGATGCCGCCCGACGAACTAGTGGCAAGGCGGTCAATCACATCATCACATCCACTTATTGGGAGATCGGGCGACGGATTGTGGAGCATGAACAGAAGGGATCACCCAGGGCTGAATATGGCGAGCAGTTGATGGGGCAATTGGCACGAGATTTGACCGAGCGCTTTGGCCGGGGCTTCTCGCAAAGTAACGTTTTCCAAATGCGGCAGTTCTTTCTTACGCATCGGTCAAAATTCCAGACAGTGTCTGGAATATCGGAAGCGCCTGGAAAATTCCAGACGGCGTCTGGAAAATCTATTCCGGTGCCGCTCTTCCCGCTATCGTGGTCGCACTATGTACGGCTGCTGTCCGTCAAAGACGAGACCGCGCGGAAGTTCTACGAAGATGAGGCACTGCGGGGCGGTTGGTCGGTTCGGCAGTTGGACCGACAGGTAGCAACGTTGTTTTATGAGCGTGCCAAGCGATCCAAAAGGAAACTCATCGCAACAGAGCAGCCGGAAGATGCGGTCAGCGCGCAAGAAGAAATTAGAGACCCGTTCGTGCTTGAATTCCTGGGGCTCAAGGATGAGTACTCGGAGAGCGATCTGGAAGAAGCGCTGATTCTTCACCTGGAGCACTTCCTGCTCGAACTTGGCAGCGATTTCGCGTTTGTTGCCCGGCAGAAGCGACTCCGTGTTGGTGACGAATGGTATCGAATCGATCTCCTCTTTTTTCATCGTCGGCTTCGTACCCTCATTCTCATCGACCTGAAACTCGGGAGGTTCACACACGCGGATGCCGGACAGATGAACCTTTACCTAAACTACGCTCGCGAACACTGGACCTACGCGGGCGAAAATCAGCCCATCGGCCTCATTCTTTGCTCGGAGCGCAACGAGGCTATCGCCCACTATGCATTGGGGAACCTCTCCAATACCGTGTTGGCTCGGGAGTACAACGTGGAACTTCCGACCGAAGAGCGGTTAGCTGATGAACTGACCGCGACGAGGAGAGCGCTTGCGATGCGCGGTGCCCAGTCAAAACCGCGAAGACCATCTCGGGGAAGGAATTGACATGAGCAACGGTTTCGCTGCTACCTCGAAGAAGACAAGACGACAAGAGGCGGCGGTCGACAGTCACAGTCCAGACAACGCCGCAATTCCTGTTTGGTTGCATGCCACGGAATCGTTTTACAAAAAGCTGAACCGGATTGCCAGGGACTGCCAGCTGTCGCGCTACGAAGCAATCAGTCGAGGTCTCGACGCTCTGCGGCGCGAGATGGAAGTGCGAAATTCAGCATTGAATCGAAACATTAAAAGCCCAGCTCAGTCGGAGGTGTTCCGTAGAACTATGGGGCAGGTTTCGCGAAATTATTGGGCTACGGTGAGTGCCGAGGAGAAGCGCGAGCGGGCACAGCGAAGTGCTCGGGCGCGCTGGGAGCGCCTTCGTGGTATCTGAAATATGCGCAAATGCAGATAGAGACGCATTCCCCAGCCCGGTATCCTGCTTCCTGAGAGGCAAAAATGAAATTTGCTCCCTTCGATGATAATGTTGAACGGTCACGGATCATATCGAAGTCCACAAAGTATTCGCGACCTATCTCGGCGAATCCTGATGGTCCGTTTCGCTCGCGTTGCCGACCCGTGTAAACAAGGCCGCTATGATCCAGAATCTTGACGGCGACGAGAATGATGATGATTGACTACAAGTCAATGTCAAACGACGAGCTGCGTGAAGCGCTGGCCGCAGCAGCGGCGGAGTTGATGTCGCGAAGGAATGCAACTGGAGGGCCGGGTTCGATTCAGCATCTCTACAGGATTCGTATGACGAGAACACCAAAGGCAGAACCGCAGGCGTATCGATTCACAATGATTGAGGACACGGTCGTTCAGCTTCCGTTGCCTCTCGATCAGGTAGTCGGTAAGACCGGCAGGGTCATTGGAGGTGAGTTTTTGCTTAACGACGGCGATGTTGTCCGAAAGGTCGCTGCGACCGGAATGATCTCGTATCTGATTCCCTGGCAAGGTAATATCGACGATCGAGACTACGACGTTTCTCAAGTATTCGTGGGTGAAACGGAAGCCGAGAGGATTGCAAAAGTCGAGACCTTTGTGCGCGGTGATCGAAGTCATCTGATCCAGGAAATTGAGGACACGATTACGTTTTGGAAGGAAACCTTACCCGAATATGAAGAACAGGCTAGAGCCGACGAATATTGGAGAAGAGCGTCAGACGATTGTCGAAGCCGTATAAACAGGCTTGAAGCGATGCTTCACTGGGCGCAACAAACATGAGTCGCCCTGAGATGGCGAGGGCGGAGTTTCGGTGTCTAACAGCCCAGTGGACTGTGCGATTTGTGTGCCGCCATACTCATGTGAGTCTTTCTATGGCATGAAACTCGGTCAGGGCATGCACCTGGCCGATCGCGCTCTATCCTCATATGTGAACGCCATGGATACGCGAATGGGTTTTCACCGTTTTGGGTCCTCGCAATTTAAGTGCGTCTTCTGCGGAAAACCGGCGGACACAAAGGATCATTGCCCCCCGCGCTGTTTGCTGCGGCCAGCATGGCCGATATCGACAACTCACTGAAAAACACATTTCTCAAGAACCTCCGAGTCGATCAAGACGCGAACCAAGCCTTCGCCGATCTCAGCAAAATGTTTACGGCTTGGAACAACCTTCCGAGCTCTGTTACGAGTGCAATCTGGAAGAATGCGGCCAGTATTCCCGGTTTAACGCAGATTCAAACTGTCGCCCAGCAGATTTCGCAAGCAAGCGAGGATTCGATCAGAACACAACTCGACTCGTTGCTGCAGAAGGTGGATTTTCCCAATAATCCAGTGGTACAGTGGCTTGAGGCAGCGACATCGAAGAGCCTTTTTGAGCTGTACGAGAGCGGCCAACTTCAAGCGCTAAGAAACGCCGCCAGCGCGCTTACGTCACTGCTCGATGGCGCCAAGGTCCAGTCGACCTTGGCGAGCCTGAAGACCCAAGTCGACAAAGTTCTCAGTCTCCCGGCGCTTGAGACTGCTCTGACGAACAAAGATCTGAGCGCCATCGCTATGTGGGTTGTTCAGCAGCTGGCAAAATTCCTCGGAGTGGACATCTCAAAAATCAATGCCGAGATCGACAAGGTCAACCACGCCATTGAGACTATCCGCAACAAGGCCCAAGAGATTTACACTGCGACATGGAAGGCCCTGAATACGACCTATGGCTTTTCCATAAACTATGCATATACCTTGTCAGATACGCAATCTGTACTGATCGATGCTGTTTTTGCGGATGCTGCTAGGGCCCACCTTGCCGCCGCTCTTGCGGGGGACTTCAGTAAGATCTTGACGGCGCCAGTGGCCGGCGTTACTCTCGGGACCGCTACCCTGACTCACGGCATTGAGCGTCACACTCACGTCGAAACTCATTTGCCCTGGTGGACCGGCGCATCGGACGATCTCGCCAAAGGTTACGCGACCAGCAAACTCGCGGACGGCGTGGATGGGCGCGTGCAGTTCTATGAAGCCGGGGCAACCGACACAGTCATCTCGGTCTCAGGCACTCGTCTCAGACGGTTTGCCAGTTGCTCCATCGGCATTTCCGGGCAGGCACAAAAGGCAGGAGTCCGTCAGTACAACCTAAAGGCTGTTGATTTTGGCTATTCGTTCGCGATCGCGAAGGCGTCGATGACAAGGTCGGAATTCGGATATGACTTCGGCGCTGCCGCGGATCAATATTTTCCCAATGCATTCGGTGATGAAAGCCCCGACTCCAACCACGCCGTCTTTAACTCGTGGGTCGTGGACTGGGATAAGTTTACCGATCACGTTGCTGGTATGCCGGGCGGGGACTCTGTCATTGGCAATACGTGGACGAATCTACAAGTTCGCAGCCGCGCCGGAAGCGGCACAGATTGGGTCTCCGCTCTCCTGAATGGAACAAAGCCCGACTATATGGCTATGTCTCGCGCCATGCAAACAGCAATTCGGCGGTGGCTGTTGATTTCCTACGCGGGCGACCCCACTCGTTTCAAGAACATTCCGGGGAAAAACGGGGTCAGTGCGTTTCTGGTCTATACTGCAATGCCCGCAAAGAATGGCTACTTCCTGAAGGACTCCGATACGCTGGCGAGCGACCCAACCAGAATTGTCTGGGATGTCCGGGACATCGATCTAGCTACGGCCATGACCACGACGTTCGCTCCCCAGCCGCTTTCTCTAAATCTGGCGAACATTTATGCCCTCTTGAACGGAATTCCTGCCCTTAAGGGATCGGCCCAATATTACCGTGACGCTGGGGGTATGATCGCCGACGTAGTGCGTGAGCTTGGCGTCTCCGATCCCTATATAGCGATGCTGCAGAATGAAAAAGCGGCTATCGACGCTGCGCAGTCGGCCTTTGAAGGTCTCCGCAAAAGCAGTGGGCAGCAACTTCAAAACGCGCTACCAGTGTTGTCGGTCGCTCTCACCGAACTTGTGTCCAGCTTCAATCGCGGGCTGAGTTCGCTGAGCTTGGACGCGCCCGGCGTTATGCAATCGTTCGCGCCGCTGATATTTCAGCAGGCGGTCGCGGTCATGTTCTCAAGCGCCGCACCGCTGAGTATTGATGCGTTGCTCGATGTCGCGGTTCTCAAGCCGGACGTGGCACTGCCTGGAAACGATCAGGAGCCGACTATTGACCAGATCTTGATGCGGCAGCGGATCACAAATTTCTCGTAGTGTGTATCCCGGCTGCGACGACCGTATGTCGCAGCGGCAATTACCGGCGGACTCGGTTCACCACGAAAGTGGAATATTTAGCAACGAACTCCTTTTCGTTTCACACATCCGACGATTGTTCACGGTGCGCCTAGCAGCACTAGGTCGAGCATCTGATTATTGTGCCGAATTTGCCTCAGGTTGAGTGCTCGATTGTGAGAACCGTGCTCGTCACTGTTCTATTCAACGGCCTTTGTAATCGGCATGTGCGAGAAGGGAGCAGTTTTAGATCGCGCCGTAATGACTCCACTCGAAAACTATTCTGGGCTCCGACAGTTGAGTGCGGTTATCGTAATCTGGTCAAATTTCCGCCTGCCATCCCAATCAGGGAACACGTCTTTGCCATACACCCTGCAAAACCGCCTGCGCCTTTTCCATGGGCAAATCTCTCCCCGACGTCAGGGCACCAATCGTGTTGGCCTGTTCCGTGTGTGGCTCAACACCGCCACCCTCGATCAACTGGTCCTTACCTGTGTACCAAGCCGTAATCGGGATTCGAAGCCGATAATCTGAACCTACGTGAAAATTAGCGGCACCGAGGACCTCTCCCGGAGTTCGCGTCCCAACCACGTGTGCTACTTCTTCGTTTCGAGCAAAGGCGGCAATCATTTCGGCGGCGCTTCTTGTGTATTCGTTCACTAAAAGCACAATGCGGCCGTGAAAGCGTTTCGCACCAAGACCCTCCGTAAACAGACGGAAAGAGCGATCCCGATTTACAAGCTTGAATCGGATTGCAAGCGGCAGTAGCTCTAGTTTGCTGCCGGGCAGCCGGCGGATTGCTGGTAATTCGGATGCACTCTTCTTGCGATCGCGGCCGAGGCGGGTGAGACTGTATCCGATGAGCCGACGATCAGGAACAAGTAGGCTCATCAGCCGGACCGAAGATAGACCTCCACCGCAATTCGCCCGCAGGTCAAGAATGAGCCGGTCACATTGCTTGTCGTCGAAAACCGCGAGGGCACTTCCTAGATCGCGGAGCAAGTCAAATCCAACAGCACCGGGAAAGGATGTCACCTTGAGGACGGCGATTCCATCTTTGACTGAGTAGGTTAGTGGCTTAGCCTCAGCGGCAGCCTTCGTCGCTGCCAGTGGCGTTGAGTTTTCCAAGGCATCAGGAAATCTATCCCGATGGCCAGGACCTGTTTGAACAGGAGAACGGGGGCGCCGCTCTCCTGTGACTCATCGGAATGAGTTTCCGGCAGAGTATTCCTTGGCGGGTTGCTCTCCAGCAGAGCCCACCTCCGCTTCCTCTGCCGTCGTCATTCTGAACCAGAAACCAACCCGTTCGCCAGTATTTTCCAGCGAACGGCAACTGTTCCCTCATCCGGCTGTCTCATTTCACCGCGCACAGCCGTTCCGCGTCGTTCTACGTCTTGTTCCCGGTTTGTTCTACGTCAAGTGTTTGGAGATAAAGAATGTTCCACGTGTTCTACGTCTTTTCGCGCGCACGCATGTACGGGTGCAAGCGCCGAGTATTTTCTCTATATGCGCGTATATAGAACCCGGAACACGTAGAACACGTGGAACAAAGAATGTTTTCAACAGATTAGATTGTTCCGTGTCTTCTGAAGACGTAGAACAGGCCTGGAACAAAGTGTGGACTGCGCGTTTGTTTTGTTGCTATGGCTAGGCTCGTAGATCTTACTATCCAGAAAAAGGTCACAGAGCAAGCCCACATCCGCGCACTCGGGCGAAAGCATCGGAAGATTAACGAGAAAATCAGTGCGTCGGGTGGAAAGCCCGCTACGCGCCGGGAATTGGCGCGGGCGACATCGTAGCGCCGCGCGGGCGGGAGCATAATCTACGCGGCTGCAGAAACTTGGTCCCTGAGTGCCTGGCGAGCACGGGTTATCTCCGTACACGCATCACTCTGCCCTAAATCAATCAAAGTCTCAAGAATGATCGGTGTAGTTTCCGGGATGTATGTTGCCACTGACTGGAAGGCTTTGACCGCGTTTGGGGATATCGGATTGTGGCGACTCGCCGTATTCACTTCACTCATGTGCACCTCTTCGAGTCGCTCCGCGAAGGCCCCCAGCAGCAGTGAGGCCTCGGTCATGGTTGGGTCAACCTGCCGGGCGTGACCAATATCGAAACAGAAGCGCGCATCCGGCAGAGCATCGAAAATCGTCCTCATCTCGGAAACAGTTCTTCCGATTGGTTTCCGCTTATCCATGTTCTCGATGACAAGTTTTTCACCGAGTTGCCTCCACGCATTTGGCGTGTAGATCGTGTCCGGGTGAACCACGATCGGAAAACCCGAGCGACCGAGCGCCATCAAACGCTCTAGCACCCAACTTTCGGCTTCCAGTGAGATACGGCTCGGCGCATGGACAGACACAAATTCGAACCGGCAGAGATCAAGTCTAGGCAGTGCAACACAAAGCGGTTCGAGTTCGGATATGCGAAGGGCCGACAGTTCTACTACTCGAATATCCAGCGAATCTAAGAGATTCAGAGCTCGTTGAAAATCGCCGCGAGCCAAAGCGCCGGTTGAAAATCCAATGGGTCGCATTAAATAAAAGAGTCCGTAGGTCATTGTGAGGTCTCTTAGGCCTTCATTATCGCCCACGAACAGCGAAACCAAACCCTTATGAAATAGACGGCTCACCGCCCGCACCTCTTCCCAGACTCGAGAATTTCGCAGATCTTCATGATTCTGAGCCCGTTCAAGCTCTGAACGCTTGGCTTCATCATCGAGAATAGCCAGGAATTGATCGTATGGATCGAAGATCGATCGAATTGTGTCATCCCGCACAGCCTGCAACAAACACGCTTTTGCGACAATGTCGAGCGGCGTGAGCGAGAGCTGCTGCTCTATGTATTCTATCAGCGACGATAGATCTCTTGCCGGCGCTTGCAGCCGTCGCCGCGCGTCTTCGGCAGCAGGGTCGAGATGACAAAAGAAGCAATGCAACAGCCCAGCAGCAAACACAAGTTTGCGTGACATTCTGAGTTTTGCATTCCGAAGTGCCCATTTCTTGTCGTTCTCCGCGCGTTGCTTGTAGACGAAATCGACGGTCACGGTCCTCCAATAGCGAGTCAAATCGTTCAGGAGAAAACGTGGAATCCGTACGTCTCCGCTGGAGTATCGTAGCCCTCTGTCATCTTCCAGGTAACGTCGGAGGATCTGGCGCCGGACCCGGTCGTAAGCCTCACGTCCGCCGATTGGTAGCGACTCCAACAGCAGAAGAACACGGCGGGTCGTATTCGAATTAAGATCGTCCTCGCCGCCGATGTTGTGGACGAGATCGTGGCTGCCCACCATTTTTCCAAAGATGCCACTCCTCCCCGGCTCAATGTACTTCGCCTTGGAGAGCGTCTTTTCAATCTCGCGTTCCTGTTCTTTGTGTTCGGGGATCGACTGCCCGTCAATCAGTAGAATCCAATCCAGATCGCTGCTGGAGATGACCTCTTGCCTGGCAACTGAACCAAATATCGCCAGCGTTGTATCCGGTGAATCACGCGTCCGAAACAGATCAAATAGATGATTACGGCGCAAGAGCGTGTTTTGCCGGGCCTTGCGGATCGCTGGCCAATCGGAACCGATCCGGCTCCGCATTATGTCAAGCGGCGAAGTGGGGCTATTCAAATCAGACATTCAGACTGGATTTCCTATGTTACGACGGGGATCGCAAACTTTTCAGTCCGAGCAGTCCCGCTTAAGCTCCGAACGTTTGGCTTCATTATCAAGAAGGGCCAGGAATTGATCGTATGAATCGAAAATCGACCGAATTGTAGAATACGTGTCTAGACGTTTATCCACCGACGGACAAGGAAAGCTAAATGCAAGAACAAGCTGTTCGCTGGAATATCAAGGTCTCAAGGGAAACCGACCTCTCGCTACGCACTTTTTTGGGTGCCCAGGGTATGAAAAAAGGGGACCTCTCCAAATTCATCGAAGAGGCCGTCCGGTGGCGTGTGTTTCATCGCACCGTTCAAGACATCAAAGCCCGGAATGCCAAGGCCAACCCGGAGGAGTTGCAGCGCATCATTGACGAAGCCGTCCGAGAGGTCCGCACGAAACGCCGTATCAAGAAGAAGCGCTTATAGCGCCTAATGCGGGTGGTGCTTGATGCGAACATCCTGATCTCCGCTTTGTGGGGATTCCGGCGAAGCTGAACGCCGATTCCGAAACGAAGCCGAACGGCATTCCGGGATGATCCCGAACACCCGGAGCGTAGCGAAGCTGACAACCCGATTGTGCGGGAAAGTGTTCGGCTTCGTCAAGCAAAACTATCCGGAGCGCAGCGAACGAACAGCGCCGCAAGCGAGGAAAGGGGCGTGGGGAAAGGACGGCACGTCCTGTCCCCGCCTCAGCACGCAGCAAC
The DNA here is from genome assembly GCA_000381625.1 of Bryobacterales bacterium KBS 96. GTDB lineage: Bacteria > Acidobacteriota > Terriglobia > Bryobacterales > Bryobacteraceae > KBS-96. The sequence goes on from KB906767.1 coordinate 2,368,120, forward strand.
CCGGAGCGCGAAGAGCGCTCCGCACACCGCCGCTAACTCAAGTTTCCGACCAACGGAGTTATTGAGCGGCTGGCTCCAGCGTTTCAGGAAAGTTTCTTCCCTGACACGACGCAAAGGCGCGATGATGTTTCTTGATGGAAGCTTTCATTGCGAAGTGGGATGTGTTGAGACTTGTTGTGCATGCTGCTGACGGCGGTTGGCGCGTGTACGCGTTGGAGACAGATTTTCCAGAGCCTGAGCAGCACACGGTTAGGGGTATGCTCTATCCGACGCTCGACGCGGCCAAGAAAGCAGCGCTCGAGACGGCTACCGAACTTCTGGGCTGGGGGATTGCGCCGAGCGATCTCGAATGGAAAGCAGTGTCCGGGCCGCTGCCTTGAGCTGTCATTGCTAGTGAATCACAGTTCGGAATCAGTCCTTGGTCACAAAGACAATCGGAAACTGTTCAATCCGGCAGTGGCTTTCCCCGTACGGGATGCCCTTTATGCATTGCTCTTCCCCCGGTTCTTGCGCATTGAATCGCCGCGCATCTCGATGCGATGGGCGTTGTGGACCAGCCGGTCGAGGATACCATCGGCCAGCGTCGGGTCGCCGATCTGTTCGTGCCAGCGTGACACAGGGAGTTGCGAAGTCAGGATCGTCGAGCGCACCTGATATCGATCCTCACAGATCTCCCAGAAGTCGCGGCGCTCGGATTCTGACAATGGAGCCATGGCCCAGTCATCGATTACCAGGACATCGATGCGGCTGAGTCGCGCCAGCAAACTGCGCATGCTGCCGTCGGCGCGGGCCATCGCGAGATCACGAAACAGCGACTGGGCTCGCGTGTATAAGGCCGAATAACCATCGCGGCACGCCTTCTGTGCGAGCGCGCAGGCAACAAAGCTCTTACCCACTCCTGTTGGTCCCAACACGAAGATGTTTTCGTGCGTTCCGACCCAGGCGGACTGTTGCGTCAGGGAACGGATGACGCTCTTATCTAGGCCACGAGCAGTGCGATAGTCAATCTCTTCAACGCAGGCGTTCGGTGTCCGTAACTTCGCATTTTTCAACCGCCGTCCGAGTGCCTGGTTCTCTCGCCAGTTCCATTGCTGATCCACTAACAGCCCGAACCGTTTTAGGAAGCTCAGCTCGCGAGCCGTCGGATCTTGCTCCTGCGCCTTCAGCGCCTCGACCATTCCGAGAAGGCGCATCCCCGCCAGTTTTTCGATCATAGGTTGTTTAAGCATCACCGTCTCCTCACTCGAAGTACTCTGCGCCGCGAATGTTGTCGTGCGGTAGCGATGGCGGCGACGCCGGCGGAGTGTTCGCAGGAATCACGTCGAGCGAGTTCTTCAGGATCGACTTGACACTTTGATAGCGGCATGCTCCACTAAGCAACGCCCGTTCCGGCGCGGCTTCCACCCGGGCCGGTGAGTACTGATCGGCGAGCCGAATGATGCCCAGGCAAGATCGGCAGCCCATTTCAGGGTGTGGCTTGTCGGCGAGAATCCGCTCGAACAGACACGCCGTGTGTGGACCAATGGTCTGTGCCCAATGCACCATCCGCGACGGTGTCCATTCCAGATGCGCCTGATGGGAACGCGGACGATGATCGGCAATGGTGACGGCGTGCCCATGGCCGCGTGGACGCAAGTGCGACGCTACGCGCTGGCTCTTATGAAAGATCTCGATGGTCGTTGGCGTCGCACGTACTTCCACCAGTTCTTGAACCAGGTTGTAAGGCACGCTGTAGTAGTTCGTGTCGAAGGAAATGTGATAGTCGATGTTGACTCGTGCACGAGACCATTCGCTCAGGTCGAAACGCTCGGCAGGCAGCGGGCTCAACGCGGGCTTGTCCACCGCCGTGAACTGCGTCGTTCTCGAACCTTCGCGTTTGCGGAAAGGCCGCCGGTTGATGCGGTCGCGCAGTTCCCGGATCGCTTGGTTCAACTCTTCGATGGAGAAAAACTTTCGATTCCGCAACGCGGCGATAATCCAACGTTCCGCCAGCAGCACACCGGATTCCACTTTGGCCTTGCCAAAAGTCGTCGAATGCAGGTTGTGTGGGAAGCACGGCGGGACGATTCCGGATAACCCATCCCTTTCATCCACTTCGTGGAGCCGAGTTCGAACTGGTAACACGAAAGCTTACCTGGGGTGAGGATCGAGTTTTCTACTACGGTCCAAGCGGGAAGCTCAAGTCCTTGTTAACGAGTGTGACGGACGTGGCGTCGGTAGACGCCTTTGATCGCATGTCCGCCGGCCGATCGGCGTTTCGTGTGGACGATCTTTTGGAGTTGAGACGCCTTTTCGACAGCCGCTGGCAAGCCGTCGATGGAGCCAAGGGTGTGTAAAGTAAATATCGCCGCTACTGACAGAAGAACTTTGCCGCATGGTGGATATGCTGACCGGTGGCATGACAAGCGTGGCTGGCAACTCCAAGGCTGGTGTACTGTTGCAAGATATACAGTGAAAGCGAGCGAGAGAGGGACTTCGAAGATTGATTCACCTGAGGTTTCGCTTGACTGGATATGCAAATGAGGCATAATAATACTTACATACTTCCCGACGAGAAATCGGATGCCCAAACTGAAACAGCCCGCCCAGAAAATGCTGGAGTTAAAGCGGACTGGCACACTCAACCCTCGTCCTGGTTCTGTTTCCGACATTCTGTTCAAACAGAATCCATTCTTCGATCCCAAGGATCTTCTTCAGGTCCGCTACGAGATGCTGCGCCGACACAGCGTGGAGGGAGTTTCGATCGTCGATGTGGCAACCAAGTTTGGCGTTTCGCGCCCCACTGTCTATCAGGCCCAGGCGGCATTCCAGCAAGCTGGCCTCAGCGGACTACTTCCCAAGCACCGTGGGCCCAAAGAACGGCACAAACTTTCGGCCGACGTTACCGAGTACGTGCGCGGCTTGAGAACTGCCGATCCTGGATTGACGACTGTCGCTTGCGTCCAAGCCGTTCAGGAGAAGTTCGGAATCGCGGTTCACCGCCGCAGCCTGGAACGTGCGTTGGCGAGCAAAAAAAAACCGCGCAATCCGGCGTAACATCCTCGATGCCGGATGGAGCCGTGGAGGCCTACGAGGCTCTTCGCCGACAATCGGTCCAACCGGATGGACGGGGAGAGCATCTGGAAGGTCGCGGCGTTCTCATGCGCTGTGGCTTGGCAACGTGGGCTCAGCTCAGATGCGCGGCAGTATCGGCACGTCCACCCCAATCGCATGTTTCATCCGGGGCTGAAGCGCCAGCCCTCGACTCATTTGGAGTGGAACTCGTCCGCCTGGTAGCAGGGTTGATTCTCAGCGCGCGACTGGAGGGTTTTCTGCATGCCTGAACTGAAAGTTACTCAGCAACATCTGGAACACGACGCCTATCTCTACATTCGACAGTCCACACCGCGTCAGGTCGTAGAGAATACGGAAAGCACGCAACGTCAGTATGCCTTGCGTGATCGCGCCGTGGCGCTGGGTTGGCCGCTCGAACGCATCCACGTGCTCGACTGCGATCTCGGTAAATCAGGTTCACAATCAGCAGGCCGGGATGGGTTTCAGAAGTTGGTTAGTGAGGTCGCCCTCGGCAAGGCGGGCCTTGTAATGGGGCTGGAGGTATCGCGGTTGGCCCGGAACTCCGCCGACTGGCACCGACTGATCGAGTTATGTTCTCTCGCAGGAGCACTCATTCTCGACGAAGATGGAATCTATGACCCGGCTAACTTCAATGACAGGCTCCTTCTTGGTTTGAAAGGGACTATGTCGGAAGCGGAACTTCATTTTCTCAAGGCGAGAATGCGAGGCGGAATGATCAACAAAGCCCGGCGTGGCGAGCTCGAGATGCGACCGCCCGTCGGTCTGGTTTATCGGGATGACGGTATTCTGATCCTCGATCCAGACGCCGAAGTACAAGCTGCGATGCGCCTGGTCTTCGAGACGTTCGACCGGACCGGGTCGGCGATGCAAACCGCGAAGCTGTTCCACGAGCAAAGTCTCCGGTTCCCTCGGCGCATTCGCAAAGGACTGAATAAGGGTGAACTGCATTGGGTGCGAGCGGCGCACTCTCGAATCCTTCAAGTGCTGCACAACCCTCGCTACGCTGGCACATTCGTCTATGGCCGCGTCCGCACTCGCCTTTTGCCAGACGGCAGGCACAGCACGATTAAGGTTCCACGGGCGGAATGGCAGTTTGTGATTCCGGATGTTCATGTCGGCTACATCAGCTGGGAGCAGTTCGAGACGAATCAAAAGCGCCTCGCTGAAAACGCGCTGGGGTTTGGAGTAACACGGAAAGCCGGGCCGGCCCGCGAAGGGCCAGCGCTTCTGCAGGGCCGTGTCATCTGTGGGGTTTGCGGAGAGCGAATGAGCATCCACTACAACATTGCGTACCATCAAATGGCTCCTACGTATGTGTGTCAGGAGGCCGCCATACGGAGGGCGGAGAAGGTCTGCCAGCGCGTGCCGGGCAGCGTGGTCGATCAGGCGATGAGTAATCTCTTACTGGAACTGATGCAGCCGATGACCCTACAGGTCGCCCTGGCAGTCCAACAGGAGGTAGAGGCGCGTGTGACCGAAACCGATGGCTTGCGGCGAAAGCATGTTGAGCGAGCACAGTACGAGGCTGAACTCGCCCGACGTCGTTACATGAACGTCGATCCGGACCGCCGCCTCGTCGCTGATAGCCTGGAAGCGGAGTGGAATAACAAACTCCGTATCCTGGCGGAGGCGCAGCAACAGTATGAGCAACAGACACAAAAGCAGCGCCTGTTGATTGACACTGAAACCCGGAAGCAACTGCTCTCTCTGGCAACCGATTTTCCACGAGTCTGGAATGATCCGTGCGTCGAACCCCGCGAGCGAAAACGTATTCTGCGTCTACTGATTGAAGATGTAACGCTAATCAACGGAGAAATGATACAGGCCCACGTGCGTCTCCGCGGCGGGGCCACGCGTAGCCTCACCCTTACCAAGCCCTTACCAATCGCGCAGATTCGAAAGACGAGGCCGGAGGTGGTTGCCGAGATCGATGCACTGCTGGACCATCACTGCGATCGCGAGGTGGCGGAAGTTCTGAATCGACAAGGAAGGAAGACCTGGCAGGATGAGCCGTTCAACCTGAAGAAGATTGCACATATCCGACAGGCTTTCAATCTGAAATGCCGCTATAGCCGACTGCGGGCTAAAGGACTGCTCACCGCCAAAGAGATGAGCGTACGGCACGGCGTGACGACTACCACAATTAACGCTTGGGCGAGAGAAGGGCGGCTGAAAAAACACCGCTACGACAATGTCCGGCGCTGCCTATACGAACCGTTGGAACAGAATGCTATTCTCAAGGGCCAAGGAGGCCGGCAGGCCAAGCAGCCGATCTTCAACGTTGCACGCGCCGGACAAGGTGCAGTATGAAACGTAAGCTTTGTCCCGAGGCTTGTAGGGCCGCGCCGGAACCACGCCCACGCCGTAGTGCATGGCCATCTCTTGATACGTGGGGTTCAGGTCGGGATCGTAGCGGCAGGCTTCCGTCACGCCCGTCTTGGCGTTGTCGGGCACCACCAGTTTGGGCGTACCTTGATAGAACTCGAAAGCCCGCACGTGCGCGCCGATCCAACTTGCCAACTGCTCGTCGGCAGTGGCTTCGGCATATGTGTAGGAACTGGCTCCCAGCACGGCGACAAATAGATGCGCCTCCTGCACTGGACCGCCTCGCGGATCATGAATCGGTATCGTCGTTCCTGCCCAATCCACGAACAACTTTTCGCCGGCCTTGCGCTCCTGCAGGAGCACCACATCCTGCTTCCGCCGCCACCGCTGGTACAGCTCGCAAAAGCGGCTGTACTGATAGCCATCCGGGTTTGCCTGCCGATACTCCTCCCACAGCAACTGCTGGGTCACGTGTGAATGTTGCTGCCGCTGCCGATGAAGCTCGGCGAAGTCGGGCATGGGCAGCACCGTCGGACGGCTGCGCGGCGGGCCGCCGAATAGCGCAGCCTCAAGCCGGTCATCGTCCCACTCCGGTCCAAGCGGCCACGTGATCTTGGCAGCTTCGGCCCGTTGCAAATACTCGTGGGCGGTGCCGAGGCCGATCGAGCAACTCCGGGCGATCTGCCTTAGCCCGAGGCCGACATCAAACTTCAATCGAAGAACTTCTTTGATCTTGCGCACAGACAATCTCCTCGCTGGCAAGCTGATCCTCCCTTTCGAGGGGAGGCTGCCTGCCATTGTGTTGTCCAGCGCCGTTTAGCTTGTGGAAATCATTCCGGCGAAGCCGAACACGATTCCGGGATCGGCCTGAAACTGTTCGGCTTCATCGCGGAATCGTGTTCGCCTTCATCCCGGAATCCTGTTCGAGATCAACCCGGCACGCCGTTCGGAATCATCCCGGAATCGCGTTCACCTTGCCCCGGATTCCCCACTTTGATCTCCTTGGCAGGCAACCCCGCGATCATGATCATCTATCATGATCATCTATAGGGCTTGGGAAAGCGGTAAATTTACTCTACTGAGCTGCGCGGAACATCTCAATGAGTTGCGAGCCACGCTGCAAAAGCCGAGAGTCGCTGATCTTATCAAGCCTTATACTGCCGGCCGCTTGGTCAACCAAATCAAAAGACTCGCCGAGGACGTCAACTCACTGCCCCGCGTGAAGCGGTCGCCCGATCCGAACGACAATTTTCTGCAGGCCATGTCTGAAGCGGGTAACGCTGATTATCCCGTGACGGGCGACAAGAGCGGGCTGCTATCTCTTCATCACCACAAAGCCACGCGAATCATTTCCGCTGTCGACTTTGCCGCGTTGTTCGCAATAGATTATAGTGAATCTCCGATACGGCGCCGCCGCCATTACCTCTGCAGCCGACGCCTGCCGCAAATTATGGGACGTGAGCTTTACGACCACGAGCATGTTCCCGCTCGACGGCACAGGGGAACTCTCAATACTGAGAGTTGGTTTCAAAATGATGGCACGGCAACCCGCCTCGTAACGCCCCTAAGCCGACTTACGGACGGGTTCGAAGGTAATCTTAACTCGGGTTCCGGTTGCAGCCGCCAGGCGCTGCAACGTCTGGGTGGATGGTTTAGTACGGCCACTTTCGAGCCGTGCGATAACCGACTGAGTGGTCTTCATGCGTTTGGCCAATTCCTCTTGTGTAATGCCGGCATTGGCCCGCGCTTGAATGACCGCACGGGCGAGTTCGAATTCAGTTGCCAATTCTTCGTGTGCCTTCTTGTAACGGGAGTCTTTCATCCATTTGCGGTGAAGATCTTCAACTTTGCTCATTTCTGCACCTCCTTTGCGCGTTGCAACGCAAGTTCAATCTCCGCGACAGGAGTTTTTTGAGTTTTCTTAATGAACACGCGAACGACGATAACGCGGGCGGCCTGTAGCGGTAACGTAAAGAGCGCGGGAAATGCCGTCTCGGCCGGTGAGGCGCATTTCCCAAAGTGGTCCCTGCAAATGCTTAACGTGCGGTTCACGAACACGCTCCAGGCCGAATTCATCGATCAATCGCGAAACATGAATGAAACGGGCACGCATATCGGGCGGAAGCTGGTCGAGCTCGGCATCGACCGTTGGATTCAAGGTTTCAACTGTCCATTTCATCCGTCCCTATGCAAGTATAGCGTTTTTGCTATAGCCTCTCGAGACCAAATTGCCAGAAGCGCGCCGCTCAGGAAGCCCGCTGCCCGTTGGGGAAGAATTTTAGGTACTCCCGGATCTGGTCGCGCACAAGCCGGAAGATCGCCAAGCGCTCCCCCTCTGACCCGACTGATAGTGGCGGCGGATCTTCGAAACTTCGATGAATTCGTTTTGTGGCGGGAAAGATCGGGCAGCTCTCATTCGCACCTTGGCAAAGCGTCAGCACATAATCGAAATTCTGTCCGACAAACTCGTCGAGATGCTTTGAACGGTGGCCGCTGATATCAATTCCGATCTCGCGCATGACCTGAATGGCTTCGGGCCGGACAACACTCGGCTTACTTCCGGCGCTTTCGACATCGAACTCGCCGCCCCGGTCATGCCGCAACAGTCCTTCGGCCATTTGGCTGCGGGCTGAATTGCCCGTGCAAAGAATCAGAACACGTTTTTTCAAGCGTTACCTCGCAGTGGAGCAGGAAACCAGTGACGTGTGCGGTTACAGGCTGTGCAGACCGAGAGCATCACAGGCACTTCGACCAGAACGCCCACTACGGTTGCAAGCGCCGCGCCAGATTCAGGACCAAAGAGTGCAATCGCCGTGGCGACCGCCAGTTCAAAGAAATTGGAAGCGCCGATGAGCGCCCCCGGTGCTGCTACTGAATGTTCCACATTCAGCCATTTCATGAGTCCGTAAGCGAGCCCTGCATTGAAGTACACCTGCAAGGTGATGGGGACTGCGATCAACACCACATGAAAGAAGCGGCCGGTAATGTTATCCGCCTGGAACGCAAAGATCAGCACGAGCGTTGCCAACAAGGCGGCAATCGTGACCGGTGCGAATTTCGGCAGCAAGACTCCTTCAAACCGGGCCATCCCATGGCGGCGCAATAGAAAAGAGCGCAGCAGCACCCCGGCCAGCAGCGGCACAACGATGAAGACGAGAACGGAGGTCAGCAGGACATTAAAAGGCACCGTTAGGGACGAGGCCCCATGCACCAGAAACTGCACGATAGGAACGAACAGCAGCAGCATGATGAGGTCATTCACCGATACCTGCACGAGCGTATAAGCTGCATCGCCCTTCGTGAGGTGGCTCCAAACGAAGACCATCGCTGTGCAGGGCGCCGCCGCCAGGATGATGCAGCCCGCTATGTATTGATCGGCTTCGGCCGTTGTAATGAAATGCGCGAACACCACACGGAAAAAAGCCCAGGCGAACAGTGCCATCGAGAAGGGCTTCACCACCCAATTGATGAAGAGCGTGACCAGCAATCCCTTAGGCCGCCTGCCGACATTCCGTACCGATGAGAAATCAACCTTCATCATCATCGGCGTAATCATGAGCCAGATGAGTACAGCAATCGGCATATTAATCTGGCTCCCTTTGCCGAACTCGATACCACGCAGGCTCGCGATAGCGGCAGGAAGCAGCTTGCCGAAAACGACACCCGCCACCATGCAGAGCGCCACCCATACCGACAGGTAGCGCTCGAACGTTCCGAGCCCTCCGCCGGCCTGGACGGGCTGCGCGACGGCTTGGGTCACGAACAGCACCCCGGAGCGCAGCAAGCTGTTTTTTGAGTCTTCGCCTCGCTGAGAACCGCGGGCTCATCCATTTTCTGAGTCTTCGCCTCGCTGACAATCGCGGGCTCATCCGCCGGCTTTGTCGCACGGATGAAGGCGCTCATGAATTTGCCTTCGACTTGCGGAGCAATGATGTCGACATCGACGCCTTCGCTCGACAGGAAAGCCCTCGCGTCCTCAATGTCGTAAACCCGAGTCGGCTCAATCTCGATAGCGGCAAAGCCTGCCGCCGACAGCTTGGCGGTGTATTCTTCCTCCTGCAATGCGCCGGCAATGCAGCCGACCCAAAGCAATATGCTTTTCCTGACCTCTTCCGGCACCGCGCCCCGAGTCACCACATCGGACACGGCGAAGCGGCCGCCCGGTTTGAGGACGCGGAACGCCTCACGCAATACCTGGTCCTTGTCGCCGGAAAGGTTGATCACGCAGTTGGAAATAATCACGTCCACACTGTTATCGGGCAGCGGGATGTGCTCGATCTCTCCTTTGAGAAACTCGACATTCTCCACGCCCGCCTTGCGCTGGTTCTCACGCGCCAGCGCAAGCATGTCATCCGTCATATCGAGGCCGTATGCCTTGCCGGTTGGGCCGACCCGGCGAGCGGAAAGCAATACATCAATGCCGCCGCCCGAGCCGAGATCCAGAACGCTTTCGCCGGCGTTCAGTTTTGCGAGCGCCGTGGGATTGCCGCAGCCGAGCGAGGCTTTCAAAGCCGTGTCCGGAATCTGCCCAGCCTGCCCTTCGTCGTACAGGTTTGAGGTGATCGGGTCACAGGATGCGGCAGCTACACCTTCACAGCACGAGGTTTGCGAACAACAATCCGCCGGCAGGCCCTTCCCTTCAATAACGCGGCGCGCAGCCTCGCCATATTTCTCTTTGACGATTTCTCTTACTTCCATTGGGTTCTCCTTATTTACAGAGCTGGACGATGGCTTGGGGCTCAATCGCCTTGTTTCGTGTGCAGCATTCGGCATAAAGGAAGCCCAGCAATTCCTGCAGGGTCTCGGTATTGGCCGAATACCAAAGGAACGTGCTTTCCCGGCGCACGTTCACGAGGTCTTCGTTCTTGAGCTTGTCGAGATGATGGGACAGCGTAGAGGCCGGAATGTCGAGCTCGGCGCCGACTTCTCCGGCGATCATGCCATGCGGATGAGCCGAGAGCAGAAGCCGCATGATGCGAAGCCGGGGCTCCGTTCCCATCGCGGAAAACATATCTGCATACCGGGCTACATCCGGTTCATTTTTTGCTTTTGCCATCAGTCCCATTCCTCCTCGTCCCATGCCTCCAGCGAGCAAAGCAGGCAGCCGTTTTCGGATTGCTTTTTGAGTTCTTCCAAGACGGCATCCGTTAGAACAGACTCGCTGAATGAAGTCCTTGCCTCGGCACCTTGTTCCATAGTTCCATAATTGCCGAAGTATGGGCAGAAGTCAAGGGGCTAGCCCTTTTCTTCGCGCTTTACTTCGTCCAGGCGGCGTCGCCAGCAAGATCTCGGGGGCACTTGACTCTGGACTGCACTCCAGACGGTACGATTTTGCTATGAACAGCATCGGCACTTGTCCACTTGGAGAAACATCCAATCAAGGGATCACGGCAAGAACGAGAAACAGTTGCTGTAGCTCACCCGCCGCGATGTGCTTTTGGTTTGTCGCTTCTTTGGTCGCGTGGGGATTGTTGAGTCTCATCGGCATCTATTGGAATCCCACGCGGGCGTTCTCAGCGACCACAATTTATCTGGCTATGGCCGCCGGTTGCGGAGCCAACTGGCGTAAAAATCGTACTCTTCACTGTGGGATTACGGCGCCGCTATTTCTAATAGCCGGTCTCATCTCTTTACTGTCAGAAACGCATGTCATTTCCGTAGATACTGGGTTGGTCTGGCCCTTCATGGTCATATCCGTCGGGGTCGCCTTCTTAGTGGAATGGCGCTACGCTGGACGTTCCGAATAAACGGGAAAGGTTTCATACGAGAAAATTCCGTCTGCTTCCGCAGCCAACATCTCTATTTGAGGTGCTCCACTCCCAACAGAGCCTGCGCGAGCGCTGCCCGTGCCGGTTGCTTAACCCGAACTACGGGGCCGCCTTGATAGATTGCCTTGGGTGGGTGATCGTTCCAGACCGCACCCCGCCCATAGACTGCGATGAAATCCCACACGACGCTCCGGCGATCATGTTCTCCCATGGAATGAGAAATCAATCGCCGTTTATCCCAGAATTGCGCCGCGCGCGCGTCGCCAATCCGCCTCAATGCCGCCGTTGAAGGCGCCGTCCAGTCGGTGGGCAGTACCGGCTCCCATACGACAAAGACTCGCAGAGGTTTGCGCGCAAACTGGGTTAAGATTTCCTCGGCTGCAGAGGCCCCCTGCAGACATACTGTTCACGTGGGCGATAGAAGCAGGAGCACGCGGACGCCGTCTTGTGCCGCATTAAATGCGTTCTTAACCTCGGCTACATTCTGAGTTGTCAGGCTCCGCAGCGGAGGTTGCCCGTTGGGCGTCTGGTGGCCGCCATAAAAATAGAAGAGCGCTCCTGCTAATGCGATTGCAAGGGCTGCGATCAAGAGAGGTTTCCGGCGCATCGAATCAACGGGCCAGCAAACTGGCCGAGGCGTTTGCCATCACTTGGGGAAAGAAGATCGAGATAACCACGAAAACCGCAGCTATCCATAACAGTGCGGAGGCGATCACGTTCGGTCGCCGCCGGCACTTTTTCGCGCGCCAGGCTTGGTAGAACCCGTAGCCGATAAGTAAGATGGACGCTCCGAGCAAGTACGGTCTCGCAGCGGCGAGCAACGCTGAAGTACCTGCAAATCCCGCCGCGAGAAACAAGGGCAAGATCGGCAGGCAACAACCGGAGGCGGCGAGGACACTGCCAATCGCGCCAATGCTCGCGAGCACCGTGCGAGTGCCACTGAATCGGGCGGCAGTATCCGCAATCGTGTTGCTGGTGGTTTGTTCACGCATCCTTGATGGCTCCCGCTTCTCTCAGGGCCGCTCGAATCATCTCTTCTGATGGCAGCCCGCCCGCATATCGGCGGCAGGCGAAACCCGTATCTTGGACATCTCGAGAATCGGACTCGATATCGAATCCATTGACGCGAATTGTGGGTGATCCAAAAAACTGCAGCCTCTTTGCGACAGATTCATCTCTTACTTCGATCTCCGACACTTCGGTCGGCAATCCCGCCTGCCGGAGAATTGCCTTCAGCCGGTTCAGCGCTGGAAGGTAGTTGGGACAGCCCTCGAAATACAGGACCTCAATTTTCATCAGAACCTCGCCGGCCTATTTCATCGAGTACCGGGCACCGGCCGCGATGCGAATCGCCGGACGCCTTCAGCTTGCGTTCACACTTTCGCAGCTTCTTTGTGAGTTGCTCTTCTATCACGCGAAGCTCCGCGACCTTGCTGTGAATTTGGGCAACTTTGGCCTGTAACAGCTCGCGCACGTGAGAACACGTCTCGCCTTCGTCACGCTCGATTATCAATAGTTCACGGATTTCAGGAAGCGAAAAGCCCAGCCGCTGAGCGCGACGAATAAATTGAATTCGTTGAATGTCTTGCGTGTTAAACAGGCGAAAGCCGCCCTCGGTACGTGGCGGGCATTCCAGAAGGCGCTGCTTTTCATAGAACCGGATGGCATCCGCGCTCAACCCAGTTTGTTCGCATACTTTTCCGATCTGAATGCCGCTCCTGGCCATGCATTCCCAAAATACACTCTGGAGTCCACTCCAGAGTCAAGTAATAAAAGTCGCCGAATCGGCGACTATTGCCCAGTGACGTTCCGCGTCGTTCTACGTCTTGTTTCCCGGTTTGTTCTACGTCAAGTGTTTGGAACGACAGAATGTTCCACTCCCAAATCTCGGGCGCCTTTCGCGAGCCTAACGAGTATACGTGCGATGTTCATTCAGATTGCGGACCGAACGCGATCCTCCTAAATTTGGTCGGATCGACGGAATACATTTTGCGGAAGGCACGTGAGAAATTACTCCGGCCCACGAATCCCACATCGTGAGCAATTTGAGCCACTGGTGTATCAGTGGTTACAAGCAACTCGCGGGCGCGGCGGAGCCGAGCGGCCCGAAGCAGGCTCATTGGAGTCTGTCCGAATGCATGGGTGAAGTGTGCAGCAAATGAGGAGCGGCTCATGCCGGCAATGTCAGCGAGCGTTTCGATGGTGAAAGGCTCTGCAAAACGTTCGAGAATTGCTCGCAGAGCTCGCGCCAAGCGATCATCGCTCACCGCCGTCATCCACGGCAGTGGCGCTGTGCCCCGTTGGATCATCCGGCGCAATAGAAGAATCAGGCATTGCTTTAGTAGTGCTTCGGTGAGCGCTCGCGTCCCTATGGTCGGCCGGGCCGATTCCGCCAGCAAAATGATGAACTGATCGCGCAAGCCCTCAGGACCGTCAAACTGTTCGATGATCGGAGCGCTCAAGCCGCCGAACACGTCGACACTTGATCCTACCGATACTTCGCCACAAGCCGTCACGACTCCAGTCTTGCCTTCGCCCGCTTTGATTGTTGGCACGCTCTCGACAAAGAGCGGAGCCCGAAACCGGCGGCGCTGGGAAGTGCCTTTGGGTTGTTTTCCAATCGATCCCACGCTGTAAACAACCCCCGGCGGTAACAGCACGAAAGTGTGCTTGCGGATCTTGAAAGAACTGCCGTTGATGACCATCAGTTCCCCGTTGCCGGTCATGCAATAGTGCACGGTCGCCCTAGATGAGGCATCGAATGTCAGATCATATCCTCTCCGCACATCGCAAGAAGTGAACGCTCCGACGCCAACTTCCATAGCGGCCAGCAATCGTTCCATCAATTCCAAATCGCGGACCTCCCGTGCTTGATTCACATTTGGACGCAACGGCACCTACTAGAGACCAACAGGCACGACATCTCCTCTATCATAGGTACCAGATGGTCGATTGAGACGGAAAATGACGCAGATACTTCTGGACGAAAGTGCACCGGGAAAACTCACTCTCGAGCACTGTTGTATTTTCGCGACCAAAATTGCTTGGCTCTACAAATTTCGAAAAGGAGAACACCAGTGTACACACGAGTAGGCATTGCGGTGCTTGTGATTTTAGCGCTTGGAAATCGACCAGCCAAGCCTCAGGCCAGGAATTCATTTAACGGTTTCGCACTTGTCGACAAGTCCGGCAACATTAAGAAACCGGCGGATTACCGCGACCTTTACCAAACCCTCGGCACTTACTTCGTGCTCGATCCAAAGGGGGGAAATCAGATGCACCTAACCTATGCATCGCCGGGGGCAGCCGACTATTACCGACGCAACAAGAAATTCGCCGATGGCACCGTTCTGGTGAAGGAAGTCTTCGGAACTGATCATGCGCAAATGACAACGGGCGACGCCCACTGGGCGAAGGATACTAAGGTCTGGTTCGTCCTGATCAAGGACTCGAAAGGCCGCTATCCGAATAATCCTCTGTGGGGCGACGGCTGGGGCTGGGCGCTATTCAAATCCGATGCACCTGACAAGCAGGTCGCGACTGACTACAAGAAGGACTGCCTCAGCTGTCACATGCCTGCAAAGGCCGACGACTGGATTTACGTAAAGGGCTACCCGGTGCTTCACAGCAAGTAAGGAGGGACGAATGCCGATGAATTCAAAAAGAAAATACGGAGGGAAGAGGACCGGGCGAGCGGTTCTGCCCTCCTCGTGGATCATCGTTGGCCGCGTGGCCAGGCCGGACCATGGAGTTTCGCCGTCGTATTTATAGCTTGCCTGCAAAGGAGTTCGGAAAATGAAGACATACAACAAAAATCCCGAGGCAGTGTCGCTGCTGACGCCAGAACAATACCGGGTCACGCAGGAAGGCGGCACGGAGCGACCGTTTCAGAACGAATACTGGGACAACAAAGAGCCGGGACTCTATGTCGATGTGGTGTCGGGCGAGCCGCTATTCGCGTCCGTCGATAAGTTCGACAGCAGTTGTGGTTGGCCGAGCTTCACAAAGCCGGTTGAGTTCGAAAATGTTGTAGAGAACACTGATGCCAGTCACGGCATGACTCGGACCGAGGTGCGCTCCACTCATGGAGACAGTCACCTTGGCCATGTCTTTCCTGACGGACCACCGGAGGGAGGCGGACTGCGCTATTGCATCAACTCTGCATCGCTGCGTTTCATTCCCCTCGATGAGCTCGAGAGCGAGGGCTACGGCGACTACACCAAGCTGTTCGATATTCGGGACAAGGAGTGAAAACATGAGCGCATCAACTGAACGGGCGATTCTTGCGGGCGGTTGTTTCTGGGGAATGCAGGATTTGTTCCGTCGGCAGGACGGTGTCCTTTTCACACGGGTTGGCTATACGGGCGGCGATGTGCCCAACGCAACTTACCGTAACCACGGAACCCATGCGGAAGCAATCGAGATTGTGTTCGATCCTCAGCGGGTCAGCTACCGGAGGCTGCTGGAGTTTTTCTTCCAGATTCATGACCCGACAACGCTGAACCGTCAGGGTAACGACCGCGGAGCCAGCTATCGTTCGGCCATCTTCTACACGAGCGACGAACAGAGGAAAATCGCAAATGACACTATTGCCGACGTCAACGCATCAGGTCTCTGGCCCGCAACGGTGGTGACTCAAGTGGCTCCAGCGGGTCCCTTCTGGGAGGCTGAGGCGGAGCACCAAGATTACCTGGAGCACTATCCTGGCGGCTACACGTGTCACTTCATCCGCCCAGACTGGAAGCTCCCAACCCGAGCCGACGTGCAGCGGGCCGGTTGAAATGGCGCACAGATTACCAGCGGGAAGATGTGGCCGGACGGCCGAAGAAAATGCAGCGGTGATCGTGATCAGTCATGCGCCAACCATGTCCATCGATCAGGTTAGCCGCATTCTACGGCCGTCGCATGCCGGTACGGTCCGTCTTGTCGAGCGAAGCCTCGTCGAGAAGCGACCGTCAGCTCTCGACCGCAGAATAATGAGCTTGGCGCTGACGACGGACGGTTGGGGACCGGATAAGCTACTCGCACTTCGGCGTGCCGCATTGACGGTTCTGCTCAATCAGGTGGAAGCACAGATGAATGGCTGATTTCACTCAAGGTACACACCAATGCTAGAAACAACAAAAGAACTGGAAGAGCTATCACAGGAGGTTCTTACCACTGCATCGCCAGAACGATTGCAAGCGAATGCACAGACAATCTCCGATCTAGTCGCGAGTGGTCTAAGCGCGTCGGCTTTAAGAGAAGGAGATGTAGCCCCAGACTTTGCCTTGCCCGACACTCATGGACATGTCCTCGCTCTCAAAACACTGCTTGATCGCGGGTCAGTTGTCATCAGTTTCTACCGTGGAGGCTGGTGTCCCTTCTGCAATCTCGAACTACGTGGCCTTCAGCGTGTTCTCCCCACGATTGTGCAGGTGGGAGCGTCCCTCATAGCAATTTCGCCTCAGTTACCAGATAATTCTCTCTCGACAGAAGAGAAGAATCAGCTGACGTTCCCAGTGCTGAGCGACGTCGGCAACATAGTAGCGAAACGCTTTGGTATCGTTTTTACCCTTCCGACTGCCTTGGTCCACGCAAATAGGGCAATGGGCCGTGATCTCGTTGAGATAAATGGCGAAGCCGGGGCAGCCCAGCTACCCATGCCGGCGACATTTGTTCTCGACAAAAGCGGCGTTATTCGTCTTGCCTTTGTCGAAGAAGACTGGAGCAAACGGTTGGACCCAGACATTGTCGTAGACACACTTCGAGGCCTTGGCAAATGAAAAATGACGGCGTCCATAAAATGATCAACAAGGCGAAACTGCGGGCGATGCTCCTGCAGCTTGAGGCGCTCTCTATTGCCGAATCAACAGGCCTTTATCAATCACATCTTGACACCGCGCGTCTCGATCTCAGCGAGCCAAATGACCAAGGACAGCGTTCTCAGCAGGAACAGAGCGCGGTCGAAGCACAAGGATTCGAGGAACAATCTCATCTCCATCAAAAGCATCGAAACCTGATCGAAGCGCTTCCCTTTGGCCGTACCGCCGTTGTAGAACCGGGCGCAGTGGTGAACGTGAATAATCGCTATTTCGTCATCGCAGTACCGACGCAAGTGATTTCGATCGATGGAATCGACATCATTGGCATTTCAGTCGAGTCGCCGCTTTATAAAGTGATGGCGGGATTACGGGCAGGGGAAACCTTCGAATTTCAGCAGAAGACTTTTGTAGTAACCGACGTTCAATAAATTTAGGAGCCCAAAACAATATATGGCACACAACAGCACAGAAAAGAAGGATAACTCAATGAGTCTTATACAATTGGTCGAAACCTCGAAGACCGAGGCCATACCAGCACCATTTCCAAACACCAAAGGGACGGTCACGATCAAGGTCTTAAATAGTGATCAGTCCTTTGGTCCAGCAGTGGCCATATTGAGAATGGAGCCGGGAAGCGAGATTCCAAGGCACCTGCACGAACAAGCAACTGAGACGTCGTACGTCCTTGATGGTGATTTCATAAACGAGGGCACCTCGTATCCGAAGGGTACGGAATTCAATATCAAACCGAACGGTGCTCATGGTCCCCATACGACGAAGACTGGTTGCTCCGTCCTGGTCATGTTCAGCTACCCATCTACTTTCGATGATTTTAAGTTGGCCTAGCAGGTCGTCTTAGGAGTGGCTTTTACGCTACCAGCGATCAAAAGAGGAGGGACGAATGCAGATGAATTCCAAAAAAAAAAGAAAACACGGAGGGAACAGAAATGTCCAAATAACACAGGGAGGCGGACGATGAAGGCGATCGTGGTGACGGATCAGGCTGCGGGAACGGCCGGGGTAAAGCTGGTGGAGCGGCCCGAGCCGCAGGCAGCGATAAACGACGTCGTTGTTCAGATCCATGCGTCGGGATTCACCGGGGATGAGCTGTCATGGCCCTCGACCTGGACCGATCGCGTCGGCCGTGACCGGACACCTTCGATCCCCGGCCACGAGTTGGCCGGAATGGTCACCGCTCTCGGCTATGGAACGACGGGGCTGTCGGTGGGACAGAGGGTGTTCGGCCTAACGGACTGGTATCGCGACGGCACGCTGGCGGAGTATGTAGCCGTCGAGGCACGCAACCTCGCGCCGCTGCCGGGCGATGTTGACTTTACGGAGGGCGCGGCCCTTGTGATGCCGGGTCTGACCGCGTGGCAGGGACTGTTCGAACACGGCCGCCTTCAGGCGGGGCAGAGTGTCCTCGTACACGGCGCGGCCGGCGTAGTCGGTTCGATGGCAACCCAGCTCGCACGTGAGGCCGGCGCGTACGTCATCGGCACCGGGCGCGCTGCCGGCCGTCAGACGGCGCTAGAGTTCGGCGCGCAGGAGTTCGTCGACCTCGATAACGACTCCCTGGAAGATGTCGGTGGAGTCGATCTGGTTTTCGATGTCCTCGGCGGCGACATCGCGAAGCGGTCCGCAGGCCTGATTCGAGCCGGAGGAACGCTGGTGACCATCACCGGCCCGACCGGGGCGCGGCCCACTGACGGTCTGACGGTTGACTTCGTCGTCGTACCCGATCGCACCCAACTGAGTGAGATTGTCCGGCGGTTGCGTGACGGACGAGTGCGGACGAACATCGGCAAAGTCGCGACCCTCGACGACGCCGTCGCCGCCTTCAACCCGACGGAGCGGGTCAAGGGCAAGACGATCATCCGCGTTCGTCCGTGAGCGACACGCGCCTATCGATTCTCGTACTTCAACCTATTTCTTCACCCAACGGAAGCACCATGACCAACGCCATCATTGAATGTAGCCTGAGCCTCGCGATCAACATCGTGTCCGTCACCTACGATCCGGGTGCAGCTTCATCAGCACACAGCCATCCCTGCCGGTCGTCGGTTACGTCCTGGAAGGCGCTATTCGCACGCAGGTGAGGGGCAGGCGATGGGCATCTATAAGGCGGAAGAAAGTTTCTATGAAGCGCCGAATGGCGTGCACCTGCTCGCCGCAAATGCGAGCGACACAGAGCCTGCGAAGTTCATAGCGTTCTTTGTTTGCGACCACGATGCACCGTTAAACACGCCCGTGCCAGGGGAACCCAAATGACTGCTCGCGCAATGATCCAAATCAGCCGCTTAGAACGCTGGGGACCGCTCTACGCGCGCATCGCGCTTGGCGCCGCATTTCTGTCCGCCGTGGCCGGGCGGTTCGGGCTTTGGCAGCGTACGCCCAGCATGAAACACTTCGCCGATTTCATTCAATACACCGCGCAGGTGAATTCCTTCTTGCCGGCGTCGGTCATTCCTTCTCTTGCGTGGACGGCCACGGTGGCTGAAACAACGCTGGGAATTCTGCTGATTGTAGGGTTGTGGCCGCGATGGGTTTCTCTGGCATCTGCCATTCTGCTAGCGATGTTTGGGACTGCGATGGCGATTTCCTTTGGAGTCAAGTCGCCCCTGGACTATTCGGTTTTCTCTGCGTCAGGTGCAGCCGTATTGCTGGCGCTACGTCCATCATGGCAGGCCTGTGAAAAGGCTTCTACTCACTGATCGAAGGAGAATTATCATGAACTCGATCCGCAAAACACACCGACGACGGTCTTCCTCCTCGCAAGCTTGGGCAGTGCGGCACTATTGGCACAGGAACGCAATGACCAGCAATTACTCCAAGCGCGGGAATCTGTGTGGCGGGCATTTTTCGCAGACGATACCAAGGCGCTATCCGCTATCGCCGAACATCACCGGGTGAGGAAAAAGCCGGATGGCCACTTTTAAGTCCGCGGCATGCTCCCTCCGCCGATCGGGAAGGCCACGACTACATCAGCGAACCCGTCAGTCGACTTCCTTTGTGATGCGCACCAGCCATGCGATGATCCCCTCCTGACCCAGGTTGGTTTCGAGCTTCTTCATCTCGATCGATTCGATCCGCCAGCCATCACTGAAACTCTGCCGGATCTCCTGCTGCGTCACGCGCCGCGGGCCGAAGTCGCCGGGCTGATGCTCGCTGAAGCACAGCATAAAGTAACGCGCGCCAGGACGTGTCACAGCTTTGAGGCTTTCGACATACGCGGCCCGGTGTTCATCGCTGAAGACGTGAAACAAGCCGCTGTCGAGCACGGTATCGAACTGCTCGCCAATAGAGGCGAGGTCGAGCGCGTTGTGGACCAGAAAGCGAATATTCAGTCCGCGCTCGCGGGCCTTGCGTTTGGCAATTTCGACGGCAGCGGGAGAGCTGTCGATACCGACGGCTTCCAGGCCGCGCTGCGCCGCCATCAACGTGTGCTCGCCGGTGCCGCAGCCGATATCCAGGACGTGCCCACGGAACTCTCCGGCATCGGCGAGGGCCTGAAATGTGGGCTGCGGCCTGCCGATGTCCCACGGAGGTGTCCCCGAGTACATCTCATTGAACTCTTCGGGTGTATGCAGACTGCGGCGAGGAGATTCGCTCATAACGGTCCAGTTTACAAGTTGGATGGATTTTCGATCAGACGAACTCGCCGGTCCGCTTCGGCGGCCCTAAGGCGTAGCCGTTTCTGTCAACCCCACCAGATTCTGCGGTGTGTGATAAAACCTCTGCGAATATTAAAAAGTGCAGAGGTAACATCAACGATGCCAACCACCGCCCCGCAGAGGACCCGTGCCCTCAATCTTCTCAAGAAACGGGGTATGCTCCGGCTCAAGGACTTCATCGCTGAAGGAATCGGGCCGGAGACACTGGCTCGCCTGGTTCGCAACGAAGCTGTCGTGCGGCCGGCAAGCGGTCTTTATCAACTTCCTGAGCCACCGCGCCATGCCGCGCACACGCTCGCGGAGGCGGCCGTCCTCATACCGAAGGGAGTTATTTTGCCTCATTTCGGCTCTTCAGTTTCACGAGTTAACTCTCCAGGCGCCGTCTGCCGTCTGGATGGGGATCGAGCGCACTGCTTGGCGACCGACAATCGAATATCCGCCAATCCCGATTCGTCCGCTTTTCGCGTTCAGCGCTGACAGAGGGTGTCGCGCGACACCGAATCGAGAGGGTCGAAGTTCCCATCACGATTGCCATCCCGAACCGTTGTGGATTGTTTCCGCTACCGCAACAAGATCGGCCTCGACGTCGCGCTGGAAGGCTTGCGCGAAGGGCTACGCCGCCGCCGATTCAAGCCAGACGACCTCTGGGGTTATGCCAGGATAGCGCGAGTCTGGTCCATTATGCAGCCTTATATCGAAGCGATGATGGCCCAGTGAAGCTGCGGGGTCATGTGGTTTGCTCACAAGAGTTCGTCGAAAGTTGCAACGTTACGAGGACGTAGAACCACCTGGCACTCACTGCGTCGAATAGACACGGATTGCCGCCGGCTCGGAGCCTTCAGCTCTGACAGCGACAAACAACTCGCTCAAATCCGGCGAAAAGAAACTCGTGCGTGCTCCCTTTACTGTGGGGATCTTGGCGATTTCCTTATAGTGATCGGCATTTTCCTGCTGGTAGACGGAAATGCCGCCCTCACCACCCGTCGCATAAATTCGCTTGCGAGCGATGTCATAGAAGACGTCGTCCGAATCACCGATTACTGGTAAGTTCTCGACAACCCTTCCAGCGTTGGTATCGAGAACAAGAAGCCGTGGGGGAACACGGCAGACGATGAACAGTCGCCGATCTTTCTCATCGAGAGCCATCGGATAATTCGAAAATGCTCCTCCGGTTCGCCAAATGGCAACGACTGATCCTTTTGTTCGATCCACAACCGCCACTTTTCGTGATTTAGGCAAATTGACAAATAGCCGAGGGCCGTTCTTTTCGAGCTGAAAAGACTCCGGATGGGCATCGAGAGCTATTTCAGCGAGCTTTGTTCCATCCTCATTCAGCACCGCCAGAGCACCACTCCCGTAGCCAACGTAAACGTGCTTGGCCACCGCGTCGAAGCGGACATTGTCCGCATCATCGCCAAGTTTGATGGATTTAATGGGTTCATAAGACGCCCCATCGAAAATGCGCAACGTGCCGTCATCTCCATTAGCGACATACAATTTGTTCACGTCCGGTAGATAGAGCACACCCTGCGGCTCATGCAAACCCGGAATGCTGTGGATACGCTTCCCATGCGCGACGTCGATTACTTCGACAGTATTGTTTCCCAAGGCCGCCATGAATAGACGTTGGTTCTTAACGTCGATCGACATGTGGTCGATGCGCCCCTTCACATCTGGGAGCAGAATGGTTTTCTCCAGGCGCAGCGGTTCGTTCGACTGCGCGAGGCCGATAGCCACGAATGTAAACAGAATAGATAGCAATCGCATTTATCTCTCCTTAGCCGTCACAGCTTCATACACGATCATTCGAGCCACAGGGCGGCCATCTTCCTCCTGCTCCGGAGCGTAAATGCGATGACTGGAAACATCCACGGCAAGGCTGTGTACCATCTTCTGGACGGGAAAGTCTTCGATTTTGCGGAAATGTTCCGCGTCGCCTTCCTGATAGACAGCGATGATGCCGCTGGAACAGGCAGCATAGATGCGCCGCAGGCCGCGATCAAACTTGACTACATCTGCACCCGGAGGAAGCGGAAGGTGAGCCAAGGCACGGTGGTTGTCCAGCGCAAACACGGTCATCGTTCGGCTTTTTCCGCAAAGCAGAAAGGCACGGCGCCGTTCGGAATCGACAGCCATTCCATGGTTGAATTGGCAACCCTCGACAGGATACTGGCCCAGTATGCGATCTGTTGCCGGATCGACCTCAGCAACCTGGTTTGTGCTGCGCAGATTGACGTAGACCTTCCGCGCGGCAGAATCGTACTGGGGCATCCCGGTTTCGCTATCGAATCTCGGAGTCTTGATGATTTCGCCCTTGTCGACATCAACGACAGCCACAGCTTTGCCGAGTGTATCGGAGACATAGACTTTCCGAAAAGGCGCCGCATAGGTGCTTCCGTTCGGCTTCGCGGCTGTGGCCAGCCGCTTCATGACACTCATTTTGCGTAGGTCCACGATGCCGATCTTTTCCTCACCCCCAATCGGACGTGTAGACCTTTCGAAGTCCAGGCACGTATTCGAGTCCAGTGATCCCAGGAACACCAGGAATAGCTTTGATCAACTTGTTCGTATGCACGTCGATGACATAGAGAATTCCAGGGCCGAGATGCGCGGACAGTAAATATCCGTCCTCGTCGTCCATGGTGAGATAGTCGAACCGTTGGCCTTTGGGACCTGGGAGGTCAATGGCGGCGATTTTCTTTAAGGTCTGGCCGGATAGATAGGCCGAGGTTGCGGCAAGCAGAACAAAAAGGCGCTGAATACGACTCGCCTGTTTGCGTTTCATATCTTTTGCCCTGCTGCCGGGGAAATAGCACCGACCTGAACGTCGAGCACGTACCGGACCGCTTTCGCTAGTTGAATGGCAGTTCCTTCACCCCAGAACCGTACGAAGATGGACTGCGGGTGTTCGCCCAACGTGTGATTCCGAACGGAAGCGATATTCATGCCCTTGGCGCGAAGAGCCATCAAAAGCTTTCTCAAGCCATTCGGATTCTCGATGAATTCTCCCTGGGCGAGCGCGTGATCATTCATCCCTGCTACAGAGATCCAGGTGCTCATTCCCATCTCTCGGCCGACAAGTTCGCCATTCAGCAATGTGCGGCTTCCAATAGCCGCCTTATACACACCGGCGTTCATCGTTCCCTTCATGGAAAGAACTGCATCGAGTGGACGCGGATTTATGGCGCTTTCGGTAGGAATTTTGGGTATCGCTGGCCGGCTTCGTGATGTGGCCACGGTCTTCCGGACGCGCTGCATTGCATCCAGGCCCTTGCGAAACGCGGAGGCGAGCGTTGGAAACGAGCCGACACCCGTAACGTCGATAGTTTGAAGGTGCGGCCCGTCAAAAGAACACGACGCGGCGAGGCCAGTCACATCCAGCCCGGCATCGAGAACAACATCTAAGACGGGATTTACTTCGTCCTCCAGGAGAAGAAATTGGCCAGTAAGCACTGCCTCGTGATGGACGCCGGATGCAAACGCTGCCCACGAAGTCAGCCCGAGATTTGGCGAGAGTCTTTGATAATCCTGAACAATGGTCGCTTCCTCTCTGGGAAGTTGGATTTTGTAGACGCCCTCCTCAGGTATGTAAGTGCCTTTGTGGCCCATGACACGATCAATGGAAGCGCGGGTCTGTTCCGATACAGCCGCCATGCCAGTAACAGAGAACAGGACGGTTGTAATAATAGGCCCGCAGATTTCTAGCATTCGATGCATGTGATTTACCCCTTTCTTACTGAGGCTAAGTGGACATTGAGATGTGCTCCTTCGCGAATCTCATCGGTACCACGAGCAAGCACCAAATCTCCTTGATTAAGTGGGCCTATGACCTGGACGAGATCGCCCTTGGCCGGACCTTTTTTGACATCGACCCATTCCGCGGAGCCGTTCTTCACTCGGATGACGAACATTCGCTCGCTTGTGCTCACAACACTTGTACTGGGGACGAGCAAGACGGATTGCCTCACGTTGACGGGCCACTTCACGGCGGGATACATTCCGGCAGCAAGCCGGCCATCCGAATTGCTCACATCCAGTTCCACTGGCATCGTGCGCGTTCTCGCGTCAACGGACCGCGCGATTCGAGTGACCGGGCCGGCGAACATCTTGCCGGGATAAGCAGGAACCGAGAATTCGACTTTGGCCCCTTTCACGATCCCGCCAACCTCGGCTTCCGGGACGGGAACGACAAGCCTCAGACGGTTCACTGTTTCGAGTTCGAACATGGGAAGCGAGCTTTCTCCTGTTCCCACGAGAGCTCCCGGATGCACATTCCGCGTCGTGACTACTCCCGCAAAGGGCGCCGTGACTCTCAGGTATGCCTCTATTTCCTGAACCGCCTTTACAGCGGCCCGCGCCGCTTCTACCGCCGATTTGTCCGCTGCCACTTTTGCTCGCTCCGCATCGAGCTGCTTCTCGGCTTGGATCAGTTCGTTACCGGCGATCACGCCGGGGGTGGCCGAAGCGGCCTTCATGCGCTCGTACGTGCTTTGCGCAGACGCAACACGAGCCTGCGCTTCTGCTTGCTGAGCCTCGGCAGTTTGCACTTTAGCCTCTGCTTCCGCACGTTGCGCCTTCAGTTCGGGCGCGATAATTGTGGCCATCAACTGACCTTCTTTTACGACCGACCCCCGATCTACTTCGACCTGTTCCACGAAACCGGCCACCTTCGCATGAATGGCAACTCCCAGGTACGGTGTCAATTCGCCGGGCAGAATAACTGTCTGATCGACAGGGCGCGAGATGACCCGAACCGCTTCGAGCTGCTGCGCACGGCCTACACCGGCACTGGAAGCGAAGGCAAATGCGGCGCAACAAACGATCGCGCTAGTGCGCCCGGACGGAATGCTGAGTTTACGGTTTCTCATAGTATTTGCTCTCGGGGTCATAGGGGTTCAGAGACGGTGAAACATTCCTGGACCGGCTCTGCAGAATTGCGTAGAGCGATGGCAGAATGAACAGCGTTGAAATCGTCGCCGCAGCGAGTCCTCCAATCACGGCCCGCCCAAGAGGAGCGGTTTGGCTCCCACTCTCTCCGAATCCCAGCGCCATGGGAATCATGCCGAAGATCATGGCGGCGGCGGTCATCAAGATGGCGCGCACGCGACTGTGGCCGCCCTCCACGGCTGCCTCGGCAGCAGCTGTTCCTTGCTTGCGACTGAATTCCGAGAACGTTACAAAGAGAATCGCGTTTGCGACGGCCACGCCAATCGCCATAATGGCGCCCATGAACGATTGCACGTTCAAAGTCGTGCCGGTCACAAACAGCATCAGGACGACGCCACATAACACAGCGGGAACGGTGAGCAAGACGGTTACTGCCAGCCGAAGCGACTGAAAGTTGAACGCCAGCAAGAGAAAAATCACCAGAATCGAAAGCAGCAAGCCGATTCGCAATCCCGAAACGGTCTGGTTCAAAGGCGCCATTTGACCTCTGACTGCGATGGTGACCCCACGAGGCGGCGTGCCGGCTCGATGAATCGCTTGTTGAATCTGCCTAGCTGCATCCCCTACCGACTCACCGTGCAGGTTTGCAGTCAAACTGATCACCCGCTGCATGTTGTACCGGTCCACTTCGGCCGCAGTGGTTCCGTATTTGACTGCGGCAACGTCCCGAAGCTGAGCTCGCGGGCCATCGGAAGAAACCTGTAGCTGTTTCAAATCCTCGATGGAGCGGACGCGGTTCTGCGGGATTTCCACTTGAATCTGAAATCCATTACCACTGACGGGATCGCGCCAGTAATTCGGTTCGACGAAGCGGCTTGAAGAGGTAGCCGCCACCATGGATTTCGCGATGTCGGCCATCGTTAAGTTAAATTGGCCGGCGCGGTTGCGATCCACTGCCACCTGCACCGTTGGATAGTCGAACGGCTGGCCATATTGAAGGTCGCGAAGGTTTTTAATTCCACTCATCTCGCGACGAATCTTTTCCCCAAACTCGCGGTTGGCCGGAAGGCTCGGCCCTTGCACGGCAACTTCAATCGGAGTGGGCGACCCGAAGCTCATCACCTGGCTGATAATGTCGCCGGCCTCGAACGAAACAGCCACACCCGGCAGCTCCTTAGAAAGGCGCTGCCGCAACCGCTCTTTTAGTTCTTCGCCTCGAATGCGAGCTTCCGGTTTGAGGGCAACCAGCATCACGGCTTCCTGAGGTCCGCTCGTAAACAGAAAGATAGTATTGACGGGATAGCTGGGCGGCTGCACACCCACGAAATCCGTTTCGATCGCCACGTTTTGCGAACCGACCTCACGTTTAATGGCGCCCAGCGCTTTCAAGGTGATCTCTTCGGTGCGTTCTATCCGCGTGCCAGTTGGGGCACGGAGGCGAACCTGGAACTGGCCAGTATCTGTGGAAGGGAAGATTTCAAGGTGCATCTGCGGAATCAACAGAAAAAGAATTGCCGCGGCTCCAAGCACATAGGCCCCGGCGACTCCCCACCTCCACCGGATTGCTCCTCGCAGAAATTCCGTATAACGCTCACGCCAGCGGGAAGCGCCTCGATCCCGAGTCGATTCGCGCATCACCCACGTCGCCAGGATCGGTACGAGCGTCGTGGAGAGAAGGTACGAAGAGACCATTGCAAATCCAACCGCGAGTGACAACGGCACAAACAATTGCCGGCCCACGCCCACCATGAAAAATGAAGGCACGAATACAGAGAGGACACACAGCATGGCGAGTAATCTTGGAAGGGCGGTTTTGTGGCAAGCTTCGACCACTGCTCGGGCGCGTGACATTCCTCGCTCGCGTGCGGCATCGAGAAGAGAGTGAATGTTCTCAATCTCGACCGTCGCTTCATCGACTAGTACGCCAACCGCGAGCGCGAGCCCGCCGAGCGTCATGATGTTAATTGTTTGCCCGGACATCCAGAGCCACACGACGGCCGATAAAAGGGCAAAGGGTATCGTGATCACCACGATGATGGAACTGCGCCAATCTCGCAGGAACAGGAGCACCATCACGCCCGTTAGCAGGGCTCCGAGGCTGGCTTCCGTTAGAAGTCCTTTGATGGAGTTCACGACTACGCGCGACTGATCGAATTCCAGCCGAATATCGACATCGTCCGGGGCAGCAGCCTTCATTCGCGGCAGAGCCTCCCGTACGCGTCGAATGACTGCCAGTGTGGAGGCGTCGGAGCGCTTCGTGACCGGGATATACACGGTTCTCTTTCCGTTTACGTGCGCATACCCGACAACGATGTCCGTCCCGCTTTCCACGGTGCCGATATCCCTCAAGTAGACCGAAGGGCCGCTACCGAGGCGGATGGGTGTATCGAGTAATTCGTCGAGCTTGCCGCCCAGAACCGTGTTGGTCGAAGCGATTCGCATCAGGTCGCCGGTGCCTATGGTTCCGGAAGGCATGATGATGGTGCTCCGGTTCACCGCTGCGATGGCTTCCTCCGGAGAGATATTGTAGGCGTTCAATTGTTCGGGCTTCAAGTGGACAACGATAGTTCGTTGGTTGCCTCCGAACGGTGGCGGCGCGGACACTCCCTCCAACACAGCGAATACCGGACGGACACGGTTCAGCGCAATATCCTGCATTTCGCCAACGCTTCGGGTCGGGCTCGAGAAGATCAACTGGCCAACCGGAACACTTCCGGCGTCATAACGGACAATGAACGGCGGGACGGTTCCCGGGGGCATGAAGGCGCGAGCGCGATTCACGTAGCCTATAACCTGGGCCATCGCCTGGCTCATGTCGGTACCCGGATGAAACACCAACTTCATCAAAGCGGCGCCTTGGATGTTCTTGCTCTCGACGTGCTCAATGCCCGTGATGTAGAGAAAATGGTACTCGTCGTAATAGGTCAGGAAACCTTCCATCTGCTGCGGGTCCATTCCACCGTAGGGCTGCGCCACATAGATTGCGGGAGCGCCGATATTGGGGAAAATGTCAGCGGGCATCCGCCGTATCGCGAGAAAGGCACAGAGAGCGACGGCTACCACCGCTATTAACGTCGAGATCGGCCGCTTCAGTGCTGCTAGAACTAATCGCATTCCATCCTCTTCTATTTAGCCGCCGCCAGAAACGGGGTCAGGTCGCCCTGCGCGGCTGCGACACCTAGCAGTGCCCGCCAAATCCCAAGCTGCGCTAACGAGTTGTCGATCTCGGCTTGAGTCAGAAGGCGTTCCGCTTCAGCGACCTCGGCAATATTGCCGAGCCCAGCTTTGTATCGTGCCGTGGCCTGCTGCTCAGTCGCGCGGGCCGCGGCGAGTTGAATCGGCGTGTTCTGGGCGATGCGGCGTGCCCCCTCCAGAACCGCTTTGGCCTTCAGGAGATTGCCATCGAGATCTTGCAGGGTTTGGCTGTATTTGGCCTCGGCGCTCTGCTCATTGTGAGCTTCGACTTGTTTTTTGGCGCGAATCGAGAACCAATCAAAGGCGGGAAAGGTGACGGTTGCGCCCAAAGCCCAGTTCTGAATATTCGGGCCAAGGGCATTCGCTCCTCCAGCGGTTCGGCCATCTGCCTGAACCCCTGTTCCGCGTGCGAAAGCAGCCCCTTCGAGAAAAAGCCGCGGGTAGTACGATCGGGCGAGCACTTTCTCACGGCTTTTGACCTCCGAAATCGCAGCCTGTTGCACGATTGCTGCCGGATGCTGTGTAGGAGGCATTTCCGGAACGTTTGCCGGCACTTGTGCCAGCAGAGAATGGGACTCGATGGCCAGCGTGTCTGGAGACACGCCAAGCAGAGCGGCGAGAGCAGCATACGCCACATTGCGTGCTTGTTCCGCCTGAATCTGCTGCGTTCGCGCCAGAGCCAGTTCTGCTTGAGCGCGAGACGCGTCGGCGCCCGGCCGCAGCTCGTTCTTTGCCAAAGTGCCGATCACTTGTTCCAAAACCTGGGCGCGCTCCACACCAGCTTTTGCGGCCACGACCATTTGTTCGGCCGCCGCAATCGTGAGAAATGCGTCAGCGGCCGTGCCAGCCACCTGCAGTTTCGTGACGCTCACTTCCGCATTGGCTCGGTCTCTCGTCGCCTTTGCCACATTGACGGAAGCGCGGCGCAGACCGAAATCGATGGGCTCCCAGGAAACGAGAGTGCCTACGGCTGAGCCCCAAACGCTCTGGCCTGAGTTCGTGTCTAATACAGGACCCGTTATCGACGGAATCACGGATTGCGGAAACAATTGCCCAAACACGTTGTTGTGGGTTGCACGATTTACCTGGCCAAGAAAATCCGCTCGTGGCAGATAACTTGTACGCGCCAGGTTAATTCCGGCAGCGGCAGCGGACATTTGTTCCATCGAGCTGCGAACCGCGGGATACTGATCCAACGCTCGTTGCACCGCTTGCGCCATGGTCAAAGCAGGTTGCTGCTGCGCGGCGGCAATGAGCTGCGTGCAGCAAAGCAAGAAAGACATACGTATTCGTCTATTCACGGCTCTATTCGATCTATTTGTTCTTCAACTTCGCTCAGCTTGCGCGGAATCACGGCAGCACCTGCTTACCGGCTAAATCCGCACACACAAGTCCCCCGGGTTGCCCTCGAATTCAATGGGCCATCGCAGACTTGTGCTTCCCAAGTTGGTCCAGAGCCGCCTTAAAACCGGTGGCCAGTTTCTCGACAGGCCCGGTTCCCCAATAGTGCAGGAAGTAGATCGTAGGCTGTCCGGTCGTCATGTGATTGTGAATCGCCACAACATTCAGCCCGTTACTTCGAAGCGCTTTCAAGACCGGTGTAATCTCCTGTGAGAGCATAGCCACGTCCCCGGCCACTTCCGCATTCGCATCGCTACCAAAGAAGGCTGCCCACGTGTTGAGCCCCATTCGGGCGTCGATCTTCGCGCCCATTTCGGTAAGGTGCAGATCATCGCGGCCTACGGTGATCTTGTAAACTGGACCGCTCTGCTCGCCCTCGTGGCCGACAACGCTCACAATTTTCTTGGTGTCGATTTCACCGGCTGAAACGCCTCCATTCCCACCGGAGACAGTGCTCGTGTGCTGAGGCGATCCATGGCCAATCAGGTCGAGCGCCGGTTTCGCCTCGCGTGCGAGATCCGCCGCGCGGCCGTGACCGTGAACATGCATGTAAAACAGGCGCGGGCTCTCAAAGAAAAAGTGGTTGTGCAGCGCCGTGACTTCCAGTCCGTTATCAAGCAGTGCCGACATCACTGGATTCACTTCGTCTTCTTCGAGGACGAGATCGCCCATCATCACATCCATCCCGCCATTGCCTTTCGTCATCGCAAGCCAACCTCCGAACCCGAAGGGGGTCGGGGTGGCAATCCCGTCAATAGTCACCTTTAGATCGTTGCGGGGAATATTGATCTTCAGAACGTTGCTTTTGTAATCACCTTTTTTGCCGAGCGTCTTCAGGACACTGGCATAGTCCGCCGGCATTTCCTGGGCGAAACCCACAGTTGCGGCCAGGATCAGAATCGCACCGAAGCTGCTCAGTTTCATAATTGCTCCTTGTTGTTTGCATGATGCGTTTTGTTCGTTTGAGAGGTTTTTTGCTCTCGAAACGTAAAGTCGTCGAAATAGGTAACGCTATCGGCTTTTGTCCAGAGGCCGATCTTGCCAGATTTTTGAAATGTCATGTCTTCGGCTTCGAACAGGCGCTCCTGGTTTAAGAAAACGGCGATTTTGGCGCCGCTGAACGACACTTTGAGCGTGTTCCAGCGTCCGCTCGGAATCGGGTGCTTTACTCCATACGACCGTGACGGCAGACCTTTCGGCGCAATTGACGCTCGAACGCCGTTTTCAACCTTGTACAGCACGACGTTGTTTTCGAGAGCGTTTGCGCGAACGATGTAGTAATTGTTGGGGTCCTGGTACCGCCACACGATTCCGGCGGCCTGATCTACGGAGCCATCTACGGTCTTGAAAGCAACACTCAGTTCGCCATCCTGTAATAATGCTCGGTTCCAAATCGCGAGTGGAAATCTGCCGGCGGGTCTATCGCGAGATAGTTGTGCCAGTACATTCGGCGGGCTGGGTGCCGATTCATCGCGAACGATCTCCCAGCGCGGCGGAGGTCCTGCATGCGTCATGGCAGCCGTCCAATCTGCGGGGAGTTTGCCCGTAATGGCTTTGTCGAACGCAATCGACTCCGGCTGCGCCCTGATTGGCAACATCGTGATGAGCAGGAGGACAACCCGCATTCGATTACCGTTCCTGACCCACTGTGCGACATGATTCTGAGGATTCGATGAGTAAGCGTGGGAAACTCATGAATTCTTCAGAAAACAGGGTGATACTACAAAAGCAGAGATGCGAATTCTCATCGTGGAGGACGACCAAAAACTCGCGCGCCAACTCCAAAAAGGCTTGGCAGAACAAGGCCATACCGCCACATTGGCCTTCAACGGGCACGAGGGCCTACTTGCGGCCCAATGCGAGCCATTCGATGTGTTCGTCCTCGACGTCATGCTGCCCGGTATAGACGGCTTCTCATTGGTCCGCCGTCTGCGGGGAGCTGGGTCAGCTACACCAATTCTGCTGTTGACGGCCAGAGACACGGCCGAGGATATCGTAATGGGACTCGATGCCGGAGCCGACGACTATCTAAGCAAGCCCTTTTCTTTTAAGGTCCTTGTGGCCCGGCTGCGTGCGCTTTCCAGACGCAAGCAGGTGGAGCCGAATACACAATTGCACATAGCGGATCTTGTATTAGATCCGGAGAAGCATCATGTGAAACGGGCGGGGGTTTCGATAGCGCTCACGCCGAGGGAATTTGAATTTCTGGAACTGCTGGTGAGGAATTCCGGGCGCGTACTCACAAGAAATCGCCTCATTGAAGCCGTATGGGGCAATGAGCGAGATGTCGAAAACAATACAGTCGACGTTTTCATTCGCCAGTTACGGACGAAGCTTGAGCCGCGTGGAACGTCTAAACTCATCCACACAATCCGCGGGATTGGATATACACTCCGCGAGGAAGAGCCGGCTTGAGAAGGCATTCCATCGGATTCCGGCTTGCTGCCTGGTATTCCATCGTATTTGCCGGCGGCCTGGCTATTTTTAGCCTGGCAGTCTGGTTCGGCATGCGAGCCGCCGTGTATCACGCGATCGATGATGAGCTTCGGGACCGCGTACAAGGCGTTCGGACATTCATGGATCGTCAGATTTCAGCATTGTCGATTCCGGAGATCCGGGACGAATTTCGTGAGCACTCCGTTCTCGGACCGGGTGGCGACCTGTTCCAAGTTTGTGACGCACAGGGGCAGTGGTTGTATCGATCCGTACCGCTCGAAAGCAACAACGTGCCGATCGAAAAGCCATCTGATCTAGACCGGCCAACGCTCGTGACGACTCAAGTCGCAGGCCGCCCGCTTCGCTTCTATTCCGAACGAATTGTGGTCAACGGTCAACCATACACGGTGCAAGTAGCAACTCCGATGCACGAGGCGTTTGAAGCCATCGAGGCATTCGGCATCATTCTGGTCCTGGCGGTACCGGTGTTGCTCATCGCTGCTAGCGCGGGAGGTTATTGGATCAGCAGACGCGCGCTCGATCCGGTGGATGAGATCTCTCGGGCTGCACAGCGGATCAGCATTGAGAATTTGGCGGACCGGCTACACGTACCTAAAACGGGAGACCAGCTTCAGCGGCTCACGGAAACGCTCAACCAGATGTTCTCTCGACTTGAGGCGTCGGTACGGAGAATGAAGCAATTCACGGCAGACGCATCGCACGAACTTCGCGCCCCGATTGCTCTGATTCGCACCACTGCTGAAGTCGCAGTCCAGAGGAGGAGCCGGCAAGCCGCCGAATATCTGGAGGCATTGGACGACATTCTGGAGGAATCCGAGCGGACATCACAAGTAGTAGACAGTCTGATGCTCCTGGCGCGCGCGGATGCAGGCAAGGAGGTTCTCGAACGCGGGCTGGTGGATGCCTGCTCGATATCCCGCGCAGCCGCCGAACAAGGAGAGAAGCTGGCCCGAATCAGGGAACTCGCCTTTTCTGCTTCGATTCCCGACGAGCCCGTGTGGATTCATGCCGATGCCGAGGCGCTCCGTCGCGCGCTTCTCATTCTGATCGATAATGCCGCCAAGTACACTCCCGAGCGAGGGATGGTGCGATTCGATCTATCCGCGAA
Source organism: Bryobacterales bacterium KBS 96 (assembly GCA_000381625.1). Taxonomy (GTDB): domain Bacteria; phylum Acidobacteriota; class Terriglobia; order Bryobacterales; family Bryobacteraceae; genus KBS-96. The sequence goes on from KB906767.1 coordinate 2,401,814, forward strand.
CGACGGATTTGCACGATTCAGCGTTACAGATACCGGGATCGGCATCGCACCGACTGATCTCCCGCACATTTTTGACCGCTTCTGGAGAGCAGATAAGGCTCGTTCTCGTTCACAAGGAGGAGCGGGCCTCGGTCTCTCTATCGCGAAATGGATTACCGAAAGCCACGCCGGGTCAATCACGGTAGAGAGTGAGGCCGGCAAAGGGTCCATTTTCTCTATGCGCGTACCTTTGGAGAAACAATGCTGGAGTTGGCCCTGCACTTAAGCACGGCTGCTACGAAACCGGCCTGGCGGCTCACTCCTCTGCATTATTTCTTCTCAATCTATTTGCGGTCCTGCTTGCTCCCGCGATTGCTTCGGCGCAAACGGCTTCCCTGCGCGGTCAAGTCGTGGATCAGAGTGGAGCCGTGATACCAGAGGCTAGTGTCACCCTCACGGCTGTGCTCCGCAGAAAGTCCATCCGAGGCTCACGCCGCCACTTTTTCAAGCCAATACTCATGGTGGAGTCCTCCGAGAATGGCAGCACTTCGAACCGCGTGGTCCGCAGGAATATGATGGCGATGAGCGCTCTCCTGCGCAGGAAGACGTAAGGCCGCAGGTATTCCCGGGCCAAGACTCATGTGCGGCCTCGCATGGTTGAAATGCGCGATCCAAGCCTTCAGGACAAACTTGAGATGACTCTCATTGAACGGAATCAGCAAGTCCAGGCATTCGCGGCGCAAGGTCCCGCCGAAACGCTCGCACAATGAATTCGCCTTCGGTGCCTGCACCGGTGTTCGCAACACCCGTACTCCCATGGCGGTTACCTCTTTGTCCAGTCCCTTGGAGAAAATGCTGTCCCGGTCGTGAATGAGGAATCGATATGCATGGTCGCCCGGGAGCGCCTCCCGAAACTGTTGCAAGGTCCATTCCGCCGTCGGGTGGGCGGTCACGTTGTGATGGAGAATTCTACGGGTGCCCAGTTCCATGATCACGAATACGTAAAGCGTGCGGAACGTGGCAGTGACCACAACGAAGAAGTCGCACGCCGCGATCACCTGGGCATGGTTATGGATGAAGGTCAGCCAACGCTGCTTCGGATCGGGTGTGCGAACCGGATGACCGCTCTGCACGTACTTTCCCACAGTGCGGGGCGATACTCGAATGCCGAGTTTCAGCTTTAATTCGTTGGCGATGCGTTCCTCGCCCCAAGTCGGATTCGCGACGGCCATCTGTCGGATCAACTGCTGAAGGTCCCTGGGCAAACGCGGACGCCCACTGGGTTTCGACTTCCACCGCCAGAACAGCCGGAATCCCTTGCGGTGCCAACGAATGAGCGTGTCCGGCTTTACATGGACCAACGCGTCGCGCCATTGGAACATCCGGCTCAGGGTTGCCATCATCCAGCGCGTGGAATCGTCAGCGCGTCGTGGCCTGACCTTGCGCTCCTGGAAGAGCGCCAGTTGCTTCCGAAGAAACAGATTTTCCGCGGCGAGCGAACGGCGGCAATGTGCCGCAAGAACAGCCAGTCGGACCAGGTCAAAGACGACCAACGACACAGTCCGCACACAGTGTCCCGCGGCGCGGAAGAAGATCAACGAGGCCGGCATCAACGCTCAGGATGCCATGTTACGGCACGTTTACTGGGATGCGATCTGTGTCCGGAAGCAGTTTTTGCGGACCACAACAGCCAATTCTAAACTCCGTTATGGCTTCGTCTTGCGTCTACTGATTGATGCAGGGTTTGTGCGCTACGAGTCCGATTCGTCAGCTTCGTGCTGGTGACGAAACCACGGTTCTCCTGGTTTGGCGCGCTCTGCCCACCAGCCCAACGGTAGATCGGCAAGTTCTTTGAGATTAGGGTCTGCATCTACTGGATGATGGAAGCAAGATAAAACAGGCTTTCCGTCTCCTGCCATGCTTTCCCCCAGAAACTGCCAGGCACCATCCTCGAGATCATGTGAAACGTATGTGATCGGCTCGATGCCGGAGTGAACGGCTTCTGACAGGAACACTCGTGTGTGCGGTGGGTCGGGAAATTTCCAGTCGAAGAGACTGCTGGCTGGGTCGGTCGAAGCCCAGAAGTCTTTTTCGACGTCGGTCGACGATGCATTTGGCTGCAGAAGCGGTTGCTGAAAAGCAACATCGAAGCCCGGCTCTTCAGGGAAACGATTCTCTCGGTCAGGGTAGACTGCCTGCAGAACCGGGAAATAAGCGCCTTCGTAGTACCAGAGCGCCCAGCCCATCAGGTGCTTCACCCACTTTGGATCCACCAGACGGAATTCACACTCCACTTCGCCCACCATGTTACGGTGACGTCCCGCGGCTAAGTCGATTCCGTTGCGCAACCGGTTAGCCGCCTCGTTAAGAAGGAAATGAGCTGTATTCTCGTAGAGCCCGACCGCGATCACTTCGGGCTTTCCGCAAGTGTCGTACACGCCAAGCGTATACGACCACCCCGGACCTGCGCCGTTCTGTTTGACCTGGACCACCTCGCAGCCGAACGTTTCGATATTGGCGATCGTCCGCTCGTCCTTCTCGCTTAGCTGCCCTGCACGAAAGCGCTGAGTGCGTTCTGTTTGAAATTTGGGATTTGATGTCGTCAAATCGATACTCTCTCATCGCAAGATAACGTGAGGAGGATCAGTCTGTCATGCGGTGAGTGGATCCGAAATATGCAGACTGAACTTTCCGGTCCGCCGACCCTTGCCGGATAGTTTCGCTTGGATCAGAATGTGAGCGCGCGCCGGAAGGGAAAGCTCTCGTCGCAGGGAAAGGGGCAGAGTGTAGAGCACGTACCGGTACCTCTTCCAGGCCTGCGGCCTATTGCAGGCTTGTCTTCGGGCTCAGAATCACGGCCCCCGTCAAATACGATGAGCCGGTGACAATCCGGACAGACGCACTCGCGTGTTGGGCTTTTGAGGTGATGGCCGCAAAGGCAGTCGGCAATGAAAACGGATTGCTTTAACATGGCGAAATTCTCCAGTCGTTTGAAATGGTGGCACTATTTGCCCCTATCTGACTGAGGCATTGAAAAAGAGGAAAGCCGGGCGCCGGTCCAAATTTAAATTCCGACCACCAGACCGTGAGATCCGGGAGAGCGAGCCGCCTCGCCCTCCCGCGCGAGCAGGTCACGCTGCGGCTTTGGCGTCCACTTCAAGAGCGGTGAGAATCTCGGCCGCTGTGGACTGAATGAACTGAAGGGAAGCGGAGAGCGTGGCGCGGTCGCCGTTGTACAGCTTGATGTAATCGGCGGCGGCGGTGTTCGTATCGAGTCCGATGGCGTGGCAAACTACAAAAGCGACGGCTTCCGCCTCCGTCTCGCGAATGGTTTTTGTTGTTTCCACTCTGCGATCCGTGCGATGAAGTTTTTCATGCGACAGTTCATGAACTAGCGTCGAGAACTCCTCGGCGGCTGGAAGGTTCGGCAGCAGTGTGATGCGTCCGCCCCGCGAAACTCCCTTCGCCGGTGCAATCGAAGCGTCGTAGTCGAGGGTGATCGAGTGAGAACCAACTAAGGCTCTCAAGCGTTCCAGATGTTGCGCTGGATTGCCTTTCACAGTGGTGAACTCCGGCAGATCCTGACCGTCCGTCTGCGCGATATCGAAAACATAGGTGCTGCGGAATCCGATAAGATGCTTCGCTTGTTCGGCGGTGTTTTTGTCATCCTGCTGCTGCTGCTGATCAGCCTCTGCCTTGCGCTTGGATGTGATCGGCGCAAGAATCGCAATCCCTTTCTCTCCTTTCCGAACATGCCGGCCGAATCCGAGCCAGGCGCGAAAACCTGCAACATGCGTCGCGTCCGGCCGCTGCATGGCAATCAGCAGGCAATTCGTCCAGGAATACTTATGAAACCGGGCCATTACGTTCAGGTAAGCTGTGAGCGCTGCGCTGTTTCCGGCTTCGAGGGCTGCGGCGAGCATAGCGAGCGCGTTAGAAACGATTTCTGCGGTGGTGTTTTGGGTGTTCATTGTGTTTTTGCCTTTCAACAAATGCCCCCGCGGCGGAGGGGTGAAAGACGCGACGAACGCCTTTCAAGCATTGGGGTAGGTGCCGGGCGGGGTACGCGAAAGTCACACATTTTGTTTTGCCGAGCGGTGTGGGCGAGGGGAAGTCAAAAGAAAATGTTGACGACGGGTCGCCCGGTGCGAATGCGACGAAAGAAAAGGCGTTCGTCGGGCTCTAAAATCCCGGAAGCCGGGGCATAACGATCAGACCGCTGCCAGATTTATTGGCAGAGCACCACGATGATCTCTTCGGGGACTTCCCACGCCTTGCAAGTGAATTCTGCGCGAGTTACTTCTTACGGCTATCGCCGGCCAGGCTCGTAACACAGAGGGGCTGGTTGGTTATCCCTGCAGCAATTAACGACGGAGGTGGGACAGCTCCGTAGATAAACACATCGCCGTCAGGCGACATCTATCGCCTGGTTGAACTGCCACATATCAGGAACGCGCGTTCCCCGTCAACGTGACCGGCGTTCAACTTCCGAGTGGTCCGCTATCTGGAAATTTGGCGTAAATTGGGAACGGCAACGGTGCCGGTAAGCACGCCCGATGTGTAGCGGCGCCACCTAATTTGCGCCCTTTCTACAATTGATTCCTCGCCAGATGACAAAATCACGCCGCCGGTTCCTTCAAACATCCACCGCTGCACTGCTCACGACTGCCGCTGCTCCGTTCGCCACCGCTCAAGATACCAACCCGCCGCCGGGAGCCCCATCAGCGTTTAACACCAGTGCACCGGTGGGACCTGAGGTCTCAGCAGCAACCTTTGTCGAGACAGAGAAGCTTGTGCAGGTAACGTTGACCTCGCCCCAGCGTGCGATGGCTACCGCGAATTGGCGGACGTCCATGGCGCCGCTGTATGAACGGCGTACTGGCCCTCGCAAGGTAGCGCTTGAATCGGCGGTCGCGCCGGCGACATTGTGGAATCCTGCTCTGCCGGAGGTATCGAACCATCTTTCTGAGAATCGGTTCGTGGCAAGCAAGTTTGGACGGCTCAATCTGCCAGACGATGATGAGTCTATCGCCTATGCGCCAGTAACGAGGCTTGCACAATGGATTCAGCAACGGCAGATTACGTCCGAGCGCCTCACGGAGATTTACCTAGAGCGGTTGGAACGCTTCAACCCCAAGCTGCGGTGTGTAATCACACTCACTCGCGATCGCGCACTTCAGCAAGCGAGAAACGCCGACCGCGAGATCGCCGCCAGGCAATATCGCGGACCGCTGCATGGCATTCCATGGGGAGCGAAAGACCTGCTGGATACCGCAGGCATCCCAACTACCTATGGCGCCGAGTTCTTTCGCAATCGGATACCGGCACAGGACGCTGTCGTTGTCCAACGTCTGGATCAAGCCGGGGCGGTATTGGTGGCCAAGCTGAGTTTAGGCGCACTCGCGCTGAACGATATTTGGTTTGGCGGCCAGACGATGAATCCGTGGTTGATTGAGGAAGGCTCTTCGGGCTCGAGCGCTGGACCGGGTGCAGCTACAGCCGCTGGACTCGTCGGCTTCTCCATTGGCAGCGAAACCGGAGGCAGCATTGTTAGTCCCAGCATGCGGTGCGGCGTAACCGGCCTGCGCCCGACGTTCGGGCGTGTCCCGCGAACAGGCGCGATGACGCTCTGCTGGTCGCTTGACAAACTCGGCCCGATGACACGTTCAGTCGAAGACGCCATGCTGGTGCTGAATGCGATTTCGGGACCAGACTCGGGCGACTTGTCGAGCGTGCCAAGTCGGCTCGACTACGACTATACGGCAGGTATCAAGGGTATACGCGTCGGCTACATCCCGGGCTGGATGAAAGAGAATCCTGCGACGGACGTGGACCGGATGGCTTTGGAGACCGTTCGAAAACTCGGAATGACGCCGGTTGAGGTTCACATCCCTGATTGGCCTTATGATTCACTGCAAATCATTCTGTTTTCAGAAGCCGCCGCGGCGTTTGAGCAGGAAACCCTGCATGGGTTGATGGACCAGCTGAGAATGCAGGTCCCGGATGCATGGCCAAATCAATTTCGTGAATCGCGTTTTCTATCGGCGGTCGATTTGGTTCAGGCCGATCGTTTCCGACGGAAAGTGGCACAAGAGATGGCGCGCGTATTCTCTGAGATAGATCTTCTTCTGGTCCCCTCGCTGCGCGACGAGATGCTCACCATTACGAACTTCACCGGGCATCCTTCGCTGACATTGCGCGCAGGTTTTGTCAAAGTATCCGAAGCGCGAAGTGATTGGGCGCCGGACCCGGCCCATCCGCTACCGAAGTTCTCGCCGCCCAGGCGCGTACCGCATGGAGTAACGCTGATCGGACGCCTGTTTGACGAGGGAACACTGGGGCGCGCGGGAGTTGCTTTAGAACGCGAATTTCGTGTGAGTGCCGAGCGGCCACCAGGTTTCTAAAGATGTGCAGCAGCACCTACCAAAAGAACGTTATTGATCAGCGGTGAACGCTAAGAGGACCCTAAATGATATCCCGGTCCGTTCCTGGCCTTTTGCCTACAATGGCGGTTCCGAGCAGATAGTCGGCAATCCGTCAATTGAAGCTTGAATCGGCAAAGCCGGCAAGCAATGTCCATGTAGCGCGTCATCCTGCTCTATGTGGAGACTACACACCGTATTCGTAAACCCTTGGCGACAACTCGCGTTCGATGTACCGGTTGTTTTCGAGTGCCCGACGGCTCGTCCGTCGAGTAGCAGCAGTATTCGCTGGCGGCTTCGCCGAGTCAGCGCCTTTTGGTATAGTATGAACCGCAATTCAGGTTGCAACCTGTCCGCGGAAAGGGAATATCCCGCCTGAATCAATTCACGGTCTTGAACTTCTCTTTCTGCCCGTGCTGCGGACACCGGGCCAGAAAAGGAGAAGTGTATGTCTCGTGAGCTGCCGTCAAAACCCAACCTCGAGTACCTCCGGAAACAGGCCAAGTCACTACAACGGTCCGTACCGGGCCGCAAATTGTCAGATGCTCAGCAGCTTGTTGCTAATGACTATGGTTTCGCGTCCTGGGCGAAGCTGAAGTCGTTCGTTCTTCAGCAACAACTTTCCCCCGCCGAAGCATTGAAGCTCGCAGTCTGCGATAGCAACGCTCAAGCTGTAGAAGACGTCCTCAACAGATATGCCGAACTGAGGGCCATCATCGATGAACCTTTGCCGGGCTACGGCTTCGGACAACACGCGCTATTTGCGGCCGTGCAGCGAAGTGACCGGGCGACCATCGACATCCTGCTTCGATTCGGGGCGAACATAACAAAGCGGACTGAATGGTGGGCAGGCGGATTCGGTGTGCTCGATGACTGCGATCCGTCGCTGGCTGACTTCTTGATTGAGCGCGGGGCCGAGCTAGATGCGCATTCGGCGGCGCGTTTGTGCCGGATCAAAGAACTCCAGAGATTCATCGCCGTCGACCCAGCGGTGGTGCACGCTCGTGGTGGAGACGGCCAGACTCCCCTGCACTTCGCGTCCAGCGTGGCCGTCGCGGAAGTGTTGCTTGCTGCTGGTGCCGATATGAACGCGCTCGACGTGGATCATGAATCCATGCCTGCACAGTATATGCTCCGAGTCGAGCAGAGGCGCCATTACCCACGAGATCGCCAGAGCGTAGCTCGCCATCTGATTCAGAAAGGATGTAAAACCGATCTGCTCATGGCAGCGGCGCTGGGCAACTTAGAACTCGTGCGCGAGCATCTTGAGCGCGACGCCGGTTGCATCTACATGACCGTGTCGGGCGAATGGTTCCCAATGCGGGATCCTCGTGCCGGCGGCACCATCTACATCTGGCAATTGGGACGCAATCGCACGGCGCACACAGTAGCGCGCGAGTTCGGTCATGAGAAGGTGTTTGACTTCCTGCTTGCGCACACCCCCGAGGACCTTAAGATAAAACTCGCGTGCGAACTGGGCGACTTCGATACATTTCGCCGCGCTCTCGCAGAGAAACCAGACTTTGTCTCCACGCTTTCGGACGACATGGCCAGAAAGGTGCCCGAGGCGGCCCAGGGCAACAATGTTCAGGCAGTCCGCCTGATGCTGGAAGCGGGCTGGCCGGTGGACACTCCGGGCGAAATGGGCGCCACTGCGCTGCATTGGGCGGCTTTCAACGGCAATTCGGAGATGACGGCTGACATCCTGCGATTCGGTCCTGCGCTTGAGCTCAAGTCGGCGGAATATCCGGGTACTGCCTTATCGTGGGCCGTTTACGCATCGGGGAATGGGTGGCGGCGCGACAGCGGTGACTTCGTTGGAACGGTTCGCCTGCTCCTGCAAGCCGGCGCAATCGTGCCGCCTGATGCAGAAGATTTGGAACCTAGTGACTCTGTCCTGGAGCTTCTGCCATGAAACCCATGCCAGCCGTGTTTGCGATCGCGGTGCTTTATATCGTCGTAGGATCAGGAGGATTCGTCAGTCATTTTCCGCATCACTGGCAAAGCGAGGATATCCTAATCGAAGTCACAGAATTGGTGGCAGTCACCTGCGGGGTGTTTCTGCTCCGCCGGAAGAACTGGGCTCGTTGGCTGGCGATTGCGTGGATGGCGCTTCACGTGGCGATTAGCTTCCCCGTCACAACCCAAGTCGCGATCCATCTATCGTTTCTCATTGTGATCGCCTGGGCACTGTTCCGCTCTCCTACCCGAGGCTATTTTTGTTAGCCAGATTCGGGACGGATCGGGAGGACTCGAATGCACTTCTTCCCAATTAGCGATCGCATGACGGGCAACCCGGAAAGTGACTTGGCGTAAGCAGACTTGCGAGTACAAATCTCGTTGGGTGCGTTGTAGCCCGTCCGACTAATTAAATACCGGCAGAATTCTTCGCGTGCAGGGATGGGCAGGTGTGTTGACGGCTTATTTCGCCGCGGGCGCGAGTGGCTGCAGATACCTCTTCTTTAATTTCAAGACAACGCCTGCGTTGCGATCTGCGGCTTCGCTTACCCTGTATTCAGCGGCGGCTCCAATCACCTGGGCGATTTCGGAAGGCGTGAGTTTGTAATCCTCGGCAAGCCAGGCTGCCATGTCGCTGGTAGCTTCTTTGAAGGCGTCATCGAGCGAGCCGTCGAGCCCCATGCTGATGATCGCGTCATCCGTTTCGATACGGGGGTCACCGATACGCTTATTGGGAATGACGTCGACCCTGAGTTCAACGTCCATTGAGGTTTCCAGTGCGTTGCCGTTGATTTCCCCGTCTCCCTGCGCGGCATGTCCATCACCGACGTAAAGCAATGCACCGGGGTTCGAAACACGTAGATAGACGGTTGCACCTTCGCCAACTTCGTTGAAATCCATGTTGCCGCCGTAGAAGCCGGAGTCGCCGGTGCCTGGCGCGGCCCCCGAGATGCTCGGCGCGGCAGCAATGCAACCGAGCATCGGCTTTAGCGGAATGCGAAAATGCGCCAAATGCGCGCTAGGCTTTTCCGGCGACGCCGTGCCGCTTGCGAGGTCAAGATGCCATCGAGCTTCCTTACCAACGTCTTTCATTTTGGCCGCCAGGTCGGAGTTAAGGCTGCGATCGACAAGGGAATCATCGCTGCTGGCCCAATCGCGATTGAGGCGAAGTTTGTTGATGTGCACGACCAGCACGTCGCCAGGCATGGCGCCCTCGATGTAAAACGGCCCCGTCTCCGGATTTCCGCCCGCAACGCGGCGGATATTGTTTTCATCAGTGCCGCCGGCATCCACGGTGGTGGTGTGGATCGTATCGCCAGGCGCGACCGTTAGAACAGGCTTGTTGAGCGCGGAGAACTGTCGGTAGAACACGGCGGGTGTGAAATCGTGGCGCTGAGGTGCGCGGTGTTCCAACGGCGGAGCGGGTTTTGCCATGAGTGAGAACGTGTACGGATGGTCCCGATTAGCGGCGTCAGTAGCGACCATCGTTCCCGTCAGGATTCGTTGGGCGAACGTGCCCCGGACCTCGAAAGTGTCCTTCTTTTCGTTGCGTGCCACGAAGTGAATGGTGCTGTCACTTACGGTGCCTTCGAGTTTGTCGCCATTGAGCTCACCAGTGAGCTTTGAGCCGTTCTGCTCGAGCTGCAGCCGCATGTAGCGAGGGGTGCCGAAGAAGTCCTGAGTGACGATCCAACGGCCACTCAATGAGGGCGTTTGTGCAAAAGTAGCGAGACAAACGGAAGTAAGCAGACAGGCCGAAATGATTGTGCTGTTCACGCGTATTCTCCTGGGCATTGCGTCCGATTTGGGCGAGCAGGGCAGAGCTATGCTCCATGATCTGTACGCGAATTCTTGCGTGAAGGTTCCCAATTCTGGCGCGATTAGCAACATGGGTCGCGTGAGGCTCGGTCCAGAGTCTGCTTTCCCGCTGATCGGATTAAACTCCAGAAATGCCGTCGAGGTCACGAGTCCACCGATTCCAAACGCGGTGCCGGCTTCGGGCCCTAATCTGGCCCAACTACCGGTTTGCCGACGATCCTGGAAGTGAGTGAGCACGGCACGCCAGGCAACTTGGCGTGACATGAGGCAATTTGCATCCGGGCGGGAGTGCGAGATACTTTCTAAGTTGCGATCAAACACGTTTACGCGCTCTCATCGTGCGCCGTTACTACTGCTGCTCTGCTGTTTAAGCCCGATTTCGGCGAGAGCCGATGCGGGGATACCGATGATTGCGATTGCCTATCCTGCAATCCTCTTTCTCATCATTCCTGTTATCGCTGTCGAAGCCGCATATTTGCGCTTAAGGTTGCGAACTGGGTGGAAGAACACGCTCGGTGCTGTTGCAAAGGCGAACGCGATAACTATGCTTCTCGGCTTTCCTCTTGCTTGGCTCATCCTGTTCCTGCTGGAACTGGCGATATGGGGCGTAGCTGATTGGAGCGGCCTGTTGAAGCACTTCGAACGGTCTCCTGGAAGCCAGTTAGCCACTCTGCTCGCGACTGTGATAAGTTCACCCTGGCTGGGACCAGGCACGGGAGAGACTTGGCCGATCTTGGTTGCATTCAGCGTTCTTTTGATTCCGTCTTTTTTCCTTTCCGCGTACGTAGAGAGCGTTTTGCTGGATCGCCTCGGCTGGCTTCTTTGCGAAAGACCTAGCACACCGTCGGTGTGGCGGGCGAACGCACTCTCATACATTTTCCTGGGCTTGGCGGGATGTGCGTTGGTGTGGTATCAGCTACGAAGATTTTGAACCTCTTCGTCCACCCGTCCGGTAAGTAGGAAAGCAACCGTGGTGCGTATTCGCTATCAACCGGGATAGCTCCCGAAGGACGTATAACCTGGAAATTGGTGTGAGCAAGATCGATTTGCGGTTGGGAGGACCGCGAATCGATGCGAAAGCAGCACCCGAGAAAGAAACGCCGTACGCCGCCAAAGACAGTCTTGCGGTTGCCAGATCTGGATCAGGGGAAATCTGCAGTTCTAAACAGCCTCACCTCTGCCGATGCTCAACGCGGATATCGGCATGCGATTGACGAGTTCGTGGAGTGGTACTGTTCCGAACCGCGGCTCTCATTCAACCGGACGATTGTATTGCGCTACCGTATTCACCTCGAAGCCCGCAAGCTCGCGCCGGGCACCATCAACCTGCGATTAGGTGCCGTGCGCCGGCTGGCGTACAAGGCTTCCGATTGCGGCCTCCTCAGTGCTGACCTAGCTGCTGGGATACGCCGAGTGAAAGGTGTGAAGAAGATTGGTGTTCGACTCGGGAACTGGCTCCTACCGGATCAGGCCATGGCACTGCTCGAGGCTCCGGATCCCGAGACCATGAAAGGCAAACGGGACTTGACGTTGTTGGCCATACTTGTCGCCTGCGGGTTGCGACGGCACGAGGCCGTTGAGTTGAACGTCTTGGACCTGCAGCAGCGGGAGGGCCACTGGGCGATCGTCGACCTGATCGGCAAGGCCCTCACATATTCGGACCATTCCGGTGCCGGATTGGGTGAAGAATTTGGTGGACGATTGGCTGCACTCGGCCGGTGTCTCGAACGGGAAGATATTTAGGCGTGTGACGCGAGCAGGCACCGTATGGGGAAGCGGATTAAGCGAAAAAGTCGTTTGGCATGTCGTTAGACAGTATGCGAGAAGAGCCGGCATTGATAAACTTGCGCCGCACGATCTCCGGCGGACTTGCGCGCTGCTCTGCCATCAGGCCGGCGGTGAACTCGACCAGATTCAGTTTCTCCTTGGACACGTGTCGATTCAGACGACCGAGAGATATCTTGGCTGCAAGCAGCGGATTTCCAACGCCGTTAACGATCGGATCGGCATCCAGCCTAAACATCGAACGTGTTCGGACGCGCCATAGACGGGTGTCGATAATCCAGGGCTCAACCGCCGACATTGCTCGTACACGCCAACTTTCTGGTCTATATACAGAAGAGAAGCACGCGAAAGGGATACTGGGGTTGATGATCGCCAGATCGAATGACGCTTACGTTGCCGCGCACAAGCATTCAGTTAGGCATCGAGCGGAGTTGGAAGCCAGCACTACATGTGGGTGCTTCTATTGCCTGAGGATATTCTCGCCGTCCGAAATCACGGAATGGATTGATGACGGGCAAACAGCGTTGTGTCCGCATTGTCCGGTTGATTCTGTTATCGGCTCGGCATCGGGATACCCGATCACGCCCGAGTTCCTGAAACTCATGCACGACTTTTGGTTCTGAGATGTGTGCAGTTCGCTGGAACGCGGACGAACGACGAAGACACGGCTGCCGAGATGCCGTCGTATTCGGCGAGTTGCCGGATTCCCGAATATCGGCTAAGCGCGGGCGACGGCGTGTCGTTATCCTCAAAATGACCTACTCAGTAGATGCATGACGCAATTTCCAAGCGTCTGGGAGACACTAAGGCACTACCCTTTAGCAGTCTCGACACGATGGCCCCCGCTTCGAGGCCACCGAACTACGCGATCAAAGGATCCTGTAGAAGCTCACCCACCTCCTCCTAGGAGCGTGTGTTGTAGGCGATCGTGAAGCTGTCAATGCCTTCGCAGTTTGCGATTCGGTGGGGCCAAAGGGATGATCGGGATGATCCTTGGAGTGATGCTGTTGAAGTGTATTCTCGCTGGAGAGAGTGGAGATATGCGAAAAGGGTATACGAGAAAACCGCAAGGTGACGAACCCGCGACGCAAAGCAAGAACTACATAACGCCGAGCGGCCTGCAGCGCCTCAAAGATGAGCACCGGTTTCTGCTCACCAGAGAACGCCCGGCCGTCACGGCGGTGGTGGCGTGGGCTGCGAGCAACGGCGATCGCAGTGAAAACGCCGACTATCAGTACGGCAAGCGGCGGCTGCGCCAAATCGATGGGCGGATTCGCTTTCTCACGAAGCAAATCGAATCCGCGGAAGTAATTGACCCGGAAACTCCGCGAGCTGGGCAGGCGGCGACGAGGGTATTCTTCGGAGCGACCGTGCGCTATGCCAACGCTGCGGGAACGGAGCGAGTGGTGAGCATCGTAGGCACCGACGAGGTCGATCTCGACCGCAACCACATCAGTTGGGTGTCGCCTCTGGGGTGCGCGTTGATGAAGTCGACAGCGGGCGATCGCGTAGTTCTCCAAGCTCCGGGCGGCACAGAATACCTGACCGTGCTGGAAGTGTGTTACGAGCGCATTCCGGTGGAACCGTTCCGTGAACCACCTGGCGCCGAGGCCTCGGCAAAGGGACTCCCTCGCCGACGCCAATCCACCTGATGAAGGTTAGCGAAGCGACACATGAACATGCCAGGCCACGAGTAAGGACAAATTGTGAGCCGACTCTAGGGCTATTCCTTCCGCTATTGCTCGACACCAGCCAGGATCGCTCGCGCAAAACGGTAGTTGGGCCAGATTAGGGCCGGAAGCCGGCACCGCGTTTGGAATCGGTGGACTCGTGACCTCGACGGCATTTCTGGAGTTTAATCCGATCAGCGGGAAAGCAGACTCTGGACCGAGCCTCCATCCGGCCATGACTCACTTCTGTTGGCGGCTTGTCGATCTTTTGTCCCGCATGCTGAAACCTGACGAGCGGGACGCGGTGCTCGGTGATCAGGCTGAATCGGGTGTAAGTGGGGGACAAGCGCTGCGAGACCTGCTCGGCCTAATCGTCCGCCGCCAGGTGGCGTTGTGGCAGGAATGGCATTCATGGCTTGCGCTGGCTACACTGGTTATCCCTCTTGGCGCGCTTCTCACTGTGGTTTCCCGCAGAACCGCCGATGGGAACGCCATATACCTCTGGCTATACGCGAATAATTGGACCTGGACGTACATTACCAACGCCGGATTTCGAGACGATTTCTTGGGCCACGGCACCGGTATCGTCATCTCCTGGATTGAGCTGATTTGCTGGTCCTGGACCGGTGGTCTGCTCCTCGGGTACGTTTCACGCCGTACCACCTGGTCGAATGCCGTATTGCTGTCTTGCGGGTTACTGCTGGGCGCGCTCCTGCACCGCCGCCGTTCATTGATTCCTTTTTCCTCTCACCTCACTCAGATCGCGTCGGCCCAGATCCCAACGGCGCCGTCTATGCGGTGGCGTTTTATCGTGTCGTTTTTCCGCTCATCGTGCAGTCCGTCCTTGTCTTGTTGCCTTCATTGTTGGGAATGCGTCAGGGTCTCAGAACGTCTGCTCTCCCCGTTTCGCTCCGGACTATCTTGTGGATTTCCGTGGTCGCGAGTATGGCTTCATTGGTAACCCAGAACTCCCTGTGGTGGCAGATGCGCACGTGGCAGCTATATCCTCTTCGCCTTCCTCGCCTTCCTTCCCTACATCTGGTGGCAGTAGCCGGACCAATTGGGTACATGATTGTTACCTCCATCTTGCGACGGTCGCGGGGAGGGACAGTCGCGATCGCCGCCAACCCCACATTCAAGGAGAATGCATGAACGTCAAACTACGTCGTACTAGGCTTCTGCTCGTCGGCGTTGCCATTTGCGTCGCCGCATGTTCGCTCGCGCGCGCCGCGGAAATTCGCGTTGCTGTCGAACCGCAGTCAGCCCGCAAACCGGCTCCGGACTTCGTGTTGCTTGACACCTCCGGCAAGTCGGTGCCTTTGTCAAGTTTCAAAGGCAAGCCTCTTCTTCTAGACCTTTGGGCCACCAAGTGCGGAGGCTGCATCAAAGAAATTCCATCGTTCATCGAAATTCACCACTCCTATGCCAGAGAAGGCCTTGCCGTGGTTGGGATTTCGATGGACATCCTCTACGAAGATTTGAAAGGGCCTGCTGAGGCCTGGCGCCTCGTCAATCCCTTCGTCGATGCCCACAAAGTTGATTACCCCATACTGATGGGCGACGACGGAGTCACGAAGCGCTTTTCGGTCAACGCACTCCCGGTCACTTACCTCATCGACAGACGCGGCCGTATCGCCGCCACATACGTGGGTGTTGTGCACCGCGCCAACATTGAAGCGAACATCAAGACGCTTCTTGCGGAGCGCTGAATCAAACAGAAACCGCCACGATCCGAATTGCGCCGGCACTATCGGCGACCCTGAGGTAATTCACGCGAGCGTGTAGTCGGCTAACGGCGAAGCGCTTAGAGACCACTTGGACGTATAGTCGGCATTGCGCTGATTGAACCGTGCCCTTTCGCACGTCCGCGGCATGCCCGTGATACGGCCCAGTGTTCTTCGCGAGCAATCGAGACAACATTTACACAGTCCGGGTTACTTGCCACTCGGCGACACTATGATGAAGCCTGCTAATTGACCGAGTTGCGAGTGCGCGAGATACACCGTGCCATCCTTCGTGACGACTCCGTTGCGAGCGCCTTCGTGGGTCGGGACCTCTGCATCTAGGCTGAGCTTGCCGCCCGGCTCGGCTCGGGTAACCGTGAGCCGCGCGTCCTTGGCGGCGCCTACATACAACATGTGAGTGGCTGGCGAGAAGTTGAGATCATCCATGCCCTGGCCGGTGTTGATAGAGAGGACAGCTTCGTACCGTTGTGACCCATATCCAAGATCTCCGCCCGCGTGCTGCAAGCAACGAACAGGTGGCCGGTCTCTTGATCGATCGACAGAGCGTGCGGACCATCCTCCCCACACGAGGACTGCCACTTCGCCACGGTTTTGTGTGTTTTGAGATCAATCGCGGTCGTGAGGTCTTTGTCCTCGTAGTTCATATATAAGCGGGCTGCGCTGTGCATCGACTGCGTAGCCTTCGGGCCGACGGGAAGATCCGATATCTATGACGCTCTGCTCGCCGAGCGCACGGCCAAGTACGACCCGCAGAGTTCCACCGAAACAATCTTCGGGCAAAAATCGACACAGTCGAACTTGCTACCGCGGCGGGCTTTCCGTTGACAACCAGTCTCGGCCCAGTTAGCAACGCGGTCCTTCACGTGGACGTACATAAGCAAAGTCACTTGCTATCAAACTCGCAGGAATCGCAAAAAGCGAGCCGGGGCACAGGAATCTCGGGCAAGCAGACGAAAATGGCAAATCGAACGCCATCGCGTGAGCCATCAAATCCTGGAGGCGCGTCTCGACCGCGAAAAATCACGCGGCAACGGTGCAAGATGAAACCCAAATTTGTGTGCTACTGCCAATTCAGCGCAAACTAAGCCGCCTGCGAACGCCGAATCCATCAGCGAAAACAGAAAGAATGTCGGCCTGACCAAGAGCCCAGTCCCGGTCCCTAAGTTGGAAGCCGCCGTGCTACTAAGATCGCCGAGGTGATACCAGCACATGGGACAACCGCCAGATCCAGCCATCGCACCGGGACAACCGAGCGTTTCGCGAAGGCAGCAGCAGTTGCAAAGCGCTCTCTCACGCCCGCTAACACCAACAGAAATGTACGAACAGATCGTCAAACCGCAGCGCGGGTTCCTCTCTTCGCCCGGCAATGCCAACGACACGCTTCGGCAGAAACCCGCAACGGTAAACATCGATCCTAAGGGCATCGGCGCCCCGGTCGGAAAAGGATACGAAACGTTTGCGGCCATTCAGGTTTTGGATAAGGAGAACCGGCGAGTCGCCATTGGGGCTGATTTTTTCGATAGCGGCGGGCTCGATAATCATGCCGAAGCACGCGCCATCAAAAGGGCTTGAGCGCGATGGCCCCACTAACGTCGCCGGCGGCAAACTGGTCATCGTCACAGAGAAGGATCTGTGTGGTAGTTGTGAGGCGCGGGTCAGCGAATACGCACGCAAGCGTGGGATAGGAACCATCGCGGTTCACATCCCCGAGCGGGCGAGCATCACAAACCCGGCGAAAACCGTCACCGGCAAACAGGCTGCGCGCACTGCGTTCCAGGGAGAGCGCCCGCAGTTGACAATAAAATTGCAACGCACGATCCGCGTCGCAGGTGTAGAGCACATCCAATCTATCCCCGAACCGCCGGTGACCAGCGTACGAACCGCTGTCGTAGGTACGCTCGCGAACATTGTGGCTGGCGTTGTCCTGGGCATCTTCCAGGAGAAGTTCAAAACGGAGATGCAGGAGAGCCTGGCCAAGATGCCAAAGCCTAAGGTAGACACACGTAGTGCGGCTGACTACTTCTCGGACCCCTACACGGGCCGGGCGCTACGGACCATCGACCTGCTGAACAAAAATCTGCCCGCGTTTCGTGATGAGCTGCAAAAGACTCACGATCAGACCATGTACACCACCATGCTCGAAATGGGGCTGATGCAGTTGTCTCGTGTGCCAGATGCGACAAGGCTGCAGTTTCTGAATGGCTTGCAGGGCCAACTGAACATCCGGGCGAACGAACTGCTCGTTCTCAGCGACAACCTGGATGCCACGGCCTCTCTCGAACCAAAAGCTCTGGATGCCGCCAAGGCCGCAGAAGACTTGGCCAACCTCATGGACCGCGCGATCGTCGCCGACTTCCTTCTGAAGCAGGGCTTCGACTTCGACGAGATCGTCACCATGTACGAGAACCTGAAGAGCTTTTCTTCGCGCCTGCGCTCGACATTGACGCAAATCAGAGCGCTTAAGCAGACCGTCGACGCATGCCTGAAAGAGACGCAAGAAAAAGGGTGGATTGCCAATCGCCTCTACTGGCAGATCACCATGTCGAACATTGTCGAAGAATTGAAGAAGCGTGGCGTCCAGTAAGCAAGCGATGCCAAGTTGACGTGAAGTCGGCGTTGCTGACATTGAACGGTAGCGCGTTTCCCGTCAAGGTTGACTGGATTAGACTGCCAGCAGCAAGGCTCCCGGAAGTCCGTTTCCCGGCCACCGATCAAAAGCTGCGTATTCCGACGATGTGAATGAAACGTTCCGACGATGTGAATAAAGTCGGAGCGGAGCGACGCTGGCATTAAAGATGATGGCTGAAATTATTCACATGAGTCAAGAGTTCGTGTTTTCAGCCGGGATGGGGGTGTGGGGCAAGGACGGCATTTGAGTGCCTTGCCCCACCTCAGCACTGTAGAAAACCATTCACGATTCCTCCTCAGTTTTCCGGCCGCGCTTCTTGCGCATGGATTCGCCGTTGAGTTCGATCCGGTACGAGTTATGAACCAGTCGGTCGAGAATGCTGTCGGCGAGCGTGGGATCGCCGATCTGTTCGTGCCAGTGAGCGAGCGGCAGCTGCGAGGTCAGGATGGTCGACCGGCGCTGATAGCGATCGTCGCAAAGCTCCAGGAAGTCGCGCCGTTCGCTGTCCTTTAAGGGAGCCATGGCGAAGTCGTCCAGCACCAGGATGTCGATGCGCGCGAGTTTCGCCAGTTGGCGGCCGAAGCTCCCGTCAACATGCGCAACGGCGAGATCGCGGAACAGTTCGGCGGCCCGTTTGTGCAAAATCGTGAAGCCGTCGCGACAGGCCTTTTGCGCGAGGGCACAGCCTAACCAAGTTTTCCCGATTCCGGTGGGACCGATGAGTAGGAGATTTTGATGCTGCCTTACCCATTCGCTCGTGGCGAGCGTGCGGATGAGCTTGCGGTCCAGTCCGCGCGGGTGTTGGTAATCGATATCCTCGACGACACCACGTTCCTTGAGCTTGGCAGCACGTAAACGCCGGGCGAGAGCCCGATTTTCCTTCCAGAGCCATTGCTGATCGACCAGCATGGCGAACCGCTCTTCGAAGCTGAGCTGGCTGGTGTCGGCGGTTTCCATTTGTGTCCGGAAGGCATCCGCCATGCCGTACAGCTTCATGGTCTGGAGCTTCTCCAGCGTGGGTTGATTCAACATTTATGAGGTCCTTTTCTAAAAGTGATTGGTTATTGCAGAAACGTAACCGGCGGATCGTAGTAATCGGCGCCACGCACGTTTTTTGTGGCGGGGGCCGGACCGATCGCTTTCCGGTTCGAGCGAGAG
The DNA here is from genome assembly GCA_000381625.1 of Bryobacterales bacterium KBS 96. Classification (GTDB taxonomy): domain Bacteria; phylum Acidobacteriota; class Terriglobia; order Bryobacterales; family Bryobacteraceae; genus KBS-96. Next base: position 2,420,979 of record KB906767.1, read on the forward strand.
CTGGCGATCAAGCGAGTTCTTCAGGATCGAACGCAAGCTTTGATAGGAGAAGGCGCGCAACTGCAGAGCGCGCTGGCTGGCTGATTCCAAGCGCTCGTTGGAGTAAGTCTTGGCCAGACGGAGGATGCCGAGACAAGAGCGGTATCCCATCTCCGGATGCGGCTTCGTTTCGAGAATGCTGTTTATGATCTGCGCCGTGGCCGGGCCCACCGACTCGGCCCAGTGAATCAGGCGCGATGGAGACCACTCCAGATGCGCCTGGTGGCTCTTCGGGCGATGTTCGGGATTGGTGGTATGGCGGTAGGCGGCGCTGCTGCGCGGATGAGACGCCACGCGCATGCTGCGATGAAAGATCTCGACAGTCGTGGCGGTAAAGCGTGCTTCCAAAGCCCGCCCGACCAACTGGTACGGAACGCTGTAGTAGTGGCGGTCGATCTCGACGTGATAGTCGATGTTGGCGCGCACGCTTTTCCACTCGGACAGTTCGTAGCGTTCCGACGGCAGCGGCTGCAGCGCCGGGCGGTCCAGTTCGGCAAACAGCGAGGCGCGTGTGCCCTCCCGTTTGCGGAAGCGACGCTGATTCAACCGCTCCAGCAACTCGGCAATGGCGTTATTGATCTCAGCCACCGAATAGAAACGGCGATGCCGGAGGGCGGCGACGATCCAGCGTTCGACGATCTGAACACCGACCTCGGCCTTGGCTTTGCCAAAAGTCGTCGAATGCAGGTTGTGTGGGAAGCACGGCGGGACGATTCCGGATAACCCATCCCTTTCATCCACTTCGTGGAGCCGAGTTCGAACTGGTAACACGAAAGCTTACCTGGGGTGAGGATCGAGTTTTCTACTACGGTCCAAGCGGGAAGCTCAAGTCCTTGTTAACGAGTGTGACGGACGTGGCGTCGGTAGACGCCTTTGATCGCATGTCCGCCGGCCGATCGGCGTTTCGTGTGGACGATCTTTTGGAGTTGAGACGCCTTTTCGACAGCCGCTGGCAAGCCGTCGATGGAGCCAAGGGTGTGTAAAGTAAATATCGCCGCTACTGACAGAAGAACTTTGCCGCATGGTGGATATGCTGACCGGTGGCATGACAAGCGTGGCTGGCAACTCCAAGGCTGGTGTACTGTTGCAAGATATACAGTGAAAGCGAGCGAGAGAGGGACTTCGAAGATTGATTCACCTGAGGTTTCGCTTGACTGGATATGCAAATGAGGCATAATAATACTTACATACTTCCCGACGAGAAATCGGATGCCCAAACTGAAACAGCCCGCCCAGAAAATGCTGGAGTTAAAGCGGACTGGCACACTCAACCCTCGTCCTGGTTCTGTTTCCGACATTCTGTTCAAACAGAATCCATTCTTCGATCCCAAGGATCTTCTTCAGGTCCGCTACGAGATGCTGCGCCGACACAGCGTGGAGGGAGTTTCGATCGTCGATGTGGCAACCAAGTTTGGCGTTTCGCGCCCCACTGTCTATCAGGCCCAGGCGGCATTCCAGCAAGCTGGCCTCAGCGGACTACTTCCCAAGCACCGTGGGCCCAAAGAACGGCACAAACTTTCGGCCGACGTTACCGAGTACGTGCGCGGCTTGAGAACTGCCGATCCTGGATTGACGACTGTCGCTTGCGTCCAAGCCGTTCAGGAGAAGTTCGGAATCGCGGTTCACCGCCGCAGCCTGGAACGTGCGTTGGCGAGCAAAAAAAAACCGCGCAATCCGGCGTAACATCCTCGATGCCGGATGGAGCCGTGGAGGCCTACGAGGCTCTTCGCCGACAATCGGTCCAACCGGATGGACGGGGAGAGCATCTGGAAGGTCGCGGCGTTCTCATGCGCTGTGGCTTGGCAACGTGGGCTCAGCTCAGATGCGCGGCAGTATCGGCACGTCCACCCCAATCGCATGTTTCATCCGGGGCTGAAGCGCCAGCCCTCGACTCATTTGGAGTGGAACTCGTCCGCCTGGTAGCAGGGTTGATTCTCAGCGCGCGACTGGAGGGTTTTCTGCATGCCTGAACTGAAAGTTACTCAGCAACATCTGGAACACGACGCCTATCTCTACATTCGACAGTCCACACCGCGTCAGGTCGTAGAGAATACGGAAAGCACGCAACGTCAGTATGCCTTGCGTGATCGCGCCGTGGCGCTGGGTTGGCCGCTCGAACGCATCCACGTGCTCGACTGCGATCTCGGTAAATCAGGTTCACAATCAGCAGGCCGGGATGGGTTTCAGAAGTTGGTTAGTGAGGTCGCCCTCGGCAAGGCGGGCCTTGTAATGGGGCTGGAGGTATCGCGGTTGGCCCGGAACTCCGCCGACTGGCACCGACTGATCGAGTTATGTTCTCTCGCAGGAGCACTCATTCTCGACGAAGATGGAATCTATGACCCGGCTAACTTCAATGACAGGCTCCTTCTTGGTTTGAAAGGGACTATGTCGGAAGCGGAACTTCATTTTCTCAAGGCGAGAATGCGAGGCGGAATGATCAACAAAGCCCGGCGTGGCGAGCTCGAGATGCGACCGCCCGTCGGTCTGGTTTATCGGGATGACGGTATTCTGATCCTCGATCCAGACGCCGAAGTACAAGCTGCGATGCGCCTGGTCTTCGAGACGTTCGACCGGACCGGGTCGGCGATGCAAACCGCGAAGCTGTTCCACGAGCAAAGTCTCCGGTTCCCTCGGCGCATTCGCAAAGGACTGAATAAGGGTGAACTGCATTGGGTGCGAGCGGCGCACTCTCGAATCCTTCAAGTGCTGCACAACCCTCGCTACGCTGGCACATTCGTCTATGGCCGCGTCCGCACTCGCCTTTTGCCAGACGGCAGGCACAGCACGATTAAGGTTCCACGGGCGGAATGGCAGTTTGTGATTCCGGATGTTCATGTCGGCTACATCAGCTGGGAGCAGTTCGAGACGAATCAAAAGCGCCTCGCTGAAAACGCGCTGGGGTTTGGAGTAACACGGAAAGCCGGGCCGGCCCGCGAAGGGCCAGCGCTTCTGCAGGGCCGTGTCATCTGTGGGGTTTGCGGAGAGCGAATGAGCATCCACTACAACATTGCGTACCATCAAATGGCTCCTACGTATGTGTGTCAGGAGGCCGCCATACGGAGGGCGGAGAAGGTCTGCCAGCGCGTGCCGGGCAGCGTGGTCGATCAGGCGATGAGTAATCTCTTACTGGAACTGATGCAGCCGATGACCCTACAGGTCGCCCTGGCAGTCCAACAGGAGGTAGAGGCGCGTGTGACCGAAACCGATGGCTTGCGGCGAAAGCATGTTGAGCGAGCACAGTACGAGGCTGAACTCGCCCGACGTCGTTACATGAACGTCGATCCGGACCGCCGCCTCGTCGCTGATAGCCTGGAAGCGGAGTGGAATAACAAACTCCGTATCCTGGCGGAGGCGCAGCAACAGTATGAGCAACAGACACAAAAGCAGCGCCTGTTGATTGACACTGAAACCCGGAAGCAACTGCTCTCTCTGGCAACCGATTTTCCACGAGTCTGGAATGATCCGTGCGTCGAACCCCGCGAGCGAAAACGTATTCTGCGTCTACTGATTGAAGATGTAACGCTAATCAACGGAGAAATGATACAGGCCCACGTGCGTCTCCGCGGCGGGGCCACGCGTAGCCTCACCCTTACCAAGCCCTTACCAATCGCGCAGATTCGAAAGACGAGGCCGGAGGTGGTTGCCGAGATCGATGCACTGCTGGACCATCACTGCGATCGCGAGGTGGCGGAAGTTCTGAATCGACAAGGAAGGAAGACCTGGCAGGATGAGCCGTTCAACCTGAAGAAGATTGCACATATCCGACAGGCTTTCAATCTGAAATGCCGCTATAGCCGACTGCGGGCTAAAGGACTGCTCACCGCCAAAGAGATGAGCGTACGGCACGGCGTGACGACTACCACAATTAACGCTTGGGCGAGAGAAGGGCGGCTGAAAAAACACCGCTACGACAATGTCCGGCGCTGCCTATACGAACCGTTGGAACAGAATGCTATTCTCAAGGGCCAAGGAGGCCGGCAGGCCAAGCAGCCGATCTTCAACGTTGCACGCGCCGGACAAGGTGCAGTATGAAACGTAAGCTTTATCTCTCGGTTTATAAGGACGCGCCGGCATAATGGCTACGGCATAGTGCTGCGCCATCTCGTGATAGGTCCGGTTCAGATCGGGCTCATAGCGGCAGGCGCGATCGACGCCGGTGCGCGGATTATCGGGTATGACTAACTTGGGAACACCCTCGAAGAACTCGAAAGCGCGCACGTGGCAGTCGATCCAACTGTGCAGATCCTGATTGCGCGTGGCGTAAACGAAGGTGTAACTCGATGCCCCCATCACCGCCACGAACAACGAGGCGGAATCGATCTCGCCGGCTTCGCGATGGTAGATCGGAATCTTCGCTCCGGCCCAGTCCACAAACAGTTTTTCGCCGGCTCGATGCTCCTGGCGCAAGACCACATCCTGTGTGTTTTTCCAATCGCCGTAGAGCTCGCAGAAGCGGCTGTAGCCGTAACCTTCCGGCTCTTGAGCGCGATACTCCTCCCAAAGCAGCTGCAAGGTGAGGTGCTTGTGCTTTTGAAGCTGGCTATGCAGCACAACGAAATCGGGAGCGGGGCGATTCTCGCGACCCGCCGGACGCCCGCGCCGGGTCGCGAACAGCAACTTCTCCAGATGCGTCTCGTCGCACTCGGCTGGTAGCGGCCAACTGACCCCGGCGGCGGCAAACCGCTCCAGATACCGGTGCACTGTCGACTGACCAATGTTGCAACTCCGAGCGATCTGATCCTGCCGCAGACCGAGATCGTATCGGAGGCGAAGTATCTCTTTTATCTTCCGCATGGACACCCTTTCTTGGGCCACGAAATCTCCTCCATGTCCAGTGGAGGAACTTCCGTCCCCGGTTGTCCAGCGCCGCCGTTCAGATGAACTTTGCTTTAGAAAATCATTCCGGCATGTGAATAATGTTTCCGATCCGGCTTCCTTCTTTATTCACTTCCCGCCGGAATCCTTTATTCACATCCCCGGAATCTTTATTCAGAATTTATCGGAACGCCCCATTCACATCGCCCGGAATCCGCAGGCCCGCATAATATAGAGTCAGTCCAGAGAGAAGCTTGCTTCCAGAAGGCCACGATGAGTCTGGGTCTTCGGCGCATGCGCTTGAGTGTTCTACGGGCGGCTTCGCTGAGTTGCCAGTAATCCTTGGGGCAGACGTTGGGCAATTCGTGCTGCTTCCAATAAGCCCAGATGTATTCCACTGGATTCAACTCGGGCGCGTAGCTTGGCGGGAATTCAATGCGAATTCGCCCATTCAAGCTTTGGAGATAATCGCGAACCAGCCGGCTGCGGTGTGCCGGCAGGCCGTCCCAGACCACCGTCAATGGTCGGGGAATGCAACGCTGCAGCGCTTGCAGGAAATCGATCACCTGCGGCACCTTCAACGAACCGGCGTACAAGCGGAAATAGAAACTCAAGAAGGTGATCCCGGCGACCGCTGACAAGCTCTTCCAATTGAAGTTGTATTCCAGCACCGGAGTTTCGCCGCGCGGCGCCCAGGTGCGACAACGGTGCGGCCTGACCAGCGTCAACAACTAAATTCCATCGCATTGGTAGGGTCGAGGACTGGCGCAGTGTTCCGAAGGTGAAGCCTAGCTTGTTACTCCCCGTTTCCTCTGGGAGTGCCTCAATAGCTGAACCGTAAACCTATTTCCAGTCCCCGCCGCATCAAACCCACCGTGCAGTTTTCCCGCAGTGGGCTTTCCTGTTTGCTTCACAACAAGGTTTATGTGACGTGTGGAAATGGAACGGCGTTCGGAAAGCGCCGCACTCGGTACTCAGCAAACAGCCCAAGCGTCTCATGCAGCCATTTCGTACTCCACCGTTTCCACCCCAACCCTTTGCGCCCTCTCGCACGCATCAAGTGCCTCCGAACCTTCATCTCTACCCATCGTTTGACCATCGAGAAGCAGCGGCTCGAATCGCCGATCCGAAAATAATTCACCCAACCTCGCAGGATCGGATTAAATTCCTCAATCACTTTCCTCACGGGCTGACTGATGTTACGCCGGAAGATCTCCCGGAGTTTTGCGAACAGCGCGGTCCGCTTCTGCAGCTTCGGCGCATAGTACACTCGCCACACCCGATTACGACTTTGGATGCGGCGATACTCAAAACCCAGGAACGAAAAGCTCTCTTCCTTTGCCAGATCCACCATCCGGCTTTTGTCCTCATTGATCTCAACGTGCAGTTTCGCCAACTCCTCCCGGACTCGCCTTTCCACCGCTTCAAGCAGCCAGTTATGCCGCCGGTATGCGTCAACTAATATCACCAGGTCATCCGCAAAACGTGCGTATTGAATGTTGGTGTATTGTCCGCGCCGCGTAATGGTAATCGCTTTTTCCAGCATCCGATCCACCTCGTTGAGGTAGAGGTTACTGAGCATCGGCGATATCACCCCGCCTTGCGGTACGCCCTTCTGCCCAGTCGCCTTCAGCGTCGTCTTAAGCAAATGCATGACCGCGTCATCTTGTACCCGCCGCGCTACCTTCTCTAACAACAGACAATGCTGAACGTTGTCGAAGTAGGCCCGCAAGTCAATATCAATGATTCGCGTCTTGCCCTCCACGATCGCCTGTGCCACTCGGTTTACCGCTTGGTGCGCTGTCCGTTTCGGCCGGTATCCATACGAGCCCGGTTGGAAGTCAGCTTCGAAGATCGGCTCCAGAATGAGCTTGAGAGCTCCCTGCACCACTCGGTCACGGATAGCCGGAATTGACAGAACCCGGACTTTTTTGCCCGCGCCCTTCGGAATCTCCTTCTTCCGCGCCCTCATGGGCCGGTACGTCTTTGAGACCAGTTCATCCCTTATCTGATCCAGGAAACTCTCCACTCCGCTTTCCTCGATGGCTTCGAACGTGACCCCATCAATCCCGGGTGCCCCGTCATTACTCTTCGCCATCTGGTAAGCCTCGTGCAGTGTTTCCCTTTTGCAGACATGGACGTATAGCCCCCAGAAACGCCAAGTTGGTTCCTGTGATCCGCAGAAAGTCCATCCGAGGCTACGCCGCCACTTTTTCAAGCCAATACTCATGGTGGAGTCCTCCGAGAATGGCAGCACTTCGAACCGCGTGGTCCGCAGGAATATGATGGCGATGAGCGCTCTCCTGCGCAGGAAGACGTAAGGCCGTAGGTATTCCCGGGCCAAGACTCATGTGCGGCCTCGCGTGGTTGAAATGCGCGATCCAAGCCTTCAGGACAAACTTGAGATGACTCTCATTGAACGGAATCAACAAGTCCAGGCATTCGCGGCGCAAGGTCCCGCCGAAACGCTCGCACAATGAATTCGCCTTCGGTGCCTGCACCGGTGTTCGCAACACCCGTACTCCCATGGCGGTTACCTCTTTGTCCAATCCCTTGGAGAAAATGCTGTCCCGGTCGTGAATGAGGAATCGATATGCATGATCGCCCGGGAGCGCCTCTCGAAACTGTTGCAAGGTCCATTCCGCCGTCGGGTGGGCGGTCACGTTGTGATGGAGAATTCTACGGGTGCCCAGTTCCATGATCACGAATACGTAAAGCGTGCGGAACGTGGCAGTGACCACAACGAAGAAGTCGCACGCCGCGATCACCTGGGCATGGTTATGGATGAAGGTCAGCCAACGCTGCTTCGGATCGGGTGTGCGAACCGGATGACCGCTCTGCACGTACTTTCCCACAGTGCGGGGCGATACTCGAATGCCGAGTTTCAGCTTTAATTCGTTGGCGATGCGTTCCTCGCCCCAAGTCGGATTCGCGACGGCCATCTGTCGGATCAACTGCTGAAGGTCCCTGGGCAAACGCGGACGCCCACTGGGTTTCGACTTCCACCGCCAGAACAGCCGGAATCCCTTGCGGTGCCAACGAATGAGCGTGTCCGGCTTTACATGGACCAACGCGTCGCGCCATTGGAACATCCGGCTCAGGGTTGCCATCATCCAGCGCGTGGAATCGTCAGCGCGTCGTGGCCTGACCTTGCGCTCCTGGAAGAGCGCCAGTTGCTTCCGAAGAAACAGATTTTCCGCGGCGAGCGAACGGCGGGAATGTGCCGCAAGAACAGCCAGTCGGACCAGGTCAAAGACGACCAAGGACACAGTCCGCACACAGTGTCCCGCGGCGCGGAAGAAGATCAACGAGGCCGGCATCAACGCTCAGGATGCCATGTTTACGGCACGTTACTGGGATGCGATCTGTGTCCGGAAGGAGTTTTTGCGGACCACAGCCATCGCCAGCAACGTGTGAGCAGGTGGGTTTTCGACCGTGTGTCGGACGAGTGGTGAATTCCATGATGTTCTCCTTGGTCACCGGCCCTCCACCGCTTCCGCTACCGGTGTCACCATCTGTTTTGTTCGGCAGTTTCGCAGTACTATGCCGATGTTCGGCCCCTCGCACGGCGTGCATGCCCGGATTATCAACCAATGCGTCGAGCTGGGCCTGCGTCAGGTCACGTGCCAGTGAGTCAATGATTTGCAAGATATCGGCCAGAATTTTCCGTTATGCTAAACATCGATCACCATGACCTTTCGACAGGCTAAGTCCCGCCTGCGAACGCTGGTCGCAATGCAATTGAAAAAGCGCCGCTGGCTCATCCCTGCGGTAGCCATTCTCGGCTTTGCGGCTACCTCGGTCGCCGTCCTAATACCCGCTGAAAAAGGGCTTACCCTCCTCGCTGCGATCTGGCTGTTCGCGACTGCCTACCTATGGGGATTTTCCGCGCACGCCTTCCGGTCTCCGCGTTGGCCACCCACCGGCCATTTTCATCGCAGAGAATACGCCGCTGTTTGGGACACTCTTGCGAATTCCGCAGAAACGGGGGCGGTCGTCGCATCTGGCAAGCAGTATGAAGAGGACGTCCGCGAATCCGCAGCGCCGACAATCCGGAACTTGGACGAGTTCGTCGGCGTGGGAGCCCAAGACGATGTTTTGGAGATTGGGTGCGGCGTCGGTCGCATTGGCCGTGAGTTGGCCCCGCACTGCCGATTCTGGACCGGTTCGGATATTTCGAAGAACATGCTGACGTACGCCACCGAACGGCTGGCGCACCTTAATAACGTGCGCTTGCAACAGCTGCATGGCGGCGGGCTTGGTGAATTTACCGATGGGTCGTTCGACGTGGTTTACTGCACGAACATGTTGGCGCATCTGGATGAGATTGATCGCTGGCGCTACGTGCAGGAAGCATTCCGTGTGCTGCGATCTGAAGGCAGGCTATTCCTGGACTCCATCGACATCGAGTCGGATGAAGGCTGGGCGGCGTTCGTTGGCGGACCATCGCCGGATCTGGAATCAGAGCGTCCGCCCTTTATGCCGAGGGCATCGACAGTGGCCGAACTGGAGAACTATGCAAAGCGCGCGGGATTTGGGCAAATTCAATCGCATCGTCGGCCACCGTTGGTGATTATGACCGCGCGAAAATAACCTGGGCGGTCCGACAAGCTCCCAAACAACGCCACAGATTTTTGTTACTGGGCTTTAAGGAGTCGATCCAAAGAGCCTTCGACTACTTGCATTGCAACAAAGTATCGCGTTTGGTCCGAAAATTTGAGCCGATGAGCTCGGGGTAGATCGAAGTGCCGAGTAGACGTGTGATGATCCTCGCCGAATTCACAGTTCGTCATGTTCGAGCACATCATCACAGAGATCCACGATCATGGAGTGAAAGCTAATCTCAAACCAGCTCTGGAACGTGGTCAAATCTCGCTTCGCAGGCCAAACTGCCGGTACGCGATACCACCCATCCAGCTGTTCTTCGAAAATATCCCTGACGCTTTCCCGCAAATACTCAATCACCTGTTCCTGGCTATCGCACTCCGCCACCAAGTAGATCGTTGACTCTCGCTGTAGGTCTTCGAGCTTCAGATGGGAACTGGTCGGATCCACTCGGTGAAGCCAATCCAGGAATGGCTGGGCTGGTCTTACTACGATCGCTGCCCGGTTGATCGTATCCATAGCAATGAGAGCAGGATCAGGTCATGCCCGTTCGGTCAAAATACTCGAACATGCTGAAGACAAACAACGTATGATGGTCCGCTTCGATGAAGAAAACACAAGTGGCGCGCCTGTTGGCGTACGTGACCGGGATGGTGAATCAGCAGCTTTTGCTGCAGAATGAATACCTGTTGGCGGAGAATAGAATCCTTCGCGCTCATCTGCCAAACCGCCTTCTATTGACTGATCCGGAGCGGTCCACTCTAGCCGTAATCGGCAAACGACTCGGACGTCGCGGACTCGAGCCAGTGGCCTCGGCCGCCAGGCCAGACACCATCCTGGCCTGGTTTCGCAAGCTCGTCGCTCAGAAGTTCGATGGCTCCCGGCACCGCCTCTATCCGGGTCGCCCGCCCATCGGAGCTGAGATCACGGAACTCATAGTCCGCATGGCACGTGAGAATAGCGACTGGGGATACGATCGCATCGCCGGTGCACTGAACAATCTGGGCCATTGTGTCTCCGATCAAACCGTGGGTAACATCCTACGCCGTTTTGGTATTGCTCCTGCTCCCAAGCGTCGCCAGCAGATGAGTTGGGCGGACTTCATCCGCTCCCACATGGCTGTGTTAGCAGGCATTGATTTCTTCACCGCGGAGGTGCTCACTTGGCGCGGGCTGGCAACTTATTATGTGCTGTTCTTCCTGCCCTTGGAGACGCGCCGCGTCACCCTGGCTGGGATCAGTCAACATTCCCACCGAGGAATGGATGGGGCAAATGGCGCGCCGCGGCGTCGATGCAATCGACGGCACCTTGCTTCCGATCCGTTTTGTTCTGCACGATCGCGACAGCAAGTTCTGCCCTTCCTTCCGCGACACGCTTCGTTCGGCCGGTGTCCAACCTCTCAGCCTGCCTGCCCACAGTCCGAACCTAAATGCCTTCGCCGAACGCTGGGTACGCTCCATCAAAAGCGAGCGTCTATCGAAGGTGATCCTCTTCGGTGAAGCCTCTTTGCGCCGAGCAATCACTCAATTTATCGAGCATGATCATCTCGAACGCCCTCATCAAGGCAAAGGCAATTAGCTGCTCTTCACTGCCCCCGCCCCGCCACCATCACGACATGCTGGCCGCATCCAATGTCACGAGCGACTCGGCGGACTCCTCAAGTTCTATCAACGCGCCGCATGAATGTTTTGATCCTACGGGTAACGAGCTGCTGCCTCATCTGCTCGCGGGCTTCTTTCCACAGGTCCCAGCACAGGGGCGGCCGCAAAGCAAACAGGGGAGATACTGCAGATACTCACGCTGTTGCCGAGAAGTCAGAGTCAAATGCATTGTCTCCGGATTCAGAAACTCTTTGTATATCTGCGCGACCAGATCCCCAGGCATGAAACGATAGTGCGGCGTGTTCTTGGGACCCTCTATCATGAGGTTCGAGGCGATCTGAAGCTGAGAATTCATGCCATTGCTCCTTGCGTGTCGAGGGCGAAGTGTAAATCATGGTACTCGGCCTGCGCGCTGCGAGTTTGCGTTGCGCCTTTCCCGAATACGCGAAGAATCAAATCCTCATGCAGACTGAGATTCACGGTAACCCTCTCGCAATCGTTGTATTTTCGCGGCAGCTCACGGCTCACCGGAATTCCGAGAACCCTTTCGCTCATTTCGCGGCCTTCATATTTTTCGACCAGTACCAGCTTCGCTTCGCCATCGCGGTTGTCGGTGCAGAAGAAGTTGATCTGCTTCTGGCATACTTCGGGTTTCGCCAAAGTGCCCGCCGGGAACAGCTCATAGTACGCGCCATCGGCCAGCCGAACGCCCAGTGAGCGCGCAAGGACCGGATGTAGTCCTAGGAAGTCAACTCGTGCAGCGCCCTCGGCGATGATCGAATCGGCGTTATTCACATAAACTACTCGATGCCCGAAGCGTTCCTGCATCTCACGCCGAACCAGCGGGATCCGTGAACTGCCGCCAATGAGTAACACGACATCGACGTCCCTCGGCGTGAGTCGGGCCTTCTCGATGACGGCGTCCACCTGGGCCATGGCGTCCCGAATGTCTAGTCCGACCTCCGCCTCGAAATCCGCCCGGGTCAACTCCTGAGTCACGTCGTAGACCTTCCCGTTCACCCGGAACGCACTCGTCACGTCCAGATCTGCCCACTCCTCCTCCGAGAGGATGAGCTTGGCAGATTCACACCGGGCCAAATAGCGATCCTTCAATGTAGCTTTGATCGGAGCATCTTCGAGTGAGAGGTTTGAACTTTCCAGGAACCGGTGATGCGATAAGCGCATAATCTTGTCGTCGAAGTGGTCGCCGGCGCGGTGCCCGAGATCGGCTTTTTCAACCTGGATCATTCTTCCCGACCGAACGACCGCGAGTGTGATGTCGAGCGTCCCACCGCCCCAATCGAAAACAAGAATATTGCGTCCTTCCAGTTCTTCAATTGGCCTCCCCTGGTGGGGAAAGCAGTAAGCGGCTGCAGCTGCGAACGGCTCGTGGACGAACGTCTTCACATAGAAGCCGGCCTTTTCCGCTGCAACCCGAAGCTCATGACGGGCGGCGCCGTCGAACGCTACAGGTATTGTGACGACCCCTTCATGGATGTCAAGGCCGTGTTGCTCACGGGCCTGGCGCAGCAGGTATGAAAAGATCTCCGAAGCCACGTCCGGGGCGCTCCGTGGCTGACCAGCGACGCGGAAAGCTTTCGACTTGCCGAGACTCAATTTCACCGACGTCACGAAGCTGTTTCCCGGCACTTCGGAAAAGCCATTCACGTTATTTCGGGCATTGCGGCCGACCGTCACAGCACCGTCAGCTCGATACCATACGATTGAGGGGTGCGGCTTGCCACCGTCGAGAAGCGCGCGTGTGGGACCTCCTTCGCATACGCCAATCACGGAGTTCGTTGTTCCGAAGTCGATTCCAAACCCGATTTGGTTTGGCTTGTGTCGCGTCATTCCTTTACCTTGGACAAGATTTCTTGGATTCTTCGCAGCCGCCGGAGCGCGATTGGCACACTCGGCTCGTCTCGATCCAAAGCCAGCAATGCTTCCTCGACCTCTTGCCCGACTCTCGCTCGAAAACTGCCACTTTGCTTCGTGAGTTCCTGCTCGGACACTCCCCGCCAATGCCGATCCAGCAGATCGTAACGTTCTTTTTCTGAGGTGAGCGCTCGCTCCAGTTCTTCGATCTGCGCGGATTTCTTCTTGTCCTGGTCCGCCGCGATGTCAAGATCTTTCCGAAACCGCTCGACTTCCCGTTTGAGCCGATCCACCTCATCCTGCGCAGATCGCAGTTGCCGTTCAAGGCTGAGTTCACGGTTGAGTATCTGGCGGTTTTGCTCCTCGAGGAGCTGAACTCCGGAGAGAACGAGATCTAGCCTCCGGGCTGCGATACCCGGAGCGCCGATGGCGCCGACGACTCCGCGCATGAACCCGGTGTCGTTACCAGCGGATTTGAGTCCCTTCGAGGAAAGCCAACGTCGGGACGCAGATAGCAGACCCCGGAGCATCGTCTTTGGTTCGGCATCGTAAAGCAAGCAGACCACGAACCTGCGGAACCACGAATCTCGCTCGGCCGCGGGTGTCTCAGGCGCATGCTGCTTCACCCATTCTTCGACATTTTGCGGGCCACGATAGGTGGCAAACTCCGCCCGGTCAAACTGAATTGCTTGTTCAAACCCTGCTCGGGCTTTGGCGAGAAATCGCTTACTCACGCCGTTCTGCTTCCCAGTACGCGCCTGAACCGCCAAAGGCAGGGCGAGTCGCTCCAGGATCTCCGGATGATCGGCAAAAGTAGCGATCATCTCCGTGAGGTGTTCCTCGGCAATTTCGCCCGCGTATGCGGTTTTCAGCTTGGCCCGAAGTTCTGGTACAGGGTCCTTCTTCGATGTGACAGCGGCGCGCCACTCATTCAGAAAGACCTCAGCTGAGGGCTTCTGCTTTTTCTCTTTGGCGGGCTGCTCGCCCAGTTGTTGAAGCAACTGCTGCTGATCTTGGTTATCCATTCAAAAAGCCTTCGGCCTCCGCTCCAAAGAACGGGTGGTACCGCAGCATCTCGTAAGCCGCCCGCGCCTCGCGCGGTTGGCTCAGCCTCCGGTGCTGCCGGGCTCTCAAGAGCGCCAGTTTGTCGTGATTATTTCGCTCGGCAGCGAGGGGATGGAATTCCAGTGCTGCCAAGCCTGCTGCGAAGAGAGAATCTTCTTCCGGATCATAGAAATCCGCAACGACTCGCAGGAGCCTGATCGTGAACTCGTCCGACAATGTCAGGAAGGGACTGCCGTTGATAACTGGCGTTTGAGTATCCCAAGCTGACCCGAAAGGCTGGTTGAAAAATACGTCGGACGCCGATATCAAGGAGCGCCTTGCGGCGCGGTTAAGTACGCCGAAACAGTTCATTGCGAGCCCCAGAACGCACTGGGCGCTATGCGCTAACGGCGTACGAAACGGAAGAAGCAATCCGAACGCTTCTTCGAAATGTTCCTTTGCCCGGTCGGCTTGCCCGTGGGACGAGAGATGGAAAGCGAGGGCATATTCGAAGAATCCATTCAGGTACCGGTTCTCGAGTGCGCCCATGTTGCCGGCCAGTTGTCGCCAGCAACCGATGTCTGGGATATCGGAGCTTGCCGCCATCTCACCGGCCCACGGCAAGATCAGCGAGTCCAGATCTTCACGCCGGAACTCCGGTAAAGAACGCGAAAATAGGGTGAACTGCCGCGGCTTGCCGCCCTGTGGCGAGACATCGACGTGGATCTCGCCTTCATATCGAGCAGGGATCATGCGGCGAAAATCGTGATCGCCGGAAGATGTCTGCTGGCAAAAGCCTATTCCGGATACCTGCACGGAGGCGCTTGGAAATCCCAACAAGACAACACGCAGGTCGGAAACGCCGCGTTCAGCCCACCCGACATCTCGTACGATTCGACCGTTTACCCGTAAATAGACGTGCTGCGGGCCGTGGACTTGCTTGATATGAAAATCCAAGTCGGCGGAGCTTATGTGCACAGCGTGGCAGATTGGGCAGAACTGGAGCGGAGCAGCGGGAGCGTGTTGAGCGTCGGACGATCGTCGCTTCCCTGTGAGGGAATCGAGGTACTGCCCAAGCGTTTCTTTGTTGTCCTCGTAAAAGTCTTTCCAATCCGCCATGGCATCCTCGTTTCGAGCTCCGACTGTTCAGAATCACCTCGCCTTGTAGCGCGTGAACGCACGCTGGGCAAAGCCGACCAGACGATCGACGTCGTTGTTTTGGTTGGGCAGAATCCTGTGACCCCACTCGCGCTTATGCTCCTCGAACAGCTTCTGCAGTCGCAGTGCGGGCTGGTTGGGGACAAAGACACACTTATCGCTTCCGCACTCCGCACTGAGTCCGAGGAATTCCCGTCCTAGCGCGATTCCGGGGTCAGAGGTATAGTACTTGCATTCGAGCAACAGAACGGCCTCGGTTTGCGAAGGGTCCGTGTGATCCACCCTGCAGGTTCGGGCCACCGCGCGGCTCAGGACGATCACGTCAGCTTCGTGATAAAGCCGGGAACGGCCGGAGACGAAAACGCCCACGTGGGCCTCAAGCAATGGCTTTCCCGCGAACTCGATAACGGCGTGCGTATAGGGGTGAAGTTCGCTCCAGAGGTGACCGGGCGAAGTTCGAAATGTTGCGACTCCGTTGAAGGGTCCATTTCTATTCTCGAACCGTACCAGCGCACCCTCTTTTCTCGCAGCTTGAAGCACCAACGCGAACAGATAACCTTCGAAACGGTCCTCATCGGCAGCCTGGTCCCATGACGTTTGGCTCACGATCGAAGGGAGAAGTTGACTGATCTGGCTTAACAAGGTGCTCACGCTCGCACCTCGCGCTCTAGTTCGTGAAGCAACTTGTTCAGCACCGGTATGCGGTCGTCTCTGATGCCTCGCAGGCGCAACGAAGCTCGGCCTGAGATCTCGACATCGGATTCGAAGGAGACGCTCTCGACGTCGGCAATTGTTCTGAACAGCCGAAGCTGCTCGCTTTCGAGCTCTGCAGCATGAACGATCGCTTGGCGCAAACCGTCAATCAGAAACAGCAGTTGGTCGACGGCGGACCAAGGCTCTAGTGTCATCATCGCGACATAGAGCCTTTCGTCTCTGCGATGAAAAATCGAGCTCGGCAACATCCTCTGAGAACATTGGTCGCCTGCTTCAGCCATTGTGTACAGTTGTTTACAAGTCATTGTGATTGTAGCTCAGCGTACACACATAAGACTGGGCGCACCGTATCTCGGTCCGCCTATCCATCTGAAAAGACAGCGTCTAAGAATTCCTCCAAATGGCCTCAGAGTTGCCGCTCATAGACGGCACACACCACATTAATACTCCTGAATTTTTCAGTGAAGAGCGCCACATCGCCCACTCCAAAACACCCACACAATTGATTGACCTCAACAGCCAGAATGAATGAACCAACCGGCGCTGTCCCTCCCTCAACTGCAAGAATTTCCATATACAGATATCTTTCCATCATCTCCAGTGATATTTACGAAAACGGACAGAGGATATTGTGGCGAGTGGCGCTGGCAATTCATTGCCATCAGCGCCCAGACCGCAGCTTCTTCTTCCGACGACGACAAATTCCAGTGTGCGCCAGATGCCTGGGGCTGTTAGTCGGTGTGTCACTTCTTCCGCTCTATTGTCATGACATCCGTATAGCAACCGCGCTTATCGCAGCGATGGTGTTGGACGGGGGTACGCAAGCGCTCGGCTTAAGGCGAAGTTGCAACTGGTTGCGATTCTTGACCGGAATAGGTTTTGCGCTTGGATGCGGCGGCTATTTCTTCAGAGCGTGTCATTATTTATGGAATATGTAACACAACAATTTGAAAACACACCGGATGGACTTCGTTACAAAGATGCATACACGCAATATCTCGCCGGTCAGGGCTATCGCATTATCAGCGAGCAGTTAGAAAACGGCCATATCAGGGGAGAAGAGCAGTGTTGCTTGGCACTGATTTGTTTACCGGCCATTTTTCTCGCTGGAAGGACACCGGGAATAATAACTGTAAGCTATGGGAGAGAAGCATCCTACTGCACGTGGTGTGGCAATCCAGTTACAGTACAATCCCTGTTCTGCACCAATTGCGGAGCTAATCTGCAGGAGAAATAATCCAGGACGAACGTTTGGCTCGCGTGATACCTGGGAAAAAGGAAATCGCAGCCAGCAATATGAAAGCTTAAGCGCATCTTGTCCGACAGTCTAGCGATTGATTTTCGGTTTCATTGGGCTGTTTCCGACAAACGGATATTTCGACCCGTGCGCAAGTACCAGACTGAACCGCGAATCTAATGGAGCTTCCGAACTAAATTCATGAGAATCGAGATCAAACACAAGACGATTCCGAGCGGCAACGTCATCCAGATGCTGACATAAAGCCAGAATGGGAAAGCATCTTCGAGCCACGTGGTTGTAAACGACAAACAGTACGAGCGCCAATAGCGCAAGGCTAATACGCACAAGGCCTAATCTAAACAGCGGACGTCGTGAAATTGTCATTTGGCCCGTACATGACTGGACGACAGTATTGTCGTAAGCGCAGTCATCGTCGCCACGTCGGGCTCTCATTGAATTTCCCCGAGTCATGCGCACATGTTCACAAGTGCGCCAGCTTCGACACTACTGCTTGCAGACGGGTGAAGAGTCCCGGAGGAAAATTTAAGGCTGTTCAGGCCTCGGAACTGATATCCAGTTCACAATCCTCCGCCGCGATCTGATAAGTTGGCTAGTTTCCATGATTTACGCTGAGTTCCAGGCCGGTGCCACCGTGCGCACTCGCGGTCGCCGCTTTATGATTCTGGCGGCCGACACAATTGCCCAGCAGAAGGGTAATGCCTCAATCCGCCGGCTTCGATTGCGCGCGCTTGACGAGCCGTTTCGCAACGAAGAAATTTGCGTCCTGCACCCGATCGAAGACGTCGAGCCGGACGAAATTCCGGAATTAGACTTGAACAGGCCCGGGCGGCTCGCGCGATTCCAACTTCTTATGGATGCCGTCCGGCTCAGCCTTTCACCTGGCGACGACCGACTTGTATCTTCAACGCGCTCCCGAATCGAGTTCGAACCCTATCAGCAAGTTCCAGCGCTGCGGGCGTTGGAATTGCCACGTCCACGACTCCTAATAGCAGATGACGTGGGTCTCGGCAAGACCATCGAGGCTGGTCTCATCCTGCGCGAACTGAACGCTCGTCGCCGCGCGGCTCGAATTCTGATCGTCTGCCCCGCATCCATCATCGAGCAGTGGCAGACCGAGTTAGCTTCGAAGTTTGGGTTCCAATTCAAAATCTTCGACAGTGAGGGCGTGGCAGAAGCGCGCCGGTCACTCGAAGTCGGCTCCAATCCATGGAGCGCTGAGCCGCGAGTCATCGCTTCCGTAGATTTCATCAAGCGTCGGGAAGGCGCTTTCCGAGAGCTCTCCGCCAGCCGCTGGGACGTAATCATCATCGACGAAGCCCACCACCTCGCATCCGGCGGCAACGACGACGAACTCACGGATCGCTTCCGGCTGGCTCGCTGGCTCGCTACAGAGAATACCGGCGCGCTGCTGCTACTCACCGCGACGCCCCATGATGGCTACGACCAGAACTTTGCCTCGCTGTTGTCGCTGCTGGAACCCTCGCTGATTATTCCCGGCAGAAGCCTCAAGTTCGATCACTACCGGCGCCACATGGTCCGCCGACTGAAACGACACGTGCGCTTGCCCGACGGATCACCCAAGTTTATAGAGCGGGTGCCGGTTGAGCCCCTGCCCGTAGAGTTGCGGCCCGAGGAAGCACAACTTCAAGCCGCTGTGAGCGACGAAGCAACCAATCTGGACCTGTTGGCGGAGAAGGCCCTTCGAGCTGACCGCGAGTCCATCCGGCTGGTTGCCACGATTCTCCGCAAACGAGCCGCTTCATCGCTGGCGGCAATACGGAAGACGGTCGCCCAACGCCGCGAAAACATCTCACAGACCATCGCGGACGTCGAAGTCCGCCGCGATCACCTGCGGGCCATTCGCCGCGGCGAGACTATCTCCGAAGAAGCCCAAGCGCGTCTGGAGCGTGACCTTTACAGGACCTATCTATCCGCCATGCAGCGGAGCGGTCGAGAACTTCGCCGCCTCAAAGATGAAACGGACCGACTCGATCAACTCGAGCATCTTGCCGCCGCCTGTGGTACCGGACGGGAGTCCAAACTGCTGACCCTCGAAGGCTGGCTGAAAGCCTTGCACGCAGAGTATCCCGAAAAGAAGGTCATCGTGTTCAGTGAATATACCGACACGGTGGATGCGATCGTCACGCATCTTGAAGCCTGCGGCTATTCCGGACAAGTGGTCCGCCTGACTGGTGACACGGGTTCGCGCAAGGAGCGGCATCTCGCACTCACACGGTTTGCCAGCGCTGAATCGCGAATCCTGGTTGCAACCGACGTCGCCGGCGAGGGCCTCAATCTCCACGAACACTGCCATCATTTGGTTCACTTCGAGCTCCCTTGGAACCCCAACCGCATGGAGCAGCGCAACGGTCGTATCGACCGCTACGGCCAGAAATACGCCCCAACGATCGCGTTTCTCTATGCCAAAGACTCGTACGAGGGTGAAGTGCTGAAGCGGCTTGTAGTGAAGATCGAAGCCCAAATGCGGATGCTCGGTTCCATAGGTGACGTTCTTGGACAGATCCAGGCCGACAGCATCGAGCAACTTCTGAGCCGTCCGGTATCGGATGTGCATCGTGCAGTCGCCGAGGCCGAAGCGCAGATCGACAGCGAACTGAACCGTGCCTCTGATCCGCGAGTCCGGGCGCAGATCGGCGAAGGCGGCGAGGATCAGGACGAAGTTGCGCGGGCGAAAGCCGCCGTGCGCCGTGAGCAGGAGCGCGGCGTGGCCCTGGACGTGTTTCTACAACGAGCAATTCTCGCCGCTGGAGGAACGGTGGACCGTTACAGTGATGCCATGCGCATCACGACACCTCAGCCCTGGCGCTCATCGGAGGTTTACGAGCGGTACGAGAGCCTGCTCCCGCCGGGCTCTTTCCGGCAGGGAGAAGAGACTGCAGCAGAGGATGTCCTTCATGAGGAACACCCGCTTCTTGAAGCCTCAGTCCGGTGGGTTCGGTCCAATCGATTCCGTAAAGACGACGATCACCGGCTCGCTGGCGTAGTTATACCCGATCTCGCCGAACCAGACTTGGTCGCCACCTTCCTGCTTACATTGCAAGACGGTACCGCCTCAAAGGTCGAACGCTTCGAAGCCGTAAGAATCTTCCCAAACCTTCATGTCTCCAAGGACGGATTGGCGGACGATAACGCTTCACGCGTTACATTCCCCGGAAACCTTCCTGCCGGTTGTCTCCAGCAGTTCTTCGGTGACTGGTGGCAAGAAGCCAGAAGCATTGCGGAAACCGAGGTTCGTCGCCGCGCCTCCGAATGGAAACAGGAGCTGGAGACATTTCGCCGGCTCGAACGCGACATTCAGAAGCCCGAAATCGACCGCTGGGACGCCTCCACTCGCGAAGTCATTCTTGGCGACTACGCCCTTCAAACTCAGCAGAGTCGTCTATTCAGTGATGCCCCCACCCTACCTCCTGCTTTGCGACGCCGCCTCGACGAGCACCGCAAGCGCGCTGAGTTCCAGCGTTTGATCCTCGACCGGCGTGCCCATTTCGAGACGCCCCTGATCGAACCCTTAGGCGTTCTCCTCCGCGTGCCGGCATCCCTCGTCGAGGAGGATCGCTAAACGATGGATGTCCTCCAGGTGGAAGGTGACGCCTTCAGCGAGTATTATCTGCGCAAGATCTTACCGCAGGAAGCGAAACTGGCGCCGCGCCTCGACGCACCAGGCGCAGCCCGGGCATGGCGAGATGTAGCCGGTCTGCTCCGCTACGCTCACCGCGAATTGCGCGGCAGCACACAGGCTCGGGTCACCCGCCGCGTGCTGCTGGACCCGCTTGCCAAACGACTCTCGTGGCGCGTGGGCGAGCCTTCGCCTGTCTTGACCAGCCTAGGCGAAGAGGACGGTAGCCAACCATTGTTTTTAAATGGAGACGAAAGAGCAGCGGCTCGCGTGTTGGCTATCCCGGCGGAATCCTCCCTCGACCTGCCGCCCGAGGGCCTACATCGCCGCTTCGCACCAACGCACAGTCTGGTCCGCATCCTGGAGCAGGAAGGCCTCATGTGGGGCATCCTGCTCAATGCCTACGAACTACGCCTGGTCCGGCGCAGTGAAGGATTCGTGTCCTCGCATCTCGCGTTCAGCCTACTTGACTTGGCGGCCGATGTGCCCGGTGCACGCGATGCCTGGAACCTAATCTGGGGGCTGCTGCGCGACGAAGCCTGGCATCCCGGGCCCGCTCTACTCGATGAGGTGGTCCGCCTCGGACGCGAACATCAGCAGGAAGTGGGCTCGGTACTCGGCTCCCAAGTTCCTGCTGCGGTGGAACGCCTGCTCCAAGGCGCTCTCTCGCATCCCGCCAACCAGCAAGCGCTCGCTCCGTTCCTCGACGATGCCTCCCACCTACGCGCGCTCTTGGAACACCTGCACGCGGGCGCGCTGCGATATCTGTACCGCATCCTCTTCGTCTTCTACGCTGAGGCACGCGGTCTGCTGCCGCTCGACATGCCGGCTTACCGCGATGGGTATTCGCTCTCGGGCACGCGCGGCCTGGTCCGCCGCGTGATGAACCGAGCCACCGACCCGCGCCTCAATGCCGAAGCCGCCACTGGCTTCTACGAACTGGGCCTTCGCGCCATCTTCCGCCTCCTGCAGGATGGAGCCGATCTAGGCCCGGAGGGCCGTATCCCGGCCTACGGCGGCGGCCTCTTTCATCTTCATCACGACTCGGACTCCGAGTATCCCGACTTTGACGACCTCCGGCTCGGTGATCGCGCCATCGCACACGTGTTAGAGGCGCTCACACACGTCCAGACCCGGCGCGGCAAGGTCACGCTGTCCTATCGCGAACTCGACGTTGAACAACTCGGATCGCTCTATGAGGGGCTGCTGGAACGGAATGTCGACGCCGTAGATGACCAGAGCGGTCCACTGTGGCGTATCCGGCTCGACGGCGAAGTGGCTCTGGTCACCGGGTCGCAACTTGCCGATCTGCGCAAGCGACGGGGTGAAGCCGGTGCAGCTAGCGCCGAACCCGAGGAGAGCGAAGATGACGAAGATTCCGGCGAGCTATCGGAGGACGCCGCGGACGAAGCCGCTGAGGAAACGGAGGCCGAACCCGTTAGCACGGGCAAGAAGAAACCGATTCGCGTCCTCCCCGCAACACCCGAAGCACCGAACCCGATTCCGGTCGGCTCCGTGGTTCTCCGCCCGGGACTCGGGCGCAAGCAGTCCGGCTCCTATTACACCAATCGTGCCTTTGTCGAATATCTGGTTCGCCGCGCGGTCGATCCGTTGGCGGAGGATAAGCGGCCCGAGGAAATTCTGAAGCTCTCGGTCTGCGATCCGGCCATGGGTTCCGGGCATTTTCTGGTAGGCGCATGCCGACGGCTAGCCGAGCACCTGCTCTCTGCCTACCGGGTGCGTTACAACCAAGAGAAAGGACGCGCTGAATCCGCGGGACGCGATGCATATCCGCATGAACTGCTAATGGACGCCGGCATTCATGCCGAGGTGGCCCGCGTCTGGGGAAACGAGCCTGGTGAGCTGGCCGCATGTCGGCGCCTGGTGGCGTTCCACTGCCTTTATGGAGTGGATAAAAATCCGCTGGCAGTGGAACTGGCGCGCGTTTCGTTGTGGCTTGCTACAGCCGCGTCAGACCACCCGCTTACGTTCCTCAACCACCGCTTGGTATCCGGCAGCTCGCTTCTCGGCATCACGGTGGATGACCTGCTGCGCGGCTTTTACCGGAAGAAGGTCAAGAAGACGCTGACCGGGGATGAGCCGTCGCAGGGGGAGTTGCCGTTCTACTTCACTCCCGACGAACTGAACGCGCGTCTTCAGCGCGCCTTCCGTCACTTGCGTGAGATCGAACGGCTGGAAACCGAACAGCCGGGCGATTTCGAGGATCAACAGCAAGCCTGGGAGACGATGCAGCAGGAATTGGCCGAGTTTGTTGAAGCGCATTATCTGAGGATCGGCCGGGCTTTCTTGGACGTTAGCGACCCGGCAGCAGACCCGATGCTCGCGAATCGGTGGATGCAGGAAATTCAGGACCAGCACCATGTGAGCGACGAAACGCGTACCGCGGCAGCAGACGCTATCGCGAAGGGTAAGGACGTACGCGCCTTCTGTTGGGAACTAGCGTTCCCGGAACTATTCTTCCAGCCCGAATCGGAAGGACAGGGCATCCGACGGAGGGCGCGACCTGGGTTCGATGCGATCGTGGGGAATCCACCGTGGGACAAGTTGGAGCCAAAGAGAAAAGAGTTCTTCGCCCAGTACGATCCAGCAATTCGTGATTTTCAGGGGCAGACTCTCGCGCGGCGAATCGCGCAGCTTGCACCGCCGGGATCGTTGGCTCTTGATCGGTGGGAAGCATACAACGGACTAGAGTCAAGCCTCGCTAAGCTGCTCGTCGGGGGCGGTTCCTACTCGCATCAGGTAGTTGAAGTGAACGGAGAAAAAACGGGAGGGAAGCCAGACCTTTACAAGATCTTCCTGGAGCGCTTTCATCAGTTGTCCCGCGAACATGGCCGCGTAGCCGTGCTCATGCCGGCGGGACTGTATGCCCTGGAAGGCGCTACCGGATTACGGCAACTGCTGTTCTCGCGGACTCGCGTCGAAGCCATATACTCCTTTGAAAACGCCTTTGAGCGATTCTTTCCTTCTGTTGATTCGAGGATGAAGTTCCTGACGCTCGTCTTCCAGACACAGGAAGCATCTGCCCAATCGTTTCCGGCGGCTTTCATGCTGAGAAACGAAGGATTCCTGGCCTTGCCGGAACAGGAACGCCAGGCCCGCTCAGTGCGGATCACGAGCGAGTTCATCAATCTAACGAGCCCGGCCTACCAGTCCGTCACCGAACTGCGGGATGACAAGGAACGCAGCTTCGTGGAACGTATCTACCGGTCCGTGCCACCCTTGTCGAGGAAACTCAAGGGGCAGGGCGAATGGAACGTCGAATTCCATCGCGAATTGAACATGACGGACGACGCGTGGCGCTTCCGCCGTCGTGATTGGCTTCTTGAATATGAGTGTCGCCCGGAAGGCAGCGCCTTCGTCGCGCCACCCGCGGAATTGTATAAATCTTCGGCTGAATATGTTCCCGGTGTCCGCTACATCGTGCCAGAGGGTACGAAATACCGGATCACGTCGGTGAAGCCGCTCAATGAAGATAAGAAGAAGGGAAATCGCGGGCAGCGGGTTCAATCTGTCGCCGGTTTCCTGCGCCGTTCCCGCGCCACAGACGAACACGAAATGCCGGTAATCCCTGGTGCCCGCTATGTCCCCCTCTATGAGGGTCGCATGGTCCACCAGTTCGATCATGCGGCTAAGGCGTACGAAGGTGGCGAGGGTCGCGGGGCAAAGTGGCGAGATCTTGCTTTCAACGAGAAGTCGCTTGTCCCGCACTTCTACATTAACGAGGAAGATTACCAAGTCGGAGAACGGGCGGGGTTCTGTGATGTAACTGGGCAGACCAACGAGCGATCTGCGCTGGCAACTTTGCTGCCCAGTGGCATGGCTGCTGGAAACTCTGTGCCAACTGTGATGACGTCAGACACGAACTGCCACCTAGTTTGGCTGGCAATGGCCAACTCGCTCGTTGGCGACTTTCTGATCCGTCAGAAAATTTCGACCCACCTGAACCTCTTTTACGTTGAGTCGTGGCCCTTGCTCCGTCCGCCGCTTCAATCTACGGGCTTCGGCGATGTGGGTGCGCGTGCTGCCCGCCTGGTTTCCTTCACACCAGAGATCCAATTGGCCGAACCCGCCCTCGATCTCCGGGAGCGCGCCCGCCTTCGCGCTGAGATAGACGCCATCGTCGCTGGACTTTACGACCTCTCGCCCGCCGAGTTCGGCTATATCCTAACCACATTCCCGCTTCTCGATCGCGATCAGCCGCCCCTGCCGGACGACCATTTCGTCCGCTGGAACAAGCAAGGTATACCGAAACCAGAACCGCGATCCTATGTCACTCGCGACACGGCGCTGCTGGCCTACTTCCGCCATCGAGGCATCGACCCGCCCGACGATCTGGCCACCTGGTATCGCGATGAAGTCCAGGTGAATATGATTGACGAAGAGTCCTGCCCGTATCGAATGGGGCCGATCCGCAACCTGGAAGCGCGCGTCGCCGAATACTACCGACGCGGCGCGATAGCCTACATCCCCAGCAGGGCAAAGAAATGGAACCCGGAGGGCGCGTATCAACCACCCGACTTGCCGTCCGACTGGAAGGACTGGGTCGTCAAGAACCCAGAGATACTGGGCGGCCAACCAACACTTCGCGAAACGCGGCTCGACATTCAAACCGTTAAAAGAATGCTTCTGAGTCGCACTTTCGCTCAGATTCGCGCCTCCTACCCTCAACTCGACGATGCCCATATCGCAGCGGCTCTGGTCTGGGATGAGGAACGGCAATGATCCTGCCGCAGATTGTCGCTGATGAGAATATTCCCGGCGAGGTTGTGAATGAGCTACGGAGCCTTGGCCACAAAGTGTACTGGATCGCCGCGGAGCAGCGCGGCATCTCCGACCGTGAGGTTTGGGAGATAGCGGCATCTCGAAACGCACTGCTTCTGACGCGCGACGACCGTTTTTTCCCACAGTTAACGAAGGAAGAGATTCTTAACGGACCACAGGTGGTCGTGTTCGTGGCCAATGGAATTGAGAATAGCGAGTTACAAGCGGCTGAAATTATGACTGGCTTCGTATCGTGGTATTTCCGCAACCTGCGTCAGAAAGACTGGCATCATGTCTCACTTACGCTTCATGGAAAGAGGAGAACGAAGAGCCAGTGTTGGGGAGACGAACAACGCCGAAGGGATAGAGGATGAACCCTTTACGCATTGCAGAACAACTGCGAACTGATTACCTCCAACTTCTCACCACGACCTTCGCGCCGCGCCAGGAGCGGCTGAAGCGGGACTTTCGCGCCGCCGTTGAACGCGAAGGATTTCTCACCAGAGAGCCGTTTATCTCGCTGGCACAACCATACGAACGCGCTCCAGCCCTTACTGAGTTGTTGCCAGAGACGGGAGAGCGATTCGGCGCAATTGCGGAGACTCCCTATGCACACCAGGGTGAAGCGGTACGGCGGATTTTAGCCGGACTGCCGACGATCGTAGCAACCGGTACCGGATCGGGCAAGACGGAAGCCTTCCTGATGCCCATCATCGATCATTGCCTGCGCATCGCGGAACCGGACACGTTAAAGGCGATCCTCGTTTACCCAATGAATGCGCTCGCAAACGACCAGCGCGGCCGCATCCGAAAACTGCTCGGTGGAACACGCGTCAGTTTTGGCGTTTACACGGGTGAGACGCGGCAGTTCGGACAGCGCCCTGAGGGTATGCCGGAGAATGAGCGGCTCACGCGCACAGAATTCAGAGCGCATCCGCCAGACATCCTGCTTACGAATTACCGGATGCTCGAGTACCTGCTGCTTCGGGGCGACGGACGCGCTCTGTTCCGCAATCACGCGGTGCGGTTCATCGTCCTTGACGAGGTCCACACGTACAAAGGAACACTTGGTACAGACGTCGCGTGCCTGCTGAGGCGGCTGCGCGCGGCGTTGGGGGGCGCTAATCCATTATTTATCGGCACCTCGGCTACCCTACAATCCGGTGACGGCGACCCGCGCACTGGTGTCGCTGAATTCTTCGCTCGGTTGACTGGGCAGCCCACGCCTGCTGATTCAGTCATTCGGGAACGAACGGCCGCACCCGCGATTCCCACGGGGCTCTCGCTCGCCGCACCGCCCGACATCTCGACCGAAGATATCGATACGTTCTCACCCGAGGATCCCGACCGCGTGCTGGGTCTGGCTCGCAAGTTGACCCGCTTAGATGCCGAAAATCCGGAAAAATGTTGGAACTCCACTGCGCTACCGTACCTACTTCTGAATTGGCTGAAGGACCCGCAGCCGCTCTCTGTTGTGGTGAAGTTACTGGCCGAACGTCCGGAGCGCTCCGATGTGGCCGTTGAAACTCTGACCCGAGAGGTGCAGGCAGCACTACTCGTCGGGCCGTGCCTGGATATCAAAAATCCGTTACGGTTGCGTCCGCGTGTGCACCGCTTCCTTCGCGGTCTTGCGCGCTTCTGGCGTTGTAGCAATCCGGCTTGCGGCAAGTTGCTCGATTCCTCCGTGGGAACTTGCGATGCCTGTGGCTGCCGGTCGTTACCTCTAGCCCTTTGCCGCACCTGCGGATGGGATTTTTTTGTGGGGTGCCAAGAAGACTATGCCGGAACGGCCACCGCTGTGGAACCCTGGCTAGGTCGCCGTTCGACGAAGGCCACGACCTTCGTCTACGATCCAGCGATTGCGGTGGAAGTCGACCCCGAAGACCTACCCGACGAAGGTGACGAGGGTGAAGCCTCAGAGCCAAATCTTGAAGCAGGCCCTGGAACTCCGGATGCTGCCAGCCACTGGCTTTGTCCGCAATGCCTTGTTCTGACTTCGGACCCCAACAATCGGATCTGCGCTTGTGAGCTGCCACTACGTCCCGTGCGTCTGCTGCAGGGTCGCGGAACGAACTGCCCCGTGTGCCGTAGTCGGTATGGCCGCTTTGACGTTATAACGCCGGTGAGCCTTGGTAATTCTTCTGCCCTGACGCATGTCTCCCGCACGCTCCTTCGTGAACTGCCATCGGAACGGCGCAAGCTGCTGGTTTTCACGGATAGCCGGCAGGACGCGGCCCACCAGGCCCGATTCATGCAAGGCGCAGAACGTTTGCTTCGCCTGCGGCGGTTCATCTACTCTGCCCTACAGGCCGCCCCGGCGCCTCACGATTTGCGCTGGCTGGAGGACCGGGTTTATCAAAAATATGTCGAGGCGGGCGATCTGACGGCACGATGCTCCCGGGATGAAAGGGAGAGACGGCGGCGAACGTTAGATGGCGAGTTTTTACACGAGTTTGTCATCGCACCCAATGTCCGCCAAAGTCTGGAGCGGCTGGGATTGGTCGAGATTGGCTACTCGCAACTCGAAGAAGAACTGAACGGCGAAGATTTCGCGCGGGTTGTCCGGGATCGACAACTGGATTTCCGCCAAGCTTGCCTGGCGGTAAAGCGCCTGCTGGATTTCTTTCGGACTCGGCGCGCCGTGGCCCACGAAGCACTGCAGCGCTGTCTGCGGGGAAATGATCCGCTAGCGCGGGAATACAACATCACCCCTGGACGCGAGGTCGGCATTCCTGTCGCCTACCGCGAGGTGGGGCAACCCTCGGACCTAAAACAGACATATAAGTTATTCAGTTGCTGGAATCGGACTGGCATGCCTGCGGGGCCACAAAGCATCTGGCGGCAAACGCTCGATAATCAGGCGACCGAGCAATCGCTGGAAGCAGTGCTGGAGTGGATGCTCGCCGGCGGCCGGTTTCTAGTGCTCGGCAAAATCGGACGCAATGCTCAAGAGGCAGAGGGAATTCTGCTGCGACACGACGCTCTGGAAGCATCCATTGCACGCAGTTTCTCTCGGTGCAGCGTCTGTGGGCGCGTCGAGGCTAATGGCACACCAAATTCCGGCTGCGCTCGGCCCCAGTGTTCGGGGAGAATGTCGCCGTACGCGGGGCCAATCATCGAAGGCAACCTGAACGCAAGATTGATTGCTGAATCATTTGCCCCGATGCTTATACCGGGAGAGCATTCGGCTGCGGTTACTGAAGAAAAGCGCATCGAGGCGGAGGAAGGCTTCAAACAGACCCCGCCGCGCCCGAACGTGTTAGTCTGCACTCCAACCCTCGAACTTGGCGTCAATATCGGCGATCTCGAAGGCGTCGCCATGCGTAATATCCCGCCAAGTCCAGCCAATTACGCGCAGCGAGCCGGACGTACCGGTCGTGAAACCCGCACCGGCGTGATAACCGGCTTTGCTCGCGGCACGCCTCACGACGGATATTTCTTTGATCACCCAGACGAAGTGATCAGCGGAGCCATTCCACCGCCCCGCTTTAACCTGGATAACCTCGCGGCTCTCGAGAGGCACGTCAACAGTCTGGTATTGGAAGAAGCGGCGCTAGACTACGCAAATAGCCTCGAGCCTCTTCTTACTGAAAAAGGCGAATTAATCGACTCAAACGTCGGAGACCTGATCCGGCGGCTGGAGGCGGCGACCGATAGTGCAGCAATCCGTGCAGAGAGCATCTTCGGTGGTATTGCCGGAGTCACTAGCGCTTGGCTTCAGAGTGTAACGGCAGCGTTCCCGGGCAAGGTACGAGCGGCTTTGGTCCTGAGAGGTGCACTCATAGCCGACGCGGTTAGGCGTATGAGTGACTTGGGACAGCGGGTTGGCCTGAACCGCGCCGAGGAGATCACGGAGTCATCCTATCGTCGGCTGGCGCAAAAATTGCGTGAGGATCACAAGTACGCATACCTGCCTTCGGTTCTAGCAGAGGCCGGGTTACTGCCGGGGTATGCGTTTCCTGGCGACCCGGGATCGTTATCACTCGGGTTGGATGCCGACGTCGTTTTTGCTGGCCGGCTTCAGGCACAGCGGGAATTCTGCCCAGGCCAGACCGTGTATGCGCGAGGTCATCGATGGGTGGTTAAGGGGCTAGCACTTCATCGTCCAGGTGCTTTGGGTACCGGTCGCGGGGCGGAACGTTTCGTATACACGGAATGCCCCGTTTGTGGTTTGGCGCAGTCGTCTAACAACAACTGCCGTCGCTGTAATAGCGAACTTGCGTCAGCAAACCTCGAGGCTTGGGATGCGGCGGCTTTTCAAGCTTGGTTAGACGAGGTCGAGCCGGATAGTGAAGAAGAACGCCAGCAGGGCAGCTACGAAGTTCGGCCCCATCCTCAGCGGGATGTAGGAGCTCAGAGTTGGGTGACAGGCGATTGGCGTTTGGAAGTGCGACGGCAGGAACAAATCTGGTGGATCAATCACGGCCAACTGGGTTTGCCATCTGACGGTGATGGTGGCGCCAATGGGACTCGTCCCGATGGCTTCCGTATGTGTCCCAATTGCGGTGATATGGTGCGGTTGGTAGTTCAGCGCCAGCCAGCGGCCGATTCTCAGCGGAGGGGCCGGAAGCAGACTCGGGATACCCGCGCCGATCAGGACCCTCACGCCAAACGCTGTACCGGAGAGCCAAGATCGGTCACGTTAGGTCAACAGATAAAATCGGACACTCTGCGCCTTCTTGTGGAAGGTATGGAAGAACAGGGGGACGATGGAGTAGCCTGGGCCTGGTCCGTTGGTACGGCCCTGCTCGAAGGCGCGCGAAGGCACTTCGAACTGGATGAGGATGATCTTGACGTGATCGTCCAAACGGCCAGGAGCGCTGATGGAAGTAACCGGGCGTTGGAGATTCTATGGGTTGACAAGGTCCTTGGCGGTTCCGGCATTATTGACGCTATGGTTCGGGACTTCCAGCAGGTGGCGCGCGCGGCGGCACGGCACCTGGAAGGTCATGATTGTCCGGCATCCTGCTACCGCTGCCTCCGAAGTTACCGCAACCAGCGCGTGCACGGCATCCTCAACTGGAGGTTGGCGATGCCCACTCTACAAGCGGCGTCCGGAAGCGAGTTGCAAGCAGTTGTATCCTCCGCTCGGGTATCTCGCGGGGAGAGTCCAGAGTGGGACGAGGCTCGCCGGGAAGGCTGCGAGTCGCCTCTTGAGCTCTCGCTTCTCCAGGCCATCCGCGCTGCGGGGTTGCCGGAGCCACTTAAGCAGCACGAGGTTTACGACGGCCGGGGCCGGCTCCTGACCCGTGCCGATTTCGCTTACACCACTCCTAAGCGTATTCTGATCTACGCCGACGGCCTCGAATTTCATTCCGCGATCCGTCAGCGAATTCATGACACACGACAATCCAACCAACTCCAGACACAGGGCTGGCAAGTGATGCGGTTCCTGGGTCCGCAGGTTGCTCGAAACGCCGCCGATTGCGCGGGTCAACTTCGAGATGCGCTCGGCTGAGGGGACCGTCACGTGGAAACTCGTAACGACAACCGACTTCGTAATCACGACATTCGATACCATGTGCATCTGCGAGACCTCCCCGCGACAGCATCGGGGACTCGATTTCTCCGAACGGTACTCGACCCAGCAATTGGCGCCGAAGTGGTTCTCCTCCTCGTAGATCAAACCGACTTTGCGTATCAACTCTCAAAGCGCAATCCTTTTGAGTTACGCCTCAAGACTGGAGCGGTCCAAACAAATGTCGGGCCGATGCTCTTTCTTCTCTGGTGGGTTCCTCCCGTCTCGGACGGCATGCCGTTTGCGCTATATGAGCACCTGCTCAATCCAACAGATCACGGTACCCTTGAAATGATCCGGACGCTCTCTACGCAAACTCATCTTCATGTGCTGTTAATCGGAGCGAGCCAGACAGTGCTCGACTGCTACGAGTTTGAGAACACGTTCAACTGCGGTGCGATGCTCCCCATCATAGAGGCGTCCCTGACAGGACCCATCCTCGATTTTGAAGCTGCAAAGCGAGAGTACGAGCAGATGTACGACCTTCAGAGCCTCTTTCAAATGGAGCAGTTCGAAGCACCCGAAGAGCACTCAGATGCAGAAGCTGAGGATGCAAACGAAGTGCGTGCGAATGCCATCGATTGGAGCATAGTTGAGAATGCTGCGAAGTTGGCATTCGATATCTGGGTGGGCCAACCTGAACTGAATTGGGCGAAGAAGGCGTTCCAGGTGCTAGTGACGGAGGGCCTCCTCGAGGAAACCGACGATTTCAGCCGGCATATCGCGCTTTTCCGATTCCTGGTGCTTGGAGGCATTTATCGAGACTTCTGCGAAGCCGCATGGGACGAGACCTCTTGGATCGACTATGCCGAATGGTGCGAGCCAGAAGATATTGTTGATCGGTTTATTGTCGGGCAGCTTTTCGCGAGGATGCCCGACTGGGAACCAGACGAAGAAAGTGACTTTTCCGTCGCCCTAGATCGGCTAGTCGAAGCGGAACGAGAGAGCGTCGTTGAAGCGCTAGTAAAGGGATTTCGGGGCATCGCGGGCCTATACGAATCGCTGTGGCGAAGCCGTGTGGACTCGGATGACCCAGAAGAATCCTTCGATGAGGATGAGGATGATTGCTTTGAGGCGAATGATTCCGGCAAGCTAAAGGCCTATGAATGGATAACCGAAGGCTGCACGCGGCTTGCCGATCTCGACGGCTAGTCCCGGATGCGACCAGCTTGGGGACCCCTCTGATGCTAGCGATTCGAAATAATTCTTGCCGCCCAGCGCAGCGAATGCTTTCCGCCCAGACCGGCCCAGAGGCACGATGATCCCCCCGGAATGCATAACGAACATTGTTGATACATGCGTTTAATTTTTCGGGCTCTTGGGAATCGAATTGTTGATGTTTGTGATCGATAAACGCCGTGCCGCACAACAGGTGACTTGAAAGCGGTGAAGCGCCCTATTCGGGCGCCTCTTCGGATAGGTCTTCGCCGGAGCTCGCGGACGAGCCATTGCGATCAAGCTTGCGGATCGCGCTGGCGTGGATCTCGGCAGCCGTCACGTCAACGGCGACGGCCTTCTTGCCGGCCTGGATCTGTTTCTGATATGTGCGATGGCGCAGCTCGCCCTCGACTTCGATGTGAGCGCCCTTCGTAAGCGACGCGGCGAATTGGGCGAGTTTGCCCCAAACTACGATTCGATGCCACTCGGTGCGGCTGTCATACGAACCTGAATCGTTCTTCCAACTCGTCTTGGTGGCGAGAGAAAATGAAGTCAGTTGAGAACCGTTTTCAAGTTGGCGCTGCTCGGGATCGGAACCGAGAAACCCGATGAGATCGACGTGATTCTTGAACATAAAAAGTATCTCCTTTCGTTAGCCCGGCTCTGCCGGGGCACCCGAAGAAGCAAGGGGGCCGCTCCTAAGCCGAGGAGGAAAGTTTTTGGCACGGGGACCCAAACTTGTTTTGGGGAAGGAGTCCAAACCCGACGCGGTGCGGAGCAAAGTTTCAGACGAGAGCGCAAGGCGCGGGAATTGCCCGCAGCGAGTGCCGGCAGAGATGGGTTAGAAAGGAGATCCAAGAACAAGAAGCACAATTCTCTGAGGTTGAGGAACACGATCGACATAGCGCAACACGAAACACTCTCAAAAGGCGACTCGCTCGACCCCAGAACGAGGTGGAAGTAATGCGGCGGGATAAACGAGAGCGCGTGGCTGCGATAGGGCTGGACTACGCTATTTGCTGCAGCAGGTCGAACGGGTACCGAGTGGATTGCCCGGCTTCGGTGGTCCCACCGAAGCGGATCCAGGCGCGCGGAAGACGAGAAGCAGTCAATTCCGCTGTCGAAGATCCGAACGCTGTGCTCCCCTGCTGACTGAAAACTATCCAGAACTCGGCTGCTGAGATTTCATCGCACCGAAGAACACAGATACTTTCTGGGCTGTAAACGCGCGTTTTCGCGAGCGCAACACCGGGGGTTCTTAAGTCTCTGAAAATGTACCTTGTGCGTTGTTTTCAGCGGCGGAACCGTACACGCCTCTGAAAGCAATTATGTTTCAATGGCCGGAGCAGAAGATTTCTTATGGGAAGTAGACACGAGACCACGGCTCTTTTGCGGGATGGAATTCCGTTAACAGAAATTGCCGCCAAGCGTGAGAGAAGCATCACGACGGTTATTCAGCATTTACGGATGCAGTTGGGCGAAGGTGACGTCCGGCCTATGGAAGTCATTCTGGCTTTTGCAGGAGATCGTGGAACGGTGTTGGACAACCTATTTCTCAGGCACAGACACCATACGTTCCGTACTTTCGAAAAATATGCCACCAGCTGCGGCTTTCATCGAGAAGAGGCGAAACTGTATCATGACGTTCGTAGATCGGACGCGTTGCGTGGCGATATCTACGTTCTAATTTCCGATATCGAAATCGGTCTTCATGTGTTTATCAAAGACGAACTTGTAAGCAGATTTGGGTCGGACGAAGTCCAGTGGTGGCGGCAAGGCGTTCCAGACACCGTAAGGAAGGATTGTGTGAGAGCGCGTGAAGAAGACCCAGATCCAACCGAGCCGTATCGGTACACAACGTTCATTCATTTAAGCGACATCATCAAATCCAACTGGCCTCTTTTTCAGTACACGTTCCGGAAACTCGAAAAAAACAAACTCTTGCAGGACCTGCGCCACCTCAATAGCCTGCGGAATGCCGTTATGCACCCGGTGAAGCAGAAACAATGGACCCGAGAGCATCTGGAGGTTCTTAGGCAATGGCATCGCACTATAAGGTCGATTGAATCTCTCCGGCATCCGAGTCCCAAGAAATGGATTAGTCCTCTTCCTACCCAATCACAAGCAGTATCTGATCGCCAAATCATCGTTGCTTCCAGCGAAATCCACTAAGGGTCAAATGCTTTCTCTTACGGCATCCAGCCATGGGGCACCCAAGCCGCCTCCTTCATATTGGCTGCGATCTGGATCGAAGCCTTGCATCTCGAATACTTCGAGAACCCGACGCTGTCCGTTTGCATCGCGGCCGATCTGAACAACAACCGAGATGAGCTCGCCGATTTCAGTCTGGATGGCTCGATACGGCATTCCGGTTTCGGCTTGCAACGTCAACGCGGCTAGGCGCGAGAGCGCCTTTCGCGGGCTTTCGGCGTGAATAGTGCATAGCGAGCCGGGATGCCCTGTATTCAGTGCTTGTAGGAAGTCCCAAGCTTCTGCGCCGCGTACTTCCCCGATCAGAATGCGGTCGGGCCGGTGGCGGAGAGCGGCTTTCACCAGATCTCGAATTGAGATTTCCTCGATATTCTTCTGTTCGCGCCGGGACTGAAACCGGAATACGTTCGGATGCGGGAGCAGCAGTTCGGGTGTGTCCTCAATCACACCAAGGCGCTCAGAAACGTTGATGTGATCGATCAGCGTGTTCAAAAACGTAGTCTTGCCGGAACCGGTACCGCCGCTCAATAAAATCGTGCGGCGATTGCGAACTGCCTTTGATAAGAAATCGGCGACATGTGAAGGCACCGAGCCAATCTGAACCAGTTCATCCAGGGTAAACCGCCGGTTGCGAAACTTGCGGATCGTGATCGCGACGCCATCGACGGAGACCGGCGGAAACGCAATCGCGATTCGCGAGCCGTCGGGAAGACGGGCATCGAGCAGCGGGCGCGTTTCATCGATGTTTTCACCAATTAACCGCGCAACGGTGAGCGCGGCGAATGACAGATCAAAACGCGCGAAATCCACCTGGTTGGTCACATCCTGCATTGCGCCGTTCCGTTCGATAAACACCCGGTTGCCGGGATTGATCATAATCTCCGAAATTCCGTCGTCTTCCAGGAACGGCTGGATAGGACGGATCGCGGGCAATAAAAGATCAAGGTCGGAAGAATGCATATAACCTAAGCAATCCCGCGCTCGGGCACTTGGCGCGAGCGCCGGTATTCGAATACCTGTTCCTCGGAAAGGGCCGTTGGGCGCTCGGCCTGGCGGCTCAGCGTTTTTGCCAGTTCCGTCTTATCGTCTGTAAAGACTTCTGCTTCATAGCGGGCACGGGAAAGTGCCACATACGCCAAGGCGCGATCCGCGAGGGCTCGTGTGCGCGAGTCGGTTGCCTCGATGTGGATCAGCACCCGGTCGACCGTCAGTGCCTGAGCGGAATGGCTCGTCATCGCATAGGCATAGTCGATGTGCGGCATATCGGTGACTTTCCATGTCAACTGCCGTCCCGAGCGATCCAGGCGAACGGTCGTAACACCGTCACGTCCAACCTTAACTACTGTGCCGGTTTCACGATTCGCAATTCGCTGTTCGTTCCAGGGACTTGTAAACTGAATTCGCTCTCCGTTTGCGAAAGCCCGGTCGGCGACCTCATAGACCTGCACACCGAAAGCGCGGCGCGGGTCATAGGTGACGATACGTCCGGTATCGCGGAACTGGACCGTCAAATTGTTTGCCTCGTGGTCGATCCCGATCACCGTGGCGTATGAACCACGTTTCGCGCCGGCGGCCTTGTTGTCCCGATGAAAACGGACGATATCGCCCGCGCGGTAAGCCGCCGCGTGCTTTCGATCCTCGCCGGTCATCTCTTGCCGGGGCTGCAGCACGATGGCAACGTGCCGATCTTCTCCCAAATGCCCGGCTGCTCGCAATTCATCCCGGATTGCCCGATTGAGTTCACAGCGCGATTCGTTATCGGGTGAAACGACCAATGCGTTAGCGGGCTGATTTACGTAGCGCTCTGCAATGGCACGGAACCGTTCCTGCCGGTTACGAAATTCGTGAATATGGCCCTGTTCATTGAGCATGGAAAGCGCTTCGGAGATCCGTCCCGCGGCCATATGTTGAACGGTCTGCTTTAGGTCTGCGTCCTTCTGTCTCACGATCTCGTCCAGCCGAAATGTTTGCATTCCCGCTTGCTGTAGCTCCTCAAAGATGCGCCCGGCCTCCACGGCCTGGTGCTGCCGTGTATCGCCGACCAAGAGCACGCGGTCGCGCTCCGTGAGCCTCGACAAAAATTCATGAACCTGTTTCGTGGAAGCGAGGCTGGTCTCGTCCAGGAAATACATCCGGGGCCGGGCAGCTTCGGTGGACCCGCGCATGAGATGCTTCTGTAGCGTTTCCGCCGGAATGCCTGCATTCTCCAGTTCCTGCGCGGCTTTGGATGTCGGTGTCAAGCCCTGCACTACATACCCGCACTCCTCCGCAAGTTCCCGGATGGACTGAAGAGCAGTCGATTTCCCGGTGCCTGCGCCACCCTGGACTGCCAGCACTTGATCATTGGAGTGCAGGACGTTCCGCACGAGTTGCTGCTGATCCGCATTGAGGGAGGGAAAGCGTTGGGCAATGTGTGCGGCGTGGAGTTCCGCATCCGTGGCCTCGGAGGAACCTATGCCCTTCCGTACGATCTCAATACTCTGGCGTTCCATGCGGAGCATCTCCGATGTCGTGAAGCGGCGTCCCGGTGCATGTGTTCGATAATGATCGACTCCGATGAACTCGCCCGGCGTTTGTACCCGCTGCTCAGTAGCTCGGCGGACATCGGCCAATCGCAACGATCCTTGCCCGTAGTTCAGGGCATCCCGGATGAGTTCGTATTCGTCGATTACCGCACGGCGTTCGATGAGGCGATGCTTAGCAAAGGTAAGCGCAGCCTGCGCGAGCTGGCCCTTGTCCTTGGTGCGGATTTCCTGTTGTGCAACGCGTTCCTTTGCCCTGGCAACCACCTGATCGGGTCGATGGCCGAACTCCGCAGCGACCGCCCGATGCAAGGCCCGTGTTTCTGCGGCGGAGAGATGCAGTTTGCGATCACGCGTCTGGTGCGCAACGCGTTCGGCGGCTTCCGCACCGGAGATTCCCAGTTCCTCCAGCTTTTGTTTGATTTGACGGCTCCGGGCGCTGTCGGCTTCGAGGTACTCCCGCGTGTAACCTTTGATCTCGAAGGCGTGCCCGTCGCGGTGCTCCAGCTCATACCCGAGTTCGCGAAGGTTGCGGGCCACCTCGGCTCGGTAGATCGCGGTGGACATCGACTGCACACGAAACAACTCTCTGGGATCGAGGGATCGCACTTTGTCTTCTGCCTTCGTCATGTTGAAGACAACGACGTGTGTATGAAGCTGCGGCGCCGAATAACTGTCCACCGGACGGGCAGTGTCGTGCTCAAAAAGCGCGGCAATCCACTTGCCCGTTGTCTGGGGCGCATGGTTCCCTCCCATACGCGCCTGCACGTATTCTTCTGTGGCGTTGAGCGCTGTCCGGACAGCTTTGCGATGCGCCTCGCGTACCCGCTCATCCGCGCCGACGAGAGCCGTTTGTGAAACCGATTTCGGCGGTGAGAAAGTCAGATCCCATGCTGCGCGATGACCGACTTCTTCGCCGTTCTTTGTTTTGATCGTGTCCCGATGCTCTATGAGCTGTTTGGCGGTGTGCGGGTCCTGTCCTTCGGCGAGCCGTTTAAATTCGGCTTCGCCAACCTCCCCGGTAAGCCCGACCTGGTCCGCAAGCTTCCCGTGCCATTGGCCGACGCGTTCGCCGCTCTGCGAGTAATACCGCTGGCTTGCGGACGTATACTCCTCTTTGAAGTAGGACGCGACCTTGCCAGAGGAGAGCGGTTTTGAAATCTTGACCATCAGTCCTCAGCAAGAAGGTCCAAAGCACGCGCGGCGCTGTGCCAGATGAACAGAGGACAGTTTGCATCGTGTTCGCTGGCTGCTTCCGGCTTTGACGAGCAAGTGCACATCGCGTGCGAACCTATTTCACGGAGCATACGCGCGTCCTGCCGCCGGGTCTGAGCCTGGATTGCGCGAATCAATTCGTCGTTGTTGCGGGTGTGTGGCATATCTGTTGTTCTTTCTTTGCGGGACTCGGTACGGAAACGGGTTCGCGAAGCACGACAACCAAGATTCGACCGCAAGTGGGACACGAAAACGGATCGCCACTCGTTGTGTGGAACACCCGTCCGCATAGGCATTCGACTTCATACACGGATTCAGAACGCATATCACTTTCCTTCATTCACGTTTTCTGTGGCTGATGTGGCCGGGGCAGTAACTGCGGCCCGGGTTGAGCTAAATCCGATGAGAGTTCACTCCGCTCCGCCTTCTTCCTGGCGCGGAACTCCGCCAGGCTCGGTACCTTGTCTTTGGTGACTGGAGAACTCTGGCGAGGGACAAACGTGGGCCGCTTGGGGCGGTCCGGCACGATGGCAATTTTAATCGGGACGACCTCGTTGGCGTACCGAAAATACCCGCAACGGTCGGGCAGTCCGCTGAATTGGGAGGCTAGCACGAGACGCTCCGTCTTCACTTCGCTCGTGAAGCTGTGGTGATAATGCTTGCCAAAGGCATGCGCCGGCCGGGTCTCTTTGGGTCGCTCGATTTCGATTTCGCCGACGATTTTGCTGGACCAGTCGGCGGCTTCCGGTTCGCTAGTGCGTAGCAGGATCTTCGTAAACGGAGCCGAGAAGATCGTCTCCGATTCTTCTCCGTAGAGGGCTTTGATTTGACTGCGGCCCTGGAATCCGATCACGATGGATAAGCCGGTTTTGCGGCTTTCCGTCATTGCCGCCTGCAATTGCGGCAGCATTTGCAGCGTTGGCAGTTCGTCGAGGACTAGCCGGACCGGTTTCAGGTCCGGGCGCGGTCCTTGAGACAGAATGCGGCGGATGAGCATGTCGATCCAAAGGCTTTGTAGAGGCCGCAGCGCGGTGCGAGTGTCCTGCGTGCTCGTGAAGAAGATCCAACTCTGCCGCTTTTCGCACCAGTCTCGCACCGTCCATATCTGCCGGCTTGGTTCTTTGTCAGGAATCTGCCGGAGCGCGAACGCTACCTGCGCCAATGTGGAGGTCACCGCCGCCCGCTGCGGCGCGGCATTCACTGCAAGCATTTGCTCCAACTCGGTTCCCAGTACGCGCATGTCGATTTGCGGATCGGGATGCTGCATCCAGGTACCCAGTTCGCGCGCCGACTCCGGCTGGTGATGCACGAGCAGATGTTTATAGATCAACCGTGAGGTATGGATAAAAAACCAGTCTTTCTCTGTGGGCCGCCCTGGATACAGACTTTCGGCTTGTGCCAGAGCAGTTGCTTCGGCCGTGGCGCTATCAGACAAATCGAGCTCCTCGGTCGGGCACCAGGAGAAGCAACGCTCGTCGAGTGGATTGGCGATGAGATCGCCGCGTTCGGGCCGGTAATATCGCGCCGCAAACTCCAAGTGCGGGTCGTAAACGATTGCCGTCTCGTCCTGCGCTTCCGCCTGGTCGAGGATCTGCATGATGGCTTGTGTTTTACCTGAACCTGGGTCTCCGATGATCTGGATGTGCTGCGCTTCGTGACGCTTCTCAATACGAAGTTGCTTGCCTCTGATCCGGTAGAACGAATGACTGCCGCGGCGATTCCGATCAAGCCGGAAGATTAAACCGTCCCCCTGACTGCGGCGGTTGAATTGAACCGTTGAGAGCAGGTCGGGACCGCGAAGCTTGCGGCCACGGCGAAAGGCTTGCAGCCGTTGTGCGTCGAAGGCGACCCCTGTAAACAGAAAGACAAACAGACAAACTGCCGATCCGATCAGAGGTATTCGGAGCACCTGTGGAGCGGTGTTTCCGTGATAGATTGCAGCACGAAGCCAAGCCGCAAGTTGCTGCGGTTGAGCGTAAAGGGGCCGTACTGAAATGTGGGCTGGATTCGTGGCAAGTGTTTCGTCACTGGCTAAAGCTGCACCATTGTAGACAGCGAAGTATCGCTTTGGCCGGTGAGCCGCTTTCCCGAAGGCGAGATGCGGGAAGAGACTTTCTCTTGCGTAGACGGGAAGGTAGTACGCCTGAAGCGCCGGCGCCAAGTACCGCCACATTTGCAGCGATGCGAACGCGGCTACGGCGGACAGCAACAGCGCACAAAGAATGCCCACAGGGGCGGGCTTGCGGAGTGGAGTGGCAGAAGAGTTCATACGTTTCTCGCATTAGAGGACTGAAACTGTTCAAGGGCTTGATCCACCAGCGCAGATTTAATTCCGGCGAAGCGGGCGCGAAGTTCGGTGACGCGGTTTTCGCTGAGAGCATCGCCGTTGAGCGATGCAAGAATCAGTGCGAGAAACACCTCTTGGAAGGCTAGAAGCTCAGCAGCAAGGAAGCGTGCTTCACAGCCGAGGGACAAGCTTTCGAGAAGCCGGCGGCGAGTGTATTCACTTACAGAGGCTCCGCGGGATTCAGCCATCTGCGCGAGCTGGATATAGTCCCGTTCGCTAATCCGAGTGCTCACTAGCTTCGTTCTTTCGTTTTTCAGATTTTGTAACGGCACTTTCTTAAGTCCTTCCTGCTGAGCTTGTTGACAAGTGGTGACGAAGCGTTGACAAGTGTCACAATTGCTGAGCCAAACCGTTGCAGAACAGCACGTTGACAAGCGTCATCCCTGCAAGGGGTGGCGTATCGAAGAATTTCAGCCGCCGCGAATGCGGCGTCAGCCTTTTCTCGCTTTGGATCATGCTTAGGCCGCAGATAAATGCGCTTTCGGCCGGCCCCGGCGCGCGGCCGTATAGGCAGCGGCATCGAGCATCTCCGGCCGCTCGGCGAGCCATTTCTGATAATCTTTGTCCGCTTCGAAAATGTCCTTCAACGCGGCGGAAACGACGTAGCTGGGCGATGAGTCATTCAGGAATTTGGCGTAGGCATAAAGCTTTGCCACAATGTCCTTCCGCATCCGGAACTGGACAGTGTCGAACGGTGTTTTGTCTTGCGGTTGAATACGGGGCATAATTCTCCTCTTCTGCTGGATAAAAATCAAGAATTTGTGAAAGCTTGGTCTTCACGAAAATACTGAATGGAAAGCCCAAGGGGGTTATACGGAACCATCTCGTTCCGTACGGTCTTCGGGTCGACGGTGAAGTTGACCCGAACGATCCATTTTTCACGCCGCGATTCCTGCTGCGGCGAGCTGTAGAAAATCTTGGTCAGGTAGATATCGGCGCTGTATGGCGACGTTTGCAAATTCGTGATATGCACGTTATCGATCTGCACCTCGATCTGCTCGCCTGAACCGGAGAAGAACTGAGCAATCGTGCGGCGCTCTTTCTGCATCAACTCGGCGGCCAAATGCGATTCAATGAAGTAATAATTCTTCGGGAAATCGGTCTCAATGGTGGCCCCTAGCCTGGCGTAGCGGTCCCGAACCCATTCGGACAGAAAATAGCGAATTTCCGGCGCTTGGGGTTTGTATTCAGTATTTCCGTAGGCAAAGGCTTCGGCTTTGCCGATATCGTTGATGCGGACGACTTCCACGATGCGCTCGGCACTGGCTTTTGCCAGGGTGATTACGGCCAAACCCTGCAGGATGGCGGTAGCTGCAATGGCAGCCACCGTCCAGCGCAAAATCCGGTTTTGCCGTTCAATCCGGTCATGGTATTCGAGATCGGGGAACAGCGGTATTTCGGCAGCGTCGACCGGCGCGGAAGTAATAGCGGTTTGATTCATAAATCGATCTCCTACGTGCAAACAAAACGGGTCGCCGCGCCGCGCACTGCGCTTCCGAGGCTCGTGCCGAAACCGCTCACCCCGCCCAACAATTCGTGAGCCAGATGCGGAACCTGAAACATGGACCAAATGAATGCGAACTGCAACAGGATCCAGGGCACCAGCAAGGCAAGGAGATGAGGAATGCTGTAGTCTCCGTGGATTGCGTTTTGCAGAAACCCGACAATTACCCGTACCCAGACGAACACAAACGCTGATGCGATTACTCGATAAAACGCGTAGACGAACATGAAATCAATCCATTTCCAAAACTTGTTCGCAAGCGAGGAAATCAAAAGGAGCGGAATGAATAGCGGCCCAAGCAATGTTCCGATTCCTGTCGCGATGAAGCCGAGAGTGCTGATGGCAAATAAAACGGCTTCAACGAGCGCCATAGAACCGATCACGATGTAATAAACGGCCACTTGGAAAATGTTGAGTGGCGAAGGCTGCTGGATGTTCGCAGCCAGGGAATTCACTTGGTTCGCGAAATCATTTAGAATGCTGAGATCAATCGTGCCGGAAATGGTACGGGCCGTGTACGTGAATACCTGATGAAAACTGAAGCTCGCTCCGGGCAACGGCTGGTTGTAGTAGTGCAGCAGAATGAGGCATCCGGCAAGCTTGCCCATAAATGCGATCAGTTCCCCTAAATCCACATGCGCGTGCCACATCGCGTAGGGATGCCACATCCAGCGGATGGCGAAACGAACGAGCTGAAAAGCCGCAATGGCGTTGAGCAGCGTCA
Organism: Bryobacterales bacterium KBS 96; assembly: GCA_000381625.1. GTDB lineage: Bacteria > Acidobacteriota > Terriglobia > Bryobacterales > Bryobacteraceae > KBS-96. Next base: position 2,463,709 of record KB906767.1, read on the forward strand.
TCGCATCGCCCACAAATAAATCGGTGTGCTGCGTCACGAGTTGATCTATGGACTGGCTGATCGAAGTAACGAAATCGATGGTCTGAGGCGTGATCGGGATCGGCCCCTTCGTCTGCGCAAGCAGACCCGTGGGAAACGCACCTAAGAATGCGAACAGAAAAGCCGTTTTTGTAATCGTCTGGGGCATGGGTTTATTGCGGGTCGTAATTGGTTAGCGCCGCGCCCACATTCGCCGGAGCCGTGGGTTCGCTGAACTGATAAGCGGTAGCCTTGGTCGCGGTATTCAGAGCGTTGGCGTGGAGGTTGCGCTGGTCTAAATTCGCGGCAAGCAACTGTTCCAGAATTTCCGCCTGCACGGCTTGGGTGCCTTGCTGCATGCGCATGTTCTGAAGCTGCGCTGCGTTCAGCAGATTCAACTGCTTGATTTCGGTGTTGTCGTCTGGATTTCCGCTCAATGCGGCTTGTTCGAGCTGATTGATCGCCTGGCCGTTCGTCTGTTGCTGTTGACGTACCGCGGCTAGCGTCGACATGGAGACCTGCCCGGTGGAATCCTGAATTTCCACCGCTGCGAGGCTCGACAAGTGTGAGCTATTTCCTAACGGCTCTCGCGCAAGAAATTCTCCCGTTTGGACTGGCACCGTGGCGAGCGACCAAGCGGTCGGCACAGCTTGGCCGTAGTTCACCGCCTGATTCCATACTGCCGTCTCGCCGTATCGATTACCTACGTTGCTCCGCAACAGGGCAACGCCCCACGTTTTCCAGAACTGCTTATTGGTGTATTGCTCCAGGTTGAACTTGAGCATTTCGTACTGGGTTTTTGTCGTCTGATAAAGCTGCATTTCGCTCTGGACCATCTGCTCGTATTGACGAATCTGCTGAACGAGCTTTCCGACGGCGGTCGGGTCGAAAACGATATCACCAAAGCCGAATATCGCTTTAGCGGGCGGCGTGAACAGAAATCCGGTAGTCACCACGATGACTCCGGCGATTGTAAAAACGCGATGGCGCTGGTTTGCCATCATTAATGAATCCTCCTCGAAAGCACTCCTAAAAGCTCGGCGACGATAGCGACACCGGCCAGCAGCAGAACCCATATAAAGACGAATTTCCAGAACCCAAACACGATGCGCATATAACGGTTGCGCACGCGCAGAAAGTAGTTCAGCTCGCGCTGCAGCTCTGGGCTGAGATCGGATCTGTAATTCCAAGTCCTCATAGGTCGCCCGGCATCGTATGGTTTTGATAAGCGGGCATCAAAAGATCGCCTGCGAGATAAATCTTGATCCGGGCTCGCTCGCGTACGATGAACGTCGGCAATTGATTGAGAAAGTGATCTAGCACACGGGAGGAGTTCTCGGCCATGCTCTGCGAAATGCCCGAGCGCATGACGACCATCGGGTCATAGCCGTAACCGCCATATCCATTCCCGATCTGTGCGACTCCGCCAATGGCCGCAAGCGCCAGTGAAGTGCCAAAAATCTGGAGGTAATGATGGTTCACCAGATCTCGAACTCCGGTCTCGCCGACCTGGTTCAGCCCGGTAAATTGATCGAGCGAAACCGAATACCCATCCGGCATGATGATGCGGTGAAAAGCGACGAACAGCCGTTGCTGGTTGCCATTCACCACGGCATTGACTTTGCCCAGAACCCGCGAGCCTTGAGGGATTAAGAGCGTCCGGTTGTCATGGGCATAAACATCGGTTGTGACCATACAGTTCACCGGTCCGGCGAAAACGCCGTTGATGCGGTTGGTCAGAACGGTTTCGATGATGTAGCCTTCAAACAACCGGTACGGCTTGCCGGTTGCGGAATTGACATCGTAATGGGTGGGTTTCGATTCCGGCGTGTTCGGGACCTGCTGCTGGCCGGAAACGGGCAACTGCTCGGCGGTATTTTTCAATGGCTGGGAAACGCCGGTTACTGGGGCGGCCGCGGGGGCCTGGTCCGCTACGGAATTGTGCCCCTCACTTCGGAGATCCAGAGCCACATTCGACGCATGGAGGGCCTGCTCCTCTTTCTTGCGACGCTCGATTGCATCCTGCTCTGCCAGGCTGGAGGCACCCTGTGTAGAAGCCGGTTGATAGTATCCTGCGGCGGCAAGCTGCTGCTGTTGTCTCTGTAAAGCCGCGAGCGTATTGAGGTCCGTGCTTTGATCCGCGGAGGGATTGGCATTCGTCAAATTTGACACCGGCCCTTGCTGCGCGGCTTCGAGTGTCTTCTGTAACGCCTCTTTCTGTGCCTGGATACGCGCCATTTCCTGAGCCTCTTGTTGCGTTTGCCGCTCGAAGTTCGTGATATCGACAGTGCTGGCCGGGGCGCTCTCTGTTTTCGTTCGCGCCGCGCTCTTTTGCTGCAAATTGCGGGGACGGGGCCGCGTGAGCTCGGTAACGCCAATCAGTCCCAACAACGCAACGATCACGCCGCCCACAAGTAGCGGTTTGTTCAACGGGCCGGAGGGTGGTTTCGCAGGCTCCTGCGGCGCGGAACTCGAATCGATTTGATGGATCGTTTCGTCGGGCATGGATTCCACTCAGTTGCCGTTGCGTACTCGTGCGAAATTCATCTTTTGTTTGCCGATCGCCAGATAACCGGCATCGAGAATCTTCGGCACGGTATAAAGCCCGTTCGCGAACTCGTAGTTGATCAAGCTTGGCTTGCCATCTTTGATTTCGTAGAGCGCTGGTATTTCCTGCGGAGTAGCGCGAATATACGTGAACTTGTCATCGCGATAGATCGCAGACACTTCGAACGGCCCTTTCGCCGCCGCTCTCTGATCGAACGAATAGTCGAATTGCAGCTTCGCAGGATAGCTTGCGCGGAACTGTTCGGCTTCCGCTTTGGCCTTCTGCTGCGCTTCTTTCCGGGCGGATTCCGCTTGGCCTTCTGCCGCCGCAGCCTCTTGCTTGTATCTCTCGGCCACGGTTGCATCCACAAACACCGGCGCTTTCTGGAGCCGGACCCGATTGCCGTCGTCTGCCGGTTGCAGGAACAGCTTCACATCCGAGACCGCGCCCTGTACGTTCGATACCTCGGTGAAGCTCAGCGTGTACACACTTGCATGATCGGTCAGGATGTGAATATCGGTATGTGCGCCTTGCCTGGCGGGCTTCACGGTAACAAAGTTCTCTGTGCCGTCGATCACCCAGTTATCCTTGTCGCCGCAATACACAGTCATGACCTTCTCCTGCTGTGGCAGGACAATCAGTGTAGTCTCGTGAATCTGCGCGTTCACCGGAATCACGTCTTTGGCGTGCACGGCAATCGTCCGGCTCTCTTGGGCGACGGCGGCTCCGCCCGCCGGAGTAGCACTATCGGCGGCAAAGAGTTTCGCCGTCCCCAGTAAGCAAACAAGCGCGAATTCTTTTCTCATTCCCTCCCTCCTCAAATGGCTCCTGACGCCAACAGTTCGATTGCCTGCTCGCCGTGTGCTTCGATCGCCTGGCGCCGCTTCACTCGTTCCAGTCCTGAAGTGGTGAACCGCCAGTAACTCTTGGCATCGAGATTTAACTTCAAAACTTTCGAATAATCCGGCGTTTTCAACAGCACTTCACGCGCCCGCAGGGTGGTCAGCAAGTCGAGCTCTTTCGTATTCAGGTCGAAGAGCCGTGCGTACTGAGCCCGGTCTACGTTCGGGTTGGCAAGAAACATGGTCATCTTGCAGTTGTCCCGGATGAGCTCGGTCTGCGCTCCGAGGTCGCCCGCCGACTGCGTCATCAACAGCACGCCGAGTAAGTGTTTGCGGCCCGTTTTGATTGCGGCATTCACGAAGTCCGCTACTTCGGGGTTCTGTAGGTACTTCCAGAGCTCATCGATGGCGATCAGCTTGAACGCGCTGGCCAGCTTCGGATCGGTGATCACGCTCTGAATGCGGTAGAACAGCCAGTACAGCAAAGGCTGCACAACGTCGCCGTGCTCTTCTACGCCTTGCATGTCGAACACGACGAACTGCGAGAGTGTCAGCGTGTCGGCCGGATGATCGAACAGCGCTCCATACGGGCCGCCTTCCACCCATTTGCTGAGCCGCGACTTCAAATGCACTGGAAGCAGCGCATGAAGCGTTTGTAGCCGCAGCAAAGGCGTCCCGGCATATTGACGATACAAACCTGCGATGAGTTCAGCGAGCTGGTTCTCTTCACTGTGCGACCAGGAAGTGCCAGATCCCATCAGAAGTTTTAAGAAATTGAGCAGAAACTTGCGATTGTCCGCCGTATCAGCGAGCGAAAATGGATTGATCGAAAAGGACTGCTCTTCGAGCGTAAGCCTCAGAACAGAGCCGCCAAAATGTCTTGCGTTTTCCTCGAAGGAACCGCCGATATCGAAAGCAAAGGTGTAGCCGTTGTACTTCTGCGCATGTGCGCAAAGAAAATTGCCGAGCACCGACTTGCCGGTGCCGCGCGGTCCAAAGATTGAGATCCCGAACGAGTGGTTATGGAAAGGATCGAAGAAAAACGGAACGCCCTGACGTGTCTCTAACGCCGCAAGGTACTCGTCGTCGATCTCGCGCGCTTGCAGGCTTCCGGCGTAAGGCGCATACACAAACGAAAGGTCCGCATAATGCGTGTTCTGTAGCCAAAGCCGACGCACGTTCAGCCGGTGATTGCCCGGCAGCATCGCGAAGTATGCGGCCAGTGCTCCATAAGTCTCCTCGACTGCCTCTGCTTCGTAAGTGCTCAGAACGCGATGCGCTTCGGCTGCGGCATGTTCAAGTTGCTGAGGATCGGTTCCATGCAATAACAGCGAAAAAGAATACTTGCCGAAATAGCCGCCCTCAGCTTCGATCTGGACCAACGCCTTCTTCAGATCGCGAATGATGGTGCGCGCCGAATCGTCTTCCAGATCGGCATCGATCTCCTGAACCCGGCCGGTGGCTTGTGCCAGCACGGTGCCCGGCGAAAGGCGCTTGAAATTCCATAGAAATCGGCGCTTTTCGCTCACCGCCTTACGGAGTTGGGGGTTCTGATTGCGTTTCCATTCGCTCCAGAGCACCAGATCGGCGGGAATCCCCGCCAGGTCGCGAAACAGATTGGCTGTGGTAAAGCTCGGAAGTTCTTTCAGACTGAGAAGCTTGAGTTTGCGTTCATCGAGTGTCAGCCGTCCCTGGCGGTCCCAATTGAGTCGCGAGGCCACGGCCTGATAGTCAACCATCTGCGGAGACTTCAGCGGCACTCGCCCGGCTTTTTGCCAGTCGAGGTTCAACAGAAAACGGAAGAACCGAAAGACTTCCTGCTGTTTCAGAATTCGCAGCGCAAATAGGTCTTCAAGGCTTTGCCGGAAGGATCTGGCTGTCACCAGAAGCTTGGTTATATCCTCGGAGCGATTTTTATCCGAAGCACCACGCTGCCGTCGAATCACAGGAGGCTCATAGAGGATGACCAGATAAAGGTCTATCCGGCTGAGCCTGCCATTCAGAAATAGGGCACGTTCCTGAATGACTTGCTCAACGGTGGCGCTTGTGTAACTCTCCTTGCGCGGGACGTCCGGCAATCCGGTTTTGATCAGGTATTGATAAAGCCGGAACCGTTCGTCGAACAAACGGAAAGCCGCAACCAACGCGTGCGAGACCGATTCCAGCCGATCCAAGGTCAAGCACTCGTCGTCAATCCCGGCGAGTGACAGAACTACTCCGCAGTCGCCCTGCCTGGTAATGAAGACTTCATCTGTCGCGAAGTACCGGACCGGAACGGTGCGATGGAAAGGCCGCGAGACCTGATAATCGCGGAGCAGGTTGCGGGCGGTCATGCGCCGCGTCCTCCCTGATACTTCGCCGGGTCATACGATCCGCCTTGCATGAGCGAAATTACCCAGAGCAGCGCAACCTGCGGATCGCGCCGCGTGACCGTTCTACCGAAAAGGGACAAGGCAAATAACAGCGCGAACGCCGTGATTTTCGAGATGGTCAGGAAGAACACGGCGGCCAGAAACAGAATCATCAAATAGATCTTCCAGTCGATCCCGAAGATTAACGGCGAGCGATTTAGCGCTCGAATTACAGTCCTTCTCTGCATGGCTCCTGGTGTGACGACTACGAGGTAGTGGTAAAAAACGTGTCAACGATGGACTGCGCGTAACCGGCAATAATCAGGCCGACGAGACCGGCGACAACCTTTGCCATGCCGCGTCCGAGGTCTGAGAAGTACATGTTGATGCCTCCCCAGACAATCGCCGCCACGCCCAATGTCCCGGCGAGAATGCGCAACCAAGTCACAAATGTGCTGACGGTTGAGCTGATGCCTTGAAGCGACCCGGTCTGTGCGTTTGCAGCAACGGCAAACAGGAGTATCAGGCCGTAAGGCGTGGGTGCTTTGGCAACGCGCGTTGCCGACCTTTGGATAATGTTCCGCATAAAACGAGAATTCCTTTCTTTGACTTCCTAACTGGACCTCTTCGAGGTGTCCGGGTCGAGGAAAATCCAGGCCCGGCCCCGTATGGAATCGCTAAAAATCCATGGATTGCGTGCCGAGAAATTCGGGAAGATGCGATGCCCCTCAGCGATAATCTGCTGAACGTCCGCGCACTCCGTCGTAGCCTCGGGCTCCTGCAAGTGATTGCGAACAAAAAAACGGGCGAAAAATGAACGCGTGACTGTTTTGTTGGACAACGGTGTGTGGTTTGGTCTGGTTTCGTTCGCGTTTCGCATACATCACCGAAAATCGGAAAATTGGAAACACGAAGGCCGGCATTTACATCAAAATCCTGTTGTGATATAGGATCTTGTAAAGGTTCATTCGCCGGCCCTCAAATATTAGGTCTTGAGGAAGGCTCGTCTCGACATCCTCGACCAAATTTTTTAGGCGGCTGCATATGGCATTTTTAATGATTCCGGCGGATTACGAAGAAACGGCAAGCAGAATCGTGCCGATCTGTATTCGCACTGAGGACGATCGCGGGAATCGCATCGCCGACGGCTGGATTCAAGGTGTGGTGCGGGTGGCCGGCAACATTCGGCAACTTGCGCGAATTGTTCTGTTTGACGAATGGCGCTCGTCCGAATTGGCCGACGAAACGCTTCAAGAATTGTGGGCGGCACACGGGGAGGATGTAGGGAATCGCCCTCACAGCCGGGTCTACGCACATGCAAAGTGGAAGGCTCTGGACAAGCGCGCCGGAAGTGCGAGAGCCCGCAAGGGCATGGAATCCGAGTTGCTCGAACATATTCTGGCTTCCCTGCGCGACCCGCACAACTGGGGGAGCGAAGTTGAATGTCGCGAGTTCATAATTCGCCTTCAAGAACGGCTTTCTGAGCTCGGACTGGAGGATGTGAATCGGGCTTTGCGGTCGGCCATGTTCGATGAAGGCGAATTGAAGATCACCCCACGTCCTGGAGAATCCCGAAACACAGCCTCTCAGCGTTTCTGGCGCCAGCTTCGCCGCACCGCCCGCCTGCTGTAAATTGCAATCTGCTGCTGACTATAATGACTGGGACGAATGGCAGATGAAGAGGCGCGGAGGGCTTTCGATAAAGCGAAGGAAATCGTGCAGGAAGCCATCCTGCGTGGATTTCCAAATCCTGAACGTCGGGGTTGTCCCGACGCCACCGTACTAAAGCGCCTGGCGTCGTCGGAATTGCCTTCCGAGAATGATCCCGACTGGGATCATGTCACACACTGCTCTCCCTGTTACAGCGAATTTCTCGATTTTCGTCAGCAAGTTAAGGCGACACAGCGCCGAGCTCACCGCAACAGGCTGATTACTGTAGCACTTGCAGCCGCGGCGGTAATTGTCGTCGTGTGGATCTTTTTGGTGCGGTCCTCGCCTCCGCAGGAAATTTCCGCATATCTCGATCTCTCGCCGGTTGTGATCCTCCGAGGCGAGGAGCAGCCCACCCGCCCTAACTTCACTTTGCCGATAGGTGATCTGAAGCTAACCATCCGGCTACCGGTCGCGAGCCAGGAGGGCCGCTATCAAGTCGAACTCCTGCGTGAACTGGCTGCTGCTCCCGTGGCAACGGGCAGCGGTCAAGCTCATCTGTCCAATGGAATAACAACGCTTCAGGTGAGCCTAAGTACGGCGGCCCTTCAGCCGGGTCGCTACTACTTCGGCTTCCGGTCGGACGATTTGGACTGGACAGTAGTGTCCTGCGACCTGACCGCGAAAACCGCAGCCGGACCGAAATAAAGCATTCCTTCACCTCGCTTGCTTTTTGAGCAATAATTTGCAAAATATCGAAAGGGAGTCGTTAATGAGCCGATTTCGTTACCTAATTGGTTTCGCCATTGCAGTGCTTTTGCCCCTTGCGGGTTGCTCCCCTGCTCCCAATTCAGCATCCGGTAGCAAAATTATTCAGCAGATGCAGGCTGCTGGATCGGGTCCGTTAGATCATGCTTCCAGCAACACGGTCTTCAATTGGTTTCAGGCCAATCAAGCGAGCCGAAAGACCTTGGCCGCCAGCGTCAACCAGCAGTGCGCTGACCTCAAGAAAGCTGCGCTGCCGGCAAGTTGGTCTGAAAGCCCCGAAGGACAGGTCTGCGCCGCTGCTCACGAATTCGTGACTGTACATGCGTATTACGGCCGATAGATGCGTCTCGACGCCGGTTTCACCTCTCATCGTCCTGGCTCCGGCCGACTGGGCGTCGGCGCCGCGAGGTTGCGATATGGAATCGTGCCGAAACGCGGATTCGTCAACGGTTATTTAACTTCCTATTCAACTCTTCCCTCCAACGCAATTCGACGGCCGGCCCGCCCCGCTTGCCTACTTCACCTAGAACAGCCTCAACGAATGCTGGATGGACTTTGAGAGGATACAAATTAAACCACGGATATCTGTCGAGCAAATTCAGCGCCTCTTCAAACGAGCGAACGTACCCGGATTTCGAAGAGAATTCTATGCCGTGTCGGTCCTCATCCGAAAGCATGTCATAGAGCGCAGCTTCGTTAGTTTCGATCCCGAACCGCCAATCCTCGTTGGCAGATCGTTGCCGTACAAGCGTGACCGAACCACCTTCGCCTCCGACTTTGAGCACGACTTCGCAGCGCACAATGTCAGAGGCCCGGATGATCGGCTTGGGATCTTCTTTCGTTGGCCTTTTTCGTTGGTAAAACCAAATGCCGTAGTCTAACATCGCCGCTGTGAGTCCCGGCGTCTGGGATCTCAGGACTTCATGTGCAGACAGAACCAGTGTCTCTGCAAAATTCGGGGTCACATCGTTTCTACCGAGCGCATCGGCAACGAAACGCACCACCATGCGGTCCGGTTTAATGGCTCCATCGTACCCAGCCAGCATCAAGAAATACTTCAGAGATATGCCACTGGACTGGCCAGGAATGGCTGTAATTGCGGAAACAAGGCGGTCAGGCGGATCGAACTTAACCTCTTTCGGAATATCGGCACGGCCTTTAATATCACAAGACTGCAATCCTCGGGCGAAACGGTAGACAGCTTCAGCTTTCAGAATGCCCGATCTCGAAGATGTTCGTTGCCGATTTCGAAACACCTCGGCGGCAAGTCTTTCCCAATCCCCGCAAAAGGGGTCCAAGAGAGCGATGAATTCCTTTACTGTGTACTCTTGTTGATAATTCCAATGAGACCATTTGCAAAAATCATCAACCGTTCTTTGGGTCGATTCATACCGCACACCGATCGAATACACCGCGTCGACGATGCACAACGGCAATGATTGATATTGATCGTCGGATTCCTGCAAAAGTTTGGTCGGAGTCGGCCAGATTCCGCAAATGTGTGCAATGAGAGCATCTCGTTCTGACCTTAGCGTATCCATTTTTTGCTTTGAGGTGATCAACTCGCTCGCCATTATATCCGGATGTACACGCACCTCGAGTGGAAATTCTGAAATAATTATGAACAATACGCGTCTGGAATTCGATGGGGTTCCGCTGGGCTGGCAAGAAATGCGTTTTGCTTTTGTCCGCGATATGCCTTTTCTTCTCCTCTTCCTTGCTAAGTGCCGGAACAACTGAAGCGGCAGCTGCACTCAAGCAAGCCGAGCGTCTCGCGCTTCTCCGAAACTGGACGGCGGCGGCACCGTTCTACGCGACGGCGGAACGGGAGTTCAGCGCGGCCGGAGATGAGCAGGATGCCATGTTCGCACGAATCAGCCGACTGCGTGGTCAGTTGCCTCAAACGCCACTACTCAAGGCATCCCGCCGGCTTGCAGCGCTATTGGACGATCCAATAGTCCAGCGTAACCCTCGGGTTCGCCTTCGTTGCCTGGCGGTTAAAGGTGACGTTGATCTCGACCTGGACCCCGAGTTTGCTTTGCGCGATTGGACCGAAGCTCAGTCGATTGCGAACCAGTTCGACAATAAAATTTGGGCAAATCGCGCCAAAGGCGAACTGGCAATCATTGCGTTTCTTTCCGGAAATCCGTTCAAAGCTGCGCAAAACATGTCTGACGCTCTGAAGGTGGCCGGAAGGCTCGGAGACACGGGTTCGGTCGTCCGGTATGAAGCACTCATGGGCGATGGCATGGTCGAGTGGAAGAAATACGCACAGGCTCTGACGTACTTCAATGAAGCGCTGAGCGTAGCCCAACGAAATCCGGACATGCAAGATCCAATGCTGGTCTATTCAGGCAAGGTAGACGCCTTAATCGGTCTCGGTCGGATTGACGATGCGACGAATTTGCTCGATACAGCTCTTCACATTGCTCAAGCCAAGTCTGCCGTCGGATACCAGGCAGAGTTGCGGCTCAAATACGCAAGCGTCGATATCGACAGAGGATCTCGACAGGACGCTTTTCATCAACTAGAGCAGGCTCTCGCCCTGGCGAAGCAGGCGCAAGCGAGTAGGATCGAGGCTGAAGCTACATTTATGCTGGCCCAACTTCAGCTTGCGGAGGGGCATTTGAAGTTAGCGAGTGCGGCAATTACACAGAGCATCGACCGGAGCCGTGACATGGATGATCGCGAGCTCTTGCCTGCTTCTCTTGCAGAGGCCGGGCGGATTCAAGCGGCGCGAGGCAACTTTCGAACAGCTGACGCGTTCTTTGAGCAGGGGAGTGAAATTGCGGATGGTGTGATCGCGCATGTGCGCAGCTTAATGGGAACGGCTGAATTCATCGCGTCGATAGATGATCTGTATGCCGATCATATTCGACTTCACGCCGATCATTTTAAAAATTCGGCCGGCACCTTTGCGGCGATGGAATCTATCAGAGCGCGGTCCATAACCGATTCACTCACGGCAATTCCTCTCTCTGGAGTTCCCCGACCAGCTCGACCGACGGATGTAGAAAAGCACATTGCCGAGTTGCAACTCGCTCTTCTGCAAACTCGCTCCCCCAAAATACGCCGACGCCTTCTATCGGACTTGGACGAAGCAGAGGCAGAGCGCGGACCAGAAGTGGACATTCGAGGGCGGATACTGCTACACGCAAATCCAGTCAGACTGGCAGAACTGCAGCGTATTTTGAAGCCAAACGAAGCCGTACTCGAATACTTTACGTCCGCCTCTTCGGCATATTGCCTGGTTATTTCGCGACGAAAGGCCACACTCACCCGGCTGCCCGAACAAGACTTATCAAAGTTGATCCAGCGCCACCTTGCTTCAATAGCAAGTAATGCCAATACCACCCCAACCGGCAGGGACCTCTATCATGCACTTCTGCCGCAGGCCGCGCGATCATTTTCAAACCTGATCATCGTCCCGGACCGGCTACTTTATCGAGTTCCCTTTGAAACTCTTGCGGACGATCAGGGTCAAATGCTAATTACGAGCCGAACGATCTGGTATGCGCCATCGGCAACCGTGTTGTATTTGATTAGAACTCGACCGCAAGGCCAAAATTTGCGGCCTTTGCTGGCGGTGGCATCGGGTCCGGCGGATACGGACAGCCCAGTGCCGGCGTTGCGCGGTGACCTGTCTCATGTTGAAGCCAAACCATTTCCTGAATTGAAAGCGGCAACCTGGGAGGTTCGGTCAATCGGGAAAATTGCTGGCAACAGAGCGGAAATCCTTACGGGTGCAAACGCAAGCGAAACGGCGTTAAAGAATGAGCCGCTGGATCAATATCGTATTCTGCACTTTGCCGTGCACGCGCTCAGCGATCCAAAATTTCCGTCGCGCTCTGGGCTTGTATTTGCGTCCGACAAAAAGGCCGGCGAAGACGGCATATGGCAACCTCGAGAAATACTGCAACGTCACTTCAATGCTCAGTTAATCACGCTCTCGGCGTGCGATACGGCGAAGGGCAAGAACTTGGGAGTCGGCGGAAACATGAGCTTGGTGAATCCGTTTTTGGCGGCGGGAGGCAGGGCGGTACTGGCAAGCTTATGGGACTCCAATGACCTCTTCACTCGTGCCCTGATGCAAGAGTTTTACGCGAAACTCTATGCGGGCGCCCTCGCCGCCTATGCGCTTCGTCAGGCAAAGCTTCGCTTGATTGAGCGTTACGGCGATCAGGCGGCTCCGGCACTCTGGGCCGGATTTGTTTTGACTGGAGAAAACGTTCAAATCAACCGATGAGCCACGACGACCTGAATCGAAAAATTCGCGAACAGATCATTCGCCGAACCGTTCACACCGTACGACGCAAGCTGTACGATCCGGGGATGAATGGCGTGGACTGGGAGCAGGTCACCAATTCGCATCGTGCCCGTATTCTTGACGCCGAAACGCGCGACGAATTCGAAGCACAAATGAATGAAATGATTCGTGAGCTTCGCGTGAGCCATTCCGGTTTCTTTTCGGAATCATCTCCGCGCGCTTCGGCGAAGATCGCGATTGGGGCAACATTCTTTGCCGAGGGAAATCGATGGGTGTTTCAGGATGTTCATGGAGGCGGTCCGGCACACAAGGCCGGCATAGAGCCTGGCGATACGCTGCTCACGATTCAAGGCAGGACGTGGACAACGCCGGAAATGCCCACATTCGCGCTCGGGAAGGACCTCGCTGTCGAGATTGAGCGGCGGAGCGGTGCACCGGATACTGTGAGAATTTGTGTTCCCGTTTCGAAGAAGAAGAATCGACCCTTGGTCGAAGTGAAACCGGCGAGCTGGACCGTCATGCCCGGCGGAATTGGCTACTTGAAGATTGCCATGTTCCCTGGCGTAGTTGGTGTGGACCTCGCGCGGGACATTGATCGAGCGCTGCGCGAGATGGATTGCGACCGGCTTGTCATCGACTTGCGCGGAAATTCCGGTGGAGGCATGGGATGTTTGCGCGTCATGAGTTATTTAACGCCAGACCGGCTTGGAGTTGGGTATAGCGTGACCCGAAAGGACATCGAACGAACGGATTTCGAAAAACACTGTCTGCCGGTCTTCGACCGCATTCCCGATTCTAAGTTGGGTCTTATCCCCCTCGTGCTGCGATTTGCATCGCGCGGCCGGTCGGTTGCAGTATTCACCGAAAGAAAAGGACCGCAACGATTCCACGGCAACGTTACCTTACTTGTGAACGAACACAGTGCGAGCTCAGCCGAGATGGTCGCCGCATTTGCCAAGGAGTACGGACTAGCGACTATTGTGGGAACAAAAAGCTCTGGCCGCTTACTCGGCGGTGGCTCTTTCCGCGTAGGGCACGGTTACCGCGTTGCTTTGCCCGTTGTTGAATACAAGACTTGGCGCGACGTTCGGCTGGAGGGTGAAGGCGTCGAGCCAGATATTGCGGTGCCATTCGACCCGGCGGCGCTTCGAAACGGCAGGGATACGCAGCTGAATGCCGCAGCGGATGCTGTTGGTTGTCGCTCGGATCAGCGCGCCACGACAGGATAACGGCACTGCAACAGCGATTAGGCTCATGGCTGACATACAAGGTACGGGAAAGCACCTATCTCAGAACACGCCGAGAAGTACGACATCAGGAGCCAATAGAGCTGTACGAAATGCGGGCTTGGTGCTTTGCCGCTGCCGAGGGCAGCAAAACTTTGCTCAAGTTGATCTCGACTCAATGAGGATGTGACTATAAACACACGACGAATTGTATCCGGCGATGAAAGTGCGCTACGAATCTGTTCGGAAATATTTTTTGCGGCACCTCGAAGTACGCGATTGATCAGAGTCTCGATGTGATCGTTTGTGTAGGTACGTTCCCATTTGGGCAACTTCGACGCAATTTCATTGGATGATAGCTTTATGCGGCCTAGATTTTTGATTGCTTGACTTACAACGATATGCATCGCCGAAGCGCCAAGGGTCAGCTGACCATGTTTTGCGTGATAAAAGCTGATTGTTTTTGGCTGCGAATACCCATCCAGGCCGATGAAGTCTGCCCACTCGTCGCCGAGATCATCACAGATTAGCAGTTCATCTCGGGCGGCGATGTTGTCTACAATAACGCGGAAGATCGATTCTCCATCAAAAACGTCGTGGCTCGGCGAAAACATTCCCTTCTCACTTGTCGCGGCTTTTAACCGAGGGTCCGTTCGTATGTATGACAGGAACTGCTGCCCGTCAGCGATTGAGTCATCCCTGTATAGCGCGCCATCCAGGTAAGCGATCGCAACGTCGCTAAATAAAATTGTATAGAGGTTGTTTTGGTCAATATACCGCTTTAAGGGGACACCGGGTTTCTCTTCGCCGGCAACACGATTTATTGGTTCGATGCGAAGGTTTTCGATGTCCGGGATTGCGAATCTGCGCAGAGAAATCCTTGTCTTTCCGATGGAGAGTGTGCCAATCTGCAGATTAGTATCTGGCTGGATAATTCTGAGTTCACCTTTGACCCTCTTCACGGGAAATGCTGTATTGAGCGCCGACAAAACGGCGTTAATTTGACCCTGATTCAGGAGCACCGCATTCCCGCCACTATAGTGAAGGAGTTGCATTGGCTCGGATTCAAATAGGGCTTCTGTCAGCCTGGGCACGTCCACAGCCATGTACGTGGGCAAGACATTTGGTGAGATGGAATCTAAACTTACGGATCGGGCAAATGCCCGGATGAATGTAGATGCCGGAGCGTGCCCATCATTCAACATGTCGATGACAAGCACCGCCCAGTGCACTAGCTGCTCGCAGTTAGCACGATCTGATCGCAAAGAGATCCGGCCCGAACTGGGCGTGGCGCTGTAGTGGGCTTCGCCTCGGCGAACGCGATATCCGCGCGGCACAAAGCGGCTGGCTCCAGACGGGCCAACAACCGATTCGAGATTGTCAGCCTCCAATGTCTTCGAGCGGAGCGCATATTTCGATGTAGCCATATTTCGCAATTGAATCTGCTCGAAGGTCGCATCAGCACTTGCGATGGCGGCCTCTATTTTGTCGTTGCCAACACGCTGAAAATATTCAGCCTTGAAGTCAGATGGTACATCCAGGTTCGACTTAAAAAGCGCAACGTGATCTCGATACTCTACGAGAACTACAAAGCCACAAATGCGTTCTTTACTGTGGGCTGGCGGTAGATCAAGGAATGCTGGTTCTCGCTCGTAGAAGAATGATATGCCTGACCAAGCTGCGCCCCCTACGGGTTCCTTTATATGATGGAAGAGATTGTTCGATGGTGAGTCCGAATTTTGGCGTATGTCGCGAAATAATTCGACAATGAAGGCTTTTGATAGCCGTTTGTGTTTCTTGTAAAAGTTGGCCGACCTCGCGGCGCGCAGCCAAGCAATCATTTCATCCTTCCCTCATCGAAACGATGCCTGCCAATAGAGCCTCCGTTAGCATTTGTCGTTTGGCCCTTAAGGGAAGGCAGTCTGAGAAGTCGCTCGACGAGGCGAATATAACTTCCGGTCCGATCTCGGCATTTCTTCTCGATATTTGCTGCTTCGTGGATTTGTCCGACGAGAATTGACGATAGCCGTAGGCGCTCTTTCTCGTCGGGCTCATCAGCCATCCTCCGCAAGCCATCCCCAATCCGCTGGTGCCTTCGGTTAGGCAGCAGAAGATTAGGCCCCCAGACGATGGTTCCTGTAACAGAGGCGGGACGCGTCGAAAAAAATCTCGTCTTATGTATTCGAAGGCCGATGTGGCTGAATGACTTTTTGATCGGGCAAAGATTCAGCCGAATCAGCTCATGGCCGGAAAGCGTAATATCATCAACGTATACGGTAAGCTTAATATTCCGACGCGACATCTGGACATACATTGCGTCAAAAATATGCTTGTGGGCAAAGAATGCTGCTGGCATGCTTATGGGGCTACCCGTAGGCACGTGGCCCTCGAATGTGCAAAGATCAGCGAGCAATTTGGCGACGTCGCCTGAGCAACATAGTTCCCTCAAAAATCCGGTGAATACCTGACGGTGCGTTGTCGATGGAAAAAATTTGGATATATCCGTTTTCAAAATGCGGCCGCGTCCAGTATGCTCGCTCGCATTCGATACATACGAGCGGCCCTTTACACCTGAATGCAGATAAGGCGGTGGCTCTATTCGAGATAAGAGGGACAGCAATCTTGCATGGATCGCCTTTAGTGCCGGCTTTGGCTCCTCAATAACACGACTCTTGCCGTTCTCCCGAATGGCGAAGACCCTATAGGCTTCGGCTTCTTGCGACAGGGCCGTTAGCTCTTGGAGAGACGTGCCCAACAGATCTGCCAACTTCTTTCTGCTTCGAAGCCTATACAGACGTGACTGCTTAATTGGATAAATCTTTTTTTTCTTCAAGCATTTCTCTTTCATAGGCACCCGCGATTTTGTGAAGTAGGTGAAGCGCGGTCATAGCTACCTTGCCGCGCGCTCGATCGGTAGCTTTGTTTGAATCAAGCTCTTCAACAAAAAAAAACAGTGATGATAAAGGAACGCGCAGCACTGAGGAGTATCTTTCCAGCAGGTCGATACTGGCTTTCTTTTTTCCGCTCTCAACTTCCGACAAATATGACTTTGATACCTTAAGGCGCGAGGCAAGATCTGACTGCGTCAGGTTATTGTAAACACGGAGAAGTCTGAGCGCTTCCGATAGCATGATCATGCAAGTAGTTAATTACCAATAAAGTTCAGGGGCCCGCCGCTCAAAAAAACCGCCGGAAGATTTCAATAATCTCCGCTATCGCCTTTGCGACTAAGACAAGGAATTTCCAAGTCTCTGGCCGCACAAGTAACTTGCGCAATCTTCTGCGCTTCGGTCGCTGCTTCAGGTTCTGCATTTAATCATTTCTCCTTAGCCGCCAGTAGGCGGGTGCGCTATCGGAGAAATCGGGATAGAAGCAACGGTTTAAACCCCTGAACTAATTGTTGGCTCCAGTGCGAGGAGCCAACTGAAGACGGTATTACAGAAGATCTATTTCTAGAATTCTTGCTGAACCATGCCGCCCAGCGAGAGGGGACCTCATGATCCCCCACGGGCAGTAAAACGCCCAGAACTACATGCGCAATATCCCATCTCGGAACCTGAATCGAGTTTGCCATATCAAGTTCGCCAAGTCAAGAACAAAGTTCGCTGATAGCGAACTTTGTTTGCAGGCGATCCAGTTTTGGATGCGTGATTTTTAGTAGAATACCTAAGTGGGGAGGACGACGATGGAACAATTGGGAGCAGCATTACGGTCACTGCGAGTGTTCCACGATCTCTCGCAAACTGAGGCGGCCGACAAGTTGAACGTCTCGAAATCTTTTCTCTCTGAGATCGAGTCTGGAAAAAAAGAACCTACCTTGCCTTTGCTTTCTCGATACGCCGAAGTTTTCTCAGTTCCGCTTTCCTCTTTGCTTTTCTTTGCAGAACAGATGGGAACCCGTTCTGCTACCGCTTTGACGTCGGGTATCGCACCCAAAGTGCTACGTTTACTTGATTGGATTGCAGAGGTGAAACCCCAGTCTGAAGACATTCGGCGAAAACCGCCGCAAAAAGAGCGTAGTCAAAGTAAAGTGCGTGGTGCTGCTGGCCGGCGCCGTTAATCTCAGTGGTCATTTTTGGTTCACACTGACCGCGTTACCTCTGATAAAGAGTTCATTGCGGAGCAATCGCCTGAGCGTGTGACTATGAAAACGGCAAGTGAACTAGGCTTGTGCGGGCACGTGTGGGAGCAAGAGGCCCACGAGATAGCCTGGAAACGGTGCGGACCCACTAATACGAAGGATGTGGTTGACGCGCCAATATAGTATCTTGCGACCATTAGGCCGAACGACGCATGGATCTGAGCAGCCCGCGAATGTCTTACCTTTGGGATTTTTGCCAAGCTAATCGGATACGCCGCTGGCGAGAAAATTCGCTCACTTCTGTCGAGAGCCGGCTCTGCCAATCCCTTATATACAGAGGGACACATGCAGAATCTCCCAGCAATTACCGCAACCCTGAACACCACCGCGACTCAGAATGATCGATTTCGAACGCCCGCTCGAACCCGCGAGCGGCGGACTCGCACGTCATTGCCGCCGCCCGATCAGCGCTCATGGCTCCTGCTGACCGAGGCCGCCGGCCTCATCGGCTGTAGCAAAGCCACCGCACATCGCCTCCGCCGCGGCGAAATCGACGGCGTGCCTCGCCTGCCGACCGTGCAGGTCGCCAAACGCAAATGGGTTGTGCTGAAGGCATCCTTGGAGCAATGGCAGCGGGAAAATGAACGACTCTCCGCCTCCTGATATCGTCAAATCGAGTCCGCAAAGCGCTTCAGAGACGCACGGAAAGAGTGCGTTGATGAGCAAAAGACGAAAAACGAGGAGATATCAGCATGGTTCACTTTGTGAATCGCCCGACAAGAAGCGATGGATCGTAAAGTTCTACTACGCTCCCGGCAAGCAAACTTCAAGAACGCTGGGGCCGAAAACCAAAATTAGCCGCAGACAGGCTGAAATGATGCGGGACGACCTGGTTCGCCCACTGAATCAAAGCCCGTTTCGCAGTCTCGGCAAAGAAACGTTCGAGCGATTTGTCGAGGATGTTTTCTTCCCGATCAAACTCGACACGGGAGAGTGGCGCGAGAACACCGCGAAGGAGAGTATGCGCGAGATTCGCAAACACATCGTCGCTGATGTCGGCGAAGTTCGCTTCGAAGAGCTCACCGCTGCCCTTCTGCGCGCTCTCTTAAAGAAGAAGGCGGAGCAGGGGCTTGGCCGCCAAACGCTGAATCATCTGCGGTTCTATCTCACCGACATCTGTAAGTCCGCAATAGCCGAAGGCTATCTGACGAACAACGTCAGTGAAGGGCTGAAACCGCCGGCGAAGGTGTTAAAGCCGAGTGCTCCCAAACGGGTCGCCACTTTAGAACACTACGCCGAAGCCTGGTCGTTGCTGGACGAACGTGAGCGATT
The DNA here is from genome assembly GCA_000381625.1 of Bryobacterales bacterium KBS 96. Taxonomy (GTDB): domain Bacteria; phylum Acidobacteriota; class Terriglobia; order Bryobacterales; family Bryobacteraceae; genus KBS-96. The sequence continues at coordinate 2,482,792 of KB906767.1, forward strand.
GTGTTTCGATCTGGTGATGTTCGCGGGAATGCGGGAATCGGAGGCGTTCGCGATCTGGTGTGGCGACGTGGCGGAAGACGGTATCCATATCGAACGGAGTTTTTACAAGGGTTCCTATGGACCGCCGAAGACACCCAAGAGCGACCGGATTGTCGGGGTTCCCGATGAAATCATGGAACGCTTGCAATCCTGGATCTCGCGCCTACCGGTAAACGATCCAGCGGCGTGCGTGTTTCCATCTTCGAAATTGATAAAGCCGATTTGGCCAGAAAGCCTGCTGGGCAAATACGTGCGTCCGCGGCTGCGGCCGGCAGGTCTCGGTTGGATCAATTTCGAGGTACTGCGCCGGTCGCACTCGACGCTACACAAGCGCCGGAAATCAGACCCCAAGATCATTGCCGACCAGCAAGGTCATGGGATGCGAACCCACTTCGAGGAGTACATCCAGAGTGAGGTCGCGGAACGGAAGGCGGAAGCCGCGAAGCTTTACGCCGATTTTATGGGTGTGTTTCGCAAACGAGGTTAATCGAGGTAGGGCATTTTGGCCGAGGCTTGTAAACTACTGAAACTATGGAGCGGGAGACGGGGATCGAACCCGCGACGTCCAGCTTGGGAAGCTGGCATTCTACCGCTGAATTACTCCCGCATCGCTCCGGTTCAGCTACTTAACTCATTCCAGGGCACTTGCCGGTTTCCCAACCCCGTCTATACGTCCCTGGTGTCGATTGAATCTCCCTGTTCCGATCGCAAAAGGACACCAAAACAGACACCCAATCCAGCCTGAGAATCCTGGAAGACTGAATCTGGGTGATGCCTGCCCTGATATCCACCGTAATGTCCAACCGTTTTCAGGCACACTATAGCACGGAACCCGGTCGCGTTGGAAACGGTAGCAAGCAGTTAGCCGGGTCGGCTGTACGCGGGGTCCGGATTCTCCCCCTGAGGCCGGTCTGGACACGGCCGTTGCTTTTGCCGGAATCGTCGAGACGCCCCTATAAACCCTATAAATAGGAAGGACCTGCGCCCGCTCGGGTGCAGGCGAAATCGAAGACCAGAGAAACCTATGTCCACCGCACGCATGGCTCTTTCCCCAGTGGAAACCGCAGATGTTTTCGAGCAGCTACTGCACGCGAGCGGGCTCCTCACCGCGCAGGAATTTTCGCGCATTCCGCGGCTCAGCCCGAAAACGCTGTACAGCTATGCGGAACGCGACCTGATCCCGCATTTCAAAATCGAGACCAGCATTCGGTTCTCCGGGATGGAAGTAGCGGAATGGCTGCGCAGCCGGCGCCGCTGCGTACACCAGCAACTCCACAGGCTATCTGCGCGCCCGCATGGCTGAGATCGACGCGGGCTCGCATTCGATCAAACTGCCGAGACCTTTGAATGGGCTGCGCATGATCGTCACAGCGACAGATGCCATTGACCTGTTGAGCACGCGACTTGCGAGTGAGCAATTCGCGAACGGCTTTTGCGGCTATACGACGCCGCAATTCGCGACCGAACCAACCTGCTTTGCTTCACTCGCATTACGTGACAAAGTGGAGAAGACGATCACGAGCGACTCTTTCGTGCGCTCATGAGCTATCAGCGCTCGGATGGTTTCTGGCCGGCGGTCGATCAGGAGAGCGGCCCCGGTGTATGGGCAACCGCGGTTGCTGTGAACACGCTGATCGAGTTGTCGCCCGGCAATCGCGCCCTGCGCTCGGGAATTCATGTTTGGCATCGTGCCGGGAGCAGCGTACGGCTGGCCTAAGAACGTCCTGCACTGGAGAGGCATCGATGGCAGCATCCTCGATATCAACGCTCTCTTCCGGTCCAGTTCGTGATTGCGGACGGGATCATCGCGATGGAAGGCAATGGCCCGCTGCACGGATCTGCGCGCAATTTCGGACGCATCGTTCTGTCCGATGATCCAGTTGCTGCCGATTTCACGTGCATGCGGTTAATGGGATTGATCCCGAGCGTGTCTGCTATCTGGCCCAAGCCGCCGAGTTCCTCGGAAATGGCGCCACGGAACGGATTCAGCAGTTGGCGAGATCCTGCCACGAAGCGTTCGGCCATTCGCAATCTTGCCCGAGTTTGCACACCTGCGCGTGGCTTCGGTGTAGGAGCGATGAGGGTGGAACATTTCTGGCATTGCTGCCATGCTGAAAGAGACCGAAGAATCGCAGCCGCCATGACTGCCCATGCACATTTCGATGACAAGGTCATAGTGCCGGACGAGCCGCTAGACCTCGCCCGAATCAGGCCTCAGGATTCACATCGAGCCGCTTGAGGGTGACGCGGAGCAATCGGCACTGGCTTGGATCGCTGCCAACACGGTCGAAAACGATACGCTTCCCACCGATTTGGCCGATCAGCACGATCATTACCTCTACGGCCGCTCCAAGAAGGACAGACCGAGGTAGTGGCCACGTACTTCGCCGATATCTCGTTTTGGATCGGGCTATCAAGGAAACGGGACCAGCACCATCGCGATGCCATCGCGTGGCATCAGTTTGTGATCCGAACCAGGAGCACGATCCTGACAACGGGGGCTGTTCTCTTGGAATGGCTCAACGCCATGTCGGACGTGAGCACGCCGCAAATTGCCGCAGCGAGCTGTCTGCGTATCCGTGCAGATGCGCGTATCGAAATAGTGCCATTCCAAGGCGAGTTGATGGTCACTGCTATCGAGCTTTATCGCGACAGACCCGACAAGAACTGGAGCCTGACCGACTGTCTGTCGTTCGTCGTTATGGAGCGCCGCGGCTTGACGGAGGAGTTGACGACGGATCATGATTTTAAGCAAGCCAGCCTGAAGACGTTGATGCTCGACAGGCCAAGCTTTTGATTCGCGGGCGATCTACTGGAATCCGCTGAACAGGATGATGCGGAAAATCCGAGAATATTTGCCTCCACCGGAATCCGTGGGTGCCCTTATACTTCTCGCGAAGGTGCTATCCCCGGCTCAATGAATCGTCGGCCTGGCTCCTTGGCCGGTCTCATCCTTTAGCAAGTCCCCGGTTGCGGCAAGCACGTCAGCGATCGCACCAAACAACGCCAGCAGCGCATCGAGCTTGGGGATCAACCTCAGCACATTAGATCTGCGAAGCCGTTCGGGAATACCCTGGCGCCGCCTGCGCTCGTCAGAATGAATCGCGCAGGAAACCGGTCCAACGCGTCAAATTCAGCAATAAACGCTCTGAACTCCGCCAGGTTGGAAATCCCTTCGCGTTTGAATTCGCCCTGCCATTCAACGCCCCCTCGATGATCTGATACACGATCTGTGCCAGCCAGCGTAGCGACCGCGTTTTGTATACCGTGAGGTGATCTGTCGGCGTTTTGAGGAAGGCCGCTCCTTCGCCCACGAGAGCTTTCAAACCAAGTTCAACCGCTTGCCGATAAAGCAAAATATTTGGCGCAGTGTCCCAGGCGGCCTTTCTGTCCTCTCTCGGGTCGAGCCGTTCAAGGAGACACTTCGCGGCCCGTTGCAGGGAATCGGCGTAGAGATGAATCTCGACATCGGCTCCGTTGGGCCATTCTGCCGTAGCGTGTTCTGGCCGTGATAAGCGAGCTTGAACTACCTTTTTCAATGAATCGATCTGACCGTATCACAAGAAGAACGTCGAGTGGGTTCAAGCTTGCGGCGCTTGACGTTTTGGGTTAAGCCAATAAGCCCACACAATAACGAGCGTGAAGAATACCAGACTTGTGATGCCTGCGACATGCGCATTAGGAGGAGGCGGGCCTGCGATATTGTTCCACCATGCTAATGTCAGCACCGTGGCGCCGAACCAGAAGCTGTAGACCCATATTCGCCCCTTTAGCCCCTTAACATCAGAGGCTGCCACGTACAAGGGCTATTGCAGCCGCCGAGAGACACTCTTGGTGTGGCACGCTTTCCCAGCAGGCCTAACGCCACGTGTCCGACAAGCATTGGTCACCACTCGTTACGTTTTGCGGAACCAGACCTCGCGCGCGCAAAGACCCGGATCTCGATCAGCGGGACTGCTAAACGTGTGCCGATTTGCCAGTCTGGGCCGAGTGGGTGTGAGGCTTGCGGCGGAATTGCGCTGGGGGACAACCGAACTCACGCTTAAACGCCCGGTTGAATGCCGCTTCCGAGCCATAGCCGACAGCCCCCGCTACCGCTGCAACGGCCTCATCGCCGGACCGCAGCATGTCCGCTCCGAGTTTCAGGCGCCACTGCGCCAGGTAGGCCATCGGCGACTCTCCGAGAAAATGCCGGAAACGTTCCGCAAGCCGCGTGCGCGACAATCCTGCACCCTGCGCCAGATCCGCGATGTTCCAGGGATGTGCGGGCTCCCGATGCAGGAGTCCAAGCGCTTTGCCAACAGCACGGTCGCGCGTGCCTGCCAGCCAGCCGGTCTGACCAGGGGGAAGCGCATTGACATAGCACCGTAGCGCTTCCACGAACAGGACCTCGGAGAGCTTCGACACGACCAGACTGCTGCCCGCCGACGATCCGCTCGCTTGGTCCACCGAGAACCGAATGGAGTGTTCCAGCCACGCCCCTGATGGTTCACTCCCGACACGGACTTTCAACAGGCGCGGCAAGCCAGCAAGAAAGACCTCACTGAGCCGCGGCTCGCAGGCCATGAACCCGCAAACGAACCGGGTGATTTCGCCGCCGCCGCCAAAGCGCACCGCTTTGAGCCCCTCACTCAGGTGCTTGGCAAATATCCGGAAGGAATCGACAGGTTTTTCCGGCGAGCCATTGCCGATGAAGTGAGCGTCGCCGTGCGGAATGATCACGATGTCTCCCGAGACAAACTCTTCGCGGCGGCCGTTGGGCAATCTCGCATAGGCGCGGCCCTCGGTCAGGAAATGGAAGATGATCAGCCGTTCCGGCGGGGAGGGCCCCACGAGAGAGGAAAGCTGCGGTGCGGCGGTGGAAGCCCGTGCCGAGAGGAAGCACCACGGTGCAGAGAACTCTCCGTGGAAGAACAACGCACCCTGCAGGCTGACGGTTCGCAAGACCCCCGAGAGCACATCCATCCAATATAGTTTCGCTGAAATCGGGCGTTTGTGACAAGAACCCGGGATTCGCGATCAAATTGCGGGCCAGCCCGGCTGCATCTAGGAAGCAGAAGGAGAAACGGGATGAGCCCTGTATCGCTTAAATTATCCGTTCCCGCCGGATGCGGTCGTGGAATCTTTCCGCGTCAATTACGGTCTGATGGCGCTCGCTTCGCCTCTCTTGACGCCAACGCGCAGGCAAAACTGCGGAGCGACCTTGTCCGCTTGTGGTCCAGGCACAATCGGGCCGTCGGGAACAGCACTGAGGTATCCGCCGAATACCTCGAGATCATAGCGGCTCGTGGCTGAGTCAAAACGAAACCCAACAAATTGAAAGGAACCAAACAATGCATTCCATGGACAATTTAAAGAAACTGCCCCTTTTCGCCAAGCACTCGCCGGAGGCCACCAACGCTTTCTGGGCCTACGACAAAGCCGCGCTTGCCGAGGGAGCAATTCCCAAAAAATATAAGGAACTCATGGCGATCGCCGTCGCCCTCACTACGCAATGTGTGTACTGCATCGAATTGCATCGGCAGAGCGCCCTCAAGGCGGGCGCTACCGAACAGGAACTTGTCGAAACCGTCCACGTGGCGAGTGCTCTTCGTGCCGGAGGTGCTATCACTCATGGCACTCACCTGATGCAGATCGACGGTGCGTCGTGATCTCAGCGAGGAATTCAGGTGAATCTTGGACGACTAAACATATGACGAAACAAATCAGAATTCTCACGCAATAAGCACACATCAGCATCTTGACTCTGGCGTTGCTGAACGCTGCTCCTGGCCCTCCGGAGACCACAAAGAGGTTGGGATTGATCAGATGCATGGGCGGCTTCTCAAGTCCATTCTCCGAATTGATCGCGGAAAGACTGTGTAGTCGCCCGGTTGGACATTTGCCCTGCGATGGGCACAGGTCGAATGAATGAGACGCTCGCGGAACTCCCCTGAGCCGCCGAGCTTGCGGCCTTCGAGTTCGTGCTTTTTCCGGCGCAGCGCTCTGGGCGCCAACACCGTCATTCACAACGCAATCATCATTGCCCAGTCGAGTCGTAATTGCCTTTCACGGTGCGCGGAACAGATGACAGCCGAAGATAGCGCCGGAACGTGGCGCTTTGTTCTATTCATTGCAAGTTGAGAAATTGAGCAAAATCCTCCGCTGCGCGCCCAGTTGCACGAGCCAAACTGAGTTTCGCGACGTTATGCGCAAACACACTATTGATGTAATCCAGTTCAGCACTGGCGACAGACTCCTGCGACTGCACCACGTCCAAATTGTCGGAAACTCCGGCGTCGAAACGCTGCCGGGTCAAGTCGAGGTTTTGCCGCGACACCTGGAGATTCTCACGCGCCACGTCCACCTGGCTCGCCGCCGCCTGGATATCGAGATACGCATCCCGGACATCTGCCTCCACGCGGCTACGAAGATCGTCAAGTTCCGCCTGCCGCTGAGTCAGCGCTGCATCCGCTTGTTCAATATCGCCGCCAACGCGGCCGCCTTGCCAGATGGGAACCCGCAGACTGCCGACAACCGAAAACGTCCCATGAGATTGCGCCGGATTCGTTCCGATCGCACCGTAATCGGCGCTCACTGAGAGCGAAGGAAGGCGTTCGGCGCGCGCGGCAGAACGCGCTCGCTCAGCGGCTCGCACCTGTGCCTCTGCCGCTTTGATATCCGCCCGTTGCTCAAGAGCCTGCTTTACCGCGTCGCCCACACTGGCCACGGGCGCAGCCGCAAACGGAACGTCGTTGGCGATTTCATACCGGTCATTGGGCGGCAGCCCGGTTATTCGCGCGAGGTTGATTTTCTGCTTGGCGAAATCATTTTCGAGCGACAGGAGGCGTTGCCGTTGCGTCAGCATCTGAACACGGCTCCGGTTCACATCGATCTGGGCCACTAATCCAACACTGTGCTGCTGAGAGGTCTGCTGGTACAGTGCGTCGGCGGTTTTAAGTTGAGCAAGGCCGGATTGTACTCTCGCCTCGGCCGCAACCACCTGCAGGTATGCGCCTCCGACTGCAAGGACGACGAGATCTCGCGCGTCCTGCGCGGAGAATTCGTTCGCGTGTACAGTTTCTACGGCCGAACGGTAATTGTTCCAAGCCGTGATATCCGCCACCTTTTGCGAAAGTGTCGCGCGCAGGTCGAAATAGTTGAAAGGACCTACAACGGTGGGAATGGCAAATCCGGGCAGCGGCGACCGAAACCGGAGTCCGAAGGCTTCCAAATTCGTCTGTTGGACCGTTTCGGAGAGAATCCCATTCAAATTAGGAAGTAAGTCGCTTCGAGAGATTCTGCGCTGACCACGGGCTGCACGGATAGTTTGCGCGAGGCCTACCGCGCCCAGGTTATATTGCAGACCTCGCTCGATTGCATCGTTAAGTGAAAGCTTGCCGGAAAATGGAAGCTTTGCGCCGCTCGGCACACTGCCCGCGTAAGGGCCCTGTACTTGAATCGAAGGGTTGATTGTGTCCACACTGGTTGTCGTGCCCGGAACCGGCGATTCCGTCGCCGTGACGGAGCCGCCCTGTCCCATCCGTCCGGAGAGCGGCAACTGATTCACCTGGCTGCTCTGCGATTGACTACCGCCGGGCGGGAATTGAGCAAACGCACAGCTCGTGACGCAAAGGGCAACAATAAACCTACCCACATGAGTTACTGATCGTCTTGCTAATTTCATTTCGTCTAAAGTTGCTAACTAACTCAATTGTTTTCGAAAACGCCACACACTCAGCAGAACGAGAACGAGTGTGAAGATCAGCAGGCCGGCAAAATTGGGCCAGAGATCCGCAATCCCGCTCCCCTTCAGCAGGCTCGATCGGGCAATAGCTGCAAAATGGTGAATCGGATTCAAAACCGTAAGGGTCTGCATCCATGCGGGCATCGCCTCGACGGGATTCAAAGCCCCCGATAAAGCGGAGAGCGGCGGATTGATAAAGAAGGCCATCAGTTGTGCCTGCTGTGCCGTCTTGCTGAAAGTGGCGTTTACCGTTCCGAGGCCAATGCCCGACAAGATGCATAAACCCGCCCCGCAGAGCACCAACGGCAACTTTCCATGAAAAGGAACGTGGAAGGCGAGTTTCATGATTCCAACGGCCAGGAGCGACATCAGGAACAAGAGGAAAAACAGCGGCGCAATCTTGGCAATGATAATTTCCGAAGCCCCGGCCGGCGACATCAACAATTGTTCGATCGTCCCGGCTTCGCGCTCCCGGACCATGGCTCCGGCCGCGACCAGCGAACTGTTCAAGATCAACAAGAGCCCGAAAACGCCGGTCACAATAAACCAGGAATCTTCGAGGCCCGGGTTATAAAGAAATGCGGGGAACAATTGCACCTGGCCTTGGTTGTTCATGGACGACGATACGATCCGCTCAAAACTCGTGTGAAGTCCCTGGTTTCTAAGCCCGTTATTATAGGTTTGAATCACGCCCTCCGCGTAGCCCTGGCTAATGGCCGCAGTATTGGCATTCATTGCATTCAACAAAAACTGAATTGTTGTCGACCGCCCTCGTTGCAAATTTCGCGCGTAATCGTACGGAATCACGACGCCGGCATCGATTTTGCCCTGGCTGATCGCATCGCCAAGTTGATTGACGGAAGCGTAGTAGCTGACCAGACGGAAACTTCTGCTCTCGCTCAGTACGGCAATCAGTTCACGGCTTGCAGACGTTCTGTTGTCGTCGACCGCGCCGAGCTTGACGTTGGACACGGATGCACTCAGGGCGAAACCGAGGAGCAAGAGTTGCAGTGTGGGAGGAACAATCAGAGACAGCGCCAGGCGGCGATCGCGGCGGATCTGGCCGAACTCCTTTCGGATGAGCGCTCGAAGCCGGTGGTTGACAATTCCTTCCATGATTGCCGGCATTGACTACGCCTCAACTTGCATGCGGCGCATCTTGCGCCATCCAATGATGTAAAAAACGCCCCCAATCAGGCCGATAATCGCGACTTTGTACCAGGTCGCGGGCCAACCGCCGCCTTGCAGCAACGCGTCGCGCACCACTTCGATGTAGTACCTGCCCCAAATGAAATCGGAGATCCAGCGCAAACCCACGGGGATATTTTCGATCGGAAACATCAAACCTGAAAGGAGAAACACGAGCAGGAAGCCCCCAAAAGCAACGGCTTGCATGGCTACTGCCTGGCTCGGAACGGCCGCTCCCACCATGGTTCCGAACGCGGCCACGCAAAACGCGTACAGGATTGTGGCTACGATGAACGGAGTTGGATCGCCCACCAGGTTCAGCCCAAAGTACGTGAACAGCAGGATGAGCATAAGCAGACATTCCAATAGAGCCACTACCATGAACGCGAAAATCTTTCCAAGCAGGAATTCGTGCGCCGAGATGCTGGAAACAAAGACCTGGAGAATGGTTTTCTGCTCTCCTTCTTTTGCCATCGCAAGCGCGGCTAGCATGGGCGGAAACATGGACAGACCCAAAACAAAAATGCCCGGCCCATAGAACTTTTTGGACGAGCGGCCGGGGTTGTACCACAGCCGTATCGCTGTCTGGACTAGTTGAATCTGCTGCGAACCCGCCGCGCGCTTGTTGTACGCCCTCGTAATTTGGCCCGCATAGCCCGAAACCAGCTTCGCGGTATTGGCATCCGAGGCGTCGATGAGTAACTGAACCGGCGAGTTGATTCCGCGCGCCATGTCGCGTCCGAAATGCGCGGGTATTATCAGAGCGGCATGCGCCTCGTTCGAAGTGAGCGCCTCTTCAGGACGGATATCCACCGGGAAAGACGCTACATAGAACGTGCCGGAGGCGCGGAACGCGTCCAGAAAATCGCGGGAAGCCGGCGAGCTGTCAAGATCTTGCACCACAATCGGCAAGCGGTTCACGGTGAGCGAAATCGCCGTTGACATCAGAAGCAACAACACGAGCGGAAGGACAAGCGCTAATCCAAGGGTGCGCCAGTCGCGAATAGTTTGTGTCAGCTCTTTACGTGTTTGCGCGAAAATGCGTCTCATCGATCCTGCCTTTACTCCTCGGCTGCCACTTTGCCGTGCTGCTTTGCCTTTTCCACAATGCTGATGAACACATCCTCCATCGAAAAACGCTCTTGCCTTGCGCTCACGACTCGAATGCCGCTGGCTTCCAGAGTTTCGGTTGTCGATCGCAGACCGCTTTCGGCGCCATCTTCCGTGATCACGTGGAGCCGATCGCCAAATAGCGAAACACGCCAGCGTTCGGCGCTCGCCTTGAGCAGATCCGCCGCACGCTGAGGCTGGTCGACCACAAATTCGAGCAGATGTCCGGTTTGTTCGTTTTTCACGTCGCTCGGACTGCCCTCCGCGACCAGTTCGCCCGCAACCATCAGACCCAGACGATTGCATTGTTCGGACTCTTCGAGGTAGTGGGTAGTCACCAGGATGGCTGTGCCGGCATCCGCCAGCCGGTTAATCATGGTCCAGAAGGCGCGGCGCGCCAAGGGATCGACACCCGAAGTGGGTTCGTCGAGAAACAGGACATGCGGCTCGTGCATAATGGCGGCGCCGAAGGCTACGCGCTGCTTCCAACCGCCCGGCAGGCTGCCGGTGATTTGGTTCTGCTTGCCCTCAAGACCGGAGAACGCCAGCACCCAACGCCTTTTCTCATCCCGCTCGCGCTCAGGCACGCCGTAGACGCCGGCGAAGAAGTTGAGATTCTCTTCAATGGAAAGGTCGTCGTAGAGGGAAAACTTCTGCGACATGTACCCAATCCGCCGGCGCACTTCCGGAGAGCGTAAGGTGCGTTCGCCGGCGAGTTGAACATCTCCCTGCGTGGGCTCCAGCAGGCCGCACAGCATCTTTATAGTGGTTGTCTTGCCTGCGCCGTTCGCTCCCAACAAACCATATACTTCCCCATAGCGCACTCGGAGGTCGACATTCTTTACGGCGGGAAATGCGCCAAATTTTTTTGTGAGATTGCTCGCCCCAATTGCTATATGGCCGCGCAATTGCCCGTGCGGATGGCGGCCCGGGAATGGTGTATCAGGAACGTCTTGGCCCAGACTCCGCAATTTTGCGACGAAGGTGTTCTCGAGGGTTGGTTCGCCCACGCTCACCTCCGCAATCGGAAGTCCCGCCGAGTTCATTTCCTTTTGAAGAAGCTGCTCCGCTCGATCGGGCCGGTCGGCAAGGATGTCGAGCCTGTCGCCGAAGCGTTGCACATCGAGGATCTCTTTGTTTGGTCCGCTGATTTCAGAAATGACCCGCTCGGCTTTGCCTAAATCCGCTGTGCGGAGTTCCAGTCGCTTGGCGCCCAGGCTGGCCCTCAGTTCCGCCGGCGTACCAATTTGCTGAATGACGCCCTGGTGCATCAGAGCTACACGATGGCATCTCTCGGCTTCGTCCAAGTAAGGAGTGGCCACAACGATCGTCAAGCCGGCCGACGCCAGGTGCGCAAGAGTGTCCCAGAATTCCCTACGCGAAACGGGATCGACGCCGGTGGTGGGCTCATCGAGCAAAAGAACGCGAGGTTCAGGCACTAGTGCGCAGGCGAGCGCCAGTTTCTGCTTCATTCCGCCGCTAAGCCGACCGGCCAGGCGGCCCGCAAAGCGGTCCATGTCGAACATCTGCAAATAGCGGCGGCCTCGTTCGACGATCTCGTTCGGAGGAACGCGGCGCAGATCGCCAATGTACCGGATGTTCTCGGAGACGCTCAGATCCGGGTACAAGCTGAACGTCTGCGTGAGATAACCGGTTTGAAAGCGCGCCTCACGCGCAGGGCGGCCAAAGATCGTCGCCGAACCGGCGCTTGCTTCCATGACGCCGGCGAGGACCTGGAACGTGGACGTCTTACCAGCGCCGTCGGGACCAATCAGCCCGAAGATCTCGCCGTCAGCGATATCCAGATTGATACCGCGTACAGCTTTAAGAGCGCCATAGTGTTTCGAAAGATCGCTGACGCGGATAGCAGGGAATTCCGATCCCTTGCCGCGACATTCTTCGGATGTCGCGCGACCTTGATTTGCTTCGTGCATCACTTGCGACGGCCTTCGGGCCACGTGTCGCCGTGGACGAGAATTTCTCCGTCAGCCGGCATACCGGGTTTCGCAAATCCGAGCGCGGCCTTCAACTGGAGCTTGACGCCAACCACCTGTTTGACTCGTTCGTCGCGGAAATATGTGTTTTCCGGCGTGAACGTCGCCGTTGGATCGATGCGGGACACATAAGCATCGATTGCCTGATTGGGACTGGAATCAAGATAGATACGCGCGGGTTGCCCGACTTTGACTTTGCCTATCTGTCCTTCAGGCACAAACCCTCGTAAGTAAACCTTGCTCAAGTCGACAAGAGTGACAATTGCCGTGCCGGCCGTTACGACTTCTCCCGGTTCGGCCGCGCGAGTCGCCACGGTGCCGCTGAACGGGGCTACTACCGTGAGATCCTGGCGATTTGCTTCCGCTTCCCGCAATTGCGCGCGAGCTTCTTCCGTATTGGAATGAGCACTGGCGATTTCCGCCTCCTGCTGCGCAATCTGCTTTCGCACGATGGAAACCTGGGCCTCGCGGATACTCGGGTTCTGCAGATTGGCTTTAGCCATGGTCAAGGCGCCCCGCGCCGCATCTACCCGGCGTTTTGCCGCGGCCACTGCGGCCGCCTCCTGGTCGGCCGTGGCGGCGGCTTGCTTTCCCTGGCGTTCGGATACAGCGCCCGTTTGTGCGAGGCGTGTGTATGCTTCTTTATCGAAAGAGGCAATCTGATAAGAAGCCTCACGTTGCGCAATGTCCGCCTCCGCGGCCGCAAGATCCGCTTGTGCCTGGCTGACACGGCCTTCCGCGTCAATTTCAGATTGCGCTGCCTGTAGCTGATTCTGCTGAAGCTGCTCTTGCAACACAGCGATCTGGTCGCGCGCCGATTTGGCTCGAGCTTCCGCTCCCACGACTGCGGCGCGGGCTTGCTCCTCGCGCGCGCGTACCTGCTCATCACTAAGAACGGCTATAATCTCGCCGGCCTTGACGCTGTCGCCTTCTCGCACACGGACTTCAAGAATGTGCCCGCTCGTTTTGGCGGCAAGCGCCGAAACATCTCCTTCAATCCGGCCGCTGAGGGCCACAAGACTGTCCGGCAGCAACGGCTGCGCAAACCATGTCCTCCAAATCCAATAAGCGCCGACTGCAAGCGCGAAAACAGCCGCTATCAGAACCAATCGGCGGCGAAAACGAGCTGCGGGCGGCGCCAGGGCCGAGGGGGCAGACGGCCTCTCTGAGTTGTTTGTGCGGGGGCTGCTCGCCGTAACCTGCTCCTTCATGTCCGTTTGCTCCGGTGTCGTGACGCGGCGGCCTTCGTGCGCGCGCCCCCTAGGTCGCGAAGATAGGCGAGAGAAAAGTCCGCTATGTGATCGGCGATCCGGTCTACTTGTTCAGGATTCATCTTCAGGCCCGGCCAAAGCCGCACGAGCAGCGGCCCCTCCAGCAAATAAAATATGATTTGCCCCATTACGCTGTGCGCGCACAAATGGGTTTTCTCGTCGCCGGGAGGCAAGCCGCTTATTCTTCCAACCAGTTCACACAAGCGCTCGTAGAGCGGCCGCGACACCTCGTTGATGATCTTTGCCAAAGCGGGAGTCGGCCGCGTGAGCTCGTGAACCATAATTTGGAAGCGCCAATCTGCCAGATCTCTGCCGCAGATCGTACGCAGCCGCGTTCGAATAACCGTTCGCAAGATATCTTCCGGAGGAATGTCTTGATCGAGAGCGTGATGTAACGCCTCGACCTCGGTGGTTTGCGGCAGCAATTGTTGCAGCACTTCCGTGTAGAGTCCCAGCTTGTCGCCGAAATGGTAATTCACAAGCGCGACGTTCGCGTGGGCGCGCATACAAATCTGGCGAATGGTCGCGCCGTGATAACCGGCTTCGGCAAAGACCTCTCCGGCCGCCTGCAGCAGCCGGGCGCGAGTATCGTCGCCGGCCGGCTCTTCCGCGTGTGCCGCTTTGCGCTTCGTTTTGAGACTTTCCGCCAACATTAAACAGCAGTTTAAAATAGTTGTTTAATGCTGTCAACCGAAAAATGGGTATCGACCATGGACGAGCCTCATTTGGCTGCGCACTTCCGAACCGCAAGCTCGAAACGGAGTCGCCTCGCGGCAGCAAGCGGGCTTTTCGCAGTCCTGGAACAGTAGTGTCGGCGCGAGTACGGCAATCTAGTCGAACATAGAGCCGTGACTGGAATGGGGCGACCTGCCGGTGCGTCGCTTTGCTCCATTTTCCGGAGCAGACGCTGACGGCAACTTAGGATGGGTGGTTTTCGAGCTGAACTCCGAGCCCTTGTGGACGTGCCGCTGGAATCGACAGCACGCGTTTAACGCCTACGAACAGCACCTTGCGAGCCAAGCCGGAGTTTAAGGACTTAAGATCGGACCAAAGGGCAGGAATCAGATGAACATCTCTTCGTCTGAAGTTGCGTGATCGACGGTCGGGCGATTCGCCCGGCCAAGGGCAGTTATGCCGGCGCGAAGGCCGGAAAGAACGCCATGGACCTCGCGAATGGGCGAAAGCACGCCGCGCTGAACGGCATGAACAGTCTGTTGTGTCCGGCTCATGGCGTCGTCCAGAACCATCTCGGCCCGTTCAATCTGAACCCGAGCCCGAGTGGTCGCGTCGCTTACCAAGCCCTCAATTTTCGCAAGCTGATCCTTGCTCATATCGAGCATCACGATGGCCCGATTGCTGATTTCGGCGGCATGCTGTTTTGTCTCGGAAACAGTTTGCTTTGCCAGTTCCACCAGCTTGGTAGTCTCCGGCAGGAAGCCGTTCACCTTCTCCTCCAGGCGTTTGACGGCAAAAAGTACGCCGACCAGCGCACACGCCTGAGCAATCATCGCGATCGCCGTCAAAATAACGAAGACCGTCAGAATAAGAAGCAGAGTCGGATCCATGGGCTCCTATGACCTCATTTCACTCGCCCAACAGAGGCGGAGCGGGCGTCTAGTTAGACGCCCTCACCGCTCGGTGACTTTTCAAAACTGGAGACCGCATCCCGGTAAGCTTGCTTGCCGGCTTCCACCGCTGAACTCAAGTTGTCCTTGCGGCGGTTAACTTCCTGCTTGCCGCGCTCCAACACGTCGCCGGCGGCATTGCGAACCTCTTCCGTGCGCCGCTTCACGTAATCCGTACTCTCGTTGGCGCGGGACTTGAGGTAATCTCCACTCTCCCCGGCTTTCGATTTCAAAAATTCGCGGGTCTCGGCGCCGGATTTCGGAGCGATCAGAACGCCCGCTGCAACGCCCAACCCGAGGCCCAGCAGAAAATAGCCAAACCCATTTTTCTCTTCCATTGAATTACCTCCAACTATGCCTTATTTGAAGTGTACCCGAAGCGTGGGCGGCCACCGTAGCAGATTCCCAAAGCAGAACGGCAAAGAAGCGAGTCCAGCTTCCGTCCGACGGGATCCCTTTCGAGCACGCTTGCTCTCTACGCCTGTAAGAGCGTGTTAGACTCGCAAACGTTTCTGGAAACCATGAGGCTGCCGGGCAAACCAAAGAAGAAGCTAGGTGAAGACCAACTCTGGGAATTGGCCTTGCGGTCGCTTGGCGGACGGGCTTATGCGGCCGCGGAACTGCGGAGAAAGCTGGCGCTCAGAGCGGAGACTCCCGCCGCTCTCGATCGAACCATGAAGAAATTGCAGGATTATGGCCTGCTGAACGACATCCGGTTTGCCGAATCGTATGCGACTGCCCGGCTTGAGGGCCAGGGGCTGGGAGCGCGGCGGGTGCTGGCGGATCTACGGGCAAAGCGCGTCTCACCGGGTATCGCCGAAAATGCAGTCCGCCAGACATACGCCGAGACCGACGAACTCGACCTGATTGAGAAGTATCTACAGCGAAAATTCCGAGGGAAGAACGTTCGGGAATATCTTTCGGAAGACAAACATTTGGCCTCCGCTTTCCGGCGTTTGCGTACCGCAGGTTTCAGCGCGGGAGGCTCAATCCGGGTCCTGAAGCGTTATACAGGACGCGCGGAAGAGTTGGAGTCGATGGACGAGCCGGAGGGAGAGGACGAGACAATTCGCTGATCGAACTCAGGCGCCGGCCACCGGCGCGATCTTAAGATAGGAGAATGTTTTTCTTGCGGGCGTCCCGCGCCCGCAAGAAAAACATTCTCCTACGCGTGCTCTCCAAGCTGCGGAGGCAACCATTTGTTGTGCGTCACAGCGTCCGGATCATACTCGTACGCGGGCTCAAAAAGCGCGCCAGAGTGAGTCGTTCTCTCTCGCCACACGGCTCATCCAATCTATTCCAGTTCAATCCTCTTTTCATCCTTCGTTGTGGCCCGAAGGACCATGAGCTACTCGTACCGCAACGCCTCAACCGGATCGATGGAAGCGGCGCGGCGTGCTGGCACGTAGCACGCCGCCAGCCCCGCAGCCAGAAGAACGGCGGCGGTCAGTATGAACGTGAGTGGGTCCGTTGACGCCACGCCGAAGAGCAGACTCCGGAATACTCGTTGCAGCAGAAATGCGCAAATCAGACCTCCAGCCAAACCCATGCCAACCAGTTGCAAGCCATCGCGTAGCAGCGTCCGGAGCACCTGCCGTTTTTGGGCTCCTAGCGCCATCCGAATGCCGATCTCTCGAGTTCGTTGAGCAACCGTATACGCCAAAAGGCCATACAACCCAATGGAGGCGAGCAGCAGCGCCATCGCCGCAAAAGCCCCCAATAGTTTGACCTGCATGTCCCGCGCGGCAAGCCGGTTGCTTACGAGTTGGCTCATCGACTGGATGTCGGATATCGGCTGATTACGGTCAACAGACCAGATTGCGTGTTTCACCGCGGACGCAAATCGCAAAGGATCGCCTTCAACGCGAACGGCAAGATCTCGCGGCGTAAAATACCCCGCCGACGCCACGGGCTGCGTACAAGGGAAATACATCTCGGGGCGAGGCTGGCGTTCAATACCCTGATTCCGAACGTTTTGCACGACTCCGATCGTCGTGATCCACGGACCGTTCTCATCCAGCTTGAAGCGATGGTCGAGCGGATTTTCGCCTGTCCAATACTGATTCGCCATCGCCTCGTTGATGATGGCGACGGGGCGCGTTCCAGGACCATCCAAGCGGCTGAAAAAGCGGCCTGCAACAAGCTTTACGCTCATGGTCTGGAAATAACGATCGCTAATGACACGGTGGTTGGCGTCGTTCACTTGGCCGGGTTGCAACGGCGGCCGCCCCTCAACCGTGAATCCACTGGTCCCACCGTCGTTCGTTAACGGAAGAAACGTCGTGTAGCCCGCGGACATCACCCCCGAAATGGCTTCCACTTTTTGCAACACGTCCTGGTAAAAGCCGGCACGCGCCTCAAACTTCCCGTAGGGCGTTCCCGGCGACACCGGAAGGTTGGTTCGCAGCGTTAAAACATGATCCGGTCGGAAACCAAGGTCGACATGGGAAAGCCCCCACAACGTGCGGATAAACAATCCGGCGCCCGCCACCAGCGCCGTGGCAAGCGCAACTTCACCGACGACCAGATATCGCCGTGCGCCTTGATGACCGCCGGCAATCGACCGGCCTTCCTGGCGCAGCGCGCTATTCAGGTCGACACGCGAGGCTTTCGCCGCGGGAAACACACCAAACAGGACCGCCGCGACCGTCGATATCCCGAATGTAAACAGCCCTAGCCGCCAATCCAGATGAGGAGTTGCCCAACCCTCTAGCGCCAGAGGAATCAGCCGGTGTAGCGCTGGCAAAGCCCATACGGCTAGCAGCAGACCCAAGGCCCCACCCGTAAAAGCGAGCAGAAGACTCTCCAATACGGCGCTCATGATGAGGCGGACGCGCCCGGCGCCGAGCGCCGACCGCACGGCCAGTTCACGCCGGCGCTCCAGGCCGCGCGCGAGCAGAAGACCGGCGAGATTAGCGCAAGCAATCAGCAGCACGCAACCGACGCCGCCCAAAAGAACCAGCAAGCCCAGCCGCATATCGCCCACCATTTGGTCGCGCAAGCCGACCGCAAGGGCGCCGATATTAGTGTCCTCATTAGGATGCTCGTGAGCTAGTTGAGCTGCCAGCGCGGACATCTCCCGCGACGCGGCAGCTACGGTAACGCTTGGCTTTAGTCGCGCGAAAACACGAAGGTAATGTCCGCCAAAGTTTTGAAGATCCCGCGATGATAGAGCCAACGGCGTCCAAATATCCGAGCGTTCCGGAAATGCAAACCCCTCCGGCATCACGCCCACCACCTGATAGGGCGCGCTATTCAGCCGGATCGTGCGGCCGACAATAGATGGATCGGAGCCATATCGCTGCCGCCAGAGCGACGCGCTGATGATCGCCACCAGGGCGCCGCCTGGCCGGTCCTCCTCGGGCAGGAAATTGCGGCCGAGAGCCGGTCGAACGCCTAACAACGGAAACAGGTTATAGGTAATTGGGCTGCCTTCGAGTTCCTCCGGCGGCCCGTCTCCCGTCAGCGCGAAGATGTCGCCCTTGAGCGCGGCCATATCCGTGAAAACATGATTGCGTTTCTTCCATTCCGCGAAATTACCGGGCGAAGGCGTGTTTTCGGGAAAGCCGATGAACGACGCATCTTCCCAGACCTCGACGAGCCGCGCCGAATCCCGAAACTGCAAAGGCTGGAGCAGAACGGCATCGACTAGCCCGAAAATCGCGGTATTCGCGCCGATTCCCAAAGCCAGCGCGAGCACGGTAAATATCAGAAAGGACGGCGTCCTCAACAACGCACGGCAGCTTTGGCGAAGATCGGCGGCAAGTCCTTGCATATGACATGATTTGTGAACACGTTGAGCGCCATAAACGCGGGGTCGCCCGGGTCATAAGAGTCATTCACTTAGCGGCATGGCGTTGCCGGAGTGCCGTGTGAATGGTGTCCATCCGCGAAGATAACTGTCCCGAAGCGGACACCTCCCGCACCGCAAATATCTGGTTCAGTTCCAGCCGGAGATTGGCTCGCTTCAGGGTACGATTGAAAGAAGCGCCGTTCGGACGCTCCTCCGATGTCCACAGCAATGACCTCCCCGTCCAGTGTGAGAACGCCTCTTTCCGAGATTCTTCCAAACTTTGAGTTGTTCACCGGTCTCACTTCCGAGGAGCTTCGCTGGTTCGTTGAGCACGTCTCCGATCTGGAGTTCGAGGAAGGCACGTTGCTCGCGCGAGAGGGCGAGGAAGTCGTGTCCATGAACTTCATCGTGGAAGGCGAGCTTCGATACCAGAGCAGCCAGCCGGGATGGCCTGTGTTCATGGCCCGGGCGGGACAGGCAACCGGAGTACTTCCATTCTCGCGGTTGCGCCGGTATACAGGTAACGCCTATGCGACAACGAGACTGCGCGTTGCTCAGTTTCACCGGGACTTGTTTCCCGACCTGCTGCGAGAGATTCCTCGACTCGTGCCACGGCTTGTTGCCATCATGTCGGACCGCATCCGCGAAAACACGCGCATGGTCGAACAGCGGGAAAAGCTCACAGCATTGGGTAAACTCGCGGCCGGTCTGGCGCATGAGCTGAACAATCCGGCCTCGGCCACGCAGAGATCCGCCTACGACCTTCGGCAATGGACGATCCGCTTGCGGGATTCGAATCAGGCTTTGGCCGACCATGGCTTTGACGCCAATCAGTTTCGTTGTCTGCTCGAACTCGAGCGCATCATGCTTCGCCTCGGCCATGAGACTCCCGCTCTTGGCAGCCTGGAGCGCAGTGATCGCGTGGAAACGCTCTCCGTCTGGCTGAAGCAGATGGACATCGCGCGGCCGTGGGAACTGGCGCCGGTATTTGTCGATGCCGGAGTCGATGCGAACCGACTTGCCGATGTAGCCGCCTGCTTTTTACCGGAGTCGGTGGAAGCGGTGTTCACGCGGCTTGCGGCGGCGCTGACAATTGAATCGCTTATCGATGGCATCGGGACCAGCGCCGCGCAAATCAGCGATCTCGTGAGCGCGGTGAAGGGATATTCTTTCGTCGACCAGGCGCCCGCTCAAGAGATAGACGTCCAAAGCGGCCTTGAAGACACCATCTCGATTCTCGGGCACCGGCTGCATCAGGGCATTACAGTCATCCGCGAGTATGACGAATCCCTGCCACGCATCCAGGCGCATGGCAGCGAGTTGAATCAGGTTTGGACAAATCTAATTGAAAATGCGGTAGATGCCATGAACGGCAGTGGCGAATTGCGCATACGCGCAACGCAGGAAGCAGGGATGGCGCTGGTTGAAATTCGCGATAGCGGGACTGGAATCCCGCCCGAAATCAAGGACCGTGTATTCGATCCTTTCTTCACAACGAAGGACGTCGGCGCGGGACGTGGTCTCGGACTGGACACAGCCTTCCGCATTGTCCAAAAGCATCGCGGCGATGTGCAGTTTACGTCGCGTCCAGGCGATACGTGTTTCCAGGTACGCCTGCCTCTGCACGCCGCGAACGCGTTCTGAAAAGGTCTGGAAGCGCAACCGCGGCACGTGAGGGCCCGGTCGCGGATGCTCAAAAATCCGCTTGCTTACGCAATGCGGCTTCGCGTCAAATATGTCTCCTCCACGCTGATCTCGCACTCCGATTTGACTCACTCGGCACGCTAACCTACAATCCGGGTTTGCTCTTATCCGCAACTTCAGCTTCGCCGCTTCGATTGAAAACGAATCTCGGCCTATGGCGTATTCCGAATTTCGCCCATGCTGTTTGGGTTGATACTCCGTCGCACGGCGTAAGCGTAGCGTGTCAAAAACATTACCGCCGGTTGACGCAGGGCGACGCCGCGCGACGCCTGCCGTCCGTGCATGCTCGCACCGGCCAGCTTCTGTATGTGCATTTGTTGAGCGGCCGCGATCACTGGCCCATGACGGCGTTTTGCGTGTTCTCGCTTCTGCGATGTACTTCGGCCAATATTGTTCCGATGATTGTGGATGATGGCACTCTCTCAGAGCGCGAACGCGATGCGATGCGCGAAATCTCGCCGGCTCTGCAGTTTTCGAGCGTCCAGGAATGTCGCGAGCAAGTCGAACGTTGTCTGCCTCCCTCGCGTTTTCCGGCACTGCGAAAACTGCACAGCTCGCTACCGCTGATGCGCAAGCTCTTGGATGTTCACGCGGGGCGGAAGGGCTGGCGGCTATTCCTCGATTCCGACATCCTCTTCTATCGCGAGCCGGTATGGCTGCTCGACTGGCTGCGTTCTCCGGAGCGGCCGGTCTATATGCTGGATTATCAGAATAGTTACGGGTATTCCGATTCGCTGCTGTGCGCCACAATGGGCGCGCCAACGCCCGCGAATGTAAATACCGGGTTGTGCGGATTGCGTTCGGACGAAATCGATTGGGAATTACTTGAATGCTGGGCCTCCCGCCTGTATTCAGAAGGCGTCAACCACTATTCCGAGCAATGTTTGACTGCCATGTTGATGGGCATGAACGGAAGCCGGCCGGCGCCCTGGGAGGATTACCGGATCTTGCCCGATCGCGCGGAAGTTCGACATCCAACCGCCGCGATGCACCACTATGTCGCCGAAAGCCGCGTCTGGTATTACGTCGACGGCTGGCCGCGAATAGCAAGGGATGCGCGCAGACGCCGTGAAAGTCCGGTCGATGAATAGGCTGCGGCCAGACGGGCTCGGCTTATGGAAACTGGGGCATGTTGCTCAGGCGTTGCGTGCGGACGTTCCGAAGTTCGGATTGACGACAGCTCTGCACCAGCAATTGGGATGGCTGCGCTATTGGGGAGTTCCGGATCGTCTGCCGGCGTATTCCGGCAACGGTTCGGGCAAATCGCTGGCCATTTATTGGATGACTGGGCAATATCACTGGCCCATGACCTGTTGCTGCGTGTATTCTCTGCTCAACTCGACCTCGGCCAACATCCGGCCTGTGGTGCTTGATGACGGCACGTTGGACCGGCGGACGCGGGAACGGATGATGCGCGTACTGCCGCAACTTCAGTTTGCCGGAACCGCGGAGACGGAGGCGCGGCTAAGAGCATTTCTTCCGGAGAACCGCTATCCAACGCTGCACGCATTACGCCGAACGACGCTCGGCCGAAAGCTGATCGATACATTCGCCGGACGAGCGGGGCCGACTCTGTTTCTCGATTCCGACATCCTGTTTTTCCGCGAGCCGGTTTTTCTAATTGAATGGCTGCACAACGGCCGCTGTCCGATTTATATGACCGACTATCAGGATTCCTACGGCTATTCGCCCGAGTTGCTGGCGTCCATTCTGGGTAGACCCATGCCTTCCCGCGTAAATGCCGGAATACTGGGATATCTTAATGGCTCGATCGATTGGGAGGAATTCGAGTATTGGGCCAGACGCTTGTGCGATGCCGAAGGGCTCATCTATTTCGTGGAACAGACATTGAGCGCAATGTATATGGCCAAGCATGGCGGCCAGGCGGCGCCGGCCGAAGATTATCTGATCGCTCCGGAACTTCCCGAAATCCACGCGCCCACGGCTGTGATGCACCACTACGTCACGCCCAGCCGCGCTTGGTATTACAGCGACGCGCTACCGCGTTTCGTGCGCCAAATGAAATTGCCTTGACTCAGTGCCGGTCCGGACACCCACTCAACCAACAGTCGTCCAGCGCGCTTTCCCAAATGTGATCTTCTTTTAGCGGTCTTTGGTTGCCATGATCGTTGAGATCTTCGTAGCCCAGCGCCAAACCGTAGATCCGTTGGGAGAGCATTTCCAGTCCGGAGTGCCCCACTTGGTCCTGGTTCCTCCCATCGAGAAAACAAGACGCCAGCCACGGCAGCAGATTCAGACGCTTGTGCGTCTGTCGAGGTAACGAGGCCCCCTATCCGAACTGATCGTTGCGCCGTCAAGTCGGGCGACAATTTCCCGCCTCCCGCAGGCTTCAAATCCGAAGCTGGATTGGCCACACTCTGGCATAGCGCGAAGGCAGTCCTCTCTTTGGCTCTAACTGCTGTATGGAAACTCAGCTATGCCATAAGGACGGCCTTTTGCGAATCGCCGGTGAGAAATCCTGGCTAAATCTCAGGCTCCACGGGAAGGCCGGCGGTCAGAATAGCGCGCCAGCCCCCGTCGAGCGAAAGAACATTTGTATAGCCCATGCGCTGGATGTTGTCGGCCGCGAGCGCCGAACGGAACCCGCCTCCACAATAAAGCACAAGCTTCGCGCTTTTGTCAGGGATTGCGTGCTCAATATCGCGCTCGATCACGCCTCTTCCGAGATGCACTGCTCCCCTGGCGTGGCCGGCAGCGTATTCGCTGTCTTCGCGGACATCGACAAGCTGGCCCGCGGCGCCGGATTCGAGCATCTCACAATACTGATCGACTGTAATTTCCGTAATTCGCGTTTTCGCGTCTTCCACGATTTTCAGAAAGGCGTCCGTGTGGTGCTTCGGCGGCGGAATTTCCATAGACCCTCACAAGAATGTTTGGCGCGATAACGGCTACTCAACCACTCGTTCGATTCCGGCGCCGGCGGCGTTCAGCTTCTCCTCCAGCCGTTCATAACCCCGGTCCATATGATATACGCGGTCGATGTACGAATCGCCCTCGGCCACCATGGCCGCCAGCACCAGGGCGGCGCTCGCGCGCAAATCGGACCCCATTACCTGTGCACCCGTAAGATGGCGTTCGCCCGCGACAATCGCCTGCCGGCCCTCGATACGAATGTTCGCCCCCATGCGCGCCAGTTCGGATGCATGCATGAAACGGTTCTCAAATATTGTTTCGGTAACGAAGCTGATACCTTCGGCGACCGTCATCCACGCCATGTATTGCGCTTGCAGGTCCGTCGCGAAGCCTGGGTATTCCTCCGTCGCGATGTCCACGGCTCGGGGGCGGCGCGAGCAACGGACGCGCAGCGATGTCGCTGATTCTTCGGCAATTTCGGCGCCGGCAAGCCGCATTTTCACGACCAGCGCGCCCAAATGCTCCGGCATACAGGCCGTGACAAGCACATCGCCGCGCGTGATCGCCGCGGCCAGAAGGAACGTGCCAGCTTCGATGCGATCCGCAATGATGGTGTGCTCCGCGCCAAATAGACGATCGACGCCCTGTATGGTGACGATGGGTGTTCCAGCGCCCTCGATCCGGGCGCCCATTTTGGTCAGCAGGGCCGCGAGGTCCATGACCTCCGGCTCGCGCGCGGCGTTGCGGATGATAGTTTCACCACGCGCCAGGACCGCAGCCATCATCACGTCTTCCGTGCCGGTGACAGTGATGCGATCGAAGTGGATTTCGCCACCGCGTAACCCATTCGGCGCCGTAGCCTCGAAATAGCCGTGCGTCTGCTCAACCTGGGCGCCAAGCTGCTCCAGCGCGGAGACATGCAGGTTGATGGGCCGCGCGCCGATGGCGCAGCCCCCGGGCATGGAAACACGCGCGCGCCCGCAGCGTCCCAGCAGGGGGCCCATCGCGAGGCTCGACGCCCGCATCGTTTTCACGATCTCGTAGGGCGCCTCGGCGTTTTGAATGCCGTCGGCCTGAACGGTGACGGTCCCGGCTTCGTCTTCAACCGAAGCACCGGTATAACTCAGGAGTTTCTCCATTGTGCGGATATCGCGCACCTGGGGAATTCGACGGAGAGTCACCTTTTCCTCAGTCAGGAGACATGCCGCCAGAGCGGGAAGCGCTGAGTTTTTTGCGCCGCTAACCGGGAGCTCGCCCTCAAGCCGGGCGCCTCCTCGAATCCGAAACTTGTCCATAGATGGTTTATGACTGCGCTGTACGAAACATTCGTCGAAACATCCGCAGTTTATTCATTCTCGCCCAGCGCCGCGCGCAGACGCCCTTGAGCGGCATTCAAGCGCGCTTCGGCATCGGAACGCCCTATTCCGAACTTGTGCATCACAATCGCCACACGCACCGAACCGGCTTTGTCCAGAAGATGGCCAGCATCTTCGGTCGAAATGCCGGCAATTACCGCAATGATGCGGCGCGCCCGATCGGCCAGCTTGCCATTGGTAGGTTGCACGTTCACCATCAGGTTCCCGTATACATAACCCAGGCGGATCATGACGCCGGTGCTGATCATGTTCAAAACGAGCTTAGTGGCTGTCCCGGCGCGCATACGGGTGGAGCCGGTGATGATCTCGGGGCCAGGCACGGGTGTGATTGCGATTTCAGCGGCACGAGCCAGTTCCGAATCGGGCGTGCAACTCAATGCGACGGTCAAAGCGCCGAGCGAATGGGCATAGGCCACGGCGCCAAGCACGTACGGGGTCCGACCACTGGCAGCAATGCCCACGAGCACATCGCCGGCTCCGAAGCCGCGCGCTTGCAAGTCGTTCCGGCCTTGCTCTGGATCGTCCTCGGCGCGTTCCACCGAGTTTCGCAGGGCCCGGTCGCCGCCGGCGATGATGCCTTGCACCAAATCGGGAGGAACGTTAAACGTCGGCGGGCATTCGGATGCGTCCAGCACGCCGAGGCGCCCTGAGGTTCCAGCGCCCATGTAAAAGAGCCGGCCTTGATTCCGCATTCGTTCGACAATCGCATCAACGGCTCGCGTAATTTCCGGAATCACCTTCGCTACCGCATCCGGCACGTCGCGGTCGGCTTGATTGATGACCTCCAGCATTTCGGCGGTCGGCAGCCTGTCGATGGCATTCGAAGCTGAATTACGGGTCTCTGTCAGTAAATCTTGAAGCATCCTGCCCTTATTCTTTCGCAGAATAGTAGCCCGATTTTTTCATAAAGGCGCGCAGATCCTCATACTGATCGGTCGCAATCATGTCCACTCCGTCCTGAAGCGCAGCCTTCCAACGAAGCTGAACAGCCTGAAGCGAGCCGAAATTGTAGCCGGCGCCCCAACCGCGATCCTGAGCCGGCGCGAATCCGTCCAGCGTATAGAAGCGAATCCAATAATCCAGGCGGTGCGCGTGATCGGCCAGAGCCTTCAGACGCTGATCGTCGGCGGCCGTCCAATCGCCCGCCGCCCTCTGCCCGCCCTCTTCCACTACCGACCATGGATTGTTCCACCATCGACGGTAGTTCGTTGCGGGTTTCGGCAGCAGCAGATCCGGCGCCGCATGCGCCATCGCGTGCTGTTTCTGCCGCTCATTCAGGCCCTGGAAAATTTTGTCGTTGGTGTGCGCCGATCCGAAGAGCCGCATTTTATCGCCCGGCGCCAGCTTCCGGTAAAACACCTGTTCCTGATTGTCGTTATCTTCCGTGAGAACCAGAATCGGTTTCCAATCGAGGTGGCTGAGGTCGCTGTCGTTTTCCGTTTTCGTGCCTGTCGTGATCCAATCCGGATATTCGCCGAGCACTTGCCAGACTGCCTCAAGCGTGGGCGTAGCGTTGTCCTTAAAATCGAAATGCAGAACGATGAGGGGCCATTTGCCCTTATCGCCGTCTTTCAAGGCGCGCTCGACAATTGGCTGCACGCGGTCGAAGAAATGGTGTTTCAGAGTCGGGTCCGCCGCATCCGCTTTGTTGCGATGAGTGACTTTCGCGATCACTTTCCCGGTGGCCGGATCGACATAAGGAGCAATGTCCTGTTCGATGGCTACAGGAAAGCCCGTCGAGAGAGCACGATCGATCCGATCGGCCCATTTGCCGTCGTACGGATAGCAATTGTGCGCATCCAGCAACGACTTGCCATGGTTCACCTGAAATAAATCGTTTCTGGGCTGAAAAAACTGGGGCGCCAGCAGAAAGGCGGAAAGAGCAAGTAATATCTTGAGCATTCTCTCTTCAACTAATTGAGCATATTGCGGTCCTGGCAAATACCGCATATGCCGCCGCCGCTAGGCGTTGCAGTTGTCGGAACCCGCTCGCTAGCGAGGCGGCTCTGAGTGGAAGCAACCGGAACGGAGCGGCCGCACGTCAGTGCGCAGATTGTGCGGCTGTCCGAACTCGCCCCGGTAAAAACGTCCGCTCCTTTGACAGTCGCGGTTCGGTGCAGAAAGCTGGTGTCTTGATCCGATTCCGCTGGCCGCCGGGGCCAACCTCTGGAGGAGTATTACTTCTTCGCCTGGAAGCGCACACCAAGCATGCCGCCAAGCATTGATGGAAACGTGAACAGACAGAAATACACGAGCAGTTGCCCCATCAAGAGCAGAATGAATTTGCGCGGATCGTTCAGCAGCTTGGCAAGCTCCTGGGTGGCGGGGTTGCTATTGGCCGAGGCAATTGACAGAAGTTCGCCGCGAAGCCCGGGATTTGAGACAAGCACGGCAAGCAGCACCGACAACAGAACTACGACAAGGAACGCCCAGAGCGCGGTCATGAATCCCAGGCGCGCTCCGCCCTGGGGCGATATTTTCTCGCCGGTCTGGCGGATGTAGAAATAAGCGGCGCCGAACCCGGCCAGACAGAACAATGGGAGCAATAATATTCCCGCGGCAAACGGAATCGTTACCGCGCACATGGTGAACAGCAGTAACGTGAGCATCGCAATGACAATGGACACCATCACAGCCCGGCGGTTGCCAAAATCGATTCGGGCCTGAACGGCCGGAGGGGGCTGCGGTATGGGCGGAGGCTCCACAGCGACCGGCTCCTCATGGAACCGGGCGAGGTCTTCCTCAAATTGTGGTTTGCCACATCGATGGCAGAACCGGGCGTCTTCGGGGAGCGTTGCTCCACAGGTACACTGCATGGGGGTTACTTATAGTGTCGCTTGCCCGGAGTTGAGCGGCAAGCACGTTCGCTTCGAACGGCCTGCCGGTAAGATGGCAATTGATCCCATGTCAAAGCCTATCGTTTTAGTGGAGTGCGATCCCGGTGAGTATTATTTACGCAATCTGGAGCCAATTCGCGATCAGGCGGATTTCCGGATCGGCGCCGACCCCGAATTTCTCAGAAAGAACGCGCCCGAAGCCGATATTGTTCTCGCCATGGGCATGAAGCCGAATTCATTGCGTGAACTGTGGCCGCTGGCGCGCAAAGTCCGTTGGATTCATTCGTTATCGGCGGGAGTGGAAAAGATGCTATTTCCCGAACTTGCCGAGAGCCCCGTGCCGATGACGAACGCCAAAGGAGTTTTCAAGCGTTCTCTCGCCGAATTTGCCGTGCTGGGAATGTTGTATTTTTCGAAACGTGTGCAGCGCCTGCTCGCCCAGCAGCGGGAGCGCAAATGGGAGCAGTTCAACGTCGACTGGCTGCCCGGCCGCAAGGTGTCGATTATCGGCTACGGGGAAATTGGGCGCGAGTGCGCGATCCTTGCGAAGGCGCTGGAATTGAAGATCCTGGCGACTCGACGGCGGCCGGAGCTCCTGGCGAACGATCCGATTGTAGACAAGGCTTTCGCGACCTCGGAACTGCACCAGATGCTCAGCGAATCGGATTATGTGATCGCGGCGGCGCCGCTGACGCCCGAGACACGGCACATGCTGTCCGATGCCGAGTTTCAGGCCATGAAATCGTCGGCAATCGTTATCAACGTAGGCCGCGGCCCCGTTATCGACGAGGCGGCGCTCATTCGCGCATTACAACAGAAGCGGATCGCGGGAGCCGCGCTCGATGTCTTCGAGCACGAGCCGCTCGCTTCGGATTCGCCGCTATGGAGCATGACGAACGTCCTAATCTCGCCGCATTGCACGGACCGGACCGCCGACCCCGACTGGCTGGATCTCGCGATGCAGCGCTTTGTCGACAACTTTCACCGGTTTGTGGCGGGACAGCCGCTTCAATACGTGGTGGATAAGAAGGCGGGTTATTAGCCGATGGCCGAGATCAGCCTGGCTGACGTTCGCGACGCGGCAGAGCGAATCGCGAATATCGTCCACCGTACGCCGGTGTTCTCGTCGCGGCGTTTCAATGAGGCCGCCGGAGCCGCATGCTTTTTTAAAGGCGAGAATTTTCAACGAGGCGGCGCATTCAAATTGCGGGGCGCCGCGAACTTTCTGCTCTCGATGACCCAGGAGCAGCGGAGCCGAGGCGTCGTGACGTTTTCGTCGGGCAACCACGCGCAGGCTGTTGCGATTGTTGCTCGTGAACTGGATGTACGGGCGACCATTGTCATGCCGGCCGACGCGCCGAAGACCAAGCTCGAAGCAACCCGGTCGTATGGCGCCCGAATTGTGCCGTATGACCGCTTGCACGAGAACCGCGAGGCCATCGGACGGCGGATCGCTTCCGAATCCGGGGCCACTCTCGTACCGCCCTTCGATCATCCGTGGATCGTCGCAGGCCAGGGGACAGCCACCCTGGAATTGCTGGACCATGTCTCCGGGTTGGATGCGCTGGCTGTCCCGCTCGGGGGCGGAGGGCTGTTGTCAGGAACACTCATTGCCGCAAAATCATTGAATCCGTCGACGAAAGTGTTTGGCGTTGAGCCTGAGGTCGCAAACGACTGGGCGCTTTCGCTCGCCGCCAATGAGCGGATAGCGATTCCCGTCCCAGAAACGATCGCAGACGGCTTGCGGACGGTGCAGCCGGGAGCGGTCACGTTTCCTATTGTCAAAAGTCTTGTAGACGATGTTTTGCTGATCACGGAAGAGGAAATGAAGCAGACAATCCGGTTTCTTCTGACTCGTCTCAAAATCCTGGCCGAACCGAGCGGAGCGGCAGGCGCCGCTGCGGTTCTTCATCGAAAACTACCGCGCGGGCTGAAGCGCGTGGGCATCATTATTTCGGGCGGAAATATCGACCTGGACGTGCTGGCAGGGATCTGCGGCGGAACGGGGTGAAGCAAGACGCCGAAACTTCGCTTTCCAAAGCGCTACTGGCGCGCCCCGCGGAACCCAGGCCACATCCGGCGGCAAACCTGTCTGTAAATCTATAGAAATGCGGAGAATCGCGACCCTAGCAGCCGCTCCCTTGATCGTCGGTATCCTGCTTGGACAGGACCTGTCCTTTTCATCTCGCAAAGCCAGACCCGTTCCCGAATGGATGGGTAAGACGGTGATCTATGAACTCTGGCTAAATGCCTTCAGTAAAGAGGGCACACTCCGAGGCGCGATACCCGGTCTGCAGCGCATTGCGAATCTCAAAGCTACGGTCGTGTATCTTGGCCCGATTGCGAAACGCTCCGGCACACCTCATGCATCGCCATATAATATCGCCGACTACAACGCCATCGATCCGCAGTACGGCAATGAACAGGACCTGCACGATTTCATATCAGCGGCTCACAAGCTCGGTCTGAAGGTAATGCTCGATATCGTGTATTACCACTCAGCCCCAGACAGCGCCATGATGAAGATTCCCGGATTTTTCGTTAAAACTGACAACGGCAAAATCGCACGTGGATTCTGGCCTCAACCGTTGCCGGATTTCCGTAATCCGGAAGTCCGCAAATACCTCATCAATAGCCTTGTGCATTGGGTTCGCGATTTCGGCGTCGATGGATATCGGTGCGATGTGGGAGCCGGCGTGCCTCTCTCGTTTTGGGAGCAAGCGCGAATGGCGTTGGATCGAGTCAATCCGGATGTGATTCTGCTCTCTGAATCCGATCGTCCCGACGATCAGCTTGAAGCATTCGACATCAACTACAATTTTCAGTACTACTTAACCCTCCGGTCCGTGTTCCGGGATGGCAAGCCGGCAATTCGCTTGCGCGAGAACTGGGAACAAGCAAAGCGAACCATGCCGCAAGGCGCCCGCCTATTGCACTACAGCGACAACCACGATTGGCGGAGAGCAGTCCTTGAATTCGGCGAAAATGGCGCGCTTGCCGCTTCGACCCTGAATTTCATGCTGGACGGCATTCCGTTTCTGTATAACGGCCAGGAGGTAGCCGACTACACGCCGACACATTGGATTACGCGAGCTCCCATTCACTGGTCGGAACCAGGGAATGGCACAGACGAGAAAGCCTTGAAAGAAACACTGACCAAATACGAGAAACTGCTCCAGGCACGGCAAACTTATCCTGCCCTCACTTCGGGCGTCGTGATCTGGATTAACAACACAGAACCCGATAACGTATTAAGCTTTCTTCGAAGAAAAGGCCCTGAGGAGATTCTGGTAATCCTAAACGTCTCGAATCGGGAGACACATGTCACAATCGATCTTCCCGTAATGGATTACTATGTAATTCAAAATATCCTTACGGAAGGAAAGACTTGGTTTCAATTGTATTCCGGCAGGGTATCGGCAACCCTTGGAGCGTACGAAGCGATTGTAGGCGAGAGGATTCCTCCGGCCCCGCTGGAACAATAGCCAACATCATCCGCCTAAGTCGTGGAAGAACAGTTCCGGTTGGGCGACGGAATATAAGTGAACTCAACGTTCCATTTTTCGGTAAGTTCCGGTTTGCACGGCGCCGGCGGAATCCTCCTCTTCCTCTCCGCCCTGGCGAATCGCATCGGCCACCTCGAAGACCGGTCGCATCGCTTTTACGTTGTGGACACGGACGATGTGGGCGCCATTGAGGATACACGCCGCAACGGCGCTGGCGGTCGCGAATTCCATGCTGGCTTCGTCTTCCTGTTTCAGGAACGATTTGCGCGAAGGGGCCACCATGACCGGCAGGTCGAACGAACGCAGTGCCCCGAGTTTGGCGATAATCTCGGAATTCTGCTCTTTGCGCTTCCCGAAGCCGATTCCCGGATCGATAACGATCCGATGATGCTGAACCCCTTGCTGCTGCGTGCGATGTAGAGACGCCTCGAGATCACCCACAATCGAACGCATCAGATTCTTTAACGGCGGCAGCTTGGTCCATGTCTCCGGCATCCCGCGCATGTGGTTGATAACGAGGCCGGCGTCCCACTTTGCAACTACTTTAGGCAGATTCGGATCGAGAATAGTGCCTGTGGGATCGTTAACGATTTCCGCGCCATGTTCCAACGCCTTCTCCGCAACGGCCGATTTATATGTGTCGACGGAGATGGGTATGCCGAGTTTATCCCGCAGGCGCTTTAGTACCGGAATGAGCCGGCGGAGTTCTTCGGCTTCGCCGATCAGCTTGGCGCCTGGGCGCATCGACTCGGCGCCGATGTCGAGAATGTCCGCGCCTTCGTCCTCTAGTTCCAGAGCACGGACAAAGGCACGGTCGGGATCGGCGTACTGTCCGCCGTCTGAAAAGGAATCGGGCGTCACGTTGAGAACGCCCATGATGAGCGTGCGCTCACCGAGCACGATTTCGCGGTGTTTGAGTTTCCACTGGTAGCGTTTAACCATGAGTTGCGCCATTGCGGCTGGAGAAGACCTTCACACATAAAGTGTGACATTGTGGGCGGTGAGAGAGAGCGCGTGGGGCGGTGCGGGGTGATTCTACCTCTCCTATTTAGGACGGCCCTCTATTGAAGACGCCCGCTCCCTCACGATCGCGGTTCAGTGCTGGTAACCGAGCGTCTTCATCACTTTTGGTGGCCGCAGGCCCATGGGCACTCCTTTACAGTCGCCGTTCACTCTCGAAAATTCGGGCCTAACATACCCGGCCCTACACGGAACTCGTAGTCTGTTGCAGGGATCGAGGCATGCGTCGACTGTTTTGAATTCAATGATTCTCATCACTTTCGGAGTGCGGGACCGGAGGAGTCTTCGACTTACGCGTCGCACGCTGTGGCGCGAATGGCTCCGCAAGACGCAGTTGCTCCGACAGGAAGACCGCCAGAGCCGGTTCGGCCGTCCGAAGGCGAATTTCATATTCTTCGGCAAGCGGCTCCGGACAGTCGAGCATCGGTCCGCTCCAACCGGCCCGCGATCCCTGAGACATATCACGAAACATGCCTTGAGCCAGTTCTTCAATCACGGTTTGCAGCGGCCGGCCATTCACTCCAGCCATTCTCAACGCCCGTTGTGCGGCGACGAAGAGCGCACGCGGCAACGTTTGAGCGAAGGCGGTCGCGGCGAAATACAGGTATTTTGAGCCGGGGCGCAATTCGATTGCGTGGGCGCCCGCTTCGACCAGCAATCGTTTAACCCGCTTTGCCGCCGCGAAATCTCCTTCGATGGCAAACCAGTTACGGGCGCTTGCCGGAACAGAAACAACCGTGGCGACTGCGGCGCCTCGATCCGAGAGGGGTTTCAGAACCTCGCTTGAGAGCCAACTCTCGCACAAGACGAAGGCGATTTGCGAAACTCCGAGCTGGGATGCGGATATCTCGCCGATAATTCTCGCCACACTTTCGTCCGGAACGCGCAACAGCACGAGGTCGCAATTCTCAAGATCCTCATAGTTCTCGACTACGTTCCCGGCACGAAAGAAATTCGATACCCGGCGGGCGACACGCGTTGTGGCCGACTTGATGGGCCCAATTTCTTCAGCAATACCGGGTAGCCGCAGAATGACCGATCGGGTTGAATTACCCTCGACGATGAGACCGGCCTGTCGAAGCGTCTTCATAAACCTCATTCGCCTTAAGCGCTTTTACGCGATCGCGAAACTGAGCTGCCTTTTCAAATTCGAAGGCCTTGGCCGCATTCCGCATCTTGATTTCGAGTTCTGAAATAAGGGCATCGCGCTGCTCAGGCGTGAGAGATAGTGTATCGTCTTCTTCGTCATCAATGGAGATCGTGACGTAATCGCCTTCCGCTACCGCCACAAGACTCATATCGATCGGTTTGACGATAGTTTGAGGAGTAATGCCGTTCGCTTCGTTGTACGCCCGCTGAATCTGACGGCGGCGCTCCGTCTCTCCAATTGCTCTCTTCATGCTGTCGGTGATGACATCCGCGTACAGAATGGCGCGGCCATTGACGTTTCGAGCGGCGCGCCCCATGGTTTGAATGAGCGAGCCACTCGACCGCAAAAATCCTTCTTTATCGGCGTCGAGGATCGCTACGAGCGAAACCTCGGGAAGGTCCAGACCTTCACGAAGCAGATTCACGCCAATGAGGGCGTCGTAATTGCCGCGGCGCAGGTCGCGAAGAATACGAATGCGATCGAGCGTGCTGACCTCCGAATGCAGGTACGCACACTTTACGCCGACTTCCGTGTAATACTCGGCGAGATCTTCGGCCATTCGCTTCGTCAACGTCGTCACCAGCACGCGCTCATTTCGCTCCACGCGCAACCGAATTTGGTGAAGCAAATCGTCGACCTGCCCCTTAATGGGACGGATCTCCACTTCGGGATCGATAAGCCCGGTCGGGCGAATGATTTGTTCGACCACGACTCCGGACGATTTCGTGAGTTCGTACGGCCCGGGCGTCGCGGACACATAGACGAGCTGATTGACGCGATTTTCGAATTCTTCGAATGTCAGCGGGCGGTTGTCGCGCGCGCTTGGCAGCCGGAATCCATAATCGACGAGCACATTCTTTCGCGAGCGGTCGCCGTGATACATGCCCTGCAGTTGCGGAACCGTCTGATGGCTCTCGTCGATAAAGAGCAACGCGTCGTTTGGCAGGTAGTCGAGCAGCGTCGGCGGCGCCTCGCCCGGCAGCCGTCCGGAGAAATGCCGCGAATAGTTTTCAATTCCATGGCAGTAGCCGATCTGCTTAATCATTTCGAGGTCGAACATCGTGCGCTGCCAGAGGCGCTGCGCTTCAATCAGCTTTCCCTGCGATTCGAGCTCTTTATGCCACCACTGCAATTCGTTTTCGATGCTCTTCATCGCCTGTTCGCGCGTGGGCGCATCCATCACATAGTGAGTTTTGGGATAGATCGGCAGCCTCACATATGTTTGGCGGACCTGCCCTAAAAGCGGATCGATCTGACTGAGCGATTCAATCTCATCGCCCCATAGCTCGATGCGGTAAGCATTGTCGTCGTATGTGGGAAAGAGCTCGATGACGTCGCCGCGCACGCGGAACGTGCCGCGGCGGAAGTCGTTGTCGTTGCGCTCGTAGAGTATCTCAACCAGCCGCTGGACAATTTCCTTCCGGCTCATGCGCTGCCCCTTTTCTAGCATCAGCAACATGCCGTAATAGGCTTCCGGCGATCCAAGACCGTAAATGCAACTGACGCTCGCCACGATGACGCAATCGCGCCGCTCAAAAAGAGAGCGCGTGGCCGAGAGCCGCAGCTTGTCCAGCTCGTCGTTGATCGTCGCCTCTTTTTCAATGTAGATATCGCCGGAGGGGATGTAGGCTTCGGGCTGGTAGTAATCGTAATAGCTGACGAAATATTCGACGGCGTTATTGGGGAAAAACGTTCTGAATTCGTGATAGAGCTGGGCAGCCAGCGTCTTATTGTGCGCGAGGACGAGCGCCGGCCGGTTGGCCGCCTCGATCAGCTTCGCCATCGTGAATGTCTTGCCGGAGCCGGTTACGCCGAGCAGTACCTGATGCGACTCGCCGTCGAATATGCCGCGCGATAACTGATCGATAGCCGCGGCCTGATCGCCTCGAGGCTGATAGGTGACGCCGAGTTGGTACTGCACGCCCTCAGTATAAAGAAAGCACCGAATACATTCGCTCGCGCTCGGCGTTATATTCACAGCCAACCAGCGTAATGACGGACATCAGATACATCCAGATCAGGAGAGCGATAACGGTCCAGATGCTTCCGTAGAAGATGTTGTAGTGCGCGACGTGGTCAACATACCAACCGAAGAGCGCGGTAGTCAGCAGCCAAAGCGTAGTGGAGAGAATCGCGCCTGGCCAGACACGCATGAACCGCGAGGGCATTTTGCCGCCTTTCCGCTCGTCTTCGGCGCGGTGATTCGGGCCGAAATAATAAAGCAGCCCGGTGACGAATACGACCGTGGAGAAGCCAATCGCGTATCGCAGTATCACGCCAAAGATGGCGATGGGCGTGCGTATGGTCTGTTCGCCCTTCGCGATTCCCATGCCGTGTAGGAGCGCCGCCTCGGTGCGACTGCCGAAGAGGATGAGCGCGGAAGCGGCGAGCGCCGGAATCGCCACGATGAGCACCAGAAATATCGCCATCGCGCGCTGCTTCAGCAGCGGCCGGGGCGCCGGAATGCGGTACGCGGCCTGAAATCCTTCCATCAGGCTGGCCATGGCGCCCGAAGCCGCCCAAAGCGATACGATTATGGCGCTAATCAGGAGCAGAACCGGGCGGCTCCCATGTTCCCGAAAGCGCGAGAGAATCAGTTCTCCGGTTCCCGGCGGAACGATACGTAAAAGAAAATTCGAAATTAAACGGGCAATGGACTCCGCACGCATCTGGACTAAAATCGCGGCGAGCGTGGTAAGAACCGGAAACATGGAAAGCAGTGTGGAATAGGCGGCGCCTTTCGCGATGCCATAGCAGTTGTCCTCCAGGGCGGCAATGAAGGCGCGGCGAATGAGCCACAGCGTCCGCGCAACGACACCCGGCTCGATGATAATCGGCGCCAGTTCGGCAGGCTCGGCGCGACCAACGGCTTTCGTCTCGATTTCGTTCCCCATCCGCTAGCGACATCATATCGACGTTTTCGTTTGTAGGTTTGGGTTGTTGAGCAACCGGCGCACTTGCGTGCGGCGGCTATGATTATTCGGGTTTCGATAGAGACATCTGCTATTCTGTCGTTTTCGGTAGAGGTGCGACAGTCAAGAGTAGCCGCAGCCGCGACGGGAGCAGATTCCTGGCTGTTGTGAAAGGGGCTGACGGCCGGCAACCGCCGGTTTTCGCCGAAATCGCCGGGCAGATCTGCTTCCCGCGCGGTTGGTGGTGAGGGAGAATACCCCGCTACTGTCACTCGCTTTTGCGTGTTGCGCACTGTTTCCGCGGGCGAGTGGAGCGCTATCGCGGCACTACGCCTGCCTTCCGCGTCTCCTTTCCCTCCGCCGAACGAGTGAGTTTTTATGCACGTATTCGAATTGACGCGCCAGCTTATCGATATTGAATCCATTACTTCGAACGAGCGGGAAATGGGCGATGTCCTGTTCGGCTACCTTGCCGAAATGGCGCGCCGGCATGGCGGGCAGATAGAGCGCATGCCGGTCGAGGCCGGTCGAGATAACGTGTTCGTTCGCTTTGGCGACCCGATCGTCACGCTCTCAACGCACATGGACACGGTGCCGCCATTTATTCCGTCGCACGAGGATGAAGATCGGATCTGGGGCCGCGGCGCATGCGACACCAAAGGCATCATCGCGGCGATGATTACCGCCGCCGAAGCGCTTCTCGCAGCCGGCGTGCGCAATTTCGGCCTGCTATTCGTGGTCGGCGAGGAACGCAACAGCGCCGGCGCCTATGTGGCCGCGCAAAACCCACGTGGCAGCCGGTTCCTGATCAATGGCGAGCCAACCGAAAACCAGCTCGCGCTCGGCTCGAAAGGCGCCCTGCGCCACGAAATTATCGCCGAGGGTCGCATGGCCCATTCCGCCTATCCGGAACTAGGCGATTCGGCAATCCTCAAGCTGCTGAACAGCCTGGAGCGGATACGCCAAATTGAATTGCCCGTGGACGAAATGTTAGGCCCGAGCACGCTCAATATCGGCACGATCTGCGGCGGACGCGCTCCGAATGTGATCCCAGATCAGGCGAGAGCTGAAACGTTTATTCGCGTCGTAGGCGATGTCACCGAAGTGCGTGAACAGATGGCACGCGCCGCTCAGCCGGATTGCGAAGCAAAAGAGATTCTCTTTATTCCGGCGGTGCGCCTTGGTTCCCTTAGCGGATTTGCAACAACCGTGGTGGCGTTCACGACGGATATTCCAGCTTTCAATGAGACATGGGGGCAGCCATTCCTGATTGGGCCGGGCAGCATCCACGTGGCGCATACGAGCGGCGAATTCATTCCCAAACGGCAGCTTCTTGAAGCTGTGAATCTTTATCAACAGATGGTGCGCCGTCTTTCGGCAGGGCAACTATGAAGCAGATCGAAGTAGGCATTCTCGGCGGAACTGGCATGGTGGGCCAGCATTTCATCCGCTTTCTTGAAGGGCATCCGTGGTTCAAACTGACGTGGCTGGGCGCAAGCGACCGCTCAGCCGGCAAAAAACTGCGGGAGGCGACCTCCTGGCGGCTCGAAGGTGAAATGCCGGCGGCAGCCGCCGAAACCGTCGTATCGGATTCAAAACCGGGAAACGCGCCGCGTCTTCTCTTTTCGGCAATGGATGCGTCCGTGGCGACGGAAATTGAGCGAGCGTTTGCGGAGGCGGGGCACATCGTCGTCTCGAATTCCCGGAACCACCGCATGGAGCCGGACATTCCGCTGCTGGTGCCTGAAGTGAACGCGGACCATCTTTCCATTTTGAAGGCGCAGCAGCAGAACCGCGGCTGGAAGGGTACGATCGTAACCAACCCGAACTGTTCGACGGTTGTACTGACCATGGCGCTTGCGCCGATGACGCAGTTTGGCATCAACCTCGTGATTGCGTCCACGATGCAGGCCGTTTCGGGCGCTGGCTATCCCGGAGTGCCTTCGATGGACATTCTTGGGAATGTGATACCGCACATCGGCGGCGAAGAAGAGAAGATGCAGCAGGAAACGCAGAAGATCCTCGGCGCCGTAAAAAACGGACGGTTCTTGCCGCTCGGGGCGCGCGTGAGCGCTCATTGCAACCGAGTTGCGGTGGTGGACGGCCACCTCGTAGCGGCCTCCGTCGAGCTTGTGGAGAAGCCCTTGCTGGCCGATGTCATCAACGCGATCCAACAGTTTCGGGGCGTGCCCCAGGAACGGAAACTACCCAGCGCTCCGTGCCGTCCCGTGATCTACATGCCGGAGCAGGATCGTCCGCAGCCGCGCCGCGACGCCCCGCGAGAGAACGGCATGAGCGTGTTTGTGGGGCGTTTGCGCGAGTGTCCGGCGCTCGATTACAAGTTTGTCGCTTGTGGCCATAACACGATCCGCGGCGCGGCCGGGGCGGCCGTGCTGAACGCCGAACTCATGGTTTCAGAAGGCCTGATCGATTGAGAGGCCGCCGATGATTGTGATGAAGTTCGGCGGGACTTCCGTCGAGTCGAGCGAGGCCATCGAGCGTGTTACCTGCATTGTCCAACGCGAGCGGCGGCGGCATCCGGTCGTTGTGGTATCCGCGATGGGCAAGACGACCAACAAACTGCTGCTAGCCGCAAGAGAAGCAGCAGCGGGACGGCGCGATCAGGCTCTGAGCATCGTCGACGAGCTGCGCACGCATCACCTGATCGAAGGACTCGCGCTGGCCGGACCCGCAGCCGCGGAATTGGACAGATACATTCGCACGCATTTCGAATGGCTGGACGAACTAGTGAAAGGGATTTCGATTGTCGGCGAATTGTCGCCGCGGTCGACGGATGCCATCGCGAGCGTGGGCGAGCGGCTGTCGAGCCTGATTGTGGGCTATGCGTTTCGAGCCGCCGGAATTCCCGCGCAACAAATGGATTCACGCCAGTTCATCATCACCGACGACAGCTTCACGCAGGCTCAGCCGATATTCGAAGAGATCTATCCGCGATTGCGGGACCGCATTGCGCCGGCAGCGGAGGAATCGGTCGTTGTAATGGGCGGTTATATCGGATCGACGCGCGATGGGCAGACGACGACTCTGGGACGCGGCGGCTCCGACTATTCCGCCTCAATTATCGGCGCCGGCATCGGCGCGGAAGAGATTCAAATCTGGACCGACGTCGATGGAATGCTGACGACCGATCCACGAATTGTTCCCGGCGGCCGCCGCGTCAAGCAGATCACCTTTGCCGAAGCGGCCGAGCTTGCTTATTTCGGCGCGAAGGTTCTACATCCAGCCACGGTTGCGCCGGCTGTCGAGAAGAACATTCCGGTGCTGATTCTGAATTCGCAGAGGCCGGATGTGACGGGCACCCGCATCACCGCCGAGCCGGCGCCGTCCACGAATCCGGTGAAATCCATCTCATGCAAGCGGGATATCACGGTGCTGAATATCCGGTCGACGCGGATGCTTCTGGCCCACGGATTTCTGCATCGCATATTCGAGATCTTCGATCGCTTTCACACGAGCGTCGATATGGTCTCCACTTCCGAGGTCAGTGTGTCGCTCACGATCGACCATACGGAACATCTCCGTGAGATTTGCGGCGAGCTTCGGCAATTTTCCGACGTCAGCGTGGAAACGGGGCAGGCCATTGTATGCCTTGTCGGTGAAAACATTCGCCACACGCCCGGTATTGCCGGCCGCGCGTTTCAGGTGCTTCACGACAAGAATATTCGTATGATTTCCCAAGGAGCGTCGCTGCTGAATCTGGGCTTCGTTATCGCGGAGCAGGACCTGGTTTCCGCCGTGACCGCTCTGCATACGGAATTCTTCTCGAAGCTCGATCCGAATATTTTCGATTGAATATGCCAACTGACACCAACAAGAAACTCGCGCTGATCGGTTACGGCAAAATGGGCCGGCTGATCGAGCAATTGTCGCCGCAATTCGGCTTCGACGTGGTGCTGCGGTTGGACGCGCCGGAGAATGAACACGGTGAAGGCATCACGGCCGGCTCATTCAATGGCGTTGATGTCGCGATCGAGTTCTCAATGCCCGAGACGGCTCCGGTGAACCTGATGCGGCTTGCCGAACTGCGAGTGCCGGCCGTAACCGGAACGACCGGGTGGCTCAACAGATTGGACGAAGTGCGATCAGTCGTGGAGAAGCGCCAATCCGGACTTGTCTGGAGTCCGAATTTCTCGACAGGAGTGGCTGTGTTCCGGCGCTTAACGGCGCTCGCCGCTGAACTGTTGCGCGACGAGACTTCTTATGGCGCATGGGCTTGGGAGATTCATCACGATCAGAAGAAGGACGCGCCTTCCGGCACGCTGCTGCATCTGGTGGAAGCGATGAAAGATGCAGGCTACGCGCGCGCCATTGACGTCGGCTCGAATCGCGCGGGCATGCATCCGGGAACGCATGAGATCGGGTTCGATTCGGCCGCCGACACCATCACGCTGCGGCACACGGCGCGCAGCCGGGAAGGGTTCGCACGAGGGGCGCTGAAATCGGCTCAGTGGATCATCGGCCGCACCGGCGTGCACACGTTCGAAGAAGTTCTTTTCGGCGAAGGCGGCAAATCTTAGGAGATGACTATGTTCACTGGTTGTGGGACGGCGCTGGTTACGCCTTTCCGTCAAGATGAAAGTCTCGACGAAGCGACCCTGCGCAACCTTGTGCGGCGGCAGATCGAAGCGGGCATAAACTTCCTGGTCCCCTGCGGCACAACAGGCGAGAGCCCGACGCTCGACTACACCGAGCATTTGCGCGTCGTTGAGATCGCGGTGGAGGAGGCCAACGGGAAGGTGCCGGTCCTCGCGGGCGCGGGCGGCTACAACACCAAGAAAGTCATTTCGCTCGTTCGCGATCTTGAAAAATTGAAGATCAGCGGCATTCTTTCGGTTACGCCTTACTACAACAAGCCGACGCAGGATGGGCTCTATCAGCATTACAAAGCAATCGCCGAATCGACGCCGCTGCCCGTCATCGTATACAGTGTGCAGTCGCGCACCGGCGTCAACGTCGAGCCCGCGACTCTGGTGCGTCTCGCGGAATTGAAGAACATCGCCGGTGTGAAAGAAGCGTCGGGCAACATAGGCCAGATGGCTAAGATTCTAGCGAGTGTTCCGGATACGTTCGCGGTATTGTCGGGAGACGATGCCGTAACGCTTCCGTTGATTTCGCTGGGAGGACGCGGCATCATCTCGGTGGCTTCCAATCAGATTCCGGCCGAGATGAGCCAGCTTGCGGCGGCGGCCCTCCGAGGCGATTTCGAAACGGCGCGCCGGTTCCAACGCAAGTATCAGGATTTGATGGACGTGAATTTTATCGAATCGAATCCCCAGCCCGTGAAATATGCGATGTCCCTGATGGGACTGCTGGCGCCTATCTGGCGGCTGCCGATGATTGCGCCACAGCCCGTATCGAAGCAGAAGATCGAATCGGTATTGCGGAACTCGGGTCTGCTCGGAGGCGCGCAGCGGTGATGCAGGCGGCCGAACAGGTGGAATTACAACACAGAATTGAGCAGTTATTCGATAGTCGCCCGGATTCGTACTCCGACGCGAATCGCCGGCTTTTCGAAGGTTTTCGCGATCTCTTGAATCGGGGGCTGGTGCGTTCGGCGGAGCCGGATGCCGCGCAACCGACGGGCTGGCGCGTGAATGCATGGGTGAAGAAGGGTATTCTACTCGGGTTTCGCATTGGCGGCATTGTCGAGATGCCCGGCGCCATTCAGCAATTTTTCGATAAGAACACATACCCGGTGAAGCGATTCACAGTGAACAGCGGCGTGCGCATTGTGCCGGGTGGTTCGAGCGTGCGCGACGGCTGCTATGTCGGCCGCGGCGTGACGTGCATGCCGCCGATGTATATCAACGTGGGCGCCTATGTGGACGACGGCACGATGGTCGATTCTCATGCGCTCATCGGAAGCTGCGCGCAAATCGGAAAAAACTGCCACATCTCGGCGGCGTCACAGATCGGGGGAGTCCTGGAACCCGTCGGAGCGCTGCCCGTTGTCATTGAAGATAATGTGCTGATCGGCGGCAACTGCGGCGTGTACGAAGGCACGGTTGTGAAAGCCCGCGCCGTCTTGGGTACCGGCACGATTCTGAACCGCTCGACGCCGGTGTACGACCTGGTGCGCGGCGTCGTTCACCGCGCGACGGACGACCAGCCGCTAGTCATCCCGGAAGAAGCCGTGGTGGTTGCCGGCTCTCGCGCAATTCAACACGGGCCTGGCAAGGACTGGGGCATCTCTCTGTATACGCCGGTGATCGTGAAGTATCGCGACCAGGGCACGGAGACGAAGGTACAGTTGGAAGATTTGTTGCGGTAACAGAAACCTCCGTTCTTACCGTAGTCAAACCGTTGACCTCGACATGGAGCGGGAGGGGCGAAACACGCCAGCATACAGGCTCGTACTGGAAGTACCTCAATCCATCTCAGGTAATTCTGGGCTGACAACGCTTAATCCTTCTGTATAACATTGCATGACGTGCCTGGCAGAATTGTAAATTGGACTGTCGTTTCGCTATCGATATTGTTATATTTTTCGCTAATAGCTGTATCTCAGAACCGCCCAAACTCGGAAGGCGAAAAGCTGGTGCGGTTGGACAAAATTGAAATTCGCGGCACGCGGCTACCAGCCGATTCAATCGTTCGACTCTCCGGCCTGACAATTGGGCAGCGTGTAAATAACGGTGTCGTCAACGCTGCCTGCCATAAGATCACCTCCACCGGTCTGGTGAAGAGCATTGATTATGGCTACGATTCGTACCCGGACCGCGAAGGCGTCGTTCTCGCCCTCACACTGGTTGATGAAGGCCCGCTATTTCCATCGAAAATCGAACCTGAAAAGGAAGAGCTGCATCTCTGGCAACTGCTTCAATCCGCAGATCCTCTTTTCACTCGTGAATTGCCCCGCACCGAAAGAGCCCTCAATTACTACAGTGCGAATATCGAGCGCTGCCTTAAATCCGAGGGACACGACGACGAGTACGCGTCACCCGTGGTTGTTGCCGACGCCAATGGTAATCCTAGTGAGATCGTTTTTCGCATCGCTCACTACAAACAAGTGCGCCGTTGAGTTTCGCTGACGTGAATCCTTGCACTGCGAACTACTTTCTTGGGGTGGTTGATGAAGACTTTGAGTTTTATCAGTTGGCTTGCGTGCGCTCAGGTTTGCTGCCTCGGAACGGCTGCAGTGATAGAGCCGCCAATCCTTATCAATAAGGTCGAGCCCGACTACCCGGGTTTAATATCTGCATATATCGTCGATGTCACCACTGTTGAGATGACGGTTGCGGAGGACGGCATTCCGTTCGCATTGAATGCATCGGAAGAACTCCCGGACGAGGTTGTGACGGCACTCTCGCAATGGCAATTTCGCCCAGGAAAGAAGGACGGCCGAGATACGGCATTTGACATCAAATTGACAGTTCCAGTTCGTCGTGCGATCACACCGACGCTGGAAGCATCGTACAGGCTTTCATGGTGGCCAAGCGGTGAACTACTGAAG
This sequence comes from Bryobacterales bacterium KBS 96, assembly GCA_000381625.1. Classification (GTDB taxonomy): domain Bacteria; phylum Acidobacteriota; class Terriglobia; order Bryobacterales; family Bryobacteraceae; genus KBS-96. The sequence continues at coordinate 2,526,391 of KB906767.1, forward strand.
CTTATGGAAACAGGCCGTCGAATGACTCCGGACGAGGCTATTCGGATCGAGAAGCGCCTGAAAAAGCTCAACGACCCGGCCGAGGAACGCACCAAACTTCTCGAATGTTACACAGCCCAAAGCGCCTCGGAAACAACGCGGGCGGCGCGCAATGCGCAGATCATCTGGCTAATTCAGAACCACCCCGATTCGGAAATTCTAGGAAGCCCGGTGGCAGTTATCAACGCCGCCGGGGAACCATTAGCAGATCCGAAGGCGAGCGCGCAAGCCGAGGCAGTGTGGCTCCAACGAATTGCCAAAGATCGTGGCGATTTCAAGATTCTGGGGTACGCGATGAATTTTCTACGGGTTGCTGATCCGACGAAGGCGGCAGAAATTCTGCTTGGATGCAAGGGTTGGCCGAAATCGGCGCTGTGGCTGGGCAACGAATACGGTTTAGGGGCCATCGGAGTAACGGGATTACTTCCCACTACCGGCCAGCCGATTATCCACGCAGACGATCATGTATCTGAATTTTCAATCGCCGCACGAACGGCGCTTCTGGCCTCAACCGATGCCAAGGTGGTTCTGTCGGGCCTTGCCGCGGTGACCTCGACAGGCCGGGCGCTTGCGGCGCAAAATCACCTGCCGTCAGGATATTCGGAGTTCTGTGAAACGCTTCTTCAACATGCGAAGCAGCTTTATCCGAAAACGTCATTCGTCTGCGACGTATCCGGTGACAAAGACCAGGTTGGGCTTGCCGGTCCGACGTCCGGTAGGCACGTAACTCCTGCCCGGCTGATAAAAAAAGTTCAACCAAAGTACCCTCCCGCGGCAGAACGGAGTGGTGTTCAGGGAGTTGTCAAGCTTTCGGCTCTTATCAACAAACAGGGGCAAATTGAAGACCTCGAATTTCTGAGTGGCCCGTTGGTTTTCTATGTCTCCGCTCGAAGCGCGGTTAGCCATTGGGAGTACGAGCCGACCAAAGTAGACGAGAATCCAATCACAGTAAGGACCACGATCACCGTGAACTATTTCATGAGAGGACACTGAAGAAGCAGATGGTTTTGTCATATTTTTTGAGCTATCCTGCGAAGCAATATGGTGCGTATTTCTCTCGTAATTTGCTTTATTTTCTGTTGGATTTGTTGCTTTTTAGCGCAAGCCGCCAATTTACCGATAGGTTCCGTAGCGGTGAAGGGCACGAGTCTGAATCAGGCCGCTCTTCTTAGAGCGCTGGGGCTTAAACCTGGTCAATCCGTCGCTGCCTCCGATCTACAGGCCGCAGCTGATCGTTTGATCCATACCGGCCTGTTCGCCAGCGTTAATTATCGTTATGACTATTCCGCCGCGCAACACAGCTACTCGGTTGTCTTCTCGGTAGAGGAGCCGACCGAGTTCTCGGCTGTTCGATTGGATCTCGGCGGCATCGACGAGGCGGCGCTCTGGGCGTATCTTGAAACCCACGGGCCGGCTTATCACCAGAAGGCGCCGCCCTCCGTGGAAGCCCAGGATCTCTATGCGCGCACAGTCGAGCAATATCTTTCGAGCATTGGAAGGCCGATGCCGGTCGTACTGAAATCGTTTTCCGGCAGTTTCCGCGAAGGCGCTATGTCCGCTGTTGTGATACAGGCGAAGAACCTTCCTCGCGTCCATACAATCGCAATTCATGGCGTAACACGAATTCCGGACGGTCGCATCCAGCAAGCGCAGCAGTCGCTCGCGGGCATTGAATACTCGCGACTTACATTTCCGACGGCCCTGTTAGCTTCGCTCAGTGTCGATTGTGAAGACCTCGGATTGCTTCGGCCCAAAGTAGAGGATGTTCACGTGATCGTGGGCTCGGTTCAAACCGTCGACCTCGACGCAACCATAGATGAGGGGCCTGTCTATCATTTCGGAGCAATCGAGGTAACGGACGCTCCCGCTTTAGACGAAAAGCTGAATCGAACATTCGACAAGCTCGCGGGCAGAGTGGCTAGTATGCGCGACTTTATGCGGCTCGCGCTCTCGGTGGATCACGATCTGGAAGGCCGCGGATTGACCGTCAGCCGGGGCTACGAAACGGAACTGAACGAACAGCAATGCACGCTCAGCCTGCACGTTCACGTACGCCACAAGAAAACATAAGAATCCGCAGAGCCAAGTTGGGATTCCAGCATGTTTCCGATTCTTGTTTTAATTGCGTTGCTAGCGGTTGGGCAAATTTCTACAGGCAGTGCGCCTGCGAAAGATGAAGGCGTGTTGCGAATAGGCCCCGGCATCACGCCTCCCAAAATCAAGATAAAACGCGCGCCAAACTATTCGAGAGAGGCGGAAAAGGCAAGGATTCAGGGTACTTGCATACTGGACATCGTCATCGATGAACAAGGCATGCCAACGAATATCTCAGTACTGAGTCCAATCGGTTTCGGGCTCGACGAAAAAGCTGTGGAAGCTGTTTCTACATGGCGATTCAAGCCTGCTACAAAAGACGACAAGCCGGTCAAAGTAGAGGCTACGGTCGAGGTCAACTTCCGATTCCTAGGAGCCTATTTCGATGCGAAAACCGAAAGGAAGAGAGCGGAGTTCAATGTCCTGGTCTCGAATTTGGATAAGCAACCCAATCGCAAACCCACCGACAAACAGATGGAAACGATTCGAAAACTAGCCGAGGCGAAATACGCTCCGGGGGAATTCCTGTTGGGTTTGTGGGAGCTTTCAGGAGATAACGCGCCCAAGAATGAGAGAGACGGGCTTGCGCTCTTGAAGTCCGCAGCCGGCAAGAACTATGCGCCCGCGATATTCTTTCTCGGCAAGATGCAGATGGCCGGCGCATTGGTTCCGAAGAATGCCGACGAGGGCTTAATGCAGATCAAGGATGCAGCGATCTTGGGGAACGCAAACGCTCAAGAGTTATTGGGAAGCAAGTACCAATTCGGAAATGGCGTTGAGCGAGACATCGAAAAGGCTAAAAGGTACTTCCGGCTCTGCGCGGCATCGGGAACACCGGAATGCCAACTCTCGCTGGCAAAGCTGCTCTTAAGCGAGCCAGACCGCACCGAACCGCAGTTTCTGCAGGGGATCGCCTGGCTCCGCCTCGCCGCAGGCCACGGGTCAACCGAAGCGAAAAAGTTGGCGGATGTGGAGGCTGCGCATCTCGATGAGGGCCAGAAGAAATGGGTGTCTCGACTGGAACAACAGCTCGAACAGCCTCGACGCTGAGGTGTATAAAAGATTGCCAAGAAAAGCAGGAATTCTCTGCTCAATACCGCCTGAACGCAACCCGCGCCTCCAGTGTCGCAACATAGTAGACAATGCAAACGACACTCGGCATCTTGGAAGCAGTCCTCCTGATTTTGGTCATTTTGGTTGCACTAGCCGTTTTGGCGACAGCGATGCTCGCGCTAATACGGCTGCTGAAGAGCAAACGGGGCGGTAAACGGCGTCACGACTCGGAGTTGGACCTTGTCCACTTGGACAAGGATCTGGCCGATCGCGTCCACGAAGTAAGGCGCAGCCTCTTGCCCGAGAAACAACGGAAGAAATTTCCTAAGGAGAAGGACGACAAGTCTTACGACAGTACGGTATTCGTTCTCGACTTTAACCCCGGCCTAAGAGCTCACGAGGTCGATACGCTCCGCAAGGAGATCGACATTATCGTTCAGGTCGCTACACCCAAAGACGAAGTGGTCGTGCGCATCGACTCTCCCGGAGGCACGGTTAACGGATATGGCCATGCCGCTTCTCAACTGTTGAGAGTACACGGCGCCGGCATTCCGCTCACCATTTGCGTGGATGAGGTGGCCGCGTCGGGCGGCTATATGTGCGCGGCAGTGGCGGACAAGATTGTCGCATCGCCATTCGCTTATATCGGATCGATTGGGGTGGTGGCGGGAATGCCAAATTTCGTCGGGCTCATGAAAAAGATCGGCATACGGTATGTGGAGCTCACGGCCGGTGAAAATAAGCGCACCCTCACCCCATTCTCGGAACCCACACCACAGAAGGAAGCGATCGAACTGGAGCGCCTGGAAGCGATTCACAACGCTTTCAAGAACCTGATCAAACAGCGTCGTCCGAATCTCGACATTGACAAAGTGGCCGACGGAAATTACTGGCTCGCCGTGGACGCAAAAGAATTGGGCCTTGTCGACATCATTCAAACCAGCGATGAATACCTGATCGAGCAGTCCAAAGCGAATCGCCGCGTGCTGAAAGTCAGTTGCAAGCGAGAGAAAAAGCAGATTTCGAAATTGCTGGATGCGCTTGACTGAACCGCGCGAGCGCCGGCTACTGTAAACGCGCTGTAGGCGCCGCGCGGCGTTTTTTTTCAGCAACCAGCCGGACGATATGGCTCTTGCGGCCCGGCGCCCAGTCGGCTTCCCCCAGTAGGTCTTCATAACTGAGAATTCGGAAATCGCCGAAGTCCCGAATTAGCTCGTTTGGCTGAAACATAAAGCTTTGCGTTCCGGCAAAGCCCTCAATGACGACCAGGCCACCGGGCTTTAATGGATCGTGAATGCGTTCGACACTACGAGGCTTCGAAGTGCGATACCAGGCATGTACGTAAAAGAGCGTGATCAGATCCCATCGATTGCGGCCGAGATCGTATTGATCGAGTCCGTCGAGCACCGCATTCAACTTGACTCCGAGTTGAGCCGCGCGATCCTTCGCCTGCGAGATGGCGACATTGGAAAGATCGACGCCTGTCACCTGCCAGCCCTGCTGTGCCAGATAAATCGCATTTCGCCCTTGCCCCATGCCGAGATCGACCGCGAGGCCGGGCTTTCGATCGCGAATGGCATCTACCAATAGCCGGCTCGGCTTGTGGTTGAATTCAGTCCGTAAGTCGCCGAACTTGCCGTTCCAGAAATCCCGGTCACTCGTATCCGCCCTTTGGGAACTTGCCAGTCCGGCCATGGCCAACAAACAGAACAGTGCGGCGGCGATTCGCATGGCACGATTCTAGCTTGTTCACTGCTGTAGTGTACGCGACCTCTCCATCATCGTCTTGGCCTCCTCCGTCCGGCCCATGGCGAACAGCGTTCGTCCCAGAAGATAGGTTGCCGAATAGTTACGCGGATCGAGCGCCAACGCGCTACGCAGGAACTTCTCGGCATTTGAATAATCGCCTGTTTTGAAATAGCACTTTCCAAGCAAAATGAATGGCCCGCTAAAGTTCTGATTCAACCAGATGGCGCGCTGCAGATTAGGGATCGCCAAATCCCAGTGTTCCTGGCGCGCATACGCGTCGCCCAGTCTGTACCATGCCATGTAATAGTTCGGATCGACAGCGAGTTCCTTGCGCAGTTCGCCGATGCCTTCGTCCAGACGCCCGCGAAAGATCGCCATCTCAGCCAATAGGAAATGCGCTTGTGGGATTTTCGGATCGATTGCTAGCGCACGATTCACTTCGTCGACGGCTCGCTCGGTAAATTCTTTCTTGATCAGCATTTGTCCTGTCAGAAGATGAGCGGCGGCCGATTCCGGATTTACTCCGAACAGCTCGGCGAACGCCCGGACGCTTCCCGCTTCATCTCCAGCCTGAAGGCGCGCATAGCCGAGCATGTAATTGCGCTCGTTGGTCGAAGGCGCTTTTTCGAGCCACGGTATTGCCTTCGGCGCTTGCGACAGCATGAAATAGCTCTGGCCGATCATCAGCATCGATTCGCGATACTCGGCCGAATCGGGCGCCTCCGCCTTGGACGACTGTTCGAGGGCAGCAATGGCTTCGTTATATTTATGTTGGTTGTAAAGCTCCACACCGTGCCGGTGCGCCGCGTCCGCCGCGCCAAACCAAAACAGAAGCGCGCAGACGAGGGGGAGCATATTGAAAAGTATAATGAGTGCGTAGCGAATGCTCCGCGGTTTTCTCCTCATCCTGTTCGGTTGCGGTTTCGTGCTGTCACAAAGCGCACAAAGGCTTCAGCGGCTTGAATCGGAAGCCCGGCAGGCGCTTTCTGCCCGCGATGCAGCGGGCGCGCTGGCTAAATTTCAGGAATTGGCAAAACTCTCGCCGAAAACGGCCGCTTTCCCGGATGAGATCGGGTTCATTCTGGCAGCCATGAATCGCACCCCCGAGGCAATCTCGTATTTTCGGCACGCAGTGGAACTCGATCCGAATTTTGCTCAGGCCTACTATCACCTGGGCGTTGCTCTATGGCTAACCCAGCAGACCGACCCGGCCATGCGCGCGCTGCAGAAGGCGACGGAACTTGCGCCGGATGAAGGCGATTACCGCTTCCGGCTCGGTAGCGCCTACGAACAGACCGGCTACTATGACGACGCCATTCGTGAACTGCAGGCAGCGAGTAAGCAACTGCAGAACAACGCCGCGGTTTGGCAGACGCTCGCATCGGCGTACCAGGCCGCGGGAAAGCTGGCTGAATCTCGCGACGCCTATAAAAGGGCGGTCGACCTGGACCCCAAGAACATAGATCTACGAAACAGCTATGGCACCGCACTCGTCAATACCCGCGAGCCGGATGCCGGGCTGGCGCAATACAAGGCAGTCCTTGAGCAGGATCCGAGCAATCTTCTGGCTAAAGCCAACATCGGATTTGCCTACATTCAGAAGGGTGAAATCGAGAGTGCGATCAAGCAGCTCACGGCGGTTACCGGCGAGCACCCGGAACTGGCTGTCGCGCACTATGATCTCGGCGTGGCTTACAAGCAGAAGGACGATTTGAGGGATGCGCAAACCGAGTTGGAGAAATCCATCCAACTGGCGCCCGGCCTGACAGAAGCGCACTATACCCTCGGCATTATTTACTGGCAGTCGGGCGATTTCGAAAAAACGATCGGGCAGATGAGGACGGCCGTTCAGCAGCGGCCGGAGTACGCGCAGGCCTGGTATATACTCGGGACCGCACTGAAGCAAAAAGGAGAGATGGTCGCGGCAGTGGATGCCCTGCGAAAATCGATTTCACTTGACGGCTCCGACCCCGGTCCCTACAACACGCTGGCGCTTATTCTGCGGCAGAAGGGCGACCGGGAGGGGGCGAAAGCTGCGTTCGCCAAAGCAGCCGAAATAAAGCGGACAGCGGAGCAGAAGCAAGCGGATATGCTGCGCCAAGGGCCGGCGCACGATTTGCGTTGAATTCCGTACTGGATTTGCAATTTACTGAACATTTACAGGGTCGGTCATCAATCATAGTAAAATTGCATTCAGGCGGCGCCATGCAAAGACGTGCCGTGTAGTCCAGCCGAGGCGCAGTGTCCTTCGGCTTTGTAGGAGTGAATCCGCATATCGAACTGGGAACAAGTCGTGGAGACCTCAGACCTCGTGGAGCCGCTCCTGCCGTCCGGCAGTAGCGCGCCGGCATCGCGAGTGCGAATTCTGTACGTCCACTCGGGTGACGATCTGATTCGCGGCAGCGAACGCGTGCTCTTGGATCTCATCAGGAATCTCGACCCCAACCGGTTTGAGCCGATTGTCTGGTGCGATAGCCGCGCCCTGGCCGACAAAGTCAGGAGCTACGGCGTGACGGCATATCAAAACCGCTTTTGTATTCTGCTTGGCCGCGCGGCGCCATGGTTCGATGTGTTCCGGTATTCGTGGCTCATCCGTACCGGTTTACAAATCGTCAAGCGCCACGATATCAAGTTGATTCACGCCAACGCCGGCGGCACCGCGCAATGGACCATACCTCTGGCGCGCACCGCTAGAGTGCCAATGCTGGTCCACCTCCATGTGCTCGATCCGCGGTTCAGACGTTACAAACTCGGGCTCCATCAGGCGCCGCTGACGGTCGGTTGTTCAAAGGCCGTGGTGCGCCCGCTCATTGAGGATGGTGTTCCAGAGGCGCGAACCCGAGTTATCTACAACGGTCTGAATCCACTTCGCCTGGAGGGGGGCGATGCACATGGCCTGCGCGCAAGCCTGGGCATCAAGCCGGATGCGGTCGTTACTACGGCAGTTGCCGCGCTGATCCGCCTGAAAGGCCTCGACCTGGCGATCCGGGCGCTGACCTGCCTGCCGCCAGGCACACCTGAACTGCACCTGATCATCGTGGGAGAAGGCGAAGAACGGCACGCATTGGAGCATCTTGCGCGCCGATTGGGTGTTCAACAGCGGGTCCATTTGATCGGGCAGCGGAGCGACGTCGGAGCCATCTACCGGGACGCGACCGATATCGCGGTGCTCCCTTCGAGAAGGGAAGCCTTCGCCTTGGCCGCGGCGGAAGCGGGATTGGAGCGGTTGCCCGTGGTTGCCGCGCGGGTAGGTGGAATTGAGGAAGTGGTTCTCGAAGGCAAAACAGGTTTCTTGGTTAAACCGGAGTCTCCGTCGGCCTTGGCGCAGGCTTTGCACCGCTTGGCGCTCCATCCGGAGGAACGTCGCCGCATGGGCAAAGAAGGCCGAGCGTGGGTGCTGAACCATTTCACACTCGACCAGATGATGGAATCGTTTCAGGCCGAATACGAGCGCATGGTTTCGGAACCGGCGGATAGGTTTGGATGGAGAGGACTGTGGACCGGCGCCGGTCCCTATTGGCAGTTGTTTCGTGGCTTACGCGGGCGTGATGCCCGGAACTCCAAAGCATCATCCGGCGAAGATCGGTGAGCCGCCTAGCTAGCTTTCATTACGTGAAGTGCTTCTATTTTCGAAAGTATCGGGACGCCTTTGCTCACTTTGACCCGCAGCACGGCCTCAAAGGGGCCAATGTTGCGGTCGGGGCTGCCGCTCACTTTCCGAAGCAACTCCCTTAGGCGGTCTGGGTTGCAAACAAATTCGACGGCCGCCTGCGTACCGAAAGTTGTGGTTCCGGCCAGGATCAGAACTGCCCGGCGCGCGTTCCGGACCATGCCCATCACGGCGTAATCTTCGGTAACAGGCAAGCCCGGACTCGCTTTGAATGTCCGGGGTTCGCCCGGCTGCGGATGTACGTTTACGATTATCAAATCGCCGATGCGGCCGGACGCGCCGGTCTGGCGGAAAATGAAATCTTGACTGATCGGGAGATCGCGGAGCGTCAGATTCTCGGAAGGCGATCCAACGAAAATCAGGTCGTTGCTCTGCGCGTCGTCGAATGTCAGCAGCCGCCCGCGCTTTACGCGCAACGGGCTGTGCAGAGCGCTGAAGACATAATCGATATCGTGTATCGCCATTACCTCGCCGACCCCGGTGTAGTGATCGAGAATAGCGTCCTTCGGATCGGAAGGCTGCAGGTACCGCATTCCGCTCTCCGGACGGCCGATGAATTCCGCGTTGCTGTAAACGATGATCGGGCCATCGTTGTCGCGGCAGAACCCGCCCCAGAAGTGCTTCAGTGTCATCAGGTCGGCCCCTTGAATGCCTTCGGCCTTCAGCATGGCGCGCCAGTTCGCCGCGGGAGTAGCATAGCGGGCCCAGAGAAGCACCAATGCCGCAATCACGGCCAGCGCGGCTCCCGAAAGGATTATCCAGGTCTGACTCCGGGGTTGCGCCGGGACGGAGGCGGCCGCAACCGCCGCTCCGCCGCCATTCTCCGGATCGTTGCGAGCATGAAAAGACAGCAGGTAAGCGCCTTTGGGAATCTCAATCAGGAATTCATCCCGGCTGCCGAGCGTACTGTAATACTCCGACAGTTTCGAACGCAGCCTGCCAGTCTGCACCCGAACCGTGGAATCGAGTTTCGGATCGAACTCATGAGAGCGTCCGAAGACTTCGGTTGCGATCCGATACTCCTTAGTAGAAGTACCAGGGTGCTCGACCGCTTCATTTGCGAGGTAACGAAGCAACCGGCATAGCGCGTCGGAGCCATGAAGGATCGGGCTGGCGGCGATTTTGTCCACTTGCCGCATCAAAGGCGTGCTCGCCCCCTGCGCAGACCCTGTAACACTCATTAACATCAGCGTAACAGCGGCCTTCTTTTCCTTCAAGAACAATCAGTTAGATCCCGTTAACGGTTTCAAACCCCATCGAACTTCCGAATAGTAGAAAAGCGTCACACACTAGGCCATTCCTACTTGGTGTAGGAATTAACACTTCGTGGTGGTTGTGGTGTGCTTCGGCGGCTAGAGGCCCCCGAAAGCGCAAAAGATAAGTGCTTCAGAGGTTCGCTTCCAAGGAGAAGTCATGACTAGGTTAGGTAAGAAGCCGTGGGTGGGATTCCTAGCGGCAGCCGTTCTGCTGTTATGTCTGTCCGGAACGGCATCGGCTCAACAGGTTTTCGGCAGCATCTATGGCACGGTCACCGATAAGACGGGCGGCGCCGTCGCCAATGCAAAAGTCACGATCAGCGACGTCAACAAAGGGACAAAGTTCGAGGTGACGACGAATGAGTCCGGAAACTACACAAAGGGCCAACTGATACCAGGAACCTATAAGGTGCAGGTTGAGGCTCCTGGATTCCAGACCGCGGTTTCGAATGCGATTACAGTCAACGTGGACCAAGCGGCGCGCTTTGACGCCGCCATGAACGTGGGCGATGTCACCCAGCAGGTTGAGGTTACGGCGGCGGCGCCCCTGCTGCAAACCGACAGAGCGGACGTGGCGCAGACGTTTAGTTCCAAACAGCTTCAAGAGCTGCCGAACATCGGTCGTAATGTTCAGTCATTTGTGCTGCTGAACCCGGGCGTGGTCAAACTGCCCTGGCAGCATGCGTCGTCTGAAAATCCGCAAGGCAGCGTTCAGACAATGGTGAACGGTCAGTATTTCGACAGCACGGGATACGAACTCGACGGAACCGTGAATCAGGATCCGATCCTGGGCATTATCGTGATTAATCCCACCATGGATTCGGTCAACGAAGTCAAACAGGCGAATCAGGATTACGACGCGGAGTTCGGCTACATGGGAGCGGGCCTATTGACCTACTCGACCAAATCCGGCTCGAACGATTTTCACGGCGGCGCGTTCGAATATCTTTTCATCAACACTCCAGGCTTTCAGGATTTTGGCCGCAATCCGTTCAATGAAACGACGGTTCCGACCACACATCAAAACCAGTTCGGAGGCTCGATCGGCGGTCGAGTTATCAAAGATAAACTCTTCTTCTTCGCCGACGCTCAATTGACCCGAAATCACCAAGGCGGGTCCTTGCTGACAACGGTTCCGACGGCCGCTGAGCGGAACGGGGATCTCAGCGACTGGCTTACAGGAACCGGCTCCAAGATCTACGATCCAAGGACGGGCGCCGCTGACGGATCTGGCCGGACGCCCTTCGCGGGCAACCTGATTCCAACGGACAGGCTAAATCCTCAGGCACAGGCTCTTCTGAAATTCTTTCCGTTACCCAATTCGAATGCGCAGGGCACGGTGTTTCGGAACAATTACACGACCAGCGGCACCGATATCATCACCGCCAATCAGTGGAATACGCGTTGGGATTATTACCTCAACGATAAGAACTCGCTCTTCGGGCGGTATAGCTACGCCGGTTTCACGCAGGATGCGCCTCCCGCCTTCGGCTTTGACGTCGGCGGCCCGAGTTTCCCGACGTTCGCGTTTGGCGGACATTCCGATACCCTGAACCAGAGCGTTGCGATCGGCTGGACACACACTGCAAGTCCAACTCTGATCAACGAGTTTCGATTCGGCTACATGCGATATCACGTAGTAGTGACACCAGGCGGGATTGGCAGCAGTCCGGCCAAGGACGCGGGCATTCCCGGGTTGAATCTGGACAATTTTTATTCGTCCGGCATGCCGAATATCTACATCCACGAACCGGGCGGCGGCGACCAGGGCGTTGGCGGCACGAGCCAGCTTGGTTACGGTCTCAGCAACAATCGTTGCAACTGTCCGCTGACGGAGTTCGAGCGGCAATTCCAGTTTGTGGACAACGTGACGAAAATTTCCGGTAACCACAGCTTTAAACTGGGCGCCGACATCCGATATGCCATGAATTTGCGGGTGCCCAGCGATAATCACCGTTCTGGCGAACTGCAATTTGAGCCGGAATATACGAGTATCCTGGGATCCGACGGAAAACCGTCGGGCGGGCTAGGACTCGCGTCGTATCTTTTGGGCCAAGTGACCGATTTCAGCCGGTACGTCAGCAGCAGTACGAACGCGCAGGAGCGGCAAAAGCGCCTTTTCTGGTATGCACAGGATACCTGGCGTCCAACCTCAAAGCTAACCATCAACTACGGCCTGCGCTGGGAAATGGTGTTCCCCGAAACCGTGAATGAGCGGGGCAATGGCGCCGAACTGGATCTGGCGACCGGGAACCTTGACGTTTTTGGCGTCGGTTTAATTTCCGACCATGGCTACCAATCCATGAATTGGAAGGAGTTCGCTCCCCGGTTAGGTGTCGCTTACCAACTCACTCCCAAAACCGTCCTGCGAGCCGGTTATGGATGGTCGTATAGTCTTGGAACGTTCGGCTCGACCTTCGGCCACAACGTGACGCAGAATCCACCTGTTCTGGCCAATCAAAGCTTAAACCGGCCGAATCCATTCAGCGGCGTATTCTCGCTCGTTAATGGCCCGCCGACTTTGAATCCGGTTGTCGTCAGCCCGGAAGGCACGACTCCATGCCCGATTGGAGTCGACTGTAAGACGCGCCCCGGCATTTTCACCATGCCGGTAGTCTATGCTTACAACGCCACGGTTGAGCAACAGGTGACGAACAAGATTGCCGTGTCGGTTGGTTATGTCGGCAATCAAGGTCGCCATGGTCCGCTGGGGACCAGTCAAAGCTTTAACGCGAATGAGCCAATCCTGATTCCGGGCGTTTCAAACTCCAATCAGAATTTGGGCCGGCCATTTTTCGCGAAGTACGGCTGGACGCAGAACATCGACAACTACTGCAATTGCGCCAACAACCGCTACGATTCGCTCCAGGCCTTAGTCAAGATCAATGCCTGGAGCGGCTATACGGTGCAAGGCAACTTTACATATCAAATCTCCCAGGGCGACGGCTTCGGCAGCGATCAGAGTTATACGTTCCTGTACGATCGCCCGCTTGGATGGGGATACGGCGACAACATTCCTCACCGGCAATTCACGCTTGCCCAGAACTACGACATTCCGTTTGGACGTGGACGGAGATTTGGAAGCAATGTGAACCGGTTTGTCGATTTCACGCTAGGCGGGTGGAATATAGCGGGAATCACGACGTATTACAGCGGCATTCCCTTCAACCCCAGCCTTGGCAGCACACACACGGCCCCGGTTGGTCCAAACGACCGGCCGAACAAAGGCAGCGGCGATCCCTACAAGGGCGCACAGGGAAATCGCAATCAGTGGTTTCTAGGAACAACTGTCGAAGCGATTGAGGCTGGCAACGGCGGCGCATGGGCGCTGCCCGCGACAAACACGTTCGGAAATTATCCAATCAACCAGCTCTACGGGCCCTTGTTCATCAACCAGGATATTTCTCTGTCGAAGAGCTTTGCCGTCACCGAGCGCTGGCGGTTTACGCTGCGCGGCGATGCGAGCAATGCTTTCAATCACGCAAACCTCGGGTCGCCGAACAACAATATTCTCGACCCCAAGGCGGGCCAGATTACGTCGCTCGTCGGCACATACCAGATGCGGCGTCTGCAATTCTCCGGAACCATCAATTTCTAGAGAATTTCGCATACTTAGGAAAACCCAACACGAGGCCGGCAAAAAACGCCGGCCCCGTTCATTTTTGTGCCGTCGTGCCAGTCCTTACGATGCGGATATCGTGATCGGTGAAGCGCAGCGTTTGTCCGAGTTGCACTTCCGGCATGTGGCAGCCGATGCAGTTGGCGGTCTGCTGCCGCCGAACATGAGCCAGACCTGCATGGCAGCCCAGGCATTTGCCGTTGTAATAACCAGGATCGTTCCGGAGCGCGTCTTGGTGCGCGACGTGGCAGGTTGTGCAGGACAGCTTGCCTGACGCAAAGCACTTGCTCTTCATCAATCGCAATGGCTGAAAGCGGATGGTCTCGAGGGCGTTGCCGCCCGGCGCCGGTTCCACCCTGTGGCATTGACCGCAGAATCGCACCTGGGCTTCCGCGCCAACCTTCCCGGGATTGAATGGCGCGCCACGGCCGAGCGCATGCTCGTTTGCGCCGGGGTGGCATTTCAGGCACTGTACTCCTGGCGTGAACGATTTCAAATCGCTGCTGACCGACGTCGCATGGCAGTTCAGGCAATCGTGCAAATCTCTTTTGCTCCAGGTGCGCCCGAGGGCGGCTTCGGCGTTTGCCGAAGCCCCGGGATCGTCGCCAACCGTAACTCCATACCGTTTTAATTGCGGGAAATAACTGACCCGGTGTTGAGCGATCCCCGCATGGGTTTCCACGAGCGGGGTCTGTCCCTGTTCGCCGGCTCCAATAACCCACCGGATGAACCCTTGTGCTTCGTCCAGTCCGCGCACCGTTGTCACGGCAATGCCGTTGTCCACTGGCCGGTAATCGAAGAGATATCCGCCGTTCGATTCAGAAAGAGGATGATCGGGCAGATTCCGCGCGAAGGCGCTCTGAAGGGCGGGGACAACGGCATGCGCCATTCGCGTTTGCGCATGGGCCTCGGCTTCCTTCGGGTGACAAGCCGCGCAGCGCGGAACAGCCGCCGCTACCGGGAGGACGGCAACCAATGCCAATCCCGTTATCCTTCCCGCCCTTGTCATAACCATCTACCTTGCCGATTGCGACGCGATCAACTTCGGATCGATCTTTGCCGCCAGCGCCGTCTCGCGATTCGCTTCGTTTACTTTGCCTTCGTTTTGCAGAGCGATGCCGAGACTCCAATGCAAGGACGCGCTCAGAGGATCTACGTTGATGCCCTCGCGATACACGCGGATCGCCTCACTCAATTGGCCGCTCGAAATAAGCGCTCCACCGAGATTCAGATAGACCTGAGCCAGATCGGGTTGAATCGCGAGCGCCCGCCTGTATTCCGCAATGGCGCCGGATGTGTTGTCGAGCGCTTCGTCGGCAATCCCCAAGTTGAAATGCACGCCGGCGTCTTCCGGGTAAAGCCGGGCCGCCAGTTTCAAAATCGCTCCTCCCGTTTGCGAATTGCCCGCCTCGCCGTACGTAATTCCCAGGAAGGTCAGCGCCCGCAGCAAATGGGGATAAATCTTAAGCGCTTCAAGAAGTTCGCTTGCGGATTGCCGATGCTCGCCCTCCGATCGAAGGTCCATGGCTTTGTTGAATCGCGATTCGGCCTCTTCCCGGAAATTACGCGGCAACCGCTGCAGGATAAAATACCGCCCACCGGCCGGGACCACCGGGGAAATCTCACCGGGCACAAGCGCAAGAGCGGCCTTCGCCCAGTCTGGATTGAGTTGCGTGGCAGTCAAATCGCCCAAGAATCCGCCATTGGTCGAGGAAGTTTTGTCAATGGAATTAGACCGTGCAAGCTCAAAGAAAGAACCGCCGGACGCAAGCCGCCGGCGAATTGTGTCCGCCGCACCTTTATCGTCGACTGCGATCATGCGCAGGAACAGATGCTTCGGTGTAACGGTGGTGCGCCACGCGGCCTGTACGGGAGGCGATTTGACGTGTTGTTCCGGATGAACGCGTATCCAGTGGTCTGCAACCGTCAGCGGACTCTTCTTCGCGTCCGGCATATGGCACCCGACACAGCCTGTCTGCCGGTTCACCGGACAGAGGCCCGCATGGCCCGCCACGCGCCCGTTATGGCACTGTAGGCAGGTCTTCTCCGATCGAACCACCAGGGCGGCGCGAGGGGCGTCCCGGTGCGGATCGTGACAGCTTGTGCAGGCGATCTGGCCGCCGCTTTGCCGCCAGCATTCGCTGTTCTTTAGGGCCGTGACCTGGTCCGAGATAAGTAGATCGTCCGGTAGTGGGTCTTGCACGATGCTGAAGCCGGAATGGCATTGCGCGCACGGCCGCATTCGATCGGCCACCGGGAGTTTCTCCGGATTCAGGATAGCCAAGTCGCGCGACTTCTTTCCGAGGGCAGCAAGGTGCGCCTGCCCCGGGCCATGACAGCTTTCACAGGTAACGCCTATGTCTACATGTGTTCCACGCGCGCGCGGCTGCCCATGGCATGTGAGGCACTTCCGCTCGAATTGCGGGCTGAGAACCCGGCCGAACGCAGTTTCGTAGGTGAGGGGCTTCTGTTCGGGAAATCCCGGCGAACGCTCCAGCCGGTTCGCCGGGGCATAGTGCAGGTAGCGGCCTTCGACCAGAGGCGCGCGACCTAACTTCAATCCACCGACGTCGGGTACCCGAAAGAGAAAGCTGATGCCGTGCCGCATGCCGCCCATAGTGGTCTCGACAGGAAAATCGAACGCATTCGGGCCAGGCATCTTCACTTCATAGTGGAAGCCTTGCGCCGTTCGCCGCACCAGATAGGCGATCGATGGGGCCGGCCCTTCCGTGTATGATTCGGAATAGTCAACGGGCAACTGCTTCGCGACGCCGCCCTGCCAGGTTTGCGCCATGGCCGTGTGGGTCTGCGTCGCCGCAATGTTTTTATGACAGCCGGCGCAAACATCCCGTCCAACATAACCGGCTGGTTGGGCGCTGCTCCCGGCAAAACACGCAAGTGGCGCCAGTGACAGCAGGAGAGCGAAAAACCTCATCCAGATCCTAAGGAAAAGCCTACCTCATTGGTGGGGACGGACCCTATTTTTGCCCTCGTCGTGGGGACGGACCCCATCTCGCGGCGTGAGGCGACGTTACATAGCCCAGAATTTCCTGGGTAAAGGCGGAGTGATCAGAATAGTAGAGGTATATACCCCGGGATATTGCCCGTGCGGCTTTAGACAATCTCTTCGGTTTGCGGATCCCAGCGCAGCGTCTGCTTGTGGCGGTAGCTATCCACGGCCATCCGGCAAGCGATAGAAACACGGAATCCCAAATCGAACGGGCAGTTCGTTTCTTTACCGGACCGGATGCAATCGAGGAAGTTCTGCATGTGAGCCCGCGGCGGAGTCACCGTACTCCCGACAAGCGCTTCCGCTTGCGGCCGATTCACTTTCTCCGGCGTATAGCGAATCTGCGCACTTTTGAAGATCGTTCCGTCGCTACCAAGCACGTTTTCCGCCATCCCGAGATTGGCATTTCCAAACCCGGAAATCCAACTGAACAGCAGATCTTCCGGCTGTTCCATTGAGACGTTCATCGTATCCGGAACTTCGCGGCCATCGCGCCAGAGATACAGACCGCCGGTCATGGTAACGGCCCTGGGAATCTGTAGCCCGAGCACCTTATACCAGAAAGACACCTGGTGGGACATGTTTTCGTAGACGTTGCCGCCGGAATAATCCCAAAAGAAGCGCCAGTTCCGGTAGCGGTTGGCATCGAATGGGATGTTCGGAGCCTCGCCCAAAAACTTCTGCCACAGGATATTTTCGACCGTCATGCCCGGATACACGGGTCTCGACCATTGCGGCTTCCCGTGCGGCGTATTGCGGTACATCGTCGCATCAATGGCGGTGATGCGGCCAAGTTTCCCATCCTGCAGGAACGCATGTGCATCCGCGACCTGCCCGAACGAGCAGCTTTGATGGCCGACCTGAACGGCCTGCCTACCTTTGACCGGCAGCCACGCGGCGCGCATGCGCTTGGCATGCTCGACGGTAAACGCCATGGTCTTTTCCTGATAGACATGCTTGCCGGCGTGAATCGAATCGACGAAATGCTGGCAGTGGAGATGCTGGGGCGTAGCAATCAGGACGGCATCGATGCTTTTGTCATCAAGCATCTGGCGATGATCCATATAGGTTTTTGCGCCGGGGATATCGGCCTTCGCCTTTTCCAATCGCTCCGAATATATATCTGTAACGGCAACGAATTCAGTACTCGGACAGCCTATCGCTTCCCGGGCGATCGCACTGCCGCGGTCGCCGTAACCGATAATGCCGAGACGGACACGCTCGTTTGCGCCCAATACTTTGGCGGGCACCGCCGCAAGGCTGCTCAGGCTGCCGGCCATCTGGCCTAGAAATGCACGTCGGGAACTCATGAGTACTTCTGGGGAGTTACGGCAAGTGTAGCACTGCGGGCTAGGCGCTGGGCGAAGGCATCCAGCACGTAAAAGCCAATCCTAAGGTAACGACCGCTGGCTATTGTCCGTGATCGTGCGCCGGCGCCGCTTGATTCATATGACAGCCATGGTCGGATAGGGAACAGGGCACATGCTCAAATTGGATGGTCGTGTGATAAATGCCGAAGCCACAAAGAACCTGGTTCAGGCGCTCCAGGATGCGATTGCTCTCCGAGGGCGGCATATCCTCGATCAGCACATGTGAGCTGAGCGCGTGGGTTTTCGTGCCCAGACTCCATATATGCAGATCGTGAACTTCGAGCACGCCTGTGACGGCGCCCATCGCGTCGGTGACCTGGCTCAGGTACATACCGCGGGGCAGACCTTCGAGCAGAATATTGAGCGACTCGCGAGTGATCTCCCAGGCACTGTAGACAATCAGAAGACCAATGGCGATCGAGAGGATCGGGTCGACGTAAGTCCAGCCTGTGTAGTAAATGACGATCGCGCCCACGAAAATCGCAATCGCGCCCAATGCATCGCCCGCCATGTGAATGAACGCGGCGCGCAAATTCAGATCGTCCTTCTGCCCGCGATGCAAAGCGGCCATGATCGCCACATTCACGATCAGCGCTCCAATCGAGACCCACATCATCATGCCCTCGTTCACGGGCTCGGGCTGGATGAAGCGTTTACCAGCTTCCCAGAAGATAAACAGCGAAATGATAAGAAGGGTGAGCGAGTTGACGAAGGCAGCCAGCACTCCGGCGCGTTGATAGCCATACGTGCGCGCCTGGTCGGCGGGTTTGGCTTGCCAGTAGAAGCCCACCGCGGCGAGCAGGAGCGCTAACGCGTCAGTGAAATTGTGACCGGCGTCCGACAGCAGGGCCAGACTGCCGGAGTAAAGGCCCGCCCACACCTCGAACGCGGTGAACAGCAGCGTTGCGAGCAACGAAAGCCGCAGAACCGAACCAGTCCCACTGGCATGGCTATGGTTGTGCAATGGATCCGGCCTCTCCTTTCAATTTACGATAGAGTGAGATGCCAATTCTGTCCTGGTTGCTTTCGGAGCCAATCGCGGTCGGGGAACACGCGCCCGATTTCACGCTGCGGGATCAGGAAGGCCGTGACGTCACTCTAGGCGATTTCCGCGGCCGTAAGAACGTGGTCCTGGTGTTTTATCCGGGCGACGACACAAGCGTCTGTACGAAACAGCTTTGTGAATTCAGAGATGACTGGCAAGCTGCCCGAGCCAAAGATACGCTTGTCTTCGGTATGAACCCGCAAAGCGCCGAGAGCCACCGGAAGTTCGCCGGGAAGTATCAATATCCGTTTCCGCTGCTGGTGGACACAGGGAAGAAAGTAGCGGCACAGTACCATGCCAGCGGCCTTATTGTGAAGCGAACGGTGTATCTCGTCGGTAAATCCGGCAGGATCCGATTTGCGCGCCGCGGGAAGCCCGCGCCGGAGGAAGTGCTTAAAGCCGCGGAGTAACCTGATGAAACTGCCGCCGCTTTACCCGATTCTCGACACAACTATACTCGAATCTCACGGCTTTGCTGTCCTTGAGTCGGCGCGTACGCTGATTGCGGCCGGGGTTCGTATTCTCCAATATCGCCACAAGCGTGAATTCACCCAGGGCCGGTACGACGAGGCCGCCCAGATCGCGGAAGAATGCCGCTCGGCGGGCACGGAGTTTGTTATCAACGACAGAGCCGATTTCGCACGGCTGCTAAATACCGGCCTGCATATCGGTCAGGACGATCTTTCGCCCCAGGCAGCACGGCAGGTCCTCGGCCGCGAGCGTCTCCTGGGCTTTTCAACACACAACCAATCGCAATTAAGAACCGCCGCCCAGTCTCCGGCCGATTACCTCGCACTTGGACCGATGCATGCCACCGTCTCGAAGGAAAAACCGGACCCTATCGTCGGCGTGGCCGAACTGGCGCGACTGCGCAAACTGACCGACAAGCCACTTGTGGCGATTGGCGGAATCACCGTCGAGAATGCCCGCGAGATCCTGGCGGCCGGAGCCGATTCCGTGGCGGTCATCTCGGGGCTTTTGCCGGATTGGCCGGATTCGCGGATTCTGAGCGCAAGGGTACACGAATGGCTCAATGCGACCAAGCAGTAACGGACGAAAGGTTTCTACTCCACGGCGCTTGTGTTATCTTCGCTGTTAACTCAGAGCGGTATGCGTGTCTCTAGCATGTGCGCTGATAACTGCGGCTCCGTTGAGGACCTCGGCAAAAACGTCCGCTCCTTTACGGTCGCGGTTCAGTGCCGGGGAGACAGCGCCTTATCAATTTTGGTGGGCCACAGGTTATGAAGCGCTCCGGACAGGACGACGTGAGGTGAGTATTTGAGTTTATTTGCAATTAAGCCCTTGGAAAGCATCCTCGCGCAGGCTGGGGATGCCGAGCACTCGCTGAAGCGCACTCTAGGGCCATTCTCGCTAGTCGCCTTGGGCATCGGCGCCGTGATTGGCGCCGGCATCTTCACCTTGACCGGCCAGGCCGCCGGAGACCACGCCGGACCGGCAATCGTTCTTTCGTTTATTATTGCGGCGATCGGCTGCGGATTTGCGGGACTCTGCTACAGCGAATTCGCAACCATGATTCCGATTGCCGGCAGCGCCTACACGTACGCTTACGCCACGATGGGCGAGTTGATGGCATGGATCATCGGATGGGATCTGGTCATGGAATACGCCATTGGCGCCGCCACGGTCTCGGTAGGCTGGTCCGGGCACGTGCTGGACCTGATGAGCAGATTCGGCGTTGCCATTCCACCGCGCCTGGCTGCATCACCGTTCGAAATGGTACGGCTCGCCGATGGCACAAGCGTACACGGCATTGCCAATATCCCCGCACTCCTCATCATCATTGTCATTTCCTTTATCCTGGTCGGAGGCATCAAGGAATCGGCAACAGTCAATTCCATCATCGTGGTTTTGAAAGTGTCGGTCGTTATATTCTTCATTCTCATTGGCTGGGCGTACATGAATCCGGCAAACCACACTCCCTTTATTCCGGCAAACACGGGGAGCTGGGGCCATTTCGGATGGAGCGGCGTGCTGCGCGGGTCGGGCGTTATCTTTTTCGCCTATATCGGTTTTGACGCGGTCTCGACGGCCGCACAGGAAGCGAGTAAGCCGAAACGCGACATGCCCATCGGCATCATCGGTTCGCTGGTGGTCTGCACGATTCTTTTTGTCTTATATGCCTACGTCTTAACAGGCGTGGTGAATTATAAGGATTTCATGGATCCGCGCTACCATGCTGCGCCCATCACGGCCGCGCTGGCAAGAATGCCCTATCCGATATTGAGCATTGCGATGGACATGGCGATTATCGCCGGGCTTACGTCGGTTATGTTGGTGATGCTGCTCGGTCAGAGCCGCGTGTTTTATTCGATGTCGCGCGATGGATTGCTGCCGCGCGTATTCTCCGACATTCATCCCAAGTTCCGCACCCCGTGGCGCTCCAACCTGCTTATGATGTGTTTTGTCGGGGTCTTTTCCGCGCTTGTGCCCATCAGCATACTTGGCGAGATGACGAGCATCGGAACGTTGTTTGCGTTCGTGATCGTCTGCATTGGCATTATGGTCATGCGGCGCACACGCCCCGACGTTCCCAGGGCATTCAAGACGCCGCTGGTTCCGCTTGTTCCCATACTCGGAATCCTTTTCAATTTCCTCATGATCTTCGCTCTCGGAGTAGCCAATTGGCTCCGGCTATTCATCTGGCTGGCGATCGGTCTCGCCATCTACTTTGGATATAGCCGCTATCACAGCAAACTGGGCGCCGTGCTATCGGAAAAGCCGGCTCCCTCGCTTGGAGACTGAGGGGATACGGGACAACCCGCGCGCTCGTGCGGCAGCTCCGTTTCCAGGTTTTCTAAAGTGGCATCGACAGACTCCCCAGATGGGACAATAGTCGCGTTGATGTCGATCTACGACGAACGCAAAGAAGATCTCGAAAGATTCGAGTTCATGATGGG
Organism: Bryobacterales bacterium KBS 96; assembly: GCA_000381625.1. Lineage (GTDB taxonomy): Bacteria > Acidobacteriota > Terriglobia > Bryobacterales > Bryobacteraceae > KBS-96. The sequence goes on from KB906767.1 coordinate 2,548,214, forward strand.
CCCGGACCGAGGCCGCCTCGCCGTAACGCTCGATCTGATCACGGATGCACTGGTGCTCGTGGGGCAACACGGCGTCTATTGCCAAAGCGCCCGGCAGCTCGGTAAACCGGCCATGGACATCCAAATCATCTCGAAAAGTTTGACCGACGCGAAAGAGCTCGTAGTGAGCGTGATGGAGCAGTTGAAGAACAATGGTCGTTAAGGCCGGCTCACGAGACCACCTTACAATCCTCTCAGGAACGGATTGCATTCCTTCTCGCGGCCAATCGTCGTGAGCGCGCCGTGTCCCGGCACAACCACGGTTTCGTCCGGCAATAAGAGAAGCCGCGTTTTGATGGATGAGAGAATTTGCCACGAATCGCCGCCCGGTAAATCGGTCCTTCCGATGGAATCTTTAAACAACGTGTCGCCGGCCACGAGCTTCCGCTCGGTGGGAATGTAGAGACTGATGCTGCCCGGAGTATGCCCCGGCGTTTCCATCACATGAAATTCAGCTTCGTTGAGACGGAGCGAGACGGAATCGCGGGCGTCCATATCCACATCCACGCGCTCAGGCGGAGCCACTCCCAACCATCGCGCCTGCACGTCGAGCATCGTTAGCGATTCCTGATCGCTGGGATTCATGTAAACCGGCGCGTTGGTGTTCTCTTTCAGCAATTTTGCGCCGGCAACATGATCGATGTGAGCATGCGTGATCACAATCGCTTTCACCCGAAGCCCATGCCGTTCGAGGATGCTTTCGATTTCGCCGATATTGCCGCCGGGATCGACAACAATGGCCTCGCGGGTCTGTTCGTCGCCGAAAATAGAACAGTTGCATTGCAAGAGGCCGACGGGCAGAATTTCGTGGATCATCCAGTCCAGTCTATCCGGGAAGCGAGCGGGTTAAGGAAGCGCAGGCATATCCTGGGCATATGAACAACGTCTTTTTAGCGGTACTTATGCGGTTCCTGCATATCGGATCGGTAGTGGGCCTGATCGGGGGAGCCATCTACTCGCGCTCGGTCCTGACACCGGTGTTGAATGCACTCCCCGAACCGGAGCGAGCACGTGCCGCGGAAGGCGCACAAGCCAGGTTCCGCACGCCATTGTTCGTGCTGCTCGCACTGATTATCCTGTCGGGCATCTATAACTTTCTGGCGGGACCGCACCATTCACAGCAGTGGCAGATCTGGTTCGGGATCAAGATGCTTCTGGTGCTGCACATTCTTGCCGCCGCCATTCTTTGGGCAACATCTCCTTACGGTGACGTAACGGTGGGAGGTAAAGGTAAGCGGCGTCTCGCGAGTGTCTGCATTTCCGGACTGCTCGTTATCCTCATCGGCGCCTACCTTCATTACCTGACGGGCCGGGGCTTATAACAGGCTCACTTCCTGAGATTTGGCGCATCAAAAGAATACAGAGGACAGAAGAGTAATGAACGGATACGAACAGTTGCGCGAAAGCGCGGCTTGGATCGACACGTCGAATTACGGGGAAATCCGTGCGACTGGCGAGGATCGAGCCCGGCTACTGAATGCAATGGCAACCAACGACATTAAGAGTCTGGATCCCGGAGAGGGATGTTATAGCTTCTTCCTGAACGCGCAAGGCCGCATTCTCGGAGACGCCGTCATCTTCAACCTGGGCGAATCGCTGCTCATCCATACCGAGCCGGAGACGCGGCCGAAGTTGCAGGAGCATATCGAAAAGTACATCATTGCCGACGACGTGACATTGTCGGACGAGACCGAGCAATGGGCCACCATCGGCCTGGAAGGACCGGAGAGCGCCGAGAAGCTAAAGGCAATCTCAGCCACTCTGCCAAACCGCGACTTCGGCGTCGCTCTATGGGGCGGGGGCTTCGTAGCAAAAATCTCCGCCACTGGCGCTCCAGGTTACCGCATGTTCTGCCCGGCAACCCAGCATTCCCATCTGGTTGACACCCTGAAAACCGCGGGATTGGAACAGGCCGATGGCGAGGCGATGAATATCGTGCGTCTTGAGCACGGAAAGCCCCGCTATGGCGTGGATATTACGGAGCGTTATCTCACGCAAGAGACTAACCAAATGCATGCCGTATCTTTCAGCAAAGGCTGCTATCTTGGACAGGAAATTGTCGAGCGCGTGCGATCCCGCGCCCAGATACACCGCGTACTGACGTCCGTGCGCGTCAATTGCCGCGTCGCGCCAGTCCCGGGAACCAAGCTGAAGGTGGACGGCAAGGATGTTGCCGAGATCACCTCGGCCGCGTTTTCCCCAGCCCTGAATGAAGTCGTCGCTCTTGCGTATGTTCGCGTCGAGCAGGTGCAGGCCAAGAGCGAGATGGTGGTGGACAACACCATGCCGATCCGGACCGCGTATATCCCATAGGAAGGCGGAATACAGCAGACAGGAGCGGCAGGGGGGCGGCCCTATTTCGCCGCTACGCTTGCCGTCTCCGCGCCAGGCATTGCGAATGCCGGAGCGGCGAGCGGCTTCTCGGCTCCACGATGGCAGGTGTAACACTGCACCTTCGGATGTCCCTTGAAGTTCTGCTGGTCGATGCTAGCCACCATTTTGATCATCTCGCGGGCGGCTTTCTTCTCTTTCTTATCATCCGAATCGAAATGCCCCTCAATGTGGCATTTCTCGCATTTCGCGCCAAGAGACGCGCTGAAATAATGCATGGTATCGATGAAGCGGGATGCCGGTAGATCCTTCAGGATCTGCACGTTCTTAAAGTGCTCGCCGGCTGTCTGCTCAGGCTGGCGTAGCGGGTCGCCGGCTGCGTCCGGCTGCCTCTCGAACACAACAGTTTGCGTCCGCTCCTTCCCGTTCATGCTGGCCGTGCTTTGGACTTCCAGGGTTTTGCCGTCGGATGAGAGTTTGTAACTCTCTGAAATCGCGGTCGGGCGCTCCCCAGCGACTTGCGAACTGATGGACAGCGCGTCTCCATCGAGCCTCGCGCGGCTCTTCATCGGCAACCCATGATATTCGTTCTTGCTCTCAGTTCCTGTCGTGTTGTAAGCGACAGAGGAGCGGTATTCGCCGTGGTGGTCCGTGACCCCACTGGTGATCTTCAATATCGCGCCTTGCTTGTCAACGATCATGAGTTCGCTGGAAGGGGGCGGCCCGGCGAACTTGCTCTTTGCCAGATCGGCTTTCCAAACGCCGGTAAACTCGGGGGTCTGAGCCGGCAGAAGACAGGCAGCGAAAAGGAGGACTCCGAAGCGAAGTTGCATAGATGACCAGCGAAGTTTGACAGATGGAATACTCGCTTGTCAATCGACATTGACACAATGTATTCCTCTGATTGAAGCTTCTGGTCAAGATGCGCCGCTACACTCCGTGTCATTTTTCATTAGATAAGGCGTCGTTTGTTGTTTTTTCCGCGCGAGATCCTCCTCGACCGTCTCCAAATCGCCCTCCGCCTGTGACGGAACCGGGCGCATATCGGCGGCCCGTTTGTTGTCTTGCGATTTCGTGTCCTGTTGATTTGTGTCTGTCATAAATCCCCGTTCCCCCTCCCGTGTAAACGGCCATACCACTGCCAGCATTAGAATCTCAACACTGCCGCGAGGCCCGACCCGTTGGGCATCTTGCTATTTGGGGCTACAAGAACCTGTCCGCCGTGCAGAATCGCCTGTACGGAAGCATCATTCAGCAGATCTTCCTCCTCGGGAGCACCATCGCTTCTGACCTTGACGGCATGCGCCATCTCGTCGACGCGCCCCATCCGCTCGATAGAATCGGAGACCAGCAGGATGCGGATGCGCCCGTCGTGAGCGGCCATTACAACGTCCTTCACGCCGTGAATCGCGAGCCGCCCCCCCACATTTCGCTGGTATTCTTCGATAGCGCGTTCTACCTTCCGTTCATAGCGCTTTTCTATTGCCGCCAGCGCCCGGGCGTGCATTTCACCGCCCTTCAGGCTGTTGGGGGCGCCCTGGACCGCGTCTTCGACAATGTTTGGATATCTTGTAAGCGACCGGTAGAGGGCCAATACATGGTCCACGCCGGCAAGCACCACTGGCTCCGATTTCTCTCGAAGGGTTTCGCCGAGAGCACGGTCGATCTGCCGGAAGAAATGCGCGAGGAACTCATCGTGGTCTTCCAGGCCGGCGCCAGTGCCGAACATTACGCCTTTGGAACTCCCGGACGAAGGACCTGCCGTGCTCCTGTTATCGCGAACGTGATCCGGCTTCTCTTCATTCATAAACGCATCGAAGTTCGTCGGAACGCCACCCGCGAGTGTCGTCTGCTCCGAACTGGCTGCCGTGCAGCGGAGCAGCCGGACGTCGTTTTGGCTGAGAGCGAGAATATAGAAGACGCGCTCGCGAGAAAAGTAGGGAAGCAGAGGACGAATATAAAAGTGAGGTCCGGCCACCGCCCGTTCGGTGGGCCGATGGTCGAGCCAAATTCTCTCGAATACGTCCGGCGCACGAAATACGGCAACTCCACGACCGTGCGCCTGATCCGGTTGATAAATGCTCCACCAATCGGAAATGGAGTCGAGCAGCGGGCGCGCTTCCGTTCCGCGACGTTCCACTTGGGACGCTAGGCGCTTGATGCATTCCTTCCACCGCAACTCGTACTGGCCTTCATCGGACCTGCTCAACGACAGCGGCGCATACACGCTTAAACACGGCCCGCGGGCGTCAAGCAGCCCCTTTAGATCGTTCGCCTCAAGAAAGCTGGTTAGCTCCTTTGTGTCCATACGCTTAGAGGACACTCTCGGAGATCCTTCAGTTACGGAATCTCTGGCCATTCAACTCCCGCTTTCAGCGTGCGCTACGTGCCGCCGGGCTGCCGGATCGTAGTTGTTCCACGGTAGACCGAATGACGTTTAACTGGCGTTCAACGATAGTTCTTAACTCGGTAGGCATTTCCGCTTCCAGCGCTCTTTCAAAATGCTTCATCGTTGATTCTTCGCCGTCAGCGCAATTACTGCGGAAAGATGCATCGTCTTTTGGCCGGATGCGCGCCTCGAGATCTACCCAACCCTGATGAAGAATTCCACCGGCTGTTCCACCCTGGGATGGTTGCCCGCCAAGCCTCGTAATTTCGTCAGCCAGGATGTTCGAGAAATGCAGCCGCTGCGCCGAGATATCCGTGAACCACTTTCTGAGCTCGTCGCTGTGAACTCCTTTCGCGGCTTTTCCAAACCCCTCCCAACTGTCATTGCATGCCGAAGCTAACTTGTTGAGAATCCGCGTCAGTGCCTCTGTGTCTTGTGCCATGCTGTTCCCTTTCGCTGTCCTGCCCGGGGCGCTCGCACGGAAAGTTCGCTTTCCTACGCGTGTGACTTCCACCGGAGTGAAAGGTTTCCGTAACGGCGGAACGGCGGGCTTGCAGAAGGTAACGGAATCCGCCGCACCCGGGTCATCCAAGTGGAGGTATTGCGATGGACAGAAATACTTCGTTCCCGGATTCGGACGAATCGGCCCGCAACAAACATGCTCCGGATATTGAAGAGCAAATCACCGACGATCTGGAGGAAGGCGCGGACCTGCAAACCTCGCATAAAACCGGAAAGCATTCTTCCGCCATGAAGCTCAGCGCATCGCGTCCGGAGCCGAAGAGAGGCCGTGGAGCCGTTCCTGTCGACGGCGCTCACGGATCCGACGATGAGGGCGTCGATCTTTCGAGAGAGGACCATGAGTAACCAGGAAGGCATCAGCCTTGACCAGACGGCCAATCCCGGAATTGACGAGAAGCTTGCCACGACCGGAATGCTGGAGACGCTAGCCGAGCTCGGCGACTGCTCCGCGATACTGGGCCTCATCAACTCCGCCGGCCTCGGCTGGATGCTCGATCGAGTGGGCCTTCAGACGTTCTTCGCGCCTGCAAACGACTCGCTCGCTGGATTCGACGGTGACGCCCAAAGTGTGGAGCGACTGCTCTCGCGGCAGATGGTGGATGGAGCGGCGAAATCAGAGGATCTGCGCCATGAACGTAAGGTGACGGCAATGAGCGGCGACCATTTCCCCGTGCACTCGGACGAACATGGGCTGCGGATCGGTGAGGCGAGAATAGTCAGGGCAGACGTGGCCTGCACCAACGGCGTGATTCACGTGGTGGATGGCTTGCTTATCGGGCGTCTGTCGCCAAAGTAGTTAGGAAGGAAAGATTATGCCAACTCCCGCCGGTCCAGAAACGAACCAGTTTCGCTGCAATGCGTGCGGACGTTATTTCAATACAGAGATGGAATTGAAACAGCACGAGCCTGAGTGCCGGGCCGCGAAAGTCGCGACAGACGAAGCCGCCCGGGAATTGCGCGAACAGGATCGCAAACCGCATCAACCAAACGATGCCGAATCGAAGGAGCATCCGTTCCAGCACGGCACGCGCCCACCGCAATAGGGCGACGGCGCACAAGTGAAGTTCCGAAATCGCTCGCGGTTTGCGCGAAGGCAGCAGCGTACAATCGGAGCTCTCCTGATACGATTCGTAGAACATGGACGATCGGAGAGTTCATTCCGCCCGACGGCGCACCGGTCCGCTTGTCATCGCCATTTGCGTTATCGTGGTGCTGATATTCGGACGCCTGTTCGCCTCTACCTTGCTCGATTTCGAGTGGTGGAAGGAAGTTCACCAGCTCGATACCTGGGTCAACCTCCTGCTCTACGGCGTGCTGCCAATTGCCCTCGCGGCAATTCTTCTGTTTGCCGCGTTTATCGTGGCATGGAGACGTGGCCTGGCCCGCGGCTCGGTGTATCACCGGGCGGATAATCCGCTGGCGTTACGGCTGGCCCTGCTTGGTCTGCTTGTGCTCGCCGTTATCGCGGCAAACGCGACCATCGATTCATGGACCGTCGTCCGCTTCTTTGGCGGAATGCGTATTCCCGCCGGCAAAGCTTCCTACATCGACCCGATCTTCGGCAAATCGCTCCGGTTTTATTTCTTCCAGTTGCCGTTCTATAACGTTCTGCTCCGGGTGTTGCTCACCGGCACACTGCTTTCGCTCGTCATCTACTGGATCAGCGCGCATTTTCACGATTTGATGGACCGGCTCTCGCACCCTCCCGCCGGCGGAGGCATCGACTTTCAGGGCCTGTCTTTTGGCGGGGCATTCGATTCCAGGTTCATCCGGATTGGAGCGGCCGTTCTTCTGGTGGCGCTGGCATTTGAATTCTACTTTAGCCGCTATGACTTCTTGTTCGAAGATCACGGAGCTTATCTGCTCGGAGTCGATTATGTTGCCGACCACATTGCCCTTCCGCTGCAGTGGTTGATGATCGTGGCCGCAATTGTAGCCGCGGTGTTGGTGCTCGTCCGGCGAGCCAAACTGGCGCTGCTTTTGCTGCTGGTTCTGCCGGTCCGCTATTTCATTCCCGGACTCGTCGGCAGTTTGTACGTACGCCCTAATGAGCTGGCGCTGCAGCGGCCATACATCGCACACCATATCGAAGCCACGCGCTCGGCCTATGGACTGAACAGCAACGTTAAGGAAACGACGCTCGACGCCAAGGCGGAAATACCAATCGACTATGCCAAACACAAACCGTTGCTAGACAATGTGCGGCTGTGGGATTGGAAAGCGTTCCACGACACGGTTTCGCAAATTCAGCCGCTTCGTCCTTACACTTACCTCGACAGCGACATCGATCGCTACCAGATCGACGGCGCACTTCGACAGGTGTTGCTTACACCCCGTGAACTGGACATACCGCAGTTGGGGGACGCAGCGCGCCGGTGGATCAATCCGCACCTGATCTACACGCACGGTTACGGCATTGTCATGGCGGAGGCAAACCGCATTACGGCGGATGGCCTGCCGATGCTCTTCGTTCGGGACGCTCCGCCAGAAGTGACGACGCCCAGCCTAAAGTTCACGCGCCCCCAACTCTACTACTCCGAAGCAGACCAGGAACCTGTTTTCGTTGCGACTTCACAGCCGGAGTTCGACTACCCTTCGGGCGAGGAGAATGTGCATACGCGCTACACCGGCAGCGGCGGGTTCCCGATCTCTCCGCTGGTTCGCGTTGCGGCCGCGGTGAGCTATGCCGATCCGAATATTCTGCTGACCGACTATTTCACGTCCAGCAGCCGGATGATGATTCACCGCCGCATTCTGGAACGCCTTTCGACAATGGCCGGTTTCTTGAACTGGGACCAGGATCCTTACCTTGTGCTCACGAAAGATGGCCATTTGGTGTGGATCGCGGACGGCTATATGACGTCGTCCGCTCATCCCTATTCGCGAGAGCTTAACGTAGGCGGCATGGGGACGGTGAACTACATGCGCAACTCGGTCAAAGCGACCGTCGACGCATATACAGGTGAGACGCACCTGTATGTTTTCGATCCGGCCGACCCTCTGATTCAAGCGTACTGGCAGCTCTTTCCGCACCTTCTGCAGCCTGAATCCGCGATGCCGCCCGACATTCGCGCACATGCCCGTTATCCTGAAACGCTGTTCAGCGTGCAAGCGGAAATCTATCGTGCTTTTCACATGCGCGATCCCGAGGCGTTCTACAATCGCGCCGACCTGTGGGATATCGCTACTACGAGCACTGCGACCGGCGGCGTAACGGCAGCGGTAAAGCCGACATATGTGGTCGCCACAATGCCTGGTGAGGACACACCGGAGTTTCTTCTGCTGATGCCCTTCACGCCGGCAAACAAAGACAACCTGATCGGCATGATGCTGGCGCGCTGCGACGGCCCGAATCTCGGACAGCTCGTGTTCCAGCAGCTCGGAAAGCAGAACATCGTCTATGGGCCGAAACAGATTGAATCCTTCATCAACCAGGATCAGACAATCGCGAAAGATTTGACGCTCTGGAACCAACAGAGCTCGGAGGTGCTGCGCGGCCAGATCCTGGTGCTACCGATTGATAACAGCTTTTTGTACGTTGAGCCGATCTATATCCAGGCTAGCGGCGCGCGCATGCCGCAGTTGAAAAAAGTTGCGCTGGCCATGGGCAATCGCCTGGCGTATGCCAATACCTACGATGAGGCGCTGGCATTGCTAATCGCTCAGACCGGCGGACAGCCAGGTCCGCTACAGCTCCCCGGCGAGCAGCAAGTCACCGGACAGCCCGGGACTACGCCGAATCAGGCGGCTCCGGCGGCAATTGCGGCCGTGGTGCAGACAGCGCAGCAGAATCAGGAAAGGCTCCGACAATTGCACGACCACTTCGACCGCTACCGCCAGCTAAACTCGCAAGGCAAGTTCGCCGAAGCGGGTAAAGAGCTGGAGGCCATCCAGCAACTGTTGAAACAGTGAGGGCGCACGGGCGCTAATCGTTCGCGTCTTGCGAAAATAGCTCCGACCGGTCGACGTGCTCGCCGCGGAACATCACGTAGGTCACGCGCTCCAGGTTTGATATATCTTCGAGCGGGTTTCCTTCAACCATAATCAGCGTCGCATCGCGCCCAGGCTGAATCGATCCGATATGGGCGCTGGCGTGGAGCGCTTGCGCCGCATTGAAAGTAGCCGCCCGAAGCGCAACTCCGGTTGGGATGCCAGCTTGCACCCATAACTCCAACTCATGCTGCACAGTTGGGCCGTGAATCACTAACAAGTGACCGGCATCCGAGCCCGCGATCAGCGTATCTCCCGCCTTCCAGGCGGTCAGCAAATTCGCCTCTGCGATGTCGAGCGCACGGCTGAAATCCACACCGTTGGATTCGTCTGCCCCGCCCGCGTTTCCGAGAATGGCTTGTGTCGAATCGAGTAGCGACTTGGGGGCTACTTGCTGAACAAGTGACCGGCCGAGCAGTGTCATTTGATGCCGCTGAACGTCGCGTGCCGCTTCGGCCGCGCTCAGCGCCGGATTATAGGCGATGCCATTGCGGCGGATCTGCTCGAACAACGCGGCGGGGATCGCAGCTCGCATCGAGCCGTACTCAATCGTGCTGGTTGCCGCAGCGATGGCTTCCTGAACGTCGCGCAAATCGCCGGTGTGCGTGGCTGACGGCAAGCCATCCGCCTTTGCCTGCTGAACGATGGCATCGTAAACGCGCGTGTCCATCCGGTTGAAAAGCGCGCCCGCCGTTCCCGCGTCGAGAACGGCCTTGATGCAGTTCACGCCGTTGTTTTTCAGACTGTCAACCTGTACACGTGCTTCTTCAGGCGATTTCGGCGTACGGACCGTTTCCGCGAGGAACGTCTGCCGCATGCTCTGCGGAAGGACCTGGGCATACTCCGTGCCGTGCCCGCCTTTGGTGGTGAACATCGGCCCGCAAGCAAACAACTGAGCGCCCAGATATTCCCCGGAATTGACCGCCTGTCGCAGCGCAAGCGATGTGTCCAGGGCGTCACCAGTGCTGCGAACCGCCGTAACTCCGCTATAGAGATAGGCCGCCAGCTCGCGCCTTTGCGTGCCCTTTTTCGCGTAGTCCGATACATTGCGGTACACGCCGCCCGGCATATTCAGATGAACGTGCATATCGATCAGCCCGGGCAGCAGCGTTTTACCCGAGGCGTCCACCACGGTCGCGTTAAACGATTTGGTTTCCGCGGGGGCCGGATCGAATACTTGCGCGATCTTGCCGCCGCGTATGAGAACGGCTCCATTCACAATCACGCGGCCATCGCCGACGAAAATCCGCGCGTTTTGGAAAAGCACGGTTTCGTTCCGGCGCATGTTACGCGCCAGAATTTTATCCTGCTGAAGATTCTTTTCACTCTTGACCTGGTAAAGCCCCATCAGAAGGAAGGGTGCGAGCACGCCGAGTATCCACAATTTCGCGCTTCCCGCGATTTTCTCTTCTTTCTCCCAGCGGAAGAGTTTCACCCCGATAAAAAGAGAGACAACCAACGTTACGATCAGGCCCGTCATCGGTAGCCAGTTCGAGACAAGGCTTCCGCGCGCAAGGAACATCGACTGCATGCCCTGAAATAGATAAGTGGCGGGGATGAATTGCGAGAAGATTTGCAGCCAGTGCGGAAAAAACTGGAGGGGGAAAGTCGCGCCGCTGAGAAAGAGCATTGGCAGATAAAGAATCTGCGTGACGATCTGGCCTTCCTGCGCGGAATTGACGACCGCGGCGATGATCATGCCCACTGCGCGAAATGCCAGCAAACCCAGGCAAACGAACAAAATGAAATCGATGGTGCGCTCCGGAAGCGGCATACGCGCCCAGATATGGCCGACCGCAAGCACCACGAACACTATCGGAATGAAGCTGACCAAGCCGGCAACCATGGACGCAACAATGATGGGCGCCGGGCCGACGGGAGCCACCTTGAAGCGGCGCAGTATATTCGTCTCACGGTCTTGCACAGCGCGCATTCCGGCTCCGAAAAAGCCGCTGCCGAGCACACCCAGAACCAGGACCATGTTGACGACCTGCGCCATGCCGCCGGGGTTCTTCGAGCCGCCGAAGGCCACGGCAAAAATCACGAAGAACATCAACGGGAAGAAAAAATTAAAAAATAGAACTGTCCGGTCACGGCCCATCAGCCGCAGATTGGAGCGGATCTGCGCAATGTACGGCTTCATGCTTCGCGAAGCCTCTTGCCCGTGAGCTCAATAAACACATCTTCGAGCGTCGGCCGCTTCAGATGGATATCGGTCAACTGGAGTCCTTCGGAATCAATCCATTTGAGAAGATCCGCGATGGTTCTGGCGGGGTTGGCGGATTTAACCGTGACTTGCCTCCGGTTCGCGCCTGTGATGTATTCATGATCGCCAAGCGGGAGCTGCTCCAGCCGCATGGGACGGTCGGTTGCGATGTCTATGATCGAGTGACCCAACGTTCGTTGCTGGATTTCACGGGGAGTGCCCACTTCGATAATCCGGCCGTCGTCAATGATCGCCACGCGATCGCAGAGGCGCTCGGCCTCTTCGATGTAATGCGTGGTCAGCAGAATCGTTCGTTTGTCCTGCTTCAATTCAAGTATCAGGTTGTGAATCTCCAGCCGGACTTGCGGGTCGAGTCCGGTGGTCGGCTCATCGAGAAACAGCAGCGCGGGATCGTTCAGTAAAGCCAGAGCAAGCGCCACTCGCTGCTTCTGACCTCCGGAAAGAGACGAATACAGGGCGTCGCGTTTTTCCCAGAGTTGCAGGCGCTTCAGTAATTTGTTGCGATCGATATGCCGGCTATAGAAGGCGTCGAACAGCTCCAACGCTTCGCGCACCTTCATTTTGTCGGGCAGGTTCGTGGCCTGCAGACAGACGCCGATACGCTCCTTTATCTTCTTCACCTGCGTGGCGGGATCGAATCCGAGCACCGAAACCGCTCCCGATGTACGCGGGCGGAGGCCTTCGAGGATTTCTATCGTGGTTGTTTTTCCCGCGCCGTTCGGACCGAGTAAGCCGAACACTTCACCCGCACGCACCTGCAAGTCGATGCCGCGCACCGCTTCCACGCTCCCGTAGGATTTGCGCAACTCTTCGACCGCGATAGCAGAATCCGCTTGCATGCCGTCAGATCAGTATGCCCGATTCGGCGGGAAATCGCAGCGTTCGAGACCAGACTTTCAACGTTCCGATAGCGTTTTGAGACAGGCACGGCAGAACGCAGGCAGATCCTCGGGCTTGCGCGAAGTCACCAGATTTTTATCGACCACGACTTCTGCGTCTTCCCAATTGGCGCCCGCATTCACAACGTCGTCTTTGATGGCGAAGAATGAAGTGGCGCGGCGGCCTTTCAGCAGGCCATGAGCCGAACAGAGCACCCAGGGTCCATGGCAAATGGCGGCAACGAGCTTCCCGGCATCGTCCATATGCTTCACAAACAAATTTGCTTTCGGATGCCGCCGGATCCTGTCCGGCGCAAACCCGCCGGGCACAACCACGCCGTCGTAGTCGGATACCGAGAGTTCGTCGTAACTCTTGTCGGCCTTGGCCGGGTAGCCATGTTTGCTGGTGTACGTTTCGCCCGATTCCGCCGCCGCAAACACAACGTTTATGCCCGATTCCTGAAAGCGCAGATACGGATACCAGACCTCCAGCTCCTGATAGGCATTGTCAATGAAAACGACAACTCGCTTGTCCGATAGTTCCATAAGTCTATGGTACGAATCCCACGAATCGTCACGGCATTATTGCAGGAGGTCTTCGCCTCGAATCAGATCTTCAAACGTTTCCCGCCGGCGAGCGACATGCACACGGGAGCCATCGACCAGCAATTCGCAAACGCGGGGACGTGAGTTGTAGTTCGACGACAAGACAAATCCGTATGCTCCCGCCGTGCGAATCGCCAGAAGGTCGCCGGAGCCGGCTTCAGGCAATTCCCTGCCCCTCGCAAAAAAGTCTCCTGTTTCACATACAGGGCCGACAATATCCGCCGTCAGATGCCCGGCATCCAGCCTCTTCACGACTGGAACGATTTCATGATGTGCCTGGTAGAGCGTCGGCCGGATGAGATCGTTCATGGCCGCATCGACAATGACAAAATTCTTTTGGCCGTTCCTCTTAGTAAACAGAACCTTCGTGAGCAGAATGCCGGCCTCGGCAACGATGGATCTCCCGGGTTCCAACAGCAGGCGCAGGTCCTCGCCTGCAAGGCGTTCGCGGAGACCGGAAATGAAATCGGAGACCGAAACGCCGTGTTCGGCGCCGCGATAGGGAACGCCGAGTCCGCCACCTAAATCGAGTTCGCGGATCGGCACACCTGAGCGTTTCAGCCGGCGCACCAGCGCCAGAACCTTTTCGGCCGCTTCCCATAGGGGTTTGAGATCGAGCAATTGGGAGCCAATGTGGCAACTGACGCCTTCAGGACGGATTCCCGGCAGCTTCATCGCACATTCATAGAGCGATTCCACCAATCCAATGTCGGCGCCGAATTTATGTTCCCGCAGACCTGTCGAGATGTATGGATGAGTGATCGCGTCAACATCCGGATTGACGCGGAACGCGACCGATATACAGGTATTCACCTTGGAGGCGATCTCGGAGAGGAGATGCAGTTCCGCTTCCGATTCGCAATTGAAGCTATGAATGCCGTTTTCAATCGCGTATCGAACATCTTCGGCCGTTTTGCCCACTCCCGAAAAGACGACCGCATCGGCGCGGGCGCCTGCTTTCAAAACACGAAACAACTCGCCTGCCGAAACGATGTCAAAACCAGCGCCGAGCCGCGCCAGAGTTTGAAGGACAGCCAGGTTGGAATTTGCCTTTACCGCATAGCAGATCCGATGAGAAATACCGGCCAGAGCCTCTTCGTAAGCACGGTATTTCGTTTCGATCCCGCGCTTCGAATAGACATAGGCAGGCGTGCCGTGAATGGCGGCTATCTCAGTTAGGTTTACGTCTTCGCAGAAAAGCGTACCGGCGCGGTACTGGAACTCAGAATCGGTTAGCATGTGGACGGAACAGCGGGGGCAGTGCCCCAATATCACTCTACGTTTCGAAGCATCCTAGATTTCCGGGCTCGCCGAGACAAGTCTCGGCGCTGCAGACACAAGTATCCGCGCCACAAGCGAGAGCACTCTCTCACTGGTACGCGCGAGCCCGCGCCGGAACTTTCATTAAAGCACTCTCAACGCGATGAGGGTCTGGTCGTCGGTGAGGGGATTCGTCCCACGGAACTTATCGATATCGGCGAAGATACTTTGCACCAATTCCTGCGGCGGCAGTTGGCCGGATTTCTTCAGCCTGCGCACCAGGCGGTCGCGTCCAAAATCCTTATCGCCATTTCCCAGTTGGTCTTCGATGCCGTCGGAATACAGCAAGACCAAATCGCGCGGCTGCGTCTGAAAACGGATCTCGTCATAATCGCGATCGTCCAACAGGCCGAGCGGCACGCCTTCGAGAATCGGATCGATGATCCCGCCTTCGCGCCAGATTGTCGGCGGCAGCGCGCCCGCGTTCGACATCGTAAGTGTCCGGCTCCTGCTTTCCCAGTGCATCAGCAGCAACACAACGTATTGCGCATCGACTTTCCGTTCGAGCAACGCCTCGTTAAGCAGTTTCATCAGTTGTGCGGGGCCGCGGCGGCGCGGCGCCAGGATGCGCAACAAGCCCGAAACCAAGGCGCCGTAAAGAGCGGCGGCGGCGCCCTTCCCACTGACATCCCCGAAAGCGATCAGCGCGTATTGGTCGCCATGCTCGAAGAAATCGTAAAGATCGCCGCTGATTTCGCGAGCCGGGCGGGATTTCAACCCTATCTCGAGTCCGGCGATCTCCGGCGCGATTCGAGGCGCCAAAACGTATTGCAATTTGCGCGCCGCCTGCAGATCGTCCTGCATGCGTTGTTCGCGCTGCGCCAGTTCTTCGTAGAGCCGGGCGTTCTCAACCGAACTGGCAATTTGTGGGGCCAGCAGCGAAAGCGCGCGAACATGATCTTCCGTGAAGAAGCCAAGCTTTGTACTTTCGAGATCCATGACGCCGATCACGCGATCTTGAAGAACCAGCGGGACGGCTACTTCCGACCGCACATCCCGATGAGAAACGATGTAGCGTGGATCGGACAACACATCGGCCACGCGCACTGGTTCGCGCGAATGCACGGCGGCTCCGACCACGCCTTTTCCAAGCTCGATATTCTCCATGCTGACCCGCTGATCGTAGCGCTGGCTGAACCGGTGGCGCAGCAGATCCTGATCGCGATCCACCAGAAAAATGCTAAACGCATCGAAAGCAATGAGCGCGCGGACGGTGCTCGCAATTTTTGTCAGTAGCTCATCCAAATCGAGGATAGAGCTGAATTCCTGCGACAGATGCGCAAGGACGCGCAGCATCCGGTTCTGCCGCTCCACGCGGCGGTAAAGCCGCGCGTTGTCGATGGATACCGCGATGCGAGTCGCAATCAGCGTGAGCAACGCCCGGTCTTCCTCGGAAAACGCATTCTGCCGCGTCGATTGAACGTCGATCACGCCGACCAGTTTTCCACGCGCCATCATGGGCACCGCCAGTTCAGCCCGAACGGCATCCACCGCGCTCAGGTACCGCGGGTCCGCGCGCACATCGCCCGCCAGCACCGCTTGCTTTGTGGCGGCCGCGGCGCCGGTTAAGCCTTCTCCAAGCGGGATGGTCAGGTTACGGGTGATCTCATCTCTAAATCCGATCGAATAGCGAATACGAAGCGTGCCCGCCTTTTCGTTATAAAGAAGGATCGCAAAGAGGTCATGCGGAATCACTTCCTTCACGATTTCCGCAACATTCGCAAGAAGTTTGTCGAGATCCAGAGTGTCGGAGGTGACCTGGCCCACTTCGAGCAGAAAATCCAGCAGTTCGGCCCGCTCACGGAAGCGAACTGGTGTTTTGCGCGTGGATGCCATTAGAGAGCGCCCGGTGAAGAAGCAATCGCTCCTTCCGATTTTTTGACGATGTTGACACCGGCGCTCGATCCGATCCGGGTTGCGCCGGCGGCAAGCATTTCCCGCGCAGACGCCAACGTGCGAATCCCTCCGGACGCCTTCACGCCCGCCCGGTCGCCTACAGTCTGCCGCATCAACCAGACATCCGCAGCCGTCGCGCCGCCTCCTGAAAATCCAGTAGACGTCTTGACGAAGTCCGCTCCGGCTTCCATCGCAAGCCGGCAGGCGCGCACTTTCTGCTGGTCGTTGAGCAGGCTTGTTTCTAGGATCACTTTTAACAAACCGCCATTGCCCCGCACTACTTCGGCAACGTCTGATATGTCCTTGTGAACCAAATGGTGCGCGCCGTCACGTAGCGCGCCGATGTTGAGAACCATGTCGATCTCGATGGCCCCCTGCTCGCCGGCAATTCCGGCCTCATAGACCTTCGTTCGCGTAGTGTTGGCGCCCAGTGGGAACCCCACCACGGTACAAACACGCGCTCCCGATCCCGCAAGCAGGTTTGCGGCGAGCGTAACCCAGCACGGGTTGACGCAGACCGCGGCAAAACCGAACTCCGCCGCCTCTTCGCAGACGCGTGTTATATGCTCCGCCATGGCGTCAGGCTTCAGTAACGTGTGATCGATGACCGCTGCAAGGCTGCGCGCTTCAGAAAGAATTGGTTGGGTCACAAGATCCGGCAGGTGCGTGGAGAACAAGACGGCAGCCCGTATTCCCCACGGTTCCACAAGAATATCATGCGGCGCCGCCCTGCGCGCCGCAGTAGACGTTATTGTAAAAGCGTGATCGCCCCTCCTCTTGCGGCAACCCCGTACCTTGAAGATGCCTCGGGTTACCGAGGCGAAGCCGAGCAGGCGTTCGCTCCCTCCGATGTGCAGCAACTTCAGGAAATCGTGCTGGCTGCCTCAGCAAACAAGATCCCGCTGACCGTCGCCGGAGCGGGCACCGGCCTCACCGGAGCGCGCGTCCCGCATGGTGGATGGATTGTTTCGATGGAGCGCTTCCGCCAGCTCAAAATCGAAAATGGGAAAGCGATCTGCGGCGCCGCCGTTTCTCTACAGGAAATGCAGCAGGCAGCGAACAAGACCGGGCAGTTCTTTGGCCCGAATCCAACGGAATACTCGGCCTCCATTGGCGGCATTATTGCCACAAACGCGGGAGGCGCTCGCGGCTTCCGCTTCGGGTCGGTGCGCCGGCATGTGCTCTCGCTGGAGGTGACGTTTGCCGACGGACGCACGGTCCGCTTCCGGCGCGGCGAACGCGTGAACTTCCCCATTCAAACGATACGCAGCCCCGCCACTACGAAGAACTCGGCTGGCTATTTTCTCGAGCCGGACGTGCAATGTGTGGATTTGCTCGCCGGCAGCGAAGGAACGCTCGGCATCATCAGCGAGGCTGAGTTGCAGCTTTTTGCCGTTCCGCCCGCAATTCTTGGAGGCGTCGTCTTCTTCCCAACTGACGAAGATGCACTCAATGCCGTGGATGCCTGGAGAACTGCGCCGGGGCTGCGGCTTCTCGAATATATGGACGGGCCATCGCTCGATTTATTGAGGCCGCTGCAGACCGGTATTCCGGCGAAAGCTCAAGCCGCGCTGCTGATTGAGCAGGATCTCCAATCGCAAAACGATGAAGAAGTAGACCGCTGGGTGGAGAGGCTTGCTCAACACCACGCGTTCGAAAACGAATCCTGGTTCGGCTTCTCGGCAGCCGAGCGCGAGCGTTTCGCCGAGTTCCGCCATATGCTGCCGGCGATGATCGTCGATCGCGTCCGCCGCAACGGCTGGCCGAAGTTCGGAAGCGATTTTGCGGCGCCCATCGACCGCGGCCGCGATCTGCTTGCCTATTACCGGCAGCGCGGCGATGAAGTGTTGCCTGGGCAGTACGTCATTTTCGGCCACATCGGGGATGCGAATGTTCACGTGAATCTGCTGCCGGCGACCGCTGAGCAGGCACAGCGGGGAGAGGAGATGATGACCGATTTCGCGCGTTACGCGGTGTCGCTCGGAGGAACTGTAGCCGCCGAGCACGGCATCGGCAAGACGAAAATCGATCTGCTGAAGTTGATGTACAGCGAGGCCGAGATTGGGGCGATGCGCGATGTCAAGCGCCGCCTTGATCCCGATTGTCTGTTGGGACGAGGAACGATTTTCCCGGTGTGAGTTCAGGCACGCGTTATGCTACCGCGCAGGTTCAATCCTCGTCTCTGTGCAGGATGTGATCGAGTTGCAGGATATCCCCACGAAACGCGCACTCGTCTTCGGCCTCGCCCACATCAGTTTGCCAGGACCGCGTAATCTCCGCTAGCAATTCGTTCTCGCCGTCAAGAAGGCCGTCAAGTTCGCCGCTGTGCGCCTTCAGTGCTGCGCCGAGGGCAAGCAAATCTCTGCCCCCGCGATCCAGGTCTTTCGGAATCAAATCGCCCGGATCGAAATCCTCATCGTCCTGGCTGGGCAATAGCAACCCATCCAAGGAATCGTCGAAGGAATCCGACGCCATATATTATTGGCGAGAAAAGAATCTGCGCCATTCATCTTAATTTATAGCGTGTTTCGAAATATTTCAATCTTTGCGCTGGCCATAATACGCCGCGCTGCCATGTTTACGAAGGAAGTGCTTATCGCGCAAATGGTCCGGCAGCGGCTCGGCATGGGCATTGATCGACACAGTGAGGTACGCCATGTGCGCAATCTCCTCCACAATCACAGCCGTGTGCGCGGCATCCGCCGGCGTAGTTCCCCAGCAGAATGGGGCATGGCCGGCGACAAGGATGGCCGGCGTTTCGATTGGATTCAGATTCGCGAAGCGCCGGACGATCGCGGCCCCGGTATTTAATTCGTAGTCGCTTTGAATTTCTTCGACCGGCATCGGATCGGTAACCGGAATGGGCCCGCGGATGTAATCGGCGTGGGTGGTGCCCAGACAGGGAATGTCCCTTCCAGCTTGCGCCCAAGCCGTCGCAAACCGGGAATGCGTGTGGATAATGCCGCCTATTGTTGGAAAACCGCGATACAGCGCAAGATGCGTAGGCAGGTCGGAGGACGGCCGCAGCGCGCCTTCCACGATTTTCCCGTTGAGATCGGTAACGACAAGCTGATCCGGCATCATCGCATCATAAGGGACTCCGCTCGGTTTGATCACGCACAATCCGCGCTCCCGATCGAAGCCGCTCGCATTCCCAAACGTATAAAGCACCAGCCCGCGGCGAACAATCTCGAGGTTGGCCTCCAGGACCTCTTCCCGTAGCGCTTTCAAATTCATTGCGAATTTCTCACTTGATGAGCGATCCTGCGCAGCTCAGGCAGGACATCGCCAACTGCCACCGGCTCCGATCCCTTGCAGCCAAAACCGAAGTAGAGCTTGCGGTAGAGCGCGTACAACTCGTTATAAACTTTGATGCTACCGATCTCTGGCTGAAATACGCGGTGCGGCGGACAGAGCTTCTTTTGTGCCTCTTCGATTGTTTTGAACGCGCCGGCCGCGAGGAACGCGAAAATCGCCGAACCCAGGCTAGTCACGTCGCCCTGTGGCACGAGGATGGGCTTGTTCAGCACGTTGGCGTAGACCTGATTCAACGTCTCGTTGCGCTTTGGAATGCCGCCGCCGTTAATGAGCCGGTTGATCAACGCCCCATGCTTTTCCATTCGATCGAGAATGATGCGTGTGTGGAACGCGGTGCCTTCAATTGCCGCGAATAGCTCATCTTCCGCGGTATGCGCCAGATTCCAGCCGAGCGTGACGCCGCCCAGCTCAGGGTTCACTAACACCGTGCGGTCACCGTTGTCCCAGGTCAGCCGCAGCAGGCCAGTTTCGCCGGCGCGGAATTTATCGAGTTCGCCCGCAAGCTGTCCGGCGTTGGTTCCGGCGCGGCGCGCGATCGCTTCGAACATGTCGCCGACCGCCGAAAGCCCGGCTTCGACGCCGGTGTACTCGGGATGCACCGAACCCGGAACCACGCCGCAAACGCCGGGGATCAATTCCGGTCTCGCGCTGACGCCGATGATGCACGTTGAGGTGCCGATCACGTTAACCAGATCGCCCAGAGCCACGCCTGCGCCCACGGCGTCCCAATGCGCATCGAATGCGCCGACGGGAATCGGAATCCCCGCGGATAATCCAAGCTGCTCCGCGCATTCCGGCGACAGGTGGCCGGCAATTTGATCGGAGGTCTGATACCGCCCCTGCAGCTTTTCTCGAACGCCCTTGAACAGCGGATCTACCTTGACCAGAAACTCTTCGGGCGGCAAGCCGCCTAGAGACTCGTTCCAAAGCCATTTGTGTCCCATCGCGCAGACACTTCGCGGCGCCTGCGCCGGGTCTTTGATGCCGCAAAGCACAGCCGCCACCAGATCGCAGTGCTCGAACGCCGAAACAAGGCGATCGCGCTTCTCAGGGTTGTGCCGCAACCAGTGCAGCAGTTTCGAGAAGCCCCACTCGGACGAATACGCTCCGCCGCACCATTCAATCGCCTGCAGCCCGTATTCGTGCGCCTTCCGTGTGATCTCCGCCGCTTCGCGCCAGGAGCGATGGTCGCACCACAGGTAATATTCATCGAGCGGAACAAGATTTTCGCCAACAGGCACAACACTCGACCCGGTTGTATCGAGCGCGATGGCGGCAATCTTTTTACCATCCACTTTGGCGTCCGAGAGAGCGCGCCGGGTGGCGGCCATTAACGCCTGCATATGGTCGTCGTGGCTCTGGGTCGCGTGGTCCGGATCGCCTTTTTTGCGATGCAACGGGTATTCGGCGACGCCCGCGCCGAGCCTTCCCTTATCGCTATCGAAAATCGAGACGCGAACGTTAAGAGTTCCGAAATCGACGCCGGCGACGATGGTTCCCATGTTGAAGTCCGTTATTGGTGCCAATAAATGTCCCAATCCAGGTAACGTGTTGCCGCTTCATAGACAACGCCGCTGACGGGAGCTAAATTCGCAGCGACGTGATGCTCAAAGCCGCGTTCGCAGATGAACCGGAGTAAATCCTGCATTTTCGGGATCTCCACGACTCCGGCGCCACCAAAGGTTTCGAGCGGATCGTTCGTGAATTGGCCGTCGCCCACATACCCGCGAATCCTGCCGGTCAGATCGTCGGTAGAGAAACGCGCGTAACTCATCGGCGCCGCTTTCACACGGCCGACGCAGGTGCCAAACGTATTCTCTTTACCCACCGTCCCGGCGATAATCTGCTGAAAGTCCATCTTTACGTCCGCGAAAAAGTGCTTCGGCAGGTTACTGCAGTGGAAGCACACGGCCTTATTAGGATCGTCGCCATAGTTGTTGTTCCAATCGAGCAAAGCACTCGGCGTGCCGGAGGCGAGACGCAGCGCATGCATTCCGACCACGCCGCAAATGTCTACCTCGCAGGCGCTCGACATCAACTCGTTACTCATCATGCTCATCAGCGTGCATGGTACGACGCCGAAGTATTCTTCGAGCGAAGTCCAGCACTGAACCGCGCTGATGGCGACTTCCGTTTCCTCCATCCAGCCGTCGACCACCGCTCCGAGCTTCGCCATCTTCATCAATGCCGATGATGGCGTGCTGCCGGTATCCACGTATGCCTTGATCGCGGAGAGCTTGCCTTGCGCGGCAGGATCGTCGTCTTTCATGCGATCGATGCGGCCCAGAATTTCAGAGAGGTCAATCGGAATGATGGAAATTCCGGAATTCTCCAGCAGTTTCTCGCTGTAGCGGACCGTGTTGAATGCCGCGGGCCGGGCGCCGATGGAGCCGACGCGCAGATTTCTCATGCCGCGAACCACACGACACACGCTGATGAACCACGTCAGGTCTTTCGCGAATTCTTCAGACTTCGGCGCTTCCGTGTGCAACGTCGTCAGCGAATATGGGATGCCGTATTGCCGGAGATTGTTGCAGGCCGACATCTTGCCGCAAAAGCTGTCGCGGCGGTCGCGGATCGACATGCGTGACGGCGTATCCGGGGTAGCCTGGATCAATACCGGAACGCGCAGATCCGCGAGCCGCAGCGTGTCGGCGATGGCGCGTTCGTCGCCGAAGTTCGGCAGGGTCACGATCACCCCATCGATGTCGTCGCGATGAGCGCGAAACAGTTGGGCACATTTCCTAGCTTCTTCGTGCGTTTCCACGGCGCCGAATTTCGAATCGCCCGGCGAGAGCGCGACCACCTTCACTCCAGCGGCCTCGAGCACCGCAATCATTTCCGCGCGGCCCTCGGCGGCCAAATGGTCGGGGAAAAAGCCACGGTTACCGACAATCAGACCGAATGTCGTTTTCTTTTGCTTAGTAGGCATTTATTTATTCCTTCGCGGAAAGAAGCGAAAAGTGTAGAAAGCTCCCATTAGCAAGACAAACGCCCCCCACCAGATGGCCGCATGCAAATTCGCGAGCACCACCGGATGCGCCGGAGGATGGAACAGGTGATAGACGCCCGCGCTCAGAATGATAATTCCGTAAACGAGCAGCAGCACGCCAATGAAGAACCAGATTGAGATCAGACCTTTGCCTTCAACCATTGTTTTTCTACCGAGTCATCGCTTCTACCAAAAAATAATGTTCAAAGCCACAAAGAGCACGGCGACCGCTCCGGCCCAGAAAACCGGCCGTTGATAAAGCCGCAGATGCCCCTCGGATGGCAATTTTGTACAGCCATACACCAGCCCCTCCAACTCCGCTTCGAGCATGGGTTTCGTCAGCAGGCTGATCACAACCGTGACGATCACGCAAATGAGCCAGGACCATAACGCGCGATACATATCCTCCGCCATCGTTTTTGCGTAAGGAGACAGGGCTATGTACCGAAGCGCGGACGGATCGATTTTCACCCACAGCCACATGCTGAACGACGAAACTGTGCCGCACAGCAGCCCCCAGAAACCTGCCGGGCCGGTGGTTCGCTTCCAAAGCATTCCCAGAATCACGGTTCCAAACAGCGGGGCAATGAAGATACTGAACAGCGCCTGCACATAATCCATGATGCTCGCGGACTGCATCACCATGTACGCGGTTCCGATGCTGACCAGAACGCCGATCACGGTCGTCCACCGGCCCATCTTTACGTAATGCTCATCCGTCGCGTTCTTATTCATCAGGGCGCGATAGATGTCATAGGTCCACACCGTCGTGAAGGCGCTGACATTGCCCGCCATACCGGACATAAAGCCCGCGATCAGCGCCGTAATACCGAGTCCGAGCAGCCCCGGCCCACAATAACGTGCCAGCATCAGCGGCAGAACTTCGTTATAAGAATGCAAATTTCCGGTGGCCTGCGCCGCTCCCACCAGATGCTCCGGCAGCACGGCCAAACCGAGGAGACCCGGCAAAATCACAATAAACGGAATGCAGATCTTGAAGGCGGCGCCAATGATCGGGGCCATCTTGGACGAACGTAGATCGCGCGCGGTCAACACCCGCTGCACAACGAGGAAGTCCGTCGTCCAATAGCCAAACGAAATCACGCATCCCAGGCCGAAAACAATGCCGGTCCAGTGAATGCCCATCGGGTTGCTCCGGAAAGAGCCGAGGCCACTCCACAGATGCGTGTAATCCTGCGCCGGAAAATTGGCATGAATGCGCTGCACCATGCCGCTCCAGCCGCCCGCCTCGATCAGCCCGACAACCGAAGTGACAATCGCCCCAAGCCAGATGAGAAAAAATTGCAGGACTTCGTTAAATATGGCGGAGCGCAAGCCGCCCAACACAACGTAGACCGCAACGGTGAGCGACGAAACCCAGACGCTGAAGTTGATATCCCAGCCGAGGATGACCTTCAACACAATTGCCATCGCGTACATATTGACGCCGCTCATTAACACGGTCATGAAGCCGAAGGTGATGGCGGAAAGCGCCCGCGCTGGTTCCCCGAAGCGCAATTTGAGATAGCCTGGCACCGAATGCGTCTTCGAAATGTAATAAAACGGCATCATGATGAGACCGAGAAACAGCATGGCGGGGATAGCGCCGATCCAGTACCAATGCGTCGCGAGAATGCCGTATTGATAGGCGGAAGCCGCCCAGCCCATCATTTCGAGCGAACCGAGGTTTGCCGCTACAAAACTCAGTCCCGCGATCCACGCCGTCATCTCGCGGCCGGCCAGAAAGAAGTCTTCTCCGGTGCCTGAAAAGCGCTTCAAATAGAAGCCGATACCGATCACCATCGCGAAGTACAGAACGATGATGGCGATATCGACTGGGCTTAAGGAGATCAGCTTCCCTGAAGCGGCCTGAAACAAAAGGGCGGCGGGTGCGAGCATATTGGTTTCGAAGTCTTTCCTGGAAGCATACAGCACGGCCTTTTGAAGCCTCTGTAATCGCTTGCAGCCTAGACGATAATAGGGGCGGGCACAACACGCTGTCAAGCAATGCCACGCGCGGGAGCTAGCTATTCTTTCGCCGGACCGGTCGATTCCCTGAGGACAAATTCCGGTTCAATCACGATTTCGCGACCCGCCTGGCGCTGTTTCCCCGTCTCCGGCGCCAAGGTCTGGAAAACCATGCGGCCAATGGCGTCGCGTGGAATATGCAAGGTTGTCAGCGCCGGTGAGCAGTATTCCGACAGCTTGATATTGTCGAAACCCGTCACGGAAACATCCTGAGGGACGCGGAGTTTTTGCTCACGCAACTCGCGCAGGACGCCCAGGGCCATGAAGTCGTTCACGCAGACAATGGCGGTCGGGTCGAAACTGGAAGCCAGAATTTCTCTCGCCGCCTCGCGGCCACCTTCCAGCCCGTCGACATTCGCCGCAATGGTCCATTTGACCTGCGCATGACGCGCGACCGCTTTCCGGAACGCCTTCTCCCTCACGCTGATTGGTCCGAGCCTTGAATGGTGGCTGACGAAAGCCATCCGGCGGTGGCGCAAGTCATTGAGGTAATCCACAGCTTTTTCGATGCCCCGCGCGTAATCCACTTTAATGTTCGATATGTTCTGTCTGGGCGTGCCGACGTCGTAGAAAACAATCGGTATTTTGCTGTCCGTCAGTTCGGCGATCAGGTCGGAATCCATCTCCGAAACAATGACGGCCAAGCCCGCCACCCGCCGCCCGATCATCAAGCGAATGCTGTTGACAAGATGGTCGGCGCGGTAATCCGTATTGGCGATAACCATTTCGAAACCATTGCTCCGGGCATCCCGTTCGGCGGCTTTATAGATGTCGAAGAAGAACGGATTCTCCATGTTCGAAACGATCATTCCGATCGTGCGGTTCTGGCCGCCCGCCAGGCTGCGGGCGTGCAAATTGGGATGATATTTCAGCTCCTCGACGGCCTTCAGCACCCTGGTCCGGGTAGAGTTCTTCACGGGACCGACGTTGTTCAGTACGCGAGAGACGGTTGCGGTTGACACCTTCGCGCGCTTTGCCACTACTTCCAAGTTCATGAGCCGAAAGGCACTCCTTGTGGAATGATTCTTGTATTATCGCGTCTGGAGCAAATCGTGTCAGTAACAGGACAGTGACTGGAGCCCCCGGAGATCAGGGGTTCGTTTGGGCAAACCAATGAGAGACCACAGGGCTCCGCAAGCATCTTACTCCTCTTCAAAACGGGTAGAGAATGGATAAGGAGTTGCAATGCAAATTGAACTGCTCGTCAATGGACGGATCCATCGGGTCGATACCGATCTCGAACGCAGTCTGCTGAACGTCCTTCGGGAAGATCTGGACCTCACCGGTACGAAGTATGGCTGCGGCGAAGGAGAATGCGGCGCCTGCACGGTCCTGCTAGACGGGCAGCCGGCGCGATCCTGCCTTACCCCCGCCAACGCCGCCGCCGGCAAACCCATCACGACCATCGAGGGGCTGGAAAAGGATGGAGCGCTGCACCCGCTTCAGCAGGCATTCCTCGACGCAGACGCGCTGCAATGTGGATATTGCACGTCCGGAATGATTCTCGCCGGCGCGGCCCTTCTCCAAAAGAATTCTTCACCCCAACCGGATGACATTATTCACGCTATGCAGGGAAACATCTGCCGCTGCGGGACATACCCAAGAATTATTCACGCGATCCAATCGGCTGCGGCTTCGATGAAACGAGGCGAACATGTCTGACGCTGTGTTCGAAAAACTTGCGGCGCTCACACCCGATCGCCGGTCCTTTTTAAAGGCACTCGGCGGCGGACTCACATTTCTGCTAACCTTCGAGGCGGATGCTCAGGAATCCGGTGCAAACGGCCACCACGGCCGGGGCCATTCACTGCCGGAGAACATCTCCGCCTGGCTGCATATCGGCGAGGACAATACCATCACGGTATTCACCGGTAAGGTCGAAGTGGGACAGAACGCCCGGACGGCGCTGACCCAAGCAGTCTCCGAAGAATTACGTACGCCGCCGCAGGCCATTCGCCTCGTGATGGGCGACACGGACCGGACGCCCTTCGACATGGGCACTTTCGGCAGCCGGACAACGCCGACCATGGCGCCACAGTTACGGCGGGCGGCGGTCGCGGCGCGTGAAACTCTTCTCGATCTCGCTGCCCGTCGGTGGAAGGTGGGTGCGTCCAGCCTTGAGGCCGCAAATGGTTGCGTGCGCAATCCAGCCACGGGCAAGACGATCAGTTTCGGCGAGTTGACCAAAGGGCAGAGTTTCGTCCAAAGCATCGGCCCGGTCAAGGTGGACAAGCCGCTTAGCCGGTCGCTCGCGAAGGTCGACGGCCGCGATTTCGTTACTGGCAAGCATCGATTCACGGCGGATCTGAAGCGGCCCGGAATGCTTTATGGCGGTATTTTGCGCCCGCCCGCATTTCACGCAACGGTCTCATCGCTCGACACGTCCACGGCGGAAAAGCTGCCAGGTGTTCACGTGGTTCACGATGGCGATTTTATTGGGGTAACAGCCCCGAATTCCTTGGCCGTCACCCGCGCGCTGGCAGCCATCAAAGCCACCTGGAAAACCGAGCCACAGCCATCGAACAAAAACCTCTTTGAATATCTAAAGGCGAACCCCGACGGGGACGCAGCGAGTGAGGTTGTCCGCTCAAGCGTGATTGCAGTGGATGGAAATCGGCCCCAGTTGTGGACCACTTACCACATTTCCTATATCGCCCACGTACCGCTTGAACCCCGGGCGGCAGTGGCAGAGTGGAACGGCTCGAAACTGACGGTTTGGACCGGCACGCAGCGCCCGTTTGGCGTCCGAAGCGAACTAGCGGAAGCGTTTCATCTTCCTGAGGAATCTGTTCGCGTTCTTGTTCCGGATACCGGGTCGGCGTATGGCGGCAAACACACCGGAGAATGCGCGGTGGAAGCGGCCACTCTCGCGAAAGCGGTGGGTCGTCCGATCAAACTTGTGTGGACCCGTGAAGAAGAGTTCACGTGGGCGTATTTCCGCCCGGCGGGCGTCATTGAGATTCGCAGCGCGGTGGGAAAAGACGGGCGCATCACCGCCTGGGAGTTTCACAATTACAATTCCGGCGCGTCCGGCATTACGATGCCCTACGACGTCCCGAACCAGGAGATCGTGTATCACCCCTCGCGTTCGCCGCTGCGGCAGGGGTCCTATCGGGGGCTTGCCTCAACTGCCAACAATTTCGCTCGCGAGTCGCACATGGACGATTTGGCTCGCGCAGCCGGCCTCGATCCCCTCGCATTCCGCTTGAAAAATTTGACGAATCAACGTCTGCGCGCTGTGCTCACAGCCGCTGCGGAACGCTTCGGATGGGGTCGCGCCAAAGTGGGGGCGAATCGGGGTGCGGGGCTTGCCTGCGGGACGGAAAAGGGCGGTTACGTCGCGACTTGCGCTGAGATTTCGGTAGATCCTGACACCAGAAACGTGAAAGTAGAGCGCGTCGTAACGGCTTTCGAATGCGGCGCCATCGTCAACCCGGATCAATTGAAAAATCAGGTGGAGGGAGCGGGCCTTATGGGGCTCGGCGGCGCACTATTCGAGGCTATCCAGTTCGCGAACGGAAGAATCCTGAACCCGAAGCTCTCTGAATACCGAGTGCCCCGTTTTTCGGATCTGCCAGCCCTCGAAACGATACTTCTCAACCGCCGCGATCTCGATTCGTCCGGCGCCGGCGAGACTCCCATTATGGCGATTGCCCCCGCCATCGGAAACGCCATCTATGACGCCCTGCAGATCAGGGTGCGGGCCCTACCCATGGCTCCGCATATTGTGCGTGGATAACGCGCTAGTGGGAAGCCCCCAGAAACCGTATCGGATGAACGGATCGCACATGAGGCGATGAAAATCTTGAGTCTGAGCCGGAGGCGTAAGCGACCCACCGGCGAAGCTCGAACAATCGAAGCGAACCATGGCAGTTCGCCTGGGCTCGCTCACGCTCCCTGCTCAGTTTCGCGGTTGCAGCCGCCGGGAGCCGGTTACTCAGGCTACATGGCTTTAATCAGCGCGGAGACTTGGGTGTTCTCCCAGGACATCGTCAATGTCGCCGAGTTCCCAGACGCCGGCTTCAGCGAGATGGTGAACTCTTCCACCGGCGAGCTCAATTTCGTGACTTTCATCTGCGTGCGGCCGAGATCTTTAGAGGAATCGTAGCTGAACGCGCCCCATTGATCGGCAGTCTTGTTGACGATCAGGGTCCAGTGGTCGTTCTCCGGAATCGTGAAGAGCGCATAGCTGCCTTTCGGTACTTTCAGATCGCCGATCGTCAGATCGGCGCCGGTGGTCAGCTTAGTCGCTTCATCCGCTCCCGTGCGCCAAACTTGTCCGAACGGCGCCAAACTACCGCCGACCGCTTTCCGCCCGCGAAGAGAGGGGCGACCATAGGTAATCGTAATCTTATTTCCGTTGAGCGTGATGGACGTGCTCTCGTGCGGGCTCTTCCGCTGCTCTTGTTGGGCGCTCAACCCAAAACTCGCGGCGGCCAGCAATCCCAGAATCGCCAGAAAATTTCTTTTGGACATAATTCCTCCCGAAGCTTCTCAAGTGTATTACGTTCAAGCGATGCCGACGTACCGAACCGGCTCGCGATTCCAACGCCCCAGCCTCCGATGGTAAACTGTGAATTCCTGCTAGTGGGCTCTTAGCTCAGTTGGTTAGAGCGCCTCCCTGACACGGAGGAGGTCGGATGTTCGAGTCATCTAGAGCCCACCATTCACCCCTCGGGCCTTCGCAAAATCCCGCATCGTTCTCCGAACTTCTGTTAGTCTTTAGATAATTCAGGGGCAAATGCAGATCCGAATCCGTATTCGGTGGACGAAGCCGGGTGAGGCCTATCGGCGGCGAAAGCAACTGATCGCTCTGGGCTTGGCCACGCTGCTGGCGCCAGCAGCTCTTACCGCGTTCACAATGGCTTTCTGGCGAGTTGCCGCGGACATGCGCTGGACCGGCGCATTCGTCATTTCGAGCGGCTTATTCTCCCATTGGCAAGTCTGGCTCGCCACGGCCGCGATCCTTCTGTTGTTTGCGTCAGCGCTGAACCGCTTTGGCGGCGGCAGCGGCGAAACAATTTCCCAATAGTTTTCTCTTGCATCGGGGCATTTTGTCGATAAGGAAATTTCCTCCCCCGGCGCTTCGGTAACTTTCGGCATTCCGAGTGCATCAAAATTCCCAGAGAACAGGGGTACAAATCATGTCGGAGCCTCGTACAGTGGTGAAAGTCGAACATGTCCATCCGGTGAGCGCCTGGATGGCGGCTTTTTCGCAGAGCAGCGCCGCTGGACTGTCGCGCACGGGCGCTTGGGCGGCCAATACGGCCCAGCAATTCGGTTCGATCGTTGCGGTCCTGATGGGACCGGCGGTCCTTTCCGTGTATGCGTTCGCGCTTTGGAGTCTCACGTCCGAACTAGGCTGGACCGATTCGTTCCCCTTCAGCGCCGGCCCTCTATCCAACTGGATAATCTGGCTCTCTCTTGCGATTCTGCTTCACCTGGCCGCACATATTCTGCGCCGTCAGATGAACCGCGAGTAAATTCGCCCGGCCGCAAACGGCTCGTCGCCATCGCCGTTCACTCCTCCACGCCGGGCGCCGCCAGCGGCTACTTCACCCGGCGCCTCATTCTTGACGGCAAATCCTCCGAACTTTGCTATTCTCGGAGTCAGAGGACCCCCCTCCAGCGATGGCTTTCAGTTCGCGCTCTTATGCGAGTCGGTATATCCCGTCGAATCGCTTCCCTGTTGGTCTGAAATGGCTGCTGATCACCAATGTCGGCATTTTCGTCATTTGGTATTTCGCAGTCACGGCGGGAACTGGCGGTTTCTTCCGTAATTTCTATCTGATACCGTCGCAAGTCGTTACGACGTTTGCCCTTTGGCAGGTCGTGACCTACATGTTTTTCCACGCCGGCTTCGGCCACATCCTGTGGAACATGTTCACGCTCTGGATGTTCGGCGTTGAACTGGAGCGGCTCTGGGGAACTCGCAAATTTCTCCGTTTCTATTTCGCATGCGGCATCGGCGCGGCCGTTACGGTCATCATCATCAATTACCTGTTCGGGGATCCGAACGTCGCCACCCTCGGATCGTCGGGAGCGATCTACGGAATCTTGATGGCCTATGCCCTGTTATTTCCCGACAGTATTGTACTCTTCGGGTTCCTGATTCCCATCAAAGTAAAGTATTTCGTTCTCATCATGGGCGCGATCGTGTTCATGAGCTCGTTCCACAGTTTCGGATCGGGCATAAGTGAGGTTGCCCATCTGGGAGGCCTGGTTGTCGGCTTTTTCATGCTGCGCGGCCGCTGGCTGCAAGGTAGGATTCAGAAACCGATTGAGCGGGAATTTAAAGATTGGAAGCTGCGCCGGGCTCGTAAGAAGTTTGAGGTTTATCTACGCAAGCAGGACTCCGATCGTGATCGCTGGACACACTAACGGTTCCGACCGGAGCTAAGGATACATGGCCATGAAAAGTCGTAATTTGATCAGTGGCATTCTGGCGGTGGCGCTTGCCGCCGGCCTGCTCCCGGTTGCCGGCGCATTCGCGCAGGAGGGCCCGCAGTCACCGTCATCGGAAACCGTCGCAAAGCCGAAAAAGCAACCGCCGTCGCAGAATCCGGACCAGCAACAGCAGAACCAGGGCGAAATTCCCTCTCAGTACAAGAAAGAGAAGGGCAAAGCCGACGAAGGGTCTCCCACATTCCGGGCGGACGCCACCACCGTCACTGTTCCGGTATCTGTTCTGGATCAGAAGGGGCGATTCATTCCGAACATTCCGCAGGGATACTTCCGCGTTCTCGAGGACGGCGTGCCGCAGCACATCAGCGGATTCGCCAAAGGCGAGGCGCCCCTGACGGTTTGCATGCTAATCGAATTCAGCGGGCAATTCCAGCAGTATTGGAGCTGGGGCTGGTCCGATACCCTGAATGCGGCGTATGGATTCATCAGCACATTGAAACCGGACGACAACATTGCCGTCGTGGCTTACGATCTGAAGGAAACCATTCTCTCCGACTTCACCACCGACCGGCGTAAAACTCAGGAAGCACTGGCGCGGCTGAGAATCCCCGGATTCAGCGAATCGAACGAGTATGATGCCGTAACGGACATGGCGGATCGCATGTCGGGCATCGACGGGCGCAAGGCGATTCTTCTCATTACATCCGGAATCGACACGTTCAGCAAGCTCACCTACGACAAGGCCCGCAGGTCGTTGCAATCGTCCGGAGTGCCGGTCTATTCGATCAGCATTCTTCAGGTTGCCCGGGAACTCGCCGATGCCAGAGGCGCAATGGGCCCCATCGCGCGGCTGGATTTTCTGCAGGCCGACAATGTTTTGCGGACATTCGCGAAGGAGACGGGCGGCGAAGCGTTCTTCCCCCGTTTCCAGGGCGAATTGCCCGGAATCTTCCGCCAACTTTCGGATGCGCTTCGGAACCAGTACACGCTTGCCTATCACCCGTCGAACGTGGCGCGCGACGGCAAGTACCGGAAGATCAAAGTGGACCTCGTCAATCCTTCGACGGGTGAGCCGCTGAAGGTCGTCGAGAATGGCAAGGCCATCAAATATCAGATTCTTGCGAAGGCTGGATACAACGGACCCCGCTCCGTTGAGTAGGGGTTTTCGAAGTCCGGGCCGGAGATGCCCGGCTTCCATTTGGCACTCAGAATCCTGCTCGCAAGGCGTTGGCCTGTATCAGTATCCACCAGTCGAACAAGCCGAGCGCAACCATCAGTCCGATGAAGTAATAGGCTGTCGAATGGCTTGATTGCTGCGGAAAATCCTTCTTCAGCAACACCCGGTAACCGGCGCCCAGCGCGATAAACAGGAACATAAACTCGCTCAGGAAAAACCATAACGCGAGCGAAACAATCAAAACCGCTAGGCGCTCCTGCCGCCCTAGCGCCGCAAAGGCCGAGCCCCCATCGAATATGAATATGGGGATCAAGTTGAATACATTGATGAACGCGCCCACGTGCGCGATGGCGAGCCAGATGCCGCTACCCGTGGCTGCGTACACCATGTACGAGGCAATCGCGGCGACGAATCCGTATAGCGGCCCTGCCAGCGAAATGCGCGCGCGCACTTCCGGATCGACGTTCAAGCCGCCGCGCCAACTGACGTATGCGCCCAACCCTGGGATGAACATGGGCGCGTTCGCCTGAAATCCATAGCGCCGCACTGTAACGTAATGCCCCATCTCATGTATGAAGATGGAGCCGGCAAACCCGATCGCGAACCACCAGCCGTAGAGCGCCCAGTAGATACCCACGAAACCGGCAATACTGAGGATGGCTTTCAGATTGGTCAGACCGAGCAGCAGAATTTTGCCTTTGGCCAGGAACAGCAAGGCCACGGTCTTGATCTTCATGAGAAACGCGAGGGCGATGCCGATCGGCCCTAACTTCTTTGCGGTTTTCGCGGACGAGTGGCGCGACTCGATTGCCTTCACCGGTTGTGCCGGCGCGGATAGCTGCCCCGCCAGTTGAGCCACTCTTGCCACAAGCTGCGGCGGAGGCGTGCTTCCACCGGACAAATGGAAGCTCAGCGTGGTCAGCGCCTGAAACAACGGAGCGCGGACAGGCGACGACTCGGGCAGAAGATGTGCGGCGGCGATCAGCGCGTCGCGCGCGGGCGGCAAATCGTTGCGCGCGATCATCTGGAGTGCAAACGCACTAAGCTCCCCGATGCGGCCCTGGGTTTCCGTCACCCCTTTAGTCTATCGGGACAACAGCCGCCCTGCGATCCACGCCGCCGCACCAAGTCGGATATTGTAGAAAAGGAGCCCAGCGAACGATCCGCTCCGGCATAAAGCGATAAGGTGGAAGACAATGGAACACTCGCATGAACCCATGGCGAACGTGGATTTCAATACGGTTTATGACGCGATAGTCGTGGGATCGGGCGCCGCCGGAGGCATGGCCACCTATGTACTGGCCAAACATGGCCTGAAGGTGCTGCTGCTCGAAGCCGGCAAAAAGCAGGACCTTACCAAAGAGTTGCACTCCATGCAGTGGCCCTACGATCATCCGCGTCGCGGCGAGATGCCTCAAAGCGACCATGCGCTGAACTTCAACGAATACACTTTCCGTAAATCGCCCTATGCCAAGGGTATGAATTACAACCATGTCTATTCGTACGTCCAGAACTGGGGCGGCTCGGATTATTCCAAGAACATTGTCGTCGACGAAAAGGACAATCCCTATTCGGGCACCAGCTATGCCTGGGTACGAGCGCGTCTGCTCGGCGGCAAGACTGCTATTTGGGGACGGCTCGCGCTCCGCCTGTCGGACTACGATTTCAAAGCGGCGTCCCGCGACGGCTTCGGGATGGATTGGCCGATCTCCTACAAAGACATCGAGCCCTACTACGACAAGGTGGATTTATTTCTGGGAATCTCGGGGCATAAAGAAAACTTGCCTTGGCTTCCGGACAGCATTTTCCAGCGCGAACTCAAGTTGAATCCCGCCGACATGCTGTTGCGCGAAAGCTTGAAAAAAATGGACCGGACGCTGACACCCTACCGGGCGGGCGTCACCACGGACGGTCTGAAGCACAACCATTACCGGAGCCGCTGCTTCGGGCGAGGCGCCTGCAACCGGCACGTCGGCGGCTGCGATATCCACGCTGCATTCGATTCGCCCACCGGCGTCATCTATCCGGCAATGGACACCGGCAACGTCACACTGCGCACCAATGCCACGGTGTATGAAGTAACCGTCGACCCGAATACCGGTAAAGCAAGCGGTGTTTCGTTCATCGATAGCGAAACGAAGAGGACCTATAAGGCCAAATCGAAAATCGTCGTCCTAGGGGCTTCGACGCTCGAATCCGCGCGCCTGCTGCTTCTGTCCAAATCCCGCCAGCACCCGAACGGCCTGGCCAACTCCAGCAATCACGTTGGGCATAACTTCTGCGAGCACATCATGGGCCCCGGCATCACGGGCTTAGTGAAAGATCTTGTCGGAAAGCCCCGGACGCTCGACGACGGCCATCCCGGCGGATTTTATGTGCCGCGCTTCCGCAATCTGAAAACGAAAAATCCAAAATTCATCCGCGGATATGGTTTCGAGGGCGGCAGCGGCTGCACCATGATACCCGGTAACGCTATGTCGACGCCGGGCTTCGGCGCGGCCCGGAAGAAGAAAGTTCGCGACGAGGCCGGCGCCTTCATCGACATGGGCGCTTTTGGCGAAGTGCTGCCGCGCTATGAGAACTATGTCGAGATCGACCCTAACATAAAGGACCGCTGGGGCATCCCGGTTCTGAAGTTCAATTACAAGTTCGGTCCCAACGAGAAGGCGATGGCGAAGGATATGGCCGATTCAGCTCAGGAAATGTTCGAAGAGGCAGGCATTGAAATCGTCTCGTTGAACCGCGAAATCCTGACCGAAGGCTGGTCGATTCACGAACTCGGCACTTCCCGCATGGGCAACGACCCGAAGACGAGCGTGCTGAATCAATTTCAGCAGGCGCACGACGTGCCGAATCTTCTCGTTGTGGACGGCAGCAGCCACGTCAACGCGTCATGCCAGAACCCGACCTGGACGATCATGGCGCTTGCCTGGCGGTCCTGCGATCATATTGCGGACAAACTGAAGAAGGGAGAGGTCTAACTCATGGCGGACGATTTCAAACGCCGCGATTTATTCCGGCTGACGGCCGGCGGTCTTCTCGTAGCGGGCCTCGGGAAAGCCGAGACGCCCGTCTTTTTCACGAAGGACGAGTACGCGGCGGTGGACGAACTGATGGAAACCATCATCCCGACGGACGATCACTCTCCGGGCGCGAAAGCCGCGGGCTGCGCCGCCTACGTCGACAGGCAACTTGCCGAATCCTTTGGCGACAAAGAGAAACACGAATGGCGCGAGGGCCTGAAACTGCTGGAAGCCCGCTGCCAGAAGAAGTTTGACAAGAATATCGCCGGCATCACGCCGCATCAGCGCATCGAGTTGCTCGAAGAGGTTTCAAAAGACGAAGAGCATCCCAAGGGGCCTGAAGAGAAGTTCTTCAATGTTCTGAAAGGCGCCACCGCGTTCGCGTATTACAGCTCGACCATCGGTATTCACAAAGAAATAAATTACAAAGGCAATGTGTACCTGCAGGAATTTGTGGGCACAGCGCTGTAGTTCCTGCTGCGCTGAATTTTCGAAATCGCATCGGATGGGCGGATCGCACGCTGAAGGCGATGAAAGCATTGAATCCGAGCCGAAAGCGTAAGCGACCATGCCCCCTGGTGTAGGTCGACAAAGTTCGGATAACTCTCAAACTTTGGAGAGAGCGGCGAACGTGAGCGCAATACGGTTTAATTAAGCGGGCGAGGCATGCCTCGCCCCTACAAAAACTACGAACCTTGTGTAGGGGCCGGGTATGCTCGGCTCAATGTAAGGCGCTACTCCGTTACTTGTTGTTCCTCACGAACTGAGCAGCTAGGCGCTGGATAGCCCGCCGCAGTGTCATCTCGCTCATAATTTAAAAACTCTCACCAGCTAAAACTCAGCTCGTAGCTGCCAAGCAACGGATGAATCCCGTTCGGGAAGCAGGCTCGCCGTTGGGCTTGCTCTGCCTGTAAGCCGTAAACCATACGTGTCTCGTTTCGGAGGACTCTTGTTCAGAAAACGCTTGTTATCGCATCGGCGGCGGTGGCGGGAAGCGCCTTAGCTCTTGCTGGAAACGGCGTGCATCCAGTGGATTTTGACGGCGACAGCAAAGCGAGATATCGCGGTGCTCCGTCCTTCAAACGGCACGTGGTACCTTCAAGCAACCACGGCAGGCTACTCGGAGCATGTATGGGGCGATATTTCGGTTCCCGGCGATTACGACGGGGATGGCAAGGCGGATTTTGCCGTCTTCCGGCCGTCCAATAACACCTGGTACATCGCTCCGACCTCTTCGGGGGCGTATGCGTTGGGATTTGGAGTGCCTACCGATTTGCCGGTCCCCAATGACTACGACGGCGATGGAAAAACGGATATGGCCTTATATCGGCCTTCGAACGGAGTTTGGTATATCCAGGGCAGCACCGGAACGAACTGGTCTCAGCAATTTGGCTTGCCCGGCGATATTCCGGTTCCCGGCGACTACGACGGCGACGGCAGAGCCGATCCCGCGGTTTTCCGGCCGTCGAACAGCATTTGGTATGTTTCCCCAACCTCCGCGGCGCCGTTTTACCGCCAATTCGGATTAGCGGCGGACGTTCCCGCGGGATCGTCCTACTTTGGATACATTGCATCGGCCTCGCCGACCCTGCAGTTAACCAATTTGACTCATCCCGGTCTCGCCCCGAATTTTGAAACCGGCGATACATTTCAGTATTCCTTTACAGGCCGCCCGAATCAGCCCGTTTCGGACGTCGAAACTAAAAACGGAACGATCTCGGGTTCTGTGACTTTTGGTTACACAAACGTTTATGGGACCTTCACAATAAACGGAGTGGAACAAACTTCGGAGATTGGAAGCTATACACAGGTATGGTCTGTGGGAGGCGTCCAGGTAACTTCAGCCGTTTCGTTTATGGTGGGCCAACTTGGCGGAGGGACGGTTTCGATCACCGATCTCGGCGAGACGAGCGACGGTCACGTCGCGGGCGTCTCCACACTGTCCATCGCTAACGGCACTGCCACAACGTACTCCGCAACGGAACTGGATTACACCGCCAGCCTTTACTACAATGCCGGGACCAGTGGCACCCTGTACGAAGAGGGAACCGCCATTCGATCCGGCAGCGCCTCGGGCTCCGGTTTAGCTGACGGCTATATGTCGGCTCCGGCGACTGCATGGAACGACTACGACCTGCAAACGGACCACTACGTCATTGCCTATATTCCGTACGGAGTTTACTTTGAGAATCCTTACTATTACCAAGACGGGTCGTGCGGAGACGTCAGCAGCGATTGCACGTTTGGACCTGGCGGCGGCGTGTATTATGTAGTGGCTGCTTCGATTTATTTGGGTAGCACACTAGCGCACCAGACCAACGTTCCTCAGGACGGTAGCGCGCCGATTGCGGACTACAGCGCGTACAACAACTTTTTTACAATCGATTCCGCCGCCTGTAGATTCGGGCATTAAATTCTCCGTGGATGCATGGGGGAAAGTCATTCGCGACGTGGCGCCGATCTTGTTTATTGCAAGAAGCGTTTGGGCCGATCAGCATCCAGAGAACCCTTATATCTATCCGCTGCCGTATTTGGTCGATCTTATAGACGATGTTCAAAGCACTCCCGGAGGCACCGGCAATAAAGCACTACGGACCAGAACTTATCTGCTCGAAGATACCTACGGAAGGGCTTGGTCCAATAACGACCCGGTACAGGTTCGCGAAAGCTTCCAATATATTGACGGGGAGCAGCAGTTCATGCCAAAACCCAATAACCCTTCCACACCTAATGCCGTCCCGTGGAGTCCTTTCAGCAGTCCGCAGGAGATGTTCTCGGGGAGATTTGGCGACGATTACAGCATCTCTCCGGGAGCACCGCCATATACTGCGGTTTGGTTTTGGCAGTTCTACTGGGCTACCGGATTTACCGCTCCTTCCGATTTCACCTTGCTGCCGGTACCGGGCGTCACGGGTGGCGCTCTCCCCGGTGTGACCGGCCCCGTAGTTCCCCTCATGATAAAGAGCAGAGGCACGCTCGATCCCACGCACTGCGCGATGTTTGGCTACCAAGGAGTGCTTCTGAGGTCCGATTACATCGGAATCAACGGTGCCACGGGGCCGGGAACCCCACCGGGATGTCCAAAGCAACTGGGCAGCTTTTGAAGGAATTGAGGAATGATGATGAAAACCATTCTGTTGACGTCTCTGACCCTGATGGGTTTGCAGCTCTCCTTGGGTCAGACAGCGCCGTCGGTTGTTTTAGCAAACCAAGAATCGCACGCTCAGAACCTTCCGACGTATTTGGTCTACAGGCATTTTCTCGGCTGGGTCAACGCTTTGGATAAACAGGCAACTGCCGCCGGCATGACGGATTCCGCCAGATTCGCTCAGCCATTCGCGCATGCTGGGTTTGCAAGCTCAGATCTAGATTTTCTTCGGAAGGAGGCTACGGCGCTTGATACGGATCTCCAAAAGCAAGACACAAAGGCGAACGACATCATCACCGCCTTTCGGGAACGCGCCAAGAAAGCCGCGCAGGCCAATCAAGCGCTTCCCGCGGCTCCGGCTGAAATTCATGAGCTTCAGGCCGAGCGCACAGCAATCATAGTGCAGCACATGCTCAACTTACAGACGCATCTGGCGCCAGAAAAGCGCGCCCAGTTGGATTCTTATCTAAAGCGTGAGTTTGCTCCCCACATCAGTCTAAAGCCGCTCGTTCATCCATCCTCGGGCGCGATCACACAAACTTCAACTCCAACCTTTACGGCTGGGCAACAGTGATGACGCGATGACAAACCGGCAGTTTGCGTTATTGATTTTTCTTTCGACATTGCTGTGCGCCGGCTGCGAGCGGATTCCTCCATTGGTTGAATACGACAACAACCAGATAAATAGAAGCACGGCGCAATTTCCTGGAGCCGTCCCGATTATCCTGGTTGGCAAGATCGTCAAGTATTCGGAAATTGGCCACCCGCATCCTTCCCGATTGGACGCCGGCATCCCCATGCAGCTCTGCCGGATCACCGTGCGCGTGGAAAACTTTCTGCGAGGCGATGTCGCACTCGGAGACTCACCGATCTTCTTTTTCGTCAATTTTGGGAGCAATGGTGGACCCGCACGATTGGGGATGCTCGGGCGGGGCGGTCACTGGCGCATCGGTGATCGAGGAGTCTTTTTCCTTCGGCGGGACTCTGGGGTGCTTCGGACATTTTTCGATACCCGTGCTGGGTGCGTGGAACAGGTCCTGACTGGCCCCCACCCAGACTACAAACGGTTCTCTGGCGAATCCGCTCTTCAAATGGTTATTGATTTTCTGCTCACGAGAGGGCAAGGATGCAGTGATCGACAGATGGCGGAGGCTGTCATGCGATTTAGAGTATATGGCTATGATCTGGCATATTCGGTTCGCAAATTGCGCCAGCTCTCCGCTAATGAGGCTCCCGTCGTCCAAAAGGCTGCCCTCGACAAACTCGAAGAGTTAAGTAACTCATGGCCGAAGATCCGTACCGGCTGGCCCGACACGGAGCATACCAGTCCTCCGAAATAGAGCTCGGGCGTTGCTCGCGGCCAACAAGTAGGGAAGCGACTACGCTAGAGATACCTTCTTCACGGAAATTCCTTACGTGCGGCGGCTCCGTTTCTGATCTTACTCCGCCATAGAGCCCGACTCGCGCCAGCGAGGCTCTCACTCGAACCGCATGGCTCCAAAGCTAACAACACTGTGCGGATCGATCTGCCATTGGTCATAGTGCAGCAACTCGCCTCTCGCGTGCGGCATCACTTTCAGGAATGTATAGAACGGCGCCGATCCGCACCACTTCAAATCGTCGTGCCGTTCCTGGATCAAGTCCCAATAGGCTTCCCGGTTGCCCTGCGTTAACTGCTCGATGCGCCGGCTGTCGCGCTCTTTGACACCAAGCATATTGCCGGCATGTGCCTGGGCAACAGCATTGTCTCCGTACCTCGACCCGATGTGCGCCATATCCACACCCAGCACCCAGAACAAGCGTTTGCCCTCACGCGCGGCGATGTTCGCGGCGGCGTCGAAGAACCGGCTGACGTCCTGATTGTCCTCCGGTAAGCCGCCTTCGTAGACGCTCTTCACAAAGGGGCCGCACAGGATGGGAAGCACGCGAATCGAGGGGCCGTAGACGTGCTGCAGAAACAGGACCTGGAACTCGATCGAGTGCTCGACCGCATGGCAGTAATCTTCAAGGCGAATCGCATTCGGCGCGGCGGCAACCAGTTCGTCCACCAGCGCCGTTTCCGTGCGGCTCTCGCCATAAGGAGTCACGTAAGGCTTGCGCGTAAGGCCGAAACGGTCGGGAGCGCCGTAATGTGAGGTGCCAAGGACCACGAAAATGCGCTCCTCGGCGTGGTCGCGAGCGGGAAGCGCCTGGTACGCCGCACGATAGGTATCCCAGCCGCCGTCGGGACTGGCGTGGGGCGCGGCGATCGCAATCGTCTCGGGCGTTCCCTGCGCGGCTCCGATTCGTTGCGACATCAGGGACGAAAGCTCGCGCGGATCGTTGGGGTAAGCCGACCCCGCGAAGAGAGCCGGGCGGACTGCCTCTGCCGCAAATTCCGCTTGGCGGGCCACCCGCATGCTCCTGTATTTTTCCGTTTCGAGAAAGCCGGCGTCATCCAGCGAATCGAAAAGATTCTTTTCGATTTCACCAACTTGGATCTGTCCCGTAAGCCGCACCAGTTCCGACCGCAGATCGAGTTCCGTGTGTTCGCCATCGAAACAATCGAGTGCGGCCACCAGCACCGGCGGCACAACCAGCACGGTATTGGAAAAGTGATAAGGATCGCGTATGACGAGGCCCGGCCGCGCTGGATCGGAAGACGGCGTGAAATCCAGGTTGTAGCGAAGGCGGGGAAGAGTTTCAGCCAACCCTCATTGTATAAGGGGGTTGTGGCGCACGATTCATCGTGCTGGCGGACAGTTCACTGTCCGCCGGACCGTGGGCTGAAGCCCACAGCGGCAAGCTGAAGCTCGCGCCACGATTTCACTGCGGCCTTAGGTAAACGACTGGGCGCGCCGCGTGCCCTAGCGCAAGCCCCGGAGTTTCAGCCAATTTGCAAGCAGCGTGGGCCAGGTCGATAGTTCCGGGCTGTCCTGCGCCAGCCCGACGCCGTGCCGCCCGTGCTCATAGATATGCATCTCTGCCGGCACACCCGCGCGGCGCAGCGCCAGGTAGAAGAGAACGCTGTTCTGGACGGGCACAACGGGATCGTCAGAGGTGTGAAACAAAAAGGTGGGCGGCGTATCCTTCGTCACTTGCTCTTCGTTCGAAAGCAGCTCGACCAAAGCGGGATCGGGGTTCGGGCCCAGCAGAGCGTCACGCGATCCGCGGTGTGCATATGGCTCCTCGAACGTGATCACCGGATAAGCAAGAATCATGAAATCGGGACGCGAGCTTTCCCGGTCGATGGGATCGGCGCTATTCGGCGTGCCGTTATCGAAATGCGTTCCGGCTGTCGACGCCAGATGGCCTCCGGCCGAAAAACCCCAGATACCAATGTGATGGGGATCGATGCCGAATTCAGCGGCATGCGCGCGGACATAACGGATGGCGCGTTGCGCGTCGTCAAGTTCCGCCGGATGATGATATTTCGGCCCAAGCCGGTATTTGAGCACGAATGCGGAAATGCCCATTGTATTCAGCCATTTCGCAACATCCGTGCCTTCATAGCTCATGGCCAGATGAACGTACCCGCCACCAGGGCACACAATGATTCCGGTCGGCACTTTGTTTTGAGATGCGATGTAAAGGGTGAGATCCGGCTTATCGATATCGGCATCTCCCTGCGCGCCCGGCGCCCCGTCCGGCCATAACAGGATTGTCTTGGGAGTTTGGGCCGCCAGGCACATGGAACCGAGCAAAAATGCCAGAAAAAATCGATTCATCATAAGCATGTCTGTAGAGATACTATAGGGCAAGAGGCCCGCGACAGACGATGACGCATGTATTGACTCCTACTCGACGCGAAGTATTGGCAGGCGCGGCGGCGGCAGCGGCCACGCTCGGAACGCCAACGTTTCTGAAAGCAGATCCGCCGGCACAGCCGGTTGCGGTTGTTCGTTGCCGCAACTATAACGATGACCTGACCGGAAAAATGTCGACCCTGTTCGATCAGATCGGCGGGATCGACAAGCTGGTCAAAGGCAAGACGGTCGCTTTGAAATTGAACTTAACGGGAAAGCCCATGCGGTTCCCGATTGATCCGCAATTTCCGTATCGCACAAACCCAAGCACAGTGGAGAGCGTTGTGCACCTGCTGGCGAAAGCGGGCGCGCGGCGCGTGCGTATCCTCGAAAGCTTCTTCCCTGCCCGGCAGGACATGGATCTGTGGACGCGCTATGGCCTCGACGTGAAGGCGATCGATAATCTCGGCACGAAGGTCGAATGGGAGAACGTGCAGAACCTCGGCTACGGCAAGCAATACGTTCGCTTGAAAGTGCCGTGGGGCGGCTACATGTTTCCGGCCTATCATCTGAACCATTCCTACGTCGATTGCGACGTATACGCATCGCTCTCGAAGATGAAGAACCATTGGATCGCGGGCGTCACCATGTCGCTGAAGAACAATTTCGGCGATACGCCGTGTTCTCTCTACGGCGGCGACTGCGGCCCCAGCGGCAATGAGCACGCGACACAGGAGCGCGGTCCGGTTTGCCATTCGGGAACAACAGCGCCTCCGAAAGGCATCGATGCGGAGCTGCATCCGAATTTCTCGCACGATCCGGGGTATCGCGTGCCCCGCATCGCGGTGGACCAGGTCGGCATCCGGCCCATCGATCTCGCGATTGTCGATGGCATCGACACCATTCGCGGCGGCGAGGGGACGTGGATTAAGGGCGTGGAGATGATTCGCCCGGGCGTGATGCTGGCGGGCCGCAATCCGGTGTGTGTGGACGCCGTCGGCATGGCGATCATGGGTTACGATCCACAGGGCGATCGCGGCAAGCCGCCGTTCGTCCGCGGCAACAGCGCCTTAAAGCTCGCCGAGGCAGTGGGCCTGGGCACTACGAATTTGAATCGCATTGAAGTAGCCGGCCTGCCCATCGCGAAAGCGCGGATCGATTTCGGACCGGGCCCAGTCGGCAAAACGATGAGCGAACTGCGCCACGCATAGAGTGTCGCAAGACACGCTTCTGTAGGGTCGAGGTATGCCTCGACCGCCGGTGCCTATACCGTCGCGGATTCTTCCAGCGTCAACACGCCTTTATCAGCGTCTAACGTCGCCATGATGCCCAGCGGCAGCGTCAACTGATCGCTGGTGTGCCCGATTGTCAGGCCGGAAAGCACCGGCGCCTTGACGTCCGTGAAGCGGTCGTCGAGCACTTCGCCAAAGGTCATATCCCAGGCGAAGGACGGCTTGTAATCGCTCGGCCCGCAGTTAAGGCATTCGCCGAACACGATGCCCGTGGCCTTTTGTAACTTATTCGCAAGCAGCAACTGCGTCAGCATCCGGTCTATCCGGTACGGCTCCTCGCCGACATCCTCCGTGAAGAAAATGCGCTCCCGGGTCTCGATTTCATATGGCGTGCCCATTAACGATGTAACCAGCGTGAGATTGCCGCCGATGAGCCGTCCCCGTGCGACGCCCGGATGAATGGTGCGGAGTTCGTGCGCCGGCCGCAACTGATTCGCAGCGGGAGGATTCGTAAGGGCGCCCAGTGGCGCGGTCTGAAACAGCGCGCGGCGGAAACAGTCCTGCGTATACGGGGTGAATTCGGACAGCAGCACCGGACCGTGAAAGGTGACGAGTCCCGACATTTTATGGATCGCCAGATGCATGGCAGTGACGTCGCTGTAGCCGAGGAAAATTTTTGGATTCGTGCGAATGAGGTCGTAATCGATGCCGGCGAGAAGCTGCCCGGATCCGTATCCGCCGCGAATGCAGATGATGGCCTGCACTTCGGGATCCTGGAACATCGCATGGAGATCGTCCAGACGCTCGGCAACAGTCGCGACGCGTCGCGCCCGTTGAGCTCGCACGTTCTTGCCCCATTTCGCTTTCAGCCCGAAGTATTCGACGGTTTTTTGCGCAAGCTGCTGCCGGTCCGGATCGGTCACCTGCGTCGACGGACTGATGATTCCTACCGTATTGCCGGGCCGCAAGGCGCGAGGCTTGATGAGATCGTGCGACTGTGGCCTTTGCGCGTGCAATGCGGGCGTTGCCGCTGCGGCCGGCAATGATAGAAGAGCTTTTCGGCGGGTCACTGCGGTCAGGGCTATCATGGCCGCTCTCGATGCCATGGCTGCCGTCACTGCTCCCGGAACGCAATGACAACGTTCGTTTGCGGCCCTTCGCGGCTGATTGTTACGGTCGCGGTCTGCCCGTCGTTTTCGGCCGTCAAGACGCCTCCGTCGGTTCCTTCTCCCGAAACGGCGGTCTTGTTCACCTTGAAGCTCTTGCCATTGAAGGCAGCTTCGTAATAGTTCATTACCTGGACGGGATCGTCCGATGTCTTGAACTGATAGTTGCCCGCCGCCTTGCCGTTCTCGGTCGAGTTGAACGCCGCGATGTGCGAGACGCCGGGATATTTCGGAATCCACGCTTGCTTGATTCCGGTATCGCTATTGGCCTCCACCGTGACCCTTTTACCCT
The DNA here is from genome assembly GCA_000381625.1 of Bryobacterales bacterium KBS 96. Classification (GTDB taxonomy): domain Bacteria; phylum Acidobacteriota; class Terriglobia; order Bryobacterales; family Bryobacteraceae; genus KBS-96. The sequence continues at coordinate 2,592,918 of KB906767.1, forward strand.
TGCCGTCGGTGACCTCAATTCTGCCGTTCCCGTCGCCGCCGAGCGCTATTCTTTCCCCATTGTCGCCAATGATCCGGATCTTGCCTTGCTTCGCATCTTGGAGATCGAGCGTCAGAGTTTTATGGTCTTTTTTGTTATAGACCTTGATGATTCCAGCGCTGCGGTCGATCCTGACGACCTCAAGATCGGGATTTGCCATCTCCACCAGGCGTTTGGTCACGTAATCGGGGTTTCGGCGCAAGAATGTAGCGCAGGAACGTGTCGCAATCGTGCATGTTGCCAGCGCCAGCACCAGGATGAGCAGGCAGCCGCCGCCGATGAACAGCAGCAGGTTCCCTTTTTGCTTCGGAGGCGCGGGAGGTGGAGCCTGCGCATACGGTGGTTGTCCGGGTATTGCTGCGGGCTGACCGGGATAGGGCGGCTGCGGCGCGTTCGGCGGATAGCTCGACATAGGTATCGGACTATCCTAGCCACGTTTGCCGCCGGTTGCAAACCGTAAGGACCTACGCGTAACGGGCTAGTACCAACTCATTCAATCCGAAATTTGTAACTGGTTTCACGGTCTTGGTTTCCAATCAGATCGTGCACGGTGACCACCATGGTGTATTCGCCTCCGGCCAGATTTGGGGTTGTCGTCACGCTGAGGACGCCCGGCACGAACTGGGGTGGGTAGGACGTGGCAATTTTTTCGTTAGCGGCTTCGGGCCGCGTAAAAATCTGCGAGCCGTCCGGCCGCAGGACTTTTACGCCATATTGCAACGCTACCGAGTTGGCTGGGCCAACCTTGAAACCGGTGATATCGAAACGGGCCCAGACCGTGGCGCCGGCACGATAAGCCGCAACTTCAAGACCGGGGCCATCCTGTTGCGATCGCAGAAATCGGAAGTTCTGCAGGGTCAGAGTGGTGACTGGGCGAATGGCGGGGCCGCCAATTTGAAAGGGATACTCGGCTTTTGCCGTCGTTTTCGCCAACACGTCCTCCACCGTTACACGTGCTGTGTAGATTCCGGCAGCGATATAAGACGGAAGCAGGAACGAGGCGCGCCGTTTGGGAATCCATTTCTTGTCCTGGGGGGTGATGTCGTCCCGGATCGTTCCTCGCTCAGGCGGCGCCAGCGCGATATTCTTGTCGTCAACAACTTCGACCGTATAATTCAGAGATATTTGACGGGATTCGGAATACGCGTCTCCACTGACCTTGAAACCGGACACTGCAAATTCGAAATGCAGGTAATCGCCGGGCAAAAACTTGTAATCGCGGGGCACGAAAGGGCCGTCTTCCACCCGCTGTACGCCGGCGTTCACGATCTGCAGCTTCGGCTGACGCGGCTCGGGCGCCGCGGCAAAAAGAATAGACGGGATCGCGAGCGCGAACGCCGTGAGAGGATTCCATCGGATACCCGGCAGTGGGCTTGGCACGTCGAACTCCTGATTCTTCTGTATCACGGACGAGGGCTACCGATGAGGGAATTTGGAACTTGCAGCGGATTCGGCCGTCGAATAGTGAGTTAACCAGTGGTACTTGCGGGACAAACCTTCATGGGGTTGCCGAACAATCAATCAAACCTACTGAGCCGGAGTTTACCGGCTTTGCTCCTGGCCGCCGCGCTGCTTCCGCTTACGGCCACGGGGCAAACCTACCATCCGGTCACCGGCCGCCGTATCGCGCCCGTAATGGGAATGAGCGGCGCGGACTGGCTCAACCGGCCTGAACGAGAGCGTGAAGAAGACACGGCGCTGGCTATCAAAGAATTACATCTTCAGCCCGGCATGGTGGTCGCCGATATCGGCGCGGGAACTGGTTATTACAGTATTCGGATCGCCAGGCACGTTCTGCCGGGAGGAAAGGTTCTGGCGAACGATATTCAACCGGAAATGCTGCGGCGGCTGAGAGCAAACGCCGAGGTAGTACAGGTCGCCAACATCGAGACTATTCTCGGCACGGAATCGGACCCGAAGCTTCCGGCAAATGCAGTCGACCTCGTGATTATGGTGGACGTGTATCACGAACTGTCGCGGCCACAGCGAATACTCGGACATATTCGAGCGGCTTTGAAGCCCGGCGGCAAATTGGTTCTACTCGAATATCGCAAAGAAGATCCCAGCGTGCCGATACGCCCCGAACATAAGATGAGCATCGCTGAAGTGAAAGCTGAGGTGGAACCTGAAGGGTATCGGTTCGAGCAAAGCATTGAATCGCTGCCTTGGCAGCACATGATCTTTTTCAGAAAGGCCCTGCCGAATTGAGTTCGCGGTAGAGGTCCGCCCACAGCGATGCGACCGCGGAGCCCCGATATCGATCGCATTCCGCCAGCGCGTTCCGTGCGAGGCGGGGGGCCCGTCCGTCTTCTTCGAGAAGCCTCATTGCGGCCAAAGCCATTGCCCGATGGTCATCCGGCGGAACCAGCAGTCCCGTGCGTCCGTGCTCGACGACGTACGAAATGCCGCCGGCCTTTGTAGCGATCACTGGCAACCCGCTGGCAAAGCATTCCAGCACGGAGCCCGGCATGTTGTCGATATCCGGGCTTGTTATATAGATGCCGGCCTCGTTATGCAACTCGGCCATGCGCTGCGGAGATACGGCTCCGAGAAACTCTACATTATGCAGGCCGAGTTCGCGAACCATGGCTTCGAGTCGAGGCCGGAGCGGGCCGTCGTGGGCAAGAATCAGGCGCGCGCCTGGATATTTGGCTTGCACAATGCAGAACGCCCGCAGCGAACATGGGACGTTATACAGCGGTTCCATTGCACGGTTGTGCAGGAAAACGGGACATGGCCGTGATCGCTCCCGATACCTGAATTCGGCCGTATCGACGATGTTCGGAATGGAGCGGGCGCACAATCCAAACCGGGCAAACGCATCCACGAGGAACTGGGACGGGGCCACGATGCGATCCGCAATCCGCATCAACCGAAGCGCCCGGGGAAATTTTCGGAGATGGTCTTCCAGACGTCCGTCATGATAGTTCAGAATCGTTTTCTTGCGCTGCAATCGAGCGACCAGCAGAGCCGGCGCGGGCGCCAGAAGAAACGACCAATAGGCGGCGCTGAAGGCGTGGATGACATCATATTGCGGAACGCGCACGAGCAAGGCTGCGAGGTAGGCGGCTTCGGTCGCGAGCGTTCGGATGTATTTAATCCGCTGCAATCGCCGAAGCGGCCCCGGCAGTATCGGATTAACCGGCAGGAAATCGACTTCGATGCCGGGTTCTTTGCGCAGATGCGCGAGCAACTTGGCTGCCTGAATGGACTGGCCGCCAAGAATATCGAGCGATGGGCCGACCATCAGAATACGGACCGGCTTCACCGCGGCGGCCGCTCCGAATGGCGTCCGCGGTGTATGTACAAGGCGATGAGGGCGGACACGGCGGTCCTGCTGCGCTCCAGGCAGAGATCACCGGCGATCCCGGCTATACCGCACAAAGGCTTCTCCTTTGATTGAGTGTAGATGAGATGGCCCCAGTGCCGGGCAGATGACGTCGTACGTGGGCTAAGGAGTGCGCGCCACATCGCGATGCTGGCACAATAGAGGTAGCGGCGATTTTTCGTTTGTATTTCGAAGGAGTCTGAATTGCAATATCCCGAACAACTCATTGGCCTGATGCGCCAGGATCTAACGCAGTATGGTGTTCAAGAAGCCCGTACGCCGGAAGAGGTCGACCGAGTTCTCGGCCCGGACAGCGGAAACGTTCTGATGGTGGTCAACTCCGTTTGTGGCTGCGCGGCAGGTAAGGCACGGCCCGCGGTCGGCATGGCGCTACAACACGTCAACCGGCCCGACGTTACCGCAACCGTGTTCGCGGGCGGAGATGTACTGGCCGTGGCGCGCGTGCGCGAAAAACTGGCTGGCGTGCCACCGTCATCGCCCTCCATGGCGCTGTTTCAGAATGGCAAGCCGGTGTTCATGCTGCACCGCAGCGATATCGAAACCCGGAATGCTCCGGCAATTGCCGAACTGCTGACGGAAGCGTTCGATCAGTACTGCGCGCCGGTGACCAAAGCTTCCTAACTTATTGAGCGAGAGGGCGGTGTGAGTATCCGCCCCTCTTCCCTGCTCCAAGTATCTTTCCGCCCCGAGTTTTCCTTTCTCCAATCAAAACTCCACAAGGTTCGACTGCGGTTTGTGCAGTCGCCGGCCAAACTGAGTAGCGCAATTTACTTCGATCTATAAGAGCTTTCATTAACGTGTCGATCGTTGCAAATATTTCGCGCATTCCGCGGCGTTGGAGCTTATTATGATTGAGATCCTTTAGTTGTCGAAGCTGGTTGGCGGTCCATGCCGATGGAGACACTTATTCGTCTTGCGAAACTGCTTCAACCGCATCATTGACTGGCACGAAAGGTAACTCGACATGCAAGGTCCCGCTCATGCCCGCAGGGGAAGACTATCAATTTACCCGAGAATTTTCGCGGTCGCAGTTCTACTTTTGTTGGGGACCCTCGGCTGGCTCGATTCGAAGCGCCCGGCGCGAGATCAGATCATTGCACGCGCAGCAATCGGGGGAGTGCACTTTTATCAAACTCAAATTCACCCTTACACCGAGCGATACGTTCGCTGCCGCCTCACTCCCAGCTGCTCCCGGTTCGCGCTAGACACACTGCGAAGCAATGGCGTTCAGGGAGTATCTGCAATAGCGAATCGCCTGTTGCTCTGTAACCGCACGCCCGCTTCCGCTCAAGTTGCCTCAGGAGGGTTTGCTTGGGGGCTGCTGCTTCTTCAATCCGATCAGGCGGCGGGAGCGGCCGGCTGCTTAGGATGCGCCGGCCTTGGCGGGTTCCTTATTGTGGTGATTGCCGGATTGATTATTTCCTGGATCGCGCTTTTGGTTTGGGTTGTACGCGATTCGCGCGCCCGCTCGGCGGATAACCCGATTCTCTGGATGCTGCTTGTTCTGTTTTTCCACGTTTTAGGCCTGATTATTTATTTGTTTGCACGGCCGAAAGGCAGCTTCGCGCAATGCCAGAATTGCAAAGGAAATAAGCTCGCACACCTGCGAATCTGTCCCCAATGCGGCCATCCAACGGACGGACCGACGTCGGTCCAAATGGCCTGAAGGCGGATGGCGCAGTCTAACAGCGCCGCCGCATGATTCAATCTATAGCTTGTTCGCGCTCTCGAATCGCAGTTCGCCTGCTTCGATCCGTATCGGCAGAGAATTATCTTTTGGCGGAAGGGGACACGTGGCGTAAGGAGTAAAGCAGCAAGGCGGATTGTATGCTTTGTTGAAATCCAGAACCACTTTGTTGTCTTGTGGCAATGGCGTATTCAGCATCCTTCCGGCCGGATAGGTTTCTTTCTTGCTCGTTAGGTCTTTGAAGATGAAGAACAGAGTCCTTCCTTCATAAACCGGACGCAACCGGTAGCTTTGTCCCTTATAGCTGAACTCGACGATACCAGGACTTTCCTGCATTTCGGTTTGCCCGATCACGCTCGGTACGGCGATTTTCCGGGGGTCCGGGATGAACTTCGCCTCGAACCGGAACGCGGCATTAATTGGGAAGAACTGTGTTCCTTTGAAGGTTTGTAAAGTTTGGCTGTTGCGATCCTTAACCCGGATGCCCAGCTTGTCTCCTCGTTCTATGACGTAGAACGAGATCGGCCCGACCTGAACGATGTCGCTGTTGTCGTCCGCATCGTAATGCAGGGCTACCGGCCCTGTAAGAGCCTTCTTGTTGACGGTGACGCGGTCACCCGCCAGGTTCGAAAAGGTTACTACCTTGCCCGACAGTTTCAGAACGCCGACCTGCGGAGGCGCGTCGTTGGGAAGCAGAAAATCGTTGGTATCGCCCGAACCGATGCTGTTGTTGCCGGGTTTCAACCAGAACAATCCGGCCAGAGTCAGCCATCCGTCCTCGGAACGCAGCCCGGCTTCCCGGTGCTGCTGCCAAGTCAGGATCTGGCTTCGATAATCGGGAGGAGCATTTTCCGCCGCCGGCATCATCCCCCCGACTAGCAGCAAGCCGATCAAAATCCTGGCCATCATCTTCATCGTACCGTCAGGCAAGGGGATGTCCTGCCTGGGTTTCATTCCAGTTTTATAACCTGAACGAGTGATTTTGCCGGCTCCGCCGTCAATCATAGGGCCATGCGGGCTTGGTGAACGCGCCGCCATCCACCCAGATGGTTTGTGCCGTTATGAAATCGGCGGCATCGCTCGCGAGAAACACGACCAGGCGCGCGACATCCTGCGGCACGCCGATGCGGCCAAGCGGCGTGAGGCGGGCCCATGTCGCCGCATAATCGCCGGCCTCCTGTTTCGTACGTTCAATTTCGATGGCGCCAGGAGCCACACAGTTCACCCGGACCTTGTGGGAGGCGAGTTCCACGGCCGCCACCTTCGTGAACATTTCGATGCCGCCTTTGCTCGCTGTGTAATCGACCAGATGCGGAAACGGAACTTTGTTGCAGCCCGAGCCGATGTTGACGATGCTCCCGGCACAGCCCTGCTTCACCATGTGGCGCGCCGCTGCTTGCGTGCAAAGAAAGCAGCCTTTCAAATTCGTGGCGATCACGCCGTCCCATTCCTCTTCGGCAAGGTCGAGCAGCGATTTCCACGTCTGGCGGCCCGCATTGTTTACATGAATAGTCAGAGGAGAGAAATCGCCGGCGATCTCAGCGAACATGCGATCGACATCCCGGGACTGCGCGACATCCGCCTGAGCTAACGCTGCGCGGCGCCCCAGCTTGCGAATTTCTTCGACAGTCGATTCCGCTCCCGCCCGGTCGGTGTGATAATTGACGACGACATTCGCGCCTGCGTTGGCAAGCGCAACCGCTATGCCCTTGCCGATGCCTTTACTCGCGCCTGTCACGAGAGCATTGCGTTCAAGGAGAGGTTGAGCTGGTTCCGCCCGCATCGGAACGATTCTAACGTGAACGTGACGCCCGCTCCTCCGGCGACTGTCCCAAACCGCAGGCTACGCGAACGCCAGGTTCATGTTCTCAATCGCTTCGTCGATCTCGCCCGTATTCTTATACCCGATCGTCACGGCATCCACGCCTGCCACGTTCATTGCGAATTTCAGCGCAGCCTGCCGCTCTTCACGCTGCTTGAACCGCCCTTCGCCAACCAGCTTCATGCTGATGACGCCAATGCCCTGGCTGTGTACCTGCTTTACGTGTTCGACCACTTCCTTCACGTCCCCGAGTTTGTCCGAGTCGTGAGTATCCATCGAGTCCATCTTCACGCCCTTGTTGTTCATGCGGATCATCGCAACATCGAGCCACTTGTCGCCGGGGAAACGGCGCAAGGGCTGCAATCCGTGAACTGAGGCGCCGTGGGCGAGAATGATCTTCTTCTCCTTCGCTTCGGAAAATGCGTCTTCAAGAGGTTTCAATTCCTCCGGCCAGTGAGGGCTTCGCACACAGTGGAGCAGCATGATATCCACATGATCCGTTCCCAGATCGCTGCACAACCGCCGGATGGTCGCTTGCGGATTCTCCATCTCCGCCGTGTTGTATTTCGTCATCAGCCGATAGCTGTCGCGCGGAACGCCCTTCAATGCCGCCGCCAGCATTTGCGGCATGCCGTGGTAGCTGTCGGCAGTTTCGAAGAAGCGAATGCCGTGGTCGTAGGCATGGCGCACCAGAGCGGTAAAGTCAGCTTGGCCGAGATCGCGCTGTACACGTCCGCTGAACGTTCCTGTGCCGAACGCCAGTCGCGTTACCTTGACTTCGGAATCGCCGAGAGCAACCAGATCGGTGGCCGTTTTCTTTATTGGGGATGCCGCGCCGATACCGGCCACGCTCGTAAGCATGCCGGCAGCAACAGTCGTTTTCAGGAAATCACGCCTGGTTGATCGAGCCACGATACTCCTCCCGCCAGCCAAACTATCACAGTTCGGGCGAGCGGAAGAACCGCTGTATATAGTTCGGACGATTACCTCGACACAGAGCCGCATCGCGCGAGCAAGCGGGTCGGAATAATTGCGTACGCGCGGCCGCTCCGCTTTGAAAGTGCAAGAATCGCCCTCGGGCGGGCATACCCGTTCCCTAGCCAAAATTCGCAGTCAGTTGTATGTCGGGTAGTTGCGCTACTCGCGGATGATATTTTAGACGTCTAGCCAATTGAATGTGCCAGTGCAGGCGAACGAGGCCGGCGCGGAGCTGACATTGGGAAGGAACGATGAACCACGCACGACAATTTTTGATTCCGGCGATCTTGTTCCTGGCGGCAAGCGTATGGCCGCTAGGAGCGCAGACCGCCGGCACAGCCGCCACCAACACCAAGGGCACCGCGGCCGGACAACCACCATCGAAGGAAAAACCCGCGCGCGCCGACCGGACCGCGGTGTTCCTCGGCCTCGGCCCGGCGCCCGACGCCGCTGCGTCCGATCGCGGAGCCAAGCTGTTCGCCGCCAACTGTGCGTTCTGCCATGGCGCAAAAGCCACCGGCGGCGAAGGTCCCGACCTGGTTCGTTCCGCTCTGGTCCTCCACGACGAAAAGGGCAATCTCGTCGGCCCCGTGGTTCACAACGGGCGCCCGGAAAAAGGCATGCCGAGCTTCGCTTCGTTCACGGAGGCGCAACTCTATGACCTCGCCGAATTCCTGCACATGCGTATCTATCTCGCGGCGAATCGCGGCACTTACAAAGTGCAGAACGTAGTGACGGGTGACCCGAAGGCAGGCGAAGCTTATTTCAACGGCGCTGGCCGCTGCAAAATGTGCCACTCTCCTTCGGGCGATCTGGCGCACGTCGCCGGCAAGTACGAGCCCGCGGATCTGCAGGCCGCCTTTCTTTATCCCGCATCTGTAACTGGTTTCGGACCGACCGCAAAGCGGTACGACGAGCAGGTCACCGTTATTCTGCCGTCGGGCGAATCCGTATCGGGTGTGCTCAAGCGCCAGGACGATTTCAATATCTCGATGGTCGATTCCTCGGGTCAATACCACTCCTGGCCGCGCGACAGCGTCAAGGTGGAAATCAAAGATCCGCTAATGGAACATCGTAAGCTCCTCGATCAATACACCGACGCCGACATGCACAATCTTCTGGCCTATCTGGTGACTTTGAAATGAACCTTCGACCGCTTTTCATCTCAGCTCTAGTGTTCCTTCCCGCCGTTTTGCCGGCGCAGGGTCTTAATCCGGAGAAGTTACTGCAGCCTCCCACCGATACGTGGCCGACTTATAACGGCGACTACTCCGGGCGCCGGTACAGCACGCTCTCTCAGATCAACTCAACGAATATCGGTTCTTTGTCGCTGGCGTGGATGCACCGTATCGGAGTTGGAGAACAGAGAGGCTCGGCGTCCGAGATCAAATCGACTCCGCTTCTGGTGAACGGTATTCTCTACTTCACAATTCCCGATCATCTCTGGGCAGTGAACGCCCGCACCGGTGAAGAAATCTGGCATTTCGACTGGGTCGATCACGGCGGCCATCTCACCGGACAGCGGGGTGTAGGCATGTATGGCGACTGGCTATATTTCCTGACACCGGACGGCTGGTTCATTTCGTTCGACGCCAAAGATGGAAAGGTTCGCTGGAAGATACAGGTTGCCGACGCGAAGCTGCAATACTTCACGACGATGGCGCCGCTGGTCATTCGTAATCACATCATTGTTGGCGTGGGTGGCGACGCCATGGATGTGCCCGGATACTTGGAAGCGCGCGATCCCGAAACCGGCGCGCTACAGTGGCGCTGGAACACGGAGCCCCGCGCGGGCGAACCCGGCGCCGAAACGTGGCCGAATGCCGGCGCAATGGAGCATGGCGGCGGCATGACGTGGCTTCCCGGAACTTACGATCCCGAACTCAATCTCCTCTATTGGGGCACCGGCAATCCGAATCCGGTGTATGCCGGACAAGGCCGCAAAGGCGCGAACCTCTGGACGTGCTCTATTGTTGCCTTGAACCCCGACACCGGGAAATTGGTCTGGTATTTCCAGGGCTCTCCCCATGACACGCACGATTGGGATGAAGTGGAGACGCCAGTCCTCTTCGACGGCGTGATCGACGGTCAAAAACGCAAGCTGCTGGCGCAGGCGGCTCGCAATGGATATTTCTTTGTGCTGGATCGCACCAATGGCAAGAACATCGTCTCCGCTCCGTTCGTGGGAGTGAACTGGTCAAAGGGTGTCGACGATAGTGGCCAACCAATTCCGAATGTCGCAAAGGAACCCAAGACGGACGGCGCCTTGATGAACATTGATGGCGGCGGCGGCACCAACTGGAATCCGCCGAGCTTCAATCCGGACACGGGCCTCTTTTACGTGAATGCAAACTACGGATACAGCATTACATATCTCACCGACACCGATAAAAAACCGGAGGGCTACGGCGGCAGCGCTCGAACTATCTGGGCTCAGGCTGCGCTGGAGGCTCTTGACTACAAGACCGGACAGATTCGCTGGAGCCATTTCTTCCCTGGCAAGGGCGGCGGCCGCTCCGGCATTTTAAACACTGCCGGCAAGTTGCTGTTCAGCGGCGATCCGTCATCGAACCTGATCGCCTGGGATCCGGAAACAGGCAAGATTCTCTGGCATTTCGGTCTTGCCTCTTCCGTGAGTAACGGCCCTATGACCTATCTCTTAGATGGCAAGCAGTATCTGGTCGTCGGTGCCGGCGACACACTCTACGCATTCAAGCTGATTCAATAACCCGTCGATCGTCCTATGGGGACGGCGCATAATCGCCAACTTCGAGTTGAAACGCCATGCCGCGTTGCGCTTCCCAGGCCACTGGCTCACAGGAATCGCAAATGCGAGCGATCGGTAGCTTTTTCTATTATCCTTCTGGATTTCCATAAATTTAAAATTAATTCTTGAATCGATTCACCGGTTGTGATATCGTCTATCGGGTTGGGGTGCCTTGGGGTGACGCACGTCTAAATTAACGACAATCTAACCACGCCTTCTCGAGATACTCCTCCTAATTCTTTTCAGGGGGGCTTGATGCGATCTAAGTCGATCGTGCTATTTGCGCTCTGTCTCGCGCTTACGTTTGCTTCACATTCATTTGCGCAAACGACCAGCAGTTCAATTGCTGGGTCGGTGGTCGACCAACAAGGAGCGGCAATTCCGAATGCCAGAGTTTCCGCTACTGAACAAACCAGAAATTTCACTCTCAACACCGTTACAGATTCTCAGGGCCGGTTTGTGTTCCCGCAGGCGCAACCAGGCTCCTACAACGTCACGGTTGAAGCCGAGGGCTTCAAAAAATTCGAACAACAGAACTTGACGGTATACAGCAATCAGAAGATCTCTGTCGGCAAGCTGGTTCTGGAAGTCGGTCAGATATCGCAATCGGTCGAAGTAACCGCCTCCACCGTGCAGTTGCAGACCGAAAGCGGCGAGCGCTCGCAAACGCTTAACAGCAAGCAGATCCAGAGCATCGCCATTAATGGGCGCAGCTACCTGCCGCTTGTTGCTCTGACACCGGGCGTTACCACTTATCCCGATCTGCAAACAGCCGGACATGGCGGTGTCGGATCTATCTCCGCCAACGGCGCCCGGCAGAATCAGAACAACCTGACTCTGGACGGAATCGGCGATGTGGACACCGGAAACAACGGCGACCAGCTTGCCACGATTAGTCTCGACTCGGTCCAGGAATTCCGGGTGCTTACCTCGAACTATCAGGCCGAGTACGGCCGCTCGGCCGGCGCGCAGATTTCGGTCGTCACCAAGAGCGGCACGTCCGATTTCCATGGCTCCGGGTATATCTATCATCGCAACGAAGGTCTAAATGCCAATAACTGGATGAATAACCGCGATGGCCTGCCGCGCAAGTTGTACCGCTACAACGACGCCGGTTACACGATTGGCGGTCCCATTTATATTCCGAAGGTCCTGAACACGAACAAGGACAAGTTTTTCTTCTTCTTTAGCCAGGAATACCAGGAACAATTGAAGCCACAGGATTTGCATCGAGTTACGGTTCCGACCGCGCTTGAACGTACCGGCGATTTCTCGCAATCGGTGGACAAGAACGGCAATCCGTTCCCATACATTCGCGACTACTCGACCGGCCTGCCATGCAACTCGACGAATATCGCCGGGTGCTATCAATATGGCGGAGTCCTCGGGCGCATCGATCCAACGAAGCTAAGCGCCCTTGGTTTAAATATCCTCAAAGCGTATCCGCTACCGAACGCGCAGTCAGCGGGAAACCAGGGGTTCAATTATCAATCCCAAATCTCCGATTCGTACCCCCGCCGTGAGGACTTGCTACGTGGCGATTGGAACATCAATTCTAAAAACAAAGCATTCGTACGATGGATCAACAATAGCGACGCTGTGACATCCTATTACGGTTCGTTTGTGCTCGGCACGAGTATCCCGAAGGTGCCCATTACCGACGCGCGGCCTGGCAAAGCATTAGGCGTCGGCCTCACCAGCATCCTCAACGCTACGACAACCAATGAGTTCACGTGGGGATTCGGCAAAAATATCATCAACATCGACCCGGTGAACGACGGTTTGAGCCGCGAAGCAAACAACCTGACTGGTTTGCCGAATCTCTATCCCCTCCAGAACGATTACATCCCGAGTTTCGGATTCAATGGCACGCGTCTGGCGAATACCGGAGCGTGGGGGACGAGCAACGCGCCTTTCTATAACTACAACACGACCATCGAATTCATCGACAATTTGAGCAAAGTGATCGGCCAGCACGTCGTCAAGGTCGGGTTCTACGCGCAGCGCAGCCGCAAAGACCAGACGTCGTTTGCTGCCTCAGCCGGCTCCTATGATTTCGGCGATACTACCAGCAACCCGTACGACACTGGCTTCGGTTTTGCGAATGCGGCACTTGGGATTTATAACACTTACAGTCAGGCATCGCAGTACGCCACCGGCCTGTATCGTTATTCGAACATCGAATGGTACGGCCAGGATACCTGGAAGGTCACCAAGAACTTCACGCTGGATTACGGCATGCGCTTCTACTGGATTCAGCCTCAGTTCGATGCAGCGCTGCAGACCTCCACGTTTCTGCCGCAGCGCTACAACCCTGCCGCCGCGCCACGGCTCTATCAACCAGTCCTCGGGCCAGATGGCACGAAACTCGCCCAGGACCCAGTCACTGGCCAGACGCTGCCCGCTTATGCCGTCGGCAAAATTGTGCCGAATTCCGGAAATCTGTTGAATGGAATCGCCAAAGCCGGCACGCAGTATTCGAAATACCTCATGAAAGATCGCGGCATCCAGTATTCGCCGCGTTTCGGCTTCGCCTGGGACGTCACCGGCAAATCGAACATCGTGGTCCGCGGCGGCGGCGCTATTTTGTACGACCGCTACCAAGGCAACTTAATTTTCGACGAATTGACAAATCCGCCCACCACGTTCGCCCCAACTCTGACTTACGGATTGATCAACCAGATCAGCCCGACCAGCGCGTTGCTTGGACCGAGCGGTTTGACCACGCTCGATCCCAACGGCGAAAATCCCACCATTGCGAACTATAGCCTCGGCGTCCAGATGCGGCTGCCCGCTTCCTTCATCCTCGATACCAGCTACGTTGGCAACCGGGCGTGGCATTTGCAGCAGAAACTGAACCTCAACGCCATTCCGTATGGCGCAACATTTCTGCCGCAGAACCAGGACCCGACTGCCGGAAACCCGTCCCAGCCGGGCGCGGGCGCGCTTCCTCGCGATTTTCTCCGGCCCTATCCCGGTTACGGGGACATCGGCGTACATGAAGCCGGCGGCACATCGAACTACAACTCGCTGCAAGTCAGTTTGAATCGCGACTTCTCGAAAGGACTCCTCATCGGCGTTGCATATACCTACGGCAAAGCCTTCGGAACCAGCTCGGGCGACGGAGATTATAACCGCATCGACGGTCTGGAACGGTTTGCGAACTACGGTCCGCTCACCTTCGACCGCCGCCATACGGTTGCGATCAATGCCATCTATCAGTTCCCATCCATCTTCAAGCGGGGCATTCTGCATACGATCGTCGACGGCTGGCAAATTTCCGACCTTACGCGGTTCCAGACCGGCGCGCCGTATGACGTTAATTTCAGCCTCGATGGCTGGTCGAATCAGAACCTGACCGGTTCCTATACCGAGGGACCACGTACACAGGTAGTCGGCGATCCAAAAGCCGGAACGAACGACAGCCCCTATCAACGGCTGAATGCCGGCGCATTTGCTCCACCTCCCGTGGGCAACATCGGTCTTGGCGAGGGCCGGTATCCCTTCTACGGTCCCGGCATCAACGATACCGACCTCTCGTTGTCCAAGACGTTCCGGTTCAAGGAACGCTTCGGTATCGAGCTTCGCGCGGAAGCCGTCAATGCGTTCAATCACCCGCAATTTGGAGGAGTCGGCGGAGATGGCGTGTCAAATAACAGCGGTATTCACAGCACCGTCAATTACAGCGGCGATCCATCGAACTACTCCGTCAAGAACGCCTTCCTGAATTCGAGCGGAGGCATCAACAACATAAACGGCTTCGGAACCGTGAGCGGCGCGCGCGATCCTCGCATCATGCTGCTCTCGGCCACGGTATCGTTTTAAGCGATCTCACATCGCTCCGCTACAAAAAGGCCAGCTTTCAGGCTGGCCTTTTTGACTGATCGAAATTGTCTCGATTTGTCTCGTGAGAAAATACCGCAGATCGGCTTCAGACCGAATCGACGGATAAGGAGGCGTGAATGCCCGAGACTTCTAGAAGAGAGTTTTTCAAACGTGTGGCGACGAATGCCGCGGCGGCCGAACTTCTATCCGCGGGCGCATTGGAACTCACGGCCAATCCGCTGGGCATGCCGCTGGGTTGCCAGACATATCCAGTCAGGCGCATGATCGCCAAGGACTTTCCCGGCACAATCAAGAAACTTACCGGCGCAGGTTTTCAAACGGTGGAGTTGTGCTCGCCCTGGGGCTACGCGCGCGCCGGGTTCGGTGACCTCGCCAAATACAAAGGCGCCGAGCTTAAAAAAATGCTGGGGGATCTGGGCGTGACATGCATCAGCTCTCATTTCGACATCAAAGAACTCAGGGAAGACCTCCCAGCCAGAATCGAATGGGCAAAAGACCTCGGACTGACACAAATGATGGTTCCTAGTCTCGGCGGGCCACGAAACCCGACGATGGACGACGTTAAGCGCGCCGCCGACGAATACAACAAAATCGCCGCGCAAACGGCACGAGCCGGTATGCAGCAGGGACTTCACAATGAAGGTTTTGAGCTCTCGACGGTCGACGGCAAGCGGACCTACGACGTCCTGTTCGATCTCCTCGATCCGAAACTAGTGAAGTTTCAATTCCAGGTGTCGACGATCAGCGACGGCTACGATGCCGCCGACTACTTCAACAAGTATCCTGGCCGCTTCATTTCGATGCACGTGCAAGGGTGGTCGGCGAAAACCAGAAAGATCGTGGCCGTCGGACAGGGCACGCTCGATTGGAAGAAGATTTTTACTGCCGCGAAAACAGGTGGAATTAAAAACTACTTCGTGGAAATGGATCTGGAGTTGATGCGGGAAAGCGTTCCGTACTTGCGCAGTTTGCAGGTCTGAGGAAACCGGATGAGCGAAGGATACTCACCCTTCCCCTTAATAAAGCGGTTACTTGCTCACCGATTCCGCGTTTCCCCCGGATGCAAAATCAGCTTCTGTATTCGCCAGTTGAGAAGTTCGGCGGCGTAGATTTCGTTTTCCGAAGGACATGCCAGTTCGTGAATCCACCCAAACTGCTTTGGCTGCCTGCCCGTTCGCCCAAACATTCCGACCACTTTGCCGTCTAGCGTCAGCTTGTAAATGCGTCCGGGAAATGCATCGGAGCTATACAAATATTGAGTAGGGCCGGGCGTGATACAGATTGCCCAGGGAGAGCCGGGCTGCATGGTTTTGTCGGACGCTCCCGGGCTTGGGAGCGGGCCCATCCAGGTTTGCGCATCCGGCGGTGCGGGAACGTCGATCGTCATTTCGCGCAGGAAATTCCCATCATGATCAAACACCTGAATGCGGCGATTGCCCCGGTCGGCGACATAGATGTTGCCCTTTGCGTCCGCCGCAATGCTGTGGGGTGTCTTGAACTCACTCGGCCCACTACCCGGTTCGCCCCATTGCTTCACCCAATCGCCGTTCTTGTCGTACTTCGCCACGCGCGAGTTGATGTAGCCATCGCTGATGAAAATGTCGCCTTCGCGGTCCCAGGTGACATCCGTCGGTTGCCGGAACTCACCGTTGACGGCGGGACGCGGAGGCTTGACGTGGGTCCACGGGCCATCGCCCTCGTCAGCCGCTTCTTTCTTACGTCCGAACACCATCATGACCCGCCCTTGCGGGTTAAACTCCACGATCATGTCCGAGCCTTTGTCGACCACCCAGATGTTGTCGTCCTTGTCGACGCGAACCGCGTGAGCAAAAGACCAGGCATATAGATTCTTGCCGATCTCGCGGATGTAGTGTCCATCCGCACCGAATTCGAGCAGTTGCGTAGCGGCGGCGCCAAAGGCCGGCCCGGTCGTGTTGCCCCGCGAAAGAACGAAGACGTGTCCCTTAGAGTTCACCGCCACGCCCGCCACTTCGCCCAAGTAGAGATTGGCGGGCAACTTCAGAAAATTGGGAACGGAATCGTAGGGAATCTCGGGCACTCGCTGCTGAGCAAATGCGGCAGCGCCGAGCGATAAAAGCGCCAGAATCAAAGAGCCCTTCAACGTGACCTCCTGCGTTTTGAAAAACCAACCCTCAGTGAGAGTACACCAACACTGAAATCGTAGAGCGCCGCGCAGATTGCAGGAACACCGCCGGGTTTTCGAAAATAGCTGTGGCGGGACATTCGGCCTCTAGCACAAGGGATCTTCCAAGGCGAGTCTCGACGCAGCAGGCTGAGAGCCCAATTTCAGTTACTTAAGAACAAAGCGAAATACCGGTGATAGAACCTTGAAACTGAGCCGGCATAATTCTTTTACCGCACAAAGCCGATTTTTTTCAAACCTGCCTTTGGCGCCGGCGCATTAAACTGTGTTTCATTAAACGAAGCCACTTGGCGGCCATCGACAAGCGCGGCTCCAAACGGCGCATCGACAAATTTGAACACCTTCCGCAACTTCACCGCTTCTAAAGAGGTACCTGCCTTTAACTTCGTGTCATGCAGAAACGAGGCGGCAAACTGCGGCTCAGCCGTAGGAATGCCGATGACGCGGGTATCGCCCCAATCAAAATTTGCCATGTACCGCGCCGCGGCGTCGCAATGCATACACTGGGGATCGTAAAAGAATAGAAATACTTTGCCGCTTGTAATGGATTCGGATTTTCCATCCACAATGATCGGGCTAGGCGCCTGGATACCGCGGCGCTGCGCGGCCGACACTCCAAAACTCACTGCAGCGCACGCCGCAAGCACGCCCAAGGCCATGAGAGGCACGCGAAAACGCGCCACAGGCCGAGACCAAAAGAAAGCCGCCAGCGCGAGCAGCAGCATGATGCCATCGCCCACAAAGAAACCAGGTCCTACCGTTCGCTTGATGATCGGAAAGCAACTGCATTCCTGGCCAACGAGAGCGTGGTAGAAATACCCAATCCAGCATATGAAAAAAATCATCAGCCCAGAGCCGAGAAGGCCACCGAGCTTCCTGAAACGCGGGATGAACAAAAGAAGCGCGGTTAGCAGTTCCACCGTGCCCAGGACCGATGCGCCCAGGACGCCCCAACCGGCCGGAACCCGCGCCTGCTCCAAAAGCTCTCCTGTTTTGAATGGGTCCAAAACTTTCCAGCCGCCCGAAACAGTAAATATGAGGCCCAGGACAACAGCACACAGGAGCGCCAGGCTCTTCTTCCAGGACGCCCGATCGGCCGCCTCCGATGGATCCGGATAGTTCGCAACTGCGACTCGCATACTCCGATTGTATTCATACACTCGGGCAATTACGGCTCGCGGGGCTGGCTACCGCCGTCAAGGAGCAGAGCGGCGCAACGGTTCGCATTTCCGGCTGCGATATGTTGGTTAGTTTAGTCAACCCAAACTATGGCATCGAAAAACGTTCCTATCACGGTGGCGCACGGCGACGGCATCGGTCCGGAGATCATGGGCGCGACGCTGCACATTCTGAAACAAGCGGGCGCGCAGATTGAAATTGAGCCAATCGAAATCGGTGAAAAGATCTATCTCCGCGGCATCAGCGCGGGCATTGAACCTTCGTCATGGGAGTCGCTCCGCCGGACGAAAGTGTTCCTGAAGGCGCCAATCACGACACCGCAGGGCGGTGGGTTTAAGTCGCTGAACGTGACGACTCGGAAAACGCTCGGGCTTTATGCGAACGTGCGTCCCTGCGTTTCCTACCATCCGTTCGTTGAGACCAAGCATCCGGGCATGGACGTCGTAATCGTCCGAGAGAACGAAGAAGATCTGTACGCGGGCATCGAGCACCGGCAAAGCGATGAGGTATATCAATGCCTGAAGCTGATCAGCCGGCCCGGTTCCGAGAAAATCGTGCGCTACGCGTTCGAATATGCCGTGCGCAACGGACGCAAGAAGGTCACGTGCTTCACCAAAGACAACATCATGAAGTTCACCGATGGCCTGTTTCACAAGGTCTTCGATGAAGTAGGCGCGGAATATTCCGGCATCGAAAAGGAACATTGGATTGTCGATATTGGAGCGGCGAAGCTCGCGGATACTCCTTCCGCATTCGATGTGATCGTCATGCCGAACTTATACGGCGATATTCTTTCAGACGTAGCCGCTCAGATCGCGGGATCGGTCGGTTTGGCGGGATCGGCAAATATTGGCGATCAGTGCGCAATGTTCGAGGCAATTCATGGCTCGGCGCCGCGGCGCGCGGGACAGAATCTCGCAAATCCTTCAGGACTGCTGCATGGCGCACTGCTGATGCTGTTGCACATCGATCAGCCTGAAGTAGCCGAGCGCATCCATAACGCGTGGCTAAAGACCCTGGAAGATGGCGTCCATACCTACGACATTTTCAAAGAGCGTGTCAGCAAGCAGAAGGTAGGCACCAAAGAGTTCGCGCAGGCGGTGGTGGACCGTTTGGGCCAGAAGCCATCCACGCTAAAGGCCGTGAGTTATTCTCATGCGCCGAAACAGACAATGGCGCACAAAGCGGCAGAGCGAACTCGCGAGAAGAAGGAACTCGTCGGCGTCGATGTATTTGTCGACTGGGCGCGGCGCGATGTGGCTGAATTCGGTAGGAAAGCCGAGGCGCTGAACGGCGATGGATTAAAGCTGGAAGTGGTCAACAACCGCGGCGTGCAAATCTACCCGGACGGTTTCAAAGAAACTTTCTGCACCGATCACTGGCGCTGCCGCTTCAAATCCGCGGAAGCCGGGAAACCCGTGACGCACGAGCAGATTATCGGATTGCTTCAGCGATTCGCCGGCGCTGGTCTCGACTTCATTAAGACCGAGCACCTGTACACGTTTGACGGCAAGAACGGCTTCTCGGAATGAGCACGGAGCCGCTGCCCATGTCCGACGCCGCACCCAGTCCAGAACGGCCGCTGGTCGGCGTCATCATGGGCAGCAAATCTGATTGGGAAACGATGCAGCATGCCTGCCACCTGCTTCACTCACTGGAAGTTCCCTATGAGCGCCATATCGTATCGGCTCACCGGACGCCGGACTGGATGGCCGAATACGCGAAAGGCGCGATTGACCGCGGCCTGGAAGTGATTATAGCGGCAGCCGGCGGGGCTGCCCATCTTCCGGGAATGGTCGCCGCCCATACAACGCTGCCAGTACTGGGCGTTCCAATCAAGAGCAGCACTTTGAACGGCATCGACTCTCTGCTCTCCATTGTGCAGATGCCCGCGGGCGTTCCTGTCGGCACGCTGGCAATCGGCAATGCCGGAGCGAAGAACGCGGCGCTTCTGGCGGTCAGCATACTGGCGAATAAGCATCCGGACCTCCGCTTTCGGCTCGATAGTTTCCGCCGGAAGCAGCGCGAGTCCGTTCTCAACGACAGCTTTCCAGCATGAGCGCCGGCCGACTCAGATCGCCCATTCTTCCCGGGAGCGCCATTGGCGTATTGGGAAGCGGGCAACTTGGACGCATGTTTGCCATCGCGGCGCGCCGCATGGGTTACCGTGTCCACACATATTCGCCCGACCAGGACACACCCACTGGACAGGTTGCCGATCTGGAAGTGACCGCCCCGTACGACGACCTGGACGCGGTCCGCCAGTTTGCAAGCCGGGTTTCCGCCGTCACCTTCGAATTTGAAAACGTTCCGGCGGAAACCGCCGCCGCGGCAGCCGAATGCGCGCCGGTCCGGCCAAGCGGTCATGTTCTGCACATTGCGCAGCACCGGCTGCGGGAAAAGACATTCCTCGCCAATGCAGGACTTCCGGTCACGCCGTTCCGGCGCATCGGAAGTTTTGCCGATTTGGAGGCTGCCGGTCTGCAACTGGGCTTGCCAGCCGTGCTCAAAACCGCGGGCTTCGGTTACGACGGTAAAGGTCAGTACACCATCCGTGCCGGCAGCGAACTATCCGTTGCCTGGAAGTACGTTGGCGAAAGTGAAGCCGTGCTCGAGAGCTTTATCGATTTCGACCGTGAGGTATCGATTGTCGCGGCACGCTCCGAACGTGGCAACTTTGTCCATTTCGGCGTAGTCGAAAACCGGCACCATAACCACATTCTGGACATCACGATTGCTCCAGCGTGCGTGTCCAGCAGCGTGCTGCGCGATGCCGTCGAGATTGCACGTGAAGTTCTGGAAAAGCTCGATGTTGTAGGCGTCCTGTGTGTCGAATTTTTTTTGTGCAAGGACGGAAGTCTTCTCATCAACGAGCTGGCGCCGCGCCCGCACAATTCCGGGCATTTCACTTTTGATGCGAACGTCACCAGCCAATTTGAGCAACAGCTTCGCGCCGTCTGTGGCCTGCCGTTCGGCTCCGTGCAGCAGCTCGCGCCGGCCTCTATGGCCAACATCCTGGGCGATATGTGGCAGGAAGGTGAACCGGACTGGGCAGCCGCGGCTTCAGCGCCAAACGTAAAGCTGCACCTTTATGGGAAACTCGAAGCGCGGCCAGGCCGCAAAATGGGGCACCTGACGGCCTTGGCGGCAACTCCCGAGCAGGCGCTCAAAGACGTGCAGGCGGCGCGACGGTTGCTGGCTGGACAGTCAAACGCACATTCGTTTTGAAGCGGGCGGCGCAACCTTCGGCGATACACTATCAATCGGAAGAGTCCATCCTGGAGTTTGGCGACAGTGACTATCTCGGCGCTTCCTATTGCAACCAGCCGGAGGTTTTCGCGATGGCGAGTTGCGTTGCGACGCCGCCCGGCCGGTAGGCGGCGTAAGGAGATAACAGTCGCTGGCGCTTCCCGGCTCAGTCCGTTTGCACTGGGTCCGGTGGTGTTGGTTGGTCTGCTTATTGCTGCATCGCTCCCGCTGCGCGCCAAGGATCGCTGGACCGATCTGAATATCGGGCCATTTCATGTCGATACAGACGAAAACACATCGGGCGCTCGAGATGCCCTGGTGAATCTGGAACAGCTCCGCTGGGTCTTGGGGGGCATGCTTGAATCCAAAGATCTTCAGGCGATCTGGCCATTCCGCATCCTGATCACCCCAGCCGCGCACGGCGCCACTTCTGATTTTGTTGTGCGACATGGTGAATATGTATTGGTAGTCGTTCCTGAGAGGCCGATCCCGCTCGAACGGGTAGCGAAGCTCTTTCTGGACGCGAACACTCCGCGTCTTCCCCCAGAAGTTGAGTCCGGGCTACCCCAGCTCTTTGCTGGGCTTCAGGCCCGGGGGAGCCGCGTTACCATCGGAGCTTCTCCCGCGCACTCCGATCTTGGGTGGGCCCGCATGCACCTGTTCGCTACAAAGCCCGAGTACGCGGGCCGCTTCAACGTATTCATGAATAACTTACGCGGTGGCTCGGGTCTCCTGGTTGCGGAGGCGAACGCTTTCGGCAAGGATTCCAAGCTCCTCGAGAAGGAAGCTGCTGAACATTTATCTTCGGAAGCGGCTCAGCCCGTAACTATTTCGGCCCGCCCACTCGATCCGAAGCGGGATCTAGGCGAGCATTCCATCGATGCGGCTCTCGCCAATCTATATCTGGCCGATGCCAGGCTTGATAGCGATCCCCAATCGGCCGAAGCAGCCTACAAATCCGCCATCGAGGCCGGCCATGCTGCGCTCGGCCAGGAGGGCTTGGCGTTGGTCGCCATGCATGAAGGCAGAAAGCCGGCAGAGTACCTGAATGCTTCGATTGCGAATGGCAGCACTAATGCGTGGGTCTATCTCGAAGCCGCCAAAGACCGGCCCGTGAATGAAGCCATTCCTTTGCTAAAGAAAGCCGCTGAGCTGAACCCGAAGTGGTGGGTTCCCATTCATGAACAATCGAAATTGGCTTCCATACCAGCCGAAAAAGAGGCATTGCTAGAACACGCTGCCAAGCTGAATCCCCGATCCGCAGCGCTCTGGCAGGAATTGGCCGAACTGCAAAGCAAGGACGGCCATGGCTTGTTGGCGCAAAATAGCTGGGCGCGCGCTGAAGACGCTGCTGGGACCCCCACGGAACGCGCCAAGGTTCATGAACGCGCCGGGGCGTTAGTAGACCAGCGTCTGGATGCCGAGGAGGCGGCGCGAAGACAAAGTTCCGAAGACGCCAGAGCCGAACAGGAGCGTCTTCGCGAGCAGCAACAGGCGCAAATTCAGGCTGCCGAGCAGCGCGCCAACAGCGCGAACGGCGGCACGGATGAGGATTTAAAAAACGTAGTACCGTGGTTTACAGCGCAAAATCCGAGCGTAGAGGGTGAATTAACCCGTGTAGAGTGCGAAGACCGGCAGGCGAAGATTTGGGTGAAGCCGCGCGGCGCGCGAGTCATGATCCTGCTCGTGCCAAATCCGTCCACGGTTTCGATCGATGGAAGCCGGACGCCGTTTCCGTGCGGCGTCCAGCATCCTGCACGAAAGTTGAGTCTTACGTACAAACCGCGAAAAGATATCCAACTCGGCACTGCGGGAGACGTCACCGCAATTCATTTCGAATGACGACCAAGTGTATTTCTTCAGTACACGTGCGGGCGGCCCGCCAGCCAGATTTGGAGGAGATGCTTGGCATCGAACAAGCGTGCTTTTCGAATGCACCCTGGGATGCCGAGAGTTTGACCCGCTACGACTGTGCGGTTGCAGAAATCGATTGCATCGTTCGCGGCTTTCTGATTTCGCGCGAGCTAGTGCCGAACTATGAAGGACTCGGCGGCGAAAGAGAAATTCTCAACCTCGCAGTGAATCCGAGATGGCGCCGGCAAGGCATCGCCCGCGCGCTGCTCGAGTACGAAATCGGGCGGGGTGGAACCCTGTTCCTGGAGGTCCGAAATTCGAACGCCGCGGCTCAATCGCTCTACAAGTCCTGTGGGTTTATAGAGATCGGGCGAAGAGACGATTATTATCAGTCGCCTAGCGAAACCGCTATTGTCATGCGACTGAAATGATGATACCTTGCGGGTGCGGGCGGCCTCTGGTGACCGGCCCGCGAGTGATGAACACTAACACTCACACCCACCGGGCCAGAACCAATGCAGTCCGACTCGGCGTGGTGTCTCACAAAGGAGAATACCTGATGGAGAACCACACGCAAGATGATATGAAAGCGCATCTGCTCGCTACGGATGAAGGCTTCCGTAATTTAAACGAGCAGCATGCGCATTATTCGAAGCTGATTGACGAGATCGAAGCGAAGGGCCTTCTCTCTGATGCAGAAGAGCTCGAGGAACACCGGTTGAAAAAGCTCAAATTGCATGTGAAAGACCAGATGAATGAGATCGCGGCCAGGTACCGAACAGCCGCCGTCAGCTAATCGTCTTGCAGACTACTATTATTAGAAGTCCTCGAAGGGCCACGGTTCCGTGGCCCTTCTTTCATTTTCTGGGCGGCCGTGTCCGGCGCGCCTTTCCAGGTTCGCCGTAATATCCTGAGACTGCATACCTGCTAGACTGCACCGCAAGTTGACCCTGCAGGCGGGTCGCATCCCGCCTAGTTGGCGACGCCTCTACCCGGAGCACCCAAAAGGGCAAGGTGCGGTGAACGACACCTTTCAGCACGCCAACTTATTGGACGTCGTGGACAAATCGAATCCCATCTCGACAGATATGTCCAACATTTCGATGCTTCGATGAAGCGTCTTCAGGGCTACGCCGGCGAACCATTCAGCCATCCGCGTATCGGCAACCATATAGACTCCGCTATCGAAGTGCAAGAGGCGCCGTAGACCTGGAGATACGAACACGCGTCCCCTGGTGGCCAGAGTGCTCGATCGACCATTGGAGTGCAGCATCGTATACATACGTCAATTTCGCCAATTACCAGATTCCGCGGCATTGCTCGGTGGCCCCGCTTTGTCGAGGAACAAGCCGGCCGATAAACTCCTGCGCTAAGTGGCTCATTCCATTTCGTTGGCACAACAATGTTTTCATACAGTACTACACAATAAGTAACAACGTCGTCGACGCAGAACGCACCGCGCACGTTAGCTTAGTTACTCCCCAACGCGCCACTATATAATTTATTTGGCACGCGTCTTCTGTAGGCTGTCTCATAGGTGCCGACATATACACCTTTCCCGGGCCCTCTTGCGACCAATGCGATGACTGACCACACATCGACCAGCGACCATAACTACGTTGCGGGCATACGAAACATGTGGGCAATCGAGACGGGCCCCTCTTCCTAAGATTCCAGCGAGAGAGACAACCCCATCTACATCGTTCCATGCTCAACGTGATCCTGTCCATTCGCTCGTGACTCAAATCAACGGGAGTCCCAGTACTGGCCGCTCCCTTTCAGCTGGTCCGGTGGTTCTAAGAGTTTCTTAACCGTTTGCGCCACAACGAAAACAACTCCGATATTGCGGTAGCGACAGTAGCGACACTGTCGACTTCTCATTGCACAATGACGAGGAACTTCCCGTTATTTTTGAATAATAGGCATTCGACAGCAAGGCAACAATCCACTTGCAACACTCGCTTAAATCCCATTCTACCGACGGAACAGCGTGTTGGTCGTCGCCTTCAATAACGGTAAGTTAGGTAGCTTTCGCAGACGGACCGAGCGCATTAATCGCAAATACGTCTCTTTTCAGCTAACATTATTGCGGGGCATGTGCTCCTTTTTAAACAATATCGCCCTCGAGACCATTAGAACTTATAGGCTCTTTCCGGCCGACGGACGGCGGCCGCTCTGCGGTTCCGGTGCTCCGTCGGCGACGGCAATCAGCCGGTATTGTCACCGGTACTAGAACGCATTCAACCCCGAAGCGATTTGAAACCGATTGACACCTGTAAGACAACGACGTATTCTGACGAAGCATCCAGTAGAAACTTGAGAAGGCAGTAGGCGGTAGTTTATTGCGGTAGCTATGTTTATAATCGTACTTTTTACGCTGATTTTACGCTCAGCACCTTCACGTCGTCACTTCTTGCCTATCTATCAGCAGGTGTTCTGCGGTTAGTTCGCTTGCTGTTATAAATAGACAATTGCCCTCAGGTCTTTAAACACCTACTCTGGAGCGGTCCGGTTTCTCTCTCTCGCCCTGAACCGGCTCGCTCTTCTAGACAATATTTCGGAGGGAAAACGTGTGTAAGCAGGTTAACTCAAATGCTTTTGTGTCTCGATTTCCATTTGAGACCGAGACCTCGACAGGCCTCGAATGGTTTGCAATCCAAGTCAAATGTAGATACGAAGAAAGAATCGCCTCGGTGCTCCTTGACAAAGGCTTCGAAACACTGGCCGCCACTCTAAAGGTCAAAACCGCCGACGCCGGTTGCGGTAAATCGAGAGCCCTCTTCCCCGGTTACATTTTTGGCAGATTCGACGCACTCTATCGAATGCCGATTCTTGTCACGCCCGGCGTACAGGCGATTGCCGGGTTTGGAAAACGCCCCAGCCCCGTCGATGCCAACGAAATTGCCGCAATTCGCAAGGTGCTTGAATCGGGCGAGCCGGTTGAACCATGTACTTATCTCGAGGCCGGCGATCTAGTTGAAATAACCCGTGGGCCCCTAACGGGCATGCGTGGATTATTGTTCCAGCAGCGATCGTCCTACCGCATAGTCCTTTCAGTGTCGCTGATTCAACGTTCAATCAAAGTCGAAGTACCACAAAACGCTGTCATGCCGCTCAGGCGGAGACCCCAAACGGTGATGGCAAATCACTCTCGATCAAGCCCAGCTGCCCTTTCCAGTGTCTCGTAAAACGTCAAGAGCCCGTGTTGTCAATTTCCGCCTTACCGACGCGGAATATGAAAGCATCGTATTTGCCTGCCATGCTGAAGGCGTGAGGACGGTGTCTGAATTTGCACGCGATATCGTCCTCAGCCGCGCTCGCGGAGAGACCGTAAGCCGCGTCCAGGTAAGTCAGTGGCTTCTTGGCATGAGCATCGACTTTGCCAAAATTAAGGCCGATGTCGCCCAGGTGCTTGGCATCCTTGAATCCGACGCGATAAAGAGACCCCTTTCAATATCCGGAAAGATAGAACGATAGACGGTGGAAACTACCGTCGATATGTAAAGCAACTTATGGCATTACTACAGTCGGCACTTTGTTTGATCATCTTAGCGTCGTGGGCGGGTTCTCCTCTACGGGGATCCGACGTTGGCTATCAACATGCCTCCAGTCCGAGTGAGAACGCGCTTAATCGGGCGCAACTTTATATCCTTGGGCCAGGAGACGTCGTGGTCATCAACGGTCTGAATGCTGAGGACCTTGTCGGGAAACCAATGCGTATCGATGCTAAGGGCGAGTTGACTCTTCCTCTGATTGGCACGGTCCATGCGGGCGGCTTGACCATTCCGCAACTTGAGACATTATTGAACAGCCGCCTCAGCGTGTTTGTGAAGCACCCGCAGTTAATAGTGAGCGTAAGTGAATACCAAAGCCAGCCCGTATCCGTCGTCGGCGCCGTTAACAATCCGGGCATTCATCAGATTCAAGGCAGAAAGACCATTGTCGAGATGCTTTCGCTTGCGGGAGGACCCCGTGTCGATGCAGGTTCCGCAGTCACCTTGACGCGCTCTCTGGACCAAGGCCGTCTGCCTCTTCCTAATGAACATCTCGACCCCTCGGGGCATTATTCAACGGCCGAGATATCGTTACGAGATATTACGTCCGGCGCGCGTCCGGGCGAAAACATCTTCGTGATGCCGCACGATGTACTAGCGGTATCGAGAGCCAGCATGATCTACGTAATCGGTGAAGTGAATAAAGCCGGTGGTTTTCCCATTGGCGATGAGAATGCCGTTACCGTTGTCCAAGCCCTTTCCATGGCGCAAGGATGTGAACATACGGCGGATATGAGACACGCGCGCATTATCCGTAATTCTCAAATCCCCAATAAACGCGAAGAACGCGTCTGTGACCTACAAAAGATACTAAATGGAAAAAGCCCGGACATTACCTTACAAGCAGACGATATTTTATATGTTCCGGGAAGCACCGGCAAAAAGATCGCGCTTAAAGCACTCGAGACTGCGATTACGACAGGATCGGGGATAGCAATCTGGGGCATTCGTTAGGCTAACGCGGAGTTGTTTGCGCCGTTACCGTGGCAATCGCCAGCTAAACGAGACAATGAATTCCTTTCACTACTTGGACGATCCAAGACGAGATGTACCACCTCCGCTATTAGCACCGGCGGCTAGCAACCGATATTCTCCGGAAGCGGACCGATTCGCCAACGTCGAGGCAGACGATTCAGGCAAGCTGCTTGAATACGTATTAACTCTTTACTGGAATAAGGGCTTGTTGCTGGCGTTTGCGCTGATAGGCATGGCTATAACACTGTGCATCAGCATTCCGCAAAAGCCAATCTATCGCGCTCAAGTCACTGTTGAAATTGAAGACCCGAGTGAGAATTTTCTAAACAAGGGATTTGATAACGTCACGCCAAATAGCACCGACGCGGCGGAAACCTATTTTCAGACTCAAATTCGGTTGCTTCGTAGCGATTCGTTACTCCAAAGGGTTGCGGCCAAGCTGAACTTACATGCTAAAGGGAATGCCGGCCAAACATCCAAGTGGCGCGGCTGGTTCGGCCTTGCTCCGAACACCCCT
Source organism: Bryobacterales bacterium KBS 96 (assembly GCA_000381625.1). Lineage (GTDB taxonomy): Bacteria > Acidobacteriota > Terriglobia > Bryobacterales > Bryobacteraceae > KBS-96. The sequence goes on from KB906767.1 coordinate 2,620,898, forward strand.
CTTCCGGAGTCCGACAGAGTGATTCGGCAAATGAGTCAGAATCTGACTGTTCGCGTGTCCGGCCTCACCCACGTTGTCGAAGTGCTGTATGATTCTCCCGATCCAGCTCTCGCCGCCGATGTTGCGAACACAGTTGTAACGGAATTCATTGACAAAAGCCAGGAAGTGCGATGGCGTTCCGCTCAACGCGCGAGCGAATGGTTGACCCGTCAGTTGGCCGACATGCGGGTGAAGCTGGAAAAGTCCGACGCTCAATTGCAGAGCATGGCTAGAGGTTCGGGATTAGTCATCGATTCAGGGAAGGACAGCATCGAGGACGATAAATTGCGTACCCTCGAAGACGAGCTATTAAAGGCGAAGGCAGATCGCCTCAGCCGGCAGTCCAAGCTGGAATTGGTCGGACAGGTCAGCGTCGAGTCGCTGCCGGAGATCTTAGACGACCCTACTATCCGCGACTACAACCTGAAGCTGACCGACCTGCATCGGCAGTTGGCTGAGTTGAGTTCAAGCCTGACACCGGCTCACTATCGAGTGCAGGAAGTAACGCAGCAGATTGCCGAGATGCGCAAAGCCCTCGATCGCGCCCGAACCAACTTGCTCACTCGGATGCAGAATGAATACGAAACATCACAACGCCACGTTGCCCTACTCGAGGCCGCCTGCGCCGAGCAATTGAAACAGGTCGCCAAGGCTTCTCATAAAGCCGTGGAATACAATATGATGAAGCACGAGGTCGATACCAGCCGGCAACTCTATGAAATATTGTTGCAACGTGTGAAAGAGGCCGGGGTGGCTTCGGCCATGCGCTCAAGCAATGTGCTCGTAGTGGATCCGGCACGGCGCCCGGTGCTGCCCTACAAGCCTAATCTGCCCTTCAATGCGGCTATTGGATTTGCCGGAGGCCTTTTCATCGGCATCGGCTTTGTGTTTTTTCGAAAACAAGCCAATCATAGCGTTCGCGAGCCGGGAGAACTTTCCGTGCAACTCAACTTGCCGGATCTAGGAGCGATCCCAGATATCCGGCAGCCGTTTAGGGCTCGTGGCGCACTACGGGGCGGGTCCGAACTGACCCTGGCGAGTCCACGTGGAACTGAGGAGATTGATATTGATCCTCGCGGCCGCAAGCCGTCTTTACTTGCAGAATCTTTCCGAGCCACTCTTCCATCTATTCTTTTCGGTCAGCCGAATACACTGCGGCCTCGGGTGATAGTCATCACCAGTCCTAACCCTGGCGAGGGGAAGACAACCGTGGCCACTAATTTAGCGGTCGCCATTGCCGAAATTACCCGCCGGGTATTGGTGGTTGACGCCGACCTAAGGAAACATCAGCTACACAACGTGTTTCGAACTCACAATGACTTCGGCCTTGCGAATCTGCTTAGCGTGAGAGAGCCTCTGAAAGTTTCTGATATCGAAGCCGCCGTTCAAGATACCGGCTTGCCTGGTCTCTTCCTTCTGACCAGCGGGAAGAGCAATGACAATGATTTCTCCAGCCTCTTTTACTCGCGGCGACTACCGGAACTGCTACGACTTCTTCGTCAAGAATTCGACACGGTTATCATCGATAGTCCGCCGATACTGCAGGTTCCAGACGGTCGTCTCCTGGGCCGCTTTGCCGATGGCATGATTCTCGTAATGCGGGCAGGTAAGACTGCGCGTGAAAGCGCGATGCTTGCCCGCCAGCGCCTGGCCGATGATGGCAGCCCCGTTCTCGGGACTATTTTGAATAGCTGGGAGCCATCAAGAATGCATCGTTACACTTATGCCGCCAGTAAGTAAGGCCGGTGAAGAAGCGATGCCTGAGCAGCCGGACATCGATCTAACATACCTAGGGCGCTCGTCGCTACGCGGCGATTTCCTTTGGACGTTGATCGGAAATGGGGTTTATGCGGCTTCACAATGGGTTGTGATTGTGCTGCTTGCAAAGTGGAGTCGCCCAGAAATCGTGGGCGCCTACTCTTTTGCTATCGCAGTCGCCACACCATTGATTACGTTTGCTTCGTTTCAACTGCGCGCCGCGCAGGTGACGGATGTGCGAGGAGAGCATCACTTTTCCGATTACTTAGGATTTCGATTACTCAGCATGGCAGTCGCCATGGTTGTTCTCACGGCGCTCTGCTTTGGGTTGCATTACTCGTCTTCCAGAACCGGGCTCGTGGAGGCAGTGGGCCTATCGCTTATGGTGGAAGCGGTTAGTGACGTCTATTATGGGCGCATGCAGGCGCATAATCGGATGGATAGTATTGCTAAATCGATGATCGTTCGAGGCGTTCTTTCCAGTTTGGCGCTAGTGGCGGTCATGATACTCACCGCGAGTATTTTGCTCGGCGTCCTCGCAATGACGTTCGTTCGGGTGCTTGTTCTGTTGTTCTTCGATGCTCGCGTGCGCTTCACGCTGTATCCCGTCCCTGTGCGCCCGGTCGATGTGGCAACCCGCCCGCGCTGGGCCCTATTAACGCAAAAGACGCTGCTCAAGACCACGCTGCCGCTCGGTCTGGTCTCTGTTTTGGTGGCTTTGAACACTAGTATCCCTCGCTATTTCATCGAGTGGTCCTCAGGCTCGCGGGAACTCGGCATCTTTGCGGCACTCTGCTTCTTTCAGTCCAGCGGCAATATGGTGGTTGGAGCGATGGGACAGGCTGCATTCGGGCGCTTGGCGGTTAGCTACGCGCGCCATGATATGCGCGGATTCTTTCCGCTTGTGCTGCGACTTCTTGTTATCGGAGGGGCACTCGGCGTGACGGGTGTCCTAGTCGCGGTGTTCGCGGGGAGGCAAGTCTTGGAGCTGCTGTTCCGGCACGAGTATGCGGCGCGCGCCGATCTCCTTATATACTTGATGGTCGCCGCGGGCCTCGGTTACTGTTGTCAATTTATCGGCAGTGCTGTCACCGCCGCCCGCATATTCAGACCGCAGATAGCGTTGTTTTTGATCGTCGCCTCTAGCTTGACTGGATTCTGCTACCTATTCGTGCCGGGACATGGAGCGGGTGGAGCCATCACCGCGATTGTGGGCTCGACATTGGTACAGATTAGCGGTTTCACTTTCATTCTTCTGGCGTCCGCAAGGAGGCGCCGAAAAAGCCACGGAGCTTTCTTCAAATCGGCCGATGGACTGGCGGTGTCCGGGTTTCCTACTTAATACTTTTGTAAAGGTAACTAAGTGCCTTTTCTACTTGGAAGCGGCCCAGAGTATCTGATCCGTTTTGATGATATCTGCCCAACAATGTGCTGGGCTACATGGAACGAGATCGAGCGTATTCTGATAGCCAATGACGTGCGGCCAATACTCGCGGTTGTCCCTGACAATAGAGATCCGGAGTTGAAGAGAGAACCGCCTAAGTCCAATTTTTGGGATCGAGTTCGGGATTGGCAGGAACGCGGCTGGACAATTGCCCTTCATGGATATCAACATCTCTATGTCACACGCTCACGCGGACTTATCGGATTAAATCAATACAGTGAATTTGCGGGTCTTGACTATGGTGAACAATACAGCAAGCTTGCAGCCGGCTTGCAAATTCTAGATGTCGAGCGCGTTCATCCGCAATTGTGGGTAGCACCCGCGCATACGTTTGATTCCCAGACTCTAAAAGCTCTTCGCGCATTAGCGATTACGGATATCAGCGATGGTTTCGGCCTTTATCCGCACACAGACAGCGATGGCACATACTGGATTCCGCAGCAGCTAGGCCGATTTCATTTTTTCCCAACCGGACTTTGGACTGTTTGCATCCACATCGACGATCCCGTTCACGCCGACACACGAATGTTTGCCCGTCATATAGATAAGTTCCGCCCTTTCATTACAGATGTTTCCGAAGTCAAACGGCGTTATCCAGTGAACCGTTGTTACGCATTGAACAGAGCTTGGGCCACCGCGTTCCGGTGGACGAAAGGACTGCGGCAACACGCATTTCGCGGCGCGGGAGTTTCCTGACCATGTCACATTCCCAACAACGGACTTCTGACGATGGCGGCCGTCGAGGCGCGCTCGTTATTTCACTGGACTTTGAATTGCATTGGGGAGTTTACGACCATTGTCCTGCCGATTCGCCATACCGCGCCAACCTACTTGGAGCTCGCCGCGCCATACCCCGATTGCTCGATCTCTTTGAGGAGTTCGGAGTCGCGGCCACTTGGGCGACGGTCGGCTTTCTGTTCGCCGAATCTCGCGACGAATTGCTACAATTCGCGCCGGAGCGGCGTCCTTCATATCGGAATGAGGCCCTTAATCCTTACGCCGCCGAAATTGGACATTCGGAGGCGGACGATCCGCTGCACTTTGCCCCTAGCCTGATCGCCGAAATTCGACGCCGGCCGTTTCAGGAAATCGGTTGCCACACCTTCGCTCATTACTATTGTCTGGAATCCGGCGGCGGCATTGGCGCGTTTAGAGCAGACATCGAGAGCGCCGTACGGCTGGCACGCCGACGCGATGTCCATCTCACTTCTCTCGTGTTTCCCAGAAACCAGATCACAGCCGAGGCTCTAGCGGTTCTGCCGTCGCTTGGGTTCAAAGCCTATCGTGGTGGTGAACAAGGATGGATGTATAACGTGCGGCCAGGATCGCGCAATCGGCTTCATCGCCGGGTCGGGCGATTTCTTGATCAATATGGCGCCTCTATTTCTCGCTTAGTTGACTGGGAGGAACTTGACGACGATTCCAAACTCTCGAACGTCCGCGGTAGTCTATTTCTGCGACCTTTCCTGCCATCCCAACCAGCACTCAACGCGTTTCGCTTTTCCCGCATCGCTCGCTGCATGCGACAAGCAGCGGCAACCGGAAGACTTTTTCACCTTTGGTGGCATCCCCACAATTTCGGTTCCAATACGGAACTTAACCTTGCCGAGTTACGCCGCTTGTTGATGGTATTCGCGGAATGCCGAAATCGCTTTGGGTTTCGGTCCATATCGATGGCCGGAGCGGCTTCCGCGGCACATGGCGGACCGCACCCGCTTGAAACGGCTTTCAGCTCGACTATGGCCGGAGTGCCTTCCCTAACGTAAGATGATCCGCGTCGTTCACGTCATCACCGGTCTCGCCGCCGATGGAGCCGAGCGGATGATGTTTAATCTGGTCACTCGCATGGATAGCCAGCGGTTCACTAATGAAGTGGTTTCCCTGACCACCCTGGGCGATCTTGGAGCCGGATTGCAGGCAGCCGGGATTCCCGTACGCGCCGTAGGTCTTTCAAGGAATCCGGCCAGCTTTGCCGCATTGCTACGCATGAGGAAGTTTTTTCGCCAATCCCGCCCGGACGTGGTGCAGACCTGGATGTATCATGCGGATCTGGTAGGCGGTGTGGTCGCGCAGTTGGCTGGCGTTCATCGAGTGTTTTGGGGTATTCATCATTCGGATCTCGATTTTGAAACCAACAAACTGCTGACTTTGGCGGCGGCGAAGACCTGTGCACTCCTTTCCGCCTCCGTGCCATTGCGCATCGTGTGCTGCTCTCAAGGCGCTCGCCAGGCTCATACGGCGTTCGGATATCGAAGCGCAAAGACGGACTACATTCCGAACGGATTCGACACCGATCTTTTCCAGCCCGATGCGCAGGCCCGCAAGGCGATGCGATATGAACTGGGCGCCAACGAAGAGGATCAGCTAATCGGGCTAGCCGGGCGCTTTCATCCCCATAAGGATCACGTGAACTTTTTGGCGGCGGCCCAAGCCGTTCTCTCCCGGCGCCAGCGGGCACTGTTTGTCCTTTGTGGGCGCGACGTTCACTGGCGCAACTCAGCTTTTACTTCGCTACTCCGCCGGTTTGAACTGCGTGATCGAGTCCGCTTGCTTGACGCCATTCCAGACCCTCAAAGATTCTTTGCCGCCATGGACATTGTGGTCTCTTCTTCGCGCACAGAAGCCTTTCCGCTCGCCATCGGAGAGAGCATGGCATGCGGAGTTCCATGCGTTGTTACCGATGTTGGCGATTCCGCGCTGCTGGTAGGCGCAACCGGATTTACTGTTCCTGCCGGGGATAGCGCCGCGCTTGCCAGCGGCATCGAGAAACTGCTCGCCGGTGGGCAGGTCTTACGGAATGAGATGGGCGCGGCGGCACGCCGTCGTATCCAACAACAGTTCAGCCTCGATTCTGTCGTCACTCGTTACCAGGAACTTTACACACGAGCGATGCTCAATTAGCTCAGTCCATTTACCCATTTACATTTTTTAAAAGGAGTAACATGCCGTCGCGCCCTAAGTTGCTCTTCGTGGACAACTCGATCGATACTTTCTATTCTTATCGGATGCCCCTGGCGGTAGCAGCAAGCCGGGCTGGTTTCGAAATTCATGTGGCCACTCCGCCAGGTCGTTGCGAAAAGGTGATCCGAGATGCTGGCTTCACATTTCATCCTTTGCTCATGACTCGCAGGGGACTGGGTATCGGAGAGTTGAGTTGCCTTGTACACCTCTATTCGCTGTACAGGCACATTAAACCGGATCTGGTTCATCATCTTCGCCTGAAACCAGTGCTGTATGGCGGTTTAGCGGCGTACGCGGCCCGCGTTCCCGCCGAGGTCAGCATGCCCACGGGACTCGGTCATGTCTTTACCGCACAGACTCGAAAGGCCCTAATCTTGCGCGCGATTACGCTGGCAGGCTGTCGTGTTGCCTTTCGGCACAAGAATCTAAGAGTCATTTTCCAAAATCCGGACGATCTTGCGGTGTTCGTCGACTCGAAGGTGCTGCTCAAGGAGAAGAGTGTTCTCATTCGCGGATCGGGCGTCGACATCTCGCAATTTGTGCTGGCGCCCGAGCCCACCGGCCGGCCGGTGGTTATGCTCGCCGCGCGCATGCTCTGGGACAAGGGTGTGCTCGAATTCGTTGAGGTTGCCAAAACGCTTAAAGGCAGAGGGAGCGACGCACGTTTTGTTCTGGTTGGCGATACCGACCCTGGTAATCCCACGGCTATCTCCGCCGCTCAACTTCAAGCCTGGCACGATACAGGGCTAATCGAATGGTGGGGCTATCGCGAGGACATGCGCCAGGTGCTCGAGCAAGCAAACATCGTATGCCTACCCTCATATCGCGAAGGAGTCCCGAAAGTTCTCATTGAAGCTGCCGCCGCTGGACGCGCCATTGTCACCACGGATGTTCCCGGCTGCCGGGAAGTTGTTCGTCACGGCCAGAACGGCCTGCTGGTGCCGCCGCGCGATTCCAAGCTACTTTCCGAAGCTATCGCATTTCTTTTGGCGAGTCCCAGTACACGCGCTCGCATGAGCCGGCGCGGCAGACATACCGCCGTCGCGAATTTTTCTCTTGATCGGGTTATCACCGAAACCATCGAAACCTACCATGATGTCCTTGGTCGTGTTCCCGCCAAGACTGGCGATCGTGGTTATCGAGTGGCCAAACGGCTACTCGACATGTCTGTTTCCGGTCTCGGCCTTCTCGCCGCGAGTCCTCTCTTCGCAGTGATCGGTCTGGCAATCAAAGGGACCTCGCCTGGGCCCGTGTTTTATCGCGGCGCCCGCACCGGCCGCAACAACACAATCTTCCATATGTGGAAATTCCGCACCATGGTTGTCGACGCCGAGCGACTCGGCGGATCCGCTACAGCCAGCGATGACACCCGCATCACTCGGGCCGGTCGATTTCTCCGGCGCTACAAGCTCGATGAACTCCCGCAGCTAATCAATGTCCTCGTGGGTGAAATGAGTTTGGTCGGCCCCAGGCCCGAAGTACGGAAATACACCGATCTCCTCGCGGGCGAGCAGCGCATGATACTCAATCTTCGGCCAGGTATTACCGATTGGGCGTCCATTTGGAATTCGAATGAAGGCGAAGTTCTCGCTGGCAGCTCGGATCCGGAGGCCGCCTATGAAGAATTGATTCTACCTACAAAAATTGCCTTGCAGCTCAAATACTGCCACGAACACAGTTTCCGAACTGACTTCAATATTCTTTTCGAAACCGCACGAAAATTATTGCGGCCACAACACGTGCCGGGCGAACTCCGCTGCGTCACTAAAGTACTTCAATATAAAGATTTGGTAAAACAATGAGGACCCTTCTTGAGTCGATCGAAGCCCCAGCCCATTGGGGCGGTGCACCTGCCTTCGCGGAACGTTTCCGGTTCATCTCTCCTCTCCTTCCGCCTCTGGACGAGGTGCTAGAGGACTTTCGCGCCGCGTATGACGCCGGAGTCATTACTAATGCCGCCTGCGTGCGGCGTTTCGAGGAGCAATCGGCCGCCTATCTCGGCGCGCGCGACTGCGTTGGCGTTTCTAGCTGCACTAGCGGCCTCACCTTAGTGATGCGCGCGCTGGAACTCGCAGGAGAGGTCATTGTTCCCAGCTTTACCTTCTTCGCGACCGCTCACGCCATTCGCTGGAACGGACTCACGCCTGTTCTGGCCGATTGCGATCGCGAAACCTGGAACATCGACCCCGCCGATGTGGAGCGCAAAATTACGGCGCGTACGTCGGCCATCGTTGCCGTACATATGTACGGCAACCCGGCCAATGTGGACGCGCTAAGCAATCTCGCTCGCAAACACAACCTCAAGCTAATCTTCGACGCCGCGCATGCTTTCGGCAGCCAGCGGCTTGGTTTACCTGTTGGCCAGTTCGGCGACGCGGAAGTATTTTCCCTGTCTCCTACCAAGCTACTCGTCGCCGGCGAGGGCGGCCTGGTTGCCACGGCCGATCGGGATTTGGCTCGGGCGGTCCGTCTCATGCGCAACTACGGAGACGACGGCTCTTACGATCCTCAGTTTCTTGGCCAGAATGCCCGTTTGGGTGAATTCAATGCCGCTCTTGGTCTGCACGGACTTCCACTTGTGAATAAAAAAGTGCAGCGCCGCAACCAAATCGCCCGCATGTACGTAGATGGACTTACCGGGTTGCCAGGCGTTACCTTTCAAAAGGTGGAAGCCGGGAACCGAAGCACCTACAAAGACTTTTCAATCCACGTTGATGGCAGCTTATTCGGATGCACGCGTGACCAGCTCGCACAAGCTCTGCTAACTGAAAATATCGAAACAAAGAAATACTTCTATCCGCCGCTGCATAAGCAGACGCTGTATCGGCAATTCGACAGGACAGCGTTGCCAAATACCAATTACGTCGCCGACAATGTTCTGAGCCTTCCCATTTACGAAACACTGCCCGATTCCACGATCGCGTGCATCATAGACAGCATTAAACGTATTCAGGGTTTCGTTGCTCATCGCTCGTTTGAAGCCAATGCGAAATCGTAGCCACACTCTCCGCTGTTCTCTCCACAAGTCATAGGTGATTTATGTTTCCATCGCTCGAAAAGCTCTCTCGCCCCAATATCTTCTCCCGCGTCGTTGCCGATTTTCTGATGGTTCACACCAGTCTCGTTGCGGCATTGGTCGCATCCTGGATTCGGGGGACGCACGCCGCTTCGGAAGCTGTTCTGTTCGCCGAAGCACGCGAAGCCGTCGATCAATATCTGCACCTGTTCCTGCCGTTATCGCTCATCTTCCCGGCAGCCTTTCTGCTCAGCGGAATGTATCGTGACCACACGGGTTGGTCGCTCGGCCGTCGAGCTGTCGCTCTTTTGTGCGGACTGGCCGCGGGTCTGATTGCGTTTACCTCCATCTCGCTCGCCCTACTTCCCACGAGCAGCCTCGGCTCCAAAAGTCTGATCATTTTTTGCGCCGTGATGGCGATTACCTTGTTTTCCGTTCGTAGCGGTGAGTGGGCCCTGTTCGCCACAGTCACAAGACGCGCTACCCGCCAGAATCGACTTCACTCTGAACGCCCAGTGCTCGTGGTGGGCGGCGCCGGCTACATCGGCTCCATGCTAGTTGCCGAACTGCTTCGTGCCGGACGCAAAGTGCGCGTGCTTGATAGTTTGCTTTATGGCGACGGAGCGCTCCGAAACGTTCTCCGGGACCCCAACTTCGAACTCATCGTCGGCGATTGCCGTAATCTCCAGACTGCAATTCGAGCCGTAAGCGGCGTGGATTCCATCGTGCATCTGGCCGCTATCGTGGGCGATCCCGCCTGCGAACAGGATCGTCAAGCTGCGCTCGAAACTAATTACGCTGCCACTCGCATGCTGGTTGAGGTTGCCAAGGGCCAGGGAATATCGAGATTCTTGTTTGCCTCCAGTTGCAGCGTCTATGGCGCGTCTGACGATCTGATGACCGAAACGTCCCAAGCCCACCCGGTTTCCCTGTACGGTCAGACTAAGATCGATTCCGAGAAGGCCTTGCTTGATGCTTGTGACAAGCTCTTTCGTCCTACGATTTTGCGCCTAGCAACTGTATTCGGACTGTCACCCCGTCCGCGCTTTGACCTGGTAGTGAATCTACTAACGGCAAAAGCAGCGGCTGGTCACCCGATCACGATCTTTAACGGCAATCAATGGCGGCCCTTCATTCACGTTAGCGATGTCGTTCGCGGCTTCATCATGGCCCTCCATGCTCCGATCGAGCAGGTCGGTGGAGAGGTATTCAATCTCGGAGACAGCAAACTGAATTACACGCTAACCGATGTCGCTGCTACTATACTGGAACTGTTTCCAAGCGCAACTGTCGAAACGGCGCCAAACAGCGACTCCCGCAATTACCGCGTCTGTTTCGAGAAAATCCGAACTCGATTGGGATTTGAATGCAGCAAGAACCTGGCCTACGGCGTGAGCGAAATCGATGCCGCCTTAACGTCACGATCCATTCTGGACTACAGCAGCTACCAATACAGTAATCAAAAGTTTCTGTCTATCGCGGGTTGCCCCACCAGCGAGGATGAACTTGACGAGAAGGTGATGGCGGCGTTTTCCGAATCTCCCAAGCTTACCGCCGTAGCCGCCAGTCTCTAAAATTGGACGCCGCTGATTTACTTGGCGATAACTCTTCTACATATCTACCGTCGGAAATCGATAAGCATAATCAGTGTCCAGATAACTAAGTTGTTCAAGCTCCTGGACCGCATCTTCGGAACTTCGAGTCAAGATGTACAACGGCCGTCTGGACGTCGACCGGTAAAAGCCATTCCGTTTAGCAAGTTCCAGAAGATCCACATCCAGGCGCGATGCCAGCAAGGAAATAAGCCATCCACCACTGTCGCGTATATGACGGATGGTCTTTACTATCGCTACTTCCAGCATTCTATAGTTACTACGACAGGGCAGCACGGAAATCCTCCAGAAGCGTCGATCGGTTACTGGATGCCAGAATAGAACTGCGCCAATCGGCTCCCCGCCGCAGAATACGAGGCAAGCCCCTCCGGTGATTGAAGGACACCGATCCAGTAGCCATCGCAAGTATTGCGAATCATAAGCCGGAACATGAGCATCGACAGCCCTGGTGGTAAGTGACTCGCCAAAGGCGGCCGGCAAGGATGCGCCAAACTGAACAGCTATCGGCTCTTTGCTTTTCGGTTCTCTTATTGGCAGCCTAATGTTATTGACAGCTGATACCGATGGGATTACGTTTACCGTGGTTGCTTTCCGCAATGCGCATACCGCTCCGCCGATACGCACGGGCTTGTATAATTCGAGACCGGCCGTTGGCACGGTTACTCGGGAAAGCCGCCCCATGATTGCCTTTGTCATCTCTCCGCCGCCTAGTGAATAGATCAGTGGATATGCTTTTAAGCTATGTTGAATCAGCATAACCCCGAGTGGCCCGCTCGCATCAAGAGCGCGATACCAGTCGCAACTCCAAGCTGCATCGACCGCTTTTCCGTTGCGCATTACCGTAAACGGAATCAAGCCAATGAATGATAAAAGTCTGCCACGGTCATCGACGCAGGCGAAGCCGCGTTCTCTGCTTCGGTTAAAGTCACTATCGTAATATTTCCAGTCGATAATGGCTGCATCGTGCCCATGCCCGGAAAGAAACGCGTGGAGCGCACTTACAGGAATCTTGCTCAGCGGCTCAATAACGATAGACACAACGATAGTGTAATGCATCGCCCAGATCTTGCATGAGGTGCTTAATATATGTCTTCTAAAAATCAACAACAAGAGCAGTCGCCGGCAATTTCACCGGATTTTGGCGACATCAAGGTCTTTGCGACCAGCCCGCAATCGCTCGACTCGGTTCCCGAAACATATCTGCGGAAGGTCATCGAGGTAGCCCAGTGGTCGGAATCGGCGGGCTGCACCGGAACTCTGGTCTACACGGACAACTCCATTGTGGATCCATGGCTGGTCGCTCAAGCCATTCTCGCGAATACCCAAACTCTTGTGCCGCTAGTGGCTGTCCAGCCGCTGTACCTGCACCCTTATGCGGCCGCGAAAATGGTCACTTCGCTTGCTTATCTTTACGGTAGGCGGGTGATTCTCAACATGGTCGCAGGCGGCTTTAAAAACGATCTTCTCTCTCTTGGCGATCAAACTCCGCACGACAGGCGGTACGACCGGCTTATCGAATATGTCAAGATCATCCAATTGTTACTGGGCAGCGATTTCCCAGTCACTTATGATGGCGACTTCTACCATTTGACGAACGCCGTGCTTAGACCCAATCTTGCTCCAGGGCTTCAGCCGGAGTTTTTCATGTCTGGCTCGTCGGAGGCCGGTCTCGCCGCAGCAACCGCAACCGGCGCCGTGGCCATCAAATATCCCGAACCGCCAGAGCAGCTTGCGGAAGCGGCGCCGCCCGTACAATCGGACTCTGGCGTGCGTGTTGGCATCATTGCCCGCCGTACGACCGACGAAGCTTGGGACGTCGCTGAGGAACGCTTTCCGTTCGATCGCAAGGGACAGATTGCGCATGAGATGGCGATGCGCGTCTCCGATTCCTCTTGGCACAAAAGGCTGTCTGTGCTCTCGAAGGAGAACGCCGTCGGCGGCACGTACTGGCTCGGCCCCTTTGAGGTGTCAAAATCTAACTGCCCCTACTTGGTCGGCACTTACAGTGCTGTCGCTCAAGACCTGCGGCGCTACATTCAGCTCGGATATCGAACGTTTATCCTTGACATTCCGCCCTCAGCGGAGGAACTGGGACATATTAGAACGGTTTTCGAGGAGGCCGCCGCTTTTGCAAGCTGCGATGTACACGCATGACTGCGAAATTGTTGCAAGACTATGTAGTACGGCAAGCGCAGTTGCGTCCCGATGAAATCGCTATTGTAAGCGGCGATGAGCGACTGACCTATTCGCAACTTGATCGTCAGTCAAACAGCCTCGCGTGGAGGTTGCGAGCGGCCGGTTGCCAGCGAGGCGATCGCGTCGCTCTGCTGGTGCCCAAGTCGCCATTGGCCATCGTCAGCATAATTGCCTGCCTGAAGACTGGCTGTATCTACGTCCCACTGGACGTAGATAGCCCCCGGGACCGTCTCGATCTGATTCTGGAATCGTCGAGCAGCCGCTTGCTTCTCGCCGTTGCTTCGTCCGCCTCGCTTGCCGAAAAATTGCTGACCGAAACAGCCAGGACGACGCGCGTGGCTTGGCTCAAAGGCGAGTCTGAGCCTACTTCTTCGACGAGCAGCCTTACGCCAGCATTTAGCTGGCCGGTGACGGAAGCGGCGACAGCCCCTTCGAACGCGGGCAGGCCAGAAGATGTCGCCCACCTCCTGTTCACTTCCGGGTCAACCGGACGGCCCAAGGGAGTGATGATTACCCATGCGAACGTGATGTCGTTTGTCGAATGGGCGATTTCGCATTTCAACTACACGCCGGAAGATCGCATCTCCGGCCATCCACCGCTTCACTTCGATCTCTCTACGTTCGACATCTACGGCACCTTCGCTGCTGGAGCGCAATTGTATCTGGCGTCGGCGAAGCTAAACGTACTGCCCCACAAAGTCGCCGAATTCATCCGCGGCAACGAACTCACGCAGTGGTTCTCCGTGCCTTCGCTGCTCTCCTATATGGCGAAATTCGATGTGGTTCGTCCGCACGATTTTCCAAAATTGAAGCGACTCCTCTGGTGCGGAGAACGGTTCCCTACTCCGGCTCTCATTTACTGGATGAAACGTCTGCCTCATGTCGAATTCACAAATCTTTACGGTCCAACGGAAACGACCATCGCGAGCAGCTTTTATCGCGTTCCGGAGTGTCCCACGGCTGAAGATGCGCCCATTCCCATCGGCATCCCCTGTGGCGGCGAATCTTTACTCGTGCTTGATGAACGCTTGCAACCTCCATCCGCGGGGGGAGTGGGCGATTTATATATCGGCGGAGTCGGTCTCAGCCCAGGTTATTGGAACGACCCTGAAAGAACGCGAGCCGTCTTCCTGGATGAGCCTTTTGGCCCCGGTTCCGGTCGCATCTACAAAACAGGCGATCTAGCGAGCGTGGGGAAGGATGATCTCGTATATCTGCACGGCCGCCGCGACTCACAGATTAAGAGTCGAGGTTACCGTATCGAACTAGGTGAAATTGAGGTCGCGCTCCAAACGACCAGTGGAATTCGGGAAGCGGCGGTTATCGCCATCGAAAGTAGTGGGTTCGAGGGCGCCGTCATCTGCTGTGCTGTAGTCCCTGAACGAGGGATGGCGTTCGAGCCACAGGTGCTTCGCAGTCGTCTTTCTCAGCGTCTGCCGCATTATATGTTGCCGTCACACTGGCTTCGCTTTGAGTCGCTTCCTCTCAATGGCAACGGCAAAGTTGACAAAACTGTCCTCCGCAGCCAGTTCTACGAGTCTCTACATCCGGAGGTTTCTTAAAACTCATGTCGACGTGTGTCGAGCGCATACAAGCTATTTTTTCTCAGATCCTCTACCGTGAGGTCGAGTCTCCTCAAGTGGATCTGTTTGAAACGGGACTACTCGATTCAATGGGTTTGATCGAGTTGCTCTTCAATCTGGAACAGCAGTTCGGCTTCCAGCTCGATATCGCGCATCTGGATCTCGATCAGTTTCGATCCATAGAAAGCATCGCCAGCCTGGTGGAATCGAGCGGCGTAGGACAAGCTTCATGAAGATTCTCGGCATCAGTGGTCTCGATCAATCGGTTCTGTTCCGCCGCCAGCAGTGGCCTGGCCTCGATGAGCGAGAGTACCGCATTTCCCAGGGCCACGACGCCGCCGCCGCTCTGGTGCTTGATGGAAAATGCCTGTACGCAGCCGCCGAGGAGCGGTTCAGCCGTAAAAAGCACAGCGGCGAATTCCCCGCCGGGGCGATCGATTTTTGTCTCAGAGAAGCCGGCCTAAGTATTGACGATATCGACGAGATCGCCCACGCTTTCGATTACTCTCCTTATAAGAGCATTTTCCTGCTCGATCCGATATCGGCGCGCCTGTATAACACTGTCTATTCGCGCGAAGCTTTCGTTGCCGCCGTGCAAAATCACTTTCCGCACTTCCCGTCCGAACGCATCGTCCAGGTCAATCATCATCTCGCCCATGCCGCCAGCGCCTACTACACTTCCGGCTGGAACGAATGTCTGGTTATCGTGCTCGATGGCATGGGCGAAGTAGATAGCGTCTCGGTTTATCTCGCCCGTGACGGACGCCTTGAACGCATTCATCGAATTCCAGCCACCGATTCCATCGGTATTCTGTACTCCCTTATCACCCTTCACTTAGGGTTCGATTTCAACGCCGACGAATATAAGATTATGGGCCTCGCTCCATATGGCGATCCGGCCCGGTTCCGGGAATTCTTCAATCGCATCGTAACCTTGGGCGACAACGGATCTATCCGTATTCCTATCCTGCACATGCAGTCGAACGGCAATGAAAATACCTATCAAGCTACCCGGGGATTGCTTTCGGGAAGTCTAATCAAGGAACGCCAACCGGACGAGGAAATCACCGACGATCACCGTGACGTCGCCGCCGCTCTGCAGGAAGTTCTTGAAAACACCTTGCTCTACATTTGCGGCTACTTCGCTTCACGTACCGGTGTGCGCAAACTGGCACTCGCCGGCGGGGTGGCTCTCAACTGCACCGCTAATGGCAAACTGCTTCAGTCCGGTCATTTCGACGAAGTCTACATTCAGCCGGCGGCCGGCGACGATGGCTCCGCTCTGGGAGCGGCGCTTCACCGCTCCGCTCACGCGGGTTGTATTGTTAACGAACGCCAGAAGGCGCCGTTCCTAGGACCAGCCTACCGGAACGGTAACGTCGCCTCCGCTCTGCGGCATCAAGCAGAACGGATCGAAGCCGTGACTTTTTCGACGCTCGACGAAACTTGTGCCGAAGCCGCGCGGCTGATTCAGGCGGGATCGGTTATTGCCTGGTACCGCGGGCGCATGGAGTTTGGCCCTCGCGCACTGGGTCATCGCAGCATTCTTGCCGATCCCGGGCGTCCCGAAATGCGCGACCGGATCAACGCCATGGTCAAGATGCGCGAAGCCTTCCGGCCCTTTGCGCCCGCCGTCGCCATCGAAGAGGTACATCGCTGGTTCGATGTGCCGCCTGGCACCGAACTCCCGTATATGATCACAATCGTCGATGTTCGCGAGCCGTATCGTGCCGAGTTGCCCGCCATTACCCACGTAAATGGCAGCGCGCGGGTGCAGACCGTTTCGGCAAAAGACAACGGCGACTTTCATGTTCTCCTCGAAGCCGTCGGCCGCTTCACGGGCCGCCGCATGGTCTTAAATACCAGCTTCAATATCAAAGGACAGCCGATCGTAAATACTCCCGGCGAAGCCATCGAAACCTATCTGCGGACTGGGATCGACTACTTATTCATCGAGAACACTCTCGTCGCGCGGAAATCCACTCTAGCCAACTCTCGCGCGTCCGTTCTAACCGCCTGAACCATAAGCCCCTCCAACAGCCATGGCCGCTTTAATCTTCTTGGGTGTGACCGCCTGTATCTTGTCGTTCCTTCTCACGCCCGTGATTAGCCGGCTGTTTTTAGCGTTGGATATAGTGGATCATCCTGACGGCAGCCGGAAGTTGCACGGCAGGCCGGTGCCCCGTGCCGGCGGTTTACCCATCGCGCTTAGTTTTGGTGGCGCCATCGGTATCGCCATGATCGTTCTTCCCGGGGGCTCGCGTCTCGCCAGTCATCACATGCCTATCTTCGGATGGCTCTTCGCTGCGGCTGCTATTATTCTTCTCTCCGGCCTTGTGGATGACGCAATCGGTCTAAAGCCATGGTCCAAATTGGCTATGCAATTGATTGCCGCTGGCCTCGCCTGCTGGGGCGGCGTCCGTATAGATGCCATTGCCGGCCATCCCATTTCCCTATGGTTGGGGGCCCCCCTCACTCTGTTCTGGATCGTCGCTTGTACTAACGCTCTTAACCTCATTGATGGCCTTGACGGATTGGCCACCGGTGTCGGCTTGTTTGCCGCCCTCACCGCACTCACAGCGGCATGCCTTCAAGATAATATCGGCTTGGCTCTCGCCACTGCGCCCTTGGCTGGCGCCCTGCTTGGCTTCCTGCGTTATAACTTTAATCCAGCATCGGTCTTTCTTGGAGACAGCGGGAGCCTAACCGTGGGATTTCTCCTCGGCTGCTTCGCTGTCATCTGGTGCCAGAAATCGGCCACGTTACTCGGCATGGCCGCGCCACTCATCTCACTCCTCGTGCCGCTCACGGACGTCAGCGTTTCGGTTGCCCGACGCTTCCTAAGCGATCGCCCTATTTTTGCGGCCGACGGCCGTCACATCCACCATCGGTTGCTAGCGCGCGGTTTCCGTCCGCGCACGGCGGCGCTGGTGCTCTACATTGCTTGCGGAGCGGCTGCGGTCCTTTCGCTGCTCGATTGCCTACTTTCCCAACAAATCGGCGGCTTCGTGGTGGTGTTCGTGTGCGGCCTCGCATGGGCGGGGATTCGCTTCCTTCGCTATGATGAGTTCGCTGTCGCGCGGCGGCTCGCCGTCACTCGGAGGTTTCGCCGGGCAGTTAGTGAGGAATTGTGCCTTCGCAAATTCGAGACACGTATCGCCGATGCGAGAACGCTGGAAGAGTGCTGGCCCATCATTTGCGACCTCTGCCACGATATAAAATTCCATTCCGTGAGCCTGCTCTCGCCAGAACAAAACTTTGAAGAATCCGCCCTTTCCACGGAGACATCGGCGTCCGGAGTGCCTGCGGATTGGCGTCTCCAGATTGCTATTCATTCGCAAATCAGTCTGGTCCTCCATCGCACCTGCGATGATGGCGACGTACTGCCTGGCATGGGCTGTCTCAAAATTGTGCAACTGGCGCTTCAGGCCAAACTTCCCGGATTATCCGCCGCTTCTTCTGGTTCTAGCGTAGGGCCTGAATTACCTCAACCAGCATCCAGGCCTGGGTTGCCGCAAGCGACTGCCGCCTTTGCCGGCTCCTAACTTACTTTTGTTCCCTTGATACGCGATGCGCGTCGTTCACATCTTTCCTCACCTCCGACCCGGTGGCGCCGAGCGGGTTCTGGTGCATATTATGAATCACCTCGATCCCTCGCGCTTCGAGGTTTCAGGCATCTGCCTTGCCGGGCGCAATGGGTCCGATCTCGAGCAACTGATCGAGCGGACTGGCATCCCTGTTCAGTTTCTAGGAAAAAAGCCCGGCTTTGACGCCCGAATGTATACACGCGTGCATGCCGCGCTTCGTCGAGCCGCACCCGATATTATCCATTCTCACGTCCATGTACTGCGTTATTTGCTGCCATATATCGGATATAGCCATTTCTTGGGTAAACGTACATGCATGCTTCACACCGTGCACAGCCTGGCTGAATTCGAAGTGGAACCACGCGCTCGCTGGATTCAGCGCCTCGCGTTTCGCAATGGAGTGATTCCCGTCGCCGTTGCGCACGAAGTCTCACGAAGCCTCGTGCGGCTATACGGAATCTCCGAGCCGGCGGTTATTCCGAACTGCTTGCCTGTCGAGCGCTACCGCCGCCCAGAGATTCCGCGCGATCAATGGCGTGCCCGGCAAGGCTTTGCGCCCGAATCCGTTTTGCTTACTTGTGTGGCCGGCCTGCGGCCCGAAAAGAATCACGAGCTGTTGCTTAGAGCGTTCTCCGGAACGGTCGATGGAAGGCGCCGCAGCCATCTTCTACTCGCGGGTGGAGGAGATCAGACAAACCTCCGAAAGCTCGCTGCGGATCTTGGCGTTGCTTCCCGCGTCCATTTCTTAGGTGTTCGAACCGACATACCGGATCTTCTAGCTGCGTCCGATGTGTTCGTGCTCGCCTCTAAATACGAAGGCAATCCCCTCTGCGTCATGGAGGCTATGGCCGCCGGTCTCCCCGTGGTGGCGGCTCGCGTTGGGGGTATCCCTGAACTAATTACGGATGGCGTCGAGGGCTTTCTGGTGGCCACATCACGGCCCGGTTATCTTGCGAAAGCGATCGATACACTGCTCATCGACGAAGAGCGACGCTCCCAAATGGGTGCGGCCGCAGCGGAGCGCGCCCTCAAGAATTTCGACGTAACTCACATGATTGCCGGTTATGAAAGCCTCTATAACGCTACCCTATCGGCGCCTTCCGTGCGTTCTTCCCGGGCAAGCGAGCAGATCCTATGATCGCTTCGTACGCGCCCGCCGGTTCTGGCAATTCCCGCGCCACACACCCACTGCGATCGCCGCGCCCGCGGAGAGATGCGTCGCTTATTCGCGTTGCGTTTCTCTTTTTTTGGTGCTTGGTCTTTACGATTCCTTGGGAAAATCTCGTCGTAATTCCCAAACTCGGCACGGTTGCCCACTTGATTGGTTATCTCGCGCTGGGCATCGGTCTGCTCGCCGTGCTTGATAGGGGCCGCCTGAATCCCACGACTGGCAGCTTCCTTCTCCTCGCGGCATTCGCCTTCTGGAGATGCCTCAGTTTCCTGTGGACGGCCTCTCCGGAAGCCACCCTGATCGAAATTCAAACTATCCTTCAGATGGTTGCGATGGTGTGGCTACTGCATCAGCTTGCCTTCTCGCGGAAACGGGTTCTGGCCGTGATGCAGGCTTATGTGCTCGGAACTCTTGTCTCGGCCTGCGATATCATTCATCAATATCTGACGGGCGCAAACCCCGCTTATCAGTCTCGTTTCACCGCCACCGGCTTTGATCCCAACGAGCTCGCGCTGATGCTGGTTTTAAGCTTTCCGCTGAGCCTCTACCTCGCCAGTTCCACTCGGAGTCACGCCCTCGTATGGCTCTATCGCGTGCAACTGATGCTCACCGCATCGGCAGTACTGCTAACAGCCTCGCGCGGCCCCTTTCTGGCTTCCTTCGGACTGGTCCTGTTTTTGCCTGCGGTATTCTTCCGTTCGAGCGAAAAACAGAAGGCCGCCCTGGTAGCCGTTGCTGTCTTAGGCGCTGGTCTTATCTTGTATCTGGTTCCCGCTGCCTCCTGGGCGCGGCTTGGCACTATCGGAACACAAGTCTCGACCGGGACGTTCAACGATCGGACGATCATCTGGGAAGCGGGCTTGAATGTCTTTCGCCAGAACCCCATACTGGGTGTCGGAGCTGGCGCCTTCAGCACCGTTGTGCGCAACTCAACCGGCATTTCCTACGTAGCTCACAACACCTTTCTTTCAATTCTGGTCGAGCAAGGTTTAATCGGCTTTGGCCTGTTCATCACGTTGTTTATCTATTCAATACGCTCCTGCCTGCGTATGCCCCGTTTTGAGAGAGCCCTCTGGCTCGCCATGCTGTTGACCCTGGCCATCGGAGTATTTTCTCTCACCTGGGAATACCGCAAACCGATTTGGCTCATCTTTGGGCTAATTTCGGTCCAAGTATGCGTGGCGAATGCAGCGCCAAAATCTTCGCGTGCTCTCCGCCTGTTTTCCCGGATCGATTCCGCTCAAGCGCCCGTCGCGGCCGGCAAGTAACGATGATTAACTTCAGTATTTCTGCTCTCTTCTGCCCTTTCGCTTTGTCTCTCTTGATCGTTTCGTCAAGCCCGAGCGCCCGTGGCGCACGCGCCTCTGATGCGCTCAAGACGCGCGACCCACTCAAAGGCACAGTACTCAACCTGCGGCAATTCGGCAATGCCGGTCGAGGTGGCGATGACACGGCGATCTTTCGGCGAGGTCTGGCTGAGGCGAGCCGGCGCGGACTAGCCCTCGAAATTCCGGTGACGCGAACTCCGTATCGAATCTCGCCGCTCTATCTCCCGTCTAAAACCATCCTGTTGCTCGATTCGGGCGTCACCATCCAGGCGCTACCTGGCTACGCGGACGGTAAAAAGCTTTTCAATATCGTCGACGCGACCGCCGTTCAAATTGTCGGGTATGGCGCTGTTCTGAAAATGAATCGCGCCGAATACAAGTCGGGGCAATATCGACATTGCCTTTCCATCAACGGGTCCAATTTGGTATCTATTAAAGGCATTACCTGCCTGAGCCCCGGCGGCAATGGCGTGTATGTCGGCGGCAGCGACCATCAACCATTCAGCGAAGACGTCACGCTGGAGGATATACAAGTTGAAAATAGCTTGAGCGCCGGCTTGGAGGTCGTATCGGCCCGCAATCTCGCAATTCGCCGCAGCCACTTCATTGGTAGCCACGGATCTGAAACGAGAGGCGTCCAAAAATCCGCGGCGGCCAAAGTCCCCGGCATTGAACTGAGTCCAAGAGGACCACAAGCCCGCCTTGATAACATCCGCCTGGAAGACGACGCTACAACCAATAGTGAAGGGGATGGAATCCGCGTAGTGCTCAGCCGGATTACCCATGACAACGCGCCCGTTAGCGTCACCATCGAACGCCATCGTGACAAAAGCGCCGGTGACAGCAGTTTCTTCGGTACCGACGATCCCCCATCTGGCAATGCAGTGAGCGGACGTATCGTGTTCGAGGATTGCTACAGCGAATCCGCTCAAAATTACGGAGCTGTGTTTTCCTTCTGGAACAGTTCTGGCGCCCGCGTCTCACTCCGCCGCCTGACTGTTGTCGACCCCAACAGCAGCGGCACCACCATGGACAATGCCGCGGTAGCTGTGAAACGCGGCGGCGGTGGACACCTGCCCATAGGGAGTGTCGAATTCGTTGGCGCCACGATTCGCGACACGCGACAGCTACCGAAACTCGATTACTACTTCAGCTTCGCCGACTATTCCGGCATCGGCATCAAAAATGTAGTTTTTCGCAACCCGGTTCAATTAGTTGGAGCTCGCCATAAACAGGCTTTAGGGCTCTTTCAAGGCGAAGGGGTAAAAGAGATTCAGCGCCCTGACGATCCCGCCGTGCAAACCCTGTGGCTGAGCGCCGAAAAGCGGGATTCCGCCAAACGACACCATGCACAGTAAGACTTGCGTCACAAACCTGCTTCCATAACTACTACGCCCAAGTGGAAACAAGGCGAAGGAGTTGAACACCTCAGCCCTCAGAGGTCAGCGGCGCGCGATGCAACGCCCCCAACCTGTGACTTCGGAATAGTAAGCGGAGACGTCTGGCATTCGTCTTGACTCAACGTAACATTTTTCGTCACACCACTGACACATTGCAAATCTATACTTTGGCGTTGCCGTGATTCTGTTGCAATGGAAGTAATGCACGAAGAGTTTGAATCGCTTCTCGCATGCCCGTTGTGTCACGCCGATCTCTATAAAGCTGACAATAGTTACCGCTGTCGAAGCGATGTATGTAAGCAGGACTATCCAGTTATAAATGCAATCCCAATTCTTATTGCGGAGTCGTTAAGCACATTCACGATCTCAGCTTATCGACAGCAGACACGCACCCACTCAGGACGACTAAAAAAACGCCTGCGATCCTTTATTCCAAGAATTTCTGCTAACTTCGTCGCTTCAAAAAACCTAGAGGAGTTCGGAGAACGTCTCCTGCTTGAGAACCCCTGCCCGCTTGTGTTGGTTCTTGGCGGCGCCGAAGTGGGCGCGGGCATGCAAGGGTTACTTCGAAACAAGCGCATTAAATGCATCGAGACCGATATTGTGATTGGGTCGCGGACGGAGATCGTATGTGATGCCGGTTATATACCATTGAAAGCGGAATCGGTGGATGGGGTTGTGATTCAAGCCGTTCTGGAGTATATTCCCGATCCGGCCCAGGCCGTGGCCGAGATTCACCGCGTACTAAAACCTCGAGGAATCGTCTATTCAGAAATGCCGTTTATGCAAGATGTGCACGGCGGACGGTACGATTTCACTCGACTGACGCATCTGGGACACCTACGGCTCTACCGCCATTTTACTGAGCTCCAAAGCGGGGCATGTGCCGGCCCCGCGACTGCGCTGGCATGGGCGCTGCAGAACTTCTTTCTTTCATTTGTGAAATCGCCTTGGCAGCGTGATCTAACGAAGATCGCTAGTGGTTTATTGTTCTTCTGGCTCAAATATTTTGACTACTTACTGGCGCGCACGCCTGGAGGACTCGACGCGGCAACCGGGACCTTCCTGCTGGCTCAAAAGAGCGACCGTATCATGGCTGACCGTGAATTGATTGCAAGATATAGGGGCGCCGTTCCGGCAACCGGGATTCTCTGACAAACATTGTCGAGCCATGGCGCGGCTGCTAGACGGGCGACTCTGGATAGTCGTACGGTAGCCTTGGCAACAGCGCCATTTAAGAAATAGTATACCTGGAAGCTGCTAACTTACAAAATGAGGCACATGGCCTTTTGGCGCAACGCACTTTTCATCTTTTCAGCGGTATTTATCACTCAACTTCCGGAACTGTCGGCGAGAGCGATGCCGAATCCCTCGTCTGTTGTCGTGACCTCCTTCGGAACTGTGGGACAGGGCGCGGACGATACCGGTGCTTTTCAAGCGGCCCTGAACCGGGCGGCGACCAAAGCGCAAACACTCGAAATTCCCGCTGGTACATATAATGTACGGCCATTGTACATTCCCGCAAACTCCTCCGTGCTCTTGGATGCCGGCGTCGTCATTCAGGCCCTGCCTGGATACCGCAAGACCGACCGCCTCGTGAACATCTCCGATGTTCAGAATGTTTCCATTTCCGGAACGCCAGGCCAGAGCATCTTCCGTATGCTCAAATCTGATTACACGACAGGCGAGTTCCGGCATTGCTTGGCGATCGAAGGCGCGACGAACGTAACGATTAATGGCATTCAATGCAACGACTCCGGGGGGGACGGCGTATATATTGGCGAGGGGCGACAAGGCTACAGTGCGAATATCAAGCTCTTGGACTCTGAGTTCGACAACAACAGACGCCAGGGACTGAGTATCATTTCCGCGAAGAACGTCCTCGTTAGCAATTGCAGGTTTACGAACACAACGGGAACGGCGCCATCGGACGGGATCGATATCGAACCGAACCAAGCTAGCGATTTCCTGCAGGAAATATTAATCGACAACAGTAGGTCTATCGGAAACGAAGGAAGCGGCCTCGTTTTCGGAATCGAGCGATTGAATGCCGGCAGCCCTCCTGTCTCGATAACGGTCTCGAATTTCAGGTCGGAGAGAAATAAGGGGAGCGGCTTCTATGCCAGCAACGAACAGGATGGGGCGAAATACAGTGTTCCAGGAACCATACTGGTTACCGACTCAATCTCCATCTCCGATGGCAAATATGGGGCTATCGCTTCCTACTGGGAAGCGGGCGGCGCGTCATTGACATTTCAGAATCTTACAGTGGTAAATGCTAACGGCTCGAAGAATAACGTAGACAACGCCGCTATTACCGTCAAGCGCGGAGGCGGAGCGACACACCCGATGGGCAACATACACTTTTCGGGTACTTCTGTTTTTGATACGGCCGGAAACCTCGATTTCTATTTTACTGTACATGACTGGTCCCGTGTCGGGATAACTCAGTTGCAATTCTTAGACCCCCGAAAACTGATGGGCGCAAAGCGAGGAATTGGATTGCTTAATGGATTGCCGGCGCTCACCGTCAATATAAAGTAAGCTCGACTTCTAAATAACCATGGTTGATAGCCGCTGATGGACTCGGCTATCTCTAACGTTGGACGTTTGGCGAGAATATCGGAGGAATCAATGTATGCTTATTTTTCGCCGCGATAGAAAAGCTACGGTTTGGACGGGAGTTTTGCCTGTATGGGTTGGGCTTATTCTTTTTTCCTCTACGTCGCTTGCCGGACAGGTGTCCGATGCTGCATTTACCCGATTTGTGGCCACTCATATACGGCGGCATGACGTCTTTGATCTGTATCATCGCTGGCACGTCTATTTTTTAGCTGAAAAGGCGGTGCATATAACGCTGTTCATTGTACTCGCATTACTGTTATGGCGCCTTCTGCCGGATATCCCTGGGAAGGTCGTCGTTGTCTTCCTGTGCGGAGCATCGCTCGGCTGTTGTAGTGAACTTGTGCAGTCGCTGTTCCCGGATCGTGATCCGGCCGTTCGAGACGTACTGATCAATGCCGTGGCAACCGCGATTGGAGCAGCGGCAGCATTCTTCTATACACGGCGACAACGTCGCCTAGCGATTCGGATGCTGACTTAGTAATGCCCGCCCGATGCGGACAAGTAGGCGCGTTTTTGGCATCGCCTACTTTCAACCGCGGCCAAGCCCTCCCGTTTCCTATCGCCTCTTCGATGCATTCCGCATCGATGTGTTGTGCCGATGTGCGCTTCAGGCAAGGCAGGTCGGCGCCTCGCGCCTGTCTAATTTGGCAGGAAGCCCGAAGTTATCGTAAACCCACAATGCGCATTAGTTGCGGGTAGGCCCGTGCCGTTCTCAATACACTTGAGACCTTCCCATAGCCGCTCTATCGGCCGCCGCTGCTCCTTTCTCCTGCAATCGCGGCTTGCGCCTCGCGTGTCCCGCCTCGTTTAGCCACTCCTTGCCCGCGCTCCGAATTCCGTCGCGCCGGCCGGCGTCTGACGAGCCGCTTTCACGCGCGACACCGCCTTCAGTCGGCTCAATCCTCTACATCACCCCGACACGGCGTGTCTTCATCGCGTCGAGATTGCGGCGAATTCCGGCTGGATCCTTATGCCGCATCGGACGTGGCGTCTCACGATCTTGGAAATTCAATAAGCGCGCAAACCTATTGCAAGACCTCAACATTCCGTGTGCGGTCCAATGCGGAGTAGCTGAGTTAGTTGTTACGGTTTTCGAATCACTAATCGGCTCGGAAAGCAGTAATCGTGTGAAGCGCGTGCCAATTTCAGAAAGGGAGCCGAAGTTGCCGGCTCCCTGCTTCTGTCCCTTCGGAAACTACGGAATGTTTACCGAATTGACACGGCTTCCCTGCAGCAGCCCAAATGGGTTGCCGCCGGCCAAGCCAGTCGTGCTGCCGAACGAATCGACAACGATGTTCGCCATCCCGCCTCGATTATAGGGAGTTACATTAAAGTACGCAGGTGCGTTTGCGCCGCTTTTGTATTGGATGCTAGTCCCCTGGAACTTAATGTTCCCGGCAGGATTGCCGTCTCCACCCCCGGCGGTTACCGCGAGTGCCGCATCCTGAAGTGGCTGAAGCGTATTGTAGCCCTGCATGGGATTGACGATTGTGTTATTCTGTGCGGTCAACGTTACGCCGTTCGGGGCATAGTCCCAGAAATACGCAGCGATGCCCCACTGTCCATCGTTCGTGGAAGTAGATCCCTGCAAAGTGACTGAGCCTGACGCGGGCCCCTGGCTTCCTATTTCATTGACGAAGATAAAGCCACTGGCTAAGTTGTTGGTCGAGTGTATGTTTTTCAGCGATATTCCAACGGTCCCGCTATTCGGCCCCAGCGCGCCTGTGTTCAGGGTGATTCCAGCGCCGCAATGAGAGCAGAGCCCATTGCCGGACGGCAGAGGGCGACCGTTACCGCTTACCGTTGAGTTTTGAATGACAATGTTCTTCAGATAGTCGTTCGTGCCATTCGGCTCAAAATCGATGCCGGCCCAAGGACCGCTTGGAGCACTTCCGCCATTTGAATTTCCCACCGTGTTAGAGAAGGTGCTGCCGTCAACCAACAGACCATCCACGGAAATCACCGACATTGCATTACGGCTGTTGTTGTTAAATGTGGATGCCTTAAGAACCACGTTCTTGCCGCCATTGATGTATGCGCCATCTCCTCCAGAATCGTTGCAGAAGATGCCGCTGACGGTCACATCGCTGGCATTCACGATATTTAGGCAGTGCCGGTATTCGCTGCCATCCGTGTATTGGCTCTTCAGCATCCGAAAGCCGCTCTTTCCGGGTGTGCCTGTGATCGTCACATTGGAGGCGCCGCTCAAATCGATCATCGCCTGGCCTGCGCTGCCGTACCCGTTTGACGTGGCTTGAACCGTTGCGCCGGAGTCGAGGAACAAGTTAGTGTTGGACGGAATGCGCAGCGGCTGTACATGGTAGGTTCCAGCCGGAATCTCCAGTGTCTGTCTCCCGCTGGCCGTCGATTGTATAGCTTGCCGGAAGACGGCGGTGTCGTCGCCGCCGTTGCCTACGGAGCCGAACGTGGTAATGGCGACCGAGTTGGCTCCGGGTGTTGCCGGCGCCGATGGCGTGGGGTCGGGCGACGGCGTCGGATCGGGTGTTGGCGTGGGGGCCGGTGTAGGTGTTGGCGCTGGAGCGGCTCCGCCTCCGGTCACGGTGATGCTGCAGATTTCCGCAACCCAGTTCCCGTTTGCCGAAGCCAAGGTGATTGAATTTGTACCTTTTGCCAACTGTACGGCTACGGATGCCGTCTTCATGGTCCCCCAATCACCGGTGGAGGGAAGGTGCACGGTTTGAGCGCTACCTCCATTCACCGCAAGACCGGCCGGCAGATCGTTCGAGGTACCGTTTCCATAAGCAACAGAGAGAACGTAGGAGCCGGGGGCATCGACACTGACGTTATTGATGGTCACCGTTCCTTGTTGGGGACCACCTAGATTCTGCACCGTAAATCCGCTGCTACAAGCTCGGCAGACGCCAATTGTAGCGCCACCCCCTAAGTGACTCGATGTCGAATAAGCGAAGTAAACAGTTTGTGAGGAGGCGTTCAACAACAGCCCTCCTGAAGCGATCAGGCCGACGAGCAGGCCCGCTCGCGCCGTGGACGAGGCGAGGCGCCTCAAATTGAATTTCTGTTTCACGAATACATCCTTTTTTCTTACAGTGGTGTTCCCGCATCTCGCACCGAACTTTTCTCATATTTTTAGCCCTATATTTTTTGCGGCGATTGGGGAACTAGACGAGACTACTCAAATTGACTATTGGTTTCGCATTGAATTTCCGTTTGCCTGATAAATCTATTTCGTTTCGATAATGTGGCGCCTCCGCATCGGAGGAAGGCCGATTTATCGTTTGAATTTAACTCGTGACCAGACGCCTAAATTCAACTTTTTGTTTCGCAAAAATATATTTCCGTGTCCGACGTTTGCGCACTCGCCCCCCCCGGTGAATGCGTTTTCAGCTTGAATAAGACGATGGCAGCTTAGAAACAACTGGCGCTGCCCGAGGATGGACAAATCGTCCCTCTTAAACCTTGCAGTGGATACGCCGGACATTTAATCTCAATTAGAAATGCCGGACAAGCGTTTTTAATAAACCGAAAGCACGGGCGCGCCCATCAGCTATCGCCGTACACGTGGATAAAGCGGCATGCTTTCTCCATTGAGGTAATTTGTTCTGGGCGAATTCAGGTACTTACCTCTTAGCTGAATCGTCTTCGCTTCTCAACTCGCTCACGGCTTTTCGGGAAATGCCACTTGCGTTCAGGGTTTCAGGCCTTATCACGCCAATGTGGTGTATACGTATAGGACATTTAGTTTCAATTACTTGAGAGTTAGGACATCAATATAAGGGATTGCAGGATGAAACTGCGGAGTTGCCAACGATTGGCAGCTAAACCGGACATTGGGCAGAGAGCGAAGCAGCGTTTATTTATGAGGTATATTAACTTATAAGTTGACAATCTTCGCTGTCGCGCCGTGGACCTTACATACACCACGTCGAGGTTGGTTCTATCGTGCCGGCCGAAACGCATGGTCCAGCGCAGAGAGCGGATAGACGGACGCACTGAGGTCGCCCGGTCGCTCTCAAAACAACTGAAGGCCATCGCCGGGCCAAGTGGCTGCCTTACGCTACAGTGCCCGCGATTTTCAACGGAGTGCCCATGGCCTACCGGCCGCGGAATCGGATGAAGATGCCCGGTTGCCGGCGCCGAACCGCGACGGTCAAGGAGCGGACGTCTTTACCGGCGCCTTCAATGGACCTGGCGCCGGAAAGGATTTTTCAACAGAAAGGATTGCAACAGCGATTTACGCCTCGTGTTTCCTAAACAAGCTCAGCCATGCCGTGCTGCTCCGCCTCTTCAATGCCGGTCGCCCCTCTCGGCGTTCCGCTGTCGAACCGGTCGATTGGCTATGACCATCGTAGGTGGTCGATGGCCTCAAGTTCTACGCCAATTGGGGCGGCGGCGCCTTTACTCCGCGCGCCGTAGCGTATCGGGCAACTGATGCTACACCAAGGGCAGTGGGACCACAAAACTTTCGTCAATCGGTCGCTTGCTCAGAAAATGACGACTTACGCCGGCATGCCGATTCAGCCGCGCACGCCTGGCGATCCCGGCCCCGCCTCGGGACTCTGCTGGCGGCTCAACTATGACGGCGTCTAACCAAATATCCCACGGGAGAGCGTTTGGGTGAGGGCGCAAAAGACGCGAAGCCCAGCGGGATGCTGATTGCCGGCGGCATCCTTTACATGTTGGTGCGCAATGTGAACAACTCCCAGTTAGCGTGGTCGAGCGATCATGGTCGTACATGGCGCTGGGGCCTTCGTTTTACAGCCGGCTTTGCTTCACCATGAAATGACCCTGGTCTTCTCCGGAGTCCAACTTCCCAATACCACTTACGACGCATTCTACCTTCGCCTGATGAAGCTTAAATTGAGAAACACGGTTCGCTAAACCCTTCCTTCGCGGGACTGCATTTTTATTCCGGGCCATCTGAGGTCAAAAGCTTTCAGACGCCGAACCATCCCCAGAATTTGATTTGATGAGTGGAAATGACCCGCTCCAATAACGTTAGCTACATTACCGTTATATATACAACACACCATACTTTATCCATCGCCGAACCGCGGCGTAGCGCATCGCGCATGGGGCCCTGCGGCTAAAGCGCTTAACTGCCTGGGGTCTTTCGCTTGTGCCTTATGACATAATGCGCTAAACCTTCGGCATTATTGGCGAATGCCAAAGCTTCGGGCCGAAGTACGCAGAATGGAAAAGGTGGGTACTACAAAAGCTATGAATTGTAAGCGAACGTTTCGAGGAGTGAAAATCTCGGTCGTCGTTCTCGGGTTTTTGCTGCTTGCAGCGATCGGGCAACCGCTGATGGCGCAATCGCAAACTGTAGGCGGCACTGTTGTCGATACATCGGGTTCAGTTATTCCAGAGGCTACAGTCACCATCAAAGACTTAGCCAAAGGCAGCCTCGTCCGGCAAATCACTTCAGATGATGCAGGCCGGTTCCAGCTAATTGACATACAACCCGGAAAATACACCGTAACGATCGAAAAGCCTGGCTTCAAAACGGCTGAAGTCACATTCACTGTCGACGTAAATTCCAAGGTAAATATCGGAAAGGTGCAAATGAGCGTCGGGCAGGTCAACGAAGCCGTGGCCGTGAGCGAGGTTGCTCCCACGGTCGAATCTAACACCATGGAGAAGGCATATCTGCTGAATCAGACGCAGATGTCTCAATTGCCGATGAACGGCCGCAACTGGATCGCGCTGATGAGCACACTCCCGGGAATGACCAGTTCCGCGCAAAGCGATTTCAACGTGAATTTCAACGACGTATCGCAGTTCCACGGCTTGGGCGGCCGCGGGTCGGAGAACAATTTCTACCTCGACGGTTCCCCTAACATCGACGTGGGCGATAACCAATCGCAATACACACAACCCAGCATCGATTCGATCGCGGAGTTCCGGGTCTTGCAAAGCGCTTTCAACGCGGAGTATGGCCGGGCCGAATCGGTTGCTGTTGCGGTGCAAACCAAGTCGGGCTCATCCAATCTCCATGGAACGTTATATGAGTATTTCCGTAATAACGTACTCGACGCGAAATGCGTGCTATGTAATACCCTGCAGCCGCAATTGCGCTACAACCAATTCGGCGGCAATTTTAGCGGCTGGCTCCCCATACCGAAACTCTCGACTCCTTCGAACAAGAAAATTTTCTTCTTCTACAACCGCGAGATGACACGTCGCAACTTGCCGTCCAGCAGCTATGCGGACGTGCCAAACTCCCAAATTTTGGGCGGCAATTTCAGCCAATGGCTCACGGACACCAACATGAAGTACGCGCCCGCGTTCAAAAACGGCACGATTTTTGAACCCGGAACCGTCACGCGCGACGGCGCCGGCAACATCACCGGCGGCGTGCCTTTCCCGAATAACACGGTCCCGACGTCGATGATGAATCCTCTGAGTACGGCCTTGCTGAACATCTACTCGCAGATTCCCAGCTATAACGCGCTTGGGGCCGCTCCGAACCCCGGCTATGTGCGGTACTACTACAACAATCCTGACTCTTTGACTAAGGATCAGGATGTGCTTCGCGTCGATTACGCGATCAGCAATAAATTCAGCACTTTCTTCCGATGGGTGAACGACTACCAAAAGGAGCAAATCCAGAATGGGATCTGGGGAGGCCAACCCTTCCCGATTCAGCCCCAGGTGCGTCCGAAGCCGGGCAGTTCCTGGTCTTGGAACCTGATCAGCACATTCACACCGACACTCGCCGCCGAAACGGTCCTGTCCTACAATCATCAATCGCAATCGCTGTCGGTTGTTGGTGAGAACCCGATTGCTATCGATAAGATTGGCGCCACCTTCGCCCAACTCTATCCGGACACGAACATTACCAATTCGATCCCCAACGTCAATGCCAGTCCTCTTAGTTGGAATCTTGGCGACCCCGGTTGGCACAATTGGGGCAAGGACTACGCCATCACAGAAAATGTCACGAAAGTGCTAGGCCAACACACCTTTAAATTCGGCGCCTACCTTAATCGAGACGACAAGGCGCAGACCGCTACATGGCCGATGAACGCGACCATTAGTTTCGACCCGGCCTCTTCGATGCCTCTGGATACGGGCAACGGTCTGGCGAATCTTATGCTGGGGAATTACCAGAGTTATACCCAGGCCAATGCCGCCGTTTTCCCGTATTTCCGCTTCTGGTCGGCCGAGTTCTATGCCCAGGATAGTTGGAAGGTCAATAGCCGGCTGACGCTGGAGTATGGAGTCCGCTTTCAGCACATGGTTCCGACCTATACGGTGGTGCGCGGAGGCACACCCGGCGGCGAGGGTAACTGGAAGCTCTACAGTGTCAACCTCGGTCAATATAATCCCGCAACAGCCCCAGCGATCGATTTGAGCAACGGGCAGATCGTTGGCAACGCACTGGACGCGCTGTCCAAACAAGGATTGGTCTGTGACCCGTGCTCGGGAACGCCGGCCGGGTTCTCCCCCTCCAAAAATTTTGCCCAGCCGCGAGTTGGCATCGCCTATGACGTTTTCGGCGACGGGAAAATGGCTCTTCGTTCCGGCTTTGGCATGTTCAATGAGCGCCTCCGGCAAAACAACTTCAACTTCGGCGCCGGCTCATCGTGGCCAAACCAAACGACAGCTACTGGAATAAACGGTAACGTTTCCAGTATTGACGTGGGCGCAATTACTGGCGGAGTTCCACCGATACAGCCGCCGAGCATGCCCGTCTGGTCTCCTGACAACACGATGCCGACGATTTATTCCTGGTACGCCGGCATTCAAGGGCAGTTGCCGGCCAGTTTCACGCTGGATATTTCCTATTCCGGAAATCATGCCGTTCACCTGATGGACCAGCGAGCCTTAAATGCGTTGCCCGCGGGAACCTTTGTCTCTAACCCGAACCTGCTGGCATCAGCGGGTGGCTGGGGTCAAGCTCTTTTACCCTACCGGGGCTGGGGCAACTTGACAGGCGTAGAAACGAATTCTTATTCGCGCTACAACGCCATGATGATTCGTGTGAGCCGGCGTTGGGTAAACAATCTGACGGCGAGCTTCAACTACACATTGTCGAACGCCATGGACATCCTCGATAATGACTCGGACACGATCACGAATCCCTTCAACATCGCCCAGAACTGGGCGCCGGCCGGTTACGACCAGACACATGTATTTTCGGCGGACTGGGTGTACGACCTTCCTAAGGTCAGTGGTGGTTTCGACAAGCCGTTTCTGCGAACCATGTTGAATGGATGGGAAGTCACGGGGATTTTCCGGGTCCAATCGGGCATGCCCTTTTCGATCACGTCCAACGGGAACTTGCAGGGAGTCAACGTCGGCGGCACAACCGGAGCATTCGTCGATCTCGTTGGCGAACCCTACAAAGGACAGAGCAAAACGCAATGGATCAATCCGGCTGCTTTCCAGCGCCCCCAGGACGGCGAGTACGGAACCTACGGCCGCAATGCCCTCCGTCTACCCACGGTGGTCAACCTGGACGCCAGCATCATGAAGAACTTCGCCATCACGGAACGGGCGAAACTCACTTACCGCTTGGAAGTCTTTAACGTCCCGAATCATCCTGAGATCTTCGGCGTCATCAACGGCTTTACCGGTGACAACCCCGGGTCCGGCATTTCAAGCACCGACAAGAACTTCGGCCAACCGAACGCGTGGCGGGATAGCAGAACCATCCAAATGGCTCTGCGATTCGCATTCTAAGCCCCATCGTGCGGGCAGTTTCCTCCGGGCTGCCCGCTTCCTTCCCGCCTTGACCGGCATCGCGTGTGTTCAGTTCTCGACACTCGCCAAAACTCACGGATATCATTGCCATATGAAGTATGCCGCCGCTTGCCTGTACTTCTGCGGCTTGCTTGCCTGGGCTGCCACGGAGCCGCCCGAAATGGCCTTTGACCACGCCGTCCATGCACTGGCAGCTGGAGACTACGCCGGCGCCGAACAAGGGTTCCAGTCGGTTATTCGCCAACAGCCGGATAATGTCGGCGCCATTGGCAATCTCGGCATCATCTATGCTCGAACTCACCGTGCCGGGGAGGCCATTGCGGCGTATCAGCACGCGTTGCGTCTCAGCCCGAATGACGAGTCGATTCTCCTAAATCTCGGAATCGCTTATCTGAAGCAAAACCTCCACGGGCTGGCGCTGCCCTATTTCGCTCGGGTTGTGGCCACCGATCCTCATAACCTGCAAGCCCGTCAGTTGCTTGCGATTTGCCGCCTCTACGCGGGCCAAGCGGAACCGGCTATCCACGATCTTGAGAGCTTGAGAGCCACCAGTCCGCGAGATGAGCAACTCCTTTTTCTCTTGGGATTCGCGTATTTGAAAAACGGGGATTCCAAGAAGGCGCAAGGGATCTTCAACCAGATGTTTGAGGTGGCCGGCCCGGCTCGAGCCCAACTTCTCCTGGGCAGAGCCTGCTATGAGGCCGGCCTGTTTCCGCAAGCTGGAGAGAGCTTCCGCGAAGTGCGCCGGCTCAATCCTGAATTCCCCGGCTTACACCTCGAAATAGGCAAACTCGACATCAGCGAGCGCCGGACGGACGACGCCGTTCGCGAGTTGAAACTTGCCGTGAAAGAAAATCCCAGTAGCGAGGACGCCAGCTATTTCCTCGGTAGTCTGCTGGTTCGAGAGTCCCGCTACGCGGACGGCATTACCTATCTCGAACAGGCGAAAAAGTTATGGCCTGACTCTTGGGCAATCTACTACTACTTGGGGAGGGCCAAATTCCACCTGGGACAAACAACGGAAGCGGTCGACTTGCTCCGGAAAGCCGTGGACCTAAATCCCGACGACGCGAATGCTCAGTACCAACTGGGACGCGCGCTTCAGGCCAATGGACAAAAAGTTGCCGCCGCCCGCGCATTTGGCCGCGTCCGCGATTTGAAAGCCGGCGCGCTGAATGAGATGGCCATACCGGGCGTTCGCTGACGTATTTGAGCGAGCGCTTACCTCGACACCGAGAGCGCACAGCCCGAATTGAAATGGCGTTAACACAGAGCCGCCTTGCGTCAGCAAACGGGTTTGGACAACCGCCCAAGCCATGCACTCACGCGCAACGCTTGCGTTTCTTCCATTGCTTTTGGTGCGGATGAATGGGTTGGGACGGCGATCATATCCGGCACCCAGGTAGATGCGACAGATATCGGTAAGCTCGCCCTGTTTTCAGACTTTGCTAATTCGCTGCTCGGAGAAACCGCGTATCAATGCCTGCCGGGCGGCCTAATACTCCAGTTTGGCCACGCCGGAGTGAGCGGGTCAGGCGACATGATCACATTTCCGATTCCGTTCCCGCAGCCTGTGATTTGCATGCTTACCTCTGACATGGGTCACGGTGGCGCCGCGTCAGGCGCGCACATCACAAGCTCCTCCCCGGTCGATAATGCATGGGCGAATATAGGAATATATGCACACCTTGACAACGGCACCCCGGCGGAAACGGACGTGGGCTGGGTCGCATTCGGGTATTGAGGGGGATAATCCGTGCCGCAGGATCGATATCAGCGATTGCGGGATCTGATGATGCACCAATACCTGACCGAGTTGTCCATGCGGTTTTTCATCCCAACTGCCCCGCTCAGCGACATGCCCGAGGCCGTCCTGGCCAGCTTCACGGGGAATGTGCTTTTGTTTTGGATCTGAAGATCTTCAGCGAACTCGTCCTTTACGTCCTCGATCCGAGACACGCTCTCCAGTGTCCTTGTGAACGCTATCCTGATATCCGGAATAGATGCGGCTGCTAATTGCTGATTCATGGTTTGAGACATCTCTCGCGTCAGGCGAACGTACCAGCTTGTGACGAAAACGAGCGCAGCGGTGAGAAGGACAACGACGATCGCCGTAAGAGCCTGAATCGCCGCTGCGTTCTGTCCCAACCACCATATGAGCCGACCCCATTCGTAAGCCATAGCACCTCGTTTCTACATCAGCACAATTTTGGGCTGGCGACATTTCCAGCAACAGTTGCCACTGAAATTCCCCCGGACCAATCTCAACCGGGTTCAACATGCCGAAGTAGTCATGATCGTCGAATTTATCATCCGCCGGTTTCACTCGATCTACACGATGAATCAGGGCGACATGCCTGATTATGCCCACGACGGGCGCTGACGAGTTGAAGAACTCGAAGCGTAGTTCCGGCTGCTGTTTATGAAGCTTTCGAGCAAGCGCGATGATCGCCGCATTAGCCGGGTTTGGTTTCATAATCTGAACCGCCCGCCAATTGGAATCGGGATAGCGACACCGATCGACAAACCGATAGGGCACTTCAGCACGTAAGGCTACAAAGCTGAAGCAGACAAAGCAGAAGATGCGACGAAGCAAGGCTGAGTTGCATTATGCCAGATCGCTCCGTTGGCTCAGACGAATCTGTTCTCCAAGTCAGAGCTTGGCAGGTGTTGCGGCAGAAGCTAAACGCTCCTGTCGCACAATCTCCAGCTTGCATTTCTTTCCATCGCCGTCAGTGACCCACAGATTGCTCTTCTCCTGAGCATATTGAATCGAATCACCAACAATGTACCGGCAGCCGTGCTTTCTGTTCGCGATCGCGCGACCCAAGCTCCCCCGTAGCGGAGGTCCGACGGCCTTTTCTACGTCATCATTCACAAGATACGTGTACTCGTCGCCTACGATTACCAACTGTGTGCTCTCAATTGCCATGTGGTGAATCTGTGTTTCGGCATTGCTGTTCGTGTGGGCAGTTGCTGAAGCTGTTGTCGTGTTGCCGTAAGTTGTCGCGCTACCAAAAGCGGTGGTATCCGAACTGCCGTTCGTGGTCGCTCCGGATTGGAAATAGGCTTTCGCTGCCTGGGAATCGAGCACCTTGCCAGTTTTCCACGCAAGGTCTTTCTTGGCGGCCCACACCGATGACGCGGCGATGGCTGTCAATAATGCAAAGCGCACTACGCGAAGCATAAGTCATCATTGCATAGGTCGGCGCAGGTATTACTGTTGAATCAGCATTGATTTCGCCTACTCTTTGCGACGTTGGCTCGGTGAAAACCTGCACGGTCAGCGTCATCGGGGAAGGCAGGGAGAGTCACTCTCAGCGATCGGGGACGCATCCGGTCCATTCGAGGCGGCTCCGATGAGACTGCCACCTAAAAAGCCGCGACCGGCGACCGAGTCCACAAACCCACCTTCCGCCTCGTAGGTTACCTGTATGAATAATCCGCAAAATCTGACCGCAAAGTGGAAGCCCGGCGCTGACCCAGTGGTTGATGCACCTGTCGAAATTCGGTGGGGAAATGGAAGCCGCGCGACTCAAATAGGACTACGTCGATCATCTCGACGATACCCACGAGATCTCTCAGGATGAGAGCGGGGCGCTCATGCGGGTCACTTATCCGAGCGCCACTGCCGAGGTTCGCTTTAATCGCGCGGTCGAGCGATGGGTTTGCGAGGCACCGGATTGTTCGGCAATTCTTGAGGAGTTGGGCCAGGATGCAAGCGACCAGGAGATCCGGGTTGTATCGTGTGCGGGGCCGATGGTTTACCGCACCGTCATCATAAGGTAGAAAATAGACTGATGGCCGAATTTTCGGTCTGGGACGGAACACCTCTTCCGTCCGCAGATCTCGCATGTGGTGGTCTGTGCCCCCTTTGTGGTGATTTTATTTCGGTACCTGTCGGTTGTACCCGAGTCGCGGACGCGCCCGATACGTTCATTCCGGGAACAAATTTTCACAACTGCGAGCTTGGTTGGATGCTGCATCAGCAGGGTAGAGAGGCGTACAACCGGTGGCGCGATGCGCAGCCGCCGGGGTCTTACGTTTCTTGGGACGACCTGATGACAGAGCTGGAAAAGGTCGAGGCGGAACTCGGGGCTAATAAATAGAGCATGTTCACGGCGCCGCCAAAATCCGAATGGCCCTCGGGGCAAAATGTGGGCGGGTTGGTGCCTTAGGTGTGCGTCAGATATTTGGACGAGAGAAGGCGCGTATAAAGTTGGCGTTGATGATTTGGAAGCCTTCTACCCGGAATCTAACGACCACAGATGTGAACCAAACCGTATCCGCCGCGAAGAGCGAGAGGCAGCATACGAAGCTTGGCGGCAACGGGAAAATGCAGAACATAAGGCGGTATCCAACCTGGGAAGATGCGCAACGCGCTGAGATGCGGATGGCCGCCTGGGGTGATGAGACGCGAGTGGAGAAGTAGAGCTTACACTGCTCACGGCGGATTGCTTTCAATTCTGACGTCGAAAATTACAGCGATGGTGATTTGCTGGTGTGGTTCACGACGGGCCGCGAACGGGACCAGTCGTCGGAATAACTCACAGTTCCGAACGGGATATCAGTAACCAGTACCCGCGTACTTGTGTCCCCCCCATGATCAACCACTGCAAGCAAAAGCATTCCCGGATCAGGAAGGCTTTAGTGTTTGATTCGATTGGTGCGGATGAGAGGACTTGAACCTCCACGAGTGTTACCTCACTAGAACCTGAATCTAGCGCGTCTGCCAATTCCGCCACATCCGCATAAGGGTGGGCAATCCTTCATTTTGAAGCATCGTTCCGCTACTGTCAAACGCATTCTAGTTTCTTTGGACGACGCCGTGTTACGATTCGCCCGTAGACATGCGACGCTCGCTGGTGCTCATTTTCATGGCGCTGTTTGTGCTCGGTTCCGCGGCACAAGCGGCCGAGCCTGTACGGCTCATTCTCGACACAGACATCGGGAACGATATTGACGACGCTCTCGCCCTTGCCATCATTCACTCGTTAGAGAATCGCGCCGAAGCACGGCTGCTTGCGGTGACCATCACGAAGGATAACCGCTGGTCGGCGCCTTATGTGGATTTGGTGGACACATTTTATGGCCGGCCCGATATACCAATTGGCGTCGTCCACAAAGGGAAAACTCGCGAAGATTCAAACTATACGCGAATGCTTTCCCAAAGACGGGATTCGTCGGGCAACTACGTTCTCCCGCACCGGATTGCCGGCGGCTCCGATGCGCCCGACGCAGTCTCCCTTTTGCAAAGAGTTTTGGAGCAACAGCCGGATGGCTCTGTGACCATCGTCCAAATCGGATTCAGCACCAATCTCACACGTTTATTGAAGGAGGCGGGCGGACGCGAACTGGTCAAGCATAAGGTGAAGTTGCTTTGCCTGATGGCCGGCAATTTCGTGAGGCTGGAACCGGAATACAACGTGTACACCGATGCCGATGCGGCCCAATATCTTTTCGCCAACTGGCCGACGCCCATGATCTTCAGCGGCTTCGAAATTGGGGAGCGAGTGCAGTATGCGTACGAGAACGTCTTGAAAGACTTCAATTACACCGATAATCACCCAATCGCGGAAGCCTTCAAGATTTTCCAGCCCGCCGGAAAGGATCGCCCCAATTGGGACTCTACGGCCGTTCTCTATGCGATACGGCCTGACCGGGGCTACTTCGATTTGTCGGAACCCGGGCGAGTCTCGCTCGGCCCGAAGCACACCACGGTCTTTACTCCGGACCCGAATGGAAACTGCCGGTATCTTATTCTGAAGTCAGACCAGATATTGCGGGTGGAAGCGGTGATCGAAACGCTGGTAAGCGAACCGCCGCTCCGGACTTCTCTCAGCGCAAGGACGCAGCAGGTCGCATTTTAGCCGATCTTGGCCGGAAAAAATCCGGCGGGACGCGCGCAAACTCCGCCGGGTACGTCCAATTTGTTGGAAAGGTAGAATTGAAGAAATGGCGTCTGCTCCTACGCAGGAGGCTTCTGCCTCCGCACCCAACCGTTCTCCGATCGTGATCACCCTGGTTGCCTGGCTGATTCCAGGCGGCGGACATTTCCTGTTGAGCCGCCGCGGGCGTGCAGCCGTTATTTTCGCCTGTGTTTTGCTGACCTTCTTCGTCGGGGTGCTCATGCGCGGGCCGATGTTCCAGCCACATGGGGGCGATCTGCTAACCACGCTGATCCAATGGGGCGGTTTTCTCGGCGATCTCGCCAGCGGCCTGGCCTATCTGCTGACGGTCTGGCTCGGTTACGCTCAGCCCGACGCCGCCGGCCACGTTCACGATTACGGCTCGAAGCTGATCGTCGCCGCCGGGTTGCTCAATATTCTGGCCATGGTGGATGCCTGGGAAATCGCGAAGGGCGAGAAGGACTAATCGGGATGAAGCTGAATCTGACGCATTTTGAAGTTTCCATACTGTTTGCGCTTGTCTCGTCGGTGATTCTCGGCGTCGTCACAAAGAAGACCGACCGCGAACGGGTGCGCTATGGAATCCAGTGCTTCGTCTATTTCCTGGTAGCCCTCTTCGGAATCGGCTGGGCAATGCATTTCCTTCACGGGTAATAACGCGGCATTCGTGGCAAGTCGATGAAAACTTTTTACATAGAGACCTTCGGTTGCCAGATGAACGCTCACGATTCCGAGAAGGTCGTGGGCACGCTGGTCCAGCAAGGCTACGCGCAGGTTGAAACGCCGGATCAGGCGGAGCTCGTGGTCTATAACACCTGCAGCATTCGCGACAAAGCCGAACAAAAGGTGTTTCACCGGCTCCAGCAGTTCAAAAAAGAGGCCGGAAAAGGAAAGGTGTTTGCGGTAATCGGTTGCGTCGCGCAGCAGGAAGGCGAACGCATCTTTGAGCGGGCTCCGCACGTTAGCCTGGTTGCCGGCTCCGCCAGCTACACCAAGCTGCCACAAATGCTGGTTCAGCTTGAGGCGGGCAACAGGCGCGTTACCGGCCTCAGCCTGGATACGGACGAGGCGTTCGATACACCCTTCACTCGCCGTGACAATCCCCACCGCGCGTACATCACGATCATTGAAGGTTGCGATAAAAGCTGCGCTTATTGCGTCGTGCCCTTCACCCGTGGTCCGGAGCGCAGCCGAACCAGCGATAGCGTGATGCGCGAAGCGAAGGATCTCGCCGCGCACGGCTATACGGAAGTGCAGTTGCTAGGGCAAAACGTTAACAGCTATCGCGACCCATCCGAAACCGGCTGGGATTTCGCCCGTTTGCTTGAAAATGTGGGCAACATTCCCGGTATGCGCCGCGTCCGATTTACGACCTCGCACCCGCGCGATTTCGTCAAAGAGATTATCGACGCGATCGACCGGAACCAGGCTCTTTGCAATCACGTGCACTTACCCGTACAATCCGGCTCAAACCGCGTGCTGGCCGCCATGCAGCGCCAGTACACGCGCGACGAATACATGCGGCGCATCGAGTGGATGAAGTCGGTCAACCGCGATATCGCGATCACTACCGACATTATCGTGGGATTCCCGGGAGAGACGGAGCGGGATTTCGACGAGACACTCGATCTAATTGGAACCGTGGAATACGATTCGATGTTTATCTTCAAGTACTCCAAGCGGCCGAACACGGCGGCTCTCCAGTATGAAGATCAAATTCCCGAAGACGAGAAAACACGCCGGCTGATCGTGGTGCAGGAAAAGCAGCGCGCGATCCAGATTCGGCGCAACGCCGTATATGTCGGCCGGACAGAGGAGGTTCACGTAGAGGGGTACAACAAAGCGACCAGCCAGTGGATCGGCCGCACATCGCAGAACAAAACGTTGAATTTCGTGCACGCGCCGTTGCCCGCCCCGGACTCGGGACGCACTCTGGTGGGCGATTATCTGGATGTCCTCGTTACCCGCGCCGGGCCGAACAGCCTGGCCGGTGAGAGCGTCGCCGGGCACGTTGTTTTGCAGTAGTCTGATTGCAGGGATTGGAGGGACGATGGAAGTGGAAATGAAAATTCGTGGCCTGATGATGGATCCAGTCACCAATATGCCGATTGTGGTGCTGAAAGATCTCAGCGGCGACACGGTCCTTCCCATCTGGGTCGGCATATACGAAGCAAATGCCATCGCGCTCGAAATCGAGAAGGTAACGACGCCGCGTCCCATGACGCACGACTTGATCAAGACGTTGCTTCTTGGTCTGGATACACACATGAAGAAGGTCGTTGTGAGCGAACTGCGGGACGATACGTTTTATGCTGTGATTTGGCTGGAGCGTAGCGGCAATCTCATCAGCGTGGATTCGCGGCCGAGCGACGCGCTTGCCCTTGCCCTCCGTCACGACTGCCCGATTTACGTCGAAGAGAAGGTGTTGCAGACCTCGCGCACTTCAGCAAACGTGTCCGACAAAGTGAACAACGAAGAGCTACGTAAATGGCTCGAGGGCTTGAATGATGAAGACCTCGGCCGCTACAAGATGTAAACGAGCTCTCGCTTTTGGATAACCGTAACCCGCCCACTGACGGGCGTGGCTGTGGCGTAGCCTGTCTTGACACGGAGCCGCATCGCATTAGCGAGCGGGCTTTCAGGTTCCAAAATATAAGCCGCACGAACAATTTCCAGTGAAATTGATGAAGCCGCGGAAGCCGCGATTCGGCACGCTAAACTGGCCTCGACGAGGTGAGTGATGGCATGCAACCCCGAGGTGCTTAAGCACGTTCCCCTATTCGCCCTACTGGACGAAGAAGAGGCGGCTGTCCTGGCCGGGCAAGTGGAGTTAAGAACATTCGTTTCCCGGCAACGCATCTACAAAATCGGCGATGCCGCCGGGCAGGCATACATTCTTGTGTCGGGAGCCGTTCGGGTCACAACGGTCGATGACGATCAGCAGGAAGTGCTGGTGGATCAGCCCGCTGTCGGCGAATTTTTCGGCTTCGCTTCTATGATCGATGAAACGCCGCATCAGACGAGCGCCGTCGCTGTCGAAGACACTGTCTGCGTTGAGGTCGATCGCAAAGACATTTCTATTTTGTTGCAGCGCAAGCCACTCGCCGGAATGGATCTCCTCGCCGTATTGGGGCGTCAGTTCCATGCGGCTCAACAACTCGTGCGCATTCGCGCCAACCGGAATCCCAACGAGTTGATCGAGGAAGAGGCGACGGTCGGTGAGCGCCTGGCGGATTCGGTAGCGCGTTTTGGCGGCTCCTGGGCTTTTATCACCGCCTTTATTGTTGTATTGGTTATCTACACGGCGATTAACATCGCATTGCGAAGCTCAGCCTGGGACCCATACCCATTCATCCTTTTGAACCTCTTTCTCTCGATGCTTGCCGCCATTCAAGCGCCCGTGATTATGATGAGTCAAAACCGGCAGGATACGAAAGATCGTCTGCGCGGCGAATTAGATTATGCCGTCAACCGCCGCGCAGAGTCCGAAATTCAGGGCTTGGCCCGCAAGCTTAATA
This sequence comes from Bryobacterales bacterium KBS 96, assembly GCA_000381625.1. Lineage (GTDB taxonomy): Bacteria > Acidobacteriota > Terriglobia > Bryobacterales > Bryobacteraceae > KBS-96. Next base: position 2,663,734 of record KB906767.1, read on the forward strand.
TCCTGGGCGACAAACTAGGAGACATCGAGGATCTAATCCGGGCCAAATCGCCCGGCGGCAGTGGAATCGATTCGAAACAGATCTCCTTTTAGCGCCCCGTGTAACGATCCTGGTCTAGCGCCGCGAAACAGGTTTACGGGCCTCCGCTGTTGCCGAAGACTCCGAAACGTGCCGGGTAGATCCATTCCCCTGGGACTTAAATGCCTCGATGGCAGGTGACTGAACATATTCCCAATCCCCTCCTTCGTTCCAAGGACCGCGCTGATCCGTCTCACCGTCGTCTCCAGTGCCCGTGGAATCGTTGAAGTATTTGTTGACCCACTCCGGATTCGGCGGCAGTTTGCCGATGGTGAGTGGACCTATCCCCATGCTGTCCAATGCGAGCATGAACGCCTTCATGTGCGTGATTTCGCGCGTCATCAGGAAATTTAACGCGTCGATGGTGCCGGCATCCTCAGTGAAGTTAATCAGGTTTTCGTAGGTGATTTTCGCGCGCGCCTCCGCAGCGATGTTGTTGCGCAGGTCTACTTCCATTTGCCCGCTGATCTTCAGATAATCGGCTGTCCAGGGATTGCCCTCCGAATTGTTGAGCGATACGCCGCCGCCTCCGACAATAGCGACCAGAGGGTCGGCCTCGGCTGCTGTCCTGCTTTTCTTCATGGGCTTCAAGTGCATGCGCGCAAGCGTTCCCACCACTTCAAGATGGCTTAATTCTTCCGTGCCGATATCCATCAGGAGATCTTTGCGGCCGGGATCGTCGCAGTTCAAACCCTGTATGGAATACTGCATCGCTGCCGCAAGTTCTCCATTTGCGCCTCCGAATTGCTCAAGCAACATATTGCCGAATTTTGGATCCGGGGTTCCTACTCGCACTGTGTACATCAGCTTTTTCAAATGGTGATACATGTAACCTCCAAACGATTGGGCGGAGTTCCCATCCGGCAAATGTGACGCGGTTGCAATAGGCTTTATCACATCGAAATGCCTCACCGTCCCGCTGGCAAATATACGGGCGGAGAAGTCGTTACAACGCTTTGATAGCCGGCATCTATGAAAGCGCGATTCTGCTTTAATTCGGCAGGAGCTTGCCTCGCCTTGCCGCGCATACGATGATGGTCGATTGTGATTTACGCGATCACCATCTCCGTCGTGGTGCTGATTCTTTGCGCCGTCACTGTTTATAAAACTCGAAGTGTCAAGAACGAAGCAGACTTCCTTGTTGCGGGTCGAAGCCTTCCTTGGCCCGTTCTCGTGTTCACGCTGCTCTCCTCCTGGATCGGCGCCGGCAGTCTGCTGGCCGGCGCTGAGAATGCGTACCGCAACGGATTTGCCGCTTTATGGCAGCCGGCGGGGGGGTGGCTCGGCCTCGTCATTATCGCCCTGATTGCAGGCAGGGCACGTAGCTTCGCGCAATTCACCGTACCCGATCTCCTTGAAGCCCGGTATAATGCGACGGCTCGCGTGCTCGCGACCATTGCCATTGTCATTTCCTATACGGTCATCACGAGTTATCAACTGATTGGCGGAGGAGACATCCTCCACTTGATATTTCCCGATATCGCGAGCACGACGGGACGCTACATCATCGCGGCATTCGTCATTGCGTTTACGGCGGCCGCGGGAATGGCTTCCATCGCGTATCTCGATCTGTTTATCGGCGTGCTGGTGACGCTGACCGTGATCGTCGCGGTTCCCGTGCTGCTCGCGCACACCGGAGGTTGGTCCGCCGTTCACGCCGCGCTTCCGCCCACGCACTTTCAACCTCTCGGAAACCTGAGCTTCCTCGAAGCGTTGCAACTGCTTTTGCCCACCATGCTCCTGCTGATCGGCAACCAGGGGATGTACCAGAAGTTCTTCTCCGCGAAATCTGAGCGGGATGCGCGCCTTTCGGTTTACGGCTGGATTGTTGGCACCGTAATCCTCGAAACGTTGCTTGTGATGTTGGCGGTCATCGCGAGCGCTACTTTGAAAACGAACCGGCCACGCGAAATTATTCCTCTTGCGGCGCGGCAAGCGTTGCCGCCGCTCCTCGGCGCCGTCCTGCTCGGCGGCGTATTCGCCAAGGTCGTTTCCACGGCCAACAATTATCTGTTCTCGCCCGCCACGAACTTGATTCACGACGTCTACGAGCGGTTTATCAACCCAAACGCGACGCAGCGCCAGACCCTCATTGTTTCTCGCGTTATCGTTGTCCTGTTAGGTTGTTTCGCTCTGCTGCAAGCTACGCAGTTTGAATCCGTGCTGGAGGCGTCGCTCTACGCGTACACAATTTACGGAGCGGCGGTAACCCCCGCCGTGATGGCTGTCTTCTTCTGGAAGCGGACAACGAAACAAGCAGCCGTGACATCGATTGTGCTTGGGACGGGAATCACAGTCGTATGGAAACTGCTGCAGCAGCATGCTCCACGGCTTCTGCCATTCAAAGCCGATTTGGATGCCATCTATCCCGCTCTTTTCTTCTCCCTGGCCAGTCTAATTGTAATTAGCCTGCTGACACCCGCTCCCACCGCCAACGAACTCGCCATGGTCGAACGGCGCTGATCCAGCGCAATCGTACAATCGGCTGAGATGCTCATCGAACGAATCCAGGAAGCTTTGCTCCAGGCGAAACTGGATGGTTGGCTGTTCTTCGACCACCATCGCCGTGACCCGCTCGCGTATCGGATTCTCTCGCTGCCGCCATCCATGGAGGTAACACGCCGCTGGTATTACTTCATTCCTGCATCCGGCGATCCGCGAAAGCTCGTCCACAGCATTGAAAGCGGATCGCTAGATACTGTTCCAGGCATCAAACAGAGCTATTCGCGCTGGTCCGATCAACAGGCCAAACTGCGTGCATTGCTGGCGGGCGCCACGCGGATTGCAATGCAGTATTCGCCGGATTGCGCCATTCCGTACGTATCGATGGTCGATGCCGGAACTTTGGAACTCGTGCGCGCTTGCGGGGTCGAGGTAGTGAGTTCGGCCGATCTCGTCCAGGAATTCGAAGCACGCTGGACGCAAGCTCAATACGAAAGCCATATCGAGGCGGGCAAGCGGGTCGACAAGGTGCGCGCGGAGGCATTCGACCTTGTCCGTCAGAGGCTCGAAACCGGCGTATCGATAACCGAGTTCGATGTTCAGCAATTCATCTTGCGCCGCTTCGATCAACTCAGCCTCGCGACGGATCACGGACCCATTGTGGGCGTGAACGCAAACGCTTCGAACCCGCACTACGAACCATCCCGCGATCGCCACTCGCATATTCAGGGGGGTGACCTCGTGCTCATCGATTTGTGGGCGAAGTTGAAGCAGGCGGATGCCGTCTATTACGACGTCACCTGGACGGCGTTCTGCGGCCGGCCCGTTCCCGAACGAGTGCTCACCGTGTTCGAGGTCGTGAAAGATGCGCGACGGCGAGCCTGCAATTACGTCATCGGGAAAGTGCAGGCGGAGCGTCCACTTCGAGGCTTCGAAGTGGATGATGCGGCGCGAAGTTATATCGAAGAGTGCGGCTTCGGCGAATATTTCTTTCATCGCACCGGCCATAGCATCGGCACGGAAGTGCATGGTACTGGGGCCAACATGGATAATTTCGAATCGCACGATGAGCGGCGGATCATCGCAAATACGTGTTTCTCCGTGGAGCCCGGCATCTACCTCCCGGAATTTGGTATCCGGTCCGAAGTCAACGTGTATGTCGGAGACGGCTTTGCCCAAGTGACCGGTGAACAGCAAGATGAGCTCGTTCGCATCTAAGCCTTGAATCTGAGCCGGGAACGTCAGCAACCATTATTCTGGAACCCAACCACTTTTTTTACACCGGATGTATCTGCGGCCAGGTTAGCTCGAAACCCTGCCGGCGCAAACTTCGCTGCAGGTCCGCCAGCTTCGATTCGCTTTTGCGAATGCCGCGCGGCGTCTCTTTTGTTTTGATGGCATGCGCCGCGATCGCTCCAGCCGCTTCGCCAATGTTCCATTCCACCGGATGCAGGCGATAACACCCGTTAGTTACGTGCGTGACGCCCAGATTCTTACAGCCGGCGAGTAAATTTTCGACGCGTTTCGGAATCAGGGCGCCCATCGGAATCTGAAACGGCAGAGAGCTGACGTCGATATAGTTATCGCCTCCCGTCGACGGGTGCAAGTCCAGGCGATAGCAACCGATTCCGACCGTATCGGAAAAAGCGGCCGCAGTTACTTCCTCGCGCGATTTTCCGGTCTCCTTCATCCGGGCTTCCGTCCCCACGTGTTGTTCAAGAATAGTGAAATCAGCTTCAATACGCCTCGATTCGCGAATGTACGGATACTTTGCCAGCCCATCGTGCGTTCCCACGATGTCCTTGCGAAGCCGCAATCCCTTCCAGCCTTGTGCTCCGTTTTCGCGAGGCGCCTCGGTCTGCATCCAGTACAACCACGAAAGGCTCAATTGTTTCGCCTGCTGGAGACGGTGTTCCCGTTCAGCGGATGACGCAGACAGTAGGTCGCCGAGCCAGTAATCGTTCTGAGGCCAGTTCACCAGCGTGATGCCGTTCGCATACGCGCCCGGAACGAAATTGGCGGGATCGGCAACTCGCCGGTAGATCCAGAGATTCAATCCATGCCCATCGGACGTTTCGGCTCGCGGGTCGAAAAATAAGTCGCGCTTCTGGAGCGTTTGCGGATTCGGGCACGACCACGACAGGAGCTTCCCTGTCCACGGCGGCTGGAGTTTTGGCACATAATCCCGCCAGTACTGGTAATCGCGCGGCTTGTCAATCGTGTGCTCCTCACCATCCCGATAATCCATCGCAAAGCAGTAAGTGAACGACTGGACGTTCGTTGGCCTAGCCTCGTTCGAGGCGTGTGGCTCTCCTGTCTTCGACTGCGCCTCGGAACCCGTCACAAATTCGGTCTTCGTCAATGGCAGCAGTTCGCCCGTTTCCGTAGCATCGATGTAATATCGCGCCGAGATCGTTTGCCGTTCATCGGTTTCTATGTCTCGGACCGTTACACTCGTGACTCGGTCCCGATCCACGCTGGCGGCAACGGGTATTCTGCGGTAAAGAACGATTAGCTGCCCGCTGCCCGCATACGGAGCGAGGAATTCTTCGAGCACCGCCACCGATACGCGAGGCTCATGCGTCAACCTCGAAACCGAACCGTTACCGGGATTGAGATTCCAGCGGTCGCGCGCTTGGGTCGTCAACGGATAATGACGCCGGTAATACTCACGCACGGCATTCCGGTAGGCGCGATACGATCGCGTGCAGCCGAACTCTTCAATCCAGGGATGCTCATCGGGAGGGACCGCTTGAGCGGTTAACTGTCCGCCCAGCCAGTCTGTTTCTTCGGTAAGCACAACGCGCATGCCGTTTCGCAGAGCGGCAAGCGCCGCCGCAAACCCGCCCGTTCCGCCGCCGATAACGGCGACATTGCAGGAGATTTCACGCTCGCGCGCCGATAAACGAGCGGCGGGCAGCAATACTGCCGCATTCTTCAGAAATGTTCGTCGCTTCATGTTCCGGCGACGATGGTACGACGCCTATAATTAAGAATTCAAGGGGAAATTCATTGCCTTGCGCCGTTGACAACTTTGTGCGTGAAAACCAGACGCGTTTGCTGAATGAATTGAAGGACTTTTTGCGCATTCCGAGCATCAGCACACTTCCGGAACATCGGCAGGACGTCCGGCGCGCCGCCGATTTCGTCGCCCAACAAATGAAAGCAGCGGGTCTTGAGCACATTGAAGTGATCCCGACCGGCAGACACCCGCTGGTCTACGGCGACTGGCTACATGCATCAGGCAAGCCGACCGTGCTTTGTTACGGACATTATGACGTGCAGCCGCCCGATCCCCTGGAACTCTGGTCTACACCGCCGTTTGAACCATCGGAACGCGATGGGAACTTGTACGCGCGTGGAGCCTGCGACGACAAGGGCCAGATGTATATGCACATCAAGGCTATCGAGGCGCTGTTCGCGGTCTACGGTGAACTTCCGGTCAATGTTAAGTTTCTAATCGAAGGCGAGGAGGAGGTCGGCGGCGAATCGATCTCCGAGCACGTTCCTAAAAATAAAGAGAAGTTGAATGCCGACGTTGCGCTCGTGTCCGATACAGAGCTATTTGCCGACGGCGTTCCCACTCTGTGCGTGGGACTGCGCGGACTCATGTACATGGAGGTCGAAGCGCGGGGACCTGCCCGCGACCTGCACTCCGGCGTCTATGGCGGAGCTGCGCCCAACGCCGTTTATGGCTTAATCGAGTTGCTCGCGAAGGCGAAGGGCGCCGACGGCCGGATTCAAATACCCGGCGTGTACGACGATGTTACCGCTCCCGCTCCTGCCGAGGTCGAGAGTTGGAAACGATTAAAATTCTCCGAAAAAGAGTTCCTGGACAATGAAGTCGGTTCCGCCGAATTGACGGGCGAGCCGGATCAATCCGTTCTGGCGCGCGTCTGGGCGCGGCCAACGTTTGAAGTACATGGGATTGCGGGTGGATTCACCGGCGCCGGCGCCAAAACGGTCATTCCGGCGAAAGCCGTAGCGAAAGTTTCGATGCGCCTGGTTCCGAACCAGGACCCGAAGAAGATCGTGGCGGCGTTTGAACAATGGATTCGTGAGAACACGCCCAAAGGGATTCAAATCCAGGTCCGCGTGCTAAGCGCCGGTCCGGCGATCGTCGTCAATCCCGATCATCCGGCCATTCATGTCGCGGCTGAAGCCTTTAGCGAAATGCTGAAAGCTCCCACTGTGTTTATTCGCAGCGGCGGCTCCATTCCCATTGTTGGAGAGTTCGCGGAATATCTCGGCATACCCACCGTTCTTATGGGGTTCGGCTTGCCCGACGATGGTCTGCATTCGCCGAACGAGAAGTACCGCATCAGCAACTACTACACAGGCATCATGACCATTGCCCATTTTCTTGAAAAATACGGGCAGACAGCCGGACAGTAAGATTACGATAAGGACGGCCGCGCCGGCCGCAGCAACTATCGCAATGTCGCCGTGACGGTGAATGGCGGCTTTTCAGTGACGGACCTCGCTGAGAATTTGCTCGCGAGGCTTTTCGAGCCGTAGCTCTTCAAGTGCATGCCGCATCACCTGAACTGCGCTCTGCAACCCAAGACCCGCCATAATTGCAGCAACGACCACATCAGGCCAGCCAGTGCCAGTGCCGAAAACACCAACAGCAGCAAGCAACACAGCAAGGTTCCCGATCACGTCATTCCGTGAGCACAGCCAAGCCGAACGCATATTGCTGTCACCCTTCCGGGAGGTCCACAGCAACGCGAAGACGACTCCATTCGCGACAAGCGCCATGAACCCAACCTTACCCATGGTCGCCGCACGCGGCAGGGTTCCATAAACAGCATGCCAGATAATCGCGCTGATCACCCAAAGCCCGAATAGGCCCATTGTCGCGCCCTTAAGCAGCGCAGCCTTTGCACGATAACGTAAGGCCATGCCGATGACGAACAGGCTGATACCATAATTTGCGACGTCGCCCAAAAAGTCGAGAGCATCGGCTTGAAGCGAAACCGAGCCGGCCATCAATCCGGCGACTATTTCAACTAGGAACATGATTCCATTGATGGCTAGGGCAGCCCACAACACCCGCCGGTAACGGATGTCAGTTCGTTCAGGACGTTCGGCGGAACAGCAGTGCACGCTCATTTAACAACCTCGTTACACCCCCGGCGCCTCCGGGAAAGAAGTACTTGAGCTTTCATCCTACTCGTTTTCCGATCATGTCCACCACAGGCGCTCAACTGTTCCATAGGGATCTCTTTCACCCCACGTCAGTGGAATTAAGTTATTAGCTTTTCGAAATGCGGCTGGATACGGTGAACGCGCGGACGCATGCCTCGACGATCCGCAATCCATCTTGCTGTGAACCGGTGTCGAACTGCTCACCGTCTTGGTCCACGGCGTTGCTGACCATCGCGACCGCCGCAACGGCTACGCCTCGTGCTGCGCCAAAAGCAAACAACGATGCAGCCTGCATCTCAACCGCGAGAACGCCTTCGTTAGCCCACTGTTCAAGCTGCGTTTTTGTTTCTCGATAAGGAGCGTCTGTTGTCCAAACCTTTCCGCAGCGAACAGTCCAGTCAGTCGCGGCCAGTTCGCGTTCAAGAATCGGGACGACCGGCGCTGGGCAGGCAACCTCCTTACCGGCTGGCAGGTAATGCAACGATGTACCCTCATCGCGAATTGCGGACGTTGCCACGACAAGGCAGGGGAGCGGCAATTCCGGCGATACCCGGCCGGCCGATGTCAACCCGATGATGAGTTCCGTTCCCGCCGCTGCAAGTTGTTCGGCGATCAGTACCGCATAGGGTCCGCCAATCGTTCGCGGAATGATGCCGCAGATTACGCCTTCAGCTTCAATTGCATACATGGTCGTGTGAAAGCACGGCCATGATTGGAACGGTTTTGCGAGACCCCGCGCTACAAGCCAGTCGGTAAGATCTCCGTCGAATTCGAGAATACAGAGCCGGGGGACGCCCCCGTTTGGGATCTGCCGTATGCGCCTGACACTCTCCATCAGATTGCCCGCGGTAAATGCGGATTCTTCCTTCACGGGGTGGTTCAGAAGCGGGACATTAGTATTGTTGGGCATCGGTTCCAGTCGTGGAAAAGCGGCAAAGCGGCGGACACAGACCGCTATTGTTCCACCGCGCAATAGCAGTATAGAAACTGCTGCGTTGTCCCAAACGGCGTATCGTGCAATTCCTGTAAGCTTTCGACCAAGCGGAAGTGCGGCCCGAATTCTCCATGAAGGGATTCGGCATCATATCGCATGACGTCAAGGCCGCTGCATTTCGTCGGCCCCTCAGGGCCGAAGGCGCCGACAATCACATGCCCGCCTGGTTCTACCGCCAATGCGGCATTCCGGACATAAGCAATCCTATCTTCTGGCTTCGTCAGGAAGTGAAAGACCGCGCGATCATGCCAGACATCGTAGGAATGGGCCGGAAAAACCGTTTGCGTGACATCTGCCTGCAGCCAGCGAACGGATTCCGCGGCTTTCCCGAGGCGTTTCCGCGCGACCTCAAGAGCGGTTTGCGAAATATCGGCGACCGTGATATTCCGGTACTGCCGTTCAAGCAGGTCGTCAACCAGAGTCGATGCGCCGCCGCCTACATCAATGATTGATGCATCTCTATCACCCCGCGTGGCGCGTTCAATTAGCGTGAGCGAAGTCTCCAGATGGGGGCGGAACCAACTCACCTGGTCTGGCGCTCTAGTCCCGTAGACCTTCTCCCAATGTTGCCGCACATTCATAATTTAGCTGTTCCCCCTGTCGGAACCAATAAGATGAGGGTCCTAAACTGTGAATACGACTGCCGCCGCCCCAATCGTGCCATGCAGTGCGCCGTTTAAAAAAGCAGGATGCCCACGGATAGTGTGAAAAGATCGGAATCTGCAAAGGTCGCGCGGTCGGCGGGCGTTGTCTCTATTGCCATCTTTCTCAGCCGGATCACCGGGCTGATTCGCGAAATGGTGATGGCCCAGAAGTTCGGCGCCGGCCTCGCTTACGACGCCTTCCTGCTGGGTTTTCGCATTCCGAATCTGACGCGGAATCTATTTGCCGAAGGCGCGCTGTCCTCCGCGTTCGTTCCCATATTTGCCGCCTCTCTGGCGAGCGGCGACCGGAAGGCGGCGGAGCGTCTTTCTAATCTCGTCGGCGCGGCCATCCTGATGTTTGTCGGACTCTTCTGCCTCGCCGGCATTCTCTTCAGCCCGCAGTTAGTGTGGCTGCTGGCGCCTGGTTACGCGCAAGTGCCAGGCAAGTTCGAACTTGCGGTACGCATGACGCGGATCATGTTTCCGTTTCTGCTGCTGGTTGCGCTGGCCGCGCAAGCCATGGGGATGCTGAACGCTTGCGACAAATTTGGCGTGCCGGCGATGGCGTCCACGTTCTTTAACCTCGGCTCGGTCGTTTTTGGCCTCGTGCTCGGCTTCTGGCTGGGACCGCGCCTGGGCATCCTGCCGATCGAGGGAATGGCCTACGGCATCGTTCTGGGCGGCGCTCTTCAGCTTGCCTGGCAAATTCCCAGCCTGCGCCGCCTCGGTTTCCGGTTCCACTTCGAAATCGATTGGCGCCATCCCGGGTTGCGGAAAATTTTTCGCTTAATGATTCCCGCCATCGTGGGTAGCGCCGCGGTGCAGATTAACGTGCTGGTGAACACAAACTTCGCTTCACAGATCTCCGACCCCGTTCGTGGCGCCGACGGCCCTGTAAGCTGGCTCGCCTATGCGTTCCGCTTCATGCAGTTCCCGCTTGGCATCTTCGGCGTATCGTTCGCCTCGGCGATTTTGCCCAGCGTGTCTCGAAGCGTCGCCGCCAACGACTATGGCGAGTTCCGCCGTACTGTCTCGCGATCGCTCGGCCTCATCTTTATGATGACCGTCCCATCGTCCATTGGTCTCATCCTTCTCGGCTCGCCGATTATCGGAGCGGTATTTCAAGCTGGAAAATTCCAGATTTACGATACCCAGCAAACCGCGCTGGCGCTCTCGTGCTATTCAGTGGGGCTCGTTGGCTATGCCGCTACCAAGGTGCTGAACCCCGCCTTCTATGCGCTGACCGACGCGAAGACGCCCATGTACGTGAGTTTGTGCTCCATTGGCATCAACATCTCATTCGCCGAGGTGCTGCTCAGAAAATTTCATTTGGGCATCGCGGCCCTTGCGCTCTCGACATCCGCCGTCGCCATGGCGGCGTTCGTCATCTTAATTTACATCTTGCGCAGGCGCATTGGTGGAATTGAGGGCCGTTATCTGATGAATCGTTTTCTGCGCGTGGGCGCTGCGTCGATTATCATGGCCGCGCCGGTCTGGCTCTGTAACATCTACTTCACGCACTGGCTGGGGCAATCTCGGTGGGCCGACCTGGCGAATCTTGCGGTCTCGTTGCCGATCGGAGTTGCCAGTTTTGCGCTGGCCGCGAGCTGGCTTGGAATCGATGAAATTCGCCTTGCCCGGGATGCCTTTGGTCGGCGGCTGGTCGGCCTGCGTGCTAGGATCATGAAATAGATGGTTGATGAACTTGCGCTTGCGGTCCGGCTACAATCGCTGGACAGTAAGACCGCGAGTCTCGAACTCGAGGTCGCTACCCTTCCCAAACAACTCGCGGAAATTGAAAGAAAGCTGGAAGCGCACAATCGCCGGCTGGAAGCCGATCGTGCCGCGCTCGCGGCAAACCAGCGAGATCGAAAGAAGCTCGAAGGCGACATCCAGGTTCACGAGCAGAAGATCTCAAAACTCAGAGATCAGATGCTTCAGGCGAAAACCAACGAGCAGTACCGCGCTTTTCAAAGCGAAATCGGCTGGTGCGAAACCGAGATTCGGAAGGGTGAGGACAAAATCCTCGATTTTATGGAGCAATCGGAGCCGCTGGAGAAGAGCTTGAAAACCGCGGAATCCGAGCTCAAGCAGCAAGCCGAGCGAATCGAAAAAGAGAAAGCGCGCGTGCGCGAGCGGATCGCAGCCGATCGGAAACAATTAATGGAAGTGCAAGCAGAGCGGAAAGACATTGTGAGCCGGATGGATCCCAAATTCTATGCCGACTACGAACGCATCCGCAGGAAGACGCATGGCAGCGTCGTCGCCGATGCAACCGACGGACACTGCAGTGCCTGCATGATTACGCTGCGGCCCCAATTCGTACAGGATTTAAAAAAGGGTGACCGGATCATGCATTGTGAAAGCTGTAGCCGCATGCTGACGTACAACCCGGCCGTCAGTTTCGAGAACAACGTCGGGCCCGCGGCAACAACGGCGTAAGCACAATATCATTCACTTAAGCTTTGCGGGCAGCGCCCTGCGTGACTGTGCATTGGGTGGCGCATGCTTCAGCGTGCTGCCGCGAACTTCAGTTTGCCGGCAAGGGGGCAGTAAACTACCCGCCAGCACGATGAATCGTGCGCCACAACATCACAGATTCCGAAATGTAGAGTTCCAAGGGTGAGGACTTACGCGATGCAACTCTGTAGGAAGGCAAATTCGAAACGGAGCCGCCGCACGTTATTACGCGGGTCATTTGGAAAGCCGCCCGCTACTTCGACGCAATGCCCTGGCGTGCATTCCCAATTCGCAAAATCTCCCGCTCGTACACATCCAGGCTGTTTCTGAAAAAATGATCATCAGCGTCGACCCAGGTCAGTTCCTTCGGCTCGGGTAATGAGTCGAAGAATTCCTGAAGCTCAGACCGTGGACCGAATTCGTCATGAGTGCTTTGGATGAAGTACTTAGGAATGCCGACCTCGTAAACAAACTCGCGATCCGGATATTTCGTTGGAAAGCCGGCGGCGATTACCCTGCTCAGCCCCGGATCGCTTGCCGCCAGCCTCAGCGCAACGCGCGATCCAAACGAAAATCCTGCCACAAGCGCGGGAAGATGAGCATAGCGATTCCGCAATTCCCACAACGCTGTTCGTGCATCGTCTGTTTCGCCGATGCCGTGGCCATATTCGCCTTCGCTCAAATTCACCCCCCGGAAGTTGAAACGCAGCACCACGCAGCCTGTTTTGCGTAATCCTCGCGCCAGGCGGTGGACCACTTTGTTGTGCATTGTGCCGCCGTGTTGGGGGTGCGGATGGCAGACGAGCGCTGCCTCAAGCGGTTCGCCTTCTTCCGGTTCTTCGAGAATGGCCTCCAGCTTACCAGCGGCTCCCGGCAGGAAAAGGCTCTCAATCCGTCGCGACATTCCGGCCTAGTTGCTCCGGTAATTCGTGAACTGCATATCGATTCCGAAATCTTTCGCCTTCAGCAACGCGATCGCCTGCTGCAGTACGTCGCGATCCTTGCCGCTCACGCGCACGGAATCGCCCTGAATCGAGGCCTGCACCTTCAGCTTGCTGTCTTTGATCGTTCTAACAACATCTTTTGCCTTCTCGGTGGAAATCCCCTGCTGCAGTGTCACTTCCTGGCGTACACTGCTATGCGATGCCGGCGTGATTGTCCCATACTGTAGGCCCTTCAGCGGCACCCCGCGCTTCACCAGTTTCTGACCCAGAATCTCGGTGACCGACTTGAGCTTATACTCGTCCGAGCTCGCCAGCAGAATCTTGTTTTCTTTTTCATTCAGCTCAATACTCGACTTTGAGTCTTTGAGATCATACCGTGTCTGGATTTCTTTCGTTGCCTGCTGAATGGCATTCGATACTTCATTCAGATCGATTTTGGATACTACGTCGAAAGTATTTTCTGGCATGGAAATTCCCCGCAGTCATGAGCCAAAGCATCACTGTGCGAAAGCACCGCTGTGCCCAAAAGCACCATGACCCTACGCTCATCTTACGCGACGTCTGATGGCCGGACTGTTTCGGAACTACCGCTGGTCGCCGATGGCTTGCGAGGCAGGCTCGGCAGGGGGAGCACTTTCGGCCGGGGCGCTGGCGCTCTTCCGTTCGGCGCCGGTAGTGCTCGCTGCCGGCACGGGCACGCGCTGCTGGGAGAGCGCTAACATCACGCGCTCGGTCATTTCTTCGATCATGACCGGCATTGCACTGTCGATTGCAAGCGTTACGGCTGCCCGTATGGTCGAGCGTTCGAACCGTCCCTGCGATCCGGCTTGCTTTTCGCGCTCTGCTTTTGCTTGTGCAAGCAGTGGCCGTATGGCGGCCAGCAGAGCGGATGCCTCGAACGGTTTGCGCAAAATGGCTTCGGCTCCGGCGTTCTTTGCGTCCTGCTCATCGAATTGGTCCGCAACGCCCGCGGCGAAGACCACACGAACGTGTTTTTGCTCGGGCTGCGCCTTAATGTAGCGGGCCAGCTCGAACCCATTCTTCGTGGGCAGAAAAACGTCTGTAATCAGCACATCGGGGTCGGCATCGTGCAAGCGGCGCAACGCCGTGGCGCCATCGGTGACGCTAACAACTTGCAGGCCCTCCCCCGTCAGAATTTGCTCCCCAAGACGCAAGGCTTGCTGGCTGTCGTCCGCAAGCAGGATGCGGCTCATTGCGCCTGTGGTTGCGACTGCTGCGCGCCAGCCGCCTCCGGTTGCGTGTTCTGCGCGGCGGGCGTCGCTTCCTGCTGCTGTTCCTGCGGAGCTACTTTCTTCTTGCGGTGCTTCTTCGCTCTCTTCTTAGCCTCTTCGCGAGCCTTCTTCAAATCCGCTTCGTGATTGCTCGGCACAGCCTGCGCGTTTGCCGCAGCCGCCTTGCTGGTTGCCGCGCCGGTTGCGGCCGGAAGACTCCGCGCGTCCTTGCTCTGCTCCAGCTTCGTGGGATCGCTAACGATACTGCCATTTACATCGGTAGTTCCACCAGCGGCGGTGTTGGCTGCGGTTTCGCCATTGTTTGCCTTGGGAACACTCGCCGGAATGGGGAATAGCACGTTATCCATCGCCGGCTGGCCGGCTTTAGCCGCGGCGCTGACATCAGGCCCTCGTCGCATGAAGCCCATCGATTCAGACAATATTGATGGCTTCCTATAGTTCTCGATGTCATATTTCTCACGTTCCGCGGCGGCGCGATCTGCTTCCGGCACCGGCATCTCCAGGTCCTGTAGCGCCTTTTTTGCGGCGTCGGCCCGGTCGCTCAACGGATACTCGCGCACGATGCGCGTGAAATCCGCCGCGGCGTTCTGGCGGAATCGCGGCCCCATGTTGAGATACGACTGGCCAGCTTCAAATAGCGCGTCGTCGGCTTGGCTGAACAGAGGATATTGATCGGCCACGTAGCTCAGGCGGTTGGCCGCCGCCGGATTAGCGCCGCGATGAAAGTAGAAGTCGCCGACTGTGAATTCGTGCTGGCCCAGCACTTCCTGAACGTTCCGGAGAATTTGCGCCGTGGCCGGAGCATATTTACTGTTCGGATACTGCGTCAGGAGGTTGCGGCACTCCGTCTCGGCACGAATCGCCTCCAAAGGATCGCGGTCCGGTTTGTCCATCTGCTTGTAATGGATCATGCAGATTTTATGCTGAGCTTCGGATGCTTCGGGCATCGTCGGATAGAACAGCTCGAAATCTTTATACTCGGCTTCCGCCTGCGCCATGCCGTTGGCGCCGCCTTCGCGAAACCAGCTATCGGCAATCGCGAGTTTGGCCTTGGCGAGAAATTCGCTCGATTCGTAGGTGTTCATCAAGGTGTTGAGCTCGATGCGGGCTACTTCGTACCGGCCGTGCTCGATATCGTGCATTGCCTTATCGAACAAGACCTTGTCTGGCTGCTGCGTGTCTTTTGTGATCGGCGTCTCGTATTTTTTGTGTATACATGACGAGAGCAATGCGAGCGCCGCCGCCGCGACCAGTGCTTTCTTCAGTGATTCTGCCGGAAACAACATCTTCATTTACACCTTCACCATCAGCGACTCTTCGGCTCTTTGTTGCAGGTCCCGGTAAGCTGCGCCGGGGTCGGATTTGCCGAATACCGAAGATCCCACTACGACCCAATTCACGCCGGCGCGGGTGGCTTCCGCGACATTTTCGGCGTTGATTCCGCCGTCGATTTCGATTGCGAAGTTAAGACCGCGCTCTTGCCGGGCGCGATCCAGTTGCCGCACCTTCCAAAGGGATCTGGGAATAAACTCCTGGCCGCCGAAGCCGGGATTTACGCTCATCACAAGAACGTAATCTACTATATCCAGAACATCTTCGAGCAGGGCAACAGTACTGTGAGGGTTGATTACCACCCCGGCCTTCGCCCCTTCGTCGCGGATCATGTTCAACGTGCGGTTCAGGTTGCGGCAGGCCTCATAGTGGACGCTCACGCAGTCGGCTCCGGCCTTAATGAAAGCCGGCGCATAGGTATCCGGGTCCTCGATCATCAGATGATGATCCATCTTTAGCCGCGTGACTTTCCGCAGCGACTCGGTAACAGGTGGTCCCATGGTCAGGTTGGGCACGAAATGTCCATCCATGATGTCCACGTGAATCATTTGGGCGCCGGCTTGTTCTACAGTCCGGATTTGTTCGCCCAAACGCGCGAAGTCCGCCGCGAGAATGGATGGGACAATTTGAACCACGTAACCAATTTACGACTTTCAGCCTGAAAGTCACACTCCACCACAGAAAATCAGCCAGTCACCGCGCGTTTGTTCGATGTTATCACGGCTGTATAAAATCCGTCGCCTTCGTCCCGGCCCGGCAAACGCCAGTTTTCCGAGATCAAATTGGCTCCTTCTACGTCCGCCAGAGCCGTTCGTACGACATCCTCGTCCTCTTCCCTTTCGAGAGAACAAGTTGTATAGACGAGGAGGCCCCCCGCGGCCAACTGCCCCAAACCTCTTTTGAGAATTCCAATTTGAGTGCTCTGAAGCCTAAGCAGATCTTCGGTTCTGACGCGCCATTTGATTTCCGGGTTACGTGCAAGAGTTCCCGTTCCTGAACAAGGAGCATCGACGAATACGCGATCGAAGCGGCTTCTAAACGGGAGCGGCATTTCGGCGTTCAACACGACCCGGGGGCACACCGCAGGAATTTCGCTTATCCTTCGCCAGCTGATGTCACAGGCGATCACATGAACAGGTGCTTCCAGGGCCTGAACTGTCTTGTTGCCTGGGGCTGCACAGAGATCGAGTAGCGTTTGCCCCGGTTGGAGACCGAGATGTGGAACGACTGACTGAGATCCAATGTCTTGAAATCTCAGGCGGCCAGTTGTTCCCTCAATCACACGAAAGCAACCCGGCACATCGGTTTGTTCGATCATCAAGGCTGCCGGCGGTTCCATGCCCGCCGGAACCCGTATATACCTTGCCGGTTCGGTCAGCGCTGCCCGCGCAATTGCCTGAGCCGGCTCGCGTCCAAAGTGACGCGTCCACCGCTCCAGTAGCCAAGCAGGACACGACAGTTCAGTAGCTTGATCCGGCCATGGAACTGCTCGTCGAGTCACCTTTCGCAGGACTGCATTGACCAATCCTGCCGCGCCCCGTCGGTGTTTCTTTGCGAGTTCCACAGATTCATGGACCGCCGCATGAGCGGGAACGCGATCTAAATAGCGAAGTTGAAAGATCCCCAGGCGAAGCAGTATGCGAACCGCCTCATCCAGGTTGTCCGGATTCCGGCGCGAGAAATGCCCGATCAGAAAATCGAGTTGAAGCTGGTATCGCAAGCAGCCAAACACAAGCTGTGAAGCCAGTCCTGCATCACGGGACGTAAGATTGGCAGCCTCTTCGAGAAGAAGATCCGTGGCGTAACCGCCGCTCGCCACCTGGTGTAATACGGAATACGCCACGCGTCGAGCCGGGGAAACTTGTTGTGAATGTCCCAAACTCGATTATCGCGAAACCCCCGCCTCAGCTGTCCAAAATGGTTACCTAACTTACGTTTATGTAATTAAAGCCCAGTACTGGGCAGGATATACGTGATGCACTTGTCGCGGGCGCTGGATCTATTTGTATAGGTGAACGCATAAAGGCGGCGTTAAGTGCCGGAATCGCCGGCTAAGCCGCAAACCTACAGTGCGGGAGCTAATCCATGCGGTCAAATCTAATACTATTTTTGTTGTTGCTCGTAAGCACCTCCTTGTTTGGTCGCGACAACCTAAATGGCACATACACCGCGACTGCTTATTCAGACCACGGCATCACTGCGTCTGGAGAATACACGCACCGGCATATCGTTGCCGCCGATCCCGATGTGTTGCCACTTGGCACACGCATCAAAATCAAACGGGCAGGCCGGTATTCGGGCGAGTACGTAGTTGCGGACACTGGAGCCAAAATTGTGGGAAGACGGCTGGATATTTACATGCCGAGTGAAGCGTCTGCAATAAAATTTGGCGTTCACCGCGTACGCGTGAAAATTATTTCCTTAGGGGCCGGCACGCATGCAAGCACGAAAGAAGCCGACCATGCGGTGAAAGCCGACGTTGCGAAAGATGTCGCTAATGGCGCTGGCGGGGACGCCGCTACTGCGGAGGATGTAGCCGAAAAAAAGACAACCAGCAAACCAAGCTCGACAAAGCGCAGAGTCGCCGCCGGTGAACCTTCCAACACCGTTGAGGCCGCCCGCCAAGACTTACCTCAGAGATAGACATTTGATCTGTTTGTTCTCGGAAGAGTTCATCTGCAATTATCGGCGACCGCATCGGCGGACATAAGTTTGGCCGCAACCAATTGTTCATTGCTTTGAAATTGAGATACTTTGTCGAAGGAGACGTTCGATGAATTTCACGCGAAGAGAATTTGCTCATCTGGTTGGGGCCGGGATAGCATTGGCGAGCGAGGAATCGGCACATGCGTTGCAGCAGGACACGGGCCGGCGGCTCAACTACGGCATCGTCGGGCTGGGGCGTATCTCAATGGGCCAGTTCATGCCGGGAGTCAAGATTTCGAATCGCGCGAAAATTACAGCTCTGGTAAGCGGCCATCGTGACAAAGCGTTAAAGGTCGCGGCGCAGTACGGCGTGGCGGAGAAGAATATTTACAACTACGAAAACTATGACTCCATCGCCGATAACAAGGACATCGATGCCGTCTACATCGCGCTGCCCAACAATATGCATGCCGAGTATACGATTCGGGCAGCCAAGGCGGGCAAACACGTTCTGTGCGAGAAGCCGATGGCGACCGGTGTTGGCGATTGCCAGGCGATGATCGACGCATGCGAGCGGGCGAATAAGAAGCTGATGATCGCCTACCGCTGCCAGTATGAGCCGACCAATCTCCGCGCCATCGAGATGATTCGAGACGGGAAGCTTGGAACCGTGGAATTGATCGAGAGCACGTTTGGCTTCAATATCAAAAAGGGCGAGTGGCGGTTGAACAAGAAAATGGCCGGCGGCGGGCCGTTGATGGACGTTGGAATCTATTGCTTGAACGCGTGCCGCTATCTGACCGGAGAGGAACCCGTGGCGGTGAGCGGATACTCATCGGTGATCGATCATGACGGGCGTTTCGATCAGGTCGACGAGAATCTCGTCTGGACGTTGAAATTTCCGTCCGGAATTCTCGCGAGTTGCAGCACGACCTATGGAGCCAATTCGAATGGATGGTATCGAGTGCATGGTTCAAAGGGCAATCTGCATGTTGAGCCCGCGTTCAACTACGATGGCCTCCGGATCAGGGCCGAAGTCGAAGGCCAGCCGCCGATCGATCAGACCACGAACGATCCGTCGCCCCATCAGTTTCAGCGAGAAGCCGACTACTTTGCGCAATGCGTCTTCGACGACAAGCAACCGAAGACATCGGGCGAAGAGGGCCTTCGCGATATGAAGCTGATTACAGCGATTTACAAATCGTGCGGTAAGGCATAAGGAGTTGGTCCGTCCCAACGCGGCGTTCACGCCGGCGCGAATGCACTCGGCTTTTACCCGAACAGATAGCCCGCGAGCAGCCGTTTCATTTCCTCGACCACGATCTTCCGGTCGTCAGGACTTTGCTCGTACGCATAAGTAATCAAACGCTCGCCGGCTTCGCTGGCGATCCTCAATCTGATATCGAGTTCCGCCGTTTCCGTCACTCCCAGCAGATTCATCATGAAGTTCTTAATGAGTCCGGACGGGCCGATGTCTGGTTGAACCTGGCGGCGGCGGGTTGACGGGCTGATGTGGTGGCCAAACGCGATAGTTCGGAAATCCGGCCTCGCGTCGAGGAACCGAATATAGGCGTCGATCACAAGCGCGAGCAGCGCCGTTCCGTCCTCCGGGAACGATTGACTCAATTCCTGTTCCAAGCCTGTCTGGAATTCCTCCATGGCGCGCACCGCAATCGCATCGAGGATCGCCTGTTTATCGGGGAAGAAGCGATACAGGCCGCCTATGGAAATACCCGCTTCCGCCGCGATGCGGCTGGTCGTAACCTCATCCAAAGGCTTCTGTTCCAGCAGCACTGAAGTTGCCGCAAGAATCTGCTGGACCGTGTCGTTGCTGCGTTCCTGGACGGGGGTTCTACGCACTAGCTTTGCTGCCGCACCGGCGCCACTTCGGGGATCGAAACCGGCGAATTCTTGAGCCAGGTTTGCGGCCCTATTGACATTATGGCAGCAAAAATGGTAAAAAGCGAAAGAGAATTCGCGTTCGTGAATTCTGGAGACGCATTCAATGCCTGTGCCGATATCGCAGATTTGGACCGTGGCGACATACGTCCTCAAGCAGAAGCTCAAGGGCCGGAAACAATACCCGCTCGTGCTCATGCTCGAGCCGCTGTTTCGTTGCAATCTGGCCTGCGCCGGGTGCGGCAAAATTCAATATCCAGCGCACATTCTGAAGCAGAACCTCTCGCCGGAGGAGTGCTTCCGGGCAGTGGACGAGTGCGGCGCGCCAATGGTGAGCATTCCCGGCGGCGAACCGCTGCTGCACCCGCAAATTTCCGAAATTGTCGCCGGCCTGGTAGATCGCCAAAAGTATATTTATCTCTGTACGAACGCGCTGCTGCTGCAAGAAAAGATTCATCAGTTCAAGCCGAGCAAGTACCTGACATTCTCCGTTCATATGGACGGGCAGCGAGAGCATCACGACTTTTCGGTCTGCAAAGAGGGCGGCTATGACGAAGCTCTGGACGGCATCAAAGAGGCCGTGAAGCGCGGCTTTCGTGTAACGACGAACACGACACTTTTTGACGGCGCCGATCCGAAGAGTGTGCGAGCGTTTTTCGATGAAATGATGGACCTCGGGGTGGAAGGAATGATGCTCTCTCCGGGGTACTCCTACGACAAGGCGCCGGATCAACAGCATTTTCTGGCGAAAACGCGCACGCGGCGGCTGTTCCACGCGATTCTGTCGAATCGCAAAAGCGGATGGCGTTTCAACCAATCGCCGCTGTTTCTCGAATACCTGATGGGGCGCCGCCATTATACGTGCACGCCCTGGGGCATGCCGACATTCAATCTGTTTGGGTGGCAAAAGCCTTGCTATTTGCTGCAGGATGGGTACGCCGATACATTCGCTGAGTTGATGGAGACGACCGAATGGAGCCGCTACGGCACGGAATCCGGCAATCCCAAATGCGCGAATTGCATGGTGCATAGCGGCTATGAGGCTTCGGCCGTCGATCACACGTTCAGTTCGCTGAAGGGTTTCATGGCCACGGTGCGAGCGACCTTGTTTTCGCGATACGAAGACGCGGACGCGATGAGCGCGCTCGATCAGCCGCAAAAACCGGTCTTTCTGCACGATGCCCTCGTACAAATCGGCTCCTCGCGGCAGGAATCGAATGAAGTCGAGGCGTAATGGACATGAGCGGGAATCACAACACGATTGCGGCCACGGGTCCGGTTCAGCCCGCTTCCGAGCAGGCAAATGCCGGAGCCGCAGCAGGACACGTCTCGGACGATTTGCACGGACGGACATGGCAAACCGCATCAGACGAGGACCTTCGTGTAGGTCTCGAGAAGGCTTTCGATTATCGCGGCGACGTTACGATTACTCGTAAAGACGGCACAAGAATCGAGGGCTACATCTTCGACCGGCAGACCGGGGCAACCTTGGAGAAGTCCATCGTGCGAGTCATCCCACAAGATCAGTCCATCAAGATTTCGATTCCCTATTCGGAGATAGCCGGCCTCGCTTTCACCGGGCGCGATACGGCCGCCGGCAAGAGTTGGGCAGCGTGGTTGAAGAAGTATTTGGAAAAGAAAGCCGCCGGCGAAAAGAATATTGAACTGAAGCCCGAAAAACTCGATTAGCAAGGACATCGCACCGCGCCAATCGAATGGAGCGGGTTCGCGCCCGCTACGATGGTGAAGGCGCGCGCGCCGATCGAGATCGAAGCAGAGGCGGACCTTTGATGCCCAGAGTGATTGCGGCTCCCACTACCATACCGGTTCCTGGAAATAAGCAGGTACACGAGTATGTAGGGCGAGTAAATACCCATTCCACCGATATGAGCGTTGCTCACATGAAAAGCCCGCCGGGCTGGACTGAGCCGGGCCAGCGCCCTGAATTTCGTGAGATTACGGTAGTGCTGCGCGGAACTCTGCGCGTGGAACACGAAGGTGGATCGCTGGACGTGGCCGGCGGACAGGCGATCGTCACGGAACCCGGCGAATGGGTCCGCTACAGTACGCCGGGCGGCGCCGAATACGTGGCGATTTGCCTGCCGGCCTTCGACATCAACTCGGCCCATCGCGACGCGTAATTTCCGGCGATGAAGCCCATTCCCGCCGGCCCGTTTCGCTGTATTTGTCATAAGCGAACTTGCACCCAAATCGCGTTGTGATCGGAGAACCGCGCCGGCTCCACACTGGCTGCTAAAAGGCTCAAATCGCGCACAAATATCCAGTCCAGATGACGGCGAAACGACGGAAACGTGTTTAGAGCGTCCGGAAGCGTTTCGAAACCATGATGTTTCATCGCATTTCGGATTGCGGCCGCGTGCGACGGACCTCCCGGCAGCGGCACGACATTGCCGAGCCAGTACAATTCGTTTGTGTTGAAGTCGCCTCCGATGAGGCGCGGCCCCGCGTGACGCGACGCCTCCTCGATGACCGGCTGCAGTTGATCGAGACGTTCCGCCGCGTTAATGCGGGTATCGAGATGCGCGTTCCAGACACGCAAGCCGCCCCAAGGGGTTTGCACGTTGGCGGCCACGGCAAAGCGGCTTCGATCGCGGAAGCGGAGATCGCATGCCTTCAACCGCTTGATTTGGACATCGGCAATTGGATAACGACTCACGAGAGCCAGGCCTTGATCGTAAACGCCTGGAGCAGCCGGCTCAAATAGGGCAAAGTACCCTAATTGGCGCGCGGTCTTCTCGGCAACACTTGAATTTGAATTTCCACCGGCGACCTCCTGGAACAGGAACAGGTCGGCATCGCGTAATCGCGGTGCAGCGCGGATCGCACTTACCACCTTTTCGGCATTGTTCTCCTTCGCCATGTTCAGCGATACGACCGAAACAACCCGATCGGGCGCGGGTTCGGTGGAGTTGGGTTGGACACGGCTGGACAATCTGGCGAATCCGGCCAGAGGAGGTATGGTAAGCACGGCTATGAATTTCAACCACGGGCCAGTCTATCTGTTTGATTTGAATCTATCGAAGAATGTTGCATTTATACCGATCGTGAAAATCGCCCGCGGCGGCCAAGAGCACGCCTCCAGCTCGTTAGTTTGCAACACATTGGACTGTCTCTAAAATTTTCACTGAGCACCCTACGCCGCGGACGAAAAAGCCAATGCGGGTCCGCAGGATTCGCGATCGAAGTTCCAGGTATGGGCGTTGTTGGCGTGTTCGAGGGTCCATTTCCGCTTGACTAGGGCCTCGGCTTCCGCTTTCGAACAAACGAAGCCAAACTCGGCCGGCGAGAACTCCTTACCGGCGACGAGATGGCACATGCCGACTCCGTAGATCGCTTCCTGCTCGCGGGCTTCCTGGGCTTTGCGCTCCGCCTGGACTTCACGTAACATCTTCAGCACTTTCTCATATTGACGCATCAGGCGCTGTTCATAGATGGAGAGCGTCAGCAGCGGGTCTTTCGAGCGGCGCAGCGTTTCGGCGAGGACGAAAGCAGTTTGCGCTTCGGGATGGTTGACGTCCCAGAACTCGGAGTTTTCGGTGAGGCCGATGGCAAACAAGTTGTGCTCGGTCGCCATGATGCGGTGAAGCCGGTATTGCAACTGAGCGAGCATGTGTACCAGATGCTTCTCCTGCGTGTTGGCGGGAGCGTACTGCTTTTCGAAATCAGTGATAAGTAGTTGGAGAGCTTTCAATTCCTCGGGAGTCAGAGTAAGCACCTGGGCAGTCAGGCCGTGACGAGTGGCGTTGAGCGAGGCGCGCTGCTTCCCTTCCTCGGTGCGCGGCCCGGTCGATTTCTGGGCGTTCAGGCGATTGGCGCGAAGGCGCGCTTCGGAGGGGGCGCGGCGGATGGTGGTTGGCGGATTGGGCGATGCTTCGCTGGAGCTCGACGGCTCGTTTGTGATGATTGCGGGCGGGTTCTTTTTGGAAGACATGAACGATCCTCTTTGCTTGTGAGGATAGGCGCCGAAAGCAGACGGACAGAAGGCGGCAGCGGCCGAAGTCAATGATATGAAAGAGAAAGAACTTTCAAAATTTCTGTGAACGCCAGAACTGGCGAGAGGAGATAGATTGCCCGAGGCAACTAATCGTCGCTGGGTGGCCACGCCGGGCTGCAGAATCAGTAGAACGCTCCGCCCAGTATCTTCCGGAGTGATCGTCCCGGATTATTCTGAGGTTATTCCGAATTATTCACTTTGTGCTATGCCTGTCCATCTCCCGATTTTCCTCGATGTTAGCGTTCCTGATGAGCGTGACACGATCGAGTGGGTCGCCGTCTCATAGCGTGTCGAAACGCCGTTGGCGATTGGTTGATAAATAATGGGGAAATGAGTGCTCCGTCCCCCGATTTTCGATCGAGTCGGGTCGCCGTCTGATAGCGTGTGTCGAAACGCCGTTGGCGATTGGTTGATAAATAATGGGGAAATGAGTGCTCCGTCCCCCGATTTTGCCGGTGAAATAATCGGAACGTGTGGCTGCGAACGTTCGCGTCCGCCAGCGTCTCTGCGAGAGCCGGTGAGTTTTCGTGTGATCCACTGAGTATCAACCTTGGAGTTGTCAAGCAATACCGCGTCAGAAAGCCTCCGTGAAGTGTTCGTTTCAGAGATACAACTTTTACAGTAGCCTTACCTTCCTTTGACAACAAACGAAGTATCACGCCTTTACCATAGCCGCCAGGGGAGTCTCGATAAATCTTTCCTGGCGGATGTGCCGCGAACAGTTGGGAGATTTCGTATGTCCAACGATCCGGACCAGAGCACGATCTCATTAAGTGACAACGATATCGTTGAACGTATTCTTTCTGGTGATATCGACCTTTACCATCTTCTCGTCCGCCGATACAACCGACGCCTTTATCACGTGGCGTGGAGCATCCTTCAAAATGAACAAGAGGCTGAGGACGTCATGCAGGAAGCCTACGTTCGAGCCTACGAGCATCTATCCCAGTTTGCAGGCCGAGCGCATTTTTCAACGTGGCTCACAAGAATCGCTATTAATGAGGCTTTGAGCAGGATGAAACGTCTCAATAAAGAAGACGAAATGGATGCAGCATCGGCATTGTTCCGAGAACCTTTTTGCACCCGTCACACGGCGGACCAGCGTCTGCTAACGGCCGAGGCACGAAGGGCTCTAGAATACGCGATAAGCGCCTTACCAGAAGCACAACGGACAGTCTTTGTTATGCATTTCATTGACGGGGCAACCATAGCGGAGATCGCAGAGTGCCTGGAAGTCAGTAAGGGTGTTGTCAAAATGAGGATTTTGCGGGCACGCCGCATCTTGCGACACAAGCTTTACGAGCTAGCGCGCGCTACAAGCGCAACTGCGTTCCAATTCCTTGGCGAGCGTTGTGATCGCGTTAGCGCCCACGTAAAATCACGAATAGCAAATATTGCAAAGGGCCCGGCGCATTAGATGCACGGACTCACGATCACAGCCAAGGATGAGCCGGAAAGCTCGCGTTGACACTGAAAGGATCTCACGTCCTCCGCGTACTGTGAACCCAGAAGGAACGTGCGAAATCGTTCCCCCGAAATCACGGCAATATCCGGCGCCACTGCACGCTGACCACATCATGAATTCGCAGGAAGGGGCGCTTCTTCATTGCGCGGACGCTGCCCTCGCGTTCCCGAGATTATCGGTTTCGGGCCAGAATGGCGATGCACAAAATCCTGGATTCGCCTCAGGTTGGGGAAAAACCGCCTTAACGTATTAGACGTATTTCTAGAGCCGTCTCTAGCCCTCGAAGACCGCCACGCTTATCGTTCGAAATTGCTTTCCCAACACTTTAAAGAGTGGCTGTCTGAATAAGGCATTGATTCTGGCTTGCTTCTTGCGGATCGCAGCTGGAAAAATTAATCTAACAGTGCGCCTTTCTCAGCCCTCTTTCTGGCGATGCTCAATCGTCATCGTCATCGAAAGGTTCGCGGCGAGCGGCATCCGCCGCCTTTGCTAACGCAATGACGGCATCAAAGAATTCCTGGGGCTGACCGAGAAACAGTTGACTGTTCGCGATAGCGGTCGCTGTCACCACGGCGCCTGCGTTTCGCCTGAGCGAAGGCCGAATGACCGAGCAAGCCGGAAAATGCCGGGTTATAAATGCGCAGGGCTCCGGAAAGATTAGGTTTGTTTGGAATTCCTCGCCGCCAAAAGGCGGAGAGTTGAGGTCCGGGAATCTCACGCCTGTTTCCGGGTCCGTCACACCGGCCAGTGGTTGCGAGACGGCGTTTCCGGCTTTGTCATGCCACACCGCGAAGTGGTCTACTTCAACTCCAAGAATGCTCACGAGGACTCGGAGAACCTGGCGGCTAGACACGTTCAGGATCAGGTTTGTGTAGACGCTGGAACCCTTCTGGTCGAACGTCGCAAAATGAAATCCAGCCGTGTTAGCGATCGCCTGCATACGCCTTTGGCGATGGTTAGCCGGAGGAACCGGTTGTTTTTGGTCGGGCGGAGTATCGGCGTCGTCTAGTGGAATGGACGGCTGGTTTACGATATGCACAGCCTGCGGGAAGGGTCCGCCACCCAGGTCTGGGTTCTGCGTGCTGCGGTATTGGGTGTACCAACTGGTATCCACAGTAAGGTTCATAAGATTGGTGAGCCTTCCGATCTGTTTGGCGCCGGTCGCCTGACTGCTCGGTAGAGTACGGAAGGCATCCAGGTTGACGGGTGTCTCGCCTTTGGATACCAGGTAAGCGTTGAGAAATGCTGCGTGGCTCATCTCATCATCGGTGTTGTCCGAGATATATTGCGGCATATCGCTATCCAGGTTTTGTAGCGCCAGTTGGTACGCCGGATTTCCACCATGTACTCCACCGAGTTCGTTATATTGTTGCCAAAAATCACTCTCGACCAATTCTGCAGCAGCGAGAAATTTGATGACCGCCACATCCCCTTTCGGAAGCCGCCTGTCATCCTTGTCCCGTGCTGCGAGTTCCCTGGCTGAAAGCGCTACACCTGATGCGCTTAGTCCTGCCAGGAAGGATCGGCGTTTGATAACGTCATGCCAGCGAGTATCCAGATCTCCTGGCTGCGATTGAACGGATTCTTGTTTCATAGTAGAACGCATTCTCCTGAAGTTGAAATGTTAAAGGCTACTTGAAGATCCTAATGTTTACCCTTCTTAGGTCCGAACGTGAGGCTCAATAAGTATTGAATAAGGTCACTCTTCTCACCACTGGTAAGACCCAGGGCCAGGCAACTATCGTAGTGATTAACAACATCTGTAAGTGACTGGAATCGCCCGTCGTGGTAGAACCCTCCCTTTCTATGCGTAAATAATTCTCCTATTGGAGAAGTTCTGTAGCGGTGATCAGGTGCCCGATCAGCTTGGAAGCTGTCAATGCAAATCTCGGCGGGCGTATGCAGGTTCCACCCAGCATCGGTCCAGAGTGGTTCGACATGGCAGCTATTACACTTAGCCTTGCCACTGAAAAGTTCATCGCCACGGTCCGCAGCAGCCTGATCGAAGCTGCCAGGTGGTGGTTGCGGTGCAGGGATGGCGAGTTGATAGAACTGAAGAGCCTGAAGCTTTGACGTGATTTGATCGTCATCTGGCGAAATGTGCGGAAGGTCGCCAAAATTGTGAGCGGCCGCGATCGGAAACTGAGTCCCATCATTCAGTCGTGGATCCCAGAATCTCCCCACACCATGCATTTCCAAATTTGCTACGAACGCGTTCCAATAGGGAATTGATCCCCACCCAGTCCACGTGTGGAGATTCACTCCCCCAAGGCCAAAGGCCGGGGGGATTAGCGAGGCACCCGAGACGTGCGTCCCAGTGACCAGACCGTCGGTCAACTGTTCGGAATTGAAAGCTTTGCCGTCAAGAGCCAACTCCGCATCGAATTTTCCGGGACCCCAACTGTTGAGAACCTTTCTCACTTTCGCCGGAGTTGTGGACAAAAGATCGGCGAAAGAATCTAGATCGGGCGCAAGCGCAATAATTGCTCCCACGTTTAGATCGCGATTGGGCCAACCGTCTAAACGCCGCCCAACACAGCCCGTACCAGGGTTTGTATGAATCACACCCGCGCACAGGGCAGGCATGGAGTCATCGACAGTCGAGTGGCAGAGAGCACATTGAATTCCTATGGATGTGAGGCTCCCGCCAGCATCGAAAAAGCCAGTAACGCCAACCACGGCATTCAACTTAAGTAGTGCAACCGTCACTGCGGGATTGTTGAGATTTACCAGCCCGTGTCGAAGTTGTTCAATCAAGTCCCTCGGTAAGGCGTTCGCATCAATCTTCAGGCCAACTTCAAGAGCCAGCGCAGGACTAACACCGGGACCAACTCCTCCCAACTTCGATCCTTCGATGGCCCGATGCAGCTTCAGCGTATCGCCCCAGAACACCTGATCGCCGAACGTATCGTGGCGAAAAATACGGCGTCCTTGGGCGGCTAATCGAACTGCGTTGTCAGCCGTCGCGTCCCGATCGGCTTCTTTGGTCATTGATTGGCTTCGGATCTCCCGCGTTGTTAGCCCCAGAAAGAGTAAGGGAACCAGGACAACAACTCTCCTTACAGCGCCGGCGCGAAATCTTATATCTCGCCTCATTTCGCAGGCCTCCCTTTAGAAACCAGAAGTTTCGAATCCGCTCAACGGCCTTGCAAATTCTCCACTTCCGACCGTTAGTTCTGTCCGATGGGCGTAAACGGCTTCCCCTTTTGGAGATCCGATTTATTTCGAATGCCGATTCACAAGCACCAGTCCTCAACAGAAACTGCACCCTAATAGAGTGCCCATCGAGCACGAGGTAACCAGGGACTCGTTAACGGTTTGTAAAGTTTTTGTTATGGCCTGACCTGCTGAAGTTCCTTACAGCGTGGTAGGGAGCGTTGGGATAAGCCTTAGGCGGCATTGTCAACTTTGGACGAAGAGCTGTAAGACCCGTCCTATGAAGAGCGCCAATTCCGGCTTCCTTCTATTGAGCCGAACAGTACGGCACCAACCAGGCATTGGGCATCAGTTGGGAAATTCGGGGACTCATTTCCCATTTCCATTTGCCAAAGCGTAAACAGCCTCTACTTTACCCATCGCGTCTTTCGGAAGGTGGCCTGCTTTCTGCCACGCCGAGGACGTCCTACAAGGAGCCCGACCAGCGGACGACGTAGCGTTCGCCATACTCGCGCAAGTAGTCGTAGGTAGACCATGCGGTCTTGCTCTGCATGGAAAACGGCTCGTCGCCCGTTGCCCCATTGTGTTACGCGATGCGGCAAGCCCACCGCAATCACACGTGCGATTCTCCCCACTGGAAATGGAGGTGGGTTGTCGCCCGACTTGCTCTCAGAAATTAGTAGAATGAGTGCTCCGTCCCCGAATTGCCCGGCTCGGATGGACAGGATTCGCCAGACCTCCCGTCGGGGATTCGACGATCGCTCACGCGCGATACGCCGCCATGCTCTGTTTGGAGGCTGGCGAAACACCCAAACTCAACCTTCTGAACGCCCGCTGCTTTTTGAGCGCTTCAGCACATGAATGTCTGGTCGAAGACCCTGTTCTTTCGATCCCTCCGGATCCTGCCCGTTCGCCGCTGCTGACCGTACTTACCTGCCGGGTTCTCCCAAGAAACCCGGGGCGCCTCCGTGCGCCCAGACTAACTAATTTTGCTTCGCCCTTGACAATTACCTACCATCAACGTCCCCGGAATTCCCTGAAGATTCCATATTCAACCCCTATTCGCTACATTCTGAAACCAGTTCCGCTTTCGAGCGAAGTCGGTACGTCCACATTTTGCATTCGTCTGGAACATGGGCAAGATCTAGCAATGCCTCCGGTTTCTTCCCCAGTCCGATAAATGCCTCGGCGCGAGCGAAACGGAACGCACTCTCGTAAGCAGCATCTCGAAGTCCAAGCCCTCTTGTGAAATCTGTTATCGCCTCGGGCCAATTTCTCAACTCCAGATGATTCAGCCCTCGCCGAAAGAAAAGGTACGGATCGGATGGACAAATATCGATAGCACTTGTTATGTCCGAGTTCGCCTTTAAGTAATTACCGACGAGAGTATATAGGTGAGCTCTTAGTGCCCAGACTTTCGCTTCGCTCGGATTTTCTTCAACTAACGCATCCGCGAGGAGCATGGCTTTCTCGGCCTGACCAGAGCTTTCCAGGCGACGAGCGTTTGCTATACGTGTATCTAAAGATCTCATTTGCCCCAATAGATATAGTTTCCGCCGCACGCTTCATCCACGTAACCTGCGGCGCATTGTTGAAGAGTCATTCCCTTCCGGAACTTCGGGGACGGAGAGATATGGTACGAAGAGAGAAATCGGCCTCCCGCGCCACTTTTTAATAAATGGCCAGATTTGCGCGCGCCGTTGCCCTTGGCGTGGCACACCATATCACCCAACGCGGCGTTGACCAGCAACGGGTTTTCTTCACCGATGCCGACCGTCACACCTATCTCGATTGCCTGCAAACCTACTCCGCGCAAGCTCGCCTTCATTCTTGCTTATTGCCTCATGAGCAATCATATCCATCTTGTGGCGGTTCCCGATGAGCCGCAGTCCCTCGGCATAGCCTTGCGCCGCACTCATGGCCGTTATGCCCTCTACCTCAACTCCCGCCGTCATCGGGTAGGACATCTCTGGCAGAATCGCTTCTATTCCTGCGCGCTCGACGAAATGCATTTATGGGCTGCGCTTCGTTATGTGGAACGCAATCCAGTTCGGGCTCAGATTGTAGTGCGACCCGAGGAATACGGCTGGTCGAGCGCCGCCGCACACGTCGGCGCAAATGCTCCTCCCACGCTGCTGGATTGGCAGTTCTACGCCAACTCCGGCGGGCAGGAACGATGGATTGCGCTTTTGGCGGAGCCCGAACAATTGGCGACCATTCGCGCCCTACAGCGCGGAACGTTCACCGGACGGCCGGTGGGTGGCCCCGAGTTTGTCGCGCGTCTCGAACAAGAGCTCGGCCGCCCCTTGGCGCCGCGCCAAGGCCAGCGCACTCGCTCCGAATCCGCGTTCGCCATTTCTCAATAATCCACTTCGTACCATATCTCTTCGTCCCCGAAGTTCCCGGAAGTTCCCGAAGTTCCGCCGGAAGTTCCGCCGGGCGAAAAGACCATACAAATCCGCACGAACATCCATATGATCCGAATACTGGAAAAAGAGGAAGTCAGCAGCCCTTGCCAAAACCATGTGCGAATCAGGGCAGCCAGTGTTCGTAGTGAGTGCTAACAAACAAAGAGCTTATTACCGTGCAGAAAATAGAGATATCAGACAGCAGCAACGGCTTCTTATCATTTGACCTAAAAGACATTCTCCGAGTTCTTCCTCCCGTTGCGGCGGGTTTAGCTTGGCATATTCTTGCACTCGAAGCAGTTGGCCATGGCTTGAAGGGACAGTCAATGCTAGCGACTGAGAGCCAAATTAACTCCAATCCACACGGACTCCGGCTCCGATTTCAGGAACTCGAGGATTTTGCTGCGGGTTTAGAACAAACTGTAAACGCCGTGATCATAGGGCTGACAACAGAGCATACGCCCCCGTCGCTGCCAGTTCAAAATGGTTACCACGTGCCATGCATCATAATCGAAGCTATTGACTCCTCTCTGTGGACTGTGAGCTCAAATGAAGATGTTGTTATTAGAAGCGTTCTCGAGCACTTTGAGCGGACGACGGTGGTCGTCGCTGATCAGTGAGACATACTGGAAATCAGGGGAGCACTCATTCTACTGATTCTGTAGATCTGCGTGGTGGACAGCGGCGGATGGGCGCGGTATTTCGCCTATGATCAATACAGCAATATGTGGCTGTGCGGATGGCCAGGGATCGCGCCAAATGGTTCTGCGCCGGTGGCGAACTACTGCTCGCAGACGCCGTCGGGCATTTTCAATACGGCGAATCGAATCGGCACGGGTTCTTACGACGCGGCGGGCAATCAGTTGACGGTGGCGGGCAGCAATCTTACGTACGATGCGGAGAACCGGATTACGAAGGCGTTGCAGCCCGGCATCGGGTACGTGGATTATGGCTATGACGGAAACGGGCGGCGGGTATTTAAGAGCAACTCGTATGGCTCGCAAACCATCTACGTGTACGATGCGGAAGGAAAGCTAGTCGCTGAATATTCGCTTGGTGTCGGTTCCGTCTCGCCATGCCAGACGTGCTATCTGAGCCTCGATCATCTGGGCAGCACACGGCTGGTTACAGACCAGGCCGGCAACACCGTTTCCCGACACGATTACATTCCGTTTGGCGAGGAGATCCAGGCCAATAGCGGCGGACGCGACGGCACGTTCGGAACACAGGACTTCGTGAACCAGAAGTTCACCGGCAAAGAACGCGATCAGGAGACGGGGTTAGACTTTTTTGGGGCAAGGTACATGTCGAGTGCGCTGGGAAGGTTCACCAGCCCGGATGTACCATTAGCAGATCAGTGGGAGAAGGATCCTCAGAGTTGGAATTTATATAGTTACGTTCGCAACAATCCACTGCGTACGATCGATCCGACTGGTCGGAAGTGTGTAGACACAAGTAACGGCCCGGCGGACGACGGAACGGGCGGAGGTTGTTCTGCAGCCGGAGTAGATCCAAACGGCAACATTCAGCCGCAGCAGGTCAACGTAAACGCCCAAGGTGGTAATCAGCTGACCGCGTTCGGCCTGAACTTGATGTTCGCACTAAGCAACGTTGCAAATGACGCATTCAGGTTCATAGCCCCCGATTCGCAGCTTCTTTCAAATACTCCAACTAATCGGGAGTTCACCGGACAACTTGCGACAGGGGTTGCGGTGGTTGGTACCGCTCTGATCGGACCCGGAGGAGAGGCAGCGCAGGCACCACGCGAAATCAAGGTCACTTGGAAGGGTCTACTGCACGTCATTCAGCGGCATACTGGCGGCATGGCTGGCAAGAGCTTCTTCGGAGATTCTACGGCCGTAACGGGGCTGGTCAAGGCGGCCGAGGCGGTTGCGCCCACGCCTCAGGCGGGAGGCAATTTCATTCGCATCGTTGATGCTGGGCGAACAATCGGGACTGACATAACGACGGGGCAGGCGACCTCGGTATATACGGTAGTTACAAACAAGGCGGGCGAGCTGGTCACGGCTTTTCCTGGCAGGCCAACGAGGTAAGGCATGGGACTTGGAATCGCATTACAGGATGAATCAGGTGTCGAGTTGGTCTCGGTGGCAGATCCCAAGAACTACTTAGGCAAACTATTGCCTGAACACGACGATCCTACTCACCCGATGCTGGCATCGATCGATTTCTATGGAGACACTATTTTTAATCGTATGCAAATGGATCGATTCCTGACGGAGTGGGCAGATATTTCGGCGAAGGCACACCTGCCCGAGGAAAAGACATTGGTCTCAACAATAGAGGGGCTGGCACGTCGCTGTCAAGACGAGGTCCACCTATACCTCAAATTCATCGGAGATTGAGTAGGATCGGTGCTCCCGCGAGTAGGCCTGCCGCTTTGAGAATTCGGCACGTTGCACTGGTCGCGGAAGCTCGCACGGAGAATAGCTGGTGACTGGGAGCATCCAAGACCAGAGAAACAAAACGGTGCCTTCGGCACCGGCTAATAGGTGACACGTCACCCCTGGGGAGGTTGCTGGAGAGCAACCGAAGTTGCTGAATAGCAACCGTTGAAAACAAAGGAAGAGCAGAAACGCGGTTGCTAACTGGCACCGCGTTTTTATGCGTGTTCGAGCTGATGCGGGGCGGCTTCGACGTGCTGGCGGATCTTGCGGGAGCGCTCGATGACGCCGGCAATGAAATCGATCCAGTCCTGCGGGAGGTTCTCGCCGCTGGTCCATTCGGGATCGGAGTAAACGCCGTTGGCGTGTTGCAGGGCGACCGGGTCGATGGTCAGCTTGCCATGAAAGGGAACCTCCGGGACGGAGAGATATGGTACGAAGAGAGAAATCGGCTTCCTGCGCTATTTTCTGATAAATGGCCAGATTTCCACGCGCTATTCGTGCCCCCTACAGCGTGGGACGTTTACTGCGGGACAGCGCCGAGTTTGTGGCATGTCTTGAACAAGACCTCGGCCGCCTATTGGCGCCACGCCGAGGCCAGCAAACTCGCGTCGAATCCGTACTCGCCATCTCTCAATAATCCACTTCGTACCATATCTCTCCGTCCCCGAAGTTGCCCGAAGTTGCCCGAAGTTGCCCGAAGAATATGCGGCGCGCACGTTGTGGGGTCACTGGATTACAAAGCGACCATGAAACTGAGATCCTTTAGATTGGATTGATTGATTTATGATCCGTACCATAATTCTCCTGTTGCTTTTTGCGGCGGAGCTGGCCGCTGGAGAAGCCCTCCGATTCCAGCAGTCTGGCTTCAGCGCCGACGCTCCCGGTTGGACGGCGTGGAGCGCTCGGGCCGAAACCATGCCACGAACGTGGGTGGAAGGTTTAGTCTCATTGGGTCAACCCGGCTCTCTGGCAGTTTCGGGAGATGGAAATATCGGCTCCTACGGTGGGTGGCAGCGTGTATTGCGCGGCGTCGAAGGAGGAGCCTGGTACCGGCTAACTGTGCATTACCGTTCGACTGGAGTCACCAGTGAGAATTGGCAAATTCAGCCTCGCCTCGATTGGCGTAAGGCGAACGGGGAACGTGCCGGCGAAGTCGATTACGCGTATCGTTCCGCGCGGGAGGGTGAGTGGAAGAGCGTGATGCTTCAGACCCAGGCGCCGGAGGACTCCGCCGCCGTCGCGGTCCAATTGTTTCTTGCCCACGCGCCGCAAGGCTCCGTCTGGTGGGATGACATCCGCTTTGAGCGCGTGCCCACGCCGGCGCCGCGCCTGGTCACGATCGCGTCCGTGAACCTACGTCCCGAGTCAACGGGGTCTTCAGAGAAGAGCGTCGAGCAATTCATGGAAACCGCCGAGCGTGTGGTTCCCTCCAACGCCGATCTTGTCGTTCTGCCCGAAGGGATCACGGTAGTCGGCACGGGCAAACGCTACGCCGACGTGGCCGAACCCGTTCCAGGCCCAACCACAAAACGACTGGGTGAATTCGCCCGAAAGCATAATACTTATGTTGTTGCCGGCTTATATGAACGCGAAGGTCACGTTGTCTACAACACGGCCGTGCTTCTGGACCGCCATGGCAATCTTGCGGGAAAGTATCGCAAGGTGTATTTGCCCCGCGAGGAAATGGAGCAATTGACTCCAGGCAACGACTATCCCGTTTTTCAAACCGACTTTGGAAGACTCGGCATTATGACGTGTTATGACGTCGCATACGCCGACCCGGCTCGGGGCCTGACGGCTGGGGGCGCGGAGATCGTCGCGATGCCAATCTGGGGCGGGGACCAGATCCTCGCCAAGGCACGGGCGATCGAAAATCAGGTGTACCTTGTTGCCTCCGGTTATGATCATCCGACCTACATCATGAATCCCCGTGGTGAGTGGCTCGCTGTAGCCCGAGAGCGAGGGTCGGCGGCAGTCGCTACCATCGATCTCAATAAGTGCCTCCGGCAGCCGAACAATAATCTCGGCGATATGCGGAACCGCCTTCCGAGAGAGCTGCGGTTGGATGTCCCCACCGAAATTCCCGGAACCGCAAAGTAGTTGACGCGATTTATCTAAAACAATCCGAAACTGTATTGGATGAGCGGATCGCACAGATGGCAATGGCAAAGGACGCTAAACGGTTCCGGTGTCTCTCACACCAGGAAGTGATCCGGTTTTCATCACGTTTGGCGGCCCACCGGGCCGTGGGCACTCGGTTGAAGTGTCCGCTCCCGCACGGTCGCGGTTCGGTGCTGGCACGCTGCCGTCTCCATCCGATTCCGCGGTTCAGCGCAATATGTTGACGAACAGAACCGCGAGCGTCCAGCGAAGCCGCACGAAACAACCGACATCACCACTGCCGCACTACACCTAGCTCTCGCTACCGGCAACTCGGGTTGTTTGCTTCCGGAATTGCGAGGAATGTAATGCTGGCCGGCGCAAATGTGACATGCCCGGAGGGCGTCGCCACGCCGAGCAGTTGTGGCAGCACATCGCCGGCGCCGAGCTTGAGATCGGTCCCGTTCAGTTGAACCCGAGTATCCTCGAGACTTTGCGCCGACGGGGCCGTCAGCGTATAACGATCTGCCTCCGTGGGAATTTCAAGCGATTGCGCGGTTTTCCGGTCCGTATTGATCGCCAGAAGCGCCACACCGCCCGGCTGTCCTCGCAGGCAATGGGCGTACAGATGCAAAGGAGCGGGCGAGGCGCCGGCATCAAGCACAGTCGTGCCCATAAACTTTCGCCATAACAAAGCTGCCCAATAATTGGGCCGCGGAGCCAGCGTATTCTCATCGAGTAAGCCATAGTCGCTCGATGCAAGCGTGTTATGAATATTGACCTGGACCCCGCGCTTGGCAAGACTCCCAAGCTGATCGAGATAGCGGAAGCTATCCAAGAAGGTGGAGGCCCATGGATCGCCGCCGCAAGCCGCATCGGCTGTTTCGGTGACCCAAATCGGTTTGCCGGGATCGAATTGATCGCGAAGGCCCGCATAAAACGCCTCGATGTGGCCGGCGCGGGAGAGCCACGCCTCCGACAGCGCGGCGTCGGGACTGGTTGTTGCCGCGGCGCCCATCGCCGCACACCGTTTTGAAACGGCCCCGTAAGAATGGTACGAGAATGCGTCGAACGCTCCCGGTCCGGTGGCCTTCAGCAGATCCTCCGATTTGAGGAGGTTCATCGACTTTGGCGCCAGGGAGATTCCCTCACCAACAGAGCCAGGACCAAGGATCAGCATGTCTGGCGCAGCCCGCTTGATGAAGGGACGGAAGACGGCAAAGTCGCGCACATAGGCTGCCGCGTCATAGCCCTTCGGGGCGCCGCCCATCGCCGGGAAGGTCGGTTCGTTCATATATTCGGCAGCGGCGATGCCGCCACCGATGGATTTCGTATATGCGAGAAGCTGGCGCGCCTGCTTTGGGGTCCAGACGCCGCGAGCATCGCGCGTCCCAGGACTGATGGCGAACGATGTGACAATCTCCGCATTCACCGCGTGAGCAAAATCGACCACACCTTTCCATTGCCGGCGGGTCAGCACTCCATTGAAACCTGTTGGCGGGCTCTTAGGAGGCGGTCTATCGGAATTCTGAAAATAGGTGGTGTTCGCCCAGGTTCCACTGACCCGCACATAAGCAGGACCGAGGGCTGCCGCCAGCTTGCGCAAACGGGGTTTGCTCAGATCGATCGGCGGCCTATATTGATATAGGTCCGGACTCATGCCAGCGGGCTGATTCGAACCCGACTGCCGGGCGGATGACTGCGCTTTTAGGATGGCGTCGACCTGCTTACCATAAGGCTTCCAGAACCTTCCGCCAGTGACTTCGACCATTTCGATGTTGTATGACTGGAAGCGCTCGTCGACCGTGCCGGCGCGAGGCATGGTCGCGGATGCGACAGAAGCACCGGGCGCAACACGAGGAGCCTTTGAGCAGGCCGCCCCTCCGAGCATGATCAGAGTAGCGCTTACACCGAGTCCAACGTAGGCAGCTTTGCTCATACCGTGTTTCTTTCCTTCAGTTCCATTTCGCCGCCCGGTGATTATACTCGAAACGAGGCGCCCACCGGGGATGACGCTCACGGCAGGGTGTGCGAGATGAAAATGAAAAATTTGGTGGAATATAGGCCGATAGAAGAGATTCGAGCGTAGCGGTGTCCGCTCCGTTCGAGACGCCGGTAAAAACGTCCGCTCCCTCACGGTCGCGGTTCGGTGCAGGCAACCGGACGTCTTCATCCGATTCCGCGGCCGCAGGACCATGCGTACTCCTTTACACACGCGGTTCGGTGCTGGCAAGCGGGCGTTACACGGCCTCCGAAAAACCCGCTTGCTGACGCAAGGCGGCTCCGTATGGAGGTTACTCGGAAATAGAGCCGCCGCACGTGACTGCGCGGGGCGAACGCCGTCTTCATCCGATTCCGCGGCCCGCAGGACCATGCGTACTCGTTTACACACGCGGTTCGGTGCTGGCAAGCGGGCGTTACACGGCCTCCGAAAAACCCGCTTGCTGACGCAAGGCGGCTCCGTATGGAGGTTACTCGGAAACAGAGCCGCCGCACGTGACTGCGCGGGTCGAACGCCGTCTTCATCCGATTCCGCGGCCCGCAGGACCATGCGCACTCCTTTACACACGCGGTTCGGTGCTGGCAAGCGGGCGTTACACGGCCTCCGAAAAACCCGCTTGCTGACGCAAGGCGGCTCCGTATGGAGGTTACCCGGAAACAGAGCCGCCGCACGTGACTGCGCGGGGCGAACGCCGTCTTCATCCGATTCCGCAGCCCGCAGGACCATCGGTACAGAAGCTGGTTCGTCTCCACGACGTTGCCGCGCACGTGTTGCGGCAACCCAAAGACGAATGGAAGCGGACAAGCACCACAAAAGAAAACGTGCTCCATGCAGCAATTCGAGTTTGTCTTTCTTCTCCTGCTGCTGTTTGTAGTTGGCCTTGGGACCCTGGCGCAATGGCTGAAGACACCGTATCCCATTGTGCTGGTCATCGGCGGTCTTCTGCTCAGCCTGGTTCCAGGGTTGCCTCGCCTTGCCCTGGACCCGGATCTGATTTTTTTGGTGATGCTGCCGCCGCTTCTATTTTCCGCGGCATTCAACACCTCCTGGCGGGATTTCCGGTACAACCTTACCAGCATTCTTCCTCTCGCTTTCGGCCTGGTCGCTTTCACAACGATTGCGGTGGGAATCACGGCGCAGTGGCTCCTTCCTGGTTTCGACTGGCGGCTCGGCCTGGTGCTGGGCGCGGTGATTTCCCCAACTGACGCGCTTGCCGCCACGTCCATCGCAAAGCGCGTGGGGTTGCCCAAACGAATTACAGACATTCTCGAAGGGGAAAGTCTTGTCAACGATGCCAGCGGCCTGCTGGCCATGCAGTTCGCGGTCGCGATGGTCGTGAGCGGCCACACTCCTTCCGCCGCCAAGGCGCTCTGGCAATTGACTTACCTCGTCGCCGGAGGAATCGCGGTTGGACTTGTATTTGGAAAACTTGTCTACCTCTTCGAGACCTGGATAGACAATCCTCCTATCGAGATCACGGCAAGTATCGTCGCACTGTATTGGGCTTACCTATTCGCCTACCGGATTCAGGCATCGGGCGTGTTATCGGTGGTGGCCTGCGGGCTTTATCTAGGCTGGCGCAGTTCGGCTTATTTTTCCTCCACAGCGCGCATTCAGTCGTGGGCCACGTGGAATACGTTCACGTTCATCTTGAACGGGCTCGCGTTTCTTCTGATCGGTTTGCAATTGCGCTATGTGATTGCGGGCATCCGCCACGTCAGCCTGGAGACGCTCGTGGTTAGCGCCGTCGTTGTGGTCTTTTTCGTGATCCTCTTGCGGCTAGCGTGGGTTTATCCGGGAGCATACCTCTCGTCCGTGGCCACACGGAAATTCTTAAAACAACCAACGCCGCTCTCCTCAGCCCGCGGCATTTTTATTGTCGGTTGGACTGGCATGCGTGGCGTGGTGTCGCTTGCGGCCGCCGTTTCGTTGCCGGAAGTGCTGGAGAACGGCAAACCGTTTCCGGCGCGGGACATGATTATCTTTCTGACATTCTGCGTTATCTTCGTCACGCTGGTGTTACAGGGACTAACCCTTCCGGCTCTTATTCGGCGTCTAGGCCTGAGCCGAAAAGACGAGAAGAATCCTGAAGAGCAAAGCGCGAGGCGCAAGATAATCCGGAGCGCGATGGAGCAGCTCGACGATATGCGATCTCACGATAAGCCCGAATTCAGTTCTGTCTACGAGCATGTTGCCGAGCATTACCGGGCACGCCTTGCAGCCGCCGGCGATGAGAGCGATGGAACAGAAGAGTTTAAACCCGAGGCCGCGGAGCTTTATCGTCAGATCACGCAGAAACTCCGTGAAGTAGAACGTTCCACCGCGGTGAAGCTCCGCAATGAGAATGAAATCAACGATGCGGTGCTTCGTAAGTTGGAACTTGAACTCGATCTGCTGGACATTCGGTATCAAGGATTCAAGAGATAGCAAGTTCAGAGGAAGTGTTAAGCGTGTATGTGGGATACCCAGGATCGCCAATCCGAATTACCAAGCTTAAGGAGTACGACATGACGATAGCGATGTTAGGCGCGACAGGTTTCGTCGGGCCCACATTGCCGAAGCAGGCGCTCGACCGCGCGCGGCCGAGGCATGCCTCGACCTACAACAGAACGCGAATGTAGTGCAGGGGGCCCTTCGAATTCGCACAAAAAAGAGCAAGCTCAATAGCTACCTGCTTGTCTTAACATGCCGCCGTCAATGAAATACGTCGACCCGGTGACGTAGGCGGCCTCGTCCGACGCCAGATAGAGCGCCAAACCAGCGACCTCAGCCGGCTGGCCCCAACGGTTTAAGGGAATTTCGGCCATCAACAGCTTTTCGAGCTCGGGCCGTGCCTGGATATCGGCGTCGATCGCAGTGTAAATGGCGCCCGGTCCGATGTTGTTCACCGTAATATTGTGCTTGGCAAGTTCGACCGCGATCGTCCTGGTGAGCATTCGCAAGCCACCCTTCGAAGCGCAATAGGGAGCGTTGGTCGGCATCGGCAGCTCTTCATGAACCGAAGAAATGTTGATAATCCGCCCACCACGGCCCTGTTTCATCATCTGGCGGGCCGCCGCTTGCGCCACCATGAGCGGTCCGATGAGATTTACGTCGACAATCTTCCGCACTTCATCCAATGGAAAATCAACGAAATCGTGCTTCGTCTCGATACCCGCGTTGTTTACGACAATGTCGAGCTTTCCAAACGCGTTTACGGATTCGGCAATCAGGTTCGCGACCTGCGCAGAATCGGAGACGTCGGCGTGGACGGCAACTACACTTCCACCTAACGATTTGATTTTGGAAACGGTCGCGTCCGCAATATCGGGCTTGCCAATGTAATCCACAACCACCGCAGCGCCTTCTTTCGCGAAACCAATGGCAATCGCCTGGCCTATGCCTCTTGAGCCACCCGTCACGAGCGCAACTTTTCCCTTTAAGCGCATGTTCTACTCCTTCATTGATTAGACATCCTTGCTCGATTGGAGCTCACGCGCGGCGGCACAATTTACCGCACTGCTGCCGGTCGTTAGCGGCACGGACGTTGAACTGAAGTTCACCGCGGCACGCTGAAGCGTGCGCCACAATTGTTGGGGTACGGTTGGGGGTGATGCGTTGCGATTTAATGTACCCGGTGGCCGCTCGCAGCCAAGGGGTGTGCCTGCAGCGGCCCATTGTAGGTTTCCGGCAGCGTAACCGTCAAAAACCAGAAGTCCTCGATGGCTCGAACGACGCGTTGGTACTCGATGAGGTCGATCGGCTTCCTGATATAGCAGTTCGCATTCAGGCTATACGCCTGGGCGATGTCATCCTCATCATAGGAACTGGTCATGACCAGAACCGGAATCGGTTTGAGTTCCGGGTCGCTCTTCACTTCCATCAAAACTTCGCGGCCATTCTTCCGTGGGAGGTTGAGGTCTAGCAGGATCAGATCCGGCAGCGGAGAGTCGGCGTTTTTACAGTGATGGAGATAGTCCATCGCCTCCACGCCATCTCGCGCCACTGTAATGTGGACAACCATCGGCGCCCCACGCAGGGCTTCACGGATCAGACGCACATCACTTGGGCTATCCTCTACTACGAGGATCTTAACCGTTTTCATGACATTCAGTTGATCCATGCTGTCAGCTTTCACAGTTGCAAATACCCTACCAAACTGTAAGAGACTGATTTCCTTAAATAGGTTTCCTTTGGGAAGCAAGCCTCCATATTAAATCAGGTATTTTGTCCCGAAGAGGCAAGCAAAAGCTACAGGGACGAATGGGCTTCGAAGATAGGGCTTCCTCCGTTGACAACTCGCTAACTTCCTTATTATCATCGGGATTGGGACGCCGCACTCACCGGCGGAATGGGAACGAATCTTGAAGCTCGGGAGGGCGCTTGATCAAGCTCGACATCATTAACGAAGTCGTAAACCGGACCGGGATCACCAAAACCAAAGCGGAAATGGCCGTAGAGACCGTTTTCGACACGATGAAGAAGGCGCTAAGCGAGGGTGACCGCATCGAACTGCGCGGGTTTGGAATTTTCAATGTGCGTCCGCGGAAAACGGGCATCGGGAGAAATCCACGAACGGGCGCGGAGGTCGCCATCCCACCGGGCAAGGC
This sequence comes from Bryobacterales bacterium KBS 96, assembly GCA_000381625.1. Taxonomy (GTDB): domain Bacteria; phylum Acidobacteriota; class Terriglobia; order Bryobacterales; family Bryobacteraceae; genus KBS-96. The sequence continues at coordinate 2,705,720 of KB906767.1, forward strand.
GGTTCGGTTCAAACCCGGTAAAGAATTGCAGACACTCCAGTAATTTTTCGTGTCTGAGTCTGGTTATTTCCGGCCTCTTCCTCCTCTGAATCAAATCCGGGAAGCGGAAGATCCCGCACGCTGGCATCGGCGATGGTGGGTCAACGGCCTGCTGCTGCTATTCACGCTTGTGACGACCACGGCTTACGGAGCGGCCGTCGCATCCTCTTTCTACGCCGGGCAACCATTTAACGCAGACCTGATCTGGGCAGGGTATCCATTACTGATTCAAGGAGATACCGCCGTGCTGCGCGGGCTCCTGTTCTCGCTTCCGTTGCTTGCCATCCTGCTGGCGCACGAACTGGGCCACTACATCGCGTGCCGACGATCGAGTGTCGACGCAACGCTGCCGTTTTTCTTGCCTTCCCCGCTTCTGCTGGGTACGTTCGGAGCGTTCATCCGGATCAAATCTCCCATTTTTACTCGTCGCACGCTCTTCGATATCGGCGTTTCTGGACCGATCGCGGGTTTTGTTGTATTGCTTCCATTTCTTGGAGCCGGCATCGCCCAATCACGGGTGATACCGCATATCGCGACGAGTGGCGATTTCGTTTTCGGAACGCCTTTGCTGATGCGATTTGTCGAGTGGCTCCGATTTCCGGGCATTCCCACCGGCGATATCGCCCTGCATCCATTTGCTCAGGCGGCCTGGGCCGGATTGCTGGCCACCGCCATCAACCTTCTGCCGGTTGGACAGCTCGACGGCGGACATATTCTCTATGCATTGCTCGGCCGTGTTCATAAAATGGTGTCGCGGCTGTTCTTGTTATTGCTTTTGGCGATGGCTTACTTTTCGTTGAGCTGGTTATTTTGGGCGGTGATTTTATTCATCCTGGGCATACGCCATCCTCTCGTTTACGATGAAACTCCGTTAGACGCCAAACGGCGTTGGATCGCAGCCGCCGCGTTTGCGATCCTGATTATCTCGCTATCTCTGACGCCTGTAGGCATGCGATAGAGTGCAAGGGCTGGTTCGGCCCGGCAACACCGCGCCGGATGGGCAACTATGCCGCTGAAGATTTCCGCCACGATCATCACCTACAACGAGGAGCGCAACATCGCCCGAGTGATCGAGAGCCTGAGATGCTGCGATGAAATCCTTGTGCTCGACAGCGGCTCCATCGACCGAACGGTGGAAATCGCGGCGAAGCTGGGGGCGCGTGTCGTCGAGGCGTCTTGGCATGGCTATGCAGCGCAGAAGAATATAGCCGCTGAACTCGCTCAGAACGACTGGATTTTGTCCCTCGACGCGGATGAGAGTTTGAGCGAAGCGCTCGAAGCCGAGATCTGGCAGATTAAAAAGGGCGGCGCCCAATATGACGGCTACACGATGCCGCGGCTTGCGCAATACCTGGGCCGCTGGATCTTGCACGGCGGCTGGTATCCGGACAGGAAAGTCCGGCTATTCGACAGGCGAAAAGCAAGATGGGTTGGCGAATTCGTCCACGAGAGCGTGATCGTGGAGGGCCGCGTGGGACATCTTCAATCCAACATTCTGCACTTCACCTGCAGTTCTCTCACGGAGCACGTGAAATCGATGGACCGATACACGACCCTCGCGGCCGAGCAGATTGTTTCGAGCCGCGAGAAGATTACGCTGGCTCGTCTGCTGCTCGATCCGCCGTGGACGTTTTTCCGCACGTACCTTTTGAGAGGCGGTTTTTTGGATGGAGCCGAAGGATTAACGATTGCCTACATGGCTGCCTTCTACAACTTCATGAAATATACGAAGGCGAGGAATATGCAGCCGGGGCGCGATGCGTAGTGCAAGGCAGGCCTCGAAGCGAGTGTCGAGGCAGACTTAGAGTCTGCACCACAATGAACCCTGGTGATGGGCACGGCCTGCCTCGTCGCTACAACAGATTACGAATTTCGTGAACATCCTCCATATCGATACCGGAACCGAAATGCGCGGAGGCCAGCATCAGGTCTTGTTGCTCATTCACGCACTGGCACGCGAAGGACAGGAAAATCTGCTGCTCGGCCGCCCCGGCAGCCCGCTCTTCCACACGGCTGCGGCCGAAGGCATCGCGACCCGCGCCGCGGATCTGAGTGGCATCTGGCGATTTTCGAGCAGGTTTGACATCGTCCATGTACACGATGCTCGCGCCCATACGGCCGCGGCCATCGCTTCCCGAACGCCCTTCGTCGTCTCGCGCCGCGTTGCATTTTCGGTCCGACGCGGTTTGCTCTCCCGCTGGAAATACGCGCGCGCCGCACGGTTTTTGGCAGTGTCGAAATTCGCCGCATCACAACTGATCGCCGCCGGCATCCCAACGGAACGCATCGACGTTGTCTACGATGCCGTTGGCCCCGCCACGCCCGCCGAGTGGAGCGGCGACGCCCCGGCCGTCGCTCTTGCATCGAGGGACCCCGGCAAAGGACGCGATCTGATTGAGCAGGCATCCTCGTTTACGGTCGTTCCGGTCCATTTCTCCAACGACCTGACTCGCGATTTGCGGCGAGCCTCGATGTTCGTTTACATCACGCGATCCGAGGGCCTTGGGTCGGCGGCTCTTCTGGCGATGGCAATGGGCATTCCCGTTGTCGCCAGCCGTACCGGCGGCCTTGCCGAAGTATTCGAGCACGGAGTTTCGGGGCTTTACACGGATAACGATCCGAAAGCAATTGCTTCCGCGATAACAGAGCTATCCAGCAATCGCGACCTCGCCACGCGGATCATTGCCGGCGGAAGGCGCCGCGTGGCCGATCTGTTTTCCATCGAACGGCTGGTCAAAGGCACTCTCGCTTCCTACGAAAAGGCTTTGCGTGGGTGACATGCCCGGCATTTTCGCCGTCATCGCCGGAGTGTTTGGCCTTGTCTTCGGCAGTTTTCTAAACGTTTGTATTTACCGTTTGCCGCGCGACTTGTCCGTCGTGGCGCCCCGATCTTTCTGCCCATCCTGTCAGCGCCAGATTCTTTGGCACGAAAACATTCCGCTGTTGAGCTATGCGTTACTCGGCGGCCGGTGCCGAACCTGTAAGGCGCCGATCGGCTGGCGCTACCCAGCCGTCGAGGCCATGACGGCGGCATTGTTCGCGGGAACCGTGTTCGAGTTCGGCCTGACAATCGCCGCCATGAAATGGATTGTATTTGGCTGCATGATGGTGGTTCTGTTCTGGACGGACGTCGAGACCCGACTCCTTCCGGATGAACTGACACTCGGCGGCATGGCTATTGGCCTCGGTTTCTCCTTGTTTGTCCCGCAATCCGATGGGCCGGCCGCGCTGCTTGCGCCGGGAGCAGCCGCGCCGGTCGCCTCGCTATTGAATTCCGCCATTGCGGCATTTCTTCTATCCGTGCCGTTCGTCGCTTTCTCTTACGGGTATGCCCGACTGCGGAACATCATGCCGCCGGGTTGGGGAGACGTGAAGCTGCTGGGAATGCTCGGAGCCTTCCTGGGACTCGGACAAGGGATATTAGCCATGATGCTGGGCGCGACCGGCGGGGCAATTCTGGGCGGGGGTTATATTCTGGTTAAGAAGAAGGACCCGCGAACCCACGCGCTGCCTTTGGGCACGTTTTTGTGTGCCGGCGGAATTGTTGCGGCATTTTGGGGGCCTCGCATCATTCAATGGTGGTGGCGTCTCAACGGCTAAATGAGACGCATCGACTTGGTGTAGGATAGGACTTTACGACATGAAGGAATTGCTGCAGGCGTTGACGCCTGAGGAGCCCGAGTGGCGACTTGCCATCCAGATCGATCCGAAGCGGCTGCCTTCACATATCGCCATCATCATGGACGGAAACGGACGTTGGGCTCGCCAGCGTAATTTTCCGCGAATTCTCGGCCATCGCGCCGGTGTCAGCGTGGTTCGCACAACTGCCGAAACCTGCGCACAGATGGACATCGAGACCCTCACGCTCTACGCCTTCTCGGTCGAGAACTGGAAAAGGCCGAGACACGAAGTGGAAGGGCTGTGGCGTCTTCTTCGATACTACCTGCGCCGTGAACTGCCCACGTTGATGAAAAACGACATTCAACTGGTGGCAATTGGGCGCGTGGAGTCGCTGCCTACACCCGTACAAGACGATCTGCAGCGCGTGATGGAAACGACTTCGCGCAATCGCGGCATGCGTCTGAATCTCGCGATCAACTATGGCGGCCGGACGGAAATCGTCGACGCCGTAAACGCCATGATCGACAACGCGCGGCTCGAAGGCACTCTCGATTCGCTCGAAGTGACCGAAGACACAATCGCTTCGCACCTCTATACTTCGGGGGTTCGAGATCCCGATCTGCTCATTCGCACTTCGGGAGAGATGCGCATCAGCAATTTCCTCCTCTGGCAAATCGCGTATTCCGAGCTATACGTGACGGAAACGCTATGGCCGGATTTTACGCGCATGAACCTGCTTGAAGCGGTTCTCGATTATCAGAATCGCGAGCGGCGCTTCGGCGGAATTATACGGCACAGTCCCGCGTCGTCTATCGACGAATCGGAGTTCATACCGGAAGAATTGGAAATCCCGGCTCGCTAAGAGCGATGATTGTAACGCGCTGACTATGAAGCGGGTTATCACCGGGGTTCTACTTGCGCTGGCCGCATCCTACGTCATTTTCTTTGCGCCGCTCTTAGTCTTTAAGATTGTCGCTCTTTATCTGGCGGTGACCTGCTACTGGGAGTACACGGGCATCGTGGCGGCGCATGGAGTCCGCCGGCCTTCCGTGTTTGGCGCCCTGGCGGGTGTTCTTTTTCTATTTGCGCCGGCCTACATCCCTCTGGGCCTAAGTCTGCTGGCGATTCTGGCGCTGATCGCCGCGCTGCATCATGACAATTTGCACGACGTGCTGCCGCAGGTCGCCGCGGAATTTCTTGGCGCCATTTACACGTTCCTGCCCTGGCGTTTTGCGGAACTGCTGAGGATTAAGAGCGTCCACTGGGTCTTCTTCGCGGTCGCGTTGAACTGGGCCGGCGATTCGGCCGCCTACTACGCGGGCCGGGCTTTCGGGCGCCATCGCATGGCGCCGGTTATCAGCCCGAAAAAGAGCTGGGAGGGAGCCGCCGGCTCCGTCGTTGGGTCGCTCGTCTTCGGTCTCATTTACATGGGCTACTTTCAGCCGGATGTCGCGTTGTGGAAAATTGCGGCGATCGCGGTTGTGGCGAACATCGCTGGCCAATTCGGCGACCTCGCCGAGTCGGCCATTAAGCGCGGGGCCGGGGTGAAAGACAGTGGGAAAATGCTGCCTGGGCACGGCGGCATGCTCGATCGCGTCGATAGCAGCCTCTTTGCGTTGCCCGTCGTCTACGCCCTCGTGCTGCTGATCGGCTAACTCGACCCTACATGGCCGGGTGAGCGTGGCATTGCGCCGGCCACGACAGAGCCGAACAGCCCAGGCGCGGTAAAAACTCAACTTGGATGCGGCGCTCTTGTGCGGGTCCGCACGAGGATTTCCAGCGCAACATCTCCGTCCGGATCGCTTCTGTAGCGTACTGTAACGCGGTCCTTCGTCCGGAGATCCTTGCTCATTTTCGTCGTCGATTTGATGATGAAGGTCCTGTGTTCCGGCGGCCGGCCCAATACACTCCGGGAAACCGTGATGTGAGCAGAATCAAGTTCGGTCACTGTGCCTGCAAAGAACTGCGGACGCGGACGCGAGGCTGGTTTCTTCGGAGCATCCTGCGCGCACAGTAGCGCGCTGAGCAGTGCGACCGGCATCAATAGCCGGACGATTCGATTCCACATGATCGTTGTAAAGGCGAGCAGGATTACTCCTGTGTAACACACATGCAAGTCCCAGTCTGCCTCTTGCTAAGTTATGACGTTAGAACACCATCATCGGGTGATACACATTAGGGAACTTTAACTGGCCGATGGCGATGAGATCGCCCGAAGATGAAATGGCTTTCACAAATGGAGCGCCAGGCCGGACCACAAACGGAGATGCTCGAAACTCCCTTCCCTGCCGCACGCGCATCTCGCCGATTTCATCGACTCGAACGCAAGGGAATTCAGAGAGAAGCTTGGCGGGGGGGATAACCGCTTGCTCCAGGCTCGCGGACTCCGACAGCCGCTCCAATCGATCGAACGTCCAGGAGCCGGCCACATCGAATTCGCCACTCCTGGTCCGCCGTAGTGAAGTAAGAATCGCGCCGCAACCGAGCTTTTCACCAAGCTCGTGCGCAATGGCGCGGATATACGTTCCGGCCGAGCATGTGACGGTGAGGCGCAGCATTTCGCCAGCTATTTCACGTACATCCAGTTGCTTCACTTCCACTTCGACCGGAGCAAGAACGACCGGCTGCTGTTTCCTGGCCAGCTTGTAAGCCGGCACACCGTTAATCTTCTTCGCCGAAACCGACGGCGGCGTTTGCATGATCGTGCCCCGGAACGCCGCCAGCGCCTCGATGACATCCTCGCGGCCCGGGATCGGCCTGTTCGTGGGCATCACATTGCCATCGGCGTCGAAAGTGTCGGATACGGCTCCGAGCCGCATCTCGGCTTCATACGTCTTGTCGTTGCCTCCATAGAACTGCGCCAAGCGAGTCGCCGTTCCCGTCACGAGAACTAAGAGCCCGGTGGCCATTGGATCGAGAGTTCCCAGATGTCCGGCGCGCTTCGTCTTTGCCAGCCGGCGCCAGCGGTTCACTACATCGTGACTGGTGCAGCCAGATGGCTTATCAATTAGGACAATTCCGTTCATGGCGCCCCGATAGCAATTTTCCGAGAAATATGTACGTTAGTCTGTAAGCGAGGGCTCACGAGGACGCAAGCTTGGAAGAAGAAGTATTAGGAAAAGCCTACGACGGCCGGTTGATGCGGCGGCTGCTTACCTACATGCGGCCCTACCGCGTGGTTGTGGCGGCATCGCTCGTACTGCTTCTGTTCGACTCGCTGCTGCAGATCCTTGGACCTTTGTTGACGAAACTCGCCATCGATCGCTATCTGGTCCCCGCTACGCATACTATCAAAACCCCTATCGATGCGTGGCTTTCAAGCGATCCGTGGACTGGTTTAACGCAGTTGACCGGCATCTATCTGGCCGCAATCGTATTCGGGTTCGCTTTCAATTTCGGCCAGACATATCTCATGCAATGGACAGGCCAGAAGGCCATGTTCGATCTGCGCCGGCAGTTGATGACACATCTGCAGACGCTTGACGTTGCATTTTTCGACAGGAATCCCGTCGGACGCCTTGTCACGCGCGTGACAACGGACGTGGACGTACTAAACGATCTGTTCGCTTCCGGGTTAGTCACGATTATTGGCGATATTTTCATGCTGTCGTTCGTGATTCTGACCATGTTCGATCTCAGTCCCGGCATGACTCTGCTGATGCTCGCGGTGATGCCGCTGGTCGTGTGGGTGACCATCCGTTTTCGAAAGGCGGCATCGCACAGTTACCGGCGCATTCGCGTGGCGATCGCAAAAATAAACGCTTACATCCAGGAACACATCGCCGGGATCGCCGTGCTGCAATTGTTCAATCGGGAAGAGCGCAGCAAGGCGGAGTTCGAAGAAATAAACCGCGCGCACATGGACGCGTTCAAGGACGCGATCACCGCATACGGCTGGTTTTATCCCGTGGTCGAGTTTCTGGGCATGAGCGCGCTGGCTCTGCTGCTAGCCTATGGCGGCTTCCGTATCCGCCAAGGAGCTCTCACGCTCGGCGTGCTGGTGGCCTTTTTTCAATACGGATTGCGATTTTTCCGGCCCATTCAGGATCTCAGCGACAAATACAATATCCTGCAATCGGCAATGGCGGCATCGGAACGTATTTTCAAGCTGCTGGATACGAAGGCTGAGATCGTTTCTCCGGCCCACTACCAGCGATTTCCGGATGAGCCGGTAGGCATCGAATTCGACCACGTCTGGTTCGCTTACAGCGGCGAAGATTGGGTTCTGAAAGACGTATCGTTCCGAATCTCGCCGGGTGAAACCATTGCGATCGTCGGCCACACCGGCGCCGGCAAAACAACGCTGATCAGCATCTTGCTCCGGTTTTACGACATTCAAAAGGGATCGATCCGGATCGGCGGCTACGACATCCGGCAATACGACATTCAGGATTTACGGCGTCATTTCGGCGTTGTGCTGCAGGATCCTTATCTATTCGCCGGCACCATCGCCAGCAATATACGGTTGGGCACGGAATGGATCACCGAAGAGCAAATCGCCGCCGCCGCGGAGCGCGTCAACTTTCTCGATTTCGTGGAGACCCTGCCCAACGCATTCAACCAGGCCGTGCGTGAGCGAGGCAGCGGCTTTTCAACCGGCCAGAAGCAATTGATGAATTTCGCCCGCGCGCTGGCCCACGATCCCCGAATTCTGATTCTCGATGAGGCGACATCGAGCGTCGATACGGAGACCGAGTATCGAGTACGCGATGCGTTGAGCCGGCTTGTCGAAGGGCGGACCTCGCTCGTGATCGCTCACCGGCTCTCGACCATACAAAGAGCGGATCGCATCCTGGTTACGCACAAAGCGCAGCTACGCGAGATCGGAACCCACCAGGAATTGCTCGCGTTGCGCGGCATCTATTGGAAGCTCTACCAGCTCCAGTACAAGGAGCAGGAAGTTGCTGCCGTGCCGGCCGGAAGCGACGCCATGCTGCGGTTCCCGGAATAGTTGCAAACGGCTGTTCAGCAGGCAGCAGCTCTTTTCTCGAACAGCACTTCGGTTGAACCGGTGCATCCATCCTCGAGATTCAATGCCGAAGCGGCAAGATAGAGCAGCCACGTGCGATAGGTCGCCTCGCCCGCAATCGTTCGACACGCTTTGGCATTCTGTTGCAGCCGGGTCACCCAGTCCCGGCAGGTCCTCGCGTAATGTTTCCGGGTATCGTGCATCTCGATCGGTTCAAGACCGGCGTTTTCTCCTTCGCGGATGACGTCGGCCAAATGGACCAGTTCACCTCCGGGAAACACGCTCTTTTGGATGAAAAGCGTTTCGGCATCGTCTTCAACGCCTTCCGCCCGGATGAGGCCACGATTCAAAAACAACCCGCCCGGCTTGAGGAGTTCGTTAACCTTCTTGAAATATCCAGGGAGGCGGTGCTGTCCCACATGTTCGAACATGCCAACGGAGGCGATTTTGTCGAAGCGGCCGGTTACGTCGCGATAATCCACGATGTCGACTGCCACGCGATGTTCAAGGCCGCGATTGCGTATGGCCTCCGTTGCAAATTTCAATTGATCCCGGCTGAGCGTACAGCCTCTGGCTCGCACGCCGTATCGCTCTGCCGCATGGACAACCAAACCACCCCAGCCACAGCCGATATCGAGCAGCGTATCGCCGGAACGCAGATTCAGCCGCCGGCAGATTCCATCGAGCTTATCGATCTGGGCCTCCTCCAGCGGCTGATCCGGACGAGAAAAGTGGGCAGCCGAATATTGCATGCGCGAATCGAGGAACTGGCGATAGAAGTCGTTCGAACGATCGTAGTGAAACCGTATGTTGTCCGCCGCGGCGTCTCTGCTGCCGAGATGGGCAAGCACGTTGACACGCTCGAAACGCACCGCAAGCGTTATCCAGAGGTCGCGCAGGCGCGAATGCGGGCGGCTAGTAAAAAAGCGGATTGCCTCATAAATATCGCCCCGAATTGAAAACTGGCCCTGAACAAAACTCTGGGCGGCCGAGTAGGCATCCTGCTCGAAGAGCTTTTGCGGATCCGATCCGTTGTGCGCGATGACAGCAAACTTCGCCCCTGGGCCACAGAAAAAATTCGCGTGCCCGCCCGGCTCATCGATGGTGCAAAGCATTTCATCGGTCGAGTCAAGGTGCTTGGTCTGAGTGCTCATCGTTTCACCTGCCCTAAGTACAAACGTCCATGGACGCTCCGGCAGACCGACACGACTCAGACGTTTTGCGGCGGCATCCGGTATCCGCTTCTCCCGTTCGCGATTTATTCAAATTGCACGGGCGCAGGGGGGGCACGATCAGCGGTTTTTTGAATGTCGCAGCTACGCTGTAGACGTTCGAATACTACCAGCCCACCATCCAGATATATCGTATTCCGTGGCGCTTTGTGAACTGCTAAATATTCTGGAACTTAGGAGAGCAACGGCCGGAACGCTCCAGCTACCGCAACACCGGCAGAGCGGCGACCCGGAACCAGAACTGCTCGATGCGCGTGAAGAGCGCCGTGGCCCCTTCGACAGTTTGCGGTTTAGGCAGCACGCAATTCGCCTGGCAACGATAAAGGTCTTCGACGTAGAGATCGTCCCCCGGCTGCGCGAGCGCGATCAATGGGATGTTTCGAGTTTTCGAGTTACCTTTCAACGCGCGCACGATTTCGAGACTGAACTCGCCCCTCGTCTCGCAATCTAGCAGAATGAGATTGGGCTTGGGATATACGCCGGCGAGAACGTCGTCCAGAGCAGTTCCCCCATCGCTTGCCATGTGCATTTGCACATCGACAACTAGCTTGGTCGATTCCAAGGCGCGCCGGAATCGATGCAGATCCTGGGCTTTGCAGCCGGCAATCAAGATCGTGAATTGAGGAACTTTTGTACTGTCCTGGTCGAAGCCGAGCGTACGGTGATTGCATACGGAGACGATCGCGCGGCAAGGGCCGGCGCCAGTACTATAATCCCCGTTAAACGAACGTCCTGTATCGGCGGAAGCTTTGCCAGTGTTCATTCGATTCTCAATCGTGGAGAACTGGCGATGGGGCGCGAAACCCCGCGGCGCTGGGCCCGCTGCACCATTCTTCAAAATCGTGTTCATCGTTGTATTCCTCGAAATGGGAACCGGCGTTCTCCAGGTCGCGCCCATAGGACGATCGATTCGAAATCGATGCGCATGAGCAGGCATACACTTTCGCGCCGGCTACCCGTGTTTTTGCGGCGTTAAGAAAGCCGCCAATCGAATCGCTCCAACCTCGCGGCCCTGGCCAAGCCGCCAATTCCGCTTGCGGCAACGCCTTTTGAAGCATGGGCGAAAACTCGGAGCGTACGATCACGCACCGCTTCATCAACTGCATAAAGTCGATATCGCTGGGCGCGTCTCCGAGACCGATGCTCTCCACGTCGCCAAACGCGCGCTCATAGAATTTGAGCAGCATCCACGCGGCGGAAGCTTTGTCGCTCGGCCCGAAGGCATGATAGAAGTGCGTCCCACGCGTCCACCGTTTTCCGGTCTGTTCCAATGCGCACAGCAATTCCGGTGTACGCTCGGGATCTAGACTGATGAATGGCTCGTCAAATTCTCTGGCGTTCGCTCGTTCGGCTTCATCGGCATTGAATCCAGTCAGTTCGCAGATTTCAGTTGTTGTCAATTCGCTGAATCCCCGGACAGGGACACCGCATTTTTCCGATGCATGCCGGAGCGCCACGATAGCGTGCTCGCGGCAATCTCCCAGCTTTATCGCTTCGAATCGATTGCGCTGCTGCGTCCCGGGAATAGAGAATGGGAAGTAGCCGCTGGGAATGAGAACAGCACCGCCATTTTCGATGATAACAGGATGACAAGGCAATTGACCGCGAAACAGTTCGATTTGAGCGCTTGTTCTGCTCGTGCAGATAACCAGCGGAATTCCGGCGGATTGAATGGAGTGCAGAGCCTCGGACGCTTCCGCGAACGAATAATTATGCGGATCGAGCAAGGCGCCGTCTAAATCCGAAAAAATGACACGCATATGGCTAACCCCACAGTAGTCGCTCGCGGGAGCATAGGGAATCCGGTAAATACCGGAGAGCGGGCTGCCCCCATCGCCGAACCGGTCGAGGTTCGCGTACGGTATGTGCTATTACTGGCGTTCGCGTTCGGCGCATTGCTCGTACTGGTAGGACTGTCGGATCTCCTTGTGATGTACAAGTCGAAGGAGTTGTACGCGCAGTTGTTCCAAATGAACCAGTCGTATCGCAAGATCGGCATGAGCCTCGAACAAGTGCGCTCCGGCATACATATCTCAAATGTTCTAATTCGCGATTTTCTTCTCGATCCTTCTTTCATTCGCGCCGATTCCTATCGTTCCGAGATGCTGGCCCTGCGGAAGGAAACAGACAAGTATCTCGACGACCTGCAACACGCTTCCAATACTCTGCGCGCGCCACAACTCGAAGCGCTACGGGCAAAAGTATATGCATATTGGGACTCTTTAAATCCGGTCTTCGAATGGAATCCGGCGGAGAAGCGAGCTTCGAGCTATATCTTTTTACGCCGCGAAGTGATGCCGCGGCGCGACGCGGTCCTCAATCTCGCGGACCAGATTCAGCAATTCAGCGAAACATCGCTGGCCCGCGAGCAGCGCGATATCCAGACAAGTGAACGCGAATTTAAGACGTTCGAAAAACGCATGATGGCGGCTTCGCTGGCGCTCGCGCTACTGCTCGCGTTTGTTTGCCTGCTTCGCGTTCGCATGCTGGAAAAGTTGGAGCGCCGTCAATATCAGCGCGCGAAAGAATCGAAGCGGCGGGCTGTACAGGCCGAGGACGATATGCGGCAGCTTTCGCGGCAATTGGTTCAGGCGCAGGAGGAGGAACGGCGTTCCATTGCGCGCGAACTACACGACGAAGTAGGCCAGATGCTCACGGGATTGCGCATGGAGTTGAAGTCGTTGCAGCGACTGCAGTCGTCTCCAAAGGAAATATTCGATGCGCGGCTGGATAAAACGAAATCGCTCATCGAGAAGACAGTTAGATCGGTTCGCGGCCTTGCCATGGGCCTGCGGCCATCGATGCTCGACGACCTGGGCCTCCGGCCGGCGCTTGAATGGCAGAGCCGCGAATTCGAACGCCTATACGAAATCCCGGTTGCGTTGACTGCAAGCGAATCGATCGATTTCCTTCCGGAAGATCATCGGATTACCATTTACCGCATCATTCAGGAGGCGCTCACTAATTGCGCTCGACATGCGCAGGCGAAAAATATAGAGGTGGAGGTTCTCGATAAACAGGGCGTCATCCAAATCACGATCGCCGACGACGGCGTGGGCTTCATTCGCTCTTCGCGAACCGGGCCTGGCTTGGGACTGATCGGCATTCAGGAGCGCGTACACCGCCTTGGCGGTCTTTTCGAAGTGAAGCCTCGCGCGGGCGGCGGAACGGTTCTGGTGGCGGAGATTCCCAGCGAAGACATGGTGATCGGGTATGCCTGAAGCGCGTATTCTGCTGGCCGACGATCACAGTATCGTCAGAAAAGGTTTGCGCTCCATTCTCGAAGAGGAAGCTTCTTTTGAAGTCGTCGGTGAGGCGGCCAACGGCCGCGAAGCGGTGAAATTGTGTGAAGCGGAGCAGCCCGATATCGCCATCCTCGATGTCGGGATGCCTCAGCTCAATGGCATCGAGGCCGTCCTTCAGCTACAAAAAGTTTCGCCTCGGACAAAGGCGTTGATGCTCAGCATGCATTGCGACGAGACATACATTCTGCGAGCGCTGAACGCGGGAGCGCGGGGCTATCTGCTAAAGGACACCGCCGAGGACGAAGTGGTCCCAGCGATCAGGAATTTGATGCGCGGTTCGACCTATTTCAGTCCCGCGATTGGCCATGCGTTTTCCGAAGAGTATCTCCGGCATTTACGAAAGCGGGGGCTGCAGGACTCTTATGACACTCTGACAGACCGTGAGCGAGAGGTTCTGCAACTTCTTGCCGAGGGCCGCAGCAACAAAGAAGCGGCCACCACGCTTGACATCGGCGTGTCCACGGTTGACACGCACCGCATGAACCTCATGCAAAAACTAAACCTGCACAGCACGGCCGAGATCGTGTTATACGCAGTGAGAAAAAAGCTGATTGCGTAGAATGGCAGCGTTCGAGACCCGCCGGATTGCATTTCAATTTTTGGGAGGCGCCTATGACACAATACGACGCGATCGTCATCGGAACGGGACAAGCGGGCCCGCCGCTCGCGACCCGGCTCGCCAAAGCCGGCATGAAGGTAGCGATCATCGAGCGTAAGCTTTTTGGCGGCACCTGCGTGAACACAGGCTGTATACCGACCAAAACTCTTGTCGCTAGCGCGCGCGCCGCAGCAGTCGCACGACGCGCCCGGGAATACGGCGTTGTCGTTGACGGATCGATCCAAATTGATATGAAGGCCGTGAAGGCCAGGAAAGATAAAATATCCGGAGCTTCTCGAACGGGCCTTGAGAAGTCGCTCAAGTCGATGCAGAATTGTGCTGTATACGAGGGTCAAGCGCAATTTGAATCGCCACGGGAGATCAAAATCAATGGCGAACTCATCGGCGCCCCACGCATATTCATCAATGTCGGCGCCCGCGCGATCGTGCCCGACATGCCGGGCCTGGACCGTGTTCCGTACTTGACGAACAGCTCGATGATGGATGTCGATTTCGTTCCCGAGCATCTCGTCATCGTGGGAGGCAGTTACGTCGGGCTCGAGTTCGCGCAGATGTACCGCCGCTTCGGAAGTGAGGTCACCATTATCGAAAAGGGGCCGCGGCTCATCGCGCGCGAAGACGAGGACGTTTCGGGCGCTATAGCGGAGATCGTCGAGCGCGAAGGCATTCATCTACGTCTGAATGCGGAGTGTATCCGTTTCGAACAAGGCGGCAACGGACCGGTCGCCGGCGTCAATTGCACCGTGGGTCCACCCGACGTGCGCGGCACGCACGTTCTTCTCGCGGTGGGACGGCGGCCAAACACGGACGACCTGGGATTGGAAAAGACCGGCATCGCCGCGGATGAACGCGGCTATATCGCCGTCAACGACCGGTTAGAAACCAACGTTCCCGGCATCTGGGCGCTCGGCGATTGCAATGGACGCGGCGGCTTTACGCACACGTCCTACAACGATTTTGAAATTGTCGCTGACAATTTGCTGGATGGAGGCTCACGGCGCGTCAGCGACCGCATCACTACTTATGCGCTCTTTATCGATCCGCCGCTCGGGCGCGCCGGACTGACCGCGGCGGAAGCGATTCGCGCCGGAAAACGAGTGCTCGCCGGGAAACGGCCGATGACGCGAGTCGGCCGGGCGATCGAGAAGGGCGAAACACAAGGATTCATGAAGGTCCTGGTCGATGCCGATACAAAACAAATTCTAGGCGCCGCAATCCTCGGGACGGGAGGCGACGAGGCAATTCACTGCATTCTCGATGTCATGTATTCAAAAGCGCCGTACACACTTTTGAAGCAAGCGATGCACATCCACCCGACCGTGTCGGAGCTGATTCCAACAGTTCTCGGAGAACTGGAGCCTGTAGCTGACTCGGAGAGTTCGCAAGCGGCGCTCCCGGAATAGCTGCGTTTCAATGTTGATGGCCCATGGCCGCGAAGCGCCTGTCGGATTCTTCGTAGGAAACGTCCTCAATGTGCGTAGCGATATACCAGCTATTACCGCAAGGGTCTTCCACGCCGCCGCTACGATCGCCGTAGAACTGATCTTTCGGCTCACTCAGCGACTTTCCGCCAGCCGCCACCGCGCGCTCGAACGCCGCATCCACATCATCGACGTAAACGTATACGGCGCAGGGGCGCGGTTTCCATGTCTCATTGGCCTGCCCCATCATGACGATGGAATTTCCGACCCTCACTTCCGCGTGAATGATTCCGCCGTCCGGCAGAACAGAACGATGCAGTTCTTTTCCGCCGAACGCCTGTTCAAGAAAGGCGATCTCTTTCGCGACACTGTCGACTTGAAGATAAACGTTGACGGTTTGAAAGCCATCTGGAATGGATTTGGATTTCATGTGCCCATTATGCGGCGAGAGTGGGACGGCGCGATTGTAGAAATTTGACCGTCACCGGGGCAGAGGCACGTGGTTCATGTGCCAGGGTCGCGTTTCCATGTAGGCCGACGGATTAATGCCGGAAAAGGCGCGGAAATCGTGGATGAAGTGCGCCTGATCGAAATATCCAGCATCCAGAGCAACGTCTGCCCAGACAACCGGCTTGCCGGACGCGATACAGCGCAATACTCGCTGAAAGCGCCGCACCCGGCAGAAGAGCTTGGGTGTGAGTCCGACCTCTCCCCGGAACAGTTCGATAAAGCGTCGCGAACTGAGCCCGGTTCGCGCGGTGACATCGGCAATGGCTTGGCTGCGGCCGCCCGCAAACTGCCGTAAAGCGAAGTCCACCGCCGGATGCCGGGATAAAGGACGTGTCATCCGCGCGAGCAGGACCTGTTCCATTACATTGAACTGCTCGTGAGGCGTTCGGGCTTCGAGCAATCGTTCGCGCATTGCAGCCGCCATTCCGCCCCACAGAACATCAAGAGGCAATTGCAATCCATGTAATTCACCAGCCGGAGGCGAAAGGAACGGGAAGGCGCCACCCGGCTTGAAATGGATGCCGGCCAACTCGATCGGCCCTCCGCCATCAATCACCGCGAATTCGGATTGCGGCCCCACTAGCGCGCAGCCGTTGAAAGTCTCGCGAACTCTAAAGTCGTGCCGGTCGTAAATGCTTGTCCGGTCTTCGCGTAAGTTGACGATGAACTGCACGCAACCGTCCGGCAGCGCACGTTCTTTCGTCGGCGCTTGTGCGGCGTTCCCGAAAAGCCAGAACACGTCCACGAATTCGTCGAGAGGTGAGGCCGCTTTGCGCCTGATGAGCCGCATCAGCTTATCAAAACGCGGGGCGGCATCGGAGTCAAGGGCGGCACGCCCATCTGAAACTCGTTTTAGCCGAACCCGCTTGCTGACGCAAGGCGGATCTGAGTCAAGGTAACCTCCAGACGGAGCCGCCGCACGTTAGTGCGCGCCGAGGTCACCAACCGATTTGATTCCGTGCAAGGACGCCGGCCTCTTGTTGCCGCGGCGGCCGATGAAGTATATATTGCCGCTTGAGTTCGACTTTTTCGACCTGGTCGAATATCAGCTTGCGCCGCGCAAGAAGAGCCAGTTCTCGCGGACTCCAACACCCGCGCATTAAACCGGAGCCGGAGTGCCCGGAGCCGAGGAACAAGTGACCGACTTCGTGTGCTATCACAGCTCCAATTACGTCCGCGCTTGAGGCCATTTGAGTCTCCGAAACCAACTTTCGTATAGGAGCGTAGTAAACCTCGACGTAATCCGCGACCTTGCCGTAGCCTGTTACCGCTCTCCCGAGAATCCTACGATGCGCAGTGTCCTGTTTTGGGAAAACACTGTCCGGCGCCAGTCTCACCACTACATCCAAAACAGATGCCGGTTTCGGACACTCACCCGGATTTGTGCAAGTGACCCAAGCCGTTCGGATTCCTGCCGATCTCAAAATGTAAGCCGCTTCATCCCGCACCTTTACGAGAGTGTTCGGACTCACGTGCGCGGGGTTATAAATTCTGACGGTTAGGGTTGTCTGCGCGCCGGCAACACGTAGGAAACCGGCAAAAACAAAAGCAACTGCTGTCCATCTTTCCATGTCGGGCCTCCGAGCGGACGCTTGGAGCTCCGTTCAGCCACTATCCCCCCCGACATGTGTGCGTTTTCTAGCTGGGCTTGAACGTCACCATTTTTTCTTTTACTGACATTAGTTGATTAGCTTCGGGTTGAACTCCCGCTGATATCGCTCGCCATATTGGAGAGCAAGTGAACAGCCAGCTTTGGAGTTGACCTCTTGATTTGCGGATCAGGGGACGTGGGGCCGTTCAAGAATCATTCCCATGCCGTCAAGCAGCGTCCACGTGGCGCGCTGATAGCCTATGTAGGCTTCTTGATATCCCACATAGGCGCTCAACAGGGCGCTCTCGGTACTCGCGAGCCGGCTTTGCGAATCGAGCAATTCGAACGAAGTAATGCTGCCGAGTTGATATTTCTGCTGTTCAGCCTGCACGTTCAACCGCGCCAGATTCCGCGCGCGGATCGCCGCCTCGATAGAAGCATTCGCAAGCTCGATCGAAGTGAGCGCCTGACGAACGTCGAGGACGATCTGCTCTTTCACTTGCCGCTGCTGATAGCGGTCCTTGGCCCTGCCCACCAGAGAATCCGCAAGCGCGGCTTTGGCCGTGCTGTTGCGAAGAGGAAATGTCAACTGCAGGCCCACGCCATAACTAGGGTAATTAAACCCGACTACTTGCCGAAGAGTTTCGCCCAAACCGGGATAGGGCATTGATGGCGACGGGTTCGTTCCATCGCTGGACAAAATCTGATTGAATCCGGGCCCAGTCGCGCCTCCCTGTAACGAGAGATCGAGCCGCGGCAGCAGCGAATCCCGCGCGACTCGCGCGTTCAGCTCATCGACCGAAATCCGCTGCTCCGCCGCTTTTGCTTCGGGGCGGATCTGCATCGCCTTCGCCAGCGCCTGTTCAAAGGGAAGAATTGCCGATTTCGAAGGGGTCGCTGTAGGGTCGTCGTCCAAAACAATTTCGGCGCCGCGAAGAGCGGGCGTGAGATCGGCGCCGATCAGCCGGCGCAAGCCATCGAGCGCCGCCTTGTATTGGTACTGCGCCTGGATAACATCGCGGTTGCGCTCGGCAACCTGTGTTTCCGATTGGTAGATGTCGAGCTTTGCGAGCGCACCGAGGTCGAGAGCCTGCTTGTCGTGATCGTACGACTTGCGCGCCAGATCCAAGGCTTGCTGTTGTACGCGAATGTTATCGCGGGAAAGAATGGCATCCCAGTACTGGCGCGCCGCCAATGCCAGGCTGTCGGCGATGGCCGCCTCACTTGTTTCCGATGTGATTAGCAACTCGGTTCTGGCGATCTGCGATGGCGCCCGGTATTGCAGGTTCGTCCGATTCTGCAACAGCGGTTGAGTGAGCTGGAAATTGAGCGAGCCGAACAGGCTCGGATAAGGGTAGCTATCGCCAGAGCTTCGGTCGGCCGTGAAATTTGCGGTAATCTGCTGCCCAGTCGGCAGCAACTGGTTGTACTCGACAGTCGAGCGCTGGTCCAGACTGTTGATCGTTTGTGGAAGGTTGATCTGTCCCAAAGATCCGCTTCCCGTCCCGCCGGTGCTCCCGGAGTCAAAGGGACCGCCAATCGCGTATCCGAGAGGGTACACGGAGCGCAGCCCGTCAAACCCGAGTTGAATCGTAGGATCGAATGGAGCTTTGGCGCCTGTGATCTGATCGGCTGCGGTGTATACGTCGAGACGAGTTATCTGAATGTCGGCTGAATTTTTCAGCACCAGCGCCAGGAAGTCCTTCACGTTGAGGTGCAGTTTGCCGTCCGAGACCCGTTGCTGTAAGCCCGCGACCTCCTTTACCTCAACCGTCTCGCCGCTGAATCGATGCTCCAGATAGCCTTTAAACGGGTCGGCGGCGAACGTACGGCGCATTCCTCCAAGCACACATAGAAGGAGCAGCGCGGTAAAGAGTCTATTCATACCGCAGAGCTTCGATAGGATCAATTCTTGACGCCTTCCTTGCAGGGTAGATTCCGAACACCACACCGACCACAACGGAGACGCCGAAGGCAATCACGATGGATGCCGGCGTGACAATTGTCTTCCAGTCGGCTCCTTTCGCGATCAGCCACGATAAGAAATAGCCGAACGCGATGCCCACGCAGCCGCCCCCAATTGAAATGAGGACGGATTCGAGCAGAAACTGACGAATGATGTCGCTGCGGCGGGCGCCAGTGGCGCGGCGAATGCCGATCTCACGGGTGCGTTCGAGGACGGTCGCCAGCACGATATTCATAATCCCGATGCCCCCGACCAGCAGGGAAATCGCGGCGATCGCCACCATTACATACGTGAATATCGTTTGTGAGCGCTGCTGCTCGGCCAGCAGTTCCGCCGGAATGGTGACCGAAAAATCCGGCGTGTTGTGGTGCGTGGAATTAAGAATAGCGGTAACCACTCTAGCGGCGCTGCTGCTGTCGGCTCCTGTTTTCAATCGCATGTCGACGCCCGCGAGTTCATCCTTGAGGTTTCCTCCGATGTCGAAGAACCGGTACTCGTAGGTGTTCAATGGCGTGTAAATCACTAGATTCGGATCCTGAGCAGCAATGCCCGAACCGGAACTTACCTGCGGCTTCAACACTCCAACCACCTGAAGCCACGTATCGTTCACTTTCAGGTATTTGCCGAGCGCGGTGGTGTAGCCAAAGAGCGAGACCTTCGCTCCTTCGCCCAGCACGCAAACCGCGGCGCTGTCCCGATCGCTTTTTTCGCCGAACGCCGAGCCTTCCGCAAATTTCCAGTCGTGAATCCTGGCGTAAGACGGCCGTACTCCAAACAACTCCGGCATTGCTTCCGCGGGCTTGGGCAGCACGCGAGTGGGATGCATACTTTTACGCGCCGAGATCAGGTCGACAACATCGACATTCGATTGCAGTATGCGCACATCGCGTTCCGTCAGTCCTGGTGACGATCTCCGCCTCTGCTGCAACTCCTGGTCGCTCGTGGCGGGATGCGATTCAATCAAAAGATTGTGAACACCAAGCTGTTCAATGAACCGCAACGATTCTTCACGCGCTCCGGCGCCGATAGCAAGCATTCCGATCACCGCGCCTACGCCAAATATGATGCCCAGCGCCGTAAGCACAGTTCGGGTCTTCTGAGCCCATAGATTCCGGCCGGCGAGCCCCACGTCGGACACATAGCGGGTAAACGCCGCTGCCTGACTCATCTTGGTAACGACTCCAGTGGATTGGATGTGCTTGTTTTCTTGTTCGAAGCCTCCGCCGGGTTCGCCAGCGCAACTTCCTGGCCTTCGCTCACACCCGTGATCACTACTCTGGTTTCGTTACGCCGCACCAGCTTGACATCTTTGGCTGTGAAATTACCGCCGGACCGAATGTAGACGAATGTGCGGCCGTCGCTTTCGAACAGCGCCTGCGCGGGCAGCCAAAGCACCCGATGCAGTTCGTCCGTCGTCACATTGATTTTGGCGCTCATGCCGGGACGCAACGCAGGCGACGGATTATCGAGCGTCATTTTACATTCGAAATGGCGATCCCAGGGAGGTCCGGTTGTACCTCCCAGTTCCTTCACATGGCCGCTGAACTTTTCATCCGGCACGGCAATCACCGTAATCGCCACTTTTTCGCCGACAACAAGATGCCCACGGTCGAGTTCGCCGATATTCGCGCTCAATTCCCAGTTCTTCAAATCCGGTATTTCCGCCACAGCCATTCCTGGACGCACCTGGTCGCCCACCTGGTAAAGCGGTAATGTCATTCCAAAAAAGAAAAAATTGCCCGAGGTATTCTGCTTCAGCGACACATAACCGGACCGCTGCGCGTGCAGCGTCATGGCCTCGATGTTCTGCCGTGCCGTGAGCGCCTGCGATTCCGCTTTACCACGGCCGGCCTGCTGCATGACGATTCCTGCCTCATCCGTCCCCTTCCGGTTCGTGAGATTCTGCTGGAGCTGCGCTAGATGGTCGCGAGCCGACTGGAGGGCGAGATCGTTCTGCCTGGCCGTAATCGACGGCAATAACGGGTCTTTGCGCACGTCCAGTTCAGCCACCGTCACGTCGGTTTGCGCCTTTAACAGGGCGTACCGGTCCTCTTCCTCATCCGCCTTCATCTGCGCGGTAGCCTGCAGAATATGCTGATTGGCCTCGGCGAGGTCGGCTTCCGCTTCTTTGAGCTTGTATTCCTGCTCGGTCTTATCGAATTCGACGACCACGTCGCCAGCCTTCACTTCCTCCCCGCTCTTCCGCAGGAACGTGATGTGCATGTCGGTTCCACCCGTGAGCGGAGCGGTCAACATTTCGGGGTTGCCGCCACGAATTTCGCCGCGCGCGAAAACGGATAAGGTGATGTCTCCGCGCTGCACCCGCGCCGTAGGAATAGAGGATTTCTTTCCGCCGTTCAATGCACGCGAGAAGCGGATACCATAGAACGCGCCGGCCGCGATAGCCGCGGCGCAAATGCAGGCGACGATCGCCACGTTTCGCCAGCGGCGGGAGCGGCCCTTCTCGGGTGGCCGATTGCGGGGCGGAGCCGGAGTGGACGTCGCGAGCGTGCTCATTTCGTCTCCTGAGCCGGCTCGGCCAGAGTCACTACTGTACCCGCCGCAATGCCTTCCACGGCTACTTCGTCGGGATTCCGCGCCTGCACGCGAACCTTTTCCGGCAGATATCCCCGATCGCTTTTCACGTAAACGGTCGGCTTGCCGCGGACGGTGAACAATGCTCTCGCGGGAATGCTGATTGTCTTGCGCAGCGTCGCTTCAACGATGTCGGCGCCCGCGTTCATGCCCGGCCGCATTCTCGGGTCCGGATGCTGGATGAGCGCAGAGCCTTTAAAATTGCGTGTCGGCGGCCATTCCGTGAAGCTTTGCTCGGTCAAAGGAGAAATGGATGTCAGTTTCGCATTCAGAGGCTTCTCCGGGAATGCATCCACGTGCACCAGAACGGCGTCGCCCACGGAAATCCGGCCGCGATCGTCTTCATCAATTTTGCTCTCCATCTGCAGCGTGGAAAGATCGGGCACTTCCGCGAGAGCAACGCCGGCGGAGACATGGTCGCCAACTTTATACGGCTGGGAGTTCATCCAGCCCTGCGTATAGTTCGGCAGGTAGGTGATCACGCCATTTAACGGGCTCTTCACCTGCATTTGCGCGAGCCGGCGCTCCAGCAGAGAAGCGTCCATTTGCGCCTGATCCCGCAGCCGCTTCTGCGAGGCAATCTTCGCCGCGTCCGATTCTTTGTGAAGAGCGTTGGCAGCCTCCTGCACTTTGACCTTCTCTTCCGCCATCCGCAGATCGATCGCGCTTTCCTCGCCTTGGATCGCGCTCACAATCGCCTGTTTCGACGCCTCCAGACGCGCTTTTTCCATTTCGTATTGGGCCTTCGCCAGATCGAGTTTGTCCTGTTCGGCCGTGATCCGGGCCTGAGCCACCGTCTGCTCAAGCGAAGCCTGCGCCTGCTTCAGAGCCGCCGTCTTCTCTTTCAGGTCCTGTTGGGTGTGACTCGGATCGAAGCGAATGACAACTTGTCCTTCTTTCACCTGCGAGCCTGAAGGGGCAAGCCAGACAATCTGCAGATCGGAGGCGTCCAGAGGCGCGGCCAGTTGAATCGAACGCGCCGCTCCCAATTCGCCCCGGCAACGGACCATCACAAGAAAATCGCCTTGGCGCGCAGTGGCCGTGGGGAGACTTACGATCGCGCCGGTCCGCCGGAATTTGAACCAGGCAAAAGCCACTCCCGTCACCAGCAACAACAGCACGAGCGCGCGGATCCAGATAGCGGAGGCTCGACGGCGTCTCATTTACTCCCCTTCGCAACGTCGGGAAGCGTAATATCAACCGCCGCGGACAAATCCGGCAGCAGGTGCGGATCGGTTTGACTTAGAAGGAATCGCGCCGTGAAGGTCTTCAGCGGAGACCCCAACGAGGCAGAAGCGACCGGGCTGGCGGAATCGAAATAAGCCGTGAACGAGAGATTCGGAAAGGCGTCGAGGCGAACCAGGGCTTCGGTGCCGGGAACCAAAGCAGCGACATCCGGCTCTTCCACACTCAAATCGACTTCCATGGCCGAAGGATCGAAAAGCCGCAATAGCGGACTGCCCGGCCAAAGTTGATCGCCTTCCTGGGCATGCCCCATCGAGTTATTCCGATACACGTTCTCGAGGGCGATCATTCCGTCCAGCGGAGCTCGCAGGGCCAGCTTGCCGAGATTATTCTCTTCGCGATCGACGGCGACTTTTTGCCGGTCCCGCTGCAATTCGAGAATGCGGCTCTCGGCTGTCTCGGCTTGATCGTGGTAACGTCCTGATTTCCGCAAGCTGGCGACGTGCTCCTGGGCATCCGCCAATTTTGCTTCGTTCTTGGCGCGATCGATTTCGCTCAGAATAGGACCCTTGCGGATTTCGATTTGCGCTTTCTGAAGATCGGCTTCCGCCTGCTGGAGGTCGGACGCGCGCTTCTCCGCATTGCTTTTGTGCTCCGCCGCCTTCTGATCCACCTGGTGGCTGAGGTCGTCGAACTTAGAGCGCGCTTCGCGAAGCAGTTTCAGCTCGTTCGAGTTATCAAACTCCGCGACAATCTCTCCCTTATGCACGCGGGCGCCATTCTCCGCCAGCCGTGTAAGCGTCAGATTACCGCCCTGGCCCTGGACGTAGGGAACCTGCACCACGACGGAATGGACAGGTTCGATGGTTCCGCTCACCCTGACAACGTGTTTGGCCTGCGCCGCCAACAGCGGAATCGCAATCGCAACGCATCCAGCGCATGCACGAGCCTTCACAGGGTCTCCGCAAGCGAGATAGTGTTTTTCAAGTACAAGCTGACATTCTAAGACGAAATAGATGTTGGACAGGTTGCCCGGTCAGGGGAAAAGGCCGCGAGAAAAACGCAAAAGCCGCAAGATTTGAATCCTGCGGCCTTTGTTTCTATAGGATTAGCTATCTCTCGAAAATTCTGGACTTGGTCCCTTACGCATCCGGCTCACATTCAAGGGTTTTCACCGCCTTGCGTGCGATCCGTTTATCCGATTTAGTGTACGGTTTAAAACCGGACGCGCAGCGCAAACTCCAGCGTTCTCGGATCGGTCGCTCCCGTGACCTGCCCGAAGTTCGACGATCCCAAGGTGGTTGCCACCGTCGCGTAAGAAAGGTGGTTCGGGAAGTCGAAGAACTCGGTCCGGAAATCGGCATGGACCCGCTCGGTCAGCGGAAAATCCTTCTGCAGAGAAGCGTCCCAGTTGTTCGTGCCAGGGCCGAAGATTGCATACGCCCCCAGATTGCCGAACGTGCCGGCCGTGGGAACCGCAAATGCCGACGAATTCAGGAATTGCGTTCCGTGCGTTCCGGAGAAAACATCGCCGACCAGATTCGGCCGCTGATTGCTGCCGCTGGCGCTGATGCCGGCGACATCGCCCTGCACCGTGACGTTTAGGGGCAGTCCCGATTGCAGCGTTGTCACGCCCGAAAGCTGCCATCCTCCAAACGCCCGCTTATACCATTCCTGGCCCGTCCGCCAGAACGGCAGCGGATACACATAGCTCAGGACGAAGATCTGGTTTCGGTTGTAACTGGACGGCCCCCAGTCGCCGCGCAGATTGTAGCTGTCCATCGGCTGGTAATTATAGGAATTGGCATCGGTCCTGCCCTTCGACCACGTGTAGGCCACGTTGATCAATCCGCCGTTGCCCATCTGCTTCTTCAACTGCACTTGCAGCGAATTGTAGATAAAATTGGCGCCCGTGATGTATTGGTAAATATCGGCATACCCCAGGTATGGGCGCAGGGCGTTCGAGTTTACTCCCGGATTCGCCTGCACCGTCCCGAGCGGAAGTTGGTTAACGTCGCCCTGATACGAAAGATTCGCCGCGCTTGAGCCAACATACGCAACGTCGAGCAGTGTGTCCCTGCTGAGCTTCCGTTGAATGCCGAGACTCCAGTTCATCGTCCGCGGCACTTTCATATCGAGATAGTGCGAGTTGTTGATGGTGCTCGGAAAATTCTGCAGGGCGCCGCCGCCCGGATTCTCGACGTTGCCGTTGTAAATCAGCGCCTGCTGTATGAAAGGAGGATTATTGACGGCGCTGAACAGGTAGTTGCCTTCCAGCCGTTCGTAGAAAATTCCATAGCCGCCCCGCAGGACGGTGTTGTCATTTCCGGTCAGGTCGTAAGCGAACCCAAAACGAGGCCCCCACGTGCCCGTGTCCGTATGGGCGAGGCCCTGCGGAAGCCCGTGAAATAGCGCCTTCACAGCCGGATCGCCGGTAATCGAATCGGGAATGCGCCCAATCGCCGCATCGGGGAAGCCGCTGCCGGGAAGCACCAATCCGTTATAGGGATTACCTGTCCCGGCGACGATCGCGCCATTCGATCTCAGAATGGTTGGAGCTTGGGCCGCATCGTAATACTGGGGCAGGAACGAAGTGGTGTTGTTTAGAGCGCTATATTGCGGCGGAACCCACTGATAACGCAAACCGAGATTTAGCGTCAACCGCGAAGTCGCTTTCCAATCGTCCTGAATGTAAGGCTCAACCTGCCAGAACCGGTACCATCCCTGGCGCAAACTGCTGGCTTCCGTATACGTATAGAAATTGCCGAGCACTGCGTCGGCCAGCGGATTGCCCGTCGTATTGGCGGCCGATGGCGAGAAATTGAAGGTTCCGTTGATGGCCGGAACATTGTCCTGGTTCTTGCGGCTGCGCATGATCAGGATGCCCAGCTTGAGACTGTGATTTCCGATCACTTTCGAGAAATCGTCCTTCCAATCGAAGATGCGGTTGAAATTATTGAAATTCAGCGGCGTGGCCGTCAGCGTCGTGTAGCCGGAAACCCCGATGGTCGGAATCGCGTTGGACGCGTTATAGAGGCTCGGAGCTGTGTATCCCTGTCCGGCTCTTGTGAAGTCATTGATGAACAGCGGGTTCGCCTTGATGCCGGTCTTCTCGAAGATCACGTTGCCGGAGAACGAAAATTGCGCGATATTGACCGTCGTTGAATTCGGCACGAATGTCCACTGCGCCGCAGTGTTGGTGCCGGGGATGTTGCGGTTATAAAGAATCAATTGCGTCAGGTCCTGGGTCGACGTGTAGTAGTCGCGCACGTAGTGGACATTGAACTGATTCCGGCTGCTCATGTTGTAGTCGACCTTGTAGATATATTCATTGGTGTTCAGCGGCGCGACTGTATTGAACACATAATTCCCGCCGGATCCGTTAAAGTTCGGCGCGGGATAATTGTCCAGCAGCCTTGTGCTGTTTGGGCTGATCTGGCTGGCTGGAATTATGCCGTTCGGATAAGGCGTTTTTGTCCCCGGCATAAGGGGCCACTTCGATGGAGGCAGCGCCGAGAAATCGCCATTTTTCTGCGCCACTGACGGCACTGTCCAGGTGTTCGCGGCGCCCTGCCGCAGCCGCTTGAAATCCTCGCCGACGAAGAAGAACAACTTGTCCTTATTGGTGTTGAACAATTTCGGAATGTAGATGGGCCCGCCCAAGTTCCATCCGAAGTTGTTGTACCGCAACTCCGGAATCGTCGGGGCGTTGAACGCTCGCGCCTGAATGGCATTGTTACGGAAATATTCGTAGCCGATGCCGTGGAATTGCGTGGTTCCGCTCTTCAGCGCGAGGTTCACGACCGCGCCCGAACTGTAGCCGTATTCGGCACTGTAATTGGTGGTTAATACCCGGAACTCCGCCAGCGCGTCCGGATTGATATTGACGAAATTGTTTCCGCCACCGCCGTTATCTTTGTTATCGACTCCGTCCAGGTTCCACGAGAATGTGTCCGTTCGCCCACCGTTTGCCGATTGCCCGCTGTTGTTCACGCCGTAGCCGCCGAACAATCCGAATCCGCTGCTGTAAGTGGTGGATACGCCGGGTATCAACGCCAGAAGTTGCGGGAAATTCCTTCCGTTCAACTGAAGCTGTGTCGCCTGCTGACCGGTTACCAGGCGGCCCACCTGACCCGAGCTTGCCTCGACGCGAACGGCATCGGCCTGCACCGAGATTGCCTCCGTCACATTGCCAACTTCGAGTTTGACGTTGACGGTCACTTTTGAATCCACCGTGACGCCGACATTCGTCAGTACAAATTTCTTAAATCCTTGCGCTACTCCCGATACCGAGTAATTGCCGATCGGAACGTTTGAAATGACGTAATTGCCGCTGGCATTGGAGGTCGCCGAACGGCTGAAATTCGTGCTGCTGTTTACCGCGGTGACGGTGGCACTGGGCACGACTGCCCCGGTCGAATCCAAAACGACACCCGAAATCTGCTGGTTGTTGGTGGACTGCGCCGAAAGGGGCATTACCGCGCAGGCTGCGATGAGCAAAATTCCCAAGCACGAGCACAAAAGTTCTCTAATGGACACAAAACCAACCTCCCTGTGTGGAAAAAGCCTAACTTGGAACGATTCAAGTGTCAATATTCTAACTTCGACAATCGTGTAATCAGAATTTGTATGTGATTTATACAACTATCGCCAAGCAAAGGAGGCATACGGGATTGTTTTGCCTCAATCACTCATGCGCGGGCGTCTACAATTTAAACCATGCGCCGCCGACTCCTCATTGTTGTGGCCGCTATCGTGGCCGTCATTATTGTCGTCCTGCTGATTCTGCCTTCGCTGATCGATGTCGATAAGTACCGTCCCCGCATCCAGGCCGAAGTGCAAACGAAGCTTGGCCGGCCAGTGACTCTTGGGAAACTCACACTGCACGTATTTCCGCTGTCCGTGGGAATCGCGGGCGTCACGATCGGCCAATCGCCCGGTTTCCCCTCACAGCGCCCGTTCGCAACAGCCAGTGACGTTTCCGCCAGCGTCGCATTCTGGTCGCTTGTGCGCGGCGAACCGCAAATTAAATCGGTCCAACTCACGCGGCCGCAGATTGAGCTGATCCGGAACGCCGACGGCGTTTGGAATTATTCGAATGCCACGGCGCCCGCTCCCGCTCCGCCTGCGGCGCCTGCTCCGGCTCCGCCACCCTCGACCGGAAAGCAGCAACCGGCCGCTCCCACCCAGTTCACGTTGGACAAGCTTACGATCACCGATGGCCAGGTCGCCGTGACCGATCTGAAAACAAACCAGCCTCGCGCAGTGTACGACCACATTGACGCAAAGCTCACAAACTTCGCCCCAGGCCAGCCATTTAATCTAAATCTGGCCGCGCATCTACCCGGACAAGGCAAGCAACTACTCTCGTTCGACGCGAAAGTCGGACCGCTGCAAACCGGAAATACGGCGGCCACGCCGATCGATGGACATCTTTCTCTAGAGGAGGCTTCTCTGGCGAGTCTGGGACATTTCTTCTCGGGCGCCATTCCGAATAACACGGATGCCGTGATGTCCGGGAAAGCCGACCTGAAATCCCAGGGCAATTCGATCTCATGCAAAGGCGATCTAAAGCTGGAGCAAGTGATGGTTCGAGGCTCGAAGATTAGCGATCCGATTCAGGCGAACTACGATCTCGCGATTACCCGGCCGCAGGACCTCATACAGATCAAGTCGGGCGAACTCAAGCTCGGAACAGTCCCGGTATCGCTTTCCGGCGAGATCGATGCCGGAGCGACCCCTTCCAATCTCAACGTTCGTCTGAACACGCAAGGTGCATCGCTCGCCGATCTGGCCCGCCTCGCGGGCGCTTTCGGCCTTTCGCTGAGTCCCGGCACGCAAGTGAAAGGAACGCTGAATGCCGATGTGACGGCAAAAGGCCCCATGAACGATCCGCAGTTCCTTGGCTCCCTGCTGTTGAAGAATCTCGATATTAGTGGAGGCTCGTCCAACGTTCGCGTTCCCGATCTCAACATGCAATTGCACGGCGGAGCAACGATTACGGCAAGCAGCATTACCGCACAGGACATCGTGCTGAGCAACGTTCGGGCGGAAGGTAAGCTGGCGAACGGCGTGATTCAGCTATCGCCCTTAACGGCAAATCTCTTCGGCGGCACGGAAAATGGCACGTGGACGCTAGATACGCGGCCCGCGACTCCGTTGTGCTCGGTGAACGCGAAACTCACGGGCGTCGATACCAATCAGTTTCTGTCGGCAACCAGTTCACTGAAGAATACACTCTATGGAAGCTTGGCCGCCGATGGCAATCTGTCGTTCGCGCTCAGTTCCAGCACCGATCTGGCCCGCACTTTGAACGGAACCCTCGGCTTCAATGTCACCAATGGCGAACTGAAAAATGTGAACATTTTGAAAGCGCTCTCCGCGGTTGGCAAGTTCACTGGATCAGCGGCGGCCCAAGGGCAATCGGGCACGCCGCTGAAGCGTTTGTCGGGCAACCTGAATATTCGAAATGGTGTTGCGAATACAAACGATTTGATCGCCACTCTGAACGAAGGCTCTCTATCCGCAAAAGGGGCCCTCAATCTTGTGAATCAAGGCGTGAACATGCATATGACAGCCGTCCTCTCAAATGGGGTTAGCCAGCAGGTAGGCGGCTCCAAAATCGGCGGCTATCTCAATTCGGCGCTTGCCAACAACAAGGGCGAACTGGTGATGCCGGTGCTCGTCACCGGAAACCTGTCGAACCCGACTTTTACTCCCGATGTAAACGCCATTGCAGAAATGAAGTTGAAGAATCTTTTACCGACCAGCGGGGATCCGGGCAAACTATCAACCGGCATCATCGGCTCCGTTTTGGGCAACAAAACCGGAGGCTTGAATGGAGTGCTCGGCGCGATTCAAGGCAAACAACCGGCAGGCAACAAACAACAGCAGCAGCAGCAGAATCCGATCGATTCGATCCTCGGTTCCTTCGGCAAGAAAAAGAAGAAGCAGTGATCGCGGTTATCGCTGGCTGGCCTCGCCCGCGGCGACTTTTGAATTGAATTGTGCGGACTGCCCGCGAGGCACGCTGAGGGATCTCCAGTTGCTGTGTTGGAGGTGCTTCGCGAGAAACACAATCTGACCGCAATGATAGGGATAGTGCGCAATCTGGCGATTCATCGCCTGCATCACGGAGTGCGCCTCGCCCCGGATTGTGACCGTCCGGTTCAAGTCGGCATCCGTGAGAGGTTCGAGCGCCGTAAACATGGCGTTCCAGCCCTCGTTCCACAGTTGCATCAAGGCTTCGCGCGTCGCCGGCGGCTCAACAAACTCGTTATCGCGATTGCGGTCCGGCTTCTCGCCATCGGTCGTGAGGAAATCCGTCCAACGTGAACGCATGTTGCCCGCCATGTGCTTCATGATTACCGCAATCGAGTTCATCTCCTCATCGAGCGTTGTGAAGAGTTGCTCGTCACTCACCTGGTCGATGGCGCTCTCGGCCAATTTTTTGTAGTAACGGAAAAGAGCCAGTGAGTCTTCAAGATAAGAAGTAGTGAATTTGAGAGCCATATCAACATTCTTTCACCGGCTTTGCCGAGCCGCACCCGTCGGAATTCTGAATTCCTTGTACACTTCCATCAGCTTCCGAATGTCTTCAATATCTTTAGGCCGGCAGTTCATCAGGGGCGGCCGAACCGGCCCCGCTGGGATGCCGAGGATCTCCATCGCCGCTTTCATCGCAGCCACTTCGTAACCGCGGGAGCGCTCTCGAATGGCATAGAGCGGATGAACATATCGTTCCATCAACTCGTTCAGCTTCGCAAAGTCGCCCTGGGCGCCCGCATCCGCCAGCGCCAGCGAAAGGCGCGGCGCGATGTTCGAAATGCTCGACGTGTACGCCTGCACGCCGATGGAGAAGTAGCCCGGCACGCAATCATCTCCCAGGCCGCCAAGCCATGCCAACCGGTCGCCATTATGGTTCATGATGCGCTGGTATTTGCGGATATCCCCTTGTCCATCTTTCCAGGCGACCAGCGTCGGAACGCGGTCGGCAAGCCGCGCCACCATTTCTGGCGTAAAGACCGCCCATCCGCGGCTGTAGACCATCAACGGAAGCGGAGTGGCGGCGCCAATCGCTTCGTAATAGGCAAATAGTCCTTCTTCAGGCGCATCCGAATAATACGGCGGAAGAGCGAGG
This sequence comes from Bryobacterales bacterium KBS 96, assembly GCA_000381625.1. Lineage (GTDB taxonomy): Bacteria > Acidobacteriota > Terriglobia > Bryobacterales > Bryobacteraceae > KBS-96. Next base: position 2,736,913 of record KB906767.1, read on the forward strand.
ATGCACTCTGCCCCAGCCTTCTCCGCGCGCCGCGCGATGCCGGCGCCCATCAAGGCATTGAAACCGACGCCGGCGACGACCGGCATGCGGCCGGCGACGGCGCGCACAGTCGTCGCAACGACAAGTTCTATTTCGTCAATCGAGAGCGAATACAACTCACCCGTTCCGCCTGCCGCCACCATCGCGCAAAACGGATAAGCGGCCATTTCGTCCACGTTGCGCGCGAGCGCATCCAAATCGAGAGAAAGATCGCGCCGGAAAGGCGTAACCGGGAAACCAAAAACGCCGCGAAGCCGCGACGCAAAAGCGCGAGGAGTCACGTGCTCAGTATATAGAGATGCTCCGTTTACCAGCGCGGCAGCACTCGTTTCCAATTCGGATCTACGTGCTTGCGCATTTCCGCTTCATCGTCGCGTTTGCGGAATGGAACCTTCTCGTAACGCTCGCGCCCTCTGGCGAGCTGGTCGTAATCGAGTTCCACGCCAAGGCCGGGTTTGTCCGGAATCTCAACGGCGCCGTCCACGAATTGAATGCGGCCTCCTGCAACAATTTCATCCTTTGCGGTCTGCCAAGGATAGTGCGTATCGCAGGCATAGGTCAGATTCGGACAAGCGGCGGCAACATGCGTCATCGCCATGAGACTCACGCCCAGGTGGCTGTTCGAATGCATCGAGAGCCCCATGCCCAACACTCCACAAAGATGCGAAAGATACTGCACCTGCCGCATTCCGCCCCAATAGTGGGGATCGGACAAAACAATCTGCACGGCATCGAGGGCTTTCGCTTCGGGAACCGCCGCAAAAGAAGTCACTGCCACGTTGCTCGCGAGAGGCGTATCGATTCCTTTGGCGAGAAGTCTCCGCCGGACTTCGCTCATGCCTGCCAGTCCCGGGCAGGGATCTTCCAAATAGCCTCCGCCTGCAAGTTCTTCGCGCAACAATTCGCCGATACTCACCGAAGTATCCACCGACCACGCGCAGTTCGGGTCGATGCGCAGGGGAACGCCGCCACCGAATTCACGCCGCAGCGCGCGGATGGTTTCAATCTCGACCGGCGGATCGAGAACGCCGCCTTTTAGTTTAATTTCGCGAAAACCATATTGAGCGATCATCTGCCGGCATTCGCGCACGGCAGATGGCGCATCGAGCACTTCGCCATATTCATCGGCATACGCGCCGTCGCCGCCTCCGCCTGCGTGCTTGTAAAACAAGTAAGCCGAAAAACTCACGCGATTACGCACCCGGCCGCCAATCACGTCGCACACCGGTTTGCCGGTCGCTTTGCCAATGATGTCAAGGCAGGCAATTTCAATCGCGGCGAACGTCCGGTTATGGCGATCCAGTGGATTCTCACCGGGCACTAACCACTCCTGGCTGCGTCCGCCGGGCACGCCGGCATCGGCGACAGCCTCTCTATTAATATCGCCGTAGAGACCCGCAAGTTGAAACGGGTCCATGCCGACCACTCGGCCACGTATATCTTCGAGCGCGGCACGGGGTCTCTCGCCGCCGTAAGTTTCACTCACACCGCGGACGCCGTCGTCGGTTTCAAGCTCAACGATTGTACGCAAAGCCCATGGCGCGTGAAGACCGTAGGAACTGCGCAGAGGCGGATCGGCGATGGCGATGGAGTGTAGCGTGAGAGCGGAGATTTTCATGGGTGATTACGGTGCGGTCCGCACCCTCACGATCGCGGTTCAGTGCTGGCGAAGAAGCGGATGCCGGACTGCGACCAGCCTATCATCGGCTGTTGATTCAACTTTCAAGCACCGCCACTGGAATAATGTGTGAATGAAAGTTCTCGCACTTCTTGCGGCAGGAGCGATGCTCGCCAGCGCACAATCGCCATTCAACCAGCTCGTAGATCAATATTTCAACGAGCACTTCGAGTTCGCGCCTTCCGAAGCGACCAGCGACGGATTCCACCAGTACGATTCCAAACTGGAGGATTATTCGGAGCGCTCGATTCGCGCCGAAGTCGCGATGGATCGCAAGTATCTCGCGAAATTCGAGAGCATACCCCGATCCGACGACCGCGATTTGATGCTCTCCCGTATCCGGGCGGAGCTTCTGGCGACCGACGATATCCGAAGCTGGGAAAGGGATCCAGACGGCTATTCGAGCGGGGTGACCGCCAGTATTTTTTCGCTCATCAGCCGCGAGTTTGCGCCGCCGGAGGCACGGCTCAAAAGCGTTATCGCTCGCGAGAAACTGATTCCCCGAGTCTTCGTTGAGGCGCGTGCAAATCTGAAGAACCCGCCGCGGATTTATACGGAAGTTGCACTTGAGCAACTGCCCGGTATCGAGAGCTTCTTTCAGAGCGACGTTCCGGACGCTTTCTCAGACGTTAAGGACCGGCGATTGCTTGCGGAATTCAAAAGCGCCAACGCGGCTGTAATTTCCGCGCTCCGGAGTTATCAGCAGTTCCTTAAAACGGATCTGCTGCCGCGCTCTCACGGCGATTTCCGCATTGGCGCTGAAAATTACCGCAAGAAACTTCTTTACGAGGAGATGGTCGACATCCCGCTCGACCGGTTGCTGAAAATTGGATATGACGACCTGCATCGGAACCAGAGGGAGCTTGCCGCGGTCGCAAAGCAGATCGATGCCACAAAAACACCGCAACAGATTGCGGAAGATTTGGAGAAAGATCATCCCGCGCCGGACCAACTGCTGCAGTCCTTTCGCGACACATTCTCGAGCCTGAAAGATTTCATCCAATCGAAGCACATCATCAAAATTCCTCCGGCCCCGGCGCCTACCGTTGAAGAAACGCCTCCCTTCATGCGGGCCCTCACCACTGCCTCCATGGACACTCCCGGACCTTACGAGAAGGTTTCCACCGAGGCATTTTTCAACGTCACGTTACCCGGGAAGAACTGGCCCGCCCGGCGCATCCAGCAATTCATGACGGCGTTTAACCGCGGCACCATCGTAAGCACGGCGATACACGAAGCCTACCCCGGGCATTACGTCCAGCTCCTGTGGTTCAAGCAAGCGCCTTCCAAGGTCCGCAAGTTGACAATGTGCGGTTCGAACGTGGAGGGATGGGCGCACTACACCGAACAGATGATGCTCGACGAAGGCTATGGCAACCATGATCCGAAACTGCGCCTGGGACAACTGTTAGATGCTCTGCTCCGCAATTGCCGCTACATCGTAGGAATCGAGATGCACACCGGCAAGATGACTTACAAGCAAGGCATCGATTTCTTCGAAAAGCAAGGCTACATGTCGCGCGACTACGCCGAGCGCGAGACGAAGCGCGGCACAAGCGATCCGACGTACCTCGTCTACACTCTAGGCAAACTTGAGATCCTGAAATTGCGCCACGATTATCACGAGAACGCGGGCGCGGCTTTCAATCTCGAACAGTTCCATGACGATTTCGTGAAGCAGGGCGGCATACCGATCAAGATCATCCGCAAGCAGATGCTTGGCAACGACTCGCCGGCATTATAGAGGCGCGCAGCGGGTATTTCTACCCGAGGAGCCGCTCGTTGCGTTGAAGACGTCCGCTCCCTGACGGTCGCGGTTAGGTGCAGGTAACCGGGCGTTACACGGCCTCCGGAAAACCCGCTCGCTCACGCGAGGCGGCTCTGAGTGGAGGCAACCGGAAACAGAGCCGCCGCACGTGAGTGCGCGGGTCGAAGGGCGTCTTCGTCACCTTTGGTGGCCAGGGCCATGGGCACTCACTTTGCGCTGCTTGTAAAGATGTTCAGCGCAGGCAGCGCAGCCGCTGGAAGGTCGGCGCCCAGAACTTTCGCCAGCGTCGGAGCAATACTTCGCATATCGATGTCGCCGACGTTGGCGCCCTTGCGGATTTCTGGTCCTGCAATCAGGAAAAACGCCCTCAATTCAGGATGCGTCGGCGAATAGCCATGCGTTCCGCGCACGCTGACTTCGCGCACTAGCGGCCCTTCCAGCGCCGAACCAATGGCAAAACCGGGACGCATATCGACCCAGAATTCGGCGACGGGCGCGCCGCCCAGTTGCGCAATCTGCGCGCGATTCAATATGCCGGCGATGCCGTTTTTCGGGTCCGCCGCGAGACGATCGAGCAACTGTTTGACGCGAGCCGCAGTCGCCTTATCCTTGGGGTCCTTGAGAACAATGGCGGCAGAACCGCCGTCGAGCCATGGCTCGGCTTTCCAATCGGCGACACCGGACAACGCAAGCGAGTTTCCCTGAGTTTTGAGAGTGATCAGGCCGGCCTTCACAAATTCCTGGTCGAGATTCAGGATGTGGTCCACGCGCGCAAAGCCGTGGTCGGAGACGATACAAATGGTTGCGGCAGGGTCTTCGTGCCGGATGGCGTCCTCCAATACTCCCACCATATTGTCGATTTGTTCCAGCGCGGAATTAGCGTCCGCGCTGAATGGACCACCGGCATGCTCCAGGTGATCGAGCGCCGCGAAATGAAAGGTGAGAAATTGAACGTGCTTTTTACGAATCAGCGCTGCCGCGTAACGGGTGCGTCCCCAGTCTCCGGGAATGGCGTCGTTGAGATCGGTTGTGTACCGGCCTTCGGACTTCTCCAGTTCGTTCATCAGGCCGGGCGTTGACAGCGCGCGCAACAGCTTCAAGTCATCGGGGGTCATCGCGCGCCAGTATTCCGGGATCAGATAACGTACTCCCGGAGCGCTGACGCTCACGGGCCAGCTCACGCTTCCAACGACGTATCCGGCATCGGCAGCCGCCTGCCACAACGTGCGCGAACGGATATCTTCGCTGTACCAATACCATCCGCCGAGGTTCTTGGCATAAGGATCGAATGTCTCATTCGAATAGATACCATGTTTTTCGGGCCATACGCCCGTGAGCATGGTTGTATGGCTTGGATAAGTGACTGTCGGCAGCACGCCCTGGACACTCTCCGCGTGAGCGCCGTCTTGCAAAAGCCGGCGCAAATGCGGAATCTTCAGCCCGTGCTCATCGGCCTTCAACACGTAGTCCGGACGGAGGCCATCAATCGACATGACAATCAGGGCATGATGAGATCCGGACTGGCCGAAGGCAGCACAGGTAAATGAAGAAAACAGCAGGATAAGCGCGCACAAACGGAGTTTCGGCATAGTTGAGATGAGATTTGAGACGGAATAGGGAAGAATAGGTTCAGATTATCGTATGTTACGTGGGAAACCGGGCGAGGCACGGCTCATCGTTAACAGTTCGGTGCATTGCTGGCCGATGAACAGTGAAGCCAAAGACCGCCAGACGAGAGAACCGTGGACGGGATGATCGCCGCATCGGGGGCAGTCATGCTGCCTCCGGCCGACGCTTCTCTGAAGCTGGCGATTGCGATCGGCATCGGCATGCTGGTCGGACTGGAGCGCGAATGGGCGCAAAAAGACCTGGGGACGCGGACTTTCGCCATCACCGCGATGCTCGGCACGCTGGGCATACTCGCCAACCCGGCTATCGCGTACATCGCGTTTGGCGGAGTTCTCGTCATCATCGCCATCGTCGCCGTCCGTAACGTCGCCGACCGGAAACCGGTTGAAGCGACGACCTCGGCCGCGCTGATTCTGACCTTTATCCTGGGCGTGTTAGTGGGTCTTGGGCATCACTATACGCCCGTCGCGGCGGCCATCGTGATGACCATGCTGCTCTCGCTGAAGCCGGCGCTGCTGCACTTCACCGGCGGCCTGAAAGTGAACGAGGTCCGGGGGGCCGTGCTGCTTGGCCTCCTCGGTTTCGTGATCTATCCGGTGCTTCCCAACCGGTTCATCGACCCTTGGCGGCTGGTCAACCCTCGCGAGGCCTGGCTGACGGTGATTATCATTGCCGCACTCGGATTTCTGAATTACGTGCTTCTGAAGCTGTACAGCTCGCGAGGACTCTACTACACCGCGATCTTAGGCGGGCTGGTGAACAGCACCGCCACCATTGCGGAACTATCCGGCTTTTTTAACGGCGGCAAGGACAAAACGGGAATTGCCATTGTGATCGATCTGCTCACCGTCATCGCGATGTTTCTTCGTAATTTGGTGATTCTGGCGATTTTCGCCCGTTCGGCAATCACGACGGCGGCCTTCCCCATGCTGGCAATGGCGGCGATCTCGATTTTCCTTGTCTGGAAAAACCGGGGAAGCAAAATCGGGGCTACCGAATTGCAATTGTCCTCGCCCGTGTCACTACCGAAGGTTCTTAATTTCGGCTTGCTTTTTTTGCTGATCAGCATCATCGGTACATTGGGACAGCGATATCTGGGCCATTTCGGGTTTTTGCTCGTCAGCGCGATTGGAGGATTGGCTTCGAGCGCGAGCACAACCGGCGCGGCCGCCGTGCTCGCCATGCACGGCAGCGTGACACCACAGGAAGCGGGTATAGCGACGGTGTTGACGTCCATGACAAGCGCGCTATCGAATCTGCCGATCATTTACAAGCAGGTTCATCAGCCTGCGCTTGTGTGGAAGTTGACCATTATGTCGGTCGGAATTGTCTGCGCCGGCCTGATCACGATGCTGGTTTTCATTTACCCGCGGTGACAGGCACATCGCTCCATTGAGGAATCGAGCCAGGAGGCGCCTGCCGGAGCGCGTCATTCAGAGCGGTTCTGATCTGAGCGTCGCCGGGATCCCGGAGAAGCGCGTCATGCAGTTCCGTCAATCCCTCGGTCCAGCGCCCGAGGCGAAGGAGCGCAACGGCGTAGTTGACACGAATGCCGACATGCTTGGGGTTGAGATTCAAAGCATCGCGATATTTTTGGAGCGCCGCCGCCAGATTGCCCTGTTTTTGGAGCGCCGCGCCCTCATTGTTGAGCTGGATTGCTTTGAGAATATTCTGATTCACCTCGTCACGCTTGCGTAGAAGCTCGACCAGTTTACGTTTGATGGTCGCCGCCCGCTCCATTTGGCCATCCTCTCGTAATGCCGTCTGCAAAGAGTTCAACGTAGACTGATCGTCGGGATTGATGCGATAGGCCGCTTCCAGATGTTCCACGGCCAAATGCACTTTTTCTTGACGAAGGTATTCGGCTCCCAGACGATACTGCGCAACGGCGCCCGCCGGTTTCAACTGCACCGCGCGTTGTAGGGCAGCGATCGATCCTGGCGCGTCCAGCAGAACTCTTCGGGCGTCACCCAGATCGGACCAGGCTTCGGGAAAATCGGGACGGATGGAGACGGCCTGCTCCAACTGCTCCGCCGCCTTGTGTACTTCGCTATGCGCGCTATAGACTTTCGCTCGTAGATAATGCGCATCGGCTGCGTCATCGGTATGGCCTAACAATTGGATGGCGCGATCCAGATGCGCGGCGGCGCCCACGAGGTTGCCTGTTTCGAGCATCACGGCTCCTAAATTCTCCTGGGCGATTCCGAATGCGGGCTTGATCGCAACGGCCTTCTGAAACGGCGCCAGCGCCGCTTTCGCATCGCCAAACGTGCGATAGGCCTCGCCCAGCGCATTTTGCGCTTCCGCCGATTCCGGGCGCAGGCGCACCGCTTCCACAAGTTGCGCGATAGATTCGATGCGATCCCCCTTTTCCACGAGCAGGCTGCCTAGCAGCAGCCGGGCATCCACATCCTGAGGATTACGTTCGACCACCTTTTGCGCTACTTGAATTGCCTCGTCCCGTCTACCGTTCGCCGCAAGATCCCATGCGTGCTCCAGCGTTGGATTCTGGCCGAGGAGGAGCGTAGCAGCGCAGAGCAAAGCAACAATGAATCGCCAAAACATCGAAAAAACTACGAGAATTTTTGCGACCGTTTAATTCCCTGCCCCTCGGTCACATGAATGAGCCGGTCCGCGGGCACGTTCGCCAGTTTCTCTACTAGCCCCAGCGGCCAGCGTATCTCGACATCGGCGGCCGTGGCCGAGCCGAGACCGAAATGCAGCCGGCTGTCGTTGGCCGACAGATAAGACGATTGGCTCAACACTTCTTTTGCTTGTATTCTGCCGCCATAGCGGACCGTAACACGGGCTCCGATCGCGCTGCGATTCGACTTTACGCCAGTCAGTTTGACTTTGAGCCAGTGGGCATTCCCCAGCAAATCGTTGCGCAACAGGGACGGCGGCTCATTTTGATTAACAATCAGAATATCCAGATCGCCGTCGTTATCGAAATCGCCGAAGGCACAGCCGCGGCTGCAGTGACGGGCGTCGACGGCGGGGCCGGCCTGTCCGGTCAACTCCTCGAATCGTCCTTTGCCGAGGTTACGGAAGAGCAAGCGCGGCGTGTCGTAGGGTTGGTCCGGCTGCTGTCGCAACTCCGGGTAAATGCCGCCCGTGACCCAGAAGATATCGGGAGCGCCGTCGTTGTCCAGATCCTCAATGCCGATTCCCCAACTGATGAAACGGGTTTCCACGCCGAGCCCCGAACGAAGCGTCTGATCCTGAAATTCGCCTTTGCCGTTGTTCACATAAACGGCGGGCGTGTCGGCAGCAAAATGTGTCTTCACGATGTGCAGATTGCCGTCCAGCATGAAATCGCCGATGGCGACCCCCATACCGGCCTGCTCCATCCCATCTTCACTCAGAGCGACGCCTCGCTCGATCGCCTCCTCGGCGAATGTTCCATCGTGCTTATTTTGAAAAAACAAACTCGGCGTGGAATCGCAGGCAACGTAGATATCGGGCCAGCCGTCGTTATCGAAATCCGCCGCGACGACCGTCAGCCCGTAGCCCCCATCCACCTTGCCGATGCCGGAACTCTCCGTCGCGTCGGCGAACGTGCCGTCGCCTTTGTTGCGGTAAAGAGAATGTTTGCCATAGGGCAGACCACGCGGCCCGCAGAAAACTTTCTCGTTGCAACTCGACATATCGCCCGCACGAGGAACAGTTTTCGGATCGAAAAGGACATAGTTCGAGACGAACAGATCGAGTTTCCCGTCGCGATCGTAATCGATGAACGTGCAGCCCGAACCGAATCGCGCTTCCGCATTGAACAGACCCGCTTCTTTTGTCACATCGGTAAAAACGCCATTCCCGTTGTTTTTATATAAAGCGTTCTGAGGGTAGCCGCTGATGAAAAGGTCGTCAAAACCGTCGTTGTCGTAATCGCCGACAGTGGCTCCGTACCAATAGCCGGTACGGAACAACCCAGCCTTCTCAGTCACGTCCGTAAACGTGCCGTCGCGATTGTTTTTGTACAGGCGGTTCGAGGCATCGCCCGGTGGATCGCCCCACCGCGAGCCCGTTAGCACCAATACATCGAGCCACCCGTCGTTATCGTAATCGAAGAACGCGCAACCGCAACTCATCGCCTCGATAACGTAATCGGCGCGCTCGCGATGACCGCTGACGGTTCTCGCTTTCAACCCGGCGCCGCTGGCAATGTCGGTGAACTTGGCATCGAACGGCAGGCCGGACGGCTTCCCACGAGGAGCCGCCTTCATGCCGCGCGTAGCCATGCCTTGCTTCGCGCCGGGTGGAGCCTCGCGCGCAAACAATTGAGCGGCGGGAAGAGCAAAGATCCGAAGCGCACTACGGCGGCTGAGAGAGTACATCAGCTTGGAAGAATCAATGTATCAGACGACGGAAAAAGCACTCGAAAATCCGTCGTCTACTTGAGCGGGCGCGGCATGCCGCGCCCCTACCGCAAATGACGGCGCCTCATTCAAGAGAACTCAATTCGTAGTTGCCGAGCGCGTCAGAACGTCAACCTGAGGCCAAGTTCTATTTGCCGTCCGGCTTGGTTTCCGTACGTAGCCGTCTGGCCCGAGAACTCGCCTGTCGGCGAGCCTTGATAGAGCGCCTGACCGAAGTCCGGAGCACTTTGCGACGTGTTCGGGTCGCCATAGTTTAACTTGTTCAGCGCGTTGTAAGCCGTCATCTTAAGCTGCGCCTGCACCCTCTCGGTAACGTGGAAGTTCTTCTGCAAGGTCGCGTCCAAATTGACGAAGCTCGGCCCGACAATACAGGAGTATTGCATGGGATTGGTGCGCAGTACGTAAGTGTTTTCCGGCAGGGCGCTGAACGCGGCTGGATTGAAGTAGTAGCCCGAAGGCACACTCTGGCATGGATTGCCGGTGACGATCAGATTGCCGAATCGTGGATAGTCGCCGCTAGTATACGTGAACAGACCCGTGATCTGCCAGCCCCCGATAAGCGCATCGACAGCCCTCGGCGTGCCGGAAAAAAAGCGCTTGCTCTTGCCGAAGGGAAGCTCGTAAGTGCCGGCCGACGTGATCCGGTGATGCGGCTGGTTGCTGTCCTGCCACTGAAGCTGGTTTTGGTAGAGAGTCAGATCGTTGAAATTGTTGATCTGGCTCTTCTCTTTGATAAAGATGTATCCGAACAGAAAGTTATATCCCTGGCTGAACCTCTTCTGGAGCTTTACCTCTATGTCCTGGTACTGCTCAGCCGCTCCCCGTACACCGATCGTGTAAAGAGGACCATAGAGCGGATATTTCACCAGCAGAGAAGAGAGCGGCACCGTCTGCTGGTTATAAAGCGGCCCGGGCAGCAAGGTTTGGGACTGGTAATGGTAGAACGGATTCGCCACAGTGTCGCTGAGCTGGTTGGGCGTATATTGCTGCTGGATGCGGGGATCCAGATTGTTCAGCGCCTGGTTGTAGTGCTGGTTTCCAAAGTTTACAAAGTAAGTCAATGAAGCTACCAGTTGGCCGGGCAACTGATGTTCCAACGTCAGATTCAGCCGGTTATTGTAGGCCTTCTGAAAATACTGCGGGTACCAAAGAAGCGGCGAGCCTCCCCTCCCGATATTCGATCCGCCGCTCTTGCCGGGGATCGGAACCAGCGGACTACTGGCGGGATATGGATCGTTAATGGTCGCCTGGGGCACTCCGTTCAGCACGGGCGCCACATTCTGATATCCGGTCATGCCGAAGAACGGCGGCTCCAGGAAATTGACATCTTCAAAGCCGGAGACCGGTGCCGGCGTGAAATTGTATTCGGTGGGAACTGTGTACAGGGCGTAACCGAAACGCAGCGCGGTCCGGTCGTTAATGCGATAGGCAACGCCAAAGCGAGGCTGCAGGCTCAATGTAGGCGCATCCCACATTCCAGGATTTTTGCTGTTGGTGAAGTTCCACATACCCGCAAAACTCGTGTAATTCGGACCAACGATATTTGCGACCTCCGCCGGCATTTGAGGCGGGTTAGCGGCGATGGCCGGATCGATGGAGTACAGATCCAGGCCACGCGAAAGGAAATGATTCGAATCGTGCCAGGCGGTTTCGTACTCGTTCCGGATGCCCATGTTAATGGTGATGTTGCGGCTTACCTTCCAATCGTCGCCGATATAAAATCCGTAGAAATCGGTAATCGGCTCGGGCGCCGGGCCGCCGACCATCTGCGATTGCTCGTCAAGCGCGCCTAGCAGGAATGTGGCAAACGGATCGCCCGATTTGGTCAGGTCCGGGTTGTGGAACGTATTCGCTGTCAAGGACTGGTTGAAGAAAAAATTGTTGGTGTTGCTGACGAAGACAGGGCCGCCGCCGCGCCGGAATTGAAAGCCGTATTTTAGGTAATGGGATCCTTTGGTCTGGCTCACTTGCACGCTAAATGCTTCGGCGGATGGCCGCTGGTCCCAAAAGAATCCGGGGCCTCCGAAAGCGCTGCCGCCGATGTTTAGGGTGGGGTAGTAGACGGGGACGTTCGGGGAGGCGTCCAGGTAAGGAGCGTACCAGGGATCGTTCGGCCAGATGCCCGCCCAACCGTCTTTGCCGATGCCTTTCGAAACATAGGCGTCCACCAGGTTGAACCAGTCCCCGTGAAAGTTGACCACGGTGCTCGGACTCACGGCCCAAATGGCGTCTCCGAGCACCTGGTTCGCAATCCGAAGGCTGCCTGCCGGTTGATACAGGACCGAGTTGTTGGGCGTTGGATTCGTCTGGCTGTCGGTCGAATAGTAGCGCCCGTAGTAGCCGGAAACGCGCCATTTTTCATTAATGTTGTAGTCAACGCGGTCGGACAAATTGTAGTAATCGGTTGTCTGGATCAAGCTCTTCTGGTAGTTGTTGGCATGGTTGTAGCCGACACCCGGCACATTAGGGTCGAAAAACGCGCTTGCCAGTTTCGCCGAGAGTGGGTCGAATCTACTTGCGGGAATCTTATTCCCCCCAAAGGGTGTGCGAATGACTGTGTCCCCAGAGGGCACAATCGTGCTGAAGGGATCGTAGATCGGCCGCAGCGACCCATCGGCAGCCAACGTTTGGGAAAAATCGCCTTCCCGTTCCAACGAAGTTGGAACCGTTCGCTGATAGCTGCCCGGTGAATTGATCTTCCATTTCTCAATGGAAAAGAAGTTAAACAGCTTATTTTTTAGGATGGGATTGCCGAGCGTACCCCCAAACATATGCTGGCGCTGTGCATTCTGGACGAATCTCGTCCGGTCTGTCTCCGCGCTGAGCCAGGGATAGCGGCCCAGGTAAAACGCCGAGCCATGCCATTCATTCGTGCCGCCCTTCGTCGTCAAACTGATGACACCGCCGGCGCTATGACCCGAAGCGGCATCGACGCTATTTTGCGCGGCAACCACCTCCTGGACATCGTCCTGGTTCGGCGGATAGCCGGCCTTGTGGCCGATCCCGATGGGATTACCGTCCACCAGCAGATTATTCCTGAGGTTCGTATTGCCCAGATCCACGCTGTTCGGCGCCCAGGACTGATACGGAAGAGTCTCGCCCCGGGTATTGATAGCGGCCGGCTCCAATAGCGTCAGCTTGAACGGATTCCGGTCGAGCCGAGGCGTGTCGTTCGCCATCTTTGTGTCGATCGTCAACTCCTGATTCGTGGAGTTGAATTCCACGGCAGGCGGGGCCGCTTCTACGGTGACGCTCTGCTGGAGCGTTCCCGGGGTCAGCGCCGCGTTTACCGTGACATCGCCGCCCGACTGAACGGATATATTTTGCTGAGTGAATTTTCCAAATCCCGCGGCCTCCACGCTAATGGTGTAATTCCCCGGATCGACCAGATCGAAGACGTAGAGGCCGGCATTGTCTGATGTCTTGGCGGTCTTGACACCGGTGTTGACGTTCGACAGCGTCACGGTGGCGCCTGGCACATTCGCGCCGCTTTGATCGGTGATCAAGCCTCGAACCTGCCCGCGGTACGTCTGAGCGAACACGCTGACAGCCAAACATGCAAACGCAGCGATGACCGCGAGGGTCCCCAACTTCCTGATTGTCATTGTCTAAAAACCCCAAATAATGCGAAGTGACTACAATTGAAGGGACTTTACCACTTGGGCATCGTAATGTCAATCCAGAACGGCTGACTCCCGCTTAATTTCTGCTGGCCATCAACCAGCGACAGATGCCCCACAGATTTCTCCATTGATATCGAGCACGCTCATGAGATCGTCCGGTAAATTACCGCTTGTGATGCCTCCTAAGGTTTCGGTTGATACGGCGCCAGTTGCGAATCGATCTGGCTCTTGTCGCCGACGACCACGATGGTCATCTTGCCCGGATCGATATATTTCTCCATCATGCCCTGCACGTCGGGAGGCTTCACCGCATACATTTTGCCGATATAGGTGTCGAGATAATCGGACGGAAGCCGGTGAAGATCGACGTAATTGAGCATGTTGACAATGCCCTCGCGCGAAGAGTTGCGAAGGATGAAGATGCCGGCCATGCCGTTTTGAATCCCGGTCAGCTCCTTTTGCGGAGGCGCTTCCCTGCGCAGCCGGTCGATTTCGGAATCGATCTCGTGCAGCGATGCGCCGGTGTACTTCGTGGTGACATCGGCATGCTGCGCCCAGACGCCATTCTGCGCGTTATTTTCCAGCAGGCTGTACGGCGAATAGGTGTAGCCTTTATCCTCCCGGATATTCGACGTGACACGCGACATGAACGAGCCGCCCAGCAACGAGTTCGCCACCTGCAGGCGGATGTAATCCGGGCTTCCGGGAGTGATGACCGGAAGGCCCATGTAGATGGTGGATTGGGGGGCGCCGGGCCGGTCGACCACGTCCAGCGTGCGTTTCGTTTCCGCCTTGATTTTTGGTATGTCGGGCGACTTGCCTTTGCTCCAGCCGGAGAATGCCGTTTGGACCGCCGGCCGCAAATCGCCGCTGTAATCGCCCGCGATATATAACCGGGCATCGCCGGCCGCGAACTGCTTCGCGTAATAGGTTTTGATGTCTTCAACCGTCACCGACTTCAGCGCGGCCTCATCCGGCAGAACGCGGCCGTACCCGTTGTCTCCATAGACGATTTTCCGGAAATGTTCCTCCGCAATTGTCTGCGGCGTGGATCGTGCTATGGAAATTGTCCGGAGTTGATCGGCCTTCAACCGCGCGAGCTGCGATTCGGGAAATGCCGGATGCAGCGCGACATCGGCGACCAGAGCGACCATCTTGTCCGCGCTGTCGCTCAAGGCCTTCGGCGTGAATCGTAACCTGATCGGCAGCGGCCTGTACTGTGATATTTCCACCGAAGCTCGCTGCGTCATCCGCTATCTGTTTCGCGCTACGGCTCGCCGTGCCCTCTTTCATCAGGGCAGCCATCAGGTTTGCGACGCCGTCCTTGCCTTTTGGCTCCAACAGGTAGCCGCCGCGCAGCACCAGCTCCACGGTGACTTTCGGAATCATGCCATAGCGGGCAAGCGTCACTTTCAAGCCATTCGGCAACGTGAACACGTCACGAGCGGGAGAGTGGAACGGCTTGGGCGGCCCACCTTCCGGCGGCGTTTCCTTTTGCGCGAACAGAACCGGGGCGGCGAACGGAAGCGAAGCGGCAGCGCTCAGCAGAATCGCCGCAAGAGACCAGCGGTTGCGCGAAGGCATTAGTTCATTCCTTTCTGTTCGGCGGGCTTGCCCGGAACGACTGCCAGAACGGTGCGGTTGGTCGGGCGCAGGTACTCGGCGGCAGTCTTCTTCACCAGCGCGGGCGTCACGCTCGCAAAGTGCTGCTCCAGCTCATTGATTCTTTGCGGCCGATCGTCGAATAACGCGAATGACGCGAGCAGATCGGCGCGGCCGAAACCCGAATCCACCGCGTCATAGAAATCCGAACGCAGCTTCACGCGAGCGCGATCGAGCTGGTCGGCGCTGACGCCGTCCTCCCGGACTTCGTTAATGACGGCGTCGACCGCCTGCATGATCTGATCTTCGGAAGTATTGGAATCGTGAAACAGGTATGCCATCCACAACATCGGGCCGTTGTAGTCGAACATATTGCCGAGCAGGTTAATGCCGCCTTCGACGCGGCCCGTCAACGCGCGCTTCTGCACAAGCTCCTGGCGCAGCAGGCTGTCGTCGCCCTGCAACAGAATTTCATCGAGCAGGCCCATGGCGTAATATTCGGGCGTGTTGCGGTCGGGCATGTGATATGCAAAGGCCAGAGCGGGACGCGTAGCGAGTTTGTCCTGCTGGGTGACCTTCTTTTCTTTTTCCTGGCGCGGCTCGGTCAAATCGGCTGACGCGGGTTGCTCATGCGAAGGGATTGCCGCAAAATACGTCTCAACCCATTGCTTCGCCTCGACCGGCGAGAAGTCGCCAACTACCGTTAAAGCGGCGTTATTGGGAGCGTAATAGGTTTTGAAGAAATCCTGGACATCCGTGAGAGTGGCGGCGTCGATGTCTTTCAGGTCGCCATAGAAATTGTGGGCGTTGTAGTAGTTTGTGTTCGCCACCTGTGGCATCGTCAGCCAGGGGAAGCCGCCATACGGCTGATTCAAGACATTTACTTTTACTTCGTTGCTCACGACGCCCTTCTGATTCTTCAGGTTGTCTTCGGTGATCGCGAGGCCGCGCATGCGGTCGGCCTCCGCCCACAGAGCGGTTTGCAGCTTGTTAGACGGAAGCGTCTCGAAGTAGTTGGTGAAGTCGAAGCGGGTGGAGCCGTTCAGAACGCCGCCGTTCGACTGGACCAGGCGGATGAATTCCATTTTGCCGAGATTCTTCGAACCCTGAAACATCATGTGTTCGAAGAGATGCGCGAAACCGGTGCGGTCTTTGGGTTCCACGCGAAAGCCGATCTTGTAGTAGACAGCCACGGTGACAACCGGCGCCGTGTGATCTTCCGACAGAGTGACCCGCAAGCCATTGGGGAGTTTGTAATATTCCACTGGAAAGTGAACCGTCGCGGCTCGACTGGGTTGAAAGCCGAGCGTAAGGCCGAGTACGGTCGCCAGCAATGCGTAGATTGGTCGAGTCATAGGCAGGTCAAAATTTGACGTAAGGACATATTAGGACGATAGTACGCGCAATGGCGAACAAATGTTCCGGTGAAGCAACCGGCACAGGTTCAGGATTTTGTATCACATCGGCGGTAGCCGCGCCTGGCAAATTAGATCGATTTCGCGCCACTCACTCCGACCGTAGCGCTTCAATTGGGTCTGTCGACGCGGCGCGAAAGGCGGGCAGCAGAGTCGCAAGAAAACAGACCGCCGCCAGAACGATTCCTACTCCGGCAAGAGTGATGGGGTCCGCGAAGGACACGCCGAACAAAATAGACCTCAGGACGGCCGCGGTTGCAAGGGCAAGGACGATGCCAATCGCCAGCCCTGCCGCCAGCAGTTTGCCGGCGCCGGCGAGAACCTCCGCCACGATCTGAGCCGAGCGGGCGCCCAGAGCGATTCGCGTTCCAAGCTCCCGCGTCCTGGCGGTCACCAGCATCGTAGTCAAGCTGTATAGTCCAAACGCGGCAAGCGCCAGTGCGGCGAGAGCGAAAAAGGCCAGCAATTGCGTCGTCAACCGGGGTTGGTCAAGCGCGGCATCGACATGATCTTGCATCGTTCGAATGCCGAATACGGCTCGATTGGGAGCTAATTCGTGAACGATGCCGCGAACCGTGCCCGTGAGACTGCGCGCATCGCCTCGCGCGCGAACGACGTATTCGGGGTCGGGCCAGCCGCCCGCAACGCTGCACATGTAAACATAAGGAACCGCCGGAGTACGGAAGCTGTCTTCTCGAACGTCGCCAACAATGCCGGTGATCTCCGCGGGCGTGTTCATGCCTACGCCCAACACTTGAAGGTGCTTGCCAAGCAGATTTTCGCCATGGCTAAAGCTTTTGACGAACGCACGGTTAACAAGTGCCTTCGGGGACTGATTCCGGCCCACTTGAATCGAGGGGCAACTCGCTCCGCTGAGGATAGGAATTTGAAGAGCTGACAAATAACCGGGGCTGACGGTTCGGCTTCCCGCGGTAAAGGTACGGCTTGTTTCGCTTCCCGGCAGACCGTCAATCTCATACTGGTAGCGAAGTGTCGCCTCATCGGTGGGTAGAAAATTCGTAATGCCGGCAGCCTCCACGTTCGGAAGTCTGTTTAGCTCGAAAAGGATCCGCATCTGAAGCCTGCCGACCGCCGCGCGCTCTTCGCTCCACTCCGCTCCCACGTGAAAAGTCAATACATTGGCGGCATTGAAGCCTGTCTGCACGTTGGTTAGCCGGTAGTAGCTGCGGAGCAGCAACCCCGCGCAAGAAAGCAGCACAACTGTAAAAGCGAACTGCGCGACGAGCAGCATCCGTTGAAATCCGTGGCGGCCGCCTGCCTGCGTCCTGCCTCCCCTGGAGAGGATTTCGCTAAGATGTGCGGGAGCAGCTTGCAGCGTCGGTATTAAGCCGATCAGCAGAAGGACGAGCACTCCTAGCGCGGAGGCGAACAGGACGGATCGCCAGTCGAGCACAAGCTCGGAAATCCGAGGGAGCGTTGCAAAGGCATTCCCCGCCAGCACCACGCCCCATACGCTCAGCAGCGTGCCAAGCGAAACCCCGGCGGCGGCGATGAGAGCGATCTCGCGCAAAATGGTCGCGACAATCTGCACCCGGGTTGCGCCGAGCGATGCCCGGATCGCGAGTTCCCGCTCGCGCCGGTAGATATGTCCCAGCAGCAGGCCGGCGATATTCGCGCAGGCCAGCAGAAGGAGCAATCCCGTTGCGGAAAATGTAAGCCAAACCGAGCGGCCCTGATCTCCGACGATGCGCTCTTTCATGCCGCTGACAATGGCCGACCAGTTCTTGTCGGTTTGCGGGTATTGCTCACCCAACTCGCGTTCCACCTGGGCCAGATCGTCCTGCGCCTGCTGGGTGGTCACGTTCGGCTTCATCCGGCCGATTCCCACATAGAAGCGCGCGTCACGAGCCCTGGCGAGTTCCGGGCCAATGGGAGACGGGATCCAAAGATCGACCGTGGGCGCGCCAAACGTGGCGGGCATTACTCCTACGATGGTGTAACCGCTCTTGCCAACGGTCAGACGGCTGCCGATCGCCCTTGGGCTTTTGTTGAAGCGGCGCGCCCAAAATCGATAGCCGATCACGGCAACGGGAGGGCCACCAAGCGTTTCTTCCTGGCGGCTAAACGTGCGTCCCAGCAGCGGCCTGGCTTCATACACCTGGAAATAGCGCGGCGAAACCCGAACAGCGGCCAGGCGCTCGGGCAGCTTCGTGCTAGTGTCCGTGACGCTATCCGTGTAGTAGCCGGCAATCGCGGTGAAGGCCCTGTTGAGCCGGTTCCAATCTTCCAGACGGACCGGCGCGACAAGGCTGATTTTTTCGTTCTTCGCTGGATCTGCTTCAAATAGGTATACGAGACGATCGGCGGACGGATACGGCAGCGGCTTCAGCAGCACCGTTTCGACAATGGAGAAAACAGTCGTATTGATGCCGATGCCAAGGGCGAGCAACAAAATCGCCGTAACGGCGAAAGCGGGGCGACGGCGAAGTTGACGGAATGAAGCACGCCACTGACTCATAGCCAGGTGATAGCGCACGTTGAATGCCGCAGCGATCGGCCGGGAACGCTGAAAACTCTGCTGTTCCTCCACTACAAGTGTTCGATAGCGGAACTGGCTGTTCGCGGGCGACACACGGCCGCGAAGCCGTTCTCCACGTCTTCACCGGGCTGCGCTACCCTGTGATCGGGAACGGATGAACCGCTTCGAAGAACAGACCGAACGCCAGCGCCGGTCGAGTCTCCGGATGTCATTGGTTTTACTGACACTCGGCGGCATTTTACTGGTGGGCGCACTGGCTATTCTCGGGTATTCGAGCGGAGCGCCACAGTCGTTTTGGACACGCGCGGCAATCGGCGTCGCCATCCTGCTATTGATTCTGCGGCAGGTGGGCAGACGCCTCGGACGACGGCGATCCAAGGCCGTGAAACCGGACGATCAGTCGACGCTGCATCTCGATTAGCCGGAGCCAGGTTGAGGCATGCGGCGAGCCTGCGGACAGATTGCCACCGCGGGAGGCCCGTGCGCGATGATGGTGAACGAGCCTCTTATGCCAACGGCACGATGCTGAACCAAATACTCTATTGGATGCTGATCGCCGGAACAGCCGCCGATGTCATTTTGCTGCTGCGGCTGGCCACGCTGAAATTGCATCGCGTTTATGTCTTTATCGCTCTCGATTGCTCATTGGGAGTTCTGTTCGATGCGGTCAGCCTCTGGTACGGGTGGGATTCGCCGGCCGCTGTCGCGGTGTTCCAATACTCGCGTCTTCTCTATGCCGCCGTCATTCCCATGATTGCCTGGGACGTATTCGAAGAACTGGTCAAACACCAGCCCTCCGCCCGGCAAATTGCCGCGACTCACCTCCGGGCCAACCTGCTCTCCGGCATCGTGTTTGCGGTGTTCCTGCTTCTCGTAACCGCCGGTTTCGGCGAGACCGACGGAGAAGGCTTCCTCGCGTTTATCGGCATGGCGCTGTGGGCGTTCGCGGCCGTGCTCTCGTTAAATTTCATCTGGAGGACAGTTGCTTCATTGCGGGCTAAGAACATCGAATTGCCCCGCAATACCCAAGTGTGGAGCGTCTTCTATAAGCTGAACTTCGGATGGACTGCCGTGCTCGTGGCCATGTTGTTTTTTGGATTTCCTTCCACCGATAGTCAGTCGGACGTTGTCACAATTGTGTCCGTAGTGTTTGACGTTGTCATCACAACCTGGTGCATTTTGCGGTTGCAGCGGAGTGTAGGAGCGCGGCACGCCGCGCCCGCGGAATCTTCAGATTTGTGAATAAGGCGCCGGGTTTAGAAGCTGATTCGTCACGTTCGTCACGATGGATTCGAAATTGAAGCGCTTTTCCGCCGTCAACTTCTTCCATTCCGGAGCCGACATGAACGCATTCCATAACTTCGAACGCTCGTCTTCGCTCTCAAATGCCAGCATATAGGTGAGGTTTGGCAGATGCGATCCGATCAGCGAATCGCCATAAAAAACGGGCGAAAACCCGGCTTGCTTGAAAATATCGAATTCGCCGCTGTGGAACATCTCAACTTTGCGGCGATGATCGAATGTCGAAGGGCTCTCGTACGTTCGCAGCTCGAAGAGGCGCGCGCCATGCTTTGCCGTCGCTGCCGGAACCGCCACATGCGGCCGTCCCTCAAATGCGATCATCAACGAACTCTCCATGCGCACGTAGGCCGGCTCGCTCGCGGGCGCTTTCAAAAATGCCGCGCCGGCTTTCATGTAATCGGAATCGTTTTCGAGCTGGAAATCGAGTGTGACTAGTTTCTCTACCGAAGTGCACGGAATCAAAACGTACACCGACGGACTCTCCAGACCAATGCTGACATTGAACACGCCAACGGGCCGAACGCCCAGCCGGTTCAACCCGGGAATCAGCGCTTCGCTCAGGTAGGCATCGGTCAGTTTCTTCTGCGGACCTCCTGTAAGGTGATAGCGCCGAAGCTCATAATAGTCGCGGTCCCGGCCGCCTCCGGATTGAGCGCCGAATAGAGATTGGCTAGATGCCTCGACAGCAAGCGCCGAGGCAGCAAGCGACGAGGCGAGAAACCGTCGTCTTTGCACGGGTTTCCTCCTGTTGTTGAATTAAATCGCCGGCATACTGGCAGCCAGCAGGCCGGGTTGTTCAAAAGAATTACTCGGAAGAATTATTTCACATACGGGGTTCCCGAACCCGCTTGCTGACGCAATGCGGCTCTGAGTGGAGGCAACCTGGAAACGGAGCCGCCGCACGCCAGTGCGCGGGCCGAGATAAACTACTGCCTCTCGAACGTCACAGCCGTACTGTCGTAATCGCCCGTCAGGTTGAACTCGATCCCGTGATTCATCAGGTACGAGCCACTGTAAGTTTCGTGTTTCTCGACCAGCTTGTCATCGATCGTCTTCACGCGATAAATCGCGTTCGCATCGAGCCCTCGCAAATGAACCGCCGGCATCGGATTCCGAAACTGCTGCGAATGCAGAAACGCGAACACCACCGCCTGCTTTCCATCCCGCGCAACGTATTCATTCGCCGTAAACTCGCCTTCGCGCGGCGAGAACAGCCGGTACAAATTCCCCATCTGCACCGTCTCGCGAATGCTCTTGTAATACGAGATCATCTTCGTCGCCAGATCGAACTCCTCCGGCGACCATTTGTTCAGATTCGCTCCGATTCCAAGCGATCCTTGCATCGCGACCAGGAAACGGAACTTCAGCGGCGTGCTGCGGCCATTGAAATTGGGGACATCCGTCACCCAGGCCATCATCACCTTGGGTGAATACGCATACGTAAAGCCTTCCTGAATCTTCAGCCGGTCGAGCGCCTCGGTATTGTCCGAAGTCCAGACTTCGTCCGTCCGCTTCAGCACTCCCAAATCCACCCGGCCTCCGCCTCCCGAGCACGATTCAATCTCGAGCCCTGGATGTTTCTGCCGCAGACGATCCATGATGTCGTACACATTGCGAACGTATTTGATCCAGATTTCCTTCTGTTCCGCGATCGGAACTTCCGGCCAGCCCGGCTCGGAGAAATGCCGGTTCATGTCCCATTTGATGAACTTGATGTTGTTCTCGGAGAGCATCTTGTCAATGGCGTTGAAAATGTAATCTCTTACGTCGTCGCGCGCCATGTTCAGCACAAGCTGATTCCGCGCCTCGCTTCGCGGCCGGCCCGGAAAGTGCATGGCCCAGTCCGGGTGTTTGCGATAGAGATCGCTATCCGGATTCACCATCTCGGGCTCAAACCAGAGGCCGAAATCCATGCCGAGCTGATTCACATACCGGATCAGCGGCCCCAATCCGTTAGGAAACTTCTGTTTGTTCACCACCCAATCGCCCAGGCCCGCATGATCGTTGTTCCGGGCGCCAAACCAGCCGTCATCCATCACGAACCGCTCCACGCCAATCTTCGCGGCCTTCTCGGCAAGCGTCTTCTGGCCTGCTTCGTCCACGCTGAATTCGGTGGCTTCCCAGGAATTGTAGAGAACCGGCCGGACGTGCGGATGCTCATGGTCCGGCAGAATCTCATTCAACTCCAAGCGGTAAAGAGAATTCGATACGCCTCCGAAACCGCCGTCGCTGTATCCGGCGTAATACTCGGGCGTGTCGAGATGTTCACCGGGCTTCAACGGATAGCTGAAATCGAAATCGTTATAGCCTCCGGTGATGCGCACCTGGTGCATGGGAGTTTCTTCCACCACCATCTTCCAGTTACCGCTCCAGCCAAGCGCGCCGAACCATACCTGCCCATGTTGCTGGTCGGCGCTCCCTCCTTTGTCGATCGCAAACCAAGGATAAAGCTGGTGGCTAGTGTTGCCGCGCCGGCTTTCCAGCACCACTTTGCCTTGCCGGATAGGTTCCTGCTGCAACTGGTCCTCTCCGGCCCAACGGCCCGCGGCATAAGTCAGCCGGTATTGTTCGTTGCGGGGTAAATACCAGACGCCGGACTGCGCGCTCTCGAGCGTCACCACCTGTTTCGTGTGATTCTCAATCGTTGAACTTTTGCGGATGATGTCCTCTTCCGGATACACACGATAGATCAGCGTGACGGTCAGGTTGTACTTGATGTCTTTGCACGTCAGCCGCAGGGTATTGCCTTCGATCTGCTGGCTGTCGTACTTCAACACCAGATCTCGCACACCGTCCGCGAGCGTCACTTTCAGCGAAGGTTCCGTGTAAAGACGGCCTCCCCAGCCCGGATACTCTAAATTGGTCGTCGTCGCGCTCGAATCGAACGACGCCCACTCGGGATTCGAATGTGCGGGAGCCAGATCTTCATCCCGCGTCAGCTTCTCGCCCCAATACATGTTCTGCAATTCGCCATTTTCGTTGACCCCAACGACGTACGTTGTGTGTTCGGTTTCAAGAAACCAGGCCTTCTGAGTAGGCGAGTAATGAACGGCATCGGCTGCATTCGCGGCGGAGCAGACGCCCAGAATCGCGGCTGTGAGAAGGAAAAACGGTCTCGTAAAGAAAAGCTTGTTCTTCATGGCAGACGGGCTTCGTCTATCTTACCCGTGAGCCGAAGCGTGTATCGAATGAGGATTGCGGACCGAAGGCGATGAAAATCATTGAAGCCGTCGAGGCATGCCTCGACCCTACAACAGAGAACGCTTTCGTGTAACGGACGGGCATGGCCGGCCCGAGCGTGATTCCCGGTTCCCTTTCCCGGCGCTCACAAACTAGCTACACTTGAAGTATGGCGACTCCTTCCGCAGCTCGCCCGTCCCTCTTCGGCAGCGACTAACGATCTCTCCTCCCGCGGCCATTTCCTTCTCCAGCAAATTTTTGAGGTGAATAGTTATGTCGATGCAGACTTCGGTTGATCGGCTCCTGCCGAATCTCGTCACGCCTCTGCCCGGCCCGAAAGCCCGAAGCATCATCGAGCGCGACACCAAGATCATGTCTCCTTCCTACACACGGGGCTATCCGTTTGTCATGGGCCGCGGCGAAGGAGCCATCGTCGAAGATGTCGACGGCAATCGATTCCTGGATTTCAACGCCGGTATCGCCGTCGTCGCGGCGGGGCACGCCCATCCCCGGATTGTTGCGGCCATTCAGCGGCAGGCGGCTCAATTCCTGCACATGTCCGGAACCGATTTTTACTACGAAAACATGGTTCGCCTGGCGGAGAAGCTTGCCACGCTCGTTCCCGGCGACGGTCCGCAGCGTGTTTACTTCGGCAATTCCGGAACCGAGGCAATCGAAGCCGCCATCAAGATGGCGCGCTATCACTCCGGCCGCGATCAATTCATCGCGTTCTTCGGCGGCTTCCACGGCCGCACCATGGGCGCGCTGTCTCTCACCGGAAGCAAAGCTGTTCAGCGCAAAGGCTTCGGCCCCATGCTGCCCGTCCAACACGTTACTTATGCATATTGCTACCGCTGCGCTTATGGCCAGCATCCTGATACGTGCCACGTCGAATGCGTCAAGGTCATTGAGGATCGTCTTTTCAAGACGATTCTGCCGGCCGAAGAGGTCGCAGCCATTGTCGTCGAGCCGATCCAGGGTGAAGGCGGTTATCTTGTTCCGCCGCCGAAGTTTCACGAAGAACTCCGGCGCATCGCGGACAAATACGGCATTCTGCTAATCCACGACGAAGTGCAATCCGGCATGGGCCGCACCGGCCGTATGTTCGCTTCCGAGCATTTCGGCGTGGCCCCCGATATCGTCACAATCGCCAAGGGCATCGCCAGCGGCCTACCTTTGGCGGCCACCGTAGCCCGCGCGGACATCATGGACTGGAAACCGGGAGCGCACGCATCCACGTTTGGCGGCAACCCGGTAGCCGTCGAAGCAGCCCTCGCCACTATCGAACTGCTGGAAGAGGACTTGCTGAGCAACGCAACCGAAATCGGAGCACACATTCTCGGCCGTATCCAAAGTTGGCCTCAGCGGTTCCGCTATGTCGGCGATGTGCGCGGGATCGGGCTCATGATCGGCTTTGAACTTGTCAAGGATCAGGAGAGCAAAGAGCGCGCTCCGGAGCTTCGAAATCAACTGGTACATCTTGCCTTCGAACGCGGCCTGCTGATTCTCGGCTGCGGGCAGAACAGTATCCGCCTCTGCCCGCCGCTGGTCATCACGAAAGACCAGGCGGACTTTGCTATCGACACACTGGAGCAGTGTCTGGACGTGATCTCGGCAACTTGACGCCGCTTGGCAGTCCACAGCGCTAGCGTGAGCGCTTATCCGCCTCCATGCGCTCTCGAAGGATCTCATTGATCCGGGACAGGTGCCCCTCGCCTTGCGATCTCAGCCAAGCGAGCACGTCTGCGTCGATGCGGACAGTGGTTTGTTTCTTAATGGGCCGGAAGAATTCGTCGCGGCGCATCGCGTGGGCCCATTTTTCCGGCGGAAGCATGGGCGCGTCCGGATCGTTGTCGAGACTGCGGTCCCGGTCTTCATAGAGTTTCCGGGTGCTTTCGCTGATATTAATTCCCTTCCTAGAACTGATCGGAGTACGCACTCTGCTCATAACGGTCTGCCTTTCGCGCTGGATAATTTCGTGCCCTTCCTTCGATCGATCCACGAATACGACGAGAAGGAGAAGCTCGGAATTGGCGTAGCCGATGGCCTGATATCGCACTTCACCCCGTTCGTCTTCGCGGTCTTCGAGGATCACCAGACACGGATCCGAAAACACCTGCTTAGCCGTTTCGAAGCTGACGCGATGCTTCGCGAGATTGCGCCGGGCTTTCTCCGACCTCCAGGTGAATTCGACATCCACGCCCATTGTGTAGCTACAAATATGTAGCTACACAAGAGGGCACTTGGCGGATTCAGCGGCGGCACATCAGGCGCCGCCGCTAAACTAAAGCGTGCCTCAGCCTTCCGGATCAATAGATACAACGCTTTCCAAGCTGCCCGTCCTCGACGTCGGCTGTGGCATTAACAAATTCCCCGGATCGATCGGCCTTGATCGCAGCTCCCGCACACGCGCCGACATCGTCGCCGATCTCGACCGCTTTCCCTATCCATTTCGCGACAATTCCTTTCGAGAGATCCGCGTTATTCATGTCATCGAGCATGTCGGCGACATTATCCGCATGATGGAAGAACTCCACCGGCTCCTCGCGCCGAACGGGCGCGTCGTCATCGCGACGCCCCACTATACGGATTTCAGTTCATTCTGCGATCCCACGCACCGCTGGCACCTGAACAGCTATTCGCTGCGCTATTTCGGCGAGAACCACGGCGGGTTCGGATATTATTCCGCCACGCGATTTCGTGAGATTTCCGTTCGCGTCCGGCTACTTGCATTGTGGCGGTATCTCGGATTTGAATTCCTGGTGAACCGGTTCCCTCATTTCCGCCGGTTTTGGGAGTTCTATCTCTGTTACACGATCCGCGGCAAAGTCATCGAATGGGATCTTCAGGCGATCAAGGAGACAGAGGCTTCCTCCATCCGCGGCAGCTCCTCTGGAAATTGACGGACGCCACCCGGCAACTCCGGCAGCGTCAGCTATTGACCGCGGATCAGGCATTGGGGCGCCAGGGGGAAGACATGGCGCATCGATATCTCCGCAGCAAGGGCCTGCAGATTATGACGCGCAACTTCCGGCTGCCGGATGGCAGCGGCGAGATTGATATCGTCGCCCGGCTGGCCGAAACGCTCATCTTTGTTGAAGTGAAGGCCAGGCGCAGCTCGGCTTACGGCGCTCCCGAACGCGCCGTCGATCCCGAAAAACAGAAGCGCATTATTCGTGCTGCCCGATCGTACGTGCTGCGCTGCGGCGCCGATTGGAGCCGGGTCCGATTCGATATAATCTCTATCGTCTTCACGAGCCCGCCTTCCATCACGCACTACGAAGACGCGTTCTTCCCCAAGCGAACGATATAATTGCGGAGTTCCGCTTCATTTGGAATTACTTCCCGCATAGTGGATGAGGTTTAACGGAGATTGCCTGAGTTTCGAAAAGAACCGGTCACCGGTCGATGGGTCATTGTGTCCACGGATCGCGCCAAACGGCCCCGCGATTTCATCCGCACGCAAGTTGTCGTCCAGAAGAAAGGGATTTGCCCGTTTTGCCCTGGAAATGAGAACCGTACCCCACCCGAAATTCTTGCGTTTCGCGCGCACGGCGGCCCAAACCAGCCCGGCTGGACTACGCGCGTCATTCCGAACAAATTCCCCGCGCTGCGTGTCGAGGGCGACTTCGATCGTGAGCCCGACGGTCTTTACGACCGCATGAACGGAATCGGCGCCCATGAAGTCATCATCGATTGCCCGGAACATATAGCCTCGCTTGGCGAAACCACCGACACGAATACCGCCAACGTGTTCTGGGCTTTTCGAGAGCGTTTGGCAGACCTGAAGAACGACGTTCGCCTTAAATACACCCTCCTGTTTAAAAATCACGGCGAGCCCGCGGGAGCATCAATCGAACACAGCCATTCACAATTGATTGCGCTACCGATTATCCCAATGGCGGTTCAGGAAGAGTTGGATGGCTCCAGGCGTTACTTCGATCTCCATGATCGCTGCGTTTTCTGCGACATCATTCGCCAGGAGCGGCGGGATGGTAAACGAGTCGTACATGAGGACGAAGACGTAATCGTGCTCGCGCCGTATGCCTCCCGCTTTCCATTTGAGCTATGGATTCTGCCCCGGCGGCATGCCTCGCATCTGGAGTTTGCCCCGGCCGAAATCTACCGCGGTCTCGCCTCGACGCTCGGCAGATTGCTGCGGAAGATCGATCGCGCACTCGAGTGCCCCGCCTATAACTTTGTGCTGCACAACGGCACAATGAAAGAAACCGATTCGCCCAGCTACCATTGGCACCTCGAAATTATTCCGCGCTTGACTCGCGTCGCCGGCTTTGAATGGGGAAGCGGGTTCTATATCAATCCAACCACTCCGGAAGAAGCGGCCAGTTTCCTGCGCGATACGATCGCCTGACGCTATCGCTCCGTGGCTTTACGTTTCGAGCAGAACCCACGTGTCTTCCTGCTCCCAGCAGGCAACGTGGTGCGGAACATAGAGCACACCGTGCCCTTGCGGGCACAAAAATTCGGTTCCGGCCCAGTCGAGAAGCAGACAGCCAGGGCATCCGATCTGAATCGGCAGGCCAAGCAAGCGCTGGCAGACCCGGCACCGAGCGCGCTGATCGGAAATCGAGGCCAGCAGGACGGCGTTGCAACCCACAATGTAGAACCACATCAGAGCAGGTCCGCCGAGCGCTTCGCTCATTGTTTGTCTTGTCCCGGCGACAAACAACTCCAGCCCGACGATAAATACAAGCAGCAAGGCCAGCAGCGTCTTCACAAAGAAGAACTTCCACCACCGCCAGTTCTTCGACGGCAGCCAATCCGCGACGTTGTTCAGACGCATCCAGCGCGGGCCGTGCGCAAGAACGGCGAGCACCATAGCCAGAAAGCACGCCGCCGCGAATATGGAAATAGGCGCCCTCTGAGCGTCCGGCAGAAAGACCGCGTGGGGAGCGGTGCTGACAAACGCATAGCCTTCGCCCTCCGCCGCCTGAGCAAGCTCGCGTTCGAGCGCGCTCGTGGAGACGTGCGGCCGGCAATGAACAACAAGCAGCCCTCCAGCCTCATCGTCCATCGGCTGAAGCCGGTAGATGCCGATTGCTGGTGAAAGAAACCAGGCGTTTACGGGCAGGATGCCCGCAACCACCTCGGCTCGGCCTTTGATCAGCAGTCGGGTTCCAATAATTTGCGAATCGCCATGGAGTTGCTTCTCCCAGAAAGCATGCGACAAATACACGGCTGGCTGTGTATCGCCGCCAGCCGAATGGGATGCCGCGGGCGCAATGGCAACACCGAGCACATCGAAGAGATTTGAACTCGCGGTAACAAAAGATGTCGTTACGCGGCGGCCTCCGGCGATCGCGGAAACTTGTGTTGCAAACGAGGATGAGGCCATCGCGTCGATCAGATGGCTATTCCGTAGCCAAGCCTGCGCAATTTCCTTGGGAATCCCACGCCGGACAGGCTCCATGCGCCCGGTTCGCGACACGATCGCCATGCGGTCGCCATCCTGGTAGGGCAGCGGAAACAGAACGGTCCGCGTCGCGGGTAGAAATCCGCTTACAACGAAACAGATGAGGAAAAGCAGCCCTAACGAACTCAGACAGAAGCGCGGCGATCGCAATATCCGCGACAGACGCGACAGGGCGTGGCCGTCTTCCCGGAATTGCCACCAGGCATCCGCCAGGCTGCCAAATGAACTACAGTACAGCCGCCAGATACTTCGCAGCTCTCCCTTTTCGATTTCCGGCGCTCTCGACTGATGCCATATTTCCGACAGCCACTCGCGCCTCCAGTCGCGGCGCAGGGAGCTTGGCGCCAAAACACTCGCTATATAAACGATGGCCCGGCAAGGGATGAGAACCACTTCCAGTAAGCGCATCGGATGCCTTATCCCGCGTTACTTCTGCACGGGCGTCAATTTCTCAAGGAGAGGATATCTCTCGATCAGGAGAACCAGCGATTGTCTACCGGCGCGTGTCGTCCGATAATAACGGCGCGCAGGCCGTTCCTCGGCGAGAGCAATCGATTCGTCTTCCCATTTCCCTGCAACCAGACCGTCCCGCTCCAGCCGCCGGAGCGCCGGATAAACCGTCCCGCTCGGTAGTCCGGTTACGTCCATAATGTCGAACCCGTAGCGGTAGCCGCAATCGACGGTGCGGAGAATCAAAGCCGCCGTATGCGAAAGCTTTACGTTCTCGTTCATGCCTATGTAGCATTCTAAAACGACAAATTCGAGAATGGATACAAACCGTGCCGTATGAACCATCGCGCGCCAAAGGCGATGGGAACTATTCGATCCGTGCCGATGCGAACCAACCGAGTGATTTCTCGACCTGATTCGAAGCAAGCGACGTGCGCGCCCATAGGTACTCCCCCGTCCTGGAAGTACGAACTAAGTCAAGTCCGAATCGCAAAACATCCAAAAATGCTGCTATGGTTTGTAGATCCGTAGTGCAGTTCACGGCTGGCGTCGCTCGTCTCAGCGAGCGCGATAGCGTGCGTCTTGACTCATGTTGAACCGACTGTCCACAGGACTAGCTCTCGCAATGTCTCTTGCGATTGCTGCCATAAGCCCCGCCGCGGATGCTCCCGATTACTCAAAAGAAGCCGCCGTCATTCGGGACTTTACAACCAAAGTCAGTTTCTCCGCGACGGGAGCCAGGGAATGGCGGCAGAAAGTGTCTGTCCGTGTTCAGTCGGAAGCCGCAGTCCGGCAATTCGGAGTTCTTGGCTTCTTGTATAACTCAGACAACGAGCAGATGGAGATCGAGTACGTTCGAGTCAAGAACGCGGACGGCTCGGTCGTCGAGACCCCCGTTTCCAGTGTCATGGATATCGCCACACAGATTGCCGCCGCGGCGCCCACCTACAGCGATTTGCGGCAAAAGCAAGTTCCCGTGAAGGCGCTTGGGGTGGGAGACGTACTTGAGTACTCCGTCCGAAGCTCACAGCGGAAGCCCGAAGTGCCGGGCCAGTTCTGGTACCAGCAGGTCTTTATCGAGGATGCCGTTGTCTTGAATCAATCTCTTGAAATCGATGTCCCGAAGGACAAGTACGTTCAGGTGTCGAGCCCGGAGCTAAAGAGCGAAACTCGCGACGAGGGCGATCGGCGCGTCTTTTTTTGGAAACATTCGCAATTGGCGTTGAGCAAGCCGGACGGCAAGAAAGAACAAGCCACGACGGACAGCGAGCCGCCGAAGGTGCAGATCACGACCTTCAAGAACTGGGAAGAGGTCGGAAACTGGTGGGGAGCGCTTGCCTCGGAACAAGCGAAAGTTACACCTGCAATTCAAGAGAAAGCCAGGGAACTGACGGCGGGACTCTCCACGGATACCGAAAAAGCAAAAGCCATCTATCGGTATGTCGCCATGAAGTTTCGCTATGTCTCCATTTCGTTTGGCGCCGGTAGATACCGCCCGCACAGCGCGGAAGAGGTAATGGCAAACCAGTACGGCGATTGCAAGGACAAACATACGCTGCTTGCAACTCTTCTAAAGGCGGCGGGCATTCCGGCTTGGCCCGCGCTCATCGGAGTAGGCGTCAAGTTCGATTCGAGCGTTCCATCGCCCGCGCAGTTTAACCATGTGATCACGGTGCTGCCACGGGACGGGAAATACGTGTGGCTGGATACTACCGCAGAAGTCGCTCCGTTTGGATTCTTGCTCCAGGCCATACGCGATGAAGAGGCGCTCGTCATCCCTCCCGGCGGCAAGCCAGCTTTGGTGAAAACGCCTCTCGACGCTCCCTTTGCCGCGTCCGAAATCGTCGATGTAAGGGCTTCTCTCGCGGCGGACGGCACGTTGACCGGACGTTTCGATTTTCGCTTGCGCGGAGATGGAGCGGTTGCGATGCGGGGGGCATTTCACGAGTTGGCGCCCGCGCAATGGCAGGCGTTTGCACAACAAATGTCGTACACGGCAGGCTATGCCGGGGATGTAAGTGGCGTTGAGGTTGAAGACATTGAAGACGTCGACAAACCGTTGCATTACAGCTACGACTATAAGCGCAAAAACTACTCCGATTGGGCAAACCATAGGATCACACCGCCAACGCCGCCCCTTGGGTTCGGACCCGGCGACGAGGCCGACAAGCCGAAAGATTCTTTTTGGGCGGGCGCTCCTGGTGAATCGATCTACCGCGCGTCAGTCCAGCTACCGAATGGATTTTCCATCGAATTGCCCAAAGACACTACCTCGACCAGCGATTTCGCGGACTACTCCGCGCGCTACTCCGTAAAGGACGGAACGCTGTTTACGGAACGCAAAATGGTTTTCAAGAAGTCGAAGGTGGCGGTCGAGCAATGGGCCGAATACCAGAAGTTCTACAAAGGAGTTCGAACCGATCAAGGCCAGTATCTCTCAATGTCCGAGACCGGCGGAAATCAGAAGGCAGCAGTTTCGGAAAATAATCCGGAAGCGGAGAAATTGATTTACAGCGCCTTTGAGGCCGCGCAAAGACGTGATCTGACGAGAGCTCGAGATTTATTGGCGCGGGCTGAACACCTCAACTCTAAGCAGCCGAAATTGTGGGCTTGCTACGCCTTCGTCGACATCGCTGCTCAAAATAGCGAACAGGCTGTCGCGGATTTCCGAAAGGAGATCAAGGAACATCCCGACGAGATGCCGGCCTATCAGAGTCTCGCTACGTTTCTGGCCCACTTAGGGCAATCCGATGAGGCTCTCGCCGTCTGGCTCAGTGCTCTCGCTCAAAAACCCGATGATGAAACTGCTGCCGCGCGAGCCGCCAACCTGCTGCTGGAGGCAAAACGATATTCCGAGATTCCGCCTATGCTCGAAAAGCCGATCGCCGCGGCGCCGGACAACTACACCCTCCGGACGCTTCGCTTCGCAGCCCTATTACGCGTCGGCCAAAAGGATCAAGCCATCGTGGAGGCGCGGATCATCGCTAAGGCGACCTCCGATCCGCACATTCTGAACAACCTCGCCTATACCCTGGCCGATACCGATCTCGACAATGGCCTCGCCCAGACCCTTGCAGAGAACTCGCTCAATATCACGGAACAGGAATGCGCAATGGCCAACCTGAACAGCTTCGAAAGCTCGGACCTGGCGCGAGTAAATACCCTCGTCGCGATATGGGATACGGTTGGGTGGGTTTATTTCAAACGCGGTGACTTCGTGCGCGCTGAAAAATACATTGATGCTTCCTGGCGATTGGGTCAGGCTGCCGACTCCGCCGATCACCTAGGCCAAATCTATGAAAAACAGGCTAAGCATGAAGCGGCGATTCACATGTGGCGGCTCGCACTCGCCGCCAATGCCAATCAAAAGGACGCGAAAGAACGCCTGCAAAATGCGGGGGAGCCGCGCGTTGAACCCGTTCGGACCGGACGCAACCCGAGAAGCGCTCAACCGGCTTCACCAGTCGAAGAACTTAGTAAATTGCGCACATTCCCTATTCCTGAACTGCCCAAGCAAAGCGGAAGCGCCGAATTCTTTCTGCTCGTTTCAGGTCATGGAATCGGCGCCGCGCGGTTCATCGGCGGCGCCGTACAGACTCTTCAAAAGGCAAAATACAGGTTTGCGTTCCCCGATGAAGGGCCGGAAAAGATCATTCGGCGCGGCATTCTGTCCTGTTCGACTTTGACTGCGCCTAGCTGCCAATTCACGTTCTTGCTTCCTTCAACGGTTCGGAAGGATACCAAGCCCGACTGACGGCCGGTAGCCGCCGTTCCAGGCTGTCAAATCGGCAACAAACTCAACGCCGCTTCAATCTCCGACCGCGTATGCGCATCTCCCTTGCGGTTGCACGCGTCGATTCCTCGTTCATAGAATCCTCGTGCTTCCTCAAGGCGGCCCAGCTTTTCAAGCACCTGCCCGCCGTGATAGTAGGCAGCGGTATACGTCTGGTCGTTTGCAAGTAAGGTTTCGAATTCGGCGATAGCATCTTCAAGCTGGCCGTTGTTTCCATATTCCATTGCCAGCCCGTAGCGGGCGAACAAATTTTTCGGGTCCTGCGCGACCATTTGCTTTAGCAGATCAAGGCGGTTCGTAGCCATCGCTAGTATTGTCGCAAGCAAAGGGGTCGCAAGCGATGGCCACAAGATGTATGCAACATAGACGTGAAGGTAACGATCGTCCGGACCCGAGCCATGATCGCAACGAAGTAAAGCATGGCCCTGCGGGCTTTCTAGCCGTCTAGATGATCTTTAGGACAGCGGACCCCTCGCCCTGATCCTCAGTATAAGTAAATACACTGGTTTGGTCGGTCATCGACAGAGAATATGCCACGACGCGAATCACCGCCCCAATCGGAAATACTTCAGGGGACAGCACTCTAGTTCGAAAGGACGTCTACATCATGAACACGATGCGATTGGTTGAGTCTCTCTCAGCGGCCTTTCGTTATTGGTTCCGGACCGTCCGCCACGCGCCTCTATTTGCGGCCACTGCAATTCTCACGCTATCGCTCGGCATCGGCGCGACGACGGCTATCTTCTCCGTGGTCAATGGCGTATTAATCAAGCCGCTGCCATATCCGAATGCGGATGAGCTCGTCAGCATCCGGCACTTTGCGCCTGGCATGGGGTTTCACGATGCGATTGGCATGTCGCCTTCGATGCTATACACCTACCGCGACGAAAGCCGCGTGTTTCAATCCCTCGGATTGTGGATGCCTGCCGCTGCGACCGTAACGGGTCTTGCCGAACCGGAGCGGGTGGGGGCTCTCGAGATTACATTCGGCACACTTCGGACACTGAATGTTCCACCGCTGCTAGGCCGGTGGTTGTTGCAGGACGATGACATGTCCGGCGCGCCAGAAGTCGTGCTGTTAGGCTACGGCTACTGGCAACGGCAGTTTGGCGGCAACCAGGATGTCATTGGCCGCAGCATAACAGTCGATTCGCGGCCGCGCCAGATTGTCGGCGTGATGCCGCGTTCCTTTTTTCGTTTCCTGGGCCAAGATCCAGATCTCGTGGTTCCCCTGCAATTCGATCGCAGCCGGCTTCACCTGGGGGATTTGGGTTTCCTTGGAATCGCCCGGCTGAAGCCGGGTGTCAGCCTCGCAGCGGCCAATTCGGATGTGAGGCGCATGCTCCCCATTTGGCTGCGAAGCTGGCCCACGCCGAGTGCCGGTTTCCCCAAAAGGTTGTTTGAGAATGCACGCTTCGCACCGGCTCTAACGCCGTTGAAAGATGAGGTGGTCGGGAATATCGGAAACGCTCTCTGGCTGCTGCTGGGCGCCGTTGGGCTCGTGCTTCTAATCGCTTGCGCCAACGTGGCCAATCTTTTCCTCGTCAACTCCGAGGCGCGCGCGCACGAGCGCAGTATCCGGCTTGCCCTCGGTGCGGGCCGCATGCAGATGCTGCGCGATGCGCTCGCGGAGAGCCTCTTGTTCGGGGCAGTCGCCGGGTTACTGGGACTGGCTCTTGCCTATGGTGGACTTTCCCTGTTGCGCTTCCTGAAACCGGTGGATCTGCCGCGACTCGACGAGATTGGCGTCGACACGCAGGTCATGCTGTTTACGATCGCCATATCGCTCTTCTCCTGTCTGCTGTCTGGATTGCTTCCTGCGTGGAGATGCGCAGGCTCGCAGCACTCCCTGGCTCTGCGAGTGGCCAGCCGTTCCGCCATTACCACTGAACGGCGCCATGCGCGAAACCTCCTGGTAGTCGGGCAAGTCTGTTTAGCACTCGTCCTCCTCGTGACTTCGGGCCTGATGCTTCGAACCTTCCAGGAGATCCGCAAAGTACAGCCAGGCTTCACCAGCCCCGAGCAGGTTCAGGTCTTCAGCCTCGCGATTCCCCAATCGCACGTGGAGCAACCGGAGCGTGTGATTCGCATATTAAACAACATTCTTGAACGGCTCGCCGCGATTCCCGGCGTCTCGGCAGCCGGCTTGGCGAATTCCCTTCCGATGGACTACACCAAGAACCAGAACCCGGTGATTGCCGAGAATGCATCCTATGAACTACCGCAGAAGGCGCCGATGCGCACGTTCAAGTTCGTCTCGCCCGGGTTCCTGAGGGCAACCGGAACCCGACTGATCGCCGGACGTGATCTGACCTGGACCGATATCTACAACCATCGTTCCGTTGTCCTGGTGTCCGAGAACCTCGCCAAGGAACTGTGGGGCGCACCCCAGGCCGCTCTTGGCAAAAGAGTTCGCGAACTCGGCGACAAAGTCCACTGGCGTGAGGTCGTAGGAGTTGTGCAGAACGTGCACGACGACGGCGCGCAAACACCGGCTCCTCCGACAGTGTACTGGCCATTTGCAACCGGGAATTTCTCCGGACAACTCTTGAATGTTCAACGGAACGTGGAATTTGCCGTCCGGAGTAATGCAGCAGGAACAGAAGCCTTTATGGAACAAGTTCGCAGAGCTGTCGGCTCGGTCAACTCGACCTTCCCGTTAGTGCGCGTACGCACCCTGGAGCAGATCTACGACCAATCTATGGCACAGACGTCATTTACGCTTGTCATGCTGGCCATTGCCGGCTCGATGGCGCTCGTTCTGGGTGTCATTGGCGTTTATGGCGTAATCGCATATGCGGTTGTGCAGCGAAGAGCCGAAGTCGGCATCCGTATCGCGCTTGGCGCGCAGACCACTGCGATCACGGCGATGTTCCTCCGCCAGGGCCTGTCGCTGACAGGGATTGGAATTGCATTAGGCCTCGCCGCCGCAGCGGGATTGGCGCGGTTGATGTCCTCCGTGCTATTTGGCGTGACGCCGTTCGATCCACTCACGTACGGGATTATGGCGGCCGTCTTGCTCATTGCCGGGATGGCTGCGAGCTACATTCCTGCGTGCCGCGCAGCCGCTGCGGAACCAATACAAACGCTTCGAGGTGAATAGCGCAACTGCTCTGATTACTCTGGCGGAACGGCCTGGTATGGCGCTGGTCGGGCGCCGGATTATCCGCGATCTAGTTGCCCAGTATTTACCGATCTTCGACGCTGCGGCCGCAACACAGCGTTGTCGGAAGCTAACTTGCTGCCGAGCCGTAGACTAGGATTTTCCGACCGGCCTGCATTCCGGTCAATTGATCACT
This sequence comes from Bryobacterales bacterium KBS 96, assembly GCA_000381625.1. Classification (GTDB taxonomy): domain Bacteria; phylum Acidobacteriota; class Terriglobia; order Bryobacterales; family Bryobacteraceae; genus KBS-96. Next base: position 2,773,001 of record KB906767.1, read on the forward strand.
TTCATGTCGCGCATCCCGGCCGCAAGCAGCCGTTTGCGCCGCGCCCTGGAAACGCGCCACACTATCTCCATGGCGTCCCCTGTTGCCCGTCCTGTTGAACGCCGGTTGAGAGATCTCGCCGGCATCGGAAAATCCATCGAATCGGATCTTCGGCTTCTCGGCATCACCAGCGTTGACGAACTATCGCAGGTGTCCGGCGATTTTCTTTACAACGAACTGTCCCGCGCCACAGGCGTCCGACAGGACGCTTGCGTCCTCGATACGTTCCGCTGCGCCGTGGCTCAGGCGCGCAACCCGGCCCTTCCGCCAGAACAGCGCAATTGGTGGTGGTGGTGGTCGCAGCAACGCAAGCAGGGCGACATCCGTTGAGTTTCTATACTGGGGGATAGCGCGCCAATGCCCTGCCCCTATTTCGAGCCGCTGAACCCGGTCGCCGAGCCGGCTTTTCAAAATGGCCGGCTACCGCTGATTGAGCAGTATAGCGGCGTCTGCCATGTCCATGCGGAACCCGCTCAATCGACGGAGAGTTGTTGCAACCATGGCTACGCGCGTGGACAATGCGAACGGTTTCCTTTGGCGGGGAGAAACGTGGCGCACCGATTTTCTCTCCTGGGCCAAGGCCCCGAGGAATTAGAGTTGGTTTTCATCGACGAGGAGGATTACGCGCCGGCTTTCACCCGCCGGCTGCATTTTTCGGTGAGGGGCAATTGTCTCAGCGAAGACGACCTCGATTCTTGCATTGCCGCCCAGGCCCTAGCGTTCTGCCGGAGCTATCTGCGCAAAGTCGCGTGCGCCGCGGGCGCGTAGCGGACGCGTTGAACTAGCCTGCGGCATGCCTCCATTTTCCGAAGCCGGATCGAGCATGACAACCGAAACGAAAACGACCGATCAACCACGCACTACGAGCGACAGTCGGTCTGAATACACGGAAATCTGCTTGCCAAACGACACCAACATGCTGGGCACGATGCTCGGCGGCCGTGTCATGCACCTTGTCGACGTCTGCGGCGCCATCGCCGCCATGCGCCACGCGCGCGGTCCGGTCGTCACGGCCTCTGTCGACCAGATGACCTTTCTCCATCCCATCCATGTCGGCGAGTTGGTGCGGCTGAAGTCGCAGGTCAACCGTGTGTTTCACTCGTCGATGGAAGTCGGCGTGAAGGTTTGGGTCGAGAACCTGCACACGGGCGGAATGAAACACACGTCCTCCGCCTATCTCACTTTCGTCGCTCTGGATAGCCAGGGCGCCCGCGTGCGAATCCCGCCAATTCTTCCGGAAACCGAAGAAGAGCACCGCCGCTACGCCCAAGCCGCCAAACGTCGAGCCAACCGGCTTGCGATGAAAAATAGAACGCGCGCCGAGCCCGAAGAATAGCGGCCGCGCTTTGTAATTTCCCGGCACTTTAGGGGCGAAGCATGCCTCGCCCGCTGCCTTCAATACAAAATTTTGAGGTCTTCTACTCCGGCTCCGACTTGTACAGGTACTTGATGCAATGCTTGTACAGCAAAAGGTTGGGCTCACCGTCGCGATTCAGCTTAATGCAGCTTCGGTCGTACCATTCGACGACGCCTTCGAGACGTTCGCCATCCGTCAGGATGACTACCATTTGCGTCTTGCTCTGCATCTGCTTCGAGAAGTAGAACTGCTCGGCATTGGTTTGTTCCGGCGGCGCCGTTTTTTTAGCTGCGGGCCGCTTGTTGTTTTCTCTGATTTCCATGCGTCGGGTCCGATTAGGCGGAATTAAAATCTGATGCGGGCTGGCCACGTTGCTCTCCATGAATTCGTCAGAACGAAGCACTTGCTGTTAGGCGCGCGCACCCTGCAACTGGTTACGTAATTCAATAATAACCGCATCGAGCGCTATTGTTTTTTGAATATTGCGCCGCACCAGTTGCGCCAACTCATCCACGGCCCGGATCGCCTTCTCGATCCATCGGAAATCGACTGTTGCCGATATGCGCGCAATGCGTTCTCCAATATCCCGGTTGCGCCAAGCCGCGGAGCCCTGCCATATCATTAAAATATCTTCAAGAATGCCGTAAGCGATCTTCAAATAGAGATCCAGCTTCTCGGTCTTTCGGTTCGAGAAAGATTCCGATGCCTGCACCCATGAGGCGAAGGGCGTTATACCGGCGGCGCATTCGAGCAGCGCCAGCATTAGGCTCCGGCGCTCGCGATAGCGATCGAGATCCAGCGTGACGGCCATGCCGGGACAGCCTTCGGCCAGCATCGACCGCGTCTCACCCTCGTCCAGTCTCCTGTGGCGGACAAACGCTCGCATTTCATCATCGGACAATCTGGTCATCGGGAAGACGATCGAACGCGAGCGGATTGTCGGTAATAGATCGTAAAGATTCTCCGCCGTCGCGAACACAAGCAGGTGATCCGGCGGCTCTTCCATTAGTTTCAATAGGGAATTCGCCGCCTGTTCGTTTGCCCGATCGAGATGGTCGATCAGAAAAACACGGCGGCTGCCGTGCAGTGGCTTAAACTGCGCGCGTTCCTTCAGCAGACGCATCTGCTGGATGGAAAGCTGGCGCAAAGGGCCGTCGGGGGCAAACGTCACGAAATCCGGATGCGTGGCAAATAGCAGAGGGTCGTCGGCGCGTTTATCCGCGGGCAGTTTCTCGCGTTGTTCGATCAGGTCCACATTCGCCGGGAGGCTCAAATCGTCCTGCTCGATCTTTTCGGCGCCGCCCAGCAACTGTGCCGCGAAGCGCCGGACCAGCGTCGCCTTGCCGACGCCTTCCGGACCGCCCAGCAGAATTGTCTGCGGAATCCGGGCCGAACCGATCGTCTGCGCCAGGGCTTCCGCAACAGGCGCATTGCCCCAGAAATTGTCAAATGCCTGCATGTAGGTAATTTCGCGTGCTGGACGACGGCGCGCTCCAGGCTGGAATCTCAGCGCCCGGCTGCGTTCGGTTCACATAGCCATGGTAACGCCAGAGGAAGGCCGCCTTAATGCTTCCGCACGGGCGCGATGACACGGCTCTCCATCAGTAGCCAGCCAGGTGCAGAGCCTCCACGGCCGCTGCGGCGGCAAGACAGTATACGCCGAAGAGGTACCAGCGACCGCCCTCGAGCCACTGGCTCAGCCACTTCAAGGCAAGGAGGCCTGCGAAGAAGGCTAGAATCGCGCCAAGCAGACTCGGGAAAATTGCGGATGCCAGGCCCGCTCCTCCGGCGGCGTGCCCGGCGCGAACAAGCCGCAGCCCTTCCCGCGCAACGGCCGCGGGAGTGAGGACCACGGCAAGAGCAAAGCTGAAGCTTTCGGCGCGTGATTTTGCGGCGCCGGCCAACATTCCCGTGGAAATGGTAGCGCCAGAGCGCGAAAAGCCGCGAAACGGGAGGCAAAACCCTTGCACAGCCCCGATGAGCATGGCCTGTCGCGAGTTCACTTCTTTCATGCCAGCAGTAGCTTCCACGGGATGCCGCTTCTCAAAAATACCAGCAATCAAAATCAAGACTCCCCCTACAGCTAATGCGGGCGCGATGAGCTCAAGATGGCTGAACAGATTCTCAATCTCTGCGCTTGGCGCACCTTGAAAAGCGGTCTTCTCGATGATCTTGATGAGGGCTCCGCCGATTACCGCCGTGAATACGGTCGCGACGATGACGCGACATGCGCTTTTCTTTAAGGCGGCCAAGCTCTTGAAATACGTCGCATGCCATTGACGCCAGAAGTAGAGGATTACCGCAAACATCGTACCGGTATGCAACATGACCAGAAGTAAGGTCATCGGGGGCGATGCCGGGTCAAGCCCCATTAACTTTTCAGCTACGACGACATGCGCGGAGCTTGATACCGGCAGGAGTTCCGCCAATCCTTGCACGATGGCAAGGATTAGGACATGTACGAACGACATCATCCGAGTCTAGCTGCCCGGGTTAAACGCTCCTTTACTCGATGCCGCCGCCGTCACCGGTTCTTCCGTGGCCGGCGCCAACCCCAATTGGCTGCGCCCAAGCGGCGTGAGATCGGCCTCGGTCCCTCGTCCCGTAAAATCCACCTCAAAATTATCCGGCGCAAAATCGGGAGGAGTCTTGCCTGTCAGGAAAGCGGGCAATTGCCGCTCGAGATACGCCGTGTTCTTTGCACACCAAGGCGTCGACGCAATGTACATCACGTTGCTATAGCCTTTCCCCCGATGCTCGTTTTCGACAGCATGCACTACATCGGAATGCCACCATACGGTGTCGCCCGGCTGCATCAGAGGAATAGAGGAAAGCGCTTCGAGCAGTAGACCGTGCCAGCCCGGCGTCACTGACAAAGCTCGCCCCGGCTTGGCGCCGCACAATTCGTCGTCCGGCACATCGTCCTGCAGCGCTCGCAGCAGGAGATACGCCATGGCATTGCTGATCGGAATTAACTGCAGCGTCCCGTCGCCTTGCCCTTGTTGCGTGAGCGCGGTCCAGCCTTGGAACGTTCGAAACATGGAACAGACCGCCGGCGATGGAATCTCTCGCACATCCGGCCGCCACTCGGCGTCGAAAGGATCGTAGTCCCTCCAGTTCCCCGCGAAAACATGGCGATACACGTTGCGAAAATTTGCGTCCAGCCAGCGCTCAACGGACCCTCCATCCACGTGCGGCGAGAGACCGAGGGACGCCGACCCCGGCGGCCTGCGGCGAATCCGGTCGGCGTAAACCGGCGTCTGTTCCGGATCGAAATGTGTCCGGCCTCCGCTTTTCGAGCGCCATAGCCGGTTGAGAAAAATCCTCGCTAGCGTCAGCGATTCCGATTGACGCGCTTCCACCTGCGGTTTCGACCAATAGATGCCATAAATCTGCGGCTTGGCCGAATCCAGAGACCCGAAGTACTTGTCTTCCGCGGCGTTTGCCAGGCGCTCATCCAGATGGTTATCTTGAACGTACGCGGCAATCTCATCGTCCCAGGCGCGCGCCTGTGCCGGATCGAAGACGCCACGGATGACGCAAGCGCCACGTGTCTTAATCTGTGCCGTCAGCTCGGGCGAAACCTGGCCGGCGGCCACGTCCGCGTAGTGCAGCACCGGAATCACGGGATTCCCGCTAACGCGGTCCGTTACGATCTCCCGCACCTGCCGGCGTATATCGACCTCGATCTCGTGAAAGATCTCCCTGTAGTTCGGCAGCGCTTTGCGAAGCGCTCGCTTCACTTCGCGGGTGGCTTCGGGTAGATTCTCGATTTCAAGCGGCATGGCTTACATCTCCTTGACGAAAATCCTGGCGCCGGCGTCCATCGGCTCGACGCTTCACAACACCGAGTGTAGTGAGTTTTTGAGCTTCAGGCGTAATTCCCCTTGACTATCTACAAGCAACCAAATTATTGTAGATAATCAAGAGGAGCTTTCATTGGGTAAACCTACCGATCTGGTCCAGGGGACGCTCGACCTTCTGATTCTGAAAACGATCTCGCTCGAGCCGATGAACGGGTGGGCCATCGCCAAGCGCATCGTTCAGGTCTCCAACAATATTCTTCAGGTTCAGCAAGGCTCTTTATATCCCGCCTTGCATCGCCTTGAACATCAGGGGTGGATCAAAGCGGAATGGAAAGATTCCGAGAACAATCGCCGCGCGAAGTTCTATTCGCTTACGGCAGCCGGCCGCAAGCAACTTAAATCGGAACTCGATAGTTGGCGGCGGCTCTCGGGCGCCATCGGGGTAGTCATCGAATCTGTGTAGGGGACGGGCATGCCCGTCTCACCTTTCGGATAACCGCCATACCCCACTAAAAGAAGGCATCATGCGCTGGATTGCGAAACTGCAAAGCATTCTCCGAACGGCCTTCCGACATCGACAGGCCGAAGCCGAACTCGACGACGAGCTTCGCGATCACGTCGAGCAGGAGGTTGCGAACAATATCCGCGCCGGCATGACGCCCGAAGAAGCCAGGTTTGCAGCCCAGCGTCTAGTCGGCCCCGTTTCGCTCTACAAAGAGGAATGCCGCGACGCTCGTCCCCTCGGCTTTGTGAAATACTCTTTGCGCGATTTGCTTTATGCCATTCGCACGCTTCGCCACACGCCGCTCTTCACCGCCGTTGCGATCGTCACTCTGGCGCTCGGCATTGGCGCAAACACGACAGTCTTTACGTTCGTCGAGAACATCCTGTTACGCTCGCTTCCGGTTCACGATCCACAGACGTTGGTGGCGTTGAATTGGGGGGACGGCGTCAACATGTCGTATCCGAATTATATCGACTTTCGCGATCGCAATACGGTGTTCTCCAGTCTGATTGCCGACCGCCTCATCCCAGCCAGCATCAGCGTGGAAGCGCGCCAGAACTATCGCGTATGGGGTTATGAAGTAACGGGCAATTATTTCGAGACACTCGGAATCAAGCCGCTGCTCGGCCGGTTTTTCGGACCCGCGGAGGACGACAAGCCAGGAGCGCATCCCGCGCTCGTACTTAGCTACCGCTATTGGCAAAGCCGCTTCGCCGGGGACCCGAACGTAGTTGGAAGAACTGTGAAGGTCAACGGCTATCCCTTCACAATCGTCGGCGTTGCGCCGCCGTCATTTACTGGAACAGAGCTGATCGTCGCAGGCGATTTCTGGGCTCCGATGAGCATGGAATCCCAGGTCGAGCCGGGAAGCGATTGGCTCCACTCACGCAGTGCTGGAAACAGTTGGACTGTAGGCCGCCTCAAGCCGGGCGTCTCTTGTGCTCAGGCCGAAGCGAATCTGGATCAGATTGCTCAACAACTCGCCCACGCCTATCCCAACGAGATCAACCCAAAGGCAAGGTTCCACCTATCCCGGCCGGGTCTCGTCGGCCAAGCCCTTCGAAGGCCGATCGCCAGCTTCGGTGTTGTTCTCATGGGCATAGCCGCGGCAGTGCTGCTGCTCGCGTGCATTAACCTTGCGGGCGTGCTCTTGGCGCGCGCTTCCGATCGCCGCCGCGAAATCGGTATTCGGCTGGCTCTCGGAGCAAGCCGGTTTCAATTAGTGCGGCAGCTCATGACGGAAAATCTTCTTCTAGCGACCGGTGGCGGCCTGCTCGGATATACCATTGCCGCCGGGGCGTGCCACCTTTTCAGCTCGTGGCATCCAGCGTTCGATCTCCCCATGAACACGACGCTTCATCCTGACACGGTCATTTTGTGCTTCACGCTCGCGGTGGCCCTCTTAACAACTCTGCTCTTCGGTCTGGCGCCGGCCTTGCAAGCGATTCGGACCGACGTGATTCCCAGCCTCAAGGACGAGCCGGCGTCCAATCGTTTGCGCAAATGGAGCGTCCGCGACCTGGTAGTTGCGAGTCAGATCGCGCTTTCCGTCATCCTCGTCATCTGCTCGGTGCTGGTGGTTCGAAGCCTGCAAAATGCGCTCACCGTGAATCTCGGTTTTAATCCGAACAATGCCGTTTCGGTTTCCTTTGATTTGAAAACGAAAGGCTACAGCCAAGAGCGCAGCCGTCGATTTCACACCGAACTGCTTGCAAAAGCCTCGGCGCTCCCCGGCATCGAATCCACCGGCATCATTAGCAATCTGCCGCTCCGAATGGGGGAAAATACCAACACGGCCTCACGCGCCGACCGCCCGGCGCCAAAGCCGGCAAACAGGCGCGAAGCAATTGTCTACAACATCTCCCCTGGTTACCTGCGGGCTGCGGGCACAAGGCTTCTTTTCGGGCGTGATGTGAATAGTTACGATCACGAAGGTACGCTCCCGGTCGCAATCGTCAATGAAGCGCTGGCGCGTCTGCTGTTCGACAACGAAAATCCAATAGGCAGGCACGTTCGCATGAGTTCGAAGGCCGCCGATCCTGGCGTGGAAATCGTTGGCGTTGTAGAAACCGGAAAATACGAATATCTTGGCGAGGACCCGCATCCCGCTATTTTTTTGCCCATTGCTCAAACTGAAACGGGATGGACGACCCTGGTCGCCCGCACTCGCCTGCCCGCTCAGGCGGCAACGGAACTCTTGCGAAAAACCGTGCTCGATCTCAATCCTGATCTAGCGTTGTTCAACATCGGCAGCCTGAAGGATCAATTGGCGTTACCGCTCTTTCCGGCGCGGATCGCCGCGATCGTCCTCGGCATCTTCGGACTGCTTGCCATGGTGCTGGCAGCCACCGGCCTGTTCGCTTTGATGGCTTACACCGTCTCGCGTCGAACACGAGAAATTGGAATTCGCATGGCATTGGGAGCCCGCCCGTTCCAGGTGTTTTCATCCGTGTTCCGGCGCACCGCCATACTCTGCGCAGCGGGCATTTCCATCGGAACAGCCGTTACGCTCGCTGCCGGAGGGCTGCTATCGGCCGTGCTCTACGGCGTCAGCCCGCGCGACCCGGCAATATACGCCATTGCGATTTCTATCATGCTTCTGGTAGCGCTGCTTGCTTCCTGGAATCCCGCCGCTCGCGCCATTCGCATCGATCCCGCCCGAATACTGCGCGAACAGTAGCACGCGTTTTTCCGGTCAGCCGCTCATCGTTCACGATTAGAAGAGGACGAGCCAACTTCGGCGCCGAGCCGCGACCGTAATGAAGCCGGCAGCCCTGCCGTACCGCCACGCTCGGATCTCTTCTATCGGTCTATATTCCATATAGTTATCATTTTCGCCTCGCGCACTCGCCGCTTTTCCGCCGAGTGCGGATTCAAGCCGCGCAAAAGGCTTTGAATTTTCCATAAAGCGTTACTGAGCCACTGACTACAGAAATATTACGTATTAATGTTTGTACGTTTCCTTGATAACATTCTTCTCCAGGGGACTTCACTCCATGTGGTCTAAATTCAATCGCTTTGCCTATTTCATCGCCTTTTTTGCTGTATTCGGCTCATTTCTCGGAGCGCAGGACTTTCGCGCCACCGTGACCGGGCAAGTCACGGATCCAACCGGGTCCGCTATCCCAAACGCCTCGGTGAAAGTCACCAACGTCTCGACCAATGAAGCGAAAGAAGCCAAAACGAATGCGAGCGGCAACTACACCGTTCCTTACCTCGACCCCGGCAACTACACGGTGGAGATTTCGGCCCCGAACTTCCGAGGCGAGAAACGCACTCATGTTGCACTCCGTGTCGCTCAAACACTGAATCTGTCCGCCACTCTTCAAATTGGAAACGTATCGCAGGAAGTGACCGTTACAGCCCAGCCCAACCAGGTCGACACGGCCGATGCGAACCGCGGCCTGGCCTTCGATCCCGTAAAGACGCAGCAATACCCGCTCAATGGCCGCCAGGAGTATCAGTTGATGGCTCTGACTCCAGGCGTGCTCTTTACCCAAACCCAGTTCGGCGCGTCGGGATTTTCGGGCAATCGCGGCTGGGATGTAAACAACAGCTACAAGATCAATGGCGGCCGTCCGGGCACCAGCATTTTCCTGCTGAATGGTGCGCCCATCAACGATAACGGCGGCACCTGGCAACTTGCGCCAAACATTGAAGCTGTTCAGGAGTTCAAGGTCATGACCAACGTCTACGACACGCAATACGGCCGGATGGCCGGCGGCGTAGTCAATACCACCATCAAATCCGGCAGCAATCAATGGCACGGCGATGGCTTCGATTACTGGCGGAATTCGATTCTCGACGCCAACACGATCCAGAACAACGCGATCGGCCAAGGTCGCGGACGCCACAATTTGCACCAGTTTGGCGGAGTGATTGGCGGGCCGGTCCGTAGAGACAAGGATTTCATCTTCGGCAGCTTTGAAGGATGGCGCGAAGTGGTTCCGTTCCCCACCGTCTCGAACACAGTGCCGGAGTCTCTTCGAAGCGGGCAGGCCTTCGGCCAATATCAGGTCTACGATCCCGTGACCACTCACGCCTGCCCGGCGGGTTTAGCAACCTGCCAAGGCATCTCGACCTATATTCGCGATCCTTTTCCAGGCAATGTAATCCCCACCAGCCGGATCAGTCCGATCGGCGTCAAGATTCTTTCTTACTACCCCGCGCCCAATAGCGCCGACGCGAATAAGCTCAACCAGAATTTCACCGCCGCTGGCAACGAGGGCCGTTATCAGTACAATCAGCCGATGTTTCGGTGGGATCATATCTTCGGCGACAACGACAAGTTCTATACTCTAGCCGCTTTCCAACACGGCACCGAATTCCGAAACTCGACAGGGTTTCCAGCTCCCGCGGGCTCCGGCGACATCAACACGGCGCGCAGCTTCCAGACCTATATCGCCGACTGGACTCACGTGTTCTCGCCCACCACCGTACTGGATGTCCGCGGTTCTTTCGGCCGCTTTACTTCGAACTTTCCGCGCCACACGGATTACAACTTCACCGCGGATGAATTGGGAATGACGCAGAATTTCAGCGCTCCCACCGCCTCCAAAAATGTCGCGCCGGTCATCGAAATGTCTTCCTATTCGCAACTGTTCGGGCTTGCTAACTCGAACTCCCTTGAATTCAATACCTACAACCAATACGATTTTGCTCCCAGCATCACCATGACTCACGGGAAACACACGATTCATACGGGTTTCGAATTCATCTATGTCGCGAACGGCGCCAACAATACCGGTCAAAACTACGGCCAATTCAATTTTGACCAGTTTTGGACGCAGCAGCTCTCCGATAAAAATCAGGGGCAATTCGACGGAAGCTCCGTAGCCGATCTTCTCCTCGGCTATCCCACCGGCAACGGAAGCCGTGTAGATAATAATGCGGCATTCTATCGGACGCGACCCTACTATGCCGGCTATATTCAGGACAACTGGAAAATCGCTCCCCATTTCACAATTAACTGGGGGGTCCGCTACGACGTCCAGATCCCTTGGAAAGAACGCTACAACGAAATGAACTCGGGCTTCGATTTCACCAGCGTCAATCCATACAGCGATCGCATCATCCAGAACTGGAAGACGCTTGCGGCGCAGTACGATTCGGCTCATCCAAACGATCCGTACGGCGGATATCCGGCCCCTCCCGCCGCCATCATGGGCGGCCTCCGGTTCGCCGGCGTTAACGGCCGGCCCACGCGCGGTTATGCGACCGACTGGACAAATGTTCAGCCGCGCGTCGGATTTGCTTGGGGCTTGACGCCCAAGACGGTCCTTCGATGGGGCGCCGGCGTCTACTACATGTCGCCGACGCAGAACAACACAACGTTTGGCTTTCAGCAGCAGACTCCCTATGTTCAGTCGCTCGATGGCCTTCATCCTTCGCCCGGCCTGAATGCCAGCGGCCCTTATTCACTCAACGAGCCATTCCCGGGCGGAGTTGCTTCGATCCCCGGGTCGAGTCTTGGCTTGGCCACCAATGTCGGGAACGGCGTGAGTTACGACAATTATGATTACCGTATCCCTCGAACTTACGAATATTCTTTCGGGCTTCAGCAGGCGTTATTCGGGTTGATTGCCGATATCGCGTATACCGGCAACTACTCGATCTATGAACCGACTGGATTCAACCAAGGTTACCCTTCTTACGACGCATTCGTTCAGGGGCATAACAATCCGGCGTCCATGAACCGGCAATTGCCGAACCCGTTTTATGGCGTCGTTCCAGCGAATACGAGCCTCGGGGGCAGCCAGACCGTAAACGCTTTCAATCTCTATTCCCCCTATCCGCAGTTCGACAACAATGTGACCGAGAATCTCGGGCAATGGGGATACTATCGCTATGACGCGCTCTCGTTGCAACTGGAGAAGCGTCTGAATTCGGCAAGCGCCGGTAACTTCACATGGGTGCTTTCTTACACGTTCTCGAAAGCGTATGAAGCCAACCACCGGCTCAACAACTGGAATAGCCGCGAGCCCCTCATCCACGAGATCGACTATCAGGATGTGCCGCAAAGCATCGCTTTTAGCGGCGTCTGGGATCTCCCCTTCGGCAAGGGCCGCCACTACGGCGCCAATTATCAAAACTCTTTCGTCAACGCTCTGGCCAGCAACTGGCAATTCGATTGGATCTTTACGTATTACTCGGGATTTCCGACGGGCTGGCCGAATTTGATTCTCAACACCAACGTTCCGGGTTGCAGTTCCTGGAGCGTCCCGAATCAGACGTTTCAGCACTGGTTCAACAACGATAAATCCTGCTATTCCACCCTGCCGGCTTATTCGTTCAACGTGAATCCGGATCGATTTCCGAACATCCGCAATCCATCGCAGCCGCAGGTAAATATCGCCGTCGAAAAATCATTTCCATTCGGGGATCGCTACAAGCTGACGTTTCGCGGTGAAGCGTTTAATCTCGCCAACACCGTCATTTATGGACCGCCGGATACTAACTTCGGAGACGATAATTTTGGCCAGTTACCGGCCGCGCAATACAACTTCCCGCGCAACGTCCAGCTTGCGGCGAAATTCTATTTTTAACCGGAAATTGGGAACGGGAGCCGGGGCGACTCTCGGACAGTCGCTCCGGTTACGAACCACGATATGGGATTGCCTTCCTTCCACGTCTTCGGACCGCAACTTTCCCATCCCGGCGGATGGTTTACCGTGAAGCTTAGGCGCCAGACCGTCGGTGAACTTCGACTTCGCCACGTTGAGCTTCCATATGCAGCTAAACTGCGAATCTGCCGCGACCAGCGCCAGCGACATCGCGAGCGCGGGAATGACTAGTTTGGCGATTTTTGAGCCATACGTACCGAATCGTTCGCCGGATTAACCGAGGCGATCGGCTCCAGATAAACCCGGCCATACTTACCTCAATTTAGGGACGGACCCCGCATCAAACGCTGCCACCGTAGGGACGGACCCTAATTGCTCGGCGAGAATTCCGTCGGATTGGCCACTATTTAGCAGAATGCTGGTTGCCAGTCCGCAGAAAATGGCAATCGGCCGGCAAGAGGGCTATGGCTCGCAAACCGCGGATTGTTTTGGAAAATGTGGCCCACCATGTGGTTGCACGGGGCGTCGGGCAAATGCAAATCTTCCGTAATGGCTTCGATAAGCGTAAGTATCTTAAGCGCTTTGCGCTAATCGCCAACGAGGAAAGCGTGAGCGTGCACGCGTACTGCTTGATGGACAACCACGTCCATTGGATTGTCACGCCGTCCGATCCGAACGGTCTAGCCCGCCTCTACCGGCGTCTGCATACATGGTGGGCAATGAAGCTCAATCGCTGGCTGGGGCGTTGCGGACACGTCTTTCAGAATCGGTTCCACTCGTCTCCTCTCGACGAGAATCATTATTGGACCGCCCTGCGCTACGTGGAAGTGAATCCGCGGCGAGCGGGGCTGGTCGAGCAACTGGAGACGTGGGAGTGTTCATCCGCCAAAGCGCATCTGACCGGGACGCCAGACCCGTTGGTCCCGCTGGCTGAGGCGATCGGACGGAGGCGATTCACTACCGCCCAATGGCGAGAGTTTATCGAGCGCACCGATGCCGAAGCGGACAAGGAGCTACGTTTAGCGTTACCGGGCTCCCGGCCGTGCGGAAGCGCTGAGTGGATTCGGAGTTTGGAAGAGACATTGAAGCGTAAGCTTACCTGGTCCCCGCGACGCAGGCTATCGCTCCTGCAAACTTCGCCCGCCACTGCATAAGTTCTTCTCACATTTCACCCGCTCTTAAAGAATGCTGCTTCGCGTAGCATAATTCTCGTGTGTCCATCTTTAGCAAAATCGCCAACTTGGCCGGCTATTAAACATTAAACGTTCGTTTTCTGCCGCTGAAACTCGAGCGTTTCCGCTGGTATCGGCTCCTCTGGTGCCATTTCGCACCTCAAGGAATCGTAGCCCGCACTGCGGAACCAATTGGGGTCCGTCCCTAAAGCTGCAACAGCAGGGACGGACCCTAACTGGAGCGTGGTTGAGAGAAACGGAGCCCCCGCGCCACTAGATCTGTAGATATCCGCATGTATGCTGTCCGGCTCTGTACAGTTGCGCTGCTGGCCGCGGGGAGTCTGCGGGCGCAGACGACTGGCGAGCAGGACCTCGCCGCAGCCTATCAGCTGCTTACACAAAAAAATTACGACTCAGCCATTGCAGCCTTTCAACGCGGGCTAGCCGTGCAGCCGAAAAATGCGGCTGCGCGCAAAGATCTGGCCTACACGCTTTTGAAAGCGGGAGAAACCGCCGACGCGCGCGATCAGTTCGAAAAGGCGCTCATTCTGAATCCGCATGACGACACCGCTGCTCTTGAATACGCATTTCTCTGCTATGACACACGCAAGCCGATCGAAGCGCGCAGGACTTTCGATCGGTTGCGAACGCATGGCCTGACCGCCTCTACTCGCATAACCGCTCAGAAGGGGTTTGAGAACATCGATGCTCCGTTGCGCGACGGCATTGCCCGGTGGCAGCATGCGCTGGCCATCTCGCCCAATCCGCTAGCCATTACCACCTACAGCGCGCATTGGGAACTGGCGCAACTCGCCGAACAGCGCGATGAACTGCAACTTGCCGCCGAGCAATATGAAATTTGCCGCCGTTTGAAGCCGCGGCTGGACTCGCTATTAGTCGATCTTGCCCGCGTCTGGCAACAGTTGAACGATGCTGAATCGGCGCACGCTGCGCTTCTCGCGGCCTCGCGATGCAGCGAACCCCGCACTGCCGAAAACGCGCTGGAACTCCTGGGACCACGCTATCCGTATGTCTACGAATTTCAAAACGCGATCAAGCTCGACCCGCAAAATATCCCGTTGCGCCGCGAACTAGCGTATCTTCTGCTAGCGCTCCACAAAGAGCCAGAGGCTGTCGCCGAATTCGAAAAGATTCTTGCAATCGATCCGCACGACCAGCTTTCGGCCGAGCAGTTATCCGTTCTGCGGCATCCACTGAAGAGCGAAGTTCATGCCCAGCCTGCCAGCCGTTCCGACGCTCACATCGATCCCAAAATCATGGGCCGCAAAAGCCTGGCCGCCGGATACATTAACGACGCCATTCGATACTTCCGTATCGCCCACGAGAACAATCCCGACGATGCCGACGTGATGCTGCAACTCGGATGGGCGTACAATCTCGCAAAAAACGACAAGGAAGCTCTGCAATGGTTTGATGCCGCGCGGCATTCCGCGAACACCGTCGCCGCCACCGAAGCCAATCGCGCCTGGCACAATCTGCGCGGTGATGGCGGTCCGCAAACCACTACATGGGCTTTGCCGATGTATTCCACCCGCTGGAAGGACGCATTCGTTTACGGACAGATAAAGCACAATCTACCGTTCTTTAGCGGTTCGCCCGTGCATCTGTATTTATCCACGCGGTTCATCGGCGATGCCCGTGGCCAGGTTAGCCTGGGCAATCTCGGGCCTCAATATCTTTCGGAAAGTGAATTCATCGTGGGCGGCGGCGTATCCACAAAGCAGTGGCATCATTTGCTTGGCTGGGCGGAAGCGGGAGAAGCCATGAAGTATCTGTCGGGCCGCCATGATGTTGGCGCGGCCGTGCCCGACTATCGCGGCGGCCTGAATTTCGCGAAAGCATTCGGCAGCCTTCTGGGAGCGCATTCGCCCGGCCCATTTTACGAAACCACCGGTGACGCCGTGTATGTCAGCCGCTTCGATAAGGATTGGCTGTTCTATTCTCAACACCGCATCGGCCGCACGTTTCACGCGCCCGGTGGAAACTATTTCCAAATTTACGCAAACGGCAACTATGTTCGCGATGTGAAGGCGCAGTATTGGGCGAATTCCATCGAGTTCGGACCGGGCACAAAGATCCATCTGCCGTGGCTGCCGCCGAATGTCTATTTCGCCGCGGACTGGTTGCGAGGCGTTTATACAAACAACAAAGGTAATCCACGCGGTCCGAACTACACGGACCTGCGCTTGAGCTTCTGGTATGCCGTTTCGCGATAACAGCCGGTTTACAGCGATGCTGCTCTTCGCGACGGCGCTGCCGCTCAGCGCACAGATACCCTCATTTCGCGTCGCCGGAACGGATGCCGCCCCCTGGACAAAAATCTTCAACGCGGCTAACGTGATGGCCGCCACAAAAGCCGATGCGGCCTCAATCATTGTGGCCGGTCCCAAGGCCGATGTGGGCGTTCTGACGCTCGCAACGGATCACATCATCGTGATCGAAGGCGATTCGCCGCTCGCTCGTCAGATCGGGATAACACCGACGAATAAAACCATTTCCGTTCGTCACCTTGTGGACGTACATGCGCCAAAGATGCAGATCATCTGGCAGCAGCAGGCTTCGTTACCGGTGACAACCGTTCCTGAAGACTTTCAGGTTTTCGCCCGCGAGCGCTGGACCAATGCTCCGCTCGAAGCGGGAAAGCGAACGGCGCATGGCGCCATTTTCTGGCTGGCGACGCCGCCCGGCCAAACCGATATCGAGCGTTATCCGTATGTGCTGCAAGCCCTGACGGATCTTGGCTTAACGCTGCCGGCCCGCGCCACCGGATTGTGGGCCTTTTTTGACTCTTCTTACCGCGTTCGCGCGGACTCGGATTATCTCGCGCGGCGCTGGCGGGCATCGGGCATTTCCGTTCTTCATGTAGCAGCTTGGCATAACATCGAGCCCGACTCGCAGCGAGACGAATATCTGAAGAACATGATCGCCGCCTGTCATCGCAATGCCATCCTCGTCTACGCGTGGCTCGAACTGCCGCATGTGAGTGAGCAGTTCTGGGCGGATCACCCCGAATGGCGCGAGAAGACTGCAACCGGACAGGATGCCGCGCTCGATTGGCGGAAGCTCATGAATCTGCAAAACGCCGATTGCAAGGCGGCAGTCGCGCATAAGGTCCAGGACCTGCTGCAGCGCTTCGACTGGGATGGCGTCAACCTGGCCGAGTTGTATTTTGAATCGCTTGAGGGAGCCGGCAATCCCGCCCGATTTACGCCAATGGATGACGATGTGCGGAAGGCGTTCGAGCAGGAGGCCGGTTTCGATCCCAAGCTCTTGTTCGATCCCGCTTCTTCACACGCAATGGGGCGCGATCCCGTGGGGCTGCGTCGCTTTCTCGATTTCCGTGCAGCGCTCGTGTCCCACATGCAAGCCGAGTGGCTGGCCACGGTGGAACGTGCCCGATCCACAAAGCCCTGGCTCGACACCGTGCTCACTCAAATTGACGACCGCCTGGAACCGGGTATGCGTGACGCGCTTGGCGCCGACATTGTGGCATCCCTGCCCGCCATCGAATCGAAAAAACTGACTCTGCTCGTCGAAGATCCCGCACCGTTATGGAACCTCGGCGCGGCGCGCTACGCAAAGCTCGCCGATGAGTACCGTAATTTAGTGCCAGACCGGCAACGTCTCGCCGTCGACATCAATGTAGTTGAGCGATATCAGGATGTATATCCAACAAAGAAACAGACGGGAGTTGAGCTGTTTGAACTTGTCCACCAGGCAGCGGAATCGTTCCAGCGCGTTGCAATCTATTTCGAGAACTCGCTGGAGCGCCAGGATCTTCCGCTGCTGCCTGTCGCCGCAAGCACGGCAATGTTATCGGCGCCAGCCCCGGACGAACTGATCGTCGACAGCTCTCAGCCGGTGCGAATTCAATGGCGCGGCCCCGCTCAGATCGACGGTATAGCCTGGCCGGTCCACACGGATACTGAGCTGCTCGTCCCCGCTGGCCATCACACGGTTTCAACGGGCTTCGTGGAGCCGCCGATCCGATTAACCGATTTCAACGGCAATATCGAGCAAGTCGTTGAGGAGAAAGATGCTATCGAGATCAGCTACACGAGCCGGAGTCGGGCAATAGCTATTCTTGGTTGTGTGGTCTCGACAATCGAGGTCGATGGGACGCCCTTCGGAAAATCGAATGACCCTATTCTGCTGCTTCCGGTGGGACAACACATCCTCACGCTACACAAACAGGCCGCGCCGGGGGATTAATCAGGAGCCTTGCGAAATCATCTCCACAGCCATCTTGGCTAGTTCCATATCTTCCATTTGCGGTAGTCCGCTGACAGCGACGGAACCGATCACCTTGCCGCCTTTCCAAACCGGCACGCCGCCGCCCCATCCCACAAACCGAGGCTCACCAAAATAGGCGATATCGAATCCCTTTTCCGGATGGCGTGCCGCCTCACCGATCTCCTTGGTCGCTTTGCGCTCGCGGGCCGCCGTGTATGCCTTGTTTATTGCGATGAGAATCGACGAATATGGGGCTCCGTCCATACGCGCAAAAGCGATCAACTCACCATGAGGATCCGCTACCGCAATCACTCCGGCTTTTCCGCGCCGCAAAATTTCTTCCGCGATCGCGTCAATCACTCGTTTCGCCTCGGCGTATCCAATGCTGGGAAGTTGGATCAACGGTTCTCTCCTCTCCAGCACTGTACTAGACCTATATCCCGGATGGCCCTCAGCTCCAGAGAATCCGGTCGCAAGTGCGCACGAATTGGGGACGGACCCCAAATTCGCCGGTACACCCGCTGTACTGAAAACCGATATACCTCAGCAAAATCCGGCAAAAGAACAGTGCGCCATAGGGACGGGCCCTACATTTCGGGCCAAGCCGACCTGAGCTACTCGGTTGTAGCCGTGATACCCGTTACCGCGGACCGGCTGTTCTGAGATAACCCTCACGGCGCCTCCCGCTGCCCAATGCAATTTCCGGCCTGCATGCGACCATAGAAGTTCCCGAATGCCAGCAGTTTCCGATTCCCTGAACAGCCGAAGTATCGCTATCATCGCTCACGTCGACCACGGCAAGACCACATTGGTGGATGCCATGCTTCGCCAGAGCGGCATATTCCGCGCCAATGAAGAAGTCATCGAGCGCGTGATGGACTCAAATGAGCTCGAGCGCGAGCGTGGCATCACGATTCTCGCGAAGACGACCGGTGTGCGCTATCACGGCACAAAGATCAACATTGTCGACACCCCCGGCCATAGCGATTTTGGAGGCGAGGTCGAGCGCGCGCTGAAGATTGTCGATGGCGTGATGTTGCTGGTCGACGCAAGCGAGGGGCCCCTTCCTCAGACCCGCTACGTTCTGATGAAGGCGCTCGAAGCAAAGCTGCCGCCCATTCTCGTCATCAACAAAATCGATCGTCCCGACGCTCGGGTACAAGAGGTCTTGAACGAGGTCTACGATCTCTTTATCGATCTCGACGCAACCGAAGATCAGCTTGATTTCCCCATCATCTATACAAACGCGAAGGCGGGCATCGCGAAAAGTTCAATGGCGGACGACAGCGATAACCTGCGGCCGCTTTTTGAAGCCATTTTGAAAAATATTCCACCGCCAAAGGGCGACCCGGACGCGATACTTCAGCTCCTCGTTGCAAACCTCGATTACAGCGATTACCTCGGCCGCCTTGCCATCGGGCGTGTGTTCAATGGCACGTTGCGCCACGGCGATGAAGTTTCAATCTGCAGGGTCAACGGCGACATGCATAAGACTCGCATCACGAAACTCTATTCGTTCGAAGGCCTGAAGCGCGTTGATGAGACGATTGCGCGCCCCGGCGACATTCTCGCCATAGCCGGCGTGGAAGGCATCACAATTGGCGAAACCGTGACTAGCGCCGAAACTCCTAAGCCTTTGCCGCATATCCAGATCGACGAGCCGACGATCGCGATGACGTTCACGATCAACAACTCACCATTTGCCGGCCGTGAGGGCCAATTCGTCACGTCACGCAATCTGCGGGACCGCCTCGATAAAGAACTACTGACAAACGTTTCGATCCGCGTAGAGGAAGCCGGCGGACCCGACGCCTTCAAAGTCATGGGGCGCGGCGAACTGCAACTGGCCATCCTCATTGAAATGATGCGCCGGGAAGGCTACGAACTGCAGGTCGGCAAGCCGGAGATCCTGACCCGCAAGATCGACGACAAACTGCACGAACCTCTCGAACTGCTTGTGATCGATTGCCCCGAAGAGTTCATCGGAGTCGTCATCGAGAAGATGGGCACGCGTAAGGGCAAAATGAACAAGATGGTGAATCACGGCTCGGGCCGCGTCCGCCTCGAATTCCACGTGCCTTCCCGCGGGCTCATCGGCATTCGCAGCGAGATGCTAACCGATACCAAGGGCACAGCGATCATGAACTCCCTGTTTAGTGGCTACATCGAATGGCAGGGCGACATTGAAACGCGTCCCACTGGCTCGCTGGTGGCCGACCGCTCAGGCCTCGCGACCGGTTATGCCATCTACAACCTGCAGGAACGCGGCGTCATTTTTATTGAGCCTGCGACCGAGGTTTACGAAGGAATGATCGTCGGCGAGAACTCCCGCGGCAACGATCTGGACGTGAACATCGTAAAGGAAAAGAAGCTTACGAATATGCGCGCTTCGACCTCGGACGACGCCATCCGGCTGATCCCGCCACGCGTTCTGAATCTTGAGCAGGCCATCGAATTCATCCGCGAGGACGAATATGTCGAGATCACGCCCAAATCGATTCGCTTGCGCAAGAAAATCCTGAAAGCGAACCAGCGCTGAACGGGGAGCCCGCTCCCTCTCCCTGACGGTCAGGGTTGGGTGCAGGCCAATTGACGTTTCAGCGCCGCCAAAGTTGATGACGACGTGCAGTTGCCTGCACTGAACCGCGACTGTCGAGGAGCGACGTCATCAACGGAGTTCGGACAACCGCACAAGCCGCGCACTTGCGCGCGGCTGCTGTGTTTCCAGGGTTTTTCGCTGTCCGGACGGCAACTCAACTACAATAACGGGAAAGATTTTCTCCGTGACTAACAACAACGGCCAACCCACGACACACCGACAGCATGCCAAGCCGCGCCTGCTGAAGCCGATGCTGACTGACATACAATTCTGGATTCCACTCGTCGTACTGGTGGGAGCGTTGGTGCTTCTGCGCTTCGCGGAATAGGATCACTCTGTGGATAAGCCATCGGCGATCCCCAAACCGGTTTTATCGATCGAGCGCTCGCGCCAGCAAAAATTGCAGATTCTGGGCGTGTTCTGCGGACTGGCCGCGGCTGTCTGGCTGGCGGCCGCCGAGGCCCCGAGCAAGCTGGTCACGGCTTCGGTATCGCCGTTCGTCATTTCGTTCATGATGGTGCTCGGCGCGTTTGTTTCGCGGTGGAGCCTTCCGGCTCTGATTCGCGGCACCTCCGATGTGCTGGTCGATACACGAAAAGTGCCGCATCTCATTGTCTGGGGCGTGATGGCCGGCTGCCTGTGGGCGGTTGGGAATACGCTCAGCATACTAGCGGTGCGCGATGTGGGTCTCAGTATCGCGTTCCCTCTTTGGAACTGCAACAGCCTCATCGGCATCTTCTGGGGCATCGTTCTTTTCCGGGAATTGCGGCGGGCTCCATGGTCCCGCAAGGCCGCAGTAATTGTGGGGGCCATTGTCATCTGCGGCGGCGCGATCGTTTTATCGCTGGCATCGGGCGCCCATGGCGCATCAACGAATCCTACGCGAGGCCTGTGGTCCGCAATTGGAGCCGGAGTCGTCTGGGGATCGATGTATATTCCGTACCGCAAGGCGTACGTCACGGGGATGAACCCGCTCACGTTTCTGACTTATTTCACAGTTGGCGAACTGGGCACCATGACCGCGATTTCAGTTGCCTTTCTCGGTGGCGTTGGGCCGTTCTGGCACGAACTGGTCATCAATGAACATATCCTGTTCTGGCCTTTTTTGGGCGGCTTGATGTGGGTCGTCGGCGATCTTTTTCAAAACTACGCGACCAAATATGTGGGCATCAGCCGCGGCATTCCGCTTTCGAATACAAATCAAATATGGGGGCTGCTGTGGGCGATTCTCGTGTTCGGCGAGTTACAGGGACAGGGGACCGGCGTTTATCTCAAGGTAATTGGCGGTTCCGTGCTGATGGCGATCGGAGCGGCCGCCGTGGCTCTGTCATCGGCGACAGGCAGCGAGTATGAAAGCTGGAAGGAAGCATCGCAACGGGAAACCGACCGGTACGGCATCGATGCCGAGTACGTCTCCAACCGCGTGGAGGGCATTGAATCGCCTGGCTCCGAAGGCCCGCGCCGGACCTGGCTCGACGGTCTGATTGTCACGGCGGCTGTTCTTGGTTTCGTGGCGCTTGGCTATTTGGCGCACGTGCCGGCTATCGAAATCCACTGGACCTGGCTGACGGGTCTGGCGGCCATCATGGTTGCCGTCCTGATAGCCGTGGGAGTCGCGCTGGCGCGAATCACAAAATTTAACTAGACTCGTCTGGAGTCGCGGCACGCCACGTAATCCGCCGGTGTTGACAACTCGCGGAGATCGCTGTAGGCTCAAAGTAGCAAGTGCACACGTGTGCATAAGTCGAAAATAGCAGGTGTCCACCATGTCCACCAGTCAGGCTCCCGTAACGGATTTGCAGAATCCGATGAACAACATTGAAGAATGGGACGATTACGTTGCGTCCCGCTATCAGGAAGGCAAGTCGGAGGAGGAATTTCGCAACTACGCCGCCGATGCCAATCCCGGAGTGACGGAATTTTACCGGCAGAACCACGCTCATCAGAGCCTGGCTTTCGTGCGCGAAAAGCGCGATCAATACCTGAAGCTGAATCGTGGGAAGAAAAGCATATGGGAAGCCGCTGAATATCTAAACACGCTGGTGGACGACAGTGATCCGGATACGGACCTCACTCAAATCGAGCATCTGCTGCAAACATCCGAAGCCATCCGGCGCGACGGGCATCCGCGCTGGTTTGTGCTGGCGGGCTTGATTCACGATTTGGGCAAGGTTCTTTGCCTCTACGGCGATCCTCAATGGGCGGTCGTCGGCGACACGTTTCCAGTGGGCTGCGCCTATTCGGACCAGATCGTATTCCCCGAATTCTTTGCCGCCAATCCCGACAGCAAAGTTCCGGAATACCAGACGCTCTACGGCATTTACGAGCCAAATTGCGGACTCGACAACGTGCTGATGTCGTGGGGCCACGACGAATATATCTACAACGTAACGAAGAACTATATGCCCGAGCCGGCGCAGTACATGCTTCGCTATCATTCGTTCTATGCCGCTCACCGGCATGGCGCTTACCGCCACTTGATGAACAAGCACGATGAGCAGATGTTCGAGTGGGTTCGCAAATTTAACCCGTACGATCTTTATTCGAAGGGCGCGGACCGGCCGGACTTCAAGGAGTTGAAGCCGTACTACGAGGATCTGGTGGCGGAATATTTTCCTGCGCAGATAGATTGGTAAGATCGCGGGGGCGGCGGTTCTCCGGAACCGGGTCGTTCACCTCGATGGCTGTCTCCATTAAAGACATCGCGCGTATCGCGGGCGTATCTCATTCGACTGTGTCGAGAGCGCTTCGCAACAGTCCTTTAATACCCGCGCACACTGCGGAACGCATTCAACGCATCGCGAAAGAGTCGGGATACTCCGCCAGCGCGGTCGCGCGCAGCCTTGTCACCCGTAAAACCTACGCTATCGGCGTCGTCGTGACCAGCATTTCCGATCCGTTTAACGGAGAGGTTGTCGGTGGCATCGAAGAAATTGCCAATAACGCGGGCTTTTCGATCATTCTGGCGACATCGCAAGCAGATCCCCAGCGTGAAATGACGGTCGTCCGTTCGTTTCAGGAACGCCGCGTGGATGGAATACTGGTCGCTTCGTCCCGTGTTGGAGCGCTCTATGTGCCGCTCTTATCCGAATTTGGAATCCCGATCGTCCTGCTAAATAATCAGCACCCCAGCGAATTTGTACATTCCGTTACGGTGGACAATGTCGACGGCGCGTTGCGCGCTACAAGGCATCTGATAGCGCTTGGACACAAACACATTGCCTATCTCGGCGACCGGCTTGGGCTGCAATCGGACAAGGAGCGATATGAGGGATACACGATCGCGCTGGCTGAAGCAAAGCTCCCGGTCCGCGCCGAGTTCGTAATTCAGGGCGACGGAAAACCGCAAGGCGCTCGGGAGGCCGCCCGCGAATTGCTTGCCCTGCAACAACGGCCGACGGCGATTTTCTGCTATAACGATATGTCCGCGCTCGGGGTTCTGGAACAGTCATCGGAGCGCGGCCTTCAAGTTCCGCGTGACCTCTCGATTGTCGGATTTGACGACCTGTTCTTCACGCCGTTTCTGCAGCCGCCTCTGACCAGTGTTCGCCAGCCGAAGAGGGAACTCGGAAGGCGTGCGACGGAACTGCTGCTCAGGCTTTTAAAGGGCGAGTCCCATGAGAAGAGCCTGGAGCTCAACGGCGAGTTGATGGTTCGAGGATCGACGGCGCCGCCCGAATAAATGGCCTCATTCAACCCATTCGCCGAAGCGCATCAACGGTTCGGCGCCGCCATCGGGGCTAATGCCGTCTACGTCCATCCGGCCCGATCCGATCATCCAATCCACGTGAATCAGGCTGCTGTTTGCGCCCTTGCCTCCCAACTGCGATGCATCGAGGGTATCGCCGTCTCGAATGCACGTGCTATACGCTTGCCCGAGCGCCATATGGCTCGCCGCATTCTCGTCGAAGAGCGTGTTCCAGAACAGCAGTCCACTTTTCGAGATAGGCGACGAGTGCGGCACTAACGCCACCTCACCCAGCCGCCTTGCGCCATCGTCCGTTTCCACCATGCGGCGGAGGATCGCTTCGCCCGTTTTGGCAGCCATGTCCACAATCCGGCCGCCTTCGAAGCGCACGCGGATGTCTTCAATCAGCGAGCCCTGATAAGAGAGCGGTTTGCTGCTGGTTACTAGGCCCTCTACACGATCCTTGTGCGGCGTCGTAAACACTTCCTCCGTTGGCATATTGGGAATGCAGGGGATGCCATTCCGGGCGGTTGTGCCGCCTCCCAGCCAAAGATGGTCGTCCGCAAGTCCGACGCGAAGATCGGTCCCCGGCCCGCGGAAGTGCAGCGCCGAAAATCGCTTTTCGTTCAAGAGCCGCGCCCGTTGTTGAAGCTGTGCATCATGAGTCTGCCAGTTTTGAACCGCATCGGGCGAACCGACACGCGTTACGGCGAAAATCGCCTCCCATAGTCGAGCGACCGCTGTCTCCTCGTCGTCATCCGGAAAAACCTGGCGAGCCCAGGCCGGAGTGGCGCACGCGACAATTGTCCAGTTGATTTCGTGGCGCGTGATCAGATCGAGAGCCGGACGGCTTGCTTTCGACAACGCGAGGTTGGCCCTGGCCACTCTATTGGGATCTTCGTGAGCCAGTAACGCCGGATTCGTGCCTGTGATCCCGAGCCGGGCGGCGCCGCTTCGGTAGGATGCCGCAATCCCATTCTGCAGCCATTCCGCAGCCTGGTCGAAGCTCTCGTCGGACGCATGGTGGAAACGCATCAGGGTCGCTTCCTCGTCCGTGAAGAGCGTTGTCACGAGCGAAGCGCCGGCTTTATAGGCGTGCTCCGTAATACGGCGGGCGAGCGGCAGAGCGTCCAGGGGAGCCGTCATCACGAGTTCTTGTCCGCGCGATAATCCTAATCCCACCCGAACGGCAACTTCCGCCAGGCGATCCAGTCTTTCCCGAAATGCGCCGGCATCCCGCAAGCCCGCGCCATTGCTCGAAGCGATCTCGTTTACACTACGTTCATCTATCGTCATCAAGCTCATTATCCCGCCAGTACTGAAAATGCTTGCGATAACCGATATGTCCAAAGAATCCGGCGCCACGGCGAGCATCGGAGGAATAATAGAAGGGGCTAACCCGATCGTTGAGGCAGGAATGGCGAACAGAATCGTCGATGCATTATCGGGTGAAGTAGTTTTCTACTCAAATTCGCTGGCGACTGTCACCCGGAACACCGTGGTGCTGCGAGATGCGGAGGCTCGATCTC
The DNA here is from genome assembly GCA_000381625.1 of Bryobacterales bacterium KBS 96. GTDB lineage: Bacteria > Acidobacteriota > Terriglobia > Bryobacterales > Bryobacteraceae > KBS-96. The sequence continues at coordinate 2,798,513 of KB906767.1, forward strand.
AAATAATCCTGTCGCTTTCGCGGATAACGCAAGTCAAGAAAATCACGACCACATATCCGTTTTTGCTAGTAATTGCAACCGCTTCATTGGTCATTGCGGCGGCTGCGGCCTCGTCGCGGGAAGGCGGGGGAGCCGGCATCCCGTTTGCCGTTCTGGGAATTCTGTTGCTCGCGGGCTATTTTTTATCCCGGCGGGGATCTGTCTTATTCGTCGCCGGTTCGGAAATTCTCGAAACCATCGCAGGCACTCCAGCGGAAGCTGCCGGATTGATTGCTGCCATTGCCTCGGCTCAGAGTGTTGCCGGCGAGGAACAGGTGGTGTGGTCATCCGCTCACGGCGCGCCCTGACTCACTCTTCCCGCAGCGCTGCCGCTGGATCGATTTGCGATGCCCGCAATGCCGGCACGAGCGAGGCGCCGACGGCAATGATGCCCAGGACCACCGGCGCTATCGCGAATGTTGGTCCGTCCAGGGCGGCGATGCCGTACAGCATGCTGGCTGTGTAGCGTGTCAACGCCCATGCGCCGCCGATGCCGGCGACAATGGCGATGCAGGAAAGGGCCAGACTCTCGCCGATGATAAGCCAAAGCACATTTTGCAGGCGCGCTCCCATCGCCATGCGAATGCCGATTTCGCGAGTACGTTGCGCAACCAGATACGCCATCACTCCGTAAACCCCAAACGCCGCCAGCACGATGGCAATACCCGAGAAAATTCCGATCAGCAGCAGTTGAAATCGCTGTGGCGCGAGAGAGTCCGCCAGCCGTTCTTCGAGGGTCTTCACCTCAAAGACGGGCTGCTCGTGGTCCACGCTGTAGATTTGATCTTCAATCGTGCGAATGGCCGGGCGTGGATTTCCTTCGGTTCTGATGATGAAACTCATGTGCGTTAAAAATGGATTGCCGCCTTGGCACGTGCAGCGGTAAATCAGGGGCGCCGGTTTGGCGCCGAGATCTGCTGCGCGAATATTTCCAACAACGCCCACAATGGTCCAGCGAGTAGAACCGTTAGGCCCTGAAACGATCTGACGCCCCAGCGGACTCTCGCCGGGGAAAACTCCGCTGGCGAACGTTTCATTCACCACGATATTGTCTGGCGATCTGCCCGTGTCCTGCGAATCGAAGATCCGCCCGCTGCGCAACGGGATTTCCAGGGTTCGAAAATACTCGCGGCTGACGACGCTTTCTCCGGTATCAGGCTGCTGAGCCAATGGAAGCGGCGTTCGTCCGGCAACTTGAAATTTCATACCGCTAAAGGGGTGGCCTCCGCTTATCGGCACGTCGGTGGAAACTGCCGCATGGCGGACCATCGGAAGCTGTTTCACGCGTGCGAGCACGTCCGCGTAAAAGCGCACCTGACTTTCCGCGGTCGCATAGCGGGACTTTATCAAGTTCACTCGCATTGTGAGAATGTTTTCCGCCGGAAATCCCAGATCCGTGCCCGCCAGTTTGAGAAAGCTTCTTCCCAGCAAGCCGGCTCCGATCAGAAGAATCAAACAGACGGCCAGTTCCCCGATCACCAAGCACCGGCGCAGTCGCGTCGACCGTCTGGCTCCGCTGTGCTGGCGGCCGGCGCACTTCAGAGCCTCCTGGATATCGACGCCGGCTGCCGCCAGCGCGGGCGCCGTGCCAAACACAAGCGCTGTAATCACCGTCAGTCCCAAGGTGAAAAGAAGAGTGGGCGCATCCAGCGCAATGCGCGGATAATTCTGCAGGATGAGGGGTTTCCACGCGTTTAAGCCGGCGACTGCAAGATACGCGATGGCGGCTCCCGCCGCGCCGCCAGGCACGGCGAGAACAATGCTTTCGGTGAGTACTTGCCTGACGATCCTGCGCCGGCCGGAGCCAAGGGCCATCCGCACGGCGAGTTCGCGCTGGCGCGACGCCGCGCGGGCGAGCAGCAGATTCGCCAGGTTTGCGCAAGCGATCAGAAGCACGAGCATAACGGCCCCGCTCAATACCAGAAGAGCAGGGCGCAGGTCTCCGGTCATTCTCCGCTGCAGCGGCTGGGCCAATATGTGCATGTCTTTCAGAAATCCGCCCGACTCAACTTCTTTCGGATATTCCCTGCGAATCGTACTTGTCAGCCGGCGTAATTCGGCTGTGATCTGCGCATTACTCACGCGCGGTTTCAGGCGTCCTATTATGCTGACCATCCGCATGGGCCGCGTCACGAGTCTCGGCCGCTGATCCGCCTCATTCATGGGGAGCGGCCTCCAGATTTGGACGCCTCTCGGGTAGTCGAAACCTTGCGGCATGATTCCGATCACCGTGTTCCGCAAACCATCGAGCATGATGGTCTTGCCGAGCGCGCGAGGATCGGAGCCCAGCTTGCTGCGCCAGAATGCATAGCTCAACACCACAACCGGCGGGGCCTTCGTGCCCTCCTCTCCGGGCGCAAGATATCGCCCCGACAACGGCTGTATACCGAAGACGTTGAAAAATGATGCCGTGACCTGTGCCGCTTCCAACTGCTCCGGTTTTTCGACGCCAGTCCAGTTGAGCGTGAGCGTATCGTACGCGCCTACATCGTCGAAGATTCTGTTCTCCTCACGGAGGCTGTAGTAATCCGCGCCCAAGCCGAAATCACCGCCGAAGTATCCGATGCGTTCGTTTATCCAATACAGCCGGTTCGAATCGGGGAACGGCAATGGGCGGAGCATGATGGAATCGACCAGGCTGAATACGGTTGTATTCGCTCCGATGCAGATTGCTAGTGTCAGCAATGCGCTCAGGGCCAGCATGCGGTCCCGGCGGAGGCCGCGAACAGCATAACGGAAATCCTGGAAAAGAGCCTCGATGAAATTCACTCGCCGTGCATCGCGGCAACGTTCTCTTGTAGCCTCGACGCCGCCAAATTCAATTCGCGCGCGCCGGCTCGCCTCCTTCAAGCTCATCCCTTGCGCGACATACTTGCGGGTCTGCAACTCGATATGAGATTTCATCTCTTCCTCGAGTTCCTCCTCCATACTCTGCCGCGCAATGAGCGCCCTGAGCCGCAAGAGAAGATCGCGCCAGCTCATGCTATGCCTCTTCCAAAATCCTGCCTATGGCAACCGTAAGGCGTTCCCAATCGTCCACTTCGAGTTCCAGCTGCTTTTTTCCGGAAGCGGTGAGCCGGTAAAAGCGCGCACGGCGGCCCAGCTCGGAAATGCCGGATTCCGCTTTGATCCAGCCCTGGTGTTCAAGCCGGTGCAGCGCCGGGTACAGTGATCCTTGATTCACCTGCAGAACATCCTGCGAAATCTGCTGAATGCGGTCCGAAATTGCCCAGCCGTGCAGCGGTCCCGTTTGTAGAGTGCGCAGGATGAGAAGGTCGAGAGTTCCTTGCAGAAGGTCGAGTTTTGAATCTCGTTTCATGATGTCGGATGCCAACAATATAAAACCAATGATGTCGGGTGTCAACAATAAACAGACTAAGGGAACGGACTCGAACAATCGCACAACCCGCGCATTCACGTGCGGCGGCTCGTTTGGAGACTACTTCACTCAGAGCCGCCTTGCGTCAGCAAGTGGGTTCGAGCGACCGCCTAACCGGGTACAAACGTGCGCAGGGGTACGTTTTAGATTGAGTTGACTTGGCATGGGCGTATCATGCCGGAAGGGAACCAGGAGATTTCATGCGCCTTCACCGCACAATTATTCTCGCCGTTGCGTTCGCGGCAGCACCGGCTCTATGGGCCGCAACGCCTTCGCCGGCGCTGCTTGTTCTGAACAAGGAAGGATCGCTTGCCATCGTTAATCCGGCCACTGGCGCGGTGACCGGGCGCGTTCCCACCGGTGAAGACCCGCACGAGGTAGCCGCGTCCACCGACGGAAAGTTCGCCTTCACCAGCAACTATGGTTCCGCCAGGCCGGGAAGCGAGGGGCACACGATCTCCGTTATCGATCTGGCGGCTCAGAAGGAGATTCACCGCTTCGATCTGACGCCCTTGCGGCGTCCGCATGGGTTGTATTTCACAGATGGCAAGCTCTACTTTACTGTCGAAGCGAACAAAGCGATCGGACGCTACGATCCTATAAAGAATAAAGTTGACTGGGTGCTCGGAACCGGCCAGAACACCACGCACATGGTCCATCTGAGCAAAGACGGATCGATGATATTCACGGCGAATATCGGATCGAACTCCATCAGTATTTTCGAGCGGACGAGCGGAAGGGATCAATGGAATCAAGTGGTCGTGCCGGTCGGAAAGAATCCCGAAGGATTCGATGTCACGCCGGATGAAAAGCAACTCTGGGCCGCCGATGGGGGCGATGGCCATGTATCGGTAATCGACCTCGCCAGCAAAAAGGTAACGCGGACGTTCGACATTCACACGAAGCGATCGAACCGCCTGAAGTTTACGCCGGACGGCAATCTCGCCCTTGTTTCAGATCTCGGCACAGGCGACCTGGTCATTCTCGACGGGCACACCGGCGCGGAGCGCAAACGAATCAATCTGGGGCGTAGTATTGCCGGAATCCTGATTACGCCTGACGGCTCGCGCGCCTATGTCGCCGCGACTTCGGATAATAACGTCGCCGTTGTGAATCTGAAAACGCTAACGGTCGAAGGCAAGCTTCACACCGGCCAAGGCCCAGACGGAATGGCGTGGATTGCGGCTCGCTGACGCGCCCAAGAATATGTGCGACGGCTCGGCCCGGGCAGCCTCCGTCCCCTATGGCGGTGTCTGTCAGGCCGAGCCATGCCTCGACCGTTTTTGGCCTGTGCGAAGATTCGAAGTGCATGTCTGACCCGCTGATTAAAGCTGCGTTGGCTGCGCGGGAGCACGCTCATGCACCGTTCTCTGGCTTTAAAGTGGGCGCCGCACTTGCAACCGAATCCGGCCGTATTTTCACGGGATGCAACATCGAGAACGCAACGTACGGCCTGACAATCTGCGCCGAGCGCGTTGCCGTCTTCAAGGCCATCTCGGAAGGAGCGCGAGATCTTCGCCGAGTAGCGGTCGCCACGGATCGCGAGATTCCCTCTCCTCCCTGCGGAGCGTGCCGCCAGATATTGTGGGAATTCTGCGGCGATGCCGAGCTAATACTGGTCAATTTGCAAGGCAACTCCGAAAGCCTCCGTCTGAGCGACATTTTCCCGAGGCCATTCGATGCGTCGCTTCTGTAGAGCAGCCGCGATAATCGTACTACTCGCTTGCATCGGCTCCGCGGCAGAACCGGCCGATTGGATCCTCCGCGCACGTTATGTCCTAACCATGGACCCGCAACACGGGCTGATTGAGAACGGCGCGGTTGCGATTGGCGGCGATAGCATTCTGGCGGTGGGTCCGGCGGCGGAAATCGCGAGCCGCTACACCGCCCGACGCACACTTGACCGGCCCGATGCTTTGATTATGCCGGGGATGATCGATACCCACACGCACGCCGCAATGTCCCTGTTCCGCGCCATGGCCGACGACAAGCGCCTGCAAGACTGGCTATCCAACTACATCTTTCCGGCCGAATCGAAAAACGTAAACCCCGACTTCGTCAAATGGGGAACGGAACTAGCCTGCCTGGAAATGTCGCTTGCTGGAATTACGACGTATACCGACATGTACTACTTCGAGGACACCGTGGCGGCTATTACGAAGCAGGCAGGATTGCGCGGAGTACTGGGGCAATCCGTAATCGGCTTCCCCGCCCCGGATTACAAGACATGGAAAGAAGCCCTGGCCGGAGCGGACCGGTACATTCGCAAGTACCAAAGCGATCCATTGATTGTGCCGGCGGTTGCGCCTCATGCGATTTATACGACGCCAGACGACGCGTTGGTCGCCTCGCACCGGGTCGCGGTGAAATATAACGCGCCACTGCTCATCCACATTTCGGAAACGAAGAAGGAAGTGGACGATTCGGTGGCAAAACGCCACATGACGCCTCCGGAACTGCTTGCCAGCCTCGGAGTACTCGATGGCCGCGTCGTTGCCGCACATTGCGTTTGGGTGAACGAGAAAGACATTCAGATTCTGAAGAATCATTCAACCGGAATCGCTCATTGTCCTTCAAGCAACATGAAACTCGCGAGCGGCATTGCGCCCGTGACGGCAATGCTTCGGCAGGGATTAGATGTCGGTCTCGGCAACGATGGATTTGCCGGCAGCAACGATACGGCCGATCTCATTCTGGAAATGAACATCGCGGCGAAGCTGCAAAAGGTGGCCCGCATGGACCCGGAAGTGCTACCGGCGGAACAGGTGGTCGAGATGGCGACCATACGCGGCGCCAGAGTCCTCGGACTTGAAAAAAAGATTGGTTCGCTCGAGCCGGGCAAGCGCGCCGATCTCATTACGATTTCACTCGCCCACCCAAATGCAATTCCGATATACAACATCTATGCGCAGGTGGCGTACGCCTCGAAGGCCGCCGACGTGCGGGACGTATTTGTAAATGGGCGGCTTATCGTCGACAACAGGCACGTGCTGACGCTAGACCAGCGGGAGATCTACGCGCACGTTCACGATTGGCAGCGCCGCATTCAAGAGAGCCTCGCGCAGACTATCCACTAGGTTTATCGCGGTATAGAGCGGTCTGGGATTCTCCTACCCAGAATGAGTGGTGGCGGACGCCACTATTCCTAAGCACGAAGAATCGCAAAGGAGGCGCTATGCAAGCGTACATCGGGCGCGGGGTGTATATGGCGATCGCAATTGGAATCGCAACGGGAGCTTTACTTCACGCCTCGACCCTCACGTCTTACACGTTCACCGATTGGAAGACGACTGTGCAGCCAGGCAGCGCTCAGGATGTGAATTTCGCACCACCATCGGGGACCTTCGGACCCGCTGGTTACACAACTTCGGACGGCTTTACGATCACGGGACCTGATGGGGCCACAACTAATCTTCAGGAAACGTTCTTTAACGGCGGCCCATCTGTAAAGGGCGGAAGCGACGCCAACGCGCAGGTTGTCGTGACGCCTCCCACGGGCGAAACGGCTTTGTTTTTCGGATTTGGCAGCAGTCCTTCGGGAACTGGTTACACCCTCACGCTCTCGGACGGCGAGATCTTCAATCTGGCCGCGGACACGTCACTGTTTGGCTTTTCCGTTTCCCATCCGATCACGTCGGCCACTTTCGCGTCTACCCCTGGTTCCAGTTTCGTGCTCAGCTACATAGGATACGGCACGACCACCCAGACGCTGGATGCCGGCGATCCAGGCCCGAGTTCAACTCCCGAAGTATCCACCCTGTTGCTTATCGGGACCGGTTTGCTGCTAATCGGCAAGTTTCGTCGTATTTCGTTCTTTTGAAAAGGACGTGGAACGAACAGCGCCGGCAGCGCGCGACCGTCGGAAAGCAGGGTTATACCTCATGCGTCTGACGATACTCTGGTAGGCGCTCGATAAGGACGCCTATCACATGCTCTCGCCATTCCAGCACCTTGGAACCACCGCCGTGTTCGTCTCCTTGCTGGCGCCGTTGCTCTTACACGCCACAACACGAGAGGTCGCGCCTCGTCCACCCATGGGCTGGAACAGCTACGACACATACGGCGGCGACGTCAACGAGGCCGAGGTACGCGCGAACGCCGACTTCATCGCGAAACACCTGAAACAGCACGGCTGGAATTATGTTGTCGTCGACTTCTACTGGTACTTCGAGCACCCTGAGCCAGACACAATTCTCGATGCTAGCTGGAAAGACGCCGTGATGGATCGGTATGGCCGGTTGACGCCCGCCGTGAATCGCTTCCCATCCGCCGCTGGAGGCAAAGGCTTCAAGCCGCTGGCCGACTACGTTCACTCACTCGGCCTCAGATTCGGCATCCATATCATGCGCGGCATTCCGCGAGCCGCCGTAGCCAAGAATCTGCCGGTCAAGGGCACGAACGCGCACGCAGCCGATATTGCCGACAAGAAGAACGATTGCGATTGGTCAACCGTCATGTGGGGAGTCGATACCGGCAAAACCGCCGGCCAGGCCTATTACGATTCCATAGTCGAGTTGTACGCCAACTGGGGCGTCGATTTCATTAAGGCCGACGACATGTCTTTTGCGAAGAGCGCCATCGGCGCGCAATATCATAAGCCTGAAATCGAAGCACTGCATCGAGCCATCGTGAGATCGGGGCGCCCTATCGCGCTCAGCCTTTCACCCGGGCCGACGCCGCTCAGCGATGCGAAGAATGTAATGAGATATTCGCAGATGTGGCGCATTTCCGGCGATTTCTGGGACAACTGGCAGAGCCTTCAACGCCAATTCGACCTTTGCCGCAACTGGACTCCTTATCGAGGCTCGAATCACTGGCCCGATGCCGATATGCTGCCTCTGGGAAGATTGCGGGTGCGTGGATTCAAAGAGCATGAACGCCAGTCCCGCTTCACTGCCGCGGAAAGACAGACGATGCTGACGCTGTGGTCCATCGCCCGTTCGCCCTTGATGACCGGCGGAGACCTACCTTCGATGAGCGCCGCGGATCTGGCGTTATTGACCAATGACGAAGTGCTCGCTGTCGACCAGAACAGCAGCGGCAATCACGAACTCTTCCGGCGCGGCGACATCGTCGCTTGGATGGCCAAGGCAAATGCGCGGGGCGGGAGACAGAAGTATCTCGCGCTATTCAACACCGGAGATTCCGCCGTGATGGCCAGCGTCTCCGCTCACGACCTGGGGACAAAGCGAGGCATGACCATCCGCGACCTCTGGAATCGCAAAGATCTCGGATCGTTTACGGGAAGCTATTCGACGATTGTCCCGGCGCACGGTGCAATGCTTTACCGAGTCGGGTTATAAGCAATTCACCGGTATTCGTTGCAGAAAGCCGGAGCATTCTGCTTAAGCAGCTCGCATCCCCGGTTGATTTCCACCGTTGCGCCTATAGGCCCCCCGCCGGATTGTACTGGCTGTCGATGCCGAAACCACTCGACACCTGATGGATTTCAGTCTGAATCTTCGCCCATTTTGAAGAGGTCTGCCCACCAAGCACGACGCTTCGAAGCAGGCTGTCGATTTGCGCGGCGCTGTCCATCACCACCCTTATATCCGTATCGCCTTTCTTGGTGCGCTTAAAATTCTTGAGCATCGCATCGGTCTGTTTCTCAAATTGGGCGATCAGATTCTTTGCGTCCTTTTCACGACTGGTCTTCCGAATCGTGCTCTTTTTTATGGCCGAATCGAAAGTTCCGCGAAACGACTTGGCGTCGTCCCGCAGATTCTTCATCAGATTTTCCATATCTTTGTCGTTGACGCGGCCTTGGGCGTAAGTGAAACGGCCGCCAACAACTAAAAGCAAACTGAAGGCTACAACAAAACAAAAGGACCAATGGCGGCTAATTGTCCGCATATTACCCTCCGGGGCCACTCAATCAGGCTCGTAATATCGTAACCTACCGTGGCCGGAACAAAAAAGCTCTAAGGAGCAACGCGATCTTGGTGCTTGTCGGCACGTTAATGCGGCGGCTCAAAACCGAATATTCGGAAGATTCAATCCGCGAAAGAAGACGCATATAGATCTCACGAAGCGCCCACAGCGATGGCCGGCTCTGCTTGTGGATCAACGCTTCGAGACCTGCCGATTCATCGTAATACTTGCGCGCGCGCCCCGCCTCGAAACGCATGAATTCGCGAAAGCCTTCCGTCTCCGTTCCGTCTTTCAATTGATCCGCGGTAACTCCAAAACGTTCGAGATCTTCGGCCGGCAGATATACCCGTCCCAGATCCGCGTCTTCGCGGACATCCCGAATGATATTAGTTAACTGAAAGGCCACGCCGCATTTTTCGGCAAGCATTAGCGCCTTCATCGATTCGAACCCAAAAATATAAATAACCGTCAATCCGACGACCGACGCAACCTGGTAACAGTAGCGATACAGTTCATCGAATGTCTGCATGGTCCGCGGCTCGAGATCCGACGAGATCCCCTCGATCATCTCGAAAAAGAACCGGTGCGGAATCTTGTACCGCTGCACCGTGTCGTGAAACGCCGGCCACATTGCATTGTTCCCGAATTCTCCGGCCAATGCCCAGCGCAATTCGACGCGCCAGTTTACTATTTTTTCGCGGAGTTCCGATGTCCCGCCGGCCGCCGGCTCGTCACTCAGGTCGTCACAATACCGGTTGAACGCATACACCGCGCACATCGCGTCGCGCCGTGGCTTGTCGAGCAGCAGAAATGAATAATAAAAATTCTTTGCACGGGACCGAGCGACCTTGCGGCAGTATTCGTATGACTCTTCGAGCGAGACCGCCATCGTCAACGCACAATCAGACGCGGAAGGCAGCGGAGCAAAATCGCCGCGCGTTCCCATTTTGAAATTGCCGGACGGGCCTTCAATACGTTATAGTTTCGCTCACGGATCTTGCGCAAAACGCGCATGCCGCCGCGGCTGAAGAGTTCTAGGTCGAGCGCGAGCCGGCGGTCCACTGTTGCGATCAGCGGGAGACCGCGATCGAAAAGGTCCTGGGCAACATCCACCGCTTCGCGCATCGCACGTTCGAAGCGTACATCGAAGTGACTCGCAAATAACTCTTCTTCCGTGTACTCGTGCTTTCGAAGTAGGGCTAGCGGCAGATACACGCGATCTTTGGCCGCGTCTACCGTCACATCCTGCCAGAAATTCGCGAGTTGCAGCGCCGTACATGTGTAGTCTGATAGCCGCTGCCGTTCTTCATCCCGATAACCGCCGAGGTAGAGCACTAAGTGGCCGACGGGATTCGCCGAGTTCACGCAGTAGCCGAACACATCTTGCCAGTTTTCGTACCGGGTGACGCGCTGGTCTTGTTCAAACGCTTGAATCAGGCGGTCGAACGGATCCATCGGAATGTCGAATTTGCGAACCGTGGAGCGCAGTGCCACAAACACCGGGTGCGACGCATTCCCGTTATACATCGCCTGCAGCTCGCCGCGCCACCACGCCAGCAGTTTCAGACTCTGCTCGCGATCGCCGATCTCATCTCCCAAATCGTCCGCCCAGCGGCAGAAGGAGTACACGTTATAGAAATCCTGGTGCAGGTGTTTGGGAAGCAAAAAGCTGACAACCTGGAAATTCTCGTAGTGATGTGTCGCCAGCCAGTGCGTATACGCGAGCGCTTCGGCTTCGGAATAAGCGGTCGAATCCGGCGTCATCCGCGCTACGTAGTCTTTGGGCTGAAGATAAGCGACGGCCATAGTCTCGCGAGCTAAGGAATGATGGCCGTCTTGATGTGGCCGTTCGGCTTCATCAGGTCGCGCATCACTTTTAGCAGATTATCGAGCGGCTCCTCGCGGTTCACCAGGTAATCGGACGTGACCTTGCCGCTCTGCACGGCGTGCAGAGAACGCCGGATGTGATCGGGGGTGTGATGAAAGCTCGCCCTACACGTGATGTCGGAGTAGTGGAGCAATTGGGTATCCAGCCCGACGCGGGTTCCTGCCGGACATCCGCCAAAGAAATTGATGACGCCGCCTTTGCGCACCAGTTGAGGGGCAAGTTCCCAGGTTTCCGGCAAGCCAATAGCCTCTATCGTCAGGTCGGCTCCCCGCCCGTCCGTCTGCCGGCGCAGCTCCGTTATTGTGCTTTGCGGATTCTGAAGATCCAGAATCACACCGTCGTCCGCGCCTAATCGAATGGCGTTATCGATCTGGGACTGTCGCCTCGCAATCGCAATCACACGCGCATTCAAAACAGCTTTCGCCATGCGGACAAACATCAGGCCGATCGGACCCAGTCCCATCACCGCAACCGTATCGCCGGGCAGCACGTTGCATTCATCCAGCCCGCGAAGCACGCAGGCAAGCGGCTCCACCAGCGCGGCGTCCTGGTAGCTCAGGTGCGGCGGAATCTCATACGTATTCTTCTCCACGATTCGCGCGGGAATGTGGATGAACTCGGCATACGCGCCATTGTTAAACAGCAGGTCTTCACAGAGATTCAACTGGCCGCGCCTGCAAAAGAAGCAGTTCCCGCAAGGCGCGGAGTTCGCCGCCACTACTCGCTGGCCGACGCGAAACCGGGTGACGCCATCCCCAACGGCCGCCACGTCGCCAGCCAGTTCGTGACCAAACAACGCAGGCGGCACAATCATCTTTGCGTGGTACCCGCGCCGAAAAACCTTGACGTCCGTGCCGCACGTCAGGGCGGTTCGGACGCGAATCAATATCTCGCCCGCGCCCACCGCCGGAACCGGCACCGATTCCAGGCGCACGTCTTCCTTGCCGTAAAGAACCGCCGCCCTCATCGTCGAGCCCATATCAGTTAGACTCCTGCGGATGAACAACGACCTTCAGAGATCTCTCGCCGGGATGGAGCGCCGTATCGATGCCTTGCCGGATGCAATTGAGCGGCACGCGATGCGAAATCAGCTTCTCGAGCGGCAAATCACCGCTGAACACAAGCCGCGCGGACTCAGCCTGCAGATCGACGTCCGCGCTGTAGGACCCCAATAGCATGCGTTCTCCCACACAGATGTCGGCGCCCGAAATCTCCACGCGTTCGGCGACGGACGTTTGTGCAAAGAGCAGCACCTTTGCGCCCGGCCGCGAAATTTTCAGTGCTTGATCCACGAGGCCCTTTGCGTTCGTCGCCACAATGACTGCATCGGCGCCTCGGCCCGATGTCCTCTCTTTTAGGGTACGCTCAAAGGCGGCGGTTCGGGGGTCGATTGCAATCGCGCCAAATTGCGAAGAAAGATCCAACCGGAAAGGGATGGTGTCCGAAGCAATCGCGGTTGCGCCTGTCCGCAGGGCGAGCATCGTGAAAATAAGACCGATCGGGCCTTGGCCGAGCACCGCAACGGTTTCGTCCGGCGCCAGATTTAGCATCGAAACGCCCTTCAGGCAGGTATTGACAGGCTCCACCCAACATGCCTGGTCGAAACTTACGCCTTCGGGGATGATCTCGATTCCTCGTTCGACGATCCAGTCCATGGCGCGGACGTATTGTGCAAATCCGCCGCCGGCTGGCTCATATCCCGCCGTGACTCCCACTTTCTTATAAACAGGACATTGCGCATAGAGACGGCGATGACAGTAGAAACAATCTCCACAGGGGATATGATGGAAAACAATAACGCGGTCACCAACCCGAAACTTCCTCACGTCCGCTCCCGCCGCAACAATCACACCGGCAGTCTCATGCCCGTAAATTCGAGGACCTGGCAGAAGATCGTACTCGATCTTCTTTAGATCCGTGTGGCAAATGCCGCACGTCTCCACTCGAATCAGCACTTCGCCTGGTCCGGAAACGGGGACATCGATCTCCTCGACCGAAACGCGGCCTTCGCCCTGGTAGACAGCAGCTCGCATGGTTTCCGGCATTCTATTGCCGCTGGTCTCCCGCCGGGGACTCGCTGAACTGAAATCTGCAACTTGCAAGAAATGCTCCCAACGCATCCGCGGCATCTTCGGATCGGCGCTTCAACTGAAAGAGGCGCGGCATAATACCCGGGTGCGTTAATGCGTAACTTACAATTTTCCCACGTGAGAACCGGCCGTCGGTAGTCCGCATCTTGTTGAAATCCATTACGAATTCTTCATCGAGGATATCCGTCACCACTTTGATGCAGCAGAAGGGCAAACCGGCTGCTGCTGTACGCTGGGCAACGCCCGCGGCCTCCATTTCGACGCCGATTGCGCCCGTCTCGGCGAGCTTTTTCTTCTCGGCAGAATTACCGGCGACGTGGTTTGCCGACACAATGAAGCCCTGTGTATGGGATGCGCCGCAATCGACCGGGCGGCACTCAAATTCCTTTCCGTCGTCAGTCGCCAGGATCTTCGAGGCCACCAGGATGTCACGCTCGTGGATGGCCGCCTCCAACGCGCCGCACAGGCCCGTGCTGACCACCGCTTCCAGTTTCGAAGCCGATAGTTCGGCCATGGACGTAGCCCTCAACGCTACCTCCACGCAGCGCGATGCCAGTTTCGGCCCCGCGCCATTGGCGGCCAATAGAAAGCGCCTTCCTTCCCAAACGCCTTCTTCCGCATAATCGAGAGGCCATTTGAGCGGACGGCATCCCGTCAATCGCTGGCCTAGCGGCTTTAGTTCAAAGGCTTCCGACGCAACGAACAAAATGGCCATCGTTAACAGTATCCGTTCTCGCGAAACCACGCGACGGCACGCTGTAGCGCCGCATCGACGGGACCCGGAGCGAAATCAAGCTCGCGCGATGCCTTGTCGTGAGTGACGAACATTTTCTTTCGCGCCATTTTGACACCCTCAAGTGGGATTCCCGGCGCCTTTCCAGTCACATTCGCCCATGCGGTACTCACTACACCCGCGGCATACGCGAGCGCGTACGGCGCCTTGGTTGTCGGGGCCTTCTTCCCGGTCAGAGCAGCCAATCGTGCCAAGATCTGCTGAAGGGTAAGATTTTCGCATCCGAGGATATAGCGTTCACCCATGCGGCCCCGCTCGCACGCGAGAAGATGCCCTTCGGCCGTATCGCGCACATCCACGAGATTCAGCCCTGTGTCGACGAATGCCGGCAATTTATCCTGCAAAAAATCCACGATGATCTTCCCGGTCGGCGTCGGTTTCCAATCGTGATCACCAATCGGCGCTGTGGGATTTACGATTACCACCGGGAGGCCTCCGGCCGCTTCGTCGAGGGCTCTTTGCTCGGCAAGCCATTTCGACCGTTTGTAGTGCCCCGCCATGTCGGCCATGGATACGGGCGTATTTTCGTCACCGAGCCGATCCTTCGGCATGCCGATGCAGCCGACCGTGCTGGTGTAGACCACGCGTTCGACTCGCGCACGCGCAGCGGCATCCAGCAGGTTGCGGGTGCCGTCGACGTTCGAGCGATAGAGATCATCGGGATGTTTCGACCAAAGCCGGTAATCGGCCGCCACATGGAACACCAGTCCGCATCCTTGCACCGCATTTTGAAGCGAATCCCAGTCACGTAGGTCGCCGGAGACGCGCTCGACATCCAACTCACGCAACTGACTCGCGGGCCGGCACAAAGCCCGGACCCGATGGCCTCGCTCCACTAGCAAACGAGCCACATGCCACCCCAGAAAACCGCTTGCGCCGGTCACGAGCGTGGGTTTCACAAATCTGTTCGACGATTGCGCCGGGCCCGGCCCATCACAGATCCTCGCTCGACGTCTTCGCCTTCACGAAGGTAGCGAGTGCAAGCAGAGGAAACGTGTTGCGGTAATCGGTATAGGACAAATAAAAGACTTTGGGGAAACCGGTGCCTGTGGCGTAGTCCTCGTCCCAATCGCCATCGGGCCTTTGCCTTTCAATCAGATATTCGATCCCCTTGTGGAGGCTGATGCTGCGGACGTCGCCGCCGGCAAGCAACCCCAAAATGGCCCACGCGGTTTGCGACGCCGTGCTCGGGCCTGGAGTGAACGTGTTGTTGTCATAGCTGGCGCAACTTTCACCCCAGCCTCCATCGGCGTTCTGGTAGGCGCGGATCCATTCGAGAGCGCGCTGAATACAGGCTTCACGGTCGTTCACGCCCGCAGCCTGCAGGCCTCTTAAACTCAGGAACGTCCCGTAAAGGTAATCGACGCCCCAGCGGCCATACCAGCTTCCATCGGCCTCCTGCGTATCGAGTAGATAACGGATGCCGCGCTGTATTGCCGGATGGTCCGGCTTCATTCCCCAGCCGCACAGCGCTTCGAGGGTTCGCCCGGTGATATCCGGACACGACGGGTCGAGCATCGCGTTGTGGTCCGCAAACGGCACCTTACTCAGAAATTGCCAGTTGTTATCGACGTCGAACGCCGCCCAGCCGCCGTCGGAACCCTGCATCGCCAGCAGCCAGTTAACGGTGCGCTGTTCGCAAGCCTGCTGTTTCGCAGCATCTGAGCCGTGCGCCCGGTTTAAAGCGAGTAGCACCATCGCGGTGTCGTCGATATCCGGGTAGAACTCGTTCGCGAATTCGAAACACCAGCCGGACGGCTCGACATTCGGACGCTTCACGCTCCAGTCGCCGCGGCGGCGAATTTCTTTCGAGAGCAGCCAATCCACCGCGCGCTGCATGGCTCCCTTCGGCATGGCGCCCGCTTCAGCTAATGCGAAAGCGGCAATCGCCGTATCCCACACAACCGAAAAACAGGGCTGAAAAAAGAATCCGCGCTCATCGTCGACTAGCAGACGGAAAAACTCATCGACCGCCGATTGGCGCATCGGGTCGTCCGGAGCATAGCCGAGGACGTCCAGCGCCATGATTGCGTATTGCATCGGCGGGTAAATCGCGCCAAGGCCATCCGTTCCTTCGAGACGCTCCAGCATCCATTCGGCGCATTTGTTCACCGCACGTTGGCGAACACTGCGCGGTCCGTGCTTCTCCCACTGCTTCAGCATCTTGTCCACAACCAGAAATAAATTGTGGACCGTGAACAGCTTTTCGTCGCGAGGCAGCGCAAGGGGTTTACCCGGCACATACAACTCATCGAGATTGAAACCTTCGGGAACCGGCCGCCGTGGATTTGCGGAATGTACAATCGCGAGCGAAATCGCGATTGCCCGCGTCCACGACGACATCTGGTAGATCAACTTGCCCGGAAGCAAAATCAATTCGGGTGGAATTGACGGGCATGCATCGCGCGGGAACAAATCGAACAGGCTCAGGTTAATTCGGACATAACTGTTAGCCGCCTGCAGGCCGCCTAACTCGAGAATGCGCTCGCACAGCCGCCGCATGCGCGAATCGTTTTGCGAAAGGCCGGCCACCTTGAGAGCGAAATACGCCTTGACGCACGCGCTCACTTCCGCCGGCCCGTGCGGATAGATACTGAATCCGCCGTCGGGCAATTGACGCGCGAGGATAGATTGCACGGCCTTGTCGATGCGCTCTCGCGAAGGCGGATTCCAGACTCCGTCAACGGGCGGATGCATCCAAAGCTCGAGCAGAATGTAGTCGGATTCGAGCGTGGTGTCGGCAGTGAGGTCCGCCCACCAGTACCCTTCCGCGTACTGCTTATCTAATAAAGCTTGGGAGGCGCGTTTGATTGCCTCGGCGGCACTTGCAATGAGACTGTCAGTAAGCTGTAGACTCGGCGTCATCGTCAGCGGCAGCGTTTAAGCACGCGTTCCAACAGGATGCAGCTTCGGTACAAAAGTTTCAAGATCCGCCGGCAAGGTGAAGCGAACATCCTCTTCTTTAATTTCCGCTTCTTCCAATTCGGAGTAACCTTGACTCTTTAAATAATCAATCAGCTCCAAAACCAGATGCTCCGGAGCCGAAGCGCCCGCGGTAATCGCCACGGTCGTTACATTCTCCAGCATTCCTGGACGAATTTCGCTCTTATCGTCCAGCAAATAAGCCGGCACTCCCGACTTTTCGCAAACTTCAACAAGCCGGCGTGAATTCGAACTGTTTTGTGAACCAACCACCAGTAATGCCTGGCAAAGCGGCGCCACTGCCTTCACGGCTAGCTGCCGATTCTCCGTCGCGTAGCAGATATCCTGGGTCTTCGGACCCATGATTTTCGGAAAACGCTCCATCAGCCGGCGCACAATGTCTTTCGTATCGTCCAATGAAAGCGTCGTTTGCGTGAGGTAGGAGACACGCTCGGGGTCTTTGAGTTCCAACCGGTCAACATCCGCCACGTCGGAAACCAGCACCATCGCGTCCGGAGCTTCGCCCAGCGTTCCGGTCACTTCGTCGTGGTCGCGGTGGCCAATCAGGACAATCGTATAACCCTGCTTTGCAAATCGAACCGCTTCCAAATGGACTTTCGTGACCAGCGGGCAGGTCGCGTCAATCACCTGTAGCCGCCGCTCGACAGCTTCGCGCCGAACAGCGGGCGAAACACCGTGCGCACTGAAGATAACGCGCGCCCCTTCCGGAGCTTCGCTCAATTCTTCGACAAAAATCGCGCCGGCTTGCCGCAGCTCTTCAACTACGTAGCGGTTGTGTACGATTTCCTTACGGACGTAGATTGGCGCACCGTACAGATCGAGAGCAATCTTCACGACGTCTATCGCGCGAACCACTCCGGCGCAAAAGCCGCGCGGTTTAAGAAGAATAATCTTCTTCTGCGAGGCGGCTAAGGAAGCCATGCCGGTCGAGGTAGTGGAGTCAGACGCAAGGCCGGTCAAAGACATAGCAGAAGTTTCAGTATATCAGGCACTCGTAATCGGGCAAAGAGTTACCAGTCAATGGCTTCTGAGGAATTTGAACGGATTCAAATCCGCTCGGAAGCGACCGGCTCGCAAGTTTGATAAGCTGCACGTCTACTCCCACATTCCCATGTTTCCGATTGCAAAGGCACTGTCAAAATTATGAGTTTCCGCATTGAACTGCTTGCGCTATCTTTGATGACCGCCGTCTTGCTGCACGCCGGCGCCGCTGCGCCGGAGGATTCCAGGAACACCGATACACCTGGCACGGATACTCACTTCGTCTTCAAGGCTCCGGATTCTCTCGAAGCTTGGCAAGCGCGCCGCGCGGCGCTCAAATCGCAGATACTCGCGGCGGCCGGATTACTGCCGATGCCCCAAAAGGGCGCGCTGAATCCGCAGGTCTTTGGAAAGCTCGATCGAAAAGAATACACGATCGAGAAGGCGCTCCTCGAAACGTTGCCGGGCTACTTCCTCGGCGGCAACCTCTACCGTCCAACCTCGCCGGGGCGGCATCCCGCGGTGCTCGTTCCCCATGGCCACTGGACCTACGGACGCCTGGAAAATCAGCCGCTCTGCTCTACTCAGGCGCTGTCAGCCACTCTCGCGCGCCTTGGATTCGTGGTCTTCATGTACGACATGGTCGGCTATAACGACACCGCGCAGACGCCTCACCGGTTCGGCGGTGACGCGGAGCGATTGTGGTCGTTCGGACCTCTCGGTCTTCAACTGTGGAACTCGGTTCGCGTTGTCGATTTCCTGACAAGCCTGCCCGACGTGAATCCAGCCCAAATCGGCATGGCCGGCGCTTCCGGCGGCGCGACGCAAACGTTCATGCTCATGGCGACCGACGACCGCATCAAGTTCCTGTCGCCGGTCAACATGGTTTCGGCCTACATGCAAGGAGGAGACTATTGCGAGAACGCCCCTGGATTGCGCGCCGGGACCAACAATGTCGAGATCGCTTCCATCGCGGCGCCCCGGCCGATGCTCATCGTTTCCGCGACTGGTGACTGGACCAAGCATGTCCCTTATGAAGAATTTCCCGAAGTGCAGGCCGTTTACAAGTTATACGGCAAGCCGGAGAATGTTTCGGTCGTGCAGTTCAACGCGCCGCACAACCTGAACGAACAGAGCCGGCAAGCGGTCGAGCAGTTCTTCGACAGAACGCTGTTCCACGACTCGAACGCCGAGGCGGTGAATGAGAGCAACATTCATATCGAAGAGATTCAGGACATGTTAGCCCTCTCGAACCGCCGTCTTCCAGACAATGCCCTGAATTACCAACAGGTGTTTGACCTTTGGAAGCGCATGGCTACACAGCAGATGGATTCGATCGACGACACCGAACAACTCAGAAACGTGCTCGCCGCGGATATTGGGGTCCACTGGCCGGAACACGTTGTGGGCGAACAGAATGGCGGCCGGCTCTTTCTGGGGCGCCCAGGCTTTGGAGACCGCGTCCCGGCTCACTTCCAAAAGGCAGGAAACGCCGCTGTGCTGATTGTAGATCCCGCGGGCGCCGATGCCGCGCTGAAGAGCGACTGGTTTCGCCGGCTATCGTCCAACGGACGGAGCATCCTCGCAATCGATGCGTTTCAGACGGGATCGGCCGTCGCTCCCCGCAACCGTTCCGCGACCCATTTCCTTGGATTCAATTTGTGCGACGACGCCAACCGCGTGCAGGACATCCTTACCGCGTTGCGCTATTTGCAGGATCAAGGATACACAGAGATCGAGATCGCCGGCGCCGGAAAGGCCGCCTGGTGGACTGAATTTGCCGCCGCGATTGCCCCGGCATCGGTCAAACTTCGCCTGAACAACTTCAACTCATCGGTTTCAGGCGGACAAGAAACATTCCTTGCGAATTTCAACGTTCCCGGCATTCTCCGCGCCGGCGGGCTGCACACAGCCGAACGCCTATTGAAAGCGGAAAGCCGCATAGAGTAGCTCTGTTATACGCTTGTCCGACCCGCTCACGCAATGCGGCTCTGTGCCACAGGCGGAGCCGCCGCAGTTGCGCGGTACTCAGTTCGCCAAGGCTTCGTACGTCTTTAAAAAAAATCCGTCCGTCATGCCCGCAATGTAATCGCAAACGACGCGGTGAATGGGCGCATCGTCGAGTTGCTCGCGAAAGCCGGCGGAAATATGCTCCGGGCGCTCACACAGATATTCGAAAAGATATGCAATCTTGCGCGCCGCCAGAGTACGTTCCTCATTAAGCCACGCCGACTGATAAACGCGCTTGGATAACAGCGTCTTCAATTGCCGGTTAAGTTCCGCAGTTTCGGGCGTCATGGCGGCAAGGCGGCGTGGCGCACTCCGAATGTCTTCTACAGTGCGAACATTTGCGGCGCGCGCCTGATTCACCGTGCCATGAATGAAACCGCCGACCAGTTCATTAATCAGAGAACGCTGAATTTCCTGAAAACGCAGCCGCTCGGAAGCTCCGGGAAACATCGTATCCACTTCTTCCCTGCGATCTCCGATGTACGGGACGGCGGCAGCCGCATCGTCGATGGTGATGAGACCCGCCGAATAGGCGTCGTCGAGATCGGCTGTGTTATACGCAATCTCGTCCGCCAGATCGAGAAGTTGCGCCTCAAGCGGCGGCTTCCGGTTCGGCAGAAACTCCAGAAGATCCGGTCCATCGGCGTCCGTCACCTCGCGCGAATGCTTTACGATTCCCTCACGTACTTCGAACGTGAGATTCAACCCGTCGAAGCGCGCGTAGCGTTGCTCCAACCGGTCGACAAGACGCAGCGAGTGCAGATTGTGTTCGAAGCGCGCTCCACGCTGGCGCATCTGGC
Source organism: Bryobacterales bacterium KBS 96 (assembly GCA_000381625.1). Classification (GTDB taxonomy): domain Bacteria; phylum Acidobacteriota; class Terriglobia; order Bryobacterales; family Bryobacteraceae; genus KBS-96. The sequence goes on from KB906767.1 coordinate 2,819,307, forward strand.
GATCGAGTTCGTCTTCACCGGCGTGAGCGAACGGCGGATGCCCGATATCGTGAGCGAGCGCCAGAGTCTCGGTGAATTCTTCGTTCAGTTGCAGCACCGACGCCGCCGTGCGCGCGATTTGCGCCACTTCCAGCGTGTGTGTCAGACGGTTGCGGAAGTGATCTGAAAGTCCCGCGGCAAACACCTGCGTTTTGCCTTCGAGCCGGCGGAACGCGCGCGAATGAATGACTCGATCGCGATCCCGTCGATAATCGTTGCGGTAAGGATGAGGGGGCTCCGGATATTTGCGGCCACGCGCCTGGTCAAGCGTGAGGCGCAGGTAACTCAACATGCCCGGCGAATCTACTGGAGGCCTTGCACAAACTGATCGGCCGCGCGTTGCACGCCTGCCCGTTCGGTTGGTCCTTTGAGCGATTCCGCGAGTTGCCTGGCGCGCGCCGGATCGCTGTCCTTCAGAATGCCGGCGAGCAGCAGCGTTGCCTGATCTTTCGAAATCAGCGGCGTCGGATGTTGAATCAGACCGTCGAGGATGGTCTTCGCCTGATCCACTTTCCCCTGGCCCGCGTACAATTCGGCGAGCGCCACTTTCGCAAACGCCGAATACGGAGTTTTCGAATCCGCCACAGTCTTGAAGTTCTTTTCAGCTTCCCCGTACTTCCCGTTATCAACCTGGACAGTTCCGAGGAAATACTGTGCCGCGTCCCCAGCCTCGCTGCCGCTGTATTTCGAAGCGACATCGCCTAGCACCTTGACCGCTGCTTGATCTTTGGCCTGCTTTGTCGGGAAAGACTTGCCGTATGGAGTAGCTTGCGCCGAAATAGGCGCTTCCACAATTTCTAGCGCGCTGCTGAGCGCCTGCCGGCGCGCCTTTTTCTCGTACTGCAAATACCAGGCGGTCAGCCCAACAATAACGACAACGGCAACCGCGATGGCGCCGTAAATGGTTACCAGACGGCGATGGGCGGATACATAATCCATCGCAACATCCACGGTATCCAGGAAATGGTCGTGCTGAACTTGTTCCTTGAGTTCGTGACGGGTCAAAACTGCTAAACCTTTCTACACAGAGGCGTATCCCTCACTTTACCACCCTTGGCGGCCCCGAAAAGGCATAAAAGCGAGGTGGTCCAAGCCCTGTGGCGCACACGATTCATCGTCCTGCGCCACCCCGCCCAGTTAATCGTGCGGCGCTGGTTTCGGTTCCTCCGTCACCCCCGGCGACCCGAACGTGATATTTGAATCTGCTTCGAATTTTCGATACTGCTGAAATTGGATCTCGTTCCGAATCTGGTTCCTGTCGGTTCGCATCGCGACAGTCGCTCCAAGCGGCAGCAGGTATTGCGCATCGCCGATGGATGCTTCCGCGTAGTCGATTGTCGTACCAATGGATTCGGTCTGCAACTCAGGCGGAATTTCGGTGGCGCTGTCCGTAATTCGCCAGATCGCGCCTGTCTGCGGATCGGCATACACGGAACCGGTGTAAGGCACCGTCGCCTTCACATAGTCGCTCAAGCTGAGGCTCAGGCTCGAATGCGCCCGGTCGACAGTATAGTCAAACACAGCCAAGCGCTTGTTGCGAACAGTTTCCCAGCGCGACCACGTAAAGGAGGCATCGTTATCCGGCCCAAGAACGCGCTCGAGCAGTGTTCCAAACTCCCCCTCCGTCACCAGCGGCGTACGCCAGTGTCGGCTGCCACGCTTGATCGGCTTGTTGTTAACCAGATAAAGTGTTCGCTCCTCGTGACCTTGAGCGTAGGTCAGCTTGGCCGTCAGCGTGTCGCCCTTGTGCCAGTGTTTGCCCTTCTTGTTTCCCTGGTATTGGCTGGTGACTTGAACGCAAATAAAGTTCGGAAGGTTCGATACGTAACGCTCGGCATAGTCACGCATCAAATCGAGCAGCTTGTCCTGTGCGGCGGGACTGGGCGGCACCTCCGCCTGGTTTTGAATCGAGGCGCCATTGCTCTCTTGGGCGTAGCCGGGAACGGAACAGATCGCTGCGGCGACACAGAGCGTTCCTATTGCGATAAACCACTTAGCCGCCGGCTTGTGTGGCGGCTGCGGCTTCGTCCACTTAGATGCTTGGCGAAAGAAGCGGCGCGTCACCACTTACACGATACTGTATCCGGTCTTGTGGAGTCCGGCGCTGCTCGCCTCTTACAGCAGCATGTGCTCTTCTTTGCGCAGCGGACGGCAAGTGCTGCGCTTCACGAACACAGTAGGGACCGATATCTCGCGGCTCTGTTTCTCCTGAGATTCGATTTCCGCGATCGCCAGCTTTGCTAGTTGCCGCCCCACTTCCACCATGTCCACGCACACGCTGGTCAAGTTCGATCCGCGCGCATGGCCGACGCGATGTTCGAAGCCGATCAGGCTGACGTCTTTCGGGACCTCGCGCCGGTGCTGGCGCAGCCCTTCACGCGCTCCAAAGGCAAGCTCGTCGGAGGCCGCCAGAATCGCCGTCACCGGCCATCCTTGTTCGAGGATGTAGGAAACGGCGGCCTGTCCATTTTCGAATTCGTCGTCCGACAGCGCAATCGTATGAATATGCGGCTCCATGCCGAGTTCGGTCATGGCTTTCGCGTATCCCATGTACCGGTTCTTGTGCCAGGGCTTTGAAGCGTCACCGATGTACCAGATGTGTGTGTGTCCTAGCTGCGCCAGGTAGCGCGTGGCTTCATAACAGCCGCCGGCGTCGTTGTAACGGACGTGGCTGTTCTGAATGCCATGATCGCCCGAATCCACGACGTGATTGGCTAGCAGCACGTATTTTAAGCCGTGGCGATCGAAGGCGCTCAGAATGTTTTCGTAGATGCTGCCCGCAATGATGACGCAGTCGGCTAGGCCGGGCGTCTCGATCACTCCGGGGATCTGCAGCTTGTCGGAGTCGAGCTCATGTGGGAACTGGTGGCGCGCAAACAGCAGATAGTAGCCCGCATCAGCACAATACTCTTCCACACCGAGCAGTAGCAGCGACTGCGCGGAGCTAAGGCCGAAATCGTTGCACAGAATCAACCCGATGATGCGCGATTTCGCGTGGACAACGCCGCGGGTCCTGGAGTTGAGCTGATAACCCAGCTTTCGGACCACCGCCTCAACCCGCGCGCGCAGTTCCTCGTCGACATCCTGGTGGCGATTCAGTACGCGAGAAACCGTGCCGATAGAGACATTCGCCCCCTCGGCAATGTCTTTCATGGTGGGCGTGGAAGACCGGCGGCGCATCGCTTAGGCCTCCGATGGAATCACTCGCGAGCAATTTCTGATTTCCGAAATCGCAACCGGACGGTGCTCGCGCATCGACTGATAACCCGCCTCAATAACGGCCATAGTGCCCAGATTATCTTCACCGTTCGTAACGGGCTGGGTATTGGAGGCGATCGCGTTCATCAGATCGGCCATCGGCCCCTGGAACGCATCTGGAAACCAGACATCGCGCCAGCGGGGCGTAATCCAGACGCCGGGTTGCGCGCTCGTTGTAAATGTCAGCGTGCTCGGAGAGCGGTTCGGATAACTAGGCCAGCCGAGCGTGCCCTCGGCCAGTCCCTCCAATCCTTCAACCCGCCACCGAATATAGGGGCCCATGTCGTCGCGGTCGTTTCGCGGTCCCGCCCAGACGTCGTCCCAGGCAGCCGCCCGTAGGCCGTCCGCGTATTCGAGTATGTAAAGACAGATGCCGTCGTCGTGAGCGAAACGGGTCCGGGGATCTTTACGAGCGCTAACGAAAATCGATTCCGGCTCGCCAAACAGGTGCCGGAAACTATCGATGTGGTGGATGCTCATATTGAGAAGCGTCAGCCGATGGTATTCCTGCAGCCAACTCTGCCAGTGCGGAACCGCGCGCATTTCGATGGTCGCGAGAACGGGCGATCCCAAATAGCCGCGACTCAAAAGCGTTTTCAACGCGCGGATCGATTGGTCGTAGCGCATGTTCTGGTTGACGGCGAGCGGCAGATTGTGCTCCTTACAGAGCCGGACAATCTCGGCGGCGTCCGTATAGTTCACTGCCAGAGGCTTTTGGGCCAGAATGCCCTTCAGATGGCGCCCGTGGCGCACCGCATGGCGAACTATCTCGAGTTGCTGGTCCGGCGGCACGGCAATATCGAGGATTTCGATCGCGGGATCTTGCAGCATCTCGCCGAGCGTCTCGTAAACACGCGGTATGCTTCGCAGATCCGCGACTTCACGAGCAATCTCTGGCGTTCTGGACATAATGCCCGCTACGTTGTAGCCCGCGTCAGCGTACGCTTTCAGGTGCACGTCGCGCATAATGAAGCCGGCGCCGATCGCGCCGATACCGAAATCGCCGCGGCCGGGTTTAGGAAAAGGCTCGTTCAGATGTAGGTCCAGGTCCACGAAAAGCTCCGCCTATGAACTTTACACTAAGTTTTCATGATGTCAAATGAACGTTTATGATATTATCTCGGCGTGCAGCCGCCAGAAGGGCGACCGATAGCTGCTGAAGGGCCATTTAGGAGGATAGCGGTTTGAAGCTCGGGCTTATCAATTCCGCATGGCTGGGAACTCCGGTCGATACTGCTCACGGCATAGAGCTAACCCGCGAAATCGGGTTCGACACCATCGATATCTTTGCCGATCCGCTGGAGATCGATGCGCAAGAACGGCGGCTCATCCGCAAAACATGCGCCCGGTGCGATTTGCCGGTGGTTTCCACGGTGTGTTGCGCGCTGGGCATTGCGGACTTCAACAAACCCGTGCGCGAATTTCACGTGATGCGCGCCAAGCGTTATCTCGATTTCTGTTATGAGCTGGAAGGCAAAAATCTGCTGCTGGTGCTTGGGGAATACATCTGGCAGCAGGAAGTGATCGCTCCCGCCGATCAATGGAAGTGGGCGGTGGAGCATACCCGTGAGCTGGCGGACTACGCGCGCGGGCTTGGTCTCGAAATCGCGATCGAGCTGGAACCCTTTCACCTCTCGCTGGTCAACAATATCGACGCAATGGCGCGCTTTTTGAAACAGGTCGACCACCCGGCCGCTAGGGCGAACGTCGATATCTCGCACCTCGCGCTTGCCGGAAACGCGCCGGGCGACATTGAGCACCTGAAGGGGAGCATCGCGCACGCGCACCTCTCCGATTGCAACGGCAAGACTCACGGCGACCTTCCGCCCGGCCGCGGCACGGTCAGTTTTCCGCCGTATCTGAAAGCCCTGAAGGATGCCGGCTTTTCTGGCACAATCAGCATTGAGCTCGAGTATTCGCCGGAGCCGGCGAAGATCGCCGATTGGGTCCGGGAGGCTTATACCGCAACCGATCGGATGATGACCTCGCTCGGAATCCGCTCCTGAACGAAAACGGAAGTACGCTAAAGGCAGCGAAAGGAAATCTGATTATGGCAAGCGGCCCACTTCGAGATGAATTGATTCCGGAATACGAACGGAATGGATATGTGCTGGTGAAAGGCATGTTCGATCGCGACGAGATCGGGCTGCTTCGCCGCGCCGCGAAGGAGGACCGGCAGCTCGATCAGCACTCGTTCGGAAGAGGCGACGGCGAGGGCGGCACGGTGCGGTTGTCGTTGTGGAATCATCCGGGCGACACGCTATACGGCATGTTTGCGCGGTGCCAGACAATCGTGAATTCAGCGGAGAAACTGCTGGAAGGCGAGGTCTACCATTACCACTCCAAGATGATCATGAAGGACGCCAAGGTGGGCGGCGCCTGGGCCTGGCATCAGGATTACGGCTATTGGTATCAGAATGGCGTGCTGTTCCCACTACTCACAAGCGCGTTCATTGCGGTTGACCCAGCAACCAAAGAGAACGGTTGCTTGCAGGTGTTGAAAGGCTCCCATCTGCTGGGGCGCATCGACCATGTTCTGACCGGCGACCAGGCGGGAGCCGATCTGGAGCGCGTGCGTGAAGCGCAGAAGCGGCTGGAGTTGGTGTATGTGGAGATGGACCCAGGCGATGTCCTCTTCTTCCATGCGAACCTGCTGCATCGATCGGACCAGAACAAGTCGGACAACCCGCGTTGGTCGATGATCTGCTGCTACAACGCGGCGCGAAACGATCCGTACAAAGAGGCTCATCATCCGCGCTACACGCCCTTGCACAAGGTTTCCGATTCCGCCATTCGCGAGGCTGGCCTGCGGCGGTTCGCCGATAGTTCCGCAAATGTAGCCTGGATGAGCGATACCGAAGACCACAGCGCACGCAGCCTATCGCACCCCGAGGAAACCACGCCCGCTCAATGAGGCCGAACATAACTGGCGGATCGAGCGCCTTGCCTGAACTTCGCTTCTACATGAATCTGATGGCGCTTGATTCGCTGCCCGCCGGCTCCGCGGGACCGCGCGGCGACAGTTTCAGAGAACGTCTGGACGCTCTGCACGGCGCGGGATTTCGCGGCGTGCAGTTCGCGACCACCGGCAAGCCTGAAGAACTAACTGAGTGCCGGGCTGCCGGTTTTGGCATCGCTGCCAGCGGACGCGTGAATGTTCCGGACGAAGCCGCGGCTTTGGCGGAACGGCTTGCGGGCGATGGTTACGAATGCGCAACATTGCACGTCGGTTGGGGACTCGAAGACGACGACGACGCAGCACGCCTGATCGAAAGCGTCATCAATGCCTCGCACCGCTGGAGCGTTCCTTTGTACGTCGAAACACACAGAGCCACCATCTGCCAGGACATGTGGCGGACCGTCGGATTTGTGCGGCGGTTCCCGGAAATCCGTTTCAACGGCGACTTCTCGCACTGGTACACGGGGCAGGAAATGGTTTACGGCGGATTCGAAAAGAAGCTTGCATTCATTCTGCCGGTCCTGGAGCGGGTGCGGTTCGTCCACGGCCGGATCGGCAATCCCGGTTGTATTCAGGTACGTGTGGACGTGAAAGACCCCGATCCGCCGCTATACGTAAAGCATTTCCGGCAGCTCTGGACCGGCGCATTCCGTGGTTTTGTGCATACCGCCGGGCCTGGCGATTTCATCTGCTTTACGCCGGAACTGCTGGCGCCGGACATTTACTACGCGCGCATATTTCCGGACAGCAACGGCATCCCTCGGGAGGAGAGCGATCGCTGGGAGCAGTCGTTGATTCTGAACGAAATCGCTGCAAGCTGCTTTCGGGCTGCGCGCGGCTGACCCCTGATTCTTCAACATGCTCCGGATTGTCCTTCTCGTCCTCCTTTCCGTTCCGCTGATGCGGCAAGTTCTTTGCGCGCAAGACCCGGATGATGTTCGACAGGCACAGGCGGATGCGGCGGTGTCCGCCGGCAAGGCGCAGTTCCGAAAGACGTGTGCATTTTGCCATGGTCCGGATGCGCGCGGCGCGAGCGGTCCGGATCTCATTCGTTCCCCGTTGGTGAACCACGATGTGAACGGCAATCTAATTGGCCAAGTGATACGCAATGGACGGCCGGAGAAAGGAATGCCCGCGTTCTCACTTTCGGAAACGCAGATCCGGCAAATTGCCGATTTCCTTCATTCCGAAGCGAAAATCGCAGCAACGGTCGCTCGCAGAGTGCCGACAGAATATCCGTTGGAAAAGCTATTAGTCGGAAACGCGGAGGCCGGCAAGAAGTATTTCAACGGGGCGGGTGGTTGCTCCGAGTGCCATTCCCCCGAACGCGATCTGGCGCATATCGCTTCGAAATACAAACCGATCGATTTGCAATCTCGTATCGCGTTCCCGCCCGGCGCCGTGCCCACCGTCGTAGTAACCGAACCATCCGGCCAGAAATTCACGGGCGATCAGGTATATGCGGATGAATTTCTTATTTCGCTACGCGATCGCGACGGCTGGATTCATTCCTGGAAACGTAGCAGCGTCAAAGTGGATATCCATGATCCGCTGGCGGTGCATGAGGAACTGCTGACCAGGTACACGGATAAAGATATCCATGACCTGTTCGCTTACCTGGAGACATTGAAATGAGGAAGCGAACGCTCATACGTGTTTTCAGCGCGTGCGCGCTTGCCGCTGCCGTTCTCTGCGCAAGCGGGCAAGGGCTCGATCCCGCGTCGATCCTGAATCCCACAAAAGACAGTTGGCCCACCTACAACGGCGACTACTCCGGCAAACGCTTTAGCACGCTCACGCAAATCAACCGCAAAAACGTGGGTATGTTGACGATGGCCTGGGGATTCCAGACCGATTCGTCGTCTAACATCGGCCTGAAATCCACACCGCTACTCGTCGATGGAACGCTGTATTTCACGGAGCCCGACGACGTATGGGCCATCGATGCGCGTTCGGGCCGGCAGAAGTGGCACTATCGTTATCACGAGAACGAAGGGCTGCATATCGGCCAGCGTGGCGTAGGCATGTACAAAGGGCGTCTCTATTTCGAAACGCCCGACGCGCACCTGCTCTGCCTCGATGCCCGCAGCGGCGAAGTGCAATGGGACGTGGTGCTGGCCGACGTGAAACTTGGCTACTGGGCGACCATGGCGCCGTTGATTATCCGCAACCATGTCATTGTCGGCGTATCCGGAGATTTTAATGATCTTCACGGCTTCCTCGACTCATACGACCCCGAGACCGGAAAATTGCAGTGGCGCTGGAGCGCGCTGCCAAAACCCGGAGAACCCGGTTCGGAGACTTGGCCGTCCAAAGGCGACGCGATGGAACATGGCGGCGGTATGACGTGGATTACCGGAACGTATGATCCGGATCTCAACCTGCTCTATTGGGGAACGGGCAACCCGAATCCTGTTCTGAATGGCGAGACACGCCCCGGCGACAATCTGTTCACGTGTACGATTGTGGCGCTGAATCCGGATACCGGGAAACTGGTCTGGTATTTCCAACCATCTCCTCACGACGTACACGATTGGGACGCCGTCCAGACGCCGGTTCTCTACGATGGCGATTTCCACGGAACGCCGCGCAAGATGCTGATGCAGGCGTCGCGCAATGGGTACTTCTTCGTTCTGGATCGCACCAATGGCAAGCCGCTGCTCTCGGCGCCCTATGAACAGATCAACTGGAGTTCGGGCATCGATTCCCACGGCCGGCCGGTGGGGAAACGGGAAAAATATCCAAGCCCTGCCGGAACGCTGGTCGAGCCGGATGCGCTTGGCGCGACCAACTGGATGTCACCCAGCTTCAATCCGGATACGGGGCTGCTCTACGTCGATGCGCATCGCTCCTTTAGCCTTTACTATGACCTGTCGAACGGCAAGCCGGAGGGCTTTGCGGGACGGGATTTATCGGTGTGGTCGCGATCGTCGTTGAAAGCAATCGATTACCAAACCGGTAAAACACGATGGGCGCACGATCTCGGATTAGGGGGCAATTGGGCTGGCGTGCTCTCGACGGCCGGAGGCCTCGTGTTCACCGGAGACATTCACGGCAACATGCTTGGCCTGGATGCTGAGAATGGCAAAACACTATGGCACGCTTACGGGGGAGGACCGGTGCAGAGCGGTCCCATTACTTACGAGGTGGACGGCCGGCAATACATCCTGGTTGGGTCGAACAAAGTCCTATATGCGTGGGCGCTGCCCGATGCCATGCTCGATCGCAAGCAATAAGATATGAGCCGCCGGGTCGAGCCCGGGGAAATAGGGGAACCGGACGGCTTCCGCCCCCTCGGAAACGACAGCACTGAGGCCGCAATGGTACGATGCGCGAACGTGAGAACTTTTTTCTTTATAGCCCTGGCGCTGACGATGGCGGCGTGCTCCGCCCCTCCGCCCCAGCATCCTAAGCTCACTCCCATGACTGCAAATGAGCTATTGCGCTTCAACACGCGCGCGCAGAATTGGATCAAATTCGTAAAAAAACAGAATCCCGCCTGCGAATTCAGGCTGGAATTGCCGGATCAGAATGCGCATCCCGATTGGGTGGAAGTGGATCACATTGTTTCGTGCGGCGGCAATAATCATATGGCCGCGTTCGACGCCAACGTCGAGTTTCAGTACAACAAGACCACGAAGCGATGGGAAATCTCGCGATTCGGAAGCTGATCGTATGCAGTGGCTGACCGGGCGGTTAATTTGTTCGATTTGCCACGTCTATTGAGTCGAACGGCTAAATGTCGGGATTTATCCGCCATCTTCTGACGTTTATTCTTCACCTCGGACTTTTCGGTCCTCTGGTGCTGGGCGTGCTCGACTCCTCTTTTCTATTCATGCCGCTCGGCAACGACCTTCTCATCGTTGCATTAACGGCGCGGCATCGTGTGGAGCTTCCCGCCTATGTGGCCATGGCTGCGTGCGGCTCGACCCTGGGTGTGTTTCTTCTGGATCTGCTGGCGCGGAAGGGTGGGGAGGAAGGCGTTCAGAAGATGATGAGCAAGCGGCGATTCGAGTATCTTCGCAAGAAGGTCGGCGAGCGGGCGGGCTGGGCCATCGTGATCGGCTGCATGGCGCCGCCCCCGTTCCCGTTCACTCTTGTGGTCGCCGTCGCCAGCGCACTCGGATACCCAAGGCATCGGCTTTTGGTGCTCGTCTTCGTGACACGTGTCGTACGGTTCACCCTTGTCGGTCTTCTTGCGATCTGGCTCGGCCGCCAGTTGCTGGAGATCGCAAAAGCACCGGCTTTTGTCTGGTCGATGGTTGTCTTCATCCTGGTATGCGCTTTGGGCAGCGGGATTTCCATTGCGAGCTGGATCAGGCGTAGCAGGACGGCGCCGGCCAGGGCGTAAGCGCGGACAGTGAGCGATTGTGCCCGGCCCGATTTTCGAGCGGTGACACGGTTTAGCTGCTTTCATAATCCAACAGCTATGCCCCTGGATGAGCCTAAAAGCGACACGGAAAACGCCGAATCGGACGAAGAGAGCACCATCGTCCCCGAACTGACTGAAAAGCAGCGCGAGGAAGTGGAAGAGCGCGCCGCCATTACCGCGCTGGTGGTGCATGAGGCGATCCGGCACGATGGCGACGAAGAACTCCAGCGTCCGATCTCGGCTCTCGCATGGTCGGGACTCGCGGCGGGGCTCTCCATGGGCTTCTCATTCGCCGTTGAGGCACTCTTTCGGGCGTATCTGCCGCCTCAACCCTGGCGGCCTCTGATTGTGAATCTCGGATACCCGGTCGGATTTCTGATCGTCATCGTGGGACGTCAGCAGTTATTCACCGAGAACACGCTGACCGCCATCATTCCGCTACTTGCGAAAAGGAATTTGGCGACGCTCGCCGCCGTCCTGCGCCTCTGGACCGTCGTGCTGATCGCGAATCTGATTGGGGCGCATATCTTTGCGTGGGTAGTTGGCAATCTGCCGGTCTTCAAGCCGGAAGTGGAGTCCGCGTTGCGCGAGCTTGCCGTGGAGTCCGCAAATGTCGGATTCGGCGTCGCGCTTCTGCGCGGCATCTTCGCGGGATGGTTGATTGCAATGGTGGTTTGGATGTTGGCGGCGACTCAGAACGGCCACACCATGATCATCATTATCTTGACTTACGTGGTGGGTCTCGCGGGCCTGACGCACGTGATTGCGGGATCGGTGGAAGTGTTATTTCTGGTCGCGATTGGCGCGAAAACCTGGGGATCTTACGCGCTCGGCTATCTTCTGCCGACCCTGCTCGGAAATATCATCGGCGGAGTGTCGCTTGTTTCGGCGGTAAACCATGCGCAGGTGGTCGCCGGACAGCACGCCCAGAGGGCAGCCTCGCGCATGTAGAAAGATTGCCTGCTTCGATATTCAAGCCTCGGCGAGAGACCACACGATCGCCATTAATCCCTGAGCCGAAAGTATTCCGTCAAGTCACAGCCCGCAAGGGATTGACGATCCTCAGGCCGGCAAACTGCTTTTCATTGTCGGTGACCACGACACAATCATTCGCTTCTGCTTACTGCGGCAATGATCATATCGAGCAAACTCCGGCGCCGTCCGGTCAGAGTGCCTTCAGCCATCGATCTTGCCCAAATGAGGCCGGCTCGTCGAACGGGAGCACCCAGCCTACGAATAGTGCCTGCGGCGCTCGGGGCCCGAGAATCAACGCTCCAACTGCGTCTCATCTGCCACAATCTCCGCAGCCTCGTCGCTAAGAGAATCGGGGGAGAGAGTCGCCCATAGCAGAGCGTGTGTATCGAGCAACACTTTCATTTCTCCTCTCCATTCCACAGACGCAGTTCTTCTTCGGGCAGTGGTTCGAAGAATGCCTGTGTCAGAGTGAATTTTGGTGTCGCCAGAACGCCGAGACGCTTTTTGGCGACCGGATCGCTTCCAACTTCGCGACTGGTGTCTTCTCCCGTCCGGAAGTAATCACGACCACCTCGCCTTTCTGGGCTTTTTTCACCAGCTCCGAGAGGTTGGTTTTTGCCTCAAATATGCTTGCGGTAATCATGGCCAAGGTCGTCCCTGCTAATTTAGCTAAGATAAACTGCGGGTGCAATCAGTCCGCCGTCGTTCAGGAACATCCAGCGACACAGCCAGTGTGAAGGCGCCAGTGTTCGTTTTCGCCCGCACTCGAACCTCTACCTAGCCGAGAATTGCTGGCCTAAGCCACACTTCGGAGGCCATTTCTTCCTACCAGAGTTCTCCGATAAAGCTGAGCTTACCCACTGACGAAACAAAAATTTCTCGCTTTCAGATGACCGAATCTGGACGCCCTCGTCATCGGAGTGTCACTGTGCGGATACATGGTGGCGTACCGATGTAAACACACGTACACAGCAAAAGAGCCAATTTAGCGACAAATTAAGGAAAGTCGAGAGCTGCTATTTTGGACTCAGCCGTGCATATAGACATAAACTATGAGGTTATTCCGATTTACATTAGTTTTTTCCGCCTTCGTGCTTTCCATTGCCGCGCAGGGTATACAACCGAGATCCGGACCGTTAACGGATGAGCGAATCATTGCACTCGTACATGCCGGTGTTCGCCCGGATGAACTTGCGCGTGTTATCGCGATGGCCCCCCAGGTAAGCTTTGACCTCACCCCCGCGGCTACCGACGCAATGATGAAAGCTGGGGTCTCAGAAGACACTATCAAACAGATGGCGGCAAGGGAGGAGGGCACGGTTCCCGTGGCGCCGGTCCAATCCCCTCCGATATCGCGCCAAGTCACCCCTTCCGCACCGGCAGCGAACGACTCGTCCGCTGAGGCTATTCCGAGATTCACGGTTTTCGTTGGGGGTTCTTACGCGCGTATTCACGCAAGCGGAGCCGAGGACTCCCAAGTAGTAGGCGTGCCGGATTTTGTCTTGGAGCAACGAAATCTAAACTTCAACCTGTATGGCTGGGACACCACGGTTACGGAGAACGTCAATCGCTGGTTCGGCGTAGATTTCGATGCAAGCGGATTGTATGGAATGCCCCAACCAAGCTTCTTGTGTTCTGCTTCTTCGATTTCCAATGCTTTTTCATGTCTGACCGATAGCCCGGTTAGACCTGCCATTATCACGAAACTCCACACATTCACGTTTGGACCACGCTTCTCGTCCCGGCGGTTCGGACGAGTAGTTCCGTTCGCTCACGTTCTGGTCGGAGTGGCTCACATTAACGGCGACATTAACGGTTCTTCCATCTTTACGCCGATTCCGACGCTTCTTCCCGAGCACACATCCCGGTCTAACACCGCGCTGGCGGTTGCTCCGGGCGCCGGTCTGGACCTGACTGTTAGCCACCGGATCGCAATTCGCCTCTTCGAGATCGATTACCTGATGACTCGCTTCTACAACCAGAGGCAGGATAACGGGCGGGTTTCGGCTGGAATCGTTTTTCAGTTCGGAAGGAAATAGCCGCTTCGATAATCGCAGGCCTCAATTGCGGCTACTGGGAGTTGATAGGAATCTGGTCGGGCAACAAGATCTGTAAACCCTTGAACCGTTTGGTTGCGGGGGATGGATTTGAACCACCGACCTTTGGGTTATGAGCCCAACGAGCTACCTGACTGCTCCACCCCGCAATCGTATGGTAACAATGCCGCGCTCGACGGTCAAGGCATCCGGCGAGTTAATGGAATGGCGCAACCGGCGCGCTCTCGGGCGGCAGGGTCCGTTTCGAGATTGCCTTGATACAGAGCCGCATCGCGTGGATGAGTCGGGCCGCTTCACGTGAAACATTAGGATTGCCGACGCCGTACCATGGTCAGCGCGATGGCAACATCCAAGACGACTGATTTCACACACGCCGAAGGCGGCCTGAACAGCGACGGCTATTGGTTTCCCGGACGTTGGATCGGCGGGACCACGATGATCCTGGGGCCTCTGCTGCTCTTCACTGGAGTGCTCCTCCGCATCCAGTTCAATTTTTTCTTTCCCAAACAGCTTGCTGCCTTTCAACAGCACCCCACGCTGATGACGGCCTCGTATAGCTGTTTTCTCGCGGGCAACATTCTGATGTGGCCAGCAATCGCCACGCTTGCCAGGTTGATTGGACTCAAGAGGCCACACTGGGCTTTATGGGGTGGAACCCTCGTTATCTTCGGACTTTTCGCCCGCACATTTCATGCTGGCGTCGATCACCTTGCATTCCAACTGGTGCGGGTTCAAGACTTGCATCTTGCGACTCAGGCTGTCGCCGATTCCTATGGAGCCTTTCAAATTGTCAGCGGCCTCACTGCCGCCATCTTGTTCGGATGGATCGTTCTCGCGATCGGAGCCTATCTCTCCGGCACAATGAGACTGCTCCGATCCATTGCATTGGGCCTGATGTCCGCCCTCATGATCGGCGTCCTGAAGGGCAGTTCGCCGACATCGGTTGTCGCGACAGGCGGACTCTGCATTGCACTTGTCCCGCTTGGAGTCAAACTGTTACGGGAGCATCCCACGCCAAGCTTTCGAAAACTTGCAGGCTGGTGTCTGTTCGTCGCGGCGCTGATCGCGCTTATGTTCTATTTCGGGCAATTGGGATAGCGAGCGTTTTCAAATCAACGAATCGGGGAGAATTTCAGCGGCTGCAGAATCGCGTTGCTGATGTTCAGCACAATTTCACTGTCGTGGACGTCGGGTGGCGCGCTCAGCTTCTTCCAATCGGGATCGGAACCGAATTTGCGCCATAGTTCCTCGCGGGCAGCCAGGTCGTCGAACGACAGCATGTAAACGAGATTGGGCATGTGTGGTCCGATAATCGTCTCGCCAAAGAAAATCGGGCGCATCCCGAGCTTCTGGAAAATCGCGATCTCGCCTCCGTTGAACATCTTGAGCTTTCGCGCGAGCGTCACTTCCGTCGGCGATTCATAGCGACGCAACTCGAAGACTCGCGGCGAATGGCGTTCCGGCGCATCACTGACAAGCGGTTTGGGAAAACCGTCAAACGTTCTCAGCAAGCTGGACTCTTCGCGTTGATATGGATAGCCTTGCCTGCTCGTCAGCGCGGACAGCGCATGCTGGTAATGGCTGTCGCCTTTTAGCTTTTCAATCGTCGTCTGGAAGGCGCCAAGCGAATCGTACTCAGTCAACGCGATCACGTATGGCGCTTCCATGCCGATGTGATTGCCGAAAGCGCCGATCAGTTTTCCACCTGCCTTTGCAACGGCAGCCGCGTAGCTGTCGCGAAGGAAGCCGGTCAAGTGCTCGCTCTGATCCTCCGGGCTGTTGTGAAGCTGGTAGTACTTGAGTTCGAGATAGACATTGGCGGCCTGACCTTCCGCCGCTTGTGCCGCCGCGCCCGCGAGCGCCGAAGCGGCCACACCGCTCAAAAGATTTCGACGAGTCATCCCCTCGACTGTATAACAGCGCTGTTCTCTATCGATAGCTGCGAGACGCTATTCCCCAAATTAGGAAGGCCTCCGAACCTGCGTTCGCGCCGGCGGAATTCCGCAACCGCGGACTCGAGTTCACGCGGACCGAAGTCGGGCCACAAACACTGAGTAAACAGCAATTCCGCGTAGGCACATTCCCAAAGCAGAAAGTCGCTAAGCCGCTGTTCGCCGCCAGTGCGGATTAGCAGGTCGACGTCGGGACTGTCGAGGGAGGCACTGACAGCCTGCCGGTCGGGATGCCCATCCAGCTTGCGGCAGGCGTTCATCAGAGCATCTCTGCTCGAATAATCGATGGCGAGCCGCAAATGCAGCCGCGCGCCATCGCGAGTCACAGCTTCGATGTTGTCGATCGCCCGGCGAGCGCCATCGGGTAACCGGTCGCGGCGGCCGATGGCGCTCAGCCGCACGCCATGGCGCAGGCAGACTTCGGCCTGTTTCGCCAGATGAGTTTCGAGCAGCAGCATCAATCCGGAGACCTCGGCGGCCGGACGCTTCCAATTGTCGGCGGAAAACGCATACGCCGTCAGCGTGCGAATGCCCAGATCCGGAGCGGCTTGCGCGACCAGCCGCAGAGCGCGTTCGCCGGCACGGTGTCCGGCAAGGCGAGGCAATCCGCGCAACTGCGCCCAACGGCCGTTGCCATCCATGATAATCGCCAAATGCAAACTACTTTGCATAATAAAGTATTCCTCCAAAAAAATTTGCGCTGGGGAACGGTTAGGCTGGCAGACCGAACTTAAACATCACCGTTCCCTCATTGCCTGGATCAGCGCTTCCATGTGATTCAGATATCGCTCGAACGCCCTGCGGCCGCCGGGGGTCAACTTGTATTCCGTTTTCGGCATCCGCCCCTCGAACGATTTCGTGCACGCGATATATTCGGCCTCTTCGAGGCGGCGCGCATGTACGCTCAGATTGCCGTCGGTCGTCTGGAGCAGCCTCTTAAGCTCATTAAATGTAAGCGAATCGTTTACGGCGAGCGCGCTAACGATGCCGAGCCGCATGCGCTCGTGAATAATGCGATCCAGGTGCGGCAGAGCCTGATCCATCGCCTGTTCGGCGGTCAGCTTGCCCGCTTTGGGGGTTCGAACCTTCTGGGGCGCTTCCGCCCGCGCAGCCGACGACTTAGCCACCGTATCTCCTTGCAATCACCAATCCGAATCCAATGTGTAATCCCCCAAATCCAGCGATCATGAACAGGTTGCCCCAGCTTGGCGGAAGCAGTAGCGCCGCGGCTCCGAGGATCATAAAGCAAAGCCCCATCACCGGCACAATCCGCACTGAAAAGGCGCCGCCCGTCATCACGGCCACTCCATACAGCAGGAGCCACAGGCCGGCAATGACGCCCAAAGCATGCAGATGATAGAGAACGGTCGTCAGCATTGCCCCGGCAAGTAGCGGGGGCGCAAAGCTCACTAGCGCTCGCCGTGCGGGCCGCGAAAACATCGGCAAGGCCACACGCCGGGACTTCCACCGGAGGGCCAGGCCTCCCACCGCGATGGCCAGTAGCGCTTCCACCAACCAGACAAAGAATTGCTGGTCGAGCGTGCGGCCCGCGGCCGCCGTTCCGGCAATGAGCGCCGTGAACCCGATGGCGACGCCGCCCCATCCGGGGACCGCCGTGAAGGCGGAGGCCCGCTCCATGGTGTCGCGGATAAAACGCAGATTGTCGGCCGCGCGACGGTCTATCGCAATAGGAGTAACAGCTCGAGCACGCTCGGCTAAAGCCATGTGTCGAGTATATGCGATCGACTTTGTTCTGTAAAGCGAACTGCGACTGTCTGGAAGGCGCCGGTAAAAACGTCCGCTCTGTTGAAGACGTCCGCTCCCTGACGGTCGCGGTTCGGTGCAGGTGACCGGGCGTTACACGGCCTCCGAAAAACCCGCTCGCTCACGCGAGGCGGCTCTGAGTGGAGGCAACCTAAGAAACGGAGCCGCCGCACGTGAGTGCGCGGGTCGAAAGAGGTCTTCATCCGATTCCGCTGCCGGTGGGCCATGGGCGCTCCCTTCCCGACAGCGCCTGGCTTGCCGGAGCTACGAGGCGCTGGCAGCCAGCGACTTGAAGTTCTCGGTGACGGCGCGTAAGAGCGGCGCTATATCCCCACATGCACACCGGCCGTCGGTGCAACTCGCGGTAAGGCCCGTGCGGATCGGCGGCTGATGGGGACAACACAGCAAGAGTTCGCGGCCTTCGAGAAAGAACTGAAGGTTCGGGCTGCGCAGGTGCCAGCCATCGTGCGCCTCGCATTCCGAGGCGAGTAGATTCGACTCGCTATCGACGTACAACTCATACACAGGCACTCGGAATGCACGCCAGATCAGATCGCGCTCGGGCGGAGGCACAGGGGTATCGCCGATCTGAATCAGGACGAATATGGCCACATCGATGGACTCAAGCAACAAATCGCCAGCGAAAATAGCGTGCGCGGCGGCAAGCAGCGCTTGGGCCGGCGCCACGAGCACTTGAGGCTTAAAGGATTGGAGCTCGCTTACGCATTCCTCTGGAAACGCAACGACGCTATCGAATCCGGCGGTTTTAGCTAGCTGGGCCATCCGCAGATGAGGCCCCGCTGGAAACGGTAACGCCCTTCCCGGCCGTTTCCGGCCCCGCATTCCAAGCCACGCCATTGACACCAGCATCCGTAGATGAGTCGGCGAAAAGACATTCCCATCTCTCCCAGAAAACCCCGATTTTCAGCGCTGCGATGGGGACGGACCCCATTCCGGCGACGCGGTCTAGCGGCAAAATAGCGGCGACTGCATGCTATCGTGGCAATGGCGAACCGCCGCCCGTGCTGGAAATTGGTTTTCGGCGCCTGAGAGCCGCCAGGGACGGCGCGTCCGTCCCACGCTTTACGCCATGCAAGTGCAAACCATCGAGATTCCCTTTCACAAGTTCACTCTGCCCAACGGGTTAACGGTTATTGTCCACGAGGACCACAAGGCGCCCATCGTTGCCCTGAACGTCTGGTATCACGTCGGCTCCAAGAACGAAAAGACCGGCAAAACCGGATTCGCTCATCTATTCGAGCACCTGATGTTCGGCGGCAGCGAGCATCTGAGCGGAAGCTATATCGAAGCAATGGAGCACATCGGCGCCACCGACCTCAACGGCACGACCAGCGAAGATCGGACCAACTATTTCGAGAACGTGCCGGTCTCCGCGTTTGATTTTGCGCTCTTCGCCGAATCCGACCGGATGGGCCACTTCTCCAATACCATTAGCCAGGAAGTTCTCGACCTGCAGCGCGGAGTTGTTCAGAACGAGAAGCGGCAGGGTGAAAACCAGCCCTACGCAGTTGCCGATGAACTCATCACTAAGGCGACCTATCCGGCGCACCACCCCTACTCGCACACCGTCATCGGCTCAATGGAAGACCTGACGGCGGCATCTCTCGACGACGTGAAGGATTGGTTCAAAACCTATTACGGACCATCCAATGCCGTTCTCGCGATCGCCGGAGATGTCACTCTCGAATGCGCGAAGGCAAAGGTGGCGCAGTATTTCGGCGGCATCCCGCCCGGCTCGCCCGTCGCACACAAGCAGGTCTGGACCGCGAAGATGACCGGCGAACATCGCGAAACGGTTCAGGACCGCGTGCCGCTCGCCCGTGTGTACAAGGTCTGGAACGTGCCGCAATACGGCAGCGCCGATTCCGACTACTTGAACCTGGTGTCGTCCGTGCTCAGTTCGGGAAAATCTTCGCGTCTTTACAAACGCCTGGTCTATGACGATCAGATCGCGACTAATGCCTTCGCCTTTGTCGACCAGCGCGAAATAGCCGGCCAATTCGCCATCATGGCTACCGCGAAGGCCGGCCATGATGTAGAAGCGCTCGAACACGCCATCGACGAGGAGCTGAACCGTTTCTTGCAAGACGGCCCCACACCCGAGGAACTGGAGCGCACGAAAATTCAGTTCATGGCCAATTTCATCCGCGGCATCGAACGCGTCGGTGGATTCGGCGGCAAATCGGACATCCTCGCTCGCAGCCAAACTTATCTCGGCTCTCCCGATGCCTACAAGCAGACACTTGCGCGCGTCCAAAACGCAACCGCCGCCGATCTGAAGAACGCAGCGGCCGCCTGGCTCAGCGATGGGGTCTACGTCCTGTCGGTTCTCCCGTTTCCGGCGCTGAAGGCGGAAGGCAACGGAACCAGTCGCTCCCAGGCGCCTTCCCTTGGCCACGCCCCAGCGTTGAAGCTGCCGGCGCTGCAACGGGATGCTCTATCGAACGGACTGAAAATCGTACTGGCCGAGCGTCATGAAATTCCGGTTGTCAACTTCTGGCTCGAAGTGGACGCCGGTTTTGCGGCCGACCAATTCAGCGCGCCGGGCGCAGCCCGCCTGATGTCCGCGCTGCTGACCAGCGGCACCGAACGAAGGACAGCGCTCGAAATCAGCGATGAAGCCCAGTTGCTCGGGGCGAATCTGAGCGCGGGGTCCAATCTCGATTTCACAACAGTCTTTCTTTCCGCGCTCAAAGCGAAACTCGACGAGTCGCTCGACCTATACGCCGACGTCGTTCTCAACCCAGTGTTTCCGGAAGCCGATTTCAAACGGCAGCAGAGCCTGCAACTCGCGGCAATCGACAACGAGAAATCCACGCCCGTGCAGATGGCGCTCCGTGTTCTTCCGCCACTGCTCTATGGAAGCGGACATGCGTATTCGCTCCCGCTAACCGGTTCGGGAACCGAACAAAGCGTTTCAAATATGACACGCGAAGACGTGGTGCGTCTCCACCGGGAATGGTTCAAGCCGGGGAACGCCACGCTGGTTATCGCCGGCGACACAACCATGTCCGAGATCAAGCCCAAGCTCGAAGCGTTGTTCTCGCGCTGGAAGCAGGGCGATGCGCCCAACAAGAACGTCGATCGCGTCGGCGGGCCGCAGACTGCCGAAATCTACCTGATCGACAAACCCGGAGCGCAGCAATCGCTGATTATTGCGGGGACGATCGCAGCGCCACCAAATACTCCCCAGGAAGTCGCGTTCGAGACTCTGAACAATGTCCTCGGCGGCAACTTCAGCGGCCGGCTCAACATGAATCTCCGTGAAGAGAAGCACTGGTCGTACGGCGCGCGATCGGTCCTCTACGGCGCGAGGGGCCAGCGCGCCTACTTCGCGTACGCCTCCGTTCAGACGGATAAGACGAAAGAATCCGTGGCTGAAATGAACAAGGAGTTTCGAGAGATCGTCGGAACCCGCCCGCCTTCGGACCAGGAACTCGCCCGCGTGAAGCAGCAGCAGGTCCTGGAACTGCCCGGCTCCTTCGAAACCATGAACGCCCTTGGGGGCGCCATCAGCGATATGCTGCAATTCCAGTTGCCGGACGATTACTGGGAGACCTACGCCGGCAAAGTGGAACGCCTCCGGCCCGCGGAAATCAACGAAGCGGCTCGCGTTCTTATCGACCCTGCAAAACTCGTCTGGGTGATCGTCGGAGACCGGTCTACTATCGAGCAGACTCTCGAACTGCCCGGAGTCACGAACATTCATCACATCGACGCGGACGGCAGGCCGGTTTCCTAACCGTGAATGCGTGAATCGCACGGTGGATGGCCGCCCGGCGATTCCGCAGCACGGCGAACTGAAGTACGCCGCCGCACGCTGAAGACGTGCGCCACCGGCCGCTGACGCTTCCCGGCTCAGATTGGGAGTTACGCAGCAAAAGCGAGAGCGGGCGTACAGGATTCGCGATCGAAGTTCCAGGTATGGGCGTTGTTGGCGTGTTCGAGTGTCCATTTGCGCTTCAGGATCGTCTCGGCTTCCTCGCTTGAACAAACGAAGCCAAACTTAGCCGGCGAGAACTCCTTACCGGCGACCAGATGGCACATGCCGACTTCGTAGATCGCTTCCTGCTCGCGTGCTTCCTGGGCTTTGCGCTCGGCCTGAACCTCGCGCAGCATCTTGAGCACCTTATCGTACTGGCGCATGAGGCGCTGTTCATAGATGGACAACGTGAGCAGCGGGTCTTTTGAGCGGCGCAGCGTTTCGGCGAGAACGAATGCGGCTTGGGCTTCGGGATGATTGACGTCCCAAAGGTCGGAATTTTCAGCCAGGCCGATGGCGAAGAGGTTGTGCTCGGTCGCCATGATGCGGTGCAGCCGGTACTGCAATTGGGCGAGCATGTGGACCAGGTGCTTCTCTTGCGTATTGGCCGGAGAGTATTGCTGTTCGAAATCACAGATGAGGAACTGGAG
>KB906767.1:2842771-2994433 GCA_000381625.1 Bryobacterales bacterium KBS 96
GCATCCAGGTTCAAATTCCGGCAACTCCTTATATCGCTCTCAAAGACTTAAGTGGTTGAACCGTATCCACCTAGCCCAGGGATGTTTTCTAAGGAACGCCGGGGGCAGGTGGGCGAGGTGGGGTGAAGAGCGGGAGCGAACCTCCGAGAATCGACAGCAGGAGATCGTTCGCGATCATCCCCTGCCGGAGCCGCCGGAAATTCCACTTGGCAGAGTTGGTACCAGCAGTGCCGAAGCGGATTGCAGATCTCTACTCTGTTTGCGTGCCGTGGGGCACTTGGCAAATGAGTGCGCACCTCATGTGTGGCCAACGGTACTTCGGTAGAATTAAAACATCAGATTTTTCTGTATAAGACGGATATTAAGTCCGATTCACAAATGTTTCTGTGAATCGAATATACATCGCATGCATCCGGCTAGCGGCCTTGGCGTTGACAGTATATTCCCCTTGCATGGGGACAACATACTACGTCTCCAGCACTCACGGAAACGACAATAGCGCCGGCACCGAATATTCTCCGTGGAGAACACTGGCAAAGGTTTCGCGTCAATCCTTTGTGGCGGGCGACCAAATCTTACTTAGGCGAGGTGATGAGTGGCGCGAAACACTAAACCTAAGTTCGTCCGGAAACTCGGTGGCGCCAATCACGGTCGGGGCATTTGGCAGCGGGGCAGCCCCGAAGATCATTGGCTCCCTCTCACGCACTGGGTCGGACAAGTGGACGAACACAGGATCGGGCGTTTGGTTCACGTCTGCGGATTGGGAACCGAAGGTACTCTTTCATAGCGGCATCGGAGCAACCCGAAAGGTCAGCATACAGGACCTCCAAGCCGCGTGGGATTGGACATACCAACCAAGTACGCATCGCATTTTTGTATACCTCGACACCAACCCGGGGCTCTCAAGCATCGAACTATCGTCGCGAGTCGGCATTGGCTGGGCTTGGGTCAGCTATATAAATATTCAGGATCTTGAAATAGAATTTGCGGATTTTGGCATTGCTATGTACGGAGCCAACAATTGGGTGGTCAATCACGTCACGATTCACGACATTGCGGTCGATGCCATTCATGCAAATGGCGGAGCGAAGCACGGGAGCATCCACGACTGCACAATCTGGGACTGGAACTGGCACGGCTTCAGTGCGCCGGCAACTTCAGACGAAAGCCTTATGGGCTATGGCATTCACATTCTCAACACAAATCCGTCTGTCGGAGATGGTTGGACAATCCGGAACAACTATTTAAGTATTCGGAGGATGAATAGCGGAGCCGACTCGACCGCCATTGCAATTGACCGCGGCGGCTTTGCATCCTCCATCGTAGACAACCACATTGCGGGAAACATCCATACAGAAATGAGTGGCATTATGTTCTGGCGTCCGCAGGGATACGATCCTTCAGAAATCTCCCGAAATACGATCCAAAACGTGGGCGCTATGGGAATCAATGTCTCTGAACTGAACATCTTCAATTACCCAGCAGAGGTCAGAATCGAAGACAATGTGTTGCGTAACACGTGCGGTCGGGATACGATCGACCAAGAAGCACTGCGGGTGTGGAGCAGCAGCAGTAGCATGATCTGGATTCGAGGAAATTTAGTTTTCGATACGCGGGCTGGCAGGTATGAGCACCCAGGAATAAGAATTCGTCAAAGTCGTGCGACGATTGCCGACAACACAGTATGGGGAACTGACATCGGCATCAAAGTGGAGCGTTCGAGCACCGACGTCACTTCGTTTAACAACATTAGTGCTGGAAATCGGGAAGCGGCATTAGGGGTTGACGGCACGTCTGCTCTATTGGAACACCACAATGACTGGTATGGCAATGTGATCGGGTGGACAGTCGACCCTACATCATTTTCGCGCGACCCGTTATTTGTTGATGCACCTGACGGAAACTTCCACCTGAGTCCTTCGAGCCCAGCGATCGGCCGAGGTGCGCCGTCGTTTCCGGAACTGAAGGATCTCGATGGAACCCCCCGCCTTTGGCCCCACTGGGATTTGGGCGCCTACGTCTTTGCGTCTGTTACGCCTTAAACAGCCTACTTTCCGCGTCATATACTTTTTATCGAACCTGAAATGCCATTCGTTTCCACACTTTAGCTGCGAAATTCCGGTCAGTCTCATCGGTAGCCAGCCAAACGACGGAACAGATATAAACTGCAGCTATCGCAACGGCACCAACGAACGTCTGCACCGACCGGAATCCGCAAAACGCCAAAAGAAGCGTGGTGGAAATAGCAGCGACACTGAGGATGGCGCTACTACCTAATTTCGACCTGATTTCTCTCGATCTCAGCCCGAGAAGCCGCATACCAAGAAACAATAGCCAGGCGAAGTCGACGCCTGTAAAGACCAGTCGGCAAATCGCAGCGCCCGGCAGTCCGTAGCGCGGAATGACGATAAGGCATAATGCGACGTATATGGGCAATTGGCATAGATCCAGCTTCGCCTTCCACTCCGGTCGGTTTAGGCCCAAAATTGCTGACCATGGTATGTAAGTGAGCCCGTTGAGGAGGAAAGCCAACGTCAAAATCCGAAAGGGTTGTGCTCCGTGAACACCAAAGTTCTGCCCCAGCCAAATGGAAAGCAGAGGCGTTGCCGTTCCAACCAGAATGATGGCTAGTGCAGACATCACCCACAAGACGTACTTCAAAGGACGTATGAATGTGTCTGTTGCAGCATAAACAGTCGACTTATATCCACTGAAGATCGGAAATAAGGCCGCCGATACACTTGAAGCGATAACGACGGTCTTGCCTAACATTTCCAATGGAGCAGAATAATAAGCAAACATTTCTATCGATAAATAAGAAATTATGACGAGCCGTTCGAAATAGTTAAACAAAGGCCCCAGTACGCTGGACACCGTTACCCATCCACCAAACCCAAATAACTGCTTACACTCAAGCCAACGCGGGAGCCGGAATTCTCTTGCTTCAGGTAATATTATGAAGGCACACACTGCATATGCCAGAAGACCCAGCAATTTATTCAATAGAAGAAGCACTACAATTGCCGGCAGCGTGCACCCAAAATGGATTGCCAGGACGGGAATCAGAAAAGTAGCGCAATTGCTTGGGCAACAGATGATGTTAACTAAGTCAAACCGTTGAGTGGATTCGACTATTCCTCGGAACGCAGTTGTAAGCTGAATTACCGGGATGGAAACGATGACCAATAGCACAACAACACTGGTCTCGGGCAGTAGCGCCGGAGCAACTCCAACAAACCTCCTAACAAGGGTAGAATAGTATGGAAGCAGAAAGCCAACTAATATGAGTGCAAAAGCCACCTGCAGTACAATTGCCGACCAAAAGAGACTTGGCACTCGATATCTTTGATTTGCGGAGAGAGCTTCGGCCAAAAAACGGGTTGCGCTCCGTCCCAGCCCCAAGTCAAACATTGTGAAATACCCCAGAACCATCCAGGCTAGGGAGAGAATACCGAAGCGAGCAGTGCCGAGGCCGTGGATCGTGTAGGGGATCGCCAACACACCAACAAGCAGTGGCAGTAGACTTCCGACTCCATTTAATAGCGAATTATGAGCAACGGAGCGCGTGGTCCGGTCGGAGGCAGGGCACGGAATATTCTCGGCAGACACCGTCAACCTGGTACCTCGATTCGCCTTGCGACAACAACGGTCGATCTGTCGATTCCTCGGCTCTTTATCATATGCGCACAAATTGCGACGTGTAGCCAAAACAAATTTGACAAAGGGAAAATGCCAAACATGCTCACGGTGGCGTTGACAGCGAAGAATGCTGCAACTGCGACT
The DNA here is from genome assembly GCA_000381625.1 of Bryobacterales bacterium KBS 96. Lineage (GTDB taxonomy): Bacteria > Acidobacteriota > Terriglobia > Bryobacterales > Bryobacteraceae > KBS-96. The sequence continues at coordinate 2,846,555 of KB906767.1, forward strand.
GCTGCCCCAATGGCACTGACCTTATCCATCGAGTCTACACGGCATATTGCCCGCCAACACAGCGTAAGGACCTTACCTCCAAGAATCGCAGACAGTATGACTCCGAGAATGCCAAGCTCTAGTAGGACCCTAATATAGTGACTATCAGGCGCCGTTAGTATGTGGTCGTAGCCGTCGTAACTCGCTTCCACATCCGCAATTTGAAATGTTCCCGGCCCGACTCCTATTATCCAGCGCCACCCTTGTAGTCTGTTAACAACTGCCTCAAGCAGCGCGATACGATAATATTCTGAGGACGCTTCGTTAACCTGGCCATAGCTGATATGATTTGGATTGATATCCTTCTTTACCATTGAAGATAGCGTCTCACTCTGCATTACCGCGAACAATATACCACTAATAACGATACCGATGCAGCAAGCGCGCAGCAGCAACGATCGCGCCTGCACACGCAGCCACGACGCATACACAATAGCGATTTCGACGGTCAATAGTAGCAAGGGTACTCTACTAACCGTCATCACTGAAATCAACACGAGCAAGAGACTAAAAGCAAATAGAGCACATTTACGACCGATTGCTTTTGCGCTAAATAAATCTATCAAAACCAATGGCATGAGCAAATTGATAAAACAGGCGAGGGCGATCGGATGAAAGAATGTCGACCGGACGCGCAACAAACCGGCCCGAACTTCAAGCTGTTCACCATCCAAGAAATTGATTAAGGGATTGGCGCGAGTTATTTCCTCCAATAACGCCAGCACACACACGACAACGGCTACAACGTACAGGGTCTTGCGCAGCTTCGACCAAAAACCAGGCTGTTCAATATAAATCCATAACAGATAAAACGGAAACATGAACTCAACAATCATCGATGCCACGGAAATAAAGCTTCGCTGGAGATCGATTGAGATCAACGACACTGAGGCCTTGTAAATCAGAAGTGCAACAATCCATCTAAACAAAGGGACACCGGAAAGCCTTCCGATCTTTCTTCCCAGGACAAACAGCCGATATAGTTCCGCGCAAAACATAGCCGCAAGTAGGATTCGAATGGGACTTATGCGCGGCATAGATCCATAGTGCACGGAAACCTCTACGGGAAGGACGACCGAGGCAGAGATGAGCACAATGAGGGCTGATTCCGGCCGTATCAAGCACCAGAAGACAAGCAAGGAAAACCCAACAACACCGACCAGGATATCCAGCTCGTTCATGTAGGTTGCTGCGCACAAAGCCGCCGCAGCCCAACCGCCCACCACGGCATGAGAAAGGCGTATTCTGGAAACTCTTCGACCGTACTGGGACCATGACGTAATCATCTGGGCGGTGAATTAATGCGCCAGTGCCATCTGAAAGTTAAAGGCCCGCTCCAAGCCTTGGTCAAGCTTTATCTTAGGAACGTAGAACTGAAACATCCGCGAACAGTCGCCTACACGCGCAAAAACGCCTTCGGGCTTACTAGAGTCATTTGCAATTTTCGCAGAATGTCCGAAAACGCTGCATGCGATAGCGGCGAGCTCAACGAAAGATGTGCCGATACCAGATCCCAAATTCAACGCCTCGCCGGGAGAAAGTCTATCCTTCGACGCCAAGACGGCATCGACTATATCGTCGATGTGAATGAAATCGCGCAATTGCCGTCCGCTACCCCATACGACAAGCGGCGACTCCCGGTTCGCGATTCTTCTGACGATACTGGGGAAGGGGTAGCTGAGGTCTTGGTCCTCTCCATATCCAGAAAAAGGACGGTAGATATTGACATCCACGCCATATTTTTCCACTGCAAAGCTAGCAAGGAATTCGCCAGTCAGTTTTGCCCATCCGTACGTCAAGTCGGGAACGCCCAAGTTGCTCCGGAAAGAGATTAAGTTTTCAGGTAATGGACGGTTGAATTCCGCTGTCTGGTGCGAAATTGGATAGGCTGCTGATGAACTAAAATAGATTAGCTTCTTAGGGCGAACTTTCCCCACCACCCAATTGAACATATCGGCATCGATGGCCAGATCCGTTGCAACTGCCAGAGGATCGCCTTCTATGGTTGTGCGGCCGCCGACCACCGCAGCAAGGTGCACGATCAGATCAAAGGCCGGGCTAATCTCACGGCAAAATGATCGAACATCTGCAAGATAGAAAGCGACGTTTTGTCGCTTTTGTGGCGAAATGGCAAGGTGAACTGGCCACGCCTCAAGGCTCAGGCCAGATGACAGATTATCAACAATGGTGACGTGATAATCCAGATCAAGGAGTTTGTTCACAAAATGACGGCCCACAAAACCACAGCCGCCTGTTACCAGAGCTCTGAGTTGGTTCATGCTCGATCTCCTAGCATTTGAATCCGCCGCCGCGCCACTTCTCCGGCAAGGTGAAAGAGATACGGCATGTCATCAATGAAATATCGGCGTCCGAGACGCTTTGGCTCGAGTAAAGTTCTATGTAACCATTCAAGCCCAAGGTCTTGCATCCATCTCGGCGCCCGCGGTTTTTTGCCACTGATGATGTCGAACGCTGAACCCACGCCAATACCAACCGGCACACCGCAAGCAGGCAGATACTCTTGAACCCATCTCTCCTGACGTGGGGCCCCCAATGCCACCAAAACAATTCGAGCGCCTGAGGCGCGGATGGTCTCAGCTATCTGAATACTATTCTCGTGAGTGAGCGGATAGGGTGTTGGAATGGTATGCAAGCGTGCTCCCGGATAACGCCTTTCCATTTGGCGCGCCGCTTTAGATGCAACTCCGGGCATGGCACCGATTAGGGCGATTGGGCAGCCAGTCTCCATCGATATCTCGGCACAACTCCACACCAACTCTGTGCCGCTAACTCGCCCACGCAATGGTGTTCCGAGTAGAGCTGCCGACCAGACGATAGGCACACCATCCGCAATGACAAGATGGGCTTTACGAAGCACGTCGGAAAAACCTTCGTCGTGTATACATTTCATGACGAAATCGACGCTGCCGGGCACGATTTGTAAAAAGTTGCCGGTCAGAACCGACTGCTGTATCCGCTCTACTGTCTCCGTGAAGGATATAGAATCGAACGGGCAACCAAGAATAGTGATTCTAGTAGTTGTTTTCATTTCACTCCAACGCGCCGCTGTGTCATTCCAACTCTGACGCATCCTCTGACACTCAGACTGGTGCTACCGCACTCTATGCAGTGCCCAATAACGAAACGCAGATCCGATACTTATCGGCACTCGCTGCAGATGATGGTGTTTCCATTCAACAAACGCCTCTGCGATTGAAACAAAGAGCCCTCGAAGTTCTTGCTGTTCAGTAAGGGATGCTCGTAGACACATGCTCACAACACGACCAGTCATCGCAGGTATAGCCACAACCAACGGCAATCTGCGCCACATTACCAGCAGTCCGTTTCGGAGTTCTATGCGCCTACGTTGGGAAAGTGATGATCTGCCGTGTTGATCCGGATAATGCTTTATGCTTGAACAAGGCAGATATGAAATTTTCCAATTAAAGTGAATCAGAGCCATTCCCATCTCCTCCTCTTCGCGAGCGTACTTGAGGTGATCCCAAAATCCGCCACAGGTCCAAAATGCCTTCGCTCGAATGCAGCAACCACCACCCGCAAATATAAACGTCGAAAACCGACGGTCGAACCATTTTGCTAAAGGGCGTCGAAACACCCACGCCGACGGATCTGGACGGCCGGTATCCCGAAGGAAAATTCGGAATGCCACGATAGCGAGCCTTTCGTCCTGCCGAAGCGCGTCAGCGGCAGCGCTAACAGCGTAATCGTCAGCAAAGGTCGCGTCGTTGTCGAGAAAACACAGGTAATCACCCGTCGCGCGCCGTGCCGCATAGTTGCGTGATGCTGCTACTCCCATTCGAGGACATTCTTCCGCAAGGACTTCGATATTCTTTTTACGCAGCGATGCGACGGCCTTTTGAATCGTTTCTACTGATTGGTCAGTCGATCCCGCATCCACGATGACAACCTGCAGCGGTCGATATGTCTGCTCGGAGACGGACTGTAAGCACGCCTGCAGCGCTGGTGCGCGATTGAAGTTATGGATAATAATGGTGATCTTCAATAGCACGACCCTCCCTTGGCGGAAAGAGCAGAAGCATCAGGTCCGGACTTGCCGAATTGCCTTCTAACAAGACCATAGAAATGTTCTTTGCTACTAAAAGCCCAAGCGAGCAAGGCAAAGCAGCGTAGGCGTTGTTGGCGAACGAACGCTTGCGTCCGTTCATCACGCCTTAATAACAACAACACTCGTAGCAGAGAAATCCCAGCCAATCGGAATACGGCGCTCACCGCGATGATGAGACGAAACAGTGCAGCCTGGATTAAACTCCGGTAACGGCGAAAATACAAAAACGGCGCTTCGCCGTTTTCCATGCCAAGAAGGAGGCGCCTGACTGGTGATACAGAGAAGCTCTTGCCCCCCGAATGCCCGATGTGCGCAGCGGGAAGATAATAGAGTAGCCGTCCGCTGCAGGCGATACGCGCGCAGTAATCCAAATCTTCGAAGTACATGGGTAGATCGGCATTGAGCAAACCCACTTCGTCGAGCACTGACCGTGGAATAAACATCGCCGCCCCGGTTAAACAGGGTACCGGATACGCCGTTTTTAGATCCGACGATGCAAGGCTTTCACACCCAAAGCGCTTGCTTTTCGCGAATAATTGTTGCAAGCCGAATTGACGGTACAAAGTGGCTGCAAGAGATGGAAAGTCGCGCGCGCCGAACGTAGCCGTCGCACCATCGTCGTCTGTAAGTCTTGGTCCGATGCAGCCCACATTGGGGTGCGAGTTATAGAACGCTATCATCTCGCCGATTGCGTCATTTTTGAGCCAGCAATCTGGATTGAGAAGCAGTACAAACTTACCCTTTGCTTTCTGAATAGCAATGTTCATTGCAGGCGCAAATCCGAGATTTCCGCCTGTTTGTATGACACGTAGGTTCGTGAATTCGGATTCCAGGACCTCGCAAGTCCGATCGATGCTGGCGTTATCTACGATCACAATCTCGTACAAAATGCCAGCCGTCTGACATTCGATACTCGTGAGGCATCGCTCGATGGTGCCTTCTGAGTTCCACGTCACTAGTACGATGGACACATCCGGCGTTGACGCCGAAATTACGACTTCGGCTTTAGTCACGTCGACTTCCCACTAACACCATGCGACCCTTAAGCTTTAACTTATATTGATTCACGCTGCCCCGATTCCTCTTATAACGGCTGGTACGGTCTTTACAAGAATTTGGACGTCGAGTGCAATTGACCACTGGTCGATATATTGAAGATCCAGTGCAATCCATTGATCAAAACTGGTATTACTTCTCCCGTTGACTTGCCACAGGCAAGTCAGGCCGGGCTTCACGCTGAATCGCCGCATGAGGCACGCGTCATTGAATCGGGCGACGTCGCGATTCGGCAACGGGCGCGGCCCGACCAGGGACATCTCTCCTTTCAACACATTGAATAACTGCGGCAATTCATCGAGCGAAGTCTTACGCAGTAATCTGCCGAGAGGTGTGATTCGTGGATCGTGCTTCATTTTGAATACCGGCCCGTGTGCTTCGTTCAGCCGCTCTAGAGCCGATTGGCGGGCTTCGGCATCGACGACCATAGTCCGGAATTTATACATCCGGAAGCGTCGCTTGTTCAGGCCGAACCGCTCCTGAATAAAAACGATGGGACCGGGGCTGGATAGCTTGATGGCGGCTGCGATCACCAGAAATACGGGAGACAGGACGGCCAAAGCGACGATCGATATGGACAAATCGAGAGAGCGCTTCTGCCATTTGGCTTCGACGATGCGGCTGGGCTGCCAGCTCATGTAGGGCATGAGCGCGCGCTCTTCCACCTGCAGGCAGCCGAGCGTGTGGCTGAACGGTTGGTAATTATAGGCGGCCGGTACTCCGGCACGCTCGCAAGTTTTGATGGCTTGCTGAATCTGGTCGTAACAAGAGCGCAGCGGGAGGGCAATGAGCACTTCGTCCACTGGAGTCGACATCAAAATGGATTCAAGCTCAGTTAACGACCCGAGAAGAGCCTTTGCAATGACGCCGGGAATCACGTGCACCGACGGCGAATCGACGAAGCCGAGGACAACATAACGGTTGGGTCCGGAGGCCGCCAGCGATTGATGAAGCCGCAGCGCGAGAGGGCCGCTTCCGATAATAAGAGTCCGGATAGGGTGCGAAGTTTTTTTTAAGACTCGTGGCGGAAGACTCCAGAACAGTGACCGGACGCCCAGGCTGCCGATTAAAGCCACAGCAAAGAAGATGAACGTGGGCAGCAAAATGGAAGAATGGTCGTGGCTAAACAGGGGGAATAGCAAGAAGAATACCGAACCAAGCGCACTGGCGAACACCGAGCGCAGCATCGCCGACCGATTCGGCAACTTACTTGGATCGACATGCAATCCACTTAAATGATGGATGCCGGTCCAGAGCACCAGGAAGATGGCCAGCAGTAGAAAGTTTTTGACCGAGATCCGCATCGCGAACACGTCGACCCAGGAATGTTCAGTCGCCGCCGCATTTTTAAGCAGCAAGCAGGCGAGCGTGGCCAGCACGGCAATTGAAACATCCGAGCTAAACCACAGCCAGGCGACAGAAGTTCGGCGATCCATTTAGATCAATCTCCAATCTTGTTTTCCTGCCATCTACAGATTGAACGGATTCAGATACATGCCAAAATTGGCTAACCGGACATAAGGTTCGATTTTGCCCAACCGCGTTCTGGGGACAACGAGGAGGTCGCCCGGTTGAAGCTCGATGTCTTCTTTCAGGTCACGGCGATCGATCACTTTCTTGAGATCGATCAACTTAGTTTCCGCGTCGACTCCGGAAACGGGACGAATCAAAAGGACCTGTGAAGCCTTCGAAGTTATTTTGAAGCCACCGGCCATTTCGATGGCGCGCAGAGCGGTGACGCGGCCACGAATCTCAAACCGGCCTGGGTTAGCTACTTCGCCGCCCACGATGTAATAGGGCTTTTCGAAATCTTTCAGGTCGATGGTGATTTCGGGGTCGTTGAGACGCTCGCCGGCCTTCGATTTTAGTTGAGATAGCGCGTCCGCAAGAGTGAGACCGCCCAGCTTTTGCTCACCGATGAGAGGGAACGTAACGAACCCGTCGGGCTGAATGGTTGCTGTCGTGTTGTATTCGGGGGTGTACCGGTAGGTGACGGTGAGCACGTCACCGGGGCGGAGGCGGTAACGCGGCTGACGACTGGCGAAGGCGTCGGACCCGAAGGCGCTACACGGAACCAATAAGAGTAAGCAGAACAGGGCGGTGGAGAGAGATTTTGGCATTGGTTTAGTTTTGGTTAGTCGTGAAGTTTGTTTCCACAATTTGGGTCGCTTACGCTCAATTTCAGTTAGTTGCGCCGGCGAGGCCTACCTCGCCCCTACAAAGCAATTCACAGGCGGCCTGCCAGGCCGCCACAGGCCACAGGCCTCCCCACAATGAACATTTGCATCTGTTGACATCGCCGAGTTGGCGGCTAGTCGCCAGAGGCGTGGGCCGGGAAAGCGCCCTCCGTATAGAAGCTTCTTGACGAACCTTGAGTTTCCGCGCCGCCGTTATTGGATTCTTTAAGAAAGGCGAGTAAGAGGGACAGGAAAATGCCCATTGCGGCGCCAACGGCCAGATTCAAACCCAATTTAGGGGAGACCGGAATCGGGATCGATACCGGCTTTTCGATCACGGCCACGTTCGAAAACTTCTCGCGATCGAGCGAATTAGAAAGCTTCGATTCCTGCAGACGCCGCGTGTACAGGAGGTAGTTGTCTTCGGCCTCCTTTTCGTTCTGTTCGAGGCCGCGAAGCTGGATGGAGTCTATATCCATACCGTTGAGCTGTTGAAGATAGCCCTCGCGCATAGCCGCGACCGCGGCTCGCCGGGTTTCGAGCCCGCTTAAAGCCACCTGCCCGCGAGCGATATCGGCTTTCAACGATTCGTGGAGAGTATCCAGATCGCTCGTTCGTTCCGCGGCGGGACCGTTCCGGACAGCGGCAAGCGACTGCGACGTGCTTTCGATTTCGCGATCGAGTTCGAGGAGCAGGCGGTCGCCTGGTTTGAATTTCATCGCCATGTCGATGCGCTTATTGCGGAGTTCGGTCAACATGGTTTCCAGTTGCTGAGCCGCCATTAGATTGGGCACCTGCTTGACCTGCGTCGTGACACGTTCCGAAGTTTGCGCCAGTTGCATATTGTCCTGGTCCAACCGGCTGTGCTGCTCCTCGATCTCTGCCTGTAAATCCTTGAGCTGCGCATCCACGCTCTCCAATCGAGCAATCACGGCCGTTTGCTGCTGGTCCATCGCAAAAAGGTGCTTTTGGCGGTGAAAGTCGCTGACCGCCATTTGGGCCTGCTCCCATTGAGAGCGATAATTGGCGACTTCATCGGCGAAGAACTTGTAGGTTCCAGGAGCACTGTGCACCAGGAGATGTTTAGTTAAGTAGCGGTTTGTAAGATCACTTAGCACGAAGGCAGCCTGATCGGGATCGCCGGTTCTATAGCGCACTTCGATGATGTTGGTCTTGCGAAGCGCCGACACATTCAAATCTTTTTCCAGCCGTAATACCGCACGTTGGACACTCAAGTGAGAAGGGGCAAGGGGCTTGCCTTTCTCGTAGGGGCGATAGAGCTTCGCATCGTTGACGATGGCTTGGAGAATATCGCGGCTTCGCAGGAGCTCCATTTCTGAATTGACCTCAGCCTCATCGACCTCGCCGATGGGCGCCATGGATGGGCCCTTGTCGGGTGTGATCACCAGATCAGCCCGCTCGTTATTCACGAGCAACTTCAAACGCGACTCATACCGGCGCGGCAGCACGATGGTCACAAGACCAGCTAATCCGATGCAGCCGAAGAACACTAACAACATCAATCGCCAATGGCGCGCCGCTAGCCTGGTTAATGAAATGTCGTCGTGTGCTGTACCCGTCATATTCTTCCACTTCCCCCATTCCTCTAGCAGGCCGACCGGGGTCAGCCCCCACCAGAGACACTTCGAGCGAGAGTTCAGCCGTGCGCGCTTGACGCATCAGCCGGAGCGCAAGTCACCCACATGCAAGCGCCTTCATCATCGAGCGGGCTCGCTTGGATGCGCGAGGGATCAACGGGAAGAGCAATTAACGGATTCAAGCAGGTTAGCCAGAATTCCTATTAGCTGCATTAGGTTTTTTCTGAGACTCAAGCTTAATAAGCATGCCGACGGGAGTCAACGACAAAAGCGAAATTTTGGAGTACCAGTACGTTCACAGTAGCGCGAAGCAACATACTCCTAACGGTTATCTAGAGCATAGAGATCAGCTATTTAATGGCTGCCTAGCTCTTATCGCAATGGGGTCGTTTGTGGTTTGGGGCAGCTTGATATGAGATCCGCGGAGGATCGCATTTCTCGAAATACTGCTGCCATGCGGCCATCGGAGATGCTAGCGGGAGTTTCCCATGAGGGGAGGTAAGGGAACTGGATCTATTTCACCGAGATGACCGGTCGCCAGGGAACGCCACGCGTCCGCTGGCAGATTGAAGAGCTCGATGCGTATCGCAGAAAACTGGCCGAAACTCTTGGCGCGCTTCGAATGCCCGGCTGATTCGTGGTATATACGGGGCACCGGTCTATCGCCTTGCCCCTGCTATACCGACAGCAGCGCACTTCTGTTAACTCGGCGAGAACTGCCTCGAAAGCCGTTTTTTGTTCCGCGCGTCTGTGCAGCAGTTGACCAGCAATTTGCCGTGACACACGTAAAAGCATGGACATGGCGCTTCTGATCGGTCCAATGAAACTGTGGCCGAGTGGAGAGTATGCGAGGATCTTTCAGATCACGGAAAGCAGACTCGGCTTTCGACTGTCCGCGGTAGGCTTCGATGATTTTGCGCGGTGCTCCACTCGCGCGATCCTTGATCAAGATGCGAAGTCCGAAGTAACGCGTCACCAACCGCCGATACTCCGGCCAGTCACTCCAAACTGTGATCCGGAGTGCCCCGGGTTGGTCTGCTTCGATTTGATAGCAGAACAAGGAACGCACTATTGTCGGCTGCGGATTTTCTCCAGTTTCCGCTTGGCTGCCGCCACGCTCAGGCGCGGACACAAGCCCCATCTCCGTCAACTCGCGCTGGCTGCGCGTCATCGACTGGCACAGTGCCCGGACTTGCGCCTCAAGGACTGAAAGTCCTCTGGGCCGACCCTCCGGGCGGCGCCTAGCTTTGCGCCTGCGCGATGGAAATGCGATATTTCTCCGCATCCCAGTTCATCAGTTTCGCAACTTGCCAGTCTTCCAGGTAAGTCGGCGGGACGCCCGGCGGAATGCGCTCGACCACTCGCTTGAGGCAGAGCAATAGCTCACGGCCGGCCCGGTTCAGATCCTTTGTCGTGATCACGCCCTTGCCCTCAACCAGAAGAACCGAGGGGCGATAATTGTAGCGCGTCATGTACCGCTCCACAGCCTGGTCAATCGATTCGCCAGCGCGAACCGTCGCGCTCGCCGGTCCAAGATAGACGCAGTGATCGGGGTACATCGTTCCGCCAGCCGCAATTTTGCAAGAACGTATATTCGTCGCAAGCGCGTGTACTTCGTCATCCTCCGCCGGAGACCATTGAGTACGGCGAGTTAACCGCTCCAAGGCTTGCTTATCGGCGGGCGGCGCGGGTTGGGCATTCATGGCTAACCGGCGCTCCACATCGTGAAGCAGCCTCTCGGCCATATCGCAATCCTGTCCGGCGACGACGAGCCCGTGATTGCCCAGCAACAGGACGTCGGGTTTGCCCGGCAGTTCCTCTTCGATTCTTCGTGCCAGCGACAAGCCGGGATGAATGTAAGAAATCCAAGTCCAGCGCAAACCGTCGAAGGGGGAACGGATGGATTCCGGCCCATCGGATCGAGCGGACCACGCGATCGCCGCCACCGAATGTACATGAACGACGACACGGTGCGGCAATACGGCATGCATCGTGGTCTCAACAGACGGCCTCAACACCGTGCCGGATCGGGTCCGGTACTCCGCAAAGCTCTCCCGGGACGCCGCCATGTTGCTGGCGATATCCGTCATTGGCACCGGAAGAAACATATCTTCCTCCGCCGCGCGCGCCAGCCATTTGCCGGACGCCTTTACCCATAACGTACCGTTCTCTTTTAGGGACGTATTGCCGCCGCCGGCCTGCACGAGGTTCAAATCCCGGCCAATGCGGGCCGACAGGGCGACTAACGATTGCAATGCGGGGGAGGACATGGTTGCTGTAGTAATGACGCCTTGGGAATGCAATTGAGCACGCGTTATTGCGCCGGCTCGCGATCGATTTTGTTTGCGACGCTCTTGATGACGTTGACGACGAAACTGGCGAGTTGATCGTCTGTCTTGACTTCCAGCGCTGGGCGCTCGGTTCTGAAGTGCCGGCCTAAAACCGAAATCTCGACGAGAACGTTATCGTGATTCGCGCGCCGCCGCAGTGACGTGAAATACGGCCGCTCATCTTTCTCAAGCTGCTCCCCTACACGGGCTTGCACGGCAGGAAGGTCAAACCGGTTCGTACCGTCTTCATATTCGAGCTTCGTGATCGTCATTTGAGCATCCTAACAATGTGCTGTGATGTATTTTGCGTCCCCAAGGTTACGCAGAAACCAACCCGCGCAGATTCCATCCGCAAATGCGGCTCGCTTCGACCTTATCCTGGTTCGGACCGGGCCAGTGCGTTTCGAGGCTGATGTAGCCCTTATAACCGTCCGATACTAACGCCGCGATCTGCCCTTTCCAATCGACATGCCGGGTTCCGAGCGGGCCCCAGATGGGTTTATCGCCCTCCATATGGCAGTCTTTCGCGTGGACGTGCGCAATGCGATCCTTTGGCAATAGTCGATAGCCGTGCGGGAACGGATTCTCTCCGGCGACCATCGCATTGGCGGGATCCCAGACCAGCTTCAGATTGGGATGCGTGACCGCCGCCAGTATTTTGGCCGATTCCGCAGCCGTGCCGATGTTGCACGCATGTTCGTTCTCCAGACCGACGATCAGGTCAACTGCCGACGCTTTCTCAGCAACTCCAGTGAGCGCGGCAGCAATCGCTTCGAAGCATTCGTCCGGCCGGACCGTTCGCCAGTAGGAGAACACCCGGACAATCCTCGCCCCGAACAGCTTTGCAATTTGAAAGGCTCGCTCGGCAAGACGGGGTTGATCCGCGAACGTGTGCTTCGAAGCGAAAATATCGTGCTGAAAACGGCTATCTACATCGGGCGCATTCGGGAGCACGCATTTCAGCAGAGGCGATGCGATCGAGACGACCGTGAGTCCCGCTTCGGTCAACAGATCTCTCGCGCGCAGCAACTCCTCGTCGTTCAGGTCCATGATGTTCTTGCCGTTGACAACGCGCAGCTCGGCTCCGGTCATGCCGATTTCTCTCAAGTAAGAAAGAGTACGCGCCAGATTCGGAGAAAATTCATCGGTAATGGCGGCAATGGGTAAGCGCAAATCGTTCATCATTGCCGATGGTATCAACGCTCTCGAGAAAGGGCGCCCAACGGGGCTACCCGAATTTAGCGAGTTCTTTCCTCGCATTGGGGCGGGGGCGGGCCCCTTCGCGCTTTATACTTGAGGTATGTTCTTTCGCCGCGAACTGCCCAAAGTCCCCACGTTTGCCGAACGTGTGGACCTTTTAAGGCGGGCGGGTTTTAGCACGCAATCACTGGCCGACGGCAGGATAAAAATCGCCAAGCACGGCATTGGCGCGGTGATCGGAGACGAAGGCAAGAACCAGCCCGACATCGAGAAGGCGGGAATCCTCGTTCGCGATGAGATTGCGACCCTGCTCAGCGGCGGCTACCAGATGTTCCTTGAAACTCCGAGCGGACGCCGCCTTCCAGCGACGGCGCAGCAGCTTCGCGCGCTTCACACCTTCGAAGAGGATGTAAAGGATGCTCTGGGACTGGAGAGTCTCTACAATACGTCTCTCGGAACGACAAGCCGGAGGCACATGTACGACCGATTGCAGGGTCGCGATCAGGGTGTACGCAACCGTCCGTGGGACCATCCGGACGCCGTACGCCAGTGAGCCTCCCCGAATCGGTTATAGCGGTTTGGGATTCTCGAGAAGCAGTTGCTTAAACGCGCTATCCGCCTTGATGGAAGCAAACTCCGGGATTTCCGGAATCCTCGAACGGTCTTTGATTCCCTCTTCAAGAGCCTTTCGTAAATAAAGAATCGCCTTGGCCTTGTCGCCCCTTTGCGCAAAGGCCTTCGCCAGATACATGTGGAATTTGGCGCGGTCCTCCAGCGTGCGTTCCTGCAGCAGCGTGCCGTACTGGCTGTGGCGGTCGAACACCATTGGATCGAGCGTCAGCGCCTGGTCATAGGCTCGGGAAGCACGTTTGAAATCGTGCCTGGCGAAATACGCCGATCCCAGGTTGGCCCAGATTGAGGCAGCCGATGGCTCCAGTTTCAGCGCCCTCTTGTAATACTTTATGGATTTCCTGAAATTACGTTCCGCGTAATAGACCGTGCCAAGATTGTTGACCGCCTCGGGATACTTCGAATTCAATTTGATCGATTTCTCATAGCTCTTCTTGGCCAGCTTCAGTTCATAGAGCTGGTGGTAAGCGATACCGATTTTGTTCTCGACCACCGCCGATGTAGGGCACTGGCGGAATACATCGATGGCGTCCCGGTATTGCTTCCGGGCCATGTAGATATCACCTCGCATTTCGAGAGTGATAACGGGCCGCGGCGGTGGCGTTACGGTGGCGGAGGGCAACCCCGCAGCGGAAGCGCGCAACGCATCCCCGTTCAGACTCTGTCCCCAACCGACGCCCGCGATGGTCTCAAAGGCAAGCGCGAAGATCGCTCCCCGCAGTATCAAGTTAGAGATCATGACGACCTCCTGGTTGGCAATAGGATAACGCTTTTTTGCGAGAAGGGGTTCGAAAAAAGCGGCTGGGCTCGCCCGCAATGTTTTCGAGGAAGGGTTCAGTTCACCGTCATCACGCCCGTGGGTGGCAGGCCGCGCTCGTCGGATGTTGCGGAACTATTGAGGAGGATACCGGGCGAGGCATGCCGCACACCCTACAAGACACTAAAATTCCAGGTGACTGGTAAACGGGCTCACGCCGGTTTACGGAAGAGTACCCGCAAAGGTGGGCAGCGCCGGTAGCGCGATCAGCCCCACGGGAGCCGTGGTCTGTTCTGTTTCCTGAACGACAAAATTCTGCGTCGCGAGATTCCGGTATACCTGCCCCGCGATGCCCGAGGCGACGGGTCCGCTGACACCCCGGCCACCAGTCAACAGGACCACGACGACGACCTTGCTCTTCCCTACCTGACTGAAGGAGCCGAACCAGCCAAGATGAACTCCCGGATTCACCGTGTCCGTGCATGTGCCGGTTTTGCCGAAGATAGGCTCGTCTGGATTGAAATTCGCACGCCTCGCCGTCCCATACTCCACTGCGCCCATCATTCCCGGACGCACCGATGGAACCAGGTCCGCGATGTCCAGGGATCGTTTGATTCGCGGCTGAAAGTCTTCGAGTTGGGCTTTAGACTGCGGGTACTGTAGGTAATACATCGTCCCGCCGTTAGCGACCGTGCTCACAATGCTCGCCAGTTCAAGCGGAGTGAGCCGGATTCCCGATCCGAAGCTCGTCATCATGCCGACTCCTTCGGAGGGGGTTGTGGCTGCTAACGTCCCCGCCTTTTCACCCGGTATTTCGTAGCCGGCTTTCTCTCCAAGTCCGAAAAGCTTCGCGTAATGCTCGACCCGATCGAAGCCAAGTTCTTCGCCCATTTTCGCGAAGTACGCATTGTTCGAACGGGCAATCGCCTGAGTCAGCGTGACCGAAGACCGACGCGACAAATGCACGGGCGTGTTGACGTCCACCAACCCTTCGCTTAGGGAAGCGAAGGACACCATGATTTTCACCGTCGAGCAGGGCTGATAGGCGCCGGCCAGAGCCAGCTTTTGATTCACAACCGATAGGATGCGCCCCGTTTCCGGATTGACGACAACCACCGAACCGTTGTAAGGCCCCAGCGCATCCACGGCAGCTTTACGGACCACGGGATCGTCTCCCGCGGTCACATCGCCCACCGTCGAATCGGCGAAAGTCGGCTCGGTCCAGGGGCTATAAATTTTGCGATGGCGCCGGCTGCTGTATCGGACGCGAGTATGGATCACACCGTGAGTCGTGGTAGCGGCCACGTGCGTGCGTCTCGCCGTCGTCCTGCGAGCCGCCCGAGTTCGTTTGACGACTTTCGTCGTTTTAGTTGAAGCCGCAGCATGCCTGCGCTTGTGTTTCCGCGTTGCGCCGAAGGCATTAACAGCCAACAGAGCGGCCAGGATCAGATTAATCGCGCGAAGGCGGCAAAGGCCTATCATGCAACCCCTTCAGAAAATTCCACTTCCCATCAAGAGAACTCACCCCCAAAGCCGTGACCCCAAACTTCGCGGGTGAATTGTACAATCCATGTTAAATAGTTCGCTAAAACGAGTCAATGCAGAAATGTTTGATCCAACTATGCGGCGGTCCACCCTCCATCGATCGGAATCACCGCTCCATTCATAAATTCGGCAGCAGGCGAGCAAAGATATAGGGCTAAACGCGCAATTTCCTCAGGCCGACCCAACCGTCCGATCGGTTGCCTCATATTTAGTTCCGCTCGAACCTTTTCTTTCTCAAGTTTATGATATTTTTCGAGATACCCCTCCACAAAAGGAGTATCCACCGTGCCGGGCGCGATACAATTCACACGAAATTGCGTAGGATAATCAACAGCTAATTGCCGTGTCATCGCGACCACGGCGCCCTTGGTCGCGCAATAGGCGAATCGCCGTTTTACGCCAACCAAGCCGGCTACAGACCCGATATTTACGATTGATCCATGCGAAGACACGAGCAACTGAATGGCCGCTCGCGTTACTAGAAATGTGCCCTCCACATTGACGCGAAAAAGCCGCTGAAAATCCAGCAGGGCAGTCTCTTCGACGCCGCCAACGAGTCCAATGCCAGCGTTATTGATGAGAATGTCTAATTTTTCAATCTGCTCAAAGAGTTTCGTGACGTGAGATTCGTCGGTAATATCACATTGATAGGCGCTTGAGCCGGGCAAACCGGACTGTAGGGATTCCGCCCCTTTTTTGTCGATATCGACAATCAAGACCTTCGCACCGGCCTCGGCAAGGGTCCGGACAGTTGCTTCGCCGATGCCACTCGCCCCACCAGTCACCAGCGCTACCTTCCCATCAAGCCGAAAATAATCGAGCATGCAGGACATTGTATGAGACGTGATTTAGGAACTCAGGATTTCGGCTCATCAGACCGGTCATCGGGACTTAAACGTCAGGCGGCAGACGAGACAAGCCAGCGCCGACGGCAGGATTCGCGATCGAAGTTCCAGGATGCGCGTTGCTGGCATATTCGAGCGTCCATTCGCGCCCGACGAACGACTCGACTTCGGCTTTCGAGCGAACCAACGAAACCGGGAAAATCGTAACGTTCGTAGCCTGTCACCGAAACTGAAATTTTCAGTTAATTGGAACTTTTTGGGGCCTTAGCCGTATCTTTTTTGTCACTTGGGATTGTGTCACTATAAAGCTATCTATTAATTGCAGTTTCGGGTTTTGACCTCGGGCGATTCCCGTCCGCAGTCCCCTTTCTATTAACCGTCAGCTGTTCGAATGCCCTCACGTTTATCTTCGATGCATCTCTATCGTTTTCATTTAGTTGCAGCCGCAGCACTTCTGGGAAGCGCGTTGTTCGGCTTGGTTGGCTGCTCCTCTGGGGGTTCGAAAGGGCCCGCCTTCGCCATGGGGCCAGTGGCCGTTCGGGCGGTCTCGGCAAGTTCCTCCAACGTGCCGCTGGATCTGTCGGCTATCGGCAATGTCCAGGCCTTATCGACCGTGGATGTCAAGGCCCGCGTTGCCGGCCAGATAAAATCAGTTCATTTTCAAGAAGGCCAGGATGTCCGGGCTGGCGATGTTCTATTTGAGCTCGACCAGACGCCATTCCTCGACGCCATTCACGAGGCCGAAGCTAATCTGGCGCGCGATATCGCCCTTACAGCGCAGGCTAAGGCGAATGTGGTCAAGGACCAGGCTATGCTCAAAAGCGCTCAGGCGCAGGCCGATCGTGCACAGGCATTGGAGAGGGAGGGCATCTTCTCGAAGGAGCAGACCGAAACCATCGTGGCGACGTCGGAGTCAAATCAAGCCACGCTGGCAGCCGACCAGGCTGCGGTCACGTCCTCCGACGCTGCCGTTCGAGCCGATCGGGCCCGGCTGGAAGACGCCAAACTCCAACTCAGCTACACCACCATCCGGGCGCCCATTTCGGGCCGCACCGGCGCAATTCAGATCAGACCCGGCAACCTGGTGAAAGACAACGACGCCACGCTTGTCACATTACTGCAGACACAACCGATTTACGTATCGTTCTCCGTTCCTCAGCAGCAACTCCCCGAAATTCGGCGCTATAACGCCGAACGCCCGCTGGAGGTGATCGCGTTGCCCGGCGGCGAAGCGCAGGAGACAGGCAAGCTGAACTTCATCGACAATGCCGTGGATCTAAATACCGGAACGATCAAACTGAAGGCCGTTTTCGCGAATCCGAAACACCGGCTCTGGCCGGGCCAGTTCGTTAATGTGAAAGCCCAACTTTCGATCGAGCCGGACCGGGTCGTCGTGCCGACACAAACCATTGAAACAGGTCCGAATGGCAAGTACGTATGGGTGATGGCCTCAGATTCAAGTGTTTCCATGCGACCAGTAAATGTACTTCGCGATTGGGGCGACAAATCCGTGATCGGTTCCGGGTTACAAGCCGGCGAGATGGTCATCACGGAGGGGCAAATGAGGCTCGCTCCCGGAGCGAAGGTCCACGTTCTGAAGCCGCAAAGTCAAGCGGAGGCCACCGCATCTAACAACCAAGCATCCGGCGGTTAGTCAAGCGAGCGCGCTATGAATTTTACCGATTTTTTTATTCGCCGCGCGGTTACGACCACGCTCATCATGGCCGGCATTCTGCTCTTCGGGATCTTGAGCTACACAAGCCTGCCGGTGAGCGAATTGCCGGAGGTGGAATACCCCACTATCCAGGTATCTGCCGCGCTGCCCGGCGCGAATCCGGACACGATGGCATCTTCGGTCGCGACGCCTCTCGAAAAGCAGTTTTCGACAATTGCCGGCGTCGAATTGATGACATCCTCAAGCTCGCTCGGATCGACCAGCATTACACTGCAGTTCGACCTGAATCGCAACATCGACGCGGCGGCCCAGGATGTGGAAGCCGCCATTGCGCGCGCCGAGGGCAGCCTGCCTCCCAATATGCCGTCACCGCCTTCGTTTCAGAAGGTGAATCCGGCGGAACAGCCCATCCTTTACATGGCCGTGAAGTCGGACCGTATGACTCTCTCGAAGCTGGACGAGTACGCCGAGCAGATTATTGCGCGGCGTATTTCCATGGTTTCCGGCGTGGCCAGCGTGAACGTCTACGGGTCAAAAAAGTATGCAGTTAGAATTCAAATCGACCCGGACAAAATCGCCTCCCGCAAGATGGGTCTTGAAGAAGTACGCAATGCGGTCACCCAAAGCAATCTGAACATCCCCACCGGATCGTTATACGGCCTTACGAAAGCGTATACGGTTTGGTCGAGCAGCCAGCTTAATGCCGCTTCCGAATTCGCTCCGCTGATCGTCTCGTATCAGAATGGCAGTCCCGTGCGGCTGGAAGATTTGGGAAACGTGGTCGACAGCGTGACCGAGAATAAGTCCAAGTTCTTCTACAACACCGATTTGGCGATGGTGCTGGCGATTCAGAAGCAACCTGGCGCTAACACCGTCGCGACCGTGGACCGCATCCAGCAGATCATGCCGGCATTCCAGCATCAACTGCCGTCCGGCGTCGACCTGAAAGTGATACACGACGCATCGACAAACATTCGCGAATCCATCTCGGATGTGAAGTTAACGCTAGTCGTGACCATCTGCCTGGTCGTGTTCGTCATTTTCATTTTCCTGCGCAATATTTCGGCGACCATCATACCGGCTCTAGCGGTGCCTCTTTCCCTGCTTGGCACGTTTGCCGCGATGAAACTGCTGGGTTTCACAATCGATACGCTGTCCATGCTCGCGATGACACTCTCGGTCGGATTCGTGGTCGACGACGCCATTGTGATGCTGGAAAACATCGTGCGCCACATGGAAATGGGCAAAACACGCTGGCAAGCGTCCATTGAAGGCGCCCGCGAGGTCGGCTTCACCATCATTTCGATGACGCTCTCGCTAGTCGCCGTCTTTATTCCCGTGCTCTTCATGCCCGGCATCATCGGACGGCTGCTGCACGAATTCGCAATCACGATCAGCGTGGCAGTTCTCATTTCCGGCGTGATTTCGTTGACACTGACGCCGATGCTCTGCAGCCGTTTCCTGCGGAATGAACACGAGCAGCACCATGGCGCGTTCTACCGCTTCTTCGAAACCAGCTTCGACCGTCTGAATCACGGGTATCAGCGCACTCTGATCTGGACGTTGCGGCACCGCCTGAGCATGCTGCTGACCACCTGTGTGCTGACTGTCGTTACACTCTACCTGTTCGTCGTGATGCCGAAGGGCTTCCTCCCCACAGTGGACGTTGGATTCATCTTCGGCGGCACGGAAGCTTCCGAAGATACTTCCTACGCCGAGATGCTGAAGCTACAGGCGCAGGCCGCGGCAGTCGTCCGCTCGAACCCATGGGTGGAACGCTACGTCACCGGAACCGGCGGCTTTACCGGGCAAAATCAGGGCTTCTTTTTTATTGCGCTGAAAGACGATCCACATCGTCCGAAGGCGGATGCGATCATCGCCCAACTGCAGCAGGGCTTCGCAAAGATTCCGGGCATCATGGCGTTTCTGCGCGTTCCTCCGCTGATCAACATCGGCCAGGGCGAAGGGCGCGCGCAGTATTCGGTCGCGCTCGAAGACGCGGAGACCGCGAATCTCTACAAATGGGCGCCAAAGCTCCAGGCGAAGCTGAATTCTCTGCCGCAGTTGATGAACGTCGACAGCGATCTGCGCCTGAATAGCCCGCGGCTGAACGTTGAGATCGATCGGAACCGCGCTCTCGCGCTGGGAGTGACGCCGGATGCCATCGCGAACACACTCTACGATGCCTACGGCGACCGGCGCATCTCCACCATCCAGACATCGCTCGACGAGTACGATGTCATTCTGGAAGTGGAACCGCAGTATCAGCAGGACCCCGCTGCTTTGCAGAAGCTGTATATCCGCTCCAGCACAGGGAACCTGGTGCCACTGTCCGCAGTAACGCGCACCGTCTCGACCGTGGCGCCATTAAGCGTAAATCACATCGGCCAATTGCCGGCCGTGAATTTTTCGTTTAACCTGCGGCCCGGAATTGCTCTTAGCCAAGCGACGCGGACCATTGAAGAGGCCGCGCATGAAGTCGGCTTGCCGGACACCATGACCTTCGCGTTCCAAGGCACCGCCCAGGCGTTTCAGAACTCCGTGAGCGGGCTGGCAGTACTGCTTGTAATCGCGGTGCTTGTCATCTATCTCGTGCTCGGCATGCTGTACGAAAGCTTCATCCACCCGATCACGATTCTTAGCGGTCTGCCTCCCGCCGGCCTGGGGGCTTTGATCACGTTATGGCTGTTCGGCTACGAACTGAGCTTGTACGCGTTTGTCGGCATCATCCTGTTGATCGGCATCGTGAAGAAAAACGCCATCATGATGATCGATTTTGCCATCGCCGCACAACGCACCGAGGGCAAAAACGCGGAAGACGCCATCTTCGAAGGATGCGCCAAACGCTTCCGCCCGATCATGATGACCACCATGGCTGCGCTGTTCGGAACACTACCGATTGCAATCGGCGGTGGGGCCGGGGCGGAAGCCAGGCGTCCGCTCGGCCTCTGCGTCGTCGGCGGTCTGGTCGTCTCACAGGTTCTGACGCTCTACATCACCCCAGTGATCTACCTCTACCTGGAGCACTTCCAGGAGCGGTTCAGCCGCAAGCGGACGCCCAAGCAAAAGACGCCGGCCCTGTCGGAACCCGAAGTGGTGGCGTAAGGGCCGAGGCCAGGCGAATCAGAATCAGAACCGCCGCACCGAAGTGCGCGCGTTGTGCGGTTGTCCGGATCCCGCTTGCTCGCGCAATGCGGCCTATATCGAGGCAGTCCAGAATTTGCCTTGCCTACGCTCCCAAGCGGAATAATAAAAGTGTGGGGGTTGAAAAATGGCGACGGCCGATCGAGTCCGTATTTATCAGGATGAAGGGCAACTCACCATCGAGATCGGTCCCGATCGCGATAGGGGCCGGCTATTCCAGGAAGTGCTGGTCGAATTCATCTGGGCGGCTTTGGCGATCGAAATCTGGCGTACCCTGCTCCCGGCGTTGAAAGGCGGCCATTGGCTGCTGGCAGGTCCCTACGTTGTTGCTTTTCCTGTGTTGGCGGCCATCGGCTTGCTTCGGCTGATGTGGAGCACGTTCGGCCGGGAGGAGATCATTTTAAGAGGCGGATTGCTGAGTGTGTCACGCCGGGTTGGCCTGATCGCGGCTTCGCGGGTATATCCGGTTGAACAACTCCGCGATTTGCACGCCGTGTTGCTTGATGGGCGCCTCATCATGCGCATGTGGCGTAGCTACCGGGTGGTTGATGGACACATTGGATTCGTTTACCGCGGACGGATGCGCTATATTGCCGATCGCATAGACAAATACGAAGCCAAAATGCTGGTGAAGCACTTCCGCGATTGGCTCCCAAAGGAGAACTGGACGCCGGTTCTGGGGCTGTAGGGCTGGCGAGAACTTTCATGCATATTTTTTATGCTTGCATTCTCTTGCATAAAAATCGCTTCTAGTCTATCCTGTCTCTAGGGTGACAGCTTCCCATGTTCCCTACCGGGCCATGGAAGCTATTCCTCTTCGTGATATGAACCTTTCCAGGATCGTCGTAGCGCTTTTCGTGGTGGTCGTAGTCGGGACTGCCTAGGGCGCCTCACGAATCAGAATCGGGGCCACCGGGCGGGTAACCAAGCCAGCGGGTGGCCCTTTTCATTTTCGGAGACCGGCATGTCCGAGTTCCGAACAGGTACAACGGTAAAACAAGCTTCCAGTACGAATACAAACTCTATGTCGACACTCTTATCCGGCGCAAAGATTCTGCTCGAATGTCTGGCGCGTGAAAACGTCGAGTGCATCTTCGGTTATCCGGGCGGCGTCACGCTGCCACTCTATGACGCGCTCTTTGATAGCCCGATTCGCCATGTTTTGGTCCGCCACGAGCAGAATGCCGCATTTGAAGCGCAGGGCTACGCTCGCGCGACGGGAAAAGTCGGCGTGTGTTGCGCGACATCGGGCCCCGGAGCAACCAATCTGGTGACTGGCCTGGTGGATGCCATGATGGACTCGATTCCCATTGTGGCGCTCACCGGACAGGTGTCGACCAAGCTGATGGGAACCGACGCCTTCCAGGAAGCGGACACGTTCGGAATTACGCGCTCGGCGACAAAGCACAACTATCTGGTAAAAAACATTAGCGAACTGCCGCAGGTTGTCCACGAGGCGTTCTATATCGCCGCGACGGGCCGGCCAGGACCGGTGCTCATCGACATTGCGAAAGACGTCTTCCAGGGCAACGCCCATTACACACCGGTAGCCGAGATTCATCTACCGGGCTACAAAGTATATAACGAAGGTCATGGCGGCCAGATTCGCCGCGCGGCCCAGATGATGTGGGAAGCGGAGCGGCCGTTCATCTATGCGGGCGGCGGCGTCATTGCGGCGAACGCAAGCAACGAACTGCGCCAACTCGTCGAGGCACTGGATGCTCCGGCGGTTTGCACATTGATGGGGCTTGGGGCTTTGCCCGGCAGTCATCCGAACTTCATCAGTCTGCCCGGCATGCATGGCAGCTATGCGGCCAACATGGGGATCACTCACTCGGACTTGCTGATCTCCCTCGGCGTTCGCTTTGACGATCGCGTCACCGGCCGGCTGGCCGCTTTTGCGCCGCACGCGAAGGTGATTCACGTCGATGTAGATCCATCCGAAATCGGGAAGAACCGGCATGCCGATCTGCCGATTGTGGGCGATGTTAAGCGCGTGCTGCCGAAATTGACAGCCGAGCTAAAGGAATTGGAACCGGCTTGCCGGGCGAAGAATGCGGCGGCGCGGCAGGCGTGGTGGAAGCAGATTCGAGAATGGAAAGAAGAGCATCCGCTGGTTGCTGAAACGTCGCCAACTGAAATCAAGCCGCAACATTTGATGGCAGAGATCAACCGGCTTTCGAACGGCAAAGCCATCGTAGCCAGCGACGTGGGACAACACCAAATGTGGTGCGCTCAGCTCATCCGCTTCGACGAGCCCCGATTGTGGCTCAACTCGGGTGGCTTGGGGACAATGGGATTTGGACTGCCCGCGGCGATAGGAGCGCAATTCGCACGACCCGACAAGCTCGTGTTCGCGGTCGTCGGGGATGGCGGGTTCCAGATGTCGATTCCGGAACTGGCCACCATCGTGAATCACGCACTGCCGGTGAAGATCATCGTGATGAACAACGGCTATCTCGGCATGGTGCGGCAATGGCAGACGCTGTTCTACAACAACCGGCTCAGCCAAGTGGAATTAAGCTCCTTCCCGGATGTGGAAAAACTAGCGGGAGCATACGGCTTCAAAGGCCGGACGGTGGAGAGCGTAACCGAGATGCCGAAGGCGCTCGAAGATGCCGTCAGCGAACCGGGACCCTATCTGCTGAACGTAAAGGTTTCGCCGATGGAAAATGTATATCCGATGGTTCCAGCTGGCGGCGCGATCAGCGAGATGGTGCTGCGGCCTCCGCAGCCAGTGGAAGTGTAGGGGAACGGAAGCGTCATGCAACAGATCATTTCGTTATTGCTCGAAAACAAGCCCGGCGCGTTGATGCGCGTCACCGGGCTGATCGGCCAGCGCGGATACAACATCGAGAGCCTGACAGTCGCTCGCACGTTAGATGCTACGCTGTCACGGATGACCATTGTGGTGGATGTCGAGGCCGCCATCCGCGCGCAAGTGATCAAGCAGATGAATAAGCTGATCAATGTGCTGCAAGCGACGGACGTAACCGAGGCGCCATCCGTGAACCGCGAGATGGTGCTGCTTCGCGTGCGCGCGCAGCAGCCGAGCCGGACGTCGATTTTGAAAGAGGCCGAAATTTTCCACGCGCGCGTCGTCGATTCGACAATGGAAGGCTTCGCGCTGGAAGTGACCGGCGATCCCGAAAAGCTGGACGAGTTTATCGATGTGATGCGGAGCTATGGCGAGATAGAGGTGACTCGCTCCGGCATCGTTTCGATGTCGCTCGAGAACAAAAAGCTACGGCTGTCGCCGCCAGTGCCGACCGGAGTTCCTCAAGAAGAATACGCCTTGGAAGAGGCGGAATAGCAGCGTGTTTGTAGGGGTGGGCATGCCCGCCCAGCAGTCGACAGATCGTTATTCGGGGGTGAGGTGAGTCCTCGCCCTTCGAGGAGAAGAGAACATTTCTATGCCAAGACGTTTTTATGAAAAAGACGGCAGTCTGGCCCCGCTGCAAGGGAAGACCGTTGCCATCATCGGCTACGGCAGCCAGGGCCACGCACACGCGCTGAACCTACGCGATTCGGGCGTCAATGTGGTGGTTGGCCTTTATGAAGGCAGCAAGAGCAAAGCCAAAGCCGAAGCCGCCGGATTGAAGGTATTGAGCGTAAGTGACGCCGCCAAAGCAGGCGATTTCATCATGATCCTGTTGCCCGACCACGTGCAGGGCGACACCTATCGCAACGAGATTGCCCAGCACATGAAGAAGGGCAAGACGCTGATGTTCGCACATGGATTCAATATCCACTTCAACGAGATCAAGCCGCCCGCCGACATCGATGTATCAATGGTTGCGCCGAAGGCTCCAGGACATCGCGTAAGGGAGCTATTCACCGAAGGCGTAGGGGTTCCCGCGCTGATTGCAGTGGCGCAGGATGCATCCGGCAAGGCGGTCGAAAATGCTCTGGCCTATGCGCTGGCGCTGGGCTGCCTGAAGGCGGGCGTGATTGAGACCACGTTTAAAGAAGAAACCGAGAGCGATTTGTTCGGCGAGCAAGCAGTGCTTTGCGGCGGTGTCAGTGAATTGATCAGCGCCGGGTTCGAGACGCTCACCGCAGCCGGTTATGCACCGGAGATTGCCTACTTCGAATGCCTGCATGAGCTAAAGCTGATCGTGGATCTGATTTACGAAGGCGGCTTAGGCTACATGCGGTACTCAATCTCCGATACCGCCGAATACGGCGACTACACACGCGGGCCGCGCATTGTTAATGAGCAGACCCGCGCGGAGATGAAGAAGATCCTGAGCGAGATCCAGTCGGGAGAATTCGCACGCAAGTGGCTGGACGAGAATCGCACCGGCCGCAAGAATTTCGTCGCTATGCGCGAAAAGGCTAAGGATCAGCCCATCGAGCGTGTCGGCGCGGAGCTTCGTTCGATGATGACCTTTCTAAAAAAGCGGAAGGAAGAAGGCGTGCCGCAGGAAAACGTAGCGAAAGCGTAAGCTGGATCGTAGCGCACGATTGATTGTGCCGGCGGGCAGTCCACTGCCCGCTCGGCGGCGAACTGAAGTTCGCCGCTGCAAGCGGAAGTTGCGCTACGGCTCTCCGGGTTCTATTTGCTTCGGCGGATGCGGTAATCCTCGATGTTCGGCATCCGGATCACTTTGCACATTTCGAAAAGCCGGGAACGCGCGCGCTCCCCAATGCGTTCTTCGATCGTGGTCTTGTAAGCGCGACCGCCTGACATCCCGGATTTTTCCACCATCGATCCGCCAAACTCGGGATCGGCCAGATTCGTGGTCGCGATGAGCGGCTTGCGCTGATTGTAGCGATGCGTGACGATGGCCGTCACCATATCTTCCACCCAGTCGGTGACACGGTGAGCGCCAAGATCGTCCAGCAGCAGGATCTCCGTTTCGAGCGCCGACTGATAAGCTTCGCGATTACTCGCGCCCAGAGTTTCGTTGTAGCTGGACCGAATTTTCTCGAGCAGATTCTGGTAATCGAAAAACATGCCTTCGTGGCCGCGTGAAATCAGCAGCCGCAGCACGGCAACAGCGAGGTGTGTCTTGCCCGTACCAGGCGGCCCCGCAAGCAGCAGTCCGGGTTTCGGGTTCTTTGGATAAAGCCGCGCATACGCGCTTACGGCCAGCATGACGTCCGCCAAGCCACGTTGGGCGGTTGGATTGTCGATGGGCAATCGGAAATTCTCGAACGAGGCTTCGACGAAATTCGGCGGGATCTGAGCGAATTCGGTGAGGTTCTCCGCGCGCGCCTCTTCGACGCAGGAACAACGCTCGGCGATGGCCAATCCGTCCTGATCGCTGCTAATCCAACCGGTTCCGCCACATTTCGGGCAATTGTCAATGGGCATTGAATTTCGCTATTCCAGCACGAGCAAGGCTTGGCCGGCCGCGACCGCGTCTCCCGCGGCGACATGAACGCGCGCAATCCGGCCGGGTTTCGAGGCCTTCATTTCGTTCTGCATCTTCATCGCTTCTACAACGATGACGCCATCGCCCGCGCTCACTTCGTCGCCGACAGCGACGAGAAGTTTCACGACCTTGCCTGGCATCAGCGCGCGGATCTCCTGCGGCCCATGAGTGGAAACTGCCCTACCGTTACACAGCCGGTCCCGCGGATCCGAAATAGCCAGCGAAAACCGGCGACGGCCTACCCAAACCTCTATGCTATTCTTCGCCGCGACCAGGCGCGCGACGTAACTGCGCTCTCCATCGAGGATGGAGTAAACGCCGGGCATCACCTGTTCAACCGAAGCACGCCCCCGCGCACTTCCAGCGCCGCTGATAACGTACGACGTTCCCGTTCCATTCTTCTGCAGATCGAGAAAATATTCACTCTCATCCACCAGAACGCGCAGCTTCACTGTTGCAGACCTCGTTGGCCCGCCGTGCGCCATGCCGACTGCGCGGGAACGGATTTCCGAGGCTTCGCCGGCTCCGAAGCGGCGGCCGCGAGCAAAGCGGCGACAAGGGGCGAACTGTCGCGGTCGCCCAGTGCGCGCCGCTGCATGAACTCGTCCAGAAAGCCGGTGTGTAACTTTCCATGCCGGAACTGCCGGTCGGACATCAACTGCGAAAAGAGATTGAGGTTTGTGGTTAGGCCCGACACATGATACTCGGACACGGCGCGCCGCATTCGAGCGGCGGCGGATTCGCGAGATTCGGCCCAGACAACCAACTTAGCGAGCAACGGGTCGTAATCGATGGGCACCGTCCAGCCGGCATAAACGCCGCCATCGACGCGAACACCCGGACCACCCGGCTCGACATATTGCGCGATATCGCCTGGACACGGAAAGAAGCTGTTTTCCGGGTCTTCGGCATAGACGCGGCACTCGATGGCCGAACCACGCCACACGATATCCTCCTGGCGCAATGTGAGCCGCTCTCCCGACGCGATGCGCAGTTGCCAATGTACAAGGTCCACTCCGGTGACCAATTCGGTGACCGGATGCTCCACCTGGAGGCGCGTATTCATTTCGAGAAAGTAAAAACTCCCGTCCTGATCCGACAAAAATTCAAGCGTGCCGGCATTGTAATAATCCACGGCACGCGCGATCTTCAGCGCCGCTTCTCCGATCGCATGGCGAAGTTCCGGTTTCTTCAGCACAAGGGGCGACGGAGACTCTTCGATCACTTTCTGATGGCGCCGCTGGATGGAACATTCACGCTCGCCGAGGTGGATGATTTGGCCGTATTCATCGCCAAGCACCTGCACCTCAATGTGGCGGGGCTTTTCAATCAATTTCTCAAGATAGACCTCACCGGAACCGAATGCGCGCTCCGCTTCGCCGGAGGCTTCGCGCATGGCGGGCTCCAGTTGAACTGCGGTATCGACGCGGCGCATGCCTTTACCACCCCCGCCGGCTGACGCCTTCAGCAAAACCGGATAGCCGATGGCAGAGGCGGTGCGCACCGCCTCTGCGATATCGGTAATGCCCTGCTGCGTGCCCGGCACAACCGGAGCGCCAACCGACATCGCAAGCCGCCGTGCGGCCGTCTTCGAGCCCATGCGTTCAATCGATTGCCAGGAGGGGCCGATAAACTTAATGCCCGCTTCCCCACACTCCTTCGCAAACATCGCGTTTTCACTGAGGAAGCCATAACCGGGATGAATTGCCTCGGCGCCGGTTTGATGGGCAGCCGCAAGAATCTTGTCCTGGGCGAGATAGCTTTCGCGCGATGTCGCCGGTCCGACACACACGGCCTCATCCGCCATCATGACGTGCAGCGCCTTGCGATCGACATTCGAGAACACGGCAACGCTGGCAATATTCAATTCACGAAGAGCGCGGATGACACGGACCGCAATCTCTCCACGGTTTGCAACAAGCACTTTGGAAAACATTGCTGGAAGGGAAAACAGCGGACGTCAGCCCGTGGCGTGATGCGATTTCGCAGCCGGTTTGACCGTTGCCTCCGACATCTCTCGTGCCCGCGCAATCTGGCATTCGGAGCAATAGCCGCCAACCTCCGTGCGCGCGATCAAAATCTGGAATCCCAGTTTGCTCTCCACCTGCCGCCGCAGCCGCTCCAGAGGTTCGCCGAAGAATTCCTCCACTTTTCCGCACCGCAAACACACGATATGCGCATGCTCCTGCTTGCTCCGCGTTTCGTAGTAATGCTGTTCACCGTTGAAGTGCATCAAGTCTAGCTCGTCCACGAGCCCGCCCTGTTTCAGCAGCTTGAGAGTGCGGTATACGGTGACACGGTTGATCTTCGGATCTTTTTCCTTTGCAAGCAGATAGAGGCTATCCGCGTCGAGATGCCGGCCCGAGCCGTCGATCAGATCGAGGAGAATTTGGCGCTGGCGCGTGAGGCGCACCCCCTGCTGTTGCAGTAATTGCCTGATATCTTGCGCCATGCCCTCAGGATACAAGACAATGAACATCCATGCATTCAGGTTCACGCCGGCCGTCTTCTGTTTCCTGGCATTAGAATGAACTCTTGACACGCTACTATCTGGGCCTCGATGGCGGACAGTCCAGCACAACGATATTGATCGCCGACGAAACCGGCCGCGTCCTGGGGCGCGGCCGAGGCGGTCCGTGCAATCACGTAAGTGGCGACGCCGCGCGAGCAAAATTCTTTCTGGCCGTCAACGATGCCTTGCGCGATGCGTGTAAGCAAGCGAGTCTTAGTCCGGCAAACATCGAGTTCGACTCCGTCTGCCTCGGCTTCAGCGGAGGCGCTGCGGACAAGGACGCCTATTCCCGCGAATTCCTGCGCAGCAAACGCTACAAGATTACGCACGACGCGGAAA
Organism: Bryobacterales bacterium KBS 96; assembly: GCA_000381625.1. Lineage (GTDB taxonomy): Bacteria > Acidobacteriota > Terriglobia > Bryobacterales > Bryobacteraceae > KBS-96. Next base: position 2,875,870 of record KB906767.1, read on the forward strand.
TCGCATTGAGCGGCGCCACGGGCGGCGAGCCAGGCATCATCATTATTGCCGGCACCGGTTCCATGGCTTTCGGACGTAATGCCGCCGGCGCCACGGGTCGCGCAGGCGGCTGGGGTTATGTGTTCGGTGATGAGGGCGGCGGTTTCGACATCACGCGGCGGGCGCTGCGGGCGGCGCTGCGGTTCGAAGAGGGCTGGGGGCCCGCTACATCGCTGCATCGGATGCTGCTCGATGAAACCGGCGCCGCGACCGCCAACTCTCTGATGCACCGCTTTTATACCCCGGAGTTTTCACGGCCGCGGATCGCGGCATTGTCGCAAGTGGTAAGCCACGCCGCCGAATCGGGCGACGATGCCGCCGCCGGAATACTGCGCGGCGCAGCGGCGGAGCTGATGACGTATGTCGACGGGGTATACCGCCAGTTGTTCAGGACTGGCGAGCACCCGGCGATTGCTCATATTGGCGGAGTTTTCCGAAGCGAGATCGTCCGCCGCGAATTTGCCCGGCTGGCGCGCGAGCATACGGGCTCGGAGCCGACGCCGCCCCGGTTCGGCCCGGCAGCGGGCGCGCTACTCGAAGCGTTGCGCGCAGACGACAATCAAAGCTCGTTGAGCAGCGTTCCGGAATGGGAGAAGTGATGGCCGCCAAACGGAGCAGAATATCGGCGCAATTACACTCGCCTTCCGGCATACTTTCCGGAACAAGCACGAGTCAGTAATAAATCACTGACTTACGCAAACAACGTCGTCTACTTATATTATTACAAGGGCCGATATAACAGAATCAATGTAATGGCCGCTAATTCTTTCCCGGTTCAGATCCGAAACTCTTCGCTGACGCGTCGTGAAAAGTTAGAAAGCCTTATTGGAGCCATTATCTGAAGTGTTCCTCATTGGAGTGAAATCGAAACAAAGTTGCAAATTGCGCTAGGCTAAACACGCCAGCTAGCACTCAAAAGCGCTTCAGATGAGTTACGAGCGTCACACCCACTCGGCAAGATTTCGAGGTTGGGCATTTGGCTCTGAAGTTGCTACTCCTGCCCGCAAAAGCTCGACATTACTTCACACGAGCAGTCGGGTGAACGCGATAGAGCTACAGACGGAGGACAAAATGTGGGGACACACTAACTTAGCGCTTGCAGCACTTGCAATCGCCATTTCGGCGTCCGGCCTTGGCCGCGCGCAATCTTGGGAACCGATGGAGCACCAGCCGGCATTCGGCGCCAGCACCGCGCTGCTGCTGACTGACGGTAAGGTGATGGTGCAGGACACCGGCAACTCCGATTGGTGGCAGCTCACTCCCGACGCATTCGGTAGTTATGTAAAAGGAAACTGGACTCAGCTTGCATCCCTTCCATCGGGATATGCCCCTCTGTATTACGCCTCGGCGGTGCTGGCGGATGGACGTGTCGTTGTGATTGGCGGAGAATATAATTTCTTTGCACCGGTCTGGACGAATCTCGGCGCTATTTACGATCCGAAAGTAAACAAATGGACTTCCCTACCGGCGCCTGACGGGTGGGACAACATAGGAGACGCCCAGGATGCGGTGCTCGCGGATGGCAAATTCCTATTGGCGCATCCCTTTGGAACAGAGGTTGCCGTATTGGACCCGAAAACATTGAAATGGAGCGCCGTGGGTACAGGCAAGGCCGATTCAAACGATGAGGAGGGCTGGACCCTATTGCCGGACGGGTCCATTCTCACCGTCGATATTGAAAATGTGCCACATGCGGAGAGATATATTCCCAAAACTGGTGAGTGGGTTGGCGCGGGAAGCACCGTCGATACTATGGTCACCGGAGAGGAAATAGGGCCGGCAGTGCTGCGGCCGGATGGTTCCGTTTTCGCAACCGGCGCGACCGGCCATACTGGGATTTACACGCCTCCGTCTCATCATGGCGATCCGGGGGCATGGAGGGCCGGTCCCGATTTTCCAGACATCATGGGCGAAGGGCAGTTGGACATCGCCGACGGGCCCGCGACGCTACTGCCGAACGGAAATGTGTTGTGCGCCGCCAGCCCCGGAATATTCCAAGCACCTATTCATTTCTTCGAGTTCGATGGAAAGAAGTTGAATCAGGTCGCGGCGGTGCCAAATTCATCTTTCGAAACCTCCTTCGTAGGACGCATGCTTTTACTTCCCACCGGACAGGTGCTATTTACAGACGGCACGCAAGACGTTGAAATCTACACTCCCGGCGGTTCCGCGAAACCCGAATGGCGCCCGCGGATAGATTCTTGCCCGAAGCGGCTCAAAACGGGCAACGCCTATCGCATTTCAGGTGAACAGTTCAACGGGCTTTCACAGGCAGTAGCCTACGGCGACGACGCCACCGCCGCCACAAATTACCCACTGGTTCGCATTACGAACCATGCCACGGGGCATGTGTTTTACGCGCGAACGCACGACCACAGTACCATGGCGGTAGCCACCGGTGGCGCCAAGGTATCCACTCATTTCGACACGCCGAAAGATTTGGAGCCAGGGACCGGCGATCTAGTCGTAATTGCCAACGGCATTGCCTCAAGCCCGCGCAGGATTGAATCGCCGCTGGATGTTCTCATCGACATAAAACCGCGAAAGAAGGGGCTAGCCGATATCAATCTGCCGAACCCCGGCAAAATCGCCGTTGCCATCCTTTCAAGCCGGACTTTCGATGCGGTAAATGAGATCGATACGGCTTCGCTCACGTTCGGCCACACCGGGGATGAGCACAGCCTGGCCTTTTGCGGACGCCCGCGCGACGTAAACGGCGACGGGCTTTCCGACTTGGTTTGCCATTTCTGGACCTCCCAAACCGCCTTCGAACACGAGGGGACGACGGCGGCCTTCCTGGAGGGCAGGACGGTCACGGGACTACCCATCGAAGGTGAAGGCCAAGTTCGGATCGTGCGTAGAGATGGCCGGGACAACGATGATTAAGCCGATCCGGCTGGACCGTACGTAAAGTAGCGGGACGGGACTATCGCCTGAAATGGAAGGGCAATACTCGTCCCGCTCTGGCAATTGTCGCGCACGGGAGAAGCGATATGCCTATCGCCGGATGCTGTAACGCATCGCTTCCTCGCCCAGCACGAGGAGGATTGCCGAACGTAGGGAAGCGCGATCCGGCTCGCCCGTTTCGTGGCGCAGCTTGAGAGCGTAGCGCGCAATATTCAATCCGTCGCGAACAGTGTAGCTCTCATCGGCTGCGTGAGCCTGCTGCAAAAAGTCGGTTACGTACTGCAGGAGATCTTCGTTTGAAAACGGCAGGTTCTCGCGAAGAATGGCGAGTTCTTCCTCGCGCTCGGGGAAATCGATCAGAATCTGAGGTTGCAAGCGGGAATGAATATACTCCGGCAGATCGAAAGTAGAGGAATCCTCGTTCATGGTCGCGACGAGGCGAAAATCCGGATGGGCCTTAATCTTGAGACCGGCGACGATCGATTCGACATAGCGCCGGTTATCGAGAAGCGGCGCCAAACTGGCCCAGCTCTTCTCGCTCATGCGATTACCTTCGTCCAGAATGGCTACGCCGCCTCGAATCATCGCGGTTACGAGCGGGGACGCAACATACTTCAGCTTCGAAGCGCTCTCGATCACGGGCGTGATCAGCAGATCTTCGGGCCTGGTATCCACGGTGGCTTGCAGGATGTACACATCGCGGCCAAGCCGCCTGGCTCCCGCGTACGCCATGGTGGTTTTACCCACGCCGGGCTTACCGAGCAGCCGCGGGTTCATCGGCAGGTCCCGGTCTTCGAGCACCATCCAGGCAGCCATCAGTTGGCGCATAGCCTCTTCCTGGCCGACCCAGGTGACGGCGAGTTCGTCCGGGTGCGCCAAGTGCAGTTCGATGCCTTCAATGGTGACTGTCATGCAAATCTTATTATCCGGTATGACGGTAGGACGGGCGCGCCTGTTGAACGGCGTGATTTTACGCCGGCATTCGTGTGGGGCGGTCCATTGGTCTACGGTGGCCTTCCAGGCCATCCCTGGTTTTGGGCACACAGAGATGGCGGCCTACGAGGCCGCCAGGAGGTCGAGGACCTGTCCCTTCCTCCAGGTTCATCTTGCATGAGACAAAACTGTCCCACCCTTTCAAAACATCTTCGTCGTAAAATGTAGGTGCCTTTTCGATGACGCCGAAACACCTTCGATTTATCTACGTTTTTGAGTTTCTGATCGCCGTCATCGCGATCTTCACCGCCTGGTCCGAAGTAGGAGGGCAGGCTGCGCTCGATTTGATGCATTGGGGGTGGAAATTCGGCCTGGGATTCGGTCTCGCCGCCGTGATAGTGGGCTACACCGCGGCCGTCGTTGCATCGGAATCCATCTGGAGCATGCGCACTTCCCGATGGTTGGCATTGACGCTCGTGTTGCTGCTCGGCATGGGCGTTGTCACTTACTATTACTATCTGCAGGAAGACACCGGCGACACCAACGACGAGCAGGACAATGTCACCTCTTATCATTCTGAAATCGTAAGACACGCCCTGCCACGGGTCTTTGTGCAGGAACGTGTCTAATGGAAGTATCCACGGAAACGCCCCTCGCGACGTGGAGTGATCCGGCTTGCGCCCTGACGGTCGTCTATCCGCTTCCCCTGTTGCATGAAATCGAGTTCGTGGCCAGCGAGGGCTACCGGCGTATTCCGCATGGAGGCATTGAGCATGGCGGGGTTTTGTATGGAAGCGTTCAGGACGATACTATCCGCATTGAAGCATTCCGCGCGATTGAATGCGAACACGCGTTTGGGCCGTCGTTTGTTCTTTCAGCAAACGATATCGAGAGACTTAGGGGACAACTCCACAGTGCACCAGCAGAGCCTGAACTGAGTGGGCTTACCGTCCTGGGCTGGTTCATCTCGCATTCACGGAGCAGGTTGGAGGTAACGAGTCGCGAATGGGCGTGGTTCGATTCGCTCTTTCCCGACTCCTGGCAGGTGCTGCTGCTCATCAAGCCGGAAAAGTTTAAGCCGACACGCTTTGCGTTTGCCTTTCGCGGAGAAGGCCAGACTCAACGGAGCGATCTGACATCGAACGCCTTCGTCCTGCCGCTACCCACGCGCTCCGATCGAACCAAGCGCGGGCGGCAACGGCAGTGTGAGGAACCGACAGCGCCTGAATCGCGTAAAGAAACTACCGACCAGGTTGCTGTTCCTCCGAAAGAAGAGCCATCCGGGCCCCCAGCGCCGGAAAGCGAGGACGTCAGGCAGGACGTGGCGGCGCGGCCACAGGCGCCAGTTACACTCGTTCCGCGGCGCTGGCCGCTCGCCCTATGGGTTTGCTGTATCGTCTGCTGCGTCCTTGTGATGGCGAGTGGTCTCCGTTTTTACTGGATATACGGCGCTTCGCCGCTCTCGTTGCATGCCGTGCGACAGGGTAGTCATTTGTTGGTTTCGTGGCCCGTCGAAACCGGGGCGAATAGTGGAGAATTGAAGGTCCAGAGCGGCGATGCGATGCAGACGACGGAATTAAGCGCCAGTCAGATGCGAACGGGCGAAGTGACGATCGGCATTTCCGGCGCTGACGTGAGAATCGAATTGATCGCGCATCACTGGCTTCACGACGAGCGTGGCCTACTGCGAGTGCTGCTGCCCGAGCGTGCCACAAAGTGAGCTAAACACATCGCTCACGCTCGGGCACAGTTTCAGGCGCGGTCCTTTGCTATGGTTGAATGCGCAGATCTTCGCCGGCCATCTGTTTCGGCTTCTCTAAGCCAAGCATGCCCAGGATAGTCGGCGCCACATCTTTCAGGGCGCCGTTCGGCTTCAGACGAATGGAATCTTCCGTCATCAGGATGAAGGGCACCGGATTGGTCGTGTGATATGTATGCGGGCCTTTTGTTTTCGGGTCGATCATCATTTCAGCATTGCCGTGATCGGCCGTGATGATCCATGACCCACCGCAACGCTTCAGGGCTTTGTAGATGTCGCTTAGCCCCTGATCGACCGCTTCGCAGGCGCGTGCCGTCGGCCCGATTTTTCCAGAGTGGCCGACCATATCGGCATTCGCAAAATTCATGACGATCAGGTCGAAGCCGCCCTTCTCAATCGCTTTGATTACCGTTCCGGCGACGCCCGCGGCGCTCATCTCCGGCTTCAGATCGTATGTCGCTACTTTGGGCGAAGCCACCATCTCCCGCTCCTCGCCGACATAGGGGTTTTCATTCCCGCCGTTGAAGAAATAGGTGACGTGCGCGTACTTCTCTGTTTCAGCAACGCGCAGGTTTTTCCAATTCGCCCTACCCATCACGTCGGCGAGAATATTGTCGGGGTGCTCAGGCGGCAAGACGTACGGCAGAGCGAACGTCTTGTCGTAGAGCGTCATCATCGTGTAGGTAAGATTCTTTGGGGCGAACGACCGCGAGGGTTGCTCGAGCTTTTCATCCGTCAGCGCCATCGTGATTTCACGGGCCCGATCGGCGCGGTAGTTGTACATGATCACGCTGTCGTCATCGCGTATCAGCCCAATCGGCTCATTGCGACTGTCGACAAACGTCGCAGGTTCGACGAACTCATCGGTGATCCCTCGCTCATAGGACTTGCGAACCGCCTCCGCCGCGCTCTGGAACCGATGGCCATTGCCGAGAACCATTGCTCCGAACGCACGATCGATCCGCTCCCAACGCTTATCGCGATCCATTGCGTAATAGCGTCCCGATACCGAAGCGATTTTGCCGATCCCGAGTTGGTTCAGTTTTTTCTCGACCTGCTCGATGTAGCCGGCGCCGCTCTCGGGAGCCGTATCGCGGCCATCCATGAAGCAGTGGACGAATACATCCGTCAAGCCGTGCCGCTTTGCCATATCGAGTAAGGCGAACAGATGAGTGAGCTGCGCGTGAACACCACCGTCGCTGCACAATCCCATGAGATGCAGGCGATGCCCCTCGGCCTTTTTCATCGCGTTCAGCAACACCGGGTTGGCGAAGAACTCACCCGAGCTAATCATCAGGTCGATACGTGTTACGTCCATGTACACGACACGCCCGGCGCCCATGTTCATGTGTCCCACTTCGCTGTTTCCCATCTGGCCTTCAGGAAGCCCCACGAACGGTCCGGATGTGTGGATCAGCGTGTTGGGATACTTACTCAGAATTTCGTCATAAGTCGGCTTTTTAGCCGCTGCGATGGCGTTGCCTTCAGCCGCCGGAGAATAGCCCCAGCCATCGAGGATCGTGAGGACGAGTGGTTTTTTATTTGCCATCAGGCGCCCTTATTGCCGGAAGGCTTTCTTGCCCAGATAGACCGCGGCGTCGCCTAGCTCCTGTTCAATCCGTAGCAACTGGTTGTACTTAGCGAGGCGGTCCGTACGGCTGGCCGAGCCCGTCTTAATCTGTCCCGCGTTGGTGGCCACAGCCAGGTCTGCGATAAACGCATCCTCGGTCTCACCAGAGCGATGCGAAGCCACCGTAGTGTAGTTTGCGCTCCAGGCGAGGCGCATCGCCTCGAGCGTTTCGGTCAGCGAACCAATCTGGTTCACCTTCACAAGAATCGAGTTTGCCACGCCCTTGTCGATGCCGCGCTGCAGAATTTCGGGATTCGTGACAAAAACGTCATCGCCGACTAGCTGAATCTTCTTGCCGAGCGCATCGGTTAACGCCTTCCAGCCGTCCCAATCACCTTCCGACATGCCATCTTCAATCGAAATGATTGGATATTGGCGTACCCAGTTCAACCAGAACTCGATCATCTCCTCCGAAGACTTCTCGCTCTTATCGGACTTCTTAAAGACGTACTTCTTTTTATCCCCGTCGTAGAACTCACTGCTGGCGGGATCGAGCGCGAGGGCGATCTGCTCGCCGGGCTTGAAACCCGCCTTGGTAATGGCTTCCATCAGCACTTCGAGCGCTTCCTCGTTGGACTTTAGATTGGGCGCGAAGCCGCCCTCGTCACCGACCGCGGTGGAATACCCGCGTTTCTTCAGAACGCTTTTCAAGGTGTGGAACGTTTCGACGCCCATCCGCAGCGCCTCGGAGAACTTAGAAGCGCCAATAGGCACAATCATGAACTCCTGGACATCCACCGAGTTGTCGGCATGCGCGCCGCCGTTAATGACATTCATCATGGGAACAGGGAGAACACGCGCATTCACGCCGCCGAGATAGCGATAGAGCGGCGTCATTTCCGATGCGGCTTGCGCACGCGCAACAGCCATCGAAACGGCAAGAATCGCATTCGCGCCGAGCTTGCCCTTGTTGTTGGTCCCATCTAGCTTCAGCATCGTGCGGTCGACGAGCGTCTGGTCGGCGGCGTCGAGACCAGTGACAGCGGGCGAGATCGCCTCGTTCACATTCTTCACTGCCTTTAATGTGCCCTTGCCGAGGTAGCGACCTTTGTCTCCATCGCGAAGTTCTACTGCTTCGAATTCACCGGTGGATGCGCCCGACGGAACGGCCGCGCGACCGAGCGCTCCGTCGGCGAGATGTACGTCCGCTTCTACGGTAGGGTTGCCGCGCGAATCCAGAATTTCTCTTCCAATAACCTTAACGATGTCCATGAATTGTCCTCTCGGAGTTTGCGCCGGGACCGCTCGCGGGAAGCCCGGGCGGATCGATCACGTCTGAAAATGGCGCGAACTTTTACTGTATCGCAGCAGCGATTGGCGGCCTGTATTCGGGAACTAATGTAGAATAATAAGTTACGCGGCTCGCCATCCTTCCGGCGGGGCGCATTGAACCGGAAGGTGGTGAATTAGTTTGGCAGAAGTCCATCTCCAAGATGGTGAAACGTTGGAGAGTGCTTTGCGCCGCTTCAAGCGCAAAGTACAGCAAGAAGACATCGTAAAAGAAATCAAGCGTCACTCCTTCTATCTCAAGCCCGGTGAAAAGCGCCGTCAAAAAGAGGCGCTCGCCCGTAAGCGCAATCGCAAGAAGCGCCCGCGCGACATCGAGTAGAGTTTCTTTCAAATCCTAAATCCAAGGGGCAGGTTAATCACCTGCCCTTTGGATTTGTGGCGTCCGATTGTTCGTGCTGCCGGGCAGTGCTAACGTAAGCGCTTCTCGGCACGAGTGCCGATGCAGCAGGTTAAGACTCTGAGCCATCCAAAGCTCTCACTTATGGCTCGGACACTCGTGCCTGCAGCGTCTCGATGAGCTCAACAGCTATCAGGCCGAATATCTTACGGCCGCCTGCGCCGCGAGCACGGCCTTCACCGCCGCGATGAACCCGAGGGTATGAGCCATGCCCGCATGCCAAGGCGCCGGGCAACTCATCTGCGGAGTGTGATCCGGGATCACCACGCCATCGAATCCATTGCGGTGCAGGATGGACAGGATACGAACCATATCCACGTCGCCCTCGTCGATAAATGTCTCGCGATAATGCGGCACTTTGCCGGTGACGTTTCGCAGATGAATATAGGCGATCTTCCCCTGGCTGCTGTAGAGGTCGACGGCTTCATACACACCCCCATCGGTCATTTCCGCCATCGTTCCTACGCATAACTCGAGAGCGTTATTCGCACTTGGCGCAATATCGATGAGCCGCTGGTACATAGACGGCTGGTAGACCAGGCGTGGCTGCTGCCGGACGACGGGCAGCGGAGGATCGTCGGGGTGAGCGGCCATGCGCACGCCGGCCTGTTCCGCCACGGGTAGCACATCTTCCAGAAAGCGGGTAAATCTACTCCATAGTTCTTCGCGAGTGATGGAAGGCAGCGTTCCCGGGGGCGCGTCCGGATCGTAAATCATGTTCCAAACAACGCCATTGGGCAGCGGAGCATCTACCGGGCCATCCATTCCAACGGTAACGGCGCCGCCTCGCCCAAAGGGTCCGCTCACTCTGCCGCTGACACCGGCAAGGCTGAAGTTGTATCCCAGGACAGGAATGCCCGCTTCGCCCATGTTGCGGAGAATTGTTTTCACGTTCTCGATATGTTGCGGACGTTTGGGACCATCGAGCAGAATGTCGTGCCAGTGGGCGGGATCGAGATTTTCAATGCCCGCCAAGATAAGACCCGCATCCTCGACCCGTGCGCGCAGAGCTTTTAATTCGTCGATAGCCCAGAGCGCTTCCGGATTCCCCGCTCTTCCCCACGGCTGATCCCTGCCACCCGTGGGCTGATTGTGGCGAGGATTGGAAGTCCCCTGGTTGAAGTAATCGACCAGATGAGCAATGACATGTGTACAGCCTGCCTGACGCGCGAACGCAAAATTTTCCGGCGTCAGCATGTGCCGGTAGAGACCTAATCCCAGCTTCACTCGTTCCCTCTTCTTGCTACATAATGCCGTATTTTTCGAACGCCTCGACGGCGCTGCTGCCTTCTTCGAGAGCCTTCTTCACAAGCTTCTCACCTCGCGCCTTCTCGATAGCCTTCGTAAACACTTCGACGGCCGCGCTTTGCGGAATGCAGCAAACGCCATCGATGTCGCCGAATAGAACGTCGCCCGGCTCGATGAGAACGCCACCGATTTCAACAGGAATGCGGAAGTCGATCACTTTGCACCGCGGTCCGGCATCCTGGCCGTAGCCGCCCCATGAGAAGGTCGGAAAGTTCAAATTTAATATGCCCCTCGTGTCGCGGCTGTAACCGTTCAGTACGGCGCCCGTCGCTCCGAGTTTCAGCGCGCGCGTGCTCATCATCTCTCCCCAGAGCGCGTTGCGCGGAGCGGCCCCGGTGTTGACGTAAATCTCGTTCTGACGGAGATCGTCGAGAGCCTCGAGCATCAGGCCGAAGGGCTTGCTCATCGCCTTGTTCGTAGCGCTTGCAATGGATTCCTGAGCGACATCGATGGAGAGCACGGGCATCGCCCGGCCTATTAGCACCATGTCCTCTCGCAGAGCCCGGATGGCAGGCGGAAGAAATTGATGCAGCAAATGCAGCTTGTCCATCACATCTCCGACAACAGACGTAAACAGCTCACGTCGCGCCAGAGCGAACAACTCGGAATCGTCTTTCCAGAGGCTCATTTCGATCCTTTTGCTTGGCGCGCTTTAGCGCGTTTGCATTTCCGGTAGCGCAAACGCGACATACGCGCCGGGTATGTCGTCGTGCGGCGCCGAGCCCGGTTGCGCTGGCGCGGCGGCGCAGACGACGAGATATTCTCTACCGTCAATTTCGTAAACGGCGGGAATGCCCTCGAGAGCGGCGCCCACCTCGGACTCCCAAAGCACTTTTCCGGTATTCTCGTCGAGCGCCCGAACTTTGCGATCCCGCGTGGCCGTAAAGATGAGGCCGCCGGCAGTAACAACCGGCCCCACTTTGGGATACATCGTGCCGGTGTCTGTAATGCCTTGAGCCGCAAGCTCGGGAACCTCACCAAGTGGAATTCTCCACTTGATTGTTCCTTGGTTCAGATCGTATGCCGTGAGAGATGTCCACGGTGGCGCGATGGGGGAAAGGCCCGTGCTCGTGTACATGAAGCCGAATCCACTGACATAATGCGCCCCTGGACCTGCCGTCGGACTTGACGATTTTGCGGGCTCGGTGGCCGGCTCACCGGCGCCTGCGGGATTTTGAAGATACGCCACCAATGAATTCAGATCGGATTGCGAAAATTTTGGAAACGCCGGCATGGATGCCTGCCCGTTCTTTACGACCGCGCCAATCTGTTCGCGGCCTAACCGCTCGACGACATGTTCCAGCGAAGGCACTGCGGGAGGCGAGCCCTTGCGATTTGCAAGATGACACAACTGGCAATTCGCCTCATAGAGGAATAAGCCCTGCCGCTCAGGCGGATCGCTCGCCGAGGCTTTGCGTGAGTCCTCCAGCTCCAGCTTCAGCATGCAAGGGAGATCCTTGGAGACTACATACAAAGTGCCATTTGTAGGATCGACGGCGGCTCCGCCCCAATTCGCTCCGCCGTTATTGCCCGGCATTTCGATGGTATTGCGCAGTCCGGGAGGCGTAAACAAGCCCTCGTTGCGGGCGCCGCGGATCTCGGAGAGCAATTTGGCACGCTCCTCCGGATCTTTGATGAGGGGGCTCAGGTCTTTTTCCGTAAACGTCTGCCGCGCGAACGGCGGCGGATTTGTGGGAAATGGCTGTGTCGGCCACGTTTCCTCGCCAGGCATATCGGAACGCGGCACGGGCCGCTCCTCAATGGGCCAGAGCGGCTCACCGGTTACGCGATTGAACACCCACAGGAAACCCTCTTTGCTCGCCTGCGCCACGGCATCGACCATCTTGCCGTTGTGGCGCACAGTGATCAGTTTCGGGGCGGTCGCCATGTCGTAATCCCAGATGTCGTGGTGGACCATCTGGAAATGCCACAGCCGCTTTCCGGTTCGGGCATCGAGGGCGAGCAGACAATCGCCAAAGAGATTAGCTCCCTTGCGGTCGGCGCCGTAAAAGTTGTACTTGGGGCTGGCGGTTGGTATGTAAACGATGGCGCGCTTCTCGTCGACGGTCAGTTCGCTCCAACTATCGGCGCCTCCCACCCTTTTCCAGGCGTCTTTGGGCCAGGTATCGTAGCCGAATTCGCCGGGATGCGGAATCGTGTGGAATGTCCAGGCTAGCTTGCCGGTGCGCACATTAAACGCGCGAATATCGCCGGGAGCCGATCCATATCCCTGATTCGTCGCCGAGCCGAGAATGAGCAGATTCTCAAAAACCCGACCCGGCGTTGTCGATTGCACGAGCGATAGTGTCGACGGGTCGCGGCCGAGGCCTTGTTTCAGATCGACGCGGCCATCGTCGCCGAAGGATGCAATCGACTTTCCCGTTCGCGCGTCGATGGCTTGCAGGAAATTGTTGCTGGCAAAGAGCAGGCGCCGGTCTTTTCCGTCGTTGCTCTCCCAGTAGTTGATCCCGCGGTTCGTGATGAGTTTGGTGTGCGGAGCGTTCTCGTGAATCCACACTTCCTTGCCGGAGGCCGCATCAAGAGCCACGATGGAGTTATCACGGGCCAGGACGTACATCAGGCCATGGGCCACCAGCGGATTAAAAAAATACTTATTGCCATCTCCGGTCGGATAAGTCCAGGCGACTCGCAGCTTGCTCACGTTCGAGCGGTTGATCTGCGTAAGGGAAGAGTACTGCGCGGAATCCGCGCCGCCGCCGTAATCGCTCCACGCATTATGACTCGGCCCGGAATTGACTGGTTTCCCATAAGCAAACAAGCAACCGATGAGCAATGACGCGGCGCCACACAACAGACCACCAGTCCACAAACATCTACGACCATTTCGTCCTGAGATTTTCAAGTTTCCACCTTGTCTATGACCTGATGCTTTTGCTGGGAGCAACTTCTGATAATAACCGTCCGGGATCTCCGATCGCGCGTTTGCCTTTACCAGGCCAGGCTTGCGCAGCAACCCGCGCACCCTCGTACGGCGGCTCTGTTTCCAGGCTGCCTCCACTCAGAGAGCCTCCTTGCGTTGGCAGCGCGATATATACTGACTCCACGAACGCGATTTTCTGAAGGAGGCGTCGGCCCATGCAGAGTCAAAAGACGTTTTGGATTTTGATAGCCCTAGTGGTGTTCTGTTGTTTCCTGCCGTTTATTACTATGTGGCTCTGGAAAGTCGAAACACTGGCGTCGACACCCGGCCAAGGCGGGAACGTGACGAGCAACGCCAGCACCTCATCCAGCCAGAGCAATGCCACGCCGAAACCGGCCGCCAAGTAGGAACCCCGCGAGCCGGCGATGTTCGCCAGCGGCAGCCTTTAATCCGCTGTGCCGCTCTGCTGCAGCAGTTTGGCGACGAGGCCCGTCCAGCCGGTTTGATGGCTGGCGCCAAGGCCGGCGGCGCTGTCGCCATGGAAGTATTCATAAAACAGAATGTAATCGCGAAAGTTCGGATCGTTCTGAAAAAGCTGCTTGCCGTTGTAGACGGGCCGTTTGCCGTCGCCGCCCGGCAGAAAAATCGACGACAAACGCTGGGAAAGGCACTTCGCGGCATCCCATAGGTTCATCCAGTTTCCGGAGCCATGCGGTAGTTCAACCCGGAATTCGTTGCCGTAATAGTAATCGAATCGCTGCAGCGCTTCGATCAGGAGGAAGTTCATCGGAAACCAGACTGGACCGCGCCAGTTCGAGTTGCCGCCGAACATGCCGCTAGTCGATTCCGCCGGATTGTAAGCCACCGTTCTCACGCCGCCGTCCACAGCCAACGTGTACGGTTGCGTTTCGTGGTATCGCGAAAGTGAGCGGATGCCGTAAGGCGAGAGAAACTCGTCTTCGTTGAAGACTCGGGTAAGAACGCGGCGCAACTGATCGGGCTTCACGACGGACAGCAGGCGCCGCTCGCCCTTGCCGGGATCCGTCATGCAAGCAAGATGGCCCGTCAGGTCCGGACGATGTTCAATGAACCATTCCATCCGCTTGCGGAATCCGCCGAGCCTGTCAATCGTCTCCTGTTCGAGCGTGCCACAAGCGAACAGCGGCACGAGACCGACAAGGGAGTGAATGCGGATCCGCTGATCGCTGCCATCGGGCATCCGCAGCCGGTCGTAATAGAAGCCGTCCTCTTCATCCCAAAGCCCGCTGCCATTCTCGTGATTCAAAGCGTAGGCGATGTAGAGGAAATGTTCGAAAAACTTGCTGGCGATATCCTCGTATGCCCCGTTGATCTTCGCCAGCTCAAGAGCGATCCGCAGCATTGAGAGGCAATAGCCCGCCATCCAGGCCGTACCATCGGATTGCTGGAGCAAACCACCGCCAGGCAGCGGCGCGCTCCGATCGAAGATGCCGATGTTATCTAGACCGAGAAAGCCGCCCTCGAAAATGTTATTGTCTTCCGAATCCTTGCGATTCACCCACCAGGTGAAATTCATCAGGAGCTTGTGAAATGTGCGTTCCAGGAAGGAGTAATCGGGCTGGCCTTTGATCTTCTTATCGATGTTGAACACGCGCCAGCAGCCCCACGCGTGCACCGGCGGATTCACGTCGCTGAAGTTCCATTCATACGCCGGTATTTGCCCGTTCGGGTGCATGTACCACTCACGAAGAAAAAGCTGGAGCTGCGATTTTGCGAAATCCGGATCCGCGGGCGCGATAGCTACGGTATGAAACGCCAAATCCCACGCGGCGTACCAAGGATATTCCCACTTGTCTGGCATCGAGAGGACGTCTTCGTTAAAGAGCTGAATCCAACTCGCGTCGCGGCCCGTTTTGCGGGATTCCGGCGGCTTCGGCATGGTGGGGTCGCCATCGAGCCACTCCTGAACGACAAAGTGGTAATACTGCTCGCTCCAGAACAGACCCGCAAACGCTTGCCGCTGTACGGCGCAAGCGTCTTCGGTAAGGTGGCCGCCTAGTTCGCTGTAAAATTCGTCCGCTTCTCGCAGCCGCCGGTCAAACACGGAATCCCATCCAGCGCGGCCGGCCGCCGGCAGTCCCTGTTTCGATAAACGGAAGCGGAGCACTTTCTGCTCGCCGGGCTTTAATTCGAGCGGATAGACGGCGGCGGCCTTTGTACCCTTGCTCTCCGGGTTTACGGCATCCTTTTTGCCACGGATTAGGTATTCGTGGAAGGCATCTTTGTAGAATCCACCCGTAGCCTTCGCTCCGAATATGCGCTCGATGTTCGTTTCATTTTCCGTGAACAACAGTTCGGGGGCGCCGTCCGGCGTGAAAACGAACTTTCCCAGCGAGGCGTGCTCGGCTGCAATCGCGCCGTCCTCGGAACGCAGGACCGGCTTCGGTTCATTGTCGCGACCCCAACTCCACGTGTTGCGGAACCAGAGCTGCGGAAGAACCACAAGCGCGGCTGGGTCCGGCCCGCGATTCACGACGGTTAGCCGAATCAAAATATCGTCTACGTCGTTCCGGGCATACTCGGCGAAGATATCGAAATAGCGGCTGTCGTTGAACAGTCCGGTATCTTCGATTTCGAACTCGGGCGAATTCCTGTCTCGTTTACGATTCTCCTCGACCAACGAGTCGTATGGAAATTCCGCTTGAGGATATTTATACAGGCCTTTGGTGTAGGAGTGAGTGGGCGTTCCGTCGAGGTAGTAGTAAATCTCTTTAACATCTTCGCCGTGATTGCCTTCTTCATTCGTCAGGCCAAACAGACGCTCCTTCAAAATGGGGTCGCGGTGGTTCCACAGCGCCCATGCAAAGCACAAGCGCTGGTGATTATCGCAGATGCCAAGAAGCCCGTCTTCCGTCCAGCGGTACACGCGAGAGCGGGCGTGATCGTGGGGGAAATAGCGCCAGGGATCCGCATCGGCGCTGTAATCCTCGCGCACCGCTCCCCAGGCGCGTTCAGCGAGATATGGCCCCCACCGCTTCCAGTATTTGACGCGAGCTTCGTTTTCGGCGAGCCGTTGTTTTTCAGCCGTCATCGCAAGTGTGGCGTGGCCGCGGAAAGGGTGGACCTCCTGCCTAGGGCCGCAAAGAACCCTACGCTACATGAGATTCAACAGGTTCCGGCGCGGGAGCCTCAATCTCGTGTTTGTAGCCGCACTCCTTGTTGGGACACTGCGCCACCGGGCCCGCTTTCAAGAACTTCTCGATCAGGTAGCTGGACCCGCAGTCCGGACACTTCTCCGCAACGGGTTTGCCCCAGGCAACGAAATCGCAATCGGGATAGCGATTGCAGCCATAGAACGTCCGGCCCCGTTTGGAGCGTCGCTCCACGATTTCGCCCTCGGAGCAGTTCGGGCATTTCACGCCGATAGTCTTCTGTTTGACGAATTTGCACTTTGGATAATTGCTGCAAGCGACGAACTCACCGTATCGGCCGAACTTCTGCACGAGGTTGCTGCCACATTGCGGGCATTTCTCTTCAAGCGCAACATCTTTGCGCTGCTCGCCGCCGATCTGCTTCGTTGTCTTGCAATCGGGATAACCGGAGCAGGCATAGAACTGGCCGAAGCGGCCCTTCTTCAGCACCATGGGCCGGCCGCAGTTCTCGCAGTATTCCTGCTCGTCCTGCTCGGTGAAATCGGCCTTATCGACGTCCGGCAAATCGACCGTCAACTCGCGCGTGTTGGTGCATTCCGGGTAGCCGGTACATGCAATAAAGCTGCCGTGCTTGCCCCATTTGATTACCATGGGCTTGCCGCACTTCTCGCAGACGAGGTCAGTCGGCTTCTCCATGCGCTTGATGTCGGTCATGTTCCGCCCGGCGTATTCCAGTTCTTTCTGGAATCGCGAGTAGAAATCCGACATGGCGATGCGCCAGTCGATCTTCCCTTCTTCGATTTCGTCGAGTTCCTCTTCCATCCTCGCGGTGTATTTCACCTCGAAAATGTTGTTGAAGTTCTCGACCAGCAGGTCTGTCACAACCATGCCAAGCTCCGTCGGATGGAAGCGGCCGCCTTCTTTCTTAACGTATTCCCGCTCTTGAATCGTCGACAGGATGGACGCGTAGGTAGATGGACGGCCAACGCCGTCCGCTTCCAATTCCTTCACCAACGTGGCTTCGTTATAGCGAGGAGGCGGTTCGGTGAAATGCTGCTCGGGATCGATGGATTTGAATCGAAGCGTCTCGCCTTGCGTCACCGCCGGCAGCTTATGCTTCAGTTCTTCGTCGTCTTCGTCCTTCTGGTCCTTGCCTTCTTCGTAGATCTTCAGGAAGCCATCGAATTTCGGCACGCTGCCGGTCGCCCGGAACAGATAATTCGCGCCGCTTTTGCCGCTCGCGCCAATGTCGATTGTCGTTTGATCGAACACAGCCGGCTTCATCTGCGACGCGATAAAGCGCATCCAGATCAGACGGTACAGCTTCATCTCGTCTTCAGGCAAATGCTTTTCGAGCGATTCCGGCGTCCGCAACACCGACGTGGGGCGAATGGCTTCGTGGGCGTCCTGTGCAGCTTTCTTCGTTTTATAGACGTTGGGCGAATCCGGGATGTATTCCTTCCCGAAACGCTCACCCACAAAACCGCGCACTTCGGCGATAGCATCGTCGGACACGCGAGTCGAATCGGTACGCATGTAGGTGATAAGACCCACCAGACCCTCTTTACCGATCTCCTTGCCTTCATAAAGCTGCTGGGCAAGCATCATGGTGCGCTTCACGCTGAACCGCAGTTTGCGCGAGGCTTCCTGCTGCAGCGTGGACGTGATGAAGGGCGGGACGGGATTACGACGCTTCTCCTTCGTCGTAACCGATTGAACTTTGTATGTCGCGTCGATCAGGTCGTCGAGAATCCGCCTCGACGCGGCCTCATCGCCAATATATGGCTTGTACGGCGTCTTCGACTCGTCAGCGGGTCTCGGAAGAGCGAGCGAGTCGGCGTTGTCGACCTTTGTAAGCCGGGCGCCCAGGACCGGCGGCTTCTTCGCATTCAACGAAACATCGATGGTCCAGTATTCCTGTTTGACAAAGGCGCGAATTTCGCGCTCCCGATCCACAATCATGCGGAGCGCGACCGTTTGCACGCGGCCGGCCGAAAGCCCGCGGCGCACTTTGTCCCAGAGCAGCGGCGAGATTTTGTAGCCCACCAGTCGATCCAGAATACGGCGGGCCTGTTGGGCCTCCACGAGATTCACATTGACCGGCATCGGCTTGTCGAACGCCTTCTTCACCGCGTTCGCCGTGATCTCGTTGAACATCACCCGGAAGATCGCCGGGCCGTCGCTCTTCTTCTTGGGCTCGAGTTCTTCCTTGAGGTGCCAGCAGATCGCCTCGCCTTCGCGATCGGGGTCAGCCGCCAGGTAAATGGAATCGACGCCCTTCGCCGCCTGCCTCAACTCCGAGATAAGCTTCTTCTTGCCTTCAATCACCTCGTAGCGAGGTGTGAAGTCGTTATCGACATCCACCGCCAAGTCGCGCTTGGGCAGGTCTTTAATATGACCGAGCGAGGCCTTGACGACAAAATTCTTGCCGAGATACTTCCCAATTGTTTTCGCCTTCGCTGGGGATTCAACGATGACGAGCGCCTTTGCCATAGAGATTTGCTACCTAACGTTACAACACTGATACTTGAAGGATTTTGACTCGACTCCGCACAGGGGAAAATACTTCACAAACTAACCGTACCCGAAGCCGACTGAAGAGATCGACCCGGAACGCTACCTTTTTTACCACACCTTTACAAAGTTCTTCCCGGGAAGTTGCCGAACAAGACCGTTCATTTCCAAATCGAACAGCGCTGCGATCAACTCAGATGATGAAATTCCTTCAAAAGATTCGAGGAGTTCATCAAGCTGTTTAGGATCATCGACTTGCAGGTAATTTAATACCTTCCTGGAGAGCACCTGGAGCGGGGCCAGCATCCCCTTGTCTTCGCCTCCATCAGATTGGATGCCGCCATCGAGTAAAAGTTGTCGCTGCCCCCTGTTGACAAGTTCCCGGCGAATATCGGCGGGAAGCTCGTTTACGACATCGTTCCATTCCTGAACCAGCTTGGCTGTTCCTTGCTTGATGAGGAGATTGGGCGCCCAACTCATCTTGGAGGTGATATTTCCTGGCACGGCGAACACTTCCCTACTCTGCTCGGACGCCAGCCGGGCGGTAATCGCGGAACCGCTGTGCTGGGCGCCTTCGACCACAATGACGCCCAGGGATAACCCGCTGACAATCCGGTTTCGAATGGGGAAATTCTGGGGATATGCCGGCGCGCCGATGGGGAATTCAGATACCAGCAGACCTCGTTGAGCAATGGATTCGTAAAGCCTGCGGTTGTCGGCCGGATAGAGCACATCAACACCACAGCCGAACACGGCGATGGTAGCGCCCTCGACGGAGAGCGCCGCCCGGTGAGCAGCAGTATCCACGCCACGGGCCATCCCGCTAATAATCGTCAGCCCTGCCTGCGCCAGATCCGCTCCCAGCCGTTCCGAAGCCGCGACGCCGTATGGTGTGGGCCGGCGCGTCCCCACAATGGCAATCCCGTAGGAGCCGAGAAGATCGACGCAGCCCCTGGCGAACAGAACAATGGGTGGATCGAAGATATCCCGCAGGCGCTGCGGATAGCGCGGATCGTGTAGCGTAATAACCTGCGCGCCCAGTTCGCGCAATTTCTCCTGCTGGTCCACCGCTTCTTCGAACGAGCAGCCGCTGGCAATGCTGCGGGCCAAGGCTGAGCCGAGTCCCGCGCCCTCCAGTTCCGATGCTGAAGCCCGGAAGATCGCCTGTGGTCCACCGAAGCTTTCCAGTAAGCGAAGCGAGCGAACCGTACCCAGGCCAGGAAGCATGAGGAGAGCAAGCCAGTGAAGTTCCTCCTCTTGCGAGATTGCGCAGGATGCCATGTTGATTATGTGGAACGGACGGCCGGGGATTCTCAAAGAAGGAGACGGAAACCGAGGCAAACTACAATCAGAGCCGCCGCACGCGAGCGCGGGTTGTGCGGCCGTTTCGCGAAAACCCGCTTGCTACCGTAAATTCATATGCAGCGCGATCCGGAGTTCTTCGGCGAGCGGGAGTTGAGCCTGCTGTTCATGGCTCGCCGGCTGCGCGAGGCGCTACGGCTGGAGGAGGTGCTGACCCGTCTCGGTATCGAGTATCACGTCGAAACGGGAGAGTATACCGGGGGGTTCCTCATGAAACGCGATCTGACCGGGGCTTTCTTTTATGTCGCGCCGGAGGACCTCGAAAGAACACGCCAAATTCTGATCGAGAACCGCTTCAAGCCGTACGATCCGTCGCGTAACCGATGACGTACCCTGCCGCGACGGCGCGGAATTCCGATATTTGCGCTTCCCGCCAGCCGGCATCCATGCCAAGCTCGCCCGCGATCAGTTCCGCTACCCGGGGCGCGGCAGCAAGGGCGGCTTTAGCATTTAGAAACAATGCCCGCGTGCGCCGGGCCAACACGTCTTCAACAGTCCGCGCCATCTCTTCCCGCACGGCCCACACGACTTCAGCCTCGATGTAGGGCAAATCAGGGTGCAGCCGTGCGCCGAGAGCCTGAGTCTGGGCAAGATTCTGAATCGCATGAGCGTCTGAACCGTAAAACCAGAGGTCGCCAAACTTTTCCGCATTGTCGTGAAACCCGTGAACATTCAGCTTTTTTGTAATGCACGGCTTGTCGGGAAGCCGCGCCAGTGTAGCGGCCTGATCGACGCAATCCTCGGCCATGTGCCGGTAAGTAGTCCACTTGCCTCCGGCGATGGTGAGCAGCGCGGAATCGTCGATGTGAATCGTGTGGTCCCGCGAAAGCGACGCTGTGTTCTTGGCGTCCGAAGCACGCACTAGCGGACGGATACCAACGAACACGCTGAGCACATCACTGCGAGCCGGCGCCTTTTCGAGATAGCGCGCGGCGGTGCTGAGAATGAACTCGATCTCCTGCTCTAACGGAAGCGGTTCGAGCAACGGCGTTTCGATGGGTGTATCGGTTGTGCCCACCAAGGTGTGATCGTGCCAGGGGATGGCGAACATCACTCGCCCATCGGAGGTGTGCGGCACCATGATGGCGCTGTCGCCCGGCAGAAAGGAGCGGTCGAAGACCAGATGAATTCCCTGGCTGGGCGAAATCATCGGCTTGACGTTCGGTTCTGCGAGTTTGCGGACGGTGTCGGAAAAGGCGCCCGTGGCGTTCACGACGACTTTCGCGGCAGCGCGAAAGCTGTTGCCCGTTTCGAGATCCCAAGCCATAACACCGTCGATAAATCCATCGCTTCCTTTGGTGAATCCGGTGACCTGCGTGTAGTTCAGAAGTGTTGCACCTTGGTCGCTCGCCGTCTCCGCAAGGTTGACTAGTAGGCGCGCATCGTCGAACTGGCCATCGAAGTAAACGACTCCGCCGCGAAGCCCTTCGGTCTTGATCGTCGGGAGCCGCTTTAGGGTTTCCTCGCGTGAAAGAATCTGCGAGGCTCCAAAGCCGTATTTGCCGCTGAGCAGGTTATAGATCTTGAGGCCAAGTCCATAAAACGGCGCTTCCCACCAGTCGTAATTCGGAACCACAAAGGCGAGGTCGTGAACAAGATGCGGCGCGTTCTGACGCAGAATGCCGCGTTCCTTCAGGGCTTCCATCACGAGTGAGATGTTGCCCTGCTCCAGATAACGAACGCCGCCGTGGACCAGTTTGGTGCTGCGGCTGGACGTGCCCTTGCCGAAATCCGATTGTTCCAGCAGCAAAATATCGTAACCGCGCGAAGCCGCATCCACGGCTACGCCCATGCCAGTTGCGCCACCTCCGATGACGATCATGTCCCAAGGGTCCTGGCGCTCAAGGCAGCGCGTCATCATGTCGGCGCGTTTCATGCGTGGACCTGGAGCGGAATTCCGCAAGGTGAACCGGAAGTAGCTTTATTGTTGTGAATGGGCGTAGGCCGCCCTATCATCTCCCTCGTCATTTGCCGTTCCCTTTCAGATTGCGTTCAAAGAACTCCGTCATCTGTTCCAGCATGGGTTCGCGCAGGTCTCCGGTGACGCCGTGCGTCTTCTGCGGGTAAAGCATGAACTCGAACTGTTTGTTCGCGCGACGAAGGGCGGACATCATTTGCATGGTGTTCTGGAACAGCACGTTATCGTCTTCGAAGTTGCAGACAATCATGAGTTTACTTTGCAGATCGCCGGCAGCCAGGACGTCTGAGCTTTTTTTGTAACCCTCCGGATTCTCACTCGGCAGTCCCATGTAGCGTTCCGTGTAGATGGTGTCGTAATTATGCCAATCGGTAACCGGCGCCCCCGCGATGCCGGCTTTGAACAGGTCCGGCGCGTGCAGGAGAGAATACAACGTCATATAGCCGCCATAGCTCCAGCCGTAGATGCCGATGCGGTCTTTATCGACGAAGCCCATGCTAAGCAGCTTTTCAATGCCGGCGCGCTGGTCCGAGAGTTCGACGCGGCCCATTTCGCGATAGACCGGCGATTCGAACAGGTGGCCGCGCCCCACTGAGCCGCGATTATCCAGCTTCCAGATGACAAATCCGCGATCGGCAAGCGCCTGCTCCCATGAGATGCCGCCCCATGCATCGTGGTTCACTTGCGCCTGTGGTCCACCGTAGATGAAGACAATCGCCGGATATTTCGAATCGGGTTCGAAATGATACGGCTTAATCAGATGCGCATAAAGAATCGTGCCATCTTTTAGGTGCACGGTAACGGCCTCTTCCGGCAGGATTTGATACTCATTCTCAATGGTGCGGTCGGCAGAGCGGAACACCGCAAGCTGGGCTCCCGAGCCATTATGCAGAGTCGATTGCGGAGGAGACGTAAGCGATGAAAAAGTATCCAGATAATTACGGCCGTGCTCGTCGCTAAAGATCGCATGCATACCGCTCGAACGCGATAGCCGTTCAGGGGCGCCGCCTTTCAGCGATACGCGATAGAGCTGGTCCTGGAGCGGGCTGGCTTCCGTCGACGTGTAATACACGTAGCCTGTCTCTTCATTCAGAGCGATGACTTTGTTCACTTGCCAGTTGCCGGAGGTGAGTTGCCGCAGAAGCTTACCGTCTTCCGAGTAGAGATAAAGATGACGAAACCCACTGCGCTCGCTCGACCAGACAAAATCCGGTTTCGCACTCAAGAAGCGGAGATCGTCATCGGTGTTGATCCAGAATTTATCGCGCTCGCTCAGCACGGTGCGAACCGAACCACTGGCGGCATCGGCAAGCAGGAAATCGAGGCAGTTCTGAATCCGATTCATCCGCTGGATACCGAGCGCTCTCGAATCGGGCAGCCAGTTAACGCGCACGATCAGCGTATTCGCAGTATCGCCCACCTCCATCCAGGTTGTCGGGCCTCCATCCACCGAAACGACGCCGACTTTCACCTCAGCATTTGGCGTTCCCGCTTGCGGATAGCGCTGTGGTTCATAAATCGCGCGCAGCCCGAGCAGGTCGGAATGCGGATAGATGAACTCCTTGCTGACGTCGAACCGCATATATGCAATCCATTTGGAATCGGGCGACCACCAGAACGCTGTGCCGAGATCGAGTTCTTCCGGATAGACCCAATCCAATTGCCCATTCAGCAGGGTTGATGTGCCATCGGACGTGAGTTGCGCGGTCTTTCGCGATACCAGATTGCGAACGAACAGATTCGAGTCTTTCCGGAACAGGACGGACCGGCCATCGGGCGAGAGCGTTGGAACGTTGTCTTCGCGAATGTCGGCAATAGTCTCCTTCGGCTTCGCGTTGCCGGCGTTGATGACAAAAAGGCCGCCCGGCGCCGGAACCAACAGAGATTTACCATCCGGAAACCATTGCATGCCGCTCGTGTCTACGCGGCGGTTCTGCCAATTGAACGGACGGCTGCTATTTTTCGGTTGAATCTCGTTCCGCTTTTTCGTGAGCTTGTCCGCATCGAACCACTCGGTCTCGTTTCGCGCTGCGACATCGTAGAGCCAAACCCTACCGTTCTCTTCATACGCAAATGCCTGTCCGTCCGGACGCCAGTTCGGGGAAGGAATGGAGGCCGGATGCACGGTCACAACGTCGTGAATCGTGACGGGCTTTTTCGCGGCCCACACGGGCCCGATCGCCAGCAGGAGAGCCAGGAAAGCGGAACGCACAAGCGAAACTCTCATGGATATTCGATTGTAACGAGCCGGAAGTTCGCACTGGCCAAGCTATGCTGATGAAGATTCGGAGATTGCGCCGTGACGTTGTCGAGCATCCTTAACGATCTTGTGTTCGTGCTGCTGGGCGTCCTTGTGTTCTCGATAGCGCTGGTGATCGTGGGCCGCGCGATGCCCGGTAATCTCTGGAAGCAAGCGCTCGAAGAACGGAATCCGCACGCGGCCATTCTGCTGGCGGGCATCGCACTGGCGCTGGGATGGATTGTCGCCGCGGCCGTGCATTAGGTTCCGAATCCGCTGCGCGCCCGGAGGAGTCGATCTTCGCTCACCAACTCGGCATTCCGGGGCGGCGGACCGACCCTTTCCTCGAAATCCTGGTGGTTGTATGCTCGAGACCTGCCTGACGGTTTCGAGCCTGATTCCGGCAGCCAAACTACTACGGTCGCCCAGAATGCGTGACAATCATCAGCGGGATTGCGGCAACCGCCGCAATCGCGATCAGGATGAGAAAGGCGGTCCCTAGAACCGTGTCAAGCCGGTCGTTGACGTGCTTGCCCATAATGTTCTTGTCCGCCGCCGTTTTCAAAATCGGATAGTACGTCAGGGGCATAACGACCATGCCGAAAATAATCGAGATGTTGACCAGTTGCAGCGGGCGCAAGCCGCTGACTGCGATCAGAAACGCCACAACAAACATCCCGATCCATGCCGCGGTAAATATCGGGACAGCCTTGGCCGGTTGATTTTTCCCCCAAGCCAGATTAAAGAATTGGCATAAATTATAGGCTCCGGACAGCCCGGTTTCGAGCGCCGCTCCGGCGAGGCACGCCATCGTTCCGATCAGAGCAAGCACGAGCGCCTTCTGGCCGAAAGGAAACGCGCCGGCCATGGTCGTGCTGCTCAGGATCTCGGGAAAAATGCCGCGCGGCAGAAAGAGGAGAGCGCCCAGCACCAACAGTCCCGCCGTGAGTAGGGCTCCCAAAATGGAGCCGAACGCCGAGACCATGAAATTCTCTCCGAGATCTTTGGTGGTCCAGTCTTCTTCCATCGCGCCCGACGAATAGAAATGAACCTCGTATTCCATCAACATAGCGCTGAAAATTCCTACCGCGAAATAGCCGTAGAGCAACCAGTGCTTCGTATCCGGCTGCGTAATTGCGGGCGCGAGTCCTCGGGCAAGCTGACTCCAATCCGGATGTAAGGTGACGGCGGAAACGGCGAACACAGCCATCGTCAAACCGGAAAGGCCAAATGTCCGTTCGATCCACTGGAACCGCAAGAGAAAGATAATGGCTCCCAATACGACGGGGGTTGCGATCAGCAGCAATTTTTCCGGCCAACCCGTCAGGAGATGTAACACGACGGCGATGCCGCCCAACTCCGCCGCGCACGTAATCACGTTGAGAAGATTCGAAGCGATCAGCGTCACCATGCCCAACGGGAATCCAAGCTGGGTACGCACTACGGCAAAGACCGGCTCCTTTGCCACAACGGCTATCCGGCCGCACATCTCCATATAAACGATGATGCCGAGCGTGCCGAGCACAACGGACCACATCAATTGATAACTGAAAAGCGCTCCCGCCTGCATGGTAAATACGATTTGCCCCAGATCAACAAATCCGCCCAGGGCAGTCATGATTCCTAATGTCAGCCCGAGTAGTTTTTTCATAAAGACGAGCCCGCCTTTTCCAAGCCTGCGCGCATGCTCGCCATGCGTTCCTTAGCCGCGGCTAGCGCCTCGTCATGTCCAAATTTCGCGGGAATACCGAACAACTCGCGATCCAACAATTCCAATTGAGTGCGGCACTCGTGAACCGCTGTTGCCGTGCCGGGTTCGGGCTCCGCCTGCTTCAGTTTGTCTAACGATTGCTGGACCGCATCTTCCAGATAAGCTGCGTGCCCGTCGGCGTAATGGCGCGTGGAACGACCCTGGCGAACATAGTCGACGAACAGCGCGGACTCGGAGACGAGCGAAATGGCCGATTTGACTTCAGAGCGCGCGTCGTCCCGGCTGATCGTCTTCTTGCGCGAACAACTCGCCAGCGCCGCGGCGAGCAATAGCACAAGAGCAGTTGTGGACTGCCGGATACGCCACATGTCTGATGACGAATCTAGCAGAGTCGCGGATGGATGGATCGATGGCCGGCGCGTGCCGTGGCGCACGATTCATCGCGCCGGTGGGCAGTTCACTGCCCGCTGCAGCTTGCACTGCATTGCGGCCGCTAAATCCGATCGCCACAATAATAGTTGCATGTCGCTTCTATGTCGCCTGTCTGAAGCGGCTTATTCGCAAATCCGGGCTGCCACAGAACTTTCCGGACGGCACTGCTCAAGTGAATCGCGTCGTCCGCCCGTTGGATGAGAGAATGTTTGCCTTGGAGGCAATAGACAATGGCCAAGCGGGTGCGATTCTTTGCCGGGCAATTGTTAACGGCGGCCGACTTCGAAGCCGAGCAGACATATCACAGGGAGATGCGACGCTTGCACAATCGCTTACTGCATGGCGTGGGTATCGCCGAGGGGCTCCGCGTGTCGGAGGACGATAGCCAAAGTAACGCAATGACGGTGTCGCCGGGGTTTGCTCTGGATGGTTCCGGAAACGAGATCGTTGTGGACCGCCCGGTTTGCCTAACTGTTGACCCCTGCGGGAAAGAGATATGCTTCGTAACACTGCGGTACACCGAAACTGCGACCGATCCGGTACCCACCGCGAACGGCGCTTCTGAGTTTAGCCGCGTAACGGAAGCTTTCTCGCTCGCAACTGCCGAGGAAGATCCCGGCCAAGACGGAGGCGGACAGATTCTAAGCCTTGCCCGCCTCATCCGGCAGAACGATCGATGGTCCGTGGACGAGAGCTACTCCCCCAAAACCCTTCATAAGGGAGAACAAATGTGCGCTCACGCTGATGATGGGCAGTGAATTGCCCGAGTGATATTGAATCGCGGTTGTCCCTTTTTTGGGGCGAACAAGATGAAGGAAAAGCGAGAGCCACAGAAGCTCAACTGGAAAACCGTTGAGCGCTACCCCACCACCGGCTCGGCCAACTCCGCCGCGCTGTACCGCCGCGCGACGTAGGTATCCAGAATTTCTCGAAACTCTTCGACGATCTTGTCGCCGCGCAGCGTCTTCGAAAGCTTCCCGTCGATATAGACCGGGGCCACAGGATCTTCGAATGTACCGGGGAGCGAGATGCCTATGTCGGCGTGCTTCGATTCGCCGGGGCCGTTCACGACGCAGCCCATCACCGCGACCTTCATCTCTTCGACGCCCGAATAATGTTCGCGCCAGATTGGCATTTGCTCGCGAAGGTAGGTTTGAATCTGGTCGGCGAGATCCTGGAAGAACGTACTGGTGGTGCGGCCGCAACCGGGACACGCCGCTACCTGCGGTGTAAAGCTGCGAAGGCCAAGCGCCTGCAGGATCTGCTGGCAGACGATGACTTCTTCCGTCCGGTCGCCATTCGGCAGCGGTGTCAGCGACGCCCGAATGGTGTCGCCGATTCCCTGCTGCAGGAGGATTGAAAGCGCGGCGCTTGTCGCCACAATGCCTTTCGAGCCGAGGCCCGCTTCCGTCAGCCCGACGTGCAGCGGATAGTCGCAGCGCGCGGCAAGCATTTCGTAGACCGCCACAACGTTCTGCACATTGCTGACCTTGGCGCTGAGAATGATCTTGTCGTGCGCCAGCCCGTACCGCTCAGCAGCTTCGGCGCTGCGAATGGCGCTTTCGACCACCGCGCGCATGGTCACTTCCATCGCGTCGAGCGGCTCGGCTGCCTTCGAATTCTCGTCCATCATCTGCGTGAGCAGTTGCGAATCGAGCGATCCCCAGTTCACGCCAATGCGCACCGGCTTGCCGTACTCCACCGCGCATTCGACCATCGTGCGGTAGTTATCGTCGTGCTTCTTGCCGATATTGACATTGCCGGGATTGATCCGGTATTTCGAGAGCGCGCGGGCGCATTCGGGATATTTCTTGAGCAGTAAGTGACCGTTATAGTGAAAGTCGCCGATGATCGGCACATCCACTCCAAACGTCCGCAGCGTATCGACAATCTTCGGAACGGCTTTGGCCGCGTCGTCGGTGTTGACGGTGACCCGGACAAGCTCAGAACCGGCCCGCGCCAGTTCCATCACCTGATTTACGGTTGCCGCAGTGTCGGCGGTGTCGGTATTCGTCATCGACTGGACAACGACCGGATGGGCGCCGCCCACTTTAACCGGGCCGACACTAACGACAACGGACTTGCGGCGTGGCGATGCTGGCATGAGCTGTAATTTCTCCTCAGAGTGCGCGGTAACTCCTTATTTTACCAAGCCATGCGGGGTATGACCGTGCGCTGGCCCGAAACCCGGCCTTATCGCTATACTAGTGATGGAGATCCCTCATTGAACTTGCGCGGTTTCTTGCGTCTTTTCACGCATATCCAGCTTTTGCCCATCCTCGAAAGCGGCGAGGAAACGACCCTGGTCGGCGGCCAGGCCGTGATGGAGGGCGTCATGATGCGCTCGCCGCACAGCTATTGTGTCGCTGTACGGAAGGCCTCGGGCGAGATCGTCACCGAAGAAAAGCCGCTGGCTAAGCTGTCTGATCGCCACCCGGCTTTCAAGCTTCCCGTGCTTCGCGGCGTCGGTACGCTTTGCCAGGCGATGTGGCTGGGCCTGAAGGCGCTGCACTTCTCGGCCAACAATCTCGTCGAAGATCTCGATGGCGATAAGACTCCAAAGAAAAACAAAAAGGAGATGAGTTCGTGGGCGATGTGGGCCAACGTCGGCTTCTCGCTCGCGTTTTTCATCTTCCTCTATAAGTTTGTGCCGTTATATCTGGCTACCTGGTTCGGCCATATTGTGCCCGCGGCCGGGAGCCGTTTCGGCATCAACATGGTGGACGGCGTCATCCGGCTCGTGCTGTTTCTGGGTTTTCTATACCTGATCTCGCGCATGAAGGATATTCAGCGGGTATTCGAATATCACGGGGCGGAACACAAAGTGGTATTCAATTTCGAATCGGGGAAACCCGTGACGGTCGAAAACGCACAACAGTTCGTAACGTGGCACCCGCGCTGCGGCACAAGCTTTCTGCTGGTTGTGATGGTAATCGCCATGGCGATTTATGCCTTACTCCCGTTCGATTCTTTCACCGCGAAGTTCCTCGCGCGCATCGCCCTACTGCCGGTGATTATCGGAGTCAGCTACGAGCTGATCCGG
The DNA here is from genome assembly GCA_000381625.1 of Bryobacterales bacterium KBS 96. GTDB lineage: Bacteria > Acidobacteriota > Terriglobia > Bryobacterales > Bryobacteraceae > KBS-96. The sequence continues at coordinate 2,905,364 of KB906767.1, forward strand.
TTTGCCGCGAAACACCGGCAAGGTCTGATGGCCGTTCTCACGCAGCCGGGGCTCTGGCTGCAACGCATCACCACGCAGCCGCCATCCAATGAACAGGCGGAGGTAGCGATTCACGCTCTGAATCACGCAATGGAGCTCGAAAGGGCGCAGGGCGGCGAATTGGTGATCGCGTAAACGGGCACTTGCGGATTACGAGACTTTCGATGCAATATCAGGAACGACTAGACGAAGCTGAAGCGCGCTTCAACGAACTGACCGCGCAAATGACCGATCCCGCGGTGATCAACGATTCGGAGCTTTACCGGAAGACCGCCAAAGCACAGTCGGAATTGAGCGATTTGGTCGGCAAATATCGCGACTGGAAGAAAGCGCATCGGGAGCTAATTGACGCCCGCGCCATGCTCGCGGAAAACGATCCCGATTTGCAGGAGATGGCGGAACTCGAAGTCCAGCGCCTGGAGCCGGAGTTGGAACAGCTTGAGGCCGACATCCGCATTCTGCTGCTACCCAAAGATCCGAACGACGAGAAGAACGTCGTGATCGAAATCCGCAAGGGAGCGGGCGGTGACGAGGCATCTTTGTTTGCCGGCGAAGTCTTTCGCATGTACACACGCTATGCGGAAGAACAGCGCTGGAAAGTGGAGATCACGTCTTTGAGTGAATCCTCGGTCGGCGGCGTTAGCGAAGTGATCGCGATCATCAGCGGCAAAAACGTCTACAGCCGCTTGAAGTACGAAAGCGGCGTTCACCGCGTGCAGCGCGTGCCCGCAACGGAAACACAAGGCCGTGTCCATACCTCCACCATTACCGTGGCTGTAATGCCGGAAGCGGATGAAGTGGAAGTGCAGATCGACGCGAAAGATCTGCGCATCGACACGTTTTGTTCGTCCGGTCCCGGCGGCCAGTCGGTAAACACCACTTACTCGGCTGTTCGCATCACGCACATCCCGACCGGACTGGTGGTCTCCTGCCAGGACGAGAAATCGCAAATCAAGAACCGCGCCAAAGCCATGCAGGTGCTGCGATCGCGTCTTTATCAAATTGAACTTGAAAAGCAGCTTGCGCAGATCGGAGCCGAGCGCAAGAGCATGGTGGGCACCGGCGACCGCAGCGAAAAGATCCGCACCTACAACTTCCCGCAGAACCGCGTGACGGATCACCGCATCGGACTTACGCTGCATCAGCTCGATTTGATCATCGAAGGGCGGCTGCAGCCGGTAATCGACGCCCTGATTTCGTATTATCAGTCCGAAAAAATGAAAGAGCAGGGTCAAGCGGCGTAGCTGCCGCGAATCGCAGGCAAGAGGCGTGCGACGTTGACTCTTCAGACCGCACTGCGGCAAGGCGCTGAAATTCTCGATAAGAATAGCGTTGCGGCGCCGCGACTAACGGCTGAGGTGCTGCTCTCGCATGCGCTGCGATGCGACCGCGCGTATCTCTACGCGCACGGCGGCGATGAGCTTACAACTGTTGCCTGGATTCATTACGGTCGCTATCTCGACGAGCGGTTGCGGGGCAAGCCGACGCAATACATCACAAAGAAGCAGGAATTTTACGGGCGCGAATTCCGCGTGACGCCCGATGTCCTGATTCCCCGCCCGGAAACTGAGCACCTGGTCGAGGCGGCTATCGCTGCCATTCGGACACATAGCAGCGAGCGCATTCTGGACATCGGCACAGGTTCCGGAGCGATCGCCATCACACTGGCCCTGGAAACCGGCGTGCCGGTGTTTGCCAGCGATGTCTCGATGAAGGCGCTTGCCGTCGCGCGCGAAAATCGCGACCGCCACAATGCGCGGGTGTCGTTCTTTTGCGGCGATCTTGCATCGGCCGTGGCTGGCCGCAGTATTGACCTCCTCGTCTCGAATCCGCCGTATGTGCCCGGTGTGGATGGAGCCAACATGCAGCGTGAAGTTCGCGATTGGGAGCCGCACGTCGCGCTATTTGCCGGAGACTCGGGGCTTGAGATCTACGAACGCCTCACCTCCGAAGCCGCGGCAGTTGTCAGACCCGGTGGTCGTCTGATGATGGAGTTGGGCTATCGGTCGCTCGACGCCGTGCGCGCTATGTTGAAATGGGACTGGACAGATATCGAAACGGTCTTCGACCTGGCGAGTCTTCCTCGCGTAATCATTGCTGTGCGCCGATTCTGACCGGCACAGGCAAAGAAATCGCAACGCCGAACAGTTGAAGATATCGGCAAGAGCGTGGCACTCTGCCTTTTGTACGCTCGAGGCATGCCTTACGTTGCAGCGCTTTGCCGGTGCAGGCGCTGCGATTAGCACGGCTGCTGAACTTCTGCATCTTTCATAGTAGTGCAACCCGCGACCCAGAACTTTTGCGGGTTACAAACCCCATTGTTACGGAACGACAGGTCCATTCCCAATGCAAACGCGCGTTCTTGTTTACTAAACATTACAAAAGCTTTCTTTTCTTGTCCTGTTGCGGATGTAAAGTGGACAAAGCTTTCTATTGTGTGGTCAGTCGTTTCAATAATTAACTTAAAGATAGTATATTTACCGTAAATAGCAACTAGCATTTACGCAGCTTTGGGGGTATGTGCATGGGCCAGTTACGTTCTGGTGTCACCGTGCTGTTGACTGCTGTCGCAGCACTATTTATGCTCACGTTTGCACTAAATGCGCAATCGGATGTGGGCTCGATCGTCGGCTTTGTAAAAGACCCAACGGGAGGCGTCGTTCCGCAATCCAAGGTGGTCCTCAAAAATGAGGGCACTGGAGCAGAACATCCTGTGGAGGCCAACGGACAAGGGTATTACGTCGTATCAAACTTGCAGCCGGGTATGTACACTTTGACGGTGCAAGTGCCCGGATTCAAAAAATTCGAGAGCACCCACAACAAACTGGATGCAAACTCGACACTGTCACTAGACGCCAACCTTGCCGTTGGCGCGACGACCGAAACCGTCGAGGTCAGTGCAACCGGATCGCGGCTCCAAACCGAATCGGGAGCGGTGCAAAACACCGTCACTGGACATCAAGTCCAAGCCCAGGAACTAAATGGGCGCAATCCGCTGTATATGGCCTCGCTCATACCCGGCATTCGCAGCAATTCCACGCTCGGGGATTTCAACTTCAGTTTGACCAATGGCGGATATAACATCAACGGCGCGCGGCAACAGGACACGCTTATCACGATGGATGGCGCGCCCGCGACGCGCACTCGCGCCAACGGCACTAGCATCGCGGTCCCGAACGTGGACGCAACGGCTGAAATTCAAGTGTTGACGGCCGACTACTCAGCCGAATACGGGCGCACCGCGGGCGGTCAAATCCGCATCATCACAAAAAGCGGCACACAGGACTTTCATGGTGCCGGATTCGAATACTTTCGCAACTCCGCGATGAACGCGAACACGTGGCAGCGGAATCTAAGTCCAACTACCAACTTTGCGTCACCGTTCCGGTATAACGATTTCGGCTTTGATATTGGCGGACCTATTTACATTCCCAAACTGCTTAATACGAGCAGACAGCGGATGTTCTTCTTCATCGGCGAGGAGTGGACGCGGTACCGCTTCACCGACACCCAGACGCAGGCTGTACCAACGGCGCTGATGCGGCAGGGGAACTTCAGCGAGCTATTGTCCTCCAATCCCTGGTACAAAGGCTCGACGGTCGTTCACGATCCGACCACGGGAATTGCATATCCGAATAACATCATTCCAACCAATAAACTCAGCCCGAACGGCCTCGCCATTCTGAGCGCATATCCAGCGCCGACGCCCGGTTTCCTTCAGGGCACACAGAACTGGATTGCCCAGGCAGCCCATCCGATTAATCAGCGGAAGGGCACGATCAATGGCGACTTCCTGGTGACCGACAACAATCACATCGCCTTCCGGCGCACCGATTTCTCCTATCTGGAATATCAACCATTCGACCAGGGCTCGGGACTCACGGGTAAATACTTCAATCGCCCGAACCAGACCAATTCCTTGGCCTGGACCTGGACGATTAGCCCCACCATGATCAACGAGGCACGGGCCACCGTCAGCCTTGATGATGTCTACATTCCGGTTAACACCGCATTGGCTGGCTTCGACCGTTCCAGCTTCGGCATCAATTATCCTTATCTAATTCCGGATGGGAAAGATCTTCCCGGCAAGATCCCAACCGCTAATCTCAACGATAGTTTCTATAACCTATCCGGCGGTCCTTATCCGTCTCACTCCACTGGCCCCATTTACACGGTTTCCGACAGCCTGACGAAAGTCTGGGGGAATCACACATTCAAATTCGGTTTCTCTTATGAGTACTCCGGCGAGAACGACGGCGACCAGATCAACGTGAACACTGTCCCGGGCGGCGCGAGCAACCAGAACGGAACATTCAATTTTCTGGACAATGAATTTTCCGGCGTCAGCATTGCCAATCTTGCTCTGGGTCGCGCCGATAGCTACACCGAGATCGGGCCCCGCGCTTATACGATTTGGCGCAGCAAGATGTACGAGGGATTTGCCCAGGATTCCTGGAAAATCACTCCTAGACTCCACATCGACTATGGCGTACGCGAGACGAGCATTCTCCCTACTGTTCCTCTTTGGGGCAACGCCGACTACTTTGACCCGTCTCTATACAATCCCGCTCAGGCGGTGGCTCTCGATCCTAAAACAGGAAATGTCATTGTCGGCTCGGGCAATCAATACAACGGAGTTGTGATCCCGGGCTTCAGCAAGTTTCCCAGTAGCGCCATCGGCCGCGTACCCGCCGCGCAAAGCGACGCCTACAACGGTCTGTTTAACTCTGGCCTGCCGAATGGGTACGTAAACACAACCAATCAGTTCCAGCCCCGGTTGGGCATTGCGTACCAAGTGGACGACAAGACGGTGCTACGCGCCGGCGTCGGCCGATTCCTCACGCGCATGGGTCTGCTGGACAATATCTTCCCAGGTGGAAACTCGCCGTTCCAACCCTTTGTGACGGTGAACGATGTATCAGTGGATAATCCGCCGGCCGCTCTCGGCGGCGGTTTGGCCGCGCCGATCACCATCACCACTCTTGCCAAAGACATGAAGCCGCCGGAGGCATGGAATTGGAATGCCACTATCCAGCGCGAACTGCCGTGGGCTTCGGTCTTGTCCGTCGCTTACGTGGCGCATCGAGGTTTACATAGCTGGACGACATTCGACATCAACCAACCAATGCCGGGGACAGTCGTCTCTGGAGTGCCGCAGAGCTTAGTGCGCCCCTACCGGGGGTTTGCCGCGATTCAACAGGAGCAGAGCTCGAGCAACTCCATGTACAACTCCCTGCAGGTCTCGTGGAATCGCCGCTTCCAGAACGGGTTCAGCTTTGACGCCTCTTATACACTGTCGGCAAGCAACGACGACAGCTCGAATTATCGAGACATCGTTCCGGATACTTATTTCACAGGTAACTTGTGGGGACCGTCGGAATACGACACGCGGCACGCCGCCACGGTAGTCTTCACCTACGACCTGCCGATCTTCAAGGACTCTACCCGGCTGACGGGCAAATTGCTGGGTGGTTGGGAGATTAACGGCATCGCGCAGTTCCAGACCGGAACTCCGTGCGGCGTCGGAGCGAATACCGACTATGCCCAAGTTGGCGAAGTCGGCAGCTTCGGCTGCGGTAATCAGGGCCAATTCTGGGTGAGGAACGGCGATCCTTCGATCACCGGCGGTTTCGCCGGACCGTCCGGCAACGCCAACTCGCCCAAGTATTTCACGACCACGAATTCCGATGGGCAGCCGATTTTCACGGCTCCCGCGAGCGGAACATTCAACACGCAGTATGGCGTGAGGGACATCATCTACCAACCTGGATTTCAGAACTGGAACCTCGGCCTGTTCAAAAAGTTCCTCATCAACGAGCGCACAGGATTCGAATTCAGGGCGCAAGCCTACAATTTCATCAATCATCCGAATTGGGCCGGGGTTAATTTCAATCCCTCGTCGTCGCAGTTTGGTGAAGTAACCTCTAAGGCCACCAGCAACCCTCGAAATCTTCAACTTTCACTCCGCTTCTATTTCTGAAGAGCTAGTTGACGAATCGCGACAGGCGCCGTTTTCCGGCTACGCAATCCATAGAGAGCGGAGAACGACGCCTGTCAAAATCCTACTGGGCTTCCGGCGCCACCGCAGGATTTATTGCCGTTCGAATATCTCTACGTTGTGAACAGAGTTCCCCTTAGCGTCCGTGCCGTTGAGCGTGTATTTCATCGTTTTACCGTTCTTCGAGATGACACCGTGACCGGTAGTGGAGCCGCCGTTCATTTTCCACGTGTGCTCAACATTACGGTCGTCGATTTTCTTTTCAATCACGGAAGAATCGGGCAACCCAGTGATCGTCGCCGGGGCATCACTGTTCGGAGTGTACGACCACGATATGGGATTGCCAGTTGCTTCCATCCCCTCGACGACAACTTTTCCATCCGGCTGGATGGTTACCGTGAAGCTTTTCGGCGCCGGACCGGGACTGAACTTCGACTTCGCCACATTGAGCTTCCACGTGCCGGTAAACTGCGAATCTGCCGCGACCAGCGCCAGCGACATCGCGAGCGAGAGAACAACTAGCATAGTGAGCTTTCGAACCATTTGAACTTCCTCCTTCAGAATCGTCCGCCGGATTACTGATCCCAGCCCGTCGAGCTGCTGCGACACAGCCGGCAGATCAGGTGAAGTATGCGCCTCATCCTGTGGCGATACAAGTCCAGTAATCCCATCCCGGCGATCGGCCCAAGAGAAATCCGGCCATACTCACCCAAATTTGGGGACGGACCCCACACCAGACCCTACGGCCGATACGCCCAGGCCAAGTCTGGGACCGGTACGGCTCAGCAAATCCTGATAGCAAACGCTACCGCCATCGTGAAGGACCCCAATTGCTCCGGATACCTCTTTCACAGGCAACTTGTGAGGACCGTCGGAGTTCGACACGCGGCACGCCACCACAGTCGTCTTCACCTACAACCTGCCAATCTTCTAGGACTCCACCCGGCTGACCGGCAAATTGTCGGTGGGTGGAGATCAACGGCGTCGCGCAGTTCCAAACCGGAACTCCGTGCGGTGTCGGAGCGAATACCGACTACGCTAAGGTCAGTGAAGTCGGCAGCTTCGGCTGCGGCAATCAGGGCCAGTTCTGGTGAGGAACGGCGATCCTTCGATCACCGGTGACTCTCGCTTAGCATTCGTACCCGTGAGCGTATAGTTTGTTGTCTTGCCGTTCTTTGAGATGACACCGTCACAGCTAATCGACCCGAGCCTAAATGCCAACTCATTTGAGAATCATCGGCGAGCAGCATGGCGTCTGCGCAGGCTTTAACTCCATCACTTCGACGCGCGTAAGATTCGGATCGTAAAGATTGAGTTGCCACTTGCCGTCACGGCCGATTTTAGGCGGCTCGGGAGGTTTGTATCCCCGGCTCAAGATGCTGCGATACGGAGGCTGGATCTGCTTAACACCCAGCGCAAAATGATTCATCACTCCGCGCGTTCTGACCGACGGATTATTCACGTTAAGCATGTATTCGATCCAATCGTTTCCATCGGGAACGCGCATGTCGACCCAGTTCACCACGTTATCTTTCATCCCGCCGTACCACATGACTTTGAAGCCAAGGATCTCCTTATAAAAACGATCCTCCGCCGCCCGGTCATGGACAATGAAACCGGCATGAATCATATGATCCGAAATGCGCGTGTCCGGCATTAGTTTGCCGAATTTCGTGCTATGAAGCGAACCCGGCATATATTGGACAAACTCAATGCGCCGGTTCTCCGGATCGCTAACCGTGAAACTGAGGTTCTTATCCAGCCCCGTTTTTAACGATGAAGGAACCTCGACTCCCTTACTGGCGAGATAATCCCGTAGCTGTCGGATATTCGTGGTTTCAAATGCCACGTGCGAGAGGCGATCCTGAGAATCGTCCTTCAGTCCAGGATAAATCTCGATGTACTGGCGATCGTTGATTTTATAGTAATTGAGAAATAGCCCCCCGCTTGGCTTATCGAGACTGAAGTGGGAAAAGCCGAGAACGTGGCCATAAAATTCGTCCGCCTGCGAAATATCCTTCACATAAAGCCCTACGTGGGCCAGACCGACTATGGGTGGCCGCACCACAGAAGCATGGCTCTGCGCCGTTGCAGTTCCCGGGGCCGTAAAGCACACGGCCAGAGCCGCCGCGGCAATTATCAATCCAGCTCGTTGGTTGTTCATTTCTATAGAAACTCCGGAAAAGAAAAGGAGTATCACAATACGATCGAACGAGTTATTTATACGTGATAGACTTGGCTCGCTCGAAACCACTTCAGGGCAAACTCTCGGCGCGCAGGTCCCTGAATTCCACATGACCATCGCCGAACAGAGCGAACCCGACGAGGCCGTTCGAGAACGTCGCATCGTGGATGGTCTTCGCGAGCTGGCCGTCAATCCGCAGCGTGATCTCCCCACGATTGCACTCTACTGAAACTCTGTGTTCCAGTTTGCGGCCGCCCGGCACGGCCGGCACCGCCAGGTCGGTCCAGGGAATCAATACGGCTTCATTGAATCCGCCGAAGAATTGCTTAACTAACTTGAACGAGATCTCATTCGCCCGCCCCGCATCGGTCACTAAAAATGCGTAATAGCCCCGTTCATTCAAATGAAAGACCAGGCCATCCGCTGCAAGCCCACCTCCGCCTCCAACCGACGCCGATGCGCGAAAGTTTTCCCACCACGGCCCGTTCGCGGCAATTACGCCTGCCGAACCTGCTGCCGTGGAGAGTTGTTCCCCCATCCGTCCCATCCCTAGCTCGGCAGCGACAGCGGACGTCAACGTTGCATTCGATTTCCCCTTGCTGGAGAGCTCATAAGATCCGGACTTATATTGCGAACCGTTGCGATCCGGCCATCCGCTTTTGGGGTTGGAGAAATCGTCTCGATACAAAGGCGTTTTCCCGGCCGTCTCGGTGACCAGCGGCTCCCACGGATACGGATGCTCTTTCGCGGAAACCTCGCAGGAGTTGGTGACAAAATGGACGAGTTCGCCGCCGCCGGTTTCCGCCCCAATGCTGCGGCGAGTTGTCACTTTATATCCCTTGTGCTTCACCCGAACCTGGATATCGTGGCGCTGCCCCGCATTTCCTGGATAGTAAGCGAGCGTGTATTGCGCCCTCAGAATGTTCGCGATTTTGTTTAGCGACTTCTCCAGCCCTTGCTGGGAAGTAGGGAAAAACGAAACCGCGCCGGATTCTTTCGCGAGACGATCGAATGCGACGAGCGGATTATCAACCTGGCGTCCGCTGACAAGAAGGACTGGTTTGGACCGGTCACGGTAGAGATCGGATTCCCAGGCGCTGAAGAACCCGATCATGAAGATTTGCGGCCTTGACGATTGCGCGAAATTCAACAATTGTTGAAATGTCAGCCGGCTATTCTGGTCGACTCCGTCCGTGACGACAACAATGGCCCGTTGAGGATTTTTGGCGGCCTCCAGTCGGCAAAGAGCGGTGGCCAGAGCATCGTATAGAGCCGTGCCGCCTCTGGTCGAGGTCACTGCCGCCAGTGGCGGGTTCAATCGCTGCTCCGCTGTAAGTGTTTCGAGCGGCCCGACCTGATTGGTAAATTGCATCAGAAAGACTTCGTCGTCGGGACGGCTGGCGTGGAGCAGCGGCGTAAGGACGGATTGAATTCGTCCGATCTTTTCGCTCGAGCTCATGCTATTGCTGGTGTCCACCAGAATGGCGAGACTGATCGGTTGATGTTCCGCCGCGAAAAAAGCAATTTTTGCCGGATGACCGTCTTCGAGGAGAGTAAAGTCGTTGACGCCGAGTCCGGTCACGTCCTTGCCCTGTTTATCCACAACTCGAACGGGAACGGATTGCAGATCGGTCTCACTCTTGAAGACTGGCCCTGGCGCTTGGCTCGCCAGCAGACCGCTTACAAGAGAAAGGCAAAGCAGCGTCAATGTGAGCCGGTAAAGCGTTCGGCAAAGGCCAATAAGATGTTCATCGTCGCGCATAAAGTAGACCGGCTCCCCATAGATCTTATTCCTAACTGCGGCCGGACGCACTGTGAAAGCATTGCGGCGCATGTTTAGGCGTGCGCAATAACTTTTGAATTCTCCACACAGAGCCGCCTTGCGTCAGCAAGCGGGTTCGGAAAAGCCTGCCACGCGCGCACTCGTGTGCCAACCTCCCGCTCTCTGTTGTAGGGGCGAGGCATGCCTCGCCCGCGGCTCCCCAGCAGATATAACAGCTTTGCGCTGTTTCAATCACAGGCTGGCTGATTGCGCGCTTCGGCAGCAAGCAAGTGACCATCTGGAGCACGGCCGGTTTCTGCCTTGCCCTCGGCTTAGTACCGCGTTCGCCAATACGGTAGCGTATCGAGGAGCCGCACAAAACCGATGTTGCCGCGCGCGCCTCTCCGTCCGGAGCCGCGACCGCAAGAAAGCGGCCATAACCGTCACGAACTGAAGGCTGCCGGGAAATTCTGAAGGCTCTCAGAAAGGATGGCGCCCCTCGCGGCCGATCTAATTGTAGACTCAAAACGTGGCGGATTCTGCCCAAGTTACAGGTGTTCTCGAGACCTCGCTTTATGTCACGGACGTGGAGCGGTCGAAATGCTTTTACCAAAGCCTCTTTGGGTTTGAATCGCTGCTCGAAGACGAGAGACTTTGCGCCCTCGCTGTTGACGGAAAACAGGTGCTGCTACTATTTCGAAAACAGGGCTCCGTCCATTCGGTCGTGATTCCGGGTGGGATGATTCCCGGGCACGATGGCAGCGGTGAACAGCACATGGCGTTTTCGATTGCCGCCTCTCAATTGCAACCGTGGAGGAATCGTTTGCAGGAGCGGGGCATTGCGATTGAAAGCACGGTACGGTGGCCGCGCGGCGGAGAAAGCCTTTACTTCCGCGATCCCGACAATCACTTGATTGAACTGGCGACGCCCGGCGTGTGGTCGATCTATTAGAGAACGTTTGCTAGCGCAGAGTCATGGTCGCTGACGCTTCCGGCTCAGTTTCAAGGTTTTCATCGCATCGGTGCGCGACCGCATTCCCGGCCTTTTTCGGCGTTTGCGTTCGGAGCTACCAATCGAGAATCGCGCCGTCGTGAGCGCGAACGGTTGTCGAGTGCAACACTTCCTGCTTGAATGGGTGCTTTGCGGCGGCGGTTTCGTCGATGTCGATCCCAAGGCCGGGGGCTTCGGTCGGCAGCCAGAATCCCGCCTCGCTTTTAAGCGAATGTTTGACCACGTCCCACCTCCAGGGCACGTCGGCCAGCATGTCTTCCTGGATCAGGAAATTGGGCGTGCTTAGATCGAAATGGAGCGCGGCGGCGTTCGCCACCGGCCCCAATGGATTGTGCGGAGCCACGCCCATGGTGTAGGTTTCGGCCATGGCGGCGATCTTTTTCGCTTCCCAAAGACCGCCGCAGTGGCATAGATCCGGCTGGATGACGTGGCATGCCAGCTTTTCAAAGATCGGGCGGAACTCGTAGCGCGTAACTAGCCGCTCGCCCGTGGCGATGGGAACGGGGCTCGCTCTCCGGATTTCCGCCATCACATCAACGTTCTCGGGCGGCACGGGTTCCTCAATGAAATAAGGGCGGTAAGGGGCGAGTACGCGGCAGAACTCCACGGCGTTCGCGAGAGAATGGCGGCCGTGGCAATCGACCATAATGTCCACATCGTCGCCAACCGCGGAGCGAAGCGCTCCCATCATTTTTTCGGAGTACTTGTAAGCGGCGATGCTGTTCAGCGTTTCCGTGGGAGGTGTGATCAGGACCTTTACGGCGGTGTAGCCTTTCGCGATCACTTCCAGGGCCCGGTCCACAAAGACGTTGGGGTCCGGGCTCTGCTGTGATTCGTACACCGCGCGCATGTCTCCGCCGCCAAGGTGCGTATACATGCGGACGCGGTCGCGGACAGCGCCGCCGAGCAGCTTGTAGACCGGCTGGTTCAAGGATTTGCCGAGAATGTCCCAGCACGCTTGTTCAATGCCCGAAATGGCCGAGAGGCCGATCACGCCAGTCCGCCAGAACGACTGGCGGTACATCTTTTGATACAGATGTTCGATGCGCGTAGGATCTTCGCCCACGATCATGGGTGCAAAATCGTCCACGGCTCCAGCGACGCTTCGCGTCTTCCATTCGAGCGAGCATTCGCCCCAGCCGTACAAGCCCGGCTCGCTAGTCTCCACCTTTACGAACACCCAGTTACGCATTTCCGCGTTGACGACGATCGTCCGGACTCCGGTGATCTTCATGACAAGTTCATGCCGGCGAGAGAATGCAACGCTGCGAATGGTTCTTTCTGTTTGGGAGAGATCAGAAGGGCACGCACCGGATCGCGCAATTGGTCGCGAAGGAAAGCCTTCGTCCGGTTCAAACGATTTTCGCTGTCGATGCGCTTGTAGATCACGTAGTCGATGGCCGGTTTAGACAGATCGACAACAACGGTTGAACCGCCCAGGAACGTATGTGGCTCGGATGATCCCTCAATCTGGATGGGCTGCGATTGAACGAATCCGACAATCACCTGAGGCGTGCTCTCGCCGTTGGGGCCAACGCGCGACGAGCGCCGAAGTTCTGCAAGATCGAATGCGATATCCGGGTTGAGCTGCAGTTTCGAGGCAAATTCGCGATCCTTTGCTAGCACGCCCTTCATTACATCCTGAAGCGCTCCACGCTGGCTAGTTGTCCTATCGAACAACTGCTTGCGATTCCGGACGTAGAAGCACGCGTCCGCATACCGCTTCAGTTGCCGAAGCATGGTTTTGTATTGCGGCGGCGGCGAATCGAAATCCACGCCGCGCCAGCGGAGCGTGTCTTCCGAAAGAGTGTTGAGATCTCTCGGATAAATGCCATACTTCCTAAACGCTTCAATAAACGCAATGCGGTAGCGGTAGCGATCGTCTTGCACCAAATCGGCGTCGGCGGTAATGATGCCGCGTAGATATTCCCCAAACGTGACGTCCACGGGCGGGAGATAATCGATTGCCCGGATACACATGCGCAGAACGTGCTGAGCGGATTTGGAGGCCTCTTCGGCGAGGCGGTGGACGAGATCGGGATGAATGGCGCCGGCCGGGAGAATGCCAGTGCCGCGAGTATAAATTCGCAGCAGGTCCGCGGTTCGGGTTTTATAGATCGCCAGAAATGCGTTGAAGACAGCGGCTACCAGCAGCGCGCCACGAGCATGCGGTTCGGTCGTGTTCTGGTAATCGGCGGGGTCGGGTTTGAGCGGCGTCCAGACATTGTTCTCGTCGAGACGACCTATCGCGTCGCGCAAGGCCCCGCGGCCTCCCATAGCTTTCCCGAATTGCAGAGCCAAGCTTCCGAGCATCGATTCGGCTTCGAGATCGCCGCGTGTCCGGCCGATCTGATTTACGAGAACTTCCGGAACCGTAAAGTGCTGCAAGAGCGCAACGATGTCGGCGAAAGCTTCGTGCAACGCCAGAACGTCGGGGTTGGTGGGCTCGTTAAAACGGCGATGCATGCCGTCGAGAATGGCGTGGGTGGTTTCGTGCGCGACGATATCGTGTGACAGGCACGCGTAGACGGCGCTCCCGGGAACGTGATCGCCGGGATCATTCTCCGATGCCTGGAAATAACCGAACAGCAGCGCAGCGTCCGGCGGGCTGTAATACGCGTTCGCCTCGTGGAGTGCGTGAGGGCGGATCTGCAAGCGCTGGTGGAATTTGCTCGCGACGTCGTCGTCCTCGGCATTGGCGCCAGACTGCGAAGTCTCGTCGGGTCGCCACAACACTGGCCTTCCCAGCGCATTTTCGAAATGCTGAATCGTGGTCATTGCGACCGCGTACACCATCTGCTGATGAAAAGCCGGATTGCCTTCGGCAGGCGAGCAGCCATCCTGGGCCAGCAGCATGGGATCTTCGAGGTTAACCGCGTCGTACTTGGTCCCAGCGGCGTCGATATCCGCGACTTCCAGATACTCGCCTGCCGGTCCGGGCTCGAGCTTTTCCCATCGGATTTTCAGAGTCGCTTCGTTGATTGCCGCGGTATCGAGGCGCGTAGCAAAACTTGGATCGACGGCATAGGTGCGTATCCGGCGAAACGGCGGCGGCGGTTGCTTAATGTCCTTCTCGCAGGCCGCCTGGGGCGGAGGAACCACCTCTTCCGGAGCGCCCTGAACTTGGGCGCCGTTCACAAGGGTGTACCGGTTTGCGATGTGTTTGCGCAGGACAAGAGACGTGTCCTTGTCCTGAATCGCAACTTCCATAAACTTTCGGATTGCATCTGGCGAAGCGGCGGCGACCGGATCGGGAATCGCTTCTTGCAGCGACGGGTTCATCAGCCAGCGCTGCATCAGTTCTAGATTGAACATCGCCTCGCGGACGGGCGGCTTATCGATCCCGAGGCCCGTGATCACACGAAAGAAGGAAAACGAATCGCTGTCGGCGGGCGCCTTGGGAAGGTTCAGAACGGGGGCGACTCCGAGGGCCGCTTTCGCTTGCAGAATGCCGCGGCCGATGTATTTACGATTGTCCGGATCGGCCTGTCGCGCCGATGTAAATAGCGCATTGCGGACGGCTTCCACGCGCCGCCAGTCGCGCGGGAGCATGGCCTTGTTCTTCTCATACCAGAGGGCGACAGCAGCGGCAATCTGCGGAGTAGATGCTGACGTGCCTTGCCCATCCAGATCGATGGTCGCGGGACATCCGAACCGGGCCCAGGGGATGTTTGGGCTGTAAGCCGAAAGGGCCGTGGTCATGCTGCTGTCAGGTCCCCAACTGCCTTCGATCACATCCTTGGGCAAATTGTAATAAGGTTTTCCGTCCGCCATGACGCCGCACGCCGCAATCGCGCGATGATAGCGCGCCGGATAGACGACGTTGTGTGTAGGTAGACCAGCGAAGCAATCGCCCGACGCCGCCACAATGCAGATGCCTGCTTCATACGCCGCGTTCACGGCATCGTTCCAGGCGCCGGACGGGAGGCCCCCCATGCTAATGGAAATGACGTCGCAGTTCTGCTGGACGGCGTATTGAAGCGCTTTTGCAAAAGCGCTTGTGAAGAACAAAACCACCGAATCGGCGATGCGAATGGGAAGAATGTCGGCGTGAGGGGCGCCGCCGAGGTATTTGCCGCCAGCCTCCGGAATTTGGCCTCCGGCGAGAATGCCGCTGGTGCCGGTTCCGTGTCCGGAGTTATCGAACATGTGGTGGCGGTCGGGATCCTGCGCGCTGTTCGGCTGGTTGTTGCCGTTGACAAAGTTGCGCTCGAGATCTTCAAGCATGCGTTCCGGGCGCGCGTGATGATTCTTGTCGTAGCCCGTATCGATGTGCGCGATGCGCGTGCGCGGATCGGAAAACTGGACCGAATCGCGCGCGGAACCGAGTTGCGAATAGGCATCTCCCAGATGCCACGCGAATTCGTTGGGCCCCATCACGCGGCCAAAATCGTTCTTTTGCGGATTTGCCGTGCAGTTTCCGTCGAGAGCGAAGGGTTGTTTTCCCGGATTCCTCTCGTTCGCGTCCGGATAGCTTTGCGGCAGATCCGGTTCGGCGAAAAGCACGTCCGACTCGCTGACGCCGAGCTGATCCGAAACTCGCGCATGCGCGGCATCCCACGGCGCGTCGCCTCCATCCGCGATTTCCGCCATGTACCACGCCGGGGCGGCGGCCGCGCCAAAGCTGGACGCCGGGGATCCTGTGTCGTACAAAGGTCTGAGATTCGTTTGAGGGCTAGCGGCTTGAAGAGCCACTTGCGGCCGGAGCTTCACCAGAATACGGTTTGCGTTTGCCATGACTGCCTCCGTTCGTTCTTCAGGTTTTGCCGGCGTCTTCCATGATGACGTCAGCCGCCTTTTCACTGACCATGTAAATCGGCGACACGATGAAATAGCCGGGAATCTTAGGAAATACCGATGCGTCCACCACGCGCAGGTTCCGCGTTTTTCGAACCCTGAACCGGCTGTCCAGGACCGCCATGGGATCGTTATCCGCTCCGATTTTGTTCGTACAGGAGGCATGATGACCCCATGCTTCGTTTCGGATGAAATCACGAACCTGGTCGTCGGTTTGATACGTTTCGCCAGGCACGTCTTCCTGGCGGATCAAGCCGAATTTCGCCAGATTGTGATTCATCTTTCGAGCAAATTTCACGCCGTCCAGCACTGCTTCTAAATCAGGATCGTTTTGCCGCTGGCCATCGCCGAACGATTGAAAATTGATGTCCGGCGTATCCCAAGGATTGGCGGACGAGAGGCGCACGCGCCCCGTATTGTTGGTGCGGGCTTTCAGAATGGCCCAGGTGAAGCGGTTGTGATGATATTCGAAGAGCTTCGAATATCCCGGTTTATATCCGGCAAAGGCGCCTGGCAGTCCGAAGATATAAAGATCCGGGTCCGGCAGATCTTTGCGAGAGCGCTTGATAATGCCGATTAGCGCACCATTGGAAGAATAGACGCCCGTTCCGTCCTTCTGCCACTGTTTCATGAATGGATCGGGTTCAGCGGCGCCGGGCAATTCGAAGGTGGCGCCCTTCAGCAGGGCAAAATCGCGCAAGAACTCCGAGACGACGCCGATTTCATATCGATCCTGCAGATTCTCGCCGACACCGGGCAGATCGGCAACGATGGGAATGCCAAACCGTTCCAATTCGGCGCGCGGGCCAACGCCTGAGAGCATCAAAAGCTGCGGGCTGTTATACGCGCCGCCGGACACAATGACTTCGCGTTTTGTGCGCACTTCACTGCGCGGCAGAGCGGACGGATCGGCAATGGCGCACGGGTCGGCGCGGTACACATGCGCTTTGTCAATGTATTCGACGCCGATTGCCCGGTTTCCATCGAACAGAATTCGCGTCGTCAGCGCGTTCTTTTGGATAGTGAGATTATCCGGGTGCGATTTCAGAACACGCAGTAGATATTCGCGCGGTCCCGAGCGCTTGCCCTTGTCGATAGCCAGCGGAGTGAAGGCGAGGCCTTCCGGACTCTGCGTGCCGTTGCGCGAATCGTTCGGATCGAGGCGCGATTCAACGCGAACCAATGGATTGCCGATATTATCGAGCAGTGCCCGCTTGACGCCGTTCAGAAGAAGAACAATCAATTCGGGATCGTGAAGAACCAGCTTCGGATCGGCTTCGCAAGTTGGAAGCCAGCCATCGAAACCATGGCCGTGGGACCAGTCGCGCCAGTCCTCTTTCCCCTTAAGGAGTTCGCCAATCGAGGAAACAATGCCTTCCGCAATGCCTTTAGGCGAATCCGGGTTTGGCACATACTTGCAATTCTCGAGACGCGAGAAATAGCCGCGCATCCGCTCCGCCCGCCAGGAGGCATCGCCGGTAACTTGCGCGATGCAGTTCCAATCGCTGTCCTGTGGGACGACGGTGATCATCGCGTTGTGAGCGGTGCAGCCACCGAGCGTTCCGGCTCGCGGGTACCAGACTGTATCGCGGCCGCCGATTTTTACCTTTTTTCCGTCTTTCGCCTGTTGCTCGTCGCTCGAGTAGTGGCGAACATAATAGTCCCAGGCGCAGGCGCTGTATTCAGTGGATGCTCCATGGAAAATCGGCACCTCATACATCAGCCTGCCGGTTTCGTTCTCTGAGCAAGGATCTCCGCCGGCTTCCATCAGCAGCACTTTAAAGCCATTCTTGGCTAGATTTGCGGCGAGCGGGCCCCCACCGGCGCCCGAGCCGACAATGACGTAGTCAAAATCTCCGCTCATATTCGTGTCGTTCGTCAGAAAGTTTTCAAGAACTCGATTAGCGCGAGCTTGTCGGGATCGCTGAGGCCCGGCTCTTCTTTGAAGTAGCTGGTTCCGAAATAGTGGCCGCGGTTGACTACATAATCGGGGCACTTGCTCAGTTCCATCAGGGGATTGACGAGATTGGCGAAAACTTTGCGCGCATCGTCGTCGCTTGGATTGTTTCCGAGACTGGCGAGATCGTGTTTCAGCTTGAGGGCCACGCTCAAGACCTTTTGATCGTGGCCGACACGGCCCGCAATGTCGGAGCCATCCGACAGCAAATCCAGATTCGCGATCAGGTCTACCGGCGTTCCGGGGGGAATGGGCCCAATTTCAATGCCGCCTCCTTTGAAGAAACTCGGAAAGAGCCGCGATGCTCCTCCCACCAGAGTCTTGAGATTATCCGGCACATAACCGGGCGCGACCCGTAGATAGCTGCGCGTAGTGGTGCGATCGATCACACCCGGAACCTTGTCGCCGAGCACGCTATCTTTTTCGCGCTTTTCGGGCCAGAGCATTTTCTCGATGGAATCCTGGAACGATTGCATACGTGCTTCGACCGACGGACTCGGATTGAATTTACCGACTGAGTTATTGAGCAAAAATGGCGCTGTCGACCACAAACTGATCAACGATGGGGGCCTAGTGTAGCCTCGGCCGCCGCCCGG
This sequence comes from Bryobacterales bacterium KBS 96, assembly GCA_000381625.1. Lineage (GTDB taxonomy): Bacteria > Acidobacteriota > Terriglobia > Bryobacterales > Bryobacteraceae > KBS-96. The sequence continues at coordinate 2,923,710 of KB906767.1, forward strand.
CATTTTGAATTGACTGGGTTGACCAGTCATCGGGTTGTAAACCGTGATCTCGCCGACGGAAGGTAGTTCCTTGTAATCCTGGGAAGAGAAGTTATCCCAAATATTTCCAGCGATCGCGTTTGTCGCGAGCGGGCTACACGCGTTTGTCTGAAGCAGCGTGACGGGAATGCGGTCCTCGGCCGAAAGGAAATTATCGTCGAGGAAATCGGGACGCATCACAATCTCGCGCATCTTTGACTTGAAATCGTCGGTCTTGGTCCACGCCCAATACTTGTTCCAGCATGTGAGATAGTCCTTGCCCGAGCAGCCACCCGGATCGAGCCCCACGGCGGGAGTCGGCAGCTTGCTGGAATGGCATCGGGCACAGCGATCGGCAAAAACCACTTTGCCACGGTTCAGCATGCCGGCATTCTTGGTGAGGTAAGCGGCGCCACCGGGCGCATCTTTCAGCTTATGAGGGTCCGTGCTCTTCAGGAAGAACAACGCCATATCCGGCGTTTGTGCCTCGGTAGCTCCCCAGAACGTTGAATTTTTGCGCGCGACGGCGATTTCGATGGGTGTCGTCGTGCGGCCGCCGATCAGCGGATTGAAGTGGAGCAGCCACTCTTCGCTGAACAGGCCGATGTTCAGATAAACACGATTTAACGCGCCAAGCGCGCCAACGGAATCGGCGCCATCTTTCAGAACGCGAGGACTGTAGACCGTGTTTGGAGGAGTAAAGAACGCAGCCAGGGGCGAGGAAGCCGGCACATAGTCGTTGAACTGCTTGTTGTTGAGACTGCCGCCGCCCAGTGTCTCTCTCCCGAAGCGCTTCGCCTGCTGGAGCCGCGGCCCGAGGCCGTAAACTGCGTTCATCGTTCGCGGATTGTTAATGTTGTCCGAGGAGACGAGCGACGTGTCCAGCGAGCCCGGGCGCGAGGTGTGGAACAACTGGAACACATAGCTCGTTGGGTCCGCGTCCCAATCGAAAATACGGTCAATCCAGAAATACTGCGCGCCGACGTTGGAAGAGAGATTCGCCCATTGAGGATGCTCAGGGTCGGCTGGCGGCTTGACTGGATTGGGCCCGGCATGGCAGAACGCACAGGACATGCCCACCCGATAGGGGCGAATGAGATCTTTCGAATTGTAATAATTCGGATCGTTGTAGTAGCGGACCGGATCCCATTTCTTTTGCGCCGCTTCGTCGAAATCGGGATTGGGGAACAGGCGCAGGCCGACGATTCCGCTAGCGTAGCCGTAATAAGACCCCACCGGCAGATTCTTCCCGCGAGCGCCTATTTTTACGCCGGGATATTTTTGCTCGTTTTCGAAAGGATCCGGTGGACAGTTGGCCGATCGTTTGTCAAGCCACAGTCCGAACCTGTTCGGATCCGGGCCGGCGGGTTTCTCGAAGCACGGCTCATTGACGAGGCCGAGATATTGCCAGCGGTTGTCGCGGCTGAACTTCAGTTTCGGATACGACGAAACCGTCTTGAGGAAGTCCAGAGCGCCAAAGCTAGATACGGAGATTTTGTCCCAGAAGCGGTCGTTGCCTCCAGTCCACACGATCCACGTGTTACGTCCCTTCACTTCGTCGGGCGTCAGGGTAAGGGCGCCGTCCATATCGTGGAAGTAGTTTTCGTCGGCGGCCGGAAACGAACTAGCGGGCCGATTCGCCCGGAGTGCTTCGTCGAGCACAGTGCCTGGCTTAGGTTGCGATTGCGTGCAGCTACTTAATACGAAAAAGCTGCCCAAGGTGAGCGCGAAGAGCCGAAGCCCCACCACACGATCCATTGCGTTTCTCCTCCGACAGAGATAGTTGCGAGCGGCGGAGTTGGCGCCGCTTGATCAATTAAAAGGAAGTGCAGAACCAGCGTGCAATCGGATGTCCAATGCGCACGGAGCACGTTTCTAACAAATGGAACACACGCAACATCTATTCCGCCCATTGCGGATAGCGGAATGGATAACGAGCGTGGAACTGTTTCGTGAACGTCTCCATAACAAGGAAATTGCCTGATACGCCCATTCAACGGTAAGCGGGTATCCGAAATACCAAAATCGCAGGCCAATCTTTCAAACGCTTTTATTCTGAGAAGAATATCAGAATCATCTCAATCAGGACAAGGAAAAATATATGTTTGAGAGTGCGGCGAAGCAACGGCCGATCGTTTACGCTTCTTCGTGGGAATAACTCATTGGGCCCGTGCGTTTTAGCGAAGACCCACATTGACGTCTTCGGTAAAAATCCTTTACTAAATGCAAACTTCCTATTCGCATAAATACCTCTTTACTTCCGCCTCCAATTAGTTGTACGTTTTGCTCATATATGCAATTGCCTTCAGAGGCATCGGAGGAGCTGTATCTCTCGTATCTGGAAGCTCTCGACGACGAGGATCGGGCGCTGAACGGCGAAGATTGCGCGCCCGAAGACGCTCTACGTGAGGAGTACGCTCGCGCGAGGCGCGCGGGGGAAAGCGCCAACTGCGAGCAGGCGGAACAAGCATTCCGTACATCTCTGTTTCAGCGGCTGCACCGGCATGGCCGGAGCGCCCTTTGCTTCTCGGGGGGCGGCATACGCAGCGCCACCTTTGGGCTGGGTATTCTACAGGGCTTAGCGGCGCTCTCGCGCCAAGAAGGCGCGCGGCCCCGCCTTCTTGGGGAGTTCGATTATCTCTCGACTGTATCGGGAGGAGGGTATCTCGGGGCCTGGTTTTCCGCTTGGGCAAAACGTATTGGCCATCCTCTCGACATGGAATTGAAAGACTGTCATGTTCCCGATCCTTGCGATGGTCCGGCTGAAGTAATTCGTGAACTGTCGAAGAATCCCGGCTCGACCTTTGAACCGGAACCGGAGCCGGTGAAGCAACTCCGAGCGTATTCCAACTATCTGACTCCGGAATTAGGATTACTCTCCGGCGATACGTGGGCGCTCGCGGCCACTGTCTTTCGGAACATGTTCCTGAACTGGCTGGTTTTGCTGCCTCTGCTGGCCGTCACGCTGCTTATCCCTGTTTTGTTTTGGCAGCTTTTGCTTCTCAAGCCCAACCACGCCAGCGGTTCACTCTGGTTTCTGCTGATTAGCGGCATGGCTCTGGTTGCGCTAGCGACGGCCTATACCGGCTGTAATCTGCCGAACGCAGGGAATCGAGAGGGGACCTCGAAACGGTTTATTTTGACAAGTCTGGCGCCGTTGTCCCTGGGCGCCGTTCATCTGAGTCTGTTTTGGGCGTGGCTGCCCGTTGGAAACATTACCGCTCCGTTGTGGAATGTCGTTGCTCTGGGCACTTTAGGACTTTCCTGGTGGCACTTCGCGCTTTTGGGCGTTTTGATGCATGGCGGCGGTATGTTGGCCGGCATCGCTTACGTGAGCATCCGATACGGCCGACCGCCTCGAAAAACCGGACTCGCGGCAACGGCAGCGGCGGCGATTACGGGTTTCCTCGGCGGCCTTCTCGGTTTTCTCGTGAGCCAGATCCCCGATCGCGGCGCCGTGGGCGGCGAGATATTGGACCCACGACTCTATGCGGTGCTGGCGTTTCCTATGTTGATGGCCGTGTTCCTGTTTTCAGGGGCCCTGCTAGTGGGCGCGACAAGCTATGTCACCGAGGATGAAGATCGCGAATGGTGGGCGCGGGCCGGCGGATGGTATCTATCAATCGCGCTTGGATGGGCGGTCTTTGCGTTGATTGTGCTCTATGCGACAGATGCTCTTCACTGGGCCGACATCAGGTTGAGCGCGGCATTCACGGCCGTTACAGGCTTAACGGGATGGGGCGTGGCGCGGCTCGGAGCCAGTCCCGAGACTCCGTCCGGACGGCGCGAAGAACCTACTGAACTATTAAAGCTCGCGCCGGGCGGTTTTCTGAAGGAACACGCCGCCGATTTGCTTTTGCCGACCTTTCTGATTCTGCTAACGATGTCACTTTCGGCCGCGAATTTCGGGCTTTTGCATCTGCTTGGGAAGTTGCCGGAGTTCGTGCCTTCGTTCTGGCCTGGCCCACTTGCGCCGCTCGGGCACGCCACCGCGCGAACGCTTTGGTTGATTCTCGGATACACGGCCGTGTGCCTGCTGGCCTCGTGCTTTATCAACGTGAACAAGTTCTCGCTCCACGGTATGTACCGGGAGCGGTTAATTCGCGCCTATCTCGGAGCTTCAAATAGCGGACGGAAGCCGAATCCCTTTACCGGATTCGACGAACACGACAATCTCTCGATGTGCGCCCTTACACAGTACAAGCCGTTGCACGTTGTGAACATGACGCTGAATTTGGTGCATGGTTCGAACCTGGCGTGGCAGCAGCGCAAAGCGGAGCCATTCAGCTCGACGCGACTTCATACCGGAAGCTGCCGCCTGGGGTACCGAAACTCCGCTTTTTACGGCGGCAAATACAATGACCGGACTACGCCGATTAGTCTCGGGACGTCCATTACCGTTTCCGGAGCCGCAGCAAGCCCCAATATGGGCTATCACTCGTCACCGCTTCTCACACTTGTGATGACACTGTTCAATGCGCGCCTAGGGTGGTGGCTAGGTAACCCAAGGGCCAAGGAAAGAGTGTGGAAGCGCCCAGGCCCTCGGCTGGGAGTTCAGGCCTTCATCGACGAGGCGTTTGGGCTTACCGATGATAAAAATGACTGGATCTATCTGTCGGATGGCGGGCATTTCGAGAATCTGGGATTGTATGAGATGGTTCTGCGGCGCTGCAGCCTAATCGTCGTTTCGGATGCCGGCGCCGATCCCCGCTACACGTATGAAGACGTCGGCAACGCCGTTCGAAAAGTGCGAATCGATCTCGGCATTCCCATCGAATTTGACAGGCCCTCAATGCCGATGTCCCCGGCTGGCGAGCCCAATGAACGATTTTCCGGCAATCACTGCGCAATTGGGCGCATTTACTACGGCGCGGTGGATCCGGGAGCGGAGCCTGGAACGCTAATCTACATCAAGGCTTCGCTTAACGGAAACGAGCCGGCGGACGTAAAGCAATACGCAGCGCTCGACAAGAGGTTTCCGCACCAGCCTACGTCCGATCAGTTTTTCGATGAGTCTCAGTTTGAGAGTTACCGGCGTCTTGGCCAGCACATCATCGAAGAAATCTGCCGAGCGGCAGGAGGGGCGGCGCCGCAACTGGACCTTCGGGAATTCAAAAACAGGGCGGAAAACTACGCTCATATCGGAGAGCCAGCCCTGAGCGCCTCCGCGGCGGCGGCCTCCGGAGGAGATTTATCCCATGTCATTAGCCGTTAGCGCGTTCGGTCCCGGACCTTCAACGGGCGGCATCACCGTCAACATTTTCGATGGAGCCCGGAAGCCATTTTCAGACGGCCAGATACTAATCACAATTCGCGACGGGAATCAAAACCAAGTCTCGCGCGGGTATCATGAACTGGCAAGCGTCACGTTCGAAGGTCTGACCGTCTTTCAGAATTTTGGCGATAACTACTCGGTCATTGCCTCGGCCGGTGGTTATAAGGATTCCGGCTTTTACCCTGTGAAGATCGCGGCAGGCCAGACTCGGACGGTCGATCTGATGCTCCTGCCGGGTTCGAGCGCGTTCAGTTTCGCGAATGCAAAGTGGGCGCCCCTTTGCGCCCTCAGGCCTAAGCTGAAAGTCCTGTTTTCGGCGGGGGCACTAGACGATAGCGCGGCGGCCAATCGATATAGCGATCTAATGGATTACAGCGGCGGAGCGGTGCTTGCCTGCATGCTGAATCTGGTAGCCGCAATGGATCAAGCGCTGTTGCCTCAAGGCACCGCCCTCGATTACGTGAAGGAAGTTGCGTGGGATCGCGCCGGATCTTATGCGATGGCGCAGGATCGATTTTTTGCGTGGGCCGCTCCGGAACTGCTGAAGCAGATCGAACTGGCAAAGCAACATGGCGCGTTTTCAGACGCTCCGTTCCTGCTGCATCCGGGCGCCACGAAAAGCTATAAGCAGATCCAGTTCGGTGAGGCGAATCTTCAATTCACGTTTCATGAGAACGACCGCAAGGTAATCAACGGGCAGACCTGCATTCTGATTGAGCCGGATATCGATTATTACAAGGACGCGGGAGCACATCTTTTGCTGGAAGTGCTGGTCAACCAATTCGGCAGTCTGACGGACCCGCGAACTGTCTATTGCCTTCGCTGGGTTGCAGGAAGGCAGGCTGGAATTCCGGAATTCGATCCTGTTTACACAATCGAGAAGGCGTGAACTGAAACTGAAAAAAGCGAGAGAGGAGATCGTGACGATGGCTGGCCCGGAAATAACAAATTGGTTTGGAGACCTGGTATCTCATCCCCAGGTGGTCGTTCAGGCGAACTCGAAAGAGGACATCATTGCCGTATTGAAGGACCCGCAAAAGTATCCGTCGCCTGTTCGCGCAGTGGGTTCCAATCACTCAACAGCGCCTTGCGGCGTTGCGGAAGGCGGAACCTTGATCCAGATGAAAATGGATCGAATCGTGAATATCGGCACGGACACGCTGACCGTGGAAGCCGGAGCCATACACATTAATATGGCGAAAGAACTCGAGAAGCGAAATTTGCAGTTCTACGTAAACACCGAAATCGGCAGCTTGAGCGCGGGGAGCGCGGCTTGCGCGGGAACGAAAGATGCATCCATGCCCGGCGAATACGGACAGGTGGGGTCCTACATTACCGGAGTCAAGATGGTCCTTCCTTCCGGAGATCTTCTGGAGGTCACCGATAGCCAACCCGGACTGATGCAAAAAGTGCGTTCGAGTTATGGGCTATTCGGGATTATCTACGAAGTTACCTATCGCGTCCGGCCACTCACGCCCATGAAGGTCTATCACGAGACATTCAGCCTGGAAGATTTCGTCGCGAAATTACCCGACTTGAAGGCGCGCAACGAATCGATGATGCTCTACTTGTTCCCGTTTGAGAACCTGATCACCGTCGAGTTCCGCAAGGACAATCCGAACGCGTCCGGAGAACCGAACCGCCACGCCTGGCAACTACGCAACTACCTTTGGGGCACGCTTGGCCCGCGCCTGGGACATGACGTGGAAGAAGGCATTCCGGTACGAGACCTTCGTTACAAAGTAATTGACGGGTTTGCCGCTATGTGGCGATTCAAGTTGGAGAATATCGTGCGCTCCGATTACACGATTCCACCGGACCAGATCGTCAGTTATCCACCGAAATCGAACGATAGCAGATATACATTTAGCCTGTTCGCGTTTCGGGAAGAAGGGTACCCCAAAGCTCTCACCGATTTTTACCAATTCTGCCGCGACTATTACCAACAACAGGGCTACCGATCTAATTTGATTTACGTGGGATACCGAATCGCGAAGGATCAGCAAGCTTTGTTTTCCTATTCTTACGATGGAACGGTGATGACGATCGATCCGGTTTCGACGGCAAACCCCGGATGGAAAGAGTTCCTGGAAGCGTATAACCAATTCTGCACGGATCGCGGCGGAATTCCGCTGTTCAACCAGACGTTCGGGCTCACGCCGGCGATCGTGCAAAAAGCATTTAGCGGCCGTCTCGCGGAATTCGCGAAAGCGCGGGAGCAATACGATCCGGGAGATCGCCTTTTGAACGACTATTTCCGAAATCTTCTGTCGACTTCGGCAGCGCAAGCTTCAGGTGAGTAATTCGGGCGCCGGCGCATCAAGAAGACTTGCCGAAAGATCTTCGATGATACAATTCGCTACTTCCGATCATGAAAATTTGGGACGCAGGAACTCTTGCGCGCGGATGTGTGTCGTTGATGGTCGCGGCGGTGGCCGGCTGGTGTGCGGCACCTTCCATGCAATGGAGCGCGGCGGCTCCTGGGACTTCAAGCGGCCTGAGCCTCGCGCCTGGTTCCAATTCGCACTGGCGCGTTGAAGTAATTTCCGGCACACCGGTCGCGCGGCTCGACCCTGTGCGGGATTATTACGCGCGAGCGGCTTTCCTGGTACACGTTGACCATCCCATAGCAGCGCGTTCGTGGCTTCGTGTGCAATATCTCGACCGCGGCTATGGCCTCATCGCCATCAGTTACGGCGCGGAAGGAGTGCGAGGGGTTCCGCAGCCTAAGCAGTGGGGCGTTGCGCGCCTGAACACCGGGAAGATCCGTGAGGCCGACTTCGAAATTGATCCCGCGATGCTACGTCATTCGCCCGGCGCAGCGACGGATGTCGCCTTCCGGATCGAAGGTCTACCTTGGCTCGTGTCCCTGACGCTGACGGAGAAGGAACCGCCGCACACGCCGGTTGGCGATGCGCCGCCGGCCATTGACTTTCGCGTGCCGGGCCAGCGTGTGATGAGCGCCGGCGCGGACGCCAATTCCCCAGCCGGACTCGACGACGCTTTGGCGAGCCTGCGCAATCTGCTCCCGCTTGCCCGCGCCCTCGGCTTCAACGGGATCGAAAGTTACGTGAAGTGGGGTTTCGTCGAGCGCTCACCCGGAGTATTCGACTGGCGCTACTATGATGCCGTTGTCGACGAGGTGCAAAAGCATGGGTTGAAGTGGTTTCCGCTGTTGATCGTGGGCTCCGCCTATGCGCTCCCGGACTGGTTTTATCATTCGCCCGAACACACCGGATACGAGTGCCTGGAACATCATATCGGCAACGATATCCCGACCATCTTCAACAGCAATCAGGACAAATATGTTCAGCGTTTTCTCAAGGAGTTTGGAAAGCACTACGCCCAGCGCGGTATATTGCTTGGCGTGCGTCTCGGCCCGAGCGGCAACTACGGCGAGGCGCAGTATCCTGCCACCGGCAACTGGGGTTATCACGGCAAGCCTCTGCACACACATTTGGGCTTCTGGGCTGCCGATCCATCCGCGGTAAGCGCATTCCGGAAGGCAATGGAAGAAAGATACTCGGATATCACGGCGCTCAACCGCGCATGGACCACTGAATACAATTCATTCGTCGATGTGACCACGTTTCTACCCGTTTCCGCCCGCGATGCGCGCATGCGGCTCGATTTCACAAACTGGTACATGGATTCGATGAGCGCCTGGTGCGCCCGTTGGGCCGAGTGGGCGCACGCGTCGATTCCCGATACGCCGATTTACCAATCGTCGGGAGGATGGGGCGCCGTGAGCATAGGCACCGACTATACGGCGCAAGCGCGCACCATGGGAAAGATGAAAGAAGGAATCCGGCTCACCAACGAGACCGATGAGTATCCATTGAATTTTGCGAACACTCGCATGGCTGCTTCGGCGGCGCGCTTCTATGGGGCGAGTCTCGGCCTGGAACCTGCGAGCGTCGGCACGCTTCGCGGCGTGATGGGCAGGTTGTTCAACGCGGTGAGCAATGGCGCTGACCACCTGTTTTACTACTACAATCACCTTCTGAGCCACGACGGCACAACCGAGGCTTGGATCGAAAACGCTTCGGCGCTGGACCAGCGCGCACCGCCGGTAATCGACATCGCCGTATTCTATCCCGATACATCGATTCGGTTGCACGGCGAGTTGCTTCGCTACCTTCGCGCATCCGCCTGGATCCCTCGCGCGGAAGCTCTCCGCGCCGTTAGCGATTACGATTACGCCAGCGAACAGATGATTCTCGACGGCGCGCTTTCAAGGTTTCGCGTGCTTGTTTTTCTGTGGGGCAATGAAACTGAGCGGCCGGTTCTCGAAAAGATCGACGCATGGGTACGAGCCGGCGGGATCGTCATCTATCCTCTTCGCCAGCAACTTCGCGAAGGATTGCTCGGAACGGTGGAAGGTGACCGCTCAATTTCCGAACGCTGGCGGAAAGGAGATACCGGTAAGGGCCGGGTGATTTTTTACGAGGGGCACCCGAGCATCCCCGGGTACATGGAGTTTCTCGCCGCGGAATTGCGAAAACTGCCGCTGAGGCCGCGCGTTCGTCAGGCATTGGAGATGGAGCGCCCCGCCAGCGTGTACTGGAGCGTGCTCGCGAACGGAAAGCTTGCGCTGTTCAATTTCGACGACAACGCGGCCGCAATTCATCTGGCGGACAATCGTGCAATCCGCCTAAAACCTTACGAAGTGAAGCTGGTCAGCGCGGCCGATCCGCAAAGAACGCGCTGACCATACAATATCCCGATCTTCTGAAGTTCTGCGTTGCGGGACTGTGTGTCCGGCGAGCTGGCATTGCGAAATGCAAATATAGGCGCGCCCTGACTTCTAACTTGCCCTGCCGCTATCAGCTTTTAAGGATTTGGGTGAACCTTGTTGAGCGGCGAGAAGGTCGAGCATATCATTCGCGTGCTCTTCTTCGTTTGTCAGAATGCTCTCCATCATCACACGGGTAGTGGGATCTTTTTCGCCGAAGAAACGAATTAGCTCTCGATAGTGATCGCATGCGATTCGTTCGGCGACAAGGTTTTCTTTGATCATGTCGATGAGATTACTCCCCTCGACATATTGCGAGGCAGATCGTGTCGCCAATCCTTCCGGATTGAAGTTGGGCGTTCCACCAAGTTGGTTGATGCGCTCGGCGACCGCCCTCATATGTTCCTGCTCTTCTTTGGCGTGTTCTTCGAACTCCTGTCTGACGGATGCGCTCGACACGCCCGAGGCGGCCACCGCATTCATCGTATAGCGAAGAACGCAAACGATCTCAGTGGCCAACACGGTTTGCAGGACGTCAATCGTTTGTTTAACGTCTCCTTCATAGTTGGATGTTACCGGGCCTTGGTCGATATTCGCGCGCGCCTGCGCCCGCAATGTCTCGACGTCTGTGAGGAAGGGCTGCTCTTTTGCCATACAACCATTCTTACCTGCCCAGGGCGAGCGAACTTACCCAGCAAAACCACTAGAGGGGAGCTCGAACCGTCAACCGGGAGTGTTCTCGACCAGCGCCTGGAGGAGACTTCCGGCCGCGGCGGCGCGTGTCTAGCAGGGCTTCAGTCGTTCGAAAGTGTGCCCGCGTAAGCGAGTCGACGTTCGCTCGCGATCAGCTTCAGGTCTCTGACGGGACAAATGCGCTGCATCACTTCTTCGACCCGGCCCGGGTAATCCTCGTTCGGATTATAGATACGGAGCTTCGCATTCGTATCGCGGTGACGGTAGAGGGACGACTTTCCGAGTTTAAACGCGACCTCCGCGATGCCTGCGCGGATGGTCGGAAAACTGCGCTCGCCATTGGCCCAACCCAGAATGTTGTTGTTCTTGAACGCCTTGCCGCCGCTGGATTCGATGATAGAAATGCTAGGAAGCAGACGCCAATCAAGATTGTTGTCGTCCGCCACACGGATGAAGTCTTCCGCCAGATTTTTGATCGGACAATGCAGTTTGCTAAAGAACCGCTGTAACCGGATGGTGCGGGGGTCAGCCGGTTTGACGACGTCGTGGCGAGGCGGCGCGGGTCTTGCAGGTGCGGCCTGATCTATTCGTACCGTTGTCACTGGCGCGGCCAAAATTCCGGCCATCACCAAAAGATTCTTCGATACAGAAAGTTTCACTCGCTTCGATACTCCTTAGTTCTGAAATGTACAGCTCGCGAACTCAGGCGGGGAAGGATTGAAAAAAGCTGAGGACGCGGTCGGGTTGGAGCCTGCCGGCTATGAAGGGCAGCGGCTATAACCAAAACGCATAGGGGGATTGTAGCAGATTTATGGCTCGAATCCAGCTTGAAAGTACCGGGTCAGGCTGACCAGGAGTATAGATAAGCATGAAACCAATCTGATCACAGTATGCTACATTACCGGCACATTTTCGTGTCGGTCGGCTTTTGATCAATGCGCGGCGAACGCAGATAGGGCCACCACGACCTTCGAAGCAATTGGATCACGAATTTTCTAATCTTTTATCCAGCTCATTTTCAATTACTTACCTGGATCGCCAGCTATTCTCGGTGGTCCGTGGCTGCTAGTTTTGTGTGCGTACCGGCTTAGGTTGCGCAGAGATTACAAAGCACATGGGAAGAATGATCAGGTTGAAAGACGAGAAGCGAGACCCAGGCAAGAGTGGATGGCGTGGCGGGAGTATCGCCAAGCGTAAATCTGCGGGAGACCGTGAAATCCGCGCGGAGGTGGGAGTCGGGATAGACGGCGAGCACCAGTGCGGCGACGGCGACTATTACGCGCCGGCGGCGCGAATGCAGGCGCCCAGCTTCGTAAAGAAATTCCGCCGGCGAATACAAGGATTCCTGTGGAACCGGGCGGAGAAACAAGGCGTGGCCGACTACTTGAAGATGATGGACGCGGAACGTGAAACGGCAAAACGATCCGTACAGAAGCGGCCGAAAGAGGTGCGGGTGTTATGGGTTCACGAAGACGCGAAAGGCTAACGACCTGGCGCGTCCGGTTCGATCCGCTCCCTTCGCAACGAGCTTTCGTCAACTGTGCGGCGCGATTCAAAGGCTTCTCGGGTCCGGTGGGCGCGGGTAAAAGCATGGCGCTGTGTTTTGCGGCATTCCGGTTGGCGACAGAGAATCCGGGCTGCCAGGGGCTGCTGGGCGTTCCGACGTATCGAATGATGAGAGACGTGACACAGGTGGCGTTTTTGCGCCTGCTGGACGAAAGCGGGGTTCCCTATGAGTTTCACAAATCGGAGAACATTATTCGGATTGAGGAGATCGATTCCGAGATCCTACTTCGGTCGCTTGATGAACCGGAGCGTTTGCGCGGAACGAACCTGGCGTGGTTTGGAATCGACGAATTAACGTTTACAACGGAAGAGGCGTGGACGCGTCTGGAGGCAAGGCTTCGGGAACCGAGAGCGCGGCGGCTGTGCGGGTTTGGCGTTTGGACGCCGAACGGCCACGACTGGGTGTACCGGCGCTTCATCAAGTCGGCGATCCCGGGATATGAGTGCATCCGGGCGAAACCACAGGAGAACAAGTTCATCCTCGAAGCCAATCCGGATTTCTATCAACGTCTGGAGCATAGCTACGATCCCCGGTTTTACCGGCAGGAAGTGCTTGGTGAATACCTGAACATTTTGCAGGGACGAGTATACGAGTGCTTCGATCGGGAGCGGAATATCGCTGCAGCCGCTTACGACGCGAGGCAGACTCTGTACTGGAGCCTGGACTTCAACGTGACGCCGCTCTGCTCAGTGCTTGCGCAGAAACGCGACGAGGCGCTGTATGTGATGGATGAGATTTCACTTCAGAACGCAACGGTGAGCGATGCAGTGGATGCCTTAAGAAACAAGATAGCCGATCTCGAGGCGCCGATCGTGATCACCGGGGACGCGAGCGGACGACAGCGATCGGTAACCAGCGCCGGCGACACCTACAGCGAGTTGAGGCATTACCTCAACAAAGCCGGATTCAGGAATCACACGATGCGGGTTGCTTCGCATAACCCGGCGGTGCTGCAGCGAGTAAAACTCGTGAACGCCAAGATGCTGGATTCGTGCGGTGGCACTAGTTTGTTTGTGGATCCACGCTGCCGGGAGTTGGTGAAGGATCTCGAGGAGGTCCTGTTCAAGCCGAACGAAGGCGTGATCGACAAGGCCAGAGACCCAGCGAGAACGCACATCTCAGATGCGCTGGGCTATTTGGTTTGGGAGCTATTCGGAGAGAAACAGACGGTGGGCGAAATGAACAAGAGGCTGTTTTAAGGCGTTTAGAGTTGCGGCAGACGAGTAGAAGGGAAATGAATATGTTCGATATCGACAGGGAGCATCCCGAATACAAACAGCGAAAGCAGATGTGGCGCTGGTATCGCGATTTGTATGCCGGTGGTCAACAGATGAAGGACAACGCGGCCGAATATCTGACCCGCCGCCAAAGGGAGCCGCTGGACGTTTATGGTGAGCGGCTGCTGCGCGTGTTCTATGAGAACCACATTGGATCGATTGTCGACTGGTATGCAGCTACTCTGTTTCGCCGTGAACCGCAGATCGCTTTTGAGGGCGAAAGCGAATTCGGCCGCGCATTTTTTTCGAGTTTCTGCGACAACTGCGATTTGAAAGGAACCGGGCTTACCGATTTCTTCCGGCAATGCTTTATCGACACGCTGGTCGGCGGGACGAGCCATATCCTGGTGGATTTTCCCCGATTAGACCGGCAGCCCGTAAACCGCGCCGAGGAAGAAGCAGCGGGGTTGTCGCGCGCCTACCTGTCGCGGCATAGAGCCGAAGAATTGATCAACTGGAGCAACGACGAACAGGGGCAGTATGAGTGGGTGGTGCTGCGCAGGACGCAAAAACGGCAGCATCACATCGAGAACGCCGAGATTGTAGAAGAGACCTACTGGTATTACTTCGACAAGCAGAGCTTTCGTGTTTACAGGCGCGAGCGGCGCAATGAACAAGGCCAGGCGGAACTATTGGCTGAAGGACTGCACGGTCTGGCGAAATTAGGTCGTGTGCCACTCTTTACGATGCGAACGAGCGAAGGGCTCTGGTTGATGAACAAATCGGCGCTACTACAGTTGGAGCATTTCAACAAGTCGAATGCGTTGGGATGGGCCATCACGATGGGATTGTTCGCGATGCCGGTGATCTACTCCGACCGGGCGTGGAATCAGATTGTCGGAGAGTCGTACTACATCCAGCTTGGAGCACAGGACCGCTTCGGATGGACGGAACCGGAAGGAAAGGTCTACCAGATCGCCGTCGATAACTTATCGCGGCTGCGGGACGAGATCTATCGCGTGTGCTATCTGTCGCAAGCATCCGGTGAGATATCGGGCGGTCATGCGCAATCGGCGCTCAGCAAGATGCGTGATTTCGCGATAACAAATGAAGTGCTGCGTTCATACGGCGACGGAGTGAAGGATACGATCCGGAAGGTGCTGGAGGCGATTAGCGCTGCGCGCGAAGACGGTATCACGGTTTCGGTTTCGGGACTCGACGAATTCGATGTCGGCGATTTCGGAACGGAGCTGAAAGACGCCCAGACACTGCTGCAGCTCGGGATCGATTCACCAACGTTAAAGCAACAGATCTATCAGAAACTGGCCCTGAAATATCTGTGCGACGTTCGCCAAGAAGTAAAGGAGCAGATCGCGAGCGAAATCGAGCAAGCGGTGGGGAAGCCAATTGAGTAGGCGCGAGGCACGCCTCCCCGTTTACCAATACTGCGCTTACGGAAAGAGTGAGGAGTGTATGTCCGAACAGATTGAAAACGAAGAGACAGCATCGGCGCCCGGGATTCGCGACGTCGTGCGAGACGTAATCGAGGAATTTGTCAGGGCGGAGCAGAGCAAAGCCGAGCCGGCTTACAAGACCGAACTGCTCGAAGAGCGCCGAAAACGGGAGGCATTGGAGACACGCCTGAATCATCTTGTGGAAGAAAACAGGCGGGCTCAAGCCGCCGTCGAAGAAGCCGATCGTCACTCGCAGATCCGGGCAGAACTGCAGCGGATGGGCGTGTCCAAGGTCGACCTGGCGTTTCGAGCCGTGAAGGACGACATTATCCGGGGCGAAGACGGGCGACTGATAAGTCGCGATGCTCAGGATCAGAAACCGGTGAGTGAATATCTGCGAAAGTTTGTCGAAGAAAATCCCGAGCTGCTGCCGGCGCGCATCGCGGGCGGAAGCGGGGTGCATTCCACGACGCGCAATGCCGTTGCGAACGCCCCCGCCACGGTAGATATCGACAAGATTAAGCCGGGCATGGGCAAGGACGAATTGGAGCGGATTCGCCAGGAAGTAGCGCGCTTCGCGGCGCAGAGTTTGCGGGGAGCCTAGAGCTAAATCGGCGACCTCACGAGAACGCCCGAAGGGGCGTATGAAGAGCTGAGCCGCATTCGTTAGAACGAGCGGCAACAGCTTCCGGGGTACTCGAAATACAGGAACCTGGAAAGCCGCGCAAAAGCGCGGTGCAGTACACGGGCAGCTTCGGCTGCCCATTTCTATTTAGGAGCTATATGTCAACCATTACATCTGCCAATCTGGCAAATGCGATCGTCAAGCTGGTGGCCGCGGACGCATTGCCGGCACTGGTAAGCAACCTCATCATGGGAAATCTGGTAAACCGGGATTACGAGCCCGTGCTTGCCAACGCCGGTGACACGGTCAACGTACCGATTCCGCCGACCCTGGTAGCCAACAACATTGCCGAGGGCGGTTCGGTTACGCCGCAGACTCCGAGCCTGGGGAATGCGCAAATTGTCCTCAATACGCATGCCGAGGCGACTTTCCAGATTCCGGACGTGACGAAATGCCTCGCTGTTCCCGACCTGATGAAGGTCTACATGCAGCCGGCTGTCGTTGCGATTGCGGAAAAGATCGAGAGCGACTTGCTGAATCTGTACAGCAGTTTCTCGGCGAACACGCCGGTCGGCACGGCCGGCACGGCGGTGACGGAAGCGACAATCGACGCGGCGGAGACGGCACTGTTCCAAGCAAAGGTTCCCGCAAGCGAGCCGAAGTATCTGGTGGTCGATTCGTCAACGTATTCGCAGATTCGGCAGATTCCGCGATTCAGCGAGTATTATTCGGCCGGCGACGCGGGGCTGCGCGCTCTTGTCGAGGGCAATGTCGGAAAGATGAAAGATTTCTTTATCTTCCGTTCACAGCTCGTCGCGAAGACCGGCATGAGCACCGTCAACGTTCACAACCTAGCTTTCAGCCGCGATGCCATCGGACTGGTTGTTCGCCGGCTGCCTCAGCCACTGCCTGGGACCGGCGCGATCGCGGAATACGCCGAGATGGGGAATTTCGGAATTCGCGTGGTGATGAGCTACCAGCCGAACACCTTGTCGCAACAGTTTACGGTGGATGTGCTGTACGGCTGCGGTGTGTTGCGGAATACCTTTGGCGTTCAGGTGAACAGCTAATAGCAGATAGGGGGGCGGGTTTGTCCCGCCCTTTGAGGCGAGGCATGCCTCGCCCCTACATGCCGAGCATGCCCGGCACAAGCGTAACAGAAGAGGAAGCTATGGACTTAAGACAGTTTTACAAGAAGATACGCGATGTGGAAGCGACGATTCCAGAGCAGTTCCCGTTCGTAGTCAGCCTGGAGACTTCAGATGGCGGAAAGCCGGGCGTGATCACTGAGGCGCCCAGATACCAGGCTGCCCGAATGATCGTCGAAGGCCGCGTGAGACTTGCATCCGAAGAGGAGAAACAGGTCTTTCTAGAACAATGCGCCGTGGCTAAAAAAATGGCCGAAGAAGTAGAAGCGGCCCGGCGCCTGCACTTCAGCCTGTTTGCAGGGCTCGAAGGGCGACCGGCGTTCACGCCACAACGCCATTCGAAGAAATAGGAACGATCTGCCATGGCTCTCTTCAACGATTCGGGTTTGATCGGGATTGCAGATCTCGAGGCTTATGAAACTAACCTAAGTAAGGTCGCTTCGACGCACGGCATCAATATAGACACAAAAACAGCGATGGCGCTGGACCAGGTCGGCGACCGCCTTCTGCAAAGACTCGTGCGGGCGGGAACAGCGGATTCGCAGTACATCGATCCCTGGTTAACCGGAGCGACCGCTATCTATTCCATGCCACCGCAGCAGCGCTGGCTGTTCACACTCAGCAACGTCGTCGTGACAGGGCCGCTGCACCGCTGGATCTGCTTCGAGGTGCTCTCCCAGGTTTTCGCGGAAGCGTACAATACCCAGCTAAACGACCGGTTCAAAGGCAAGTGGACCGAATATACGGCGCGGTCAACCGATGCGGAACGTAGCGTTTCTCAGTTGGGGATCGGCGTTGTTCACAATCCGCTTGCGCGGCCCGCGGAAGCGCAGGTGACGGTGGCCGCGGGATCGATTTCCGCCGGGATCATCGTGGTGCAGGGTGCGTGGGTAAACGCTCAAGGAAATGAAGGGACGCTGAGTCCGCTAGTTCCGGTTACCTTATCCGATTTGTCCTCGATTACAGTGGCGATGGCCGGCAATGTGAGCCAGGCGCCTCCCGCGGCTACTGGTTGGAACGTCTACATCGGGTGGGACGGCGCGGACCCGTCGCGGCAAAATTTGGCGCCTCTCGCGACGGGCGCAACCTGGTCCGTGCCCGGGACAGGCTTTGTCTCCGGCCCCGCGCCAATTAACGGACAGGAGCCGGAGTTTTACATCATCGATCCACAGAAGCTGAGGAGAGGATAGCGGATGACGCCCATCACACTAGAGGCGGCGAAAAAGATAGCCACTTTGTTCACGAATAATTCCGCTATCGAAGTCGAAGTCAACTCGATCGCGACGGGGAGTTCGTACATAGTGCCGGTAATTCCGGTATCGCAGGTGTATCTGAGTTCAACGCCCGTGAATATGGCGGACATGCAACAGCAACTGGGTTATCCACGACTCAGCGTGTTCTGCAGCCGCTTCGTCAATCAGCATCGCGAGAAATTCCGGTCACTGTCCGGAACGCTGGCGATCACGGTGGAAATTGCGGTAACGGCCGATTTGGTCGACCTTGTCGAGAACTGGATGCATTACTACGTCGAGGCGGTAAGCAACATCCTCCGGAAGAGCGCGGGCGATCTGGGAGACGGCGTCTTCTTTCCGGGCACCTACCAAGTGGACGTTCAGCTCGCGCAGACTGGCGGCAGCGGCTTTTTGCAATTGGCGCAGGTGACGTGCGAACTGGGCGTGAGCCGCAATTAGGAGCAAGCAGAATGGCAAACTATATTTCGTCAAATGCGAACAGGTTCTACGCGGCGATTGAGCCATCGTATGGACAAGCCGCGCTTGTATCCGCCGCGAACCGGTTTCCCGCGGTACGCATGTCGATACAGCAAAATCTGGAGCAAAGCCGCCGGCACGACAAGAGCGGTTCACGAACATTTCGAGGGATTCCAAAGGCAGCTCGCCGTGTCACAGCCTTTGAAACGCAAACATATCTCACCTCCTGGAGCGGAACGGGATCGCCCGCCTACGGACCACTGTTTCAGGCCGCGTTCGGCGCGCAGCCATTGTTGAACAGCGGGTTGACAATCCAAAGCGCTCCGCAAGCCGGAGCACTCCAAACAACAATCCCACACGGCTTAACGGCCGGATCCGCCGTATCGTTTAACAACGAAATTCGATTTGTCGCAAGCGTGAGGGACGCGCAGACGGTTGTTCTGAATGCGGGGTTCAGTATAACGCCCGCTGCCGGTTCCGGCTTAACTCCGGCAATTACATACCGGCTATCGACGGATCTGCCGAGCATGACCTTGTACGACTATTGGGACCCGATCACGGCCGTGCAGCGGGCGGTAGTTGGCGCTGCCGTCGATACTTTCGATGTTTCGGTGAACGGCGATTTTCACGAGTTTACGTTTCGGGGGCCGGCAGCCGACGTTCTGGACTCACAAACATTTGCGGCGGGCACGGCGGGCCTAAGCCAGTTTCCGGCAGAGCCGCCTCTCGGCCAGTTCGATTACTCGCTAGTTCCCGGTCATCTGGGGCAAGCGTGGATTGGCGCCCCGGCAAATGAGTTCTTTACTCTCATCTCCGCGAGCATTCGTCTCAACAACAATGTCAGCGCGAGAAACCGGGAATTCGGAACCGCGATTCCTCGAGCGATCTCGCCGGGAGCACGCCAGGTTTTAACTCATCTCAGCGTGCTGGCGCAGGATGACGCGCAGACGACGGGGCTTTTTCAGGCGGCCCGATCGCGAACAACGCTTCCGGCAATGTTGCAACTCGGACAACAGCAAGGTCAATTGATGGGCATTTACATGCCGAGCGTCACGCCAGAGCTTCCACGATTCAACGATGGACAACCGGAGCTGCAGTGGGATTTCCAAAATTGCCAGGCGCAGGGACAAGCCGATGATGAAATCTTTGTCGCGTTTGCATAGGCCCGTTCGATTCGAGAGTTTGCGCTGGGTTGACAGCGAAACGATGGCGGGCGTTCGTTTCGCGGTAAGAAGGCCGTCGCTTGGGCAGCGGATCGAGCTAACGCGCCGCGTTCACGAACTGACGTTGCGGCACGAGTTTCTGAAGGCCGGCAGCGAAGCCGAGAAACTGGAAGGCGCCCTCGGCGAACTGATGGTTCAGCAACTGTATATCGAGTGGGGGCTCAAGGCAATTGAGGGACTCGAAATCGACGGCGAGCCGGCGACACCGGCGGCGCTGATCGACAGAGGTCCCGAAGAGCTTGCAGTGGAAGTCGCATTCTGTGTCGTTCGCGAGTGCGGATTGACCGAGGACGACCGAAAAAACTTTTAGTCGCATTCCATTTCCAGCGTTCAGGCCGGGCCGCATGGGATTGCGACGACTGCAGGCGACGCGGCTTGGTCGAATTACGAAACTGCGGATTTCGGCGCGGAACTACGAAGGAGCGGAACGCGCCGGTGTGGGCGCGGCATAACGTGTCGACGAGCCAATGCCCTAAATCGATAATTTCCGCCGAAAGCCTTACGTTTCTAGAAGAATTCAACGTTTGGAAGCGATTCGGCTGCGGCGATGCGCGACGGATGAATGCTCGAGTGGCTGACGCCATTGCGCTGCTCGAAGACGAATGGAGACGGGAATTGGAGCGGAGCGCCAGTGGATAGCGGGCAAGGAGCTTGAGGAGGACGTTATGAAGAAGACAACGAGTTCGAGTTCATTTAAGACCTCATTGGCAAAACTAACCGGTTCCGGATTTACCGGGACGAAGGTAAGTGGCTTGTCGAAGGCCACGAAGTTATCGCAGGGCATCAACTTCGGAAAAGCGCCTGGCAGCGCAACTTTGGTACCGAGTTCCGGCGCAAGCGGCGGATGGCAGCAGTATGCCTCGCAACTGGTCTCCGGCGGAGCAGCGAGTATTTTGACAGGCAGCTATGGAACCGGCGCCTTCGGAGGATTCGGACTTGGCCCGATCGTTTCCGGAATTCTGGGACTTTTTGGGAACAAACAAAAAAGCCCACCAGCCCTTCAGCCCTTCAATCTGCCGACCGCAAGTAATCAGACCGTGCATTTAGGAGCCGGCAGCGCGAGCGCAAGCAGGCCAAGCAACGTTGTCCATGTTCATGTACAAGCCATGGATTCGCAGTCACTCGTGGACCGCTCGAACGAGATTGCCAACGCAGTTAAGATCGCAATGTTGAATTCGCATTCGCTGAATGACGTGATCTCGGAGGTCTAGATGGCATCCTTTCCTGTTTTGTCAACCGGAGTCGTTGGACAGTATCCGATGGCAAAAGGCGTGAGCTACAACGTGGAAGTCATCCGGTTCATGGACGGCTCCGATCAGCGATACCTGACACGGGGTAAACCACTGCGACGCTGGCTGATCAAACTAGATCAATTGACCGAAGCAGAACTCGGCCAACTAGAACAGTTTTTCGAGAGCGCGCAGGGCAACTTCGGATCGTTTGAATTCCCCGACCCTTTCAGCGGGGCGAATATCCCGAACTGCCGGGTCGCCAATCCCTACCTGCTGACAGAGTATGCCGCGACAGGAAGCGGGAGCGTTGCGCTGATGGTGGAGGAATCGAGTGTCTAATCTGTTCTTTCCACAGCTTTCGACCGGAGCGCTCGCGCAATATCCGATCAAACGGACCAAGTCCGTGCACACGGTTGTGAACGATCCAGAGGACGGATCGCGAATTTCGTATTTCGATCCCGACGGTTCGGTGCTGATTTGGGATTTGACGTATACGGGATTGACTCAGGCGGAGGTAAACGAGATGCAGTCGTTGTTTGATGCGTGTTATGGGCCGCTCCGGGCGTTTACCTTCATCGATCCGACCGCCAATCTGCTCTCTCCGATCTGGCAGCACTCTCCGCTGATTACGGTGCAGGGATCGGCGTACACCAATCGGTCAAACTCCGTTCTTGAAATAAGCCAAACGTTTGCCATTCCAGCCGGATATCAATATTGCTTTTCGGTCGTGAGCAGCACGGCGAACGGTACAGCCGGATCGCTTGCGTTAATCCGGCGAGGGCCGAATTCTCAGCAGCGCGATGTCTTCTCACTCGCGCAACGGCAGATGGTCAGCAGCGGAGCGCTCGCCGACGGCGGGTCAAGCTTCACAATAGCGATAGAACTGCAGCCGGGCCAAACCTTCGATTTCGAGCAAGCCCAGCTCGAAGCACAGGTCGCGCCATCGGCGTTCCGGCCCGCTTCAAACACGAGCGGGATTTATCCAAAGGCACATTGGGCTGTCAATGAGCTGCTGCTTCAGGCTGAAGCGCCCGATTCGTTCAGCACGCGCTTCACGATCGAGACATACACATAGGATTTCAAATGTCGACTATCAACGTAGTGAAGGAAATGGCGGAGGCCGACAGTCCGCTATTGCTCTTCGAATGCCTGTTACCAAACGGAGCTTACCAGCGGTTCAGCACCCAAACAATTGTGTTCGGCGGCAACCTGTACTCGGCTCGAGTGCTGAAGCACAATTTGTTTAGTTTTCAGCTCTCCGCCGATGATGCGATGGACGGCATGGCGCAGCTTTCGCTCACGCTGGCGAATGCGGATTCGGCGCTTTCGCAGATTCAATCGGCGGCAGGCTGGAAGGGTACACAACTCACGGTGTATTTCGTATTCGCCGATCTCGTGACGGGGACCGTAACGACCGAAAGCACAATTCTATTTCGCGGGATTGCCGGCGATCCCGACGAAATCGCCGAAGGCAGCATGAAGATCAGCTTCGCGAATAAACTCAGCCTGCTTCGAGTGGGTCTGCCAGAGATTCGGATTCAGCGCTTGTGCCCCTGGAATTTTCCGACGACGCCCGGGCAGCGCGGCGAAGCAGTCACCAGCGATAAATATTCGCGATATTTCCGATGCGGCTATTCGGCTGGCGTTTCGGGCGGCATCGGAAATATGAACGGCGGCCAACCATTCGCCGGCTGTGACCATACGCGGGCGAGTTGTGAGCAGAGAGGGATGTTCAGCAAAGACAGCAGCGGCAACGCGACGGCGCGATACGGCGGTTTCGAATTCGTTCCGTCGAGCACGCTGGTGCGTGGGTACGGCCAGAAAACGGCACAACCGGCGGCCGTCCTCGACAACACAGCGAAGTATAACGACTATGTGCCGATGGTATACGGCACAGGCTGGCTGGCGGCGCCGGTTGTTCTAGCGCGCAATGACGGCAACCTGACGCACATGGAACTGCTGCTCGGATCCGGACCAATCGACAGCGCGTTGAAAGTGGTCGTCAACGATATAGAGATACCGCTGGCGGTTGCGGGCACGGACATGACCGGAACCGGCTGGTACAACATCGTGACTCTGGGCGCCGCTCAGGGGTCGTTCAATCCGGATTTTGCCGACTCCAACAATCAACCGGTAGGCGATCCGTACGGGAGCATCGCCGTGCTTTCAGTGGTTGTGCCGAACCGGATCAGTGCGGGCGGAACCCTGCCTCACGTAGACGTTTTGATGCAAGGGCTCCATCTGGATCGCTACAACTTAGATGCGAGTTTTCGAGACACCGTATTTACAAATAATCCCGCCTGGGTCATTCTGGACATTCTGCGGCGCGCGGGGTGGTCTCCCACCGACATCGACTTAACAAGTTTTGCGAAAGCGGCTGCGTATTGCGACGAGCTGATCTCAACAACCGATACAAATGGCAACGCCATCCATATCGCCCGATACGGATGCAACCTGATTCTGACGAAGCGTAAAAGCGCCGCGGACGTAATTCGGAGCGTGCGAGTGGCCTGCGGCTTGATGCTGCGTTATGGCGCAAACGGGCTTCTGGAACTGTTGCCTGAAACATCGCTCGCGCTACAGCATCCGACACTGCCCGATGGAAGTAACGTTGTGGAGAGCATAAACGGCGGGTGGCCCGTTTACGAATTCAGCGACGGCTCGGCGGCAGCCTCGGGGATTGCCCGAAACCCCGATGGAAGCTCGACTGTGCGGCTGGTCTCGAAAAGTATCTCGGAGAGTTCGAACCGGATGACGGCGGAATTCCAGGATGAGGCGAACGAATATCAGCAGGACACGCTTTCGGTCGTCAGCGACGACGATCAGGTACTCATCGGGTATGAGGTGGGCGGCACATCGACCGCGCTGGGGCTGCCGAATTTCAACCAGGCATTGCGGATCTTGAGCCGGCAAATCGGGAAGGCGACAAAAGGGAATCGATTTATCGAATTTGGGACCAGCTTTCGGGCCCTGAAAGTCAGGCCGGGCGATATCATCGCCTTGACTTACTTGAAAGAAGGACTAACGCGGACGCCGTTCCGCGTCGTGAAGCTGGCGCCGTCGATTAATTACAGGAACGTTGCCATTCTTGCGCAGCTACACGACGACAGTTGGTACAGCGACGACCCGGCAAACGTGAGCGGAGGAGGGCGTCAGCCGGGAGCAGGCGTGGCGCTTCCGCGACCGCTGCTTGGCCCGGCATTCAGCGCCGACGGCAGCACACAATTTAACATTGCCGAGAGCACGATAGCCCGAACGGACGGCGGCGCGGCGACAATACTGACGGTCGACTTTGTTAAGCCGGTTCAACCGTTGGCGGGCGCGCCCATTGTTCCGCTGCTTAGCCTCGCTCCGCAGGTTTCGTCTTCGGCAGGAAGCCTTAAGGGCGGAATGAATTACTATTACGCGCTTACTGCCAATGATGGAGCCGGCAATGAAGGCTCGCTGTCGTTCACGGTTCGAGCGGCGACCCCTCAGGGAAGCGATACAAATTCCGTCGATTTAACGGGCGTGAGCCTGCCATCCATGGCTGCGTCGTTCAATGTCTACCGTGGAACTAGTCCACAGCTTCTTTTTCGAATTGCTTCTAACCAGCCGATTGCAACCGCGTTCACGGACGGCGGACTTTCGCCGCAACCATTGGGCCCTCCCGACGCCAGCTTCGATCACGCCAATTTCTACTACCGGCTGGAGATCGCGGGGCCGATAGTGGCGAATGTGTTTTCTCCAACGACGATTGGCAGTTCCGATATGAACGCCACCAGTTCGGCTTATGCGGGCAAGTTGGTGAGAATCATTGCGGGCTCCGGCGGGGGGCAGGAACGTAGGATCAGCTTCAACGACGAATCCACTCTGACGGTCTCGCCCGCGTGGTCGACTACGCCCGACGCAACCAGCAATTTTGTGGTTGTAGAATCAACCTGGCAATTTGGCGCCGTCACAGCAACGAGCCCCGTGCAATTTGAGGTTCCCAACCAGAAAGGCGCCGTGGTGCAAATTTCCGGCAGGGGCGCCAATGTCAACGACATCGAAGGCTCGCCGGAGCTTTGTCCTGTAAGCCGCTGGGTTGTGGGCGGCGGAGCCGGAAGCGAACTGGATCTCGATGTTCCGGGCCTGCCAACTTATGCATTGGCCGTAGTGGGGCAGGGCAACCTGACGTTATCGCAGGTCGGATTCACGAGTTTGACGAATACGCGGTCTGTGACGGCCGGAACTTTGCAACTTGTCTACTTTGACGAACTGCAAACGCCGACGCCCTATAGACTCGCAAGCGCTGCCGATGCGGTCACATCGATTGTCGCGATGACATCCACTTTCGCCGGGAACCCCGCCGTGCTGCAGGTCGGAGCGGAACTGATGGCCGTGCAGTCGTTTGATTCCACGTCCAATATGTACACCGTTACTCGCGGGGCGCTCGGCTCCACGGCGTCGGATCATAATGCGAACGATCCGGTGTTGCTGTTATCGAAGGTGACGTTTGTCCTTCCGTTCGCGCGGGACTTCTTCGAGAACCCGGCATCGCAAAATTTCGCTCACACGGTCACATTGCCGGACGTTCGCGTGGCAGCGTCGCAGCTTTATGTGACGAACTCGCGGGGCGATAGCACGGCCAGTGTTCAATGCTACACGTCATCTCCCGATGGAGGATTGCGAACGTGTTCCGGTGGGCAGTTTGCAATCCAGGTCGGCGGCTATCTTGCGGTCCAACAAGATGCCGCTCCGCCGTTGTTTGTAGAGGCAACGCACTCGGTGCGCGATTTGCGTGCCAGCGTTAGCGAGCCGCCAGCGGGAACCGCAGTTCTTTTGAATATATTGCTAAGCGGAACGGTGTACTGTCAGCTTGCGATTCCCGCTGGCCAGACTGTCTCGAACGTGGTCAACGGCGTCGCGCTGCCGCCGCTGAAGGAAGGTGACGCCATAAGCCTGGACATCGTGCAAGTTGGCCAAGCGCAACAGAATTCGCCGGGGCGCGACCTGACCGTCACAATTCGGCTTTAAACCATGGCAGAACAACTGTTCAAACTGAGTCCTCACCGGGATCTGCAGTCCTACTTTTATCAACCTTCGGCAATTGCGGCGTTGAGCGGCGCAACCGAGAGCGGCTTTACTCTGTCCGGAACCTGGCGGCAGCAGTTCGATTGGGCCGTCGTCGAGTGGAATCGCGACAATGTGTTCGAGCATCCGGCATTGCGCTGCCTGCCTGATGGCGATTTGAGCGGACTCACGCTGAGTTATATCGAGCAGCGCACGAATTGCCTGCCTATCGAATCGGATGTTTATCCTTCCGTGGAGTGGCCGTACTTGCGGCTGTGGGCGGAAGGGCCGGATGGCAACGAGCACGTTTATTACGTTCGATTGAAGGATCACGCGGCGCCTGTGGACAGCAGCGAATACCGGAACGCGTCGGCCACGTTGATGCTCACGGGATCTCCGACGCAGGGAAAGGCCGCCGGTGTCTGCTTTGAGGGGCTATTCACGACACCGAGCCAGCCGCTCAGTGAGCAGCATTTTTACTACATGGCGCAGAGCAATGATTCCCTAGCCGATGTAGCACGCCAGCTTGCGGCAAATATCAATAGCTTTCCCTCATTCGGCATTCGCGCGACGAGTTCCGGTCCGTCGATCACGTTTGAATATGCCGGAGCCGGCGCGCTTGCCGGGAAAATGGGATCCAATGCGAACCGGGTTGGTGTTTACGGATATGTCGATGCGGGTTCGCAACTCGGCTGGACGCAGCCGGCGGCCGTCTTCAGCGGCGGCGGTTTTCCCGTCGAATATCAGGTTTCGCTCGACTTCGGACACCTACAGGGCGCAATGGACGATCCCGGGCAATTCGCTCAACCGAACTTTCAGGCTGTCTCAATTCCGACTCAAAAAGTCCGGAAGCTGCGGTGGACGTGGGCCGCGGATCTGCAACCAGGCTCGTTTGAGAGAGTCGAATTCAGCGTCGTCGTTTCCAACTGGACTGTCGCAGGCAATGGCCGACAGTACTTTGTTGCCGGACCCGGCAGCCGCCGCATTGAGGATGACGATCCGTCGCTCGTTTACAGCGCTACCGGCGCCGTGAGCGACTGGACCACCGATGCCCCCGGCAACTATTCAGGCAGCCGTATTCATTTAACGCGGACGAAAGGAGCGGCGTGCAGCATCGGATACAGCGAACCGGCGGAGCATCAACTCTATCTGGGAGCGCGTGCGCTCGACGATGGCGCGATCGTTGAAGTCTCGGTGGATGACGGACCACCTCAAATTTTCAATCTGGGGCTGAGCGGGGAAGACGTGCTGCTGCGCCTGTTCCTCGGCAGTTTTCCAGCAGGGCCGCACACGGTTGCGATCACGCACTCCGGCGCGCAGCCCGGTTCGCCTCCCGATACAGTCGCGGTTCTCTATTTCGATTTTCTGGAGGTTGCGTATCCCTCCGCCGATCTCCCTGATTTTGCTCCGCAATCTCAACTGGCGGTGGCTACCGATTGGGATACTCTGCATTCCCAGTCCTTACCCGCGGAACGAACGGCCTGGCTACTCTGGAAACTCGGCTTTCATGGACGGGTTAACCATTACGTGGGAGCGATCTGGTATTACGAATTGTTTCGTCCGGGTCACCAATACGCACAACTCACTGTGACGGTAACTGCGCCGCCGGGCGGTCCCGCCGGGTACACCGAACTCGATATCGGAGGTGACCTGACGCAGCTCCAGCAAGGGACCGATCCTTCGAAGGTCACGATTCAACATCAGAACTTAGCCGCAGACACGGACGCCACCATCGCGCAGGCGCTCGCGCTGCTGATCAATCGGGGCTCAACTGCGATTTGGGCCAGCGCCAACGGAAACATAGTCACAATTACGGCGCGCGCGATGGGAACGGCGGGGAATGGCCTTGCATTTTTGCCGTATTCGGCTCCGGATTGCAATGTCGTTCTTACGCTCTCGTCAAACGTGCTGGCGGGAGGGATCGACGGCGTAGACGTGGGTTTCGATTCCACCGATCCGAACGCCGTGACACTGGACGCCTTCACCCAGTTCTGGCGGACCGACCTGAACGCGACGCCGCGACTGAACCGGGCCTGCCGCGATTGGTGCGGAGCTTTTTTCCGCGCGCTCGTGAGTTACGGAATCGATTGTGTGGCCTCGTTCAGCACGGAATTAGCTCACGTCGATCCCCGTTCCGAAGTCGGAATGGCCCAGCGGTACTCGGATGACAGCCCGGTTGTTCTGAATACTCCCGCAGTGCAGACGAACTTCTCGCCGGCAAGCCTCTCTTTCTGGCAAGAGGTTTATCTCGAAATGGCCGCTCTACAGACAAGCGCGGGACTTGTCCCGTATCTGCAATCGGGCGAGGTGCAGTGGTGGTATTTCGCAAAACACACCTGGCAAAAAGTCAGCGGGGGGTGGGTAGATCTGGGGGACGCTCAGATCGGAATGCCGTTTTACGACGACTACACGAAACAGCAGTTTGCAGCAATCTACGGCAGGTCGATGAAAGTTATTCAGCCAGGAGCCGACCCCGTAGATTTCCCGAGCGAAACAGCCTTTCTGCCCACGTTGATCGGCGCATACACGGCAGCGATCCGGAATGCGTTGAAACAGCGCTATGCCAATGCGCGCTTCGAAGTTCTCTATCCAACCGACGTCAACAATACTCCACTCAATCTGGTCATTAATTATCCGGTAAACGATTGGACGCCGCAGAATCTAAGTTGCCTGAAAACAGAGGGTCTCTCTTATACTGCCGGCTGCGATCTCGATGCCGCGGCAAGCTCAATTCAGTTCAGCGCCGCTAAGGGGTTCTCGATGATGCAGCGAAGTCACCTGGTGGGCATCGGCGATCGTAAGACCGCTTGGATGAAGGAATCGAATCTGGCGCAAGCACAAGGGCTGGAGTCCGTCGTGCTGTTTGCGCTCGATCAGTTCTGTCTAATCGGCTATCCGGCCCCGCCATTTACAAATCAGCGCTGGAGCCGCCGGGCAGCGTAAAAAAAGCCCCCGGACCAGCGAGGTCCAGGGGCTTTTCTCTTTGCAAATGGCGGGTGTTTATCTGCGGGGCCGCGATTTCATCACTTTGTGATGTGTCGCGGGATGAGCCGCTTTTACGCCCGGGATCTCGGGATCCTTGAAGGTCAACATGTAAGGATCTTTGTTGAAGCTATCGCCAACGCCGGAGAATTGAACCTGCTGGCCAACTTTGGCCGCATCCGCGGGGATCGGATTTGAGAACACGAGAGTCGCATCGGGCTTGGTTGGATCGAGCACGGCGACCACGACTTTCGTGGGATGATCGGGCGGATCGACGGAAGTCACAGTTCCCGTGAAAGTCTTAACGCCATTGGCGCCGCCCGGAATCTCGGCATCCTTCACGCTATTTGTAAAGAACGAATCTCCCTGATCGCCGGTAAGGTTCTGTTTGATGCTGTACCAGAGGGCCAGGGCTGGATCGCTCTGCAACTTCTGCGTAAGCTGCTGCGCCTGTTGGTTGGCGAGATCCTGCGCGCTTACGATTTTGAAATCGGGCGGCGGCAGAGCCGAGGTTTTGGCTTGCGCTAACAGTTGATCGGCCCCTTCATCGCTGCCGTGATACTGCTTATAGACCTTCTGGAAGTACGCCAGCACCGCTGGTTTTTTATCCGGGGCAATTGCCTGCGGACCGTCATAGGACGCGGCGCGAGCGAAAGACCAGAGGGCTTGCGGATACAGGTCGGGCTTCTGCTCGGCGACCAGTATCTGTCCCAATTGATATGAAACGTTCGCGTTGTTCGGATTCGCTTTCAGATACGCTTCGAACTCTTTCTGGGCAGTTGGATAATCTTTCTTGGCGTTCGCTGCCCAAGCGAGAGCGTAATGAGCTAGAGCGATGACGTCATTTTTTGCCTTATCCCAATCCGCTTGGGATGTGGAAGCCGGCTTTTTCGAAGCTTCGAACGTGGCATCTGCCTGCTGGAGGAGGCCGTTGCCGGCTGTTTGTGCATCGCTGATCTGATCTGGAGACGGCGAAGCCCCGCCCGCGGCCGGAATGTCGATGGCTAGCCAATAGAGCGCTTGAAAGTCGTTCGGCTTTTCTTGCAGGGCCTTCTTGCTGGTGTCAATTGCTTTCTGGCGATAATCATTCGGATCCTGCTGGCTCAGCGGCCCGAGTGTCGCCACATAAACCTGGCTTCTCAGCGCCTCAAACTCGGTCTTGGGGTATTTCTGCGTCCATTGATCGAGCAGATCCAAGCGCTTCTTCAGATCTGTCTCGTGCGCGATTTGGTTGTACAAGTCGTACTCGGCACGGTCCTTCCAATTCGGCTGTCCGGCCTTTTGCTGGCCAGCGGCCTGCTGACCCGCCGCGGGCTGCTGACTGGCGGGAGCCTCCTGCGCATAACCAGAAATGGCGGCGGGACCAGCTAGGGCAACAGCCAACGCGGCCAAAGACGCGGCCGACTTCGTTGCTCTCAGAAAATGAAACTGCACGACAACCTCCCCGAAGGAAATTAACGAAATCTCTTTTATATTCACATTTCCCCTATCGATGAACATGGGCAGGGGACTTCTGCAGCCGACAGAATCCAAAACCAAACGCCAGCTTGCTGCAAAAGCGGAGTATACCGGAATCGATTGTAAACCCGCAACTTTCTATGTAGTTAGATGCGATCCCGGCCGAAGTTGTTCCCGCGTTGTCACCGGCCGCCGGCGGCCTGGGATAGCCGGAGCGCGTGCTATCATCCTCGGTTTCATGCGATGGGTGGATCTGGCCGTCATAGTCCTGTATTTGATCGCGATCACGTGGTTCGGATCGCGTTTCAAAAAATCACAGAAGACGCTGAAGGATTATTTCCTCGGTGGCCGCACCGCGCCGTGGTGGGCCATCGCCTTCTCCATCGTATCGGCGGAAACCAGTACCCTTACTGTGATCGGGACTCCGGCGTTAGCGTTTCGCGGTAATTTCGGCTTTCTGCAAGTCGTCTTCGGATATCTACTGGCAAGAGTAGTGATATCGGTACTGTTCTTGCCGCAATACTTCCGGGGCGAAATGTATACCGCTTACGAACTGATGCAGCGCCGCTTCGGCCAGCGCATTCGGAAATTCACGGCGGGAACATTCCTGATTCTGCGCGCGCTTGCCGAGGGCGTCCGAGTGTTTGCCGTTTCGCTTGTGATCTCGGTCGTCCTCGGAACCGGTGAACTCGTCTCCATTTTTGTGATTGTCTGCCTGACCCTGTTTTACACGTTTGAAGGCGGGATGACCGCCGTGATCTGGACAGACGTCGTTCAAATGATTCTCTATGTCGGGGGCGCTGTATTAAGCTTCTTCGTGATTCTTCACCAGATTCCAGGCGGGTGGAACCACGTGCTGCAGGTCGCCGGTCCTGTTCATCTTTTCGGCCCCGGCAAGTTTCAGGTTTTCGATTTCTCTTTCTCATGGTCGCGACACTTTTTCGAGACCAGCTATAGCTTTTGGGCGGGCATCATTGGCGGCTGCCTGCTGACGACGTCGAGTCATGGCACCGACCAGTTAATGGTGCAGCGTCTGCTCTCGGCGCGATCCGAATCGGAGAGCCGGCTGGCCTTGTTCGCCAGTTGGATCGTCATCTTCTTTCAATTCGCACTCTTTCTCGTCATTGGCACATTGCTGTTTGTTCATTATCGCGATGCCGGACGAACTGCCCCGGTCGTACTCGACCGCATTTACCCGGATTTCATCTGGCACAACCTGCCGACGGGTGTTGCCGGATTAATCGCCGCGGCGATTCTGGCGGCGGCCATGTCGAACCTCAGCGCCGCGCTGAATTCCCTTTCGTCCACGACGATTATGGATTTCGTAAAACCACTCAGTCGCGTAACGCACCCGGAAAGCCATTATTTGAAACTGGCGCGGTACTCGACCGTCCTGTGGGGGGCCGTTCTGTTCGTTATTGGTGTGTTCGCGCAGTACTATAGCCACAGTGTTCTGGAAGCCGGCCTGGCTATTGCGTCCATTCTGTACGGCGGACTTCTGGGCGTGTTTCTTTTAGGCTTACTGACGCGGCGGCCTGGTGAAAATGCTGCCATTATCGGAATGGCGGCGGGGCTCGTCGCTACTATCGTCATGCAACACTATGTGGCGTACACGTGGTACATCCTTGTAGGCGCCAGCACTACTATTGTGACCGGGCTAATTGCCGGTCTCTTCTTCCCTCGCACAACGTATCCAGAAAAACATTAATATGCTCGAAAAATCGGAGCAGCAGGCCACCTCGCGCACGCCGTCGCTTCAACGGGTGCTGGGTCTCTGGAGCGCGGTCTCCATCGTAATCGGCACCGTCATCGGGAGCGGCATTTTCCTCGTTCCGACACGGATGATCGCCGAAGTAGGGTCGACACGCACTATATTTGCAGTTTGGATTGTTGCCGGTTTGCTCAGCCTGTTTGGCGCGCTTACCTACGCGGAACTGGCCGCGGCCATGCCGGAAGCGGGCGGCGAATATGTATTTCTCCGGGAAGCGTATGGGCCCTTCTGGGGCTTTCTGTATAGCTGGACGCAGTTAGCTGTCGCCAAGAGCGGCTCCATCGCAACGCTGGGAGCCGGTTTCTATCTGTATCTCAGCGTCTTCATGCCCTCGTTGGCGCATTCCGTACTGGTGATTCCTTATCCGATTGGGCCCGGCGGTGGTCCACTCGAAATTCACTACGGCCAACTTGTCTCGATTGGTCTTATTCTCATCCTCCTAGCGGTCAACTATGTCGGCGTCGAATCGGGCGGCCGCCTTCAAGTCGTGGTCACGGCCGTAAAAATGATCTTGATTGTGGCGGTCATATGTCTTGGATGGTTTGGCGGCGGGGGGAGCCTGCATCATTTTCAGGAAACGGCCGGGAACGGCAAGGGATTTCTAGGATTCTTCGCGGCCATGGTTGGGGCGCTCTGGGCCTACGATGGCTGGAATAACGTCAGCATGGTGTCATCGGAAATCAGGCATCCGCAACGGAACCTCCCTCGCGCGCTTATTTTCGGGATCATGGCCGTCATCGTGACGTATATTCTCGTCAACATCGCTTATTTCTATGTGCTGACTCCCGCGGAGGTCGCTCACACCAGCCAAGTTGCGGCCGGAATGATGGCGAAGGTCTATGGGCCGGTTGCGGCGCGCGCGGTCAGCATCGTCGTTATGATCTCGATCCTGGCGGCGCTCAACGGCTCTATTCTCTCGGGCGCCCGTGTTCCGTATGCCATGGCGCGCGATGGCTACTTCTTCAAAGCGATCGCCGACGTGCATCCCAAATATAAGACGCCCGGAAATTCAATGATCGCCCTCTGCCTTTGGTCGGCCATATTGATCTTGAGCGGCTGGTATGAGCAACTCTACAATTTCGTCATTTTCGGGAGTTGGATTCTTTACGGGATGACGGCCGCGTCCGTGTTCGTGCTCCGGCGGAAGCGTCCCGATATGCCGCGTCCATATCGCGTAACAGGCTATCCCGTGGTCCCGTTTTTGTTTGTGCTGGTCGCTGTAGTACTTTTGGGTAGCACTCTTGGAAATTCACCGAGGGAGTCCCTAATGGGCCTCGGCTTTATGGCCATCGGTATTCCGCTGTACTTCCACTTTCGCCGGAAAACGTCTGCTTAGGTGTGGGGGCGTGATGCCGCGATCCTCCGGTCCGCCCTTTTAGGCTACCTGCCGGATAGGTATGTGTAAGCAGTTGTGCAGTTGCGCGGTTTCTAGGGGCAGTTTCGAAGGAATGCCTGGATTCTCCACCGGTTTTCGGCTTTTTCACTCTGGGAAGAACACGAAATTACGAGTTTCGCAACAGTGGGATTGATCAGAAATTCGGTTCGGTATGCGCTTCCTAGTAGAAAGTGCGAGGACAATTTTAGGCGCTTAAACCCTTGCCTAACGCCACGATAGCTGTCTGGTACTCCTAGGACCTGAAAATTCAGGATCTCACGGGGTTTTTCTTGAATTTACCCACTTGTGGCAGTACACTTCGGATTAAATAGATGGCTGAACCGCACTAGTAGCCAGTATTTATGCCCGGTTTTGTAGATAATAAAAAAGGGGAGGAGAAAATTTTGGACGTCGATAAAATGTTAGCGGAATTGCGCCTCGAGCGCGAACAGATAGAGGAGGCCATTCTGACTCTGGAGCGCTTGGCTCGCGGTCGTGGCCGCCGCCGTGGCCGCCCGCCATCATGGCTCAAAGAAGCACAACAGGCGGTCGCGGAGCACAATGCAGCTCTCGATCAATCGGCGCCGCCGCCGAAGCGCCGCGGCCGGCCGGCCGGTTCTACCAAGGTGAAGCAATCCGCGGTCGGTGAGATCGCGTAGACCCTTCCTATCGCGGCACTTGTTTCGGGGATGGGGAGGGCAGTTGCTGTGCCACCCCTTGTTCCTTAATAGAATTAATTGGTTCTTCAATACAGCAAATAGGCCTTCCTGCGGTTCGCAAATTCCTCCTCCTGCTGAATCAGTTGCCGCTCGATCCTGACCGGGTCCATTCCGGCTTTGATCTCGTTGATCACGGTTTGATTCCCAATCAACCATTTACATCGCTCGAAATCGATTCGCCGGGGATAGAGCTTTTCAAGAGCAACCGCGATTTCGAGGCCTAATCGTACGCTGTCGAATCGCTCCCGGTCGGTAACCACGAACCGGACGCCTTGAATTTTCTTACCGGCGAGGTGTGACGAACTGGGCTCGAATTCGGTCGGGTACACACGCACTCCAGGGATGAACTGCGAGTTCAAGACGCCGGCGAGTTGCCGCCCGTCGATCCAATCCGCCCCGATTTGCTCAAAAGGCGCGTCCGTTCCCCGGCCCACCGAATAATTCTCTGCGGCTTCGAGCATCGCGACGCCCGGATAAAGGAGAGCTTCCGTTAAATTCCTGATATTGGGCGATGGATTGACCCAGACCAGGGAGCTTGAATCGAACCAGTCGCCCCGCTGCCAGTTCTTCATCTTGATCACGTGCAGATCGGCGCCCCAATGTTGCTCGGCATTGGCCATGGTTGCGATTTCGCCAAACGTCATACCATGCCGTAATGGCATTGCATAGCAGCCGACGAAGGAATGAAGGTTGTTATCGAGTATTGGGCCTTCAACATGCGTGCCGGTGATCGGGTTAGGCCGGTCCAGAACGTAGAACGGTTTATGCGCCCGGGCCGCTTCCTGGAGTGCGTAAAGCATGGTGCAGGAATAGGTGTAGAATCGCGCTCCCACGTCCTGGATGTCGTACACCAGCGCATCCACGTTGCGCATTTTGTCCGGTGTCAGGCGCCGTTGTTTTGGCTGATACAGGCTGATAATCGGCAACCCTGTCTTCGCATCTTTACCGTTCCCAACGTTCGTGTCCGCGATGCCCGCTATGCCATGTTCGGGTGAATAGAGGGTGGTTACCTTCACGCCCTCGCCGAGCATCGCATCCACGTTTCGCTTGCCGCTTCGATCAAGCCCGGTCTGATTTGTGACCAGGCCGATACGCTTACCCAGCAGCGGTTTGAATCGCTCGGTTTCGAGCACATCCAATCCGGTTAGTGTCTCGACGTTCCGCGCGACCACTCGATGCACGCCGGCCATCGAGAGCGTCTCGTTATAGCCGGTAAGGGTCACTCCCGGAACGTCCACGCCGAACGAGGCGGCCACGAGGGTAGCCACCTGGCAGCGTAGCGAACTCAGAGATTTGCCCCGGTGAGGATGGACGACATTGGTCAGCAGCACCACATAGCTGTTCGTCGACGGATCGATCCAAAGCGACGTTCCCGTGAATCCCGTGTGGCCGAATGAGCCGATCGGGTACAGTTCGCCGCGGTTGCTTGAGAACGGCGAGTCCATATCCCAGCCCAGTGCGCGAATGATCGGCTGGTCGGGCGGGGTGCCCGGCTCGGTAAACTTTTGGATCGTCATCGGGCTGAAGAGCTGAACTCTGACGCCCGTTTGCGCATCTTTTTCCCACCCTTTGTTCAACCACATTTGCGCGTACCGCGCCAGATCGTCCGCAGTGGTGAAGAGACCGGCGTGCCCGGCCACGCCGCCCATATAGCGCGAAGTCGGGTCGTGCACCACGCCGCGAAAGGGAAGGCCTGTATCGGGATCGATCTCGGTTGGCGCAATGCGAGGCCGCCAGGACGCCGGCGGCAGAAAGCGAGACTCGGTCATGTCCAACGGCTTAAAGACGTTCTCTTGCGCGTAGACGTTCAACATCTCGCCGCTGACGCGATGCACAATCTCGCCAAGCAGGATGAAGTTAATGTCGCTGTAAACGAAGCGCGCGCCCGGCGGAGTGGTGGGCTGCGTATGCAAGGCTTTCTCAATGCCGGTTTTATAGCCGGACCACCGAGGTTCGAGGATCAGGTCCGGAGGCATGCCCGAGAAATGCGTCATGAGGTTGCGCACCGTGATCTGGCTATGCCCGTCCTCAAATTCAGGAAGATATTTCGTCGCGGGATCGTCCATGCGGACCTTCCCTTCCTGAAACAGCTTCATGATGGACGGCATTGTCGCGACCACCTTCGTCAAAGAAGCGGCGTCGAAGATAGTGTCGAGGGTCATCGGTTCCTTATATGGAACCAGCGCGCGGTGACCGTACGCCTTGCGATAGATCGTTTGGCCGTTGTGGCCAACGATCAGCACGGCGCCGGGAATCAATCCCGTGTCAACAGCTTCGTTGAGCGCCTGGTCGAGCAGCGGACCGGCGGAGTATGTGGCTTCGGATTGAGCGGCGGAAGCGATGGGGACGTAAACAAGACAGAAAGCGAGTGCAAGCGCGGGAAATCGCTGAATATTCATTCACCGGACCTATGACAGCTTTGTGGCAATACCTTCGAGCAGCGACGCTAAATCCAAATCGTTCTTCGTGATTCCGCCTGAATCGTGCGTCGTTAAATAGACTGTCACACGATTGTAGACGTTGAACCATTCAGGATGATGGTTTAGCTTCTCGATGCCGATCGCCGCCATCGTCATGAATCCGAATGCGTGAGTGAAGTCGGGGAACTTATACTCGCGGTGAAGCTTGCCGTTGACAACCTGCCAACCTGGAAGATTTTGAATCGCCTGGCGGACCTCTTCGTCGGACAGCTTGGGGAGTCGCATGTCGCTATTGTATGAATTCCACGATCAGGCGGCGCCGTAAACCGGTATCGCGGCGCCGTTCACATCGGCCGCCTGCTCGCTCGCAAGCCAGAGTAGAAGATTCGCAATCGACCGCGGCTGAACCCACTTACCGAACTCTGCTTTCGGCATCGCGGCACGGTTGGCCGGCGTGTCGATGACACTGGGAAGAACGACGTTCGCGGTCACGCCTGTTCCTTTTAACTCGAGCGCCAAGGTCGCTACAAGCGCGTGCAGGCCCGCTTTCGAAACGGTGTAGGCCGCGAGCCCTGGGGCCGGTTGAACGGCAGTCCGCGTTCCGATGGCAACCAACCGGCCGTAACGCCGATCAAGGAGGCGCGGCAGAGCGGCTCGAAATACATAGAAGGCCGAGTAGAGGTTCAGGGCCATCATCTGTGACCATGTATCGTCGCTGACCGCCGCGAGCGTCTGGCCTCCGGCGAACGCGCCCATGGTGTGTACGACAACATCGTAGCCACCCAATTCGCGGACTGCCTGTGCCATCAACTGAACGGACGCCTCTGCTGTCGTCAGGTCGTAATTCGCCCAACGCAATCGCCCGCTGGGGTGCTCGGCGGCGGTCCTTTGCCGTCCAACCGCCATCACGGTGTGCCCCGCGTCGAGAAATGTATCCACCACCGCGCTGCCGAGAGCGCCGCTGCCACCCGTCACAATGACGTTCATAGGTCTGATGATGCCACGGGCCGGGCAAAGCATGTCCCCTGCCGTTGCGAGCGGGTCTCCGATATGAAAAGGATAAATTGTGCGGCATATAGGCCGATAGAAGAGATCCGAGCGTAGCGGTACGCGAGGTATCCGCTTCCTTGCGGTCGCGGCTCGGTACTAGCGTTGGCTCATCTTCGCTTCTATGGCATGCTGCCGTTGCGAGCGGTCGTCCGGCCGTGCTATTCAAGTCACGATGATCCAGCTACGTGGAACGCTTACGCTTGCAGATCTTGCCCGCTTTCAATACTTTCACGTTCTGCGCCGCACGTGGCCTGGTCTGATTCTTGTCCTGTTGATCGGATTGGCGATACTGGCTCTCATCGTGGCGGTTCCCAATCCCAACATCCTCAAAAATGCCGCCCCACTCCTGACTCTCTTCGTAATTTGGCTGGCCCTGCTAGCGGTTACTCCCTATTGGAATGCGCGCAGACAGTTCGCTCGCCAGCGGTATCTGCGCGAGCCGGTAAGCCAGACGTTTTCCACGGATGGAATTAAATCGATCGGGCCGAGTGTATCCACCGAATTGCAATGGAGCGTGATGCAAACGGTCCGTGAGACGAAGAGCCAATTTCTTTTGTATTACGCCCCGAACCAAGCACTGCTCGTGCCCAAGAGATTCTTTACGGACGATGCGCAGCTTGCCTCCTGGCGAGACGTCGCCCGCGCCGGGATGTCTCCCAAGGACATCAAACAAAGCGCGATTGGCCGCTGGTTTTAAGCATCTCTCCGGCCGTGACTCCGTCCACCGCTATAGTGGGGATGGTTTACCGGCCGATCGATTCAACATGCTGAGAAGCACGCTTCTCTATTTCTCCCGCCAGAGCTGGCTGCGGCACTGGATAGAGACGTCCTCCGTTTCACGCAGGCTTACGTCGCGCTTTATCGCCGGACGCACCCTCGAAGATGGGATACGCGTTGCCGGTCAACTGGCGAAGGACCGGATTTTCGCGACCCTCGACTTCCTCGGCGAGAACGTGACATCGCTGGATGAAGCCCTGCGCTCCCGCGATTCGTATCTTGAGGCTCTCGAAGCTATCGAACAACACAGCCTCGGAGCAACGGTATCGGTGAAGC
The DNA here is from genome assembly GCA_000381625.1 of Bryobacterales bacterium KBS 96. Lineage (GTDB taxonomy): Bacteria > Acidobacteriota > Terriglobia > Bryobacterales > Bryobacteraceae > KBS-96. Next base: position 2,962,468 of record KB906767.1, read on the forward strand.
TCACCCAGCTTGGGTTGAATTTGTCGGAAGAGGCCTGTCTGAATAACGTCTCGGCGCTGGTCGAGCGCGCTGTGGCGACGGACAGCCGTATCGAAGTAGATATGGAATCGAGTGCTTACACGGATCGGACCCTTCGGCTGGTGACCGAGCTTCACACGCGGTTCGGGGGGCACGTCCGCGCCGTGATTCAGGCATATCTCCGCAGAAGCGAAGAGGATATCCGCCGGTTGTCGGCGGCGGGAATCGCTGTCCGGCTCTGCAAGGGGGCCTACCGCGAGCCGTCCGGAGTCGCGTTTCAGATCAAGGCTGACGTCGATCGGAACTACCTGAAGTTGATGAAACTGCTGCTCGAAGGAGGCGTCTATCCGGCCATAGCCAGCCACGACGAGGTCATCCTCCGTGAATGTGCCCGGTATGTGCGGGCGAGTGGTATCGAGCCCGACAGCTTCGAATTTCAGATGCTTTATGGCATTCGTCGCGATCTGCAGAAAGAATTGACGTCCGACGGCTTCCGCTTGCGCTCGTATGTGCCATATGGCGATGCGTGGTATCCCTATTTCATGCGACGCCTCGCCGAAAGGCCGGCGAATTTGCTGTTTATCGCGAAGAACGTGCTCCGTGGGTAGGCGAGGGCGCTTCGGACGCCGAAACCTGTCCGCTGTTCGAGGAACCAGACGAGCGGAAAAGTCGTTTAATAAAGATAGGTGATCCGATGCGGTACTGGTCGTACTTGGCGCTCAAGCTGTTAATCGCCGCCGGTCTGACTTACGGCCTCCTGGCCGGTGTCGAATTCTTGTTTCCCGATCCCCCTGCTTCGCGGTTCGGGACTCAGCCGATGTTTCTTCACGACATGCGGTTCACGTTCGCGATTTTCGGCGTATTCCTGTTTGGGGCCGGGCTGCTCTACGTCGCCATTTGGGACCAGCGTCGCCGCTGCCGCAGTTGCCTGCGCAGGCTGATTATGCCGATAGCGACCGGCTCCTGGGGCAATATGCTGACATCCGGCCGGCCGCGGATCGAATGGATCTGTCCTTACGGGCACGGCACGTTGCGCATTTCGGAACTACAGATCACCGGCAGCGAACTACCGGACTGGCAGCCGCACGACGAGGACATCTGGCAAGAGTTGGAATCCTACGATCACACGAGCAAATAGCTAAGGCGGTCGAGGCATCCCTCGACCCGCCAACAGACGTGGATTTCGCGTTGAAGAGGGCATCCCGGCCCGTGTGTCAGTGCCCGCGAAAAAATAGGACGCTCCTCAGTACCGTCGCGACGTCCCGAAAACGGGCGGCTTACCGCGCATGAGACAATTCACGTAGGCTAGCTTTTGTCTGTTCGAGTGCAAGTACCCCGAAAAGCCGCTATTGCTCGCTTTGTGTTGAGCCCCGCCGGCAAAACCATTCTCCTTTCGACGGCCGCCTGTTTGCTGATCGGCATTTCTGTGTTCGCGTACTTCTATGTGAAATATGCCCGGTTCACGGACGAGAAACTCGCCCGAGGCCCCTTCCCCGATGCCTCGCTGCTTTACGCCTCCCCCGAACCAGTGATGATCGGCGATGCGGGCACTCCTACCGAGATCGCGATTCGCCTGCGGGAGAGCGGGTACAGCGAAGATGGCCGCGGAAACCGGATGGGCTGGTATCACCTTCGTCCAGATGCGATCGAAATTTTTCCCGGTCCCGATTCTTATTTCGAGTCGGAGCCCGGAGTGATCAAGTTTACCGATGACAAAGTCTCCGGCGTCATTTCGTTGCGAGACAACTCCCCCCTGACGGAATACGACCTCGAACCCGAACTTTTAAGCAATCTGTTCGACAGCAAGCGCGTGAAGCGCCGGCTCGTGAAGTTCAACGACATTCCTCCAGTTGTCGTTCATGCCGTCATCTCAGCGGAAGATAAGCGCTTTTTCCAGCATTCGGGTTTCGATCCCGTTCGAATCGTGAAGGCCTTTTTTGTCGATCTCCGCGAAATGCGCCGCGCCGAAGGAGCCTCCACCATCACACAGCAACTGGCGCGCAATCTCTGGCTGGATAACCGGAAAACGTTATCGCGCAAGCTTGCCGAGCTTCTGATCACGATTCATCTGGAGCAGAAGCTCACCAAACAGCAAATCCTCGAATACTACATCAACCAGGTGGATCTCGGGCGCCGCGGCTCGTTCACCATCCGCGGATTCGGCGAAGCGGCGCAGGCTTATTTTGGAAAGGACATCAGCCAGTTGACTCTACCCGAAGCGGCGACGCTTGCGGGTTTAATCCAGCAGCCGAGCTTTCGTAATCCTGTCCGCTGGCCGGATCGTGCCAAGGCGCGCCGGAACGTCGTGCTTCTGATGATGCGGGAGAACGGCTACATTACACAAGCGCAGGATGAGCAGGCAACTGCGGCTCCGCTGGTGATCGCCAAGAGTGGAATCGAGTCGAGCGATGCTCCTTATTTCGTCGATCTCGTGAATCAACGGCTTTTGGACAAGTTCCAGGACCGCGATTTCAACGATACCGGCTACAAGGTTTATACAACCATCGACATGGACCTGCAGCGTGTTGCGATGCAAGCCGTCGCACAGGGCTATAAGGAAGTGGAAGCCACCGTGATGAAGCGGCACAAGAAGGGAACGCCGCTCGTGCTTCCCCAGGTGGCAATGGTGGTGCTGGACCCCCACACCGGCGAAGTGAAAGCTTTAGTCGGCGGAACGAATTACGGGACAAGCCAACTCAACCACGCAACGTCGCAGCGCCCCTCCGGCAGCGTCTTCAAACCATTCGTGTATGCCGCTGCGTTGAGCACCGGGTTGAACGGCATCGGTCCCAATGTGATCACCCCTTCCACACAATATCTGGATGAACCCCACACGTTCTATTTCGATGGAAAGCCGTATGAGCCCAGCGATTTCGAAGACAAGTTTTACGGCCAGGTCCCGTTGAGCCTGGCTCTCGCACGATCGCTGAACGTGCCGACGATTGAAATTGCCGAACAGGTTGGATTCGGAGGCGTTGCCGACCTCGCGCATAGAGTCGGCCTCGACAACATACGGGCAACGCCCGCGATGGCGCTGGGCGCTTACAATGTCACACCGCTTCAGATGGCGGGGGCTTATACGACTTTTGCGAACAAAGGCGTATTCGAAGAGCCGCGCTTCATCGAGGATATTCGCGATCATAGCGGCGATGACGTATACCACTCTCAGCCGGATGAAAAGCACATTCTCGATCCGCGCGTGAACTACTTGATGGTGAACCTGATGCAGGGTGTATTGCGCTACGGCACCGGGGCAGGTGTCCGTGCCCGAGGCTTTACGCTGCCGGCCGCGGGTAAAACCGGCACATCGCACGATGGATGGTTTGCTGGCTTCACGACAAAGCTGCTGTGCGTAGTCTGGGTCGGCTATGACGACTACCGCGATTTGAAGATGGAGGGAGCGCATTCGGCGCTGCCGATCTGGACAGACTTCATGAAGCGAGCTCATCAGCTTCGCGCCTATCGGAATGCCGGCGATTTCGACGTGCCCGATGGCGTTGTCAGCGTGCCGATCGACACGGAAACCGGCGAACTCGCCACGAGCGCGTGTCCGAAGGTGGCAACTGAGTATTATCTGGTGGGAACTCAACCCACGCAATTCTGCCATCTGCACGGCGGCGGTGGCACCCAGATCGCCGGTTGGGACACCAATCCCCCCGCCGCGGTGACTATGCCAGCGTCCAACGGCATCGCTCCCGGAAACCCCGCGGCTTCTGCTGTGTTGGGACAACCGCAACCTGCTCAAACGGCCCAGAACGGGCAGAAGGCGCCCGCGCCGGAAAAGAAAAAGAAAGGCTTCTTCGACAAGCTGAAGGGCATTTTTAAGTAGCAGCGAGCACGTTCTTGGCCGCTGATTCCAGGCTGTCTTCACTCAGAGCCGCCTTGCGTAAGCAAGCGGGTTTTTCGGTAACAGGGACAACCAGCGCACTTGCGTGCGGCGGCTCCTGTTTGGAGTTTGCCTCGACGCCGAACCGCCTCGCCGTCATCTCAGCGCTTCTTCCGCTTGCCGCGCTTTGGCCCAACCTCAACAATGGCAAATTGCAGCTTCCGTTCCGCCGCATCCGCGCGGTCCAAACGTACACGAACGGCATCGCCGACGGAGAAGGTGCGGCGGGTGCGGACGCCAATGACCTGTCGCGTCGGTTCATGGTAGAGATAGCGGTCGTCCGCGAGCGTATCGATCGGCACAAGCCCTTCGATGAACAGTTCTGTCAACTCGACGAAGAAGCCGAACTTGGCTGTGCTGATGATCAAGGCATCGAACTCATCGCCGACGCGGTCCTCCATGAATCGTACTTTTTTCCACTCAATCAGTTCGCGCTCGGCTTCGGCTGCGCGGCGTTCCGTGAATGAGCAATCCTCGCCAAGCCGGTGTAGTTCCTCTTCATCGAGCAGCGATTGCCGCTCATCCAGGTAGTGCGTCAGAATGCGGTGGACCACCAGATCGGGATAGCGCCGTATGGGCGAGGTGAAATGCGTGTAGGCCGTGGCTGCCAGCGCAAAATGACCCTTGTTCTCGTTGCTATACCGGGCCTGCTTTAAGGAACGCAACATGAGATAACTGAGAATGCGCTCTTCCGGTTTGCCGGCTATTTTCGCAATCAGCTTTTGATAGTTGCGCGAAGAGATCGCAAAATCTTCGCGCGGCAGACTTAGGTCTTTTCGCACTTTCCGCCCGTCACGCTTCCGCTGAACGATTGGGAATTTTCGAACCGGGATAGCGCCCACGCCTAGCGAATAACCAAAATGAGCCGCGATCTCTTCGAAATCGGAAACGCGCTTGGGATCGGGCATTTCGTGGATGCGATATAGGCTGGGGATACTGGCATCCTCCAGATATCCGGCAACGGCTTCATTCGCCGCGAGCATGAACTCCTCGATAATGCGGTGCGCAATATTCCGTTCGGAGCGCGTGACTCCGATCATCTGGCCCTCCAAATCGAGCTCGATATTCGCTTCCGGCATGTCGAAATCGATCGATCCGCGTTTTGTGCGTTTGCGGTTCAGAATCAACGCCAGTTCCCGCATCAACTCGAAGCGCCCGACAAAGCCGCGATAATGGTCGCGCATGGCTGCATCGCCTTCCAGCGCCCGGAACACATTCGTATAGGTCATGCGTTCGGCGCTGCGGATGATGCCTTTTGTGAAATCCCGTGACACAACGGCGCCTTGCCGGTCGATTTCGAGCAGCGCCGATAGAACCAGCCTGTCTTCCTGAGGGCGCAACGAACAAATATCGGTCGATAGCTCCACCGGCAGCATGGGCACCGCGCGATCCGGAAAATAGACGCTTGTTCCGCGAAACAGCGCCTCGGCGTCAATCGGACTTCCAGGCTTCACGTAATGGCTGACGTCCGCAATATGCACGTGCAGCGCGAAATTGCCGTTCGCCAGCCGGTCTACCCAAACCGCGTCGTCGAAGTCCCGCGCCGTCTCGCCGTCGATGGTGACGATATCCAGCGAGCGAAAATCGCGGCGGCCTGTCATTTCATCGGGAGGAATCTCGTGAGATATACGCTGCGCCTGTTCGGTCGCTTCCGGAGGAAATTCATGAGGCAGGTGATGTTTGCGGATTACGATTTCAACGTCGATACCGAAATCGTCGGGATAGCCGAGAATCTCGATGACTCGGCCGACCGGGCCCTCTCCGTTTTCAGGGAATTCGAGGATTTCCGTATTGACGATCATGCCATCAAGATCCTCAACGGACTTCGCGTCGGGAGCGGAGGCCCCGACCCGGTCGCGCGACGTGTGGCCTCGCGGAATCTCCAGTCCTTCGGGAATTTCGATCCACTGCTGGATGCGCTCATCGGAAGGAATCACAAAATTGCCGCGGCGTTTGACGCGAAACTCCCCCACGACAGTCGTGTGCGCCCGGTGAAGAATACGAACGATCTCGCCCTCGGCGCGTCCCTCCCGGCTTTGACGCGAAATATGGGCCAGCACGCGGTCGCCATGCATTCCCTTTTCCGCCTCTTTTGGAGGGAGGAAAACGTCGCCCGCGATGCCTTCGAGAGGCCGGTCGGGAATCAGGAACCCATACCCGTCGCGGTGCAGCGTCAGCTTTCCGGTGACATATTCCGAGTTCTCCGCGACGGCAATGAAGTGATCGGATCGTATTTCCACGATTTCACCCAGCCCGGCGAGTCGATCGAGCGACGTATCCAGCTTTGCGCGATCATCCCCGGACACGCGCAATTCCTTGATGAGTTGTTTGTAGCTGGCGCGGCCATGCGGCAGCTTTCGAATGTGCGCGAGCAGGGCCGCGTCGTTGATGTCGCGAAGCACAAGAGAATTATAGAGACTGGGGTTGTGCGAATCGCCTGGTGGAGGTTCGTCACAATAGAAAAACATGGAACTGAAGGCGATTCAACTTACGATCCCCGAGAACGGCAACATCATCCTGGGCCAGAGTCATTTCATCAAAACTGTCGAAGATATTTACGAAGCGATCGTGAACACGTCGCCGCACATCAAATTCGGGATCGCGTTTAACGAGGCATCCGGCGAAAGCCTCACAAGAGTCGACGGCAACGACGAGGAGCTGAAACAAATCGCGGTCAAGAATGCCACGGACATAGCCGCCGGCCACATGTTTTGTGTGACTCTGCGCGAGGGATTTCCGATCAATGTTCTCGGACGCATCCAGCAGGCGCCTGAAGTCGCAAATATTTTCTGCGCGACCGCGAATCCGGTGCAGGTCATCGTCGCCGAGACAGAGCAGGGGCGTGGCGTCCTTGGCGTTGTTGATGGATTCCCGCCCAAAGGCGTTGAAACTTCGGACGACATCGCGAAGCGGGTTGAGCTCCTTCAGAAGTTTGGGTACAAACGGTAAAGCCTGCGGGCTCAACCGCGCAATGGCTCCGTTTCCAGTTTGCCTTGACTCAGAGCCGCCTTGGGGAAGCAAGCGGGTTCGATAACTCCCTCGCTCCTATGGCGGCGGCAGAGTCAGATAGACCGTGGCAGTCCCCACCGTCGTGCCGGGTTCTCCCTTGGTCACATCCTGCAAATAGAATGTTGTGCCGTCCGTTACCCAAGTGCCCGTGGCCGCTGAGGCCTGAGGTCCGGTGTACGCGAATAACGGCCCGGTGGCCGATCCCACGCGGACTTCCACCGCCGTCGCTCCCGGAGCGTTCCACGAAAGCATGGTTTGTGCGAAAATCTGGCCCGCATTCACTGTGATTGGATTGGGATTCGCGAACAGGACGGCGCTACCTGAATCGATGGTCGATGCGCCGTCGGGCGTGACGTGAACGGTTAATGTCGCGACTACGTTCTGGGCGCTGCACGCACTTTGCGAAACGTTGCACAAGACAAATGTGAGCCCGTCCCTGACCCAGTAACCCGTATTTGCCCATGCCGACTCTCCAGGGGCATAGGCGAACAATGGGCCAGTCGGCGATGCGATATGAACTTCGGTCTTCGTCGCGCCGGGGACATCCCAGTTGATGGTCAGATACCCGAGGTTCTCGCCGTTAGCCGCCAGGAAGAACGGCGGCGTTGCCGTGAACATGACGGTGCTTCTGTGGACCGTGACTGTGGCCAGCGTATTCGCCAGTGTACGGGCCTGGTTGTTCGAGACATCCTGCAGATAGAACGTCATTCCATCGGTTGCCCATTGTCCGGTTGCGATCTGGCCAGAGGGACCGGTGAAAGCAAAGAGCGCTCCGTTCGGCGAACCGACATGTATCTCGACGTAGTTAACACCGGCGGGCGCGTTGTAGTTCAGAGTCGCAATGCCGTACCCATAGGAATTGATATTGCTTAGCGGCAGCGCTGAGAAGACCTTCGGATCGTCGGGCAGCGTAGTGCCGGCCGTATCCAGCGGATTGTTCAGATAGTCGCGGATGTACGGATAGATCGACGCGAACGACGTGTAGGTTGCGAGAAACGGGTATCCGCCAGTGCTCTCGTTGTAGTCGCAGGATGTTTTTGTGCAATTGGGGTCTCCATTGCATGGATCTGTCCCGGTGCTCAGGACTCCGAGCAGATGTCCCACTCCGTCGAACATGCCGGAACCGGATGAACCCACGTCGATGCGTCCTGTCTGGCTCTGGTCGACGTCGTATCCGTTGAACCACGCGGTCTGCGGGTCCACAGTACCGAATGCCGCCGTAAGGAAGAGGCCCTGCGCGGCGCTTATGCCGGTCACCTGCTGATTCGAAGATAACGCGTACGAACTATAACCCGACAGCAATAAATTCGACCAGACCGGAAACTTGTCAAGCAGAATGAGCGAATAATCGATATCGTTCCCGATCTCATAGGTGCTGCTTTCATCATTGAAAGGCGCATCCGCGAACGACAGTAGGCGAACGCCGTTTGCCTGCGGAAGGGCGCTTAACTGCGCATCAGTCGGAACGGAGAAATTCGCCGTGTTGGTCTGGCACGATTGATCGACGACATTGAATACGGCCACCAACGATTCGGCATCGCTCTGCGTTGCGATGCAGTGGCCGGCGGTCAGCATCAACGGGTTTGCGTTGGGCGCGTTCAGAATGGTTCCGGTGCACTGGAAGTTGCCGAACACCAGGTACGCCGTCCCCTCTAGCGCGTCCGCCACCTCGGGGTGGTAAAGCTCGGACTTAGGATCCGCATAGCAGGCGGCGTCGAGAAAGCAGGAATAGTTCGGGGCCGCCGCCACCAGCCGGGAGGCGGTCGGAATGCTGGGAGGAACAACCTGGAACGGCGATCCATGCGACATCAGCGCCGTGTCTCGATTTTGCTGCATTTCGCGCTGCGCGACGCCTGGAATGGGCGTCACGTGTGAGCCAATGCGCCACAAGTGGCTAATCTCTGAAATCGTGAATGGCGGCAAACCTGAAATCGGGCTCGCCGCGGCCGGCGTGTACTCCACCTCCACCGTATCGGCGAATACAATCTCTGTCCAAAAGTCGCCATCCACATTGCGGCCGCGGCCCGTGTAGGGCCCGAACGTCTGCTTCGCGGGAGTCGTGGTGTCGTGAATCCATACTTGGCCCGAGCCTACGTTGAAATTCGTGAAGTGCAGCCGGACACCGATGGCGTTATCCGACCGCAGCGCCATCCGCCAGACCATGCCGGCTGGAGTGTTTTGCCAAACCCCGGTGCTCATTTGGGTGGCCGGGACGGGCCGCGAAACCGCGACGCGCAGCAAGCCGCGCCGGGGCGGGGCTTGTGTTCGCACGCTATCGTTAATCGGCCCAAGGTCAACCCGGGGAGCCGGCGGCAGAGCTGTCTGCTGAGCCGGGGCAACGGCCGTCCTCCGAACCACTTGGCTTTGCCGCGGCGGCGGACCGGGCGGAATTGCTACTTGTTGCGACCATCCTGCGGAGGCCAGAATGATAGCAAGCGCAATGCAACGTGAGCTAATTCCCATCGAAAAGAATACTCCTTCAGCGCTATTCGGCAGTTCTTACAGCCGTCCGGCATCGTATCAATTGACTAGATGTCACATTGACCTTTGTAGACGTTTGCGGGGTTATCGCCGTTTCCATCTCGCCTATTCCAATCATTGGCGAGTGGCAGGCAGCTTGCATATAAACGGCCGAGTTCTGCCGGCAAGATCCCGGAGATTCATCCCGTAATTCACTAGCAATTTGGTCGCTCTGGTGATTTAATGTCTAGGCCAGCCTAAAATATGCCTTCGCGTTGGTTCGCCGGACCACCGGCGTTCGGAATTGCGTGTCGCCCGCTGGCGGGGCCCGCCTACGAGACCATTCCATGCGGCCGATTCTGGGGTAAGATCGGTGGGTCAACATGGCAGGCAAGGCAAGGCTGGGAACAGGTCGAAATTTGCCGGAATTCAGAAAGGCAAGCAAGCGAGGTAAACCTAAATGGCACGAGAAAGTGTTCAGAAGAAGCTGCAGCGCGTCCGTCCACCGCGCGTCCAGATTACCTATGATGTCGAGATCGGAGATGCGATCGAGCTCAAGGAGCTGCCGTTCGTTCTCGGCGTTATGGGCGATTTCACCGGCCAGCCGGCCGAGCCTCTGCAACGATTGAAGGACCGCCGCTTCGTTGAAGTCTCGCCCGACAATTTCGACAGTGTTCTCGAAAGTATGCGGCCGCATCTGGCGCTCAGCGTCGAGAACAAGTTGAGCGAAGAATCCGACGCACCGCAATTGAAAGTCGATCTCAACTTCAAGAGCCTCGACGATTTTGAGCCGGAGCAGGTCGCCCGGCAGGTCCGGCCGCTTCGCGAATTGCTCGACCTTCGGACGAAGCTGAACGATTTGCGTGGAACCTTGCAGACCAACGAAAAGCTGGACCAATTGCTTCTTGATGCCGTTTCCGACACCGAGAAGCTCGCCAAACTCCGCTCAGAGCTTGGTATTGAAGCGAAACCGGAGGGAGATGCGCAATGAGTGAAGCACAGAAGGTAGCGCCGTCCGGCCCTGGACAGGAAACCACGCAGCAAACGAATTTGCTGGACACGATTGTCGAGGAAGGCCGGTTCGGCAAAGAGGCAGCTTCCCAGGAACGCGGCAAGGACATCATCAAGGAGTTCATCGGTCAGGTAATTCAGGGTGAAGTCACGGTTTCCAAAGATACGGAGGCCATGATCAACGCGCGCATCGCGCAGATCGATCACCTGATTTCCCTCCAGTTGAACGAAATCCTGCATCACCCTTCGTTTCAGAAGCTCGAGGGGAGCTGGCGCGGCCTGAAGTATCTGCTTGACAATACCGAGACCTCGACCATGCTCAAGATCCGCGTTTTGAACGTCTCGAAGAAAGAGCTGCTCAAAGATCTCCAGCGCGCGGCGGAATTCGATCAGAGCGCGACGTTCAAAAAGATCTACGAAGATGAGTACGGGGTCTTCGGCGGCGAGCCTTTCGGCGCGTTGATCGGCGATTACGAATTCAGTAAGCATCCGGAAGACATCGAGCTTCTCGATCGCATGTCCCACGTTGCCGCTGGCGCGCACGCGCCGTTCCTGACGGCTGCCGGACCCGAGCTGATGAACCTGGACAGCTACACGAACCTGGGCACGCCCCGCGATATCGCCAAAATCTTCGATTCCACGGAATTCGCCAAATGGAAGAGCTTCCGCGAAAGCGAGGACTCGCGATACGTTGGCCTTGCCCTGCCGCATATTCTGATGCGGCTGCCGTATGGGCGCGATACAAAACCGGTGGACGGCTTCAACTACGAAGAAGCCGTGGATGGAACCGATCACTCCAAGTATCTTTGGGGCAATGCGGCATACGCGCTGGGCACTCGCCTGACGAACGCATTCGCGCTTTATGGCTGGTGCGCCGCGATTCGCGGCGTGGAAGGCGGCGGGCTGGTCGAAGGTCTGCCGGCGCACACGTTCCGCACCGACGAGGGCGATGTCGCGCTGAAATGCCCCACGGAAATCGCGATCACCGACCGGCGCGAGAAGGAACTCGCGGATAACGGCTTTATCCCTTTGGTTCACTGCAAGGGAACGGACTACGCCGCCTTTTTCAGCGTTCAATCCGCGCAGAAGCCGAAGGTCTACAACAAGGACGCCGCGAACGCCAACGCGCGCCTCTCCACGCAACTCCCCTACATTCTTGCCGTTTCCCGGTTTGCGCACTATCTAAAGGCAATGATGCGCGACAAAATCGGCAGCTTCATGTCGCGCTCGCAGGCCGAGCGCTTCCTGAACGACTGGATTCAAACCTACACCATCGGCGATGATGACGCCCCCGCCACGATTAAAGCCCGTAACCCGCTCCGTGAAGCTCGGGTGGAGGTGGTCGAGGTTCCTGGCAAGCCAGGTGCATACAGAGCAGTGGCATTCCTCAGACCGCATTACCAATTGGATGAATTGTCGGTCTCTCTTCGTCTGGTTGCCGAATTGCCGCCTCCTGTGCGATAGGCGACGGACCGGACTTGGCAAGAAACAACGTAACCGGATCGAAAGATTCGGAAGTTAGTCACTCTCTCTCGTTAGATAAGGAGCGGTATTCCAGTTATGGCAGTCGAAATTTTCTTGAAAATTGATGGCGTTACCGGCGAATCGAAAGCCAACGGCCATGTTGGCGAAATCGAAGTGTTCAGCTTCAGCTTGGGCGCCTCCAATCCATCGAGCGTCGCCTACGGACACGGCAGCGGCGCCGGCAAGGTCGATATCAGCAGCTTGTCGATCCAAAAGCAGGTCGACAACGCATCGGCGAAGCTGTTCCAGAATTGCGCGAGCGGTAAGCACTTCGGAACCGGCACGCTGGTGGTTCGTGAAGCGGGCGGCGACAAGCCAGTGGAGTATTACAAGCTGGAGATGGCCGAATGCTTTATCGACAGCGTCAGTTGGGGCGGCTCGGCCGGCGGCGGAAAGCCTTCCGAATCCGTCGCGGTGTCCTTCTCCAGCCTGAAGATTACCTACTTCCCGCAAAACGAAGACGGGTCCCAGGGTACTCAGCAGCAAGGTAGCTGGGATATCAAGAAGAACACGCCGGCTTAGTCGTTTAGCGATAGCTCTCGATCATGGATGCGCAGCAACTGTACCGGGCCGGGAAACTCACGGAGGCAATCTCGGCCCTCAGTGCGACACTCCGGGATAATCCTTCCGACTTGAAGAGCCGGACGTTTCTGTTTGAGCTGCTCTGCTTTGCGGGTGAATTCGATCGGGCCGAGAAGCAACTCGACCTGCTGGAGCAGAGCGGTAAGAAGGACAGCATTATTGGAACCCTTCTCTACCGTGGCGCGCTCAACGCGGCGCGTACGCGCCAGGAGATGTTTGAAAAAAAGAGTTACCCCGCGGCCGCCGCGCAGACTGGTCAGGTCCGCGGAAAATTGAACGGCCGGGAATTTACGAGCATTGCCGACGCCGATACCCGGCTTGGATCGAGGCTGGAAGTGTTTGCTGCCGGCGACTATATGTGGATTTCGTTCGGCGACATCGCGGGGATCGAAATCGAGCCGCCGAAGCGTCTGCGCGATCTCCTCTGGGCTCCCGCGAAGCTCCAGACGGGGCCCACCTTTCGCTCCCGCGATCTGGGCGACGTATTATTGCCGGCAATGGCCCCACTTTCGTGGCAGCATCCGGATGATATTGTGCGGCTGGGCCGGACGACCGAATGGTGCGAGGAAGAAAGCGGCGAAATCTCTCCATTCGGCCAGAAAATGCTTCTGGTGGATGGGGAGGAGTTTCCGTTTCTCGAACTTCGGCATCTTGAAATCTACGCCGGGAATGCCGCGCCAGCCTAGGGAAGAATGATTGAGATCGACGGGTTTCTCGAACCGGTAGCCGGCGCTAATCCGTGCGGCGAAAATCTTTACTACTCGCCCGTTTTCGACAAAATCAGAGAAGCAAGGCGGCAGGACGACGCCGGCCCAATGGGTCAATGGGAGCGCGAGCTGAAGGCGTCCGACTTCAGGACCGTCGTCAAGCTGGGCGAAGAAGCGCTCAGAACCAAAACCAAAGATTTGTGGTTAGCCGCCTGGCTCGCGGAAGCCTGGATTGGCCGCGATCGCATTCCGGGCCTGATCGCGGGCCTGAAACTCGTGACCACCCTGATGACAAGGTTCTGGGATGGCCTGCATCCCGGGGTGGAAGACGGAGATCTCGGATTGCGGGCGACTCCGCTCGAATGGTTAGGCAGCGCGGCCACGGCGCCTTCGCCGATTCTCCTGCTGAAGGGTGTTCCTCTTACTGAGAGTGGCGCAACTTGGCTTGTCTACAAAGAATCGCGCGCCATGGGATACGAGGACGCCGTGCGCGGCAACGACGCTCGCATGAAGGCGCGAGCGGCCGCCATCAAAGAAGGAAAGCTATCCCCGGAAGAATTCGACAAGCAGTTTGACGCCACTCCGAAGGCGTTCTATCGCCAGTTGGAGAGCGATTGCGAAGAGGCGGCGGCAGCCCTTACGGATTTGAACCGGTTTTGCGACGAACGCTTCGGCGAGGATTCCCCTAATCTCTCGCCTTTACGGAGCGCCCTCGAAGAAATTGCGATCGACGTTCACACTCTTCTTCACAAAAAGCTTCAGGCCGATCCCGATCCCGTAGAAGCGGCTCCGGCTCCTCCGAATTCTCAGCTTGCCGGCGGTGCGGATGAATCTGTTTCCATTGCGGCGCCGCAGCCTTCCACGTTAGGGCCCCTTTCGGATTTCGCCAACCTTCCCTCCGGCCAGATTGCCACCGGCGCCGATGCAGCTATGCACGTCCTTGCGGCTGCCCAGTTCCTCCGCCGTGAAGCGCCATCGAACCCGGTTTCTTATCTCATCGTCCGCGCTTTGCGGTGGGGCGAATTGCGCGCCACGAGCGATCGTCTCGATCCTTTGCTCGAAGCGCCTGCAGGCGATGTCCGCAGGACGATCCGTCAATACGCCAATCAGAAGGATTGGAAGCGGCTGCTCGATACCGCCGAAACCGTCATGGCGAGCGGATGCGGCCGCGGATGGCTCGACTTACAGCGCTATTCGATTCTGGCTTGCGACGAGCTCGGCTATCAGGAGGCTTCGAAGGCGATTCGTTCGGAATTGAAAACGCTTCTGGCCGATTTCCCACAATTGCCAACTGCCATCTTGAACGACGACACGGGCACGGCAAATCCGGAAACACTGAACTGGCTGCGTCAGGAAGGATTCATTTTGTAGGAGAAAGATGGCAAAGGACCACGGCGACGGGCCCATTACGCTTTCCGTTCTCGACCGGCTGATAGACGACGAGCCGAAGGAGTCGGCCGAAGCGCCGATGCAGCGCTCCAAATCGTTGGCTAAATTGAAGGCTGCCGTTCGCCGCGACATCGAGTGGCTTTTGAATTCTCGTCAGCCCGTCGATCCCGTCCCCGAGGACTGTCCGGAACTGCTGCGCTCTGTCTACAACTATGGATTGCCCGACATCACATCGGCCAATCTGATGAGCGTCGATGGACGCGCCCGGCTCATGCGTGCGGTGGAGGCGGCGCTGACCGCGTTCGAGCCTCGTCTTGGTAACGTCCGCGTGATTCTCAACTCGACGGCCGGCGATAAGTTGCCGCGGATCCGCTTCACGGTGGAAGGCATGTTGCGCGTCGATCCGTCTCCTGAGCATGTCAGCTTCGATACGCTGCTTGAAGTTGCCAACGGCGAATACAAAGTGCAGAGTTAAGGTGCAATGCCACTTACGTTAAGAGACAGTGTTCGATTGATGCAACCGCTGAGACTGAGCCGGAAGCGTAAGCGACCCAAGACGAATCGCGACGGTTCGCTTCAATCCCTTCTAGCTTCACGGCAAAGTTGGTCACGTTGCCATCTCGGACCGGGCATGCCTGGCCACTACACGAAATCCGCGTCTGTTGTAGGGTCGAGGCATGCCTCGACCGCCTTCGAGGTGCGATACGTTCATCCGCTACAGCTTCGACGGTTGCTGCCACTCGTGCTTCGCTTTTGTTCTTAGGTAAGTAACATTGGGGCTAAGATGCGCGAAGATCTGAAACGGTATTACGACGACGAACTAAGCTTTCTCCGTCAAATGGGAGCGGAGTTCGCGAACAAATACCCAAAGATCGCGGACCGCCTCGTGCTGGAGCCGAATCGCTGCGAAGATCCTCACGTCGAGCGGATGCTGGAGGCGTTCGCCTTTCTCACCGCGCGCCTGCACCTGAAAATCGACGACGAATTTCCCGAGATCACCGAGTCGCTCATTGAGGTGCTCTACCCGCATTTCCTCCGCCCCATTCCTTCCATGTCCGTCGTTCAACTGGATATCGATCCCGAGCAGGGCAAGCTATCGACGGGCGTTACCATCCCACGCGAGACGCTGTTGTATTCCCGGCCTGTCGATGGCGTTCCGTGTAAATTTCGCACCTGCTACGAGACAACCGTTTGGCCGATCAAGGTTCG
This sequence comes from Bryobacterales bacterium KBS 96, assembly GCA_000381625.1. Classification (GTDB taxonomy): domain Bacteria; phylum Acidobacteriota; class Terriglobia; order Bryobacterales; family Bryobacteraceae; genus KBS-96. Next base: position 2,978,263 of record KB906767.1, read on the forward strand.
CGAAGCGCGGTGGCGTTCCCCCGAGCGCCTGAGCCCTCCTTTGAAAGCGCCGGATGCCATGGCGGCCTGCAGCATCGAACTCGCTTGCGAGGGTGAGGCCCAGTTCTCAAATCTCGAGATCAAGTCGCTGCAGCTTTATCTGAACGGCGATAGCAACGTCGTCTATACGCTTTACGAGTTGTTGTTTAACAATTGCGTCCGCATTCTGCTGCGCAATCCCAAAAAACCGGAGCAGCGTCCGATCGCGCTACCTCCGAATTCGCTGCGCGCCATGGGCTTTGCCAACGAGGAAGCCCTGCTTCCATATTCCCGCCGCTCCTTCACCGGCTACCGCCTGCTGCAGGAGTATTTCGCATTTCCCGAAAAATTCCTCTTTGCCGAGTTGAACAATCTGCAATGTCTGTCGGCGGGCGATTTCGAAGACCGCGTTGAAGTTGTATTCTTGATTTCGCCGTTTGAACGAAACGACCGGCAGCAAGCCCTGGAACTGAACATCACGGAGAAGACGTTCAAGCTGGGCTGCACACCAATCGTCAATTTGTTCCCGCACACCGCCGAACCCATTCTGTTGGAGCATACGCGTTTCGAATATCCTGTGGCCCCCGATTTTCGCCGCCCTAACGCGCTGGAAGTGTTTTCGATCGATCAGGTGCTTACGTCCAGCCCGGACCGGCAGGAGATCACCTATTACGAGCCGTTCTATTCCAGCCACCACGGGCGGCCAGAAGGCAAGAACCAGGCCTACTGGCACGCGAAGCGCCGCCCATCGCTTCGCCAGCACGACTCTGGCGCCGATGTTTTCCTGTCTTTGTTGGACACGAGCGGGGAGTCGACCCGCCTTGGCGCCGACACGCTGACCGTGCGCTGCACCTGTACCAACCGCGATCTTCCTTCTCGTTTGCCCTTCGGCAGTGACACCGGCGATTTCGTCGTGGAGGGCGCGTCCGTAGTTAAGCGTGTCCTCACAATACGGAAGCCTACGGCGACCGTCCGACCGCCCTTGAAAACCGGACTCCACTGGCGTCTCATCTCTCATCTTTCGTTGAATTATTTGTCGCTCGTCGAGGAAGGTCGCGGCGCTTTGCAGGAAATCCTTCGGCTGTACAACTATTCCGATTCCACCTCTCACGAGCATCAAATCGCCGGCATCACTTCGCTAAAAAGCCAGCGTCATGTCGACAGAGTGGTTTCCGGTCAGGGCATCAGCTTCGCGCGTGGAATCCGAGTCGAGATGGAGCTCGATGAAGAACCGTTTGCGGGTGGCGGCGTATTCCTCTTTGCATCTCTGATCGAGCGCTTTCTGGCGTTGTATGCTTCGTTAAACAGCTTTAGCCAGTTGGTGGTTCGCACCAAACAGCGGAAGGAGGTTCTCCGCGAATGGCGCCCCCGAGCGGGAGAGCGGATACTGCTCTGATGCGGCGAACGGTCGAAGACCGTCTCTTCGCCGAGCCGTATTCCTTCGAATTCGTGCAGGCGGTCCGTCTCATGCAGGCCTTCTATAAGGAACGCAGCGGCGTCGGCTTGTTCCAACTTCCGCGCAACGAAATCCTGCGTTTCGGTGTGAATCCGTCGCTGGCGTTCCCGGCAAGCGAAATTCAGTCGCTTGAAATGGCGCCCGATCGTCCGCCGCTGATGCGAGTGAACTTTCTCGGCCTCATCGGCCCTCTTGGTGTGCTGCCCATCTACTACACCGAACTGGTTGCTGGCCGCGTTCAGGCGCGTGACAACACGCTTCGCGATTTCCTCGACATCTTTCATCACCGGTTGATCTCGCTCTTCTATCGGGCATGGCGGAAATACCGCTATCTTGTCGGAGTTGAGCAGGGCGATGGCGACCGGTTCTCGCAATATATTTTCGACGTGATCGGCCTCGGCACGAAAGGCCTGCGCGACCGCCAGGACATTCCCGACGCATCTCTCCTCTATTACGCCGGCCTTCTTGCACAGCAGCCCCGTTCCGCCGTCGCGCTCGAGCAAATACTGGCTGATTATTTCGGCGTGGACGTAAAAGTCGAACAGTTCCTCGGGGCTTGGTATCGCCTTTCCGGCAATGCTCAATGCAATCTCGACGACACGGAATTGGATTCGCAGCAGGTGGGATTTGGCGCCGTGGTGGGCGACGAAGTTTGGGATCCGCAGGCGCGCGTGCGCCTTGTTTTGGGCCCGCTGACGCTTCGGCAATACCTCGATTTCCTCCCATCCGGCTCGGCCTTCCGGCCGCTTCGAACCATGGTGCGCCTGTTCGCTGGCGACGAACTGGACTTTGAAGTGCAATTAATTCTGCGTCACCAGGATGTCCCTGCCTGCGAGTTGGGCGCAAGCGGCGAGGCTTCTCCTCAGTTAGGATGGCTGAGCTGGAGTAAAACCAAACCGGCGGACCGCAATCCAAGCGAAACTGTTCTGCAATTGTAGTTTTCTCGAAGGAGACTCTCGATGACCGTCAACCTGAAATCGCTGATCGGCAAGCTGAATGAAACCACTCGCAACGCGCTGGAAGGAGCCGCCGGGCTGTGCCTCTCGCGCACTCATTACGATATTGAAATCGAGCACTTCCTGCTCAAACTACTGGACGCGCAAGACAGCGACCTGATGCGGATTATTCAGCATTTTGGAGTGGATAAATCGCGGTTTACGGGAGAGCTTACGCGCGGTCTCGACAAACTGAAGACCGGGAACGCCCGGAATCCCGTACTCAGTCCTTCCCTCGTAAAGATGTTGACCACGGGGTGGACCGTCGGCTCGGTCGACTACAATGCCGGCCAAATTCGCAGCGGTTTCGCTATTGTCGCTCTCTTGACCGAGGAAGAGCTGGTTCGCATCGCTCGCGACTTCAGCCGCGAGTTGCAGATGATCCAGCCCGAAGCGCTCAAGCGCGAATTTTCCGCGATTGTGAGCGGCTCTCCCGAGGATTCTCAGACGGCTGCGGCAGCGGCCACACCCGGCGCCGCTCCTGGATCTCCGGGAGCCCAAGCCGCTGGAGGAAAGACAGCCAATCTCGATCAATTTACGGTCAATCTCACGGAAAATGCGAAACTCGGCAAAATCGATCAGGTGCTTGGCCGCGATTCCGAAATTCGCCAGATTGTCGATATTCTGATGCGCCGGCGGCAGAACAACCCGATTTTGACCGGCGAAGCCGGGGTCGGGAAAACGGCCGTCGTCGAAGGGTTCGCTTTGCGAGTGGCGCAAGGGGATGTCCCGCCGCCGCTGCGAAATGTCGTGGTCCGCACGCTCGATTTGGCCTTGTTGCAGGCCGGAGCCGGCATCAAAGGCGAATTTGAGAACCGGTTGAAGGGACTGATCGAAGAAGTCAAGCGATCGCCGATTCCGATTATTCTCTTCATCGACGAAGCCCACACCATGATTGGCGCCGGCGGACAAGCCGGCCAAAACGATGCCGCGAATCTATTGAAGCCGGCGCTGGCGCGAGGCGAGTTGAGAACGATCGCGGCGACGACCTGGTCCGAGTACAAGAAGTATTTTGAAAAGGATCCCGCGCTCGCCCGGCGTTTCCAGGTTGTTAAAGTCGAGGAGCCTACCGAGAGTCAGTGTCTTGTGATGATGCGTGGGATAGTGAGCGCGCTAGAAACGCATCACAACGTCCGCATCCTCGATGAGGCCGTGAACGCCGCCGTCGTGCTGTCGCACCGCTACCTGGCTGGCCGCCAATTGCCCGACAAGGCGGTCAGCGTGCTCGATACCGCCTGCGCGCGCCTTTCCCTCGGGCAGAACGCCACTCCGGGTCCCATAGAAGATACCGTTCGACAAATCGACGATCTTGCCGTCCAGGAGCGTGTCCTCCAGCGCGAACTCGCCGTCGGACACGATCATGGTGAACGTCTTGAGGAAATCGTCGCGAAGAAGACCGCGCTTGAAGCGCAGCTCTCCTCGATGAAGGAGAAATGGGAGAAGGTCAAAGGTCTGGTTATCCGCATACGCGAGTTGCGCACCCAGCTCGAAGCGACGGCCCCTGGTGCTGCCGTAAGTGGCGCACATGCTGCCGCCGTTGGAGGAAGCGCCAGCGCGGAACCGGTGACCACAGCCGATCCCGAGGCGCTGCGCTTGGAACTGGCGAGTCTGGTTGCCGATCTCGAAACGACCCAAGGCGAAACATCTCTGATGCGCGTTACCGTCGACCAGCAGATCGTCGGCGAAGTGATCTCCGGCTGGACCGGCATACCAATCGGCAAGATGGTAAAAGACGAAATCGCCACCGTCCTTGAACTTGAGAAGGTCCTTCAAAAACGCGTAATCGGCCAGGATCACGCCATGGGGCTTATCGCGCAGCGCATCCGTACCGGGCGCGCTAGCCTGGACGACCCTGGCAAGCCGGTTGGCGTGTTCATGTTAGTTGGACCCAGCGGTGTCGGCAAAACCGAAACCGCCCTGACACTTTCCGATTTAATGTATGGCGGCGAGCATAACCTCATCGCCATCAACATGTCGGAATTTCAGGAAGCCCATACGGTCTCAACTTTGAAGGGCTCGCCCCCTGGCTATGTGGGCTACGGCGAAGGCGGAGTGCTTACGGAAGCCGTACGCCGCAGGCCTTATTCCGTGGTTCTGCTGGACGAAGTCGAAAAGGCCCATCCGGACGTACTGGAACTTTTCTATCAGGTCTTCGACAAAGGTTTGATGGAGGACGGCGAGGGCCGGGAAATCGATTTTAAGAACACGATTATCCTGTTGACCACCAACGCCTGTACCGATCAGTTAATGAAGCTCTGCGCCGACCCGGAAACCGCTCCTACGCCGGATGGCCTCGTCCGAACGATCAAACCGGAACTGAATAAAATATTTAAGCCGGCATTTCTCGGCCGCATGGTCGTCATCCCCTACTATCCGATTCGCGACGAGAACTTGAAAAAGATTATCCGTCTCAAATTGGACAAGATCAAGCGGCGCATGATGGAGAACCACAAAATCGCTCTGCAGTATCGGGAATCCGTTATCGACGAAGTCGCGAAGCGGTGTACGGAAGTCGAAAGCGGCGCGCGCAACGTCGACAATATCCTGACCAATACGTTGTTGCCCGATATCTCCCGCCAGCTTCTGGCCAGTCTGGTGGAAGGCCGGCGGTTGAGGACCGTGGATATCGGCATGGCCGCCGACGGAGCGTTTCAATATTCCATTGCGTGATTTGGCAGCGCGCCTGCAATGTATTTGCGAGGAGGATCGATACTCTCGGGATCCTTCCCTCGTTTAGTTTTCGTGCGCGCAGTGTTGCGGCCTCACCGGGCCGGGCATTGCGCGCATGCTTTTGATAGAACCCGGCGAGGAAGATGCCCATGGCGGAACAGATTACACAAGAAAACCGGCTTCTGGCTGTATATACGCCTGCCGGTCAGGATGTCTTATTGCTTTCCAGCTTTGCTGGTTCGGAAAGCATCTCACAGCCATTTCGCTACACGCTCAAAATGGTGGCGGATGTACAGAACAATAAGCCCGCTCAGATCAAACAGCACGATCTTGTAGGGAAGGCTTTCACGGTCCGCATCAAATTGAGCGATCCGGGCTCCGGGGCGGACGCCGGCGAGCGCTATATTTGCGGCTTTTGCGAGCGTCTCAGCAAAGACAGCCAGGACGATAACTTTGCCTATTACACGGCGGCGATCGTCCCCTGGTTTTCATTTTTGAATTATCGGGCGAATTGCCGTATCTTCCAGGACAAAACCGTTCCCGACATCATCAAGCAGATCGTCGAGGAAATGGGCTACAGCGCCTATCTTCAGGTCAGTCTCACAAAAACCTACACGAAATGGGACTACTGCGTTCAATACCGCGAAACGGATTTCTCATTCATCAGCCGCCTCTTGGAGCACGAAGGCATCTTCTACTATTTCGAGCATTCGAATGGTAAACACGTGATGGTGCTATGCGATTCGCCAAGCGGTTATAAAGCGCTTCCGGATCAATCGACATTTGCCTATGCTCCCGCCCAGGGCCAGGATACTGCCGCCGATACCATTCGAACTTGGAGTGCCGCTGAGCAGATTCATACGGGGAAGCACACCATGCGGGACTTCCACCATGAAATGCCGCATAACTTCATGGAAGTCACGGAACAGTCCCCTGGAGTCGCCGATGAAGGCAAGCACTTCGAGTTGTATGACTATCCTGGCGACTACGCAAAGCAGTTCAACAAGCCCGCCGAGCGCCTCGGAGATGTCCGGCCGGAGGGAGAAAAGCTCGACCGCCTCCGGATTCAAGCTCCCGAAACCAGCCAGTTGGTGTTTAACGGCTCTTCACGTTGCCGTGCGTTTTCGACGGGATACAAGATCTCGGTGCAGGGCGGAGAAGCGGCGGGCTCGTATCTTCTGACCGAAGCGTCGCACAACGCGATTCAGCAGCCCGACTATCAGAATCGAGAAAACCTCGGGACCTCGTACGAAAACAGCTTTCGCTGCATCAAATCCACGGTCCCGTACGTTCCGTTGATGGTGAACCCAAAGCCGGCGGCCTACGGTCTCGATACGGCATTCGTCATCGATGAAACCGCGTCGGGCAATACCGAAGAGATCTGGCCCGATAAGTATGGCCGCATCCGCGTCCGCTTTCATTGGGACCGGGAATCCAAATACGCCTGCTGGGTTCGAGTCGTGCAAGGCTGGGCGGGCCGGGCCTGGGGGCACCAGTGGATTCCGCGTGTCGGCGATGAAGTCGTCATCAGTTTTTTGCATGGCGATCCGGATTGCCCCATCGTGATCGGCAGTGTCTACAACAAGGAAAATATGCCGGTGTTCACTCTGCCCGACAACAAAACGCAGAGTGGATTGCTTACCCGCAGCAGCATGAAGGGCGGCGCCGCAAACTGCAACATGCTCCGGTTTGAAGACAAGAAAGGTTCGGAGGAAATCTTTCTGCAAGCCGAAAAAGACATGAACTCGGTGATCGAACACGACGAGACACGAAAAGTGGGAAACGATCGCACGACCACCATTCACGTCAACGACGCCGAGACAGTGGAGACCGGCGACCACACACTTACTGTCCAGCAAGGCAACCGGACCGCGACCATCCACCAGAATGAGACCGTTACCGTTCAATCGGGCAATCGCAGCGTAACGATCTCGCAAGGCGGAGATTCGCTGACCATCAGCATGGGGGATCGCACGACGACGGTCAGCATGGGCGGCGTGACCACGAAATCGCCAATGGGTACGAATGAAACCGATGCCATGCAAGTAAACATCAACGGAACCGTGTCGGTGAAATTGAGTTGTGGAGCCAGTTCCATCGAGATGAGCCCGGCGACAATTAAGATTACCGCTCCAATGGTGTTGATCAACAGCTAGCGCGTGTGGGCGCCATTGGCCGCCTGCGACAGCACGCCGGCAGGGCCATGGCGATGTACTGCGATACGATAAGCTTGGATGCCCCCGCCAAGCACCAGACGAATCTCCTGGCTTGTTTGGCTGCTCTGTTTCGTAATCCTCACGGCGTCATTAGACCGCATCTCCGATCCTCCTGCCACAAAACAAGCGGGTGTTGAGGTGAATGCATTTATGCTGAACCATGCCGCCGATGCCGTTTCGCCTCAATCATGCTTTGGGGGTTACCACGGTCAACTCGTTCAGTTCGAGGCCTGCTGGTTTGGCGCTGGTGAAGTGTCGGCATCCGGCCATCCGGATCGCGGCGCGTCCCTCGTTCATCACGCCGCCGACCCTTCTCCGCCCGATTTGATATTTCTGCCTGCGCGATATCCGGCTCTCTTGCGGGTCTGAATGGCGCAGGTTCCAACTTCGAGCTGTTCGCCTTCGCAAGAAGTTCGCTCTGTTGGCGCGTGAAGCGGAGCGTGATAACATTCACTGCCCCGCGCAGTCTCCTAAATGGAAAGGAATTAAATTGCAGACTTCCGAAATTGTGAGAGCATGGGGCAAAATCCTAAAGGGTGAGCGGCCCTCGCTCTCAATTGAAATCACGCGCGAGTGCCCCCTGCGATGCCCCGGTTGCTATGCATACGAAGATGGCCATCTCGGCGGCGGGGTCACGCTTCGTGAGCTGAACGATCGCAAAGGAAAAGCTCTCGTCGACGGCGTGTTGGAATTAGTGGATCGTCTCAAGCCGTTGCATTTGTCCATCGTGGGCGGAGATCCCTTGGTGCGATATCGCGAGTTGGAGACGATGGTCCCCCTGTTACTGAAGCGCGGAATACATGTTCAGGTAGTCACCAGCGCGTTCAGGCCGCTCGCTCCCGATTGGACGGCCCTCCGCCATCTGAACGTTGTCGTCTCGATCGACGGGCTTCAGCCGGAGCATGATGTGCGGCGGGCGCCGGCGACATACGACCGTATTTTGAAGAATATCGCTGGCCACCACATCACCATTCACTGTACGGTGACAGGGCAGATGATGAAGCGGCCTGGATATTTGAATGAGTTTATGGAATTCTGGACGCCGCGGCCCGAAATCGCTAAAATCTGGTTCAGCCTGTTCACGCCGCAGAGAGGAGAGGATCTTCCGGAGATGCTGACGAGGCAAGAGCGCGCCCAGGTCATCGATCAGTTGTTCGAGATGCGGCGCCGCTTCCCCAAGTTGGATATGCCCGAAGGGCTCATCCGGCAGCTTGCATCGCCTCCGCACAGCCCGGACGAATGCGTGTTTGCTTTGACAACGCAAACGATTTCGGCCGATCTCAAAACCAGAATCACGCCCTGCCAATTCGGAGGAGATCCCGATTGCGAGTCTTGCGGGTGTATTGCCTCCATGGGACTTTCTGCCGTCGCGGCCCACAAATTAGGCGGCTTCATCCCGGTCGGAGCGATCTTCAAAACTTCCGTCAAAATCGGGCAGATGAGAGCAAAGCGCGCAGCCTCCGCCGAATCGGGACGGGAACTCCGGGTGCTGCAGTAGAAATGGAGAGACTTCCCACGATGGTTGCGTTAAACTCAGCCGACATGCCATTGCCGCAGGCGAGAAGTAAGGAATTCACATCGCTGTTGCGCTTGTCGGCCGACATTGGCCGCGACCCTCTGCTGATTCAGGCGAGCAGCGGGAACACGTCAGTGAAGCTCGACGAGGTGATGTGGATCAAGGCGTCGGGAACCTGGTTGGCGGATGCGGAGCGGGAAGAAATATTTGTTCCAGTCGATCTAAAGGAAGCGCTTTCGGCGGTGCATCAAAACAGGGAAGCGCCGGTCGATTGGGAGACGCAGTCCGGAGTTCGCCTACGCGCATCGATCGAAACCACGATGCACGCCGTTTTGCCGAGCCGGGTTGTCGCTCACGTTCATTCCGTCAACACCATTGGATGGGCCGTGCGAGAAGACGGTCGCGCGCGGCTAAACGAGCGGCTTCGCGGTTTGTCCTGGTGCTGGATTCCGTATGTTCCTTCGGGACTGCCGCTGGCGCAAGAGATTCAGAAGGCTCTCTCGGGCTGTCCTGACGCAAATATTTTCGTGCTTGCCAATCACGGCCTGGTTGTTCGCGGCGATACCTGCGGGGAAGTGAGGCGCCTGCTCGATTTCGTGGAGGATCGTCTGGCGCTCTCGCCCGCGGAAGCGCCCGAGCCGAATTACAATCTGCTCTCGTGCATCGCGGGCCGCTCCGGATGGCGCGTGCCGGACCACGCAACCGTTCATTCCCTGGCGACCGATCGCAACTCTCGATCAATTGTGGCCGGTGGGGTTCTCTTTCCATGTCAGGCCATCTTCTCCGCCGGCAGCGCGGCGGTTCTGCCACCCCGTGAAGAAGTTGCGGCCCGCATGCAAGCCGAAAATCCGGAACGCCCCTTCTTCCTTGTCGAAGGATGCGGGGTTGTCGTGAATGAACGCATGACGCGAGCGGATATGGAAATGCTCGTCGGACTTGCCGAAGTTGTGCGGCGCATCGACCGCTCCGCACCCCTTCGCTATCTTTCAGAAGCCGAGCTGCAACTCGTCTTGAACGAAGACGCTCACGACTACCGGTTGCGCGCGGGCAGCGTTCACAAAAGAGAACAAGCGCCCGCCTGAAGTTCCACGTACGCGGTTCAGGAACTCGCGGCCCGTATCCGGTGTCTGAACGGATATGTTTGAGCAGTCCGTTCTACCCACCCCGCACGCGAACCGTCCGTGGACGTTCTTTGCGGCGAGCGCTGCCGAACTACTTGCGCTTGCGGCCGCAATCATCGTGCCGCTCTTCTACATCCCGCCGCTACGGGTTGCGAAGACGCCCGACATCTTGCGGCTCATCCGCTCTATGAATGTTGTCAAACTGGTTCCCGCAGTTCCCGACGCGCAACGCGCCACTCCGCCTGTACATCCATTCACGGCGCCGCGGCCATTTCATGCTCCGGCGCGGGTTCCCACCCGGATTGCTTCGGTTTCCGATACTGTTCCATTTCTCACGGCGCCGATTATCGGCCTGCCGCCCGGTATGGCGGGTTCAGATATAACGGGAATCAATCCGCTTCCTAACGGAGCGGTCCCGCCGCCGCCCGGAGCGAGCCCCCGGCAGAAGCCCGCAGGCGAGCCAATCCGCGTATCGAGCGGCGTGCAGGAAGCGAAGCTCATTCATAAAGTGATGCCTCTCTATCCGCGTTTCGCCATCGAAACCCACCAATCCGGGGCCGTTCGTTTGGTAGCCACCATCGGAAAAGATGGACGCGTGAAACAGATTCAGGTCTTGAGCGGGCCGGCGTTTCTGGCGCGCGCGGCGGTAGAAGCCGTGCAGCGCTGGATATACAAACCGACGCTATTGAACGGCGCGCCAGTCGAAGTGATCGCTCCCATCGACGTTAATTTTGTGCTGAGTCGTTAGCCTTAAGGATGTTGGCGGATTCCGGCTCCGCTTCGCGGTCGATCACTTTCAGCATTACGACAGCGAGAGCGCACAGGGCAAGCACCACAAGTACAATCGGGAGCCAGTGATGCTCCAGAAAGGGAACGGTATAGCGTCCATAGCGCTGGCTCAGGTAAGCGAGCGCGAAATAACGGATGACGCGCGCGGCCGCAACGGCCGCAATAAACGAGACGATACGCACCTTCAATGCGCCGGCGCAGAACACCGGTATCTTCATCGGCAAAGGCACGGGTGAAATGGCCGGCAGGAAAACGGTTACCAGCCCGTACTGTTCAAACCAGTGGCGCAACTTGCGGCCGCGTTTGTCCGACGTATGTCCCGCGAGCAGAACTTCACCGCCTTTACGCGCGATCAGATACAGAACCATGCTTCCGATCAGCGAACCGATCACCGCAAACAGCGCGGCCAGGTAAGCCTGCGCCGGACTCACGGTAGAAACAGCGATCAGCAGAGCGTCCACTCCGCCGACGATGGGAACTCCCACCGAGTCCAAACAGCTCAGAAACAACAGCCCGGGAGGTCCCCAGGACATCAAGGCTAGAAAGATATGTTTCAGCAATTACTCCGCGGCGGTGGGTGAGTTAGAATCCGTCTCCAGAATAGCGAACAGACCGGCTTCATCGACGATCCGCACTCCCAACTCGTTGGCCTTATCGAGCTTCTGCCCAGCCTCTTCGCCGGCGACCACGTAGGTAGTCTTTTTGCTCACCGATCCCGCGACTTTTCCTCCCGCTGCTTCTATTTTTGCCTTCGCCTCTTCGCGCGTCAAAGTCGGTAAAGTACCAGTGAGCACGAATGTCAGGCCGCTCAAGCGTCCTCGCTTCCTGGCCTTCTTCGCCTGTGTAAATTGCAGTTCCGCGCGGCGCAGACGCTCCACGAGTTCGCGATTGCGCTCTTCACAGAAGAACTGCCGGATCGATTCGGCCACCTTGGGACCTACCTCTTCGGCTTCCCGGAGTTCTTCGACGGAGGCGCTCGCGATTTCATCGAGACCACCGAAATGATCGGCAAGAATTTGCGCCGTCCGCTCGCCTACGAACGGAATCCCGAGGCCGTTCAGAACGCGCCATAGAGGCTGGCGGCGCGATCCGTCGATGTTCTTAATAATCTTCGATGCCGACTTCTCGCCCATGCGGTCGAGCGCGGTCAACTGCTCAACCGTAAGGTCGTAGAGATCCGCAACGCTTCTGACGAGACCTCGCTCGAGCAACTGCTCGACCAGAGCGTCGCCAACTCCATCGATATTCATTACGCTCCGCTGGGCAAAGTGCCTTAACGATTCGTGCAATCTCGCCGGGCAATTCGTGTTAACGCAACGGCTGGCGGCTTCGCCCTCTTCGCGCACAATATGGCCACCGCACACCGGGCACGTCTTCGGCATCTGGAACTTATGCCGGCGCACTCCGTGTTCGACGACACGGACTACTTTCGGGATGACATCGCCGCTCCGTTCGACCAGCACTTTGTCTCCGATTTGCACGTCAAGTCTCGCGATTTCATCCTCGTTGTGCAGAGTGGCTCTCGCGACCGTGACTCCGCCTACCGCAACCGGGGCGAGATGGGCGACAGGCGTGAGCGCTCCGGTACGCCCCACTTGCACCTCGATATTTTCGAGCGTCGTTGCTGCCTGTCTCGCCGCGTATTTGAAGGCGATCGCCCAGCGCGGCGCTTTTGCCGTGAAGCCAAGTTCGCGCTGCTGCTTGACGGAATCCACCTTCACGACGATCCCGTCGATCTCGTACGGCAGCTCTTCGCGTTTCTCTTCCCAGTGTTTGATGAACCGGAGAAGGTCGTCCAGGTCCGTACACTTACGGCGATGCGGATTCACTTTAAATCCGAGCTGCTTCAGCGTTTCAAGCGATTCCCATTGGCTATCGACGGGAAACGTCCCGTCGACAAGCAGAAAATACGGAATGAAATCGAGCTCGCGCCGTGCCGTCACACGGGGGTCCAGATTGCGAAGAGCGCCCGCGGCTGCGTTTCGAGGATTGGCGAATCGCGATAAGCCTTCGCTATCGCGGCTCGCATTCAGACGCTCGAACGATTTTTCCGGCATAATCACCTCGCCGCGTACTTCAAAGGCGGGCCCGGGCGCCGGATGCTTCTTCACGCGCAGAGGAAGCGACCGGATGGTCCGGGCGTTTTCGGTGACATCCTCGCCGACGCGGCCGTCTCCGCGAGTGATCGCCCGGTGAAAGCGGCTGTCGCGATAGTGCGCCGCCATGGAAAGGCCGTCCATTTTCAATTCGGCCACATACTCGAATTGCTGCCCCTTCAGAAACTGCCGGACGCGCGCGTCGAAGTCGCGAAGCTCCTGCTCGTTCAGCGCGTTATCGAGACTGAGCATAGGCGTGCTGTGCTCAACGCGCTGCAGACCTTCGCGCGGCTTGCCTCCGACTCGCTGCGTCGGCGAATCGGGCGTCACCAGCTCCGGGTGCGCGTTTTCCAGCTCCTGTAGACGGCGCACCAGCGCATCGTACTCGGCATCCGTGATTACGGGTTGGTCGAGAACATAGTACAAATGCTCGTGCCGCTCAATTTCGTCGCGGAGCTTTTGAATTTCATGTTGAACCGAGTCTTTCACGGAATTCCTTAGTGTCGAAACTATAATGATCGGTTTGGATCACGCTCACTCCTCCTACCGGCGGGCTGCCGTCATTTATAACCCGTATGCGGGCCGTCTGGCTCGGAGAGCGCACCTGCTCCAACGTAGCATTGAACTTTTGCGTCAACAAGGAACACAGGCAACCCTGGTTCCTACCACCGGCCCCGGCACGGCGGGGTTGCTGGCCAAGCGCGAAATCGAAAACGGCGCGGACCTCATCGTCATCGCCGGCGGAGATGGCACCATCAATGAAGTCTTGAACGGCATGGTGCATTCGCCGGTTCCGCTGGCGATTCTTCCCGCGGGGACAGCCAACGTTCTGGCGCATGAGCTGAACATGAAGCACGGGCTTCTGCACGCGGCCGGTTCCATCGCCTCTCTCGAACCCTGCCGCATTTCGCTTGGCGTTATACGAGCAGCGGATTACGAACGCTACTTTTTGTCGATGGCCGGCATCGGCCTCGACGCACAGATCGTCTACGACCTGAATCTCGATCTAAAAGCGGCCGCGGGCAAGCTCGCCTATTACGTAGGCGGGATGGCGCAGCTCTTGCGCCCGATCCCCCAATTCGATGTGACCGTTTCCGGCAAACTCCATCGATGCGGCTTTGCACTCATCAGCAATGTTCGCAACTATGGGGGCGATCTGGAAATCGCCCGCGGCGCATCGCTGCTTCGCGACGATTTCGAACTCGTTCTTTTCGAAGGCTCCGGCTCCGTTGGGTATCTGCGTTACCTGCTTGGCGTGGCGCTCAAGCGAGTCGAACGCCTTCGCGGCTGCACGGTGCTTCGCGCGACGTCGGCCACGTGCGAAGCCGCGAGTGATCCTGCTGTCTATACCCAGATCGACGGTGAACTGGCTTGCCGCTTGCCGGTGACGATCGAAGTGGAGCCGAAGGCGCTGACGCTGCTGGTTCCGTCCGCGTATCTCGCGCGCGAGACAGGAGACGGGAGACGGCGTTGAATGGATAATCTGACCCATACGCTCGTGGGCGTGGCGCTGTCGCGTTCCGGTCTCGGCAAATACTGTCCTCGGGCCGGGCTGCTGCTGATCATCGCGGCGAACATTCCCGATATCGACATGGTCAGCATGATCCAAGGCCAGTTGCGCGGTCTCGAGATTCACCGCGGCTACACGCATTCGCTGATCGGGCTACCTTTTATGGCGGCGCTGGCCGTCGCCTTGACAGCGCTGTTCGGCTGGCGGAAGCTGCCATGGCGTGTCGCGTGGCTCATCGCTTGTGTAGGCGTCGGCACTCACTTGTTGCTCGACTGGAGCATGAGCTATGGCATTCGCCTCTTTCTGCCGTTTTCATCGCGCTGGCTTTACCTGGATCTATTCAGCCTGACGGATTGGGTGATGCTGGCCGTGCTGCTGCTTGCTCTGGCTGCGCCATTTTTGAACCGGCTGGTCAGCGAAGAGATTGGCGATCGCAGCGGCAGCGGACGCGGCTTCGCGCTGGCAGCATTGCTGTTCATCGTGGTGTACGGCGGAGTCCGCGGAGTTCTGCATCAGCGGGCTTTGTCGCAATTGCAATCGCGTGTCTATGCCGACCTTGGCCCTCCTCTCCAACTCGCCGCGCTACCAAATTCGTTGAACCCGTTTTCCTGGACCGGCATTGTTCAGGGTGAGCATGCGTATCGGCTTTATACTGTGCCGGCGCTTGGTCAATTCGATCCCACCGCCGGCGCGATACTTTACCAGTCGCCATGGAATCCGGCATTGCAGGCCGCCAGTGACACGGCGCCGTTCCGGTATGTGCTCTATTTTTCCCGTTTCCCCTATTGGAAGAAAGATCCGATTTCGAGCGAAGAACAATTACAACTCATCACGCTGAGCGACCTTCGTTATGGATCGCCGGGCGAGAGCTTTGTAACGGTCAAGGCACTTCTCGATTTACAGAACCGGGTTCAAGATGTCGGCTTTGGTCCCGGCGCATTGACGTCCGGCAGGTAATTCGAGACTGTCAAGCGGAGGCAAACGCCAGAGCCGGCCCGCAGGATTCGCGGTCGAAGTTCCAGGTGTGCGCGTTGTTGGCGTGTTCGAGCGTCCATTTGCGCTTCACGAGGGCGTTGGCATCCGCAGTCGAACAAACGAAGCCAAACTCGGCCGGTTGAAACTCCTTGCCGGCGACCAGGTGGCACATGCCGACTTCGTAGATCGCTTCCTGCTCGCGCGCTTCCTGGGCTTTGCGCTCGGCCTGGACGTCGCGCAACATCTTGAGCACCTTCTCGTATTGGCGCATCAGGCGCTGTTCGTAGATGGAGAGCGTGAGTAACGGGTCTTTCGAGCGGCGCAGCGTTTCGGCGAGCACGAACGCTGTTTGAGCTTCAGGATGGTTGACGTCCCAGAAATCGGAGTTTTCGGTGAGGCCGATAGCAAAGAGGTTGTGCTCCGTCGCCATAATGCGATGCAGGCGGTACTGCAATTGGGCGAGCATGTGGACCAGGTGCTTCTCTTGCGTGTTGGCCGGAGAGTACTGCTTTTCGAAATCGCCAATGAGAACTTGAAGAGCTTTCAGTTCCTCCGGAGTGAGAGTAAGCACCTGTGCAGTCAGACCGTGACGCGTGGCGTTGAGCGAGGCACGCTGCTTCCCTTCCTCAGTGCGCGGCCCGGTCGATTTCTGGGCGTTGAGGCGGTTGGCACGAAGCCGGGCTTCGGAAGGGGCGCGGCGGATGCTGGTTGGGGGATTGGGCAATGCTTCAATGGGGCGCGACTGCTCGCTTGCGGTCGGATTCTTTTTGTTAGACATGATGATCCTCTCGCTTGTGAGGATAGGCGCC
>KB906767.1:2995303-4207081 GCA_000381625.1 Bryobacterales bacterium KBS 96
CGAAGTTCCACGGCTGTATGTCTTAGATGGTGGCAAGGCGCTCTCGGCCGCGGTCCGGCGGACCGCTGGGAAGGCAGGGTTCATCCAACGTTGTCAAGTCCACAAGGTCCGAAACGTGGTCGATCACCTCACCGAGGAGCACCAGGCGCACGTCCGGCAAAAGCTGCTCAGTGCTTACGGGACGCGCGAGTATATCGATGCCCGACGAGCGTTGCTGCGTCTCCTCCGAGAATTGATGGCTTTGAATCCGAGCGCTGCCCGAAGTCTGGAAGAAGGTCTGGAAGACACCCTCACGGTTCACCGCTTGCGTGTGCGCCGCGACTACGGACCAGCTTGGCGAGCACCAACCCGATCGAATCTGCCTTCTCCATCGTGGAGACCGTGTGCCGCAATGTGAAGCGCTGGCAGGGCGGCGATCAACATCTCCGCTGGGTTGCCAGCGGCTTGTTATGGGCAGAGTCCAGATGGAATCGAGTGCATGGTTATCGTGAGATTCCCATCCTCGTCAAAGAATTGGAGCTCGCGGTCATCAAAGGTCTCCCTCTTCGTCACGCCACTGTGGCATGATCAGGAGGAAATTCCGTCGCGCGTTTCAACTAGAAAGCGGGCATCCTCGATTTGCCAGAACTGGCGAGAGGAGATAGATTGCCCGAGCTAACTAATCGTCGCTGGGTGGCGCCACGCTGGGCTGCAGAATCAGTAGAACGCTCCGGCCCAGTATCTTCCGGGAGTGATCGTCCGGGATTATTCTTAGGTTATTCCGAAATTACTCACTTCGTGTTATGTCCGTCATCCCCCGATTTTCCTTGACGTTGGCGTGACTGATGAGCGTGACACGATCGAGTGGGTCGCTGTACTCATAGCGTTTCAAAAACGCCTTTGGCGATTGGTTGAGAAATAATGGGGAATGAATTCTCCGTCCCCCGATTTCCACCCTTGGAAGTGGGGGAAATGACCAAGTCCGCAAGCTGAGTTTCACATCTGTACGACCAAAGTGATCATCGATCCAATATTATGGACGGTCGAATTCACTTACGATTACAATCGGAAATCCCGGGACGGAGTAGTGTAAATAAAAGTTTCGGCGACAGGCTACGAAATGATGAATTTCGCCGGCCGCCGGAGCCCGAGACCCGTAGTGCCGGCCCGCTCGTAACCTACCACGTCTTGGCGAGGGCCACGAGTTGATCGAGCACTTTTCCCCAGCCCTGGTAGAAGCCCATCTCTTCGTGCTTTTTGGACGTCGCTTCGTCGCCGTGCATCGCGATTGCCGTGTATTTCGTCCGCGTACCCTGCGCTTCGAGCACGATGATGGCGGTGAAATACAACTCGTCGCACGAGGAGCCTGTTCCAGCAGCTCTAATTGCAGGCCGGTAGCCAGGTCCGAGCGCTGAGGTCCACACAAGCTTCTCGTTGGGCACGATCTCGAGATAACAGCCTACATTGGGAAAGTCCCGCCCCTCCGGCGAACGCATGATGGTCCGAAACATGCCTCCGGGCCGAAGATCGATCTCGCAATCAACGGTTGTCCACGGCGCGGGCGTGAACCATTTCTTAATGTGTTCCGGTTTGGTCCATGCCGCCCATACGAGATCTCTCGGGACATCGACGACCCGTTCCAGTACCAGGTCAAGCTTTGAGTTTGTTTGAATAGCTGCAGTGCTCATGATTTCTGCTCCTTAACATCCGTGAGGTAAGTATCCAGTTGATCGAGGCGGCGATTCCAGATGGCGCGTTGCTTTTCTAACCAGGCTTCCGAGGCCCTCAACGGCCGTGGCGTGAGTCGATAGGTTCGCACGCGCCCCGCCTTACACGATTTGACCAGCCCGCAACTCTCGAGCACGTCGAGATGCTGCAGAAACGACGGCAGCGACATCCTGAACGGTTCAGCCAGTTCGCTCACGGCGGCGGGCCCACTGCTGAGTCGTTCGAGCACCGCTCGCCGCGTAGGGTCGGACAATCCGTGGAACACGCGATTCAACTGGGCCTGTTGGTTAGGCACGGACCTTACTATAGCAGGAAGCAACACCTAGGTCAACGCCTAACTTTTACGCGCGTGGCGGCCAGAAGAGTTTCCTCGCAATTGCTCACGCGGAGAACGCGCCGCCAACGCGACAGCACCTTTGGAAATTAGTCGAATGAGTGCTCCCCAGCTTTGCCAGCTTCGCGGTCAGTTGACCACGCCATCGGAAGCTACGGCCGCCCTCGAAAGGGATATGGCGTCCGTACGAATCTTCTCCCATTCCTGAACGGCAAGTCCACGGGATTCGAAGAACGCGCGGATTTTCGGGGCAGTCCAATCGAACAGGTCTTCGAGTACGGGCACCAGGACGCTGGTTGCGTCCTCGCTGAGCACTGTCCGGCGCGCGATCGGCGTCAGGTACTTGTTCTCGGAGACAGCGATGGTGAGGCCGTCGAGCCGATTGATATGTAGCATCACATGGATGTCGGAGCTGCCGTCCCCAACATAGACCACGCGGTCGGGGCCAACTCGCATTTCAGCGCGCAGTGCGTCCACGACAGCGACCTTTCCGTACCCGGCTGGCAGACGGACAATCGATTCAATTTCGCCGGACCCCGGATCGTAGCGGAAACGCGTTCCATGGATATGATCCGGCAGAATAATGCCTTCGAGAGCCGATTGAATGACTTCTTCCGGCGCCGCCGAAACGACGTGGAACGCGAATTCGGCGCCATTGAGATCCTGCAACAGCGACGACAGCAGGGCGATGTTTTCTTTCAAGCGGATCTGTTTGCCGACGGCGGCAAGTTGCTCTTTTCGGACCCGCCGGAAATGGGGGTCATGCAGCAGCAGGTAAGAGAGTTCGCCTCCCTGTTGGACAAGGTGGATTTTCGAGAGCCCCTCTACCCGTTCACTGAAATTGTCAATGCCGAGCATCCGGCTAAGGACCAGACCCGAATCGTTGAAACTGAGCGTCTGATCGAAATCGCTGACGAAGAGAAATTGCTTTAATTTGTTCATGTTTGCCTTACCTCCGGTGGGTTCAGTAACCAGGACGTCGGATCAAAGCCGCGATGCAACGGTGCGGATCGATCGATATCTGCTTCCTTGCGACTGAGGAGGAAGAACTTACCGGGAGGCGTCTGCCTCTCACTACCTGTAGATGAGCTTCCCGGATGGCAGGTTGCACTGCGGAAGTGAAAGCTGTTATATCTACTCCATGCCCCGTCCCGAACGGCCGAAGCGTTCCTCTAAGGATAAACCAAAATACCAGGCGCTGTTCGAATCTTTAAGGGCGGATGTGTTATCCGGCCGCTACCGCGCGGGACAAAAGTTGCCGAGCGAGGCGGCGCTCGTGAAGAAATCGGGAGCATCGCGGATTACGGTAGGCCGCGCGGTTCGCGAATTGCAGAACCAGAAGCTGGTGGATCGTGTGGCGGGTTCGGGCACCTACGTCCGCGATCCGCGAGCGGACGCGTTCCGTCCGCTGCTGTTCGGCCTATTGATTCCGGATTTAGGGGAGACGGAAGTTTTCGAGCCTATCTGCCAAAGCATCGCGAACTCACCCGATGCCTTGGACCATGCCCTGCTGTGGGGACACGCGGATGCCTCAGCCAGCAAGCCGGAACAGGCATGGCGGCTTTGCCGGCAATACATTTCGCGGAAAGTATCGGGCGTCTTCTTCGCGCCGTTGGAATTTGAGAGCGAAGCGGAAAAAATGAATCGGCGCATTGTCTCGGCGCTACGGGAAGCGAACATTGCGGTAGTGCTTCTGGACCGACGAGACTCGAAGGCTCCGGAGCGGAAGCGGCCCGATCTGGTCAGCATCAACAACCGGCAAGCCGGATACGTCGCCACCGAACATCTTGTCAAGCTGGGCTGTAGGAGGATTGGATTCATGGGGCGCCACGGCGCGGCGTGGACGATTGCGGAGCGCATCAGCGGATATGAAGACGCTCTCGCGGCGCATGGTTTGCGGCGGCCGGCGGGCTTGGGATTGCATCTGCATCCGCTGGGTCCGCATGCGGAGGAAGCGGTCCGTAGGCGCCGCAAGGTGAACGACGAAGCGATTGAAGCGTTTGTATGCGTGAACGATCGCATCGCTGGAGAGTTGATGCATTCATTTCTGGCAAATGGCGTGAGGATACCTGAGGATATGCGTCTGGTGGGTATTGACGACGTGTCGTATGCAGGCCTGCTGCCTGTACCGTTGACCACGGTCAGGCAGCCGACTCGCGAAATTGGTGAAGCGGCGCTTCGCACAATGCTGGACCGCATCCGAATGCCACACCAGCCTCCGCGGGAGATTCTGCTGGATGGAGAACTCGTGATCCGGCGATCTTGCGGAGCAATTACCAACCGTTAAGTACGGCCGTTCTTAATTACGAAGACGTATGGCAGCAGGACCAGTCCGTGAGGACGTCCGCTCCGTTGAAGACACCGGTAGACACGTCCGCTCCCTGACGGTCGCGGTTCGGTGCAGGTGACCGGGCGTCTTCATCCGATTCCGCGGCCCCCAGGGCCATGCGTACTCTCTGACGGCCGCGGTTCGGTGCTGGTAGCCGGGCGTTACACGGCCTCCGGAAAACCCGCTTGCTGACGCAAGGCGGCTCCGTGTCGAGGTTACCAGGAAACAGCGCCGCCGGACGTGAGTGCGCCGGGTCGAAAGGCGTCTTTCATCTAATTCCGCGGCCCCCAGGTCCATGCGTACTCCCTGACGGCCGCGGTTCGGTGCAGGCACGCCGCCGTCTTCATCAAGGTTGACGCCCCGTCGGGCCATGAGGACTTGTTGCCGGTCGCGGCTCTTCGATGCGCTACGGTGTTTGCGAACCGCCGTACTAAGCCGATTCGGATTCCGGGCGGCGGACCGCGTTCGCGAGCGTGGCCGCGAGCAGGCTGAGCGCGACAACGACCAGGAGAGCCAACCGGAGAGAACTGGATTGGGCAATGAAACCAATTATCGGCGGCCCGAAAAGAAAACCGATATAGCCGGACCCGCTCACCATCGCGATGCCGGCGCCGCTGAGTATGGAAGGCACGCGCCCTCCAGCGCCAAACACGATGGGCACAATCACGGCGAAGCCGGCGCCGGTCAGCGCGAAGCCGGGCAGCGCCCAGTACGGAGATTGCGCCAGCAGAGCGAGCGAGAGTCCCGCGGCCGCGAGCAAAGCACTCCCACGCACAGTCATTACCGGCCCCATTCGCGCCGTGAGGCGATCTCCGAGCAATCGACACGCCGCCATGCCGATGGAAAACGCAGCATACGCGGCGGCAGCTAGTCCTGGTCCCGCGTTCAGAACCTGCTTCAGATAGACAGCGCTCCAGTCGGCAATGGCTCCTTCCGAAAGAAACATGCAAAAACCGAGAACGGTGAGACTGACAAGCACCGTGGGGACTCGCGACAGCTTAAAGCCGCTGTGGCGCTTCGCGAGTCTGTCTCCGCCTTCCAGCAAATTCGGCGCCGTCGCAATGCTGAACAAGAGAAGGATTCCAGACGCCAGGGCCAGGTGCATTCGCGGGGCAATCTCGTGAGCGGCGAGCAGCGCTCCGAAACTTGCGCCGATCATTCCGCCGATGCTGAACATCGCGTGAAAGCGGGACATGGTGGGCGTCGCAATCACGGTCTCGACAGCGACGCCTTGCGAGTTGATCGAGACGTCATTCGCCCCCCCATTGCTCCGAAGATCGTTAGGGCGCAGAACAAAGTCAAGCTGTTTACGGCGAGCGATGGCCCGGCGAGAGCAAGGCAGAAACCGGCCGTGCTCCAGGTCGTCACTGGCTTGCTGCCGAAGCGCGCAATCAGCCAGCCGGTAACTGGAACAGCAACCACCGATCCGACGGCCGTTCCCAGTAAGCATAAGCCGAGGCGCGCATTGTTTAATCCGAGAGCGCTCTGGACGGCGGGGATTCTCGAAACCCAGGTAGAGACTACAAGGCCATGAATGAGAAATCGAGCGGCGACGGCCCACCACGCGGAATCGATACGAGGCCGATCGTGGACACGTACAGCGGAATTGGTTGCCTGAATCATAAATATGTCCGTTTAGCGAAGAGCGGGCTGCCTGCGCCGCTCACTGCCTTGGTGTGGCGACTGGCGTAGGGGATGGCAACTCAGCTTGCCGCTTCATCTGGTTGGATGCCACTCGGCATGACAGGTTTCCATATTGTTGATAAAGCTGTTATGTCAGCTTGTTGCACTTCAGTAACTCATCATCCGAAGCCCGCTTGCTCACGCAAGGCGGCTCTGTATCCAAGGCAAGCCAGAATCGGAGGCGCCGCACACGTGCGCGGGTTGTGCGTGAGTAAGCGGCGAGGGTATCGAAAATTGCTTCTTTTCAGGTTCCAGATCTGGCGGCAACTATATCAAGAGCCAGTGAAAGCAGGTAATCTTGAATTGCTCTGGACGTCTCCCATGTCCTGACGGTGGAGGTAACAAAGCTGGATGCCCGCAAGATCCGCACTATTGCTCGTTCTGGCGGCAGTATGTCCCCTAATTGCCGGGAACGTTCCGTTCTTCTCGCAGAATGACATCTTCCGCGAGGGAGACAACGGCGTGCATACCTATCGCATTCCCGCACTCATCGAAACCCGGAACAGCGTACTGATTGCGGTCGCGGATGCGCGCTACGATAGCGATCGCGATTTGCCTGCCAATATCTCCCTGGTCATGCGGCGCAGCTTGAACGAGGGGAAAGACTGGGAGGCGCCACGGACTATCCAGAAAGTGAAGGGCGGCGGCGTCGGCGATGCCTCGTTGCTGCTGGACCGTTCGACGGGACGCATCTGGTGCTTCTTCAATTACGGGCCGCCGGGGATCGGATTTCTGACTGCCAAGCCGGGTACACGAACCGGCGCCACAACCTTACAGCTCCATGCAATTCACAGCGACAATGACGGCGCGACCTGGTCCGAAGCGGTGGACCTTACTCCACAAGTGAAGGAACCTTCCTGGCAGGGAATGTTTGCCACGTCCGGGACGGATATCCAAATTAGCTCTGGCCGGTTTCTTGTGCCGCTTGTCGTTCGCGACGGCCAGGGTATCGTTCATTCGCTAAACGCATATAGCGACAATCACGGAAAAACGTGGAAGCATGGTGAGCCAATCGGCGAGGGGACGGATGAGAGTCACAATGTCGAACTGAGAGACGGCGTCGTCCTTCAAAATATGCGCAACGGCACACACCGGGCAATTGCGCGATCCCACGACGGCGGAATCACATTCGGCCCCATGAGCCACGACCCGGCGCTGATCGATCCAAGCTGCAATGCCGGGATCACTCGCTATCATCGGGGCGGCAAAGACATTCTAATTTTCACGAACGCGGCCAGCACTCACCGCAAAGATATTACGGTGAAGCTGAGCTACGACAGCGGCCGAACTTGGCCCGCGGCACGGACCATTTATGCGGGACCTGCCGGCTATTCGACTGTCATTTCGCTGCACGACGGAAGCATCGGGGTGCTGTACGAACGGGGAAACGCCCGTCCGGACGAACGGATCACCTTCACGCGGTTCAATCTTGCATGGGTGACGCGATATCGCCGCTAACGCGAGTCAGCATGCACTTCGAAGTTCGGATGCATGGAAGAAACACGGTTTGTTTGAAGACGTCCGCTCTCTCACGGGCGCGTTTCCGTGCGAGCCAATGAATGTTTTTTGTTGGGCATGAGCGCGTGCGCTCATAATCAGATCAAGGCGATGCCGGTGGCGCGGTCAGTTGCTTGATCCAAGCCAGCATCCGGTCGTAATGCGATCCCTTCCAGTACACCCGGCCGCAGCGGCGACAGCGCTGGAACTCTGTATGCAACTGTGCGACTCGCGCGGGCAACTCTCGCTCAATGCTCTCCTTTTCAACTGCCTCAAGCATGTCGTTACATGCCATGCACCGGGAGAACGGGCGAATCCAGCCAGACAAATCGAATCGCTCGATAACCTCGGCAGCCTGGCGCCGGCTATCGGTTTCGCGCAGCCAGTATCCGTGATCGACAGCCCCATGCTTCAATAAGCCACGATCGCGGGTCAGCAGAACACGACGCTCTTCAGTCGAGATCCGTACAAGTTCAGGATCGGAAAAGCAACTTTGGTATAGCGTGTCCATGCCGAGCATACGCAGATAGGCCGCGAGTTTTCCCAGATGAACGTCGAGCACGAAACGCGGCTCTTCGCGGTGCAAGTCCGGTCGCAGGATCAAGCCCGGCCGGAGCCACTGGCTCTGAAACGGTGGATACACGGCAATCCGGTCGCCGCGCCGCACAACATAACGGAAATCCACGAATTCGTAGTTCGCTACAATGGCCGACACCTCGGGATGAGGAACGCCGAAACTCTCGATGATGTCCTTTACCGCGGTTGGAACAAGCAGGAGTCTCTCGACGGTACGATAGCGGTCGTCTACTTTCAGATGGTCGTTAAGACCAGCGTAAAAACGGAAATAGGCTGCCTCTCGAACTTGCATCGCGACATTCACACTCCAAACTGGCGCAAGTGGTGATCGGTATGCAAATATCCCCAACGCATCCACTCAAAGAAAGTCATCTTGCCGAAAAAGGGATGGGGCGCTAAGACCAAGCCAGATCGCCAGGTTGTAAACCGCTCGACTAACGACAGGAGTTCTTGTAAGTCGCGCTCGAAATCCGTTGGCACGGTGCCGCCGATCCCTTGTTTGATTTCCGGCCTTGTGGGGAAGCCTTTCGGCCATGGCACCGGAAGGTAGAGAGCGATCCACTTCACAATGGAACGCTGAAGAGGGCCGGTCGCCTTGCTCACCTGCTTTTCTCCCAAGGGAACTTTGAAAGAATCGCTCAAATGGCAAAGCATCTGATGCGCCGACATTTGCCCCCAGTTGGGCTTGGCGCGCTGCCGGAGATGACTCAAACGGAGAAGCACCACATTCCGAACGGCCGGATCGCCAAGATTATTCATCACCATTTACAGGCTCTCACGCTGGCAAAACACGTGGCTCTATCTGTTGGTTAGAGGACAATGCCGCCATCGGACCATAGTCGTATCTTGCGCTTCCATGAGCTTCGATCCGGTCCTCGTAAAACGCGCAGCATTGTCTTCTCTTGACGGATAGGATAAGTTCGGCCACAGTGTGAATCACAGGACCTCGTCCGACGTCATACGACGGGCGAGTCCGAAGGAGCACGCATGGATAAAATACCGATTCCATTTTACGAGGTGACTCCACTCGATAACATCGCACCGGGCATTAAGGGTATTCGCGTTTTATTTGTGAACGTATTCGCCGTCAGTGTGCCGAGTGGTGGTTGGACCTTGATCGATACGGGACTGCACCTTGCGGCCGGCAAAATCAAGCACTGGGCTGAAAGTCAATTCGGCCAGAGCACGAAACCGAATGCGATCATTCTCACTCATGGTCATTTCGATCACGTTGGCGCGGTCAAAGACTTGATTGATACGTGGAACGTGCCAGTATATGCGCATCGCGATGAATTTCCGTATTTGACGGGCCACGCTAAGTATCCGCCTCCGGACCCATCAGTGGGAGGCGGATTAATGGCTGTTATGTCGCCGCTATACCCGCGTACGTCGGCTGATTTGCAGGGCAAAGTACAGGCGCTCCCCGAAGACGGCTCCGTCCCGACATTACCAGGCTGGATCTACATTCATACCCCAGGCCATGCTCCCGGTCACGTCTCTCTATTTCGTACGGAAGACAAGGTTTTGCTTCCGGGGGACGCGTTTTGTACGACGAAACAGGAATCGTTTTTGGCCGTCGCCAAACAACGGCCGGAATTGCACGGGCCGCCTGCGTACTACACACCCGATTGGAAGGCGGCGGGAGAATCCGTGCAGGCTCTGGCGCGCCTCTGCCCCTATACCGTCGCCCCCGGGCATGGCCTGCCGATGTCGGGCCCCGAGGTTGCGGACCAGTTGCAGCGACTGGCGATGGAGTTCGAGCACTTTGCCGTTCCCGATCACGGAAAGTACGTACATCGGCAAGCGCCAACGGCGTAACGAGTCTCTTAGCGTCTGGAACTTACGACGGCCGGCGTCTGCCGATGGAGAATCCTGGGAGGCCCGGTAGCATCGTAGAAGGGTGGCGAACAATTCCCCTTTCCCGTTCCGAGTGAGCGTGCTCGATCAGTCGCCGATTGCCGAAGGGTCGACGCCGGGAGACGCACTCCGTAACACGCTTGACTTGGCGCGCTTGGCCGACGAACTGGGCTATTACCGGTACTGGCTCGCGGAACACCACGGGACGCCTTCGCTCGCATGCAACAGTCCCGAAGCCCTGATCGGTCCCGTAGCGGATGCGACTTCCCGTATTCGGGTAGGCAGCGGGGGCGTGATGCTCCCGCACTACAGCCCGCTCAAAGTGGCCGAGACGTTCAGCATGCTGAGTAATTTGTTTCCGGGGCGGATCGATCTCGGCATCGGGCGGGCTGCCGGGACCAGTTCGACCGTAGCGTTCGCCTTACAGCGCGACCGCCGCCAACCCGCGCCAGACGATTTCCATGAGCAACTCTCCGAGCTGCTGAGTTACTTTGACGCCTCTTCCGAAGCAGCAGGCGCGTTACCGCAACTAAAGATTCCGTTAGTCCGTGGGGAACAGCCCGAAATATCGCTGCTCGGCTCGTCGCCGCAGAGCGCTATCTGGGCGGCAGAACTCGGATTGCCGTACGTATTCGCCGACTTCATCAACGCCGAAGGTCCCGCCATCGCGCGCCATTACTGGCGCCCCTTCAGACCGTCCAAGCGCCTCCGCACTCCACGCGTGGCTGTGGCCGTTTGGGCTTTATGCGCCGCGACGGATGAGGAGGCTCGCGAGCTTTCGGCCAGTCTCCGCATGATGATGACGCTGCTATTCCGAGGCCGGCCCATTCCAGTGCCGACTGTGGAGCGCGCTCAGCGATTCATTCGCGAAGAGGGCGTGCCCCAGGAGATGCTGCCCGCCGGCCGCCGCATTCTAACGGGTTCACCCGCGACGATTCGCAGGGCGCTCGAAGAAGTGGCTGTTGAGTATGGCGCGGAGGAAGTACTGATTGTAAACATCATGCACGATAACGAAGCGCGCCGCCGCTCCTATGAGCTCATAGCTCAAGAGCTGGGCCTGCACGCGGAAGCTTTGGATATAGCGATATAGCCGGTGACAGCTATTCTTCCAAAGCATTCATAACGGCCCGGTCCTCGGCCAGTTCAAATACAAGAAGACTGTCCGATTCGCCGACGATCGGACGAAACTGTTCTAGAATTGCTTGGGCATTCAGATCGGAAGTAAGGAGCCAGCTCTGCCTCATAATCGGCGTGGCGCCGAAATCGATCAGTATGCTGTTGAGTGCCTGCCCGCGACGCTCCGGCTCCTGCAAATCACAAATTACTAAGTACGGCCACATTGGTCAGTGCGCTCCCATATCGCCAAGTCGTCTCTGTAAATGTGGGTGTGCGGCTGCCGAAAAACTTCTCAACTGAGGGATTACCGGGAGGACCAGTACCGAGGAGTACCTCCGCGAATGGTAGACGGTCTGGCTGGCGATGTTCATGTGCGTTTCTTCGGCATTCGGCCGGCTGGAGTTTAGGTTCCGATCGAATCGCGGGAAATTGCTGCTAGAAACTTCGAGCCGTATCCGATGACCGGGTAAAAAAACCCAGCTCGTCACTCCTGCATCGATATGTACCTGGTACGGCGTCTGGCGCTTTACGAGTACTGATTTTAAAAGCGACATTCGGTATCGCAAACGCGCAATGCCGTCCGTCACGAGCAGAGCATGTCCGTCCGGCGCCAGGTCCACCAGTTTCGCGCTGAAATCGGTATCGTTCGCGGATGTCGCGACGTAGATGGTCGCGGCAACCGGCCCCGTGACCTCCAGCGGCTCACGCAGGACAGAGGAGGTATACACCAAAACGTCGCGGCGGCGTTCCACCTCGCGCTGATCGAGCGGGCCGGGCGGCATCAGGCGGGCGTCGCAACACAGAGCGCCACCAGTCGTGGGTACGGGATGGCGGGGATTGTAGATGAAGTGGTCCGGCGGCGAATCATGCCCGAATTGAAAACGCAGTTCGCCGTCACCCAGAGACGTGTTCGCCTGCCCTCCGCTATCCAGGTAAAGAGCGGTGTAGCGTGTCCGTGCAAGAGGCCATTCGTGTTCTTCGCGCCACCGGTTGGTCCCCATCACAAAAATGTGCAAAATCGGTAGGGCATGGTCCGACGGCATGCCGCTTCGCTTAAGGAATCTATCGAACCATGCCAGTTGAAGGGCTCGGGTGCGCGGACGCGCCTCCGGACCGAAATCGAGACTCATGAACCGGTAACCGAAATTATGGGCCCAAGGGCCGATCCACGTTTCAATTGGCACGCCGCGGCGCGCGAGCAGCGAGAATGCGTTCAAATCGCTCGCGACGTACGTGTCGAACCAGCCACCCATCGAGCAAACCGGAATGTTTACATTGCCGAGAGACCGCCGGATGCTGAGCCTGTTCCAAAAGTTGTCGTAGGACGGATGCTGGAGCGGAATACGCCACATATCGAGCTTGAGAGTGGTGGCTGCGACATCCGCGTTCATCAGTGGCAGGTGATCGATGTAGCTCGCAAGCGAGAGACGCGGCGTTTCGAATGGAGTGAGATTTTCGTGCAGCCATATCAGCCGATGCCCCAATTGCAGAGCACCGCCTGGCGAGTAAAAGCGGTCGAAATATTCATCGTCTCCGGAAACCATGGGAAATATCGTGACAAGCCGAGGATTCCTCTGAACGGCAGCCCACCATTGGACGATGCCCAGGTAGGAACCGCCCGCCATTCCGATACGGCCATCGGACCACGGCTGGCGAGCAATCCAATTGATGGTGTCATTGCCATCCGGCCCTTCCTGCGCAATCGAACCGAAGCGACCCGCGGAACCATAGCGCCCGCGCACGTCCTGAACAACCACGGCATAGCCGCGCAGTGCAAACATCCGATAGCCACGAGTTCCCAGCGACCGGCGATTGTAGGGAGTGCGAATCAGAATAGCCGGCCAGGGGCCACGGCCGTCCGGAAGGAAGACATCGGCCATCAGCTTGACCCCGTCGCGCATCGGCACCGGAACATTGTCATGCTCAATCACGGAGTGTGGCAACTCGCGAGGCGCCGCGCTTGCTCCAAGAACGAGAGCAAGAGCAGGCACGAATGGAACTGCCCAAAACCACCGAGCCCGAAGTGGGAACACCTTTGTCACTGGCCAGCAGGGGCGGGCTTGGGCCGGGCGCCGAATAGAGCGGTCCCGACCCGGACGATGGTTGCGCCTTCCTCGATCGCCACTTCGAAATCGTTCGACATCCCCATTGACAGTTCCGGCAGGGAGTACCGGTGGGCAAGGCTGGCGAGCTGATGGAAGTAGGGTCTGGAAAGTTCGGCGTTTTCCGACCAAGGAGGCATGGTCATCAGCCCGGACACGCGGACATTGCGGCGGTTGGCCGCGGATTCGAGCACAGCCGGGATATCCTCCGGCCGGGCGCCAGTCTTGCTGGCCTCATCCGAAAGCTTGATTTCGAGCAGCAGTTCGAGTTCCTTACCCTGCTCGCCCGCGACGTCGTTGAGCCGCTCCAGCAGCTTGGGAGAGTCCACGGTTTGGATTACGTCGAACAACGCCACGGCGATTCGAGCCTTGTTCGATTGCAAATGGCCAATCAGATGATAACGGGCAGCGGGCAAGTCGCCAATTGCTGGGCGCTTTGCGGCGAATTCCTGCACATAATTCTCTCCGAATTCACGTAAACCCGCCTGGTACGCCTCCTGGATGACCGTCGAAGAGAATTTCTTGGTGACGGCCACTAATTGAATATCGGACCGCCGGCGGCCCGTTTTTTGAAGCGCGGCCGCAAGGCGTTGTTCGACAACCTGAATTCGGCTTTGGAGATTGGAGCCTGTTGCTGACAAAACACTATCATAAGGGGGGTTCGTCGCCGCATGAGGGGCCGCCGGTACAAGAACTGCTTGCGGCGATTGAGAACTTCCTGGCTGGGTGCAAACGACCGGCAATATTAGAGCACGGCGACGCTCCCATTCCGCTCATCGGGGGCGCCTACTCGCTGGATATTCAAAGCGAGGCGATTCACCTTTCAGCATGGCCGGACGATCGCAGCTTCAACCGCCGGCTCGTGTCCATCGAAGCAACCAATCCGGGAGCAATGGAGTGTACCGTCCAACGGTTCGGAGGCGCTACCGCCAAGCTCAACCTGCTGGATTTGGATCATCCGCGGGCTGCGGCGCGCCTGCTCCGCGGTGGCCGGCGCACGTTTGCCGAAAGCTTCCGGCGCATGCTCGCGCGCCAGTTCCCTGGATGGGAGATCCGAACTTTAAGTACGGAAACGATCCTGCAGCATTCGTTTTCGCCAGTCTATCCGCGAGCGCTCCTGGAGCGTGGAACACAGCGGATGGCGGCCATGGCATGCCAATCACTTGCGGACGAGCGCGGGTTCTTGAGTTTTGCGCTGCTGTGGCATCACTATCTCTGTGGACGAGCTGGAAATCACGGCCAGATTCCGCTTGCTTTGTTTCTTCCGGACGGCGCCGGGAGCACGACAGCTTTGCGGTTGAAATGGTTGGAACTGAAGTGCCGCATTTTTCGTTTCAACCCGCATGGATCGGCGGGAGAGGTGGACGTTCGAGATTTGGGGAATCTGGACACGCATCTGGCGCGGAGGCTGGGGCCGGCGGAACTAAATCCCGATCTGCTTGCGTTCGTTCGAAGGCTTGAGAACAAATATGGCGCGGAATGCATCGAGGAGCCGGATGGCAGCTTGAGCCTGCGCTGCTCGGGCTTGGCGTTCAGCCGCATCAGCGAGGGGAAACTGTACTGCGGGCTCGGCGAAAAGAGCGGCCATTCGATAGCGAGTTTGGAGGAAGCCGAGCGCCTGGCGGCGCATCTGGCCCCGCTGCGCAACCCTGTAACACGCGACCGCGCCCACCCTCTTTATCGCGCACATCCGGAGCGCTGGCTAGAATCCGCCGTCCGGCGCAATCTCGGAATTGTCGATGCGATGCTCGAAGGTCAACCACTGCTTGGTCAGGTAATTACGTTCGCGGGATGCGACCGCGACATCATCGACCTGATGGGCGTATCCGCAGACGGCCGCACTACCATCTTGGAGTTGAAGGCCACTGAAGATATTCAACTACCGCTACAGGCGTTGGATTACTGGATGCGCGCCGACTGGCATGTCCGGTCCGGAGATCTTGACGCCTTTTTCCCCGGAATTCCTCTCCGAAGGGAATCTCCGAGGCTCCTATTGGTGGCTCCGGGAGTGCGGTTCCACCCCTCGAATGAGGTCGTGCTCGGCTACTTCTCTGCCCAAATTGAAACGGAACGGGTGGGGGTGAATCTAGAATGGCAGCAGGGGCTGAAAGTGGTTTTCCGTTTGCGAGGAGCAGAGCAGCCACAGGCCCACGGAGTTCAAGATGAGCGCCACCTCCAATATTCGCCAGGCAATTCAAAACCTTAACCCTAAAAAAATACATTCGCTAGGAGAACGTCCACTGAACATCGCCCTCTATGCCGCAACACCCGAGGACTACCGCGATATTGAGGCATATTTGCTCGATGGACTGACGGAAGCTCGCCGGCAGGAAAGCCTGACGGCGCTGCACCGTGGTCCCGATCCTTCCAGAGCGCTCGACTTCGATCTGGCGATTTACGACGAGAGCGTCATCACACCCCGGCGATCTCTGGTATTCCGGCGGGATCAGCCCGAGCAATTGGTGAGTGACGTGTTGAAAGATCACGAAGACGACCTGGGTATCGCACTGGCGCGTTCATTCACTCCGTTCCGAGTTCCATTCGCAAAACGCGTGATTCAGCGCACGTCGCGCGAAAATGCGCTATTTTCGTTGGCGACCGCCTTGCCCGATGTGATTCCAAGCGTTTTCGAAGTACCTTGGGCTGTTACGGAATTCGCTTCCGACACGGCGGTGCTAACCGCAAATCAAGTCAGAATGGCGTTCCTGCTTGCGGCTGCGAGCGACCGGGAAACCGGTTATCGCGAGCAGAAGAGCGAAATTGCTTCCGTTATCGGCGGAGCATTCGGGTGGCGCGCCTTAGCCCGGCAACTGATCGGCAAAGTTCCGTTTGGCGGGGGATTGATACCCAAAGCCGCGATCGCGTACGCCGCCACTAAGTTGGTGGGAGTTTCTCTGGAACGCTATTACCGCGTTGGATACACCTATACGCGAGACGAACGCAACCAGATCTACACACAGGCTTTCGAGCGCGGCACAGGCATCGTGTCGCAAATCCTCAAAAGAGTAAGACCGGACCTGTGGGAAAAACACGCGGCCAGAGCGGAGCAAGACGGCCTTGGCGCACGCCGGGGTTGAGTCTGGTCAGTAGGTCGAGACCGAGACTCGGAGCACCTGGGGTTCGGAACCGAAATTGAGCCCCCAATCCGTCTGGTCGCCATTCAGGATGCGCATAAACTTGAATGCGCCGTTCTCGTACTCGCCTTCTTCGACGCGAAGAAACTGCCGGCGCTTGTTCGCATCGGCGGGATGAAAATCGACTCGGGAGAACAATCCAGTCACCAGAAATTCATTGTCCTTGAGTTGCGCAACCAGCGCGCGCCCGATTGGGTCAGGATTCCCTTTGGCAGCGTTGTTTCGGGAAGCTCCATAGGAGACGGTCGCGTCCCACGGTCCGAAGTGGAGCGTTTGCGTGAATTTGCCTTTCTCTTCCGCTACAGCCTGAAGCTTGCCTTCGAAATTGAGGCGCGCGATATCGCGCATCATCGGACCGATCAGCCGGTAATTTTGCGCCGTAGGTTCGAGAAACGCCTCTGGCGAATGGGGCGCGCCAGATTGCGGGCGGCGGGTTCGCGTGTAGTCCAGGCCGAAAGGCGAGAAGCCTATGACCTGTAGGCCGAGGGCGGAAAAAAGGAAGCGCGCAACACCGGGAGCGCCGCTGGTTTCCGGCACGAACAGCGCATTATCGGTCCGATGGTAGAGACTTAACACCTTCAGGTATCGAGCGCTATCGGACATGTAGATATCCGGCGCCAGGATATCGAGAGACGGCGCGGTAACTTTCCAAATAGGGATTACGTTATCGGTGGGGCCTCCGCTCTCATAACTGCCAGGAGGGCCCTTCAGGGGATCGCGCAACGCGGCGTTGGCATACAGCGGCAATGGATAGACCGCCTTACCAGCGGCGGCAACCTGCTCAACGTATCTGGCGACGGCCCAGGCGTGAAAGCACACTTCGGCTTCGGGGCCGAAAACTTCCTGCCAGTTTGCCGAGGCCGTAACACCCGCCTTGTTCATTGCCTTCAGAACGCCGGCGGGAACCGGGCCTTCAAACAGCTTTTGCGCAGCCGGTGAATAATCGCGAAGAGTTCCCCATGTGCCCGTTTCGTTCTCGACCTGCACCATCAACACCGTTCGTTCCGAATCCACGGCCTTCAGGTGGCGCATGAATGCGGTGAATGCGCGGATGTCCGCATCGAGTGACGCGGTAGCGAATGGCGACGGCGAATCGACCGGATGCCCGCTTTTATCGATCACGTGAAGATAGCGCTCGGGTTGCAGTTTCATCCACTCGGGCATGTAGTGCTGGCTGCCGTTCTTCCACGTGCCGAACCAGAGCAGGACCAAATGGACGTGATGCTCGCGAGCCTGCGCGAGGATGGTGTCGATGAGCGTGTAATCGAACTGGCCCGGTTGCGGTTCGAACTGTTCCCAGTAGATCGGAATCTCGAGACTATTGGCGTGCAGGTATTCGATAGCGGACCACACCTTCGGGAGCGTGGCCGGCCAGGCGCTCGAGTTATTTGCTTGCGCGCCGAGGATGAGAAAGGGCGCGCTATCCACAAACAGGGCGTAACGGCCGTCCTTCTGCACGAGCCGGGGCAGCGGACGCTCAGTAACCTGCGCCTGCAATCCGAAGCTTGCGCTGCACCCAGCCAGTAAAGCCGCGATTATGAATCGTCTCATCACTATTTTGATGGTCCGGGCATTCTAACGCCCGATAATTTCGGTTAGTTCCGCGTCGGTCCCGGTCCAATCTCGAGGACCAGTATGACTGAACGTGCGAGAAGCATTATCCCAGTGCAGCTTCGTAATGCTTCTGGCGCCGTTCTCATAGGCGTAGGTATTGCCATCGTCCCTATACAGCGCGAAATCGGCATCCGCACCCGCGTATATGCGCACTTTCGATAGCCGCTGGACTTGCGTCGTGTTCTCAACCGGCTCGCCAAGCGGGAGGATCGAACCGGCGCGCACAAATAGCGGAATCATGTCGATGGGCGCATCCACCTGAATCGAATGGCCGCCGTGCATGCGTTCATTTGTCCAGAAGTTATACCAGTCTGTTCCGGCGGGAAGATAGACAGCGCGGCTCGTTGCGCCCTGCTCGGTCACGGGAGCAACAAGGAGCGCGGGACCGAACATGTACTCGTCTCCCAGGTCGGCAACCTTCGGGTCGGCCGGAAAATCCATAAACAGCGCGCGCATGTATGGAGCGCCGGTCTCATATGTTCGATAAGCGAGCGAGTAAATATAAGGGAGCAATTTGTAACGCAACTTCAGATATTTAGCCAGAATCGGTTCTGCCTGCTTGCCATATGACCAAACTTCGTTGTATCTGCGGCTGCCGTGAGTACGAAAATTCGGCTGGAACGCTCCGTATTCGAACCAGCGCACGTAAAGTTCCGGGTAGTCATCGTAGTGGCCGACGTTATCACGCGCATCAGAGGGATCGATGAGCGGCGGATAAGCGGGATGGTGCTTCGCCGGCAGATACTGCCAGCCGCCGACATCATTGCCCCAATAAGCAATACCCGAAGCTGTGAAGTCCAGGCCAGTGGGAATTTGGCGCCGCAATGTATCCCACGTGGGGTAAATGTCGGAAGACCAAAAAATTGTGCCGTTGCGCTGCGCGCCCAGATAAGCGTCACGCGAAAGAATGAGCGCACGCTGTTTGAGATCGCGACGAAAACCGTCATAGAACGCAGCCGTATGAAATAGAGGGTAGATATTGAAATACCGCGTTCCCGGTCCGATAGAGAAAAAACTGCCGTTCGGCGGGAGGTCGGGTTCTGTTTCATCGGCCCAGAACGCGTCAAACCCCTTGCTGACGAAATTGTCGCGAATCACGTTCCAATACCAGCGAGCTGCGTCGGGATTTGTGGTGTCGATGTCGGAGCCGGCGCGGTCATAAGGTAAGCCGTTCGTCGGTGTGCCATCCGTGAGGTGCTCAAACCAGCCTTTGCGAAGCAGGAGGTCGTAATAGCGAGATCCGGGCACGAAGCGGGGCCAAATGCTGATCATGCTGTGAAATCCCATTGCATGAAGCTGGCGATTCATGGCGGCTGGGTCCGGCCATTTCTTCGGATCCATGTCCATCTGGCCCATCTTCGTGTAATAGAACCAATCGACAACGATCATGTCAGCCGGGAGGTGGCGGTCGCGGTAGCCCTTGGCCACGGCGAGGACTTCCTTTTGTGTGCTGTACCGCTGCTTGCACTGAATGAATCCGTATGCCGATTTCGGCAGCAGGTGCGTGACGCCAGTAAGCTGCCGATAGCCCGAATAGATTTCGTCACTCGTCCTACCCGCAATCACGAAGAAGGAAACACGGTTGCCGACCTCCGAAATCCATCTCGTCTGCTCGTTAAAGCCCGGTTCGATTGTCGTTTTCGACGGATTGTCCCAGATCAGGCCGTAACCGTAATTGGTGACAACGAACGGAACGCAGGTACTCGGCCCCGCAGTAGCCGTGTAGTTGTTCCAGCACTCGATCGTGTGGCCTCGATGGTCGAGATAACCTTCCTGGTTTTGGCCCAAGCCGTAATAGTGCTCATCATCGGGAGAACGGAAAGTGGCGCCAACTTGGAAAAATGGTTGGTCTGAAGGACGCTTGTCGTGAAGGATACCGGCGTTCCCGTCTTTGTAGTTGGGCACGGACATTGACCAGCCTTCCATTTTGAGAAGAGTTTTGCCCTCAGGCGTGCGGAAGTCAATGTGAGCGGAGGGAGCGGAGCCGACGAAGAATTTCGAAATGTCGACCTGGGTGGTAAGAGGATTACCCGGATGCACGGATTCCAGGGACACAACCATCCGGGACGACCGGTACGTGATTCCGCCTGCGCCGTCCTCACGCGTCCAGCCTTGCGCCGACGGAGACGCAACAAAACCATAGCCAGGAGGCGCCGCAGCCTGCTCTTTCGACTTGCTGAGCGTCACACGAATAATGTTCGGAGCGTACGGCTCGAAAACAATCGTGCTGTCGCCCCGATTCAATACGATCTGGGTTGTTTGCGAAAATGCGGAACCCCAAAATAGTCCAACAAAGAGCGCCACCGCCAAGCCAATCCGCGGTGAGATTCCAAATCCAACGCCGTTCTTGTTACCGAACATGAGAGAAATTGAAGCTTATGTCACTTTGGAAGCCCAATACAAGTAAATCCGGCGTTGTATCGCGTATAACCTGGCCGCAAGCGAGGGGAAGCCGGCCGATTAGTGCTTTACCAGCGAGCTTGCGTCGGGGTTACGCGGCGCGAAGTGCTTCAGCATAACGAGCGGCTCCGTATTGCTCCGGTTCGTGATTTTGACGCCGTTCTTGGCGACGCCGGCCGAAACGAACAACTCGTCTTTTGTCATCTCGCCGAAGCGGATCAGCGAAGGAGTCTCAATTTCGTGGACTCCGAGCGCTCCATAGCCTTGAGTGAGAATCATTCCGTAAGCGGCGGCATCCCGGATGGTTGCGGAACGGCCGGGCAGAACAGTCAGTTCCTTCGCTGAATAGAACTCGGTTCCGTACGTAACCCATTTCTCGACATAACCGGCGGCTTGCATTTCTTCGAGCGGCCGCACAGGCTTTGGAAATACACGATTGTGATTCGCGAACTCAGGATCGACATTCGCCTCCCAATCGAGCATGCTGATTAAAAAATCGAGGTCGTGAGCGCGTTCTTTCGGGACATCCTTCGCCAGCAGTTCCCAGCCGACTGCCCTGCCCTCCACCAGCGATTGGAACATCGCGAATACGTCGCTATTCACTTGCGGTTCGTAGGTGACGAGCGAGCCGGGCGCGTGCAGAACGCCGGCATTAATCTGCCATCCTGTGCCGGGTTGCAGCCGGTACGCCTTGGAAAAGTACAGAATTCCGTTATCGCCTTCGTTCCAGCGCTGCAGGCATCCGCGAATGTCGTCTTTGGTAGTGCCGGGTTCGAGACCCATGAAGGTGTAGGGAAAATTGTTGCCTTTGAAGTTATATTGAGGCGGGAAGTAATACGCTTCAGGCTTTCCCTTCTGGCCGACAAGTTTCGCGTGCTCGTCGTTCTGGTGCATGTGATGCGGGATCGGTCCGAGATTATCGAAAAACTTGCAAAGCATGTTCCAGCCGCCGTCGCGCGACATTACATCGGATCCGAGGAAACGGTCACCCGCGGACTCGATCGCCTCTTTGAACAGAACCTTCTTGCCGTCGAGATAGATGTAGCTGAGACCTTCATCTTCCGGCGTGCCCGGCCCATTGGCTGCGTGCGTGGTTGACGAAAACCAGCGCTCGTCGATGCCGCCACGGTGTGCGCCCAGCGCATAAAGGTCGCGCGAATCCAGTTTCAAGCGCCCTCCCGGCATGAGGAAAGACCTCGGCACCCAGCAAGGGGCAAGACGAACGATGCCTTCGCCCGTGGCAAGAGCCTGGTCGATGAGTTCTCGATTTGACATGGGGCCATTTTATACGGAACGCGCGCGCGACAACGCCGGGCTTCGTATCGCGGAACAAAGGTGACGCACGGTCCGGCTGATAAAATCGCCGGATACGATCCGTCGACATGAGCAGCCAAGCAATGAATCACTTCCCCCGTCTTCACAACGCGATGTGGCCCGGTCTCGTGGGCAAAGGCCCCGGAGCGGAGCCCCCGATCGATCTCGAGACTATGTTGAATCTGACTGCCGCCGCCCAAGTGAACGGCGTGCATTTTGACGGTGTCGATCTCTTTCTGTCCGATCCTCACGTAAGCATCGACTCAACGGACGACCAGATCAAACAGCTTGCGGACAACATTTCGGCAAGAAGCCTGGTTGTCGGCTCGGTCGTAGCGCCAGTGTGGCCGCCGACAGGGGGCGGATCGGCGATGGGCAGCGAAACTGAACGCTCTCAGTTCGTCGAACAGGTGCAAAAAGCGTGCCGCATCGCCCAAAAGCTTCGGGAATTAGGCATCCGCCCCTATGGCGTGGTTCGCATCGATTCGGCCGCGAGCGTGGAGGAATGGGCGAAAGATCCGGCCGCCAATACAAAGCGCATAGCGGAAACATTTCGCAATGCCTGCTCGGTAGCCGCCGATTATGGCGAGCAACTGGCTGCGGAAGGCGAGATCTGCTGGGGCGCGATGCATGGCTGGAAGCCCATGGTTGAGTTGCTGGAAATGGTGGACCGTCCGAACATCGGGTTTCAGGCCGATATGGCGCATACGCTCCTGTTCACGCTGGGTTATAACGCACCGGAGTGCCGGATTCTGCCGGAAGGTTTCGACTGGGGCAACGGAGAGGAACTGGACGCCGCGCTGCGAAAGCTGACCAACGCCCTGCGGCCGTGGACCATCGATTTTCACGTAGCGCAGAACGATGCAACCGTAAAGGGCTCGGGATCCCACGACAAGACGGGCCATCATTGCCTACCGTTCGATCCAAACGGCAAGTTGGACATCGTGCGGCACGCGGGCTTCTGGATGCGCGATGAAAACGGCGAGTTGCACAAGCCATTCGAGCACATCTGCTGGGACGGCTGCATGTTTCCCAATGCCGTCATGACTAAGCCAGAGACCTGGCGCGACATCTTAAAAGTCATGGTTGCGGTTCGCGAGGCCCACGGCTGGAACTAATCTCTATGGAAACCAAAAAGCTAAACATCGGCCTGGTCGGTTATGGGTTCATGGGCCGCACGCATTCGAATGCCTACCGCAGCGTCCGCAATTTTTTCGATGTCCCTTACGAGCCGGTTCTAAAGGCGGTGTGCGCCCGCAATCCCGAACGCGCGCAAGCGTTCGCAAACACGTGGGGCTATGAATCCATCGAGAGCGACTGGCGCTCTCTGGTGAAACGAGCGGATATCGATCTGATCGATATCGCCAGCCCGAATGATACACATGCCGAAATTGCCATTGCGGCGGCGGACGCCGGGAAGATGGTCCTGTGCGAGAAGCCGCTGGGACGCACCGCGGCAGAAGCGAAAGCCATGGTGGACGCGGTAGAAAAAGCCGGCGTGCCGAACATGGTCTGGTACAACTATCGCCGCGTGCCGGCAGTTGTCCTAGCGAAACAGTTGATCGACGAAGGCCGTCTGGGCCGTATTTTCCACTACCGGGCGAAGTTCCTGCAGGATTGGACGATCTCGCAAGATCTTCCACAAGGAGGCGAGGGGCTGTGGCGCCTGGATGCGGGCGTCGCGGGGAGCGGCGTTACGGGCGACCTGCTGGCGCATTGCATCGATACGGCCCTTTGGCTCAACGGGCCGATTCAGCGCGTCACCGCCATGACCGAGACTTTCATCAAAGAGCGCAAGCATACGCTCACCGGCAAGGTGCAGAAGGTCGGCATTGACGATGCAAGCGCCTTCCTCGCACGCTTCGGCAACGGATCGCTGGCAACCTTTGAAGCAACACGGTATGCGCGCGGCCATAAGGCGCTCTACACGCTGGAGATCAACGGTGAGAATGCGTCGATTCTTTGGGATCTGGAGGATCTTCATCGCCTTCAGTATTTCGATCATGGTGATGAGGGACGGCTGCGCGGCTGGCGATCGATCCATATCACCGACAGCGACCACCCTTACATGAAGCACTGGTGGGTGCCCGGCCTGCAGATTGGCTACGAACACACATTTATTCACCAGGTCGCCGACTTCCTCCAAGGCATCTCAGAGGGTCAAAATCCGAGCCCCACATTCCGGGACGGGCTGGCGACCGATTACGTGACCGACGCGGTGCTGAAATCCGCCCGGAGCGGGGAATGGGAAGGCATAGAACCCGAGAATTAGGCGGCCTCGTTTCGCAAAATCCTCATTGCTGGAAGCCGTGGCCGCCTGTGTTATCCTAATGGCGTCCGACGCTGCGGTTCATAAATAAGGGGACGTAGCTCAGTTGGTTAGAGCGCCGGCCTGTCACGTCGGAGGTCGCGGGTTCGAGCCCCGTCGTCCCCGCCATCTCCCTTGCTTTTAGATTGTTTTCGCTGAATGGAGGCATCCGCTCTCCACAGCCTCCCACTGTTCCAGCAATCTATCTCTCGCGCCGGTTACTCGGCTTCGTTGTTCCGATACAGTGGTGAATGGCGAAATTTCCAAAGCGCCCTTAGCCACGTGAGCGGGTCACGAAAAATCGTGACTTTCTTGCCCTCTTTCAGAGAGCGGGACTTATAATTCACCGGCAACTCCACCGCTTTGTAGCCCTTGCGAAGAAGCTTGATGACAATCTCGTGGTCGAAGTCGAAGCGATTGCATTCAAAGCTTAGGCCCCAAAGGCAGTCTCGCCGGAATACTTTGAACATGCTGAACGGGTCGGTGAGATTCTGTCTGTACAGCACGTTAAACAAAGTCAAAAAAAAGACATGGCCCAGATTGAATACCGAAGCCAAGCCGGGCGAATCGGCGAACTGGCGCAATTTCCAGGTATTTCTACCTGAACCGTGGCGAGATCCGATGACAAAGTTACAACGGTAGCTGAGAATTGGGTCGATCAGGGCATCGTAGTCGTTGATGTCGTACTCAAGATCGGCATCCTGAAACAGTACAACGTCGCCGGTTGCGATTTTCAGCCCGGCGCGCACAGCGTACCCCTTGCCCTTGGGACTATCCTGCCAGATAATCCGGACTCGTGGACGCTGCTCGTACTGCCGGACCAGTTCTCGCGAACCATCCGTAGATGCGCTTTCCACGATGATGATTTCTATCTCAACTCCATCAATCGTCTTCGCCAGCAGTTCTTCTATCAGTTCGACAAACGTGGCCTGCTCGTTGAATACGGGAACAATCACCGAGAGCTTTGGTTGCGAGACCAACCGTTTCGGGCGAACCAGCACCTGGGTGCGGCTGTGAAACAGCCGGAATGTCTTGTGATGCAGAAATCCCGGACTGAGCCACGCTGCTGTACGAACAGCCCTGCCGTAAACGTGGCGCGGCATGGAGTTCAGTTTCTCCTTCAGATAGTGGATGGAAACGAGACTCCGTTCGGGAATCACCATCGGATCGGCGAATCCAGCTTTAGTCAGGAGGTTCTGAAGAGTATCG
The DNA here is from genome assembly GCA_000381625.1 of Bryobacterales bacterium KBS 96. Taxonomy (GTDB): domain Bacteria; phylum Acidobacteriota; class Terriglobia; order Bryobacterales; family Bryobacteraceae; genus KBS-96. The sequence goes on from KB906767.1 coordinate 3,020,484, forward strand.
ACCGAAAAATAGAAAAGGTTTTTGCGCCCAAACTCCCACCACGATGCGCGGAACAACCTGGCGGCCTGGCTGTCGATCGTGGGCGTCACCACCATGAGGCTGCCGCTTTCCTTTAGGGCGCAACGGACACCTTGCAGTACTTTCAACGGATCCTTGGACGTTTCCAGCGACATCAGGATGCAAGCATCCATATCGCGTGCAATGCGATCCAACTGAGCCGATTCAAACTCGTCCTTGGTGAACGCCGAGATTTCGAAGCCCATCTTTTGAGCTTCATTCAACAACTGTGGCTTGGCGCCGATGAGTAACAGTCTGCCCCCGCCAGTGCCTGAATAGGCGATCAGTTGCCGGAGCCGCTCAGCCGCTTTTGCCTCGCTGATTTCATCTAGTTCAGAGGCTCGCTCGGGGGACTCCGCGGCTGACGTTTCTTCCGGTTGCGGACTCAGAAACAAAAGGCCGCACTCCTGGCATGCGCACACCGGCGCCCGATCCACGATAAATTCGTACTCGAGATGTCGTGACTCGCAAATTGGACACTCGGAATGAGTTTTGCCAATTATGCCGCGTTGACGCTTTACAGCCGCTGTCGAGATCATGACGAATCGATTAACCTTCAATCTTATCCGAGGTCACGGCTTCCTGCGGCGGCGGAGCCGAGCTCTCCCTCTCAGGGTCAAATTTCGGATACACGAAGCCTAGGAGAATAAGGACAATCGCCGCGGCGGAACTGATCGCAACGCCGGCCCGGAAGCTTGCGGGTTTGTATTTGAAACGAACTACGTGTTTGCCTGGCGCGAGGAGAAGACCTCGAAAAAGGTAATCGGCGCTGAACCAATGCGCCGGCCGGCCGTCGACTGTCGCTTCCCATCCAGGGTAGTCGCTATCGTTCAACATCAGAATGGCTGCTCTATCGGGCGAGGCTTCGACGGTGACGGAATCTGATCGGTACGATAGAATGCGCGCCGGCTGAACGGGTATTGGCGCATTCCGGTTGAGATCCGCCACGGCCGAGAGTTCAGCCGGACTGAGCGCGGACCGGTCCAATACTACGGACTGAAAGATATTGAGCGAGGGGTCCGCCAGTTCCTGCAGGGCTGCTTTATCTCCGTTCTTCACCTCTGCATTGAAAAACAGCGCCGCACGAGGCAGCACTCGATCGAATTCGTATACTTTGGCTTCCGCGTCATATACCAACTTGAACATGTCGGCCGGTTTAGCATCGCCGCCCGACACGTAGAAATTAGACCACGCCGTCCAATCGTTCCGTATGTCGCCTTTCGGGCCGCCGTTGGTGGAGAGTAGAAGCGTAATGGATGCGCCGCGATACTTACTCAAATCGATATCGCCCGACATCCAATGCCGCTCTGCCGGGTTGTGCTTCGGATCGATATAACGCGAGAACACCTTTGAGATCGCGCCATTTTCCTGCTTCACTTCGATAGTGAACTCGGCTCCGTCCGTCGCCGTATATTGAAAGACTATGGGATTCAAAGCATATTCGAAGTGCAGGGATTTAGGATGATCACTGAGACTAAGTCTAAAGGGGAGCCGATTGTAGGGTGGATATTGTCCGAGTTCGTCCCGGGGCGGCCCATCGAGAGCAAAATTCTGACGGCTAAGCTGGATGTACCCGGTGGATCTCAACTGATCCCGGTTCTGCCATAGAATTTCGTCCACAATCGCGTTGGGTTCGGGCAGCGGACGCATGGTCAGAAGATACTTCACGGAAGACAGCGCTAATAAGCGCCGCGCGAGTGGATCGAGTAGATCGTAATTGCCGGCGCCAGTGAAACGATCGATCGAGTCTTGCACACCACCCGCCACCGAGATTGGAAGGAAATTTCTAAGAAATGGCAGATATTTCTTGTAGTACATCGCGTCCAAATCGCGGATATCTGAAACGCCGAACGCCGAGGCCCAGTCTGGAAACAAGATACTGTCCAGTCCGAAAACTCTGAAATCCCGGCGGTTCGGAGCCTGCAAGAATCGGATATAAGGCGCTCCGGCGTACGGATTCGCCGCTTGGCTGGCGATCCGGTCGAAACTGTAATAAACAGGGATCAAAAAGCTGCCGCAGATCTCGGCGGTTAACAGCACAAGCATGCAGGCGGCCAGACGCCAGTTCGTTGACGAGCGTTCGCCGTATTCAGAAGGAGCAGCAGCAAATATGAGGCAGGCCGCCAGTGCAAACAGGATGCACACAGGCACACCAAGCGCAACCAGAGGAATCGCCAGAGCCACATGCCCGCTTACTACCTCGCTCGAAAGCAAATTTCGCGAGAAGATGATCGTCACAGGCACAAGCGCAGACGTCAGGGCAAGAGCAATGCCCATCAGCCGTAGTGAAATCTGACGCTTGAGAACCCGTTCAAGCGCAATTGCACACAGCATCGATACCGACACCGACAGAATGACTTCTTCGTATTTCGGAAATTGGGCGAGTTGAAAAAACGGTAGAAGGCCGACGAAATTCACAGGAGGAACGCCATACCGCTTAAGCACAATCGCCACGGCAACACAGAAATAAAACCATGTCAGGCTTTTAAGATGGCGGCTATTCATCTTGCGCCCGCTCCATATTCCGAAAAGCGACAGAAGAACAAGGAAAACGGCCATCAGGCCGATGTAGTTTCGGAGACCACTTAAATATGGACCAAAGGTAGTGGTGAATGGCGTTCCAAAGAGCAGTGGAAATAGATATGTGAATATCGAAAGATTGCGAGGGTCATGAAGCAAGCCCGAAATGGTTCCACCGATATTACCCGGCTGATGCCAATCGAAGGCAATCTTCATATATTCGTGGAACGGCATTAGTAGAAACGCCGAGAGCGCGAAGCCAATAATGGTAGCCGTTGCCAAGCGACCGATCAGGAGTAATGGCGTCGACCGCAAAGGAGGATCCGTTACGGCACGAAAGAACATGTAGAGGTACAAAAACGAGAGCAGGAAGAGCGCGCTTTCGGGCATACCGCCCAGCAAGACAAGCAGGATCAAGAGCGAAAAGGCGGCAAGCGTTTTATAAGTGCGTTGCCTCAGAAAGTACTCGGCCGCGAGCAGCCCTGGCGGCAACAGGCATTCCACGCTGATGTGCGGCATGGTGCAAAAGAGCACGTAGTATCCGCCTAACATCGATGTAATTCCGCCGGCAACCGCCGGAAGAAATGAAACGAAGAATTTTATATATAGGTAAGCGCAGAATCCCGCAATAAACAGCCGCAGGAAAATGAACCAATTGTAAGTGTGAGGATTAAGCCGCAGAATGAGAGCCATCGTCAACGGGTAAAATGGCTGCGAATGCATGTTCGCCGCGAGAGGCGTCCCGTATGCCTGATACGGATTCCAGAGCGGCACGGTGTGCTCTTTCAGGTATTCCTCTCGAATCAAGCCCAGATAGGCTTCGGTTTGCCAGGCGACCGCTCCGGTGTCGAGCATTTTGGGAAACGGCACGGCGAGGGGCTTGCCGGCCCACGCCCCCTGGGGCAGAACGGTCGGCTGTCCCCGGGCGCTTTCGAGCATTGTCTTATTCCCCCAAAGGAATGGGAAGAAGCACAGATGCAGAACACCAGCGAGAATCAAGGCGGCGCGACATGCCTCGCTTCGGCCAAGCCGCCCCAACGTTTTAGTTGCGGATTCGCCGAACCTAGTCAATTCTGGAGTTTCCGTAGGCTACGAGATTTGATCCGATTCCCAAGGCACGAACAATTTCGACATGTGTTCCGGCGCCCGGAAACAGTTTGGCCATTTCCCGCACGGTCAGGATATTCAAATTCCCTTCGTCGGCCCAGTAGCGATACCGGGTATTGCGAATCAACCGGCGGAACAGAGAGGGCGGCAAATAATGCAGAAACGGCAGGCCGGTGTGATGCTCGATGGGGAACCAGCGATTCGGGGTCGTGACGAAAAACGCTTTGCTTACGCGGCGAAGCTCGGCCACAAACCTGGCTTGTTCGCCTCGGCTTCCAACGTGTTCCAGAACGGCATTACTGAAAACGATATCGAATTGCCGGTCGTCGAAAGGCAGTGGCTGCCCCGAAACTACCGGGAGGTAACGCAGTCCGGGATACTCCAGCATCAGGTGCGATCCGTCTTCGGTTCCCACACAGGTAATCCGATTTTGATAAGGGTAAAGTCTTTCGAAAAAGTTCGACTCGGGATGAGTAGAATCGCTGGTTACGCCCACGTCCAGAACGCTCGTCTCAACTGTCGGATGGAATGCGTCCATAAATATCTGGAACATCCTATGCCTGACACTCCGAGCAAGGCGCGAGGCGAAGGGAAGCGGGCTGGACTGATAATATGGCGACTTGTTTAGAGACGCCGATGCCCTCGTGGCCGTCAAAGCTCGAAACCTGCTTTCACAGCGTCATCCCGGAACATCTTTACAGTGTCAAGCGAATACGTCGACAGGTCTTTATCGACTAATTCCAGTTTCTTCAGGATGTCGTTAGTTGCGGTAATCACGTGACAGCCCACTTGGTCTGCCTGGAACACGTTTAAGAGTTCGCGCGGACTGGCCCAGATGAGCTCGAGATGGGGATTACTCGCCAGAATCTCCACCGCTCTACGCATCACCGGAACAGGATCGCGCCCGGTATCGGCGATGCGGCCAGCGAAGACCGATACGTAGCCGGATGGGCAGATTGCCATTGCCGCAGTGACCTCATCCACTTGCTCCAAGGTCAGAAGCGCCGTAACGTTTAACCTGACGCCCTTCGTCGAGAGGCAGCGAAGAAGCGGCGCTGATGATTCCCCTCGTGTGTTTGTAACGGGAATCTTGACGTACACATTCTCGCCCCAACTCGCTATTTTGAGGGCTTGTTGCTCCATCTCGGCAAACTCATCCGAGAACACTTCGAGTGAAATCGGCCGGTCGGGAATCGCCGCCAGAATTCCACGCGCGAATGCTTCATAGTCGGCGATACCGGCTTTGCGCATCAATGTCGGATTGGTGGTGAATCCCCGAATCAACGGATTCCGGTACATTCGAAGCATCTCGCCATGTTCGGCCCCATCGGCGAAAAGCTTCACTTTGAGTTTGGATAGACGGTCCAGGTTACTTCTCCTGCTTCAAAATCCAGTCGGCAGCTTCGGAGAGAGACGAAACAATCGCCCCTGGCGGAGTCGCCGCACCCCTCTCATGGTAATGATAATCGATCAGCACGGTTCGGCAACCCGCGGCGGAGCCTGCGTCAATATCTCTCCAGCGATCGCCAATGAGATAGCTCCCTGGCAGATCGATATCATGCAGTGCCGCAGCTTGCAGCAGCAGGCCGGGTTTCGGCTTGCGGCACGGGCAGTTGTCCGGATCGTCATGGTAACAAACAAAGAAACCATCCAGAGGTAACTGGGACGACAAAAACTCGTGAATCTCTTCCACCTGCTCTGGACTAGTTGCGCCACGCCGGACATCGGGCTGGTTCGTCACCACCAGCAGCAAAAACCCGTGCTGCTTCAGCCGCAATAAGGAGGAGGGCGCATCACCGGCGATCTGCGTCTCCGTAACCGTCGCCGGCGGATATGGTTTGCCGTCGCGAACGAGCGGCAAGTTCAAGACGCCATCGCGATCGAGGAATACGGCTTTCCGTTTCCCGGTCACGAGGAACGCACGGATTCCCAGCGAGTTTGTGCAGCCTTTAACGAAGGATGCGAAACAAGCAAATGCCAAACGATGGCTTGAAACGCTTCCGAATGCGGCGTGACGTGAGCCGGATTGACGATTGGAACCACCACGCACGCGTCGGCAACTTTCGCTGTGTATCCGCCGTCCCGCCCGACGATGCCACCGATTTTAGCGCCTATGGATTTGGCATATTGCAGCGCGGCGACGAGGTTCGGACTCACATTCTGTTCTAAATTTCCTCCGCCGACCGAGAGAACCAGCACGCCGTCTTCAGGTTTCAACCGGCTGGTGCGAAGCCAGTTTTCAAAGATGGTCGCCCATCCCTCATCGTTAGTGCGCGCGGTCAACTCTGAAACGTTGTCGGTCGGAGCATACGTCTCCAGCCCAACGATCTTTCGGAAGTCATTTACCGCGTGCGAGGCATTCGCCGCGCTACCGCCCACCCCGAGAATGAACAGCCGCCCATGCTGCTCCCGGACTTGGACCAGAAGAGAGGCGAGCCTCTCGATCGCGCCGGTATCCAGGTGCGCGGCGACCTGTTGTACTTCAGCCAAATAATCTTGAGAAAAGCTCATGAGTGGGTGTCCGTTGTGGGTGGAGAATCTTCGGGCTCGCCGCCCGACAGAAATGCTTCGGTGTCGGCGATTCCCTCAGCCGAACCAATCTCATAAAATCGTTCGGTTACCTCGAAGCCGGCAAGTTGATCGACGGCGAGCAGATCCTGATAGACACTCGCCAGATCGCGCGGCTGATCGGGTGGGAGGGCAGCGATTACGGGCTTGCTGAGAACACCGAGGCCGTAATCGATGTACTCCATTGCCGGAGTCTTTTGGCGCTTGTCGTAGCGCACAATTCTCCCGCCGGCGTATTCGACATTACTCGAGTCGAATTGTCCTTTGTTACGGTACACGGTCATCAGGCCCTGCTTGCCGGAAGCTTCAAACGCCACAGCGACCTGCGCATAGTCGCAGGGCAGGTATGAATCGCCATAGAGCACGAAAAAGATCTCCCGCAGATAGGGTAACGCGCGGCGAATCGCTCCAGCCGTGCCAAGCAGCGCCGGGCCATCGAACGAATAGGAGATCCGGAGCCCGAACCGGGAGCCATCTCCCGCAAAATCCCGAATCATCTCCCCCAGAAATCCGACACAGAGGACAACTTCGGCGATACCGCGAGACCGCAGCAGCCGTAATTGATGAGCGACGAACGGCTCGCCGTCGATCGGAATCAGAGACTTGGGAATTGTCTCGGTAACGGGACGGAGGCGAGTTGCAAGGCCTCCGCATAGGATGACAACCGGAAACATGCGTTTAGGATTGAGTGACCAACGTTGTCCCCTGAAAATCGAACCGGAACCGCACTTCGCGCAAACCAACTTCGCGCATGGCATGGCGAAGCCGCGTTTTGTCCTCGGTGTAGAACATCAGAAATCCGCCACCGCCGGCTCCGATAAGCTTTCCTCCAATAGCGCCGTTTGCGCGCCCCACTTCATACCACTCATCGATGGAACCGTTGCTCATCCCCTTCGATCGTGCCTTTTTGTGTTCCCAATGGATGTGCATGATCTCCGCAAACCGCCGTAAATCGCCGGCTTCCAGCGCCTGTTTGCTTTCGAAGCCCAGCTTCTTCACGAAATGCAGATTATCGATGATGCTTTGATCGCCCTGCTTGCTCCGCTTGTCCTGATCGTTCAGAATCTCCGAAGCCGATCGCGTGTATCCAGTGTAAAAGAGCACCAGGTTATCTTCAAGATTCGCAAGCGCTTCGTTACCGATGGCAAGCGGCGCGACATGGACCTTGCCGTCATTATCGATATGGAAGCAGGTGACGCCTCCAAAAGCGGAGACATATTGGTCCTGTTTCCCGACCGGTTCGCCGAGCTGATCGATCTCGATGTGACATGCCTGTTCCGCAAGCTCCTGCTTTGGAATCACCGATTTCCGGTAAATGTGCAGCGCGTATAGAAGAGCAGTTAGGAAACTGCCACTCGAACCGAGCCCGGTGCCTGCCGGGATGTCGGACATACTGGTGATCTCGAGCGACCGGGCCTCCTGGCCCAATACCCGCAAGGCTTCGCGGATGAGAGGATGTTGGATCTCTTCCAGGCTCCGGACCTTCTCCATATGCGAGTATTTGATAATCAGCTCTTCGAAAAACGTCTGGTGCAGCGTGATGTAGACGTATTTGTCCAGCGCTGCGGAGATCACGAACCCGCCGTGGTCGCAGTAATACGACGGCAGATCAGTGCCTCCGCCGCCAAGGGAAATTCGTAACGGGCTTCTAGTAATGATCACAGCTTTGAATTGGCGTACAAGTTTTCAACGATGGTTAGAGCGGCCTGGGCGTCTTCGATGCCCGGCCGCGGCTTGCGTCCCAATCGTACGTCTTCCATGAATTCCGAGAACTCACGCAGCCAGGAATCGTCGCTCATTGGATACTCATAAATAATTGTCGGAGGCGGCCCCATTTCGGCTGTCATCTGATAATGGCGTAATGTTTCTACCCCGTAGCTACCGCCGAGGCCTGATATTTCGAGTTTGCCCATTCGCCCAAAGATCTCGAACGAGAATATGTTCTTCCACTCCGTCCAGCCGGAATGCAAAAACGCTACCTGCTGGCCAGCGGTTTCAAGCAAAAGAAACGCATTGTCTTCGACAGGCATGTTCCAGAAGTAAGTGGCGGCTTTGCCCCCAGTGAGTTTCAGGTCGCCAAGAAACCAGCGCGCGAGGTCGATAAGGTGCATTCCCTGGTCGATCGCTTCTCCGCCACCCGAGATTGCAGCGTCAGCCCGCCATTCCTTCTCATAACCCGGGCGTCCTCCGTGTCCATACCGGGCTCGGATAAAGAGCAAGTCCTCAAGCACCCCCGATTCAAAGATCTCGCGAGCCTTTATGAACGCACGATGATACCGGTGATTGAAGCCAACCCGTACCAGCGCGCCTGTTCTATTCGCGGTTTGCCGTACGACATCGAGTTCAGCCGCCCGGCGCGCCCCCGGCTTTTCGATGAGCACGTGTTTGCCGTGCGCTGCCGCAGCCTGAGCGATCTGCGGCAACAGATTATGAGTGGTGCAGACAATCACGACATCGACATCGTCTCGCGCAACAGTAGATCGCCAGTCGGTGCTGACGGCGGCGCCAGGAATTTTAGCGGCTAAGCTCTCCGCTTTCGAAAGGTCAACATCACAGCAAACTGCGAGGGTTTGGCCGCCAAGAGTGCTGGCGCGCTTTTGTCCTATGAGTCCGCAGCCGACGATTGCAATCCGCACGTTCAGCCTAACTCCACGACAAACCGCGATCTTTAGGCACGATCCGCCGCAGCGTGTACAGATCGCTTTCCATTACTGTTTTCCGATGGGTAAGCAGTGCATCCCACGAGTCCCAGACCGCGCTGAAGAGCTTCCCGGAGAGGCCATCACTCTCCCGAGACAGTAACTTGAGGCACAACCCGGCGGCCTTTTCGGGAGGAACGCCGCCACGATCCCGTTGCTTCAGAGCCTCCTCGTAAGCAGTGGTCCCGGCAGACTCGGGTCCAGCATTCAGAACATCGTCAAGCATCCGCGTGTTCACCGCGCCTGGGGCAATCGCATTCACGCAGATATTAGTCTCATTCAATTCCTGCGCCAGAGTCTCGGTCAGCCGGACGACGGCGGTCTTTGCCACTGCGTAAGCGCTAAACCGCGGACGCGGAGATGTTGCGCCGCCTCCCGAGAAATTGATAATTCTGCCGAAAACCTGTTTGCGAAAGTGAGGGATCACCGCGCGACACATGAGCATGGTCCCGATGAGATTCACCTGAATCGTCGAGATCCATTGTTGGACATCGGCCTCTTCTAGCAGACCCGTCGGCCCCGTTATGGCAGCGCAGTTGACGAGCCCGGAAAAGTTCGGCAACTCAGACACGGCAAAATCCATAAGTGCTGTTACGTCATCAGGACGCGAAACGTCCGCAGCGCGGGCCCGGATGACCTGCCCGGTCGAAGCTGTTTGTTCGAGTTCCCATTTCGCTCTGTCGAGAGCGCCTCGATCACGAGCGCAGATCAGCACGCCGGCGCCGGCTTCAACGCAAGCCTTCGCAATTGCGCGGCCGATGCCAAGGCTTCCACCCGTGATGAGGATACCGGCGCCCTGCAGAGTCATGCGCAACGCGAACGTCCGGTGCACAAGCCGGCCGAGGCGTGTCTCGGCACTACAATATGCACGCAGAGGCTCGCCCCAAACGAATCTTTGGAAGGTGTGAGTTTCGATCGCATGAGCTACGAACGTCTTGCGCGGACAGGAGGCGACGCGTCTCCGGCGGAGGCGTCGATCAAACGCAATGTATTTCAGATGTTATCACAAGGATATCGCCTACTCGGCCCAGCCGATGGGATGCGCGGTGACTCCGAATCGGCTGTCGGCCATTCTGGTAAGCGTGCCCCAGGGAAGGACGGCTTGCCATGCCGATTTGCGGCGAAACCGGAGGCTCTTGAGTATTTTGAATCTGATAATGTCTTCGAATCCCGGCGAAAAGCCGTGAAAAGCGGCTCGGAAACCCGTCTCCTGTAGAGCTTTTTCGAGAGTCTTCGGTTCGTAGAAGCCGATATGGATCTCGGGAACCAGATATGACCAGGAAAGCGGATCCTCCCGTTGGGGGGCCAGGTTCCCGGTCGTAAAAAAGAACAGGCCCCCCGGGCGAAGAAGCGATCGGATTTGCTTGAGCTGTTCGAGTGGGTTCGATAGGTGTTCCAGCACCTCGATCGCGGTCACAATGTCGAACGAGCCTTTCGCCGATCTCAGTTCCTCATCGCTCAAAAAGGGGATACCCGAATTCGCGGCAACATCTCGAATCCATCCATGTTCGTAGCCCCATATTGAGCAACCGGCGTTCGAGCGGCAATACCGCACGAGGCCTCCATTGCCGCATCCGAAATCGAGCCAGCGAGTCTGCTGCTGCAAAGGCACGAAACTTCGAATCGCCTCGAGGATGCCCCGCCATTCGTACTGGCGCACCGTGGCTTCCGGATGCTCCAATTCAAATACGTAATCGACAAGAGGATCGGCCCCCTGACCCCGATAATACGCTTGCGAATAGATATCCTCGTAGTCGAGCCAGGGGTTGCCGATGAACGCAAAGCCGCAATTCCGGCATTGGTAAAGATTGAATGGTTGCCGCCGATATTTCCCCTGCTTGTCGCCAACCAACCGGGCCTCGGCTCCACAGATTTTGCAGGCCTTGATATCCGGTGTCATTGGTCCACTTGCTACCGGCGAGGGAACTGGTTCTTCGGCTCTCACACCCGCTCACTTTAGCATTGGATTGAACGCCGTGATGCTACAGTGAGGACTTTGCGAACAATTCCCTCGAAGGAGATCCGATTGCGCTGTTTAGTAACTGGATGCGCGGGCTTTATCGGCAGCACCTTGACAGATCGCCTGCTGGCGCTCGGCCACGAAGTTACCGGATTCGATAATTTCTCCACCGGCCAGCGCGAATTCCTCAGCGGCGCGCTGGACAACACTCAATTCACCCTGGTCGAAGGAGATCTTCTCGACGCCGGCCGTGTGGAAACGGCGATGCAGGGCGCCGAATTTGTTTTCCATCTTGCCGCGAACGCGGACGTCCGGTTCGGCACCGAACATCCAACCAAAGATCTGCATCAGAACACGATCGCAACCGTAAATGTGCTGGAGGCCATGCGGAAGAACGGAGTTCTCCGGATCGCGTTCTCCTCAACCGGATCGGTCTATGGTGAGGCCCGGGTGTTCCCGACTCCGGAAAATGCTCCGTCTCCCGTTCAGACGTCGCTCTACGGCGCCTCGAAAATGGCTGCGGAAGGCTTCATCGAAGCCTATTGCGAAGGCTTCGGCATGCAGGCGTTTATCTTCCGGTTCGTCTCCATTCTCGGCGAACGGTACACGCACGGACATGTCTTCGATTTCTATAAACAACTGAGAGCCCATCCGGACGTTCTGAACGTGCTCGGGAACGGAAAGCAGCGCAAATCGTATCTGTACATTCAGGACTGTATCGACGCTATCCTCACCGCCATCGAGAAAGGTCAATCGAAGGTGAATATCTTCAATCTGGGCCTGGACGAGTATTGTGAAGTGAACGACTCCATCGGATGGATCTGCGAGGAATTGGGCATGAAACCGGAGATGCAATATTCGGGAGGCGATCGCGGCTGGATCGGGGACAATCCGTTCATTTTTCTCGACTGTTCGGCAGTGCGCGCGCTGGGGTGGCGGCCGAAGCTCAACATTAAGGAGGGCGTTCTCCGCACGGTGCGCTACCTGCGGCAGCGACCCGAGTTGTTGGACCGGCGGTAGCATCGTTTTCGGTGCAACCGGGCGTTGTTGTGGATACTAGGAGCATGACACCCGCACCCGCGCAGCCCAAGGTTCAGTTGACGAACACGCCAGACTATCGTGAGAGCTATGCCAACAGCGTCCAGATTCGTGTCAACATCTGGGATTTCTTTCTTCTCTTCGGCACCATCAACCAGACCTCTCCCGAAACGTTGAATATTCAAAGCTTCCAGGGCGTTTATCTGAGTCCCCAACAGGCGAAGGCGCTGTTTAACGTTCTTCAACAGAACATCAAACAGTACGAATCGGCATTCGGTGAAATTCGCCTGGAAGCCCAGAGCGGCGCCGAAACGGTTCAGTGAGGCGGGCGCCGGCACGAGCGTCATCCGGCAACACCGGGACCACACCGGCGCGGCCGCGAACGGCAGCGAAGGCGCCGGCTTACGGACGCTCCGTTTTATACCTGGGCGTCTTCTTTCTGCTATTCGCGATTCCATTATTTGCAGTTCACTTTTCGCTGTTGCGTCTGCCCTATTATTGGGACGAACTAGGCCAGTTCATTCCAACAGCGCTCGACCTCTTGCGTGACGGGGCGTGGGTTGCCCATTCGACACTGCCGAACATACATCCGCCGGGGGTTGAAGCCTACCTGGTGCTCTGGTATAAACTGTTCGGCTATTCCATTCCCATCACGAGGGTTGCAATGCTGGCGCTGGCGGCGCTGGGATTACTCATTCTATTCCTGCTGTCAGTCGAGCTGAGCAGGAACGCGCCTGGCGTCCCCTCGTTTCTGCCTCCGCTGCTGATGATCGCTTCGCCACTGTTCTACACGCAGAGCATGATGGCGCAGCTCGACATGCCCGCAATGGTCTTTACGCTGCTGGCGCTACTGCTGTTTCTACGAAAGAGATATGGATATGCCGCGCTCGCTTGCGTGGCTCTGGTTCTGGCGAAAGAAACTGGGGCAGTCACGCCCGCGGTATTTTTCCTGGTTCTTGTATGGCGGCGGCAATTCCGCCGGGCATCGTTCTTCCTCGCGGCGCCCGCCGTCCTCTGCGCGTGGCTGCTGATTCTTCATCATGCGACGGGATACTGGATGGGCAATCCAGGATTTGAACATTACAACGTCGGCTATTCGCTGAATCCGGTGCGCATCGCCTTGGACGCCGTGCGTCGCATCTATTACCTGTTCTTTGCCGAATTTCGCTGGATCGGCACGCTGGCTCTTGCTCTCACCGCGCGCCGCCTTTGGACATACCGCTCGAACGCGTGGCTTGTAACCGGGTTTGTGTTTGCCGCAAATTTGCTGCTGGTGACTCTATTCGGCGGCGCCGCGCTCGAGCGCTATCTGCTTCCGAGTTTGCCGATCTACTACATTGCCGTCAGCGTCGCGCTGGTGCTGCTGCCGCGGTGGCAAGGTATTGTCGCCGGCGTGGGTCTGTTCGCCGGCCTCGCCGCCAGCCTCTTCTGGAACCCGCCGTATCCGTTCCCATACGAAAACAACTACGCAATGGTCGACTTCGTGCGCCTGCAACAGATTGCAGCTTCGTACATCGAAGAGAACTTACCGGGCAGTACCGTCGCGACAGCGTGGCCCTATACGGCGGCGCTTCAGCACCCGGAATATGGTTATGTCACGCGTCCAATGCACGTTATCGAAACGAACGATTTCCACGCGTCTTCGATTCGCGCGATAGCCGCCGGCCGGTATAACGTTCTGGTGGAGTACACCCGCACGTGGGCTCCACAAACCGGAATCGTCGGTATTGGCTGGATAAGGGAACTGCTGGCGCGCTTTTATGATTATGAGCCGCCAATCAGTGAACAACAGTGCGTGGGCCTTGGCTTAACGCCGACAGTGGGCTGGCAGGGAAGAGGACAGTCGATCCAAATTTTTCAACGGATCAGACGCCCGGAGTGATCGCCGCCCGGCGTGGTCAAGTCTTCATTCGCGAGATGAACCACAATCCGGCCATGCAAAACAGCGCGTCCGGCGACCAGGCAGCCATTACAGCCGGCAACTGATTTAGGTCCCCGACCTGCTCGAACAAGTTATTCAAAACCCAGTAGGCGATAGCGATGCCGAAGCTGATGCCGACTCCGGTCATTGCCCCCCGGTTGCCCGCAACGAAGGCAAACGGCACGCTCAGCAGGGCCATGATGAAGGCAAACAGTGGCACGGCAAATTTTTTGTTGTACTGCACGCGCAGCCGAATGGTATCGAGACCGCTCGCCTTCAGCTCGTGGATGTAGCTGGCGAGTTCGGTGAAGTTCATCTCCTTGTACTGCTTCTCCTCTTTAACAAACCAGGTCGGAGGCTCGGTCAGTTCGGTGAACGTGGCCGAGCGGCCGTAGAAATAGCGATACGCATCCGTGCGCGTATCGTGGCTGAACCCGCTCTGGAAGACCCATGTTTTCAGCGACGGCTCCCAGCGAGCCCGGTCCGCGGTGATCTGGCGCATTACGTTGAAGGTAGCGGGATCGAGTTCGTACACGTTCACCTTGTACATCACCCCTTCATGAGGGTCGAGATAGCGGTAGTTGTAAACGCGCGAGCCTTCGCCCGAGACCCACTGCCGGTCGAGGGGCCGCAGATACGTCTGCACCGGTCTTCCTTTGATTTCGGCGCGAAGGGCTTCCTGCCGCCGGTTGGCCGCCGGAATGTAGTAGTAATCGAAGGCGAACACGAACCCGCTGATCGCGGCGGCGGCGAAAAGAACCGGCACGGCGAGTCTGTAGACACTGATGCCGCCCGCCTTAAACGCAGTCACTTCGTTGTGCTTCGTCAGGATGCCGAAACAAATCAGGGTCGCCATCAGTACGGCCATTGGCGTCGAGTCGTAAATAAGTTGCGGCGCAAGGTTGAAGAGATAATCGACCATCTTCGACATGCCGATGTTGTTCTTCACCATGTCGCTCAACAATTCGAAAAACGTGAAAACCTCGATCATGAGGACAAGCGCCGTCAACAGGATCAGAAAGTAGAACACGAAGCTGTTGAGCACATAGCCGTCGATCAGCATCGGACGGAGGCCGAAACGCCTTAGCGCGCTAATACGCAACGCTGGGATGGCTTGCGGACGCCGGGCCAGCATACGCCCATATAGTTCCTTCGCTTTGCCTCGGATCCAGCCCACGATATCTCTGTCCCCGGGCCGCTCAAGCCGGGACAGTAGAATCAGGCCGATGACCGCGAACACGGCATTGGGCGTCCACACGGCAATCGGAACCGGGAAATTGCCCTTTTTCGCCAGACCGATGAGAGTAATCAACCCGAGGTAATACCCAAACGCTAGCAAAACAGTCAGAACGAAGGCCGTCGATTTCCCACCCTTTCGCGAGGAAATGCCAAGCGGGATACCCACTAGTGCGAGCAAAACACACGCGAAGGGAAGGGCGAGCCGCTGATGCAGCTCGATAGACGCTTCTTTGTGCTCCAGTTTTTCCGACGGAGTGCTATTCCGGGTTCGATAGACGCGCTTAAATAACGGAACGGTGTCCATTTCGGTCACCGCATGGTTCACTTCGACATCGGGTTTCTGCGCTTCCAAGGCCTGGACCTGCTCCGGCGTACTAGTCGTGATGACCTTGCCTTCTTTGTCCATGTGTATGGTGCGGACATTCCTCATGTTGAGTTGGATCCGGTTATGATCCACATCCGCTGTGGCGATCGCGTCCGCGGCAACCGTGATGAGCGGTCCCTCGCCCCGATCCTTTCCTTGCTTCGCCAGATCCTCGGGAGAAGTGACATCCGCAAGAAACACATCGCGCCAGTGGACCTGTTTTCCAGTTATCACGTCGCCGACGTAAAGCACCGTATTGGGAAATTGCTCATCAAAGACGCGCGCTTCGATATCGGCGGTCAATTGCGCCGCTGCAATTCTGCGGGCGATTTGCGATTGGCGGCGGAGGCACAGAGGGGACAGCCACAGAGAGGTGACTGCCGTAATTATCAGCGCCAGCACGGAAAAGAGCAGGACCGGCTTAATAAGGCTGGCGCTCGGAGCCCCGGAGGCGCGCATCGCGGTAATCTCGCCATCCGCCGACATCCGGCTCAGCGCAATGAGAACGCCGACCAGCACGCCAAGCGGGAGCGAAAAGGGGATGGTGGCCGGAAGCGCGAACAATAGCAGCTTGGTTACGTCCAATGGAGGCGCTGAACTACGAACCAGCAGTGCGAAAAGCCGCTCCATGGTGTGCAGAAACAGCACAAAAGTAAACAGCAATCCGCCAAGCGCGGCTGAAGTGAAGATTTCGCGAAAAGTCGCGCGGCTAAGAATGCGCATTGCCGATCCGGTTCACTTGCACAGAAAACTGGTCCGCACGGGGGAGCGCCGCCATTCCGCGTAACTCCCTCGTCGCGCTTTGCGGCAACAGCCGCCGCGTAATGAAAATGGGCTGGTAAATCAATCGACGCTTTCACTTAATCGTAGCGCGAACCCGCATGAATACAGGACGTGTGCCGCGAGCTGGGGCGACTCAAAGATTGTTGAACAAATCCCGCGGCCGCCACGCCCACCATGACAGTCCGGCATCCTCCTACAATGGAAGTTCATGAAAGCGCGCGTTTACGTGTCTATGAAGACGACAGTCCTCGATCCGCAGGGCCAGACCGTGTGCCATGCCCTGAACAGTCTTGGCCATAAAGAAATCACCTCGGTACGGCAGGGTAAATTTTTTGAGATCGCGCTGGCGGACGGGTTGCCTAAGGAAAAGACGGCGATTGCGCTGGACGAGATCGCTCGGGACGTGCTATCGAATCCCGTGATTGAGGATTACCGGGTCGAGATCCTCGACTGAGGATGCACTCCGCGGACAAGGGGGAACGCGAGCATGTGTGGAATTGTTGGGTATATCGGCGGCCGGGAGGCGGCGCCCCTGATTCTGGACGGTCTGCGCCGCCTGGAATATCGAGGGTACGATTCAGCCGGCATTGCCGTATTCAATGGAAATAACTGCCTGGATGTGCGGCGGGCGTCCGGCAAGCTGCGGAACCTGGAAGAGGTCGTTCGCGGCAGCCCGATCGCAGGCTCTTACGGCATAGGCCATACCCGCTGGGCGACGCACGGACGCCCGACGGAGGAGAACGCCCATCCGCATCGCGACTGTAAGGGCGAAATTGTCGTCGTTCATAACGGCATCGTGGAGAACTACCTCGCCTTGCGAAAGCAACTAACGGCTGAAGGGCATAGATTTCTGACCGAAACCGATACCGAGGTCATCGCGCATCTCATCGAAAAGCATCTCGATGGCAAACTCGAAGACGCCGTCCGCGCCGCCGTAAGGCAATTACACGGCGTTTTCGCCTTAAGCGTGATCTCCAGCCGCGATCCCGACAAGATTGTAGCGGCGCGTCAGGGGCCGCCCGTGGTAATCGGCTTGGGTGACAACGAGTTCTTCGTAGCCTCGGATGTGCCTGCGATTCTGAGCCACACGCGCGACATGTTCTTTTTGAACGATGGCGACGTAGCGGTGCTGACGCCCGATGGCGTCCACCTGACAGACTTCGACGGCAAGTCTGTTACGCGTCAGGTCTCCCACATTCTGTGGGACCCGATCATGGCGGAAAAGGGCGGCTATAAGCACTTCATGCTCAAAGAGATCTTTGAGCAGCCCCGAGCCATTAAGGACACGATGCTCGGCCGTATCGGACTCGAAAGTGGCCGCGTTTTTCTGGATGAAATCAGCATCGCCGAGTCCGATTTTCGTGAATTTCAACAGGTAAAGATCGTGGCGTGCGGGACAAGCTGGCATGCCGGGCTGACCGGCAAGTTCATTATCGAGCGGCTGGCGCGCCTACCGGTCGAAGTCGACTACGGCAGCGAGTTCCGTTACCGCGACCCGATCATCCAGCCAAAGACGCTGACCATCGTCATTTCGCAATCGGGTGAGACCGCCGACACGCTCGCCGCACAACGCGAAGCGAGACAGAAAGGATCGAGAACGCTCGCGATCTGCAACGTCGTCGGATCCATGATCACCCGCGAGTCGAACGGCACATTGATGACTCATGCCGGGCCCGAGATCGGAGTGGCGTCGACAAAGGCCTTTACTGCCCAGATTACGGCTCTAGTCATCCTGGGTATGTACCTAGGGCAGGTCAGGGGCACGCTGGATCCGGCATCTTCCCGGGATCTGGTGCAGGAACTGGCGCACATTCCGGCAAAGCTGGAGCACGTTCTCTCGGATACATCCATCTATGAATCGATTGTTCGCGCCCTGTTTCGCGCGTCGGATTTCCTCTACCTTGGCCGCGGAATCCACTTTCCAATTGCTCTTGAAGGCGCATTGAAGCTTAAAGAAATCAGCTATATTCATGCGGAAGGTTATCCCGCGGGCGAGATGAAGCATGGCCCCAACGCATTAATCGACGAGAATTTGCCCGTCGTTGTGCTGGCCACCCGCGACCCGGCCTCGCAGGAGAGCCAGGTGCACTACGAAAAAACGCTCTCGAACATCCAGGAAGTGAAGGCGCGGAGTGGCATTGTCGTGGCGATTGCGTGCGAGGGCGACGAGGAAGTCGCGAAAATGGCGGATTACCTCATCACCGTTCCGCACACGCGCGAACTGCTTTTCCCGCTCGTCGAAATGATTCCGTTGCAGTTGCTGGCCTATCATATTGCCGTCCGCCGCGGGTGCGACGTGGATCAGCCTCGAAATCTGGCAAAGAGCGTTACTGTGGAGTAGATTGACTGCCGCCCACACGACGCTGGCTATAACAACTAAAGGCAAGGGTCTGTATCCGTTCACCACTACCGTGGCGAACTGGCTCCGAGACCAGCCCGTGCTGAACGGCGTTTTAACATTGTTTGTCCAGCACACCTCCTGCTCGCTCGTAATTCAGGAGAGCGTGGACCCCGACGTCACTCTGGATCTGAAAGATTTCTTCGAACGTTTGGTTCCCGAGCGCGTGCGCGATTACCGGCACACGCTGGAAGGGCCCGACGATATGACGTCCCACATTCGATCGACACTGACCCAGACAAGCCTGACGATTCCGATCATCGACGGCCACATGTCCCTTGGAACCTGGCAGGGCCTCTATCTGTTCGAACACAGGCGCACGCCCCACCGGCGAAGCGTCGTGTTACAGGTCATGGGGGTCTAACCCGCTCGTTCGTCCGTTAGGGTACCGCCGGCAGATGCGGGTGATAGTCGGGATACGGCGGCTTTGCATACTTTTCAGGTGGGTTCTTCTTCAGTAGATCCATTCCAACGGCAACGGCCCTTTCAAGCTGCGGATCGTGACCTTCCCGAACAAGCTTAGGATTCTGCCAAACCTCCACATCGGGAGAAATTCCCTCGTTCTCAACCTCCCATTTGCCGCGAAGTCCGGAAATTGCCCAGCGGGGCGCCATGACATGTCCACCATCCATAAGATCGGGGTAACCGCCGATGCCAACCAGTCCGCCCCATGTCCTTTCGCCGACCAGCGGCCCCACTCCCGCTTTTTTGAAATACCAGGGCATGGCGTCGCCACCCGATCCGGCGAACTGATTGATGATCATTACTTTGGGGCCGAAAATCGCTTCCGTGGGCTCCAGATAGTCTTGCCCCTCACGCGTCATTACCATGCTCATCGGCGACCGCCGAAGATAGTCGATAATATAATCCGCTAGTTGACCCCCGTGATTGAATCGCTCGTCGACAATTACTCCTTGTTTGCCTACTTGCGCGAAATAATAACGGTTGAAGTTCGTATATCCGCCGCTTGCTGTATCCGGCAGGTAAACGTACGCCAGTTTGCCTCCGCTGAGTTGGTCGACTTTTCTCCGGTTGCTTTCAATCCAGTCGAGATTCCGTAGAGCGTGATCGTCGGCGACAGGAACTACGGTTACTTCGCGCGAACCCGCGGCAGTTGGGTTCGGCCCCACTCGCAGCACAACTTGCTTACCTGCGGCCTCGTCGAAAAAGCTGTAAACATTATCCGTCCCAAGCACTTCACGCCCATTCACGGCGAGCAGATACTCGCCTGGCTTTACGTTCACGCCGGGTTCCGTCAGAGGAGCGTGCAGTTCGGGATTCCAGTTCTCTCCGCTATAGATCTTCGTGAGCCGGTACCGCCCATTCTCAACCGCATAATCAGCGCCGAGCAAACCGACTTGAACTTTCGGCACGTCCGGTACGCTTCCACCTCCGACAAACATGTGTCCAACGGACATATAGCTCAGCATTTCGCGAAACAAAAAGCTCAGGTCGTCGCGGCTCGAGATGCCGGAGAGATAAGGTTCAAACTCCTTCTCGGCCTGTTGCAAATCCAAGCCATGGAAATTCGGAGCATAGAAGAAATCGCGCTCAATCCGCCAGACTTCGCGATACATCTGCTTCCATTGCGCCGGCGGATCTACATACACTTCCATGTCGTCGGTCTTGAGCAGGCCGTCTCCCGGCTTAACGGGTTTGCTCGCATCGGCAATGTACCAATGCTTCGCCTTCTCGTAGAGGAACTTTTCTCCGTTTGCCGATAGCGAGGCGGCGGAGATGCCGTCCACCAGCTTTTGCATCTTGCGCGTCTTCAGGTCGAATTGTTGTAGAGAAAGGTTCGGCGGCCCCGGCGCCGTGCCCACAAGCGGCGCTTCGGCCAGATAGATCTGTCCTTCTTTACCGCCCATCAGCGCGATATAGTTTGCCGCAGGCGCCGGTAAGGCCAGGATTCGTTGCGAGATCCCATCCAAGTCGATCGTGACCTTAGGCGGCGGCTTCGACGAATCCTTCGCCTTATCGCCCGAATCGGAGCCTGGCTTGCTCTTCTGCAAATCGGCAGCTTTGCTGGGCTCCGACGGCTTTTCGTCATCGCTTTCCGGAGCGATCGGAGATGGCAAGTCTTTCCGCAGCACGGTAATGTAAACGTTACGCGTGACGGGATGCTCGTCGCTGGTCATATCGAGCCAGCCAGTCGTCAAACCCATGTTTGTGCTGGCCGTGAAATAGAGATAGTTGCCGTTCTTATCGAAGACCGGGTACAACGCATCGCTCATGCCATCGGTAATCTGCGCCGCTTTATGCGTATCGAGCGAATACACGAAAACCGCGCGCATGTGATTCGGAAGCTGCTTGGTATACGCCAGCCATTTGCTATCCGGAGACCATGCTTCGTCAAATTCATGAAGCGGCGTATCGAACCGGTCCGTATCCACCTTCACCGGCGTCGGATGGGCAAGGTCCACGTACCATTCGTTCAGCTTGTTGTCCGTGTACGCGATCAGCTTGCTGTCCGGTGACCACGTAGGACCGTAATAGAAGGCCGGTTGACCGAGCTTGATTTTGGTGACCGGGCCAATTCCATTCTGACCGCGAATGTGCAGGGCGTATTCGCCGGATTCATCGGAAAAATAGGCGATCGATTTGCCGTCGGGAGACCATGCTGGATCGCGGTCCTCTACGCTCGGGCTGTTCGTGACATTCCGAATATCTCCCTTCTGCGCCGGAACTGTCAGAATCTCGCCATGGGCTTCAAAGATGGCGCGCTGTCCGGTCGGCGAGATGTTTGAATTCAGGATCTCCTTCGCAATCTTCTTCCAGTGCGGCCGGACCTGAGGCATGTCCGCATCTACCGTCACCCAAACTTCTTTGGATTTGTGCGACTTCAAATCGTACAGATAAAGCGAGCCAAACTTTGCGTAAACGATGGCGTCCGGGCCGGCCGAGGCCGAAATAATATCGAATCCGTCATTCGTAAGGGCCTGGACGACCTTCTCGGTTTTCGTGTCGTAACGAAACAAAGAGATAGGTCCGGCTCGGTCCGATAAAAAATAGACCGAGTCGCCGGCCCACATTGGGTTGCTATCGTTCGAATTCACGCGCGGCACTTTCACAATGCTCGAATCCGCCAGATTCGCGATCCAGACCGGCGCCGTTTGGCCGCCGTGATACTGCTTCCAGAACGGCTCCCATCGAAAAATTGGTACGTACGCGAGATGAGAACCGTCCGGCGAATAGGAACCTTCTTCGGCCATTGCCAGCGGAAGAGGCTGCGGCAAACCTCCGCTTAGCGGCGCGGTAAACAGGCGGTCCGAATCGGCATAGCTGTCGCGCTTCGAACGGAACAGGACGCTTTTGCCGTCGGGAGTCCAGCCTACGGCAACATCGGGGCTCGGATGATACGTCAACCGTTTGGGCTCGCCGCCGGCCGAGGATACAACGTACACATCCACATTGCTGTCATAATCTCCGCTGAACGCGACCAACGACCCGTCCGGTGAAAAGAATGGTCCGTTCCCGAGACCGAAGCCCGTCACGAGGCGGTGCGCGGCTCCTCCATCGCGGCCCACAATCCAGATATCCCCGCCGTACACAAATGCAATTTGCGTTTTACTGACGGTTGGCGCTTGCAACAACAGAGGAGGATTGGGAGCCGCTATACCTGCCTTCGTTATGAATACACACGCGAAGCCGGCGAGAATGAGTTGGGACGCGCGCACAGATCTGACCTCCGACTAGAAGCAGGATACTTCACTTTCAGCCGATTGCGGTTCTTAGAGGGCTCTTATTTTGCTTCGACGCTTGTTCGACCTTAAGGACGAGGCGCTCGGCCTGACGGCCATCCCGCCGCTGCGGTCTGCCGTTGCAATTCTTTTATCGTTCGTCCAGCGCGGGAAGGGTAAAGGAGAATGTCGCTCCCGGCCCTGCCTCCGGCTCGACCCAAATGCGCCCGCCGTAGCGTTCCACAATCCTTTGGCAAATTGCCAGGCCAATCCCGGTGCCCGGGTACTTGGGTCCGGTATGGAGGCGCTTGAAGATGCCGAAAACTTTCTTTTGGTACTCCGGCGCAATGCCGATCCCGTTATCTCGAACCGAGAGCAGCCACATTGGGCCTTCGCGGCGGGCAGTTACGTGGACACGGGGCGCCGTTTCATCCCGCCGGTACTTGATCGAATTGTCGATTAAATTCTGGAGTAACTGCTGCAAGGCGACTTCCTGCACTCGCAATTTCGGCAGAATGTCATGCGTGATCTGCGCGTCTGTCTCGCGGATTGACGTCGATAGATTGGAAAGAGCGCCGGCAAGCGCCGTGGCCGCGTCGCTTTCTGCCTCATTTTCATCCGGCGCCCCGGAGACATGCGTATAGTCGAGGAGACCCTTAACAAGTAAGCCCATCCGCTGAGCGCCGCCTACCACGAAGCCAAGTGATTCCTTTCCTTTCGCATCGAGCAGTTCAGAGTAGCGCTTGTTAATGATCTCGCCATAAATCGCTATATTCCGAATTGGTTCCTGAAGGTCATGACTTGCCGAATAAGCAAACTGCTCCAGGTCCGAATTTGCGCGGCGAAGGCTATCGTTCGCCAATATAAGCGCTTCTTCCATTTCTTTCTGCTCGGATATATCCGTGCTAGAGCCGATCCACATCGAGATCTGCCCGTCTTCATTCCGCATCGCCTGAATACGGGTGAGATGCCACCGGTATACGCCGTCAGCGCGGCGAAGGCGATGGACAAATTGAAATGGCTCGCCGGTATTTACCGAGTGGCGCCAACGCCGGGCGTTCTCTTCGAGGTCATCAGGATGTACAAGTTGCGTCCACCCCCCATGTTGGATCTGCTCAAGAGACAGCCCCGTGAAGGTCATCCATTGCAGGTTAAGATAATCCAGGTCGCCGTCAGGCTTGGCTGTGAAGATTTTCTGCGGCATCGATTCGGCCAGAAAGCGAAACCGGTTGGCAGTCTCACGTACGTTCTCCTCCGTCGTTTCCGTGAGTTCATGCTGGCGTAGCGATCCGAGGAGCAGCGCCTGGTTCATGGCTGCCGTCTGCCGATAGGACGATGCAGTCTCTAGGATCTGGACAATAATTCCAACCGAAAGGCCATCCGCGCCAATCAGCGGCCACATGGTATACGACCGGTAGAAGGGATGGGAAGCCGAATCCTCCTGACCGGTATGGGTTTCGGCCTGTCCGGTTCGGTAAACCCGGTCGAGAAGCGGCCGGCATTCGTCCCCTGCTGCCACAACATCACAGAACGCGCTCCCGATCAGTTCTTCTTTAGGTCTACCGACGAGCCCGCAAAAAGCGGGATTGGCATAGCACACAACATGGCGAACTCCCGCCACCGCTGCGATTGGCATGGGCGAAGTCTCGCCGATTGGGCGGCAGATACCCTCGATATCGCTGTTCTGTTTTGCGCTGCCGGTTGATCTGCCATCCATCGACGTCCTCCTCTCGCGGTTTCTAGCTCCTGGCCTTCTGACGGGAGGTCTATTCTTTTGGCTCGGACCGGTCCGACCGCCTGGGGATTCCAGTGATCAGGTGATCGTAATCCGTGAGGCGTTCGCCGATGATCACTCCCTTGGAGGTGATTTCGTACTCACGAATGTCTTTGCTGTGGGCGCCCCCACGCATTTTGATGATCGTCGGTATCTTGCGAAGCTGCCCTTCGATCTCCACGTAGCGAAGCCGGATAATGTCATCGGTGAGAAACGATATGGAGTAACTGCTAACGGGGAACTCCGTGAACGTTTCCTCCATCTCTAACGTGCTCAGAATGGTAATGCCAATTCCGGTTAGGGCGAAGATCATCCAATACAGAAATTCGCGGAAATCGGTGCGGAAACCGGGGGCGAGCGCCATCTCAAAACCCGCCAGCGAATCGATCACCAAGCGCCTGGCGCCTGTTTTCCTGATTGCATCGAGTATCTCCTGCATTGTTTCGTCCACAGAGAGGTCGAGCGGACGGAGATAGATCACTTGCAGGCTGCCATCGTGGAGCGGCGTATCCAGATCGAGACCAAAACTGCTGGCGCGCCCGGCATACTCGTCAGGACGTTCTTCGAATACCGCCACAATGCCCGGCTCCCCCTGGCGTATGCCCGCAGCGATGAATTGCGCTGCCAAAAGCGACTTTCCAGTCCCCGAAGAACCTGCAATCAAGAGGCTATCGCCTTCGGGAATGCCGCCGCCGAGCATCTCATCCAACTGCGGGATACCGATGGAAAGCCGCTTCTGACCGGGCATCTTCCTCGGACGTCCGGTTAGCCCGAGAGTACGCGAGAAGGCCTGCACTCCGGCATCCGTAATGCGGAAGGTGTGCATCCCCGGCACAGATGTCTGCCCGCGGAGTTTCATGATCTGCAACTTGCGCACAATCGAATTTCGCTCAACAATTTGATAAAGCCAAAAGAGACCATCGGCGACGGTAAACACGGGATTATCGCGCAACTCCGACTCGGCGTATTCACCGATCAGAAATGTCGTCGCTTCCAAGGCGGTCAGCAGAAGCCCCAGACGCTGCACGAACACCTGGATCTCCATTTCATTGTCGTGCGCTCCGCGCACTACCGTGCGAAAGGAGTCCACGACTACGATGCTGGGGCTGGCCGCTTCCACATCTTTCGCGATTTCATCCAGAATGCCCGCGAAGCCCCGATGGATCAGAATCTCGCTCAAATCGATAAAACGGACGGAGCTGTTTAACTTGGAAACATTGAAGAACGTATACTGCTGCTGGTAGCGCAGCATTTTCAAAGCGGGTTCACCGAGGACGGTGAAATAGAGCGCCGGGCGTTCCGGCGTTGCATTCGCGAACACAAATTGGTGCGCAAGCGTGGTCTTGCCGCATCCCGGAGCGCCTGCAATGATGTTGAAGGAGAATTGCGGAAGACCGCCGCCGAGAATCTCATCGAGGCCCGGGACCCCGGTCGGCAGTTTTTGGATGATCACTTTATCTTGTCGGGTCATGTCGATTTGCTTCCCCGGGATTTGTTAAGTTGAAGGACAAATCGGACCATATATCTTGCACCAGACGCGTCGTTAGAGCTTCGCCAATGAAGGCAACAAGCAATCGGAGCAATTGGGCTATGAGCGCCACACCTGGTTCCTCCGCATCGTCGTCGTTCGGTTCTTTTAAACCTTCTAAGGAGCCGTCCGGCTTGACACAGACTGCGCTAAGGCTATGATCTTCGCGCTTTGCGAGCATCAGAGCACGAGCCAGGAGCGCCCGGAAACCCGTGGCTCCCGCGAGCGTGCTAAGAGGACGGCGTAACTTCTCGGAGACGCGAAACGCCGCGGGCGTATTGGCTCCGGGAGCACTGCCCGCGCCGGCTTCATACGCAACAAGCCGCCTGGCGATATCTTGCGCCTCCGGACTGTTGGTTTGGTTCATCACTTCAGCCGGGCAATTCCAGTCAATAGCACGACTGTCCCCAGGTCAAGTCCTTGTCGCCGCACTGGAATTCCCTCAACGGCTTTTGACAAATCTCAAACCGCTGGGATGTTGCCTTGGGTAATCAAATGCGGCATCTTTAATTGCACCCGATAAGAGCATACAACTGCCCCTCCGCAAATGGAGACCCTCATTCGGCCAATTTCTTTACAATTTAACTGGACTCGATGCAGATGCTTGAGCGCGTTAACGGCGCGCTATGTGGCTCCGTGACTTCGGACATTTCGATCAGAGGACCGCGGTCAAAGCTGTATTGGACGACAGCACCAAGGAGAAGAAAAGCTCGTTCACAGTCCGATCAGCGAGTGCTCAGGCATTTCAGAAACGCCGGAGTGTACTGAGATTATCTCCCGCGACCCAGGCTGAAATCCGCACGGCACCCGCGGTCGACCCAAATGCCTCGCTGATCGTATCCCCAGGTAGAGCCCTGACGGCAGGGAGATCCGCTACGCTGGTTTAGCAACGTCACGCCCCGGCGGGTATCGGCGGTGCAATAATGCCGTTTTCCGTCGTCAGATGAGCAGGTAATCGTGCCGCCGTTTACTGGAGGACGATAGTCCCCACCCGGACGGCCGCGTCCGACAACAAAGTCGGCACGGCAGCCGCGGTCCACCCAAATCCCTTGCCGATCGTATCCCCAGCTATAGCCCTGTGTACAAGGAGAGCCGCTACGCTGGTTAGCGAGCGCCACACCGCCGCGCGTATCGGTATCGCAATAGTGCCGCCTCCCATCGTCGGAGGAGCAGGTGATTGTGCTTCCTCCAGGACGATAACCGCCACCACCGGGACGACCACGTCCGACGACAAAGTCGGCACGGCACCCGCGGTCGACCCAAATCCCCCGCTGATCGTATCCCCATGTAGAGCCTTGGGTACAAGCCGAACCGCTGCGCTGCCGGACCATTTGCACGCCGCCGCGCGTGTCGGCCGCGCAATAATTCCGGCGACCATCATTCGAAGAGCAAGTGATTGAGGTCTGGGCCGGCGCGGATGTCGCCGTAATTAGATAAACGAAGGACAACGCCAACAGAACAAAATACTTGCGAAACAAGTAGCACCTCCAGAACGCACAAGCAGGATATCAGAAGGGGTGAAACCGAGGCGTCGTCCTTAGAGATCGCGGAGTTGGCGGCGTTCGCCGCCGCGAACGCCGCTATCCACGTGCTATTGCACCAGTTGGCGCTTTTTGCGCAGGAATGCCGGAGTATCGAAGTCGTTTGGAGCCTCTTCGGCGCCATATTCCGGTTGCTGTTCGGAATCGCCCGAATTTCCATCCTGCTCGGCATTCTGCGTGGAGTCAGCTGACGGCCGGTCGAAAATGGAGGCCGTGGCAGAGGACGAAGCGCGCGCGCCATCGGGCAGACCATCTCGCTGGAAGCCAGTCGCGATGACCGTGATCTTAACCTCGTCGTCCATCCCCTCGTCCATCACCACGCCGAAATTGATTTGTACGTCGTCGTTTTGTGTGGCGGTACGGATCAAATTACAGGCCTCATTCACATCGTGGATACCCAGTTTGCTTGACGCCGTAATGTTGATCAGCACTCCACGCGCGCCGAAAATGCCGCCTTCTTCCATAAGCGGGCTGTTGATCGCTTTCCGGGCCGCTTCGATAGAGGCGCTCTCGCCGGTGGCGCTTGCCGTGCCCATCATCGCGTAACCCATGCCCAGCATGATCGTGCGTATATCCGAAAAATCGCGATTGATCAGCCCAGGCGTCAGGATAATGTCCGCGATGCCCTGCACGGCCTGCCGGAGCACATCGTCCGCCATGCGGAACGCTTCGAAGAAGCCGGTGCCCTTGGGAGCGAGCGTTAGAAGCTTTTCATTCGGAATCGTAATGACGGTATCGCAGGACGACGCCAACTCGGAGAGGCCGCGCTCAGCCTGTTTCATCCTGCGATTTCCCTCAAACGAAAACGGTTTCGTAATCACCGCCACGGTCAGCGCGTTTAGTTCTTTGGCAAGCGAGGCTACGACCGGAGCGGCGCCTGTGCCGGTGCCTCCGCCGAGACCCGCCGTGACAAATACCATGTCGGCGCCTTCCAGTATCTCGATGATCCGTTCAGTGTCTTCCAAGGCGGCTTGCCGGCCGACCGATGGATCGGCTCCCGCCCCGAGCCCACTCGTCAGTTTTGTCCCGAGCGCCAGCTTATTGGATACCGGCGAGTGGCTAAGGGCCTGCTTATCCGTGTTGAGCACGTAAAACTCAGGCCCGGTAAGGCCGTCCTGCATCATGCGGGCAACGGCATTCGACCCTCCGCCACCAACGCCTACCACCTTGATGCGCGTGCCGAAGAGCACTTCTTCTTCAATCAGGAATTTCAAATCGTCGCTCATGATTTACCTACTTTCGTATCTCCGCGCCCGCGGAAAGCCCCCGCTGCTCCTCTGCTACCGCATCAGGGCAGAAAGACCGCCAACACTGCGCTTCCACTCCGACTTCAACTTCAAACGTCCGGAATACATCGCCAATCCGGCAGCCGTCGCCCAGATCGGCGTGTCCAGTTCTTCCGGCCAATCCTCGATGCCAATCGCCAGCCCGTTGCGAACCTGGCAATTCAGGACGCGCTCGGCGATATCGCACATGCCGTTCAGAAGCGCGCCGCCGCCCGTCAAAACCACTCCTTCAAGCAGTGATTGCTCCATGCCCACCCGGCGGATCTCGTCATACACGTGGCCCAGCAACTCCTCCGCACGCGCCTCCAGAATCTCGTTGAGCGTGCTGCGGAAAACCTCGCGCGGGGCTCTGCCTTCGGGAGAAGGCAGCTCAATCACGCTGTGGTCGGACGTAAGTCCGCTCAATGCCCAACCGTACTCGCGCTTCAAGTGTTCAGCGTCGTCGTAATTGGCTTTGAGGATGTAGGAGATGTCCCGCGTGAAATGGTCGCCCGCAATCGGCAGCGTAGTGGCAAGCATGAGCGCGTCGCCTTCGTAGATGGCGATGTGGGTGGACTGCGCTCCGATGTCCACAACGCAGACGCCGCGCGCGCGATCCTCGGGCAGCACCGACGCATACGCTCCGGCAACGGCCTCGAAGACGGATTCCTCGGCCGCCAGATGCGCCTCGTGTACGGCAGTCAGTAGAGCCTGGTGCTCTTGCGCCGATGCCGTGACCACGTGTACGTTCGCCTCCAGGCGGGCGCAAGCGATTCCGCGCGGATTCCTGTACCCGGCGCGGCCGTCCAGCGTGAAGTCCTGCGGGCAGACTTGCAATACGAGCCGGTCGTCTTCAAGGCGCACTTTGGCGGCGAGTTCAACCGCATACCGCAAATCGTCGATTTCGATCTGCCGTTTGCGGCCGAATTCATATAATCCCCGGCTGTTAATGCCCGATACGTTCGGGCCCCCGATGCCAAGAACCACGGCTTCCGGAGAAACCTGGGCGCGCCGCTCGGCTTCCTGCGTCGCAAACCGGATGCTCTCGGTAAGCGCCTCCTGATCGTTGAGACGGCCGCGGCTCCAGCCGGTCGATGGCGCTTCACCGTGCCCGAG
Source organism: Bryobacterales bacterium KBS 96 (assembly GCA_000381625.1). Classification (GTDB taxonomy): domain Bacteria; phylum Acidobacteriota; class Terriglobia; order Bryobacterales; family Bryobacteraceae; genus KBS-96. Next base: position 3,050,042 of record KB906767.1, read on the forward strand.
AAAACGGATGCCGTCATTCTCGAGAACGCAAATTACCATTCGAGTATTGGTACTGCCGAGATCGAGCCCTACGGCAAGCCGGACCTTATTATTGGACATTTTTGGGATCTCCTACCACTGTGATCAAGTTATCCACGCGCAAGTCGAAGGTGGTCGAATCGGGCCGTTTCATCCTGATTTCGTTGTAGTTATTCAGGAAATTCGACATGCGCGAAGAATAGTTTTCGTCGCCCATCATGAGGCTCAGCACGCGATTGTCGAGGTGCTCCGCCACCACGAGATTGTTCGGATCGGATGCGTCCACCTCGGAAATGCGATCCGCTTGATGGCCGAGAGCATCGAGCATCGAAAGCACTCGCTGGACGCGCGCGCGGCGATCTTCCCGGTCCTCCGATTCGCGGATTCCGCCAATCACCGGCAGTGTGAACTGCGCCGCCATTTTCGGCCGCAGTATGAAACCGTCTTTATCGATCAGCGCGAACTCAGAAAGGCCGGTTTTGCGGCTCGGCGGCAAATGAATAAAGGCCACCGGGCGCCGCTCCTCAACCCGCACTCTTACCGTGTCCGGCCAGATCTTCGATACGCTCGCTTCCTCCACCCAATCAATCGCCAGCAGTTCTTGCCGGCGCCGATTGACGGGAACGAGGTAGAGACTGCGGCCAAAATCCGGCGCGAAGACGTGACGGATCTGGGAAGGCGACGCATAGTGAAGCCCCTCCACTTTCAAGCTCGGGCTTTGCCCGGCGAACTCGGTCGGTTCCGAAAGCTGAAACCGGCTATCTCTAATGAAAAACTCTTCAGTACGATGCCACGCAAACAGCGTTCCGACAAGCACCGTCATGCCGAGGGCGCCCCAGAGAATCACGCGGCTCCATGCAATTTTGTCGAACAGAGACGGCCGCTCGGCCTCTCGACGGCCTTGTGATCGCGCGGAGCTGTCGCTCGCTTCAGGCCGCCGTGCCATCCGCCGCCTCCTTGAGTTTCTCCAGAATCTTGTCGCCTGCCTGCGAAACGTTCCCCGCCCCGAGCGTGATGATCAGATCGCCCGGCTCGGCAGCGGCCGCAATCGCTTCAATTCCTTCAGCCATGCCGCGCACGTAGTGTACGGAACGATGGCCGTATGATCGCACTTTGTCGGCGAGAGCTTCGCCCGACACGCCCTCGATTCGATTCTCCGAAGCGGCGTAGATATCGAGAAGGTACACGTCGTCGGCCTGATGAAAAGCCGTGCCGAAATCGTCGAGCAGGAACTTCGTGCGAGTAAAGCGGTGCGGCTGAAAAAGAACGCGGATGTTCTTGTAGTCGGAAAGACGCGCCGCCGCGAGCGTAGCCTTCACTTCGGTCGGATGATGGCCATAATCGTCAACCACGGTGACACCGCCTTCCACGCCCCGAACCGTGAACCGGCGATCAACGCCCGTGAACTGAGCCAGCCCTTCGCGAATGCGTTCGACAGACAGCTCCATTTCAAGCCCCACCCCCAGAGCCGCTGTCGCATTCAGAACATTGTGGATGCCAGGCAGATTGAGTTGAAAGGCTCCGAGATCTTCGCCGCGCCGGCTGACACGGAAGGCGCTGCCGCGACCCTCAAGCCGGACATCCTGAATTTCAAGATCCACCTGCGCCGTTCGGCCGTAAGTAATCGTCCGGCGGCGAATGTCCGGAAAAATTCTCTGGATATTCGGATCTTCCATGCAAACGATGGCGGCGCCATAGAACGGAACCTTGTTAACGAACTCGGTAAAAGCTCCACGAATTTCGTCGATCGAGGCGTAGTGATCCAGATGCTCCCGGTCGATGTTCGTCACAATCGCGACAATCGGGGCCAACTTCAGAAAAGAGCCGTCGCTCTCGTCCGACTCGACAACCAGGAACTGGCTCTTGCCGATACGCGCATTCGAGCCACCCATGGAGCCGACCCGGCCGCCCACAACCACGGTAGGGTCGAGACCGGCCGCATTGAGAATCGTCGCCACCATGGAAGTGGTGGTGGTCTTTCCATGACTTCCGGCGACCGCGATGCCGAATTTCAGGCGCATCAATTCAGCCAGCATTTCGCCGCGGGCGATTACGGGAATCTGGAGCCGGCGCGCCTCTGCCACTTCCGGGTTGTTTTCGTCAAGCGCTGAGGTGACCACAAGGGCCTTTGCTCCCGTGACATTCGAGGCATTGTGACCAATCAAAACGCGAGCGCCAAGCCGCACCAGGCGTTCCGTGATAGGGCTTGAGCGAAGGTCGGAACCCGAAACCTCATAGCCGAGGCTGAGGAGCACTTCCGCGATGCCGCTCATACCGATGCCCCCGATTCCCACGAAATGCACGTGCTGGGGCTTCAAAAACATTTCAAAGTAGTATTGTTCCGGCTTTCCGGGAGAGTGTCAATGCGAAATACCAGAGTTTTCAGAGCTTCCGCACTTTTTTTCTCGCAGCCGCTTCTTCCAGCACTTCCGCCGCGCGCTCCGCCGCCTCCGGACGAGCAAACCGACGTACTCGTTCACGCATGATCTCACGCTCCGATGGATTCTGCCGTAAATCTTCCACTTCGCGAAACAGGCGTTCTCCGGTTAGATCCCGATCGAGAATCATGCGCGCGGCGCCTGCATCGACAAACGCTTCGGCGTTCTTACGCTGATGGTCGTCGGCGGCAAAAGGAAAGGGGACCAGGATAGATGCCATTCCTGCCGCTGCGATTTCACCCACACTTCCGGCGCCGGAACGTCCGAGTACCAGATCGGCCTGTGCAAACGCACCGGGCATATCGCGAATGAACGGAACAACTTCGCCTTCCAGCCCGGAGGCGGCGAATTGTCTCGCGAAATCCTCCGTGTCATTCATTCCACACTGATGGATGATCCTGATTGGGATACGAGCGCTTCGGAACAGAGGCCAGCTTTCGCTCGACGCCCGGTTCAATGTCCGCGAGCCGCGGCTGCCGCCGGTAATCAATAGCGTAAACGGGCCACCGGCTTTGGGCGGAGTTCGGAAGAACTCCTCCCGGATCGGCACGCCGGTGAGTTCAACCTGTCCTGGCGGAAACCAGCGCTTCGTCGCTTCAAAGCCGACCAGCGCGCGATACACAAACGAAGCCAATCTCCGATTCGTCACGCCTGGAACTGCATTCGGCTCCATAACGATCAGCGGAACGCGGCGAAGCACGGCCGCAAGCGCAACCGGTCCAGCAACGTAGCCGCCCATGCTGAACACGGCGTCTGGGCGCCACCTTCCCATCATCAAGATTGCCGCTCCGATGCTAACGGGCAACTGCAGGGCTGTCCGCGCCTGTTTGCGCAGTCCAGCGCGATTGAATCCACCGATACGAATGAATTCCATTCGGAAACCGGCTTCAGGCGCCAGACGAGCTTCCATGCCTTCCGGCGTTCCGGCGAAAAGCACGTCGTGCCCCCGTTCGCGGAGCAAGCGCGCAACTGCGAGCGCCGGGAAAATATGGCCGCCGGTGCCGCCGCCCGTCATCAGAAAACGGTAGGACATGAGGATTTTCTAGATTAGCCCCTCAGAGGGGGCACTTCGAGACGAGTCTCGACGCTGCAGGCTGAGAGCCCTGCGCCACATATCGATGGTGGCTCGGACACTCGTGTCTGCCATGCCGAGACTCGTCTCGGCCTCTTATGCTGCATGTTCGCTCACGCTCAGCAACATGCCCAGGAGCAGCAGAGTGCTCAACAACGAACTGCCGCCGTAGCTGACCAGAGGCAATGGAATTCCCTTATTCGGAATCATGTCGAGGACAACGCTCATGTTGATCAGCGCCTGGACCACAATGCACGAGGTCACACTGAGGGCAAGATAACGACCAAAATCGTCGTTGGCAAACCAGTACAGACGAAATCCGCGCCAGAGCACAATCACAAAACCCGCCAGCAGCGCGGCGGAGCCAAGAAAGCCGGTTTCTTCGCCGATCACCGCGTAGATGAAATCGGTATGCGCTTCCGGGAGGAAGAGCATTTTCTGCTTTCCTTCCATGAGCCCCACCCCGACCAGTCCGCCGGAACCGACGGCAATCTTCGCCTGCCTCTGCTGATATCCGGGATCGCTTGTGGAAGCCGTCTGCTTGGCGTATTTCAGAACATGTCCCCCGGGGTCCAGCATTGTCAGGAGATGATGCTGCGGATCGACGAAATCGATCGCCCGGTTTAGCCGGTATGGTTTCATCGCGATGAACACCAAACCGAGGAAAAGCCCCATGGCTGCGGTTGCCGCGAGGAAACGGTAATCGAGTCCGGCGGCAAACATGACGACAATAGTCATGACAACCAGGACAACGGCTGTCCCCAGATCGGCGACCGCCACGAAAAACGCAATCGCGCAGATGGAAAGCGCAATGGGAAGCAGCGTGTACTTGTCGTTAATCGCACCGAGACGCCGCGGCAGGAAATAAGCCAAAAATAGCGCCAGCGCCGGCTTCGCGAACTCGGATGGCTGTACCGAGAAGATGCCCGCGTGCAGCCACCGATGGGTATTCCCGTCCGTCACATAAACGACCAGTAGCAGAAGCAGAACGATGCCGATGCCGGCGAACGCAACTTTCGGCGTGTTCCAACGCCGGTAATCCGAGCGTTTGCACCACAGCAGCACGATAAAGGAAAAAATCGCCCATCCAAGCTGTTTGACGACGAAATACCAGTCGGATACGTGGAATTTGACCTTGGCGATCTGTGAAGAAGAGCTGTACACCATCACCAGCCCAAAGCAGACCAAAGCAAGAATAGTGAAGAAAAGCGTCCAATCCGTTTTCAGCCTTTGCGCCATGGATGAATCCCGCGGTCCCCTCAGTCCGCAGCTTAAATCAATTCTGCCACTAATTGTTTAAACACTTTGCCCCGGTGCTCAAAATTCTCGAATTGATCGAAGCTTGCGCACGCAGGCGCAAGCAGCACAACATCGCCGGATTCGGCACGGGCGCTCGCGTGGCGCACGGCCTCGGCCATCGTGCCGCACCCGGCCAGCGGCACGGCGCCTTCCAGTTCGCTTGCGATCTTTTCGGCTGCCTTGCCGATGAGCAGCGCCGACTTCGCCTTGCGGTGCAATGGATCGCGAAGCGGACGGTAGTCGCTGCCTTTATCTTTGCCTCCCAAAATAATCCAGAGGTGGCCAGGAAAAGCGTCGATCGCCTTCAGCGTGGCGTCCACGTTCGTCGCCTTCGAATCGTTGTAATATTCAACCCCGTTGATACTTCGCACGAATTCGATGCGATGCTCCACGCCAGGAAACGTCGCTACGGCAATGCCAATTCCGTCGAGTGCGGCGCCCGCGAGATACGCCATCAATCCGGCGGCCATTACGTTCTCCACGTTGTGCATGCCTCGCAGGCGAACCTGCGACCGCTTCATAAACGGCTTTCCGTTAAACAGAAGATCGCTTCCCTCAAGCCCGATGCCCGACGGCGGCTTGCGCGATGAGCTAAACCAGAAGACTTCGGCTTTCGTCCGGCTCGCCAGGAGCCGGCAGTTCTCGTCATCGAAATTCAGCACGGCGCTGTCACCTCTTTGCTGGGTTTCAAATAGCCGCGCTTTCGCCCGCATATACGCTTCGAATGTGTGATGCCTATCGAGGTGATCGGGCGTAATGTTCAGGCAAGCGGCGATTTGGGCGCGGAAGCGATAGATGGTTTCGAGCTGAAAACTCGAAAGCTCCAGCACGTTCCATCGGTTCTCCCCCGAACTCTCGACCAGCGATGTGACCGCCGTTCCGATGTTGCCGCCCACTTGACATTCGATGCCGCATTCACGCAGGATGTGCCCGGTGAGCGCTGTTGTGGTGGTCTTGCCATTTGAACCGGTGATTCCAATGACAGGACCTTTCAGATAAGAGCTGGCGAGTTCCACTTCGCCGATCACCGGGATACCGCGCACGCGCGCTTCCGTCAGCAGAGGCGTCCCGTAAGGAACAGCGGGCGAAACCACGATGAGCTCGGGATTCCCTAGTTGGTCGATTGTCTGCTTCGCAATCGCCACATGATGGGCTTCGAGAAAGGCCCTGTCCTCCGGGCCCGGTTCTTTCTCGTCCATTGCCCGGACACGGGCGCCCTGCTTCAGCAGTAATTCGATGGCGGCCTGACCGGATCGCTTGACTCCGATAACCAGAACTTCGTGATCGCGTAAATCCATGCAGCGTGCTATCTCAGCTTCAGCGTCGTCAGCGCAAAGAGCGCCATCACCAGACCGGCGATCCAGAACCGCACGATCACCTTCGACTCAGGCCACCCCAGCGCTTCAAAATGATGGTGAATCGGCGCCATTTTGAAAATGCGTTTTCCACCGCGCAGCTTATAGCTGCCGACTTGCAAAATCACAGACAGCGCCTCGGCCACAAACACGCCTCCAATGAATATGAGCAGAACTTCTTCCTTAATCAGAACGGCGACAATACCCATGCCGCCTCCGAGCGCCAGCGATCCGACATCGCCCATGAAGACCTCGGCGGGATGGCAGTTGTACCAAAGGAATCCAATTGTGGCTCCGACCATCGACGCGCAGAAAATCGTCAACTCCTGAGAGTTGGGCAGGCGCGCCAGTCCGAGATATTTCGAGAACTCGGCATGGCTTGAAACATAGGTGAGCGCGGTCATCGCTCCGGAAGCGATGATCATCAGCCCCGTCGCCAAGCCGTCCAGCCCATCAGTGAGGTTCACGGCATTCGAGGACCCGACCATGATGAACACGATGAAGAGATAGAAGGGAACAAACGCCAGCGGATACGTCCAGAAATTGTTGGTCCAGGGTTCAATCAGCAGATCGGGGTGGAATTTCTTGAAGAATGGCACGTTAATGGCCGTGGAGTAAGCCTGATTGGCGTGTAGCAGCAGCAGCAGAAAGCCGACGAGCATTGCACAAAACACCTGGCCCAGCACCTTCTGGCGCGCAGTGAGGCCCAGGTTCCGGCGTTTGGCGATTTTTCTGTAGTCGTCGATAAATCCGATGATGCCGAATCCAACGAGCCCGAGCAGTGCAATCCAGACATATTCATTGGTGAGATCGGCCCAGAGCAGCGTTGGCACCACGATCGAAATCACAATCAGGATTCCGCCCATAGTCGGAGTGCCGGACTTCTTCTGGTGCGACTTGGGGCCGTCTTCGCGAATATGTTGCCCGTAAGCAAGTTCGCGGAGTTTTCGGATCATCCACGGCCCCAGGGCGAGAGATAGAACGAGAGCCGTGAGACTCGAAAGCGCGACCCGCGTCGTAATATAGCCAAAGACGCGAAAAGCCGGTACGTATGTGTGTAAGACCTGGGAGAGCAGCCAATAAAGCATCGATCAGGATTCCATCGCGGCAAGCGCGTGCTCCACGTGAGTTCCCCGCGAACCTTTAAACAGGATCGCATCGCCCGGCTTCACAAACCGGCGCAGAAACGCTCCGGCAGCCTCAGGCTTCTCGAAAAAGTAAGTTTCCTGCCCGGCGGCAGCTCTGCGACTGGCAGCTTCGACCAACGGCCGCGCGGCGCCTTGAATTCCGACGATTACATCGATTCCTGAGCTTGCGGCGTACTCGCCCACCTCGGCGTGAAGCTTCTCCGCCCAGTTCCCCAGTTCCAGCATTTCGCCCAGCACAGCGATCCGCCGTCCGGCCGGCTCGCCCTTCAACACATCGATCATGAAGCGAACGGCATCGGGATTGGAATTGTAGCAATCGTCCAGGATGGTCACACTCCGCCATTGCCTTCTCTCCCCACGCATGCGGCCTGGCGCCAGCCGGATCACCGCGGATGCTAACGTTGACAGCTCGATTCCGAAGATTGTCGCAACCGCCAGCGCGGCCAGAACGTTCTGAATGCCGTGCCGCCCAGGCAATGAACTGCGAAATCGCACGCCGCTGACCGAGAATGCAACGCCCTCCGGCAGGATCTCCACATCGTCCCCGCGCAATTCAGCTTGTTCCGACAGGCCATAGGTGACAACTCGTCCCGAAAATATATCTCGAAAAGCTAGAACTCGCGAATCGTCCGCGTTCAGAACGGCAACTCCGTCCGGCGGAAGAGATTCAATCAGTTCACGTTTTGCGAGCGCGATCGCGTCAACAGATTCGAACGCCTCGATGTGCGCGTAGCCGACGTTGGTGACTACTCCGATCTGTGGTTCGGCGAGAGTCGCCAGCGCGCGAATCTCGCCCGCGTGGTTCATCCCGAGTTCCATCACGCCGACCTCGGCTGAGCCGGGCATACGCAGCAGCGAAAGAGGAACTCCCAGATGATTATTCAGATTGCCTGCCGTTTTCCCAACTTCGAAGCGCGTGGCAAGCAGTGCGGCAACGGCGTCTTTCGTCGTGGTCTTGCCGGCGCTGCCGGTTATAGCGACAACCGGCTTCGCCCAGCGGCGGCGCGCCCACAATCCAAGAATCTGAAGGGCCGCCAGTGTGTCGCGGACCTGAAGCAACGGACCGGCGGGAGCCTTTATATCGTCGCTAACTATCGCCGCGATGGCTCCTCTTGCAAAGCCTGCATTAACATACGCGTGGCCATCCTGATTGTCGCCCCGGATCGCAAAGAACAGATCGCCCGGATTGACCGTGCGCGAATCGATGCTCCAACCCGTCACCAACTCGCCGGGCAACTCCGTCTCGACGCGAGCCTCCAGTACGTTGCGAATTTCTCGAAGCGGGATGTCCAGCCTAGTTTCCTCCGGCGTCCGGCTGCCGCGAATGGCCGAGGCCGCGCAACACGCGACGGGCTACCTCGCGATCGTCAAAGGGGATCGGTCCGTCCCGCAAGACCTGATACGTCTCGTGCCCCTTGCCTGCGAGGAGCACAATATCGCCGGGCTTCGCTTCCTGAATGGCTCTATGGATCGCCTTCTCGCGATCGGGCTCAGCCACATAGGGAGTGTCAAACCGCTGTAAGCCGATCGTGGCATCGTTCATGATCGCCAGCGGATCTTCACTACGCGGATTGTCGGAAGTGAGCACCACGAAGTCGCTCGCCTCAGCGGCGGCAATGCCCATCAAAGGCCGCTTCGTGCGATCGCGATCTCCGCCGCAGCCGAAAAGTGTGATAATCCGTTTCGGCTTCAACCCGCGTGCGGCGGCAATCACATTCCGCAGTGCGTCGTCGGTATGAGCATAATCGACAACAACCATAAACGGTTGTCCTTCATCGACGCGCTCAAATCGTCCCGGCACTCTCGATAGGTTTCCGACACCTTTCACAATCTGTTCTGCCTGAATGCCGTAAGTAAGGGCAGCCGCGCAAGCGAGCAGAATGTTGTAGACATTGAAGCGCCCAACAAGCGGCGATTCGAGCGTGAACCGCTCATCTCCGGTATCGACGTCGAAGCGCAAGCCCTCAAATGACGATTGGATATTTAACGCGCGAACAACTCTTCCAGGGCCAGGTGATTTTTGGTCGATGCCATACCAGAAGAGCTCGGAGTTCGCGGCGGCCGCACGGCTGCGGCCCCACTCGTCGTCCATATTGACCACCGAAAACCGTGGTGGTGGCCCCTCTTTGGGTTCAAAGAGCAGCCGTTTTGCCGCAAAATACGCCTCCATCGTGAGATGGTAATCGAGATGGTCGCGTGACAGATTCGTGAACGCCGCCGTGTGGAAGCCCATCGCATAAATACGGCCAAGATCCAAGGCATGAGACGATGCTTCAAGCGTCGCGTGCGTTCCACCCGCTATCTCAAGCTCGTGAAACATGCGGAACAGATCGAGCGATTCAGGCGTCGTGTTCACGGCCGGCAGAATGCGCCCGGCAAGGTGGTATTCGATCGTGCCAATGAGCGCCGTTGTTTTACCAGCTGCCCGCAAAATAGAATCGATCAGCAAGGCGCTGGTCGTTTTGCCGTTGGTGCCCGTCACCGCGGTTAGGGCGATGCGTTCATCGGGCTTATTGTAGAAATTCCGCGCGGCCACCGCCAGCGCCCGCCGCCCATGACTTACCTGAATCCAGGCGTCGTGAAAGCCGGGAGGGCGTGGATGGTCGCCGACAACTCCGACAGCTCCCTTGGCAATGGCGACGGCGGCAAACTGTGCTCCGTCTACCTTCGCGCCCGCGAACGCAAAAAACAAGTATCCAGGACCAACTTTGCGGGAATCATAAGCGAGACCGCTCACATCGGTGTCCGCGATTCCAAGCGGCAACTCCGATGTGAGCGAGACTCCCACCAATAGGTCTTTAAGTTTCATTTCGGTTGAGAAGACTCCCTCATGAGCGGTCTGTGCGCGCTCATCGCATGAATAACACTCGGACGTGCTCGCCGGGTAGCAGCGCAGCGCCGGGCTCCGGCCGCTGCGCGCGCGCCAGGCCGCGCCCTTTCATGTCCACTTGTACACCCTTCGCCGTCGCCTCTTCCATTACACCTTTTATGGTTTTGCCAATGAAATCGGGCGCTTGGGGGGCCACAACGTTCTGGGCCCGTACCACCTGGATGGCGCCGTCATCGGACGGATCGCCAAGGGCGCGCTGTAGTTCTTCGGGCGTCAACGGATTGGCGGCATCGGCAATCGCCAGATCGTCTTCCTGCCCTTTCGGCTGGACCTTGTTGTCCGGCGGCTCTTTGATCTCGTCCGGCAAATCCCTGGGCACTCCCATCAGGCGAAGGGCTTCGCTCATTACGTTCTTAAAGGCAGGTCCCGACGCCGTAGCGCCAAATGCCGTCGTCCCCGAGACCGTAACCACTACCACAATTGCCGGGTTCGCCACCGGAGCAAAGCCTAAAAAGGAAGCATTATACCGGTGCGTATATAGATGGTGCGCCGTGTCGAAGATCTGAGCGGTGCCGGTCTTCCCGGCGGTCGTGTAGCCGAGCACATGAGCGCGGGGTCCCGTCCCACCGGGCAGCGTCACGCGCTCCATCAACTGGTGCATCGTGAAAGCTGTCTGCGGCTTTAGCACCCGCACCGGTTTCGGGCGTGCCCGTTCGATCTTCTGGCCCCCTGGCTCCTGTTCGCTTAGAACAACCCGCGGGCGTACCAGAAAACCTCCGTTTGCGATCACCGAGCCAGCCTCGGCCAGTTGAACTGACGTGACGCTTACCTCCTGGCCCATGGGAACGGAGCCAATCGATGTAGGTCCCCATCGAGAAAGCGGCCTCACTAGGCCAGGCGCCTCGGCCGGCAGCTCGATACCCGTCCGATGGCCGAAGCCAAAAAGATGAATGTATTTTAGAAGGTTCGCATTTCCAACCGCCATTCCGATCCGGATCGCGCCGACATTGCTCGATTTCGCAAGAACATCCGCCGCCGATAAGATTCCGTGGGGATGTGAATCGTGGACGATACGATTGGCGATACGGATAGACCCGTTGCCGCAGTCAATGAGCGTGCTTGGGCGAATATTGGTCGTTTCGAGCGCCGCCGTCAACGTAACGACCTTAAAGACGGAACCGGGTTCGAATGGAGCGACTACGGCATAATCCTCGCGACCGTAAAATCGCGAGCCCGGCTTCATTTTCTCATTCAGATCGTAGGTCGGATAGTTTGCAAGCGCCAGCACGTCCCCTGTATAGGGATTCATCGCAACAATGCTTCCGCGCTCGGCGTGTTCTCTCGTGACGGCTTCCGCAATTTCCCGCTCGGCAATGAACTGCAGCCGGCTATCGATGGTCAAGGTGACGTTTTTGCCGACGACCGGAGCTTTTTCGATTTCGGAATCGTACCCTTGCCGGTGTACGTCGGTCGTTATGCGGGCCAAACCGGCCGTGCCCCGCAGATCTTTGTCCAACTTTCTTTCGACGCCGGCGATTCCGACACCCTCGGCGTTCACATTGCCGATGACATGCGCCGCAAGCTGGCCGTTCGGATATGACCGTGCCGTGCCTTTGCGAATATCGACCCAATCGAGGTTCAGTTTGCGGATCGCGTCCACTTCCGCTTGGGAGGCATCGGAATCGACGATCAGATAGCCTCGATGCCTCGCAGCGGCGCTCACCAGATCGCTAAAAATCTCTTGTTTGTCGAGGTGAAGCACGCTCGCGAGCAAGCCTGCCGCCGTGTCCTTATCGGGCATCCGCAGCGGGTTCACCGTCACAATCGGCACTTCGGAGCTGATCGCCAGGTAATTTCCGTTGCGGTCGAAAATAGCCCCGCGCGGAGCCTGAATGTGGTCCAGTTTTTCCTGCTGGATATCGGCCAGATGTCTGTATTTATCGTGCTGAAAAACTTGTAATTGCAGGAGGCGTAAGGCAATCGCTAGGGCCCATACGAAGAATATGAGCCCCAGGATCGCTACTCTTTGGACGGATTTCGAGAGGGGTGCGAGGGGCGGCGTTTCCATCTTGATTGCACGGCCCACCGGGAGCCGCAGCCTCGTTCAATGAACATAACCGGCGCTGCCGCCGTTGTTAGCGCGCGACCTCCCCGAAACTGGACGGCATCCGGTTGCGGGCTTCATGCCGGACCGTTCCATCCAAAAATTGCACTTGCTGCGGCGCTGGGTCCACAAGCTTCAGTCGCGCCGCCATTCTATTCAGATTATCCTGGCTCAACAACTGGGCCTCAGCCACGTTCAGCGTTGCCCGTTCCTGCTTGAGTTGTTCCTGCTCCTGCCGCAACTGCTGAATGTGGTAACCCTCCATTGTGTTATATGCAGCCGGGAACAGACCGGCGATCACAAACATCGCCACGGCAAATCCGGTCGCCACCGCGCGAAAACTGGCGCGGCGGGCTACTGGATCGACAGCGCGGACCACCGCCGTATTGTCGATCCTCTTTACGTACAGATAAACGTCTTCGTTCGCCAACGGACGCAACCGCCATGACTCGGTCCGCGGCCTCACGGCGACGTTCATTAAATCGATGTCTTCCCGTACTCCTACAAAACCCCTGACAATCGTTGCCAGTGACGCCATCTTCGTTCCCTCTCGACTCTTCCTTTACGCTTCAGTTCATTACAAGCGCCCGCAGCTTGGCGCTACGCGACGCCGGATTTTCTAACACCTCTTGCTCGGCAGGCCTGATCACGTGCTTTGTCAGAATGGTCGCCCGCCCCTCGCGAGCCAGCGACTGGAATGCTCTCTTAACGATTCGATCTTCCGTCGACATAAACGTCAGCACAACGAACCGGCCTCCGGACCGTAACCGCTCCGGAACCAACCGGAGCAGCTGTTCCAATTCTTCAAATTCCTCATTCACCCTCAACCGCAGAGCCATGAATGTCTGCGTTGCCGGGTGGATTCTCCCCGTCCGCGGCACGGCCTCTTCAATCACTCGGGCCAGACGGCCTGTCGTAAGAATCGGCCGCGCGCGGACGATTGCTCTGGAGATTCTTCGCGACCTCCTTTCTTCGCCGAGCCCAAAAATCAAATCGGCGAGTTCCTTCTCGGACAAGTGATTCACAAGATCCGCCGCGGTCAGCCCCTGGCCGCGATCCATTCGCATATCCAGCGGACCATCCTCCATCAACGAAAATCCCCGTTCAGCGGCGCTAAGCTGATAGCGGCTCACCCCAAGATCCGCGAGCACTCCGTCTATCCGCTCCACGCCATTCCTTTCAAGCGCCTGCGGCAAACTCGAAAAAGCGCCCCGATGAAACCGGATTCGCTCAGACCAGGGCGCCGTATTCTTACCTGCCAATTCCAGCGACTCGGCGTCGCGATCGCAGGCAATGACAAAACCTGTTTGCAAACGCTGCGCGATTGCCGCCGAATGACCGCCCAACCCGGCGGTCGCATCCAAATAAATACCGTCCGGCCTTATCGCCAGATATTCCAGCGATTCGGCAAGCAACACCGGGTAATGCCAGGCGGCCGCATCCATACTGGAGCACTAACGCAACCCCTTCTTCTCAAGGTCCTGCACTTTCCCGCCAAGGCCGGCCATGGCCTTCGAAAACCGCTGCTCGTAAACATCGTTCCCGGTCACCTCGATGCGCTGCTTAAAGCACCGGAGATGAACCTGCTCGCCTTCCATCCGCAGCGCGCGGCGTAATTCGGCTGGCATCAGCACTCTTCCCTGTGCATCCACGTCCGAATCCGCGCCGAAGTGATACGCCACGAAAGCGACATCTTCCTTCAATTCCGTATCGTCCCCACCCTGCTCCAGCAAGATTTCGTTTTGCCGCCAGACAGAAATAGGGTAAATTCGTGCTGTGGAGCCGTCGACTGTTGTGACAAACACCCGCTGGTCGCCGAGGGCAGCTACGTACTCGGCGATTGCCGCCGGCAACTTCAACCGCCCCTTTTCGTCGACACGTGCACTCAGAAACCCACGAGGGGCTTCGATCACCGCCGCCGATCCGGATTGGCCGCTTGCCTGGTCCACTTCAACCCACTCTGAACCCTTTTAGTCCACCAACCCGATCTTTGCATGTACGTGATTCCTTTGCAATAGATTTCTGTAGCGGAATTTTCCGTAAGTAGTTGTTTCGCCTACTCTTCGCCGCGTGTGAGCTGGTGCGCTTTGAGTTACTACTCAACCGCACGAGATCTGAAGTTGGATTACACGGCCTGAAAGCAGCAATCTTCGCTTTCGGCGGCACAAACGGAAAGAGTTCCGGACCCAGAGTTCAAACTTTGCTGCTAGTGTGCCATCGGGCTATAGCCGGTCATCGAACTTCAGATCCAAGCGTCTGAGAGCTTCTTGAAAATCCGGATCGGCAGCGTTCAGCGCCGAGTCGGTCAAGTCATTTAAGTGAAAGGGTTCGAATAGCGCCCAATTCAAAAGATCGGCTCCGTGCCGGGACTCATAGCAAACGCCATCGAATCCAAGTTTATAGATTGCCGTCGCCACTTTTTGAGTGAGCGACCGGTTCTGCGACATCAAGAGCGCCAGATCAAACTCAATCGCTTTTGCCCCAATAGTTTCGGAACGGACAAGCTCAGGCTCGAGTTCTTTTCTTAAGTAGGAGAGCCACTCGGAAGAGTAGATGTGCGCATAGCGCTTGCCGGCGGGCAAAGCACTTCCGATTTTTCGTGCAGCAAGCCAACTGCCGACGGGAGCAGGAACCTCAACCTCCGGCTACGAACGCGCGGGCGGCATTCAGAACCTTTTTGCCATCAATTTCCATATCACCGTCCCGGAGGAGTGAGATCGGTACTGCGTCGTCTAGCTCTGGATTCAATCCGAGTAGCCACGCTTGAATGACCGCCGGAGTGTCGAACTCTGAAAGCCTGGCTGCGATATGATACGCAAGCCGCAGGCGCGCCTCTACGTCCCTCTGGGGCCTGACCTGTTCATGCAGCCAACGATCAATGGCCCGGGCATCTTTGATGGACGCGATATACGCAGTCAACTTCCGGCCAATAAGGGCAACCAAGCTTTCCACCACGGCGGGAAAGTCAGCCTGCGTAGCCTTCCGATGCGCTTCCACATCCGGACGCGGTATTGTCGCTGCGTGGGTACCCATGACACTGGTTTCTGCCCTAATTGTAACATCAAAATCCCATATATTTCCCATTAGGATTACACCTCTTTTGTAGACGGCATCGGCCTTTCCTTCGCTCTGAGTATGAGCGAGGGCCACCGTACAAGGAGGCCTATTCTCTTGTAATTTGATGAAAACAAAACGAGATAAAAAGAAGCATGCTTGGTGATTTGGGCTGAGCCAGCCCCGCTAAAGCGTAGCGTAAGCGTAAGATCGTTTTGGACCGAAGTTGGCCAGGAGGGCCAGAGATTTTCCTGTGGTCACTCACAAGCTCTCAGGCCTACGGAAGGTCGCCGAAATAGCGCCAACACTCAAGGCTCTTTCCAAAGGATCGGCTCAGAGAACGTGATACCGGGTTTAAAGCGGAATGATGCCTGTGCGGGGACCAATGCTGCGCCGCCCCCGGCCAGCTCGATCAGGACAGGGAAAACTTCTCTTCAGGCAATCCGCGCGGACTTTTCCGATACGCGAATTTCAGCATAGGCGGAGCGACGAGCGTTGTCGCAACAGTCATGAAAACCACAACCGCGTAAACCGACTCGGTGATCACGCCCATTCCTAATCCAATCTGGGCAACCACCATTCCGACTTCGCCTCGCGGAATCATTCCAACTCCGACGCGTAACATGTCCGCTCTGCCGAGGCGCCACGCGCCGACTCCGCAGCCGATCAGTTTCGTCACAATGGCAGCAATTAAAACTCCCACCGACAGCCAGAGCGTCGCCGCACTGCCGAAGACTGAAATATTCAGGTGTATTCCAATCCCCGCCAGGAAAAATGGCACAAGCAGTTCGTTGATGCCCTGGGCAAGGTCGTGTACACGGCGATTCACAGTTTCGGACAGAGCCATGCCGGCAAGAAAAGCGCCTACAATTGCAGCGACACCGAGCCATACAGCGAGAACCGAGAGGCTGAACAGAAGTAATAGGGCAAGGTTGAATTGCGCCTCGGTTGAGGTCAGTTTTTGTTCGACGCGCGGAATAACGCGGCCCAGCGCATGGCTTCCATATTTTGCGATGAGCACCGTGAATGCAGCGGCCATCACAAATGTGGTGACAAGGCTGGCGACGTTGACGTCGCCTTTCGCGACGCTGCTTACAAACGCAAGGACCAGTAAGCCCAAAACATCGTCGATCACCGCGGCCGCCAGAATCACCTTGCTCGCTCGTTCCTGCAGCAGTCCTTTCGCGGCCAGCACCTGAGCGGTGATGCCAACGCTGGTCGCAACCATAGCCGCGCCGACGAAAAGCGCCTCCACCCACGAGGCATGGATCGCGGCCATGATGGCGTAGCCGACTCCAAAGGGGAGCACGACACCGAGTGTCGCCACAAGCATGGCCGTCCCGCCTACGCGGAGCAACTCCGACGACTTCACCTCCAGGCCCACAACGAACAGAAGAAACATCACACCGAGCTCCGAAAGAGCGGCGAGAACCTGATCCGGCTGCACCCAACCGAGAACGCTGGGACCGAGAACGACACCGGCGAGAATCTCACCCACAATCCCCGGTTGGCCCAAGCGTTCCATTAATTCGCCGAGCAGTTTTGCCACGCCGAAGACGAGCAGCAGTTCCAAAGGCAAATGCACTGGATTGCTGGTTGCCGCAAACAGCAATGCAGGCGCGATGTCCAAATCTAATCTCATAAGCTGCCACTAGAAAATGACATAGTTACGAAGTTAACGCGAAAAATAACCTAGCTTGAAATTTTTTTGAAATGACTAGCCGCCTACACATACGACGCACTGCGACGCGGAAAAGTACTAGCGAACGAGAGTTGCCGCCGATTGTGTCCCAGAACAGGGAGTCCCGCTGCTTGTATTCCATGATCGAACTTGAAACTATCGATCAACTTTCCCGGTTCAAAGAAATCGAACCTGAGTGGCTCTCTTTTGCGAACACCGTACCGGGACTGACACCCTTTCAGTTGCCGGCATGGCAGCTCACCTGGTGGGATCACTACGGAAGTGGCGAGTTGCACGTTATGGCGTTCCGCGACCGCAACTCGATGGTAGGCCTGGTTCCCGCATTTCTACATAGCTGGAAGGGAAAACGGCAGATGACGCTGATCGGGTCGGGAATTTCGGACTACCTCGATCCCGCGATCTCCCCGAACTACAACGAGGCCGTCGTGACTTGCTTGCGAGATCACCTGCAATCGATCGATTACGACGTGTGCGATTGGCAAGATCTCTCCCGCAACACCCCGCTACAACTATTGCGAACGGACAAGAGTTACGCCTTTGAGATCGCGCCCGGCGTGCCTTGCACCGAGATACGGGTTTCGGGATCCTTCGAGGACTTCTGGCAAGCACGATCGAAAGATTTGCGGCGGAACGTGCGGCGCTACGGCGATCGCGCCGGAGCATCGGGTGAGTTGCAGTTTGATGCGACGAGCGAAGCTGATCTCGATCTGGTCGAAGCGTTGATCCGATTGCACGCCGCGCGTTGGGAAAAAGAAGGGCAACCGGGAATGGTGGCGGCGAACGGATCGGCTGAGTTTTTAAAAAAAGTTTTCCCGCGGCTTGCACGCGCCGGAATGCTCCTCCTCTTCAGCATGCGATACAAGCGCAAGATCGCAGCAGTGATAGCGGCATTTCCGTACAGACGCATCTTGTATTCCTATCTCAGCGCGTTCGACCCGGAGGCCGAGCACTTCGGATTCGGGCGGGCACTATTGTTCGAGGCTCTGCGTTATTCTCACGAAAATCATTACAGTGCCTGGAATTTCCTGCGCGGCTCCGAGCCGTACAAATATTCGTGGGGCGCCAAAGATATTCCGAGATGCCGGTTGCTCCTGAAACGCCGGGCGCAAATCCAGAGTGCTTCGAGTGGTTGATTCCACGCGACGATCAAGTCACCGGTCGGGAATGCTCGTCGACAACCGAGCGATAGAGCGATAGATATTCGGATACCATACGACGCGAATCAAAACGAACCTCAGCCGTCGCCCGGCAGATCTCCGGAGAGATATCGGAACTGAATCTCACGGCCTCAAGCATTTGCCGCAGCGAATCCGCGATAAATCCGGTTTTGCCGTGATCCACAATTTCAGGCAATGCTCCCGAACGGAACGCAACCACAGGAGTTCCGCAAGCGGTTGCCTCCATTGCCACTAAAGAGCTTGTTTCAGCGACAAGGCTCGGAATAAGCAGACAGCGCGCATTCGCCAGTAAGTGGATTTTTGCGGTAAGCCCGACTGCTCCGACATAGCGGCGCTTTGCATCGAGCAGCGGCTGTATCGAATTTTGAAAATATAACTGATGGTCTCGAAACGGATGGACGGGCCCCGCAACTATCATTGGCAGGTCCAACTCACGAGCAATCTCGATGGCGAGATGGACGCCCTTTTCCGGACAGATCCGGCCAAGCCAGAGGAGTGAGTCTCTCTCGCCCTCCAAGTTGCGGTATGTGTCCAAATCAATGCCGTTGGCGACGACCGGCAACTTGGCCGATCTTTCAGTTGAGATTGCCTGCGCTCTGGAGACACAATTTAGGCTTATCCGAGTCTCACGGAAGATCGCCTCCGGATACCATGCGACGGGCAGATGCAGAGTGGCGAGCATCGGCACGCTCCGTGCCGGAAGATAGGAGTGGAAATCGAGGCCATGGAAATGGATCAAATCGACGGAATAGCGCTCCAGGCAATCTTCAATCAACTCCCGGTGCGCGTACTGCGCCTGCGCACGCGCATCCTCGGAAATCTCGCCATTGGCAAGCGGCGATGCGATCAGTTCACCCGCTGTCCGCGAACTCTTTGCGGCAATCACGATTGAACGGCGCCCTACGGCAGCCAGCCCGTGATCTACAAGCGATAAGATCTGCTCGGCTCCGCCGCCGGAATCCGGCCCGACCGGCAGCAGGGGATAGCCAACGTTCAATACGGTCATATTCAACCGAGATCTAGACGGCGCCGGGCTGCCTGTGCCAACCTCCGCCACTCGCGTCCGTTCATTCCCCAATCGAATCGCTCATAAAAAAGAGTTCCCGGATGCGGCGGCTTGGTGAAGTCATACTCGGGGGCCGCTCGCACCGGTTCATAGCAAAGCGGAAATTGAGATAAAACATTTTGCTGGCTGGCGTAAGACGCGAGCAATTTACGCTTGGCGAGCCGTCCGGCATCGCCTAGCGCCCTTTGTTCGAATGGAGCCAGTGAGTTCTGTAGAAACGTTTCGGCTTCCATGCCGCTTTCGCTTGCATGATAGGAAGCAAACTCAAGCACGCAAGGGCTAGAAGCGCCGGCGCCGCGGAGACACGCAACGGCATAGTGGACCGCCGCAGCAGTGGAATCGTGATCCGGATGGCCGCCTTCGTAGCTGTGCGTTAAGACGAAGCGAGGACGGAGCCTGGTGAATATAGAGACGAGACGTAACGTCAATTGAGGCATCCGGAAGGCAGCCTGTTGATCGGGGATCCAGAGACAGATTGCGCGATCCGGGAAGATTTCACCCGCTTGCAGGCTCGCGCGAAATTCATTTCGTCGCAATTGGGCGTAATCGAGCCATGTGGCCACGCCTGCATTCCGGATATCCGGACCGTTTCGCGGCGCTCCATCGGTCGTATGCACGATTGCCCGTATTTCCTGAAAATAGGGGACCAGTGAGCCCAAGCCAATTAATTCGTCGTCGGGGTGAGCGGCGACGATTGCGACAGGGCGCCTGAATAATTCTTTATCGGGTCGGAGTATTTGCCTGCGCATCCGAAACTCGCACTCACCACAGCGTATGTTGAATCCAAGTACAAAGATGCTGATGAGATGCCTGAACGTACCCAGAAATTTTGCGAGATCCGGCTCGATGCATAGTTAACAGGATTCGGGCGCCCGAACATTCGCCGGGAAACGCTGGGACAGCACAGACGTCATCGGGTTAGGGGCAGCCTACACAACAACTAACAAACATTTGATGCGCCCCGCCACAGGACAAATTGATGAGAACTAGAGCGATCGGAGTACGTTGGACCGTCGGCAACGTGAGCAATGCCGGATTCACCGCGCTGAGGCTTTCCATCTGTTCAGCGTGGAACTTATTCGGCAAGCATGCTCGATATGCGGTATGCGTAAATTCAGTTCCGATCCAAACCGCCCGGCTTGCGACCGGGCCCGTCCCGGGCGAAGTACTGTGGCTTCAGTCCGATTCTCTGTTGCCGGATTGGCTAAATAGCTACGTCGATCGCTCGATGGCGGAAGGGGTGGCATGGAAACTCGCGCCGGTCCGCGTCTTTAAGGACCGATACGAAATTGCGCTGGATAATCTGGATAATGACGTGATTCTCTGGAAAAAGCCAGAGGCGATGAAGCAATGGCTGGATTCCGACGATCCGAAGGCATGTCTGCTGGCACAAGACGTTCAGCGCTGCCTCGGACAATTCGCTTCGCTCTGCGATCCTCGCGCCATCAATTCCGGAATTCGCGGTCTCCCGCCCGGCTTCGATTTGGAAGAGCGGCTTCAACAGATTCTTGAGGGGCATTCCATCGCTCTGCGCTCGGAGCTGGACGAACAGGGCTTGCAGGCTGCCGCCCTGTCACAAGCAAATCTCTTCCTGGTGAGTACGGAGGATGTTTCAATCTGTTCCCCGTTTCCGATGCACCAGGATTCGCTTGGGCGATGCGGCGTGCATTTCGTCGGCCTAAACCAAAAGCAACTTCCATGGGAATTGGAGGGCAAGCAGGCGAATGAAGTGATTCACGCCAGGTGGGAACGCTTTAGGCACGAGCTCCACAGCCGAATTTGGCCCGGCGAGTTATGCACGACATAAGCTAAACGATTTCGAACGCTCCGGCAGTATTGGCGCGGTTCGACAGCATCTTCGTTGTACGATTCTCTTGGACACATCTGTGCCACAAGATCATCGCAACAACTTCTTAGCCCGATGCCGGATCCTGCACGTCACGGATGATGATGCCCAGCACTGTTTGCTGATGAACATCCTGAAGCCGGATAACTCATTCTCTATTGAGCGTATCCAAACAGGGATACAGGCTCTGAAGGCATTGCATTCCCGCGCGACAGACCAATTACCGAATCTCGTAATCATCCCCTGGATCATGCCTCTGCTGACAAGCCGCGAGTTTACGACGGAGATGAAATCGGATGAGCGCACGCGAGCAATTCCCCTGATTGTTATGAGCGCTTCGTTGCCGTCCGAGGAAATTGTCGCTCTCTATGAAGCGGGGGTTAGCTGTGTGGTGACTACCGGTACGGATTATGATTCTTTGTGCGCCGCACTGAAGGCCCTGAAGAATCTTTGGGTGGATTGGGTGATGCTTCCCTACTCCCGCTGGCCTTAATTGCCGCAGTTCAGCGCGGTTCGAGCTGAGCAACTCGCTAAAAAGTTTGCCGGTACTCGCCGAACACACGGCGAAACGTGTTCGAAATCTCGCCAACCGTTGCGCACGCACGGCAGGCGTTGAGGATGTGAGGCATGAGGTTCCCAGCTCCGACGGCGGCTTCTTCCAATCGTTCCAGAGCCGGCTGCACATCCGCTAACGATCGCGACGTTCGGACAGCGCGCAATCGGGCGATCTGTCCGCGTTCGAGTTCCGGGTCGATGCGGAACGGTCTGAGCGTATCCTGTTCCGCGGCTTGAAACTTGTTCACTCCGACTACGATCCGTCGCTGTTCTTCAACAGCCCGCTGATATTCGTAGGCGGCATTCTGGATCTCGCCCTGAATGTAGCCGCGTTCGATGGCGGCTAGTGTTCCTCCCATTGCGTCAATCCGTGCGATGTACGAGCGCGCGGCGGATTCCATATCGTCGGTGAGTTTCTCGATGTGCTCGCTGCCGCCAAGGGGATCGGCTACCTGCGTAACTCCGGTTTCATACGCAAGAACCTGCTGAGTTCGGAGCGCAATGCGAGCCGACTGCTCCGTTGGTAGTGAAAGAGCTTCGTCGCGTCCATTTGTGTGCAGCGACTGCGTGCCGCCCAGGACGGCCGCAAGCGCCTGGACCGCGACGCGAACAATATTGTTGTCCGGCTGCTGCGCAGTCAGCGTGGAACCTCCGGTCTGCGTATGAAAGCGCAGCATGCAGGATCTGTCAGTTTTCGCGCCGAACCGCTCACGCATAATGTACGCCCAGAGCCTTCGCGCCGCTCGGAACTTCGCAATCTCTTCGAGAAAGTTGTTATGCGCGTTGAAGAAGAAGCTCAAGCGCGGGGCGAAGGCCTCAACATTCAAGCCCGCCTCAACCGCCGCCTGCACGTAGGCAATGCCATTTGCCAGAGTAAAGGCGATTTCCTGGACGGCAGTGGATCCCGCCTCACGAATATGATAACCGCTAATCGAGATGGTGTTCCATTCGGGAAGTTCGCGGCCAGCCCAGGCAAATAGGTCTGTGACGATGCGCATTGCCGGACGAGGCGGATAGATATAGGTTCCGCGAGCAATGTATTCTTTCAGGATGTCGTTCTGGACCGTGCCGCACAGTTTCGCGCGAGCGGCGCCCTGTCGTTCAGCCACGATGACGTACAAACAGAGCAGAATCGCGGCTGTCGAGTTGATGGTCATCGAAGTCGTGATCTGGTCGAGCTTGATGCCTTCAAATAGCGCTTCCATGTCGGCGAGCGAGTCGATCGCGACGCCGGTCCGGCCGACTTCCCCCGCCGCCAGCGGATCGTCAGAATCCATTCCCATCTGGGTAGGCAAATCGAAAGCTACCGAGAGGCCCGTGATGCCTTGAGACAGAAGAAACTTGTAGCGGCGATTGCTCTCCTGGGCAGTGCCAAATCCCGCATACTGGCGCATGGTCCAGAGCCGCTCGCGATACATACCGGGATAGATACCGCGGGTGAACGGGAATTCGCCAGGCGGTTCGGAAAGAGGCAATGGCACGACGCTGCCTTAGGAGCGCGAGATCTTACGAGCTCGCAGAAAGGAATCGATACTGAACCAGGCCATGATCGCGCCAAATATCAGCGAGAAGATGATGCGGCCGCCGTTGTCTGGCTCTGTACTCAGGCTTCGATAGTACCGCAGGGCATAGGAAAACGCCGATAGCGCGAACACGGCAAATAAAAACCCGATGACCTGATTCCAGAAGATCCGCGCCGGCCGTATGACGCGAGGACCCACGTGCTTTACGAACTGCCGTGCGGTCGGCCCCGCGTGTTTCGCGAATTTCTTTGCTTGATGGAGCTTCACCGCAATTTCATGCTAGCATCCGGGGCCGGCCTCGCATTTCCGAGCCGCAGTACTGAACCACCCCTAGCTAAGTTCACAGGGAAGCCGGACTGTGTTCGAGCGCATTTCGGATGTTACTCTGAAGGTACCCGAGGAAGGGGCTGCTTTTTGGACGAACGACTTAAGGAGCTGATGCAGGAACTAGGGAATGCGATCAATGAATCACTTTCCGATTCCGACCGCATCGCAGCGGCTATCGGAGAGATTAAGCGCGCCGGCTATGACGTGTTCCTGGTCCTGGAAGCAACTATTGGGTTCAATAAGCGCGAGGAATCCGATTCGGATGACGACGAGTCTGCCGGATCGGATGAATCGGAGAATGTTTCGCCACGAACGGACGCATCGGGGAAGATCAAACTGACAACGCAGGATCAGAAGTTTCTGCGCGCGCTCAAAATTCAGATCGACGAAGACTCCAAGTAGTCCGTACGCCCTCCCGCTCAACGAATCAATTCACGGTAGACGCGGTGTGTCTCAGAAACCGTGCGGCTCCACGGAAACTGCACCGCCCGCGAGCGGCCGCACAGGGCAAGTTGATCCCGGCGAACAGGATCATTGATGAGCGTCAGCAGAGCGGATTCTATTTCATCGGTGGAGGAAGGGTCGACGAGAATCGCGGCGCCTCCGGCGACTTCAGGGAGAGCGGAGCGATTCGAGGCGATCACCGGAAGGCCGTACGCCATGGCTTCGAGAACGGGAATGCCGAAACCCTCATCGAGACTGGGAAACGCGAAGAGTCGCGCACGGCGGTATAGCCGCTGTAAAGCCGGGTCGCCGAGTCTTCCCGTAATCTCAATTCGCGCGCGCGCCGGACTGGCGCCAATGCCATCCATAATCTCCGAGGTTCCATAGCCTCCAGTTGCTCCGGCCAGGATCAGCTTCCAATTTCCAGGCAGGCGTTCAAACGCCGCCACAAGGCGGGAAATATTCTTCCGTTTTTGCAGAGTGCCCACAAACAGGATGATGTCCTCACGACCGGAGGACGCAATTTCGGGAGGAAGATCGACACCATGCGGGACTACCCGAATACGGGCACGCTCAACACCGAGGAGAGAACTCACCTGGTCCGCAACGAAGGAAGAAACCGCAATGACCATGTCGGAAAGGGCAGCGGCCTGCTTTGCTTGTTCCGCGAAGCGTTGGCGGAAATCCGCGGTCGAGTATTCGGCGGTCATAACAAAAAGGTCATGAAATGTCGAGACCACATAGTGAGCCGCACGTCGATCGACGCGCTGGTTCAGCGCGTGGAACAACTGCACACCGGGAATAGGAACAGGGGGCTGCAGAATCCAGCGCCTGACATTTCGGAGTTCCGGCCGTTGAGCAGCTAGCAGCTTCCGGGGCCGGTAACAGAGGAGAAACCGGTCCTCTGGATGCAAACCCGCGAGGCCCTCGATGAGCTTCCGCGAGTAGATGCCGATTCCGGTCAGGTCGGGACCGACGCTGTAAGTAGCATCGAGGGCGACACGCACGTTGACAATAATAGCGGTTCATCGAAACCGCGCCGGAGAGCTACTCCTCGAGAGCTATTCAACGCTCTCGCCGTATTCTTTCAGCTTCCGGTACAGCGTCGTGCGGCCGATGCCAAGAAGTGCGGCCGCGATGGTACGGTCGCCCTTGGTGTATCGAACGGCGTTCAGAATAGCCCGCTTCTCGAGCTCGGCCAGCGGTTCGACAGGATGAATTTGGTTCGGAGCTTTGGAAGTCGAGCTTTCCGGTGTGATCATCTGCTCACGCCGCGGATTTACAACCGTCGTTGGCAACTCACTGGGCGATAGCCATGCGGCGGAGTTCATGGCGACCATTTGTTGGACGGTATGCTCCAGTTCCCGGACATTGCCCGGCCAGTCATACTGGATCAGCAACTCCATTGCCTCGTCCGAAAACCGCTGGCCGGTTCCGTACAAATTGAGAAAGTGAGTGAGCAGAGCGGGGATATCGTCCCGGCGTTCCCGCAGAGGGGGAATCCGGAGGCGCATCACGTTTAATCTGTAATAGAGATCGCGGCGGAACCGTTCGGCCTCCACTTCGGCCACAAGATCGCGATTGGTTGCCGCGATCACGCGAAAGCTGGAGGTACGCTGTCCGAGGGCGCCCACCGCCCGAAATTCCTTTTCCTGCAGAACTCGCAGCAGCTTCATTTGCAATTCGAGCGGCAATTCGCCGATCTCATCGAAGAAGGCCGTGCCCCCATTCGCGGCATCGAGTAAACCTAGTTTCGAGGTATGCGCCCCGGTGAATGCGCCTTTGGCATAACCGAACAGTTCGCTCTCCATCAGAGGACCGACAAGCGACGAGCAATCGATGACAACAAAGGGGCCGTGCGGCTCCATATTGTGAATGGCCCGGGCGACCACCTCCTTGCCAGTTCCGGTGTCCCCGAGAATCAGGACCGGAAAGCGCGACTTGCTCATACGCTTGATCTGGTGATGTACCTGACGCATTGCCGGCGAGTTGCCAACTAAGGTCGCGAGAGGCGATAAATCGCGTGCGAGTTGCGGTTGCACCATGATCTTTTCGGCTGTGGAAAGCCTCCAAAAGAGAGTGGCGCAAATGCAAGAAACCTCTCTGACAACTCCTGCTTAATAGGAGGGACCTGCCGCGGAGATATCCGCTCCGGCAGGAGGCGGCGCCGCAGGCTGGGTTTGTGAATCGAGCCGAACGATATAGAGTTCCTCGCGGCCGGCGCGAAGCCGCGCGGCCAATTGCTGTGCCGCCTGAGGTGAAGGTTCCTTGCCAACCAACACCCGGTACAAAGGAACCCGGCCTTGCTTGAGAGCGATTTGCGCAGTCCCATATCGCTCCGCATATCTGGCGCGGACGCGACTGGCGTTCGCGTAATTCGCAAAGGCCCCTACTTGCACCGCGTAGAAATCGTTGCTGGGGAGATCGACCGGCGCCGAGACAACTTCAATTCGGACGCGCGCGATGCCTGGACCAAGCATTCGGATTTGACGCGCCGCCGCTTTCGACAGATCGATGATGCGGTTGCCGACAAAGGGACCTCGATCGATGACACGAACATCGACGCTCAATCCGTTCTTAAGATTCGTTACTTTGAGCCAAGTATTGAACGGCATGGTGCGGTGAGCCGCCACCAGCTTTTCCATGTCATAGATTTCGCCGTCAGCGGCAGGGCGCCCGTGATACGGCACACCGTACCAGCTAGCAAGCCCCTCCTCAACAGTACCGACCGGCACTGCTTTCGGCGCTTGGGGACGAGGACGCGGCGATTGCGCGGTTGCCGTTCTGTGCCGCTTGTGGCCGCAGCCAAACAGAAAGGCGACGCTCAACCCAACCGCGAGCAGCGTAGCGCAACGTGCAAAGTTCATCGCTGCGTTGATGGTAAACGCGCGCGGGCAGCAGTTGCAAGACCTCATCCGGACCGATTCGGCTCCAAACAATTTCAAGAGTGGACGTTTTATAGACGCGCGGAGTCCGAGGACGGCGTCGACGAAGTCCCGTGATGCATTTTTTTCTTGACTTCTATTGCGAGTCACCTTATATATGAATCACACTGCGATCTGTAGAGATTGCAAATTTTACGTTTAGGGAGAATCGATCCAATGAAGAACGCAACTAAGAAGGCTGCGAAAAAGGCCGCGAAGAAGGCTCCAGCCAAAAAGAAGAAGTAACCTTTCCGCGTTTGCGGAGATTTTAGTGAGTGCATGACGCCCCCGAGGAATCGGGGGCGTTTTTTATTTTGCTGGACGGCCCATTTGGAGGATGCGCCAAAGCGGGCGCGCATTCAGGTCCGCTTGAACTCGATCACACGAAACGCCTCACCCATCCCGAAGACAAGCTGTTTCCATTGCATTCGCCAATGTTGGTCCGCATGATGCCAGCGGCTTTCGAGATCCTCTTCGTCCCAGACTCTCAACACCCAGGCCGCAAGCGACGAGTTGCTCCGAGAGGAGAAACCCGAGCGCTCGGCGCATTCCCGGACCCAAGTAAAGTTCACATGCGCCGTGATGTCCTGGAAGCCAGGAGTCCTTAGGACATCAGTGTGCATTCGATGGCCGCGGTAGGAGACCAACGTGCCTTCCGGGAAACGGACGAGTTCGCGGGATTCATAACCGTAGTCGATGAGCAGGAGATAGCCGGACGACAGTATGCCGGCGATTCTTTCCATCCAGTCACTTACTTCGAGGCACGCTTCCAATCGGCCGCCA
Organism: Bryobacterales bacterium KBS 96; assembly: GCA_000381625.1. Lineage (GTDB taxonomy): Bacteria > Acidobacteriota > Terriglobia > Bryobacterales > Bryobacteraceae > KBS-96. The sequence goes on from KB906767.1 coordinate 3,077,708, forward strand.
CTCGGGATTGCGCTGCCGAATCGCCCGGCATACTCCAGGAGCGCCGGGGACGCGCGCCCCGAAGTGAATCGAATTTGGCCATTACGCTGGTCAACGAGCAATTCCAGCCATTCCTCGCGTCTTTTCTCCATCAGGTGAATGGGCAGGGCATCGAAGAATTCATTTGCGAGAACGAGTCCCGTCCAGTTTTGCGGAAGCGGCATACTCTTCCAATCGTACGGACGATAGCCGAATCGCCCTAACGCCGACGCCATCTCCCCGCGCCCGGAGCCGAGTTCGAGCACTTCGAAGGGATGCGCCTCACTCAAGCTTTTCGTGAGTTGTTCAACAAATGTCGCCATCAACTCACCGAAGACGGGTTGTAGCTGCTCGGCGGTGTAGAAATCGCCGGCCTTCCCGAAACGGTCGTCCCGCCGGTAGTAGCCCAAGTCGGGATGATACAGGGCCAATTCCATATAACGTGCAAATGTGAGAGGGCCACGACTCCGGATCTCACCGCAAATCAACTCGAGAAGCTCCTCATTCTGGGGCACGCCGCCATTATCACCGACGACTGGACGATTGCCTGGCGGAGGCGCATTCCGACAACCTGGCAGATAAGATGAACCCATGCACATCCGGCTGGGGTACGATACCTACTCTCTGCGTTCCTGGAAATGGGATGGGATGCAGCACTTGAACTTTGCATCGCAGCAGGGACTCGATGCCATCCAGTTTTCGAGCAACGACGATTATGGAGACACTTCGCCTGAAGCTCTGCGCCGGGTAAAGGAACGCGCCGCGGAACTCGGGATTCGCATCGATGCCGGAACCGGGTGCGTCTGCGAATTATCAAAGAGTTGGAACCCGAAGGATGGTTCTCCTCAGCAGGTTTTGGAACGAGGCCTGGACATTGCGCATACGGTTGGAGCGACTGCGATGCGCTGCGTCATGGGGAGCCAGCTCGACCGGTTCGGCGACCGTCCCCTTGACGAGTTGATGAAGGCGCTGGTTAAGAATTTTAAATCTGTGCGGTCCAAGGCGCTCGACCTTGGCGTGAAAATCGCAATCGAGAACCACAAGGACCTGCAGGCGTGGCAGGTGAAACAGGTAATCGAGGACGCGGGCCCCGATTTCGTCGGTTCAAATCTCGATTTGGGCAATCCGACCTACGTCATGGAGAACCCATTGAGCACGCTGGAAATACTAGGTCCCTACGCGATCACGACCCACGTGCGGGACACGGCAGTATACGAACACCCGCATGGAGCGGCAGTGCAATGGACGGCCCTCGGGGACGGCAGCATCGATTTCAAAACAATCGTGGCCCGCTATAAGGAACTTTGTCCGAATGCATCGTTTCAACTGGAGATCATCACGGGACGACCTCCCCAGATACTGTCTTATCTCGACCCTCCGTTCTGGAAAACGTTTCAGGGGATGCCCGCCTCATCGTTCGCCAGTTTCATAGCCCTTGTGAAATCCGGGCGGCCCTTCGAAGGTCACATGGTGATTGAGGATGTGGAAGGCCGTGCTCCGGCTCCGCAGTTTCAGGACGCGCTGGTCTATCAGCAGCGATACGACCTCGAACGAAGCTTTAGGTATGCGAAGGAAAAGCTGGGCGTAGGCAAGCCGGCGTAAATCAGGCGACGTCCGGGCGCAGGAACCGCATGGGATCTCCGAAGTGAGCCGTTACGGCCTCGGCCGCTAAGTACCCACTTCGTACCGCTCCTTCCATGGTGGCCGGCCAACCGGAACGGGTCCAATCGCCGGCAAGAAAAAGGTTCGGGATCGTGGTCGCGCTCGCCGGGCGTTGCCATTCCAAACCCGGCCCTGCCGAAAATGTGGCGCGTATTTCTTTTACGACGTGGGCTCGTTCGAGGCGCGCATTCGCCACAGCGGGAAAGAAATCCTTCAGCTCACTCAGGACAAGATCGATGATTTCCTGGCGAGGCATCTCCACCAGCTTCCGCGACGCGCTGACAACGAGTTGGATGTGCCTTCCGCCTTCTTTGTTGAACATCCACTGAATCGTCCGATCGAGTAGCGTTGCGTGTGGAAGCCGGGTGATCGGGCGGTCGAACCAGAGATGAATGCCGGTAATGGGGGAGTGGGTGAATCTATCGGTCTTCACGTTGGCGTCCGGCGCAACCGTATCCAGCCTCTCGAATGGCAGCGCGCTGACATAAGCGTCCGCTGAGAACGAACCATCCTGAAGCTTCAACGATGCAACCTGGCCGCCGGCAATGTTGATTTCCTGAACCGGACATCTCGGCCGCAACTCGACCAGGGGATATTCGCGCCAGGACTCGGCGGAATACAAGTGAGCCAATGGAACGCTCGGAATTCCCATCTGGTACGAGTCGCCGCGCGACAGAAAACCGAGCCAGAACACCTGCAGTCCGTGAACGGCGGCCATGCGCTCCAGATCTTCATTGATCGCACTCACCAGCACTTGGCGCCAGAACCGCTCGATGGCCTGCGGGCCTTGCCGCTTCTCCTGTAACCAGTCGAGCATCGTGATCTGGTCAAGATCGTGGCGATGATGGTAATCCCGCTGGACGGCCAGAAGTCCCCGTGCAACGTCCACCTTCGCGCGGACCGAAAGAAAGCGGAGCTTCGCGAACGAGCCCGTGAAATGTAAGGGCCGGGGCAGCCTGCCCGCACGCATCAGCGATAGCCGGCCACCTGGTTCAATCCAGTAGAACTCACGGCTAAAGTGGATGCGGTCCTCCACGTGAAGCCTGCGATAGAAGTCGAGCAGGTTCGTGCAGCAACGAAGCAGCACGTGCTGGCAGTTATCGATTGTCGGCCCAGTGCTGTCGGCGGAGTTCAGTGGATAGGACGTAGCGCGGCCGCCGAAAAACGGGCGTGCTTCAAACAAGGTGACTTTGTGCCCAACCGATCCGAGGGCGGCGGCGGCGGCTAACCCAGCTAGTCCTCCACCCACAACCGCAACGTGCCTTTGCGCCGATTGTCGGGTCATCCGCGTGCGGTAGCGGCAGCCTTCGTATACAGCTCGATCATATTTTCAATCAGCCGCAGGCCGTTATCTTGATCCAACGTCAACAGCGATTCAGGATGGAATTGGACCGCTTCAATTGGAAGTTCGCGGTGCCGCACGCCCATGATGACGCCGTCGTCCGATTCGGCCGTAATTTCAAGAAAGGCCGGGAAGGTGTCCCGATTCGCGTATAGCGAATGGTAGCGGCCGACCCGCAGGGGCGAAGGCAAGCCATGGAAGATGCCCTTGCCCTGATGGGTAACCTGCGACCCCTTGCCATGCATCGGATAGCCCAGCACATCTAGCTTGCCCCCGAAGGCTTCGACAATTCCTTGCAACCCGAGACAAACGCCGAAGGTTGGAACTCCGCGATCCACAAGCTGCCGCACTAGTTGGGGAATGCCGAAATCGTGTGGACGCCCGGGACCTGGTGAGATCAGCACAATATCGGGAGCAATCTGGTCCAGCATCTCCCCCGCGATACCGGCTCTGTAAGTGAATACCGTGGCGCCCGTCTGGCGGGCATAGTTTGCAAGCGTGTGGATGAAGCAATCTTCATTGTCGATAAGCAGGAGTTTCACGCCTTCGCCAACACGCCGTGCTCCCGGCCGGTTTGATTCCGCAAAGGGTTTCGGATAAAGAGCGCGGAAAAAATTTGTAGCCTTCAGCCGCGTTTCCTGCTCTTCCTGCTCCGGGATGGAATCGTATAGCAGGGTGGCGCCCGCCGGATACCTAGCCTCGCCATCTTTCAGGTGAACCGTGCGGATCAGGATACCGGTGTTGATATCGCCGTTCAGTCCGAGAAGTCCGATGGCGCCGCCGTACCAGCCCCGCGCATCTTTTTCGAGATCCTCAATTGCCTGGGCCGCAGCTTTTTTTGGGGCCCCGATGATCGTGACCGCCCACATATGCGTGAGAAAGGCGTCCAGAGAATCGAAACCTTCCATCAGGGTCCCTTCCACATGGTCGACGGTGTGGAAAAGGCCTGCGTAGGATTCAATGAGACGGCGGCCAATCACGCGAACGGAGCCGGGGACGCAGACCCGCGATTTATCGTTGCGGTCGACGTCCGTACACATGGTCAACTCGGATTCCTCTTTTACAGAATCGAGCAACTCGCGGATGCTCTCCGCATCGCGAAGAGCATCTCCGGAACGGCGTGCCGTGCCCGCAATGGGGCAGGTCTCAACGCGCTTACCCTCGACCCGGACAAACATTTCGGGCGATGCGCCCACGAGTTGCTCGTCGCCCATCTGGAGCATGAACTCGTAAGGGCTGGGGCTCGTCTTCTGCACGCGCCGGAATAGCTCGGATGGACTACCATCAAACGGAGCCTTGAAAGTCTGGCGGAGAACAACTTCGTAATAGTTGCCGACACGCATGCCCTCGCGCACGGCCTCCACCTTCGCCATGTATTCTTCGGGCGTGTGGTCGGTCGTGATCTCATGCGGCCCATCCAGCGCCGCAGCTTTCGCGGCCCGGGGATTTTCGCGCGGAAAGCCGTCGGTCGACAGATCGTGACCGGAGAAGTCGTATTGATAATGCTCGATAGTCTCCCTTTTGCGATCCATGAAGTAAATGTCGTCGCAAAGGAAGAGATGAAGTGTCTTCTGTTCGCCCCGCGGTAAGCGCTGCTGAATAGGATCGAACTGCAGTAGCAGGTCGTAGCCGAATGCGCCCGCCAGCACCAGCCGCGAATCTTCGGGATTTCGGAACTCCTGAATTAGCGCCCGCAGAATGGAAAACGGCGAGGGCTGTTTGCTTCGGTCTTCTTCCGAGAAGACGCCGCTCAGCGGTTTCAGTTCACCAATCAGGCGATCCGCTTCGCCACGGAATGTGGCCCAGTGCGGATGGGTTTCGAGAACCTTTGTCAGAAGTCGATTCAGAACCCTGCCGCGCTCGTTCAGAGCGACGATCTCCAGACTGCGCCCGCGCCCGACGATTTCGATGGGAGGTGTAACGCTCGCGACATCCCAGCGCGAGTAGCGCTCGGGATATTCGTAACCCGATGAGAGGTAAACTCCGCGTTTACCATCGAGTTGTTTCAGTTGTTTTTCGAGACCACGCGCGTACGGAACCTTAGAGGTAGTACGCGTCACCGTGATGCCGTGCGGAGTGGTGTAGCGCAACTGCGGCATGGATAGGGAAGCCTAGGAGAGTGCTAAGTATTAGGATAGCAACCAACTATAAGCTTTTGAGTGTTCCTAATCGCGCTCGAAAGGCCAGTTCTCCGAAGCGTGAATCACGGAAACTGATTGAGTGAGCGGGCCGCCGCATCGTAAATCGGCGACTCGCCCGCGCAGCAGCCATTATTGCACCCGGAACCAGGGGGGCGCTTCCGGTATCGCCTCGCCATCGGCTCGCGGGTCTGATGCCCCGAAATTCACTCCGGCGCCATTCCGCATTACGGCATTGCCCCGCCCCATGTCGAGTGAGTATGCGCCTACTACCTGAATCTGGTGGCCTTTCGCCGCAAGTTCTTTGCGCACAGATTCGGGAACACGCGATTCCATCAGAAGGTCGCAGCCTTCGAAAGTCAGCTTTGTAAACCGCGCCGCTTCGAGCGCGGCCTGGATGTTCATCCCGAAATCGGCAACATTCGATACGAACTGTGCATGCGCCTGGGCCTGATTGAAGCCGCCCATGATCCCAAATCCAATCTTCACGTCTCCCTTCTGCATAAACGCCGGGATGATGGTGTGCAGCGGGCGTTTTCGCGGCGCAAGAGAATTGGGAAGGTTCGGCTCCACGCGAAAAAGAGCGCCCCGGTTCTGTAGAGCGAATCCAGTGTGCGGAGCCACCAACCCGCTCCCGAAGGCGCTGAAATTGCTCTGTATCAAAGAAACGATATTGCCATCACGGTCGATCACGCTGAGATACGTGGTCTCGCTGGCCATCGCATTCAATTCCGAAAGCAGTTGAGACGGAAGCACCTGGCATTGAGCGCGATCTTGAATCAGCTTCGCGCGTTTGGCGGCGAGTTCTTTTGAGAGCAACGCCTTCACCGGTATCGGACCAAACCGGGGGTCACCGATGTACTTCGCGAGGTCCGCGTATGCGAGTTTCTTGGCTTCGATCATGACGTGCAATGCCTGAACGCTGTTGTGGCCGTATTCGGCCAGCGGGAAGCGCTCCATAATGTTCAGCATGGAAAGCGCCGCAATGCCTTGGCTATTTGGTGGGAGTTCGAAAACCGTCCAGCCATGATAAGTCGTGGAGATCGGTTCCACCCACTCAGGCTGAAACGCAGTCAGATCTTCTTTCGACAGCAAGCCGCCCTGCGCTTTCGAGAACGCCACGATCGCGTCCGCTGTCGGTCCTTCGTAAAACCCGTCGCGGCCCTTCTCAGCGATGCGCCTCAGCGACTCCGCCAAATCCGCATCCCGAAAAATGTCGCCCGTGTCCGGCGCCTTTCCTCCGGGAAGAAATGTGGATGCAAATCCGGGAGACTTCGCGAGCACTTTGCCGGCCTGCTCCCAGACCTTTGCGTCCATTTCGGTAACGGGAACTCCATTCACCGCATAGTAGATAGCCGGCGCCAGATCGTGCGAGAGCGGCAGCTTTCCGAATCGATCGTGAAGCGCGCTCCATCCCGCCACCGCGCCTGGCACAGTAACCGAAAAGATGCTGTTCGACGGAATCTGTTTCGTGAAGCCCTTTGCCGCGAGGGCGGAAATGCTCATCGCCGCGGGAGCCCAACCGCTGGAATTCAGCCCATAAATCTTTTTCGTTTTGGCATCGTAGACAATGGCAAACAGATCGCCGCCGACGCCGTTCATCATCGGCTCAATTACGCCCAGCGCGGCGTTAGCGGCAATTGCGGCGTCCACTGCGTTACCGCCATGTTCAAGGACCGAGGCGCCGGCCTCCGAAGCGAGGGTCTGGCTGGTCGCAACAATGCCCGACCGGCTGATAACCATCGATCTGGCGTAATCGCGACTAGGCGCCTGCGCCGCAAAAATAGATATTGGCGCCATGGCAAGCACGATGAGCAAAACAGTGAAGCGCAAAAGCGGTCTCCTCAGAATGGCCTATTTCACTAAAGGTTTGAACACCCGGTCAAGTTCTTCGTCGCTGATCGAATTCAGCTTTACGCCCTTTGCCAGCGACCAACGTTCCGTATGTGTCACGGACTGGCCCTGTCCAAGAGTCGCCAGCGGGCCAAGCGTTTCCATCTCCAGAAACTTATTATCCGTATACATTTCGAACGAGCACCCGAAATCGGGATAACCTTCGGGCTTGCCCGGCGCGTCGGATTGCTTCACGAACAACTGGCCCCCGTTCAGATACCCGGCGAATGTATGCGAGTTGAACAAGCCGGCCTTTTGCGATTCCTTCACCTTCGGGTTGTTCTTCAGGACGATGTACTTCTTTGTGAACACCCAGCGCTTATCCGAAAAATCCGTATAGGCCCACATCGTCAGAGGATTCGTGGGAGCCAGAATTTCATCGTGGCTTCCCCGCGGAGGAAAGCCCGCGATGGCCATTCCTCCTGGCGCCATCTGCGTGAGCGCCCACGCGGCAAGATGCCGGGGTTTGGCCAGGGTATTCGTGATCTTGTGAATGACCTCGACGTCGGTTCCGGACGGCGCGAGCTTAATGGTGATCTCTTTCTGAAGCCCGGTCTCTGGCTCGACAGGCTGAACAAAAGAGATCACGTCGCCCTTCACGGTCGCCTTGACCGGGCCGTTGTCGAGAGCATAGGTGTCGGGAATGGATTCGGGCGCTGCCCACAGGCGGTGCCCACCGCGCATCATCCACTGCTTCTCTCCCGATTTTCCGAGCTGTTCTTTGAATTCGACAAAGACATTCTTCCCGCCCACGAAGGCATAGCGCATGATGCGCGGCCCAACGTCGCTCGTGGCGATCAGTTCTACGTCTCCGTTCGTGATCCGGTAGCAATTCGGCCAGCCATCGTATGGCGTTTTCTCAATCGTTACGGCAGCATTCATAATTAATGAGGTTCCAAGCAGCAAAAGAACAGCGGTAAACGTGCGCATTGTCGCCTATTATGTCGCATGCGGCTCCAGCCTGCTTACGGTTTTCTCGCCAGCACGGCATCCAGAACCGTTCCGGTCCGGCGGCATTGGATGGCCCGAAAACCCGCTGGTTCAAGCAGCGCGCGGTAGTCGGAACAAGCACGCTCCTTGCCATCGGTGCAGACAAGCATGTTCAAATTCTGCATGAGCGCGAAAACCGGCCCTGAGCGGTCTTCGTTCAGAAGCGCTTCGGAAATCAAAAGGCCGCCGCCGGGCGGCAACGCGGCGTAAATCTTTCGGAGTAAGCGTTGGACCTTGTCCTCGCTCCAGTCGTGAAGAATACGGCCAAGCGAATACAAATCGGCAGGCGGTAATTCGTCGCTAAAGAAATCGCCCGCAACAAACCTGATACGACCGGTTAACGAACTTTCCTCGATATGCTCGCGGGCATAGGGCTCTACTTGCGGCAGATCGAATACAGTCGCCACCATGTCGCGATAGACGCTGCAGGCGGCGATGCAGAGGTGGCCAGTCGCTCCACCCAGATCGACGAGACGCTTAAATGGACTCAAGTCGAACGTCTGGATTATCCGATTCGACGAGATACGGCCGAAACCATGCATACCACCTAAAAAGCCGCGGCTCGATTCTTCACTGCGGAAGAAATGCGCAAACAGAGAATCCCGGCTGCCGAACGTCTGTTCCCATCGATTCGTTCCTTCGCGCACCGCTTCTTCGAGATGCGACCACAACGGGTAGAGACTCTTGTCCGAATAAACAATGTATCCGGCCAAGGTGTCCGGGCTGCCGGAAACGAGGTATCGAGAACTGATTGGAGTATTTGCATATTGGGCGCCTTCGCGCGCCAGCAGTCCCAATCCGACGCAACCGTCGAGTAGCCGTGTAAGCGCGTCGGCATCACAGTCGAGCGCCATAGCCAGTTCCGCGGCGGCGGCGGACTGAACGACAAGCCGGTCGAAGACGCCTAACGACACGGCGGTAAACATCGTCTTAGATCGTCGGAACGCTTCTATCAGATCAAGAATTGGATTTGGTTCGGTGGATGTCATCGAAAATGATCGAAGCCAAGCGGCCGAAGCGGCTCGCCGGCCAAGGTGATTTTCCTCGGTGTGTTCGTGATCGCGCCGATGCGAGTGACGGGCAGCCCAGCTATCTTCTTTGGGATTCGCAACTGTGGAGCAACGGTAAACAAGAGCTCGTAATCTTCGCCGCCGTGCAGTGCCTGCTCGAGCGAGGCGCCTTTCGCAATCGGCAGCCGGCCGTCGAGCGTCGCGCCGCACTTCGATTCTTCACACAAGCGATAGAGATCCAGCGATAAGCCATCGCTGAGATCCATTCCGGCCGTCGCAATCGTACGCAGCTTCAACCCAGCCTCGATACGCGGTTGAGGACGTTTCTGCCGCCGCCAGTTTGCTCCACGCATTACCGCGAGTCCAGCCGCGGCCCCGCCGAGTTCGCCAGTAACACAAATGGAATCGCCAGGGCGCGCGGTGCTGCGCAGCATAGCTCTGCCGCGCGCCGTCCGCCCGCAACACATCACGTCCACTGTGATTCGCTCCGAACGAGCAAGATCCCCGCCCGCAAGCGCAATTTTGTAGCGCCCGGCAAGATCCATCAGACTTTTGTAGAAGCCACGCAACCAATGCTGAGTCAGTTTTTGCGGGAAGGCCAGCGATACGAGACAGAAGACCGGTTCGGCGCCCATGGCCGCCAAATCCGAAAGACTTCGGGCAAGCGCTTTATGTCCGACATCGCCCGCCGTGTGAGTATCCGTCGTGAAGTGCCGATCTTCAATCACGAAATCCGTGGTGAAAACCAGATCTTCGTTGGGCCTCGGCCGTAGCACGGCGCAGTCGTCGCCAACGCCTTGTATTAGGCCGGTCCTGCCGGGCAATTGTTGCGCGAAGCCTCGAATCATGCGAATAAGATCCGTTTCGCGCATGAGTTTGCGTTATTGAGCGGCGCCTGCCAGCACCAATCCCTCGGGCAACGCCTCGCCGTATGTTCTGCTCGATGCCGCCAGCGCATCTTCTTCGCCGGTAAGCCTTCGGAGCAGGCGCGCCTGGTCGGGGCTTGCTTCGCAGGCGCGGCGGACTAATTGCAGGGTTCCAGGCGGCAAATCACGAGCGCTGTCTCCGGTTTGGCGTGACATCTCGATCGCTGCTTCCAGCAGCGCCGGCGTGTGCGGCCTTGCAAGAATTGTTTCCACCCAGCGGGCTGCCACCGACGGCGAGACCACCTGATTGATGGGCCCGCGGAACAACACTCGAGCCCCCAGACGCGAGAGGCACCAAAGGCAAGTCTCAACCATTTCGTTCTGCTTTAGTTTTGCAATCAGCGCGTCGCCGAGTTGCACCTTGGTCTGTTGCGGCAGCAATTCGAGACTGGCTGCCGTGCGCCACATTTCACGCAGGAGGCTTGGATTGACGCGTTGCTTTCGTTTCTGCTTCGGCAACAAAGTGGGCGCAAGCCGCTGAAAGATGTCGGCCTGCTGGTTACGGTTAAAACCGCCGGCGAGCCGTCCACAGAAGACCCACCACTCCACTTCGCATTGCACCTGGTTGCCGAACGTTACGCCGCCTGAATAGATCCTGCGTATCTGCTCGATTCGAAATTCATCACCGGGAAATCCGAACCCGGGCCGCAGACAAAAGCCGGCCAAATTCAGCCATCGCGCTTCATGCGCGGCGTTCTTGCGCCGCCCGTCGCTGAGGACCAGCAGCTTATCGGCGAACGCACGAATGATCGCAAGCGGCCACGATTGACGTCCGAGTGAAAGCACTTGCTCCATGTGTGAAGGTAGCTGCTCCGGCGCGATTTCCGAAGCGGCCGACCCGAACACGTGGTTGAGTAACTCTTCGGCTCGGCGTTGCGCTTCCTCGCTGACAACGGCGGTGGAACGCACGGCGCCCGTCTGAACGCCTTCGGTGTCGCCGGATGATTTCCGAAGTTGAAACTGCAGCCGCCATCGATGCTCGCTGATTCTCGATTCGGCCCACGCTTCGAGCGTGCCCACCTCGCTCAAGCGGGCTCCGACAATCACCGGAATCAATTTCTCCCCGCCCTTGCCGAAGCGGATAACGGCATGTAGCGGCGCGTGAAGCCGTGGCTCCGACGCGGGATCGGTCGCATTCTCAGGAACCGGAAAGCTCACGACGTCACCCGGACGATCTTCCGTCCGCAGAAGCGAACTATACAAGCGAAACGCAACCGGCTTGTTGGCCACAAGTTGCAAATCCGTCTGCTCTAAGCGAATCTCTTGCCCTTCTTCGGACCCGCGCGGCACAAGGCAGACCGCGCGAACCGCTTCAGGATTATCCTCTTGAAGCCCAAGGAAGTAGGAGCGCGGCAAGCCGCCACGCACCAGGACGCCGCTGCCGGTCGTGCGCGCATATCCGTAATAGGCAGCTCCAATTGCAACCGCAAGGTCCAGATCCTGATTTTCGAATACCTGAGGGCGCCGCCCATACCAGTGTTCGACGACATCGCGGACACGGTCCCGAAATACAGCCGGAATGAAGAAGCCTCCATTGAAGAGAATCGCGTCAACTCCGTTTTGCGCTTCCGGAGCGGTCGACAGAAAAGCGGCGAGGTGGCGCGTGATCGCCGGATCTGAAACAAAGGGCAAACCCAGCTCGCGGAACACACTCTGTTTGTCTTGCTGCGGTTTATCGTTGAGATTACAAGGCGGCAGAAATCCGTCGAGCGCGAGTTCCAGGACTTCATCACGGGCGATTGTCGCCTTTAATGTTCCGCCGATCAGCGCAGAGCCGGCGCCCACCACGGTGATCTCGGCGCTGGCCGGACCGCCGGGAATCAGCATCTGTTCCTTCACGCTCGAACACTGCCGGCGCAAAGCGCTCCGCTGCCGCAGAGATAGCGATCTGCCGAGCTTCGACTCCGCCAGCCAGGAAAGCGTCAGGTCGAGATTGTCGCCACCGAGCAGTAAATGCCGACCAACTGTCGTCCGCGTAAACTGGACGCGGTCCCCTTCACGTTCCACACGAATCAGCGTGAAATCGGTTGTACCGCCTCCTACATCGCAGACCAGGACAATCTGGCCGTCGAATAGTTCTTTATTCGACCGCGCCAGATGCATCGAGATCCACGCGTAGAAGGCAGCCGCCGGTTCTTCAAGTAAAGTGAGCTTTTCAATGCCGACCGAACGCGCAGCTTCAACAGTGAGTTCGCGCGCCTCTTCATCGAAACTCGCCGGCACGGTAAGCACAACGTCCTGTTCAGTCAGCGGAACGTCCTTCGCCGATTCCCAGGCATGCCGCAGATACGCGAGATAGCGCGATGAGGCCTCAACCGGCGAAAGCACGCGGCCCGCTTCTTCGGAATCCCAAGGCAGAATCTTCGCCGTACGGTCCACTTCGGAATTGGAAAGCCACGATTTCGCCGAATGCACCGTCTTCGTTGGCACGAGCGCGCCTTGCTCGCGAGCCCATGCGCCGACAACCGGCGGGTCGCTCAGGTAAAGAAACGACGGCAGTGTCCGGAGCGCGGCACGGCGGTTCGCATCTACTTGTTGCTCAATCGGAAGCGTGTGGATGGGAGGATAATCCGCTTCCGCCGCTTCCTGCGGATCGATATAAGCTAGCGCCGAGTTAGTTGTCCCTAAGTCGATGCCGACTTTCATGCGGCATGCCGCTCCCGTACATTGAACTCGAGTTTCCAGCGGCGGCCGTCTTTCGCGACGCACCACAACTCGAGTATGCCGGTTTCTGTCACATCGCTTTCGAGAGTCACCGGAACGATCTCCTCGCCTCGCCCGTCGTTCTCCTGCGCCGGAAGAAAGACTTCAATCGGCGCCAGTTCTTCGAAATCGTCGCCTATCTCGTCAATCATGGTCCCGGGGGCATCGGTTTTGCGGGACAGAGATGAAAAAAAGCGGAACTCCGCGGGCTCGCCGACAACTAGTGCAAACTTCCGCTGCGGCAGCTCCACCTTAGAGCCTTCTTCCAACCCGAAGGGAACCACGGCCAGCGCTTTCATCGGAGCCGCCACTCCCGGCACGGCGGGCATGGGGCTCTCGATGCCGACGTAGTACGTGCGGGGCACGCCTCCGCGAATCCGAACCCCTTTGCCGCTGCGTGCAAGGCCATAATACGCGGCGCCGTGAGCAACTGAGTGCATCAGGTCGCTTTGTTTCGTCTCATTTTCGAGCACCGTCAGACGCGGCGCGCCCGCTTGCGCGACCCAATTCTGCAGAACCTCCGCCACACGCTCCTCAATGGCAGCGGCCTGCAGTACACCTCCATTGAAAAGCAAGTGAGTGGGCTTCGCAATTCCACCTTCGCCGGTGTTCTTGGCCGCCTGCCGGAGAAACTGCGCGAGATGTTTGGTCACGGCGGGGTCGGAGGCATAATTCAACCCGGCTTCGAGCAGCCCGGCGCGCCTCTGCTTTTGCGGCGCCGCATCGGGAGGAGCTTCCGGGAAAAACCCGTCGAGGAGAAGCAAGCGGACTTCGTTGCGAGTCAGCTTCGCTCGAACGGTGCCTCCGATCAGACCCGTGCCACGCCCCAAAATGGCAATTGGAAATTCGGCGCCGCCTTCAGGCGAGAGCAGCTTCTCCTTTGCGGCGCGGCACTGCTGCCACAGAGCATGAAACTGCACGGCATCGAGCTTTGTGTTCTTCTCAGCGAGTTGCCGTTCGACATGGCGCGCAAGCGCCAGATCCATATTGTCGCCGCCCAGCAGAATATGCTCGCCGACGGCGACGCGTTCCAGTTGCAGTTCGCCGCCTTTTTCGGTGACCGCAATTAACGTGAAGTCGGTGGTTCCTCCGCCAATATCGACAACCAGAATCAAATCGCCTGGTTTCACCTGCTCGCGCCAGTTCGGGTTTCGTGCGATCCAGGCGTAAAACGCCGCCTGCGGCTCTTCGAGAACAGTGACATCGCCGTACGCCGCCAGCTTCGCGGCACGTTGCGTCAATTCGCGCGCGGCCGCATCGAACGATGCCGGCACCGTAATGAACACAATCTGTTGATCGAGCTTAGCCTCGGAGTGCTGCTGGTCCCAGGCCGATTTAATATGCAGCAGATATTGCCGCGATGCCTCAAGCGGCGATACCTTTGCAACTCCCTCCGGCGCGGCGAGCGGAAGGAGAGGCTCGGTCGGATCTGCATTCTGGCTGGATAGCCAGGATTTCGCCGAGCTTACCAGACGAGTTGCGTTTTCCACCCCGCGCTTCTGCGCGAGCCGTCCGACTATATAAGATGGCCGCTCGTCCCAAGGCAGCGCAAGCGCGCCTTCCACAAATTCGGACGGCCCGGGAATATATAAGGACGAAGGCAAAAGCGTTTCCACCCCCACTTCGCCCGGATTCACCAGTTGGGGAATTGAAAAGAGATTGACAACCGCCTCATCCGCCGCAGTCTCTACAAACGCCAGAGCGCTGTTAGTTGTGCCGAGATCGATTCCAAGTATGTACTGCTGCATAGTGTGCGTTTATTCGATCTCGATTTCAGCAGGCGCGATTACCTTCAGGTCCTGTTTCCCTACCGGCGGCAGCGTTACGGCGCTGACAGCCCAGCCCCGGTGGCGGAGAGTTCCGCCTGAAGCCTTTCCACTGGCGGGCACGTTGCCGAGCAGTTTGATCCGATTCGGATCGGGCGCCTTCGCCGCGTCGAGCTTCTGATACGTCCCCTCCACTCCGTCTATTACCGGCGACAGTGTGACATGGCGCGTGAGGCTGTTCCTGCAATCGGAATGAAGATTGCGCACGGCAGCTCCAATCTGATCGTCGGAGTAGCCGGCGACATCCTCCATTAAAAAATCGATCAGGCGAGAATCGCGTTGCAGAATCGAAAGGATCTGCAAAGCGCCATCGCTCGCCTTGGGAAGATCGATGGGAGGAGTGGCGGCCACGGGCTTGATCTTTGTATAGCCGAACTCCCGCGCTATGTCTTCGGGCAGCGATCCTCCAAAGAGAATCGAAAAGAAGCTACGGAATGCGAATGCGATTCGAGACAAAAGAACCTCTTCTTATTCCTTCTCAGGATAACAGCGGCAATCAATAAACACGGCCTCTTCGAGAAGGCTTGCTGCGAGAATTGAGATCGTGAGTGCAAAGTCGACAGATGAAATCGAGCGGGTTCGGGGCCTCTGTGCAAGCTGCGTCCATGCACGTGAAGTTATTTCCGATCGTGGTTCCCGCTTTGTCCTTTGCCGCCTCAGCTTCAGCGACAAGCGGTTCTCAAAATACCCGCGCCTGCCCGTTCACTCGTGTGCCGGATATGCGCAAACACTCTCTGAGCACAAGCCCTCCTGAAACTTTCTTCTGGATTCGTAGAGACGTTTGCCGTAATATTGGAACAAAGCAGTACCAAATTGTTTGAAGGAGAATTTCAGATTCACTATGGCAACCAAGAAAACCGCAGTAAAGAAAGCAACCAAGAAGGCGGCAAAGAAGGCAGCGCCGAAGAAGGCGACCAAGAAAGCCGTAAAAAAGACGGCAACCAAGAAAAAGAAATAGTTCTCGCCGCTGATAGCGGCATTGTTTAAGAGGCCCGTTCAGCTGCATGCTGCAACGGGCTTTTTCATTTGCGAGGCATGAAAAGCGTGACCACCCGGGGGTGCTAACGATGAGCGCTCTCGTAAAGCGAGACCCGATGGCGCGCAAGCGCATGCCGCATTTGCTCGGCAGTCATGCGCCGCTTCATCGATCGGCGCGCGCGTAAAAGCCGGGGCAACTCTCCGATGGTTGCGATGTGCGCTTGCACAACAAACCACCCCAGTTGCGGCCGCGACTCCTTCCGGCGCCGTCGCATCGCGGCAAAGAGATAGCGCAACAGTTCCGCAGGTGGGACCAGCAGCAGATCGCGAAACGGCAAATTTTTGATCACGGCGTGCAAACGGTTTCGCTCACGGAAATAGCCGGCTTGGCCGCGGCTGTTCGCGTTCGGAGATGTGTACCGAATTACCGCTTTTGCCGCATACCAGCTTTGCCATCCGGCCCAGCGCGCTCGCATTCCCAAATCGAGGTCTTCGCCATCGGGCGTGCAGGCGTCATCGAACCCGCCAACATCCGCGAGCATCTCGCGCTTGTGGATTGCCGCACACCCGCACGGACATAAGGTCTCACTGTTCCGGGCATACTCCGCGGCTGCCAGCCGGAAACCCCGCTCCTTCGAGGAACCATCTCTCGCGATCCAAATTCCGGCGGAGTAAAGTATTGGATTCAATTCGCCCTCGAATCGCACCTGGGAAGCGCAAGAACCGATCTCATACTCTCGATCGAGTGCCTCCACCAGACTGCCCAGCCACTCCGGTTCGGGAATTGCACTGGCGCTCAACGTCGCGATATAGGGGCTTTCACTACTCTGCAAAGCCTGATTGGCGGCAGCGCCAAATCCAGCGCCGGGCTCGATCTTCATTAATTCCAGAGGGAAGCCAAGGGCGCCCATGCCTGGAGAGGGTATTGAATCGGCCGCGGTCATAACGATCACCGAGAAATCGCGGAAGGTCTGCCGATCGAGCGCCGCGAGGCACTCAGCTAATAGAGTGCCGGAATCGATGACTGGAACGATTACACTGACCCGCGTCGCCATGTAAAGACAATTCTATGCATTGACGCGCAGAGGGCCATTCGGTTAGTACGAGTAATTTGGGTTACGGCGCCACCGAAATGTGCGGCAGTCGAAGACCGCTCTTTTATGCTGAAGACATGCTGCCGATTCGAGTCACGGGTTTTGCGGCGCCATTCGCGACGGCAGCATCTTTATCGAATAACGAGGAATAGCAAAGACGTTGCCGGAACTTCCAGAAGTCGAAACCGTCGTACGGTCGCTCGCCGAACGCGTGAGCGGGCAGGCGATTCGTGAAGCCTCATTCACCTCGAAGCGAGTAACTCGCCAAGGGTTCGCCGCGACATCGAAGGCGCTGCGTGGCGCCGTCATTCAAAAGATGGAACGGCGCGGCAAGCACATTTTGATTCACCTGGATCGCGGCCTGCTTCACATCCACCTCGGCATGACAGGAAAGCTGCTGTGGAACGCTGAGACCACACCGTACACGCGCGCGGTAATTAAGCTCGCCAACGCGATTCTCGTCTACGACGATGTCCGCCAGTTCGGCCGCGTGGAGTTTTATTCGACCATTCCGAAGAACATCGCCGAGCTGGGACCTGAACCTCTCGATATCGGGTTTGAAGAGTTTGAGAAACGTCTGCACGCACGAGGGCTCCGTGTGAAGGCATTGCTGCTCGACCAGCGCTTTCTCGCCGGCGTCGGCAACATTTACGCGGACGAGGCTCTATTTGCGGCGGGCATTCACCCAAGTACTCCCGCCAATCGCCTGTCGCGCAAGCGTGCTCGCACGCTGTACGACTCCATTCGCCGTATTCTTGAACTCGCGATTTCGCTCCGCGGTTCCTCCATCTCCGATTATGTCGACGGCAGCGGCGCCCGCGGCGAGTTTCAAACATTGCATCAGGTTTACGGAAGAACCGGACTGCCATGCGCGCGTTGTGGGCAGCCAATCCGGCGCATTGTCATCGCGCAGCGCGGCACACACTTTTGCCGCGCTTGCCAGCGATTATGAAGCATCGTAACGTCTCATATAAGCGCGATCGCAGGCCACGTTCAGTATCCTCGTCTTATGAGCGCCCTCATATTGGACGGACGCAAGATCAACGAGCAGATTCTCGCGGAGCTCAAGCCCCGCATCGACTCGCTAACGCGGAATCGTCGCGCGCCCGGCTTGGCGGTTGTCCTGGTGGGCGACAATCCGGCATCGGAGATCTACGTCCGCAGCAAAGTGAAAGCCTGTCAAGATCTTGGTATCCGTGGTTTCCAGCAGACGCCTCCTGCCTCGATTACCACCGCTGAATTATTAGAGCTCATCGAGAGCCTGAATCGTAATGAAGACGTGGATGGCATTCTTGTGCAGATGCCTCTGCCAAAGCAAGTGGATGCGCCACGCATATTGCTGGCGGTCGATCCTGCGAAAGATGCCGATGGATTTCATCCCCTTAACGTAGGCAACCTGGTGACAAATCGGCCGGCGCCTCGCCCGTGCACGCCGGCGGGCATCATGCAGATGCTGAAGCGATACGGAATTAGAGTGGAGGGCAAGCGGGCCGTTGTGGTCGGACGTAGCGACATCGTCGGCAAGCCGATGGCTCTCTTGCTGCTCCACGAAAACGCCACCGTCACGATCTGCCATTCGAAAACTCCCGACCTTGCCTCCGAATGCCGCCGCGCCGATATATTGATTGCGGCGATCGGCCGTCCCGCTCTCCTCACGCGCGATTTCATCCATCCCGGCGCGGTCGTCGTGGACGTCGGCATGAATCGCATTACGGACGAGACCGAAGCCAACCGCATCTTTGCGCATGATGAGAAGCGCCTGGCCGCCTTCGCTAAGAACGGCAGAGTCCTGGTGGGTGACGTTGATCCCAGAGCAATGGCGGAAATTTCGAGCGCCTATACGCCCGTGCCAGGCGGAGTTGGCCCGCTGACCATCGCTATGCTGATGTCCAATACGGTTTCTCTCGCTGAACAGCATCTTGCCTGACACATTCATAAGAACGGACGTCCCATGTTGCGAGTAGGGTTGACTGGGGGCTACGCGACCGGCAAGAGCTTCGTCGCCGCGGAACTGGAGCAGCTTGGCTGTCGCTTGATCTATGCCGACAGACTGGGTCATGAGACGCTGTTGCCATCCGGTGAGGCGTATGGACCTGCAATTCAACTGTTCGGCCCGGGCATCTTGCAATCTGATGGCATGATCGACCGGAAGGCTTTGGGGGATATCGTGTTTCAAAACCGCGTGCTATTGGATCGATTGACAGATCTGATACACCCGGCTGTGTTCCGCCTGGAAGAGAAACTGATCGGCGAGTACGCCGCAGAGGACCCGTTGGGCATTGTTGTCGTGGAAGCGGCTATTTTGATAGAAACGGGACGCTATCGCGACTATGATCGGATCATTGTGACTTACTGTTCGCTTGAGACTCAAATTGCTCGCGCCATCAAACGCGACCACGTTACGCGGGAACAGGTGCTGAGGCGGCTGGGAAATCAAATGCCGATCGAGGAGAACCGGCGCTTCGCTCATTACCTTGTAGACACCGACCACACGAAAGAGGATACGGCCGCAAGCGTGAGGGAGATATACCTCGATTTGAAGCAGTATGCGGAGCGAACATGAGGACACTATTGCGCGTTGTCGCGTTGACACTGCTGCTGGGCGGCCTATTTATCTGGTTGACTTCAGGCTCCCGGTGGAGCTTGCGCTCGCTCGCGGAGCCATTCCTGCGCCGAGCCGCCAATTGGTCGGAACCGGCGGCCGTGAGAGGCGCCGGCCTTAGTTCAGACGAGCAGAACAATATCGACATCTATAAGAAAGCCCGGCTTGCTACCGTGTACATCACAAGTACAACGGTGCGGCGCGATTTCTTTCTTGAGCCCTATACATCCCAGAATCTAGGATCAGGATTCGCGATCAACGCCGACGGATTTATCGTTACGAACTACCACGTGATCTCGGGAGGGCGGCAGATTCAGGTGACTCTCGACGACCAGACCCGCTACAATGCGCGCAGCCTGGACATCGACCGCTCGGACGATCTGGCGCTGATCAAGATCGAGCCACGAAAACCGCTTCCCTATCTGCCGCTTGGCGATTCAGATAAGTTGCAGGTGGGACAAAAAGTGCTGGCGATCGGAAATCCGTTTGGGCTCGAAGGAACACTGACCACGGGTGTAGTCAGTTCCATTGGCCGTTCCATTCAAAGCAATGAGGGCGGGCGGCTGGAAGGTATGATCCAGACCGATGCTGCAATTAACGGCGGGAATAGTGGTGGACCGCTTCTCGACAGCTACGGAAGCGTCATTGGCATCAACACGGCAATTTTGGGTCAGAATAATATCGGCATCGGGTTCGCTCTACCGATTAATCGGGCGAAAGCGCTGGTTGACGATTATCGCGCCGGACGCGTCACCGAACGGCCAAGCCTCGGTGTTACGACGATGTTCGTTGCCGGCGATTTCGCCGCCGCTCTGAATCTTCCGACGCGCGGGGGACTCCTGATTCAGACGATTCAGCAGAACAGTTCCGCGGAGGCTGCCGGCTTGCGCGCGGCGCGCGGACTCGTTGTCGTCGGCAACACCCAGATCGGTGTTGGCGGCGATTTCATTCTGGCCGCCGATGGCCAACCGGTACAACGCGAAGATTCGGTTGTTAGGCTACTGGCGAAGAAGCGCGTGGGCGACACTCTGGACTTGACCATATTCCGGGACGGCCGTACTCAGCATGTGCCTGTCAAATTGCTTCGCGCTCCGCTCAACCAAGGCGGCTGATACACCTCAACGCGCGGTGATGAACCAGCCGTCTCAATTCTATCGAAAGCCCGCACTTCCGCGCCTCGGCGATAAGTAGCTACGGTTTGGGCTTGCGATTGGCCAGAATCGATCGCTTGCGAAATCTTGCTCCGCTCCGTTCCGGATCGAGTATCGAGCGTCCTGATATTCCGGTAGCCCGTGTGTCGCTCTCGGCGGGCGGTTCGAAAGGCGAAGCCGGCGGAGGCTCGACCGGCTCCGCTTCTGTAACCACCTGCCCCGTTTCGTCGAGTTTCTCGACCCGCGCTTCCTCCCGCTCGAGAGTTACGGATTCACGATGGATTTCGTGTTTCTCGCGGAGGCCGATATGGATTTCTTCTTTAAGGATCCAGACTTTCTGAATTTCGAGCACTTCTTCCACGACACGCACAATTAATGTGCCATCGACCTCCCGCGCCTTCTGCGGCCCGTCTATGCGGCGATTCATCTGCACCCGGCGAATCTCGGCACTATTCCTGATAAGCTCCTGCTCGATGATCTCCTCGTGAGGAACAACGGACTTAGTAACTCGCACGCCGCCAGTTACGACTTGGCGGGTCGACGCGTTCGCCTCCTCCGCAATCACCGGAATTGAAACTTCGTCGCGCTTGTCCGGCATGGATGCCATATCTGTTCTCCTTCCGGTCATAACGCCGTATGCGGTGTCAACTCATACGACTCGACCCATCGGGATCGGATAACCGAGGAGAAATCACAGTGCGCCCGCTTCGGCAATGGGCGCACTTGTCAAATGAAAATGCGTCGTGTATAGGATTAGGGAAGTGAAGGAACAGCCACTGCTGCGTAATCGGCACACGCTTTATTGAGAACGCCTCGCATGAATTTCGCGGCAAGGCATGCATTTTTATCTACGAAATCGATGCGGGCCAGTTTTCCATTTGTCAACGGCAGAGGATGGCAAAGCTCGTAGCCGGTGTAGCCCTTATATCCGATATCGAGCATTCCGGCGGCGAAATCCGAATAGAAGTTTTCCGGAGTCAGCCGCCCGTCGCGCCACCGTACAAATCCTTGTACCTCGCCATCGGGGCTTTCCTCGTATTCACCTCCGAAGTGAGTGAGAACTTGAAGAGATCCGACTTCGACTGCTGCATCGCGCATCCGGGTGACTCCTTGCTTATTCGCCATCGGCGCGTCGAATGCCGCTTTCAGGTTGGGTGAGTTCACCTCCCGAATCATGCGCAACATATCGTGATAGTTGTCGATCACAGCGGGGTGATTCTGTAAGGCCAGTACAATTCCAGCTTCTGCGGCCCAGCGCGCCGACTCGATCAATCCGTCACGGCACCAGTCCCAGATCTGCTCCGCCAGGAATTCTTTATGCGTTTCCGCCCAGATGCGCTCGGTGACCTCATAAGCGGGGCTGGTCCGCGGTGATTTATGAACACCCGGCCAGGCGGCAAAAACGCGAAGCGTGCCCGCTCCGAGATCGCTCGTCATTCGAATCAGGTCTTTCACGTAGCCCAATTGACTCTCGCGGTGCTCACTAATGGGACTGGAAAAATCGTTGTTAGCGGCAACTGCATAGATGTCGGTACCGGCATCGCTCGCCATCTGGCGAAGCTCGCGACACAGCGAAGCGGGCATATCCATCGGATGCCCATGCGGCCGCTTGCCGTCGATCTCAACGCCATCGTAGCCGAACTTCGCCGCACGCCTAATCACCTCATCCAACGTAAGCGCCGCTCCGTCGTACCAGACGCCCAGGTAGGTAATGCTATACAGTCCAATCTTCATGTGGCCTCCACCAATCAGTGTTGCGCGAAGCGAACGAGGCGCCCGTCGCCGGGCCGGTTTCTAAAGGGCGTAAGATGGAAACCGGGATAGATATCCGATCCCGATTCACAATCCGGAGGCCCGTTTTGAAACGCAGTGGAGTAACGCGACGACATTTCTTCTATGGCAGCTTACTGGCTGGCGCAGTCCCCATCGCCGGCTTCGGCAGCAAGCCATCCTTGAAGATGTTGGGCTATAAATCGCCTAACGAGAAACTGAATATCGCTTCGATCGGCGCGGGCGGAAAGGCCGCAAGCGATATCCACGCGTGTGCCCACACGGAAAACATCGTAGCGCTATGCGATGTCGATGAGAACCGCGCGAAAAAGATCTACACGGAATACGAGCAAGTTCCCAAATACAAAGATTTCCGCGTGATGCTCGACAAAGAAGAGAAGAACATTGACGCCGTAATTGTCACCATCCCGGACTTCATGCATGCCACTGCGGCAACATGGGCCATGGAACGTGGAAAGCACGTCTATGTACAGAAGCCATTGGCCCATACCATCTGGGAGTGCCACGAACTCGCCGAGGCGGCGGCGAAATATGGCGTCGCCACCCAGATGGGGAACCAGGGTTATTCGAACGAAGGAACACGCCAGTGCGCTGAAATGATCTGGGCCGGTGAAATCGGCAACGTTACCGAAGTGCACGCCTGGACAAACCGCCCCGTTTGGCCGCAAGGCATCCCCGACCTTCCGCCCCCTTCTCCTGTCCCGAGCACTCTCGATTGGGATTTATGGCTCGGCATTGCGAAGGATCGCCCGTATAGCGATAAATATCTGCCCTTTAGCTGGCGCGGATTCTACGATTTCGGCTCCGGCGCACTTGGGGATATGGCTTGTCACATCTTGGGAGCCCCCAATATGGCCCTGCGGCTCGGCGCCCCAACCAGCGTCGAATGCGTCAAGCTGGAAGGACATAGCGACTACTATTACCCGACAAAAGCGGTCCTCCGGTTCGATTTTCCGGCCCGCGGCTCCATGCCGCCGGTGAAAATCTTCTGGCATAGCGGCATGCAAGAGCAGCCCGATATTCCAGGCGTGCCCAAAGGAGAAGTTCTCGGCGACTTGCGAAAGAACCAGCGGGGCGCAATGGATCAGGATCCCATCGAGCACTTACCTGAAATACAAGGCGGCATATTCACGCAAGCCTATTTCCAGCCTGGACCGGAAAACGAAGAACCGAACCCCCAGCCACCGCCGCAGCCGCAGTCCACCGATCCCAACGCAAAGCTCGATCAAAAGGTAGGCCGCCTGATATCCCAAGGCAGCAACGGCAGCCTGTTTATCGGCGACAAGGGCATGATCACGACGGGCACCTACGGCGAATACACACGCCTGCTCCCCGTCGAGAAGATGCGCGACTACCGCTTTCCCCCGGAATTTCTGGAACGCTCTCCGGGCCACTACCGTGACTGGATTCGCGCATGCAAGGGCGGCCGTCCGGCATGCTCGAATTTCAGCATTTCCGCGCCATTCACCCAATGGATCAACCTCGGCGTACTCGCCGTGCGGCTCCAGACCAAGCTCGAATGGGATAACGAAAAGATGCGTATCACGAACAATTCAGAGGCGGACAAGCTTTTGAAACCTTCGTTCCGCAAGGGCTGGAGCATCAGCTAGCCGTTTCGAAGTTTTGAAGATCCCTTCGCCCCCCGATGTCAGAAGGTGAACTCCTTCGGTATCGCGGGGCGACGTTCGTCCGCTCGAATAATCCGCTCTCCCCGCACGTCATACTTCCGTTTTCCCCATCCGGCATGTTATTGTTGCTTTCGTTCAGGGGAGCGCGCAACTGGCCGACCAGCCGGAAACGGGCTCAGTTCTGCAATGATTCGTGCAGAACACGCATTACGGAACTTGTCGACAGGGGGGATTCGAACCAGTGCTTTTGCCACCTTATGCCGCGGCAAATGAGCCGCGGAAACCCGCGCAGCAGACCGCATTGAAACCTTTTCGCCGGAGCACGGGCTGTATGCATGGTCCGCTTTTAGCGGGTATCGTAGCCAGCGGACGCCTAGCTCGGCTTCTTTGCCTTTCATTCATTCTGTTTCTGCTCGTTCCAGCGCTTTCATGGGCTCAAGAGCCGAACAAAACCAGCGGCGAAGCGAATCTCATCGTACCCGACCTTCATCAGGCGAGGTTCTTCGGGGGCGCCATCGACGGATGGTATCTGCTGGCCTATAGCTTCATCATCGTTGCTCTTGGACTTCTGTTCGGCCTGGTAGTTTACCGCCAGCTTAAAAATCTGCCCGTGCACGAATCGATGCTGGAGATTTCGGAGCTGATCTACGAAACCTGCAAGACATACCTGATCACGCAAGGCAAGTTCCTGGTGGTCCTCGAAATCTTTATCGGAATCATCATCATCGTGTATTTCGGAGTGCTCCAGCGTTTCGATGCTCTGAAGGTCTTCATTATTCTGCTGTTCAGCGTGATCGGCATTTGCGGAAGCTCGGGAGTGGCGTGGTTCGGCATTCGCGTGAATACGTTCGCCAATTCCCGCACTGCGTTCGCCAGTCTGCGCGGCAAGCCGTTCCCTTGCCACGAAATCCCGCTCAAGGCGGGCATGAGCATTGGCATGCTGCTGGTGAGCGTCGAGCTGATTTTGATGCTCATCATCTTGCTTTTCGTCCCCTCCGATTATTCCGGCCCCTGCTTCATCGGCTTTGCCATCGGCGAATCGCTCGGGGCGGCCGTGCTGCGCATCGCGGGCGGCATCTTCACCAAAATCGCGGATATCGGCGCGGATCTGATGAAGATCGTTTTCAAAATCAAGGAAGACGACGCCCGGAATCCCGGCGTAATCGCCGATTGCACGGGCGACAATGCGGGCGATTCCGTAGGTCCGAGCGCCGACGGCTTCGAAACCTATGGCGTGACGGGCGTCGCGCTGATCACCTTCATCGTGCTTGCCGTACACAGCCCGCTCGTGCAAAGCCAGCTTCTCGTCTGGATTTTCGCCATGCGCGTCATGATGGTCGTTACTTCCGGCGCGTCCTATTGGCTGAATGCCGTGATCGCCAAGAAACGGTACGGCAACGTGGACAAGATGAATTTCGAAGCGCCGCTGACCAGCCTTGTCTGGATCACGTCGCTGGTGTCGATTGCCGGGACATACATCGTCTCCTATGCGATGGTGCCCGATCTCGGCGGCGACCCCTCGCTTTGGTGGAAGCTGTCCTGCGTGATTAGCTGCGGAACGCTAGCCGGCGCCATCATACCCGAATTGGTAAAAGTATTCACGTCCATGGAGTCGATCCACGTCGGCGAGGTAGTGGATTCTTCTCGAGAGGGAGGCGCATCCCTGAATATTCTTTCCGGATTCGTGGCGGGCAATATGAGCGCGTTCTGGCTCGGAATGGCGATCGTCGCGTTAATGGCGACGGCTTACGGTGTAAGCACGGCCGGCCTCGGCGGCGTAATGGTGGCGCCTGCGGTCTTCGCGTTCGGCCTGGTGGCTTTCGGCTTTCTCGGGATGGGTCCGGTGACGATCGCGGTGGATTCCTATGGCCCGGTCACCGACAATGCCCAGTCCGTCTACGAACTATCCACGATTGAACAGATCCCCGGCATCGAGCAGGACCTCAAAACGCGCTATGGATTCGATGTGGACTTCAGCACTGCCAAGGACAATCTGGAAGAAAACGACGGCGCCGGCAATACATTCAAAGCGACCGCCAAGCCGGTTCTGATCGGCACGGCAGTTGTCGGCGCAACGACCATGATCTTTTCGATCGTCGTTGCGCTTACCAATGGCTTACAGCCGAATCTCATCTCAAATCTTTCAATTCTCCATCCGCCGTTCTTGCTTGGGCTGATCACCGGCGGTGCTGTCGTCTACTGGTTTACCGGCGCATCCACCCAGGCGGTGACCACCGGCGCGTACCGGGCTGTCGAATTCATCAAAGCGAACATCAAGTTGGAAGGCGTCACGAAGGCATCCGTGACTGACAGCAAGAAAGTAGTGGAGATCTGCACACGCTACGCACAGATGGGCATGTTCAATATCTTCTTGTGCGTTTTCTTCATCACGCTTGCATTCGCGTTTGTAGAACCGTACTTCTTCATCGGTTACCTGATCTCGATCGCAACATTCGGGCTGTATCAGGCGATCTTTATGGCTAATGCCGGAGGCGCATGGGACAACGCGAAGAAGATCGTGGAAACCGAACTCAAACAGAAAGGCACGGAACTGCACGACGCAACCGTAGTCGGCGATACCGTTGGCGACCCCTTCAAAGACACCTCTTCCGTAGCTTTGAATCCCATCATTAAGTTCACAACGCTCTTCGGACTTCTTGCCGTGGAACTGGCTGTTTCATTATCCGGAGGCGGCAAGTCGGCGCTGGGCTGGTTTCTCGCGGCCCTGTTTCTGCTGATCGCCATGTACTTCGTCTGGCGCTCGTTCTACCGCATGAGAATCGGCACGGATTAAGCGGCGAAGCCGTTGCGGCCATGGTGGCGCAGACACCATCTGCGCGCGGAGATTCGTGCCGGCATTCGGCCTCCCGCGCCACCATCTCTGATGGTTCGCCCTATCCGAATTGCGCTCTGACCCAGCCAGCAAGATAGGCCGGTTGGCCCGCCGCAAAAACGACGCGCCGCGTCTTTGGAAACGGCGTGCCCTCTTTCAATGCGCGAGAAAATGCGGGAACCGTGCGCAGCACTTTGCGAAAGGCTTCGCTCTCCGTCCCCAGAAACGCGGATTTGGACACAAATCCGCCGCCCCAGCCCATGCAAAGAAGACAGGCATCGGGCATCCCTTTCGCTTGGTCCAATTGCTCGCGCAATTTCGATACGGATTGCTGAAGCGCCGGAAGACCTGAAGCTTGCGCGAAACGATCATGCATTTCCAACTGCGCGGACGCATACTCGTTAGCCGCCTTCAAAAACAAGTCGATGCCGGGAACCGAGCGCCAGCCCAAAGCCTTCAAGAGTTGCTGATCTTCCAGAAACTTTCTCTCGAACAACTCGCCATGGAATTCCGTACCGGGAATTGCCATTTCGGCAAACGCTGGCGTGGCATCGGCAATTCGATTATTGGGAACATTGCCGCGTCCCGCCACTTTCCAATTAAGCTGCGCAGAACCCGGCCGTAGGTCGATGTTCGCCACGCGCGTCATGTAGACCTTGAAGACGTTTCGCTCTACAGATTCCGAATCTCCCAGCCCGAAAATACGCGATTGCGATGCACCCGCCGTCATCTCCGGGCCTTCGGAAAGCCGCCGCGGCGGACGCTCGCCTTCGAGCGATGCCGCCAGCTTTTCCATCGTGGCGGGAGACCATCGCGTGTAAACAAGCCCCGTTCGCAGCGCCCCCTTCAACGCGGACCCGGGCAAATACGCGCCTTTGTGATTTGCCGCGAATGTCGGGATAAACAGATATTCCGCGTGTGTCTTATCCCAAACGGCTGTTGAGGACGTGTGCTCGAAGGGAATCCGGCGCTCCGAGAAGTTTTGCGCGAAACCGCCCCAGGAGGCGAAATCCAGCTTGTCCGCTCTGCGCAATTGCGCCAGGTAGCCATCGAGCCGCGGTCCGCGCGACAGCAGCTTGAAAATGCGCGGCTGATCAAGCACGTTCACTTGATCCTTCCACACCATGTAGTCGATAGGCGCGAGTTCCTGGCCACCACCGACCAATAGCGGAGTAAGGGCTGTGATCTTATATTTCATGCTTGTCCTCCGCTTCATCCAATTTCTGGGATGCCGGAGTGTCGGTTTCGGTTGATAACTCCGAACCCGGTTCTTCTTCGCGTTCTTCTGGAATGCCCTCACTCGCAAACGGAGGGACGTGGTCAGGCGTTGCAGCCTCTTCTGCTTCGCGGCCCGTCCCTATGCCCGAAGCGGGCAGTTCTTCGAGATCGATAGTGGCCGGCGATTCCACGGCGTCGACCTGCTCTATTTGTTCTTCCTCTGGCGCCGGCAACGCTTCTCCACCGGCCTCTTCCGCCGTCTCTTCTGCCGCCTCATCCTCGGCGATCATTTCCTCGGTCACCGCGGCCTGGATAAGTTCAGGCGGTATTTCTTCGGGAACGGGAACCGGCTCCTCGGGAACTGCCGCAAAGTTGATCACCGGCAATTGCAGGCCAAGCGCTAATCCTGACCGGTACACCGGATGCGGAAAGTCGTTAGGAGCCACGTTGACAGCCGAGCCAACCGGGCTAACCGGCGATGCGATAACGGAGCCTTCCGTCACCATTCGAACCAGCTTTTTCTCTTTACCCGAACCGGCGGTGCTCTCGACACGCCCGCCGCGGAGAGTCACGGAATAACTTCCACCCGACCAGTCCACGGCGTCATCTGCCGCCGGAGAGAATAGCGATAGAAGCCAGTGTTGTGGCGGCGTGCCGTTGCCGCCAGATCCACCATTGGCCGGCGCCGTGGCCCGCGCGAGTTTCGGCATCAGAATCGCCGGCCACCGCCCGGTTTGAAATTCGGGCGCACCGGTCTGTCCCCAGCCGCTGCTCCGCCGTGCGCCGAATCCCGTGTCAGCCAATAGGCGAAAAGCGGACCGCAGAGGCTGACCCCACTTCGCCGCGGATTCTTCGTTCGCAAATCCCGCTATAGCCCACAGGCCGGCGGATGGCTCAAACTCGACGCAAGCGATTGAATGCGGATCGACGCCGGCGCCTAACCGGTCCACCGCGATCTGCCTGCGGCTCACAGTTCGAAACGGGCTCGATTGGGGCCGGTCGCGCCGCAGCAGGCATCCGCTCTCAGCGTCCGGGATCCACTGTTCCGCCAATATCCGCTGGCTCGTCAACAAAGTCTCCACCAGCGTCACGGGTACGAATTGCGCGGCTTTCCATCGCACCTTGGCGCCAAAAACCGAGCTCGCAATTCGTAGCGCCGCCGGCGGCGGCGGCCATAGCGTGGCGGGAGGCGGCACAAATAACGTATCGCCTTGAAATGGAAAAAGCGAACTGAACGCGACTTTGGGACGGGAAGCGCGCGCCGTTGCGTCGAGCCAGTCGTCGAGCAATCCCAGCCGCTCAAAGGCCAGCGTGACAGCCGAAAAAAGGCGATCGCTGCGATACAGCGTGTCCACGCGGTCAAGTCCACCTTCGCCTGGCCCGTAACGCCAGGGGCCAGCCGGCCGCAGACGGATTAGAAGTGCGGAAGTCATTATGGCAATGGTGCGCGGTCGGGATTATGCGCGGCGTACCGGCAAGCGCCGGTCTTACGCCACGCAAGCCGCCTCAGGCCAATTTCCCGGCGAAGTCCTCCGCTGCTGTCAATTGCTGCAGGGCCGCAAGATCGCCGCTTTCGAGAAGCGATACCTCACCTCCGCCCTTTGCGTAATAATCTTTGCCGCGCCACGCCAGCTTTAATCCTCCGAATCGCACGCGTCCGCTGCCGCGGCTTCCACCGCCGCCAAGTGCGTCGTCTTCGAGCAGCCGCAGTCCCTCCGCCACTCGCGCCAGCAATGGCTTATCCTCATCGCAAAGCACGTCGAAAACCAGTCGAAACGAAAAGCGCGCGCCCGAGGGAACGCGCTCCAGCGTGCGGGGGTTCGCCTGCGATGTAATCCGGTCGACCGCGTTTTCGCTCTTTACCTCCGTCAATTCGTCGTCTAGATTTTCACGCATCTGCGGTGTAATGCTATCCACCAGTAACGGCGCATCGTACACCGTGAGTCTCGCGGGCGTGGCGGTTGCCGCCTCGAGAGCTTCGCCGCTCACCTTTTCAATGCGTCCCGGATTCCGGCCGAACAAGATGCAGATCTCGTCGTCAGGCCGGTCACTCTGATGAATTCGCACTTCCTGGCCCTTCCGCTTCGACAGATACACCAGTTCCGACAGCACGGCCAATCCGGAGGTCTGCTCGAGCAGCGAGCGTAGACGCCCTCTCAGCGAACTTCCCGGAATGTACGGCAGACCGAAAGCATCTTTGATGACCGGGTTATCTGCGCCTCCAATTTCGAGCGAGCCCTTTCCGGCGCCAATGTGCAGACCGGTTTCGCAGGTAATTTCGCCTTCGAGGATCACCTTGCCTAAAAACGTAAGTTCAGTAGCCGCGGTATGCGAACTCATGGATGAATTGTTCCTATTTCTTCTTATTCGTTGTAGGCGACAATAGCTTCGAACAGGTCGCGGAAGCGCTCGTAGCCACGGGTGTCGTTTTTGCGCGTAACCTGCAGCAGCAACCGCTCAAGCGCATCCAGGCTGCGCAGCGAATGCCGCGCAATCGTATACGCAAGCCGCGCGCGCACCATCACGAATTCGTGCTGCCGTTCGCCTTCAGGGGCACGGCAGGCGCGCCGCACGGCATTATAAAGCCGGCGAAGCTGGCTCTTGGTGCCCGAATCCATGTCGCGCATCCGGCTGACAACAATGTGAGCCTGGTTGTCCAAATAAAGACTGTCGCCGATCAGTTTGTCAATGTCGATCTCTGGCGGCCCTTCCAGGCGTTTGTCTCCGCCTCGCCGCGGATCGCCGCCTCGATATGGACCACCGCGTTCGCGGTCCTGCGGGCGTCCACCGCCGCCGCTCCTTGCTTCCCGAGGTGGACGGTTCTCCGTCTTCTGTTCAATCTCTGCCATCTCTTAGCCCCTTACTCATTGCCTGCGGCCAGACGCGCCCATTCCAGGCCGACACGGCCGGAAGGACGAAGTTTCAAATTCGCCGTCTTCTTACCTACAAGATTCGCAATTAGCGAGTTCCGCAAATTATTCCACTCTCTTACTCGCGAAACAGGACCTCGCGAAACGGGAATCACCTGCGATAAACGCATGTATGTTCGCCATGGCTTATCCACACGGATCGCTTTCGCCCGGCGTGTCGCCTGCGCCGAATAAGCTTCGCGATATACCGACGCCAAATCGTGAATATAATCTGCCGGCTGTCCGAAATCGTTAATCAACCGCAGCAGCCCATTCTTCAATTCTTCGGCATCGGGAAGCCGTTTCCATTCAAGGCTTCGTCCGAACAAATGAAATGTTCCGAGTTCGGTGGATTTGGCGGTCTGAAGTTGTTGGCCGGCTTCCTCAAATACCGCGATCGGCGAGGCGTCGAGCGAGGGAGCAATTGCCAGCGCCATGCTAATTGTTTTACCCTCGACACCGGCAAACGATTGTAAATTCTGCGCGGCGAACTTTTCAAAAACACGCTGCATCTCGCGGCCTAGAGCGACTAAGGCGTCCCAGGCGCCAATCACGGCGAAATCGTCGCCTCCGCGATAAAGGATACTAACTCTTCGCCAAAATTCCGGCAGCGTACAGAGCAGCGCTAGCTCTCCGGCGAAGAACTCTTTGAACAGAACCGAAAGCTGAATGTGCTCTTCCACCGAGTTCGCCTGGCGCAACCGTGCTTCAAAATGGTCCACATCTCCACGTAGAATTGCCCATCGCGGCACTCCATCCGCCGTGCGTGCCACTTCGTCGAGTGAAGCACGTTCCTGCTCATCGTTACCCGCAAATCTTCGTGGATAAAGAATGCCGTCTTCGTCGGGAGCCATTTGGTCCCGGAGCGGCCAGGTGAACGCGCCACCATCGCACCTGAGGAGACCCGGCCGATCGGAAGACCAGCCGATCTGCCCGGCGGTCACCAGCTTTTCACCAAACGCGGCGAAATAACCGGCATGTTCCGCAGGTTCGGAGGGCTCGAACGGTGCGAACCAACCCACTCCGGAGTTCACGGCGGCAAGGGGAGCCGCCGTTCTTGCCATCATCTCCTCGTCAAGACGCTTGCGCACGATCGGCCATGGCCCCAGATTTTCGGTGCTGGACCATACAAGTTGGAGTTTGCCGCCGGAGATTTGCGACAGCGCGCCCGCAGCCTGCGTAAGAAATTCATTTGCCGCCCCAATGGAGTCATCCGTAAGAACAAGGAGAAACTGCTCTCCGCCGCTCGACCCGAGCAGCATGCGGGAAAGCTTCATTTCGGCCAGAAGGGCGCGGGGCAGAACTTCGCAGATAAGGCTGAGCCATCCGCAGCGCCCCAGCAACTCTGCAAACGGATCGGACCCGGAAAAAGAGGACGAAAGGAAGCTTTCGCTTCCTAGGAGCTGTGCTTGCAGAAAGACTTGCAACGACATGACAGGTCAAAGCGGCCCGCACATAGGCAGGCAGAGGCGTTTCCAGCGGAACTTTTACAGGCTAGCACACGATCGGATCGATCTACACCCACGGTACGCGGCCTTCTCTGGTTTGTGGCGAAACGTCTGCCCGGCCGTCCTGATCCTTCAGCAGCGGGCTGTCGATCCGATACCCGTCGATAACAGGCCGGCCATTTCTAAAATCGATTTCGAACGATTCGGTCGTCTTTCCGTTCGCGTAAACGCAGTGGTAATCCAGCCGGACCTGTGGGCCGTGGAGCAGGTACAGGACGTTGTAGTTGAAAACCTCGGCGGATTTAAACTCGCCCAACTTCCGGCGCACGCCGTCCTCATAACGGACAAAATCCTGTTGCGATGTCGATTTGCGCACCGCCGGACCGCACTGGTTATACATCTCTACATATTGTGCGGCGTTATAGTGCCGATGGAACCGCTCCACCGCGATCCGTCCGGCCTCGACGTTGCTGCGCGGGTCGCATGAACTACACACAATCAGTACAGGCAGCATCGCCGCCAAAAAAATTCGAGCAAGTGTCATTCTGCGGAACGGCGAATTCAGAAGCCGCGCTGCGGGCGATAACCCGGACGAGCGCGGATTTTGTACTTCTTCGCCTGTTCCGAGGTTAACTCGATCGTAATTTTGCGGAAGCCTTCGTTCGGGTTCGGCTGTGGATAATAAGTCAGCGTGTAACTGTTGCCCAGGTCCTCGCGAATCGATTCGAACGCTTCCACCTGCTTCTGCCACGTTTTGGCGAAGTAGCTCTTTCCGCCGGTCTGAGAACTGATGCGCTTGAAAATATTCGCGGAAACTGTGTCCTTGTTGACCTCGTTTGTCGAGATGACGTAGATCGGAATGCCTTCGTCCTCGGCGACCGCGCGAACATCGTCTGGCGCAACCAGGCTCGCGTTGTCGGGTCCGTTCGAAAACACGATGACTACTTTGCGGCCGGGCACTTTTGAAGCATCGCGGAGAGTCAGAAGCAAACAGTTATAGAGCGCGGAATCGTCGCCGGCGACCGCCCTTCGCAAGCCGGCGATTGCTTCACCCCGATCGCGTTTCAGGGACACAGCGCGGTTCAGGTTCCGACTGTACGTGTAGACGGCGACTGAATCCGCGCGGTCGAGACCGCGAATAAAATCGGCAATCGCGTCCGAAGCGTAAACAAATCCGCGATACATGTAGTTGCTGGTGTCAAACAGCACGAACACGTTTGTTCCGGTGAATGCGTCGGAGCGCAACTCGACCGCGGAGGACGGCGTATTAGCCACCGGGACGCCGGCGCGTGGGATGGGCCGCGTGCCGCCATCGTCAAGCACTTGCACCGGCGGACGATTGCCTTCCGCGAAAGTAGAAATCTTTTCCGGAATCGTATCTTCGTAGATTCGAAAATCGCTCGGCTTCAGACCGTTCACGTACCGGCCCTTCTTATCCGTAACGGTCAGACTCATCACGACCATATCGACCTTCACTCGAAAGGTAGGCCGCTCGTCATCCTGTGCCTGTGCGCGAAGATAAAAGGCGCCTCCGGTGGCGAGTAAGAGGGCGCTGGTTATTGTAATGAAAAATCTCACGGCTGCATCCCTAATTGCTGGCTTGATTTACACCGCGTAGTAGAGCCTGTTCGGCTCCGCTGTGCTGCCGCGCGTTCTGCCCCACTGTTCTCAGTGAACGCAGCAAAGCGGGCCAATCCTCAAGATGAGTAGCAAAAATGTTTTCTATGGTCGCTTCGGTCCACTTGGGCACATACACGTCAAGCTGATTTGCGGGGACACCCAGTTCGTCGGCCAAACTTGCGTAATAGAAGCCGTTCGATTCCCAGGTTTCGGCAAGCAGGCGGCTCGAGTACCCCATAAGAGTGGGGAAGGTCCGCAAATACAGCAGGCAAGGACGGTACGAATGAGTCAGCGTGGGCTTCGGGGTGCCAAAGGTCGCTCCGATGGCGGCCCGACTGAGAGCGGGGTCATCCGAGGCGCGCAAAGTCGCAATTTCGAGCGAAGCAACGTCGACGGGCGCGTCCGCCAAAGCGGCGTCCGTCGAGAGCGCGTATAGTTCCGATGGCAGCACTTGTACGCGCGCGCCGGCGTAGTCACCCGCGCTCAAACGCTCCTCAATTTGCTCAAGCCGGGCTGGACTCGCGAACCGCGATAGCGAATGCATTACTTTCGTTTCAAGGTTTGGGTCAAGCCCGGATTCGGCCAGCAGGTCTTCGCCGCGCCGCAGGTGCAAAGCTACCCAGCGGATCTGGTCGGGCTTTACGTGTTGCCAGCGCGAAATGGTTACATCGACCATAATTTGCGGGACCAGGTCTCCCCAGATCAAAGCCTGCTCGCGCGTGGGTGTCAGAAAGTTCTGCTCCGCTTCCGCCATTGCATAGGGCAAGGAAATCAACGATCCCATAAGCCGCCCGCCCGCGCTCGCCGGCCAGCCGTTCC
Organism: Bryobacterales bacterium KBS 96; assembly: GCA_000381625.1. Taxonomy (GTDB): domain Bacteria; phylum Acidobacteriota; class Terriglobia; order Bryobacterales; family Bryobacteraceae; genus KBS-96. Next base: position 3,112,307 of record KB906767.1, read on the forward strand.
CGACGATTTCAGTCGGCCGCCACGCCATCGATAAACCCTGCGCGCCAATGAAATCGTGATTTCGGACAAATAGCGGGTTCGTGAAAATTAGCTGCGCCCCCGGCGGCGAATAGTAGGCATAGAGCATGCCGACCAGCGTGTCCCTCACAAGCGGAGTCAGTTTGCCGCGTATGTCCTTTTTCTCCGGCGCTACTTTAGCCAATTCCTCAAGGTCGAGTTTCCGCTCCTGATTGATGTGGCGCTCGCTCCAATACCCAAGGGATAAGAGATTACGTTCTTCGCTGCTCAACGAGTTGCGCAACGATTCCGCCTCTTCGAAGCGCAGCAATTCGTTTTCGACCGGCGTCAGAGCCTTTTTAACGCCCGTACCCGAATTGAGCGCGTCCGCAATCGCGTAAATCTGATCGAGGGGAATCAATCTTTGCGCGTCAAGCACATGAAGAAAATTCTCCGCCGGTCCGGGATTATCGCTGTTCATTCTAGGCCGTCCAACCAGCAAGTCCACCATGCGGTCTTGGGCAAGGCCGGCAGCCGGAGCATGCGCAGCCCTCAGCAGAACCTGAATACCCGAACGGTCCGCATCGAACACTTCAGCCGATTCCCGCACCTTGAGGAAAGGTGACAGTAGAGCCGAGAAGCTCTTGTCCTGCTCGCCGGCCGGAATGGCGCCTTGGCGGCAAAGGATCTCCCAAAGCCCGATTAACGCCTGCTCGGACCCGATGGAGTCGGCGCGGACTAATGTGTCGTGAATCTCCGCCGAGCCGCTCACCGAGTCCAGAAACATGTTGATCGACGGCTCACTCAGCGTGGGCGAGTCGGCAAACAACGAATATTGCGCCCCGGCCGATCGCCACATCACCGCAAGTCTCTTTGCCAGCTCCGGCGAAATCGGATGAGTCCGGTTCCGGTCGACATCATTCAGAGCCAGAAAAATATGCAACGGCTCGTTCTCGACCGATTTCCGGCAGAGAGCGAACAACGCTTCGAGAACATCGTCCGGAGCCTTCCACGAGGGCGCCGATTTCGATAGCTTGCTGTCGTATTTTCCACGCGGGTGTTTAATGAACAAATTCTTCCAGACCACGATGCCGCCGGGAATATGGGGTTGTCCATCGGCATCCAGGCGCAACGACGTAGTCAACAGCAGCAGGTCCGTACTCGAACGGAACACCGGGCGCGCCGGTCCGGGCGTCGTCACCTTGCCGCGTATCGCGTCATAGAATCTCCGCATTCGTTCGGGTTGCAACAGGTACTCCGTCGCGGGCGTATCAATCCGGGCCAGCGCGTCGAAATAGCTCGCCAGCCATCCGTCGTCCGTTTCGATCAGCTTCCGGTAAAACTCAGCTCCCTTCGAAGGAGAAGCGCCGGCTAGTTCAGTCCAGGCTCTCGGCGAACCCGGAACGGAAGCCACGCCGTTCTTTATCTCGAACATGCTGCCGAAGAAATCGAGAACCGGCGCGTAGAGTTTCAGTTGCGACACCGAGATCTTCTTTCGCATCGCGTCGGCAGTCTGGCTGTCGAGTTTGGAAAGCCCCAGGTATAAACGGCAAAGCGAAGGATCGTTCAGAAACGCGTCGATCAGGTCCGGCCGGCTCTCCTTCGACCCCAACGCGCTTAGCCAGTAGCTCGGGCCATACAACACGGGGATCGGCGTGGGGGCATAGGCGAGTTCGAACTTCCGATTTGCCCGCAAATCCTGCTCGAGTTCCGATAAGGGGAATGCGGAATCGACAGTGAGAAACGCTTTGCTCGGATTGACGGTTTCCAGCACGACATCGCCGCCGCAGGATCCGCGCATGCGATAGCCGAGGATCCGAAGCAAGTCGCCGGTCTGCTCGCTATCGCAACTCGGAATGACGATCTTGTGCGCCGTTCCCGCCATCGTGCTCAGCTCCCGAGCCTGTGCGAGATATCGGATTACGAGCCGCAAATATTCGGTCTGATCCAGCGACTCGTTAGACGCGATCGCCTGGTAGCCGTTTGTGACCACGTTGCGCGCGAGCGCCGGCAGCAGGTCTTGGGGAGCCAGATCCGGCGACAGCGCCGCCATGCGGGCGAACGACTGAAGAGGTCCGGGAATGCTGGTGAGACCGTATATTTTGTTACTTGCTTTTTGAGCGACCGGAGCCGCGAGGTCTGTCCCGCCGGCGGCGCGGTATTGCTGTAGATCGGCCTCGAGCGCCTTAGTATTGCCTTCCTGAAAATCGAGCAGCGTAATCTGGCGTAATGCCAGCCGTCGCTTCTGGGGGTCCTGCTCGTTGGAAGCCCATTCAGCAAATGCCGCTCTCCGGTCGGGCGAGTTGTGCCGGCTAAGGAATTCTGCGAGGGTGGCTCGGGCTTCGGGGCTTCCCGATTTGACTTGCTCCTCCAGAATCGCTCTGGCGCCGGCAAGGTCTCCCGCCGATTCATCGCTCTGGGCGGACGCGCGCGGCGATGCCCCCTGAAGTTGTCCCGTTTCCGTAACGAGAATGCCAGTGGCCGGCCCCAGCGCAATGAGAAACGCTACCACTCTGGTTGACGCCGCTACCTGCTTTACAAGGCGCACAATCCAATTCCCCCTCAATGTTTGCCTACTCTATCACTTCATTAGCGAGGCGGCACGGGTTTTTATCCGTCCGAAGCGGCTCTCCGTACTGGTCACGCTTAACCGTCATGTATTCTGTCTCAGAACCCTATGAAACGTCTACTGTTGTTGTTATCAATGTGGGCGCTCCCGTTAAGCGCCCAACAGTACAAGATTGCCGTCGTTGGCTTGATCCACGCTCATGCCTGGGGGCATCTGCATGCCATGGTGGAGGGCCGGGTGGCCAAATTGGTCGGCGTCGCCGAGCAGAATCCCGAACTGGTGGCGGAGGCGAAGAAGGCTGGCGTTCCCGAGAATTTGTTTTATGCCGACTACAACAAAATGCTCGATGAAACCAAGCCCGACATCGTCTGGGCGTTCGTTGAAAATAATCGTCATCTGGAGATCGCCAAGGCCTGCGCGCCGCGCCATATCAATCTGATTTTCGAGAAGCCTCTAGCGGCCAATTACGTTCAGGCCAAGCAAGTTAAAGCTTTGGCCCAAAAGTACGGGATAAGGGTGATGACCAACTATCAGATGGCATGGTGGCCGGCGAATTACGCGGCCAAAGCGGCTGTCGATCGCGGCGATATCGGCAAACCCTGGCGCCTTCACGGAATCGTCGGGCACAGCGGCCCCGGCTCCAATGGGCCGCGCAACAAATACTTCTTTCAATGGCTGACCGATCCCGAAAAGAACGGCGCCGGCGCCTTGATGGATTTCGGCTGCTACAACGCGCTCTGGAGCCTGTGGTATTTCGGAAAGCCGACATCAGTCTACGCAAGGGCGGACCACCTTCGCCCCGATCGCTTCCCGAAGGTGGAGGACAACGCCGACATTACGCTGAATTATCCGCACGGCGTCGGAATGTTCGAAGCAAGTTGGGATCTGCCGCGCAGCTACCAAGACCTGGAAATCTTCGGCTGGGGCGAGGATGGCAAGCGGGGTAGCATTTATATGACGCACAAGGGCGTGGAAGTGCGCCGCGGGCGCGATGTGCAGGAACTTCCGCTGACGCCTCTCTCACCGGACGCGAGCGAGCCGATCGCTTACATGGTTTCCCGTATCAAGGCGAACGGCCCTATCGAGGGGTTAACGGCGATCGATATCAATGTCGACGTGATCCACATTATCGATCTTGCAAAGGAATCCATTCGCACTGGCAAGGCGGTGAAGTTTCAGTAGCTGAGGTTATTTAGGGCAAACGAGAATTCCCCGCCGGCGCACACTTAGTTTGCCGGTGGGAAGTTCTCTACGTAGAAGTCTCCGTGCCTGCCGTTGTAGATGGCTTTCCTGCCCGTGAGGTAAACAGAGTAGTCTGTCACACCAGCAGACATGATGCGGCGCAAAAACTCCGCATATCCGATTTTTCTCCGTTGAATATCGGTTAGCGCCGATTTCACACCTTCGGTCGAAAACGGCTGGCCCACACAGGGCGGCTCGGCAAGCGATATCTTTTCCACTTGTACTTCACCGCCCGCGGCATAGTGCGATTTTTCGAGCAATACTAGATCGGCGCGATATCTCTCCACGCCGGTCTCCAGCATGCGCTTCACCGTTTCGGGAAACGACATCTTCCCTTCCAAGGCCAGGTGCAGGCAATCGTGGAGTACCTTTTGTTCCATAATCTATTCTCCTTACGCAAGTGTTTCATATTGACAGCATGCTGTCAATATGGCAGGAAGGTAATAATAGGTAATGCGCCCCAAACCAGCATCCCCGGCCGCGGAAATAATTCCGCTCTTTGTAGCGGACGTGTTCCATTTGGCGGGGGCATTTCGCCGCCTCGGTGACCGGATTGCGGAAACCGCTGGGCATACACAAGCGCAGTGGCAATTGCTGAGCGCGGCATCGGTGGGGCCGCGGACAGCCGCTCAGCTTGCGAGACGCTTAGGATATGCGAGACAGAGCGTGCAACGAACAGCGGACCAACTCGCCGCCGACGGGCTTGCGCGCTATTCACAAAATCCGGACCATAAGGCCTCACCGCTACTTGAATTAACGGACGAAGGTGTGTCCACGCTAGCGCTTATTACAAAAGCCGCGCGGAAATGGCATCTTGCGCTCGCTGCCCAAGTGAATACGGACGAATTGAATATTGCCTTCGCTGTTGTCCGCAAATTGTGCGATGCAACGGAGAAGGCGGTGGCTGGACGTTAAGAACGTTAAGAACTATCGGAGCCATCGTTAGGCGCAGCCCGAGGATATGCATAAATAAGGCATACTAGTACATATGAGGACCACTCTCATTATCGACGACGAACTGCTTGACCGCGCCAGGGCCCTTACGGGCATTCAAGAAAAAACAGCTCTCGTGCGGGCCGGACTTGAGGCGTTAATCGCAAGGGAGGCTGCCCGGCGCTTGGCCGCGCTTGGCGGCTCAGAGCCGAAATTGAATCCTGTGCCCCGCCGCCGGGTTGGGGCCGGCAGATGATTCTCGTCGACACATCGGTTTGGATCGATCATTTTCGGACGGGGAACAAGGCTTTGGGGAACGCTCTGACTGAGGGATTGGTTCTCATGCATTCTTTCGTTCTAGGAGAACTTGCGTGCGGCAATCTGAGGAATCGGGAGAAGATTCTCGCCGATTTGCACACCCTCCCGTTTGCGACCGAGGCTTCACACGACGAAGTAATGCAATTCGTGAAAGAGCACAAGCTGTGGGGAAGCGGAATGGGATGGATCGATGCGCACCTTCTCGCCTCGACCCTACTGTCCGGCTGCGATTTCTGGACGTTGGACCAGCGGCTCAAGAACGCTGCGAAAAAGTTATAGTCGATCGCGAACTCGGATTAGTGTTGCACTCTGGCTCGACCCTCAATGCTGAGGCGCCAGTTGCACTTGCCGGATGCGAACAAGGATCGCGGCGCCCAACGCCAGCAGTCCGAGGGCAATCCACTGTGTCAACGATAGCCCGGCAACCAGGCTCTGTTCATGATTGCGGAAGAACTCGATAATAAACCGCGCAATCGAGTACAGGACGAGATACCAGCCGATGATCTCACCCGCTCTGTGAGAGCGGTTGAACATACGGTACAGGATCGTGAAAATGATGAGGTTTACGCCTGTCTCGTAGAGTTGCGCGGGATGAAGCGGCACGTTTAGGGGCACTGGTGCGGCCGCATCCGAGTGAAACGTCACTGCCCACGGCAGGTTGCATGCTTTACCCCAGCAGCAGCCGGCCGCAAAACATCCCACACGGCCGATAGCTTGCCCGAGCACCAGACCCGGCGCAAAGCAATCCATTGTGAACAGCGGCGGCAAGTGCTGGCGGCGCATATAGACAATCGCCAGAATCAGGGCCGCGATCAGCCCGCCATGGAAAACACCGGCCGCCTGCAGCGTCGAAAGTGTGAAGATTTCGCCGGGATTCTGCCAATAGTATTGCCAGTCGAACAAGAACATGAAGAGTTTCGCCCCCGCAATACCGGCGAGCGCGCAGTAAATGGCAAGGTTCGTCAGCAGTTCCGCGGATAATCCGGCTCGTTTGGCCAGCCGCAGCGTGACGCCTAAACCGGCCAGGAAACCAAGCGCCACCAGCACGCCGTAGGTGGGAACGTAAAACGAACCGATCGAGAAAAGCTTCGGATACATTTAAATACTCACTTCGATTCGGCCGGCGCCGGGACGGGTTTTCGATGGGGCCGCAGCAGATCGAAAATCAGGATCACGGCGCCCACCGTGATGGCGCTGTCTGCCACATTGAACGCCGGAAATGACCAAGTCCCGTTATAAACCTCGACGAAGTCGGTGACCGTTCCGAGCAGAATGCGGTCGTACAGATTCCCAATTGCGCCGCCTAAAATAAAGCCCAGTCCTATCCTCATCGCAATTCCCGAATACGAGCCATTCCGGTTGAGCAGGGCCGCAATTACAAAAAACAGCACCACCACGGAGATGCCGATCAGAACGATTCCCCGCAGCAACGGAGCCCCGTCCGCGAGCATCCCGAAAGCGGCGCCCGAATTCTCCGTGTGCACGATCCGGAACCACCCGGGAATCACCGAAATGGAATCGAAATCGTGGAGGTTTGCTCGAATGTAGATCTTCGTAACCCGGTCCAGGATGAAAATCGCGGCGGCTATCAGGAAAGGCATCCAGCGCATCCATGCCGCCGGCGCATTCCTGCCGGTCAATCGCTCTACTGCCGCTTCTTTCACTGTTCGAAAGATTCCTTCACCGCTGCCGCGCAAGCCTTACAGATTGTCGGAAAATCCGGGTCGCTGCCGACATCCTGCGTGTATTTCCAGCAGCGCTCGCACTTGTCGCCCAACGCTCGATTGACAGCGATCGATAATTCTTCACCGTTCGCTTTGCGGAGTTCTACTTGAGAGACGATGAACAGCGCGGGAAGTTGCGATTCATATTCAGCCAACAACGAATACAGCTCGCCGCCGGCGGTAAGGAGGACCGCCGCCTCGAGCGATCCGCCAATCACTTTATCTTCGCGTGTCTTGTCCAACGACTTCATCACCTGGTCGCGTACAACCATCAATTTGTCCCAATTCGCCAGGCGCTCCCGCTGAGATTCCGGAAGGTTGCTTGTCAAATCGTCGGGAACGGGCAGGTACTCGAGATGCACGCTTACCGGACTCCCGGGTTCAAGCTTGGTGTGCCCCCAAACTTCTTCGCAGGTATAGCTCAGAATGGGCGCCATTAGCCGCACCAGCGCGAGATGCATACGGTAGATCGCTGTTTGCGCGCTGCGCCGGGCGTGGGAGCGGGGCGCCGTCGTATAAAGACGGTCCTTTAAGATGTCAAAGTAGACCGCGCTTAGATTCATCACCGCAAAATCGTAGACAGCGCGATAAACCGAGTGGAACGAGAACTCGTCATAAGCGGCACGGCATTTACGGACGAGTTGCTCGGCTTTGATCAAAATCCATTGATCGATCTCTTGCAGCTCGTCCGCCCTTACGGCATCGATTTCCGGATCGAAATCGTAGAGATTGCCCAGCGTATATCGAAACGTGTTCCGCAGTTTGCGATAGGCCTCGGATAGCCGCGCCAGAATGGTGTCAGAGAGGCGCACGTCCTCGGTAAAATCGACCGACGCCACCCAGAGCCGCAAGAGATCGGCGCCATACTGCTTGACGATTTTTTCAGGCTCGATGATATTGCCGAGGGATTTCGACATGGCGCGGCCCTCAGCGTCTAATGTCCAGCCATGAGTCGCACACGCCGTGTAAGGCGCTCTGTCCTTCAGACCGACGCCGATCAGCAGCGAACTCTGGAACCAGCCGCGATACTGGTCGCCACCTTCCAGGTAAAGGTCCGCTGGCCAGGGCAGCTCGTTTTCTGCCGTTAATACCGCCAAATGGCTGGAACCGGAATCGAACCAGACGTCGAGAATGTCGCTCTCCTTGCGAAAAGAGGCGCCTCCGCAATTCGAGCAGTGGCAGCCCGGCCCCATCAGTTCCGCTGCTGATTTCGAGTACCAAACGTCGGCGGTGTGCCGGCGAAACTGCTCGACAACCCCTTCCAATACCTTCCTCTCAGTGAAAGGCGTCCCGCAGTTGTCGCAGTAAAAGACGATGATCGGCACGCCCCATACGCGCTGGCGCGAGATGCACCAATCGGGCCGCATCGCGATCATGTTCGACATGCGTTCTTCGCCCCATGCCGGATACCATTTCACTTGCTCGATGGCCTCAAGCGTTTTTGCGCGAAGCTGCTCGCGCTCCATGCCAATGAACCACTGGTCCGTGGCGCGGAAGATGGTCGGATTGTGGCAGCGCCAACAATGCGGATAGCTATGCTCGATCTTCTGGTGCTTAAGAAGCGCCCCCTGCCGTTCGAGAATCTCGACAACTAGCGGATTCGCCTGCCAGACGGTTTTGCCGATGATTTCTTCCGGCAGCGCGCCAGGAGCCGTATCTGCCGGAAAGAATCTGCCCGCATGGTCGACCGGACAATAAACTGGTAAGCCATAGCGATGGCCTACAACGAAGTCTTCCTGGCCGTGTCCGGGAGCGGTGTGTACGGCTCCGGTACCCTGTTCAAGCGTGACGTGATCGCCGAGTATGCCGAGAGACTCGCGATCCATAAACGGATGCTGGAATACGGCGCGTTCTAGCCGCGAGCCGGGGAAACGCGCGAGGACGGCCTTATCCCAACCGAGCTCATCGCTCAGGTTGTTGAGCAGCCCTTCGGCGACAATCATGATCCCTTGGGGCGTATCAACCGCCACGTATTCGAATTTGGGATGAAAGCAGATCGCCAGATTGGCCGGCATGGTCCAAGGCGTCGTCGTCCAGATGACCGTGTACACGTCTTTTCCGGCCAGCGCCGGATCGATCGAAGCCGGATCGGATTTCAGTTTGAACCGGACGTAAATCGACGGGCTGGAGTGATTTTCATACTCCACTTCGGCTTCGGCGAGCGCCGTCTGATCCTTGATGCACCAGTGGACCGGCTTCAGCCCCTTATATATGTAGCCGCGGTGCAGAAAATCGACAAAGACCTGGGCGATGACAGCTTCGTATTCGGCGCTCATCGTCAGGTACGGATTGCCCCAGCGACCCAAAATTCCTAATCGCTTGAACTCGCGTCGGTGGGTTTCGACAAATTTCGCCGCGTAGGCACGGCATTCGGCGCGGATTTCGGCAGCCGTCATGGTAGCCTTCCGCTTGCCAAGTTCGTTGTCTACTTTGATTTCGATCGGCAGTCCATGACAGTCCCATCCCGGAACATAAGGGGCATCGAAGCCCGCCATGCTCTTCGACTTCACGATGAAGTCCTTCAGAATCTTATTGAATGCCGTACCCAGATGGATGTTGCCGTTGGCATACGGAGGCCCATCGTGCAAAACGAACATGGGCTTGGCTTTACGCGCTTGGCGAATCAGGCCATACAGGTCTTCGGATTCCCACCGCTCGAGCATTTTAGGCTCAGCGGTGGGCAGGTTCGCCTTCATCGGCAATCCGGTTTTTGGCAAGTTGACAGTGTTCTTCAGGTCAACGGAGGAGACATTCATGGGGCTAACCTTTCATCGTAGCGGATGCGAAGGGCCAGGGACCTCAGCATCCATCATGGGAGAAGCTGCATTTGGCCGATATTCTCAGCTAAATCCGGCGCAATGCGGGCGCCGCGGCCAGCCGCAATCGTGGGTCCGTCCCTACTCAGAAGCTAAAGCCAAGCTCCAACGAGATGTTGACCCAGTGATCCTTCGTGTTGATTGCCGGTGTCGCGCCAACTGCATCGCCGTGCAGAGATGCGGAAATGAACTGGCCGGTTGTTCCGACGTGAAAATTGTGGTCGCTATCCAGGAAATAGCTTACGTTTGCCATGCCGTAGGCGCCCCAGCCACCCCGCGATGTGCAGCTATAGCAGTAGTTCGTATAGTAATAGCTCGACGGCACGGTTTCGGAATAGTGCAGGTATGCGCCGCCGCCTCCGGCCGACAACTCAATGCGCGAGAGCGGCGTCGGTATGATCAGTCGCCCCCCAAGTGGAACCATATATTCGCGGTCGCCGCCTCGCACGTAGCCTAGGTTTGTCGCCTCGATGTTCTGGTTGCTCGCGGCGCCGAAGGCAGTTTGGAACCCTACATCCGCCTGCAGAAATTGATTGAACCGGTATCCATATCCTATGGAAATCAGAGGCGCTGCATCCAGGTAGGCCGTGTCGCTTCCGACGGGTATTCCCGGTCCGATCCCGGCAGTGATGTTGTTTCGATGGGCCGATCCGCTTTGAGCAAAAGCGATGCTCGACAGCAGTAGAACGCAGCCAAAGCGGCTCACACCGCGAAGTACAGTCCCTACAATCCTCACCAGCATTCGTTATCTTTCTAACACTAAAACTGCTCGTCTGGGGGACAGTCCCCCGCTGCCGGTCGAGTGATACCGGCGGTAATGGGGTCCGTCCCCAGAATAGCGTAAGGGTTCAATTAAATGTTGATAATTTCTCTTACCAAATTGAGCTAATTCCGCTGCGAGCGCCGTCTATTTTCGTGAGCTAAATCTAATTCTTCGATTACATTCACCTCATTCCCGCTCGTAACAGTTGCGGCAGCGCCGTAGTCCCTAATAACGGAAACGCGGTATCAAATGCGATCGACTTCACAGGAAAAAATATGACTTCAGCCGCCAGCTTCTTCAAACAATCGGATTCGGCTTTTGGCGTTTTTTATCCGACCAATTATCTGATCGCGATCTTTCCCTCCTATCCCGCAGCCGAGCGCGCGCGACAGATGCTTATGGACTCCGGCTATGAGGAAGACGAGACGTTGGCGATTCGTGGCGATGAACTGATCGAGATCTCGGAAGACGCGCATGCCGACGCGGGGTTCTGGTCGCGTCTGACGGCGCACATCTCGCGCATTCTCGGCACGGAGGAGCTGTACCTAGACGACGATCTAAAGCATGCCAAGGCAGGCGCCGGTTTCCTCGCGGTCCATTGTCCAGGCGAGGAGGAAGGCCGCCGCGTGCAGAAACTCCTGGAACCGTTTGGCCCGGTCTCCATGCGCCGCTATTCGTCGTTCGCGATCGAGCGCATGATTTAGAATCGCCGGTCTGCCGAAAATTCGCCGATTACTTCAATCGAATCCGATAGGGCATAATTTCGAGCATGCCGCCTTGCATCACGGCCGGGCTCGGCAGTTCACTGGTGATCGATCGCAACGCCTGCCCCGCCCGCGCTTCCGCGAGCGACTCGGGATTCGAGCTGAAGATCATGTCCAGCAGACTGCGCTTCGGTGGAAACGACACGAGGTTCACGCCCGCGTTCGGCGGCAGTTTCGCGCGTTGACGAATCATTTGAACCGCCAGATCCAGACCGCCCAGGTCGTCGACCAGTCCATTGTGAGCCGCCGCTTCTCCCATCCACACGCGGCCCTGCGCAATTTGATCGATATCGTTGTAGCTTTTTTTCCTGGCGGTCGCCACTTTAGAGACGAAGCTCGTGTATGTCGAAACCAATCCTTCATGCAGCTTTTGCTTTTCGGCGTCGGAAAGTGGCGTGTAATCGGAATCGATGTTTGCGAATTTGCCGCGGGTCAGCAGATCCTTCGTGATCCCCACCTTGTCGTAAAGTCCCTTCAATACCGGCTTGCCATAAAGAACGCCAATCGATCCCGTAATCGTGTCGGGGTATGCAACGATTGGGCTTCCGGTCATCGAGATGAAATAGCCTCCCGAAGCCGCCAGGTCCGACATCGAAATGACCAGCGGCTTCTCGTTAGCCAGCCGCTTCAGCTCATGCAAAATCTCGTCCGACGCCACTGCATCGCCGCCCGGCGAATCGATCCGGACGATGACGCCCTTCACGCTCTTGTCCCGCCGCACCTGATCGATCGTCTTTGAGAATGTCTCCGATGCAATCACCGCCGCCTGTCCGAATGGCTGGTTCGCGCTTCCGCGAATGATGTCGCCTTCTCCGGCTAATAAAGCGATGCGCGTGCCGCTCCCCGGTGTCGCGCGCGTGTAGCTCTTGTAATATGCCTTAGCCAGATCGCTCAATTTCAGCTTGTCTTTCAGCGCGCCGAACACCTGGTCCTCATAGCCCAGCTCGTCCACCAACCCGTCGCTTTTTGCGGTCTTGGCAAGGAATGGCCCCTGGTCGAGCAGTGCCTTTATATCCGCCGCGGACTTGTGCCGGCCCTGGCCTACGACCGTGCAGAAATTGTTGTAGACCTGATCCAGAACGCCGTTCAGGACTTCCTGCGTTTCCGGCGACATATCATTGCGGGTGAAAATGTCTCCGGCGTCTTTATATTTCCCGATGTGGTCCACATCGACGGAAACGCCGATCTTGCCGAGTAGATTCTTCAGATAAACTGCTTCAAGGCGAAATCCCTTCAACTCCAGGTAATCGTCCGGATCGACGTAAATCTTATCGGCGGCGGACGCGATGAAATATTCGTGCATTCCCGGCGTACGCAGGTAGGCGTAGACCGGTTTTCCAGATTTCTTAAAGGCGAGAATGTCTTGCCGCAGCTCTTCGAGTTTTCCCCAACCGAGCGAAAGGCCACGCGGCTCGAGGACCAGAGCCTTGATACGATCGTCATCCGCCGCCGCGTGAAGCGAAGTCCAGAGATCGCGGACGGTCGGCGCATTCTGGCCCTGTAAAAATGGGATGTTGACCTGAACCGGAGGAACCTCAGGGAGATCGCCCTCAAGGTTCAGCACGAGTGCCGAGTTGTTTTGAATGGAGGGCGTTTTATTCGCTCCGAGACGGGCGACTACGCCAATAAGCACCACGACGCAAACGAAGGCGAACAGTAGACCGACAAAAATGCCCAGAAGAAATTTCTTCATATGCTGACGGAGAATTCTCCCATTGGCAGAGTATCAGAGACTCAACCATGCGATCGCGTTCGGGCAGGCGGCCTAGACGCGGCGCTGAGATTGATGAAGCGCGAGAAAGTTGTGGTTTCCTTTTGGAAAGCGCTCCGGAACCAATTCCGCAATTTCAGCGGCGGCATGGGCGAGGTTGAATAGGCAGTATCCGTGCTGCCGGAGCAAGGCGCTAATCCTCGTCCCATCTCCACCCGGATTGCATTCGAACAAGACGACCGGGCGGGAATCTTCGAGAATGCCTCGCATTCCATCGAGAACCTTGTATTCATGCCCTTCCACGTCGATCTTTACGAGCCGCGTGCGCCCGTCATGGGGAACAACATCATCCAACATAACCACCGGGATTTCCATCTCGCCGCCCGTCTCGACGATGGCGGACATTGTTAAATCTTCGGCGATATGGAAGCGAGCTGTTCCGGCGATACTGCCAACAGCAGCCTGAAACGTCCGGCAGCGCTGCCGGAAGCCATTACGATCAAGGTTATCGAGCATCCGCTCGTAAATGGGTGGAAACGGTTCGAAGCTGAGCACCTCCGCGTTGCGGTTCAGAGCACACGCAAACAGCGAGTAGATCCCGGTATGGGCGCCAACATCAAGGATCCGGGGCGAAGTTACAGCGATGCGTGAGAACTGAAGAAGTACATCGGATTCCCAATACCGCCATCCTTGCCAGAACAGGCGAATGCCAAGTAGATCTTCCGGCACGACGTGATACAGGAACGATGCGCCCGGGAAATCCATCCGGCATACCAGATCGAGGGGTGGACCCGAGAGATTCTCCCACGGAATGAGACCTCGCGTTGTAAGGGCGCGGATAACAGGGCGAATCGGGAATCCGGTCAGATGCTCGCGCCGCAGGCCTAAACCTCGCAACAGCCGGCCGGCTGCTCCGCCGGCGGTCGTCGCCGGTTGCTCTCTATTCACGGAACCGATTGTTTCACGAGGAACCCGGAAAAGTTCGTACCCAAAAGTAGAAGCGGCCAAGCTCGGAAACCGGCTTGGCCGCCACAAAATTGGGATAGTACTAAACTATTAGCTTTGCACGTGCGCGTCTAGCATCTTCTGAAATTCAGGCTTGCCAATCGCGCCAACTTTCTGGTCAACCACTTTGCCGCCCTTGAACAGGAGCAGTGTAGGAATGCCGCGAATCCCATAACGAGCGGCAACGCCCTGGTTGCTATCGACGTCCACCTTGCCCACTTTCACCTTACCGGCGTAATCGGCCGCGACCTGATCGACTGTGGGCCCCATCATGCGGCAAGGACCGCACCATTCCGCCCAAAAGTCCACCAGCACCGGAACCTCCGAGCTGAGAACGTCCGATTCAAACGTTGCGTCCGTAAACGTCAGCGTGTTTTGACCTGCCATAATCTCTCCCCTGCTTACAGATGTGTCTGCGCCGCTCTTAGATTCACAAGCGAACTGGCGGCGCGGTATTCGTCACGCGATCCGGAGTCGAAAGCCCCAATCGCCTTTCTTCAACAATAGTTTGATGCAAACAGCCGCCTGTATTGTTCAGAGTAGAGGCGTGCCGAACCGTCCCACGAGAAGTCCCGGCTCATTGCCGCCTGCTGCATCTCGTTCCAGCGCGGAGAACCGTAAATCCGGAGCGCCGCCCGGAGGCAGTCCAGAAGCTCCGAACTGGTGTAGCCCCAGAACTTGAAGCCCGTATCGCCATCAATCGTATCATCCAGTCCACCCGTGGCGCGCACCAGCGGCAACGTCCCGTACCGCAGGCTGTGGATCTGAGCCAGCCCGCATGGTTCATACCGGCTTGGAACCAGGAGCATATCGCTTCCAGAGTGTATCCGGTGGGCCAGTCCGTCGTGGAAACCTACCCTGACGGCCACCTTGCGCGGGTACATAGCGGCGAACCAGCGAAAGAAATCCTCTGTCGCCCGGTCTCCGTCCCCATGGACGACCAGAGCGAGATCTTCGGCCGCAACCTCGTGTGGAATTTGCGCCACCAGATCGAATCCTTTCTGGGAGGCAAACCGCGATACGATCCCGATCAGAGGCTTATTCTCCAGATCGGCCGGGAGCCCCATTTCCCGGAGCAGCGCCCGCTTGCATTCGCGTTTGCCCGCCAAGCGCTCCCGGTCGTACCGAGCGGCAATTTTTCCATCCGTCAGCGGGTTCCATTCCGTGTAGTCCGCTCCATTCAGAATGCCTGTGAGATCGGCTTGGCGCCGGCGCAATAGATCCTCAAGCCCGAATCCGAATTCGGGCGTCTGGATTTCATCGGCGTACCGCGGGCTCACAGTAGTGAGGAGATCGCTATACAGCAACCCGGATTTCAGCAGGCTAATCGATCCATGCAGCCCCAGCGAATCCAGAGCCGCCAACCGCGGAGGTAAACTCAAGCCCTCCAGTGCCGCTGCCGGGAAAAGCCCCTGGTAGCCCAAATTGTGAATCGTGAAAATAAGCTTCAAATCCTGGTACGCGGCGTGGCCGCGATACACCTGGCGTACCAGAGCCGGCAGCAATCCCGCCTGCCAGTCGTGGCAATGAACGACGTCCGGCACAAACAACTGGTGTGCGATGCCCAGCGCCGCCCGGCAAAGCGCTCCAAATCGAACGTGGTTGTCCGGGTAATCGCCGCCGTTCTCGCCGTATACTCCGGTGCGATCGTAAAGCTCGGGAATCTGAACGAAAAAGTACGTGACGTCATTTCGCCGCTGAGACAGAATTCGGGCGCTGAATTCCGACCGGCCCAGCGCAAACCCAAGCCGTTCCTGGGCGACCGTCAGGTCACCCGCGATCAGCGATCGGTACCGCGGCAGAACCACTGCCACTTGATGACCGAGACCGGCGAGCGCCTTTGGCAAAGCTCCGAGGACGTGGCCTAAACCTCCGCTTTTTACGAACGGCAGCGCCTCCGAACCAACCATCAAGATTTTCGCCACAGTGCCGATTGTAGCGGCCACCGAGAATCTCAGCCTCCAATTCTTTCATCAAAGGGCAATACGGCTGCTGAGAGAATAGGAGTCTCTTCCAGGGACGTTGTCCGCCATGACATCATTCAATCCGGAGCTGTTCCTTTCCACGCTGGCCCTCATCGGCGCCGTTATCGTCATATCGGCGCTTTTGTCGGGACTGGTTGAGAAGAGTGGCCTCCCGCAAGTTGCGGTCTTCCTCGGTTTGGGCGCTGCGATTGGACCGGCCGGGCTGAACCTCATCGACGTTGATCTGCATTCGCCAATTCTCCGTGTGGTGGGAACGTTGAGCCTGGTCCTGGTGTTGTTTACGGATGCGCTTTCCCTCAACCTATCGGAAGTCCGCAAACATCGATTCCTGTCGTTTCTCGTCCTCGGCCCGGGGACGCTTTTTTCCGCGGTGTTGATTGCTCTGCTCTCCTGGTGGCTCCTGGGCGTGTCGCCGGGCGCGGCTTTAATTCTCGGCGCCGCGCTTGCCTCCACCGATCCCGTCATGCTACGGGGGCTACTCAAGAGGCCGGGGCTCAATCCGGCTGTCCGCCAGGCGCTTCGGCTGGAGGGCGGGATGAACGACGCCGTGCTTCTGCCGATAGTGCTGGTGGGAATGACATTCCTCGGCCACGGTCATTCACCGGAGGCAAGCGAGTGGGGGCGCCTGGGTATGGACATCCTCGTTCTCAGCCCGGCAGCCGGCATTATCGTGGGACTCGCCGCGGTAGGAATGCTGGAGCTAGTCAGAAAGCGAATTGGCGTGAGACGGGATTATGAATCGATCTACTCTCTCGGCGTCGCCTTCGCGGCATTTGCCGCAGCCGAATCGGTACACGGGAGCGGATTCCTGGCAGCGTTCGCGGCGGGGCTCACGATCTCGGCGGTGGATGTCGAACTCTGCGATTGCTTTCTAGAGTATGGCGAGACGACAGCCGAGATGGCGCTGATGTTTACATTTGTGCTGTTCGGTATGTCGGTGATCTGGAAGGGAGTGGATATCGTCGGAATCGGCACGCTCTTATTCGTCGGCGGCGTGTTTATCGCGCGTCCAGCGGCCTTCATTCCGGCTCTGTTGCCCGCGCGGCTTTCCTGGAAAAATCGAGCTCTTATTTCCTGGTTTGGACCAAGAGGCTTAAGCTCACTCCTACTGGTGTTACTTCCCGTATTCGCCGGATTGCCCCAAGCCGAGTCCTTGGTAACGCTGTGTTGCCTGGTCGTGTTGTTCTCCGTTGTCCTGCACGGGCTATCGCCAAGTCTCCTCGTCAAGCCGCCTCGCGATAGCCAACCGCCTCGCAAACTCGAATCGCCTGAGAATACGCTGTCAGTTTCCGATTTCGAGCGCGACCAGGTAGAAACCGTGCCGGGGAGCGGTGAACCTCACCAGCAGTGCTCGTTATCAGGAGGTGAGTGCGGCGCGATGCCCTCCGCTCAAGAACCAATCCATCCGGAATACATTTCGATCGCTGAAGTGCGTGCGCTCGAAACGCGTCCCGGCCAGGTCGTTATTGTCGACGCCCGGACTGAAAGAACCTACGACGACAGCGACGAGTCGATTCCTGGCTCCGTTCGAGTGTCGCCCGAGCATTCTGTCAGAACCGCCACGCAACTGAGCATCCCGAAAGGAGCGGTTCTCGCCGTACTCTGTGCTTGACCAAACGAAGCCACAAGCGCCCGTGTGGCGCGAGAACTTCGGAAGGCTGGTTGGGAAAAGGCGCGCGCGCTGCGCGGAGGGTGGAGTGCGTGGATCAAGGAAGGGATGCCTCACCAAAAACGGCCGGCGCAGGCGTGAAGTGTGCAGATAGCGCGTTGAAATAGACTGGGATTTTCATGCGTTTTCTCCGCTTGTTTTTACTCATGGCTCTCAGTGTGCCACTGTTGATCGCGCAACAGCCGGCGCCCGGCGGCAATTCATCGAACTCGCCGGCACAACAAACTCCGCCCAAACATAAAGAAACGGTCGTTGTCACGGGAACCACTCAGCCGCTGCCACTCGATGAGGCCGATCGCTCCGTGAGCGTCTATGATCTGCCGGCGCGCGTAGTGCTATTCGGCAATCTGGGCGATGTCCTACAGCTTGATTCTTCAGTAGACCTTCAGCCGCGCGCCGCCGGTGTCCAGGGCGATATCTCCATCCGAGGCGGCAGTTTCGGACAAACTCTGGTCCTGGTGAACGGCATTCGCGTGGACGACGCACAATCGGCTCATCACAATTTCGATATTCCAGCCCCCATCGACGCGATTGATCGCGTTGAAATCCTCCGAGGTTCGGGGTCCACCTTGTACGGCGCTGATGCCGTAGCCGGCGTAGTGAACGTAATCACCCGGGTGGACGATCGGCCCGAGTTGCGATTCCGCAGCGGCATCGGCAACTTCGGCACGAACACCCAAAGCGGGTTCTTTTCGTTCGGCGCCGGGCCGCTGTCAGAACAGTTCTCCTTTGAGCGCGAACTGTCGACGGGATTTCGCCCGGATCGCGATTACCGGAATCTGTCCGGATCGTCCGAAACGCACCTTCGCACCGCGCTGGGCGTGACCAGTATCTATCTCGCGGGCCTCGACCGGCCGTTCGGCGCGGATCAGTTCTACGGAGACTATCCATCCTGGGAGCGAACAAAAACCTGGTTTGCCTCGCTACGGCAGGATCTCGGCTCGCACACGGATTTCAGCCTCGCGTACCGCCGCCACACCGATCTGTTCGTCCTGTTTCGCGACAGTCCGCAAATCTACACGAATCGGCATGCCGACGAAACCTGGGATGCCGCGCTGCGCCGGCACGACAATCTCTCATCCTTCGCTACACTCTCTTACGGCGCGGAAGGAATCGCGGATAGCATCGATAGCACGAATCTCGGCGACCATCACCGCCGCCGGGGCGCGGTTTATGCCGATTTCGACGCGCGGACACTGCGGCGCTACTCGTTTTCCTTAGGCGGCCGCGAGGAATTCTTCGGCCACGGCGAAAGGGTCTTCACGCCTTCAGCCAGCGCGGGCGCATGGCTCTCATCAAAAGTGAAACTTCGTGCGTCCGCAAGCCGCGCCTTTCGCTTGCCGAGCTACACCGATCTCTATTACTCGGACCCGGCGAATCTCGGGAATCCAAATCTCAAGCCGGAAAAAGCGACGGACTACGAGGGCGGTCTCGACTGGCATCCGGCAACACGTTGGCGCGTGAGCGGGACGGTGTTCCAGCGACGCGAGAAGAACGATATCGACTACGTTCGCAATTCACCGGCCGACATCTGGCGAGCCACCAACTTCGACAGCCTCAATTTCACGGGCGTAGAGGCGCTCGTCGAGGGACAACTGCCGCGCTCGCAGCAGGTCACTTTGCAATACACGGCGCTGCACGGCGCAAAAGCGGTGCTCGGAACGCAGCAATCGAAATATGTGTTCAACTACCCGAGCAATCAGGCGATTGCTTCGTGGCAGGTGCTCGCTCATAACGGCATTCTGGCGCGTACCCGGTTGGGAGTAACAGACCGTTTCGCGCGCTCGGTGTATGCGCTTTGGGATGTAGACGTGGCTTGGACACACTACCGCGTACGTCCCTATCTGCAGCTCTCGAATCTGACGAACACCACTTATGAAGAGCTCATTGGCATCGCCATGCCGGGCCGTTCGGCCCTGGTCGGCCTTGAATTCTGCATCATCTGCGCGCAACGATGACGAGTGAATCGCGGCGCGGACACTCGTGTCCAATGCTACTTACTTTCGAGAGCGGAACAGCATTCGAATGATATAACCGCCGAAACGGATCTCGACGCTGAGCGCCTGCGCCACGGACGAGAGGCCTTTCTTATGTGATCAAAGGTTCTTCAACAGGAACGAGCAAATCTCATAACCCGCCAAGTACTTGAAAGGAAATTCCCCCATCGTATAATGCCCGCACGGCAGCACTTTTACCTGGTGCGGCCACTTGTACGTGTGAGCGTTGGCAATCACCTGTTCCGACAGATCGACGGGAAACGTTGTGTCGAAACGCGTGTACATGAATTTCGATTTCTTCGGATAGGCCGCGAACAGCGCGCTATAGCTAGGCGGGCTGATGCAGTGCCACATTTCGCGCAGCGTTTCGAGGTCGGTCTGTTGCGCCAGGCTTTCCGCAATATGCCGTGTCGAAAGGCCGCGCCAGACCACATCGGCAACATAAGTTGAGCAATGGTTGAACGCATTCACGCGGATACGCGCGTCATGCGCGCTCGCCAGGAACGCATAGCAGGAACCAAGGCTGGTGCCGACAATCCCGAGCCGGGTAAACCCCTGCTGCTGCAGCCAGTCGTAGCAGCAGCGAATGTCGATGACAGCCTGGCGCGTCGCGTCGATGGTCCGGCAGATATTCGAAGACATCGCGTAGTCGGCGCGGTTCAGTTCCGCCGGCATGCGTTCATCGTGATACGGCAGGCTGAGCCTGAGAACCGATACGCCGAGCCGAGCGAGTCCGGAACACAATGCGTTATGCTGCGGCAATTTCGAGTTCCAATGCGGCAGCAGCACTACGGCCCGTCCTTTGCTGTTCGCAGACGGGAACCACATTGCGCGCGCGCGATTGTTTTCGGGGAACGGCGTTTCTACCGGCGAGGTGAACGTCAGCCAATTACCCGCTCGACTGACGCTCCGGCCATTTCCATTCTGGCCCAGCGACGGTTTGTGTAGCGGCGCATTTTTCGTCCTCGGGCCGGAATGCATCGCCAAGCTGAAGTCGACGGGCGGCGTGTATGCGAAAAACTGCCCACTGTCCCGAATCACTCGCCGGTTCAGTTCCCGAATGGTTTCCACGGGCTTCGATTCGTCGAGCGGCAGCCCCTGGGCGCATGGCCAGTCTTTTGCCCACTCCAGGCCGTAGTCAAACGGCCGGACAATGCGATTGGTATCGCGAAAGCAGAGTGAATTTTCCCAATTCTCCAGCCACCGCTCGTACCGGCGCCCGATGGGGTGTAACAGCCGGTTCATGCGGCGAAACTAGATTGGGACGGATGCGCAACCGGCTGCGTATATTTTGAAATGGAAGCCTGCTCCCGCGCGGCCGAGGCCGGGCTGGGAACACGCATACGTACAGGACACGATCGTCTCTTCATTCAGATTTGAAATTTTAGTGTAGCGTTCCGCACCGCCGGGATTGCGGCTCTCAGGGCATCTTGAAGACGACGTCGCTACGGACCAAGCGATAATGGAAGTTCGTAGCACCTACCCCGAATAGTTCCGCCGAAAGCGCCAACCTAGCGGGATACTCTTAAATATGCACAGTTCGCTCGCCGTCGAGGTCTATTAGAAATGCTTGTTTACCGCTCTCGCACCACGACTCATGGAAGAAATATGGCTGGAGCCCGCGGGCTCTGGCGTGCCACCGGAATGACCGATGCCGATTTCGGCAAGCCGATCATTGCGATCGCCAACTCCTTCACTCAGTTCGTGCCTGGACACGTCCACCTGAAGGATCTCGGGCAACTGGTCGCCCGCGAGATCGAAAAAGCCGGAGGAGTCGCGAAAGAATTTAATACGATCGCGGTCGATGACGGCATAGCCATGGGGCACGGTGGGATGCTCTACAGCCTGCCATCGCGCGATTTGATCGCGGATTCCGTCGAGTACATGGTGAACGCCCACTGCGCGGACGCCCTGGTGTGCATCTCGAATTGTGACAAGATCACGCCGGGCATGCTGATGGCCGCGCTCCGGCTAAACGTTCCGGCGATCTTCATCTCCGGCGGCCCGATGGAGGCCGGCAAAGTGAGCCACAACGGAGTTGTACGTTCCGTCGATCTCATCACGGCCATGGTGGCCGCCGCCGACACAAAGGTAAGCGACGAGGAGTCTCTGGCCATCGAACAATCTGCCTGTCCCACCTGCGGATCGTGCTCCGGAATGTTCACGGCCAATTCCATGAATTGCCTGACCGAAGCACTGGGCCTCGCGCTACCCGGCAATGGTACGGTTGTCGCCACGCACGCCGATCGCAAGGGGCTCTTCCTCGAAGCAGGCAGGCGCATTGTCGAGCTGGCAAAACGCTACTACGAGCAGAACGACGCGAGCGTATTGCCGCGCAATATTGCAACGCGCGCGGCATTTGAGAACGCAATGACGCTCGATATCGCGATGGGCGGCTCGACCAACACGGTTCTCCATCTGCTCGCGGCTGCGGAGGAAGGTGAGGTCGATTTCAAGATGCACCACATCGACCACTTGTCCCGCCGCGTTCCGAACCTTTGTAAGGTGGCGCCATCAGCGGCGGACGTGCATCTCGAAGACGTGCACCGCGCCGGCGGCATCATGGCGATTCTCGGCGAACTCGACCGGGCAGGCCTGCTGAACCGCGACGTGTCGATGGTCCATTCGCGGACGCTTGGCGAAGCGCTTGAAAAATGGGATGTGAAGCGGACGCAGGACACCGCCGTCACTATGTTTTATCGGGCCGCCGCGGGCGGCATTCGCACAACCCAGGCGTTCAGCCAGAGCCGGCGATTCGATTCGCTCGATCTCGACCGGACCAAGGGAGTGGTTCGGAACAAGGAACACGCCTTCAGCCAGGACGGCGGTCTAGCCGTTCTGTTCGGCAATATCGCGGAAGAAGGCTGCATTGTGAAGACGGCAGGCGTGGACCCGGGCTCTCTTGTTTTCTCCGGACCGGCCGTGATTTTCGAGAGCCAGGAAGCGGCCGTCGATGGCATCCTCAACGGCAAGGTCGTTGAAGGGGATGTCGTGCTGATCCGCTATGAGGGTCCAAAGGGCGGCCCAGGCATGCAGGAGATGCTGTATCCGACCAGTTATCTGAAATCGCGCGGCCTCGGAAAAACGTGCGCACTGATTACCGATGGCCGGTTTTCCGGCGGAACGTCGGGTCTTGCTATCGGCCACATATCCCCGGAAGGGGCCGAAGGGGGCGCCATCGCACTCGTGAAAGAGGGAGACCGCATCGAGATCGACATTCCCAACCGCAGCATTCGCGTGGCCGTGAGCGACAGCGAATTGGCCGCACGGCGCGAAGAAATGGAAGCTCGCGGGACGCGCGCCTGGAGGCCTACGAATCGCGATCGCGTGGTCTCGCCCGCGCTCCGCGCTTACGCCGCGATGACGACCAGCGCCTCCCGCGGAGCGGTGCGCAATGTAGACCAAATTACCGGTGGCGCCGCGAGACACGCACACACGCGAAACCTGCAATTGCAGGATTGATGCGTTCTTGTAGGCTTGGCGCGGGAGAAATCCACGCGCTGGATTCTCTGTATCGCACGCACCGTCCATCGAACACGCTCGGCGAGGGTACCGCGCCCGTTTACCTCAATGGCTTTCATCGCCTTCGATGTGCGAAATTCACCCAACAAATAACAACGGGGCGGGTTTCCCCGCCCCGTTGTTATTTGGATCGACGGAAAGCTAGATGTCGTAGTAAAGCGCGAACTCGTAAGGATGCGGGCGCAGCCGGACCGCATCTGCTTCCGCCTTCCGCTTGTAGGAAACGAACGTCTCGATGAGTTCGTCGCTGAACACATCGCCCTTGAGCATGAACGCGTGATCCTCTTCGAGGCACGAGAGCGCCTCATCGAGGGAAGCAGGCATGGACGGCACTTTTTTCAGCTCTTCCGGCGAGAGATCGTAGATGTCCTTATCGAGCGGCTCACCTGGGTCGATTTTGTTTGCAATACCATCCAGTCCGGCCATCGTCATCGCCGCAAATCCGAGATAGGGATTGCACGACGGATCGGGCGGCCGGAACTCGACGCGCTTCGATTTCGGGCTTGCCGAGTACATCGGAATGCGGCAGGCAGCCGAGCGGTTACGGCGCGAATAGGCCAGATTGACGGGCGCTTCATAGCCGGGCACCAGGCGCTTGTAGCTGTTGGTCGTCGGGGCAATGATGGCGGAGAGAGCGCGAGCGTGCCTTAGAAGCCCGCCGATGTACCACAAAGCAATTTGGCTCAGACCCGCATAGCCATCGCCGGCAAACAGCGGCTTTCCATCTTTCCACAAGCTCTGGTGCACGTGCATGCCGCTGCCGTTATCGCCGAAAATGGGCTTCGGCATGAACGTCACGGTTTTGCCGTACTGGTAGGCCACGTTGCGCACGATGTACTTGTAGAGCATCATGTTGTCCGCCGATTTCACCAGCGTGTCGAAACGTTGATCGATCTCGCACTGTCCGCCGGTCGCGACTTCGTGGTGATGACACTCGATATTGAGCCCGCACTCGATCATCGTCTCCACCATCTCGGCGCGGAGGTCCTGATAGTGGTCGGTCGGAGGAACCGGGAAATAGCCTTCCTTGTAGCGCGGGCGATAGCCGAGATTGTTCTCCACCCGCCCGGAATTCCAGCGGCCTTCTTCGGCGTCGATGAAGTAAAACCCGCTGTGCTGGTTCTGATCGAAACGGATGTTGTCGAAGATGAAAAACTCGGCTTCCGCGCCGAAGAACGCTGTATCGGCCACGCCGCCGTTCTTCAGATAAAGCTCGGATTTCTTAGCGATCCACCGGGGGTCCCGATCGTAGTGCTGGCGGGTGATCGGATCGACAATGTCGCCCAGCATAACGAGAGTCCGAGTCTCACAGAATGGGTCCAGAAATGCCGTCGTGGGGTCCGGAATGATGAGCATATCGCTCTCGTTGATGGCGGCCCATCCGCGAATGCTCGATCCGTCAATGCCGAAGCCGTCCTCGAAGGACTCCTCTTGCAGCATGCTGATGGGGTAGGAGATATGCTGGCTCAGGCCTGGAAGATCGGTGAAGCGCAGGTCCAACTGCTTCACCTCATGCTTCTTGGCGTATTCTAATGTTTCCTTTGGACTCATTGATCCTCTCAATCCTCCAGGGTGAACAAGTGGCAGCGACGGGGCGTGCAATTGTTGGGGGTAAGCCGTTAGGATAACGGATCGCTCCAGCCGGCAGCAAGTGAATGCCCCATAGAAAGTTTTTCTAAGATAAAGAAGTAAAAGTGACTTCCAACGCAGAATCAAGCGGTGTTCAGTTAAGTTTTACGCTTCAGGCGGAGCGGCGCGTCTTCAGCGTCAGCGAATTGACCAGCGAAATCCGGGGGATTTTTTCCCAGCAGTTTCGCGACGTGTGGGTGCTGGGCGAGATTTCCGGCTGCAAAGCGGCCACCAGCGGCCATTTCTATTTTTCGCTTAAAGATGCGACGAGCCAGGTCAAGGCAGTCCTATTCAGAGGCTCCGCGCGCTGGCTGAAGTTCCGGCCTCAAGACGGAATGATGGTGCTGGCGCGCGGCAGCCTGGATGTGTACGAAGCGCGCGGCGAATACCAGCTCATCGTGGAACATCTGGAGCCGCAAGGCGCGGGGGCTCTGCAACTTGCCTTCGAGCAGCTAAAGAAGAAGCTGGAAGCGGAGGGCTTGTTCGCGGCTACGCGCAAACGCCCGCTGCCCAAATTTCCGCGGCGCATTGGCATCGTGACGTCACCTTCCGGAGCCGTCATTCGGGACATTCTGCACGTCCTCAGCCGGCGTTTTCCCGGTTTGCACATTCGACTTTTTCCAGCGCAAGTACAGGGCGATGGCGCGATGGAGCAGGTCTGCCGCGGCCTTCAATTCTTCAGTACCGGCGGATGGGCGGACGTTGTGATTGTCGCCAGGGGCGGCGGCTCCATCGAAGATCTTTGGACCTTCAATGAAGAAGCGGTCGCCAGAGCGATCGCCGCCTGCGGCAAGCCGGTTATCTCGGCCATTGGGCACGAAACGGATTACACAATCGCGGATTTCGTCGCCGATCTGCGCGCTCCGACGCCATCCGCCGCGGCCGAACTGCTTATTTGCACCCGCGAGAGTTTGCTGGAGCAGATTACGGCGGCGCGCGAACGCCTGCTGCGGGCTGCGCGTTATCGGATATTGATGTGCGCGCGTGAACTGCAGCAGCATGGGGCGGAACGCGCCGAGGCACTGCTGCATCGCACATTGACACGAGGAGCCCAGCGGGTGGACGAACTGGAGTTCACCTTGCGTGCCCTCGCTCATGACAATTTGGCAGGCAGGCGAAAGCACCTTCAGAAATCTACGCAACGGCTGCAATCGCTCGATCTGCGGCTGCGGTATGCGCGGGCGGGGGCCAGATTAAATGCCGCCGAGTTCCAGTTAAAACAACTTGGACGCGGGATGATTTGGAAAGCACAGCATCGTTACGAATCGCTGACCGGGCATATGAAGCAACTCAGTCCGCTTGCCGTGCTCGGCCGTGGATATTCGATTGTGCAGGACGAAAGCGGCCGGATCGTGCGCCGGTCGAAGGATACCGAGCCCGGCAAACTGGTGAATGTGCGGCTCGGCGAAGGCCGCATCGAAGCACGCGTGGAGCGGAGTATTCACGGGCCAGCGGCCCGCGAAACGTGACGAAGACTTTCCGCTCCTTGACAGGCACGGTTCGGTGCTGGAGAGCGAGCGCCTTCAACGGAGCGGTCTGCGCGGCTATAGGCTCCCTCTACTTCGGCAGCGCAAACCGGAATGCCGAGCCGTTTTTGCCGTCGCTCTCCACCCAGATACGGCCTCCGTGGCTCTCGACGATCTTCCTGCAAATTGCCAGACCCATTCCGGTGCCCGGCACTTCGCGGCCATGCAGGCGTTTGAAGACGCCGAAAATATGCTGGTGAAATCTCGGCTCGATGCCAATGCCGTTGTCGCGCACCGTGAGAATCCACTCGTCCTCCGATTCATCGGCACTTACGTGAATCAACGGAGGCAATTCACCTCGGTATTTCAAAGAATTCCCGATTAGATTCTGGAAGAGCTGCGACATCTGCCCCTCGTCCACAATGAGCTCCGGCAACGCATCGTAAGTGACCGTCGCCTTATGTTCCTTGATGGAGCGTTCGACGTTCAACAGCGCCCACTGCAATGCGTTTCCCAAATCTGCCGGGCGGCGCCTAAGGGTTCCCGATCCAACGCGCGAATAAATGAGCAGGTCGTGAATCAGCGTATTCATGCGGGCAACGCCGTCTACCATGAAGCCGGCGTATTCGGACGCTTCCGCGTCGCCGGCATACCGGCGTTGCAGCAGTTGCGCGTAGCTGCCGATGGATCGCAGAGGTTCCTGTAGATCGTGACTTGCGGCGTAGGCGAATTGCTGCAACTCTTCATTCGCGTTTCGAAGAGCCTGCATGGATTCCTCGAGCGCTTTCTCGGCGCGCTTTCGCTGTGTCACATCCACAAATGCGGAGAACGTGCGCCGCACCCGGCCTTCCTCATCGAACAGAGGCTTGGCCGATCCATAAATGAAATAGCGGACGCCGTCGTCGCGCACGATTTCAAGTTCGTCGTGAACCTCTCGCCCGGTACGGTACGCCCGCTGTTGGGGCAACTCGGAACCCGCCACCGGTTTTCCGTTTCTGTATACGTGAAATGGCAACTCCGCCGCGGACTCCTCCGTAAGAGAAGCATTCTGATCGGGGTCGATGCCGAGCAACGCCGCGAACGCCGGGTTGACTTCGATGCGATTGGATTCGGGGTCCTCGGAAATCGCAATGGGGACGGGCATCCTCATGACAATTGTTTCCAGATCGGCGAGCCGTGCTCGCAGCGCGGAATTCTCCTGCCTTAGGCGATCGATGTCGTTTAACGGCCCATGCGCGTCCATCGCGTTGATATGGAAGATCCTCAACTCCCTACTCTTCCCTGCGGATAAACGCAGGCAATCCATAGACGCGCTCTCCAGGAATATTTATCACGCTGCGGCTACTAACCCGGATCGTTCAAGCAACGCGTTCGCGTCCGGATCGCGCCCCATGAAGTTACGATATAGTTGCGCCGGATCGTCGCTGTCGCCTTTTTCGAGGATTTGGCGGCGGTATTCGGAACCCGTCGTCACGTTGAATATGCCCTCGCGGCGAAAACGCGTAAACGCATCCGCATCCAGCACTTCCGCCCATTTGTATGAATAATATCCGGCTCCGTAGCCGACCGGATTGGCGAACAGATGGGTGAAGCTGGCGATCATTCCGTAATTCTCGGGAAGCGGGGCCGGGGTAAAGCGGGCGAGAATCGCGCGGCTGTAGGCGATCACGGCGCCATCGCGCTCCGGTTGGTACTCGCGGTGAAGTTTCAGGTCAACCAACCCTAGCCCGAGTTGGCGCATCTGGGCGTTAGCGCTCCGGAAATTGCGGGCGCGCTTCATCTTCTGGAAGAGCGCTTCCGGAATCGGCTCGCCGGTCTTGTAGTGTTTGGCGAACCGGTCCAGCGCCTCCCGCTCCATGCACCAGTTTTCCATGATTTGGGACGGCAATTCGACAAAATCCCAAGGCACGTTTGTTCCTGAAAGGCTCCGGACCGGAACCCGGCTGAGAGTGTGATGCAGCAGATGTCCGAATTCATGGAAAATGGTTTCCACTTCGCGGTGCGTCAACAGCGACGGGGTGTTGCCTACGGGCGGCGTAAGATTTCCGCAGATCAGGCCAAGGTGCGGCTCGCCAAGGCCCGGATTGCCGGTGATGAGGGAATCCATCCAGGCTCCGCCACGTTTGTTCTCGCGGGGGAACCAGTCCGCATAGAATCCGCCCAGCAACTCGCCCGTGTGGCCGTCCTCCATTCGGTAGTACTTCACCGCGGGGTCCCATCCGGGAACTCCCGGCTCTTCCACGACTCTGATACCGAGCAGCCGTGAAAAGATCTCGAACATACCGGCAACAACGCTATCGAGTTGGAAATACGGCCGTAGTTCTTCCTCGTCGAAGTCGTACAAGGCGGCGCGCTGCTTTTCAGCGGCATAGGAGATATCCCACGGCGCGAGGCTCTCGTACCCAAGAGTGCGCGCGAATGCTTCGAGACTCGCGTTCTCCCGCTCAAAAGCAGCTTGCGTTTTTTCCCTGAGGTCTTCCAGGAAATCGACAGCGGCGGAACCGGTATGGGCCATTCGCTCTTCGAGCACCAAATCCGCAAAATCGCGATAGCCCAGCAACTCAGCCTTTTCACGCCGCAGCCGTAGGATCTCGCTCAGCAGTTCGCGATTATCGTAAGCGCCTGCCGTCGAACGAGCGTTCGAGGCCTCCCAAAGTTGCCGCCGGATATCGCGGCTGTCCAGGTATGTCATGGCGGCAATGTAGCTTGGGGCTTGAAGCGTCAGACGCCAGCCGTCGCGCCCCTTGGACTTGGCGTTTTCCCGGGCCGCGGAGCGCGCGCTCTCAGGCAATCCGGCAAGCTGCGCTTCGTCGGCAATCACCAGTTCATACGCGTTCGTCGCATCGAGAACGTTTTCCGAGAACCGGGTGGTGGCTTCAGTCAATGCGACGTCGAGCGCCTCCAGTTTTTTCTTCCCGGCGGGACCGAGATCGGCGCCGGCGCGCCGGAAACCGGCTACCGTCTTTTCCAGAAAGCGCTTGTGAACTCCCGTGAGGCTCTTAGCGCCGGTGCTCTCGTCGACCGCCTTTACCGCCGACCAGAGATCCGGATGCAACGGGATGGAGGAATAAAACGCGCTCACCGGCCCCTGCACGGCATTGTGGGCAGCTCGAAACGCCGGCGTGGTGGCCACCGATTCCAAGTGCCTCACGATGGCCATCGCATAATCGAGCGGCAGGGTGGCGCGGTCCAGCGCGGCTAGCACGCCTTCATAAGTACGCGGCGTTTGCTTGCTGCCGATCGCGTCGATACGCGCCTTCATGCCGACCAGAAGCTGCTCGACCGCGGGCTGCACGTGCTCTGCTTTAATCTTCTGGAACGGGATTGGAAATTGTTCATCGAGCAGCGGATTTGCCGCTTCCGAACTCGACTTCGTCTCCTGCAATGCCACACATCCTCCACAACCGCTCCGCCGCGATACACCACGGGCGTACGGACTAACGGTTTACTGAATTACTCTTCAGGACCTACCAGACACGGCACGCCTTGCCGGGGGCGGCGAACATCGCTTGTCCTTCATGACACCCCCAGGCTTTCGAGAATGCCTCCGAGTTCTTCACGACGCCATTCACGCGAGCCGCTGGCGGGGAATGCGTGTCCGTTTGGGCTCGCAACCGTTCGTCTTCCGGCCGGATATTAGAACACCAGATCTGGCCGAAGCCCAGGAAGAACTGCTGCGCCGTCGTGTAGCCATCTTTTTTGTCGCTCGGGCTGCCGCCATGTTTCGTCAAGCTATCCAGAAGAGCCATGTAAGCCAGGCGGACACCGCCGTTGTCGGCCGTGTTCTCGCCAAGAGAGAGCTTGCCGTTCACGTGAACGCCGGGAACCGGCTCGAACTGAGAATACTCCTTCACGATGCAATCGGCCAGCTTATCGAATTCCTCTTCATCCTTCTTCTGCCACCAGTCGCGAAGATTCCCATCGGCGTCAAATTGGCGTCCCTCATCGTCGAACGCGTGCGTCAGTTCATGGCCGACCACGGCGCCGATGCCTCCATAATTCACCGCATCGGCGGCTTTATTCGAATAGAACGGAGGCTGCAGGATGCCCGCCGGGAAATTTATATTGTTCTCAAGTGGATCGTAGTAAGCATTCACGGTGGGAGGCGTCATGGCCCATTCGGTGCGGTCCACCGGTTTGCCGATTTTGTTCCGGTCGCGCTGCGTATCGAATTCATTCGCCCGGAACATGTTGCCCAGATAGTCGCCCTTCTTGATTTCCAGATGGGAGTAGTCGCGCCACTTATCCGGGTAACCGATCTTGTTCGTCACGGCGGCCAGCTTGATCAGCGCCTGTTTCTTGGTTTCCGGCGTCATCCACGTCAAGGATTGAATATCCACGCCCATCTCATGCTCGATCTCGTGCACCATCTCGAGCGTGCGCTCCTTTCCCTGCTTGCCGAATGTCTGCTCGACATAGCGCTTTCCAATGGCTTCGCCCAGTTCGCCGTCCGTCATTTGGATGCACCGCTTCCAGCGAGGCCTCAGTTGCTGGGCGCCGGTCAGAGTTCGGCCGTAAAAGTCGAAATTCTCTTCGACGAACTCCTTTGGCAAAGCCCGGGAACTCGCGCTGACGTAATGCCAGGTCAGATAGTCCTTGAGGTCGTTCAGGCTGTAGGTCTGAATCACCTGATTCATGCTCTTGATGAAACCGGGCACGTCCACGTTCAGCGACGTGAATTCAGGCCCGCTGAGTTCGAGGAAATATTGCTGAAAGTTGAAATCCGGACTCAACGAAGAGAGCTGGCTCGTTTTGAAGCTGTGGACCAGGTTTTTCGGATTGCGGCGCGCCACAACATCGAGAGATCCTTTGGCCAGATCGGTCTCGATTTTCATGACGGCTTGCGCCTTCCGTTGTGCTTCCGCCGCCGGAATGCCAATTAGCTGAAACATTTTGCTAATATGCGTCACGTATTTCTGCCGCAGTTCGACCGATTTAGCATCGGTGCGGAAATAGTAGGCCTTTTCCGGGAGCCCGAGCCCGCCCTGATCCAGATCCGCGATTCCCATCTTCGCGTTGTTCGGATCGGGAGAGAATCCGAAATTGAAGAATACGCCCACCTGCCGCTTCTGTAAGTTGGCGACCTCGTTGGTGAGATCCTGTTTTGATGTCAAGCTGGCTATACGCTTCAGGCCCGGTTGGATCGGCTGCGTTCCCAATTTATCGATATCGTCGATGGCCATGCACGAACCGTAAAAGTCCCCGATCTTCTGATCGAGCGCCGACCGGTCCGTGTGAGCTTCGGAATCTTCGGCGATCTGGCGAAGGATCGTCTGATTGCGCTCGTGCAATTCGTCGAAACGTCCCCACCGCGATTCGTCCTTCGGAATAGGATTGTTCTTCATCCAGCTCCCGCAGGCATACTGATAAAAATCCGTGCAGGGATCGACGTTCTTATCGATCGCCTTCAAGTCGAGGCCGCTTTGCGAGGCCGGAGCGGTATTGGCGCTCTGACCGAAAGCGATTCCCGCCGCTGCGCCCAGCATCAGAATCGGGATAAAAAGTTTCATACCTATAACGAACAGTGTAATCGGGCGGTATCGTCCACTATTGAAGCAGCAATTTTGAAAGCGTGGACATCGGAACCGAGCCTTCTTGCAGCGCACGTTCATGAAACCGGGAAGGATTGAACGTTGAGCCGCTCTTCTGCTTGTATGCGTCACGCAAATTCAGCCACGCCTGCCAGCCGACGAAGTAGGTCGGAAGCTGGCAGAACGTCAGTTTGGCCCGCTGCACTTTCGCGACGGCTTCCTGCCGCTCCTGGAAAGTTTGGTTGATCATCAGATCCAGTGCTTGCTGGTCCGTCATGCCCTGCGTCTGCATTTTGACGTCGAGAATGGTGTTCGCCACGACGCGCAGCATCTGCTTCTCGAATGTGAGCGTCATCTCGGGCGAGGCTTCGTAGCCATCGTCAATCATGACCTGCGTTGCGTACACGGCCCATCCCTCTACATAGGGATTGTTCGACAGCATTTCCCGCAGCACCGCGCGGGATTGCGGCTGGACGTCGTTCGCATATTGAAATTGAACCCAGTGGCCAGGCATCGCCTCATGAATCACCAGCGTTTGCAGACCCCACCGGTTATACTCGCGCAGTTTCGATTCGACGTCGGCCTTCGGCATGTCCGGTGTAATCGGAGTAATCCAGAAAAAGGCGCCCAGTTTCGGCTCGAGCGGCGGCGCCGGCTGGAATCCGCCCACGCCATAAACGCCGCGCATGAACTCGGGAGTGGGAATTACCTCCAGATGACCGTTCTTCGGCAGCGGAAGAATATTGTGCGTCTTTACAAATTGCGTCGCTTCGACAAGATCGGCCTTGGCCGAATCGAAGAATCGATCGCGGGTTGTATGCTGGGCCGCGATCTTGTTCAGCACCGCCGAAACAAGCCCGTTCAAGTCTTTCGGTTTGGGTTTCCCGGGGTAGTATTTCGGCCAGAGCTGCCCGGCTTGCTGCTGCATGTCGCGGCGAATTTCATCGAGCTTGGCTTCCGCCGCCGCGAGCGTCTCTTCAGGCGTGTGCCCGTTCGCGAGCGCGTACCGGAACTCCTGGGCATATAGATCGTGACCAAGCCGCCAATCTCTCGGATGCCGGCTGAGGACGTTCTTCAACCAGGAGTTGAACGATTTCAGCGAGGTGAGCGCCTTCCCGGCGGCCGCATCGTACGCGCCCTTTAGAGCCGGCGGCACTTTCGCTCGAACCTCATGGTCGATCAAATCGATATTGCCGTCGTTTTCCTGCTGCGCCACCCTATTCCAGATCTCCGGCGCATCCACCAGATTGGATTTGGCGGTGTTCAGAAATGCCGGTATTCTATTCAGGCGCGCAATGATATGGCCAAAGCGCTTATCCTCGGGCTCGTAGTTCAGGGTAAACGGCGCGTTGATGGCAGCACCGATTAGTTCCACATACATTGTGGGATTGTGCTTATAGGTTTGTATTTTATCGAGATCGAGTAATTGCGCTTCGCAATATTTGCGAATCAGATCCAGATCGGCGCGCGTCTCGGCGTCCAATTTGGAGGAATCCAATCTCCCCACATCGACGTGCATGGTGTTCAGGAAGATGCGCATTCCCTGTACGCCACGCTCACTGTAGTCGTCGAGAATGTCGTCGAGAACGACCTCCTGGTAGCGGTGAAAGCCAATCTGCGTTGCGTTTACCGGAGAGAGCGCCAAAGCGGAGCCGATGAAGTCCTGCCGCATTTTTTCGATATCGATCGGTTTAACGGAACAGGACGTGGCGAACAAGGCCGCCCCCGCCAACGACAAAATGCTAACTTTGCGCATCCTTCACTTTCTCCAGATCGGCAGGTTCGCCGAATCTGACACACTTGAGCGTTGGATCGATCTGGCGGCAAAGTCCGGTGAGAACGCTGCCCGGACCGGCTTCGATGAAGCGCGTAATCCCACGACTCGCAGTCTTACGAATCGAATCGGTCCAGCGTACCGGATTTGGAATCTGCTGGTATAGTCCTTCGCGCGCCTCGGCGGCGGCGCGGATTTCTAAGGCCTGCCAGTTGTTCACCAGGGGAATGTCCAAATCCTTAAAATTCGCCGCGTCTAAATCCTGTTTGAGCCGTTGTTGAGCGGGCTTCATCAGAGGGCAATGGAACGGAGCGCTGACCGGAAGAAGAACAACTTTTCTCGCGCCGGCCGCTTTCGCCAGTTGCGTGGCGCGCTCGACGGCTGCCGTGTGGCCGGCAATTACGATTTGGTCCGGCGAATTCAAATTAGCGGCCGTAACGATTTCGCCTTGCGCCGCCTCGGCCAGAATTCCATCCAGCTTGTCTTCAGGCAACTTCAGCAAAGCGGCCATGGCGCCCACTCCGAAGGGCACGGCTTCCTGCATGTACCGGCCGCGTTTGCGGACAAGCCGGAGAGCGTCCTCGAATTCGAGCGCACCCGCGGCGACCAACGCGGAGTATTCGCCCAGGCTATGCCCCGCCACGATGTCGGGATGGTAGCCGGCCTCGCCGAGCACCCGCCACGCTGCAACCGAAACGGCCAAGAGCGCCGGCTGTGTGTTTTCGGTTTTCTTCAGTTCCTCGTCGGGACCTTCGAAGCAAAGTCGGGAAAGCGAGACTCCAAGCGTGTCGTCGGCCTGTTCGAAGGTATTGTGGGCGATGGAAAATTGTTCTGCAAGTAGTTTTCCCATGCCGGTCGATTGAGAGCCTTGGCCGGGAAAGAGAAATGCGATCTGAGCCATGGAATGGTTTCGCAATATGCCCCCTCATTGTAGTGGGTCCGTCATTCCCACCACGTCACTGAAACAAGATTGTAAAAGTTTTTCTATTTGCGCATCCATTGGCATGCATTCTGCGTCTTCTCCATCGAGGGCGCAAGGAGAATGGGCATGATAAATAAACCTTCACAATCGGCCGGGCGAGTTGAGATCGTTTACTGTCCTATGTGTACACACACGGTGCAAGCAGCAGTGGTCGCAAAAGGCAAACGCCTTGTGGTCGCGCCGGGCCAAACATGCGGCCGTTGCCGTTCGGCGCTCGACGCCGGTTATGTGATTCGCCGGGAACGGGCTGCTTAGCAATTACCCCAGCAGATGACGCAGTAACTGTTCTATAGTGAAAGCGAAACTATGCGAAAGAAGAACCAGCCGAATTCACCGCCAATCATTCCCGAGAGTTTACTGGAGCTGGCTAAGAAATCGGTGGAGACAGATAAGCCGGTGCGCGCCGCCAGACACTGTGCGGTTTGCGGCACAGCCTACACGCCGATGAGCGGTCCACAGCAGACCGAAGATCTTTGTTGGGTTTGCCGTAGGCTCAAGATCAGCGCGTGGCGGGACACGGACCAACAGGTATCGGCTCAGGAATAAAGCAAAGAACAGTTTGGATACGACAAAGGCTCCGGTTGGCGGGGCCTTTGTGTTTTTTAAGCTAAGTATGTACGGGTCATCGATGTGGCTCGCACACCTGAATCTGAGCCGGAAAGGCTTAGCGACCACTACCGGCCCAAGTTTCGGAGCCTCTTTGGAGCTACCGGCGAGCCGGGTCGATTGACTCCGGATCCAACCCCAGGTCGAGGATGGCTTGTTGCGCTTTTTGCGCATCGAACCGACCCCACCGGGCCAGCGACGACAGCGCGGCGGCTGTAATTGAAGCGGCATCCACTTCAAAGAAACGTCTCAAGTGCTCACGATTATCCGACCGTCCGAACCCGTCTGTGCCCAGCGACGTGAGGCGCCCAGGCAGCCATGGCGCCAGTTGATCGGGCACAACCTTCATGTAGTCCGTGGCGGCGACAATCGGCATATCGATCTCGCCCAGCGCCTGAAGCAGATAAGGCTTCTTCGGGGTTTCGGCCGGGTGGAGCCGATTCCATCGTTCCACTGAAAGCGCATCGCGCCGCAATTCGTTGTAGCTGGTGACGTTCCAAAGATCGGCAGCCACCCCGTACTTCTCCTTCAAAATCTGCTGCGCTTTCAAAGCCTCGTTGAAAATGGGACCGCTGCCGAATAGAACAATTTGCGCCGGGCCGCCTTCCGCGCGCTTGTATGGGTAGATACCGCGCAGAATTCCTTCCCGAATGTCTTGTTCCGGCATCGGCGGGTGAACGTAGTTTTCATTGCAAATCGTCAGATAGTAAAACAGGTCTTCGTTTTCCTGATACATCCTCCGAATGCCTTCTTGAACGATAACCGCGATTTCGTAAGCGTGAGCGGGATCGTAACAGGCGACTGTAGGGACGGTGCTGGCAAGGACATGACTATGGCCGTCCTGATGCTGCAATCCTTCGCCAAGCAGGGTGGTCCGGCCTGCAGTGCCGCCGAGCATGAACCCCTTACCGCGCGAGTCGGCAAACGCCCAGGCCAGATCGCCTACCCGCTGGAAGCCAAACATCGAATAATAGATGAAAAACGGAATCATGGGCACGCCGAGGTTGGCGTACGCCGTTCCGGCGGCGGTGAACGAAGCGATAGAGCCGGCTTCGGTGATGCCTTCTTCGAGGATTTGCCCGCTCTGAGATTCTTTGTAGTACATCAGCATGTCACTATCGACGGGTTTGTAAAGCTGGCCACCCGCAGCATAGATGCCTCGCTCGCGGAACATCGAATCCATGCCGAAGGTGCGCGCCTCGTCCGGAATAATCGGGACAATGTACTTACTGATATCCGGCTGCTTCAGCAACGCTTTCAGGATGGCGACAAATGCCGTGGTCGTCGATGCCTCTCGGCCCTTGGACCCTTGTAACGATTCGTGGAAGACTTCGAGAGGGGGCGCCTGGAGCTGGATTTTCTTCGGATGGCGAACGGGCATATAGCCTCCGAGCGCTTCCCGGCGGCTCTTCAGATATTTCATCTCCGGGGCGTCGTCAGGGGGTTTAACGAACTGGATGTTGTGAACGATGTCCGTATCGAAGTTCAGATCGAAACGCTTGGCAAGATAGGCCAGTTCTTCTTCGTTTAACTTTTTCTGCTGGTGCGTGGCGTTCTTGCCTTCTCCCGCTTCGCCCAGGCCATAGCCCTTGACGGTTTTGGCCAGAATGACAGTCGGGCCGCCCTTGTGCTCGACTGCGCGCTTGTAGGCGTTATAGACCTTTACCGGATCGTGACCGCCGCGAGGAAGCCGCGCAAGCTGATCGTCGGTCTTGTCCTCCACCAACTTCAGCAGTTCGGGATATTTTCCAAAGAACTCCCGCCGGACGTAAGCGCCGCCGCGAGCCTTGAAATTCTGGTATTCGCCGTCAACGCATTCCTCCATTCGCTTTAGCAGCACGCCCGTGGTGTCGCGCGCAAACAACTCGTCCCAGGCGCTGCCCCAAAGAACCTTGATCACGTTCCAGCCGGCGCCGCGGAAAACGCCTTCCAACTCCCGAATAATGCTGCCATTGCCGCGCACTGGACCATCGAGCCGCTGGAGATTGCAATTGACGATGAACGTGAGATTGTCCAGTTTCTCGCGCGAAGCCACCGTGAGCGCGCCAAGCGATTCCGGTTCATCGGTCTCGCCATCTCCGAGAAATGCCCAAACTCTTCGGTCCGAGCGCGGAATAATCTCCCGATTCTCGAGATAACGCAGGAAACGCGCCTGGTAAATGGAGTTGATGGGGCCGATCCCCATGGACACCGTTGGAAACTGCCAGAAATCCGGCATCAGCCAGGGATGGGGATATGACGACAGCCCAGGCGTGTCTCGCAGCTCATGCCGGAAGTTCTTTAAATGACCTTCAGTCAGCCGTCCTTCGAGAAACGCGCGGGAATAAAACCCCGGCGAGGAGTGGCCCTGAAAATAGACCAAATCCCCGGGTTGGTCGTCAATACTGGCCCGAAAGAAGTGATTGAAGCCGACTTCGGTGAGCGTCGCCAGCGATGCGTAACTCGATATGTGCCCGCCGATGTTGGGGTCATATTTATTGGCCCGCGCCACCATCGCGGCCGCGTTCCAGCGAACCAGACTCTTGATGCGACGTTCCAGGGCCCGGTCCCCCGGATACGGGACCTGCTCTTCCACCGGAACGGTGTTGAGATACGGGGTCGTGATTTTCGCCGGGGTGCTCACTCCCAATCGCTGGGCGCGTTCCGCTACGGTCTGCAGGAGGTAGGTAGCCCGGTCGGGCCCTTGTTCGTCAACTACCTGCTCCAGAGCTTCGAGCCATTCGGACGTTTCCTGGGGGTTCAGGTCCGCCGATCGTTCTTCTTTGGGTTTCAGCATGATATTGCAGGGGTAACTTCCACGATAACTGGATTTGATGGAGGTATGCAATCCGAACAGCCCCATCCGGCAGGCAACACGGCGTTCCCGCCAACCCGCCCAATGCTTTCAAAGGCTTAGGGTGGAGGCGATACGGCTCTCGAATGCACATCCAGAAGCAGTTCGGCTCCGCGGCAATCCGGAAAGGATATAGCCGGATGGTACGCCTCGATTCCGAATATCTGCTATTTATTTCTCACCCGCTATTGCAATTCCGGCAAACCTGTTGCAAGCTAAAAGGTTTTCGGGGCACAAATTAACACTGAATGCGAGTGCGGGTTCTCCATCATGATCACTGCTTCGATGGGGCTGCATCAGCGGCGTTTGTAACTCGCTTTTTACAGAGCAAGTTCTACCAGGGCGCGGGCTTCGTGTATACGGGTCTCGCCCATCGCGCTGATCAACTCTTCGAAGACGGGCTTTTCGACGGCGACATCAATGTCATCGTCGATTTTAAGTACGCTACGCATCCGAATCTGACGT
The DNA here is from genome assembly GCA_000381625.1 of Bryobacterales bacterium KBS 96. Taxonomy (GTDB): domain Bacteria; phylum Acidobacteriota; class Terriglobia; order Bryobacterales; family Bryobacteraceae; genus KBS-96. The sequence goes on from KB906767.1 coordinate 3,150,608, forward strand.
GGTGGTTCGACCATCACCAGAGCGCGTTTCTGAGCGCCGAGGACGCGGAACATTTCCGCCACGACAAGAGCGGGCGCAAAATGTTCGATCCGAGCTTTCGCTCCTGCACGAAATTCATCGCTCATATCGCCGAAACCCGCTTCGGCTACAGCGCCCCGGATCTGGACGATCTTGTAAAGTGGGCCGATATCGTCGATGGCGCTCTCTACGAAAGCGCCGAGGCCGCCGTGGAACTGCATGAGCCGGCGATGAAACTGACGCTGGTCATCGAAGGCGTGCAAGGACACTCGCTCGTCGAAAAGATTATCCGGGCCATGCAGCATCAGCCGCTCAGCGCGATCGTAGCGGACCCCGAAATTGACGCCGAGTACAGCCGCCTGCGCCACGCTCATCTGAGAAATATCGACCTTATCCGTAAAACCGGATCGTGCGATAAGGGAGTGATTTATTTCGATCTCGTCGATTACGGCATCGAAGGCTACAACAAGTTCATCCCCTACTACCTGTTTCCCGATTCCGCCTACACCGTTTCCGTCTCGACATCGAGCTTCCGAACCAAGGTGTCGGTAGGCTCAAATCCCTGGGTGCGCGAGCCCTTGCGTCATAACCTGGCCAGCATTTGCGAGCGATATGGCGGAGGCGGCCATCCAAAAGTCGGAGCCATCAGCTTTCCCACCGGGGCCATTGCCGATGCCCGGCGAGCGGCTGCCGAAATTCGCGAAGAACTGAAAAATTAAGCGAAATGCCCGCGGTCAGGAGATCGGCTCGGCCCTGCGAAGTTCCTCGGCTCTCTCTTCCGGCCGTGTGTCGGCGAGAAATGTACCGAACCCGCTCTCGATCGAAGCCAAATACTTCAACTTCGTTGCGCTGCGCTGCAACGGCAGAAATTGCACGTGGAAGTGATAGATGGATTCGCTCTTAAACGGACCCTGTTTGACCAGCATCATGAGCGGCAGGAGGAAACCGTACAGGTTGTCGTATTTGCGGCGCATAATGCCGATCATCCCGGCAAGATCCGCCCGCTCGGCGCCGCCCAGTTCCGGAAGATTGGCGACGTGACGCCGTGGATAAATCGCTACCTCCGCTGGAAAGCGCGCGGCAAAAGGAACAAACGCTACAAACGAATCGTTCTGCGCCACAATGCGTTCGTTCCGGCGCAGTTCTTCGGCCAGCAAATGACAGAACAGGCATGCGCCCCCATGCCGGGCGGCATGCGCCGATGACGATTCGAGTTCGGTTTGAATATTGGGCGGAACAAAGGGCATCGCGTAAATCTGGCCATGGGGATGGGGCATGGTGACGCCGATAGCTTCGCCCGAGTTCTCAAAGGGAGCCACAAACGCCACGTCGGGATTCGCGGCAAGCTCCGCTGTCCTCCGCGTCCAGAGGTCCACAATCTTATGCCAGTTCTCGGCCGTTAGCTTGGAAGGCGGAAGCGTGTGGTTCGGGGAATACAGCACCACATCACAAGCTCCGCGCGCGCCGGTGGTTGCGAACGGGTCGTCGTGTTGAGGGTGGAAGGGCTCTGTGTCGAAAGAGAAGGCGGGAAAGTCGTTGGGGTACAGGAGGACATCGTAATTTTCAGGAACGTGACCGGATCCTGGGCAGAAAGGACACCAGTTCGCCGGCATCTGCGGCCGCTCCTGCCGGTGAGTGGAGACGACTACCCATTGATGTAAGAGCGCATTCCAGCGTAATTGGTGCACAAAGTCTCCCCTTATTCACTCAAAGACTTCAGGATACACAGAGAGTCCGCGCACGCCGCCGGGCGGCGGCACGGGCATTTAGGCCCGATCTTCCGGACTCTCCGAGCGCGGTGAATAGTAGTCGTGATAGTAGGTGTACTTGCTGTAAAGCTCGCCTCGCCGGGCGCCGTTGACCACAATGCCAAGGACATTATTTTCGCAGAGTGACTGTAAAGCGCGGGCTACGGCGTCGAAGGTCGTGGATCCGATCCTCACGACCAGCATCGTGCCATCGCACATGGTCGCCAGCAGATTGCCATCGGCCGCAAAGAGCAGAGGCGGGCTGTCGACGATCACCCAGTCGAAGGCGTCCCGCAGCGAAAGCATCAGCGACCGGCATTCCTTCAGATTCAGCAGTTCGAGTGGGTTCGGCACCGATTGTCCGGCCGTCATGATGTAAAGGTTGCTCCCCTCCACTCTGCGGATGGCCTGCCCGAGAGAGGCTTGGCCGCGCAAGTAGTCCGTAATGCCGGGAGAGGACGGAATGCGGAACAGTTTATCGATAGTGGGGCGGCGAAAGTCGAAATCGGCCAGCACGATCCGCTTGCCCACGAGCTGGGCTTGCGTGAGCGCGAGATTTGCCGCCGTGAACGATTTCCCCTCCGCCGGCGACGCGCTCGTCACCACAAGCGCGCGCAGCGGCTGCACCGTTTGCAGATGATTCAACCGCGTTCGCAGCGTTCGGAACTCCTCGCCGGGCGCTTCGTGGGGTTGATTCGGGTTCACCAGCAGGGCTTCGCTGGCGGGCGCAAACGGAACCACCACCGCGCCGGCGATGATATTCTCCATGGATTCCGCCGGCCGATCCGCAACCATGGCAGCGAACGATCTCTCCGGGAAAACTCTGTCCTCCGCCTGAGGGGAGGCTTCGGAATTTTGCCGCGCGGCCTTGCGCAGCGCTTCGTGAACGCGGCTCATAGTTAAACCTTGCTCAAGTAGTAGTGCGCCACGGAGCCGGCCATGACGGCCAGGCCCACAACAACGCCCGCCGCCCATCCAACCCAGGCAATCTGCCGTCGCCGCTGCACCACGAGATCGTTCTCGAGAAGCGGCACGCTGCCCAGAACCGATAACTGGGTATACAACCGGGCGTCTTTCAGACTCTTGAGCGACGTATCCTTCACCTCGCGAATTGCCACCAGAATCAAGCCCGTGAACAGGCCGGCAAAGATGCCAAGGGGAATGATGAATTGCCTTTTGGGGGCCGCCGGGGCGTCCGGCAAAGATGCCTGATCGAGCACTTCCAGCATTTCCCCCTGTTTGCGATTCTCCATTTCCATGGAAATGGCCGATGTGCCCCGTTTCATTTCCAGCGCTTCATACCGCTGTTTGGCGAGATCGCGATCGCGAATCAGATCGTTGTACTGCCGCTCGCCGACCGGAAGTGTTTCGACACGCGATTGATACTGCTTGATCGCGGCATTCGCAGCCGCGATTTCCTTCTCGTATTCCGCAGCCTGCATGTCGGTGGCGCGAAGAGCCGTGAGGATCTGCTGGACGCGCGCCTCGGCATCCAGCCCGGCTTTTGAGACGGGCAGCGGGTCGGCATGCGCCTCCGGCTTTTGGACGGCGCTTTCCCGGAGCGCCTGGTCGCGCTCTCTGGTTGCCTGAGCCAGTTGCGCTTTGGCGCTTACGACATCGGGATAGGTTTCGGTATACCGGTCATGCAAAGACGCTAGTTGCGTTGTGAGCGATGCGATCTGCCGGTTGAGTTCATCGACGCGGGAATCGCGCACGGCGGCATCGGGCGTCGCATGGCGGATCGCGGCCAGACGATCCTTCGCAATCTGAAGCTGCGAATCCAGCATCATTTTTTCTTGTGACACGCGGCTGAGCGCTTCGTTCAGGCCGGTCAGGCGGTTGTCGAGGGCATTCATCTGCGCCAGGTTCATCTGCATCTCTTCCGGAAGATGGCCGGCGTTTTTTACCCGAAATTCGGTTAGTTGCGTTTCAATGCTTTCCAAACTGGTTTTGGCCTTCTGGAATTCATCGTTCAGAAAATCGTTCGTCGCGATCGCCGATTCAATCCGTGTTTTTGCGTTTTCGCTTAGGAAACGCCCTACCAGGTCGGCGCAAACACGCTGCGCAAGATACCGGTCGCTATACGAATAGGAGATCTGGAATGCCGGCAGGTTACGGCCATTGACATTCGTGACGCCGGCGGTCGGCATAATCTTGATCTCCCGGCGCATTGCCGCGACCACGTCGTCCATTGGCTCCCGCTTCAGGTCATCCTTGTAAAGCCCATAGGTCGCGATGACATTCTGCAGCGAATTACGGCTTTTAATGGTTTCCGCCATGGCGTTGATGCGGTCCGCCAGTTGCTGATTGACGGCGGTCTGCACCAGATTCTCGGGCACCTGCTGCGGCACGATACGGATCATGGCATGGGACACGTACGTATCCGGCATGAGATACGCCACCGCCGTGGACAAGACAAGCCCCAGAAAAGCCGGGCCGATCAGCCAGCCAACGTTACGCCGAAAGACGTCGACGTAATCTTCGAAATCGAAAGATCGCCGGGGAACGGCCGCTCGGTCAAGCATGTCGCCGAATCGCGCTAGGGCACAACGACGTGATCGCCCGGCTTCAAATAAATGTTCTGATCGAGGTTCTTGCCCTTAATCACATCGTTATAGTTGAAGCGGATACGCTCAGTGCCGCGTAGGACATAAATCTTCTTTTTATTTGCGAAATCCTGCATCCCGCCGGCGATGCTGATCGCCTCCAGCACCGTGATCGGCGCCGTCAGCGGATACTCGCCGGGACGTCCGATCAGGCCGTCCATATAGTATTTCTTGCTCAGGACCTGCTGAACGGTCACCGTGACGTTCGGCTTGACAATCAGCTTTCCCAGCGCTGCCGTCACGTCTTCCTGAATCTTCTCGGCAGTCAAGCCTCCAGCCTGAAGGTCGCCCACCAACGGCAGCGTAATCTTGCCGTCCGAATGCACCGTGTACATCCCGGAGAAATCGGGCTCGCGCCAAACAAAAATCTTCAGAATGTCCTGTGGCCCGACCTGATAGCTGGTCGTGTCCACGGCAGCGCCCGCGGCCGAAGTCAGCGGTTGCTTCACGGCGGAAGCGGGCTGTTCTGAGGATGACGCATTGGCGTTACCGTTGGGGGTTTGTGCGTTTATTAAACCGGTTACCGCGAATAAAAACAGCACAGATGCCCAAAAGACTGGGCGAATTCTAGGAATTGTCATGCCGTTATAAGCATTCTCACAGGGGAATCCTTCTCGATTGTACACGCCGCGGGGAGCGTCGGCAGCATCAAAATCTAGCGCCCTGCCCCCGCCCGCCGAGCGGCGCCTGAGTCCGTCGCGGTCGCCAGCGGCATTTCCGACCTGCTGGTCGCCGGCGCCCAAACCTCGATCGCATCCGGCTCACGATTTCCGGCCGCGAAGTAAGGAATCAGCGTCACCGTGATGGGCCGCCGGCCATGATCGTGGCTGGTGCCCCAGGGTTCGTACAAAGGATCCCCCGCCAGCGGCTTCTCCGCTACAAATCCGGGCAGCTTCAGCACGGTAATTCCACCAAGCATTTCTTTGCGGAACTCTGCCGTGCCGGTCACCGCCGGCCGCAGAAAAATGTCCGGCAAAGAATTATTCCCCTGGTCAATTTGCTCCAGGGCGTACACGAGTGGGCCCCGCTCCAACGCGACCCTGCCATAAAGATCTGTCGCCAGCGGATTCGCCCGCATCGCCACGGTCTGCACGGGCAGATTCAGCGCAATTACATCGCCTCGCTCCCAAGTTCGCGTGAGCGGAATGTACTCGCCGCGTTTGAAATCGCCCGTGACACGATTTCCATTGATCAGCACGTCGGCGGTAGAGGCCCAGGATGGCCAACGCAGCCGAATCGTGAATTGCGACGCCTTCGCGGGATAGAGAGCCAGCTTGATTTCTCCGCTCCAGGGGTAATCGGTGGTCTGCACCACTCTGAGAGGGGCGCCATCGTCCAGATGCCAGTCCAGTTCTGAATCGTTGTACAGATTGACGTAAAGACCGTCTCGCCCCGTGGAATAGAAATATCCCGGAAGAGCTTCCACGAGGGCCATGATGTCCGGTGGGCAGCAGTCGGATTCGAAGAAGGCGTTTCGCATTTTTTCCGCCCCGGCGGCAGTCGAAGGCCGATAGCAAAGCAGATTTCCGTTGAGCGACATGCCGGCATTGACGCCGTTGTAGAGCGCGCGTTCCACCACGTCGCCAAAACGTGCATCGCCTGTCAACGCGAGCAGGCGGAAGTTCCACAGCACGTTCGCCATCGAGGCGCACGGATCCGCATAGGCGCCGCCGGTCGTGAATTCGTACGGCGCCTCAATTGTGTCGGAGTTGCCTCGCGTGCCCACTCCGCCGGTGATGGTCATCCTGCGCGCCGTTAGGTCGGTCCACAACAAGTCGATTGCCCGCTTATACGCTGGATCGCCCGACTCGGTGAAATAGTCTGTCGCGCCCGCGGCGGCATTCAGCGCCCGCAGCACATGGCCTTCGAACTCCGTGCGGCTGGGGAATGGCTTACCGCTGAAGACGGCGCGAACATCCGAATCCTTCAGATGCAGATGATCGCGGCCACCGCCGCCCAGCAGATAACGGGCGAAGTCGAGATATTTTGTCTCGCCGGTTGTCCGATATACTTCGACCAAGGCCATTTCCAGTCCCGGATAGCCGGTGACAAAGGGCCGGCCGGCGGGCCCGAAGTTCGTAACCAGGTTATTTGCGAATTTGATCCCGATGTCGAGAAGTTCCCGGCGCCCCGTCGCGCGGTAATAGGCAATTCCTGCCTGAAGCAGGTGAGCCAGGCAATAGTCCTCTCGCGAATGAAGAGGATCGGTGAAGCGAAGGTGAGCCCGGTCCCCTGCAAAGTAGGTATCGAGATATCCGCTCGCATCCTGGGCGGCCGCAACGTCCGCGATGAGCAAATCCATCGACAACTGCAGCTTGTCTTTATCCACGGTTGGCGTATCGGCCGAGCCGATCGCCCAAGCCGCCGCTTCCATCCACATGTAGACATCGGCATCGCTGCCCGGACGTTCGTGATGCGCCGCCGGTTTCTTCGAGGCTGCTTTGACGAAATTGTCGATGGCCCCATGCTCTTGCAGCAGCGCGAACAAAGTAGGAAGGGCATGCTCTACGGTGGCGCGCCGCCGCGCCGCCCAAAGTCCTCCCGTGATCCGGACCGCCGGCACGGGAACCGGGTGCAGCCGCGCGTTCAGCGTGTGTTTGAGATATAGAACGCCCTGGTCTTTCCAGTTGCCTCCGGGCGCCTGAGCCGGAAACCCCGCGCCGGCGGCGGCGAACAGGGCCAGCGCCAAAAGGCATTGCTTCATACCGTTTTCAAATAGTGGTAGACGAGTGAGACGGGCAATCCGACGACGTTGTGATAACAACCGTCGATCCTCGTAGTGAATCGCGAAGCTCGGCCCTGAATCGCATAGGCGCCGGCTTTATCCATCGGCTCGCCCGAATGCACGTATTCCTGGATCTCGTTTTCGGTCAGAGCGTCAAACCATACACGAGTTTCCGCAAAATCGACGACAGTTCGATCGCCCCGGCGCAAACAGATTCCAGTCAACACGCGGTGGTCCCTCCCGGCCAACCCCTTGAGCATTCGGATCGCGTCGGCTGCGTCGGCCGGCTTTCCCAACACCTCTCCTTCTAGACAGACTATCGTGTCGGCGCCCAGAATCGTATCGCCCGGCGAGAGGGGCAGCGACTCTGCCTTTTCCTTCGCCAGACGCTGCACAAAATCCTCGGGGCGTTCGCCATTCCGGCGGACTTCCGGCACGTGTGCCGGACGAACAACGTGGCCGATGCCTGCCGCCAGCAGCAGTTCGTGGCGGCGTGGGGAGGCAGAGGCCAGAATCAACATATAATTCAGCTTACGTGCCAGACGATGCAACGCAGCTCAGAAACGGAGCCGCCGCACGCAAGTGCGCGGGTTGCGCGGTTATCCGAAAAACCCGCTCGCTGACGCGATGCGGCTCTGCGTGAAGGCAAACTAGAAACGGAGCTGCCGCACGCGAGCGGGTTGCGCGGTTATCCGAAAAAATCCGCTCGCTGACGCGATGCGGCTCTGCGTGAAGGCAAACTAGAAACGGAGCCGCCGCACGCAGGTGCGCGGGTTGCGCGGTTATCCGAAGAAACCGCTCGCTGACGCGATGCGGGCTCTGCGTGAAGGCAATCTAGAAACGGAGCCGCCGCACGCAAGTGCGCGGGTTGTACGGTTATCCGGCAAGTTTCGACATGCTAAACTGCAATCTCCTCCCCGAAAGCTTCCGCTCACCCGACCTTGCCATGGAACGCGCCGCCAGAGTTTTTCGCAAAGCAAAACAGTCACGAGCCCTTCTCACCGACGATCAGGTGCTCTCCGCCGTATGGCCCGCCGCCGTCGGCAAAGCAATCGCGGCACACACGTCGCGCATCCGGGTCGTGCGCACGATTCTCGTGATCGAGGTGGAGGACGCCATCTGGCAGCGGCAGCTTCGCACGCTCGAAAAGCAAATTCTCGACCGTGTCCGCCTGTTCACTCCGGACCTAGCGCTAGCAGGCGTCGAAGTTCGAATCGGCGTGCCGCGCCGTGAGCCGCAAAAAGCGACCGCGTCCACGAGTCGCGCTTCCGAGCCGCTATTCACGGCTCTCTCCAACGACGAAGCAGAGCGAATTCAAGACCCCGTGCTAAAGAAGGTGTATCAGATCTCACGCAGGAAGGCATCCGCTTGAAGTTGACCACAGAGGAGGTCCGCTATGTCGCCGATCTGGCGAATCTGCGGCTCACCGACGAAGAAGTTGTTCGCATGTCTCATGACCTGGGCCAAATCCTAACCTATGTCGAAGAACTTAGCGAAATTAATACCGAACAGGTCGCGCCGATGGCGCAGGTTCTCTACGAAGCCGACGAAACGGCTACGCTGCGCGAGGACCGCCCGCGTGAACCGCTGAATAACCGGCAAGCACTCGAGAACGCTGCCGTTTCGGGAGCAGGTTATTACAAAGTGCCGAAGGTGATCGAGCGATGAGCAATGTGCCTCCGGTTCCCACCCTCACCATAGGTCGCATTCGCGAAGGCCTCCGCAGAAAGGAATTCTCAGCGGTGGATGTCGCCACGGCCACGCTGGAATTCGCCGAGCGGGAGAATCCCAAAACCAACGCCTATCTCACATTCAGTTCCGAACGTGCGCTGGAGGCTGCGAATCGCGTGGATGACCAGATCGCCAACGGCGAGCACCTGGGCGAGCTCGCGGGCGTACCGCTGGGCGTGAAAGATGTCATTGTCACCAAAGGGCTTCGCACTACGTGCGGCTCGCATATTCTGGAGCACTACATTCCGCCTTACGATGCCACGGCGGTAATCCGTCTCGAAGAAGAGGGAGCCATCGTCATCGGCAAGCTGAATTGTGATGAATTCGCCATGGGTTCGTCCAACGAGAATTCGGCTTTCGGTCCGGTCCGCAACCCTGCGGCGCTCGACCGCGTTCCAGGCGGATCGAGCGGTGGGTCGGCCGCCGCTGTCGCGCAGGGAACCTGCGTTGTCTCGCTTGGCTCCGATACCGGCGGGTCAATCCGTCAGCCGGCCAGTTTCTGCGGCGTGGTCGGTGTGACCCCGACTTATGGCCGCGTCTCACGTTATGGACTGGCAGCCTTTGCGAGTTCGCTCGATCACATTGGGCCATTCGGGCGAAATGTCGAAGACGCCGCAACCGTGCTGAAGGTGATGGCCGGGCGCGACGAACTCGACTCCACCTCCGCATTCGCCACCGTCGACGATTACGGGCCTCTAATGAAGCAAGACATCAAAGGTTTGAAGGTGGGACTTCCGAAAGAATATTTCGCGGGTTTAAGCGCGGACACGGATGCAATCATCCGCGCAGCCACAAAAAAGCTCGAAGACCTGGGCTGTCAGGTTAACGAAATCAGTCTGCCGCATACGAAGTATGCGGTCGCGTGCTACTACATCATTTGTACAGCAGAGGCCAGTTCAAACCTGGCGCGCTACGATGGCGTCCGCTATACCCTACGCAGCGATTCGGATACGCTTTCCGAGATGTATCGAAATACGCGCGGAGCCGGCTTTGGCGCCGAAGTGAAACGTCGCATTATGCTCGGAACTTATGTCCTGAGCGCCGGCTATTACGACGCATATTACCTCAAGGCACAGAAGGTGCGATCACTGATCGCGCAGGATTTTGCGAACGCATTTGAGCGGGTGGACGCAATTGTCGCTCCCGTTTCGCCTTTCCCGGCCTTTAAAATAGGGGAGAAGATTGAAGATCCGATGTCAATGTACCTGTCCGACATCTACACCATCACAGGCGACCTCAGCGGCGTTCCGTGCATGAGCGTTCCCTGCGGACAATCGCCCGACGGCCTGCCGGTCGGCCTACAAGTGTTTGCCCGGCACTTCGACGAAAGCACGATGTTTCGCCTGGCCTGGAATTTCGAACAGGCAATGAAAAGTTAGAAGCCTCGGCTTCTTCCCAGTTCACAACCCGGTTACAAATTCGCTGCTGTCCAAGCTGAGTAACTGGCGATACCTGCAATCGCTATCAAATAAAGTATGACAACTATCGTCAGGTACTTATTCAGCTTACCGAGCACCTCGATTCGCCTAGTGTGCTGAACCTGCGTATCGATCACGCGTAAATCGATCGCATTCGCTCCAAGATGAATATTGTGGTCATCGTGATCGTCTATGAACTTCCTATAGAGAAACGAAGCTACCAAAACCAGCACCAACAGACCACAAATGATCAGGTGCACAATGACGTTCATGCTTGACCGCTCCTTTCCTACTCATTTGCAGAACCGCGATCGACGTCCGTAGTTACTCTTTTTATGCGCCGGGCGTCAGATGCGCGACGCAATATACCATCGAGGGAATGATACGCCGCTTTTCTCAAGCTTTCAAGTGGGTTGGATGGGAGCTTATGTATGTCCAATCGACGCCCAGTTACACTCCGTGGGATGGCGGACATTCGACAAGTTAGGCCTAAAACTTCGGTCCCGTTCCCGGACATATAGTTCCGAAAATGGGCACTCCACCTGCTCCGTTTGCTGGAAAATCGAGAGGAACGGTGACTCTCCGCTGGCCAACGGCGTGCTCCGTCGGGCGTCGTCGGGAGCAAAGAACGTGGATGAACGAATTCGCGAGGTACTTACAGGGCCAGCCACCCTCGACTATTTCGTGAGCAGGTTGAATCGAGGCTGGAAACTGGCGGCGGTCGAATGGGAACGGGAGGCAGCCGACTCGACTCGCGAACCGGCCGGCACAATCGGTGAAGAGGTTCCGTATGGATTCAAAATCTCGGGCGATTGCCTTCACCTGGAACAAAATTCTGGCGAAGTGCAAGTCCTTCTGCTGATTCTCGAGGAAATCGTTCGCGATCGTAGATTCAGCCAAATAGCGGATGAACTGAATCTCCAGGGCTTGCGAACCCGGAATGGAAGTAAATGGACGTCAGCCGCGGTTTTCGACCTTCTCCCACGGCTAATCGAAGCGGGCCCGCGATTACTGAAGAGCAAGGATTGGCGGGAGAAACGGCCTCAGATCGTTAGCCGGACCGGCGCTTCCGCGGACTGAATCACACATCCACGCCAGAACTCACGATTGTGCCACCCGGCGCCAGTAAACGGTGAATTTCATTCGAAATTTCGGGCAGAAGCCGTTCTAAATGCGGCGGAACCACGACTTTCGTAAAAAACTGGTCGCGCCACGGAATCCGTTCTGGGCTCGCCTCGAGAAACAGGACATTATCGAATTCGGCCATCTCGCGCCGGGCGTTATCCACCTCTTCAGAGGTTCCAAGCGCCACCACACTTCCAGCCATCAGAACTCGAGCCATAGCGGCCAAGTCCAGGACCGGCGGAATCGCTAGAAGCAGAACCCGGTCGTCCGCCCGCAACATGAGCATTTTACGGCAGCTTCACCAGTTCTGGCTGCGCTCCCGCGGCGAGTACGGCCGCCGCGTCTTCTTCTGTAAATTCCTGAGTCTTGGCGGAGTGATTCATTGAACAGAACTTCGGCCCGCACATGGAGCAGAACGCCGCTTCTTTGAATCCCTCCTCCGGAAGCGTCTCGTCATGGTAAGCGCGCGCGGTCTCCGGGTCGAGCGAGAGATCGAATTGCCGGTTCCAATCGAAGGAAAATCGCGCACGGGAGAGCGCATCATCACGGTCGCGCGCGCCGGGGCGATGCCGCGCCACGTCCGCGGCATGCGCCGCAATCTTATACGCGATGATTCCCTGCTTCACGTCTTCGCGATTGGGAAGCCCGAGATGTTCTTTCGGCGTGACATAGCAGAGCATTGAAGCGCCGTGCCAGCCGATCATCGCCGCGCCGATGGCCGATGTGATGTGGTCGTATCCCGGCGCGACGTCCGTCACCAGAGGACCCAGCGTATAAAACGGCGCTTCATGGCACATTTCCCGCTCTTTCACGACTTGCATCTCGATCTGGTCCATCGGAATATGGCCAGGCCCTTCGATCATGACCTGAACGTCGTATTCCCACGCTTTCTTGGTCAACTCACCCAGAGTCTTCAGCTCCGCGAACTGTGCTGCGTCGCTTGCATCTGCAAGGCTGCCGGGACGCAGTCCGTCGCCCAGCGAAAAGCTGACATCGTACTTCTGGAAAATCTTGCAGATCTGGTCAAAATGCTCATAGAGAAAATTCTGTTTGTGGTTCTTGGTCATCCACTCCGCAAGAACCGCTCCGCCGCGGCTCACGATGCCCGTCACCCGACGGGTCGTCAGCGGAATGTATTGCACCAGCACGCCGGCATGAATCGTCATGTAGTCCACGCCTTGCTCGGCCTGCTCTTCAATCACTTCGAGCATCACCTGGATGTTCAGATCCTGCACCCTGCGCACGCGGTTCAGCGCCTCGTAGATGGGCACGGTCCCAATCGGCACGGGCGACGCGTCGATAATCGCCTTCCGGATTTCCGGAATATCGCCTCCAGTCGAGAGATCCATCACCGTATCCGCGCCATATTTCACCGAATACTGGAGCTTCGCGAGTTCCTCATCGATGTCTGAAGTAGTTGAAGAATTTCCGATGTTGGCATTGATTTTGCACTTGGATGCAATACCAATGCACATGGGCTCCAACGCTCTGTGATTGATGTTGGCTGGAATAATCATTCGTCCGCGGGCCACTTCGTCGCGGATCTGTTCGGGGGTGAGATTCTCACGAGCGGCCACGTATTCCATTTCGCCCGTGATCGTGCCCTTCCGGGCATAGTGAATCTGCGTGCGGATCGGATCGTCTTGACGCGCGGCAATCCAGTGACTGCGGTTCATTCCTAAATTATAGGTCGGAGGCGGGCCTCGGCCTTCGCGAGGAAATACTAGGGGGCGCTAATTCAATCCGGCTTTCCATCTTTCGATTAGAAGAAGCTGTTGCTCCACCTGGTGACGTTCCGGCGCGTTCGGTTCAAGCTTCAGGAACCGTTCGAGGTCGGCTTTCGCCGCGCGATGGTTCAACTGCTGTAGATGAATGAGGCCTCGATGCCGGTACTCCTCCGGATAGTCGGGGCGGGCGTCGATCAGCAAATCGATGATCTGGCGGGCTTTATCGAGAGCGCTGCCGCTCAGATAAATTGCCTTCAAATTCGAAAGCATCCTTACCATAATTTGACGCTTCGTCACGGGCGCCAGAACGCCGGGGACGTCCCGAACGTCGACGCCTGCCGTCTCTTTTGCAAGAGCGCAGCAGTCATCATAAGAAAGGACCCGGCCGCGATTGAACGGATCGACCCAATACCGGGAATCTTCGTCCTGGTAAAGAACGATGAAATGACCGGGCAACCCAATTCCGGACACGGCGCGCGAAACTCTCCGCGCTACTTCCATGTAGACGATCGAGAGCGAAATCGGAATGCCCAGGCGGCGCGACAACACGGCGTTCAGGCAACTGTTTCGGGGATCGTAATAATCGCTTTCGTTTCCGCGGAACTGCAGAACCTCAAATAGGAGCTCGTTCATCGCATGAATAAAATCGAGGCCGCTCGCGCGGGGTCGTAACTGCGATTGAAGTTGTTCGGCAAGGTGATCCAGACGAAACAAGGAAGCCTCGAAATCCAGGCCCGGAAATTCGATCGAGGCGAGCTCGAGCGCGGCAATGTCCAGAGTCACATCGGACTCGTCATTTCGAAGGACATCTCGGAGCCACTGCACGGCGGATAGCATATCACCGCCAGCGCGGGCCGAATATTTCGGCTTCCGGCGCCTGGCATGACTCGCCAGAACGCGGCCAGTCGCAGCAAGAAAAGCGGCGCGAACAGAATCCAGCGATAAGCCGCCGCGCTTTATACTTCCTGCATGCGCCTGGCGATGGAGGCGGCCATCTGCCGCGGCGCAAAGCGCGTGAGGAACGCCATCAATGCATTCAGGCGTCCCGCAACCACCAGCGGTTTGCCGCGCATCATTGCCTCGAATCCGATCCGCGCCACGATTGTCGAACTCATTGTGGTCCCGCGGAATAATCGTGTCGCCTCCATTTGGGCGCGGCGTTGAAAATCCGTCTGAGTAGGACCGGGGCAGAGCGTTGTGACGACAACGCGATGCGGTTTCAGTTCATTGTGAAGAGCCGAGGAAAAGGACACAACATATGCCTTGCTGGCGTAATAAACGGCCATCAGCGGCCCAGGCTGAAAGGCTGCCGTGGATGCCACGTTCAAAACGTATCCCTTGTGGCGGGCGACCATTGCCGGTACGAAAAGCCGCGTGAGATAGGTCAACGCGTCCACGTTCAGCCGGAGCATTTCCATCTGCTTCCCGGTGTCGAGTTCGGCAAAGAAGCCAAGCATTCCGACGCCTGCGTTGTTGATCAGCATCTCTACCTCACTGCGTAAATCCGCAAGTTCCTCGTAGAGTTCTGCTGCGCCTTCCGGCCGGGACAGGTCCTTCATGACGATTCGCACCTGGCGCGGATGGGCGTTTCCGATCTCAGACGCCAAATTCTCGAGTTGAGCCCGGTTCCGCGCTACGGCGATTACGTCGTAGCCCGCTCCCGCGCAGAGCTTTGCCAAGTCACGTCCAATGCCGGTGGAGGCTCCGGTTACAAGTGCGTACGCCATGGTGTTCTGGGGTCAAACATAGACTACACCGGAGGAAAACCAGGCGTCGCGAACCGCTTGCCAACACTCGAATTGCTACGATACGAGTTTATGAAAGGCGTCGTATTAGCTGGTGGAACGGGAAGCCGCCTCTACCCGCTGACGAAAATCACCAACAAACATCTGCTTCCTGTATATGACAAGCCGATGGTTTATTACCCTATCCAGATCCTCGTGGATGCGGGTATTCGAGACGTGCTGGTCGTTACCGGTGGGCGGAATTCAGGCGATTTCCTCAGACTACTGGCAAACGGCAAAGAGTTTGGCCTGAAACATATTAACTATACGTATCAGGAGGGTGAAGGCGGCATCGCGGAAGCCCTGGCGCTCGCCGAACACTTCGCCGAAGACGAGAAGATTTGCGTTGTCCTGGGGGACAACATCATCGAGGGATCTATTGCGGGCGCCGTGGATGAGTTCCAGCGGCAAGAGCGCGGCGCAAGAATTCTGCTGAAGAAGGTTCCCGACGCTGAGCGGTTCGGTGTTGCCGAAATTCAGGGCGACCGGATCGTTGGCATCGAAGAGAAGCCCAAGAACCCGAAATCGAGCTATGCGGTCACGGGCATTTATATGTTCGACCAAACTGTGTTTGAGAAGACGCGCCATCTCAAACCTTCCGACCGGGGAGAGCTCGAAATTACCGACGTCAACAACGCCTATATCCGCGAGGGAACAATGACGTTTTCATTTCTCGACGGCTGGTGGACGGATGCCGGAACATTCGATTCTCTTCTCCGCGCCGCAAACATGGTGAAACAGTCGCGCGAGGTAAAAGTGGAAGATTCCGCCGCGGCATTATGAGCAATGTCTTGAGCATGAACGCTTTAGGAGCTCTCGATACCGGCGAGGAACTGCGGATACCGGAGTGCGCGCCCGGTATCGGCAAAGTGATTCTTTCCCCGGCAAGCGCGGACATCATTCCGGGCGTGGTCGTGAAACCGTACCCAATCTGGCCCGACGATCGGGGATATTTCCTCGAAGTCGCCAGGCTCGGCGAAGGATTGGTTCAGGAGTTTCCTCCGGCCACCACACAAATCTCCGCGGCGCTGAACTATCCAGGAATCATCAAGGCGTTTCACTACCACAAGTTTCAGACCGACTTCTGGGTTCCTTCCGCCGGATTGCTGCAAGTCGTTCTTGTCGATCTGCGCGCGGATTCGCCCGCGCACGGCGCCAAGAATACCCTGTATGTCGGCGCCCTGAGGCCCTGGCAGATATTGATTCCACCTGGAGTTGCGCATGGCTACAAAGTAATCGGCGAACATCCTTCCGTTCTTGTCTATGTGACCAACCGGCAATACAACCCAAGCGACGAAGGCCGCATCCCGTACGATCATCCGGGCATTTCTTACGACTGGGAGCTGCAACACAAGTGAAATTGCTCGTTACCGGCGGAGCTGGTTTCATCGGCTCCTGCTTCGTGCGCATGGCCCTTCGCGAGAAGCACGCTGCCAGGGTCGTCGTATACGACAAGCTGACGTATGCCGGCAATCTGGAGAATTTGCAACCGGTGGCGGGCCGTCCCGAGTTTCGCTTCATTCAGGCCGACATCCTCGATGGAAACGCCGTCGAGAGCGTATTGCACGAAGAATCGCCGGACGCGATCGTGCATTTCGCCGCCGAGTCGCACGTAGACCGAAGCATTCACTCGCCCGCGCCCGTCATCGAAACCAATTTCAACGGGACGTTCACACTGCTCGAAGCCGCTCGCCGATTTGGCCTCAAACGGTTCCTGCACGTCTCGACCGATGAGGTTTACGGCAGCATTCCAGAGCCGCTGGATGCCGATGAAAATTATCCTGTGCGCGCCAGCAGTCCGTATTCGGCGTCGAAGGCCGGTTCCGATCTGCTCGCGCTCTCCTATTTCACGACCTACAAGCTGAACGTAACGGTAACTCGCGCTTCCAACAATTACGGCCCCTATCAGTTTCCCGAAAAACTGATTCCCCTGATGATTTCGAACGCGCTTGACGACAAGCCCCTTCCGATCTATGGCGACGGCTTGCAGGTTCGGGACTGGCTTTATGTGGAGGACCACTGCAACGCTATTTTCGCGGCGCTTGAAAAGGGATCCCCGGGTGAGGTCTACAACGTGGGCGGCAACTGTTCCCTGCCGAACATAGAAGTCGTGCGCAGAATTCTGAACGCTGCCGGAAAACCCGAAAGCCTGATGACGTATGTAACGGACCGGCCTGGTCACGACCGCCGGTATGCGCTGACGAACGAAAAACTGACTCGCGCCAGCGGCTGGCGCCCTCAAATGGATTTTAACGAAGGCCTCGCCGCCACAATTCAGTGGTATCGCGACAATCGGGATTGGGTTGCGCGTGTAAAAAGCGGTGAATATCAGCGCTTTTACGAATTAAATTACACCAGCCGGAGCTAATTCATTTCATCTGGCGCAGGGCCGTTCCATATCGCTCCACTTATTTCGAAATTGTGCCGGGGCGCCAATACCTTATAATCGCCAAAGGATTAGCGATTGGACACTCCTCAGCACATGTCCTCGCCCATGGACGAGCTTCGGCGGATCGAGAGTGCGGTCCGGCGAGCTCAGTCAATTGAAGAACTTCGTCCTCTTTTTGATAGATTGCAGACGCTTCGCCGGACATTTATCGACGATTTTGATGTACAACTGGCGATCGGCCAGGTTCAGCAGGTAATCGTCGATCAGGGGCGGCTGCTGATGGAGAATGCGGGCCACGCACCGACGGAAAGCGCCGCCAGCCTGTTGGAGGAAGGACCGGAGAGAGCTGACGACAGGGTACCCCATTCTCACCCTTCACGAGACCGCCATCGCGATGATGTTCAGCCGATCGATGCGCGGAGTTGGAAGCGATCGATCTACATCGGCGCCATCTTCGCGATTATTCTGTTTGCGCTTTTCTTTTATCTCATCCAAATGGCTCGCAAGCTGAACATTGAGCCGCCACAGCAAGCGTCAAACGGCGCTCAAACAGGGGCGCAAGGCCAGATAAAGCCCGTGGCCGGTACGCCTTCCGGAACCGTTGCGCCGGCTGGGCCATCGCTTCGGTTATATACCGATTTGGTTCCGGGCAGTGTTTCGGTCGACGGCGGACCACCGCAAGATCTGCAAGACGGTCAATTGGAACTCGACACGTTGAAGCCGGGCGCCCATAGCGTGCAGCTGAACGGACGAAGTGGCGATGCCTCCTTTAGTTTCAACGTACAGGACAAAACCGCGCCTCGATTAACCGGGCCGCCCTCGGGAAACAACGCGATGGTTGTCACCGTTTCCACCCAGGATGGCAGCGGCCAGCTCATGACGAACGCTCAGGACGCCACGGCGATTGTGGACGACAAACCTGCCGGAGCCGTCACGGCAACAGGGCTGGCGTTGAACGATCTGGGCATCATCGATCATAATCTGCAAATCAAACGGGCGCATGACGAGCAGCGGTTCATCCTGACCTATACGCCGGCGCCCGCTCTTACTGTCTTCGTGAAAAGCGATCCGAATACCGGCAGTCTGGTCGTGGTGGCGGGCGAAGATGGCGCGGATGTTTTGCTCAACGGCAAGCCGTACCGCAGGAAAACCGAGCGCGGAGAACTGCGCATCCCCAGTGTTAAAGTCGGCAGCTACGCCGTGCAGGTGACGAAGGCCGGATTCATTGATCCCAAGCCGCAGACCGTTCAAGTCAAGAAGGGTGAGGAAGCCAGGCTTGAATTTCATCTTGAGCCTGCGCCCAAGTTCGCTTCCCTGCAAGTGCTGGGCGCGTTGCCCGGAACCATGATTCTTCTGGACAATAATTATGCCGTAAGCGTCGGACCCGATGGCAGCGCGGCCATCGCAAACGTGAAGCCGGGCGAACACAGCGTCGGACTCCGGCATGACGGTTACGATGCGAAGCAAGTGCAGCGCAGTTTCAAAGCGGGAGCGACCGTAACCGTAGCCGGACCGGATGTGGCCCTTGCCAAGACGGCCGCGCCTCCGCCGCCGGTTCCGCAACCAACGGCTCCGGCGCAGGCGAATGCAGCTCCGCCTCCAGAGCCCGTCACCATACCGGGATCGCTGCACAAGGGTGGCGGATTCCTGTTGCTTCACACCCCCAAAGGTCCGGGCCGCTACACATTCACGTTGCAACTGCGCAAAGGGGGAGGCTTTCTGAAAACGAAGCGGCTCCAGTGGTTCGTCGCCTTCCAGGACACTAAAAATTACGTCCTGTTTCAAGTGGATGGCAAGCACTTCACGGTCCGGCGTGTCGAGAACGGTAAATCCAACGAGTTGCAAAAGCTTCCGTTCGACCCGGACCCGGAGGACTCGATCGGCGTGCAGATCTCATTAAAACCTAACTCGGTTGACACTCGACTGAAGGCGCTGAATGGCTCCTGGCAAGACATGGGCCCGGTCACGAGCCCTGGAAGCGATTTCACGCAAGGGAAATTTGGATTATTAATATCCGGCAACGATGAAGTAGGCGTTTCGACCCTTCACTTTAGTAAATAGTCGCGTTTGTATGCAGCCCCAGTTTAGGATGAAATAGTGGACGAACGCGCTTTCTACCGCGAATCGCAAACGACGAAACCCGCAACGCTGCGGTGCCCGTACTGCCGGATGGACAATACATACGAACTCCGCTGGCTTGTACGGCGCAAAGTAGACAAAATTCCGCGTAACGTTGACGAGCGCGACCGGGCCAAATTTGCAAAGGCCGCGAGCTATATGGTGCTCCTTGACGACAAGACTGTCTGCAAAAATCCGCGCTGCC
This sequence comes from Bryobacterales bacterium KBS 96, assembly GCA_000381625.1. Lineage (GTDB taxonomy): Bacteria > Acidobacteriota > Terriglobia > Bryobacterales > Bryobacteraceae > KBS-96. The sequence continues at coordinate 3,170,202 of KB906767.1, forward strand.
GCAAAAATTTCGAACTTTCCGGCATCAAAACCACCGCGTTTCTCACGGACTGACAGAGCTTCGCGGGCGCCGCAACAGTTGTCGTTCGTCGAGATCAAAACACCGCAATCCAACGATCTCTGGTTTTCTCAACCGTTGTACGAACAAATGAAATCCGCGCTGCCGACGGGCGCGGAACTCGAATCAGACCATGGCTCAGAAGTATTTTCCGAATACGAACCCTGTAGGACGCGAAATCGCCTATGGCACGGGCCCGCACGATCGCAGGCTACAAATTGTGGGCGTGGTGCAGGACGCCCGCATTAACAACGTGCATGAACCCGCGCCTCCCGTGGTTTACCACTCGCTCACCCAGCAAACCGGGTTCGCGGGCACGCTCGAAGTGCGCGTCAGCGGCGCACAACCCGATGTTGCCGGCATGTTGCGCGGCGCGGTGCGCAGGGCGGCGCCGGACATGCCAGTGGGCAGCATCGTTTCCGTCCGCGAGCGGCTCAATGAAAACCTCAGCAACGAACGGCTCATTGCTCGCTTGGCCGGTTGCTACTCCCTCCTGGCTTTGGCGCTCGCCTGTCTCGGTCTCTACGGGTTGACGGCTTATCACGTCACCCGCAGGGTAAAGGAAATCGGCATTCGCATGGCGTTGGGAGCAACGCGCGGGCAAGTGCTCCGAGCTGTCATTTACCAGGTGGCCCCGCTGCCCGTTGCCGGCCTGGTGTTTGGCATACCGGCGGCACTCGTTGTGTCGCGCGCAATCCGGAGCCAGCTTTATGGCGTTTCGGCGATCGATCCGCGGATGTTGCCCTTAGCCTCGGCGGCTCTGGTGGCCACTAGCGTGGTAGCAAGCCTTGTTCCCGCCAAACGTGCCACCCGGATCGACCCAACAATCGCTCTACGCTATGAATGATCGCTATCGCCCGGTTCTCCTCACCGACGCTTCTTCCGTTTCGATAAGGCGTCTGGCCTCGGCGAACAGATCCCGCAGCATCGCGGCCGTCAGTTTCCCGGTCGACGTGTTCTGCTGGCTTGGGTGATAGCAACCCATCAACAACGGTCCACCATCGTGCGTCCGGTGTACGGCGCCGTGGCCGAACCGGAAGGCCGCGCGGGACCGGACGATCCGCTGTTTCTGCAAAAAAATCAGGTATTGCGTAAACCCAATGCCGCCTAACGCCACGACAACGCGAACACGTCGCAGGAGCGCAAGCTCGCGCTCCAGAAACGGGCGGCAATTCAGGACTTCCTCCGGATTTGGCTTGTTATCCGGCGGGGCACACCGGACGGGCGCCGTGATGAACGCATCGTTCAAAACCAGGCCATCGTTCGCCGACTCGCTTTCGGGCTGATTTGCAAAACCCGTCTCAAACAGCGCGCGGTATAAGAAATCGCCCGAACGGTCACCGGTGAACATGCGCCCGGTCCGGTTTGCGCCGTGCGCCGCCGGAGCCAATCCAACGATCAGCAAGCGGGCGGCCGGGTCGCCAAAGGATGGCACCGGGCGTCCCCAATAAACCCAATCCCGAAACGCCCGCCGCTTCGTAGCGGCGACTTCTTCCCGCCAGGCGACCAGGCGCGGACACTTCCGGCATTCGATGACCTCTTGATTCAGCACTCGTAGCGGTTTAGGCCAGCGCCCGTCGAATGGCTCCATGGAAACCAGTGTCGCGGATGGCCGCCTCACCTGCTCAGGCCGCGTATTTATCTCCAGAATTATCGTTAAAGTGTGTAGCCATTACGAGAAATCTGATATCTTTTATTGCGGGTTATGGCTTTTTGCTGATACGATCGAGTTTCTTAAATTGCTGTAAAACGAGACTTCGGCTCCCGGACGCCAAACTCGGGACCTGGGTGGGAGGCGTTTTATGAGAATTAGCTGGGCCCGTTGTGGTCTCGCGGCCGGCCTTTTTCTTTCTGCGATCGCCTGGGCGGACCCGATCACGCCGGCTCTATCGTTCGGAGGGAACTTCTCGTCGGACGATCAAATTCTGACGATACCGTTCATCCTCGGCGCCCCGGGAATGGTCACACTGAACACCGTGTCGTTTGCCAGCGGCGGATTCGAACCGGTGCTATCCCTGTTTGAGGGAACGGGAGCGCAGAGTTTAATTGGCCAGGACACGATCGGCGGAACGGCGCCAGGCGGCTGCGGAGGCCGTGGAATCGATGCCGGTTCCGGCTATTGCCTGGATGCGTTTTTGCAGCAATCCCTGAATGCCGGCACATACCTTCTGGCTCTGACGGAATCCGATAACATCGCGAACGGACCGGGGTTTCTCGATGGCTTTTCGCAGCAGGGTCAAGGGAATTTCACTGGACCTGAGTTCACCGGAAGCGCCGGATCGTTTCTTTTGTTCGATGGGACGCAGCGATCGAGTGCGTACCTTGTTAATCTCACCGGCGATAACCTCAGCTCACCCACGCCGGAACCCTTTTCCGCCGGGCTGATCGCCGTGGGATTTGCGGCCGTCGGGCTCATCCGCCGAAAACGGAAGAGCAGTCCCGAAAACCTTTCTTAAACCTGACATAAACGGGAGAAAACCCATGCATTTGCGGCGATTCATCCGCCCTCTTGTGCTTTCTGGGGTCTGTCTAGCGCCCTTGTCGGCATGGTCTGCCGATGCGATCCTCACGGGTGATACCTATGTGAGTAGCTCCAGTCCTTCCAGTGCTTACGGAACGCTGCCATTTCTAAACGTCGGGAACGGGAGCTCGGCGCTGGTTCAATTTGACCTCTCATCGCTGCCGGCTGGAATCACCTCCGCCAACATCACGAAGGCGAACCTCATCTTATATGTGGAGCGCTTGCCCATCACCGGAGCGCTCGATCTGTCTCCGGCAACCAGCGCCTGGTCGGAACTGACCGCAACCTTCAATACGAGCCCGTCGCTTGGCTCCGTGGCCTCAACCATTCCCATCAGCGCGGCACAAACCTACATCGTGGTAGACGTCACATCGATCGTGCAGGGCTGGGTCACGACGCCATCGTCCAATTTCGGCATTGACCTGCAGGCATCGACCACTTCACCCGGCACGGTGGCGCTGCTCGATGCAAAAGAGAACACAACCGGAAGCCATGCCCCGCGGCTCGAAGTGATCCTCGCCTCGGCAGGCCCAACTGGGCCGCAAGGACCGGCTGGGCCTGCAGGTCCGCAGGGGCCTGCTGGAGTGGACGGTCCGGCTGGACCTACTGGCCTCACCGGACCGGCTGGTCCTGCGGGGCCGGCGGGAGCCACGGGAGCCACCGGGTTGACAGGGCCGGCAGGCCCACAAGGACCGCAAGGTGATACCGGTCCGGTGGGAGCAACTGGAGCGACGGGACCGGCTGGTCCGCAAGGACCGGCTGGACCTACTGGCCTCACCGGACCGGCTGGTCCCGCGGGACCGGCGGGAGCGACCGGAGCCACTGGACTGACAGGAGCCACCGGGGCTACAGGGCCTCAGGGGCCCACAGGCGCCACGGGACCGCAAGGACCAACTGGAGCGACGGGACCGGCGGGAAGCTCGACCGGAACGCTCTTGATGGGGAAGATAATACTCAACTCCAGTAGCACAACGCCTGGCGTTTACTACCTCGGGATGCAGGGAAACTTCTCCTTCGCAACGAACGAATCCAATGCGCAACTTTTGATGCCCGCGGCTTGCACCCTGTCCGGTTTTCAAGCGCAGAGCGATGCCGTCTTGGAATCGAAGTTGTTGACCTTGCGGGTCAACGGCGCGTCGGTTTCTGGGATTAGTTGCACGCTTAACGCAACCGGCTCCCCCACCACCTGCAGCTCAGCTGGTTCTGTCGGTATCAACGCAGGCGACTTGGTCGATGTCGAGATGGATGGCACCGTCCATGGCACAACGACCAATATCCGGTACTCGATGACCTGCAAATAGAAGCCTTTCACATGATTACTTCACTTCAAGGAGCATTTCGATAATGGATCCATTTCTCGGGCAACTCATGCTCGTTCCTTACAATTTCGCGCCACGAGGCTGGGCGTTTTGTAACGGTCAGATAATGTCGATCGCGCAGAACACGGCGTTGTTCTCTCTGCTCGGCACAACCTACGGCGGCAACGGCCAGACCACGTTCGCACTACCTGACCTGCGAGGGCGCGCCGCCCTCAGCGCGGGTCAGGGGCCGGGCCTGCAAAACTACAATCTTGGAGAAATGGCCGGTTCCGAGAGCGTCACACTGATCTCTTCGCAAATGCCCGCGCATAGCCATCTCGTCGGCGCCAGCACGGGCAGCGCTCAGGCAACCCCCGATGGCGCGTTTCCCGGCTCTGATGGCAACACTCAGATTTATGACCTGGCGGCCAGCACGACCATGAATCCGCAAATGATTCAGCCGGCGGGTGGCTCCCAGGCGCACGAAAACCGTCAACCCTACTTGGTTTTGAACTACATCATCGCGCTGCAAGGGATTTTCCCAACCCGCGATTAGCGAGATCATAAACGCGGTTTCATCGAGGCGAGGGATTTGTCCCGCGCCTCTTTTGTGTTATGGGTTCGTTAATGCGCGAGCGCGGCGGAAATCAGCGTCGCAAGCTGATCCACGCCCTTGTCTACATCCTTGCCAAGATGCACCCGCAGCGCGCGCCGGCGCCGGTCGGCGAGCACCTGGAAATCGCCCCGCGCCTGCGCCGCTTTCACAATCCCAAACGTATACTTCTGCTCCGGCACCTGTATGTCCTGCGCTTCGTCGCAGGTAATCTGCACGAACACGCCTGAATTGGGACCGCCCTTATAGGCCTGCCCGGTCGAGTGCAGGAAGCGCGGGCCGAAGCCCAGCACGGTTGCAACCTGCTTCGATTCGAGAATCTCTTTGCGAATCTCTTCGAGCTTCGCTTCGTATTCCGGAAACATCGGAATGTAGGCCAACAGCGCGAAGTAATCGCCTGGCTTAATACGATCGAGATGCGCCCGTATCAGGCCCCCGAGGGTCCGTTCGCCGTCCTTCTTCAGGGCATCTTCATTCGCTCGATCCGTGAAAAGCTGGAGGCCATCCTGATCGAGAATCGGCTCCTCCGCCGGCAGCGAGCCCGTCTTCTCGAACGCAGTGGTTAAATCGCGCGTGGCGATTTTGCTCGCTTCCACGTCCGGCTGATTAAATGCATCGATGCCAATCACGGAGCCGGCGACCGCCGTTGCAATCTCCCATTGAAACATCACCTGGCCAAGATCGTATAAATCGTTCAGCCGGATTCGGATGACCGGCTGTCCGGATTGCTCAATAGCTTTCACATGCTCGTCAAGATCGGGCTCATTCTCTTTGCCATAAGCGATGTAGGCAAACACTCGGTCGTTCCCGTAATTCGCCGGATCGGTCAACGGCTCGCGGTCGACCGGAATCAATCCTTTTCCGATCTTACCGGTGGACTCGGCCAGCAACTGCTCCAGCCACGCGCCGAGATCGTGAACGGAGGGCGAACACAACAACGTGACCTTGTCGCGCCCGAGTTTTGCAGCAGCGGCGCCGAGAATCAGCCCCAGATATACGCCTGGATTATCGGCCGCCGGCGTGTTTTTGCACGCCTCCACCATCGCCTTGGCGCGGTGCAGAAATTTCTCCGTATCGACGCCCATCGCGGCCTGCGGCGCGAGGCCGAAATCGGAGAGCGCCGAATAGCGGCCACCGATGCTCGGGACACCATGATAGACATGGCGAAACCCAAGCTGCTTCGCAACGCCTTCCAGCTTGGAGCCAGGGTCCGTAACCCCCACGAAATGATGGCCCGCCTGATCGCCTACGACCTTCCTTGTCTCGTCGTAGAAATACTGCATGTAAATGTTGGGCTCTAGCGTTGTGCCCGACTTCGACGAAACGCAGAATAGGGTTCGGGCGGGATCGATCTTGTCGCGAAAGCTCTGAATCTGCACGGGGTCCGTCGAGTCCAGAACCAATAGCTTGGGAGCGCCGGGCTGCGGGCCAAAGGTCATGCTGAAGACCTCGGGCGCGAGACTCGATCCGCCCATGCCTAACAACAGAACATGGCTGAAGCCGTCCTCGTGCACTTCCGCGGCCAGCGCCTTAAATCGAGTCAGCGAGGCAAGCTGTTCGTCGACGATATCCAGCCAGCCAAGCCACTTGCTTTCATCCGAGTTGGTCCATAGCGAGGCGTCCTTCTTCCAAAGCCGCGCCGTCCCGTTATTCGAATCCCAGTCCGCCGCCGCCTGCCGGACAGCCGCTTCCAGATCTTGCGGAAGGAAGGCAGAGAAATTGTCGATCATGATTCGCTCTCTTCGAAAGATTTCACTTTCTTCAAACGCCGCACGTGCCGCTCTTCACCGGAGAATTTCGCGCCGACATAGCCTTCGACCAGATCGATTGCAACGTTTGGTCCAATGACGCGCGAGCCGAGCACCAGCACATTCATATCGTCGTGCTCAACTCCTTGCCGGGCGGAATAGTGGTCGTGGCAAATGCCCGCACGAATGCTCTTGAACTTATTCGCCGCAACGCACACACCAACTCCGCTTCCGCAAATGAGGATGCCTCGCTCGACGCTCCCCGCCTGGACTTGTCTTGCCACCAATAGCGCGAAATCCGGATAGTCGTCGGGATGGCCGGGCTCGTGCGTGCCGACATCTACAATGTCGTGCCCCTGCTCGCGCAGATATTGGGCTACCGACTGCTTCATGTCATAGCCGGCGTGATCCGCTCCAATTACGATTTTCATGCTGAATATTTAGCTTATAAGAAGGGAGATGGGAGAAAGAATCGGCCCTCGATCGCGCAGCGTTGCTCAGCCGCCGGGGTTTTCCATGGCGCTCTCCCAGAATTCGACAAACTCACGAGCGCGGCCGCACTCATGCAACCAGGCAAACTCGGCGACACGGCGGCCGACGTGATGAAGACGTTCCGCGAGTTTCGAATCGCGCAGGCGGCCGGCATCGTCGAAACATCTCCAGGCCTCCGGAATCGACACCTGCTCGGGAACCACCCACGCGTGCAGCGCTCGCCCGACGCTCCGCAGCGAATTGAGCGCATCGAACGCGCCGAGCCGCCCCGCGGAGACACCGATCAATCCGATCATTTTCCCCTCGAACTCATCGAATCCCATCAGGTCCAGCGCATTCTTTAGCACGCCGCTGAAACTACCGTGATATTCGGGCGTCCCCAACAGGATTCCATGCGCCTGTTTGACCTGCTGCTTTAAACGTGCGACTCCTGGGGCGGCCAGACGATGATTTTCGCCGCCCGCGAAGATCAGATCGTACTCTCTCAGGTCGATCAGTTCCGTGGCGGCACCCGCTTCCGCCGACCCCAGAAGAGCCGTGCGCAACGCACTTGTCGTCAGACTATCCTTACGAAGACTCCCGCTGATGCCGACTACGCGAATCTTCAGGGAATCGAGAGGAGCTTCCTGTTTCAGAAAAGGCATTGCCAGCTTCTTATTGTTTCGCACCGGGCAAAGAGGATCGCTCCGGTGGATGATTGAACGCCATTCCGCCGCTCAGTGCTTTTCCGGCGTCCGCCCAAAGTAAGAGCGAATGCCTGCTTCCGCCAAGCCAAGCGACCGCGCCAGTTCGACCTTCGAAAGATTGTTCTGATACTGAGCCGTAATCAGAGTTTCGTTCGCATCGGCTACCGACTGCTGCGCCTGCACTACTTCCAGATTGTCCGCCACCCCCGATGAGAAGCGATCCTGAGCCTGCGCGAGCGTCTGGCTGGCGAGATCCACATTGCTTCGCGCGACGCTAACCTGCTCGTTTGTCGCCTTCAGATCTAGAAGAGCGTTACGCACCTGATAATCGATTTGAGCCTTTAAGTTAGCCAGTTCATTGCGGCGATTCGTCGCTTCAACCTGCTGCTGCTGCACTTCCGATTTAATCCTGCCGCCATTGAAGATGTTGAAATTCAGGGATCCCTGAAACGTGAACACGCCATGCGAATTGCCGAATGTCGGCCCTTCGTCGCCGTAGAACCCGGAAGCTTGGAGCGTCGGAATCCAATGTGCTTTCGCGGCTCTCACCGACTCCTCCGCGGCATGCACTTGCTGCTCAGCCGCCCGGTAGTCGGCGCGGTTCGCATAGGCTTTGGTCAAAGCATCGTCCAAACTCATGGCTTCGAGTGGAATCGCAGAAGTCGGGTCCGCCACCGTGAACTGCTGGTCGACCGGCATGCCGATCACGCGGGCCAGCGTCAGTTTGTCCTTCTCCATCTGATTCTCAACAACGACCAGGATCTGCTGCTGCCGCTTCAATTCCACCTGCGAGCGAAGCACATCAATGCCAGGCGCGACTCCCGCGTCGTGCTGATCGGAAGCGCGCCGGTAGAGCACCTGGGCGGTATTCACCTGAACCTTTGTCGCCTGCACGCGCGCCGCACTCGCAATGATCGAGAGATAGGCGTTTCCCACGGCCTGGACGACGAGATCGCGCGCATCTTTGATCGAAAGCTCCGAGGCAGTCACGCGCTCCTTCGCTGCCCGGTAGTTCTTCCATGAGCTGACGTTCACGATGGGAACGTTCGCGTTGGCGAGCACCGCGCTGTAGCCGAATGGGCCGACGATTGTCGGAATGTTAGGTCCACCAGGAGTAGAAGGAAAATTGAACCCAAACGTTTTCAGATTTTCCTGCAAGACGTTCTCGCTCAGCGTGCCCGTCACGGTCGGGAGCAAAGTCGATAGCGCCTGCAAGCGTTGCGCGCGCGATGCGGCGCTTGCCTGCTGGGTGGTTAGTAATCCAAGGTTGGCGCGCAGACCTCGCTCAATCGCGTCCTCAAGGCTCAACTGAATTGTGCCTGTGGTGGCCCTACCCTGCGGAACGCTGCCTTGATAATCTCCCGGCGCAGGCTGAGTCGATATGACGGCCGGAGGCGGTTGCGCGGCGCTGGTTGACGCAGTCGATGCTCCGGAGGGCGCCTGGGCCCACGATGGCCCCGCGCACAGCGCCGATAGCGCAAAAATGCTTAAGATCCTTACGAATGGTCCGTGAATCATTGATTTTTCAGCTCAAATCGGCAAACTCGGGGACGAGCGCCACAAGTGGTTCGATGCAGCCGAAGGTAGTTTAGCAGCAGGAGCGTCGAAAAATGTTCAAGTTCTTAATGACTTGGAATCCTATTGTGAGTAATATGGATTACTGTGTACGGGTATCGGGCGCTGCTTACTGGCGGGTTGCTACGGCGATCAGCGACAGACCCTGCATCGGCAGCAAGCGATCGGCGATGCGCCAAAACCAAATCGTCTTATCGAACACTTTCAGCAGCGATTTGTTCAGGCGCTTCGCTTTCAGCCCGTGCCCATATAGTCTCCAGACCAGCGTACTGACCCGGTTGATTTCGTAAATGGAGTCGGCCGTGAAACCGGTCTTGTGAAGCAACTGGCGCAATCCTCTGGCGCTATAGCGGCGCTGATGGCCGAGAGTTTCATCCAGAGTGCCGTATAAACCGGGTCCGCCAGGCACGAGCAGCACTAACCTGCCGCCGGGACCGAGAACCGAAGCGATGCGATTCAGCAGTCCCGCATCGTCCTCCATCAACTCCAGGACGTTTAGGCACAATACCGTATCGACGGCGCCCGCAAACGGACTGAAATCTCCATCGTCGTCCGGCCGCAGATAGCGCACGACAACATTCGGAATCCGCAGAAAGCGGTTTTGAAGAGCATGCAGGTAAAGCTGATCGCTTTCAGTTGCGTAATAGCAGAACCGGCGCGACATAAGGCGGCCCGAGAGAGTGCCGATGCCCGCGCCAATTTCGAGAACATAGTCACCGAGATGGGGCCGGATCGTCTCGCAAATCCAACGCACGTACTGAGGCGTGCCTGTTAAATTGTTGAGGAAGCCACGGCCATAGCGGCCTACATACAAGTCATCGATCAGCCAGAAGTGCAATATCACCTTCAGCGCATTCAGGCCATCCTTCCAGCCGATCTTCTTCCCTTCCTCGTAAGTTCGTCCGTGATAATTGATCGGCACCTCATAAATCCGAAGCTTCCGCTTGGCGCTTTTCATCGTTATCTCCGGTTCGAAGCCAAAGCGGTCCGAGCGGATCGGTATGCTCTTGAGAATGTCGGTACGGAAGACCTTATAACAAGTCTCCATGTCCGTGACGGCCAGATTGCAGAACATGTTCGAGATCAACGTCAGTGTTTTATTGATCAACGAATGCCAGAAAGGCAACACTCGAGTCTGCGCGGCGGGCAAGTACCGCGATCCAAAGACAGCGTCCGCATGACCGTCGAGAAGCGGCCGCAGTAGTTTCGGGAAATCGCCGGGATCGTACTCCAGATCGGCATCCTGCACCAGGCAGAAATCGCCTCTGGCGTACTCAAGCGCCGAGCGGATTGCGGCGCCTTTGCCTCTGTTAACGCCATGCCTGAACAGCCGGATGCGCGAATCCTCTTCGGCGAGGCGCTCCAGAATCGAGTAGGTGCCGTCTTGCGAGCAATCGTCGACCACAATTAGCTCGCGTTGCATGTCGTCCGGTAATGGCGCCGCCAAGACCTGGAGCAGCGACCGCTCAACCACGGTGCGCTCATTGTAAACAGGAACCAAGATGGACAGGAGCAAAGACAAAGTATAAACGTTTCCAAATCGTGCGGATCGTCTTCTTGCCGGCATAGCGACTCCGCCGTCAGACGACCGTACAAACCGCGTGCTGCCGTGCGGCGCCTCCGTTTGGAGCTTGCGTAACGGGTTCTTCCGCCGTTCTGTTTGGGAGAATGACTGAGGATGAATCGACTGTGCCCACCGACCTGTTGAAGCCAAACCGGTTAAAGCGAAGCCGGCTAGACAAGCAACTGAGGACGCTTGCCGTTTCGCTGCGGGATCCTCTGATTCTGTTCCTGATCGTTATCGGCTATTACTGGCGCATCGTGTTGGCGGCGCAGTATAACTGGGACGACAATCCGGACTTGGTAAATCAGGTTCTGCCCTGGTTCGCGGCACAGGCTCGCGCCTGGCATTCCGGGCAGTTTCCGCTTTGGGATCCTTATCACTGGCTGGGGCAGTCCTTCGTCGGACAGGTTCAGCCTGGCGTTATGTACCCGCTGAACTGGCTTCTATTCCTGTTGCCGATGCACGACGGGTATCTGGCGCTCGGGTTCGTGAATTGGTATTACGTATTGATTCACTACATCGCAGTACTCTTCAGCTATGCGCTTTGCCGCGATCTTGGGCTCAGCCGGCGCGCCTCGCTGTTTGGGGCTGCGGCTTTCGGACTCAGCGGTTACATGGCGGCGGTCGTCTGGCCGCAGATGTTGAACGGAGCGTGCTGGGCGCCTCTGGTATTCCTATTCTTCTTTCGGATTCTGCGGCATCAAAATGCCTTTCGTAATGCAGTTTACTGCGGCGCCGCTTTTGGCTTTTCTTTTTTAAGCGGACACCATCAGGCGCCTATATTCATCGGTCTCGCGCTAGCGGCAAGCTGGTGTTACTACCTGTTCATCTGCCGGCGTGAGGATCGCTTTACTTTTGGCGTGAAGGCGGCGCTGCTTACCGGACTATTCACCGTACTGGTGAGCGCCGCACAAATGCTGCCGGCAATTGAGTACGGCAGACGCGCGCTGCGCTGGGTGGGCGACAACCAGCCCGTCGGGTGGAAGCAGTTGGTTCCTTACTCAGTCCATAGCCAACTGGCGCTCGCGCCTTCTCACCTGGTAAACATTCTCGTGCCGCTGGATGGACGGCCGGAGTGCTTCGTGGGCTGGGCCGTATTCACCATGGCGATTTTCGGCATCGCCCTATGTTGGAACGGCAAGCGCCGCCGGGAAGTGCGGCTGCTCACTGCAATCGCGCTAGGCGCCTTTCTATACTCGCTCGGACCGTTCCTGCTATTCCATGGGATTCTCTATTCCCTGTTGCCGATGCTGGACAAGGCGAGGACCGCACAACTCGACACCGTGGTGTCCAGTTTCGCCTGCGCGGCGCTCGCGGCTTTTGGCATCGACGCATTGATCGAGCAATGCGGCGAAAACGACTGGACACCGAAGCTGATACGAGCAACTCTCTGGGCCGGAGGCCTCTTGGCCGCCTGCGTCTTCGTAGCCGAGGCATTTTCGCTGCGAAACGTTCGAAATATCGATTTCATGACGATATCCTCTATCGCGGCTTTGCTGACAGCCGCTTTATTGTGGAGTTTCCGGCGCTCGCACATCTCGGCAAACGCCTTCGTGACGCTACTGCTTTGCCTGGGCCTGATCGAATGGAACAACGTCGGGACCTACGGCTTCCGGTTGAAGCAGCAACCTGCCCTCATTCAGAATCTCAGCCAGTTTAGAGATATCGCCGACTTCCTCCACCAGCAAAAGGGGCCGGTTCGCGTAGATATGTTGGACTCAGCGATTCCGTATAATTTTGGCGATTGGGACGGCGTAGATCAGTTGCGGGGATATCTCGCCTCCATCAGTACAGACGTCTTCAATTTGTTCTACCGGTACGGGCGCGGCTCCGCTCCGCTGCTGAGTGCAAATTATGTCATCAGCCGCACGCCGCCGGTAGCCGGCGACCAACCGGTGTTTACAGGTAAAAGCGGAGTCAAGGTGTACGAGAATCCGTCTGCGTTCCCGCGAGTGTGGCCGGTTCACCGCCTTTCGGTTGCATCGGATACCCCATCGATTACACAAGAACTGAACGCCGGGCCAGACGCCTTGAGGCGGAAGGCATTCCTTTCTCAGCCGGGTCCGGCGCTCGAAACGTGTACGGCTCCGGACGACCTCACACTGTCCTATCTCGGCCTTCAGAGCCTGGACATCGACGCCAACATGAGCTGCAAAGGAATGGCGATTGTGAGCGAAGCGTTTTTCCCCGGATGGGCTGCAACTATCGATGGGCACGCCGCTCGGGTTTACCAGGTCGATGTCGCTCTTCGCGGCGTCGTCGTGCCGCGGGGGCGCCACCACATTCAAATGGTTTACCGTCCGGTTTCGGTCTACCTCGGCGTGGCGCTTACGCTGCTTGGACTTCTGGCGACCGGCAGCCTTTGGTGGCGTAAGGCAAGATCGCCGGGCTCCGAATCAGTCCGCGGGCTGCAAGCGGAATAGCCGGAACGTGGGCGTGCCGTGACTATCATTGATCTCGGCGACAGGCGCGATTTCAAAGCCGTTGGCCCGAACCAGTCGCGCGAGCTTTTGCGACTGGTTCGGGAACACATCGCGCGCGGTCACATGGCCGGCAATTATGCACTCCGGCACAACGCATTGAAACAACAGGCGATCTTCCAATCGGCCGCCGCGAATGGGAAAGCTCTCGTCTTGTACCGATATGGCGGCGCGGCTGCGCGCTTCGATTACCCGATCGATTCCCCAGTCCGTCGTAATCACTCGTTTGACGCCGTGCGAACGGAGATAGTTCACCAACGGAACATCGGCGTCTGTCCATGGCGTGTTAGCGCTGTAGCGCACCAGATCGGCAGCGCAGCGGTTTACGAGTAAGAATCCAAGCACGGAAAAGACAGTCAGGCCGGAGACAAGCACGGGCATTCGCGCACGGCCGAGACGTTGCAACAGGCAGTTCGCCGAAACCGCCGCCCCGAGATAGAGCAACGGCCAGATGAGAACCGAATGATGGATGGATTCGCCGGCGCCGATTGTCAGCGCAGATTGAATCCATGCAAGGGAGGCGGAAACGAGAAAGAACAGTATCCAGCGCAGTGCCGCTCCTTTTGCGACTGATATTCCCGCCACAAATAGGAACACGAACAACCAGCTCCGATAATCGCCTGCGACGGACTTTGTGGCGCCGGCCAAACCAAGGCTCGCTCGCTGCGCTCGGGATTGAACCGGAACCGCGGCGCCTGGAACTCCGATGTCGGCAATGGCCCCCGAAGCCGTGTCACTATTCAGGGTTGCGATCAGGTAATGAAATTTTTTGGGAACGTCAATCAGGCTCAGATGAGTATTTGCCCCGAGTGTCTCGTTCTTATGCCGGATGTTGAACAAGATCAACGGCATCGTGCCAAGCAGTAATCCGAGTATCGCCAGCGAAGCATTCTGAATCGTGATCCGGCGGCGTACGGCGCCGAATCCGAAGAGGAGCAGCGGCACAATCATTCCACTCAGGTTCCAAACGAAGAGAGCCTTGTCCCAAAGCGCAAGGCCGATAGCAAACGTGCCCCAGAAAAGGAGTTGCTTCCGCTTCGTCCGGCCCCAGTGATAGAACAAGAGCAGAGCGGTGGCGAGGAGCAGGTTCTGCAGCACCACCGGCCCCCAATCGAAAACGGCGGTAAGCAGAAAAACGGCATCCGTCGCAAGCAGCCAGCCGATAATGATCGTGGCGGTCCAACCGGCGATCTCCCACGCAAGCCATGCCAGCAAGAGAATCGTGACGGCCGCCAGGATCAGGGCTGGAAGACGGATGCTCCAAACGTTCAGCCACCCGGCGGCAAACAACGGAGCATAAAGCCAGCTTTTAAGAGCCCCCAGATACGAGAGCAACATCAGCGGCTCGCGGTGGTGGAACCAGAAGCGCGAATACGCAACGCGGTCCGGATGCTGCAGCGCGGAAATGAACAGCACCTCGTCCACTTCCAATCCTGGCCGGGGCAGCATGTAAATCCCGCACAGAAGAAAGAACAGGATTGCAGGACCAACCGCAAGAATCCTCCGCCAATCAAGAAATCGGCAGGGGCCTGTCGAGGGCTTGCGGTCTGGCGTTCTCGCGAGCGAAGGTTCCAGTTGGCGCATGAATCGCTTAAGCGGCGAGAGAATCTACTGTCTCTCGAAGAGGAGAATCATGCTCCATTGTGCCAGTCCAGAATGCGACGTCGCCTTCCGGTGGGAAGACACCGATTCAGCTTCGCCGTAGAATGGTCGCCATGGCGTTACTGGAACAGATTCAGAAGGACCTGGTGGCGGCGATGAAGGCCAAAGACGAGGCTCGCCTCGGCACGGTACGCATGATCAAGACCGCGCTGAAGAAGCACGAGATCGATTCGATGAAGCCGCTGGACGAAGCAACCGAGATGCAGGTGATGAGCACGCTGATCAAGCAGCGGCGCGAGGCCGCCGACTTGTATCGCAAAGGCGGCCGCGAGGATTTGGCGGAGAAGGAGGAAGCGGAGCTGAAGCTGATTGAATCGTACATGCCCGCCGAACCCACCGAAAACGAGATGGATGCGGCTATCGAAGCGGCGGTTGGCGAAACGGGCGCGAGCGACATGAAACAGATGGGAGCGGTAATGAAAGCGGCCCAGGCGAAGCTGGCCGGGAAACGCGTCGACGGCAGGACGCTGAGCGCAAAGGTGAAAGCCCGGCTCGGGTCGTGAGGACTGGACAAAGAACCCCGAAGGCCTCAGAATGCGTCTAATCGGGTGAAGCCATGAATGCCGTCAAGACAGTTTTGTTGCTGGGAATACTGAGCGGAATACTGCTCTGGGGCGGGGAGTTGATTGGCGGCCGGAACGGGTTGACGATCGGGCTTTTGCTCGCAATCGGCATGAATTTCTTCAGCTATTTTTTTTCCGACCGCATCGCGCTGATGACCTATTCCGCTCAGCCGGTAACACCGGAGCAGAATGCGCACGTTTACGCCCGAGTGGAACCTATCGTCGGACGGCTGGCGGACCGGATGAAGATCCCGATGCCAAAGCTCTGGTTGATTGCCGAGGATTCTCCCAACGCCTTTGCGACGGGTCGCAATCCGAAGCACGCATCCGTGGCCTTCACAACGGGCATTCTGTCGCTGATGGAGAACAGCGAAATCGAGGGCGTGGTGGCGCACGAACTCGGGCACGTGCTCCATCGCGACATCCTGATCAGTTCGGTTGCCGCGACCATCGCGAGCGCAATTACATTTCTGTCACGAATGGTTTTTTTCTTCGGACCTCGCGAGCGGGACGACGAAGACGGCGGCAGCGCATGGGGCGGCATGTTGATGATGATTCTGGCTCCGATCGCCGCGCTTCTGATCCAGATGGCGATCTCGCGGACACGCGAATACGATGCCGACGAGGCCTCGGCGAAATACACAGGAAATCCGGAGCAGCTCGTTTCGGCGTTGCAGAAGCTGGAGTTGTATTCGCACCGTATCCCCATGGACGCAACGCCTTCCACCGCACACTTGTTTATCGTTCAACCATTCACGGGCGAAGCTCTGCAGCGGCTGTTCTCAACCCACCCATCGACACAGGACCGCATCGCCCGACTGAAGCAGATGATGGGCCGCTAATCGCAGGTGGATCACAGAATCGGATGAAGACGCCTTTCGACCCGCGCACTCACGTGCGGCGGCTCTGTTTCCGGGTAACTCGACACGGAGCCGCCTTGCGTCAGCAAGCGGGTTTCCGAAGGCCGGGTAACGCCGGTTGCCTGCACCGAACCGCGAAGCGGAGGTCTTCCATCGAGCTACCGGCAACCACTCAGAACGTAAATCTCGCCTGCAGTTCGACGATGCGCCCGGCTAACGCGGACTGGGGCTGCCCAAACAGTGGGTTGCTGCTGGTTCCGTCGAAGCTGATCATCTGGTCCGAGCTATTGACGGTCAGCGGACTGAGATTCAGCTTGTTGAAAATGTTGAACAAGTCGGCGCGAATATCGAGCCTGGCGCCCTCGCCCAGAAATTTGATCTTCGGCAAACCGAACGATTTTTGCACCGTCATATCGACGTCGAAATAATTCGGTCCGCGAAGAATATTCCGCCCAACTGCCGGAGCGGGAGGTATGCCCGACGCCGGAAAAGTCGGCACGGTGAAATAGGAAAGCGACCCATTGGTGAAATTCGCGTTCGGTCCTTGCATGAAGGTCGAGTTACTGTAGTCGGTTCCGGCTCCTCCCAAATAGTTCGCCGGCCGAAGATTACAGTAGCCGCTGTTCGGGTAAACGACATTGCAGCCCGTATTCGAATAGAGCGGCGTCCACGGGAACCCCGAGTGCCAGTTCATAATGCCGGTGATTTGCCATCCACCTAGCACTTTCTCTTTCCAACCGCCGCTCTTGAATACTGTGGGGCTCCATATCCCATAAACCTTCACGAGATGAGTTACATCAAAGTCCGCCGGACCGCGAGCGTAGGATCGCGCATACGGGTACTGATCGATGTAATAGCTATTGGATCCTTCGTCGATAACTTTACTCCAGCGGTATTGCACATCGAACTGAAAGGATGTCGCAAGACGATGTTCGATCTCCGCCAGCATGGCATTGTAATTCGAATTTGCGCTGTTGTAATACCAATAGAGATTTTGTACATCGGGATTAAGCGGGGCATACAGGAAATTTAGATTGTTTTGTATGGTCAGATGACGGCTCAAGCTGCCCTGGTAACCGAGTTTCGCGACCCAATTCCCAGCGACGTTGTATTGCGTCCCGAATGAGTAACGATACGTCCGCGGCGTAACGAGATTTTGAGGAAACGCGTTCAGCGTTACGGGCGCTCCTCCGACCGGAAGACCCGTTGCCGGGTTGAACGTAGAAACCGCGGCGGGATTAACGGGCCAGCCGCTAAATTGACGCGCATCGCCGGGAGTTGAATATAAAACATCCGGACCATTCAACGTTAAGCCGGTCACCAGCGGAGGGTTTGCCCGCCCGTTGAGAGTGATCGCCTCCTCCATGCGGTTATAGCCGACGCCGATGCCGCCGCGCACCACAAGCCGGCTGCTGGATGGATTGGGCTGCCAGGCAAAGCCCAACTCGGGCCCCCAATCTTTGTAGTCCGGATTGTACAGATCGCCTCCTACCCTAAGGCTCAGGTCCGTAAGTGGATTCGGAGGACGCCCAAGAATGGCATTGCTGATGTTGCCATACTTTTCACTAACAGGCGTAAAATATTCCCAGCGCAAACCCAGATTCAAAGTAAGATTCGGCTTTATCTTGTAATCATCCTGAATGAAAAAAGCCCAGATGCTGGAGCGAACGTATTTTATAGCGCTTGTGGGGCGTCCGGTTGCAGGATCGAAATTACCGGTCTCCTGATAAGGAGCGTCATTAGCGAGGTCCCAAATATTCCGGAAGCTGTAGGACGGCCGCGCGGAAGATGCAAGGTTGTCGTTATTCTGCTCTTTGTATATATCCGTGCCGAACTTAATGGAATGATTACCGACGACGGTGCTGATCGTATCGCGGATATTGTATGTGGTCTGGTTGAATATGCTGGGTCCCGGCGCGCCGATGTACTGAAGATTGACTGAGCCGAAACTCTGGACGTTATCCTGCGGAAGCCCGAACGGCGCCTGGGGATTGCTGGACACTTCGTTCCACGACCAGCGCGTCACATTGAATCGCGCTTCGTTCAGCCATGTCGGCGAGAACGTATGGTTCCACAAAATGGCTGCGTCTTCGTTGGTTCTATCGTTGTGCCATAAATTGGCCGCGCGCACGGGGCCGTTATAGTTGATGGTTGAAACAGGAACAACGTAGGTGCTGAAGCTGATCAGATCGCTGTTCGTCGCCTGGTAATCGAGGCGTCCGTTGTACTGCTGAGGATTGCTGTTAGTGGGGTTTGTCGTCTGGACATACATGATGTCGGGAATGCCGTCTAAACCTCCGCCCGTGCCGAAATTTCCATTGCTGACGTAACCTGGGTCCGGCGTGCCGAGCGCAGCCTTTAACGGCGACCCAACATCGAGGCCCAAATATTGTCCCGATCCATTTAATACGGGTTGGCAGAGCGCGGCGCTCGTAATACCAGCCTGAGCGCAGGTCTTCGGAACAATGAGGTTGTAGGATGCGCCCTCGCCGGGGTAACCGAGTATCTTCGATCCAATGCCGTTCGGCGCCGCGCCGGTAACGGTGGAAATGAACTGTGGCGTCTCATACCAGCCTTGGCCCGTAGCAACCGAGTCGTTCCGTAGCGTCTCGTATGAAAAGAAAAAGAACAAGTGATTGCGAACGACGGGGCCGCCCAGGCTGCCGGCGAACTGGTTGAACCGATCCTCATCGCGCTGCACCGGATTATTTGGTCCGTTCCACCGCTGATAGGCGTTTAGCCCCGGCCGGTCGGCTTTCATCATAGCGCTTCCATGAAATTCGTTCGTGCCGTTTTTCGAAACCACCAGCACTTGCGCGCCACTGTTACGCCCATACGCCGCATCATACGGATTAGACATGACCGTCACTTCCTTCACCGACTCCTCGTTCGGCGTGATGACGGCCGCGCCGCCCCAGGCAAGGCTGTTCACCTCGACGCCATCGATTTGAAAGCTGTTCGAGGTGTTCCGCGTACCGTTGGCGCTCACCTGCACCTGGTTCTCGGTTTGAAAGATACTGCTCGTTCCGCTGGTGCCGCCGGGACCGGCATTGCCTGGCAAATTCTGCGCCCCGCTGCCGTTTGCCGATCGAGCGTTGTCGCCGAACGTTCCCGGGGCGAGTTGCACGGCCTGGAATGGATCCCGGCCAAATGTAGGAAGCGATTGAATCTGCTGACCCGATAGCGTTCCGGCGATATTAGCAGTCTCCGTTTCGATCAGCGGCGCCGCATTGGCGCTAACGGTCACCGTTTGGGTGGTCTGCGTGGCCAGTTGCAGTTGCACATCCTGCGCCTGCGCTTGTTCCGACGTCACCGAAATACTGCTCAAAACCTGCTTTGCGAATCCCGTCTTTTCAACGGTGAGGCTATATCGCCCAGGCGCAAGAGAAGTGATCGCATACACGCCGGAACCGTTGGTCGTGACCTTGCGGGAAATATTGGTTTCTAGACTCTGGAGCGTGACGGTCGCGCCAGGCACGACATTGCCCTGCGGATCTTTCACAACGCCTTGGAGCGTCGCACGGTACTGCGCCCACATCGGCGCGGCCATTGCGAGAATCAGCCACAGCACGGCAACGATGAATGACGGCTTCGCCGCGGTCCATTTGGTGAATGAAATCCTAATGACGAACCCCGCTTCCGTGTCCGCGCAACGCCCTTGCAAACTGCGGCCGCGAGCGTCGGCGAAGCAACTAAGCGCAGAATAAGCGATGATGGAATGCACTGTCGACTCGCAAAGTCCCTATCGAATAATGCGTGAAACCGAGTTAACGGCCGTGTTATTAAATCGATTTATCCAAAAAATAATCGACACATTTCTACCGCCGGGTGGTTCTATATGAGAGTTGCGCAGCCCAGAGATGGCGATCGTCAGCGGTCCCGGCGCCATGGTTCGCCATCGCCTGCGTCCGCGCAATTGTATACGTTTCCTGGCTGGCATGGCATTTCTCTCGACGGGACTGCTGAATGCCGATACCGCTTATTTTCAGCGCATTCTTTTCGACAACAGCATCACGCCGGATCGCTACTATCACAGCGCGGGCAAGGCGTCGGAGCCGAGCACATTACGTCTGGCCGGCGGCAAGTTACCAGTCGAAACAAATACGTTCTTCACTGGGCCGAACGCGTTAAGGCTGGATTGGACATCGAACCCGCAGGGCGGATGGGAGGCGGAGATCCGCGTCTACGAATGGAGAAACCGCACCATCTATTTTCCCGGCGATACGCTCTACTTCTGGTGTTACGCTCCCACCGCGATCCGGTCCGTGGATCTGCCGCGCATGGTCTTGAAAGACGAAGATAAGAACTTCACGCGACCGCTCGACCTGGCGCATTTCACGAAGGACATCCCCGCCGGCAAATGGACACAGATCCAAGTGCCGCTCGATCGGTTCTCCACAGCATCGGTTCATTCTTTCGACCCGCATCGCACCAATACCGTATTTTTCATTCAGGGCGCTGCGGACAATGTGAAGCACACGCTGATTGTGGA
The DNA here is from genome assembly GCA_000381625.1 of Bryobacterales bacterium KBS 96. Classification (GTDB taxonomy): domain Bacteria; phylum Acidobacteriota; class Terriglobia; order Bryobacterales; family Bryobacteraceae; genus KBS-96. The sequence goes on from KB906767.1 coordinate 3,190,813, forward strand.
TGAAGTGAAGATCGATTCGGCGGCAACGGTCGCGGAACAATCCACACCGCGGCCGCCGGAGCGAGTTGAGGCAAAAGGTTATGAGCGGCACGTCGACGTAAGCTGGGCTCCTGTAGAAGACAAGCATCTAGCCCGCTACGTCATTTACCGTTCGCTTGATGGCGGACCGTTCCACCCGATCGGCATTCAGGTCCCCGGCGTCGAACGCTATGAAGATATCTTAGACAAGCCGGACGAGAAGGCCGCCTACAAAATTAAAGCGAGCAATCGCGCCTATGGCGAATCCGAGTTTTCGGCGGAAGCGAGCGCGTCCACGCACGCCATGACCGACGATGAACTGCTCACGATGGTTCAGGAAGCGTGTTTTCGTTACTACTGGGATGGCGCTCATCCCGTCTCGGGCATGACTCGCGAGAACACTCCGGGGAACGACGACATCGTGGCAACGGGAGCCAGCGGTTTCGGCATCATGGCGTTAGTTGTGGGCGCCGACCGTGGATTTATCACGCGAGCCCAAGCCGTGGAGCGCCTGGTGAAAATCACAAGCTTCCTCGCGAAGGCAGACCGCTTCCACGGCGCATTGCCACACTTTCTAAACGGCGCTACCGGGAAGCGAATGCCGGTCTTCGGCATGTACGACAACGGGGCCGACCTTGTCGAAACGTCGTTTCTGATGGAAGGACTACTTGCCGCCCGGCAATATTTTCGGGGAAACAGCGAAGCTGAGAAGACGTTGTACCGGCAAATCACGGATCTGTGGAAGACCGTCGATTGGAGTTGGTTTCGCAGAGCCGAAAATAGCGGTTTCCTGTACTGGCACTGGTCACCAGAGTATTCATGGCACATCAATCATCGCCTTACTGGATGGAACGAGGTGATGATTACATATCTACTGGCGATCGCCTCTCCTACCCACGGCGTTCCGGCAAGTCTTTATTACACCGGATGGGCCGGCGTTCCCAACGAATATATTAATGGCCACACTTACTTCGGAATCAAGCTCGACGTCGGCATGGGAACGGGTGGTCCGTTGTTCTTCACGGATTATTCGTACATGGGGTTCGATCCGCGCGGCCTACGCGACCGGTTTACCAATTATTTCGACAACAACCGCAACATGGCTCGGATCAATCGCGCTTACTGCATCAAGAATCCCGGACATTTCAAAGGCTACGGCGAAAACTGCTGGGGCGTTACCGCAGTGGATGGCCCCGAGGGCTATGTGCCCTATGAACCGACTCCTCGCCTGGATGACGGGACAATCGCGCCTACCGGAGCGCTTGCCGCATTTCCATATACGCCTAAAGCATCGATGCAGGCGCTGAAGTATTTTTATCGCGAACTGGGCGATCGACTGTGGGGCGAGTATGGATTTCGCGATGCGTTCAACCAGCAGGAAGACTGGTTTTCTCGAATCTATATGGGTCTGAACCAGGCTCCGATTGTCGTGATGATCGAGAACTATCGCACGGGATTGGTATGGAAGAATTTCATGGCCAACCCGGAGATCCGACCGATGCTGGACCGGATCGGATTCAAGCCCGATGCGATGCAGACGCGGTAAGCGTAGCACCGGCACTCGCGCCTCCTGAAGCTGATGAACACGCTACTCCGCCGGGGACGGACCCAAGGCGGGGAACTCGATGCCTCGAACTTCGTTCGCCTGGCGTGATGCTGAAATATCGATCTGCGCGATCGGAATCCTCTGCACCGGATGCGCCGAGAAATTCCAGAAGGTTGCGCCCATAATGGCGTAGTTGTCTGTTTCGACCTTCTTGCCATCGCGAAGGACCAGAATCGTCGAGGGCTCCGGCGGCGCGGTTTCCACTGGCGGTATTGAACTTTCCGGCTGAAACGCCGGCGGTTGCGCAGCTTTTGCCTGTCGCTCTTCAGTGAGTTGTTGCACCTGCTGCGTCAGCTTGTCGACCTCATTCGCCAAAATCTGCGTGGTGGAATCGACTGGAGGAGGCGGCGGGTTAGTAGCTTCCATGTCGTCCCATCCGTAGTACGGCAAACCGATTGCCCCATAAAGCGGCACTGCGCCGTAGCCGCGGCCGTGTCCATGACCCCGACCATGACCGGGTCCGGGCCTCGTATACACGGGCGCCCGAGGCGCTGTCAGGGCCGGCAAGCCGTAGAGCGCGGTTCCCGGAGGAACCGTTGTTCCGGGTAGGCCGTAAAGGGCCGTCCCAGGCACCGCCGATGTTGGGATGCCCGCAGGCCCGACGGTGGCGGGCGTAAATGGAGAACCGAAGTGGTACGCCCCGCCGTGGCGCTGGGCGAACGCTGTCAAAGGCAGCAGACCAAGGAGCGCCGAGATGAGTAACGTCCGCATTTACTTGACTCCTGCCGTCAGCGTACCGCTGTTGCCTGGCGCTGGCAAGAAACTCCGGCGAAACAGGCCCAGCGAAACGACCTGTTTATGAGATGCCGGCGATTGCCGCGTCGTTGCTGATCCTCCAAGTCCTTGAGGCAAAGGCAACACGGCCCTGGGGAAAATCTCCAGGGCCGTGATTTCGCGATTTCAAGTTACTTCGAGCGAGGCCTGCCCCACCCCCACAACAGATACGAATGCGTGTAGCCTGGCTTAGGCTGGTTCTTCGCCGCCGGTCTCGCGAGCTTCCTTAAGACGCTCCTCACGGCGTTTTGCCCGTTCGGCGGCTCGCTTCACGAGTTCGCTGCCCACCAGCTCGAGCATGGCCGTTTCGGCGCCGTCGCCTTTACGCCATCCGAGTTTGACAACGCGGGTGTAGCCGCCCGTACGTTGCGTGAACCGTGGACCGAGCTTTTCAAACAGCTTCTGCACGGCCGCCGGCTTCAACAGGAATGCAGCCGCCTGCCGGCGTGCATGCAAAGTGTCTTGCTTGGCGAGAGTGATCATTTTTTCCACCAGGGGCTTCGCGGCCTTCGCCTTTGGCACAGTGGTGGTTATGCGCTCTTCTTCAATTACGTTGGTCACCAGGCCGCGCAGCAGCGCGCGGCGAGCGCTGACGTTGCGCTTTAGCTTTTTTCCACTCTTCAGGTGTCTCATCGTTGCTGCTCCGCCGCGGACCTTGCGGCGTTATTCTTCCACTCCCGCGTAGTTGTCTTCGCCTTCGATCTCGTAGTCGGAGGGTAGCGGAGCGGAGGATGCTCCGCCGGATACCAGCCGTCCCTGCGCATCGAATTTCATGCCGAACGACAGCCCCAGTCCACTCAGGATTTCCTTGATTTCGTTCAGCGACTTGCGACCGAAATTTTTGGTCCGGAGCATCTCGGCTTCGCTCTTCTGAACGAGGTCGCCGATGGTCTGGATATTGGCATTTTTCAGGCAGTTGTACGAGCGAACGCTGAGCTCGAGTTCCTCGACTGAGCGATTCAGCACTTCGTTCATCTGATTGAGCGCGCGCTCCGCCGGTTCCTCGACCACTTCGGGCATCTCTTCAAAGTTGATGAAGATTGCCATATGATCTTTCAGCAACTTAGCCGCCTGGCCAACAGCATCCTGCGGCGAGATGGCGCCGTTCGTCCAGACTTCCAGGGTCAGCTTGTCGAATTCGGTGTTCTGGCCAAGACGCGCGCCTTCAACGGCATAGTTCACTTTGCGGACAGGCGAATGGACGGAGTCGATTGGAATGTACCCGATCGGAAGGTCTTCTTCGTAGTTGCGGTCGGCGGAGACATAGCCGCGGCCCTGCTTGATCCGCATTTCGATATTCAGCCGGCCACCCTCGCCAACGGTCGCGATGTGCAGGTTGCGGTCGAGCACTTCCACGTCGGCGTCGGTTTCAATCTGGCCGGACATGACCTCGCCTTGTCCGTCGATGCGCAAACGGGCGATACGGGTGCCTTCGCCGATCATTTTGAACGGCACTTGCTTCAGGTTCAGGATGATATCGGTGGCATCCTCGACCACGCCCGGAATGGGACTGAACTCGTGAGCGACTCCTTCGATGCGCACCGCAGTGATGGCGGCGCCTTCAATCGAGCTGAGCAGCACCCGGCGAAGGCCGGTGCCGATGGTGGATCCGAATCCACGTTCGAATGGCTGCGCCGTGAACTGGCCGAAGCGCTCGGTTAGCGTTTCCGTGTTCGCGACTAATCGCTTAGGCTTCTGGAATCCTTTGAACATAAACTGTGCGATCCTGTTCTTCGTCGATTTACCCGGAGCGGATTACTTCGAGTACAGCTCGACGATCAGCTGTTCATTCAATTGAATCTGGACCAGCTCTTCACGCTTGGGCTGCGTGAGAACTTTTGCCCGCAAGGCGTCGCGGTCGACATCGAGCCAGGAGGGGCTCGGAGTATGCGCCGTGGCGTCGCGCGAGGCCAGGATGGTGACGTTGTTCCGGCTATTTTCGCGGACTTCAACGACATCCCCCGGCTTTACGGTAAACGATGGGATATTGACTTTGGCGCCATTAACTTGAATATGGCCATGGCGAACTAACTGGCGGCCCTGCGCGCGGCTGGTGGAGAGTCCCATGCGATAGATGACGTTATCCAAACGGCGCTCGAGAGCGCCCAGCATATTCTCGCCGGTGATGCCCTTTTGCTTTACGGCCTTTTCGAAGAGATTGCGGAACTGGCCCTCAAGGACGCCGTAGTAGCGGCGCGCCTTCTGTTTCTCACGAAGCTGGATGCCGTAACCGACGACCTTCGGCTTCTTATCTTTACCGTGCTGGCCGGGAGGGAAATTGCGCTTCTCGATGGCGCATTTCTCGCTATGGCAGCGCTCGCCCTTCAAAAACAACTTCATGCCCTCGCGGCGGCAGAGCCGGCATACGGGCCCACTGTATCGTGCCAAATGAAAACCTCCAAAATTACTTTGTCAGGTGCGGTTTACGGTCGGGCATGACCTTCTTCCCGCTTGCCTTCAGTCGCGAGCACCTAAAAAAGAGTGCCGCAAAAACGAACCCAAATCAGACCCGGCGCTTCTTCGGCGGACGGCAGCCGTTGTGTGGAATCGGCGTCATGTCCTTGATGGAGCGGACGTCGATACCGGCAGTGGACAGGGCGCGGACGGCGGATTCGCGGCCACTACCAGGACCAGCAACGCGAACTTCCACCGTGCGTACGCCCGATTCCTTCGCCTTGTTGGCCGCGGTGAGCGATGCCTGCTGCGCGGCGAACGGCGTCCCTTTACGGGAACCGCGGAAGCCAAGCGAGCCCGAACTGGACCAGGCGAGCACGTTCCCGATGGGGTCAGTGAACGTGATAATCGTGTTATTGAACGATGCCTGCACGTGTACGATCCCGAACGGAATGTTCTTCTTTTCCTTCTTTTTAAAACTCTTCTTTTTCGTCGATTTAGCGGGTGCTTTTGCCATCTGTTTCAGCCTTTACGCGTGCCGGCTAGGTCTTCGCGCTTGCCTTCTTCTTGTTTGCCACAGTGCCGCGGCGCGGTCCTTTACGGGTGCGCGCGTTCGTATGGGTGCGCTGTCCCCGGGCCGGTAGCCCTCTGCGGTGGCGCAATCCCCGGTAGGCTCCCATCTCCATGAGGCGCTTAACGTTCATGGAGACTTCCTTGCGGAGATCGCCTTCAATGGCGCCTTCGCCTTCAATCAAATTGCGGAGATGGTTCACTTCCTCATCGGTGAGGTCGGAAACCCTCTTTTCGGGATCGACGCTCGCCCGGTGGAGCAGCGATAAGGCACGGGTCCGCCCGATACCGTAGATGTACGTCAGCCCAATAGCTGCCCGCTTCTTCGCTGGTAAATCAATGCCTGCAATACGCGCCATAACTCATTCCCTCTTGTCGCCGCGGCCTTAACCCTGCCGCTGCTTATGTTTAGGGTTAGTGCAGATCACCCGGACCACCCCTTGGCGGTGGATCACCTTGCACTTGTCACACAATTTCTTTACCGATGCCCGAACCTTCATGGCATTTACCCTTTCGTCAACAGCTCCAAAACTCGTCCGCGCGTCCGGTCCATGTTCGAAAGCGCCACGCGCACGCGGTCACCGACTCTCAAACGCACAAAATTCGCCCGTTGCGAACTGGCCGGATGGGCAATAACTTCATGCTCACCTTCCAACCTGATACGAACAAGCGCTCTGGGAAGAAGCTCCATCACCACGCCCTCCGCACTTCGTTCAGCACGTCCGGCTGCTTCTTCCATGTTTCCATCTTCCGGAGCGGCACTCTAGCCGGCTCCAAAACTCCGTCAAGGCCTAGATCCTTTACGGTCTGGATAGAACCCAGGGACCGTTATCGGTCACCGCAACCATATGCTCAAAATGGGCTGAGTAGGACCCATCTTTGGCTACGGCCGTCCATTTATCGGATAACACCTCGGTATCCGGCTTTCCCGCGTTCACCATCGGCTCGATCGCCAGAACCATGCCCGGCTTCAACCGGGGATTCTCGCTGTTGCGGTCGATATAGTTTGGAATTTGCGGCTCCTCGTGAAGAGAAGTGCCGATCCCATGCCCCACAAACTCGCGAACAATCGAAAAGCCATTCGAAACAATATACTTTTCAACAGTCCCGCAAACGTCAAATAACCTGTTGCCGGCGTGAACCTTGTCAATTGCCAGCTCCAGGCTCTCTTCGGTCACCTTCAACAGGCGCTTCACCGAGTCGTTCACTTCGCCCACTGCAACCGTAACGGCCGAATCGCCATAGTAACCGTTCAATTGGACGCCTGTGTCGATCGAAATAATGTCGCCCGGCTTCAACTTCCGCTTCGCGGAGGGCATGCCGTGGACAACTTCTTCATTCACCGATGTACACAGCACATAAGGATACTTCGTCTTACTCGCGTGCGACGCATACCCCTTGAAAGCCGGCTTGGCGCCCGCATCCGCAATCATCTTGACAGCAGCGGCTTCCAGATCCTGCGTGGTGACGCCCTCGGCCACCATGTCCTTCAGCTTGTGAAGGATCTCATAAACCAGCAGTCCACTCCGGCGCAGTTTTTCGAGTTCGGCGGGGCTTCTTCTCACAATCATCTTACCGTCCGGCCAGACACCGCCAGCTTGCCACAGATGCACTTTGCAATCGCGTCCGGCGTCGCCCCCGCCCCCTGAATTTCAAACATCGCCACACCCACACGCTGGAAATACTCCAACAAGGGACGGGTTTGCAACTCGTATTGTTCAAGCCGTTCCCGGATAACCGGCTCACGGTCGTCCTCACGTGTCACCAGCGCGGTCCCATCCAGGTCGCAAACACCCGGAACTTTGGGCGGATTCGTCGAAAGGCTGTAAAGGGTTCCGCAAACAGGACACTGCCGACGGCCACTCAGGCGGGCTACGAGTTTATCGTAGTCAACGATCAAGTGTACCACATACGGGTCAACCCCTCGCGCCGCCGCAAAATCCCGCAGAACCGCGGCCTGATTCAGGGTTCGCGGATATCCGTCGAGGATGAAACCGTCGCGGCAATCCGGCTGCTGAATGCGTTCTTCCACCAGTCGATTCACCAACTCGTCGGAGACAAGCCGTCCGGCCCGCATCCGGCCTTCGATATCAAGGCCGATCAAATCCCGCGCCTCAATATGCTGCCGGAGCATATCGCCGGTCGAAATATGCGGCCCATTCAGGCACTGCTGCCGTAGCAGCCGCGCCTGCGTTCCCTTTCCGGAACCTGGCGCGCCGAACAATATGAGGGCCGGAGTGAGCCGGCCAGGTTCTTGTGCGTCCAAGCCGGTTAGAAACTGCTCCTTCGGCCGCGGATCCGGCCCGCACGCGGAGTAAATCCTTCGTAATGGCGCATGATCAACTGCGCTTCAATCTGGTTGATAGTGTCCATCGCCACACCTACCACGATCAACAGCGAAGTGCCGCCGAAATAGAAGCGTACGCCCAGACCGTCGAGCAGCCAGCGTGGGAAATGAGCGTCGATGAAGTTGCCCATCAGCGGCAAGGTCTGGAGCTTAATTCCCGAAATCATGATCTGCGGAATCAGCGCCAAAATCGATAGGTAAAGGCCGCCCACCAGCGTGATCTTCGACAGAATCTTGTCGATGTAATCCGCCGTATTCTTCCCAGGGCGAATCCCGGGAATAAATCCGCCGTACTTTCGCATGTTGTCGGCGGCTTCATTCGGATTGAAGATGATGGAGACGTAGAAGAACCCGAAAAACACGATCAGTACGATGAACAGCAGGTAATAGAGCGGCGCATTGCCGGCAAGCGCCCCAAACATGTTGCTGAGCCAGACGCTGTTTTTCACCACCGGGAACTGCAGCGCCGTTTGCGGCAATGCAAGCAATGAAGAAGCGAAGATGATCGGCATGACGCCGCCCGCGTTGACTTTGAGGGGCATGTGCGTCGATTGGCCGCCCATCATTTTGCGTCCCATGATCCGCTTGGCGTATTGCACCGGGATGCGGCGCTCGCCGCGCTCGACCAGCACGATGAACCCAACCACGGCGAACATGATTGCCAGAATAATGATCAACTGCAGCGCAGCCCAGTCATGGATCACGAAAACGTGATTGTAAATTTCCCGAATCGCCGTCGGCAAACCGACGATGATGCCGACAAAAATCAGCAGCGACATACCGTTTCCGATGCCGCGCTCGCTGATCTGTTCACCGAGCCACATGATGAAGGCGGAACCCGTCGTCAGCGTCAGGATCGTCATCAGAATGAACGGAATGCCCGGATTCAACACGAAGTTGCCATCGGAACCTTGCAGCGCGGCTGCGATGCCGAACGACTGCGCGATGGCCAGGGCAATTGTCAAATAACGCGTCCACTGCGTGATCTTCCGCCGCCCCATCTCCCCTTCCTTTTGAAGCTTCTCGAGAGTCGGGATGACGACGGCGAGCAACTGCAGAATGATGGAGGCCGTGATATACGGTGTGATGCCCAGCGCGAAAATCGTCATGCGCCGGAGCATGCCTCCGCTGAACAGGTCGAAGTAGCCGAGGAATCCGCCGGCAGCCGTGCGGTTAAAGAAATCTTCAAAGCGGTTGGTCGCAATGCCGGGCGTCGGAATGAACGCTCCGATGCGGTAGACCGCCAGCATGAAAAGCGTGAACAGAACCCGCCTGCGCAGATCCGGGATTTTGAAGATGTTGGCGAATGCGTCGAAGAACTTTTGCATGTACGCTGACCTGGCCGGAGACCGGCCGAAGCGAAACTACTCCGCCGGCGCCGCGGTCTGAATCACTTCAGCGCCGCCGCCGGCTTTCTGAATCTTGTCCAAAGCCGATTTTGAGAACAGGTTTGCCCGCACGCTGATCTTGCGGGTGAGTTCGCCATTGCCGAGAATCTTGAGACCCGACTTCAAGCTTTTCACCACTCCGGATTCAACCAGCGACTCGGGGGTAAACGTGTCCCCTTCGAGCTTTTCGAGCTGACCGACGTTCAGGATAGCGTATTCTTTGCGGAAAATGTTGGTGAAGCCGCGTTTCGGAAGGCGCCGGTGCAGCGGCATCTGGCCGCCCTCGAATCCGCGCATGCGACTGTAACCGGAAACCGACTTCTGACCTTTGGCGCCGCGGCCTGAATATTTGCCGCGCCCGGATCCCATGCCCTGGCCGATCCGCTGTTTTTTGTGCTTCTGGCCCTTGGGAGGCCGCAAATTGCTAAGATTCATTTCCCAATCCTCTTCTTACGCACTGCGCGGCCGCGAGGCCCGCCACCTGCCACTCGGAGCGCTCCGTTGAAAACGTCCGCGTTCTCGTTATTCCTCGACAATTTCCAGCAGATGTGGCACTTTCAAGACCATCCCGCGAAACCCCGGCGTGTCCGGCTTCTCGACGATGCGGTTCAGCTTCTTCAAGCCCAGCGACTTCACGATATTTTTGTGCTTCTGCGGCGTGCAGATGGTGCTGCGCACCAGTTTAATTTTGATCGTTCCTTCGGCCATGGTTCGTCTCCTCACGCTATAGCTTGTCCACCGCGAGGCCGCGCATGTCGGCAATCGCCGTCCGGTCTCGAAGCTGCTCGAGCGCGTCGATAGTCGCTTTCACGACATTATGAGCATTATGCGAGCCGATCGACTTCGTGAGCACGTTCGGAATTCCGACCGCCTGAATGACGGCGCGCACGGGACCGCCCGCAATGACGCCCGTTCCCGCCGGAGCCGGCTTCAACAAGACAAGCCCGCTACCGAAACGGCCCAGCACCGGATGCAAAATCGTAGTCTCGAGCACGTTAACTTTGCGCAGGTTCTTCTTGGCCGACTCGATGCCCTTCTTAATGGCAGATGGCACTTCTTTTGCCTTGCCCGTGCCGTATCCGACGACTTTGGCCGACGGATCGCCCACGACGACCAGCGCCGAGAAGCTCATGTTCTTTCCGCCCTTGACGACCTTGGTCACGCGGTTAATGCTAACCACCTGTTCCTTCAGGTTCAGGGTTTGCGGGTCGATGCGCTTCACTATTGCATTCGCAGCCATTCGTTAAAACTCCAGTCCTGCCTGGCGCGCCGCCTCGGCGAGCGCCTTTACACGGCCGTGATACAGATAGCCGCCACGGTCAAATACCACTTTGACAATGCCTTTTTCTTTCGCCCGCTCGGCAACCGTTTTGCCGATCAGTTTAGCGCCTTCGAGATTGCCGCCCTTGCCGCGCAGATCCTTCTCGGTGGTGGCGGCGGCGACCACAGTGCGCCCCTGTTGATCGTCGATCAACTGCGCATAAATGTGATTCAGACTTCGAAAGACAGCCAGACGCGGACGCTCGCCAGTGCCAGCCAGCTTGCTCCGGATGCGCTTGTGGATGCGCAATCGAATCTCGTTCTTTGAATCGCGAGCCATTACTTACTCCCCGCTCCGGTCTTGCCGGCCTTCTTACGCAGCGCTTCACCCGTATAACGGACGCCCTTGTTCTTGTACGGATCGGGCGGCCGCAGAGCGCGAATTTGCGCGGCGACGTGCCCCACCATCTCGCGGTCGTAGCCGCTCAGCACCAAATGCGTCTGCTTGTCAATTTTGAGGTCGACGCCTTTGGGCAGAACCACTTCGATCGGGTGCGAATAGCCCAGCGTAAAGGTCGCTACGTTACCCTTCACATCGGCGCGGTAACCGGTGCCGACAATGTCGAGCTCCCTCGTAAACCCCGTCGAAACGCCCTGAACCGCATTGGCGGCAAGAGCGCGCGTCAGGCCATGTAACGCAGCGAGTTTGTCGCTTTCACGCGAGATTTCGAGAATCCCGTCTTTCTGTTCGATCTTGATGCCGCCCGGAATCGGCACTGTGAGCTTACCCTTGGGACCTTCGACCCGCAGGGCATCCGCGATGTTGATTGTTACGCCTTTTGGTAGCGGAATCGGCTTTTTTCCTACTCTTGACATCTCGTTTCCGTCCTCCGCTTACCAGATCTGGCACAGCACTTCGCCGCCAACGCCTTCTTTGCGGGCAGCCGTGCCGGTCATGACGCCTTTCGGCGTAGTCAGGATATTGATGCCGAGTCCGCCCAGCACGCGTTTGATCTCTTTGCTGCCGGCGTAGACGCGGCAACCGGGACGGGAGACCCGTTCAATTTTCGAAATCACCGGCTGATTCGTGGGCGTGTACTTCAGGTAGATGCGGATGTATTTCTTCGCGCCCTCTTCAGTCAGTTTGTAGTTAAGGATGTAGCCCTCTTCTTTGAGAATCCGCGCGATCTCGGTCTTCAACCGGGATGCCGGCACGTCCGCCTTTGCGTGGCGCGCCTGGATCGCATTGCGAACGCGCGTCAGCATATCGGCAATGGGGTCTGCTGTCATTTAGAACTTCCTCTCAGCACCTTTCATTCCGTGTGTGTTCAATCGTCCGGCGAGCGTTTACCAGCTTGCCTTCGTAACGCCGGGAACTTCGCCCGCGAGCGCCAGTTTGCGGAAGCAAATCCGGCACAAGGAGAACTTGCGCAGATATCCGCGAGGCCGGCCGCAACGCTTGCAACGGTTCCGCAGGCGAACCTTGAATTTCGGCGTCTTCTGTTCCTTAGCGATTTTCGCTGTGGTTGCCATGAATGGTCACTTTCTCTACTGCCGGAATGGCATTCCCATGTGCTTCAGCAGGGCCAAACCCTCTGCGTCCGTTTTGGCCGTCGTCGTAATGCACACATTCATGCCTTTCAGCTTTTCCACTTTGTTGTAGTCGATCTCGGGGAAGATCAATTGATCTTTTAACCCAAGCGTATAATTTCCGCGGCCGTCGAACGACTTCGGGGAAACGCCGCGAAAGTCGCGGACGCGAGGCAGCGCCACATTCATCAGCCGGTCGAGGAACTCGTACATCCGGTCGCCGCGCAGCGTAACCATACAACCGATCGGCATGCCTTCGCGCAGCTTAAACGCCGCGATGGACTTCTTCGCTTTGGTGACAACCGCTCTCTGGCCGCTGATGGTTCCCAGTTCATTCACTGCGCCATCCATCAGCTTGCTGTTGCCGGTCGCCTCTCCCAAACCGATGTTCAGCGAGACCTTTTCGATCTTCGGCACCGCCATGGGATTCTTATATCCGAAATCCTTCGTCAGCGCCGGGACCACGTTCGCCGCGTAATGTTCCTTGAGTCGTGCTTTCGTTGCCATTCGTATTCTCAGTCCGGCCGATTCCAAACGGCCTCTTTCGGAAATTGAGGAGAGGAAACGGAATACTCGGCTCGGTTTAGGACGTCCGCGCCCTCATGGTCGCGCTTCCGTGCAGCCAACCGGGCGTCGTCATCAACCTTACCGTCTCCTGCCTCTCGTCATTAATCTTCTATCCCTTATCCAGCGTTTCTCCACCCTTACGTGCAATGCGGACGCGCTGGGGCTTACCGCCCGCCACGGATTCCAGCTTGTAACCAATACGCGTCGGCTCTCCGTGCGAGTTCAATACCATTACGTTTGAGACGGCAACCGGCATCGGTTTGTCCGCGATGCCACCCTTGATCTGCCGCGAGGGATTCGGCCGGGTGTGGCGCTTCACGATCATAACGCCTTCCACCGTCACCTTGCCCGACAGGCGGTCCACATCGAGGACCCGTCCCGTTTTCCCCTTATCGCGGCCCGCAATCACCTTCACCATGTCGTCCTTGCGGATCTTTATGCGCTGCGGGTGGCGCTCGCCCTTTTCCTGGCGGCGCCGATAAGCGACCTTAGCCATATTAAAGTACCTCCGGCGCGAGTGAAACGATCTTCATAAACCGCTTGTCGCGCAACTCACGCGCCACCGGCCCGAACACGCGAGTGCCGACCGGTTCGCCCACTTCGTTGATCAGCACGGCCGCATTCGAATCGAAGCGGATATAGCTTCCATCCTTGCGGCGCGTTTCCTTGCGCATACGAACAACCACGCAGCGGACCACTTTGCCCTTCTTGATGCTGGAATCCGGCGCGGCTTCCTTAACGCTGGCGGTAATCACATCGCCGAGGCCGGCGCGCAATCCGAGGTCGCCGCCGCGCGGCAAAATGCACTGCAATTTGCGTGCGCCGCTATTGTCGGCCACCTCCAGAATGGTTCGCATTCCGATCATGTCAGTTCTCCTAAATCCTGTTCTGGCGCTGCCTACTTCGCCTTAATGGTTTTTCGCTGAGACGTGTCCGCCGATTCCCGCACGGCCGGATGATCCACTCCGACCTGTACGGCACGGCGCAGAATAGTCCCAAGCGTCCAGCGTTTCAGCTTGCTCAAAGGACGGCACTCGATGATGCGGACGGAATCGCCCGGCTTCGCAGTCTCCTGCTCATCGTGCACGTAAAACTTCTTGCGCTTGGTGACGATTCGCTTATAGAGCGGATGCGGCACCCTGCGCGTCACTTCCACGACGATCGTCTTGCTCATCTTCGTCGAAACAACTTCGCCAACCTTCTCGTTTTTGTGCCCGACCGGCTCGGTAATCTGCTCCGCCATCGCTCTTTGTCCTTACTTACTCTTCTTCGATTTTTTCTTGTCGTCCGCGGTTTTCACGGCGGCTACCTGTACAGCGGTCTCGCCTTGCGATTTCTTCTCACTGAGAATTGTGAGCAACCGCGCGCGATCCTTGCGCAATCCACGATACTTTTTCAGTCCTTCCGCCTGCCCCATTCCGATCTGGAACCGCAAGCGGAATAACTGATCCTGCGTATCCTGCTGCTGCCGCTCGAGTTCCGCGACGTCGAGTTCACGGTATTTCAATGCTTTCATCGTCGTTTCTCCTGGGCGTCCTAATCGGCGTGCGTGCGCGTAACGAATTTCGTCGGGACCGACAGCTTCATGGCCGCCAGACGCATCGCTTCCGCCGCCACAGCCGGCGTCACACCTTCCATCTCGAATAGCACGCGGCCCGGACGAATGACGGCTACCCATGCTTCGGGCGCGCCCTTGCCCTTACCCATACGAGTCTCAGGCGGCTTCTTCGTGATCGGCTTGTCCGGGAAGATCCGTATCCAGACCTTTCCACCGCGCTTGATGAAACGCGTCATGGCGATACGGGCGGCTTCAATCTGGCGATTGGTGATCCAGCCACACTCCATCGCTTTCAAGCCATAGTCGCCGAACGAGAGCGCCGATCCACGCCAGGCCTTGCCCGTCATGCGGCCGCGCTGCTGCTTGCGAAATTTCACTTTCTTCGGCATCAACATAGCGACAATCTCCTAAACCGAGCAGGCGCGCCTACTCGTTTGAATCCTTTTTCTCTTCGCTTGGGGCCGGAGCGGCCGGCTCGGTCTCGCCGCGCGCTTCCTGCTTCCAGCTCGGCGCGCTAACTGGAGCAAGCGGCGGAATGATGGGCGAGGCGGCCGGCTTCGGCAGTTCACCCGGCTGCGCCTGCACAACAGGGCCGGCTACCGGAACAGGCGCGGTCGCCGGAGCGCGGCGTTCACGATCGCCACGGTCGCCACGTTCCCCGCGCTCTTCGCGGCGGCGCCGGCGCGGCTCGCCTTCATTCCGCAGCGAACCGCGGCGGCTGGAGCCCTCAAGCACTTCACCCTTGTAGATCCACACTTTGACGCCGATCACGCCGTAGGTGGTATAAGCCTGACTGAACCCGAAATCGATGTCCGCGCGGAGCGTGTGCAAAGGAAGCTGCCCCTGCAGATACCACTCGCTACGCGCGATTTCAGCGCCATTCAAACGGCCCGATACACGAACCTTGATTCCCTTGCAGCCGAAACGAAGCGCCGAATCGACGGACTTGCGCATCGCGCGGCGAAACGCCACGCGCTTTTCAAGCTGGAGCGCAATCGACTCGCTGACGAGCTGGGCGTCCATTTCCGGACGGTGTACTTCCTGGATATCGATGTACACTTCCCGCTTAGTCTTTTTCGCAAGATCGCTCTTCAACTTCTCGATCTCGGCGCCCTTTCGACCGATGATGATACCCGGCCGTGACGTTCTGATCGTGATGCGCAGTTTGTTGCCGGGCCGGTCAACCTCGATTGAGCTCACGCCCGCCGCCTTCAGCCGCGATTGGAGCGATTCCTTCAAGTCCAGATCTTCGTGCAGAAGCTTTGAGTAGTCCTGCTTGGCGAACCAGCGCGAGCGCCAGTTCTTCGTGATTCCCAGGCGAAACCCGTACGGATGTACTTTCTGACCCATCTATTCCTCTCCCGCTTCGGCGCGTTCGCCGACTTTCACGACGATGTGCGCCATGCGGCGCTGATACCGGTACGCGCGGCCCATCGGGGCAGGCCGGATCCGCTTCATGCGAGGTCCTTCGTTCACGTAGGCTTCGGTCACAAAAAGCTTGTCCACATCCACGTCTTCCGACTTGTTTTCGGCGTTGGCGATCGCCGAGCGCAGCACCTTCTCGACCGATGGCGCGACTCGCTTGTTGACGCCTCTCAGAATAGTGATCGCGTCGCCGGCTTGCCGGCCGCGAATCATATCGACGACCAGGCGCGCCTTCTGGGCCGACACGCGCATGTAGCGCGCTTCCGACTTCGCCAGAGTGTTAGTTTGGTTCGCCATAGTTTCCTACCTACTTCGCGCCCTTTTCGCTCGACTTCGCCGCGTGGCCTTTGAAGGTTCGCGTCGGAGAGAACTCGCCCAACTTGTGGCCTACCATGTTCTCGGTGATGTATACCGGGATAAACTTCCGGCCGTTATGCACGGCCAGGGTGTGGCTGATGAAGTCGGGGATGATCGTCGAGCGGCGCGACCACGTCCGGATCACTGTCTTCTGATTCTTCGCGTTCAGCGCCTCCACCTTTTTGGCAAGGTGGTCGTCGGTGAATGGTCCTTTTTTTAGCGAACGGCTCATTTTCGATTCCTCTTACGCCCTATTGAATCGCGCACGACGGGCAGCAAACACCCTGCGCGCTCCTGTGTATCCAGCCTTAGCGTTTCTTCGCCTTTCTCGTGACAATCCATCGGTCCGTGCGCTTGTTGTTCCGCGTCTTGAATCCGCGTGTCGGCTGGCCCCACGGCGTAACCGGGTGGCGGCCGCCAGAGGTCTTGCCTTCACCCCCGCCATGGGGATGGTCAACCGGATTCATCGAAACTCCGCGGTTGTGCGGGCGCTTGCCAAGCCACCGGGAGCGCCCGGCTTTGCCAAGCGATACGTTTTCGTGTTCCAGATTTCCGACCTGACCCACCGTCGCCAGGCATTCAACCGGCACTCTGCGCACTTCACCGGAGGGCAGTTTCAGAAGAGCGATGCCGCCTTCCTTTGAAACCAGTTGCGCCTGTGCTCCCGCCGAGCGCGCCATCTGTCCGCCTTTGCCGGGGCGCAGCTCAATGTTGTGCACTACCGTACCGGCAGGAATGTTCTTCAATGGAAGCGCATTGCCAACCAGAATGTCGGCGTCCGGACCGGACGTGACGGTGCGCCCGACTTCAAGACCCACTGGGGCGATGATGTAGCGCTTCTCGCCATCCGCGTAATGCAGCAACGCAATACGCGCGGTGCGGTTGGGATCGTATTCAATTGCCGCGACTTTGGCGGTGACGCCGTGTTTGTCGCGTTTAAAATCGATTTCGCGGAACGACTTCTTGTGGCCGCCGCCACGGAAGCGCGACGAGATCAGGCCACGCGCATCGCGGCCGCCCGTGCGTCTTTTGCCCGAGGTCAACGACTTTTCAGGCGTTTGCTTCGTGATGTCCTCGCGCGTGAGGTAAGTCTGGAAGCGCCGCGTGGGTGTGACTGGCTTAAATGATTTCACTGGCATCGCTTGTTCGCTCCGTTCTTACAGTTCCGCGTACTCGGGAATTTTCTGCCCGGGCCGCAGGCGCACATAGGCCTTCTTCCAATCGGACGCATAGCCCGAGAACCGGCCGCGGCGCCTCAGTTTGCCCGTGTTGTTCACCGTGCGGACATCGGCGACCTTTATCTTGAACACGGTCTCGACGGCTGTCCTGATCTGAATCTTGTTCGCTTCCGGATGCACTTCGAAACAGAGCGTGCGCTCCTGTTCGCGCTTGTCGTGCCCTTTCTCGGTGATGATCGGCCGCCGGATTACGTCGTAGATATTCATTATGCGAGCGCCTCCGAAAGCTTCTTCGCCGCCGGTTCGGTCAGCAGCACCTGCTTGTGAGCCAGCAGATCGTAAACGTTCACTTCTCTTGTCGGCACCAGCTTGACGCCCGGCAGATTGCGCGAAGCGAGCGTCAGGTTCCGGTTCTCGTCCACTTCGACAAGCAACACCGACCGTGTGACTTCGAGCTTTCCGAGCACCTCGCGCATGCCCTTCGTCTTGTGATTGGAGAGGCTGAACGCTTGCACTACTTTAAGCTCGCCGTCCCGCAATTTCGCCGAGAGCGCCGAACGCAGCGCGCCCAGTTGCATTTTGCGAGGCAGTTTGTAGTCGTAGCTGCGCGGCTGCGGTCCATGCACGGTTCCGCCATGACGCCACAACGGCGAGCGGATGGAGCCCATGCGCGCGCGGCCCGTGCCCTTCTGCTTCCACAATTTCTTTCCAGAGCCCGCCACTTCATGCCGCGTTTTCGTCGCGGCCGTTCCCGACCGCCGCGCAGCGGTATGGTGACGCACCGCTTCATATATAAGCGCTTCGTTCACTTCGGCGCCGAACACCGCATCGGCGAGCTCAACCGAGCCCACCACGGCGCCATTCAGATCCACAATGTCTACACTCGGCATCGTTCTTGGTCCTTCGTTTTCCCGCGAGCGCCCTACCGCTTCGCCCGCCGCACCATGACATAACCGCCATTGGGCCCGGGGATCGCTCCCTTCACCGCAATGACGTTGTCTTCGGCGTCCACACTCACCACTTCCAGATTGCGCACCGTGACTTGCGCCGTTCCCATACGCCCGGCCATTTTCATGCCCGGAAACACTCGCGATGGAAAGCTCGAGGCGCCGATCGAACCGGCCGCCCGATGAAACATCGAGCCATGGCTCGCCGGACCGCCGCGGAAGTGATGACGCTTCACCAGACCGGCAAAGCCCCGTCCCTTGCTGACGCCAACCACGTCTACCAGTTCCCTTGGCTTGAATTCGTCGGCAAGAATCCGGTCGCCCGGTTTCAGATCTCCATTGCCGCCCTCAAGCGCAAACTCGCGCATAAACTTCACGCCGTCGGCACTGGACTTCTTCAAGTGGCCGGCAGCCGGTTTGTTCGCCTTCTTGGCATATTCAATCAGCCCAAGCTGCACGGCGTCGTAGCCGTCTGTCGATGGCGTTTTGCGCTGTGTCACGATACACGGGCCCGCTTTGACAAGGGTCACCGGAACAACTTGCCCATCCGCGTTGAACACCTGCGTCATGCCGATCTTTTTGCCGAGAATTCCTGGACTCATATCTGCTTTACCCTTCGCGCTTCACCTGGCGTTTTCGTCTACCCGCCCGCGCCCTTACTTCTTGCCAAACGCCTTGATCTCCACATCCACGCCGGCTGGGAGATCCAATTTCATCAATGCATCCACGGTTTCCTGCGTCGGCTCGAGAATGTCGAGCAGGCGCTTGTGCGTGCGGATCTCGAACTGCTCTCGCGATTTCTTGTCCACATGCGGCGAGCGCAGCACGGTATAGCGATTCTTCAAGGTCGGCAGCGGAATGGGACCCGCCACGGCAGCGCCGGTGCGCTTCGCGGTATCGACAATTTCACCTGTCGATTGATCCAGGATGCGGTGATCGTACGCCTTCAGTCGGATGCGGATGCGTTCTTTCATTTCGTTCTTTCTATCGATTCAAGGAGCGGGCGAGGCTGTCTCGCCCCCACACTATTCGACGATGTCGGTCACCGTTCCGGCGCCCACCGTCCGGCCGCCTTCGCGGATCGCGAAGCGCAGTCCCTTGTCCATGGCCACCGGCGTGATCAGCTCCACTTCGAGCGTCACGTTATCGCCCGGCATCACCATCTCCATGCCTTCCGGCAGCGTCGCCACTCCCGTCACGTCCGTCGTCCGGAAGTAGAACTGCGGACGATAGCCCTTGAAAAACGGTGTGTGCCGCCCGCCTTCATCCTTCGACAGCACGTAGACTTCGCCCTTGAACTTCCGGTGCGGCTTGATCGAGCCCGGCTTCGCAATCACCTGCCCGCGCTCCACGTCGGTCTTTTCAATGCCGCGCAGCAGCAAGCCCACGTTGTCGCCCGCGCGCCCTTCGTCCAGCAGCTTCTTGAACATCTCGACGCCCGTGATCACCGTCTTCCGCGTGTCGCGGAACCCGACAATCTCCATGTCGTCGCCCACCTTCGCAATGCCCCGCTCGATGCGCCCCGTCACCACCGTGCCGCGCCCCTGGATCGAGAATATGTCTTCAATCGGCATGATGAACGGCTTGTCGATCGCACGCTCCGGCACCGGAATGTACTCGTCGACCTTCTCCATCAGCTCGTCGATCGCCTTTTCCCACTTCTCGTCGCCGTTCAACGCCCCCAGCGCGCTCACTCGCACCACCGGCAGATCGTCGCCCGGAAACTGGTAGCTCTTCAGCAGCTCCCGCACTTCCAGCTCCACCAGCTCAAGCAACTCGGCGTCGTCCACCATGTCCACTTTGTTCAGCGCCACCACGATGTACGGCACGCCCACCTGCCGCGCCAGCAGAATGTGCTCGCGCGTCTGCGGCATCGGTCCGTCCGTCGCCGCCACCACCAGAATCGCGCCGTCCATCTGCGCTGCGCCCGTGATCATGTTCTTGATATAGTCGGCGTGCCCCGGACAATCCACGTGCGCATAGTGCCGGTTCGCCGTCTCGTACTCCACGTGCGACACCGCGATCGTGATTCCACGCGCCTTCTCTTCCGGCGCGTTGTCGATCGAGGCGAAGTCCCGGAACTTCACCTTCGGGTTGTGCTTCGCCAGCGTCTTCGTAATCGCCGCCGTTAAAGTCGTCTTCCCGTGGTCGATGTGCCCGATCGTCCCGATATTGACGTGCGGCTTGCTCCGATCAAATTTTTCTTTCGCCATGCTCTCTCAATCTCCTATAGAAAATCGACGATTCGCCTAGTTTCTTAACGGCTTGTGGTCTTCGCCCGTTCCGCCTACCTGGTTACCTTGCCTTGAACGCGGGTGATGATCTCCTCCGCGATATTCTTGGGAACTTCTTCGTACTGTCCGAAGTGCATCGTGAAACTGCCGCGTCCCTGCGTGCGCGAACGGAGCTCCGTCGCGTAGCCGAACATTTCCGACAGCGGCACCATGGACTTGACGATGAGCGTGCCGCCGTGAGTTTCCGTGCCTTCGAGACGCCCACGCCGCGAAATCAGGTCGCCATTCACGGAGCCCATGTACTCTTCAGGTACCGTAACCTCCACGCGCATCACCGGCTCAAGTAGAACCGGCTTCGCCTTGCGGCATGCTTCCTTCACGCAGATGGAGCCGCAGATCTTGAAGGCCATTTCCGAAGAATCGACTTCGTGATAGGCGCCATCGAACACCGCCACTTTCACATTATTCAGCGGATAGCCGGCAAGCACGCCGCCCTCGAGCGCCTCAACAACGCCCTTCTCGACGGCCGGAATGAACTCCTTCGGAATATTTCCGCCGGTCACTTCGTTGACGAACTCGAAATCTTTTTCCTTGTCCGGCTCCACTCGCAATTTAACGCGCGCGTATTGACCGCTGCCACCGGTCTGCTTCTTATGCGTGTAATCGAACTCCGCGACCTGGCGAATGGTTTCGCGATATGCCACCTGAGGCTTGCCGACATTCGCCGCGACGTTGAATTCGCGCTGCATGCGATCGACGATGATCTCCAGGTGAAGTTCGCCCATTCCGGCGAGAATGGTTTGGCCCGTTTCCGCATCGGTCGAGACACGCAGCGTCGGATCTTCCTGCACCAGCTTGTTGATCGCGACACCCAGCTTTTCCTGATCGGCTTTCGTTTTCGGCTCGATGGCAAGCTGGATCACCGGCTCCGGGAAATCGATGGATTCGAGCACGATAGGCTCTTTCGGATCGCATATCGTATCGCCCGTGATCACGTGCTTCAGACCCACAACCGCACAGATGTCGCCCGCGAAAATCTCCTGGATTTCCTCGCGCTTGTTCGCGTGCATTTTAACCAGACGGCCGACGCGTTCGTTCTTGGCTTTGGCGACGTTGAACACCGAATCGCCTGAATTCAACTTGCCCGAGTAGACCCGGACAAAGCACAGCTGGCCGACAAACGGATCGGTCATGATCTTGAAGACCAGGGCCGAAAACGGTTCGTCGTCGCTCGCCTTGCGCTCCATCCTCTCGTCGAAGTCGTCGATTGCCGTGCCTTGCACCGGAGGAATGTCCAGCGGGGAAGGCAGGAAATCGCAAATTGCATCGAGCAGATTCTGTACGCCTTTGTTCTTGAAGGAGGAACCACAAAGGACCGGAAAAATCTTACGGGCAATCGTGGCCTTACGGATGCCGGCCATTAGCTCGGCTTCCGTAACAGGCTGCCCCTCAACGAACTTTTCAAACAGAGCGTCGTCGCTCTCCGCCACGGCTTCAATCAACTGCTCGCGATACTGTTTGGCCTTCTCCGCCAGGTCCGCCGGGATGTCTACATCGTCGAATTTCGCGCCGAGCGTTTCATCGCGCCAGATCCGCGCTTTCATGCGCACCAAGTCGATAACGCCCTTGAACTGGTCTTCCGCGCCAACCGGAATTTGCACGGGCACCGGGCGGCAATTCAGACGGTCAACAATGGTTTGGACCGAGTGATAGAAATCGGCGCCCACGCGGTCCATTTTGTTGATGAAGCAGATACGGGGCACCGCATACTTATCCGCCTGGCGCCACACTGTTTCCGATTGTGGCTGTACACCGGCAACGGCGTCGAACAAGGCACAAGCGCCGTCCAGTACGCGCAAACTACGCTCCACCTCCGCGGTGAAATCGACGTGGCCGGGGGTGTCGATGATGTTGATGATAATGTCGCGCCACTGGCAGGTCGTGGCGGCCGAAGTGATCGTGATTCCGCGTTCTTGCTCCTGCGCCATCCAGTCCATGGTCGCGGTGCCTTCATGCACTTCGCCGATTTTATGAGTGCGGCCAGTGTAATAGAGCACACGCTCAGTGGTGGTCGTTTTACCGGCATCGATGTGGGCCATGATGCCGATATTTCTCATCTTTTGGAGGGGTGCGATGCGGGGCATACTTCAGCTCTGCTTTACTGTCGACAGTTACCAGCGATAGTGCGCGAAAGCCTTGTTGGCTTCGGCCATCCGGTGGACATCATCCTTTTTCTTTACCGAGCCGCCACGCATATTGGCGGCGTCGTTCAATTCATTGGCCAGCTTCTCAGCCATGCTCTTTTCGGGGCGATGCCGCGCATTGCCGATAAGCCAGCGAAGCGCGAGACTCGTCCTGCGGTTTTGGGTCACTTCGACCGGCACCTGATAGTTTGCGCCGCCAACACGGCGGGTTTTCACTTCGAGCACCGGCTTTACATTCTCGACGGCCTTTTTGAACAACTTCAGCGGTTCATCGCCCGATCGTTCGCGGATTTTGTCCATGGCGTCATAAAAAATGTTCTGGGCAACAGTCTTCTTGCCGTCCCACATCATCGAGTTGACGAACTTTTCGACGAGCGTGGAGTTGTAGATCGGATCGGCTATGATGTCGCGGGGTTCTGGTCTTCTGCGGCGAGGCATGCTGTCTCCTTACTTCTTGGCCGGCGTTGCGCCGCCCTTGGGCCGTTTCGCTCCGTACTTCGAGCGGCTCTGCTTGCGGTTCGCGACGCCAGCGGTATCAAGGGTGCCGCGCACAATGTGATACCGGACGCCGGGAAGGTCTTTCACGCGGCCGCCGCGGATCAGCACAATTGAGTGTTCCTGCAGATTGTGGCCGACACCGGGAATATAGGTTGTGACCTCGATTCCATTCGTCAGGCGAACGCGGGCGACCTTGCGGAGCGCCGAATTCGGCTTCTTTGGAGTGGTTGTGTACACGCGGGTACAGACGCCGCGGCGCTGCGGACAAGCCTGCAGGGCGGGGCTGGCCGTCTTGTACCGGGTCGGTCGGCGGCCCTTACGCACAAGTTGATTGAACGTCGGCACGAATATCCTCTCTCGAAAACCTTACTAACTGTCGGCAATGCCTTACGGCACAACCACATCGAGCTATTCGCAAGGAACAGCTCAAATTAAAATTCTTTTAGGCCCTTTGGGGCATTCAATAAGCAGGCACGGCGAAACACCGGCTGCATCAGAGTTACTGCCAAGAAGACCGATATAGTTTATTCACCGATCTAGAAACGCGAGGGTATCTGCTTCAGATCAGGCCCATGCCGAACAACGTCACCGCCGTATTTCAGGCAGCTTGCCGCTCCAACAGCGGGGCCCGGCTCCCTTGCTTGCGCCCATACGAGCACATTACGCCGGAGCAGAAGGTTCTAACTCGCCAAACTCTCTAAATTTAACCGAAACGTACCAGCACTGTCAACGGCTGAAACTCCGCAGCCACCCCAGGTACGTGGGGACAAGCCACGAGACAGCCATCGCAGCGGGTACAGGCGTCATTATAGCGAACCCGTACGGAGACGTTTCCCGGCTACCCAGTTCGATGAATTTAGCCCGACCGTCAGTTGCGCCACTATCACCAGCTATGATAGTTTCTGGGAAATACGGACATTTCCACCCGCAGATGGGGACGGACCCCAACGCTGAGAGCCGCCAAGTTGAGGCGACTACGCGGATGCGAAGGGACGCTTGCAGGGAGTAGTCTCTAGGGTCACACGCGATAATCGGGTTCATGCGGCCTTGCTTGACGGTAGCGGCGGCTGTCCTGATGGGAGCGGTTTCGGCGCATCCGGCCGGTTCTCCGCAGAATCAGAACGCGATTTCGAATCAAACAATTACCGGCTCTTTTGCGACGACCATCACGCCGGAGCCGTCCGTTCGCGTGATTTCCTGGAACATCGACCGGGGCTATCACCTCGATCGAGTCATCGACACTCTTCGCAAAGAGCGCCCTTCGATCTGTCTGTTGCAGGAAGTCGATCTGCACGACCGGCGAACCGGTAACCGTGACATCGCCCGGCAGGTTGCCCAAACGCTCCACTACAACTACGCCTACGGCATCGCGTTCGAAGAACTAAGCCAGCGAGTGAAGGGGCAACCCGCGTTTCAAGGTCAGGCTACGCTGGCGACGACGCCTATTATCGAGAGCCGGGTTCTCCGCTTCGCTCATCAGTCGAATTTCTGGCGGCCTCACGCGATTATCCCGGACATTCCGCTTTTTCAGCGGCGGCTTGGCGGCCGGATCGCGCTGATCACCAAACTGTCGATCGCCGGCTCGCCCGTAGTCGTTTATAACTTGCATCTCGAGAGCCGCAGCGGCGGGAGGATTCAATCCGCTCAACTTCAGGAAGTATTCGAAGACTTGAAGAGATATTCGAACGGGACACCCGCCATTATTGGTGGCGATTTTAACTCTAAATATTTTCCGGCACGATTGCTGCACACGCTCGAACAAGCGGGATTTCACAGCGTTCTTGGCCAGAAGGTAGAGCGCACACACGTGATCCTTGGTTCGCTTGACTGGATCTTTATTCGAGGCCCGTGGCCGGCGCCAGACGGCAAAATCGTGCGGGGCACTCACGCTTCGGACCATGATGAAGTGATAGCAGATCTCCTACGGAATACAAAACGTAAAAAACCATGAGCGCGGCGCTGGTGAGAGCGCCGCACTCATGGCGAATCAACGTTTAGGAGCGAGCATCTGAGATCCTGCTTCGGATCTCAACGGCCCTATTCTCCGTTTGAGCCAGATCCAAATGGTCGCTTACCGAGGCCTTGAGTTCTGTCGCCCGATCGGAAATAGCGCGGAGATGATCGGCGTACTCCAGAACGAACCGGCGATTGCGGTATTCATTCAGGTGTTCGATAGCGGCTTCGGTCCTGTCCGCAAGATGGGCAGCTACCGGAACGATCGATTCAATCGCCTGCTGTTGCCAGGCCGTGGCGTCAGGCTGAATGGCCCGCAGCCTCTCGATTCGCTCACTAATGGCGTTAATGTGCTCCCTTGCCAGCATAAGTTGGCTGGCGTGGGTCTCGGGGCTGACGCGATTCCAGTTAAAGCTTTCGAGTATCCTGGCCTCGCGCTTGAGATCGTGCGCCATCAATCGGACCTCATCGAGGAGTTTTGAAGCTTCCGATGCCGACCTCATATCCTCGGCTTGAATAGGGATGGGTGGCCCGATGGCCGAGACTACCGGGGCGGCTGCAAATGACGCGCCCGAAAACAGCAGGGCAGCAATTGGCAGATACGACATTTTCAAAATTGTGTTGAAACGCATGAGTTTTCTCCTTGAGATATCGTTGAGGCTTACACGCCCCACAATCTACAAATAGCGTGCGGAACACTCATTTGAAAAATAGAAAGTTTGACGACGATAGTTCGGTTTTTCCTAAGTATTGGCTTTCGGCTGAAATCTGAAAAATCACCGGCTCGCTTCTTTCGTGAACAGACTCTGCCGGGCGGATTGAGAGATGGCCGCCACGGCCGGATGCTTGATCCTGCGCTCCGCCGAGATTGCATAAAATTCCTCTTTGGCCGTTTCCAGTCTGCCCACGAGGGAGACCTGATGGTATTTGCGCACCTGGTCCTCAACCACCGTCGGCGACGCGAAAATCCCCAGGCCCGCCTGACCAAATACATTTAGTAGCGCAAGGTCCTGAAACTCTCCGACAACCCTCGGCCGGATGTCGTGCTCATCGAACCACCGGTCAAGTGTGCGGCGCGACATGGAGTTCTGCATGGGCATCAGGAATGGCGCGCCATCCAGGCGGGCGGGAAAGTGCTTGCGATATTGGGCAGCAACGGCGGGCGCTGCAAATAATGCAATACTGCTCGATCCAAGAAGATGGCTAAAGACAGGCGCTTGGACCGATGGATAAGCGGGAGCGTCGGTCAAGACAAGATCCAGTTCGTGCGCCGCCAAACTCAGAAGCAATCGGTCTGGTTGATCTTCATAACAGACAAGATGAATCGCCGCCCCCAAGTTCAGAGCAGGCTGTAAGATCTGGTAGGCAACCAGTTTGGGCATAATGTCGGAGATTCCGACAATCAACCGCGCGGGCCGGCCCTGTGGTTTGCCTTTCAGCACGTCCGTTAATTCACGGCCGAGGGAAAAGATTTCATCCGCATAGCGGTAGACAAGCTTGCCGACTTCGGTAAGCTCCAGCCGCCGGCCCACTCGGGTAAACAGCTTTTCGCCGAGTTGTTCTTCGAGCGAACGCAATTGGCCGCTGATAGTCGGCTGCGCGAGCCGCAGTTCTTTGCAGGCTTCGGTGATGCTGCCTTTCTTCGCGACCGTCCAGAAGTATAAAAGATGGTGATAATTTAGCCAGTCCATGGAGATCAATCCATACATCGATAAAAGCGATGAATCAGATCCAGTTTATCTACATATCGAATGGGTTGGCTCGTACGTCTATAAAGAAAACAATCCCTCAAGGAGATTTGTAGACGATGAGCACACGTAATTTGAATGTGGACTTGTACAAGGCGGCTTTGCTGGCGAAAGCGGCGGAGTGCAAGAACGACCTGGAGGGCGCCCGCAAAGACATATCAATTGAAACTACGGCGGAAACGATGGAGCACGGCGTTCGCGCCGCTGAACGTGAAGTCGCCGTCGAGAGAATGGAAACCGCCTATCGCCAGTTGCGGCAGGTGGAGTCGGCGTTGTCGCGCATCTCGCGAGGCAAATATGGCATATGCCTGAAGTGCGAAGACGATGTTGGACAAAAGCGGCTTGACGCTCTGCCATGGGCAATATTTTGCGTGCAGTGCCAGGAACATGCTGAGCGTCTTCGTGAAGGCGCCAGAGTGCTTCGGCGAGCCGCCTAGCAGATCAACACATAGTGCTTGCTGTATTGAGATCAGATTTGAGGAGCCGTTCCATGCTTTCTGTCAATAAAATCCTGTTTCCGGTAGACTTCTCCGAGCGATGTCAGTCTGCGGCGCCTTATATTGCAGAACTGGCGAATCAGCTTCGGGCGAGGCTCGATCTGCTTCATGTCATTGAGGGCGGCAGCCATATCGCAGAGCTTCGACGGCAGTCTGCGGCGGCGCTGGCCGCTTTTGCGCGCCACATACCGCACGGCATGTATTGTCCACAGACCGTCGCGCTTGGAGATCCGGCGGAAGCCATCGTGCGTTACGCGAAAACGCATCGTATCGACGCCATCGCCATGCCGCACGGAAGCAACAGCAGTTTGTCGCACCCGGCGTCCGTGACCGGAAAAGTTCTGCGCGATACGGCGTGCGCCGTGTGGACCGGGCCGTTCACAGGGCGTCCGCGAGCGGACCGGGGTCCGGTTCTTTGCGCGGTGGATTTGGAAGGCGCGGACGAGCAGGTTCTGTCGTATGCATCCGCTCTCGCCCGGGACTTGCGGTCGGCGCTGATGGTAGTCAGCGCCGTTCCTGCCCGTGCCGTTGCCGCCCACGCCGCCGCGGCAAATGGCGGTCCTTGGCATGACCACTCGCACTTATCCTTTGAGTTATCGAGGATCGAGGCGCAATACAAACTGGACGAATTGCTGCAAAGCATGAATGTTTCCGCCGAAGCGACGATCGAAACGGGGACCCCGGAGGAATCGATCGGTCGCGCGGCGGAGCGCACCGGCGCGGCGCTGCTGGTCCTTGGACGCGGAAGCCGCGCCGGAGAGTCGGGAGGCATGGATACGTATGAACTCGTGAGAACAGCCCCCTGCCCTGTCGTGTTTTGCCCGCCGCGGCCCGCTGCGCCCGTATGCTTTTGGACCGAATGGCAGCAGGAAGAGCATAGTCAACAGGCGGATTCTTCTCTGGATCTCGTTTCGGGATTGAGCCGCTAGTAAGAAACGGAAAGGAGCCAGACGACATGACTTCATTTGAAGAAAAACTCGAGGAACAAACGATCGCGCCGGAAAGAGCCGATAGTCCCAAACACTCGAAGTGGGAAACGTTTACGCTCGCTCTGAAGGTTGCGGGTATCGCCGCGCTAGTTCTCGGCGCCATCTGGGCAATTGAGTTTTTGAAGGGTTGAGAGAGTTCCCGACAGTTACTTACTTATAGGAGGGCTACACATGAAACTGGAATTCAGGGTTAGAGGATTTGCACCCAAGCCAGGCGCCGCCGAATATGCAACGCGCCGTATTCGGTTCGCGCTCGACAGGTTTGAGCATCATCTCAAACGAATCAGGGTGCATGTGACTGATGTAAACGGCCCGCGCGGGGGCAAGGATAAGCGCTGCCAGATCGTGGCAGAGTTTCACCGAGGCGGCGAAGCGACTGTGACCGAGACGCGCGGAACCGTGACCATGGCTATCTACTTCGCCGTGGTCAGGCTTCGCCGGCAAGTGGCGAACCGGTTGCGAGGCATGAGGGAGAAGGCTCGCGCCAGTATCCGGCATGCTTCGATAGAGCCGGCGTAGCCGGCAACGTGAGCAGGCCGTTTCCGGAACATGGATTCGGTGGACATGATCCGGGGCGGCCTGCTCCGCTATCACAGATAGTGAATTACACTACGGCGGCTATTATCTTTGCGAGTGTTCCTGAAACTTCGTATTCACCAGACCCGCCGCTTCCAGTACTGCACGTTCCGCGGCATCTTCTCCAAACATCGCGCTTAACTCCTGGCCGCGAATGGCAAACTTCTGTTGCCAGCCGGAATAATCGGATCGCAGAAGATCGAGGCCGTCCGCCAATGCCTGCGGCTCATCCTGTGGAGTGAGAAATCGCTCCAGCGGCGGTTCGAAATACCGGAATGCATCGCCCGTGTTCGTCGCGACCGCGGGCACACCCATCGCCATGGGTTCCAGCAAAGCAGCTTGGGTAGTATCCATGACGCTTGCGGAAATGACCGAGTGGGCGTAGCCCTGAGCGGCGACCGCCAATTCCCAAGGCACTGCCCCATGCACGGTGACCCAGGGCCGCGTTGCCGCCATGGCCCGCACTTCCTGTTCGAGTGGTCCAGTCCCGTAGATATCCAATTGAACAGGGCCGCCCTTCACAAGATCGCAGGCGGCGATCACGTCGAGCGGACGTTTCACGTCCGACAATCGGCCGGCGGACACAACGCGCAAAGGCTCACCTGGATTCGGCGCGGGTACGTGTGGACGCGTTGGCAACGGGCGCATCGGAAAAGGCGCGCGGACCGGCGGTATCCGGAAACGGGATTCAATAAAATCGGCGGCAACGGCCGAGACGGCAACGGGATGCGCAAAGCGGAGCGTCACACGAGCGGCGATCCGATCGTAGGCCCAGGCTATTGCGCGGTAAAGTTTCGAGCGGAACGAGGGCGGCGCAACCATGTGAATGAAGGTCCATGCCGGTTTCCTCCTGCTAAACGCCGCCAAAGCAGCCCACAAGGAGAGCGGGTAAGCGTGATATTGAATGAAAACGATGTCCGCCCACGCAACTTCCCGGCGCAGAACGTTGATTACGCGGGGACTTGGCGCCACGAATGGCCACGCGCGCGGTCCAAGTGGCCTGTATGGCAATTTGGCGTCGGCAATCGCATTTTTGTGATCGCAGGACACAACGCGGCATTCAAATCCGCGAGCAACTAATCGCAGGCGAAGCCATTCGTTGTATTGCTCCACGCCGCCCAATTGGGAAACGACGTAGCTTGATACGAGGAGGATTTTTCGAGGTTCGCCAGGCACGCCGGTAATGGGGCGCCGCTCCAGTAAGCTCCGCCGCTGCCTCGATTTTAGCATCGCAATCCCAATGATCCCGGCGTTAAAGGTCAGGCCCTAAACAGCCGATGATCTCAGGTATGAGAACGTGCAACCCGGTTTGGTCCTTGCTTCTGCTAATGGCCCTAGGAGTGGGTTTTGCGGATTGCGCGGCCCCGGAGAATCACACGGCTGCACAGACCGCGGCGGCTGTTCAGCAGGAATCCATTGCACGGCAGATGATATCCATCGCCAACTCGGCGGCGGGCATTCAGACAACCTCGTTCCAGGAACAGCTCAAAACGGTTCAGCAGCAATACGGCGCAACTCGCAACAGCGAAGCGCCGCCGGAGATTGCGCCGTTGCCCGAACCGGATCAGATCACAAACTCCGCATTGCCGGCCAATAAACCCACTGCCACCCCAAGCGTGACGGAGCCAGATCCGCCAAGTGTCGATCTGGCGTTTTATTCTGTTCCCTGGCCCCGGCCGGCCGATTTTGTCATGCCCAACATTCAGGTCGGCACGGATGCATGCGATCCGCTCGCTTCTTCCGAGGTCGATCGCCTGATCAAGACTGCCGCGGGAAAACACAATATCAAGCCGGAATTGCTGCGCGCCGTCATGCGTCAGGAATCCGGATTTCGGCCCTGTGCGATTTCGACAGCCGGAGCCATGGGGCTGATGCAGATCATGCCGCAAACTGCGGACGATCTGAGTCTTGATGATCCGTTCGATCCGGATGCAAACGTCGACGCGGGAGCGCGTTACCTGAAACAGCTTCTGACTCGCTATAACGGCGATCGTGCGCTGGCGCTCGGAGCTTACAACGCAGGGCCGGCGGCAGTGGAGAAATCGGGCGGCATCCCGCCGATCTCGGAAACCATCGATTACGTATCGCGAATTCTCGCAGGGGTTTCAGGCACGTACTGACCCGAATTGCGAAACACCCGCAACGGGTCAGCCGTGGCGCACGATTTATGGTGCCGGTGGGCAGTTCACTGCCCGCTCCTCGGTGAACTGAAGTTCACCGCAGTACGCTGAAGCGCGCGCCACAAAAGTGCGCTATCGGCTCAGCCACTCTCCGTACACTTTTGCGAACGCCCATCCTTCCGGCCGTATCGTAATCCGAAAATCTTTTTGCGCACGCAGGCCGGCATAAGCACGTTCGGCCGATTGATATTCCGGCGTGACCTTTCCAAGCAATTCCGGCTCACCGCTCGGCATCGCCGGATCAACCAGCCAGAGTTTGCGTGGCGCAATTGCGGCAGCGACATCGGGCAGATCAAACTGCGCAAGCACTCCGGGTATTGCGATATCGGCGATTTCGCCATGAAAGCGCGCCCGAACAATATCCAGGTAGGACACCGGGCCTCCTTCGCACGCGATCTGATGAACCCGCGGTTCCAGCGCGGCGGCAAGAAGCGCGACCACTTCGGCATTTCCCTTCGAAAATATGCCGATGCGTTTCGAATCCACATCAGGACGCGCGGCTAGATAATCGAACGCCGCAAGCAGGTCAGTCGCCTGCATACCGACAACTGTTCGCCCCACGAGCATGGCGCGCATCGACAAATGATAACGGCCATCATGCGGAAACGAACCGCCGAGCGCAGCGGTTTCTCCCCAGCCGCGCAGGTCGGGCGCTAGCACGAGATAACCGGCGCGCGCCAGGCTCTCGACGTCTCCATCCGGAGCGGCGTCCGCGGATTTCCCCTCGGGATTCAGGTAGAGCACCGCGGATTTTCGACCGGCGGCAGAGGATGGCTCGAAAACGAGCGCCGGAATCTGTACTCCGGGCTCCGTCTCAAGCGCAATTTTGACTATGCGGTATCCGTCACGTCCAATTTCCCCGAAATTTGCGATTTTAGGGACCTGCGGCTTATGGTCGACCGGAATGCCTATCCGGCTCGCAATGGCGCGCTTCAGAGCATCTCCCGCCAGCGTAGGCCTTTCTTTCGCAAGCCGCTCACCGAGAGCGGCGTTAAGAGATTGGACCGTTTCACCGCCAAGCGAAGTCGCCACCTGGCCTGTCGAAGTTGCATTCAAACGAGAAGCCGGTTCGACATCGAAGTTCGTCTCAACGCCTTCATCGTCCGGGCGATTGTTCAACCATTTTTGAAACCACCGGTACGTTGCTTCGCGGCGCGGCACAGACCACCCGTGCGTATCGTTATATTCAAAAAAATTGACGTGTTCCGGATGGCCCATGACCTGATAAATTCTGCGAGCTTCCGCGTAGGCCGCGCGGGAACCAGAAATCGGGAAGAAGTCGCGGGTTGCGGTAAGAAAATCGAACGGACGCGGCGCGAACGCCAACGCAAAATCTTTGATGTCTAGCCCATTCGCAAGAAAGCCGATAATATTTTGCTCGGCATCTTGCGGAACGAAATCCGTCCACAGCTTTTCCGAGGAAGTCAGAAAGCAGGAAGGCGCCGCGGCCGCGAGGCGTGGGTCCAGTGCCGCGAGATAGGCCGATTGCATGCCGCCGCCGGAATTACCCGCGACAGCGATTCGCTT
The DNA here is from genome assembly GCA_000381625.1 of Bryobacterales bacterium KBS 96. Lineage (GTDB taxonomy): Bacteria > Acidobacteriota > Terriglobia > Bryobacterales > Bryobacteraceae > KBS-96. Next base: position 3,223,198 of record KB906767.1, read on the forward strand.
CGGATCGACATCGCTGCGCGTCAGCAAATAATCGATCGCACGCATGCCGTCCCAGACGATGTAATTAGCAATATTGCCTCCGGTGAGGATACATTGCAGGCCCACAGCGGTGTGTTCCGAAGTCGCGGTCCCCACGCGCGAGCGGCCCAACTCGGGATCGTAGTATTGGATTCGTTCGCCCTGCCCGGGCGGATCGAAGGCGATCACAACAAAGCCCCGCTTTGCCAGGGAAATCCATCCATGCTGGTAAAACGCGGCTGCCTTGCTGGTCTGCGTATGGCCGGCCACTCCCACGACAGCCGGAAACGGCGGCTTTGCCGAGGTGGGCACATAGACATCCGCCGTCACATAAAATTTCGGCCGGCTCTCAAACACCAGCGTCTCCACGCGATAGCCGTCACGCGAAAAGCCGCCCGTGATCTTGGCGTTCAGCGGCGTGCGCGCGGGGAATCCACCCAGCAGTTCAGTAATTTTGGATCGAATGAATGTCTGCCGTTGCTCCACTTCCGCCGAAGTGTGAATGGCGGCGATTCGCGCGTCCCGCTGGCTCCAGTCCGCGCGCGCGATCGCGGTCAGATAATCGTAGACTTCGGTGTGCAGTCCGGAGGTAACTTGCAGCGGCGGCTCTTGGGCGCCGGCAAGCAGAGAGATCCAGAAGATCACCAGAGATACGGCACACGCCGAGCGTAATTTAGGCACGAACGCAACTCCTCTAACTCATAGCGGCAACTCGAAGACGCCGCCATCAAATTCTATCCATCGGAAGTGCTGAAGTATCCTGCTGCTGATCAGCGTGCCCCTCCGTCAACATCGAACACAAGACACGATCCGCCGAGTCATGCGAAAACAGAGTATGCCTGCTATGACACGCCGCAACCTGATTGCCGGCGCCTCGCTATCCGGAATTGCACTGGCGGCAGAAGCGCCGCAACGCATCGCGAAGCTACCCAAGAAGGTGAGTCTGGCGATTCTTGGCTTGAGCGGTCATATTTCGGAAATCCTGGATGCGCTGAAGGTGCTGCCGGATGTGAAGTTGCAAGCCGTCTCGGACGGCAACGCGAAGTTATTGAATGCCGTCGGAGAACGCGCGGGCGTTGCCGCCGAACACCGGTATGGATCGCACCAGGAACTTCTAAAGCGCGAACAATTTGAGATCGCCGGAATTTGCGGCTCCGATGGCGAGCGCGCGGGATTGATTCTCGATTGCGCAGCCAGGGGGCAGCACATTATTGCTGAAAAGCCGCTGGCAATGGAGTGGGCCGATCTTCAAAAGATACAGACGGCATTACGTACGGCGAAGGTGAAATTGACGATGCTCCTTCCTATGCGTTTTTGGGGATCTTTCATCGCCATGAAGCAGATCGTCGAATCGGGTGAACTTGGCGAGATCGCGCAGATGGACGCGCAGAAATCGTATGTGCTGGGCGACGACAGGCCCGAGTGGATGCTTCACCGATCGAGCTTCAGCGGAACCATTCCTTACATCGGCATCCATCTGGTCGATTTAATGCGCTTCACCAGCCTCCGGGAGTTCGCGCAAGTATCGGCATTTCAGGCGCATATCGGCCAGTCGGCCGCCGGCGATATGGAGAACACCGCAGTCACGATATTTCAATTGGACAACGGCGGTACGGCGCAAATGCACTTGGATTATCTGCGCCCGGCGACGGCCGCCACTCACGGCGACGACCGGCTTCGATTAGCCGGAACGGAAGGCGTCCTTGAATATCGCGAAGCAGACGGGCTCACGCTGGTGACGAACCGGCGAAAGTCACGTGCGATTACGGAGTTGCCTCGCAACCGCTCGCTGGTGGTGAATTTTATCGAGAACCTCTATGGCTCCGAGCCTCTGGCGCTGACTCTTGACGATATCTTTCGCGCGAATGAAATCGTCTTCACGGCGAGAGATGCCGCGAAGAGCAAGCGCGTTCTCGCAATTCGCAAAATCGCATGACTCAACCCTTCAGGAGCTTGCCGAAAAAGGCCAAAACCGCTCGGCTGGAAGCGGCTGCGGGGTGATCCGGACCCGCTCGCTGACGCGATGCGGCTCTGAGTGGAGGCAACTTGCAATCGGAGCCGCCGCACACAGGTGCGCGGGTTGCTCGACTGCCCGGCCCCGCTTGCGCCCAAAGGGAACCGTTCGGTTTCAATTGTTTTTCAAGAAGCTTTTAGAGCGCGCAAAACGGCATCGGTGAAATCGGCTGTCGAAGAATCGCCGCCGACATCGCCCGTGAGATGCTTGCCTTCGCGATACACGGCCTCTACCGCGCTCTGGAGTTTGTGGGCTGCATCGTTCTCTCCCAGGTGCGTCAGCATCATCGCGGCGGAAAGCATCAACGCCGTTGGATTCGCTTTGCCCTGCCCCGCGATATCGGGCGCACTGCCATGCACGGCCTCAAACACGGCATGCGTCTCGCCCATATTGGCCCCCGGCACAATGCCGAGTCCTCCCACTAGTCCCGCCGCCAGATCCGAAACGATGTCGCCGTATAAGTTAGGCAGCAGCAGGATGTCGAACGTTTCCGGACGGATCACTAGTTGCATCGATGCGTTATCGACAATCAATTCTTTGTACTCGATAGCCGGATACTCGCTTGCGACTTCCCGGCAGCAGCGCAAAAACAAGCCGTCGGCGAGCTTCATAATGTTCGCCTTGTGTATGGCGACGACCTTCTTGCGGTTGTTCCTGCGCGCAAACTCGAACGCATAGCGGGCGATGCGAATAGACGCGGTTCGGGTAATTACCTTCAGGCTGGTCACGACATCTTTCACGATTTCGTGCTCCAGGCCCGAGTAGAGATCTTCCGTGTTCTCACGAAAGATCACCATGTCGATGCGAACGTCCTCAAAGCGATTCTTGATGCCCGGCAGAGTCCGGACAGGACGCACGTTCGCGAAAAGATCGAGGGCTTTGCGCAGAGCGACGTTGACGCTCTGAAAGCCGCTTGCCACCGGTGTGGTCACCGGGCCTTTCAAACCGACTTTAGTCTCGTTCAACGAGTCGAGAAGATACTGCGGGAGAGTCTTTCCGGCTTCGAGAATAATCGCTTCATTCAATTCAGCGCGCCGCCAGCAGATGTCCGCTCCCGTGGCTTCCACGGCGCGCACCGTGGCTTCCGCGACTTCCGGGCCAATGCCGTCTCCGGGAATCAAAGTGCAGTAGTGAGGCACATCCCGATTGTAAGGGGCGCATGGCCCCGAATCGGCCCAGAGGCAGTCCGCCCGGTGAGGACATCCGCTCCGTTGAAGACGCCGGTAAAGACGTCCGCTCCTTGACAGTCGCGGTTCGGTGCAGGTAATCGGGCGTCTTCTCAATTTGGGTGGCCCGCAGGGCCATGAGTACTCCCTCACGGTCGCGGTTCGGTGCGGGAGAGAGGGAGCACCTTATCAATTAGGGTTGACAACCGAACAACCCGCACTCACGTGCGGCGGCTCCGTTTGGAGTTTGCCTCCACTCAGAGCCGCCTTGCGTCAGCAAGCGGGTTCGGATAGCCGAACAACTTACGCGCTGACGGCGCGACGTACGCCGCGCTTTTGCGCTTTGCCAAAATGGAACTAATGGCTCGTATTCAACGCGCGTTGCTGAGTGTCACTGAAAAATCGGGATTGCTGCCGTTTGCGCAGAAGCTGCACGAACTGGGAGTGGAGCTGGTTTCAACCGGCGGCACGGCCAAACTTCTGCGCGATAACGGCCTTCCCGTGCGGGAAGTCGCCGAGATTACCGGCTTTCCGGAAATGCTTGACGGCCGCGTGAAGACGATTCACCCCCGAATTGCCGGCGGCATCCTGGCGATCCGCGCAAATCGGGAACATATGCAGTCTCTTGCCACCCATGAGATCCCCGCGTTCGACATGGTGGTGGTGAATCTCTACGCGTTTGAAAAATATGCTTCGAGAAGCGATGTCACTCGTGAAGAGCTGATCGAGAATATCGATATCGGCGGTCCCACCATGATTCGAGCCGCGGCCAAGAACTTTCAGGATGTCGCCGTTGTGGTGTCGCCCGAGCAGTACGCTCCGCTGAGTCGCGAACTCACCGACAACCAGGGCTCGCTCTCGCCATCCACACATTGGCGTCTCGCGCAGAAGGCCTTTGCCCATACCGCCGCGTACGATGCCGCCGTGGCGGCGCGGCTGGCGCGAATCAATGTGGATGGGCAGACAGCGGATGAGTCGGACTTACTTCCGGAGACGCTGCACATCAACGCCGACCGCACGGCCGTTCTCCGGTATGGAGAAAATCCGCATCAGCAGGCTGCGCTGTATAGCTTCCATAACGGCGGCATCGCCGGAGCGAAGCAGCTTCACGGCAAGGAACTGTCTTACAACAATCTAGTGGATCTGGACGCCGCGTGGCAATTGGTCCTCGAGTTCAATGCCCCCGCGGCCGCCATCATCAAGCACACGAATCCATGCGGCTGCGCCGAACGGGAGACGCTTGCCGAGGCTTACCTCAAAGCGCTCGAAGCCGATCCGGTGTCCGCGTTCGGCGGAGTGCTCGCTTTCAACCAGGAACTGGATGAAAATACCGCGCAAGAGGTCGGCAAGCTCTTCGTGGAAGCCATTGCGGCGCCTGCGTTCTCGCCGGGCGCGCTGGCCGTTTTGCAATCTAAAAAGAATTTACGGCTTGTTCTCGTGGACGCCCTGGTTCGCGCGGAAGCAGTCGTAAGGTCGATCGGCGGCGGACTGTTGGCGCAGACACCCGATCGGATACCGTTCGATTTTTCAAAAGTTCAGGTGAAAACCGAGCGCGCTCCCACTCCGGAAGAGCAGAGGGCACTCGCATTCGGCTGGAAGATCGCCAAGCACGTGAAATCCAACGCGATCGTCTACGCGCGGCCGGGCCAGACCATCAGCGTGGGCGCCGGCCAAATGAGCCGCGTCGACAGCGTGAAGGTCGGGGCGATGAAAGCGGTGCTTCCGTTGAACGGTACGGTGATTGCATCCGATGCATTCTTTCCATTTCCCGATGGCATCGAAGAAGCCGCCAAGCACGGCATCACGGCAGTTATTCAGCCGGGCGGCTCCGTAAGAGACGAAGAAGTGATCGCGGCGGCAAACCGGCTCGGGCTGGCTATGGTGTTTACCGGCGTGCGTCACTTCCGGCATTGATTGTCACAAACCAGGCCGTGCCCGGCTTAATTACTCGCCGGCGTCTTCACCGTATCGCCTACTTTCGCTTGGCCGCTCCCTGAAAACGCGCCAACTGCGCTACCTTCGTCGACGCTGGTTATCGTGATGGCGCCGACGGGATCTTCCACCGTACGCAACGGCTTCCCGGTCGCGGGATCTTTGATCACGCGAGCCACGCGAGTCACGGCGAGTTTGTCGCCCACGTGTAATCCGGCGCGGCTCCCGACGTTGATCGTAATATTGTTGCCTGTTGCATCGGCGACCAGACCCTGCACGTGAACGGTTTGCTTCGGCAACCGGCCGGCATTCTGGTCGAGTTGCCCGGCCACCTGGGTGACCGCTTCCGTTACTGCCTCGCCGATGATGGTCTGCGAAAAGTTGGAGCTGCCCATGTCAAGCTGCCCCCCACCGGCGCCGCCCCATCCGCCGCCGCCTCCGAGCAAATTCGTACCGGACCGCTTCGATTCTCCTTTGCCGCTGACGGACGCCAGAATCTCTCCGGTGTTCACGTCGATCATGCGAGCGGTAATCGCTACCGCGGCCTTTGCTTTCTTCACACCGACGTTGCCGATCCCATAATGATCCCAGCGGCTCACAACAGAACCGACGTTGGTATTGTGGTCGTCGCGCCCGAACTGAGTGATGTCGCCGACGATGATCGTGTCGACTCCGAGCACGCGTCCGATCTTAGCGGCGCTGGAGGAATCGGCCCGGTCGCTATTCGAAAAGTTCTGTTCCTGCATGATCTTATTGAGTTCACGCCGCTCGATCACGCGATATGTTCCGTCGTTGATCAACCGGTCGATCAGCAGATCGGAAATGCCCTTCCCGATATCCTGGTTGGTTCCAAACAGCGATTGCACGCTGGTCATAACCGTTCCATAGCCGAAATCGAGAACGGCAACGCGGCGTTTCTCCGGCTGCTGCGCGAACAATGGCGCGGCGATGAGCGCGCTGAAAAGCACCCCAAAATAGAACTTACGCATCGAAATTTGCTCCTATCTCCCCAAAAATGCTTCTAAGTTATCGATTTCTTTCTCTGCCTGATCCATGCTTTTCCGGGCCGCCTGAGCGTTCTCTCCCTGGATCGCGCGCTCGGCTGCGTCCATGTAGGCTTCCATCCGGCTGAGCGACGACGCCACGTCCTGCCGCAAGCCGAAGCCGCCGGCTGCCTGCTCCTGGCGGAGCTGGTCAATGCTGGCTTTCGCCGCGTTCGCGCGCGCTCCCAGTTGGATCACCCGGTTATTCAGCGCTTCCAGTTCTTCGCCCGACACTTTCGACGAAGCGGGCGGAGTCTGAGCCGGCGATACCTGAGCCGGTGTATTCGCCGCCTCCGGCGTCTGAACCGGCGAAGTCTGCACGGGCGGCGGCTCTACGGCGTGCGTGATCCGTGGTTGCCTGGCGACGGGCGCGGCTTGGGACTCTTGCATGCGCACTGTCTGCGATGGTTCCGGCCGATTATCCGAACGGTTCCGCGGGATATCCGCGTGTACTGAGGCTGGCGGCGCCGAAGCGGAGGGCGCCGTTGCGACCGGCGCGGCGCTTGTCGTAACGGCAGGCTTATCCGGTTGAACCTGAGACTCAACATCCGCGCGCGTTCGCGACCAGCGCGGCACAACAATCGCGGCGGCGACAAGCACAGCCACTACGGCCAGCGCCCCCAGAGTCATCCAGAGAGCGCGGTGACTTTTGGCCGGCCGCAAATTGGGCTGAACGTCGCGCACGGGATTCCGGGCGGGCGCCGTCTCGGTCCGCGCCTGGTCCGGAGCGAGGCTCGAACGCACGCTCTGCAGAGCATTGCGAAATGCATCCGCTGTTTGAAAGCGCTGCATGGGCTCTTTGGCCAAGGCGGCAAGAATGATTTCGTTCAGCGCCGGCGGCAAGGATGGAGTCAACTCCTTCGGCGGCTGAGGCACGGAATTCAATTGATGGTTCAAAATGCCAAACGTGCTGTCGGCCTCGAACGGGCGCTTCCCAGCGCTCAATTCGTAAAGCGAAATGCCAACCGAATAGATATCGGACCGCGCATCGACCGTCGTCCCGCGCACTTGCTCCGGCGACATGTAGTACAGCGATCCCATCGTGGTCCCGGGCCTCGTCAGGTGGGGATCTGCGGTCGATTTGGCGATTCCGAAATCCATCAGTTTCAAGACGCCATGCGGCGTCACCATCATGTTTCCGGGCTTTATGTCGCGGTGAATCACGCCGCGGCCGTGCGCGTAGCTGAGCGCCGAAAGAACCTGAGTAATGTAATCGAGCACCTCATTCAGAGGCATGGCGGATTGCTTGGCGCGCTGGTCGAGAGTAAATCCCTCGATGTACTCCATAATCATCACTAGCCGGTTATCCACCTGGAACGCAGTGTGTAACTGGGCGATATTCGGATGATCGAAGCTGGCGAGAGTGCGAATTTCGCCAATGAACCGGTTCGCCAATTCGGGCTCAGCCGAGAGATCGGGCAACAGCACTTTCATGGCTTCCACCCGATCGGAAATCAGGTTCCGGACGCGGTAAACCTGGCCCATGCCGCCGGCGCCGAGCACGCCCAGAACTTCGTAATCGCCGACACGCTGGCCTGTTTCGAATGTCATCTTTCCCCCTACGCCTTGGGCAAGGCGCACTCCGATCCGCTGAAGAACATCCTACTTCAAATTCGACCGGTTCTGGACGATCTAAAGATAGGGCAACTAAATTTTGATCGGAGTTCTGGAATCGGCATTGCACGTCGCCTGCCAATAAGCAATCGGCGAGCAGCGGTTGATCTCGCAATGGTTTCGATGACCGATACCGCGCTCGTTTATCTTCAAAGTTCAAAACTGTAAACTTGTCTGTTACGTTCCGATGAGACTTCTACTTGTCCTCTTTTTTCTTCTGGCCCCGTGCCTTCTTGCGAAAGATCCCGTTTATGTCGTCCTTTGGTTCGACACTGAAGATTACGTCGATCCGATCTCCGACGATTCGGCACTCCGCATTGCTAACGATCTGACGAAACTCAACGTTCGCGCGACGTTCAAGGTGGTCGGCGAAAAGGCGCGCGTTCTCGAAGAGCGCCACCGCACGGACGTTATCCGCGCGTTATCGCGTCACAACATCGGCTATCACTCGAACTGGCATAGCATTCAGCCCGTGCCGGCTCTCTACCTGAGGCAGCTGGGAATGCTCGAAGGCGAACAAGAATTTGAGCGCCGCGAGTTATCGGGGGCCCTCGACCTGAGACGCATCTTCGGGGTGATGCCCATCTGCTACGGCCAGCCGGGATCTTCGTGGGCTCCGCAGACGTATCCGGCTCTCCGGCATATGGGAATTCCGGTCTACCTGGATGATGGCTCACAGATCGGCCTCGACGATCAGCCGTTCTGGTACGACGGCATTCTTACGATCTATAACTTGGGCCAGTATGCCATCCGTCCCGACCTCGACCACGAACAGAAAAACCCGGAAATCTACCGCAAATTTACAGCCGATGCGAGCCGCCTTGCGAACAGTGGCGGTGGCGTCATCAGCACCTATTTTCATCCGACGGAGTTCGTGCACGCGGAGTTCTGGGATGCCGCTAACTTCAAAGACGGGGAAGTTCGGGAGCGGAGCGCCTGGGTTCTTCCGCGCCGCCGTACGCAAGCGGACGCGGAACGCTGCTTCCGCATTCTTAAGGAATACGTCGAACAGGCGCAGCACACGCCCGGAGTTCAATTTGTAACGGCGCAAGACCTGCTTCAGCTCTATCGCAGCCCCATTCCGCCGCCACTGGCCAAACAGGAAGCAGCCGGCTACCTGGAACAGCAGATCACGTTTGTCCGAACCGACGCAGGCGATTGGTCGGCGGCGGATCTCCTCCTGGCGGTGCTTGGTCTTCCGCCGCAGGTCGTCGACGGGCCGACATCGCGAGGCGCGACAACTTATACCTCCGCAACCATCCCGGAGTGGCTGTTCGAGCGTTCCAGCAAAGACGTCATTTCATTTATCAACGCTCACCACAGACTTCCGTCGCGGGTGTTTGTCGGCGCGGAAACGTTGTCGCTGGCCGATTTCGCCGCGACAGCCGCCGGGCAGGTTCTGTCTTCGGGTCCTGTGCATGTCGCGCATGGCAATATCGGGTTCGAGAAATACATCTCAACCGATCCGAAAGGCTCGTTCCGTTGGCCCATCCACCCTAAGGGGTTCGCCGCTCCGGAGTTGCTGAATTTAGCCCGGCTGCAAGCGTGGACGCTGAAACCGGCGCGCTTTAAATAAAGGCCGCTTACGCGTCCCGGCTCAGTTACCGCCGGTTGACGCCTCAAAGAATCGATCGCACCACTCCGCCCTCGACGCGGAGTGCGGCGCCAGTGGTGGCCGATGCCAGCGGGCTGCACACATACACGACCATTGAGGCGATCTCTTCGGGCGCGGCGAACCGCCGAATGACAGAGGTCGGCCGCATCTTCTCAATGAAATTCTTCTCTACGTCTTGAAGACTGACACCCTGCTTCTTCGCGAGACTTCCCAGGAATGTGCCGACGCCTTCCGAGCGAGTGGGGCCCGCCAGCACTGAATTCACCGTGACCCCGGAGCCGGCGGCTGTTTCCGCTAGTCCTCTCGCCAGAGCGATCTGCGCCGTCTTGGTTACCCCGTAGTGAATCATCTCGGTGGGAATATTTACGGCCGATTCACTTGAAATGAAAACGATGCGGCCCCAGTTCCTCTTCAGCATGGCCGGCAGATATTGGCGGCTCAGCCGTACGCCGCTCAGAACGTTGACTTCGAAGATGTGCTGCCAGTCTTCGTCAGTAATATCCACAAAGGCTTTCGGTTCGAAAATGCCCAGATTGTTCACAAGAATATCGACATCCGGCAGTCTCCGAACGAGTTGGACAGCGCCTTCGTGAGTTCCCAGGTCGGCGGCAATTCCACTCACTTTTGCGCTTTTGTACCTTGCCTGAATGCTTTTGATCGCCTCATCGACGCGTGCTTGTATGCGGCCATTCACAACGACGGTCGCGCCCTCGGCCGCAAGCGCATCCGCGATCGCATACCCGATACCCGCGGTAGAACCGGTGACAAGCGCCGTCTTTTCGTTCAGTTGGAGATCCATACGAGGGTTGGATGCAGCCGCGCGAGTTCCGGCGTCAGCCGTGGAGCGGCAGCGCACAAAAAAGCCCGCGAGACCGAGATCCCGCGGGCACGAGCTGTACGTAATCAGCTTTCTTTAGTAATCCATCTCGGGGCCGTGGCCGCCCGGACCAGGCGCCGCTGCCTTCTTCTCCGGGATTTCAGCGATCATCGCTTCGGTAGTCAGCATGAGGGCGCTGATGGAAGCGGCGTGCTGCAGAGCGGAGCGCGTGACCTTGGTCGGATCGATGACACCCGCTTTGACGAGATCCTCGAACTGACCGCTGGCCGCGTTGAAGCCGAAGTTCGGTTCGCTCTCATTGCCGCGCACCTTCTCGATCACAACCGCGCCTTCGAAGCCCGCGTTGCCGGAGATCTGGCGAACCGGTTCCTCAATAGCACGACGGATGATGTCGACGCCGATCTGCTCGTCACCATCCACTTTCAGGCCGGCGAGAGCCTTGCCGGCACGGAGCAGCGCAACGCCGCCGCCCGGCACGATGCCTTCCTCAACAGCGGCGCGAGTCGCATGCAGTGCGTCCTCAACGCGCGCTTTCTTTTCCTTCATCTCGGTTTCGGTCGCGGCGCCAACCTTGATCACCGCCACGCCGCCAGCGAGCTTCGCGAGGCGTTCCTGCAGTTTCTCGCGATCGTAGTCCGAAGTGGTTTCTTCGATCTGAGCGCGGAGCTGCTTAATGCGTCCTTCGATCGCCTTCTGGGTGCCGCCGCCGTCGACGATGGTGGTGTTGTCCTTGTCGACGGTAACGCGCTTCGCGCGCCCGAGGTCTTCGAGACGAACGCCCTCCAGCTTAATGCCGGTTTCTTCCATGATCGACTTGCCGCCGGTCAGGATGGCAATGTCGTCCAGCATGGCCTTGCGGCGATCGCCAAAGCCCGGAGCCTTCACCGCGCAGGCGTTCAGGGTGCCGCGCAGCTTGTTCACGACGAGAGTGGCAAGCGCTTCGCCTTCCACTTCTTCCGCAATGATGACCAGCGGCCGGCCCGCGCGAGCAATTTGCTCGAGCAGCGGCAGCAGATCCTTCATGTTGCTAATCTTCTTTTCGTGAATCAGGATGTAGGGATCTTCCAGAACCGCTTCCATCCGGTCCGGATCGCTGACGAAATACGGCGAGAGATAGCCGCGGTCGAACTGCATGCCGTCAACGGTCTGCAGCTCGGTGTTCATCGTCTTCGATTCTTCCACGGTGATGACGCCGTCTTTGCCGACCTTCTTCATCGCTTCGGCAATGGTGCTTCCAATGGTGGCATCGCCGTTCGCCGAAATGGTGCCGACTTGCGCAATCGCATCGCCCGATACGGGCTTCGACAGCTTCTTCACTTCCTCGACAACCAGGTCAACGGCCTTCTCGATGCCGCGCTTCAGCGCCATCGGATTCGCGCCCGCCGCCACGCTCTTCACGCCTTCACGGAAGATCGCCTGCGCCAGGATCGTCGCGGTGGTGGTGCCATCGCCGGCGATGTCCGAGGTCTTCGACGCAACTTCGCGCACCATCTGCGCGCCCATGTTCTCGAGCGGATCTTTCAGCTCGATTTCTTTCGCGACCGTCACGCCATCTTTCGTGATGGTGGGGCCGCCGAATTTCTTCTCGAGGACAACGTTGCGGCCCTTGGGACCCAGCGTGACCTTTACGGCATCAGCGAGTTGATTTACACCGCGCAGGATCGCCTGGCGGGAATTTTCGCTGTAAACAATCTGTTTTGCAGCCATGTCTACAAATTCCTCCTATCTATGCTTTTGCTTTCTTGGAAGCGTTGTCGAGAACCGCGAGAACTTCGTCCTCACGCATGATGAGGTATTCCTCACCTTCCAACTTGATGTCGCTTCCCGAGTATTTCCCGAACAAAATGCGGTCGCCCACTTTAACGTCGAGCGGAAGCACTTTGCCCTCCTCGGTCTTCTTTCCATTGCCGACGGCCATCACTTGGCCTTCCTGCGGCTTTTCCTTAGCAGAATCGGGGATGTAGAGCCCGCCCTGCATCGATTCCTTCTCCTCGAGCCGTTTGACCACAATTCGGTCGTGGAGCGGTCGAATATCCATACCAGAACCTCCAATGAACTGAACGTTTTAGCTTGCTACTGAGAATTTGCGGAGCCGGCACGCGGCCGATACTCCCTCTGTACTTTTAGCACACTTGGTCCAAGAGTGACAAGATTCTTATTCAACTCTATGAAAACAAAGGCTATTTATAATTAGCACCTACTGGTATGATATTAATACACTCATATTTTATAGTGCTCGAGACAATATGCATCTGGGCTGTGTTTGCTAGCGCAAAGTTCTTTCCGTCCTTTGGTATCCTGAAGTTGCTCGCATCCCGTCCTAACCCTATATATGCGGCGATTCTCCGTCCTGTTTGCCTGCGCCGCGCTCGTCCTCGCAGGGCTTGTCACCTATACATATGTGCGGCGGGCCGAAAAGGAACGCGGGCACGAGTCGAAGGCGCCGGAGCGCCTCGACGATCGATATGATGCAACCGCGAGCGCGTGGCACTGGGGGAAAGACGATCCGCGGACGAATTGCCCGATCGTGAGAGCGGAGGCCGGTTCCTTCGTTGCGCTGCACGATCCTTCGCTTTTCCAGCTTGAAAACGTAAAACTACGGCTCTATAACAACGGGTGCTCTTCTTACACCTACGTCCAGAGCGGTAAGGCGGAGTTCAACACGGCTTCGGGCCTGATGACCTCCGCCGGCGATGTCTCCATCATCATGAAGATTCCGTCCGGACGGAGCCCCGATGCCAAGGAGAATTCAGATCTCATTCACATCCGAAGCAAGGGCGTGAAATACGAGACCAAGACAGGGAAGGTTGATACGGACCAGCCGGCGGCTTTTCAGTTTGCGCATGGGAACGGCACGTCAATCGGCGCCGAATACGATCCGACGACGCACTTGCTGCACATGAAATCGCAGGTTGCGCTGAACTGGTTCGGCAAAGGACCGCCTGAAAACGCCATGCACATTTCAGCCGGAGATGTGGTTTACGACGAGATCAACGGGAAGGTCTATCTGACGCCCTGGTCGAAGCTGCAGCGGGGCTCCACCACGATTCTAGGAGCTAAATCGGAAGTCACGCTGATCGATGGCATTCTGCACGAGGTGGACACCGCGAACGCGTCCGGAACGGACGAGGAGGAGAGCCGCCACGTCACCTTCGGCGCTGATAAACTGGTCGCGCTATTCAACGATGATGGCGACATGACGCAAATGACGGGTGAATCGAACGCCCGGCTTTCTTCAACGAACGACGCATCGAAGACCGTGGTCACGTCGCACCAGGCAGAATTGCATTTCGATATCAGCAGCAAGACGGCCAACGGACAGGAGCGGCACGACAGCATTCTTCATGAGGCGTTCGCGAAAGGGAATGCCGTTGTCGAGTCCATCCCACTGCCGCAGCCAGGCGTGCAACTGGCGGATACGCGTATCCTCCGAAGCCAGACAATTGAGCTAACGATGCGGCCGGGAGGCCGGGATATTGAATCGATGCGCACCGATACGGCAGGCCAGATCGAGTTCAAGCCGAACCGTGCCGGCGCCGTCCACCGCACGCTCGACGCGGACAATATCCGGATCGTTTACGGAGAAGCGAATTCCCTGGAGAGTTTCCATGGAACTCACGCCCGGACACGAACCGACAAGCCCGCTACCGGAGAGAAGAAGGACGGCAAGCCGCTTCCGGCGCCTCCACCATCTTTCACGTGGAGTGATGAGTTGCTGGCGAAGTTCGCACCGAAGACAAACCAGATGGCGACGCTTGAGCAAAACGGACATTTTCGTTACGAAGAAGGGCTGCGTCGCGCAACCGCCGATAAAGCTTTTCTTGAACAAACGATCAACAAGATTACATTGACGACCGGCGCGAAAGTTTGGGACAACACCGGCTCCACGTCGGCCGACATCATCGTTCTGAATCAACAAAGCGGCGATATGGATGCCTCTGGCCGCGTCGCCTCGACGCGGGAGCCCGACCAGCAGAACGATGCTCAGAACTCGTCGATGCTCGACAAGAGTAAACCGCTGCAAGCGCGAGCGGACAAGATGGAAACGCGCGACAATAATTTGAAGATTCACTACGCAGGCCACGCCGTCCTCTGGCAGGGGGCCAACCGTCTTCAGGCCGCTGTCGTGGATATCGACCGCGATGCCGAGACACTGCATGCTACCGGAAACGTGGTGAGCGAACTCGTGGACAAGCAGGATGACCGGAATACGGATAACCCACCGGCGCTCGAAAAGGTCGCCAATACTCCGGACGCACCGTCGAACAATAAGAAGAAGAACGCTCCCGCGATATTCACAATTGTCCATGCGCCGGAACTGCTCTATAACGATGACGATCGCTTGGCGCATTACACAGGCGGCGTGAAACTGGTCCGCGACAACATCACGATGACGTCGAAGGAACTGCGAGCCTATCTAACACCCGACGATAATGACAAGAGCGGCGCCAATAAAAACGACAGCGGCTCATCTTTGGACCATGCCATTGCGGATGGCGATGTCGTGCTGGTGGAGGCGGCGGATGGCCGCACCAAAACGGGCACGGCCCAACATTGCGAGTATTACCCGAATCAGGACAAGGCCGTGCTCACCGGCGGCCAGCCGAAGGTAGTGGACAGCCGTAAGGGCGTGACCATAGGCGCTAAACTCACTTACTACTCGAAGGGCGACCGGCTGCTCGTTGAGGGCGGACCGAAATCCCCGGTGGTCAGCGATTTGTTGAAGTAAGGGCCGATAGGTATTTCGGCGATGTCATCATCCACTAACGTTGCGCCGGGTTTCGGCGTAACAGCGCCGCCTTATGGCGCGAGTCCAAAGATTCGGATGCGCGCTCCGAACCTGCTCTCGGGAATGAACGAAAATAAGTGGTCCGCTCCCTGATTTTCTTGATTTCCGAAATCCGGAAATACATCGAAGATAACCCGCTCATCGGGAGAATAGTAAAAAATCGGGGTGTGCGCCGGCGCGGCATACCGCCATAACGCATCCCCACAAAATATTTGGAGGAACCCTATAGGGCCGAGGCCGGCCCGCGCGCACGTTATCCGGCTGTTGCCGAAGTAGCGGCCGGCGCGAACGTGAGCGTGCCATCCGCGTTCACGGTGATTTGAAGCTCGCCGGCGGACATGTTGAATGCGATCCTGAGCCCCTTCTCTCCGATACCGTTGACAGCGCTATTTGTGTTATCCCAGAAACAGTAATTATCGCTATAGGTGTAGATGTTATTGGCGGCGCCAATAGCGTCGCTGTAATTGGGATTTCCCGATATCTTGTTCACAAGTATCTTGCGCGTGGGAATGTAGGATTTATTGGGTCCAACGAGCATCGAATCGCCCTCATATGCCGGGTTTGTGATAGCGATGGAGCTAGCGGATTTATTCGCGATGAGCGTGATGTGGTAAGCCATTTGAGATCCTTGTCTAAATCAACTTTGCCGGGGATATTTCTGTCATAATTTCCATTATTAGGATTTCCCGACACTCGGAATTATACATCCAATCGTCTCTGTTCGGAGCAATAAATCAACAATCTTCCCGTAAATCTGATTAATCCTACGTCGACAAGCTCAAACTTCTCCATCCTCGCGTAAATTTCTCCAGTTCCTCGATCAAAACGGCGCGCAACGCCCGCGCCGCTACCCGGCGCTATCAATCCCGCGATGTTTGTGCCGGGTCTAAGCGCGCGAGCCGCGGCGCCGGAACGATACTCGACAATCCTGCAATGGCCATCAACACAAGCGCCACGACAACAAAGCTACAGGATCGGTCGCGCTAACGCCCCAGATGAGGTTCGTCAGAAGACGCGCGGCCAAAGGCCGCGAGAATCAAACCGGCGCCTATGCCGGCAACCGAAAGCAAAATGCCGGGAGCGGCCGCCGACGGCCAGGCGGGTCGCGATTTCGTGCGAACGCGTTGTGGAGCGAGCGACAAGGATGCCCGATGTTCACGCAGCCGATGAGCAGGACCGCACCCCACATCAGGTCGATTCGCGATTGAATATCGGTGGTCAAGCCGACTTGCAGCGGCATCGCTTTTCACGCGCTCTTCGAGATCGAGAATGAACTGTGAGATAGGCGCAGCAAATTAGTTGTGGCGGCCATTGATCGCGCGGGCTAAACTGAACCGATAGCGACATGGCGGCGCTCCCGCCTTAGTTTTGCAAAAAAGTAAAGTGCTGGCTCAAACACTTACCGCGATCCGATCCTGGCGGCTTCTTCGCTTCCGCGTCATCTAACATCTGCACTGAACGGTAAAAGAGGAGATCGATGTCTTACTATGCTCTGGCATTTCTGATCGGAGTGGTGGCCGGGCTTCGTGCATTGACCCCGATTGCGGCTGTTAGTTGGGCCGCCCGGTTGGGACGGCTTCATCTGGAAAACACCTGGCTGGCCTTTTTAGGTTATTCGGCTACGCCATACATCATCAGCCTGCTTGCGATTTTGGAATTAGTCAACGACAAGCTACCGAAGACACCCAGCCGTAAGGCTCCCCCGCAGTTTATTACTCGCGTGGTTACCGGGGCTTTCAGTGGAGCGGCGCTTGGCGCGGCGGGGCAGGCTCTAATCGGGGGTCTTCTGCTGGGCGCCATAGGGGCGGTAGCGGGAACCCTGGCGGGCTCCGTAATGAGAGCCCGGCTGGCGAAGGCATTCGGAGGGAAAGACCTCCCTGCCGCTCTGATTGAAGACGCTATCGCGATCGTCGGAGCGATCTTACTGGTTTGCCGGTTCTGATCGCTTCGACGATTCCGTTCGACGCGCAAGCAGGGCTGCGCCTTGTAGTGACAACCGCCTACGGTTTAGTGGCCAGGATCAGCGGCGAAGGCCCCGGCGAATCAATAGTGCGGGCGTCGGTGAATCCCGCCTCCGCCAGCCAACTGGCGATTTCTTCGAAGGAATATGTATCGCCGTCATCCGTGTTCACCAGCATATTGACGGCGAAGAACAGACCGTTGACAGGTCCTGTTCTGTCCGCATTCACCAGGAATTCGGCAACGGCGATGGTTCCTCCGGAAGCAAGCGCGGCAAATGTTTTCGCGAGAAGCGCGCCGCTGCGCTCCCGCCCTTCGCTGTGAAGGATGTGCCCCAACGTCGCAACGTTGTAATCGCCGCCGAAGTTCGCCTGAAGCAGGTCGCCCTCAAGGAATGAGAAACGATCGGCAAGGCCAAAGCGGCCTACGGTTCCACGGGTGACGGGAATGACATCCGGCCAGTCGACAGCAGTGACGCGAACACGCCCCGAACTTTGCGCCAGCGCGATACCCCAAACTCCCGAACCCGCGGCCAGGTCAAGGACGCGAACCGGCCCGTCCGCGCCATCGAGGTTCAGATGCCGCGCAAGCGCCTGCGCCGCCGGATAGCTCATCGGGAAGATGTCGTTGACGAACTGCGCGAAAAACTCACTGCCGGCCACTTGCTCATTCACCGAATTGGCTGGTTTGCCGGTCGCTACGATCTCATTGAGATGAAGCCACTTGGGAATCAACTGCTGGCTGCAATGGCGAATCAATCCGCCTTGAAAACCGGGCCTGGTGCTGACAAGGAAGGCGGCGCTTTCAGCAGTTAGGGAATAGCGCCCCTGCTCATCTTTCGAAAGAAAATCCAGGCCCACCAGGGCGTTCATAATCGCGGCGAGTCCGCGTTCCGATGCTCCTGTTTCTTTATGAACCTCGTGAAGAGTTTTCGGGCTGTTGTCCAACACGTCGAAGACGCGGTGGCGAATCGCCGCCTCCAGAACGAGTGGCGGAACGTAGCCCCAGGCGAACTGCATGATGCGCTCGGGCGTTATCTGGGCTGTGACAGGAACAGGCATGTTTTCCTCGCTGACCAGGGACAGGGAATGGCGCAATTATATCCAAACGCCCCTAAAATGCAAATCGACGCCGAATGCGGAGGTACACGCATCAAATCGCCGGCTGAGGTCTGGATTCTCGGCTTTGAAAATCCCAGAATCACGCTCGGGCCGGCCATGCCCGTCCCCTACAAAGGATTCGTAGCCTGTTGATCGGGACCGGCAGCAGCGGCACGCTTGCAGCATGCGCCACTGTACACGTCGGGCGCGTGGAAATAGCATTTCTGGCGGAACGCCGGCCGGTCTGGACCTTGCCGGCGATTAGCGGCTAAAAATCCAGGCGCCCATCGCCATCTCGACGACACACAACGACCTTGTGAGCGTCGGCCGTTG
Organism: Bryobacterales bacterium KBS 96; assembly: GCA_000381625.1. Lineage (GTDB taxonomy): Bacteria > Acidobacteriota > Terriglobia > Bryobacterales > Bryobacteraceae > KBS-96. The sequence continues at coordinate 3,241,619 of KB906767.1, forward strand.
CGCAAAGGCCTCCAGGACATCGTTCACGCATTCCGGACCGATTTTGAGCTTGCGGAGATACTCACTGGGCCACATAAGCCCCGCTAATCCATCTCCGATCATGATCAATCCGGTCCAACGCTCAACGCCACGGTTTTTCATATGATTTACGCTTCCGTTTCATTACAACAAAGATTTTTCAGCGCGCCCAAGCGGAACCGATATCCCAGTCGCGTACAATGCGTAGTTCGAGCCTATATCCTGGCTCGACCGCGGATCGGGTTTCATAAAGGTTCCAGGAGATACCGATCGAACGCTCCGTCCGAAGCCGGCGGAGAGTCGGCGCGGCTCAATTTTCTGACGTGAGGTGAATGATGCGGCTCAAGAACGGTTTTGCGGCTGTTGCTCTGTTTGGACTGTCGATTATAGTGGCAAATCGTGCCCCGGCGCAGGAAACGCCGCAAGCCGCCAAACCGGCGGCCCAGACGCCTTCTCCGCAGAGCGCTCCGGCGGCGCCGGACGCACGAGAAGCAAGTGGGGCGCCCGGACATCGAGTCGGCGGGTTCGTTCCCGGGCAAAAGCGTCCGCCAGGCGACCCCGCGCAGATCGCGCGCGGCAAGACGTTGTTCGGCGTCAATTGCAGAAGCTGTCACGGAGCGGACCTTCGAGGCGGCGACATGGGTGGACCGAACTTGCTGCGGTCGCAGGTTGCGTTGCGAGACCTGAACGGCGAACTGATTGTCCCGATTATCCAGGGCAGCCGCCAGCAGATGGGCATGCCGGCAATCCCGATCAGTCCCGACGACGCAAAGGCGGTAGCGGCTTATGTTCGCAGTGTTATCGAAACCATCGGCTCACAAGGCAAGCCTCCCGACGAGGGGCGGCCGGCTCCCAGCATACTTGTGGGCAACGCGAGCGAAGGCAAATCCTATTTCGAAGTGAAATGCGCTAGCTGCCACTCGGCAACAGGAGATTTGCAGGGGATCGCATCAAAAATTCCGGATCCCAAGATGCTGCAAACCGCTTGGGTAGCCGGCGGTGAGCGCCGTGGACGCGGCGAAGACGACCCAAAGGATAGCGCTCGTATTCCCAAAGCCACCATTACCCTAGCTTCGGGAGAAAGTGTGGAAGGCAGCCTCGTACGCATTGACGATTTCCTTGTCACCGTGGAGCTGGTCGATGGAACTCAACGCACGTTCCGCCGGAACGGCGATGTGCCGAAGGTTGTCATCCAGGACCCGATGAAGACCCACACAGACATGCTGTCGCAGTACACGGACAAAGACATTCACGACGTGACTGCCTATCTGGTGACCTTAAAATGACATTCACAAAACTGCTACTGGCTGCGCCGTTTCTATTGTCGCCCGGTCTCCTCATGGCGCAAGGCGCCGGAGTGGCCCCGGAGCAACTCCTCAAACCGTTGAAGGACTCATGGCCGACGTATAACGGCGATTATTCCGGCAAACGCTACAGCGCGCTTACGCAAGTAGATCGATCGACGGTCAAGAACCTCACGCTGGCGTGGATGATCAAGGTGACTCCCGGCGACCAACCGGAAGAGGGCGGCCGGCGGCGCGGCCATCAGGAAGTACCCCTGAGTATCGGCGGAGAGGGTCCGAGTGATCTGCACATGCGCGGGGGATCCATCAAGGCCTCCGTGCTGCAGGTTGACGGGACGTTGTACTTCACGACTCCGGATAATGCGTGGGCCGTGGATGCGCGCGACGGCCGCCAACTGTGGCACTACTTCTGGAAAACCAAAGGCGGCACGCACATCGGTAATCGGGGCCTTGGGATGTGGAACGACTACCTCTACATGGAGACGCCCGACGATTATCTGGTCTCGCTTGAGGCCAAAACCGGCAAAGAACGCTGGCACAAGAAGATCGCCGAGCTGGACGAGGGCTATTTCTCGACTCCCGCGCCTATCATTGTCGGCAATCACGTGCTGGTAGGAACCGGCAACGATATCGACGCTCCGGGCTTTCTGCAGTCGTTCGATCCGGAAACCGGAGATCTGCAGTGGAAGCACTACACAGTGCCGATGGAGAAGGGCGATCCGGGGTTGGACACATGGGCCAGTCTGGATGCTGCCAGACATGGCGGTGGACCGACCTGGGTGCCGGGCGCCTACGATCCCGAAACGAAGCTCTACATCTTCAGCACCGGCAACCCGACGCCGGCTTATACGACAGGCACCAGAGGCGAAGGCGACAATTTATTCACGTGCTCGCTGATTGCGTTGAACGTGGATACCGGCAAGATGGCCTGGTATTTCCAGACATCGCCTCACGACATGCACGACTACGACTCTGCCCAGACTCCGGTTCTGGTGGACGCGATGTTCAACGGCAAGATGCGGAAGCTGCTGGTGACCGCGACACGCAACGGGTACTATTTCACTCTGGATCGGGTTACCGGCGAGCACCTTGTGACCGCCAAATACGGGATGTACACAAATTGGGCGGACGGCTTGAACCAGTTCGGCGGGCCAAAGCGAAATCCGGAAAAGGACGCGACGGTCGGAGGCTCACTTGTTTCGCCGACCTCCGGCGGCACGGTAAATTGGGAGCCGCCCGCGTTCTCTCCCCAGACAGGCCTACTGTATGTCGCGGAGCATAATTCCTATTCAATGTTCTATCTGACCGATGTGGACCCTCGTGGATCGATGGGTCTGGGCGGGAAGGAAGAAGACCACATCGGATCGAGTGGCAGCTTCCTGACGGCGATCGATTACAAGACAGGGAAGATCGCCTGGAGGCATCGCTATTACGGTGAGGGCGGCGGTGGCGGCGGCGTGCTGGCGACAGCTGGAGGGCTCGTGTTTGCCGGAGACGCTTCAGGCAACCTGATCGCTCATGACGCGGCGACGGGAAAGCCGGTGTGGCATACACGTATCGGCGAGGTGACCAATCCCCCGCAAACGTACATGCTCGACGGCCACCAGTACGTGATTGCCGCGACCGGCGACATGCTCTGGTCGTTCATGCTGTATTAGCGGATTGCGCTAAGCTTATTCGTCGCCAGGTCGTAGTTATTGACCGCCGCCACTATTCCGCCTTCAGCGGATGCCGTCGGTTTACGTGTTGGGTCGATTGGTTGAGAAATAATCAGGAAATTAGTGCCCCAGTTCTCTGATTCCGCGGCCCGCCGGGCGATGCTTACTCCCGGTCGCGGTTCGATGCTGGTAGCCGGACGGCTTCATCCGCGGCGCGCAGGGCGATGGGCACTCCGTAGAAAGGCACTGGTATTTGTGCGGAGCACACTTGCGCCGCAGTGGCCTCCCAGGCCACCATTGGCAAACAGAAATGGCGGCCTGCGAGGCCGAGCGGATTGAGAACCTGCACCAGACGGCGGAGCACCAGGTAAGCGGCAGAGCCCGTGGCACTCGTTTATTGGTGCTGAGCCTTTAGATTCGCAAGCAGCTTTTCCACCTTGTCCGCTTTTTCCAACTGCTCGAGTCTCTTCTCGGGGCTCTCCTCGGCAAGCGCCAAATGACCTTCGCCGACGGCTTCGGCCTCCTGCACTCTGTCGCGCATCCGCGCAAACGCCGCGTCTTGCCCGAACTCTTCCAGCACTGCGGTCCCAGCCCGCTCCGACAGCTTTGCCCGGCGGTGTTGGGCGATCAGCAGATCGGTCTTCGACCGCGTTTCCGCCATCTTCTGTTCCAGCCGGTACAGAGCCGTCTTGAGCATCTCGACCTGGTGAGCTTGATCTTCGATCTGCTGAGAGAAGTTCTGAGCAGCCGTTTCGAACGTCAACGACCGCTCCAGCGCCATGCGCGCCAGCGCCTCGTCGCCATTCTTCAGCGCCAGTTCCGCTTTTCGCACCCAGTCCTGCTGGTTCGCCAGATTATCTTTCTGCTTGTTCTCCAGCAAATGCTGATCCGCCACGGCAAGCGCCACTTGGGTCTTCACCTGCATAAGCTGGTTCTCCATATCGAGGAGAAGCTGCTTCAGCAGCTTCTCCGGATGCTCCGCCTTGCTGACAAGATCGTTGATGTTCGCCTTGATCAGCGTTGTCACTCGTTCTAATAACGCCATACTCGTACTCCTTTCCGCGCCTATTGACTAACGTGCCCGTTGCCGCTCGCGGACTTATCTCCAATCGAGCGCACCTTGCCCAGCAGCTCCGACATCTGCATGCCGGACAGCGTTTCGAACAATGCGGGAATCTGCGCCGCCATCTTCGCCATGTCGCCGGTGATCTTGTTCATGCCGGTAGCTTCGCCGTCGCCCGTCGACACAATCGTGATTCTGTCGATGTTTTGTAGCGGCGCCGCCAGGGCTCGCACCACTTCGGGAAGGCCGGTGAGCAGTTTGTCCGCAACCGCCGCCTGGTTCCATCCCTGATAAGCCTCCGCTTTCACTGTCATGGCCTTGGCTTCGGCCTCACCCTTCTTCAGGATGATTTCCGCTTCAGCCTCGCCTTCAAGACGCGTAGCGGCGGCGCGTCCTTCGGCTTCCACTGTCGTCTTGCTGCGCTCCGCTTCCGCCAGCATCTCGATGCGCTTGCGCTCCACTTCCGCACTCTTCAACACCGTCGCGATCAGCTCCTTTTCATGCCGCAAAATTTCCGCCTCTTGCACGCGGATTTCCTGCTCTTTTTCGATCTGCCGGATCTTAACCGCTTCAGCCGCCACTTGCTGCTGCATGATGTTGGCTTGAATGTCGTAGGCTTTATCGGCCTGGGCTTGTTGTCTCTTGGTCGCTTCGACATACTGCGCCCGCTTGATCTCCAGGTCGCGCTGCGCTTCGGCCTGCGCCGCTTGCGACAGCGTTTCGGCAAGCACGCGTTCCTGATCGGCCATCGCGCGCGCAACCGCCGACTCTCGCGACGCCACGGCTCGCTTGATGGCGATATCCCGATCCGCCTCCGCCGCCGCTACTTCCGCATCGCGCTTGATGCGCGCAATATCCGGCTTACCCATGTTGGTGATGTATTCGTTCTGATCCCGAACCTCCCTGATGGTGAACGAAACAACCTCGAGCCCCATCTTGCTCATGTCGTCGGCACAGGTTCCACGCATGCGATCGCCGACCATCTCCGGCTCTTTGACAATCTGCTCGACCGAAAGCTGGCCGACAATGCCGCGCAAATGACCTTCCATCACCAGCCGGATCAGTCCTTCGCGCTCCGCGTCGGTCTTCGTGAGAAATTGCTCGGCCGCCGTTTTGATCGACTCCGGATCGCTTTTTACTTTGATCTGCGCGACGGCTTCTACCGTGACCGCCACACCCTGCTTCGTGTAGACTTCCTGCTGCGGCGCGACATCGAACGACATTAACTGCAAAGAAAGCTGGCGACAAGTTTCCACCATCGGGAAAATCACCGTTCCGCCGCCCTTGACGATTCGTGTTCCGCGGAAACCGTACACGATGATCGCCTCGTGTGGACCGGCCTTCCGATACAGCCGGGCAATGGCCGCCATCAGCGCCAACAGCGCGATCACCATTAATCCGGAAATAACCACTACTTCCTGCGACATAAACTCACCTATCTCCTTTTGAGAAAGCACTGCTCACTGCAAGGCAGGCGGCGCTTCCTCGCCACCGCCGCTAAACTTGCTTTCAGCCACCGGCCCACTCGTCATGGCATCCCAGGTCCGCACGTACGCGATGCCTTTCTCGTATCGCGTCACAATGACCTCGGCTCCGCGCGGGATCTCCCGGCCGTCGTCGCTGCGCGCACAGGCCAACTTGCGGGCGCCATCGCGCGCAAACAGAATTTCGCCGGTTCCGCTCGGCCGTATTACGCACGAGACATGCCCCAGGACGCCAACCATGTCGTAATCGAATGGGTCGAGGACGCGCTCATGCCGGTACAGGAATCGGAGGAATGCCGCAAGCACAACGGCTCCGGCGAACCCCACGAGCGCCGACGCGAACAGAGCCGCCCAGAACGCAAAGCCTGTATGCCGCGTCAACAAGTAACCACATCCGCCAAACCATGCCAGAAAAATGGCAAGGCTGTTGACGTTCAAAAGATGATCGAAGAATCCGCCGGCATTGGCCTGAGCGTGGGAACCTCCGTGCGAAACATGGGCGTGCCCTCCGTGAGATCCATGGCCGGTATGAATAACATGGCTGTGCCCGTGCATTGCGTGCCCATGCACTCGGAACGAGCCCATGAGCAGGGACGCCATGCTCCACAGAAAGCCGATGGCGAAACATAACAGGTACACATCACTCCCGGCCATCACAATTTCTCCTCGCGTCCGTCCTTCGCGGGCGCCACGGGCGCTGCGGGCTTCAGCACGTCCCAGAGCCGGTCCAGCAGTTCCGGCGTTTCCAGAACGGCCGCAAGCAGCAGCAGGCACCTGCGCGAGTCATCATGCCGGGCAAGCGCGAGCAGGGCTTCCGCTAAGGGTCCGTCCCTCCGAAAGCGCTCGGCGCCCTGCACCAGCCACAAATCGAGCTGATCTTCCTGCAGCCGCAAGTCGCTCATCAGCTCGGTGTGATATCCCTCCGGATCGTCCACCAGGAAACCCGGATGGACCTTGAAGAACTTCGCCAGCAATAGGCGACTCGAGTTGGTCAAATGCTGCCGCTTACCGCTCTCGATTTGCGACAGATACGGCTGGCTGATTGTCCTGTTCATTTCCTTGCTCACGGCCAGGACGATTTCCTGCTGAGTCATGTCGCGCCCGAACCCGCGCAAGTGACCTTCGACCGTCCTTAGATATCGAAGTTTTTCAGCCAGCTTCATATAGCAATCTGCTATATGTATATTGCAATTTGCAAATCGTGTCAAGTGCTTTTTGTACTCGGGAGGCGATTGGGTCCCAGCAGAACGTCGGCCACCCAAATGGTGGGATTTCGTACGGATTATTTGCCCGGAGGAGCGACTGGCTAGAGACGGATTTCCTTCAGACGTCAGTAAGTTGCAGCGATTCAATCCTGGGCGGAAGATTGCGTTTCCCGAATGACACGGAGAACCGCCCTCGAGTTTCCGGCAAGCCGGCCGAGCGCAAAACCTGATTAATGAAAAACGATTCGATCCCGCCGGTGATTCTTCTCACGGGTGGCTCACAGGGCATCGGGGCTGCCTGCGTCCAGAGTTTTCTGGCGAAGAACTGGAAAGTGGCTACGGTAGCGCTTCCAGGTGAAGGGCTCGAGCGCTGGCGGAAACATGGCGTCCTGGCTCTGGAAGGCGATCTGACCAGTGAAGAAGTGCGCAGGGCCGCCGTTGATCAAACGCTCGAACACTTTGGGCGCATCGACGCGCTGGTGAATAACGCCGGTGTTGGATTGTATGCGCCGCCCTCGGAAATGCCGGTCGATCTCTTTCGACGGATGATGGAAGTCAACGCCATGGCGCCACTGGCGCTGGCGCAACTAGTGGTTCCCGTAATGCGGCGCCAAGGCTCGGGGGCGATTGTGAACATCGGGTCGGTAGCCGGCAACGTTTCCATGCCTTGGGCCGTTGGCTACTGCGCTTCGAAATTTGCGCTGCACGCATTGAGCGATTCGCTGCGACGTGAGTTGCGTAAAGAGGGCATCCGGGTTGTGAAGGTCTGTCCCGGAATCGTGGACACCGGCTTCCGGCGCAATGTGCTCGCGGGAGAAGTACCCGCCAGCCTGGCCGACCTGCGTCCGATTATGCCGGCGGGAAAAATTGCCGCTGCCGTCGTCCGCGCTATCGAGTCCAGAGCGCGCGGAACCATTTATGTCCCTGAGATCGGCAGAGTCTTTTCGGCCATGCAGGCCTTTTGGCCGGGTTTGATGGACTGGTATCTGGCACGGCTCGTGGCCAAGGATCAACCAGCCTCGCACTCAGTCTCCAACCCAGTCCCCACGCCGGCGTTTGAGCAAAGAGGGAACAATTGACGGCCAGGCGCCGCCGGTACATCATCGAAATCGCGCTTGTCGCTCTGGTGATCGCGGCCGCCGTCTGGCGGCGAGCGGAGTACCTGGACATTGGCCCATTCTGGGTAGATGAAGCGGAATCGTCGATCAACGCGCTCACGATCCTGCAGAACGGATACCCTGGCGATCGCTATTTAGGCATTCCCATCTACGAGAACACACTGGTTAAAGGCTGGCCGGGAAACGCTGAGTATGAATTCAAGGACAGCAGTTATTCCGATCGGGGGTTTGCCACTTATCACGGCTGGCTTCCCCTTTATTCCATCGCGGCGTCCTTCGCGCTCAACGGCATCGCTCCCGACCAGGCCGGACATCCTCCGGCGCTTCGCGGCGTCGAAACGTTGAAGCGAAGGTCACGGATCGCGCGGCTGCCCTCCGTTCTATATGGGGCCATTTTCCTGGCGCTCTGCTACGTAGGCGGCATTCTCGTCTTTGGACGCGATGCCGGCATCACCGCTTTGCTGGTCGGCTGTGTACACCAGACACATATTGATCTATGCATCCGGGCACGGTACTATTCGGCCACGGTGGCGCTCAGCACCTTAGCGCTCCTGGCAATCTGGCTGATGCTCACCAAAGGTCGCTGGAGGGACTATCTCGTTGGCGCCTGCGCCTTCATTGCGCTGTTCTTCACGCATTTGGTGACGTTTGCCGCCGCGGCTGGCGTTCTAGCCGTGCTCGCTCCCGTGATTCTCTGGAAACAGCCAGGAGCACTGCGGAAGCTGTCCGTATTTGCTCTTCTGCTGTTCATAACTGCCGTGCCGTGGATCTGGACGACCGGCTTCCTTTCGGGCCTAGGCTCCATACCACCGGCACGATCGCTGCTGTCGTTTCCGGCGGATTTGTTGCGGTATCCACCGGCGCGGCCGATCTATTTCGTGTTCTTCGGAGCATTTGCGGCGCTAGTCGCATTCCTGATGGCGTCACGGTCACGGCTCCCACAACGGATCGAGGCGCCACTGCGGCAATGCTTACCGGCAGTCGCGCTGCTATCGCTCTGGGTCGTTGCCGGCTATCTAGCATTCATATTGCTCATGCCCGCCGCAAGCTTCTTCCCGGAACGGCTCGACTTGAGTTATTGGGGACCGGCATTGCTGCTCGCCGGAGTCTTCTGTGCGGCCGGGGCGCGAGCGATACTGCCACGCTATTCGCTAGCCGCCGCTCCCGCCATCGCCTTTCTGCTTTTATGGGTCAGCGGGCACCCGTTGCGCGCAACTCCCTCGCCGCAGACCGGCTCATCGTGGGAGAGTCTTGTGAAGCTAACGAAACAGCTCGACATCGACAAGCTGCCGTCCGCGACAAGGCTCTATGCCGCCCCGAATCAGCACCTCATCCTAAGCTTCTACAGTGGCCTGCCGTTTCAAAGTATTGCGCCTATTCGCAAGTCTTTCCTCGACAGTTACCCAGGGCCGGTTGTGTACGTCGAGTCCGCAAGCTTCTTACCCGCCATCGGTTGGCTGGCTCCTGCATTGCTCCAACAGACCGCCAAGGGGCATAAGGTGACTCTGACCGATAAGGAAGCAACCGACTTATCGCGCTTGCTTCGAACGGCGGATTATCGCACTGCCCTAAACAGGGATGTTCTTGGAAGCCATTGTTCTCTGGAAAGTCTCCCGTCATTTAGCCGCGGAAACTTGGCCAAAGCACAGGCACTTCAGGTGCAAGGGGCCGATAAGACAAGCTTGGAGCTGCCTGTCTTTCGGGGGTTCAATATTCAAAACGGGAATCCGTGGACTTGGCGAACGGTCTTCTTTTACCGATTCGTCGATCCAATTTCGCGGAGCGGCCGGAATCTCAACTTCGCCGGACGGTTGCGAGGTTCATACGCCGACATTCTAACCGGAGCGGGTTGGGTGATCTATCGCTCACCCGCCGGCATTGATCAGAGGAAGGGCTCGACTCATTTCAGGCTCCTGCCGTAATCACAGCGATGGTAACGTTGCTCCATCACCCAGCACCGTCGTCCATTCACGAACCCGCCACGAGGTCACAAGCCCATTCAGAACGTACGGATCGTTCCGTGCAAACTCCTCTGCGATTTCCGGAGCAGATCCGCGAAACACGAAAACGGCGCCATCCACGGGATCGGCCAAAGCGCCAGCCAGCGCAAGTTCGCCTCGGTCGTATGAACGCATCGCATACGCGAAGTGCTCAGCGCGGTGAGGTTTACGAAGTTCTGTGTAATTTTCAACGACATCGTAGAAAAGAAGATGATGCATTGACGTAGTTTCTATCAGATGCACAAATCCCGACGACAGAACTGCATTTCGCTGTGAATTGAAGACGACATTACTGGTGGTCTTTGTCGTGGTCCTTATTCGGAACCACGGCATTCTTCACGCCTTTAGCAGCGTTTTCGGCGGCATGAGCCGTGCCTTTGCCCATCTTTGCGGCGCCATGTCCCACGCCCTTGCCGAAGTCCACAGCTCCCGCGCCGACTTCTCCCTTTTTGACCTCATGCGCCATGCTCTTGCTGCCTTGGCCGATATCCTTGCCACCCTTCCCATAAGAGTTCGTCAAGTTACTGCCGGCCGCTTTAAATTGGCTTGTCGGCTTTACGTCTTTGACGCCAAGGACACCTAGAGTTTGCGGCCCCAGCCGCCCATCCGCGTTGAGATTCTGTTGTTTCTGAAAATCGCGGATCGCGGCCCGCGTCTTCGGCCCGTTGATGCCGTCGGCTGGCCCCGGGTCGAATCCCTTATCTTTTAAGGCCTGCTGCGCTTCTCGGACTGTCGTGGAATCTTGTGCCGCCAGACTAGCAGGGATAGCAGTCAATCCAACCGCTAGAGCGGTAGTCAACAGAATCTTGTACATTGTATGTCCTCTTTGTATAGACAAGATAGCGCTTTCGCCAGTTTCGTGCCAACTAATCCGTTGCGGCTTTGCACGCTCGTAACTTTCCCAGTAACTCTGCGAATGGTTTGCTGGAGCATTTACGCTTGTTACCGCGACATCGCCTTGCGGACGTTACGGTAACCGCGCACTTGCTTGCGGCGACTCCGTTGCCGTTTTGCGGACACGACAAATAGGGAACATGTTCGCCAGAAATTACGTTTTATCAAGATATGAACGCTTGAGGTCTTCACCGCCCAACCGATCTCGCCTGTTTTGAGAGAGATGGCGCCATTAGCAGCCTTGTCCGGCAGCGCTGGCTCGCCGGCCACAAAAAGTGCTTCCAAACTTCATTGCTGTACCGAATTGGCACAACCCCATGCATCGTAGACCTGAAAAAGAACGGCCTCTTCGCCGGAGTGACAAGGACGAATCGCCTTCCGGCGAGTCGCTCTTGCTGCATCTCGACGGCCCGAACGATGACGGCAATGATGAAGCACTCGACGCGCTGGCAAAATGCCTGTTCGGCGGCGACGAAGATTTGTCCGAATAGCCAAGCCCTGGTTTATTGAGATTCCACCGGTCAGGCGGACACCTGCCGCGTTTATGATTGGAATGCTATGCACATCGATCTTGGCGGAAAATCTGCACTCGTGACGGGAGCCGCGCGGGGAATCGGGCGCGCAATTGCGGAGAGTCTCGCGGGCGCCGGCGCAAACGTACTATTGGCCGACGTGGACGGCGATGCGCTCGATGAGACTCGTTCAGCCATCGAACATGCCGGTGGCATAGCGGCTACGTTTGCAGGCGACCTCACGAGAACGGATGCTTCGCAACAATGCATCGAGACACTGCTTCGACGCTACGGATCGATCGATATCGTCGTGAACAACGCGGGCTACACGTGGGATAGCGTGATTCAGAAGACGACGGACGAACAATTCCAATCGATGCTCGACATTCACGTGATTGCTCCGTTCCGGCTGTTGCGGGCGGCTTCCGAATTTATCCGGTCACAAACGAAGCGCGAGCGAGAAGAAGGCGAGATTGTAACCCGCAAGGTTGTCAATATCACGTCGATTTCAGGAACCGACGGTAATGCGGGGCAGGCGGGCTATGCCTCGGGTAAAGCCGCAGTCATAGGATTGACGAAGACTCTTGCCAAGGAGTGGGGCCGCTACAACGTGACCGTGAATGCTGTGGGATTCGGGCTGATCGACACCCGGCTGATCCAGCCGATGGACAATCCGGAAACAGAGATAACTATCGGACACCGGCATGTGCACGTCGGAATGCAGGCGGCCACGCGCGAAGCGGCCCTGTCACACATCCCTTTGGGCCGGCTCGGCACGCCACAAGATGCCGCGAACGCCGTATTTTTCTTTTGCTCTCCGTTGTCGGACTACATCACCGGGGAGGTTCTAATCTGTGGCGGTGGCGTTCACTTTTAAAACCGGCCGTGGCATTGCCCATCGGCGCGGGGGAAACGCCAAAGTCGCCGCGGTCCGTTTCTAAGCGGTCCCTCCGAGCGGAGTTTGCCATCGAAACAGTAAAAAGTGTCGGCCGCACAGAGTGCATCGATAGGGCAGAAGGAGCCAGTGGAGAGCTCGCTCCATGGCATTCCGGACCCCTACGCTTCTAAACTCGACAGATCTGCAATGTGGACAGCGTGTTGAGAACATGGCTAATCTACACCTCGATTCATTCCCCCGCACGTCAACTTTGCCGGACTACATGCCGCCGGGGAAAAGGGCGGCTTCGGAATGACGGCCTGACGCTGTATCGGCTCCGGAGAACTCTAGGATTGCTGTGGAGCCCGCCAGCCGCTTCCGGTCTGGTTGGTGGGAGGCCGGCGCGTCGACTTCCTTTTCTGTGCCGCTGCATCACGCGCCGCGGTACAGGTACGTGCGTGCAGACACATCTCCTCTTCAGTAAAGGTCAGTGTAGATGCCTGCTCGCCTTCACCGCTCCGCTCCAGAAGTCCCCGGCACAACAGCGGGAGTTCCTGTACTCGGATGCCATATTTCCGTGTAAGAGCAAGGTCTGCTCTGACGGTGTACTCGTTCCGAGTTCGATCCGCCGCAGTGCCCTCAAATGCAAACACGCGGAATCCAGTGTCTTGCTTGAATCCTATAAGAGTGAACTGCATCTCTAATGCTCCTTACGGTAATTCCGTTCCCGCTCGCTCGTCCTTTCGCTGTCAATCATGGCCGTGCACCACGACGAATGCCGGTAAAGCCACTCGAAGAGCTATGCCGTTATTCTCGGAACTGCGGCTCGCTTGGCAGCGTTCGGGTCGACCATCAGTTTGAGGCGGCCAACTAGCGCCTTTCCAAGCTTCACTTCCTCGGAGTTGGATCTGTGGCCAGGCATTTTCGGGTCGATGAACTCCCGGCGGAATAGCTGGTCCGACGCCAGAGAGGCCAACAGCTCCAGTTCCTCAATTGTGAGCTTCAGAGTGATGAGTGTCATCCTAATCCTCGGTATTCTTCGCGGAGGGCCATTCCCCCTCCGCGATTAGTGATTGATTCTCCGCCCCTAGAATGAAAAGCAGAGCTTAGTCATCCTCTTCGACAACCGCACAGATCATAGCTTCCGTAGTCAGCATGAGAGACGCGATGGAAGAGGCATTCTGCAGGGCCGTACGAGTCACCTTCGTGGGATCGATGACGCCGGCCTTAACCAAGTCTTCGTACTGCTCGGTGGAAGCGTTGAAACCGAAGTTCCTATCCGGGTGGTTCTTGATTTTCTCCACGACGATGGATCCCTCCATCCCGCCATTGAGAACAATCTGCCGAATTGGCTCTTCGCAGGCGCGGCGCACTATATTGACGCCGAACTGTTCGTCACCTTCGAGCTTCAGGTCCGCGAGCACACTCGATGCGCGCAGCAACGCAACGCCGCCGCCGGGCACAATGCCTTCTTCGACGGCTGCGCGAGTGGCATGTAGAGCATCCTCGACGCGCGCCTTTTTCTCCTTCATCTCGGTCTCAGTCGCAGCGCCGACTTTGATGATTGCCACGCCGCCTGCCAGCTTCGCCAGCCGTTCCTGTAGTTTCTCGCGATCGTAGTCCGAGGTAGTCTCTTCGATCTGGGCCCGAAGTTGTTTGATCCGGCCTTCAATATTCTTCGGTGTTCCACCTCCATCGATGATGGTGGTGTTGTCCTTGTTCACCGTGACGCGCTTCGCGCGGCCCAGTTCCTCGATCTTGATGCCTTCGAGCTTAATGCCGGTCTCTTCCATGATGACCGTGCCACCGGTCAGGATCGAGATATCTTCCAGCATGGCCTTGCGGCGGTCGCCGAAGCCTGGCGCCTTCACCGCGCAAACGTTCAGCGTTCCGCGCAGCTTATTGACTACCAGCGTTGCCAGGGCTTCGCCTTCCACTTCTTCGGAGATCAACAATAATGGCTTACCCGCGCGAGCGATTTGCTCAAGAATCGGAAGCACGTCCTTCATGCTGCTGATCTTCTTTTCGTGGATCAGAATGTAAGGATCTTCGAGAACACATTCCATGCGCTCGGGATCGCTCACAAAGTACGGCGAGAGATAGCCGCGATCGAATTGCATGCCGTCGACCGTCTCCAACTCGGTGGTCATGGTCTTGGATTCTTCGACCGTGATTACGCCGTCCTTGCCCACCTTCTCCATCGCTTGGGCGATGACATCGCCGATGGTAGAGTCGCTGTTGGCGGAAATCCGGCCGACCTGCGCAACCATGTCTCCAGAGACGGGCTTGGAGAGCTTTTTAATTTCTTCGACGGCCACTTCGACGGCCTTATCGATGCCACGCTTGATCGCCATCGGGTTTGCACCCGCGGTAACCGCCTTGATGCCCTCACGGTAAATCGCCTGTGCCAGAATCGTGGCGGTGGTGGTTCCGTCACCGGCGACGTCGGAGGTCTTCGAAGCGACTTCGCGGACCATCTGAGCGCCCATGTTTTCGAGCGGGTCTTTGAGTTCAATCTCTTTCGCCACCGTCACACCATCTTTGGTGATGGTAGGTCCGCCGAATTTCTTCTCGAGAACGACATTGCGCCCCCTGGGGCCGAGAGTCACCTTCACCGCGTCGGCAAGCTGGTTAACTCCGCGCAGAATCGCCTGACGGGAGTGATCGCTATAAATAATCTGTTTTGCCATGGATTCCTCGTACGTTGAATTAAATTAACTGGCTTTCCCGGCGGGTTTGGCAGCCGGATCCAGAACACCAAGGACGTCGTCCTCGCGCATGACTAGGTATTCACTGCCATCCAATTTGGTGTCGCTGCCCGAGTACTTCGCAAAGAGGATGCGGTCGCCGACTTTGACGTCAAGAGCGGCGAGCGTGCCGTCCTCAAGCCTCTTGCCACGGCCGATGGCAATGACTTCACCCTGTTGCGGTTTCTCCTTGGCCGAATCGGGAATGATGATGCCGTTGCGCGTGGTTTCTTGTTCCTCGATCCGCTTCACCAGGATGCGGTCGTATAGGGGTCGAATGTTCATAATGTTGTAGTCGGTTCAGATAATCTGCAAGTGGAAGCAGCCCACCTATTAACCAATATAGGTTAAGTTGCTTTACTTGTCAAGGCGCGCATGCCTATACTGGAGCACATCTCTTTACCTATGAGAGTTAATTTAAGCAGATAGGGGGTCTCCGTGGACGTTCCTCTAGTAATCAGGCAGCGCCTTAAGGAACTGGATCTCGACCAAAAGGACTTGGCGGCGGCGGCCCAAGTCACCGAATCCTATATTTCACAATTGCTGGCCCGGAAGAAGGCTCCACCCGCACCCAGCCGTACCGATATTTACGAAAAGATAGGCAACTTCTTAAGGCTCCCGGAGGGAGAGCTTTCAAAACTAGCCGAGCTTCAGCGTCAGGAAAACCTAAAGAAGAAAGTGGCGGAACCGGCGCGTCCTCTATTCAAAGAATGTCGAGAGTTGATTCTCCGCAAATGCGAATCGGAGAGAAAAAACGAAATAGGCAGGATTTTCGACAAGGAGCCCTTCGGAGAGCTTGAGCGCTTAGTAACACAGAAGCTTTTAGATGTCGCAAAGAGAGTGGCCAAAGAGGAATTGGAAAGCGAAGAGTGGCTCCGGCTGATGGCCCAACTCAGTGATCGGAGCTATGAGCAGATGCGGGTCGCCATCCTCGAATTTCTCGATACCGATGTCTTCAATATCTCCGTAGAAAATTGTGTTGCGTTCCTCGATCCGCTGATTGAGTCCTGGGACATTGATCTCAAGACCTTTGGCATGGAAATCGTGCTAAACCGCCGGCTCACCGTTGGCCGCCCGAAGCGATTTGAATTCGTTGAAAGGGAACCCGAGCAACACTTTGGAATAGAGCCAGGGCTGGAAGAATTTCTTAGGGATACGTCACTGAGCAGCGATGTCACAGAAGAGGAAATCGAGTTCCTACAGAGACTGAAGTTCAGAGAAAAGCATCCTGCCCCGATCTATTACTACCGGGAGTTGCAGAATCTGAGAGATCCTCTGCATTTCCGTCCTTCAGCGCCAGCGCCAAGAGAGTCAGATTAATTGCCGCGCCCTCGGCTCAACGATTTTGATCGCCTTCAGCGCGCGATTCGTTCATCAACTACATTCCGGTGCGTCAAATTCCGGCCGCGGGTAGAGAAACACGGTGTAATATCCCGGTGCGGCGCAATTTGTGGCGCGCGGCGAGCGCATTCAGATCCGTGATGTCGAGCGACTCGGGCCCATCGTTGTCCTCGCTGCACATCACGGAGTTGGCGCGTGGATTGTGCTGGAGGCCAAGCAGGTGGCCAATTTCATGCACCGCTCCGTGATACATCTCCTTCTTCGTTAAAGGCGCTCGGGGATCGAATGCCACCCAGCCCTGGAAATCTTTCGCCCACGGCAACTGCGCCTTGCCAAATGAGCCGTCGCTAAAGAGATCGGGAGTGCCGTCGATTAGCTGGATCGCGCATCCCGTCGTGTTGTCTTCATGCCAGGTCATATCCAGTACGCCGCTCCAGAAATCGAGCGCCCGCTCAAATTCGGCCCCGAGGACCGGGTTGGCGGTCGAGATGCGTACTCCCAGATCCATGTGACCTTGCTGGAATAGCGTTGAACTCCGGCGACAGGGTTCGAACTGATCAACCCGGCCGGGTTGTTGGCCTGCTGTGAGCATGGCGCTTTCAAGCAGCAGGAGAACGATGAAAACCAAAGAGGAGGAGAGAAATCCCTGGTTTCAGTGTACAGCGGCGAAGCCCGTGTAGCCACCCAGATCGTTCTCGCAGATTCTGGCCGTCCCGAAGAAAACAGCGATTTCTTCGGAACGCCGTGCTAAAGCTAAGGCGAGGGCGGCCGCAGTTCAAAATTATTTCGGCCAAATGCCGTCAAATTCCCACCGTCCTCCACTACCACAGCTTGCACTGTATAGCCGCCTATGGGCAGCTTATCCAATGGAACAGTGATCCGGAAGGACACTGTGCGGGTATTTTCATTCACAGCGGCGGGCGCGACCAAAGAAGTTTCATCACCACGCCGGCCCCCATGAAAGAAGACCAGTCCCGCGCGCATGGTCGAGCCCTCGACTTTAGCGGGCAGGTAAGCCTGGAAAAACACATAGAGCTGCTGCCGTGTCGTGAAAACACGCGTCACGCTGGGAACGATGCGCTCGCCGGAAAATTCCAGCGGAGAAGATTTGAGCCTTACCTCGCGTCCAAGAGTCCTTTTCGAGACCTCCGGCGTTTTCTGGACTGCTTCGATTTGGCCGGATAAGAGCATCGGACTAAGCTCGAGCGCTTGAGGCTGCGACACGGGCAGGTTCAGGTCTTCCTCAAAGGACCCAATACGGCCCGATTCGTTTTCGCGCGCCAGGAATTTCAATTTATAATTGCCGGGGCCGAGCACGACGCCTCCTTGATAGACCAGCGACTGCTTCCGCAACTCGCTGAACCGATCGGCGCCGAGCGTCACCGTAATCTGATCGCGGAGAGCCGAGACCAGCTTATTGCTGGCCGCATCTCGAACCTCCGCGGCGAAGTCGAAAACCGCCTGATGGCGTCCACGTTTTTGAGCCCATTGCAATGCGCTGGAAGGTAACTTGGCTGTTATAGGAACGAATATGTCCTTGTTGCTGAGCCGGAAGTAGGATGTTTCGAGGGCCACAGGCAGTTCCACCCGTGGCGCATCGTCGCGTAGCGCATCCATGAGTTCGCGCTCACGGTCTTCGACTTTGGCCAGAGAGGAATCGCGCGGTGCGTAATAGCCAGGGCGCGATATGACGCGGGCTCCAGGTACGTTTACCTTTACCTTCACGCGGCGCCAGGCTCCGTTCATGCGAGTGTCGGCGCTGTAGTAACCGATGAGGTAATAGCCGGGAGAATCGGATTGAATCCGTTTAAAGACATTCGAGAAATCGCCGAGGTCAAAGAATGATCGCCCGCCGGTATCGGCCGCAAGAGTGGAAAGTGTCTCGCGCGAGTTGTGCCGGGAAGCGCTCTCGTGAAACACTTCGGAACCGCTGAAGATGGCGCGGCTGGCTTGGTGGGCGATTGTGGGCTTTCCCCCGCCAATGAACATTGCGGAGCCCGCGGACGATCCCACCCGCGCCTCACCACCCGGAGGCATGGCGAAGAGACCTCGCGCGTCCACCGTGTAGAAAGATACGTTAGCGCGGTTCGCGGCGTCGGTGGTCGCAAGAAGCTGCGCACGGTTCTCTTCTCCGGTTTGCGTGATGCCGCCGGTGAACTGGACTACGGATTTCCGTCCCGGGATGTCGCGGAGTAATACCGAGAGCGATTGCAGCGCGGCAAGTTTCCGATCCGTGTTGAAGATATTAAATTCGGTTTCGTCCGCCGTGAATGCCGCGCCGGTATCTTCGCTGGTTGTATCTTCACCAGGCTGGGCTACGGCGTCGGCCATGTCGGCAAGGTTTGCATCTTTACCGGCGCGCAGCTTCTGGATTGTGCGCATCAGCACGTCGCGATCGTTGGTGAAGTGAACCGGCACCCTGAGTTGATTGCCGAAAACGGCCAATGCAACGAGGTCCGCCGGCGACATTTGTTCGCGGACGTAGAGTTCCGCGCCTTCTTGCGCGCGGAGGAGATCGTCGGGATGCAAGGCCGTCAGATCGAAGAAGATGACGATGAGCCGATGGTCGCGCACGGCTGCGCGGATGGTCTCCGGTGTTGGCGCCGGAACTGTGCCCATCGGCACGACAATCGGTTGGGCGTGTTGAACATCGGCCTTCTCTATAGCTTCGATGTTGTTGTAGTCGAGTGACGAAATCTTCTGCGGATTACCGTCCTCGGTCAGCGAAAATTGTTCCGGTTTCAGGCCAAGGATGGGCTTGCCTGATTTTCCGGTGACTCTCGCGTCGATTAACACCAGATCTACAGACGAGCGGATGGTGACTGCTCCGGAATCGTCCTGTCCACCCGGGCCGCTGGGCGGATTGCGTTCCTTGCTTACCTTTTGCCCCTGGTCCTGTGGGGCGGCCCCGGCCGGAATCAGCATCGAAACCGCGGCGAGTACTGCAATTATGCGGCGCATTAGAAACGTAACCTCAAAAAAACATCCATCGAACGCATCGCTTTGGCTCCAGTGACAACTCCGGCATCTTCAGCATCGATAACAGTGACGACGTTGGAGAAGCTCGCTGAATTCGTCAGGTTTTGAACCTCCCACCGCAGCTCAAACTGGCAACGGTCATCTCTGCCGAAGTGCATGCGGCGCCCGAAGGAGGCGTTCACGGTAAAAAAGCCAGGTCCCACGATCGAGCCTCGGGCCGCATTGCCGAAGCTGTTGGCTTGCGGCAAGGAAAAAGCGGAAACGTCGAAGAAACGGTTGTTCGTCTGCTGACCGGCAGACAGATTGGGATTGCCAATCTGATCCGGACGTTGCGAGAAAAGAGGACCGACGCCATTCGTGTTCTGCGCGGTGATATAGGGCGTGATGTGGTTCCCGCTGTTTACCAGCGTGTTCGCGCTCAACTGCCAGTTGCCAAGCAGTTTGGCGCCGATTCCGCTGCGCAGCCAGCGTCTGCGTCCGCCGAACGGCAGGTCATAGTAGAACCAGGTGCGGAAGTCGTTACGGATGTCGAAATAGGAATTGCCCCGCTCCGCACTAAAGTTGTTGTAGTCCTGAACGAGACCGCTGACGTGGCCGACACCGATGATGCTGGCATTGTCGATCGAGTGGCCAAGAGTGTACAGAAAGAGAAAGCGCATGCCGTTGGACATCCGCTTCTGTACCCGGGCTTGGAAACCGTTATAAGTGGAATCAGCTCCTGACGTTTCATATTCGAATCCCGGGGCATTGGGGATGCGCCGGCGCTGGTCGGATCCAACAACGCTACCGGGCGCGGCCTGGTTCGGATCTGCGAGAAGATCCAGGTGCGTGCCCTTTACTCCTGTATAGAGTAACTCGACCACATAACTTGACCCGAACTGTTGCTCGACGGAGAGGTTCCAGATCTGAGCGTAGCCGACCTTGTAATTCGGGTCCGCGCCGTAGATGTTATTGACGGCGTCGGGCGGAGAAGCGGGGAAGCCGTTCTGGAGCGTTAGTAGCTGCGCGGGCGACGTGACAAGCGTGCGCGATGTCGCCCACGGCGGCTGATTTAGCATTTCAGTAAAAAGGCTGTCGTAAATCGACCCGTTATAGAACATTCCGTAACCGGCGCGCACCACCGGCCCGGCATGATCGAATGGCCTCCAGGCGATGCCTACGCGTGGAGCGAAGTCGGCATACCGAGTTCGGATTAGTGAATCGGGCAGAAGGGCCCCGAAGGGATTTGGCTGGCCCGGCACGGCCACAGCGACCTGAGTAACCCCGGAATTCATGAGTAAATTTGCAAGGTGATTGTTTTTTTCGGTAAATGGCGTACTCAGTTCATAGCGGACCCCATAATTGACCGAAAAGCGCGGCTTCACGCGCCAGTCGTCTTGCAGATACGAGATGAACTGCCAGCTTCGACCGTAGTTGCTGTTCGTGCCGAATTGAACATTCGTGCTCTCGGGCAACCCGAGCAGAAAATCCGCAAAGTCCAGACCGGTAGCGGGGTTGCTCTTACCCGAGTCGTCAAGCTGGCTGGTCATCAGACCGGAGAACGAATACACGCCACGCGCCGTCGGATCGGTATAGGTATTCAATTGCCTGCGGCGTACCTCCGCGCCGGCGCTAATAGTGTGCCTCCGGAGCGTATAAGAAAGGCTGTCGGACGCACGCAGGGTCTGGTTGCGGACCAATAGTGCAGCCGGGTCCGCAAGTTCCGCGAAATTGGCGAACGTGATAAGCGGCACGCCGTAGTCGATAGGCGCTGTCGAGACGCCGGTGAAACCAGCCTGGGCGGCAACATTATTCGTGAACGCATTTGTACTGAATATCTGGTTGCGGTTGCGGTTGAAATTAACTTTCGTCTCGTTGATCAGACGCGGAGTCCAGTTTTGCGTTAAGCCCAGCGTGATGTTCTGATCGCGGGTGGCCGCGTTCCCGGAAAGCGAGGGGAAACTGGTTATGGATGTGGCGCGGGCTTGTACGAGGTTATAGACGCCGAGGATATTGAAGCGCGGAGAGATGGAGTGCAGGAAACGGGCATTCACAATATCCGCCGAAGTAGGTACGCGAGCCTGACGTTGATAGTTCAGGATCGAACCGGGGAGATTTGGCTCCGGAATCAAGGGCATCAGCTTCAATGCAGTGGAATCGAGACGCGAGGCTGGAATTGCACACCCGAACGGCTGGCGTGGCCCGTCCGGGCCTGTTAGAGGATCGAATAATTGACTTCCCCGATCGCAGAAATTGCCGGTGCGCTCCGGCACGCCTGGGACTGTTTCGAACAGATCGCTCGCATCCGTGCGGCGGTTGAGTTGGTAATTGACAAACCAGAACGTGCGATCCCTGCCGTCATACAGCTTGGGAATCGTGAGCGGCCCGCCTAAATTCATGCCGAAACGCTCGTTGAAATGCGCAATTTTCGGCGCCGGCACACCAGTAAGAGCGTAGTTACGCGCGTCCCATGTGGAGGTGTCGTAGTAATTGTAAAGCGTAAGATGAACTTGATTTGATCCCAGATGCTTGATCTTGTCCCGAATAGTTAAATCAACAACACCGCCTGTGAGGTTATCGGCGGGAGCGCCGTTGCTAAAAGGGCTCGCGTGCGCCAAGCCTTTCGCGCTTTTGGAATGGCCTCCGTGGCTATGATGTTTGCCGGATTTATTACTCGTGTTATCGGTGGACATAGCATCGTCGTTATCGCTCGGATCTGCGAGCCCGGCCGTTGAACCACGTCCGACAGCGCCGCTGATCAGATACGAGTCGGCCGAAAGAGTTTGGGTGTTTTGGCTGGCCGAAGGCGGCGTCAAAACTGCGGCCTGCTGACCTGGATCTGAGTTGGCCATGAGGATTCCGGTTGGCTCCACCTGCTCGAAACCGTCGCTATTGCCTTTGCGGCGGCCAGCCTTGGTGGAGTTGCTATCACCCGCGCGATCGGGAATGCCAGCCTTGCGAGTGTGATGTCTCCTGGTGGCTTGGGGCTCGCCATTGGATTCTCGAGCCGGCTCCACGATTGGTGAGTTATTTGCCGATTCTACTTTTTCTTTGGGGCCCGATGGCTTAGAAGAAACATTTACATCCGCTGGCGTTCCGATAGATGTGCGACGGCTGAGCGTGAGCTCGACTTTTCGCGGAACCGCTGATTGAGCGGGGCCGGTCCCGACCTCGGTTTGCCAGAGCGCAGCTCCTAAGCCGATCTGGTGCGCCTCAATGCGATACCGGCCGGCGGAAAGACCGGGCACACAGAAATTGCCTGTCTCATCCGTCGAGGTTTCCCAGATATTTCCCGCCGGCAAACGTGACAGACGAACCGCCGCGCCAGGAACGGCGAGACCTTCCGAAGTGCGCACAACTCCACAGATTCGTAATGCGGCGCCTGTTTCGCGTGCCGCAGCGGTCCCCTGGCGCGAAGGAGTAGCGCGCGAGGAAGTAGCGGACGGTGTGGGCGGTGCCGTCTGCGCGATCGCCCACATGGGAGCAAACAGCCCGGCAACAAAGCAACTGAAAATGAGGGCAACCTTTTGCATATTTCACCTCTTAGCGAACATCCGATCTCCCGCTAGCGGTCCACCTTGAAACTGCCGGGCGGATGAGCCTTTGCCCAAGCGCGAAGCCACGCCATTCTTGCAGCGGAAAGCTGCTTGCCATCGCGGTATTGGCGGGCTTCGTCAAGAGCGCTATCGAGCGACCAACCATCAATCGAATAGCGAGCCAGGGCGGCCATCAGCCCGGTACGGCTTCGCCCGGCGGCGCAGTGAATGTGCACGGGTTGATTCGCCGGGTCTTGAATAAACTTCAGATATTCGACCGCTTGTTTTTCCGTGGGCATGATGGAACCGGTGAGCGGTATTCGCATCACGTTTTTGAAACCAAATTTCCGATAATTAACCTCGTGCTCGGTGCGGAAGGTGACAATGCTTCGAACGCCCTGCTCTCGAAGCCAAATCCACCCCTGCTCATCGCGCGGGAGGCCGGAACGGGTAAGTTCGTGCGGCCAAATTACTCCATAGTTTCTTAGCGGTGCATCCTTGAAGAGATCCTTCTGGGCTGCGCGCAACTGCGCCACGGTAGGCCCAATGGTCGCGAGGAGCGCGAGCGCCAAACTCGCGCATGTTCGGAGCGATCCGATTCGGCCTATGTTCATACCCCGCATCTCTCTTCCTTTCTTCGAGTCATCGAGACTGTCTAACAGGTTTGGTTGGGCAACTCCACTTGAAGCGAATAAACTCTGCGGTAGGCGCCGTTGTGCGCGAGGAGTTCGTCATGACGGCCGGCTTCGATTACCTTTCCGTTTTCAATGACCACGATCTTGTCGGCGCGGCGTATCGTCGAGAAGCGGTGTGCCACCACGAATATCGTGCGGCCTTCGGCCACGTTTTCGAGCGCCTCCTGGATGACCTGCTCGGACTCGGAATCCAGATGCGATGTGGCCTCGTCGAAAATCATGATGCGTGGATTGCGCAGAATCGCTCGCGCGATGGCGATGCGCTGCCGCTGACCGCCGGATAGCTGTAAACCACGCTCGCCTACTTCAGTCAGATAGCCATCGGACGATGCGGAGAGAAAATCGTGTGCGTACGCGGCTCGCGCGGCCTGGACAATTTCCATGTCACTGGCATCCGGGCTGGCGTAAGCGATGTTTTCGCGGGCCGCGCCGGAGAATAGGAAAATTTCCTGGGAAACAATGCCGATCTGCCGGCGGAGTTGCTGCAACGGAATTCGATTAAGTGGGACGCCGTCGATCAGGATGCGCCCCGATGTGGGCTCGTAAAAGCGCAATAACAGATTGACTATGGTCGTTTTGCCGCCGCCGCTCGGACCAACCAGGGCAACCACTTCGCCGGGCTTCACGTGCAGGCAGAAATTTTTAAGCACCGGATGGCCAGGGTCATAGCCGAAGCTCACGTTCTCAAACCGGATATCGCCCGATTGGGGCAGAGAACCAGGTTCGGAATCGCCATGGGCCAGTGCTCCGGATAACCCCGGCTCTCTAAGCTGCTCGGCACCGCCGGCGGTTTCCGGCTGTATGTCCATCACCTCAAACACGCGGTCGCCGGCGGCAAGGATCTTCTGCATCGAAAGGTTCATCTTGCTGAGGGCCTTCACCGGGCTGTACAGCTTGCTTGTGTAGGTAAAAAAGGCGACCAGCCCTCCGACGGTGAGCGCGTTCCCCGCGACCACCCAGGGCGGCGCAAACCAAACGACTATCAACGTGCCGGTAAATACGCAAAACTCGACGCTTGACGAGTAGATAGCCGAGAGCGTTTTTAGCCGCACGCGGCCGCTCAGCAGTTCCTTGCATTTCCCGGAGAAACGATCCAGTTCAAACTTTTCGCCGCAGAAGGCCTTTACGACGCGAACGCCGCCGATGGCCTCTTCGGCCAAACTTGCCATATCGCCATTGATATTCCGCACGCCGCGCGAAAACCGTTTCACCGGTTTGCGGAAGAAGAACACGGAACAGGCGAGCGCGATTACCGTCGGCAAAAGGAACAATGTGAGCCTGGTGCTTACCGCAAACATTGCCGCCAGTGTCCCTGCCAGCGTAATGAACTGCGATCCGATATTTTGCGTCAGCGTATCCAGAAAGCTTTCGACGGTATCGATGTCGCCGGTGACACGAGCGAGCAAGTCTCCTGTGCGGCCACGATCGAAAAAGCTCACGGGCAGTGCCATCGTGTGCTCGTAGAGATCGCAACGGATTCGACTGACAAGGCGCTGGTTCCCGAGTTCCTGTAAGACGTCCGCTCCAAAATCGAGAATCTGCTGGCCGACGAAGCAGATTGTGAGCAGCAGAATGACAAAAGGAAGCCGGCTGAGATCCTGTTTCCGGATGACGAGATCAAAAAGTTGAAAACCGATAATCCAGGGCCTGGCAAGATCCAGCAGCGCGCTGCCGACAATGCAGAACTCCAGAGTCGCCAAGATTGGCCATACGCGGGCCGCGTAGCCGAACAGGCGCAGGAATGTGCCTCGCCGTGCCTTACGTCGGCTGCGGCCGCGCGGCTTCTCTTCATTCCGGGCTTTGGCATCGGTGTTCATCGGCTGAAATCCAAAGCGCGCGAGATTTCGCTCACGTAAAACGGCATCAGCTCTTCCCAGCTCCGCGTGCCTTTAGCGCGGCCCTGCTTCAATCCGCCGAGAAAACTGTGAAACACAAAAGCAGCCCAGTAACAGCCCAGGCTCGCCGCGGCTTCGGGAATCTCAGCGAGATATGTGCTGAGAAAGGCTGCTGTCGCGTTTTCGGCGCGGCCCATATCAAAACCTTCTTTGAAGGCAGTCAGCCGTAGAACGCGCACGAATTCGGCGGCATCCTTGGCGGGGTCGGAAAGCCGGCAGCGGTCAAGATCGATTACGGCGATTGCGTCCGCACTCACGAATATGTGGTCGTGATGGTATCGGCCGTGAGTGAAAACGAATCGCCTGGGTTCCGGCAGCTTCGCGATACGTTTCTCGAGCATGTTCATCAACTCGCGGATGGCGTCGAGCTTTTCCGGGCGAACCGCCACGGCCTTGATCAGGCGGGTCGCCATTCGAAAAAGCTTCAGCGACTCCCAATCCGAATCCGGAGAACCTGTCGTTAGCGAAGACCGGTGCATGGCGGCGAGCCATTTAGCCGCCTCTCGGCTGCCTGCAACCAGATCCACTGCGGCGTGCCCGTCGAATGCGGCGCCGAGCGCGATTCCTGGCACGCACCGCATGAGAAGCAGATTGTGATCGGTGAGAAAGCCAATCGGTTGCGGCACACGGTAATAGGCGGAGGCGTTGAACCCGGATTCCCAGAGCGCGCGATTAATCTCGTGACAGTGTGGGCCGAGATCGTCGGAGTAGAGTTTAGCGAAAAAAACATCCTCCGGCCCGAAGTCATACCGGAGCGTGAGGCGGCCAGTTCCGGTATTCTGAACGACATTCGAACGGCAGTTCGTGCAATGGCCGTTCCGTTCCATGCGAATCAGCGGAACAATTTGAGTTCCGATGAATTCCGGGGTAGTGAAGTCTGCGGCCTTCCGCGCAAGCCCTTCTCTATCGAACGATGCGGTAGCGAGCGGAGCCGGCGGCAGCGCCAACCGCCGCGTGAGAAATGAGGTTGTCTGACCAGTGGCGCCCATTGCATATCCCTTCGTTGCCGCGATATCGCTTACCGGCGTTAGGCGGCGGCGGTCTGGACTGACCGTGCGCGCGTCGCCGTCTCGAACTCCGCGATATACAGTTCGCCGATCGCTTGCCGCTTCTCCTCGTTCACTTTCCTGCTCTTCAAGAGCTTCGCCAACGCTTTGAACGCCAGTAGCGCACGGAAGTAATCCAGATTTTCAAGATTCGAATCTGCAATCCGGCGGTATTCGGCAACAAACTCCCCGGCAAGTTGCTCGGCCCGCTGCGCATCTCCGCTCTCCTCTAAACAATTCTTCTTCAGAGCATGGACAAAGCGCGCGACGTCCTTGGCCGGATCGGACAAGCAAATCTTTTCAATGTCAATGACGGTTGCGCGGTTGGACTCGATAAAGACATGCGCGGCGCGGAACTGCCCGTGTACCGGCGTCGGCCGCACCGAAATATTGCTCCTCGGCGCGACGGTGTGCAGATCGTGAAGCATGCCAATGAAAAAGGAGGCGCAGCCCGGGCACTCGGCCGCGACTTTTGCGAGCGCGTCGGCAATATCCAGAATTTCCATTCCCTCGCACGGGGATTGGATCGGAAGACCATGAATGTCGGCGGCGTGAAACTTCACCAGCCAGCGGGCGGCTGCGCGAATTGCAGGAAGGACCTCATCGAGCGGCGCCGCGGCGGCCAAGTCACTCAACGGCGTGCCGGCGGCCCTCCGCATCAGCAACATATTCGCTTCCTCAACGAAGATCAGCGGCTCGGGAATCTCGAGCCCGGAGCCGGCAGCAAAGCCGTTTTTCCAAAGATAGGCAAGCGAATCATAGGTTTCGCGCCCCAGCAACCGGTCAAAATAGGCCTTGCCATAGACCACGGCGCCGTCGTCGGAGACATAGCGCAGCGTGATCCGGTCAGTGGCTTTAGATCGAACAACTTCGACGTTCCAACCCGACGGCCTCCAAGCGCCGTTAAACTTCATCTCCAGCGATGCTATGTATTGCGCGGCGATATCGTGGTTGGCGAAGACCTCCGCTTCGCGCTGTTTCCAATTCAGCCGTTCGAATCTGGTTCCAGGTCGCATCGTTGTGTTTCTCCCAAATGAATTTTCTAGGCTGACGCAGCTTGGCCGGCTTCTAGAGCAGTGGTGAATTCGGCCGCGCACGACGCCGCTTCGCGCACGCAGTTCGCGTACATTGCGAGGCGATCCGAATCGGTGACTTTCAGGACGCTGGCGACATAATAAAGCGCTTCGATGCTAGCCAGCGTCGCGTACGGAGCTATCCGCCCAGCAATGATCGCCGCCTGCATACGAGGGATCGCGCGAAAATAGCTTGTAAGGAAAGCGTAGATTTCCCGATTCGCGGCGTCCGGTGAACGGCCCGAGAGACCCGCCATCGTGCGCATGTGCGCGATGAAGGAGCCCAAATCCCGGGCGGGATCGCCCACGCAAAATCGTTCGAAGTCGATCACCGTGATACATGCCTTGTCCACAAAAATGTGGTCTGGATGGAAATCGCCGTGCACCATCGCGGCCGGCACATCTTGAAAGCCGGCGAAGGCTTGCTCGACGACAGCGGCTCGCTCAAGCAGTTCGCCCGCGAATCCCGGTTGGTCCGCTCTGAGCGCCGCGACATGAACTCGAAGCACAGTAGTATCGTCCGCATAGGCGCACGCCTGGGTCGATGCCATTGGGAGACTGTGCAGCTTCGCCAGCCAAAGACCCGTCATGCGCATGTGTCTGAGCGAGGCTTCGCTGGCTCTTCCCAGATAGGTGCGGAGTTTCGAGCCGCGCGCTCTACCCTGCAGAATCAGGCTGAGGTCGGGGAAGTGCTGAACCGGCTCCGGAATCTTGAACTGTTCGTCCCGGCCGAAACCTCTGTCCCAGAGCAGTCGCATGGCTTCGAATTCCCTGATCGCCTTTCCGGCGGCGCTCGTGGTATCCCGCTTGCAAACGAGCGCGATCGAACTCTGCTTGCCTGTGAGCGGGTTGGCTGCAACGATCTCGAACGAGAACACATGACGGCTGCCGGGCCGGCGGCGCATCGCCCGCACATCGAAGCTCTCGATTGTGAAGCCCTCGGCGAAAGTCATGCCCAGCCGCGAACGGAAACTCGGATCGCCTATTTGCTGGCGTATGGAAACCGCGCCGGCGATTAGCCCCAGCAGTGGCAATGTAAATAGCAATAGCAGCGCCGGCATGTGGGCGTGCGCGACATGAGATCGGGCGGCCACGTGGACGGCATTATGGAGGTGCGGCAGGATGCGTGCGTGAGGTACAAACCTCAGGGCCACTGCGGCGAGACCAATGATAATCGCCTCAATTTGCACGGACCGGCACTGCGCGAGCACACCGAATTTCGTTGTGGCCCGTGTAGCCACAGAACCGGAACCATTGAACGACGAAGCTGATCCAGTTGTCCTCATATTCTGCTCACTCCAATTGAAATCGCAAATTCTTTACCGGAAAAAGTGGAGAGTCGCAGGCAGGCCTTATGCCCCGTGTTATCGGAAAATGGCCACGACCACGACAAGCGACCGCCTTGGTCCTCGCGTACCCATACCGCAGTCGAATTGGCGCTCCAGCCCCGGCAACCTTCGCTTTCGAAGGGGGTCAGCAGCCCGCGCCCGTAGCGCAGCAAGTTCAAGTAGTCCGGAGAAAACGCGAAATCCACGGATATCGCCGTAATGGATTCCGGCAGTGCGTAGCGCACTTCGAGGCGGCTTTCACCACGATAGAGGCGAATGTGCTTCGTCAGTCCGCGTGCCGCGCTTGCACCTTCGATGTTTTCCATCTCGACATCGACATCTGCGCCGGAGGCGCGGTGGATGCGGCTCCGGTAAGCATCGTGTTCGAAGCCAAAGTCGGCCAGCGCGCCGGGATGATTCGGAGGAAGTTCCATAAAGCGATTTAGTTCCTCCATCCAATTCCAGTCGTCGGATGGATTACCGACGACCATGGTTGCCGGCGTACCTGCCAGATCGAATAGGGCGACCAGGCGCCCACCCCATCGCGGAGAAATCACCGCGAACAACTTATCGTTTTTTAGAACCAGTTCCTCTTCACCATCGGCGTCGATATCACGTAGCGTTGCGTGCGCCTGTCCGTCGTGGTGGGTTGCCCAATATGCCGCTTCGCCGATCACCGCGGCGTGCCGGCAGTGGCTGCCGAGCGCCTGAATCCAAGGACTCGGCTGGCCGTAACAATCCGGGTTGCCAAACGGACCCTCCGGCGGTGTGTGCCAGGCGCTTTCCCAACTCGACGCAATTAAATGCTTTTCCGCCAGATCGACCAGCGCCAGCTCGGCTCCCGATAACGAGAACTGCTCAACGCGCTTTTCCGCCCAGGAAAAGTATTCCCGGTACCGGTCCCACTGCGGATCGAAATACCACTTCTCGTATCCTTCGCCAGCCGCAAAGTGATTAGCCAATTCCAGAAACGTTCCCACGTCGATTTGGCGCGGATCGGCCGGCTTGCCAACCACGGTGCAATCGCAGATTCGCACGGGCTTAATGGAAGGCATTTCTCCTATCCAGCGGAGAACGGATTCAAACTGTTCCGGCCCCTCAGTGCTCCACGCGCCCAAACCCGCAGCCTTCTCCATGTCGTCGCCATAGATCGCAATCGGAGAGCGGAAGAGCGAGGAGTTGTCGTCTAGCGCTGTGAGCCAGCGGCAGTGCTCGCGCAATTCGTCAAACTGCCTCTGGCTGCCGGGCGGAATGTTTAGGCGCAAGCGAGTAGCGATCGGTAGCGCGACGAGGCCCTGCCCGTCCTGAATCGTGCATGCCTGAAAGAGTTCCGCGTCGCTTCGCGGATTTCGATCGTAAATCTTACGCGGAGAAGAGACGCCACCGCCCGGCAGCAGCAGTCGATCGTCCAAAAGGACGTATTGATACCCGTGATTCAGCAAGCGGCAGTCCCTGAGCACTGGGGCCATGCGCGGCGTATCCCAAACGCGCTCTGGCGGCCAGAACACCTTCACCGAGACGGGATCGACGCCCAAGTGGATTTTGTAGAGCAATAGTTCTTCATTGAGCTGCTTGAAGTTATGCTCATAGCTGAAGAAGCGCATAATATTTTGGGCATAGCAGCTCCCGACGAGTTCGATAAGCCCAATGTCCAATAGCTCGCGAACAAGCACCAGGAATTCCGGCTGATGCCAGGCGATGGCTTCTATCAGCGTGCCGCTCAGGTGAAGATTTAGGGGAATGTTAAAACGGCGATGCAGCTCTAGTATCCACGAAAAGCCCGACTTACTCTCAATCGAGCCAACTGCGGCCCGCAGGCCGTGCCGATTGTCGTACCCCTCCGTGATCAGGTACTGGTTCGCGTGATGCACAAAGGCAAAAGCAATGCTCATCTCTCCCCCGTCGCAGGCACTTCCCGCGACCAAGCGCGCTTACCCAAGCCACCGGACACACTACGGCCTCGGTAAGTAGCAAAGCTACGCGCCTAGATAGAGAACCGAGGCTGCCTGAATGGCAGCTACCGTTCCCGATCTCTCGAATGCGACATAACTGGCCCTAAGGACACATGTCGCCTCGCCGTAAATCTACGTTTCCGCTCTATTGCCGTCCGATCGAAGTGTTGGCGTAACTCTCTTCTTTTCGCCAACATTCGAACCACCCTTTGTAACCGATCCCTAATCGGCTATTAATCGAAAAGAGACTAACATGGGAAGCCTATGTCGTCAATGCTAGATTATGCAAGAAAGTTTTAGCTAGATACTAAGTTCACTTATGCCCGATGTTAACGGCTGGCCCTTAGCAATGAACGTTTGTAGGTTTCTAGCTCGGTATCATTCCAGGCGTTATCGGGAATACTTTTTTGCGGACATGTTGGCGAAAGATTGGTGGCCTCAGTGATGTGCTCGATTTGCTCAGGCTATTGAAGTGTTACCTGAAATGCGCGGCATAAATAACCCTCCTTACAAATGCTAGAGTTAAGTCGCTTTAAATTCATCGTGCCGTTGCCGTGATCGCAACATGAACGTGAGTTGGAATAAATCCGCAAAAAGATGCCGTTAGCGAATAGTACTTTAACGACAGCGGCAGCCGAATTTGCGCCTGGGCTTACGCCTGATTTACTGAGTTTTGACCGGGTGGCCGGAACGCCTTCGAACCCCTGCCCCCTCAGGAGGTAATGCGAAGCATCGCACAAAACATCTTGCCAATCCGCGGCCGTTGTTCGCTGAGAGAGAGATGCGCCCTCGTCCGTGCTTGGGGTCACGTTTGAGCCCAGAGGCGGTTTGCATCAGATTCCCCCCGCGTTACTCGCACCCCGGCGCCGAGTCGCCGGCACGCATTCCGCGAAGGAGCAGGCGGCACAAACGTTTGCGGTACAACGCGGCAGGTTGACTCGACTATTCAGCAACGAGCCATTCGAGCAAAATGTAAAGCCTCATGCCGTTGGGGGGAATGGCCGAGCACGGGCGATAAGCTTCTCGGACGGAACTAGGCGAAAGACTCGCGAAAAGCGCCACACTGGAAAGCCGCTGACTCTAGAGTGATTGCTTTAGGAATAGGGCGAAGGCAGCCCAAGCTTCAATCGGAAGGCTCGCATGGGCTCAGCCTGATGAGTGCGTAGCCGCAGATCGCTTAATGGCCTGGCTGTGCAGGGTAAAACGAAGCCCGCTTCCTTATCGACATCAAAATACGCCCGCGCCGCCGTTTGATCGACCGTGCCGCTGAGGAGTCTCGATGCACACGTCAGACATGTGCCTTGATGGCAAATGGAAGGAAGCGTAATTCCCTGGCGGAATGCCGCATCCCACACGTATTCGTCTTCGCGGCAACGAATAGATCGCTCCCCATCCGGTGTTTCGAGGACGACCAGATGGAGAGCTGAATCGGTCATTCAGAGCGCATCTCGCGAGATCTCCAAATACTGGCTATTACGGATTGTAGAAACGCCGGTTCTTGCTGTATGGCGCTTCGCCCGGTTCTCCGCGGCGGAAATGGCCGGATGGTATCGAGCGGCCATCCCTCTCGTGCGCGAGAAGCTCGATAAACCATGCCTCGTGCTCAACTTCTTCGTTCAGAATTCGTGCGGCCATGTCGTAAGTTCGCGGGTCCTTTCCAAAGGTCATGTCGCAAACGGCGGTCCAGCTTCTGATCGCGCACCGCTCCGACTCGAGCAACAGCGTCAAAATGTTGACCGCGGTTGGCGGATCGGGAAGCTTCGCGGGTGTGCAGCCGGCTTGATCGTGAAATGCCTTCAGATCGTTTGGCAAGCTACCGCCAAGCTCATAGATGCGCGGAACGATCAGCTCCCAATGCGCCCGGTCTTCGAGCCGGGCGTCCTCGCAAATTTCCTTGTAATCTTCATGACCCGCGAGATGCATTCGCAGGATCGTGTAGTAATAATATGTACTCGAAAACTCGGCGGCGGCGTTTGCCACCAGAAGTTTGATTAATTTCTCCACGTCGACGCCACGGGCTCGAATTACTTCTACGCCGACTCGTTGATTCACATCGCCAGGTTGGACAGTTCCTCCTGCGGACATGGGCAGATTTCCTTTCTAAGCCAACGGTAGATCGAACGCCGCCATAGGTCCAATATATGTTTCCTATTCCGCCGATAGGTTTGAAAACTGATACCATCATCAGCGGACCGAGGCGGGCTGCATGGAAATTCATCAGTTGCGCTACTTTTGTGCGGTTGTGCGAAATGGGACCTTCACGCGCGCGGCTCTGGCAGAGCGCGTCGCGCAGCCCTCCTTGTCGCAGCAGATCCTGAAGCTCGAAACCGAACTGGGCGCCAAACTCTTCGACAGATTTCCACGGTCTGTACGGCTTACTTCCTTCGGTTCCACCTTCCTGCCGAAGGCGGAACGAATCCTGCGAGAGCTTTCGGACGCTAAAACAGAGATTATTGAAATGAGCGGCAAGGACAATGGCGAACTGGCCATTGGCGCCATTCCCACCATAGCTCCTTACCTGCTACCGCCGGTGCTCAACGACTTCTCGTGTCGTCACCCCGGCATTTCCATGAAAATTGTCGAGGATACAACCCAGGTGCTGCTCGAACGCCTGCATGCCGGCGCCGTGCACATGGTGGTCTCCGCGTTACCCGTTCGCGGAACCGAATTGATTTCGCTCGATCTGTTTCGAGAACCCTTTCTAATTGTTCTTCCCGATCGGCATCCTCTTTCGAACCGGAAATCGCTTCGGCTGGAAGAACTCCGCAAGGAGCCTTTTTTGCTCCTGAAAGAGGGGCACTGTTTCCGCGACAATACACTTGCCCTCTGCCGAAAATCGAAGGTCGCGCCCAATGTGGTTTTTGAAAGCGGCCAGTTCGCAACCATCTTAGGAATGGTGTCGGCTGGAATGGGCATCTCGGCCGTGCCCAAAATGGCAGTGCAGCCGGTCCGCGGATGCAAATTCGTACCGCTGTCGAACAAGAACGCCGTCCGCAGAATTGGAGTTGTGATGTTGAGCCGCCATTTCCAGACCAGGGTGGAAAAGCTGTTTCTCCAAAGCTTGATTGATATTGGCGACGGATCCTGTAAAGCTCATGATTCGAACGCTTGAAATCGGATGAACGAGCACATCGAAGGCCGTCGAGACATGCTTCGACCCTACAACGGACACCAACTTCGTGCCGGATTGGGAGCATGCCCGTCCCTCTAAGCCGATCCCATTTCAAATATCGACCTGTCAACATCTCGGGTGTGCGGAGTAATTCCGGAATCTATACTGAGGTCAGGGTTCTTCATGAATCGCCGGACAATCCACTCGCTGGGTTTAAAGCTTCGGGTGACGCGGTTGATTGCTAAGGGGCTCGTCTCGCGGGATCATCCGGTCCTTGTCCATATGATCCCGACCCGTCGGTGCAATCTGTCCTGCCGGTATTGCAACGAATACGACAGCACGTCGCCGCCGGTTCCGGTGAAGGAACTGCTGCGGCGGGTGGATCTGCTCGCGAAACTCGGAACAAGCATTATTACGCAGAGCGGTGGGGAACCGCTTCTGCATCCGAATCTGGAAGAGGTGATTGCCCGGGTTCGCGGCCATGGCATTGTGGCCGGCCTGATCACGAACGGATATCTGCTCACCGCCAAGCGAATTAAGCAGCTCAATAAAGCAGGGCTCGACCACTTGCAGATGAGCATCGATAATGTGATGCCGGACGATATTTCGAAGAAGAGCCTGAAGGTGCTCAATAAAAAGCTCGAGTTGTTGGCGGAATACGCCGAATTTCAAGTGAACGTGAATTCGGTGTTGGGCGCGGGCATCGCGAATCCGGAAGATGCGGCGGTGGTGGCGCGGCGCGCGGTCGAGCTTGGGTTCATGGGAACGGTCGGCGTGATCCATGATGGCTTTGGGCAGCTTCGCGCCCTGAACGCCACGCAGCGAAAAGTCTTCGATGAGATCAGCAGCCTGGCCACGCATTCGTTCGGACGCATCAACCGGTTGAATCCATATCAACGAAACCTGGTAGAAGGCAAGCCGAACGACTGGTGGGTGTGCCGTGCCGGCGCTCGCTATCTTTATCTATGCGAGGACGGCCTTGTGCATTACTGCTCCCAGCAGAGAGGCGCGCCGGGCATTCCGCTCGAAAACTACACGGTGGAGAACATACGCCGGGAGTACAGGACGCGAAAGACATGCGCTCCGTATTGCACAATTTCCTGCGTTCATCAGGTGTCCATCATGGATCGCTGGCGCGATCCACAGCCGCTGTTGTACGACCCGGCTGCGCTCAGTGGGGCCGCCGATCCACCGTTAATCAGAATACAGTCCTAGCCCCCCGCCTACAGTTTCCCCCCGGATAAAACCTCTCATTCCTAAACCAGGGTGAGAAGTTTCGTACCCGCTTGCCCACTATTTGAATAGTTAAGCCGTGTCGAGTTTAATGTACACACTTTCGCCTTTCGGTTCGACGGGCACAGCCGTTGCCACGAGCCCCGATCCAACCCCGACGTGGGTGCTGGTTGCGGGAGAGCAAATGCTGCTGCTGGAAGGACTTGCGACTCTTTGTAACACCATTCCGGGGTGCTCCGTTACCGCTCAGTCAGCGAGCGGGCAGCAGGCGCTAGCGGACATCCAGCGGCTAAAGCCGGATATCGCGCTGCTCGATCTGGATTTGACGGACTTGCTCACCATCGAGGTGATCAGGCAGATCCGGGCTGGAGAGTCGAAGACCCGCTGCGCCGTGCTCTCCGCCCGTAAGGACAAAAAGACAGTGCTGGAAGTTCTGCGATCGGGAGCATGCGGCTTTATTTTGACAAGTTCGACGCGCCAGCAGTTGGCGGAGGCATTCCAGCACATCCTGCAAGGCGGCATTTATGTATCGCCAGCCATCGAAATGGCGTCTCTGGTGGCCGAAAGCTCGCCGGTGCGCCGCTATTCCGATCCTCTGGATTCACTAAGCGGCCGCGAATACCAGGTGTTCACACTGCTCGTTGACGGTGTTCGCGCTAAGGAAATTGCCGCGAGATTATCGCTTAGTCCTAAAACAGTGGATACGTATCGCTCCAGTTTGATGCGAAAGCTGGACATTTTCGATCTCGCCGGGTTGGTAAAGTTCGCAATACAGCGGAATCTCGTTTCTTGAACCGCAAGCATTAATCTTCCAGTTCTGTCAATCCGTGGCGTGCGGTTGAGCCCTTGGAAGCAGCACGTAGATACTGCACCGGCCAGCTCATTTTCACGTTTAGTTCCTCGGCCGCATGCAGCGGCCAATAAGGATCGCGCAACATCTCGCGCGCCAATAGCACGATATCCGCCTGGCCAGTCCGAATGATGTGATCGGCCTGCTCCGGCCCGGTGATCAGGCCCACCGCCCCCGTCGGAACCGATGCTTCGCGCCGGATGCGTTCGGCGAAGGGCGTCTGGTAGCCCGCGCCCACCGGAATTGACGCATTGGGTACGCTGCCGCCGGAGGAACAGTCGATCAGATCAGCCCCGGCCTGTTTCGCAATGCGCGCGACTTCCACCGATTCCTCGACGGTCAGGCCGCCTTCCACCCAATCGGTAACCGAGAGCCGAACGAATAGCGCCAGCTCCGGAATGCGTTCGCGAACGGCCGACACAACCCGTTTCAGCATACGGGCTCGGTTTTCGCTATTCCCGCCGTATTCGTCCGCGCGCTTGTTGCTAAGCGGCGAAAGAAATTCGTGCAGCAGGTAACCATGGGCGGCGTGGATCTCGACGACCTCGAAGCCGGCTCCAGCCGACCGGGCAGCGGAATCGGTGAATGCCTTGACGATTCGATCAATCCCGGCTCGGTCAAGTTCTTTCGGTGAGACATAATCGGCGGAAAACGGGATGGGGCTCGGCGCCCACACGTCAGTCCAGCCCCCTTGTTCCGGCAGCACGGCGTCGTTGCCTTCCCAGGGTCGATGGGTGCTGGCCTTTCGGCCCGCGTGTGCAAGCTGAATGCCGGGGATGGACCCCTGCGTCTTCAGAAATCGCACAATCGGGGCAAGGGCCTCCGCGTGTTTATCGTCCCAAATGCCGAGATCCTCGGGAGAGATGCGGCCTTCGGGTGCCACGGCGGCGGCTTCGGTGAAGACGAGGCCTGCTCCGCCAACCGCCCGGCTGCCCAGGTGGACAAGGTGCCAGTCGTTCGCGAAACCGTTGTCGCACGAATACTGGCACATCGGGGAAACCGCAATACGATTGGGGAGCGTGACGCCGCGAAGCGTCAGCGGGTTGAAAAGAGACATAAGCGTGACTGGGGCTCGGCGCCCTTGCGGATTGGATGCGGCGCGAGGATTGGATGCCGCAGGCGGAGCGTCAAGTTGGAAAAATAGCGGAGGACGTCGATCCGATGACCGGGTTAACATCCTCCGCTTTTCAGCGGTTGGGGGATGATTACTGATTTTGCGGGGCCGCGCCTTCGGAACCGCCACTGTTTCCGCGGTGCTGCCGGCGCTCGCGCATGTGCTGTTGCATGTCTGCGTATTTCTGTTTCTGATCGTCGTTCAGCAGGGCCGTAATTTTAGCGTTGCTGTCCTGCATCAGCGATCGCATCTTTTCCCTGCGATCCTGCTGCGAAAGCGATGTGTCCTGACGAATGCTTTGCATCTGCTGCTGGCGGTCGGTCAGGATTGGTAATAACTGAGTTTTCTGATCGGCAGTGAGATTTAGCCTCTTACTGAGTCTCTCGACCTGTTGTTTCGGATCGGGCTGACGCCGCTGGTGAGTCTCGTTGCCTGGCGCTGTGTCCTGCGCTACGAGCGGGGCGACGGCCATTCCGATTCCGAAAACCGCACCCATTGCTAGTGAGAGAAATTTTTTGCGTAACATTTGATTGATCCTTCCTTCTCCATCCCCTACTCCTACAGACGGATATAGCAACCCGTGGTTCGGATGAAGGGAGTCAAGGTTTGTAAAGCCCATGGCCAGGACGTCCGCTCTCCGGCATGGAACCGGGACCGGGAGGGGCTCGGACGACGGCACAACCCGCGCACTTGCGTGCGGCGGCTCCGTTTCCAGTTTGCCTTCACTCAGAGCCGCATCGCGTAAGCGAGCGGGTCGAACAACCGTACAACTCGCGTAGAGGCGTGCGGCGGCCCAACGCCGGCGTCATTTCTACCGCAGCGCGTTCAGGCTCGGGAGGTTCGTGACGTTCCAGCCGCCGCCAATCGCCTTGATGAGCAGAACGCTCGCATCCATTCGGCGTCGAAGGATGTCAACGTCATTGCGCTCATTGGTCAGCGACGTTGTCTGCGCGGTGACCACCTGGAGATAGGTATCGACACCGCCTTTATATCGGTTGGTGAACAATTGTAAAGTTTCCTGCGCCGAGGAAGTGGCGTCTCTCTGCTGCTGTGCTTCGTGTTCGAGAATACGAAGCGCCGCGAGATTGTCTTCCACCTGCTGAAAAGCGGTGAGCGTGGTCTGCCGGTAGTTGGCCACATTGGCATCGTAATTGGCGACCGTTTCTTCGGAGGCGGCGCGACGCCGGCCCGCATCGAAGAGCGTTTGCAGCATGGAGGGACCGACCGCCCAGAAACGGCTCGGCCAGTCGAACCAATTCAAAATGGAACTACCTTCGAAACCGCCTGATGCGCTGATCACAATCGAGGGATAAAAGGCGGCCTGCGCAATGCCGATCTGCTCGTTCGCCTCGGCCATGCGGCGCTCGGACGAAGCGATATCGGGACGGCGCTCGAGTAGCTGCGAAGGTACTCCAACCGGAATCGTGGGCGGTTCGACTTTTAGCGGCTGAGGAGCGATGCTGAACGCCGCCGGCGGCTTCCCGATCAGAATTGCGATCGCATGCTCGAACTGCGCGCGCTGCACACCCATATCGGTCGCCTGTACACGCGTGGAATCGAGTTGTGTCCGCGCCTGGGCCACATCGGATTTGGGCGCTACGCCGCCCTGGTAGCGATTGGTGGTAAGCTGCAGAGCCTTGGTATAAGCGTCAACCGTGTCGTCCAGCAATTTCTGCTGCGCGTCGGCGCTCCGAAGCTCGAAGTAGTCCATCGCGAGTTCGGCATGCAGGCTGAGGCTGGCGGTCTCGAGATCGGCATCCGTTGCTTGTGCTTCTTCTTTAGCGGCGGTCACCGTACGGCGGATGCGGCCCCAGAGATCGACTTCATAGGACAGATCGAAAGGAAGGACGAAGTCGCTAGTGGCGCCGGTGGCCACGCTGGCAGGGAAATTCGGGCGGTGCGCCGAGTTGCGGAGCGACGTGATGCCGGGAGCCGTCGAGATGGTTGGAAACTCCGACGCTCGATTGAAACGAATGGCGGCGCGAGCCTCACGGAACCGTGCCGCATACATTTTCAGCGTCTGGTTGGACGGATCGATCTGTTCTTCAAGCGCGTTCAGTTGAGGGTCACCGAAGATTTCCCACCACTTCGCGCGGAGCGTAGCATCGCCCGGATGAGCATGCTTCCAGTCCTTCGTTTCCTTGAAGCTGTCCGGAGGCGGTTCTTTATACGCCGGAGTGGAAGGAACGGGCGGCTTCACGTACTTCGGCCCAACCGTGCAGCTTGCGAGCGCCAGCCCACATGCCGCCAGTAAGCCGAGCTTCAGCGGCTTCATTCCTGTGTGCCTCCGGAGCCTTTGCGGACCACCTGCACCTCGGTCCCGGATACCAGCGAATCGGCGGGATCTACAATCAATTGCTCGCCGGCGCGCAATCCGGAAATCACCTCGACCGCGGCGCCATAGTCCCGTCCGATCTTGATGGGAATCAGTTGGGCGTGGTCGTTGCGAACCACCGCCACCTGCAGCCCCTCCGAACGGAAGAGAAGCGTATTGGATGGGATCGTGAATGCACGGACCTGCGATGGCAATTTCAGATGGACGAAGACATAAGAACCGGGCAGAAGCTCGCCGGTCGGATTATTCACATCGACTTCCGTTAACAATGTGCGGGAAGTTGGGTCGATTGAATTCGACGTGCGCACGAGCGTGCCGTGGAACGTGCGGCCGGGAAATTCGTTCAGGGTCAGATCGGCCGGGGAG
Source organism: Bryobacterales bacterium KBS 96 (assembly GCA_000381625.1). GTDB lineage: Bacteria > Acidobacteriota > Terriglobia > Bryobacterales > Bryobacteraceae > KBS-96. Next base: position 3,281,333 of record KB906767.1, read on the forward strand.
CCGCTGCGCGCCGCTCGCGAATAGGCTTCCGGAACAGCCACATACACGCGAAGTTTATCCACGGCTGCGATGTGAAATAACTGGCTGCCCGGAGAGCCGGCGCCCGCGTTGATAAGAGAACCGGTATCGATATTGCGGGCCGTGATCACGCCACTGAAGGGCGCATAAACCTTCTGAAAACCTTGAGTTTGCTCCAGGCGCCGGACATTTGCCTGCGAGGCATCGACGGTCGCTTTCTTGGCGTTCAAATCGCCGATTTTCTCGTCCGTCTCCTGTTTGGAAACCGAATCCGTCTTCAGCAGAAATTCCCATCTGGCCGCCGTGCTTTTCGCCAGCTCATAGTTCGCTTGAGCGGTGGCGAGATCGGCGAGGGCTTGTTGCAGTTGCTGATCGATTTCCGGAGTTTCGATCGTTGCCAGTAGTTGGCCGGCTTTGACGCGAGCGCCGATATCCGCATACCACGCTTTGATATAGCCGTTGGTGCGGGCATAAATCGGAGTATCGGTGAACGCTTGCGTATTCCCCGGCAGAGTAATCTCCTCGGCAGGAGCGCCTATCTTGGGAGAGATCACGTTGACAGTGGGAATCGCCATTGCTCGTGTGTCGCGGGCTAGCGTCTTTGCCGCCGCCGTGCGGGCTCGAATCCCTGAGTAGATGAAAAAGCCAAGTATCAGTGCGATCAGCAGGACTGGAAGAAATACAATCGGACGAAGAGTCCTCCGCGGCTCCCCGCCGGTAGCGGCTTCGTTGCTTACGACCTGCGGTTTCTCATCGACTGGCATTGCGGGACTCCGTTAAGGGCAAAAGATTAGACATGAACAGGCTCGCGATCCGTGCTGGCGCGTTGTTGAGCGCCTCCATGCGGCCGGTGGCCGTGCAAAAGGCTGAAAACAGCCGGCACAAAGAAGAGTGTCGCCACGGTGGCAAATAGCAGGCCGCCGATTACGGCGCGTCCCAGCGGCGCGTTTTGCTCACCGCCTTCGCCGATGCCGAGCGCCATCGGAACCATGCCGATGATCATGGCGAGCGCCGTCATCAGCACCGGGCGGAAGCGTGTAAAGCCAGCCTCGATAGCGGCTTCGATCGCGTTGCCATGTTCAGCAAGGCGCTCTGTCGCAAAGGACACAACCAGAATACTGTTCGCCGTTCCGACGCCCATGCACATAATAGCGCCCATGAGGGCTGGAACGCTCAAAGTCGTATGGCTGAAAAAGAACAGCAGCACAATTCCGGCGAGGGCCGCCGGAAGCGCCGTGATGATGATAAACGGATCGAGCCACGACTGGAAATTGACGACGATCAGCATGTATACGAGCACGATTGAAAACGCGAGTCCGGAAAGCAGGCCGAGATAGGAGGTGCGCATCGTTTCGAGCTGCCCGCGGATGTTAACCACGGTTCCGCGCGGCAAATACTTGCGGTTCGCATCAACAATTCGCGTAATGTCACGGCCGACTCCGCCAAGATCGCGGCCTTGCACGGCGCCATAGATATCCACCACCCGGTGAATGTTGTAGTGGTTAATCACCGCCATGGTGTTCGACCGTGTAATCTTCGCCACATCGGCCAGGATCTCCGGACGGACCATGGTGGAGCTCGTGATCGGTATGTTTTGCAGGTCCTGAAGCGATTGAATGTCGTACTCGGGCGCCTGCGTTACCAGGCTGTAATTCACGCCATTCTCCCAGTTGAGGAAGAAAGTGGGTGTGGTTTGGAAACTGCCGCTGAGAGCCACCAGTACGCTGCTGGCAATATCGCGCGGGGTGAAGCCAGCCTGAGCGGCCTTGGTGCGGTCCATATCAATGTGGAATTTCGGATAGTCGAACCGCTGCTGAATGCGCAGGTCGGCGATGCCCGGCACCTGCCGGAGCTGTTTCAGCATGCGGTCGGCCAACTCGCGGTTCGCCTGGACATTTTTGCCGTCGAATTGAATATCCACCGGGGCGGGAAGGCCGAAGTTGAGGATCTGGGTCGTCATGTCCGCCGGCAGGAAGTAGAAGGTTACGCCGGGGAATTCGCCGGGCAATTGCTTGCGGAGCTGGCGAACATAATCGGCCGTCGGCCGATGATCGTGCTTCAGCGAAACCATGATGTCCGCGTCGCCGGCGCCGATCAGGCCGGACCTGCTGTAGGTTGTATTGATGGTGCTATACGGCAAACCGATGTTGTCCAGAATGTTGTCTAGCTCTCCACTCGGAATGTTCTGGCGGATGGCCTCCTCCACGATGTCGCAAAGCCGCGCCGTTTCTTCAATACGCGTGCCCGTTTTGGCGCGCAAGTGCAGAATAAACTCGCCGCTGTCGGTGTCGGGGAAAAAGTCCTGGCCCAGCCAGGGCACTAACAGAAATGCGCAAAGGCAAAGGCCGAGAAATACCGGTACAGATACCCAGCGGCGGTACACGAAACTCGTCAAAATGAGCTGATATGCCGCGCGTACTCGCTCGAAACCGCGCTCGAAAGCCCGTTGAAATAACACCAGAGGGTTGCGCGAGCGAACCGGTCCGTGGCGCCTTACTCTCAGTAGGTACATCGCCAACGTCGGAACCAGTGTTCGGGAAAGCACGTACGAGGCAAGCATCGCGAAGACGACGGCTTCGGCCAGAGGCACGAAAAGATACCGCGCCACACCGCCCAGGAAAAACATGGGCAGGAATACGATACAGATACACAGAGTTGAGACGAGAGCCGGAACGGCGATCTGCGCCGCGCCTTCAAGGATGGCGTCGTGCAGATTATGGCCTTGTTCGAGGTAGCGCTCGATGTTCTCAATCGTGACGGTAGCGTCATCTACCAGGATTCCGACGGCTAGCGCCAGTCCGCCCAGAGTCATGATGTTGATGGTTTCGTGCAGAAAGCTGAGGACGATGATCGACGTCAGAATCGATAACGGAATGGAAACCGCGATGATCAGCGTGCTGCGCCAGCTCCCGAGAAAGATCAAGATCATCAGCCCTGTCAGGCAGGCGGCAATGATTGCTTCCCGGATAACGCCATCAACGGCGGCGCGTACGAATATCGATTGATCGCCGACAGGCTTAATCTTCAGTTCCGGTGGCAGCGTGGCTTCAACTTGGGGCAGAAGGTTTTTAATGCCTTGCACTACGTCCAAGGTTGATGCGTTTCCGGCTTTCAGCACGGTGATCAGAGTGCCGCGTCGCCCATCCTTGCGCACAATATTGGTTTGTGGCGCAAAACCGTCGGCTACGGTGGCCACGTCCCGCAAATAGATGGGCGTGTTGTTCACTACCTTGATCGGCAGATCGTTCAACTCGGCAATTGTGCGCGGAGCCGCGTTCATGTCCACGTCATATTCGAACTGACCGATTTTGGCCGTACCCGACGGCAGCACCAGGTTCTGATCGCCTACGGCATTCACCACATCCGTGGCCGACAGTCCCTTCGATTGAAGTAAGGCGGGGTTCAAGCTGACCATGACCTGGCGCTGTTTGCCGCCGTAAGGATACGGTATGGCAGCCCCTGGAACCGTCACTAACTGCGTTCGGAGAAAGTTCAGGGCATAGTCGTTGAGCTGCGCCTCTGTCATGTCTTTGCCGGAAAGCGCAAGCTGCAGGATCGGGACGGTGGAAGCGTTATAAGTGATGAGCAGCGGAGACTGGATACCCTGCGGCAATTGCCGGAGAATGGTTTGGGACGCCGACGTAAGCTGGGCGTTCGCCGTATCCAGGCTGGCGCCGGGCTGCAAGTAAACTTTGACGATCGTCTCGCCGTTGATCGTCATCGACTCAATGTGCTGGACGTTATCTACGAGCGTCGTCAATACGCGCTCATAAACGGTTGTCACGCGCCCTTCCATCTCCTCGGGATTCAGGCCGGTGTACCTCCAGGCAACCGCGATTACTGGAATATCGATATTAGGAAAGATGTCGGTCGGCGTGCGTAGAATGACGATCGGGCTGATGATGAGGATCAATAAAGCCAGAACAATAAAGGTATAAGGCCGGTTTAGGGCAACGCGGACAATCCACATATAAAAAGAGGCGATCCCGAGAGGTACCCAGGAGCCTACGTCAGTTTCGATCCATTTCGACACGCGCAAGTTTCGAAAATTGCGGTATGGTTTCGATTATGAAGCTCATAAAGAATGGGGCGGCTCTCGGGATACGGGGACCGGGCCGCCCACGAGATGAGGAGGCCCGACGCCGGATACTCGATGCCGCAATCGAACTGCTTGAAGAAGTGGGGTTTGGCAGCGCGACGGTAGAGGCGATCGCCGAACGGGCGGGCGCGAGCAAGGCGACCGTCTACCGATGGTGGCCCAATAAAGCATCCGTATTGACAGAAGCTTTTCGAGACACCTGGGCGCCGGATCTCGCATTTCCGGACACTGGTTCGCTGCGCGAGGATATATACGACCAGTTGCGGCGATTCTCAGCGTTTCTGATAACACGGAAGGGAAGACTGCTGGCCGCACTGGTGGCCGCCGCCCAGCAAGACGAAGAAATGGCCACAGCGCTTCGAGAGGTATGGATTGCCCCGCTTCGCGCCGTCAGCGGAAAAGTTTTAGGGCGGTACCGCGCAAGCGGCGAACTGGCCGTCGATGTGGACCTGGTTCAAGACCTGATCTACGCTCCGTTTTATTATCAGTTGCTTACCGGGTATAAGCCGCTTACTCGCGCATATGCCGACGCGATTGCGGATGCGGTGTTGGCGGGGGTGATGCGAGGCAACGTGGCTTAGTTTGTTGCCTCCACACGAAGCCGCCTTGCGTCAGGAAGCGGGTTCGAGCGATTGCACAGCCCGCGCGATGACGTGCGGCAGCTCCGCATTTTCCTCGACATGGCTTGCTCGCCGCTTCCAATCACTGAATTCCCAAAACCGAACAGTTCTCCGCTCTCCAACTGTTGAGTTCACAGGTGTTTCGCTTGGCTTCCCGCGTGCTTGAACTCGAAGGACGCCATGCCAGGTCATTTCCATTTTCGTTACGCTCTGAGGACACTTCGCAAGAGCCCGGGTTTCGCGGCAGCCGCCGTGCTTTCGCTGGCTATCGGCATCGCCGCGAACAGCGCTATCTTCAGTCTGGTGAACGGCTTGCTGCTCCATCCGCCGGCGGTCGATCACCCGGAGCAGGTAGTGGTTCCGCGGGTGAAGTACACCAAGCTCAATCTCAAGAGCATCGTGTTGTCGCTGCCCGACTTCGCGAACGTGCGTGACAGCCGCGATGTCTTTGAGACTGCGGCCGCCGCCACGACCCAGTCGTTCAATTACACCGGCGGCGATGTTCCGGAGAGGCTTGTCGGAGCGACGGTCACGTGGCAATGGTTCGACGTTTTCAAGGCCAATCCTCTCCTCGGCAGGGGTTTCCGAAAAGAGGACGACCAGCCGGGCGCCAACCGCATCGTGATGTTGAGCTACGGCGTTTGGCAGCGCCTGTTCGGCGGTGACCGTACGGTTGTGGGCCGAACCGTCGAACTGAACAATACCCCGTACCGCGTTGCCGGAGTGATGCCCGCGGACTTCCGTTGGCCCACGGAAGCCGAAATCTGGCTACCGCTCGGATTGCCGGCCTCTAGTTACGCCGTGCAGAACCGGTATAACGAAAACTATTTTGTAATCGCCCGCATGCGGTCCGGCGTGACCTTCGAGCGCGCTTCGAATTTCATGCGTATTCTCACGCAGCGCGACATCGACCACGACCCGCAGGGCGCTTTCGCCAAAGCCGCTCAGTGGAGCATGTTCGTTGTTCCTTTGACCGAGTTCACTGCCGGAGATCTGAAAAAGCCGATGTTCATCCTGCTTGGCGCCGTGGGGTTTGTGTTGCTGATCGCGTGCTCTAACATCGCCGGACTGCTGCTTGTGCGAGGAACCGGGCGGGCGCGGGAGCTGGCGATTCGAACCGCGCTCGGCGCGCAACGGGGCGATCTCATCCGCCGGGCGCTTGCCGAAAGCGTTCTCCTCGGCGGCGCTGGAACCATCATCGGATTGTTCGCGGCGACCGGCGTTTTAGGCGGGATGGTTGCCCTCGCGCCCGCTGAAATTTCGTCGGGCATTGCCATCCGCGTCGATGCCTATGTCCTCTGGTTTACTGCGGGCGTGGGCGCTTTGTCCGTGCTGTTGTTCGGTTTGGCGCCTGCGTGGCACATTGCCACGCTCGGCAGCAGCTACGATCAACTGAAACAAGGTGGCCGCTCCGATACGGAAGGGCGCAGCCGCCACAAACTGCGCGCGGCGCTCGTCATGGGCCAGGTGGCGCTCGCGCTGGTGCTGCTCGCGGGCGCTGGCCTGTTTACAAAGAGCCTTGTGAAAATGCGCGAGGTGCAAACCGGATTCCAGACACAAGGCGTTATGGCGGCTTCTGTCGCATTGCCCGCATCCCGGTACAAGGACGATGCAAGCCAGATCTCGTTCTTCCGATCCGCAGTCGATCGCCTCTCGCAGACTCCCGGCGTGCTGGCCGCCGGGGCGGTGGACACGCTTCCTTTCAGTGGACAGGATAGCTCGGCCTCCTTCACGATAGAAGGGCGTGTGCAGAATCCTGGCGACCCCGGCCCCCATGGCGATATTCGCGCTGCAACCCCCGGTTATTTTGCAGCAATGCGCATCCCCTTGCACCTGGGCCGGCTGTTTACGGACGCGGACCGGGCGGGGACGCAGCCGGTAGCTCTGGTTGATGAGACCTTGGCTCGCGAGTATTGGCCGAATCGCGATCCGGTCGGGCAGCGAATCCGTAACGACGCGACTTCGCCATGGGCCACGATCGTGGGAGTCGTCGGACATGTGAAGCAGTCGCACTTGGTCGGCGATTCGGGCAAGGGCGTCTATTACTACGCGATGATGCAGAAGCCGAGGGCCAGCGCCTATTTCACCGTTCGAACCACGGGCGATCCAGAGCGGTTAACGGGAGCGATACGACGGGCGGTGCGCGATGCCGATGCAAATCAAGCGGTGTTCGATATGAAATCGATGGACCAGCGAGTCGCCAACGCCGTCGGCCCGCAACGCTTCGCCGTGGTTCTCCTGTCCGTATTCGCCGCGGTTTCTCTGCTGATGGCCGCGCTTGGCCTCTATGGCGTAATCAGCTACGGCGTGACGCAGCGCACGCGCGAGATCGGTATCCGCACGGCCTTGGGCGCCGACCGTAGACAAATTCTTGGCATGATTATCGGTCAAGGGATGCGGCTGGTCGCCGTGGGAGCCGCGGGCGGTTTGGTGCTCGCCCTCCTCCTGGGCCGCGTGGTCGCGGCACAGCTCTTTGAAGTGAACAGTTTCGATCCGGGAACGTTCCTCCTCACGGCTCTCTTACTGGCCGTGGCGGCTTTCCTGGCAGCTTACATTCCGGCGTGGCGCGCCACGCGGGTGGACCCGACCAAAGCGCTTCGGCACGAATAACAATCTCAGCGGCCCTTCGTTGACGCTCCGAATAGTTGAAGCAATTTTCGCGTAACGCCTCGAAAGAACGGGCCGCCCGAAATTCCGGCAATGAGCAACGCGCCGAACAGACCCATCGCTTCGAAACTTTCACGTCCCTGTCGCTGCCAGTAGACGTCTTTCAGATTCAGCCATAACGCGAATTCGTCCAGCGTCAAGGCCGCCGCCACTCCATACAGCATGGACATGAATCGCCCCAACCACCGCCAGGAACTCCGGGAGCCGGTCCCGATCTCGATCAGCCAACCATAGCCGACCAGCAGCAGAAGCAAAATTCCCCAGACGAGATGGTGAATGTGGCGGCCGCGCATCGATACATCGTGAAATGGTCCAACGTCATTGTGAATTGCGATCGTGATGCCTCGCACCACTAGCACGGCGATAAAGAATCCAACAGCCGCAAGAAACAAACGTTCTCGCCGCGATTCCGCGAGCTGCTGTTTATAAATGGCGCGGAGACTGCTTCGGGAGACCACGAACGCTAGCAGGCCAAGGATGAGCCCGATCGCTAGCGGCAAAATCCAGAAGCTTCTGTGTGTCCACGGCATGGCTGTCATCGTATCGACTTCGCGATACGATTTGCCGCAGGACCGTTGGGCAATTCGGTTGTCGATCGTACCGGCGAACTGCTGCGAGGCGCATTTGAACGGTTTTGTGGTCGAATGCCCGGCGTGTCATCATCGGAAACGGAATGACCCGCCGCCGCTTCGCGCAGGCAATTGGAGGATTCAGTCTCTTGACCGCTCCCTATCTTGCAGTGTCTGCCGCAAAAGGCAAGATTTACGTTGTCCGGAACTATCTTTTGAAAAACGGAACGCAACTGGCGCGCTGGCATAAGTTCATGGAGGCCGCCCTGCCTGAACTGCGGAAGCTGCAAGCGCCGCCTTCCATTTACCTGGAAGCGATGATTGCGCCTCACATGCCACAAACGATGACGATCATGGAATTTGAATCGCTCGACCAGTGGCAATCGATTCAATCGCCGCTCGCGAGCTCGGCGGCTTACCGGCAAGGTTTCGCGCAGTGGGAAGCCGGAGATGAGCCGCCCTACGAATCGTATTCAGAGCGGTTGTTGGCCGCAACTACGTTTAATCCGGGGCTTTCCTTGGAAGCGAACGGACCGGCGCGCATTTTCGAATACAGAATCTATCACTCGCCGGCTTACCGGCAGTTGCAGGCCTTGAACGAGCGCTTTGCCGGTCCCGAGATCGCTATATTTCATAGGACGGGAGTGAAGCCGATTCTTTATACCAACGCATTGAGCGGAGATGCGCTCCCGAACCTCACGTACCTGACGCCGTTCGAAAATCTCGGCGCCCGGGAAAAGGCATGGGCCTCCTTTACCACCGATCCGGAGTGGTTGAAGTTACGGGCGGAATCGGTGGAGAAGTACGGACAAATTTCGAGCGTGATGCATATCAGCTTGTGGAGACCGGCCATCTATTCGCCGGTGAAGTAACTGAAGACGAGGTTTGGCTGATTGATCGCACTGGCTCTTGCATTATTGCTGTTTGCGGCGGATCCAAAGCAGGCTCTGCCGCTGATTCAGCGCGGGCTACTCGACCTCCAGCAGGGAAAGCTGACCGAAGCGCAATCAACTCTGGAACAGGCCGCTAAGCTCGATCCAGCTAATCCCTATGTGTGGACGTCGCTCGCCGAGACTTACTTGCGCTTGAAGCGGCCGCAGCAAGCGCAAGAAGCCGCACAGAAGGCCGAGGGCGCCGGCAATGGCAACCCGGTGGTCGCGCATGCGCTTGCGATGTTTTATTCAAAAACGGGCGAGTTTGGCCGCGCCGCGCAATTCGAAGAGCAGTTCGCCGCAAGTAATGGCGCGGATGCCGGGGCGCTGGACAGAGCGGCGGGTCTTTATCTGAATGCCGGTGATGCGGCGAAAGCGCTCCCCCTCGCGCGGGAGGCGGCGCGCGCCCATCCCTCCGCTGCCGCCGAAGATACGCTAGGCCGCGCGCTGGTCGCCGCGGGCCAACCCGATGAAGGCAGAAAGCATCTGGCCGAAGCCTGGAAACAACAGAACTCAAGTGCCGAAATCGCATTCGATTATGTACAGTTGCTGCTTCACGATCAAGACTTCACCGAGGCCGCGGCGGTCTTGGAACAGGCGCTGCGGTCAAATCCGAAGAACGCCCAGCTCACGCTTGCCCTCGGGGTAGCGCGTTATGGGCAGCGGCGTTTCGAAGAGGCCATCGCTGCATTTCTGAATACGATTGCGATTGATCCGCGCATCGAGCAGCCGTATGTGTTCCTCGGACGCATGCTGGACCAGGCCGGCGCCCACTTGGCGGCTATCAAGAAAGTGGACGAAGTGTGGGCCGCGGCGAATCCGAAGAATGCCGCGGCACAGCTTCAACTGGCGAAGACAATCCTGGCGTCCGGCGGCGGACAGGATCAGGTGGAACCGCTGCTGCGGCGCGCCATTGTGCTCGATTCGCGCAATTGGGAAGCGCATTATCAGTTGGGATTGTTGCTCTCGAAAAAACACGCGTATCGTGAAGCCGCGGAGGAGCTTACCAGCAGCATCAAACTGAACCCGAAAGATCCGCTGCCGCATTATCATTTGGCGCGCGTTTACGACAGGCTGGGTATGCCCGGTCGCGCCAGGGAAGAACGTGAAATTCACCAGCGTTTGACAAGTCCAACTGGCGGGGGAATGTCGAATGTGGCGCCCCAATGATCGGCGCCTATGCTCCTGCGCGTCTTCGTTTCCAATCGAACAGCACCACTCCGGCAGCGACCGAGACGTTTAGAGATGAAACAGCGCCTGCCATCGGAATACTGACGAGGAAATCGCAATGCTTTTTCACGCTGTCGTGTAACCCTTTGCCCTCGCTTCCCAGAACGATAGCGGCCGGTTCCGTGTACTTCACGCGATCGTAAGCCTCGACGCCCCGTTCATCCAGACCGTAAATCCAGAAGCGGCGCTGCTTTAGTTGCTCGAGCAGACGGCTGATATTGGTAACGCGGACAATGGGCATGTATTCGAGCGCGCCCGCGGAGACCCGAGCAACCGTTTCGGATAGTGGCGCCGACCGCCTTTCGGGAACAATGATGCCGCTCGCCCCCGCGGCGTGCGCGGTCCGGATAATGGCGCCGAGATTATGCGGATCTTCGACACCGTCCAGGACGACCATGAGCCGGGCATCCGGCAACGTCTCTTCGAGCTCGGCATATTGATGAGCCACCCCGAACGCGATGACCCCCTGGTGCGAGAGTCCCTTCGCGGCTCGATCGAGGGCTTCGCGAGATTCGAAACGCACTGGCACGGACTGGTCCCGGCACAGCGTCACGATCTCCTGAATACGCGCGCCGGAGGAACCCTTCGCGATCAAGACCTTATCGAAGGCCCGCCGAGCACGAAGAGCTTCGCGGACGGGATGAATACCGAGCGTGACACCCATGTCACCCTTGATGGTAACGGCTCATCAATTGGCGCGAAAGTGGAAGCGTGCGCTCAGGCGAGTCCGACTAACCACCGCTTCGTGATACAAATGCCGCCGCCTTTCGTATTTAATCCTACTTTCAATAGATAAATATCTTTCGATAGTCAGCCCTGAAATGGGGTCCGTCCCCATGGCGCAGGCCAAGAGGAGATCGTGGCAAGCTGGGGACACGATATGGCGGACGGTTGGAGTGGTTTCGAGAGAGATAACCCGCAGTATCGCCAGAACGTGGGTTAGGCCCGGGCCGTGGGACTGGTCAAGCGGCCTGTGGAGCGGTATTCGTGAACCAGCGATGCCAACGTGCACTCGATATCGGCGCGATCGGCTTCGGTAAGCGTGAGCTTCGGCTCAACGCGGTGCAGAATTTCGTGAGCCATGCGGCGGCGGACATCTGGAAGTAGATCGTGACGGCGCCCTAGGAAGGCGTCGATTAACGAGATGTCCTCGATCGCGAGCCGGCTGGCTCCGAGAGAGGAGGACAAGACCGAAGATGGCGAAACGCTCCAGGAACCGCGGGCCGCATCAACTGACTTTTCGAAGATGACGATGGAACCCGCCACGAAGTCACCCAAGCGCTTGCTCTGCGAGTTGAACATCGCCGTCAGAACACCCACCGCATAGAAACCGGGTAACTGGTCGTGCGACCAAAGATAAACGACGATTCCAAGGACAAGGGCAACTAGGGCAGTACCGGCCGACACTGCGAGGCCGTGTGCCGGGAGCATGACGGTTCGAGCCTTGTCGCCCTGGCCAATGACAACCGGATGCTGGATATAGAGTACTTGCAGCAGGCCAAGCGCAAGCGTCAGCAGGTGAGGGATGGCGGCGATCCCCATGAAGACCGGAAAGTGCCGGCGGTACAGAGAAAAGGTCCGGTCCAGAACCTCCCCCAGCGACAGCGGGCGCAAGTCGAGATGGTTCATCGGTCCCTCTCGATATTGTTCGATTTAGGAGCACCATCATAGCAGCGATCTACCGCGGATCGTAGGGTTAAAAGTACCGCTAGTAGGGAGCGTACGGAGAGGCGCCGATGCCGCCTTTATAGCCGCCTCTATAAAGATGCTCGACGGCACGGGACGGACGGCGAACTGAAAGTTCATCGCTGCACGCTAAAGGCGTGCGCCACGAACCCCTACGGCGAGGGCTGACCCGCTGGAACTTCGCATCGGAGTTCCAGCGGCCCGCATCGTTATTGATATGCAACAGAACGTTACGGGCGAAGTTTTGGCCAACGTGAGCGGCGACAGCCTTGCGCTCTCGACACTGTTATTACCCATCCAGCCGGACGACCATGTGGAAGGCTCTCCGCAGGCTCAGTACACGCTTGTCGAGTATGGCGACTATGAGTGCCCCGCCTGCGGCCAACTGTTTCGGACAATTCGTGAAATCCGCGAGCAACTTGGTGAGGACATCCGCCTGGTTTTCCGCCATTACCCACTCTCCGGCGCGCATCCTCGCGCCCAACAGGCGGCGGAAGCGGCCGAAGCAGCCGGCGCCCAGGATCACTTCTGGGAGATGCACAATCTTCTGTTCGGACACCAAGCCGCTCTTGCGAGCAAAGATCTCTATCGGTATTCGGAGCAACTGGGGCTGGACTCCAAGCGGCTCCGCAGAGAACTCAAGGACCACGTGTACGAGGAGCGGGTGCGCGAAGATTTCCGCCGTGGCGTCATGAACGGAGTCTATGCAACTCCCGGGCTGTTTATCAACGGTGTTCGATACAGTGGCGGGCTGGATTTCGATTCGATTCTGAACAGGCTGAAACAGGCAAGCGACGACTTCGCCGGCTAACGATTGCAGGCGCGGCGTGACGACACTTCTGGCACGCCGCATCAACCTAACTTCAGTACTACAGTTTCAGCGATTTGACTTTGATGGTGTTGCCCTCGCGGTCGCCTGTCACCGTGGCGCGCAGATGATCGTTTGCATGGGAGGCCTTCAATGCGGCCACAGCTTCCTCGTTACCCTGGGCATCGAATTTCAAAAACGACCCGTCGGCCGTCACGATGCCATACCCGCTCTTCGAGCATTGCAGCGCACATTTCCGCGTGTGCACGTCGGGATTGTCTTTGACTTTCGTGGAGCAGTTCACATCGACAATCGAGACGTTATTCCATGTCTCCGCGGCGCAGAGAAGCGGCGCGCCGAAGAGCATTATCAGGCTTACAGACTTGTATAGATTCATAGTTACTTTCTCCTTGAGATTGCGATAGCCAGGGGACGTTATAACGTTCTCGCTGGTCGCGCCGGCTTATTCCCAAACGCGGACTGCAACGTGCTTGCGGCGGCCCCTGGCTGCTTTAGCGCCGTCAGTTGAGCCAGAACAAACGCCGCGATGGCAACTTCGACGTCACGAACCGCTATATCGAAGAATCCGCCTGACGTGAGTAGATTAACGGCGATCAGCACAAGCCACACGGATGCGATGTAGGCGCCGACTCGCGTCCACCGGGTGAGAATAGCGAGTCCGACAGCCATTTCCACGATACCGGCCAGGTGCATGAACGTTTTCCCACTCACCGGCAACAGCTTTTCGGCGACGGGGCTTAGATACATGCCCCAATCCGCCAGAATGTTAAAGAACTTGTCCGCGCCCGCCAAAAACGCAGCCAATCCAATACCAACCCTGAGAGCCCACCACGAAGAATCGAGTTTGTTGTCTAACATGATTGCCGTTTTCTTTTGTTGAAGTAAACCGACTTGCACCAGTACAGAGTGCCGAACTCCCTTTCCGTTGCAAACAAACTAAACTGGAAGAAAGTAACGCTCTGGAGACGTACGGGCTCCTTATCGGGAAGGAACTGAACATGCAGTCGACGCTATCGATTGAGCCGCTTGATCGCGAGAAGTGGGATCGAACTCCGGATGATGACATTGTGCGGCGCATTCGAAATGGAGACACCGCTCTCTACGAGATCCTGATGCGGCGGCATAATCAGCGGATCTACCGTATTGCACGAACCATCCTGCGAGATGATGCGGAAGCGGAGGACGTGATGCAAGAGGCGTATGTCCGCGCATATCAGCATCTCGGCGATTTTGCCGGAGAGGCGAAGTTCTCCACGTGGCTGACAAAGATTGCGATCTATGAGGCGCTGAGCCGCCTACGGCGGCGAGCAAGGATCGGCGAGCCGAAATCGAATTCAGATATGGATTTCGACATTATGGATACAGTGACAGCGGAAGAGCGAGATCCCGAAAGACAAGCCTACGATCGCGAATTGAGATTGGTCCTGGAGCGCGCAATTGAGGCGTTGCCCGAGAATTACCGATCGGTTTTCGTACTGCGGATGGTTGAAGGTCTCGATGTGAACGAGACCGCCGCGGCGTTAGATATCGGCGTGGAGAACGTCAAGACACGATTGCATCGCGGCCGTGCGATGTTGCGGAAGGAACTACAACGCCGCGCCGGAATCGTGGCTCCCGAGCTTTTTCCGTTCCACCTGTCGCGATGCGATCGAGTAGTGGAGGGCGTGCTTCGAAGAATCAGTGTCGCGGAATAAAGGCCGCGCAGTCAGGCGCAAGCATCGGACGAAACGGCCCGCAGCCATGAGCTTAACGAGCGCAACACCATGGCCGTACTCATCAGCCGCTTGCAATCGTCGTAGAGTAATATCTCAGCTTCGTCATCCCATTGGTGAGGAACTTGTAGAACGGGCGAGGCCGGCCAACTGCCGCCGCTCAGTTGAAATGCGAGCAGATCGCCCACGAGACGTAGACAATTCGCTTCTTCCATCGCTCCGATGAAAATTGCGCTGAGCAGTAGATGCGCGCCCTCAAAAGACGATCGCATGGCGCCTTGGGCGAACAGCCATCTCCAGCAGCTTTCCACGACGTTGGCTGGTATCCCGCCAGACGACTTCAAGAACTCCAGGTTTTGCGCCACCGCATAGGAGTCCGTCGACCACCAAAACGAATCCCAACCGCCGCCGGTGCGTTGCTTCGCCAAACACCAGGCGCGCAGTCGGGCGGTCAGCGATTCATCGCTTGCGCTTTCCACCAGCGCCAATCCCGCAGTGGGAACGACGTCAATATGTTCGTGAGCCCATGTTCCGAATCGCTCAGGAGTTGAGAACGTGCGGACTCCACCGGATCTGCTCAGAAACGGTTCCAAATATCGAGCGGCATCCCGTGCGCACGGGTCGTTCAATTTAGCCATTAGCCGCAGGACCCACGCCGTTGTGTCGGCGTCTGGCTCGCCGTCAAAGTTATATCCCCAACCGCCAGGGCGCCAGTGCGAATGGATAGCCATTCTGCTCCGCTCAACAGCGTGACTCCATTCGGGAGATGAAGACGAGTTACATAGCGACCAAGCAACGCAGGCCGAGGTCCATCCCGTGCTGGCCCCCGGCGGGAGGGAATAGTCGCGCCAAAATCCATCCGAATCCTGTGCCGCGATGAGAAACTCCTCCGCGGCGCGCTCGGCTTCGTACGCTGAACCCACACTTGGATGCATCGTGTAGCAGAGAATTATAGCGTGACCGTGTAAACCGTGCTCTGAGGCGCACACGACCCCGATTTAGGATAGCCGGCATTACTCGAAGTTACTAGTAGCGCCGGCCGTTGTAGAAACCGTTGCCATTTCCGTAACCGCGGTTGGCGCGAAACGCACGCAGGCTGCTGAGGTCGTTCCACAGAATGCCGCGGGCACGCTCGTCCAATGGGTTGCGATCGACTAGGTGCTGCACATCGCCAATGGCGTCGTCGAGCTTGTCCTTATCGAAGTGGCCGCGATCGTAGCGACTATCGAATTCCGAAAGATGGCGGATCGCGTTGTCGAACCGGCCCCGTTCACGCCCGGAATTATAAGGGCCGGTTCTCTGAGCAAGCCGCTGCAGATCGTGAATGGTCCGGTCCACTGGTGTATCGGCGCGGCGCGGATGCTCGTAACGCCAGTTCTGAGCGGGCAGAACCATGGCTCCCAACGAGAGCAGACTGCACACCATGACGCCGCGAAATGCAAAGCGCTTGAAGATTTGTTTTGGTTTCGGGTTCATCCTGTATCCCTTTCTGACGCTAGAGACGGAGATGCCGATGGCGCGCGGTACGCTCAAAACGGCGGATGAGCGGAAGTTAATATGAAGCGTTTTCCATGTTCCGGCGGAAGCATGCGCCAGAATAACGAGAGCTATGTCTTCTGAACTTTTCAACCTGAACGGGCGTGTCGCCGTCGTGATGGGCGGCACTTCCGGTATTGGCCGCACAATGGCCCTGGGCCTTGCCGAAGCCGGCGCGGATGTTGTAGCCACCGGGCGCCGGGAAGAGCTCGTGAATGCAGTCGCCGATGACATCGAGCAGCGGGGCCGGAAAGCGTTGCGGCGCTCCTCGGACGTGCAGAGCCGCGAATCCATCGACGCGCTGCGGGGCGCGGTGCTGAAGGAGTTCGGCCGGATCGATATTCTGCTGAACGCCGCCGGGCAGATTTTCCGGAAACCGACACACCTGGTGACGGAAGCCGAATGGAACAAGCTGATGGACGTGAACGTGACGGGCATGCTGCGCTCGTGCCAGAGCTTCTACGAGCCGCTGGTTGAAAGCGGGCGCGGCCGCGTGATCAATATCGCTTCGTTGAACTCGTTTGTGTCGCTGCTGGAAGTGGCTCCGTATGCGGCCTCAAAAGGAGCGGTGTTGTCGTTGACTCGAAGCCTGGCGGTTGAATGGGCCCCCCGCGGCGTCAACGTGAACGCCATTGCACCGGGCGTGTTTCGCACGGAATTAAATTCGGGACTGCTCGATGGCACCGGCCGCGGCAGAGAATTGCTGATGCGCACGCCGATGAAGCGATTCGGGAACGTATTGGAACTGACGGGAGCCGCGATCCTGCTGGCGTCCGATGCGGCGAGCTATATCACGGGGCAGTGCCTTACGGTCGATGGCGGATTTTTGGCGTCGGGCGTGAATCAGTAGAAAACGGGCAACGGGTTATTCCGAGTCGTGCGATCCTTTATGAATTTTCGAGCGTAATCCGCGTCACGCGGATGCCATCATCGTGGTGTGGCGTTTGAGGAACAACTTCGTGACATCTTGCCGGTAGAGTTACCCCACCGGGAAACGTTGGTCCATCTGGGAACACTCCATCTCGAACTGATCGAAGAAACGAACCGCTTTATGAATCTCACGCGCATTACGCAGCCGAGAGAAGCGGCAATCAAACACGTGCTCGATTCGGTACTGCCGTGGCGGTTGTTTGCGGGGGCCAGGAATGTGCTGGACGCGGGAACGGGCGCGGGTTTCCCCGGAATTCCGCTCGCGGCGATTTTGCCCGAGACCAAATTTGTATTGTCGGAATCCGTGCAGAAGAAAGCCCGCTTCGTTGAAACGGCGGCGCAGAAACTCGGGATGGGAAACGTGGCTGTCCTGCCGGTGCGCGCCGAGGACGTGCTGAAATCGGAGCGATTTGAAATTGTCACCGGGCGGGCGCTGGCGCCGCTCAACAAAGCGCTTCCGTTGTTTGCGCCGGCATTGAAGCGCGGCGCCCGAGTATTGCTTTATAAGGGACCGGATCTTGAGGAGGAAATTAGCGCGGCCGCTGCCGAAGCCCGGAAACGTGGGATTCGCATCACGGTAGTCGAACGCTATGAATTGCCGGAGAAATATGGACAGAGGAGCATTGTGGAATTGGTCGGTTAGTTCGATCGCATCCTCCGAAAAAGCCGACCCGATCAACGCGTGCCGGTTATAGATGTTCGCTCCCTTTGATCGCGGCCATTAATAGCACAAAGCGGATCTGCTACACGCGTTGGCGGATCAAGAGAATCGCCAGCCAGACCCATCCGACGATAAACGCGATGCCACCGAGGGGCGTAACGGCGCCGAGAACCCGAACTCCGGAAATCGCCAGCGCGTATAAGCTGCCCGAGAACAGCAGGATTCCGATGAACAGGCACCAGCAGACGCGGTTCTGAGCGGCGAGTGGGAATGTGCCGGTGCGGGCCAACACCGCGACAATCAGGATGCCGAGCGCGTGGACGAAATGGTAGAAGACCGCCTTCTCATAGACGGAGATCGCGTAAGGATCGAGGCGGCCGCGGAGAGCATGCGCGCCGAAGGCGCCCATCACGACCGCAAGAGCCAGAAGAAAGGCAGCAATAGCAGACCAGTTCATGACTCCGTTGTAGCAGGGACGAGCCAAGGACGCGAACGATATCCTAAGAGCTTCCATGCGTCGTTTGCAAACTCTTTTCTTATCCACAAGTCTATTCGTATCGGCCGCGTTCACTCTGAACGCCGCCTTCCGTCCGCCGGCGGTCCCGCTGATTACGCACGATCCGTATTTCAGCGTGTGGTCGATGGCCGACAAGTTGACGGATGACCCGGCGCGCCATTGGACGGGCGTCGTGCAGTCGATGGACGGACTCGTGCGAATCGACGGCAAGACGTTTCGCTTCATGGGATCCGAACGTCGCAACAAATTCCCGGCTCTCGAGCAGACGTCGGTGGAGGTGCTGCCCACCCGAACGATTTATCAATTCAGCGGCGCCAGCATCGACTTGACACTGACATTTTTGACGCCCGCCCTGCCTGCAGATCTCGACGTCCTGTCGCGGCCCGTCACTTATCTGACGTGGGATGCGAAAGCGAGCGACGGCCGGGAGCACGCGGTTCAACTCTATTTCGATGCCTCGACGGAAATCGCGGTCGATACGCCGGACGAGCCGACGAATTGGTCGCGTTACCGAGTCGGCGATCTCCACATACTCCGCGTGGGTAGCCAGCAGCAGCCAATTCTACAGAAGTCGGGCGATAACGTCAGAATCGACTGGGGTTACTTTTATCTGGCGGCTCCGCCGGCGCAGAATGCAACACTGGTGGCGACCAACCGCGAAGCTACCGAGCAGGCGTTCTCGAGCAGCGGTAAGCTGCCCGACAACGACGACCTGACGATCGATACACCGCAGCGATTCAAGACTCCGGTGCTCGCGTCGGAAATCGATTTCGGGCAAGTGAGCGCTACGCCTGTCTCGCGCCATCTGTTCGTGGCTTATGACGACCGCTTTGCGATCGAGTATCTCCATCGCCGGCTGCGGCCTTACTGGCGCAGGAACGGAGACGGTCCGGCCGATCTGCTGCGCAAAGCCGAGCGGGACTACACCTCTCTTCGCAAGCGCTGCGAACAGTTTGATGCCGGGCTGATGGCCGACTTGCGCGAAGCTGGGGGAGACGATTACGCCCGGTTGTGCGCGCTCGCCTTCCGGCAGACCATCGCGGCGCACAAGCTAACGGCCGACATCGACGGAACGCCGCTGCTGTTCTCGAAAGAGAATTTCAGCAACGGATCAATCGACACCGTCGACGTCACGTATCCGAGTTCGCCCTTCTTCCTGCTGTTCAATCCAAAGCTGCTCGAAGCGCAGTTGCGGCCGATTCTCGACTATGCCGGGTTGAACAGATGGCGCTTTCCGTTCGCGCCGCACGACCTTGGCCGATATCCAATTGCGAACGGCCAGAAGTATGGCGGTGGTGAAACATCGGAAGAAAACCAGATGCCGGTCGAGGAGAGCGGCAATATGCTGATCATGGCCGCGGCCGCTGTCCAGACAGACGGAGACGTGCAGTTCGCCGAAACGTATTGGCCTCTATTAACGAAGTGGGCCGAGTATCTGAAAGAGAACGGACTCGATCCCGGCAACCAACTCTGCACGGACGATTTCGCCGGGCATCTGGCGCACAACGCAAATTTATCCATTAAGGCGATTGAGGCGCTGGGCGCTTATGGCAAGCTTGCAGCGCAGTTCGGCAAGAAGGATGTAGCGCAAGCGTATGAGAGGACCGCCAAGGATTACGCCAAGCGCTGGGTTGAGATGGCGAACGATGGCGATCATTACCGCCTGGCTTTCGATCGCTCGGGAACATGGAGCCAGAAGTACAATCTGGTCTGGGACAACCTGCTGGGCCTGCATCTATTTCCTGCCGCAGTCGTCACCAAGGAACTCGCGTACTACAAGTCGAAGATGAACCGCTACGGCCTGCCGCTCGACAACCGGGCAGACTACACAAAACTGGACTGGCTGGCGTGGACGGCATCGCTCGCGCCGGACCGCGCCGGCTTCGAAGCGCTGTTAGAACCGGAGTACCGGTTCGCGAACGAATCGCCGAGTCGCGTCCCGCTGACGGACTGGTACGACACGAAAACCGGAAAGCAGGTGGGATTCCAAGCGCGTTCGGTGGTAGGCGGCATTTTCATCGAAATGCTCAACCACCACGCGATCTGGAAGAAGTACGCCGACGCTGCACGCGGCGGAAATTAGCAAAGCCAGCGCTGAGTTACGGGAATCGAAACGCAGCGGCGTATTAAACTGCCTGAATGCGACATTATTTCGCCGGGTTGGTTCTAGCTTGCGCGCTAGCGATTCCGGCTCTTCCTCAGACGAGCAGCCCCTTCGTCGGGCGTTGGGATTTCGACGTGACGACGCCGGCCGGCGAACACGCGAACTGGCTGGGCATAACGGAACAAGGCGGCAAGCTGGATATCTGGTTTCAGCCGACCGGCGGCCACGTGTTCCAACTAACGGATTTTCATGTAGACGGGTCACATCTTAGCTTTACGGCATCGCCGGCATCCGGGAACCGGCCGGCGACGACGTGGGATCTGGATGCAACCGGCGGCAAGCTGACCGGCGTCCAAAAGCACGGGGATCACTCAACACCGCTCACCGGCGTGCGGGCCCCGGAATTGAATCGCAGCGCGCCAAAGACATGGACGAAACCGAAGGCGCTATTCAATGGTAAAAACCTGGATGGGTGGGAGCCCATCGGTAATGTGGCGAATAACCACTGGGTGGTGAAAGACGGATTGCTGGTGAACGAGGCTCACGGCGCAAATTTGAAATCGGTTCGCAAATTTGACGATTTCAAGCTGCATTTCGAGGTGAACTGTCCGGACGACGCGAACAGCGGCTTCTACCTGCGCGGCCGTTATGAACTCCAGCTAGAGTATGTGAAAGAGGGCTCCGAACCAATAGAGCGCCAAATGGGATCGATCTATGGGCGGATCGCTCCAAACCAGGAGTTGCCACGTACGCCGGGCAAATGGGAAACGTTTGATGTCACGCTGGTCGGGCGGACCGTGACGGTGGTGCGGAATGGCGTGAAGACGATTGACGCCAAGGAGATTGAAGGCATCACAGGTGGCGCATTGGATGCCGATGAAGGCCAGCCCGGATCCTTCTACATTCAGGGCGACCATACCGGTGGCCTGAAATTCCGCAATATCACGGTTTCCGTGCCGAAGAAGTAAACGGTCTAAGAATCGAATTTAACCCGCGTACTTGCGGCGGCTCCGTTTCTAAGCTGCCTTGAAACGGAGCCGTATTGCGTGCAAGCGGGTTTAAATGACCGGACAATCCTTGCTAGTTCTGCTCGGCCGCTCGCGCTCTTTGCGAAACTTCGGCCTTAATCGCTTTTACGCGTTCGCGGACGGCGGCGGTCCGCTCCCGGCCGTGAGGCGTAGCGTCCACCAACTTTTCCAGGTTAGCGACAAACTGCGGCCCAAACTCGGCGCGCAGTTCGGCGAGCATGGGCTCGAGCTTGGCGAAAACGGACAGGTGCTCACCGTTAGTATCGGTGAATAACTCAACGCTAATGGCTCCGTGATTGACAAGCGCCGCAGCCATATCCCAATAGCTCATCACCATCCGCAAATGACCGCTATGTTCGCCGAACAGGGCCTTTTTGACGTCAGCTGTCGATTCCGGATTGAATTCGAGAAAATACCAATCGCGCGCCTGCCGCATGGTCGCTTCGCGGCGCAGTTCATAGAGCTTCAGGATGAGATCGGCTTCTTCGTGTTTCGACATGGATCAGTGATTCCTTTGTGGCGCTTCCGGGGTTTGCGGAACGATGGGCCCGCCTTGCCAGCGTAGCAGAAGGCGGCGAGCGAGAGATCACGTATCGCCCAAGGAATGGAGCCGGGAGATCATCGCCCCGTTATACTCGTTCACTTAACGTGCAAATACCTCAGCAGCGTCAACAACCCCATCTGGAGCGGGGCCTTGGCATGTGGGGCGCCACCTCCGCCAACATGCTCAACATGGTCGGCGTCGGGCCGTTCATTACGATTCCGCTCGCGCTCGCGGCGATGGGCGGCGGGCAGGCAATGCTCGGCTGGATCGTCGGCGCGCTCATCGCCCTGTGTGACGGCATGGTGTGGGCGGAACTGGGCGCCGCGATGCCCGATTCGGGCGGCCCCTATCACTATCTGCTTGAAGCGTTTGGGCCGCGCGGCCTGGGACGACTGATGAGTTTTCTGTTTCTGTGGCAAGCCGTCATCATCGGTCCGATCACCATTGCCTCCGGCGCAGTCGGGTTCGCCGACTATGCGAAATACCTGCTTCCCGGCCTTGATGGCTGGGAAAAAATCGCGCTTGCCGCCGGCGTGTGCCTGTTCAACACAGTTCTTCTGTACCGGAGCATCAAGTCGATCAACATTTTGTCCATCACGATGTGGGTGGTGGTGATGGGAACCATCGCCTGGATTCTATTCGGCGGCATGACGCATTTCAACGCCTCGGTCGCTTTTCATTTTCCGCCCGACGCCTTTCATCCTTCGCGGCAATTTTTTCTGGGGCTCGGCGCGGCAACGCTCATTGCGATGTACGATTTCAGCGGCTATTTCAATGTATGCCTGGTGGGCGAAGAGGTCCGCCAGCCTGGGCGGACAATTCCGCGATCCATCATCATATCCATCGTCGTTCTTGCCGTTCTGTACATCATGATGAACAT
This sequence comes from Bryobacterales bacterium KBS 96, assembly GCA_000381625.1. Classification (GTDB taxonomy): domain Bacteria; phylum Acidobacteriota; class Terriglobia; order Bryobacterales; family Bryobacteraceae; genus KBS-96. The sequence continues at coordinate 3,303,895 of KB906767.1, forward strand.
CTCGATTATAGGCGTGATCCCGGCCCAGGAAGCCATGCAGTCGAAGGCCATCGTCGCCGAATTTATCGAGAAGATCTATGGATCTCTGAGCGGCAAGATCGTGGCGCTCCTGATTCTCTGGGCCGCATTCGGCTCGGTGTTCGCCATTCTGCTGGGATATTCGCGCATCCCCTATAGCGCAGCTGTCGACGGCCATTTTTTCTCGGTATTTGCGCGCGTTCACCCTACGAAGCATTTCCCGTCCTTCGCTGTAGTGACAATGGGCATCGGATCGGCGGTCGCCTGCCTGCTCAGCCTTTCCGATCTCATCAGCTACATGCTGGTGTTTCAGATTCTGCTGCAGTTCATTGCGCAGTGCGTCGCGGTTTTCCTGCTTCGCAAGTGGCGGCGCGATATCAAGCGGCCATTCTCAATGCCTATGTATCCGCTACCCGCTCTGATTGCTTTGTTCGGCTGGATCTATATTCTGGCGTCGAGCGGATGGAAGTTCGTGGCCACGGGGTTTGCATTGATGATCGTCGGCACGATCGCGTATCTCTGGCGAGCGCGAGTCAGCCGGGAATGGCCGTTTCAAAAGGCGTAGCCGATTCACAAACGCACGTCGAGACGAGTCTCGACGTGTGATGCGCTATCTCCGTTGCCAGCCGGCATCTACCACCTGACCTTCGGAATCCACGGTCAAAGTAACGACGGCCGCGCCCTCTATGTTGGGAAAACCGTCGAGCGGCGGGCAACGCCACACATACAAACTTCTTCCGGTCGATCCGGTGAACTGTTCCCTTGGCGGCCCGAACCGCTTGACGATTTCGGAAATCGATTGGCCGTGCAGATCGTTGACGGCTGACGAAAACGATTTTGCCTCGCGCTTACGCCGGCGGAGGGCAATCTTGTCGGAAAGCAATAGCCAGGCGCAAAATCCGCCCAGGAAGAGAAGAAAGACGCAGCCCTCGACAAAGAACATGGCTATGCTGATTCAGTCTCTTCAGGAACATACCGAGACGCCGCCCGAGTTAAAGGAAGGGCGCCTCGGCTGCGCCTCTATTCAGCTTTCAACTGAAGCGGAGCTTCCAATTTAAACGTAAGGACGGTTTCGGCCGGCACTTTTACAGACCCGCGGGTAAATATCTGCGTACCGGCGCCTGCAGCCGCTCCCGATAAAGCGCCGATGGCAGCGCCCTTCCCATGCCCGGCAATCGCGCCGACGATCGCGCCCAGCGCCGTGCCGCCGCCGACATATTCGGCCGTTCGCTTATTGCCGCCGACACCGGCCTTACCTTTTTGATAGACCGCGCCGGTCTCAACATCGTAGTTCCTGCCGCCAATCGAAACGGACTGTAGATCCAGGCCCAATTCGTTGGCGTGAATCTTTCCCGCGCCCGCCGATTTGATCACAAGGACAGCCGGAGACCCTTTCCGTATCGCGACGTTTCCCGCATCGTCGACCACGTTGCTCGCAATCTCGGCGGAATAGGTCTGACCGACCTTGGCCGTTTTTGAATCGATCGCGTCGTTGGTCATCACGGCGACCTGAGTTCCCGACGGTATCACTATGTCGGGCTTGACGGGCGGCGGAGCGGGAGCCGGGGCGGGGGAGGAAGAAGCCTGGGCGTCAGGCGATCCAGGCACAGGACGGCTTGCCATCTTCGATGGCGCGCCCTGGGAGGCCGTTGGCGGGGGAGCCGATGCCCTGCCACTGGACGATCCGAAGCGAATGCTCTGGATGTCTTTGGCGTCGAACGTGCGGTTGGCCCCATTGTCGCCTCGAAACGTCATCTGGTCGCCGTTTTTTGAGACCAGAACACCGTTGTAATGGCTTCCGTCCGTCAGTGTGACAACTGCGGGCAGGTCGCTCGGGGACGCTTGGGCGGGTGACGTTTCACCGGCAGCGTTTGCCGGTTCCGCCGCCTGATTCGACGGCTGCTTGCCGCAGCTGCCCAATAGCAGAATTCCAAAAACAAGAAGTAACGAAGCGGTAGTAGTTTTCATGTTTCCCCCAGGGAGCATTCAGCTTCGGACACTCTCCAGTATGACGCTCCCGGCAATTAATTTAGCTCATTATGGAACACATCAGGCGGAACAATCGTTCAGATCGCTGTTTCGTCGAGTGGCTTTCGTCAGTTCTCTCAGAGTATCGGCGCCGCCCCATCGCACGGCATCCATCCCGTAACTTACGTCCGGCGGCCGCCTTTCCACGGAACTTCCGCTCTTCCAGGCTTACTCTGCTTGGAGCAAGCGATACTATGAGACCCGTGTTCCCGAAAACCGTTGGAGTGATGGCGCTTCTGCTGCTTGGCGCCGCTTGCCGAAACGTCAAGGACCGGCTGTCAGGCTTCCCGGCCCTCGTCCTTTGCACTGAAGATGAACCCGACGATCTCAGGTTCATCGAGCCGAATCAGGCCGGCGTCGCCTACCTGGCGAAAACCATTTACCTGCAGGATGGGAAGATTTCGCCGGTCCCGCGCGCCCAGCCATTGCAGGTCGGCCCGAACGTCCGATTGATCGCCGTCGTTCGGATTGAGCACATGGGCGGCGAACCGGCTGAACCCGGCGGGGTTTCGAACGAAATTGCGGCTGTGCTCTCGAAGAGCCAGGTTCGAGCTCTGCAGATCGACTTCGCGGCAGCCAATAAGGATCGCGATTTCTACGCAAATCTGCTTCAGGATATACACCAACGCGTCCCGCCCTCCGTTCCGGTGGAAATCACCGCGGACGTCTCCTGGTGCGGCGCGAATAGCTGGCTCAAAGGGCTTCCGATTACTGCGGCAGTGCCGCTGTTTTATCGAGGCGGCAATCTGGCGCAGAAGCAGGCATTTGCCGAGCCGTTGTGCCGCTCCGCCATTGGCATCGCCAGCGATCAGGCCACGCTGCCGCTGCCGGAGCATCGCCGCGTCTTTGTGTTTCAGCCTCAACCGTGGACGCAGGCGGATTACGAGCGGGTTCTCAAAGCGTTGGGGATGTAGAAAGCAAGACCTCGGAAGGCGGTTTACAGGCCGAGGTCCGCCTTGGCTTCCGCGAATTGAGCAAGAGCGAATTCCAGATCTTCATGGGTGTGCGCGGCCGAGATTTGCACGCGAATGCGCGCTTTGCCTTGCGGCACTACCGGATAGGAAAACCCGATCACGTAAACTCCCTTCGCGAGCAGAGCATCGGCCATGCGCGTCGCGAGCGCCGCATCGCCAATCATCACCGGCACGATCGGGTGTTCTCCCGGCGAAATGTTGAATCCAAGAGCCGCTATGCGCTCACGGAAATAGCGCGTGTTTTCGTGAAGCTTCGAACGCAGATCGGAGGATCCGGCCAGCAGATCGAGCACCGCCAGCGACGCCGAAACAATGGACGGCGCTACAGTGTTTGAAAACAGATAAGGCCGCGAACGCTGCCGCAGAAGCTCGACAATCTCTTTGCGCCCACTGGTGTAGCCGCCGCTCGCTCCGCCCAGCGCCTTGCCGAGCGTTCCGGTGACGACGTCGATGCGCCCCTCGACTCCGCAATACTCAGGAGTGCCTCTGCCATGCTCGCCCATGAACCCGACCGCGTGAGAATCGTCCACCATCGTCAGCGCCTTGTAGCGATCGGCGAGATCGCAGATTTCCGGCAGTCTCGCGATGTACCCATCCATCGAAAAAACGCCGTCGGTCGCGATCAGCACATGGCGCGCTCCGCCCTCGCGAGCCTCTTTTAGCTTCGCTTCGAGGTCGGCCATATCGGAATTTCTGTACCGGAACCGGCGCGCTTTCGACAAACGAACGCCATCGATGATGCTCGCGTGATTCAGCTCATCCGACACAATGGCATCGTCGGCTTCGAGCAGCGTTTCGAATAACCCGCCGTTGGCATCGAAGCACGAGCTGTATAGAATCGTGTCTTCGGTTCCGAGAAACCGGCTGAGTTTCTCTTCGAGTTGCTTATGAATCGCCTGTGTTCCGCAGATGAACCGAACCGAGGCCAGCCCATAGCCCCAGCGGTCGAGCGAATCTTTCGCCGCCGCCACGATCGCCGGATGGTCCGCCAGGCCCAGATAGTTGTTGGCGCACATATTCAGCACGCTTGCGCCGCCCGCGACGGAAACGCGCGATTTCTGCGGCGATTCGAGCACTCGCTCGGTTTTGTAAAGTCCTGCGTGCCGAATCTCGTTCAGCTTTGCGGTTAAGAACTGGCGTATATCGCCGTACACGGTTCTATTCTCCTTCCGATTCGGGATCGGACCGGCTCAGGATTCGCGCCAATCGAGGATAACTTTGCCGCAGTTACCGGACTGCATTGCCGCAAACCCGTCCTCGTACTCGCGCCACGAATACCGGTGCGTGATCACCGGGTGAATGTCCAAGCCCGATTCCAGCATCACGGTCATTTTGTACCAGGTTTCGTACATCTCGCGGCCGTAGATTCCCTTGATGGTCAGCATATTGAAGATCACCCGGTTCCAGTCGATCGCGATCTCACGATTGGGAATGCCCAGCATGGCGATCTTGGCGCCATGGCTCATATTGGCCAGCATGTCGCGAAAAGCGACCGGATTTCCGGACATCTCCAGGCCGACATCGAACCCTTCGTGCATTCCGAGTTCTTTCTGCACCTCAGGCAAAGATTTGGTTCCGGGGTCGACGGCCAGGCTTGCGCCCATTTTCCGCGCGAGTTCGAGCCGATACTTGTTCAAATCCGTGACAACCACGTGCCGGGCGCCGGCATGCCGCGCGACCGCTGCCGCCATCAGGCCAATGGGGCCCGCTCCGGTGACGAGCACGTCTTCTCCGAGCACGGGAAACGAAAGCGCAGTATGCACGGCATTGCCGAACGGATCGAAAATCGCAGCGACGTCCAGCGGCACGCCCGGTCCATGGCGCCAGATATTGGTCATGGGAAGCGCGACGTATTCGGCGAAGGCGCCGGGCCGGTTCACGCCCACGCCTTTTGTATGAGCGCAGAGATGACGCCGCCCGGCAAGACAATTCCGGCAGCGCCCGCAGACGACATGTCCTTCGCCGCTCACGATTTCGCCGGTATGGAAATCGATCACGTTCGAGCCAACTTCGACGATTTCACCGACAAATTCGTGCCCGATCACCAGCGGCACGGGGATAGTGGCGCGAGCCCAATCGTCCCATTCGTAGATGTGAAGATCGGTTCCGCAGATGCCGGTGAGCAGGACGCGGATCAGGACATCGTTAATTCCAATTTGCGGCTTAGGAACGTTTTCGAGCCAGAGACCGCGTTCCGCACTGCTTTTAACGAGAGCTTTCATACTGTAATAGGCGCTCACGAAGGCAACATCGCCTGGCCACAAGCGAACTCTCATGGTAGAACGAGCGCCACAGATATCATTGACCGGCGCTTTTTGCGACCGTGCTTATGATTCCCTAAACTCAACCTCTTCTGTATCCTGAAGGTTACATGCGCAATCGCGGGCCGCAACTTTCAATCCGACTCGCCTGGCTGCTGATCCCCCTCCTTTTTGCTTGCACGGCGTTTGCTTCCATCAAGGTCGACTCGCTGAAGCCGGAAGGGTATCTGAGCGACTACGCTCGCGTGGTGGATCCGGCGGCGAAACAGAAGATCGAGCAATATTGCCATGCGGTTGACACAACACTCGGCGTGCAGATTGCGCTGGTAACGATCGATTCCCTCGACGGCCAGCCGATTGACGATTTCTCGATTCGCCTGGCGCGTCACTTCCAACCTGGCCAGAAAGAGAAAAACACAGGCGTTCTGGTGCTGCTCGCGATCAAGGATCATCAATCGCGCATCGAGGTGGGATACGGCGTGGAGCCGGACCTCACCGATGGCATGTCCGGCAGTATTTTACGGTCTTTGCGGCCGCAACTGCGGGCCAGCCAGTACGGGCAGGCGCTATTGACCGCGGCGCAGGACATCGCAACGCAGATCGCGCATTCAAGGGGCGTCGCCGCGCCGCCGGATGTGCTACCGCGCCGTCAACCCGTTGAGCGGCATTCGGGCGGCATCCCCATTCCGCTGATTATTCTCGGCATTTTTGTGCTTTTCTGGCTGCTTGGACGGGGCGGCCGAGGGGGCCGCGGCAGGGGCGGCGGGCTTCTGACGGGCCTCCTGCTGGGCAGCATGATGGGCCGGGGCTCCAGCGGTTGGGGCGGCGGAGGCTTCGGAGGATACGATTCCGGACGCGGTGGCGGCGGGGGTGGGTTCGGCGGTTTCGGCGGCGGCGGTTTCGGTGGAGGCGGCGCCTCGAGCAACTGGTAACGGTGGCAACGACGGAGGCTTTGCATGGAACAGCAACTCAGTAATCTGGTCGAGCGTTTGAAGAAAACTTTCGGTGACCGGCTGATTTCCGCCGTACTGTACGGCTCGGGCGCGGTCGGGGACTGGAACGCGAAGGCCTCCGATTTGAATGTGCTTTGCGTGCTTGAAAGAATTTCGGCGCATGAACTGGGCGAATCCGAGCCTGTGTTTCGCTGGTGGCGCGAGCAGGGGAACCCGGCGCCGCTGCTGATGAGTGGCGAGGAAGTACGCACTTCGACCGATTGCTTTCCAATGGAATTCCACGACATGAAGGCGCACAGGCGCGTTCTGCATGGAACCGACGTCATTGCCGATATCGAAATAGACCGTTCGTTCTATCGCGCTGAAGTGGAACACGAACTCCGCGCGAAATTGTTGCGGCTGCGTCAGAAGGCCACGGAAGTGTTGTCAAAAGAGGATGCCCTGCTACGGCTGCTCGCCGATTCTCTTTCGACATTCTGTGTACTCGGCCGCCACGCGCTTACGTTGAAGGGCCGCGAGACCCGTTTCCGCAAGCAGGAAGTAATCGCCGATCTCGAAAAGGTGCTCGGCATCCCTTTCGACGGATTTTCAACCATTTTGCGCATCCGGGCCGATGGTAAGGCATCGGAAGGAACGGGCGCTGTCCTATTATTTGAAAAGTACCTGAAAGAAATAGACGCGCTGATCCGGTTTGTGGACCAGATTGACCGGTAAGCAAAACGCCATAGCGCGATCGTTCGTAACGGGGAGACAGTTGATATGAAGGGTGCACTCATTGTCCTGGGCGTAATCGTCCTGGCCGCCATCGTAATAGGAGGCTATCTGTTCGGCGTAAAAAACGACTTGGTGCGCGAGCGGAACGATATTCAAGGCAAGTGGGCGCAAGTCGATAACGATTTGAAACGCCGCGCCGACCTGATTCCGAACCTTGTCGAAACGGTGAAAGGTTACGCGAAACAGGAGCAATCCGTGTTCGGAGAAATTGCGGAAGCCCGTTCGCGCCTGTTGAACGCATCCAACCCGCAGCAGGAAATCGCGGCCAACAACCAGTTGAGCGGGTCTCTGGGCCGATTGCTGCTGCTCCAGGAAAACTATCCGGATCTGAAATCGAATGAGAATTTCCTGCGGCTTCAAGACGAGCTAGCGGGCACGGAAAATCGCATCGCCATCGCGCGGCGCGATTATAACGAGGCGATTACGAAATACAATACCGATCTCGAAATCTTCCCGCGGAGTTTCGCCGCCAGTCTGTTCGGCTTCCAGCGCAACGATGCATACTTCAAGACGACCGAGGAAGAAAAGAAAGTGCCCTCGGTGAAGTTTTGACGGGAACCCGCGGCGCGAGCTTTGTTAAAGGTGAGTCGCTGACATTCCCGGCTCAGCTTCAGGATTTGCGGCCAAAATATGACATGCTTTCTTGCGACTATGGTTGTTGAACCATGAAACGATTCGATAACTACATTGACGGGCAATGGGCCGGCGGCTCGAAGACATTTGAGAATCGCAATCCAGCCAACACCGATGAAGTGGTCGGCGTCTTTACTGCCGGCGAGAGCGCCAGCATGGAAGCCGCCGCAAACGCCGCGGAGACCGCTTTTCCAGCGTGGTCCCGGCTGGCGGGCCCGGCGCGCGGAAATTATCTTTACAAAGTGGCCGACCTGCTCGACCAGCGCTTCGAACAGATTTCAGAAGACATGACTCGCGAGGAGGGCAAGACCCTTCCCGAATCGAAGGGAGAAGTGCGGCGGTCCATCAACATCTTCCGATATTTCGCGGGTGAAGGCTCGCGGTTTCCCGGTATGCTGGTCCCTTCCGAGCGGGAGCGCGTACACATGTTCGCGCTGCGAAAGCCGCTGGGCGTCGTCGGGCTCATCACGCCCTGGAACTTCCCGAGCGCCATCCCGGCGTGGAAGCTTGCGCCCGCGCTGATCTGCGGCAATACGGTGGTTCTCAAGCCCGCATCGGCGGCTCCGCTCAGCGCGTGGCGGATTGTCGAAGCCTGCCACGATGCCGGAATTCCGAAAGGCGTCGTCAACTTTATTGCGGGCAGCGGGGGATCGCTTGGAACGGCTCTGCTGAATGCCAAACCGTTGAAAGGCGTCTCCTTCACTGGTTCCACCGAGATCGGCCACTGGCTACACGGCGAAGCGAGCAAGCGCCGACTGCGGATTCAACTCGAAATGGGCGGCAAGAACCCCACGATTGTGCTTGCGGACGCCGATTTCAAGAGCGCCGTCGAGAATACGGTGAACGCCGCTTTCTTTTCGACCGGACAGAAATGCACGGCCACCAGCCGCGTGATTGTGGAAGAAGCGATCTACGACCGGTTCCTTGAAGCGCTGATCGAACGGACGCGCCAGTTGAAAGTCGGCAACGGGATGGACTCCGGCATACAGATCGGTCCGGCGATCGATCAGAAACAGCTCGAAACTAATATCCGCTATTGCGAGATCGGCACCAAGGAAGCAGGGGCCCCGGTGGTCGGCGGGCGCCGCCTCACGGGGGGCGCGTACGACAGAGGCTATTTCTTCCAACCGACGATTTTCGCGGACGTGACTCCCGATATGCGCATCGCCCAAGAGGAAATATTCGGCCCCGTGCTCTCGGTTATTCGCGCGAAAGACTTCGAGGACGCGCTGCGAATTGCCAATGATATCCCGTTCGGCCTTTCGTCCTCCATTCAAACGACGAACCTCAGCCGCGCTTTTGATTTCATTTACGGCGCGCAAGCGGGGCTTTTGACAGTGAACCTGCCAAGCGCCGGCGTCGAATATCAATTGCCGTTCGGCGGCACGAAAGAATCCAGCTTCGGGCCCAAAGAGCAAGGCCCCGCGGCGATGGAATTCTATAGCGATCTGAAGACTGTTTATCTCAAATACTGACTCATGCGACTAGCCCAGATTCGTCAAGGCGACCGCCTTGTTGCTGTCATTGTGGAAAATCGGAACGCGCGCCTGAAAGGCTCCTGGGGTGTGCGGCCGGTATCGGAACCGTGGAGTCTGGTGGAGGTTATCCAGCGCGCCGAAGCATCCGGCCAGAGCCTTTCTGAGTTCGTGCTGAGCCATGCTTCGTCGCCGATCGAAGCCGAGCTCGCCATTCCAATTTCACCGGCGGAAGTGTGGGCTGCCGGCTGCACTTACGAGGCGAGCTCGTCGTTTCGCGACGCCGAGCATGGCACGCGTGAGGGCTTTTACGCTCAGGTTTACGGCGCGGAACGCCCCGAAATCTTCTTCAAGGGCACGGCGCGACACTGCGTGGGACACCGGGGCGGCATCGGAATCCGCAGCGATTCGAAATTTACCGCTCCCGAGCCGGAACTGGCCGTTATTCTCAATTCGCAAGGGGAGGCGCTTGGCTACACCCTTGCCAACGACGTATCGGCCTGGGACATCGAGCGTGAGAATCCGCTGTACCTGCCGCAATCGAAGGTGTACACGGCGTGTTGTGCTTTGGGGCCGGTGATCGTCACGTCGGACGAATTGCAAGATCCGTATTCGTTGACACTGACGTGCCGGATTGAGCGGGGCGCGAAGACCATCTTCGAAGGCTCGACATCGACCTCCCGTATGAACCGCAAGATTGAAGATATCGTCGCCTACCTGCGCCGGTGCAATTCCATTCCAGGCGGAACCGTCCTTTGCACCGGGACCGGGATCATCGTGGAAGAATCAGCGGCGCTGGAGCCGGGGGACTGCGTAACAATCGAGTGCGCCGCCATTGGCACGCTCTCGAACCCCACGGGGATCGTGTAGTCGCGGACGTGACCGATGTTCTCATCCTGGGCGGCGGAATCTCCGGTCTTGCTTCAGCCTATTTCCTTTCGCGGCGCGGCATCGCTTCCACAATTGTCGAAAAGCAGCCTCGCCTGGGCGGCCTAATCCGAACGGACGCCGTTCAGGGCTGCGCGCTCGAAGCCGGTCCCGACAGCTATATCGCGGCAAAGCCGGCAGTCACCGAACTCGCTGAACAGATACCGGGCTTAAGCGAAGAAGTTATCGGCGCAAATGAGGACAACCGGAGGATTTTCTTGGTAAAAAACGGCGGCCTTGTCCCTATGCCGAAAGGCATGGCGATGATGGTTCCAGCCGACATGCGCGCCGCGTTGGCTTCTCCTCTGTTCGGCGCTTCGACGAAACAGCGCTTTCTCCGCGAACGCCATCAGAAAGCTCGTGAGCGGACCACGGATGTTTCCATCGCCGAATTTGTCCGAGACCACTTCGACGACGCCGTGTTGGACATGGTAGCCGAGCCACTGCTAACCGGCGTCTACGGCGGCGATGCCAGAAACTTAAGCGCTGCAAGCGTGCTCCCGCGGTTTCTGGAATATGAGCGCCGCTATGGCAGCCTGATTCGCGCGGTGCGCAGCGAACGTAAGCAGCAAACGGGCAGCCTCTTTCTCTCGTTCCGCCACGGCATGCAGACGCTGACGGATGCGATTCATCGCGCGACTTCCCCAGCGGCCACAGTAGTTTCCGGAGAGGCGACCGCCATGGAACACGATTCGCGCGGGTGGCGCGTTCGGGTCAACAACGGCTGGGGAACTTATCGCCGCGTCATTATTGCTTTGCCGGCGCCCTCCGCCGCGCGCATTTTAGAACGAGCCGATGTGGAACTTACCTCCGAACTGGCGCAGATACCCTACTCTTCGGCTATCACCGTAGTCGTTGTTTACCGCAAGGCATCGATCGATCACCCTCTCGATGGCTTCGGTTTCCTGGTTCCGCGTCCGGAGCGGCGTCAGCTTGCCGCGTGTACCTGGATCAACACGAAATTCCCGAACAGAATCGCGGCAGGCTACATAGCGCTAAGAGGATTCATCGTGGGCCAGGATGCCGAGGGCCTGATGCTCGGTGGCGACGAACAGATCCTATCAGTAGTCAAACGGGAGTTTGCGAGGCTTATGGGAATTGACGCCGAACCGACCTTTCACACTCTTCACCGCTGGCCGGCTTCGATGCCGCAATACGTTGTCGGGCACAATGCGCGTCGTAATCGAATACAAAAACTCGTTGCCGCGCACCCTGGACTCGCTCTTGTTGGAAATGCGTATGAAGGCGTGGGAATTCCCGATTGCCTACGTCTCGCCCGGATCGCCGCCGAGAGCATCGTTTTACCGTGAGCGTTACTTCCGGCGGGCGACCGCCGCGGCCGGATTGACGTCGATACGGCTCACATGATTGGGCAAGGCGAACGGCTTATTAATCACCGCATTCGGGTAATGCGGAGTGACAAAATTCTGAATGAGCATATCCAGCGTTGAACCGCTTACTTCAACGTCCGCTATGGACACCCGGGACGGATGCACGGTCATTTTTCCTCCGCCGGAAGTAATATCCGCCGAAACACTTACTTCGCGTTGGCCCTTCAACATCTTCGAAACCAGCCAGTTTGAGGAGGAACCGCTTTGCCCTCGTAGTTGTTCGAGCTTATCGAAATCGACAAGCGCCGTTGCCGTGGCGGCGCCGCTCGCCAGGTGAAGTTGCGGCTTCGACAAGACGCCCGGTAGGTTCCGATTCGCCTGTTCCATTCCGAGCGCGATCAACTCAGGTACGCTAAACGCGATCGCGCCGCTGGAAGGCCAACGATTCTTTTGAATCGCGGTTACTTTTTGATTTGCCGAGTTAAGAGATCCGGCCGGCATCGCGGCTTCTATCACCAGCACGGCAGCTATTAAAACGGGGAGAAATCGAAGAGAATATTGCATGTCTGAACTTTTAACTATCAGACGTCTACAATGCGGGTGGGATTGCGCAGGAATTAAGCGATCCCTGAGGAGGATCATTTCTATGAAAAAGTTTGTTGTATTGCTGCTCTCGGCTTTCGTGGCGGCGCCCGTTTTTGCCCAAAGCGAGGCAGCGCAGCGACTTCAGTCCGCTACGGAGGTAATGCGTCAAATCATGCAGACGCCGGATAAGGGCATTCCTCAGGATCTGCTTTCGAAGGCTGCTTGCGTTATCGTGATTCCCAACATGAAGAAGGGCGGATTTATTGTCGCCGCCAAGTACGGACGAGGCTTTTTCTCCTGCCGTAAAACGAGCGGCGTGGGCTGGTCGGCGCCCGGCGGCGTTCGGGCGGAAGGCGGCAGCTTCGGATTCCTGATCGGTGGAGCCGAAACCGATGTGGTCATGCTCGTAATGAATCGCGAGGGAGCAAACAAGCTGCTGAAGAGTCAATTCACGCTCGGCGGAGACGCTTCGGTGGCCGCTGGTCCGGTCGGGCGCGACTCCTCCGCAATGACGGATGCGATGATGCACGCGCAGATTCTGACCTACTCGCGCCAGCGCGGCGTATTTGCAGGCCTATCACTCAGCGGCTCTACTCTACGAGAGGACAATGAGGCGAACAAGGCGCTCTATGGGAGCGACATAAACAACAAGACCATTGTTATGGGACACGTGAAAGCGCCCGCAGCAGCACAAGGCTTCCTGAATGTGCTGAATAAATATTCTTCCCGCAAGTAGCTAACGTTTCATTTTCAGCGAAGCCGCCATCCGGCCCTTCAGGCTGGGTGGCGATTTTTGTTATGAGTGGCGCGGCAACGCCCGAATCTGAGCCGGTAGCGTAAGCGATCCAAGACGAACCGTGGCGGTTCGCTTCGATCCGTTCGAGCTTCGCTGTTGGGTCGCTTACGCTCCCGGCTCGGTTTCAAACGTTACGGCCAATAGCCGAGGTAGTGGGGATGCGACACCTTAATGGCGCACAACAGGGGAGAGTCCGTGGGCTCTAAGGACGCTGGCGCCCGCCGGGCTTTGCAGGAAAGCCAGGAACTCCCGGGCGAGGCTCGCTTCGTGAGACGCCGCGACAACCCCGCCTTTCTGAAGGATGGGCTGGTGCCAGTTTTCGGGAATCGCCTGGACACCTGGACGCTTCACCATGAGCGAGTAGGCGGTCAGCACCACGTCGGCATTGCCGCTATCGAACATCTGAAGCGTTTGCCGGACATTTTCCCCAAAGACAATCTTGGGACGGAGTTTGGCCCATAGGCCGGCGTGCTTAAGCGATTGCTGTGCGGCGAGCCCATAGGGCGCCAGCTTGGGATTGGCTAGCGCGACGAAGCGAACCCAATTCTGAATCAAATCGTTGATGTCATGGAGTTTGTGGTCACGCCAAAGCGCCGCCAACTGGCCATGGGCATAGACCACCGCAGTGTCCGGCAGAATTTTGCGGTTCGAAGCCAATTGGTCGATATAGGCCGCATTGGCGGACAAGAATACATCGTACGGGGCCCCGTTGGCGATCTGCTGCCGGAGCGCGCCGCTGGCCGCAAAAACGAACCGAACGGAATCATTGCGGTGAGTACGCTGGAAAGAGTTAGTCAGATCACGTTCAGCGCTGGCTAGATCGGAGGCGGCCGCAATGGTCAGGGAGGCGGAGTGGCCCAGTCCGGCAAAAGCAAGGGTGACGGAAATACCTACAAAAAATCTTTGAAGGCAAGTTGACAACCTAAGGCTCACATTCGATAATGGACATGTGCTAAATGCTAGCCGATCATTGCGGGCTTGGCGCATGCGCCCCGAATGCATTGGCGGAGGAATCATCACATGAGTAAGATTATCGGAATTGACCTCGGAACCACGAATTCGGTTGTCGCGGTCATGGAAGCCGGACAGCCGGCGGTGATCCCGAACCAGGAAGGTGGTCGAACCACGCCCTCGGTGGTGGCTTTCACCAAGAGCGGAGAGCGCCTGGTTGGCCAAGTTGCGAAACGGCAGGCCGTCACAAACCCGGAAAACACCATTTATTCGATCAAGCGGTTTATGGGCCGCCGCTTCAATGAAGTCAGCGAAGAGATGAAACTGGTTCCCTATAAGGCCGTCGCGGGCGAAAACGGCGATGCCCGCGTGGAGATCCAGGGGAAGAAGTATTCGCCGCCCGAGATTTCGGCGATGATTCTGGGCAAGTTAAAGGAAGCGGCGGAAGCCTATTTGGGCGAGAAGGTCACGAAGGCCGTGATCACCGTGCCAGCCTACTTCAACGATGCCCAGCGCCAGGCGACGAAAGATGCCGGCCAGGTTGCGGGGCTCGAGGTGATGCGAATCATCAACGAACCGACAGCGGCCGCGCTCGCCTATGGTCTCGATAAAAAGAAAGATGAGACTATCGCGGTCTACGACTTCGGCGGCGGTACGTTCGACATTTCGATTCTCGAAGTGGGCGACGGCGTAGTGGAAGTGAAGTCAACCAACGGCGACACGCACCTTGGCGGCGACAACATCGACCAGCGCGTGATCGATTGGTTAATCCAGGAGTTCAAGAAGGATCAGGGCGTGGACGTTTCCAAGGACCAGATGGCCTTGCAACGTTTGAAAGAGGCGGCCGAGAAAGCGAAGATCGAGCTATCGACACTGCTCGAGACGGAAATTAACCTCCCATTCCTGACGGCAGACGCGAGCGGGCCAAAGCACCTGACCATTAAACTGACGCGCGCGCGGTTCGAACAGATGATCGACGATATTCTGCAACGTAGTGTCGGACCGTGTAAGCAGGCGCTTCAGGATGCCGGGGTTACCCCGCAGCAGATCGACGAAGTTGTGCTGGTCGGCGGGTCGACGCGTATGCCGAAAGTGCAGCAAATGGTTCGGGATCTTTTTGGCAAAGAGCCGAACAAAAGCGTGAACCCGGACGAAGTAGTTGCGGTGGGCGCTGCGGTACAAGGCGGCGTTCTGGGCGGCGAAGTGAAAGACGTGCTGCTGCTTGATGTAACTCCGCTATCGCTTGGTATTGAGACGCTTGGCGGCGTATTCACGAAACTGATCGAGCGCAATACAACGATTCCGACCCGGAAGAGCGAAGTATTCTCGACCGCGGCCGACAGCCAGACGTCGGTGGAAATCAAGGTCTACCAGGGCGAGCGTTCAATGGCTCGCGATAACCGGATGCTGGGCGTGTTCCAGTTGGTCGGCATCCCGCCGGCTCCGCGCGGCGTTCCGCAGGTGGAGGTAACGTTTGACATCGACGCGAACGGAATCCTGAACGTCACGGCAAAAGACCGCGCCACGAACAACGAACAGAAGATCACCATCACCTCTTCGTCCGGCTTGAGCAAGGACGAGGTGGAGAAGATGGCCCGCGATGCCGAATCCCACGGGGCGGAAGACCGGAAGAAGAAAGACGAGATTGAGGCGCGAAACCGAGCCGACTCGATGGTCTACAACGTTGAAAAGATGCTGAAAGAACATCGCGACAAAATCTCGGACGACGACGCAAAGAACGTGGAAACGGCAGTTGAGGACGTGAAGAAGGCCATGGCGGAGGGCGGTTTCGAAGCGCTGAACAGCGCGACCGACAAACTGACCCAGGCGAGTCACAAGCTGGCCGAAGCGATGTACAAATCGCAGAGCGCCGGCGGTCCGAACGGCGCGGCCGGTCCTACTCCGGAGGCCGGTCCGGAATCGGCACAGGAGAAGCCTAAGGACGACGTTGTCGATGCCGAGTTTGTCGACGTCGACGATAAGAAGTAAGCGCCGCCTTTTTTGGATAGCGGTGGAAGAGAGGGACGGCGGCTGGATCTTCAGCCGCCGTTTCTGACATGGGGAGATGTATGCCTGCCAAACAGGATTATTACGAAACGCTGGGCGTGGCGCGTTCGGCCGATGCGGACGGTGTTCGCAAAGCGTACCGGCGCCTCGCCCGCAAGTACCATCCCGATCTGAATCCTGGCGACAAAGCGGCCGAAGAGCGGTTCAAGAAAGTTCAGGAAGCCTATGACGTTCTGAGCGATCAGAAGAAACGCCAAGTCTACGATCAATACGGATTCTATTCCGAAAACGTGCCGCCACATCCGGGCGCGGGCAACGGACAGGGAGGGATGGGCTTCGGCGGTTTCGATTTCAGCGAATTTCAAAAGCAGGCCGGTACGAAAGCGGGAGGCGCGGGCGCCGAGAATTTCGAAGAGGGCGGTTTTGGATTCCGCGATATCTTCAGTCAGTTTTTCGGCGGCAAGAAAGGCCACGCGCAAGCTCCGGAACGGGGCGCGGATCTCGAATATGGATTGAATGTCGATTTCTGGCAGGCGATCAAGGGCACGCAAGTGCGCCTGAATATCTCGCGCCAGGAAACATGCGAGACGTGCGGCGGCACAGGTTCGGCCGGTGGCAATGTGGCGGTGTGTCCCGAGTGCGATGGAACCGGAACGGTGACGCAGATGGCTGGCGCGATGAAGTTCAATTTACGCTGCCAGCGCTGCGATGGAACCGGGCGGCTCAAGAACGTTTGTCCGACGTGTCGTGGCGAGGGCCGTACCTCGCGAGCCGACTCGGTGGAAGTCCGCATCCCGCAAGGAGTGGCGAACGGGACGAGGCTGCGCGTTGCGGGTAAAGGCAATGCCGGCACGGAAGGCGGCCCGGCCGGCGATCTTTACATAACAATCCGCTTAGAAGAGCACCCGTTTTTCAAGCGGGACGGCGACAATATTCAAATTCAGGTGCCGTTGACGGTCTCCGAAGCTGGCCTTGGCGCCAAGATCGAGGTTCCGACTATCGATGGAAGAGCGCTGTTGAAGATTCCGCAGGGAACGCAAAACGGACAAAAGTTCAGGCTGCGTGAAAAGGGCGTCTTCAGCGCGCGCAAGAATACCCGCGGAGACGAGATTGTGGAAGTGGTGCTGAAGGCGCCCGACATTCACGACGAGCGCACACGCGAGTTGCTGCGCGAGCTGGCACAGGCGCAACCCGAGGACGTGAGGGCCGATATCTGGCGAAAGGTGTAGCGACGCGGAGAAGTATCCCATGAACAAAAGCAAGAGCAAGGCCGCCTACATGATTTCGGCAGTGGCCGAACGATACGAGATTCATCCGCAGACCCTTCGTCTCTATGAGCGCGAAGGGCTCCTGGCGCCATCTCGCAGCGAAGGGAACACGCGCCTTTATACCGACGACGATCTGGACCGGCTGGAAGTAATTCTGAAGCTGACCCGTGAACTGGGCGTGAATCTCGCCGGCGTCGAGATCATCCTGAACATGCGCGAAAAGATGGAAGCCATGCAAAAGCAGATTGAGAACTTCGTAGCCAATTTGAACCAGGAATTCGAGCAGCAAGCCAGGGAGCCGCGCCTGGACGACAAGTATTCATTGATTCCGGTAATTCAGATGACGCCGCTCACTCCTTCACCGCGAACGGAAGCGAGACGAGGCGGCGAAAGCCGGCGCAAACAGGGGCGATAGAACCGGACCGCCGCGGGTGAGGCCATGCCTGCCCCTACAAGCCCGGTGAGAGAATAGCGGAAGATTCTTGCGCTACCGCTTTTCACCTGCCTGCGGAATGGTGCTGGGGCTTGCTGCTTTGGCAGCGGCGGCAGGTCGCTCCGGCGTGGGGCATCTTCCCGTTTTCACCGACATTACCGCCACAAGTGGCGTACGATTTCACAACGAAAACTCCGCTACGCCGGAAAAGTACCTGATCGAGACGATGACTGGCGGCGTCGCCATGATCGACTACGACAACGACGGCTGGCCCGACCTGTTCTTCGTTAACGGCGCACGCATTCATCCTGGGCAAAAAGACAGCGAGCCCGCCGACAAAAATGATCCACGCTATTGGAACCGCTTGTATCGCAATAACCACGACGGCACATTTACCGATGTGACGGAGAAAGCCGGCGTTCAGGGCCGCGGCTTCGGCATGGGCGTGGCCGTGGGCGACTTTGATAACGATGGGTTCGACGATCTGCTGGTGACGAACTTCGGCGGCGTGATCCTGTATCGCAACAACCGCGACGGCACATTCCGCGATATTACCGCGCAGTCAGGGCTCGGGAACGTTACCGGATGGACTTCGAGCGCCGGCTTCTTCGATTACGACAACGACGGGCGACTCGATCTGTTCATCGGACGCTACGTCGAGTGGAACTACTCAAAAAATATCTGGTGCGGCTCGCGCGTCGAGGGCGGCCGTTCGTACTGCCACCCGGATAATTTCAAGCCTATTGCAAACTACCTTTTCCATAACAACGGCAACGGCACATTTGCCGACGTGAGCGTGGCAAGCGGCATTGCCGCCAGCCGCGGCAAGGCGCTAGGCGTGGCATTTGCCGATTTCAATAACGACAACCGCCTCGACATTGCCGTGGCCAACGACTCGATGCAGCAGTTCATTTTTTTGAACCAGGGCGGCGGCCGTTTTGCCGAACGCGCCGTTCCGCTCGGCGCCGGTTATACGGACGACGGCAAAGTGTTCGCCGGGATGGGCATCGACGCTGCGGACGTCGACGACGACGGCTATACCGATATTGTCACCACGGCGCTATCGAACGAGACGTACGCCTACTTCCGTAACGATCGCGGCAAGGGCTTCGATTACGACACGCCGACCACACGGCTCGGCGAATTGACGCGCCTGCTCGGCGGATGGGGCATGCGCATTTTCGATTACGACAATGACGGCACGAAAGACCTGTTCTTCGCGAACAGCCATGTGATGGACAACGTCCAAAAGATGCAGCCGCACCTCGAGTACCGCCAGCCGCTGCTCTTGTTGCGCCAGGTAAACCGGCGCTTTATCAATGTGTCCGGCGAAAGCGGTCCGGTTTTCAAAGAGAAATGGGCCAGCCGCGGCGCGGCGTTCGGCGATCTCGACAACGATGGCGATATCGATATTGCGATTTCCGTCTGCGGCGGCGCCGCACATATTCTACGCAACGATGGCGGCAATGATAACGGGTGGATTGGCCTGATTCTGCGCGGTGTCCGGTCCAACCGCGACGGTATTGGCGCGCGCGTAAAACTCACAACCGCGTCGGGGCGTGTGGAATACGGCATGGTCACCACCACCGCCAGTTATCAATCGGCGCAGGACAAACGGTTACTCTTCGGTCTCGGCGCCGAACGTGCGGTGTCGCGCGTTGAAATTACCTGGCCCGACGGCCACGTGCAGACCGTCGAGCACCCCTCCGCCGGCCGTTACGTCACGATTATTGAGAAGTAGCAGATTTTAGGATGGCGGCAACCTTCGGCTGGCGGTCTTCCCGCGCCTTGGTTTCGTGGAACAAATCCATCTGGCGCCGTGCTTCCTCGGGCTTCCCCGCCCTCCGCAGCAGCAGCGCAAGACGGTAATGCGGTTCGGAAAGGGATCTATCCATCGCAATCGCTCGCCGCAGCAGTTGCTCGGCACGTTGGGTGTCGCCACGCGGCGCAAGCATCTCGGCAAATAGCGTCAGCTCATGCGGCTCCGGGCACTTCGCTACAGCTTCCTCGATGGTCGCCAGCGCCTTCTGCTCGTCACCGCGCTGCCGCAGCAGTTTCGCCAGGCTCAGGTAGGCCCAAGCATACGGCTCACCTCGCTGCTTGCTCAATTGGATGGCGCTCCGGTAAAGCGCCAGAGCAGTATCCGGGAAATGGAGCGTTTCGGCGCTCAGGCCGAGATAGGTTTGCACCTTGTAGTCGCCCGCATCCAGTTCAAGCGCGCGTCGTAGCCAGTACGCCGCCTGATCCGCCAGATTCGCCTCGTAGAAGAGCCGCCCTAGATAGTAACGCGACTTCTCGTCGGACTTGTCGAGCGACACGGCCTTCAGCCAGGCGTGATACGCGCCGTTGTAGTCCTTGAGTTCCAAGTCCGCCAATCCGAGTCCGCGATAGGCGTCTGTGTACGAGGCGTTCAACGCGATGGCGCGCGCGAAGGTTTGCCGCGCCGCATCAAACTCCCGCTCGAAAAATTGCGCGTTGCCGAGGTAATACCAGGCCCGCGAGTCGTTCGGATATTGTTTCACGTAAGGATTGAGTTCGTTTAGCGCCGCGCGCCATTCTTCCAGATGCTCGTGACACATGGCGATTGAAACCGGCAGAAACGGCGCGCGCTCACCGGCTTGCCGCGCGAGCTGAAATTCGCGTAACGCTCCCCGCCAGTCGCCTGTCTTTGTCATCTGTTGAGCTACGTCGAGGTGGGCCGCGTGAGCCAGCGCCGCCGAAAGAAACACGACGAGCACGCAGCGGCGGAACTCCCGGCCGAGGCTGCCCGTGCTCTTCGATGAACCGCGAGTCACTATCCAGCCTCAGTTGATTTTCGAAACATCGTCGCTGCCGATGGTGGCGCTGGCACTCGTGTCCGCCACGGCGAGATTCCTCTCTGCACAGCGCCTCTCGTGCAAACTGCAGGCTGAGGGTCTGCGCTGCCAATTTAAGAGCGATATCACCCTATCACAGACGTCAGAAGTTGATGCGGGCCGTGAATTGCACGATGCGCTGCGCGTTAATTGTACCGTTCACCACGCCGAAGTTCGAATCGTTCGGCGCCGTGTCCGGAATCGAGAAAATGTGCCGGTTGAAGGCGTTCAGCAACTCGGCCTTGATCTGGAACGTGGCCGCTTCTTTAATCCGGAAATTGCGTATGATGCTGAAATCTTCGTTCAGGTAGTCGGGCGCCCGGGCATCGCCGTTGTTCCGCGGGTAATTGCCAAGGACGTAGGCTCCGCCTCGCGCTTGTTGCGCCGTGACACTGCTGCCGGCCGCGACCAGTTCCGAGTTCGGGTCGGCGAATGCGCAGCCCGCCTGCCCGCTGTACTGGCACGTGGGATTAAAGTAGCGCTGCGTGAAGGGATTAAATGTTCCGTTTTGGACAGCTTCGCTCAACGGCGAAACGCCCGGTACGCGATTAAATCGGATGCAGTTATCCCAACCTGGAATACCGATACCGCAGCCAAAGGAAATCGGCACGCCCGTCTGATACCGCAGCACGGTCCCGATTTGCCAGCCGCCTAGAATGGCCGAAGCAAAGGGGTTCTGGTTCAACAGGGGCTTGCCTCTGCCGAAGGGCAGTTCGTAGAGCGCCGCGGCCGTGAACATATACGGAACGTCCTGGCTGCTGAGGGCTTTCTCCCCGTCAAGATCGCCGGGATTTTGGATCTGCGAGATGCCACCGTTGATGCCTGGCAGGATGCTATCGGCGTCCGTCAGGCTCTTCGACCACGTGAAGGATGCCTGCAGGCTCAAGCCCGCGCTAAACCGCCGCTCCAGCGTGGCTTGCAGCGACTGATAGGTCGACTGCCCGATGTTCTGCAGCACGTCGGTGTAAATGTAACCGAACTGGGGGAATGGTCGCAACGCCTGTTGCACGTTCACGCCGGAGCCCCAATCCTGGAAAAAGGCCGGGTAAGGCGATCCAACGCCCAGAGAATTCTGCGCCACCGGCTGGTTCAACGCCGTCCCGAGCTGAAACGCGCTCAACGGAATGTTGTTTACGTTCATGATGGCCGAGCGCAGATTCTGAGCGCGTTGCCCAACGTAACCGACGGTCGCCACAGTGTCCTTCGACACCTGTCCCTGGATCTGGAAGCTCCAGCTCTGAATGATGCCAGGCTGCCCGAACCGCGGCTGAATGTAATTCGGATTACCGCGGTTCACCACCGAGGGGTCAATGAAGGGCGGTCGCGCGAACGCAGGAAAACCGCTGTCCCAGTTGAACGCCGGCGAAAACGCGTCGGGCGTTGTGAAATTCGGAGTGGCCGAAAAGCCCTGGACCTGGCTGCCGCCGAAATCGGTGTACTGCAGCGGTGAGTATAGAATGCCATAGCCGCCGCGAATCACGATGCGGCCTCCGTGCGGATTGTAGGCGAAGCCAAGACGCGGTCCAAAATCGTGGAATTTTGTGTCCGCCCACCGTGCGCCGCAGTTGCAGTTTGTGCCGAATATCATTGCGCCGGGAAGATTGCCTGCGGCGGGATTGGCGGCAGTGGGGCTAAAATTCGATGTATCGTTGTGCGATTCCACGCGCGGCACATCGACGTCCCAGCGCAATCCCAGGTTGAGTGTCAGATGCGGCGTCGCCTTCCAGTCGTCCTGTATGAATGCGCCGTAATATTGGAAGGTCCAGCGCGGCACGTGCCCCTGCACCACGGCGTCGGCGTTATTCAGGTCTCCCAGCAGAAAGCTCGCGACGCCGTTGCCACTCAAGCCGTTTAGCGCCGCGGTTGCCGCCGTCTGGCTGCGGCCAAAATGATACGTTCCGGTATCGGTGTCGAATGCGTAGGTGCCATACAATTGGTTGCGGAAATCGAAGCCGAATGTGAAACTGTGATTCCCACGTACCCACGTCATGGTGTCGTTGAACCGCTCGCCGTTATCCACGTTCGCATCCGCGTTCGCGCGCCCGATCTGCGGCACGCCCTCGCCCATCGTCACAATCGGGAACTCCACGCCCGACACCCCGCCGAGGCCCAGCCGCGAGGCCCAATCGAAATTCCCCTTGATGGCCTGTTGCGCGCCGTTGGTGTAATTCTGGCTGTTCGTGCGGTTATAGCCGATCACCAGGTGGTTCAGCAGCGTCGGCGAAATGATGTAATCCCAGCCCGCGCGCCCATAGTGGGTGATGAAATCCTGGTTCCATCCGTTCGAGTCGGCCACGCCCGGAAACGTGTATGTGCCATTACCGGCATACCGCGCATTCTCGCGAGAGTCGTACATTCCGAACAACTTGCTTTTATCCGAGATGTTCTGGTCGATGCGAATGGTGTACGTCGTGTTGTAGAGAGGGGTCGAGCTGGCCAGCGCATAGTTGATGCCGCTCGCCTGCGCCGGAATGTTGGGCGCCGGAAGATAGCTCAGGAAATTGGTCGAGACTCCCGAAATCCGCGAAGCCGGAATGCGGTTGCCCGGAAACGGCGTGCGGCATGGCACTCCAGTCGGTCCAATCACCGTCGTGTTGGGGTCGAAAATCTCGCCCTGATAGACGTTGCTGCCGTTGCATGGATTAGCGCCCACCATGGTGTTGGTCAGAACGTTCGAAAAGTCGCCCTGCCGTTCAGCATCGGTCGGAACGATACTTGTGTTCGTGCCTCCGATATTCTGCCGGTATTGTTCCCAATTAAAGAAGAAAAACGTGTGATCGCGCCCGTTGAAGACCTTGGGAATCCACACGGGGCCGCCAAGGTTCACACCGTAGTCGTTCTTTTTGTCCACGGGACGCGCGTACTGGGCGCGGCAACTGGAATCGCCCGGCGCG
Source organism: Bryobacterales bacterium KBS 96 (assembly GCA_000381625.1). Taxonomy (GTDB): domain Bacteria; phylum Acidobacteriota; class Terriglobia; order Bryobacterales; family Bryobacteraceae; genus KBS-96. Next base: position 3,327,058 of record KB906767.1, read on the forward strand.
CACTGTGCGAGATTGCCGTTGTTGAACCACGAGTTCGCATTCAGATCCTCGTTCTGCAGAATGTCGTAGGCCGTGCCGTGAAATGTGTTTGTGCCGGATTTCGTCGTGAACGTTTCAATTGCGCCGGTAGTGCGCCCGTACTCGGCGGGAATGGTTGAGGTCAACACTTTAAATTCCGAAATGGCTTCGACCGAGGGAGCCGCTTCGTCGAACGACGAACCGTTTTCGGTGCGGAGAATGCTGGCGCCATCCAACAGCACATCATTTCCGAAGTTCTGTCCGCCGCCTATCTTCGAAATAAAAATACCGTTATTGCTGTTGGCGGTGCCTGGTCCGGCGGTGCCCGGCGCAAGGAACACGAACGCTTCCGGCGAGCGCAGAGCGCCAACGCCACCTAGCGCAAGCGGCAACTCCACCACCTGACGCGACGTGATCACAGTGCCCACATCGGAGCTTTCCGTTTGGATGCGTGTCGTGTTGGCCGCTACCGTCACGGTCTGCGAGGCCTGGCCCACCTGGAGCGTGATCGTGACGGCGGTGGTATTAGCGATTTGCACTTGCACGCCAGTCTGCGTTACGGTTTGAAAGCCGGTGTGCGACACCTTGACGTCATAGAGCCCGATCTGCAGTGAACTGAAACGAAAATAGCCGTTTCCTCCGCTCGTCGAGCTAAGCGTGGCATGCGTCGCTTCGTTCGTGACGGTAACCTGCGCGCCCTCCACCGATGCGCCCGTCGGATCCACAACCGTCCCGGCAAGAATGCCTTCGTTCGTCTGTGCGAGGACCTGCCGCGGGATGGCGATCATCAGTGCGGCAATGAGGGGAAAAACAAAAAGCCTTTTCAGGAAGAGCCGCACTAGACCGGCGGCGTTCAATGCGTACATGGCCAACTCCCGAAATCCTTCTAAAGACCTTTTTGTGGTGTGTAAACGTTTACCCGTCCACAATGGAATGGTCATATCGTAGATTTCTATTAAGGCCAGGAGTTACCGATCGAAGCTCAAAAAAATTCGCGTGCGCATCCGCTTGTCGCGTTTTCCGGCTATCTTGCCGTTTGTCTATGCGCTGCCGCCTTTCTCGTCGTCCTATGCCGGCCGGCGCCTGCGGCCGGCATAGTTGAGCAGCAGGCGATGCAATTAATCCAAAGCGGGCGAGTCGCGGATGCCATTCGCGTGCTTCGACAAGCGCTTACCCGCAAATCTTCGGATGTCGGCCTCTGGAACTTGCTCGGCATTGCCGAAAGTGAGCAGGGACACATGCCGGCCGCGCTCGCAGCCTTCCGGAAGGGCATTGCGCTTGCTCCCCACTCGCCCAGCCTCTACGAGAACATCGGACTGCTTTACTACCGCACAGCCGATTACCGCGAAGCCGAGCGGGCGCTGGCAAAAGCCGTCGAGTTGGGGAGCGAGAAGCCGGAAGTGCGCTTCAGCCTGGCCGCTTCCCGCATCCAGAACGGCAAGCCGGGCGAGGCGCTCGACGAACTTCGCGCGCTCGAACCCGCTCTCGGGCAACGCGGCGAATATTGGACCGAGCGCGGCATGGCCGAACTGAATGCGGATGCGGCCGCCGCGAGCGGAAGCTTCGACCGCGCGCTCGCGATTACACCTGGTGATGTCCGCGCCCTGAACGGAGCCGCTTGGGCGGCAGAAAAGCGGAACAAGGACGAGGAGGCGCTAAGTCTCCTGATTCGTGCGCGTACCGCGGCGCCGCACGACGTGCCCACGCTTCTGCATTTCACGCTCGTCTGCCTACGGCGCGATCTCGGGCCCGACGCGGTGGCGGCCGCCGAAGAGGCGCACCGGCTCCAACCGAAGAACGACGCCGCTCTTTATCTGCTTGCGCGCGCGGAAATTGCGGTGGAAAAGTGGCAGGGCGCGTACGATCTGTTTGAACAGTTCTCGCGCCGCGTTCCTGCCTACCCGCTTACCTGGTTTGCGCTCGGCTGGCTTGACGAAAAGCTCGACCGGCCGACTCATGCGCGCGCCAACCTGGAGCACTGCCTTTCGCTCGCGCCGAAGCTGGCCGACGCGCGTTATGAACTCTCGCAGGTTTATCTCAACGATGGCGACGAGGCAAAAGCCACGGATGAGTTGAACGCTATCATCCGCCAAAACCCGCGACATGCAAAAGCCAACTCCGCTCTAGGAGAAATACTGATGCGCCACGGCGATTTTGCCGCCGCCGAGAGCCAGCTAGAGACCGCGATCCATGAGGATCCCAACCTAAGCGCCGCACATCATCGCCTCTCGAAGCTCTATTACCGCGAGGGCCGCGCAGCGGATGGCGAACGAGAACGAGAAATCGCCGCGCGCCTCGCGGCGCACGAGCGTGAGGGGCGCAAGCTGCAGCTTATGCTGGCCGAGCCTGAAGGCAGCCCGGCCCCGGCCAGAAAGTGAACTGAAGTTTAGCGTTGCACGGTGACGCGGCGCTTGTGCCGTTTCGGAACCGTTTTCCAGATCGGGTCCCGGTCTGAAACACAGCCTTCGGTCCATTTCGAACATTTCTCTAAAGTTTGTTTTGGCGCTGTCGAAATGTTTGACAGCGTATGGGTCGCGCTAAGTACTTGCGTCCTGAGGCCGTTCGGACACGAAGGCGGCGTTCCGGGTTGCCAGGGACTAAGTACTTAAAACCAGCCGCACCAAGTGGGCGAACGGATGCACTTAGGCCTGTGTACGAGCCGCTTGCGGATCAGCGCAGCGGCAACAGGAAGAAGGAATCCATGGCAGCTAGCGCCACCAGAACCGCTCCCGCAAAGGACCTCGTCCACCGCGACGATTTGATTCTGAATCATCTTTCGCTCGTGACGGCGATCGCTACGCGGTTACACGAAACGCTTCCGGTGCATGTCGATCTCGACGACCTGATTCATGCCGGCGTGATGGGGCTATTCGACGCCGCCGACAAGTACGACAGAGGAAAGCAAGTGGCGTTTCCGGCTTATGCGAAGCACCGCATCAAGGGCGCAATTCTCGACAGCCTGCGGGACCTCGACTGGGCCTCACGCGACATGCGGCGGCGGCAGAAGCAGATGGACCAGGTGACGCGCGAGTTGACGGTGCAGTTGAATCGCGAACCCGAGCAAGCCGAGGTTGCCGAACGGATGGGAGTCAGCGGAAACCGCTGGCGCCAGATGATGGTCGATTTCCGCAATATCGGGATGATCGCGTCACAGAACAACAAACATGAGCGCGAAGATCAGCCGGCGCTGGAGCCGCCTTGCGCGAACGATCATCATCCCGACCGGATGTTCGCTCGTTCCGAACTGCGCGAGCGCCTCGGAGGCGCGATGAAGACGCTTCCCAAGCGCTACCAGCAGGTGGTTGCGATGTATTACGACGGCGATATGACAATGAAAGAGATCGGCAGCCGGCTCGGCGTGAATGAAAGTCGCGTATCGCAGATCCACAAATCGGCGCTGGCGCGGATGCAGATAGCGCTCGAATCAAACGGGATTCAATCGGCGGCGGTATTCTAAGGCTCAGGCCATTCCCAGCAGCGCGTTTACGGCGACGCCCAGGAGGCCGATCGGAATTAGCCATTTCCATCCGAACTTCATGAGTTGGTCGTAGCGCACGCGCGGCAGAGTTCCGCGAATCCAGATCACCGCGTAAATGAATACGGAAAGCTTAAAGAAGAACCAGAAGAGTCCGGAGAGGATCGGCCGGGAAATGGGGACCAGGAAAACACAACCAATCAGCGCGAAAACCACGGTCAGCACCAGCATGATAGCGGTTTCATAACGATAGAACGAAGTCCGGGCGATCTTCACGCAGTAGGCTGCCAACGCAAGGAACGATAGCAACGGGACCACGACATCGAATGGGATAACGAGCCAGCCGACATTCGGAAACGGACTCAGCCAGCCGCCTAAAAACACGGTGACGGCGACACCCGAGATCACTAGAATGTTGCTCCATTCCGCAAGCATGTACAAAGCGAAGCGGAATCCGCTGAACTCCGTGTGATAACCCGCGACCAACTCGGATTCGGCTTCGGGCAAATCGAACGGCGCGCGATTGGTCTCAGCAACGCCCGCAACGAAATACACGAAAAACGGAATAAGCATCGCCCCGTAGTTCGAGAAGAGAAACCAGGTATGCCGCGACTGCTGCGCTTTAATAAACGCGTTCAAATCCAATGTGCCGGCCACCATCACGGCCGCAAGCAAGCCGAGGCTCAAGGCGACTTCGTAGCTCACAAGCTGGGCCGCGCTGCGCAACCCGCCGAGCAGGGGATAGTGGCTGTTCGAGGCCCATCCGCCCAGAATGATGCCGAGCACGCTCACGGCGGAAACGGAGGCAATCAAAAGAATGCCCACATTGATTTCGGCAACGAATACACCGCGGCTGAAAGGCAGCACCGTGAACCCCACCAGCGCGGCAACCATGGCGAAGATGGGCGCCAGCAAAAACAGCAGCCGCTCCGCATGGGCGGGCACAATATCTTCCTTCAACAGAAATTTCAACGCGTCCGCCACCGGCTGGAGCAATCCACGCGGCCCGACGCGCATGGGGCCATAGCGCGCCTGCAAATCGGCCAGCACTTTACGCTCGACGAGCGACATGTAGCCGATAAACAGCGGGACAATGGCGAGAATCAGGATTGTGGTGACCACCGGCGTGAACCACGGACTCGCGACAATGGCGTGCAGAGCCGTCATTGGCCAACTCCCGAGATCCGGAATCCGAGCCGCAATACAGGCTCGGGAAACACACCGATGAAGAGCGTGAGAGCCGCGGTTGCATAGAGCGACAACCGGATACCCAGACTTGCCGCCAGAGGCTCGCGCGTTTCGGCCGGCCGCATATACATCTCGCGGACGAGCCGGAAGTAGAAGTAGAGGCTTACGACCACGTATGCCGCGGCGATCACGGCGAGCGCATAATGCCGGGTCTCAATGAGCGCCGTAAAGATATAGTATTTCGCGAGGAAGCCGGCCGTCGGCGGCATCCCGGCGAGCGACAGCAGCAATACGACAAACAGGGCGGCATGAACCGGCCGCGTTGTCGACAGCCCCCTGAGATCGTGAAGATCTTCGCCGGCGATGCCGTGGCGGTGGAGAGCGGTCAGCACCGTGAACGCGCCCAGGTTCATCAGCGCGTACACAATCAGATAAACATAAACGCCGCGGAGGCCCATTTGCGTGCCCGCAATGATGCCCAGCAGAATGTATCCGGCGTGTGCAATGGAGCTATAGGCAAACAGACGTTTCAGCCGATGTTGAGTCAACGCGGCGATGCTGCCGACAGTCATGCTGGCGACGGCGGCTACGATCAGCAGCGGCTCCCATAAAGAGCGGACCGATCCGAGCGTCATGGGCAGCAGCCGCAGAATGACGGCGAAAGAGGCGACCTTGGAGGCAACCGACAAATGCCCCGTCACTGGAGTTGGGGCGCCGTCGTAAGCATCGGGCGCCCACATATGAAACGGCACCGCGGAGATTTTGAAGAGCAGCCCCGCCACGATCGTGACAACCGCAACAACGACGAATGGGTCGGATGCTCCGCGCCCGCTTACGGCCGACGAAATATCCGCCAGTTCCGTGGAACCCGCGATTCCATAGAGCAATGAAAATCCATAGAGGATAAATCCTGACGAAACGGCGCCGAGCAGCAGGTATTTCAGCGCCGCCTCATTCGAGCGCCGATCGACGCGCGTGAAGCCGACGAGAATATAGAAGCTGATCGAGGTTAACTCGAGGCCCAAGAAGAGCGTGATCAGCTCCGAGGCGGTCGCCATGAAATACATGCCGGCTTGCGCGAAGAGCGCGAGACTGTAATATTCGCCGCTGTGCTCGCGAGTGATCTCCAGGAACCGGTACGATGTCAAAAACAGCAGAACGGTCGCCCCGAGCACCAGCGCGTTGGAGAAGAATCCAAGGCCGTCGAGTGTGACCGCGCCTTGCGCGCCGGTGTACTGCGAAAGGCCACCGGCGGCCAGCGCGGACCACTGGCGCCAAAGCGAAACGCCCGTGATTGCCAAGCCGCAAAGCCCGAAGAGCATCAACCAGCGCCGGCCCCGTGGAATCCTTCGGCCCATCACGTCCAAGACGAGCGTCCCGCACGCGAACAGGCACATAACGATGGCCGGCAACAGCGTCAGCATGTCGCTGCCGGTGAATACCGGCATCAGCGCGCCTCCACCTGGATGAGGGACAAGAAAGTGGAGCGGTACAAAAGGCGTGGCGCACGATTCTTCCTGCCCGCGGACAGTTTACTGCCCGCGCCCTGCGTCAAGGCAGGAGTCGTGGGGGCCAAAGCCGGCCGCCAGCACGCTGAAGGGCTGGCCACGGTCTCTTGTGTACTCACGTTCCTGCCGGGCGGCGTGGCGGGAGAGGAATCGGCGATTCCCGAGCGGGGATCAGGCGCCAGCCGCATAAGGATGTTTTGCACCGGCTTTTCCAAAACGGCAAACAACGGCCGGGGATAGATGCCAATTGCGAATGCGAGAAAAACCAGCGGCAGAACCAGCAAACGCTCTCTTGGAAATAGATCGCGCAAGCTCTTGTTTTCCTCTTGCTTCAGCGGACCGAGCATCGTGCGCTGGAACAACCACAGTAAATAGGCGGCCCCCAGAATCAGCCCGATTACTCCCACAACGGCCCACCACAAATTCACTTGGAAGGCGCCGGAAAGAATCGTGAATTCTCCGATGAACCCATTCAGCAGCGGCAGTCCCGCGGAGGCGAACACCGTGATCGCAAATACTGTTGCATAAAACGGCATCACTTGCGCAACGCCGCCGAATTCGGAAATCTCGCGCGTATGCCGGCGCTCGTAGATGAACCCCACTAGCAGAAACAGCAGGCCGGTGGTGATGCCATGGTTCACCTGCTGGATCACGCTGCCTGTCAACCCCTTCGCGTTCAGGGCAAAAATACCTAACGTGCAAAAGCCCATATGGCTGACGGAGGAATAGGCGACCAGCCGTTTCCAATCGCGCTGAGTCAGACATACTAACGCGCCGTAAATAATTGCGATCAACGAGAGCGCGACCATCAGTTGTACGATCCAGGTCTGCGTGGACGCTTTCGGCAGCAAGGGAAGCGAGAACCGCAGAAAGCCATAAGTGCCCATCTTCAGCAGCAGACTTGCCAGCAAAACGGAGCCGGCAGTCGGCGCTTCCGTATGCGCATCGGGGAGCCAGGTGTGCAGCGGAAACATGGGTATCTTCACGGCAAACCCGAGAAAGAGAGCGAAAAAGATCCATTCCTCAGTGCCTGCCGGCAGATTCAGGGTCAGTAACTTCTGCAGCTCGAAAGTATAGACGCCATACTGCGCCGCGTACTGAAAATACAGAGCGAGGAAACCGAGCAGCATGAAGAGGCTGCCCAGCAGCGTATACAGGAAGAACTTGATGGCAGCGTAGCCGCGCCGCTCGCCTCCGTAAATGCCAATGAGGAAATACATCGGAATCAGCACGACGTCCCAGAACAGATAAAACAGGAACAGGTCGAGCGAAAGGAATACGCCGAGAACGCCTGTTTCAAGCAGAAGGATCATCGAGTAGAACAGCTTCGATCGATCGGTAATGGAGCGCCACGAGCACAGGACGGCGATGGCGCTGATTAGAGTTGTCAACAGAACCATTAGCAGAGAAATGCCATCCATGCCGAGCAGATACTGCGCGCCGATGGAAGGAATCCACTGCGCGCGTTCCATAAATTGATAGCCGCCCGCGTTGATATCAAAACGGATAATGAGGCAGAGCGAAAGCAAAAAAGTGGCGATGGAGACGGCGTTCGCCCATCCACGGATCAGCTTCCGATTTTCGGAAGGCATCGCCAGAAGGACCAGCATTCCGGCAAGCGGAAGGAAGAGAATCGAACTGAGAAGGTGAGATGTCATCGACGGGTTCAGCGGGTCAGATAGTATCCGAGCGCAGCCAGAAGCCCAGCCACGAAAAGAAACGCATAGGTTTGCAGAAATCCTGTTTGCAGAGATCGCACGGGAGCGGACAGAAACCCGACAGCGCCGGAACTGGACCGCACCAGGCCATCGAGAATCCAACGGTCGAACCAACGAAACACACGCGAAATCTGGCGGGCGAGCCACGCGGCGCCGTTCACCGTTTCGTCAATGATGCGCTCGTCGGCGCGGGCGGCGCCCGAAGCGGTCCTCAGGATCGTGCCATTCAAAATCTGTTCCTCATAAAGGGCGTCGATGTACCAGCGATTTCGGAGAAAATCGACAATCGGGCTGAATCGCCGGTCGAGCGCCGCGCGCCGGTCCGGGACGACCAGGTAATAGCGCCAGGCAAGCCAGATGCCGCACGCCGCGATCACGCCTGAGGCTATCATCAGCGGCCAGGCGGACCAATCGATCAGCGGCAGCACCCAGCCTCCCAGCACGCAAAACGCGCTCAAGACATACATCGGGACCGTCATGACTGCCGGCGATTCGTGAACGGGATCGCGCGACTGCCGCGCCTCGCCATAGAAGGCAAGGAACATCAGGCGCCACGCATAAATTGCAGTCAGCAGCGATGTGAACAGTCCCACAATGAGGAATACCCATCCATTTGGCGCGTTCAAGGTCTCACCAAGAATGGCGTCTTTGGAGAAGAATCCAGCGAAACCTGGAACAGCCGCCAGCGCCATGGACGCAATCCACATGACGCGGAACGTGGCCGGCATCTCGCGCCGGAGTCCGCCCATGTGCTTGAGATTCTGCTCGCCGTCGAGGGCATGAATCAACGATCCGGCGCCGAGAAATAACAGCGACTTAAAGAAAGCGTGCGTGAACAGGTGAAACAGGGCGGCCCGATAGGCGCCAACTCCCAATGCGACAAACATAAAGCCGATCTGGCTGATGGTCGAATACGCCAGAACGCGTTTGATGTCGTTTTCGGCCAAGGCGATACTTGCGGCGACAAGAGCCGTGATTGTGCCAATGATTGCCGTCGCCAGGCTTACTTCCGGCGCTTGGCTGAATAGAAAGCTAGACCGCGCGATGAGATAAACACCCGCGCACACCATGGTGGCTGAGTGGATGAGCGCCGATACGGGCGTCGGCCCCTCCATGGCATCGGGAAGCCAGATGTGAAGAGGAAACTGAGCGGACTTGCCCATCGCGCCGACAAGGAGGAACGATGCGGCGAGCGTGATGCTTGTGTCGCTCCAGTGCGCGGCGCTTGACGCCACACCTCCGTAGTGGGCGGTGCCCGCCTTGAGCATGAGAAATAATATGCCGAGCACCATGGCCGCGTCGGCGGCGCGATTGATGATGAATGCCTTCATGCCTGCGACGCCCGCCTGCCAGCGGCCGTAATGGAATCCGATCAGCAGATAACTCGCGAAGCCGACGCCTTCCCATCCGGCGAACAGCAGCAGATAATTGTTCGCGAGCACCAAAATCTGCATCATTGCAACGAAAAAATTGAGCCCGCCGAAGAACCGGTACAGAGCGGCATCATGGCTCATATAAACGGTCGAGTAGATATGAATCAGCGTTCCTATGCCCGCGATCAGCAGCATGAGCTCCGCGCTCAGCGGATCGAGCAACAGTCCCCATTCGCCGCCCGCAAACCATGTCCCGCCGCGGATCTCAAAACGGTGGCCAGGCAACATGAGGGCCTGCCAGGCGCAGATTGCCGCGACCAGAAAACTGAGAGCAACAAGAGTGCTGCAAACGATGCCTGGAACGCGAGATGGCTGGTCGGGGTCGTGGTCAATGGCGCGCCCGAAGAACAGCATCAAGGCTGCTCCCAGCAGCGGTAGTCCCGGCGCCAGCCAGATGGCGGGCAGAATGGTCGTGCCTACCATTTCAAAAGGTCGAGATCGTCGGCGATCACCGTGCCGCGATTCCGGAACAGCGCGATCAATACTGCGAGGCCTACTGCCGCTTCGGCTACGGCGACGGCCATCACCGTCAGCACAAAAATCTGCCCCTGTATTTGAGCGTGCATGCGCGAAAAAGCGGCCAAGTTGATGTTCACGGCGTTAAGGATCAACTCGATGGACATGAGGATGACGACAATGTTGCGGCGCAGCAGCACGCCAACGGTTCCGATGACGAGCAGGAGCGCGCTCAATACAAGGTAGTGGATTGGTGAAATCGCGTGAAGCATCGTGTTCGGCTTACTGCGCTTTCCGGGTTTGCCCCATCCAGACCGCTCCGATAATCGCAACCAGCAGGACGATAGAGGTCAACTCGAACGCAACAAGATAGTGCGAGAACAAGACGTCGGCCAGCGCCTCGGTATTCGGCGGTAATGTAGCAGCCGGCGCCGTTTCGGGCAGGTTCCCGCGGCACAGCAGAAACAGCAATTCCGCCGCGAGCCCCAGTCCCGCAAGCATCACCACGGGCCAGCTCTTCCTGAATTGGCGCACTCGCGCAGCCGCTTCGAGATTCACCAGCATGATGACGAACAGAAACAGCAAAACAACGCCGCCCACATATAAAATCAATTGGGCTACGAACAGGAATTCGGCCCCGAGCAACAGGAAAATACCCGCCACTCCGAGCAGCGAAACGACCAGGCATACGGCGCTCATCACAGCATTGCGCCGCGTAATCGTAAGAATGCCGCCGCCGAGCACAAGCACACTGAAGAAGTAGAACAGCAGGACGTCAATCATGAGGATCAGTGCTCGTATGTCAAGGGCCGGGGACCCTCTTCGAGCATCTGCCGGTCCCAGATGAGGCCTTCCCGCGAGTAGCTCGCCAGTTCGAAATCCTGCGTAAGCTCCAGCGCGTCCACCGGGCACGCGTCCTCGCAGAGGCCGCAGAACATGCAGCGGGAGAGGTCGTAGGTGAACGTCGTCAGTACTTTGTGCTTGGTTTGCGGATCGCGCTCGCTTCCAACCAAAATCAGCTTTTCCGGACAGGCAATAGCGCAGAGATCACAGGCAATGCACATAGTGTCGCCGGTATCCGGATTAATGTTCAGGCGCGGCGCTCCGCGGTAACGCTCGGCGACCTCGGGCCGCTCCTCCGGATACTGCTCAGTCGCGATGTTGCTTGGCCTCTGTTGCCGGAACGTGACGCGCAGACCTGCAAGCAGGTCCAGGAGCAGAAGTTTGTGGATCCATTTCTTCATTGTGGTCGCGGGCCACAGGCACACCAGCCGCTCAACGGCATGCCCATACCGGAATCCGGCGCTCTAAGGAAATGCGGGTGGGGTATGAATGCCCGGGGAACAACTTCTAATTACATGGTAGCGGGTCGGCCGGAAGCGGGCGAGGAGAATACATCCAACGGCAACTACCGTTACTCAATAGGGTTTATGGACATCTTTCCGGAACCGGAGAAATCCAAGCGGTGGGAGTGTTAGCCCGGGCCCGTGCCGGAGGCCGCTTCGCTCTGTCGTTCGCCCTCTTCGGCGGCGTCGGCGCCACCGGCAACCGCTTCGGCAAGCACCTGACGCGCCTGGTCGGCCCGCTCGCGCGCAACCAGCACCTCGAAGGGGACACTTGGAATTTGCGAAAAGCCGTTAATAATCGCGTCGATACCGGCGGCTGTCAAAACGCTATGAATGCCGACGGCCTCCATCTCGGCGCTCGGGCCCATTCCCGACCAGATCACTTCGGCGTCCATGTTATGAGAGGGGTCGGCGTGGGCAAATTCATCCTCTGCACGATCAGCCATATTCATGAGCATACCGCGCGGGTTAAAAAATTGTGGCGTGCGCTTCAGCGCGCTGCGGTGAACTTCAGTTCCCTCGCTTCCGCTTCCGTGAACTGCCGGCTAAAGGCCGGCGGCAGCACGACAAATTGTGCGCCACGGCCGATCAGCTGAGTGGATCTCTCCAAGCGAAGTAGGGCGCTACCCGATGACTTCCAACTCGACTTTATTAGGGATCAGCCCTGCTTCGAAACCGAGATCCAGTAGTTTCTGGGCCGCTTTCGGAACGATATCGCCACCATCCACCGTGTAGTGATTCACGTACATGCCGACGAACTGTTCGGCCAGTGGCGCCTCGAGATCGCGCGCAAACTGCATGGCGTAATTCAGCGCCTCGTCGGAATGATCGAGCGCATATTGAATGCTCTCGCGCATCAGCCGGCAGCACTCGTTTTTTACATCTAGCGGGAGATCGCGCCGCAAGGCATTGCCACCCAAGGGCAGAGGTAAATCGTATTTCTGTTTGAACCAGCGGCCCAGGTCGATCACGTTATGCAAACCGCCGCGGCCGTAAGTGAGCTGCCCCTCATGAATCACAAGGCCGCCATCCACCTGATGCTCGGACACGGCGTCGAGAATCTGGTCGAAGGGGATCACCACCGGCTCAAAATCGGGCTGAAACAGTTTCAACGCCAGGAAAGCCGTTGTCATAGTCCCCGGCACGGCGATCTTCTTACCTTTCAGATCCTCGGGACTAAAGGGGCGAACACTTACGACCATGGGACCGTAGCCATCACCGATGCTGGACCCGCTAGCCATCATCAGATATTTATCCGCCACATAAGGATAGGCGTGATAGGAAATCGCGGTTAGCTCATATACGCCCTGCGCCGCCTTACGATTCAGCGATTCAATATCGTCTAAAACGTGCTTGAATGTGACCAGTTTGGAGCGGATCTTCTTGGTCGCAAGCGCGTAGAACATGTACGCGTCGTCCGAATCCGGACTGTGCGCGCATACTATTTCACTGAAAGAACCCATATAAAGCGGGTGAGCAAACTAAGTGTAGCAAAGCGTTTGAGCTTGCCCGCTCAGGCGTCCAGGATAGCTTGCAGTTCTATCGCCAGCTCATCCATGGCTTTTTCGAGAGCGGCAAAGGCGCGTTTCGAGCGTGGCGCATCGCCGGCCGCCGTTGCTTTTTCCAATACGGCGGCACAACGCTGCGCCCGCGCCGCGCGCAGGCTGCCGAGCGCTCCTTTCAGGGAGTGCGCAAGCGGCGAGGCGTTCTGGGCATCGCCGTCATCGAGAATCGTCCGGATACTGTGCAACTGTCCAATGGAATCTTCGAAAAAGAGCCCAACGATTTCGCGGATTAGCGCTTCGTCTCCGCCCATCTGGTTACGGAACTCGACCGGATCGAAGACGGGCAGCGCCTCTGAAGCTGCATCGCGGCGGAGATCCGCCTCTTGATACACACGCAGGATCTCAGCAGCGAGATCCTGTTCAGGAACCGCCGCGGAGATCGCGAGCCCTTCACCGGCCGCCGAGTTATCGCCCCAGGTGACCAGCACTGGCGCCGCGCCATTTCTTTCAGAAATTTCGAACGTGAGGAGCGAGCCAAGACTGTTCGTTGCCGAAGTAAGCAAGACGACGTCGAACTGCCCCAGGGCCAGCGCCGACATAGCCTCGTCGCGCGTCGCAACGGTCACGACGTCAAGATTACCGGACGACAGCGAGGCCGCAATCCGGACGGCACGGCGAGGATCGTTCTCTACAAGCAGCAGTTTCAGAAATGTCATTTTGCGGGTCTCTTACGATTATTCGAAGGTAGTGCGAGAAATGGTCCGAACACGACACCTTTATTTTGTTGTACACTGTCAATTTAGCGGGGGGTGAGTCTTCCCTAGTCCCTCTACCCACGTAACTCAAGCGCATTCGGTTCCTGCCGCGCTAAAGTTTTTATCGGCGCGGTGCATCGGTCTGTTGTTTCCAGACGATTGCCGGGTTTGCGCAAAACCCCTCCGGAACATCTCTCGCATCCCGGTTTGTCCCGCCTGCCTCGCCGCGCCACGTCCTCTTGTGGCAGATCGTTATTGTGAAGTGTGCCAGTCTCCCTTCGTGGAATCGTATCCGCTGGATGGACACGATATCTGTGGTACCTGCCGTAAGGGTAAGCCCAACTTCGACGCGACTTACTCCTACGGCAGTTACGATGGCCCCCTCCGTCAGTTAATCCGTCTTTTCAAATACTCCCGAATTGAGAGCTTGTCAAAACCGCTCAGCCGGCTTATGGTGCGCGCGATTCCTCGCCATCTTAGTTTCGACCTAGTGATGCCCATGCCGATGCACTGGTACCGGCAATGGCGCCGCGGTTTCAACCAGGCCGAGCTCCTTGCCCGCCCGGTTGCACGGCAATACGGAATGCCGCTTTCTCGTCACTTGCGGCGCGTGCGCCTGGGAAAGGTGCAAGCCGGATTGGGCGCAGAGGCTCGCCGCGAGAACCTGAAACGAGCATTTCGCGTGAAGCGAACGGACGAAATCTCCGGCAAGAAGATACTGCTCATCGACGATGTTCTGACCACCGGTTCCACGCTCCGGGCCGCGGCTGCCGCCTTGAAGGCGGCCGGCGCGGCGGAAGTCGTGACTTTGACGCTGGCGCGCGTAGCGCGCCAGGACACCGCCGGCCGATTATCGGGGCAGCGTTTTGAGCCGGACCTTGCGATGAGCCAGGTTTCATCCGAAGGACCGTGCACGGAGGGATAACGAATGACGGGTACGGATCGACTTCATAAGCCAGTGCTTGTCTTGAATGCAAGCTACGAGCCAATCAACATCTGCGCGGCCCGGCGCGCCTTGGTGCTGATTTTGAAAGGCGTCGCACTGGCGGAAGAACTGGCGCCCGCGCAGGTCCATTCAGCGAGACAGGCGTTGAACGTGCCTTCGGTAATCCGGCTGCTGGAATACCGGCGCATCCCGCACCAGACACGGGCGCTATCGCGCAAAAACATTCTGATGCGCGACCGCTATATGTGCCAGTATTGCCAGCGCGTGCTGCCATCCGGCGAGATGACGCTCGATCACGTGATCCCGCGATCCCGCCACGGCGAGACGGCGTGGGAGAACCTGGTGGCCTGCTGCCATTCCTGCAACAATCGAAAAGGTAACCGGACACCCGAGGAAGCGGGCATGAAGCTATTGCGCCTGCCTCGACCGTTCAGCTTGCACACCAGCCGGCATTTAATGCGGCTGCTCGGCCGCGGCGAAGATCAATGGCGCAAGTATCTGTTCTTTTCGGAGGAGAACTAGCGAGCCAGAGGGCGAGACATGCCTCGCCCCTATAGAAAATGGCCTATTGCGGCTGTGCCTGTGCGGCGGGAGTTTGCGGTTGATTCTCCCTGGCTTTCTCGGCCTTTTCTTTTTCCTTCACCGTCTTTGAAGGACTGATAATTACGTGGGCGTTGCGGCCTTCAAGCTTCGGCTGTCCGTCAATCTGACCGACACCCGACAGATCTCCGGCAAACCGGAGAAGCAGTTTCTTACCAAGATCGACGTGAGCGATCTCGCGCCCGCGGAACTGCACGACGGCTTTCACACGATTGCCTTCCTTTAAGAAGCGGATCGCGTGGTTCTTCTTGAACTCGTAATCGTGGTCATCGGTGTTTGGGCGGAATTTCAACTCCTTCACCTGGATGACGTGTTGCTTCTTCTTGGCTTCGTGCTGGCGCTTCTTCTGCTCGTATTGCCATTGGCCGTAGTCCATTGCCTTGGCAACGGGCGGGTCGGCGGTAGGGCTGACGAGAATCAGGTCAAGGCCTAAGTCCTGCGCCTTGCGCACGGCGGCGGGAGTCGGCAGCACTTCCACGCTGCCGTCCGGAAAGACAGCGCGAACTTCACGCGCCCGGATCGCCTCATTTACGTTTTCGCGGATTCTTGGCCGGCGTGGTGGGTAACCTCTTGGTGGATACATGCGGCCTAACGGAGTGCGCCTAAGCGCGGGGGGAATGTGGATGGAATCAAACGCTATACCTGTCTATTAGTCTACAGGATTTAATACGGCCCGTGGGAGGAGTCTAGAATATCTGCGGGGTGGGAGTAGCGGCCGGAACGCGGGAGTAGCACGCCAAGCATGCGAAAGTGGGCCCGCTGGCGGAAATCACAATCCCATTCGATAAGATCGAGGGTTCGAATTGCCACCACACCGACCTATGAACAAGCTCGATGCTCACGTTGCTTCCCCAAAACCGACTCGCCGCCGGATATTGCAGGGCGCTACCAGGGCTGCTGTTGCGGCAGCCGCTTCTACACTGATGCCCCCGAATATGCGGCGGGTGCTGGCGCAAGAGGCCCCAAGGCCCGTTTCGCTTCGCGACATCAAACATGTCGTTCTTCTGATGCAGGAAAACCGGTCTTTCGATCATTACTTCGGAACACTGGCGGGCGTGCGCGGGTTTGGCGATCCGGAGGCTCTGAAATTGGCTGACGGCCGGCCGGTTTTTTATCAGCCGGATGAGGTGAACCCGAACGGCTATCTGTTGCCTTTCCACCTGGACACTCATTCAAGCAGCGCCCAAAAAATCCCTTCGACGAGCCACGCCTGGTCGGTGCAACACGAGGCGTGGAACGGCGGCCGCATGGACAAATGGCTGCAAGCTCATCGCAAAGCGGACGGATTACATGGTCCGTACGTGATGGGTTATTACACGCGGAACGATATTCCATTCCAGTTCGCTTTGGCGGACGCTTTCACGATCTGCGATGGATACCACTGCTCTTTGATGGGACCTACCTTCCCCAATCGCATGTACTGGATGACCGGCATGATCGACCCGGACGGGCTGAACGGCGGTCCTATCATCAGCAACAAAGTGCCGCTGGGCGGGTATACCTGGACCACATATCCTGAGCGGCTGGAAAAAGCAGGCATCAGTTGGAAGGTTTATCAGCAGGACGATAACTACGGGTGTAACATGCTGGCAAACTTCAAACAGTTCCAACAGGCTACCAAGGGATCGCCGCTTTATGACAAGGGCATGGCGCGCGGCGCGGAAGGCCAGTTCGAGTACGATGCCATCCACGATAAGTTGCCCACGGTTTCCTGGATCATACCGACCAGCTACCAATCGGAGCATCCAGATTACATGCCGGCCGACGGCGCCGCATTCGTAGCAAGCAAAATCGACGCGATCGCGGCGAATCCGGACGTATGGGCAAAGACCGCGTTTATCCTGGATTACGACGAAAACGACGGCATCTTCGATCATGTGGCGCCGCCCGTTCCTCCCGAAGGCACCCCTCATGAATTTGTGGACGGAGTTCCCATCGGAGGTGGATTCCGGGTGCCGTGCATCATCATTTCTCCGTGGACGACCGGGGGTTGGGTGTGCAGCGAAACGTTCGATCACACATCGGTGCTTCAGTTCCTGGAAGGATTCACCGGCATTCGTGAACCGAACATCAGCGATTGGCGCAGGCACACCTTTGGGAATCTGACATCAGCTTTCCGCTTTCAGGATGCGAAAACGGAGCCGCCCCTATTGCCGGATACGAGTGGCATGCTGACCCTGGCCAAATACGCATCCGCCAACCTGCCGAAACCCATTCTTCCAGGAGACGATCAGCATCCGCCGAAGCAGGAGAGCGGCCGCCGGAAACGCATTTCAAGGAAGTGATCCGCGACGGAAAAGGCGCGCGCTGAATCGTGCGCCACACGTCACATAAATTGAAACAGTGGATCAATTTCGTACAATGACCGAATATGCGGAGCCTGCCCCTCTCTCTTGTGTGCGGTTTATCTATCCCCTTTCTGGCAATGGCGGTCTGGGGACAAAGGGCCAATCAGCCGGAACCACCAGCGCCAGCAACCCCGATTCACCATGTGGTCGTGATATTTCCCGAAAATATCTCATTTGATCACTATTTCGGAACATATCCGCACGCTAAAAATCCGCCCAACGAACCCAAATTTGTCGCGGCGCCCAATACGCCGATGGTGAACGGATTAAGTTCCGCATTGCTGACTCGCAATGCAAACGCCGCGAATCCGGAGAACGGCCGGGGGGCGGTCAATCCGTTTCGGCTGAATCGTTCTCAAGCCTCCACTGCGGACCAGGATCACGATTACACAGCGGAACAACTGGCTTTTCACGCCGGATTGATGGATCTGTTTCCAAAATCAGTGGGCAAAGGGAATCCTCCCAAGGGAGACCAGACCTCTCCCCTGAACACGACGGGGCTCACGATGGGGTATTTCGATGGCAATACGGTAACCGCCATGTGGAATTACGCTCAGCGTTTTTCGATGAGTGACAATTCGTTCGGGACGAATTTCGGGCCATCGACGCCCGGAGCGATCAACCTGGTATCGGGACAAACGAATGGAGTAATCGATATTCGTAACGGGAAGGGCGGCCTAGCCGATGGGGGGAACGGTTCCTATACTCTGATCAGCGATCCCGATCCGGTGGGCGACGTTTGCTCCGCGACGACGCGCATGCTTGTTTCCATGGGCGGCGACAATATCGGCAATCTTCTAGACGACGCCAACGTTACGTGGGGATGGTTTAGCGGCGGCTTCGATCTCACCGTGACGAACAAAAACGGCACGACGGGTTGCAAGCGATCGACTGTCTCTCCGATCAGCGGCAAGGTGGTTCCCGACTACCTGCCGCACCATGAACCTTTCCAGTACTATCGTTCGACCGCCAATCCAACTCACGCGCGTCCATCGTCGGTTCAATCGATAGGTCACAGCGGCGACGCAGCGAACCACCAATACGACGTACACGATTTCTTCGACGCCGTCAAAGCGGGGAATTTCCCGGCCGTCAGCTTCCTTAAAGCTCCGTCTTATCAGGACGGCCACGCCGGCTACTCCAATCCGCTAGATGAGCAGGAGTTCCTGGTTCAAGTGATGAATTTTCTTCAAAGCACTCCGGAATGGAAGAACACTGCCGTAGTGATCGCATACGACGATTCCGACGGCTGGTACGACCACCAGATGAGCCCGATTGTGAATCAGTCGAGCGGCAGCAGGGATGCACTTGTTGGACCCGGTAGTTGCGGAAACGGAAACAGCGCGTTGCCCGGCATTGACGCTTCCAATCCCCATGCGCAAGGCCGCTGCGGATTCGGCCCGCGGTTGCCTATGATGGTTTTATCGCCCTGGGCCAAGGTGAACTTCGTCGACCACAGCCTGACCAATCAGGCATCTGTCATCACGTTTATCGAAGACAATTGGCTCGGGGGGAAACGGCTGGGCAGGGGATCATTCGACGGCATCTCCAATTCCATCACTGGAATGTTCGACTTTAAGAGCGCGCCCCGAAAGCACAAGCTGTTCCTTAATGAGAAAACGGGCGAGGTGACGTCGCGCAAATGAAGAGCGGCACGGCAATCTGGAATTGTGACACGGCGCGAATTTCTTTTTTATAGCGGCTTCGCGGCCCCCCTAATAGCGAAGCAGGGCGGCGATTCCGGCGCTGCTTTACTCGACCCCGCCAAGTTACGGAAATTTGTAGATCGCCTCTCTATTCCTCCTACAGTAAAGATCGGCGAGTATAGGGCGCATCCGCACGACCCTGCAAAGAAGATCCCTTATCACCGCCTCCGCATGCGACAAGTGGAAAGCAAAGTTCATCGCGATTTGCCATCTACGCGCTTTTGGGGATTTGAATCGTCGTCACCCGGGCCCACCATTGAGGCTCGCAGCGGCGAACCGTTGCTGGTTGAATGGCAGAATGATTTGCCGCAAGAACATTTTCTGCCGATCGACCACTCGCTTCACGGCGCGGGACGTGATGTTCCCGCTGTCCGCACTGTGATTCACCTTCACGGCGGCCGGGTACCGCCCGAAAGCGATGGCTATCCGGAGTGCTGGTTCCAGCCGGGCGGCTCGTCGCTTAGTTTCTATCCCAACAGTCAAGACGCTACGATGCTCTGGTATCACGACCATGCCATGTCCATCACGCGACTGAACATTTTCGCGGGACTTCTAGGCCTCTACGTCATACGAGACGAGTTTGAAGATGCATTGAATCTGCCGAAAGGTGAATTCGAACTCCCGATTATTCTGTGCGACCGGTCCTTTCAGCCGGACGGTCAACTTTGTTATCCGGTATCGGACGATCCTCAGCACTTATGGATACCGGAATTCTTCGGGGAAGCCATTCTGGTGAACGGAAAACTTTTCCCCTACGCTGAAGTGCAGCCTCGCAAATATCGCCTTCGTGTTCTCAACGCATCGAACAGCCGGTTTTATTACCTTTCATTCTCGAATGGGCAGCCACTGCGGCAAATCGGTTCGGACCAGGGACTGCTACCAAAGCCGGTTGAAGTGAAAACCCTGACTCTGGCGCCGGCCGAGCGGGCCGATCTCATTGTAGATTTCGGCGGCTACCACGGCCAGAACGTCGTTCTGAACACCGATACGTTCGCCGTAATGCAATTTCGCGTGGGAAATAGCGCGAATTCCGGCGCCAGCGAAATACCGCCGGCGCTGCGGCCGGTTGTGAAAATTCCGGAGCGGCAGGCTGTGAGAACCCGGCGACTCACTCTAACGGGTCCGCCGGACGACGACGACCCGACCGCAATGGCGGTTCCGATGCTACTAAACAACTCTCTCTGGAGCGATCCGGTCACCGAAAATCCGACTCTCGATACCGTCGAGATTTGGGAACTTGTCAATCTTACCGATGATTCTCATCCGATTCATCTCCACCTGGTTCGCTTTCAAATTCTGGATCGGCGGCCGTTCGACATGTTTCTGTATTTCAACGAGCGTAAAGTCCGGTACACGGCGCCTGCCGTTCCGCCCGACGCGAATGAAGCGGGATGGAAGGACACCGTAAGAGCCGATCCTGGCGTGGTGACCCGCATTATTGTTCGTTTTGAGGGCTTCGCCGGACGCTACGTCTGGCACTGCCACGTGCTTGAGCACGAAGACAACGAAATGATGCGTCCCTACGACGTGGTGAAACCCACGCATTCACAGGATCAAGGCGTAGTTCGGGGCGTCCAGGCAGACCTCATCGCCGATTAAGCAGCTTACGTTTGCATTCTTGACAAACGACGCTACGCGAGCCATACTTTCCTAGACATCTGGGTAAGCGGTTATGGCTAAGGATACTCTTCAAGGCACGCTCGACCTTCTGGTTCTGCAAACGCTCGCGCGCGGCGAGCAACACGGCTACGGCATCGCGTGTCATATCCTTACGGCGTCGGATAATCAGCTTCGAGTGGAAGAAGGATCTCTATACCCGGCCCTTCGTCGAATAGAATCCGCCGGTCTGATCAAAGCCGAGTGGAAGCGCAGCGAAAACAATCGACGAGCTCGCTACTACCACCTGACAACCACGGGAGCGAAGCGGCTCGCACAAGAAATGAAGACCTGGCGAGACCACACTGCGGCAGTTGCGGCCTTTTTGAAGTTCGCTTAAGGGGATCGGCGATGCTCCGCCAGCTGAGGAACTTGTTCCGCTCGAAGAGGCTTGACGCCGATATTCGGGAGGAGCTTGAATTTCACCGTAGCCAGACGGCCGGGCCATTCGGCAACGTCACGAGCATTCAGGAGCAAGCGCGAGAGGCAAGCACAATTGTCTGGCTTGAAACGCTGCTGCAAGACATTCGCATCGCGTTCCGCCTGTTGCGGCGCGCTCCTTCACTCACCGGAATCGCCCTGCTGTCGATTGCGTTAAGCGTGGGCGCGACAGCGGTGGTGTTTACCGCAGTCAAATCCGTGCTTCTCAATCCGCTGCCGTACGCGCATATCGGGGAACTCGTACAGATTCGCACCGACTTCGCAGGCGCCGCACCATCACATGGGGATTGGGTCTTCTGGAACGACACTCAGGAGATTATCCGGCGCACGCGCACGCTCCAATCTGTTGGAATTTATCGCAATGCTGTTTTCGATCTGGGAGGCGGCCCTTCCACTCCGCCGGAAGCGCTCTACGGTCTTCGGGTGACGGCGAGTTTGTTTCCAACTCTCGGCGTATCGCCGATGCTCGGGCGCAACATTCTTCCCGAGGAGGACCAACCCGGGCATGCTGAAGAAGTGATTCTGAGCTACGGTTTGTGGGCTCGCCGCTTCAACGCCGACCGAAACATCGTAGGACAGACTGTGCGGATTAACAGGCGCAACTGCCTGGTGATCGGAGTGATGCCGGCGGATTTCAACTTTCCGCTGCATAGATCCGCGACTCGCAGTCCCGCGCCATACGTGCAATTTTGGGCCCCGCTGCATACCGGCGGCGCCGGCGCCACAACCGGCGGTCTGGGAGCGGTCGCTCGACTGCGTCCGGGTGTTTCGCTGGCAGAGGCTCAGCAGGATTTAGCGTCGATCAGCGCCGCCCTCGCCCGCGAGTTTCCGGGCACGAATCGCGACCGCACTCTTCGCATGGGGTTGCTATGGAACCGAACTGTAGGACGCACGCGCAATGCTCTCTGGTTCCTGATGGCTGCGGCCTTGCTCTTTCTGCTGATCGGATGCGCCAACGTCGCCAATCTGCTGCTGGCGCGCGGCATTGTCCGGCAGCGTGAACTATCGGTACGGATGGCGATTGGCGCGGGCCGCCTCCGCATTGTCCGTCAATTGCTGACCGAAAGCTGTGTACTGGCATTGCTTGGCGGACTGGGCGGTTACCTGTTGACGGCAATGGCATGGAACGTTCTGCCCGCAATCGCTCCGTCGAGCATTCCGCGATTAGCGGCGTCACGCGCGGACTGGAGCGTATTTGCTTTCGCCATCACGCTTGCTCTGGCGAATGGCATCCTGTTCGGAATCGCACCTGCTCTTCGCTCTTCCGGCTCAGCGAAGCACCCGGCGCTGCAAAATTTCGCTACGCGGGTCGCCGCCTCCGGAAAGCAAGACCGGACTCGTGCCGCGCTGGTGATCGGAGAAGTGGCGATCACGGTGGCGATGGTGCTAATCGGCGGCCAATTGCTGGGAAGCTTCATTGGCTTGATTCGAACCGATCCTGGGTTTGAAGCGAGTCGAATTCTAGCCTCCGTCGTTCTTCCCGAGCACGAACGCTACAGAACGCCCGAAGAGCGAGGAGACGTGTACAAACGCTTTCTTGAGACCGTTCGCGCCATTCCAGGCGTGGAAAGCGCCGGAACCGTCGACGCGCTACCGTTCAGCGGCGAGAATCACGGAGGATTTATCAGCGCCGGCAAATCCGCGGCAACCGAGCCGAACGGTGGACGGATTGCCGAGATAGATATCGTTGGCGATCAATATCTGCAAACTTTGGGGGTTCACCTTGCCGCAGGCCGCTGGTTTCGTGAAGAGGACATGAAGGAATCGAGCAATGCGGCTATCGTGAACGATGCCGCCGCCAGATCTCTGTGGCCGGGAACCAGCGCCATCGGAAAACAAATCTGCGTCGATTGCACGCCGGAACACCCAAGCAATTGGAAGCGCGTGATCGGGGTTGTTTCGACTGTCCGACATGCCGATCTCGACGCCCGACCGGGGTGGAATGTCTATTTGTCGGCGGGGGCGCTGAGCAACGCGGATTTTCTGGTTGTGAGAACCAATCGCCCTATGGGCGAAATGGAAAAGGCGGTGCGGCGCGCAATTTTCAGCATCGATCCGGATCAGCCCGTCCTACTCAGCGCTTCCATGCAATCGCTTATCTCCGATACCGTCGCGGAGCGGCGCTTCGTTATGAGCTTGCTGGCTGCCACGGCCTGCCTCGCGCTTCTGATGTCTATCGCGGGCATCTACGGCGTGGTCTCGTATACAACATCGCGCAGAACCCAGGAAATCGGAATTCGCATGGCGCTCGGAGCGACTCGCAGCAGTGTCCATGCCCTGTTATTCCGTCAAGGTTTCTTCGCAGTTGTGATCGGACTCGCGGTGGGAGTTGGCCTGACGGCGGTGTTGCTGCATGTGCTTCGCGGCGTGATTGCAGGAGTGGGAGCGGGGCTGGCGGCGAATTTTTGGATAACGGCATGCCTGGTCGCAATAACTGCAGCCATGGCCTGTTGGATTCCGGCGCGCCACGCGACCAAAATCGACCCGATGCGCGCGCTGCGGGAGGAGTGAGGCGGCCGGAATGTCGGGCCTTTTTGTTGCTTCATCAGACCCCGACACGAGTCTCGAGGCAGCAGCCTAAGAATCCGCGCCACTCACTCCCGCATTCCTAACTATCGGCTTTTGCGGCGCTTCCGGTTCCGGTGGGACGGCTGCCTCTAAATGATGGCGCGGATTTACCTGCGTCGAATCCAGCCCTGCGAGAGCTATCGGGCCGACTCGCTTCACGCGCGGCCTGAATCTGTTCCGGCGTCCTCACATCCGGCTCCGATTGTTTAACGTGTTTCTTCGCGCGGGCTACCTGGCGTTTGTGCCGCTTCTCTAATCTCTTGTCCATGATGTATAGTCTCGCAAGTTTTAGGGAAAATCGCGAAATACGGCTTTACACGTTGCCGCGGCGCATCTCGCCGGCCATATAGTCGGTCGCGCGCCAGGCAAGGGCAAGGATGGTCAGTGTGGGATTCTTTTCCGAAGCCGTTGTGAACGCCGATCCATCGACCACGAAGACATTCTTAACATCGTGCATCTGGCAGAAGCCGTTCAGCGCGGAGAGCTTTGCATCGTCTCCCATGCGGCACGTGCCATGTTCGTGGATGGCGCTGCCGTTCGGCTCCAGGTGGCCCCGTTCAAACGGTATGATCTCCGCTTTCGCCGCGTGCAGAATTTCGAGCATTGTGTTGTACATGTCCTTCGACATGCGGCGCTCGTTTTCGCCCACGCTATAGGCGATTCGGGACACCGGCACGCCATACCGGTCCAGCGGCGAGCCTTTTACGGTAATGCGATTTTCCGCTTTGGGTATTGCTTCGCCGAAAGGATGCAGCGCCAGAACAGCCGGGTAGCGATCCTTCACTGCCTTCTTGAAATCCAGCCCGAAGCCAGGGATGGTTTTCGCATAGGAGAGATCCGTTTGCGCGCCCGTGTACCAAAACTGGCAGCCGAAACCTCGAAGATAATCGCGCTTCCGGCCGTCGCGATGGTTGAATCGCGGCATGTAGATGTGGGCGCCGCCGATGCCGTCGTCGTTATAGACTTTACCGCCTATCAATTCCGGTGCGAAGCCGCGCATGGTGAAGCGAATTTGCTCGGAAAGATAGCGGCCCACGACATCGGACGAATTGCCGAGGCCATTGGGAAACCGGTGCGAGCTGGAATTAAGGAGAATGCGAGTGGAATCGACACACGAAGCGGCAACGACGACCCGTTTCCCGAGAATCCGATGCTCTTCTTTGGTATAGCGATCGAAGTACTGCACACCGTTCGCAAGGCCGCGGTCGTCAACGAGAACGCGGGCTACAACGGCATTATTGACGATATTCAGCCGCCCGGTTTTCAGGGCAGGTTCGAGCAAATAGTCGGACGAGTTGAAGAAGGCGCCGACGTCGCAACCACTGCCGCACGCTCCGCAATAGTGGCATTTCGTGTGGCCATTGTAATTTTGCGTAAGGACGGCGCGGCGGATGGGGACAACGCCAATTCCCAGGCTACCGGCCGCTTTCCTGATGATGTACTCGCCACAACGGAGAGGTGGCGGCGGCAGGAAATACTTACTGCCGGGCAGCGAATCCTGATCGTCATCGCCGCCGCAGACGCCGATGAGTTGATCCACCTTGTCGTAGTAGGGTTCGATGTCCTTATAGCGTATCGGCCACGGAATTTCCCAACCATCGCGCAGCGGCCCGGCGAAATCAAGATCGGAGTAGCGCAGGCTAACTCGTCCCCAGATATTCGTTTTGCCGCCGCGACCCCACACGCGGGTTAGCGCGAAGTTCTGCCCAAGAGGAGTGATGTAGGGCTGCTCAACCGGATCGAGGACAATCGGCGGCGGCTTTTGGCCTGCGTCGAGACGCTGCTGCCACTCCCACGGCTTCACGTGCGTCCAGAACTCGCTCCGGCTAAACTTCCGGCCGGCATCGAGCATCGTAACGTTGACGCCCTGGCGCGTGAGATTCCACGCGGCCATTCCGCCTGCCGCTCCGCTGCCGATTATGAGGACATCATGAACTTGAGGACTGGCCTGGACTTGCATATTAACTGTGGTGCTCGGGATGATCGCAGCCGGGAAAGCTCGCCAGATACGTGTTGCCATGCCAGCCCAACTCGGTTTTTAGGCCGGCCTCGGTCTTGTAATAAGCGTCGATGGTCATATCCTTCACAACCGCAAAAAAACTGCCGAGGGAAGAATTAGTATCGAGGCTCAACGGCGTCAGCAGCATGATCTGTTGTTCTTCGGAAAGCGCCGTAAAGTCCTTTCCGTAACTGTCGGAGGCGAGCGCGTTCAGGTCGGCGATGCCGGCCCGGTAAACTGTCCCGCGCGACGGGTCTGCGACGATAGCTTTGTCGATCAGAAGAGCCACGCCTGCATCCTTAGCTCCGGGAGTATCCGAGCGAGGGATGATGCGCTCGCTCAGCGCCTCGATCACGCGAAATTCGGCGGGTTGAAAGAAGGTAGGCTGCGACGGAACCGGGACTTTAATAGCGGGCCCGGCATGCAGATGGCCGGGCTGATCTCCGACCTCTTTGGTTTCCTGGGCCGAGGCCAGCGCGGGCATGGCCCCCGAGGCGATCGCGAGAATACGGAGGGCGTCTCTACGGGTATTCATAGCGGAATTGAAGCCTCAGTATACTCTCGCATAATCGGGCGTATGCTGGACAGCTTACACCCTGGCGTGGCGGTCGCACGAAACAAAAGGAACACGCCGGCAATCACAAATACGTACAGGGTGAGTCCCGCTAAATGCCGCCCGACGAGAATCCCAAAATCATCAATGGATTCGTGGGGCCCGGGATTCACAACAGCGCGGGCGATGCCCATCGCTATCGAAAGCCTTTAAAAGACATACGGTGGCGGGATATTCGTTCACTACTCGGCGAGAGCGTCGGGAACTGGAACCGCCATAACGATACACGCCTGGGCGCCTCTCTGGCATTTTATAGTCTGCTTTCAGTGGCCCCGCTGGTGCTTTTACTGGCAAGCATAGCCGGTCTGGTATTCGGCCATAGAGCGGCAGCGCGAGCGATCGTGCGCGACGCCCAGGCGACGGTCGGGCCGGTAGGCGCCCATGTCATCAGAGACTTCCTCCTGGGCTCTCATACGAAGGCTCACGGAATCGTGGCTGGCATCGTCAGCCTGGTCACGCTCTTCTTCACCGCTTCCGGCGTGCTCATCGAGCTACGTAATGCCCTGAATACCGTCTGGGATATCCCTAGTCCGCCTATCAATGGCCTGCGCTATTTCGTTATCTATATCAAGCAACGGCTCGTTTCTTTTGCGATGGTCCTCGCACTCGGTTTTCTGCTGATCGTCTCGCTCGCCATCACCACGTTTATTGCGTCGCTCGGCACGTTTTCCGGTTTGCGACTTCCTGGCGCCGCGTTGCTGCTGCAAATAGCCAATGCATTGGTCTCCTTTGTAGTGATTTCCGGTGTGTTCGCGGCCATCTACAAGATAGTGCCTGATGTCCATCTGCAATGGCGCGATGTGGCTTTGGGAGGCGCGGTCACTTCCCTGCTGTTCACCATGGGTAAGCTGCTTCTTGGCCTCTATTTGGGCCGCGCTAGTTATACTTCGATCTACGGCGCCGCCGCTTCGATCGTAGTCGCCATGGCCTGGGTCTATTATTCAAGTCAGATTTTTTTCCTAGGCGCGGAATTCACGCGTAGCTTTGCCGAACGCTATGGATCGCAGCCGAAAGCTCCGAAACAACGGGCGGTGAAGCTCGCCGCGAATACCTCTTCACAAAAGCGACCAGAGAATAGCATTCCTCCAGAGACACGCGTCTGACGAAAAGTAATTGCCGTGCGGTATCCCGCGACGTTCGCTTCCCTAAGATGAAATATCTCAATTTGCTAGTTACGGCAAGCGCCCTATCGTCGGCCGGGATTCCCATGACGCGGGCGTCGGCGGAGTTTCCTTCCACCTGCCTGCAGTGCGCCGAGGGCCTAGCCACTTCATAAATCGGAATCGGACACGATGATTCCTAGCGTTAGTGCGTCTGAGATACCATCGACCATCATCCGGCACTGCTGAAGACATTCGATAAAGCGGCTGCCACTCCGTTGAAGACGTCCGCTCCCTCACGGGCGCGGTTCGGTGCAGGTAATCGGACGTCTTTATCCGATTCCGCGGCCCGCCGGGTGATGGGCACTCCACTAGACTGCCAATTCGCCTTTGTAGGTCATACGGGCCAAATCGAATTTGACTTTCACGCTCAGCAGTCCCATCGTGGTGGCGAAGGTGACGCTCTTTGCCTGCGAGAGATCCAAAAACTGATTGAGGAATCCGAAAAGAACGGAGGATGTATCGTTGGGGTCTTGCCGGATGATTCCGGGTTGTGCAGCATCTTGCCCTCTCACTTGCAGATACGTCGTTTCTTTGAGGGGAGCGTACGCATCGGCGCTGTCCGATCCTTCGCCGTGACCGGAGACGACCGGAAGTCCGGAGACGCCGATCACGTAATGCTGGACAAAATCGGACGGAAGCTGAACCTTCAATGCCAATAGTATGGGTTTTGCGCTCACCCATGTCACGATGCCGGGGAATTTGGGCGAGTTGGCCGACGGGTTCGAGGATGCGCTTGTCCGGCCCCTTCGTCCGCCACCGCCGCGGCGTCCGCCAGCACCGGACGATTGCGGCGAATAACTTTTCACTTCGGCGGTAACCGGTTTGGCCCAAGGCGAGTCGGTGGTCAGTTGCTGTATCTCAGCTTTTGACCACTCCGACGGGTCTTCTTTGTTCCAGAAAGCGAAGGATTTTGCCGGGAACAGGCGGGTAGGAACGAGTATCAGTGGTGACGCTGCCATGAGCTTTAGACCGGCGCGCCTGGAGAAAATCATATTCTGCTACGTTGCTTTTGACGATTTGCGTCTCGGCGGGGTTGCCAAATTCGGCGGGATCGTAATGATGCGAAAACGTGCTACGCTGGCGCGTATCGCTCGATCCAGGTCAGCCTGAATGCGAGTTGACCTGCGCGGAGGATTATCCCATGGCGACGCTTTCAAGGATTGCGCCGGAAATCCCAGTTTCCGATTTACGCGGATCGATTGAATATTACGAGCAGAAACTCGGTTTCCGGCTTGTCATGGAGATGCCCGACGGAGACTACGCAATCGTCGAGCGGGATGACATTACGATTCATCTGTATCGGGCCGATATTGGCAGCCGTTCACCCGTGGGCATACATATTTTTACGCAGGAGCTCGAAGAGCTACACGCGGAGCTTCAGCAGCGTGGAGCTCGTGTATCGCAGGGGATCGTACGCAAGCCTTGGGGAAATCGGGATTTCCGTGTGAACGATCAGTCGGGAAACGAGATCAAGTTCACAGAGCCGCTGCGCGAGGAGGCATGACGTAGGGCCATCGTGGCGACTGTTGCCGAGAAAATAGACGCTTGTCGGCAGGAACGTATGTGAACTCCATTTCGCGCTAACTACTTGAGAAACTAGGTTGGCTTTTGCCCATTGGGCAATATGCCTTGACGCATACGACACCTCATTCAAGTAATTAGCGGATCGCGAGATCGAGATCGATCAATAAGTCAGGCCGAGTGCCCGTCTCCTCTGTGCCATTTGAGCAAGACTCGTCGCGATTTATCGCCCCCCTTTCGGGCGCTTACCGCCGATGAGCAGCGAGCCTCTGAGCTTAGCAAGTGATCCGTTCACGGCATATGGGAAGCACATTGAGACCAGCGGAGGAGTATTCGACGAACTCACCCAAACCCGGCAGATATACTAAAACGTGAAAACGAGATCAAGGGCGATGCATTTGCAGTATTTCGGGCAGCGAAGCATCCGGGCAGTAGAAAGAATCTGGTCTGTATTCCAACGAAATTCGTTGCGACTAGCGAGCTGTTTATGCCTGCCGGTCGTAACAACGATTTGCCTTGCGCAGGTCGTGTTCGCACAGCAGGTGCTAACCTGGCGCGAGACTCAAGATAAATTCCGAACTAGTAACCCGATTTTATTGGCAGGGCAAGTGACAATTGACGAGTCACGCGCCGACGAGATCACGGCAAATCTCAGGCCAAATCCCAATTTGAATCTTGCCTGGGATCAGTTTACGCCATTTACCGGCAATCCATACCGGCCAATTTCACAATCCTACCTATTGGGGAGTCTGGATTACCTGCACGAGCGCGAACACAAGCGCGAGCTACGGCTGGCGAGCGCACAGAAAGCGACGGCCATTTCCGCATCGGCCCAATCGGATCTGGAACGGAGCTTAATGTTCAACTTGCGCGACGCTTTCGTCCGCGTACTTCTGGCGAAGGCTGTACGGCAGATGGCCCGAGCCAACCTCGATTACTACGATCAGGAAATTGCAATCAGCCAAAGCCGCCTCAAGGCCGGCGACATTTCAACGGTCGATTTCCAACGCGTGGAACTACAGCGAGTCCAATTTGAATCGGACTTGGCAACAGCGGAAGTTAATTTGCGGACGGCAAAAATCGATCTATTGACGCTTCTGCGAGACCCGGTTCCGGTGGATCAATTTGACGTCTCGGAGGCCTTCGATTTTAGGGAACCGGTGATTGCGCTGGACGACCTTCGAAAGCTGGCCATAAATAGCCGGCCGGACCTTGAGGAAGCTGAACAATCGCTGGAGAAAGCGAGAACCGATCACCGGCTTGCGATCGCCAATGGCTCCTCAGATCCGACATTCAGCGTGGATGTATCTCACCAGCCTGCTCCGCTGAATACATACGTGGGCGTCAGCGTCAGCATTCCACTACGGATTTTCGACCGGAATCAGGGTGAGAAATTACACACGTTGCTCGATATTCAGCGGAATGAAAAGCTGGTCGACGCCACTGAGCTGACCGCCCTTCACGACGTAGATTCCGCATACGCCGCGCTGGAAAGTACGCTCAAACTGCTACGTCCGTATAAAGCTAAGTACCTGAAAGAAGCGCAGGGCGTGCGATCTTCGGTATCGTTTGCCTATCTGCATGGGGGCGCATCACTACTCGACTTCCTGGATGCACAGAAGAGTTATCGCGACACGGAGCTAAACTACCTGAATTTGGTAGGCGCCTATTTTTCCGCCGCCAATCAACTAAATTTTGCAGTCGGCCACGAAGTAATCCAGTAAGAGAGCCAACTATTGTTCAACTCTTGAGGTCAGACCTGTAATACGTCATTCCTCCGGGCGACAAGTATATAAAGTACAGGCGCCAAAAAGATCGATAGGAAGAGCCGCGAGATCATGCCGCCGACAATTACAATTGCGAAAGGTCTCTGCGAATCGCTCCCGATCCCCGTGGACATAGCCGCGGGCAACAGGCCGAAACAAGCCACCAGCGCCGTCATCGCGATTGGCCGGAGACGCAGCACCGAGGCTTCAAGGGTCGCGGTCATGGGATCTTTTCCTTCCAGCCGCAGTTTGTTTATGAAGGAGTAGAGAATCACACTGGTTTGCACCGCCAAGCCCATTAGCGCCACGAATCCAAGCATGGACGAGACACTGAAGGTAGTTCCCGTCATGCGGAGGGCAATCAATCCGCCGACCGGTTGGGTAATTAGCACGCTGAAAAAGATAATGAGCGGAAACTTCAAGTTGCCATATAGAGCGAACAGGATTAGCAAGATCAATAGCACGGTAAGCGGCAGAATTATCTTCATTTGGGCCATCGACGACAGATAGTCCTGATACTCTCCGCCCCAATCGAACTTATAGCCAACTGGCAGTTTGACATTTTGAGCCACCTTCGCGCGTGCTTCTCCAACCGCGCTAGCGAGGTCCCGGCCGTCAACGCTGAACTGTACTCCGATGTATCTCGAATTGGCTTCCCGGTAGATCATCGACGCCCCATTTTCAACGTGTATATCGGCGAACTGGCTCAATGGAAGATGCTGCCCTCCGGGCGTGGTGATTAACAGGTTCTTAATCGCGTTTTCGTTTTGCCGGAATGGCTCCTGCATTCGTACAATAAGGTCGAATTGCTCCTCTCCCTGAATGACTTGGGTCGCTGCGGTTCCTCCGAGTGCAGTCTCAATCAACGTATTGACGTCGCTTACATTCAAGCCATAGCGCGCGATCTTGGCCCGGTCTGGTTTGATGGTCAGGCTAGGCTGCCCTAATTCCCGGACGATCACGATGTGAGTAATGCCGCGCACGTGCGAAAGGATATCTCTCGCCTGTTCCGCTTTTTGCTCCAGCGTCTTCAAATCGGGGCCGAAAATCTTAACTGCCAGCAAGCTTTTCAATCCGGTCTCGGCTTCGTCCACGGCATCCTCGGCGGGTTGGGTGTAGTTGAAAATGATCCCTGGAAATGCGGAAAGCTTCTTCTGGAGCGCCCTAATCAGTTCCGGCTTAGTACGAATATTGTGGCGCCAGGACACATCGTCATAGGGCCGCAACCCAACATAAAACTCATTATTGAAGAATCCGGTCGGATCGGTCCCGTCGTCGGGCCTCCCTAATTCATTCGCAACGGTCGTCACCTGGGGAAAGCTCAGCAGGATATCGCGGATTTGTGGTGAAAGCTTAGATGCTTCCTCAAAGGAGATTGTGTATGGCGTGGTGGCGCGGACCCACAGCGCTCCTTCGTCAAGGTGCGGCATGAACTCGGCGCCGATACCTGGAATCAATAGCAGCGAAGCAAGAAAAATCGCCAGGCAGACGATCACTGTCAGTGCTCGACGACGCAGACACACCGCGAGCATCCTGCCGTAAAAATCCCGAATCCGGTCATAGAGTCTGAGTTCGGGTTCATGCACACGCGTACGCAAGAAGTATGCGCAGAGCACCGGCAACAACGTCAGGGCGCAGATAAGCGAGCCGATAAGCGCGAAAATCATCGTATCCGCCATGGGCCGGAAGAGCCGCCCCGAGGGGCCGGTCAGCACATAGATCGGAAGATATCCCGCGATGATTACGGCAATGGCATAGAAGATGGGCCGTTCTACATCACGCGCCGCCGAACGGATAACCTCAAACAGGTTATAGTTCTGGCCGTGCCTCGCCGCTAACTCGCGGAAAATATTCTCCACCATCACTACAGCGCCATCAACGATGATTCCGAAGTCGATTGCTCCAATTGACAGGAGATTCGCGGGGATTTGACTGCGATCGAGGCAGATGAAGGCGAACAGCAATGCGAACGGAATCGTCACCGCGACAATTAGCGCGGTGCGTACGCTGAAGAGCATCAAACCGAGGATCACCAGCACCAGGATCATGCCGCGGGCCAGATTCCGTTCCACGGTGCGGGTCGTCTCTTCAATCAAATAGCTACGGTCGTAATAGGGAACCACCTTGACGTCTCGCGGCAAGACGTGCCGGTTGAGTTCGTCCGTCTTCTCTTCGACTCGCTTCAGAATTACTTGCGCCTGCTCGCCGACGCGCATCAGGATGACGCCTTCCACGGCTTCCTCCTGCCGCATGTACCCAAATTGCCCAAGCCGCACGGCGTGGCCGATCTGCACTTTGGCAACGTCATGCACATAGACCGGGATGCCATTGTGCATCGCCAGCACGACATTTCCTATATCCGCTGTATCTCTGACCAATCCGAGTCCGCGAATGTAATAGATCTGGCCGCCTTGTGAGTAAAAACCGCCCCCCGCATTGGCATTATTCGCGCTAAGCTGTTGCTGCACCTGCGCGACTGAAATACCGTAAGTAAGCAGCTTGTTCGGATCGAGCAGCACCTGGTACTGCATGGTCGTGCCGCCAAAACTCGAGTCGTCCGCCACACCTGGTATTGAACGGTATGCCCGGGCGAGCAACCAATCCTCGATAGTCTTCAGCTCCTGCGGGGTTCGGTCCGGGCTCTGCAGAACATATCGATAGATCAATCCGCTCGGACTGTACAGGGGAGAGAGGCTCGGCGTAACACCTGCAGGCATCGCGGCATTGGCAATCCGCTCGAAGGCCTGCTCCCGCACGAAGTAGGGATCGGCGCCATATTGAAAGTTCATCTGAAGCGACGAAAGGCCATACAACGAAATAGATCGCAGCGATTCCAGACGCGGAATGCCGTTCATCTCGATTTCAACGGGAATTGTGATCAGCCGCTCGACTTCCTCCGCCGCGTGTCCGGGCCATTGGGTGATAATTTCAACGTGCGGCGGCGAAAGGTCCGGATAAGCATCGATTGGCAATCTCTGGAAGGCAATCGCGCCCCAGATCATCAGTGCGAGTGAGGCAATGACGATCAAGAAGCGTTGCGAGAGAGCAAACGAGACTAGGCGTGAAATCATTCCAAACAGGCCTATTGATAGCTATTGGCGAACTGCAGAAACACGCTGCCTTCCGAAACCACTTCTTCGCCTTCCTTTAACCCGCTTTGTATCTCCACATTGCCGTTCTGTTGCGCGCCCACAGCCACGGACCGCCGCGCGAATTCGCGAGGCCGCACTTCTACATATACGAAAGGTTCGTTTTCCGAGTCGTGCAGCACCGCAGACACTGGGACGCTGAGGATATTCTTTTTCGTCTTGGTATGGATCACTGCCTCAAGGTACATATCTTTCTTCAGAAGATCTCCAGGATTTCGGGTGAGAATGCGAACCGGAGTTGTGCGAGTATCCGGATCCACCATGGCTCCGACATACGAAACGGCGCCGTGAAATGTCTGGGCAAATGAGGAATTCGTTTCCACCACTGCGTCGCCCACGCGCACCAACGGCAGGTCGCGATCGAAAATGTGACCTTGGACCCAAACCGTCGAAGTGTCGCTCAGGACAAAGCAGGTCGTGACTCCTGCCTGAATCAACTGGCCGGGCATGACTAATTTCTGCACCACTGTGCCGGCGATTGGAGCGCGTAGGGCCAGTTCAGGGCTAATTGGAGCCGATTGCCGTTCGGCGGCGTTCAGTTCTTGCGGCGTAATCGCGAAGATCTTCAGTGCCTGCAGGCTGTTCTGAACGTCGGTCGCCGCCTCGTTGTAATCTGCCTGTGCGCTCTCTACGTCTTTCACAGCGGCGGCTCCGTGAGCCAGCAGTTCCTTTTCGCGATCAAGAGCCTTCCGCGTCAACTCCTGCTGGTCTCGCGCTTTCTTGTACGTCGCGATCGCATTTGCGATATCGGGACTGGACACATAAAGCAGCGGATCTCCAGCCCTTACGTGCGATCCATAGTCGACGACAATGCGAGTGATAGGGCCAGTTACCTGTGTGATCGCTTGGGTAGTGCGATCCGCGTCCCAATCCACGGTGCCCGTAGTTTCGATGTTGATTTGCCAGATGGCGCGCTGCACCGGCCCGATGCGCAGGTGTGGAAGCTGTTCCGGCGACACGGTGAACAGGCTAGCCTTCTCCGATTGGGCCTCGCTCGGGAGATTGCTCTCGGCGACTTGTCCCCGTCCGCAACCCGCTTGGACCAAGGTCACGACGAGCAACACAACGCATGCTGATATGGATCGGTTGACCTTCGCCCAACCGTTCATGCCAGTACTGTCGTCTCCGGATTCACCTGCATTAGCTCGCTTCTGATCATATATCGAGAGTTTTTGATCGATGGAATATCCAGTAATCGCGCGGGTTTTGCAAGACGATTTCGATAAGCGCCGTCGAGAATCGCAGATGGCGGAGATTTTTTGGTTCGGATATTCCGAGCCGAAGTCTTCGACGCGCCAAGTCGCGGGTTGGTTACGTAAAAGCCCGGTTGGAGGCCCTTGGAGTGAAAATGGGCCACAGCCGCGGAAGCGATGCTTTCGGTGGGACAATCTAGGCGAGCGAATGTTATACGCGATTTTCGTGCGACTTGTGGAGCATCGGCAACTCGTAAATGCGCGCTGACAAGGACGACGACCCCGTGGATTCCGGTCTCGTCGAGTTCCGTAAGCTGATGGGCAATCTCACCCTTGCCAAAGAGGGAATTGCAAGATGTGGACGCTTCGACAATTGAATTGGATCGGCGGCGACGCGCGTCACGCGCTTCGAGGTTTGCGGCGTAGCCCTGCATTTACGTTCGTGGCAGTCGCTTCACTAGCGCTCGGTATTGGCGCCAACACGGCCATTTTTTCCTTCGTAAACGCTATTCTGCTAAAGCGGCTCCCCGTTT
This sequence comes from Bryobacterales bacterium KBS 96, assembly GCA_000381625.1. Classification (GTDB taxonomy): domain Bacteria; phylum Acidobacteriota; class Terriglobia; order Bryobacterales; family Bryobacteraceae; genus KBS-96. The sequence continues at coordinate 3,362,662 of KB906767.1, forward strand.
CCGAACCAGAACGTCTGGTCACCTTCGCCCAGACATACCGCGGCAAGCACTCCGGAATGATCTTGCCTTTGAGAGCCGTTGATGACCTCGCGAAGCGAGATCCCGCGCTGAACGGCGCCTTTGGCTGGTTTACGACGCCCATCAATTTCTCTGCGGGCGAGATGGCCCAGTGGATCAATGGCGAGATCGTTACAGGCCAGTATTTTCGAACTCTCCAAGTGAAACCGGCAATCGGACGGCTGTTGAACGAGGATGACGTTCGGGATGCAACCGCGAACCCGGTGTGCGTCCTCAGCCACGGGTTCTGGCAGCGCGAATTCGGCGGCGATCCTCACGTGGCTGGGCGAAACATGTTCCTGAATGGGCACGCCTATCGCGTTATCGGAGTCGCCGCGAGCGGCTTTTACGGCGCTCAACTACAGCACCGTTTCGATGTCGCGGTTCCCGCAACGCGGATTGGGGATTTTATGCCGGTCTTTAGCGGCGCTTCCGGCGCGGATAGGCTGAAAGCAATGTCGTGGCTGGTTCCGATGGCCCGGCTTAGCCCCGGTATCACCAGAGCCGAGGCACAGCAGCAGACGCAACTGCTTTTAGGGCAGATCGATTCAAGGAAGCAAACGAACTTACGCCTGGAGGATGGGAGTCAAGGACTCAACGCCATGCGATCGGCATTCGGCCGTCCGTTGCTCGTGTTGATGGGGGTGGTTGCCGTAGTGTTGCTTGTGGCTTGCGCCAATCTCGCCAACTTGCTGCTTGCCAGGGCACAAGCGCGCTCTCGGGAGTTCGCAGTGCGCCTTTCGCTTGGCGCGTCCAGGGCCAGACTCATCCGCCAGTTGCTCGTGGAGAGTTTGCTGTTGGCCGCTGCCGGCGGCATCGCGGGCGTGGCCCTTTCGTTCTGGATCGGCAGCACTTTAGTCGCGTTTTTAAACACGGGCCGGTCCGCGGCATCGGCGCCGCACATAACGCCAGACGCCCATGTCCTCGCATTTTCCATTTTCTTGACGTTTGCGACAGCGATCCTCGTCGGGTTGCTCCCGGCGTGGCAGGCTACACAGCCCGATCTTGTGCGCGGCCTGAAACAAGAATCGACCACGGGTGGCCGTGCAAGGCATGCGCGGTTACGCGGAAGTTTGGTCGTGATTCAAATCGCGTTGTCGCTGGTGGTTCTTTTTGCAGCGGGTCTGCTGACGCGGACTTTGCGAATGCTGGCGACTGTAGATCTTGGATTCCAGCCGGATCAAGTGATCGCATTGAACGTCGACCCCGCCGCAAATGGCCATTCCGCTGCCGAAGCTTCGACCATTTTCGACGAGCTATTGGCGCGCGCACGCAAGTTGCCGGGCGTGAAGGCAGCGAGCCTCGCCGCCAGCACCCCAAACGGTTCAATGGCGATATCAATGAGCGTTGATGTGCCCGGCTATACCTCCAAGCCGGTTCGGGGGGACACCGTCGTTAATTTCAACTTCGTTAGTCCGCGCTATTTCGAGACATTAGGACAGCATTTCCTCCGCGGCAGAGATTTCGATGGAGGAGACAATCAGAATAGCCGGCAAGTCGCCATTGTGAACGAGAAATTCGTTCGGCATTACTTTGGAGGCCGAGATCCGGTCGGACGGGAATTCCGGCAAGGCGGAGACGCGGTGGCGATTGTAGGTGTCGTGGCGGACGCGCGTGACTACGGCATAAGAAACGGCGCCGAGGACACCGTATATATACCCGAGAAGCAAGGCCCGGCATCCAGGTTGACGCTCCTGGTACGAACCGAGCATGATCCGCGGAAGATCATTCCTTCGTTAGTTGGGATCGTTGGAAGCATCGACCGGCGCATGCCTGTCTCCTCGATACACACGCTGGATACGGACGTGGAAGCGGGACTTTCAACCGAACGGATCCTCGGCTATCTTTCGACATTATTCGCGGCGCTTGCCACGTTGCTCGCCGGCATCGGACTGTATGGAGTGCTTGCCTATTCAATCGCGCGCCGCACGCGTGAGATCGGAATCCGGTTCGCAGTTGGAGCGCAAAGGCGTAATGTTGCCAGCCTATTTGCGCGAGAAAGTTTGACCTTGGTGCTTATCGGCCTGTCTATCGGCGGCCCGCTGGCTGTTGTCTCGGCGCAGGCCATAAAAAGCTTGGTCTTTGGCATTGCCGCGAACGATCCACTCACGCTGATTATGAGTGTTGTTGTACTCGTACTTGCGGCGCTCCCGGCTACGGCGATTCCGCTTTGGCGCGCCACACGGTTGGACCCAATGGTTGCTTTGCGATGGGAGTGATTGGACTGAAGCCCGACAAGAGTTCCTTATCTTCTACTATGTGGCTCTCTACGAATACTATGTGGCTCTCTACGAAAGTCTCAATTGCCGGATTGCCGTTCCTGCGCCCGCGAGATTGGTTAGCTTCATTTCGGAGTATTTTCGTGACAGGATGACGCCATCGGGGCCTCCATGGAATGCCGCAAGCACCGCATCTTCCGTGCCTTTCGGCGTGGATTTGCTATGGTCCGCTGCTGTCGGAATATCGATATCGATGCCGGGCAACAGCAATGTCTTGGCGCCGGCCAGGCCCGCACGAGCGCGCTTGGTTTCTCGCAATACATAGTCGCTTGAAAAGCCAGTATGGGGAATCCGATCATAAGTTCCTTCATCACCATACCCGAGGATGCGGTAGTGGAACTGAAGCAACTCGTTCGGTGGCACGTCTTCGTATTGGGTCTTGCTCACACTATTGATGTAGCTCGCCATCCGTTCACCGGCACAATCGTGATACATGACAATTTTCAAGAAATCGGAGTAAGGCGCAATCCGCTGCAGGTCCTGTTCGGCACGATAGACGGGGCTGAATGAATTATTGTGCCAAATATGCCACCCAACACCCATGTCCGGCTTAATCGATTTGATCTTCTTATATATCGCCTGATACGTTTCGCGTAAACTGTCGTGCCACAGGTTCTCCCAGGCCAGTAGTTCCGGGTATGTCAACATCAACCGCCAGAGTTCCACGTAATAGCCATCTACTGGACGCTTTCCTGAGCGCGCCGCGCGAACGAACTTCTCAAGCTCCAGAAATCCACTCTGGGCGCGCTCGACACGGATACCTTCGCCAGCAGCTTTCTTCTTACAAAAATCGCAGAAGCACGTCACGCGGCCGGGATCTCCCGTTCTGCCGCCATGGTGAGAGCCCAGCGCATTAGCAAACGCACCCTGGCGTTCGGATCCCCACATGATGCCGTCGAGATCCCACGATCGTGAGTAATCTTCTACTAGAGCAAGCAGAAAATTTCGATAACCTGGGTTATTCAGGCATAGGGTCGACCTGTTGCGGCCGTGGAGATCTCGTTCCTGTAACTGTTGAATGCCAGGAATATCAGGCCGAAAAACATCTTCAAACCAAGCGATGTTCTTCATCCCGCGCTTTCGCGAAGCGGGAAGTACCTGTTCGAACACGTCAAAGGAACCGAGGTCCGGTGCCCGGAGATTCTTCAGCGGGGTGTCAGCGTAGTACTGCGAGTGGAGGGCGGCATAACTGCCACCGTGAAACGTGCTGGTGTCGTATTCCTGTTTCCCATGATCCGGCAGAGGTTGTCCTGGGACCTGCCGCCCTGCTATGCCACGTCCATAGGTGAACGCAGCGATAAATAAGGTATTGACGGAGGCTTTACTTTGCAAGTTGTCCAGAACGGGATCGACACCTTCGTCTGCAAAAGATACGGCCCCGATCTGGATGCCGACCGTCTTCTTCGGATTCGCCGATTGTGTCTGGCCTTGGGTGACCGCGGCAGAGGCCAGCGCTCCAGTCGATTGTAGAAAAAAATCGCGTCGTGTTGTTTCAGACAAGCGCAGCCACCTCGTAATCCGCCACTGCCGGAATGGTAAACTCCACCGTCCGTCCATTTTTGACAAAGGGAACGTCTCTTCCGGCGCGCAACAATTTCACTCGCGAAATATCGGCGCCAGACGGCAATGTCATGCGGATCTTCTGGGCGCCCAGCGGGTAGGGATGAGTAAACCAGCCTCGCATCATCTCAGGATTGTTATAGTTCAGAACGTGAACGGCAAAGCCCGGCTGGGTTCTCCACGCGAATAGCTCGACCATGCCCTCACCGGCCACTACAACTGGCGCTGCTTCTTGTATCATCCAGCGGATTGAATTCACAAGCAAACGACTGAGGTCTGGATTCTGCGATCTCCAGTAAGCCCGGTCAATATCGCCAGGAAAATAAACCGTGCGGCTTGAGCCTTGTTGGCGCAGAACAATGGCCGGCTGATCCGTGTGCTCCACACGAGGATAGACCATCTCGGGCGGAAACGCAGGAAATGGCGGGATGACTGTCAGAACCGCGTCCTGCACCGGCGCTAGAGGTACGTAATATTCGGCAAATGGCAGTAACTTCGTATTCTCAAACCCGCTAAGAATCGGATGGGGACGCTCGATACGGGCATAGGCAGCGTTTCCATTGGGGCCAACGCGCTTTGCTGCGACCTTGGCGCCAAACAAATCGGAGAGAGCCCAGTCAGACCGGGGGTTCGAGCTTTCGTCGTAAAAACCGGTCTCAAACGTGGCAAGCAGAGATCCACCGCGGCTAGCATAATCGCGCAGTTGAGCACATTGCGTGGAGCTCAACAGCGCGGCGTTGGGCAGGATGAGAGCTTTATACTTAGCGAGCGTCTCGGGCCCGAGGTCATCTTCATGAACAAAGTCAAACAGGAAGCGTCCGTCCAGAAGAGCTTTGTACATTCCCTGTAAGAACTCGGTAGCATCCCGGCCGCCGGGCGGTTGATAAAACGCGTTCGTGCGCTGAGAAAACACAACGCCTAAGGTGGCGATTGAATGGCGATTAGTGAAGTGCGCCTCATTTGCGGCGATCCATTGGAAAAAATCCCGGCCCGTTTTCTCCCATCGGTGATCCTCGGGCTTGCCGCCCAACCAGTGATACCAAGGCGTCATACCGCTGGCCGTGGTCTGCGCCATCCACATGGTCGCCTCCAGCGGAGCTTTTGACGTGTGGCGCCAGAGCGGAGAGGTATTGGCATAAGAGCCTGTCACGTTAGTAATCGTACGGCCCTTCATAACCGCCTGCGCGACGCGGCCCTGCTGCGCGCAATCCCAAATAGGAGTTTCGCGGGACCGGCCCTGATGATCGGCATTAAACCAGCCGGCCACGCCCGCAATCCGGCTCAGATTCGTGACCGCGCGAATGCCGCCGCCCAGATTGCCGACATAGACGCTGTCCCACTTCTTCTGTTTCGCCGTGCTGTCCCATAGCTTCCAGACATCGAGGACTCTGGCCAGGTGCTGCTCATAGCCTTCCGGAGTCGATGGATCCGCAAGTTTCCGGCACGCTTCGCAATAGCATTTCGGCGGTCTGCCGGTGCTTGGCCATCCATTCGTAAAGAACCCATCCACATCATAAAGCGAATTCACTTCGCGAATAATTGCCGGCATCTGCTCCGTGAAATAGGCGGAGTACATGCAGGTTTTATAAAGCCATGGGGATTCCGGGCTCGTGACCGGGTTCCCATCGCTGGTCCGTTCAACCCATTCCGGATGCGCCTTGTAGGCTTCTTCGTATACGTAATTGCAATCGAGCCGGGCAACTACCCGGATCTTTGCTGCCTTGGCGGCCTTGGTGAAATCGCCGAAGAGATCGTGCCCGTCTAAGAACTGGCTGCGATGGTGATACGGGATTTTAGTCGGATAGAACGCCATGATGCCGCCGGCGTTCAGCAGGAGCGCGTCCAGCTTGAGACTTGACCAGTAGTCGACCCACCAACCAATGTCCAATTCGATGGGGTCGCGCTCGTTGAAGTTTGTCTGGCCGCAGCGCCGCATCGTTGCGTACCAAGGTGTGCGTTCCGCATTTTGCCGATCTGCTCCAAACAGATGCGGCGTGAGCGCCGTTGCTGACACGATGCTAACGGCTTCGCGCCGCGTCATTTTATTTGTCGATTCGTTCATGAGATTTCCGGTCACCAGGATATCCGGGCCACGGATCAAAATGAACGCAGATGTCGTCAGGTGGCCCGGTTCAGAAATCCAATAGCGATTGTAGACTGACTCTTCGTTAGGTCAACCTTGTTTTGGGACACAATTTTTGTAACCGGTGCTGGAGCCGTTCGACCCTGCTTTGCCAATGACGGCTCGTATTATCGATGTTCTCTCGCAACCTGGAGAGCTCCTCTTTCAACTCCGAGATTCTTTCATCTCGCGCCACCGACAGGGCAATTGGCGCCCCAAATCCATGCTCAACCAACGACAAGGCGATTTCTTTCCTCGCGACCGGACCGAGCCGCCGGGTTGCCTTGGAAAAATCGTGCTCAAGCAAGCCACGGACGGTGTTGCAGGCCGCTTCCCGTAGCGCGTTTCGCACACGTACGGACAGCGCGCTAAGTGTTCGATCGGAGAATCGAGTGTGAGTTGCCCGTGCATTCGCTCGCCAGCCGTCGCGAGTTCTAGATCCCGATCCACACGCGATAAGAGAGCTCCCACTTTAAACCGTGATAAACCCGTATCGCGGCTAATTTTCCGAATCGTCCGGCCATCCCGTACATGCGCCACAAAAAGCCGCCACGAATCTTCTTGAATGAAACAGGGCGGCTTATCTTCGAGCGTGCGGAGATGCCTTTCCCGGAGTACGGTAATGCGTTGTTTCCTCATCTGAGGTTACTTATTACCGCTCCGTTTCGGTTACGCTCCTTCGGGCTGTAGCTCATCCAGTATCAGATCAATGCGTTCGATCACAGCACGAATGAGTTCGTCAGTGCTCGCAATGCGATCCAGCCGTATTTCCATGCTGAACTCCCCCGCCGGCCCACTCGAATCCAGACGTACTTGCATACGGTTGCCTTTGAAATCCCCCAATACATACACCTCGTATGGTCGTGTGTCCCCCTCGTACCGGCGAGACAGACTCTCGTTCACCTTCTCTCAATCGAAAATACTTTTGAGGTTAATAACTCCGCGGGTCTCCATAGATTAGATTCCTCTTGGAATCTTTGCACCAGCGAGCATAAACATGATCACGGCTCGATCGTGACGTGCCGCTAGAGGACCGATTCGCCTCGCTCATCATTGCGAATCCGCACTGCTTCAATAACGTCCATCACAAATATCTTTCCATCGCCGATTTTTCCGGTTCGCGCCGCGCTTTCGAGAGCCTGTATTGCTTCCTCGGCCTTAGCCGAAGCCACGACCAGCTCAACTTTTACTTTCGGTAAAAAATCGACCTGATATTCCTGGCCCCGGTAGACTTCCGTGTGTCCTTTCTGCCGGCCATGTCCCCGAACTTCCGAGATCGTCAATCCGTCGATTCCGATCGCCGCCAGAGCGTCTTTAATCTCGTCTAACTTGAACGGTTGCACGATCGCCTCAATTTTCTTCATGTCGTGTTTTGACATCCTTTCGAACGCAACTCAGATGCGTTGCGCAAATTTGTCATTGAACCCATCGTGCACTTGGTAGAGGCCGGCAGCTAATTCATTTTTTCTATGGTGTGAATCATGGCGCGTGTTGTGGCGACAATCTGAAATACACCTTATCTATCTGATCGAAATATTCGATTAGCGTTTTTCGCTGAGAACTACTACGCTGGACCATTAATCGACTTCTGTAAGTCGCCCCGGCACCCCGTCCTCGTGCCAGATCATCGCACGGAGGATGAATGCTTTTAACACACGTGTGGCGTCTCACACTAGCACTTCAAGTGATGTCTTGCCTGGCTCTTTTCGGCCAGACAGGCGACACGGGCCAAACACCGTCGGTTGCCCAACAGACCGAGGCGCCGGCTGCGCAGCAAAAGCCACCGGAGGACCAGAAGTCGGCTGAACCAACGGCGGCTCCGGCCCAGACCAATTCTTCCGTCTGGTCGGTCGGGCCCATCGATTTCAGCGGCCTTGTGGACGGCTACTACAGCTACAACGCCAACCATCCCGCGTCGAGGCAAAACCAGCTTCACAATTTCGATTTCCAAGCAAATCAGTTCAGCTTAAACATGGCCAAGCTGTCGCTGTCGCATAGTCCCGATCCAATTGGCTTTCAAGTCGATTTCGGCTTCGGCAAGGCATTCGACGTGATTCACTCTTCCGAACAAGCGCCGCAGATTTTCCAGTATCTGGAGCAAGTGTACGTCAGTTTCAAGCCTCCTCAGGCGAAAGGATTCGAGGCCGATTTCGGGGAATTTGTGACATCCGCAGGCGCCGAGGTGATCGAAACAAATAGCAATTGGAACTATTCGCGCTCGCTACTATTTTCGTGGGCCATTCCCTATTATCACTTCGGCCTGCGAACGTCCATGCCCCTTACCAAGAGCCTTACGGCAGGCTTTCAGGTTGTGAACGGCTGGAACAATATTGAGGACAACAACAGCGGAAAAACGATCGGCGTAACAGCCGTCTATACCAAGTCGAAGTTCACCTGGAGCAACAACTATTACGTCGGTCCCGAAAAGACAAATACAAACACTGGTGTTCGCAACTTGTACGACACCACTCTCTTGCTGACTCCGACGGATAAACTCAACGCCTATGTCAACTTCGACTATGGGCATGAGCGGCGGCTGATATCCGGCATAGATCGCTGGATTGGCGTAGCGGCGGCTGTTCATTATGCCCCGACAAAGTGGTTTTCGCTGACGCCGCGTGGTGAATACTACTACGACGCGACTGGATTTACAACTGGTACGCGCCAAAAACTAAAAGAAGTCACCATAACCGGCGAATTCAAGATGGCTGAAGGCCTTCTCAGCCGGCTGGAGTATCGCAGAGACCATTCGGACGTGCCGTTCTTCCAGCGCGGCGACACGCCGAATGCAGCCAACAATCAAAACACTTTTTTAGTCGGGTTAGTGGCATTTTTTGGTCCTAAGCGTTAGACAAGCTTGCCGCTTGTATCGCTGCGCGCATATGGGAAGGAAAGGAAAGAACCATGGGAGCAAACTCAACTCAAGCATACGCAGTCATGACATTCCTGGTCGCGTTTATTTTTATCACCGCTGGAATGGCCGTGGGAGGCAATGTTCCGCTGATCCTCATCGGCTTGGCTGTTTTGGTTTTGTCGATCGGAATCTTCCGCAAGTGCAAGCCATGGGAGCACCGGGAGAACGAATGAAAATCGCGATACCCCAGAAAGGAGACCACCCTTGGTAGCACTCGGATTGTTATTGACATTTCTTGGATTTCTGATCAGTTTCCTTAGCGTGGCGTTGACATCCAGTATGACTGGACGCCTCGTCATCACGCTTATAGGATTAGCCATCAGCTTGTTCGGCGTGATTGGCGTACTCAATCGCGCTTACTTGAAGAACGCGATTTGGAAGAGGTGACGGCGATGAAAAATATGTTACGTATACTCGTCCTCAGTTTGATCGCATTTGGCGCTGTTGCACAAACTCCTGCCTCATCGGCGTCTACGCGGACTGCCCCCATCACCAACTCCGATCTCAAGAATATCGATATCCCCAAAGCCGACGCGCGTGCAAAGGGCGATCCAGACGGATCCCTGACCGGCACTGCCGCGGATGTCTCTGTCGCCGATTCGAAGAAAGGCATGACCATCGGCGACGTTGTCAATCAGGTAGGCCAGAACAAAGTGGCGATTAACTTCGTCTGGACACTGGTCGCTGGTTTCCTTGTCATGTTTATGCAGGCCGGGTTTGCCATCGTGGAAACAGGCCTCTGTCGCGCAAAGAACGCAAACCACACCATGATGATGAATTTCATGGTCTACGGCGTGGGCATGCTAGCTTACTGGCTCATCGGGTTCGGCCTCCAGATGGGAGGCGTGGGCGGAATCGCCAATCTGGGCGGCGCCGTTCCGCTGAGCTCCGAATTCACCATCAACTTATTTGGCAAGCCGTTCGGTCTATTCGGGCAACACGGATTGTTTTTGACTCAAGGCGGCACTTACGACGTGGCCGTTATGGTCGTCTTCCTGTTCCAGATGGTTTTCATGGACACGGCCCTGACTATCGTCACTGGTTCCGCGGCTGAGCGCTGGAAATACGCGGCATTCGTCGCATCTTCCTTCATTATGGGGGCGTTTACCTATCCGCTATTCGCCAACTGGGCTTGGGGAGGAGGTTGGCTGGCCAATCTCGGCGCCAACTTCGGCCTAGGCAAAGGCTATTGCGACTTTGCCGGTTCCGGTGTCGTCCACGCTGTTGGGGGCCTATCGGCTCTCGCGCTTGCGATCATCGTTGGCCCCAGACTCGGTAAATTTAATCGCGACGGGAAACCGAACGCAATCATCGGCCACGACATTGTACTTGTACTCACAGGTTGCTTCATCCTTGCGTTCGGTTGGTTCGGATTCAATCCCGGATCCACTCTCGGAGCTTCCGGCAACGGCAGCCTGCGCATCGGATCCATCGCCGTCAACACAATGCTCGCCGGCATGGCGGGCAGCTTTGGCGCCATGTTTTATATGTGGACTCGCTACGGCAAGCCCGACGCATCCATGACCGGTAACGGCTTGCTTGCCGGACTCGTCGCCATCACCGCGCCATCCGGCTTTGTTAACAGTATCAGTTCAGTCATCATAGGGCTTGTAGCAGGTGTCCTCGTTTGCCTTTCCGTCGAATTTGTCGAGCGGAAAATGAAGGTCGACGACCCGGTCGGAGCTATCTCGGTACATGGAGCCAATGGAATCTGGGGTGTCATCTCTGTCGGACTCTTCGCCGATGGCAAAAGCAATTACGGAGGCTCTTGGAACGGTGTCACCGGAAGTGTTACCGGCCTCTTCTACGGCGACGCCGGCCAACTCGTCGCTCAACTGATCGGAGTCTGCACGCTGATCGGTTTCGTGTTCGTGCTTAGCTTTGCGCTCAATCTCGCAATCGACGCCATCATCGGACAGCGCGTCTCGGCAAAGGCCGAACTTGAGGGACTCGACCTGCCGGAGATGGGCGCGCTCGGATATCCAGAGTTCGAATTGAAACCGGGAGCGGTACGTGCTTAGCCTCCCATCCGATCTCGAATTCCTCTCCGCCGAGGCGCCTGGCCTGCGAGAGAGAGATCCACAAAAGCTCTCCGACTCTCCGGAACGGAAACTTCCTCTCCTGCCTTGGCGAGATCCTCATTCGGTTTCACCAGAGGAGTTGACTCAATACATCGTCCGGCTGGAACGTTTGGGCGAACGCTATCCTCAATCATCGGAAATCGCTACCTGCCTGGGAATGGCGTACGCCATGAACTATGACGTCCACCGCTCCATGGATGCTCTTGAACGCGCTGTCGAACTCAATCCGTTGAGCTTCGTCGCGCAGATCAAATACGCCGAACTCTTGTACCGCATTCGCGCCCTCCCTAGGGCAGAACAGGAAACTCTGAGAGCGCTGGATCTCTGCCGGGAGCCTTGGGAGCTTGCACTGGCCCGTCGCCAACTGCAGGAAATCAGAAAGCTATGGCGCGAAGGCACTCAAAAACCCGCCTGGACCAAGCCGCTTCTCGCCCCTGCGCTCACGCTGCTCCTCTTTCTTGCGGTTGTCTCACTGCTGATGAGAATGCACCCATGAAATGGAAATACCTTTTGGGCGCCATGATTTTTGGGGGTTATTGTCTGTTCCGGATAGGCGCGCCGTTGCTTCCCATTCTGTATGGATGCATCCTGGCCGCCGTCGTCACATGGCTGAAAAGGAAGAATGATCAAAGGCGGAGCCAGGGACAGTGACGGCTCACCTGCCGTTCGCGCTCTGGTTGAGTTCGGGCGGCGGCCTGAAGCTTCCGCTGGTCATGTTGCTGGTGTTCGGCTCGGCCAAACTGCTCGCGGAGTTTTTCGAGATGCTGGGCCAGCCCGGCATTGTCGGTGAAATCATCGCCGGAGTCGTGCTGGGCCCGAGCGTCTTAGGTTGGCTTACGCCCGACACGTTTCTTACCTCACTGGCCGATCTCGGCGTCATGTTTCTCCTCTTTCGGGTCGGCCTGGAGGTCAAATCCTCGGAACTTATCCGCGTCGGCGGCGCTGCTCTACTGGTCGCGGTCTGTGGAGTAATCGTGCCATTCGTGCTTGGTTGGGCTATTTTGCAAGCCTGGGGCGCTCCGTCGCTCGAATGCATTTTTCTCGGCGCCTCCATGACAGCCACCAGCGTCGGCATCACGGCTCAGGTGCTTTCCTCCAAAGGATTTCTCCAGCAGAAGGCCAGTCGCATCATTCTTGCCGCTGCCGTGATCGACGACGTGCTTGGACTGCTTGTTCTGGCTGTCGTCAGCAGCCTCGCCAAGGGCCGGATCAAGACCTTGGATATCGTCCTCACCACTGTTCTCGCCAGCGCGTTTGTGATTATCGTTGCTCACTGGGGCACGCGCACCATGCGCCATCTTGTACCTCGCGTCGCCGAACGCCTGCGCGTTTCGGAAGCGGAATTTGCTCTGGCGATCTGTCTTCTCTTTGCGCTCGGGCTGCTTGCCATGTACGCCGGGGTCGCGGCCATTGTCGGCGCCTTCCTTGCCGGCATGGCTATTGGCGAGAGCGTCGGGCCGCGCGTTCACACCTTGATGCATGGCGCAACCGAACTACTGGTTCCTTTCTTTTTGGTATGCCTAGGTTTGCGAATCAATCTCAGCGTCTTTTCTACACCGTCTACGCTGCTTCTCGGCGCGATTGTGTTGACGGCGGCGTTGATTTCAAAGCTCATCGGCTGCGGGCTTGTGTCGCTTCCGTTCGGACGCCGCGAAGCTCTCAAAATCGGCGTCGGGATGATCCCCCGCGGCGAAGTCGGAATGGTTGTTGCCCAGCTTGGTCTCACAATGGAGATTCTTTCGCAGCAGGTCTACGGCATAGTTGTGTTCATGACGATCGCAACCACCATCGTTTCGCCGCCGCTTATCAAGCTCGCATTTCAAGAGCGGGTTTCTACCGCCTCCTCATGCGAACCACTTCAAGCTTGTCTGGAGGACTAAATGCCGGACCGGGTATTCCGACATGCCGTCGCTCACGAACCCCGGCAATTGCTATCGTGAGCTTCCGGCAAGCGTGCGTGACTAGAAGCGTTGGAAGTTGGTAGCGTCAACAGAAGGCGGGAGACCGGAAGCTTGGTGTTGCCGCGAGTTGCATCATGGAAGTCGAATCGCATCGTGGCAGTAAGCTCCGACTGGCGGTGAAGGGCATCGCAACGAGCGAGATTGCCCAGCTGGTTCATAGCTTCGCCGGCCCCATAGGCGCCATGCTGCAGAAGCGGCGCGTCGCTTTTCGCGATGGATCACGGCAACGTTTCGGGCACGTTCACGTATCGTCTCGGGCTGTCGTGCTTCGGAATGACGCCGGCGCACGCCGTCCCTATATTCCGGACGGGAATGTCTCGGGCGCCTCTTCTGGATGCGCTTCGGCATGCTGTTCCAGCGGCTGCAAGGCCTGCGTGTGATCGACGTGCAGAACAGCGTCAAACTGATCCGGCAAACGAGCCCTGAAGTAATGGCTTAGCCGCTCCGTTTCCGGGCGATATACAACGCCAATCGCCCGTTCCAGTCTCTCGTCCCGAAGCTCGGCCGAAAGCTGGCTATCGGGAAAAAAGGCAAGCAAGAATGCCGGAATTTGGGCTGAGTGGAAGAGCGCTTCATAGCTGTCCGGCAGTGCAGGCCGAACCTGCATCATCTGCGGATCGTCTCCCCAGTCATGCGCTGCCGTTACAGTGCCCGAATGCGTTGTGAAGCCGAGCGAGAAAGAATCGTTTGGATATCTTTCGCGCACTAATTGGCCAACGTTCCATTCGCCATGCCTTCCCATTTCGGTTGCACGCGCGTCTCCCAGATGCGAGTTGTGCGCCCAGACAACGATTTTGCTGCGTCCGAAGCGGCGATCCAGATGCGCGGACAACGCGTGGAGGGTTTCCGCCATGTGGCGATCTCGTAGATTCCACGTGCTTACCCGGCCCCGAAACATGGACCGGTAATACTCCTCCGCATTCCTGACCAGTCTTGCATGTTGCTCGGCCGAGAAGAAGTCATCCTCCGCAATGTGCCCATCGCGGTGCATGTATTCATAGGTTCGGCGCCGCAGGTCGATGAGTTGCTGCACAACCTCCTGTTCGCACGAATCCGACACTCCGAAACCTGCCGCATATCCGTAGGCCTGCTCGTCTTCGCCAAAATGATCGAAGCAGGAGTAACGATCCCGCGCCCGTGGCAGCCGCGGGATCGACTCGTTCCAGATAACGCACGACTTCAGCCCGGGATCGGTTCAAACTGTAGAGGTCGAGCCCATAAAATCCCGCCTGATACGGAGCACCTGGACGCTGATTGTTGTGGCGAAGCCAGTTAACGAACTCAGCCACCGCTTCGTTCCGCCACATCCAGACTGGAAAACGAATGAAGCCGGCAAGAGCCCTTTCGGCGCTGCCATCTGAAGTCCGGTCCTGGACGTATCGATTACGCGATGCGCATCAGGCCAATCAGCTTCGGCGGCGACGGCGTGAAAGCCGTGTTCTCGAATGAGGCGTTTTGTGATCTCAGCACGATGTCCATAGAACTCATGCGTCCCGTGCGATGCCTCCCCGATCAGAACGAAATGAACATCTCCGATGTGGCGTAGAAGCGAGTCGTAGTCTGAAGGTTCGCCTGTCAGGCGCTGCAAGGAATTCCTGACGAGGCCCAGAGTTTCCTTTTCTCGCGAAAACGGCATCGCTATGTTGCCTCGTGATGCTGGACGGTGGCTTGCCGTTCTGCGTCCCTTAGCAGTCGCTGCACCTCGTCGTCGGTTGTTTGGGAGAAATCCTCATACCAGACCCCAACCGCCAGGAACGGCGCCGGCGTATAGGCGCACACGACTTCATCGACATACTTCCGAAATTCGTCGCAGGTTTCCTCCGCGGCAACCGGAACGGCTACCACAATGCGCTTGGGCTCTTGTAGCCGGAGCGCTTGAGTGGCGGCTTTCATGCTTGCGCCGGTCGCCAGGCCGTCGTCCACCAGAACGACGGTGTGGCCGTGAACCGGCTGCGCAGGCCGCCCTTGGCGATACAGGTCTTCACGGCGCTGTAGCTCATGCTCCTCACGAACGGTAATGTGATCAATCAGATTCTGAGGGAGCTGCAAGTCCCGAATCAGGCTTTCATTCAATACCCGGACGCCTCCGCTCGCGATGGCGCCTATTGCCAGTTCTTCCTGGCTTGGCAACCCAAGCTTGCGCACTAGAAAAACGTCCAGGTCCGCCTGCAACACACGGGCAACTTCAAAGCCAACGGGCACGCCCCCGCGAGGCAGCGCCAGAACCAAAGAACCGGGATCCCGAACGGTGCGAGCAGCCCGGTCCGCAAGCGTTTTGCCGGCGTGGACGCGATCTCGAAAGATAGGATGAATTCGCATGGGCATTGCTCCCTATGGAGGACGCCGCCACTTGGCCGGCGTTTCGGAATGAACTGGATAAACCGGAACCTGAGACACGCGGCTTTAACGGTTGTGTCCTCCGCCGAACTCGTCACTTTGCCTCACACTCGCCGGGGCAAGCGACGATCTGCTTCGTGTGCCTGGATAGAGCCGGTTCGAAGCTGCCGGTTCTCCGTTTCAATGTCTCACGTCCGCTTGTCAACACTTAGCCGCAGGTTTCGCCTGTTTGCCGCCGCGGCGTTTCTCCAGAGATCCCGCTCTGCGCGTTTGCGGGGCCGTATTGGGATGGGTTGTGATGCGGAATAAAGAACAAGCAAGCCGCTAAGCGAACCGGCTCTGTTGATAGTTACTTCGTATGCTGACGAACTGTACGAAAATGCATCTTCCATTTAGCGGTTGAGTTCTTGAACGCAATACCCATTCAGGCGCAGGGTGGGGAAATCGAATGAAGGTAGATCATGAGAGAAGCACTTAATCCCGAGCGATCCAATAAGACGGTGGATCACGTGTATCACGCCTGGGATCGGGCTCTAGCAGCCAACGACGTAGAAGCACTCCTCGCATTGTATGCGGAGGATGCCACAATCGAAAGCCCGCTTATTCCTCACCTCATGGGAACGGAGCAAGGCGTTTGCCGCGGGCATAAAGAGATGCGTCCTTTCTTCGAAGTAGTCGCCAGGCGCAAACCTCAGCTCCGCCACTATCATCGCGATGGATATTTCACCGATGGCAAAAAGATTATCTGGGAATATCCGCGCGCCGCGCCGGATGGCGAACAAATGGACTTTGTCGAATCCATGGAACTTAACGATAGTGGCCTTATTCAATCGCACCGTGTCTATTGGGGCTGGCGCGGAGTGAAGGTAATGCAGCACGATCAATATCACCGCTGAGCAATTGCCTGGTAAATTTCCCTTCTGAGTCAACGGCCCGTTGAAGTGTATCCGGCCACTCCGTTGAGACGGCGTGGACGATGCGGCCCTCCTTGAGCGCGATAGCACTTTAATCCCGCCGGCATCGAATTCTCCGGCCGTGCGCCGGAGTTGGGCACGGACCGGTGGTGCGTGACCTGGACACTATTTCATGCCGATGGCACGCCGACGCCCACGATGAATGTCCTATGGCTTGATGTTGAGCACGCGGCCATCCGCTCTACTTTATGAATGTCTTTCTAACTCAGAACACGAGAGAAATTATCCTGCCGTCAGGTTGGGAATTACATAGGGCGCGCGGTGCGGTGGATGCGCGAGATTATTTGCCTTGGCGTTCTCGAAACGTTCCGTTCGTGGGTCGAAGTTCTCCAGTTGGCCGCCGAGCCGATAGCTGATATTAGCGAGGTGGCAGAGGTCCGCGGAGATCCGTCCAATATCAACATCGGCGTGAAGATCCTGATATTTCCGCGTTCGCATTGCCGATAAAAAATTGGCGATATGCGCGGCGAAGCTGTCATTGCTCGATTTCGCGGATTGGGTTAGCTTGGCGGGATCTCCCTTAAAGATGCGGTAGCCGTTTCCGTCGAGAGACAACCACCCATCACTGCCATAGAAGAGATTGCCAACCGTATTACCTTCAGAGGTCGTGGTCAGTTCGCCCTCTCCTCCGGTTTGGAGGCCGCGCACCTCAAATACAAGCTCCTTGTCGCCGTAGTCGAAGCGGGCAAGCAGGGTATTCGGCGTTTCCTGGTCGTCATTGTAAACATATTTGCCGCCATTGGCGACGGCCGAACGTGGATGATCGACTCCAAGACCCCATCGGGCGATATCCATTTCGTGTACGCCCTGGTTGCCGATGTCGCCGTTGCCCGTATCCCAGAACCAGTGCCAGTTGTAGAGAAAATGGTTTTTGCTGAAGGGAATCATAGGCGCCGGTCCGCGGAATTTATCCCAATCGACCCCTGCCGGCACAGGCTCATTTGGCGTATGGCCAATTGACTTCCTGCGCTTAAAGCAGAGCCCTTTCGCCATGTAGACCTGTCCGATCACGCCTTCCCGCAGCAATTGAACGGCGCGGATTTTATGGTCGGCGCTTCTGCCTTGTGAGCCCACCTGGACCATACGCCCGTACTTGCGCGCGGCCGCCACCATCTGCCGGCCTTCATACGGATCGTGGCATGCGGGCTTCTCAATATACACGTCTTTACCGGCCTGACAAGCCCAAATCGTTGCAAGGGCGTGCCAGTGGTTCGGAAGCGGCATGGAAACGGCGTGCACTTCCTTATCGGCGAACACATCCCGCATGTCCTTGTAACCCTTTGGTGTCTCGCCGGTGAGTTTCTTCACCACGGCCTGGCTACGTTCCAGGTTTTGCTGATCCACGTCGCAGAGCGCGTAAATGTGAGCGTCCGGTTGCTTTGCATATCCGTGAATATGCGCCTGGCCGCGGCCGCCCACTCCGACAATAGCGACGTTAATGCGATCGTTGCTGCCCCATGCGCGCCCGGCGGACAGCGCAGACAGGGCAGATGTTTGGATGAAGGTCCGACGAGTTGTCGAAATCATTTGATGTAAGACTCCTTATTACATTCAGACAAGCGGTTCAACCTGGTGAATAACCATAGATAATCACAATGGCCCTGACGTCAGGCTCCCGAAGACTGCCTCAGATTTGCTCCGCCACAACTGCCGAGTCGCCTGACTCGCTCGCGAATCGCAAATGCCAACATTCGTTAACTCCAATTCAGGATTCGCCGGGCGTTCCGAGCGTAAAGCTTTTCAAGAACCGGAGAGGGTGTTTCCAGGCCGTAGAGCCTCCACCAGAGGCGCCCAGGAATGAATTCATCTCCACTTTCTAGAAGCCGCCACCAAGCTTGGTACATCGCCTTATCACGCCCCATATCTGTTCCAAAGAGAATACGGTCCTGATAATGGGTGAGAAATTTCAAAGCGAAGCGGGGTTCGCGGCCAACTTCGTAGTCCCTGGCTGCGATATCAACATATAGGTTGGGATACCTGTCAAGCACCTTGGCTAACGAGGCAAGATCGTTGCCCTGATTTCCTAGATGCGCGGCGATGAACGTAGTTCGTGGATGCTTCGCGACCATGTGGTCGCGGTAGTTTAAGAGTGCGTCGTAAGACGGCACGTCTTTCCCATACAGATTGAAGACCTGAAAATCGGGCGTTCGTTCCTGATGAGGTCCGAGTGGCTGCCAGCAGGATGGATGATCCGCTATGTGGACATTCACCGGAATTTTCAAGTCAGCACATTTGTCCCACAGCGGGTCCAGACGCGAATCGTCAGGATGCATGCGCTTGCCGCGAGGAAGCGGCGCTTGCGGATTCCCCTGCATGCCCCAACCTTTATCGGTGAGTTCCCCCAATCCCCGAGCACCTTGGCCAACGCAACGCTCCAATTCGCGAACGACTCGGGCGCTGTAGTCCGGTGCATCAATATTTCGGGCATCCATTGAGCAAAATATCAGGAAGCGCTTTCCGAATGGCTTGAATAATTGGGCTTGCTGATCAAAATCGTCACCGATAGCGTCGGTAAATACGGCGGAGGTTTCAATGCCGACCTCATCCATTGTGCGTAGCCAAGCCTTAATGTCTTCGCGCGTGCGGATATTACACATATGAGAATGCGCGTGGACGTCGATCGCCGGAAATTTTGCCTTATCGACCTTGGTCGCTGGCGTCACCAGAGTCGGATGCGGATCGTAGTCCTTCAACAGCACTGAATCCATTGGCCCCGAAACGACGGGCACGCCATATTTGATGGCCTTCGTCTCGGCCTGAGCCGGAGAAACCACCTCCTTAGGCTTTTCTTGTGCGCACGATTGGAGATCCAGACCGGCGGCCGCGGCAGAACTAAATAGAAAAAATCTTCGATTCACAGGCAACCTCGCGACTTGGTGTGAAGGGCCGATACCCGGAGCGTCTCTATGTGGACCTCGAATTCAGTTTCAGATGTGTTCGCCATTATTACCGTGATGTTAGACCGAAACTATTGCGTCGCTGAGTACTGTCGATACATCTCCGCTAATTGCGAAGGCGAAAGCTTGCCTTCGTAAATCACCACTCGATAGCTAAACGTCAGCGACTTTCCTTCCGGTACGGTCCAGCTTCCATTCTTTTTCGGATCTCTCGTAAATTCGCGCAATCCGAACGGATTAGCCGCAAGTAAGCCATAAGCGCGAGCGTGCCAGGTTGTCGGATGACGGAAGCTTTTCGGGCTATCGAATACGGCAATTCCAACCTCTTTTCCGGAGACCTCGCCCGAATAGTCAACCCAGTCGGCCGGTTTGCCCCATATCGCCGGCTCGCCTTGCGCCCCGTTGGAGTTGATCATGTGATCGTGCGGAGCGCTCAGCTCCGGTCCCAGTCGAACTGCGAACGTGCCCTCTTTGGTGTCCCCAAAAGTGATAGGGCCGTGACTTGCCAATATGACAAATTCACAATCGATGATGCGAGTATGGTCGTCTCCCTGAAATTTAAAGCTCTGGGTCTCCTCTCCAATGACACGCCCGCTCGGCGCCAGCAGATTAAAGCGGGCACGAAGGGCGCCCGCCTTGGAGCCGCTGGCGATATTTTCCATTTTTGTGAAAGCCATTCGCCCGTAAGCCTGGCGAGCGTGGCCGTGATAGTAGGCATCGAAGGCCTGCTCCGCCCAGAAGTTCAGGCCGTCGATGTCGCCATGTGCAAAATAGAGTGGCCGTTGATGAGGCTCAAAGGAAGCGGTTTTCTGGTCCGCCGGTGTAACGATGTTGACAACGGGAAAACTTCTGCTGATCACAATGCCTGACGCCGTCCGCAGCGGCATGAGATAGGGCTTCGCCACAACGTCGCTGAAATCATACGTTGTGAATGGCTGGCCGCCAATAATCACCTCCACCTTGTGATTAGCCCGTTTGAGCTCGACAGGGGCTGCCTGAAGGGCAAATCCCAGGCATGCGAACAGGGCCGCCACGCCAAGCCGACGGGCAGCCTCTTTTAATCGGTCCTGGTTTGCCATAAGCACACTATACGCAGAAGACCAAATCGATTCAAGATAAATTTCCCATAAAACTAGAAACATTATCGAAAATACTTGACACCCTCCACGGAAACAAGCAAACTGATCTAAATTTAAGTCCCCAAAGGGGAGGAGTTGGAAATGTTTGGAATCGCCGCTTCGTTGGGCCGGGCGCAATGTCCTGTCATCTATGCACTGGCGGTTATGCTCGCCTTGGGACCCTCGCCTTTCGCCTCGAGCCTCAAACCCTTTATGGTTCGGTGGTGGGGAACATTACTGACCCGAGCGGCGCCGCAGTTCCCGGCGCAACGGTGACTCTCGTCAATATCGAGACGGGATTTCACCGCGAGGTAGGGACTGGCGACAGCGGCGCCTACTCGGTTCCGGATCTACAGGCGGGGCGTTACGACGTCAAAATCGTCGCGCCCTCTTTCGCAAATGTCATGCGACAGGGAGTCGCCGTTTCCAACAATGCTGTCGTTCGTGTGGATGTAGAAGTGCAATTAGCGGCAACGAGCCAGAACGTCACAGTTGCCGGTTCGGCAGCGGTGCTGCAAACGGACCGCGCGGACGTCCACACGGACATCGGAGCCAAACAGTTTCAAGATCTTCCCGTGCCGGGGGACGCGTCTACCAATCGCTTTTTAAACTCATACCGGGTTTCACTCCACCCCGTACGCAGAATTCCCTCGTATCAAACGGCGGCGAGGACTTGGTCGCCGAGGTGAATGGCACGACCAAGAGCACCAACAACACCCGCATCGACGGCGCAAGCAATACCAATATATGGCTACCTCAACATTCTGCGTACGTACCGCCGATCGAATCGATCGAGAGTGTAAACGTAGCCACGAACAGCATGGATGCCGAGCAGGGACAGGCTGGCGGCGCAGCGGTGAACGTGACAATCAAATCGGGCACTAACGATTTTCACGGTGTGGGTTTCGAATACAACACCGATAGCGCCATTCAGGCCCGGAACGTCTTCTATAACAGTCCCACGCTGCCGAAAAACATTCAGAACCAGTACGGCGGGACGCTCGGCGGTCCGATAGTAAGAAACAAGCTGTTCTTTTTTGTTGGCGATGAACAAACCAGCCGGAGAACGAATGTGTCTCGGCTGGCGACGGTCCCAACCGCGGCCCAGCGAGCCGGCGACTTCAGCGGCCTCGGAACAGTGCTGTACGATCCACTCACCGGGGCGTCTGACGGCTCCGGGCGTGAGCCCTTCGCGAATAATGTGATTCCTCTTCAGCGCCAGAGCCGGGTCGCCCAACAACTTAATTCTTGGCTGCCGGACCCCACTTATCCGAGTTCAGCTTCAAACTATTTCTCCAGCGGCAACTCGACTTTCGATCGCAACTCGCTCGATGCCAAAGTCAATTGGAACAAGTCCGATAAATTTACAATGTTCGGCCGCTTCAGCATCATGAACTTCACGGATTTCTCGCCTACTGTATTCGACCAGGCATCCGGCCAAGCGATCGATACCTCGCAACAGGCTGGACCGGGACAAGGCAGGGTAATTAGCACAAGTATTGGAATGAATTACATCGTCAGCTCGACATTTTTGTTCGATGGCAACGTTGCGTACACCCGCATTGCTCCCAGTACTTACCCTATTCAATACGGTCAGAATATTGGGTTGGATGTGCTCAAGATAGCTGGCACTAACGGACCTACACAGTTTGAAAGCGGCATACCGGAGTTCCAGATTTCCGGTTATGAAACGCTGAGAAATCCCGGCAGCGCGACGCCATATTTCTGGCACGACAACGAATATCAGTACAACGCCAACGCCAGTTGGATGAAAAGCAAGCACAACCTCCGGTTTGGGATGGATATTTCGCGGCAGGACATGAATCACTTAACCGCCGAGCAGGGCGCCGGTCCCCGCGGCGCCTTCCAGTTCACGGGGGGCGTTACCGCGATTAAGGGCGGATCGGCGCCCAATCAATTCAACGCCTTTGCCGCATATTTATTGGGTCTGCCTTCCACCATAGGCAAAACCGTCCCGGTGGAAGCGCCGGTCACAACACGAGCCTGGAGCCAGGGCTACTATTTACGCGACCAATGGCAAGCAACTCGTAATCTCACCATTACGTTAGGCGCCCGCTATGAGTTTTACCCAATTCCGACTCGCGACCATCGAGGTCTCGAGCGGTACGACCCGACCAACAACACAGTGCTCGTCGGCGGAGTGGGAAACGTGCCAATGGATATGGGCGTTTCCGTCAGCCATTTGCTCCTCTATCCACGCCTTGGAATCGCTTACCGGCCGAGCTCAAAGTGGGTGATCCGGGCGGGATACGGCATGAACGCAGATCCTTACTCGCTTGCGCGGCCGTTCCGCACTAATTATCCTGTGCTCGTCGACCAGAATTTCGTCGCCGCCAATCCATACGCCTTTGTTGGCACAACGGAAAATGGCATTCCTCCTATACCGATTCCTTCGCTAGGCAACGGCGTCATCGACATTCCCGGAAAAGTCAGCGCTAAAACTCTCGACAATAACTTTCGCCGCGGTTATGTGGAGACGTTCAATCTCACCATACAGCGGGAACTGGGGGCTGGTTTCTCGGCAGAGGCTGGCTACGTGGGAACCCGCGGCATACGGCAGCAGGTTAGCCAGGAGCTTAACTGGGCCCCTGTCGGAACAGGAAACGCCGGCCGCATTCTGAATCAACAGTTCGGACGGGTTGCCAGCACGCTACTCGAGGCTCCTTTCGGCACCGCCAACTATAATGCCCTCCAGGTGCGCGTCAGCCGTAGATTCGCCAATGGCTTCCAGTTTCAGGCGACCTATACGTTCTCCAAGGCAATTGCATATAACGATGAAGCCGATAGCACCCTTGCGTTCAACATCCCCGATGAACTGGGCCGAAATCGTTCAACCACTGGTTATGGCCGGACACACAATTTCGAAGCGGGCTGGAGCGCCGAGCTTCCGTTTGGAAAAGGAAAACCATGGGCGCAGTCTGGCATTCCCCGGTTCGTCCTTGGCGGTTGGCAGGTCAATAGCACATTCAGCGCCTACAGCGGCACGCCGTTCACTGTCACGGCGTCCGGCGCTTCACTGAACGCGCCCACTGAAACGCAAACGGCAGACCAGGTCCTTCCTGCCGCCGTGATTTCCGGCGGCACTGGCCCCGGCCAATCATATTTCAATCCGGCGGCCTTCGCTCCAGTGACAGCCGTCCGCTTCGGGACGAGCGGCCTGAACACGCTGCGAGGACCGGGACTGATCGGCGTCGACTTCGGACTGTTCCGCGAGTTTTCCATTCGGGAAAGATTAACAATTCAGTTCCGTGCTGAAGCCTTCAACGCCACGAACACTCCTCATTTCAACAATCCCGGCGCGAGCGTATCGAACGCTGTATTCAACCCCGATGGGACGATCGGCAAACTGAACGGATATACCGAAATCACGAGTGCGCTACCCGATCAACGCCAATTACGCCTAGGCCTCCGGCTCAACTTCTGAGGTTTTGCTAAACATCGAACCTTTGCATGACCGTCCGCGGCCCGTTCGGAGAGTGGAATCGAGTTGCGTGGGTTTTTCGGCCGGCTTTGTTGCGAACCCGCCGCTCGTATGTGTAGATATCCCTGCGACGGCCAATGCGGTCTTAACGGTTTGTCCAGATCGGCTGGACCCTGTGCGCCGGCATTTGAGATATATTCCCGATAACGAATCTCCATTTGTCGCATTATCAAGATAATATTCTTGACTGCTTTCCATAGCGGATCTATACTTTGCTACAAGACGATATATAGTTGCGTAACTATCGGTCGCCTCAAATCGGTCTTTCATAACAAATGAAGCGAAGCGCCGCGTGATCGTGGCTCGTGCGCTCGCGCATATGAGGAGGTTGTCCTTGCCAGGCTTCAGCCGGAATCCGCTAAACAATATACTCGGAGCGATGTTACTTCTGGCGTTTTTCGCCGGTATTGGTCGCGCACAATTCACGAACGCCAATCTGAGTGGAACCGTTTCCGACCCTTTCGGCGCTCCGGTCCCACAAGCGAGCGTGCTGGCCACCAACACCGAAACAGGATTGCAACGACGCACCACTACTAACAATGCCGGGACATATTCCCTTAATGCTCTTCCAGTAGGCCAATACCAGATTACGGTAGAAAAAGAGGGGTTCTCTAAATACGTTCAAAGTGGCATCACGCTGGTCGTCGATCAGTCAGCCACTATCCCAGTGACCTTGCAGTTAGGAAATGTAACGGAACAAATTAATGTTTCCGCCAATGCGCAGATGGTCACCACGGAGACCGGAATGGTGGCGCAGCTCGTCGATCAAAAAAGAATCATCGACTTGCCGCTTAACGGGCGGCAACCGCAGACTCTGCTGTTTCTGGCGCCCGGAACAGTGAATGAGACAGGTAAATATTGCCTGGTGAACTGTCAGGGTGGCGTTTACCCAGGAGAACAAGACGCTAACGTCGGTGGCGGCGGCCCGCGATCGGTCAATTTTCAGATGGATGGGGCAGGCCACAACGATACATACGTGAATACGAATCTACCGTTTCCGAATCCGGACGCCATACAGGAATTTAATCTGCAGTCCGAGAATCTGTCCGCCCAGTACGGCATGGGCGCGGGCGCGGTGGTCAATATCATCACCAAGTCGGGCACGAATGCCATCCATGGTGATGTTTTCGAATTTGTTCGGAATGGCGACCTAAATGCCCGTAACTTCTTCGCACCAACCCAGGACACCTTAAAACGGAATCAATATGGAGGCAGCGTTGGCGGCCCCATTCTCAAAGATAAGCTCTTCTACTTCGGCACTTACCAGGGAACAAAGATTCGAAGTGCGGCCCAGGGCAGCGTGGCGTTTGTCCCCACTGCCGCTGAACGCACGGGGAATTTCACGGGCACTGGCATTACGGTCCGTGATCCAACAACAGGCGTCGCTTACGCCGATAACCAGATTCCGTCGAATCTGTTGAGCGCTCCCGCTCAGTACTTCCTCAACTCAATACCGCTCCCCAACGGGCCGAACGGTCAACTCACCTATGCGGGTCCAAGTCTCGTACAAAACGACGACCAATATATGGTCAAGCTCAACTGGATCGAAGGCAAAAATCAGGTGACGGGTAGCTATTTCTGGACTCGCTTCAACGAGCCTCCCGATCTCGCCATAGGGCGGCAGAACATTATTGCGGCAGATGGTAATGGAAACCAGGTTAAGGTTCAGAACCTGGCGATAAACGACACGTTTTCCTTTTCCCCCACCCTTTTGTTCAATACCTGGTTTGGCTGGACGTCGCAAACAGGTGGCTCAAGAGCCGGCGCGCCCTTCGGATTTCCGGAGGCGGGTGTTCAAATTGCAGCGCCTACTCCTCCGGAACTGTATGTCAGCGTTCCCGGATTTTTCACGGTTTCAACCAATCACCTCGGCAATTTCAACCGGGGAGATTACACGATTCGCGAAGACGTGGCCGTGCAGCGCGGAGCCCACGAGCTACACATGGGCGGCGAAGCAGTGCGTGTCACCAACGATCTGACGAACACCTATACAATGTCGGGGCAATTTACGTTTGGGAACTCGTTAACGGGGAGCAACCTATCCGATTTTCTGGCTGGCGAAGCGTCCCGCTTCCTTCAGGGCGGCGGCGAGTTTAAAAATATCGGAGGGACGTTGTGGAGCCTCTATGTACACGACAATATCCGCCTCAGTCCTAAATTGCGCTTGGAGTTGGGAGTACGCTGGGATCCTTATTACCCATTCACTGAAGAGAAAGGACGGGTGGTTTGCTACGAACCGGGCAGCAAGTCTTCACGATTTCCGAACGCCCCGATTGGCATGCTCTTTGGCGGTCCGAGCGCCGACCCCGGTTGCCCTTCTCAGACAGGTTCTCTTTCCGATTGGGCCAACTTCGCTCCCCGCCTGGGCTTCGCGTACCAAATCGGACCCGGCGGCAAGACCGTTTTACGTGGTGGAGCGGGCATCTATTACACGCCGATGGGCACTCATGACACCAATGGGCTCGCCGACACCGCGCCGTTTGGTCCTCGATTCGATTATTCCGGCAACATCCAATTTGCCAATCCATACGCGAGCATCGGCATCCCCAATCCTTTCCCCGCCCAATACGGACCCAGCCTGCCCGGCGCCGACGCGGCATTCACTTTGCCGGTTTCGATATACGCTACGTTGCAAAGAAACTGGCATATGCCGCAACTGACTACCTGGAACCTGACTCTCGAACACCAATTCGCCAGCTCTTTACTCGCGCGGCTTTCCTATTCCGGCAACAAAGGCACCTATCTCGCAAGTGGCGCGCTCGGTTTTCGCGAAGACAACCCGGCTGTCTATGTTCCCGGCGCATCCACCACCAAAAACACACAGTCCCGCCGGCTCAATCCAAATTTTGGAAGTATTGGGCTTTTTTCATCGGATAACAACTCGAACTATCACTCGCTCCGAGTTTCGCTCGAAAAACGCCTGAGCCATGGCTTTTCGGTGCAGGCGAATTACACGTGGTCGAAAATGATCGACGATTTCGGCCCGTCAGGCACAACAGACCCCTTCGACCGCCGATTTGATTACGGCACTTCGAACGACGATGTACCCCATGTATTCAATTTTTCCGCTATTTGGCAGATCCCAAACCTACCCGTTCATGGCATCGGCAACAGTCTGTTGAACGGATGGCAACTTAGTTCGCTTGCAAGCTGGCGCGATGGCTTTCCGTTTTCCGTCATCAGCGGACAAGATAACTCGTTCAGCGGAGTCGGCGCCGATCGTGCCGATTATATTGGCGGCGACGCCGGTAACGGCGCAGGCAGCTCTCACGGGCAAATGGTGGCCGAATACTTCAATATCGGCGCCTTCATCCCCAATGCGGCGGGTACCTTCGGAACTTCGGGGAAGAACATCCTGCGGGGGCCGCGGCTGTTTAACACAGATGCCAGTCTACTCAAGAATTTCAAGATCACCGAGCGATTCTCAGCACAGTTTCGGTCTGAATTCTTCAATGTATTCAACAACGTCAACTTCAACCAGCCGCAAAACATCGTGAGCTCTTCATCAAAGGGACGAATCACGTCGGCAGGCGATCCCCGTATTCTGCAGTTTGCCTTGAAACTCATGTTCTAACCTTTTATCCAAGCTTTCCAGCAGCGCCGCCCGGCAAAGGCGGCGACCCAAGCCGATACACCGAAGATGGGAACACCCTAACTCATGAACACACGACGACGATTTCTGCAAGCCGGTTCACTCGCCGTTGCCGGTCACCTTTCGGAGTTGTCTCTGCCGGGCAAAGAAACGTCCGGCAGCGCGCAAGGTGCTTCAGAAATTGCGATCACGCGAGATTACTGGAACGACTTCCCGAACTACCTCATTTCGGTTGTCAATGAGGCCCGGCATCGCCGCAAATCGGATCTATCCAAACTTAAAACAGAGAAGGACGCGGCCGAACGGGCTTCATTCATCACGAGTAAAGTGTGGCAACTCATCGGCAGCCCACTCGAAAAGGCGCCTCTCAACGTCACGAGTGCAGGCGTCATTGAGCGCGGCCGTTATCGAATCGAAAAGCTTATTTTCGAAAGCCAACCTCAGTTCTACGTACCGGCGCACCTATATGTTCCGAAGTCGGGGAAAGGCCCGTTTCCCGGTGTCATTTCGCCGCTGGGCCACACACCGAACGGTAAGAACTATAGAAGCTATCAGACGGTCTTCCAGAACCTTGCTCGCAAGGGTTTTGTTGTCCTCACCTGGGACCCGCCTGGGCAGGGCGAACGCCTGCAGTATCCGGCGCCCGGAACGAACCGTTCCCGCTTCGGCCCGACGGGCGAGCACGACCAGTTCGGGTGGCCCGCATTTCTTGTAGGGTCGACCACTACGCAGTTTGAAACATGGGACGCTATCCGAGCGCTCGATTATTTGTTGAGCCGTTCTGAGGTCGATAGCAAACGCATCGGGTGTTGCG
Organism: Bryobacterales bacterium KBS 96; assembly: GCA_000381625.1. Taxonomy (GTDB): domain Bacteria; phylum Acidobacteriota; class Terriglobia; order Bryobacterales; family Bryobacteraceae; genus KBS-96. The sequence goes on from KB906767.1 coordinate 3,390,870, forward strand.
GGCATTCCGGCGGAGGCACAGCGACTATGTACTTGTGCGCGCTCGAGCCGAGAATTCACGCCGCCATTGTAGTGGAAGGTCACACCGAAAATGTTGCCGGCGCCAACTATGAACCACCTGGGGCTTTTGCCGACGCTGAGCAGAATATTATCGGAAGCCTCCCGTTAGGGATCGACCGCGGCGATCTTCTGGCGGCGTTCGCGCCGAAGCCGCTGCTGATCTGCTTCACGCATATGGACGTGGGCGCAACCTACTCCCCACACTACGAACAGGGCACGCGTGAAATCTTCTGGGAATCAAAAGATCAATACGCCTTACATCACGCTGCTGAAAAGGTAAAGCTTTTTGCCTCGAATCTTCCCCACGATTACGACTTCTTTCACCGACGCGCCACTTACGATTGGTTCAATAAGTGGCTCGGAAACGGGGCTGGTGACAATTCGGAGGCGGAATTCGAGAATGCGCCTGAATCAGCCCTCAACTGCACGTCCACCGGTCAGGTTCTGACCTCGCTAGGAGGGCGGACGGCGTACCAACTGAACTCCGACCGCCTCCGCTCAATCGAGGCGAGTCGTGGATCGGGCGAAGTTCAACTAGACGAAGCACGGCACACACTTCGGAGACTTCTCGGGCTTCCTTCGCAAAAGAGTGCAATGCGTAAGACAATGCTGTCGAAGAATACACGCCGGGATCTCGTAATCGAAGAATTTGAGTTCTACTCAGAACCCACGATTCGCGTTCCGGGCTGGTTTCTGAAACCGGCTGCGGGAGGCCCAAAGTTCGGCGTTGTGGTTATGCTTTTGAGCTCCGGTAAGAATCGCTTATTTGATGACCTGGACCTTCTTGCGAAAGTGACTCAAAGGAACCTCGCGCTTTGCGCCATCGATACTCGCGCCTCTGGACAGGCAATGCCTCGGCTGCCATCTGCCGGACCGCTTTTTTACGGGCGCGCGGTCGAAATGGCATATTCGCTAGTCAGTCTCACTGCGGGTACATCGCTCGTGGGTCATCGAGTCTGGGATTTCCTTCGCTGCTTAGATTACCTCGGCGACCGTCCAGATGTGGACGATTCGCGCATTGGAGTTTATGGAACCGGGCCGAGCGGATTGGAAGCGTTGTTCGGCGCTGCTCTTGACGATCGCATCCGATCCGTTTTGCTCGACCGAACGTTGACAGATTTTGGATCTCTGGTTGCGGCCGAGGACTACAACCTTAAGGTTGCTTCTTTTGTATTCGGACTGCTTCAGCACTTCGATTTACCTGACATTTGCTCCACCATGGCGCCTCGGCCTCTCTGGTTGCTGAATCCTGTAGACCCTAAGGGCGACGGCATTGCCTTGAGCGAATTGACAGAGAGATATGCCAAAGCCGCAAAAGCCTATGCGATTCTGCAACGCACGGAACATTTTTCATTACACGTCGAACCGGAGGAAAGCAACAGCGTGTTTGACAAATGGGTGAAGGCGACGCTTTCATAACGTCTTCTCTTACCGCACGACAATGGGGACAGGACAACTTTCAGTGCTTCACGTTTACCTGCTGGGAGTTCCTGAAGCTGTCAGCCTTCTGGGTAGTGGCGTATATCGCCACGATGACTCGATTTTTTCGGCGAGTGCGTATTCGGTTACCCAAAAACCATCGCGCGATTGCCATTGCATTTTGGATCCAGATAGGGGCAGAGGCTCTGTGCAACACGATTGCGGCCAGCTTTCAACTGTACAAATCCCCTTGGTTGGATTCTCTACATTTGCTGACGTCAGTATTCAAGCGATGACTGTGACCACGTGTATTCTGACGCTTAGGTCGCATCGGAAACTGACTATTGACGGCGGAAACATTCCGGATTAGTTTCCGCGTTTAGTGGCGTTCGCTCCCGTTTTGCAGCGCCTCGGCGCTGAGGCCCATGCACAATCAACTCCATGGCTCGTAACGTTCTTGCTAGGCGGCCATCGGAGATCCGAAAGGAAGAAAAACTATGCAGATTGACCATCAGATTCAGCAATTGTCCACAGCTAGCATGAGCGAGACCCTCACGGTTTATCGATTAAGCGATAGATCGAGCTATCCAGCGATTATTCCAGCCAAGGCAGACCGCTATTGGATGGACATCAAGTTCGGCGGTTGGCCGAACCGATGTCTTCCGCTTCTGATAGCCAACCAAAACGGCTGGATGATCCTCAACGATCATGATGTGGAAATCACCTGGACGGGAAATGCCGGCCTGGATGCCTTGAAGTTTGAATTCCCCAAAGGCCGGCGGTCGAGTACCCCGCAATCGATGTTTGGCGGTGGTATTGTCACATGGACCTTTCCGTACTTATTCCGCACTCCGCCGGGGATCAATCTTTGGGTGCGCGGTCCAGCAAACATTCCCAAACCCGCTGTTGCGCCTCTGGAAGGGATTGTGGAAACGGACTGGCTTCCGTACACATTCACGATGAATTGGCAGATCACAAGGCCGGGCAAAACGGTCATCTTCGAAAAAGACGAGCCAATCTGCTTTATTACTCCCGTGAGGAGGTATGAAGCAGAGAACCTGCATCCGGTGATCAAGAACCTGGATTCCGAGCCGGCGCTCAAAGCAGAATACGATGCCTGGCACGCCAGACGTCTTCAGGGAATTGCCAAATCAGGACCTGAAGGCACGCAGGGCGAGAAGGCTGTTGCCGATCAAGGACAGTACATTCGCGGAGAAGGGCTGGACGGGAAGCGGGTTAGCGAGCATCAGACGAAGCTGCGAGTCCCTGCGTTCGAAGAACTGGAGCCAGCTCCATCCTCTATGGACTGAAGTGGGCGACGCATAGTTCGGCCCGGCATCACCCGGAGTTTCCCTACGGCGAACTGCTCCACTTTTTTGGCCTGTTCCTCGTGGCGGAGATGATGCTGCGCTACTACAACGTTCCTCTGCCGATGATCGGCTCGAGTTTTCATCAAGTCTTGCCGGATATCGGTCGCCAGCTTTCATCGAACATTGACCTGGCCAGCCTCGATACGTTGCTCTCTCGGATTGCGGCCATCGTGACCGGCACAGAACGGCCCACGCTCTTCAATCCCTTGGAACTATTCATTTTCGTTTCGATCATGCTCGACATGATCGCGATACAAGGTGTTCTCTTCGGTGTCACAATTCTCGGATTCGTGGCCGTTGGAATCGGATCGCTCCTGGGGCCGCTCTTCATCCCGTTTCTGCTGGTCCCGCGCTTGAGTTGGCTCTTCTGGAACTGGATTTCCTTCATGTTGCAGTACAGCTTCTACCAGGTGGTCGCAAGCGCCCTGGTTTTTGTCTGGACGAACGTGCTCGTGAACTTCATCGATCATTCCGTTCACGGTGACTACACACTCGCTCATTTCTTTATCCTGCTGCTTCCGCTCGGGATGTTGAATATCGGTCTGATCTTCAGCGTGTTCCGCATCACTAGCTTCGTCAGTGACTTGTTTAAGGGCACAGCGGCGGCTGGCAGTAGTTTCGCCGGTGGTGTTGCCGGTGTTGTAAAAGGAGCGTTCGCCTGATGAAGTCCAAACAATTGAATCCCGCCGCACTTCCGCCGATCGAGCGGGCGGCGCGGCAAGAGTATGAATACTTCGGCTCGACTCTGACGACCAACACCGCCCTCAAAGCGGCGCTCCTTTGCGCCTTCCTGATCATCGGCATGTTGAGTTGGAATACAGTCCGGCTTTCGCGGATCGCCGCCAGCGTAAAGCCGCTCATCATCCGGATCAACGAAGTGGGCCGCGCCGAGGCGATCGCTTACCAGGACTTCACCTACAAACCGCAGGCCCCGGAGATCCGGTATTTCCTGACAACGTTTGTCACTGGCTATTACTCGCGGAACCACAAAACAGTGGCACGGCAATACGTCAATAGCCTGTACTTTTTGGACCGGTCGCTATTCTCCGCGATTGACGCTCGCGACCGGCGGACGCAGTGGCTTCCGAAGTTCCTGAACAGCTCGGACGACGACATCGATGTGACGGTGAATAACGTCGTCCTGGAAGCCAGCCGGCTCGGCACGGATATCTATCGGCTTCCGGTATTAATCAATCGCCAGGAAATCACTGGCGAGGATCGCAAAATCGCGAGTTCGTATCACGTCGGTGACTCAGTCCGTTACAGCCGCGGCAGCGAAGCTCTCGGGCTGGAGGCCAAGACGTACGCAACCGTCATCCATGTTGATGGCGAGCACAACCAAATCACGGTTCAAAGACCAAATGGGTCCGTCGTCACCTACGATCCCGCGCGGGTGAAAGGCGTCGCCATTTACGAGCGGGAGGTGCGCGCGTTTGCCGAAGGCGATCGTATCCAGTTCACGGCGCCTTGGAAAGAGAAAGCAGTCAGCGGCCGCGACCTGGGAACGGTGACATACCTGGCTGACCACGGCAATGTGTCGGTGAAGCTCGACGACTCCGGCCGCACCGTGGCGTGGAATCTGAACCAGAACAAGCACGTCGATTACGTCTATGCCATGACCTCGCATTCCTCGCAAGGCGCCACGGTGGATCGGGCTCTTATCCATATCGATACCCGTGACAGCCGGGTCCGCGCCCTCGTCGACGAGACTTTGGCATATGTCGCAACGTCCCGGCCTCGCTACGACGCGCAAATCTTCACAGATGATGCCGAGCAGCTCACCGCGGCATTATCGCGACGGCATGAGAACGCGACTGCTTTGTCTCCCGAGCAGATCACTACGTACTCCATTTCAGTGTAACGGACCATGTCTCTCGAAACCATTCTTCCTTTTTTACAGCCGATAGCCCACCTCATCGTCGATGCCGGTGTTTCCGAAGTGATGGTCAATGGCGACGGCGCAATCTTCATGCAGCGGAATGGTGAGTTGTTATCAGTGGATGCCGCGCTGGACCCGAAATATCTGGCCAATGCCGTCAAACGGATTGCGCGCTCGCTGTGAAACGATATTGGCGAATCGAAGCCCTTGCTGGACGCCAGGTTGCCAGATGGATCGCGAGTGGCAGCGGCATTCCCTCCCTGTTCGCTTCACGGCGTGACGCTGACCATCCGCAAATTTCGGCCCCATTGGTTCACGATGGAGCAGCTCGTTGGAGCCGGCATGCTTCGCTCAAATATTGCCGCCGAATTGGCCGAAGCTGTCCGCAATCGGAAGACAATTCTAATTGCCGGTGGAACCGACACCGGCAAAACCACCTTCGCCAAAGCGCTAATCGACTTCATTCCACAACAGGAACGTTTGGGTGTGATCGAAGACACTGCCGAACTGAAGATCGATCATCCGAATGTATTTCGCTTTGAGGCACGCAAAGAACAGACGGATGGTTCGGGCAATGTTATCGTGCCGGCGGTCACGATTCGAGATCTGGTGAAAGCCACGCTTCGTCATCGGCCCGATCGTTTAATTATCGGTGAGGTCCGGGGCGGAGAAGCTTTCGATTTGCTCGACGCGTTAAACACCGGCCATGCCGGGTCGATCTCTACGGTTCACGCGAATTCCGCTTTGCAAGCGCTTTCTCGCCTAGCCACTCTGACGCTGCGGGCCGACGTGGATATGCCCTACAAAGCCATCCAAGGCGAGATCGGCGACTTAATTGATCTCGTCATCCACCTCGAACGAAAGGAGGGCTGCCGCGGTGTCTCTCAAATTCTTCAACTGCACGGATTCGATGCCGATGCCGGCCGCTATGACACCACAACGCGTTACGACTAAGGGCTCCGCCCTCGCGCGAGTCCAAGCCGTCTCGCCAGGCTTCCGCGCTTCGCTTGTGCAGCCCTCCGCTGCGCTTCGTCCTTTCCGCTTCGCTACAAGGATGGGTGTTCGAATGCATAGGACGGATTCTTCTCGCCGTTTTGTGATATCGCTGCGTTCCAGGAGGTTTCTCATGATGCAAGACGTTCACTATGTCGGGCTGGATGTTCATAAGAAAACGATTGCTTTCTGCGAAAAGAAGCAAGACGGCAGAGTCGTAGAAGAGGGAGTCCTCGAGGCTACTCGCTCGGCTCTTCAATCCTGGGCTAATCGGCGTGTTCCGTGGGTTGGAGGCATGGAGGCAACTCTGTTCACGGGATGGATTTACGACTTTTTGAAGCCATTCGCTGTCGAGCTGAAAGTAGGACATCCCCTAATGCTGCGCTCGATCTGTGCGGGCAAGAAGAAGAGCGATAAGATCGATGCCCGCAAGCTAGCGGATCTCCTTCGCTGTGATCTCTTCCCGGAATCCTATATGGCTCCGGCTGCACTCCGCGACCTTCGGAGAGTGCTCCGGTTTCGAAACTTGCTGGTGCGACAAGCGGTGCGGATGAAGAACAAGACGGCTGGCCTGCTAATGGAATGCGGGGTGGCCTATGAAAAGAGGCGTTTGCACGGACGAGCTTACTTCAGAGAACTCCTGGAAAAGATCGAGGACGTTCCGGAATCCTTACCCACTCTGCTCAACATGAGCCGCAGCGCGATGGAGACTTTCGACTTGGCTCAGAAGCGGTTGATCACGGCGCTCCGTGAAAGCGAGAATCTGGCAGGTCGCGTTGAACTTTTGATGACCATCCCGGGCGTCGGGGAGGTGACGGCTCTAACATGGGCGCTGGAAGCCGGTCCAGTGGAGCGGTTCGCCGGCATTCGCAACGCGATCAGCTACTGCGGACTGTGCAGCGCGCAACGCGAGTCGGCTGGCAAGATACAACGTGGTCCCTTATCAAAGCAGCGAAATAAGTTCCTACAGAAGCTGCGAAGCTAGCGCCCCAATGGAATCCTCAGCTTGCTGAGGTGCGCGATCGCGAACTCGAGAGCGGCCATCACAACCAGGCGACCATCGCTGTCGCTCGCAAACTGGTCGCCTACTTAGTCGCTGTCGATCGTAGCAAGAAACCATTCCAGTTCACTAACTCGAAACCTGAACAGAAGGAGGAAGTTGATGCGTTGGAATCTCCATCGCTTTCGTCCGCCCATTGTCCGTGACCGGCGCAAACCCGTCAAGGCTGCGCTCACACGTTCGCCGCATCCTGCGGCCTTGACGGGCCCGCCCCGGCCACTTAACTCGCTCCGCACATCGAAAGCAATGCGAGATCTAGCGGGGAGTTCGCGTTGACCCGTGCAGAGCCATAACAGCAACGTTCGCCGAATAAGAAGCCGCTGGCCGGTCCTCACAAGAGCTAATTGGGGATTGCGCGAAGACTCAGTTCCGATGCGCCTCTATGGGTGTTTCGAGGCCGGCCAGCTTGACCTTAACTTGTACTTCCGCAAGGACTGCTCAAACCAGATTCCAATGCGGCAAATGAATGATTCGCCACTTATCAAGGTTGGCCGGGACCGAGGCTTCGAAAGACGAACGGATCGTCGTCAGTGCGACACGGAGTGTCGAAAGGGAGAACTCCGTCTCCCCTTGACAAATACCTATCATGAACGATCCCCCTCGGCTTGACTCTTGCTACCCCGGACCTCGCCGGTCAGGCAGGGGTTGCGTTGCGCAACCCTCATTCCATGGAAGAAAGGAACAAACCCCATATGAATATCAATCGCGTCACACTTTGCGGCTATAACGGCAAGGAAGCCAAAACTGCGGCGACTCAAAACGGCCGGAATATCAGCCGGCTTTCCATTGCCACCACCAAACGATACAAAGATTCACGACAGGAGTGGCAGGAAAAGACACAGTGGCATACCTGCGTCGCTTACGGCTCAACTGCCGACCATGCGGCAAAGATCCCTACCGGCGCTCACGTCTTCCTCGAAGGCGAACTGACCTATCGCGAATACGAGCGCACGATCGAAACCGACGGCGGTCCGATAAAAGTACCGTGGCCAGTGACTGAAGTCGTCATCGACTCAATCTCTGTGATCGACCGCAAGCAGAAGCGGGAAGAGCGAGGGGCTGCGTAAGCGGCCCTTCAGAGAACCAATGGCGTGCGTTATGCGCCAGAGGCCTATTTATTCGGTCGAGTGTGTTTGCGGGCGCTGGATTGAAACCGAGACCTTGGCGCTCCCATGCCCGCCCTGTCGGCGGGACGTAGTGATCGAGTGGCCGGCGGAAGAGCAGCCGCATACTCCGGAGCCGGCGGCCTCGTCGACTTCGGAGCCGGCATAAAGTAATGAAAGGAAATTGCATGCCCAATGTCTTGCGACGCCTTGCTTCGCTGGCAACTTCGCTCAGCCACGCGGAGCTGCGCGTTCTGCTGGCGTTAGCCGTTCGGGCGGAAGCGGCCGAAGCAACGGAAGTAATGGCTAGCAGCCGTCATCTCGCTCAGACAACCAATCTCGCCCGCGCGAGCGTCCAAGCGGCGATTGATTCTCTCAACGCCAGGCGACTCCTTCAAAGCGATCCCGGAACTCCGACCCGGCCCGCCGTTCATCGCCTGGTTTGCTTTCACGCCGAAGTTAATGTGGGTGGCCCGATTGCTGAGCCACCGGTGGCCGAGTCATTGAGCCACCCCGGCTTAGCCCCTGAGCCACAGGTGGCCTTTCCATTGAGCCAGGGTGGCCTAGCCACTGGGCCGGGGGTGGCCCAACCGATGAGCCACCGTCGCCTGATGGTTGAGCCAGACGTGGCCCAGGCAGCAGGCCACCCTGGCCTACCTGGTGAGCCACTCCCCGACGAGAAATCAACGGCTTGCACAGAACGCATTCAAAAACGCGCCAGCGTGCGCGCGGATTCGATCGATTTCGATTTCGATAAAACCATCGATCGATTGCAAAAAGCCAAGAAGGACGATTTTGAAGATTCGATTTTCGAACTAGCTCGGATGAAGATGGCCGGCCATCACGCGAAGTACGCTCGCGAAGAAAACAGGCTCCCTGGCTTGCCCGACGACGCCATCACGGCGCAGTTCCTGGCCGTTGCCGAATGGCCGAGACTCGAAACGCTGCTCTACGATCTTGCGGCAGAGCGCAAGGAAGCCGGCTACTCGTATGCGTGGTACGTCACCGTCGCACTGCAGCGAATACACGGCCTCTCGCCGGCGCGCGTGCGAGAAATGCGAGCAAGACTCAAGTCTTCCACGAAAGCGAATTCAAATATTGCCGCAGCGTCGCGCCCGACGCCATTGCGCGATAGCGAGGCCTTTGGGCGCAAACCTTCCGGCCGGGAACGGTCGACCGGATTTGAGCGAGGTGCGGATACCGCGCAGCTGAAACAGCAGATCCGCGCCATCGCCGCAGCGAGATCCATGCGATGAACGGAACCAGGACCAAGGTAAGGCAAGTCTTACGCCCGGGTTGTATTCCCAACTCTGACGGTCATCTGGTGTGAATGACTAGGCGATGCCGCTGAAAGCGTTAGATGCTAAATCTCTCAGTAACGTAAGGTCTGTTCGATAACGGTGCTCAAATCCTGCGCCGAGGGCAGTACAAGAGATTCAAGAGAAGGCGCGGAAGGTACAAACGAATCTTTTGCGGCAAGGCGGGCAATGGGAGCGTCAAGAGCATCCAGACAGTTTGATGCAATACGAGCGGCGATTTCGGCTCCGAATCCCATCAGGAGGGAATCTTCGTGTGCAATGACAACGCGGCTTGTCTTGCGAACGCTGCAATAAATCAGCTCTTGGTCAAACGGCACGATAGATCGTAGGTCGATCACTTCAAGAGAGCGGCCCAGCTGTTCGAACTGCCTGGCTGCATCGAGCGCCTGGTAGACAATGCTTCCCCAAGTGATTATGGTGACGTCCGTTCCTTCCCGCCGAATGCGGCCGCGGCCGAACGGCACGATGTAGTCGGGGCCGGGTTCTAGAGTCTTGGCCTGAACTCTACGATACAGTCCCTTGTGTTCCAAAAATATTACGGGGTCTTGCGAACGAGCCGCTGCTTTTATTAGACCTTTGGCGTCCTCCGCACAACTAGGGAATACAACATTCCAGCCGGGAATATGAGAAAAAAAGCTTTCGACACATGTCGAATGCCAAGGGCCGCCCTTGATATAACCTCCAACTGCGAGTCGGACGACGACAGGACAAGTCCAAACCCCTTTGCTGCGCCAGCGCACCGTCGGAATCTCGTTGCGTAATTGCATCGCGGCGGGCCAGAGATAGTCGGCAAACTGGATTTCCACAATAGGCTTATAGCCGGCGATTGCCATTCCGCCGGCCACTCCCGCAATACTCGCCTCCGTAAGCGGTGAATTGGCGACGCGATCGCCGAAAGCCTCCGTCAGTCCACGCGTGACTCCGAATACGCCGCCTTTGGGATCGGCAATATCTTCGCCCCACATAACAATACGAGGATCTCTTGCGAGTTCTTCGCGAAGGCCGTGATTAATCGCGTCGATGAACGTCACAGGTTCTTGGGATATGTACTGAGGAGGAGTTGCTGGTTCCGGGGTGGCCTCGGCGTAGACATGAGCCAGCAAGTCGTGCCCATCGGGATCGGCCTGGCTGTCAGCCCACTCGGCCGCTACGTCGACTTCGGCTTTCACCTCCTTCCGCATGCGTTCTATGCCGGCTTGATTGACCGCGCCGGTTTCCAGCAAGCGCTTTTCCATGAGCAACAGCGGATCACGTTCAGCGGAGTCGCGAATCTCCTCGGCGCTGCGGTATTTCCGTTGATCGTCCGAGGACGAATGCGGGTCAATGCGCACCACTTTAGCTTCAATCAGCACTGGTCCTTTGCCGGAGCGGATAGCCTGGATCAGCGGGGGCGCTTTCGTGTAAATTTCTTCGAACGAAGTCCCATCGACTTCGATCGCATGCACGCCAAAGCTCTCCGCAATCCTGTGGATCGAAGACGCCGTTTGCATGCGCTGCGGAACGCTGATCGCGTAGCCGTTGTTCTGGATGACATACAGCAAAGGGAGCGATTCTCGCGCCGCCCAGTTCAACGATTCGAAGAACTCTCCCTCGCTCGTGGCGCCCTCTCCAGACTCGACATAGACAACAGCGTCATTACCTTGGGCCTTCATCGCCTTTGCGGCTCCGGTGGCCGGAAGGTACTGTGTGCCGGTGCAAGCGGTTTGAGACACCAGATTCAATCTCGCGACGAAAAGTGCTCGGGCATGTTGAAACCGCCTGAGTTCGGGTCGCCGGCACGCCCAAGCATTTCAAGGAAAATATCTTTCAGCGGGAGGCCAATCCCGATCGCAGTACCTTTAGAGCGGTAATAGGGAAAGAACCAGTCATACCCGGCTTCAGTAGTGAAACGATGGTGGCTTGAGTAACCTCATGACCGCGGCTGGATGCTACAAAAGAGCACTTGCCTTGACGGGCAAATACTCTCATGCGTTCCTCGACGTAGAAGACCACGAGCACCTTACGATAGATCTCTAAGCTGAAGTCATTTGGCGCTGTGGGTCCGAGGTTCCGCGAATCAACGATGGTGCTAATCATGATCCGATCCTTTCCGTGTCTGGTAGTCTCCAGGAAACGATCGTCCGGCGCCAGTGACTTAGGTCACCGAAGCGGAAGTGGGTCCGTGATAACTTGAGGACGAATCGTCGCCGGTGAGCATTCACCGCACAATTTATTGCCTCCGCTGGACTTGGCTGCATGGAGAATGTCGGAAATACCGTTTGATCGGAATCAATAAGATGACGCTTTACTCTCGTTTGAAGAAGGGCATATCGGAGCCGCAAAACGTAGGCACACGATGAAACCGGACCGGCGTACCTTTCTTGCGAGCGCCTCATCGGTAGGGCTTGCGCTTGCACAACAGCAACCTGGCACGAACGGCCACGGTGTTCCGGTCACAGTGAGCGCGACATATCATTCCTTTGATCCAGCGCTTCCGCCGCTTTCATCCGATACCGTGAAGCGCGTACACATGACCTCGCAGGAAGTACCGGTAAGCATAAGACCCAATACGGTTGTCTCCGGATGGACATTCGACGGTGACATCCCTGGCCCTGTCATTCATGTGCGGCAAGGCGACACGGTGGAGTTCACACTTACGAACCGGGGAATGATGCCGCATTCGATGGACTTCCATTGCGCGGAAGTGAATCCGCGGACGGCATTTCGTTCGATCGCGCCGGGAGAGTCGATTTCATTCAGCTTCACGCCGCGGTATGCCGGCGCCTTTCTATATCACTGCGGCACGCCGCCCATCCTTCTGCACATCGGTTCGGGGATGTTCGGCGCCATCATTGTGGACCCACTCACACCGCTTCCACTAGCCAAAGAGTTCGTCCTCGTGCAAAGCGAGTTCTATCTGATGGAGCCGAAGAATGGCATCTCGTCATTCAATTACACCAAAATGCTCTCAACCGTCCCTGACATCGTGGCATTCAACGGGCGTCCAGCGCAGTATCATGATGCGCCTGTCCGGGTAAAACGGGGCGATCGTGTACGCTTCTACGTGGTATCTGCGGGGCCGACGCACCCGTGCTATTTTCACGTTGTCGGCCAGCAATTTGAGACCGTTTATTTGGGAGCGCCGCCGGAAAGCGCGGTGCACGGGATACAAACCTTCAGTGTGCCGGCTGGAGGCGGCATGGTGTTTGAATTTACCGCCGATCTGGTGGGCGAATTTCCATTCGTAAATCACGGATTCGGGCATGGACAGAAGGGAGCGGCCGGGCTCTTGATTGTCGAACCATAAGAACTGCAGCCATTCTCTTCCGCATGGTGGAAATCCAACATCATTGGTGAGCCATTATGGCATCGATTGAATAGTCGCTCCGGCTGGCCGCACCGGGGCGAAACCGACGCACTCCGCATCAAATAGAATTTGGTCGGGTACACCGCGGAGGAAAAGGACTACCAGTCGAGCCTCTTGTGCGCCGAAGAGAATGTGTTTGATTTTGTTTATCGCGATATAAGAAATCGCTTGGGAATCGGTGGACGGACGCCAGGAAGCGAGACAAGACAGGCGAGGGATCGTCTCTCCGGTACAGCAGTCCGATTCCTACGCTCGCGTATTTTTCCTCGATCGGCAAGAAAGTGACTCCTTCCGATTGGACATATCTCACGGATAAAGGAACCAACGCAATCTTTGAACTCCGCCGCACCGAATCGAGCAGATCGATTATAGCTTTAGGGGACCTACGGACCTCCGTTCGCAAACTCGCCTCATTGCAGATGCGATGAAGGCGTCATGGCAAAGCGCGATAGACCGCCGGTCCAAAATAATAACCGGTGTGTTTGAGAGATCGTACAGAAAGATCGGCCTTCGACTAGCGAGTGGATCAGTGCGCGCGGCCATGTCGACGATAGGTTCGCGGCAAAGGATATTGATTGTTAAATGGTCGGTTTGGGAAGCAGCAGCCGAACGATGCCACATTCAAGCTATACTGCCGCAAAAGTCCCACTGTTCGGCGGACGGAATGGATTTAAAAGTCCAATTGCAATGGCGGTAACGACTCGGGCTCCGGCTTAAACCCTCTTTGCTAGGAGGTGCGATGGCATCTGTCACTGGTCGGTGGAGCAAAGCGCCTAGGATCTCTCGAGACGGCCCCAATGCGTCATAATACGAGCCACTCTGATAACAACTTCCGCCGGCGACAGTAACTTCGTTTGGAACGGCACTGTTTTCGTCGCAATGGGAGCAGTATCGAAAGCCAGAGCGGAGGGCTGGACGAACGGCGAGTCGTGTTCCGCATGGTGCGGTACCAGCAGCGTCAAGCGCCGTTCGCTGGTACGCGATTGGCCCTTAACCGACGTCGGCGCGTGCTTCCTTATTTTGATTCAAAGGAAATCGCTTGTGATGGAGAATGGTGTGGCAGCCTGCGCAATTTGACCCAAATCGCACGGTGCCTGCGTCGAACGGCTCACTTCGCGCTGGCAAAGGCGTCGAAAAAATCACATAATCCCGGTGCCGAAATTGCTCCCTTCCTGCTCAATGAGTTCGGCAATGGCCCAGGTTCCTGTCACCTCTGGCAAGAACGGGCATCTGGAGAGATATGGGACTGGAAACGAAAATTACTTATCTGGACGGCGTTCGGTTTCAAGTGGCCGCTCGAGGCCACGAAATCACTTCCGACCAGCCGCTTGAGAACGGCGGCACCGACCGAGGAATGACCCCGCCGGAATTGCTGCTCGCCTCTTTAGGGAGTTGCGCCGCATATTACGCCGCGGAGTACCTTCGCGCGCGTAGTCTGCCGACGACAGGTTTGGTGGTCACGGTAATTGCCCAGAAAGCCCAGAAGCCGGCGCGCCTGATGGACTTCCGAATCGGGTTGAGCATCCCAGGCCTCGATGATCCGCGGCATCGGGAGGGCATTCTTCGCGCCGCGAAAAACTGCTTAATCCACAACACGCTGCTTCATGCGCCGAGAATCGACATCGAGCTCGAGAACAAGAATGCGGAAGTAGAGCAACGCCAGCCGGAACTGGTCGAGAAGGCTTAAAATCAGCATTGTTGGAACGCACAGAAGATGTGCAGCTTGCGAAAGAACTCCTGTCAGGCGATGCCACAGCCTTCGACCGTCAACGCCTATCACTCCAGGCTGTTTCAATATGCCTACCTGAGTGCGGGAATCGCGAGGACGCGGAAGAAGTATCGCAGCCGGCTTCACTGAATGTGTTCCGGATCATCAATCAGATTGGAGAGCCGGCGGGGCTCAAAGCCTGGGTGTTTCGCATCGCCAAAGAATGCGTATCTCACGAAAAAGGAGAAAGAGCGTGTTTGCGCCCTCCCGCGTGCTGCCACTTGAAGAGCTGACCCCGATGCGCAGCGCGAGCGGAGATGGCTCATTTTGAAATCGCCGATTGGCGGCACTTGTCCGATACGTCCTTGCTTCAATGGATGTGTTGTTGTTCTGGCGATCTTTCTCATCGCGGTGTTGTCGGATCGCCGGAAATCGCAAACCGCTGGGCAGCGGACCAAGTGCTGTAGGAGCCAAAGTCTTCTACGACAAAGGATGTGAATTCCGCCATCTCGTACCGAGCTACGGAGGCATTCGCGGGCCGGATTTCTCGGATGCCGGGGACCGCATGACGCGAGCCGAAATGGCCACTTGCATATCCAGTGGCGCCGCCAATATGCCATCTTTATTCAGGTAATCTCAAGCCGGATAAGGTAGACGTGCTGCTGGATTTCCTACAATCGCGGCAACGGCCAACGGGCGCCGGCGCTCAGATTTGCTTTTAGGCATGGTCCTCACATTTACAGTTCCAGCACGATTTAAGATCAAGCGCAATGGCGCTTCACGTTGGCGATATTAGTCAAACCTTGTCACTTGTTCCAACCTTTATATCATTGCCGAAGTGCCACTGCTGGGTCCTTCCCCTCAAGTGATCTGGAAAGTGTGTGGTCTACCGCCGTTATATCGCTCAAGTCCTTAACCGGAAGCGCCACGCGCACGGCGTTCAGCACTGCCAGGAGGTCTATCACTTCCTGAGCGGCGGCGCCTCCTACCGGCGGAAGATACCCGGCGGCGGCGGCGAGCATCCCGATTACACTCAATCCCATACCGCCAATAGCGCTCTGTAAGGCGATTATCCGCATACGCCTTCCAATATGCATCAGCTCATCCACTTTCTCGAGCGACGGATCGAGTAGTATTGCATCGGCGGCCTCCGCGGTGATATCGCTGACCCGTCCGAAGGCAAGTCCCACGGTGGCGGCTTGCATGGCGGGCGCGTCGTTGATGCCATCTCCCACGAAAAGAGTGGGCGCCTTGCGTGTTTCGTTTCGCACAATCTCTAGCTTTTCTTCAGGGCTCTTTCCGTAAAGGGCTTCCCTGATGCCCACCTGCCCCGCAAGATGACGAACCTCTGCTTCGCGATCGCCGGATAGTAGCATGACCTTCGTCACCTCATGACGCGGCTTCAAGTGGCGAATAAAGCGACCGGTGTCCGGACGCGGCTCATCGCGAAAACGAAAAGCCGCTGCGTAATCCCCATTCAGCAGCAGCAGGAATTCCATTCCGGGAGTCTGCGGCGGCAGGGATGATGCGGCCAGGTGGCCAGCTTTCATCACCTTGGAGCGGCCCGTGATCTGAACCGCAATATCGGATACTTTGCCTAGCAGCCCCTCGCCCGGCCTCTCGCTGATCTCCGTGACTGGAGCAAAATCGACATCTTCTTTCTTCGCAGTTTCGAGAACTGCGGCGGCCAGGGGGTGCTTCGAGTATTGCTCGAGACTGGCGGCCACCCGCAGAGCTTCACGACGCGTTACGCCTGGCGCGCATAGAATCTCGATCAGAGCCGGTTTTCCGTACGTCAGCGTTCCGGTTTTGTCGAAGATGAGCGTTCGGCAGGAGTCGATCTGTTCGAGCATTACCGGGTTCCTGATGATGATGCCGCGGCGAGCGGAAAGTGAAATTGCGCCGATAATGGCGGCCGGAATAGCGATGAGCAGCGGGCACGGCGTTGCGATAACCAGTACAGCAAGAAAACGCGTAGATTCGCCGCTGACAACCCAGGCTAGTGCTGCAACGGCGAGGGCGGATGGAGTGTACCAGGCCCCGAGCCGGTCGGCCATCCGCTGCATTGGCGGACGCCTCCGCTCCGCCTCTTGCATTACCTGCATGATCCGGGCATAGCGCGAATCCTGCACTAATTTTTCGGCAACGATCGTCAGTGCGGCTTCCCCGTTGATGGCGCCGGAGAGCACAGCCGCACCAGGAAGTTTTGAAATTTGAAACGGTTCTCCGGTGAGATACGATTCGTCCATGGTCCCGTGGCCCTCGATCACGACGCCGTCCACTGGGCAAATCTCGTGCGGAAAGATAACAAGAGTGTCGCCGATCTCTACGTTATTTAATTCCACATCCGACAACACTGAGTTTTGAAGGTGATGGGCCACCGTAGGCATCCGCTTAGCCATTGCGTCAAGCGCCGCCGAAGCTCGCCGGGTGGCGTACTCTTCGAGCGCGGTTCCGCCCGACAACATTAAGACGACGATGGCTCCGACCAGGTACTCGCCAAGTAAGACAGAGACAATGATCGAAATACCGGCAAGCAGGTCCGAGCCAAATTCGAAAGCCGCCACCCTGCGGCCCAGGTCGAACAGCAACGACACGCCTCCGACCGCGACGACCACGTAAAGAGGCGTGAGCCAGACTATCGGCGCAACGCCTACGAGGTACCTGACAATCAGGTGAATGGCGATGCCGAGGAGCGCCAGAACCGCAATCGATGACTCTTTTGAGCCGACGTTGCGCAGTTTCGTGCCGATGGATACGGATTCCGGATCCTGTATTTCGCTCGGAAGCATATTTACACTCCTGACATAACACAGCAGCTTGACTGTCTGTCTGTTATGGCTGTTCCACTGCGTGTGATATGCGATTCATTGTATTCTTCTCGTTTTCCCGCGACAATCGAATTTAGGATCTTACTGAGGGCAGCACGATCTTCATACTTATACGTTATCCAGGGCATCCTGCAACGCCGAACTCAAAGCAATATTCAAGAACTCGATGTAGAGGCTGCGTTCGTGCTGACAAGGAAGCACGGACGCTTCTATGTCGCAGAACTTCAGAAGACGCCGCGTATCTAGATGGCTGTAACAGCCAAGCAATCGGGAAACGCTTCCGGCGATTCTCTGGAGTCTACTCCGCGTCATTCGACTCGTGCCCAGCGTGTCCTCACCTTGCAGGATTCGATAGCAGAGCTGTTCACAACATCGTGCGAACGATAGCCAAATAATCGCTGAGCGGCCTTATTCCAGAAGCAAATCTCTCCATCGGTCGTTACGATGAAGGCCGCATCGGCTGTCCCTTCTTAGCAACGTGGATATTTCACCGACAAACATAGGCTGCCTTTGCGCAACAACGAAGACGGTTCAATGCCTGATAAAGCTGTTCTCGTCCGGCGCGCAAGCCCCGCCCCCGGCAAATCGTACCCTCATCTCACGCCCGTTCATTACACTTGTCCGCCAGGACTCATTCCCTTGTGCCGTGCCCATAAGAGAGTGCAAATCGCGAACGCTTGCAGGTCTTCCTATTTGATTTGGCAGACTAGCTGCTAGCATTATCAGAAACTCAAACCAGGCTCAGCCGCTTCCGGCGGACATTACTTACATATGCCGACAATCGCTATACCTGATCCGGGAACGGCAGTACCGACGACCGGATTAACCGCGGCCGAGGCCGCACGACGGCTAGCCGAATATGGGCCAAACGATCCTGCCCCTTCCCGGCAACGCTCGACAATAGTCGCTCTGCTGCTCCTCTTTCTGAATCCACTCGCGATTGTGCTTCTGATCGCGGCCGTTTTCTCGGCGTTCTTGGGGCAACCTGTGGACGCCACCATCATTGTCTCCGTCGTAATTATCGGCAATGCGATCAACTTCTGGCAAACCTATCGATCGCAACGTGCAATCGAACATCTACGAGGGATTGTGAGGAGTACGGCATCCACCCTTCGCGACGGCGACTGGAAAGAAATTTCCCGGAATGACGTCGTTCCTGGGGACATCATCCGTCTGTTCGCAGGCGACCTTGTCCCGGCAGATGCACGGCTGATTCAGTCGAGGGACCTTTATATTCAACAGGCGCCTTTGACCGGAGAGTCGCTTCCGGTAGGAAAAGAGGCCGCCCCGGACAAGCCGGCAACCGATCAACCCGAAGCACCGCATATGGTTTTCCTCGGCACGTCCGTCGTCAGCGGGTCGGCAATTGCAGAAGCGACGGCTACGGGTCCGAAGACTGTCTTTGGCGGCATTGCCACACGGTTGGCCGTGCGCCCGGAAGAGAACGAGTTTGAGCGCGGGCTGCGAAAGTTCGGCATCCTTATCATGCGCGTCGTGTTATTTCTCGTTCTTTTTCTCATCGTCGTGAGCATTGCATTGCACCATGATCCGCTTGAATCTCTACTGTTCGCGGTGGCCCTGGCTGTGGGACTCACGCCGGAGTTTCTACCAATGATTACTTCGGTAACTCTTGCCCGAGGAGCCGTGCAAATGGCGCGTAAAAAAGTAATTGTCAAGCACCTTTCCGCCATCCAGAACCTCGGCAGCGTGGACGTCCTCTGCAGCGATAAAACGGGCACGCTAACCGGCGGAGTGATGAAGCTTGACCAAAGCCTGGACGCTGTAGGCCGTGCATCCGAACACACGCTTTTACTGGGCCATTTGAATAGTAAGTTCGAAACCGGTATTCGAAACCCGCTGAATTTAGCCATCCTAGAGACGCCATGTCGTGGGGCCGAGGATTACACGAAGTGCGACGAGGTCCCTTTTGACTTTGAGCGCCGCCGCGTTTCGATTGTGGTGGCGCGCGATAGCGAAAGGCTTTTGATCACCAAAGGGGCTCCGGAATCTGTGATTCAATGCTGTTCTGCCTATCAATCCGCGGGGCAAGTAATTGGTTTGGCTACCGGCAAAGAAGCGGCATGCCTCCCCATGTTCCACGAATTGAGCAATCGGGGATATCGGGTCCTGGCGGTCGCCTATCGCGCCGTTGATAGCCGAGATTCTTATTCGGCAGAGGACGAATCGAAGCTCGTGTTGGCGGGATATTTGGCTTTCGCCGATCCTCCGCGAGCGGATACAGCAAGTACCGTCGCCGCGCTCCGGCAAGACGGCGTTCAGATAAAAATCGTAACCGGCGACAACGAGTTGGTCACCCGCCATATTTGCGAGCAGGTCGGCATCGACACTTCCCGAGTTGTATTAGGAAGCGAAATCGTGCGAATGACCGATGCCGCACTACAGCACGTGGTGGAAGAGGCAACGGTGTTCGCCCGTGTTGCACCAGCTCAAAAGAGCCGCATTATTCTCGCCCTCAAGCATCGTAGCCATGTAGTCGGTTACATGGGCGACGGCATCAACGATGCGCCGTCTCTGCATGCAGCGGATGTCGGCATTTCGGTGGAAGGCGCGGTCGATGTGGCGCGAGATGCCGCCGACATCATCCTGGTCGAACCCGGACTGGGGGTGCTTCACGCGGGAATTTTTGAGGGGCGAAAAGCATCGGGCAATGTTCTGAAGTACTTGTTGATGGGGACGAGCTCCAATTTCGGGAATATGCTGAGCATGGCCTGTGCTTCGCTGTTCTTGCCCTTCCTCCCAATGCTTCCCACTCAGATTCTGCTTAATAACTTCTTATATGACTTGGCACAAATCACCATTCCAACCGACACGGTCGATCGCGGGTACCTTCGCAAGCCGCAGCGCTGGGATATTTCTCTTATTCGCAATTTCATGGTCTTGATTGGGCCCATCAGCTCGATCTTCGATTTCTTGACCTTCTTTGTCCTTCTGCGATACTTTCATGCCAGCCAGGCCGAGTTTCACACCGGATGGTTCGTCGAATCTCTTGCGACGCAGGCTCTGGTTTTATTTGTTATCCGGACCTTTGGAAACCCACTCAAGAGCAAACCCAGTGGACCACTTACGGCGACTGTACTGTTGGTTGTTTTCATGGGGATACTGATCCCGTTCAGCCCCATCGCCAAAATGCTGGGATTCACGGCGTTGCCTCTTCCGTTCTTTCTCTTCCTTGCCGCGGCGACTGGCACCTATTTGGCATCGGTCGAAGTGGTGAAGCGACGGCTTTTTCATGGTCTCGTTAAGGCTTGACATTCCCGGCTTCGGCTCCGTCATTCCACCCAAGTTCGCGGCTCAACTCCAATAGAACGTCAACCGGGTACCGGTTTCGCGGGTCCCAGAGCAGCCAGCCGCTTGCGCCTGCATCCTGAGCGGCGTTGATCTGCTCCGATAGCTCGTGCTTACCAAACTTTCTCTTGTCAAAGGCGTAATCATTGAACGCCTGCAACCAAGGCCGAAAACTCAGCGGCGAAAAGCCCGTGCGTTCTTTCGCCCGCTGCAGCGAAGCGAAAACGATACGATACGGATCGCTTAAAGGATTTCGAAGTCCCGGAATCCCATATTGGAATGACGACGGATACAACATCGGCGAAATGTAATCGACGACAGGACCGATGTCGGCAAAGCACTGGCCGATTCCGGTATCGTCGAGATTCCAGCAAACGTAACCGAAGTTATCGGCCGAGAGAAATACGTTGTCCGACGCCAGCCGCTTCTGCGCCTCGGCAAGAAAGCCGCTGATCGCATTTCGCCGGTTTGCTTCCGTACTCACTTTTGAAAATTGCAATCCCTTCTGATCAGGAAAACGGACATAGTCGAATTGGATCTCATCAAATCCTTCCTTGGCGGCCTCAATCGCAAGACCGATGTTGTAATCCCACACTGTATGGTTAAACGGATCTGTCCACGCCAAGCCCTCGCGGTCGACGAATTGTTTTCCTTCTACGCTCCTAACGGCCAGATCAGGCCGGAAACGCGCAACCGGATCGTCTTTGAATACGACAATTCGCGCAATCGCATAAAGACCACGGCGATGCAGGTCCGCAATGAGGGCAGAAGGATCCGGAATTGTGACGATCCGGTTCGCTCCCGCCTGAATCGCGAGTGCGGAGTGCGTGGGATAACTAATGAAACCTCTGTCTCCCTTAATGTCGATCACAACGGCGTTCAAATGCGCTTTGCTTGCAGTTTCAAGAACCCCGTTCCGCAGCGCTTGCGATCCAATGCCCCAAAATGAAAGATACAGTCCGCGTACCTGCAAACGAGATAAGGCAACCTGCATTTCAGGCTGAGCGGCGCACTGCTGGCGCGAATACCCGACGGCGCGCACACCGATCCGCGCCGCCGCTTGATGAAGCGTAAACCGTCCTTGCCGGTCCGTGCGCGTGGTTTCGTTCCCGAAAACAACCCATGCCCCTTGGATCGGCTTGCGGTCGCGGGCATCAATCACTCGGCCGGGTGTTGATTGAGGAAACTCGGCGGGCGACAAAGCACGACCGTATGCGAGCAGCAGAGCAAATAGGAAAACCGGACCTTTATGAGTGTGTCTGAGCGTCATATCAGTGTTCTGCAGTACGAATGGCAGAATCGAGGAAACGAAGAAACCGGTCACCCGTATATTCATTCAAGACAAGACAACGGGGAAGAGCCATGACTGGATCCAATCTGGTAGCGGCCCGGCACTCACTCGAAAATGCTGCTTCATAGCCAGCAGCTACAGCACGATTCATTAGATAGGAATCGTAAATTCCAAACGGCCACGCCAGCAGATTCACGGGCCGCTTGATTCTACTCTCGAGGGTCGCCTTGGAATGTCGAAGCTGCATATCAACAAATGCCGAATAGGCGGCGGCATCCAGCTTTGTCGATTCTTGCTTAAAGTTGGGATGCCAAAAGGTATGCGACTCCACGGTGAAGAACGATGTTGCCGTCAGCTCCGATAGTTGCTCCCACGTCATCGCGTACGATGCGTGTGAAATGCAAGAAGGGTAAATAAAAAGCGAGACGGGAAGCCGGTTCCTGATGACAATAGATTGCGCTTCCCGATAAACCGAAATGTGGCCATCATCGAAGGTTACAACCACCGATCGGGGCGCCGGCGGATGGCCCTTTCCGAGCCGCCAAGCGACAAATGCGTCGAGCGGAATGACAGTGTAATGGCTTTCGCGGAGCAAATCCATTTGCTCTCTGAATGTTGGGTGGTAACGGTCATCGAGTCGGTGCGGCTGGCGCCGAACCGGTGGTATACGAGAATGGGAACCGCAGGTTCAGCGGCATTCAGATAGGAAACACGAATCGCCACGCCAAAGCCAATTGTGATCAGGCATCGTAAAACGGGTAGCATATACGGATTCCTAAATAGAGCGAAGGCGCTCAATGCGGCTCTCCCTGATTGTTGGAAATTGCAATCGGAGAGCAGCAAGTATGGCGCCAAGTTCCTAGAACCATTCAGGCGCGCGCGGAAGCATGGAATTTGCTCAATTTCGTTTCACTTC
Organism: Bryobacterales bacterium KBS 96; assembly: GCA_000381625.1. Classification (GTDB taxonomy): domain Bacteria; phylum Acidobacteriota; class Terriglobia; order Bryobacterales; family Bryobacteraceae; genus KBS-96. Next base: position 3,413,470 of record KB906767.1, read on the forward strand.
GACATCAGCGCAACATTCACTGATGGTTTAAAATATCTTTTTGCGCCAGTTTGGGTGAAAAGACCCAACGCCAGTAGGCAGGTGAGCGGAAACACACAGACGAGCACATCTTGATTTCGCTACTAGCGCGTATTCGACCGGTATCCGGACCTGCTTGCTCCGGCGCGAATCATTGCGAAACGCTGATCCTAAAGCAATGACTGGCATTCCGTCACAGGCGTAAGGTGGCTTGACGACGCCTTCGTGTACGATGCCATCTGAAGGAGAAATGGTAGTCACATTGCAGCCATCCAATTGGGACACATCCCATGAAGGACCGAGCAAATGCCACGAATCGAAATCAAAACTGCTGAACCAGGAGGGGACTTAGCTGCCGCATTACCGAAATGGTTCGATGAACTGATTGACAAGGTGCGTCGTCGCGCTTACGAACTCTTCGAACAACGCGGAGATCGTGATGGGAGCGACCTCGACGACTGGCTCCGCGCGGAAAAGGAGTTCCTGTTTCCCGCGAAATGCATGGTGAAGCAAGAGCCCGATCGCTACAAGGTGAGCGTATCGATACCCGGATTCACCGGTAAAGATTTGAAAGTCTATACACTCGGCGATCGACTGGTTGTGAGCGGCGACGCCACGGAGAAAAGCGCCGGCAAACAGACCTCCACAGAAGAAACGCGCAGCGTTTTCTATCAGTGTACGTTGCCGCCCGGATCTCTGGTGAATGCCATGACTGCAGAGGTAGAACACGAAACGCTGAACATCAACATACCAACCGAAGCCAAACCGAAATCAGTTCAGGTCGTGAGCGGAGAAGCGGCGAACGAACAGAAAAGCGCATCAACAGCGGCGTGAATCGCGGAACGTTTGCGTCACGCTCGCCCGGTAAATTGTCGAAGAGGCGATAGTCTGAACCAGTTCGCCTCTTCGGTATACCAGCCGACTTCTTCATGCGCCGCCAGAGGATTGCAGATGCTAACGTTTCGAAGGATTTTGTTCCCGGTCGATTTATCGCCGCGCTGCGTAGCGATTGCTCCCTATGTTGCGGCAATCGCACATAAGTTTGAAGCGAAACTCATTCTGCTGCATGCGTTTGTCATGTACGAAGATCTTCCGTATGACTCGATTCTGCCTCCCAATGTATATACCGCTTATGAAGACGCGATCCGCAAGCAACGCACCGCCGAATTGGAGAACCTGGGGCGTAAGGAGTTTGAAGGGCTAAAAGTAACGCGCCTTGTTGAAGTGGGCTTAGCCGCCGACCGCATCGTGCAACATGCGAGAGAACACGAAATCGACCTCATCGTCATGCCGACTCACGGTTACGGCAGATTTCGACGGTTGCTACTGGGGTCCGTCACATCGAAAGTGCTTCACGATGCGGCATGCCCGGTTTGGACCACTGTACATTCGGAGGAAGTGGCGGAGCCCCCTTTTCAAAATATCCGCAACATCGTCTGTGCCGTCGATATCGGTTCGGATGCAATTCGAGTGATTCGCGCCGCATGTGATATGGCGTCTCAGTACGGAGCAACGGTGTGCTTGGTTCATGCAGTCCCATACCCTGACTTTGGACCTGGAGCGACAGACGACCGGCCGTTTCAGCGCTTTCTTTTCGACACGGCAAAGGAGCGAATGACAACCCTCCAACAAGAAGCACAATCAGATTTTCAAACCTGTATTGAGTACGGAAGTGCAGCGGCCGTGATACGTGACACGTCTCTTAGCTGCGATGCGCAGCTTGTTGTCATCGGCCGCGGCAGAATTCAGGAAAAGCTGGGCCACATACGGACCAACGTCCATGCGATCATTCGCGAATCTCCGTGCCCCGTTCTGAGCGTGTAAAACGGAATTGTGGATCTATCAATCGAGGCTCTCATCATGCGAATTAGTTTGGCCGCCTATTCAGGAACGTTCCACCACCACCCCGCCCGGCGGATACTGTCGGCAGAATTGATAACACGTTCCATCATGAGGCATGAGAAAGAGCTTCATACCCCGCGATGACATCGAATAATTCCTCGTCGATGGAATTTTGACGCGCCTGGTTAAATTCGAGCTGGAGTTGCTCGATCAGATCACCTACTTTTTGCTCCGCTGCCTGCATGGACGCCAACCGGCTTGCACTCTCGCTCGCAAGCGACTCGGCGCAGGCTTGAAAAAGACATGCAAACAGATACTCCCGGAGAAGGCCGGCCAAAGTTTCGGTTTCGACGGGCATAACCTGTGGAATCATTTTTGTCGGCCACTTCATCATGGCGACATCCCGCAGCCACGCACTGTCAAAGGGCAACACTTGCTGCCGCGACGGCTGGTAAGCTCTGCCATTTGAAAGCCGATTGTGAAAAAGGAGCACTCGAGCGATATTTCGCTTTTCACTGTGTTCCTGGATCGCTTCGAGAATCGTAGTGATGAGTGGTGTAATGCCCGTTATCATATCCGGGACCGAAAGAAGCGGCATGACATCGATATCGGCTGCAGTCAATCGCCAGGCGATTTGTTCTCCTATTGGCCAAATAAACTTTTTGCCGGACGACGATTTCAAATCGCTGAGGACAAACTCAGCAAGAACGTCATTGAATTGCCCCACCATCCCCTGATCTGAACCGAAGACGACAACTCCCGTGCGGCTATTTGCAGACTCAGGCTCAACGCTGACCGAAGGACTGCCGATGTCTTTTAGACAAGCGATAAGTCCCAACTCTACTGTGCGGTAATAGTCAGCTAGCGAGCGAACCGCTCTTTCAAAGGGGACAATGCTGACGGCTGCGAGAGTCTTCATCGTACGCACAACGGATTTGAGCTCGCCAGCGGTGTGAAGGCGATGTTGTAGCCCCTCAATCGCTTCGCTCATTGGCTTTTCCGAAAATCCGCGAGTGCGTCTGCCGCGACCGCGAGAATGGCTGTCCTGTCCGCAGAACTTAATGGCTGCCCATCCAGGATTCGCCGGCGAAGTGCGACTACGATCTTCGATGCGGCCTGCTGAGCATGCCGCTCCGCCGCTTTCATCAGATCCAGAGGAACAGAATCAAAGAGTCCCTCAGTCAGAGCTATCAAAACGATAATCTGTTCAATCACAGTTACGGGCTCAAGCTCATTCTGCTTGAGACACGCTCGAACTCGGTTTCCATGTTCAATGTTCTTGTGCGTCTGTTCGTCCAGCCGGGCGCCGAAGCGCGAAAACGTCTCCAATTCTTCAAACTGCGAATACGTCAATTTCAAATCGCCAGCAACGGCGCGATACGCGGCGAGTTGAGCTTTGCCGCCGACACGAGAGACGGATTTGCCAACGTCCACGGCAGGCAAAACCCCCTTTCGAAACAAATCGGGAGAAACACACAATTGGCCATCGGTAATCGAAATCAAATTGGTTGGAATGTATGCGGCCAGATTCTGAGCCTCGGTTTCTATGATCGGCAGCGCCGTGAGCGAACCTCCTCCGAACTCGGGAGCGAGTTGCGTGGCGCGTTCCAACAAGCGGGAATGCAGATAGAAAATATCTCCCGGAAATGCCTCGCGTCCCGGTGGCCGGCGCAGTAGAAGAGAAAGGCAACGGTACGCGCGGGCGTGACTGGTAAGGTCGTCGTAAACGACAAGAGCATGCCGGCCTCGGTCCCTGAAGTACTCGGCGATCGCCGTTGCAGCGTAGGGCGCGATGTACAACATGCCCGGCGCTTCATTCGCTTCCGCAACGACAACCACGGTGTGATCCAACGCACCCTTTTGCTCAAGCGCGCCGACCACACGGGCTACCGAAGCATTGCGTTGACCAATCGCACAATAGATGCAAACAACATCCTTGTTCTTTTGATTTGCGATAACGTCTATGGCAATTGCGGTCTTGCCAGTTTGCCGGTCGCCTAAGATCAGTTCCCGCTGACCCCGGCCAATAGGAATCAGTGCGTCAACCACTTTTATGCCGGTTTCAAGCGGTGTGACGACTGGGGCACGATCCATGATTTGCGGAGCTAGCCGCTCCACTGGCATGCGCGCGCTGGCGAGTAACGGACCTTTGTCGTCCAGAGGCAATCCGGTCGGCGTAATCACCCGGCCGAGCAACCTTTCGCCGACGGGCACATCCATCACTCGAAAGGTGCGTTCGACGTGGGTCCCGGCGCAAAGCCCGCTACTGTCATTTAGTAGTACGCAGGACACACCCCTCTCCTCAAGATCGAAAACCAAACCGAGCACGTCATTCTCGAACTGGACGAGTTCCTGGTATCCAACTTTCGGTAATCCCGAAACTCGTGCGATCCCTTCCGACACAAACGTCACTATACCGGTTTCACTGAGCGTCAATTCAGTTCGGTACGACTCACGAATACGCCGTATGCCGTCGAGCGCCGCATCTGCCGCCACTGCGAGTTCATGAGATTGGCTGGACATGTTCTAGTGCTCCTTTATCAATCACTTGGTTCATCTGTCGTTCAAGCGAAGACAGGTAATTTGAGATAGTCCAGGAAATTTTATAGCCGTTTGCAGCGAGCTCGATTCCGCCGACGGTTTCGGACGCCGCCACAAATCGAACTTTTGCGGCGATACCGAATTCGTGGTTGATAGTTGTCTCTATTTGCCGCCGGTCATTTTCAGAGAGCTCAAATCTGGAAGCAATGACCGTCTCGCTCGACGAACCCGTGAGCGACGCAGAGAATCGAGCTTTTTCGGCTGGTTCGAGAGATTTCAGCCGCTCGATAAACCGGTTCACGATGCGTTCCTCTAAACTCGCTCCAGCGAGGTCAAAGAGCACCTGCCGACTAATGGCAAAGATTTCCTTCTCGATGCGGGCAGCGAAGTCCTGAAAGAGCGTGCCTCTTTCGTGATCGATAGCATCGCGCCAGCGCGCCTCGCTCGCACTCACTTCCTCACGAGCGGCGGAAATCATTTTCTTGCGTTCTGCCTCGGCCTGCTCGGCCGCGTTCTTCAGAAGCAGTTCCTTCGCTAGCGCCAGTTCCCGTGATTTCACTTCGAAAGTGGTTCTCGCGTTTTCTGCACTGATCTTTTGCTCTTCGGCATCTTTAAGCGCATTCACCATTCTCCTTTCCCGCCCGTCCATCGCACGGAGAATCGGCTTGTACAGAAAGCGTTTGAGCAGCCATACCAGAATCAGGAAATTAATAATCTGCGCAACCGTAGTGAACCAATCAACGAGCATGCTAATGTCCGGCTCTACTGACCACAAAGTTCCAGAAGGGATTGGCAAAGATCAAAATCATCGAAATGACGAAACAATAGATGCCCAGTGACTCAATCATCGCCAAGCCAACAAAAAGCGTGCGGGTGATAGTGCTGGATGCGTCGGGCTGCTGGGCGAGAGAAGCGAGCGCGGACGAGATGGCCCTACCCTCGCCAATTGCCGGCGCGATGGAGCCGATGCACATTGTGAAGCCTGCCGTCACAAGCGAAACGAGCGCTATTAAACCGATGTTGTCCATAATCTATACCTCGGATGACTTCGTAGCAGCCGCAATATAGACGGTTGCAAGAACGGCGAAAATGTATGCCTGCACAGCACCAATCAAAAGGTCCAACGATTTCATCAGCACAGGGAAGAACAGCGGCGCGACGCTGAGCAGGATGGCTGCAATGACGGATCCGCTCATTACGTTGCCGAACAAACGAATGGCAAGGGCGAGAGTGCGCGAGAGGTCGCTCACAATATTGAGTGGAAGCATGAAAACCTTGGGCTCGGCATATCTCTTCAGGTACGGGATAATCCCGCGCTCCTTGATGCCGTAAATAGGAACCGCCCAGAATACGCAGATAGCCAATGCCGCGGTAGTTGAAAGCGAGCCGGTGGGCGGCTCGTATCCGGGCAGGATTCCGCATAGCGCGGCAAGCAGGGTGAACAAAAATAACGTTCCAACAAAATCGAGATATTTTTCCGGGTGTTCAAGGCCGATGTCGCGGATCTGGTCCCTGATGCCTACCCGAGGATCTCCAGTAAGTTCTGACAACGTGAGATGGCCGGCTCGGTCGAAAGACGCCGGGTGATCTCCCAAGATCCGATTGCCATGGCCAGTATTAACACCCAGGTGGTGACGATAGTCGAATTCAGAATCCAGAAAGCATGACGCCAATAGACGATATGGTCCGGACTAATTTGCACCTTGTTTCCCTCCATGATGAATTCGTAAGATCACGGTGCGGCTCAATAGAAAACCTGCCATGCACACCGCGAGACGGAATAGGTCTCCTCGGGAAACCAGCCACAGCACGAGCAATAACAGCATCGTGCGGACAAGAAAGCTGAGTGCAAACAGACGTACAGGTCGGGCGTTCACGACGGCTTTTGAAACAGTTCGCCACAATCCTTCAAAAAACAAGGTCCCGGCGCCCAGGCCGGCAAACAGAGAAAGTATCAGCAGTAAGGCATTAGTCATGGTTAGTATGTTTTTCCTGTTCCCGGCGAATCGCGTCGTGTTCGCGAGACACCCAACGCCATGCATTCAAGCAGCCAATGCCTAAGCCTGCGATCAATAACATCAGCGACCAGGAATACCGGCCGGGATGACGCGAATCGAGCCATACCCCCAGAGCAACCCCAAGCAAGGTCGGAAGCACGACAGACCAGCCGATCAGTCCGAAAACACTGAAGCCAATCCACGTATTCCGAAAGGTGCGGTGGGCCCGTAGTTTTCTCGTCTCTTTAGCGCCGATCAGCGTACTGAAGCGGCGGCTTGGCAACGCTCGATTCGGTTTCGGATTGCCCCGCTTTTCATGCATCGCGAGATAACTCCAGAAGCCGGTGCGCGAAATCGCTCTCCAGCTTCGCCAGGGCAGTTCGGACGCTTTTTGCCCGCTCATCCAGCGTCAAAAACTCCCGGTCCACTGTCTGGCGAAGTTTGCCAAGATCCGCGCCTCCGACCGCGTTGCGCACGGAGACCAGCACTTGAGCGCCGGTTTTGACGAATACGCCTTCATCGACAGCAAGGAATGTCTCCCCGGCATTCAGAGTTTCGAAAATCAGAATTCCTGGCGCAAGCGCTGCGACACAATCAAGCCGGTGCGGCAATATGCCGAAACTGCCGTGGAGCGTCTCAATAACGATACGAGTTACGTTATCTTGCTCAACTAAGACGCGCGCAGGCATAAGCACCTTAAGTTGCATGGATTGCAATCTCGCTCGCGCTGCCTTGCCGTTTTGCGCGTGCCTCCTCTATATGGCCGATCATATAGAGCGCCGATTCAGGATAATCCCGGAACTCATCGCGCAAGATGCGCTCGCAGCCATCGAGCGCGTCTTCCCGGCTCACCAGCCGCCCAGGTATGCCGGTGAATTGTTCGGTGGTGAAGAATGGCTGCGTCAAAAAACGCTCGAGCCGCCTAGCGCGGAAGACCACGCTGCGATCCTCTTGCGATAGCTGTTCGAGACCCAGCATCGCGATGACGTCTTTCAGTTCCTCATATTGCGCAAGTGTGCGGCGAATGTCCTGGGCAAGCTCATAATGCTTGTGGCCAATAATGCCTGGCGCTGCCATTTTGGAGGCAGATCCTAACGGATCGATTGCGGGGAAAAGCCCCTCGATAGCTCTCTTGCGCGATAGCACCATAGTTGCCGAGAGATGCGAAAAGGTCTGCACTGCCGCTGGATCGGTGAAATCGTCGGCCGGCACATAAACTGCCTGAATCGACGTGATGGCCCCGGCATCCGTGTCGGCAATTCGCTCTTCTAATTCCGCCAATTCCGTTCCCATCGTTGGCTGGTAACCCAAGCGTGCCGGAAGCTGCCCCATAAGCGCCGACACTTCCGAGCCGGCCTGAATAAAACGGAAGATATTATCGATCAACAAAAGCACGTCGCGGTGCTCGTCATCACGAAAATACTCAGCCATCGTCAAAGCCGCATGTCCTACTTCGAAGCGGCAGCCCGGCAGTTCGTTCATTTGCCCATAAACCATGACCATGTTGGGTAAAACACCGGCCTCTTTCATATCCCGGTAGAGTTCTTCCCCTTCCCGGGAGCGTTCCCCAATGCCACAGAAGACACTCACACCCTCGTGATGTCCGATCATGTTATGAATCATCTCGGTGAGGAGAACCGTCTTGCCCACGCCTGCGCCGCCAAAAAGCCCTGCTTTGCCGCCTCTCTCGAGAGGGACCAGGACATCAACGGCTTTGATGCCAGTCTCGAAAATTTCCGTCCGGGTTGAGTGCCGAGTGAGCGTGGGCGGCTGTCGATGGACCGGGCGCTGCTCGATTCCGGTCACTTCCTGGCCGCGATCGATCGTTTGGCCAAAAACATTGAACATTCGCGAAAGAACGGATTTGCCGACCGGCGCCATAAGCGGCACTTCCGTACTCTCGGCAATATCTCCTCTTGCAAGACCCTCGTTAGAGGTAAGCGAGATTCCCCGGACGGTGTTGAGATCGAGATGAGCAAGGATTTCTATCACGACCTCGCCGTTTTTGCCTGCTTTCAGTAGCGTGCGAATCGGCGGCAGCGCTCGCTCAAATTTCACATCGATGACACTGCCGCGAACAGAAACAACGTGACCTCGTTTTTGTCCGGCTACTGAAGACATACCGCTCATTCAAACGCTCAAAACCGGACACGGCGAATCCCGAATGATCGCCTACGATTTTGTTCGTAGACCTCCGTGTCGACACTTGCCTCAAGCGGGGAAAGAATGTGAGAAAACGGCATCTTAAGTCACTCGCGACGGAAGTGTGCAATTCTCCGCCCATAGTTCACAATTCAGCATTTCTAAGCTTTGCTCTTGAATTCCTCTTTGACTCGCATAGGCTGCGCTATTTAACGCATCAGGTTGCGTGAACTTGAGGGGAACTGGATTTTCCAGTCACCGATACCAAAGGATTTGCGGCGATTCCAATGGGACGAAGGCGCCTGGGTGATAGGGAATGATTCTCGGCGTAAAGTCACCGGGAGAACGTCCCGCGGGAACCGCCGCCGAGTAGTGATAGGCGTTTTCCGCGCCGATGAGCGATTCTCCCCGGACCATCACCTGCCGGACAGGTTCGCCTCCATCCACCGATTCGGCGTATAACTCTACGTGAATTGCATCACGATCCAACTCGTCGAGATAGACCTGAACGTCAAAAGTGCACCAATCTCCTTCGGTCTCGACTCGCAAGGAGCCGAAGCGTAGTTTGGGCCAAAACCTGCGCACTTGCTGCGCCCACTTCAACAAATCGATTGCAGCCCTATTTCCGTTTGAGCTCCGCTGAAGGTACGCGGCCGCAAGCGGGATGTAATGCTTTTCTGTGTATTCGCGGACGGATCGATTCGCAGAAAACGCCGGCGTTAGGCGGGCCATACTCTCCCGCATTCGATTGATCCATCTGAGCGGAATACCGGCTTCATCACGATCATAGAATTCCGGAATCACCTCTTCCTCCAGCAATTTGTAAAGTCTGCCGGCTTCAACAGCGTCCCAGGCGGGATCATCGCCATGTTCCAGCCCGTCGCCAAGAGCCCAACCCACATCGGGCGAGTACGCCTCAGCCCACCAGCCGTCGAGTTCGGAAAGGTTCAGCCCTCCATTCACCAGCACCTTCATCCCGCTGGTGCCGCATGCCTCCCATGGGCGGCGGGGCGTATTCAGCCATAAATCGACTCCTTGAACCAGATGCTCCGTTAGATGCATGTCATAGTCGCTCAGAAAAGCAGCTCGCGACCGAGCCGGTGTGTGGCGGATGAATTCGATCCACTGCCGGATCATCTCCTGGCCGAGAGCATCTTGCGGGTGTGCTTTTCCCGCGAGAATCAGCTGAACAGGCCGCTTTTCATTCATGAGAATTGCCCGAAGGCGATCTGGATCGTGCAAAAGCAAATTCGGGCGTTTGTAGCTTGCGAACCGGCGGGCGAATCCTAGAGTCAGGATGTTTGGATCAAAAATTCGCTCGATTCCGCCGAACTCCTCCACGGAGGCGCCGTGCCCTGCCAGTTGCACAGACAGACGTTTTCGAATGTACTCGATGAGAGATCTTCCGGCGGCGGCGCATCTTCCAAAGCCGTGTCGCCGGCAGTTGCCGAAAATCATTTTCGAGCTCCTCCAGATTTCCACGCCAGCGCTCCTTTCCGCACGCCGCCGTCCACAACTCATCGGCTTCCTCAGAGTCCCAGATAGGAATGTGAACACCGTTCGTGACATGATCGACCGGCACTTCTTTCCGCGGCCAGCGGGGAAATAGAACTTGAAAGATGCGGCGGCTTACTTCACCGTGGAGGCGGCTGACTCCGCTTGCAGCTCCACTGCCGCGCATTGCGAGATAAGCCATGCTGAACGGTTCGGATGCATCGTCTGGATTCTGACGGCCTAAGGCCAGTAGTTCTCGCATCGATATACCCAAGCCCTCCTGCGCGTAGCGCCGGAAGTGTTGTTCGACCAGTTCCGGAGTAAAGCGATCGAATCCTGCCTCCACCGGAGTATGCGTTGTGAAGAGGTTACCGGCGCGTGTCGCCTCAAGGGCGGCATCGAAAGGTTGTTGCGTCCCGATCATGTGGCTGCGCGCTCGCTCAAGAACCGCAAATGCCGCGTGGCCTTCATTGAGATGGCAAATTTCTGGTCTCATTCCGAGAGCACAAAGCAAACGCCACCCGCCCATTCCTAATACCTGCTCCTGCCTGATTCGTAATTCCGGCCCGCCTCCATATAGCTCGCTTGTGATGCCGCGGCACTCCGGCAGATTGGCCGGATCATTCGTATCCAGCAGATAAAGTTTCGTCCGGCCAACCTGAACCTCCCAAGCGCGAATCCATAACTTGGAGCCGGGCAGTTCGACCGCGATGCGCAGCCACTCGCCATCCGCTTGTCGTACGGGGCTAACGGGTAGCTGCCCAGGATCATTGAACGGATAAAGCGCTTGCTGCCTGCCTGCTGCATCGATGCGTTGGCGAAAATAGCCCACTTGATAAAGCAAGCTCACGCCAATTACGGGAACCCCGAGGTCACTCGCCGCCTTGAGCTGGTCTCCGGCGACATTTCCAAGGCCGCCCGAATAGATGGGCAACGCATCGCTCAACATGAATTCCAAACTGAAGTACGCAACAGCAGTAAGTGGCGGTTTATCGTACGTGCTCTGAAACCAGCCAGGAGTTTGTTCGCGGCGGCGCTTTTCTTGAATGAGACGATCAAGCTTCTGCTGAAATCGGGCATCTAATGTTACCGTTCGCAACTTGTCCCGCGATACCGTTTGCAGCATCACCCAGGGGTTTCGCGTCGACTCCCAAAGCTCGGCGTCCAGCTCGGCCCATAGTTCGTCCGCAGAATGATTCCAGGACCATCGCAAGTTTAGTGCAAGCTCAGTCAGCGCCTCAGCGGCCGGGATATCCGGGAAAGGATTTATTTCCGCTGCAATATGCATTCTGTTCGCGGCTATCAAGATCTACACGGCAGCCGATAGAGCACAACTCAACGAAGGTCTTGTGTCGAAATGGATAAGCTGTGACCACGACGTTTGCCGATCGTGCTGTGATTTTCGAGCTGTAATCTGGAGCGTTTCGCCGTATAGGCGAACGGTTGTACCGCCCTGCTCGATTTCCGCGGGTAAATTAAATTCTCGCACCATTTGCCAGTTAATGCTCTCCGTCACTACTGCCCTGATTGCCTGGTGGCGCATGACATTCTTAAATCGAATCTCAATCAGTAGCGAATGCGGTGCGACTAAAACATAGACCTTGCGAGGATCGATCCCCGATAGCGGCATGCTCAGTTGATATTCCGACTCTCTCTCCACGACTTCGATCGACAGAGATTCATCTTGCCCAGCCAAGGGCCTCGCAATCACGGAAGTGTTCGGTTTTCGACAGATCGGCGTCAGCCGGGAAGCAGCAGGCCTTTGAGGAGGCGTCCCTTCAAATGGTTCCGTGGATCGCTGTGCTCCGGAGTTCATGATCATTGCGATTCAAGCAAGATCGGGGCCACATCAGGACTCCCGTAGGGAACTGATTCATCAGTACAGTTGACGCAACTTTTTCGGATTTTACTGTGCCAAGGTTGCTCCAGGTAGCCCGGGCTGCGCGATTTCGCTCAGTCGCGCAGCCTCAACTTATAGACGCAATTCCGCCTGTTGCACGTCAGGATCCATTCCATCGCCGATTGTAAAGCCGTGACTTTTGAAAAGTTTGGCGATTGACTCATTCTCCGCCAAAAAGGACGCCGTCAATAGCTCCAGCTTCTCGTCTTTCGCGAACTCAATCAGACGACGGACCAACTCTGTGCCGATACCGCGATTCTGGAAAGCATCGCTCACCAGCACAGCTACTTCCGCCTGATTGTTTCCGGAAAGCTTGATCAATCTTCCCACTCCGACGATTTCCCCAGAACGGCCAGGCACGTTCGTGCGTTCGGCAACTAAGGCCATTTGCCGGTCATAGTCGATAAAGCACATTTGGGTGAGCCGCTCGTGCCGGATACGGCTTTCCAAATTCATCAGGAAAAAATACCGCCGATAGACGCTCTCATCCGACAATGTCTCGTGAAAACGAACAAACGCCGGCTCGTCATCGGGACGGATGGGCCGGATCTGGAGCGCTAACCCATCTTTCAATACAATCTGTCCGACATACTTGGAAGGATAGGGACGAATCGCAGGCTTCGGAATTTCGGACAGATTTGTCTCTAGCCCATAGATAACGACCCGTGCATCAAGCGCGAGCAACGCCTCCGGGGAAGCCAGTAGCGGATTGATGTCAATCTCACGAATCCAATTCTGCTCCAGGACAAGCTGGCTGAAGTGGACGAGAAGATGCTCCAACTCCGGGATATCTATTGGTTTGCGGCCCCGCACACCTTGCAGTGCGGTGAAAACCCGAGTCTGTTCGATCAGTCGCCGCGCGAGTGTTGTATTTAACGGAGGCAACGCAAGAGCCCGGTCCTGAAAAACTTCCACAAGCTGTCCTCCAGCGCCAAACAAAAGCACAGACCCAAACTGCTCGTCAACGCTCGAACCAAGGATGAGTTCGTAGCCCTCGGCCGAAGCCATGGGTTGGACTGTCACTCCGTTAAAGTGCTCCCCGCCGAGCTTGGCGGTAACGGTGTCCTGGATCTCACGGTAAGCGGAGCGAACAGCCGCTGCATCATAGAGCGAGAGCTTCACGCCACCCATATCGGTCTTGTGCGTAACGGTAAACGAATTAAGCTTGACCGCTACCGGATAGCCCAATGCAGTGGCAACATTGACTGCTTCGCCTTCCGTGGCAGCCAGACGCGTTTCAACTACCGGAATTCCGTAGAACGCGAGCAGTTGTTTCGATTCAAATTCGGTCAGTAGTGTGCGCCCGCTCTGGCGCACACTCTCGATAAGGCGCGTTGCTGAATCCGCAGCCCGCGAATTGCCGTCTGTAACTGCCGGCGTTTCGTAAAGCGCTCGCAGATTGTAGCTATAACGCCACATGTAGTGAAATGCCCGGACAGCCGCATCGGGAAACGGAAAGGCTGGAATGCCGCCGCTATTCAGGACCGCTTCTCCTTCGCTCGCCTTTTCGCCCCCCATCCAACTGGCCAGAATAGGTTTGGTTTTTAACGCTGCAAAGGAAACCAGCTTCCTCGCGATTCCGGCGGGGTCGCTCATCGCTTGCGGCGTCATGATGACTAGCAAGCCATCCGTGTTGGGATCGCTCGCAGCGATCCGGATGGCCTGCTCATAACGATCCGGACCGGCGTCGCCGATGATGTCGATGGGATTGCTGTGACTCCAGTGTGGCGGTAGCACTTTGTTCAACGCTTCAATGGTTTCCGCTGCCAAACTCGAAGGTTTTGCGCCAAGGGTGATAAGCGCATCCGTGGCCAACACTCCGGGACCGCCGGCATTCGTAACAATCGTGAGGCACGGGCCGGTAGGGTTTGGCTGCCGGGCGAGAACCTCCGTCATGTTAAAGATGTCTCCGAGTTCGTCGATGCGAAGAACCCCGACCCGGCGGAAGGCGGCCTCCAGCACCGCGTCGCTCCCCGCCAGCGAGCCGGTATGAGAGGCCGCCGCTCTTGCCGCAAGTTCCGTTCTACCGGCTTTTATGACTAGGATCGGCTTACTTAACGCAACTTCCCGAGCTGCGGAAAGAAACGATCGGGCATCTCCAATCGACTCCATATAGATGACAATGCTGCGCGTCTGTGGATCGCTCCCCAGATAATCAATCAGGGCGCCCCATCCGATATCAAGCATCGACCCGACGGAAACCACCGCGCTGAAACCCACTTTTTCTCGCAGACTCCAGTCGAGCAATGCGGTGCAGATCGCCCCGCTCTGACTGATGAGTGCTACCGTGCCGGATCGCGCTATGGCTGGAGCAAAGGTCGCATTTAATCCGCTGACCGGACACATCACGCCGAGGCAGTTCGGGCCGATCAGCCGGATGCCGGCGGATCGCGCAATTGCCAGCGTTTCCCGCTCCAACTCCAGCCCGCGCGGGCCAGTTTCGCGAAAACCTGCGGAAATGATCACAGCTCCCGCGACTCCGGCGTTGGCGCATTCGCGCATCACCATCGGCACAGACTCGGCGGGTATCACGAGGACGGCCAGATCGACAGGTTCTGGAACCGAGGAGATCGACGGATAAGCTCTGATTCCGAGCACCGCAGCTCGCTTGGGATTCACGGGATAAACAGTTCCACCAAACGGGCTGCTAATCAGGTTCCAAAGAATCGCACGGCCTACGTGCCCGGTTCTCTCGGTGGCGCCAATCACCGCCACCGATTTCGGTGAGAAAAAGACGCTCAGACCGCGTTTCGGGTTATCCGTTTGCGCAGCCGCCGATTCGAACAGGGCTTCCATATGGGAGCGCGCTATCGCTTTATCTCCTGCGGTGAAGACGATTTCCCTACCGGCGAGTATCCGGGCCACGTCCAATCTCGTACTTCGGGCATGTCATCGCCGTGGCTGCAAACGTACTCGCGGTGCTCCAGCAGCTTCCGTCTCATCTTTTGATTCGCGTATGCGGCGATATTCTTAAGCCTCGGCACGAGGTCGATCACCATACCGGCAAGGTGAAATCGATCCATTTCATTTAACACTGCCATATCGAACGGCGTTGTAGTTGTCCCTTCCTCTTTATAGCCACGGACATGAAGGCTTTTGTAATTCGTGCGGCGGTAGGTCAACCGATGAATCAGCCAGGGATATCCGTGGAATGCAAAAACAATGGGCTTATCGGTCGTGAAAATGGAATCGAAATCGTGGTCGCTTAACCCATGCGGATGTTCGCTTTGAGACTGTAACGTCATCAAATCGACTACGTTCACAACCCGTATTTTTAAATTAGGGATATACTGCCGCAGAAGGTCGACGGCAGCCAACGTCTCAAGCGTCGGAACATCCCCGGCACACGCCATGACAACGTCTGGCTCTTCGCCCTGGTCGTTGCTTGCCCAATCCCATATGCCGAGTCCTGCTGAGCAATGGGCGACGGCCGACTCGATATCCAACCACTGCGGCGCCGGTTGCTTTCCCGCCACAACGACATTCACATAGTTCCGGCTGCGCAGGCAGTGGTCCGTTACTGACAAAAGCGTATTGGCGTCTGGCGGAAGATAAATGCGGATCACTTCCGCTTTCTTGTTCACAACGTGATCGATAAATCCCGGGTCCTGATGGCTGAAACCGTTGTGATCCTGACGCCAGACATGAGAGGTGAGCAAATAGTTCAGCGACGCAATCGGACGGCGCCATGGTATATGGCGCGTTGTTTTCAACCATTTTGCATGCTGGTTAAACATTGAATCCACAATGTGGATGAACGCTTCGTAACAGGAGAAGAATCCATGCCGGCCAGTGAGTAAATAACCTTCCAGCCAGCCTTGACACATATGTTCGCTAAGAACCTCCATCACCCGGCCGTCCGCACTGAGATGATCGTCCGTCGGCAGCCGCTCTTCCATAAAAACCCTATCGGTTGCCTCGAACACCGCGTTCAACCGGTTAGAAGCAGTTTCATCGGGACCGACGATGCGGAAATTCCGCGCCGGTTCATTCAACTCCATCACATCGCGCAAGAACTGCCCCATAATGCGCGTGGCCTCAGCTATTGTCTTTCCAGGAGCGTCAACCGCCACGGCATAGTCTCTAAAATCGGGAAGAATGAGATCTTTTAGCAGTAATCCCCCGTTCGCATGAGGATTGTCGCCCATGCGGCGCCGTCCTTTCGGGGCAAACTCCTGTAATTCAGATCTAAGCCGGCCTTCTTCGTTGAACAATTCTTCAGGCCTATAGCTTTTCATCCAAGCTTCGAGCTGCTTAACGTGCTCTGGCTTCGAAGCCATATCGGTTAGTGGAACCTGATGCGAACGCCAGGAACCTTCGGCAGGCAGACCATCAACCATCTTGGGCCCGGTCCACCCTTTGAGGGTTCGGAGGATAATCATGGGCCACTGTGGGCGCACTACCTTTTCTGCTTGCCGGGCCTGCTTCTGAATCGACTGAATCTCTTCAAGAATTGAATCGAGCGTGGCTGCCATGAGTTGATGCATGGCTTCCGGCTCAGATCCTTCTACAAATCGAGGTTCATAGCCGTATCCTCGAAATAGATTCGTCAACTCCCGATCGCTAAGCCTTCCCAAGACAGTCGGGTTCGCGATCTTGTACCCGTTCAGATGAAGGATGGGGAGAACGGCTCCGTCTCGAGCCGGATTCAAGAACTTGTTGGAATGCCAACTGGCAGCGAGCGGTCCCGTTTCCGCTTCCCCATCGCCAATAACCGTACAAGCGATCAAATCGGGATTATCGAAGACAGCGCCGTAAGCATGTAGAAGCGCATAGCCAAGCTCGCCGCCTTCGTGAATCGAACCAGGCGTTTCGGGAGCGACGTGACTCGGAATGCCGCCGGGGAATGAGAATTGTTTGAACAGCTTCTGTATTCCAGCTTCCGTTTGTGGAATATTTGGATATCGCTCGCTGTAGGTCCCTTCGAGATACACATTCGCAACGACGCCAGGTCCGCCGTGACCTGGGCCCGCGATGTAGATCGCATTCAAGTCGTATTTTTTAATGACACGATTGAAGTGAGCGTAAACAAAATTCAGCCCTGGGGTTGTACCCCAATGGCCAAGCAATCGCGGCTTAATGTGCTCCAAGGTCAAGGGCTGTTTGAGAAGGGGATTGTCCAGCAAATAAATCTGCCCTACGGAGAGGTAGTTGGCCGCACGCCAATAGGCGTCGAGGACACGAACCTCATCCGGCGATAGTGGATTGTCTTGGACTGTATGTATGGGAGCTTCAGTTTGCTTCATATACCCTGCGGCGAAGAGGGGCACGAATCGTGCCATCGCCGATAAAGCGGGAATCCCGTCAACGCGTCCACGGAGAACAGGCCCATCTGGGTCAAGTCGCCTCCCCGGTGGGTGATTTGACTCAGTGGCGCCGCGGCTTACAGGCTTAAGAACTGAAGAGGTCGACCGATGATCGCCGCCAACACTGCGGTAGAGTGTCCTGTCGCCTACAGAAGAACTTCAATCTAAACCGAAAGACTCCCCTCGCGACGGGCATATTACGTCCAACTGCAGTTGTTCTTTGAGAACCGAAGCAAGAACGTTTTGTGCCTCAGGCTCACCATGGACAAGGAAGACCCTCTTCAGTTTCCGCGCGATCGGGCGAACCCATTTCACTAGATCCTGTTGGTCAGCATGGCCGCTGAGCGCGTTAAGGGCCGCTACTTCTGCACGCACACGCATGGGCTCGCCAAAAATCTTCACCTCAGAATGATGTTCGATAAGCCGCCTGCCCAACGTGTTTGCCGCCTGAAACCCGGTAATCAAAATTAGGTTGCGTGGGTCTTCGATGCCATTCCGAAGATGGTGAAGTATCCGTCCCCCTTCACACATTCCCGATGCGGAAATCACAATAAACGGAATCCTCAGATCATTGAGCGTCTTGCTTTCAGAAGGTTTTCGCAGATAGCGGAGGCGACGGAATCCAAATGGATCCAGTCCCTTATCGATAAATTTAGCTGCTTCGGAGTTGAACTCTTCGGGGTGATGCCGGAATACATCAGTAACGTTGATCGCCAAAGGGCTATCGACGAAGATCGGGATGTCGGGGAGGAGGTTCTTTTCTACAAGCCGATGAAGAATCAATACGAGTTGCTGGGCGCGCCCGACAGCAAATGCCGGAACGATCACGTGGCCTCCCCGTGCGATTGTCTTGCTGACCAAGCGCCGAAGCTTCTCTTGTACGCCTTCGAGTGGTTTATGCAAGCGATCTCCATAGGTGCTTTCGAGGATCAGATAGTCTGCCTCGGGAGCCGGATCAGGGTTGCGGAGAATCGGAACGCCAGGGCGCCCGAGGTCGCCTGAGAACAGAATCTTCACCGAACGACGGTTCTGAGCGCCTTCAAGAAGAACAAACGCCGAACCGAGAATGTGTCCGGCGTTACTGAATTCAATGCTGAGTCCTCCTCCGATCCGCTTTTTCACATGACAACCGCAAGCTTCGAAGCGGCTGATCGTATTCTCTGCATCGGCGACGGTATAGAGAGGTGGAACCGGCGTGTTCCGATCCTCCAGGCTGAGTGCTTTCCGGCGAGAGTTGCGCTTCTCGATAAATGCCGCATCTCTTTCTTGAATATGGGCCGAATCGGCAAGCATGTATTGGCAGAGTTCGGCTGTGGCCGGCGTCGCGTGAATGCGGCCGCTAAACCCGTTCTTCACTAATGTCGGCATATTCCCGCTATGGTCCAAGTGGGCATGCGAGAGAACAACAGAGCGGATCGAGCTCGCGGCAAAAGGCAGGTGATTGTTCGTCTCAAAAGCTTCGCGGCGATGCCCTTGTAGCAATCCGCACTCCAGCAAATGAGTCTCATTGCCGGCTTGGATCACATGCATGGATCCCGTTACGGCCTGCGCCGCACCCCAAAACGTGACCTTCATGGATAAATTGCTTTTTCTTGCTCCCTTTATTTGAGTTTATTGGCCAGCCGATAAATCATTTCCTGCCGAACTGTGCAGGCCCGTTGCTTCCTCTGCCGTCGCCGCATCGGGATCGCCGAGATAATAGCTCCCCATTCGGCTCAGGTCAGGAGCAAGCTCATATACCAAGGGGACGCCGAAAGGAATTTCGACGTCGGCAATGTCTTCATCGGAAATGCCATCCAGGTACTTTACCAACGCTCGCAGGCTATTTCCATGCGCTACGACTAGCACCTGTTCCTGCTTCCGGAGAGCCATGGCAATCGAGTGCTGCCAGCACGGCCAAAGCCGGGAAGCCGTATCGCTTAGGTTCTCGCCCAAAGGCAACTCATGCGGGCGAACACGTTGATAACGTGGATCATGGCCAGGGTAGCGATCGTCATTCGGTGCAACCAGAGGAGGCCGTGCATCATAACTGCGCCGCCAGCGTTTTATCTGCGCTTCCCCAAAATCAACGGATGCCTGAGATTTGTTTAGGCCCTGTAATGCCCCGTAGTGGCGCTCGTTCAACTGCCAGCAGTTGTGGGACGGAATCCACATCAGATTCATCTCGTCCAGGACCATCCAAAGGGTCCGGATCGCGCGTTTCAAAACAGAAGTATACGCAATATCGAAGCTGAATCCGTGTTTGCGTAATATGCGTCCCGCTTCTTGTGCCTGCTTGCAGCCATTTATGGTGAGATCAACGTCCATCCAGCCCGTAAACCGGTTCTCCTGATTCCAGGTGCTTTCTCCGTGGCGTAACAGTACAAGCGTTTGATACTTGACTTCTCGTTGATACATGCGAAATCTCCGCGTGCAGGCTCCATGCCAAATAACTGCGAGCCGGGTTGGGGGTACGATGCCTAGAACCCGAAATAGCGGTGATTGCGTTAAGTGGCGCAGGGCAGCGCCATAGTGCGCACTGTGCGCCTGTCCGTTGGCAAAAGCTTCCGGCGTCACCTCAACTTGGCAATGGTCCTGCGAATGCAGAGGTTCTGTTTTACAGAAAGGACAAATATAAAATGCCACTTCTCGAATCCGAAAAAGACGATGCAGAGCAGTTGACCAGCGGCACAATGAAGGCTGTCGTCTTTCGCGGCCCGGGGCAGTTCCAACTGGAGGCGAAGCCGGTTCCGAAAGCCGGGCCGGGCGATGCCATCATTAGGGTGCGCCTCACCACAATTTGCGGAACCGACATTCACATCATTCGGGGTGAATATCCGGTGCACTCCGGTCTCACGATTGGACACGAGGCTGTCGGCACAATTCACGAACTCGGGGCGGGCGTTACCGGATACAAAATGGGACAGCGAGTGCTGGTGGGGGCCATTACTCCTTGCGGCCAATGCGAGCCATGCCTGGGGGGCCATACCTCGCAATGCGGCGGTCCGATTGGCGGTTGGAGATTGGGAAACACGATCGACGGGGTGCAAGCCGAGTATTTTCGTGTGCCCTTCGCACAGGCAAATCTCGCTGCGATTCCCGATCATCTTGCGGACGAAGACGTTATCCTGCTCGCTGATATCGCTTCCACCGGTTTTAGCGCCGCCGAAAGCGGAAAGATTCGGCTAGGTGACACGGTTGCGGTCTTCGCGCAGGGTCCCATCGGATTATGTGCGACGCTGGGAGCGCGCTTGATGGGAGCATCGGAGATTTTCGCTATCGATACCGATCCGAACCGCTTGAAAATGTCTGCCCAGTTTGGCGCCACAGTGACGCTGAGCGCCGATCGCGATCCAGTGAAAGAGATTATGGATAGGACGAACGGTAGAGGTGTCGACGTCGCCATTGAAGCGCTCGGGGTGCAGACGACATTTGAAAATGCTTTACGGGTTCTGACGCCTGGCGGAATTCTATCGAGCGTGGGCGTCTATTCGGGGCATTTATCCATTCCACTAGAGGGCTTTCACGCCGGCCTCGCGGATCAAACAATTGTTACGACGCTTTGTCCCGGAGGGAAGGAGCGCATGCGCCGTCTTATGCGCCTTGTCGAGACAAAGCGAATGAATTTGCGGCCATTGTTAACTCATACCTTCGACCTTGAAAACATTTTGGAAGCCTATAAGCTTTTTGAGTCGCGACAGCAGGGTGTCTTGAAGGTCGCGATCCGCGTCAAGTAAGAGGAACTTTTGCGCATGTTTCCAGTCGGTGTCTTAGGTTAGAAGGCCGGCTCAATGATCCCGTACTCTAGTAGGGGAGGCAAATCCTGGACAAACGCAATCCTTGCCCCAACGCCGGCGATGGAGAGCAGCAGGAGCAATCTGTGACCGAAGGGGCCACCGAGAAAGAAGCGCGCGTTCACATTCAGTCGTACTGGCGCTTCCGGGATCTTCTCGAAGCCGCCCCGGACGGCATCATCGAGGTGGAGCGCGATGGCACCATTGTGCTGTTAAACGCCGCCGCCGAGAAGATGTTCGGCTACCGGCGCGAAGAACTCCTCGGCCAGTTAATCGAGGTTCTCGTTCCGGGTTCCGTGCGAGGCCGCCATCATGAGCATCGGGATCACTACGCCGAACACCCCGTGACGCGGCCTATGGGCATCGGTCTCGAGTTGTTCGCTCAGTGCAAAGACGGTAGTCAATTTCCCGTCGAGATCAGCCTCAGCCCTATCCGCTCATCGCAGGGCTCGCGTGTCATTGCAATTGTGCGAGACATTACGACTCGCAAGCAGGCCGAAGCTAAAATCAACGCGATCCACCAGCAGTTTGCGGCTGAACTTGCGGCCACCAATCAACAACTCGAAATTCGAAACCGCGAAGTCGAGCGCGCGAACCGGCTCAAGAATGAATTTCTCGCCAGTATGAGCCATGAGCTTCGGACGCCGCTCCATACGGTGATCGGATTCGCGGACCTGCTTGCCGAAGAGTTGAAGGGAACGTTAAATTCCGATCAGAGGAGATTCGTCGGACACATCCAGCGGGATTCGCGCCATTTATTGGAATTGATTAACGACGTCCTTGACATCAGCAAAATCGAATCCGGGCGTCTCGAATTATATCCCGAACTGTTTAACGCCGCTGGCGCCATCGCCGAGACCGTCGCTAGCCTTCGTCCTCTCGCTGAGAACAAGCAGATCCGAATCAACGAAGACTTTGACCGCCGTTTAGCCATTACCGCGGATCGGCTGCGCTTTAAAGAGATTCTTTACAATTTGATTAGCAACGCTATCAAGTTCACGCCGGATAAGGGCCAAATCACCGTTGAAGGCCATGAGCAGCTCGAAACCATCGCCTTTGCCGTTACGGATACGGGTGTTGGCATCCATCCTGCGGAGCAAGAGGCGATTTTCGATAAGTTTTATCAACTCGGATCAACCACGCGAGGTGTCCGGGAAGGCACGGGCCTCGGTCTGGCAATCACCAAGAGTCTCGTCGAGATGCACGGAGGAAGGATTGAGTTGAAGAGCACGCCGGGCGAGGGAAGCCGATTTCAATTCTTCCTTCTCCGGAATGGACCGGAAATGCCGTCGCATCAGGCGGGAAACAAGAAGAGCGCCCGGTCGATCGTCTTACTAGGAGCCGGCAAAGAGCACGACCGGATCGTCGATTATCTGACGCAGAAAGGATACGAGGTGATCGACGCTCAAACCGTAAATCAAGCCCTCCGGTCTGGCCGAAGTGCGCGGCCAGCGGCAATCGTGCTCGACTTGACTGTGCTTGGATCAGCGAATTGGCAGACATTTCAGCGGCTTCGAGCGAAAAATGATATGACGCAAGTTCCAGCTCTTATATTGACCGCGGCGCAGGATAAAGGCATAGCCGTGTCGTTGGGGGCGAACGCCGCCGTTGTGAAGCCAGTCGATCCTGCGATGCTTCTCAAAATCTTGAAGAAAGAAGTGCTGCGCACGCCAGGCGAGCCCTCGCGCATATTAGTTGTGGACGATGCACAGGATACTCGCGAGCTTCTGGATGGAACGCTTCGCTCGGCAGGCTTTCTGCCGGTTCTCGCTTCTAATGGCGAGCAGGCTCTGGAGACACTGGCCCGAAGCCCGATTTCGGCGATTGTGGCCGATCTCATCATGCCGGGGATGAGCGGCTTGGAGCTGATTCTGCATATCCGCCAAAACTCCAGGTTTGCAAAAGTTCCCATCGTGGTCCTCACGGAAAAGGGAATGGACCAGGAGAATGAGCAGATTCTGAACCGTCAAGCCAACGCGCTGTTCTTGGAGGCGTTTCCCTGGAAGGAAGAGTTTCTGTCTAAAATCGAGGAACTTCTTGAAACTGCCATCGACAGGGATGCCGCACGGGCATGAAACGCATTCTGGTTGCCGAGGACAGGCCTGGAAGCCTTGAGCTCATCCGCACAGTTCTCGAAAGCGCTGGTTATGAGGTCATCGAAGCAACGGACGGGCAGGAAGCCGTGGAAAAAGCTTCTGGCAGTTCAGTGGACCTGTTTCTGCTTGATCTGCAGATGCCAAAAGTCGACGGTTTCGGAGTGGTGGCGCAGTTGCGAAAAGATCCCCGATTCGCGAGCACTCCGATTGTTGCATTAACCGCGAGCGCGATGCATGGCGACCGCGAACGAGCGCTCGCAGCCGGATTCTCATCCTATATAGCCAAACCGGTCGATCTAGCTGCCCTGCGCTCGGAGCTGAAGCGCCTGATCGGCGGAGGGCACCCCTGATGAAACGGGAGGGCGAACTGCTGAGACAGAGAACAAGATGAACCCCAAACCACCGGAAGTTTCGAAGGTTTCATTGCTCATTGTTGACGATAACCCCGGGAGCCTGGATTTGTTAGCCACCGCTCTCGAGCAGCCAGACTTGGACATTTGGACCACCAACGATCCCGAAGAAGCCTTGGAAATTGTCTTCCAGAAGCATCCTCACATCGTGCTCACCGATTTGATTATGCCGAAGATAAGTGGCCTCGATTTGCTCGAGCGCATTGTCAACTTCGACCCGGCGGTCGAAGTGCTTCTCATGACGGCGCATTATTCGACAGAATCCGCTGTAGAGGCAATCCGAAAAGGAGCCAGCGACTACTTAAACAAGCCCATTTCGCTATCGGCGCTTCGCGACCGCCTTCGCGGCATGATCGAGAGCGTGCGTCATAGACAGCGTGCGTTCGAGTTGCAGGAGGAGTTGCGCGGCAGTGCTCAATTCGAGCACATCATCGGAAACAGTCCCGCGATGTGGGAGCTCTTTTCACGGATCCGCCGCATTGCTCCGCACTTTAGAACGGCTCTGATCACTGGGCCTACAGGCTCCGGGAAAGAACTGGTTGCGCAGGCGCTTCACCGGCTCAGTCCGGCATCCCCGGGGAATCTCGTCGTCGTGAATTGCTCGGCTTTAGTTGAAACACTTTTTGAAAGTGAGTTATTTGGTCACGTGAAGGGCTCGTTCACCGGCGCCACGCATGATAAGGTCGGCTTGGTGGAACACGCCAGTAATGGCGTTCTCTTTTTGGATGAGATCGGGGACATGCCCCTGAGCACGCAAGCCAAACTATTACGCACGATTCAGAATCAGGAAGTACAGCGGGTGGGATCGTTGCAGGCACGAAAAGTGAGTTTCCGCGTGATTGCTGCTACACACCGCGATCTCCGCGCCATGATTCGGGACGGGCGCTTTCGCGAGGACTTATACTATCGTCTTTCGATGGTGGAACTGCGAGTCCCGTCTCTCGCGGAACGGAAAGAGGACTTGCCGCTGTTGGCCAGGCATTTTGTTGAAAAGTTTTCAAAGCAATTCGATAAGCCGATCAGGGGAATGACGCAACGCGCCAGCATTGCGATCAGCCGGTACGAGTGGCCGGGAAATGTCCGCGAACTCGAGAATGCAATCGGCCACGCCTGCATGATGGTTCTCAACGATATGATTGACGTGGCCGATTTGCCTGAATCTGTTCGGAGTCCCGAACACGTTCGAAGCGGATGTCAGCAGTCTGCATCCAGCACTGCGATTGCGATCGCTTCGGAGAGTGACTCGCCGGCCTCGATGCTCGAAGACACTGAGAAGCGTATGATTGCCGATGCCTTAGCCAACGCTTCCGGGAACCAGTCAGAAGCAGCCCGTCTTCTCCGCATTGGTAGAGATGCTCTGCGCTACAAAATGAAAAAGTACGGCCTTACGACTTTCATAGGCAACTGAACATCAGAATTCTCCGCATCGTATTTTGCATGACTCAACTGAGGCTATGCTCCTCCTTTTCTTTTTGAGAGATCGCTTGCGTTTCAGGATGAAGGGATACAGCCTCTCGGTCCGGTAGACAACTGAGAACGGGACAAGGCGCGTCGCGGATGATTTGGTAGGCGTGCGTACGCAAACGCCCAAACGTTTGTTGTGCTTTTCCTTGCCCGATGACAATCAGATCGGCGTCTTGATCGAGAGCGGCCTCCGATACTGCATTGGCAATTAGAGACGCTTTAATGCTCGCCGGGAATTCGGTTCCCGCTTCTCTTTGCAGCTTGGAGATCGCCACATGCGCCGAATCCATTAAATAGGCATGCAGGTCAAAATCGAAATACTTGCTGGGCCGTGTTTCGGCTTCAGGGACAGCGTGCGCTACATGGACTTTGGCTCCAAGCTCGCGCGCCAAAGCATCCGCGAAACGTAACAGAGGAATGGCTTCGTCCGTGGCGTCGACTGCGCAGATGATCGTTCTAAAATCGCGCGGCTCGCGGGGCTTGGATCGCATCACCGTGTTTGTCCAGACCAGGCAGGTAGCGTCGTGGATCACTTTGGCGGCAACCGACCCCAACAGAAGTCCGCGGATTTTTCCCATGCCGCGCGTGCCCATCATGATCAGGTCGACGTCGTGCTCACTTGCCCAATTCGTAATATTCCAGGCTGGGCCGCCCTCAGCGAGGACGCGCTGGATGCGATTCTCCGGTAAGTTGAGTTGGTAATCTTTCAGCAACTGTTCTTCCGATGCCACAAAAGAACGGAGGCAATCTGCATTGATCAGCGAGGCTTCGCCCGCGCCATACCAGCTTGTTGGTATTTCAAACACATGCATCAATGTGACTCGCGACCCAAAGCGTCCCGCGAGCCACTCCACCTCCGGGTTCAGCCCCCGGCAATGGTCTGAAAAATCTACTGGAAAGAGAATGTGGTCGAATTTCATCTGTGGCTCCGGTTGGTGTTTCGCTATTGGCGCCAATGATTTCCCTTAGCGCTTCATGCCGAATCTGGTACGCCTTGGTTATCGCAAGTCCCATGCCAAATGGATCCGCTACAAAGAACAAGGTCGAACTCCGAGCGCTGCGCCACATAACGCGGCAACTTGCAAACATCTGAGCGAAACCGCTCAGGTGCTTACCGATTGGATGGCTCCTCGATCGAGTGGTTTGTTGCTATCGCGCGCGGTCGAGCCGCTGCACGAACCGATACAATCCGGCCACCGCCACAAAGATTAGCCCGCTGCAGATGGCTCCCGGCAATGCCGCATCGGTGTGCCCGGCCAGGTAAGCATCGAGAGTCGCGGAAAGCAGCCAGATCTGCACCATCAGCAAAAGGATGAGCAGCGCCGCCACGCCATCGAGAGCTGTAGTTCTTCTCCGCATTTCAACTTTCGAGTTTCCCGCTCATGCCAATCGCGATCAATTCCTGGCCTTTGCGTTCCAGAATGACATGGGGCAAGGCTCGAGTCGGAGGGCCTTGGATGACGGCTCCATCGCGAATGGAGAACCGGCCGTTATGGCATGGACAGATCAACTGATTATCTTCCCGGGAATAATAAACAGCGCACGACAGATGCGTGCATTTCTGCGAGTAAGCGACGTAGTTGTCTTCACTTGTACGGACGAGCAGGCACTGCTCTTTCGGATTGGGATAACGGAACAGCTTCACGCCGCCTACCGGGATCTCGCCGATTCGCGCAATCTCTTGCCGCGGGAACGTCGAATCGCGGCGCATCCAGGATCGAAAGAGGATCCACACATTGCCGACGAACATTCCGAGACTCGTAAGCGTCAGGAATTTGATCAGCTGGCGGCGGCTGACGAATCGCTCTCGTTCCTGAAATATCGAAAACTCGTCTTTCCAGAGAGACTCACGATTTCTGGCAGCCGGTTTATCGCCCGAATTGGCCAAGGTGTCCCTCCCACATGTAATCGACTACGTCAATGGAGACGGCATCCGTGCCGGGCGGGGTCATCATATGCACGCGCGTTTTGACGTGCTGGTTTCCGAACACAAAGAGGTTTGTGGGTTCTTCACGCCGTTTCGCGATTTGCTCCGGTTTCACATAGCTGAGCGCCTGGCTGGGGCAGACGGTGGCGCACATGGGCCGTTTGCCGACCGAAGTGCGGTCGTAGCACATATCGCACTTCATCATTTGCTCGTATTCTGGGATGATCTTCGGTATTCCAAAGGGACACGCCAGAACGCAATTCGAACAAGCAATGCAGCGCGGCTTCAATGCCGAGCGGACGACTCCATCTTCGCCCACTTTAATGGCGTCTGCGGGACACACCATGGCGCAGGTGGGTTCCTCGCAATGCCAGCACACGTATGCAGCGGTGTTGGCTGTTTCATACCGGTCCAGGTAATCGAAGTTGATCATCGATACGCCGCGATGCGTCTCGCATTCTTCGCAAGCTTCCACACACGATTGACAACCGATGCAGCGCGACGGATCGACGTAAAATTCGTAGCCGAACATTAAATTGACTCCTCCGAGAGAGAAGCTTTCTTGATGCAGCAAGCCGACACTTTGAATTCCGGAATCTTACTTCGCGGGTCGAGCGTCCGATGAGTCAGCCGGTTGGCGCTCCGTTTTCCGGGCCAGTGGTATGGAATGAATACGGTGTCCGGCCGTATCGTTTTTGTCACCAGCGCGCGCACGGTGACTTCCGAGCGGCGGGTCGTGAGGGTGACGGCGTCTCCATCCGCGATTCCATACTGTTGCGCGAGGCGCGGATGGATTTCAAGCAGCGGTTCGGGATAAATATCCACCAGCCCTCCCAGGCGGCGGGTTTGCGTGCCGGAAAGATATTGACTGACGACGCGGCCCGTCGTGAGATAGACGGGGTATTGCTCGTCGACGGGGTCGCCGCTCTCCCGCCATTCAGTTGTGACGAACCGGCACTTGCCGTCAGGATGAAAGCTTTTCGCGCCGTCAAGCAAATGCGGCGTTCCCGGATGGTCGAGTGACGGGCACGGCCAGAAAAGACCCATGTGTTCGTCCACGCGCTCGTAAGTGATGCCGTAATAGTCGGCGTGGCCGCCTCGTGACGCCTCGCGCAGTTCATCTAAAACTTCGCGAGAAGTCTGAAAGGGAAAGAACTTGGCCCGGTCCAGGCGCTTCGCCAGTTCGCACAATATCCAGGTATCCGTCCGTGCATTGGGCGGCGGATCCACGGCTTTCTGGATGTGAATCACTCTCCCCTCCGTATTGCAACTCAAGCCTTCCTCCTCTTCTTGCAGGCTGCCGGCTAACACCACGTCCGCATGATGCGCGGTTTCCGATAAGAAGAAATCGATCACTCCGAAGAACTCAAGTTTGTCGAGCGCCTCCCGCGTGTAGTTTGCATCGGGCAGAGAAACGAGAGGGTTGAAGCACATGGAGAGCAAAGCTTTGATTTCGCCGCGATGAATCGCCTCCATGATTTCTTCGGCGGTGTACCCCGGCTGCGGAAGTTCATCGGGAGAGATGCCCCATACTCTAGCCACATGCTCTCGCGCCGCTGGATCGGTGAGCATTCGCTGCCCGGGCAACTGGTCGCACTTCTGCCCGTGTTCACGTCCGCCTTGGCCGTTGCCTTGGCCGGTGATCATCGCGCAACCGGAGCCCTCGTGCCCCAGATGGCCGGTCGCAAGAACCAGATTAATCACCGCCAGACAATTTTCCACTCCCTTCGACTGGTGCTCGATTCCGCGCGCATGCAGGGCGATTGCGTGTTCTGCTTTGGCAATCCAATGCGCCGCTTTCTCGATGGCGTCTGGCGGAACGCCTGTCTTTTCCGCAGCAGCTTGCGGATTCCATGCTTGCACGGACTCCTTCAGCGCCTCAAATCCGGTCGTGTGCTCCTCGATGAACTGCCGGTTTTCCAGTCCATCCCGCAAGATCACATGAAGCATGCCCATCAGCAAGGCAAGATCCGTCCCGGGACGCACCGGCAGAAAGAGATCCGCATTTCTCGCGATCGGATTGAGGCGCGGATCCGCGATGATCAGTTTGCCGCCGCGATCGCGGCAGCGCCAGACATAGTCGGTTGTAATCGGCGAGCAGTCGCCAATGTTCGAACCGATGATAAACAGTACATCCGCTTTGGGAATGTCGCTCCACGGAATCGGACTGCGATCTACGCCGAAAGCAAGCTTGTACGCGACCCCGGCCGATACCATGCACAAGCGCCCGTTGTAATCGACATGGCGCGTACCGACTGCAAGGCGGGCAAATTTTCCAACCAGATACGATTTTTCCGTCGTGAGGGAAGCGCCGCCGTAAACAGCTACGGCGTCTTTGCCGTATTTCTCTTGAATTTCGCGAATGCGCCTGGCTGTGAATTGGAGTGCTTCGGCCCAATTCGCCTTGCGAAAACCAGCGCTATCCGGCGCTACCTTTTCGTCGCGCAGCAACGGATCGAGAAGGCGGTCCGGGTGGCTCCCTTGCAAATAGCGTTTCACGCCTTTGGGGCAGAGCTTGCCTTCGTTAAACGGAAACTCCTCCCAGGGCTCGAAACCAATCACGCGGTTCTCACGAACCTTTAGCTGGATGCCGCACTGTTGTCCGCAAAAACAGCAATGCGTCTTCACCAGTTTTTCCGCGGGGTTTCGCGATTCGTCGGACCAGCCTCCCGGAGGCGTGTTGTGCAGATGCGGTCCGAATCGTTCCAGAAGCTGTTCCGCGGATGCTGGAGGCCTAGCCACGGCGCAATTCCTCCTTGATCCGAAGTTGTGCGCGCGAAAGAGTTTTCCGCTTGCAGGGCGGGCATAGCTCCTGCCAGTACCCGGCGGGTTCCGGCATGCTGTAATCAAACCCCAGTTGCGGCAAGGTGCGTTTCAAATCGTCAATCTGCATTCTCGAAGCAAACCGCCTGCCGCAGCGGGCGCAAGACGCGCCGTCATCGCGCTCTCCAGCTTGTTGATAGAGCTTTGCACCTAATTGAGCCGGACGCTGGAAGATATGGAAGAATTTCCCGAACGGGAGGTACAGGAGAGCTGCAATCACGGTGATGGCATGCAGTATTGCGAGAAAACTATACAGGCTGCCACGCAGCCAAAACTGCGAAACCGTCAGTGCGAGGCCAGTCACTGAAATCGCGAAGAGCAGAATGATGGGGAAGAAATCGACGGAAAACGACTGCAATGTCTGCGCCCCAGTATCCCGCAGACGTCGCCACAAGGAAAGCACGATCCCCGTGAGCACGAGCACTGCCGCAATATCGAGGCTGTGAAAGGAAAGCTCCGCCATGATGGAGTGCACGGGAAAGGAAGCAATTGCGAAACCGAACACATGGGCCACATAGGTCATCTGGTTGTTCGCCGCCGAAGTGAAGGAAATCCATCCGAACACGAGTGGGAACGTAACGGCTGCAGCGAGAAGGCACCCCCAAAACAAAAACTGGTGCATCCACCAGCGCGGCGCCGACCGGCGGTGAATGAAGGTCTGCATCAGGATATTCGCGCCGAACAGAGAGGAAATGCTGGTGAAGCTGCGCCATAAGCCCTGCTCTCTTGCGATCTGCCAGCCCCGCTGCCAGAAGACGCGCGTCGGCGGCTTGTCGAGCCAAACCGTGTAGTGATACGCCACGCCCCAAGTCGCGAAAATGACCGCGAATGTATAGATGACTAAGGCCGGATCGAAGTTCTCGAGGTTTCGCGATCCAGCCACAATCGCAGCGATTAAAAGTCCTGTCCAGACCGTTGCCCATACGGTGGCGCGCACCTGCGTCATCCGGCGGCTCTGCCTGACCGGCGCGGCCTCGACAACTGCACGATCCGCGGAGAGCAGCATACGCACATTCAGCCGCCATAGCAGAAACGCCGCGAAGGAGAGAAGAATGAAACCGGGCCAGACCACGCCGGCAGCATCGGAAAAGGCGCCGAGAAGCAGCGGAGGGAAGAATCCGCCCAGACCGCCAATCGCACCGACCAATCCAGTTACCGTGCCGGTATCTCTTGGGAAATACTGCGGGACTAGTTTGAATATCGCGCCGTTTCCAACGCCCAACAACGCCGCGCAACCGAGAGCACCCGCCGTAAACGGAATAATCGATTGCCAGGCGAGTAGCAGAGAAAACGGGACAATGCCGAAGAAGACGACAGAGAGAACCTGTGCGCCGCCAATCCGGTCGGCCAGCCATCCGCCTACTGGCCGCAAAAGCGTCGCGAGCACAACAAATCCGGCGGTTCGCAATCCGGCGCTTGCCGCGTTCAAATGAAATTGATCCCGGAGGAGCGTCGGAAGATAAATCGAGAAGGCCACAAATCCGCCGAAGGTGAGTCCGTAAAAAGCGGACAGAACCCACGCAAGCCGTTCGCTGCGGACGACGCGCAACATTTCGTTAAGCCCCTGCGGACGCGGCACATTAGGAGAGTTTCTGGCAAACAAAAAGAACACGACGGCCCATATCACCAGCAATGCGGATATGCCGCGAAAAATCGCCTGCCAGCCAAACGTGACGGCGAGAACCGGTCCCCCAAACACCACTACCGATTGCCCGATGTTCCCGAGTCCGTAGACGCCTAACGCGGTCCCCTGCTTCTGTGGCGGATACCATCGCGAGACGAATCCGACGCCGACCGCGAAGGAAGAACCGGCCAGTCCCAGAAAAAAAGCCGCCGCAACCAGCATGTTGTAGCTGGATACGGAAGCGGCCCAAACCGGAGGAATGGCGGCGACGAGCATCAGCACTGTGAATACCACTCGCCCCCCGTACAGATCCGTGAGCATTCCAACCGGAATGCGCGCAAGAGCGCCGAGAATGACCGGCACGGATACGAGGAACGCCGTTTGCGTTGCGGTGAGATGCAGACTTCGGCGAAATTGTGGCGCGAACGAGCTGATCAGACCCCAAGCCGCAAAGCAGGCGACAAAGGACAAAGTTCCGAGCGAGAGTTGAACGGACGCGTTTCGAGTTTTCCCACCAGGCATGTTTGGGCTCTTGAACTTTTCGTCGATTCCCTTATTGCTTCTCTATTTCACCCTCAATACATATAACATTGAGGCGAAAACGCGCGATTTTTCAAGCGCACTGCCAACGTGAATCCAAGACCTTTTCCGGCGTATCGCGCGATCAAAACTGCGCTTTGTGCCAATTGAAGCCTGGAGTCATGCCGGAATGCGCCATTCTAGCTGCCACACTTTGGATATGGCTCAGTAAATTCGTAACGTGAGCGGACCGCCGCGCTCACTCTCGCGATGACGTCGGTGAGCTTGCCAGCGCGGTAGTCACTCTCGATACTCTGCATCATGTTCGCTAGCGGATAATCGCCAAAGACTCCCGAAATCCAGTGAGAAAAATCGTGCCGGCGCAGATGGCCGTCCAGCGTTGACGCCTTTTCCTGTTCAGTGATCGCCACGAACTCGCGTAAGGTCCGTGCCCGGCGCCCGGTCGGCAAGCCGTTATTCCAGAACACAAAAGCTTGTCCTGCCGTCACCGGAATATCAATGTACTTCGCGAAATGGCGCACATGGGGCGTGAGACGGGGCGCTAGCCGGATCCGCCGCATTTGCCCTTCGGCTTCTTCAGTCATGGGAAGGGCAATCGCCTCGCCAATGACAAGCTTTCCGAAAAGCTGCTCCCACTGGGGTTCATTTGCACCTCGCTCACAGGAGTGGCACAGGGCAAGAAGCGCGCGAACTTCCTTAGGATCCGACTCCCGGGTCACTACGATGGCTTCGCTGGCCAATAGCACGTCATGGCGGAGTTCTGACGGTCGGTAGCTCACAAGAGTGTACCCGTTCAATTGCAGATCCAGCAGCTCAGGAACATTCGCATCGTGCAAAAAATAATGGGCTTCATCAACAATGATCCGGTGCGGCAGGCCCGTGGCGCGCCTGAGCTTCGCCAGAGACGGAAGGAGCGTGCGCAAATAATCCAGCTTTTCTTCGTGTGGAGTATGCGATAGATCGATGACTACACTCCCGTCCGGGTGGCGCAGCGCTCGCATAAGATCACGTGGCCGCGGCAGCGGATCTGCACCGCCAAACACAGTTACGCCAGGCAAAGCGTCTAAAGATGTGTAGTCGCCCTCGGGATCGATGATGCAAAGACAGTAACCGTAAAGGATCAGTTGCTCGCACAGCAACCCTGCTATCCACGACTTGCCTGATTTCGGATCGCCCGCAATGAGGACGTTCCGTCCGCGTACCGCGAGCGCAAGGGGCTGCCCGTCATCGGTATGACCCAACAGAAGACGTCGGCGTGTCTTCTGCCTCATTGGGACCAAGCGTTGGTTGCCGAGATCTCGCATGTAGCCGGCGACGGCTATTGGGCCTTCTCCAGGCAGCACATAATCGGCAGAAGCTTTCAAGGCTTCACTGCCCCAAGCGACGGCGACACCTACTTCACAGGCCTGCAATAGCTCATGGTCGTTCTCCGCGTCTCCTACAGCTACCGCATTGTGAGGCGACAGACGCAGAATCTTGAGCGTCTCGCGCACGCCCGTCGACTTGCTAATAGTCTGCGGCAAAACCATGAGACGGCCACGATTGAACGCTAGCACCAGCGGCAACTCGAGACGGCGAAGTATTTCCAGCACTCGTGGGGCGTTAGCGGCGTCGGTATCGACAATGGTTTGCCCGGCCTTAAAAGAAATGCCTTCTCGTCGCAGCTCCTCGAGAAAACTCTGCGGGGCCGGCTTCGCAACAACCGTCGAATATCCACTTGCCGGAAAATCGATTACCGCTCCGTTTTCGGCGACGATACCATCTACGAAATGCAAGTCACCGGCCACGCGGCGCAACTCATCGAGAATGCGGCCCGTGACAATGAGTACGACGATGCCCTTCGCGCGAAGTTCGCTGATGGCCCCGCGCACGACGGGATCAAGAACGCCATCCCTGGCAATTGTGCCATCGTAATCGAGAGCGAGTACTGAGAATTTCACGCTGCCACCTGCCTCCTATGAGCAATTGCTATGCCTCTTTATCAAGTCGTGTCGCTGCTGCTCTCATCTTTTCATAGAGAACGATGTCCGCTAGGGGAAAAGGCATCGGTGTCCACATAGGCTCGCTTTGCACAAACGTGGACTGGTCTAGTCACGCCATTGACTTGCCTGAGAGTCGGTCCAAAACAGAAGCTACCGGCAACTCCCGACGGGCGAGCGAGCGTTGTGGGAAAGGCCCAATTCAAGCGTCTCCGGTAATCTCTTCTGTGCGTTTGCGACCGCAAAGGCGCGCCACACCTGGACTCTCCTGCAATTTAGACTGAATTCCGAAGTTGCGGGAAGCGAGGAGCGTAGGAACTCTGCGGCAATAAGAAGATGGACGAAGCTACTCAGAATTATTTGTGTACGGTGGGAAATATACGCCCTGCTCTCCAATGAACGGCCCATTCCAATGACCTATCGTCCTGCCGAGATGAATCGGTTGGGTGTTATCCCGCCACGCGATTTAGTCTGTTTCGAGAATGGCACGCCAATGGAAATCCGGCAACGTCATCGTGCGGCAACGGCCCGGAACGGCAAAAGGGATCGTGTTTCTATCGCTCGCAGACGAGACCGGCATTGCCAATATCATTTGTTATGCCGGAGAATTTGACGCGTTCCGCGTTATCCTAACGACCCCACCCTACTTGCTACTGGAGGGTACATTGCAAAACGTCGACGGTATCATTCTCGTCCAGGCCGGCCGTATTCGTGGACTGGTGGCATTTGCAGTTATTCCGTCGCACGATTTTCGTTAGATGTATTGGGGGCTTGTTTTCTTGCCGTCGTTCACCATGAACGCGGCCGATTTCTTAAGAAGCGCCTTTAGAGAGACAAGTCGAGCATCAAAATATGTCGACAGATCGTCTCTTTCATCCTTCTCGGCGTCCTGAGCTTGCTGTTTGGTATTCCAGATACGTTGAGGCGCGTTTCCCGGAGGACAAAATCCACCTTGAAGAAAGCTCGACGTTAGAATGCTGCGAATAACCCTTGACCTGCATTTGAAGCGAGGGATGTATCCAAAAACTGCGTGCTGCTGCTAGTCTTCCCATCCTAGCTGCCGGGTCAAGGCTGAATTGCACTCCGCTCCGCTTCGGCCTTGACCTCGCCAGCTCTTCTTCTTCGTAGGTGCAGCCAGCACCGAAGGAGATCGCTCATGCAGTCCAATCAGTCAAAAGCTGACGTTTACGAACAAATCACTAACACCATCGTTTCCGCCGTTGAAGAAGGCGTCGGCAAATACGAGATGCCGTGGCACGCACAGTCCGCTCCGCTGAATGCGGCGAATCGTAAGCCGTACCGGGGCGTAAACATTCTGATGCTGTGGGCTACCGCTCAGAAGCATGCATATACGTCCAACGAGTGGGCTACGTACCGGCAGTGGCAAGAGGCGGGCGCGCAAGTCCGCAAAGGCGAACGCAGCACAACCGTCGTCTTCTGGAAGTTTTACCACCGCGCGGAAGAACAGCAAGAAGATTCCGACGCTCCAGAAGATCGGCCACATTGTTTTGCACGCTGCTATCACGTGTTCAATGCCAGCCAAGTGGACGGCTACATTCCGCAGGTCGCGGAACAATTGCCAGAATCCGAGCGGATTCAAAATGCGGACCGCTTCTTTGCCAGCCTTCCTGCCGTGATTAAGCACGGCGGCGATCGCGCGTTCTATTCCCCAGCAGGCGACTTCATTCAAATACCGGCCTTTGCGCAGTTCAAGTCACCGAAAGGATACGTATGTACGCTTGCCCATGAATGCGCTCACTGGTCCGGAGCGCCGTTTCGATTGAATCGCGATCTTTCGGGCCGCTTCGGCGATGAGCGCTATAGTATGGAAGAATTAATCGCTGAGATTACTTCGTGCTATATATGCGCGGAGCTGCAAATTCAATCTGAACCGCGTGTCGATCATGCCCCGTATTTGAGCTCCTGGCTGAAAGTCCTAAAGGGCGATAAGAAAGCCATTTTCGCCGCAGCCAGCAAAGCGCAGGAAGCCGCGAGTTACTTACAGCAGCTCTCCACGCTCAGCCGGGAATGCGCCTCGTAGAAGGCGCTTTCCTTTGGGATGTTGCTGTGACTCAATTCTGAACAATGCTCGTTCAGCGAACAAATTGCATTTCCAACAACCTTGTTTGCCGGTCTCAACTTCTGTAGTGCCGAACACTGCCGGCCGGAATGTGTCGGGTCCACATATACGACTCGCGCGTTGCACGACCAAGTGGCATTCCAGTCACAATCAGAATTTTCGGTACTGATCCGCGTGCGAGAAGCGTTTTCCCGGGGAGAACTCGACTATCGCGGTTAAACCAGGCACCATCGGCCTGAGTATCCATGGTATATTCCAAATATCGAATATTTGCAATATATAATTTTGAATGCAGGATGCACTCCGTCAATTTAAGGCTGATTTTTTTCAGGCTCTGGCCCACCCCACCCGTATTGCCATTGTGGAGCAGCTAAGAGAAGGGGAGCTTTCGGCCGGCACTATTATTGAGCGGCTCGGTATTGAGCAGGCGAACGCCTCGCAGCACTTGGCGATTTTGCGTGCGAAGAATATTCTCGTGAACCGCAAAGCCGGCAATCAGGTCTTCTACTCGGTTCGCGATCGTCGCATTCTTGAAATTCTCGACATCATGCGTCAATACTTCCACGCTCATATGAGCGAGGTGCTCGCAACCCTGAGGGCGATCGACAAAGCCGATAAGGTCCGAAGATGATGGCCGTGGAAATTTGGGCAGAGATGGCGGTTTGATGGACCCACGGCATTCCCGGCTGCACGAGGTGGTTAACCACGCGGCACACTTGCTTCCGATGCAGGGTCCCATCGGGGTCTTCATCCATCACAACACCCTGCACGCATTCCAGCATTTACGTTTCGAAGAAGCCGTGATCGAGGCCGCTCAGATCTTCGGCGCCGAACCCTATATGGCCGAAGTCGCGTACCGCGCCGAGCTCGCACGTGGCCGCATCCATCTGGAAGATATCGACGCGGTACTCAACAGCGAACCCGACGCGATCGTTTTTCCGCGCCTCAGCCGGCGCTCGCTGCGCCGAGCTATGATCACGCCGGGCGTGCGAGAGTTCGACGCGGCTACCATTATGTGGCGCGCCGAACAGGGTGACTTGGCCGGAGATTTCCGCCAGCCGGCGCTGCATGCGCTGTTTAGCGCCTGTTTTACCCGTACTGTGGCGCATGAGCCGGAACCCGAGCCGGCGCGCCCCGTGGACGAAGTCATCCACCCATGGCTGATCCGGTTGTGCGCTGTGTTCCTGGATCAGGGCATCGCCTATTGGTCCATGCCTAACCGCGAGTTGGGATTCTATGAAGGCGTCCGGCTGCTGCTCTCGCAGCGTCTTGGCGTCTTCCCGCGATATCTGACCGGCTTGGATGAAGAGTTCCGGCGTCAGGCATGCCTCTCTTTTTCCGCATGCGACGCCGTGCTCGATTACCTCGATTCCCGGCATTTCCGTGAAGGCGATTGGCATAAGATCCTGCAGACCGAGCTGCTCGCCTTGCCGGGTTGGGCGGGATTGATGCGGAGGCTAGAAGTGGACCCGAGACTCGCTCCTCACAAATCCCTGCCCTGTTCGCTGATGGACTTTCTGGCGGTTCGTTTGACCATGACCCGCGTCGCCTCGCAGAGGGGTGCGGCGGAACCCCATCCGCCGGAGAACCCGCTCAAGACGGAAGAAAGGCGCCGACTAAGCCGTACCGCCCGCGTGTACGATGCCGCTCGTGTTGTCTCGCTCTCCGCCGGCGAAGTAGAAATACTTTCGGATGACGAGTGGGCTGCATTCGTGAGCGAAGTGAAAGCCTGTAACGGCTGGGAGCGCCGCCGCATCCTCCACCTTGCCTATGAGCGTTGGCACGAACGCCAGGTCCTGGGCGGGTTGGCGAGCAATCGGAAGTATCGGGGCTTATCCGAAGTTCCATCAAGGCCTCCCGCGCAACTCTTCTTCTGCATTGATGAGCGCGAGGAATCGATGCGTCGTGCGCTCGAAGAAGTAGATCCGGGCTTAGAGACGTTCAGTGCGGCTGGGTTCTATGGCGTAGCGGTGAACTACAAGGGGATCGATGACCCACATGGGGCCGCGTTTTGCCCGGTGGCCGTGAAGCCTCGGCACACCGTTCTCGAGCGGCCGAAAGCGGAAGACAACGCATTGCACGAAAGGCGCCGCCTGCGCAGACGGCTGGTCGGATGGCTGATGCAGAATTGGTTTGTGTCATCGAGGACGCTCATGCGCGGCTGGCTCTCGACGGCCACGCTTGGATTGTTGTCCTTGGTTCCGCTGATTGGTCAATTACTCGCGCCCAGGCGTTACGCCCAACTTCGTGAACGGCTGAATAAGGCGTTCCTGCCCGAGCCGCGGACAGAGTTGGCATTCATGCGGAACACCGTTCAATCGCAAGAGGCGGTTGCGGGGCTACTTCTCGGCTTCGCCGCTGAAGAAAAAGCTGCGATCGTGGCAGGCATTTTGGGGCCGGCTGGCTTAAAGCGCGGCTTCGCGCGCATTGTGGTTGTCCTCGGCCACGGATCAACAAGTCTGAACAACCCGCACGAATCGGCGCACGATTGCGGAGCGTGCGGGGGACGCCGAGGCGGACCCAATGCGCGGCTCTTCGCAGCTATGGCGAACCGGCCCGAAGTGCGTCAGGCGCTGCGGCAGCAAAGCATCGAGATCCCGAACGATGTCTGGTTCATCGGCGGCTATCACGATAGTTGCAGCGATGACGTGGAACTATACGACGTCGATGCACTTCCCGCCACGCATCGAATCGATCTGGAGCGCGTTCGCGACTCGCTTGATAAGGCAAGAGCACGCAACGCGCAGGAACGGGCGCGCCGGTTTGAGCGGTGTCCTCCAAATGCTTCGCCCGCTACCGCCCTCGCTCACGTAGAAGAGCGCAGCGAACATCTTGCCGAGCCGCGGCCCGAGTATGGGCATTGCACGAACGCTTTTTGCGTGATCGGCAGGCGCAGCCTTACACGCGGGCTCTTTCTGGACAGGCGGTCATTTCTGGCTTCTTATGACGCGAATCAGGATACTGATGACCAGAGCCTGGCGCAGGTGCTGGCCGCCGTTGTGCCCGTCTGTGCAGGTATCAGTCTGGAATACTACTTCTCTTTTGTCGATAACTACCGCTACGGCTGCGGCACAAAATTACCGCATAATATCACGGGCTTGGTGGGTGTGATGGACGGGCACGCGAGCGATTTGCGAACAGGATTGCCTTGGCAGATGGTTGAGATTCACGAGCCGGTGCGCGGGCTTTTTGCCGTTGAGACAACGCCGGAACGGCTTACAAAAGTCATCGATGCAAGCGCTGGGCTGCAAGAGTTGGTAAAAAACCGCTGGGTCCGTTTCGCAACCATCGATCCGGCATCGGGCCGCGTCCATGTCTGCAGAGACGCCGGCTTTGAGGAATTCAACGGGCCCGTGGAACGTCTGCCGGTGGCCTTCTCCTCTGCCGAGTGGTATCAAGGCAAGCTCGAACATCTCGCCATGTGTTGGATTGAAACGCAAGCGAAAGGCCTATAAACATTGGACCTGTCGCAAGCTCTCCTGCTCTTCGTTGTCCTGGCGCCCGGCGTGGTGTTCACCGTTATATCCTTGCTCTGGCTGCTGGGCTGGGTTCCCAAAGAACGTGTCGTATCCAGCATAACCGGAATCGTGTTTGCGGCGTCCATTTTCGCGCTTGCGGCGATCATCTGGAACGTTGGCGCCGGTCCCGTCGTGATCAAATTCCGCGATTGGTTTGCCGTCGGCGAATACCACTTCCCGCTTGTTCTGATGGCGGACCGGCTTTCTCTGCCGTTCCTCGGCATGACGGTTGTCCTTTCGGGACTCATCGGACAATTCTCGGCCACCTACCTGCATCGCGACGGTGGATTTCTGCGCTTCTATCTGCTGCTGCTCCTTTTCGCGTTCGGATCCTTGCTCGCATTTGCCGCTGGTTCTTTTGATTTGCTGATAGCCGGATGGGAAGTGGTCGGCATCACTTCAGTCCTGCTGGTCGCTTTCTTCGAGCAGCGGCCGGCGCCGGTCGAAAACGCTCTTCGCGTTTTCACCATTTATCGGGCCTCCGATATCGGTTTGCTCCTCGGCGTGGTCGTTATGCATCAATGGGCCGGCACCGCTTCGTTCGCTGGGGGATTCCCTCAGCTAACGGCAGCGCGGGCAGCGGTCGTCGGTTTGCTTCTGCTGTTTGCGGCTGCCGGTAAGGCGGCGCAAGTTCCGTTCTCGGGCTGGCTTCCACGCGCGATGGAGGGTCCCACCCCATCCAGCGCGATCTTTTACGGCGCTATCTCGATTCATGCCGGCGCCTATCTGTTGGTCCGCGCTCACCCGCTTCTGGCCCATTCCGGACTGGCCTCCGCGCTGGTGATTCTTATCGGCGTATTGACGGCCATCCACGGCACTATCGTCGGCCGGGCAACCGCGGATGCGAAAACATCCCTCGCTTACGCTTCATTGACCCAGGTGGGTGTGATCTTCGTCGAAATTGGAATCGGCTGGACGTGGGTTGCCGTGCTCCACACTCTCGGGCACGCCACGGTTCGGACACTGCAGTTCCTGCGCGCTCCTTCGATGCTTCACGACTATCATCAAATGCACTCCGCGGCCGGAGGCGAGCTCGCACAGACCGGAAAGCATCTGGGAGAGTTCTTCCCGGAGCGTTTTCAATTGTGGCTCTACCGGTGGGCGCTCGATCGCGGTCATCTCGACACGATTCTCGATAGGCTTGTGATCGACCCACTCCTGTGGCTGTCGCGCGTTTTTGCAAAGCTCGACGGCATTGCCTTCAGCGAGATTACGAAGAGGCGTGAAGAACCGGCGATTTCTCTTCCGGTCGACGCCGGGGTGCGAGGCGACTGATGTCTGATTCCTCGTTGGTTCTCATCGTTCTTGCGATCTCGGCGCCTTGGTTCGCGGCGATCATGGCTGCAATTACGCAGTGTCAGGCGCGCGCGCTTGGCTTCAGCGCGTCGTTCATTTCCCTTGTCGCAAGCACGCTGCTGCTGAATACAACATCGGCGGCTGAATCGTTGAATGCGGCGTTGATGGTCCTGTTCTCTTCCGTTACGCTTGGCGCGATACTTGTCCTACCGCGTCGCGATTGCAACTCCTCCACCATCGGCGGAATCCTCTTTTTGCTTGGATCGACGCTGCTAGGCTACGCAACCGAGAACTTGCTTGTTCTGCTCGCCGCCTGGATCTTGACTACCGTGCCCTTCTATCTGCCGCGGTTGTTCCGTGCTCTGTGGCGGCCGCGCGTAAGCCTATTCGTTTCTAGTCTCGCCCTCGCGCTGGCTATTGGCATCGTTGCGGCGAGCAGCCATTCCTTAACGATCCACGAGTTGCGCGGAAAAGGTCCCGGTGGGATTGCCGCTTTTGCTCTCCTGGTGGTTGCTGTAGTTTTTCGTAAAGGAATCTGCCCCGCGCACGCCTGGGTGACGGATGCCATCGAGGGCGGCCCTGTGCTTCCCGTCGCTCTTCTGCTGAATGGCCATTTCGGCGCGCTGCTCGTGGCAAAATTCATTGTGCCGGTGTTTCCTCATACGATCGAAAATCTTTTTCCCCTGCTTTCCGATCTCGCCCTGGCCACTGCGCTCTACGTCGCCATCCGGTCTCTGTCTGAGAATGAGCCGCGCCGGCTGATCGCATTCCTCGCGCTCAGCCAGTCCGCCTGTATTTTGGCTGGACTTGAAAGCCGGACGACGGAAGGAATCACCGGAGCGCTGGTTCACTGGATTGTGGTGTCGGTCTCCACCATGGGCCTGTTCGGTGTCTTGCGATTGTTGGAGGTTCGTTTCGGCGAGAACCTGACCGCCGGCACCCATCTCGGTTTAGCCGGGCACGCTCCGCGGCTGGCGGTGTTCTTTCTGATATTCGGTCTTGCGCTGGTCGGCCTGCCGGGCACGCTTAGCTTCTGTTCGCAGGATCTTTTGATTCACGGAACGCTACAGTCTCACCCACAAACGGGACTACTGCTGCCCATAGCCATTGCCTTGAACGCCGTGAGCTTTTTCCGCTTGTTTACGCGGCTATTCCTGGGCAAGCGCCGTACGGGTTTTACGGTGATCGCCGATGCGCTTCCGCGTGAGCAGTGGATTTTAGCGGCAGGCGTTTTGTTTGTGGTTTTTGGCGGATTGTTCCCGAACGCGATCGTCGCGCCGCGGTTGGCACAAGTGGAAGCGACCAGACCGACAGCTCACGCGCGACTGCGGCCTGCTGCGATGCAACGCTGATCGACATTGGGTTCGGAAGGTCTTGGATGATTCGACTGAATGGCCTGCCGGAAATGCTCTTAGGAGCATGTACGCAAGAGCACAAAGAGACTGCTACCGTTCGCTATCCTGTCGTACGTCTCTGAATTTACGTGCAGTTGCCAGGTTGTCCCAGATCAGTAACGAAAGCGCCGCACTGTTCCGTAATCCACTTTGACGAGAATTCGGCATCCCGTGCATTGAGCCAATGTCGCCGGCACACCCCAAAGGGAGCGTCGCGCGTTTCCCGTCCAAGTGAAATTCCAAGGATAGATCTACACTGCCGGACCAGGGCGGATCTATTTCTGGAATTCCGTCCGGGACGGATAACTCGCCCCTTGCGGACCTGAAACAGCTTAGCTGGCTTAAGCTCGAACAGATCCGCCCGATCAGCCCGCGGAGCCGCAAAATACGTCATTCACTCGATTGGCCGGGGGAGCTAGGCGCTTTAGAATTCTCATCAGCGGCCCAGACGCGGTCGCGCACATAAGGAGGGTCATGAATCGTTCAAACGTAGCCGCCACCGCCGGAGCCATGGTGGTGCGACCCGGCGAGGGAAAAACATTCCGCTGGGGGCCAAAGGGCACCGTCCGTATCATCGCGGGGGCCAGCACGACTGACGGGTCGTTCAGCATCGTCGAGTCAACCGAACCGCCCGGGAGCGGCGCACCCTTGCATGTGCACCATAACGAAGCTGAAGCATT
This sequence comes from Bryobacterales bacterium KBS 96, assembly GCA_000381625.1. Classification (GTDB taxonomy): domain Bacteria; phylum Acidobacteriota; class Terriglobia; order Bryobacterales; family Bryobacteraceae; genus KBS-96. The sequence goes on from KB906767.1 coordinate 3,456,314, forward strand.
CTACATTCTAGATGGCACCGTTCAGTTGACGTGCGGGGACGAAACGGTTACGGCCCATGCAGGAGACTTCGTCTACACGCCGAAGAATGTTCCGCACAAGTTCGTAGTTGGCGGTGACACGCCGGCCCGTATGCTGATGCTGTTTTCGTGCCCAGGGTTCGAAAGGTTCTTTGCCGAGGGAGGCTCGCCGCTCGATCGGCCGCCGGCAGGTCCGCCGAATCCAGATGCTTTCCGGCAACTGGTGGAAAGATACGACATGGAATTGCTTGAGATGCCAGCACACTGAACAGCGCTGAGCCTAGCCGCCGAACGCCGGTGTCTACCGCGACTTCGGGCCGTTCGCGTGCACGAATGGCCCATACTCCTGGTTGCTGTTGCCTCGGACGGCCGCTTCGATGATCCGGTCCGCCGCGCGAACGATCGCAGCCAACTCGGCGCGGGAGTGGACGTTCAGCTTGTCATAGATGTTCACGAGATGGGTGGATACGGTCCGTTCGCTGATGCAGAGCCGGTCTGCAATCTCCCGGTTCGCAAAGCCGTGGACGACGTAACTGACGATCTCGCGCTCGCGTTGGCACAGTTTCTCATCGAGGACCGTTTTCACTTGTCCGTCCGGAATGAGATGGGCAATCCGGGACCAATACGTGTCATTCTCGTGCCGAACCAGCGCCCGCAACTCATTAGGCTTGTACTGCGCGAGGAGATTTATGTCGTGAAACTTCCGCGCATGCTCGACGGCCATGGCCACCAGCGTCTCTTCATCGTCCGCGGTGAACACTTCGCCACAGGGGGGACAGGTAACTCTCAGCGGGTGTCTCTGAACCTGCTGCGGCATACAGGAACTATCTTCCCGACTTTTCTCGTTGTCGCCATTCACGCAAACTTCTCCGATGCACACGGTGCGCCCGCTGGTGACGGGGTGAGTGTGCGTCATCTCAGCAGAACCGTTTTTGGCCGGAGCCCCCGCCCCAGCCTTGAACCGAAGTATATCCAAACGCGATCTTGCCGCGAATGGTAGGCATCGGCCTACGAGAAACGACACAAAAAAGCGCGGCACGGGTTCGCGTGATGATGCGGATGAGAGATTGGCATGCCAGATCTACACTTCCGGACTACTCGCGGGTAATGAGGAATTTCACTGTCCGGACAACCGGCTTCAAAACCGCTGAGCGGCAATTTCGTTCTGTACACGGAGGCTCTCGACCAAATTTTCTTCCGAGCTTCTGTTGCCAACCGTTCGGGAGCCGGCTATTCGGGTTATTGCATTGGCCGGCAGCCGGCGATGAGGATGTCGACCAGGCGCCTGGCGCTTTTTTGCCAGTCGGGGCTGGAGGGTACATTAGCGACGCCGATCAGAGCGTGAAGCAGATCGCTGGAATCGAGATCTTTGCGTATTTCGCCGCTCTTGATGCCGCGTTTGACCAGATTGCGAAGTGCTTGCTGCACCAGAGCGTGGGAATCTTCAAACACTTTCTTGTAATCTCCGAACAGCGAGTTCAAGGCCGGCGCGATGATTTGTTTTGCAGCGATGGCGTCAACGAACAACAACAGCCACGCCCGCAGCGCTTCGACAGGAGAGAGCGTGGTGGCGAATTTCTGCGCGGCGGCGGCGAGCTTTTCCAATTCCTTCCGGTAAACCGCTTTGAGAAGTTCTTCGCGTCCAGGAAAGTGACGATACAGAGTGCCCGGTCCGACGCCCGCCTGTTTGGCGATTTCGTCCAGGCTGGCATCCGCGCCCGAACGAGTAAACGCCTCCCTGGCAACTTCGAGGATGCGCTCGCGATTGCGCTGCGCATCGGCGCGTAATTGGGGCGGCTTGGATGGCGAGGATCGCTTTTGCGTCATACGCGAATCTGGCCCGTTCGAAAAAAATATGCAACCGGAGGGACTCTCCGGTAATCGAAGCAAACGGAGACCTTCTCCATTTTAGCGAAACGCGAGGAGAAAAAGATGCGTATGTTTGTCACGGGTGCGACCGGTTTCATCGGTTCTGCGGTGGTGCGCGAGTTGATGGATGCGGGGCACCAGGTACTGGGGCTTGCTCGCTCGGAAGCGGGCGCGGAGTCTCTCAGCAAGGCTGGCGCGGAGGTACAGCGGGGTAGTCTTGAGGATCTGGAAAGCCTTCGCCGTGGGGCAGAGGCTGCAGACGCGGTCATTCACACGGCTTTTAACCACGACTTTTCGAAATTTGTAGAGAACTCGGAGCTGGACAAGCGTGCCATCGAGACGATCGGCTCGGTGTTGGAGGGCTCGCAGCGACCGTTGCTTGTCACGTCTGGGCTGGCTACGTTGAGTCAAGGCCGGCCTGCCACAGAAGAGGATGATCCCCGGCCGCCTTCCCCCGCCTATCCGCGCGCTTCGGAAGCAACGGCTGAGGCGCTCGTGAAACGAGGCGTCCGCGCCGCAACCGTACGGCTCCCGCAAGTTCACAATACGCTCAAGCAGGGCTTTGTCAGCTACCTCATTGCGATAGCTCGCGAGAAGGGTGTGTCTGCTTATGTCGGCGAAGGGCAGAATCGCTGGGCGGCGGTGCATGTGGTTGATGCCGCGCGTCTGTACAGGCTGGCTCTCGAGCAACTCGAGCCAGGAGCCCGGTACCACGCGGTAGCCGAAGAAGGTGTGCCGATGCGCGACATCGCTGAATCGATCGGCCGCGGGCTGGAAGTGCGGGTGGTATCGCTATCGGCGGAAGCGGCAGAAAGGCATTTCGGCTGGTTTGCGAGGTTCACCGGTATGGACCTGACTGGTTCCAGCGTGCAAACGCAGCAGCGGCTGGGGTGGCGTCCGACGGGTCCAGGATTGATTGCCGATCTTGAACGGGCTGAATATCTCAGCGCAGTACCGGCGGCGCAGTAATTCACGAAGCACTTTCGAAAAGGATAAAGGGAGACTGACATGAAGACCTGGTTTATTACAGGAGCATCGCGCGGTTTCGGGCGGATCTGGGCCGAGGCCGCCCTCTCGCGCGGGGACAAAGTTGCGGCAACGGCCCGCAAGGTGGAGGACATTGGCGATCTCAAGCAACGCTTTGGCGAGGCTGTCCTCGCGCTGCCGCTCGATGTAAACGACACAGAGCAGGTGAAGCAGGCGGTGGCGCAAGCCCATGTGCACTTCGGCAGGCTGGACATTGTTTTGAATAATGCCGGTTACTCGCTGGTGGGCATGATCGAAGAAGGAACCGAGGCCGATGTTCGTGCCTTGTTTGAGACGAACTACTTTGGAATGCTGCGGGTCATTCAGGCAGCGTTGCCTTTACTGCGAAAGCAGGGCAGCGGCCACATCGTGGGAGTCTCGAGTGGACTAGGCATTACGGCGATTCCGCTTATGGGCTTCTACTGCGCAACGAAATGGGCCGTTGAAGCGCTTCATGAGAGCCTCGCGCAAGAGGTGAAGGCGTTCGGTATCAAAGTGACGCTGGTCGAGCCCGGCGCGTATGCAACCGAGTTTGCGAAGGCGGCAAAGATCTCGGATGGCATGAAAACGTATGAGGGGCTCCGGAAGCAGGTCCTCGCGTACATCGCCGATGTGGAACGCGGCGATCCGGAAGCGACCCGTGAAGCAATTCTCAAGCTCGTCGACGCGGAAAATCCGCCGCTGCGGCTCGGGCTGGGCACCTCGATTCTGCCGAGGGCGCGCGCGGCGTATGCGGAGCGCCTGAAGACGTGGGAAGCATGGGAGAACGTATCGAATGCGGCAATGGGCGAGCCAACGAAACCCGGGATGGCGTGGCTCGAGGAGCTGGTGCAGGCGGACACGAAGACGCTGAGGGTGGCAAAGTCGCCGGGAAAGAAGAGATCCGCGCTTATTGGACGCGACAATGGGGCGAGTTCGATCCGCACGTCGAACCGATAGCAATCAGCGAGGAAGAGGGAGACAAGGTTCGCGTCAGGGTGCACCAACTCGTCAAAAGCCTGCAAGGAGACGTTCTGTCGGATAGCGAAGTGCTCCACGTGTTCACGGTGAAGAACGATCTCATCGCAGCGATGGAGCTTGGCGATGAGGCTGATGCGACTGGTGGTCCGTCTGCCGCATTCCCACCTCGATCCTGATTCACGTTTTTATGAAGCTCAAAGCGGGAGAGTTGTCGTTTAACGTGCTGGAGAGCGGTTCGGCCGAACCAGCGCTATTGTTTCTTCACTATTGGGGTGGATCGGCACGCACCTGGCAGGCTGTCGCCTTGCAGCTTTCGACAGATTTCCGGTGCATCGCCTACGACCAGCGCGGATGGGGTGAATCTGATGCACCAGAGCAGGGATACTCGATTGGAGATCTGGCCCTGGATGCGAGGCACATCATTGAAGCGCTGCATGTGCGTCGATACGTTCTGGTGGGCCATTCTATGGGAGGAAAGATTGCTCAGTTCCTGACGGCGCAGCGGCCGCCGGGGCTGGCAGGACTTGTGCTTGTTGCGCCCGCGACTCCGACGCCGCAAAACATTTCGCAACCCGCCAGGCAGGCTCAGCTTCACGCCTACGATAGCCGCGAGAATGCGCTAGAGGCGATGGCGTTTCTTACCGCTCATCCTCCGAGTGACACGCTAAAGGAACAGATCCTGGCAGACAATTTCGCCGCGCGCTCCCTCGAAGCAAAGCTTGCCTGGCCAACATCGCTGGCATACGAAGACATTTCGGGAGAAGTGGGAAACATTGCCGTGCCGACGTTGATTTTAGCGGGAGACCAGGACAGACAAGATCCTTTGGAGCAGCACCGGCGTGAAGTACTTCCAACAATTCCGGGAGCGAAGATCGAGGTCATACGCAATAGCGGGCACCTGATACCGATCGATCAACCGCATCAACTTGCGGAGGCGATTCGGGCCTTTGTGCTTGCGCTGGCCAATGTCGGCGAACGCTAGCGCCGTATTCCTGCATCGCTCTTGTCCTCAAAGACACTGAAGTCGTATTCCGTCTGTATTGCCTGCGATCCGGACGCAATAACGGCGCATTTCGACAGTTGCTGAAATACCCGGACATCGGAAAAGTGGAGAGTCGTGGTGGATATCAGCGCCGGCCTTGGATTGTGGTCACGTGACGAGCCCCCGAAGCTGAACGGCGGGACGATAGATCGTGAAATACGGCGAAGTATGGAGTTTGAGGGCAATTCTGACTGAAGGCGGCGCAGGAGGCCGCCCAGAATGCCCAAGCACCGGAGAAAGAGGAAACCGCCGAAGCGATCTCTTGCCCTACCCGATCTCGAACAGACGAAGTCTGCCGTACTGAACAGCCTGACTTCGAAAAGCGGCCAGCGAACGTATGATCATGCGATAAATGAATTCGTCGACTGGTACTGCTCGGAACCACGACTCGCTTTCAATCGCACGGTTGTTCTTCGATATCGAAACCTCGCTCCAACAACGATCAACCTCCGGTTGGCCGCGGTCAGGCGTGTGGCATACGAGGCCGCCGATTCCGGCTTGCTCAGTCCCGAACTTGCCGCCGGCATCCGCCGCGTCAAAGGCGTGCGCCGGATCGGTGTGCGATTGGGCAACTGGCTCACTGCCGATCAGGGCCGGTCGCTGCTGTTGAACTCTCAAGGGGATAGTCTTAGGAGCAGACGCAACTACGCGATCCTCGCTCTTCTGATTGGTTGTGGATTGAGGCGCGGTGAACTCCTCGGTCTTACGGCCGGATCCATTCAACTCCGAGAAGAGCACTGGGTGATTGCCGACCTCCATGGAAAGGCCGGGCATATTCGAACCGTGCCCATTCCACTCTGGGTTAAAGAGTCGCTTGATCGCTGGACTGAAACGAGTGGAATTAAGGACGGCTGCCTCTTTAGGGCGATCAACAAGTCAGGAAAGACCTGGGGCGACGGTATGACGCCAAAGGTGCTTTGGGAGATCGTCAAGAGAGCGGCCCAGGCTGCCGGAATTGATAAGCTGGCGCCCCACGATCTGCGACGAACATGTGCGAGGCTTTGTCATTTAGCCGGCGGAGAGCTCGATCAGATCCAATTTCTGCTCGGCCATGTGTCGATCCAAACTACGGAACACTACCTCGGCTGCAAGCAAAAGCTTCGATTTGCCGTGAACGATAAGCTCGGCATCGAACCTTGATGGCGAGGGACGGATTACCCGTCCCTTGCCGACTACACGCGGTTAATAGAAGCCGAAGCCGGTCTGTGCGGATTGCGATGCGGAGGAACAACGGGCATACAATGCTGGACGGCTACTCAGTTTCCGGCAACCCGACTTGCCGAGGACTGAGCCGAGATTCGTAAATACTGCGCCCTCAGGGCGGATCTATCCCGACCTGAGGCCAGCTCAACTTCCAGGTTGCCCGTTATCCGCCCGAAATTGCTGTAAGTATCATCTCCGTGCCGGCTTGACGGTCGCTGCGGCCCGAAGACGAGATGAGTTTTAATTCTGAAAGCTCTCGGTGAATAGGAGCAAGTCCATGCGCCTTGGCAAAAAGGCAAAACGGTCACACTCGAAGTTTGCGCTTGGTGGGATTCAGAAGATCAAGCAATCCATCTTGCGAGCGACGAGTCGGAAACCTTTACCCCTGCAGTCAGCGATCTCTCACCTCGGTTTGGCCATCGGCGGCGATGCTCCGGTGACGACGATATCGATTCGCGACTCTGTATTCTTCTCGAGGTCGCGCAAGTAGAAATAGTCGGGTCGCAGTTCCTTTTGACTTGCGAGCCGCATCTGATCGCCAAAGTGCGGCGAGGCCGGATCGTCGCTCACGCCCGGCAGCATCTCGGAGTAGGAGGTCAGCGACCCGTCCGGGTGGAAGGTGACCACGAATGGCACCCGCTGACAGCAATACGCGTCGAGCAGTGCAGGGTTCTTGGCGTCCGGTCGAAACGCCATGGTTCGCATGGCTTCAGCCGCGCTGGGCTCCGTGACCCAAGCACCGACCGTGTTGAGCTCTCTTTTGTCCTGCGACGAATCGATCGCGGCGCCCCCGACGGGAAAGGACTCGGAGCCTCGTCCGATACGGTGAACGTCGCCGAAAACGAGATTGATCGTGCCAAACCCCCGGCGAAGAGACGTGTATGCCGCCAGGACGGCGTCCTCCACGCTCCGCTGTTGCGCCGGCGAGAGTGGCCGCCCGGCTTCGATAGCGCCTTCGATCTCCCCGGCGGCCTTGTGCGAGGCCGAGCGCAGCGCCTTACGAAAGGCCATGTGGTAGAGGGCGCCACGCGACTCTTTCGAGAACACGCCGTCGAAACTCTCGAGGGCCGCAACGAACGTTGCGAGGTCCGGATCGGTGTTCGTGGCCCAGGCGTCCGAAAGCTTGAGCGTTTTGAACATGGCCCCCCATTTGTCGACGCCAAAAACCTTCTCGTCCATGGTGATCTGGATCGCGACCTTATCACTGATCCCATGTGCATTTTCGAGTAGTTCGATCATCCTCAGCTGACGCGTGTTGGTCTGGCCGGGGTCGAACGCATAATAGGCCGGGTATTTTGCAGGATCGAAAATCGGTGTGGTGTACATGCGGTCAGGGCTCACATTGTCGTTGCCGACATAGTCCTGGCGTGGGTTCTCGACTTGCACCGCTTCGCTCAGTGAAACGAATCCAGTCCACGCTGTTCGAGACGTCGACCCGTCGAGGGGAAGGGTCACGTCCACCCCGTCCGGACGCTTCGGAAGACGGCCAGGCCGGATGTAGAGCAAGGTCCCATCTCGCCCGGCCAGGATCAAGTTGGCGGGATAGAGATCCATCGGCGCTAGGGCGGCTTTGATGTCGGCGTACGTGCGGGCATGAGCCATTTCGTAGAGTTCGGCGTTTCCAAGGCCGACCTGGTCGAAATACGCCGAGCTGGCCACGAAGGCGTCGTCTCCACGCCGCTCCACCACCGGTGAAAGGACGCCGTTGTGACGCGTGTACTCGAACTCACCCGTAACCGGAGCCGCGCCGCGGACGTTGATCCTGTACGGCGTCACAACCATCCGCTGAAGCTTTCCATCGAACAGGTAAGCGCGCGGGTCTCCTTTTACAGTTTTGATACAGTAACAGTCCCCCGTGTAACGGGGTGCTTCGGTCCATCCCCAGGCGAAGTCATTGCTGTGGCCGAAGAAAAACATCGCGGCGCCGGCCACGTCGAACGCCTGCACATTCAGCGAACCCGCCTTCATGCGCCAGGGATAGAAGAGGGTTCCCACGACCTCCCACGGATGGTGGGAATCCGAAGAGAAGGTGATCCCCCCATCCGCGGTCTTGCTTCGGCCGATCGCAAAGGCGTCCGAGGCTTCGCTGGTGGCCAGCGGACTCGGGTCGTACGCGAGCTTCTGCGCCGCCGCTGCGAGGCGGGCAGGGCAAATCGCGTCCGCCTCGAGGGTGTACTGCCAGAACAACGCGAGCGGAAGAGCGGGTTCAAGCGCGGGCGCCCAGGCGGGTTTGCGCTCGGGGTGGTCAACCATGAATTGGTTGATTCCGGCTATGTAGGCTTCCAGATCTCGATGATATTGCGCCGGGATCTTCGACATGTTCAAGCGTGCTTCCTTCAGGATCTGGAACTTCTTCACTCGAAGGTCGGAGGCGACCGTGTCGGTTATCTCCCCGCCCAGTACCGGTCTCACCTTGTCGGCGCCGACCGCTCCAGGGCCGAACGCGGCGGCCAGTTCGCCCCTGACGCCGAGATACAGCAGCAGAACCTGCTCGAGACGATCCTCGGCCGTCGCATAGCCCAGGCCGAAAAAGCCATCCTCCTCGCGGGCGGCGTAGAGGTGGGCCATCCCCCATCGATCCCGGAAAGTGGTGACCTGACCACGCTTCAGCTTGAGCGGTGCGTTCGCTTGAGCAGTCTGCGCCGGCGCGCGGAGGCAACCAAGGGCGAGCATGATCATGCCGAGAAGGACGATTCCTCCGCAATGGCTCGGGCGATCATTGAGATTCATAAAGCACGTTTTGTTTGAGATTCTGTTCAAGGCGCTTCTTTACGAAGCGACATTACGGTGCGGCAAATGGCTTGCCGCGCACGCTCGTGTAGACGGCATCAAAGACCTTCAGGGTATCGATATTCGCCACCCCACCAACGGTGAGCGGATCGCCGAGATACAAAACCCTGCTGTCCGCGTTGGTGAACGCTGGCCATTGGGGAAGGCCCGGGCCGTTCGGATTGCCCGACCTCGCGAAGTTGACCCAGTAGCTGGATATTTCCTCAGACACTTTTCGATCTGCCTCGCTCCAGTGCCAGGGCTCTTGATCCAGATGATCGAAGACATACCAGAGCTCGGCGAAGTGGCTCGCGCCCCAACCCTCATACACAGAGCCGGCCGGGAACGGTGGCTTCTGTCGAAATGAGTAGTAGTAGACGGGGTTCTTTCCGGTTCCGGCTTGCAACCTCGCCCATGCCCACATGTCCCAGCCGAAGCGGAGATCGCGCTCGAGGCCGAGCCGCGCCTGCCGCGCATCTTCGTCGGTAGCGTGGGGATACGCTGCAACAAGCGGAGGCGGCAGCGCGCCGTAGCTGTGCTCAAGGTCGCTCTCGAACGTGGCTGCCGTGACGTGGGTGACATCCACCAACGCACGCGCCTCCTCGGCGTTCGAACCGATGAGCAGAGGGACATCGTTCTGTTTCCCTGAAGCGAACGCTTCATAGGGCGAAACGGGAAGCACGTAGGGTTCGATCACTGGGTGGACAATGCCGCCAGCATTGCCGCTGAGCTGGCTCGCGGGCAGTCGGCGCAGTTGTTGGAGCGAGGTCGCGCCTAGCGAGACGGCGTACTTCTCTCCGTCGCGTTCTGCGTTCGCCAGCAGGTACTTTGGTGCGAGCTGGAGCGGTTCAAACAGGCCGCCACTCTCTCCGATGGCGCGCTCAAACAGGCCTTTCGCGAGCGGCGAGGCCATCAGAATGCTGACCGATATCGCTCCTGAAGATTGACCGGCGATGGTTACGTTTTTCGGATCGCCGCCGAAGGCTGCAATGTTCCTCTGAATCCATTCGAGTGCGCCAATCTGATCCATCAGGCCGTAATTCCCGGACGAGTGGTGCGGGGACTCGCGTGTGAGCTCAGGAAGCGCAAGAAAGCCAAGCGGACCAAGTCGATAGGCGATCGTGACAACGATTACGCCCTTATGTGCGAGCCGGTCGCCCCAATACAAGGGCATCGAAGCCGACCCGTTGATGTAACCACCGCCGTATATCCAGACGATAACTGGCAAGTGCTCATGCACGCTTTTGGCCGGCGTCCAGATGTTGAGGTAGAGACAATCCTCACTCACTGCCGGCGGCGTCTCGCCTGGCATGGACACACCAGTTTGCATGCACGCCGGGGCGAACGCATCCGCCTTACGCGTGCCAGCCCAGGGTGCAACATGTGCCGGCGGCCGCCAGCGCAAGTCGCCGACCGGCGGAGCGGCGAATGGAACGCCTTTGTAGACATTCAATCCGCTTTCGCGCACCCCGGATATCGCGCCGGATTCCGTCAGAGCTCGGGGGCTTTGTGCCAGCGTGATGGCGGATGTTGCTGGAACGACGACAAAAAGTAGGGCTCTGATTAAGACCCTACTAGCAGAGATCGGCATATTGAGGTCCGCTCATCAGGTTACTCCTGACAATGTTGTTACTGGCGGGGTTATCTTCGCTCGTTGAGCCGAGTCCGCTGCAAACCACCTCCGGGCGGACCGTCGGCCACTCAGAAAGAACTCGTCTTACGGTCGAATAGATCCGCGCTGGTTGCCAAGTATTTATCAATTTTCCACGTTATGGCCAAAAACTCGGCTTAGGTCTAAGTGAGATCTGCAGCACCTGAGGGCCGTACGTGACATTCTCAATCGAATGAAGCCCCACTTAAAAGCGGGTGAGCCGCGCGATCTTAATCGACGCTGCGTCTCTCTACGCGGGCACGGGGCTCGCCGGTCTGATGTTCTGATTGACACGGAAGAAATTGTCGGGATCGTATTTCGCCTTAATCTGCGCCAGTCGCGCATAATTCTGTCGATAGGTGGCGCGTATGCGTTCCTCGCCCTCATCCATCATGAAATTAACGTACGCCCCCCCAGCACCGTACGGATGCAGTGCGTCGTAGTATTCCCGTGCCCAGGAAGTGATTGTGTCACGGCTCAGTGGATCTGGATCCACGCCAACAATCACCTGGCTCCACGCGGCATCGCGGTAGCTAAATGCCGTTCCTGCGTTACCCGTTTTGTGCGCCGCTCCGTTCACGGGGTAGAGATGCATGGTGGAATGCATGCTTGGCAACCGCGTTCCGTGTTCGACGTGAAGCGCTATCGCTTCGTCGCTCAGCTCATTGACGAAGTCGGCCTTCCAGTACCATTGCAGGCCGGGCGGATACAAGCCGTCGAACATTCTCTGCAGCACCGGGAACGGCATGGGACCGAATAGCTCGCACGCCGGACGCCGAAAGCTGCGCACCGGCTCCAGGATGGCATTGGCCGCCTCTGGTGATCCGGTGTAGCACCACACGATTCCACACATCTTCTTCAGGTGCAGCGCCTCCGGGAATGGCGGCCCTGGCGGAATCGTGAGAAAGGCGAAGAAACCATTGATCTCCGGCGGCGCTTGCACAATGAATTGACGGTAGAACTTCATCACGTCGGCTGCTTCTTCCAAGGTCCAGAGCATCGGCCCTGCGCACACCGTATGTACCGGATGGGCTTGAAAGAGAAACGATGTAACCACGCCGAAATTGCCGCCACCACCGCGCAACGCCCAGAACAGATCGGCATTCTCGTCCGCGCTCGCAACCACAAAACTGCCGTCCGCGAGCACCACGTCCGCCGCGAGCAGGCTGTCAATGGTCAGGCCATACTTCCGGGTGAGGTGCCCCAGACCCCCGCCAAGCGTCAGTCCTCCGACACCCGTCGTCGATATGATGCCCGAAGGAACGGCCAAGCCAAATGCGTGCGTCGCATGATCCACCTCGCCCCAGGTGCATCCGCCGCCAACGCGCACGGCCCGAGATGCCGGATCGACGTGGACGTTCCGGATCGGTGATAGATCCACAACCAGGCCGTTATCGCAGACCCCGAGGCCACCGGCATTATGCCCACCGCCACGCACCGCCACTGGCAGACCGTGCTCCCGCGCGAACCGGAGTGCGGCCATCACGTCGGCAGCATCAACACAGACCGCGATCAGTTGCGGTCGGCGGCTGATCATCGCGTTGTACACCTGCCGCGCGCTTTCATACCGAGAATCAGTGGGTTCGATGAGCTCGCCTCGAAGCGTCTCACGAAAGTTCGCAACTTCCCCTGGATTCAACATCTTTTCCCCCTCCTTCCGCTGTCACCTCTCTGGTGACAATCCAATGTTGCTTGCCAGAGTGTTCCAAGACCGTTCCGTAGAGAGGCCGCTGGGCGTTCCGTCGAAGCGTGAGGCGAGCTCTTGTGTGCGCCGCGGAACGCCACTCATACGCGTTCCGCTGGGGCATCCCGCAGACGCTGCAACCGGAATTCGGCGCGGCGCGCCAACGGTGGGGATCCAATCTGCCGCGCCGCATCGGCTGCTCTCCTGTAGCTCTCGGCCGCTTCCAGGCGCTGTTCTGCCTCCTCCAGAATGTGTCCATGCACTCGGTGCAGCTCCGGCTCGGCCCACCGCTCCCCGTTTGTGCTCACGAACGCGAGCCCCGTAGCTACGCTCGCCAGTGCTTCGGGAGTCAACCGGGCCGCGTGGTAGGCCTCCGCCAGCAAGCCGAAATAAAACGGAAGCCGAAGCTGCGCGTCCGTGGACTTCATGATTTCGATTCCACGCAGCACTCGCCTGCATCCCTCGTCTGCGGCGCCCCGTTGCGCCATCGCCCACCCGAGCACGGCCTCGCTCCAACCGAGGTAATACGAGAACGCATACTTTTGGCAAATGCCTTGTGCCTCGAGGGCGCATTCCCGCGCCGCATCCGCATCCCAGTCGAACACATGCAGCGTAGCTGCGTAGTTCAACGCCAGCGCCAGGCTGAAAGGATGCGCTTCGCGGCGAGCCAGCGCAAGCGAGTCCTCGCTTTGCAGAGTTGCCTCCTCCGCCTCCCCGCAGATCCACAGAATGTGCGAGCGGTAGGACCGGCAGAAAATGCGCATATCCAGGCCCGCAAACAGGCTCAGAGGCGACTCCGCCTCGCGATATGCGTTCCAGGCGAGATTCATCGCTTCCCGTGCTTCGGCGATGCGCCCAAGATGGTTCAACCCGATTGCCAGCAGGAACTGGCCCGTTGCAAGGCCAGCGGCGCCGATCGCCGCTTCCTTTGCGCCCTCCGCGAAGGCGATCAGTTCCCTGCTGAGTTCAAGCGTACGTTCGAACTGACCCCGCACGATGTGGAAAAACGTCAGTCCCGCCAGCGCCGTAATCCTTTGGTCGCGTAGCCCCAGAGACTGCGAGAGTTCAAGTGCCCGGCCGTACGTCTGCCCCAATTCCGCCGACGCGTAGCCATGTGCAATCATCAGCACATTCCCGAGCGTTTCCAGCAGCCCTAGTTCCTGTGTATCGCGGCTGCGGCCCGGCGGTAGTTCGTGGCACACTGCGAGTGCCCCGCGTACTAGCGCGGCCGCCTCGCTATCTGCATGCCGGCGTTGGGCCACAGCAGCCGCCTGCGCATAGAAGCTGATCGCTTGTGCCACCATACCCGCGGCTTCGCAGTGAGAGGCCACTTGCGCACTGATGTTTTCGGTGCGCCCTGCATGCACCTCCTCCAGCGCCCGCACGATCTGCCGATGCCAGAACCGCCGCCGCACCGGGCCGAGGCAGCCATAGGCCACCTCACGCAGGCGGTCGTGGCTGAAATCATAGACACCGCCCGCGTGGCTTTCAATCATCCGGCGGCGCCACAACTCGTCCAGCGCCTGCATGACGCTCTCCTCGTTCCAGTCCGTCACCTTCATCAACAGATCGAATGAGAACGCCGTGCCGACCGCAGCAGCCACGCTAGCCAACTCTTGCGCCGCCGCGGGCAGTTGGCTCAACCGTCCAGCGATAACCGCCTGCACCCGCGGCAGGGCGGCCAGGGGTACATCGGCATCATCCGGAGTCTGGCTCGTATCCTCCAGCTTGGCGCGCACACTTTCCGTGATGAACAGAGGATTTCCTCCGGTAGCCTGGTGCAAGCGGTTCACGTAGACCGAATCCAGCTCCCGGCTCGCGACTTCAGCCGCCAATGCCGCCGTGCCTTCCGCGCTCAAAGGGCCCAAGGCGATTTCCTGCAGCACTCCAGACTGCCTCAAATCCGCGGTCACGCTGGAGATTGCCGGATTGGCCGCTGCCTCCTCGGTTCGCACGGTCCCCAGCACAAGGATTCCGCGTGCCCCCGATGTGAGCAGGAAATGCACCCACGCCAACGAATCTTCATCGCACCATTGGAGATCGTCCACCAACAACAACAACGGACGCCCTGCTTCCGGATCCGCCGCTGCCGTGATGGCGGCTCTCAATGCCTCAAAGAAATGGCGGCGCTCCCAGCTATCCGTCACCGCGCCCGGCGGCCGCAGCCCTGGATACTCGACAAGCAGTTCCGGTAGCAGCCGCGCCAACTGCTGGAGCTGCTCCCGCGTGAGACGCTTCCGAACCGCCCGCAGCGGTTCCGATCTTAGCCACTCTTCCACCACTGCGTAAGCCAGTTGCCCTCGCGCCGCGTAACACCGTGCGCGCGCCGCCGGTGCGTTCCGGGTTGTCCACCACTCATAAAACTCCGCCGCCAGTCGTGATTTCCCAATTCCTGGTTCGCCGGCTTCAAGAACCAGCAGCGAACCACCTTCTTCGGCCCGGCCCCAACATCCCCGCAGGCGCGCCCATTCGGGTGTCCTCCCAATAAATGGGGTTCGGGAGATCCCGGGCGTCTGACGGCTCGGCCGCTCCTCGAGCGTCTGCGATTGCAGGATGCGCTCGAACAGGCGTCGGGTTGCCTCTCCGGGGGTGACTCCGAGTTCCCGCCGCAGGACTCGCATGCACTGGTGATAAATGCGCAGCGCCGCGGCGCGATCGCCGCTGCGAGCATGCAATTCCATCACCAGACGGTAATGGTTCTCGTGCAGTGGGTCGATCGCAACCAGACGTTCGGCATACGAGACGGCGGCACTCGCCTCGCCTGCCTCCGACAACAGCTCCACCAAACGGCGTAAAATCTGCACCATTCGCTGCCGCAGCTGCTCCCGTTTAGGCTTGATCCAGTCATCGTAGAACGCTGGCAAGAGATCGTCTGCATAAAGCGCTGCGGCGATTTCAAGCGCCTTCCGTTCCTCTGGCTTGGCTTGGCGCTCGCAAGCAGCGTCCGCGAGAGCCGCAGCCGACTCAAAATCGAGCACATCGACAACACACCTTGGATCGCAGCGCCAGCTTAGCGTCTGCGCGTCCGCGGCCAGAAAGTCGCAATGCTCCGGCAGAGCTCTTTTGAGAAGGTGGATAAGCTGCCGCAGATTGGTGCGCGCCTGCGACTCGGCCGAATCGGGCCAAAGGGTGAAGGCCAGATACTCACGCGAGATCGGCTCGCCGCCATAAATCACCAAGTATGCGAGCAAGCCTTGCAGGCGCCCCTGGTTCAATGCCTGGAGGGGCTGTTCGCCCCATGTAACGCGCAGGTTGCCAAAGAGTTCGATGCGGAGTACCGGCATCGGTGAAGAATCCAAATCCCGCCGCAGATTTTTCAGATCAGCGAGTAAGGTTCTTGCATCCTGGTAGCGCAGATCACGATCTTTAGCGAGCAATCGATCGATAATTTCGGAAAGCCTCACCGGAAGTGCCGGATTCAAGTTCACTGCCGGCGTGTGCCGTTTATGTAGCAGTGCGTCAAACATTGAGGCTAGGGCCGCTTCTGCGAAAGGTCGTTGTCCCGTCGCCATCTCGTACAGGACAACGCCGAACGAGAACAAGTCGCTGCTCTGCTCAATGTGGTGTCCAAGCGCCTGCTCCGGTGACATATAGGCAAATGTGCCCACGGCCGAGCCAGTCTGTGTGATGACTGCCTGCGTCAAAGACGCCCCTGCTACGACCATTTCTGTGTTTGCGTTTGTTGATCCCAGCATCGCCAGGCCGAAATCAAGAAGTTTGACTTGTCCGCGCTTGGTGATAAAAATGTTTGCCGGCTTGATATCGCGATGCACGATACCCTTTGCATGTGCGGCTTCCAGCGAATCCGCTACTTGAATCGAGATATCGAGCAAATCGCGAACGTTCAGCGCTTTACCGGAGAGGTGCTGATACAGCGTTTGTCCTTCGAGCAGTTCCATTACGATGAATGGCCGTGCGTCCTGCTCTCCGATGTCGAACACCATACATATGTTCGGGTGGTTCAATGCGGATGCAGCCCTTGCCTCTCGTTTAAACCGTTCGAGTGCGGCGCCGTCCTCCTGCAACTGGTCTGACAAAAACTTGAGCGCGACAGTACGGCCCAAGCGTTTGTCCTCGGCCTTGTAGACGACTCCTACACCGCCACTGCCGAGTTGTTCGAGGATGCGGTAATGGGAGACAGTCTTCCCGAGCATGCTTTCCCTGACAGAGGGTCACCCTATGTTACTCGCATTATTTGACACTGTGCAGACCATTACTTGCTGCACATAGCGCGGCGCTCGTTTCGAGCTTTCCGTTCCTCCGCCGGCTTGCCGTTCGCGTCCGGCGCGCCCGAACGTGTAGCCGACATTTCGAAATGGAGGATATCGACCCCGGTGTCATATCGATGGGCTGTTCGCGCGCAGGTTCCTGAACGATTCACGCGCAGTAGTGGCATAACCTCGGCCGTAGATTGTACTGCGATTTTGGCTACATCACGGCATAACAGGGCCTAGCCGACAGGTGCGGAAGCGGTGTGCGGTAAGTCCTTGCGGGCCAACTCGGCGTAAATTCGGCCATGGTGCCGTCCAATGACTTTGGAGAAGTCATACGTCACCTGATGGGCTACAATTTGAGCGCCGATCCGTTTCCAATAGGCATTGCCCCCGGACCATTCGGGATCAGGAGATGTGTCGATGACCTCTCGAATTGGCTGGCTAGTTAACTTCCGGATTTGATCGGCTAAAAGCTTTGCGGTATCAGGTATCCAAGTTGCGCCGACGACCGTCACGAATTCAGGTCCGATGTATACGAGTGAATTCGTCGTCACGTAATGCTCATCTTCGACGAGATATATTGGACCCGTTAATTTGCTCAACCGCATCACCGGCTTGCTTTTCTCCGCCCTAACGGCAGAGACGCCAATCAACAAGAACAGGAGTGCGCCAAGAGCTCTGTGCCTGGTCTTCCTCTCTCTCCACATCGTAACGGTAGCTTATGTCCTGATATTACTTTCTGGATTACCCACACAAGGAGACCGCAGCGAAGCGAGCGTTCGCTTGCTCCTGAATCCGCCCCGGAATTCCGGAGCGCGGACAGCGCAACGGCCGTTACCGAGTACTATGATCGCTGTACGTCAAATCTCCGTGCTTCATCTGAGGAAGCGATCATGCGTAAGACCTGCCTTATCCAATCAAGCCTGGCAACCGCGGTTTGGGTCGTTCTAGCCAGTATAGGTTTTGCTCAAGCCAATCCGGCCCCGATCGTGTTCGCGCACGTAAGCGTCGTTCCAATGGATGGCGACCGTGTCTTGTCCGATCAAGACGTGGCCATTCGCGGCAACACGATTTCATCAATCGAGCCCGCGGTGAGTGCAAAGATTCCGACAAATGCGAAGATCATCGATGGAACCGGCAAGTTCTTGATGCCCGGACTGGGCGAGATGCATGCGCATCTTCCCAGCCCTACCGATCCGCCGGGATACATGGAGACTGCACTTGCTCTTTATGTCGCTAATGGCGTGACCACCGTGCGCGGCATGCTTGGCTATCCAAATCATCTGGTGGTCAGAAAACAAATAGAGTCGGGAAGATTGTGGGGACCATCGCTTTTTCTCGCCGGACCGGGGCTATCCGGCGACACCGTGAAGTCGCCCGAAGACGGTGTGCGACAGGTTAGAGAGCAGAAGGCGCAGGGCTGGGATATGGTCAAGATCCTGCCCGGTCTCACGCGCGCCGAGTACGACGCTATCATGACAGAAGCGCGGCGGTTGGGAATCCGCACCGGAGGCCATGTGCCGAAGGACGTAGGAATTGATCACGTTCTCGAATCCGGACAAGAAACCATCGAGCATCTTGATGGCTACAAGGATGCGTTTGGATTTGGCAAATACATGCCCGATGATTTCCTCAAGGCCATGGCCTTAAAGACGCGGGAGGCGGGAGCCTGGACGTGTCCGACGCTCGCAATTATGCGTTTCGTGCTGGCCCTCGACCATCTCAATGATCTATTGGCCCGACCAGAAATGGAATACATCCCGCAAGTCCAGGTCGACGAGTGGATGAAACTTTACGATCGAGGAGTGGGTAAAGGAGTCGCCGCCCCGGAAGTAGAGCGCGTCATCCAGCATAATCGGGAACGGTTGCTGAAGACCCTGAATGACGTGGGGGCACCGATTCTCCTGGGCGACGATACGCCGAACCTCTTCCAGGTTCCGGGCTTTTCCATCCATAATGAGTTGGGTGCCATGCAGGCGGCTGGGCTCTCGCCGTACGACGTGTTGGCGTCCGGCACGAAGCGAGTTGGCGAATATCTGCATAAGCCAGTCGGCACTGTAACGGCGGGGTATGTAGCCGATCTGCTTCTGCTGGATGCCGATCCGCTGAAAGATGTGGCAAACGTCAAGAAACTGTCAGGCGTAATGATGCGTGGCCAATGGTACCCCGGCCCAGAACTTCAGCGCAGACTTAAGGTCATTCACGATCGCCCTGGCAACTACCGATTGCGCAACTGACCCTCTATTGCTGCAGTAACGCAGGGCGTGATTCTACATGCCGTCAGCGCGCAATGGCGACGCAGCCGACGCAGCCGTCGAGCGCCGGGATTAAACCGGCATGTTGTTGGGGATGAAAGAGTCCTACAAGAAAGGAGAACGAATCCATCTTGGCCCCTAGTCTTGCGGCGAGCATCGCGAGGTGCTGGTCGAAGCGTAGACAGGGGTATCGGTGGGCAGGGCGATCGAGCTTCGAAAAACGCGTCAATCAGGTATCGGATCAGCTATTTCGCAGAGAGTTTATCGACCCTAAGATGCCAGGCCACAAATCTAATTCTGGGGAAATGCAGCTCGGAAAAGCTTTGGTGGCGCGTATGAAGTTGCTGCTTGATCCGGACTCTGCAAAGCATCATGTGCAGTTCAGTCTCATAGGATTCCGTCAAGACACGGGATTCCGCGTGTTTACATTTGAAGGTACTGCGGCGGATCACACTCGGACCGCGTACACGGTCCGGGCCGATCTTGCTCTTACGCGGAAACACGGCATCCGTGTCCAGGACTCCCCTTGTTGTGTCGGGGACTCCTCGAGCGCGCGGGCGAAGGCGAACAGAAGTACACGGCGACGTTTACCGAGGAAGAGATGATTCTGCACGGGGCGGCGCGAAACCTGGCGGTTTTGAAAAGGAAGTCGGCGCACAAACCGCTCACCGGCCAAAGCCGGAAGCGACACATAGTCGGTATGTTCTCTGTACGCTGCCCTCATTGTCGGTCGATTGAGTTTAGAAATGTTGGCAGCAGAAATGCTGTCGAAAGAGCTTTCCGGTGGATCATTCTGCCGTACCGCTGCGCTCTCTGCGGCCGCCACTTTTTCCTATTTCGATGGCAAACTACGCTCTTCCGGATTGCTTAGGGGTGGTCATCGAAGGCGCGTTTGACGTGTTCTGCGGCCGAAGCCGTTTTGCCGTTTTGAATTCCGGGCGTCGGAAACGGTCCAAACTCTGGTAGCCGACGCCTTGTCGCAACCTATGGCGAAATCGTGCACGATGTGTGGTGTTGTCGCAAGCTTAGTTGCTCCTGCAGGATTACTCCACTGTGACGGCCTACTGATTAGCTTTCCAGTTGTTCCAGTATGATCCGCCAGCCAGATATTAGCCGGACGGAATCGACGTTTCCCGGTATTATTCGCCTGGTTTCCGCGTAATCCTGCCGCAACCCGGAAACTGTGCCCAGGCGCCCGGTTGTCGTTCGAAAGCCTCTCCGAGCAGGCGACATAAACTGCCCGTTTGGGTAGCTCACTTACGAAATAGATCTGTCTGTAGAGTGTCCTGCCGCTTGAACCCGGTATCTGGCTAGCGTCGGAGGATCTTGTCTCTAATCAAATGTCGAAGATCGGGCTTGAATTCGTTCCAGAGATTCCCTGCGGCGATACTCGAGACACCCCACCCGGCCAACTGTAGTGCTCCAGGATGTGCAACATCCTCTCGCCCCGGGTGGAAAACATCGATGACAATGCTGCTGCTTACGATGGCCGCGATGTTCGCGATCGCGATGTCATTGCCGTGAGGTGTCTCTAGGATAAAAGTGCTCATCAGTGCGTGCTGTGACCGTCTCCACACGTTGCGGCTGTGAGACGGCTTATAGCGCAGGTCTTCGTGAAGAAGTGCCGCCGCGCCGCTTTGAGTGCCGTATGTCACCAGCCTCTGCGTAAAGGAGGCAACGAAGTGATTGGTAAACCGGTCCGCCCCTCGGCCCCAAACCGGACTAGAACTAAACAGCAGCACTGCGGCCGACGAAAACGCGGAAGCTGCATAGGGTGGTACTCGAGTAAGTGTTTTATCAGTGAAAAGTGTAAGCCGCTCGTTGTTCGTGAGCGGGGCAGCTGAATCTACAATTGGCGGGGTTGAACTCGAAAACGACCGCTGGAGATTTTCGAACATCCGGTCCTGATCATTGTTCTGAAATGTCATCTTGTGATACGCAAACTCTCCCAGATGTGCTAATCGGCTTTCGGAGTCCTGAGAGCCATGTCCATCGAAGTGCAGCCAGAGTTTCAGTGGTTCGCCGGGAACTCGACGGAAAATAGCGTGCATCGAAGGGGAATTCTTTTCACGGAAGCTCTGGATGGTCGTCGGGTGAGTGTGTGCCAATCGAAATATGAGAGGATCTTTCGCCCAGGTCTCCCGATCGTTCAGGCAACTTTGCAATAGCTCTTCGGCACCTTTGATGACTTCAACATTCTTTGGCCTCTCGACGCCGAAAGATAGGTACGGCAGGTCGCCTTTTGTCAGCCTATATTGCAGATTCGACCTGATAGAGTGTTGATTCGAGTCCTGCGCTATACCAGGTAGGCTGGCCAGCAAACCCAACGACAATATTGCAGAGAATCGCACACGCTTTGTTGAGCAACTTGAGTGTGAAGCCAAGGGCGATTGACGTCTGTGCAAAATTGCTCACAACGTGGCTTAGGAATGTGCGGAGCGAATAGTAAGGGCGTTAATCGTGAAGGACGATGTTGAGCAAAGAACTGTGAACTTCCAGTCCACCGTTATAGGTGATAAAACCAAGTTTGCGAAACTTGTTTAAAAAAAAGCTCACGCGGGCGCGGGTGGTTCCGATCATTTCCGCTAGTGTCTCTTGGCTCATCTTTGGAATTATTTGTTGGGGCTCACCCTCCTTTCCGAAGCTGGCCAGAAGCAGCAGGATGCGGGCGAGTCGTTTCTCGCTGGAGTTGAAAAGCTGGTCCACGAGGTCCTCCTCGACACGAATGTTGCGAGAGAGGACATAAGCCAGAAAGAGTTCGGCAAATTCTGGCTCTTCACGAATCACCCGAGTGGCAGCAGGTTTGGCGAGTCGCACGACCTTACATGCGGACAGTCCGGAAGCGGTTGCCATGCGTAGTTGTTGTCCTGCCAGACATCCCTCACCGAAAAATGCTCCAGGTGCGAATATGCCAACTACCGCCTCTTTGCCCTGTTTGGAGACAACACTGAGTTTAACCTTGCCTTTTTGGATGTAGAAGATCGCGTCCGCCGGGTCTCCCTGCGAAAAAATTATTCCATTCTTCTGGTAATCGATGATCGTCCTTCCTTCACCGACCTTGGCCAGAAAAGCCTTGGGATCGAAACTCAACCGTCCTTTGGGTTTCACGCCTCTGTGCCAATTGTAAGTCAAAATTTCGAATCTGGCCTTAGCCTCTGGGATGTGGGCGAGCTTTGGGTGAGTCCTACGACGAGATACGAACCCCGCTCGTGCGGATGACCAACGCACCAAATTTCGCAGGCTCTTTATGGATGCAAAAGCTCACCCGAAAAGCGCCGATTGCGCGGGTGAACTATCTGCGTCTCGAAAATTACTCAAACCGACTCCGACGAGACGAAAACGCTGGCTGGGATCGAGTGCAACGCGCTCACAAAGGGAAAGCGCAATCTTTGTTACTTCGTTGCATGAGGCAGGTGGAGAAGACGGTGTGCAGCTACGGCTAATAATGTTGAAATCGCTGGTCTTCAGCTTCAGAACAACGGTTCGAGCGATCCGTGATTCCTTTCGCGAAGCAGCCCAAACCTTTTCTGCGACGCGGCGAATTACTGGTTCTAACTCTATTAAGAGGAGGTCATGCTCAAAAGTGTCCTCGGCAGAGATGGATTTTGTGGGTCTGTTGGGAACGACCTCGCTCGGATCGATGCCGCGGGCCAGCTCGTAAAGGCGTAGGCCATATCGGCCAAATTGCGCTTCGAGAGCCGTTCTGTCCAGACTTTGCAGACTCCCCACAGTGTGAATACCAATATCTTGCAGCTTCCTTTCAGTCACCTTGCCTACACCAGGCAAACGTTCGACAGGCAGGGGCGATAGGAATGCATTCACATCTTCGGGCCGGATGACGAAGAGTCCGTCTGGTTTGTGCCAATCAGAAGCAATTTTTGCGAGAAATTTGTTCGGCGCCACGCCGGCGGAGGCCGTTAATTGCAGTTCCTCACGGATCTGCTTACGGATAGTACGGGCGACGCGCGTAGCAGTCGGCAAGCCGGTTTTGTTTTCCGTCACGTCGAGATAAGCTTCATCGAGCGACAGCGGCTCGACCAAATCCGTGTGGCGGCGGAAGATCTCCTGCGCCATACGTGAGACGGCGCGATAGCGTGGGAAATCCGGTGGAACAAATATTGCTTTCGGGCACAAGCGTTCCGCGCGTACCGCCGGCATGGCCGAGCGCACACCGAACCGCCTGGCTTCATAGGAAGCCGCACAAACGACCGAGCGCTTTCCCTTCCAGGCGACAATGACCGGTTTTCCGCGTAACGCGGGATCATCGCGCTGCTCGACTGAAGCGTAAAACGCATCCATGTCGATATGAACGATTTTCCGCATTCGGGCTTCTTGTGTTCATTATTGGCGCCACGTACAACAATCAGCTTTCTTTGTGTACTTTACTGGCGTCCTTATCATCTCGCAGCCCTACAAAGCGGGAATGGCGAAGATGGTCGGTGGCGGTCCAATCTGTGAATTCCACTTCTGCAACGACCTTCGGCTTCACCCAACGATATTTCTTCATTGCTTCAGAGGTTAGCGCTTCACCATGCCTTGCAGTCTTCGCCTCTGGCAGATTTGTCGAACGGGCATACTTTTGTTTCGAGAGGGCGCAAACGCGCAAACACCTGCTTCTTCACGTCCGGTGTGAAGCCGTTCTTAATCTTTGCGATGAAAATGAGCTTGCCTGCGTCATCGTAATATCCGACTGCCAAATTATCGAAGTGGTTCTTCCCGGCGCGGTAGCCGCCAATCACCAATTCCTGGCCTTTGTTCACGCGAAACTTGACCCAGGCTCCGCTTCGCTCTCCCGATTCGTACCGGCTATCGACGCGTTTCGCGACGATACCTTCAAGTCCTTGCGCTTTTACAGCGGCGATGAGGTCCTGTGGCGCAGCTTCAAGTGCCGCAGATAATCGCAGCGGCTCGTCCGCATTTTGAAACGCTTCTTCGAGCAATCCGCGGCGCTGCTGCAACTCCAGCGATTCCTCAAACGCATCGAGTCAAAAACGGATCCAGCGGAACAGCCGCTGCCGCCGGCAAAGGATTCGGTTCGCAAATGCAAAGTGATGTCTCCTACCAAAGCGTTGTCTCTTCGAGAGGAAGCATACCGAGTACTCGGCGTGGACCTCACCACAATCCCGGGTCTAAGCGTTCTGACTGTCCAAACCATAGTCGCAGAGATTGGCCCAGACTTTTCGAGATTTAGAAGCGCGGCCGCGTTCAGTTCCTGGATGGGCCTTTGCCCGGACAATCGTATTAGTGGCGGCAAGGTGCTACGCACCGGCACGCGGAGGGTCAAGAATCGCCTTGCCGCTGCACTACGGTGGCCGCACAATCGCTGCAGGCCAGCCAGTCAGCGCTTGGCGAATTCTACCGAAGGATGCGCTCAAAACTCGGAGCGCCAAAGGCGATTACGGCAACAGCTCACAAACTTGCCCGCATAATTTACCATCTGATCACCACCCGCAAACCATACGATGAAAGCGTGTTCGCAACCCTCGAAGTCAGCTATCGTCAGCGAACCGCAAACCGGCTAAAGACTCAAGCTCAGGCTGTTGGATTCACACTCGTGCCGACGAATGCGGCGAACCTGTGATATTGAGTTCCTTAGGAGCATTGCCCGCCTCCGCTCCACCTGCCGCTCTCATTCTCAACCGGAAACAACTCGTTCGCCAGCAGTTTTCAGCGGACGGTAACTGTTCCCTACCTCCACTGTCTCAATTCACCGCGCAGTCCAGGATCATCATTCGGATGGTTTCCGTCTTAGACATCGTGGAACTGCTGCTGTTTTGCTCGACATTGCCCGGATCGGCGGAGAAATAGACAGAGCGATCGTACATTTCGCGGGGCTCGCCCTGTGGGGACTGTGGAGCTTGATCCAGTGCCGCCATGACCCGAAGCCTACAACAAGTGCGCCGATGCTTTCTTTCCACAGGTAACCCCGTCGTCGCTAAATCGCCGCGCCGGATGTAAACCGTGCCATAGCCTCTCCTTTGGTTTGGCAACCTTCCTTTCCTCATCGCAATGAATCAAGCTGTCCGGTTCGTCCCGTATTCCTTTTCCTTCCTGATGTGCTTGGCACCGCTTCAGCCGACACCCGTTGCGCCCGGCACTAGCGTCCGTTCTGCTTTGCGCTTCTTTCCCTTTCTTGGTTGAGGAAGCGCACCGCGCAGCGGTTCCGGTCCCACCACAAAGTTCTCAGGGCTACGCCTTTCGCAAACCCGGCGAAAAACTTTGCGATCCCCCGAAAAAGCACGTTCCCCAGCTTGGGAGCAACCAGCCTCGCGGTTTTGTGCCCAAGCACAGCAGGGCAGAAAGGAAAAAGGTATGAACCTCAATCAGCTTTCGATCATTGGATTTCTTGGCAAGAACGCCGAAACCAAATATCTGCCGAATGGCACTCCCGTGACTAAGTTCTCCGTCGCGACCCAAAAGTCCTGGAAGGATGAGAACGACGAATGGAAAGAAAAGACCCAATGGCATAACGTCGTCGCCTTCGGCAGAGGCTTCGCGCAAGTGGCGGACCGGCTCGTGAAAGGCGCTCATGTCTTCGTGCAGGGCGAGCTGACCACGCGCGAGTATGACCGCACCATCAAGATTTCCGCCGGCAAGGGCAAAAATGTCGAGCACGTGATCCAGCAGTTCGTTGTCGAACTCAAAGTCGATACGATCCGGAGCCTCGATCGCTCCAGCTCCAACGGCGAGCAAAGCGACGCCGCCGAACCTCCGGCGGAGGGTTACGAATAGGGGCACGCGCCCCTTCTTCCATAAGGTGTCGCTCCCGCTAACTTCCGCGAGATCGCCTGGAGCAGCACGGTCCGAAGAATTATTCGATTGGAACTCCCGGACGCGGCCGTATTGT
The DNA here is from genome assembly GCA_000381625.1 of Bryobacterales bacterium KBS 96. Lineage (GTDB taxonomy): Bacteria > Acidobacteriota > Terriglobia > Bryobacterales > Bryobacteraceae > KBS-96. The sequence continues at coordinate 3,481,852 of KB906767.1, forward strand.
CTGCGTCCAGGGCATCGCCTTCTCGGGTTTTCGGTCCCCCAATTTTCTCAAGGCTGTCGGAAGCGACTCTTTCTGAAAATTGGCTCCCCCGCAAAGGTCGCAAGCGACCCGATCCCGTGGACTCTCGTGGAGCCCCGCTGTGCGCATACACCCATGCGCGAAAGGCAGTCGCCCCGCCTGTACCCTTCTAAATAGGACTGAGCCCAGTGCCCAGTTCGATCGACAACCGTCAAGAGTGCCTTCGCCGCGCAGCACAGACAGCGCCAGGAAAGGACATGCACCTTGCCGGTAGGGTCGTGATGCACTTCCAGTGGGGAGTAGCGCCACCAGCACAGGGGTGAGCGCCAGTACAGGCGTGATAGCAGCATCGCGAGAACCAAAAGATAAGGATTATTTGACTACTTGACCGAACAATTACAGTATTTTGTTGGCATCGATTGGGGAAGTGAGAATCATCGCATCGTCTCGCTCAATCATGAGGACGAGTGATTGAGCAATACGATGCAGCGCACAGCGGCCGGGGGCTGGAGGCTCTGGTTGATCGGCTCCGCAAAACTTGCCGCTGCCTCCCGGAGGAGGTCGGAATCGCCATCGAAGTATCGTGGGGAGCCGTTGTGGAAACACTTGCTGAAGCCGGCTTCTCGGTGTTCTCCATGAATCCGAAGCAGGTGGACCGCTTCCGCGATCGTTACACCGTTGCCGGCGCAAAAGATGACTCCCGGGATGCGCTCGTGCTCGCAAGCGCTTTGAGAACCGACCGAAAGAGTTTCAAGACCGTCCAGGCAGACGATCCGGAAATCATCCGTTTGCGGGAGCTTTCCCGACTCGAGGAAGAGCTTAAGAACGAGCTACGCCCGGCGACCAATCAGCTCTGGGAACAGTTGCACCGTTATTTCCCGCAGATCTTGAAGCTGAGCTCTGGAGCCGACGACCTCTTTGTATGGGATTTACTGAGTAAGGCTCCGACGCCAGCTAAAGCGGCAAAGCTTACATCCACGCGGATTGGCCAGATCTTGGCTCGTCACCGAATCAGTCGGTTCACCACGGAGCAAGTCGTAGCTATTCTGATGGAGCCATCTTTACAATTGGCACCCGGGGCGGCAGAAGCGGCCAGCGAACATATTCTCTTCCTACTGCCCCGAATTATTCTGCTTGATCAGCAGGTGAGAGATGTAGAACGCCGAATCGCGGGCCTTTTGAAGGCGCTGCCCGAAAATGTCGATGGCAGCTCCGGTAAATCTCGCGATGTTGATCTTCTCCTTTCGTTGCCAGGTCTCGGAACGATCATTGCTGCCACGATTCTTTCCGAAGCATCAGGCCCTGTTCGCGAGCGAGATTGTCACGCCCTCCGCTGTTATGCCGGAACTGCTCCCGTTACCAAGCAAAGTGCGAAACGCCGAATGGTCAGCATGCGACATGCGTGCAGCGCGCGAATTCGACAAGCTGTCTTCCATTGGTCCAGTCGCAGCATTATGTTTGATTCCCAGAGCCGGCAACACTATGACAGGTTGCGGGCCGCGGGACACACGCACTCCAGGGCATTGCGCGGCGTAACAGACCGCTTGCTGCCAGTCCTGATTGCCATTCTCAAATCTGGAATACCCTATGATGCTGGTCGGCGTAGAATGTCCAATCGCCAGACGAACCGTGCCCTTGCGATGACCTAAATCAGACTATCGGCCGCGCTGTTCTCTCGCTCTCGCCGCGCCACGCCTCCGAGCAAAACTCAGACGCATCCGAGCGAGCATACTTTCCAGATTGCTGACCATCCTCCTGCAATCCTCTCGATGAGCGCATTGGCCTGTTGTCGTCAGTATAGAACTCCTTGCTCTGAGCAGCCCTTCTTCTCAGCGTACATTTTCAATGAGCCCTCCCAATTCCTGTTGACATCCGACCCAAGATAATGCCAAGCTTAGGTCGGATGCCTCCCCAAGACAATCCCGACGATCGCATCGCCCTCTTGCAGGGAACGCTCGACTTGCTCATTCTCAAAACCCTCGTGCTCGGCTCGTGTCACGGGCAAGGCATAGCGCGCTCCATACAACGTCAGTCGGAAGAGGTCTTTTTCGTTGATCATGGTTCGCTCTATCTTGCTCTCCAGCGCCTTGAAGACAAGAAGTGGATCAGCGCCAAGTGGGGCGTTAGCGAGAATAACCGTAAGGCGCGCTTCTATTCGCTGACTGCCAAAGGACGCCAGCAGCTCGTAGAAAAGACCAGCGAATGGCAGCGGTTGACGAGAGCGATGGGATTGATTCTGGATGGTCGACCGAGCAGCGAGGAGGTCTAGTCATGTTCAGACGCAGAAGAAGCGCAGATGATTTTGCGGAGGAGATCAAATCGCATTTCGAGCTCGAAGCCGATGAGTTACAGAGCGAAGGCTTGAGCGAAGAAGAGGCGCGTCGCAGGGCAAGAGTCGAGTTCGGCAACGCGCAGACAGCACAGGAACGCTTCTATCTCAGAAGCCGTATCGTATGGTTCGACAATCTGCTACACGATATTAAATTCGCGAGTCGTCAGCTGATAAGAAATCCGAGCTTTGCCTCCATCGCAATCGTCACCCTTGCGTTGGGCATCGCCGCCAACAGCACGATTTTCAGTTGGATCAACTCGACTCTACTCGACCCCATTCCCGGGATCGCGCACACGAGCGACATGATCACGATCATGCGGGGCGAAAGAAGCGAGCATCCAACGCCTCCATTTTCGTACCTGGACTTCGCGGACCTTCGCGATAGCACGCGGAGCTTCACCGGGTTGCTCGCTTATCACGACGACTACATGGCGATCACGGAATCGGGCAAGCCCGAGCGCATTTATGGGACACTGGCGTCGTCGAATTACTTTGAGGTACTCGGTGTGCGCCCGATCCTAGGCCGGTCGCTTGAATCGACTGCGCCGAATGAGCGGCGGGGTACAGCGGAAGCGGTGCTCGGTTACGGCTTATGGCAGAACCATTTTGGCGCGGATCCTTCGATCATCGGAAAGATCGTTCATATCAATCTGCGTCCGTACACAATTGTTGGTGTCGCCCCCGAGGGCTTCCAAGGCTGCAAGAGCGGATTGCGGTCCGATCTATGGATACCGCTTGGCATGGATTCGCAGGTTTGGGGCTCTGATCGAATCAAGTATCGCGACGTCCTATGGCTCAACGTGCTCGGCAAGCTCAAGCCGGGAGTCGATCATCACCAGGCTGAAAATGAGCTGAATATCCTGATGCAGCGCCTCGCGGAGCGGTTTCCGGATGCGCACAAGGGACCGAACACGATCTCCTCCGATCCGCTGTGGCGGTCGCCCTTTGGAGCGAACGTCTATCTTTATGGAACGCTGCCCATTCTTTTCGCGCTGGCTTTGGTGCTCTTGCTGCTGGCCTGCGCGAACCTGGCGAATCTTCTGTTGGTGGGCTCGGTGGCGCGCCGGCGCGAATTTGCCATTCGCCTGTCGATAGGGGCAACTCGCTGGAGGCTGGTGCTTCAGCTGATGGTGGAGAATGCGTTGATCGCACTGGCAGGAGGCGGGCTCGCGCTGTTGTTGACTAAATGGACGGCGCACGGATTGTCTGCGTTTCTGCCGCCCACGACGCTTCCTCTTACTCTGAATGGACGCGTTGACCGAACGGTGCTAGTGGCGACCATTATGATTTCGCTTCTCACTGCCGCGGTGTCCGGCGTTTTGCCGGCGCTTCGAGCTTCCCGCCTCGCCCTCGCTCCGGTGTCTGCCCTGAAGGATGAAGCACTCAATACCTCCGGAGGAATCCACAAATCGCGCCTGGCAGGAGGACTGGTCGTCGGACAGATTGCGCTGTCGATGCTGCTACTGGTCTGTGCCGGACTATTAGTCAGCAGCCAGCAGAAAGCACAGGATTCCTATCCGGGGTTCGACCCCAGCCACATGTTTCTTGCGAGCTTTGATCTGAAACCAATGGGCTATTCCAGAGCGCAAGGCATCGAGTTTGACAAACAGATGCTCGTGCGTCTGAAGTCGCTGCCTGGCGTCCAATCGGTCACGCTGGGAGATTTCTCGCCGCTGAGTTACACCATTCATACGGATTTTATCCAGCCTGAAGGCTATGTGCCCGGGAAGAACGAGTCCATGGAGGTCGACAGGGGTGTGGCGGGGCCGGAGTACTTGCGGACCGTACGAACAGCCTTGCTGGCTGGACGGGACTTTACCGACAGGGACAATGCCAGCGCCCTACCAGTCTCGATTGTCAACAAGGCATTGGCCGACCGCTATTGGCAGGGACAGGACCCGATCGGCAAGCGGCTGCAGGTTGCCGGACACTGGACGACAGTGGTTGGTGTGGCCGCCAATGGGAAGTACCGGCGCCTGGTTTACGATACTGCGCCGCTGGTGCTGATTCCGATGTTGCAGAGTTACAGGACCGACCAGATTGTATATGTGCGTGTAGCCGGTGATCCTATGGCCTATGCTTCTGCTGTGGAACGAACAGTTCACGGACTCAATTCTGATTTGCCGCTCTTCAACGAGACCACGCTCGCCGCGAACATGCGGATGGGGAATGCCTTTGAGCGCATCGCAGCAGCCTTCGCAGGTTCATTCGGGCTGTTGGCTCTTATTCTCGCTGCCATCGGAGTTTATGGTGTGGTTGCCTATGCCACGAAGCAACGCACTCATGAAATCGGCATTCGCATGGCGCTCGGTGCAGGCAAGCGGGACATTTTTCGCCAAGTCTTGGGACGAGGTTTGCACTTTGCGGGCTTGGGGCTGGTCCTCGGTCTGATCATCTCATTTGCGCTTACCCGCTATCTACGTGGCATGCTCTATGGCGTGGGGACTGCGGATTGGCTGACATTCGTTATGGTTGCCATTCTTCTCTGCGTTGCTACACTGATTGCCTGTTTTGTTCCTGCCCGCCGCGCAGCATCTATAGATCCCATGCAGGCCTTGCGGACAGAATGACCAAGGTAAACCGACATCGGACTTACGGCATGACACCGGAATGGCGCATCATCGGCGAGTCACTCATCGACAGGGTTCTGGGCAGATGACGGGCTATCCGGAAGGAACAACGCCCGTCATGCATAATACAGCGTCGCCGGACAATAAGGGCACACTAAAAACCTCTTAAACTCCTACTGACACCGGAATCCTAACTAAGGAGGCGCCGCCTCCTCGCGCAGGCAAGTCATCCCCCAGCCTTCGCTTCGCTGCAGACCTCCGCTTCGCTCCGCAGTGTCCGCTCCGCTTCAAGTGTGGGCGGTCCGCCCTGATTTGCCTTTGCTACCCTCCATCCCTCGCCGGGAAGGCAGGAGTGCATGCGATGCACCCCAATTTCGACAAGAAAAAATCTGTGGATTTCGCTTGCGCGACGGTTGGGAGTCCTTTCCGCACGACCGCGCCGGGGTGTGTTTGAGGCTGAGCCGCGTGAAACACGGTGCTGGATGCGGCTGCTGGCTGACGCACGCAGCCGTAAGGAAACAACCTCACGGCGAAAGGCGACTCTCTGTGAATTCTAGACCAGTGAACGCAACTTGCGACTTGCTCCTCACTGCGATCGATCTAAACTCGTAGCTTTCTGGCTTTCTCGTCAAGCTGTGAAAGCAGGAACAGGAGTATTGCGAGGGTAACACTCATTTGCTTGGCCGATGTTTCAGATTTCGCACCGAGAAACTTGCAGGGCAGCCATATCGTCGGTAGTGACTACGTCACTTAACGGCCCGATCGATAGCAGTTCCGAGGATGCGGTGCGCGCGCTACCTCCATTGAATTGGGAGCTGCTAGATCGGTCAATTCTCTTCGAGCGGCAGTCTCACAAAATTCGCAATCACACAGCAATTTTCTTCTTGGCAGAATAACTTTCCGAGCTTGCTTCGTGCTTTGTAGGCGTGATTCTCCATATTCATTCTGAACCGCGCCGATCATGCCCCTATCGTCGTGGCTCAAACTTATGAAGAACGACGTAAGAGCCATTTTGAGCGAGCAAAGCGCAACAAGTGAACCGCCTAGGTCCTCGCGGCGCACGTGTCAGCCGAGTTCTATCTTGATTGCGTACGATCTTGGTCAAAAGATTCTCGCTTTGACCAATGCTTCGATTCGGGTCAGCATCAATCTTCTGGTCCAATCCATCAGTATCAGCGCGTTCGCCTTAGGATTGTTAGCGCAAAGACGAAGTGATCCCAAATGATGGCTCGTATGCGAACATGATTACCGGATGATATCTTGACCGGCACGTCATTCTGAAGTAGTAGCCGCCGTGGCCGAAGCCGAATGCAGTACGGCAAGATGTGTCGTCAACGTGGCAAGCGTCGAACTTGCCATACCGCTGCAATCCTGCAGATAGAAGGGCATCCCATCGGTACCCCAGGCGCCAGTCATTGCTGTTCCACGTGCGCCACCTTGGACGAATACTGGCCCGGTAGGCGATCCGATACGTATTTGTATACAACTCGCAGTTGGAGCGTTCCAGCCGAGTACCGCAGTCCCCAGTGCCCCAGCCGCTTCGATGCCTATGGTTGTCGGCTGGGTAGAGTCGGGAAGCGTACTCGGAAGCAAATAGAAGCTGGCCTGTCCAATTCTTTGCGAGATAGTCTCAACAACCACCCGTACCGTCAATTTAGCGAGCGTATTCGAATCCGTAAGTGGCCTATCGCCACTCCGATCTTGCAGGAAAAACGTTATCCCATCGCGAACCCACAGACCGGTGGTTGCGATTCCTTCTGATCCGCCGGTGGCGAAAAGTGCGCCTGAGGGAGCGCCGACGTGGATTTCAACCGTCTCGGTTCCGGGAGCGGACCATATCAGGCGCGTCGTGCCGAAAGTTGATCCAAACTGCGCCGGTATGGTTGCAGGCTGGTTTGCTTCAATGGCCTCCGGATCCAAATAGAAAGCCACGCTCCGACTTGCCAGCCTGGCAAATGGCGCCTTCTGAACAACGTGAATCGTTAACACAGCCAGAGTGCCAGCGGAGTCTGTCGAACCACCATTTTGCAGGAAGAACGTCGTTCCGTCAGCTACCCACAAACCGGTAGTTGCGGTTCCGCTCGATGATCCAATTGCAAATAGCGGCCCCCACGGTGACCCAACGCGGATCTCTACTTCTTCGGCAGACGGGACGCACCATATCAGATGCGCAATCGATAATGTCGAGCCAGGCACGGCGGCAATCGTCGTTGGGTCTCCGGAATCGATGATTGTCGCGGGATCCAAATAGAACGCGCCCAAACCCCAATTAGCGCGCTGCGGGAGCGGTTCGGACTTTACGTATACGGTCAAGACTGCAAGTGTGCTTGAGAAATCGCGGCACTCTGAACTGCTACAGTCTTGAAGATAGAACTTCATGCCATCAGTTGCCCACGGACCCGTAATCGCAGATCCAGTAGGCCCTCCTGATGCAAATAAGGGCCCAGATGGCGAACCGATGTGGATTTCTATAATTTCAGCGACGGGCACATTCCACACTAGGTTAACCACGCCGACATTAGACCCCGGCTCTGCAGCGACTGTGGTTGGGCAATTCGGATCTGGCAGATCTGCAGGATCGACCCAAAAGATTCGTAAATCCTGCAGCGACGATATATTCGAGGTTGGCGCCCCAACCTGACCGATTCTGATTTCATCGGCCTGTGCTACCAGATTCCCAACATCAGCGCCAATATCGGCGCCATCTGTGGCTTTTCCGTGCGCCATGCTATCGCTCGTGAGCGTTAGATCCCCCTTACTCCAGTCAGTGAACCCAACATCTGCAGGATCCACAACCTCGTAGTTTTGGTTCGCCACACTCGAAGCCATATCGGTGTAAGGAGAATAATTGCCGATGCGGGACAAGATATTCGACTGTAGATCCCATTCAGGGAAAATGCCCTTCCAATCTGGAGGATCTGGGCTCGATAGATGCCAACCTGAGCAACATGTACTCAACACTATATTGTTTGTATAGACGTGGTCTTGTCTCACTACGCCATCTTCAACGTCTTCGGCATACGTTCCGATCGTTGCCGTGTTGTGATCGACCGTTAGCTGATCTATCGTGTTTACTTGAAGCGCATCATGAATGTTGCGCCACAACTTGTTGCGGATCAGAATACGGCGAGTTAGCCCGATTGGAGCTGCATAGTCAGTCGCCAACAACTGCATGCCAAACGTGGCATCTTCGATGATGTTCCCTTCAAAGGTAATATCCTCTACCGCGCAAAAATAGCATTGATTATATTGATTCTTGACCGTGAATAAGACAGCATATCCGCCCTGGCCATCAGGCCAGGAGTGTTCAAGGACATTCTTGTGAAACCAAATTCGCCGGCCACTTTTTAACTCAAATATATTTTTAACCGATGGATGATAACCGTTATACGGGGGATCGGAGGGATTCCACTCAAGGCGTTTAGCCACCATGACCCGATCTCTTCGGCGGGTGGGCATTCGTTTACCCAAGAACCACCGCACGATTGCAATTGCATTTTCTCTTCAGATAGGGGCAGAAGCTCTGTGCAACACGATTGCGGCGAGTTTTCAACTGTACAAATCCCCTTGGTTGGATTTTCTAAACTTGCTCGACGTCAGTATTCAAGTGGTGACTGTTACGACGTGCATTCTGACGCTCACGTCGCATCGGAAACTGATGATTGAACGCGGACACATTCCGGATTGGTTTCCGCGCTTGTTGGCGTTCGCTCCCGTTTTGCAGCGCCTCGGCGATGAGGCGCATGCACAATCAACTCCATGGGTCGTAGCGTTCTTGCTAGGCGGCCATCGGAACGCCGAAAGGAAGAAAAACTATGCAGACTGACGATCAGATTCAGCAATTGTCCACAGCTGCCATCGGCGAGACGCTCACGGTTTATCGATTGAGCGATAGATCGAGCTATCCAGCGATTATTCCAGCCAAGGCAGACCGCTATTGGATGGACATCAAGTTCGGCGGTTGGCCGAACCGATGTCTTCCGCTTCTGATAGCCAACCAAAACGGCTGGATGATCCTCAACGATCATGATGTGGAAATCACCTGGACGGGAAATGCCGGCCTGGATGCCTTGAAGTTTGAATTCCCCAAAGGCCGGCGGTCGAGTACCCCGCAATCGATGTTTGGCGGTGGTATTGTCACATGGACCTTTCCGTACTTATTCCGCACTCCGCCGGGGATCAATCTTTGGGTGCGCGGTCCAGCAAACATTCCCAAACCCGCTGTTGCGCCTCTGGAAGGGATTGTGGAAACGGACTGGCTTCCGTACACATTCACGATGAATTGGCAGATCACAAGGCCGGGCAAAACGGTCACCTTCGAAAAAGACGAGCCAATCTGCTTTATTACTCCCGTGAGGAGGTACGAAGCAGAGCACCTGCATCCGGTGATCAAGAACCTGGATTCCGAGCCGGCGCTTAAGGCGGAATACGAAGCCTGGCACGCCAGACGTCTTCAAGGAATTGCCAAATCAGGACCTGAAGGCACGCAGGGCGAGAAGGCTGTTGCCGACCAAGGGCAGTACATTCGCGGAGAAGGGCTGGACGGGAAGCGGGTTAACGAGCATCAGACAAAGCTGCGAATCCCCGCGTTCGAAGAACTGGAGCCGGCTCCACCCACGACAGACTTGCCGAAGGACGAAAAGCCGCGAAACACCGGCGTACTCGGGAAGCTCTTTGGACGTTAAGCCGGCTTTTTCTTTCTCCCCCAGCGGGCCAGCGCCATATTTCGAGCGCATGCGGATCGTTCTTCCGGCGTAAGGCCTTGCCAACGGCGCGCCGCGACTTTAACCATTGCTTCGCTCAACATTTCCGGCCGCGCGCCGGTTGGAATTAGGTCCTGAGTATCGTTTCTTTTTCATCTCTTGGGCGAACAGCTCGGTTCCTTGAGTTAAAACTTCCGCCCGAGTGACATTGTGCGCTTTCGCGACTCGATTGAGTCTGGAATAAAAGCGCGCCGGTAGGCCGAACCAAACCGGTTGGAGGAAGTCATCGGAGGCTTCCTCCTATTTCTTTATGACACGCTTTTCGCTCAAGCAATTACTTTACCGCTATTCAGCTATCAGAGTTTTCGCTTTAACTATACATGCTGCATGTATAAAATGATTGACAATGTACCGCATGCATGATATATCGTTCAGTTGCTGAAACGAATTTATTCGGCCTTAGCATTTTGACTGCATTCATGCATCTCTTGTTGAGAGAGCACAAATTCTTAGAAAGGAAACGAAAAACTTCATGCAGCACGAACAAGCTATCACCGCTCAGACGCAGACACACCTAAGATTGGAATCAATCTATTGCCTGCTCCGGCTGGCAACGCCCAGGTCTCAGCCTAATGTGATCGGACACCCATAAATCGAAGGAACTTCGAGGACGAAACTTTGAATAGCTCATATCTCGAACCTTGGCCGCAGCCGGGGACCCGCGTGGAATCCGAAACACCTATAAATTCACCGGCATCCTCTCTGGAGCCACACTACTCCGTGCAGGTACTAGCGGAGCTTTGGAGGCTGGACGAATCGACTATCCGCCGGATCTTCGAAGCCGCTCCCGGCGTTCTACGCCTTGGCAACGACAAGCGGCGGAGCGGAAAGCGTGAATATTTCACGTTGAGAATTCCTGCCTCCGTCGCTGAACGGGAATATCAGCGGAGAGTTGTGGCCCTAGCTCAGAAGAAGGGCGCTTAGGCTGTGGCAGATCTGTTTCTCGTTCGGAACCATTCCGAAAAGTGTCCACATCGACACAGCGGGCCACGCTTCCTGAACTGCAAATGCAATCTCGGTGTAGATGGAGAGATTAAAGGCAAGCGGTATCGCAGATCTCTCTTTACTCGAAGCCTAGACAAGGCCTATAGAAAACTTGCCGCACTGGAGCGGCCCGACTACCGCCAACCCAAACCGCTGAAAGAGGCAATTGACGCTTTCAAGGCAGCCAAGAAAGATGTCGGCCACGGCACCAAGCGCAATCATCGGCGAGTTCTGGATAATTTTTTAGCAATCGCCAAAACTGCTAACATCGCGAGGCTCGACGATGTCGAAATCGAGACGATTGATTTGTTTCGCGCAAAGCGACCGATTTCCGCGATGACCTGGACAAAAGAGCTCGCCATCTTGAGGAACTTTTTCAGTTTCTGTGTCAGCCGCAAATGGACCTATTCGAATCCGGCGAAAGAAGTGAAACCGCGCCGAAGGTCAAGCCAAGGCCAAAGGAGCCCTATACCGAGGAAGAAGTCACTCAAATTCTTTTGGCGTGTGATCAACTCGGCAGAGCATCTTACGAACGGAGCAGAGCACAAGGCATGGTCCTGTTGCTTCGTTACACTGGCCTTCGGATCAGTGATGTCATCACGCTCGCCCGCGACCGGCTGAAAGCGGATCGCATTTATCTACACACCATGAAGAATGGCAAGAACATCTTCTTACCTATTCCACCGCTGCTTCGAGAAACCCTCGACGCACTTCCTATACCCAAAGGAACGAAAGGGCAATCCAAGTACTTCTTTTGGAGCGGGAACGGAACGACTCGGGCTGTTATCCGCGGAGCTACCCGCACACTGGCTCGCGTCTTCGACATTTCTGGAGTGAAGGGCGCTCACGCGCACCGCTTCCGCCATACCCTCGCAACCGCGCTATTGGAAAAGGGCTGGACGACGGAGGACGTTTCGGACGTCCTTGGCAGCACTCCAGAGATCATCCGGAAACACTATGCGCAATGGACAGCTCAGCGTCAGGAACGGATTTCGAGCCTGGCGCAGGACGTATGGTCTGGCAAGTTTTTGGCAAGCTCGAAAAAATCGGCTGTAACTGTTGATTGTAAAGAGGATAACTTGGTGGACGGCATGGGATTCGAACCCACGACCCCCACGTTGCGAACGTGGTGCTCTCCCAGCTGAGCTAGCCGCCCACAATGCGGGTTAACTCTCTTACTATAGCATTCCCGGCGTGCTAGGATGACGTTCAAACCGCCATGGTCCTTTCCGATGTAGATATCCGCCGCTATATGCAGGCGGGCAAGATCCGAATCTCGCCGGAGCTGCCGCCGGAACAGTGGGGGAGTTGCTCGGTCGACTTCCGCCTCGGCGCGGAATTCAGCGTTTTCGAGCATAGCCGACACCCCTATATCGACCTGCGCGAGAAGGGCGCCATCCAGGACATCATGTCCACCGTCGTCGTCAAGCCGGGCGAGGCGTTCATACTCCAGCCTCGCGAGTTCGCGCTAGCCATTACTGACGAAACTCTCGAGCTCGACGACGATGTGCTGGGTCGGCTCGAAGGAAGATCGAGCCTGGGCCGGATCGGCATCATCGTACACGGCACCGCAGGACTTTTCGATCCAGGCTGGCGCGGAAAGGCCACGCTGGAGCTGAGTAACCTCGGCCGCATGCCCGTCGCGCTGTATCCTGGCATGCGCATCTGCTCTTTTACCTTCGAGCAGCTATCGTCGCCTGTTTCCGTGCCTTATTACAAGAAGGCCGGCAATAAGTACGCCGGACAAACGTCGCCGCTTGCGAGTAAGCTGACTGCCGAAGTGAGTAAAAAGTAAGAGGCGCTTCGGCCAACTTACCTCCCGGAGGAACCGAATCCACCCGTTCCTCGCGCCGAATCCGCCAGTTCGCCTTCTTCCCACTCGACCGCCTCATAGCGCGCCACCACCATCTGCGCAATCCGGTCGCCTGCATGGACCTGGTACGGCGCTTTGCCTAAGTTCAGCAGAATGACTTTTAGCTCGCCGCGATAACCCGGATCGATGGTTGCCGGCGAGTTCGGCAGAGTGATGGCGTGTTTCAGCGCCAGGCCGCTCCTCGGCCGGATCTGCACTTCGTACCCGGTTGGAATTTCGAGCGCCAATCCCGTGGGAACGACATGGGGGACGTTCGGCTCGAGAAGTGCCGCCTCGAGTGCGCGGACGTCCATGCCCGCGTCCTCCAAAGGGCCATGCGCATATTCCGGCAAGAGAGCATGTGGATGAAGCTTGTTGATGCGAATCTTCATGATTGAATCCGCTATGATAGCGACTTCATGGCTGCTGTTCCTGGACAGAGTGCTGCGAGTCCCCTCAAACGTGTTTTCACCGTGGCGCCAATGCCCCCGGAAAAGATGGCGTACGCGCTCGCGCGATACAGCCGCTCTCCCGATTCGATCGTCGATTCCGTTGAATGGGTGCGCACACATGACTCCGCCAAATTCTTAGAAAGCTTTTACTTTCAATATGGCCACGCATCCATAGCCGATCTGGGGCATCTGGCCGTTTGCTTCGAAGGCATCTCGGAACTTGCTGCGATTGAAATTGAAGATGAGCAGCTTTGGGACGGGCAGGCGCGCAGCTCCCGTTATCAGGACTTTTCGCATTCAAACGTCGTCGTCCCCCCGGAGCTTCCGGAAGACCAGGTCGAAATCTACCAGGACGCCGCAAACGAGTTGATGTCGGCCTATCGCGCCATACACGAGAAGGCCTTCCAGAAGCTCTGTGTAAAGCTGCCACGGCCGTCCGACATGAAGCCGGAGACGTATCAACGCAACCTGCGGGCCCGCGCCTTCGATGTGGCTCGTTACCTGTTGCCGCTCGCAATCCCGACCGGTGTGGGCCAGGTCACCAGTATCCGTTCGCTCGAACGGCAGATTCGCCGCCTGAAAGCGTCGGACTTTGAAGAGGTGCGCGATATCGCGGACGAGCTTGCGACAGCGCTGGCACAGCCCGCGGATTGTGTTTGGGATGCGGCGCTGCCGAACGATCCACTGGCGCCAACGCTCGCGCACCATGCCGGTCCGGATGAATACGCAAGGAAGCTTCGGGACACCCTGCAACTGTGGGCCGAACAGAATCTGCCACCGCGCCGGGATGTTACGGCGAAGCCGGTCGTCTTGCTGCAGCCGACGGATCATATTTGCGATATTTGCGCGACGCTTTTGTACCCGGTCACCGACCGAAGCTATCGCGAGTTGTACCATCTCGCAAGCAGTTGGTCGAAAGCGCAGCGAATCGAACTAATGGACCTGGCGGTTCAGGGCCGCGAGCGCCGCGATGAACTGCCGCGGCATTTTCGAGGCGCACCGTATGTCTTCGACATCATCATGGATATCGGAGCGTACCGCGATCTGCACAGGCATCGCCGGTGCCAGCAGTTCCGCCAGGACTACACGAACCGGCTCGGCTATGAAGTGCCGGCGCTAGTGGAAGAGGCCGGGTTACTTCCGGAATACCAGCAAGCGCTCACTGCAGTCGATACCGCACTGGAAAAGGTCGCCCCACCAGCAGCGCAGTATCTGCTTCCTTTCGCCGCCCGTTCGCGGTTCCTGTTCAAAATGGATTTCGCGGAACTTGAATATATCTCGCGATTGCGTAGTGGGGTGAAAGGTCATTTTTCATATCGGAAGATTGCCTGGGAAATGAAACAGGCTCTCGATGAGGAGGATCCATCGCTGGGCGCTCTGGTTAATGCCACGCCGCCGTGGATAGAAGATCCATTAACCCGTTAACAAATCCGTTAACCGATCGATTGATAGCTCCGCCTGCTTCCCAATCAAGTCGACTTCCGCCAAACAACTGAAAATACAGCCATTTCGCTCCTTATTCGACTACAAGCCGATAGTTTTCTCCGTGGATAATTTACCGCAATCGCCCGTAAGTGTTTGACCGGGGGATCCGCGGAGTTTGGCATCCGACCTGCCCTATCAACGGTGCCGGCATGGCCGCCCGTGCCGCCAAGAGGACGCGCTCCGACCTTGAAAAGCGCGCATCTCATGAGGAGTCATTCAATGAGAGCGAAGAAACCATTTCTGGCCAAATCTTTACTGGCCGTCGGGTGTGCCAGCCTGATGGGCTTGGCTATTATGCCGATGCTACACGCCGACGAATGGAACAAGAGAACGATCGTTACCGTGGATCAGCCGATTATCGCGGGCAACAAGGTGCTGGAGCCTGGCACGTATGTTTGGAAGCTGATGGATTCGCCTTCTAATCGCAATGTCGTTCGCATCTACAACCAGGATGGCTCGAAGCTCGAAACCACTGTACTGGCGATTCCGAATTACAAGCTGAAGGCGAACGGCAAGACCCAATTTGAGTTCTGGGAAACGCCCGCGGGCGTTCCGAAAGCGGTTCGAGCGTGGTTCTATCCTGGCGATAACTTCGGTCAGGAGTTCGCGTATCCCAAGAAGCTAGTAGCGCAACTTGCGTCCGCCAGACCGGCGCCAATTCCCGCCCATTACAATCCACCGGTTTCCGAAAACAACCCCGAACCAGCCCCTGCCCCGGCCGCAGTTCCCGCACCGGAACCGGCGGCGCAACCGCAGCCCGCACCGGAAGTGGCTCAAAATATCCATCCGGAGTTGAGCATTTCGGCCCAAGCAGAACCAGCCCCGGCAGCCGAGCCCGCAACGCTGCCTAAGACGGCAAGCTACGGTCCGCTGATCGGACTGATGGGCGTTTTCTCCATTGGACTTGCTGGCGTTCTGACGCTCGGCACAAAGAAGAGCTAACCTGAAAGCGTCCCGGAGATCATCCGGGATTTGCGGGAGAACGTCTGGCGGCCCATGCCACGCGTTTTCCCTGGTTCAGGTATGAGAGAAAAGGGTCGCTTACGGGTATCTCGTAGGAATCTGCTCAAAATCGCCGGACTTGTGCCTTTCGGGCGGCTCATCGGCGCCCAAATGCCGAGCCTCGATGAGCAACCTTTTAAGATCATATCCACGGTACTGCGCGTCGTGCTGGATGTCAGTGTGAAGGACCATCACGGCCGGTACATAACGGACCTTCAGAAGGACAATTTTCGGGTATTTGAAGACGGACGTCTGCAGCCGATCATCCATTTCTCCAGCGTCGACACACCAGTGACCGTGGGCCTGGTTCTGGACGACAGCGGGAGCATGAGTCCCAAAAGAGCTGAGGTCGTGACGGCCGGTCTTGCTTTTGCGAAGGAAAGCAACGCAGACGATCAGTTCTTCGTCGTCAATTTCAACAATTACATCGTACCTGGGCTGCCTGAGGGCATGGCGTTCACCGACAAGCTGCAGACGCTGCGCGCCGCGCTTTACATGGGCAGCCCGGAGGGTCAGACGGCGCTTTACGATGCAATTGTCTTTTCACTGAAGCACTTGGAGAAGGGCCGCGAACCGAAAAAAACGCTGATTGTCGTCAGCGATGGCGGGGATAACGTAAGCCGAGCATCTTTTCAGGACGTCATGGGTCTGGTGCAGGCATCCGAAGCGACCATCTACACGGTAGGCCTGTTCACGGACGATGACGGCGACCGCGATCCTCGCGTCCTGCGCAAACTGGCGCACCTCAGCGGCGGCGATTATTTCAATCCTTCGAGGCTCGACGAGGTAATCCCGATTTTTCATCAGATCGCCAAGGATATCCGGAATCGGTACACGATCACTTACGCGCCCGATCCACATATCGATGCCGCGAAACATCCTGTTCGTTCCATACGAGTCGTGGCATCGAACGCGCAAAACGAAAAGTTGAAAGTGAAGACAAGAACACAGTATTCGTTCGAGCCGTTCTCCGAACTCCTAGCGCAGGACAAGTTGCAATAGGTCCGGAGACGAATGGCTCGAAGCACCTCCAGTTCGAGACCAGGCAATTTTCACGCGGGCGCCACACCTCCGCCAACGAAGCCCGGACTACATAGCTTCAATCTGAACCGCCGCATGGCTCCGCCGCCCCGTCGCCGGAAGCGGCGAAGGCTGTGGCTCCGGACAATCTTCTATCTCGCCGGCTTTGCGGCCGTCGGATATTACGGCTATACGCTTGCAGAGCAGTACGTCTATGAACGCTACGAAAATTGGGCTTTCGACCAGGAGATGTCCGGCAGGCGTGTGACTCCCAAAGATTGGGCGATGACGATCACGCCGTTGGGGGAGTGGACCGGATATTCGTTGCCGCCTGTCCGGCAGGCGCCCGCGCCGGCCACTCGTCAAACGCCCACGGTGAAGCGCGACGTTCCGATAGGATCCATGCTCGGCCGCGTGGATATTCCGCGGCTCCACTTGTCGGCAATAGTGAGGCAAGGCGCCGATGAGGAAACCTTGAAGACTGCGGTTGGGCATGTTCCGTCGACTCAGTTTGCGGGAGAGGTAGGGAACTTCGCGATTGCGGCACACCGCGATACGCTATTTCGCGCCCTGAAGGACATTCGAATTGGCGACACCGTCACATTCCAATCGACCGGCGGAAGCTACGAATATAAAGTTGCGTCCACGCAGATCGTGAAGCCAACGGATGTGGACGTGCTGCGACCGCAAGGCGATCAAAAACTGCTGACGATGATCACTTGTTATCCGTTCTATTTCGTCGGATCGGCGCCGAAGCGTTTCATTGTGACGGCGCGGTTGAGTGACGGCGATGCGGCCGGGCAAACACAAGCGGCGAGTACAAAGTAGGGAAGCTGAAGACAGGTCATTTTTCCGTGCGGGCAATGAAGGTTTCACAGTTGGGTTAAGCACGTGTGCTCATGAGCAGTTCGGTGCTGAAGAGTGAGCGTTTTCATCACGGTCGGTGAAGTGGCAGTTCCACAACAGTCGCAAGTTCCATTTAGTGAGGGTTGGCCCCGACGAAAGTGGGCGCCGTGCGGACTGCCCCTGGTTGGTGGTTCCTCCTTACTGGTTTTCGCGCGTCTGCCACGCGCGCATTTCATCCTCTGGCGCAGTCCGATAGACTGCAATTAGTTATCGAGGGATATGCCAAAATCCAATCGAATTGCTTTAGCAATCGCTGTTTCCGCCGCCACTTTTCTCGGCGTTGCTCACCTTGTGGCCCGTTCAAAGGCCTCATCCGAAGTTTTGACTGGTGAAAACGCATTCACGGATTATCAGAAGGAAGCGCCGGGCGTCAAACGGAAAATCACGGTTGCGGATCTGCCGGAGCCTTTTGCGACGCCCGGAGTTTCAAATGGTCCTGACGTAATTGCGCGGCCATCGGATGCCTGGCCAAAGGCGCCGAACGGATTCAAGGTCGATCTTTTCGCGAGCGGACTGAACAGCCCCCGTAAAATCGTGACGGCCCCGAATGGGGATTTCTTTATTGCCGAGAGCTTCGCCGGACAGGTCACGGTGTTGCACGGCATGACAAAGGACGGCAAGCCGGAAAAGACCTCTACGTTCGCCACGGGCCTGCATCAGCCGTACGGATTGGCATTTTACCCGGTTGGTAAAAATCCGAAGTGGCTGTACGTCGGCAATACGAATTCCGTCGTTCGCTTTCCGTATCAGAATGGCGATCTCCAAGCGAGTGGCAAGGCCGAAACCATGGTTCCCGATATTCCATCGGGCGGCGGCCACTGGACACGCGACCTGGCCTTCTCACTGGACGGATCGAAGCTGTTTGTCGCCGTGGGTTCGCGCTCAAATGTCGAGGATACCGACACGCATCCGGCAGAGCACCATCGAGCCAACATTCTCGAATTTACTCCGGAAGGTAAATTCGTAAAGGTTTACGCAGCGGGCATTCGCAATCCGGCCGGCATCGCCATTCAACCACAAACGGGATTGCTCTGGTGCTCGACCAACGAGCGGGACAACTTGGGGAATAATCTCGTCCCCGATTACATCACGCACGTGCGGGAAGGCGGATTCTATGGCTGGCCGTGGTACTACATGGGCGGCCATCCGGACCCGCGCCTCCAGGAAAAGCACCCCGAACTGAAGGATAAAGTGATTGTGCCCGACGTCCTGCTGCAGCCGCACAATGCATCGCTCGGGCTGACATTTTATGAAGGAACGCAGTTCCCGAAAGAGTATCAAGGCAACATCTTTGCCGCGGAGCACGGAAGCTGGAATCGCGATCCTCGCGCGGGCTATGAACTGATTCGAGTTCCCATTGAGAACGGCAAGGCGACCGGCGTATATGAGGACTTCGTTACGGGCTTTGTGAAAGATGGCCAAGTCTGGGGGCGGCCTGTTGGCGTAGCGGTCGGCCAGGATGGTTCGCTGTTCGTCACTGACGATGGCTCGAAATCGGTCTGGCGCGTCAGCTACGTGGGCGGCAAATAGCGGCGAACAACATCCTAGCCAAGCGCCGAGCTGAGTCCGGCGCGGCAGATACGAGTGTCCGCCCACCAAATAATATCGGCGTTTTCTATCTGGGCTCGACTAGATCGGGTTCGGCCGGGGGCAGGCGGTCGCGCGGGCTTGCAATCCAGGTGTACACGGTCGGCAGCACATAGACACTGAGCAGCAGGGTTGCGCTGAGGCCGCCGACGATGACGATGGCAAACGGTTTCTGCGAGTCGGAGCCAATGCCGGTGGAAATGGCGGCGGGCAGCAGGCCGAGTGTCGCTACCAGCATGGTCATCATGATCGGCCGTAACCGGAGCACCGCGCCTTCAACAGCGGCGTCGCGCACATTGTATCCCCGGGCGCGCAACTGGTTGATGTATTCGATCATGATTACGCCCGTTTCGACAGCAACCCCGAAGAGCGCGAGTGTCCCAATGCCTGAAGACACGCTGAAATGCGTTCCCGTGAAATAGAGGGCGAACAAAGCGCCGATAGGCGACAGCGCCACACTGACCATGGCGAGACCAGCCCATTTGAAAGAGCCGAACATCGAGTACAGCAAAAAGAAAATGACCGCAACCGTGACGGGCACGATCACGGCAAGGCGGGCATTCGCTTCCTTCGCGCTGGCATACTCGCCCGCCCATTCGAGCGAATAGCCCGGCGGCAGTTTCACGCGCTCATTCACCTGGCGGATCGCCTCTTCTACCGTGCTGCCCAGATCGCGTCCGCGGACGCTGTATTTAATAGCGACGTAGCGGGAGTTATTCTCACGGTATATTTGCGACGCGCCGTCACGCAGGTTGATGTCGCATAGCTGATCCAAGGCGACTCGTTCGCCCGAGGGCGCTAACAGTCGAATGTTTCGAATCGCATCCATGGTGGTTCGATATTGAGGAAGATAGCGAACGACGAGGTCATATCGTTGCTCGCCCTCAAGCACCTCGCCCACGGGCTTTCCGCCGACGGCTGTTTCGATGGCGTCCTGAATGTCCGCGACGTTCAATCCATAGCGGCTGGCCTTTTCCCGATCGACCGTAAGATTCAGGTTCGGCTGCCCGATAACGCGGAACAAGCCAAGATCCTGCACGCCCGGAATTGTTTTCATGACGTTAACGATCTCGTCGCCCTTGCCTTCGAGTTCCTTCAGATCGGTCCCGAAAATCTTGATGGCGAGTTCGCCCTTGACCCCACTCACCGCCTCTTCCATGTTGTCGGCGATTGGCTGCGAGAAATTCCAAAGTACGCCGGGGATCTTCTCCACCTGGAGATCCATGGCTTGAATCAACTCGTCTTTCTTCTCGTGGAACACTGGCCGCCACTGTTCTTTCGGCTTGAGATCGACAAAATATTCCGTATTCGAAAACAACGCCGGATCCGTGCCGTCATCAGGCCTGCCCACCTGGCTGACCACGTCGGTGACTTCCGGAAAGCTGCCAAAAATGAGACGCGCCTGCTTCATCACGCGCTCGCCCTCCTCCGGGCCGGTGCTGGGCGCAAGCGTGCCGCGCGCCCAGATGGCGCCTTCATCAAGGTGAGGCAGGAATTCGGACCCAATCTTTCCGCCAATGAACAGATACAAGGCGGCCGCGAGCAGCGCTCCAGCGGTTCCCAAAACGATCAACCGCCGTCCAAAGGACGACATGGACCATTCGAGTGACCTCCGGTAGCCGTTGATGAGCCCTTCCAGAATAGGGTTCCTCCACTCCTTGGTGCTCGTGCGAAACAGCAGGACAGCCAAAACAGGAAGCAACGAGAGAGAGAAGAGCAATGCGCCAATCAGCGCGAACGCCACCGTTAGCGCCATGGGCCGGAACAGCCGCCCTTCGACGTGCTGCAGCGTAAAGATCGGCAGGTATGCCGTGATGATGATCGCTCGCGCAAAGAACACCGGCCTCTGCACTTCGTGAACGGCTTCGCGAACAATTTCCATGAGCGTGCGTTCGCCATGATCGCGTGTGCTCAGGTGACGCAGCACGTTCTCGACAACCACGACGGAACCGTCCACAACCATGCCGAAATCGAGAGCCCCCAACGAAAGCAGGTTCGCCGGAACATTGCTGAGATTCAGGCATATGGAAGCGAACAGCAGCGCAAACGGAATGGTCAGCACAACAATGAGCGCCGAACGCACATTGCCCAGAAACAGAAACAGAATAATGGAGACCAGCAGGATGCCCTCGGTAAGGTTGTGCATCACGGTGTGCGTGGTGAAATGCACTAAGTCGCTGCGGTCCAGGAAGGGAACGATTTTCACGCCCGGCGGGAGGAAGTGATCGTTCAACTCTTGCACTTTCTGGTGCAGCGCCGTGAGCATGGCGTCTCCATTGGCTCCTTTTCGCAGCAGGACGATTCCCTCCACCGCGTCGGCATCGTCCATTACGACGCCGTCTTTGCGATGGATTGTCTTGCCAATCTGGCCGAGCCGGATTTTCGGACCCTGTGTGACAAACGCGACGTCGCGAACATACACGGGCGTGCCGTTCTGCGATTTGAGAACCGTACACTCGATGTCGTGAACGTTGCGAATCAGGCCGACTTCACGTATGTTGACCTGCTGCGCCCCGCTTTGAATGAAGCTTCCACCCGCATTTGCGTTGTTGTTTGATAATGCCTGCTCGAGCTGACCGATGCCGAGGCCGTATGAGATCAACTTATTGGGATCCACCTGAACCTGGTATTCGCGCGTCAGCCCTCCAAAGCTCGAGACGTCGATGACATCGGGAACCGTCTTCAGTTGCTTCGTCAGCACCCAATCCTGCAGCGATTTCAGTTCCATCAGATCGTACTCGGGGTTTGTGCTCTTGAGCGTGTACCAATACAACTGCCCGACGGGGCTGTAATCGGGGCCGATCGACGGCTGGAGGTTCGCCGGCAGAGTCACCATGGAGAGCCGCTCCAGAACCTTCTGCCTGTTCCAGTCGTCGACCGATGAATCGTCGAAATTCATCGTGACGACAGAGAGTCCGAATTCCGAGATGGAGCGCACGGTCGAAAGGTGTGGGATGCCGCTCATCTGCACTTCGATGGGAATCGTCACCTGCTGTTCTACTTCTTCGGCAGCCCGTCCCGGCCACTGAGTAATGACCTGGACGTAATTGTTCGCCACGTCGGGATAGGCTTCGACCGGCAATTTCTTAAAAGAGATTGCTCCCCATGCGAGCAGCAGAATGCCGACTGCTAAAATCAGCAACTTGTTACGGAGGGAGTAATCGACGAAAGCGCGAATCATGTGATTTTTCTGTGACGCTTCTTACTGCCCGCTTGCACTTGACAGTTGCAGCGCGTTTCCGACCACTTGCTGTCCGGCATTGAGACCAGCGGCAACGATCTGCATGCCGTTGCCGGTCATTCCGCCAGAGTGCACCTCGGTCCTACGAAACTTGCCCGGATTCAGCGGAACATACACCCAATCGCGGTCGTGCAGATGCAGAACCGCCGTGGCGGGAACCGCAGTGACGGCGTCTTTCGTGGCTCCGAAGAAGGTAGCCGTCGCGAACATGCCCACCCGCATGATGCCGGGATTCGCCAGATCCAGACGCACCTTTGCGGTTCTGGTATTTGGATCGAGCACGCGTCCGATGTTGGACACGCGCGCATGAAACACCCGATCCGGGTAGCTGTTCAGCTTCACATCCGCGGCGCCACCCAGCTGCACGAATGGAAGCTGATTCTCGTACACGTCGCAAAGAATCCACACATGCGATAAATCGGCGATCGTAAACAGATTGGGCGAATTATCCAGCGTCTTCACGCCCGACGAATTCGTTACGTTCTGTTCGACGATAGTCCCGGATGCGGGCGCGCGAATCTCGATGACAGCGGATGGACTATCGAGATCTCCTCCGACAATCCGCAGATGTTCCGCCGTGGTCCGCAGATCGACTTGCGCCTTCTGCTCGGCATCCTCGGCGACTTCCAGGTCTTTCCTCGCGATGGCGCCGCGGCCATACAGAAGCTGCGCCCGTTCCTGCTGAGCGCGCGCGAGTTGCTCGTCCGCTTTGGCCTTGCTGTAATCCGAGAAACCGGAAGCGAGGTCGGAGCTTTGAATGCGCATCAGCAATTGTCCTTTCCTGACGTCGTCGCCCAAATGCGCATAAAGCCCGGTCACGCGGCCAGAAACCAGCGACACAACGGGAATGGTGCGGGAAACATCCGCCGACACCACTCCGGTGACATCGAGCGACGGCCGTTCCCGATACGCGACGGCGGCGGTCAGCGGGAACCGATCGGGATGGCTCACCTGAATGACGTTTACATCGGGAACCTCGTCGATCTTCGCCGGTGGCGGAGCGCCGGCGGCGGGATCGAATACCTGTTTCGATCCGCAGGCGCTTAACGTGGACAAAACGGCCAGCAGGCCGATCACGTGAACTGTCCGGAGTTTCATTGGATCACCTCACGACCGACAGCAAAGTTAAGCTGATTCGCAGCCGACAAATAGGAACCGATCAGGTTCAAGTAAGTCAACTGCGTGGTCCGGTACTGGTTTTGCGCATCTAGAAAATCGAGGAGCGAAGCTCCGCCACTGGTATAAGAGAACGACATCGTTTCGCGCACGTCGGTTGCCTGCCGCAAATATTGGTCCTTATATGGTTTGAGCAGCTCGACGGTGCTCATCACGGTTGCGTATGCCGAATCGACATCGGACAGAACCGCAGTTTCGGTGGCGTCGCGCAGGCGCTCGGTACGCCCGATTTCAATTTGCGTGCGCGCCTTTTCGCCCTGATTCCTGTCGAAAATTCTCAGTGGAATGCTTACGCTCACGCCTGCATAGAAGTTCAACGGCGGCTGCCGCCCTACATCGGCGCCAAAGGTGGGGTCGGCCGAGCCGTTCGCGACTGCGAGCTCGTGGTTTGTCCGCGCCTGCTCAATCGATTGAACGGCAGCGCGCAGGTCGGGCCGCGCATCTAGCGCAGTGTTGCGGATTTGCTCGAGTGAACCAATATTGCCGTCGAAATCGAATGAGCCGCTAATGTCGAACTGGTCCACCGGCATCTTCTCGTTCATGAGTTGCAGCAGTTGAATCTTTGCGGTCCGCAGATTCACCTGCGCGTTAATGACGTCCGACTGGAATTGAGCCCGTTGCAGTTCTAGACGATTCATATCGATGCGCGCAATATCGCCGGCCTGGAATCGTTGGCGATTGATGCCGAGTTCCTTGTCGTAAAACGCCAGGCTCTCTTTGGCTAATTGCAGAACCGCTTTCGCTTGCAGCGTCTGAACGAAGGCAGTGCGCAGGTTGTAGACAAGATTCCGTTCGAGATCGCCCCGCTGCGATGTCGCGATGGCCGTTCCCTCGCGCGCGCTTTGAAGCCGTAACTCGCGCTTGTGCTCGCGCTCATGAAGGTAATCGACCGAAAGCGCATAGATGCCGTTCGAGAGCGGGCGGTACGGGTTAGGCGTAAAGAGGCCCAACTCATCCGTAATTGCGGTCGCGGTGGGGTTCGGCCGCAAGTACGCAGTGACTTCGTCCTGACGGGACTCGTCAATTCCCAAACGGGCTGCTTTCAACGTCGGATTGTTTGCTTGAAACCGGCCTCGAACCTGCTGCCAGGTCAGGGGCTGCTGTGCAAACACCGGGCCTGCCAAGTATCCCGCAAGCAGGATACCGGGGCACATACGCCAAATACGGCGATACATGACTGGACTCCAAAAATTATGTTTTAAAAGGAAATGCCAATAAACTCTTCAACGCCAAGCGATCGAGAGCACGCTTGCCGGCGCGGACGGTCCAGCGCCACAATTTTGCGCCGAATGCACTCCCGGACGGAGCGGCACAGACCCTTTGCGCAAGAGAAGTACTTTATACAGGAACGGCGATGGGGGGTGAACGGCCGCCAAAGTTCGGCGTGCTGCGTTCACACCGTTCGAAGACAGGGTTAACTACGAGGGAAAAGAAAACGAGAGCAAGGCTGAAGGAACAGCCATGCGTCATGAGCGAATTATCGATAGTGTCGTAGAGGCGAAGCAGGTCGTTCAGATGCTGGTGCTGCGTCGATTGCTTCTCATGGCCGCCCATTGCCGCCGCAACGTGCTCGATCTGCAGCATGTCATCGGTAGCCGAAATGTATGGGAACAACGCGGCGACAACCAGAGATACGCCGATGAAACGCAACAGACGCGAACGGAACGGGCGAAAGCCTTGATTCCGATAATCGATCCACGCCATCAACATCAGAGCGGCCAATCCAAGGCCGGCCCAAACTAAGTTGAGTGTGGAATCAAAATGCACTTCTCTCTGAGATTATCATGCAGAGAACGAGTTAAATAGCGCCGGTTTTAAGAGGTTCTGGGCCGCGAATTGCTGGTTAGGAATGTATGAACCGGCACCCGGTTAAAATTGGGATTATGATGCCCGGCTTTGCGTCGAGCGTCATGGCCGGTTTCCTGTTAATCTCGGGGCTTGCATTTTCAGCGGATTTCCCGACACGAACACCGGCCTCATGGCGCCAGGCTACGCCGCACACCGCTTCGAGTTATCACTGGGCAATCACTCCGATTGCAGGCGGCGGTGCGGAACTTCTTACCCTTTTCGGTCGTTTTGACGGCCTCGGGCAATTACCAGCCGCGGATAACGTGCCCTTAGTGGCCGTGCTCCGCGACACGCTGTCCGACCCCAATCCTGACAACGACAGGCTGCGTTACGTATACCTGTTGACGCTTAACCGACCGAACCTAGGGCAGCGTGTCCTATCGGCGGTACCGTTCTTTTACTGGCGAATTGGTGACGGAAATCTATCCACTAGCAAGAATCCGCCCAAGCCGCTGCTGGATATGTCCGACCCAAGGCGGCACGTCTGGACGAGGCTGGGGCACGATTTAGTGCAGTGGACGACCTTGGATCCGATGATGATGCCGGTTCGGGCATCGTCGCATGCCTATCGCACGAACCTGATTGACCATGAGCGGCTGCACATTGAAGAGGCGCTCAGCTTTCTGCGGCAGGCTCCCGCCGACAGCACAGGCAAGGCATTGACCCGTCCGGAACTGGACAGCGTGATTGCGCGACTGACCCTCGCGAAAAATCTGCTTGGAGGATTGATGAACGACGGCCATCTTTTGCGGGTAGCGCGCGCACGCGAAGTCCAACGGACGGCAACCATCGGCCGCAATTGGGAACTTCTCCGCACGTCGGCAGAGCGGGCGGGGCTGATTTTCGAGCCGTTGCATCTCGGCGATGGCGCTTCGCAGTATGCAGTGCTCTGGTTTCCAGCGAACGGGAGTTTTTCGGCGCCGGGCATCTCTCTCAAAACCACGTGGAAGCTGCTGCACATCTCAAATCCGTGGCGTGACACGCGACTCAACCCGGTCAGCCGCGACGCAAGCGCAGGCGGCATGGGCATGGCGAGCGGCGACGGCCACGCGCAACAAGTCTTGCCGGAGTGGAAAGGCTACCGCCAGGAACGTTATCTGGATGCCAGCGGCAGACTGTTACCTCGCGGGCAAACCGGACCGGCCAAGGTGACTCTTGTGCCGCTTGCAGTTTATAGTTTGACGTACCCTCGGATGCCGCTGCTCCTGGTCGATTTTCGGTCCGCCATGCACACTAAGTGGCGCGAGATTTTCCAACGCACGAGAGACGACGCCATCACCGGCGTGCTCGGCCTATCGCACTTCTCGAACTGGTATTACTATGCCGGAGACGCTCTTTACCAGTTCATCAGAAGCCGCCGCGGAACTGCCATGGACCAGGACAACCGCCTGGATTGCTACTCCGAGTTTCGCGTCGCGGTAGCCCTTAACCGGAGTCTCGACCCGGATTTCCGCCAGGAGCTTCAACATAGTATCCAGATGCTGGCGCTGAATCCGCTCGAGGCTTCACCGGAACGCGAAGTGGCCATGGCACGGGCAAATTATCAGGCTCTTGAGAACGCCGCCGGAAATCCCGACCGGCTACCGGTGCGCCTGGAAAAGGACCGGCGGAAAGAACTGGCTGCTTTCGGCGAAAGTCGTCGATGGCGACTAGCCCAAAATACACTCCATTACATGACCCTAGGAGCTTTTACCGCCCGCGTGCCGCGCAACGACGAGAACGACGCGATGCTCGATCGGGATCGCAGAACGGAGTCGCTGATTCGCTATCTTCGCGAGGTTGCCGATTCGGGCGTCGATCCGGAGGTGTCATTCGATGCCGTTCAAATTCGCAACTCGATGGATGAGCTAGCCAGCCTGGTCGACAATGTCTCGTCGAAGCGCATGCACAACCGAGCCGTCGCCGTTGTTGAGAAGCTTCAATCGGAGTTTCAGAATGAGGCCTTACGCGCCAACTGCGCCCGCGCGCTGCTGGCGATGAATGCCGGCGCTACCGAGGCAGCGGCAGTCAATGACAAGGCGCCGAAAGCTCGCGCTCTAGTCCCTCCGGCCATTTCCGGCAAAGTAGCGTTTGAAGCCCAGTGACACGCCGCGACGCGATCTCACTGATGCTCGTGGGAGCAGGCTCTCTCTTCGCGCAGGCTTCCGAAGCGGAGTCACAGCGGCTCGTCCTTCTGAAAGTGGATGGACTCGGCGCGGATCTGCTGTTCCAGACCATGCAGGAGATCAATCCCGCGACGGGTAAATCCTGGTGTCCGTGGTTGACCCAGATCTTCTCGAACAACGGCGTGATCTTCGACAACTTCTATGTACGCGGCATCAGCCTCTCGGCGCCCTCTTGGTCGATGCTCGACACTGGCCGCCACCTGCTTATCAAAGGGAACGTCGAATACGACCGCTTCACGGGCCGGGTTTACGATTATCTGAATTTCTTCCCCTTCTACCTCGGATATGCGCGCTCTCACGAAGTGGATATGCCGAGTGTTCGCGTGCTTGACGAGGCTGGCGTTCGGCTTCTCAGCGACCAGTTCACGTATCACCAGCGGTATCAGAGCTTCCAGCTATTTCAACGAGGCGTTCGCTGGAAGACGCTGCAACACGGACTCGAGCGCCGATTCTCGACGAGCAAATTGCTTTCGCTGATCGAAGACCCGCAAGGTGGGCTTGGATTAGAGGAGGGACTCGCGAAGCAGACCGAGGAAGAACTGCTACGAGGTTTGCGGAATCCGGACATTTTCTATCTCGATTTGTACACGGGCGATATCGATCATGCCGGTCATTCCATCAACGATCCCCAAATTCTGCGGCTCGAATTGCAAAAACTCGACTCGCTTGCGGGCAAGATTTGGACTGCCATCCAGGCAAGCCCTCTCGCTTCCCGTACAACGTTTGTGATGGTCTCGGACCATGGCATGAACAACGTGCCGGGCATATACAGCCAAACTTTCAGCATTCCCGACCTGTTGAATTCGCCGGCCGGAGGCGCGCACCACGTCGTAACGAATCGCCACCAGTTGAGCGATTATAAAATCGCGGGGCTGGATCCGCTCGTTTCGCGCGTAGTGAACCCAAGCACCGCGTCCCTTTACCTGCAAGGTCAGGCGAACGACTATCCCACCGCGTGGCTCGACCTGGATGGCAACGAGCGCGCGGCGGTGTGCCTGCGCAACTCCGATCTTAATCGGATTCAGATCCTGTTACAGCAACTCAGCAGGACGGATCTGGCCGCTCCTCTCCGTTCAGCCGCAACTGCCTACTTTCGCGAGCTTCTCGACAGCAAACAGCACAGTTGGAGCGAAACGATACGCGAACTGGGCGCGGAATTGGATGAGCTCGGGCGCGCGATTACAAGCCGGCAGGCAGAGCTGAAGGATCAGCCAAAGCATTGGCCCGAGCGGCTACGCAGGCAAGGCCTGGACAAGGGAGTCCGCCGCAAACAATCCGAAATGAATAGCTGGATTGAAGAGCGGCGGCGCTATCAAGAGTATCTCGATCATCTCGCGGCGCTTCTTGAACTGCGGCCGGACGGCATCACACCACTTCGCGTGGGCACGGAGCACATCGTGCCACCGCGCTCGCTGGGCGACCATAACTGCGTTTTCGATATTCAGAACTATGTCGCGGGCCCCGGACCGGCGGGGCTGGTAATCGATGAGCGCGGCCGCCTGGATGAAACCAAGTCGTTTTACTACGTCGATTACTTTCCTCTCCTGGCGGCCCAAACGGTTCGCAACGTCCCTCAGCGTGAAGTATCGTCCGCCCCCATCGACTTCATGTTGATGGCGTTGCCGCCCGGCCGGATTCCAGCCAATTTTGCGGATAGATCATCGCCATTAACTCAGGCGATTTGGCTCTATGGCGACGATGAACATCAGCTTGTCGAGCTTGTGCGATATGACGCCGGAGAGATGCAGATCCGGGTGCTTCCTATCGCGCGGCTGCGGCAGTCCAAAGATGGCAGGGTCAGTTGGAACGACCAGGCGTGGGGACCTGGTTTTCCGCTACGTTTGTTCGAAGATCCCAATTTAGCGGTTCCGGACGCGGCCGGACGCGCCTCGTGGCTTTCAGCCTGGCACTCCGAACGAGAGTGGTTTCAAGCGATCCATCACTGTCGCTACTCGAATGGCGTGATCGGAGTAACCGAGCACCTGCTGCCGCCTTCACAATCCCTGCCCCAACGGCCCGGCATAAATCCCCTGCTGCAAAGATTGGAACTCCGGCGGCGGCAGTTGGTGCAGGCCGACTTTCACATCTTCGCCACAGACCACTGGAATTTCAATGTGCGCAATTTTAATCCCGGCGGCAATCACGGCAGCTTCTTTCGCATCTCCACTCATTCCGTCTGGATGATGGCGGGGCCATCCATTCCGCGAGGCCGTCACATCCGGGAGCCTCATGACAGCTTGAACTTCGCATCGACTATTCTGGCGGGCGCCGGGAAGCAACCGCCAATGCCGGATCGAGTCGTCGATTTCAAGTAGAACCGGTCGCACTCAGTCCGGTTGTATCCTGAACTGAGTGGGGACGTAGCTCAGATGGATAGAGCAGCCGCCTCCTAAGCGGCAGGTCGGCAGTTCGAATCTGCCCGTCCCTACCAGGTCTCACGTTCAAAAATTCTAGAGTTATGAAGGTCGCTAACGCTTCCCGGCTCAGTTGAGCGGCTCCACTGTATAGACTGCGTTCGATTTTCGGGAGATTCGAAAGGCTGGTGCCGGCGGCAGGAGTTGAACCTGCGACCTACGGATTATGAGACCGTCGCTCTAACCACCTGAGCTACACCGGCGCCTTTTCTTTAATCTAACATGTGGGGGGTCGTTCCAGGACAATTGACCGCTTCATTACGGGGTGAGCGCATGGACTTATGATCAGCTCGGTGCAGTAGCGGAGTGCATCCGGATTAGCACCGAACAGCCGATCCTCGGGGAGCGGCTTTTCAAGGGAGTGTCGATGGGTGTGCGGCCCAGCAAATGTGATAAACATGATTGGCTGCCTGCACCGAGCCGCGACTGTCAAGGGACGGACGCTTCACCCGAGCGGTGTCTCGCAACAGCACGGCATCACACGATCGCAGTACTAGTCTGTCGCCACGATTGTTTCTCCATCTCTCATCTCGAGGCGAATTTTCGGCGCCCCCGAATGCTGTTCTATTCGCTCCGCCAAGGCCCTCGAATGGGTCGTTATCCAGACTTGCGTACTCTTTGAAGCCACAACAACGAGGCGAGCCAGGGAATCGATCAAATCGGGATGCAGGCTGGTTTCCGGCTCGTTCAAAGCGAGCAAAGACGGAGGTCTTGGGCTGAGCAAGGCAGCACATAGACACAAAAATCGGAGTTGCCCATCGGAGAACTCGCGAGGCTGCAAGGGCCGCAATAGACCGGGGATCTGGAGGCTCATCGTGAATTGTGTTCCTTCCGCTTCAATTCGAAGAGAAGCGCCTCCCAGTGCCTGATGGATTGCGTCGTTCAGTGCCGTCTCGTCACCGATTTCGAGAATCGTTTGAAGCGCGGCGGCGAGATCCGATCCATCATGGCTGAGCACTGGGGTTTGCACGCCGATCTGCGGTTGCCGCAATGGTGATTCACTATCGGTGCGGAAGTGGTGATAGAAACGCCATGCGAGAATTTGGCTGCGTACGCTCGATATCTCCGGATAGAGGTGGGGATCGACGATCTGCGAGAGGACGGACTCCGACTTTACGATTTGGAACGGATACGACACTATCGTTCCTTCCGCATTTCTTAGCCATGCGGAAGGCTCATCTCGTTTCAGCATGAGCACGCGTCTTGTGTTCGAGGGCCAGATGTATTCTTCTTTCACCCGTGGATCGAGCGTGAACATGGTTGCCAGAGCATGCTCGTTCAAAGACGGGAGTCCGATCTGAAGTTCATATCCGTAGTCCTCGCTTTCAAAGCCGATGATTACCCTGCGCGGCGGGCGTTTGCGTTGCATTCGGATGCGCTCGCCGCCCGCCCAAAAGACGCTCGGCGTTCCGCCTTCCCACGCAATTGCGCGCGCCAGGCGGCCCTCCGCGGCTCGTCCGATCAAAACCAGCGAATTGTAGAGGTTAGATTTTCCGCAGCCGTTCGGACCCGTCAGCACATTAATGAGCCCGAGTTCCAGACTCAAGTCGCGGACGGAGCGATAGCCCGCAACATGCAACTGTTTAATCACCGCTTCTCAGAATACGTGAGAGCTAAAACTGAAAATTGGATTCAGGACTGTCCAACGGCGCTTATCGAGTACGCGATGTTAAAGCGTTGAACTGGTGAGGTCCTCGTCTTTCGTTTCCCGGATTGAAAGCAATCCTAGAAGCGTCAGAACCGCCGATCCGGTGAGATAGTAGCCAACGTACGAGAGTCCGTGGGTTTCTGCCAGCCAAGTGGCAATGTACGGCGCCAAAGAGGCGCCCAGGATTCCGGCTAAATTGAAGGCAAGGGAGCTGCCTGTATAACGCACTGGCGTCGGGAAGAGTTCGGAAATCAGCGTGCCGAGCGGGCCATAAGTGAAGCCCATCAATGCCAGACCCAATGCCATCGCCACCAAGGCTCCCGTGGCGCTGGCCAGAAACATAGGCGCCATCACCAGCCCGAAGATGCCTATCAACACAGTTACCCAAAGCATCAAGCGACGGCGCCCTCGCTCCGCCAAAACGGCGGAGATTGGAATGGTCAGCGCAAAGAAGAAGATATCGAATAACTGCATTAGCAGAAACTTCTCGCGGCTATAGCCGAGCGCGCTGGTGCCCCAAGACAGACAGAAGACCGTCATTAAATAAAAAAGAACGAACGTTGCAAGACACACGAAGATGCCTGCGACCAGCGCCCTGGTATGGTCGCGAAAAACCGCCAGCATTGGCAGCCGCACTTGCTCGCCCCGATTCAGAGCCTCCTGGAACACGGGAGTCTCGGTAATTTTCAGGCGGACATAGAGACCAACAAACACCAGCACGGCACTCGCCAGGAACGGAAGCCGCCAGCCGAAAGCGAAGAACTGTTTGTCGGTAAGCCATCCGGAGAGCAGCAGGAAGACCCCGCCGGAGAGGAAGAAACCGATTGGCGCGCCGAGTTGCGGAAACATGCCATACCAGGCGCGCTGTTTGGGAGGCGCATTTTCAATCGCCAAGAGCACCGCGCCGCCCCATTCGCCACCGAGACCGAGCCCTTGTCCAAAGCGGCATAGAGCCAGAAGCAGCGGGGCCGCGAAGCCAATTGTGTGATAGGTCGGCAATGCTCCAATGGCGACCGTGGAGATTCCCATGGTCAACAGCGCGATGACCAATGTCGCCTTGCGGCCAATGCGGTCGCCAAAGTGACCGAACACCGCCGAGCCGACCGGTCTCGCGAGGAAGGCGATCCCAAATGTCGCCAGCGAAGCCAGCGTGGCAGCGGCCGGGTCCGAAGCCGGAAAGAATAACCGTGGAAAGATGAGAACCGCCGCGGTTGCGTAAATATAGAAATCGAAGAACTCAATGGTCGTGCCGATCAGACTGGCGAAAAGGACTTGACGTGGCGTATTAGCAGGCGTATCGATCCTGACATGCGTCGTACTCATCAAACCTCCGATTATTTAGCGGACCACAGGCCGAAATATATGTCCAGCCAAAACTCGCTTTAGCAGAATGACTGGATGCAAGCCTTACGCTAAAAGTGAAAGAAACTACTCATCATCTCCTAACGAGCACGAGAGTTCTACATTGGTTGAGGAGCTAACTTGTGAACCGAAGAGATTTTACGCGACTGAGTGCCGCCGGGGTTTGGGCTTGGCCGGCGTTCCACGCTTTGGCCGAAAATTTGGATTATCCCTGGAATCTCGGCATCATCACTGACCAGGTCGACTTGGATCTGAATCGTGTCCTGAGCAGCTTTTACACGAAATATCACCTGCGTTGGGCAGAAATTCGTTACTTGAAACTTAACGACGCGAAGAGCTATGTCTATGTGGACGCCACGCAAACTCAACTGAAACAGGTAAAGCGGCGCCTCGACGACGCAGGCGTAAAGCTCTCGGTTCTCGACACGGCCGTCTACAAAATTACATTGCCGGGCTCCATTCCGGTTGGCGAAACGCCCGCCTACGTTGATCCGGAACAGAGTCAATTCGGCCGTCAAATGGACGACCTGAAGCGGGCGGCGGAGGCAGCACACGCACTTGGCGCCGAACGAGTCCGCATCTTTACTTTCAGGCGTGTAGCGGACCCGGCGGCAATATTTGACCGCGTCGTGGAACAATTGCAAAAAGCAATTGACGCCGCTCGGCAATACGATATCACTCTGCTGGTCGAGAACGAATACGACTGCAACATTGGCACGGGCTCGGAAATTGCCAGACTGTTCAAGGCGATTCCGGACAGGCGATTGATGCACAACTGGGATCCCTGCAACGTTTACGAAATGGGCGAGCGGCCATTTCCCGACGCATGGAATCAGCTTGACCATGGCCGGATCGGTCATATTCACTTGAAAGATGCGAAGGGCCAGGAATGGAAGCCGATTGGAGCAGGCGAACTCGACTTCGCCGGCCAGTTTCAGGCATTGAAACGCATGAAATATGCAGGAACGTTATCTGTTGAGACGCGCTACAAGAACCCGCGGCAGGATTTGTATGCCTCAAGCGTCGAGTCGATGAACGGGCTCATGAGCGTGCTAAAGAAAATTTGACTTTTGCTTTGCCGACGGCGATTATCGACAATATTTCCGCAGTTCGAAACTCATGGCTTCCGGCTAGTGGCCGGTTGGCTTGCCGCCGCTGGACCATAGTTGCGGCTTTCTTTTTCCTCACCCTTGGAGACCTGGAGCAGTATCGGAGCGGAGGGATGCATTGTTGGGGAATTGGACTCAACTCTGCCCACGACATAGACCGGCTGGGTTATCGGCTTGGCCCAGTCTTCGGCACGAAGCGTAAATGTGCGGCTGGACTGGGACTCCGTCACCAGCACACCGTTCAATCCAACATTCACCACACGCACGCCGGGTGGAAGGTTCTCAATCGAACACGGCACCCGGCCTTTGAATCCATTCTGGCGTTGAACATGAAGCGTGACCGTAACGGATTTCCCTGGCTGAATGGCGAGTTGAGCGGGCTCCGCCGTCACCAAAACATCGGGGGGAGGAATCACGGAAGCGAGTTGCAGCACTGTGTCCTCGTTCGCCACCCTGACTAGATCGCGCCCGGCGACGCTCGCATGCCCTACGATCTTTATGGGCGAAGGGAGCGCGCCGGCAGAGGCGTTTGGACCAGCCGAAAGGACGAGCACGGTCGAAGTTTGCCCCGCCGGAATCGTTGCGCGGCCTGCTGCCACACCCGATGGAAGGCCCTGTACTTGAATTTCAATTGCGCCCTCATAACCGGGCAGCCTGTCGGCTCTTACCGAGATCGGAACGGATCCGCCTTGCGGGATATTAGGATTCTCCGGGTCCGCTTCCAACCGGTAGTCGGGATTCGCATCTCGAATGGATAGACGATATGCATAATCCGGCCCTTCGAGATCGCGAACATCCTTGAGGTGAAGGATGTAATCGCCATCTTCCGGCGCCGCAAAATCGAGCCGGGAGTCCGCTCCGTATCCGGGGCCGCCATCATCGTTACGCCAAGTCAGGTGGAACACGGGCAAGCCGTTCGGCGGAAACTTGGCGGCTGCGGGAAGAATCTCAGCCCGGTATGCCGGCGTATTGACAGCATGTACATCCGGCGATGTGCCCAGAAAAGCGATCCGTAAACCGGCGGCTCCTTCCATCTCTATGTCCGCATCGGGCTGGTCCGGGATGACGGCGATTCGGTCCAGCTCGTCGCCAATCATGAGGTAGTCCCCTTCGTGAAGACCGGAAGTGGATACAAGCCGGATACCGGTTGTCCGCGAATCTCTGTCGGAAAGCGTGGTCATCGTCTGGTTCTGGCATCGAACCGTCGCGCGAGGAATCGGATTGCCCTGCGTGTCGAGCACTTCTATCACGGAATCGAGCCGCGAGCCTAGCCTGTCAGCCGCAACTTGAATGTCCAGACTTTGACCTTTCTTTGCGTGGAACCGAAAATAATCCTCATCGGACTTCTCGTCAACCGTCGCGCCGGCATCGATATGCCCGTTAATCGTCACCGGCAGGGAAACCACTTGTGCGTGCGCCGGCGTATTATTGGGTTCCTGCTCAAGGATCTCAGGCTCGTTTCCCACCGCAAGCATCACTTTGTTCAGCGATGAACTTTGGCCGTTCTTTATCTCGACTGGTAGCGTTATCCAGCCGTCGGACCACTTCGGAGGATGGATATCGACTTGATGAGAGCCACCGAGATTTACTCCGCTTACCGACACTCGCGCCGGGTTCCCGGCACGAACGCCCAGCGGGAAGACGCCTGTCACATAAGGAAGAGGCCCGGCACTCACACGATAGAAATGATCCTTCCCTCCGCCCTTCTCCCGATCGGCGATGGATACGGTGTAAATGCCTTGCCCCGGCAGTTTGTAGCTGAGTACCGCATCCTGGCGATTGTCGTTCTCGCCGGCCTCGGCTAATACCTTACCCGAAGAATCGCGCAAGACTAACAGCGACTGGAGTTTCGATCCTATCGGCGAAGCAACAACCTGGAAAACAAGCTCCTCGCCTGCCTTGCCCTCGAAGCTATAGTCCTGCGTGTCACCTGGGGCTGCGATCGTACCAATCAAGGTCGCCGGTAACTCGACCCGCTGCGGTCGCACCGCGGAACCTTTTAACGATTTCCCACTTGCGTTGATTTCCGGCAGTGAGCCAATAGCGATCACGGCCATGTTCGATGTTCCGAGGGGTGTTTGAATCCGAAACCGGTGAATTCCCGGCTCGACATCTTTCGCGACCGTAATTTCCATTTGAGCCCGTTCCTTCCTGCCGCGAGGGACCTGAGCCTCGGTGTCCACGCCCGCGCGCGGGCCGCTGATTTTCTCGGGTACTGCGATAATCCCAGAGAGCTTCGCACGAATGCCAGGTGAATCAAAGATAACGTCTTTGGCGCCTGAGAGGCTTCGACCATCAATCCTGAAGATGGCTGTGCGGCCTCGCTGCATGCCGGACGGCCAGATTTTGGAAATGGTCGGTGGAATAATCTGGTCGTTCGCGCGCAATGGCAGAGCGAGCGAAGCTCCCAGCGTCAACACCAGGCCCGTAACAAGAATCTTGACCTTCATTCGAAAATCTCCCGTGTAGTCTCAGTCCGGCTTTGGGGCGGCGGCCCTCAATTGCTCCGGCGAGGAGTTTTGCGTTTTGGTGTCGTACAGCCTTAAGCTGCCGTCGTACCGGCCCGCGGCGAGCCGCGATCCATCCGGGCTGATGCTGAGAGCCTGCACCCAATCAGGCTGATGGTCAATCACCCGCAGAGGATTGAGCGTATCGGCATCGCGAAAACGAATAGAGCCGTCGGAAGAGCTGGTGACAATCGTCTTCCCGTCGGGTGCCCAGACCAGAGCGAGGATGCTGCCTTCATCGGCGATCAACGATTGAATGAGACTGGAGTCACTGTCGCCCAAGCGCCAGACGTAAATTGTCTTGTCGTAGCCGGCCGCGGCAATCCGGTCGCCCGAGGGCGAGTACTCGAGACTTGTCAAACCGTCCGAGGCGTCGCCCAGCGTGTACAAGCGCTTGCCTGAGGCAACATCCCAAATCTTTACGGTCCTGTCCTGAGAGGCCGAGGCAAGGCGCTTCCCGTCGGGACTGAACGCGACGGCAAACACGGCGTCGATATGATCCTGAAGATTGCGAACTTCCTTCCCCGATGCCACATCCCAAAGCTTCACCATTTTGTCGTAACTGCCCGAAGCGATCAATTTCCCATCCGGGCTCCAGGCAACGGAGTAGATACAATCCTTGTCGCCCTGCATAGTTTTAACAAGCTGGTGCGACCGAGTGTTCCAGATTTTGATTTCACCTCCGCGCTGGGGCAGGCCGCCGCCGGCGGCGAGCATCTTTCCATCCGGGCTGAAAGCGATGGACCGCACGTAATCCGCGTGCCCGGGAAGAGTGGCCAGCAGCTTGTTCGTTGCAGGGTCGATCAGCCGGACTTCTCGATAGGCGCCCACCGCCAGAAGCTTTCCATCGGGAGAGAACTTCAATGACGCGATGGGCGACACCACTGGAACCTCGGGCTTGATGTCCGGTATGGCTAATGGCGCTAGTGCCGGCGCGGCATCGCCGGCCGCTGGGCCTAAGCTGCCAGCGTCGATCCATGCCTTGATTGTTGCGATATCGGCGGCCGGCAACGGATCGCTTCCGAACGGCATGCGGGGCTGAACCTTTCCCTCCAGCATCCTTACCAAACGGCTCTCTCCGGACTTGCCCGGAATGATGACCGGCCCATGCGCGCCGCCTTTCAT
Organism: Bryobacterales bacterium KBS 96; assembly: GCA_000381625.1. Classification (GTDB taxonomy): domain Bacteria; phylum Acidobacteriota; class Terriglobia; order Bryobacterales; family Bryobacteraceae; genus KBS-96. The sequence continues at coordinate 3,519,418 of KB906767.1, forward strand.
CAGCAGATCGAATTTCTCCATCACGAGCCCGCCCATCTTGGCCGCGCTGGAGTGACATGCGAGGCAGTTCTTTTGCAGGATCGGAGCAACATCCGCGCTAAAACTGGGCGTCGAGGCGGCGTGAACCTGGAGGTTCAGGAGAACCGCGCAGATCGCCACGAGCAAGGCATGCTTGTTGGAATGCATGAATTCAATATCCGCTCAATGATTGAACATGAACGCTTCACTAGTGAGCATGGCCCACATCATGTCGTTCAGGGCGTCGCGGCGCGGGCTATCCACGCCCGACGTCTTTTGTTGTTCGGCTGAATGAAGAGCCTTCACTAGCGCGGCACGCTCACTCTGATTCGGGTAGCGGCTGAAAGAGGCGAGGTAAAGATCGTTCACGATTTGTTCGTCGGGAAGGCCTCGCTTTATCAGCACGCCGATCGAGTTATTGGACGCGCGCAATTTGTTGTTGAGCGTGTCTCCGTTGATAATATGGAGCGCCTGGGTGATGGTGGGTACGGAGGTGCGCTCGCTTTCCCGTGTCTGCTGCCGCGCGGGCCGCCCGAAGGCGTCCAGGAAATACGATTTTACCGCCGTATCCGGTAATTGCAGCGCGCGCGTGCCCGCAGGATACCCAGCGAATTTTTCCGGTTCCTTCGTTACCTCCGAATAGGCATCGAGCAGCACCTCCGCCGGTAGGCGCTTAATGAGATAGTGCGAGCCGTATTTGTCATCGCCGGCATTTTCCTTGAGGGGCTGGGAGGAGGCCTGATAGGTGGCCGATTGCATAATTGTTCGAATCATGTAATCGATATCGAAATTGTGAGCGGTAAAGTCCTTGACCAGCTCATCGGGTAGTTCGTCGTTGGTGGCGGGATTGGTGGCCCGAAGATCGTCGACCGGCTCGATTAGTCCGCGTCCCATGAAATTCCGCCATAACCGGTTTACGATATTGCGAGCGAAAAATGGATTGTCGGCCGAGGCGAGCCATTTGGCAAAGTAAATTCGCGTATCGCCCGGTATCGCTTCCGGAAGAGCTTTAGCGTCCAGCGGCTTCGGCGGCAGCACGGTCATGTAACGGTCGTCGGTAAACTCGCCTGTCGGGGCTGAGTAAACGGTGACGTTATTGAAAAGCGGCCCTATCCCGGGACGGGATCCACTCGGCGAAAAAGTCTTCAACCGCACGCGAGCGAACAGATTGGCCATGCCGTAGTAGTCCTTCTGAGTCCACTTGGCCAGCGGATGATTGTGGCAATGCGCGCACGTGATCGTAATGCCGAGAAACGCCTGGGCCATGTTCTCGGAAGTGTCCAGGGGATCGCGATGGATTACCCAGTAGTTAGCCGCCCCATTCCGAACCGTATTGCCCGTCGCGGTAACAATTTGATATACAAGCTGATTCCACGGCTTGTCGCGCGCAACGCTATCGCGAATCCAGTTGTAGTAGCTCCACATCTCCTCGTTTGAGAGGCGGTTACTTGAAACCAAGAGCAGATCGGACCACTTGTAGGCCCAGTAATCCACAAATTCGGGCCGCTTCATCAGAGCATCAATCATCCGGTTCCGCTTGTCCGGAGATGAGTCTTTTACAAATGCCTCTACTTCAGCGGGCTTGGGCAGAATTCCGGCGCCATCCAGATAAGCTCTGCGAATAAATTCCGAATCGCTTGCCGGGGGCGAAGGTGGAATATGCAGGGCTTCCAGGTGCTTCAAGATGGCGTTGTCAATGTAGTTGTGCCGCGGCGCATTCTTGAACACGGCCTCCTGGAGGTGATAAGGATAGGGTATCCGCAGCCGCGAAAACGTAACGTGACTCTGATACCACACCGTAACCGGGGCTTCGCCGTAGCTGTGCATGGTAACGTGGCCGTTATTATCAACAGTGGCTACGCCTTCGTCGCCGCTATCATATTTAGCCCAGCGCGTCACGTCCTCGGCATGTCCGTCGGAAAATAACGCAGTTACAATTAACTGCTGCTCGCCGCCGGGACGCAGCGAAGCCTCGCGCGGCTGCACTTGCAACGCCGTTACACGCGCATCCGATTCCCGTGGGGCAGGCATCCCTTGGGCGATCCAGCCCGAAATGATCTTGTACTCCGGAGAGCCAGTCGGGAAACGTCTTCCGCCGCCGTGCGGAATCGTTAACGTGGGTTTCAGGAGGATCAAACTCTTCGCTGGTTCCATCCGCTCAGTCCGGCGCGCCAGCGCCTGGTGAGTAAGGGTGTAGTAATCGGTTTCCGGATCGTAGCCCCGCAACGTCAACTTGAATCCGTTTTTACCCGCGGCCGCGCCGTGACACGGCCCGGAGTTGCATCCCATTTTGGTCATCACGGGCAGGACGTCGTTGCGAAAGCTCCAGGGCAAAATCGCGGAGAAACCCCTCACAGCAAGAGGCGCGCTCGCCCGGTGACCCTGTACTACCGCCGAAACTATGGTGCGCCCGTCGGTCCCCGGCTGCACAAAGCTGCTATTGTCGATTGATGCAATTTTCGGGTTGGAACTGACGATCTGCGCTTCCGCGGTCAGGTCCTCCTGGTGTCCGTCGGTAAAAGTCCCCTCCACGACCAGCCGTTGGCTGTAACGCGGGCCAACGAGTTCAATGGCAGCCGGCAGAATTTCTACTTTTGTAAGTGCCGACTTCGGGTAGGATACGGGTTCCGCCAGTGGATCCGGAGGTTTGGCCGGCTTGCTTGTCTTCGATACAGCTTTTTCATGGTATGTCGCATCGCTCGATTGAAAAGCCTGAGCTGCGAACGGCGCAGCGGCGAGCGCCAGGAAGGCAGCAAGACTTAGTACGGCTGTTCGTAAGTACGAGCAGGTGTTGTAACAGGGCCACTTCCTTGCGGTCGTGGATCGGAACCGAGCCGCGCGCGCAGCAATATTTAGCGAATTAAAACGTTTCATACCAAGAGCTCGTCTATCGGCTCCAAGCCGTGATCCACCAGACGCACTACACGGCCTTGTGGAGTCTTCAATTCTATGTCGATCGGTATCCCGAGACATTTGTAAACTGTCGCCGCCACGTGACCCGGCATAACCGGCCGGTCCTTGGGCGCGCTGGCTATGGAGTCGGATGAGCCTACAATCTGGCCGCCCTTCACTCCGCCACCCGCCATGACGACCGTCCAGCACTGCGGCCAGTGATCCCGCCCGCCGCCGGGTTCACTCGCGGCGTGCGTCCGAACTCGCCTGTCGCTAGCACTAGAGTGCTGTCGAGCAAGCCAATGTGGCTCAGATCCTCAAGCAGCGAGGTGTACGCGTTGTCAAACATCGGGCCCACCAATTCGCTGTAGCAGCTAATCGGGCTGAAAGGAGCCGACCCGTGGATGTCCCACGTGATGTCGTTAAAAACCGTTTCAAACATATTTACGGTCACGAAGCGCACGCCTCGCTCCACCAGCCTCCGCGCCAACAAGCATCCCTGGCCAAAACGATTGAGGCCGTAACGCTTACGCATCTCCTCGGTTTCCTGATTGAGATCGAAGGCTTCGCGCGCTTTAGCGGAAGTCATTAATGTGTATGCCTGGTCAAACGTCGAATCCATCAGCTTGGCATCCTGATTGGACTCCTCAAAATATTTCACCGACTGATCGATCACCTGCCGCCAGTCTCGCCGGCGATCGACGCGCACCGCTGAGATGTAATCGGGCGGCAGCATATCCGGCACTTTGAAGTTCGCCTCGGCGGGATCGGCATTTAATACAAACGGGTCATAGGCCTTGCCCAGAAACCCGGCCGTATCGCCGTGCGGCAGGTTTCCGCCGAGTTGCCCGATCATATACGGGATCAGCACGTTGGGCGGCATATCGCCGCGCGGGCCTTTTTCAAACCTCAATACCGAACCGTAATTCGGCGACTCCAGGCCGCCTTGGAACAACCTGCCGGTTTGCATCATCTGACAGCCCGTGTCATGCACCGCGGCCGCCGTGTGGTAAACGGAGCGCAGCAGGGCAAACTTATCCGCGTGCTTTGCCATCCGCGGGAAGATCTCGGATATCTCCATTCCCGGAACGTTGGTCTTGATCGGCTTATAGGGACCGCGAATGGAAGCCGGCGCGTCAGGCTTCATGTCCCACGTGTCGAGCTGGCTCGGGCCGCCCACCAGCATCAACTGGATGCAATTTACGTCCTTCTTAGGATCGACAGCCCCGGCGGCCTTGAAGGTGAGGAACTCCGGCAACGTAAGGCCCAAAAAACCGAGTGACCCCGCGTGCAGAAAATCACGGCGCGTTACACCGTCGCAGAAATGGACTTTTTTGTCAGCGTCAAGCCTAAACACCGTGTTGCCTCCACACTAGAAAGCTTGGGGCTCATGAATGGCAGCCTGCACGGCCTACTCACTCGCACTCTTCTCAACGTGTAATCCAGGCGTCGCAGTGTTTGCGAGTGCAGGGGGGAAAGTTAGACCAATACCATATACATGTTGGCGTCCCTTTACAGCGGTATGAGCATATCACAAGGAACACACGTGCGAATCTAGCCGATGGCAGGTAACTAAGGGATGTTAACCACCGTGTTCCCGCAGTATCGTAACCATGCCGGCGTGTCCCATTTTTTCCGCCCAGGCGCCGGGCCGCGCCCATGGTTTGGTGATCTGCTTCGATCGCATCCGCGCCCCTCTCAAGCATTGCCTTTGCGACTACTGTACGTCCACAGCGGCACGCCCATCCGAGCGGCGTGTTCTCTTTTCGTTGCGCCCGGTGTCCGCTCATTCGGGCAGAAAAGAGTTCATCGAAACCAAGGTCCAGAGAACGGTCATTTCAGAGGGACGCAGTCCTTTCCGCGGACACGGCGGCGCTGTGAAACGCGCCAGAGAAATCATAGCAATCGGGAGTGGACTCCAGGATCGGAAGGTTCTATAAGAATTTAGGATCGATGTACGTGGAAACCCTCATGGTGCGGGTTCATTGCAAATGCGCGCCGCGAAAGCTCCTGGCTCTCTTGCGAATGTCCAGCGGCTGCCTTAATGGCCGCAGCTTTAGCGAACAGATGCCCATCCCGTACACCCGAACCGAGCGCGCAGTCCATCATTGCGTCGGCTTCCGCGATTTGGCCATTACGGTAAAGCGCCCACGCAAGGGCGCCTTCGGTGCCGAAGTTCCGGCGCAGTTCGAAATCCCTGCACGCCCAAGCTACCGCCTCGGACCCATCCTCGCGAACGTCCGAAAAGAAATCGACCAAGTGATGGTAATAATGCACGCCGCCATTCTCCGATGCTTCGAGAAACCCGGCAAGCGCCTTATCGAACCACTTTTCGGCCTCGTCTTTTTCGCCCATCGCGGCGTAAAGCTCGCCAAAAGCCTGCTGCAGTTCCGGCCGGGCAATCGTCGCCAGCACGCGTTCGTAGGTCGCCACGGCTTCGTCGTACTTTCCCTGCGAGCCATACAATTCGGCAAGGTGTTCGTCAATTAGCCAGTAACCGGAATACGCATCGCTTGCGCGACGGTAATGGGCTGCCGCTTCTTCATAACGGCCCCGCCGTAGATCAAGTAAACCTTTCTGTAACTGGACCCACGCGTATCCCCGCATCTCTTTCGCGGTGATCTCTTCTTCAGCCTCCGTGTAGATGCGTTCGGCATCCTCGACCTCGCCGAATTTCCACTCCCAGTAGGCGAGCCGGGCCAGATTGTCCCAGGTGCGATCTTCCGCAACCAGCGCTTCGCACATCTGCTTCGCCCGCATGTAGCGGCCTTCCTGCAGGTGGATGTCGGCCCATATCACTCGGCCAGAAAAGCTCTCCGCAAGGCCGGGAGCCATCTCCAGGGCGCGCTTGGCGCCGGCCAAACGATGGAATTTCATATCCAGATTTGCTTTCACGAGGCAAAGATCCGGCCACGGGCCGATCTGGTTGAAAGCTTCCGCAATCGCCGCTTCGGCCGCGGCGAATTCGTCGAGCCTTCCAGTCAGAGCCGCACGCTGGTAAAGCCCGTAGGCGCGCCGGGTGGCTTGGTGGCTATCCGATGGGGCGCCAATTTCGGCGATGTTACGTTCGATCTTCCGCAGATCGTTCTGGTAATCGGTCACGTTGGCTCTATCGCTACCTACCAGGGTTCCGCAAGGTAAGGGAAATGATCCAGAAACTCTTTATCGTTCTTCAGCGGGTTGGGTGGAGTTTTCGGAACAATCGGCGCGTTTTTCCAAAGCTCCGGGTCGCCCAGGGTTTCGACATGGTATTTCCGGCCGTTCAGTTCCGCTCCCATGTCCAGGAATAGAGAAAGGAATCGGGTGGCCACCTGATCCTCGGGACGGCGTCCAAAAGGCCAGCTTCCTGTGGTGTCCATGTCGGTCGCACAGACGTTCGGGACAAAGATTTCAAAAGGCCGGCGCAGCGGGATATTCATCCCTTTGGGATTCCACGAATCGTCAGGCATGTTTAGCTTCTGGAACAGCGTTTTGCGGACCCTCGGAAAAGCGGCAATCGGATTCGAATAGGTTTTGTGAACCGAAACAGGCGAATTATCGTGATCGAATGAGGTCTGCAGGCCGAGCGCCGTGATCGACGGACCAAAGCCCCATCCTAGATGAGCCAGACGGTTGATGAAGTGCGGGGCGAGCCAGAAATTGTTAGCTCCTAATTGCCGGTTATTTTCTCGCTCGCTCAGTGCTGCGTCGGCAAACGGCAGTCCGTCCGTATCCACCAGCTTGTATCTATTCAGTTGCTCGTCCGATTGGGAGCCATCGAGCAGCGCCCAAGGGTGCTGATGCCAGAACAGCTCGTCGGGAATAGTTTCGACTTTGTGCGCTGCTTTCAGCACCCAGCTTTCGCCCCAACTGTTCACAATCCTGTTTTGCCCGCTGTCCCGCGTGATAAATGCGAGAGGGATTTCAAAAATAATTGCATTGCAATTTTTGCCGGCACGCGCGTCTTCGCCATCGTAAACGAAACGATAATTCCCGTTTTCGTCTTTTTTGAATCTGTCGCCGGTCCAGGTCCACGGACCAGGAGGCAGATCTTTCTTCATCGTTTTACCCCACTGCGGAGTGGCGGGGTCGAAATTGAAAAGGGAATTGCCTTCGAGTTCGATGAGAGTTTTCGGGATAGGGAGTTCACGTGCTTCCATCATCGATTGGGGAACGTGATAGAACTGCGGAGCGTAATTAATGGAGCGAAAGAAGCCAGGCAGGTCGTTGAAGAACGCTTCCTCGCGGCCTCCGATATAAACCTTAATGGCATGGCCATCCGGCGTCATGACGGTTTCCACCTTGTTCGTGCCCACCGTTTTCGAGAAGTCGCCGCCCGGAAAGCGCAGAAATGCCAATTGCGCCCGACCATGGTCATCGACGGTTACCCGGATTTCCGACGCCTTGTAGATGCTCAGGTATTTGTCCTTCACGGAGCCAAAGTACTTCAGAAGCGTATCGAGCGTCTGTTCTTCCGCTTCCGACCACGAGGAGCGGGGCGCGGCCACCATCTGGACTCGGTACAGCATGTCTGTATCTAAGACTCCGGTTTCGGGAACAGCCGCCATAGTGAGGGCAATAACCGCTTTTTCGCCATCGGCGATATCGGCGGAAGGAAACCCGAATAAATCGTAGAGATCCGCTGCGCTCACGTCCACATCGGAAAAAATCGAATTTACCGCATTGGGATCGTTGTGATCTGCCACTAAATTCTCCTCGATTAAATCAGCGTAGTCGATTTTTTAACAAACGGATATGCTCCGTCAATCTATTTATTGGCAGAATGTTGTCGCAATCGGCCTACCGGATATATCCTGCCGATGGCTCACCCGCTTGAGTGTGCTTGTTGATTCCGCTCGTAATGAATTACTCGACCGCAGTTTCGTACGTCCGAGGGAGATACGAACCTGCGAGATCTGACGCGGCGCCGTTTTCGGCCCAAGCGATGCCGGGACCTTGGCCAATCGCATCCAGAAGCGCGGCACGATACCAGAATGCGCTCAAGATAGCTGTGCACCTCTTTATATAAGAGAAATGCAGACCAAACCCGGCTTGGCTGCAACAATGGTATACTTCGCATCGGCTTGCCGTCGGTCGCCGGCGGCAGCGAGGTTGCGTGCTTTTGTTTTACGTGAACGCGCCCTCGGACTCGTTGAAGTCAGGGTGATAATTTGTGGATCACGTCAAGAGAAACGATCTGCTGCTAGTCAGGATTGCTTTTGTCGTTTTATTGGGCGCCGCTACCGCGGTGCTGACGCCGTTTTCCTTACCTAATTGGATTGCCGCTCTCTGCGGAGTTGGCGGCGGATTGCTCGCCGTAGCTCTGGAAATCCGGCTGCGCCGTGCCGGAATCAAGCAACTGTTGGGAGGCGCCGCCGGCACGCTGATTGGCGGCTTATTGGGTATCCTGTTCGTCGTTCTGCTGAACGCGAGTTCGTTTGCCGACCATCGGACGGCGCCTTTCTTCCAGCTTGTGATTCCGCTCTCCGCCGGTTATATCGGGCTGCTGGTCGGAATCGGCAAGGCGGAGATGCTCAACCTGAACGCGGTGGGCATTCTAAGCGGCGATACCTCGTCCACGCGCTCTATGAAGCTGCTGGACACCAGCGTAATTATCGATGGGCGCATCGCTGAAATAGCTGAAACCGGATTTCTGGATGGCGTGCTCGCGGTTCCGCAATTTGTCCTTCGCGAGCTTCAGTTTGTCGCCGATTCGGCCGATTCCATGAAGCGCAACCGGGGGAGGCGTGGTCTCGATGTGCTGCAGCGGCTTCAAAAAATGCCACGAGTCGACGTGCAGCTTCTCGACGACGACGTCGCGAGCGTTCGCGAAGTCGATTTGAAATTGATCGAGTTGGCGAAGATATATCGCTGCAAAGTTGTGACCAACGATTTCAATCTCAATAAAGTCGCGCAGGTCCACGGCGTGGAGGTCCTCAACATTAATGAGCTTGCGAATGCACTAAGGCCGGTTGTCCTTCCAGGCGAGTCCATGCGGGTTTTCATTCTGAAAGAGGGTAAGGAATACAACCAGGGTGTCGCGTATCTGGATGACGGAACCATGGTTGTGGTGGACAACGCCCGGCGGCAGATCTCGCGGACAATCGACATCACCGTGACAAGCGTGCTGCAGACGACCGCCGGGAAAATGATTTTCGGTAAGTTCGACGAGCGCGCCGAACGCGCGAACCATCCTCCCCAGGAACGCGCCGCCACCCCGCCTGCGGCCATCGCATCGGCGAAAGAGCCGCGCGCGGTGTAATCGTTTCCTGGCGTTGCGGTTCACCTGCTTTTGATTTCCACGTAATCCAAGCTGGCGTTGTCTCCGCCGTTCGGCGTGCCGGTGATTCGGATGTCGTCGCCCGGCTGTAATCGGACGCCGGCAATTCTCTTTCGCGTTGACGTGTCGCCGTTCGGAATCTTCGATGGCAGGTTAGCGTCCGCTACCCAGGATTCGATGAGTTGCTTGCCTACGAACAGTTCAAATCGCGCCACCCCGCTGTTGCCGTCGAAGTACTGAATATCGATATCGCGCCAGCCCGGGTTGCCTTTATAAATGAATGACGCAGTGCAGTTCTTCGAAGCTGCGCCGCAGCCAACTGCCTTGCCGCGCGATGCATCTTCGCTGGGCGCGACGTCTTCAACCGCGTATCCATCGAGTTGCATCGATTCTGCTTCGATGCGATCGGGAAAGTGACCGGCGCGGCCTTTCACATCGGCAATGCCGGATTCCCGTAGAAACCACGTGCAAATTGCATCGCGCCAAACGATCGCATGTCCGGCTTGATAATTGAGCTTGTTGAGCACGGCTTGATAACGCTGCTCATCGATGCGGCCCCGCAGTGCCTCCCACCATTTCGGGAACTGCTGCGCCTCTTCCGCCGCATCGTAATGTGAATCGTACACGTATTGAATTACCGTTTTGCCGGAATGAAGCATATACGTATACGGCACGTGGTGCATAAACAGGAGCAGATTGTCGGGGCAGGTTTCCAACGATTCGTATAAGCGCGCGACCTCCGGCCGATATTGGCCGATATAACCGGTGCCCGTCGCCACCGTGCGATGCATCCCGATGCCTTCGCGATCCGCTCGAATCCACTGTCCCCAGCCGTTCCGTTCGGCGGATTCGATATCCGGTCCGTAGTGGCCGTGAAGAATATTGGTGAGCGTGCCCAGGCCGAGCGGTCCCGTATAGCCTTCGTATACCTTCCACGATTCCATTTCAAGTTGGACAATCGTATCGACGACACGTGGATCGTTGCCGAATGTCATTCTCGTCCATTCTTCCGTGATCTGCGGCGCCGGGAGATCCGGATTCCACGCGAGGCGGCCAAATCCATAGAGATTCGCCATCGCCAGATCATAGCCCAGCCAGTTGAGATCGCGGCCTACATTCGCGACGCCGACGAAGCCTCCAAGCGGACGATGGAAGCTTTTTCCGGCCACAACTTGTTTGACCGGAGTATCTCCGCCGTTCACATGCAGGTTGAAGTCAAGTACCTGTTTCCACATGGGAACCAGATAGCAAAGATGCCTCTGCTGTCCGGTGTATTCCTGCGTGATCTGCAGTTCAATCGTTTCGTTGGTGTGTTGAAGGCCGCCAAACAAGGGCGAGACAGGCTCGCGCGCTTGAAAGTCGATCGGACCGTACTTAATTTGCACGGCGGCGTTAGCGGCAAACTTGCCGTCGAGATCGTGGAAGTTGTCGTATGCGGCCCGGGCGCGGTCGTTCTTGAGATTGCGCCAGTCGAGATGATGATTGTAGACAAAGCCGCGATAGACCACAGTTCCGCCGTGTGATTTTAGAGCCGCAGCCAATACGTTCGCGGCATCGGCGTGAGTGCGTCCATAGGTGGATGGGCCCACTCGGCCTTCTGAATCCGCCTTCAGAACAAAGCCACCGAAATCCGGAATCGCGTGATAGATCTCATTCGCTTTCTGCTGCCACCAGGCGGCGACGCGCGGGTCGAGAGGATCGAAAGTGTTCAAGCCGCCGATCGTCTTGGGGCTGCCCAGGTCCACGGAAATAGAAAGCCGGACGCCCCACGGCCGGAACGCGGCGGCAATCCGCGCCAGTTGGGGAAGAAATTCGGAAGTCAGAACAAGCGGATTTGCGTTCACGTTGTTGACCGTGCAGCCATCGATACCTATTGACGCAAGCAAGCGTGCGTAATCGGCAGCCCGAGTCAGATCCGGCAGTGCGCGATCGCCTTCGAAGAATATCGAGCGGCCGGCGTAACCTCGCTCGATGCTGCCGTCGAGGTTATCCCACTGATTCACCCATCGAATCGGCGCAGAAGGATTGCTTGTTTCGTCAAGCTGGTCGATACGCTGGTGCAGCGCCATGCGGCGGAGGAGCGCGAATGCTCCATACAAGACGCCGCGGTCGTTCGGCGCCGTAACCAACAAAACATGTCTGCCGCCCGTAACGGTCGCTTTCAGCCAATAGCCGTCGGTGATGAGATCGGCCGGCAGCGGCACTCCCGGAAGCGCCTGCTTGACGGACGCGAACGTGCCGAGCAGAATCATATCGTCTCCAACGGACCTATCGCTCGCGCGCAACGTCCGCCTGAGCATCCCTCGCACGCCGCGCACGATTTCATTCTGTGCGGATGTCAGCGTGGGCGAGTTGTCGAGCTTCACAATAGAGGCCGGGAGACGATCATACCCGTCGATGAGCGTTCTTTCGCTAATACGTGGATAGCGCAGCCACGCGTCATATCCTGTTTCCGCATGCAGAGAAACGATCGGCAGCAGCAGTATCCACAACAGTCGTGAGCGAACCGGCCTCATATTACGAGTTCACTCCGGAAGCAAGATAACCGCCGTCGACCGCAAGACACTGTCCCGTAATGAAGCTGGCGGCGTCGGACGCGAGCAAAACCGCAGCTCCCACCAATTCATGAGGATTGCCGAACCGGTGCATGGGCGTGCGTAGTAAGATTTCCCGGCCGCGTTCGGTTCCGGTCAATAGGTGACTGTTCAAGTCGGTGGGAAACACACCGGGCGCAATAGCATTCACGCAAATTCCGTCATGCGCCCACTCGCACGCCAGGCTGCGGGTTAGCGACAATACCGCAGCTTTCGATGCGCAGTACGCCGCGACTTCGTGGAAGGCGACGAACGAGCCGAGAGACGCGATGGTGACGATGCGGCCTGCGCCGCTCGCTTTGAGAGCCGGATAAAACTCCTGGCACGTACGGAGAAGCCCAGTCAGATTTGTGTCTATCAGAGTCGACCATTCTTTGTCATCGACAGAGAGAGTCGGCTTCCGAAAGGTTGTCCCGGCCGCGTTTACGACGATGTCGACGCGCCCGAATTCCTCGACGACTTGGTCGCGGAGTTGCCGGATAGAATTGCGATCCCGAACATCCGTGCTGTACAGGAGAGTACGGCGGCCAACTTTCTGAATTTGCGCGCAGGCATCCGCGAGCAACTCCGCCCGGCGGCCCGTGGGGACAACATCCGCGCCGTGCTCCGCCAATCCGATTGCGATTTCCTTGCCAAGCCCGGACGTGGCGCCAAACACGACCGCCACGCGGTCTGTCAGATCGAGGCAATTTCTTCCCATATTGTCCTCAACGTAAGTTCCACAATGTAGCACTCAGCCCGGCTCCGATATCCACATATCCGACAATAAAGGAAAGCCTCCATGCCGGCCCTTAATACAGACCTTTATGAATTGACGATGGCTGCCGGATATTTCATGTCCGGCAAAGCGAACGATATTGCCACGTTTGAATTGTCGGTCCGGCGGCTACCCGATCGGCGCAACTTTCTGATCGCCGCCGGTCTTCAGCAGGCGCTCGAATACCTTTGCGAGCTACGCTTCGAGCAAGATGAATTGGACTATATCCGTTCCCTGAAGCAGTTTGCCAATGCGCCGCCGGAGTTTTTCGATTACCTCGATAAGCTTCGCTTTGAGGGCGACGTGTTCGCCGTTCCGGAAGGCACTCCGGTGTTCGCGGGCGAGCCGCTGCTCATCGTGCGAGCGCCGCTGATTCAGGCGCAACTCATTGAAACGTACCTGTTGTCAACCTTGGCGTTCCAGACAACTATTGCGTCGAAAGCCGTGCGCTGCGTGATGGCCGCAAAGGGGCGTTCCATCGTTGAATTCGGGAGCCGCCGGGCGCATTCACCTGGCGCGGGACCGCTCGCCGGACGGGCGGCATATCTGGCCGGCTGCGCCGGCACGAGCAATGCGGAAGCCGGCATGCGGTTTGACATCCCGGTGTTCGGCACCGCGGCGCATTCGTGGACCATGTCGTTTGCGGACGAAGAAGAGTCGTTCCGTCAGTTGCAAAAGCTGTTGGGCGAAGAGACCGTGTATCTGATCGACACCTACGACACAATCGAGGGTGTGCGGCTGGCGGCGCGACTTGGGCGACCGCTGTGGGGAGTGCGCCTGGACAGCGGCGATCTCGCGGCGGATGGCCGGGAAGTACGGCGCATTCTCGATGAAGCAGGCCTTAAGAATGCCCGCATTATGGCGACCAACGATCTCAACGAAAAACGAATTGCCGATCTGCTCGCGGCGGGAGCACCCATTGACGCCTTCGGCGTCGGTACCGAGTTGGCGACCTCCGCCGATGCGCCGGCATTGTCGGCGGTTTACAAGATGGTCGAATTGCAGGTGGGCGAATCACGCTCTTACACGGCAAAGTACAGTCCCGACAAGGTGACGCTGCCGGGAGCGAAGCAGATTTACCGTTATGCCGATTATGATCTTTTGACGCTCTACAACGAGTGCAACCAGGAGTTCCAAGGCGACCCGCTTCTCCGCCCGATGCTTGCAAAGGGGGTACGGCTGGAACGATACCCGTCACTATCGGATCTGCGCCGGCATGCGGCAAAAGCCGTGGCCGCGCTACCCCCGGACCTGCTGAGCCTCGATCATGCTGCCGCTTATCAAGCGGAAATCAGCGAACGTCTGCAATCGCTTGCGAATAGCGTGCGCACGTCCCATCAGATGGTCGCATCGTGAAGACAGTTTTCCTGGATATCGATACACAAATGGATTTTCTCTATCCCGCTGGGGCGCTTTACGTGCCAGGGGCCGAGAAACTGGTGGGAGTGCTTGGCAAATTGACGCAGCATGCGGCCGCCAATCGGATACCGTTAGTTTCGACAACGGACGCGCATTCCGAAGACGATCCCGAATTTAAGATCTGGCCGCCTCATTGTGTGGCAGGCACGGCGGGACAGCAAAAGAGCGGCGTGACTCTGCTGCCACGGCGGTATGTCCTGACGGGCGCGCTGGACGCGCTGGATCGAGATGCGGCTTTAACCTCGCAGCAGATCGTTGTCGAGAAGCACCACGTCGATCCCTTTAACAATCCGAATCTGCCGCGCCTCCTCGATCTTCTTGAAGCCGAGCGCTACGTGGTCTACGGAGTCGTTACCGAGGTTTGCGTTGCAAATGCCGTCCGTGGGTTGCTTGGAATTGGTTCGGGTTCCCTGCAGGCCACCAAAGGTGATGAAGACGCCCGGTTGCCTGCACCGAACCGCGACCGTGAGGGAGCGGGCATCTTTAACGGAGCGAAGCATGCCCGCCCGGTGCAAGTCGAAATCGTTGAGGACGCGGTGAAAGAGTTTTCAGAACCGGCAGGCCGGGATGCTCTCGCCGGATTGGTATCCGCCGGAGCCGTGCTGACATCCACGCGAGCTATTTTGGAGAAACTGTGACGGCAACGGACGAGACAATACCGGCGGTAGTGATTGTGGGGCGGCCTAATGTCGGTAAATCGACGTTGTTCAACGCCATCCTGGGAAACCGGCGTTCCATCGTCGGAAATGAGCCGGGCATCACGCGCGACCGCATCTACGGCCAGGCAAGTTATCGTGGCCGGCCCTTCCTATTGATCGATACGGGCGGCATTATCCCCGATGACGATGCGCTGATCCCCAGCGAGATTCTGAAGCAGGCGCACGTGGCGCTCGAACGTGCCGCGCACATCCTGTTCGTAATCGATGGGCGCACCGAAATCACCGCGTCGGACCGCGACCTGGCGAGGCTGCTGCGGCCGCTTAACAAACCGCTTTCGCTTGTAGTCAACAAAATCGATAGCCCGGTGCGCGAAAACCTCGTTCACGAGTTCTATTCGCTGGGCTTGGGCGATCCTTTCCCGGTTTCCGCCGAACACAAGCTGGGCATCTCGGACCTTCTGGATGAAGTGACTGAATCCTTTCCGTCCGAAGCGCCGCCGGAAGAGGGAGAAGAAGACAATCGCCTGATTAAAGTCGCCATTATCGGTCGGCCGAACGTCGGTAAATCAACGTTACTGAATGCGCTCGTCGGATCGGAACGGTCCATCGTGTCGCCCGTCGCCGGAACCACTCGCGACGCCGTGGACGAATCGATCACGCACGGGAACGCAACCTATCGCTTCGTCGATACAGCGGGAATCCGGCGCAAGGGCAAAACAACCGAAATGACGGAGAAGCTGAGTGTTGTGATGGCGCGGCGGAACATCCGTATGGCAAATGTCGTGTTGCTAATACTCGATGCGACCGAAGGCGTGGTGCACTCGGACGCGACCATCGCCGGGTATGCTCACGAAGAAGGCCGGGCCGTAATCCTCATCGTTAACAAGTGGGATGCCGTCCCGGAACACGGCAAGCGCGCGTTCACGGAGAAGATTCGGGACGAGCTGAAATTTCTCGACTACGCTCCCATTCTGTTTACGTCCGCTAAGAATGGCGAAGGTCTGCGCCGTATTTTTATAGCTGTCCGCCGCGCCTACGATTCGGCATCGAAGCGCATCACAACCGGAGAATTGAATCGCTTTGTCGAAGGGCTGAAGTTTGAGAGCGATATCAAAATTTACTATCTAACGCAGGCGTCGATGCGGCCCCCTACATTCGTTGTCTTCACGGACAAGGCGGAAAAGATGCACTTCTCGCTCGAACGGTTTCTTGTCAACCGTCTGCGCGAGAAATTCGGTTTCGAGGGCACTCCCATCGTCCTCAAGACGAAGCGCCGGTAAAGTCGTCCGCAGTGCTTGCAAAATGATTGAGCGGGCCCTTGCCGCGTCCGAGGCCCGGCGCCGTCTCGATCGCTCGTTGCACGAACGCCTTGGCGCTCCGAATGGCTGGGATCAGGTCGTAGCCCTTTGCGAGCAGCGCCGTAATTGCCGCCGAGTAGGTGCATCCGCTTCCGTGAGTGTGCTGCGTATGAATCCGCTTGCCGGGGAAATAATGGAGCGCCCCATCCAAATAGAGCACGTCGGTCGCATTGTCATCGAGATGGCCACCCTTCACCAGTACGGCGGTCACGCCAAAACTCCCGATCTGCTCAGCCGCCCTCCCGGCACCCTGAAGATCGGCGATGCTAGCTCCGCTTAGGATTTGCGCCTCTGCAATATTGGGCGTCACGAGCGTGCAGCGAGGTAGCAGAAGGTCGCGCATCGCCCTTTCCGCATCCGCTGCGAGCAGGCGATGGCCCGATGTGCTGACCATAACGGGATCTACCACTAGCGGGCATTCGAAACCGGAGGCAAGCTCCGCCACGATCTGAATCGCCTCCTCGCCGCCGAGGGCACCTGTTTTGATGGCCGCCGGCCGGATGTCGGCGAGAACCGCTTCCATTTGCTGCCGGATGATGCGCCCAGGTATCAGTTCGATTGCGCTTACGCCCAATGTGTTCTGAACGGTCAGCAGCGCGAGGGCCGCTTCGCCGTAAACCCCGAACTGATGGAAGGTCTTGAGATCGGCTTGAATGCCGGCGCCGCCGCTCGGATCGGAACCGGCTATGGTCAGCGCCGCGGCAATCATGCTCCAACGGTAGCGCAGCGGCTACGGTGAGCCGCTCAGAACGATATTCCGAGCAGAAAATCCGCCTGGTTGCTCACGCTCTCGATCAGTCCGCTCTCGCGAGGAACCGCGTCCGAACTCCAGTGCGTGTAACGAAGTTCCGGCTCCAGCCGCAGCGGCCCGGCTTTCAGCGAGAGTCCGCCGCCAACCGTAAAGCCGCCGGTGTTATTGTTGAAATCCGTCATAAGCGGCTGCGTGGTCGTTTCTCCCGTGGCGATCACGGTCGTCGTTATTCTGTCATAAGCAGGCGACACGTGGCGGTACGTGTAGCCTCCGTCGACGAACGGATGAATGGGACCGTAACCGTAGCCAAGCGTGTATTTCGCAAGGAACGGAATCTCCCAATCGTTAATTGCTGTGCGCGAGAAGTAGCGCACTTCCCGCTCTAGCGAGTCGGGAGCCATTCCCTCTGCATCGAACCCCGTTCGACGATACAATGCGTCCACTTCAAAGGAGAGATGGAGCGGGAGGTGTACTTCGGCGCTTGGTCCAACGACATAGCGCCGCACTCCATACGACAGTTGTGGCCTAAGCGACCCGGCTCCGAAGACCTGCCAGGGATCGGTGAGTGGCGCTCCGCCCTTCACGCCAACGGAAATCAATTGCGGAAATGCGGGTGCGCTAAATAAGAAAAAGAAAATGAGTTTACGCACAATTACCTTACTCTACTGGATGGAACCGGAATGTTGTTCTATTGAAACTGGACGCGCTGCGTTTTCGATTGGCCCTGGGAATTCTGAATCGTGACGTCCACGGATCCGACCGTTGTCAAATCTCCGGTCACCGGGAACTTGGCTTGCAGCGCAAAGGCGCCTCCAGCCGCGTTGCTGCCAAAGAAGTATTGATGGAAGTCCTGTGACTCGTCAAGTGTGATTCCGCCTGGCGCTATCCCATTTCCGTTAGTGTCATAAAAGTTGAAGAGCAGCTTGCCCGCGGAATAGGTATTGTCGAATGCCGTAAGGTTCACCATCAAATAAGGAACTTGCCGCGTCGCGGTAGCGGAAGCGAGTTGAATCGTCGACGGGAGAATGTCCACGGACTTTTTATAACTGTCGCCGTTCGCGAACGACAGCGCGAACGTAAGCGTCCCGGCTGTTGTGCCGGTCTGGAATGTCAGTGAATTCTGGCCGTTAAATGTGGCGCTTGCCGATCCGGCCGTAATGGTGGCGCTCATATTTCTTCCGCCCGTGGCCGCGAACAGAATTGCCGGATCGTCCGAGATTCCAGCGACGGCGCTCTGAAACGACATCGACAGCGTGCCTAAGGAACTTGCTTGCGGAGCGTCCGGGAACTGGATGGAAAGCTGAGCTTGCTGCTGACTCGCTAGTGTCGCCGGAGTGAACTGAAATACCGGATTCAGCGTCTGGCCCGTGGCTTTACCCGTGAGTGTGTATTGCAGCGAGCCAATCGTAAGAGTCGCCGTCGCCGTCCCGGGTTGAGAAGGCGAGAAAATCACATTGAAGCTGGCTTGCTCGCCCGGCTTCAGGGTTTCGGGAAAAGGTACGTTCGCCAGCGAGTAGCCCGATCCCGAAATAGCCGCGCCCGGCACTACCAGTGCGTCGAAATTCGTCTGCGGATTGAGCACGGTGAACGTAAATTTGATCGATGAACCCGCGACAACGGAGCCGAAATCGATGGGCGAGGCCGTCGAAACGTTATAGTGTACGCCGCTTGGCAGCGTATAAGAGACGAGTAGCGACTGCAGACCGGCGCCCGGAATCCCGATTCCCGAAAGCGGATATTGGCGCGTGCCGAGTTCCAATGTCGATGAAGTGATGAGAACTGCTTGAGTGGGGGCAAACGAGATTGTAAATGAGGCGTCTGCTCCCGGCTGAAGCGTTGCGGGCAAGTCCGACAGCGAGTCGAGCGAGAACGGCGGCTGCGAAAACACCGGCGAGATTAACTGCGGCGTTGGCAGTGCGAGTGCGCCGCTCGACACATTTTTGACATTTATCGTGAGGGTTTGGTGGGAATCAATGGCGACCTGGCCGAACGCAATGGTGTCGCCGTAGCGCAGTTGAGTGCTAGCACCTCCGTTCGTGACCGATACGCTTAGCGTCGCGGCGAGTCCGTTGCCCTGAAGTGTGGTGAGGGTCATTACGTCGAAGTTCGGAAGTGTATCGGCCGGGCAGCCGGCGGAGACGGGGTAAGCCTTGTAAGCAACCTGTAGCGCTCCGGAAGCCAAACCTTCGGCACGGGGCACGAACGCCACAATGAAATCTTCCGCGCTGCCCGATGCAATGCACTTGTCCAGGCTTGTGCCTGAAATCACAAAGGAATTATTCGATGAAAGAAACGTGGAAACCAAATAGACCTGGGTAGTCGATGTGTTCCTCAGCCGGAAGCTGACCACAGATCCGTCATCAACGGCAGTATCCGGAAATGAGTAGGTCGCTCCGGCGGAGGGACCGTCACTCGGCGATCCAGGCGTGTGTACCAGGAGTTGCAGACCCGTATCCGCTCGGAGGCTTGCCGTCACGAGCAGAAGCAGAAACAGCCATTTCATTTTACGGTCTCCCCCGGCGCCGCTTCGGCGGTCGGCGTGCCGGGCAATTCGGAGAGAACCGGATTGCGCGCATCGAGGTGAAGCATCCATTGCTGTCCGGCGGAAGCCGAGCTGATGTGAAGCCAGTCTTTGCCGCTTTTCTCAAACACCAGATCGGCCTGCGGTATGGGAAGCGTGCGCATTGCGCCATCCGGCCCGCGGAGTTCGAGTCCCGAAGCGTCATGAAACAGCAGAAATGAATTCGCTTGAAACGCGGCTTCTCCGGATTCGGGCAACACCTCGCTCCGAACCGGCACGCCGTCCGCAATCGAAATGCAGACACGTTCCAGCGTCTCGCCATTTGCGACGAGCAATTCAAGATGGTCCGAATCGAGCAGATGAGCGGCGCGAATGTCGCCCGCCAGTCGTGAGGCGTCGAATGCGGAATCGGCAAATACGCGCCCATTCCAGCGAACGAATTTGCCCGCCGAGGGCAGCCAGGCGAGCGCGGTATCCAGCGCGTCGTCTATGTCGAGAAGTGCATTCATTTCGCCGGTCGGATAAGAGCTAACAATTTTGCCGTCGGGCGATATCAGTTCAATGCTGCCCCTAACGAGCACGAGTCCCGCTTGATCGGAAAATGACGCAGCCAGCACCGGACCGGCTAAAACCGGCCCGCCCACGATCAAATTCGAAGGCAATCCAAATAGGGGATGGATAGAGCCATCCGGTTCACGAATGGCGCCGATGCGGGGCGCAAAGGAGCCAGCCCACACGACGGCAGCGACCCCGAGCATCAATCCGAATGGAAGAATTTTGCGAATCATTATGGGCGCCCGATGCTGACCGAAGGGCTGCCGATCGATACGGAACCAGCGGAACTGGAACCCGGCGAAGAATGCGAACGTCCCGCGGCCGCAAACGCTCCGGCAGCAGCGCCAGCGCCAATGAGCGCGATCCATATCCATTTTTTTCTGCTGGAATGAACGGACTCCTTCGAATCGGTGATGACGCTTACCGAAGGCAATTCGGCGGGGCGGGTAGTGGCCCCGGCTGGCGATAGGGTTGCCGGTTGTAGTGGGGCTGGCTGCGGCGCAGGCTCGTCGACTGGAGCGGCCGATTTGGGTGGAGCGAGCTTCGTCGCGGGTGGAGGATTTCCTGCCGTTGCCTTCGCATGCTTGGAGCGGCTCCCAGCGGTCAACATCTCGGGAACCAGGATGCCCGCGTGCGCCGCGCCTTTGGTGGCGGTGATACGCAGAACGACCGGGCCGGGCGTGCTTCCCCATTGGATGTTGCGGACCGCCGCCATACCCTGCATGTCGGAATAGGCGATGACGACACGCGTGCCATCCGTGAATGCGCCGGTTGCGCCCTCATCGGGTAACCGGAACAGCACGGCCACGCTCGGGACCGGAGAACCTTCCTGGTCGGTTACAGCAACGACCACACTCTCAGCGGAGAGGGAGCCGGTCTTGTACTCTGCCCCGCCGCCTTCGACGACGCGGAGGTGCAATTCCTGGATGCTCTGGTCGGAGCCAGTTGCGGTTACTTGTGCTTCGAGCGCGGGTCCAAGGACAAGGAGTGGGGACAGAAGAGCGGCGATATGACGGCAGATTAGGCTCATGCGGCAATTCGGCCGCACGGGCGTCAGTGGATTTGGATTAGAACAACGGTTACGTTGTCCGGTCCACCCTGCTCTTTGGCGGCTTCGATAAGGTAGTGGGCTTTATCGGGCAAAGATTTCTCCGAATTGAGCGCCTCGTGCAGAATTTTTTCGTCGACCACGCCATGCAGGCCGTCGGAACAGAGCAAAATCTGATCGCCCGAAAAGACGCTGACCACGTGAGAATTCAAACGAACCTCGTCGGCAACGCCGATGGCCATGGTCAACAGGTGCCGCATCGGGTGTTTGCGGAGAGCCTCATCGCTCAGGCCGAGGCGAGATCCCACTTCACTCACCCAGGTGTGGTCTGTCGTCAGGATGGAAAATTCGCCGCCTGAGAGCGAATAAGCGCGGCTGTCGCCGACATTCGCGAGTTGCAGGTGAAAATCGTCCACGGCGCGCACCGCCACGAGTGTAGTGCCCATTCCGTCGAATTCCGGGCTCTCCTGGGATGCTTGCCGGACAACCGTGTTTGCCTGCGCGAAGCCGTTTTCGAGCGTATTCAGGCTGTTGTCAGCGGCGCCGGCGAGCAAATACCCATAGAGCGTCTCCGCGCTCAGACGGGACGCGTATTCACCTGCGTTCGCGCCGCCCATGCCATCAGCCACGATGAAAATGCCGGAGCGGCTGTCGCTGATGAAATAGTCTTCGTTATTGGTACGGACGCACCCGGGATCGGACAGCCCAAAGGCCTCAAACATAAGGCTATCCGATTATATACAGCACGTGCGCCGAAGAAGAAAATTCGAGTGCAAAGAAATGTACCAGCCCTGAATTATTCGGCGGCGGCTCAGTTA
Organism: Bryobacterales bacterium KBS 96; assembly: GCA_000381625.1. Taxonomy (GTDB): domain Bacteria; phylum Acidobacteriota; class Terriglobia; order Bryobacterales; family Bryobacteraceae; genus KBS-96. The sequence goes on from KB906767.1 coordinate 3,541,067, forward strand.
CACTCTTCGATGATAGCTACGAAACGCGCGGATGGCGATCCACGCCAAGCAGCAGGCCCGAGGATAAGCAGAATCGCCGACTGCACGATCGTAATGAACACCACCTGGCACAACCGGCCGGCGCAATCCGATTCAGCGGCGAAACCAGGAAACGATCGAGCATGCGCGATCGACGGAGAACGAGAGGCCGTCGAGGCACGTACGCCGCCCGGATAGGTCTTCGTCAGTGACGCGCATTAATTGCGAATATCCGATCGGGCCCTGATGTGCGTCCAAATTGTGCATGTATCGGCCACAGGCCGGCTAAAACCTGATTCGACTCCTTCATTTTCTTCTCCGGTGAACTGCGCTGAATGGGTCGTGGTTCCGATACTAGAGCACCGGCCAGGCTTTGTCCCCAGGGTCGGAATGCGGAGTATCGGGAAGGGCTACGTCGCAAATACGATTCAGTTCCATTCGGATTGTCGAAAGGACGTTGGACGCGTCCGAAATAAAGGACCGCACGACAAGAAGCAACGGCTCCGCATGGGCATGGAGCGATTCTCGTGATACCGGAGCATCGGCGAGGCCGGAAGCTCCGAACGCCGCGAGAGTGAGGATGCAGAAGGCCTCGGCAGCGGAATTCATAGATTGCCTCTTTAGACGGTATAAGCAGCAATTCGAAGGCCAACCCCACTTCAAGGCGGTTGATCTTGTCTTTTCAACCCATTAGAGAACGGGGTCGACAAGTCGCCACCAACTCTATTAACAAGTTGTTGCGAATTCGCAATCTGATCTCACAAATTGATAAACTACGTCCTATGCTGATAGGAACCGAGAGCCAGAAGTATGCGTTGTTGCTTCGGACTTGGGAGGCGATCAATACGGAACGGGCGCTTCCTGGTGTTCTGGTCAGTTTGTCGGAAGTGCTTTTACCGCTTGTCCCTTACGACAGCACCGCAATCATCGCTTACGAAGAGGGCGGCCGGCACAATCTGTACGCCATGCATGTTCCCGGCAGGCCAATGGAAGAGGGAGAGACGCTCGAGACCTACGGCAAGAGGCTGGCGAAAGATGCCGAACCGCTGAGCGAAGTTCGGCCGCTGGTCCCTTATCCGGCGATTCCGCCCACGGATGACAAGCTGAGAGCCGAGCCGTATGTTTGCGACGATCTACTCGAGAAAGAGACGTGGTACGAGCACGATTTTCATCTTGCCGCCAGCGGCGTCCGGACATACGTCGTCATCCTTCTGGTCGTAAACGGAAAGCTGCATGGGTCGGCAGTGTTCACCCGGACCGCCCCTTTGAAATTTACTCAGCAGGAGATTTCCATTTTGCGGGAGGTCTCACGCCCGCTTGCCGTCGCGGTAGCCAATGCTCTCGCAAACGAGGAGATACGCAGGCTACGCGACCAGCTAGAAGCGGAGAACATCTCCTTGCGTGAGCAACTGGGGCAGGCTCCGTGGTTTGAGGAGCTTGTCGGGGCTTCCGTGCCGCTGCTCCGCGTACGCGACCGCGTGGAACAAGTCGCCGTCACCGATGCGACCGTTCTGATTACTGGCGAGACAGGCACCGGAAAGGAATTGATTGCCCGCGCGATTCACCGGCGTTCGGCCCGCGCGCATGGGCCTCTTGTGAAAGTGAATTGTGCCGCGATTCCGGAGACCCTGCTTGCTTCCGAGTTATTCGGGCATGAGCGCGGCGCCTTCACTGGGGCTATCGACCGGCGGAAAGGTCGATTCGAACAAGCGCACGGTGGAACGTTGTTTCTCGACGAGATTGGGGAACTGACTCCCTCCACGCAGGTGATGCTGCTGCGAGTTTTGCAGGAGCGCGAGTTCGAGCGATTGGGCGGCAGCCAGACCCTACAGACCGACGTGCGCCTGATCGCCGCGACCAATCGGGATCTGGGCGAGGACGTACGCGGCGGCCGCTTTCGCGGCGATCTCTACTACCGTCTGAACGTATTTCCCGTACACATGCCCGCGTTGCGGGAGCGTACCGGCGATATTCCAGCGCTGGTTGCGCATTTTGCATCGAAGCACGGCGAGAGGTTTGGGAAAAAGATCAGCCGGATCGATCGCCGGTCCATCCATGCTTTACAGTCGTGCGCATGGCCGGGCAACGTCCGCGAATTGGAAAACGCGATCGAGCGGGCCGTCATTCTTTCAGAGCGGGGCACGCTGACAGTGGATCGCGACAGTCTGGCCAGCGCGCCCGCTCAAGCCAACATCGGAGACCGGCTTCGCTCACAGGAGCGCGAAACCATCGAGACGGCGCTTCAGGAAACAGCCGGCCGCGTGTCGGGAGTAAATGGCGCGGCGCGACGCCTGGGAATGGCGGCTTCCACGCTCGAATTTCGCATCAAACGCCTGGGCATCGACAAGTTTCGCTATCGGGAATCTACGGCTCGCGAATACGCGAGTTAAGAGATTTCAGCGAGCTTGCGCTGGCGCTCCCATGCCAGCCGGTCGCGAAATTCCTGGTAAAGCGTCGAAAACCCGGCCCAATAATAGCCGCAGACGAACAGCATAATAAACGGTATTGCGAGAAAGTTGTAGCTATCGATAGCCCAACTGACCATATACACGAAATAGCTTCCGATCGCAATTTCGATGTAGGGTAGCCAGCCGCTACGGCGGCGGTACGCTTTGGCGGCCGCATGGGCTTTGTCCGTGCCGTATTTCGGCGTTCGCGCGAAACTTGTCTGAATGCCGAGCAGAGCTTCAAGCACCGCTTTCGTGTTGCTGATGGTCAGCGCCACGCCGGCGGCCATCAGCATCGGCATGAACGCAATCGACTTCCACCAGCTCTTTGGGTATAGTTCCTTTTGGGCAAACAAATAAAAGGCGGAAATCGAGAAAAAGGACGCGCAAGCCAGAGGGAGGTCCAGGAATACCATCTGCATCCAGCCCATGTAGAAACGCACAATCATCACGGGCAGCATCAATGCGGAGAGCAGAATCATCAGCGGATAAGAGATGTTGGGCGTCAGGTGCAAAAAGGCTTCCACTTTCAGGCGTAATGGAATCTTGGCTCTGAAAATCGCGGGTAGCAGCTTCTTGGCAACTTGCGTCAGGCCTTTGGCCCAGCGCGATTGCTGGACCTGAAAGCCGTAGGTTTCCACCGGTAGCTCCGACGGACAATCCAGCCCCATCATGTAGACGAAACGCCATCCTCTGAGCTGAGCGCGGTAACTGAGATCGGAATCCTCGGTCAGCGTATCGTGCTGCCATCCGCCGGCATCTTCGATCATCCTCCTACGGAGGATGCCCGCCGTGCCATTGAAGTTGAAGAAGAAGCCCGCGCCGCAGCGGGCGCCGTGCTCGAGCACGAAGTGGCCGTCGAGCAGCATGGCTTCTATCTGCGTCAGGATGTTGTGCTCTTTATTCAGATAGCTCCAGCGCGTCTGAACTACGCCGACCTGCGCGTCCGTGAAAAAGTGGATGGAGCGCGTCAGGAAGTCCGCCGGAGGAATAAAATCGGCATCGAAGATCGCGACGAACTCGCCGGTTGCGGTTTCGAGCCCTTCCTGCAGCGCTCCAGCCTTGTAGCCGCGCCGGTTCGTCCGATGCCGGTATTCGATCGGGTATCCTTGAGCCGCGAGCTCATTGCACAGCCGCTGAGTGTACGGGTGCGTCTCATCGGTGGAATCATCGAGCACCTGAATCTGCAGCAGGTCCCTTGGGTATTCGATCTTGCACGCCTCGTCGAGTAACCGCGCCACGACAAAGCGCTCGTTATAAAGCGGCAATTGGACGGTGACCCTGGGAAGTTGATCGAATTTGTTCGGCGGTTCCTTCGGCAGCTTGTGCCGGTGCTTCAGGTACACGCGCATGGTTTCGTACCGGTGTACGCCGTAAATCGAAAGAATCACCAGAATCGTGAAGTACGGAATGAGCAAAGACCAGTCGAAAGGCGATAGCTGGTAGATGCCGGAGAAAGTATCGTCGAAAAGACCGTTTACGATTCTCGTGCCAAGCGTCGGGTTTGCGAAAAGCAAAGCGAGCACTACAAGATGCGGGAGCATAATCGGCAATTGAAGATGAACTGGATCTCGTACATACTGAAGCGGCGGCTCTAACATCCATCAAAGCCGCTATTAAGCCATCCATTATTGTAACGGTTTTGTGAGCCGTCTGCTCGGCCATGTTATTGATCCTGCGCCGGTTGTAGGGTGAACGCGCAGTTTGCAGGTTTTCGGGGATCAGGATGCCCCGTGGCTTCATTCGAATGGTTCCAGCTGCGGACGCCGTAATGCGCAGCCCTCAGCACGCGAAAACAACTATACTTTGGAGGTCGAGGACGCGGAGTTCGTATGAGAGATCACATCAAGATACTTGGCGTGTTGAATATCGTCTGGGCCTCCATCACCATTGTCATCGGCCTGGTTGTTTTATTCGTCTTCGGCGGTCTGGCTGGATTTCTAAGTGTGGCCGGCGCGGCCAATAGCGATAACGGCGGCATCCTGGTCGCGCCGTTTATGGCAATTCTCGGCGTTTTCATCGTTGCAATTGTATGCATCGTCTCGCTGCCGGCGCTCATTGGCGGCATTGGACTGATTAAATACAAGAACTGGGCGCGCGTACTGATGATTATCATCTCAGTGCTGCACCTTTTTAGCGTGCCCATCGGGACCGCGCTCGGAGTGTATGGTCTGTGGGTGCTATTCCACGACGATACAAAGCGGATATTCGATTCCAATACCGTGCCTTACTTTCCGCCGCAGCCGCCTCCGCCGACGATGGCGCCGAATCCATAAAGCAGCGCGAAGATTTACGAAGCTGTTGCAGCCTGGAAACGGAGCCCCCGGCGGGTTGTTCGGTTGTCAACGTGAGTGAGTTGTGCGTCAGGGACCTACCCCAATTGCTAAGGTGCTCCCTCTCTCCAGCAGCGAACCGCGACCGTCCGGGAGCCGACGTCTACAGGGCGGATTCCCTACGTCGTGGGAACAACAGGGCCGCCCCCAGCAACAGTATGCCCGCCGCAATATACACCACGGAGGCCAGCGCGATCCCAAGCCCCAGCGTGTAATGCTCGGCGATCAGGCCAATGACTAGCGGCGCGCTGCCCCCGCCTCCCAACCACCCGACCGTATTCATGAAGCCGGCTGCCGTGCCTCTTGCTTCCGGCCGCACCACATCGAATAGGGACGCAAAGATATTGGCGTCATAGAGTCCCTTGAAGAATCCCCATGCCGTCAGCGCGACAATCAGCCAAAGAACCGATGTTGTCAGTCCGCACAGCGCCACGAACGGAGCGCCCGCGAAGACTCCGATCATTTGGACGAGCACGCGCCCGCGCGGCGTTCGCCGGCTCATCCAATCCGCCATCCAGCCTCCGTAAACCGATCCCACCATGCTGGCCAGTTGAACGAAAATCGTTGCGGTCAAGCCCGCCATCGCAAGGCCCATGTGGAATTTATCGTAAAGGAACTTCGGCATCCAGCTCAGGAGGACCACGGCCACAAAGTTTGAACAGAGAAACGCTGACATTAACAGCAAAGCCCTGGGCGAGGTCCAGACGATTCCGATTCCCTCGCGAATGCGCATGCGGTGAGTAGCCTCCGGAAACTCCGGATCCGCGTGGTCCGCCGCGCCTCGCTCAGGCTCTCTCAAATACCGATTCAGTACAAAACCGAGTAAGACTCCAAGCCCCCCGAATACAACGAACGACCAGCGCCATCCATAACGCTGCGCGATCAGCGCCGCGAAAAAACCACCCGCGATTGTCCCGATGTAAACGCTGGTTTGGTGGACGCCAATTGCTTTCGAGCGCGTGGCTTTTCCGTGATAATCGCTCAGCAGCGACATTGAGGCTGGGTAGTAGAACGTTTCGCCCAGCCCTTCCGCCGCCCGCATCACGAACAATCCTCGAAAGCTCGTGAAGAGAGATGTCGCCATGCAGACGATGCTCCACGTATAGAGCCCGCCCAGAATGGCCGTTTTGCGCTTCACACGGTCCACAATAATTCCCGCAAACTGACCGCCGATGCCGTACACCCAGGCGAAAGAACTGCCCAACATTCCTAATTGCACGGCGTCCAGGCCAAGTTCTTTTTGCAGTAACGGAAATACGGAAAAAATGGCCTGACGGTCCGCGTAGTTGAAAAAGGAAATCGCCCACAGCATCGCAACGACAGACCAGCGATATCGATCGGACGCGATATCGCGGTAAGGCGAAATGGACGGCGTCGTTAGGTTGGGTGTCACTCGTTTGCCGGTCAGTACAGTGCCCGTCCTGAAGGTGGAACGCCCGCTATCCCTAACGGTTCGAGCAGTTGTGCCGCGCCCAGAGCCATCAGCCCCAATTCGGTGACGGATTGGAAAAACTGGAATCCCTGTTCACGGAATCGCTGGACGGCGCCGGCATTGCCCGCGGGGCGTCCGACGAACTTATTGTTGCGCTTCGCGGCGGCGATAATCTTCGCAATCGCCTCATCGAGCAGCGGTTCATTCTGGCGTCCGCGTAGGCCAAGCGAGAACGAGAGATCGCTGACGCCAATGAAAATGACATCGAGTCCCGGCGTGGCGGCGATCTCGTCGATATGATCGAGCGCGCTCGCCTCTTCAATTACAGTAACCGTCATCACATGCTTATCGGCCGAATCGTAATAAGAACCGGGTTCAGGCCAGCACGCGACAGCCAGTCCGGCGCCCGAGCCTCGCCGGCCGGCGGGTGGATATCTACATGCCGCAACTGCTTTGCTCGCAAGCTCCGGTGTCGACGTGAAGGGGAAAATGACGCCTTGTACGCCCTGATCGAGAACCCGTTTCGCCGTCCACAGCTCGACAACGGGCACTCGCGCGAACACTGGCGCCGGCAACCCACGCGTTGCCAAAACGATTGCTCGCAAAGTTTCGAGCGTGATGGGTGAGTGCTCCATTTCGACCCAGAGAAAATGAAATCCCAGCTTGGCCGCGTGAGCGGCGGAGTCGAGGCTCGTTCCCGTTACGGTCATTCCAACTACGAAATCGCCTGCCTCCAGGCGCGCTCGGACGGGGTTTGACCAACCAACTGTTTCGGACACGGATGAAATCTCCTGTTTCGTGTTCTTCCTACGGAATGCGAATCAACCACACCTCGGCGACTTCGGCGCCCCGGCCGTTGCCTCCGAGTCCCCGCGGCCCGGACCATTCGAGTTCCAGCGCTCCCGTTTGCGTTGCGCTCCGAGGGATATCGAATTCCTGGGGCGCCGGATACGCCGGTTTCTTCATCAACGGATGAATTTCAATGGAATGGTTGGCCATCAACCGGATAGGAACGCGCGGCATGTCGCCTCCATAAACCACCCGGAGCTTATAGCGCGCGGCGCCGTCGAGGCCCGTATAGCGCATTTCAAGCGGTTGATCGTACAAAGTCAACATATGAGTGACCCACGAAGTGCGCCAACCGCCTTCCGCGGTTCCGTTGCCCACGCCGCTTCGAGCGGATGCCTCGCCTGCCGGGTCTTTATCGAACCCGCGCCCGGCGACTAGATGCGGCTGTTGTGCGGGATTGCCCAGGTCATCGTAGAATCCGCCTGGGCCGGGATTGGTCCAGTTCAGGATCGCGTTCACTTTAGCGAGGCGATCAGACGCGCTCGACATTTTCCGGATCTCGTCGAAGCGGTTCTCCAACCAAACGCGATTGTTCAGAGCAAAGTCAATCGCATCGAGATTTGCGCCGCGTTCAAGCCCAATCGCTTTATAGCGGACGACGCTAAGCTGCATGTGGATGCTTTGGTACAGCGCCTCGGCCAGTTCGAATACGCGAGCGCGGTATTCGCGGGCCATCGACGTCAGCATATCGGTATCGAGAATATTCTCTGCCCGAGCGAGTGAGTCCAGGCCGATTGTGTGGAACCTCTGCAGTTCGCTAAGCGCCATCTCCTCCTGGCGCGTTTCGGTAATAAGCCGGCTTCGGATAAACGCATCGTAGTATGCGCGATACAAGGCTTCCTGAAAACGCCAGTTCAGCTTTTGCTGCGGAGTCGCCTCGGTTTCGAGGCTCTGAAACTGCTGAAGCGTAACGTCGACTCCGTAGTTGCTCAGAAGCGATCCGCGCCAGTTCTGTTCCAGCGCGAGTAATCCGCTTGCGAAACCTTCGGCGGCCCGAGGGCCGATAAAGAAATGGCTATAGTCGCGCAGAATATCTTTTATATTTGCGTCGGAGTTCCATCCCAGGCTGCTCCAGATGAACTTGTTCACGTCGTCGTTGCAGCCTTCCGAATAGCTGACGAACCCAGTAATGTACGGCTGAAAGTAGTGAAAGATAGTCGCTTCGTCAAGCGGCCTTGGATTGATGACCTCGCGGCCTTCCGTCGCCGCCAGTGCTCCGTCCCAGTTCGGAACCGGGAATTCGGACCGCCAGCTATGCGTGATATCCGGGTAGAAACGGATCGGATAACGTTTGGGAATCCGCGCACGAAATTTAGCGATCGGCTCCCGAACTTGCGGTCCGTAGACCACGCCCGTTAGCCAGGCCGGCTGTTTGTCAAGAATGCCGTAAAATTCTTCGAGCCACGCCTTGTCGAAGCTCTGCGGAGAAATCCAGACCTGCGCGTGCGGATGATACCGCCGCAGACTCGCCGCTTGCTTTTCGAGCAGGGCCAGCAGATACTTCGGTTCGGTATGTCCCGGGTCGCCGCCCGGCACGAAAATGGCATCGAGACGGGGAAGTTTCCGGTAGACTTCAGACCATTCCTTCACGGCCGCATCGACGGTTTTGGGGTCCGAATAATCGGCATCCATCGCCGGAAACCACACCGATACGTTCAAGTCGTATTCGCTCGCGATCCGGGACATTTCGACCATCATTTCCATCTTTGGAAGCGGAAAATGGGGACTGTCGTCGGCGTCGTCGGAGCGGGGTGGAATCAATTCGATTGTGTTCGTGCCGAAAATGGCAAGTTCACGGATATATTGCTCCCACATGGGCACGGACCACGCGTCGTAAGCATTCGTCTTCGGACGGTATCCGAGTTGGTGCCCGCGAACCGGCATTTGCGGCGCCGAGGATTTGTGAATGCCCGGCGACAAATCGAGGCGCTGACGTTCCATCGTCAACTGGCGCAGTAAGTAGCCGGTTCCAAAAATTACACCGCGATCGTCATTGCCGGCGACAACTGCGAGCGGCGTGGGGCCTTCCGGTGACGACATTAGCGTAAACCCTTCAGCTTTGCCGCGCGAAATTCGGCCTGCAAGTTCCGGGGCTAGCTTCTTCACGGCCTCCACTGTGCCCAGAACAAAAGCAGGCCGGCCGGAGGGCATTTCGTGAGTAATGGGAAGGCGCAGTTGCGTCCGCTTCTCAATCTCTTCCGTCAGCATGGTGGCGGCCTTTTTTTGCACCGGATCGGCATCGCGGGAAATTACGATGGCCGCCTGCCGGAAATCCGCGCCGCAAAGCGCCATCGGCGCCAATGCGCAGGCCAGGCAAGCTGTAATACAGAGATTCTTCATTGATCTGTGAAAGGCGAATTCATATACACGGGTATCGACTGGCTCAACGACCTCTCCCGTTCCCAATCGTCGAACGACTGCAAGCGTTCCTGGCGGCTCAATTGAATGTGTTCTCTTAGCAGTCGCTTGGCCGCCTCTACATCGCCCCGAACGACCGCGTCCAAAATCTCGCGGTGAAAGCGATGAATCTGGACCAGCAGGTCCGCATCATGGCCTTCCCGGCGAATCGAAAAGATCTGTATGAGCAGTCTCGTGTCCTGAACGACTTTGAGGATTCGTCTATTCCCTGCCAGGCGCAGCAGCAATGCGTGATACCCAAGATCCGCGCGCACAAATCGCTGCATCTGTTCCTGGTTCAAGCCCGGTCCGTGTGCCGCCGCCAGTTCTTCATGGAGATTCCGAACCTCGTCGACAAAGCCGTACAACCGTTGCCGGTCGGAGCTGTCGATCTCTCGCCGCGATACTTTTTCAACCGCGTACACCTCAAGCGCTTCTCGCAATTCGTAGAGTTCAAGAATATCCTGGCGATCGAACTGAGTGACGATCGTTCCGCGGTTAGCGATCTGTTCCAGAACTCCTTCGCTGACCAGTTGTCCGATCGCCTCGCGAATCGGTGTACGGCTGCTATTGAGCTCTTTCGCGAGTGATACTTCGGAGATAGCCGTTCCGGCCATGAGTTCGCCGGATACAATCTTCTGCTGGATCAGGTGATACGCCTTCTCCCGCATGGAAGGCTCGCGGACTATCGGAGTGTTGCTCACGGATTCTCTAAAAGCATATCCGAAAAGTCGGGCGTTTGTCGACAATGGCACACTAAATGTCGACAACTGATAGGTGACCAAAAATTATAGAACGGCCGGCCGGAGCACTTGGCGCCCCACGGGGCGGCAGTTACCGATTGCCCACACACATCCCGGCAAAGGCAGCCCAACCGTAAACCCCGGAGCCCCAGTTGTGCCTCTTATCGCTTTCTGACAAAATCGGGGCTGCCTAGGAATGCAAAGCCCCTCCAAATCTCTTCCGCGGACAAAAAAGACAACAAACCGGGCGGTTAAGAAAGCGGATCCCTATTTTTCACGAGCGATCGGGAAAGCCTTTGAGTTGATCGACGGATTGTCCCAAAGTTCAACTCCGCTTACCCTCAATCAACTTTCCGCTTCGGTTGGCCTGACCAAGACGTCGACATTTCGTATCCTTCATACCCTGGAGGCATTGGGGCACGTCTCCAAAACCGCCGAAGGCCGCTATTTAATCGTTGGCGGCCATGGCTCACAACGTCCGCTGCAACGGATTGATCGCATGATTCAGGTCAGTGCGCCTATCCTGGAGCGGCTTCGGCGCGAGTTTAAGGAGACCATAAGCCTCGCCGCCGTCTTCGAAAATCACATCGAAGTAGTGTCCACACTGGAAAGCCCGCAACTCATCCGGATGGGCAACACCGTCGGGCGCATCCTGCCACCGCATGCCAGTTCGCTGGGAAAAGCGATTACGGCTTTCCAGCCGCCACAGATTCGCGAGCGTCTGCTGCGGAGCTATGGCATGACGCTATTTACGCCGCGCACGATCGTCGATGAGACGGCGATCCAGGAACAGTTCCAACTAATCCAGGAACGGGAATATGCCGAGGATTGGGAGGAGAGCACGCTGGGCGGGTGCTGCTTTGGCGCGCCAATCCGGCGGCCGAATGGTTATGCCATCGGCGCCTTGAGCCTCTCCATGCCGAAAATTCACTTGAAGACGGACGAGCAGCCCCGAATTGTGAGCGCGGTCAGACGGGCTGCTCTCGACATTCAAACACAACTGGTTTAATGCATCGGCGGACGGTGCAGTAAACTGGAATGCTGTTTCAATTTGTTGTTGACGGCAAGCGCACACCCGATCTAGGATGAAGCGCATAGCCCGAAAGGTAATCGCATTCTCATGAAACGCCGCCACGTATTGCAATCTTTGGCGATCCTCCCTGGAGTTGGACTAATGTCCGGCGCCGAGCAGCAACCGGCCACCCCCAAAGCGGCGCGGGCGCCGATCGATGAAACGCCTACGCTTCAAATTGCAACTACGGACAGCGCGGCGGAAACAGTCGAACACTACTTTTCGGAGAGCCAGTTTCAGGTCCTGGAGCGTTTGAGCGATATCATCGCTCCCCCAATCTCGGGCGTACCGGGGGCGCTGGCCGCGGGAGTGCCCGCTTTTCTCGATTTTCTAACCAGCCAGTCGTCTGCCCATATTCAAAACCTGTACCGCGACGGGCTGGATGCGCTGAATCACCAAGCGCAGAGCCGCTTTAAGACCGATTTCAAAGGAACCACGGCTTCTCAGGCGGACGAAATTCTTGCCCCGCTACGCAAGCCTTGGACGTATGAAGCCCCGGCGGAACCGCTACAGGCGTTTCTGGTTCTGGCGAAAGGTCAAATTTTGCAAGGGACGGTGAATTCGCGTGAGTGGATTAGCGTCGTCTCGAAGCGCGACCGCAGGGCCAGCGGGCTTGGCACGTACTGGCACACCATCGATTGAGGCTTCTGGTTATATGAGTCCCACTTACGACGTTCTCATCATCGGCTCCGGCGCCTCGGGCGGCATGGCTGCCTATACACTCGCGCAAAAAGGTGTCAATTGCCTGATGCTCGACGCGGGGCCGGAAGTGGATTTCACCCGGGACCGCAGTCTGAAGCGCGTTTATGATCTGCCTTATCGCGGATTCGGAAGACCCGGACAGTTTCCGCACGTCACGCAGGCCAGCGAATTCACGGCCAATGTATGGGCGGATGAAAAGCAGAACCCATATACGTACGATCCAAACGATCCTTACTATTGGGTGCGAATCCGTCTCGTTGGCGGTAAGAGCCTGTTCTGGGGCAGAGCTTCCTGGCGGTTGAGCGACTACGAATTCAAGTGTAAGGACCATGACGACTTCGGCGACAACTGGCCGATCGGCTACAGCGATCTCGCGCCGTACTACGATCGCGTGGAGCCGTTGTTTCGTGTTTCGGGCCGAAAAGAAGGATTGCCGCAGCTTCCCGATGGAGTGTTCATCGAAGACAACTCAGTCGATAGCGAAAGCGTCAAGCGTTTCGTGAAGTCGTGCGCGGCCGTTGGCATCCCTACCACCAAGGGGCGCCGCGCTACCGGGCAATTCGCGAGTTCCGTCAATCTGCTGCTTCCTGACGCACTTGCCAGCGGAAACCTGACGCTCGTTTCAAATGCAGTCGTCCGCAACATCACGGTAGACCGCAATACCGGGTTAGTGAACGGCGCTAACTTTGTCGACCGCCGCTCCAAGCGCGAGATGCATGCGAAGGCCCGTGTCGTCATGGTGGGGGCCTCGTGCCTGGAAAGCACGCGTCTCCTGCTTAATTCAGGCATTGCCAATTCCAGCGGTGTGCTGGGACACTATCTCTTCGACGAATTCTATGTGAAGAATATCGTGCAAGCTATCGTACCGGAATTGCGAAACGGCAGCGGCCGTCATGGAGTGATCAGAGGAGGCGGATATATTCCGCGTTTCCGTAACCTGAAGACTCGCGAAAAGAATTTCATCCGGGGCTACGCGGTCGATTTCGGCAGCGGCGGCACGCCGGACCCTACCTACTTCCCGCTCTATGGAGAGGCGCTGCAAAAAGAAGTGAATGCCTGCAAGGAAGCGGGTTTCGAGATGACGGCGATGGGAGAGGTGCTTCCGCGTTTTGAAAACCACGTGCGCATCGATCCGAACGTTCAGGATGCTTTTGGAATTCCAGCGCTTCACATACAGGCGCGCTACTCGGATAACGAGCACGCAATGGCTCGAGACGCAATGGATACGCTCGACGAGCGATGCCGCGCGGCTGGCTTCGAAGTTCTGGTGAAGCACTCGCAAATGGTGCCTCCGGGCGAGAGTATTCACGAATTGGGAACATGCCGGATGGGCGATGACCCGAAAACAAGTGTTTTGAATAAGTGGAACCAAAGTCACGACGTTAAGAATCTTTTCGTGGTGGATGGCAGTAGCTTCGTTTCCGGCGGCTCCCAGAATCCCACGCTGACGATTCTGGCGCTTTCCATGCGCAGCTCGGAATATGTAGCCGCTCAACTGCGGTCCGGCAATTTGTGATCGGCGGCCGTGCCATATTGTTGGTCTGCGCGCTGACGCAAATTGTTTTCGCGCAGAATCAAGCCGCGAAGGAGCCGCCCGCGCAGCCGCTTCCGTTCAGCCACAAGCTCCACGCTGGCGCTCTCAAAGTTCCTTGCAAAATGTGTCATCCCGGTCCCGATCCGGGTGAGGTGATGACGCTGCCAGAAGCTTCAAAGTGTATGGAGTGCCACTCCGCCATCAAAAAAGATAGTCCGGCAATTCAGAAATTGGCGGCCTACGCAAATACGAATCGGGAAATCGATTGGGTAAGAATTTATCAGATTCCTACTTATGTGATCTTCAGCCACAAAACGCATCTCGATAGCGGCGCGAAGTGCCAGGATTGCCACGGGCCGGTAGCGGAGCGGGAGCGCCTGTTTCGCGAAACCGATATCTCGATGGGCGGGTGCATGGCTTGCCATCGCGCAAAAAACGCCAGCATCGATTGCACCACCTGCCACGACCAGCTGCGCTGATTTACAAAACGCGCCGAATCTGAGTCGGGAAGCGTAAGCGACCTTCTTCAATTAACGACGGGCGAGGTATGCCTTCGCCACTACAGGAAAGGTAAGTTTTAAAGTGGGCTGGAGGACCCTCGGCATCACACCTTCGGTTGCGGCGGAGCCAACTCACAGGCGACGCATTCCGACTCAAATCCCTGGCGCTTGTGCGCACCGTCACAGAACGGCTTCCTCTCCGAATGGCCGCACCGGCACAATGAAATGATCGTACGGCCCGCAAGTCCGTACGCGTTCCCCAGCGCATCTTGAATCAGAAAATCACCCTCGATACGAATGGGACCGTTGTTCGCAACTGTTACTTTCACCGACATCTTTTCCCCGATGGTAGCAGACGATTGCAGCGACCCATCTATAATGACCACTCAGGGAGTCTCTGTGATCCAATTCATTCACGAAACCGATCGAAAGCTGTTCGAAGACTCCATGAGCTTCGCCGGCAAACAGGTCAAACGCCTGGTGGAAACGTATCCGGATTTGTATCCGATGTACACCAACGGCGGCAAGTGGAAGCATGACGGGCCCGCCTGGGCGCACTGGTGTGACGGATTCCTGCCGGGCATGATGTGGATTTTTTTCCGCCACGTGGCTCCGGAAAAGCCGGAAGCGAAGTGGTGGATGGAGCAGGCGATCCGTTACACCCGCCCGCTCGAGGATCGCAAGGACGACCGCGACGTTCACGATCATGGCTTCATCTTTTTTTCCACGTATCACCGTTGGTATCAGATCACGCGCGATCCCGCTTTGAAGGAAGTTGTGTTACAGGCGGCTCGCACCCTCGCGCAGCGCTATAACGAAACAGGACAATATCTGCGTTCGTTTGTCGCCGACGATTCCATCTTCATCGACATTATGATGAACGTCGGATTGATCTTCTACGCCGCTCGCGAGTTGAATGATAAACGGCTGCGCGACATTGCGGTGCGCCATTGCCTCACCACGCGTCGCTGTCTTGTGCGCGGCGACGGCTCGGTGGCCCACGAGGGTATCTTCGATCCGGAAACCGGCGAGTTCCTCCGTCAGACAACCCAGCAGGGATTTCGCGGCGATTCCTGCTGGTCGCGCGGCCTTGCCTGGGCGCTCTACGGATTCGCCGTCTCAAACGAATACAGCCGGGATCCCCGTTTCCTCAAGACCGCCGAGGATTGCGCCGATTATTACATCACGCATACGCCGGCCGACGGTATCCCATACTGGGATTACAATGCCCCGCCTGAAGATCGTGCGCTGCTCGATACTTCATCGGCCGCGATCGCCGCGGCGGGATTGTTTCGCTTGTGCCGCCTTGTCCCCGATCCGCTAAAGGGGCACTTCTACTGGTCTACCGCCGTCCGCGTGCTGCGGACGCTCTGTACTCAATACCTTGCCGACAAAGATTCCAAATGGGAAGGCGTGCTGAAAGGCGGCGTCTATCACGTCCACAAAGGACTTGGCGTGGACGAGTCGGTCATATGGGGCGAATACTTCTTCGCGGAAGCACTCGACCAGGCCCTCCGCGTGATGGTCGAGCACCCGCTTCACCGCGCCGCCACTGTTTGATGGGCGTGACTCGGAACCGCTAAAGGTTTCGTGCGCCAGATTCTTGCTGTCTTAAAAACCCAAGCCTGCAATATGATCCGTGGCGCAGACTCTCTCAGCCTTGCAGCATCGAGACTCGTCTCGACGAGCGTTTGCACGAAAAACCATCCTTTATCCCGTTAACCGGAATCTTAGAAGATATTCTACCCAACACCGCCCATTTTGGGTAGAATATCTTCTGACGATATGCCAAAAGAATCTTCCGGCCGGATCGAGCTGTTGCAGGGCACCCTCGACATGCTGATCCTGCGCACGCTCCTGTTTGGTCCCGCCCACGGACATCAAATCGCGAAACACATCCAGCGCACTACCGACGACCTGCTGCAGGTCGAGCATGGGTCGCTCTATCCGGCGCTACACCGCCTGGAGCGCAAAGGTTGGCTCGCCGCGAAATGGGAGCCGGCGTCCAAGGATCAAAAACGCGAATACAAGTATTACCGGCTAACGGCGGCGGGCAAAAAGCAGCTTGCCGCGGAAGAGTCGAAATGGAAACAAATGGCGAGCGCAATCGCCAGGGTGATGTGGCCGGCCGAGGAGGGCTGAAATGTTCTGGCGGCGGCGGAAGCGGCGCGAGCAAGATCTGGAACGCGAGTTGCGCTCTGACCTCGAACTGGAGGCCGAAGAGCAACGAGAGAACGGCCTGTCACCGGAAGATGCCCGCTACGCCGCCCAACGAGCATTAGGAAATAAAGCGCTACTCAAAGAAAAAGTGCGCGAGATGTGGGGATGGCAGGCACTGGAGCGCGTTGAGCAAGATGTACGATACGCGCTGCGAACACTGCGCAAGAACCCGATGTTTGCAATAGCGGCGATTCTGATTCTCACACTGGGCATCGGAGCGAACTCGGCTATCTTCAGCCTGGCGAACGCTGTGCTCCTGCAGCCCCTTCCGTTTCACGATCCGGACCGTCTCGTGATTCTGCATGGAGAAAACCGCCAGATCGGTTTCGATGGGCCTGCGTCGGTCTGCGATCCGGACTTTCTGTTGTGGAAACAGCAGACGCAATCGTTCAGCGGCATGGCGGCGTTTCAAGGCCAAACGGCGAACATGACGGGCGATGGACCGCCGGAGCGCGTTCTGGGCTCCGCCGTAACCGTCAATTTCTTTCATCTCCTTGGGCGGAATCCGATCCTCGGCAGAAGCTTCCTCTCGGAAGACGCACAGGCTGGTCACGACAACGTCCTCTTACTCAATCACCGGCTCTGGGCAACGAATTTCCACGCGGACCGCTCCATCATCGGCCGGTCTGTCGTGCTTGACGACCGTGTGTTCACGGTTGTCGGAGTGATGCCCTCGGATTTCCAGTTCCCGAACCAGGCGGATTTCTGGACGCCGCTGACGCTCACGGGAGGCTGTTCCAATGCATCCAATCAGGTCATTGCGCGACTTCGCCCCGGCGCCAGTTTGGGGCAGGCCCGGAGCGAAACCATCGTCATCTCGCGCCGCCTGGCGCGGCAACGCCATCGCAATTCTGACGGATGGGAAACGAGTGTCGTCTCACTACAGGAACAGTTATCAGCAAACTTCCGGCCCACCTTGTTGCTTCTGTTGAGTGCTGTCGGTCTGGTGCTGTTGATTGCCTGCGCGAACGTTTCAAATCTGTTGCTGGCGAGAAGCGCCGCCCGGCGGCATGAGATGGCGACGCGCCGGGCGCTCGGAGCGGGGCGCGGCCGAATCGTTACGCAGTTGCTGACAGAGAGCGTCTGTCTTGCGCTGATCGCGGGATCGCTCGGTATACTGCTCAGCTTTCCCATGCAGCGAGCTTTGGCTTCGCTCCTGCCCGTCGCATCAAACCAGCCTGTGTTCATGGTGCCGGCGATCCACAACGTGGTTGACGGCCGCGTACTCGCCTTTGTATTTGTGATTTCCGTCGGCTGCGGAATCTTCTTCGGCATGGTCCCGGCGCTTCAGTCGTCGGGCGTCGATCCTTATTCCGCGCTCAAGGATTCTCGCGCCGTCGCTCGATCGGCTTCACGTCTGCCGATTGCGCGCAACGTATTCATAGTTGCCGAGGTAGCGTTGACTCTTATATTGCTGGCCTCCGCAGGGCTACTGGCGCGGAGCTTCATCCGCCTCCGAACCACGGACCCGGGGTTCCAGCCGAGCCGCCTTTTGACAGCCACTCTGACGCTGCCGGACACGAGGTATCACGGCGAAGCCCAGAGGCTCACATTTCATCGCCTGCTATTGTCACGGCTCGACGTGGCGCCACAAGTTCAACGGGCCGGCACGGTCGCATTTGGACTTCCTTTCACTGGAGCGGGACTGCGCGGCGACATTGTTATTGAAGGTCAGCCTCCCCCACCTCCGGAACTAATCGTCAAAAAACTCGTCGTCAGCGCCGGGTATTTTAACGTGATGAATATTCCGCTCCTTAAAGGGCGGGCGTTCTCCAGCCACGACACAGAACGATCGAACCCGGCCGTGATCGTCAGCGCCAGTTTTGCCCGGCAATTCTTCCTAAACGAGTCTCCCGTCGGAAAGCGAATCGATCCTGGCTTCGGTGGTGGTTCTAAGTTCTACACGGTAGTTGGCATTGTGGGAGACGTCAAGTCGCCGGGCGACGGACGGAGGGCGCGACTTGCGATCTATATTCCTTATTCGCAGGCGCCGCGGCCCTTTCTTCAGACCTTCATCACGCTCATTGTTCGGACGGATGGAGATCCAATGCGTATGGCAACCGTTGTCCGCCACGCGGTCCGGTCCGTCGATCCGGAGATACCGATCTTCGATGTTGCTTCCATGGAGCAGCTCATCTCCCGGTCCGTTGCGGAATCCCGCATGAATACGGTGGTCGTAGGTTTATTTGCCGTGCTTTCGTTGATGCTTGCGACGATCGGGATTTATGGCGTCGTGGCGTATGCGGTCACGCAACGAACGCGGGAGATCGGACTTCGGATCGCTTTGGGCGCGACGAGGGGGCAGGTGCTCGCATTGATTCTGAGGCGCGGTCTTGGGCTGACGCTCGCCGGGGTTGCGCTCGGCGTCGCTGCATCGCTGGTCATCACGAGGCTTCTAGCGAGTCGCTTGTACGAAGTTCGCACGACCGATCCGGAGACATTCGTTTTAGTAGCCCTGCTGCTAATGACGGTCTCGCTTCTTGCCTCATACATTGCGGCCCGGCGTGCGGTTCGTCTCGATCCCATGGTGGCCTTGCGATACGAATGACGTGATCTATGTTCTGGCGATTACGGGAACAACGCGAGCAGGATCTGGAGCGCGAGTTGCGTTCGGACCTGGAACTGGAAGCCGCGGAGCAACAAGAGGCCGGCCTGTCGTCGGAGGAAGCCCGCTACGCCGCCCAACGCACATTCGGCAACTCGACTTTGGTGAAGGAAGAGGTACGCGAAATGTGGGGATGGACCTCTTTGGAACGTTTCTGGCAAGACCTGCGCTACGGTGTTCGCCAGTTAAGGCTCAGTCCTGTATTTGCGGTCGTTGCCATCTCGTCGCTTGCGCTGGGGATCGGCGCCAACACGGCAATTTTTCAGTTGCTCGACGCCGTTCGTTTGCGCAGCCTGCCGGTGCCCAATCCACAGGAACTGGCGGAAGTGCGCGTTGCAAACGGAGACGGCATGGGCATCAACACCGGCGATAATCCGCAGATGACCAATCCCCTTTGGGAGGCATTTCGAGACAGCCAGCAGGTCTTTTCCGGCGCTTTCGCCTGGGGTACGGATACATTTCGTCTGGGTAAAGGACCGGGCGCCCACAATGTGCACGGGCTTTGGGTAAGCGGCAGTTTCTTTCCCGTCTTGGGAATTCCACCCGCTCGCGGTCGCTTGCTCGACTCTCAAGATGACCATCACGGTTGTGGGCCTTCGGTTGCAGTGATCAGCTATGGTTTATGGCAAAGCGAATTCGGCGGTCTCGATTCGGTTATCGGCGGCAACGTAACGGTTCAGAATCGTTCTTTCGAAGTGATCGGCGTGGCGCCGCCGGGCTTTGTGGGGCTTAACGTCGGCACGAACTTTGATGTGGCGCTGCCGATTTGCTCCCTGGCGGCTCTTCAATCGACCAACGCCTCCTTTGATCGACGCGATGTCTGGTGGCTCACCGTGATGGGCCGGTTGAAGCGCGGTTGGACACTGGAACGCGCCTCAGCATATCTCAACACAATTAGTCCAGGCTTATTCGATGCGACAGCGCCAACCGGCTATCAAACCTCGGAGCTCGAACAATATCGTAAATTCCGGCTCGCTGCTTATCCCGCTGGAAAAGGAGTGAGTCCGCTGCGGCAGACCTTTGACACATCTCTTTGGCTGCTCCTCGGGATTACGGGTTTGGTGTTGCTTATTGCATGTGTCAATCTTGCGAATCTGATGTTGGCTCGCGCGAGTACGCGTCAACGCGAAATTGCCGTACGGCTGGCGCTCGGAGCATCGCGACGACGCTTGATCCAGCAGTTGATATCGGAAAGCCTGCTGATCGCTTTAGCTGGCGCGCTGCTCGGGCTCTATCTGGCGCGGGTGCTCAGCCGGGCGATTGTATGGTTCGTTAGCACCGGCTCCAATGTCTTGCAACTGGACTTGAGCCTCGATTGGCGCGTCCTGATGTTCACTGCTTCGGCGGCGGTTCTCACTTGCGGTCTCGTGCCGGCCCTGCGCTCGTCGCAAGCGGAACCTGGCGCGGCAATGAAGGCGGGGGCGCGCGGCACGACGGCCGGTCAAGAGCGATTCTCATTTCAACGCTGGCTCGTGGTTTCTCAAATTACGATCTCGCTCGTGTTGCTTTTCAGTGCTCTCCTGTTTGTGCGTAGCTTTCGAAATCTAATGACGCTCAACCCAGGCTTTCGTGAACGGGGCATCCTGTTGGCTCAAATAGACATTCATAATTTCTTAAACAATGGCCACATTTCCCCAACCCGTTTGAAACCTTTGCAACGCGAGCTACTCGACGAAATCCGCGAAATCCCCGAAGTCGAGTCCGCGGCCATGTCCACTCACGTACCGCTTGATGGCAGCAGTTGGACGCTTGGATTTCATCTCAACGACGTTCGCGGTTCGTCGAAATTCACGTGGGTCAGCACGCAATATTTTGAGACCATGCAGGTCCCTGTGTTATCCGGACGCGATTTCAATGGTCGCGATACGGAGTCGGCGCCGCGAGTGGCGGTCGTGAACGAAACGTTTATCCGGCAATACTGTGGTGGAAAGAACCCGATCGGCAAAACAATCAGGAGCATCGCCGAGCCGAACTATCCTGCCGCCACCTATCAAATCGTTGGCATCGTAAGAGACGCGAAATATGCGAATCTGCGCGATGCTACGCCGCCCGAAGTATTTGGGGCCGCGCAACAATATCCGGCCGAAGGACCATGGGGTCCCATCTTCATCCGTTCATCGGCGCCGATGTCGAGTCTGATTTCCACGGTGAAGGACCGACTGGGACGCCAGTATCCCGCGATGCAAATCGATTTTCATGTCTTCCAAACGCAAATTCGGGACCGGTTCGTAATCGAGCGCCTCATGGCGGCGCTATCGGGATTTTTTGGCTTACTCGCCACTGTACTCGCAACAATCGGTCTCTATGGCGTCATCTCGTATGTCGTGATCCGGCGTCGCACCGAGATCGGAATCCGCGCAGCGCTTGGCGCAAACCCGGGCCAAATACTCGGCATGGTGATGAATGAGGCAGGGCTCCTGTTGCTGGTTGGCCTTGTGATTGGCATAGCGCTATCTCTCGCCATAGGGCGCACCGCAAGCTCGCTCCTGTTTGGACTAAAGCCGTATGATCCGCTGACGCTAGCGACCTCCGTCGGACTGCTTGGCGCGATTGGGGCTGTGGCAAGTTTTCTGCCTGCCCGCCGGGCTTCCAAAGTCGATCCGATGGTGGCCCTGCGATATGAGTAGGCGACTCATGTTCTGGCGACGACGCAAATCACGCGACCACGATTTCGACCGCGAGCTACGCTCCCATTTGGAAGCGGAAGCCGCCGAGCAGCAAGAGAACGGCCTATCGGCTGACGACGCCCGCTACGCCGCGCGGCGGGTTCTCGGCAACGCAACTTTAGTGAAAGAGAACGTTCGGGCAGCATCCACATGGATATGGCTGGAAACAATATGGAAGGATATGCGATACGCTGCACGACGGCTGCGGAAGAATCCAGTCTTTACTGCGGTCGCGGTGCTCTCGCTTGCTCTGGGAATAGGAGCCAATACTGCAATTTTCAGCCTTGTAGACACAGTTCTTCTGCGAGTGCTCCCCGTCCCTCAGCCCGATTCATTGGTGATCGTTCGCGCACTCACTCGACAGCACACGCGAGACTCTTTCTCGGACATGGATTATCAATGGATCGACGAGCACAACAAGGTTTTTGCCGGACTGGCTGCGTTCGCCGATTGGAACCTGAGCCGCGATTTGGACGATCACAAAGAGAAGCTGAAGGGCGAACTGGTCTCGGGCAACTATTTTTCCGTTCTCGGAGTCGAGCCGGAAATCGGCCGTATGCTGGCGCCCGAGGACGATGCCGCTCCCGGTCAGCATCCCGTAGCCGTTATCGGCTATGCCTATTGGCAACGCGCCTTTGGCGGCAGCCCGAGTGTTCTGGGCGAGCGAATGAAATTCGGTAACAACGCGCTTGAAATCGTCGGAGTAGTTGCAAGAAATTTTTCGGGCGAATCCGCGTTCTACGCGCCGGACGTGTGGATCCCTCTTGCGATGCAGCCTCAACTCAACGGAGGTAGGTCCTTTCTCCACACCAGAGACGTGAGTTGGTTGAATTGCGTCGGTCGCCTTGCGCCTGGCGTGAGTCTCAGTCGGGCACAGGCAAGCATGCGCGTCCTTCTCACGAATTTGCGAACTGCGCTTCATGCCGATCCGCAAAACGATTACCTGGGATTCATTGGCGTCGAACCGGGCGCAGGAGGCTTGTCTTGGCTGAGAGACCAATACTCTCAACCCCTGTGGATTTTGATGGCGCTCGTAGCGCTCCTGCTGGTGATTTCCTGTGCGAATGTCGCGAACCTGCTGCTTGCGCGATCGGCAACGCGAAGCCGCGAATTTGCAGTGCGCATTGCTATAGGCGCGGGCCGCTCCCGGCTAATCCGGCAATTGTTGACCGAGGCCGCGCTACTTGCCGCAATTGCGTGTGTGCTCGGTGTTGGCATTGCGTTAGTAATCATCCGGGCGCTGCTCGTGATTGCGCACATCGATTCCTTGGATGTTCATTTGAATTTAAAGGTCCTCGCGTTTGCGATTGTCGTGTCATGCGCCGCAGCGCTTGCCTTCGGCCTTGCTCCGGCGATCGCCAGCAATCGAGTCGATCCTTGGTCCACTTTAAAGCTGGGGGGCCGCTCGCTCGCAATCTCGCTTTTAAAACTCAGCCCGTCGCGCTTGCTGGTGATTTCGCAAACAGCGATTTCTCTTATTCTGCTGGTTGCCTCCGGACTTTTGCTGCGGACGTTTCTGAATCTGAAGATGTTCAATCCCGGCTTCGACGAGAAGCACGTTATCGAGGCGGCCATCGACACTCCCAATACCAACATGGATATCGACGTGCTTCGGGCGAAGCTCGCCGAACGCTTATCTGGTGTGGGTGGAGTGCAATTAGTGAGCTTTTCGCAATTCGGTTTTGGCGAGGGTACAAATCGAATTTGCTGCATTGATGTAGAGGGATACACGCCTCATCTGAATGAGGACAAAAACATACGCGTTCAATCGGTAAGCCCGCTCTATTTCGCAACTATGGACATCCCGCTGCTTGCCGGGCGCGATTTCACAGAAGCCGATAAGGAAAGAGCCGATCACGTGGCCATTATCAATGAAACGATGGCCCGATACTATTTTCGCGATAAGAATCCGGTGGGCAAGCGATTCGCCTGGTGGCCCGGAAAGCCGAAAGATATCGAAATCATCGGCGTAGTCAAGGATGCAAAATACGATAATCTGCGGCAGCGCACTCCGCGGATGGCGTATTTATTTCTGCATGGCGCAACTTCTGCCTTTGCTCAAATTAGGGCTGATGCAACTGCGAATAGACCGTTATCGGCTGTGATTCGGGATTGTCGTGCCGCGATTCGGACCGCTAACTCGCGGCTCGTCATTCACGACATTGAGCCCGTTTCTGCAGTGGTGGACCGAACGTTACATTCCGAGCAGCTCGTCGCTGAATTGTCAACCGGATTTGGAGCCCTTGCCCTGCTGCTTACGTGCATTGGCCTTTACGGTGTTCTCGCATATGGGGTGACGCGTCGCACCAATGAGTTTGGCATTCGCCTAGCTCTCGGGGCGCAGCGGCGAGATGTTTTACGGATGGTAATGAACGGCGGATTGGCACTGGTCATGATTGGGATCGTAATCGGATTGTTTATGGCTTATCTGCTGAGCGGAGTCCTTAAAGCTCTGCTGTATGGCGTTCAACCGCGTGATCCGATGACGTTTGCCATCGCAGCGTGCATTTTGATCGTGGTCGGCGCAGCCGCGATCTACGGGCCAGCTCGTCGGGCTACGAAAGTCGATCCCATGGTGGCCTTGCGAAACGAGTAAAGGAACTCAAGCAATGTTCTGGCGACGCAAATCACGTGACCACGATCTCGACCGCGAGCTGCGCTCCCACTTGGAAGCGGAAGCCGCCGAGCAGCGAGCGGACGGATTGTCCGAAGAAGACGCCCGCTACGCCGCACGGCGCACGTTCGGCAACACTACTCTGGTGGAGGAGAACGTTCGCGAAGTGTGGGGCTGGCGCTGGCTCGAACAATTGGCGCTGGACCTGCGCTATGCCCTCCGCACCATCCGAAAAAGTCCGGGATTTGCGTTGACCGCGGTGTTGTCGCTGGCCTTGGGCATTGGCGCCAACACCGCTATTTTCAGCGTCGTTCACGTCGTGCTGCTGAAGCCGCTCGAATACCGCGATCCGGACCGGTTGGTGAATTTTTCGGGCGGCGCCACACCGGTACGGTTCATGGAGATGAAGGCGAGCGCGCGATCCTTTACCGGTATCGGCGCCTTCAGCGGCCAGGAGAACGTCACGATTACCGGGGGCGCCCAGCCGGAAGTCCTGAAGGCCGCTCGCGTATCGGCAGGCTTCCTCAGCATCCTGGGAGTTGAGCCGCTGTTCGGACGCGGCTTCCTTCCGGAGGAGGATTCGCCCGGCGGCCCCGCCGTCGCGATGATCGGCGCGGAGCTATGGCAGCGCCGGTTCAACGGAGATTCCCGGATCGTCGGCAAAACGCTGACTCTAGGCGACGCGCCATACACGATCGTCGGAGTTCTCCCGGCGCGCTTCCAGTTTCCTTTCCCGGATCTCGATGTCTGGTTGACCCAGCCGTCCGAGTGGCCGGCGGTCCCCCCGAAGTCGCGGCCGCTTAGCCCGTTCTTGAGCATATTCGGGCGCCTCAAACCAGGGGTGAGTCTCGAACAGGCAAGCGCGGAAGCGGCTGTCATTCAGCGCCATTACAAGATGGCTCATCCCGCAATGCTCGATGCAAAGCCGAAGTCTCCGGTTCGGGTAAAGCCGCTGAAAGAGGCGCTCGTCGCCAATATTCGTTCCGTGCTTTGGATGTTATTCGGCGCCGTTGGATTTGTCCTGCTGATCGCTTGCGCCAACGTGGCGAGCCTGCTCCTGGCGCGAGCGAACGCCCGTTCGCGCGAATTTGCAATCCGCTCCGCGCTGGGGGCCGCCCGCAGCCGTCTCGTCGGACAACTGCTTGCCGAGAGCGTGCTGCTCTCGTTTGCCGGTGGAGTGCTTGGGCTGCTGCTTGCCGTGTGGGCTCTGCGAGCGATTCCAAATCTCACTGCGTTCGATTTGCCGCGCGCGGGCGAGGTTCACCTGGATTGGATGGTGCTCGGATTCGCCGCCGTGCTTTCGTTCGTGACCGGCATTCTGTTCGGGTTGGCGCCGTCGCTCGACGCATCGCGGCCGGATCTCATGGGAGTCTTGCGGCTGCGAAGCGAATCCGTAAACGAAGGGCTTTCCGGGCGTGTTCGGATCGGATTCACGGCCCGAAACATGTTGGTTGTGGGGCAAGTATCGCTTTCTATCGTGTTGCTGATCGGCGTCGCGCTCCTGATCGAGAGCGTGATTCATCTGCGCGGCGACGATCCGGGCTTCAATCCGGCGAACCTCCTCACCATGCGCCTTTCTCTGCCTCAGTCGCGCTATGACACGGACCAGAAGGAGGATGCCTTTTTTCAGGAACTCATCCAACGCGTGGAATCGACGCCGGGCGTGCGCGGCGCCACGGTTGCCATGACGCTTCCGATGACCGGCTTTGCGGGAACTCCCGTGCAGGATGCCTCCAAGCCGCCGCTACGGTTGAACGAACGTCTCATCGCTACGGCGCTTGTCGTCGCGCCCGGATATTTTAAGACGCTCGATATTCCCTTACAACGAGGCCGCGACTTTTCGGAGCGGGATATCGAAAGCGCCCAGCGCGTGGCCATCATCGATGAAGGCCTGGCGCGCCGTTTCTGGCCGGCCTACCCGCGCGGCCTCGATCCCATCGGCCAGCGGCTTCTGGTCGGCGGCGTGAATCCGAAACCTGCCGAGATCGTCGGAATTGTCGGCAATGTTCATCAGAATCTTGAGAACAGCGGATGGCCGCAAAGTGTATACGTCTCGTTTTGGCAGGATCCTCTGCCGTCCGCGATGCTCGCGATACGAACCGGCGGCAACCCGACGCGGATCACAACACTGGTTCGAGAACAAGTGCAGGCGTTGGACCGGAATGAACCCATTTCGGACGTCAAAACGATGGACGATCGGATCGAAGCCCAATTGGGCCAGCGGCGCTTGCTGGCGGTGCTGCTAGGATTGTTCGCCGGCGTGGCGCTGCTGCTCGCCCTGGTTGGAATCTACGGCGTCATTGCTTATTCGGTGGAGCAACGCACGTACGAGATGGGCATCCGCCGGGCATTGGGAGCCAGGGAAAGCGAGATTCTGTGGCTCATTTTGGGGCAGGGCTTTCGGTTGGCATTGACCGGAGCAGCGATTGGAGTTATTGGCGCATTTGCGTTGACGCGAGTGATGCGGACTCTGTTGTTCCACGTCGACACGACCGATCCCCTAACATTCGCGGGTGTCGCAACGCTGTTCATTCTGGTTGCTCTGGCCGCCAGCTACGTTCCGGCGCGGCGCGCTGTGCGGATCGACCCAATGGTGGCCTTGCGATACGAGTAACACCTTTGCGGAGCAGATCCTTGATCTGCGGCGGCCTCGCAGGGTGCCTTTCAGCAAATCCATAAAGGCTCGAAATCTTGTTGATCTAAAAAACTGCCGCAGAAATCTGCTTTCGCAACTTTATTCTGTTAAAACTACACCGTCGCAATTTCACGCAGTTGCTGAGTCTCGGCGCCGGCGCCGTATCTCAGCAGACCGGACACCAGATGGGGTTGGGGTCGGTTCACCGCGGCCGCATTTCGACGAACAAATTCACGTTCCGATGAGTCTTTGGCACGGACACCGGAGGAAACCGGGACTCGACATCTTCCCGCCGATGGACGCGATCCATGAAACGACGGTTCAAAAATCGAACGGCGCTGACTTCTCTTTGTTGCCTATTGCGCACTACTGCCTGGAGGCATTTCCCGGCGCGCAGGGCGGGGAGGAGCCACGTAATTCACGAGTTCATCAACCGGCTTTTTCCCCGCCCATGAGATTCCGCGCAGCAATGTTCGCTGAATCTGGTAATTGGCTAAATTGGCGTAAATATGACCCTGCATCCATACGAACGCTCGAGCGGGCTGGCCACCCGGAAGTGTGTGTTCGTATGTCCACATCTGCGGCACTATTTCTCCCTTGTGATCGCCGGCACTGTGCGTGGGCGGGATCTTTGTGGTTGCCAGCACGTGGATGCCAGGATCTTTGGCCCACGTCATTTTGAAGAAGGCTTCATCAAGAATGGTGATGTCGGACATGTCCTTCATGATGGGGTTCGACTTGTCGACGACCGTATAGTGAATTGGCGCCTCTAACGTGTAGTTCACCTCGCCATGCTTCTTTGCGCCACCGAGAAGCGATGCAAAATAGGCCGGATCCGGACCGCACAACGAGTCATGAAAATTCACAAGCCCGCCGCCGCGTTTGACGAACGCATCGAGTGTGGCCTTTTCGACATCGCTCAGGTAGCCTGCGTCGCCTTTATAGATCACGACCACGTCCGTATGTTCGAGATCGGCACTGCTGGGAGGATGCAACGCGCCATCGACAACGGCTCCACGCTCGGTGAGAATCTTGCTCCAATCGGCAAGAAACTGCGGATAGTCATGCTGACCAGGTAGATGGGACTTCAGGCCCGCCCAGATATAGATATGCATGCCATTGGGATTCTGGCCCTGTGGTCGGGGAGCGCCCGTGGGACTTCCGGATTGCGCTGCCGCATATCGCGCCGCTCCCGTCGCCAGCAACAGCAGTAAAGCGCCGAGTACAACGTACAGTCTCCGCCCTTTGAGCAGTTTGCGACATCTCTTCGCGGGCATCAGAGAGAGCACTGGCTCGGTTCTCGTGCCGGCGCAGTTTGGTCCGTTTGTCATCATCACCTCGAGTTTGAATTTACTGGTTGCTAAAGCCCCTTGCGTCCAGTCCCGTATAGAGCCTGCCGTTAACGGCGTGTTCCGATTATTCCAAATCACGCCCGCTAGGGCCCGCGCCGAAGGTGTTCAGTATATATAAGCCTCTTGACTCATCCGCATCGCGCAGATATAAATAACTTAGGTATGGCAATTGTCAATGATTTAGGGGTCCGCCTGTGAGCCGTCCTTCGGATCTGATCCAGGGCACATTGGATCTCCTGATCCTGAAGACGATTTCGACCGAGCCCAAGCATGGCTGGGCTATCGCCAAACGAATTCAGCACGTCAGCGACGAAGCTCTTCAAGTGACACAGGGCGCTTTATATCCGGCGCTGCACCGGTTGGAGCAGCAAGGCTGGGTATCGGCCAAGTGGCGTAAGACCGAGACCGGGCGGGAGGCGAAATTCTATCAACTGACGAAAGCCGGCGCGGCTCAGCTCGAGAAAGAACTCGCGCAATGGGAACGCCTGTCCAACGGCATCGGACTCGTAATCCGGCTGGCTTAGGAGGTCGAATGTGAGACGGTGGCGCTGGCCCGGCATTCTTCGAATGCGAGTCCGTTCACTGTTCCACCGAAGCCGGGTGGAGCAGGAACTCGAAAAGGAATTGAAGTTCCATCTGGAAGAGGAAATCGACGAAGAACGCGGGCGTGGACTGTCGTGGGAAGATGCGCGCAATGCAGCGTTGAGAAAGTTGGGCGGAGTCGCGCAAATTCAGGAGGAGTGCCGGGATATGCGGAAATTGAATGCTCTTGAATCTCTGGGTCAAGACGCGAGGTATGCCGCGCGAGTGCTGTCGAAGAGTCCTGGGTTCACTGCGGTCGTGATATTGACTCTGGCGCTCAGCATTGGGGCGACCAGCGCTATCGTGAGCGTTATCGAGGGCGTTCTACTTCGGCCTTTGCCATTTCGCGATGCAGGCCAGCTTGTTCGCGTCTTCACAACCAATGATGCCTTTCCGAAATTCCCAATTAACCCGAATGACTTTCGAGACTTCCGCGCCCGTTTACAGTCGTTCGAATCGTTCGCCGCCTACACTCATCGGGATCTGCAACTCGCGGGCATAGGCGCCGCCGTCCGGCTCTCCGGTTTTTCGGTCACCGCCGGATATTTTCATGTGCTGGGTTTCAAACCGGCGATGGGACGCGATTTCGACCGAGCGGACGAACTGCCCGGCAAGGGACAGATCGCGATCATTAGCGACAAAATCTGGCGCACACGGCTAGGCGGTCGCCGGGACGCATTGGGGCAGAAAATCGTACTCAATGGGATTCCCTATTTCATCGTGGGCGTGATGCCCCCAGGGGTGCAGCACCCCGGCAACACGTATCATGCGGTCGCTTACGGCAACACGGTTGACGTCTGGACGCCATTTACATTTAGCGACCCGCGCGATCGCGGATCGCATTACCTCGATGGCATTGCACGTTTGCGGACCGGCGTAACCCCAGGGCAGGCGCAAGGCGAGATGAACGCCGCGATGCAGCAACTGGCGCGAGAACACGAAGGAGACCGCGGATGGAAGGTGCTGGTGACGCCGCTCAGGGCTGAAATCGTCGGGCGCAGCCGCTCAATATTATTTGTGCTGCTTGGAGCGGTGGCGCTGGTGCTCCTGCTCGCGTGCGTGAACACCGCAAATCTGCAGTTGGCCAAGGCCATGGCCCGGCAGCGCGAGATGGCGGTGCGGGCGGCCGTGGGCGCCGGCCGTATGCGGCTCATTCGCCAAGTGCTCACCGAGAGCCTGTTGTTGGCGGTAATGGGCGCCGCTCTGGGAGCGATCCTGGCAGTGGCCGGTGTGAAAGGTTTAGTCGCCCTGCTGCCGGCGGATTTCCCGCGAGCGGGCGATATTCACGTTGATGCGCTGTTGTTCCTATTCACGCTGCTGATTGCGGTTGGAACGGGAGTTGTTTTTGGCATGGTTCCGGCGTTGCAAGGATCGCGGGCAGATTTGCGCGAGTCGCTACATGAAAGCGGGCGAAGCGCCACGAGCAGCCGGCAGACCTTGCGACTACGGAACGGGCTGGTAATTAGTGAAGTGACGCTCGCGTGTGTCCTGCTGATCGGCGCGGGCTTGATGCTGCGAAGTTTTTTGAACCTGCTGCAAACGGACCCGGGGTTTCGTCCGGAACAGGTGCTGACGGCGAGTCTCTCGCTTCCCAGCGTCAATTACAAAGACACCAAGGCAATTGCCCAGTTTGGCGAACGCTTGTTGGCGACGATTCGCGAGACGCCCGGATTGAGCGCCGCGGGTTTGGGATCGGATCTGCCATGGACGGGCTGGGACGATAATGCCGGTGGATTTCACATACAAGGCGAAACGCCTCCCCCGCACGACGACTTCGGCGGCCGTTATCACGTGGCAGGTCCTGGCTTTTTCCGGGCGCTCGGAATCCCGGTAGTTCGAGGCCGCGCGTTTGACGAGCACGATACGGCGAATGGCAGGAAGGTCCTGATCATCAATCAGGCTATGGCGAAATTTTGGCAGCGCGGCGACGCGCTCGGCGGGAAGCTCACATTCAGCGATCACCCGAAAGAAGACGATTGGATGACAGTTGTCGGAATCGTCGGTGACGTGAAGGATACGCCGAAGGACGCCGGCGCAAGGCCTGCATTCTGGTGGCCCATGTCGCAGTCGCCATTTCGGTTTAGCGACTTTTCAATTGCGATTCGCTCGAACCTGGATGTGAAAGTGATGGCTGAACGGTTGCGGGCTGTAGTGCGCGAGTTGGATGGCAATCTCGCGGTCGCCGATATTCGAACCATGGAACAGGTAGCTAATGGATCCTACTCGACTTCCCGGTTTGCATTCGTCCTTGTGGGACTGTTCGCCGGCCTGGCGTTGCTACTAGCAGCCATTGGAACGTACGGAGTGACTGCCTATTCGGTGAACCAACGCATTCACGAATTTGGAGTGCGGATGGCTCTTGGCGCGAGGCCGCGCGACTTAGCCGCGAGCGTACTGGCGAATGGGATGAAACTGGCCGTGGCCGGCACGGCCCTCGGCGTCGTGCTCGGTCTCGCCCTCTCACATCTGTTGGGTAGCCTGTTGTACGGCGTAGGCGCGGCGGATCCGACCGTCATTGGCGCGACCGCTCTAATTGCGATTGTTGTCGCCGCGCTTGCGTGCTGCGTTCCAGCGATGCGCGCCACGCACGCAGATCCGATGGCGGCGCTTCGCGCAGACTAAGAGACCTGCGCGTCTCCCTCAACGCGACAACCGCGATAGAGTAGACAGAACATTCATGCGTTCACGTTCTGTGTTTCTCGTTGCGTTAGCCGCATGTACGGCGATACAGGTGTGTGCTGCTCCAGCCTATATTCGGGTTGAGCAGCAAGGAAATCGCTGGTTCATCGGAAACGATTTTATCGAGCGAGCCGTGTCGTTTTCGGAAGAAAACGGACTCCGGACGGAATCTCTGGTTCGCAGGTCGACCGGCACTGATTTCACCGCGTATGGACGGCAAGAGAACGAATTCGGTCCGGAGTTCAGCTTTACCGCAAATGGCAATCACCTCGATGGGCATAAATCGTTTCGTTTCGGGAACGCCGCAAGCATCGCAACCGATGGAGGGCGAGAACTGCAAATCGTTCTGCACGAGCGTACGGGCCTATTGGATGTGACGGTGTATTACACGGTGTTCGATCGCTACCCGGCGATTCGGAAGTGGATTGCAATTACGAACAAAAGCTCGAGCGCGATTACGCTCACTCACCTGTGTTTTGAGGCCCTAAACGTAGGCGCCGGAACGCCGGGAGAACTGCAGCTTTCGGCGGGTTACGGCGCGACGCCGCAAGCGCTGTTTTTCACCGGACGCGCTTCCGATGCGGGGATGTTCCTACGGAATTCGAGGACCGGCGAAGGCGTGACTATCATCAACGAAGCGCCCGGATATCTGAAGCGCACCGAAGTGGGCCAAGGTTGGGGAGAAGGGCTAAAAGTAATGTACGACACCGATCTCTTCCCGTTTGAGCGTAGCGTGCAACCCGGAGAAATCTTCGAGTCGGCGAAGAGTTCCCTCGTCTTCTTTCAGGATAATCGCGGATTTGAAGATCCCAGGTGGGCGGTCCCGAGCTACATGTCGAACATCGTCATGCGGCGCAAAGGAGCGTATAAGCCGGTGTGGCTCTATAACACTTGGGAGCCGTTTGTGCGCGGCATCAACGAAAAGACCGTGGGAGAGTTGATCCCGATTGCGGCGCGAATGGGCATGGATATTTTCACCATCGACGATGGATGGCAGCAGGAATATGGAGCGAACGAAGACAACAAGGCGAACTTTCCGGACGGCGTGGATGGTGTGATCAAACTCCTGAGGGACAAAGGCTTGGGGCTGGGGCTATGGGTTCCGCTTGCCGCGGTCAGCATCAAGACCGCGGAATACCGGCAGCATCCCGAGTGGGCGTGCCGCGACCGCGCGGGCCGTCCTAAATTCACTCAGACAGCGTCCGGCACGCAAGCGGTGATGTGTTTAGGGAGCGGATATCGGGATGCTGCCTTGAAGCGTCTGAACAACTTGGTGGAGCGTTATCATCCACGCTATTTGAAAATCGACCTCACGACGGTTTTCAACACCTATGGCGAGGAACCTGGATGCAATGCGCCAGGCCACCTGCATAAAGATTGGGCAGAGTCGCTGGATCGTATCTATGAAGGCCTGCAGTATATCGGTAAACGATTCCACCAGGCCCATCCGGAAGTGCTGGTTGATTACACGTTTGAGTTGTGGGGCGAAAAGCATTTGATTGACGCCGCCCTGCTTGGTTGCGCCGACCTGGATTGGCTCAGCAATGTTTCGGACGCCAGCGCGGGAGACGCGGGTCCGGTGCAGGCTCGCACGCTGCTGTACGAACGTGCTCCGTCAATTCCTGTTGAAACCATGCTGATAGGAAACCTGCGAGCGCCCACGGGTTCAACCGAGGAGCGCTTAGGCGTCGCGCTGGGATCGGGGCCGGTGCTGCTTGGCGACCTGAGAAAGCTGAGCGAGGCCGAGCAGGATTGGTATGGGAAATGGATTCGTTGGTACAAGGAACTCAGGAATCGGGTTGCGTTGTCCGATTCGTTCTTTCCCCAAGGTTCGTGGCAGCAGCCGGGCAAGGGGCGTTGGGATGGCTTTGCGCGATTGAGCCGGGAATCCGACGGCTTGGTCGTGCTGTTCCGGAACGCTAGCGGTGTATCGACGGCTGAAGTGAAAGCGGTGGCGCCGGTCGGCTCTACATATGACGCGCTCTCGATTTTGGACGGCCGGAAACTGGGCGAAGTCAGCGCGGCCGATCTCGCGGCGGGCTGGACGGCGCGATTCGATACCAAGCGAACAGTCACGATTGTGGAGCTGAAGCGTAGACATTGAGAGAAAGCGCCCCCAAGCTGCACGACTCAGCGAATGAAAGGGTTCCATCTGCCAGAGCCGTCGTCCAAATGGACCTGTTAAGGCGTTGTATTCATCGTCGCGATGCAAGGAGAACGGCTACGCAGCACATTGGATGATGGAGGCGCGGGATTTAAATGAAAACGTTCGACGGTACAGTCAGGATTCAATTGTAAATTTTGTAGATTTATCGCCCTATAGCTGACATCGTTTTTCCCGGCAATGGCCCGCGCCGCAGGTTCCGTTTTCTGGCCGGGAATGCGGCGGCTGGTACAGGTGGCTAGGGCCAAATCCTTTATTACATTCAGTAAAATTGCGATTTATCATGCTCGGCTCTTGCAAGTGGGCCGCTTGCATTTTCCGAACGGCATCAGTAAAAACTGATGGAAAATGTCGTTAATTATGAATGCAATGGCTAACGTTTAATCGTAAATATTATTGACAGATAAATGATTGCGCCAATATAATACAGGGGCAATGAGCGCAAATACGCAACTCACAGCATTAACTCCCAATTCGAACTGCTCTGCTGCCGGCTCCGGAGACGCCAATAACTCCACGCTCGTTCAGTTCATGGCCCCGCCCAATGGCGTTGCCTGGTTTACGACAAGCGTCAGCAGCGCCGTCACCACTTCCACCCTCGGCGCCGACCAAGGAAATGGAGTAGTCACGTTCCAAGCCGGGCTGACGGTGATGTATGCGCCTCTTTCAGGCGGCGGTTATAACGTCCTGCTGTCCGGCAAAATTAAGGACGGAAGCTCCATCTACACGTTCACCGGCCAGGTGATTTATATGTCCACAGCGGTGGCAGCCGCGGCCGCGAAATAAATCCCGGCAGGCTCTCGCAGTTTGTCTACCGGGAGTCTCGTTGATCCAGTTATGTGTTCAGTTCCTGCGGAGTAATAACCGGCGGGCAATCGTGAATTGCCCGCCGCATCTCTTGCAGGGCGATTCGAATGCCGGCAGAACTGTGGCAGTAGAGGCAAGTTCCTGGCGGCGGAACGCATGCCGGGTTTAGCATTTTGCCCATTAGCATCTCAGTTTCCCGGACGCGCGGAGGAGATTTACGCCGTGCGGTTTTGCTGTGCATTTGCCTCGGCATATGCGCCGCGCCGATTCGCGCCCAGACGCTCGCGCCGCTCAATGTAGAGCCGAATACCTCCGTTGACAGAACGTTCGGACCAGCGACGCTGACGATTTCGGTGCGTCGGAAGACAGCCCAAGTACTAATCGGCGTCAGGCTTCAGAACCGTGCCGTCATGGAGCGAAGCTTAACGCCTTCCCAAAACACAATGAAGGTTGATGCAGTCGAAGGCGACGTCAGAATTCGCGGCGATCTGGTGGGGACTTTGCGGTATCCGGATCAGCAGTCCATCCTTTCCGGCAGTTTCACAGTCACCCAGGCGGGCCGAGCGATTCCGTTCCGCGGAGATCTGGCAATTTGGACGTGGTCCAGTCCTCTGGTGTTTGAAAGCCAGACCGTCTGGCTCACGCCCGAACTCAGCGCCGTCACCGACCTGCTCTACGATCAGAGGCAAACGGCACAGGTCCGGCTCATCACTGTCGGGCAAGCCATAACAACCCTCAGTTTGGCGCAGGGAGTGAACGATGCCGTCGTTACGCAGGGATTTCAAATAGGCACTGTGACAATCGATCCCGGCCTGAGTCTGCACCTGCAGCCAGCCACGCCCTTACAAACGGGCGCCGTGTACCTGACCGGCGGATTTTCCTCCTCCGATCACCAGGGTGTGAGGTACTCCGGCGCGATTGCCACGCGGCCGTACGTAGCGCCACCACCGGAAGTCCCAGATCAATAAACACAGGAGCAATTGCAAATGGCCGCAACCGTCTCATTTTTGCAGGTGCAGGATTCCAAAGGCGTGGGCACCGCGCTGTACGAAACGCGTGCTCCCGGTTCAGTGGGTTGGGCGGCGTTCCTGGTGATGAATGACAGCGTTGCTTTGCCGGCCGCCATTGGCGTCAAGGATTCCCTGACCGGTAATTATGGAGGCGCCTATATTTTTGCCGTCTCCCGGCCGGATGCGATCAATAGCGATCCTGCCGGTTTCATCAAGGCGGCAAAACAATATATAAGCAAAAGCGTGTCCGGTGGAAATCGGGCGGCTTTCTGGCTTCAGAATATCAATCCCTATACCTTTGGCGTGTTCGCGGCTTTCGGGTTTGCATTCGGCACCGACATCAATCTCAAGTACGTTATCAATACGAATCTGAACGCCCGGCTCGGCAGCAATCTCATTTTTAATCTCAACCAGTCGCTCTATTTGACAGCCGACGAGGTCAACGGCCAGCTAGTGGCGAGTTTTACCGGATCGTCGATTGAGCTCATCAGCCTGCAGAGCGGTTCCTCGTATTTGGGGATTAAATGCAAGCCGCTATCCGCGCAGATTCCACTCAGCGGGGGCAATAGCGGTTGTGTTGTTTTTGCGGGCACAATAAATCCTTCGGTGACGTTCGCTCCACCGCCGAAGACCGGACTCACCCAAGGCCTTCAGTATGCGTATAATTCCGGCGGCACAACACGCACCATTTTTTATCCCACGTTCAATGTAGCCGCTTGGCCGCAGAGTCTGTCGATCGTAGTAACCGTGGATCCGAGTGATCCGGCAAACACCCGTATTCAGGCATCCGATCTGCAGAAGGGTTATTTGCGAACGGCGGTGGTGTTTACGGGATCGCCTTCGCTGCCGGCTTATTTCCAGACGACACAGGGTAATGAGCTGAATCTGATTCCCATTGGCGCCGGGGCCGGAGGCGCCACGCCTCCTCCGATGGCGGGAGCGCTCGCGATGGCATCGGCTTCTCCAGCCGGTACGGCACTGGGGGGCGCGCAAATTTACCTCGCGCCGGCGGGTACATTCGCGGTTTCGGGGTCAACGAGTTCCGCCGGTGAGCCGGTCAATTTGTTATGCGGCCTCTTCGGATCGGAATGCCTGACCTTCCCCACCTATCAATCTTCATCGGCGTCGAACGACTGTTTGTTTTTCCTCGTTTCGCAGCCGGCTTTCGCCCCGGTATTTCCATTCCAGTCCGCCAATCTACAGAACTCCGGTAGCGGAAGTTTGCAGCCGCGCCTAACTGCCGATTACGCGACCTCATGGGCCACTGTTTTGTTTGGCGGATCGGGCGGGCAGACAGATGTTTTCTACCAGGCACAGCCTGAAGGCAGCCCGCTTTACGCGCTTCCCACATCTTCCAACAGTCCGGTTCCTATCCTCGTGTCGGCTCCGCCCCGCATGCCATTGACGGGCTCAACGCAGAGCACGTTTCCGCTTGCTCCCTACGCTCAGGCGCCAACCAGCACAGTGGGCGACGACGTGCTGACTCAATACGAGAGCCAAATTATCGCGCCTACCCGCAAGTTGATCATCTCCGCTTCGGCGCCTTCCGTTCGAGCATCGCGCGCTCAGGCGCGTGCGCGTTCGCGAATTTTCCGAAGCGCAAGCCCGCTCGCCGGGCCCGTGCCGCTGGAACCCGCCACGACTCTATCGACATCGCCTCAAGGCTTTCTGGTCACGAGCGACAGCACATCCGGCGCTTATCTCAATGTGCAACTGGCGCAGTCGATCGATCCGGAATCAGGCGCCTTCATTCCGTTTGCTTTCACCGATCCATCGCAGCAATTGGAAGAAGCGCTACAGACGAATCAGCTTTTCCTCGTGGCAGTGAATAGCCAGTACGTTCAGCCGTTTGCAAACCTGGCCAATGTCGCCGGGTGGAAGCTTTCGGCTGAGGTGGGGGCAGGCGTGACGCCGACGAGTTACCGCAACGTCATGATCCTGAAATTTTGCAGCGGCTCCTTACAGGACCGGGTTACCAACCCGAATCGCTGGACCAGCGCGAGCGAATTTTCTTTGGCCGCCGGATCAAGCGGCAGCGGAGACGATGTCGCGTATGCCGGATTGTCGCAGTGGCTTCAGGCGTATGTCGCAAATGGAATCAGCGAAGCCAGCGGACCTTCCGCCGCCTTCTATAAAAACTTTGCGCAGATCGTCACCGATCCCGACTGGAACGGCGTGATTGTGCTGCAGGCCGATCTATCTCCGGACGACCTGCCGCCGGAAATCGCGGGGCTTGCGGCGGGCATCGATTTCAGCCGCTTTAACGCTCACCATTTCGGCTTCACGGTAAGCCGTGTCCTGCCGTATCCTTCGCAGAATCCACCGCTCCAGATGGACGGCCCTTCCAGCTTCTTTGGCTTGATCGACTATCAGGACCCGACCTACCAAATGAATCTGGCGAACCACATCGACCCCAACACGCCGATTCCGGTTGCCGCGTCCGGCGATCTACAGTTCACCGTTCTGTTATTACAAGTCCTTTTCGAAAACGCCAAAATTGCCAACTTCCAGAGCAATGTTCAACTCACGGTGAACGCTCTGCTCGGGTCCAAGGTTGTCCAGACCATCGGTAATGCGCGCCCCGGCGTTTCCAATGGCAATCCGATGCCCGCCAACGGAGTCGTATTGGATGGTAGTTACGTGAGCCAGGAAGGCGCAGGCTCCGCCTCGAGCACTTACGTTTTCCAGCAGACCGATACCTCTGTTTTTCGCCTGAACAGCAACGTGTTGCAAGCCGTTGCCTTCAACAGCATCCAGTTCAATACTCTGAGCGCCGACTCGAGCGGCCTGACCACTTCACGTTTTTCTGTCTGGGGCGCATTCGACTTCACGCAGTTGAGCGATCAAAACGGCGGATTGTTCGACGTACTGTCCTTCGGTAGCAAGTCAGCTACGCCCGCCCTGCAACTCGGCGCCGGACTCTCGTTTTCGAATTTCATGATCACGATGAGTTCCTATGAATCGACTCCCAACGCTCAGGTGTTTGAGGTGACCTCCGACAATCTCGCTTACGATCTCAATGCCAGTTCATCCCGGCCGGACAGTTTGTTCAAAGGGTTTGGCCTACAGCTCAAGAGCTTTGTCAATGCGTCGGGCGACAAGACGCCGCTCGATTTTGGATTTCTGCCGATGACCTCGCCGCTGAATTTGAAATCTCTGACGCCTCCCTGGTGCGGCGTCGTTTATCAGGTGACGCTGGGCGGGCCGGGGGCGCTGGCGTCCTCAGTGGGTTTCGATTCCAATCTGCTGATCGCCTGGTCGGCCTCGACGGTTGCCGGAGATCAACAGCAATCCGTTTTTATCGGATTAAGCCTTCCCGGCGCCAGTCCTGGCGCCAAACTCTTCAGTCTTCAGGGCGTGATCAAAGTCGCGGTGGGATCTATCGCCCTGTTGCGGCAAGCCGTGCAAGGAGGCAACGGCGATATGTTTTATTGTCTGCGCCTCGACGACATTGCCATCAAGATCTTCGGAATCGTCAAGCTACCACCGGACGCAAACATTCAGTTCTTTCTGTTCGGAGACCCGAAGAGCACCGGAAGCACGGGTTGGTACGCCGCCTACGTAGACCAGAGTTCGAGTCAGAATTTGGCCACGTCCTCTCTAGAAAGCGGATCAGACGCGCAGCTGCTGCCGGCTCCGGCGAATGCTCCGCAGGGCGGCGTGGACGCGAGAGGGAACTGATTATGGCGCGCATACTCTTTTGGAACATTCAGACCTTCGGGATCAACAAGATAAACGATCCAAGCAGAAAGAGGCCGGCGGGTTATGGCGGTCTTACTTGCGCGCAGGCCGCGCAGATGCGGGAGACCGTGCTGGCTCGTGTGTTTATGGCGGCCGTTCCCGACATCATCGTTATCGTTGAAGTCGCGTCCGGAAATACCTGGCCTAGCGATCTCGCATCGACAACCGGAGGAATGGCCGGGGCGAATTACATATTAGGCGAACTGCGCCAGGGAAATCCCAATCGCAACTGGCGGCTCGTGCCGCCGCTGCGGATCGGTAGAACTCCCGGTTCAAAACCGGAAACGGTGGCGATACTCTATAGCGGCACGTCGTCGGACGGTCAGACGCGGCGTTATTTCACGGGACCGAATTGGTGGCAGGGGCAATACCAGGGGACATCCTTCGAGCCCAATGCCGGGATCGCTAACAATTACCCTAATGGCGGCGTCGGCTTGCCGGACATCAACGCTATGGTCGTGCCCCCCGGAAGCAACGCTCGTCAGATCCCAAACGGGGCTTTGCACAATGCCGGCCGTTACGAAAATCAAGTGGCGGCGCGCACCGCGTTTCAGATCCTCGACGAACCGGGCGAGTACCTTGACTTCGGTGTTTACCGGCCTCCTTACATGGCGACGTTCACTGAGACGGACGCTCATGATAACGTTCAGCGCAACCTGACAGTATTCGGCGTTCACTCGCCTGCAGTTGCGGGCGATGCAGGCGTTTTCATCACCTATCTCTCGCAAGCGGAGGATGTGGCCGGCCCGCTAGGCGCAAATGAAACCCGCGTCATCGGAGGGGATTTCAATCTCAATATGCTGGCCGCCGACGGAAGCAACTCCGGCGTCTACGACAATCTGCCCACTTACGCTCCGCTGCTCTCGTCGCCCGGAGCGCCGCCGGCTGCGAATCTGGAGCGCTACAAAGGCTATTTTGCAACGCATATGAAGCCGGCGAGCGCAACGGCGACTTCGCGTTTCCTGTGGTCGGATACGCCGAATGACTCGCCCTATCCGGGTTACGGGTACATTGGCAGCCACTTCGTCAATAACTTCTATTCGATCGACAACATTCTGGTGCGGCCTCATCAGGGCGCCCCTTATAACTACGAGACCACCATCATGAATTACATCGCCGGATCACCTTTTGCGAATCCGCCCAATAATGCGCCGCCAGGAACAATTAACATGTTGAGCGGATTTTACAATGCGCTGAGCCCCTGGCCGCCGCAGCCGGATGCGCCGCAGACGATATTTCCGGGAACCAGGAACAATCTGATTTCCTGGCCCAACTACGGATATCTCTACGGCACAAGTGATCATTTTGCCGTTTACGCAACAATCTAAATCCCGCCGCGCAAATCGCGGTTAGGCAGGCGGGAAATCTCAAGATCGATCAAAACGAGGTGCTGAATCCATGAGCGACACGGCTATCGAAAATCTCCGGCAGGCAGTGAAAACGGCAGCGGCGAGCGGACCGTTCGCGTTGGATGCCGCCTTCTTAACGGCGGGGCTGAACGATCCCGATGTCATGACGCCGCCGGATTACGACAAGTATATTCAGGCGGCATTCCAGGTTGCGGCCGCGAATTTCATGGTGGCGGTCTCGGCCACAGACGTCGGCCCGGTGAGCGGCGAAACCTTCACCGTGCAGAACGCCTCGATTCCGTTCCTTACCAGCAGTGCTCCCATTCAGGCCAAAGCCACGCTGGTTTTTTCCGTGACCACCGATGCTACTCCCACGCTTGTCGTACAGGCGCAAAGCGCGGTTGCCAATTGGACCTGGACCACTTCCTTCGCGTTCATGGGCGGTTGGCCTTTCAACCAGCTTGCGGTGTCTAACGCGCAGTTCGTGTTTTCCACTGCCGACGGCAAATACCCCTGGACGAATTCGTCCGGGCTTGCCGTTAAGGGCGGGACGTTCCAGAACCTCTTCGCATCGGTGCCTTTCCCAAAGGTTGTGCAGCCTGCTCTCACACTGTTCAACAACCTTCAGGCTCCCGCCACTCTTGCTTTGCAGGGCGCGCTGGATCTGTCGTCATACAGCCCGGAGTCCGAGGATAGCCCCGTACTTCTGCCCGTCGGCAATCTTTCGGCGACGATTCAGGGAGGGCAGTTCAAACTTCTTTACCTGACTGTCGCGAATCCCAGTGTGATGCTGGAAATCCCCGCTCCCGTCGCTACGGAAGAAGGTGTTCAGGAGCAGGCGGCGACGCTGTCCGTCAGTTCTCTCATCGGCGTGGAAGGCACGCCTCCGGAAAAATCTCCTTACCTGCTGCAGATTGCCGTTCTCTTGCCATCCGGCGGCGACACGGTTGGATTCAGCATTGCCCTCAACGCCACCGGAGAGGGTTCGCTGCTCACGCCGGCATCCGTCGTCGACTTGGTCGGTGGAAGCGGCAGCTATTTTACCGGCACTCCCGCAGAGTTGCAGCAGTTCTTGGCCAGTGTCGGATTACAGGGACTGACGGTGAACGGCGCGCTCGGCTCGACTCCTACGATTACCGAGGCTACCGTGCAGATTGGCAGCACTGGCGGCTCCTGGACTCCCATTCCCAATCCTCCTCCG
Organism: Bryobacterales bacterium KBS 96; assembly: GCA_000381625.1. Taxonomy (GTDB): domain Bacteria; phylum Acidobacteriota; class Terriglobia; order Bryobacterales; family Bryobacteraceae; genus KBS-96. The sequence continues at coordinate 3,582,719 of KB906767.1, forward strand.
GGTCTCGATTTCACGATTGAGAGCTTCTCTCTGCAATGGGGAATTCTGAATCCGTTCAACAGCCAGACACGGCAGCAGAGTTACCTCTTTGAGGCCGAATTTCAGATTAGTCAGCAGATTTTTCCCGGCACGTTCGAGGTGCAGTTCAACTCGGCGCTCCAACTCTACGCTGCTTACAACGGCACGGTGAGTCTGAGCAATTTCCTCTCCGGCATCAGCAATGGCGTGGTTTCATTGCCGAGCAGCATTACGGCGAGTCTGAGCGACATTGCCCTGAACGTCGATTTCAATGCGAAAAGTTTTAACTTTTCGAGCGGATTCGAGTTTGGCGTCACGAGCGACTTTTTGTCATCCGGCGGCTACACCATTCTTGCTGTCTCCGGCGGGCAAGTTTCGATCGGAGCGATGACGCCGCCCGAAAGCGACGGAGCAAATGGCACTGGCGCTGTCTGGCAGGCAGGAATCGGCGGTCTGCTGCAGGTCGGCCCTCTCATGGCCAATGTCAATGTCGCCTATGACGGCACGGTTACGCCGAAGATCTGGACGCTTGCTGCCTCGCTTGCGCAGCCGATCAGCCTGACCGATCTGGTCAACCAGTTCTTCTCGGCGGGTCTCGGGTACCAATTCCCTCCATTCCTGCCGGGCAACCTGACCATCAATACGTTCGATATCAAGGCGACAGTTCCCACCAGCGGTGCGTCCACGGCTTATAGCGTCGGCGTCAGCTTCTCATGGGTTTTTCAATTAGGTGGACAGAACGTAGGCATCGACCCCGCAAACATCGAACTGCAATACGACGGATCGAAAAGCGCAGGCCAGCAGTTCTCCGGAACCGTAGCGGCTACCTGGGTCTATAGCGCCATCAACCTGGAGCTGAATTTTACCTATACGTTCCAGGGCACTGGCAAGGGCGCAAACCAGACTCTTTCACTCGAGTGGGAAGGATTCACGGCGACTTACACCAGCCCGGCCAATGAAGTAACCTTCTCGCTAAAAGGCTGGAGTCTCGGGTCTTTGATTCAGGCCCTCGTACGCACGCTCGGTAATCCGTATTTCACTTTGCCGTCGCCCTGGGACCTGCTGAATCAGATCTCGCTCGACGGTCTGAGCGTCACGGTTTCGCTCGACTCGAACGTCACGAATCGTCTTTCGGCGAAATACACGCTTTCGAGCGAACTGAATCTCGGATTCGTGGTGATCAAGAGCATCATCTTTCGTCGCGACACAAACGGCAAAGTCACGCTCGCGATCGACGGATCGTCGCCAATTTCGAGCCAGTTGGGCGATCTCATGGACCCGGCCAAGGGACAAGACGTCCAGAAGATGCCTCCCGTGCCGGGCCGTGGCAACGATTACTTCAAGCTCTTCCTCCTGGTTCTCGGGCAGCGCGTCGGCATCAGCGGATATGCCAGCTTCAACAGCACGCAAGAGGTCATTGCCGCCCTGCAAAAAGTTCCGTCAACCACCGGCTCGCTGAATCCGGTGAACCCGGGCGCCGATCCGAACGAGCCGAAGGGCGTTCCTTATTACAACCAGAGCAACAACTGGTTGGTTGCGGCGCATCTTGGATTGCTCGCCGTCGGCAATGTATGGACCGTGGACGTGATGGTCGTTTTCAACGATCCCAATCTCTATGGCCTGCGCCTCGCCCTGGCCGGCGCCAAGGTCGGCGGCCTGGCGGGACTGGTGATCGATATCCTTTACAAAAAAATCACCGACGATATCGGTCTTTATCAGATCGAATTCACGTTCCCCGACGCAGTCCGCAATCTGAACTTCGGCGCCGTCTCCGTGACTCTGCCCGATATCGGAATTCAGATCTACACTAACGGCGACTTCCTGATCGACATTGGCTTTCCCTATAACCTCGATTTCAGCCGCTCGTTCTCCATCGCCGCCATCGTCTATGGCGTGCCGGTGCTCGGCTCAGGTGGAATTTATTTCGGCAAGCTGAGCAGCGCCACTTCTACACAGGTTCCAAAAACCAATAACGGCACGTTCCAGCCGGTAATTGTCTTCGGGGTGGGGCTGCAACTGGGACTCGGCTATAACTTCACGCTGGGACCGCTTAAAGCCGGTTTTGCGCTCACGGTGTTCGGCATTGTAGAAGGCGTCATAGCCGCCTGGCGCCCGTATTCCGGATCCAGCCAGAAAGCGGTAACGGCGCTCGGCGACTCGCTCGAAAGTGACTACTATTTCAAACTGAGCGGCACTGTGGGCGTTATCGGCCTGCTTTACGGCACGATCGATTTTGCCATCATCCAGGCTTCTGTCAACGTCAAGATCACGCTGTCGGTAACACTCACTTACGAGTCCTATCGCTCCATTCCGTTGACGGCCACCGCTACCGTCGACATCAGCGTTAAGGTCAAGATCGACCTAGGCTTGTTTTCGATCACATTATCTTTCTCGTTCTCGGCGACGGTCTCGGCGAAATTCGTCATCGGCTCCGATTCCACGGCTCCCTGGGACGATCAGAAGAGCCTGCAGCGCGGGCCTGCTTTGTTGCAGGCGCACGCAGGCCCTGCCGCCGTATTCCGCAATGCGCGGGCGCTGCGGCCGCGTCTCAAACGCGTTCGGCCCAGAGGTATCTCCGCGGCGGCCGCAAATCCGCAGCTCAAGCTACTGGCATCGCCGCAGTTCACAGTTCTCGCTCCTGAGGCCGCCGCCACCTACGCGGCACAGCAAGGGGCCTTTTCCTTCCTGCTGGCAATGGATGCCCCCACCATCTCCAACCCAGGAGACGGAAATACTTCCTTCGATCAGCTTTGCGCCGTCTTTTTCCCGTGGGTCATCGATGCCCTGGGCCAGCCGGAGGGAGAGACGGTCGATCTGGCCGCCGCGTCCGCAACCACCGTTACGCGTGAGCAATTGGAAGCATACATTCAGAAGCTGGCCGATCTCGCCAGTCCTCCGTTAAACGTCACCGGGCTGTTGACGTTCCTTTCGGACAGCTTCATCCTCAACGTCGAAACGCCGGCTTACGCGCAGAGCTCCGGCGACAAGCAACGGTTTGTCAATGGCGCCGTCGTATTCCCGGTCTTCGATGGATTGTCCCTTGGCATTCCCAACGTGTCTGGCGGCGCCGATCCCCAGCCAATTACTTTCGAAACCTATACGCTTGCTAACTCCGCCTATCGTCAGGCGGTAGCCAGCATCTTCGAAAGTGTGGAAGCGGCCATCGAGGCACAGAACGAAGAGAAGACGCCACAACTAAAAGCCGCGATCGACGATTCGGAGTCCATGGCGGCGCTGATCTTTGTAGACTACTTCTCTATGATCGGGCGGCAGTTGCTGCAGGCCGCCCGCGATTTGCTGGATTCGTACGCTTACCAGTTGGGGACCTCCGAAAGTATTCAAAATATCCTCGATACGGTGAATGCAAAGGGCAATACGCTCCAAATCAGCGATGTAGCGGTTCCGAACCAGGATCATCCTCTTGCGCCGTCGCTGGCAATCTCCATTCCGGCCCTCGTGTACTCGATTCAGAACAAAGACACGCTGACCGGCATTGCCACACTATTCTCCGACTCCAATTCGCCGTCCCGATGGACAACGCAAGCGACTGATCTCATCGTTGCGAATGGCCGAGCACGAATTTTACAGCCCAATGTCAGTCTTACGATTTCGGGCAAGACTTACATCACGATCGCAGGCGATAGTTTCGATTCCGTTGCGGCGGCCTTCGGAATTTCTTTGACCGATCTCTCGCAGCAGACGGTCCTCTATGGCATGGACAATCTCCTGGCGCCAGCGCAGCAAATGTCGATTCCGGCGATTCAATACACGACGGCGCCGGGTTCGCCTGCATCGTCCGACACGCTGAAGAGTGTCGCGAGTCTGTTCGCCACCACAGTTTCGGAATTGGCCGCGGCCAGCGCCACCGTTCCAGGCCTGTTTTCAACGGCCGTAGAAGACGGCATGATCACGCTGGCTAATCTGAACGCGTGGGATGTCGCAGGTTTGTGGAGTTCCATCAAGGCCACCAGCCAAGTCGCGCAAACCGCGGGTATGGTTTCGCGGTTCCTGATGTGCGGTCTGCGCTTGCCGAACGAAACCGGGCTCACCTTGTCGTCGCAGTTTCTTTTCCCGGTCGGGCAGCAGGCTTATGCTCTCTATCAGCTCACAGGCCAGGAATTTCCGACGACGGCGCCCCAGAACATCGACGATTACACCGTCACGATTTCGGCTGGCGCCAGCTCGCATGGCGTAAATTTGAGCTTCGTTCAATTCAACGGAGCGCCGGGAAGCAGCGCGCAGGTGGATGCAACCACCGCGTACCAGAATCTCTCGACGGTCCTTAGCTGGGCGCGGGGTGGGAACTTCCTGCCTTCCCCCACGTTTACCGCTCTGCCGCCGTCTCTGGTGCAGCCTCAGGCGTTTGCAGCCGCTAATTTCGCCAACTGGATTACGTCCGATATGGCTGGACTTTCAGCCTTAACAAACCGGATGAGCAGTTCCGATGCAGGAACTTCTTCCGGTCAGCCACTGCCTACGCTGTGGCCGCTTCCGTCGGCGATGCTGAGCCTGACCGCCGCGCGGCAATCTACGCTATCCAAGCTTTCCACGAGCGTCCAAACGATTCTTCCCCTGATGCCGCAGTTCCAGCCGCAGATGGGCCAGACTTCGCCGGCCACCAGTCAGACCGATTACACGAATCTGAATAACTGGGCCTGGACCACCCGCATCGATTTCCAGGTCAAGAAACTGCCGGTAACAGGGCTTTCCTCTGGAGGCGCCGGCGACACACCGCAGGGACCGGCCTCGGCGCCGAGTTTGGCCAACGTCTATGAAATGGTAGGCGCGAGCGCCGAAGATCAGCAGACGTTGGAGCTTTTGCTGACCGCCATGGATACTCTCGGAGAGGGCATCGTTTCCCACATCTTCCTGCTCTATCCGCAAGCGGGTTCCTCGGCCGCCGCGCTGGCTACGCTGGGCGACAGCGAGTTCCTTGCTTTCCTCACCCAGACCAATCTTTCGACCGAAACCAACCCGCCGCAAGCCATGTTGCGGGCGCGTGCCGCGACAGGGGCGCCGCCCCGCGGAATTGCGAATGCTCCCAATGAATTCATCAAATTACTCTGGGAACTCAGCACAGTCCGTAGCGGCGGCTATTATCTCTTCTACCAGGTAGCGAACGGCGGCGACGGATTGCCGGCTTCGATTTTCGATTCGAGTGGCAGCGCGACTCTGAGCATGGTCGCGACTTTCGCGGCGCAGGGATCCAACTCGTTTGGCCTGACCGCCCCGGCCTTCGTCAACTCTTTCGTTACTACCGACTCACTGGATACTGCGAGCGATGTCGTGCAGATCATCTCTCAACCAACAGCGGGCACAAGTCTGCCTCTGACCGGAGCGGCCGGCGAGACATTGGCCTCCCTATCGGTTCTCTACGGGGCTGGATCTGGCGCTCTCGCTGCACAAAACTCCTCGCTTACGCTGGTTTCGGGCAAAATCATTCCGGTAAACAATATCGTTCGCCAACTGGCGCAGGCCGATTTGACCAACCCAAGTCAGACTCTGGCCAATCTCGCCGCATACTATTCGGTGGGGGCCCAGAGCGCGATTTCCGCGCAGGATATACAGAACTACAATCCGGGCGTGCAAGTCGCTCTGGGAACCGTCTTCTACATTCCGCAGATCAATTACGTCGTGGCGTCTGCTGTCACTCCGGGCGCCGCTCCCGGGAATACTTTCGGCTCCATGGCCGCATACTACGGACTGTCGCTCGATGCCATCGCTGTCGACGCCCTGAACATCGGCGGCCTGTTCCCGGCAAACTCGACATTGACCATTAACGCGCAAACGTTCGACCTGCGTTCCATGCTTGGGCCCGGTAACGTGAATTTCGACCTGACGCGGGTGAACTACGGACCGCCATCCGATAACCCCTCCGATCCGAACTACGCGCGAAACTTCATGTATTCGCTCTACAACACGCTTTCGGCGGGGCTCATGGAAAATGCTTTCTTCAAAGCAAGTCCGCAGGGCGCGCCGTTCGGGCCCCAAGTGCCCGACGAAAACTCCTCGTCGAACGAAACGCAATCGCCAACCGCGTTCCAGAGCCAGGCGCGCCTCGCCAGCCGGCGGCGTAAGAAACTTCTTGCGGCCGAGGACGAGGATTACACCTACAGTCAGGCGCTGGGCTTCGGACAGTTCGCAAAAATCAACGCGGCTCCCGCTGTGCCGGGAAATTCACCGCTGCCACCGCAATCCGATAATCCTTACGTTGGCGTAGGCGGCACGAGTCAGATTTCCCTCCGTTGGCAGGACGTTTTCGGCAATATCACCATCACTCCATTCGAAGTCCCGCCCTCCGGCTATACAGGAGCTTTAAACGGCGCCGCCCAGCGAATCCTCTACTCGGATAAGCTCATTCCGGTCTCAGCGTGGTCTAACTCGAGGGCAAGCTATATCTACAGTGGTAAGGCGGGCGCGCCCTCGATGAATCTCACCCTGACTCTCGACGTCAAGGTGTACGACGGTAATCTCGATCAGGTGGCCCGGGACCTCTCGCATTATCAGCAAATCTATTTCCAGCTTTACCAGGACTACACCGATTTGGGTGTGCCGGGCGTCACCGGCAACGCCGTCTCGATGAGCCTGGTGAATTCGATCCTGGCAGCGCCGGGAATCACGCTCAGCGAAACCCAGGCGTCGACGATTCGAAGCTATGTCTCCAGTTGCGTGACGTACCTGCAAGCCGTGGTGAGTCAGTCAAGTTCGCTGCCGGCGCAGCCTACGGCGACGTTGGCAATGCCCGTGGCGATTGCGGAAGTGGCCGTGGGTAACATCATCAGCCTCGACGTGGAACTGACGTTCACTCGGCAGGCGCTGCTTACCAGTCCAGAGGTGGCGGCGCTAGCCGATGGCCTGTCGGTATCCGGCACGATTCTGCCGCAGGGAGATGTAGGACAGAGTTCCGCCTACACGACGTTCGCCGCGTCTTTCGAAACAGCCTTCCAGACTTCCGGCTGGTACATGAAGGTAGGCGACGGATTGAAAGCGGCCGGAGATCAGAACGGCGGCACGGCGGCGCAATTGTGGGCGGTCCGTTTTGGAAATAGCAAAGACCAGGGAATCTATTTCGAAATCGGAAGCTCTCCCAGCTATTACACAGCGAAACCGGTCGCTGCCACCTTAGCCAGCAAGACAGTTACGATCGATAGTTATCCCGGCAGCGAGCCCGTCACCATGAGCTTTGCCGGCGTAGACCAGAATTTGTGGTTCCAGACCTGCCTCGACGCCATAGACACGTTCCTCGCGCCGCAGTATGCCTCGTCATGTTTTATTCTTGACGAGCTTCTGGGCACACAGGATCCGTTGAAAAACGGCTATCTCGGTAAGGTGCTCGAGGCAAAAGAGTCGCTCGCGGCAAGCATTGGGAGCGCTGTCCGGCCGATTCTATCGACGAGCTCGGCCGACAGTTCAACGCAATGGGCCGCCGAGCAATGCCTGTATCAGCAATTACTAAACCAGATCGGATCGGCCTATGCCTCTGGCGCCGTTGTGATTTACGGCCTGAATAACGTCTCGGGCGCTCCTCCATGGCAGCCGGCCGGTCCCCCGAACCTTTATGGACAACCACAGGGCTCGGTCAGCTCCAGCGGAGGCTCCATTCCGGAGAATCAAAATTTCACCTTCACGGCCACACGGATTCCGCTCGGCGAGCAGGCCGATGGATCGAACACCATGGATCCTAGGCTGGCCTTTGTATTCACAACGAAAAACATTGCCACCCAAGCGTATGTGCCAATTGATCTGAATCTTCAAATTAGCCACTTGGAATTCGATCGCGCGAACGTAGCTGGGATCGATGGCTACGTACAAAGCCAGTGGCTCGCATTCGTGAATGGACCATTCCCGTACAAGCTAGGCACAGCCACCGCCGATATCCCCGTGGTGAACCGCGCCCTGCCAACGCCGCCAACGGTGCAGCAACAGCTTGCAACTCAGGCGATTTCTTCACCGCAGTCGCCGCTGGACTTGACCGAATGGAACTATTCGTTCGAGTATTTGTACCGCTTCGCGGCGCAGGATACGGTGCAAACCACCATCAAATTGAATCAGCTATCCGGCACAGGGCTAAAAGCTCCCCTGCCGGGTCCGGATCTCTTCACTGCCCTGGCGCAATTTACTTTCGCATGGCCCGGTATTTCGGCGGACTTCAATGAATATCTGTTGAAAATCGATGCGAATTCCACCGATCAGACGATCATCAATGGGGCGACGACGGCGGTTTCGGCGTTCCAACAGTATCTCACCGCGGTAGCGGATGCCTACGCGGCATCCCTTCAGCCGAACGTGGCTGCGTTTGCGGCGGGCGCCCCACAACTCGTGGAGATCGATTTCGAAACTTCTCTCGATGCCGACCCGGTGTCGAACTACGCGCGCACCAACATTCTCAACTTGCGGATTAATAACGCCGCCGCGACCTGGGACGCTTCCGCGAATACTATTTCGAGCGGCGCGATCACACTGCCCGCGCCGGTCGTTGCGATCGATCCGGACAACTATATTCCCGATCCGGTTTCGCCGCCGGTATCGCCCGCTGTCATCACTTGGCGCTATCTGAAGAAGGGAACTGGGCCCGGGACCGGCAAGCCCGCCGAGTATCTTGCTTATACGGATGCTCTCGAGAATCCGAACAGAACTGTTTCGATCAGCGGCCTTGACGTCCTGCTGTATCAGAATGGCTGGTCATCGATTGCCGTTGAGCGAAATAAAATTCTGTTCCCGATCGGCTCATCCACCACCACCAATCCGGATTTCGTGTTCCAAACGCCCAATGTCAGTTTTGCCGATCCCGTCGTGCCACGGCTGGTTTACCCCTCGTATCCACTCGATACAGGCGCCTCGCAAGACCTGGCGACATTACTGAATGCCTTCTTTGCGGGTTTGTTTACAGGTGGCACAGGGGCTGTATCGGTCGAAGTATCCATGGAAGCAGGCTACTCTTATGCGATCCAACCTCAGCTTCCACGCATTGCCCTGCCTGTCTGCCTGTTGCCGCCTACAGAAGCGGCAGTCGTAAGCGCCCCCGCGCCGGCTTTTGCGGCGGAAATTGCAGGAGTTGTGGATCAGTGGATTACCCAGCAGCAACCAACCACAAGCGGCTCCGCTCAACTGAATTTCGATTTGAAGGTTTTCGGCCAAAGCGAGAAGCAGCCATTGCTCGCGGTGGGCGATCTGTTCCACAACGTTCCAACGGGAGCGTAGAAAGCGTGGGTTACGCGATTGCTGAATCCGCTTGCTCACGCAAAGCGGCTCCGTGTCAAGTCAACCTGCAAACGCAGCCCGCCCGCAGCTTAGTGCGCAGGTTGTGCGATTCCTCGAACCTGCTTTTGGCGCCTATTCGGAGCAGCCTGCTTTCGCGACGCAGGCCTGCCATCGGACTTTGCCTGTGCGCGTTTTCGAACCGATACCTTCGGGGGTTTCGGCTTGGCAGACGTCTTTTCAGCATGCTCGGCGCTTGTGGTTTGCGCCATATCGAGACCAAAGATATCGGCTAGATTCTCGCTATCAAGAACCTTGGCTCCGGTGGATTGCTGGTTGACGAGCGGGATCGACTGACTCGCCTTGACAATCAGATCGTTCTCGTCCACTCCACGCAGCCGGAAGAGAAGTTCGGGTTGCTGGTCGAAACGCGCGCCGATGCCGTAGAGCACTGCCGCCACATGCTTACACATGTCGGCCCAGTCCGGACAAGTACATGAAAGTTTAATCTCGGCCGGCGACGGGAAGAGTCCGTGGTTCTGCCGGCAGATCCGTTCCATGACTCCCTTCGAAAACCGCCCTTGCAGAAGCTCGACCAGAGAATCGATCGCTCCGGCGCAGTCGTCGCAAATGGATTTCCATCGCGCCTTAGCGACCGGAGCCACTTTCAACGCGACTTCGTATAACTCCGATCCACTGACAAAGGCGCGGATGGCGCCGGGGGTAATCTGCAGATCCACTACCGAACCGTTACGCACGTAGGTCCGGCCGCGCGGCAGCCGGTTGGCGTAATCGCTGTACCTTTCGAGATTCTCGCACCAGGATTTTCCCCAGAAAGTGTTGGTGATGATGCGGCCCGACACGAGTACGGGTGAGACGCTCTCCCCTTTTTTTCGGCGCTTCTCCATCTCTCGCAATGCTTTCCGTCGCCGTTCCGCCACGGGAACATACGGTTTCCATCCGCCACCGAAATAGCCCACTTATGCCGTCTCCTTGAGCGCCTTGTTCATGTCGAGCGCAACCAGGTTTAGCAATTCGTCGTCTCTCAATTCGGTCAGCAGCGGGTCGGCGCCACCCTCCAGCAACTCCTCGGAGAGTTGGCGCTTGGATTCGATGAGCTGATCGATTTTCTCTTCCACGGTACCGCGACACACGAACTTATGCACCAACACGTTTTTGGTCTGCCCGATGCGGAAGGCGCGGTCGGTAGCCTGGTTCTCCACGGCGGGGTTCCACCACCGATCGAAATGCACGACGTGCGAAGCGGCTGTCAGGTTCAAGCCCGAGCCGCCAGCTTTCAGTGAAAGCACAAAAAATCCTACGCTCTCGTCTTCCTGAAATGCACGCACCAGGTCCTTGCGCTGCTTCACCTCGGTCTCGCCATGGAGCACTAAACCCGGTCGGCGGAAGACGGAGCCGAGAAAGCCGGAGAGAGGCTCGGTCACTTCGCGGAATTGAGTGAAGACGAGCATCTTTTCCTGTCTGGCCGCAATCACCTCGGCAATGTCGCGCAGGCGCGCCCATTTGCCGCTATCGCCTTCCTTCCAGGCGCCGTCTCCCAACCACTGCGATGGGTGATTGCAGATCTGCTTGAAACGCATCAGGAACGACAACACCAAGCCCTTGCGCCGTATTCCCGTCGCACCCGCAAGCTGTTCGCCCAATTCCTTCACGGCTTGCTGGTAGAGCGCGGCCTGCTGCCGGCTGAGCGAGCAGAACGCCTTGATTTCGGTTTTGTCCGGCAGATCCGCAATCACCGTGTTGTCCGTTTTCAAACGCCGCAGAATATACGGTCGCACCAGTTCGCGCAACGGCCCATAGGACCCGTCTGGACGGCTGGCCAGGCGTTTCGCAAAGCTCGTGAACTCTTTCGACGATCCCAGTAGCCCCGGGTTAGTGAAGTCGAAGATGGACCACAAATCCCCTAGCCGGTTCTCAACAGGCGTGCCGGTGAGCGCCACTCGGGCGCTCGCCTTCAGCAGTTTCACAGCTTGAGTTTGCTTGGCGGCCGGATTTTTAATGGCCTGGGCTTCGTCGAGCACAACCAGACGCCATGAAACGTCCGCCAGCCACGGCACGCGCAGCAGCGAACCGTATGTAGTGATGACGAAGTCGAACTCCGCCAGTCGCTCCGGCGCAAGCGTCTTCATTTCCGCCGCGGGCAGCGCGGACGGATGAATGGTCAGCGCCTTCAACCCAGGCGCGAAGCGTTCGATCTCCGCCGCCCAGTTGGCAAGAAGCGAAGCCGGCGCCACCAGAAGACTCGGCCGCGGTTTGTCGCCAGCCTGGCGCTGGAGAACCAGCAGCAACGAAAGCACCTGGATAGTCTTGCCGAGTCCCATGTCGTCGGCGAGGCACGCTCCCAGGCCGAGTTTGGCAAGCAGATAAAGCCAGCGCACGCCCACTTGCTGATAAGGCCGCAGCGCGCCTTTCAGCGCATCGCCCGGATCGACTTGCGCCAAACCCTGCGGGCTCCGCAACCCTTTTAGGGTGTCGGCCAGCCAGGGGCCGGCGATCACTTGCGCCCAGTCCGCGCCGGCGGCTGCCTCTTCGTCGCCGGTGGCCATGTTCGCGCCGGCCAGCAGCCGCATCGCATCGCCGAAAGCCAATCCGTTCTTGCCGGCTGTACGCTCCACTTCCTGGAAACGTTCGATCATCCGCTTCAGTTGCTCCCGGTCAACCTCGATCCAGCGTCCTCGCACCAACGCCAGTCCGTCCGATTTGGCGAGAAGATCCCTAATTTCGGCGGCGGTTAGCCGCTCGCCGTCGAGCGTAACTTCCATGCGGAAATCGAGCAGCGCGTTCTGGCCCAGTCCCGACGGAGGTTTGCCACCCACCGCGCCGGTTACGCGCGGACGCGGCGGACGATTGCCTCGCCACACCGCCGGCATGCGCACAACCACGCCCGCGGCTTCCAGTCGCGGAACGTCCCGCAAAAGCTGCAGAGCTTCGCCCGATGTCCAGCGCAGCGGATGAAAGATCTCGCCCGCATCGACCATAGCCTTGAGCCATGGGCACGTCTCTGAGGCACGCTGCACCGGAACGAGAAGCGACAAGAGGCGATCTTTATTTGCCGCGCCCGCGTACTCGCGCAGTGCCTGCGCCAAGGGCAGATGTTGCGTCTTGTCCCGCGCCGATACTCGCGTCGTATAGGTTGCCAGAAACGCAAACGGGGCGTCGGTATCCTTACGGTTTTCGGCGAGATTGAAATGCACCCTGCCGACCAGATTCCACGCCGGATTGCGGCGTTTCAGGAACTCCTGTATGTCGCAGTTGGATTCGGACAACTCGATTGAAAAGGCCCTATCCAGTTCCTGCCATAACAAGCGCAGCGCCGGCGCTGTTAAATATTCCCCGCCAAGCATCGGCGGCGCTGCCAGCGCCATGTGTTCCAGTTCGTCGTCCGGGACTAAAGCGACAGGCGTCTTCTGGCCCGGGCTTTCGCCATTCCGCTGTGTGCAGAGAGCCGTCACATAACGGGCGCCGAATTCGCGCCAGTAGGCGAAGACCGGCGGGAGCACAGTTCCGGCTTCGTCCGCTCCCAGTAATAAAAGTCCGTGGCCCGATCCGCGGTTGAATGCCTGTAGCAGGCGCTCCCGAAGCTCGGAGTCGAGAAGCGGCGCATCTTGGTCGGGAATTAAGGCGAGGTGGCCGTGTGGAGTCAGGCCGAGGGACAGAGAGACAGCGTCCATTGCCGAAGCCATTAGCTTAGCCCAGGCAGCCTCTTCGAATGAGAAACGGGAGGCTGCGTGCCTTGTATGCGGGCTGCTGGCAAATGGCGGGGCTGCTCAGATTTTGGTTTTCTTCGCGTAGCAATTTCGTTATCAGCGGAGTCGCAAGAACGACTGAATTTAAAGAATTTGAGGTCCTGTGGATTTAAGAGCCCAAACTGCCGGACATAATCGTTCGCTCGGGATCGTGCTGATTACGCTCGCATTCCTTTGTGCGGCGGTCATGAGCGCCTTGAGCAAGGCTGCATCGGGTGTGCCGCCCTTGCTGCTGCTGTTTCTGCAATACGGAATCAGTTTTCTTGTTTTCGTCCCATCGGCGGCCAGGGCGGGACGGGCAAACCTGAAGACGCAGCATTTCTGGCTGCAGTTGTTCCGAAGCCTGGCGGGATCGATTTGCCAATTATTGTTCTTTATCGCCGTGGGTTCGATACCACTGCTCGATTCGGTTTTGCTCTCAAATGCTGCCCCCTTGTTTATTCCGATGGTCGTATACATTTGGTTTCGCAAAAGCGTGCAGCCGCTGGTCTGGATAAGCCTTTTGATCGGTTTGGCCGGAATCGTCATGATTATCAAGCCGGGTCCGCAGCTATTTCACAACCCGGCGTCGCTAATAGCGCTGGCGGCGGGATTATTTTCCGCAGTGGCGCTCGTTGCCACGAATAAACTGGCTGAGACCGAGCCGCCGACGCGAATACTCATTTACAACTTTGGATTTTCGACCTTGCTTCTCGTGCCGGTTTGCATTTGGGCATGGAAGCCGCTGACCGCTAGAAATTGGTTATTGCTGCTGGGCGTGGGGCTTTTCTATGCGCTAACCCAATACCTGATCATTCGCGCCTACCGGTATGCCAGCGCGACAGAGCTATCCCCGTTCAATTACAGTGTGGTGATCTTTTCAGGAATTCTAGGCTGGTGGCTTTTTGGCAACGTTCCCGATGCAGTCGCAGCGCTTGGTACTGTGCTGATTTGCGCGGGAGGCATTTTAAGTATCGAAGCAGGACACTCGGAGGGACACGGCCATGCGTTTGGAAACGGGCACTGGACGCGTCATTGGAAACTGGCAAGACGTCACGCCAGTTCCTCGCAGCCGCAATCCAAATTGTGAATCCTAGCCCACGGCCGTGGCGCGGATGTGATGAACCCGGCGTTGAGGTGATCGCCTATTCGCGCACGCCCAGGCAAATCAGTATGATTGCTCAAGGGATAATGTAGAAGCTCTGATGAAACAACTAGCCATTTGGATTTTGGTTCAGGCGGCGATGGGCTCGGCGGCGCTCTACGCGCAAGGCCAACATAGCGCCGCGCAACTGCCGGATGCCCCCGGCCGGGACACTGTTAAGAAGATCTGCGCCACATGTCATCCGGCAGAGATTGTCTTGGGCAGGGGCATGTCCCGAGAGCAATGGGGCGGCGTTGTCTCAAATATGATCGGCCGTGGAGCGAAAGGCAGCGAGGAAGAATTCGCACAAGTGGTCGATTACCTTGCCAAGAACCTTCCGCCCAGTGCCGCCGGCGCCGCGACAGCGCGGCCTGCTCGAAAAGGCGGAGGACTTCTGGCCCAAGCCGGCGCAAGCGATAAGCAGGTGGTCGACGAGGTAGCGGCCAACCGCGGCAAGACGACCTATATCGCAAATTGCATCACGTGCCACGGTCCGAAAGGCCGGGGCACGGATCAGGGCGCCGATTTGGTGCGATCGCTGGTTGTCCTCAGTGACCGCTACGGCGATAAGATCGGTCCGTTTTTGTTAAAAGGCCATCCGATGCAAAGCGGCGCTCAGAGCGCCGGCCTGACCCACGCGCAGATTGTGGACCTCTCCCATTTCCTGCACCAGAAAGTGGAAGATACCTTGCGGACTGGTCCTTATAACAAAGTGCTGAACGTTTTAACGGGAGATCCCAAAGCCGGAGAAGCATATTTCAACGGAGCTGGAAAGTGCAGCACGTGCCACTCTCCGACAGGCGATTTGGCTGGGATTGGAAAGAAATATGAACCACCAGTCTTGCAGCTTAAGACCGTTTTTCCACAAACTGTCGCTTTTGGCCATCGCGCGTCCGCGGGCACGAAAAAGCCTGTGACCGTTGCGGTCACTTTGCCGTCGGGTGAGACGGTGACCGGCGTCTTGATCGAGATGGATGACTTCAATGTGTCTTTGCGAGATGCATCGGGACAGTACCGGTCGTTCAAACGCACGCCGGAAGTCAAAGTGGAAAAGAACGATCCTTATGAGGCGCATGTTGCGCTATTGGATCAATACACGGACAAGGACATCCACGATGTCGTCGCTTATCTGGAGACCCTGAAATGAAACAAATTGCGCTTTTCCTCGTGTTCTGCCTCGCCTGTGCGCTTGGTTTATCGGCTGGCGCGGGCGATGGACTCAATCCAGCCAAATTGCTGCAGCCGCCTACCGATTCGTGGCCTACCTACAACGGCGATTACTCAGGCCGGCGCTTTAGCACGCTGACGAAGATCAACGATGCCAATATTAAGTCGCTCAGCCTCGCCTGGGTGTACAGCATCAATAGCGCGAGCGATCCGTTCGGCGGCGTTCTGAAAGCCACACCACTGGTGGTTAACGGAATTATGTATTTCACGGTTCCCGATAAAGTCTGGGCGATCGACGCCCGCACGGGCCGGGAGATCTGGAATTACACGTGGACGTCAAAGGGTGGGATTCATTTAGGCAATCGCGGTGTGGGCATTTACGAGAACTGGCTGTATTTCGAGACGCCCGATTGCCATCTTGTTTCGCTCAATATCAACGACGGAACGAAGCGATGGAGCAAGCAGGTCTGCGATCTGGACCAAATGTATTACGCTTCGGTTGCTCCCGTGGTGATCAAGAATCATGTGATTGTGGGTGTCAGCGGCGACGACCTCGACATTCCCGGCTACCTCGAATCGCGCGATCCGGAAACCGGCGACTTGCAGTGGCGCTGGATGACCGTGCCGAAGCCAGGGGAACCTGGCTCCGAGACTTGGCCAAATGCGGAAGCAATGGAGCACGGGGGCGGCATGACCTGGGTGCCGTCTACCTACGATCCGGAGCTGAATATGCTGTTTGTCGGAACCGGAAACCCGCAGCCGGTAATTGCCGGAAAAGGCCGCGAGGGCAGTAATCTTTTTACTGAATCGATTGTGGCGCTGGATGTCAACACGGGAAAGCTGGTCTGGCATTTCCAGCCGTCGCCTCACGATACCCACGATTGGGACGCCGTTCAGACGCCTGTTCTGATCGATGGAGAAATCGATGGGCAGCCCCGCAAGTTGGTCGCTCAAGCCAGCCGCAATGGATGGTTTTTCGTTCTTGACCGGAAAACCGGAAAAAACTATACAAGCTCCGAGTTTGTGAAGACGAACTGGGCCAAAGGCGTGGATGCGAAAGGCCAACCGATTCCAAACCCGGCCAAGGAGCCACAAACGGACGGCGCGCTGGTCTCGCCCAATCAAGGAGGCGCGGTGAATTGGCCGCCGCCGAGTTTTAGCCCGCAAACCGGCCTTTTCTATGTCAACGCAACCCGTGCGTTCAGCATTTACTACATTTTCGATGAAGATGAAAAGCCGGAGGGATGGGGAGGCAACGATCAGGGCGGCTGGGCTGAATCGATGCTGCAAGCGCTGGACTATAAGACCGGAAAAATAAAGTGGAGCCACAAGTGGGAAAGTTCCGGCGTTCGTTCGGGTGTCTTAAGCACGGCTGGAAACCTCGTTTTCACCGGCGATCCCGCGGATAATCTGGTTGCGCTCAACGCCGCTACCGGGCAACCGCTCTGGCACGCCAATCTCGGGACCGCCGTATCGAACGGACCCATTACGTATGAGCTCGATGGGCTTCAATACCTGGTGGTGGGGGCAGGCGACCGGCTCTTCGCGTTTGTGATGAATAGCAACTAAGCGGCATTCGATCGCGATGACCACCTAGTCGCTCATTTCGGGCCGACCTGTCCTTCAAAGATCCTTTACGATCTCAGACAGAAACCATGTTCTGCGTTCAGTTTGGTCGATCCAGTTCTCAATCAAGCTGGTGGTGGCGACGTCGTTATGCCGTTCGCAGATCTCGTGCGTGGACCGTAGGTAGCGCGTGAATTGCAGATTGTCGGAGCGAAGATCCAGTAGCATTTCCTTCGGCGTAACTTCTTCGGCATTGTTGTCTTTGAGCCGCTGATGCTGCGCCACATCGCCGATGGAACGGAGCGTGGTTCCGCCAATTTTGCGTGCGCGTTCCGCGATGTCGTCCGTCATCGAGAAAATCTGATCGGCGTGTTCGTCCAGCAGCAGGTGGTAGTCACGGAAGTGGCGTCCGGTCATGTGCCAGTGGAAGTTCTTTGTCTTCAGGTAAAGGCTGAAAACATCGGCAAGCAGTGGCCGCAAAGCGTTCGAGATCTCGGCAACTGCGTCACTGCTCAAATCCGTCATCGTTTCTGAAGCTTTCTTTTCCCGTTCTAAAACGGCGTGGCTTCCACTCTTGCTCATGGTTTGTTTCCTTTCCATCGCGAGGTCCGGGACCAGGCTGTTGAAGGCGGTTCCAACTCCATACGCCCAGATCTCTCATCTTTAGTTCTACGCTACTGCAATACGTTTTCCGCTGCCGTCAGCGTTGCGACTAATTTGCCGCGTCCGAGCCTCTCTCGTATTGATCCCGTGAAGGCGGCGGGCGTTTCACTGAGCGGAACGACTGCATCGACAACTGTCTGAAGGCGGGCTGCGTCAAATAGTTTCCCAATCTGAACCAATTGGTTTTGATCCGGCTCGACTATGAAGAATGCCTGCTTTACGCGGTCATCCATGTTCCCCTCGGCATTTGAAGCGATGGTGACCATGCGCCCGGCCGGTTTGAGAACCGCCCACGATCGATCGAGGGTTTCACCACCGACCGTATCGAAGACAACATCAATATCCCGGACCTGCTCCTCAAAGCGTGCGCCCCGGTAGTCGATGACCTGTTCGGCTCCCAGGCGCGATACGAATTCAAGGTTGTGCGCCGACGCGGTGGCAGTCACGTGGGCGCCTCGATTCCGGGCAAGTTGAACAGCAAAGAGGCCCACGCCGCCTGCGCCGCCATGCACCAGGACGCGCTCCCCTGGCTGAAGTTTGGCGTGATCGAACAGCCCTTGCCACGCAGTCAGCGCGCCGATGGGAACGGAGGCAGCCTCGTCATGAGTCAAACTGGCCGGTTTCGCGGCAACAGAAGAGGGTTGCGTCACGCAATATTCCGCTAGTGCCCCGTCCGCGAACCAGTCGTTCATGCCGTAAACTTGGCGGCCGATTTCAGCATCTGCGACCTCTTCGCCCACGGCTGCAACAATTCCTGAGAATTCATGTGCCGGGACTGCGCCAATGCGCTCTTCGCCGGTCTGAAGGTGAGTAGTGGGATACCACGTCAGTTCTGCCGGCGTGATCCCCGCTGCGATGATACGAATTAGCAGTTCACCTCGACCGGGTTGCGGTTGAGGCATATCTTTCTCGATTAGCGCCAGCTTCCCAGCAGAACCAGCCAAACACATTGCCCTCATAAGTTCACCTCTCGTTCACTCTACAATCGCGAGGATCTGCGGCTTCAGATGCCGCTAATGGAATTTTACGGCGAAGATAGCGATTCTACTGAAGGTGATCGCCGCTTCCGAAGGGAAGGTCTGTATTCCGGGATAATGCGGATCAGCCGTGGAGAGACTGGAAGAAGTGATCCGATTCGTCCGACAGGAACCCCTTAGGAGCCCAACGGAGGAGGCATGCCGCAAGCGAGAAAAAGAGTGCGGGGAAGAACGGCACATCCTGCCCCGCCTAAGCACACATGACCCGGAGCGCAAGCACGCTCCGAATCGCAGTTGATCCACACTAGGCGTTACAGGCGATCTAAGTCCCTGAAGGCTGTCGCACTGTCCGGATTTGCTCGTGATTGGGCTCGCAGGCTCGGAACACTGGCAGATAGCAACTACTAGTCTCGACTCCACAAAAGAGCCGAAGGTCTCAAGCCCCCAAGCCATTCAAGACATCCGCACGTTACAGTGCGAATCGAGTTTTTTGCCGAACGAGCTCACATAGAACGTCCATGTGAAGTCTTTCGGGACCGTACAATTCACTGAGTGCTCGAACGTCCAAACCTCATCCATATTGCGGCCATGGCTGCGCGCTAAACCGGCAGCGACTCAATGATGTTGAAATCACCAGTAACCGGGAGAACACGGTTAACGCCAAAGCCTGTGCTCGCGAGCAATTCGCGATATTCATCTACTGTGCGTTCCCTTCCTCCGGTCAGAACCATCATCGCAACATCGGCGGTCTTCGCCACTGACGACGAATTCCCTTCAGGGACTATGTACTCGATCAGCAAAAGAACACCGTCTTTCGGAACCGCGCGCCGGCAATTGGTGAGAATTCTGCGCGCCCTCTCATCATCCCAATCATGTATTACTTGCTTCATCAGGTACGCGCGGCAGCCCGCTGGCACTTCCTTGAAGAAATCACAACCTTGTACATAGCTGCGAAGCTGCAGATCACCGCCGAGAAAGCCTCGCTCGGAAGCCCGCTCGACCACATGAGGTAGGTCGGCCAGAACTCCACGAATTGTCAAATGTGCATGCAGAATGCTGGCCAGTAAGACGCCATTGCCGCCTCCGACGTCCATGAGGCTGTCCCAGGCGGCGAAGTTGTAGGCTTTGGCGATTTCCGGCGCAACGATTTGCGACAAACTGGTCATGCCATCATCAAAGGCGCCCGCTAACTCAGGATGTGTTTTCAGGTAATCGAAGACGTTCGCGCCATACATCTTCTCTCTCGCGGGCCGGCCTGTTTGAATGCTGTGAATTATTTCTCCGAACGGCGCGAAAAACAGTTCGCTGCCTCGAAAGACCATGAAGGAACGAACCGATCCCGGAACGTCGGAACGGAGAAAACGTGACAATTCAGTATTGGCGAATGTGCGCGGGCTGGTCTCCTGAAACACACCGTTACTTGCGAGAAAGCGCATCAGGCGATAAAGAGCATGCTCGTCCGCTGCGATTTGCGTGGCGACATCCGAAATCCGGCGCGCGTTGTTACCGAGCAGATCGGCCAAACGCAGTGCGGCAGCAGCGTACAAGGCTTGGTGGACCAGCAGGCCGTCAGTCATCCTTAAAAGTTGCAATGGGCCGGCAGGTGAAGTGATTTGTTCCGGCATAATATGAGAATCACTAGTCACTTGACAATACCGATGGTTCGAGACTCGGTTGTGCGGCAATGACTTCGCCCATTGCGCCAGGCTTATATCGATAGGGCCCGAGACACGTC
Organism: Bryobacterales bacterium KBS 96; assembly: GCA_000381625.1. Lineage (GTDB taxonomy): Bacteria > Acidobacteriota > Terriglobia > Bryobacterales > Bryobacteraceae > KBS-96. The sequence goes on from KB906767.1 coordinate 3,602,933, forward strand.
ATCAAAGAAGCACCAAGAATCGCGGCCAACGAGAACAGGGCAAGCGGTAAAGCATAGGAGTGCCGTGCATCAAAGGCAGCGCCCATGACAAACGTGCCGAACGCTCCTGCCAGAACGAAGCCGGAGAAAATGGTACCGTAAATGGCCCCGAAAGAGTGAATGCCGAAATATCTGCTAATCAGATACGCCACAATGTCCGATTCGGCCCCCAATGCAAACCCGACAAAGAGCGCAGCGGCAAGAGCCAGCTCACCCGATTCAGCTATGCGAAGCAAACCGATAGCCACACCAGCACCGGCATAAGTAATCGCCGCAACGTATGGTGCGAAGAACCGATCTATCAGCACACCGGAGCAAGTTCTCCCGATAAGCACGCCGGCGCCTAAAACGGAGCTCGCAAAGGCGGCGGTCTGCGCCGTGCTGCCATGATCGGTTAGAATCGCGGGCAGATGCGTAAAACAAGCATGGATAGCGCTTGACACTAGAAGGACGCTCGCCAAGATGAGCCAAAAGGTAGAACTACGCAGCGCCTCACGCCGGTTCACGCCGATATCGGCGGCTTCACAGAACGGTTTAGCGATTGGGGCTGCAACTCCGTCAGGCAATAGATTCAGCGCCTCGGGCCGTTCTCGCACGAAGCACGCCACCAGCGGCAGCGAAATCAGCAGACTCGCCGCCCCAATCGTGGCGTAAGCGAAGCGCCAACCGCCTATGGCGATCAGATATCGCGCGAAGGAAGGCATAACGAGTGCCCCAAGTGCAAATCCCGAGACCATCAGCGCCAGAGCTAGACCTCTCTTTCTGTCGAACCACCGCGAGATCACTTTGCTGTAGGGTACCGGTCCGGCTCCTGCCTCGAACAGACCTACAATCGCAAATAAGGCGTAGAGTTGCCAGATCCTCAAGGACGAAAAGCTATTTGAGAGCAATACGATCGCCGTCACTAACGTGCACGGGAGAATGACCTTACGTGCTCCGAAACGGTCCGTGAGCCATCCCACCAGGGGCGTAGCAGCAGCAACGGCAACATTGTGAAGAGTAAAAGCGAAGGAAATGGCCGCACGCCCCACATGAAAGTCTGCTGCAAGCGGTTTTAGGAACACGCCGAATGAGTACACCATAATTGGTACAGACCCGAAAAGGATGGCGACCGCGCTTGCGAGAACGATCCGCCAGCCATAAAACTTGCGGTTTTTTGTCATTCAGACCTCCATCTCCCTTCGGCGCCTAACCTTCCAACAGCGTGGGAGGAGGCATCAAATGTACACAACCGAGGATTACGATATCAGCGACAAATCGTAAGCATTGGCGCATAGGACACTTAGGGCCGACGGCCCCACGCTGCCCACAAGATGGGCAATGTCATCACGAAATCCGCACCGTTGAGCCGTTCCAGACCAACATCGAACTCCCGGCGAGTGATATACCCGGTGGCGATCATTTCACCGTGAAGCTGTTCGTAGTTGGCGCGCATCAGCGCAAGTCCCGGAGATCCGGCTCGCGCCATGAATATTCGCCCTTCCACCTCAACGCCGGTTAGACCTAGTGTTCGAAGTCGTCCGAATAGCAGCCTGGCCCAGTGGCCATTCGCTCCGTGCTCGGTCAGCAATTGGGTCATCGCCGTGTGAACTGTTAAAACGCTGTCAGCACCGTCAACCAGGGGTCTGGATGGCACGGAAAATGTATCGAATTCCTCCGTGATAATCCAGCCGCCTGGTTTGAGCGCGGCGATCAGCCGCTCAAGCACCCTATCACGCTCCGGCAAATGCACCAATACAAGTCGCGTGTGCACTAAGTCGAATGCTGCTTCAGGCAAAGGATCGTTCACAATGTTGTGGCGGCGGACTTCAATGTTCGGGTCTCCTCGCAACGCTTCCAGAAAGCGTGGCTCGATATCCGTTGCAACGACATGGCCCGTGACTCCGACGCGATCCACCAGCCATTTGGCAATGGAACCGCCGCCCGCCCCAACTTCGAGGCACGTCCATCCGGGAGCGACGCCGCAACCGTTCAGGTGGCGGATGGTTCCGGGATCAAATAAAACCTCAAGTGCCGCGAATCGCGCCCGTGCTTCCGGCGCGCAATTGTCGAGCAAATAGGTCGAAACTCGCGATTCGGTTGCGGCCGTATTCTTCATACGTAAACTCTAGATCGGTGCATTGCGCGCGACAAGCTAAATGTATTTAATATTTGTTGAAGGAAACTCAAGAATGGATTTCACCTCGCGCCAGCTTCAGGCTTACCTGCTCGTAGCCCAGCACCAGAGCTTTGCACGAGCGGCGGAAGCGCTCTTCATCACACCTTCAGGGCTGAGCGTACTAATACGCGAACTGGAAAATCATGTGGGCTTCCGCCTGTTTGACCGCACAACTCGCCACGTCGCATTGACCGCTGAAGGCAGCCGATTTCTGGCCACGATCCAGAAGTGTATGGATGAAATTAGCGCGGCGGCGTCAAATCTGGGGGACAGCGTGAGGAGGGCGGGGCAGACACTCTCCGTCGGCGCTCACAATTGGGCGGCAGCGCATATCCTCCCGCAGGCGATCAAAGAATTTAGAACTCGTCGGCCCGAGCTGCAAATTCGTCTGTTTGACGGCGATCTCCGCTCCGTGTGCGAAATGGTGAAACACGGAGAACTCGATATGGCATTCGGTTTTTTTAAAAAGTTGCCAGACCTCCGGCGGACGCCTTTCTTCCGATTCTCTTTGATTGTGCTTCGGCCGCAGGACGATGCCGCTCCGCGCCGGGCTTCTACCACTTGGTCTGCATTAAAAGGGGAGCAGTTGCTTTCGCTTCCCTCAGCCAGCCCCATCCAACGAGTGATCGATAAGCATCTCGGGGGGGCTGGCGTCGCGCGTGAGGCAGCGATCGTTCTCAATCAAGCTGACACACTGCTTGCGATGGTGGAAGCGGGTCAGGGGATCGCGATCCTCCCCTCAACAGGCTTGGCGGCGTGCCGGACCCGCAGAGTAGTAGCAAATCGGCTCATCAATCCGACGGTGACGATGGATTGGTGCCACATTCAAAATCGCGGCCGGAAATTGCCCCCGACCGCGGAAGAGTTCACATCCTTTCTTCAGGGTTACATCGCGCGGTGGGCGGGGCGATCCGGCGTTCTTTAGTCACAAAATGCATGGCCGTCGATTCATTTAGCCGCCCCAAGGCTTCACCGAGAGGTATGTCCTCCGGCCGTGAAACTGACGTTCGTCACTGCTCTCCAAGTCCCGCACGCATCAACTCGCCATTTCAAAAAGGCACCCAGTGATGCTGGCCTTTGGAACGGAAGCTAGAATCCCGGATCGGGATGGCTCAGCGAGGATGCGACGAAATAGCTATGCACAGAACTTCAGCACGCAAAAACATGTGTAGTCGGCCAGCGTTTACTGATCCGCTCCGGTTGGTTTTCCGTGGCAGCCAGGTGCTCGGCTTCCTCCGCCTCTTCGCATGGAATCCCTGCGCATCTCCACGCGATGTGCATTCTGTACCGGCAGATCGAGTACGTCATCACCGAGTGTGGGATCTGTTCATGCATCGTGCCACGGTAATTGGCAACCAATGAATCGCGGATCCAACTTGATAGCGATTTTCGCAGATCTAGCAGAAGTCGAGCCGCTCGGGCTCCCACACAAAAAATCCGCAGGCGTCCATCGGAACGTGCCATTTGTCAATTCGCGGAACATCAACCGAGCCCTGGACTTAAATTCGTGAAATCAAGACCGCAAACAGGGGAATAATGGAAGGATGTTTACATCCAAAAGCACCGTAGGCCCGCGATCGACGCGAGCCATTGTTGCGAGAAAGTCGGTTTACCTAACCAGCATCGCGGCATCGCTATTGATGGCTGCGACCATCGGGGTCGGATTCACATCTCGAGTAACCGGTCAAGATTCCGGCGCCCGGGTGAAGCCGGTGTTTACGGGACAGTTGCCTAATGTTCCAGGCAAGAGCCTCACGGCGGTCGTTGTCACTTATGGGCCCGGCGGCAAGTCGGCGAAGCACCGCCACGCCGGAAGCGTTTTTGCATATGTCCTGTCGGGCGCGATCCGATCTCAGAATTCCGCGACCGGGCCGGCGAAAGTTTACAAGGCCGGCGAGAGCTTTTTCGAGCCGTCCGGAAGCGAGCATCTTATTAGCGAGAATGCCAGCGAAACTGAGCCGGCGAATCTCCTCGCAGTCTTTGTCGCCGATACTGGCGCGCAATTGACAACGTTTGGCAAGTGAGCGTCGTTATACCGCGTTTGGAAAATACCGCTACGGTAGCTTACTCCGGCGATTACTGAGGAAGAACGCCTTCTTTGCTTACAAAAACGCGCATTGTCACGCTTCCGACAACCCGGTTTCCCACTTCTGCCTTCCAAGTAATCTCCCGCCATTGCGCATTTCCCGTCTCGGGCGTTAAGGACATGGCGAGTATCGGATAACTTTCCCCCGGCTTGACCGGATAGACGGCATACTGTGTCTTGTCGGTCCAGCCGCTTGGCAGTTCCTCGGTCAACTTCACTTCTTCCGCGGTTGATGTCGCATTGTGCAAGATCAACGGGATGTTCAAAACGTTGCCGAACCTAGTGGACACTTCAGGAACGGGAAGCAGTTCCGAAAGATGCTCAAGGTCGTGCGCCTTCCAGAACTCGCGATAGAAGGCCCAGGGTCCGCCCAATTCCAGTGACACCCCGGTCCTGGGTTTGGGATGATATCCGGGGACAGGAGTAAACGGAAGCGGTGTGGCCGTTACTCCTTCGAACACATCGCCGGTTACGCTTCCGCCTACTAGCGATTTGCCAAAAATAAGACGCATCGGATATTCGAAGCCCGACAAATCGTTCTTCTCGATTGCGTCTATGCCGATGTCGCCTTCTTGAGTGAGATAGTATCTCTGCTGCTCGGCCATAAGCAGGGCATACGACTTATGCCGGGAGGGAGAGACGGTCGTGTTTGGATAAGTGGGGCCGTTTCCGTCCAAAAAATTCTTGCGGAACGGCGATAACTGGTCTTTGTCGTGCCAGTAGGGGCCAAAATCCTCGAAGGCGTCGGTCGCATAGTACAACTTCTTCGGCTGCCAGACGTGTAAGCCCTCGGTACGATTCATCATGCCCACACGATTGCGCGGCGCCGACACCTGCTCGGGAAATTTCGTCGGATCGCCGGCCATATCGAACGCCTCGGTCGCCAGCACTCCCGCCGCCTGATGATCGTCATGATTCTCGCCAACCACGTAGTTGGGCATCCAGGTCAAGATGACTTCCGGCCTTGTAAGCCTCACCAGACGCACCACCTCATCCAGGGCACGGCCGTGGTTCCAACTGTCAAGCGACCAAAGGACGTTCTGTCCTGGGTTGTCGTGGCCGCCGAGAAACCAAACGTTCTCGATGCCGAATGAAGCTAGAGCTTTGCGCGCCTCAATGATACGCATTTGCCCCAACGAGGCGCCTGCTTCATAGCCCACCGCGTTACCGCCGCCATCGCCGGAAGTGCAGTAAATGACGGCCACGCGCTTACGTTCGTCCAGGGCAATTCTCGCCAGATATCCGCCAATGACAACGTCATCGTCGGGATGTGCGACAACCAGCAGCAGATCTGCTTTGTAGCGGCTGTCGGGCGGAAGCAAAGGAGGAGCCTTGGGCAGTTCGGCTCCCGCGACTTGCATGCAGATAAAGAGTGTTAGCGCCGCCGCCGACGCTCGCGCGAATCGTATCATGTGATTTTAGAATTGCAAATGCAGGCCGAACTGCATTTGCCGCATCGCGGTCTGCACGTATGTGATCTGTCCGGCGCCGCTTTGGTCTATTGTAGAGTTCGGCCTGCCCAGGTTCACGTGATTGAACACGTTGAACGCATCCGCGCGCAATTCCAGCGACATTCGCTCTCTGAGCAGGAGGTTCTTCGCAAGCGAAAGATCCGAAGTAGCAAGACTGGGGCCACGCAACGAGTTTCGTCCCGCGGTGCCGTTGCGGTACGGCTGAGTGGGTTCTGAGTATGCGGCGGGATTGAACCATAAATTCGCGCTCGGATTGGATACGCTTGGATTCCCGATCACATCCGCGCGCGCGCCGAAGTCTGCATTCAAAAGCGGAGCGTTCGAAACGGTAGGTGTGAATGGCAAGCCTGTGGAAAACGTATGCACGCCGCTTAAACGCCAACCGCCCAGCACCGCGTCCGCGAAAAGGTTGCCCCCCAGTGTCCAATGCCGGTTGCGTCCGAATGGCAGGTCCCAGTTGTGCTGAAATGTCACCGCATGCTCCCTATCCCAGGTGGCCGGCGCATGATCGGCGCGTATATCATACGCATTTCCAAAATTGCCGCTTTCCGTGTTAGTCATGGCCTTTGACCACGTATAAGTCAATATGAAATCGAGGCTACGAGAGAACTGCTTTTGTAGCTTTGCCTGAAGGCCGTTGTAGCTCGATGTATCGCAGTTGCAGTATTGATAAATCCCCTGTGTGAGGCCGAACTTGGCGAAAGGCCTCCGGGGGTCATAATCGCCAGGGCCGGGTATTGCCTGGTTCATGTTTATCTCTTCCGTCAAATGCCGGCCGACATTCCCGACATAGGCGACTTCGAGAGCCAGATCGGAGGTGAATCGGTGTTGCACCGTAAAATTCCAAAAATAGACTTCGGGGATGCGATACGCATTTAGCGGATACGTGAAGTAGTTAATCCCGATTCCGTTCGGTAGCGGATAGCGTCCATTGGCGCCGACCGGCGGATTGAGGGGCGTTGGCGGCCCATTTAAAAGATCGAACGCGGGAACATAAGGATTAGGCTGATTTACGCTCTGTGGATTCACTATGGGAGGGTTGTAATCGGCGCCTTGCCCGAAGACCGATCCCAAACCGCCTGGATTATAGCTTTGGCCATAGCCCGTGCGCACGACGGTTCTTTCTGTCGCTTGATATGCGATGCCCAGTCTCGGCGCAAAACCGACATTGTAGGCATGCACACCCATATTGAGGGGGACAGAGCCAATGCCAGCCGCAAGCACCTCGCCGGTGGAAGGGTCGAAGCTGCCGGCCCCTCCAGGTTTGGCCGCCGTTTGTGGCAGATAATTCTCGTAGCGGAGTCCGTAGTTGACTGTCAGCTTTGGTGTAACGCGCCAGGAGTCCTGGATAAACCCAAACGTTCGCGTCTGGCGAAGTCCGGGGTAGTAATCCGATCCTGTGTAGTATCGCGAAAAGCTACTTGGCGATCCAACCAAATACGCGCCCAGAGCCGACCCGGTCGATGCGCTGCCGGCAGCCAATTGGTCGAGGACCGGATCTCCGGTGGTCGAATCGTTGAAATAGGTTTCGCCGGAGCGATGCGAATCGCTGGGAATTCGTTGCTGCTGCCCACGCCGGATGTCGACGCCAAACTTAATGGTATGGTTGCCCGCGATTTTCGTCCAGTTATTCACCCATTGGAACTGATTTTCGGTTTCCTTCAGCGGACAGTTGCAAGCATTCACGCCGAGCGCGTACCCGAAATCGAACCCGCCGTTTCCTTGAATATAAAAGGCCGGCATCCCTGTCGTGGCCTCTGAACCGGTATTCAGACCGGGTAAGCCTGCTTCCTGAGCGGGGTTTGTCCCGGCATCGTTCGGTTCGACGCGAATCCGGTAACGATAAAAGCCGAAGCGCGCATCTGTAATCAACGTCGGGCTAAATGTATGATCGAGACCCACCGCCAGGCTTTGGTTACGATCAATCGAGTTACCCGAAAAGTTGAAGGCGCTTGGACCGCCTCCCACGTCGCCGAAAGCCGCCGGCGAGTAATTGTCAAATCCAGCTAAGGTATACCGCCCAAATACATGGGTCGTGCCGCTCAGGTTGTAGTCCACGCGCCCGTCATATTGATCTGTATCAAACCGCTGCCCGCCCTCGCTGATGTAATTGTTGAAAATATCCGTGCCATTGTTCGGCAGAGGCAGCTTTGCGAGAAGATTTGCCATGGGCGCTGCGACGGGAACCATGTTGACTACGCCATTGCGCGAAAATACCTGGCGGCCGGCTCCGGTTGCCGGGTTGCCGGTATTGGGGTCGAAAACCATTCCAGCGCGCGCGGCGACCATGGCGCCTTCGGTGGTCTGCACAAGCGCCGGACTGGCGCAACCCGCGGCAGACACGCTGCCGTCCGCGCAAATGTATGAACCCAGTTGGGAAGTGAGGTCGCCCGTGCGTTCGGCGGCCGTCGGAACTGTTGTCAGCACGGAGCCACCGGTCCGGCGGCGTGTCCCTTGATAGTCGAAGAACCCGAACAGCTTATCTTTCACGATGGGAGCGCCCACCGATCCGCCGAATTGATTCCAGCGCAGCGGCGGATTCAGCTTCGTGAACGGGTCGGCTGCATTGGCGACGTCATTCCTCAAATATTCGAATAGCGATCCGTGCCATTGGTTCGTTCCCGATTTCGTAGTGGCCTGGACAAGGGCGCCCGATGCAGACCCGAACTCCGCATCGTAGTTGCTTGTGCTGACTTTGAATTCTTGCAAAGCGTCAATATTCGGATTGATGACCGCGATGCCGAGGATTGCGCTCTGATTTTCCGTGCCGTCCAGTAGGAAGCCATTGGCCGTGAAATATTGCCCGTTCACGTTGACCTGCAAGCCTCCTTGCGGGTTCTCACTAGCGGCAATCTGAAAGGAGGTGTTTAGCTGAGTGCCTGGAATTTGCAGTAGGAGGTTGGTCACGTTGCGATCTAGTACAGGTAGTTCCTGCACCTGCTTCCCCGTCAGGGTAGTCGCTATTTCCGCGCGGTCGGCGGTCAGCAGCGGAGTCGCATCCGTCACATTGACACTGGTTTTGACATTGGCCGGTGTCAGCGTCACATCCAGCCGGGTCGTCGTATCCACCTGCACGGTAGCATTGGCGGTGTACGAGCCGAAACCAGCGCCGCTTACGACAATCTGATATTGTCCAGCGAGCAGGTGCGTCTGCGAATAGTTTCCGTCACTACTGCTTTGCACGTTGTACACACTTCCCCGGTCAAGATCGGTAATTGTGATCTTGGCGCTCGCGACCGCTGCGCCGCTGGCGTCCTGAATTGTTCCGGAAATGTTTCCGAACACAGCCTGCCCAAGAGCAATTCCGGCCGCCAACAGCAGTACGGCGGCTAGCACAAAGCAACTACGTTGCTTCTGGTTCAGCACCAGAGCGGCTGCCATTTGCGCAGCACGTCTTATTAACGAAGCGCTTGCACTATTCCCCAACTTTTTTCCGACTAACATGATTGATGACCTCTCCGCCTGAGAGCACAGGCAGTTTGAACCAGAAGCTTATGATGAATGCTAACATCTGGAAAGATAAATATCACCGTCCAAATTGATTAACCTATGTAGCAGATTTGCAATCTGAACGCTATCGGACATCGTACCCTGCATAGAACTTGCCGCCGGTCGAAAACAAGGTCCATCTCAGATTTCTCCTCTTCTGAGCTGATCCGCCAGATAGTCGCAGGAGCGCCAGCAAAGAGACAGAATGGTCCAAGTCGGGTTTTGCGCCGATGCCGAGGCAAAGCTGGCGCCGTCCACTACAAAGAGATTCTTCACGTCATGCGACTGTTGAAACTGGTTTACCACGGACGTTTTCGGATCGCTGCCCATCCGCGATGTGCCTAATTCGTGAATGGACCAGCCTTCGGGTAGCAGCTCTTGAGATGTGGAGAGGATCTCAAAACCCGCTGCTTCAAACATTTCGCGGCCGCAAGCGGCCATGTCGGCGGCCATCTTTCGTTCGTTGTCGCCAAAATGGTAATTAAAGCGAAGGACCGGAATTCCCCACGCATCCTTTACCTCTGGGTCTAGGTCAATTTGGTTCTCATATCTCGGCAGCACTTCACCGAACCCGCCAATTTGAAAGGTTGCGCCCGCGTAGTCCCGTACTTTACGCTTGTACTCGCTACCGAAACCTGGAATCATATGGGTGGTTCCGGGAATCATGCCGCAGCCGCTTGTGCCTTCGAATCCATAACCGCGAATGAAATCGGAGCGGCGGTCAGTCACATTGCGAAAACGAGGGATGTAGAATCCACCCGGCCTCCCATCGTCAAGTGTTCGAGGCTTACCCACAAGCTCTTTCACGTAACCGACCACCGACGGCCCCATGATGTGCTCGCAAAGATGATGCCCGACTCGCCCGCTAGAATTGCCCAGGCCATTGGGATACAGACGGGACTTCGAAAGCAGCAGCAGGCGTGTGGATTCGAGCGTTGAGGCGCCCAGCAGGACAACTCTCGCCTTTACTGTGTAGCTCTTTCGATTGTTGCTATCCAAGAACGATACGCCTGTCGCTCTTCCGGTGTTCTTATCGACCGTCACTTCATACACAGTCGAGTTAGGGCGCAGCGTGAGATTGCCGGTGTCCATTGCAGGCCGGATCAGACCAGTTGGGGAGTCAAAAGCGGCATGGATGTCGCAACCGCCGACATGACGATTACATGCGCCGCGCCCATAGCACTTGCTTCGGTATTTGTTGTGCTTTAAGCCGTCAGTAGTGACGCCGGCGCGGTAGGGAGTAAGCACGCGGCCCATGCGTTTCAGGCTTTCGCGCATACGCAGTTCTCCCGTATTGAGCTTAAACGGCCGTTGGAACTGTCCATCCGGCATTTGCGGCAGGTTCTCCGGGTGACCGGAAATACCCAGATATAAGTCCACTCTGTCGTAGTAAGGAGCAAGGTCGGCATAAGAAATGGGCCAGTTCTCGCCATAACCGTCGTGGTCCCGCGCCTTGAAGTCGTAGTCCGAGAGACGTAGAGCGAGACGACCCCATAGGTTGGTCTTCCCTCCCACTACACGCGAACGAGCCCACGTGTATCTTGTGCCGGTGTAAGGGTGTTGCTTCTCTTCCACCAGTAAATCTTTGCTGTAATCGGAATTGCGCCAGGTCTGTATGTAACACCGCACATGTTTATAGGAAGATTTCTGGGCAGACACGATCTGGCGCAGACTGTACTCATTCAAAGTAAGTGCATGATAATCCGGCGGCATGTCGCCTCTACGCGGATGGTCGTAGGGCCACTGCATGGAATGCAGGGTTTTAGTCGTGTCAACCTGCTTGCCTGCTTCGAGCAACAACACTTTCAAACCGTGTTGAGTCAGCACATGAGCAGCCATACCGCCCGCCGCTCCCGACCCCACAACAACCGCATCGTAGACGGTATCGAGATTGACTTCGGAATCGTTTGTCGGAAACTGCAGCAGCATAAGAAATTTGTGGATAACTGGCTTGGGAGGCCGATTTGTTCTAACCGGAAACTCGCTTTAAATCCGCTCGTGTGTTCTCGTACGTAGCGTTGTAGGCAAGTAATTCCGGCTCGGGCTCGATGCCCCAGTGCCGGCAGGCTGAGCGGTAGACGTCGGGCCACCAGTTCCGATGCTCGGTAAGGCCTTTGTCACGCCATGCCGCCCAATCCGCGGTGGCGCGGGACCACGCTTCGTCGCCGAACGCCTGGGCCTCCGCTTGCGAACCAAATTCCGGAACCAGCCATTGGCGGCCAATCCGGGCATGCAGAACTTCGTCGGCCCAGTCATAGTCCTGAATCAACGCAGTCAGGCGGTCCGCGGTCCCGAGCGCCACTTGCCATTCATACTCTTTGCCGTTCTTCTTCGGCATTAATCCCTGCTCAATCGTGAAGAGCACGGCGTGACGTTCCTGAGGATCGAGTTTCGTGTTTAGTTCCAGAGACCAGGTGAGGTTTAGCGGAACCTCGCTCCAGTCGATGCCCAAGGAGGCAAATCCGACTTCGCCCATCATCGCGTGACGTGCCTCGTCCCACAATTGGCGGGTCATGTCGCGGTAATACTCCCACGAGCGCCCGTTGTTCTCGGAGAGGATACTGGAGATCACCTCCGGCACGTCAATCTCGCGCATGCGTTTGAAATACAGCATGATGGATTTGGGCAATGGCTCGACATCCGGATCGAACAACATTGCTTCGGCGTTGACTCCCATGTTGTATGGGTCCTTGAATCGCCGGTCGCGCTTCGGAACGCCGTCATAGCGATAAGGAGCGGCGGAAAACATGCGCTCGAACTCAGTCTCATTTGAATCGGAGGTTCCATCCAAATCTCCCGCGGACGACAGAATCCGTCCGAGCGTATCGAGCCAGCCGGATAGAGCTTCTCGATCTTCATCGACTACGAGGCATTTGATTGCCTGTTGTCCGTATTCCTCTATCTCCCGCATTTCGAGCGAAGCCAACCTGCACAATCGATAGCTTGGATGGTCGAAGAGCCTGTTCGTCTCGGAGAGGAATCGTTGCAAAGCTCGAAGCACCGCCGGCACGGCTTCCCGATAGAGGCCAAGAACTAGCGCCGCGGTGCTAGGCGCCGCCTGAATTTCATCGAAGAAAACATCCAGAATAGGTTCTGGCGAAGCCTCCAGGCCATAGGGTGGCTGGCGCATTTCCCGAACACGTTCGGCAATTGCGGCTACGTGTTCCGCACAATAGTAGGCGTGCAGGCTGAAAGCCATCTTCAGCTCGTAAATGGGCATCGCCGCAATTCGCGAAGTAAAGATACCGTGCAATCGCTTCATGGCCCAGCGAACTCGTTTGAGTCGCTGCACCGATTCCCGGATCGTTAGTCCCTTCGTCATCGCCCGGTCGATCGAATCGAGACCGGCGAGGGGAGGTAGACCAGCAAATCCTCGGTATCCTTCCGCTAGTTTGCGAACAGCTTCTTCTGAAGGCGCTTTTTGCATAATCCCCGTGCAGGCGTTGCTAAACGAACAATGCTTGAGCGTAGCCCGCCAGACCGAGCGCGTCCTTCCGCCGATTGACCACCTTGTGTACTGGGTTTGCAAAGGTAATAATAATCACAGACATCGCCCACTGCACGGCGCTCGCGGGAGAGGCAGGGATGAAGGCCTATTTTGAAAAGATTCCGATGGGAACATCCTCCCTCTTTTTGTTCGAGCGTAGAGACGAGAGCTTCCCTTTTGATTGGCATTATCACCCGGAATTTGAATTGACTCTGATTGTGGATAGCAGCGGCCGACGCTTCGTCGCTGACAGCAGCGCCGATTACGGACCGGGTGATTTTGTGCTGCTGGGGCCCAACCTGCCTCATAGCTGGCGGTCTGCTGCCGCAGCCTCGGATCTCCGCCCCAGGCATACGGCGGTTGTGGCTCAGTTCCGGCCTGATTTTCTCGGACCTGGTTTTTTTGAATTAGACGAGATGGCGCCAATTGCGCGGCTTCTGAAGTCGTCCGCTTTGGGTCTAGGATTCGGTCACACCGCCGCTGGCCGGGATGCGGCGGAAAGATTCATGCAGCTCTCTTCGTTACCCCCAACGCGCCGTGTGATTCTGCTGCTATCGATTCTCTGCGATCTTGCGAACGATCCTGGCGCACAGCGCCTATCGACGGGCCATGTCCTTCCGTTGTGCCGCCCTGACGATCAGGAACGAATCAACGTCCTCTGCCGGCAATTGGAGCGTTCTTTCAACGAAGAGGTCGATTTCAAGGCACTGGCACGCCTCATTCACATGGATCAGGCTTCGCTGTGCAGATTTTTCAAGCGCGCGACCGGGCGCACCTTGACTACCTATGTCACCGAACTTCGGGTCGCCGCCGCCGCGCGGCTGTTGATTGAAACCGACCTCAGTCTTCTGGAGATCAGTTTTCGAGTAGGATTCGGTAACTATTCGAATTTTAACCGCCAATTCAAGAAGGTCAGAGGACTTACTCCAAAGGACGTTCGCCGTCAGTTTCACGTTGTGGAGACTGTGGCGAGCTAACCTCGCGCCGGCGAACGCCAGGCTCTGCCAGTGATGGCTTAGCTACATTGAAAACAATGTTTCGCGCGAAAGCAATACTTCTGACGGCGCTTGTGGTTTCAGGCGTTTCGGCGTCGGCGTATGCCGCAGGTAAGTTTCGGAATAGACAAGTGAAGCGTGAGGATATCGAATGGTGCGACGTCTGGATGCCTGACATGAACCGTCACGAACTTCCCCGCGTCCTCCTGATCGGTGATTCGATTACACGGGCTTATTACAAAGGAGTCGAACAGAACCTGCGAGGTAAGGCATATTGCGCTCGCATTGCCACGTCAAAGGCGGTAGGCGATCCAGCGCTCACGGCGGAACTTCACGCTTTTCTGCCGGAAGCGAAATTCGACGTGATCCATTTCAATATTGGAATGCACGGGTGGGGCTATTCGGAGGACGAGTATCGAAAGTATTTGCCGGAACTGCTGAAAGAGATTCGCAAGGACGCGCCCGGCGCCAAGCTGATTTGGGCGAGCACGACGCTCGTACGAAAAGATCAAGGCGCCGGTGCAACCAACGCTCGTATCCGCGCCCGGAATGCCATCGCGCAGAAGTATTTTGCTCGTGAGCGAATTCCTATCGACGATTTGTCCACGCTAATGGCCGCGCATCAGGATTTGCATTCCGACGATGTTCACTTCAACAGCGAAGGGGCTAGTTTACAAGCGAAGCAGGTGGCGCTGGAAATTGAAAAATTGCTTCCGCAATGACCTTGATCAATTTTCGCGAGTCCGATGAGGCGCAGATCTGGCTCGGATTGCGGAATCCACCACGAGTTCGCTACCTTGAATATGGAGGAATGGCCGAGTGGTTGAAGGCGGCGGTCTTGAAAACCGTTAACGGGGTGACTCGTTCGGGGGTTCGAATCCCTCTTCCTCCGCCAGAAACGAGCTCGGCTGTCCCTAAGCCATTTGCCCGAACCCGCCCGCTTGCGCAAGGCGGCGCCCTGCCAAGGCAACCTGCATTCAGAGCCGCCGCACGAGAGGGTGCGGGTTTTGCGCTTCGAGCAATCAGGCTTCGAAGCTTCTCTTCTCCGGCTCACCGCTTTTGAGTTCCTCAGCTTTTCTTCCGAGACTCCAATTCTGTCAATGAGCCGGAAGTGAGAACAAATAGGAAATGAGCGCGCTCTGGTCGGATGGGGCAAAGCGGTAAGGCGGCATAATACTGCCGGGCGACAGCTTTTGAGGATCGTCGAAATGCCGCGCGATCCATTCCTTGGACCGCCGGCTCGAAATTCCGTTGAGGGGCGGCCCCATGTCGCCGCCGGTTCCATTTACCTTATGGCAGCCGCCGCACCCGCTTGTCACGAATGTTTCAGCCCCGTCCGACGCATTCGAGGGAGCGCTCATCAGTCTCGCCGCATTCTCCGGCGTGAGCTTCAGCAGAAAAGCGGAGAGGGCGTTCAGTCCGGCATCCGGCAAGTGAATTGGCGGCATATTGCTCCCCGGAATGAGCTGGCTCGGATTTTTGAAATGCTCGATCATCCACTCCGCTGAACGGCGCACGGGAAGGCTGGCCAGATTGGGGCCGACTTTCGGATCGCCATCGATCAAGTTATGACAGGACTCGCAGTGTTCCTGCCGGAAATAGCCGACTCCGGCCAATTCCTCTGGTGAGAACGACGCCCAACTCTCCGAATCGCCTTTGGAAGTCAATCCATCTGTATTAGCGGATGGAGTTGTGATAATGGCCGCCATTGTAAGCGCGCCCCAGCCTGCGATTGCAAGGATCGTAATGGCGATGGCGGCGGTACGCTGGCGTAGCCGCCGGACCCGGCTGCGATCCAGGAACGGAACGGCGAACAGTACTGCGATGAACGCGGTCGGGAGCACTACGCTCCCGATGGGCTCTAGCGGCCCGCGAAAGAATTTCAAGGCTTGAAAAAGAAAGAGAAAGTACCAATCGGGCCTGGGAATGTAGGTGGTGTCGGTCGGGTCGGCCAGTCTCTCGAGCGGCACGCCGATCAGCAGACTTGCCAGAAACAAAATCACGAAAGTGATAAAGATCGCAACGGTATCGCGAAAGACCTGGCGTGGAAAGAATTTAACGGACGGATGCTCGTCCGAAGGCGCCGGAGCGATCCCATGACGCCTTACCAGATAGATGTGAACGACGACCAACAAGGCCATCAGCCCAGGCAGGATCAGCGTGTGAAGGTCGTAAAAACGTGCGAACGTCACTACGCCGACCCCGTCCTCGGCGCCCATCA
The DNA here is from genome assembly GCA_000381625.1 of Bryobacterales bacterium KBS 96. Lineage (GTDB taxonomy): Bacteria > Acidobacteriota > Terriglobia > Bryobacterales > Bryobacteraceae > KBS-96. Next base: position 3,618,880 of record KB906767.1, read on the forward strand.
ATCGCCGCAAATATCCCCCAATAAACGGCGCCTGACTGGCGATTGTGGCCGTTACGCTGGTTCCCCAGTAGGCCTTATTGTCCCAGGGAAGAAGGTACCCGGTAAGTCCAAATGCAAGCGTTATCAGGAACAGTGTCACACCTACAACCCATGTGGTTTCGCGCGGCTTTTTGTAGGCGCCGTAGAGAAACACCTGCACCATGTGAATCGCTACAACCACGATCATCATGGTCGCGCCCCAATGGTGCAACCCACGTATCATCCGCCCCGCGGTAACAGAGCGCATGATATAAGTCAGGCTGTTATACGCTTCTCCTGGCGTGGGCGCGAAATTGAAAGCCAGCAAAATTCCGCTAAATGCCTGGGTCAGAAACAGGAAGATCGCGATGCTTCCGAAGACGTGAGGCCAACCTGTTGATGCCGGAATATCTTCAAACAGGAAGCTGCGGATAAATGTCTCGAAACCCGTACGCTGTTCTATCCAGTCCGCAGCGCGACGAGCGACGCCTTTCATTGCTAAATTCCTCGCGCCTGCCGCACGGGCTTAATCCAGATCCGTGTTCCTTCGAGCCTGGTTTCATATCGATCTAGTGGCCGCGATGCAGGACCGGTGATCACTTTCCCTGTAATTGAAAACCATGAACCGTGACATGGACACGCAAAGGCACGGCGTGCTACTTCCCAGTGATAGGCGCAGCCCAGGTGCGTACACCAAGGCGAGAAAGCCGTTATCGTTCCATCGTCGTTCTTGACGACCCACGCGCTCCCTTTTTCGCTTCGGATCTTCCACCCATCCACGCGATTGCTGCGGAATGTCACTTCTCGGGGGGATTCCGGGCGGATCTGTACAAGATCGCCGGCATCGACCCACCCGGTGCTTACAGTTTCGCGGCGGGGGTGAAACAGGTAAATGAGTGCCGGTACGCCTAATGCGGCGGCAATTAACGATGTGAGGCCGTAGATGGCTCCCACTAAGTACGTTCTACGGCTTGGTGTTGCCTTTACTTCGTACATCATATTGAACCGGCCATCGATATGGCGCTAAACAAATCGTATTAAGTAGCGCCAATAAGGGTGTCGATTCGATGTAAATAATCCGTAAACCGGGAGGACTGCGATGCGAAGCTCGGAAGCCTCAGGCTCTTGCGTCTGGTTCAATGCAGTCGATTGCGAACTATTGAAGGTGAAGTAAAGGACCGGTAAAGAAAGCCGCCGCTATCCGCCATGATGCTCCATAAACCAGCCCTGGCTGCTGAATAGCTTCTTTCCGGATTGCTTTGGAACATGCGTGAACGCGCCATCGGACGCCATCAGCCAGGAGCCGGCTTGATCGTCAAGATAGCGTTGCAGGATTTCGCCCCGCAATCGCCGGGCAAGCTTAGGGGATTCAATCGGATAGAGCACCTCGACCCGCCGATTGAGATTTCGAGGCATCATGTCGGCGCTGCCGAGATAGATCTTCTCATTTCCTCCGTTACGGAAATAAAAGATACGACTGTGCTCCAGAAAACGGCCGATGATGCTCTTCACGCGGACGTTCTCGCTGACGCCGGGAATGCCGGGCCGCAACGAGCAGACGCCGCGTACAATCAAATCCACCTGCACGCCCACTTTCGACGCCTCGTAAAGCCACCGGATCATGCCGGCGTCTTCGAGCGCGTTCATCTTCAGAATGATGTGTCCATCGCCACTCTTCTTATGCTCGAGTATTTCCTGTTTGATCAGGTGCTCCAGTCCTCCCCGGAGGCTGTGTGGAGCAACCAGCAATTTTCTGTACGATTTCTTCGCCGAATAGCCCGTGAGGTGATTGAAAAGGTCGCTGACGTCAGCGCCGATTTCCTCGTCGCACGTGAGCAGACCTAGATCTGTATAGAGCCGGGCAGTTTGCGGATTGTAGTTACCCGTGCCTAAATGCAGATACCGCCGGATCGCGGCGCCCTCCCGCCGTACTACCATTGCGATTTTTGCATGTACCTTTAACCCGAGCAGTCCATAGACCACATGGACGCCTTCCCCTTCGAGCTTTTGCGCCCATTCGATATTGCTCTCCTCGTCGAAACGGGCCTTCAGTTCCACCAGGACGGCCACCTGCTTGCCGTTCTCGATCGCTTCGAGCAGCGCTTCAACAATAGGCGATTTCGGACCAACCCGGTACAGGGTCATCTTGATGGCCATCACGTCCGGGTCGCGGGCGGAAACGCGCAGGAAGTCGACCACCGGCTGGAACGATTCGTACGGATGGTGCAGCAAAATGTCCGCTTGCTGAATCAGCGCGAACATGTCGGATTTCGCGGCGACGACTAATCCTTGGGGAACGGACGGCGTGAAGGGCCGGTCCTTGAGATCCGGCCGCTCCAGGTTCAACAGTGCGCGAAACCGGCTGAGATCAATCGGCCCATCGACCCGGTACACGTCATTGTGATCCAATTCGAGATTCATCGTGAGCAGGTCGATGAGCTTCTGCGACATTGCATGATGGATCTGCAGCCGCACCGCGTCGCGGAACCGGCGCCTCCACACCGCTTCCTGAATGCTTTCGAGTAAATCGTCTGTTTCGAGCTCCTGAATAGCGAGCTCCGCGTCGCGGGTCACATGGAAAACGCTGGTTTCAACAATCTCCATCTCTGGAAAGAGCGTTCCGATACTGTCGATAATCAATTGCTCTAGCCAGACGAATGCGAGTTCCCCCTGCGGCGCCGGAACCGGCACGAGCTGCGGGAGCGAGCCCGGCACCTTCACGCGCGCAAAACGCTCCACGCCATCCCCGTTTGTGACTACGGCCGCCACATTTAAACTCAGATTCGAAATATGCGGAAACGGGCGGCCCGGATCGACCGCCAACGGCGTGAGCACCGGATAGACAATTCGATGAAAGTAGTCGGCGGCGGCCGCTTCCTGTTGCGGGTTCAGCTCTTCAAGCTTCAAAATGGCGATGCCGGCTTTTCGCAGAGCCGGAGTGAGATCGTCGCGCAGGAGCGAATAGATTTCGTCCATCAGCGCGGTGACGTCCTGCCGGATGAGTTCAAGCTGAACGCCGGGCGATTTGCCGTCGATGCTTAACTCCAGATTGCGCGTCTCAATTTGCTGCCACAGCCCGGCAACCCGGACCATAAAAAATTCGTCAATGTTCGATCCGAGGATGGATATGAATTTGAAACGCTCCAATAACGCGTTAGAGGCGCTGGCGGCTTCGGCGAAAACGCGCCGCTGGAAAGCAAGCAGACTCAGGTCGCGGTTTATGTAGAGATCTGTCGCATCCAGCCGGGGCGCTGGCCCGTGCACTGTCGCTGGTGCTACATCGGCAATTGAACGACTGAGCGGGTTTCGGGCGCTCGAGGGTGTCATGAATAGGTGGTCTCTGGCTCTGGCGGCTTCAACTTTCACAGGTTAGCTCTTCTAGCCGAAGCCGCGTGGCATTCCCCCGCAGCCGAGTGGTCTCCGGGGCCTGTACCCGCTGCGCCGTGGGCGCTGGAGCCCCCATTTTGCCCGCCGGAACGCCCGTCCATACTGCTTGCGAAGCGCCCGAAACTCTCAGAGTTGCGATTTTATAGGCTTTTTGAGCCTACTCGGAACAAAAAAACGCCGAAAATCAGCACTTTTTGACGTTTTCCGCTTTACAAGAGGTAGCGGCTAACTTATGATCGAGTAGGATTAGAGGGACTCAAACATTTCTTGGCAATTCTGTTTGAATACAAAGCACAGGCAGAATGCGGGATGCGAGTTCACCACAACAACTAACGTTTGATTCTGTAGGGAGATCAAGATGGCCGAGACAAGAATGACCCAAACTGCGATCGTCAAAGAACTGGCGGAGGCGTGCGAGGTCAGCAACAAAGTAGCCAAGCAGTTTCTGGAACACTTTGCGGCGATGGCCGTGCGGGAGACCAAAAAACACGGCGTGTTCGTGATGCCCGGCATTGGGCGCTTGGTCCGCAGCGACCGCAAGGCGCGCATGGGGCGTAATCCGGCGACGGGCGAAGCAATTAAGATTCCGGCTAAAAAAGTCGTGAAGTTCCGGATTGCCAAGTCGGTGAAGGACTCCATCGTACCGCCAAAGAAAAAGGCGTAGACAAACAGCCGGCATAGAACAAACCCCCGCGAGGCTATCGCGGGGGTTTTGCTTCATTTAGAACTCTTTCGTACGATGGCCGCGCTCAACGTGCGAGCGCGCGCCGGTCATCTGTTTCAGGCCTGCTTTTTCTCTTCAGGTTCCTCGTCGCTCTTCAAAGCGCCCTTAAAATGCTTAATACCTTCGCCCAAACCTTTGGCCACCTCGGGGATCTTCTTGCCGCCAAACAGCAGCACCGCGACTACGAGAATGATCAAAAGCTCGGGAAGGCCGATGGATCGTAACATTGATCCTCCTTGTCCGGCTGATATCCTCATTGTAGGTACGGCGTTGCGCGACCGTCAAGTTAACATTGCCCGGCTCGACGTCCACGCGCCCCGAAATCGCGGGCTCCCTCCTCCTGTTTTAGCGGCGGCCGCCGCGAGCGTCCTATAATCGGCAGTTAAGCGACTCACGCCGGCATCTCCATAATTGCCTTTCCGGACCGGCAAGATAGCACATAAATGAAGTTCACTAGAAGAGAATGGATGTGGTTTGGCGTAGGGTTAGGCGCCTCACGGCTGCTTGGAGCCCAAGGCGTCGCGCCCGTGGCGGCGCCCCTATTCATTGAGCAGCTTCCTTCGTCGAGCGGCATTGAGTGGAAACACGAAAACGCAATGTCGCCCAACCGCTATCTGCCCGAAACGATGGGGCCGGGCTGCGCCTTTCTCGATTTCGACAACGACGGATGGATGGACATATACATGGTGAACAGCGGTCCATGCGACTTCTGGACGCCGCCCAAACCCATTCGCAACGCCTTGTACAAAAACAATCGCGACGGCACGTTCACGGATGTCACTGAAAAGGCCGGCGTTACCGGTGGAACGTTCGGCATGGGCGTGGCTGTTGGCGATTACGACAACGACGGCTGGCCGGACATCTTTGTGACTTCATACGGGAATTGCATTCTGTACAAGAACAATCATGATGGCACGTTCATGGACGTTACCCAAAAGGCCGGCCTGACGACCCCTGGCTGGACCACGAGCGCCGTCTGGTTCGATTACGACAATGACGGCAAGCTCGACCTCTTTGTTTGCAGTTTCGTCGATTATTCGTCTACTCATAAGTTCGAATGCGGCGACAACAAGCTCCACCGGCACTATTACTGCATTCCGCGCATTTTCAGGGGAACGCCAAGTTTCCTCTATCACAACAACGGAGACGGCACCTTCACCGAGGTCGGCAAAGGGACGGATATCGCGAAGGCCATCGGCAAGAGCCTCGGCGTGGTCGCAACCGACGTCAACAATGACGGACGAATGGATCTGTTCGTCGCCAACGACACCGTTCAGAATTTCCTGTTTATGAACCGCGGCCCTGGCCCGAACGGAACGTGGAAATGGGAAGAGATCGCGTTACAGGCAGAAGTGGGGTTCAGCGACAACGGGCAGCCGCGTTCCGGAATGGGGGTCGACGCAGCCGACGTCAATGGCGATGGGTGGCAGGATCTGTTTGTCGCAAATGTCGATCAGGAGATGTTCTCCGTCTATCAGAACAACAAGGACGAGACATTTCGCGACGTCGCCCATGTCGACGGCGTGGCGCAGGCCACCCGGTTATTGAGTGGATGGGGGCTGAAGTATTTCGATTACGACAACGACGGAGCGATTGATCTGATCCTGGCAAATGGCCATCCGGACGACATGATTGAGAACTATTCGCTGCAGGTCCGGTATAAAGAGCCGCTTTTGCTTTTTCATCAAGGAGAAGATGGCAAGCTGCACAACGTTAGCGATCGAGGCGGCCCCGCGTTCCATCGCATGTTCCCGGCGCGGGGGTTAACGGTTGGCGACTACAACAACGATGGAGCCATTGATGTCCTTATCTGCAACAACGGGGGCGCGCCGGTGCTGTTGAAGAATAACGCGGCCCAGGGCAACAACTGGCTCGGGCTGAAACTCGAAGGAGTTACTTGCAATCGTGACGCGGTTGGCGCGCGGATCGTCTGGACGGCGGGCGGTAAAGTTCGTCATCGCTTGAAGAACAACGGCGGCAGCTATCTTTCTTCACATGATCCCCGCGAGGTTCTCGGCATCGGCAAGGCGGCAAAAATCGACTCGGTTGAAATCCACTGGCCCGGCCCCAGTAAACAAGTGGACCGAATCACCAACCCTCCGCTCAACAAATACGTCAGAGTTGTTGAGGGCAAGGGAGTCGTAGCATGAAAGTAGTGTGGCTCTCGTGGAAATCTGTCCGGCGGATGCGAATGCGCGCCGATAGCTGGTAATCATTAAATTCTATGGTTAAGTCCCCAACTCTGCGCTTGCTGGTTGGGCTGCTGGTTACACTGGCCGCTGTCGCGGTGTATTCCTGGTACACACTTCGTCAACTGAACGGCCTGCGCCAATTACAGACCGACACCATCGATCGCAACCGGCGGGATTCCCTGCAACTCCTTCGGATGCAGAACGACTTGAGCCAGATTGGACTTGCGCTGCGGGATATGGCTTCGGGCGGCGAACCGTATGGCATCGCCGCTTATGAAAACGAACTCGCGGGCAAGCGGGCCGATCTCGAAGACGCCCTGAAGACCGAGGCGCGACTCTCGCCCGACAACCGTTCTCCGCAACAGCAGAAAGAGTTGACAAACGCTCTGCGGCAGTTCTGGCAAACCACGGGGGAAACGTTCGCGTTTGCCAAAGCGGGACAGGAGAAGCGCGCGCAGCAACTGGCCGCGACTACTTTGCCCGCGCAACAATCGGCCCTTGCAAGCGTGGTCGCCCGGCTGCTTTTTAAGAATAACGAGGCGGAAGAGCAAGCCGCCGCGCGTGTGGCGATCATTTACAATCGTGTGGGCCGCAATATCTACGCCTTCCTTGCAGCGATGCTTGTGGGCATCATTCTGACCAGCCTTTATCTGATCGATTCCATCAAGCGGCTGTTTGCGGAAGTGGAATCGCTTTCCCAGCAGCGCCGGATTCTGGCCGCCAAATTGATTACGGTGCAAGAGGAAGTGCTGCGGTCGGTCTCGCGCGAGCTGCACGATGAGTTCGGGCAGATCCTGACAGCAGTAGGCGCCATGCTCGGGCGCGCGGAGCGAAAAGGTTTGCCGCCGGATTCACCGCTTCGCGCGGAACTCACCGAGGTTCGCCAGATTACTCAGGAAACGCTCGAAAAAATGCGAGCGCTGTCGCAAATGCTGCATCCGGCCGTGCTCGACGACTACGGTCTGGTGAAAGGCCTCGATTGGTACACTCAGTTGTTTCAAAAGCAGACCGGTATCGAGACAACTCTCGATGTGAATGGAGACATTCAGCGCATTACCGGACAGGCGGCCATTCATTGCTTCCGCATCGTTCAGGAAGCGTTGAACAACGCCGCGAAACACGCGAAAACCATGCGGGCGGAAGTCAGCCTCGACTTCGGCCCCGACCAGCTCACCGCGGCGGTCCGGGATTACGGAGTTGGTATCGTGCAAGATAGGAAGGCTCGCGAACCCGGCCTTGGGCTTGTCGCAATGAAAGAGCGTGCCGAACTGCTCCGCGGAAGTCTTTCAGTCGAGAAAGCTTTGGGCGGCGGCACGGTAGTGAAACTACATCTTCCTCTACCTCAGGAGGAAGGTCAGGCGTATCTAACACAGCAGAGACAGGAGGCGCAAACCGCCACTCATGATTGACGACATCACTGTTCTATTAGCCGACGACCATGCTTTGGTTCGCCGCGGATTTCGAAAGATTCTGGAAGACGACGAGTTCATTCGCGTCGTGGGCGAAGCCAGCAATGGCGTTGAGGCTATCCAGAAAGCGCAGGATCTGAAGCCCAAGGTTGTCGTGATGGATCTTTCCATGCCCGAGTTGGACGGGGTCCAAGCCACGAAGGAAATTTTGAAGCACGTGCCTGAAACCGCCGTGCTCGTCCTCAGCATGCATGCCGACGACAACTACGTGCGGAATGCTCTGGATGCCGGGGCCCGCGGTTATCTACTCAAGAACGCCATCGATGTGGATTTGGTTGGCGCCATTAAAACTGTTGCGGAAGGCCGCCGGTATATGGGCTCCGGTTTGAGATATCCGTCGGCTGAATCCGACGACGAACTGGAACGGCTCACTGCCCGCGAAAAGCAAGTGCTTCAACTGATCGCGCAAGGCAAATCGAATAAAGAGATTGCGGCTCTGCTCGATCTGAGCGTGAATACCGTCTCCGTGCATCGCGCGAACCTCATGGAGAAAATGAATATCCATCGCACCGCGGAACTAGTGCTGTTCGCCATCCGCAAGGGATTGGTCGCGCCGCAGTAAGTCCTGGCGCGGAGTAATGGAGAGGCGGAAGTTTTTATCGGGTTGCTTCGGCGCGACCCTACTTGGCGCGGAAGCGGCTCCGGGATTTCGATTCACCGATATCACTCAATCCAGCGGCATCCACTTCAATCACCACAGCGGCGCCTTCGGGAAGAAATACTTGCCGGAAACTCTCGGACCCGGATGCGCCTTCATTGACTACGACAACGATGGCTTTCAAGACATTCTGTTCATCGACGGAATGGACTGGCCCGGCCACCCGCATGGCGGCAGACACGGCTCGCTCCGCTTATATCGCAACAACCGGAACGGAACGTTCACGGACGTTACGCGCCAGGCGGGTCTTGACGTGGAACTGTACGGGCTAGGTATCGCCGTCGGGGATTACAACAACGACGGATTCACCGACATCTATGTGACTACCGTCGGACAAAATCGATTGTTCCGCAACACCGGCAAAGGGCGGTTCGTCGATGTTACGCGCCAGAGCGGGCTTGGCGGCCGGCGTAGCTTCTCCACATCGAGTCTGTGGTTCGACTACGATCGCGACGGCTATCTCGACTTATTTGTCTGCAATTACGTCCGCTGGTCGCCGGAGGTGGACATCTTCTGCAGCGCGGATGGAAAGCAGAAGTCCTACTGCACTCCCGAGGCGTATCACGGCACCACTTGTTGGCTATTTCGTAACCGCGGTGACGGCACGTTTGAAGACGTTACCGCGAGCGCCGGCCTGTTTGACAGCAGTTCGAAATCGCTCGGTGTGGCCGTCCTCGATTACGATAACGACAACTGGCTGGATCTCTTCGTAGCGAATGATACGCAGCCGAACAAACTGTATCGCAATCAACGGAACGGAACGTTTCAGGAAGTGGCGCTTCGCGCCGGCATCGCGTTCAGCGCCGATGGTAAAGCCCGGGCGGGAATGGGAGTGGATGTCGCCGATTTCGATAATTCGGGACGGTCCAGCGTCGTCATTACAAATTTCGATCGTGAGATGCTGGCGCTCTACCGTGGCTCGAAGAATGGAGAATTCAAAGATCTCGCGCCCGGTAGCAATTTAGGCCCGGCCACGCTGCACAGCTTGGGATTCGGGTGCTTCTTTTTCGATGCCGACCTTGATGGGAATCTCGATCTGCTCGTTGTCAATGGTCATATAGACGACGTGGTGCAGCGGGTGACGGACACGCCGTATGCACAACGGCCGCATCTATTTCTGAACGGAGGCTCCGGCAAATTGCACGATGTGGCCGATCGGCTCGGCGGCGGATTCGCGAATCCAAAGATCGGACGCGGCGCAGCTTACGGCGACATCGATAACGACGGTGATCTCGACGTACTAATCACCACAAATCGCGGACCGGCCTACCTATACCGCAACGATCAGCTCTCGGGGAACCGCAGCGTCCGGTTCCGCCTGGTGGGCACGAAGTCTAACCGTAGCGGTATTGGCGCTCTTGTGCGGATTTTCTATGGAGATCTAAAGGGCTCCAGGCGAGTGAAGAGCGGTTCCAGCTACCTGTCTCAATCCGAGTTGCCGGTGACCTTCGGTGTGGGCCGGCACAAAGTTGTGGATCGCGCTGTTATCGAATGGCCTAGCGGGCGAGTGGAGGAGTTCAAAAATCTGGTAGCCGGCCGCGCCTACATTGCAACGGAAGGAAAGGGGATTCGCGAGGGCTGGTAAAGCTGGCTCATTTCGGCAAACCGCGCTTTACCGATTGGTTTCATAAGCGGGTTCGGCATAGCGCCGCAAAATCGTCGGCAGATTCTGCGAGAAGGCCGATCGCGCCAGCACCACATCGCAGCCCTTCTGCTGTGCGGCCATCTTCAAATCCGCCTGCACGTGTGAAACGTACCCGACCAGGCTGATCTTGCTGGTGGCGTCGTTCGCTTTCAGCTTCTCGATCACGTCAAGCGGCTCCAGATTGTTGGCGTTCAGATCGAGAATGATGACGGCGGGATTGTCTTTGGCCTTTTCCAGCGCGTCCTGCTCCGTCTTCACGAACACCGTTTCGAGGCCAACTCTTTTGGCCGCTTCTTGTATCTTTGCGATAAACATCAAGTCGCTGAGTATCGCGACAATTTTCTTTTTGTTGGGCATTGCTGCTAAGGCACCGGCTCTGGAGCGAGAGAAAAACTCTCCCCAAGCCAATCTCGGATAGGACGGAAGGTTAATCTTGATCTTACCTTAGTGGGACGCATTCTCCCGAAGTAAGTTTCCATGTGCTCCGCGGGAGACCGGCATTGCATGCCATTCGGAGGGTTCCGAAGTCGCGTATGCCAATGGTATCGTTGTGACAAATGGCCGACGCGAATCCGTTTCAAGACCCGCTGCGCTTCGAACGCCGTGTGCCGCCTTGTGCGATTGTGATTTTCGGCGCTAACGGCGATCTCACCAAGCGCAAGCTTTTGCCCGCGCTATACCGGTTGGCTTACGAGCGACGCATTCCGCAAAACTTCGCCATGGTTGGCAACTCGCGAACCCCTATGTCCGACGAGGATTTCCGCCAAAAGATGAAGGAATCCGTCCAGAAATTCATCGAAAACTCTCCCTTCGATGAATCTGTCTGGGAGTCGTTCGAACAGACGCTTTACTATGTCGCGGGCGATCTGAAGGACACCAGGTGCTATCAGGCCATCCAGAAGAAACTCGCCGAGGCGGAGCAGCAGAACCAGACCGGCGACAACGTTCTGTATTACCTTTCGACTCAGCCCAGCTATTACGAGATTGTGATTGAGCAACTCGGAAAACACACCATGAATCGCGGAAAGGGCTGGCGCCGCATTGTTATCGAGAAGCCTTTTGGGCACGATCTGGCAAGCGCGCACAAACTGAACCAGCAGACTCACGAAGTTTTCCCGGAAGAAGATGTCTACCGCATCGATCACTACCTCGGCAAGGAGACGGTCCAAAATATCCTGGCGTTCCGGTTCGGCAATGGAATCTTTGAACCGCTCTGGAATCGCCGCTATGTAAACAACGTGCAGATCACGGCGGCCGAGTCGATCGGCGTCGAAGGCCGCGGCGCATACTACCAGGAAGCCGGCGCGCTGCGCGACATGATACAGAACCATCTGCTACAGGTGATGGCGACCGTGACGATGGAGCCGCCCACCGTTTTTGACGCCACGAACGTGCGTGATGAGCGCGCCAAACTGCTTCGCGCCATCCGTGTGATGAAGCCGGAGCAGGTTCCGCTTTACGCAGTGGCCGGTCAGTACGGGCCTGCCAAAATCGGCGGCCAGCAAGTGCCGGGTTTCCGCCAGGAGGAAGGCGTCGATCCGGAATCGCAAACCGACACCTATGCGGCGGGCACGTTCTTTGTCGATAACTGGCGCTGGGCCGGCGTGCCTTTCTATATTCGAAGCGGCAAGCGGCTGCCGAAGCGAGTTACCGATATCGCTATTCAGTTCAACGCCCCGCCGCTCGCGATGTTTCAGCAGGAAACGCGCATGGGCCCGCGCGCGCCACGCCCCAATCTTCTGGTCTTGCGCATTCAGCCCGAGGAAGGGATTTCGCTCCGGTTTCTTTCGAAAAGTCCGGGCAGCGGCATGCGTGTACGTCCGGTATCGATGGATTTCAACTACGGTTCCAGTTTCGGAGAGCGCTCTCCGTCGGCCTACGAGACTCTTCTCGTCGATGTGATGACGGGCGACCCCACGCTTTACACCCGGCAGGATATGGTGGAGGCAAGTTGGAAGGTTGTGCAGCCCATTCTCGATGTCTGGCAGAACCAGAAGTTCAACTTTCCCAACTACGACGCCGGCACATGGGGACCGAGAGAATCGGATGAGATGCTGGCGCGCCAAGGCCATGTCTGGAGGACGCCATGAGCAGCGTTGCCCTTCCGGCCCAGCCGGAACGCATTATGAAAGAACTGGCGCGCGTTTGGACCTCGCTCGCTGAAGAAGAACGCCATCAGGGAGGCCCGACGGTCCTTCGAGCATGCGCCATGACCCTCATTGTCGCGACCGACGATGAGGACGAGGAGAGCCTTGCGGCATCGCAAACGTTGACAGAGCTGATGCACGCGCATCCGAGCCGCGCTATCGTACTGCGGTCCAGCGATCGTGCCGGCGAAGGACTCTCCGCGCACGTTTTTGCTCAGTGCTGGAAGCCGTTTGGTAAAGCGCAGCAGATTTGCTGTGAGCAGATCGAGATCGCCGCAAGGCCCGATCAATGGCTCGACGTGGGCCCCACGGTTCTCGGCATTATCGTCCCGGATCTTCCCGTAGTGGTTTGGTGCCGCCAGAAATCGGCGCTGCGATCGAGCGCCAACGACCGCGCGCAAGTGGGTCTCGAATCCGTGCTTTCGTTAGCGACCAAAACAATCGTCGATACGCGCGGCATTCCCGTGCCGGAAGCGTTGGCAAGAATGCGCGAATGGAAGCAGCGAGGCCGTATCGTCGGCGATTTGGAATGGACGCGCCTGACCCCCTGGCGCCAGACAATCGCTCACGCCTTCGAGGATTTCGATGCGCTTTCGGAACTGAAAAATATTCGCACTGTCGAAATCGCCTATACCGATGAAGTGGCTCCCGCGAGCGCGCTGTACGCGGCTGCATGGCTCGAAAATGGCATCGCAGCAAACGCAGCGCTTCGACGCGAAGAAGGCTTCGGGCCGGGGCTCCACCGCATTTCGCTCAAGTCCGGCAACACATCGATTGAACTCGAGCGCACCGGCCCAACCTGCATACGCCTGAATGTGGGCGACAAGGAACAGCAGATCAGCATGGCGGGCTCGTCCCTCTACGAACTGATGCACGAAGAGCTGACCGTGCTCGGACCGGACGCCGTCTTCGATGCCGCATTCGAAAAAGTGGGGGAGATCCGATCCTGATGACTCACGAGGCGCTGGAAATCGCGGAAAGCCCGGAAGCCGCTGCGAACGCATGCGCCGCTTGGATACTTGACGAACTGCGGGCTGTCGTCAGCGCTTCTGGGCGCGCCAGAATTGCGATTTCCGGCGGCTCGACACCCAACGTGATGTTCGACACGCTTGGCAGGACTCCCTTCGATTGGTCAAATGTGCATATCTTCTGGGTGGATGAGCGCTGCGTCCCCCCGACCGATTCGCGAAGCAATTTCAAAGCGGCAAGCGAGCGATTTCTTCAGCCGGCGTCGGTTCCTTTCGCAAACATACACCGCATTCATGGCGAACTTTCTCCAACTGAGGGCGCCGCGCTATATCTCAAGGACATCCAGGCGCACTTTGAGATTTCAACCGGCTTGCCTGAGTTCGATATCGTGCATCGGGGCATGGGGCCCGACGCGCATACTGCGAGTCTGTTTCCTGGCGAACCTCTGATTAACGATCGCGAGAATGCCGTCGCTGCTGTCTACGTGAAGAAGTTAGATATGCACCGGGTGACGCTCCTGCCGGGAGCGCTGCTGGCCGCGAGAAAGACAGTCATGCTGGTTGCCGGAGACGATAAGGCCGAGGCTCTCCGGAACGTCCTTCGGGGCCCGGACGATCCACTTCGTTACCCGTGCCAGTTGGGCGCACGGAATTCGCCCCGTGCTCTCTGGTTCATCGATCGCGCGGCATCCGCCAGGCTGTGACCGGCGTTCGCATCTGGGCCGTCATCGTTCTCGCCTCGATGTTGAGCGTCTGGGCTTCGTGTTCGGGGCCCCCCGTCTTATCACCGCGAATACCGGCTATCCGCCCACCTGTCGAGAATACCTTTCTATTCGCCGGAGACGTGATGCTGACGCGAGACGTCGGCCGCAGAATCCGGGAGAAGAAAGATCCCGCGTGGCCTTTCCGGCAAATCGCTCCGTACCTGGCATCCGCGGACCTAACGTTCGTCAATCTGGAATCGCCGTTCTCCGATAAGGGAAAGCGCACCGAGCACGGGCTGATTTTTAACGCAGATCCCGCGAACATCGCGGGACTGCTGTTGGCCGGCGTTGACATTGCTTCCGTTGCAAACAATCACTCGCGCGATTGCGGGTCCCATGGCGTCGAGTTCACGTATCGCTGGTTGAAAAGCCACGGCATCGAGCCGGTCGGTACCGGCGAATCGGCTGCCGAGGCTCATCGCGGCGTTGTTTTGACGCGCCATGGCGTTCGGTTCGGGTTTCTCGCCTATACCTACGATCAAAAGAACGGAAACTGGCGCAATACGGACGATCGCATCGCCGATATTGACATTCCTACTATGAAGCGGGACGCCGCGGAGATGAACCGCCGCTGCGATGTGCTCATCGTTTCCATGCACAATGGCATCGAGTATCAAAAGAGACCCAATCGGAATCAGATCGATTTTGCGCACGCCGCAATCGATGCGGGCGCCACGCTTGTCATCGGCCATCATCCGCACGTGACGCAGCCGATGGAATGCTACGGGCAGGGAGTGATCTTCTATTCGCTAGGCAATTTTGTCTTTGACCAGTTCCAGCGCCAGGAAACGCAGAAAGGCGCCATCGCGCGCGTGCAGTTTCTCGGCCGGTACGTTGAATCGGCCGAAATGATACCGGTGCAGATCACGCGAGATGGACCCATTTTGGCGAAAAGCCTACATCCGGCGCCCGCAGATCCCCATGACGGCGGGGCGGCGCGATAGACGGATAACTCGTCGGCAAGATGCTGCCGTTTGCTGGTTTGCTCGAACAGAGGCTAGGAGGGAAGCTGTGTTATTCTGATGGACGCGGCGGGTAGCCGCAGCCTGCCTTTCCCCTTGCACGCTGGGCGCGTAGCTCAACTGGCAGAGCAACTGACTCTTAATCAGTAGGTTGAAGGTTCGATTCCTTCCGCGCTCACCAAGTTTTTCTTCACTCGCTCTTATTCCATTCGCAATGCCGTCATTGGGTCCACCGACGCGGCGCGCCGTGCCGGGAACCAAGCGGCGGGGAAGCTGACGAGGATCAAGACAATACCGCTGGCGCCAAGCGTCAGGGGATCCCACGCTCGCACGCCGACGAGCATCTTTGCGACGAACTGTCCGCTAATAATGGCGCCTGCAAGCCCAAATGCAAGGCCGAGCGCATACAACACCGATGCGCGGCCGACAATCAGTCCGAGCACGTCACCCAGTCGCGCGCCAAGCGCCATGCGGACGGCGATGTCGCGGGTCCGCTGCTGCACGCCATAGGAGAGAACGGCATACAATCCGGCCGCCGCCACGAGCAGGGCCAACCCCGCAAACACTCCGAGCAGGACCAATATAAGCTGGCGATTCTGAACCGAGTGCGCGACGACGTTATCCATGGTCTCGATGAAAAAGAGCGTCTGGTTTGAGTTCACCTGATGAATTTCGGACTGAACACCTCGTGCCAGAGCCGTAGGATCGCCGTCGGTCCTGATCGCGAAAACCATGATTGTTCGAAGCAGAAATTTCGACCAGAGAGTGTCGGGCGGAATCTGCCGGTAGCACAGATAGATCTCCGGATCGGGCGGCTGCGCGAGAGCGTGTTGACGGCTACCCCGCACCACTCCGACAATTGTCAGCGGGTGAGCGGTGGGATCGGGATCGTCGAACGCGATTTGGTGGCCGATGGGATTCTGGCCGTTAAAGTAGCGGCGCGCCAGCACGTCGTTGATAACGGCGACCCGCGGCGTGGTCGACGTGTCCTTACCGTTGAAGAAACGGCCACGGACTAGCGGAATCTGGAGAGCGCGAAAGTAGCCGTCGCTCGCGGCGTTCAGCGCCGCATGGGGAGGGTTCTGTGGGTCGGGAGACGGCTGCCCAAGGAGAACAAAACTAAAGGATGAGGAACCGTGGCCGAGGGGCAGAAACGTCACGACTCCCGCCGACTGGACTCCGGGCAGGCGGCGGATGCGATCCAGTTCGGGTTCATAAACGGCCGTCGCGAGGTCGCGGCCTTTGTACGCATTTTCGGTGATGTTTGTCGTCAGCGTGAGCACGTTCCGCGCATTGAAGCCCCGGTCTTCCTGAAGAAGGTGGTAGAGCGTCCGCAATAGCAGACCGGAGGTCGCGAGCAGCACAACAGCCAGGCTGAGTTGGCCGACCACAAGTAAATCTCGAAGCCACTGCGCGCGATGGCTCCCGCCGGCGGCCGTTGCGGTCTGCCGCAGAGCCGCTTCAATGTCTTGCCGCACCGTTTGCAGGATCGGCGCCAGCCCAAAAAGCACTGCGGTAAATCCCGCAACGCCGAATAGCGCAAGGCAAACTTCGCCGTGCAGTTCAATCTCATTTGCGCGCGGAAGTATATTGGCAGCAAGGCCCTTGATGATGCCTAACGATTCGTAGGCCAACGCCAAACCGGCCCCTGTGCCGGCGAGGGCGAGCAGCAGGCTTTCCGTGAATAGCTGGCGGCCGATGCGAAGCCGCCCCCCGCCGAGCGCGGCGCGAATGGCCATCTCGCGCTTCCTGGCAACGGCGCGAGTTAGCTGGAGATTGGCCACGTTCGCGCAGGTGATCAGCAACAGCACACCGACTGCTCCAAGCAGAGCCCAAAGAGCCATGCTCACATCGCCAGTCACCAGGTCTTGGTATAACGTCGCCTCAATGCGCCTTCCCTTGTCCTCGGCGGGATAGGTAGACGCAAGCCGCTGCGCGATGGTAGCCGATTCGGAGCGCGCAGCCGAAAGCGTCGTGCCTGGCCTAAGCCGCGCAATGACGTTCAAAAAGCTCACGCCTCGTTGATGGACAAGATCCAGAGCAGGATGCAGCGTGGTCCACATTCCACTGTCTGTGTCCTGCGGAAAGCTGAAGCCACGCGGCATCACGCCCACAATCGTGCAAGGTTTTCCATTGAGGTCGGCGGTCTTGCCGATCATCCCGGCATCGCCGCCAAATGAATCGGCCCAGATTTTCGCGCTCAACACCAGAACGCATGGTTTTCCAGGTTTATCTTCACCGGGCAGAAATGCTCGGCCCAGCAAGGGACGCGTGCCAAGCACATCGAAGAGGTTCGCGGTGGTCTCGATGGAATCCACCCGCAGTGGCTCGGCGTTTGGCGGCCGCAGTGACGAACTTTGCAGATTGTATGCCGCCATGGCGGAGAAGGAATGGCTTTGAGCGCGCCAGTCCTCAAAATTCGGAAGAGAAACGCTGCCCGCTTCTCCCGTCGGATTTAGTGTCTTCAGGTCCACCAGGGCGCGTGCGTGCGGGTAAGGCAACGGTCGCAGCAGCACCGAATCGATTACTGAAAACATCAGCGCATTGGCTCCCGCGCCCAGCGCCAGGATGAGAACGGCAAGCAGCGTATGCGCAGGGCTTCGGCGTAATTGGCGAATGCCGTAGCGCAAATCTTGCCGGATACTTTGCATTGCGTTGACGGTTCAGTATCGCAATTTCATGTCCACGTTTGGGAATTGGCAAATGCTGGCAACTGCATCGTGATCGCACTGGAATACCAAGAGATGTGGGGCGGCAGTGTTCATTTCCGGGCAGCTTATGTCCCGAACCGGACGCCATGCCCCAACTCGTCAGCGGAAAACAAGGCTATTCATACATCGAAGTTTATTCGGGATTCGGCGAATCGTTTGCTTGTGTCGTCCATCTAAAGGGCTGCCGGTCCGATTCCCCCGGCTGGACCGCACGTCCCGCGGATGGCTCGGCCCTTCCCCCCGGCGCCCGCCATCCGCACGCTGGTATCAGTCTTTGTCGCGGCTCGAAGCCGCGAGAGGACTGATTACCGGTACCCTTCACGTCTTATCGGAGTTTTGCCATGATCGCGATTGTCATGACGATCGTGGTTGGAGCTTCGTGCCCAGCGATCCTGTTGATGATCCTGTCGCGCATGCTCGCGCCGGTCCTGCTGCAAGTGTTCGCGGTTATCTCGATCGCCGCGAGACAAATAGCTGTTGTTTGTGTATCTCCGGCCGTCGTAATCGTGGGTTGCGAAGCGGTCCTGCGCGCTTGCGACCGATGGCTGAAAAAGGCCGACTGCGGCCGTCAATATCAATAGGGGCAATCCTAATTTTTTGAACATAGCGAGCCTCCTTCCCGGCTCTCTTCCTTCGCGGCGTTTTGTCCGCTCTCTGCCTGTTTGGATGTATGAAGTGAATCAGGAATTGCAACGAAGAGGCATTGTGAACCACATTTAACAACTTCAGGAAACCTTCAGATTAGAGGCAAACACGAGTGCCGATGAGATGCATCGGGTGACGCATGCCTCGCCTCTACAACAGACATGAATTACGTGATATCGCCGTTAATGACTGTGAATCACAGCTTTTCGCGTGCCCGCTAGAGTCGATAACAGAGACTCACGCGGCATGTTTTTGATGATCGGCTGAACGGCCCATCCAAGCCCAAGCGGAACAGTGCGCGAGAGCGAGAGCGTGCGGCATTCCGCGTATACGCCATCGGGCGCTTGCTCCAGGCTCCAATAAGCCGTAAAGCGCCACAGGAATCCGTGTCCTTGTCCGGGAGGCAGTTCGCGTTCCGTTGCCGTACCCGGATCCTCAATTTCCGAGACCTTCGTCGAGGCGGACTCTCCATGCCAATCGCCAGGCTTGTCCTGCGAATAGCGAGCGGTAACGTCGGCATCGAGAACAACCGTGATAGCGCTCTTCTTGCGCAATCGCCAACGACCTCGAACCATATTGCCGCTGCGTTCAACGGTTCGAGACGCGATGACTTCCGGGTAGTACTCTTTATGCTTGTTGAAATCCTCGAGGACGTTGACTACCTGCTCAACTTTTGCGCCCGGCACGAACATCGCGCCGAGCCAGTCGTACACCAGACCGTCCGGCACGGAAACGCTGCCGTCATCCGACATAGGGAGTACGACAGACTGCCCTCCGTGCGCCGATTTCTTTTCTTGTGCATGCTCGTCGAGCCACAGGTAAGATCGGCGTCCCTGCCAGCGCTGTTGTAATTCGGCGCGCACTTTGGCATCGTATTGCTCAAAGGCGGAATTAGCCTTCGGACTCAAGGTCGTCATCAATTGCGCGTAGCAAGGAATAGAGCAAAGAACTGTAGCGGCGATTGAAAGGCGGCGAATCAAATCTCAGTCTATCGGCATGCCATCCGGTGGTTCAGGAAACAAGCGCCACCAGGCCCGAGCGCACCAGCTCCAAAGTTCCGTAACGGCTCAGACGCGATGCGAATTCATCCATCGTTGACGGACACGCGGCAGCTTGCAGTTCGAGCCCGGCCTGAGCGGGGCCGGCGATGCGCGCGCCGAAATCGTGAGCGACCTGCATGGCGGCGGCCGCGCTCTCGCGATTAAACGCGTGCAGTCTCGCCAGCACCATTTCCTGGGCGAGCACGGGTTGGCCGGTGACATCCACCGCCGAAACAATGGGGATCAACTTATTCAATCTGGCGATGACGCGCGCACAAGCCTTTGGGTCGGCGCCGGTTTCAAACACGACTGTTGCTCTGGTGAGCAACGGATCTTCACATGGCGCCGCGGTCAGACTGACGATGTTGTAACCAAGACCGCCGAGGACCCCAACCACCCGCGCGAGGGCGCCGGGTTTGTTTTCAAGCAATAGTGACACAGTCTGCGTATTCATCGACCGCGCTTCCTTTTGCGATCCGCCCAAAAGAAAAGCCACCTGGCGGATCGTTATTACCCGCCGGTGGCTTACCGGTTCCGAACTACGCAACCGGATGGTCAGACGGGCGCCGCGATAATAATCGCGGCGTTTTG
Source organism: Bryobacterales bacterium KBS 96 (assembly GCA_000381625.1). Taxonomy (GTDB): domain Bacteria; phylum Acidobacteriota; class Terriglobia; order Bryobacterales; family Bryobacteraceae; genus KBS-96. The sequence continues at coordinate 3,638,801 of KB906767.1, forward strand.
AATGACGATCCGGTTAAGGGACATAAATTTATCTCGCCGAAGCGAAATTTGAAGATACAACGTCCGCGCGCATTACGCAAGCGCGTTAGTTTCAGGGGTCCTATCCGCAAGTTTTCGGATGACCAGGTCGCCGCGATCGCATAAGGCCAACCAGCATGTGCGCTCAGCGGAAATGATAAAGCAGAATGCCGTATCCCACGCCCGCCTGGTCGGCGGGATGTGCCACCTGAAACGCCATGAACCGGCCATCGGTGGATACTACCGGATTTGACGATTTGTATCCTTCGTAGTCGTTGAAATGAGTCAGGCGCTGGAAATTCTTGCCCGTGCCGTCGAGCCGCAGTTTCCAGATATCGATATTGCCGGCGCCATGCTTTCCGCCCAGCGTATTCACCTGGCGATCCCCTTCGACATTTGTATAGAGCCCGTCAGGATAGATGCCCTCGCACTCGTTGTATGTGCCTGGAGCTTTTGACATATTCTCCACATCCCTATTCTGGAGATCGATGGTCATGACCGATGCCAGCCCCTTGGGTTCATAGCAAGTAAAGGTCATTTTCCGGTCGTTGTCGAAGAAATCCTGCGCTTCGATCACACAATCCTTGGAGCGGCTTTCATACACCACGTGCTTGTTCGTCAGTTGCGCCGAATCACCCGACACATCCACGTCGGCCACATACAACTGCGACTGCTCCGGCGCAAGCGAAGGATCCTGAGCGTGTGTCACCGAGTATGAAATCTTCAGCGTCTTTTTCGAAATTGCGGCGCCTTCCGACATCTTCTGGCCGAGACTCAGTGGTTTGGACCCCGTTTTTCTGCTCAGATACCAAAGTTCGTTGTCGCGCGAACGGCTGCTGTGGATGTCGCTAAAGCGGGCGGGGCCGATCAAGATGTAGTCTCCGGAAACCAGGTGCATCACCCGTAAAAACGCCGCTCCCGGCACATTGCACGTAAGGCACCGGATGATACGCGTGCGCAAATCAATCACGAAGGCATCGCCGAAGCTCTTGCCCATAAACGCGATTCGCTGGTTATCGGGCGAGATATCGGCGCGCTCACCGAAATGAGTCAAAATTTCGATGTTCGCCGGCAAATGATCGAGCGGATTGCCGGATTTTCGCTGCGCGAGAAGCGGGAGAGATAACAGAAGGCTGAAGGCCAAGTACTTTGAACGCATAGGACAAACTGAAGCCTATCCTACTCGATCTTGCTCTTCACTTGCGCCAGCCACGTCTTCAGCGCAATTGCCCCGATGATCAACAGTGCGATGTAGAGCGGATCTCCATGCAAAGTTGCGAGGCAAAGCACGCCGAGCGCCGCGTAAAGCACCATGGCCGTGCGCAGCGACACTCCCGGTTTCGGGGCATCGATTTTTGCGCCCTCGTCCCGCGTCCCTTCTTCTTCGTTATCTGGATCGTCGAAAACCATCATTCGGAGGGCATGTTGTAGTTGAACGAGAACTGCAAGCGTATGAACTCGCCCTTGAAGTCGACGGGAAGCGGCGGCAACGGGTTCGACATGCTGAGACCGGCCACCGCCGCCCGGTCGAGGGGTTCGCGCCCTGATGGATCGGCGATCACGAGTTTAGGAATGGATCCGTTGCGGTTAATCATGAACTGGATCGTCGTTCGGCCTCGCAGCACGCCCATGCGGGCGCTCTCCGGTAGTACGCTGAACCAGTGCCGGCGCACGATGGCGAGAATCTGCGCCAGGTACGGTCGAAAATCGGCTCCCTGGGGGTCGCTTTGCAGTTCGATGGCGGAGTGCATCTGGCCAGTCGCCGGCAATAGCCCCGGGAGCGACGGGAGCCGTGTATTCGGGCCGTCATCGCTGATCTGAAGCCGGGTTGTGTTGGAATCCTTCGCCATGGAACGAATCACATCCTGCAGCGAGTTCTTCGGCGGAGCGAGTTTCCGCTGTGAGGGCGCAGCGGATCCAATGGTTGGCATGGTATTTCTCGCCTCCTGCCGTGGAGGCGCCGGAGCGAGTACAGAATCGGTGGCTCCGGCAGGCAGTTGTGGCGGGGTTTCGCTCGCCTGGATGGCGGGTGGCTGCTCCTTTATTTCAGGAGCGGTCTGCCGGGCGTGGGTGTCCGGCTTGTTCTTCGGAACCTCAAGTTTACGGACACTGCCGGGCGGCGGGGCGACAACGCGCCGGGAGGCTTGTTGTCGCGCCAGGAGGTCGGCCAGATCGAACTGCTTCGAAACTTTGTTGCGATTAGGGGCCTTCTGCGTTAGCAGATCCGGTGGCATATACAAGGGCGTTATCGTGTGAACGACCTCGCGCTCGGGTTCCGGCGGCTGGGCGGTCAGGGAGCCCCAATAAAGAATTGGGACCAACAGCACCAGGTGGAAGGCGAGCGACAGACCGAGCGAACGGAGCCACTGCCGCTCTTTCTCGCTGCTGCGCCAATTCAGGAGCAGATCCAAAGCCGGTTCCGGATCGCCGGCGGGCGTTTGCTGGGAAGCCGCGCGTGCCGCCACAGGATCGGCCGCGGGTGGAGAGGTCCTAATCATACTGCCCGGTAATGACGCCGGATTTGAAGACGTTCACGTTACTTCGAAGGTTGCCGCGATCCTCGATGCGTTCACGTCCGGCGCCGGATCGTCTCTCTTACTAAGTCCCCGTGTTCCTTAATGTTATCAAGAATGGCCTCGGCGACGCGCAGCGCTTTCGCGGCCTGGAGCCCGTCGACGCGGGGCTTGGAACGGGTCCGAACGCATTCGAAGAATGCCTCCAGTTCGAGTTGCAGCGGTTCGGCCTTTTCCACTGGTAACGAAGAAAAACCGATGTCGGGCCTTCCCGGCGCTTGCGGATGAACGGCGAACGAGAGCGCATCCTGTCGCGCATAGTCGAGCGAAATGTATTGATTTGGTTGAAAAAGACGCAGTTTGCGAACTTTTTCGGTGGATACTCTGCTGGCGGTGAGGTTCGCCACGCATCCGCCCGGAAATGCCAGCCGGACATTCGCGATATCGACGTTGGCGGACAGGACCGAGATACCGGCCGCGCGAATTTCGGAAGGCTGTTCGCAAGTCAGGTTCAACACGATGTCGAGATCGTGAATCATCAGATCGAGCACAACATCTACGTCCAGGCTGCGCGGCGTGAACACGCTCAGACGGTGGACTTCAAAGAAGAGCGGGATGGTAACGGCGCGCTCCAGCGCCATCACTGCCGGATTGAATCGCTCAAGATGGCCAGCTTGTAAAACGCACGCGTTCTCTTTAGCCAGTTTCGCCAACCGCTCACCCGCGGCGGCCGAATCGGCGATCGGCTTCTCGACAAGCACATCCACGCCTGCCTGCAGGAGGTGTGAAGCGATGCCTTCGTGGGTGCTGGTGGGAGTGGCGACAATTGCCGCTTCGACCTTTGCGGTTGCTTCGTCCAATGTTGTGAACGCCGTGGTGTGATGCTCTTCCGCAAGGCCCTGCGCTCGATGATGGTCGGTATCGAAAATGCCGGTCAACTCGATGCCAGGCAACCGGCCGGCGATCCGAACGTGATTGCGCCCGAAGGCGCCCGCGCCGATAACAGCTACGCGGATTGTCCTCACTGCGCTTGTTCCTGCGGCTGATAGCTGGCGATGGCGATCGATGCGATGTTGGCGCGTTCAAGGAACTCCGCTTTGTCGATTACTAGAGTGCGGCCGGCATCCATGGCTAATGCGGTGGTTCCGGTTTCTACCATGGTCTCGATCGTGTGCGGGCCCACAACAGGCACGTCGAACAGCATGTGCGCCCGGTCGCGGGACACTTTCACAAGCCGCAGCGGCTTGCCATTCGTCAGCGTCGCGGCCCGCCGCAGCATGGCGTCGGTACCCTCCATGGCCTCGGCGGCAACGCACGCTTTTTCACTGATCGCCACGCTCTGGCCGATATCGACAGATGCGAGCGCCTGAGCGACACGGCGGCCATAACGTATATCCGCCTCTTCCTCTTTCGTCGGCTTTCTTTGAGTGAGAATGCCTTCTTCCGCCAAAAGCGGCTTCAATAAACGCGTGGAATCGACCAGCTCGATACCTTCGTCGCGCAGAATTTTCTGGACGCCTCCGATCAATGCGCTGGTGTTCTTCTCTTTCAAGGATGTCAGTAATTTCAGAAGGCGCCAGTCGGGCGTCAGCGACGAGAAAATGCTCGCGTGTTTCACCTGACCGGTCATCATCACTTCTCGAATGCCTTCGCGCTTCAGGATATCGATCAGCTTGCTGAGCTGCGCAATCGTGATCCAGTGGACCGGAGCGCCCAGCGTTTCGATTTCCGGCGCCGCTTCGTTTTCGATGGCGATAACGACGATACTGTGGCCGAGGCTGCGGGCTGTTTCAAGCGCCAGAATCGGAAACCGGCCGTTGCCAGCGATCAGGCCGTAAGGTTCGGTGGCCGTGTCCGGACTCACTTGATGAACCCTTGTTTTGAATCGCGAATAAAGTCGAGCAACTCAGCCACTTCGGCAGTTTGCGGAACTTCCTCGGAAATGCGGTCGAGCGCCTGCGACGTATTCAACCCGGCCCTGGTCAATATGCGGAAGGCATTCTGCAGAGGCTCTATCTGGCCGGCGGCAAAGCCTCGCCGTTCGAGCCCCGTACGGTTCGCGCCGAATACGCCCACTTCGCGCTTGGTCGCGATTGTCGAAAACGGAAGCACGTTCTGGTTGATGACGCTGTAGCTGCCCACCATCGCATGCCGTCCGATATGGCAAAACTGATGAATGCCGCAGTGGCCGCCAATGTTGGCCCACTCGTCCACGCGCACATGTCCGGCGAACGTGACGCCATTCGCCAGCACAATGTGGTCGGCAAGGACGACGTCGTGCGCCACATGCACGTAGGCCATCAGTAAATTATCGTTGCCGATGGAGGTTAGCATTCCACCGCCTTCGGTGCCGCGATGAATGGTAACGAATTCCCGGATCTTGTTCCGATGGCCAATGCGTGTCCCGGACGCCTCCCCTTTATATTTCAGGTCTTGTGGAGCGACGCCGACGGTCGAATACGGATAAAAAATGTTATCTTCGCCTATTTCGAGTTTCCCTTCGAGGAATACGTTCCCCATCAGTCGCGTGCGAGCGCCCACGCTGACACCGGAGCTAACGACGCAATAGGGGCCGATGTCCGCATCGGAGGCGATTTCAGCTTTGGGATCTACTATGGCAGTGGAGTGGATCGCCATCCGCGTTTTATGCGAGTTGCGGCTCGGGCTCTTTCACATCCGCCGAAGACGGCTTGTCGGCGAGCTTGCACATGACCACCGCCTCGGCCACCACCGTTCCGTCTACGGTGGCGATGCCCTGCATCTTGGCGACGGTCGCTTTTCGTCGGGTCAGCGTCATCTCAATGCGGAGTTGATCGCCGGGCACCACGGGCTTGCGGAATTTCGCTTCTTCGACGGACGCCAGAAGCACCAGCTTCTCATTCCGGTTCGGAATCGATTTCAACACCAGCACGCCGGCCACTTGCGCCATCGCTTCGACAATCAGGACGCCCGGCATCACGGGAAAATTAGGGAAGTGTCCCATGAAATGCGGCTCGTTGCCAGTGACGTTCTTGATGCCAACTATTCGATCCTCGCTCATTTCAAGAATGCGATCCACCATTAGCATCGGATACCGATGCGGTAATATTTCGCGGATCTCCTGAATGTCCATCATGATTTTGCGCGGCGAAGCCGCTATTATAACAGCCGATGCACCCGTTCCTGAGCCTTGCCGCCAGCCATCAACAAGAGATTGTGGCGCTTTTGCGCGAGATGGTCGAGTGCGAATCGCCGAGCGATGAACCGGAAGCGGTGAACCGGTTCGTCGATCTGCTGGTTGAGCGGACGCGCGACATCGGCGTCGCAAAAACCTTCCGCGCGGGCCGTTTCGGAAAGCACGTGCGAATTGAATTCAAGCTGCCCGGAAGCCGGCCGGGAAGACGGAAAGACGGGCAATTGCTGGCGCTGGGCCATTCCGATACCGTTTGGCCGCTCGGGACCCTCCGGCAAATGCCCTTTCGCCAGGAGGAAGGACGGCTTTGGGGCCCCGGCGTTCTCGATATGAAGGCGGGGCTTGCTTTTTTCCTGTATGCCGTCGGCATGCTTCGCGAACTGGACGTGCCGGTGGCGCGCCGTGTCGCGCTACTGGTAGTTTCCGACGAAGAGGTAGGGAGCGGCACTTCCCGCGCAATTACCGAGGCTGAGGCAAAAAGGAGCGCCGCCGTGCTTGTGCTGGAGCCAGGCACGGGACTGACAGGCAAGCTGAAGACGTCCCGCAAAGGGGTGGGCGCCTTCAACCTGCGCGTGGAAGGGCAGGCCGCGCACGCCGGAGTAGACTTCACCAACGGCGCGAGCGCGATCGTCGAACTGGCGCGGCAAATTGAGAAGATTTCGGGATTCACGGATCTGGAGCGGGGCATTACGGTGAATCCCGGTATTATCGGCGGCGGGACGCGAACCAACGTCGTGGCAGCCGAAGCGGAAGCCGCAATTGACATCCGCATTGTCCGCGAGCGTGATGCCGCGCGCCTGGCAATGCAGTTTCAGAAGCTCCGTCCGTTTGACAAGCGCTGCCGCCTTACCGTTACAGGAGGCTTGAACAGGCCGCCCATGGAACGGACGAAAGCAATGGCAGCGCTGTTCTCGCAGGCGAAGGAACTGGCCGTGGGACTCGGAGTGAGTTTAGAGGAGTCGTCGACGGGCGGAGGCTCGGATGGCAATTTCACCGCTGCCGTTGGGACCCCGACGCTCGACGGCTTGGGGGGCGTGGGCGAAGGAGCGCACGCAGCCAACGAAAGCATTCTTGTTGATCGCATTGCGGATCGCACCGCGCTGCTGGCGAGGCTGATTCAGTCTTTATGACGCCGGAGACTGCACCTGCAATTTATCGATCACTTGCTGCACGCCGGAAATGGAGCTGACCGTCGCTTCCGCGCGCCGTTTGTCGTCGACTGTTGGAACCGTGCCGTAAAGCGTTACGACGTGTCCAGCCGCGTCCACATCGATTTTGGTGACCGTTTTCAATCCGACATCATTGATGAGCGCCGACTTCACGCGCGTGATCAGCGCCAGCCGGCCGGCTTCGTCCTTGGCCTCGTTTCCCGCCTGCCGCGCATCGCGTGCGGCGGAGTGAAGCTTTTGAGCGGCTTCGTCGGCCGCCGGGCCATTCATCGCGTTCTGGGCGTGCTGATCGAGCTCGCGTGTTTCCCGCTTGGCTGCATGCGCGAGCTCTTTTGCGGCCTTGTCGGCTTTTTGGGCGGCGTCTTTCGCTTCTTTCTGAATGTCTTTCGCGTGAATGTCGGAGTTCGACTTATTGTTTTTCGTGCAGGAGGATAGCAATACCGGCACGGCCACAAAGCAACAGATCGCAAAAAGTCTATTGATGGTCATGACCGGGCCTCCGCATCCGTTTGATCTCCAAGCGGCGCTTTTGTTTCCTTGACACGCCGGTACTGTCGCTACCTTCCCCTCATCTGATACCATTTTGCGAATGCTGATTTTGGCTGCTATCCTCGCGATCCTTGTCTACGGACTGGTTGCGCCAATGCTTGGCGCTTTAATGCCCTCTTATCATCTGACCGGCGATCAGAACGGCGTCCTTGCGCTGGTGCAGGCGTTGGGATTGATCGTGGCCTCGCTGGCCGCCGGCCCGGTCATCGACATTAAAGGGAACAAAACGGCTCTAACGGCGGGCTTGGGGCTTGTGGCGATCTCATTGTTTTGGCTGCCGAACGCCGGAAGCTATAACGTCTTGCTGGTTGTCTATTTCATCCTGGGCTTGGGCGGCGGCACCGTTGTGACGGGAGCGACTGCCTTGGCCGGCGGAGTGAATGAGCAGCGCCGCGGTTCCGTGCTGAATTTTCTGAATCTCTTCTTTGGTTTGGGCGGCATCATCACTCCGTTTTTCTCGGGCTATATGCGCGGCGATCAGCTTTGCTACATCGTGGCATCGCTGACCACATTGACGTTACTCGTCCACGTGGTCACAAAGATGCCCGCGCCATCTGGCGAAGCGGCATTTAAGCTGTCCGAGGCCGTTGGGCTGCTCGGCCGGCCCACTCTCCTGCTGCTGTCATTCTTTCTTTTCTTATATGTTGCCTGCGAGGTCGGCATCTGGAACTGGCTGAAAATCTATCTTGTTTCTCCGGCGGTCGGCCTCAATGCGACTACTGCCTCGAATGTCGTGGGCTTCGGGTTTGCATTCGGGCTGCTCGTCGGCCGTGTTGTCGTCTCACGGATTCTGATCAAGGTATCGGCCGTCTCGGTCACATTCGCCGCGGCGATCTTTATGGCGATCATGACACTTGCCATGCTGCATGTAGAATCGTCCGTTCTGGTAGCTGTTATCGTCTTCTGCGTGGGTCTGGCGATGGCTCCGATGTTCCCGACGATCCTGGCGATGGTCGGCGATGCGTTTCCGCGTGGCACGGCAAGTGCAACAGGAATTGCCATAACGTTTGGCTGGATCGGGTTGGCTGTCAGTTCGCCGATGATCGGGAAAATCTCCGGTCCGACGAACGGAAATCTTCAAAACGGTCTGCTGCTGTTGCCGATTTTCTCAGTACTTATGGTGCTGGTGAATTTGGTACTGCGGCCGGCCCTGAGGAGATCCGCCGCGGCGTGACTTTGCCACCCGATTTGGTTAGAATCGTCAGACAGTTACAAACGGTTACAAAAAAAGAGGAGGGTAGGGTTATGGCGTTTTGTGTACAGTGCGGGGCGGAAGCGCCCGGAAATTTCTGCCCCCGTTGCGGGGCTTCTATTGCAGAGCCTGCTGCTGCCGGAGGATACACAGCTTCGGGAGCTCAGGCCGGGTACGCGTCGCCGCCTCCCGCGGCGGCAGCGGGCATGTCCGACAATACGGCTAGCGCGCTCTGCTACCTCGTAGGACTGGTTACCGGCATTATCTTTTTGGTGATGGCTCCCTACAACAAGAACAAAACTGTCCGGTTCCACGCCTTCCAGTCGATCTTTTTTCATGTCGGCATCATCGTCGCCATGATAGGACTCACGATTCTTGGAACATTCCTGAGTCTGCTCACTCATGGACTGGCGGGCCTGCTGACACTGGTGCTGTGGCCGCTATTCATGCTGGCCATTTTCGCTCTCTGGCTGTACCTGATGTGGGCCGCATACAACAACAAAATGGTCGTCCTTCCGATCGTTGGGCCGCTCGCACAGAAGCAGGCCTAACCACAACGCCGCGAAGTCCGCAATCCGTTGTAGCGGCCAGGCATGCCTTCGCCCGCTTCTGGATTTAACCGTTCCCGGAAAAGGCACGTCTCATACTAGAGTGGTGAGACGTGTTTTCTTTTTTGTGCTCGCGGCATGCTGTATGACGGCGGCGAGCGCCGACGATATTTCCCCCCGCATCGGCCTGATTCAGATCTATGGGGCGCACAAGGTGTCCCTCGATAAGATCCGCACTGCCCTTGGCGTGCATGAAGGAAGCCCGCTCCCCCCGTCCAAGAGCGGCGTGGAGGAGCGACTGGATAAGCTTTCGGGCGTTGTTGCGTCTCGCCTGGAGGCCACCTGTTGCGTGGACGGCAAGTCGATCTTGTACGTGGGCATCGAAGAGAAAGACTCACCTCACTTCGATTTCCGGCCCGAGCCCCAAGGCAACGCGACGCTTCCCAAGGATCTGGTATCCGAATACGAGGATTTCCTGGATACCGTTAACCAGAGCATCCGCCTTGGAGAAACCGGCGAGAGCCTGAGCAACGGATATTCGGTGATGGACAATCCAGGCGCGCGCAAGCACCAGCAGGCTTTTGTCTCTTTTGCGGCAAGGGATCTGAACGCGCTGCATCAAGTCATCCGGGAGTCCAGCGATCCGGATCAGCGGGCGATTGCTGCCTACGTTCTCCAATATGGCCCACGCGGTCCCCGTACGACAACCCAGATCGTCAACGATCTGCAATATGCGTTACAGGACGGCGACGACACCGTGCGTAAGAATGCGATTCGCGCCCTCACGGCGATGTATGTGGGAGCGAAGTTCCATCCTGAAGACAAAGTAACCGTTCAGCCTACGTGGTTCGTGGAGTTGCTGAATTCAATTGACTGGAGCGATCGCCGCAACGCCACGCAGGCGCTGGTCGATATGACCGAGGACCACAACGCCGACACGCTCAACTTGATTCGCGACCGCGCGTTGCCCTCCGTGGTTGAAATGGCAAACTGGACCGATCTGGCAAGTGCGCTCCCCGCTTTCATTCTGACCGGACGCCTGGCTGGCCTGAGCGAGAAAGAGATTCAGGCGGCGTGGGTTGGCGGGAACCGGGAGGAAGTCATCAAGCAGGTGGCGAAATCGGAGAAAAAGCCGTTTCTACCGTTTGTCAAGCTGCCATAAGCGCCTCAGGCGCTGAATCACCGGGCAACCGGACGCACTAACGTGCGGCGGCTCCGTTTCAGGGCTTTCTGTCGGCGGCAATGCGGCTGAACCTAAACCTAGGCCTATTCGTGCGCCTGCAGGGGCAGCCCGTTTGGCAACGCCCTCATAGGCAGATGCGGTTGATGATCCTGTTCAACCCGGACCCGGACGTCGCAGGCACAGCAATCGCTGCAACGGCTGCAACGTTCGCATAAGTGATTTTCGCAAGCGTCAAGCGTGCAATACACGCAGATGGTGGTAGAGGGTTCTCCACAGATGGCGCACGTAAATGCAGTACTTCCATTCATTGCATGTGGGATCTCCGTGTTCCCGTGGGCGCCGGCTCTCTGCTGATGATACCGCGGCAGCGCTGCGCCTCTTCATCCGCGATCTTGAACTCCTGTTCGCGTTCCACCGAGAGATCGGTCAGGTACTCTCGAAGCCTCTGGCGGTTGCTGAAATCCTGTGAGATCAAAGCCGCGAGCTGGTCCGCCATGCGCGGCTCTCCGTATTTGCGAATACCCTGCTCGAGCGACCGCGCCACATTTTCGAGCGCCTCCATACGGAAATAGGCGTCGATTGCGAGCGAGAGGCTGTCTGTGCGGGCGGCGAGGGCTTGGGACGCGCGAACGGCATCTTTGACGCGATCCTGCGTGTCCTGATATTGGCTCACGTACGTTGGGGGCGCGCCGTTGTCGATCCATTGCTTCGGGTGCATCTGATCCAACAACGGCTTCAGTTTTTCAATCTCGCTGTTCAAATTGGAGAGCATCCGCTTAACATCCCAGGGCGCTTCGAGTCCCTGCGGACGCGCTGCAGGTGGAGGCGTGGGCACGGTCTGGACGGCTGCGCCGGGTTGAGTTGGCTGCTTGGTTTGCGGAGCGCTGAGAGCCGGGATCGCCAACGCCGTGGCGACCAGGGCCAGCCAATGAGGGGCCATCTTGCTCCATTGTAGCGGCAAACCTAATCGAGCCCGGACGCCACGATATTCCTGGCCACCATCTGGTCGGAAACGGCGTCACTTGCAAAATTCTTCCCTAGGCCTGGGATGGCCGCTCCGAGTGTTTTGATAATCGAGTGGAATGCGTATCGATAAAGAGAGCCACGGTCCAATCGGCGCGAAATCAGCGGTTCGTCGGCGTCAACGGCAATCGCATCACCCGCTTTGACGATTTCGGGAGCACCGCGCGGCAATAAAGCGTGTTGCACGAAGATCTCGCCCTGTTCCACGTCAACGCGCGTGCTGTCGTCCTCGTCGTCAACCGCGAGAGTGAAGACGGCTCCGCCACGGGCGGTGATGATGGCGACTGGCGTGATGACACGATATTGAGACGGTTGATCCGCTGAAATGTGAAGCTGAACGCGCACTCGGCCCGTCGTGACATCCAGCAAATCCTGGGGATTGCCAACGTTCTCGCGGAAGGTCACCAGCGAGTTGGCGAAGACCTCGAAATCGGCGCCGCCGGCTGCCGCGAACCTGGCGTAGCCATCTTGACCTGTGATGATGGGCTTCGTTACACCAATGCGCTCAGCTTGGCCGATCGCCCAGTCCTGACCGTTCTTGTCCGTCGAGACCTGGCCGGAAGCTGAGATAACCAGCGCCGCATCCTTCTGAGCGGCAGAGTAATCTATATCGGAAGCAATTGCGCCAGACAACAAAAACGGAACAAGAACGAACGACCAAAGCCACCGGCGGTGACGGAGATAGTCGCGGCTCGCCAACACGGATAGGCTAGCAAAAAAATTCGGCGCCTATCGCCGCCGTGAGTAATGCAATTATGCGCGTTTTCTAAGATAAGGGAGCATGCGGATCGGCATCACCTGTTATCCAACCTATGGCGGAAGCGGCATTGTCGCCACCGAGCTTGGCCTGGAGCTCGCCAATCGCGGTCATGACGTGCATTTCATCACGTATGCCAATCCAATTCGCCTGGATCCCGATACGCCGCGTGTGTATTACCACGAGGTGGAAGTTTCCTCCTACCCGTTATTCCAGTACCCGCCGTACGCAACGGCGCTGGCGTCGCGCATGGCCGAAATAGCCGAGCACCACAAACTCGACGTGCTCCACGTTCACTACGCGATTCCGCACTCGGTTTCTGCATTTCTCGCGCAGCAGATGACGACGCATCGCCGCCTTCCGTTCGTGACGACCCTGCACGGCACCGACATCACCATTGTCGGTGCTGACCGGAGCTACTTCCTCGTGACCAAGTTTTCCATCGAGCGATCGGACGGCATCACCACCATTAGCGAATATATGCGGCGGCGCACGGAGGAGTTCTTTGGCATTACGAAGCCCATTGAAGTGATTCACAATTTCGTGAACTGCTCGATTTACAAACCCAATCCTGAAGCGAGAGCGGGACAGAAGCGGATCATCCATATTTCGAATTTTCGGCCCGTCAAACGCATTCTTGATTGCGTTCGCGCACTCCATAAAGTCCGGCAGCACGTGGACGCGCATCTGTACATGGCTGGGGACGGACCCGATCGAGGCGCGGCAGAAGCGTTAGCGATCGAACTTGGCATCGCTGAAGAAATTACATTTTTAGGCAAACAAGATCATGTCGAACGCCTGATTCCGCGCATGCACGCGCTGCACTTGCCGAGCGAGCTTGAAGCGTTTGGGCTCGTGGCGCTGGAGGCAATGGCTTGCGGCGTCCCTCCCGTGGCAACTCGGACTGGCGGCGTTCCCGATCTCATCGCCGATGGAGTGGACGGATTCATGGAAGACGTGGGCGATATCGATGCGCAGGCCGGGCGCTTGATCGAACTCCTGACGAATGAAGCGCTGCACTCTAGAATGGCGGCTGCCGCGCGACGAAAAGCCGAGGCGCAATTTTGCACGGACTTGATTATCCCGAAGTACGAGAATTTCTACCGAAAGGTGATCGAGGGCGCATAGGCGTCAGATCCGGTGAAAGCTGCGCAGGATATCTTTGGTGCTGTAGCGCAGCACGATAGGACGGCCATGCGGGCAGGTCATCGGATATTCACAGCCGGCAAGCGAATGCAGCAGCCATTCGACCTTGGTGGGTTCTAGCCTGGTGTTGATTTTGATGGCGGCGCGGCAAGCGATCGTAGCGGCGAGATCGCGGCGGATCTCGTCAAGCGTCGCCGACCTCAGTTCTTTTTCGGCGATTTCGAGGATTTCGACGATCACCTTCTCGATATCGCTCGAATGCAACCCGGCGGGCGCGGCCTTCACGGCGATGGTTCGCTGGCCGAACGGCTCTGTTTCAAAACCGGTCGCATTGAGTTCGTCCGCAATACGGGAATACTCAAACTGCTGGCCGGCGGAGAGCTGCAGCACAATGGGCATGAGTAATTGCTGTACCTCCATCCGGCCCGCTGCCCGCTGCCGGAGCACTTTTTCGAACAGAATGCGCTCGTGCGCGACGTGCTGGTCGATGATCCACAATCCGTCACGTCCGGCCGCGATGATGAAACTTTCGTGGAGTTGTCCGAGAGGTCGTAAATCCGGCAACGCCGCGAGGCTGTCGACTCGCTCCCATTCCGGAGAAACGTGAAGCAGGCCGCCATGGGTATCGGGAATGCGCTTGGCAAATGGCTCGCGAGCTTCCGCTCGCGGCAATGGCTCCGCCTCGGTTGACTCGACGGCTGCATGAGGTTGGGCCACCGCGATCTCGGGCAGCATAGTCTCCTCCGCCGAGACGGCTAGCGCCAGTTCGCTCGGAAGTTCGATGACCTGGCTTTCGAGCATGCGGGAAAACTCCGAAAACGGGAGCGTGCCGGCTGCTTGGGATGGGTACGAGCGCGAGCCTTCCCGCGGCTGCATGGGCGATTCCTGAGGAAGAGGGATTGCCGACACGGGCCGATGCTGCATCAACGTTTCGCGAATCGTGTCACGCATGAAATCGTGTACGAAAGAGCCGTGCCGGAATCGCACTTCGGTCTTGGCGGGATGGACATTCACGTCCACTTCGCCGGAATCGCAGGTGAGAAACAGGAGCGCAAACGGGTAGCAGCCCGACGGCATCAAATTATGAAAAGCGGCCGAAATCGCATGCATCAACAACTTGTCGCGAATGAGGCGCCCATTCACGAAGAGAAAAATAGAATTGCGATTGAGTTTTTGTACGTGCGGCCCGGAAATGAGTCCTTCAAGGCGGAACTCCGTGATTTCAGATTCAGGTAGCGCTGCCTGCTCCGGCTGTTGCGCATGAGGAACATAGGGAGGCGGCAGGCGAAGCTCTCGCGTGTGCGGCTCGAGATCGACAAGATCGTCGATAGTGCCAGAGCCGAATACCTGAAACGCACGTTCCTTTAGCGTCAAAACGGGCGTCACATGAAGGAGTTCTCTGCCTTCGTGATAAAGTTCGAACCGCTTGTCCGGATGGGCAAGGCTGTAATGCGTCACCAGCGAGCCGACATGCGCGAGTTCGGTTTGATCGGAACGAAGGAATTTCTTGCGCGCGGGCACGTTAAAGAAGAGGTCGCGCACGGCAATGGTAGTCCCGACAGGGCGCGCAAGCTCGTCGCAACGCAGCAGCTTGCCGCCCGCGAGTTCGACGGCCGCTCCGGTCTGTTCGTCGGCGGACCGCGTCTCGAGTAACAGACGGCTGACGGAAGCGATGGAAGGCAGGGCCTCTCCGCGAAATCCCAGCGTTGCGATGGCGAGCAGGTCTTTAACATCGCTGAGTTTGCTGGTGGCATGCCGTTCAAACGCAAGCATGGCATCGTCGCGCAACATTCCGCTGCCGTTGTCCGCAATGCGAAGGAGGCGGCGACCTGCATTTTCGGCATCGATGCGAACCTCCGTCGAGCCGGCGTCGAGCGAGTTCTCTAGCAACTCTTTGACAACGGAAGCAGGCCGCTCCACCACTTCGCCGGCGGCGATTTTGTTGGCGACGTTGTCGGAAAGTATCCGGATGCGGCCCATATTCATTCAGTATGGCGGAGGCGCTTCTTTTCAAAGAAGACTTAGCGTATTGATACCGCTAGACCGCCCACCGCCGCAGCGAATTGTCCGGCTGCTTGCCGCAGCGCCTGTTACCCGATCCCCCACTCCCGCCCTGTTTTCAATCACTTATATGGGGACGGACCCTTGTGCTGCTGGCTGGGAATGAGGGACGGACCCTAATTTCTCTGCGAGGATTTCCGGCCAGCTCCCACTACATCTGAGAAACCCATGGCGCGGATATCCCGTCTCGTTCTGGAAAATGTGGCGCATCACGTGGTCGCTCGCGGTGTCGGTCAGATGCGCATCTTTCGCAACGGCTTCGACAAGCGCAAGTACCTGATGCGCTTCGCTCTCATTGCCGAAGAGGAAAAGGTGCTGGTCCACGCCTATTGTTTGATGGATAACCACGTCCATCTCATCGTCACACCCTCCGATCCGAACGGCCTCGCGCGCTTGTTCCGCCGCATGCACACCTGGTGGGCAATGAAACTCAACCGCTGGCTGGAGCGTTCCGGCCACGTTTTCCAGAACCGCTTCCACTCCTCACCGCTCGACGAGAACCATTACTGGACGGCCATGCGCTACGTCGAAGTAAATCCCCGTCGCGCGGGACTTCCCGGGCAACTCGAAGATTGGGAACTCTCGTCGGCGAAGGCGCATCTGACCGGAGCACAAGACCCGCTGGTTCCCTTGGCGGAAGAGATCGGACGCAGGCGCTTCACCGCCGCGCAATGGCGAGAATTCCTCGATGGCGCCGACGCGGAGAAGGAGCGTGCGCTGCGTTCGGCTCTCAAAGGCTCGCGCCCTTGCGGAGCCACCGAGTGGATCGTCGCCTTGCAAGAAAAGTTCAAGCGCAAGCCGTCCTCATCCCCCCGCGGACGGCCTGGAGGCGTGCTGCACTCTCCTACGATCGCATAACAGCACGGTTCTGGAATTCGGGCTCTCGTTGAGCCAAAAACGGCGAGAGTTCGCGTCAATTAAGTTAAGCCTTTGTGGCGCGAAAGCGGAATGCTCGCGCCCCCACGTCAACCTGAACGTTTGCGAATCCCGCTGCTTGGAGCCGATCCGGGAAGCTTTTGGGATCGACCACAACCATCGTGTCAAACAAATGAAGCAGGCCGAAGATTCGGCTATAGAGGCTGTCAGTGCCCGCAAATGTAGCGCCTGGACGCAAAACGCGGGCAACTTCCGCCAATAGCCGGTCTTGCAGTTCGGCCGAGGGAACGTGATGTAGCATCGTAAAACTCACGGCTGCGTCGAAGCTCGCGTCAGGGAACGACATCGCCGTTGCATCTTCGTTCAACACCGTAACGTTTCGGCCGTCGAGGCGGCGCGACAGCGACTTTGCTAAAGCAGCGTCGATCTCCACGCATGTCAACTGATCGACACGGCTGCAAATCAGATCTGTCGTAATACCGGGCCCGGGTCCGATTTCGAGAACCCGCGAGCCTAGTGCAACTCCGTCCAGGGCCCATGGAAGTATTTTCGTCTCCACGGTTTTCCTCCACAGCGCGGAACGGCAGATCCACCTGTGAACCGAGTTCATGTTAGTGACCACATGGGGATAGCAACACCTACTGTAATACTCGCTTACAGCTCGGGAACGGTTGGGGAGGGATCAATCGACGCGCGCCGGAGATGGGGTCCGTCCCCATGAACTCGGAAGTAGAGAGGCGAGGCGTTTGTTAGGTAGTTTTACTTCGCCCGAAGGCCGAACTCGCGCAACAGGTCTCCGTAGGTCGCCCCGTTCGATCCAACTGAGTAAAGACGCACAAAGTAGTTGTCTCGATGGTTCAGAGTGGGCAGCGAAACGGCAACGGACTCGTTGCGAACGGAAGCCGGTCCGTGCCAGACCTCTCTTCCGCTTGAATCGACTAGCTGAACAACGACCGCTCCCGTCCGAAGGTCTGTCGAATTGAGTCGAAGGTCAAGTGGATGCCCAGTGGCGACACTCGCGATGTCTACTCCGCGCCAAGCTGAGACGTTAACTCGAAGGGGAATCGCTTTGTGGCGCCGCGGAATGGGTCCGGGAACAAACGAAATTGCGACAAATAGCATAGCGCCCGCAGAAGCCCACGCGAGTCTTCCTGGCGTGAACCAGGAACCGCGTTGGGCGCCCTGTTTTTCCGTCCGGAGGCTCCCTTCCCGGCTTAATTCCTCGGAAGCCGCCCGGAACACAGCGGCATAGCTCTCGAGATCTTCCAAGCGTGCAATGCAGTCATTGCATCCTAGAATGTGGCCTTCAATAACTTCTATCTCTTCCCAGCTCGAATTCCGAACAGAATAACGTTCTAAAACGTCCTCTGACGGATGACTCAAATCAACGTACAGCATACGGATGGGTCGAATCGGCCTCGCCTCCTATTCACATTCACATAGCATTCAACTAGCCTGGCTTCTGACAAGAACGGAGAATACCCCGCTCGCCAGCTTCTTCTTTCCTATCTCCCCGAATCTTGCCTTGGCTCGGGACTTCAGAAGTCGAAACTGTGTTTCGCTCAAATCCATCTCCCGGCAGATCTGTTCTTGCGGCTCTTCTTTCAAATAGAAACGTTCCAGGATATCGCGGTCCCGCGCTGACAGGCTTTGGAGCACTGCCTTCATGAGATCTACCTTCTGCCTGGCAATAGCCTGTTCTTCCGGCCCGTCCTTGCGATCCACTACTGTAGCAGTGGGTTCGAGTTCAATTTGATCCCGGCGTTTATGCACAGCCTGATCGATGTAGGTTGCAACCTGCCGCCTTACGATTGTTCGAACGAAGCCCATCAATCGCTCCGGCTCCCGCAGCTCACCCTTACGGATCGCGTGAACGACGGTCAGAAATGAATCGTGAACCCGATCCTCTAATTCTTCCGGTCCCAACTGCCGGCACAAATAGTACCGGATACCCCGGCTAAATACTTGATAAAGATGCTCCAGCCCGGCATCGTCGCCGGCTTTTATTTGAGCGACAAGCGTGGCCCAATCGGCCGCTTGGCTGCTGGTTTTCGCGGGCGCAGTCTTCACAGGGGCTTCGAGCGGAGTAACACCGCTGGGAGTGCCGGAGGAAGATGTATCGCGGATAGCCAACATTGAAAAAAATTACTCCTTGGAAATCACTGAATAAGCGCCCCAGAAAGAGGCCAAACGCCGATAATCCGAAGCTGCCCTCATGTCCAGTTGCGCGCTTGCGAGCGCGGCTGCGGCCCGTGTGGGCAGTGGAGTCGCCGACTGACCCGCACTCGTCAAATGGCGGTAAAACGCCGTAAAAAAAGCGCCTGCGTCGTCCGGCGTCGGCCACGAGCTGACAACGACTGCGCTCGCTCCCGCAAGCAGCCAAGCCCGGCTCAGTCCCGTCAATCCCACTCCTGCAACCGTTCTGCCTCGCTGCGAATCGCAGCCACTGAGCACAACGAGGCTTCCTGGCACGCGATAGGTTGCGATGAGTTCGGGCGTGAGTAATTCCGGCAAACCATCAGCCCCAAGTGAAAGAGCGAGCGCTGCATTCTCCGGTTTGCCTGCCGGAGAGATTACGTGGACCGCGAAGTGAATTACTGTGGGACCGGCCTCAAAAGCCGCTGCAATGTCCATTGATGACGCGTGAACACCTGTCAGCAATTGAACGTGGTGAAAATGTGACGCGGCGCTTCTGAGTTCGTGCCCGCTTCCGACAAGCCGCTCGAGGGGACTCGTCGGCTGCGGTCGAGCGAAGAAGGATGTTAGTCGAAATGAAGGCGCCAGGCGGGCATCCGCGGAATTGTACACGGCATCGCCGATACCTACGAACTCGGCATTGCCGGGAAGTGGAGTCTGTGGATCGGCCAGCGACAATTCGCTCGCGACATACCGAATTGTATGAGCGGCGATTAGCGGCGCCGGTCCGGATGATCGCTCGCGATCCTCTTTTTTCGGCAAAGATGCCGGCAACGCCGCAAAGGGAACGCCCGACAGTTGTGGTCCGTCATTTACCAGCATCCAGTGATGCCGTTTCCGAATGTCAGCCGGCAGTTGACCGAATAGGGTGCGGGACAGCGCGATGCCAGAGGGTCCCATGTTTTCTCCGCACCGGACCCGAGCAGTCCAGGCCTTGGCGGCCTGTTCAATGTCGCTTGACGGTGGGAGTTTGCAAAGAAAGATTGAATTGCGAGTGACCGCCCAAAGCCAGGATCTGGCGGCCCCGAGCCCGAAACTGAGCAAAACATCGTCGTCGTTTAAATTCCCCTGGATATTGGCAAGTGTTTTCTGGGAGCGAATTTTCTCCGGCTTCTCCGATAAACTCCGCGGTTCCAGGCCGAGTTGCACTTGCAAATCGGCTAACCGCGCATGCAATGCAGCGGTTCGTTTCTCGCCTCCGGTCGCCCCCGAAAGGATCGTCGCAGCTTCCGCGGAACGTAAGTCGTCCAGGATTTTGTAATATTGCGCCGGCAAACGGTTGCTTTGCTGCCACGCCACGGTGCGATGCTCACGAAGATCCGCTGCCCGGTTAAGGGCGAGCGTCAGAAACGCTTCGGCCGCGAGCGCCGAACTGTGCCGCTGCATCGCCAACTGAGCTTCCAGATCGCTGCAATCGGCATACACGGAGTTAATAAACGCAATCGTGCCGGTCTGTGCAATCTCACCCGGCGGCGCTTCTTCGCGCCAGATGGACGCCAATTCCACGGCTTGTCGAAAATCATCCAGCGCTTCGTCGTCACGGTGCGATGCCGCGAGCATCTGCCCGCGCAGGTGGACGATCTGATATCGAGGGATGGTCTTCAGGGCAGGCGATTTTTTCGCGAACGTATCGTCCAGACGCCGAAGCCCTTCAGCCGCATTGCCCTGCCAATATTCGAGTTCGGCCAGCTTGGCCTGGGTCACCGGAAGCAGTTCATCGTGCTGAAGCAGGCGGATCCGATAGGCGTCCGTCAACGCTCGCTTCGCTCCGGGCAGGTCGTGAACCTCCATTAGCGCTTCGCCCAGATGATCCTCAACGAGCGCTTCTGACCGGAAATCGTTAGTTCGTTGGCAAATCGAGATCGCCTGTTGGTACGCCGATTTGGCCTCCTCGTCGTGCCGAGCTTCTGTTTCCAGGGAGGCGATCTGAATAAGCGCCTTCACCAGAAGATCGGATATGTGCGCCTTTTCAAAAATGGCCTTTGCCTCGGCTACATTGGCGCTGGCCGCTTCTACGTTATGAAGTTGAAGGTAGACCGAGGAAAGGTCGAACAGCGCCGCGCCCGTGAGTCTTGGATCTCCCAGGTCCGAAGCGAGTCGGCGAACATCTGAATATGTGGCGATTGCCTCCCGATATTCGAACAGGCGTAGCTGGCACCCCCCTATGTCTAGCCGTGCTCGAACCTCCATTCTGCGGTCGCCGCGATCATGAGCAAGAGCGGCTATTTTTACAAAAGCCGCTTCGGCGGACGCAAATTGTCCGTCGTTACGTAGCCGCACCGCTTCCTGGAACGCCGAAGCAAGTGAATTTAATTGTGATGGGGTGTGCCGAATGGATCCCGCGCCTTGCGGGAGTGCGCGCAACCACAACGATGCGCTCAGCACAATCAGACACGTCAGCGGCACAGCCAGCCGCCGGCAATGCCGGATGAAGAGTGGCAGGATTTAACTCAATTTTGGGAGTCTCGCTAAAATCCTACCACTATTTATGCTTATTGCTCAAGAATTACGAGCCTAATTAGGCCTCAAATTCGGGGCTAATCCGGACATTGTTAGAAGCGAAACACAAGGCCAAGAACGTCGATAATAATTGGTTCATGCATGTGAACAGTCCCTTTCCATGCATGAGCGTAAAAGCAGCCAAACATCTTTCGTATCGTTGAGCGGAGCTAAGTCACTGAAAAGACGCCGGATATTTTACAAAGGTTCCTGTGAATCAAAATTGAGAAGTGAATTCGTGCCGGTTCGGATTCCCATTTGGAACCGGAGGGCCCAAATCGATATCGCCGATCTGCCGAGCAGGAGCGGCGCTAAGAAAGGGGACGGACCCCATGTGGTAGGTCGAAACTGGCGGTCGGGAACGGGGACGGACCCCCAGCCCGGCGTTATCCTACGCTTGGAACCTGCTGGCGGAGTCGCCGCCCGGCTTTCCCTTTCCGTCCCAGGCATTCGCGGGAGAATAGGCGCTTCCGCCCCGACAGAAAGAAATGTATAGATTTGTAATCAAATCGTTGCGCCCTACGTATTCGTGTTGATTGGATGCTGCCAAATGGAATGTCTCTGCGGAAACGATACATTTA
This sequence comes from Bryobacterales bacterium KBS 96, assembly GCA_000381625.1. Lineage (GTDB taxonomy): Bacteria > Acidobacteriota > Terriglobia > Bryobacterales > Bryobacteraceae > KBS-96. Next base: position 3,660,284 of record KB906767.1, read on the forward strand.
CCTTCGCGTTGAGTGCAGCGGGACTTCCGAACCGGCATCGCTCCCGACTTGGCCGGCAAAGCTCCGATCGGTTTTGCCCTGACTTGGCTCCGTCCTTCTGAATTCGGTATAGTAATGAATTAGCAGGCGTTTACTGTTCCAGGCGAAGTGTCTCCTGGCGTTCCCTGGCTCTTCCGCACGAAAACCAATGTTCGACAACTTATCGGATAAGCTGCAGCGCGTCTTCAAGAACCTGCGCGGCGAAGGGAAATTGACGGCCGAAAACATGGAGGATGCGCTCCGCGAGATTCGCGTGGCTCTCCTCGAAGCCGACGTTCACTTCAAAGTCGTCAAGCAGTTCATCGAACAGGTGCGGGGCAAAGCCATGGGCGAAGAGGTGCTTACCGCGCTTTCTCCGGGGCAGCAGGTTGTGAAAATTGTTCGCGATGAGCTGACCAAAATGCTTGGCAGCCATCAGTCGAAACTGCGGTTTAATAACGAGCCGCCGACCGTGGTGCTGATTGTTGGATTGCAGGGATCGGGAAAAACAACCAGTGCCGGGAAACTCGCGCGGTTTCTGACCAAGGAGGGCCACAAGCCCCAACTGGTTTCGGTTGACGTATACCGGCCAGCGGCCCGCCAACAACTCAGCATTTTGGCCAAGCAGGTGAATGTTCCCGTATACGAGGGAGCGGCGGAAGAAACGAAACCACTCGATCTGGCGCGCTCCGCCCGTCGCGAATCGGTTCAGGCCGGGCGGGATGTCCTGCTGGTCGACACAGCCGGACGCCTGCACATCGATGAAGAGTTGATGCAGGAGCTTCAGCAACTGAAAGAAGCACTGAATCCGACGGAAATTTTGTTCGTCGCCGACGCCATGACCGGCCAGGACGCGGTGAAAACAGCCGATGAGTTCCACAAGCGTCTGGGGATCACCGGTATCATTCTCACCAAGATGGATGGCGATGCCAGGGGCGGCGCGGCTCTGTCGATTCGTTCGGTCACCGGGCAGTCGTTGAAATTTGTCGGCGTTGGCGAGAAGACCGACGCACTCGAAGCGTTCTACCCCGACCGCGTCGCCTCGCGCATCCTGGGCATGGGCGACGTGCTCTCGTTAATCGAAAAGGTCGAGCAAACCATCGATCAAAAAGAGGCCGAGAAGATCCAGGAGAAGCTGATCACCGGCGACGAGTTCACGCTTGAGGACTTTCGCGACCAGATGAAGCAGATCCGCAAGCTGGGTCCGCTCGAAAATATTCTTAAGATGATGCCCGGCATGGGCTCGTTGACGGACCAGTTGAAGGACACCAAAATCGACGAGAAAGAGATCAACCGGGTGGTTGCGATTATCGACTCGATGACGCCGCGCGAGCGCCGGAATCACATGATTATTAACGGTTCCCGGCGGAGGCGGATCGCCAAAGGCAGCGGGACGTCAGTGCAGGACGTGAACAGCCTGCTGAAGCAATACTCGCAAACACGTAAAATGATGAAGAGCTTCGCGGGCGGAGGCGGCATGCTGGCCAAGAAACTGGCAAAGATGAAGCTGCCGAATTTACCCGGAATGTTTAATGCCGGCCAATAGAGGCTCGCGGTCCTAAACGGGACCCTGAACAGAAAATCTCGAAAGGTAAGAGAAAGCAGAATGTTAGCAATTCGACTGGCGCGGTTCGGCGCCAAAAAGAAGCCCACGTACCGCGTCGTCGTGATTGAACGCGAACGCGCGCGCGACAGCCGCTCCGTGGAAGTAGTTGGTTACTATAATCCCGTTACGCAGCCGCCGCAAGTGACGTTCGATCACGAGCGAATCAATCACTGGCTGAAGTGCGGCGCCCAGCCCTCCGACACCGTGTCGCGGCTGTTGAAGGCGAATCCCGCGACAGCAGCGTAGAGCTGACAGGCAGGCCAAGGCCTGTTCCTACCGGACGAGGTGGCCATGGACGAGAAGAGCAGCGTGAAAACGCTGGTAGAAGATATTGCAAAGGCGCTGGTAGATATACCGAACGAAGTGGTGGTTAAGGAACTGGACGGCGAGCAGGTCACCGTTTTTGAATTGCGCGTAGCGCAGGGCGACCTGGGCAAAGTGATCGGCAAGCAAGGCCGGACCGCCCGTTCCATCCGAACGCTTCTGGGCGCCGTCGGCACAAAGCTGAACCGGCGCTTCGCGCTGGAGATCCTTGAGTAGGTTTGGTGCGAATAGGCTGTGACTGACGATCGGGTCGTGGTGGCGGAAATTCTGCGGGCACGGGGCAACCGCGGCGAGGTGCTCGCCGAATCGCTGACCGATGTGCCCGGCCGGATTGAGACGCTGAAGCAGGCGCAGGCGCGGCTGGCGAACGGATCGGATGTTTCCGTGGAAATCGAGCAGGCGTGGCGACATAAGGAGTTGTGGGTCCTGAAATTCGCGGGAGTCGGTTCGATCGATGAGGCCGAGCGATTTCGTGGCGCCGACTTATGGGTTCCGTTCAGCGAACGCGGTCAATTGCCGGAAGGTGAATTTTTTCGGTCCGACCTGGTGGGCTGCGAACTGAACGATGAGCGGACCGGCGAGCGTATCGGCGTTGTCCGGGGCTGGCAGCAGTACGGCGGTCCGCCGCTAATGGAAGTGGATGTTCAAGGCCGGGAGGTCTTGGTCCCTTTTGTTCCGTCGATCTGCCGAAAGGTGGATCTCGCGGAAAAATCCATTTCGATTGCGGCGCCTGAAGGTCTATTGGAGTTGTAAAACGGCAGGTGCGTGTTGTTTACCAGCGTGCCGGAGATTCCGGATGAGATTCCATATTGTTACGATCTTTCCGGAGTTTTTCGGTAGTCCGTTTCAGCATGGCGTAGTCGCCAGGGCGCAGCGGGCCGGGCGGTTGGATATCCAGATTCACGATTTGCGAAACTGGACATACGACCGGCATCGTACGGTGGACGATCGCCCGTTTGGCGGAGGCGAAGGCATGCTGCTGAAGCCGGAGCCGCTATTTGAGGCAGTGGAATCGATACTGCCGGAGCGCACGAACCGGAGGCGGATCGTGCTGCTGTCGGCGCAGGGAAGGCTCTTCGACCAGCCAATGGCAGTGGAGTTTTCGGCACTCGATGAGCTGCTGCTGATTTGCGGACGATACGAGGGCGTGGATGAACGGGTGGCCGAACATCTGGCCGACGCGGAAGTTTCGATAGGCGATTACGTGTTGAGCGGTGGAGAGTTGGGGGCAGCGGTGATCGTCGATGCGGTGGCGCGATTGCTTCCGGGCGTGCTCGGAAATGAAGAATCTTCGCGGAACGAGTCGTTCAGCGAACGAAGCGAAGGTTTGTTGGATTGCCCGCAGTACACACGGCCGGCCGATTTTCGCGGCTGGAAGGCGCCGGATGTGCTGCTGGGCGGAAACCATGCAGAGATCAGGCGGTGGCGCCGCGCGGCGTCGCAAGCCAAAACAGAGCGGTTGCGGCCGGATTTACTCGGCGCCGGCCGCCAGGAAAAGGATTAAGGATTAAGGACGAACATGCAGAACGCATTACTGAGCAAGTTCATTAGCAAGCAGAAGCGCCAGGATGCGCATCCGGAGTTTCGGCCGGGCGATACCATTCGAGTGCACGTGCGGATCAGAGAAGGCGAGAAAGAGCGTTTGCAAGCCTTCGAGGGCACGGTGATTGCTCGCAAAAACACGGGCGTCGGCGAAACCATCACAGTCCGCAAGGTCAGCTTCGGCCAGGGCGTGGAAAGAATATTTCCGCTGCACGCGCCGGTCGTGGATCACATCGACCTGGTCCGGACGGGCCGCGTGCGCCGGGCAAAGCTTTATTACCTTCGCAATCTGCGAGGAAAGGCCGCGCGCCTGAGAGAGCGGACGTAGCGGCATCGGGCGCGCCGTTGTGGCCCAGGGACGAGGGGAACCAGACCGTAATCCTCGCCGCGTGGCGCGGTCGAGCGCCACGAGCGATAGGTCTATCCGGTGCGTCTCTACTTACGAGAATCTGGCGCGGGAGCGCGGCTACACTTGCATCGCCGGCGTGGATGAGGTCGGACGGGGATCTTTGTTTGGACCGGTCTTTGCGGCCGCCGTCGTCCTGAATCCGGAGCGGCCAATTCGCGGGCTGAAGGACAGCAAGGTGCTTGACGCCGGCGAGCGTGCGGATCTGGCTGCTGAGATCCAGCGAAAATGTTTGGGATGGGCCGTTGGGGCCGCCGATGCATTTGAAATCGATCAGATCAATATCTATCAGGCTTCGCGGCTTGCCATGCGCAGGGCCGTTGAGGCCCTGGCGCTCCGGCCGGACTATTTGCTGATCGATGCCCTGAAAATCGACGTGCCAATTGCACAGGAACCGCTGATTGACGGCGATGCCCGGTGCCGCGCAATTGCCGCCGCGTCCATTGTCGCCAAAGTACTTCGGGATGCATGCATGGGCCGCTGGCAGGCAATTTTCCCTGCATACAATCTCGCCAGCAATAAAGGCTATTCGACGCCAGATCACCGTAAGGCCCTTTGGGAGCATGGCCCGACAGCCCTCCACCGCTTCAGCTTCGAGCCAGTGCGGATGAGTTGCCGGGAGGTCTGGTGGAGCGGTTATCGCGGCGATGCCGCGCAACAGGATCTCTTTGCGGAAACCGCGGTTGGAGGCGGCGCTTGAACACAGGACCGCAAATGACGCAACCCGCTCCACAGCCAGGCCCGGAGGAACAGTCTCCCGATCGTTCGCGCTTGTTGAAGTGGCATAAACGGGTGCTCGGGTTGTGTCTTGCGCTTTTCGCGATTGAGCTCGGCGTGTTTCTTATCGTATTTCCGTGGCTGCGATCATGGGACCTGAATTGGGTTCCGCTGCAATCGCCCGAAATGCGCGCAATCTGGATGAGCCCTTATTTTCGCGGGGCATTGACCGGTTTGGGCCTGGTGAACCTGTATGTCGGATTTGAAGAACTTCTCCGGCAGCTACGGTCCTTGTTTCAGTAGAGCGGCGAATCGATATGCCCGGACTGGCGCTTTCCAGAACATGCGCCACGTTCCGGACGATACAATGAATTTTTCAGGAATGCAGATTGAAAGCGAACCAATCGCGGCGCCGGATAAACCGCCTGAGCCGCCGGAGCGCCGGCAACCGCCGTCGCGAGGGTTCGTTGCCGAGTGGACAGTCACGATCCTGATCATGCTGTTTGCGTCGACGACCCTCGCCTGGTCGTATGTCATCCCGACCGGTTCAATGGAGAGCAATCTTCTGATCGGCGATCACATCATTGTCGATAAGCTGGCGTATGCGCCGGCGGGCCCGGTCAGCAAATACCTGCTGCCATATGAAGCGCCAAAGCGCGGCGACATCATCGCCTTTGAGTACCCCGCTGATACATCACAGCTTTTCGTGAAGCGAGTCATCGGCTTGCCGGGCGATCGCCTGAAATTGGTAAATCAGCAGGTGTACATCAACGACAAGAAATTGTACGAACCCTACGTTCAACACACCAGCGGATTCTTCGATCCTTACCGCGACAACTTCCCGGGCGACGTCTCGATGCTCGATGTAGTGCCAGACACCAGGCGGGACACGCTTCTGCGGGACATGCTACAGCATCACGTGGTGAACGGCGAGGTAGTGGTCCCGCCGAATTCCTATTTCGCAATGGGCGACAATCGCGACAATTCGCTCGATAGCCGCTACTGGGGATTTGTTCCGCGCGATTATATTGTGGGCAAGCCGGTGTTGATTTACTGGTCGTACAATACGACGACCGCCATGCTAATGCCGGATTCGGCACGGGGCTTCGAAACGCACCTGATCGACCTGGTTGAGCATTTCTTCACGAAAACCCGGTGGAATCGAACGTTGCGGCCGGTCCGAGGATTCCGCTACCCGCAACAGACGCAGTAGACTTCGAGACAACGAATGGCAGAAAAGGCTGAGGCGAAGGTCGCCCCGAACACTGAAGGTCCGAACAACCAAAAGAAGGCCGGGGAACCGCCCCGGAGGGCGATAGCGGAGTGGACCGTCACCATCCTGCTGCTTCTCTTCGGCATAACCACGCTGGTGCAGGCGTTTGTGATTCCAACGGGATCCATGGAAGACTCGTTATTGATCGGCGATCACCTGTTAGTAGATAAGCTTGCCTACTCTCCCGAGGGGCCGGTCAGCAAGTACCTGCTGCCGTATGAGAAGCCAAAACACGGGGACATCATTGTGTTCCGCTACCCGGCGGACATCACCCAAACGTTCGTGAAGCGCACCATCGGCGTGCCTGGCGATCGCATCAAAATCGTGAATCAGGTCGTTTACCGGAACGAAATTCCGTTGAAGGAGCCGTACGTCTACCATAAGAGCGGCATGATGGATCCTTACCGGGACAACTTCCCTAGCGAGCCGCCGCCATACACATACGATCCGGCGCGGGATCCTCTCCTGCGCGATATGCTGGAGCACCATGTCGTCAACGGGGAGGTCGTCGTCCCGCCGGGCTGCTATTTTGCCATGGGCGACAACCGCGACAATTCGCTCGACAGCCGCTACTGGGGCTTCGTCCCCCTCGACAACATCATCGGGAAACCCCTGCTGATTTACTGGTCGTACGACGCGACCACGGAACAATTGACGGATGCCTCGGTGGGAGCTACGGTCGGCCACATTGAAGATCTCTTTCTGCATTTCTTCACGCGAACGCGATGGAACCGAACCTTCAAGATCCTTCGTGGATTCCCGGATAAGGATCTGCCGAAGGCGGCTGCGACGCCTGGAACAAACCAGCCGGGCGTGAGCACTCCCGCGCCCGCCGGAGTGCCTCCAAACTGAACCGGTTCCAGCGGCGCATGGGTCAAAATTCTGGTCCAACACCGGCCGGCCGGGCCGGATGGCCTCCACGAATCATTGGGCACATGTTCGGTTACGTCATGGCCTGGGTCAATGAACCGGCGAACCGGCTGGCTGTTGAACTGCTGGGCGTCCGTCCAGGTGACACTGTCCTCGATATCGGCAGCGGTCCCGGCGAGACGGTGCGCCATTTGGTGCGCCATCATCAGGCCGGTTTCGTGGCCGGGCTGGATATCTCGCCAACCATGGGCCAGTGGGCTGCCCGGCGCAACCGCGAGTTAATCGAGAGTGGCCGCGCGGAGATTTGCTGCGGGTCGGTCCGCTCAATTCCTTATCCGGAAAGCCATTTCGATAAGATCCTCGCCTGTCATTCTTTTCACTTCTGGCCTAATCCCTATAACGACCTTCTTGAGGTGGCGCGAGTACTGAAGCCGGAAGGTAAGCTCGCAATTTTGCTACGGCTCCGGAGGCGGCGCGGCCGGGCCGGCCTCACCGATGAGGACGTGCAGCAGGTGCTCCGGCTTCTCTGGGTCGCTGGTTTCACGGCAGACGTTCAGCAGCGGCTCCGTTTATTGTTTTTTGGCAGCGGGCTGTGCATTGTGGCGACAAAGCGCCTATAACCTATGGCAGAATCGTAGAATTGATCCCTTCGGACGAGATCTGCCGGACCGTGTTGGTGCGTTCACGGCTCGAAAGAGCAGCTTTCGAGGACAACCAACCGGCGGTGTGAGCCGTCAGTAATATCACGGGAACAGGCGAATTCGCATGTTAGCCTGAAGAGCGGAATCTCCGCATCGGGCGCTTCCGTCCACAGGGAAAAATGGAATCAACAGGAGCTTATCGAGGAATGGTACAGAAATTCAGAGGCGCCGCGCTGTTCTTGCTGGCGGTGGCGCTTTCGGTGACGGCCGCGCACGCGCAGACGCTTAAGGTAGCCATTGTCAATGCACAGAAAGCGGTAGCCGACACCCAGGAAATTAAAAAGGCTCAGGCGGATTTGGGCGCCAAGTACCAGCCGCGCCAGCAGGAGATCGAAAAGTTGCAGACCGATCTCCAGCAGATCCAGGGGCAATTGCAGGCACAGAACTTGACGCCGGTGAAGGAACAGGAACTCACGCTCGACGGCCAGCAGAAGCAGAAAAAGCTTCAGCGGTTGAGCGAGGATTTGCAACAGGACTTTAACCAGGATCGCGCCGACGTGCTCGGCCGGGCCGGCCCCCATATGCAGGCTGTGATCAAAAAACTAGCTGAAGAAAAGGGCTTGGATGTCGTCATAGATACGAGCAACACGCTCTACTATAAACCGGCGCTCGACATGACCGCCGAGGCAACCGCGGCATACGATAAGGCCTACCCGGTTACCACGGCCGCCCCGACGGCGGCAAAATAGCGCGCGTATCCGGCCGCCAGCGTCGCCTTCGGCTAGCGCTAAGAAACGCCGGGAGGTGTGGGGAGAACGCAACTAGGGCTGTTCTTGCTATTGACTCGGGAGAATGGAAATGGCCAGTTACCTGGACCAATATGGTGTTGGCGATGAGCGGCGCATCCGCCTCATCAAGCGTATCGCGATCGCTGTTTTGATTGTTCTGGTGGTGGCGATCGCGCTATATCTCTTTTTGAAGAATTACCCTGAGAAGCAAACCATCAAGCACTTCCTTGCCGAAGTCAATGCGGGACAGCTTCAGACCGCATATCAAAGTTGGGGCTGCACGAACGCCCACCCATGCCCGAACTACACCTATCAGAAATTTCTTGAGGACTGGAGTAAGAAGTCCGGCGCGAGCGGCGATTGGAAAATCGCTAAAGTTGACGGCTGTAAGTCCGGTGTCATTGTCACGGTGAGCAAACAGGGCGCCGAGCCCGCTCCGTTGTGGGTCGAGCGAGGCGATCAGGCGCTCAGTTTCTCACCCTGGCCGGAATGCCAGGGAAAGAAGTGGCGCTTTAAGCAATTCTTCCATCGCATTTTCGGCGGCTAGAAGGCGTAATTTTTATTCCGTTGGCGGGGACGGACCCCACTTCCTGGGCTCAACGGCAATAGAAGCGTCCGGCCTAAGGAAGCGGATATGTTCCCAAAATCGAATATCCGACCGAGCTGTAGTTGAAATCGTTAGCTGCCGGAGTAATTAGTGACCGGCGTGATGCAGGCCGCATGGTGCGTTCCAAAGCGCTGGCCGCGCGGTGGTTAAAATCGCCAGCGTAACCGAAGTTGTAAATTCACCAACGATTACTTGCCGGAGGGGACATTCGCTTTTTCCAAGCTGGCTCGGATACGCTCTCGGGTTTGGCCAATCTGGTCCTTCAGCTCGCTATCACTGTTGTTCGCTTCGAACATCTGCAGTAAGAATAGCGTTGCGCGCGGTTGACGATCATTTGCTCTAGCAATCAAAGTTGGTTCCTCGAAGGCCTTCTCCATAATTGTCAGAGCGGTGGTCAGCTCCGCTTCGGTTGGTGTTATCGTTCCACGCATACCGAGGATCTTGATGATGTTCACAGCTGCTTCGTCGCCCATTTGGTGCAAGTGAAAGGCGCCGACCGTCAATGCAGGGCTGCCCTCCCGTAGGACTGTCTCAACCATCTGCAGCCTCATATCCTCCGGAGAGGTAATAGATGAGGAGGAGTTGTGTTTCCAGTCAAAAGACGTACCGTCTGGGGCTTGAGCATAGCTGACACCTAATGCAAAGAATGACAAAAATATTGTTAGTTTCGCGGTTAGTAGGCTCATTTTATCCTCAGTTCGAAAAATTAATACCATCAGTCATGCTACTGGTGCCATGACCAAAACTGGTACCCGTGAACGTCCACGTGTGTGAATGAACCGGGTAGCTTGCAGTGCCCACTTTTATCGAATAGTTTTGGGTCGTTCCTGTCTGGGTAAAAGTCGATTCAGCAATACACGTTCCGATGGGGTCGTCATTGAAGGTGCCATCCGATCCTGCCTTCGCATTTTGACAGTCTGCCACAATGTTAGAAGGGCCACAAACATTGCCGGAGTAGGAATTAGGGCTGGTGATTTGCACACCATTAACAAACACTGCAGCTACTGTTCCGGACTCGAAAGGTATCAGCGGCACCACGGTCGATATGAGATTCCCCGTAGCACCTGTGATCTGGTATCTAACATTGCCAAGGCAACTTCGGGCAACTTCGGGGCAACTTCGGGGGCAACTTCGGGGACGGGGGCAACTTCGGGGACGGAGAGATATGGTACGAAGAGAGAAATCGGCGCCTAAGCCGCCCTGTTTGGAGCGCAACACGCAGTTCGGGCTTAGCTTGTGGCACGGCCAGAGGAGCATGCCTGGTCCAGTGCCGCACACATTGGAGTCAATGCTCCTTCCGTGCTGCTGGATTGGCAGTTCTAAACCAACTCCGGCGGACGGTACAGATGGAGCTCGCTCTTGGCAAAGCCCGAAGAGCTGGCGGGCATTCGTCCTCTACAGCGCAGAACGTTTACCGAACGGCCGGTCGGCAGCCCCGAGTTTGTGGTGAGACTCGAACCGCCGCCCCTTGGCGCCGCGCCAAGGCCAGCGCACTCGCTCCGAATGCGTGCTCGCCATCTCGCGATAATTCACTTCGTACCATATCTCTCCGTCCCCGAAGTTCCCCCCGAAGTTCCCCCCGAAGTTCCCGAAGTTCCCGTTTCTGCTGAGACAGCTAGTGGCGTGGTGGCAGATACTGGCGGCCGGCCAATTGGTCGAGAGCAATCCGCACTCATCATTCTTTTTCTTGTTTTCGGGCATGCACGGCATCCACATTATTGTCGGCCTCGCGGGATTGTTCGCGTTGCTATACCGGACACGCGAGCCGGCGAGCGGCCCGCGCTGGCAGATGAACACGCGCGTTCTCGCCAACGCCGTGGCGCTGTTCTGGCATTACCTGGACGGCTTATGGATCGTGCTGTTTGCGCCGCTGCTGTTCGTGAAGAGGTAAGGCTTTCGGGAATGGCCGTTGGCTTGATCGCCGAGAGACTGCTGCTCGCGCGCGTCCCGTGTTTCGGTGGTCTCGATTACTGGCTGATCGTGAACGCGTAAAGCGAGTCCCCGGCAGCAACAACCAGATATTGGCGTCCGTCCAGCAGGAACGTCTCTGGACCGTTGCTGATTTCGGCCGCCAATCCCGCATGCCAAAGAATTTTTCCGTTTGCAGGATCGAACGCGATCAGATGACCCGAGCCATCCCCAGTGAAAAGTAAATGTCCCGCAGTCGTCAGTATCCCTTTGGGGAATCCGCTGGACGGAAAACGATGGGACCAGACCGCTTTGCCCGTCTTGTAGTCGATGGCCTGTAGTTCCGTGCCATAAGAGCCGATCTCCCGTTCCGCGCCCGCATATCCCTCAGGGTGCGGATCAGTATCGGTAAGATAGAAGACGCTGAAAGAGGCTTCAGTATTTACATAAAATAGATTTGTTTCCGGGTCAAAACTCGGAGGCGGCCAATTCGTCGCACCGCCGGATGCGGGCGAGACAAGCACGCCACTGATGGTTGCTTCCTTCTCCGAGTTCCCAATTGGCTGTCCTTGGGAGTTAACCCCTTTCGACCAGTTCAACGTTTTTAACAACGGAGCCGTCACCAGATTCTCGCCGTTCGTCCGATCAAGCACGAAGAAATAGCCGTTCCGTTCGGCCTGCGCGAGCATTTTGCGCGGCTTTCCCTCGAATGCTCCATCGAACAGCACCGGAGTTTCTGCGGCATCCCAGTCGTGCGTGTCATGGGGCGATCCCTGAAAATACCAGACCAATTTCCCCGTATCGACATTCAACGCGACAATCGAGCAGGTGTATAGATTGGCTCCCTCGCGGCTCCGACCGGACTCTACCGGATTCGGATTGCCCGTCCCAATGTAATAGAGGTGCAACTCCGGATCATACGTTCCGGGTATCCACGTCATTCCGCCACCGTGCCGCATTGAATACTCATCAGGCCACGTTTCAGAGCCTGCGTCGCCCTTCTTCAATGGTTCGCTCCACCATTTCCACTGGAGAGCGCCGGTTTCCGGATCGTGAGCTTCGAGGAATCCGGGAACGTCGAGAGAATCGCCGCCCGTTCCCACTATCACGTGACCGCCAACGACGATTGGCGCCGGCGTGGAGAAATACTCCTGCTTCACATCGGCGATTTGGACGTGCCATCGCTCCTTTCCGGTGCTCGCTTCGAGCGAAACGAGATAATTATCGGGCGTCTCGAAGAATAGCCAGTTTCCGTAGATGCCCATGCCGCGGTTTCCGATGTGGATGCCGCCAGTGGTCTTCCAGAAGTAATGCCACAACTGGTGGCCCGATCGGGCGTCGACGGCCCAGGCATTATCCGGCGTGGAGAAATAGAGGATTCCCTTCACCATCAGCGGAGTGGCTTTGATCTCCGGGGGAGTGGAACTGTTTGGCGCCGGGTCTGACCCTTTTCCGCCAACAATTGTTCCGTCGCCAGGTACGTCCGTCACGCGATGTTCCCACTCGAGCGTGAGTCCCTTGACATTCGATTGGTTGATCTGAGTAAGCGTACTGAAACGCCGCCCGGAATAGTCGCCGTTATAAGTTGGCCACGCATCCGTAGCCGGCCTTGTCAGTAATGCCGGATCCAGCATCTGCGCGTCGAGCGCCAACGGCAGCAAACCGAGGCAGGCAGCAATTAGAAGTCGATTCATCTTCATTTCAGAGTGACCAGATATGCCAAGAGATTGTGTATGTCGGCATCGGTATATCTCGTCAGCATGTCGGAATGTACTTTTAGCGGATCATTCACCTCCACGGCTGGAACGTCTCCGTTCCGGGTAAATGAGTGGTATTCGCCTTTGGAATCCCGTAGGGCGACACTAAAGTCGTCAATGGCTTCGAGCGCGCCACTGAAAGTTCGACCCGAGGCCAGCGTAACGGTCACGGTCAAGGCAGTGCTGCCCGTTCTGGCGGACTGGCCGCGGTGGTCTCCGCGCGGCATCAGAATCATGCCCTGTAATGCCGCTGGATCATGCTTTGATCCGATGCCCTTCAAGTCGCCCGCAACCGAATGACAGGTTGCGCACTTACCGGCGCCGTCGAAGTAGGCTTGACCCGCCTTCGCGTTACCGGTCACGATATTAAGGATTTGATATCCCCCGCGTTCGGCGGCGGCATGGATTGAGTTGTGAAGGAAATCGGCTATATCCGAAATCTGCGAGGGGGCCAAGGAAAACTTCGGCATACCGGCGCCCGGACGTCCGTTGAGGATCACCGGCCCGATCTTATCGCCATGATTATCGTCGAGGACCAGCACCGAACGAAGGAGGTCCGGGCCGCCTTGTCCACCATTTGCACGAGTCCCATGACAAAAGCTGCAAGTTGTAACAAACGTCTTTTGGCCACGCTCTATCGGCCTTGGATCGCCCGGTGGCGTCTGTGCGATAAGTGGCAGAGTGGCGCCGGCCAGCAAAGCCATGGCTACCCCAATCGTCCTTCTTCTATGACTCATTCATTCCTCCATTTGGAAACTATCTGGTAGTTACCGAACGGACGATTAGCGTAGCTACCGTGGTTATACAAAACCGGCTAGATAGCGCTCAAAAGGTAAACTTTAGCGCAAACTGAAGAATACGCCCCGGAGAGGCTGTCCGGATTTGCCCATATGTAGGAGAATTGAGCGTCGGGTCCGGATTCCCAAAGTTAGCGTGGTTGAAAAGATTGAATGCTTCGGTCCGGAACTGGACTGCGATTGTTTCTGTGATCGGAAACCTTTTCACCAGCGCTGCGTCGGTGTTAAAGCTCCCCGGACCGGTCATGGAATTGTACCCGACGGAGCCGAATTTTCCAATCGCGTTGGGAACAAACGCCGCAGTATTGAAGTATTCTGCAACCGTGGCAGACGTTGAACGACCCCCGGATATTCCAGCAGTCGGCAGCACTTGATCCGGCCGGTCATTCCCTACGCCGGTCATTGAGTTATCCGTTCCGGTGTAAAGATTGTACGGGAACCCGCTGCGAACGCTGGTCACTCCCGAAAACTCCCAGCCGTTTGTGAAGCTCCCTGCCAGATTATGCTCGGCAAACTTAGGCAGTTCGTATACCCAAGAGATAGTGGCGCTGTGCCGGACGGAGCTATTGGTGCGAGCGTACTCGGCATAAGCATCCAGCTCATTTTGAATGCGTTGCCTGGCTCCATCATCGTTCCAAGACATTGAATTCGCCAGAGAATAATTCCCGGATACCGTCCAACCGTGGCTGAATCGCTTCTCCGCAACGATCTGCATTGAGTCGTACTTACGCGTCGCGTCTGTCTTGCAAAAATAAACGTCCTGATAATACGGCGCCATAGGATATCGCGAGTTCACGTTCTGCACGGTCGAAAGCGGTTGCCCATCGGCGTCCACTCCAGGAATGTAGGTCGCAGGATTAACTCCTGGGCATCGCCAGAGTGCAAGAGCGTGACTGCCGACATATGAGATGGAGCCTTTGAAGTCATTCCCCAGTTGATGTTCAACCGTAACGTTCCACTGCTCCGAATAGCCGTTCCGGTAGTCGATGGCGTCCGGAGATGGATTGATTGGGTATAACGAAGACACGTCGTACTGCGTACCTTGTTTAAATGTTAAGAATGGATCTGTTCGGCCCTGGAACGGGTTCGCGAAACTCGGCGGATAGTTCAGCGTGGTAAGCAATATGAACGGCGGCCTTTCGCTTGCATTGTTCACCTGCTGAAGATCTACGGGAACGCTGAAGATTCCAAAGGATGACCGAACGACCGTCTTACCGTTTCCGAACAGATCGTAAGAAAATCCGACGCGCGGCCCTATCGTGCCCCAATCTGCGTAGTGGTTCGAGCCCACGCGGTCGGGCATGCCCGGATCTCCGGAATAGAGCTGTCCGGGAGGCATATTCGGATACAACGTGGAGTAGGTATTGGTGTAGAAATTCTGCGGAACCCAGAAAGCGATTTGGCCTGTGCGCTCCTTTGGATTTGCATTGAAATCCCAACGAAAACCGGCGTTCAATGTGAATCGTGACGTCACCTTATAATCGTCCTGCGCGTACCCAATGACGGAATAGCGGTTAATGCTAAGGTTATATTCGCTTCTCTGTAGGTAGCTTGCGGGTGAGCCGATTAAATAGTCGCCTAGCGCATCGCCAGTAACATTACCGTTAAAGTCATAGCCACCAAGCGTGCCCCACTCCCCCCATTCCGCGTAACGTGACGTTCTGTAGCTGCCGCCGACCTTGATCGTGTGCCGCCCACGAACCATTGTTAGTCCATCCTCAAATCCGTACTTATTGCCCAGACTCCACGTTGTCCCGCTTCCCCCATTGCCTACCGAAAAATAGTTGTCGACAGAAATACCCGGAACCTGGCTGGAATACGGCACCGGATGGTTCTGGAACCCCAAATCGCTGGCCGTTACATTCGTGAGCTGAGTCTGCAAACTAGGACTGTAATAGCGCTCAACGTATGCTCGAGCCTCGTTTACCATGCTGGGACCCAACGTCTGCGTGTGCGTTATGACTAGATTCGATGGGTGAAGCGGGTTAGACTGGGTAAAACCAGGCAACGCCGGGGGCGTGATGTAATTTCCGTATGTAGTAAGACCTCGCACGGAAAGCCTGCTATTCGCCGTGAAGGAGTGGTCTACGTTGAACAGATATTGATTGAATTCATCGACCGTGGGGAACGTGTAAATGTATTCGTTATTACCTGCATTCGATAGTGGCACAAACGCGCTCAATACCTTCTGGGCCGTTGGATCGAGGCGCGATTGCGGAATTTTGTTGCCGAGAAAGGGTTTGCCAGTTATGGGGTCCGTGAGAGTAATCCCTGTGCCAGAAAAATCTCCGGAACGCTGGGCGGCTGACGGTACAACCGACGTATTGGGAGAATTCCCCAGCCGCCCGCGCAGACCCGCGTAGCTGAAGAAAAAGAAGGTCTTGTTCTTAATGACCGGCCCGCCAATCGTCGCTCCAAACTGATTGTATTGATATTGGCTGATTGTCGAAGGATCAAAAAAGCTGCGAGCGTTAAACGCGTTATTGCGAATGAAATCGGACGCTGAGCCGTGGAATTGGTTCGTTCCCGACTTCGTTACTGCATTAAACATCGAAGTTCCAGCACCGAATTCCGCTTTGAAACCGGTCGTTAAAACAGAAACTTCTTCGATGGAATCGGGTGGCGGATAGCGCCCTGGAGAAGCCTCGTAGTTAGCGCCCGTAAAATCGACGCCATCCAACTGGAAGACGTTATACATGGAGCGGCTTCCGTTTATGAAGATCCTGGAGCTATTATTTACACCCGAAGCAACAGACTGTGCGGAGGTATCAAATACATTGTCCCCGGTCATAATAGCTCCGGGTAGAAGCGCAGCCAAGCTCAGTATATTGCGGCCGACAAGCGGGATCTCGGTCATGCGCTTAGGATCGATGGTATACCTGAGTCCTGAAACACTCGTGTCGATAATCGACGCTTCCCCCTTCACCGTCACCTGTTCTGAGACGGCTCCAATCGTCATCAGGACATCATTTCGAGCGGATTGATTGGCGGATAGAACGATGCCTTCCTGGATGTATTTGCGAAAACCCGGCGCCTCTACTTCCAGACGATAGCTGCCAATGGGCAGCTCTAACAGTTGGTAGTATCCCGAACTGGAGGACGTTGCCATTCTTGCTAATCCCGTTGCTTCGTTGACTGCTGAGATTGTCGCTCCGGCGATGACGGCGGCCTGTTGGTCAACAACGTTACCGGAAAGGCGGGCCGTAACGCCCGCGGCGTGAAGCATCATTGCCTGGCTCGCGAGAGCCACAACAAGCATTAATCGGATCCAGTCGGTGACCGTCGGTAACGCTCTTCTTAGTTTCGGTAAGTGCTGTTGGCGCAAGCGGTGTGATCGCATTTTATATCCTCCCCCACACGTCGGTCGAGCAGTAAGAGCAATCGAACTTGACAAGACGTGAAGGTAGTCTATACGATTTGGTAGTGGATCGCAACAAAATAATTCACTGAATACTTAACCTTGAATTTGCCAGTGAAAAAGCAGGAGGCCGAACCTTTGATACCGCATGAATTGAAGCACAGTCGCCCGCTGACATATCGTGTTGGCAGGCATGCTCACGTTTCTATCGAGCAAACTGTAACCATTGCCGGCTTTTGTTGGTCGGCTTACCGAAATGTCAATTGGCGAGCGTGCATCCTTAGATCCGAGATCCGAGAAACTATTTAAAAAATGAACCGGCGTCAGTTCTTCTCAGTTTCCTTCTGTGCTATTGGCAGTGCAACTATAAGCCGATCTTTTGCCGCCGTCTTGCCCCACGTGGACTTTCCAGCCGACCCACGCGAACGGATTGCAGTTGCCTCATATCCCTTTCGGAAACTTCTGGATCCCCGTAAAGGTAAGTTGACTTTGCTCGAATTCCCAAGGATGATTGTCGATCGCTATGGTGTTTCCGGCATTGAGCCTTTAGACGAACATTTTGCATCGACGGATGTGGATTATCTAACCAAGTTTCGTAACGCTCTTGGCCAAGCGAAAGCGCACATCGTTAATATTCCAGCAGGCTTGGGAGGAAGTCTCTACGATCCCGACAAGGCGAAAAGAACCAAGGCGATCAATAGAGCCATGCATTGGATCGATGTTGCCACTTTCCTTGGTTCGCCCAGCGTGCGACCGCATCTGCAAGGGACAAAACGCGTCAAAACTAATGTTAGGGTTGCCGCTGAGAGTCTACGAATTCTGGGGGAGTACGGCGCCCGGAAGAACGTCGTCGTCCACCTCGAAAATGATTCGCCGACTACGGAAGACGCGTTCCTCTTGACTGATGTTATCGGCAAAGCGAATACACCGTGGGTGCGTGCCTTACCTGACTTCGGAAACTCAATGGCCGCGCAAAAAGGGGCGGGCTACAATTACAGGGCGGTGACTGAGATGTTTCGGAATGCCTATGGCATCTGCCACGTGAAGGACTCGCTTCAGGACGGCAAGAGCCTCTTTCATGTCGATCCGTCACAAATGTTTCAGATCGCAAAGGATGCAAACTATTCCGGTTACTTCTCCATGGAATATGACTCAACTGGTGATCCGTACGAATCAACACAGCACCTGATCGACAGCACTCTTAAGGCGCTCGCTCCATATCCTGGGCAGACGGCATTCCGAACTTCCTCGGACAATCTGCTTAGCTAAGTTTCGAAAAGCGAGCACGGCACAGTGCGAAGCTCGATTTGGCTCACTGATTCGCTGACGTGCTGTTGGCTGTCTGAGGCAAAATGATCGGATCAACCGGGATGGGACCGTCCACCAGCACCAAATAGGCAATTCCGCCCGCTACCGTGATTGCCGCACTCAGCAGAAGCGCCTGCGAGAAGCTGCCCGTCCGCTGCACGATAAAGCCTGTCAGCATGGGAGCGAGCGCGCCCCCCAGGTATCCGCCAAAGTTTTGAATTGAGCCAAGCGACGCCGTGAAATGGCTTGGCGCGGCGATGGGCACGGCTGCCCAAGCGGCGCTGCTCGCAACGTAAACAAGAAACATCGAAATGGAAATCAGAGTGAGTATGACTGCGTTTACCGGGATCATCACCGTTCCGGCCGTACACCCGGCAATGCCAAACAGCGCCAGACAAACCAGGAACTTGCGGCTGCCCATTGGCGTCATGCCGCGCCGCGTCAGGAAATCGCAGAGCCAGCCGCCAACAATTCCTCCCACAAATCCAAAGAAGAATGGGATGGAAGCGACGACGCCCACTTCCGCGATACTCATGTGCCGTTCGTGTTCGAGATAGAACGGCAGCCAACTGACATAGAGCCAGAGCGTATAAATCGTGCCAAAGAAACCGCCGATCATGCCCCAGGTTGTCCGGTGAGCAAATAGATGCCTCCAATCGGCGAACGATGGACGGCGTGTCGTACTGTTTTCATCGCCCTCCGTTAAATAGCCGATCTCGTCCGGCGTGAGGTCAATTTCAGCAGGATCCCGGTGAACCCTCCACCATATGAGCGCCAGTACAATGCCAATCGCACCAACAATGATGAACATCCAGCGCCAACTGATTGCCAACATCAGGAATGTCAATAGCGGCACCGCGATGAAGGTGCCAAGCGATGAGGCCGCCTGACAGAGACCCGTCGCAAACCCGCGCCGCTCCACCGCAAACCAATCGCGAACCACTCGCGCACCGCCGGGAAACAATGGCGCTTCGCCTATACCCAGTGCGAGCCTCGCGACGATGAACGTGGCGAATCCGGTTACGAACCCGCCGGCTGCCTGAGCGACGGACCAACCCATAAGGCCCAAACCAAGCAGCTTGCGCGGGCCAAAACGGTCGATCAGGGCGCCCACCGGTAATTGGGAGAAGGCATAGGCCCACAGGAACGCGGAAAGCAGCAAGCCCATTTTTGCAATGGGGATTCCAAGATCGTCCTGGATGAGCTTATTGGCTACCGATAACGTGGCTCGATCCACATAATTCAGCGCGCCTCCCGCTACCAGTAGTGCAATCGCCCAGCGCTGGATCGAAACAATTCGCCTTGACGGTTTGGTCATCAAGTTGCCGTCACACTTCGTGCTTTCTTGCGGACTTTTGTATCACACCTTAGAATGCCACTCAGCTCGAATGGGCGCGAATGGAGTGCCGCAATGAACGTCGTTTCGCCGTCGAGCAGTATACTTCCAATGCGTCCCCAATTGGCAAATACGAGGTCGCCACGATACAGGAAAAGAACCCCAACCGCCGGTCATTCTTGAGAACCGTCTCCCGCTTCGCACCGCATGCGTCGCCGCCCCAGTCAGCGGCGAGCCGGCGCCCGGCAGGAACTGCCCCATACCCGCGCGCCTCGGGGAACTTCGAGAACTTTTGGAAATGAGTGCTCCGTCCTCCCACTCTCCCAACAATTACCGGCCCTCAGGTTTTTTGTAGTAAGGGTCTATTCCATTTGGTGATTTTAAGATATACCAAAGGTAGTCTGAGTTCATATATATTAACCCGGGTAAGGGAGGATTTCGTGCAGCTCACTCGATTTTTTCGTCAATCTTGGGTCAACGGAGGCCTTGCTATTGCACTTGGACTCGCAGCCACGATTATTGTTCTTCAAGCACGGTCAATTCGAGCACTTCAAAGCGAATTAGAACAGTCCTTTGCAGGCGGCCACATTCCTGTTGGAACGTCGATCCCACAGCTTCAGCTGGAAGATTTAAAAGGCAAGCGTCTTACGATGCGTTTTAGCGATTCCGGCAGACCTATCTTGCTCTACGTGTTTCAGCCACACTGCGTGTGGTGCCAGAAAAACGGAGATTCCATACTTTCCTTGGCGAATCAGGTGTCGCGCGACTATCGAGTCGTTGGCCTCTCCCTTGTTAGAGATGATCTAACAACATTTGTCAAGCTGCACAATATGACATTCCCCGTTTACTACGTGACTTCTCCCTCAACCTTGACGAAGATAGATATCGCCTCCACGCCCGAAACGATTCTACTCTCAGTGAGGGGTACCATCCTTGACAGCTGGGACGGTGCGTATTCCGGAGGTACAAAGACGGCCCTAGAACGAGTCTTTGCGATCAGGCTTCCGTCGGAATTGGACGATATTAGGAAGTATCCACAATCTCTCACGCTAGCCAGGTAGCGACAAGGAAGCTTCGCAGGGTGGCTTCCATTATGCATTGCATAATACGTTACGTCCAGCGTGCTACTGTCTGATGAGTCACTTTTACACGCCGGTGCCCCGCCGACTGGTCAATCCTCTATCCAACAAACGCGTCACTTCAAGACGGTGGTTCTCGTCCGAGAACCCGTTATGTTATGCGAGGCTCTATAGTCGCTTTAAGCCGTCTTCCGCATCGTAACCAGATTGCTCCGCTCTCTTTCTCGGATACGGCGCAAGATGTCGTCCACGCCATTCTCGCCCGGACTGACCGATCCTATCGCGCTATTTAAAGAAAGTTATTAATACCGACAAATCTTTGCACATTTACGAATACACTCCTTGGGAATATGTGTTAAATCCTGGCTATGAATGTTGTGGCCAAAATCGGCGTCACTTGCATCTTGGGAGTGGGATTAATCGCCGCGAGTCTTGCGATTCGGACTGGCGAGAAGTCTTACGGAACCATCCCGGGCACAACAATTCAAACATCGTCGGGAACGCGCCTGAAGAGTGTCTTTGACGGAATTACTCGCGATATTCGCTACCCCTCTTTAAAGGCTCGGCTTAATAGTCGTAACCACCCTACTGTTGATTGTGACGACAAGCCTGGAACCTTCACCAAAGCAATGGAAATGCTTGGAATATCCGAAGTGATTGTACACGCACAATCGGGATGCTCATGGTCTTGCTGCCCAGTCGGAGGCACTTCGCCTGTAGATGTTCTGTGTCCAAATGGCTGCGGGCAGGGAGAATGGACTCAAACGTACGAGTCAGCTCCTGACAATATCGGCGACGAGGGGGTCGGGACTGACTGTACAGGATCCTGTAGCTCCTACTGTGTAGCGTCACAATGCCAATGCCCCTCGTCCGACGGAGAAGGAGATACTGGAGATACAGGCTAATAAACCACGTGTTGCGATCGGTTCCGAGGAAGCAGAAAACAAAGACTATGACCACTCTTCGACTCAGTGCAACGCTACTCGTTCAACTTATCGCTTTTACGGGAACTGTTTTTGCATGGAGCGGCGACTCAACCCGCGCACTGGCTTCCCAATCAAAGATTGTCATTGATACTGCCCGGTTACCGTCGTCTGCATGGCACTACGGGTTTGACAAATGGACGAAGGGCACGTACCTTCGCATCGACCGCTCCCAGCTTTCAGAACCGTCATTCTATCTTTTCGATAAGCAAGGGCGTCAGATAGCGACCTTTTCGTTTGCTATTCCCAATGCGGACAGGATCGAAGTGCATGATTTCGACGTCGCGCCGGACCACTCCGTCGTTCTTTGTGGTGATTCCTTTTCTCGTGACGGGAAACCAGCGTACTTCGTCGCGCGAGTCTCTCCCACTGTCCAGCAGACAAAGATCGTACGAACTACACCCTATTGGCCGTTTCTTGTAAGCGTTGCTCCGGATAATTCGATATGGACCATCGGTCCTCAAGAACTTTTCGATACAGATGGGCATTCCTCCAGGACTGACTCTCAAGCCAATGTATTACGCCATTTCAATCCGGATGGAAATCTGATTGCGTCCTTTCAACCTAAATGGAAGTTTCGACTTCTACAGACTGTCTCGGGATTTTTGGTTGCCAAGCGAGACAGAATCGGCTGGTACGCGCCTTCCAATGGCCCAGGGGAATATATGGAAGTGAACCCAACGACGGGAGAGATGAAAGTATATCGTAATCGCGATATAGCAGATGGTCCGGGTAGCCATCACAAAATTTCCGGTTTTGCTTTGACAGATTCCGGTGACGTGTTTATAGCCAGGGATTCTAGAGAAGCGAAAACCCGCACTCTCCTAAGGTTAAATCGCACTGAGAACAAATGGGAACCCGTAAAGATGCCCGGCACTAATGAAGGCCCGTCGCCTATGCTGAAAGGCAGCGATGGAGATTTGCTTATCTTTTCTGGCCCTGGCGCACTGTCATTTATGACATTTACCGTCGTCCGTTAAGGCGGTTTCCACCGAGCCCATGTCCGTTCGTCACGCTGCCGTGAGCGCATTCGTCGTGGCTCACGCTGTTGCGATCTTCGTATGGACGGTTCCATTCGACCCGGCGCCGTTGTCCACCATTCGCGCGAAGCTAAAGCCGATTCTTTCGTTTACCGGTCTGGCACAGAAATGGAATCTCTTCGCCCCCGTTCCGAGTTCGTTCAATTGCTTCGTAGACGCTCGTATTACGTACCAAAATGGCACAGTGTCCTGGTGGCATCCGCCAGATGAGCCCTATAACGGGCACAGCTGGCGCTATGCCCGTTATAGGAAATTCTTGAACGACAGAATAAGGACAAATAAGTTTTCTGTCTATTGGCCCGATGTGGCACGATACATAGCTCGTCAAATGAATCAGCCCTCAAATCCACCAAGGATTGTGGATCTAGTCCGACACTGGTCAGAAATAACTCTTCCGCCCCTCTTGATTAACTCGTCTAATTGGAATAGCGAGGTATTCTTTACGTATCGAGTTCACATCGGGGATCTATAGTGACGCTCCGCGCTGCTCGGCTAGGGGAACAATCGACTTGTACTCGCAATGATCCCCTGCTCGTTGCGATCTACCGCATTCTTTATGGATGTTTAGTTTTTATAGATCTCCTTACTCTAAAGCCGGATTGGCTCGTCTGGTACGGCACCCACGGTTTTACGACACTTGCAACGTCTCTGAGCGTTCACGGCAGCCATAGCCCTAGCCTGTTCCTTCTTTTACGTCGTAGCGACCGCTGGATTATCGGCTTGTTTTGGTTCTCCTTATTGTGGGCGGCATTTTTGATAATAGGCTTACTTAGCCGACTCAGCAGTATAATTGTATTTTTGTGCATTTATTCAATACATATGCGCAATCCTCAAATACTAAATGGCGGGGATGTCATTCTGCGAGCCATGGGATATTTTCTGATGTTTGCTCCAACTGGAGCGGCACTATCCGTTGATCGCTTAGTACGTATGTGGCGTGGCAGAGAGTCGTCGTCCGGGGTATCGCGACATTGCTGGGCCTTGTGGCTGATTCGATTTCAATTGGCAATTGTCTATTTCTCGACTTTCTTTTGGAAAATGAAAGGTAATGCCTGGCTAGATGGGACCGCCCTCTATTACACTCTGCATACACTGGAATTTCATCGGTTTGCACTGCCGTACACGGAAAATGTGATCTTCTTGCTTTTGACTTCATGGGCGACTCTCATATTTGAAGGGGTCTTCCCTATCTTGATATGGTTTAAGGCTTTTCGCCCTACATTGCTTATTGCTGGCCTTTGCTTCCATCTAGGGATTGAATATTCGTTAAACATCCCGTTATTCGAGTGGATTATGATATGCACTTACGTGGTTTTTCTTGATCCAGGAGACCTTCACGACTGGTGGAAACACGTCCAATTGAGGATACACAGAGACACTGCATGTTATCCAATAATTCTGTACGATCAGTCGGCGTGGAGCACTAAGATTGTCCTGCTAGCGAGAGCGTTGAATATATTGGACTTGATCGTCATACCTGAGATAGATACCAAGTGCACTTCTCTAGTTGGCACGCTTGCTCACAATAAAAATGTAATTGTGGTCTACAAATCAGAAGTGTATTCTGGCCGTGAAGCAATAGTTTGTGTTTCATCTTTTATTCCATTGCTGTGGCCAGTTGCGGCTTTGCACTTTGTATTCAAGAGAATGCGGCGGCTATTGAACAGACGACTTAGGTTGGTGCACTGATCACGTGTGGTTGTTTGGGAACTTCGGGGACGGAAATGGTACGAAGAGAGAGGAAATCGGCGTCCCGCGCCACTTTCTAATAGATGGGCGGGATTTGCGCGCGCTGTTGCCCTTGGGAGCGGCGCACCACATCACGCAACGCGGCGTTGACCAACAACGGGCTTTCTTCACGGATGCCGACCGTCACACGTATCTCGATTGCCTCCAAACCTACTCCGCGCAAGCTCGCCTTCGCATTCTTGCGTATTGCGTCATAAGCGGCGTTGCGATTTAATCGTCGACTGCGGCCGGCTGCCGATAAAGATTATCGCTGGGATTTTGCGCCGGACGGACGGAACACATTTTGGCGGGGCGCTCAGAATCCGAATTGGTAATTCGTAGCCTGTCACCGAAACACCAAACTTCTCTTTAGCCGCCGCGCCTCAGTTTCCCGAAGTTCCTTTTACTAGTCACCTCGCCTTAGGAATCGATCATATTGAGCATGGCTTCCAATTGAGCATGGCTTCCAATCCAGAACCACAGCACACCGTCATCGACCTCGATCCCCAAAGCACGGTTATGGAGTCCCACGCGGGCAGACCAGAAACGGCCAGCTTTCTTGAAGTGGAGGGAGGGGTGCGTCGGATCCGCCTTCAGCAGAACGAATGCCTTGTCTGCAAGGGTCCGAACCTCAAGTGGGAGGGCGCGATAACATTGCCAAAAGTCAGGGGCAGCATGGTGTGTCACAATGCCGTGGAGCGGCCAGATTTGTGATCTTCGAGCGCTTGCTCAACTAGTGAATCGAGCTTTCCATTCCTTGCATCGGCTTCGATCTGCCGATCCCATAACTCAGCGTCAAATTCCAAGAACCAACTCCTAAGAGCGCTGAGTTCATCATGGGTGAGCTCTCTGATTTGGTCTTCGATTTGTTCGATTCTGCTCATTATCGGTCCCCGCCCAGCGTACAACGGGGCATTGGCGTTTGAACGCACCCAATTTGCGATGCAGCACGCGCTGGTGTCTTAAAATTAGCAGTCCATTTTGGCAAAGCTGCTATTTGGGCAAGAATGGATTCGCTACCGTTTTTCCGCAGGCTCGGCCCACTTTGCCACGATCGAGATGAGTTGATCGGCTTGAAACGGCTTCGAGAGATAATCGTCCATTCCGGCCGCAAGGCATCGCTCCCGCTCACCTACCAGCGCGTTGGCCGTCACCGCCACAATCACGGGCTGGCGGGCGTCGAGCGCGCGGATCTGGCGGGTTGCCTCGAAACCGTCCATTACCGGCATCTGGCAGTCCATCAGGATCAGATCGTACGGCGTTTTCCGATGCGCTTCCAACGCTTCAATGCCATCCGATACCATATCAATCGCGTAACCGGCTTTCTGCAGGATCAGTTTTCCGACTCGCTGATTGATCAGGTTGTCCTCCGCCATCAGAATTCGAACCGAATGGCGGCCAGTCTGACCGGACTCCGTCTTTAGCGGCGGCCGGAGCGCCGAATGCTCCGCACTTGGCGAAGAGCCGGATTGCACCGGTATCCGAATCCAAAAAATCGGCGGCAGCCCCGCCTCGCACTGAACTCCCATTTCGCCGCCCAGCGACTGGGCCAGCTTGCGAGCGCGAAACAGGTTGCCGTCGCCGTTCGCTCCCGGATTCAGATAATGCTCGACCTGCGATTCGGTGAGCCGGCAGCTTGTGCCAGTAATTTCGAAAACGATCTCGAATTCCCGGCCCCGCTGGCCTGCCGAAAAAACGGAAAGCTTAATTCCGCCGCCGCGGGTCAGGTTGGCGGCCGCGAGCAGCAGGTTTTCAAGCACGTCCCGGAGCCGATGGGGATCGCCGGCCATTTTGTCGGGCAGCGACGGATCCATCAGGCGAAGAACTCCCGTCCGCCATTGCGGCTCGGCATCGGTTACAAGGTCGATCGCCTCCTGGATCAGGGCAGCGAGGGAGAACTGGACAGTCTCGATGCTGAATTTTTCGAGTTCCACGCCCAAAACCTAGGTCTTTCAATAGTATCGGCTAATTCCACAAAATGGGGGAGTATTCCTCCGAATTTCCGTGGCAGCGGTAGTGGATTTTCAAGTTTACTACGGGAAAGAAGGCCACCGGGGCTATTTCCGGACAGCCTCGTCGCGATCCACCCGGCCGTCGCGGATGTGGATCACACGATGAGCGTGCATGGCGATGTCCGGCTCGTGCGTCACCAGGACGATCGTGTTGCCTTCCTGATGCAACCTCTCAAACAGGGCCATGATTTCACTCCCTGTCGCGGTATCGAGCGCTCCGGTCGGCTCGTCGGCAAGCAAAATGGATGGCTTGTTGACCAGAGCCCGCGCGATGGCGACGCGCTGCCGCTGCCCGCCGGAGAGTTCGTTCGGCTTATGAAGCATTCGCTGTTCCAGGTCCACCGCGCGGAGGGCTTCGCGCGCGCGGTCGGCCCGTTCCGACGTGGGAATGCCGGCATAAATCAGGGGTAGCTCGACGTTGTGCAAGGCGCTGGCGCGAGCGAGCAGATTGAACGTTTGAAAAACGAACCCGATTTCCTTATTCCGGATGCGCGCCAGCTCGTCGTCGTCCATGTCGCTGACCAGCTTGCCGTTCAGGAAATAGTGTCCCTTGGTCGGGCTATCGAGACAACCGATCAGGTTCATCAGCGTCGATTTACCCGATCCGGACGGGCCCATGATCGCTACATATTCGCCTCTGTGGATCTCGATGTCGACTCCGGAAACCGCGTGGATCTCCTGGTCGCCCATGATGTAGGTCTTCCAGAGATCGTAGGTGCGAATGACGATGCCTTCCTGCCGGAGCTGCTCGCCGCGCTGAATCAGTTCTTTCGAGCTGAGTTCCTGTACTGCTGTCGCCATTAAGCCGTCCTCGAGATGTGTCCCGCCGCCCTAGTGCCGCGGCCCTGTGACGTTGTGCTCTTGCGAGAAACCGCTCCCTCGCGGCCGCGGCTCAGTTCCGAACCGCGAACATGCGCGAGCTGTTTCACAATAGGAACGAATCTCTCGGTCAGAGATCTAGGTCGCCACCGTGGGCACTGGCGCTTTGTTATCGACTTTAATCTTCGCATCGTTCCGAATCGTCCGTATTACCTGATAGCTGCCCGTGATCACCTGATCGCCCGGCTTCAGCCCGCTCAACACTTCGATATCGGTCGAGCCGGTGATGCCCGTTTCCACTTTGCGGAACTGAGCCTTTTCTCCGTTCACGACGAAGACGCCCTGAACTTCCTTTTTCATCTCTTTGATTTTTTTCGGGTCGGTCGGCGCCGGCTGGTTTGGCTTATGCGCAATCAGGTCGCCTTCCTGGCGGATGGTGAGCGCCTGAATCGGAATGGCCACGACGTCCTGGCGGGTCGCGGTGGTGATCTTAGCCGTGCAGGAGAGGCCGGGCTTCAACAGATCTTCGGGAACATCGAGAGCGATGACGACTTTGAAATCTTTCGCTTCCTGCGTGGATGTCTGGCTTTGCGACGCGGCTATGCCGCTCGAACGCACCAAGGCCGTATCACCGATTTCCGTGACATGCCCCTTAAAGATCTTGTTCGGGATCGCGTCGATGGTGACGTCCGCCAACTGTCCCAAGCCCACGTTGATGATATCGGTTTCGTCGACGTGTACTTCGGCGGTGATCTGCGACATATCGGCAATCGTCATGATGGTCGACGCGGTCGAACTCTGGATACCGGGAACAACGGTCTCGCCGACCCGGACAGGGAGGTTCGTGACCACTCCGTCCAATGGCGCAAAAGCGCTGTACTTGTTGTAGATCACGCCCATCTTCGTAAGCATTGCCTGCTGTTGGACGACGCGCTTTTGCGCGCTCGCAAGCTGGGCGGCGGCCTGCGCGCGCTGCGCCTTGGCCTGCGACAAACGCTGTTCCGCTCCCTGCACGGCAGCGACGGCGCCGTCATAAGCAGCCTTTTTGGCATCGAAGTCCTGGCGCGCGATCAACTGCCCTTGGTACAACTCCTTCGATCGCCCGTAATCCGCGAGCGCCTGTTGCAAGCTCGCTTTATCGCGGTCGAGGTCGGCGGCAAGCGCGTTGATATTGTCGTCTCCGGCCTTCTCATTCGCCTCGCTCGCGGAAGAATCCGCCAGGGCCGAATTCAGCGCCGCTTGTTGCGCCTTCACATCGGCGCGCGCATCCACCGACTCAATTTCCGCGAGTAACTGGCCCTTTTTCACCTTGTCGCCCTCTTTTACGTAAATGGCGGTAAGCGGGCCGAGCTGATTCGCGCCTATATTAATGTAATTTCTCGGTTTAATTTCACCCGAAGCGGTTACCAGTGACGTAAGATCTTCACGCACCACCTTGCCGGTCTGCACGACCACTATTCCGCGCTGGCTGATCTTGATGCTCGCAAGCACGCCGCCCGCAATCACAAGCAAGAGGCAGACCAGGATCACAACTTTCCACTTACGCTTCACCGGATGATATTCTCCCCGTCTCGTTCAGACGGTAACGCCTGTCGCTTTGTTCCGTTAATCTGTAGGATCAACCGGATGGTAACACGGCAAAAGTCATGGATGCCCAAGCGCGCCGCCGTTTCACGCACGCCTCCGCGAAGCGCTCAGACGGAGACGGAACCTGTCGAACCTTGGCGCTTGGCAAGGAGGCCGGCGATGGCCCGGCACTCCGACGTAAGTTCAGCAAACTGAGAGGGGTAGAGCGATTGATGACCATCCGAAAGAGCGCGGTCCGGAGCCGGATGTACTTCGACGATCAGTCCCGCCGCGCCAGCGGCGATGGCAGCCCGTCCCATGGGCAAGACCTTGTCCCGTCTTCCGGTGCCGTGGCTGGGGTCGACGATGATGGGTAAATGACTGAGATCGCGGACAGCGGGAACGACGCTTAAATCGAGCGTGTTGCGTGTATGGTCCGTAAATGTGCGCACGCCGCGCTCACAAAGTATAACGTTATAGTTCCCGTCAGCGAGAATATATTCAGCCGCCATCAGAAATTCATCGAGCGTGGACGACATGCCCCGCTTCAACAGGACGGGCTTGCGGGACCGGCCGGCGCGGCGAAGCAGCGAAAAGTTCTGCATATTTCGCGCGCCGATCTGGACGCAATCGGCATAGCTTTCGACCAGATCGTAGGTCTCGACATCGATGGCTTCGGTCACGACGCCCAATCCCGTTTCGCCGCGGGCCTCCGCAAGATATTGCAGGCCCCGCTCGCCAAGCCCCTGGAAACTGTAGGGCGAGGTGCGCGGCTTATAGGCTCCGCCGCGCAGTAACTGGCCGCCGGCGGCCTTCACGGCGCGCGCCGAATCGAGGATCTGCTCGCGGCTTTCCACGGAACACGGTCCACCGCAGAACACAATTTCTTCGGCGCCAATCTGGACTCCATTGACCGAAACAACCGTGTTCTCCGGCTTGGTTTCGCGGCTGACCAGTTTATAGGCTTTAGAGACCCGAATCGCCTCCGCCACGCCGGGTAGATCCTCAAACTCGGCGGGGTCGATGGCGCCCTGGTTACCGGTCACGCCAACCGCGGTACGCTGCTCGCCGGGAATAATGTGCGGCCGGTAGCCGAGTAGTTCGATTTTGGCGCAGACCCGCTCAATGTCTTCCTGCCCGGCCTGGGCTTTCATCACGATCAGCATAGGCGAGTGTCCGTACTTAGAGTATCTCCGAGCGATAAAGAGCGAACCAGTCACCGGGCTCAGAACGGTAGCATTTGCACGGCGCTTTCGGAAACAATACTGATATTGCCGATCCACTGCAGATCAAGGCGGAGTATTTTCAGCACAACGGGCGTAATTTATCGTGGACGGCGGGATGATTGTGGCTTGGCTCGGCTTATAAGGAGTACTCGTAAAACAGTTGCCGCGCTTGCATCAGCGCATTCAAAACTGTTCCTCAACAAGAAACTGCTCGTACTTGCCGTCGTTAGTTACGTACGTATTCAGCGTCACCGTTTTCTTCTCAAATTTTGCGTCGTAAACGCGCTGCGTCATGCCACCCCGAAGCCGTTCCCGTGTCCGGATGACCGATTCAAGCTTGCCCAATTTGGATAACGACTCGCGATAATCGCGCAGCGCCAGTTTGCCGAAGTAGAAATTCGCATCGGAAGTAAACAGCGATCGGTCGACGTGCCCGGCTTGTAATCCCGACAGTATGCCTTGGACCTGCTTGATCTCATCCGTCGAGGCGGGCTTCTGTCCGGGGTTCATCAGAAGCGCGGCAATCTGCCGTGAAACGGAGCCGATCACATTGATTCCGTCCTCATTGGAAAGGACGATAACAGCGGCATTTTTCGGCGGGAAAACGGTATTTGTCGCCAGAAAACCCGAAACTTCTCCGCTATGAGAGATCGTCGGAACTCCGTCGAAATCCCCGAGTTGCAGTCCGAGAGCATAGTGCGTGGAATCTCCGTCCTTCAGCTTTACTTCCGCAGTGAATTCCCGGTACGAGCGCGCATCCAGAATCTTCTTGCGCAGAAAGGCGACGTCCCACCTCGCCAGGTCGGCCGGCGTCATGCAAAGCTCGCCTGCTCCGAAATACCAACCGGCACCCTCGCGCATCGCCGGGCGCGGCGGGCCGAGCGCGTATCGCGTATAGGCAACCGCATCGTTCGGCGATTTATCGGCAATGCAGTCTCCCGCCGAGTGCATGCCGAGCGGATCGAAAATGCGGCTTTGCAGGAACTCCAGCAGGTTTTCGCCGGATGCCTTTTCGAAAATCTTTGCCGCCAGCACATAATTCGTATTGCTGTACTGCCAGTGGGTCCCTGGATCGAAGTTGAGAGGTTTCTTCGCCCAGCGATCCAGGATTGCATCGGGCGCGATCGGCTTCGTCCACTCCGGGATCATGTAGTCCTGCGGCGCATAATCTTCATATCCCGAAGTGTGTGAGAGCAACTCGCGGATAGTGACTTCGTTTGCGCGGGTCAAGCCGGGAAAATACTTCGAGACCTTGTCATCAAGCGATACTTTGCCTTGTTCCTGCAGCAGCAGGAGAGCGGCCGCCGTGAATTGCTTACTGATGGAGCCAACCGCGTAACGCGCTTCCTGAGTGGCTGCCCGATCGGGGGAAAGCGACGCTTTACCGGCTGCCGTGGCATAGACAAGCTCACCATTCCGAACCACCGCGACCGCCAGACTCGGCGCGCCGGACAATGCCAGAGACTTGTCGAGAATGGCGTCAACGCCGCGGGCGAGTGACCCCGGCTCCTGTGCTTGCGAATGCAGACAGATCGGAAGAATGAATGCGGCGATCGCAGCGGCCCTCAGCATATCCGTCCACTATACGACCGGCAAACAGTGTGGCCACGGGTTGTAATCCACAATACATTCGGCGGAGTGCGTGAAATTACCAGTGGTACGTTTTTGCACGATTTTCACCAGTATCGGCGTCTCTGCATTGTAGAGGTTCCGACTTTTCGGAATAGGAGCGGGTCGATGCAAATGAAAACTATATTGACGGGCTTTTGCTGTTTCGCCCTTTGCTGCACACCGGTATTTGCGCAGGGAGGCACTGCGTCGAAAGCCGACCAGGCTTTCCTGAAGATGGCCGCTGAAACGGACATGACTGAAGCTCACATAGGTCAGATGGCGCAAGATCAGGCGAGCGAACAGGAGGTCAAAGACCTGGGCCAGACGTTAATTCAGGACCACACGAAGGATTATCAGGCCGTGTCACAACTGGCCGTTAAGCTCGGCGCCACAGTGCCGAACGGAATCGATTCGGCGAAAGTGGCCCCCATTCGCGGTTTGGAGCACCTCAAGGGAAAGAGCTTCGACCGGCGCTTCATTCAGGAATCGATTAGCGGCCATGAAAAGGCAATCGCCGCTTATAAAAAAGAATCGGAGCACGGCGATAACGCCGATATCAAAGCCTACGCGACTCAGACGCTGCCTACGCTCGAAGACCATTTACACAAATCCCAAGATCTTGCCAAGCAGGGAAAGAAAGCAAGCTGAACGCCGCTCGCTTTCGATTAATCCCAAACCATAGTCGGGGCGCTGCCACGCCCCGGCATCTTAAAAAGTGTCAGCTCCGCTCAGAGCCGCTCGCTCCAGCGTTCGGCTCCCATAGAGTTTCGGGAACGCCAAGAACCGTATTCACCCACCGGCTCCAGACGAAGAAGGCGTCACTAAGTCGATTCAGATACTCCAGGCAATACGGGGGTGGATCCTCGTCCCGGGAGAGTGTCACCAAAAGGCGCTCGGCCCGGCGGCAGACCGTTCTGCACACGTGAAGCTCCGCATCGAGCGTGGTCGCTCCGGGCAGCACAAATGACCGCAAGGCCGGAAGCTCTTTATTGGCGCTGTCGATTTCGTGTTCCAGTTGAGCAATTTCGGCCTCCGTAATTCGCGCTTGCTTCGGATGCACATCCGCGGGAAGCGTTGCCAGAATCGAGCCCAAATTAAAGAGCTCATGCTGCACCCGCTTCAATATCGCAGCGAAATTCTGTAGCTCCGGATAGACTAGCGCCAATTCCTCGGCGCTGGCTCGAGCTACGCCCAGGAACGAGTTCAGCTCGTCCACCGTTCCATAGCAATCGATTCGCCCATGGTCTTTCGCTACGCGTTGGCCACCGGCCAAACTGGTTTCCCCCCGGTCCCCGCCCCGCGTGTAGATGCGATTCAGAGCGATTTTCCGCGGTTCGTGAAACGGCTTGTCTTCAGATGGCATTGCGTCTCCCGTTCTACCACTAACGCGCGGGCGCCCGAATGAATTTCATGGGGCACGGCCCGAGGGAAATTGGCAAAATTCGCTTGAATTTCGTCCTTGTTATTCTGCTCTCCTGCGATATACAATGTGCCGCGACTGCTGTTCTTCCTAAGGGGAAAGGAATCAACAATGAACCGTTTCCGCTTTCTGGCAGGTGTGGTGTGTCTTACCGTTATCGTTGGAGGCGCGTGGGGGCAGGTAACCACCGGGACAATTCTCGGGGATGTGCGCGATACATCCGGCGCGGCCGTCGCCGGCGCGAAGGTCACTGTCACGGACACGCAGAAGGGCACCTCGCAGCAATATGCGACAGATAACAACGGCTCTTATTACGCGCCGTTCTTAATTCCAGGCACATACCAGGTGTCGGTCGAAAAGGAAGGATTCAAGCGCTCCGTGTCGTCGGATGTGCCGTTGAGCGTCGATCAGAAGGCGCGCACGGATTTCACGCTTGAGGTAGGCAGCGTCAGCGAGACGCTGGAAGTAACCGCCGCCACGCCGTTAATCCACACGGAAACCGCCGAGCTTGGTGAAGTGGTGACGGAACGCGCGATTCGCACGCTCCCGCTGAATGGCCGAAATTTCGCACAACTCGTGTATCTCGTGCCGGGCGTTACTCCGGGGCAGCAGGGGGAAAATCTTTCTGGCGCCAGCACGTTCAATCCGCGGGCCGCTTCCAATTTCAACGCTCTGGGAAGTCAGGCCAACGCAAATGCATGGCTGGTTGACGGCATCATGGATAACGAGTGGACGTATAACACCGTGATGGTGCAGCCATCCGTGGAGTCGATACAAGAATTTAAGGTCCTCACGGGCACGTTCAGCGCCGAATTCGGGCGGGGCGCCGGTGTCGTAACCACACAAACCAAATCGGGCAGCAACCAGTTTCACGGCAGCGCCTTCGAATTTCTCCGCAACAATTATTTCGACGCCCGTAATTACTTCAATTATCGCGGCGTTCAGGCTCAGCCGCCTTTCCGGCGCAATCAGTACGGCGGCTCGCTCGGCGGCCCAATCTGGAAGAACCACACGTTCTTCTTCGCGGATTACTATGGCACGCGCGAGATCAAGGGCAACACGTTTTTGACAACTGTTCCCACGCCTCTTATGCACACCGGAGACTTTAGCGAGTTGGCCGCGCGGGGCGTGACCATCTACGACCCAACCACGACTCGAACCGTAAACGGCCAGACCGTACGCACTCCTTTCGCGAACAACGCAATCAATCCCGCTCAGATTAACTCCGTGGCCGCGAATGTGATGAGCCTCTACCCGCTGCCGAATCTGCCGGGTCTCGTGAATAATCGCCTCGACGTGCTGAACCGGGATCTGAAGGACAATGGCGGAAATCTTCGTATCGATCATCGCATCAGCGATAAGGACTCTCTCTACGGCCGTTTCAGCTACGAGAAATTCGATCTGTTCGATGCGAAGGGACAGAGCGGATGCTGTTATCCAACGCCCGCGTCCGTGCAAGGCAAGTTCGATTTAGGACCATTCGTTTCGGGCGGCCAGTTTACGACTTTGGCGGCATCCGGCGCCGCGCTGAACGAAGCGCATGTCTTTTCACCCACGCTGGTCAACGAATTGATCCTCGGGTTTGCCCGCACCAATCCTTTCTCGACGCAATCCGATTTCGGGCACAACGCGGCGCAATCGCTCGGCATCAATGGCATAAACCTCAGCCAGTACTCGACCGGTCTGCCAACGATTGCGGTGGGGGCGTGGGGAGGCGTCGGTGGCGTGCAGGCGTTGAACGGAGGCCCCGGGTTCCTGCCGGCACATCCCGTTCAAACGTCGTATCAACTGCAGGACAATATCTCCTGGACAGTCAATAATCACCAGCTCAAGTTCGGTTATCGCGGCGTACAGGATCGCATGTCGCCGTTCACAAACACCGATACTCGCGGCACTCTGAATTTCCAGAACGCGCTGACGGCCGATCCAGTAACGGGCGCAGGGGGCGCCGGCTGGGCCACCCTTCTGCTCGGCTATCTCGACAACGGCACGGGCGCGGGCGGCTCGCGCGGTTTCCTGAGCGAGCCCTACTATCTCACCAGTTGGGAGCACGCGCTCTGGCTCCAGGACGATTGGAAGGTGAACCGAAAACTGACACTGAACCTCGGCGTGCGCTGGGAAGTGTATACATCGCCCACGGAAGAGCGCAATCGGCTAACGAACTTCGATTTTCAACATCAGACACTCGTGTACGCCGGCATCAACGGCGCGTCCGACACGGCGAACGTGAAGACCCACTGGAAGAACTTCGGTCCACGCATCGGCTTCGCTTACGACCCAACCGGCAACGGCAACACGGTGATTCGCGGCGGCTTCGGTATGTCTTATTTCCCCGAACAAGCCTCCGCTTCCAACATCATCGGCCAGGCCGTCCCCTGGACGATTTCGCAGAACACGGCGCCGACCGAGCTATATCCGGCGAGCGTCAGCGGCCTGCCTGTTATTAACAATCCGTTCGGTCCGCCGGCGCCCGTGCAGCCGATGACGACAGCCGAACTGCTGGCGGATAATCCACGCGTCCTTGCGCAGTCGTACGAGAACCAGACTCCTTACTACGAAAGCTGGAATCTGGATGTGCAACGGCAGTTCGGACAGAGCTATGTTGCCGAGCTCGCCTACGCGGGCAGCCGCGGCATCCACCTGCTCGCTGGCTACAATCCGGTTGAAGTGCAGCCAGGCACTGGACCGGCGAATTCGCGCGTCACGATTCCAACGCTCGCGACCTTGCGCGGCAATTTCCTCTACACGGATCCCCGCAACATGTCCAATTTCCATAGTTTTCAAGCAAAAATGACGAAGCGCTTCTCCTCGGGCCTTCAATTCCTGGGAAGCTATACATGGTCGAAATCGCTCGATTACAGTGGTTCGGCGGCCAGCGGATCGGGGTGGGTCGGCGGACCGCAGACCATCACCGATTTCGCAGCAGCCTACGGACCTTCGGGCTTTGATGTCCGGCACCGGTTTGTCGGCAGTTGGGTGTACGAACTGCCCTTTGGCCCTGGCCGGCGCTTTTTAAGCAGCGGCATTCTGGGCAACATCGTCGGCGGCTGGGAAATTGATGGGATCGCGACCGTTTCAACAGGGCGGCCGTTCACCGTCTATCTTTCGAGCTCGAACAACAATGCCACCGAGTGGCCCGACCGGATCGCGTCCGGCACGCGGCCGGATGCCGATCGGTCTCACTGGTACGACCCCACCGCGTTCATGCAACCTCCGGCCGGCAGCTACCGGTATGGCAACGAGGGACGCGGCGCGCTGTACTCGCCGGGCTGGACCAACTTCGATTTATCTGCGGCAAAGAATTTTTCCATTTTCGAAAATCTAAAAATTCAGTTCCGCGTGGATGCGTTCAATGCGTTTAATCATCCGCAATTCGGCAACCCGAACCAGACGGTGAATTCAAAGAATCCGGCGATCTCGGACACCAGCATTACAAATACAATTACGGATAATCGCGATCTGCAACTCGCGTTGAAGATCCAGTTCTGAACGCGGTTGTTCGAAGAACCCGCTCACGCGATGCGGCTCTGTATCGAGGAAACTTGTAAACGGAGCCGCCGCACGTTTAATGCGCGGGTTTGCCCGGTTATTCCCCCTTGTGTGCCTTCGGGAAACGGTGAATAATCGCTGCAGATGCCGAAACAACAGCCGCCCCAACCACCTCGAAAGAACCTGGCGCTAGTGGAGGGAAGCCACCGCGATCCAATGGCTGGCGCAAAAGACGTCGGGGCCATCAACCCCAAGGACGAGGCCGAGGTCACGCTGCGCGTGCGGAGCCGGACGAATGAAGCAGAGTTGCAGCAGCACCTACAACTCGCGGCAGCCAAACCGCCGTCCGAAAGAACATATCTCAGCAGAGGCGAGTTCACACAGTCGCACGGCGCGAGCCCGGATGATCTCGCCAAAATCGACCAGTTTGCGCACGACCATCACCTAACGGTTGTAGAGTCGAGCATTCCGAAACGGATTGTCCGGCTGCGAGGCACGCTTGCCGATCTGCAAACGGCTTTCGGCGTGACCCTGCGCCGCTACCGGTCGAAGCAGGTCGCTTATCGCGGGCGAACAGGGCCCGTGTATGTTCCGAAGGAACTTGCGGGGATTGTGGAAGGAGTGTTCGGGTTGGATGACCGGCCGGTCGCCAAGCCTCATTATCGCCGGCTCGGCGCGTTGAAAGGGATGGCGAAGACGAAGGCAATTCCGGTGAGGCCCGCCAAGAAGACAGTCCCTCGGATTGCGCCGAAAGCGGCAAAAGACAGGAGCTTTTCGGTCCTTGAAATTTTGAAGTTGTATAACTTTCCGGCTGGGCTCGATGGAACCGGCCAAACTATCGCCCTTCTCGAACTGAACACGCCGGCCGATTCCTCGCAGCCGAGCCAGAAAGCCGGGGCCGGCTATACGAATTCCGATCTGAACGCTTTTTTCTCGAAGCTGAAGCTCAAAACTCCTGCGGTGAGCCCGGTATCGGTGGATGGAGGCGCGAATCTGCCGGGCCTGAATCCGGATGCCGACGGCGAAGTAACGCTCGATATTGAAGTGGCCGGGGCGGCGGCGCCAGGGGCAAATATTGCCGTCTATTTCGCTCCGAATACGGACAAAGGCTTTATCGATGCAATTACAGCGGCCGTTCACGATGAAGTGAGGAAGCCGACGGTGCTATCGATCAGTTGGGGTGGTTCGGAGGACTCCTCGACCCAGCAGTTCCTCGATGGGGTGAACTCCGCCATCAGTGATGCCTCGCTGATCGGCATGACGGTCTGCGTTGCTTCGGGAGATAGCGGCTCGTCGGATCTGGGCAGCTCGGATGGGAGCCCGCACGTGGACTTTCCAGCGTCGAGTCCTTATTCGCTTGCGTGCGGTGGAACAGCCCTTACGGGGAAGAACAGCACCATTGGCAGCGAGGTGGTGTGGAATGAGGGTCGGCAAGGCGGCGCCGGCGGCGGCGGCGTGAGCACGAAATTCTCTTTACCCGATTATCAAAAGAATGCATCCGTTCCAAAGTCGCCAACCGGCAACGCCGGCCGTGGCGTGCCGGATGTGGCGGGCGATGCCGACCCGCAAACTGGATATCAGATCGTCCTGGCTGGAAAGGAATTGGTGATTGGGGGGACGAGCGCCGTCGCCCCGCTTTGGGCAGGTCTTATCGCCCTCATCAACCAGCAACTTGCAAAGAACGGTTCCGGACCCGCGGGATTGCTGAATACGATGCTGTACCAATTACCCGCCGGGTCGAAAGCCCTCCGCGACATCACGGAGGGAAGCAACGATATCGACGGCGACTTGGGTGTTTACTCAGCGGGGGCTGGCTGGGATGCATGTACGGGTCTCGGAACCCCCGATGGCCAAGCTCTGCTGCAGGTTTTGACAGCGAAGTAAGCATGGTCGGAGATCTGAACGCGCTTGCTTCGCTGAGTGCTCCGGCGGGGCATTGCGGCGCGACGTGGTTCACCGAAATGCAATGGTTCGCTCTCCCACGCAACTGACGCGTATCCGTATGTGAGCTATCATTGTTGGGCGCTGCCGCACGGCGCCTCCCGATTCGGTAGGGGTCGGATCTTCGTCCTCTCTTCTTTCGAAGTTGTTCGTGGGGCGTTGTTGGGGGTTGCTTGAAATACCAGCTTGAGTGCGTGTACTCCGGGATTCCGGAACGCGAAAAAAACGGTTGACGTAAAATCATGGACACTGCCGTCCTCTAAGAGTGAACGGAAATATCGACTTGCAAGATACCGAATACCTGCAATCCAGCCCAATGGCCGCCGAACTGGCTTTTACGCCGTCGCGCCAGACACGCCGCATTTACGACATTTTGGCCCCGCTGTACCCCGTTTCCACGCTGTTGTTCCACTCGCGCGCGCATAAAGAAGCGATTGCCGTGTCGGGTATTCGGAACGGAATGCGGGTGCTGGAAGTGGCAATCGGCTCCGGGGAGATGTTTCACAAGTTGGTGCAGGCGAATCCCGATGGGCACACCGTGGGCGTCGACCTCTCGCCCAACATGGCGGCGAGAACGCAATCCGGTTCCCGCCGTGCCTTCCCGGACACTGCCGCGCATTGCCAGGCGGCGGATGCCCGCTATTTGCCGTTCGCGGACGGATCTTTCGATGCGCTGGTGTGCTGTTATCTGCTCGAACTGCTTTCGGAAAACGACGTGGAAGACACCGTATCCGAGTTTCAGCGGGTTTTACGAGTTGGCGGTCCGCTGACTCTCATTCTGATCGGTCAAAACAAGTCCATGTTTAACAGCGCGTATCGTGTCTGCACTAAAGTAGCGCCCGCATTCTGGGGACGCCAGGTTGAGCGGCACATACCGCGTGTTCTGCGCGCTCGTGGATTCAATGTGGAGCGCGACCACAAAGTGCGGCAGATTTTTTATCCCTCCCGCGTGCTTGTGGCGAGAAACGCAGAACAAAGCTAGCGTTTTTGCCAGTAAACGCCGGTCCAGTCGACTGGATTGACGGGCTCGTCGATATTATTTTCCTTACGAAAACCCTCAACCGCCGCCCGGCAATTTGGTAGCGCGCCGTAGTCGTCGATAATGGCGAAGCCGCCCGAAGAGATCTTCGGATAAAGGCAGGTAAGCGCCAGCCACGTAGATTCGTACATATCGCCGTCGAGCCGCAGCACGGAAATTTGCTGCACGGGCGCCGCTGGAAGCGTATCCCGAAACCAGCCTCTGACGAAACGCACGTTATCGTCCAGCAACTCGTAATTCCGGAAGTTGTTGCGGACGGCTTCTTCGGAAACGCCCAAGTAAGCGTGTACCCAGTGCGAATCGTCCCGATCTTCCGGGAACTTGTCGGAATCGGGCTTCGGTAGACCTTGAAAAGAATCAAAGAGCCAAACGCAGCGGGTTGGGTCCTCGAACGCTTTCAGCACTCCGCGCATGAGAATGGAGCACCCGCCGCGCCAGACGCCGGTTTCCACGAAATCTCCGGGCACGCCGGCGGCGATGACGTTACGGCAGCAATTCTCGAGGTTATCCAGCCGTTTCATGCCAACCATGGTCACGGCTTCAGTGGGCCAATCCTTCCCCTCTTCTCGCAAGGACGGATCAAAGGGCAGCGGCTGCTCCCGGTTTCCCGAATAACGACCGTCGGGGAAAATATCACGAACCAGGCATCGTTTCAGAAGTCGCAGATAGAGGGCGGCGGACGGATTCATACTTGGAAAACTTGAGTCTAGCTGATCGGCAAATCTGGCTCAGAGGAGCGGAGAATCGTCGCGACGATCACGGTCCCAGGGACTGTCCCCATTTGGATAGAGCAATTTGCACCGGAGTTCTCCTGAGCTACCAGGAATAGGCGTCAGCCAAACTTAGGTCCATTACTATCTAACGAAGTGCAGACTATGGTCTGATGGCCGTGTCCCCCGGTTGCCACGAGCCTCTTGACATCGATCCCGCAGTCGCCAATACTGAACCAATAGGTTCAGTATTCAGATGAACACCGACCTCGATAACGTCATAGCCGCGATCTCCGATCCCACACGGCGGGCGATCATCGGCCGGCTTGCGCGCGGACCGGCACGCATTTCCGATATTGCGGCGCCGTTCCCGATGTCGTTGACCGGGGTCTGCAAGCACGTAAGAGTGCTCGAGCGGGCTGGCCTCGTACGGCGAACTCGCGAGGGCCGTGAGAACACGCTCGAACTCTCCGCCGAACCGCTCCGCGAAGTCGCCCGATGGATACTTCAATACGAAGGATTCTGGAATACGCGCCTCGACCGGCTTGAACAGTTCTTTACTTCAAAACAGGAGAAATGAAAATGAAAACTACGGAAATAGAAATCGCCCGCACGATTCCGGCGCCCGCCGCGGATGTGTTCGATGTCTGGTTGGACCCGAAGAGTCCCGGAGGCCCCTGGTTTGGCGCCGAGCGCGTCATTCTCAACCCGGTTGTAGACGGCCTTTTCTATGTTGCGGTGCAACACGAGGGAAAAAAGTGGCCGCATTACGGACGCTTCCTTCGCATCGATCGCCCCCAGAACGTGGAGTACACCTGGGTATCCGAGGCGACCAAAGGACTTGAATCGACCGTGGCGGTTACGTTCGAGTCGCGCGGAAACCAGACGGAAGTGACGCTCCGCCACACAGGCGTGCCGGACGACGAAATGGGGCGGCAACACAAGGACGGGTGGGCATGGATACTATCGATGCTTGCCGAGCGCTTCGGTTCGCACGCGCCAGCCCCCGCCTAACCGGCTATCTCGCAAGAACGACGACCGGGTCAAAGCGGTTCGCGCCAAAGACATTGACGCGCTGGCGTCCAGCTACGCGCCGGACGTCCTGGCGTTTGATGTTATAGGTCCGTTGCAGTCAACGGGATCGGATGCGATCGGAAAGCGGCTTGAGGAATGGTTTTCTTCGTTCCAAGGCCCTATTGATTTCGAGATTCGCGATCTGACAATCGCCGCGAGCTACGGCCTCAGTGGCGTCGGGGAACCAGAATCGCCGGCGGAAAAATCAATATGTGGTCAAATCATAGCGCGGGTCATAGCGCGGGCAAAGGCGTCAATTCCGGCCGCTATTCTATTTAGGTAGAGAAAATCTGTATAGGAGATGGACTATGACTACCAAGGAAGTTGCCGACACACTCGTGAAGCTTTGCTCTGCGGGCAAGTTCAACGAGGCCGTCGAAACCCTCTACTCCCCCGATATCGTCAGCATGGAAGCCGGAGCCCCTCCCGGTCAGTCGCGCGAGACGAAGGGCCTTACGGCCGTCAAGGCTAAGGGCGAATGGTGGACCGCTAACCACGAGGTCCACTCGGCGAAGGTCGAGGGGCCGCTTGTCGCGGGTTCACACTTCGCCGTCACATTCAAGCTGGACGTGACGTTTAAGCCTGAATCGAAACGGTTCACGATGGAAGAAGTGGCCGTCTACAAAGTCGCCGACGGCAAGGTCGTGTACGAAGAGTTCTTCTACAACATGTAGGAAGAGCGGTTCTGGACCAGCGGGGCTGCAGCGGGCCGCCTGAACGCCGGCCCCTGCCGAATTCCAGCTAACCGCCGCAATATCCCTTTAGTTTTCCCAGATTCGGGCATTTGGTTGTGGGGCAGGCCCTCGGCCTGCGCCGGGCCCCGCCCGGCTCTTGGAGAATTCTGCAAGATCCGAAGGGCGCGGCTGGGAGCCGCGCGCAGACGAGGCGTCTGCCCCACTTAAAACTAAGTGACATTGGCTAACCACCATGCCCCGCCGCAGTCTAACCCGGTGAATGGAAGAGAGCGACCCGGCTCTGGTCGACCGAGTCTTGAACGGCGACCGTGACGCTTTCCAGATGTTGGCGGAGCGCCACAGCCGGAGTGTCTTCCAACTGGGTTATCGTATGACCGGCAACCAAGAAGACGCGGAGGACATCGTGCAAGAGACCTTTCTCCGCGCATTTCGCCATCTGAAGCGCTACGAGTCCCGTTCGTCGTTTTCAACCTGGCTCTATCGCATTGCAGCTAATTATTCTCTCGATTTAATGCGCTCGCGCCGCCGTTTCGTCGATTGCGAGCGCCGCGACGATGGCGCCGGATGGCTCGCCGATGTCGCTTCCTCGGACCCTTCGGCTCACCAGCTTGCTTATAGCGGGCAGATCCGCGACAACATCGAAAAAGCGATGAACGAGCTTACGGTCGTGGAGCGAACGGCCTTCGTTCTCCGCCACTATCAGAACTTCTCGATCGAACAGATCGGGGCCGCTCTCGGCGTCGGCGAAAACGCCGCTAAACACAGTATTTTTCGCGCTGTGCGCAAACTGCGCCGCGCCTTGGAACCATTGGTGACTGCTGTATGAAACCCGATTCCGCTTCCGCCGGTTCTCACTTGACTCAGGACCAGATCGCCGAATATCTCTACGGCGACGCTGCTCCCGAACTTGCGGCACATGTGGCCGCGTGTCCGGAATGCGGTGAGGAATGCGACGCCGTTTACCGCACGCTTCAGCTTTTACGGAACTGGGAGGCGCCCGAGCTTGCGCCCGGCTACGAGAGCGCCGTCTGGCAAAAGCTTGCAGCATCGCTTCCCCAGCAAAGAAGAGCGTTCCGTTTCCGTCGCCCCAATGCGGTCTGGACTGCGGCCGCCGCGCTTGCCGCGATGATCGTTGTCGCCATCTCACTGCAGTTTGCTGGCAGCCGCGTCCAGGAGCCGCCGGCCGATACCGCTCAGGCAAGCGATGCCGGCCAGAGAATTCTCTCCGTGGCCGTTACGGATCACATCGAGCGTACGATGGCCGTGCTGTCACCGCTCGTCAACGCCGAACCGCAACACCCGGCCCGGTTCACCGACGTATCCGTGGAACAAAACACGGTGGAGGATCTGCTCGCCGAAAATCGTCTTTACCGGCAGACGGCTGTGCAGGATAAGGATCGGAACACCGCGGCGCTGCTGGATGAGATCGGCCAGGTGCTTGTTGAGCTGGAACATAGTCCGGCGAAACTCTCCGGCCCTCAGGCGCACGATCTCCAGCAGCGCCTTGCCGATTCCAGCCTGCTTTCGAAAATGAAGGGCTTCGTGTCGTCCAATCCGTCTCCGGGCGAGAACGGCGCCCGCGTTATCAAACTCTGAGGAGTACCCGTATGTATCGAATCGCCATCACAACTGTCCTGCTCGCGACAGCCTCCGCTGCCTATAGTTATGGTCAGGTTCCGCCGCCACCGCCCCCGGCTGTTCATAACCCGAAGCCCGCGCCGGCCC
Organism: Bryobacterales bacterium KBS 96; assembly: GCA_000381625.1. GTDB lineage: Bacteria > Acidobacteriota > Terriglobia > Bryobacterales > Bryobacteraceae > KBS-96. The sequence continues at coordinate 3,703,697 of KB906767.1, forward strand.
CTGCGGTAGTTCCGGTTCCCCCCGTCGACCTTCTCGACATGCCGGATGTCGATGTAGATTTGGACCGCGTTCAGTCGGAGATCGACCGTATTCAGCCGGAAATTCAAATCGATACGGATGCCGCGATGCTCGAAGCTCAGAAAGCGATGAAGAACATCCAGCCCGTAATCTCTCAAGCAATGGCGGAAACCGACCTGCAACTCCAGAGCAAGTTAAAGGATTTGCATCAAAACTTCGCGTTCAATTTCAATCCCTGGGGCGCGGCGTTGATGCCACGGTTCGACGAGCGCGATTCCTGGAACGACACGGCTTCGAGCGCCTACCGCAACGGCACGCGCGCAATCGATCGCCACGATTACGACAAGGCAATTAAGGACATGGATCGTGTCATTACCGCGAAGAACGGACGGGTCGATGGAGCCTATTACTGGAAAGCGTATGCTCAATCCAAGCTTGGCCGGTCGAGCGATGCTCTGAATACTCTAGCCCAGTTGCAGCGCGCCTATCCCCAAAGCCACTGGCTGCGGGACAGCAAGGCGCTCCAACTCGAATTGAAACAGCAGACGGGAGCGCATGTTTCGCTCGCGTCTGAAACAGATGAAGATTTGAAGTTGTTGGCGATCAACGGGCTAATACACTCCGAGCCGGATCGGGCCATGCCGCTGCTCGAAAAGGTTCTAAATGAAACGAAGAATCCTCCCCGTGTGCGTGAGCGCGCTCTATTCGTGCTGGCCCGTTCCGATTCTCCGCAGGCGCGCGCCGAGGTGACACGCGTCGCCATGGGATCGAGTAACCCCGATTTGCAGATGAAAGCGGTCGAGTATCTTGCGGTTTCCGGCGACAAGAAAGATTCGGCGACGTTCACGAATATCTACCGGAACACGTCCGATGCCTCGGTGAAACACGCCGCATTGCAAGCTTTGTTCATGCGCAAGGACGAGAATGCGCTTTTGACTCTGGCCAAAAACGAAACGAACGAGGACTTGCGCCGGAAGGCGATCCAGCTTCTCGGCGCGATGGGAGCGGCCAGTCCGCTTACGTCGCTCTATTCGAGCGAGAGTTCACCCAACGTGCGCCGCAGCATCATCGATGCTCTGTTCGCGGGCGGCGACGCAAAACAATTGGTCAGCCTGGCTCGAAGCGAGTCCAACCCGGAATTGAAGCGCCGGGTCGTCGAGCGGCTATCCGTGATGCACTCCAAAGATGCGGATGCCTATCTGATGGAGTTGCTCAACAAGTAAGCACCCATCGCCGCTGCCTGTTTGCGGCGTGCGCTTCAGCGTAGCTCGCTTCAGCGCGTAGCTGTGGACATCAGGTCACCGTTCTGCAAGCTGCCTACCCAATGTCGTGAAGACGCTCGGCTGCCAGCCAGCACCGAACCGTGATCATGAGGGAGTGGACAGCGAGGTAACCAGACGTCTTTATCCGATTCCGCGGCCTACCGGGCCATGGTTGCTCCCTTGCAATTGCGGCTCAGTTCCGAACCGCGAGCAGTGGCGAGCGGTTTCGCATCGGAAGCGAATCTCCAGCTAGAAACTAGCCGATTATGTTTTATGAGCAACCGCCGCCTTACGGCCAGTATGCAGCGCCGCAATTCCTCCGGTGAGCAACTCGAACGACACCTCCGTGAAGCCGGCCGACTCCATCATGTGCTTCAGCCGCGGCGCGGCCGGGAATTTGCCGATGGATTCGGGCAAATAGGTGTAAGCATCCCGGCGCCCGGACACAACCGAGCCGATTACCGGCAGCAACACGCGTGAATACAGACCGTAGGAAACGCGCATAAACCAGCTTCGCGGGTGAGAAAACTCAAGAATCGCGAGCATTCCTCCAGGTTTCAATGTCCGCACTAATTCGAGCAATCCCGCTTCGTAATTCGCGAGATTGCGAAAGCCAAACGCGATCGTGATCAGGTCCAGCGATCCGTCCCGCAGCGGCAGCGTGAGCGCATCGGCCTCAAAAAGCGGCGAGGCTAATCGGCGCGCTGACGTTTTTCGCACCGCTTCCACAAGCATCGGATGGCAGAAATCGGCGCCCATAACAGCCTTCTTCGTGTTCTTCTGCAACTGAATGAGTACGTCGCCGGTTCCGCAGCAGAGGTCGAGCACCGCCGGGCTGGACCTTTCCAAAACGGATATAACGGCAGCGAGCAAGTGCGCTCGCCAAAGCCTGTCGACATTGAACGAGAGCAGATGGTTGAGGAAATCGTAGCGGGGCGCCACCGCCGCGAACATCTGTTTGACCCAGGCTGCCGCTTGCCGCTCGTCGCCAGCGCCCGGCGGCGTTGTGCCTCGCCCGGCGATTGCGGGATCGTTCACGCGCGACTCGCGAGCGCGCGGTCGATCGCTTCTCGAATGAGGCGCGGCTCTATGCCCGAGATCACCGTCACCTTCCCGATCTCTTCGGGCAACACAAAATGAACGTTGCCTTGCAGCGTCTTTTTGTCGCTTCCCAGCCGCCGGATCAGGCGTTCCGGATCGAGATCGCTCGCGTCCGGGAGCGGCCCATAAAGATGAACGGCCGCGACGATCCTGTTGCAATCTTGGGCGCTCAACAATCCGCGCAGCGATGCCAGATGAGCGGCGGCAATCATGCCCCAGGCAATCGCTTCGCCATGAAGGAAGCGCACGTACTCCGTTTCCGCTTCGATGGCATGTCCGATCGTGTGTCCGAAGTTGAGGATGCGCCGCAGTCCGCTCTCGCGCTCGTCGGCGGAAACGACTTCGGCCTTGATGCGGACGGCCCCGGCGATCAGCTCATCCACTACTGCCGGCGTCATCGCCAGCACCTCCCGGGAACGCTCGGCCATGAGATCGAATATTGCCCGATCGCGGATGACGCCGCATTTCAGCACCTCAAAAAGTCCGGCCCGGAACTCACGTTCCGGAAGTGTCGTGGTCAGGTCGGGATCGATCAACACGGCAAGCGGCTGGTGGAAACTTCCAATCAGGTTCTTGCCGGTTACCAGGTTCACGCCCGTTTTCCCCCCTACCGCCGCATCCACCTGCGCGAGCAAAGTCGTGGGAATCTGCAAAACCGGAATGCCGCGCATGAAAATCGCGGCGAGGAAACCCGCTACATCGGTCACAATCCCGCCACCGAAACCGATCACGATACTAGTGCGGTCTCCGTGGCGCTCGAGCATCTGCTCGGCAAGCTGCTCCACGTGCGCAAGCCGCTTGTTCTTTTCGCCGCCGGGAAAAAACAAAACTTCCGCCGCGCGCCCGTTTAAGCTTTGCTCCAATTTGTGGCCATGGAATCGCCACACATCCTCCGTCGTTATGACAAAAACACTGCCGGCCTTTGCCGGAACATGCTTCGCCGCTTCGCTCAGGATGCCGCGCCGCACCACGCTCGAATACGTGCTGTGCGGCGTGCGGACTTCGAAGGTAGGCATGTGCTCCCGTTGTACCATGGGTTATCGCCGCCCCCTTCCAGCGCATTCACACGGATTTCATTGTGGTCGGAGCAGGTGTGGCAGGCCTGCGGGCCGCCATCGAGCTCTCCGCCGCGGGCCGCGTGCTTGTAATCGCAAAAGACAGCCTTCGCGAGTCCTCGTCGGAATATGCGCAAGGCGGAATCGCCGCCGCCCTGAACGACGATGACGAGGTCAATCTTCACGAACAGGACACTCTCAACGCGGGAGACGGCCTGTGTGACGTCAACGCCGTTCGAACGCTGGTTGAGGACGCTCCCGCCGCCATTGAGCAATTGATCGAATGGGGCACCGCTTTCGACCGGCGGGGATCGAAGCTGCTGTTCTCCCGCGAAGGCGCGCACAGCCGCAACCGCATCCTCCACGCGCACGGCGACTCCACGGGGCGGGAAATCGCGCGCACCCTCCGCCATCACGCGTCCTCGCTCGCAAACGTCAGCTTACAGAGTTTTGCCGCGGTCACCGATCTGCTTCTGCATAACGGAGAAGTCGTTGGCGTATCCGCCTTCGATGAGACGACCCGTTCGGTGGTGTTAGTGCAGGCACGCGGCGTGCTGCTTGCAACCGGCGGGCTTGGCTGTGTTTTTGAAAACACCACGAACCCCGACGTCGCCACCGGCGACGGCGTGGCCATGGCCTATCGTAATGGCGCCGCGGTCGCCGACATCGAGTTCGTCCAGTTTCATCCCACCGCTCTTTTTGTGCCGGATGCGCCGAGATTTCTGTTGAGCGAGGCTCTGCGCGGCGAGGGAGCTTATCTCCGTAACGCGGCGGGCGAGCGCTTCATGGATCGCTATCATCCGATGAAGGAGCTGGCGCCCCGCGATGTTGTGGCGCGATCCATCGTTCTCGAGTGCCGCGCCACGGGCGAACCGAATGCGTTTCTCGATCTGACGCATCTGCCGTCAGGCTTTGTCCGGGAGCGTTTCCCAAGAATCTACGAGACATGCCTCCATTACGGGATCGATCTGGAGAGGGTTCCGGCGCCGGTCCGTCCCGCGGCGCACTATGCAATGGGCGGCATTCGCACGGATCTCGATGGCCGCGCGAGTCTTCCACGTTTGTTTGCCGCCGGTGAAGCCGCCTGCACCGGAGTCCACGGGGCAAACCGCCTTGCCAGCAATTCCTTGCTCGAAGGGGTGGTCTACGGAGCCCGCGCGGGGAGGACGATGCGCGAGCTGCAAGCGGCCGGGATAGCCTCGGCGAAATTGACTCCCTCGGTGGCTCCGCGTTTCCCGATGATGCCTGAGCGCGATATCCGCGCGGTCGCCTGGAATTCATGTGGCATTCTGCGGAGCGGGCCGGAACTGAATGCGGCTCTTACCATGCTGCGTTCGCGCGAGCGGATCGCCATGCCCGAGGCCGGCCGCCGCGATTTCGAACAGCGCAATATCCACCTGATCGCTCTGCTGATTTCGTTTGCGGCGCTTGCGCGAGAAGAGAGCCGGGGCGCCCACTACCGAATCGACTTCCCGAATAAATTGCCGGAGCTGGCAAAACACTCGATCATTACCCGGTCCGCATCGACCGGCGAGTTGGAGATCCGGTTTGCGTAAACGTCTGCCGCTGCCCGGCTTTCACCGGACGTCGCAGACCGGGCAGCGATTCGGCGTTGCGTTCGCGCTGCTGCTGGTCGCGGCGCCTCTTCGCGAGGTCAGCCCGGCCGCCGCGTTCTGGACCACGCCCTGCATCCTGCTGGCGTCGATTCTAATCGCCTGGGGCGCGGAGTCCGCGCAGTTCTTTGTCGCCCAGGGCTTCGCGCTTGCAATACTCGCGTGGCTCCAGACCCTTCCCGAATTCGCCGTCGAGGCCGTTCTGGCGTGGCATCAGCAACGGGATCTTCTTCTCGCCAATCTCACCGGCGCGCTGCGCCTTCTCACCGGACTCGCATGGCCCATCATCTACGCGACGGCTGCGCATTTTCATCGCAAGCGAACGCGTTCGCCGATGCGCCATATTTCCCTGGACCCAAATCACAGCATCGAGGTCATCGGCCTGATCCTGCCGTTATTCTATGCGCTTTTTATCTGGTGGAAGAGTAACCTGCACGTTTACGATGCGGTGGTGCTGGCGGCCATGTACGCCGCTTATCTCTATCTCCTGACTAAACTCCCGCCCGAGGGCAATGAAGCGATCGAGGATCTCGAACGTATCCCGCGAGCCATTGTCAAGGCGCCTCGCAAGGTTCGGATTACGGCCATCGCCGCCTGCTTCGTAGCCGGTGGTCTGCTGATTTACTTGACCGCGGAGCCATTCCTCGGCAGCCTGATTGCCGTTGCCGCCGCCATCGGGGTCCCTAGTTTCATCGTTGTGCAATGGCTGGCGCCTGTGATTTCCGAATTTCCGGAGCTTGCCTCCACCTTCTACTTCGCTCGTCAGGAAGAGCGCGCTTCCATGGCGCTGATGAATATCACGTCCAGCAATATTAACCAATGGACGCTGTTGGTCGGCATGCTGCCCATTGTGTATTCGATGGGCGGCGGAGCCATCACAGGCATTCCTCTCGACCCCGAGCAGGAACGGGAATTGCTGCTCACCATCGGACAGAGCATGGTAGGTATGGTCTTTCTCCTGAACATGAAATTCGAGTGGTGGGAAGCGCTGATGTTATTCGTGCTTTATATGACGCAAGTCGCCTTCGCGACCACGGGAGCGAATGCGGGTCTATGGTCCTACCTGGGGCTACACGTCCGGTTCTGGGTCACCATTTTGTACTTTGTATGGGCGGGGGCCGCCGTCCTCGTAATGGTTACGCGGAAGGGGCCTCCCGAAGCTTTGTCCTGTTTTGTCGAGACCTGGCGCAACCATATCCGCCCCGCGACAGCAAAGTAGCTCGAATGCACTAAGAGAAAATTTCTTCATTTTTCTGCTAACCTCGCCGCCTGGCGCTACGTCTTCATAACCAACGCAACCATACGCCCGCGTGGTTATCCTTCCCCCACCAAAAACCACGCGGGCCCCCCTCGGAATTTCGCCAGCGGGCCAAACGATTGCCTTTCTGCTGTATCTATATAGTAGGGAGGAATTTGATGCGCAGACTTGCGATTTGCTGTGCGGCTCTCGTTATATTTGCAGCCGCTTCTTTCGCGCAGAGCGAAAAAGGGGAACAACGAATCATCCGGGAAGTCCGCCACCAGTTGGTGACGCTGCCCTACTATACGGTGTTCGATAACTTGAGCTATAAGGTCGAGGGCTCCACCGTAACCCTGGAAGGCCAAGTCGTAAGGCCCACCCTTAGGAGCGACGCGGGACGGGTCGTGAAAAGCATTGAAGGCGTCGAAAAAGTAGTCAATAACATCGAGGTCCTCCCTCTTTCGCCCAATGACGACCGGATTCGTCGTGCCGTTTATCGCGCGATTTACAGCAAACCAGGCCTGGATCAATACGCCATGCGAGCCGTGCCTACCATTCACATCATCGTAAAGAATGGACACGTTACTCTCGTGGGCGCCGTGGCGCGCGAGATGGATAAACAGCAGGCGGGCATTGCGGCCAACACGGTTTCAGGCGTATTCTCCGTCACCAATAACTTGACGGTCGACAATGGGAAGTAGCAAATAGGCTCCGGCCCATTCCTCCGTAGGGCGAAGGCGCCGCGTTAAGTATGCTGAGGAGAGATGCCCATTCTCCTTGGCGTTCTGGAGCGCCTGCGCTCCATTCCTGGTGTCACGATTCGCCTGGAAGAACCACTTGCCCCTCATACTCGATTCGGTATCGGGGGGTGCGCGGCTGCGCTCTGTGAAGCGGCTGACCCCAGTGCTTTCGACGAATTGTTCCATTTTGTTCGCGGGCAGCAAGTTCCTCACGTAGTGATTGCGGGAGGAACGAATCTCATCGTTTCCGACGACGGATTCGATGGGGCCGTTCTGCGCTTCACCGGCAACCGCATCACTATAAACGGGACGCGCATCCATGCCGAAGCCGGGGCCTCCTTACAATCCGTTGTGGACGCGAGCGTTGGCAGCGGTCTCAAGGGCATGCAAACCATGACTCGCATCCCGGGATCATTGGGCGCCGCAGTTTACGGAAATGCTGGAGCTTATGGCCATTCAATTCAGGAACGGGTCGAGCAGGTCGTCTTCACAGATGGTGGCGAGGAACGCATAGTGGATAACGCTGGCTGCGAGTTTCACTATCGCGAAAGCTTATTCAAGCGCCGCAAAGAATGGATCGTTCTTTCCGCCGAGCTGAGTTTTGAACCGGGCGACACGATACAATTGCAGCGCGAGGCGGAGGAGATTCGGGCGATTCGGGACGCAAAATATCCGCCAACAATGAGATGCGCCGGCAGCATCTTCAAAAACTGTTTATTCAACGAACTCCCGGCAGCCGTTCAGGTGCAGATTCCACAAAAACTGGTTCGCGAAGGCAAAGTGCCTTCGGCTTATTTCCTCGAACAAGTGGGGGCAAAAGGAATGCGTAGAGGCGACATCCAGGTTGCCGGGTACCACGCGAACCTGATCTACAATGACGGAGCCGGCACGGCGGAAGATCTCATCACCGTGATCGAGGATCTGAAAAAGCGGGTTTTCGACCGCTTCGGCTTCGCCCTCGAGGAAGAGGTCCAGTATGTCGGGTTCGAGCCGGTAACGGTATAACCGGTGATTATCCGGTTCTCTACATTTATGTGGCTCCTACTTCTCGGCGTATTCGCGGCTCGTGCTGGATTATGTTTGGAGCCAGCCGAACAGCTCGCCCGGGACATTCTCGAGCAGTTGGTCGATGTCAATACCGCCGATTCCGCGGCAAACGTAACCGCAGCTTCCGAGGCCATGGCGAAACGCTTGCGCGACGCCGGCTTCCCGGATGCCGACATCCACGTGGATGGGGACGATCCACGTTTTAAAAACCTGGTTGTGCGCTATCGCGGCTCCGACACGGCAAAGCCCATGCTGCTGGTCGCGCACCTGGATGTCGTCGAGGCGCTGCGTTCGGACTGGAGCCTCGACCCGTTTCATTTCCTCGAAAAGGACGGCTATTTCTATGGCCGCGGAACCGTGGACGACAAGGCCGAAGCAGCCTGCTGGATCGCCAACCTGATTCGCTATAAACAAGAAGGTTTCGTGCCCTCCGGCGATATCATCGTCGCCCTCACTTCCGGCGAAGAGAGCGGAGAGCACAACGGCGTTGAATGGCTGGTGCGGAATCACCGTGATTGGATCGACGCCGGCCTGGCGCTCAACGAAGGCGGCGACGGAGCCATTCGGAACGGGCAGAAGGTCGCAAACTACGTGCAAGCCAGTGAAAAGATCTACTACTCAGTCGAACTGAAAGCTACCAACCCCGGCGGCCATAGCTCGGTTCCACGGAATGACAACGCGATCTATGAACTCGCGGGCGCGTTGCTGCGAGTCTCTCGTCACCAGTTCCCGGCCGAGTTGAATCCCGTGACGCAAACCTACTTCGAGCGCACGGGGAAAATCGGAAAGGGGAAAATCGCGGCGGCGATGCGTAAGATAGCGAAGCATCCGCACAACCGCCGAGCGATTAAAACGCTTTCGGCCGATGCGCACGAAAATGCGATGCTGCGAACCACGTGCGTGGCGACGCGCCTCGCCGCCGGTCATGCCGACAACGCGCTGCCGCAGACTGCAACTGCGCTGGTCAATTGCCGCATCTTGCCCGAGGACAAGCCAGACGAAGTGTTGCGGTCCCTTCGCGAAGTGGTGAACGATCCGAAGGTCGAGGTCACGGCGGTGACCAAGCCACGCATCGCCCCGGCCTCTCCGTTGACGCCCGAATTCATGCAGGCCGTCGAACAGACGACGAACGAGATCTGGCCGGGCGTGCCCGTCATTCCAACGATGTCGACGGGCGCAACCGATGGCCGTGCACTGCGCGAAATCGGCATTCCATGCTATGGGCTCTCCGGGTTTTTCCTGGATGAAGACGACAATCGCGAACACGGCCGCGACGAGCGCATCCCGGTTCAATCCTTCTTTGACGGTCAAAAATTCCTGTATCTGCTGGTCAAGCGCCTATCGAGTTGACCGGCCGATGCCCGCGTTGGTCGCGACTTTTCCTAATGTGGCAAGCTTTTGCCGCCGATCAAATTGATGTCGATGTACGCTCTTGCTACCGGCGAAATGATGGCTTCTACAATTCAGGCCGCTCCTGCATGGCGCACACTCCTTGTGGGTTCCAGCCCGGCCATGTTGCAGGTCGTTGAACTTATCTCGCTCATTGCCGCCCGGCGGAGCAACGTCCTGATCGTCGGCGAAACCGGAACCGGCAAGGAGATGGTCGCCCGCGCCATCCACCTTGCCAGCCCTCGTTCCTGCCAGCAACTGGTGCCCGTTAACTGTGCCGCGATTCCGAAGGATTTGCTGGAAGCCGAGTTGTTCGGCCATGTCAAAGGTGCGTTTACCGGGGCAACCGGGGCTCGCGCCGGCCGTTTCGAGCAAGCCCACGGCGGCACTCTGTTCCTGGATGAAATTGGCGACATGCCGCTCGACCTTCAGGCAAAGCTGCTCCGGGCGTTACAGGAGCGCGAGTTCCAGCGCGTCGGCAGCTCCGAAACCATCAAGGTGGATGTGCGCGTGATTGCCGCAACCAACGCCAATCTGCTCGAACGAGTAAAGCAGGGCAAATTCCGGGAAGACCTTTACTACCGTCTGCACGTCGTGCCCATCAGAATTCCGCCTCTTCGCGAGCGGAAAGAGGATATCCCGCAGCTGGCCGGGCACTTCGCCCAAAAGATTGCCCGGAACGAGGGACTTACTCCCAAAAACATCGGAACGGAGACCATTCCGCATCTGCTCTCTTATCATTGGCCAGGCAACGTGCGCCAGCTCGAGAACGCTGTCGAAATGGCCATCATTCTTTCAAGAGCACGGACAGAACTGATGCCGGACGATTTCCCCTTGCCTGAAGACAATGCCCTCCAGGTGAAGATGACCGAAGACCAGCTAGTGTGCCTCCCGGAGGAGGGCCTGGATTTTGAAGCGGTTATTGGCCGGATTGAACTCAACTTGCTGGAGCAGGCGCTGCATCGGGCGAACGGCAATAAAAAAATCGCCGCCGACATACTGCGTCTCAAGAGAACGACGCTCGCGGCAAAACTCAAGACGCTGGACCCCGCGCATTAATTTCAGCTTGCCTCCACTCAGAGCCGCCTTGCGTCAGCAAGCGGGTTCAGGAAACCGTGCGTCGAACCGGCGATGCCTTCGACGAAATCGTCTCCACGCTCGAAGCGCTAACCGGCGGCACTGTATTCGGAACCTTGCTCAATATACTCGGCGGTTTCCGGAAGAGGCCTTGAGAAACGGCGCTGGCAATAGCCCGGACGCTTCGCCAACTGAACCGATGAGCAACGAGAAAGTGCATGGTTATGGCGGCAGTATGCATGAGGAAAACGAAGTCCTCGCTCCTGCTGTAGGCGCCGCTGACACGAATCATCCAGATGGTGTTACGAACGTGGTAAAAGAAGCGAGCCGGCGGCGTCTGGTGCGGCAGCACGGCAGGATTGGTTTTGTGCCGGACCACGCTTGCGAGCACCATGGCGCCGAATTCGCGTTTCAGAACGCGGCCGGTGTACTCAATATCGTCGGCATAGATAAAATAACCTCCGACCGGAAAGCCGTACGTTTCCACGGCCGCGCGGCTGATCATCGGAGCCACGAACGTAACATTGCGAATGGGCAGTGAACCTGTCGCGGCGACCGCCACCAATCTCTCCGGCGGTTCATTTTTGCCCCATGGGCTGTTGACGCGAAAACGGGGCAGATTACAGATGTTGTTGGGCTCGGCCCAGTACTCGACGCGGCTGGCAAGAACGGCCGGATTCCAACGGGCCAGAGAGCGCGACGCGGCAAGCAATTCTTCAAGCGCCGTCGGAGTGGGGATCGTGTCGTCGTCCATCAACCAGAACCAATCGCAGTCGAGATGGGAGTAGGCCAACCGCATGCCGATTTCAAATCCGCCGGCGCCGCCGAGGTTCTCATCGAGCCGCTGATACCAGATGGATGGCTCGTTCAGTAAGCCGGCCTGCGCGAGAAGTTCGGGCGTGCCGTCCGTTGCCGCATTATCGATGACGAGAATGCGTTCCGGCGCAAGCGTCTGGCTGAGGAGAGCTTCCAGACACTCGACGAGAAGGGCTTTGCGATTGTAGGTAACGACGACAACTGCGACGCGCTCAGCCACGTACGGTTTCTCCTTTCGCCGCTTCAACCAGCGGCTCAACGGCTTTAAGCGCGGCGGCGACCACTTGATCCATATTGTAATAGCGATACTGCGCCAGGCGGCCGACGAATGTCGTGTCCGGCTCTGCATCGGCGAGGGCTTTGTAACGCTGGTAAAGAGCTTCGTTGTCCGGGCGCGGAATGGGATAGTAAGGATCGCCTTCGGCTCGTGGAAACTCGCGCACAATCGACGTTCCGGAGTGCTCCTGGGCGGTTAAATATTTAAATTCGGTGATACGCGTGTAGGCGTGCCGGTTCGGATAATTCACGGTGCCGACAGGCTGATGCCTTCGAACACCGGGCAAATGTTCATGCTCGAAGTGAAGAGAGCGATAGGGTAGATGTCCGTAGCAGTGCTTGAAGTACGCGTCGACCGGCCCGGTATAAACGGTGTGCTTTCTCCTGACCCGGTCGCACATGGATTCGAAATCGATGCCGACTTCAACCGTGATATTCGGATGATCCAACATTCGCTCGAACATACGGGTATAGCCTTCCTTTGGCATGTTCTGAAACTTATCGCTGAAGTAACGGTCGTCGCGATTGGTCCGGACCGGGATGCGCGCGGCCACGTTGCCGGCAAGCTCGCTGAGATCGAGCCCCCACTGCTTTTTGGTGTAGCCCCGGAAGAATTTGTCGCACAGATCGCGGCCAACGGAATTCAGCACAACATCTTCGCTGGTCCGGACGGGCTGGCGCGATTCGCGCACGGATTCGAGATATTCGGCGACGCCCGCTTCATCCAGATGCAAGCCGTATAGGCGGTTGATGGTGTCTTGATTGATGGGAATAGGCAGGAGTTCTTCATTCACCTCGGCGAGGACCCGATGCTCGTATGGAATCCATTCGGTGAATCGGGACAGATACTGCGCGACCTTGTCGGAATTGGTGTGGAAGATATGAGGACCGTAACGGTGAATCAGCACGCCGTGCCGGTCCGGCTCATCGAAGGCGTTCCCGGCAATATGCTCGCGGCGATCGATGACCAGAACGGAATATCCTGCATCGGCCAGACATTGAGCCGTAACGCTTCCGCTAAATCCGGCGCCAACAACTAATACGTCAAATTTCATAAAGTTTCACTCCGGGTTGTGGCAGAGGACGAGAACAAAATGCCCACACTGCGCAATTTCCAAAACATGGCGACCGTGACGAAAGTTTCGGTCATCAGCACGGCAGCGGCAGCTCCGGCCGCGCCATAGAACATCGCCAGGGGAATGGTCAACAGCAGGTTCAGCGCGGCGGAACTGGAAACTATGCGATTAAATTCTTTATTCATTCCAAAGGTGAGCATGGTTTGCACACCGAAAACATTGCTCAGGCCAATGACCAGGGGCAGCATCGCCATCCAACGCAGAGGCAAAATGGAGCCATTGAATTGATGGCCCAGAACGATGTGGCTGATGAGCGGCGCCCCGGCGAGGAAGGCGAGCGAGATGCCGGCGGACAGCAAGCCGATCCAGACTAGGCTTTTGCGAATGAGGTTCATCGCAGCCTCCTTCGATTCCACAGCCAGCGAATTCAGGTGTGGATAGAGCGCCTGCGTGACGGGCGACATTAGGTTGCCCGCAGCTTTGGTAATGCGATCGGCCGCTCCGAAATAACCAACCTGGACCGGACCGCTGACAAACCCGAGCACCAGGGTATTGGTGGACGTATACACAAGGATGGCCGCCATCGAAATGAACACGTGCCAGCCTTCACGCAACGAATCGAGAACGTCGCGCCAGCTCGGACGGTACCAGCGCAGGGGAGTAATGCGCCACATGAGCGGGATACCGATTAAGCCAGCAACCACGTAGATGCTCGACTGAATGAGCGCCGCGCGCACGAACTGATCGCTCTTGGTCACCAAAACGAACACGGCCGGAATCAGCATCAGTTTTGCGCCGGCCTGCGCGATCGTGATGGCTTTCATTTCCTCCATTCCCTGGAAAAACCACATTGGAAAGATGACGTTCCCAAGCACGATTCCCGAACAAGCAATAAACAGGCCCGCGTGCTCGCGGAACGTGGGCACGATCAGCAGGAGGATACCCAGGACGGTGAAGCAGCAAATCATCAGCAACACTTTCGCTGCCATGGTGGACCAGAAAATCTTTGCTAACGCGTCACGATCGTCGCGGTGCCTTGCCACAAGCCTGGTGGCGCTGAGATTGAAGCCGTAATCTGTAATGGAATTGGCATATTGGAGGGTCGCCTGAGCGAATACCAGCAAGCCGTAGTGTGCCGGTCCCAACACTCTGACGAGATACGGCACCACCGCAACCGGAAGCGTATAGTTCAGAAGCTGAAGAATGGAAAGAGCGGCGATATTCTTTCGCAGCCGCTGGGAGTGTCCCGACGGCTCGTTCTTAGCCGGGCCATCCTCGGGAGCGGGTGGTGCGGAGCCTGTAGCGAGTGACTGGTTCGGCATCAAAGGTTCAGCTTCAGTCGGACAATGCGTCGCGCTATAAATCGCCTGGTTCGCCGCTGCTGCGGGTAACAGAAAGGCGATTTAGCGAGCCTGCGCAGTCAGGTATTTAACCTCACTCCGCTCGCGTGATTGGTTGGAAGATTGATAGCGATCCATTTCTTCCCGGGAAACTGGGGCGTCATGCATACGGCGCCTTTAACTCGATAAGAATGCACATCGGGCGAACAAAACCAGAACACTCGAACCGAATAAGTGCCGACCCGGCGCCGGCCCCGATGATCGGTTCTCTATCAGTTTAGCTGAACATCGATTTCCGGCACTCTTCGCGGCGTACCGGAACTGGTGGGCCTTTGCATGGCATGCGATATAAGTGGCGGCGCTGGAGCACGGCCCAATTAAAGAATTAAGATCGAGAGTGCGAAAGGCGCAAGAAAGGAAAATATGAAAGCTGCCTTTATTGAAAAGGTCGGACCACCCGACGCCATCCGGTTCGGGGATCTCCCAATGCCGGAGATCGGGCCGCACGACATTCTGGTAAAGGTGGCGGCTGTGACGGTCAACCCCATCGACACTTATATCCGGAGCGGCTCGTTCGAGACGCATCCGCAGTTCCCGTTTATTATTGGGCGTGACATGACCGGACAAGTGATCGAAACGGGAAAGTCCGTGACTCGATTTCGTACTGGGGACTGGGTCTGGTCGAATAATCAGGGCTATGCGGGGCGACAAGGCACGTTTTCAGAGTACTGCCGTATTCAAGAGAACCTGCTCTATCCTCTACCCAGGGGCGCCGACCCGCTCGAGACCGTCGCGGCCGTCCACTCCGCTTTGACGGCTGTAATTGGCCTGCGGTTCAAAGCGGCGCTGCGGCCGGGGGAAACCCTCTTCGTGAACGGAGGCGACGGCAATGTCGGAACCGCTGTTTTGCAAATCGCGAAAAACCTGGGGGCGCGAGTAGCGGTCACCTCGGCCAATGAAGCGAAGGCCAGATGGTGCAAAGAACTGGGCGCCGACTCGGTAATCAATTACAAGACCGAGGACGTGTCGAAGGCGATTCGCGAGTTTGCTCCCGGCGGCGTGGACGTTTACTGGGACGCCACCGGACGGCTGGATGCGCGCCGCGCGGTCGATGCGGTAGCGCAACGGGGCCGCATTGTGGTCATGGCCGGCCGCTCGCATGACACTGTTCTGCCGGCAGGAAGCTTCTATATCCGAAACTGCACCTTGTACGGATTTACCGTGACTGATGCAACTGTCGAAGAATTAGCCGAGTATGCATCTGAGATCGGGAAATGGCTGACCCGCGGCGCTCTCCGGGTCAAGATAGCCAGCCGGCTTCCTTTATCGGAAGCCGCTGAAGCGCATCGCCTGGTTGAAAGCGGTAGTTTGTTCGGCAAGGTTGTGTTGCAACCATAGCGAAATTCGTCGTCTGTTGTAGGGCGCGGTATGCCACGCCCATGAACTCCTTCGCGAATCGACAATGCTGCCGATCAGAAGTAAAGCTTCAGTCCAAGCACCAACCGGCGGGCCAGAGCGGCCTCTGTGAAGCGGCCGTAGTTGGTGTTGGTCTGCACGTTATTTTGATCGAACTTCGCCCCAGTGTCGATATTGGTGAACTGCGTATGGTTGAACGTGTTATACGTCTCAAACCGAAATTGCAGGCGCCGTGCTTCGTTCGAGCCAAGTCTGAAATTCTTGAACAATGAAATGTCCCAATTGTTCAGACCAGGTCGATAGATAGGGGCCTTCGAAGCATTTCCGATGCCATCGACCGAATAGCCGGGAAGCGGCGCCTTCACCGCATTGACGTTAAACCATTGACCATCTGGCGCGGGCGCATTCGGATCGGCGACGAGCACCGACCGGCTATCCAGGCCGTTGCCGGTACCGCCGGTCAGATCGGCGGAATACGTCAAGCTGTAGTTGAGCGCCGTCGGAGCGCCTGTCTGGAAGTTACTCACGCCGGATAATTCCCATCCGTCAAGGCCGACGCGAGTGACCGGATTGTTCCAGTACTTACTTACGCTCGGCAGATTGTACGTGTAGTCGATCGTCATGACATGAGTGCGATCGAAACCGGCGGGGCCATAGTTACGGCTCCGATAATCGAGTGTCGGGTTCACGGTGTTACCAATGCCATCCACCAGGTCGAGAGCTTTGGACCAGGCGTAGCTGACGTGAAACGTCAAATCGCGCGAGAAGCGTTTCGTGAGCTGCACTTGGAGTGCATTGTAATTGCCGATTCCGGCAAACTCGAGATAATTGATATCGGTGTAACCGGTGTACGGCCGCAGGAAGTTAGAATTGATGGGCTTGCCCGCCACCGTCGGATCCTGGCTCGACGGCAGAAAATTTGTTCCGTATGGCACGGCATTGAGATTGCGGGTATCGAGCAAATGCTTTTGCGAGTTGCCGGCGTAAGCGACGTCCAGCAAGATGCCATGCCCTAAATCCTGTTGGATTCCAAAGCTCCAGTTATAAACTGATGGCGGTTGAAAGTCACGCTGCACCGCCGTCACAGTCGTGGGACTCAGGCTGAGCGGAGTGGAAAGCAGATTGTTGATCGTCGTGTAGTTCGCCGAGGCCGTTACGACCAGCGGCGGCGACTGGACTAGCTGCAGGATCTGATCGTCATTGAAACGGTTATAGAAGATTCCAAATCCCGTTCGCAGCGCGGTCTTGCCGTTTCCGAATACATCCCATGCCAAGCCAATACGAGGCGCCGTCTGAATGCCCGGCGTATTCAGAATGCTCTGGTTGTACTGAGTCATGCCTTGGAAAGGAGTGCCCGCCGCCGAGGAAAATGTGCCAATCTTTACCGCCGGAAGAATTTGGCCGGTCACGGGATCGCGGCCAACTCGCTGCCCTCCTACGGGGTTGATGTAAGGCTGGATAAGCGGAGGCTGCTCGCCGCTCTTGTACGCGGAGAGATCAAACGCCGCCAGAGTATCTCCCGCGCTGAGCGTCGGCTGGATGAAATAGAACCGGACGCCGGCGTCGATCGTCAGCCTCTTGGTTGCCTTCCAGGTATCTTGGCCGTACCACTCGACATTGATATACCGTCCATGCGCTCCAGGGTGCTGGTTGGATTCGGTATAGCTGTCCACCACGCCAAGAAGGGCATTGGAGTAGGAGTAGCCGGTATCGAGAGGGTTATTGGCATCGCGATCGAAAGCGAACGAACCATTAAAATAAGTCGACCGTGCGGCATTGCGGGTGCCACGTTCCACGAACACGCCGAACTTCAGGCTGTGCTGGCCGACAATATCCGAAAAGTTATCTGAGTAATCCCAGATATTGTTAGTTCCGAAAAAGGGAAAGCGTTGCTCGATGTTCAGCGCACCGACATTGGGAATGCCTCCGTTAAACGACGCATTGGGAATCAAGCCAAACGGATTGTTCTGTGGATAGAACTGAGGAATGGACAGCCCCAGTTTCGCGCGGCTGTTGTCGTCGACCGCGCCTTGCGTCAGCGGATTGACCGTCTGCTTCGCGCGATTAACGCCAAAGGTCAGTTCGTTCACCATTGTCGGGCTGAACGTGTGAAGCAGCGTCGAAGCGATGCCCGCGCTGTGTATCTGGTAGCTGATCGGGAGTTGCGGCCAATTATTACTTCCGCCCAGACCGGCGAGCAGTTGGAATCCGCCGTCGGATGCCTGGTAATCCTGTATCAGGCGAACATAAAACGTTGTGTTCTGAGAAATGTTGTAATCGCCGCGGAGGATGGTGTCGCGCCGGGGCTGCTTGTTCACACTAACACCCGCCCAGTTATACTGCCCGCCCGGCCCCAATGTGTTTGGCATGGGAAACACATTGAGCAGTTTCTGGCCATTCGGGTCGATCCGGTCGGCCGGAATGATGTTACCCGCGAAAGGAGCGTGCGTCAAAGGATCGGTGATGGTGACGCCGGATTGCGAGAAATCGCCTTGCCGTTCCAGCGCAGTGGGAAACGTCTGGTTCTGGACCGACGACGGAATCGTCAGCGGAAGGAAATCCTGCGACCAGAAGAAGAATAGCTTGTCACGGTTCTTATTGAAATTCATCTTCGGCAGCAGCACGGGTCCACCCAGAAAATAGCCTGGATTATTGAAGCGATAGCGCGGACGGGGAAGGCCGTTTTTGTTATTAAAGAACTCGTTGGCGTTCATGTCTTCATTGCGCAGGAAATAATAGGCGCCGCCGTGGAAGTCCCTCGTTCCGCTCTTAATGACGGTATTGATCGTGCCGCCGGAACTACGTCCGTACTCAGCTTGGTAATTACTTAACAGGACCTTCACTTCGGCGACTGCATCGATGCTGGGGGCGAGGTAAGGGCCGGTCATCGAGCCGGTATCCAGGCTTGTGATGCCATCCAGATTGAGATCGATGGAGCCCGCGCGGGTGCCGTTGATGTTGATCCCCACCAGATCGTTCCAGCCGGGCGATTCACGATTGGCGGTATCGATGATGCCGGGCAACAGTTTGGCGGTGCCGATGTAGGATCGCCCTTTCAGCGGCAGTTCCTGCATCTGACGGCTCGTAATGAGTCCCGATCGCTCGGCGCTCTCTGTCTGAACGGCCGCCGTTTCGCCCATCACCGAAACGGTCTCGGACAGCGCTCCAATCTGCAGTACGATCGGCGGCAATGTGACACGCTCGGTCGCGGAAACGTTGATCTGCGTTTGCTCGTAACGCTTGAAGCCCGGAGCATCAATGGAAACCGAGAACGTTCCCGGCAGTAACTCCGTGAAGATAAAGCGGCCCTGCTCGTCGGTTTTCGCGGAACGCTTTTGAGCTGTTTGGCTATTTGTAAGCTGCACAGTTGCCGAGCCAATAGCAGATCCGCTGGAATCCGTTATTGTTCCGGAGAGCCGCCCCGTCAATCCCTGGCCGAAAAGCGAACTGGACCAGAAAACGGCAAGCAGAGCAATTGTGGCCGCCGCGGAGAACACACTTCTCCGGGCAGTCAATACATTAACCTTCATCTAACCCCCAAAAGTCGAAAGGCGTAATAACCCCAACCGTGTATGGTAGGCCAGATATAGTGCGCTGTCAATAACAATGCTAGAACATTACTGACAAATTAGCCCCCAAATCGCTAAATTTCTGAGTGATCTGCCGCTGCTCAGAAATTCCCATTACTTACCCAGACCGAAGCAATACAGCGTGCTGTCGTAGGTGCCGAGGTACACGCGGCCATTTGCTACCGAGAGTCCGCTGAAATGGCTAAACGAAGTAATCTGGTCGCCGCTTGAGTACAATTCCTTGCCGGTCTCGGGATCGAGCGCATACAGCACCGCATGAGTCGATCGCGAGATGCGAAGCGGACTGTTATCGAAAAGACCGCGGTCCGGGAAAGCCTGCTCCGTATATTCTCCATTGCCGTACGCGTATACGACGCCATTTGCGACCACGGGCGGCTCCGCCCGGTTCATATCGCGGGACATCCAGGCAGGAGTCAACTTGTACTTACCGTCTTGCTCCTCTACTTTCAACGCAACAACGGCGCCATTTGTCACAGGACCATAGGAGATCGGGACCTTGAAATCGGGACGCACCGCTCCCCAGAAAGGAACCAGCAGCCAGCGAGTCCCGTTGGCATCCTTCCACGTCGCCATTGAGCCCCAAATTCCCGCGGACGCGAAGTTCACCTCTTGGTTGCACATCAGAGGCGTCTGGGCAAGCGGCGTCTGATGGTCGTTGCCGCCCGCGTCCGCCGTATCGAGCAGATATACACGGCACGCCTTGCTGCCGACCGCCATCAGTTCCTTGCCTTTGAAATCGAAGATCGGAGGCGTGACCTGCATATCGAGATCCCGCTTTTGCATCCAGAACCAGTCTTTTGGTTCAAACCAATCCTTGAGCTTCAGATCGGTCCCTACGACATGTACACCGATCAGTCCATTGCCGAACATATGGTTTTCAGGATCGTAAGTGCCATCGCCCGTTGGCGCCCAGGCAGTTCCAGTGGAGTCGATCGCCGCGCCCTGCCGCCCCCACAAACCGCCGCTCCCCGGATTGAACGTCATCACTTTGTGGCTCGGATCGTTCACGTTAATGGCCCACACCTGGTTCGGATTGCCGTTACAGCCTTGCGAGGTGGTTGTGAAAATCACGCCCTTCCACATGTTCAGCGCATACGATTTTCCGTTGGCGAACCCGAATTTCACCGCGGGCGCGACGTCTTCGCCATCCGCCACGTTCAGGGAATGCAGCATGCCGTCGCCCGCCAGCGCGTACACCGTTCTGGCGCCCGATGCGTTGGCCGGCCCGATAATCGGCGTGGCGGTTTGACCACCGGGACAAAGAGGATCGCCAGGCCTTAGCCCCCGCCCTTCCGTGGGAGGCGGATACTCAAAATGTTTGTGCCAGATGACCTTGCCAGCGTCGACGTCGATCGCGTAGAGGTTGTCCGAGATGCCGGCTTCGATCGCAATCTGTTTCGGACCGTCTTTCGTCGGAATCTGTCCGACAATCAGCGGAGGAAAGAGCGAATGCATCTCCCTGGGCTTGTTATCGAATTTAATCTTCCACAGAATTTTCAGATCGTTGACGTTATCTGTCGTGAGGGTGTGCTCGTCTCTCTGCCATCCATCGCGCCGGGGACCGCCGCCATCGGTCAGCCAGTCGGCTCCGGAAAGCAGTCCGCAGCAGAGCGCGGCAATCGTCAAATAACGTAGCTTTTGCATTACAATCCTTTCTCGTCTCGCGCGGCCTCAATCACTGGGATCCGCTGGCATTCCCTATTTCACTCAGCGCTCCGTCAGTTGCGGCTGCATCGCCGGGAAACCGTAACAATAAATCGTGTTGTCATGCGTGGTGAAATACACGCGTCCGTTCGCCAATGCCAAGCCGCTGCCGTGCGAAAAAGTGGTGACGTCGTCGCCTGTTGAAAACAACTCTTTACCGGTGGTTCCGTCAAGTGCGTACATCGTCGCGTGAGCAGCCATCTTCTCCCGTTCCGCAGCGGTGTAGAGATCACCATTTTTCTTGGCGAGGCGCGACGATTCGCCCGTTGATAGAGCGAACACGAGCCCATTCGTCGTGATCGGAGACACTGGAGTCTTCAGGTCGCGGGAAATCCACTCGGGCACGAGCGCCGGCTTCCCGTTCTTCTCTTCCACCTTGAACGCCACAATGCTTCCGTTCGGGGATTCGCCGTTGGTCGTCGCGAACTTCGCCGCCTTGCCCGCCGGCCCCCAAAGCGACGCATAAACCCAGCGTGTTCCGCTGTCGAGATCCTCCCAAGTGGCGAAGTCTCCCCAGATTCCATGGCCCGCGTACTGTTTATCCGCCGCGGCGATAGGCGCCGTCTGGGCGAGCGGCGTGTGATGGTCGGCGCCGCCGAGCGACTCGGCATCAAGCAGGTACACGGTTCCATCTCTTCCGGCCGCGATAACTAACTCTTTGCCTTTCCACGTAAAGACAGTGGGCGTCGCGCCGGGCGCCGCGATGCCTTTCTTTGCCGCAGGCGCCATTCCGGAAGGCGTGAAATAATCTTCGACTTTCAGGTCTTCGGGATTCAGCGCGAGAACTGTGCTGTTGTAACCGCCGGCCACGTCGCCGTGCCCGTTATCTACCTGTACGTAGACCGTTCCATTCTCGCTGATAGCGGTTCCGCCCTTGCCGGAAAGGCCGCTGCCGTTGGTGGGAAAAGAGACGACGTGCTGCTCCGCGCCGCCAAGGTCGACGGCATACAGCGCGTTCGGGTTACTGCCGCAGCCGTCCACTGTGGCCGCATAGACGATTGTGCCGTTGATGTTAATCGCGCTCACTTTCGAGTTCGGGGGGAGAAACTTCACGGGCGGTACAGCGGTGGCATTGCCATCCGACTGGCGCACAAACCGCAGATAACCGCTGCTATCGATGGCGAAAACATAGCCATTTCTGCCAAAGCCCGACGCAAATACGCCTTCGTTTACTGGAGCTGCCGGCCTCCGGCGCGCTTGCGGACCCGCCGCGCTTGCGGCTTTCCTCGGCCGGTGAAAGCCGCCACGCATGGGACTGCTTCCGCCCGTGATGGCCACCGAGGCGGTAAGACCGCCGGGGCAACCAGGTGTTGCGCTCGCCTGCGCTGAATCACCCTCGTTCTCGAAATGCGTCTTCCAAATCAACCTGTTGAGAGCAGCATCAATCGAATAGACGTTATCGGAACTGCCTCCGACAAACAACATTTCCTTGAACCCGAGGTATGTAATGAGATTGCTCAGAATGATCGGCGATGTCAGCGAAGCCAAGCCTTTTGATTCATTGTCCAGCTTGGTTTTATAGAGCAGCTTCAGGCCTTGTACCTGACCCTTAACAATTTCCTCTTCGCCTCGGGCCCAGCCGTCCCGCTGCGGATTCCCGCTCTGACTCGCCCAATCGGCGCCCCAAAGTACGGTCACCAAGCCCGACGCCAGGACAATCGATAGAAATTTCCGCATCCCAATCACCTTCCTCTTCCTCAACAAACGCTTCGCCATGGCATTAAAGCCGGACTGTCGGCGGTGGCGGTCCACTCGTCGCCATGCCGCGGTCAATTTCATGGAAGGCCTCGCCTCAAAAAGTAATACGGGCCTTATTCTTCTCGATCTTTTGGAAATCCAGCCCCGGAACCTTCCGGAGATCGTCGAGCGATTTGAAATCACCGTGCTCAGTTCGGTACTGAATGACCGCCGTGGCTTCGGACCTCAATAGCAACAGCGACGATTCCAAATCGACAGCCGCCGCTTTGTTGATGTCGATAGGCTTGGCGGGCGCAACGGCGAAGTTCTTCGATAGATACGCCAAAACTGCATTCAACTCATCGTCGGTGCCGGTCGCTCCCATGCTGACCATCTTGGAAATAGTAGCTTGCCATTGCCGGCGCGTTTGATGAAGCGAAGCCGCCCGTTCCGGAGAATGGCACGTTCCGCATATTCGGATGGTTACTTGCTTTCCTGGCCCGTCCGGTAGCTGCGTGGTCGTGGCGGCATATAGCGCTGGGGCGCTCACAAGAAGAACACACAACCGTAAAACAAAGCTCGTCTGACGCCGCTTTAAAGAGGCGCGAGGCTCATCACGTTCGGGCCGGGTGGGCCCGGCCCCCACACTAAATTCATAATCTGTTGTAGGGTCGAGGCATGGCTCGACCGCCTTAGCTTCAATGGTTTTCATCGACTTCGGTGTGCAATCGTTCATCCCATACAGAGAATTCAGGCACAATCTCAACAACTGAATGACGTAATCCAATTAAGAAACGATCATATCGCCACGGCAATCGCTGTCGCCACGCGGCCAACACCCGGCGCCGCATTCACCCCGTCGCGATCCGCCGGAGCGCAGAGTCTTCAATGATGTGTTTCGGCGTTCTGGAGAGACGAACGCGCCGGTCCCTCGGGTTACAGCTTCTTGATCCAAATATCCCGGATGCTGATCTTGCCAAAGCCTTCGATCTCAAAACCGATCAAACCGCTCTTCCGGAATTTCGTGGCATCGTCGTCCATCAGAATCGCCATCGTGCGCCCGTTGACAATATGGATCATCTCGTGGCCGCGAGCGATCAAATGTAGTTGATTCCAGCCATCGACGTTAACATATCCGCCCAGCGCTTTGGGGTCACCGAGAGTGGCGATCAGGCGGGGCTTCTTGCCTTCCTCGGTGTGCACCACCTGGCCTCTCCAGGCGATGATTCCCCTGCCCGTGGCCTGCTCGTAGAACTGCCCGGTGTATTGATTCCGCCCGTCAAAATCGAACTGCGGGCCAAGCATATCCCACTTCGCTTGCGACTCTTTGGACGGCGGAACTCCGCGCGGCTGCCCGCTGGGGCAGACACCAGAGGGCTGGCGGCCGCCGCCGGGACCGCGACCCGCCTCGCTCGGGGGTAATATGGCGCCCCGGTATTGTATGCCGCTGTTCACTTGCGCGCCTTCTCCACGCATTTCCAGCTTCATTTCGAAATCGGCCGGCTGCCCGCCTTTCCATACCAGATAGATGGTGCCGGTCGGTTTCTCGCAGCTCGATTCAACGGTGATGGCGCCATCCTCCACGCGCCAATACTTCGTGTCGCCATCCCACCCGTTCAATGTCGATCCGTCGAACATGGAGGTCCACCCGGCATGATCGTTAAAGTCGATGGGCTCCGGTTGAGTAAATCCACCGCCGCCGCGGTGGTGGTGGGCGGACGCCGCAGGCTGCTGGGCGCGCGAAGGCAGCGCTTGAAACATCAGGATGGATAGCGCCGAACAAACGGCGATCAGCGCCCCCTTCATCAAAGGACCGGCTTTGCGAGATGACTGAAACATACCAGTTGTCTACTGTATCGCGTCGGTTGCATCGTGTCGATGAGCTTGGCGCCGAACCGGTCGTGCGGGGGCGGTCGCCGTGTGGCGTGCGCTTCAGCGCGCCGCGGTGAACTTCAGTTCACCGTTTCTGTCGGCCTCCGCCATGCCTTTCTCAGTCATAGCTGCTTGTCGGCCACAACTTCACCGGTTTGCCGGTCGTATCTTTGTATTGTTCCCGGAGTTGCTTGAGTTTCCCGACCAGATCGTCGACCACCGGCTCATATGCCGGATTTACTTTGTACCCGGACCATTCGAACAAGTTTTCCATTTCGTCCGGATCCTTTTCCAAGTCGAACAACTCCCACTCATTCACCGTGTAATAGCTGATCAGCTTATATCGCTCGGTGCGAATCCCATAGTGTGGAAGTACCCAGTGCGGCGGAGCGAATTCGTAATAGTGATAGTACATCGACGTCCGCCAATCCGATGGAGCATGGCCTCTCAATACCGGGGCCAGGCTTCTGCCCTGCATATCCGCGGGGATTGGAAGGCCGACCAGGTCGAGCACGGTCGGCGCATTATCGATGTTAACTACCCATTCCTTGCTGACGCTGCCCGCCTTCACATGGCCCGGATAGCGGATCATCCAGGGCACGCGAAGAGCTTGCTCATACATGAATCGCTTGTCAAACCAGCCGTGATCGCCAAGAAAGAAGCCGTGATCGGTCGTATAAACAATGATGGTGTTCTCCGCCAATCCGTTCTTATCTAGAAAATCGAGCAGCCGGCCTACGTTTTCATCCTGCGAGCGCAGTGTCGCTAAAAAATGGCTCATGAACTGTTGATAATTCCACTGTTTTCGCTGGCGGTCCGTCAAGCTTTTCGGCGGATTGAAATCCGGCATGTTTTCGATCCGCATACGTGCCTCCCGCGCGGGCGCCGCCCGCATGGAATAGTCGTCCCAAAAGGTGCCGGGCTCGGGGATACGGACATTATCGTAAAGATGTTCGTACTTATGAGGAGGATTGAACGGGCGATGATCGTTGAAGAATTGGACCATCATCAGGAAGGGCTCCTTGAATTGCTGCATCCCCTTGATGGCTAAATCGGTCACATTGTCGGTGATGTAACCGGAATAGCTTTTCTCTTCGATCGCGTCGCTGCCAAGACTCGGATTTTGCAGATAGCCGTTGGGGTTATAGTATGGCCCTCCGGCTCCGTTTTTATAAACAAAATAATCGAAGCCGGTTTTCGCCGGATTGGCGGGCAAATGCCACTTGCCCACCATGCCGGTCTGATAGCCGTCGCGCTTCAGTATTTTCGGAAAAGTCTCCTGCGATGCATCGAAGCTAGGAGAGGTTTGGCCGCCCGTTGTTTCTCCCGGATTCGAAATCATTCCGTTCAGGTGGTTGTATTTGCCTGTTAGCAGCGTGGCCCGGCCGGGAGCGCATAGCGCATTGGTGACAAAGCTATTGTCAAAGCGCATCCCCTCGGCGGCAATCCGATCGATGTGCGGCGTCTTAATCAGTTGGCTTCCGTAACAGCTCAAAGCCCCGAGCGGCACTCCTTCGCCGGTAATCCAGAGAATATTTGGCTTGCGCGATGAGTCCGCACCCGCAGATTTTCGCGGCGGCGATTCGGAACTCGATTGCGCTGACAGAAGGGGCGCCAGCAGATTTGAACCGAATGCGAGGCCGCCGAGTCTTTTCAACGCCTCACCTCGCGAGATGCCGTCATCTTTCTTCATGGCTTTTTCATCCGAAGAGTACACACTCATGGTAGAACCAATGAGACCTATCATTCCGAAATTGGCGAGTTATATCCGAACGCACTATGCCTTCGGCACAAACTGATCCATAACTGCCTTTCGCAACAGATCCGGAGGCAATAGTCCTTCCGACAGGATGAAATCGTGGAACTTTTGTAAGTTGAATTTTGGTCCCATGCCCTTTTCGACATCGGACCGCAACTGTAACAGTCGCGTGTAGCCATCGAAGTAAGACACGGCTTGTCCGGGCATGCGGAACGTGAAGCGATCCACTTCTTCCGTGGCGAAGGCTTCGGAAAGAACCACGTCTTTTTCGAGCAAATCGAGCGCTTGCCGGCGAGTCAGCTTTCCCTCCTGAAGTTCGGGGTCGACAAACGCGCGAGCCGCACGAAGCAAACGGAGTTGCAACGAGATCAGCTTCGCGTCATCTGGCATGTATGGATACATGAACCACTCCGCGTAAAGCGCCCAGCCTTCGACGTTCGTGCTGTTGAACGCGAAAATGGCGCGAGCCTGGGAAACGCCGCGCTCCACCATGGCCGTAAATTGCAAATCGTGGCCGGGACGGGCTTCGTGCGCGGTTAACGTCCAGGCAGCGGCCGGGAAGGTGAAATCGTCGTACTTTAGCGCTTCTCCCGTTGATCCAACGGTTCCGGCGGGGAGCACGAACTGACCTCGCTCCCCGTTGTTGCCGATCAGTGTCGGCGGCAGGTAATGGGGCGCGGGTTGCTGCGCCGTCTCGGCGGCGGAGGCCAATCGGATGATGCAGGGACGAGAAGGCAGCGTGACCAGATGTTCCTTGCGAATGATGTTTTCGATCTGCTCCAGCGTTTTGTGATAGGTTGGCATCACCTCGTCCGGTTTAAGTTGATCTTTCTTGAGTTGGCCGATCACGTCGCGATAATCGACGGACGAATAGCCGCGCTCGTTCGCCACCTTCACCGCGAGGTTTTGCATCTGATTTTGAATTTGGCGGTAGCTTTGCTTTGCCAGCCGCTCGATATCCGCGGGCGCATAGTCCACGCCGACATTCTCGAGATTGATGGCGTAGAGTTCGGGAGGAAGACGAAAATCGGTTCGCGCTTTCGGCAGCACTTGCTTTCGCGTGAAGTCCTGGAATTCGGAAAACTGATCTTGCAGCTTTCGTAAAGCCGTTTCGTATCCCGTTATTTTGTACTTCTTGAATAGGTCCTCTATGCCGCTCGTATACGAATTCATGTTTGAGAGGTCCTGCTCCACCTCCGCCTTTGCCGGACCGATCAAACCAGGCGTATTGAGCTTGGAACGAAAAACTTGTTCAGCCAACACCGTGGTGGGCGTGTATCCCGCGTCCATGCCGGCGTAACGCTGCAACCGGATCAAGGCCTGCTTCTGGCGTTCGGGCGGCACCTGCGGATTGAGCAGCGCCCTGGTCCCGGAAAAAACCATCCGGGGAACGTTTATATAGGGCAGAACGCGCCGTTCATACGCTTCCGAGGAGCGGACGTCGCGCTCGCCCGCTTTGATCAGGATTTCGAGATCCTGTTTCACCAGCGGATCTTTCTCGGAGGCGAGCCGGGACTGAAGCTCCTTCACGGCCTGGTTGGTATCGCGGCGGACCTTCTCAGGCCGGTCCGGGGCCGGAATCGTGATGCGATCGTCCATGCCTTGAACGCCCAGTTCGCCGGCATCTTCCGGTGAGTATTGAGCCATGATTTTCAGCAGGACTTGCGCATTCTGGTTGCTTTTGGCGACCCATGCCGGTTGCGAGGGAGCGAGAAGCATGGGAGCCAACGATAAAGCGGCGAGGAAAATCAGGCGCATGACAACCATAGACGCACACACGCAGGAAACGTTCAACATCCAGTTGGGACGACTACCAAGCGTGCCGCGCTCGGCTATGGGAACCGTCTCGTGGCAGGTGATCACCGCCTCCGCAAACCGCAACAAGCGAAGAAACCGTTCGTCTTTAGAACGATCTATTCGGATGAGCGGATACTTGTAGCCCATCCCTTAGAAGGCAGTTTCTTTCCATTCATGCGATCCTGGAACAGCTTTGTGGATGGATTCATGAGATCGCGGCCCTATCGATGCACGCGGCTCAGCCAGGATGCCGGCGAGCCATGCTAAGCGTCATACTTGCGGCCGTTCTATCGCCGGACGATCCTGACCTAATAGCACGGCTAAAGGAAAAAAATCACGAGGCCATTGGCGAGGTTTATGACCGTTATGGGAAACTCGCTTATTCGGTCACGTTGCGCATCACGCGAAACCAACAGACGGCGGAAGACCTCGTTCAAGAAGTATTTCTGCGCGTTTGGAATCGCGCTCACAAGTTCGATTCGTCGCGTGGATCGCTGGGAATGTGGATTCTATGCATTGCCAGAAATGTCGCTATCGATCATTTGCGCTCGACGGCAACGCGAATTGCCAGACGACAATCGACAGAAACGGACCTGGAGAAGCTCTGCTTTCATGACGATTTCGTTAGCCGCATCTCCATCATGCAGCAGATGAAAGCGGTGCGGGCTGCCGCTGCGAACCTCAATGCTAATCAGCGCTCTGTTTTAGAACTGGCTTACTTTGAAGGGTTAACGCATTCCGAAATAGCCGAGCGGCTGAATCAGCCACTCGGCACAATAAAGACATGGGTTCGCACCGCGCTCATAAGCATCCGTAGCGAGATGACACAGGCGGCATCCCGATGACGCACGAAGAGATGAACGATCTCTACGAGCTATACGCTCTCGGCGCCATTGAGCCGGAAGAGGCCGGCGAAATCGAAGCTCATCTGCGTGAAGGCTGCCCGGAGTGTCAGGACATGCTTCGTCGCGCTCTGGCCGTCACCGCCGGGTTCCCGGCATTGGGAGGCATCGTCGATCCACCCCCTCATTTACGCGATCGCGTCATTGGATCGATCGAACGGCTGCGCACTTCTGCTTCAACTGCCTGGCGCATAGCGTATATCGCGCTTGCCGCCTCAATTGCCCTTCTTGCATGGTCGCTGACGAGTTATCGAACGTTACGCTCCGATCGCACTCAACTTGCCAGACTAGAGTCCGAACATACTCGACTGGAAATCCTCATTCAACTCTTAACAAACCCGGAAACTCGAACGGCCCAGGCATCTACTAATGAGAATGCACCTTTGGGACGCGTCTTTCTTGGCCGCGACAACCGTTTTGTTTTTGTGGGGTCGAGGTTGCCGGCCATCAATGCGACACAGACGTTCGAATTGTGGCTAGTTCCCGCCAAAGGCGCCCCCCGGCCCGCGGGGCTGTTCAGGGGAGAAGATTCACACGCAGTCTGTCTTTCATCCGCTCCGGTCGATCTTGAAAATACCGCGGCGATTGCCGTCAGTATCGAGCCGCGCTCCGGATCGAATGCCCCGACAACCACGCCGTTTGTGATTGTGCCTCTCTCGTGACCGGAAGTGAAGAGCCGCGCTCGGGCCGGGCGTGCCCGGCCCCCACACGGGACCTCTAGTGATTTCGCGGGGAAGCGCTCATTTCTCAACTGCGTTCTCGCGCACATCCCTACCGTGGCAGAATCGAAGAATCGTTATGAGCACCATGAACTGGGCCGGCGTCCTCCCGGCTATCACGACGCCATTTCAGCCGGATCTTAGCGTGGATCACGCTTTTCTAGCCCGGCACTGTTCCTGGCTGGTCGATAACGGCTGCACCGGCATCGTCGCGCTTGGCTCCCTTGGCGAAGGACAGACTTTGCATGTGGAAGAGAAGCGCCAGGTTCTGAAGACTTGCGTCGAAGCGGTTGGCGCGCGCGTTCCCATTGTGGCGGGGGTCTCGGCCTTAAGCACCGCCGATGCCGTGGAGATCGCAGAAACAGCGGAAGCCGCCGGATGCCGCGGCCTGATGGTGCTGCCTCCCTATGTATATGTTGGCGACTGGCGCGAGATGAAGACGCACGTCGCGGCCGTGCTGCGCGCGACAAATCTCTCGTCGATGCTCTATAACAACCCTGTCGCCTACAAAGTCGATTTTCTGCCAGCGCAAATCGCCGAACTTCTCGACGAGCACGAGAATTTGCAGGCGGTCAAGGAATCGAGCGCGGATATACGGCGAGTAGCGGCTCTGCGCGAAATAGTATCCGAGGGCCGCTTGCGCATTCTTTGCGGCGTGGACGACCTCATCGTCGAAGCCGCCTCAATGGGCGCCGTGGGCTGGATCGCTGGTCTGGTGAATGCCTTCCCTCGTGAATCGGTCGGGTTGTTCGACCTCGCGCAACACGGCCGGCACGCCGAAGCCTTTGCTCTTTACAAGTGGTTCTTGCCCCTGCTTCGGATGGACACGGTTCCCAAGTTTGTGCAATTGATCAAACTGGTTCAAGAAGAAATCGGCATGGGCAGCAGCCGCGTGCGACCGCCGCGCCTGGTGTTGGATCAGCGAGAGCAGACGGACGTCCGGCGCATCGTCGCGAAAGCGCTCCAGAATAAGCCGGACATCGGCGTCGGGATCTCGTCCTACGCCTGAGCTTCGGAATGGACTCTGGCGCGAACACGAACGCGAATATGCCTGAAGAGGCCATCGATCGCGAAACCGGCTTCGTTCGCGAATTGGGACTCTTCGATTCCGCGATGGTCGTCATCGGCGTGATGATCGGGTCAGGTATCTTCATTGTCCCGGCGGATATGGCGCGGAACATCGGCAGCCCCGGCTGGCTGATGGCCGCCTGGGCGTTCACGGGCGTATTGACGATTGCCGCCGCGCTCTCCTATGGCGAACTCGCCTCGATGATGCCGCGCGCCGGCGGCATGTATGTCTATCTCAGAGAGGCATTCTCACCGGTTTGGGGCTTCCTTTATGGCTGGACGCTGTTTACGGTTATCCAGACCGGAACCATTGCCGCCGTCGCGGTTGCCTTCGCTCGCTTCAGCGGCGTACTGTGGCCATCCATTTCGGAACAAAGATACCTGATCGCTCCGATTCACTTGGCCCAGCGTTACGCGATTTCGCTCTCAACCGCGCAACTCATCGCCATCTTCGTCATCGCGCTTTTGACTTGGAGTAATAGCCGCGGCATTCATTACGGCAAGCTTGTTCAGAACCTATTTACGTCGGCTAAAATTGCGGCGTTGGCGGCGCTCATCGTACTTGGTCTGCTCTGGGGATGGAGCAGCACGGCGGTTCACTCCAATTTCGGCAACTTCTGGGCTCCGCACGATTTCAACCCCATCACCTCGTCCGTGAACGCCGCGACCGCATTCGGATTGTTTGCCGCCATCTGCGTCTCGCAATCGGGGTCGCTGTTTTCAGCGGATTCGTGGCACGACATCACCTTTGCCTCGGGAGAGGTCCGCAATCCCTCCTGGACGGTTCCTCGGGCGCTAGCTCTCGGCACAATTACCGTCATTGTTCTCTACCTGCTGGCGAATCTCGCCTATCTGGTCACGCTTCCTCTGAGCGTGATTCAACACGCTCCCGCCGACCGGGTAGCCACAGCGATGCTCGAACATATTTTTCCAGGATGGGGAAGTCCCCTGATGGCGATCGCTATTATGATCTCGACGTTCGGCTGCATCAATAGCCTGGTGCTCGCCGGCCCGCGAGTTTATTACTCAATGGCCGAAGATGGTTTATTCCTGAAGCCGGCGGCCAAGTTGAACCGAGCCAGAGTTCCCGGCTGGTCGTTGCTGGTGCAAGGTATCTGGTCTGCGGCGCTCGTGCTGCCGCGAACATATAACTCCACAACTCGGGAATACGGCAATCTATATAGCAACCTTCTCGATTACGTAATCTCCGCTGCGCTGATTTTCTATATCCTCACCATCATCGGCGTCATTCGCCTGCGCCGTATCCGTCCCGATGCCATTCGCCCCTATCGCGCGTGGGGCTATCCGGTTGTACCGCTCGTCTATATCGCCGGGGCTGGTGCGGTGCTCTTCTGCCTCTTTGCATTTCGCCCGGCGACCACATGGCCGGGCCTCTTGATCGTGCTGTGCGGCGTGCCTGTTTACGCCGTCAGTCGCCGCCGGCGATGATCTAAATGTAGGATTTCGCAAATCCAATGACGTTGGTTGATCCCTGAGGCGTTGCCTGCATGTCCGTTCGGGAAGATTAGTCCAACAACTGTTCGGCCGCGTCGACTCGCGCTTGCGCGGCAAGCATCTGCGCAAGTGCTTCATCGATGTTGTCGACGGGAGGCTGGCGCTCAACAGCTTCTTGCGCTTCCGTCAGCCGCCGGCGTGCTTCTTCCACATTGATATCGCGGCCAAACTCGGCGTGCTCGGCAAGAACGCGGACATGGTTGTCCATTACCTCGATAAAGCCGCCATCTACCGCGAGCACGCGATCTCCGTTGCTTGTCGAAGAAGAAGAGAAGCTGAGCACTCCCGCGCCGAGTTGCCCCAGCAGCGGAGCATGATCCGGCAGAATGCCAAGATACCCGTCCCTGCCTGGGATTTCGACGGCCGTCACCGGTTCATCGATCAATTGCCGCTCCGGCGTTGCGACTTGCAGTTGTAGCGTGTCCGCCATCGTGGTCGAGTTTAGCCCTGCTTCTTCAATTCTTCCGCGCGCTCCAGAACTTCGTCGATCGTACCCTGCATATAGAACGCCTGCTCGGGAAGCTGATCGTGTTTGCCTTCCACAATTTCCTTAAAGCTCCGGATGGTGTCCGCGAGTTTCACATACTTGCCTGGGCGGCCGGTGAACTGCTCGGCTACGTGAAACGGCTGGGAAAGGAAATTTTGGATGCGGCGCGCGCGGCCAACGGTCTGTTTATCGTCGTCGCTCAATTCGTCAATTCCGAGAATGGCGATGATGTCCTGCAGATCTTTATATCGCTGCAGAATCTGCTTCACGCGCTGGGCTGTGTTGTAATGCTCTTCGCCCAAAATGCTCGGATCGAGAATACGCGACGTGGACGCTAGTGGATCGACGGCCGGGTAAATACCCATTTCGGAAATGGCGCGTGACAGATTTGTGGTCGCATCCAGATGGGTGAACGCGGTCGCCGGCGCGGGATCGGTATAGTCGTCCGCCGGCACGTAGATCGCTTGCACCGAGGTCACCGAGCCAAGTTTCGTGGACGTGATCCGCTCCTGCAAGTCGCCCATTTCCGAGGCGAGATTGGGCTGATATCCCACGGCGGAGGGCATGCGGCCCAGCAGCGCCGAGACTTCGGAGCCTGCCTGAGTGAAGCGGAAAATATTATCGATAAAGAGAAGCACATCCTGCCCCTCCTGATCGCGGAAGTACTCGGCCACCGTCACGCCCGTCAAACCTACGCGAAGCCTCGCGCCCGGCGGTTCGGTCATCTGCCCATAAATGAGCGCTACTTTCGACTTCTTCCAATCGTGCGGATCGACAATGCCCGACTCCTGCATTTCGAGCCACAGGTCGTTGCCCTCGCGCGTGCGCTCTCCGACGCCCGCGAAGACCGAGACCCCGCCGTGCTTCATGGCGATATTGTTGATCAGTTCCTGAATAATAACGGTTTTGCCGACGCCGGCTCCGCCGAACAGGCCAATCTTGCCGCCCTTCAAATAAGGTTCCAGCAGATCGACGACTTTAATGCCGGTCTCAAACATCTGCTGCGAAGTCGACTGATCCTCGAATGGGGGCGCCGGGCGGTGTATCGGATAGCGCATCTCCGTTTCAACAGGGCCCATGTCGTCCACGGGCTGGCCTAGAACGTTCATCACGCGGCCGAGTGTTTGCTTTCCGACCGGCACGGAGATGGGAGCGCCTGTGTCAATCGCTTTCATTCCGCGCACCAGACCGTCGGTGGGCTGCATCGCGATGGTGCGGACGCGGCCTTCGCCGATATGCTGCGCGACCTCCGTGATGATATCGATCGGCTCCGGTACGTCGAATCCCTGGCTGACGATGCGAATTGCCGTGTTGATGACGGGTACCTGACCTTCCGGAAACTGAATGTCGACGGCGGGCCCCGCAACCTGTACGACTTTGCCTTCGGCTAGACCAGTAGCTGATGCTGACATATAATGCTCCGATTTCCTGCTTACAAAGCGGCTGCGCCGCCGACAATTTCGATGATTTCCCGCGTGATCTTGGCCTGACGAACACGATTCATGTTCAACGTCAGCGTATCGATCACGTCCCCCGCATTCGAACTTGCCGCATCCATCGCGGTCATGCGGGCCGCGTGCTCGGCTGAATTCGATTCGAGCAAGGCGCGGTACAACTGAACTTCCACGTATCGCGGAAGAAGGGCTGACAGTAGTTCCTGCGGCGGCTCCTCGTAAATGTAATCGAGATTCTGCGCCGACTCGGGCACGGTCACGGGCAGAATCCGCCGCAGCGCCAGATTCGGCGCCATAACATTCTTAAACTCGTTGACGCAGATATAAACCGCGTCCACCTCTGCCTTGCTATATCGCTCAATAAGCTTGTCCGCGATCTTGCGCGCCGTATCGTAGCTCGGCTTATCGACGATGCCGATGTGAACTCCGCTTAACTCCACGCCGCGGCGGCGGAAGTAATCGCGTCCCTTGCGGCCGATGGCTTCAACGTGGATCTTTTTTCCCGCGTTGTCGTCGATAAATTTCTGCGCCATGCGGAGTATATTGGCGTTGAACGCGCCGGCCAGCCCGGGGTCGGACGTTACCACGACAAGTTGTACGCTCTTCTCTTCGCGCACGGCAAGTAGCGGTTGCGAGACTTCCTCATTCGCGGAAGCCGCGGCGGCGACGTTGGCTAGCATGCGATCGAGACTGGTCCCATACGGCCGCGCGGCAATAGCCCGCTCCTGCGCCCGGCGCAGCTTGGCAGCCGAGACCATTTTCATGGCCTTGGTGATCTGCTGCATGTTCTTGACGCTGCGGATGCGGCGCCGTATGTCGATCAGACTGGGCATGCAACTAGGCTTTCGCCGCGGCGGACTTGGCGGCCGCGAAACGCTGCTTGAACTCCTTGATCAGCGATTCAACCTGCTGTTTGATATCCGGCGACAATTCCTTTTTCTCGCGGATCGCCTGTAGCACGCCAGGATAACCGTTCTCCGCAAAGCTGAGCAGCTCGGCTTCGAACCGCCTCACGTCGGTCACCGCTACATCGTCAATGTAGCCGTTGACGCCGGCAAACAGGCTCAGCACCTGCTTTTCAACGGGCATCGGCGAGAACTGATTCTGTTTCAGCAGTTCGGTGAGGCGCTGGCCGCGGTTCAACTGGGCCTGAGATGCTTTGTCGAGGTCGGAGCCGAACTGCGCAAAAGCCGCAAGCGAACGGTACTGCGCCAGGTCGAGACGCAAGCTTCCGGCAACGGTGCGCATGGCCTTGATCTGCGCGCTGCCGCCGACACGGCTCACGGAGATGCCGACGTTGATGGCCGGACGGACGTTCGCATTGAACAGATCGGCTTCCAGATAGATCTGGCCATCGGTAATGGAAATGACGTTCGTCGGAATGTAGGCAGAAACGTCGCCAGCCTGTGTTTCGATGATAGGAAGCGCGGTTAGCGAACCGCCGCCTTTCTCCTTTGAAAGCTTCGCCGCGCGCTCGAGCAAACGGCTGTGGAGATAGAAAACGTCGCCGGGATAAGCTTCGCGTCCGGGCGGCCGGCGCAGCAGCAATGAAATTTCGCGGTATGCCGCTGCATGCTTCGAAAGGTCGTCGTAGATGCAGAGAGCGTGCCGGCTGCTGTCGCGGAAATACTCGCCGATGGCGCATCCTGCATAGGGCGCGATGTACTGCATGGGAGCAGGATCGGAAGCGGTCGCCGCCACGACGATGCTGTACTCCATGGCGCCGCGCTCTTCGAGCGTTTTCACGACCTGGGCCACCGTGGAGCGCTTCTGGCCAATAGCGACGTAAATGCAAATGACGTCGCCTCCCTTTTGATTCAGGATGGTATCCAGCGCGACGGTAGTCTTGCCCGTCTGCCGGTCGCCGATGATCAACTCGCGCTGGCCGCGCCCGATGGGAATCATGCCGTCGATGGCCTTGAGGCCGGTCTGCAACGGCTGTTTCACGGGCTGGCGGTCAATAACGCCAGGCGCTATGCGCTCGAGAGTTTGAAATGCCTCCGAAGAAAGAGGGCCTTTGCCGTCGATCGGCTCACCAAGGGCGTTCACTACCCGCCCAATCATCGCCTCCCCGACCGGAATCGACATGATGCGGCCGGTGCGTTTTACCTGGTCGCCTTCTTTGATCGACCGGTATTCGCCCAAAAGCACGACGCCGACCTGGTCTTCTTCCAGGTTGAGCGCGATGCCGAACACATCATTCCCGAAATCCACCAATTCACCGGCCATGACGTTTTCGAGCCCGTATATCCGGGCAATACCGTCACCGACACTGATGACCGATCCGGTCTCGGACACATTCACGGCCGAATCGTAATTCTCGATTTCGGATCGGAGTACACGTGAGATTTCGTCTGCTCTGATTTGAGCCATAACTTCCCTTTAGCTGTCCTTTAAGATACCGGAGAGAGCTGCTGGCGCAGCGCCTCAAGCCGTCCAAGCAGCGAGCCGTCGTATTCTTTGGAGCCGAACCGCGCGACGATTCCCCCGATAATGGCCCCGTTGATCCTGTAGAGCGGCCTGACGCGCTTTCCCGTCGCTTCCACAAGCGCTTCCTCGACAGCTTGTTTTTGTTCGCCGGTTAGATCCGTTGCCGAGGTAATTTCCACGCGCGCAAGACCCAGTCGAATATCGATGGCCTCTTCAAAGCTCTCCAGGATGTGCCGGAGGTCTTTTACGCGCCGGTGTTCGACGATAACCATGAGAAAATTGCGAATAAGTCGGTCCAGGCCATCTTCCTCGATGAGTTTCCCGACTAACGCGATTTTTTTACTCCGGGAAACCGCCGGCGATTGGAGAACCCGGTGCAAATCGGGCGAGATATCCAAAAGCTGCACCGCTTTTCGAAGCTGTTGCACGGCCTGCTCCGGAGCCAGATCCGAATCGGGAGCGAATACAGCATCGGCAAGAGCGTCGGCGTAATGGATGGATAAAGCATTCGTCATGCGCTGACGACTCTCCTCGGCAACGCGTTCGCGAACGAGCGGACAAGCCGATCGCGATCGGCTTCGTTTACGTTATCGCGCAAATGCGCCGTCGCCAGATCGACCGCCAACTGAACCGCATGCTGGCGCAACGTCAATTGCGCCTGACGCCGCAGCGACTCGATCTCGCGAGCGGTGTGATCGTAAATCCGCTCCATGGCCAGTCTGGTTTCCTCGTCGATGCGTTGGCTTTCTCGCTGCATCTCCGCTTTGGCCGCTTCGCGCAATCGTTGGATTTCGGCGCCGAGCGTCGCCATCTTGCGGTCGACCTCGGACGATCGGAATTCGGCTTCGATTTTTAGCCCGGTTGCATCCTTAATGGCTCGCTGAATCTCTTCGGTGCGCGCGTTAAAGAAAGCAGGACCCTTTCGATAGGCCCAGTAACCGATGCCGCCGACGAGCAGGGCGAAATCAATCCATTTCCAGATGACCAGCGGGTCTTCATTGGATTGAAGCGCATTTCGATACGGGTGCGCAGAACGCTGCTCCTGCGCGCTTGCAGAAACCAGAATGGCGCCGGAGAGCGCCGCCAAAAGGAAAAGCCGTCTCATTAGGCGGCCCTCCGGCCCAACATGTTATCGATGATCTGTCTAGCAAGAGCACGGGCTTGCACGGCCAGTTCCGCCGTGGCGCGATCGGTCTCTTCGGCTAGCTCCCGACGCGTCTCTTCGATCCGCGCTTCGCCGTGAGCACGCGCCGCCGAAATAGCCTGGGCCTGGTCCGCCAGCCAGCGCTTCCGCTGTGCTTCCTGCTCCCGGTGCAGATCCATTCTCGCAACCTGCAGCGCCTTCTCGAAGTCTGAAACCTTCTGGTCTGCCGCCGCAAAGGCCCGTTCAGCGAGCCGCCTCGCCCCTTCCGTTTCTTCGTTCCTTTTCTCAAGGACACGGTCCAACGGCCTGAAAAAAACATATTTCAGATACACCGTCAGAAAGACGAGCAAAAACATGGTCGGCACTGCTCTGAGCAGAAGTTCCGTGAGTTGCTTCAGTGTCGGATCCATTCGAATTTGGAAAAGAGAGACGCGTTCAGGCGCACCCCTCGTGCGCGAGGATTTCTCGAAGATTTACGGTAGCACAAGAAGAATTATAGAATCAAGGCAAAGACGCCGCTCTAGCGCGCTATCCGTGAAACTTCTGGCGCCATTTTTACGGAGATTTACCTTTGCCGCAGGATAGAAATCCGTAGAACCTCGCCGGCAACCCTCCCCGCAGAGGCCCTTTGAAGATATTACTCCAATTTCTATACGAACGATCCCCGCTTCGCTCAATCCCCCCGCTTACTTCCACAGGCAAACAGTTCCTGGCGCGATCAGATCCAACGGATTTAAGGAACCCATGTGCGATGCAGACCAATAACTGGATCGCGACCACAGGTTTGCCAGCGCTGGCCATCATGGCCTTGCTGATTGGGGCGGCGGCCTGCGAGGGAGCACACAAACAGGATGCGGCGGTCTCACCCAATGAGATCAACTTTCTCCAGGCGGTGCGACGCGAGAACGATGGCGACCTGGATCTGGCGCGGCTTGCCGTCCGGAACTCGAAGAATGCGGAAATCCGAGCATACGCGCAGAAAGTGCTTGCGAATCAAGAGATTGCGGAACGCGGCCTGGACGCGCTCGCTTCAGCGAAAAATGTGCAGTTGCCCTTGGGAGCCGGCGATGAGGACGCCGCCGAAGAAGCCAAACTGAAGGCCCTCTCCGGAGACGCCTTCGACCGGGATTTCATCAAACAGATGATAAAGAATCACAAGAAGACGGTATCCAACTTCGCGAAGGAATCGAAGCATGCCGAGGATTCGGACGTAAAACAATACGCCTCGAAGACGCTGCCGCTCCTGAAAGAGCACTTGGCAAACGCAGAAACGATCCGTGACCAACTGGGCGGGCGCCCGAAGGGATGATCGTAATTAATGTCGCAGGCGAGACGATGCCTCGCCCCTGCAACCGAAGATTACGAATGGCATCGGGTCGAGCATGCTCACAACGCCTCAATGCCGGAGCGAACTCGCTACACGGCGGCCATTTGCTGCCGCCATGCATAGAGCGGAAATCGCTCAGTCAGCGCCATAACGCGGTGGCGCACGTCGTCGATAACGCTTGCTTCCTGAAGATTGTCAAGCACCTGAGCAATCAGACGGCCTACTTCAACCATTTCCGTTTCGGCAAAGCCGCGCGTGGTAACGGCAGGACTTCCCAGACGGATGCCGCTCGGATTCAAAGGCGGGTTGGCGTCGAACGGAATCGAGTTTTTGTTGACCGTGATATAGGCTTCGTCCAGGGCCTTCTCGGCTTCCTTGCCGCGAACTCCCTTCGCGAACACGTCCACCAGCACAAGATGTGAATCGGTGCCGCCACTGACCACGCGGAAACCTTCCTTCTGTAGCGAGGCCGCGAGCGCCCGGGCGTTGGCGAGCACTTGCGTCTGATAGCTTTTAAATTCGTCGGTCAGCGCTTCGAGGAAGCAAACGGCTTTCGCAGCGACCACGTGCACTAGCGGTCCGCCTTGGGTTCCTGGAAACACGGACTTGTCGATCGCTGGCCCGAACTTCTCGCGAGCCAGAATGAGGCCGGAACGTGGACCGCGTAGGGTCTTGTGCGTGGTCGTTGTCACGATATCGGCATGCTCGCATGGATTGGGGTAAACGCCGGCCGCGACCAGACCCGAATAATGGGCCATATCCACCAGAAATGTCGCGCCGACCGAATCCGCGATCTCGCGAAATCGAGCGAAATCGATCGCCCGCGAATAAGCGCTAGCGCCCGCGATAATCATTTTCGGCCGGTGGTCGTCGGCGAGGCGCGCCACCTCGTCATAGTCGATCAGCTCATCTTCCTTGCGGACGCCGTACGCGACAACTTTGTAGAGCTTACCCGAGAAATTCAACGGGTGGCCATGGGTCAGGTGACCGCCGTGGGCCAGGTTCATTCCCAAAATGGTGTCGCCGGGCTGCAACACGGAGGCGTATGCCGCGGAGTTTGCCTGCGAGCCGGAGTGCGGCTGAACGTTGGCGTATTCCGCTCGGAACAGCTTCTTGGCGCGCTCCCGGGCGAGGTTTTCCACGATATCGGCAAATTCACAGCCACCGTAGTAGCGCTTGCCGGGATAGCCCTCGGCGTATTTATTCGTGAAGACGCTTCCGGTGGCTTCAAGCACGGCTTCGGAGGTGAAGTTCTCGCTGGCAATCAACTCGATGCGCGAGTGCTGGCGTTCGAGTTCCTTCTGGATGGCGGCGAAAATGTCTGGATCGACCTCGGCCAGCGGCCGGGCCATACGCTGCGTTTCAGTCATGTGGTCTGTTTTAATTGTCTTATAACCGTCGATGCGTTGCAGCGCACTTTTGATACCCGCCTTGCGAGAGAATCCCGCGG
The DNA here is from genome assembly GCA_000381625.1 of Bryobacterales bacterium KBS 96. Taxonomy (GTDB): domain Bacteria; phylum Acidobacteriota; class Terriglobia; order Bryobacterales; family Bryobacteraceae; genus KBS-96. The sequence goes on from KB906767.1 coordinate 3,744,058, forward strand.
AAGCGGAAGTAGTTCGCCATCAATTACTTCTGAGTGCCGGGTATGCGCGGCCCTTGGGCGGATGCGGCGCCCTGCCGCTGGCGCTCGACCTTAGTTGAATAGCGGGCCAAAATACTTCGCATGAATACTCAGGAACAGATCGCAGTGGATTGGAAAGCAGTGCGCGAGCAGTTTCCGGCGCTTCGCAATCGCACTTACCTGAACACCGCTACATATGGGCAGCTTCCGGCGATGAGCTCGCAAGCGGCGGTCGAACATTTTGCCAGGCGTGACAGGTTGGCCTGCGCCGATTTCCTGAGCTGGTTCGACGAACTGGAGCCCTTGCGGACGAATATCGGCCGGTTGATCGGCGCGTCCGCCGGAGACATTGCTTTCATTAGCAACGCGAGCCAGGCCCTCGGGCTCGTAATGGGCGGAATCGATTGGCAGGAGGGCGACGAAATCCTCACACTTGAGCACGAATTCCCGAATCAGCTTTACGCGGCGCAGTGCATTCCCGGTGTTCGAGGCGTTATTTCCCGGCCGGCGGAGATTCAGGAGAGCATCACGGATCGTACGCGGCTCGCGGTGCTGAGCACGGTCAATTACACAAGCGGGCTGCGTCCGGATCTAGAGCCAATTGTTCGGCATCTGCATAGCCGGGGCGCGCTGGTCTATCTCGACGGCACGCAAAGCGTGGGAGCTCTGCGCATCGACTGCGCGGAGCTGCAGCCCGATTTCCTGGCTGTTGACGCGTATAAGTGGCTGCTCTCGCCAAACGGCGCCGGTTTCCTATACGTGCGTCCTGACGTTCGGCGGTGGTTAAGACCGAATGTCATCGGCTGGCGGAGCGATAAGGACTGGCACTCGGTGGAGAACCTGCATCATGGAGCGCCGCGGTTTTCAGATACTGCCGAAAAATATGAGGGCGGCATGCTGCCGTTTCCTTCGCTGTTTGCGATGAAAGAATCCGTACAATTGCTGGTCGATCTCGGCATGGATGCGATTGAAGCTCGTGTGCTGGAATTAGCCGCGAAGCTTCGGGAAGAGTTGCTCGCGCTCGGCGGCAGCGCGTATCCAACGCTCGGCGGCAACTTTCTGGAGTCGCAGATCTTGTTGATGAGGCTGCCGGAGGTCGATTCGTCGCAGCTTGCGAAACGTCTGCAGGAGCAAGAGATTCACGTGTCCGCACGCCGCGAATACCTGCGCGTGTCCCCACATTTCTACAACGATGAAAGCGACGTGGAGGAGTTTGTCGGGGCAGTGAAGGCATATCTGTAATTCAGTCGCGATCGCGCCACGGAGAACAGAAGAGCCAACAGCACGCGGGAATCCAGGCTAGCGCTCTGCCCGCCAGTGCCGGAGCCGCTGAACGTACACGAGCAAATTTACAACACAAACAGCCACTCCGGCCGCAATTAAGAAGGATTCTGGGAGATTCGGGTAGACGATCGAATCGAGGTAGTGTACGAGGAACCCTCCGTGATATGGATCGATTCCGGCTCTTTCTTCAAAGAATTCTTCCACGAGCGTGAGCGGACATGGCCACGGACCCAACTCCACCAGTAATCCCCAGATGAGTGACGCAATGTGGAACGCCGCTAGAAACGATCGATTGCGCGTGAAATAGGCGCCGGTGATAACCCAGACGATCCAAGCCAGATGAAAAGCGAGAACGATTTCAGCTAAAATCCGGTACGTCATTCGAGTTCATCGGTTTCAATTATGCGCGCGATTGCGCGTTGGGCGCACTCTTCGCTTGCATTGAGGTCTACTGAAAATAGATGTCCACTGAAATCGCGGATCGGATCGGTAAGCCGCTCGCCGTCATTACGGGCGGGTCGAGCGGAATTGGCGCGACGTTCGCGCGCAGGCTGGCGCCGGATCATAATCTGCTGCTTATCGCTCGGCGCAAGGAGCGGCTGGAGGAGCTTGCAGCCGAGCTTTCGAGAACCTGTGGATCGAATGTCGAGGTAATGGCGGCCGACCTGACGGTTGAGCAGGATCTCGCGGCGGTGTCGGAACGGTTGGAGAACGCCAAGGACCTCGCGCTTCTAGTGAACAACGCGGGATTCGGAAGCCGGGGACGCTTCTGGGAAGCCCCGATCGACATGCAGGAACAGATGCACCGGCTGCACGTAATGGCCCCTTTGCGTCTGACCCACGCGGCGCTTCGCAACATGGTTCTGCACGATTTCGGCGGGATTATCAATGTGGCCTCGGTTGCGGCGTTCATACGAAGCTCCGGCAGCACAAGCTACTGTTCAACAAAAAGCTGGATGACGGTCTTCACGGAAACGCTTCACCTGGAGCTAAGGAGCATCCGGTCAAATGTGGTCGTACAGGCGCTCTGCCCCGGCTATACGTACTCGGAATTCCACGACACGCTGGGAGTGAATCGGGAGAAACTGGCGCCGCGATCGTTCTGGCTAACGGCGGAGGAAGTGGTGGATGCCTCCCTTGACGGTCTGCGGCGGCGTAAGTTGTTTGTCGTCCCCGGCTGGCGGTATCGCTTGCTGACATCGCTGGTGTCAAAGATTCCGACGCGGCTCCGAGTGGCGTTTGAATCCGCCACGACAAAAGTCCGATCGGGACAATTAGCGTCTTCGAGAAAGGAACCCGTCGGCATCGGGCAGAGCGGCGCCGATCAGGCTCCTGACCGGTAACCCGCTCGATTCGATCTGCGCGCGCATGCCGTCGTCGGGTTTTTGCGCAATCACAAGGTGATCCGCCCAGCCGAGGGTATCCTCCAAGCGCGCATCCAGAAGTCGGCCAATATGCGGAATCTGTTGCAGGATGAAATTCCGATTACTGCCGTAGATCGCATCGAGTTGGATGTGCGGATCGAAAACGCGCACTTCGCGGCCCTTGCCGATTAGTTGTTCAAGCAGAGCGACGACGGGGCTTTCGCGGAGATCGTCGGTGTTTTCTTTAAACGCCAGACCCAGCACGCCCAAGCGCCTCGCGGGCAAATCGAGCAGCAGGTCAATCGCACGATGCAAATGTTCCTGGTTGCTTGGCAGCGTGGCTTCGAGCAGCGGCAGTTTCAGGTCAAGCCGGCTGGCGCGATGCGCGAGCGCTCGCAGATCCTTCGGCAGGCACGAACCCCCGAATGCAAAGCCCGGCTTCAAGTAGGCTGGCGATATGTTGAGCTTGCGATCCTCGCAGAGAGCGCTCATCACTTCCGCCGCATCCATCTCCAGTGACTCGCATACGGTTCCAATCTCATTCGCGAACGCAATCTTCATCGCATGGAACGCATTGCACGCGTATTTGATCATCTCGGCGGCCCGCAGTGAGACGATACACGGCGGGACGTTCAGCGGGCGATAGAGCGCGGCGACGCACTCGGCCGCGGCGGCATCGTCGCTGCCGGCGACGAGCAACGACGGCTCCATGAAATCCGCGATGGCGCTGCCTTCGCGAAGGAATTCGGGATTAGCCACCACGCGAATGCCGGGGAAGCGTCGCAGCGGCCGGATGATGTGCTCTTCGCATGTCCCTGGAAAAACAGTGCTGCGGACAACGAGCAGCAGCGGTTTGTCGCGATGGGGAAGCAGCGCTTCAATTTCGCCGACGACCCGGCGGAGTTGCTCAAGCCCGAGGCTGCCATTCTTTTCCGAAGGAGTGCCGACACAAATAAATGCTACATCCGCATCAGCCATCCCCTCGGCCAGCGAAATAGCCGCGTCGAAGCGCCCGCGCGCAACCGTGTCTCGAACGATTTCTTCGAGTCCGGGCTCGTAGAAGGGAGCGCAGCCTTCGTTAACGCTTCGTACTTTGAACTCATCGCGATCGACTCCGGTGACACGGTAGCCAAGGCGCGCAAGGCATGCCGCCGAGACGCAGCCAACATAGCCGAGTCCCAGGACGGCAATCCGCGAAGACATAGTAGATAGTATCGGGCAAAGAGGCGCGGACTTCACAGTTTCGCGGCTTATCGGAAGTTCAGCCAACGCCCGCGGCCGGCCTACCAAACAGCCGCGTGGGGTTCGGATGATATAAACAGAGGTTCGTGCAACCTGTAACTGCCAAAAAACCTTTCTTCGGCTGGTTCATTGTCATCGCCAGCATTGTCACATTCGGCATCGCCGTGGGCGTGCCGTATTACAACCTGCCGTTTTTCTACGACTACTTCCAAAAGAGCTATGGTTGGCGGCTGGACCAGATCACTCTGGGCTTCCCTTTGGCGGCGCTGCTCACCATTTGGGTGGGGCCGATCCTCATCCCGCGCTTCAGTCCACGCAAACTGATTCTGGCGGGCACGGCCGCCACGGCCGTAGCCCTCTGCGGCTTCGGTTTGATGGGCGGGTCCATCTTCGTTTATTTCCTCTTCTGGTTCATCTACACCGTCGGTTACCTTTTTTCCGGTCCCATTCCTCACCAGATTCTCGTTTCATACTGGTTTCGTAAAAAGCGCGGAATGGCGATGGGACTGGTTTATGTCGGCGTGGGCCTGTTCGGGGCGCTCGGGGCGAAGTTCGTCAAACCGCTGACCGAAGCGTATGGCTTCCACGCGGCGCTGGTGGTGCTGGGCCTGCTGATGTTTCTGACATGGCCGCTCGCCTTTTTCGTGCTTCGCGATAAACCGGGAGAAAAGGGATTGTTTCCGGACGGCCTCGCCACGCCGCCGCCCGATTTGAAATTGAAGCCGCACTCCTACGGCGCGCTATTGAAGAGCTGGCCTTTTTGGCTGCTGTTGATTGGCAGCATCGCCTCCATCGGCTCCATCGGGTCGATCAATTTTCACATGAAATTCGTGTTCCGCGACGAAGGCTTCACCAGTCAAACCGCACTGAACTCAGTCTGGAGCACCGCTCAGTTCTGGATCCTGATTTCGAGCATTGTCGGACGCCTCAGCATCGGATACTTTGCGGACGTGTTTTCGAAGAAATGGGTGATGACCGCGACCTATTTCATCGTTGCCGCAACGATTCCGCTGCTGCTGATGGTGCGTCCTCCGAAGGATCCAATCTTTTTCGCGCTGGTATTCGGATTCGCGATGGGGGCGGACTACATGTTGATTCCGCTGATGGCGGCCGAGCAATTCGGCGTGAATACGCTGGCGAGAGCCATGGCGATTATTCTGCCGGCGAACACGATAGGACAAACCTGGATTCCGCAGCTTGTCTCCATCATGCGCGAACACTACGGCAGCTACCAGACGCCGATGGCATGGGTGTTCGGGCTGGCCATACTAGGCGCCATCGCAATCGCGATTCTGCCTCGCTATACGCCGCTTGTGGAACCGGCAGGTTCGATAGAGCGGACAACGAGTACGCAGGCGTAGCCAGGAGCAAGAGCGCCAGTGTGGATGGGTCGTTGAAACACGCCCGCAAAACGCCGCTCCTTTACAGTCGCGGTTCGGTGCAGGGTGTGTAACGCAGGAATCACCTACTCATTGCGCAGCGCGGCCATGGGATCGACACGCGACGCTCCGCGTGCCGGCCACCATGCTGCGAAGAGAGCCACTCCGAGCATTACGAGAACCGTTCCGGTAATGGTGATGGGATCGTACGGCTTCAGCCCATACAGCATCGCCGCCACGTAGCGTGTCAGGCCGGCCGCCGCGACCATGCCGATGGCGATGCCGGCGGCCGCCAGCAACAAGCTTTCACGCAGGATCATTCGAAGCACCTGTCCGCTCTGCGCGCCCAGGGCCATGCGGATGCCGATCTCATTCGTCCGGCGTGCGACGGCATAGGCCATTACGCCATAGATGCCGATGCACGCGAGAACCAGCGCGAGCAGGCCGAGGCCGGAGCTCAACGCAGCAAATGCGCGCTCGTTCGAAATAGTAGAGTCGATCTGCTCCGTTTGGGTGCGTACGCCGAAAACCGGCAAGTCTTTGTCGACCGAGCGAACGGCTTCGCGAATCGCTTTCACGATGCCGGATTGGGCGGCTGCCATCTTCACTTCGAATGTCATGGGGCCGAGATTGGGAATTTGGGTGTACGGAAGATAGAAGGTTGGGGGAACCTGGTCCCGAATATCGCTATATTTTGCATTCCCGCACACGCCGACAATTTTATAATCGGTATCATTTCCGAACAGCTTGCCCAGCGGATTCGCGTTCGGGAAAAATTCCCGTGCAAATTCCTGGTTCACGACGGCTACCCGCGGCGAGTTCGACCGGTCGTGTGCATTGAACGACCGGCCGTACAGAATCGGAATCTCGAATGTACGGAAAAAAGCCGGATCGACGATGTTCATCCAGGCTGGCTGCTCTTTTTCCAGACGGGACTCGAATCCTTTCGGCGATACGGATGTCGTCGATCTATTGTTTGCCACCAGCGCAGCCCTTGATAAGCTCGCCGATTGCACTCCGGGGATGACGGCGATTTTTTCGTGGATGCGCTCAAAAAGGGTGGCGGCCTGCTCCCCTTTGTAACGCGTATTGGGAGGATCAAGCATGAATAACAACACCCGCGCCGGATTGAAGCCGAGGTCTGTGCTTCGCAGATTTGCCAGAGTGCGGATAAAGAGACCGGCTCCGACGAGTAGCAACACGGAAAGACACACCTGGAGAATGATGAGGGCTTTGCCTGTTATTAACTTCGGAAGGCTCATAGTCGCGCGCATACCGTCTTTTAGCGCTGCGTTGATCTCCACGCGCGCCGATTGCCAGGCGGGAGCGAGGCTGAACAAAATACCCGTAAGCAGAGTAATGCCAATGGACAGCAGCAACACCGGAAGGTCGAACTGAGCTTCGAGCTGGTTCGGCATCCAGGAATCCACAAGCAAGCGAGGGATCGCGTTGCGCAGTCCGTCGCCAGCGACGATACCTGCCGCTCCGCCGATTCCCGCGAGCAGCAAACCTTCCGTGAGGAGTTGCCGGGATATGCGCCAACGACCGGCGCCCAGCGCCAGCCGGACACTGATTTCGCGCTGCCGCGCCGTGGCGCGGGACAGGAGCAGATTCGCTAGGTTCGCGCAGGCAATCAGCAGGACCAAGCCAACAAGAGCCATCAGGACAAGCAGAGGCTTTCGAAATTGGCTCCGTAATTCGTCCAAGCCCCTAGACCCCGTTGTCAGTCGCAATCGCGGCTGCGCGCGCTTCACTTTGTTTGGAAGTGTGTCCCGCACGGTGTGCGTGAGCACGAGGTCCAGGGCAGCCTGCGCTTTTTCCTCGTTAACGCCTGGATCGAGTCGCCCCATGATCAGAAGCCACCAGTAATCGGGATCGTTTAGAAGACTGCCGTTCTTCGCGGAATCATCGGGAAGGATGAGTGGCTGCATGGAGAGCGGAAAGAAAACGTCGGGATTGCCGCCGGTCTCCATGCCATGAAAGCTGGGTGGGTTGATGCCGACAATGGTCACGGGAAACTGATTCAACTCGATTTTTGTGCCGATAGCGGCGGGATCTCTCCCGAACTCCCGAGACCAAAAAGCATCGCTGATGACTGCGACCGCGCCGGCGTCTGGCTTCGCATCGTCCATGGGCATGATGGGTCTACCCACGATCGGGACGAGTCCGAGACTTTGGTAGTAGTTACCGGACACCAACTCGCCGCTTACAAGCCGCGCCTGCCCGCGGAGCACGCCCGTAACGCCCCAAATCGGCTTAAACGCAAATACAGACTGAAACGTTGTGTTCTGGCGCTGCATTGCTTTGAATACGGCGTAAGAAAATGACGTGCTGGTCGTGGCGCCCATCGGTGTCGAACTGACATCGCCGTCGAGCGAATCCATCACCGTGTGTCGACCCGATACCCATGAGAAAAGCCGAAGCTGTCCCGGATTCTTGACGGGGATTGTCTTCCAGAGCGCCGTTTCCATCAGCGTGAAAATCGCGGTGTTCGCGCCGATGCCCAGCGCCAGTGAAAGAACGGCAACCGCCGTGAAGCCCGGCGATTGGCGCAGCATGCGGAAGGCATATCTCAAGTCGGCAGCCAGTTCGTAAATAAGCCGGAGGCCCAGGACATCGCGGCATTCGTCCTTGCGCGCTTCGACCGATCCAAATTCAAGTTGGGCGCGGCGTTTTGCTTCCTGGGACGCCACTCCGCTCCGGACAAGGTCTTCACAGTAACTTTCGATATGAAATCGAAGCTCACTGTCCATCTCCTGCTCCACGCTGGGCCGACGCGACACGGATCGCAACCAGGAGCGGAGACGCGCTATGAACTTCATAACTCCTCCGGCGCAGTGTTCAACACCACAGCGATCGTCTCCGCCATCCGGTTCCAGTAGCGAGTTTCTTCCTGGAGCTGCTTACGGCCAGCAGGCGTCAGGCGATAATACCTTGCTTTGCGTTTGTTCTCCGATTCACCCCATTCGCTCGCGAGCAATCCGTTGTGCTGCAAGCGATAGAGGGCCGGATAGAGCGATCCCTGTTGAATTTCCAACCGATCCTTTGAAATCTGCTGGATACGAAGCAGAACTCCGTAGCCGTGGAGCGGGCCCAGCGAGACAGCTTTAAGAATCAACATGTCCAGCGTGCCCTGCAAAAGATCGATTTGTTTGCTCACCGCTCTCCTTTTCCGTCTAGGAGTAGAGTATAGCGTCTTTCCTAGACGGTCAAGGAGAATTCCGCTAAGGCCACTCGTTTCACTCGTAGTTCCGTGCTGGCAAGCAATTGGCCCTCGTCTCGTGAAGGCGTTTTGACTGATCAGTTCACCGTTCCACTCCCGCGGACTGCCGGCTAAAGACCGGCAGCAGCACGATGAATCGTGCGCCACCCAAGTGGCCGCCCGGCGCCAGCACCGAAACCGCGACTGTAAACGAGCGGACGTTTTACTTCACGGGCGTCTTCAATAGTTCGGGATCGTAATCGACCGTACTCTAGAAATCCAGCCGCGCGCCGATCTGTCCCGAGCGGTATCCGCCGAAATCGGAGAATCGTGCGCTGGTAATTTGGCCGAAGTTGGGGCTCGCGATATTGAGGCCGGGATCGGTCAGATTCACGTGGTTGAGGATATTCGTAAAGGAGCCTTCAATGCGGAAACGAACATGCTCCGTGATGTTGAAGTACTTCGCCAATCCGGCCGAGAGATTCACCGTCCCCGGCCCCTCGACCACGCCAACTCCGGAATTTCCAAAACGGCCGATAGGCGCGACATCCACGCCGGGCGTATCGCCGATTGTGCAATTCGGGTGAGCGGGCGAAATAGCCTGTCCAGGACAAACAAACGCGCTTGGGTCGATCCACTCGTTACGATTTTGATTCGCCGGAATTCCCGAGCCGACGCGATCCGGGTGCTGGGCGCGCCCGAACAGAATGCCGGAACCCGTGCCCGATGGGTCGCCGCCGCTGAAATAGGGGCTTAGCCATGGACCGGTCTGCCAAAGGAAGAGCGAATTTAGCTGCCAGCCGCCGATCAAAGCATCGGCAAAGCGATTCATGTGTGAGCCGAGCTGGCGGCCTCGACCAAACGGCAGATCGTATACAGCCGTTGAGATCCAGCGATACTCGCGTGTGCCATAGACGTTGCCGTATTCCGCGTGACGATCGTACAGATCCGCCGCTCGCGCTCCGCCGGTCTCGCCCGCCCAGCCGGTATTGTTCGGTCCCTGGTTATCGGCAAGATTCCTCGCCCAGGTAAAAGCGGAGTCGAACGTCAGACCGGAGTGGAAGCGGTGATTCGCTTCAAGCTGCAGCGAGTTGTAATTGGCGATCGCGCCGGTAGTGCGTGTCTGAATCGTGCCCCAATTCGGGAACGGCCTATCTGTCAATGGGCGCGATACCGCATATTGAGTGGAATAATACATCTGGTTCAGATTCGGCGCCCAGACGAGGTGATCGGTTTTCATGCCGATATAAGAAATGCGGAGCCCAGTATCCCACCCAAGATCGTGCTCAATCGAGAAGTTCCACTGGAGGGCATAAGGATCCGGAAAATCGATCTGATTTGCCGTTCCGAAATAGGCCGTGCCGTATTGCGGCTCACTAAGACCGCTGCCTCCCGCGCTGATCTGCGGCCATAGAAACGCAGGCGCGCCACCGGTTCCGATGTTCTGAAACTGGCGCACATCACTTTGCAGAGTGCCTGTGAGCGAATAGAACACACTGCCCAATACTGAGATGTTATACATGCCGAACCCGCCGCGAATGACGGTTTTGCCGTTTGCCGTCGGCCTCCAGGCAAAGCCGAAACGCGGCATGAAACGAAGCTTCGGCACTTCTCGCAGACTGTCGGGCAAACCGGCTTGCTTTGCGGATAGAACTGGAGTGCAAGGCGCGCCGTTGATCACCGGACCCTGATCTGTGTAGTTCGGGCACGCGTTGAAATCCGCGAGATAGCCGGGAGCCAGCAGGCTTTGTTTGCCGGTTGGGTAAACCACACGGCCGGATAGCGGAACGCTCGGATCGAAATTGCCGATATTTCCGTTCACATCGATGTACGACGGGTGGTACTCGTAACGCAGACCATATTCCAGTGTCAGCTTCGAGCTGACCTTAAAGGAATCCTGCGCGAAATAGTTGTAATGCCATGTACGGCCGTCGTTATCGCTGTGCACGATGGCGTAAGCGGTGTTGTTGGGCGCTCCCACCAAAAAGTCGGCGACGTCGTTTCCGGTGAAATTGCCGGCGAACGAGTAGTTGCCGTAGTTATCGCCGCCGATAAAACCCAGGGGGCTTACTGCTTGAATGTGCCGGATATCGAAACCGAATTTCATAGTATGCCGGCCCTTAGTCCAGGTGAGATTGTCGTTGAGCTGGTACATTCGCGAAGAATTATTGCCGTTGAGCCGGTCGGCAGTAAGCGATGTCGTTGCTCCACTGAAATCGATCTCGGGCAAGCCATTGAACGGGAACGTAGGTCCAATGCCGTCGATCGCGAGCGACTTTGCGAACGCCACGCCATCGAACGCATTGCTGTTGCCGTAGTCGTCCCAGGTAAATCCAAAGCGGAATTCGTTGACCAGCGTGGGCAGGATCGAGTAGTTATGCGACACAACCAGCATCCGCAGCCGTTCGTAATTCTGGCTGGAGGGCACCAGCAGTTGGTTCGGCTCATCCTGGTTAATGTTCTTGTAGGTGTACCGCGCAAACATCGACTGCTTGGAGCCGAAGTACTGATCGCCGCGAATATCGAATTGATTTGAAGTGTAACTGTTCGAGCGGTTATCGATGTAGTTCGCCTGTTGTTCCGTCGCCGAACTGCTCGCGTTTGGGAGGGGATACAGTTTGAGAATCTGCTGCGCCACGGGATTTATCGCGCTCTGCGGAATGATGTTGTTCGGATAGGCGGCGTGGGTGAAAGGATCTCTCACAATGAACGATTGCCCGCTGAAATCGCCATTTCGCATGGCCTGCGTAGGCACCGTATCCTGAATGGTGGCTCCGCGCGGGAACTGAAATCCTTCGTAGGTTCCGTAAAAGAACGTTTTGTTGTGGCCGTTGTACAAATGCGGGATGACAACCGGACCGCCCGCTGTTATTCCGAAATCGTTGCCGATTTTTTGCGGTTTTTCCGTCTGCCCGTACGCTGTCGCGTCAAAGGCTCTGTTCTGGTGATACCAGAACAGGCTCCCATGCAAATCGTTTGTGCCGCTTTTCGAAAGCGTCGTTATTTCGCCAGGGTCCCCGTATTCCGCGTTGTTGCCCACACCATCGACGCGCATGGCGGAAATCGATTCGATGGAGGGGAACGCCTCCGTTAACGGTGAATTGCCGGTGACGTTTGTCGTGGAGATGCCGTCAACAGAGGCTTCCGATTGCGATGGCAAACCGCCTTGGATCGAGAACGATCCGGTTTTATTGCCAGAGTCGCCCGAGTCGGCTTGAACGCCTGGGAGCGCCGAGAGGAGGCCATAGGGACTTGTACTGCCGTTCGCGCGGGTGTTGGCTGGAAGGTTGAGAATCTTCTGCGAATCGTAGCTCGCGGAAATCTGCTGCGTATCGGTTGTGATCACACCGGCCTGGCTTTCGACTGTGACGGCTTGCGTAGTCTGACCTACCCTCAGCGCGACATCGACCCGCAATACCTGGCGCGCGATCAACTGCAAATTCCGGACGGTTTCGCTCTGGAAACCAGGCTGCGTCACTTCAATCTTGTAGTGGGCGGGCTTTAGATTTACCTGCGTGTAGTCGCCGTGGACGTCGGTCGTCGCGGTGTAGGACGATCCTTCATCGACGTTTGTGATTTGAACTGTAGCCCCCACGACAATGGCCCCCGATGGATCGGTTACCGTGCCGAGGATGGTTCCGAGAGTGGATTGCGCAAGCATACTGCCCGCGAGGAGAAACAGCCCGAAGCTGACCCGGGCCAAAGGTCTGGTCATTGCGGTCATGGGAGACACCTCTACTTCTCTTGAGAAACCAGAGAAAACAGAAAAACTTGTTTTAGACAGTAGCAGGAAACGAGTTGCAGAGGAATTACTAAGTTATGGCAAATCGATTAAGAAATATCCATGGAAGCGTCGTAGGTGAGTGCCGTGATTCCGTGCCGGGCGTTCAGTCCGAAAGCGGACATTGGTCATCCCAATCGCGGCATGGGCTTGTGGCGATCCGTACAGTTTAGGCCGGAATTCCGGCGAACCGGGCAATCGCAGCGGCATTGGTTCGCGTGCTCACTCCGGCTTGAGCCGGTAATCGAACCCCAGCGGGTCGGCGCCCGACGCGGAAGCACTCGGCCTCTCATGCAAATCTCGCCGAGACGAGTCGCGGCGCAGCAACCTGAGAGCTTTCGCCACCATGAACTCAAATTGTTACAACGGTATGCTGCCGTGCTTCTTCTTTGGCATGGTGTCCACCTTATTCGCGAGCAGCCGCAACGCGCGAATCACTTTCGGACGTGTTTCGTGCGGCTCAATCACGTCGTCGATGTAGCCGCGCTCGGCCGCGACAAACGGATTGGCGAAACGTTCTCTGAACTCATGCACCTTTGCTTGCCGCGCCTGTTCCGGATCTTGCGCGCGTCCGAGTTCGTGGCGGTAAAGGATATTTACGGCGCCTTCCGGCCCCATCACTGCGATTTCGGCTGTCGGATACGCGAAGTTCACATCGGTGCGCAGATGCTTCGATCCCATTACGCAATAGGCGCCACCGTACGCTTTTCGCGTAATTACCGTGATCTTCGGAACCGTGGCCTCGGCGTAAGCATAGAGCAGCTTGGCGCCGTGCCGGATAATTCCGCCGAATTCCTGTTCTGTTCCAGGCAGGAATCCCGGCACGTCCTCGAACGTCAGGATGGGAATCAGAAACGCGTCGCAAAAGCGAACGAAACGCGCCGCCTTCGTCGAGGAATTGATATCCAGGCAACCGGCCAGGTGCGCCGGCTGGTTCGCCACAACGCCGACCGTCGTCCCGCCCACGCGCGCGAACCCGATCACGATATTGCGCGCGAAGTGTTCGGCAATTTCAAAAAAATAGGAGTCGTCGACCACGCGCCGGATCACATCCTTAATGTCGTACGGTTTGTTGGATTCCTCCGGAATCAGCGTGTCCAATTCGAGATCCTGCCGGCTGTCGGAATCGTTGGTGGGCGCTGGCGGTACGCCGTCCAGATTGTTCTGCGGCAGAAACCGCATCAGCTCGCGTATGCTGCGCAAGCAGTCGGCATCGTCGGCCGCGAGGAACTGCGCTACTCCACTCTTCGTGTTATGTGTCAGCGCGCCTCCGAGTGTTTCCTTGTCCACGTCTTCGTGCGTAACGGTTTTGATGACATCGGGTCCCGTTACGAACATGTGACTTGTACGATCCACCATGAAGACGAAATCGGTCAGGGCCGGCGAATACACAGCGCCGCCGGCGCAGGGTCCCATGATGGCCGAGATTTGCGGAACCACGCCGCTCGCGAGCGTATTGCGAAGGAAGATATCCGCGTAGCCGGCAAGCGACACCACGCCTTCCTGAATGCGCGCTCCTCCGGAGTCGTTCAATCCGATCACGGGCGCCCCAACCTTTAGGGCCAGATCCATGATCTTCACGATCTTCTGCGCGTTCGCTTCGGAAAGTGAGCCGCCGAACACTGTAAAATCCTGCGCAAACACGAATGCCTGGCGTCCATGAATCAATCCGTGACCCGTGACGAACCCGTCGCCATCGATTACGGACTGTTCCATACCGAAGTTGCGGCAGCGGTGGCGAACGAGCTTGTCGAGTTCTTCGAACGAGCCCTCGTCGAGCAGCAGATCCACCCGCTCGCGCGCCGAAAGTTTGCCCTCGCGGTGCTGGCGCTCCTTCCGTTCCGGACCGCCCCCCGCCTCCGCGCGCGCATGGCGCTCCCGCACCTTATCGAGACCGCTGCTGCTCATTTGCGTTCTTAGCTTCCTCCCGGTTCACATAATAGCCGTCGCGGGCGTGGACTTCGGCGTGGGGATGCTTTTGCCGGGCCGCCTCGCTCAATTCCACTCGAATATGGCGATAAGCGCCAGGCTGCGCTCCCGAAGGCGCATGATAGACGAGCGAATAACGATCACGAATGCGCTCCAAGACTTCCGCGAGCTTTCGTTCCGGCTTTGACGCGGCGATCGCCTGCCCGCCGGTCGCCGCAGCCAGCGGGTACACATCGTCGAACGCAAAATCGGAGTTAATCACGGCGCCCGGGCGCGCGGCGGGCGGGTGCGGGTGGCGGCCCACGACAATCGCGTCAAGCAGCGCATCGGCCGTGTACAAGTCCCGCAAGACATCGTCATGACGCACGCCGTAGGACATGCCGTCGTTATCGGTGACGATCAGGATCGCTCTGCGCTGCATCGTTGCCTGCCGGTTTCGTTCCAGGAATTTCGCGGCCGATTGAACGGCGGCGTTGATGCGCGTGCCGGAACCGAACGGCTGCTCGTGGGCTGCCTGTTCGATCGCCTGTGCAATCTCAGCGGGATCGCTTGTCAGCGATTGCTCGATCCACGTGTCACGGCTGAAGACCATTACGGCGACTTGATCCTGCGGCGTCAGTTTGCGTAGCGCGCTTGTCGCGATGGCGGCAATGTCTTTCAGGTATTTCTGCACGCTGCCGCTCACGTCCAGCAGCAGCACGAGTTCGAGCGGCACCGATGAATGCCCGAAGTAGACGATTTGCCGGGGCTTGTTTTCGTCGAGAATCACAAAATCCTGCTGCGCCAATCCGTTAATCTGGCGCTGTCCATCGACCACTTCGGCGTCTACCTGCACGTCCGTCACGCTCGCGTGGTAGATCGGTGTTTGCGCCGGTGTATCGGCCACCGTCTGGTTGGGACCGGGATTTCCGGGAATCGCGGCTCCGGAGGAAGGAGCTACCGCCCCCGACCATGCGCCTGCGCTACAGATGACCAGTGAGACGATAAGACACAACGGCGCGCGCATGTCAGACATTCTCAACGGCAAAGGGGGACTCGTTCTGGGGACCGCCGGCCATATCGATCACGGCAAAACAACGCTGGTCCGCGCGCTCACTGGGATAGAAACGGATCGACTGACGGAAGAAAAAAAGCGCGGCATTTCGATCGATCTCGGCTTTGCTCATTTGACGCTGCCGGACCAGAGGCGGGTTGCGCTGATCGATGTTCCAGGCCATGAACGCTTTATCAAGAATATGCTGGCGGGCGTGGGCGGCATTGACGCCGTGCTGCTGGTAGTCGCCGCCGATGAAGGGGTGAAGCCGCAAACGCGCGAGCATTTCGATATCTGCCGCCTCCTGGGCGTGACCAGAGGTCTTGTCGCTCTCACCAAGATCGACAGTGTCCGGCAGGAATCGATTGCCGCCGCCACGTCGCAGGTACAAGCACTGTGCGCCGGAAGTTTCCTCGAAGGCGCTCCTGTCATTCCCGTAAGCGCACACTCGGGGCAAGGGCTTGACGCGCTGCGGACGAGCCTCGCCACTTTGTCTTCGAGCATTCCGGGACGGTCTACGTCGGGATTCGCACGCTTGCCGGTCGACCGCAGCTTCACGATGCAGGGCTTCGGTACGGTAGTGACAGGCACCTTGTGGAGCGGTGAATTAAAGACAGGCGACACCGTCGAATTGCATCCTCTACGGGAGCGTTTTCGAATTCGCGGGCTTCAGGTACACGGAAAGCCGGTCGCCAGCTCGGCGGCGGGGCAGCGTACGGCCGTAAATCTCGTGGGAGTGGAAGCTCACCAGATCCGCCGCGGGTTCGTACTGGCCCCACCCGAAACGTTCGAAACCACGCAAATTGTGGACACGCGGCTCGAATGGCTGGACGCGAAATACGCCACCCGTTCCCGGCAGACGTTACATCTTCACATCGGGACTTCCGAAACCATGGCGGACGTACGGCTGATCCAGACGGTAACTCCCGCGCAAACGCTCTCTCGCGTTTCGGTGCGCGAGCCGCTCCTAATCCTTCCAGGCGATCGATTTGTGCTGCGGATACCGAACGCTACCATTGCGGGCGGTTTCGTGATTGACGCCTTTCCCCCTATCCGTCTCACGCGAGCCAAAACGGCGGAACGGTTGAAAACGCTGGCGGAGGCGGATGACATGGCGCGAGTGGAACTTCTGGTCGCGGAGAGCGCGCAGGGCCGCCGGCTGGCTAATCTCATGCGCCTGACCGGCTGGACACAACCGAAAATCCGGCAGCTCGCGGAAGCAAATCCGCGATTGATACTGTACGAGGCCGGTCAGCGCATCGTGAGCAGTACTTGGCTGGCTCAGAAGCGTCAACAGGTGATCAAATGGCTGGAAGCGTTCCACGCGAGTAATCCCGCCGCGAAGGGCGCGCCCACTCATCAGATTCGTAGCGTACTCATGTCGGGCGTCGAACCTGGAATTACGGATTTCATTCTCCAGAATATTCCGCAGATACGCGTTGAGGGCGAGTTAGTCGCGCTCACGCAACACCAGGCACAATTGAATCCCGAGGAAATCCGCGCCCGCGACCGCATCGAGCAAATCTATCGGGATGCCGGATTTCAGCCTCCATCGATGCAGGACGCGCTAGCGAACGGCGGGATAGCGCCTGCCCGCGCTCGTGCGATTTTGGAAGCGCTTGTTAAGGACGGAAAGCTGGTGCGGATCGCTCCGGACATGATCTTTCACGGCTCCGTGCTCGTCCATATACGAAAGTCGCTGGCCTCTCAAAAGGGCCGGCGATTCTCGGTGCCGGATTTTAAATCGTGGACCCAAATCTCACGAAAATATGCGATTCCGCTCCTCGAATATCTTGACCGCCAGCACGTCACACGCCGGGATGGCGATATGCGGATTGTTCTATAGGCGTTGCGGGATAGCTGCCGAGGGTCGTGACTCGTCTGCTACTCTAAAGCTGCTGACGGTACGCGAAAGCGTTGAAAAAGGGAACCTAGTGCAATTCCAGGACTGCCCCGCAGCGGTAAGCAGGAACGAACGCCCATTAAGGCACTGTCTTTCAAAGAGACGGGAAGCCGGGCACTAGTAAAGCGCACAAGCGCCTTGCCTGCAAGTCCGAAGACCTGCCGCAGCCCGCGTTAATACACGCGGATTTCGTGTTGCCTCGAGGGAGGGCAAACAGTGAAACGGCTTTTTCCTTTCACATTCATCGTTCTTTGTGCCTCGGCGGCGAGTTTCGCTGCCGATTCCGCCGCCATCTCAGGACGTGTTCTCGATCCGTCCGGGAACGCGGTCGCGCGCGCCGAAGTTCATCTCGATCAGTCGACCGGCGCCGCGTTTCTATCCGCCGACACCGCTTCGGATGGCGCTTACTCTTTTTCCGACGTTGCGCCGGGTAATTATTTATTGGAGGCATCCGCGCCGGGCCTATCTCTGAAGCGGCCCGTCACAGTTCGCCTGGGGGGCGGGGAGACGAAGCAGCTCGATTTGGATCTCGTACTCTCGGCGCAACGCAGCCAAGTGACGGTCACGTCCGCCGCAACTCCCCAGTCCGTCGACCAAACTTCGAAAGCTCTCTACGTTGTGAATACCGCGGAAGCCGAACGGCGCGGGCTGTTCACGGTGTCGGATTCGTTGCGCCTTGTGCCGGGCCTGCGGGTCACGACCCGCGGCGGCCCCGGCGGATTTACAACAATTCAAACTCGCGGCCTCCGCGCAACCGATACCGCCATTCTCGTCGACGGCTTCCGCTTGCGCGATGCCACCGCCGTGCAAGGCGACGCCAGCTCGTTTATCAGCGATCTTCTGCTGGTCGACAGCTCCCGCATCGAAGTTCTCGAAGGCTCCGGATCGTCTTTGTATGGAACGAATTCAATTGGCGGGACCGTGAACATCATTACCGGCCAGGGCGGCGGCCCACTTCACGGCGATATCGATCTACAGGGCGGTGGCTTGGGCCTTTTTAGAGGACTGGCGCGCGTCGCCGGCGGCGCGTTGCACAATCGCCTGACATATTCCGGCGGGCTCGCTCACTTGAACGAGACGCAGGGCGTCGAAGGCGGCACTCCGGCCCGGAACTGGTCGGGGCAGGGCAGCGTTAATTACGCGCTGACGTCGGCGATTCGCATTAGAGCGCGGCTGATGGCCGACACCGATTATCTTCAGTACCAGACCATTCCCTATCCGGTGAACTCACCGGCTTCGACGTTCATCCAAGCGGTCCCGCTATCCTCCGCCCAACTGCAACTGGCGAACCGCGGCTTGCCGTTCAATACCACCGGCGCCACCTTCGTTCCTGCCTTGAACGACTCCGATGCGCGGCGCAACGGTCACTTCATTACCGCTCTTTTCCATCTCGACGATCAGGTGACGACGCGCCTATCCTGGCGGCTCTACTATCAGAGCGCCGGCACGCATCGCGATAATCTCGATGGACCCCTAGGTCCTGTAGGAGCGTATGAACCCTCATTTCACACGTCGGACCTCTATGATGGCCATGTCGATACCGTTCAGGCGCGCGCCGATTACATCGCCGCTCCATGGCAGGTCATCACAGCGGGCTACGAATTTGAACGGGAGCACTACGAAAATTTTAGTACCGATGCAAA
Source organism: Bryobacterales bacterium KBS 96 (assembly GCA_000381625.1). GTDB lineage: Bacteria > Acidobacteriota > Terriglobia > Bryobacterales > Bryobacteraceae > KBS-96. The sequence continues at coordinate 3,762,836 of KB906767.1, forward strand.
CCCTGACCCCACGGCGAGAGTCTACTCGCTAATTAATATCGTGCAGCGCAGCAATGCCGCGTTTGCGCAGGACCAGATGCAACTGTTCAGCGGACGCCTGCTGGTTCTGCTGTCAGGGCGGTTCCAGAACTTTCAGCTCAATACTCCTCTATTTCTTGGCGGAATCTCCCCTTATTCCGGCATTCCGCTGCCATCGCCGCCAGATTCCTATACGGGCGATGCCTCGGTTGCTTATTTTATTCGCCACACTTCGACGAAGCTGCGCTCGCACGTGGGCAACGGCTACCGCGTTCCATCGGTTTATGAGCGCTTCGGAACGTACTTCTTCGGAGGCGCATTCACCGCGTATGGCGACCCGCGACTGAGTCCTGAACGAGCGATTTCCGCCGATGCCGGCCTCGATCAATATCTCTGGGGCCAGCGCCTGCGATTGAGCGGCAGCTTCTTTTACACTCGGTTGCAGCAGGTCATCGGCTTCGATACGCTCGGGCTGATCACGCCGGCGACAGATTCCTATGGCCGCTATGGAGGCTATTTCAACACCGGCGGCGGCATTGCCCACGGAGTTGAAGTCAGCGGCGAATTCCGGCCCAGCCGCAACACTGCAATCGACGCGTCGTATACCTACACCAATGCCCTTGACCGCATGTCTCAGTTCACAACGGAGACTGGAGCGAACCCCATTCAAACGCCGCGCATCATTCCCCATACAGTGACTCTCCGCGCTACCCAGCAATTCGGGAAGCGGGTGGAGGCGGCCATGGACTTCGTAGGCGGCAGCGATTTTCTGTATCCCCTTTACGGCCTTGCCTATCGTTTCGATGGGCCGCGACAGCTCGGGTTATCGGCCAGTTACACAGTTCCGCTAACGGATCGTTCTAGCATGCGGTTCTATGCTCGCGTTTCAAACACTCTCAACCAACAGTACTATGACGATGGTTTCCTGACGCCTCGGCGGTGGGCGGTGGGCGGCGTCCGCTTCAGCTTCTGAGAGCCGCTCCGTTGGTGAATACGACTTCGGTCGCAAGCTCAATCCAAGAATGCGTACACTGGTACAGCACCGAAACGAATGTTTACCGGCAGCGATCTTACTAAAATTCTCCCGCCCGCTCCCGAGCAGGAATGGCGGGACCTGAAATGATCTCCAAATACTAGAAGGAATGCGACTATGGAAATCTGATCAAATCGTTTATAGCTAGAGAGAATCCAGTTTCGGTTGTCAATCCGTTATTTCTGGGGGTTAGGAAAAAAGTGATACGACGTTTTCTTATTGGAATCGCGCTGCTCTCGATGGGCGCCGCTTCCGCTCTGGCTCAGATAGGCGTTCCGCCTCGAGCTGACTTCGACGCCGATGGCAAAACAGATTTTGTCGTCTGGAGGCCCACTACCGGGGTTTGGTATGTAACTCCAAGCAGTACGAGCGTTCCATTCGGAGAACAATGGGGGTTGCCGGATGACGTCCCATTATCTGGAGACTTCGACGGCGACGGAAAGACGGATTTTGTCGTATGGCGGCCCACCACCGGAGTCTGGTACATTAAGCCAAGCAGTAATCTAAATGCGCCGTACGGCGAGCAGTTCGGCCTCCCGGGCGATATTCCGCTCAGCGCCGATTTTGATGGAGACCACAGGGCCGACCTCGTGGTATTTCGTCCCTCTAACGGCACTTGGTACATCAGGCCGAGTAGCAACCCGGCAGCCCCGTACTCTGAACAATGGGGGGCGACCGGCGATATTCCGCTGGTCGCCGATTTCGATGGCGACGGCAAAATTGACCTCGCAGTCTGGCGGCCTTCCAATGGAACCTGGTACATCAAGCCGAGCAGCAATCCAGCAGCCCCGTACACCGTACAGTGGGGTCTGCCCGGCGATATACCGATTGCCGGTTACTTCCAGGGTAACCGGGGCGCCGACTACGCCGTGTATCGCCCGTCGAATGGCACTTGGTACATTCTGCCGGCGGATACAGGTTTAGCTTACGGGCGGCAGTTCGGCTTGCCCGGCGATATACCGGCGCCGGATGACTTTGATTTCGACGGAAAAACGGATATTGCGATCTGGCGGCCCACAGACGGCGGCTGGTACTACGTTCCCAGTAGTGCGCCAACTAGTTGGAGGCTGAAGCAATGGGGCGTCTCGGGCGATAAAACGGTTCCGACCACTGCGTCCCAAGGCACATTCTTCTAGAGCGCGGTTGCTTCAGGGCCGGGTTTTATTCACGTAACTCGACTGGCAGGGAGGCGCAATGGACAGCCGCAACGCCCGGACCATTACCCTCCCGCGCAGCCATCGGGTGACACGGTTTTAACGTGCTTTACCGGTGCAGAGCTTTTTATATTCGTCTTCCAGCTTTTTCAGTTGATCGTCAGACAGGCGTTCCAAATCGATCACTGAATTTCGAGCTCCCCGCAGAGCTTTGATCAATTCATCCAGCTTCAGGTGGATAGCTCTGCTATCGCGGTTCTGGGTATTCTGAATAAGGAAGACCATCAGAAACGTAATGATGGTGGTGGCCGTATTAATCACGAGTTGCCAAGTATCCGAAAAGCGGAAAGTTGGGCCGGATGCCGCCCAAACCACAATCAGCCCGACCGCGCCCAGGAACGCCATCGGCGTGCCCACCAGATCGGCCGTTCGCTTAGCGAATCCGCGGAACGCCTCTTTGAACCCTGCGCCACTCTTCCTTTGCCGCTTGTCTGCACTCTCCACCTTGATCTCCTTTCGGTACGGCTGTTGCGCCGCCACTTGCCTCGTTGGCTAGGATAGCGAGATGAAGGGAGATTGCGCAGTCCCTATCAATGCGGCTTGAGTACGATCTTGATGCAATCGTCCTGCTTCTTTAAGAACATCGCGAAGCCCTCGGGAGCATCTTCGAGCCGCATCCGGTGCGTAATGATGAAACTGGGATCGATTTCTCCTCTTTGAATCCTGTCGAGCAGAGGACGCATATACCGCTGTACGTGGCACTGCCCAGTCCTGATCTTTAAAGACCGATTCATGACGGAGCCCATTGGAAACTTATCGATAAATCCGCCATAGACGCCGATGACAGAGACGGTGCCGCCATTGCGGCACGCCATAATCGCCTGCCGCAATGCAACGGGGCGGCCCGTTTCCAACATCATGGCCTGTTTCGCGCGATCATAGGCCCCGATAGCCCCCGGTGCATGCGCCTCCATGCCTACTGCGTCGATGCACGCGTCAGGCCCTCGCCCTCCCGTCATCTCCTTCAGCGCGTCATGAACGCTGAGTTCTTCGTAATTGATCGTCTCCGCGCCCGTTTTTTCCCGGGCCATTGCGAGGCGCTCCGGAAACCGGTCGATGGCGATGACACGCTCTGCTCCAAGTAGAAACGCGCTCTTCATCGCGAGCAGGCCGACTGGCCCACAACCCCAAACCGCAATCGTGTCGCCGGGTTGAATATCGCACATCTCCGCGCCCATGTATCCGGTCGGGAAAATATCGGAAAGGAACAGAACCTGCTCGTCCGTCAACTCTTCCGGAACTTTGATCGGGCCGACGTCGGCGAACGGCACACGCGCATACTCGGCGTGCCCGCCTGCATATCCCCCGAGCAGATGCGAATAGCCGAACAGTCCGGCGGGGGAATGCCCCCACATTTTCTCAGCCATCCAGGCATTCGGATTGGAGTTTTCGCATACCGAGAACAACCCGTGCTGACAGGAGAAGCAACTACCGCAAGCTATGGGAAATGGGACTACGACTCTGTCGCCTTTTTGTAGGTTCTGTACACCGCGGCCGGTCTCAATGACTTCCCCCATGAATTCGTGCCCCACAATGTCGCCGCTCTCCATGGTGGGAATAAAGCCGTTGTACAGATGCAGATCGGAGCCGCAGATCGCAGTGGATGTGATTCTCACAATGGCGTCGCGATCGTTCAGGATTTTCGGATCGGGCACGTTTTGCACTCGCATGTCGTGCTTACCAATCCAACAATTAGCTCTCATCTTTCCTCCTCAATATTGAAAGGAGCGTCTCGGGGACTGTTCGCAATCCCCCAATTCACTTCGTGCTACTCCGCCGGCCGTGCCGCGTGCATACCGCGGTGAATGCTGGCGTCGGATTTTGCGACCTCACCGGTTTCCATAAACTGCTTGAGTCTTCGCAAATCCTCTGCGACTTGCTGTCCGGGTGCAAAGCCAAACAACTTTGCGAGACTTGCGCCAACGGCGCCGCCCGGAGGGACGTATTGCATTTCCACACGGACGAGAGTGCCGCGTCCGCCCGGGGCCCTCTCAAAACGCACAGATCCGGAGTGGTGTATTTCGGAACCATCGAGCGATCGCCACGCGATGCGTGTTGGCGCTTCATCTTCCACCAGTTCGGCGTCCCACTCGACCGTCTTTCCACCCAGCGCTCTCGTCTTCCAGTGGGATCGGCCTTCGCCGGTGATTTGTACGGAGTCGAGGTACTTCATGAAACTCGGCAGATTGCTGAAATCACGCCAGAATCGATGGACTTCCTCCGGTGGACGCCCAATGACAACGGTCTTTGTAACGCTAGTGCCGCTATTCTTCGTCATCCCGCCGCCATCGCGACCGTTGCTCAACTGCTGACCGCAGCGCACGTCGAGCGCCATCACTGCAACGACCGCTGCCGTTGCCGTCGCCACCTTGGCCCGGTTGTTGTCGTCAGAGCTTAGGGCCGAGCCGAGGGACGCGAGATCCATCAGATCGCCCGCCACCCGGCCCCACATCCAGCCCGCAGGCCGAGGCTGCGACAAGATTCCGATGCCTGCCGCGAGTTCGCGGAACCCGTAGAAGCGCAACGTCGTCCGGGTTCGGCCTTTATTCTCGAGGCCGGCCAGCCTTGCAACGGCACGAGGCGCTGCAACTTCGGCGAGGCCCAGACCAATGCTGAACCATCCCAAGCCGTTTGCAAGCTGCTCTTCCTGGCTGTGTTGAGATTCGTCAGGACGCGACTCCGCATGCCGCCTGTTTGTTTGTAGTTCCATATCTTCTGCCTTGCTTGACTCGAGCGGTCCGCTCGGGAGACCCCCACGCGTCTTCGCTACGGCACTGAGACTCTGACGGAATTGCCGGTGTTTCCCACGTGAAACCAACAGTCCCGTGGGCTGGCGTCGAGATTGCTAAAAAAAGAGCTTATGAAGCAGGGGATCGAACCGCCGATTTTTCTTGCAAGTACGCCAGCAGTTCATCCATTCCCTGCCCCGTTTTTGCCGACAGCTCAAAAACCTGTATACCTGGACGGACGGCTTCTATATTGGCCCTGGCCGCGGCGCGATCGAACTCGACGACCTCGGCGAGATCCATCTTTGTGATAATAGCGACATCCGCGCTGTTGAAGATGGTCGGGTACTTCAACGGTTTGTCTTCCCCTTCGGTTACGGACAAAAGCACGAGCCGGAGATCCTCGCCCAAGTCATACGAAGCCGGACAGACAAGATTGCCGACATTTTCAATCAATAAAATGTCCAGTTCTTTAAGATCCCAACCTTCTAACGTTCGATCGACCATGGCCGCTTCGAGATGGCAGAGGGATCCGGTTGTGATCTGCTTGACGGGCGTCTGGCTGCGCGCGAGCCGTTGTGCGTCATTGTCTGTTGCGAGATCGCCGACCAACGCCGCAGGACGGCATTGCTGCCTCAACATCGTCAATGCTCTTTCCAAGAACGTCGTCTTGCCCGATCCAGGGCTGGATACCAGGCTCACCACGAATACGCCTGCCTCCTGAAAGCGGCTTCGCAGCGCGTGAGCCACTTCGTCGTTGTGCTTCAGTACATTCTGCCGGACTTCCACGATGCGGGGGGTCGTGGTCATTCCGCCAACTCCAGCGCCCAAATTTGCAGCTCGAGGCCATGAACGACTTCGGACGCGGGCATGCCGCATTCAACACAACAAAAGCATTGGACAGACCGAATACTGCGTTCTGCGTTGCAATTAGAGCAATATACGGAAACCGGAACGTCTTCGATTACTAACGGGCAAGCGGCGAATCTGGTTTGCTCGGACGCAAGTTCGTACGCCGAGAGCAACGCCTCTTTCACCACGCCCGAAAGAAGGCCGAGTTTCAGATGAATCGCCTCTATGCCGACATCGCCGCGACGCTGCGCCTCTTCGTCCACCATGTCTAAAATGCTGAGGGCGATAGAAAGTTCATGCATGGCACTCTCCACGCAAGGCTATTGCTCCTAGCGCTGCCTGCCCGAGGCTGATCCCGCCATCGTTCGGCGGAACAGCAGAATTGGTCCAGATGCAAATGGGCTTGCCGTTTAATAGCGACTTAACGGTTTCGAGCAATAATTCGTTTTGGAAAACGCCGCCGCTCAGAACGACGGTGTCGAGGCCGTTCGCTTCGCAAAGCGTTGTGGCCGCGCAAGAGAGGCTCTGTGCAATCGTAGTGTGGAACGCACGCGCGATTTCAGTTTTCGAGCGGTCGCGCAGGCAGTCGTCAATCACACCGTCAAGCAACGGTCTGAAGTCCAACTCTTCACCGTTGATCGGAAACCGATAAGCGTCGCGATTCGAAGCCCGCTGAGCGATCTGCTCCAGCCACATGGCCGCCTGCCCTTCGAAAGTGATCTCCCGAGTGAAGCCAAGGAGAGCGGCAACGACGTCGAACAGCCGTCCCATGGAAGTGGTTTCGAAGCTGCGTACGTTCTTTCTGAGAAACTCGACCGACCGGCCATACCGGTTGTCGAAATAGAATGGCGGCTCGGTGAAATCCACCGAAGTGTGTAGCTGGCATAAGAACCCTGCGGCGCACTGCACCGGATTGCGGGCGGCCGCATCGCCCCCAGGCAGACTTGCGCTTCTGAGATGCAAAACCCGCTTAAGCCCGCCGGCCAGGCTGCCGGTGAAGAACTCGCCGCCCCAGATCGTTCCGTCGTCGCCGAAACCGGTCCCATCGAAACTAACGCCGACCACGCACTTGTCCCATGCCTGCCGTTCGGCAAGCACCGAGGCAATATGCGCGCGGTGATGTTGGACGGCCAGCGCCCGCGCCGACGGAAGTTCCAGCGCATGACTCGTCGAGGCATATTGAGGGTGAGCATCGTGAACAATCAGCAGATCATCCCAATCCACTTCATACATGAAAACTAGATCTTGAATTGTGGAGCGGAATGATTCCAGCGATTCGTAATGCTCCAGGTCTCCGATGTGCTGGCTTACGAACGCCTGGTCATCGACCACGAGAGTGATCGTGTTTTTCAGATCGGCTCCCACGGCGAGAATCGGGCGCTTCGATGGCAGAATTGTAACCGCGCCTGGCGCATAGCCACGTGATCTGCGCAAGATCACCGGTCCGAACGGTCCGGCGCGTGCCACGGAATCGTCCACGCGGCGCGCGATTGGCCGTTCGCCAATCAGAAACGCATCCGCGATGCCGGCTAGCCGCTCTCGCGCATCGTCGTCTTTGTAGGCGATCGGCTCACTCGACCGGTTGGCGCTGGTCGCAACCAGAATGCCAGGCGCCCCGGCTGCGAAGAGTAGGTAGTGCAGAGGCGCGTACGGCAGCATCACGCCAAATTCGGCATTTTGTGGCGCCACGCCGGGAAGTGCTACTTTCGCCGGCGCGAGCACGATGGGCCGGGCAGTAGACGTGAGCAGCGCTTCGGCTTCTGTCGATAGTTCGACGACGCGATGCGCAGTAGCGAGATCTTTCACCATCAACGCGAACGGCTTTTCCTTGCGATACTTCCGTTCTCGCAGGGCACGAACCGCTTCCATATTCTGCGCGTCACATGTTAAGTGATATCCTCCGATGCCTTTCACGGCGACGATTCGCCCTTCGGCGAGTAATCGAATGGTGGCGTTTATGCTGGCTGCATCACGGTTGACGGCCTCACCGTCAAATTCCAAAAAATAACCCGGTCCACATGCTGGACACGCGGCCGGTTGAGCGTGAAAGCGCCGATCGATGGGATTGCGATACTGAGTGGCACAGAGAGCGTCCAGCGCCCAGTCCTTCATGGTCGTATTCGAGCGGTCGTAGGGAAGTCGCTCAACGATCGAATAGCGCGGACCACAATTCGTGCAATTGATGTACGGGTAAAGATATCGTGAATCGGCCGGATTGAAAAGTTCGCGCAGGCACTCTTCGCAAACGGGCAGATCTGGTGAGATGCGAACAGACGGATGCCCGTTGCGGCGGCTTTCGCGAATCGTAAACTCACGCAGTCCCGAAACTTCGGACGGCTGAATGTCGATATCCGCAATCCGGGCGGCGGCGGGCGGCTGCAACGTGAGTTCGCGGAGAAAGGCATCCAAATCCGGTTCATCGCCTTCAATGTGGATGTCGACTCCGCCGCTTTCGTTCAGCACCCATCCAGCGAGCGAATTCGCATGCGCCAGGCGAAATACCAAGGGCCGGAAGCCCACGCCTTGCACGATGCCGCGTACGTGGATGGATCGAGCTTCTGTCATTCACTCACGCTCCCGCCGACCACACAACCGCGCCCCTGCCAGCCAATCTGCACGGCCTTGCCGTCCTCCACCAGAACAGGCACGGTGCGCTGTCCACCACTTGCCTCACGCATACGCTTCAAAGCCTCAGCGTCGACCTCAACGTCGTACTCCTCGAAATCGCGCCCGTTCCATTCGAGCCATTCGCGCATGTCGCGGGTGTAGGGACAGCTTTTAGTTCCGTAAAGCTCAGTTTTCGCCATCGCTATCGACCTCCAAAAGCTCGCGGATCGAATGGTAGATGGAGGCCTGCACTTCCTGGATGCGCGGAATGTAATCGGAGCGAACGATCAGCGCGTGGTCGGCCAAGCCTCGCCGCAGGATTTCGCCGCCATCATAACCGAGCAACGCCACCGTCAACAGTTTTCGTTTTCGCGCCTCCTCCAGAGCGATGATGATGTTGCGCGAACCGCCGCTGGTTGAAATCCCGATTGCAATGTCGTTCGGGCGCGCCTGCGCAATCAACTGGCGCAAAAAAATGACCTCGGTCCCCACGTCGTTCGCGAGCGCAGTGATATTGGCCGGTTCCGCGGAGAGAGAAATGGCGGGAATGCGCGCGTAACCGTGCGGCGGCAGCACGCAGTCGATAGCCCAGTCGTTGGCGTCGGTAGCTGAGCCTCCATTGCCGAAAAGAATGAGCTTCCCGCCTCGTGCAACGGAGTTCCGAATGGCGGCGGCGGCTGCGACGATCTTTTCCGATTCCTCGTTGGCGACTTGTGCTCGGAGGTTCGCGTCTTCCGCGACTTTCATTTGAATGGACGCGGCCACCTCTTCAATGATTCCGGCGTTCTCCTGTTTCTGCTGGCCCAGAAATGGATAGAGAAAGCCGGCCTCGCCGATGTCCTGTCCGAGTTCCCGGTGTTCGAAGAAGACATGCACCGTCTCCCAAAGCGTGTGATACAGAATTTCGATCGCCTCCTGATGGAGGAATGGATCGGAGGTAACGGCCTCGACTGAGTACGAGCCCTGCCGCCCCGGCAAGGCGAACGTCATGCATCCCCGCTCTTGAGCCCAATCGAGCGACGCTTCCACTTCAGCATCGCCTGCCGGTGGTCCGAAGCCCATGACGATGTCCTCGGGCAGCGCGATCGATTCCAGCCATGGGCCGAACAGAGGGGACAGATCGAGCGCGGGCAGCGCTCGTTTTCCGACAATGACCGGATGAACGAATTCGACGGACACGTGCTGAGCGTCGGTGGCATAGGGCCCCCGTCCAAACGCCAGCAGTCGGCCGCCTTTGAGAAAGCGGTCCGACATCTCGCGGCAAGCGATAGCGAGACGCTGCGCCTCACGGGAGAAAAGCGCAGTCAGGAGTTCGTTGCGTTTGAGAAGCGACTCTTCGACTTGCTTTGCGAGTTGGGAGCGGCTGGCCAGCATATCAGCAAATCCGCGGCAAAGGATCGCCGACGAGCATATCGATGACGCGCGTGCCTCCATATGATGTGGCCCCGAGGACCGCTCCAGACGGCTGTTCGCGAATTTCGCCGATCAGCGTGGCGGCGTGCCCGCCGGGAGTATTCCGGAGAGCATCCAGCGCTCTGTCCGCGTATTCCGCATCCAGGACCGCTAGAAACTGTCCTTCGTTCGCGATGTGCAAAGGATCAAGGCCCAGCAGTTCGCATGCGCCGCGCACCGTATCCCGGACGGGCACCGCATCCTCAAATAACCACACTCCCAGGCCGCAGTCTCGCGCCAGTTCGTTCAGCGAAGTAGCCACGCCGCCACGCGTGGGATCGCGCATCCAATGAATGCCCGGGCCTGCCGCCCGCGCCATCGCTTCAATCAGCGGAAGCACGGAACGTGTATCGGAGCAGATCTCGCCTTCCAGATCCAACTCGCCACGGGCGAGCAGAACCGTGATGCCGTGATCGCCCACCGGGCCGCTAATCAAAACCTTGTCACCCGGCCGTACCGAGGCGGCCGAAATCGAGATACCAGGGATCACCCGGCCGATTCCGGTAGTCGAGATATACATTCCGTCGGCTTTGCCGTGTTCAACTACCTTCGTATCACCGCCCGAAATGACGACTCCGGCGTCGGTTGCGGCCGTGCCCATGGCACGGACCTCAGCCTCCAAAACCTCGGTCGGCAATCCCGCTTCGAGCACATACGTTACGACCAGCGCTTCCGCTCTTGCGCCTGACACGGCAAGGTCGTTCACGGTCCCGTTCACGGCCAGTTCACCGATGGAGCCACCCGGAAATCGCAGCGGCTTCACAACGAAGCTGTCGGTCGTAATGGCGATGCGTGTTCCGTTAATGCTGATGTGCGCCGCGTCCCCTAAAGTCTCGATGCGGTCGCCAAACAGAAGTGGTGCGAAAAGGCCTTCCACAAGCCGCCGGCTCGCCTTGCCTCCGGCTCCGTGGGCCATTTCAATCTGCGCGTCGCGAAAGCGGATCTTGGGAGCGGCGTCCATCCTACATCTCGTCAGACTGCGGCGCCGATCCGTGTAAGAGTCTCGTGCTTACGGTGCTCGTAGTTGTAGTAAGCAGCGCATGACCCTTCGGACGAAACCATCAGAGCGCCGACCGGCCGTTCGGGAGTACACTCTTTTCCGAACAATTTACACTGCACCGGCTTCAGCACGCCTTTCAGCACTTCACCGCACTGTGCCGCTTTCGGATCGGTGACGCGCACGCCCGGAACGGCAAAGCGGTGTTCGGCATCCCAGTCCTTATAGGTATCGCGAATCCGCAAAGCGGACTGGGAGATAAAGCCCATGCCGCGCCACTCGAAGTACGACCGCAGCTCGAAGACCTCGGCCATGGCCTTGAGCGCCGCGCGGTTGCCCTCCCACGGCACTACGCGTTTATATTGATTCTCCACTTTTGCCTCGCCTGCCTTAAGCTGCCGGAGCAGCATTACGACGGCTTGCAATACATCGACGGGCTCAAATCCCGATACGACGATCGGCTTTCCTTCATTGCGCGCCACCCACTCGTAGGGCCGGCACCCGATAACGGTTGACACATGTCCCGGACCGATGAACGCATCGATTCGCATGTCCGGCGAGTCGAGAATTGCGCGTATCCCCGGAATAATGGTCACGTGGTTACAAAATACAGAAAAGTTAGTTACTCCTAGCGCCTTCGCGCGCATAAGCGTCAGGGCGGTGGAGGGCGCCGTGGTTTCAAAACCAATAGCGAAAAAGAGAACGTGCTTGTCCGGATTCTTCTGCGCCAGTTTTAGCGCATCGGAAGGCGAGTAGACAATTCGCACGTCCATGCCGCGCGCCTTGTGCTCGAGCGGGCTGCCCTCGCGGCCGGGTACGCGCATCATATCGCCAAATGCCGTGAAGATAACGTTCGGACCTTTCGCTATCGACAACCCATCGTCGATGCGGCCCATCGGAAGCACGCAGACCGGACACCCCGGGCCATGCACCAAGTCGATATTCGGCGGCAGAATATCCTTCAAGCCGAAGCGATAAATGGCGTGAGTATGCCCGCCACACACTTCCATGAACCGGTACTGCCGTCCGAGATCGGCGAGGCGACGAATCTCGTCGGCGGCTTTATGAATCACGCCGGCATCCCGGAATTCATCTACGAATTTCATGGAAAAACTCCTACGGGCCGGCCTTCCGATCATGATCGCTTAAGCCGTACCCCTTCACCTCTTGCATCACTGCTTCGTTTTCGCCAAGCATAGTCAGTGTTTGCAATTGATCGAGAGCCTGTTCCTCGCTGATCTTGCTCATTGCAAATCCGACATGAACAAGCACCCAGTCTCCAAGCTGCAATCTCTCATCCTGTAGCAGCCCAGTGTCTATGTGCCGCCGCACTCCCGCAACCTCCACCAGCGCGCGGCTTTCTTCACCAGGAAGCAGTTCCACAATCTTGGCCGGTATAGCCAGACACATGCTGAACCCCTTACATCATTTCCATTTTGATGTAGCGCCTGAAATCTCCGAAATTCATCGCGACGCCCGCCACCACGGCTGCGGCAATAACGATTCCCGTGATCTTGAGTGCTTTCATTCAGTAGCCCTCCCCGGCTTCTGCATACACAGCAATCTCTCCCGTACTTTCAAATTCCTGGACTAATGCACGGACAATTTCGACGGCTGGATCGACGGCCGCTTGCACCGCATCGCTGAGCCCCATAACGCCTTCGCTGCCGCCAAGCACAGCCGGTTGGCATCCGACCAGTAGAATTCGCTTAAACTGAGCACCCATGTTCTTTGCCAGCACGAGAACCTTGGCCGGATCCAAGCTATGCGAATTGACGCACGCATCTCCAGCGTTTTCAACCAGGCAATTCACATCGGGCTCGATCACATAGAGCATGCCCGGCATGCCGCCTCGGGCAGTCGCGTCCACCAGAATTGTGAGATCGTGGCCATCCAGGAAAGCAAAGGCCAAGTCAATCGCGCGTATGCCGAAATCCACAACGCGCACGTTATCCGGCCAGTCGCAAGAGGCTAGTTTTTGAGCGACCACCACACCGAACGAATCATCGCCGTGAAAGATGTTGCCGATACCGCCGATGAGGACAGACTTGCTCATAAATCGATATCGCAGCCGCTGCTGTCGCTCGGAATCGGCTCGATTTCCGAGCCCGAAAAGAAAAAGCGATGGCCGGCTTGTCGCATCTCGCCCAGATCGCGCCCCGGATCGTCTTCGATCACGACTGCCACGTGGACGTTATCTTCGTAGTCCTGTTCAATGGCTTCGACGACAGCCGTTCTACCATCGAGCAGCGTATCGAATATATCGGCGCGCTTGCCGGGCCGAAGCCGGACGCGATCTCCCTTCTTCACGTCGATACCTGAAATGCGGGTGCTCGTGCTTTGTGGAGCTTCCGCCCAAGCGCTCGATGCGTTCCGGAGGTCGATTCCCAATTGGGACCGCATGCCGCGAATAGCGCCGTGTAATTGCATCAAGTGCTCTGCTGGATTCGCTTCGAGTCTGTCGAGAATTTCCTTTGCCCGCTCGTCAGATTGCCGCATTTCCGCCTTTTCGGCGTCGGTCATGGTCAGAATGCGAAGACTGAGGATCTCATCGATTTCGGTTCCATCAAATAGATCGCCGCTGCTTTCGGGAGCGATTTGCGGGTAATCGGATAGGATGATCGGCGACCCGAGCAACATGTCATGTGCGCCTTCCTCGCCTACGAGAACAGGCCACACGCCAACGTTTTCGCAGCCTACCGCAGCTTCGCGGAGCGGATCGGGCGGATCTGTTTGAGACACAAACTCGCCATCTCGCACCGTCAGCACCGCGTGTGCAGAGGCGAGGGAGCGCAGCAGCGCTTCGTCGCGAGTGAACTTTTCTAGCGCGGCCGTATTGCGGACGCGCACGCTGATCCGAAAAACCGCATCCTGTACGAGTACCGCCCGTATCTCTACTTCGCCTTCTAGGAATTCCTGCCGGTAAGCGCCGCCCCGCCCGGCCGCTGGAAAAGAAAACTCCTCCCGATGCGGATTGGAGACGATCGCGTCAAAACTGAGATCGTGAATCGGAACGCTGCCTTCGATCGCCTCTTGCCAGCACTGCACGCCGGCGCCGCGCTCCACGACTTGCAGGAACCGCAACGTTACGTTGAGATGCGAATGTGCGCCGCCGAGGGCCAGACATTCCATTTGAAAATACGACCGGTCAGAACCCGTCTGCCCGATCGCCCAAGCTTCCGGATACAATACGCCGAAATTCCAGCGTTGTCGATTCTTCAAAGCCGACGTCCGGTAAGGATAAAGAATATAGCCTTCGTACAAAACGGCGCGCGCGATCTTGTCCACCAGTTCTGAGTTCATGACACTTCCAGCGGCTGTTCCGCCAACGCCAGCAGGCGTTCAACAGTCTCATCAAAGGTCGCAATGCCTTCTTTTATCTTGAACCGGTAAAGTTCGTTGAATGCATCACGTCTCAGGCACAGCCACGTCATATTGGGATAGTGGAGATCCATCATCTCTTTCCAAACCCGGACCGGCAAACGAAAACGAGCTTCCTTATTCCACGGGACAGGGGCTGCCTGAAACGCCGCTTGCCCCGAATCGTAAAACACGGTGCCGCTGAACAGAAACGTTAGCGGGACCTCGCCGTCCTCAAGAGCATGGAAATATTTCGCGCTCGCGACGGTGAGATCGAACGTGCAGGGTACGCTAATCGGGTAGACAATGCTGCCCGTAAAGGAGGGGACGTTCACGGTGGTATTGGCCCACAGCATGGTCCGGAGCGTCTGGGCCCAGCGCTCCGGTTCGCCGAACAGATCCCGGAGTTGCTCCTGCTCTTGTGGTTTGTAGCGGCGCCGCGGCGCTTCAATCTGAATCTGGCACCGAAGCAGAATTGCGTGGACCGGCTGTTGTTCCGCCTGATTCGTCAGGCGCAAGTGAAACGCCAGCGCCGGGGTTGCCAGATCGCGCGCGGGTTCGACGTTGACAATCTGAAAGTCGAGATCAGGCATATGTTTTTATCCGCGCCGGACGAGAGCGTTGTTTCAGACCGGCAAAATAGGTTGAGATCGCTTCCCAAACCTCACTGCCGCCCGAAAATCCCGACCAGTGTTGCCGGATCAGGCCCGTCAAGCGGTAGCATTCGTCAATTGGCGCCAGGTAGTATTCGCGCTCGTGCTTGACGCGGTTAACGAGCAATGCCTCTGTATCTGCCTGCATGCTCCCTAGCACCGGATTGAGATCGACGATCTCTTCCCAGAAATCGGCATCGAGAGCCGATTCCGTTGCCCCTGCAGGACTCGGATATAGCGCTGCAACTTGGCCGGACACGCTCGATTTATAGAAGAACACCAGCCCTATGGGAATCATGAGACTGTTCCAGAGTGCATCGTCCAGGCGAAAATCGTCGAGGTATCGAACGTCGCGAGACACGCGGCGGTATTGTGTCTGGCCGTTGCCGCTGAACAAAATGGCGCACGGGTCGCACGCACAGAGGATACGGCGGCTTTGAGGGTCGATTAAGTGTTGGTGCTCTTCGGAAAGCCGCGCGGCACAGAGTTCGCATATCTCCACAGGCGGAGGCTTCTGCACGAATTTTCGAAGCGACGCCAGACCGCGCACCGCCGCGTGTTGGGTTCTTATACTCATAAGCCCGCGCTGGCCATCAGATTCGACAGAGGCACAAAATCCGGCGTAGGAGGATCCCGAAGGCCTTCGACGATCACGTTCGTGATCTCCGGCGCGGCCTGATAAATTACAGCTTCGATCGACGCCTTTACAGGCGCACCCGACCATACGCGATCGCTATCGAAACGCAATCGTACAACACCCTCCTCAATAGCCAGCAGCGAAACGCCCGTCATGCGAGAACCGAACATTCGCTGCAATTTTTCCACAGCACAGTTCACTCGCGTCTCGAGATCGTCGGGGTGGAGACCGTGCAGAAGCAGGACACTGCTTACGAGATCGTCAGCGGCTATGCGATCGATAATTGCCTCTCCGGCAGGCCCGGATGCAGCTGCAATCTCCATCATCCGTTCCAACCCGGCGGCATGGAAATTCAACACCGCTTGTAGCAAATCCACCGTTATGCCACGCAGTTTTGGATCTTCGACAGACTCCGCCCGGCGAACCAGTTCTTCGATTCTGTCGATCCATTGCTGCGAGCCCACTTCCTCATGCGCCATTTTGCCTCCGGTTGAGATGGGCCGCGATCAGGCCGGCGGCATGTTCGGCATCCGCGGATCGATAGGTCCCTTGCTTTTCGGATCGATACTGGTCGAATCACGGGACGTGCGGCCGCCACGTTCGCGCCCAGGCTCCGGGCCTTTTCGTTTCAGCATCTCCTCACCCCGGTTCGTGCCGGGTGTGTGTGAGGATATTCCCGACTTCTTCGTGTGCGCCAAAGTAACCTCCTCAACTTCCGAAAGCCCAAGGAACGACTCCACAACTAGGAGTGAGCGCCCAGCATCGACGAGTGCTCCTGCCGGAGCACCTTTCCATTCCCCAGGTACATGTGAACTCCGCAAGGCAGGCAGGGATCGAAGCTTCGCACCGCTCGCATGATATCGATGCCCTTGAAGTTTTCCGGGCCGTTTTCTTCGAACAAAGGCGTGTTCTGAATCGCGTCCTCGTAGGGCCCCGGCGTGCCGTATATATCACGTGGGCTCGCATTCCATGGAGTTGGCGGATACGGATGGTAGTTCGCGATCTTCCGATCGCGTATGACCACGTGATGCGACAGCACTCCGCGCACGGCTTCGTGGAAGCCGCAGCCGATGGCCTCGTCCGGAACCTTGAAGTCCGACCATGTTTGAGTTCGTCCGCCGCGAACCGCGTTCAGAGCCTTCTCCACAAAATAGAGCGCTGCCGCGGCTGCATAGGCTTGAAAATAGGTGCGCGCCCGGTCGCGTTCAATCGCGTTGCTCCATTGCGGGATGCTCCATTCGAATTGCGTTTCAGGCAGCAGCGCGGTCTTCGGCAGATTGATCTTGACGCTCTGACCCGTGGCTTGGATATAGCCGATGTCGACCAAATTGTTTAGCGCCGTCGCCCATAGCCGCGCAATTGGGCCGCCGCCGGTGTCTAGGGCAAGGTGATCACCTGTATTCTTATCGAACCAGCGTGGCGACATCACCCACGTATACTTTCCCTTGAAATCGCGCTTCTGCGGTTTCGGTGTCGTGGTCTGATTCCACGGATGTCGCTTATCGATGGCGTTGCCGAGCGGGTCGGTTTTGACGAATGTCTCGCCGGCATTCTCCCAATCGTTGTAGTAGGAACTGCCGAGCAGGATTCGCATGCCCAGATTGATATCAACCAGATCGTTGGTCACGACCTTGCCGTCAACAATCACACTGGGCGTTACGTACATAGCTCGGCCCCAGTTCGACATGTTTTCGTACTTATAGTCGCAGGCAGCGGGATCGTTGAAAGAACCCCAGCAGCCGAGCAGAATCCGGCGCTGTCCTACCCGCTCATATCCCGGCAGCGCTTCATAGAAGAAGTTGAACAGATCATCGTGCAACGGGACTGCTTTCTTTACGTACTCGATGTACTTCATCAGGCGGACCAGGTAATCGGTGAAAACCTGAATCGTCGGGACCGTGCCTACGCCGCCCGGGTAGAGAGTCGACGGATGAACGTGCCGGCCTTCCATGAGGCAAAACATCTCGCGAGTGAGACGGCTCATCTGAAGCGCTTCGCGGTAGTACTCCCCGGTGAACGGATTCAGCGACCGCATGATTGCCGCGATGGTCTTATACCCATGTTTATCCGCGTTCGGAGCGGGCGTATTTTCCGCCTTGTTCAGAACGCTCGGATTTGTTTGCTTCACCATCTGCTCGCAGAAATCCACTCCGACCAGGTTGTCCTGATAGAGGTTGTGGTCGAACATGTATTCGGCGGCTTCGCCCAAATTGATGATCCACTCGCCCAGTTCCGGCGTCTTACACCCGAACGCCATGTTCTGCGCGTAGACAGCGCAGGTCGCGTGATTATCTCCGCAGATACCGCAGATGCGGCTCGTAATAAAGGGCGCGTCGCGCGGATCTTTGCCCTGCATGAAGATGCTGTATCCGCGAAAAATGGATGATGTGCTGTAGCACTCGGCCACCTCTTGGTTATCGAAATCGATCTTGGTAAATATGCCGAGGCTGCCGACGATCCGAGTGATCGGATCCCAATTCATTTCGACCAGGTTTCTGCTCTTTCGCTCCGTGCCGGTCAAAGGTTCCGTCGCTGTCGCCATTTCATCCCTCTTTCGTCAGTAGCTTGTCGGCTGATAGCCGGTGGTTAATTTCGGCCTGCGGTGGCGCCACCGCGGTTCTTTGTTCCCGCTCGCGTTGGTGATGGATCGGAGACTCCGGATGAGCGATCCGTAGCTGACGACGATCACGGAGGAGAGACTCGCTCCAGGAGGCTGGTCCATGAAAGGCATGAATTTGTCGGGGAAACCGGGCATCGTACAAGCAATGCAGATGCCTCCCACATTGGGACACCCGCCGATTCCGCGCATCCAACCGCGCTTCGTCACGTTACAGTTCGCTACTGGACCCCAGCAGCCGATCTTCACCAGGCATTTGGGCGATCCATATTCGTGCGCGAAATCTCCCTGTTCGTAATACCCGGCGCGATCGCACCCTTCGTGAACCGTTTTGCCGAACAACCAAGTGGGCCGCAACTGTTCATCCAGCGGAATCATCGGAGACAGGCCAGCCGCTTGATAGAGCAAGTAGAGTACGGTCTCCATCATGTTGTCGGGCTGCACGGGACAGCCGGGAACGTTCACCACCGGCAGACCCGCGGCCGATCGCCACGACTTGCCGAGATAATTGGCCAGCCCCATACAGCCGGTGGGATTTCCGGCCATCGCATGAATGCCGCCATAAGTAGCGCACGTGCCGGCCGCAATCACACCCCAAGCCTTCGGCGCCAAGCGGTCAATCCATTCGCAGGTGGTGATCGGTTGCCCGGTATTGGGATTGGTGCCCAACGCGGCCCAGTAACCTTCGCGCTTAATTCCTTCGTTGGGAATCGAGCCTTCCACCACCAAAACAAACGGATCGAGCTGGCCCTTTTCAGCTTGATAGAAAAATTCCATAAACTCATCGCCGACTTCGGTCGCCAGCACCGGATTGTGGAGGTGGACTTTGGGCAGTCCGGGGATCGCGCCCATCACGACGTCCTCAATGCTGGGCTGTTCCGCGTTTGTGACCGAGATCGTGTCTCCATCACAACTCAGACCTGCTGTGATCCAGAGGATGTGAACTTCGGAAACGGCGGACTTGGGTGCGGAGGGCGGCTGGAGCGACTGCGTAGCCATAAGGGCCTCCTTTGGGTGCAGCAATCGGTGGACGTGGAGTGCGGGCGTTTGTTACGAAAAAAAGCAGCCCGGTTTGCGTCACCTAACCAAGTACGGCGTTCGTAAATACGAACACATATTGCACAGGACCACTCCCTGGCGGCCTTGGGCCGGAACTGAGCCGCCGGCGCCTCGGCGTGCGTACTCTATTTGCGAAACTTCGCATGAAGTAAACGACACTGATAATTGCGCGCCATTCTATTGCCAGACGCCGACAGTACATGCGGCATTCTAGTACTAGGTACTGCGCATGGTTTTAGCCGGATTCGATCCTCTTGTCGAGCGCTGGTTTACGAACCGGTTTGGCTCACCGACGGCGCCGCAAACCGCTGGCTGGCGCGAAATTTCCGCGGGCCACGATACGCTGATCTCCGCGCCCACTGGTTCGGGCAAAACTCTGGCTGCGTTTCTTATTTGTCTGGATCGGCTGATTCGCGCTGGGCGGGCGGGAACTCTGAAGGACGAGACACATATCGTCTATGTTTCGCCGCTGAAAGCCCTTAGCAATGACATCCACCGCAACTTGGAGATGCCGCTCGCGGAAATCGCCGCGTTGGCCGCGCGGGAGGGCGTTCCATTTATGCCGATCCGAACGGCGGTCCGGACGGGCGACACGCCCGCCGGCGAACGCACGAAAATGCTCGCCAAGCCTCCGCACGTTCTCGTCACAACCCCCGAATCGCTCTTCATTCTCCTCACCGCCGAAAAATCGCGCGAAATGTTGCGAACGACATCCACCATCGTTGTCGACGAGATTCACGCCATGGCGGACGACAAACGCGGCTCTCACCTGGCGCTATCGATCGCGCGGTTCGATGCGCTGACGGCGAAACGGGCACAACGCGTCGGACTCTCCGCGACCGTCAAGCCGATCGAAGAGGTCGCCTCTCTGCTTGGCCCGGCGACACGAATTGTCGACATTGGCCACCGGCGCGAAATGGAGCTTGCGGTCGAGATCCCGCGTGACGAGCTGTCGTCCATCGCGAGCACGGAAACGTGGAACGACATCTACGACCGCATCGCGGAACTCATTCTGGCCCACAGGACCACGCTGGTCTTCGTAAATACGAGGCGCCTTTCGGAACGCATCGCGCATGCGCTGGGAGAGCGCTTAGGCGCGGGCGCCGTACTGCCGCATCACGGAAGTTTATCGCGTCAAATGCGTTTTGACGCTGAGTCCCGTTTGAAAAAAGGCGAGGTACGCGCCGTGGTTGCCACGGCATCGCTTGAGCTGGGCATCGATATTGGAACGATCGATCTGGTATGTCAAATTGGCTCGCCACGGTCCATTGCAGTCGCCCTGCAGCGAATCGGCCGTTCCGGACACTGGGTGGGGGCAACGCCGCAAGGCCGCCTGTTCGCAACCACTCGCGATGAACTCGTTGAATGCGCCGCAGTCGTTTCAGCGATTCGCAAGGGCCATCTCGAATGCATCGAAATTCCGCAAAATGCGCTCGATATCCTCGCGCAGCAGATCGTCGCCGCGGCTTCCGCGGACAGCTGGGCGGAAAACGATCTCTATGAACGATTCCGTTCGGCCTACCCTTACCGCAATCTCGCTCGCAAGGATTTCGCTGATGTTGTCGAAATGCTTTCCGAAGGATTTACGACGTCGCGTGGAAGAACCGGGGCACTGCTGCACCGCGACCAGGTGAACGGGCGTATCAAGGGCCGGCGCGGTGCGCGCCTCGCCGCCATCACCTCCGGAGGAGCGATTCCGGAGAACGCAAACTACGCTGTGATCGCGGAACCGGACGGCAAAACCGTCGGGACTCTGGATGAGGATTTCGCCGTGGAGAGCCTCGCCGGAGACGTATTCTTGCTCGGCACTCACTCTTGGCGCATCAAACGCGTCGAACCCGGCCGCGTTCGAGTGGAGGATGCACACGGCGCAGCGCCTTCCATTCCATTTTGGTTGGGCGAGGCGCCAGGACGCTCACGCGAGTTGTCGGCCGAAGTAGCAAACGTTCGCGAGCGCATCGCCGCCGATCCGGAACCCGAGCCAGCGTTTCTCATTGCCGATTGCGGCCTGGATGAAGCAGGCGCGAGGCAGGCCGCCGCGTACGTCCGGGCTGAGATTCGCGAACTGGGGGCATTGCCTTCGCAAACGACCGTCATCGCGGAACGGTTTTTTGATCAATCCGGTGGAATGCAACTGGTGCTGCACGCGCCGTTCGGCTCACGCATCACGCGAGCCTGGGGACTCGCCCTTCGGAAACGCTTCTGCCGCACATTCAACTTCGAATTGCAGGCCGCCGCAACCGATAACGGCCTGGTGCTCTCTTTGAGCGATCAACACTCGTTTCCGCTCGATCTCGTATTCGCGTTTCTGAAAGCCGCGACGGTGGAGGACGTGCTCCGGCAAGCGCTGGTGGCCGCGCCGATGTTCGGCGCCCGCTGGCGATGGAATACAACGCGAGCTTTGGCCATCCTCCGATTCCGGAGCGGAGCGCGAGTACCCGCGCCCATACAACGCATGCGGGCGGACGATCTGCTCGCGGCGGTTTTCCCGGACCAGGTTGCTTGCGCCGAGAATCTCACGGGTCCGATTCGCATTCCGGATCATCCGCTTGTGAAGGAAACGATGGAGAATTGCTTGCACGGGGCCATGGACCTCGACGGTCTGCGCGAGGTTCTTCGGCAGATCGAGGATGGGCGTACCGGCGTCCTCGCGGTGGACACCGCGCAAGCCTCCCAGTTTTCGCACGAGATTCTGAACGCGAACCCATACGCGTTTCTGGACGATGCCCCGCTCGAAGAGCGGCGTACGCGGGCGGTTCAACTGAGGCAAACTCTCGGGACGGATATCACTGGCGAAGGAATTCTTGATCCGGCGGTAATCGACGAGGTATCGTCCGCGTCTTGGCCGGAGCCGCGCGACGCCGATGAACTGCACGACGCCCTGCTAACGTTGATCTGCTTACCGCCGGTGCGGGAATGGCGGCAGTTCTTTGATGAACTGGCGGCAGCCGGGCGGGCTTCCGTTATCAATCGCGCGAATACGGAATTCTGGGTCGCCACCGAACGCGCGTCGACTACGGGTGAACCCGACGTAGTCGTTTCCGGCTGGATGGAATCGATTGGACCGGTGAGGGCGTCGGAGTTGGCGGGCAAACTCGCCTTTCCATTCGAAACGATCGAAACAGCACTTTTGAAACTTGAGTTGCAAGGGCAAGTGCTGCGCGGGCATTTCCGTAATACAGCCGGGGAAATCGAGTGGTGCAACCGTCGTATTCTGGCGCGTATTCATCGCGGAACGCTCGGTCGTTTACGGCGGGAAATCGAACCCGTAACTGCCCTCGTATTCGAACAGTTCCTGCAAGCATGGCAGCACGTCTCACCGGGAGCGCAACTGCACCGCGCCGACGGAACGCTGCAAGTGATCCGGCAACTGCAGGGATACGAAATTCCCGCTGTGGCCTGGGAATCGGAAATCCTGGCGCGGCGGGTCGCGAAATACGATCCCGATTTTCTCGACGAGCTGTGCTTCTCCGGCGAAGTGATGTGGGCGCGCGTGTCGCCCCATCCCGCCATTGCGGAGAACCGCCGCGTCCGGCCGACCAGGATTGCGCCGGTTGCCTTGTTCTTGCGAGAAGACGCCGGTTGGCTGATGACCGGACGGGCGGCGCCCGATTCGTCGGCGCTGTCGCATGCGGCTCGCGATGTCTTACTTGCCCTGGAACGGAATGGCGCCAGCTTCTTCATCGACCTGGCGCGGCAAACCGGGCGGCTGCCGAGCGAAGTGGAGGATGCCCTGTGGGAACTTTTGGCCGGAGGATTCGTTACGGGCGATGGATTTGATAATCTGCGCGCGCTGATCGATCCGAAACGGCGGCGCGGTGAAGGCCGCGGCCATAAGAAGCGGCCGCGCCATGCCGCGGGACGATGGGCGTTGTTGCACAACAATGGCATTGGAATCGCCCGCGACGAACGCGCTGAGCGCTTTGCCCGCCAGTTACTCCTGAGGTGGGGAGTGCTGCTGCGTGACTTACTAGTTCGGGAAACGCTTGCTCCGCCATGGCGGGAATTGCTGCCCGTATTGCGACGGATGGAAGCCCGCGGAGAAATTCGGGGAGGGCGATTCGTTTCGGGCTTCACGGGCGAACAGTTTGCCCGGCCTGAAGCGATCGAGCTTCTGCGCATGATCCGCCGTGACCCGGACAGAAATGCGGCCACTCATGTCGGAAACGCCGATCCGTTAAATCTCACCGGCATCATTCTGCCTGGTCCGCGTGTTAACCGCCTTGCCACAGTCGAGTTGATGCCCGCGTAGCGGTAGCCTAAAGCGCTGTAGCGCACGATTTGTCGTGCCGACGGGCCGTTCGGTGCCCGAACACTACTACGCTGTGACTCAGTACACTAAGAGCACGCTGTACTCAGAGCCACTTCAATCTCATTCACAAATGGCCTCGTCTAGAACGAAAAAAACTCTCGCGGGCAAACTGCCTGCTTCTATTCCGGAGCTCGTCATCATCACAGGATTGAGCGGATCGGGAAAAGGGACCGTGTTGAAGGCGTTCGAGGATCTCGGCTTTCATGCAGTCGACAATCTGCCTATCGCGCTGGTTCCAAAATTCGCCGACCTGACGCACGATTCAAAGAGCGCCAAGCGCTCCGCACTGGTGATCGACATTCGCGAAGGAGAGTCGCTGAGGGAGTTTCCTGCGATGTATCGCAAGCTGCGGCGCACCATTAACGCACGCCTGCTCTTTCTCGATACGGCGGACGATGTGTTGCAGCGCCGTTTCAGCGAAACACGCCGCCCGCATCCGCTCGGCGTTGAGGCGCCCGTCATGGGCAGCATCAATGAGGAACGGGCACAACTGGCGCCAATCCAGGCTCTGGCGGACGTGACAATCGATACGTCCAAGCTGAACGTTCACGAACTACGCGGGCTGATTTTCCAGCAGTTTCGAAGCGGCGATGGAGAAGGCAAGATCCTGATTCAGGTGAACAGCTTTGGATTCCGGCACGGTGTTCCCGCCGACAGCGATCTCGTTTTCGACGTGCGCTTCCTGCCCAATCCCAACTACATTCCCGAATTTAAGAAGCTGAGCGGGCGGCACCCGAGCGTTGCGCGCTACATCCGATCGTTTCCCCAGACCACGGAGTTCATCAACAAAATCTCGGATCTATTGATTTATCTGATTCCCCACTATATGCGCGAAGGCAAGAGCTACCTGACGATCTCGTTCGGATGTACAGGCGGCCACCACCGGTCCGTATTGATTGCGAGTGAGATTCGGAAACGCCTTGCAAACGCCGGATTCCAGGTGAAGGAAACACACCGCGACATCAATAAGGGCTGACAGTCCTTCGGCCAATTAAGAATCATCGCCCGGCCGCTTGAGGGCCACTAAGCACGACCGCATCAGCGTGCTGGTAATCGGAATAGTGCTCTTCCTCTCGCGTGCGAATGCCGTAAAAGCCGAGCACACGGGCATTCACTGCTTGCGAGAAATGAACGGGCAGCCATACGTTTCCTTCGACCGGATCCTGATTTAATTCGAACTGGGTCCCCGGGCGAACCTTCGCTATGAAGTAGCCGAACTCCACGGGTTTGATCACTTTGGCCGTCACGCGCACCCAGTTATACGTGGCCTTATCGATCCACATGCGCCCGTTCATTCCGGTCAAAACTCGGGCTTTTTCTACCGGGGGTTGGTAATCGGGCCGCGGGAGCGCATCCAGCACGTAACATGTGTGACCTCGGACTACTTCCTCACCGGCATATTGGAACTGAAACGCTGCCGTCATCTGACTCATCAGCAAATGCTCCTCCGCGCGCCCGCTTTTATACTTCTCTATACGTGCCTGAGTTGCGCTTTTTGTTTCGTGATTCCGGCGCTTTACCTCAGCCTTGAGTTTGCTCTGCTCCTGGGATTTCTGAAGAGTTGAGAGAGGCTCGCCATTGAGACGAATCAGCTCGTTATAAGGCGAACCGTTGATCATCAGCACGCGGTACATCTTTTCCTGTTTGCTGACCATGCCGCCGGAATCGTCCAGCTTCATGCTGATGTCCTGTTCGTTGTACGAGTAGTTAGGCGCCGCTTTCCACGACGCATCGTTGACCGCCACCGATTTTTTGACGATCTCCTCGATATTGGGTTGTTGCGCCGCGGAGTAGCATACGTGCGCCGTGAGCAAAAGACTGGCTATCGAAGCAGTGAGCTTCCAGCTTCGCGACACGTTTCGCATGTCTTCGCTCGTACCTCCCCAAAACCTATATAGCAAATTCCTGGTCCTTGCCGGCGGCGGCGGCTCTCGATAAGTTTCAGGTCGGCCTAGTACCTGAAGAAGGCAGACAACATTTGCGGACAAATTACTTGCAGGCTCGCAGGCTCAGCGCACCACGCGACCGAGGAGCCAAGATGCGGCAATGACGACGGTGACCGCGGCGAGATGAGAGCCGAATACGTGGGCTGCGTTCAACACCGGGCAATAGGTGGTTAGAACCAGCAAAGCGGAAGATGCCGCGAGCAAGCCGATAATTCTCACCGCCGCCGCCCTATCGAGCCAGGCCCCATGTCTCGCAATGCCCAACCCGAGCAGGAAGGTGAGGGCCGCAATCTCCAAGCCGCGCAGGAAACAACTCTCTGAAATGCTGGCGAGATCGATGTTGTATTGACGATGGAAGCTGATTGCGACAACACCTACGAACACGAGAACGGCGACTGCGGCGGCGGGCCTTACGGCGATACGGCGCCGTGAGCCGGGTATCATTTCGCGGGAAAGCGAATATCCGGCAAGCGCGGCCGCGACACAAATCGCACCGAACAGCGCTACCCTGGTCACCGCTGCCTGCGCCTGCCATCCACCGGCGCCCCACATCCAGACCCCCAGAGCCAACGCGATAACCACAGGTATCAGGTAGAGCAGCGCCAGCACAGGTCCGGGTGGCACGGGCCGAACCGGTTTAAGATCGTCCAGAATTTCGGGGGGAATGCCGGACGAGGCAAGGTGGCCGCGTTCAGTCAGCTGCCGCATCGGCCCCATCCGAATATAGAGATTCCGGCACCGGCTGCATCGCGTAAGGTGCTCCTGTGCTTCGGCCGGCAGAAGTGAATCTCCCGTTCGATCAAGGTAGATATTCATCTCCTGGCAGGTCACGATTCGTCACCTACCGCCGTTGGTCCGGCTGGCGGCCTCTCAAGCAGGGAACGTAGCCGGTCGTATGCGCGGTGCGCCTTCTGTTTCACCGCGCCCGTAGTTGAGGAAGTCACACGGGCCACCTCTTCGACAGTCATTCCCAGCACTTTCAGCATCGTCAAGACCTCACGCTGGGATTCCGGGAGATAGTTCATCAATGTATCGAAATCAGGGGAGCCTTCGGCCTCCGATTGTGTGGAGATCGCCCGCGCTTGGAGGATATCCGGGTCCACGGCCTCCTCGTGATGGACCGTCCGGCGCAGCTTCCGGTAATGGTCGACGCGTACATGGCGGCCAATGGAATATACCCAGGGCAGCACAGGCTCGCCCGGCCGGTAGGTGTGCCGTGCCCGGTGTATACGCAACAGCGTTTCCTGAACAAGATCGTCCGCCGCAAGCCGGCCATCGGGCATACTAAGGAAGAATCGGATTAAAACTGGCATCAGCGCCTGCATCAGTGACTCTGCGGCAGCCCTATCCGCCTCCTGATACCGCCGCATCAACTGCTCAAGCACAGGAGGTGCGTCATCGAGAGGCGATATTGACTCCTCACCAGATAGTTCGCTCATGCCCGCCGAATGGTCACCCCGCGTCGGCCTCGCACCAGCTTACTCCAGCAACAACGGGGACGGACCCCGTTATCTCCACCATTCCAATCGCAAATGCTTTGGAGGCAATCCCCTCGGAATTTCCGGCCCAATCTACTGCCCGCCTTAGGGACGGACCCCTTTTCCGGGCACTATTGTGGGGACGGACCCTCTCTTTTCGCGTTGTTTTGTTGGTTATATTTTATGGTTTCGTAACGAACCCCTCTATTTTGATCGGCTCTGAACGCTCGTTTTCGCTTTCCTTGAGTTTGAAAACCTAGGCGGCTGCGCGAACATAGCGAACTTTGAAGCGTGATGTAAAACTGTAGGTCTGGCAAACCGAACCGAAGTGGCACAGCTTGATGAGGCTGTTGCCCGCTATCACAAGCTTTTCGAGAGCCAAGGCGCCCGGGATCTTGGTTGGGCCGAGGCTTTGCAGGAACGAATGCGGGAGGCGCGATTAGTGGAATCGGGCCGTCTCGTCGCTCCAATTTTGCGCCCCCACTTCCTTGCCAAGCATCAGCAGACCACACTGATCCGCGCCGTTGAAACCTTTTCCGCGGCGCTGGACGAGATCGAGCCGATCATCACAGGGAGCCCGGCACTCATGAGCCGCTTGCAGATGCTGCCGGCAGAGAAGCTCCTCGCCCAGATACCCTCCGGGCAATCGAGGTTCAGCATAACCAGCGTAATGGATGCGCATCTGACTAACGGTTCTGTACGCATCGGCGGCATTCGACCGAACATGCTCCCGGCGGTGGCATATTCCGGGGCTTTGTCCGACCTCTTTCTCGATCTGCCCATTTTAAAGGAATTCAGGCGTGGACATTACCGAATATCCAAAATGGGCAATCCGAAGCAGCTCTTGCTCGCCGTTTTGAAGGCATGGAAGGAGTTTGGAGGTAAAACCGCGCCTCGAATCGCCATTCTGGAGCTGAAGCAGCAATTTTCAGGCGAATCCACAGAAAGCCTACTGCTCGCCGAGTTGTTCGCACGAGGAGGCCTATGTGCGCGCGTCCTTTCGCCAGACCAGCTCGAGTACCAAAACCGAACGCTGCACTCCGGCGATTTCGACATTGATATCGTTTTTCGACGCACTTCCGCGCAACAGTTGCTCGTGCGGCACGATCTGTCGCATCCGCTGCTCGAAGCCTACCGTGATCGGGCCGTCTGCATGGTGAACGGCTTCCGGTCCGAACTCGCACACCGTCTGGCGTTTTTCGAATTGCTTACGGATGAAGCAATAACCACCAAGCTTGCGGCGGTGCATCGGAAGGTTCTCTCGCAAATGGCGCCATGGACCCGGGTGATGGCCCACGTCAAAACAAGGTACCGTGGCACAACGATTGATCTTCCGGACTTTGTTTTGAATAATCGGGAACGGCTCGCACTCCGGCCCAACGAACATTCCAGCGAAGAGCCAACGTTTGTCGGTCTTGAAACAGATCGGCGGCAGTGGGGTCGAGCGCTACAACTCGCGCTTCAATCGCGTTACGTCGTCCAGGAATATTCGCCAGCGCTCACAGGCATTTTCCCGATTTATCAGTATGGGGATCTGCAGATGCGCGAGATGCAGATTTCAGTTCACCCGCATGTGTTTGCAGGAGAAGTGCATGGAGCGTCGGCGGTGCTGCGCCCCGCCTCGAACGGAGTCACGTCGCCATTGGCGATCGCGCCGGTGTTGTTGCTCGAAAAAATCTAATCTGACGGCGCCGGCATACCGGCTAGAAAACGCGTCGGCGGAGCCGGCTGATGGAAAACTTGGCCGTATCCGCTACCGCCATCACGGCCATAACGCCGGCCTGCACCGGATCGGTGACAACCAAATCGCACGCCTCGGGGACGCTCCCCGCCATATTCAAACTGATGACCAGGGTGCCCTGCGATCGAACTTCACGCACCGCCGTTTCGATGTCACCACCCATAAGAGAACCGGCAAGAACCAGCGCTCGTACGCGGGGGAGCCGCCGGACTGCGCGGACCGCGGCCGCCAGCGTTTCCTCCCCAACCAGAGGTATGGTGTCGATGGAAATGTGCTCACCTCGGATATTATGGCGGTCGGCCTCCGCGATTGCGCCCAGCGCAACTTGACCGACTTGTGCGCCACCGCCGATGATGATGATGCGCTTGCCGTAGATCTTCTCAAGCGTCTCCACGACGTCCGCCGAGCGAACCACCTCCAGCTTTGCAAGATCGCCGGCGAGCTCTTGGGCTGAACCAGGCAAATCAAGCTCGAAATAGACTCGTGTGTCCGGCGCAACCTCATCAATGATCGAAACCGAGTGGATATCGCCGTTGTGTCGAGCGATGACGCCGGTCAACTGATGCAGAACGCCCGGTCTGTTGAACGCGACAATCACGAGGCCGGCCCTGCCGCTGGCGCTGTCTGTCATTCGATGACTCCATACTTTTTCAGCAACTCGTTCCAGATGCCTTTTGTTTGCAACAGTAGTTCAATCACTTCGCGCACGGCTCCCGAGCCGCCCGACGCGTCGGTGGTCGCCATGGCGACTTCTTTGACTTCCCGGCGCGCGTTGGCGGAGGCAAACGTCAGCCCAACTCTCCGCATGATAATCGCATCGGTCAGGTCGTCGCCAACATAAGCAACTTCTTGTTCGTTAATGCGAGAATCTGCCAGGATCTTTTCGAGAATCGGGATCTTTTCTATGTGTCCCTGGAATACATAGGACATGCCCACCTGGCGGGCGCGCTCAGCCGTTGCGGGCGAATTCCGCCCGCTGATGACGCCGGTCTTGATGTCGTACCAACTCAGCCAGCGGAGCGCGATCCCGTCCTGCGAGTCGAATCCTTTGGTTTCGGCCATGCCGCCTTGCCCATCCGGGACCAGGTAGAGCTTTCCGTTCGTGAGCACGCCGTCTACATCCATCAGCAGCAGCTTCACGTTCGCTGCTTTCTTCTCGAATTCCTCGCGGTTTACTCGCGGATTCAGTTGCATATAGCTTAGGGTACGCGGCGCCCGTTTGGCGGCATGATGATCGCCTGGCGGAAGAAGCCGTATTCGGCTCTCGTTGGGGCAGTTCGGATGGGGACGGGGCAGTTCGGATGGGGACGGACCCCTCGGCACGAGGGGAATTCCTGGACTCCATGTGATGTAAGTAATTTAAAATGTGGTCATTGAGAGATCTTCTGGATCGCTTTGCGGAAATCCTTCGCGTACGCCAAATGGTTCGCAGCGGAGACCGAATCGGAGTTGCTGTCTCTGGGGGCGCCGATTCCGTCGCTCTCCTCCATCTCTCGACGAGGGTTGCTCCTGAGTTCGGCATTGAAATCGTGGCCGTTCATGTCAACCATCACCTGCGCGGAACGGAATCGGATGCCGATGAAGTGTTCGTTCGCGAACTGGCGGCACGGCTTAGCGTAGACCTCTTTCGAGACGATGCCGATGTTTCAGACCTGCACGGCAATCTGGAACAGGCCGCACGCGATGCGAGGCGGTCGATTTTCGGTTCGCTAGTGGCCCGAATGAGTGTAGATCGTATCGCAACCGGGCACACTCTTAGCGATCAGGCCGAGACCGTCCTCTTCCGCCTTTTCAGAGGCACCGGCGTGACGGGGTTGGCCGGAATGCGAGCGGTGAGTGGGGACGGACCCCTTCGGCCGCTCCTCTTTTTCACACGTGAAGAGATCCGAGAGTGGCTGAGAACAAATGACTTAGCCTGGCGTGAGGATTCATCGAATGCCGATACGCGATTCCGCCGGAATTACCTCCGCCACGAACTGATTCCGCGAATTCGGACGGAGTTGAATCCGAACCTGGAACGGGTTCTGGCAGGAATAGCATTCCGCGCCCAGGCAGAGGAGGACTACTGGCACGACGTCATCGAGCCGCTGTTCTCTCGTTTTGCCAAGCCCTTCGAACGTGGCATCCTTGGCGACGTTTTATTCCTCCAGGATCAACATCTTGCGGTGAGGCGCCGGCTGTTGAGGCGGGCATGTCAAGCGGTAAAGGGAAATTTGCGGGCACTTGACGGCAGCCATATCGACGCCCTTCTCGCGCTCTGCGCATCAGTGGAAGGTAATAACCGCCTTTTAATCCCAGGTGTGGATGCCCTGAGATCATACGGGAAAATACGCCTCGCGCCGCCCCTCGGGCCGAACGATCAGAAGCGGCATTATCGCGTCCCGATCCGGCCAGGCATTAATACGGAGTTGCCGTTCAACGCCGGCTCGATTCGCTTGGATCTGATTCAGGAACTCTCCGAAACGCAGTCATTTTATGTTAACGTCAAGGGTGAGACGGGTTATATCGAGACGGCAGAATTAAGTGTGGAAGCGATCGGGGGGCTGGCCGGGCTCGATGACTTGATTGTCCGCAACTGGGAACCAGGTGACGAATACCGGCGGGCGGGGCATCTCAACAGCCACAAGATAAAGGCATTATTTCAGCAGGAGAAAGTTTTTCTGTGGGAGCGCCGTCATTGGCCGATTCTGGAATTTAACGGTGAGATCGTGTGGGGCCGACGCTTCGGGCCTGCGCATCAATTCGCCGCAAGAAGTTCCAGTGGACCATTGTTGCTTCTGCGTTACCGGATGGCGTGTGAATCGAATAGTGCGATTTGAACGTCTAGGTAATAAGGGTCTTGTAGTAACCGGATTTTGACTATCCGGGCTGGCGGACTGGGAGCTGTCCAGCGAAAGGTGAGTTAATGAATTCAAATGTAAAAACGGCGGTCTTCTGGATTGTCATCCTTTGCGCCGTCGTACTCGTGTGGATGGCCGTCCGCACCGGTCGTGGTCCCACGCCGAAGAATCTGGCCGTTTCCGAGTTCGTCAACCTTGTTCAACAAGATAAGGTCAAGGATGCGAACATCACGGGAACCGAAGTTCAGGGAACCCTGGTGGACGGCACCGCTTACCATACCCAGATCCCCCCCAATTACACGGACATCTGGAAGATCCTGCAGGATAAGAACGTAAAGTTCACCTGGAAGGATTCGGCAGGTAACGGCTGGATCGGCATACTCTTCAATGCGATACCGATTCTGATTCTGCTCGGGCTTTGGATTTTTATGATGCGGCAGATGCAGAGCGGCGGCAACAAGGCTCTCAGCTTTGGCAAGAGTCGTGCGCGTTTGCACTCGTCTCAGCAAAAGAAGGTCACTTTTAAGGATGTAGCTGGCGTCGAAGAGGCAAAAGAGGAACTACAGGAGATTATCGAATTCCTCCGCGAGCCTCAGAAGTACCAGAAGTTGGGAGGACGCATTCCCAAAGGCGTGCTGTTAATTGGCCCTCCGGGAACGGGCAAAACGCTGCTGGCCCGCGCCATTGCGGGCGAAGCGAATGTGCCGTTCTTCTCTATCTCCGGTTCTGACTTCGTCGAAATGTTCGTGGGCGTCGGCGCAAGTCGCGTTCGCGATCTATTCGAGCAAGGTAAGAAGAATGCCCCTTGTATTATCTTTATCGACGAAATCGACGCAGTCGGCCGCCACCGTGGCGCCGGTTTGGGCGGTGGTCACGACGAGCGTGAGCAGACGCTAAACCAATTACTCGTTGAAATGGATGGCTTCGAATCCAACGAGGGCGTCATTCTGGTGGCTGCCACAAACCGTCCTGACGTACTTGATCCGGCGTTACTCCGGCCGGGGCGCTTTGACCGGCGGGTTGTGGTGGATCGCCCAGACGTACGGGGCCGCGAAAGCATTCTTAAGGTTCACATCAAAAAGGTTCCGCTGTCCGATGACGTCGATCTTTCGGTGATCGCGCGCGGCACTCCGGGCTTTGCCGGCGCGGATCTCGCGAATCTGGTGAATGAGGCGGCGCTGCTCGCAGCGCGCCAGAACCGAAAAGTTGTGACGCAATCCGATTTCGAGCTTGCCAAAGACAAAGTTCTGATGGGCGTCGAGCGCAAGAGCCTGATCATGAACGATAAGGAAAAGCGCACAACGGCATATCATGAGGCCGGGCACGCGGTAGTAGCAGCCCTTATGGAACATGCAGATCCGCTTCATAAGGTAACGATTATTCCGCGTGGGATGGCGCTCGGCTTGACGATGCAACTGCCGCTTGACGATAAGCTGTCGCATGATAAGAACTATCTCGAAGCACAGCTCTCGATTTTGATGGCTGGCCGGATCGCGGAAGAGATTTTTTTGCATCAGCTCACGACCGGTGCTCGTAACGATATAGAGCGCGCCACGGAAATGTCCCGCAAAATGGTATGCGAATGGGGTATGAGCGAACTCGGTCCGCTCAGCTTCGGTAAGCAGGATGAGCAGATATTTCTGGGCCGCGAGATCGCTCAGCATCGTGATTACAGCGAGGCGACGGCGATTAGGATCGATGACCAGGTCCGCAGGTTGATCGAAGAAGGATATGGGCGAGCGCGGCGAATCATCGAAGAACGCTCGGATGCCCTGGTGCGCGTCGCGGAAGCCCTGCTCGAGCGTGAGGTGCTGGATGGATCGGAAGTGATTGATTTAATCAACGGTAAGGCGCTGAAGGCTTTTACCCCCAGACCTCCGAGTGGCAACGCAGCTCAACCGGTGATCACGCCGACTCCCCAGCCCACGACGAATCCCGGCGCCGTTCCGGGCTTGTTGGGTGGGGGCAGCCCTCAACCGGCATAAATCGAGACCTCAATACCGAAAGAGGAAAGAAGGACGGGTTTACGCCCGTCCTTTTTCTTTGAAGCTATGGGGACGGACCCCAATTTCTCTGCGAGGATTTCCGTCCAGCGCCCACTACATCTGAGAAACCCATGGCGCGGATATCCCGTCTCGTTCTGGAAAATGTGGCGCATCACGTGGTCGCTCGCGGTGTCGGTCAGATGCGCATCTTCCGTAACGGCTTCGACAAGCGCAAGTACCTGATGCGCTTCGCTCTCATTGCCGAAGAGGAAAATGTGCTGGTCCACGCCTATTGTTTGATGGATAACCACGTCTATCTCATCGTCACACCCTCCGATCCGAACGGCCTCGCGCGCTTGTTCCGCCGCATGCACACCTGGTGGGCAATGAAACTCAACCGCTGGCTGGAGCGCTCCGGCCACGTTTTCCAGAACCGCTTCCACTCCTCACCGCTCGACGAGAACCATTACTGGACGGCCATGCGCTACGTCGAAGTAAATCCCCGGCGCGCGGGACTTCGGGCAACTCGAAGATTGGGAACTCTCGTCGGCGAAAGCGCATCTGACCGGAGCACAAGACCCGCTGGTTCCCTTGGCGGAAGAGATCGGACGCAGGCGCTTCACCGCCGCGCAATGGCGAGAATTCCTCGATGGCGCCGACGCGGAGAAGGAGCGTGCGCTGCGTTCGGCTCTCAAAGGCTCGCGCCCTTGCGGAGCCACCGAGTGGATCGTCACCTTGCAAGAAAAATTCAAGCGCAAGCTGTCCTCATCCCCCCGCGGACGCCCGCGTTTAACACGGCTGCGCCTCGCATCAGCTTGAAAATTCTCACATAACATACTGCTTCTGTGATCTAACAATGAGCCAGGCTACTCTTTGGCCACCGCACTCGTTAGCTCCGCTGACCGCACGGCGTAAATTTTTTGAATGGCTCGGGCGATCTCGTTTGCGACTCGTTCCGGCTTCTCGTCCTCGTCGAGTTCCACCTCGACTTTGAAATGCAAATACACTCGCTTCATGACTCTATTGTCGCCATCGAGCTCTCCGCTATCCTGATGGTTCATGGCGGAACTGTGTCGAATCTGTAATACGCGCCGGGCGCGGCGCCGTTGCCCGGGAATTCACGGCGATATTTGCGCGGTCTGCTGCGGCAATCAGCGCGAGGTCAATATCTTTTGCCCGCTCGATTGTCACTACCTTCGCGAAGCGCGTCTTCACGAAAAGCCGCCGGAGGTCGATCCGAAGAACCTGCCGAATTCCGATATTCGCATTCACGAACGGTTCCTGCGCGATCACGAAGAACTCGTCCTCTTCTGCACGTTCACGCTGGCTGACGCCGCATTGCGCACTCCCGGCGCCGTCGATAGCGACGTGCAGGCTGCGCTTGCCGCGCTCATCCGCACGCACCGGACGTCGGAATCCGGTTTACTGTACGAAACACGGGCAGAAGACCGCATCGCAGCCGCTGTTCAGGGGTTATTTGAGCGCTCGCTCGCGGACTACCAGAAGACGCGACAAGAGAAGGAGGGCCTTTCGCCGTTCCGCAATGCCGAAATCCTGGGAGTACTCGTGTTTCTGGAACGCTCTGCCATTTCCAATCGGAACGGCCGCCCCAAGGGAAGAGCGTATATTGATTTCGTTCGTGAGCGGTTGAACATCAGTCCCGAAGCCGAGGCCCAAAGCGCACTGGTGACCTGACGCACATCTGATCCATTTCTCGTTGGCTCCTCACGCGTATGGAAACTCGCATGGCTTCAATTCCGCCGCTTTGTCGCCTGCTTCCTGAATCCGCGCCCGTAACCGCCCTTGCAATTCCTCCTCAACGCGCTTGGTTTCTTTTCGCCCAGCGAGATTCACCAACTGATTCGGATCGGCACGATTGTCATATAACTGGAATGAGGCGTAGGCTGGCGCATTCGGCTCTGGTTGAAACTTGCCGCTGCTGCGTGGCGCGGCCATGATGTAAGTCCATTCCGGCGTGCGCAGAGCACGCGCCACCCAAAACTCACTCATTTGGATAAACACTTCATTCCGCCAGTCCACCGGGGTGCGCCTCACGAGCGGTAACGTGCTCCTGCCCTGCATTGTGCCTGGAACCGCTATGCCCGCCGCGTCGAGAAGCGTCGGTGTGAGATCGACCATGCTCACCAATTCGCGAATCTCGCCACCGCCGTTGAAAATTGGGCCTTCCACGATAAGCGGCACGTGCGTCGAAGCATCATGGCCGCTGCGTTTATATTCGGTATTCCGTGTCATAAAGTGGCAGCCGTGGTCGCTCACAAATACGACGATCGTGTTCCGGTCGAGATCGTTTGCTTTTAACTCCTGCCGAATGTCGCCCACACACTCATCGATTTTCTTGATGCAGCCGTAATAATCGGGAAGCTGCTGCTGCCAGTCTCCTGGAAAGCGCCGGAGATCTTCGGGAACAAACGGGTTCTTGTGGCGCTCCGCATAACCTTTCGGCGCCACCATGCGTCCAAGGTCATTCTGCTGATGAGGCTCCAGATAGGACACGACCAGCAGAAAGGGCGATTTCTTGCCAACATTGCGCAGAAACTTCTTGGTCAGACCTGTCAGATAATCGGCGCGATATTCATCTTGAAAAACCATCTCGCGGCCATCGGAATCCCACATCGCCCCCATGTATGGATGAGCGGTGATCTCAAGTTCATTTGATGCCTGCCAAAGGTTCAGGAATCCACCGCGTTGACTTGCCGGGACAGGACCCTGTGTATGCGCGGCGAGATGCCATTTGCCGATGTAATTAGCCGAATAACCCGCCTTGCGGAATTCGGTCGCGATGGTCGTCGCTTGCGCCGAAAGACCGATCTCGCCTCCAGCATTCTTCCAGACGCCGTGCTTCGCCGGGTATTGTCCCGTGAAGAGGCAAGCGCGCGACGGACTGCATACGGGCTGGTTGGTGAACATGTGCCGGTAGAGTGTGCCTTGCCCGGCCATGGCATTCAGATTGGGAGTGAGATCCATCGGATTGCGCCCGTACGCTCCGATGGCGTCCCAGCGGACTTCATCTGCGATCACGACCACTACGTTTGGCTTCAGTATGCCTGCGCCGGTCGTCTGCGCGCCAGCGCTCGCCGCTGCGCTTACTGCCACCGAATTCCGCAACAGGTGACGCCGGGAAATCCCAGCGCGGTCATTTCCGTTGGACATGCCAATTCCCCTTAACCGTTTCTTAACGGCGAGGTGATTGTATCGCCTCGCTCGGCCAGAGCGAGTAGATACATTGATCAGTAAGACACATAACCAATTTAGGGACGGACCCCGGGATTTGCGCCGATCACCAGATTTATCCTCCCGCAACCTTTAGTAACCTTCCTCTCTATGTTGCACAATCCGACCTACTTTCAATGGCGACGGACCCCATTTTGACAAATAAGCTGCCGTAAAGGCCCCTGATGGCCAGGCGGGCTGTTCAGATTGCGGATGCTCTCGAACGGCCTCGATGGAAACCGGACAGACTCTCCGGCGTTTCGTTCGGCAGCGGCGAAAAAAGCAGGAAGCAGGAAGATGGCACGAGCGCGCGAATCCCGTTCATAACTGCGGGATTTCCTGGTATACTGAGTTCGTATAGCGATTTAGACCTGAGGCAAGGGATCTTTTGATCTTTTCCACACGCAGCACGGGAGAACCAGCTTGAAGCGCGCCGGATCCGATGATTCCCTCCGCTGTTCCTTCTGCCACAAAAGCCAAGACGTAGTCGGTAAACTCATTTCCTCCCCTAGTGATTACCCCCGCGCCTATATCTGTGACGAATGTATAGCGGTTTGCAATTCCATCATTGAGGATGATCGGCACGAGCAGAGCTACGGCGCCCCGGGCAAACTGCCCCGCCCGCTCGAACTCAAAGAGTACCTGGACCAGTACGTAATCGGTCAAGACGCCACGAAAAAGAAGCTGGCGGTGGCCGTTTATAACCATTACAAACGTATCCAGATGAATAAACAGCGCGGAAGCGACGTCGAGCTTTCGAAGTCGAATATTCTGCTGATCGGTCCCACGGGAACCGGTAAGACGCTGTTGGCTCAAACCTTAGCCCGCATCCTGGATGTTCCGTTCGCGATTGTGGACGCGACGACGTTGACCGAGGCTGGCTACGTGGGCGAAGATGTGGAAAACATCATTCTCCGGCTCTTGCAGAACTCCGACTGGGATGTGCAACGTTGCCAGACCGGAATCATCTACATAGACGAGATCGACAAGATCGGCCGCAAGGACGAAAATCCGTCGATTACCCGCGACGTTTCGGGCGAAGGCGTGCAGCAGGCGCTTTTGAAGATCCTCGAAGGGACAGTGGCCAACGTGCCGCCACAGGGTGGCCGTAAGCATCCTCATCAGGAATTCACGCCGGTAGACACGACCAACATTCTTTTCATTTGCGGTGGCGCTTTTATCGGGCTGGAGAAAACAATTTCGCGGCGTGCGGGAACCAAATCAATCGGATTCATTCCGCCCGATGAGGCCAAGGACAATAAGCTCCGTCCAGGCGCGTCGGCCCGGCGCGATGTCGATCTGCTCGCCCAGGTTCAGCCGGTGGATTTGATCAAGTATGGATTTATCCCCGAATTCATCGGTCGCCTTCCGGTGGTGGCGGTACTTGAGGATCTATCGCGAGACGCTCTGGTGCAGATCCTGACCAAACCGAAGAATGCGATCATCCGCCAATATCAGAAGTTGTTCGAGTTCGAGAATGTTAGACTGAAGTTTAGCGATGAGGCCCTCGAAGCCGTGGCTTCTCTCGCCATGGAACGAAAAGTAGGTGCTCGGGGTCTGCGTATGATCCTTGAGGATCTGATGCTCGACCTGATGTACTATCTCCCCACATTCAAGAAGGTGCGGGAATTCGTCGTTACGAAAGAGATGGTACTTTCGCAGAAGATCAATATGGCTGTCCTTGAGAAGGCAGGCTAGGGACAACCTCACCGTATAATCAGTCCTGCTAAAATCACCCTCAAGAGAAGGGTTTCCAGTAGTCCCGCTCCCCAGTCCGTGGGAATATCAGCGTAGCGCAAGCACATGGTCACGACAAAAGATAAATCCGACACCAAGCGTCTCCCTATGATGCCGATCCGGGATGTCGTCATTTTCCCGTTCATGATGACGCCGTTCGTCGTGGGCCGGGAATCGAGCGTCCGCGCTCTTGAAGAGGCGCTGGCCGGCGATCGGAAGATCTTTCTGGCGACTCAGCACGATGCGACCATCGATGAGCCGCGCCCCGACGAGATTTACAACGTCGGCACGATCGCTAATATCGTTCAGAATTTGAAATTGCCCGATGGCAATATCAAAGTGCTTGTGGAAGGCGTCGAGCGCGGCAAAACTGTTTCCGTTTCCGAGGACGAAGGCTTCTTCCGTGCGGTAGTCCGGACCACTGCATTTCGGGTTGATCAGGGCAATCAGCTTGAGACGCTGGTCGGCCGTGTCACGAATCTCTTCGAGCAGTACGTAAAGCTCAGTCAGAACCTCAACTACGAAACCATGATCGCCGCCATTCGTGTGGACGATCCGGGCAAACTGGCCGACACTGTCGGCGCAAACCTGCAGCTTACGATTGAGGAGAAGCAGGAACTACTCGAGATTTTCGATCCCATCGACCGCCTGACGCGCGTCGCGGAGTTGCTCGATATCGAAATTGAGAAGCTGAATGTCGACCGCACCATTCAAGGCCGCGTGAAGCGCCAGATGGAGCGGGCACAGAAAGAGTACTATCTCAACGAAAAGATCAAGGCCATCCAGAAGGAGCTGGGCCGCGGTGAAAAGAGCGAATTCGATGAACTGAAGAAGCGTATCGAAACCGCGGGCATGACCAAAGACGGGCTCGAAAAGGCGATGGCGGAGTTGAAGCGCCTTGAAGGCATGCCTCCGATGTCGGCCGAATCCACGGTTTCCCGAAACTACCTGGATTGGCTGCTTGCGGTGCCTTGGAAGAAAAAAACCAAGGAAATTCGCGACCTGAAGTACGCCCGTGAGGTCCTCGAGAGCGATCACTACGGACTCGAAAAGATTAAAGAGCGCATCCTCGAATTTCTTGCGGTGCGCCGGCTCGTGCAAAATCCGAAAGGCTCGATTCTTTGCTTTGTCGGCGCTCCGGGCGTCGGTAAAACATCACTAGGCATGTCGATCGCGAAGGCGACGGGCCGCAAGTTTGTGCGTATGTCGCTCGGCGGCGTACGCGACGAGGCTGAGATTCGCGGCCATCGCCGCACCTACATCGGCGCTCTTCCGGGGCAAGTCATCCAGATGATGAAGAAAGCGGGCACAAAGAACCCCATATTCATGCTGGATGAAATCGACAAAATGTCGATGGATTTCCGCGGCGATCCGTCGGCGGCGTTGCTCGAAGTGCTCGATCCGGAGCAGAACTTCATGTTCGTGGATCACTATCTCGACGTGGAGTACGATCTGAGCCAGGTATTCTTCATCGCCACCGCTAATGTGTTGCACACGATTCCGGCGGCGTTGCAGGACCGCATGGAAGTGATCAGGCTTTCAGGGTATACCGAAGTGGAGAAGTTAGAGATCGCCAAACGCTTCCTGGTCCCGAAGCAAATGAAGGATACGGGCGTTGCGGCCGACAGTATCGAATTTACTCACGAGGGTCTCCAGTCGCTCGTGCAGTCGTATACCCGTGAGGCGGGCGTTCGGAATCTGGAACGCGAAATCGGCAATGTCTGCCGCAAAGTGGCGCGCAAAATTGTAGACGCACAGTCAACTGGCACGGAGGCGCCGCCGGAGCTCGACAATTCGGAAGTAGAAGAGGAACTGGCGCCGGCGCCGGAAGAGAAGACCAGAAAATCGAAAAAGCCGGCCAAGAAAGAAGAAGCAGTCTCGTTGATATCAATCGACAAGATAGTTGTGGACGCTCCAAAGGTTACTGAACTCCTGGGCCCCCAGCGGTTCCGCGACCTCGAACTCGAAAAGAGTAACGATATCGGCGCGACGACCGGACTTGCCTGGACCGAGGTAGGCGGTTCGATTCTCACTACGGAAGCGGCGGTCATGGAAGGCCGTGGAAAAATGACGACGACCGGCAAACTGGGCGACGTCATGCAGGAATCGGCGCATGCCGCGATGAGCTATATACGTTCGCGGGCGCAATATCTCGGTTTGCCGAAGGACTTCTACCGCCATCTGGATATTCACGTACACGTGCCGGAAGGCGCCATCCCGAAAGACGGCCCGTCCGCAGGTATCACAATCGCCACCAGCATATCGAGCGCCCTGACGGGCATTGCAGTTCGCGGCGATATTGCGATGACGGGCGAAATCACCGTGCGAGGGCGGGTTTTGCCAATCGGCGGTCTGAAAGAAAAGCTACTTGCCGCTCACCGACACGGCATCATGGAAGTAATTCTTCCAAAAGATAACGAAAAGGATCTAGCCGATATCCCGGAGAACATCCGGAAGGAAATGAAGCTGCATTTCGTCGAGTCGATGGACGCTGTGTTGAAGTTGGCGCTTGTGCGCGACATTGTGGCGCTGACGGTGGCCCCGGCCACTGCCGCCGATCTCGCGGCGCGTTCCACCGAGGAAAACGTTACGCACTAAGGCGGAGAAGGCAGCCTCTCGAGCGATACGTCCAAAGGGTCAGGCATGCCGGCGACACACACGGAAACGGCGCCCAGCTTAATCGTTAGCGCGGTTGGGCCTCAGCAGTTCCCGCCGGAGTCTCCCGGAAGGGCCGGGGTTATCGAAATTGCTTTCCTCGGAAGGAGCAACGTCGGCAAATCAAGCCTGCTAAACAAGCTGGTCGGCCGCCCGGGCCTCGCATTTACGAGCTCGCAGCCCGGCCGCACGCAAATGATCAATTTTTTCCGAGTCGATGAAGAAGTACAGTTCGTCGACTTGCCGGGTTATGGGTTCGCCAGGGTTCCGCTGCCCCAAAAGCAAGAGTGGCGGAAGCTGATAGAAGCGTATCTGGTGAACCGCTCCAGCCTCGCGCTTTCGTTCTTGTTATTGGACGCTCGCCGGGGATGGATGGATATGGACCTGGAACTCAAGCAGTGGCTTGAATTCCACAACCGTCGATATCAGGTGATTGTCACCAAAATCGACAAACTCAAGAGCAAAAATCAACAAATCGCAGGACTGGCTTCGATCCGCAAACAAATACCGGAGCAGGAACCAGTACCGTTCTCGGCCGTAGATGGCCGGGGAGTGAGGGAAATTTGGCAAATCATCTCGAAAATCAGGAAGAGGCAGTAGCCTCCGCGGCTTCCACCGAAGGAAAGCCCACTGATCAAACTGTAGAACCAGCTTCGACGAAGCCGGCAGAGAATGGCAGCAAGCCCGCCGAGGCGAAGGGCGAGGATTCGGAAGTGAAGCTCGCAGAACCTAAGCCGGAGAAGGCCACAACAGCCCGGCTGCGCGCCGTTGCTTCCGAAGTGCGGCACACCGAGGCAAGGGGAGATGGCCCGCGCGGCGAGCGTCCGCCCGTGCGATCTACCGAAGCCCGGCCTAACGAAGGGCGCGCCGCGACGGAGCAGCGGCCCCCGGAGAACCGGCCTGCCGATGCAAAGCCCGCCGAGACGAGAGGCGCGGAGAACAATGGCTCTCCGGTCCAGGATGGCAAGCGTCTACGGCATTCGATCGGCAATACCGGCCAGCAGAAGAATGGCACACCGACGCTTGACCTAGTCGAGTTGAAGGACATGAGCATTCTGAAGCTCAACCAGATCGCGAAAGATCTCGGTGTGCAGGGCGCTGCCGGTCTGCGCAAGCAGGAATTGATTTTCAAAATCCTGCAAACGCAGGCAGAAAAGAGTGGCCTCATCTTCTCGGAAGGCGTACTGGAATGCCTGCCGGACGGCTTCGGCTTTCTGCGCGCGCCTGAGTACAACTATCTGCCGGGCCCCGACGACGTATACGTCTCGCCATCGCAAATCCGGCGATTCGATCTGCGCACCGGCGACACCGTTTCCGGCCAAATCCGGCCGCCCAAAGAAGGCGAGCGTTATTTCGCGCTGATCAAAGTCGACGCGATCAACTTTGAACCGCCCGAGGAAGCCCGCAATAAGATCTTCTTCGATAACCTGACGCCGCTCTATCCGCATGGGCGGATCAAAATGGAAACGGCCAAGGACAACTATTCCGGCCGTGTGATGGACTTACTTACGCCGATCGGCAAGGGACAGCGCGGCTTGATCGTCGCGCCGCCGCGCACCGGCAAGACCATGATGCTGCAGAGCATCGCCAATTCCATTACGACGAATCA
The DNA here is from genome assembly GCA_000381625.1 of Bryobacterales bacterium KBS 96. Taxonomy (GTDB): domain Bacteria; phylum Acidobacteriota; class Terriglobia; order Bryobacterales; family Bryobacteraceae; genus KBS-96. Next base: position 3,805,595 of record KB906767.1, read on the forward strand.
TCCGGAAATCAACCTCATCGTTCTTTTAATCGATGAGCGGCCGGAAGAAGTGACCGACATGCAGCGGTCCGTCAAGGGTGAAGTCATCAGTTCGACGTTCGACGAGCCCGCATCGCGGCATGTGCAAGTAGCCGAAATGGTGATTGAGAAGGCGAAGCGCCTGGTCGAGCATAAGCGCGATGTCGTAATTCTGCTCGATTCGATCACGCGCCTCGCGCGTGCGTATAACACGGTCGTTCCGCCGTCCGGAAAGGTGCTTTCCGGCGGCGTCGACTCAAACGCGCTACAGCGGCCGAAGCGGTTCTTTGGCGCTGCCCGCAATATCGAAGAGGGTGGATCGCTAACCATCGTGGCGACCGCGCTGGTCGATACGGGCAGCCGCATGGACGACGTGATTTTCGAAGAGTTCAAAGGCACCGGCAACATGGAAATTCACCTCGACCGGAAGCTCGTCGATAAGCGCGTGTTCCCAGCAATCGATATCAACCGGAGCGGTACGCGTAAAGAAGAGCTGCTGATGCCCAAAGAGGAACTCAACCGTGTCTGGGTATTGCGCAAAGTGCTGAACCCGCTATCGCCCGTCGAATCAATGGAGTTGCTGATCGACAAGCTCGCAAAGACGCGTAGCAACGCCGAGTTCCTGGCGGCGATGAGCGGTTAGCTACTTCGCGTGCGGGACCGTTGCCTGTTGGAGGGGCGAGGCATGCCTCGCCCGCCGCTTCTCTAGCTAAGCGTCCCTTTCAGCATCGTGTATGAATGCGGAGCGAATCTGTAGGTCAGGCGATTGCCGCTCGCTTGCGTGCTTTTCTTCGTGACTTTCACGTTCGTCACACCGAAGTCATTCTCCGATTTGATATCCGGTCCGTTGACCTCGGATACTTCGAAATTCGAAGAGAACTTGCTTTCCTGCGCTTCAAAAGCGACCTCGACCCCCTGATCGCGATGCCGGTTCACCACGTTGAGCACCAGCGTTCCGTCTTTATGAGCGGCCGAGATGTCGAGATACGGCACTTTGCCGAAGCGCTGGCTCTCATACGTTGGCGATTCGATCTCGAGCTGGAGGGCAGTCCCGAACGAATTGTTCGCGAAAAGCTGTAGCGGATAGTAAATGGTCTGCAAATAGAGTCCGGTTTCATTCGTAAATATCGGCGCGATCACGTTTACGATCTGAGCCATATTCGCGATCTTCACGATATGCGCGTAGTTGATGAAGGTGTTGAGAAACGTCGCAATGACGAGTGCGTCTTCGAGGTTGTATTTTTCTTCGAGAATACGGCGGCCTCGCTGCTTGTCGCCGCGCGCGCGATACCAGACGTTCCATTCGTCCCAAGCAATGTGGATCGCCGGCGCTTTCGGGTCTTCCGTAAGCGTGCTGCGAATGATGCCTTCCGCGGTTTTGGTCTTGTCCGCCAGGTCGAGTGAACTCGCGAGGAAGTCATAATAATCGTTCTTCCGGTTTCCGACGTAAAGATGCATCGAGAGGTAATCGGCGTGTCCGGCGAGATATTGCAGGACGGTCCGGTTCCAGCCCACCCAGTCGGCGTTGTAATTGGATGAGCCCGCCGCGATCAGCTTAATCTTCGGGTCCGTCCACTTCATCATCTTCGCGGCTTCGAGCGTGAATTTGCCGTAATCGTCGGCCGTTCGATGCCCCATTTGCCAGGGGCCGTCCATTTCGTTGCCTAGACCCCAATAATCGACGCGCCATGGCTTTGGCCGGCCATTCTTTTCGCGCTGCTTCGTGAGCGCTGTGCCTTCGGGGTAGTTGCAGTATTCCACCCACTGCTGGGCCTCGTCCCACGTGCCGGTGCCCAGGTTCGCGCAGAGATACGGCTCGGTTCCGAGCATCTCGGCGTAGTTCAGGAATTCATGAGTGCCGAAACGGTTGCTTTCGATTGTGCCCCAGGCCAGTTCCAGCCGCGCCGGGCGCTGATCGCGCGGGCCGATGCCGTCGCGCCAGTGATAATTCGATGAAAAGTTGCCACCCGGCCAGCGCAGGAGCGTTACATTCAGATCTTTGATTGCTTTCTCCACGTCCCGGCGATAGCCGTTGGAATCGGATAACGACGAGCCCTCGTCGAAAATGCCGCCGTAGATGCACCGGCCAAGGTGTTCGGCGAAATTCCCATAAATCTTAGGATCGATCTCGCCAATTTTCCGCTCCGGGTCAAGCTTGACGCGCGAGCGGTTTGAACTCGGTTGTCCTTTCAGGAGGAACGGAGCACCCAACAGTGCAGTACTAACTGAGCGGCGCGAAGGCTGGAATGGCATTGAGTCTCTCTTCCGTAGAGGGCGTCTGGTCCAGGAGGACTTTCACTATAGCGAAAGTGAAATGCTAGGGCGTGCAACCGTGTACACTTCAACTCAAATAGTAAACACGGGCCAGAATGAGAGATAAGTATATCGGCCGGTTTGACGGCCTGTCAATCAAAATCGGGCTTTCTGAAATCGCTTACAGATTGTGGCTTTGACGGCGGGTGTTCGTCATCCCAACCCGTTTACAGATGAAATTCCTGCCCGATGTCCTGCAGGCACACGCGGTCGGCGCCTATAGCTTCGATAAGGCGCTCAATCGGCTCATGGCGCGGTTCACGGCTGAGCTGGAAAGTCTGGTGATGAACCGGGAGAATCCGCTCGGCGCCGGCATCGTTGGCCATCTTCGCGGCTTGCTCGGGATTGCAGTGGAAGCGAATCCAGGGATCGTACGCGCCGATAGGCATGATGGCGAGGTCGATCGGTTTACTTGTTCTGGCGCTCTTGAATTTGTCCGTCAGAGCGGTATCACCGCCGAACAGAATCCGGCGCTTCCCAATCTCGATCACATAGCCGTTATAGCCTCGGTATGTGTCGGTACGGACACGAGCTCCCCAGTGATTCACCTCGAACGCTTTAACGAACGCCGCACCAACGCGCGCCGACTCGCCCCAGCCAAGCTCCTGCACGGACTGATAGCGACGCACTCGCAGAAGATCGGATGTCCGGTAGGCCGTGATGACCGACGTACGATCGCTTCGTAGAGCCCGAAGGCTCGGCCGGTCGAAGTGATCCATGTGAGCGTGCGACAGGAGAATCAGGTCCGGACGGGGCAGGTCTTCGGGCTGGAGCGCCGGCGAAACCAAGCGCTTAATGCCAACCGTGACGGGTCCCAGCTCGATGCCAACGCGGTCGCTAAAAACAGGATCGGTCAGGACTGTATAGCCATCCACCTTTAAATACACCGTGCTGTGGCCTAGCCATGCGGCGTGAATCCCCTTGTCGGGCCACGCCTTCGGGTTCGGCGCATACGGCGCAGGCAGGATGGGCCGGGGAACTTCTTTGGACATCTGCCGGAGCACCTTCGGCGCGGTGCGCATCAAGAGAACGGCTCGGGAAGGCGACTGAATTTCGTGCACCTGGATGTTGTTGCTCACCAATCGATTGGATGCTGGCACGCACTCGTTTGACCCTTCAACCCAGCGGAATGGTCACAATCGAAATTGAGAAAAACTACCAAAGTGCGTCTGCGGAGAGCGAATCTGGAGCGGGAGACGGGATTCGAACCCGCGACATCAACCTTGGCAAGGTTGCACTCTACCAACTGAGCTACTCCCGCCCGGAGGAGTAATCCACATTCTCCAACGATCTTGTTCCGAAGTCAATTCATGTGATTGTAACTGCTGGTTTTACGAGTGAGGCCTCCCGGTGGAGATGTGGAAAACTGGTGCGACCGGGAAATCGTTACACCTATTATAGCCTTTTAAATCAATAACTTAAAACCACAACAGATTTGTCTTCCGAACCCTAGCGGCTATGTTATTCTGTTGATTCCGAAGAACGGAACGGTTCCTCCCCCGGCTGAATTCGAAGCGTTGGCTCGGACCGCCGGGTATCTCCTACAAGTGAAATTCGCTGTTTTCCACAGGTGTGGAAAATGTGTGAGAAACGTGTCCCGTGTCGGTCAAATTCGCATTTGGGGGTAGCGGACGTGAGCACCTTGTGGGAACAGATCAAAGAATGCTTGGCGCGCAAATTGAGTCCGGATGCCTACCAGAACTGGATTTCCCGAACGGAACAGGCGGAATACCAGAATGGGCTGTTGGTGGTCAGTGTTCCGGATGAGACGACAAAGACCTGGATTGAGCAGGAATACGCGGTTCATATCCGTGGAATTCTTGCAGATCTTGAGACTCCCGTTCAGAAGATCCAATACATACTGGGAGCCCCTCTCCTGGCCATGGCCGCCCACAATGGGGGCACGAATGGCGCTACAGCTCAATCTATCGCCGAGCCGATGTTTGAAAACTCGGCTTCGTGGCTGAATCCGCGGCTTACCTTCGACAGCTATGTCGTCGGATCCTCCAATCAGCTTGCACATGCCGCGGCAATGGCCGTCTCCAAGATGCCTTCCCGCAGCTACAACCCGCTGTTCATCTACGGCGCAACCGGCATCGGCAAGACGCATCTGATGCACGCGGTGGGGCAAAACCTCCTGCAGAATTTCAGCGGTCTAAACGTGGTCTACACTTCCACGGAAAGATTCGTGAACGAATTAGTTGCCTGCTTGAAGAATGGGCGGATGACGCAGTTTCACCGTCACTATCGCTCAGCGGACGCGCTCCTGATTGACGATATCCATGTGCTCGCCGGCAAGGAGCGGACGCAGGAAGAGTTCTTCCATACCTTCAACGAGTTGCACGAGCATCGCAAGCAGATCGTGATATCGAGCGATTCGCCGCCGAAAGAGCTCTCGAGCCTTTTCGAGCGTCTCCGGTCGCGATTCGAGTGGGGCCTGATTGTTGACGTCCAACCGCCCGATCTCGAGACAAAAATGGCTATCCTCGACAAGAAGGCCGAAACCGAAGGCGTCCACCTACCCGACGATGTCCGGAGCTACATCGCAACGAAGACCAAATCGAACGTACGCGAACTTGAAGGAGCTCTCACCCGGTTGATCGCTGTTTCTTCGCTCACCGGGGCCCCTATTACCGTAGCCATGGCTCAGCAGACGCTGAAATACATGGGCGCAGCATCGGACCGCCGAATTTCGATTGATTCCATTGTCCGGGCGGTGGCCGAAAAGTTCAGTCTTGCCCCGTCGCAGCTCAAGATGAAGAGCAACACCAGGCAGATCGCCTACCCGCGACAGATCGCCATGTATTTGTGTAAGGAATTGACCCGTGCTTCTTTGCCGGAGATTGGGCGCGCTTTCGGTGGAAAACATCACACGACGGTCCTTCACTCGATTCAGAAGATCGAGGACCTCAGACAGCGCGAAGAAGATTTAAACAGGCTTATCCAAAGCCTATTCGACTCATTGCAATAGACTTACAGGAGTTTTCCACAATCACGCCAAAAACCTGGATGTGAAAACGTGTTGGAAACCGGATCAGGGGGCACTCTAGCACCGTCCGACACCTGAAAATCCACAGGCGGGAAGTGACGGAAGCACTAGGATTTAGTATAATTTAGAGAGAAATCAACATTTCCACAGGACCTACGAATACGAGTCTCTCTTGAGCTTAAAAAATAGCCTCGTAGAAGTAAGAAGCACAACGGCCGATCCGGCCGGCAGGGTTCCAAGCATTTCTAAAGACGGTTGTAGACTTCACTAGGGAGACACGCAACAACCCGTATGGAATTTTCGGTTAGCAAGTCCGATCTGGTAAGGGAATTAGGGCTGACGCAGGGAGTTGTCGAAAAGAAGACGACGATTCCGATTCTGTCGAATATCTTGATTGAGACTGACAAGGACCAGGTCTGGCTGACGGCAACAGACCTCGAGCTTGGCATCCGTTGTGCGTGCCCGGCGCGGATCAAGAAAGAAGGGGCGGGCACCATACCCGCACGACGCCTGCTGGACTATGTACGTCTCCTGCCGGACGCGGATGTACAGGTGAAGCTGCAGGAGAACCAGTGGGCGAGCTTAGTTTGTGGCCGTTCGCGTACCCGGATTGCCGGTATGTCACGGGAGAGCTTTCCGGAACTGCCGCAGATGCCGGACATTCTGGCGAGGCTGCCGCTCGCGATGCTGTCGCAGATGATCCAGCGCACGATTTTCGCCATCTCGGCCGAGGAGTCACGGTTTACCCTGAACGGCGCGCTGCTGGTTCTACACGATAAGGGGATCATCATGGTGGCGACCGACGGACATCGGCTCTCCATGATCGAGCAGGCGGTTCCCCTGGAAGTTGAAGATGTGTATAAGGCTCTCTTGCCCAAAAAGGCGATGCTCGAGATTTTGAAGCTGGCAAGCGACAATGGCGAAGCGCAAATCGATTTTGCCGGCAATGAGAACCATCTGTTCTTCCAGATCGAGAAACGCCTCCTGCTGGGCCGGAAGCTGACGGGAAACTTCCCCGATTATGAGCGTGTGCTGCCGAAGGAGCATTCGCATTCGGTTTCAATCGGCCGGGACGATTTGCGTTCCGCTCTCGAACGCGTGTCGCAGTTCTCGGACGAACGGTCGCGTGCTGTACGCCTGAAAGTGGCGGCGGGCGAGTTGCAAGTGCATTCCTCAATTTCCGAAACCGGCGAAAGCGAGGAGACCATTCCGGTCGAGTATGGCGGTCCGGATCTGGAGATCGGTTTCAACGCGCAGTATCTGCTGGATTTTCTGCGTGTCGTGGACCAGACGGAAGTCGAATTTCATTTTAAGGATTCGAACAGCGCGGGCGAATTGCGGCCCAAAGCGGCGCCGGAAGGCGTCAATTACCGCTACGTCGTCATGCCGATGCGGATCTGAGCCCTCGATTGAGGGCACTGGCAAGTGAGAAGAAAGCAAGATGCAAAATATGGCAACAACAGTAGCCTCCAACGAACAGACTTACGACGCGAGCAGTATCAAGGTATTGGAAGGATTGGAAGCGGTGCGGCTTCGGCCGGCAATGTATATCGGCTCGACCGGAGAATCGGGTCTGCACCACTTGGTCTATGAGGTCGTAGATAACTCTGTCGATGAGGCGCTAGCTGGCTACTGCACGGAAGTCACGGTCACGTTGCATAGCGATGACTCGGTGACAATTGTGGACAACGGACGCGGCATCCCCGTGAAAATGCACGAAGCGGAAGGCGTATCGGCGGCGGAAGTTGTCATGACGAAGCTACACGCCGGCGGCAAATTCGATTCGAACACATACAAGGTGTCCGGTGGTCTCCATGGCGTGGGTGTGAGCTGCGTCAACGCGTTGAGCGAAACGCTGCATCTTGAGATTTGGCGCGATAAGGGAACGTGGGAGCAGGATTACGAGCGTGGCATCCCGAAGGCTCCGCTGCACCAGACGGGAAAAGCCAATAAAACCGGAACAAAGATCACGTTCAAAGCCGACACGACCATTATGACGGCGACGCATTTCGATTTCGACATTCTGGCGAATCGACTGCGGCAGCTTGCGTTCCTGAACAAGGGGCTGAAGATCGTTCTGATTGACGAACGCGGCGACGATGAGCGCAAGGAAGAGTTCTTCTATAGCGGCGGTATCGCAGAGTTTATCAAGCACTTGAACCGCGGAAAAACGGTTCTGCATGACAAGCCCATTCACTTTGAAGGCGAACGCGATCTGCCGGCTGGCGTGTTGTACATGGAAGTCGCGCTCCAATACAACGACTCGTACTCGGAAACGATTTTCAGCTTCGCGAACAACATCAACACTGTGGACGGCGGCTCGCACCTCAGCGGTTTCCGAAGCGCGCTTACACGCACTATTAACTCGGCGGGACAACAAGGCGGTCTCTTTCGCGATGTGAAAGAAAATCTGACGGGCGACGACGTTCGCGAAGGCCTCACAGCGGTCATCAGCGTGAAACTGCCGCAGCCGCAGTTTGAAGGACAAACCAAGGGCAAGCTGAATTCGGACATCCAGGGTCAGGTCGTCCAACTCATCAACGAGAAGCTTGGCGAATTTTTCGATAAGAATCCGTCGGTGATGAAGAAGATCGTCTCGAAGGCGATTGACGCGGCGCGGGCTCGTGAAGCCGCGCGCAAGGCCCGCGATCTGACGCGGCGTAAAGGCGCGCTCGATTCCGGCGGCTTGCCAGGCAAACTCGCCGATTGCCAGGAGCGCGATCCGGACCGCTGCGAGCTCTTTCTAGTGGAGGGTGAATCGGCCGGCGGCACCGCGAAAAGCGGGCGCGACCGCCGCTATCAGGCAATCCTGCCACTAAAGGGCAAAATCCTTAACGTGGAGAAAGCCCGCTATGACAAGATGCTGGGCCACGAAGAAATTCGGGCGATGATTACCGCCATCGGCACCGGCATCGGCAGAGGCGAGGATTTCGACCTCGCCAAGTTGCGCTACGGCAAGATCATCATCATGACCGATGCGGACGTGGACGGCTCGCACATCCGCACGCTGCTACTGACGTTTTTCTTCCGGCACATGCAGGAGCTGATCACCCGCGGCAAAATATTTGTGGCCCAGCCGCCGCTCTATCGGATCAAAAAAGGCAAGAGCGAGAAGTACATCAAGAACGACAAAGAATTCACGCGCGAAATCCTGCGGCGCGCCACTGAGAATCTTCACGTGGAAGTCGGCATCGATCCTGCGAATGTCGAGAAAATCGAGGGCACGGAACTTCGCAATTACCTGATGTCTCTCGACGAATTGCAGCAGGTGTGCAGGCGAATGGAGCGTCGGGTTCGCGACCCGCGCATCGTGGACGTGCTTCTGGATGTCGACTTAGGTATCGACGCCAAAACAGATTTGCAGGATGAAGCCAAGGTAAGGTCGCTCTCCGAGCGTTTGAAAGCTGTGAAGCTCGAAGCCGGCATGGAGCGGGAAGAAGAGCATTCGGCCTGGATGGCCAGTTACAAAGACCCGACGAACGCGACCCGCTACATCAACACGGAGTTTGTGGCCGGGCCCGAGTATCGCCGGTTGCGCGCGCTCGTGAAGCAAACGGCTAAATACAACAACCCGCCATTCACGGTTGTGAAGGATACCCACCGCGAACTGATTCCGGCGTGGCGCGATCTACTGGCCTACATAAAGAACGAAGGCAGCCGCGAAGTAAATATTCAACGTTACAAGGGACTCGGTGAGATGAATGCCGGGCAGCTTTGGGAGACGACGATGAACGCGGAGACTCGCACGCTGCTACAAGTCGACCTGAAGGATTTCGCCGAGACCGAACCTATCTTCTCGACATTGATGGGCGAGGACGTGGAAGCGCGCCGCAAGTTCATCGAAGAGAACGCGCTGGACGTGCGGAATCTGGACGTGTAGACGCGCAGTCTGAGTAGACTCTTCCGGTGCAGGCGCTCCCTCTCGAAACTTCTAGAATCGCGCGCTGGCCGGGCATGCCCGGGCCCTACACGTAGGGGGAGGCTTGTCTCTCCCGCTTTGCCTCAGCTTGATGCGCTGCGCTCAGAAACTTCTTCAGGCGCTTCTTGAGTGTGGAACATCGCGCAGTTCGCATTCCCAGATTTTCAGGCTCTTCCAACCATTCCGGTGGTGTTGAAAACGCTCGCCGAAGAAGTTCGGCCTCATGTTGAGATGACCTTCCTGAGTTCATCCGTAAGTCCGGCGGCAATCCGTTCTACATCAGTAGCCATCGGAACCGCTGTGAGCCACAGATGAACTACCCGCGTACCGACAGTCAGCTCGGCTCGGTGGATCAGCCTCCCTTGCTCACGTCGCCAATTCCAGGTATGGGGTGAGCACGGATACGCCAGGCACGCGATCACCCTCGGCGTGCGTCCCAAGTTCGCGTATGCTAGAACCTGGAGTAGATCATGCCGATGCTGCTCCCTCAACTCTTCTTCAAGGTTCATCCACGATCGCTGCTGCAACTCCTCCCAGTGGCGTTTGTATTTCGCGTCCACGATGAGCGTCGTGGATTCCCATTTCAGCCAGATATCCGGCACCAGCGACTTTTGAGAGCCGAGGTAAGGCGGCTCCCAACTAATCGCATGGACCGTTTCTCGCTTCCTTCCAACGCGGATTTGCCCACCAGTTCGCTGCGCCACAACGCGAAACACCGTCTCGATCCATGCCTCGAAGAACTGATCCATCGACATGGTCCAAGGAATGCCCTCAAGGTCGCTCAGTCCTGCGAGCCCACGCTCGTCGATCGTCCATTCGATGGCTTGGACGCCGTTCAAGAATGGCGCACTCCGCATGGGTCGCTGACGCCAGCTGCTCAATGTAGTCGAGGATGGCACGTATTCCGGCACGGTTTGAACTCTGCGCAATAGCCCTTGGCCGAATTCAATCAAGCGATGCACGAACGCACCGTGCTCCTTTTGTGTTTCCAATGCCCGCAACTGGCGCTCAACGGTGTGCCGAACCGCACCTTTGAGCAGTCGATCATCGCGCAGGTCTGGAAATGTACATGGGATGGAGAGAAACTTCGCGTGCCCCAAGCTCCTGGTCGCGTATTCCGCCCAATGTACCGAACCGCGTGGCGCCTTGCGCGTCTCCGTGGCAAGTTCAAATCGCCGGTCGAGCGAATCGAGTAGCTCTTTAAGCCTTGTCAAAATCATGAACGACAGCACCCACACTGGTACCCGACGTTCCGAACGGCGGAGGAGCGGTAACTGGAGCGGTGTTGGGCCGACTCTCCACCCCATCTCTGCCAGCATCCGCCCGATGCCCGCCCACGGAAATCGAGGCTGCACCACAAGCCCATAATCGAGCCGTGCGGTCGTCGGCGAAATCAAAGGAATGGCGCCGACCGCACTTCCGGCCTGAATTAGCAGATACAAATCGTTCCCGTCGTAATCGCGGTCAATCCGAACATCCAATCGCGCCATTAGTGAATGATTCTGAACCACGAACTGTTCAGTTAACCGGGCTGCCAGCGTTTGAGGATCGCGCAATCGGCGCAGTTGGAAGAAATCGATGGCCGACCGACGCGACATCGAATGATCTTCGACCTCAAGACATATTTCCGTTGCCCGCGAGGGCTCCACCAACGGCGCCAATCGTGGTAGATGGTGCTTGCGCGTGCGCCTCACAGGCTGCGCAGCTTCTGCAAGTAGCCGCGGATGGGTTCCGCGAACCCACCGACGTAGCCCTGCGCCAGATACTCTTCGAGCAGCGGAGCTAAATTCACCCGCAGGCTTTGCTTGGCGCGGGCTTCGTCGGATTCCAGGAAGTACGAGTGCCCGGGCACCAGAGGGAAGGCATCATCCGTTGCGTGCTCGACGAAAATCGAAACCAGTTCCTTGAATGCTTGCCGCATCGTGGCGCAGCCGAGTTGTTCAACGATACTCCTCCGCGGCCACAGCGAAACGAACGCGAAGCGCCGCCGCACCGCGACATCGACGATCGCAATACTGCGATCCGCGCTGTTCATCGTTCCCAGGATGTGCAGATTCGTCGGCAGGAAGAACGTTCGGTGAAACGGTTCACCGAAGTCATATGGCAGATCGATCTTGCGAGCGGAGCCTACGCTCGCTTCCAGTAAGAAGATCGCCTCGCCCAAAATCTTGGCTAGGTCAGTGCGATTGATCTCGTCGATATGCAGGAGGTAGCTGTGTTCGGGATCCGAGAGGGCTTGCGCCGCGGCTTCCATCAGGAACCCAGGCGAGGGTGTGAACCGAAAACCCATTTCCCCGCCTGTCGTCGCCGGTGCCAGGCCGCCGATGAAGTTCTCGTAGGTCGTATTGGGGTGAAACTGGATGCTTCGTCCCCGGCCGGCGTATTCTTCTCGCAGAAGCTCTGTGGCGATCATTGTTTTGCCGGTGCCCGGCGGCCCTGAACAATGACGTATCGCCGGTTCGCAAGCAAATCGGCAACCTGCGAGCGTTCAACCGTTAGCATCAGGTGGTCGAACCAAGCCCCTCGGATCGATTCATAGCTTACCAGGCACGGTGCGATGGGTCGATACCCGCGTTCCTCAAATAGCAGGTCTATGAACGCGGTCACCGCGGCGTCTGTACCTGCCTGATTCGATGTTGGGCAGTAAAGGGCGTAGACCACTTTGCCGTATCGCTCAAATACTTCTCTGTACGCCGGCCAAGCCTGTTTCACGGTGTCCGGAACCGGCACGTCGGTGCGCGTCGGGTCCTGTTTTGCCCAGGCTACAAGTGATCCGTTGCCATACTCACGGTTCAGCCACGAACTAATTGCCTGGGCCTTCCGAGCGTGACCAGGTCGCCCCAGAATGGCTTCGTCGGGGCTCAACCCTTGCGTCCCGACGACCAACCCAACGAGAGAAGGTGCATCCGGAACGGGAAATATCACGAACGAAAGGCCGCTATATGGTCCCGAAGATGGGTTCGACGGATGGATGTAGGCTGCAAATGGGACACCCGAGTCCGCGCTCATCCCCGGTGCCCGCCGCGTCACCGCCTTCGCTGCCTCCTTCGGATAGCGGCCTTCCGGGCTACCGAACAGCGCTTCGAAGGCTGCTTTGTTTCGCTCTGACCAAGCATCCTGCGTTGGAGAGTGGATGATTTCGAATAGAGGAGCAAGGCTCATACGCTACCAAGGTCAGAGGTTAACACCAGTACTCCCGTATAGCGCAAATTGGCCGGGTAGTGTCAAGGATTTTGTGCTCCATTTCCCGCCAGTGATAAGTCCTGGCAAGGAAACGACGTCACGGCTCCAACATCTTCGATTCGCAAACTTTCAGCTCTTTGGGTCAACGTCATTGGCGAACAGGCATTCCCAGTCGCTCTCTAAGCCAGCCCGCGCCATTTCGCCGCCGGCAAAGAATTCATAGAACGTCGGCATTACGATTCTGTCTCCGGAAAGTCCCCGCCATCCGATTATCGGCGAATCGCGTGAAACGACGGGCTTACTTCGCCCGCGCCATACAGGTTATTTTCGCCTTGCAAGTAAACTAATTTTAATGACGGCTCGGGTGCTTGTTCTCTCGCTCTATCCTTGCATTGTGTTCGCCGCCATGAATTCGCCGGCCGGTCCTTCGGCCAATCCCGACACCCCGCTTGATCGCGCCGTCAAAGAATTCAAGACCGAAACAGAGGCCCTGGGCATTCGTCCGGGGCAGATCAATTCGCAAGCCGGACCGCCCACCCGCAAGCTCGCCTGGCACGGGCGTGTCTTCGAAAATTTCCGTAACGATATGCTGGATGCCGTACCCCACGAGATTAAGCAGCGCGGCGAAGATAAGTCGCTCCTGCAGCGAAATCAGTTTGGCTTCAATGTCTCGGGGCCGCTAATCATTCCGAAAGTCTTAAGCTCGCGAAGCAATACGTTCTTCTCGCTGTCCTACGAGGGCGTCCGCGAGCGGATTGCCCGCACATACCTCAGGACCGTGCCGACACTCCCCGAACGCTTGGGCGACTTCTCGAACACTGTGGATCAGGCGGGAAATACGCTGCCGGTTTACGATCCGGCGGCAACCCGTCCGAACCCCAACTACGATGCCAGCCAGGCCGTCTCGTCTACGAATCTTCAGTATTTACGCGACCCTTTTCCGGGCAACAAAATACCCTCCGGACGCATTGACAGCGTGTCACGCGAGGCTCTATCCCTTTATCCCGCGCCCAACACAAACGTCGGCCCCTTCTTCCAAAACAACCTGTTTATCAACTCGCCGGCCACGAATCTGGCGGATGGCTTTCTTGGTAATGTGGATCAGACTTTTGGCAGCAAGCACCGCCTTAGCCTCGATTTCAATTTGTCGGATGGGTTTTTGGGGTCGCCGCGCTGGTTTTCCACGGCGGCGAATCCCGGGGCGCCGGATCGCGATTTTCAAACGCGCAAAGGCTCCGTCCAATACGTTCTGACGGTGTCGCCAAAGACTGTTGAAACTGCCACGTTTAAGGCCTCGATGAATACGTCGCGGTCCACGACGGGCAGCGATACGCCGTTTCCGGTCTACCAAATCGATCCCTACGTGAGTTTTGGAACCGGATTTCCGGAATCCCGTATCGCGCGAAACACGTTCGATTTGAGCGATGGAATTTCCACGCGACGCGGCAAGCACTCGCTGAGTCTTTATGCCGAATTTGCGCAGTCTCAAGTGAATGTGTTCTGGCCGCAGTATCCGTCCGGCTATTACAACTTTTCGTCGGGTCTTACGAGTCTTCCCGGCATTATTAACACCGGCCATGCCTTTGCGAGTTTCCTGCTGGGAGATCCCGATTATGCGGAGCGTACGTTCGTCACGGCGCCATCTTATTTCCGCCAAACGTCAGCGTTGTTAAGCCTGCGCGACAAGTACGAGATATCGAAAGAGTTCAGCATCACGGTCGGCGTGAACCTGAATCGCCATGGCGCCCGCACCGAGAAGTACGATCGGCAGAGCACGGTCGACCCGGCCGCAATCAATCCGGCGAACGGCCGGCCGGGAGCGCTTGTGTTCGCCGGCCGCAATGGCATCAGCGATGGTATGCGGCCGGCGGTCTATAGCGTTAGCCCCAGCGCGAGCGTCGTCTGGAATCCAGGCGGAAGTTCGAATACGGTCGTCCGCGCCGATTACGCCCGCTCCCACCAGCAGATGCCGATCTACTCGGGGCAATGGGCGACCCAGGGGTTCAACTCGCGCGAAGCCATCATCTCGCAAAATAATCAGCTCACGCCGGCTGTCGATCTCGACGCGGGACTCCCGCCGCTGCCGCACGCCTTACCGGATCTGCGCCCCGACGCCGCGAACGGAGCTGTCGCCGATTGGATGGACCTCACCGGCCGCGAAGCGGTCTATCAATCGGCCTCAGCCTCGATCGAACGTCAGTTGCCGTTCTCGCTGGTGGTGACGGTGGGCGTCTATTATCAAGGCGGCCGCGATCTCTACGTAGGCAACGGTTCAGCCAATCCCAACGCGATCAGCCCGGATGCGCTCGCCTATCGCGATCTTCTCAATGACCAGAGCTTCAGCGCCTCTTTACGGCCCTACTCGCAATACACCAGCTTCGATTTGTTCGATCTCTACCCCGCCGGCCGGTATCAGCGCGATGCCGCCTATTTGCATGTGGAGAAGCGCGCGTCAAATGGACTCTCCGTCCGTGCTTCGTATGAGTTCGGTAAGCAGCTTGACGACTACTCCGGCCCGTACGGGATTCAGGATCTTTTCAATCGTCAAAACGATTGGGCGCAGACGCCGTACAGCGCTCCGCAGACGCTGCAGGTGAGCTACGTCTACGAGCTCCCAATCGGAGCGAACAAACCATTCTTGAATTATTCGGATTGGCGGCGTCCCCTGGTAACGGGGTGGTCGATCAGCGGCGCGGCTTACATGGACGACGGATCTCCGCTCGCGCTCCATCCCGCGTTCAATAATACGGGGGGCGTCATCAGCGGCCTCACGGTCAATTCCGTGCCCGGCGTGGATGCGAACGTTCCGAACCCGGGCCCGGATCTGTGGTTCAATCCAGCGGCATTCGATCAGCCGCCGGACTTTACGCTTGGCACGGCTTCGCGAACCAGCCCGACGCTACGTAACCCCGGGAATAATAATTTCGATCTGAGCGTCGCCAAGCGCCTGCAGATTGGACTCGATCGCTCTATGGAGTTCACCGCGACCGGGTTCAATTTCATCAATCACGGCGACTGGAACGATCCGGACACATCTATCGGCCCGGCAAGCGCGCCGAACCTCGACGCTGGCAGGATTATTGGTTCGCATGGCGGCCGGGTCATTCAACTGGGATTGACATTCAATTTTTGATAGTGCGGAGACTCTTCACAATTTCCCTTGCGATGCTGGTGTGTCTGGCCCCGGTTCTGTTCGGCCGCCGCGCGCGGTCGAACGCAGGCTCAAACCCGACCCACGTATCGGTTCCCGTCTGGATCGATCCACAGCCAAAGAGTTTGAACGCTGAAGATGTCGTGGCGACGCTCAATGGGCAGTCCGCGGCGATTTCTCAGGTGCTCGGCCCGTCAAGCGATCTGGTCGTCCTGGTGGTTCTCGACGTGACCGGAGATATCAGCCTGATCGACCTCGCAAAACGGGCTTTAATTTCGCAAATCGATGGATTGCCTGAGAACGCGTGGGTCGGTCTGCTTCGCGCACAGGACGGTCTCAGCGTGATCGCCGATCCGACGCCCGACCGCAAGGCGATCACGGACGCCATCCAGGCGCTTCCCGCTACTGGCAAGGCGGGCCTGATAGATACGCTGGTCTCGGTTGCCGGAATTGCGGATGGGATTGAGCGCAAGTCGCACGTGCGGGTGGCCGTCCTCTACGTGACGGACAGTAGCATCTACAACTACCGCGAGGACTTCACGAATCCGGTGATCAATTCGAGCGACCCGCACGACCTGAGCCGCCGTTTTCCTGAAGCACTGATACAGGAGAAGGTCTCGAATCTTGAGACGCAAATCTCTTCGGATGAGGCTCCAGTGTTTGTCGTCCATCTTCGGTATCGTACGGACCGGATGAATCAGGCTTATCAGAACGGCTTGAAGACCCTAGCGGAATTTACGGCGGGGTACAGCTTGTTTTGCCGGTCCGACGCCGAGATTCCCGATGCCATCCAGAAGGCCTTCGCGTACATCCGCTCCTCGTGGTTCCTCAGTCTGCGCCTGCCGAAACGAGTGCCAGCAGCCGTACAAGTGCGTTTGAAGCTACCGCAGCAGAAAGATGCGCACGTAGCCTATCGGGCTCATCTGCGATTGAAGCCTAGATGACATAATGAAACCTCTCATGTCCAAGTCCGGTCTGGCGTGGGCCGCCGTTTGCGCCGCTCTCGCCGTTTGTTTACTCTGGCAGGAGATTATACTGCGCGGCGCCTTGCATGGGCAGGAGCGCGCTAGCGCGGCCCTCGCCCGGCAAGTGGCCCAACTGAAGTCCGGGCTGCAACGCCCACCGGTTCCGGCTGCGGTGGCGGTGGCGCCCCCGCGAACGCCGCCCGCCCAAGATCTGGATAAAACGCGCGAGATGGCACAGGCGATGGCGGACAAAGATGAAGTGTTATCGAAAGCGCAGGACGATCTCGCGGCGGTTCGCGCGAAAGCTGGCGAGCTCGAGAATACTGTTCTGACGCTGCGAAGCCAGATCGCCGTTCAGGGGCAGCAGAGCGATCAGAAACTCGCCGCCGCTGAAACGGAGTACAACCAGCGTGTTTCCGATCTGCAACATTCCGCCGAACAAATCCAAGCTACTCTTGCGCAAGAGAAGCAGAAGACAGCGGGGCTGGAAACGGCCAATGCCGCCCTGGAAGCAAAGCTCGCCACGCCCGCTAAACCGGCGCGCGCCGAACTTATGGACGACTTCCGCGATCTGACCGAGCAGCGTGAAGCGTACCTCAAAACTCTGGTGAGCCGTTACCACGAAATCACGTCGCAATATCGCTCGCTATCGGGCGCTCTCGCCGGGCGCCAGGACCAGCAAAGCGCGCCGTGGAACTCCGCCGAACTATCGCGCATTCAGAGCGCAATCAGCTCCGCGGACGAAGATCTTCGGCGGCTGGATGAGTTGAATAACAAAGCAGCGTTGCTCGAGAAAAAGCTGCGGAAACCGTAGGCATACGGTGGCGTACGCTTCAGCGCGCCGGCGGTGGCTTTAGCCGAGCGCGGGCAGTGAACTGCCCGCCGGCACGATGAATCGTGCGCCACCGAATGTGCACGGCTAGCCGGCAAACGCCGGGCCGGCCGCGATTCGCTACGCTGGTAGCAGTGCACGTCGTCACGCGAATTGGGCCGGCTCTCCTTACGTTGGTGTCTCTTCTCGCGCCGGCGATGGCCTGCGCGCTTCCCGCTTCGCAAATGACGGCCTCCGAACGCGCTTGCTGCAAGCAGATGCGCGACCGGTGCGGTGCTGCAAGCATGCCGGCGTCTCATAGCTGTTGCCGGACGACGCCCGATTTACATCAGATTGATGCCACGCAGCCGCAATCTCAGTGGGTGGCTCCCGATCTGGCCATCGTAGCGGGTCCGCCTGTCTCGTACGCGGCGTTTCTGTTTCCCGCGTGCGGGAACGTTTCGGCGCCCCGGCATTACCGTCCTCCGCCTCTTTCATCGAGCGCCGGAATTACCGTTTTGCGAATCTGATTCTCCTTCTTCTCTCGCAGATCTCGAATTTGCGCATGGGCGCCGGTGTCGCCATGCGCGTGTCTTCGTTGGTGTGAAAAGGAGATTCGTTTATGTGGGGAGTTGTCCTCATTGCCGCGAGCGTATTGCTCGCAGGCGCTATTCCGGCGTATAGCGCGGCGCCATCGCCGTTATCGGAACTGATTGCGGAGGCGGAAGCCAACAATCCGCTGATTCGCGCGGTCGAACATGACTGGCGTGCATTGACACACGTTCGCAAACAAGTAACGACGCTGCCCGACCCGCAGTTCACGATTCAGGAGTTCAGTGTCGGCAGTCCCAAGCCGTTTGCGGGGTTTACGACCAGCAACTTCGCATACATCGGCATTGGGGCATCGCAGCAGCTTCCCTATCCGGGAAAACTGCGATTGAAAGGAATCGCGGCGGATCGCTCCGCCGACGTTGTACGAGCACAGACTGAGATCCTGCGGGCTTCTATCGCCGAGCAAGTGAAGGCTGCGTACTTCCACCTTGCCTATCTGCAGCAGACGCTCGGTTCGCTGGAGACCAGCCGCATCATGCTCGGACAGCTTATCGATTCCGAGCTGTCGCGCTACAGCACGGGCCAGGGCAGCCAAGCCGATGTCCTGAAGGCTCAGCTCGCGCGCACGAAGCTGGTGCGCGAGATCACGATGCATCACCAGCAGATGGGACAGGTGCAGGCGGATTTGAAAGAACTTCTGCACAGGCCGCAAACGTCGCCGGACATTGTCGCCGGAGAGCTCACGGCGACGCCCTTGCGTCAAAGCGTGGCAGACCTGCTGCAACTCGCGCGCAAACAGAATCCGGCCGTTCAGTTCGACTCGCGCGGCGTTGTTAAGCAAGCGGCCGAACTGAAATCCGCCGAGCGCGCCGGAAAACCCAATTTCAATCTCGGCTACATGTATCAGCGGACGGGAACCGATTTTCCTGCCTATTACATGCTGACGTTCGGTATCGATTTGCCAAGGCGGCGGCGAGTAAAAGCGGAAATCGCCGAATCGGCCGAATCTCTACAAAGCGCTCGAGAGCGCCTGGACAATGGGATTCAACAAGAGTTGGCGGAAGTGCAAAAGCAGTATGTGACTGCCACCAACACTGCTGAAGTCCTGACTGAGTATCGGCAAGGTTTGCTGCCGCAGGCCGACGCCGCCTTTCACGCGGCGCTTGCCGAATATGAATCGAACAAGCAACAGTTCAGCTCAGTGCTCACTGCGCTCGACGAGGCCCTGCAAATGAAGCGCGATTCCGCGCAAACGTTGCTTGAGCACGAGATCGCGATTGCGCGGCTGGAAGCTCTGACGGGAGAAACACTGCGATGAACAAATACATTGTGCGAACGTCGCTCGTATGGCTTGCGGTTCTCGGTATTGGCGCTTCGATTTACTTTTGGAAATTCGGCAAAATCGAAAAGCCAAATGCCACGCCATCCGGCGTGCAGCCCGTTGCGGTGGGCCCGCCTGCCGCGTCGCCGCCGGCCGCCGTGGCGCCACAATCAAGCTCCGGCAATGAATCGTTGCAGGCGCCCGTCCAACTTAAGCCCGAGCGCCTCCAAAGCATCGGCGTAACGACCGCTCTGGTCGAGCGTAAAACGGTAACGGACGAAATCCGCGCGACTGGCACGATCGATATCGATCAGCGATTGACCAGCTATGTTCAAGTGCGCTTTTCCGGCTACATCCGAAAAGTATTTGCGAACGCGATTTATCAGTACGTACGGAAAGGCGATCCACTGTTCACAATCTACAGCCCCGAATTGGCCGCCACTGAGAAGGAATATCTTCTCGCGTTGCACAATCAAAAACTGCTTGCGGAAAGCAGCGTAGATGGAGTTGCGTCAGGCGCGGCGGCGCTGGCGGCCGGTGCGAAAGCGCGGCTCCTGCAATGGGAGATCCCCGACAGCGAAATCGCCTCTGTGAAGGAGACCCGAAATCCGCGAGGAACCCCGCTCGTTCGCTCGCCGGTATCGGGATATATCACGGAGCGCAATGCGTTACCGAACCTGTATGTTGAGCCTGCCACGCGACTCTACACAATCGCCGATCTATCCCGCGTCTGGGTGTATGCGCAAGTGTTTCAGGACGATGTGGGCCGGTTGAAGCCGGGAGATCCTGCCACGATCACCGTCGATGCCTATCCCGGACGAGCCATACGTGGCCGTATCGAAAGCATCCTGCCGCAAGTAGACATGGCGACCCGCACGGTCCGCGTTCGTTTGGAGATCGAGAATCCCGATCTACGGCTGAGGCCGGGCATGTTCGTCAACGTCAATCTGAAGTTCTCTCTGGGGCAGCAGCTTGTCGTTCCGGCTTCGGCATTGCTGCAAACGGGTGCGCGGCAGCTTGCGTTCGTCGATCTGGGCGGCGGACGGCTTCAGCCCAAAGACGTCGTGGCCGGACCGCGCGCCGGAGACAACGTAATTGTTTTGAAGGGGCTGGAACCGGGCCAGCGGATTGTCTCATCGGCTAATTTCCTGATCGATTCCGAGAGCCAGTTGCAGGCCGCGGCCGGATCGTACGCTCCACCACCGCCGGGAGCGGGAGCCGCTGCCGCACAAGCGGCACAATCGAACCAGGCCAACATTCAATTCACCACGGAGCCAAGCCCGCCGCGCAAAGGCAACAACGTGTTTCGCGTGGCGTTGACGGACGCGAGCGGAAAACCCGTGCCCGGAGCCCAGGTCTCTATCGGCTTCTACATGGCCGCTATGCCGGCAATGGGAATGGCGGCCATGACAAGCAGATTCGAGCTTCACGAATCCGGTTCAGGCGCGTACGAAGGCTCAGGCGCTTTGCAATCGGGCGGGTCGTGGCAGGTCACCATCAGCGCTCAGAAGAATGGCCAGCGCCTCGCAGTGAAGCAATTGCGCGTGAACGCGACGGGGGGTATGTGAATGCTCGCCCGAATCATCGAAACGTGCGCTCACAATCGCTTTCTCGTTTTCACCGTTGTCTTGCTGCTCACGCTTGCGGGAATCTGGTCGCTGCGGCAGATTCCGCTCGACGCGCTTCCGGATATCTCGGACGTTCAGGTGATCGTCCATACGCCCTGGACCGGCCAGCCTCCGAATGTAATCGAGGATCAGGTGACTTACCCGATTGTGACAAGCCTGCTGGCCGCGCCTCGCGTCAAAGCGGTGCGTGCACAGACCATGTTTGGCGATTCGTACGTGTACGTGATCTTTCAGGACGGCACGGACCTTTATTGGGCCAGGTCGCGAGTGCTCGAATATCTCCAGCAGATCGGCGGCCGGCTTCCACAGAACGTCCATCCAGCCATCGGCCCGGACGCAACGGGAGCCGGCTGGGTGTATGAATACGCAATTGTGGATAAGAGCCATACGCATAGCCTCGCCGACCTACGCAGCTTGCAGGATTGGCGGCTCAGATACGCACTAGAAACCGTGCCCGGCGTGGCGGAAATCGCCAGCATCGGCGGCTTCATACGCCAGTATCAGGTGCAACTCGACCCAAGAAAACTGCTGGCCTACAACATTCCCCTATCAACAGTGATCGACCGCGTGCGCGCGAGCACAAATGAAACCGGCGGGCGCGTTCTCGATATGAGCGGAGCCAGATACATGGTGCGCGGTCTAGGTTACCTCCATTCGCTCGCCGACCTTGCCTCGGTTGCGGTCGGCAGCCACGACGGAACGCCGGTGCTGCTTCGCGACCTTGGCTCCGTGAATTTCGGCCCGGACATTCGCGAAGGGGCCGCCGAATGGAATGGTGAAGGCGAAACGGTTGGCGGTATCGTTGTCATGCGCCAGGGTCAAAACGCGCTGCGGGTCATCGAAGGAATCAAAAGCAAATTGCGCGAGCTGGCGCCGTCGTTACCAGCCGGCGTCGAAATCATGCCCGGCTACGACCGCTCCGGCCTCATCCGTGACTCCATCGCGACGCTACGGCGCGATTTGCTTGAGGAAGCGATCATTGTCAGTCTGGTGATCGTCATCTTTCTGTTTCATTTCCGGTCTGCCTTGATCCCGATTTTGGCGTTGCCGATAGCTGTTGTCGTCTCGTTCATCCCAATCTATCTCCTGGGAGTCACATCGAACATCATGTCCCTTGGCGGTCTGGCCCTGGCGATTGGCGTCTTGGTCGATGCCGCCATCGTGATGGTCGAGAACGGCTATCGTCACGTTTCGGAATACCAGGAGCAGAACGCCGGACCAATAGCGAAAGGCGTTCGTTTTCGATTATTGATCGATGCCGCGAAACAGGTGGGACCGGCATTGTTTTTTTCGTTGCTGATCGTCGTAGTCTCGTTTCTTCCCGTATTCCTACTGCAAGCGCAGGAAGGACGGATGTTCCGTCCGCTTGCCTGGACGAAAACGCTGGCCGTGACGTGCTCGTCGATTCTGGCGATTACCTTGGTTCCTGTGCTGATGACGCTGCTAATCCGAGGGCGATTGCGTCCGGAACGCGCGAATCCCATTACTCGTTTAACTCAAGCCCTATATCTGCCGGTGTTGCGCTTCTGCCTGCATCATCGCGTGGTAGTTATCGTGGCGAACGTTGCGTTCCTGGCGTTGACGCTGCCACTCGCGTCCCACCTGGGAAGCCAGTTCATGCCGCCGCTTTTTGAAGGCTCGGCCCTCTATATGCCGACGGCGCTGCCAGGCATCGGGATCGAGCAGGCGACTACGCTCCTGAACAAACAGGACCGCATCCTGCGCGGGTTTCCGGAAGTGTTGAGCGTGTTCGGCTCCGTTGGCCGCTCCGACAGCGCGACCGATAATGCACCGCTCGACATGTACGACACGACTCTGATGCTGAAGCCGCGCACATCGTGGCGCCCGGGGCTTACTTACGAGAAGTTGATCCAAGAGATGGACGCGAAGCTTCAGTTCCCAGGCTTATCCAACACCTGGACCATGCCCGTCGAGAATCGTCTCGATATGGAATTGACCGGGATCAAGACGCCGCTCGGATTGAAGGTGCAAGGCCCGGAGTTGGATGGAATCGAGCGGGTCGCATCCGAAATTCAATCGGTGCTTTCGCGAATGCCGCAGGTGCGGTCGGTTTTCGCCGAGCGAGTTTCACAGGGGTTCTACATTAACGTCGAGCCGGACCGGCCGCAAGCCGCGCGCTATGGGCTCACGGTGGAGGATATTCAGCGGGTAGTGTCGTCCGGCATTGGGGGCGCAAACATTGCTGAGAACATTGAAGGGCGCGAGCGATATCCGGTCAGCGTCCGCTATCAGCGCGATTTCCGCAATGCTCCGGAGCGCCTAGCCGATACGTTGGTCGCCACGCCGTCCGGAGCGCAGATCCCGCTAGGGCAAGTTGCCCATATTTCGCTCTCACGCGGGCCTTCGATGATTCGCGATGAGGATGGGGCGCTGACCGGATATGTGTATCTGGATTTGAAGAATAGCGATTACGGCGGGTTCGTGTCCGCGGCTACCAAGGAATTGCAATCGCGGCTGCGCCTGCCGGCGAACTACGGTTTCGAGTGGTCCGGCGAATATGAATTCGAACAACGGGCCAAAGAGCGGCTGAAGCTGATCCTTCCAGTCGTTTTCTTTCTGATCTTTCTATTGTTATATATGTTATTTCACTCAGCTATAGAAGCATTCGTACTAATTGTGCCGACTATTTATGCACTGACAGGCGGTTTGCTCCTGCAGTGGCTTCTGGGATACAACTTCAGCGTGGCCGTTTGGGTCGGCTATATCGCGCTGTTTGGCATCGCGGTGGAGACGGGCGTCGTCATGGTCGTCTATCTTCATGAAGCCGTGGATCGCAGATCCGGCACGGGCGCGCTCACGAAAGCCGAAGTGGAGGAGGCCGTCATCGAAGGCGCCGTGCAGCGGCTCCGGCCCAAACTCATGACAGTGATCGCCGTGCTGGCAAGCCTTGTTCCGATATTGTGGGAATCCGGAATCGGTTCGGACGTGATGAAGCCGATTGCGGCGCCAATCGTAGGCGGAATGATCACCTCCGCCATTCATGTGCTGATTCTGGTGCCGATCTTCTTCGCGATGATGAAAGAGCGGGAAGCGCGGCTACCAAAGGGAGAATAGTCGGCTCCGGCTACCAACGCTTCAGTCCATTGGCTCCGATGTCTCGACGAAAATGCAAGCCATCGAAGTGGACTTTTGCCGCGGCCGAATACGCATTCTCGATAGCTGTCCGGAGCGTTCTACCCGATGCGGTGATGCCGAGCACGCGGCCCCCTGCTGTGACAAGCCGATCGCTCGATAACTTCGTTCCCGCGTGGAAAACGACAGCGCATACCGCTTCGGCCTGCTCGATGCCGTTGATCGGATCGCCCAAGCGCGGTTTGGCGGGATAGCCCTGCGCTGCCAGCACAACACAAACAGACGGATCTTGCTTCCATTGCAGCCGGACTCGTTCGCCACCCGCCGCGAATTGTAGCGCCTCCACGAATCCACCCTCCAGCCGGTGCATCAACGCTTGTGTTTCGGGGTCGCCGAGCCGGACGTTGAACTCCAACACCTTTGGTCCATCCGGGGTCATCATCAGCCCGGCGTAGAGAAACCCGGTGAATGGCATTCCTTCCGCGGCCATCCGCGCGACAGCCGGATTCATCACCCGGTCCATGACGATACCGGTCTGCTCGGCCGTGAGAATGCGGCCGTCGCAATAGGCGCCCATGCCGCCGGTGTTGGGTCCGGTGTCGCCGTCGCCTACGCGCTTGTGATCCTGGGATGCTTCGAGCGGCAGAACCTCCCTTCCATTACTGATCCCGATAAAACTCACCTCTTCGCCTTCCAGGAACTCCTCGATAACCAGAAGCGGGCCTAGGGTCTCAACGGCACGCTTAGCCTCATCGGTGGTATGCGCGATGATCACGCCCTTGCCGGCGGCGAGGCCATCGGCCTTAATTACGACTGGCAATGTAAAGCGCTTTATGGTGTCAAGCGCTTGCTCCGCCGAGCCGGTCTCGACAGAGCGCGCCGTCGGAATTCCGGCGCGCGAGAAGAATTGCTTCGCAAAGATTTTGCTTCCTTCGAGTTGTGCCGCCGCGCGTGTTGGCCCAACAATCTTGAGGCTTCGTGCGCGAAACTCATCCACTACTCCGGCGACCAGCGGCGCCTCGGGTCCGACCACGGTGAGATCGACCCGCTCAGTCTGTGCGAGGTCCGCAAAACCGGCAGCGGTGGCCGGAGCCGGAAGGCAGCGCCCCAGTTGCGCAATGCCAGGGTTGCCGGGCGACGCGATCACCTCGCTAACTCCTGGCGATTGCTTCAGGCGCCACGCGATGGCATGTTCGCGGCCACCGCCGCCGATGACGAGTATTTTCAATCGAAATAGCCTCTTCTCGTTAAAATGAAGTCAGCCCGCAACCCCTTGGTTCAGGCCGAACTAATGTCTACCCTTTTGACCGCCCCGATGGCGCTGGGATCTCAAGCCTCGCGGAAGAAATATGATGTCGTCGTAGTTGGCGCCGGCCACGCCGGTTGCGAGGCCGCGCGGGCTTGCGCTCGTTTAGGGCTACGGACCGCGATGGTCACCATGAATATTGATCTTATCGCGCAGATGTCTTGCAACCCGGCCATCGGCGGCATTGCGAAAGGTCACCTGGTCCGGGAGATCGACGCACTCGGTGGTGTCATGGGCGAGTTGACCGATGCTGTCGGCATCCAGTTCCGTTTGTTGAACACAAGTCGGGGGCCGGCGGTCTGGTCGCCGCGTGCACAGTGCGACAAGAAGCAATACCGCATCCGTATGCGTGAGTGGTTGGAGAATGAGCCGAACCTGCGAATTCTTCAAGCCGAGGTAGCCGAGCTGATTTTGGACGGTGAATCCGGCCGGCGGGTATGCCGGGGTGTCCGTCTGAGAGATGGCCGGGACCTCTCGGCAGAGACCGTTGTCATCACAACCGGAACATTCTTGAACGGCCTGGCGCACGTAGGCGAGACGCGCTACGCTTGCGGGCGAAACGGGGAAGCGGCGTCGAATCACCTGGGCGATCAACTTCGCGCGCTGGACCTGCAATGGACGCGATTGAAGACCGGCACTCCACCGCGGTTGGACGGCCGGACCATCGACTGGTCGCGGTTTGAGGCGCAGCCCGGCGATGCTCATCCAACGCCGTTTTCGTTTCTAACCGGGAAGATCGATCGCGAGCAGATTCAGTGCCATCTGGCGTACACGACGGACGAGACACATCGTATTTTGAGCGAAGCCATTCCGCGATCGCCACTCTATAGCGGACAGATCGAGGGAGTCGGCCCGCGGTATTGTCCCTCGATAGAAGACAAGGTTGTTAAATTTCCCGACAAGAAGCGACATCAGCTTTTCCTGGAACCGGAGGGGTTGGATACCCATGAGGTCTACGTCAACGGCATGTCGACTAGCATGCCCATCGACGTCCAGGTGGGGATGCTCGCTTCCATTCCCGGCCTGGAGGATGCTGAAATGATCCGGCCGGGTTACGCCATCGAGTACGATGCCATCGATCCGCGTGAATTGGCGCCGACGCTGGAAGTGAAGTCCATCCGTGGGCTTTATCTCGCGGGTCAGATCAATGGGACATCCGGATACGAAGAAGCTGGATGCCAAGGTCTGGTGGCTGGACTAAATGCCGCCTGCAGGATTAAAAATCTACCGAGATTGGTGCTGAGCCGTGTGGACGGCTACACCGGCATTCTAATCGACGACTTGATCAGTAAAGGCGCGGACGAGCCCTACCGGATGTTTACGTCACGGGCGGAATTCCGGCTCCATCTTCGAATCGACAATGCCGACGAGCGGTTGACGCCCAAAGGGCGGCAAATCGGCCTCGTTGACGAACGGAGATGGGCGGCGTTCGTTAAGAAACAAGAGCAGAAGAGCAGAATTGCTGAGTTGTTGAATTCGACGCGGGGCCGGGAAATTGCTGGCTTGATCGGGAGTGAAGCGGCGAACGGCGATAATCCTACCTTGGCGGGATGGCTTCGGAGGCCGGAGGCGCGGATCGAGATGCTTCGCGGCTGGATCGCCAACCGCCTGGGCGAGACGCCAGTTCACGGGGTGTTAACGACGGTTGAAACGGAAGCCAAGTACGCCGGCTACATCAATCAACAAGAGCGGCAGATTACCCGCTTGAAACAGAGCGAAGGCCGCCCGATCCCAGCGAAATTCTCCTATGAGAGGATCCCGGGTCTCTCGATCGAGGTAAAGCAGAAGCTCGAGCGTGTACGGCCGGCAACTCTTGGCCAAGCGGGCCGGATTCCCGGCGTGACTCCCGCCGCTATTTCCGTGTTGGATGTATATCTTTCGCTTCAGTAGCCATGTTCCACGTGGAACATGGTCGATCAAAATAGAAATCAACGAGTATCGAATAGACGGATCGCATACCCAGGCGATAAAGAAGTGGCGAAGCTGAGCCGGGAGCGCCGCGACCAACAGGAGATGCCGTGGCGGTTCACTTCACTCCGGCCGAGCCTCGTTTCTTGGTCCTTACCCCCACTGGCGTTTGCTGAGGAATTTCTGACCCATTCCGGATCTGGAGTTTCTGGTGCACGATTTTTATCGTGCTGGCGGGCGGTCTACCGTCCCCGAAACGTGGGCTGAAGCGCACGGCAGCAAGGTCAACTCGCGTCACAATGCCACCTTATGAAACGGCATTCTGCTTGCGCTTCCGGCTCGAAAGGGACCTGCTTCACTCGGATAGGACAGCGCCTTCTCTTGGTTTAGGACGCCAATCGGACCGCGACCTGTTCGCTCAAATTCCCGACCAAAGCAGGTGCCGACCCTACCTGAGATCACGGATGCGCCGTTGACTCGCGATGTTCCACGTGGAACGTGTGTTTTGCTGCTCCAGCCGGGCGATTTGTCTGTCTGGAGCACTTTTGCACAACTTTCTTCGAGCAAAACGGCAACGTTTCACGTGAAACATTCCCGCTCATGTTATCCTCACCTTTGATCGGTGGCTGGAATTGAACAAGGTAATCTCAATTGCGAACCAGAAAGGCGGCGTCGGCAAAACGACTACCGCTATCAATCTTGCTGCCTCCTTGGCCGCATGTGAATTGAGGGTGTTGTTGATTGACTCCGACCCGCAAGGAAACTCCACGACGGGCCTCGGGATCGAAAAGACGCCAGACCGGCAGACTCTCTACAACGTACTGATCGGTGAAGCAGGATTTACGGAGATAGTGGCCCCAACTGCGTTCGAAGGGCTCTGGGTTGCGCCCGCCGATCGGAATCTTGTCGCCGCCAATCTCGACCTTATCGAAGAAGAGAACCGCGAATTGAAGCTCCGAACGGCGCTTGAGCCGATTAAATCGGAGTACGATTTCATCCTGATCGATTGTCCGCCGGCGCTGGATCTGCTGACCCTGAATGCCCTGGTCGCGTCCGACTCAGTCCTCGTCCCCATCCAATGTGAATTTTTCGCCCTCGAGGGTATCTCGCAACTGATGGATACGGTCGACCGGGTTAAGGAATCTTTCGATCAAACACTCCAGATTGAAGGCGTCCTCCTAACGATGTACGACGATCGGACAAATCTTACCAGGCAAGTTGAGGCCGATTTGCGAGAGTTTTTCGGCGCCAGCGTCTTTCATACCGTTATTCCTCGAACTGTCCGGCTCGCGGAAGCGCCAAGTTTCGGCAAACCCATTCTTGCGTACGATCCTCGTTCCCGAGGCGCAGAAAGTTATATCCAGCTAGCAAAGGAGATCCTCGCCCATGAGCAAAGCCACGGACACGCAGCGCAAGGCGCTCGGTAAGGGCCTTTCCGCGCTTTTGCCGCAACGCCAATCCGCTGCAGCGCATGCGCCTTCCCGGCCGGCGGCAGCGCCGACTCCGGAGCCTCTCCAGCCGAAAGCAGAGAAATTGGAAGCACATGCGCTCCCTGTGCATGCGATTCAGCCCAACCCGTTTCAGCCACGCCAGGATTTCGATGAAACGCGAATTCGCGAACTGGCGCAGTCCATCATGGCGAACGGTGTCATCCAGCCAATCACGGTCTGCAAAATGGGCGATTCTTATGCAATTGTGGCTGGCGAACGCCGCTGGCGAGCCGCCAAGATTGCCGGTCTCACCGAAATCCCGGTCTACGTCCGCAATGTAGACCAAAACAAGATTCTTGAATTGGCGCTCATCGAGAACATCCAACGCGAAGATCTAAATCCGGTCGAAACAGCACAGGCATTTGAACAGTTAATCGGCAAGTATCAGCTAACACATGAGCAGATTGCCGAGCGTACCGGAAAAGACCGGTCCACCATCACGAATTTCCTGAGATTGCTCAAGTTGCCGCAGATGGTGCTTGAGAACCTCATTGCTGGGGCCATTTCTATGGGGCATGCCCGCGCACTTGCCGGGTTGCCCGATCAGCCCTCTCAAATCGAAACTTGTGAGAAGGTGGTGGCTGCAGGGCTTTCCGTGCGTGATACTGAGCAGCTAGTAAAGCGCTTGACTTCACCCGCGCTAGAGCCTATCGCCAAGCAGGAGAAGGAAAAGCAAAGCGTCGATCCGAACACTCGCGCCGCTATCGAGCAGATGTCGATGTCACTCGGAACAAAGGTGAAGATCCATCCTCGGTCTGAAAAGTCAGGCCGCTTGGAGATCGAGTATTACTCGCTCGACGATCTGCAGCGTATTTTTGAGGTAATTGTCCACGACGGACGGTAAATCGCCCAAAGTGAGCAGCGAACGCGTTCCCTTTTCTACAAGCTTCGGCCCTGAACTCGGGGTCGATGGCGCTCTGCCTTCGCATGAATGCGCCGCACAGCGGCGGCAGCGCCTTAGCCGGCGCATCCTTCACCTGGTAGCTGGAACTCCCCGGCGTCACAGCGCGGCTCAAGTACCCGGCTCGTCCAAACGTCGTAACGAGGATTGTGCGGACAGGCAGCCGTACCTTTTGATTCGGATGCCAGTTCGAGCCCGGTGATTTGCGGCATTTCGATATCGGTCAGGACAACGTCGGGTTAGAAATTGAATCGTCCGGAGAGCCTCGGCTCCGTCTCGGGCTTGTCCGATGACTTCGATCTCAGGCTCCATCTGCAGCAGTAGCGCCGGGCCGCCGAGCACCACGGCTTGATCTTCGGCAGTATCAGCGTCTTCGACGGCGACCCACGCGAAGCGGCCAACCGCACTCGCACGGGCGCCATGCTGCAAGGGACGGCGTGCCGGAAATTGCTTCTTGTCGCCCCGATTCCATCCGGCAAATGACCTCGTGGCCTCGGCGCCCCAAGACGGTATTTGTCGAGATCCGGACCGGGAGCGCACAACACATCGCGGGCGCCTTACTCGCCGAAGATCCGGGGACCTGTAGGATTCCTGAGGTCAGAGCCAAATGGAAGATGCCGCTGTACTTTACGGCCACGATCAGTGTATTCGGCGATAAATGTTTGGCGCCTTACATTCGGCTCGCTGGTTTAGGTTTAATCTGATGTCGTCCGAAATCAGGTGTCGACGTCGTCCTCACGAGGTGGAGCGGATTTCGCGCGATGCGTTGGTGCAAGTTCGTGCCGCCGTGCGCGGCCATATAGGAACTGGCTTGAGTGCGGCGATCGAACACAAGAGAGGCACTTGGCCACAGCTGGAATCGCATTCGAGTGCGCCACGGAACCCGTTGTGCTGCGGCGAGCCCCTTCGTCGGGCGAAGCCAAGCCGAGCGGCAGACGGACAGCGGTCGCCTCAGTGCAGCATGTCGTTCAATTCTTTGATTTTTTCGACGTCGTATTTCGGCTGGCGGTGATACGTCAATAAACCGTTGACCTCTTGCTCCACGTCGGTCAACTGCGTGTAGCAAATGCCCGCGAAATTGTGCAGCTTCGCAATGCCCTGATAGAGCTGCGTTAATCGCGCCATCGCGTCCTGTTGCGTCTTCTCGACGCCCGAGTACCCCCACGATTCAGCCGGAACCTCCGTACCCGGCGGAATGTATGCGATACCGCCGAACTCCGAAAGGTAGAGTGGCGAGCCGTTGTATTTATAACCTGCAATCAGCGCCTCGCGGCCATTCTTCGGAACCGTCGTGCTCTCCGGAGTCACGTCTTTGTATTTCTCGTACAGCTTCTCTCCCGATTTCTCGTAATCGTGAATCGCGAACAGGTCCGTATCGTTCGTATGCTGCCATCCTTCGTTATCGATGGTGAAGCGCGTACGATCGAGCGTGTGCGTCAACCAGTACAACTCTTTCAGATACGCTTGTTGCTGCCGGTCGAGATCGACGTTCGGAACGCCCCAGCTTTCGTTGATCGCATTCCAGATCACGATCGACGGATGGTTGAAATCCCGTTTCACTTCGCCAACCCATTCCGATGTGAAGCGGCGCACGATGTCTTCGTTGAACTCTTGGGCGTCGGCAATTTCTCCTGAAACCAGCAGGCCGCGCTTATCGGCCCAATAAAGAAAGCGGGGATCGGCGATCTTCTGGTGCTTGCGAACGCCGTTAAACCCCATTTTGAGGATGTAATCGATGTCTTTGTTGATAGCGGCATCCGAGGGCGGCGTCAGGATGCTGTCGGGCCAGTAACCCTGATCGAGCAGAAACTTCAGATAGTATGGCTTGCCGTTAATGGTGGCGCGATCATCCGTAAACCCAATCGTGCGGAAACCTATGTAGGATTCTACCTGGTCTAACGTTTGCGCGCCGTTCGCCAGCTTATAGCGCACCGTGTATAGATGCGGATCGTCCGGCGACCAGAGCTTTGGATTTGCCACCGAGATCTTCGCGTCAACGCGGTCTTCTGTCGTATGCGCTTCCGTGTGGCCCACAACGGCGGTCCCGTCGAGCAAGTCGATGCTCACTGTCAGCGGCTGCTCGGGAATGGAATCGATCGCTCCGTGAAACTCGGCCACGCCGTCCTGTCCGGCTTGCACGTGAACGTAGTCGAGGTGGTGTGGACCTGTCGCTTCCAGCCAGACTGGCTGCCAAATGCCGGAGGTGCGCGTATAAAATATGCTTGCAGACTTCGGCTTCCAGTATTGCTTCCCGCGCGGAATGGAGAGGTCGGTCGGGGGATCTTCCACACGCAGCACGAGGCGGTTATTGCTGCCGCGCAGTTGGCGGGTGATGTCGAACGAAAACGGGATGCCTCCACCTTCGTGACGGCCTAGAAACTGACCGTTCAGCCAAACCCAGGCACGATAATCAACGGCGCCGAAATGCAATAGGACATGGCGGTTCTTCCAGTTCGCGGGGATCTGGATCGCCCTTTCATACCAGAACACGGGATGAAAGCTGGTATCGGCGATACCGCTTAGTTTGCTTTCAAAGCAATAGGGGACGGTAATGTGCCGCGAGAAGGCATGCTGGCCGAGTTGCCAGCTTTGCTGCAAACCGGCGTCGCGATCGTCAAATGTAAAGGTCCACTGGCCGTTGAGGCTCATCCACTCGGCGCGCTCGAATTGCGGCTCTGGGAATTCGGGGCGAGGGATTTCGGCCGCGCTGACGGCGCAGGCCATCAAGATCGCGGAAAACAGCGGCAGAGCACGTTTATAAGACAGCATTGCGTTTCATTCTATAGCCTTCCTCCTTTCGTCATGGCGCCTTGTATCGGCTCCGTTGATAGCTTATCGAGAATGCCGCTTGGACTTAGCGGTGTGGATATCGCGATACTGGGTGCTGAGATGAAACGATCAATTGCGGCGCCAATGGCGCCGGAAGGAAACAAATGAGATGAAGCCAAACGTCAGGGCCGGCCTGCTGCTTGGGGGCGTGATTCTGCTGTTCTCGATAGTGGGCGGCTATATTGTTACGTTGCCATGGTGGAATGCGGCCGGCGAGCCGGACGCCACGGAATGGAAGCTTCCGGCTCGGATGCCGGCGGGTCAACAGGGCGAACTCGTGCGCTACGGCCAGAAGCTTTTCAACGACACGCCTCTCTATTTGGGACCGGATGTCGCCGGCGTACAGATGCGATACGCCGGCAACCGTCTTTCATGCCAGAGCTGCCACGCGAACGGCGGCACACAGCAAAACGGACTAGGTCTTATCGGCATTACGCGCCGCTTTCCCCAGTTCAATGCCCGGGCCGGGCACGCGATTACATTAGAGGAGCGTATAAACGGTTGTTTCGAACGTAGCATGAACGGCAAGGCCCTTCCGAACGACAGCCGCGAAATGAAGGCTTATCTTGCCTATATGGATTGGCTCAGCGCGGATGTTCCGAGCGGTACGAAACACATCGACGGCCAAGGCGTATTGAAACTGGCTTCCCTCGACCGTTGGGCGGACCCGGGCGTAGGCGAAGCTGTATTTAAACAAAACTGCACCGTGTGCCATGGTGCAAATGGCCTGGGACAGAAAGCCCAGGATGGTAGGAGTTACAAGTATCCGCCGCTTTGGGGGCCGGACAGTTTTAACGACGGCGCCGGCATGGATAGAGTCCGCACCGCTGCCGGCTACATCTATGCCAATATGCCGAAAGACAATCCTTCGCTAACAGCGGAAGAGGCTTATGATGTCGCGGCATACATGGATTCGCAGGATCGCCCGCACAAAGCCCAGCTTGAGCGTGACTATCCGAACTTAAAGGCAAAACCGTTCGATAGCCCGTATGGACCGTATCCCGATGGCTATTCCGAGGAGCAGCACAAATATGGACCCTTTCCGGCCACCAGCCCCGCGCCGTAACGTAATTCTTGGTAACAATCAACTAACATCGGCGCTTACTAACCAAGGCCATTTGTAGAAAGTATCATCTAATATGACTACCAAGCTAATCGCCACTCTAATGACGCTGCCGCTCGTACTAACTGCGGCCATCTGGGTTAAGCTGAATGCCGCGCCGGCCGCGAAGGCCAAGACTTACCACGTGGTTTTCGAAATGACGGAACCGGAGCCCGTGAAATGGGCCGGCACCATCAAAAATGTCGATCACTTAATAGAGGCACTTGGGGCGGAGAACGTCGACGTCGAAGTTGTCATGCATGGGCCTGGCATTGCGGCCGTGACGAAAGATCAAGGCGCCAGCTTCGCTTCGGATTTCGAGCGCCTGCGTAAGGAAGGAGTTTTTCTCGCGGCTTGCCATAACTCGCTTGAGGGCAAGCATATCCCGCTTAGTAGCGTGCAGGCCTCATTTACCGTAGTGCCGTCCGGAGTCGCCGAAGTAGTTAAGAAACAGCACGATGGCTGGCAGTATCTAAAGGCCGCGTGGTAATCAACGATGAAGTGCACGTTACTATCGCTGATCGCGGCGCTCTTTGCGGCGGCTTCCGGAATCGCGCAGGTAACCGCGGCGCCCGATTTCCTCGCGGCCACGGCGCCTCTGCCCGGGTTGGCACATTTCTCCGGCAAAGCATTCCAGGCGCCGGGAATCGATCAGTTGATGGATTTTTATGGCGATGTGACCGATCCACAGCTCGTCGTCTTCCTCGCGGGAAATCAGTTTATGGTTGTGCCCGAGCTAATCGATGCGTTCAAGAGGGCGCATCCGGAAATCCAACGCATTTTCGTTGAGACGATTCCGCCCGGGGTGTTGGCGGCGCAGATAGAGCAAGGGGCGTTGGTCGTCGGGTCCATGCGAATCTCGCTAAAGCCAGATGTCTTTGCGGCCGGCGCGGCAAGCATCAAGCGATTACAGGAGGAACATGGGTGGTTCGAATCCATAGCCGCGTATGCCAGTAACGATCTCGTCTTGATGGTCCGCAAAGGCAATCCAAAGCACATTGATTCTCTGTCGGACCTTGCGCGGGCGGATATACGGATCTCCATGCCCAATCCGGCGTTCGAAGGCGTCGCCCGGCAGATCCAGGCCGCTTACGTTAAAGCAGGTGGCGCGGCGTTGCGCCACATCGTCATGGACGTGAAGACCAAAAACTCGGCGACGA
The DNA here is from genome assembly GCA_000381625.1 of Bryobacterales bacterium KBS 96. Lineage (GTDB taxonomy): Bacteria > Acidobacteriota > Terriglobia > Bryobacterales > Bryobacteraceae > KBS-96. The sequence continues at coordinate 3,840,234 of KB906767.1, forward strand.
TCCTGACGCAAATCCACCACCGCCAATCGGCGGGGTACTTATTGGCCGGCGTTGTCGATGCGGCTCCGGTCTGGTCTACGGAAGGCGAATATCAGAAGCGCTTGGGTCATGAAATCGAACTTGTGTCGATCCCGCGGGCTCAGAATTCGACAGCGCAGTATGTGATAGCCGCGATGCGTGGGGCGCCGCACCGCGAGGCGTCCGAAGCATTCGTGAAGTTCGTCAAAGGTCCGGACGGGCAAGCGATCTATCGAAAATACGGATTCAATCCGGGGCAAAGAGCGCAGGGAGATATCGCGGGCAGTCGGCCGTGACGCATGCGGACTCCGCAAGAGCTTGCATATCGGCTCCGTCAAGAGCTTCTCAATATCAAGCTGCTGTATAAGCCCCCATATTGGAAGGCGTGCGGCGGCATTCCGGCGCTGCCGGGATTTCCCGCGCCGGCTTCGATAGCGGCGCTCCTCCGCGGCACGGAATTAGCCAAACCCATAGAGATACTCGCGGACGATATTCTCGCGCATCGGCTCCCCCTATTTGAAAGTTATATTGTTATCGGACCCGAGATTGACTGGCGGCGTGATTACGTTAACAAGAAAGTTACGAACACGCGGTACTTTCGACGTGTTCCGTATCTGGACTTGGTTCGCGCCGGCGATCATAAACTCATCTGGGAGCTGAACAGGCATCAGCATCTTGTGTTACTCGCGCAGGCATATGTGCTATTCGATAAGAAGTTATATCTGGAAGAAATTGTTCGACAAATTGAAAGCTGGTGGGAACAAAATCCGTTTCAACGCGGCATTAACTGGGTAAGCGCGCTAGAAGTGGCGTTTCGGGCGCTTTCCTGGATCTGGATCTTGCATCTCGCGGGCGATACTCTTCCGGTCTCCTTTATAACTCGCTTACGCGAGAGCCTTTTTGTTCACGGCCTGCACATAGAAAACAATCTATCCTTTTATTTTTCTCCCAATACGCATTTACTAGGTGAAGCGGTCGCATTGCACGCCATCGGTGTTGCCGTGCCGGAAGCACCTTTTTCCGCGCAATGGAAGCGAATTGGCGCGGAAGTGGCCGAAGCACAAATGGAAAAGCAGGTTCGTGATGACGGTAGTCACTTCGAACAGTCGACTTACTACCACTTATACGCGCTCGATATGCTCTTGTTTCATGCAGTGCTTGCTAAGCCATCGGAGCAGTACCTCAACAAGCTAGCGCGGATGGCTGATTACCTGTGTGCGCTTCTCGGCTATGATCGCCGGCTTCCGTTTATTGGCGATGACGATGGCGGCCGGTGGTTTTTTCCGTATGGCAAACGGGACGAATTTGGCCGCGCCACGCTGGCGACATGCTCCGCATTTTTGAGCCGCAATGACTGGACTTGTGAGGAAGCCGATTTCTACAGCCAGGCCTGCTGGTGGCTAGATTGCGAGCCTTCCGTGGCCGCCGCCCGTGTGCCCGCATCCCGGCTTTTTCCCAATGCGGGCGCCGCCATCATGCAATCTCCATCGTGCAAGGTCATCGTCGATGCCGGACCATTCGGTTCCGGCGCTGCCGGACATAGCCATGCCGGGGTGCTTGGTGTAACTGTCACGGTAGGGGATCGCGAAATTCTCATCGATCCCGGCACGTTCACTTACCTAGGGCAAGAACGCAATCATTTCCGGGGAACCGCTGCCCACAACACGGTTCGCATCGACGAATTGGATCAGGCAGATCCCGTGAACCCGTTCCGCTGGATGCACGCCCCGTGGGTCCGCATTTTGCAATGGACTAGGAATGAAGCCGGAGGCGTCCTGCAAGCGGAATGCGGGTACCGTGGGTTCACTCATCGCCGGCACGTGCAGACCGTTAACGGGGCGGCGGTCGATCCTGTTGCTCTAATCATAGTTGACGAAATCAGCGGACCGCCGGGTAGCCATAGCCTGGAGCAATTCTGGCATTTCGGCGACGATTCCGCCGCCGGCCTCCTGGTGTCGCTCGATACACCCGAACTGATTTCCGGTTGGCGTTCCCATTGTTATGCTCAAAAACAGTCTGCGCCGGTACTGCGCATCCGAAAAGAATGTGAGTTGCCAGCGCGATTTGCATCGGTAATCCGGCTTCGTGACGACGTTCAAGCGCGGATTCATGATGATGGACGGCGGTTCGAATTCTCGCTTCGCGGCAGACAGAATGGAGAGCAGGTTATCTCATTTGACTTAGCTAATATCAGGTCGTGATCGAAGCTAATATGCTCGAAGCAAAGACCAGGCTGTCTCAATTGGTCGAAGCTGCCGAACGAGGAGAAGTAGTGTCTGGGAAATCCAGATTAAGCATGAAAAACATGGCTCACGTTTCAACTTCTCATTGGATCAGCTCGATCAGACGATGAAGGCCTTTTCGTATATGGAATTGCCAATCGATTACCAGGACACATCCCGGGGCTCAATAACGTGCGCTTTTTTCACCCGGACCCGTTCGACCGGCTACTCATGTCGCAGGCAAACGCTTCGCTCCGTTTATTTGGCCACGCTTGATCAGAACATCAAACACATTCGAAATCGATAGGGCGTTTTACATCTTCACGGATCGGGCCCTCGAAAAGTAAATAGTAATCCTTAATAGCTGGACGTATCCCAACAGGACCGCACACGGTGCAAAAAACTAGGTGTAATTGTTTGACCTCGGTTCTCGAAGAGTTAGGCTGGTGCGTAATGCCCATCTCGACTCGCTGGCTCCGGAAACGGGAACGGCTCTCTGGGATAGCATCGGCTCTCGTATTGATCCGGTGAAAGGCGTTGCTGCTTAAGGCTGGAACTATGGCGAAGTTATGGAGCCTGCGAGGACTTTCCTGGCTGGAGTTGACCAAACGCACGTGTCGCAAGAGCTGGGACGATGAGATCTTCGGGCAGTCGGCCAGGATGGCGCTTTATTTTTTCTTCGCCCTCTTCCCCGTGCTGCTCTTATTGCTTATTTTGCTCGGCGGGACCGTCGGCGGCGCATCTGACTGGCGCGACGCCCTCCTCGATTCCTTCAAGCAGGTTCTTCCTCCGGATGCATCGGCGTTAATGATGCAGACCATACAGCAGATAAGCGTAGGATCCGTCCTCGGCGCCGGAGCCATACTGGCAGCCGTGTATGCGGCTTGGGGAACTCTAAACGGAATGTGGGCCGTGATGACCGGCTTGAATAAGGCATACGAGGTCGAAGAAATGCGCCCATGGTGGCGGATTTTGTTAATCATGTTCTCACTGACGATTTCTCTGAGTCTGCTGGGCCTGGTTGCGCTCACCGCGATCGTTTACGGCAATCGAGGCGGTAAACTGCTCGGCCGGCATCTTGGAGCGGCTGCCCATTTCGAATTTCTCTGGCGCATCGTACAGTGGACGATTATCGCGATCCTGCTTCTCTTCTCATTCGCCTCGCTCTATCGCTTCGGGCCGAACTTAAAAGATCGGCGATGGCAATGGAGTATGCCCGGCGCGGTTATCGCAGTCACATTATGGTTCCTTCTACACTGCTGCTTCGGATGTACCAGGAGCACTTCGGTTCTTCAAGGGTCTATGGAAGACTGAACGCGGTGGCCACGCTTTTGCTGTGGCTTTATCCAACCGGTGCGGCTATTTTTAGCGGCGGCGAGGCGAACTCCGAAATTGAGAAAGCCGCGGCGGAAGCGGGTCACCCGGACGTGAGGGGGGCCGGGGAACAGCGCAGCGGTGGCGAAGGCACTTCGAACCAATAGTATGCAGTAAGCTGCCTCTTCGAAACGATGGGCGCTCGATTCTATCTGTTGCCGGACGTTTCCGTGGGTTTCAAGCCCGTCGGCGGAACTGGTAGATTTTGTCGTGCGCCAAGGTGATAACACGGAATTTTTTTCGACGTCTATACTGTATGCGGCCTCAGCAAACGACACATTCCAGAATCTGAGCCACTCTCTACCGATCTCGATGATCTGTACAGAACCAGAACGCGACAGCCGGCACTATCATAACGTGAGACCTGTCATTGACCGCTTTCTGCTGATGTGGGTTTGCCGCTGTCTATTCATTGCCATTTTGCTCGAGCGCGGCCCCTTGTCAGCCGAATCCATACCTGTACGCTATCCGGAAGGAACTACCCACGGTTTTCTGGCTCTGCGCAGTCTGGAGGGAAAGCTGCTTGCGGCAGGTGATCTCACCGAGGTCATTCATGGGAACAAGGTGGTGTCCCATCTCGTTTTTCGCTTTAAGGATGGCTCAGTAGACGACGACACGACTGTCTTTTCTCAACATGGCGCCTTTCGACTCATCAGCGACCACCACATTCAGAAAGGGCCGAGCTTCCCGAACCCGACAAATGTTCTAGTCAACATGGCTACCGGCCAAGTCACAGTCCGCTATAAAGACAAGAACCGCGAAAAAGTGGAGACCGAGCACCTGGATCTTCCACCTGATTTAGCCAATGGCATTATTCTTGATCTCTTGAAGAACATCTCGCCCGATGCAAAGGAGACCAAAGTCTCCTATCTCGGAGCTTCTCCCAAGCCGCGGCTTGTGCATCTCTCGATCACGCCCGATGGCGACGAAACATTTTCAGTCGCTGGCGCTCGCCATCAAGCGATTCGTTTCCGGGTGAAGGTTGAAATTGGCGGCGTCATTGGACTGATTGCACCGCTGATCGGCAAACAGCCAGCCGACGCGAAGATTTGGGTGGTCAGGGAGGGAGCGCCGGCGTTCGTCAGAGCAGACGAGGCGCTGTACGTAGGTGGCCCGATCTGGAGCATTCAGATGACCGGCCCCGAGTGGGGTCGAGCCGCGGATTCGGGCCGTTAAAACAACACCCGCATTTCTTTCCGCTTCGCTCGTGACCGGACACGGCCGGCTACGAACCGCCCGCGATTTGACACGCGACTCTCTTGCCAAGGCGTCGTACTATTCGTGTCGAAGGGCGCGTATCGGATCGATTCTGGCAGCTCGACGAGCGGGAAGGTAAGCGGCGAATGACGCCAAAAGTAAGATCAAAAGAACAGCGCCAGCCATCGCTAATGGATCCAACGCCGGAACGCCGAACAGGAAGCTCTTAATCCAGCGCGTGCCGCCCAGCGCGAGCGGCAGGCCTACAAAAACGCCGATCGCAATCAAAAGCGTGGAATCGCGTAAGACGAGCCAAATCACGTTCTGTCGTTGCGCTCCGATGGCCATTCGTATGCCAATTTCACTCACGCGGCCAGCTACCGAGTATGCGAGCGTTCCATAAATGCCGATAGATGCAAGAATTAGGGCGAGAACTCCGAAGATACTGCAAAGACTGGTGATCGTCTTCTGCTGTTTTAATGACTGCTCAACCTGAGCGTTTAAGCTGGTTACGTTCAGAACGGGCAATCTGCTATTCGTCTGGTCCAGCACACGGCGAACTTCGGAAGCAATTCCCCCAGGCGCGCCAGATGTGCGGAGCACCAGTTCGAAACCAGACACCGGCCGCTGCCAAATCGAGAAAAACCCCATCGGTTGCACATTTCCCCGCAGGTCGTGATATTTGGAATCGGCGACCACACCAACAATCTCGAAGCCAGGTTCTTTAAAGGGCGATCCCAGCGAAATGCGCCGGCCGATCGGGTTCTGGTTTGGTGAATACTGGCGAACAAAAGTCTCGTTGACAACAGCTACCGGAGTGGATTCCGGCGTGTCACGAGCATCGATGCCTCGCCCGAGCAACAACGGCATGCCAAGGGTCTCGAAGAAATGAGGACCGACCGGCAAATCGGAGAGGTCCATCTTTTTATCAGGACCAGGGCTGTATCCCGCCATTGCAAATTTGTAATAGGACGTATTGCCGCTTTCGGGTGCGAAGCGGGCTACTGATGCCGAGATGACCCCGGAAAGCTGATTGAGGCGCTCGTCGAGCGTTCGATAGAGCGTGAACAGTTTATTCGGCTGATAGCCGGCCAAATCGGCATCAGTTCCGACGAGTAAGATGTTCTCGCGGCGGAATCCAAGTTGTTGGTTCTCCAGAGCAAGCAGACTGTGAACCAGCAGACCAGCTCCGAGCAGCAGGATGAGCGACAAAGCAACTTGCAACGCGACGAGCGCATGTTGGCCTGTAAAGCGCAGATGGCCGAAGTTCGCCATTCGGGCGGCATTGGCCGGCCGGGGATCGAGGCGGCTGAACTTTATAGCGGGCACAATGCCGAACAAGATGCCGCTCAGAACCGAGAGCAGAACTGCGAACCCCAGGACGGCTGGATCGGGCCTCACTTTAGCTACGGCAGGGAAGTGCAAGAGGATCACAAGTAGGCGGACGCACCACCAAGCGAAAGCTGCGCCCGCCATGCCGCCGAGCACGGATAACAAGACGCTCTCGGTAAGAACCTGGCGAAGCAGTCTGGTGCGCGAAGCGCCCAGCGCAAGCCGCGCAAGGAACTCCTGACGCCGTGCTGAAGCACGAGCGAGCAGAAGCGTTGCGACGTTGGCACAGGCAATCAACAGCACAAGCGCGACAACAGCCATCAAGATGTGAAGGGGCTTCGAATAGAGGTAGCGAAGGCCGGAGATCCCGCCGCCACCAGGCTTGAGCTCGACGTGAATATTTTCGATTTTCCGGCGGGTGGCCGGCGAGAGTTGCGAACCGGCCTGCTCCGAATAAAACTGGCGCAGACGAATATTGACCGAAGCCTGCGCAGATTCAAGGCTAACGCCCGGTTTGAGACGCCCCATGAAATTGAGCCAATACACATCGCGCGCCGTCAGCCACTTGGCGCGGCTGTTGGACCAGGCATCGCGCTGCAGAACTTGCGGTTGGGTGGAAAGCGGGAGCCAAAAGTCGGGAGCATTTTCGATGCGCTCGCCAAAGAAACTGCTATCCGTAACACCGACGATGGTGAAGGAGACGTCGTTTAAGACTACCGACCGACCGAGGACCGAGCGATCGAGATTGAAACGATCCCGCCAGAAGCCATAACTAATGACCGCGACGCGAGCCGCGGAAAGAGTATCGTCAGAGGTGTTGAGTAAGCGGCCGAGAGCGGCGTTTACGCCAAGTGTCTCGAAATAGTTCCCTGAGACAAGATGAGCGTTCGCGCGTTGCTGCGGGCCTGCTTCGGACGTTCCCGCAATATGCATAACGACCCGGTCTGTGTTCTGACGGAAAGCGCAGAGACTTACGAACGAGTCGTTGTGCGCCTGAAGGTATTGAAAAGAGGGATAGGAAAACTCGTTGCTGGGGAAATCGTCGCCGCTATATACGCCGGTCGAGATGTCGTCGTTGAAAAGAACCAGATGGCCGGGATCGCGCACGGGCAGAGATTGAAGCATCACTGCGTCGATCAGCGTGAAAATAGCCGTATTGGCGCCGATGCCGAGCGCGAGAGAAAGCATGGCAACCGCTACGAGAACAGGAGCTTTACGCAGCTGACGAATGCCGTAGCGAAGGTCGCGCCACGTGGTCTCGAGCCAGTTGATGGTGCTGGCGTCTCGCATTCGATCCCGAATCAACGTGACATTGCCGAGCGAACCACTGGTCTGGGAGCGGTGAAACTCGAGTTCCTCGCGCATCTCGGCTTCGAGGTGGTCTGGCCGGAAGAAATTGAAAAATCTACGCAGCATGACGATTCTCAGGCGAAGTCGAGAAAGCTGGAAACGGCCGCGGTGTTCCGGCGCCAGCGCTCCACCGTTTCGGCAAGATGCTTCTTGCCTGCTCTGGTGACGTGGTCGTAACGCGCGCGCCGGTTATTTTCCGACGCTCTCCATTCTGCCTTAATCAGGCCGTCGGCTTCCATGCGGCGCAAGGCTGGATAGAGCGAGCCTTCTTCGACCCGAAGCTGATTCTGAGAGGCGTTCAGAATGCAGCAAGTGATGCCGTATCCATGCTCAGAACCAGGAGCCAACGTTTTGAGGATCAGGAGGTCCAGTGTCCCCTGGAGCGTTTCACGCGGCATAAGAAATACCGAGATGTCTGGGGGAAGTATGTCGCAAAAGGAGTCTCCGAGTCAACTTCCGAGTCTCAGATCTTCCCATCCCTGCGATAATTGTCAGCGGATGCAATTTCGCAGGCCGGCGCCGCTATGTGCGGCATAGCCGGTTTCGTTCTGCGCGAAGGTGTCGCCGAACACGCCGCGGTCAGGCTCATGTGTGACCAGATTCGTCACCGTGGGCCCGACGATGAAGGATATTACGTAGATGGTCCCTGCGCGCTGGGCATCCGCCGCCTAAGCGTCATCGACCTCGACACCGGTCATCAGCCCATCGCGAACGAAGATGGAACCCTCTCGGTCGTTTTGAACGGCGAGATCTATAACTACCGTGAGCTGCGGCAGGATCTGATCGCACGCGGTCACCGGTTCCGTACTAACAGTGATACCGAAGTGCTGGTTCATCTCTACGAGGATGCCGCCGAAGCCAGCATCGCTCGCCTTCGCGGCATGTTTGCGTTTGCCATCTGGGATGCACGCCGCAATGAGTTACTGCTAGCCCGCGATCGTTTCGGCAAAAAGCCGCTCTACTATGCACTTCTGCCGAATGGCCTATGGTTTGGGAGTGAGTTGAAATGCCTGCACGCCGCGCGAGTTTCGCTCGATCTCGATCGCGAAGCTCTGCAGCTCTATTTGCAACTCGGCTATATCCCGGAGCCCGCCACGCCATATCGGCAAGTTCGAAAGCTTACGCCCGGCGGTTGGCTCGCCTTTCCTATTCGCGGCGACCATCGCGAAGGTTGCTATTGGAAGCTGCCCGCGTCCTGTGGACAGGCGCCGCCTGAATCCGAAAAACAAGCCGCTCTCGAATTACGCAAGTTATTTGATGAATCCGTGCGTCTTCGCATGATCGCCGATGTGCCGCTCGGAGCTTTCCTCAGCGGCGGACTCGATTCGGCTTCTGTCGTTGCGTCGATGGCCCTGCAATCGAGTGCGCCCGTGAAGACGTTCTCCATTGGTTTCGACGAAGCTGGGTTCAACGAGTTGCCGGCCGCCAAATTGATCGCGAAGAAATACAAAACCGAGCATCATGAACTGATCGTTCGCCCCGATGCAGTTGACCTCGTCCCACGAATAATCCGCTGTTTTGACGAACCCTTCGGCGACAGTTCGGCTATTCCCACTTACATCGTTTCCGAATTTGCGGCGCAACACGTGAAAGTTGTACTGACGGGCGATGGCGGCGACGAATTGTTCTGCGGCTACGATAGCCTGTTCGACGCAGATCGCGCGCGGCGGTTCGATCGGATTCCGCTCGTGTTGCGCCACGCCCTAACGGCGATATCCGATCGGCTGCCTTACTCAACCTACGGAAAGAACTATCTCCATATGATGGGCCGCGCTGATCCCATGGACCGGTATTTCGATCTCGCCTATTCCCAGCACGCGGCCTGCGAAGCACTGTTGCAGAAAGACTGGAAACGCTCAGGCGCCGATGGGAATTTCATCCACGTGCCCGCCGGCGATCAAGCCGGAATCCTGAGCCGGGTAATTCAGTTTCAAGCCACGACGCAGTTGACCGGAGACATGCTCGTGAAGGTAGACCGCATGTCGATGGCGCATTCACTCGAAGTGCGTTGCCCGCTGCTCGATCACAAGCTGGCTGAATTTGCCATGCGGATTCCGCTTGCGTGGAATATGAAGAACGGACGCGGCAAACAACTTCTTCGCTCCGCCCTGGCGGAGCGCCTGCCCGCCGAGTTGCTCCGATTGCCCAAGAAAGGCTTCGCGGTCCCTCTGGCACACTGGTTTCGCGGATCGCTGCGCAGTTTTTTGCGAGATCATCTCACCAGCCGCTCTTTTCTGAACCGTGGCATCGTCTCTGAGATGATTTTGATGCGCCTCCTTGATGAACACGACCGGAAGCGCCGCGATCACAATCATGTGCTCTGGATGCTCTTGATGTTGGAGTTGTGGTTCCGCGAATTCGCAACGCCATCAGCGCCTGTTTCGCAATACGGCATAAGACGAGCAGCCCATGTCTGAATCCTGTCCTGCCGTCAGCATTATTGTTCCCGCTCACCAGGTGACCGCCTACATCGGACAGGCTCTCGATTCCATCCTGGCGCAAACGTTCACCGATTACGAAATCATCGTGGTCAACGACGGATGTCCGGACACTGCGGCGCTCGAAACCACCTTACAAGGCTATGCGGCGAGGATTCGCTACCAACGCCAGGAGAACGGTGGCGTCGGGGCGGCGCGGCGTACGGCAGTGCTTGCGGCGCGCGCTCCGCTGATTGCGCAACTCGATCCCGACGATTGGTGGGAGCCAACTTACTTGGAGGCGCAGCTGGCAAGGATGAGCGCCGAGCCAGATCTGGATATGCTCTATCCAAACGGATACTACTTTGGAGACGCTTCGCTCGAAAGCAAGCTACTGATGGAATATAGCCCATCGCGCGGTGAAGTTACGTTTTGCCGGCTGATGTCTGGGCACGTCAACATCTTGTATTCGGCGCTCATTCGTAAAGAGGCGATTCTCCGGGCGGGAAACTTCGATCCGGACTTCCGGACGTCGGAGGATTTCGATTTATGGCTACGTATCCTGAAAAGCGGCGGCCGTATTGCCTATCACCGCATTCCATTGGTGCATTACCGGAAACGAGCTGGAAGTTTAACGTCCAGTGCGCTTCGGACATGTGAATGGATCGTTCGTGTTCTGGACAAGATCGAACGAAGCCTCGCGTTGAGTGATGAGGAGGCAAAAAGCCTGAAGGCGCGGCGCGTGGCGGTACAAATGGAGCGCGAGCTATTGCTCGGCAAACAAGCCGTGCAGCTACATAACTGGACGAAAGCCCGGCAGCACATCGAGCAGTATCAATGCCATCGTCCCAGTCTAAAGATATCCGGTATTTTGCTTCTCTTACGCTGGTCGCCGCAGCTTCTCGGCTGGTTACACGATGCGCGGGACGGGCTGCTGCGTCGCGGTTTCTTCAAGGCGCGAGCGCCGGAAAGCATTGAAGTCGCCGGCGCCGGGGAATGGAACACCAGGGGAGTTGAATGAACGGCAGCAACCAGCTTCGGCGAACGAAAGTCATCCGGCCGGCTACGTTTTCGCCGCTGACAATTGTCCGCGGCGCGCGGGATCTGATCCACTACCGCGATCTGTTGCTGACGCTCACAATCCACCGTATCAATGTGCGATACAAGCAGAGCGCGCTCGGCATTGCTTGGGCCGTGCTGCAGCCGCTACTGTTGATGATTGTCTACACGATCATCTTCTCGGTAGTGGTGAAGATGCCGCACGAAGGCGGCCCATACGCCGTGTTTGTCTATGCGGCCCTCCTGCCCTGGACTTTTTTCTCAACCGCGGTGACAACATCCGCGAGTAGCCTCGTTGCGCACAATAATTTGATCACTAAAGTCTATTTCCCACGTGAAATTCTGCCACTCACTTACGTGCTCGCGGCGTTTTTCGATTTTCTGATCGCTTCCGTCATCCTAATGGCGCTACTTGGCTCCTATCATGTGTCGCTCACCGCCGGCGCATTGCTTGTCTGTCCCATCATGCTCGTGGCGGTTCTCTTTTCACTAGCGATGGCGCTTCTGCTTTCGGCGTTTCAGGTTCGCTTCCGCGATATCGGCATCGCCATGGGCCTGCTCCTTCAACTGTGGATGTACGCTACTCCGGTTGTATACCCGTACTCGATCGTTCCTGACCGCTTTGTATTCTGGTATTCATTAAATCCAATGGCCGGCGTCGTCGAGAATTTCCGCCGCGTGATTCTTCAGCACGGAACGATGAATATGGCTGTTCTCTTGCCCGGTGTCATTGTCTGTATGCTGCTTCTGCCCCTGGCTTATCTGTATTTCAAAACATCCGAAGCCACCATGGCGGACGTCATCTGAACGCCATGTACGATCTGGAGTTCCATTCCGTCTCGAAGCGGTACCGCCTAGCCGGGCGTAGCTCGAATCGCGGGCTTCTCGATAAATTGCGCTGGTTCGGCCGGCGCTCCGGGAGTTTTTGGGCGCTTCGCGATGTCAGCTTTGGGGTGCGCTCCGGTGAAGCGCTTGGAATCATCGGCCACAACGGCGCGGGCAAGAGTACGCTTCTCAAGCTCATTTCGAATATCACGTCTCCAACCGAGGGCGAGATTCGCATTCGCGGACGAATTGCTGCGCTGCTCGAAGTCGGCTCCGGTTTTCATCCGGAATTGACTGGACGAGAAAATGTCTATCTCAGCGGTTCTATCCTTGGCATGCGCCGGGCTGAGATCAATAATAAGCTGGATAGCATTCTCGAATTCGCGGGCGTTCTTAATTTTGCGGATGTTCCGGTGAAGCGCTATTCATCGGGAATGTATGTGCGGCTCGGTTTTGCCATAGCCGCACACCTCGATGCCGATATTCTGCTGCTTGATGAAGTCCTCGCGGTCGGCGATGCGAAATTTCAGGAACGCTGCCAGGAACGGATTCTGGAGTTGAAAGCGAATGGCACAACCATCGTGTTCATTTCTCACGATCTCGCCTCCGTTCGCCGGCTTTGCGATCGCGGCCTGCTTTTGAATCACGGGCGCTTGATTGCCGAGGGAACACCGTCTGAAGTAATCTCCGAATACGCGCTGCTCGGCCGTGAGCGCAACCGTGTCGAAGAGAGTGAACTTGTGAACGCGCGCAAGCCGGCGCGAGTGACCGCATTCACGTTTCTCGATGAGAGCGGAAGGCCCACGACCGAGTTACAGACCGGATTCCCGGCGTGCGCCATTGTCGAATATGAAGTGATGCATCCGGTTCAACATGCAGCCATCAGCGTGTTGTTTTATGCGTCGGGCGATTGGACTGTCGCTAGTCATTTTACGACGATAGATCTGCCGCTACATCTTCCTGCTGGTACGGGAGCAATCGAATTTTCAACCGATGAATTGACGCTGCCGCCTGGAGCCTATGCTGCCGGTTGCTCGATCGAAGACGACCGGCAGCAGATCGATTTTGTCAGTAAAACGTACTTCACCGTAGTGGCGGGGAAGCCGGTTCGCGGCCGCTTTCATTCCCCGCACACCTGGCGGGAACTGCGATATACGGAAGCTGTATCGCATGAACCATCGCGCACGGAAGGCGATGAAAAACCTTGAATCTGAGCCGGAAGCGTAAGCGCCCCAGAAGGCCGGCCACGAGCCGGCCCGAGCGTGATCGTCCCGAGCCTTTCAATTCACCGCAACCGCCTGCACTCCACCCGAAACGATTGTTCCCGACGCGTCTTTCCGGTCGACCGCGTAATAAAGCACCCTGCCGCTGATCGCCGGAATCGTCACCGTGCAACCCGTGCCGCATGATTGCCAGTTGATGGGCTCGGACAACCACGCGAATGCATCGCCATTCGTTGCGCCTGTCGAACACGATTCCTTCCGGCTGGTGCAATAGAGGTTTGCGTCGTAGCCGAAACGAATTCTCACGGAGTCCCCGCTTCTGCCGCCCAGCGTAACGGGCACTTTGATGAAATCGCCACGGTATTGCGAATCGATTTGCCATGCCGGCAGCTCCGCGCCGAAAATCTCGCTGCGGACGCCGTTCACCCACTTGCCCACGCCGAATACCCATCCCGTTCCGTCCGTTCCGTGAATGTTGGCGTAGTTGTTGGTTCTACCGGGTCCGCCCCACAATGAAGTCAGCACACGCCAGCGCATGCCGGTAGGATCGGGTCTCGATACGTCGTATTGCACATAACGTGCAACCTCGTTCGGCAGGCTCGCCAGGCACGGGGTCTTGCGTACGTACCAGATCGTGCATTCTCCCGATGTATCGACGTTCGCCACGCTCACAAACTGATCGCCTTTCTGCGATCCTGCAACGCACTCGCCGGCGAAGTCCGCGATGCAGAACGAATCCACGGTTGCGTCTGTGATTTGCGATCCAGGGCCACTGATGTCTTTCAGCAGCGTATGCCCGTACCAACCGACTAGCGCGCGTCGTTTGCGATCCAGGCCAGTGTTGGGCAGCGGTTGTCCTCCCGGCGTTTGCAGCGGCAGGCTGATTTTATAGACATGCTGTGTTCCGGAGACGGGCGTCAATGTGTCGTACCAGGCGAGCGGATCGCCGCCGGTCGCCCCGCCCAGCGGTCGTGCGTCCAAGCCGCTGATGGAGCGTTTCCCTGCCCCGTCGTAAGCGACCAAACTGCCTGGGTGCGTCTGTACGGAGTCGATGCCAGTCAAGCTGCCGCTGAATGCATATCCCATCTCAATGCCGAAATCGTACTCCTTTGAAAAGAACAAAGGAAGTTGTCCGCTTCGCACTCCATACCCGAATCCGTATTGCCCCGGCACATTCCCACCGAGTCCATAAGCGTACGGTGTCCACTGCGTGAACGATCCCGATGCCGAATCGTATTGCAGATTTGTGTGCGCTCCGTACGGTACCGGATTGTCCGCATAAATCGTATGCGCCGGATCGCCCGCGTTGATCCAATATTCGTTACCTGCGCATCCGAATGGTAGATCCACCATAAATGTGAATCCGGCGGCATGGCTCGTCTTTGAGCCGGCGCACAATGAAACTGGCGCCGTCGAGGCTGCGCGCGATAACACAAGGTCGATGCTGCCGTCGCCGAGGGGCGTCTTCTTAGCAACTAGAAATCGTTCCGCGCCGGCGTCGCCGCCCGGATCGGATAGGTCCCTCAGCCAGTCGCCTTCGCCAATCGGCTGCAGATACGACCAGCAGTGAGATGTGGTTCCATCTCCGCCGCAGGATGATGCATTATGCGCCCACGCCATCGGACGGCTTCCCGGATTCGCATTCGATATAAGATCCTGCTGTGGTGGATTTGTGTCTACCGGTTCGGCTTTTACATTGACCTTAATGCAGTTGTGCCCCGTTGCTCCTTGCGACAACCATCGTGAATCGCCGACGCCGAGCTGCTCGCAAGTCGACGGGTCAACGAATGAACTCGACAGCGATGTTGATCCCCCGTCGTTATAGATCTGGTTGATTTGCATTGTATATTGCCCCACGCCCGTCTCGTTTGGTGATTCCAGACTGCTCATTAAGGAAAAGGTCAACCAGCCATCGGCCGTGCGGTTATCAAAGCCGCCGTGCATGCCGCCCCACCGCAAGGGATAGTGGCTCCATGTATCGCTGCAATAGAGCAGTTGCTCGCCGGCCGCTTTTGTCAGGTCGAAAAAGCATGCCCAGGCCAGCGCGTTCTGTGTGGGGCGCATCTGGAACGTGGCGATTCCGCCCAGTACGCTGCTGAACTGCGGCGGGCCCCAGTAATTCATGTCGATCTGTGGATAACTCCCCTTGATCTGGCTGACGACATCGTTTCCCGCGCCCGCTGTCAAATTCCCCGTACACGTCAGGTACGGATTCGTCGCCGGAGAGTAGTCGAGCGGCATGCTGCGGAATTTTCCGTTCGCCGCGTCATACGCGCAACTCTGAATGTTGTGACTGCTTGCGTCGTATTGATAGAACAACAGCGGATTTGAACTATCCTGCGCAACGCCGCTCGAGGACAGGCGTGCGATAGGCCGTAATTCGCCATTGGAGCTGTTAAAAAAATAGAGAAATGGATTACCCCAAATATCACTGAAAATGCAAATAGAACCAGTCGCCGGTTCGCTTAACGGTGTGATGCCGTCGGCCGCATAAGTCGCCGTCACGGAACCGGAGCAAACAAGCCCCTGGCCCTCATAACCCACCGTGTAGTCGGCTGAGCTCGCGTAATCGTACTTCACCGAATCGATGTGAATGGCACCGGCGCTTGTCTGTTTCCAGATCTTCAAACCGAAGTTGGTCAAAATGAAGGATTGGCTGGTCACGGCCACGCCCGCCAAGTGATTGCTGTTAATACCCGAGCAACCTGAAAAAGTAGAGCCGGATAACGACGTACACTGGACGGCATCCGATTCAATCGTCAGCGCGTACATCGGATAGCCGTAGAAGTTCTTAACGAATTCCGATGTGTCGCCCACGGTCAGGGAGGTTGCTCCTGCGCTAATCCCGCTTGTAAGCGTCGTTTTCGCCCCAGCGAATGAACTGCCGAGGTCCTGTTGTATCGAAAGATGCGTGGCGTCAATGCCGGCCGTGATTGTGCAATCGTTATCCGGGCAAGTGGGCGCCGAGCCGGCGATGTGAATGTGATCGCCGTCTTGTAAGTCACTCGGGAAAGCGTATTGATAAGTTCCCAGCAGGAGCGGCGTCGTGTTGATCACGAGCGTATGACTCGCCGAGACGCTGCGGCTGTTTCCCGCGAAATCTGCGGCCATGGAATCCACCGGAATATTGGGCGAGCCCCAACCGTTAAAAAAAGGTGTTGGATACGAACCCGGCCCTGTCACTTCCGCCGCATTCAATAGCGGCAGCAAGAGGCTGATTGTGCGGCCAGTGCATGTCTGCCCAGCGTCGAGTGTAATACAGGCGTTCATCGTCCGATCGACTGCATTGGCTTGATCGCCATAGCCCTTCAGACGCGCCAGCATGTCGTCGACGTAGTTTTCCGAATAATCCATATAAGCGCGCTGGCCTTCAGCCGTAGGCGTGGGGATAAACAGCGCATCCGAGGGGCCGCCCGCGCCCGAGTAGTTCGCGTACTGGCCATCATCGGCAAGCACGTTTTGAGGATTGTTCCACGTTCCTGACAGATCATATGCGTAAAGCGGAGTCAGCGAGACATGTTGGCCGGGACTGCCGTATCCAGGAGTCGTTAGTCTCTTCAGCAGAATGCCTGTTTGTGGATCGATATATGTTTTGCTCGTGTCGGAAAAATCGACCGTCGGATATCCGTAGTTGCCATAACCGTTGCTGTTGAATGGAAACGGATCGGGCGCCGAGTTGCCTAGCGGAATCGTGCGGGTCCGGAACGCGACGCTTCCGGTGCTGGAACCGCCATCGCAGTTCACCTCAAGCCGGTACGCTGCGTCAGCCTGCAACGCTCGCGAATACATCCTGCCATCCAGAGCTAGATCGGATTTGCGTTGCCCCACAACCACGATTCGCGACATTCCGTTCGCGACGTTACCCGTTCGCACATCGCTGTCCGCGCCGGCAAACAGGGTCGCGTCGGTATCGTGAGCCGTGTTGTCCGACGCGTCGATAGCAATGGCGCTGCACGCGTTATTATCCGGAGCGTTGTACGCAAATATCGCCTGTGTCGACGTAACGCCCACTAAGCGGACCGGAATGGTAGACGCGTTTGCGATCGCGGCCGCGCCGGCCGCCGCCGTTAAAAGAACGAAGCGCTTTACCATGACGCGAGCTGCGCCCTTCGCCAGGTATTAGGAGCGGTGCAAATGTAAATGTAGTTGGCGTCGTAGGACCACGACCCCGCGTCGCAAGCGCTGGTCGAGCTTCCGGGCGTCGCGACTCGCAATCCGATCAGCGTTGAATCGACGCTCACGACCGCGCTGCCGTTCGCGTCCGTTGTCACGATGCCTTGTCCGGCAACGACGTTCTTTGTTCCGAGTAGTGCCCGGAAATCCTGGCCGCCCGCGGCATTCAACGCACCGTTCGTCACCGGCCATGTCTCCAATGCAATGCTGTCGGGTGGAAACGAGGTCACGCCCGATTGCGCGCTACAACTCGAACAAGCCACGCTGAGATTGCTTCCCACCGTCAGGACGCCGGCATTCGTGACGTAGATGTACAGCATTCCGGTTGCGGAACCGGAGATAGTTGCTGTCGACGTAGAAGCAATTGAATAAACCGTGGTGCCAAAATGAACGTTGCAGGGCGTTGCCGTCGAACAACTTGCGCCGATGGTTAGCACCGTGTTTGAAGTGCGCGTCACCTGCAGGTCGCCCAGTTGGCTGATCATCGTGGCGGCCGTGCCGGGCGCCCCGCCGCTTTGCACTGTCCATGCGTTGGTTGCCGTGCAGCCATATAGATTCAACCCGGCCGTAGCATCCGACTTAAAAAAGAGCTGCCCGGTCTGGCAGCTTGCGGGCAGCGTCGTTCCCACTTGCACGGGGCGAGTTGAGGGTGAAGACGAAAAATCGACGCTTTTACTTTGTGTGCGTAAGTCGAGCTGCGTCTGCCCGAACGCACAACCGGCCAGCAGGAGAGCTGGTAATGTTTGAAAAAATCGTATTCGCATGAATCCATCAGCCCCTTTGCTGAGGTTATTCCTGCCTAGAAGCTAGCATGCGAAACGATTAGGTAAGGCCTAACTGCTTGATAACAAAGGTGAATTTTCCCGAACTGGATAGCGCCGCGGCATGGGACGCCTCAAAATCTCGTTATACTGAGCGTCGGCGGTGCGGCATCCGGCTACAACGTCCGCAAATGGAATCCGCCGTCGACGTGCAGCGTTTGTCCCGCGCAATAATCCAGCAGTCCGTCCGCAATAGCGCGAACCGCCCGCGCGACATCGTTCGGTTCGCCCATTCGGCGCTGCGGCAGCAGGCCGTTGGCGATCTTCTCCTCGTACGCGGAGGCGACACCGGCAATCATGTCTGTTCGTATGATGCCTGGCTGGATCTCGAAAACTCCAATACCCACCGGCGCAAGGCGCGCTGCGAACAGCTTGGCGGCCATGCTGAGCCCGGCCTTGGAGATGCAATAATCGCCTCGATTCACCGAGGCCGTGAACGCGGAGATCGATGAAATGAATACGATTCTCCCGTGCCGCTGGCCCGCCATGAACCGAGCAATCGCCTGCGTCAAAAAATACGGGCCTTTGAGGTTTGTGCCGAGTAGCTCATCGAAGCTCTCTTCGCCCGCGTCCAGGATGTCCGCCCTGACGCGCGGCGCCATGCCGGCATTGTTGACCAGCAAATCAATGCGGGGAAACCGCTTCGCCAAGTCCGCCAGGAAAGCCTCGCGCGATGCCCGATCCGCGAGATTGCACGGGAACAGGGCGGCTCCGGTCGCCTTCGCAAGCGATTCCGCGGCTTCACGGTTTGAGTTATAGGTGGCGACGACCTGATGAGTTCTTGAAAGCTCTTCGGCAATGCCGCGACCGATGCCGCGGCTTCCCCCGGTGACAACAGCGACGGGCTTGCTCACAGAAACTATAATTGCAGGTCGTTCTTCAACGTGAATGTGAGCCGCGTTTCGGGCGGAATTTGCACGTGCTGCCCGGACGTGACTGCCTGCACGCCTGCTCCGGTAGCGGCGCCCGCGCCCGCGCCGATGGCCGCTCCTTTACCGCCGCCCGCGATGGCGCCGATAATGGCGCCTAATGCGGTCGTGCCGCCGACAACCTTTGCGGTCCGCGACCCGCGGCCGTTGCTTGCTTCAATCACGCCCGTTGTTCGCACAGGATACGTGCGCCCGTCGGCCTGAATGGATTCAATATCAAGAGTCAGTTCGGCTCTGCCTTGGAATTTCCCGGACTGTTTGGCGTTTGTCAGGATAGTTGTAACGTCCGCTCCGCGCGGAATCACGGTATTGCCGTCCACCATTACCGGCTGATCCAGGCTGGCGTGAAACGTCTGTCCGGTTCGGGCATCCTTCGAATCCACGCCGTCGATCATTCGGACTACGATCGGTGTGCCGGCGGGAACAACCGTGCCAGCTCCCACGGCGGCGTCGGGAGGAGGCGCTGCGCTTGTGGCCGAATCCGCGGCGTTCCGGCTCGCATTTTCCTGCCGTGCAGCCGGCCATTGCGAATTTGCGGAACTTGCGGCATCCTTGGCGGCCTGGTCCGCCTGCGGGCCGCCGAATTTGATGGAGTCGATATCCGTGACGCTATACGTGTTCACATGATCGCCCGTAGCGAAGCGGATACTACGATCGCTTCCACTGATAAATGAGCCTTGAACGGTGGCCCCGTTCTTTAAGACCAGCGTGTCGGCAAAAACCAAACTCAGGCAACTAACAATGCCGAGTGCCACTCGTGCAATACGAAGCAACATACTTTCTCCTCCAATTATTCTCCTATGCTGATGATGCCCGCGCGCGTGGCTCGGTTTCGAGAACCCGGCCGTGCCGCTTTGGCGGGCGGCGCATGAGCCGCGCCCATTGAGAACTGTGCGTCGGAAGGCGCTCAGCGTGAGAAAAAACGTTCGCTATCGACCGTAACGGCTAGAGCGGGAGACTCGAAACGTGCGCCGCGAGCATAGCGGGTCGATAGTCCACCTGTTTGATGGACGTAAATAGATCCGGTGCTGGGATAGATCAGCCATACCTCTTTGACACCTGCCGCGAGATATTGATGAGTCTTGCGCTCCAGATCTTCCGCGTCGTGGTTTTGGGACACGACTTCCACGGCGACGACGAATGGCTTACGCGCGTACGTATCGTCGACCGTTTCGTTCTCCACGACAGCGATGTCCGCGCCACGGACCGTCGGGGTGCTGGAACTTGAGTCGAGAATAATACCCGCTTCTCCTACTAGCACCGTGAACCGATCTGCCGGGAGAATCTGATCAAGGTAGCTGCCGGCTCTTAACACGATAGCGGCATGCGTTTTGCCGGCTGGGGGCAAGCGGATTAGCCCGCCTTCGTCGAGTTCATAATGCACGCCGTGCGTGGTTTCGGGCGGCAGCTTCAGGAATTCGTCGAGGCTAATCGTCGCTTTTGCCGCCATATTCCACCTCGCCCCAATTGTACGCGGATGATGTGTTCCCCACGCAACCTACCCGAAAAGCCTGACGCGGTGAGAGTTTGCCTGCGTTTAGGCCACTCTCTTCATGATTTTGGGAGGAGCGCACTATGACGGATCGCCAGCGGCAAATTCTCTCCATGCTGGTTCAGATGGATAAACAGTTTGGAAAGGGAGCGGTTCTCATGCTCGGCGCGGACTCCGCGCAACCGGTGCCCGTCATTTCGAGCGGCTCGATTGCGATTGATAGCGCTCTCGGCGTCGGCGGCTTCCCGCGTGGCCGGGTGATTGAAATCTTTGGCCCGGAATCCTCTGGCAAGACGACCCTCGCGCTTCATCTCATAGCCGAAGCGCAGCGGGCCGGCGGTGCCGCCGCTTTTGTCGATGCCGAACACGCCCTCGATCCTATCTACGCGCGAAACATCGGCGTGGATATCGAGAGCCTGATCGTCTCGCAGCCCGACTACGGCGAGCAGGCGCTCGAAATTACGCAAGCCCTCATCGCATCGGGCACGCTCGATATCGTAGTGGTCGATTCCGTGGCTGCCTTAACGCCCAAAGCCGAGGTGGAAGGTGAAATGGGCGACAGCCACATGGGGTTACAGGCCCGGATGATGTCGCAAGCGCTTCGCAAGCTGACTGCGGTTGTGTCCCGCGCGAACGCGTGCCTCGTCTTCATTAATCAGATCCGCGAGAAGATCGGGGTCATGTTCGGCAACCCGGAAACCACCACGGGTGGCCGCGCGCTGAAGTTTTACGCCTCCATAAGAACGGAAGTTCGCCGGACCGCTGCCATTAAGGACGGCGATACCGTCGTCGGTAACAGAACAAAAATCAAGCTTGTAAAGAATAAGGTCGCGGCGCCATTTCGGGAGGTGGAGGTCGACATCCTTTATGGCAAAGGCATTTCGCGAGAAGGAGACCTTCTCGACTTGGGGGCACAGCACAACGTTATTGAGAAGAGCGGATCGTGGTACAGCTACAAATCGGAGCGAATTGGCCAAGGCAGGGAGAATGCGCGGCAGACCCTGATTGACAAGCCGGAGCTTTACCGCACGATCGATTCGGAACTACGCCAAGCACTGGGGATGCCAAATCCCACGGCTCCGGAGAAGATAGTGCCGGAAGTCGAGCGCCGGGAGAGGAAGGCCGCCGTTACGGTTGGCTGAGAGCCTGTCTACGGGACACTGCTCAGACCAGCGACAATTACCTTCGGCGCGCCACATCGTAGTTGCCCGCCTTACTGTGAAGCTTCCAGTTGGCTACGCGATCGGAAACACTGAAAGCCAGGAATGTTCGACCTCGAATGGTTGAAGCAACTGGCTATCTCGATCAAGCGCCATGGTCTTGCTAACCGAGAGCAAGAAGGTATAAACTTGTCCTCGGTAATCGAGAGCAATCGCCGTGAGCAAACCTTCCGACCTGGTACAAGGCACCCTGGACCTTCTTATCCTCAAGATTCTTGCGCTGGAGCCGCTACACGGCTGGGCCGTTAGCCAACGTTTAAAGCAGGTCTCGGGCGATGTGCTGCAGGTCAGCGACGGATCGCTCTATCCGGCGTTGCACAAACTGGAGCAGGAAGGGTGGATCACCGCCGAGTGGAAGACAAGCGATCTGGGAAGGCGAGCTAAGTTCTATTCGCTCACACGTTTAGGTCGCAGACAACTGGCGAAGGAATCAGCCAATTGGGACCGGCTCTCTAACGCGATCAGCCACGTCGTGCGCCTGCAGGAGTCCTGACGCATGCGATTCGAGCATTGGCTGTATACAATTCCGCTTCGCTTGCGGTCTCTTTTTCGACGCAACCGTATCGAGCAGGAGCTCGACGAGGAGCTACGCTTCCACCTTGAACAGCGCATCGAACAGGAGATAGCGGACGGCAAAAAACCGGAGCAGGCGCGCTACGCGGCGCTGCGAGCAATGCAGGGTCTGGATCAGCGGAAGGAAGAGTGCCGGGATACGCGCCGGATGAGCCTTGTCGATGACTTATGGCGAAATCTGCGATACGGCGTACGCGGCTTGAAGCGCAGCCCCGGATTTGTCGCTACGACAGTGATTACGCTTGCGCTCGGCATTGGCGCCAATACCGCCATATTCTCGCTCGTGGATACCGTCATGCTGGAACTGCTTCCTGTAAAAGCGCCGGAGCAGTTGTATTTCGTTGGGCACAGTCCGCAACGAGTGAGCATGACCTGGAATTATCCGGATTATCGCGCCATGCGGGATCGCAACACCGTGTTCACCGGTCTGGCAGGCTACAGTCTCGGCCTGGAACCCATTGGCATCCAGGCCGGTAACGCAACCGAACTCTCGTCTGGCATTTTCGTTTCGGGAAACTATTTTAACGTGCTTGGGGTTTCTGCCGCATTGGGGCGGGCGTTCAACGACGCCGATGACCGCGCTCCTGGCGCTTCACCCTACGTGGTTCTTAGCTACTCTTACTGGCAATCGCATTTTAACGGCGATATGCAGGCGATTGGACGCAAGCTGCGCGTCAACGACTATCCGTTCACTGTGATCGGCGTGGCTCCGCGCGGGTTTGCGGGTGCGGACGTGGCTTACAAACCTGATCTGTTCATGCCCATCATGATGCGCAGCGAAGTGTTGCATATCCCGTTCGCGAGCTGGAACGACCGCCACAACTGGTGGATGGCTGCCGTTGGCCGGCTCAAGCCGGGCGCCTCCATTCAGAAGGCGGCGGGCGAGTTGTTCAGCATCTGCAAACACCAGGAATCAGCCGAGCGCCGGAGTCTCGCAAACCCTCAATTGGCAAATACGGCGGATCAGGTTGTTCTCGAGCCGGCCGCTCGCGGGTTTTCTTATCTTGCGGGCCAGTTGAAGAAACCCCTTTCAATCTTGTTCGTCATAGTCGCGGTCGTGCTGCTGATCGCGTGCGCCAACGTCGCCAATTTGATGCTCGCCCGCGGCGCGACCAGACGACGCGAAATCGCGGTTCGTCTGGCGCTTGGTGCAAACCGCCGGCGCGTGATATCGCAACTGCTTACCGAGAGCATGTTGATTGCATTTCTCGGCGGTGCATGCGGCATTCTGGTTTCATTGGCCGGAATCCACGTCCTTTTGCGGTTTGTGCCACAAAGCGGTTCGCAGCTAGTCAACGGTATCAACGCGACACTCGACTGGCGCGTGCTCGCCTTCACGGTAACGGTTTGTATCCTTACCGGCCTTCTATTTGGCATCGTGCCGGCTTGGCAGTCTACCCGGCCCGACCTTGTTCGTCCCCTAAAAGAAGACGTGCCCGGCTCGACAGCGACGCGTTTTACGCTCCGACGAGGACTCGTCGTTCTGCAGGTAGGCTTATCGCTGCCACTGCTTGTCGGAGCGGCATTGTTCGCGCGAACACTCGGCAATTTACGCGAACGGGACACAGGGTTCGCCCCCAAAAACGTTTTCGTAGCGTCTGTCGATCCCACGCGTTTTGGGTATACCGGTCAGCGTACCCGAGATTTCTACGATCGCCTCTGCGCGCGGACCGCAGCCCTGCCGGGGGTGCGCGCCGCCAGTCTTGCCTTGCTGACGCCTCTTACGGGTTCGAGTTGGAACGGCAGCGTCACAGTCGAGGGCTACACCTGGAAGCGCGGTGAGAGGAACAAAATTTGGCTTGATGCCGTGGGACCCCGCTATTTCGATGTCATCGGGACGCCGCTGCTGTTGGGCCGTGACTTCACCGACCTGGACAATCCTGCCACTGCGATCGAACTGCCGGATCATATTGTTCCTGGACAGCAATTGCCGGATCAGCCGGGCCGGCATGTCGCAATCGTGAACGAAACGTTCGCCCGGCATTTTTTCGGAGATCGCGGCGCTGTCGGCATGCACGTCGCCATGGGCGGGCCTTTCCGCAACTCTTATGAAATTGTTGGCGTCGTAAAGGACGCCCGCTATTTCAGCGTCCGGAATGCTGCCGACTCTATGATGTTCATCCCGGTCTGGCGGCGCTTTGCGGCGCAGCGCGAGCTTGTGATCCGCGCCTCTGGCTCGATGCCCCAACTTTCAGATCTCCTGCGGAGGCAAATTCACGAACTGAATCCGGCCATCCCGCTTCTGAACATCCGCACGCTGGAGCACGATGTGAACGAGAGCATTTTGGTGGAGCGATTGGTGGCCACGCTTTCCGGATTCTTTGGCATCCTCGCGCTGCTGCTTTCCGCTGTCGGGTTATACGGTGTCGTAGCCTATACCGTGACCTGCCGCACGCGTGAAATCGGCATCCGCATCGCGGTTGGCGCGAATCGTGGGTCTGTGTTGCGCCTGGTTTTTCAAGACGTCATCGCGATGGTCTTTATTGGCGCCGCGATTGGCGCCCTCGTGGCATTTGTGGCGACTCGAGCTGTCGGAAGCATTCTGTACGGGGTAACCCCGGACGATTTGGTCAGCATGATCGGGGCGGGGCTGTTGCTAGTCGGCGCCGCCACAGGTGCGAGCTTCATTCCCGCACGCCGCGCGGCCAAAATCAATCCGATCGTGGCTTTACGATATGAGTGAAGCTGTTACCAGCCGAGTTCCTGCTTCAACTTGGCTGCGTGAGCCTGTTACGCTCAACCCTCGAGCTTCGTGATCCGATCGGACATCGACTCCATCTCAACATCCAACGCCCGCAATGCGGCAGCATGGCTGCGTTGCCGCACCTCAACCGGAGAAGCCCATTTATGGAGTCAGAAGCCGAGTTTCGACTCGTTCCAGTTGTTCAGCGATCCAGTGCTTGTCTTCGTCCGCTAACGGCATCGTTTCGTTATCGCTTCTCCGCGGCATTCGCACGGACCCGGAGATCGGGACTGCAAACCAAGCAAAAGAGGCGGGCTGAAAACCCTGCTCTTTTGCCTGACGATCAATTAGGCCTGGCTGTTAGGCGCTAAACGAGCTGCCGCAGCCGCAGGTCGATTTGGTGTTGGGATTGCCGAACTTAAAGCCCGATCCTTCGAGCGTCTCGACGTAATCCACCTCGGCGCCATCCAAATAAAGCATGCTGGCTTGATCGATAAAAACCTTCAGATTTCCGAAATCGTAGGTCTTATCAAGCATGCCGGGGCTGGTTTCAAATGCCATCGAATAGCTGAACCCGGAGCAGCCGCCGCCAACTACCGCGATCCGGAGACCTGCCGGTTTCGGCTCCTGCATACTCAGGATCTCGTTCACTTTATCGACTGCTTTCTCGGTGAGATTGATCATTCCAAAACTCCTTTTGCAGCGCGGAAACCGCTCAATATTTAGTTTACTATGAGTTTCGACTCGGCGAGCGGCCGAGCCGCCAAACAGTCGGCCGCTACTGCTAGAGATGCAGCGAATCCAACCGACTGTGCGAACAAAGGGCGAAATTGAGCGAAGGGCGTTCCTCTTAGCCACACGGCAAGCACGCGCCCTGCTGTTACGGGTAGAATACCTGTAGCTCACCGCAACCCGGTCCCGGCAGGCTACGTCTGAGTCGGTGTATGAACGGACTGAGCGTGACATTACCCTTCCCCGCCGCCGGGGAAGCCACTCGGGCGAAGACGAGATTGGATCACCGCAACACCGAAGAAGCTGCTCTTGTCCGGCGCGTGCAGGCCCAGGACGAAATGGCCTTCCGCGAGATCGTCGATCGCTATCAAGCGAAGGTCTATTCGATCATTTACGGCATCCTGCGCAACCGCAACGATGCTGAAGATATTGCGCAGCAGGTCTTCGCGAAGATTTACTTCTCCATCAAGAACTTCGATTTCCGTAGCTCGCTGCTGACCTGGATCTATAAGATCACGGTGAACGAGTGCTACGATTACCTCCGCAAAAAGCGCGTCCGCAAGCTCGTATACGAGAGCGACTTTACGACGGAAGATTCCCTCCTGATGGAGAATTCCGAGCCCGCCATGGACCTGAAGCCGGCCGTCGATGTGCAGTTAGCGCAGCGTGACTTGGTGACGAAACTGCTCTCCAAAATTTCCGACGAGGACAGGTCGCTCATCCTTTTGAAAGAGGTGGAGGGGCATTCCGTTGAGGAATTATCGCAGATGACCGGGATGAACGAGAACACGATCAAAGTGAAGCTGTTCCGCGCCCGGCAGAAGCTGGTGAAGGCGGCTCAGAGGCTTGGCAAGATGCCCGTGGCTTCTAAGTCTGCCTAGATTGGTATAGATTTGTTAATGAGCGGGCAAAGACCCGCGGTAGTGGTTTCAGCTTTCGAGGGAAATATGCACGGGCCTATCCGGGATCATTTGGAAGAACTGCTAGGAACAAACGCAGAGCGCCCCGATTCGAAGGCGCATCTGGCGTCGTGCGGCGAATGCACAAGAGAACTGGCCGACATGAGCCAGCAGGCCAGGATGCTGCGGACTCTCCGCGCCCCTGAGGATGTCGAGCCCGCTCCCGGCTTTTATGCTCGCGTGATACAGCGGATCGAAGAGCGCAAGCTCACTTCGATGTGGTCTGTGTTGATCGATACTCCGTTCGGCAAGCGCCTGGCGATTGCCTCGTTAGCCTTGGCTATCGTGCTCGGGACCTGGGTGATTGGCGTTGAAAAAGAAGATGGCCATCTTGGTTCGGGGCCTGTCATCGCGCAGCAAATCGTCGACGTTCCGGTCATCGGAGACCAGACCCAACAGAGAGACGCAGTGCTTGTGAACCTTGCCTCTTACTCTGAACCGGTGCAGTAGACTGGTAACATCTCTGATGCTGCGCCGTGATGACGCTGGGTGGACCAATCCAAAGGTCATCGCCATTCTCGCTGTAGTTTTCTTGTGCGGCTCTGCGTTTGGCGCTGCCGTAATGAGGGAATATCTGCATGCGAAATTCATGCCGCCGGCGGGCCGCGATTTCATCTACCACGGCAAGCGCATCGATTTCGATACGTTGAAGACCGATTTAAACCTCTCTAAAGACCAGGAACGCACGGTCAGCCAGGTTTTAGACGACTTCGGGAAGTATTATCAGAATCTTGAGGAACAGCGGGATGACGTTGCGGAAGCTGGAAAGAGGCGCATCGTGGCGGTCTTGAGTCCCGATCAACGGCTGCGATTCTATCGTCTTTTTAGAGAACAGCCCCCCTCGTCGGACCAGCCTTAGCGCCGCCTAACAATAAAGGGTAGGGTTATTTAACCTCATGGCCGGATGGCTCCGGATGTTCTCCATGGCAACTGCCACTTGAGCCACACTTATCGGCAATTTTGCGCCGTACGGCTTCCATCAACCGGGACTGGATGTCGGCGGGCACCGCCTGCGCCTCCATCCCCTTATAAACCGTCAGCGTCTTCTGTGTCGTATCGCAAATGACCCAGCAGTTGGGGCACTCATCGACATGCTTGCGAAGCTCTTCTTTAAGTTGCGGATCCAGCAGGTCGTCGAGGTAATCGTTGAGCTCGTGCAGAAAGCGCTTACAGGTAAGCAAGAGCGTCATCCCCCTTTCGCTTGAATTGGCGTGTCAATTTCTCCCGGAGCTGAAGCCGCGCTCGAAGTAACCGGCTCTTTACCGCCGATATCGAGAGGTCCAGGGCTTCCGCAGTCTCCTCAATCGACATTTCTTCGATGTCTCGCAGCACAAAAACGGTTCTGTACGCGGGCTTTAAACTTTGCACAGCCTCATCCAAAATATTCGCCATTTCTTCCCTGGAATAGCGCTGTTCCGGGTTATCTTCCCAAACGGCGACTTCGCGGGCGACCACGTCTTCACCCGTATCGATTGGCTCGTCAAGCGGCACGGTCTTGTCCGAACGCCGCTTCCGCAGCTTCATCAAAGCCTCGTTTACGGCGATGCGGACCAGCCACGTGTAGAATTTTGAATTGCCTTGGAAATCGTCAAGATGAGAATACGCCTTTAAGAAGGTCTCTTGCAGGACGTCTTCTGCATCCTCATCGTTTTGAGTAATCTGCTTGGCCATCCGGAACACACGACGTTCATACTGGTTGACCAGATCGGTGAATGCATCGGCATCGCCTGCCTTGGCTTTTGCCACCAGGTCGGCTTCGTCGAATGCGGAAGCTATCGTTGTGCTGCTCACGGGAATTCGCGCCGCGAGGATGCGGCCACCTTATAGGTCTCCAGTTTAGCAACGCGCTTATGCCCGTTTTGCTAATCTCAAGGATAATCCCCCGCAAATCATGAGCAGCTTTATCGTCACTCTGCCCGACGGCAGCCAGCAGACCGTTTCGGCCGGAACTCGCCCTTTTGACGTCGCGAAACAGATCAGCCCGCGTCTCGCCGGCGACGCGATTGTCGCCAAAGTGAATGGGCAGTTATGGGATTTGACCCGCCCGATCGAGAGTGACGCCACGGTGGAAATTCTTACGGCGAAGGGCCCCGAGGCGCTTCAAGTCTACCGCCACTCGACGGCGCATTTGTTGGCCGCAGCCGTCCTGGAGCTATTTCCGGAGACTAAACTCGGAATCGGCCCCCCGATCGAGAGCGGATTTTACTACGATTTTCAGCGCGAGGCGAGGTTCACCCCCGAAGATCTGGAACGGATCGAAGCCAAGATGGCGGAAATCCAGAAGAGAAATCTTCCGTATGAGCGCAAGCTGACGCGTAAGGAAGATGGTCTTGCGAAATATTCCGGCGACTGGATGAAGAAGGAGTTAATCGAAGAGCGGGCGGGTGAAGTTTTCTCCGAATACACGCTCGGTCCCAATTTCATCGATTTTTGCCGCGGCCCGCACGTCCCGTCCACTGAAAAGTTGAAGGCTTTCAAGCTGCTCTCCATCGCCGGCGCCTATTGGAAGGGCAGCGAAAAGAATCCGCAGCTTCAGCGCATTTACGGCACCGCATTTTTCTCGAAGAAGGATCTGGAAGATTACCTGAATCGTCTGGAAGAAGCGAAAAAGCGCGACCACCGCCGCCTTGGCAAAGAACTCGAGCTGTTCACCGTGAACGAATCCGTGGGGGCCGGGCTACCGTTATGGCTGCCGAAGGGCGCGACCGTCCGCCGCGTGCTCGAAGAATATATCCTCGAGCGCGAGCGCGCGTCCGGGTACCAGCACGTGTACACGCCGGACCTCGCGAAAATCGAGCTCTACCAGCGATCCGGTCATTGGGAGCATTATCACGACGATATGTTCCCGCCCATGGACCTCGAAACCGAGCAAATGGTGCTGCGCCCCATGAACTGCCCGCACCACATCCTTATTTACGAAGCGAAGAAGCGCAGCTATCGCGATCTTCCCGTGCGGATCGCGGAGTTGGGAACTATGTACCGCTATGAGCGCTCAGGCGTGTTGAGCGGACTGAGCCGCGTGCGCTGCATGACCCTGAACGATGCCCACATCTTCTGTACGCCGGATCAGATCAAAGAAGAGTTCACCGGCGTCATGAAACTGGTGGAACAAGCGTATCGCGACCTCGGCATCACGCAGTATCGCTACCGGCTGTCGCTGCGCGATAAAGCGAATAAAGAGAAATACGTCGACAACGACGAGATGTGGGCGCTCGGCGAGCGTGTGTTGCGGGAAGCCATGGATTCGCTCGGATTGCCTTACGTAGAAGCGCCCGGCGAAGCGGCCTTCTACGGGCCCAAGCTCGACATCCAGCTTGCCGACGTGATGGGACACGAGGAGACCTACTCGACCATTCAAATCGATTTCCACCTGCCGAATCAGTTCGGATTGAGCTATGTCGCGGCGGACGGAAAGGAGCATCGCCCTGTTATTATTCACCGCGCGATCGTCAGCACTATGGAGCGCATGGTCTCCTATCTGATCGAGCTGTACGCCGGAGCGTTTCCCGTTTGGCTCTCACCGGTGCAGGCCACAGTGCTGCCCATTACCGATAAGCAAAACGAGTATGCGCGTAACATTCACGCCCGGCTGCTCGCGGCCGGAATCCGGGCCGAAATCGATGATCGCAGCGAGAAGGTGAATTTTAAAATCCGCGAAGCGCAGCTTCAAAAAGTTCCATTTATGCTCGTGGTCGGCACGCGCGAGGAGGAAAACGGACAAGTATCCGTCCGCAACCGCAAGCATGGCGATCGGGGCGTGACGTCGGTCGACGAATTTCTCGCAAGCATTCAAAGGCTGATTGCCGACAAAACTCCGTCCGAGTGATCGCCGTCGAAATAGCTATCGGGGCGCTGGTCGCCGGGTCGTGGGTCTACTGCGTACTCGGGATCGTCGCCGCGCGGGCTCAGGGAAAAGATAGAGGGCATTCACGCTCGCTTGACATCGAGACGAGTCTCAATGCGGCAGACACGAGTGTCCGCGCCGCTTCTGTGGGAATTTCGGTGCTGAAACCGCTGGCCGGGATTGAACACAGCCTCGAAGTCAACCTCCGATCGTTTTTCGAGCAGCGTTATCCGAATTTCGAACTTTTGTTTGCCGTGCGCGAATCGTCAGATCCGGCCGTAAGCTTAGTCCGACAGCTCCAGGCCGAGTATCCCGATGTTGCCTCGCGGCTCATCGTCACGGGGGAACCTCCTTACACCAACGCGAAGGTTTTTAGCCTGAGCCGGATGACTCCGGCCGCCGTGTACGACGTGCTGATCACTAGCGATAGCGATGTCCGTGCCGGAGCCGGCTTTCTGGAACGCGTCGCTCTCGAGATAGAGCACGATCGGTATGACCTGGCAACGTGCCCGTATCGTGCCGTGCCCGGGGTGCATATCTGGTCGCTTCTCGAGGCGCTTGGAATTAATACCGAGTTCTGGGGCGGCGCATTCGTGGCCAAACTCATCGAAGGCGTGCGTTTCACGGTTGGTCCGACCGTCATTGCCCGGCGCAAGATATTCGACGCGATCCCCTGGGACTGCCTCAGCCGCTATCTCGCCGAGGATTTCGTGCTTGGGCAGCGCGCCGCCGAACTGGGCTTTCGCGTCGATCTGTCGCAAGTGCTTGTTGAGCACCACCTGGGCGACGACAGCTTCAAAGAGAATTTCAGCCACCGGTTGCGCTGGGCTCGCAGCACCCGTCGATCGCGGCCATGGGGCTACATCGGGCAGATTTTTACGAATCCGCTGCCGCTCGCGATCATCTTGGCCGCGATTGCGCCGCGGCTCTGGTTCGTACTGGTCGCGACGGCTATCCTTCGCGCGTTCACGGCCTATGCCACCGCCGGTTGGGTGCTGCGCGATCCCCTCTGCCGCCGCTGGTGGTTTCTGATTCCGGTCCAGGATCTACTCAGTTTCGTGTTCTGGTGGGCCGGGTTTAGCGGCAATCGTATTTCCTGGAGAGGACGGAGGTACCGGCTTCGGGCAGACGGGACGTTCGATCTCGTGGGGTGAGGTGGACAGCGAGATCTCTCATGCCGAATTGGAAAAGTACTCCGGAACCTAGCTCGTTGGCTGGTAAACTAAAGAATCGGTCGTTCTGGGTGTCCAGCCGCCATTTGTTGTGCGTGCCGATCCTGGTTGGTGTACGATTAGCCCGGTCAGAACCGATTCATACTGCAAGGAGTATCAGTCGTAGCCAATGCGTTCCATTTTCACCTCTGAATCCGTAACGGAAGGCCATCCGGATAAACTCGCCGACCAGGTTTCCGACTCAGTTCTCGACGCGGTTCTCGCGAACGATCCGACTGGCCGCGTTGCCTGTGAAGTCCTTGTGACAACCGGCATCTGTGTAGTGGCCGGAGAAATCACAACCACCACCTATGTCGACGTCCCCAAAGTAGCGCGCGAGGTTATCGAGGACATTGGCTACACGAACGCCGCATTCGGCTACGATTGCAAAACCTGCGGCGTCCTGAACACGATTCAGTCGCAATCGCCCGACATCGCCATGGGCGTCGACACGGGCGGCGCAGGCGACCAGGGGATGATGTTCGGATATGCCTGCGATGAGACGCCCGAACTGATGCCCATGCCGATCATGATGGCGCACAAGCTGGTGCGCCGGCTGAGCGAGGCGCGCCGTGCGGGCACGCTTCCCTATCTGCGGCCCGACGGCAAAAGCCAGGTCAGCATCGAATACGTCGACGGGAAGCCGAAACGCATTGACGCGGTCGTGATCTCGACCCAGCACGGTGACGATGTGAGCACGGAACAACTGCGCGCCGACGTCAAAAAGCACATCATCGATAGCATCCTGCCGAAGGACATGCTCGATTCCGGCACCAAATATCACATCAACCCGACCGGGCGGTTCGTAATCGGCGGCCCGCATGGGGATACCGGCCTTACGGGGCGAAAAATTATTGTCGATACTTATGGCGGCATGGGTCGCCACGGTGGCGGCGCCTTCTCCGGTAAAGATCCTACGAAGGTAGACCGCTCGGCCTGCTATATGGCTCGTTACGTCGCGAAGAATATTGTTGCGGCCGGCCTGGCCTCGCGCTGTGAAGTGCAGCTTG
The DNA here is from genome assembly GCA_000381625.1 of Bryobacterales bacterium KBS 96. Lineage (GTDB taxonomy): Bacteria > Acidobacteriota > Terriglobia > Bryobacterales > Bryobacteraceae > KBS-96. The sequence continues at coordinate 3,872,898 of KB906767.1, forward strand.
CTTATGCCATCGGCGTGGCAGAGCCTGTCTCCATCCACGTGAACACATACGGGACGGGCAAAATCGACGATGATCGGGTCGTCGAGCTGATCCGTGAAAATTTCCGCCTCACGCCGAAGAGCATCATTGAGCAACTGAATCTCCGCCGGCCGATCTATCGCAAGACCGCCGCATTCGGCCATTTCGGACGCACGGAAGATACCTTTAGCTGGGAGAAGGCCGACAAAGCCGAGGCTCTTCGCGAGGGCGCGCAACTGGCCGCAACCGTCTAGGGCGGCTGGGCCCATCCGCTGGAATTGGAGGCCACGATCCGAGGAGCGGCCGCGAGCCCGCGCTTCCGATCGTGGCCTGTTTTGCGTAATATCGCCGTCAACCCGACGGTGCAAACTAGAAGATAGGTAACTTACATCGTGTCAACTGCTACCGACTGCAAACGCTCCCTCGAGATCGAAATTCCAGTGGAGGAAGTCGAGACCGCCCAGGACCGCGTCACGCAAAGCCTGAAACAGCGTGTTCGGCTCCCGGGCTTCCGTCCCGGCAAAGCTCCGGTCAGTCTTATCAAATCGCGCTTCGAATCCGAGATCCGGAGTGAAGTGATCGAGTCGCTTGTCCCCGCCGCCTTCCGCAAGCAGGTGGACAAGGAAGAACTGAAAGTGGTCGGCACTCCCGATATCAGCGACCTTCACTTCGAAGCCGGCGAGCCGATCCGTTTCAAAGCCGAGTTCGAAGTCGCTCCCGAGGTCGAGGTTGGCGAATACCGCGGCCTTCCGGTCAAATATGCCGAGCCGACTGTCTCCGAAGAAGAAGTGGATCAGCGGCTGGAATCCATGCGCGAGAGCAAGGCCGATTACGTGAATGTAGATCCACGACCGATCGAAACCGGCGATCACGTTTTGGCGCACTTGCGCTCGGTGTCGGGCCTCGATGAGCCGGTGGATCAGGACAGCCTTCAAATCGAGGTGGGCGGCGCCGATACTCTGCAGGCGTTCACCGATCATCTTATCGGCGCTCAGCCCGATGAAACAAAAGAGTTCGACATCACCTATCCGGAGGACTACGGTTCGGAGAAGCTCGCCGGGAAGACAGTTCAGTTTCAGTTGACGCCGAAAGTGATTCGCAGGAAAGAATTGCCTGTTCTCGACGATGAGTTCGCCCGCGATTTGGGCGATTATCAGACGCTTACGGAGTTGAGGGACGCGGTGCACAAGACCATCTTTCGTGAAAAGCAGGCCGCCGCCCAGCACGCCGCGAAAGAAGAGTTGATCGACCGGCTTGTCGAATCACACGATTTCCCCATACCTGAGGCTTACGTCGATTATCAGATTGAGAACCAGACTCGTGCGAGGCTGCGTGAGATCACTGGCCAAGATGTCGACCTGTCCAAACTAAACCTGAATTGGAAAGACATTAAAGAAAAGCAGCGCGATAAGGCCGTCCGGAGCGTGAAGGCCGCGCTGCTGCTCGATCGGATCGCCGAGCGAGAAAGCATCCATGCGACCAATGACGAAGTCGATCACGAATTACAGCACATCGCGCGGCATGAGCGCGAGCCCGTTCCGGCGGTGCGCAACCGGCTTGAAAAGCAAGGCGCGCTAGGCCGGATTGCCGACAATATTCGCACGGAAAAAACGCTGAATTTCCTGTTGGAACAGGCCAAAAAGGAAGCGTAAGAGGGCGCTGAGCACCGGGCATTATGTGGCGTACGCTTCAGCGTGCCGCGGTGAACTTCAGTTCACCGGTAGCGGCCAGTGAACTGCCCGCCGACACGATAAATCGTGCGCCACAAGGCTACGGAGCCAACCATAGAGACTCACGCATTACAGTACAGCGTTTAGTGTCCGCCATGGTTTCCCCTGCGATTCGGCCACACCGGCGTAGGTGATCGTTCCCTGGTAGGTGTTCACGCCTTCCGCAATCGCCTGGTTGTCCCCGCAAGCCCGCTCCAGTCCTTTGTTAGCAAGAGCGAATAGGTAGGGAGCCGTCGCATTCGTCAACGCGAACGTTGAAGTGTGCGGCACCGCCGCGGGCATGTTCGATACGCAATAGTGCAGCACGCCATCGACGTAGTAAATCGGATCGGTGTGCGTCGTGGCGTGAGAGGTCTCAAAGCAGCCGCCCTGATCGATGGCGACATCCACCACAACCGCGCCTTTGCGCATGGACGCGATCATGTCGCGCCGCACCAGTTTCGGCGCGGAGGCGCCGGGAATCAGCACCGCGCCGATGACCAGGTCCGCCGTGCGAACCGCCTCGCGAATCGTGTATGTGTTCGAAGCGAGCGTCAGAACAGCACTCGAATAGATGTCGTCGAGCTCGCGAAGCCGGTTGATATTCCGGTCGATTACCGTGACGTTCGCGCCCAGGCCGCACGCCATTTTGATGGCGTTGTGCCCGACAGTGCCGCCGCCGATCACCGCGACATTTGCCGGCGCCACGCCCGGCACCCCGCCGATCAGAATGCCACGCCCCCCATTCGGCTTTTCAAGATACTGTGCTCCGACTTGCACGGCCATACGCCCGGCGACTTCGCTCATCGGAGTCAGCAGCGGCAGCGAGTTGTCCTCCTCGCGAATGGTTTCGTACGCGACTGCATTCACGCCGGCGCCGACCAGCGCATCGGTCAGCTCAGGCAGGGGAGCGAGGTGGAGATACGTGAACAACGTGAGCCCAGCGCGGAAAAATCGATATTCGGACGGCTGCGGCTCCTTTACCTTCACGACAAGATCCGACTTAGCCCATACGCCCTCGGCTCCGGTCACAATGCTCGCGCCCGCCTCTTCATATTCGTCGTCCGGGATCGAACTGCCCGCGCCGGCATCCGCCTCCACCAGGACCTCGTGGCCGTGTTCACGCAGAGTAGTGACCATGCTCGGAACACAGCCAACACGGGTCTCATGGTCCTTGATTTCCCGAGGAACCCCTATGGTCATGTGATTTGTCCTGTTCTGATGCGATTACCGTTGAGAAACAGAAGCCGAAGGCGGCGCCCCGGCGGGCGGGCTCGATTCGGAAGGCGCCCCGGGACTCGGGGACGTGGGGACCACGGGAGTCACCGGAGGTGTTGTTACAGGCTTGATTGAATCGCGCTTTGGGCCCAGGCCAAGCTGAATCAGCGATAGCGAATTGATCTTGCCGTCGTTCGGCAGATTGTTGTCGGTTTGAAAGCGCTGCAGCGCATTGCTCGAATCCGATCCCCATTTGCCGGTCACGTCGCCTTTGAAGTACCCCTTATCGGCGAGGGCCTGCTGAATGTCTTTATAGCGTTCGGCGGTGGGCTGCGCTTGATAAGAGGACCGGGCGCGCCGCCGGCTTCGAGTTGAATGGCGCGTTGCCTTGGTGCTGTGCAAGCTATGGGTCGTAGCTTTGGCTTTGCTCGAATGGCTCGGAGACTTGCTTTTGCTCCGCGTTGCGGCGGCCGCAAACAGCATGGGAGCGAGCAACAGCGTAGCGAATACCGATTTCATGGTCCCGAACCCCGATTCTATCAGCAGAGGGCGGCGACTCAGGCCTGCCCAAGGTTCCAGCCCGGAATCGGCTGTCTTGTTTCCGTTTGGCAGGTTATCCTTAGATTTCACGGCTTGGCCACGCAAACCAAATCTCTGCTGAGCCTGGCGCGGCGCGCATCACCTGACGCTCGCCGTATATCCGAACTGGCGGAACAGGCTCCGTTACTTCAGGCGCAGCGGTGGTTTGCGCGCGAACGTCACTGGATCAACGAGCAGCACCTTGCCATTTGCCGCATCGCGGCGCCCACGTTTTTCGAGGAGAGGCGTGCGAGCTGGTTTACGGAACGGTTACGCTCGCTCGGATGGGAGGCGACTCTGGACCGCGCCGGAAACGTGCTCGCCACCTTTCCGGGATCGGCAGGCAGGCCGCTTCTGGCGGTGACGGCCCACCTCGATACGGTGCTCTCGCCCAATCGTCCGGAGGACATCACGGTTTCACCGGACGGGCGTTTTCACGGCCCGGGTGTATCTGACAATGGCTCCGGTCTGGCTTCGCTTCTGGCGCTGGCGCGGGTGCTGGCCGAAACGCCCGGCCTCGAAGAACTGGCGTGTTCGGTGCTCATTGTCGCCAATGTGGGCGAGGAAGGCGAAGGCAACCTGAGCGGCATGCGCTATTTGTGCCGGCAGGGCGCGTGGGCAGAGCGAATTCGCGCTTTCATCGTGCTGGATGGCCCTTCGCTCGACCATATTACGGCGCAAGCGCTCTCCAGCCGGCGGTTTGAGGTCTCGTTTCACGGGTCCGGCGGGCATAGCTGGAACGACCAGGGGAACGCAAACCCCGTGCATGCGGCGGGACACGCCATCAGCGCGTTCGCGCAAGGCGCCGAATTGCGGATCGAGGGCGCGGCAGCCCGGTTTGCCTACAATTTCGGCATTATCGAGGGTGGGGCCAGCATCAACTCCATTCCCGCCAAGGCTCTGACAAAATTGGATTTGCGCTCGGAAGATCCGGAGTTTCTTCAGGAACTTGCGGCGCTGCTGACGATCTCCGTGGAAAAGGCGCTCGAATTTGAAAACCACCGGGCGCGCGCCTCGCGAATCACAGGCAAAATCAAGGAACTCGGTTGGCGCCCCGGTGGAAAACTCGCCGCCGGCTCGCCCCTGCTACGCACCATCCAGGCGGTGGATGCGCATTTGCAGATCCGGGCGCGAGTCAACTGTGCTTCCACCGACGCGAACCTTCCGCTCTCGCTGGGTTTACCGGCCGTTTCCATTGGCACGGGCGGGCAAGGCGCCGGCGCACACACGGAGCAGGAATGGTTTCACCCGGACGGACGCGAACTTGGACTCCGAAGGGCTTTGCTCCTGCTTGCGGCGCTAGCAACCGATCTCGGCCGGGACCTGGCGGCCGAGGATCCCGACGTGTGAGCGCCATTACCGCAGAACCCATTCCAGCCCAAGATGCCCCACCTCGCTGGCGTGCGGATCTGGCGCTGGCTTTCGTCGCACTGCTGTGGGGGAGCACATTTGTCGTCGTCAAGTCGGTTCTAAGCGACATTTCGACTATTTACTTTCTCGCCATCCGATTCTGGGTCGCCAGCCTGTGTATGGCGCTACTTTTCATAAAGCCGTTCCGCGCCGCGGGCGCGAAGGCGGTGTGGTCCGGCTTACGAGGTGGCGCAGTAGCGGGTTTGTTCCTCTGGTCCGGCTACATCCTTCAGACATATGGCCTGAAATATACATCCGCTGGTAAATCCGGGTTTATCACGGGTCTATATATTGTTTTGGTTCCTCTGATCGGGGCGTCCGTCTACAGAAAGTGGCCGCACATTTCGGAGATTATCGGGATACTGATTGCGACGGCCGGCATGGGCCTTATGCTCGCTCCGGGCGAAAGCGGTTTCGCTTTCAATATGCGGCAGTTCCGTCTGGATCAGTTCAACTTTGGAGACTTACTGACGATTGCCTGCGCTGTTGCATTTGCGGGGCAGCTTGTGGTTCTGGGCTATTATGCGCGCCGGGAGCGGTTCGAAGCGGTCGCGCTGGGGCAGATTCTGTGCGCGGCGGTGCTGTCGACTGTGGCGCTCTCCGCGGAACCGCCGCGGGTGTCGTGGTCGCCTGGGGTGGTGTTCGCGCTGGCGCTAACCGGCATATTCGCCACGGCAATCGCCTTCGCCATCCAGACGTGGGGGCAGCAGTATACAAGCGCCACCCGGACGGCCCTTATCTTCGCGTTGGAGCCCGTGTTTGCACTGGTCACGGCGGTAGCTTTCGGCGGCGAGCGGCTTACCGCCGGAGCGGCGGGCGGCGGACTGTTGATTCTCACGGGCATTCTGCTGGTGGAGTTGAAACCCCTGGGACGGAGCCGACATCCCATCAGCAGCGCACCTTGAGGAACTAACCCGTAAGTCGCCTATCCCGACAACAATCCCTATACTTAAAGTGTCTGCCGTCCCTGAAAGGTTGTCTCGTAAATGTCGTCATTTTTCGCAAAAGTCAAGCAGCAAAAGCTGTTGAGCGTCACACTGCTGCTGGCGACGCTGCTGGTTGGAATCCTGATCGGAGCTCTTGTCAATACTGGCGTGAACGCGGCAAAGGACGTCACGTCGGCGGCGGCATCCGACGCAACGCCCATCACACTGCCGCAAGCCCAACCCGTCGGCAACGAGTTCACAAAATTGGCCAAACGCCTGGAACCTTCAGTGGTCTACATACACTCGGATTACCTGGTAAAGCCGGACAAGCAGGCCAAGAAAGCCCCGGACGATCAGGACGACGATTCGCAGGACCCGCAGGGTATGTTGCGAAAGTTTTTCGGGCAGGGCGACACGGCCAAGCCCTTCCGGCAGGAAGGCAGCGGAACCGGATTCATCGTCGACAAGAACGGTTACATTCTGACCAACGACCATGTGATCGATAAGGCCGACAGGATTAAGGTGAGGCTAATTAACGACGATACGGATTATCGAGCGCGCGTGATCGGCATCGATCCCGAAAGCGACCTGGCGGTGCTGAAGATCGACGCAAAACGGTCGCTCCCTCCGGTTCAGATCGGGAACTCGGATGGAACGGAAGTTGGCGATTGGGCGGTAGCGATCGGAGCGCCGTTCGGACTCCAGGCCACGGTGACGGCAGGCATCGTAAGCGCGACGGGACGGGATCTGCCCAGCCTGAGCACGCAGCAGCAGTTTCAGCATTTTATTCAGACGGATGCGGCGATCAATCCCGGCAATAGCGGCGGCCCGCTGCTGAACATTCGCGGCGAAGTGATCGGTGTAAACACGATGATTGCGACACGGAGCGGCGCCTATGAGGGGATCGGGTTCGCCATGCCGTCGAACATGGCGGTTCGCGTTTATAACGACATCATCCGCTACGGGCGCGTGGTTCGCGGGTCCATCGGCGTGAGCTGGCGGCCGCAAGAAAACAAGGACACACTACTGGCATTCGGCCTGGATCACGGCGTGATTGTCGAGTCGGCGCCGGTCGACAAGCCAGCCGGCAAAGCGGGCATAAAAGAAGACGACGTGATTCTGGCGCTGAACGATAAACCGGTGCAAGACGGCAACGATCTGGTGGGGCGCGTCGCCGATATGCCGATCGGCGCCACGGCGCTGCTGACTGTCGATCGCGGCGGCCAGCGCATGGACTTCAAGGTGCCGATCGCCGAACGCTCGGAGGTTTGGAAGAACCAGCGGCAGTTCTCGGAACTCCAGAAGAAAGAGCCGGCTGCGCCAGAAACCAAATCGTCCGCTCAAGCCAAATTTGGAATCGGCATCAACCGCCTGACGGAAGGCGACCGGCAGAGAATGCAGATCGAAAAAGATTCCGGCGTACGCGTCGCCAGTGTCGATCCAGGCTCGTTTGCCGACGACATCGGGCTGCAGGAAGGCGATATCATTCTGACGATCAACCGTCAGAGCGTGACTTCGCCGGAAGACGTTCTGAAGATCCAGCACACGTTGAAAGCCGGCCAGCCGGTCGCGTTCCGCGTCCTGCGAAATTTCAATTTCGGTGGGCAGAAGCAATCGCAACGCATTTACGTGTCGGGGAAGCTGCCGTCGGAATAAGAGCGATCATTTGAAGCGGGCGAGGCATACATGCCTCGCCCCTACAACGGACTACGAATCTGCGGATTTTGTTGTAGGGTCCGGGCATGTCCGCCACGCGGCGAGTGCGCGCCATTTCATTTGTCCACGTGCTCGATCAGGCTGTCGATTCTTGCTGGAAACACCGGCGGCCGCGCGGACTGGCAATTCCATCCAAACAGAAACTCGGCCGCTGGTCCGCAGACGCGGCCCTGGCATGGCCCCATTCCGCAGCGCGTGTGTAGTTTCGCCGCCCGCCAGCCGGACATCGGCGCAATACGCCGGTAAGAGACATCCTCGCAGCGGCACACCAGCGTTTCTTCCGACGGAAGATGACGCAATTCCTCGCGCAGCGTAAAAGCTTTTTGAAGCCGCCGCGCGAAGCGCCTGAAGCGTTCGCGATCACTGAACAGCCATTGGGCGTTGAGACGGTCGCCTATTGCGGAAAATCCGGCAATACGGCCTTCCATCAGCGCCAACTCCACGCCGCCAATCCCCGTGGTCTCTCCCGCGCACAAGATGTCCGGTACGGATGTCTGCTGCATCGAATCGACCTGGACACAACCGCCGCTCAACTGGCAGCCGAGCGAGACGGCCAATTCTATATTAGGTACGAGTCCATAGCCGACAGCGAGATAGTCGCAGGGGGCCTCCCAATAGCGGTGCGAAACCCGCAGCCGCACACGCTCCAGCACGGTCCCGCCAAGGGCGGCCTCCACCCACGCGCCCGCGCGATACGGCACGCGGAACAAAGCCCGTTTGAGTTGCCAGGTTTCGGCCAGCTTATAGGGCTGCTTCGGAAGGCCCAAGCCGAAACGCGCCAACCGCGACCAGGAAGCTTGCTCGGCAATCGCGAGCACGCGCGCGCCTTGTCCTTTGAGATAGGCGCCGACGGCCAGCAGCAGCGGACCGCTTCCGGCGACAACGACGCGCTTGCCGGATATCGGCATCCCGGATTTCACAAGCGCCTGAAGGCCGCCGGCGCCCATGACGTTCGGCAAAGTCCAGCCGGGAAACGGCAAGAACAACTCACGCGCTCCGGTTGCCAGTATCAGCTTTTTATATCGAATGGTCGATACTGAATTGGCCGTCTCGCAGACGATCGCGCGTCTGCCGGGATCTCCATCGATCACCGTTGCGCCGCTCATCACGTCGACCCGGTATAAGTGCATCCTCCGTAACCAGTGGGAAGCCTGCCAGTCCGATCCGTGCCGGTCTTGCTCGCGCCAGATCTGGCCGCCGGGGCTGGGGTTGTCGTCAATCAGCAGCGCGCTTCGACCGGTCTCGGCGACCACACAAGCGGCGGAGATTCCGGCCGGCCCGGCGCCGACAATGACTACTTCGCGCTCGATGCCGGTCACTTGGTCCGCACCATCATGCCGGATTCGCAGTAAACCAGGCAGCTTCTGCGATGGGGCTGGCCGTTGATGGTCACGCGGCATTCAAAACAGATGCCCATTCCACAAACGGGTCCGCGCCACTTACCGGTGACGGAGCGCCTGAAGCCCGCGGTATCCGATTTCAAAATGGCCGCTGCAACGGTCGTGCCATGTTCTACCTCGACGGGCAATTCATCGATGGAAATCCACACAGAGTCAGCCATGCACTGCAGTATTGCGTTGAACTGAGTAAGGTTCGGGAGAAATGGCGGGCGAGCGGCTCATCAGTTCATCGATTAGCAGCCTGGCCGTCGCCAGAGAGGTTGTGATGCCCAGGCCCTCGTGGCCGGCGGCCGCGAAGACGTAACGATAACCGGGACAGCGCCCAATCAGCGGCAGGTTGTCGGGTGTAGCGGCTCGCAGCCCCGTCCACACGCGAAGAGAGGAAAGCCCGGCAAGCGTTGGGATATATTGCGTGGCGCGCGCCAGCATCCGGCTCAGAATGGAGCGGTCGATTTCGGGCGAGTCCACTGCGTATTGACGGGACGACCCGATCAGCAGTTGTCCCGTCTTGCGGGGCTGAATGTTAAAGGCAACCGAATCGGCGGCGCTCTTGTGCGCACTTTTCAAATAGCCAAGTTCAATTAGTTGGTGACGGACGAAGCCCGGATAGCGTTCGGTGATCAACAGATGCCCTTTGCGGGGGACAATCGGCAAATCGGGATGCACTGAAGCGGCGTGCGCGCCGGCGGCGTTCACCATCACGGCGCCCTTCATGACCGTTCCGTCGTCGAATCCCGCGCCTTCATCGTCCAGCCGGATCACTTGTCTCCCCATCAGGACACGGGCTCCCAGATCGCGCGCGCGTTCCAATAAATAGCGCGCTACGCAGGGAGGATAGACAACAGCATCTTCCTTGACAAAAAGCGCGCCCGCCAAGCCAGTGCGCAATTGGGGTTCGGCGGCATCCAGCGACCGCGCATCCAGGATTTCGGAGGGAACCTTGCGTTGAGAGTAGAACTGGTGCTTGCGGCGAACTTCGCTCATTTCCTCTTCATCGGCCGCCACCCACAGTGTTCCGGTCTGCACGTACTCGCAATCGTCCGGCAATTCGCTTGCAAGTTCCTGCCAGAGCTGTTGAGAGTAGCGCGTGAGCGCGAACTGAGCTTCGGAATCGTCCATCACAACAACGTGTCCCATGCCCGCCGCGGTGGCGCCCGCGCCGATAAAATCCCGTTCGAGAACGGCAACTTTCAGCCCTTCCCGCGCACACTCATACGCGCATGCCGCTCCCACGATTCCGGCGCCCGCGATAACGACATCGTACATGGGCTCGCTCACGGCCGGATCCCCCAGCAGAACGGGTCCGCTTCCGTAAGCACCAGGTTCGCCTCGGCGTTGATGTGGGCCATCCCCTTAATGAACGGATACAAGTGGCCATCACGCACGCGAACATGACCTTCGAAAATGCTTCCAACGATGCTTTCCTGCCGCCAAACATCGCCTTCGCCAAGCTTTCCATCGGTGTAGAGGCAAGCGAGCTTCGCGCTAGTGCCGGTTCCACACGGCGACCGGTCGTATGCTTTGCCGGGGCAGAGGACGAAATTGCGGCTGTTCGCGTCTGGCCGGCTCGCCTGGCCGAAGACTTCAATGTGGTCGATTTCGGCGCCGTGCGCGCCCGTAATTTTATCCCGCGCCAATGCCTGGCGGACTCGCCAGGTGAAGTCGGTCAGCGCCTCGAGATGTCCCAAATCGATAACGATGGGGCATTCCGCAACGAGAAAGAACCAGTTTCCGCCCCAGGCTACATCGCCGCGAATAATGCCGAAACTTTCGACATTCACGACAACATTAGTCAGCAAACGATAGCTTTCCACATTGCCGATGGTGACTTCGCCGGTTTCGTGCAATTCCGCGCTCACTACGCCCACGGGGGTTTCGATCCGGTGCAATCCAGGCCGGATCCTGCCAAGATGCGCAAGCGTCGCAATCACTCCAATAGCTCCATGACCGCACATGCCGAGATAGCCGACATTATTGAAGAAAATCACACCGGAAGCGCAGCCGGCCTCCTCGCTTTCGCAGAGCAGCGCCCCCACCAGGGCGTCCGAACCGCGAGGCTCGTTGACAATGGCCGAGCGGTATGAATCGAAGCGGGTTCGAAACAGCTCGCGGCGTTCGACCAGCGGACCACTGCCCAGATTCGGACCGCCCGAAACAACCACGCGCGTCGGTTCGCCGCCTGTGTGCGAGTCAATCACGTGGATGTTCATGCCCGTATGCTTCATCATGGCATCGTGAACCTGGACGAGGGAATCTGCGTATCTGCTCACGAGACCAAAATGAAACCTGCGTGTAAACCGGCTTGGGTCCTGATTCTTGTGTTCGGCGCTCTGATGGCAACGACGGCCTGCGATATCTCGACTGAGCGGGAAAGGACGGCGCGGACGCTGCCGGTTTCCATTGACCTGAGGAATACCGAACGGACCAATATAGAGCTGGACATGGGCGCCGGAGAACTAACGCTAAACGGCGGCGCCACGAACCTGGTCGACGGCTCGATTGAGTATAACGTGCCTGCCTGGAAGCCTGAAATCAGCACGTCGACGGTAGGATTATCCAAGGCGGTCACAATCAAGCAGCCGGAACATCATGGCGTGATAGGCCACGTTCACTATGTATGGAATTTACAAGTGAACAACGGAGTGCTGGTCGACATGGCGATCAACTGCGGGGCTGGACACGCGCAACTAAATCTGGGCGATCTGCGACTCCGCAGCGTGGATGTGAACATCGGGGCGGGGCAGGTGGAAATGGATTTACGCGGCCATCCGCGGCGCGACTACGACGTTTCGATTTCGGGCGGTATTGGACAAGCGACTGTTTACCTGCCCCAAGGCGTGGGCATCTGGGCGGAAGCACACGGCGGCATCGGGCATATCGATGTCGAAGGATTGCGGAAGACCGGCGACCACTGGGAAAACGATCTCTACGACAACGGCAAGGTTAACGTCCGGTTGAAGGTGGAAGGCGGCATCGGCGAAATCCATATCATCGGCAGTTGAGCGGATATAGTCCTCGAATATACCTCCCCGGTAAACTTGCTATACAAAATGTTCAAGCTACTGGCTCCCAGCAGTATGTGAATCGCTCGTAAGCTGCTGAATCCGCAGGAATTTAAATTATTGCGCGCCGGGCTGAAACATTTGGCGCCTGTTTTGCACTATAGAAACGTACGTTTCTATAAGGCGCTTTAAGGCTTGGCCGATGATCCTTCTGATTCTTTTATTCGTTTTCCTGATTTCCGCGGTTGCGGCCGTGTTGGCGGCACGCGCTGTGCTCGCTTTTCTGTTCTCGGCTCTGATGCAGCCTAAAGAAAGCGCGCTTGTCCTGACAGAAGCAAATCCCGCGTTGTAGCTTTGGCGCCGCCGTTGTCCAAGTCCAAGCGCCGGAACGTCATGCCCTTCTTGCCGACACGAGTACGGCAATACCGCCGACAATAACAATGACTCCAATGATAGGAGCATATGGGACATGATGACTGGTGGTCTTACTAGCTTGTACCGGTCCGAGGTCAACAACCTTCTCGCGCGTTTTAAATCCAAAGGATCCCCAGATCAGCACAACGATCCCTATGATGATAAGAATCCAACCGCTTGCTGCTTTGTTCACTAACGATTCCCCCTTGCCGGTGCAGTAATATTTCGGCCGGATTCGCTCTTAGTCAGCACATTTGTATAAAGTTACAAGCTGCCCCGAGCCCATTCGGCGGCTGAACTGTATGTCTGACGCAGGCAGGACTGGGAAGTTGCGCAGGAATCGAACACACGGAGAGGCGTACGGTCGGCCCCAAGGCCGATTACGTGCGATTCACGCGAGCCGCGGCAGCAATGCGGTCAATAGCTCCTGAAACATCCCCGAAACGCGCAGCCCGATTTCGAGTACCTCGGCGTGTTCCAGCTTTTTTCCGCTCAGACCGGCGGCAAGGTTCGTGACACAGGAGATCCCAAGGACTTCCATGCCCATATGGTTCGCCGCAATCGCTTCGGTGGCTGTGGACATACCGACCAGGTCCGCGCCGATGATCCGGAGAAAGCGAATTTCCGCAGGCGTTTCGTAGCTTGGGCCCGGCAGCGCCGCATAGACGCCTTCGCACAGCACGATGCCCAACTCATTCGCAGTCTGCCTCGCGGCAATTCGTAACGTGCTGGAGTAGACCTCCGTCATGTCAGGGAAACGGGGTCCAAGGCGATCGTCGTTCGCGCCGGTCAGTGGATTGGCGCATTGCAGGTTGATGTGATCGGAAATCAGGACTAGCGCGCCGGTCGCGTATTCGAGATTGATGCCGCCCGCCGCATTGGTGAGCACCACTCGGCGGATGCCGAGCGCGCGGAACAAACGGATGCCGCTGGCCACCTGTTGCGCTGAATAACCCTCGTAGAGATGGAAACGTCCGGACATTACCGCGACAGGCGTATCCCCGATTTTTCCAAGGACGAGTTCGCCCTTGTGCCCGATTGCCGTCGAGACCGGCAAGCCGGGAATTTCAGCGTAGGGAATGCGCGTCGCGCTATTCAATGAATCGGCGAAAGTTCCCAGGCCGCTGCCGAGGACAACGCCAATCGCGGGCCGCAGGGCGGACCGGGAATGCACCAGGGCCGCCGCTTGTGTCATGTCTTGCGCAATCAAAACAGGACCCCTGCAATACAGGCCGTCATGAAATTGGCGAGTGTTCCCACCAGCATCGCTTTGATGCCGAGGCGGGCCAGGTCGGATTTGCGGGAAGGCGCGAGCGCACCGATGCCGCCGATCTGAATCGCGATGGAACTCAGGTTCGCAAAACCGCATAGAGCGAACGTCGCAATTACGAATGAGCGCGGGTCCAAAACCGTTCTGATTTTTCCCAAATCGACGAAGGCGACAAATTCGTTGAGGATCATGCGGGTGCCGAGCAGATTGCCGACGGAGGCACAATCCTTCCACTGCACTCCCAGCAGCCATGCGACGGGCGCAAAGAACCAGGCAAGGACCTGCTGCATCGAGGCGGGGAACCAATCGATGCGGCCGTGTACCCAGCCAAGCGCCCCATTGCAGAGAGCGATCAGCGCGAGAAACGCAATCAGCATGCCGGCGATGTTCAAGGCGAGATTCAATCCGTCGCCGGCGCCTCGGGCCGCCGCATCGATCACGTTGACACCCGGCTTTTCGATCTCTACGCGGACAGTGCCCCGCGTCTCCGGCTCACCCATTTCCGGCATAAACATTTTCGACAGCATGATGGTTGCCGGTGCGGTCATGATGACCGCGGTCAGCAGATGGGCGATTGACACTCCGGCGATCATGACATACGCCGCCATCACCGCGCCGGAGACGTGCGCCATGCCGCTGACCATTACGGTGAAGAGTTCCGACTCCGTCAGGCCTTCGAGGAATGGGCGAATCGTCAGCGGCGCTTCGGTTTGCCCCATCACAATGCTGGCCGCAACATTGGTCGATTCGGCGCCGCTGGTTCCCATGAATCGCTGCATAACCACCGCCATGCTTCGAACGAATGCCTGCATGACGCCGAGATAGTAGAGGATCGAAAACAGGGATGAAATGAAGATGACGATCGGCAGCACTTGAAACGCGAAGATGACGCCGAACTGGTCGTTCTTCAGTCCTAACTTATCTCCGAAAACGAACCGTGCCCCCTCGGAAGAATAGTTCAGCAGCGCGTTGACAAACACGCTGATCTGATAAAAGACGTGGCCGAAAGGCGTTTTCAGAACGAGAAACGCAAACGTAACTTGCAGGATGAGTCCCCAGATGACGACCCTCTTCTGGATCGCGGAGCGCTTGGAGGAAAAGAGATAGGCGCAGCAGACGATTGCGGCCAGACCGAGCAGGCCCGTAAAGCGTTCCATCAGCGTTTGGATTTAGCGTCCAGCCGGACGCCGGACGCGTGTATGCTTGCCAACGGCGCTGCATCGAGCCGAGGAACGGCAAAACCGTGAAGGTCTTTCACCGTGAACCAGTCTAGCGAATGAAGCGGAACCTCGACACAGAGCCGCCTTGCGTCAGCAAGCGGGTTTTCCGGAGGCCGTGTAACGCCCGGTCACCTGCACCGAACCGCGACCGTGAGCGAGCGGGCGTTTTTACCGGCGTCTCCATCGAGCGACGGTGAACATGCGCCCATAGAATCGTGCATTGCAGTTGATTTTCAAACTCCTTTTGCCGAAACATTGGAGTTTTCAGAGAAATCCGGGAATGCGGGATTGAAACACCGATTCAGCGCCGCCGCGTGTGGTGAGGCTGCGACCTGACAGATACCGATAAGTGCCGGCGCGAGCACACCGCTCCGATACATGGCGCGTTTCTAGCTGACGACTTCGAGAATGAGATCGCGTTCTTCGACCGCTTGCTGCGAGATGCGGAAAGCATCTTCGACCAGTTCGGCCGCTTCCTCGAGATTCTCTTCGGTTGTGTGATACAGGCGGCAAAGAATGCTGCCCGGTTCGATCTTTTGGCCGACTTTGACTTCGAGGATGACGCCAACGGCAGGATCGATGGAATCTTCTTTGGTGTTGCGTCCCGCGCCGATCATGGAGGAAGCCTGGCCGATGAGTTCCGCGTCGATGGCGCTAATATACCCGCCGCGGCTGGTTGAAATTTCGTGGACGGCGGTTGCATTGGGCAACAGTTCAAAATGGTCCAGAACCTGAGGATTGCCTCCCTGCGCGGCAATCACTTCGTGGAACTTGCGATAACCGGAGCCATCGAGCAGCTTTGCCTGCGCCAGCTCGCGAGCTTCATCCAGCGTTTTCGTGACCTTACCGAGGTAAATCATTCGCGCGGCTAATTCAAGGGAGAGGCGCGTGAGATCGGCGGGCCCGCCGTTCTGGAGCGTCTGCGATACCTCCATCACCTCAAGAGCGTTTCCGATTGCATAGCCAAGCGGCTGGCTCATGTCGGTAATCAGCGCCTGTACCCGCTTGTCAACGCGGCGGCCGATTGCGACCATCATCTGCGCGAGGCGGCGTGCATCGACCTGCTTCTTCATGAAAGCGCCGGAGCCGACCTTTACGTCAAGAACCAGCGCATCCATGCCTTCCGCAAGCTTCTTCGACATGATGGAGGAAGCAATCAGCGGAATCGAATCGACTGTCGCGGTTGCATCGCGCAGGGCATACAGCTTGCTATCCGCGGGCGCCACTTCGGCAGTCTGGCCGATGAATGCAATACCGATGGAGGATAACTGCGCTTTGAACTCGTCGATCGTGTGATCGGTGCGGAAGCCGGGAATCGATTCGAGCTTATCGAGCGTGCCGCCGGTGTGCCCCAGTCCTCGGCCGGCGATGGACGGAACGATAACACCCGCCGCGGCGGCAATCGGCGAAGCGATCAGGCTCGTTTTGTCGCCCACGCCTCCGGTTGAATGCTTGTCAACCTTCACGCCTTCGACGGAGGAGAGATCCACCAGGGAGCCGGAACCGATCAGTTGTTCGGTGAGAGCGCCGACTTCACGGTCCGACATGCCGGAAAAGAACACCGCCATGAGGAAAGCGGAAATCTGGTAGTCCGGGATTTCGCCGCGGGTATAGCCGTCTACCAGGAACTGAATTTCCTCGGCGGAAAGCTCCTCGCCTTCGCGCTTCCGGTGGATAAGGTCGACAGTACGCATTTTTGAATTCTCAGCGTAGCATCTTAATCCATTGAAAGTAAAGGATCTGACGCATTATTTGACACGCCAAGCTGCCAATTTAAAGAGAGTGCCGAAAGGTGCCGCAAAGCGCTGCGTGCGAGAATTTCAAGTCCCGTGGGCGATGGAGTCGCGAACAAACAAGGGGTCCGTCCCCCTGCGGCGCGTTCCTAAGGTAATACAAATTACGCAGCTCAACTTGGCGATGGGGTCCGTCCCCACGCCAGCGGCTATAAACGTTAGGTGTAATACGTTTGCGGAGATGGCAAATGGGGTCCGTCCCCAATCGGGAGCAAAAGGCGGTAGGAAACGTCCGGCCGGGCCCGGAATTCCCTGGCGGATACTGCTGCGGAGCGAGGCATGAGAATGTAGTGGAGAGTCCGGCGGGTTAGGGTCGTCGACTCCGGGGGACCATGGAAGAAACGGCAGATTCGCAGACAGGCGAGCCCGCATGGGCGACGCTCAGCGATGCGCAACTGCTCCAAATGCGTATCTGCGATTTGCATGTGCGGATCGAGGGGAGCGAAATTCAGCCGCGAGTGCAGGAGCTTTACACCGAATTGGCGGAGCGCAACCTGGCGATTCGCCCCGTTTGTTACCTCGGCGACGAATGGTTTTCTCCCGAAGGCAGTCCCACGATCGCAATTCCGTTCTATCTGGCTTATCCACGTCTGGAGGCGCTCGAATTGAAGCAGATGCTCGAAGTGGAGGGTGGCACGCCGGAGTGGTGCATGAGCCTTCTGCGGCACGAATGCGGACACGCGATAGATCACGCGTACGGATTCTCCGCACGAGACGAATGGCGCGAGGTTTTTGGAGACCGGACAGCCGAGTACGACCCCGAAACCTATCGGCCGCGACCGTACAGCAGAAGCTACGTTCAGCATCTGCCGAATTGGTACGCGCAGTCGCACCCCGATGAAGATTTCGCTGAAACGTTTGCGGTTTGGCTGGCAATGCCCGCGGATGCCTGGCGAACCAAGTACGAGGGCTGGAAAGCTCTCGAAAAACTAGAATACGTCGAGAAGTTAATGCAGGAGGCGGCCACCATCCGGCCTGCCTTATCGCGCGGCCGGCGAATCTCGGAGGCAAGCAAATTAAAGCGCACGCTCGAACGCTATTATGCGGAACGCCGCCGACGATTCGCGGAAGACTTTCCGGATTTTTACGATGCCGACCTGCAAGCGATCTTCGGGAAGACCGGGACTGAACCGGCTCACAAGCTAATGCGCCGGAACAAGCAGGCCCTCATCAATTCCATCGTTCACTGGACTGGCCAACCGAAATACACCGTCGATCAGCTTGTCACTCAACTGATAAAGCGCTCGCGCGAGTTAGGCCTAAAGACTTCCAACGACGATATGCGGGTAAACTTCGATTTGGCGGCTTATTTGGCGACGCTGGTCACGAACTATCTGCACACCGGCAAATTCAAGAGGCTGGTGTAGCTTGCGGGTGCTCGTCCTTTTCGATATCGCACGCTCCGTTCCTATCGATGAATCGTTTGGCCCGCGCATTCTGCGGCAACGCGAGGACAAGCCGACGGAAGCCGACGTCATCACGGGTCTCCGGAGTTTGGGCCACGAGGTGGAAACGCTCGCGGTCTTCGATGACGTGCTGGCCATTATCGAAAAGGTGAAGGCGTTCCAGCCCGATATCGTCTTCAACTTGAGCGAATCGTTCCATTACGACCGCGCGCATGAGCCCAACATCCCGGCCATGCTGAACCTGATGAAGGTCCGCTACACCGGCTGCGGGCCGGAAGGCTTGCTGCTGTGCAAAGACAAGGTGCTCGCAAAAAAGATCCTGGCGTATCACCATGTCCGCGTGCCCCGTTTTATCGCGTCGCCGCTAGCGCATCCACTGAAGAGCCTTAAACGCTTTGTCTACCCGGCTTTTGTAAAGCCGATCGGACAGGAATCGTCCGACGGAATCAGCCAGGCCTCACTGGTCCGCAAGGAGGAAGAGGCGTTGGACCGGGCGCGCTTCATTCACGATAAGTTTCACTGCGACGCGCTGATCGAGGAATACATCGATGGACGTGAACTGTACGTCAGCGTCATCGGAAATCATCGAATCACGGTATTCCCCGCGCGCGAAATCTTCTTCGAGCACATGCCCGACGACGGACCCAAATTCGCGACGTTCAAGGCGAAATGGGACAATGCGTATCGCGAACGATGGGGAATCTCGAACGGAATGGCTGGGCCGCTGGATGAACGCGTGAGCAAGCGCCTCGCAAGCATCGCGCGAACGGTGTACCGGGCGCTGAAGATTCGCGGCCCGGGCAGAGTCGATGTGCGACTGGCGCCCGACGGCGAGATCGTCGTTATCGAAGCCAATCCGAATCCCTCGCTCGCCAAGGACGATGATTTTGCACAATCGGCGCTTGCCGCCGGCGTGGCCTACGACGGGCTGCTGCGAAAGATTCTGGACGCGGTCGTGTGAACGTCCTCAATTGCTAACCTGTCGATAGCTTGGCTGTTCCCGCATTTTCCGTTTATCTGTTCGACGTCGATGGCACTCTGGTCGATTCGGCTCACGATATCTGCGGAGCCATTCAAACCGTCCTTGCCGGCACAGATTGCGCCGATATCAGTCATGAATTTCTTCGCGGCTATATCGGCCGCCATTTGATTGATCTTTTTCAAGACGTATTCCCGCGTCACACACCCGAGGAGATTGAGCAACTGATTGCGGAATACCGTCGCGTATATCCTGCCCGCGATCACGGTTCGACGCGAGTGTTTGCGGGTGTGATCGAAGCTCTTCGAACTCTGGGCGGACGGAAAGCCACCGCGACAACGAAGGGCACGCCCACGACGCGCATGGTTCTCGAAAAGTTTGGATTATTGCCCTATTTCAATCACGTCCAGGGAACTGATGGTTTTCCGGCAAAGCCGAATCCGGATGTGATTTATGCCGCGTTGACCGCGCTCGATGCCAAGCCGGAGGACTGCTTGTTCGTCGGAGACTCGACCGCCGATATGGAAGCCGCGCGCCGTGCGGGCGTGACATCGTGCGCGGTCACCTATGGCTATGGATGTCGCGAAGACATGGCCCGCTGGCGCCCGGATTTCTGGATATCTGATTTGCGAGAACTTGTCGATTGACCAAGCGTGAACTCCATCGCGATGTGCGTTCTTCCGGTAGGGGCGACGCATGCGTCGCCCGCGGCTGAATTGCAACGTTTACACCGACTACGCCGAAGGGACGTACTGCTTCAGATACCGTTTCGCCATCCGGAAGCCCATCGCATACTGCGGGCTGAAATCAGGGCCATGGCGGTTCGGCGATCCATATAGCGGATCTTCATGCTCGATGCTCATGGCGCCCTGATAACCGACGCGCTGAAGCACGGTGAAGAACGCCGGCCAGTCGATTGAGCCCAGGCCCGGAAGACGGTAGCTCCACCACTCCGCCTGATTCACCGGGTTGATTCCGCCCTTCCGCAGAACGTCCCAACGGATCTCGGTGTCCTTCAGATGAACGTCGTAGATTTTGTCTACGAAGTCGCGAGCAGTCTGGACGGGATCCATCATCTGCCATAACAGATGAGAGGGATCGTACTGAAGCCCGACATACGGAGAGTCTCCGAAGCCCTTGAAGAGCGCCTCGAACCCTACCGGACTCGTCGCCACGTTCGGTCCGCCGGGCCACGGCTCCCACAGAATTCGCACGTGATGCTTTTCGCAGGCCGTGAAGTATTTGTCCGTGTAAACGCGCACGATCTCCTGCACTTGCTCGTCCAGGCTCTTGCTCGGATCTTTCCCGGAAGCGGTGCCGATGTACGGAACCCCTAGCTTCCCCGCTAGTTCAATGGCTTTGATGAAGTAGGCATTCTCCTGCTCCCGTTTGGCGGAATCCGGAGCGATATGGTTCTGAGTGACCTGTAGGGCCGATACCGAGACGCCGGCTTTCTCTAGGGTGCTTTTCACATGCTGGATCTGCTCGTCGCTCATTGCCGCTGCATCCAGCGTGGAACGCGGGCTCGATCCGAGAATCATGTTCCCGAAGCCTTCTTTGCGGGCAAATTCTACGTTGCCTTCGGTGAACGGGCCCAGAATGCCGACCTTCGGCTTCCATTCCGGAGCCCTGGTTTCTTTTGCGCTCGCAACAGCCGCGACGGCGAAGGAGGCCAGGAGTGTGCGTCGATTCATGATGAGTATTCTATGCGGTTTTAAACGACATCGATCAATTGTCACTATTGAAAATTTTCAGAGCTTCTTTTCGGCGGCATGGTCAAGCTGCGTATCAGCCACGGGCTTGCTGCGGTAAACACTAAAATTGGAAACGTTGTTGAGCGCGAATGCCGGAACTCCGGCGGTTTGCGGCGTTTTGATCCGGAGGAATTCCGCGCCCTGCACATCGTCGAGAACGAATGGAGGCCGCTGGTCCGGCTTTTCGGAGCTGATTTCCACGTTCCCGATGTCGATATTCTTCACGTGACGAATGAAAAAGCCGCTGTCGGGCAGTGTGCCGAACATCGTCGGTTCAGGATAGCCATTCTCCTTTTCAGGCGCCTGAAGCGCCGCATCCTCCTTCGTGCCCCCGCCTTCGAACTGGAGGTACATATCGCTTAATTTCACATCTTCTATGTAATGGCCAGGGATGCCGCTGATAATACAGCCGAACCGGGATCGCGAATTCGAGCAAACGACGTTGCTAATGATGACCCGGCGGAGCACTCCCATGGGCCGGCCTTCGGGCCCGCGCATACGGCTTCCTAACCGGAGAAATATTGGGGAGTTCGTAATATCGCGCATCGTGATGTTGCTGATTGATACGTCTTCGAGAATCGCGCCGTCAACTGTCTCGAGCGCCAGGCCGCCGCACTTCTCAAACACGCAGTTCGAAATCGTGATGTTCTTGAAGCCGCCATTCGATTCCGTGCCCATCTTGATTCGCCCGGTGCGCGGGATGCGGACGGCCGGGTCAATAACTTTGTAAGTGCCGTCGAGGACTGTCCCTAATTCATAGCCGCCCGTAACGAAACAGTTTGTGATGGTGACCATCTCGGTCGCGCGCGGATATCCGAGCGCGTAAGAACTCTTAGGACAGATGCCGTCATCCCATGGGGAATTTACCGTGCAGTTCGAGACGCGCACGTTGCGGCAGCAATCGATATCCATTCCGTCGCGGTTGGTATCGACAGTCAAATTGTCGATCGTGAAGTTGTCGACGCCGGTAGCGAGAATGCCGAACCATCCGCCCTGCAGAATGGAGAAGTCGCGGAGCAGGACATTATGACAGTTCTTCAGGCTGATGGATTTGTTTCCAACGCCCGGCTGTTTCACGTTCGGACCGGGACCGTACCCTTTGCTCAATCCCTTGCCCCAAATTCTCCCGGGCCCGAGAATTGAAACGTTTTCGAGTCCTTCGCCCCAAATCAAGCTGTTATGGAAATGTCTGTGGCCGAAATCCTGATAGTGGTCCCACTGATTGGGTTCCGGCAAATCGTAGCCGCCACTTCCGCCGGCCGGCGTTTCGGCCCCAATGACTGTTGCTCCGCGGTCGAGATGGAGCGCGATATTGCTTTTCAGATGGATGGAGAACGACAAGTACGATCCGGCTGGGAAATAAACCGTGCCTCCTGCGGCGGATGCCGCCGCATCGATCGTCTTATTGATGGCGGCGGTATCGACGGTCTTTCCGTCGCCCGCCGCTCCGAACTTTCGCACATCGAAGATTGCGCCGTCCGGCGCGCCTGCCGTGGATACGTCCGCCGCTGAAGCGCTTGCGGCAAGAGCCGCGCCCACTCCTGCCAATTTGAGAAATTTACGTCGTTCGCTTGTGCTCATAACTTCCTCCAATCGGAATTGTGTTTGAAGGGGAAAGATTTCCGGCATTGGGACGTGAAACAATGAAAGAGATCGCTTTTCGAGGAGTTGTATGAATCGCCGTTCCGCCAGCTTTCTTGCTCTTTCGCTGTTTTGCGCCGCGATGATTGCTCCGGCACAGACCTGGACTCAAAACGATCCGACGCACCGTCCTGAGCCGATGTACAGCAAGAGCCAGAAAAAGAAAAATATGCGCTTCCGCGCGGTGCATGGCATCGTGAAAGACGAGCGCGATAATCCGGTCAAGGGAGCGCTGGTCAACCTGAAGAATTTGAAAACGAAGCAGACTCTCACGTTCATTACCAAGCAGGACGGGCGGTACAACTTCGACGGACTCAGCCGTGAAGAAGACTATGAATTGAACGCTACATTCCATGCGAAACAGACGCCGGTGAAGAAGATCAGCCAGTTCGATCCGCAGATGGACAGCATGCGTATTCTTTCGTTTGCCGAGCCGGAAGCTCCGACAACCGCGAGCGCGAAACCGGGCAAATAAATTCACAACTGAACTTGGTTAAATCGGGGCAGTAGAACGTGGATGATCAGGAGCGCGATCAGGTAAGCGCAGCCCGCTCCGATGAATAGCGGTGCGTACGTATCGTGTGAAAACTGTAGCCAGGCTCCGATGATGGGCGCGGCGATCATGCCCGAGATAGCGCCCCAAAATCCGCCGATGCCGACCACAGAGGCCACGGCTTTCCGCGGGAACGTATCTGACGTCATTGTGAACAGGTTCGCCGACCAGCCTTGGTGCGCGGAAGCGGCAATGGCAATCAGTATGACCGTCAGCCATAGGCGGCCTCCCGTATAGGGGACGAAAATGACGGCGGTGACGCACAGAGCGCAGACCAGCATGGCGGCCTTGCGGGCGCGGCCAACCGGCCATCCGCGATTCAACAGGAAAGAGGAAAGCCAACCGCCGCCAACGGACCCGACATCCGCGGTCAGATAGATGACTACGAGCGGCAATCCGAGTTCGGTGATGTTCAAGCCGTACTTGCGATGGAGGAAATCCGGGGTCCAGTAGAGATAAAACCACCAGACTGGATCGGTCAGGAATTTGCCGGCGATAAAAGCGAGCGACGCACGGTTGGTCAGCAGTTTCAGCCAGGGAATAGATGCCGTTGGCTCGGGATCGCTATCGGATTCGATCAGATCGAGTTCCCGCGGCGAGAGCCGGGGATGTTGGCGAGGCTGATGGTAGAGAAGCAGCCAGAACGCGATCCAAACCAGCCCAAGCGAGCCTGTAAACAGAAACGCGGAATGCCAGCCGTAATGCGTGGCAAGATAAGGCACAACAAGTGGAGCGACGAGCGCGCCGATGTTGGACCCGCTGTTGAAGATGCCGCCCGCAAGCGCCCGCTCACGCCGGGGAAACCAGTCGGCAACCGTGCGAAAGGCGGCCGGGAAGTTAGAAGACTCGCCGGCTCCCAGAAAAAAACGTGCGAGCGCGAACTGCACTGCCGTTCGCGCGGCAGCGTGCGCCATGGCCGCGGCGCTCCAGACGATGACCGCCAGAAGATAGCCGGTTCGCGTGCCGAGCCAATCAATCAGGCGACCGGCGAACGGCATCACCACGGCATACGAGAGCTGAAATCCGAAAATAATCCATCCGTATTCCGCCTGATTAATGTGGAGCTGGTTATCCAGCACCGGTTTCAGAATGCCCAGCACCTGACGATCGATGTAATTGATGGTCGTCGCGAAAAACAGAAGACCGCAAATGTACCAGCGCAGATTGCGGATGTATCGCCCGGAGGACTGCGATTGCCGCGGCGGAATGGAAGATACGCCGGCCGGGTCCATCGATAGTTAGCGCGCCTCTCGTTTTTGAGTGGATTCGAAAGCGGGAAGACCCGCGAATTGCCGGAAGTTGTCCTGAAACATTCGCTGGACGTCGCGCTGAATCTGATCGGACGTCAGTTTCCAACCGTCGCGAATCAGGCTGGCGTAGGCGCGCGCCAGCGAATCGGCGATCCATCGGCGGGAGTGATCCCATTTGTAAACCAATTGGTCGAGGATACGAGCGTCCGAGTGCTGCGGGATGAAGCTTGTACCCAGCAATTCCAGTCTTTCGTCGGTGATCTCCGTAACGATGGAGGCGTCGTTCAAAAACCACCAGCAGCCAAACGGCATCAGGTTGTTGAACTTGCGCGCCGCCACGCACAACTCGTGCTGGTTCTCGCGGGAGAGCATCGACACCAGGAACGTATTTTGCGGAAAATCGCGGCAAAGCCGCTCGACGACGGCCGTCTCCGCGTGTCCCAGCGAATCGCCAGCGTCTTTCAAAGCCGGATTCACCTGCTTGCGGACTCCAATCATCATCGAGAACGGCAAGTTATACGACCGGCACACGGGCAGAACGACTTCCGTCAGCAGCTTGGCGCGGGGCGAGTCCTCGGGATAACCGAAGGAGGGCGGCAGCGAAACCGCCATGTAAAGCGGCTTCATGCGGTTCACCCAATCGTCCAAAAACTTCTTGGCCGATTCGATAGTGGGCTGGTCGATTACGGCTCCGGCCTTATAGCCTCGCTCGGAGAGAACTGAGTGAGCGCGCGGCCAATCGTTCAGCAGCGGATCCATGCGCAGCACGGCATGGTACTTTTCATGCACCGGCGTATTCTCCAGCCAGAGCTGGGATTCAACCGGATCGAATACGTCATTTGTCATGACGACATCGCTGACATTGGCGCGCTTCATCACATCCGAGATGTGCTCTTCGGCGGAACGAGCCGCGAAAAACTTGCGTGCCTCGCGCAGATTGGGAACGTTAGGGTCCAACCCAAAAGACGACAGGACTTTGACCACGCCGCGGCAGGCTTCGGAAACCGGCGTGTGGCGGACGAACAAGGTCTGCCAGATGATGTCAGCCTGCTCGATCTTCGACACGCCCCAGAACTGCTCCGGCGTAATGGGCGCGGAGCGGAACGTTTCGGCGATCAGGTAATGGTAATTGACAAGTTCGTCGATGCCCCACAGCGAGAGTTGCTGAAAGGTCGCTGGGTAGAGATGTGTATGGATATCAAAAACGGGAGTATCGAAAACGATGCTTTCGACGGTGCGCGAAAGCTCTGTGACTTCAAGAGATGGGGGTGCAAGCTGGACGCTCATTGAGTTGCCTTTGGATCGTGAATCTGTTTGACTTAAAATAACCGACTGGAAATTTGCTTCATGAACCGCTTCATAGCGACGATTTGATTGTATATGGCCATGACTATCAAGGACGTAGCCAAGCGGGCGGGCGTGGCGGTGGGAACCGTTTCGCGGGTTATCAACGGCCGCCCCGACGTAAATCCGAAGCTACGGGAGAAGGTCGAGCGCGTCATTCGCGAAATGAATTTCCGGCCCAATGCGCGGGCACAGAGCCTCGGCCGCAACGCTTCGCCGATCATCTCGTTCATCCTCAGCAACCGTAGCGTACTGCATCCGTTTCACGCGCGTGTGCTCCAGGGTGTCGAGGAATATTGTGCGCAGGCCGGCTATTTCGTTGTTTTCGCGCGATTCGACTATTCTCGCGATACCGCCGTAGGCGCGCTCCGGCTTCCGGGCGTGCTGCAGAGCCACGGTATTGCAGATTGCGTGATCGCGGCTGGGACGAATTACGGAAATTTTCTCGAGGCTCTGGACCGGCTCGGGATGAAATACGTTTCTCTGGGCAATAACCTGATTACAGCCGAGGAGCAACCACCGGTGAATCAGGTGCGGTTTGACGATTACGGTGGAACCGTTGAAGCCACTCGTTATCTTATCCAGCTAGGCCATAAAGATATCTATTTCGTGGGAGACACGTCGCTGCCCTGGTGCCAGCATCGGTACGAAGCGTTCTCAAAAACGATGCGCGAGGCAGGCCTTGAGCCGCATGGATTCACAACCGGACTCGCCGACGACCACTTCATGAATGGATTGAACAGCGTCTCGTTTCTGCTGGAACACAACCACGCCATGACGGCGCTGTTTGCGGGCAACGACGATGTTGCCTATGGAGCCTGGGAAGCGCTGAACCGGCACGGGTTGAAAGTTCCGGGCGACGTCAGCCTGATCGGCTTCGACGATCAGTATGGACCCAGGCGCTACCCACAACTCACCAGCGTGCGGGTGCGAACCGACGAGGTAGGCCGAGAATTGGGCAAAATGGCGATCGAAAAGATCAGGACCGGGGCGGTCGATATTCCCGAAGTGGTCGTGCCGACTAAATTAGAGCGCCGCGGCACCTGCCGGCCGTTGCCGAACGATGTGGCGCGCCGGAAACCCGCATTGCAGGACGAAATAGCAACAACATCAGGTGGAACTTAGCAACGCGAACCACACCATCCGATCCAGGCAGCCTCGTGATATGCAAGATTGCGATTTCAGGTGGCCTTCAGTAGCCGCTCGGCGTAGAAGGCGCCGGCTGGCGTATCTTCATGCTTGAACAACGCATAAACATTCCGGCCGGCCGCGAGGTGCCCCGCAATTTTCGATGAGATGGCGTCGATCTCTTGCCCAGTGTACTCGGGCTTTCGCAACCGATAATACACGAAGTCGGACGTCAGCACTTCCGGCGTTTCTCGCTGCTCGCTCTCGGCGAAGCACAAGCCACAGCCACAGCGGCGAAGAATATCCAAAATCTCCGTTGCAAACCAGGTATCGTTGCGGAATTCAAAGGCATAACGATCGCTTTTCGGCAGAGCTTGTATAAATTCGCTCAGGCGTTCGGCGTCGGCCTTGAGGGTTGGCGGCAATTGAAACAGAACCGGACCTAAACGTCCGGCCGCTCGCAATGGCTGCAGAGAGTCGAGAAAGAGCCGGGTGAACTCCTGCGCGTCTTTCAACTTCAGAATATGCGTGATCTTCTGATGCGCTTTCGGCGAGAACAGAAAGCCATCGGGTGTCGCCTCCAGCCACTTTTCGAACGTGCTCGCCTTAGCAATCTGGCGGAACGTGTAGTTCACTTCCACAAGGTTCAATCGGCTGGCGTAGTAATTCAGAAACCTGGCGCTAGGGATGTTCTTGGGGTAGAAATCCGGCTTCCATGAAGGATAGGAGTAACCGGACGTTCCCGCGTACAGTTTCGGCGGCACGATTTATAGACCTATATACCAATCGTAGCCTTGCTCGGCCCAATAGTCCGGGGGGCGAGTGTTCGTGTAGCGAATGAGGCCGACGCGTTTAATGCTCTTCACGCCATATTTTACGGGTATGACCAGACGCAACGGCGCGCCGTGTTCGTCTTCTAGCGCGTTGCCATTGCGTTCGTAGCAAAGCAGAGTCTGGGGATGCATGGCGCTCTTAGTATCTAGCCCAACGTAGTAGTTGCTGTCGGGCGTCTCCATGTAGACGTAGTTCGGAAGCGATTGCCCGGGAGGGAAATACTTTCGCGTGAAATCGGCAAAGCGCGCGCCGGTCCATTGGACAACCGTACTCCAGCCCTCGATGCAATGGAGCTTCACGATCTGTGTCACGCGCGGCAGCGCCTTGATGTCATCGAGCGTTAGGGTGAGAGCCGGACCTCCGGTCGCGACCTGCAGCCGCCAACTCTCGGCATCGACATCGTCGTCGAGGCCATAGGTTCCATTCGGCTTCAGCTTACCGATTTTAGATGTGGAATACGTGGGCGCAAGGCGACCATCGCTTAAGTAGGATTTAGCAATGGCCTCGTTGACGCGCAAGACGCGGCGTTCCGGCCATGGCGCCATATTCTCCTGCGGCCGCGAGCGCATCCATTCATAACCGCCTACGGCGGCGGCAGTGGCGATACCGGCGGTAAGAAATGCTCGGCGCGAATGCTTCTTAAAAAGCTCGCGCGCTTCCTTTTCAGGAAGGACAAACTCGCGCTGCCGCTTATTCATGGGCGGCCTCCGATGGAGGCTCAAGCTCCAGGCCGGTGATCATCGACTGGAAATTGCGCCATCCGGCCCGAATAACCTGGGCGACGTGCACCAGGAAGAAGAGCAGATATCCAATGGTCAATGAAAAGTGGATCAAGCGCGCGAACTCGTATCCGCCGAATAACCACGTCAGCCAGGCGAGCTGAATCGGCTTGTAGATCGCCAGGCCCGTCAGGAACGAACCGATGCCCATGGCGACGATGCCGGTGTAGCTGATCTGTTGGGCCGCGTTGTATTTTTCTTGCGGCGGCAATTCCCGTCGCAAGCCCACGTCATAGAGCATCACATGCCAGGCGTCTCGAAACGCGCTCAGCGATTGCGGAACAAGGTAGCGCCATTCGCCTGAAATGATGGTGTAGGAAACATAGGCGATCCCGTTCAGCACAAAGAACCACATAAAGAAAAAGTGCAGAGCCATGCCGTCGGCAAGGCGGTAATTCATGTGCAGCAGGTTGTAGACCCAGGCCGGAAAGAAATGAAAGCCGGCAATATGGTACACGTCGTTTGCCCAGTAAATCAGAAAGCCGCTCCAGATCATCAGGAACAATACCGGAAAGTTCACCCAGTGGAACCAGCGGATTGCCAGTAAGTGTTTCAACCTAACCTTTTGCATCGATTCTCCAGGGCTGGGAAGCTGGCCCTCACCAGGTATTACGCGGACGTGCCCCAAATGGCTATGCCCTCAATTTTGCGGATTCTTAAAGCCCGCGCAAACACCGGCGGCCCAATGGTGCATTCTCAGAATGATGTGCCTGAAGTTCCACAATACAGCGAAACCGTTCAGCGCGCGATAGCCTAAAGTTTCTAAAGCTCTTATCCCGGTCGTCAAGCCTGCGTACACTAGAATTCGATGCCTTCCTCCCATCGATACGCATTGATTATGGCGGGCGGACGCGGAACCCGTTTCTGGCCGCGCAGCCGCAAGCGGAATGCAAAACAGGTCCTGCGATTCTTCGGTGAGCGTTCGCTGATTCAGCAAACCGTGGATCGTCTGAAGCCCGTTGTGCCGCCCGACCATATTTGGGTGATCACGAACGAGTTTTTACAGCAGGAGATCCGCAAGCAATTGCCGGACGTGCCGAAAGCGCAGATTCTGGCGGAACCGGCCCAAAGAAATACGGCCCCATGTATTGGACTTGCCGCGACCATCCTCTCCGCATTGGACCCGGATGCCGTTATGGGCGTGTTCCCGGCCGACCATCTTATCCAAAAGGAAGCGCGGTTCCACAGTTTCGTTAAATCCGCGTACAAGGCGGCCGAAACCAGCGATGTTGTGGTGCTTGGCATCCAGCCGCAGTGGGCGGAAACGGGTTACGGCTATATCGAATTTCCGGCGGGGGCTAAACCTGGGGAGCTCAATCCTCAGGCAGTAAAGAGTTTTCGCGAAAAACCCGATGCCAGCGCCGCTCAGCGGTTCGTGGCCGCTGGCAATTTCTATTGGAATGCCGGCATGTTCTTCTGGCGCGCCGAAACGGTGCTAAACCTGATGAGACATCACATGCCGAAAACAGCTACTCTGCTAGCCGGCTTGCCTCCGTTCCGGAACCGCTCATTTGCCGGAAAACTTGCGGGCGTCTATCCGCGGACGGAAAACATCTCAGTGGATTACGGAATTATGGAAAAGGCGGAGCGTGTAGCCGGCCTGACCGTGGACGATATCGGCTGGAACGACGTCGGCAGTTGGGAGGCGGTCTACACACTCGCCCGTAAAGACGTCAACAGCAATGCGTCACGGGGCGACCTCATAGTGGAAGACAGCAGCGGGAACTACGTAGACGCCGCGAAAACGGTCGCACTGGTCGGAGTCGAGAACCTGGTGGTTGTCGATACGCCCGATGCGCTCCTGATTGTGGATCGCCGCCGCGCGCAGGATGTGGGGAAGTTGGTGAAGACGCTGGAAGCGAAGAAGCGGGAAGAGCTGCTATAAGCGTTCGAGCCGGGGATAGCTGATAATTATTAGGAGTCGGATGCGAGGAATCACAATTGCAACTGCCTAGGATTGCATTCAATCCGGAAGTAATGGGGGGCAAAGCGTGCATTCGTGGCATGCGCGTCACGGCTGGCATGATCGTCGGGCTGGTAGCCGCTGGACGAAGCCGCGAAGAGATCCTCAACGCGTACCCTTATCTTGAGGAGGACGACATTCGTGAGGCTTTGCAGTACGCGGCTTGGCGGCTCGAAGAAGTAGACCTGCTGCGCGTTCGGATTCTGCCGCTCAACTAAACGTTAGCTCCAGTCCAGCACACGTTTCCGGATCACCCAGACATAGCCCACCACCAGAAATGCCAGGAATACGCCCGCCTCGGCAATTCCGAACCAGCCTAGCTGGCGGTAGCGAACGGCCCACGGGAACAAAAATACGGTCTCCACGTCGAAGATAACGAACAGCATGGCGACCAGGAAGAACCGGACCGAATAGCGCCCTCGCGACTGTGACGTAGGCTCGATGCCGCACTCATAAGCAGATAATTTCGCCGCATTCGGGGCGGACGGCCGCACCAACCTCGCCAGCAGTAGCGCCGCGACTGGAAAAAGCGCTGCCAGAATTGCGAATACGAAGATCGGCAGATAGCCGGAAGGCATATCTCTTTCATCGTAACAATCGACAACTTTCCGCGGTGGAATCGCATCTGGAAGCATAGGAGATAATACGGGGGAGCATGTTTGCGTCGCTGCGGGACCACATTCGGGCCATTCAGCGTGAAGATCCGGCAGCCAAGAACGCGCTGGAAGTAGCGCTTTGTTACGCAGGCCTCCACGCTGTCCTGCTCCATCGCGTTGCACACGCTTTGTACAAGCGCCGCTTGTACGTGACCGCCCGCCTGATTTCACAACTTGGCCGTTTTCTGACTGGCATCGAGATTCACCCAGGGGCCATCATCGGGAAGCGTCTGTTCATCGATCACGGAATGGGCGTCGTCATTGGCGAGACTGCCGAAGTTGGCGACGATGTTCTTCTTTATCAAGGAGTTACACTCGGCGGAACGGGAAACGAGACAGGCAAGCGTCACCCGACGGTCGGAAATAACGTGGTGATTGGAACCGGAGCCAAGATCCTGGGAAATATCACGCTGGGCAATAACGTGAGAGTTGGAGCCAGCTCGGTCGTGATTCATTCAGTGCCGGCGGATTCAACGGTGGTCGGCATTCCAGCTCGAATCGTGAATGCGAAAGCCAAGGTCGGTCTTCTGGAGCATGGCCGGATCGCCGCTTGCGGCGAAGAGGAAGGGCCCGATCTGGAGCTATTGAACGACCGCATTCGGGAACTGGAAGCCCTGATCCGGTTGTTACTCGAAGAGCGCGTCGCGCAGGGGCGGGGTTAGGCGGCGAAGCGATATCGCAGGCTGTTTTCCGCTAATTTCCTCAATTCATCCTCGCTAAAGCCAAACTTTTGCGCGGCCAGCAGGTATTCCCGCAGCACGCTGGTCTGAAATAAAGCCGGATCGTCCGTTCCAAGGACGAGCGGGACGCCCGCATCCCATAGACGGCGCAGCGGGTGCGCTTCCAGGCACGGAACGGCCGCAGTACAAATATTGCTTGACGGGCAGACTTCGAGCGGTACACCATGCTTTCTAAGCTCCGCCAGCAGGTTGGGATCGTCAATCGCATGGATTCCGTGTCCAATGCGTTCCGAGCCAATTGCCAACGCATCCCAGACGCTTTCCGCGCCGGCTATTTCGCCGGCGTGGCAAGTCAACCGCAGGCCGGCGCTCTTCGCCTCGCCGTAGAGTGCTTCGAACCAGCGCGCCGGTCCGCGCGCTTCATCGCCTCCGATCCCAATCGCCACGACGCCTCGGTTCCGGTATTCCCGAGCCAGATCGAACACGGGCTTGGCCGCCGCCGCGCCAAACTGACGCACAGCGTCGAAGATCCAATGCGTCTGAACCGCGCTCTGCTCGTCGGCCGCGGCGCGAACCGCCTCGAAGATCGAGTGGAAATCCTGTTCTTTCCATAGCACGACTCCCACCGAAATCGTGATTTCGGCATATAGCACGTTTTGCCGAGCCAGGCGCTCGAGTAGCCGCCGCGTCGCGAGCGAATAAGCATCCGGCGTGGTGAGTTTGCGGCTCACCCAAACGTAGGCTTTCAAAAACCCCGCAAAACCGTCATAACGGTACTGCGCGTCAATTTCTTCGAGTGTCAGCGAAGGGTCGATCTCATGAATTGTTTCGGGTTCGACCGAGCCCTCTAAGTGCAAATGCAACTCGGCTTTCGGCAAAGAGCGTACGAATTCCCGAAATGAGTTGACTGTTGGAATGTCCATTACTTAGGGGATCGAGCGGTAAACGGCAAGGGGCTCTCGCCCGGGCCGCCGCGTTCCCCTGCCATAATAAAGCCTGCCATGACCGAAAAAGAAATGGAAGCCATCGTCGGGGGGTATCATGGGGACCCGTTCCGAATCCTCGGTCCGCATCGTCTCGACAGCAATGAGAAGGGCAGCGAATGGGAAATCCGCGCCTTTCTTCCGCAAGCCGCAAAAGCAGCCGTCACTCATTCAGGCAGCGCGGTGGTCATGGAGCGCATCCATCCACAGGGTCTTTTCGTGGCTCGACTGGCATCCGACCCAGGATCTTACCGGCTGCAAATCTTCGACAGCGAAGGACGCGCCAGGGAAATCGAAGATCCCTACCGGTTCCCACCGCTGCTGACGGATTTCGATCTCCACCTCTTTGGCGAAGGCACACACTATGAGGCCTATCGCACGTTTGGCGCTCACCTACAGACGGTAGATGGCATTGCCGGGACCCGCTTCGCGGTGTGGGCGCCCAACGCTATCGTGGTGAGCGTCGTTGGCAATTTCAACGATTGGGATACCCGCCGCAACCCGATGCGCGCGCGCACCGGCGGCGCTTGGGAAATCTTCCTGCCCGGCGTGGGCGCCGGCGATGCTTACAAATACGAGGTAACCAGCCGGTTCAAGGGATACAAACAGATGAAGGCAGATCCTTACGGGTTTGCCATGGAGGTGCCGCCGAAATCCGCATCGATCGTTGTCGACACCCACAAGTATCAATGGCAGGATCACGACTGGCTGCAGACGCGCGCCGATGCTCACCTTCTGGATGAGCCGGTATCGATCTATGAGGTTCACCTTGGATCGTGGATGCGGGGAGAAAACAACCAGGAACTAACTTATCGCGAACTTGCCGCCAAGCTTGTGCCTTATGTCAAACGCATGGGCTACACACATATCGAGTTGATGCCCATCATGGAACACCCGTTTACGGGCTCGTGGGGGTATCAGGGGATCGGCTATTACGCGCCGACTTCCCGCTTCGGGGCGCCGGACGATTTCATGCACTTCATCGATGCACTGCACCAGGCGGGCATCGGTGTCATTGTCGATTGGGTGCCGGCGCATTTCCCGAAAGACGCGCACGGCCTCGCCTATTTCGATGGAACAGCGCTGTACGAACACGAAGATCCCCGCAGAGGCGAACACAAAGAGTGGGGAACGCTAATCTTCAACTTCGGCCGTAATGAGGTACGCAGCTTTCTTATTTCGAATGCGCTCTTTTGGGTGAAGCACTATCACATTGATGGCTTGCGTGTGGATGCGGTCGCCTCAATGCTGTATCTCGATTACTCGCGAGAGCCTGGAGAATGGATTCCGAATATTCACGGCGGCAATGAAAATCTGGAAGCCATCGAATTCCTCC
This sequence comes from Bryobacterales bacterium KBS 96, assembly GCA_000381625.1. Lineage (GTDB taxonomy): Bacteria > Acidobacteriota > Terriglobia > Bryobacterales > Bryobacteraceae > KBS-96. The sequence continues at coordinate 3,906,859 of KB906767.1, forward strand.
GTAAGGCGAACGAGCTTGTGCATCAGGTGCCCGGCGTCATTACGGCTGCCGAGGAATCCACGGCGTTCCCGGGCGTTTCGCGTCCGGTTTACCTGAACGGCCTTGGCTTCACGATGAAATGGAACATGGGCTGGATGCACGACATGCTGGACTACTTTTCGAAAGACCCGATCTTTCGCCGCTATCACCAGAACAGCATCACGTTCAGCATGATGTACGCCTTCACGGAAAACTTCATTCTGCCGATTTCGCATGATGAGGTGGTTTACGGCAAAAGGGCGTTGCTCGACAAAATGCCCGGCGATGAATGGCAGAGGTTTGCCAATGCCCGCGCGTTCCTCAGCTATATGTGGGGGCACCCCGGCAAGAAGCTGTTGTTCATGGGGTCCGAAATCGGGCAAACCTCCGAATGGAATTATCAATCTCAAATCGACTGGTGGCTGCTCGATTATGAAATTCACCGGAAATTTCAGGATTTCTGCAAGGCTCTGAACGAGCTTTATAAGCGCGAGCCGGCCTTATATCAGGTAGACTTCCACTGGGAAGGCTTCGAGTGGATCGATTTCCACGACGTCGAAAACTCGATTCTTTCGTTTATCCGCCGCGGGAAGAATCCGAACGATTATCTTGTATTTGCGTGCAACTTCACGCCGGCTCCTCACAAGGGATACCGGATCGGCTTTCCCGAGCCTGGCTGGCACGTCGAGATTTTCAATTCCGATTCGGAGTTGTTCGGCGGCAGCAACATGGGGAACGGCGGAGGCGTCATGGCCGAAGGCAAACCGTCGCATGGCCGCGTGGCTTCCGCTGAACTCGTTCTGCCCCCGCTTGGCGTAGTTGTGTTCAAGCCGGAGCGGCCATTGCCGCCGACGGCAGCGCAACTTGGGCAATAGCGAGAGCCGCGAAGCCTCCCGAGCAAACAGTTACAATTCGTAAACGGATTCGGAAGGCGGCATGCCCCAGCGCTTCGATGTCATCGTCATCGGCGGCGGACACAACGGACTAGTCGCGGCTGCGTACCTGGCCCGCGCGGGACGCAAGGTCCTAGTGCTCGAGCGCCGCAGTCAGCTCGGCGGCTGTTGTGTTACCGAAGAACTCTGGCCGGGTTATCGTGTTTCCACGGCATCGTATCTAAGCAGCCTGCTTTCGGGCAAGGTCGTCAAAGAACTCGAACTGGAACGCTTCGGCTATCACGTCGATGCGAAAGATCCCGCATTCTTTTCGCCATTCCCGGACGGGCGTTACCTGTTCATGTGGCAGGACGAAAAGAAAACGCTCGGGGAAATCGCCAAGTTCTCGACGTGCGATGCCGAGCGGTTTCCCGCCTATGAGGCTCACCTCGAGAAGCTCGCGCGAGTGATCGAATCCCTTTTGCTGGTGACGCCTCCAAAGTTTCCGCCCAAAAGCATTCTTCAATTTGTCGATTATCTGAAACTACTTGGCCGGATGCGTGGGCTCAAGCCACAAGAGGTGGTCGGCCTCGTGAAGATTTTCACGCAGAGCGCCGCCGATTTCCTCGATGAATGGTTTGAATCGGACGAGATTAAGGTCACGCTCGCGACGGATGCGGTCATCGGAGCGAATGGCGGCCCACGGTCGGCGGGAACGGCATACATCCTGATGCATCACTGCATGGGCGGTGTAAACGGCAAGCGCGGTCTCTGGGGCTTTGTCCGCGGCGGGATGGGCGCCATCTCGGACGCGATTGCGGCATCCGGGCGCGCTCATGGCGCCACTTTCCGGACGGATGCCGAAGTGGATCACGTGAAAGTCGCAAATGGGCGGGCCACTGGCGTTGTCCTTAAGAACGGCGACGAATTCGATGCGCCCCTGATCGCGAGCAATCTCGATCCAAAGACCACGTTCCTTAGGCTGATTCCGTCGAACCACCTGGAGCCGGAGTTTCTCGAATCCATCCGGCATTTTCGTTCGGAAGGAACTTCACTGAAGATCAATCTGGCGCTGTCGAGCTTGCCGGATTTCAAGGCGCTCCCGGGGGCGCCGGGCCCGCAACACCGCGCAACCATGCATCTTTGTCCGTCGATGGAATATGTGGAGCGCGCCTGGGACGATGCCAAGTACGGCATGCCATCGCGGTCGCCGCTGCTTGAGCTGACCTCTCCCACGCAGTACGATGCTTCGCTTGCGCCGCCGGGCAAACACATTATCGGCATCTTTTTGCAGTACGCGCCATACACATTGCGCGAAGGAAACTGGGACGAATTGCGAGCGCCATTTGCGCGCCGCGTCTTCGACATTATCGATGAGTACGCACCTGGATTTTCGAGCGCCATCGAACACGTTCACGTTTTGACTCCGCTCGACATCGAGCGCGAATTCGGGATCGCCGGCGGCAATATTTTCCACGGCGAAATGAGCCTCGACCAGATGTTCTCGCTGCGACCGCTGGCGAGCCTGGCCCAGTACCGGACCCCGATTCACGGGCTATTTCTTTGCGGCAGCGGAACGCATCCGGGCGGCGGCGTCATTGGCGCTCCCGGCCATAACGCCGCCCAGGAGATGCTCAAATTTCGGGCCTGAACAGATCGGGTTTCGCGCGCGCCGGTTATCGCCTCCGCAAATGCGAAATCGTGTTGATTGGTTATTTCTTCTATTTGGCGGCAATCGCTCCGTTGTTCCGCGACCGGCCCCGGGCCGATGCCCGCATTCTCGCGATTGCCGGCGCGGCTACGTCGGCGATTCTGCTTCTCGCGTGGCTCGATTCCCGCTTGCGGCATGCCGGGTTCGGCATCGCTCGCGATTGGGTTGCGCTCGGCCTGGTGCTTGCCGCATACCGCTCGCTCGATTTGTTTTCGCCTTCAAACTACACGTTCGCGCTGGAGCGGTCTTGGATTGTGTGGGACCATCTCGTTCTCGATCATTGGGGCCTTCGGAGAGCAATCGAATCGTCCGGCCCCGCTCTGCCCACGTATCTTGAATTTTGTTACCTCCTTACCTCCGGCGCTGGTGTGTATGGTTTGGCTGCGCTCTACGTGCGGCGCAAGCGTAACGTAGCCGGAGAGTTTCTATTCATCTACATTTTGGGAACCCTGCTTGCCTATGCAATGATTCCGTGGTTTCCCTCGGAGCCTCCACGGACCGTTTTCCCATTGATTGATAGCCCCCAGGTGCTAACGGCGATCCGCCGCTACAACCTCGACGTGTTGGCTCATGCCGGAATACACGCAGGCGTTTTCCCGAGCGCGCATGTTTCTTCCACGTTTTCCGCGGCGTGGGGCATGTTTGCCGTTCTGCCGAAGCGAAAGTTGTTTGGATGGGTGTTCCTGTTCTACGCCGCGAGTGTGGCGGTTGCGACGGTATATGGGCGCTATCATTTCGCGGTCGATGCGATTGCGGGCATCGTGGTCAGTATTGCCGCGGTCGTGATTGCAGCGTATTTGAAAAGACTTCCAATGCAGAAGTGATCGACATCCGCGGCGCCTGCAACACAATGGCGCGAATGAGCATCAGACCTTAGTGCATGATTCGATACGCTTTTAGACGTTGACGCGAGAGAGCGATCCACTGTTCAGAAAAGAGGATTAAAAGTGCAACTTGGAATAATTGGGCTCGGACGAATGGGCGCCAACATGATGCGCCGCCTGATGAAAGGCGGACATGAGGGCGTGGTTTACGACCAGGATGCGGCTCGCGTAAAAGAACTTGCCGCCGCGGGCGCCACAGGAGCCGCCGACGTTGAATCTCTGGTAAGAAGTCTCAAGGCTCCACGTACGGTCTGGGTGATGCTGCCTTCCGGCGAGATCACGGAGAACATGGTTTCTCAATTGCGGGATCTTCTGGATCCGGGCGACGCCATTATCGACGGCGGCAATTCTTATTTCAAGGACGATGTACGGCGCGGCAAGCTGGCGGCGGATAAGGGAATCGACTATGTGGACGTCGGCACAAGCGGCGGCGTTTGGGGTCTGGAACGCGGCTACTGTCTCATGGTCGGCTGCAAAGAAAAGGTCTTTGCGCGGCTGGAGCCAATCTTCAAGACGCTCGCGCCTGGGCAGGGCGCTATCCCTCTGACGCCCGGACGCAAACGAACTACGGCCGAGGATGGCTACATCCACTGCGGCCCGACGGGCTCGGGACACTTTGTCAAGATGGTGCATAACGGCATCGAATATGGCCTGATGCAAGCCTACGCCGAAGGGTTCGACATCCTGAAGGGCGCAACGTCAAAAGAGCTACCGGAAGAATACCGGTTCGACCTCAAAATGGCGGAGGTCGCCGAGGTATGGAGGCGCGGCAGCGTGGTGGGATCGTGGCTGCTCGACTTGTCCTCAATGGCTCTGGCCGAAAATCCAACGCTGTCGAACTTTACGGGATATGTTCAGGATTCCGGCGAGGGCCGCTGGACGATTCAGGCCGCGCTCGAAGAAGCCGTGCCTGCATCGATTCTGACGGCCTCGCTGTACACGCGTTTCCGGTCACGGCAGGAGAGTACGTTTGCCGAAAAGATGCTTTCCGCAATGCGATTCAAATTCGGGGGCCATATTGAGCGGCCAACAGGAGGCTAATAGGACGAGGATATGGAGAACCCGACTACGATCGGGGAGCAGGGGCGCTCCGGCGACCCGTGCATCCTCGTTATCTTTGGCGCATCCGGCGATCTTACGAAACGAAAGCTGCTGCCCGCGCTCTATAATCTCGCGCGAAAAAAGCTGCTTCCGGCCAATTTCGCTCTTATTGGGATTGCGCTCGACACCATCGGCGAGGAAGCGTTTCGAGCTAGAGTGCAGGAAGATTTGAGGCAGTTTGGCGGGGCGCCGGAAACGTGCGAGTTTTGCGACTGGCTCGTGCAGCGGCTATATTACCTCGCGGGCGACTTTCGCGATACGAATGTCTATACGCAGCTCGGCGCTCTGCTCACGTCGCTGGATGAAAAGCACGATACGCACGGGAAGTACTTCTACTATCTCGCCACGCTTCCGCAATTCTTTGCGGAGATTATCAAGCAACTGGGCGCCGCGAGGCTGACTGATGAATCGAACGGCGAATGGCGCCGGGTCGTGATTGAGAAACCGTTCGGCAACGATCTGGAATCGGCGTGTGCGCTGAATCATGAGATCAGGCAAGTGCTTGCCGAGCGGCAGATTTATCGGATCGATCATTACCTCGGCAAAGAAACCGTTCAGAATATCTTGGTGTTCCGCTTCTCGAACGGCATCTTTGAGCCGATCTGGAACCGGCGCTACATCGATCACGTGCAGATCACGGTGGCAGAGAGCCTTGGCGTCGAACAGCGTGGGGGCTATTACGATCATGCCGGCGCCCTGCGCGACATGGTTCCGAACCACATCCTGCAGCTTGTTACCTTGACGGCGATGGAGCCGCCGATCTCTTTCCAGGCGGATGCAGTGCGGGACGAGCAGTCCAAGATCCTGCACGCCATTCAGCATCTGGCCCCCGAAGACGTGCTGTCGCGCGCCGTTCGCGGCCAGTATGGAGAGGGGCAGGAGGATGGGAGTCCGGTTCCCGCCTACAACGCCGAACCCAAGGTGTCACGCGATTCCCATACGGAAACGTTCGTCGCGTTGAAGCTCTCGATTGATAACTGGCGCTGGGCGGACGTGCCGTTCTACATACGAACGGGAAAGCGGCTTGCCAAGCGCGCCACGGAAGTGGCGATTCAGTTCCGCCGCGCGCCGTTTGTGCTGTTTCGTGAAACGCCTGTGGATCATCTGACGCCGAATCTGCTGGTTCTCCACATTCAGCCGGATGAAGGCATCTCGCTCCGCTTCGGGGCAAAAATACCGGGGCCGATTGTGCGTGTGGGGTCGGTTGACATGGACTTTCAATACACCGACTATTTCGGGAGCGAAGCCAGCACGGGGTACGAACGTTTGTTGTACGACTGCATGGTCGGTGACGCCACGCTTTTCCAGCGAGCCGATATGGTGGAAGCCGGCTGGAGCGTGGTGCAGCCGATCCTGGACGTTTGGAAAGCTCTTCCGCCGCGAAATTTTCCGAACTACACGGCGGGTTCCTGGGGGCCGAAAGAAGCTGACGATTTGGTGCGCCGGGACGGGCGAACCTGGCATCAGTCCTAACGCTATCGGGGAAGCTTACGGCGAAATAGCGACTGTCGGCTTTGGGCGCGGCGCGCCTATCCTAAAAGCTTGCAGTCATGATAAGCACCGAACTGTATCAGCAATGGGATGATCTGTCCGAATCGGAGCGCGTCGACGCGTTCCGGGAGCTTCCACGCGAGCGCGCCGATGAATTCTTTCTCGGGTTGAGCAGCCGGGATCAGGTCGGGCTATTGCTTGCTCTGCCGGAAAGTGAGCGGCGAAGCTGGCTGCGATTGCTGCCGCCGGACGATGCCGCCGACGTACTCCAACTTGCTCCGGAAGAGGAGCGCGCAAATCTCGCGGCGCAGTTGGATGACGTCACTCGCCGTGAAGTGAACGCCCTGCTTGCTTACAAGGAGGACGCGGCCGGTGGGTTGATGAATCCTCGTTTCGCCCGCGTCCGCCCCGACATGACGATTGACGAGGCGATCAGCTATCTGCGGCGCCAGGCGGATCATCTGGAAACATTGCATTACATTTACGTTCTGGATGGATCGCAACATTTGCTAGGCGTCCTGGGTTTCCGCGATCTGTTTTCGGCCGATCGATGGAAGCTGGTCAGAGATGTGATGCGAACGGAATTCATCTCGGTCTCCGAGCACACGGATCAGGAAGTCGTGGCCCGTCTGTTCAGCAAGCATCATCTGCTCGCCATTCCCGTGCTCGACGGCGATGGACGCATGCAGGGCATCGTCACGGTGGACGATATCGTGGAGGTGGTCGAGCAAGAGGCAAGCGAAGACATCCAAAAAGTAGGAGGCATGGAAGCGCTGGACGGCCCTTACCTTCAGATGCGATTTTGGCAGATGGTAAGGAAGCGGGCCGGGTGGCTCACTATCTTGTTCATAGGCGAAATGCTCACCGCAACCGCCATGGGACATTTCGAAGAGGAAATTGAGCGCGCGGTTGTGCTGGCCCTTTTCGTGCCGCTGATCATCAGCAGCGGAGGCAATTCCGGTTCGCAGGCGACCACGCTTGTCATTCGCGCCATGGCTTTGGGCGAGTTGCGCCTCCGCGATTGGTGGAGAGTCGTTTCACGAGAATTGGCCGCCGGCCTCGTTCTCGGAAGCGTCCTCGGCGCCATCGGAATGACGCGTATCGTGGTTTGGCAGGCGTTTTGGAAAACGTACGGCGAGCACTACGTATTCGTAGGCTTGACTGTGGCGTGTAGCCTGATCGGCGTCGTCTTGTTTGGAACGATTGCCGGATCGATGCTCCCGTTTGTGCTGCGCCGGATGGGCCTCGACCCCGCCAGCGCCTCAGCGCCATTTGTAGCGACTCTAGTGGATGTAACGGGTCTCGTGATTTATTTCACGATCGCAAGCGTCATCCTGCGCGGAACGCTGCTGTGAGAGAATTGGGACTCACCGGAAGCATTTGAACATTTTATGAGCTATTTCCGCACCAATTCGCTCAGCCGGCCAGCTAGTTGAATAGGACAACTCCTGCTGCCACGGCAACCGCATTGGCGCTTAGACTGAAAGCCATACAAAATGCTTCACAATTGTTCGTCGCCCGATCCGGGCCATCACACGCGCTCCGTCCGCAGAATTCTCAATTTGAAAAGGCTGCATGGCCGTAGTCTGATCTAACATGTAGTTGTCAAAATCAGAAACTTGCGTTCCTTCGTGCGCAGCATCAATCGCGCACGCGTTAGCTCCATGGTTCTCTTTGTCCGGATCGATCGTGATATTGAACAGGATTCGCCAGACCTCCCGTTGGGGATTCGACGATCGCTCACGCGCGATACGCCGCCATGCTCTGTTTGGAGGCTGGCGAAACACCCAAACTCAAACTTCCGAACGCCCGCTGCTTTTTGAGCGCTTCAGCACATGAATGTCTGGTCGAAGCCCTGTTCTTTCGATCCCTCCGGATCCTGCCCGTTCGCCGCTGCTGACCGTACCTATCTGCCGGGTTCTCCCAAGCCACCCGGGGCGCCTCCGTGCGCCCAGACTAACTAATTTTGCTTCGCCCTTGACAATTACCTACCATGAACGTCCCTGGTCTCCCCGGCCGGGAGCACGTACACGTTCGGCTACACGTACAATTTGGCAGGCGCGCTGACATCTGAAACGTTTCCCTCCGGTCGCAAGCTGACCTATGGCTACGATGGCGCGGGCCGCGAGAATTACCTGAATGGGGCGGTAGGAGGTCAGAGCAAGGATTACGTAACTTATGTGAGCTATGCCCCCGATAATCAGATGTATTTAATTGGATATGGTAATAATACTTGGCGGGCGGCATCGTACAATGAACGCCTGCAAGTAACGGCCACTTGGGATGAACTGAGTCATGACACCAGTCAGGCGATTCGATACAACTCCTATGATTGGGGAACGACAAACAACAACGGAACATTGCGTGGACAAAAGCTCTATTATGGCGGCCCCGGCGTTTACGATCAGCTTCCCAGTTTCACTCAGGCATTCGACTATGACGCGCTGAACCGGCTGACCTCGGCCACTGACTCCGGAGGTTGGTCGCGGACGTTTGGGTACGATCGATACGGAAATATGTGGGTTCCAAAGCACGACCGGCATTCCGTTGCAAGGCGGAACGGTAGCGACGGTCAACAATTACAACGCCGCAACCAATCGAATCAACGGCGCTTCCTACGATGCGGCTGGCAATTTAACATCGTTCACGGGCAGCGCTCTGACCTACGATGCGGAGAACCGAATTACGAGCGCCTCGCAAACCGGCATCGGGAGCCTGTATTATTTCTACGACGGCGCGGGCCGCCGGGTGCAGGAGGTCTCGACGTACAATGTCGAAAAAGTGTTCGTTTACGATGCGTTCGGTCAAATGGCGGCGGAATACTCTCTCGGCGCGCAAAGCCCGCCATGTACGACCTGCTACATCGCAACCGATCACCTCGGTTCGACGCGGCTGGTGACGGACCAGAACGCGAACGTGGTCGCCCGCCACGATTATCTGCCGTTCGGCGAGGAGATCGCGGCGAACACGGGCGGCCGCGACGGCACCTTCGGCACACAGGATTTCGTGAACCAGAAATTCACGGGTCAGGAGCGGGATTCGGAAACGGGGTTGGATTTCTTCCAGGCCCGGTATTTCAGCGCGGCGCTGGGAAGATTCAACAGTCCGGACCCCAGCAACGCGGGAGCGAATCTGTTCAATCCGCAGAGCTGGAATGCGTATACGTATGCCTTCAACAATCCGCTGACTCTTATCGATCCAAGCGGCACGAGCCCATTCGATGGATTTAACCCTTCGCCAGACGACCCCTGCGCCGATGATCCGTTTATTTGTGGCGATCCGGGATTTCCCTATCCCGACTTTCCTTCTCCATGGCCTTCTGAGCAGCCGCAGCCACAACCACCGCCGCCTCCTCCGCCACCTGCGCCCATCGTGATTCCACATAGTGGCGGATCTTATGCCCAAGGGCAGTGGGGATCGTTCCCCAACGACGGTGAAACCCTAGGCTTGCCAGCGGGAATGAATATACCGGGACCGCTGTCGTTAGAAGCGCTTGCGCCCGAGAGCTTTGCCGATTCTCAGCAGCAAATTCAATCTCTCTATGAACGAATTTTAGAGCATTTGAGGAAGATCGAGGCGAATCCTAACAGTCAGGATATTGCTCACTGGGAAGTGGAGGTCCGCGCGTGGATTAGGGAGATTTCACGAAAAGCTACAAAGGTGACCCAAAAACGGGCGCCTGGTGCGACGGACAGGTATTTACAGCGCGTTATTGGAGTCACGTTGAGCGATCTCGAAAATCTGCTGTCCTCCCCGATTATCATCGTCAACCCGTGTCTCACTAATCCCACTCTACGTTTCTGCCGGCCATCTAGCGGACCTGTGGCGATGTAGCCATGAACGAGGAAGGCCATCAATATGTCTGAGCAACTGGACAAGCTCGTAGAGCACTTGACGAACTATCGGGCAACTATGGATCGGCTTTTCTCTGGGGACTCAGTAACCCCATGTGAGTGCAGGCGCTACTTCTTTGATCTCCTAGTTTCTGTTGCCAATCTCTATGCGAATACAATTTCGGCGGCAGAAGAGTTGCGGGTCTCTTCAACACCTTCACATGCACCTAAGACAGATCAAGATGCGAAGATCGAAAGCATTGCCGAGGATGCGTTGCGCAGGCGCTTTCGAGAGAGACTTCAGTCGTTTCCCTGGTCGTCTTTCGAGGCGGAGAATGCTTTTTCGGTATTTACGGGGCTCAATACAACAGAGGATTACCTGCGGAGATTTTCACTTCATCTTCCAGAAATCTATACCGAGAGTCTGCGGTTAGAGCAAGACGTTCACGCCTTCGCTAAGTATTCAGATGGCCGGTCAAGAGCTGACCTGCTTGTTGGACTTCAGCACGTCAGCCGAAACCACATAAGCTTCGTAATACAAGCCTTGGAATGGGCGGCAGACCTCGATAGCTGGAATGATTATCTTGATGAAAGTGACTATTAGGGAGGAACTATACAGCCGCGCATAAATAAAGGGACAACTGTGGCATACTGGTTCAGAGTCCTTATGGTGCCACGCTAAGAACTGGGGGACGGAGCACTCATTTCCCCATTACTTATCAACCAATCGCGAACGGCGTTTCGACACGCTATAAGTACGGCGACCCACTCGATCGTGTCACGCTCATCAGGCAGCATTCACAGGAATTTTGAAATTTCTTTCTCTTGCGTATCAGCGACTTCCGCCGCTGCCGCCTACTGTCCGTCTGCTTTTGGCGCCTATGCTCACAAGCAGAGGATCATTCATGGCTTCCAAAAAGAATCCGTCGCCAACCGCAAGCGAGCCCTCGCACCGCAGTGAGGCGCCGCCCAATCCCGTAACCACCATCCGCCGCCCGCCGTCCGAAGCCCAGCTTCGCGCCAATCGCCTGAACGCGCAGAAATCAACCGGGCCGCGCACCGAGGAAGGCAAGCAGCGCGCCTCGCTAAACGCCACCCGCCACGGCCTCACTGCCCAGGTCCTTACGCTCACTCCCGAGGAGTTGAAAGCTCTTCAATTACTCATTGGCGATTTCGAAAAGCAGTATCAACCGGCGAACACACAGGAGAAGCATCTGGTCCACATGCTTGCCCAACTGCAGTACCGTTTGCATCGCATCATGGCGACCGAGCACAATCTGTTCGCCATCGGCCTCACCGAAAACTCTGAGTTCTGGGACGTCAATCATCCCGGAGCACAGACCGCCTTCGTTCTCGCCGAAACGCTGCGCCGATCCAAGGACCCGTTGCTCACGCTTTCCATCTACGAACAGCGCCTGATGCGCCAATACCAGAAAGTGCTCAAAATGTTGCGCGAAGTCCAGGCCGAGCGCAAAGCCCAGGAAGCACGCGAGCAGGAAGCGATCTACGAAGTCGGTATGTGCCATCTGGTCGCCGGTAAGGAGTTCTCGCCGGCCGAGTTTGGCTTCGTTTGTTCGAATGTGGAAGCCGAGACGATCGTCAAGCGCAAATGGACGCTTGAACACGCCAACAACGCTCACACCTGGAACTTCGATCGCGAATCCTGCGGGCCCGCTCTGGCGTTTTCGTCTGCGTCTTAGCTTCCGTTTCGTCGCGGGTGCGCCGTGCGTCAATTTCTCCTGGTTTCCCGGCGCCCGGCCGCAAGAACCCTTTCCTGACGCAAGGCGGCTCCGTGTCGAAGCTGCTCGGGTTCGACATGCCGCTTCCGCTCTTCACCTAATCTTCAGCCGCTCCTGCCATGATGTGTATAAGTCCGTATCTTCATGCGCATTCTGGTAGTGGAAGACGACAGGGACGTGGCCGATTTTGTTTGTCGCGGACTCGAAGAAGAAGGCAACAGCGTACAGGTGGTCCACGATGGCGGGGCCGCTTTGCAGCAAGCGCTGGCGCACACGTTCGACATCATTGTGCTCGACGTAATGCTCCCGTTTCTGGACGGATTTGAAGTCACGCGCCGCCTCCGCTCTCATCGAAATCAGACTCCGGTTCTGCTGCTGACCGCGCGCGACTCGCCGAAAGATGTAGTGCGAGGCCTCGATGCGGGCGCGGACGATTATCTCGCTAAACCGTTTTCATTCGACGTGCTGCTTGCCCGGATTCGCGCGCGCACACGCGGTCCCAGCACGGAACATGGCAAGCGGCTTCAGGTTGCGGACCTGGCGTTGGACCCGGAAAGTCATGAGGTATGGCGCGCCGGCGTCGCTATCGCATTGACGCGCACCGAATTCGCCATTCTGGAATGTCTGATGAACGCGGCGGGCCGCGTTGTCACGCGTCAGGCGCTGATCGACACGGTCTGGGGGCTCGATCGCGATATCGAAAACAACACGCTCGACGTTTTTATGCGCTTTCTTCGCGCGAAGGTCGATCAAGGCGATCGTCCCCGCCTGATCCAGACGCTTCGAGGCGTCGGCTATAGCGTTCGGGAGCAGCAGTTGTGAACCTGCGATCTATCGGATTCCGTCTGACGGTCTGGTATTTCGTCAGCCTTTGCATTATCTTTCTGCTGTTCGGTATCGGAAGCAAGCTGGCGATGCAGCGCAGCGCCTTTCATGTGGTTGACGGCGAATTGCAAGCTGAGTTGGATGCGGTTACTCATTTTCTGAAGACGGAAGCACGCGGCCTTACCGCGGCCGATCTCGAGGATGAACTCAGCGAACTCTCGCAAGGAGGAGTCTCCGTTGCGGTTTCCGATCAGACGGGCAGATGGGTTTACCGGTCCAGCCTTTTTGTGTCGAACCGTCTTGAAATTCCAAAGAATCCCGATTTGCAGCGCCACACCGTAAAAGGGGCGCGCGACCGCATCCGGATTGCTTCGACGCGGGTTGTTTCCGATGGCACCTTCTATACAGTCACGGCGGCGTACTCGATGCATGAGTTCAATCGATCGATCGAGCACTTCGAATCCGTATTGCTGATCTCAATGCCGGTTGCGCTGTTCCTGGCGAGCCTGGGAGGCTACTTGTTCAGCCGCCGCGCGCTCAATCCCGTGAACCGCATCATCCTCGGCGCACAATCCATCAGCTTGCGTAACCTATCCGCACGGCTCGCCGTGCCTCGCACGGGCGACGAGCTGCAACGCTTATCCGAAACAATTAATCAGATGCTGGAGCGTATCGAAAGATCGGTCCAGCAGATACATCAATTCACTGCCGACGCTTCGCATGAGCTCCGGGCGCCCCTGACACTCATGCGAACGGCAGCCGAGTTTTCCCTTCGAAGAGAGCGCAGTCGCGAGGAGCTGGCCGACGCTCTTTCCAAGATCCTTCGCGAGTCGGAGCGAATGTCGCGGCTGATCGACAGCCTGCTGCTGCTCGCGCGTACCGATGCCGGTGTCGACGACGTGCATTGGGAGCATCTCAACTTGGCCGGTCCCGTGCAGGAGGCCGCCGAGCAGGCTCGCGTGCTGGCACAGGCGCGTGAAATCGATTACGAGATCCTGCTCCCCGCCGAACCGGTTCCGGTGTCAGGCGATCCCGATGCTCTACGGCGTGTCGTATTCATCCTGATCGATAACGCTATTAAATACACGCCATCGGGTGGCGCGGTTTCGGTAAAGCTGAGCCAGCGAAACGGGCACGCCGCGGTTGCGGTCGAAGATACGGGCATCGGCATCGCGGAAAAGGATATCGCCCGGGTATTCGACCGGTTTTGGCGCGCCGACAAAGTGAGATCGAGAAGCGAAGGCGGAGTGGGGCTGGGGCTCTCCATTGCGGAAACCATCACGCGTCTTCATCGAGGAGCGATTGAGCTGTCGAGCAAACCGGGCCGCGGATCTATCTTCACCGTGGTTCTGCCGGGAGATGAACGTAATTAGTTTAGGCCCGTCTCTTTGAGATTTTCGACAAAGAACTCGGTGACCCGGCGAAACAATAGCGTCAGCGCCGCTGGGTCCGTGATACCCTCCGGCTGTCCGGGAAAAGTAACGATCTCTGCATATCTCCCGGCATCGGTCAACGCACTCTGAAGCGCGAGCGTATTCGCAAAGTGGATGTCCTCGTCTCCCGTGCTTGTGGCAACCAGAAGTTTGCCTTGAAGCTGCATCGCGGTGGTGACCGGAGACGATTCCTGATATTCCTCGGAATTGGTTTTCGGCGGCCCAAGATAGCGCTCCGCGTATGCCGAGCGATAGAGAAGCCAGTTGGAAATGGGAGACTGCGCGAATCCTGCTTTGAAATCCTGAGGATCTTTAAACATGGCGTGGAGCGCGAGTTGGCCTCCATAATTCATTCCCCAAACGCCGATGCGGGACGCATCGACATAAGGAAGCCCGCGCAGGTAGGCGACGCCGTCGCGCTGATCCGAGATCTCCTGGGCTCCGAAGCGATAGTGAACGGGCTCTTCGAATAAGTGGCCGTGTCCGCCCGAGCCCCGGTTGTCCACCGCGAAAATGAGGAAGCCCTTCTCTGCCATCATTTCGTGCCAGAGCGAAATCCACCCGTCCCAGGCATTGCGGACGGCCTGCTGCCGCGGCGCGCCATTCATGAAAACGATGACTGGATATTTGCGGCCCGGATTGAAACCGACGGGCTTGATCATCATGGCGTCCAGCGTCGCGTCATCGTGAGTCGTGATCGTCAGAAACTCTACGGGAGATCTGCCATAAGATGAAAGCCCAGTGGTCTCGTTTGAGTTGATGGCCGCTATCGTCGAGCCGTCCGCGCGCATCAGGTCCTGGCGAGGCGGCGCCATCGCGTTGGAATAGGTATCGACAAACGCCTGCCCGCGCGGTGAGATCTTCACGCTATGCCAGCCAGCGGCGTGCGTGATGCGCTTCAATCCCGAGCCGTCGATGCCAATGCGATACAAGTGCCGCTCGGCAGGAGATTTCTCCGTCGCGGTGAAGTAAATGGACTGGCCGGATTCATCAATGACCGCTATTTGGCACACCTCCCAATGGCCACGAGTGAGTTGGCGTATTTCGCGCCCCTCGATGTCATAGAGATAGAGATGACGGTATCCGCTGCGTTCGCTCGACCAGAGAAACCGGTGGCCGTCGCGAAAGAAATAGGGCCCCTCGTTCACATTGATCCAATAAGGATCGCTTTCGGTGAGAATGGTTCGCGAACGGCCGGTTGCGGCGCTGGCAATCAGTAAATCGAGCTTCGTTTGAGCCCGGCTCATGCGCTCAATTGCAAGGTGCTTACTGTCCGGCATCCATCGGACGCGCGGCACATAAACGTCGCTGTCTCCGCCGGTGTCCATGCGACTCAGTTCATGCCCCGCTATCTTCGCCACGAACACTCGTACAACCGGGTTTGCCCCACCCGCTTCGGGATACTGTTGCCACAGCACTCCAGCAGGGCGCTTCAAAAGCTCAGGAATCGGATATTTTGAAACGGCTCGATCGTCGATCTCCAGATAGGCGATTGCAGAGGAGTCCGGCGCCCACCAGTAAGCTGTCTTCAATCCGAATTCATGAGAATACAGCCAATCAGGTTCTCCCGTGTGGAGTTGTTCATTGCCGCCCTTCGTGAGCGCCGTGACGGACCCATTGGCGAGATTCATCAGCCATAGGTTGTGCCCACGCACGAAGCTGACCCAATGCCCGTCGGGAGAGAACTGAGCGCCGGAGATTGCATCCGTTCCGGTGATGACATTTCTCGATAAGCCGCTTTTCAGATCGAGCAGGGTGAGGGAAGTACTGGCGCCAAGCAGAAGCCTGCCTCCATCCGGAGCCCAGCGGAACGTCAACTGCGTTTCTGGGTTACCGGCTCCCGCTTGGAGCTTCAATTTGCCGGCCGGGACAAGCAACCGCCGCGCGCCTGTGGTTGCGTTCATCGCCCAAAGCGAACGCTCGCGATCCGCGCCCGCTCCGCTCGCTTCGAGGTAAGCGAGCTGCTGTCCATCGGCGCTCCATTCGAAGTCCGGGCTTACATGCCCACTCAGGCTGGGCTCCGCGAAAATCCGCTCCACCGTGAGCGCCTTATTTGGCGCAATGGCCTGCATTGCCGCGCACGCAAGCGGGAAAGCGAATGGAATCCATGCCCAAGCGAAACCGCCGAATCGCCGGCGAGCCGTCCGGATTAAGGCGTTGCGAAGGTCCAGGTGAGGATCTCCTGGTTCGCAACGAGGCTGCCGGTGCCGCCCGTGAAGCCGGCGAATGCCGTGTTCGCGCCAACAAGTGACGGTATATTGACGGGCCAGCTTGTCGAGTAACTCGCGTTGGTAACGGTATCCGTGATAGTCATGGCGAGAGTTGTACCGTTATAGGTCATGTGCACGGACATTGTATCCCCGCTATGCAGATTGATGCCGGTGTTCGTGAGATCGATGGCCGGTAGCGTGGGCGTCGCGCCGTTCGTGTAGAGGCCCGTCGAATTGCCGCCTTCACCGCCGTTATTGTAGAGATCGAACTTGACGGCGATGCTTTTCCCGATTCCGCCCGTTCCGCCGGTGTGATCCGGACCGTAGCCGAGGCCGCCGCCTGCCGGACCAAGCGCGGTTGGACTGTTTCCCTGTATGGTAAACGTAAATCCGTCCGCGGTGGCGTTAGTTAGCTGGAATGTAAAGTTATTCGTGAACGACTGCACGTTCAGAGGCGTGCTGTAGAACGCGCTGCCAGCTTGGTAACCCGCATTCGTAATTCGGAGTTTGGATCCGTCGAGCGCGGCGGATCCATTAAACGCAACCGATCCCGTGGCGCCGGCGAAGCCGCTTCCGAAATTCGCGCCGCCGCTTTGGGTCGAACCGGAACTCGAAAAGCTCCAACTTTGGACCTCCTGGTCGGCCGTTAAGCCGCCCGTGCCGCCCGTAAAGCCGGCATACGCCGTGTTTCCGCCGACGATCGCCGGTATATTGACGGGCCAGGACGTCTGAAAACGGGCGTTCGTCACGGTATCCGTAATGGTCATCGCGAGATTCGTGCCGTCATAGGTAATGTGAACGGACATCAAATCTCCGCTATGCAGATTAACTCCCGAGCTAGTCAGATCCGTCGACGGTATGGTGGGCGAGGCGCCATTCGTGTACAAGCCGGTTGAATCGTTGCCTTCACCCGAATTGTTATACAGGTCGAATTTAATCGCGATACTCTTGGGTATCCCGCCCGTCGGGCCTGTAGGGTCGGGGCCATAACCCAGGCCGCCGCCCGACGGACCAAGCGCTGTGGGCGCGTTGCCCTGAATGGTGAACGTGAAGCCGTCCGCGTTCGGGTTAAGAAGCTGTAGAGCAAAATCGGTTGTAAACGATTGAACGTTCACAGGCGTGTTATAGAACGCGCTGCCTGCCTGGTTGGTTCCGCCGTTCGTTATCTGTAGCCGGGAACCATTCAGGGCAGCCGAACCATTGAACGTGAATAAGCTGGCGGCTCCGCTGAATCCGTTCGAAAAGTCAATGCCTCCCTGGCTGAGCTGAATCGTGTATGTCGCCGACGCGACTCCGCTATTCGCCAAACCGGTTTCGACTGCAATGGCCTTCATCGTTGTAGTTGCGGCGATCATGATCGGGCCAGTGTAGGGCGTGGACGATTTGGTCGGCGTAGTGCCGTCCAGTGTGTAGAAGATAGATGCGCCAGCCGTGGCATCCGAGATTGTCACGGATTGCGGCGTCGTATAGGTCCCCGCGGCCGGACTGAAAACCGGAGTCGCCACGGCCGTTGTTCCGCCGGTGCTGTTGAATGTCCACGACAGGATCTCCTGGTTTGCAGTCTGAGCGCCGGAGCCGCCCGTGAAGCCTATGTATGCCGTGTTCGAACCAACCACTGACGGAATGTTGATCGGCCAGCTTATGGAGTAACTCGCATTGGTTACGGTATCGGTTATCGTCATCGCGAGCGTCGTTCCGTCATAGGTCATATGGACGGACATCGTGTCGCCGCTGTGCAGGTTGATCCCGGTATTCGTTAAATCCGTGGAAGGCAGCGTTGGCGATGCGCCGTTGGTATACAGACCTGTTGAATCGGAACCTTCGCCCGCATTGCTGTATAGGTCGAATTTCACCGCCAGGCTGTTCGCGATTCCGCCTGTGCCGCCGGCGTGATCGGGACCGTAGCCTAGTCCTCCGCCTCCGGGACCAAGCGCCTGCGGACTGTTGTTCTGTATCGTAAAGGTAAAGCCGTCGGCCCCGGCGTTCGTCAACTTGAATGCGAACGTGCTGTCAAACGATTGAATGCTAACCGGAGTGCCAAAAAACGCGCTCCCCCGTACATTCATGCCGCCATTCGTTATTTGCAGGCGCGACCCATCCAACTGGGATATGCCGTTAAATGCCATCGAGCCCGCGGCGCCGGTGAAGCCACTTGCGAAGTTAATTCCAGACGAAGTCGATTGATTCGAATAGCTGGCTGTTCCGACCGCGCTATTCGCGAACCCGCTCGCGGCCGCAATCGCTTGGATGGTTGTCGCGGAAGCGATTGTGATCGGCCCCGTGTACACGGTCGAGGATGTGCTGGGCGGCGTGCCGTTCAGCGTATAGTAGATGGTCGCGTTCGGCGCCGTATCCAAAATGGACACCGATTGCGGCAGCGTATATGTGCCTGACGCGGGAGAAAATGTTGGCGTAGCCGCTTGCACGGTGTACGTTGCGCTGGCGACGGCGCTGCTGCTCATATTTGCCGCAGTCGCGATCGCGTTGATCGTGGTGGAACCGCTCAACGCGATGGGCCCTGTGTACTGGGTGGATGAACTGGTCGGTGTGCTACCGTCCGTCGTATAGAAGATGGAGGCCCCCGGCGTTGCGTCCGTGATAGTCACTGACTGCGGCAGCGTGTATGTGCCCGCGCCCGGACTCAGAACGGGCGTCGCCGCGCTTTGCAGGGCGCTTGTACTCACAAACGTCCAGGTCAGGATCTCCTGCGTGGCGGTTAAACCGCCTGTGCCGCCCGTAAATCCGATATAAGCGGAGTTGCCGCGCACTATCGACGGAATATCGACTGCCCAGCCGTTCGTGTACGTAGCGTTCGTGACCGTGTCGGTAAGAGCCATCGTAAGGTTTGTGCCGTCGTAGGCCATGTGGACGCTCATTGTGTGCCCGCTGTGCAGGTCGATTCCGGTCTTGCTCAAATCGATCGACGGAATTGTAGGAGACGCGCCGTTCGTGTAAAGTCCAGTGGAATCCGTGCCCTCTCCGGAGTTGTTGTACAGGTCGAATTTGACGGCAATGCTCTTTGCAATACCGGCGACGCCGTTCGGTGTATCGGGACCATACCCCAGTCCACCTCCCGACTGTCCCATTGATGTGGGAGTCTTGTTCTGGATAGTGAATGTCATGCCGTCGGCTGACGCGTTGGTCAACTGGAACGTAAAATCCGTTGTGAACGACTGGATGTTGATCGGGGTATTGTAGAAGGCGCTGGCCGCCTGATTTAGGCCGCCTGTCGTCAGTTCAAGCCGTGACCCATGCAGCACGGTGGTCCCGTTGAAGGCCATGGTGCTCGAGGCATTTGCAAAGCCGTTGCCGAAATTAATGCCGGAGCCTCCTACTTGGATAAAATATGCGGCCGATGCGGCAGGGCTGTTCGTCAGACCCGCTGCGGCGCCTATCGCCTTCACTGTGGTTGTCGAACTCACGGTGATGGGCCCGGAGTAGAGCTTGGATGAAGTTGTTGGAGTGCTGCCGTCCAGCGTGTAATAGATTGTGGTGTTCGGAGTCGTATCGGAAATCGTAACCTGCTGGACCGACGTATAGTTGCCGGCGGCGGGCGAAAACGTGGGTGTGGCGACCTGCGTCGAAAGCGTATAGGTGGCTGAACTGAACGGACTCGGCAGAAAGCCCGTTGCGCTTGCAAATGCATTGATCGTGGTGGTTGAATCCACCGTGACGGGACCGGTGTACGGAGTCGAGGCTTCGGTCGGATTGCTTCCGTCGGTAGTGTAGTAAATGGTTGCCCCTGGCGTGGCATCGCTGATTGTCACCGACAGAGTGCCGCTAAACGATTTGCTCGCCGGGCTAAATTCCGGAGCCGCGGCTTGCACTTGCCCGTTCAGCGGGCCGTAAACGCTGACCTGGTATTGCGCGCCCACGTATACCTTGCCGTTAACGACCGTCGGAACGGTGAATTTCACGGCGTTCCCGGGATTGTCACGCGTAAGATTTTGACTGCTTGAATACAATGTCGTGGCTACGTTAGTCGCATCGTGCGCCATGAGAATCGCCGGAGCGTTGGTGCTGTAGCCATCGCTCTGAATGGTCCATACGATGCCGTTTTTCGTCCCGTTTGCCGATATGCTCGGAGTCGAACCCGGAAAGCCGGACACTTCTTGGGAAACCGAAGTGGGGGTGGAGGAGAGTTTGCCGTTGATGAAAGAGAACGCCTTTAGCCGATCGTTCCTGCCCCACAGATACACATTGTTATTCCAGTAGGCAGGTACGCTCCAGAGCCCGCCCGTTTGTCCGCTCAATTCCTGCACGATGTTGTCGGTCGCGTTATACCCGCCCATTGTGTCGCGGTCGACAAGATAGATAATGCCCTGTTTTCCCGCTTGTACCAGCAAGTGTTTGTGGCCGCCCGCTGCCTGATCCGGCAGAAGCAGAATTCCGCCGGAGCCCACGTCCGTATCGCCTTCGTTCAGGCTCTGCTGATTGGACGGCGTGAACGCGTCCACCGGGGTCAGAGCGCCATTCGCCAGATCGAAGCGGATGTGGTCGTCCCCAAAGTTCATGGTGTTGTTATACGGCGACGTTGCATTGTACGACCCGTTTCCTGTCGCGACGAACAGCCGCCCGAACGGATGATTGATTGGATCGACGACATCGGCCGCGAGTCCCGTGCCGGCCGCCCAGACGCCGGACCCAATGCCATTCGGAGTGGTGCAAAAAACGCCTGTCTGCGCGAGCGTTGTCGCATTGTAGGAAAGCACCCAGCCATGCCATGGGCCATTGTCGCCGTGCGATCCGAACCCGATATAGACGATCCCATTAAGCAATAGCAGGCCGGCGCGGTTGTACTGCCACTTCGGGTCGAAATTCAGAATGCCTCCGGAACTGCCGTTTCCGGACCCAGGTACGGATGCCTTGATGATTACGGGGCCACCGAGCTTCTCGGCTCCCGTTCTGATGTCCAAGGCGTGCAGCCGCTGTATCGCTTTGCCATTCTCCACAGTTTGCCCGACCAGGTACATCGTGCCCGAACCGGTGTCGATCACAGGCGTTCCCGTGATGCCGATCTCTGGAAGCGTGTCGGTTGTGCCCACGTCGGTGTACGGTTCGGTCGTCGCTCCGGAAGCCGCTCCATGTGCGGCATCCAGAAGCGTAATGTGCCAGAGAGGAGTGGCGTTGGCGCCGCCGTTGCTGTCCGCATCCAAGGCATAGACGCTGTCATGCTCAGTTGCGATAAAGAGAACGTTGTGCGTGCCCTTGCCGGAAATCGTAAGCCCAGGCAAGTAGAGCGGTTGGGCATAGACATATCCATCCACGGGAACCGAAAATAGTCTTCCGAATGCGGACGTGGTGACGTTGCCGGGAGCCAGCGTGGTCTCTTGCAGATTCTGTCCGGTTCTCGATATGTCGTTGTGCTGAGTCACCACGCTCGTTTGCGCGGAAGCAGCGGCCGTCATCAGGAAAGCCAGTATTGTGGCCGCAACATACGATACATTGGAACCGCGGACCAAACAGCGACTCACTTTGTTATTAGCGGGCGCCCCGTTTCGCGACTCGTCTGTGTGAGACATCAGAACCTCCGAGCTGAAGTCAAGTCCGCGCGAGAGAAGCAGGCTTAACCGTTTGGCGGGAAAACGGAGAGTGGCGGGTCGCGCCCCTAGCCCGAAAACAGAGAATGTCCCGAACTATCGCGCCCAAAGACCGGTATGCTTACGGCACGATTCTTCGTTCCCTTGAATTTACAAACTATCTTACAAGAAATGGCGTAAGTTCAGAGGAAAATCGAGTAGATGCCGTACTGCCGGTACGGTGTTACCGCATGATATCCAGGCCAGTACTCATTCTCGGCGGGAAATGTAACGGCATTCCCCCATAAGGCGGCATTGATTCAATCAATTGCTTGAGCGCCTTTTCAGGAGCGAGATTTCACCATTCACTGCTACCGGATTCCCGATTCCCGGAGGATTCAAAATCACTGTTTGGCGCGCTCGCCGTTCTTATAAGACGAGAACACCTTCATTACTTCACCATGCAGAACGGCAACGTCGGGATTGCGTTGCAGGGCGTCGAAATAGGCCTTGCCTAGGCCGTTGCCTTCCTCCGTCGAGGTAATAAGATTTCGGGCTTGCTGGAACAACTGCTGCACCGTTTCTTCGGTGACCGGCTCCTTCGCGGCGAGGGTCTCATCGATCTCCACCACCACCGTGGTCACGGGCCGCAGCCACGCGAACCAGGGATCATTGAGCAGAAGTTGTAAAAACGCGCCAGGGGATGGAATCTTCCCGTGTACCCGTTCATAAGTGCGCCGCTCCGAATCGAGCAGAGTCTTATGCAATCGGAGCAGATTATTGCGGAGATCGATAAGGCCTTGCCGGGTGGGATCGGAAGTGGGGTCGAGAAAAGCCATCCATCTTCAGCGTAGCCGAGTTCGGCCGGCGTGGTCATTTCTTGGTTTGCGCAATTGCATCCTGCAATTTCGAAAGCTGCTGCTTCAGCAAGGCTGCATTCTGAGCGTCCGGACGCAGCTTTAAATACGTCTGTAAATGCGCGGCTGCTGCGGGATAATCGCCCTTATCTGCGTAAATCTGCGCGAGAAGAGTCTCGGCTTGGGGGAATTTGTGGCGGCCATCCACGCGCAGCGTTTCCTCCGCGCTCTTTTTCGCGGCGTCCGCATGCTTCAGATTGTAATTTGCGAGCGCGTTCAGGTACCAGGCTCCCGGAAATTCCACGGGATTCAGAGAAACGGCTTGCCTGCTCTGATCGGCTGCCTCCTGCCACTTTCCTTCTTGCGCGGCGAGCACGGCCAATTGGTCGTATGGACTTACGTATTTGGAATCCGATTGAAGCGCGGTTGTGTAGGACTTCTTCGCCTCCGCCAGGTCCTGACGCGCCTGCTGCAGCCGCCCGAGCTGATACCACGCTTCGGCGTACTTCGGATAGACCGTGACAGCTTCCTGCATGTGCTTCTCGGCATCGTCGAGTTTGCCTTTCGACGCAAGCTGCAGGCCTTTTTCATAAGCCTTGCGCGCCTTCTTGGGAGCGAGCGCGCTTGTCATGCTAATCGTTGTGCCCTGTACGTTTGAAAGCCGGTGCAAGACGATGACGCCCAGGTCCGGACTATCCAGGCTTCTGTGTGTCGCGAGGCTGATCACATCGGAGCGGTAGCCAGGATAGGCGGCCTGAATTTCGCAGCGTTGGAGTTGACGTTCGGTCATTGCTTGTGATAAACCCATACCGGTCATTTGTTGATTTGAAGACTGCCGGCCACCGTAGCCAAGCGGCATTCCCTGCGATGAACTGTCAACACTCGCATCCGAAATGGCGGCCTGATTCTGCCCCACCTGAAAACTGAAGCGTCCGTGTGAATCGGCGTGCGTTTCCGGAATCGGATTACCGAAGCAGACGCGCTGGATGACGATGTTCGTGTTCGGCTTAGTGCCGTCGTCGAATAGCACGCGGCCGGACAAAAAAATCGGCATGGGCATGCCGGACGTGTTTGGATTTTCCGTGGTGCCGAGCGTGTTGCGGTTATTTCCAGGTGTATTGATGCCGGGTGTATTTGTTCCCGGTGTGTTATTCGGCGTGGTCGTGTTGGGGATGCTGGGGGTGGTCGAACCTCTCGACCCGGCGCCCGTATTGCCGCGTTGCGCGAAGGCGCCCGGCAGAACGAAAATCGCGAGGGCCAGAGGAAGGAACCGCTGCGATTGCAACCATGACGACATCTTTGGTCCCATCGGAACCTCCCATTGACTCGAATTATGGCATAGCTTTCTGAGCTGCGGGCGCGATCCATTTCGAGACTGCCACCACCGGAGCTTCCTCCATTCGCGCGAGTAGCGTGGCCGGGTCCGGCTCGGCAATGATCATGTCCCGGTGAATGGCTTTTAAAAATCCTTCGTCCACCGCGTGGTCGAATAGCGCAAGCAGGGAATCATAATACCCGTCCATGTTTAGAATTCCGCATGGTTTGGAGTGTATGCCGAGTTGCGCCCAAGTGAGGACTTCGCAGAATTCATCGAGCGTGCCATGTCCTCCCGGTAGAGCGATGAAGCCGTCTGCAAGCTCGACCATCAGGGCCTTGCGCTCGTGCATCGAACCGACGATTCGCATGTCCGAAAGGCCCGCGTGGCCGACCTCCCTATCAATCAGGGATTGAGGCATCACGCCAATCACGCGGCCGTTCGCCCCTAGCGCGGCATCTGCCATGGCGCCCATCAAGCCAACGTGTCCGCCGCCATAGACTAGTTCGATGCCGCGTTCGGCGATCAACCGGCCTAGAGCCGCCGCCGTTTCCCGATAACTCGCGCGATGCCCGGAGCTCGACCCGCAGAAGACACAGAGGCGTTGAAAAACTCGGGAATTGCGCATCTATACCGAGGATTGCACGCCGGGTGAACTCAGTTGAATAGCGGCGGTAGCTATCTATCCACAGCCAATCGCGAAAGAAAGGGCTGCGCATATTTCATCCAAACGATGACTGCTCAAAACCACCACTCTCCGCCCCAACCGAGCTTGGGAAACGATCACGATGTTGTAAAGATTCACCGCGCAATCGGCTTTCATCCCATCCTCTTCAGTTAAAAACGACCTCCGACGGCACGCCGCGGGTTGTGGATGTAACTGGCGCTACGGTGACAGTCGATAGATAACGAATGGCGGCATCCCGAGTGAGCACCACAACCGGCCTCTGCTTGTCAGGTTGCGGAAATTGGTACAGTCGGACGTCGCTGCGCGCTAATCCTCCGGCCATGCAGCAACCTGCTCCCATATCGCAAGTTCATTGGCCGAGTTGGGATGTTGCTCAAAGCCTTGTCGATCGCGCATCTCCGATTCGTCGGTCCGCAGCCGCTTCAGATGCTCGCGAAGAGCATCTCGAATCAGCGCCGAGCGGTTTACTTTCGCATGCTTGGCGGCCTTGTCGGCGCGCGAAGCAGATCCTTATCCAGCACGACCTGGATTGTCTCCATATGTGGACTATGCTCGACACAAAATACCACAGTCAAGCCCGCATCACATTCTAAACAGCGCGAGAATGGTACGTTCGTCTCAGCACCCGCCGTGGCATCGCAAATACCGAATCTTTCGAGGTCTACACAAACACCCCCGACGAATCCGGCGAGTCGCGCGCTGGCGCTGATTTACTCGTTTACCGTCGGTTTAAGCGCCTTTCTCCTCTTTCTTGTCGAGCCGCTTTTCGCGAAGATAATTCTGCCGTGGTTCGGGGGCTCCGCCGCCGTATGGACTGTGTGCCTCGTGTTTTTTCAAAGCGCTCTTCTGCTCGGCTATTTCTATGCGGATCTCTGCACACGCCGTCTGCGCCCGCGGCGGCAGGTTCCACTGCATATCGTCCTGCTCGCGTTGAGCCTTCCACTGCTGCCGCTTTCGCCCGGTTCATTCTGGCGGCCGGGGCCGGGCGAAGACCCGTCATGGCGAATACTCGGCCTGCTTACCGCCGCGATCGGGCTTCCTTACGTACTGCTGAGCACGACGAGTCCGCTCGTCCAGAGCTGGTGCTCACGGCGGCTGCCCAAGTCCGACCCTTACCGGCTGTTTGCGCTATCCAATCTTGCTTCTCTTGCCGCGCTCCTCAGCTATCCGTTTCTCATCGAGCCGCGAAGCTCCACGCATGTACAGTCTCTGGCCTGGTCCGCGGGGTTTGCGCTTTTCGTCGCGGTGTGTGTGTTGGCGGCTTGGAGCAACCGCTCATCTGTCTACGCCCAGCCGCTTGTGGAGGAAATGGATGGCGGCAAACCCGGCTGGCGAATGCTGGCGTTGTGGATCGCCCTCGCGGCCTGCGGATCGATGCTGCTGCTTACCATCACGAATCATCTCTCGCAGAATGTTGCGCCGGTTCCGCTCCTATGGGTGCTTCCTCTTTCGCTTTATCTGCTGACCTTCGCGCTGGCGTTTAGCCGGCGCAGCTTTTATCCGCGATCGATCTGGATGCGGCTGCTTGCCGTTACACTCGGAGCCATCGGTTACGCCATCCACGATCCGCGAACGGTGGAGGCGATCCAGATCAGCGTGCCACTGTTCTGCGGTGGGCTCTTCGTGTGCTGCCTGTTCTGTCATGGCGAACTCAGCCGGCTGAAGCCCCGCACCGCGCATCTCACGTCCTTTTACCTCATGCTGGCTCTCGGGGGAGCGCTCGGCGCTATTTTTGTCGGTCTCGTCGCGCCGCATATCTTCTCAAATCTGTACGAGTTTCCCCTCACGCTTCTATTTACGGCGCTCCTGGCGCTTATTACTATGTGGCGGGAGGGATGGGCCGCGCGTGCGCTGTGGGCCGTTGCCGCCGCCGCGATGGCCATCGTCGTTGTCGTAAACGTCCGCGGCTACGAGGAGAATTCACTCGTTATGGTCCGCAGCTTCTATGGCGCTCTACGTGTCACGCAAACTCGCGATATCGGCCCGCAACAGGCGCGCATGCTCTACCACGGAACCATCCGCCACGGCGCGCAATTTCTCTTGCCTCCCAAACGAGAGGAGCCGACTGCCTATTACAGCCGCGATTCGGGTATTGGCTTTGCCTTGCGCTATTGCTGCGACGGGCCCAAGCGCGTGGGCGTCCTCGGCCTGGGAGTAGGAACTCTCGCCGCATACGGCAGGCGGGGCGACTACTTTCGCTTCTACGAAATCAATCCGCAAGTGGTTTCAATCGCGCAAAACGTATTTACGTACCTTCGCGAAAGCCCGGCCAGGATCGATATCACTCTCGGCGATGCGCGCCTCTCCCTGGAGCGTGAGACCCCTCAGCGCTTCGACGTCCTGGCGATCGATGCCTTTTCAGGAGACGCCATTCCCGTTCACTTACTCACCCGCGAGGCGATGGCAATCTATTTCCGCCATCTAAAGCCTGATGGCATCCTGGCGTTTCATACATCCAACAGTTATCTCCAGTTGGCTCCAGTTGTGAAGCAACTGGCAAATTCATTTGGATATCCGGCGCGCATGATCGAAAACGAGCCGGACGAGGACAACCTGGTCTCGACCGCCGATTGGGTGCTGGTGACGCGTAACCAACAATTCCTCAGTCTACCGATCATCGAGAGAGGCCAGCAGCCGGTTCACATTCCCGCCGATCTTCGGCCCTGGACGGATGATTACAACAACCTGTTCCAAATCTTGAAGCCCATCAAGTTTTTCGATCAAAATTCTGATTAACTGATGAATCGAGGGTGTAAGGCTTAGCTTCATGCCGCTTCTAACATCTGTGAAACGAATGCGCAAACTATTGCCACTCCCAGCCCTGGGGCTGATTGCGGGGCTCTGCTGGCCGGCGGCTCGGGCTCGGGCCCAGGAGACGATCTCGATCGATCCATCCGCGCCGCAGAAACCGTTTCCGCACTTCTGGGAACAAATGTTCGGATCGGGACGCGCTGTGCTTTCTCTCCGCGAAGATTACCGGAACGACCTCCGAACGGTCAAACAAGCAACGGGATTCGAATACGTACGCTTTCACGGAGTCTTCGACCACGAAATGGGCGTATACGACGAGGACTCCCATGGCAACCCGGTCTATAACTTTTCCTATGTGGATCAGGTCTATGATGGGCTGCTCGCGAACGGCGTTAAGCCCTTTGTGGAGCTAAGCTTCATGCCGGAAAAACTGGCAGCGAATTCCAAGCCGCACCCGTTCTGGTACAAGCCGCTACCTTCGCCGCCAAAGGACCCGCGGCGTTGGGCCGCTTTGGTAACTGCCTTTCTGAATCATCTGATAGCCCGCTACGGTAAACAGGAGGTGGAAAGCTGGTATTTCGAAGTTTGGAACGAACCGAATATCGATTTTTGGGACGGGGTTCCCAAAGAGCAGACTTACTATGCTTTTTATGATGTAACCGCGCGTGCGATCAAAGCGGTGGATACCCGCCTTCGCGTCGGCGGACCCGCTACCGCGCAGGCCGCCTGGGTTGATCGCTTCATTGCGCATTGCACACAGAATCGCGTGCCTTTTGATTTTGTTTCAACGCACATCTATGGCAACGAGAAATCCGAGGATGTCTTCGGAAAACATCTCGACATATCGCAACGGGACATGGTCGGGCGCGCTGTTCGAAAAGTCTACGATCAGGTGAAAAGTTCGGCGGCTCCGAACGTTCCGATCATCTGGTCGGAATACAACGCCACTTATTTGAATCGTCCGGATAATACCGACAGCGCCTTTATGGGCCCCTGGCTTGCCAATAATATCCGCGAATGTGACGGGCTCACGGACATGATGTCCTACTGGACCTTTTCGGACGTCTTCGAAGAGCAGGGCATCGTCAAAACGCTGTTCTACGGCGGTTTCGGCTTGATTGCCGAGAGAAGCGTTCCCAAAGCGGCGTTCAATGCGTTCGCGCTGCTGCACCGCCTTGGTGACCATCGATTGGCGAACGATTCCGATTCGGTGCTCGTGACCCGGCGCAACGACGGCACGCTCGTGCTCGCTCTTTGGAACTATGCTCCAGCCGGTGAAGATGGCAAGTCGAGAACGTTCCGGCTGGCGCTAAAGGGAAACGCTGAAGCCCGGTACCGCATTCAGTTTGTGGACGCGAATCATGGCTCGCCGCTGACGGAATGGCAAGCCATTGGTTCTCCTGCATTCCCGACAGAGGAGCAGATTCGCAAACTGGTAACCGCATCCAAAATAGCGCCACCTGTGGAGCATCCCCTGGCGGACCCCATCAGTTTGGGGCCCCACGCGCTCGCGGTAATCGAGATTCGCTAGCGGCTTACCCGGCGTTAGCGTCGTGGGCGTGGCCACGGCCCTGCGGGCCACCAAAGGTGATGAAGATGCCCGTTGCCTGCAGCGAACCGCGACTGTCAAGGAGCGGACATCTTGACCGGCATCTTCAACGGAGCCGACTACCTCGCGCATCGTATACGCGCGTTCAGATCTCCTCCATCCGTGTTCACTTATGCGAGCCAGAATGCCCGTGAGCTGCTTTGGTGCGCTCCGGGTGCCGCGGCTCGGATTCACCTTTCTTCGCGTGCGCTTTTTCACCAACGCGTTCGCTATGGCCGGACTTCTCCGCCCCTTCAGCCGTCTCGCGGCTCACCAACTTGTTGAAATTGCTCTTTTGTCCGCCGGCGGTTGTCTCCTGATACACCAACGCCAGATTGTGCTGGTCGAACTTTTGAAACCAGTCCTTCCAATCGATGTGCTCGAGCGATTGTTCGCCCGAATACCCTGGGAAGTCCAGTCGTATCATTCCGACATCGGAGCCTCCACCGGTCCCTTTGACGCACGCCGGCTTCGCATTCCTCTCTTCGGCCCAGCGACGGATCTCGTCGTGGTCGAAAGTCACTTTCGATTCGGCTTTTGTTGCCATAGTTACCTCTGTTCATAGACGCCGCGGCGCCGAAGATTATCTCGGTTTGGGAAGCCGGCGGAACCGCCGGTGTTTTTGCGGGCGCATAACTGGCGGCTACGGCGCAAGTGGATTGTGCCGACGAACTTTCGCCCTCTTTGCGTCAATGATTAGATAGTCAATGATTAGATACTAGATACAGTATGCGTCTCCTGCCCCGGGATGAAAAATTTTTCGAGCTCTTCTGCGATCACGCGGAGGTTCTGAATCGCGCGTCAAGTCTGCTCGTGTCGGGACTCAAGGCCGGCTATCAAGGAATGAACAACATTTGCTCCGAGATGGAGGAACTCGAGCGGCAGGGCGACGAGATGATTCATCAAATCTTCGAAAAATTGCGGGCCACCTTCATCACCCCAATCGATCCGGAGGACATTCAAACGCTTGCGACGGCTCTGGACGATGTCCTCGATTCCATTGAAGACGTGACGTTCCGCGTCGGGGCCTACCGGTTGGACCCGATTCCGGCCGACGCCGTGCTGCTCGGCGAAATGATCGACGGATGCTGCCGGGCGCTGCGGCAGGCTTTATGGTCGCTAAGAGATCACAAGCCGGTGATCGAGCACTGCATCGAGGTAAACCGCCTGGAGAATGAGGCCGATCAGGTTGAGCGCTCACTGGTTCGAGATCTGTTCGCCAACCAAACTGACGCCATTGCCCTTATCAAGTACAAAGAGATTTACGAGTTGCTCGAAGCGACGACGGACCGTAGCGAGGACGTGGCCGACATCCTGCAAAACGTAGCCGTAAAGAACAGCTAACAGGCGATGTCGGCTCCTGAACTGATCGCCCTCATCATCGCGTTGGCCTTACTGTTCGATTTTGTGAACGGGTTTCACGATGCAGCCAATTCCATCGCGACCGTAGTAGCGACCCGCGTTCTCAAGCCGGGCCAGGCCGTGGGCATGGCCGCTTCGTTTAATTTTTTCGCCGCGCTTCTTCTCGGCACAGGCGTTGCGGCGACGGTCGGCGAAGGCTTCGTCAACATGAAGGTCGTAACTCCCTATGTCATCCTCGCGGGCCTGCTCGGCGCCATCATCTGGAATATCAGCACCTGGTTCGTGGGCCTGCCGATCAGTTCCTCGCACGCCTTGATTGGCGGCTACGCGGGCGCAGCCGTGGCCAAGGCGGGCTTCTCTGGATTGATTGCGGGGAAATGGTTTAGCACGCTGGCGTTCATCGTGCTAGCGCCGGTTATTGGATTGCTGCTTGGCTATGTCCTGATGATCGCGGTCTATTGGACATTTCGCAATTCCACGCCGACGCAGATGGATCGATGGTTCCGCCACTTGCAGATCGCCTCGGCATCCCTGCTGAGTTGCGCCCACGGCACTAACGACGCGCAGAAGACCATGGGAATCATCACTGCCTTGTTGGTTGCCGGCGGCTTCCAGCGTTCATTTCATGTACCGGATTGGGTCATCCTGGCTTCAAGCTGCGCCATGGCTTTGGGGACTCTGAGCGGTGGATGGCGGGTCGTGCACACCATGGGCGCGCGCCTTACTCGCTTAAAGCCAAGAAGCGGGTTTTGTGCGGAAACCGGCGCCGCGCTGTCCATCTTGTTTGCGACATGGCTGAAATTGCCGGTGTCGACCACCCATGCCGTGGCGGGCGCCATCGCCGGAGTTGGTTCCGTTCAGCGTGTTCGGGCGGTCCGCTGGAACGTGGCCAGCAGTATTGTGATCGCCTGGATACTTACAATACCGGCGGCAGGTTTAGTGGCTGGCGTTACGTTTGTGATTTTGCGGCTAATTATCCCAAATGCCTGAATCGTGTGATCCTTTCCATCAGGCCTTTACGACAAAAAACGTTCTTGCGTAGGCAATGTCGCCGGTCATTCCCGCATCCGCCGCATCGTACAGACATAAATCTGAAAAGCCGGCTTTATAAAGCGCGTCGCTTACGGCCTGTGGATCGTGGCATGTCTGGCGAACCGTGAAATCGCGGCGTTTCCAAACATCCTGCAATTCAAAAGCCGTGATCTTGCACGTGCCCACGCGAGTTGTCTCATCGTATTCGGACTGCATCACGCACACGTTGCCGGAATCGACTATCGCGTTGGTTTCGTTCCAGTACACCAGAAAGGCATCTTCGCGATTCAGATCGAAAAGGAACGCGCCCCCAGGAGCAAGGTGGCCATGGATACACGAAAAAGCGCTCTCCAGTTCGCTTGCGCTTGGTATATGATTCAAACTCTCGAACACCGAATAGGCGCCGTTGAACGTCTTGCCCAGCGAAAAGTCGCGCGCGTCGGCAACGGCGAAATGGACGCTCGGAGCGTTTTCTTTCGCGTACCGAATCATCCGCTCCGATGCGTCGATGCCGGCTACTTGAAAACCATGCCGGCTGATCATGGCCGTAAATTGGCCGGAGCCGCAGCAGACGTCCAGGATCGGAGATCCCGCAGGCAGGCGAGAGAGGAGGAGCCGTTCGACGATAGGAAACGCCTGGGCATGATAGTCGGCTCCCCAGTAGCGATTGTAGATATCCGCGAAGGGATCGAATTCGTTATTGCGCTCCATCACGGAACTAGTTTCGTAGATGACGCGGCAATGTGGAAGCAAATTGCACGAGATGGCGTAGGGCGTACGGTTATCCCACCACCCCAAGAAGCCAGCAAAAATACGGGGGACTTTGTATTGCCTGCTCGAAGGCATCGAAGAACTGGAACGGAAACCAATCGGAGCGTGTCATTTAGCAGGCAATCCGCGGTGCGAATCCATGGCCTCGGTGAATCTTTGGTTTATCATTGCCGGTTCAATTTTTTTGGGAATGGCCTTGGCCGGATCGTACGTACGCCGGCTTCCGCTGTCGGCCGCGATCGTTTACCTGATCATAAGCGTCATCCTTGGTCCTCATGGTTTGGCATTGCTATCACCGAACCCGTTTGAAAATCCACACGTTTCTCAGTTCGTCGCCGAAATGGCGATCATCGTCTCGCTGTTTGGAGTGGGTCTCAAACTGCGGATCTCTCTCACAAGCAAGCGCTGGTTCGTGCCTCTCCGGCTCGCATCGATCTCGATGGTCATCACGATCGGTCTGGTTACGGCGATCGCCGTCTATTTCCTTCATATGCCCTTGGGGGCGGGCATTCTGCTTGGCGCGATCATTGCTCCCACCGATCCCGTGCTGGCGGCCGATGTCCAGGTGGAGCAGCCGTTCGAATATGAGCCGCTGCGCTTCAGCCTTACGGGAGAGGCCGGATTTAACGATGGGACGGCGCTCCCGTTTGTCCTGCTCGGCCTCGGCCTTCTTGGCCTGCATGATCTTGGGCACACCGGCTTCGCGTGGGTTTTTCGCGATTTGATTGGCAAGACATTGGGAGGACTCGCCATCGGAGCGGCTTTTGGATTTGCAGTGGCTCACGTCGTCCTCTATTTACGCCGCGAATACCGCGAAGCGCTTGGACTCGATGACTTTCTCGCGCTCGGATTGGTCGCCCTGTCCTACGGCGCCGCCGAGTTTGCACATGTGAGCGAATTTCTCGCGGTGTTTGCCGCCGGATTGGCGCTGCGCGCCGCGGAACGAAACCGCACCGGGAAAGAATACCCGGACCAGGCGGGCGGTATTAACCTCACTCCAAACTGGCGCGAAGAGGCTGCGACAAATCCCGATGTGGGTCCCGTGTACATGGCCCAATCGCTTTTACACTTCAACGAGCATCTGGAGAACCTGGGGGAAGCGGTTGTTGTGGTGTTCGTCGGCTCCATGCTGTCTCCGCGAACGTTCTCGGTCGGCGACCTTTGGATAGCGATTGTTCTCTTTTTTGTGATCCGGCCGGTTTCGGCGCTGGCAGGTCTCGCCGGTTCTTCAATGCCGCGGTCGCAATTGCTCGCCATTAGTTGGTTCGGTATCAGGGGAATTGGATCTGTGTACTATCTTTCGTATGCGATCGCAAATGGAGTGTCTGGCGCGCTCGCGGCTCAGCTGACGTCGATCGTTTACACCACCATTGCCGCTTCCGCCTTGCTGCACGGAATCAGCGTGACGCCGCTGATGAACCGCTACGAGAAGAAGATGCATGCGTCGCGGGAGGATTCGGCGCGCGACGCGTCGCAAGGGCGTAAAGAGTTGTCCGGAATTTGATGCTTTCTCCCAGGCGCCGCGTCCCCCCTGCTAAAATCGCGGATTGCCGGGGGGAGGCTGAATGGCTTTGTTTCCGAATCGCAAGACAGTTCAACTGGAAGACGACCACGTGCGGCTCAGCATCACTGCTGAGGGCGGTCACGTCGCGGAATTACTTTGCAAAAACACGGGAGTGAATCCGCTGTGGGTTCCGCCCTGGCCGAGCATTGAGCCTTCGTCCTACGATGCCGCCAGCTATCCCGAATATGGCGCCGACTCGGAAAGCAAGCTACTGGCCGGTATAGCGGGCCACAATCTTGCGCTCGACATCTTCGGGCCGCCTTCGGCCGAAGAATACGCGGCCGGCGTTACGGTGCATGGCGAGTCGTCCGTCGTCCGTTACGACATTGAAGCGAATGGAAATCAGCTCACGGCGGAAGCTCACCTGCCGCTGGCTCAACTTGACGTAAAGCGGACTATCCGTCTCACCGGAGATGGCGGCGTGCAGTTCACGGAATCTGTAGCCAACCTGCTCTCCATCGATCGGCCGATTGCCTGGCAGCAGCATGTCACATTGGGCGATCCCTTTGTGCAGCGTGGCGTCACGCGTCTCGATATGCCCGTCTCGCAATCGATGGTGTTCCCCGAGGATTTCGGAACGGCGGAAGCGATGCAGCCGGGCGCCACGTTCACATGGCCGCACGTGCCCGCGAAGCGAGGCGGAACGCTCGAAATGAGCCGGTATCCCAGCAACGGGCCGACAAGCGCGCTGACCGGACATCTGCTGCACGCGAATCGGGAGACTGCATATTTCCAGGCATGGAATGCCGATCTGCGCACAGTCATCGGATACGCCTGGCAACGGTCCGACTATCCCTGGATCTGTCTGTGGGAAGAAAACCGCGGCCGCACGATTCCGCCTTGGAATGGGCGCACGACAACATGGGGGGTGGAGTTCGGAGCATCGCCCTTCGCCGAGAGCCGCCGCGCCATGATCGAGCGGGGAACTCTCTTCGGCGCTCCCACCTATCGGTGGCTGCCGGCGCGCGCGGAAGTAGTCGTGCATTATACGGGCTGGGTTCGACACTGCGAATCGGAGAACGAATTTGCAGCCGGCCCGCGGTTTCCGGCGCAGTTGTAAGGGAGCGCAGCCTATTGCCCGGCGCCTTTTAACGACGCCTCCGGCAGGCGCGTAGTTCGCTTATGCAATGCGTTCTGGATCATCATGTACTCGCCAAGGTTCTCCATGGTGACGAGACCGATCAGACGTCCGTCTTCGAGAACCGGCATCGTGCGGCAGGCCGCGGCCGATAAACGGTGCAGTACCGTCTCCAGCATTTCGTTCGGCTCCCCCGTTTCGAAATTGCGTTCCATCGCTTCGGTGACGCGATGTTCGGGGCCGCTGCTCGCGAGGCCGCTGATCAGTTTGGACCTGGTCAAAATTCCCATGACGCGGTCGCCCCAGACCACGGGGAAATCGTGTTGCGATCCGTCGAGTATCACTTTCACCGCGTCGCCCAGCGTGTCGCTCGTGGTCAGTGTCCGAAAATCGGTCTGCATCGCAGCGCGGATGGGTATCCCGGCAAATACATCTTTCACCTGAACGGCGCTTGCCTCTTGGGCGGCTCCGATCCAAACGAAAAGCGCGATAAACAACAGGAACGGGTCGAAAAACAAGCCGAGCAATCCAAAAACGAGCGCGAGGGCTTGGCCGATGCCCGCTGCCGTCCGAGTTGCTCGCGGATAATCCATCCGCGTCGCCAGCAAGGCGCGAAGCACACGGCCGCCATCCATGGGAAATGCCGGAATCAGGTTAAAGAGCACCAGAAACAGGTTCGCCATCAAAATTCGCTCGACGAACGGACCCTCCGCGATCCGCAGCTTTGTGATGGGAATCCAGCCGTGCGAAACCAGAATCCATAGATAAAGCAGGATTGCGAGCGCTACGTTCACGGCCGGTCCGGCGACAGCTACCCAAAATTCCTGCCATGGTTTATCGGGCATGCGCTCCAGCCGCGAAAGGCCGCCGATGGGCAGCAGAGTGATGTCGCGCGTCGGTATGCCATAGCGCCGGGCCGTAAGCGCGTGCCCGAACTCATGCGCCACAACGCACGCAAACAGGACAAGAATGAACACGACGCCGTTCACGACGGCGGCAAGAGAGTGCCCGCTGACCCAATACACGATCGCCACCCACAGAATCAACAGGAAGAACGTGGCATGCACGTAAAGATCGATGCCGGCAAGTTTCCCGATTTTCCACGACCAACGCATCAGCCCTCCGCTATTCGCTCTACCTCTATCACAGCAGATGCGCCTGCGGGCGCCGAATGCCCAGTAGTTTTAAGAAGGCAGTCTTGCCGTGGCGCAAGCTCCAGCCGAAGGTCGCTTAATTTTTTGATGCCTCGCAAGCCGCCGTTTTGCTGGGTCGCCATTTGGTGGTGCGGCCACTCTTGGCTGCGCCTCGACTCGTCGGGGCCTTAGCCCGCGCTCCCCCAGGCTTTCATTTCGCTGCCGTCTCAAATGCAGAAACAGAAACCATCAACTGTTTACTTGGGCGGCATATCCCAAGGTAAATGGCTCAACCCGTGCCTCCTAATTTTCCCATGTCCGAACATTTTGTGGTGGGACTCCTCACCATTTATCGCAGCGTTCATCCTGTTTTTCCAATCGAGGCTAAGGATTTTACCGCTGAAACGCCGGTATAGCTTCCGGGTGGCCCGTGATCCGACAACAATCCGCAAAGAATTAGTTTTGAGCGACAGGCGTGGCAAGTTTCCGAAAACCCGGTATCACAGGCGCCGGCTTTCGAGCGACCAAACAGCCGCGAAGTCACTTAGCGATTTCAAGGAGTACGAATGCTACGGCGCCATGTAACAGCGGTGGTGAACGCACAGCGCGCGCAATCAGAGGAGCAATTTCGTTTCATTGGCTCGGTCCACCGCAAACCGTAAGAACGCCACGGCATCAGCTTGCCGGTTCATCTGGTCACCATACGCCCATCTCTCGGCTTCTTCGATCAGGCTTTTCCACTCCGGATACGTCGCTTTGGCCCACTGGCCTGCAACCCTTTTAGAACCCGGCGCCTCGCCGTGAACCGTGTGTAGGATGCGGCAAAGATTCAAAACGAGGTACGACTGGTTGTGGCTATTCGAGAGCCACGCGCTGTCTTCAATTTTCGGTACCCATTCTTTAAACAAATCTCTCGCACTAGCTTGCCGTACGTCGTGGATGTCAATCGGTGGTATCAGTTCGTTGAAGTCGGGTCCCTCAAGCGCGACACCATACTTGGATAGAAGATAGTGATTAATAATCCATTCATTGCCAGCCGGCGCCTCGGCATAAAGAGTGCCAAATCCCCACCAGGGTCGCGCCTGTGCAGAAGGCGTCAATTCGCGCATGAGTTCGAGAGGAACGTAGGAGCACTCGATCCGTTCCGCCCATTCGGGACAGCGTCGCTCTACCTCTCTGTGCAACTGCTCAACCGATCTAAGTTCATCTTCCGTCAGTGGATTCCGAACCACCGCCTGTAAATCTATATCACTCCTGTCCGGGACGAAATCTCCATAGGTCAGCGAGCCGGATAGATAAAGGCCTACAATGTTTTTGCCGAGCAAGCGTCTCAACCCTTCGGCCCACTCGGTCAGTACAGTTTTGATCGCGGGATACGGGGTTATTTCGTTCATTTGCTGCCTTTGAAGATACCCAGCGCGAAACTTGCCCGAGAGCGGAGAACCCATATCTCGGTCAGCTATCGGGTCCGCCCTCATATACAATTTGTGCTCGTCTTCGTGCGTAATCCGGATCCAATTCGTTCATATAACGTGCGATCCGGATTTATGTTCATGACGCCGAACGTTACGGCTCTGCATTGCTGTTGCGCTACATCGAGAACGGCTTTAATAACGTGAGTCCCAATGCCCCTTCGCTGCATTTCGGGCGCAACGTAGATTGAGCCCAATCCCATCGCGATGCACGCGCTGTTGAATCCAACCCGCGTCCAGTCCGTCAGCTATGATGATGCTGACCTCTTCGGGCTTAAACCATTCAATTATCAGAGGACGCTGCTCACCACAGACAGAATGCGCCGACGCCCCAACTTGCCAAACTTACGTTACGGCTGCTTGCTTCAGAAGTTGCAGAGTATCGTCCCACAATCGCTGGACAATCTCGCCGGCGGGTTCTGCCCGAGCCAATTTGGCGGATTGTCCAGCCCACATTTGCATCCGCTCAGCGTCTCCAGCTTTGCGCGCCGATTCCCGCATGAGCGAGGTGAGTCCGCGCTGAACAGGGTAGGTGCTGGAAGAGGGCCATCCAACGCGGCACGGACGTATGCAGTCGCGATGCTGCGGCCGAGTCGCCCGCTAAATGCACACGTGAGCGTCGTCTCGTGGGCTTCCGCACGGCCAATTCTGTCTGCATAGGAAGGATGCGTCATGGCTTCAGGCGTTCGCAGCAGGCCTGTTCCCATCTGGACCGCACTTGCACCCAAGATCAGGGCCGCAGCTATTCCTCGTGCGTCCGCGATCCCTCCCGTAGCGATGACCGGTACGTCGACTGAATCAACAACCTGTGGCAAGAGAGCCATCAGACCTACCAATTGATGCTCGGCTCGATCTGGATCGAACGCTCCGCGATGCCCGCCGGCCTCCATGCCCTGGGCCACAATGGCATCGGCGCCCGCTTCCTCGGCAGCTTTCGCTTCCGCCACCGTTGTAGCGGTGGCAAACAGAAGCACCCCCTTTGCCTTCAATTCCGCTACGAACTCGGCCGGGTAGAGCCCCATGATCGAAGAGATCACCTTCGGCCTCGCGTCCAGCATGGCTTTGCACTGTGCCTCGAAATCGGGTCGTGAGGTATCTCCGGCCTCCGGCGGAACGGGAGGCCCCCAGATCGCCAGGAACTCGCGCTGCCGCTTTTCCAACTCAGAGTCTCGCCCGGAACTCTGCGGTCCAGGCCATAATTTCATCCGGCTTCATCACCAGAGCTCCGCACGCGCCAAGCCCGCCGGCGTTGGCGACGGCGATCGATAGGGATGGCGGACACGCTCCCGCCATGGGAGCCAGAACGATCGGCACGCGAATCCCCAGACGATCCATGAAATATTGAGCGCGCGCATACGGAGACGAATACGTTTTACGCAGCATGCCAAAAATGTCGGAGCAGAGATCCGTTTCCCAGTATCCACGAAAAGTGATTCGCTAGCTTCGCGCCGAGGCTAATACGCTCCCGCTCACTCTCGACAAAAATAGGCTTGTTCGCCGACGACGAAACCAGCGCCCAACTAGTCGCGCGCCGCCGCGGACCCGACATCCTGATGCAAGGAAAACTCTCCGATAGCACGCTCATTGGCTGGCGGTAAGAGTCCATCACGCCGACATCCTTCCACTACACCGCCGAAATACTGCGCCGCGATGGATCTTGGCATCTCTACTTAGCGTTATTCGGTAACCGGTCCGATTGACGAATGTTCTCGTTGAACCGGCTTCGTTCAGAATCGGGCATCGATCACGCGCTGTCAGGAAGTATTCGGCACGTTGCGGACGTTATGTGGGGTTGTCGGAAACTGAATACCCCCACTATTGTTTCCGGATTATTCCAGGATCGTCGGCGATCCGACAGTTGTGACCGTGAGGCACACTTAGCGAAAACAGGCAATCGGCTCGATGATCCCTCAGATCTGATCGTTGAATGCTTTCAGGTCCTCAGCCGGAATCCAATACTCCTGGTGTATGCTCGATCCGACAGTGCGAACCGGATATCGGCTCAGAAATTCAGACGCCACTTTGAAACGAAGCACGTGTCCGATGAAGCCGGAAAACTTATCCTTCGTGTTCCAATCGCGTGCAATTTGGATCGCATATTCCTCGTTGGTGACTGGGTAAAAGTAAGGCTGTTCTGGCAGCCGCGGTGGGAACCGGCGAAAGCCGGTTTCCGCGACAAGCTCGTATTCGCGCTGTCCCACGGGCCTGTACAGAACTGTCACTTCCATGCGGCGTAGCATACCAGGAGCCGCCTATCCCCGGGATTCAGCAAACAGCGCGGCTGGGAGCCGCGCGCAGACCACGGGTCTGCCCCACAAAGAAAGGCGTTGAACGGTCTGCCGCGGCGAATCGCAATCAGGGCCTCTGCCGCATCCACGTAAAAGGTGTCCGGCAGATTGCCGAGGAACCATTCAAGATTTTGCTCGGTGAATTCAACCAGGATATCGACGTCATTTGTAAACCGAGGCTCGCCAAACGCAGTACTCGCCCAGGAGCCTCCTATTGCGTACCGAATTCCGCTTGTTCGAGTGCGGAGCGCAACGGCTCAAAACGCGTCCGCTGGGGACATTCTGTTTTCGGTAAGCCTTTCGCGCGAGTTCTGATCCAAATCTGGTCACAGCGAGCCGAAACGCGATCTCGGCTTCATCGGCATCGGCATCGGGATTGGTGCGCAGGACTGCAGCGCGTTGAACGGAGTGTCCGGCATTCCAGAGTGCTGCCCCCAAGCCGAGCCGTTCAGAAGACGTCATTCCTTTCAGACGTTGAAAATAAACCTCGCGCGCCTTCAGAGATGTGTCGCTGAAGGTCACAGTATTTCGAGTATCTCTGATTCTCTCGAACTACGTTAACCGCGGCGTGACCAGTTTCTGAATCGGATCTGTACGTCCTAAGCTTAAGTCTTCAATGCGATAGATTGAGAGCACCGAACGGCGCGCCACGTCTCCACCATGCCCGTTATCGCTGTCCTCACGCTTGAACTCCACATTGAACACTCGCACTCGCTCAAAGACAAACGTCACGTCGTGAAAGGACTGAA
Source organism: Bryobacterales bacterium KBS 96 (assembly GCA_000381625.1). Classification (GTDB taxonomy): domain Bacteria; phylum Acidobacteriota; class Terriglobia; order Bryobacterales; family Bryobacteraceae; genus KBS-96. The sequence continues at coordinate 3,947,143 of KB906767.1, forward strand.
AGACCGGCTCCGCCAGCGCTTCAATGTCGCGGTTGCCGAAATCGATGCTCAGGATTCCTGGCAGCGCTCCGTCATTGCGGCCGTCACGGTATCAGGCGACCGCACGCACGCGGAGCGGGTGTTGCAAGCCGTCGAGAACGATTCGGCGCAAATGCTGGGCTCCATGCTCGTCTCGACGGGAATCGAGTGGCTGTAGGCGCGGCGCCCGTTTATCATGGCAGTTTTTCTTGAACCTCTGAACTCGGACCTCCTACACTCAAGGTGGAAGACCGAAATGGACACACATCATTCGGAACGCGTTTCGGAGGCCCTGCGGGAAGAGCTGAGCGAGATCATTGCTTACGAGCTTTCCGATCCACGCATTGGGGAGGCTGTCGTTACCGAGGTACTAGTATCTCCCGATATGCGGCACGCCCAGGTGCGTCTGCACTTGGGCAAACAGCCTGGCGAACAGGAGGAAACCATTCAGGCGCTGGATGGCGCTCGTCATTTCCTGCGGCGGCAACTTGCGGAGCGGCTCAATCTTTTTCGCGTGCCGGAGCTTCATTTCGAACCCGATATTTCTCCCGGCCTGAGCGGCCGGGTTGAGAACCTGCTGAAGCGTGTCCGCAAGGGGCGCCCGCGCGAGTAATGCCGCCTTACCTGCGTGCCGGCCTCGGCCACACAAAGGGGCGGTGTTTTGTTACGGTCCTGCTCGCTCTCTTTGCGGTTGTGCCTGCAATCGGTATAGCGCGCTGCGCCGCGGTCCCGAAAGCGCCCGTCAAGCTGGAGCACGACGTTTACGCAATGGGAACGGAGTACGGTATCGCACTCTACGGCCTAAATGCGACGAAACTCGAAAGCGCCGCCGAACAGGCATCCGAAGAGGCGACGCGCCTCGATCGAATGCTGTCCAACTACATTCCGGATAGCGAGCTCAGCAAGGTGAACCGGGAGGCTTACGATCATCCCGTGCAGGTATCTTCGGAGTTGTTCGATCTACTGGAGGCCTGCATGCGTTACAGCCGTGAGAGCGATGGGTCGTTCGATATCACCGTTGGACCGTTGATGAAGATTTGGGGGTTTTACAAGGGGAGCGGCTATCTGCCGCACCGTGCTGAAATCCGGACGGCCCTTCATCATATGGGTTACCGGAACGTGGAACTGGACGCGGCGCATCGCACCGTGCGATTCAAGGAATCCGGCATGAGCCTCGATCCGGGCGGAGTTGGCAAAGGATACGCAGTCGATAAGATGGTTTCGGTCTTACGGGCCAATCAGGTCGATTCCGCGCTCGTCTCGGGCGGCGGATCGAGCATCTACGGGATTGGGACTCCGCCAAACGAGCCACGCGGCTGGTACGTCAGAATTCGCGATCCTAAAGATGAAAACAAAACGGCTGCTGTGGTCTATTTGAAAGACGACTCATTGTCCACTTCGGGAAATTACGAAAAGTTCTTCTACGCGGAAGGTAAGCTCTACAGTCATATCATGGATCCCCGCACCGGCTATCCTTCGACGGGTATGCTTTCAGTCTCAGTCATCGCGCCCCGTACCCTCGACAGCGAGGTATGGGCGAAGCCGTACTATATTCTGGGCCGCCAATGGACAGCCCGGCACAAACCTGATGAGTTTCGTGTCCTGCTATGCGAGGACAAACCGGGGGCAACATGCGAATGGCTCCCATGAGCAGCCGCTTTCTGGAGGCTTGTAAGCGCCGCGCCACGGACGTGCGCCCGGTCTGGTTCATGCGCCAGGCCGGCCGCTACATGAAGCCATACCGGGAAATCCGCGCCAGGCACTCGATTCTCGAGATTTGTAAGAAGCCGGAACTTGCTGCCGCGGTCACGCTTCAACCGGTCGAAATTCTCGACGTGGACGCCGCGATCATTTTTGCCGACTTACTGCTTCCTCTCGAACCGATGGGACTGAAAGTCGAATTCGTGGCAGGTGAAGGGCCGTCCATCGACAACCCGATTTCGGCGCCCGAAGACATCGACGATCTTTCCACGGATAATACGGACGATCTTGGCTACGTGGGCGAAGCGATTCAGATTGTGACGAAGACGCTTGCCGGACGCGTGCCGGTCATCGGTTTCGTCGGCGCGCCGTTCACGGTGGCCAGTTACATGATCGAAGGCGGCCCTTCGAAGACATTTCTAAAAACCAAGCGGCTGATGTATAACGACGAGACCATGTGGCGACGCCTTGCCGGCAAACTGGTGGATGTGCTCGGAAACTTCGCCGCCATTCAGGTGCAAGCCGGCGCCCGCGCCATTCAGGTATTCGATAGCTGGGTGGGCGCGCTGAGTCCCGAAGACTACGTCCGCTACGTCCAGCCGTATTCGCGAGCGCTGATTGAGCGCGTCCGGTCCAGCACCACTCCCGTGATTCACTTTGGCACCGGAGTCGGCGGCTTTCTGAAAGAGTTGCACGCCGCGGGCGGCGATGTCATCGGGGTTGATTGGAGAACCAACATCGACCAGGCCTGGATGGACATCGGCTATCGGTCGGCGATTCAGGGAAACCTCGATCCTGCTGCCTTGTTCGCTCCCATGCCGGAGCTTCGTCAGAAGGTAACGGACCTGCTGCGGCGCACCGGCACGCGCCCAGGGCATATCGTGAATTTGGGACATGGAATTCTGCCCGAAACGCCCGTCGAAAGCGTGAAGTCAGTGGTGCGGATGGTTCGCGATTTCCGTCCGCAGCAGCCCCAAAGCTGAAGCGCTGGACAGAGACTGTCTTCCGCCTATAGATGCGATTTCGCGGTGATACGCTTGGGGCATGATTCGCCGGATCTCGATCCTGAGCTTGCTCACGGGCGCGTTGATCGCGGCGTTTGCGCAAGCTCCCGCGCTGCCGTCCGGAGCTGAAGCGCTCCACTCCGCCGTTCGCTCCGGCAACATTGCCGACGCGCAGCGGCTCCTCGATTCCGGAATTTCTGTTAACGCCCGCGATACGTTGGGAAGCACGCCGCTCCACGACGCCGCCTGGGCCGGCGACATCAAAATGGTGCGGTTCCTGATCGACCATGGCGCCGATGTCAATGCCCGCCATCTGGAAGCCGGCTCGACCCCTTTGCATTATGCGATCCTTACCGGCCGTCCCGCCGTGGTAAAGCTTCTTCTGGACGCGGGAGCCGATCAGCGCATCCCCTATCGTGATGGTCAAGTCGCTATTCACCTCGCCGCAGGCCGCGGAAACCTGCAGATTGTGCAGATGTTGATCGATCACGGAGCTGACGTCAATGCCGTGGACCTGCATCGGGACAGCCCGCTTGACGAGGCGATTGTTCACGGGCAGCCGCAAATCGTTAAAGCCTTGATTCAACACGGGGCGGATATCAAGCACGTTCATCCGGATGGCCGCGGCGCTCTTCACGAAGCCGCAATGAAGGGATTTCCCGACGTGGTTCGAGTTCTTCTCGCTGCCGGCGCCGGTCAGAACGTGGAGGATCGTTATGGCCAGACGCCTCTCGATCTTGCGCTCGCATATAAGAACGGAAACGTGGTCGACGTGCTCATTAAGGCAGGGGGGCGTCTTCAGTCCGCGCAGAAGGCCGCCGATGAAGCGATGGAATCGGCCACTATGCGCGGTCAGACCGATGTCGTGGAGATGCTCCTGCGGAATGGCTATGACGTGAATCGGCTCACGCCGTCGGGCGAGACTTATCTGCACGACGCCGCGCTCAAGGGTTCGGTAAAGATGGTGAACCTCCTGTTGCATTACGGCGCCCGCGTCGATGCCGCCAATCAAACCGGCGGAACGCCTCTTCATGACGCAGCGCTCGGAGGCAACCCCGCCGTCATCGATCTGCTGCTGGAGCACGGCGCGAAGGTTGATGCCCCGGATCGGGAGAGCGGCGCCACTCCTTTGATGATTGCGGCTTCAATGGGCCGCACCGATGCGATCGAGTTGCTTCTGAAACGAGGGGCAGACCCGAATTTGCGCGACCGAAAGGGACATACGGCTCTCGAACGAGCCCATGAAGCGGGTTTCACCGACGCCGAAAAAGTTCTGGAAGAAGCAATAAAGCCGGCCACCGCTTCCCGCCGATAGAGATAACAGAGGCCGCCCGATCGCCGGGCTGGTCCTCAATCTTCTGGATGGGGGCAAGCGTGCAACAGTCTGTCATCCGCGTGCTGATCGCGGACGATCATCCGCTATTTCGGCAAGGTATTCAGGCCCTGTTTTTCCTTGAATCCGGTATCGAGATCGTGGGCGAGGCGGTGGATGGAAACGACGCCATCGCCAAAGTGAAACTGCATCGTCCGGATGTCGCCCTGATCGACGCGGCTATGCCGGGCATCAGCAGCTTTGAAGCAGCCCGCGCCATACGCCGTTGCAACCCGGAGACCAGGGTTTTGTTTTTATCGCTTTACGACGATGACGATTGTCTCCGGCTCGCAATGGAGGCAGGGGCAAGCGGATACCTTTTGAAAAACAGCCCGCCCGCGCAGATCGTGGCGGCAGTACGCCAGGTCTCGCGCGGCATGAGTGAACTCACGCCGGATGGCGTGTCGCGTCTCGTGGACGATCTGCAGGCGCTCGCGCGAGTGAATTTACGCTCCGCTCGGAGCACCCTGTTGACTCGCCGGGAGCAGGAAATACTGAAGCTATTTGCCGAGGGCGGCACTGCCCGTAAGATTGCCGCCGATCTCCAACTCAGCATCAAAACGGTGGAAGCGCACAAATTCAATCTGATGCGCAAACTCGACATTCACAATCGCGCCGAGTTGATCGATTTCGCCGTTCAGCAGCGCATTCTTCCCGCACCGGTACCGTGATCCGGAAGCAACGGGATCTGTATTGCCGTCGTGCGCGATTCATCGCGCTGGGCAGGCAATTCACTGCCGCTCCGCGTTGGGCGCGTTATATCGCCGCCGGCATCACCTGCAGTTCCGGCACGGCCGCGCGCGGCGGTAGTTTCGCAACACAAAGCACCATTTCCGCCACATCTTCCGGTTGCAGGGCCTTGGCGAGCACGTCTGCCGTCGGCTTCACGGGCCGCTTTTCGAGAATTTCGGTATCCACCAAGCCGGGGCAGATCACGCAGGTGCGAATGCCGTTTTCCTTCTCCTCCACGCGAATCGCGTGCGCCAGGCCCAGCAGGCCGCGTTTGGATGCCTGATAGGCGGCTCCCGAGACATCCGGAGTCAGCCCGGAAATGGAGGAAATATAAATCAGATGGCCCATGCCGGCCTCGCGCATCGACGGCAGAACCGCTTGAGTGATGTAGTAGGCGCCGTTCAGATTCACGTTCAGCATCTTGTCCCAGATCTCGGGAATCAGCCGCTTCATCGCGCGATCCGGCGTATTCGTTCCGGTCGCGTAAACCAGGATGTCGATCTTCCCCAGCTTCGAGCGCGTTTCGTCCTCCAGCCGCTCCATATCTTCGGCGTTCGATGCATCCGCGGTTGAAATCTCGATAGAATGCCCCTCTTTGCCTAGCTCGTCCTGCAGGCTACGCAGCCGGTCTTCGCGGCGAGCGGCGGCCATGACTCTCGCTCCCTCGCGCGCGAAGAGAACGGCGGTCGCGCGGCCAATGCCGCTCGAAGCTCCTACGACGAGAACAATCTGATCCTTCAATGAAACTGGCATTTTGACGGCATCTCCCCTATCGAACTGGCCTGCTGACGAGCCGAAATAAAAGTATGACAAAGCGCCGCCGCGGCGCTATGTGCTTGCTAAGGGGAATGCGCTCACTTGTCCGGCGCTACAGTGGGCGAGTGACACCCTCGCGTCCGTATCTCCTTGCTGCTGGACTTGGCGTTGTTGCCGGTCTGCGGTCCATGACCGCGCCGGCTATATTGAGCCGCGCTGCCCGCATCGGACCTCTCGGACTTGCCGGCTCGCCCTTCCAGTTGTTCGGACGCTCCGCCGTCGGAACCGTTCTGGCGACCCTGGCCGTTGGAGAACTGATTGCCGACAAGATACCCAGCATCCCGGCTCGCACCAAGCCAGGAATTCTGACCGGCCGGGCTCTTTCCGGCGCTCTGTGTGGAGCGGTCGTCTGTCATGCCGCTGGTGAGTCCACACTGAATGGAGCTTGTTTGGGCGCATTGGGGGCCGTAGCCGGCTCATTTGCCGGGCGGGAGCTGCGGCGCCTCGCCTCCGATCGCGGATCGGTCCCCGGCTGGGTCGGCGCGCTTGCTGAAGATGCCATCGCAGTGGGCGCGGGCGTGGCGGCCTTCTCACGGTTCGCCTAGCTGCCGCGCCGGCGGACAAGATCGCGCTATACCCTGCGATACCCTGAAGTTAGATGGCGAAGATAGGCGAAGTTCTCGAATCGGCGGCCGCGATTGCCAAGGGCATGAGGGTGACGTTCAAGGAGATGATGTCTCCTTCGCTGACCGAACCTTATCCCGACTCCCCTCCGGTGTTCGCGGAACGCTATCGCGGGTCGCATGTTTTGCAGCGCGACGAAAACGGTCTGGAAAAATGTGTGGCCTGTTTTCTCTGTGCGGCGGCGTGTCCGGCGGATTGTATTTACATTGAGGCGGCTGAAAATACCGACCAGGTTCGCATCAGCGGCGGCGAGCGTTATGCCAAGGTCTATAACATCGACTACAATCGCTGCATTTTCTGCGGCTACTGTGTCGAGGCTTGTCCCACGGATGCGATCACGCACGGCCACGGGTTCGAAAATGCCAGTTATCACACGGCTTCGTTAATTGTCCGGAAGGAGCAGATGCTTGCCCCAATGCCCCCGGACGCCAGACCGGTGATTGTGCCGGACGCTCCGGTTGAGGCCGGACATTAGGCTGCTGGCCCCGTATTCCTTCACTGTCCCGAAAACGCGGCGCTAGAATGAGTGCGTCCGGAGGGAATGAATGACCAAGTCCCAGATTGACCCGGCTGCGCTCTTGCTCGCGGTCATCGCTGCCGGAGTAGCCTTGGCCCTTACGCCGGGATCGTTCGGATGGCTCACTACCATCGCTGGCGTCATTCTGCTGTTAATTCTCTTCGGGTATGACCAGCAGGGATACCGCTCGGCATCGCAGAGTCTCGCCTTCTCGGCTGTGTGCGGGTTCTCCTTCATGCTCGCCGCCGCTTATGCGCTCCAGCGCTTCACCGGACGCGGTGGCCTTGATACCTTACTTCCGCTAACATGGGCCATTGCCACGATTGTGGCGCTGTTTGTGGATCGAAATAGGGTAAGCGGTCGCGAAGCGCCGCTGCAACCCGTGCGCGAGCAGCCGGCCGTTCCTGAAGGCCAACAAGTCACTGCTCCGGTTCAACCGCCGCCTCCCGCGCCAACGCCCGCCGCATATACCCCACAGGAAACCGCCATTTATGTCGCACTCGTCGGAGAAGGAATTTCCTGTCTCCGGTCCGTAAAGGCCGAACACCTTAGCCGCGACATTTACCGCATTATCGATGAAATGCCCGAAGGAGAAATGTGGAAATACCAGCCGGGCCAAGTCGTTCGCTGCAAGAAACAGACTCTCTCGAGCGGGAAAGTTCTGGTAGCCGTCGAAGAGGTGTTTTTGCAACGGGCTTAGGCGCTATCCGCGTTACTCGGCTTGATGCTCCACCTCGCGATGGTCGCGTTCCGCTTCGGCGGCCACCGTGGCGAATTGGTCTTGTTCGACGATCTCCGGTTCGGCCTCTTTCTCCGCCTCCTCGCCTTGCCGTCTCGCTCCCCTCCCGCCGATCAGGGCTCCTACAAACGCACCGCAGAATCCGGCCAATTGCGACGTGACAGGGCTTAAACTCGCCCGATCCACGGCCACAGATACCGCGCAAAATCCCACAAAGCTGAGCCCGGCGATCTTCATTATCCGGGAATTCTTGTCGCCCATTACTTAAATGACCATATCCTGAGCGGAATGTAACGTCAATTCGGCGGCGTTTTCGTGACGTTCGGATTCTCCACCCGCTTGACTTTGCCGGGCAACCGCGGCCATGAACGCTGGTCTCGTTTCATATTTCGCTGCTCAGTCTCACTCCAGCCCTGTCACAATTACGTGCAGGCTATTCTTATGCGCGCTTTCGGCGTTTTCCTTTGCTTCATCCTGGCAATTCCATGTCTCGCCGTCAGCCCGGGCGACTGGCCCGCCTACGAAGGTGATGGCGGCCAGAAGTTCTCCCGGCTAGACCAGATCAATCTAAAGAACGTCGCGTCGCTGAAAGTCGCCTGGACGTACCACACAGGCGATGCGTATCAGCCGAAAGATGGACGGGCCACGGCATTCGAAGCTACTCCGCTGTACGTCGATGCCACCGTATTTCTGGCGACTCCGCTTGGACGGGCCATTGCGCTCAATCCGGTCACCGGGCAAGTGCGCTGGACGTTCGACGCAAAAATCGATCGCAACGCGGGCTACGGCGATTACGCGACCCGCGGCGTGTCTACGTGGAAAGCCCCGAACGGACGCCGCCGCATTTATCTCGCCACCATCGACGCTCGATTGATTGCGCTCGATGCCGAAACCGGCAGGCCTTGTCTCGATTTCGGCGACAAGGGCGAGATCAATCTTCGAAATGGTCTTCGCATTCCGCCGGACAATCCGTCCGATTACGAGGAGACCTCGCCGCCCGCCATCATCGGCGCCACGGTTGTGGTTGGTTCGGGCGTCGCCGACAATGGATCGGTACGCATGCCCAGCGGCGAAGTGCGAGCATTCGACGCCACTACTGGCAAGCTGAAATGGGAGTGGGACCCCATCCCGCAAAATCCTAAGGCAATCGGAGCAAATACCTGGAAGAATGGCAGCGCCGCGAAAACGGGCGCGGCAAACGCCTGGTCGGTGATCGTCGCCGATCGTCAGCGCAATCTGGTGTTTGTTCCGACCGGCAGCGCGAGTCCCGACTATTACGGCGGCGAGCGCCGGGGTTGGAACCTGTTTGCCAATTCCATCGTTGCCCTGAACGCCGAGACCGGCAAAATGGTCTGGTATTTCCAGACCGTTCACCACGATCTCTGGGACTACGACGTAGCGTCGCCGCCGCTTCTGTTCGACGTGCATCGAAATGGCCATTCCATTCCCGCGATTGCCGTGGGATCGAAGACCGGTAATCTATTCATCCTGAATCGCGAGACGGGCAAACCGATTTTCGGCGTCGAGGAGCGCCCCGTGCCACAGAGTGACGTGCCGGGCGAGGAAACCGCGGCGACCCAACCGTTTCCGGTTCTCCCCCAGCCGCTTGTTCCGCAGGGGAAAGTAACACCCGATCAGGCGTGGGGACCGGATGCCGCCGGCCGCGCCTGGTGCCGCGCGGAACTGAGCAAGCTCCGCTCGGAGGGCATCTTCACGCCGCCCAGCGTCTCGGGCTCGTTCATGGTCCCCGGCAACATCGGCGGAATGGCCTGGGGCGGCGCCGCCTACGACCCCGGGCGCCGGCTGCTGATTATTCCCGTGAACAATCTGCCGGCCGAGGTCAGGCTGATCCCGCGCGCGAAATTTCACGAGGAGAGGGATCGCGGACGCAAGCTCGGAGGAGATTGGGAATTTGCTCCACAGGCGGGCACGCCGTTCGGCATGGCGCGGCGTTTTCTTCGCGGCCCGAAAGGCCTGCCCTGCACGGCCCCTCCCTGGGGCATGTTGACCGCGATCGATGCCGATACGGCGGAAACCAAATGGCAAGTTCCTCTTGGTCAGTTCCCGTTTGGGCCGGACGTTCCCAAAGGTGTACCCTCGCTGGGAGGTCCCCTGGTCACGGCGGGCGGCCTCGTGTTCATGGCCGGAACTCTCGATCCGCATATCCGCGCGTTCGATGTAGTAACAGGACATGAAGTGTGGCAAGCGACGCTCCCGACCAGTGCGCGTTCCAGCCCTATGACGTTCAAAGGACCGGATGGGAAACAGTATGTGTTGATCGCGGCGGGCGGCCATGGCTTGCCCACGCCCATGCCTCCGCTCGGAGATTCGCTTGTGGCGTTCAGGTTGCCGTAGCAGCGGTTTTGAACGCGGGCGGCAAGCTGATCGCCTCCTGTCGTTGCGACTGCCCCAAATGAAAGTTCAGGTCGCACTCTGCGGTCTTAACGGGTAGACGATGCAGACACCGTACATCCATCTCGTGCGAGAGGAACTGAAACGAAAATCAAGCCAGATTCCGGCTTCGATCCGTTCAGTTGTTGCTTATGGGATACGGTTCCGTATCTGGACCGCGCCCAAAGGAGCGTGATTGGCCCCTGCTTGAATCTGATCTGTTGTAGGGGCGAGGCATGCCTCGCCCGCAACTCGGTTGAGAGATATTCCACGAATGGTAACTGATTTAATTGCTGCTACCGCGACGGGAAGGGATTCGAATACCGGGCTACGGCTATTCGTGGCCTGGGGCCTGCTTCGTTACGATCTATTTGCGGGATCGGCGTAATCTGTTCGATGAGCTAAGCGGCCAGCAGTTGGCGCAACCACTCTAGGCGGCATCGTCCGCGACTGCTCGCGGGAAATCCCCACACGTTTCCCGCACGTAGTGACTGACGCATTCATATTGATGCCAGATCATATCCATGGGATATTACTGTTCGAGCAGGGCGATCTTCTGGCGTCATGGAGTTTGCGGGCGCGGCATGCCGCGCCCCTACAACCGAAAGCAGCGGGGCTCACGGCAGTGGCGGGGGCTTCAAAGCTGCGATAAATAAGCGCGCAAGAACCAAACTCTAGCAATCAGTCCTGACGCAACGACACCAGTGGGTCGAGGCGGGACGCGCGGAGTGCTGGCAGGAATGAAGCGGCCAAGGCTGCCAGGACGATTCCAGCGCAGACCACAACCAGCGCTGCCGGATCGCCCGGCTTGACTTCAAACAGTAGACCCGAGATCAGCCGGTTTCCCAGGAATGCTAAGGCGATTCCAGCGAGCAGGCCTGGAACGACGAGGCGAATCGCTTGGCCCAGAATGTTGGAAATGATAGCCGTGCGTTGTGCTCCGAGCGCTTGGCGCACGGCGATTTCCCTCATCTGGGCGCGCGCCCGGCAAGTGACGACGCCGTACACGCCGATGATCGCCAGCAACACTCCAAAGCACGAGAAGACGAATAATATGTCTGCCGTGAAGCGCGGCCGCGAGACTGAGGCGTTCAGGCGCTGATCGATCGTCGCGATGCCGGCGACCGGCTGCTCCGGATCGAGATCGTGGACAATCTTTCTGAATTCCGGTGCGATGGAACCGACAGGCAGCGCGGAACGAATGATAACGCCCAGATCGCGCAATCGTCCTCCATCGCTTTGTTCATAAGGTGTGTAGACGACCGGCTGAGGAGGAGCGGCCAAGCCGGATGTTTTTACGTCGCCAACGACACCAACGATGGTGTACCAGGCATTTTCTCTTTCGCCGGTCTGTAATCTATGGCCGAGCGCGCTTTCGCCGGGGAAATAGCGTTTAGCGAACTGGCTGTTGACGACAACCACGGGAAGATTGTTTGCAGTATCGGAGTCTCGCAGTAACCGGCCTTCGAGCAGCGGAATGCGGAGTATTTTAAAGTAGGCTCCGCTTACTTCTTGCGCCTGGTGAATTGCCTTGAGGCGGCTATTCGTGGGCAATGGTCTGCCCTCAATTCGGGCGTTGTTGGTGTTATGGCCCTCGCCCGGAGGGATCTCGGAAGCTACTGTTGGTGTGACGGCTTCCACGCCGGGAATGGCGGCTGCGCGCTCAAGAAGTTGATTGATGAATGCGAACTCGCGGTTCTTATCGTCGTAACGGGAACTGCCCAAGTTGATGGTGGCGGCGATTGCATGCTGCGACTCGAAGCCGAGCTCTTTATAGCGCATGTTCCAGAAGCTCTCCAGCATGAGGGCGGCGCTACTAGAGAGGGCGATGACAATCGCGATTTCGGCTGCGCCGACGATGGAAAGCAGACGCAAATTGTGGCGCTTGCCGGCGATGGACGTTTGTCCCGCGGCGATGGCTTCTCCGAGGTGGAAGTCGCTCATACGCAGCGCCGGGAGCATTCCGAATACAAGAATGGTGAGGACCAGGAGCACGCTTGCAAACGCAACAACGCGCATGTCGATCGGAAGATTGCCGTAGATACTCAGGCGGTAGGGGCCGAATGCGATGAGCAGACTTCGAATGCCCATCGCAAGGAACAAGCCCAGGGCAGCGGCGAAAACAGCGAGAAGCGAACTCTCAATCAGAAGCTGAGAGATGACGCGGGCACGCGCGGCGCCGAGAACGCGACGAATGGCGAGTTCGCGGTCGCGCTGCATCAGGCGGACAAGAGAAAGGCTTCCGACGTTGCTGCTGGCGATGAGCAAAAAGAGTAGCGACCCGGCGACGAGCACGACGCCGGTGATCTTCGCATTTCCGAATAGATGATCGCGCAGCGATAGAACTTTGATTGTGATCGTAGGCATCCAGGGCGGCAAAGGGAGATGCGCCTGAATGACCATGAGGTCCTGCCGCGCTTGCTCGTTCGTAATGCCTGGCTGCAGGCGGCCAATGACGTTGCGGACCGCCGTGAACACTTTCCCGTCGCGAGCTAACTCTCCGGCTTCATTTTTCCCCAGCCCCGTGACGATATCGACCTGCTCAACACCCGGAAATAAGAAGCGTCCCGGCAGAACTCCGGTCACGATGTATTGTTCGCCGTCGAGCAGAATCGGCTTGCCTACGATCGAGCGATCGGCGCCGAAGCGGCTCCGCCAGATGGCATGAGAAAGCAGCGCAACGTGCTCATGGCCGGCAAAGTCCGCGTTTTGTGGCAGGTTGCGGCCCAACAGCGGACTGATTCCGAGCAGCGGAAGCAAAGCGGCGGACGCTTTCACCGTATGCACTTCGATAGGTTCCGCAATCCCGGTCAGGCTGCGTGTGTTCTCGTTGTAGGCTGCCATGCTTTGGAAGGTTCGATTGCCGGCGCGCCAGTCGAGGAAGTCCGGTGTAAAGGTGATCTCGTCCGTGTTATTCGCTTTTAGAACTTGAGTGACCCAGACGAGTTGCTGAGGATTGGCGTAAGGTAACGGCCGCAAGGCGACCGCGTTCAGAACGGTGAACATGGCGGTGCAGACGCCAATGCCCAACGCGAGGGAGCCGACGGCGGTAATCGTGTAAGCAGGCCGGCGCCGTAAGCTGCGAAAGGCATGGCGTATGTCTCGCCATGCGTTCTCAAGTAGCGTGAACCGCCACAGATCAAGCGTGGACTCTTTGGCAGCGGTAACGTTGCCAAGACCGATGGGATTGCCGTTCTCTCTGGACAGTTCGCGATGGTGAGCGAGTTCGGCTTCCATTTCGGCATGAAGCCGGCGCCTTCGCAGCAATTTTCGAAGCGTTCGTCCGAGAGAGGTCATCTGGCGAGTACCTGCTGAACGGCGGCGGATAACCGCTTCCAGCTTTCCTGCTGGCCGGCCAGAATTTTTTTGCCGCGCGCGGTGATCTTGTAATACTTGGCCCTCCTGTTGTTTTCCGAAAGGCCCCAAGACGACGAGATGCAGGCATCAAGCTCCAGCCGGGATAACGCGGGGTACAGGGAACCTTCCTCCACGGTTAGAACTTCATCCGACAGCAAATGGATGGTCTGCGCTATGGCATAGCCGTGCATGGTTTCGTGCTGGAGAGCGTGCAGAATCAAGAGGTCGAGAGTACCTTGAAGAAGATTTTGGCTCTTTCCCATGTCATCCTGTCCGCTCCTATGACAATCTATGGGAATTATGGGACGTAACGGGGCTGATGTCAACAGCAATTCGACGGTGAATGGAAGGTCTCGTATGTGAGCTGCCCAAAGAAGCGGCATTTGGCCCTGGCCCGGAAACCGTGCCCATTGTAGGCGCGAGGCATGCCTCGCCCACGGCTCGGTTGCGAGGAATTCCGCGAAATAAGCTGAGGATTAACCCGTTTGTTTGGAAGTGGTGAAAATCGGAAGCGTCACTTCACGCCGACTTGATCTGCGTCCATAGACGGTCGCGCAAACGTTGCGCGGCCGGTGGCATGGCCTCGAACCATTCGCCTCGGGCCAGGATCGCTTCCGTCGGATAAAGCGTCGTGTTCTCGCTATCCTTCGCGGGCAGCAAGTGGCGCGCGGCTTCGTTCGCGGTTGCGGTTCTCATCTCCCGCGCGATCGCTGCCGCCACCTCCGGGCGTAACAGGTAATTCAGAAACTCGTGCGCCAGTTCCTGATGCCTGCTTTCCCGCAGGATTGCCGCCGTGTCGCAGTAGAGGGGAAATCCCTCGGCCGGATAGACGAACGCAAGGCGGCCGCTCTGATCGATTGCTTGCTGCGCCGTAATCGACCAGGATTGCGCCGCCAGCACATCGCCGGCGATTAACTGGTCTCGCACTTCGGCATTGATGTATGCGCGCACCAGAGGCTTCTGCCGGATCGCCAAAGCCTCCGCGCTCTTGAGTTCAGGCGGCGCCGTTGCGTTCACCGAATCGCCGAGGCGTTTCAGACACGCCGCAAACACCTCCGCCGGATCGTCGAGCATGGTCATCCGGCCCTGATACTTGTTCACCCACAGGTCTCGCCATCCCTCAGGCTGCGGCGCCTGCTTCGAGTACACAATGCCCGTCGATCCGTACATGTAGGGCGTTGACCATCCGAGCTCCGGGTCCCATGGCGGCGATTGAAAACGCTTCCCCAGATTCTTCAGATTCGCCAGCCGCTTGTGATCCAGAGGCGCAAGCAAATCCATTTCGCGCATCGGCTGCACATAGCTGTTGGATGGGAACACCACGTCCCAACCAGAGTTGCCGGTCATCGCTTTCGCCAGCATCTCCTCGGCGCTTTCATAAGTTGCGTAGCGAATGTGCGCGCCGAACTCGCGCTCAAATTTCGGAATGGTGTCGCGAGCGACATAGTCCGACCAATTGTAGACATTCAAGCGCCGCGCATGCTCCGTCATGCACCCCGCCGCCGCGCCGCTTACCGCAAGCAAAAACACGCGACGGTTCATGGCCGAGATCTTGCGCCACGTTGCTGCAACCCTTCGGCGGCAACAATCAGCGTTCCGATGCCTATGGTGATCATTGCCGATAGCGCATTCACGGCGGGGCTTACACCTCTCCGTGCAAGAGAATAAATCACCATGGGCAACGTTTCGGAATTCACGCCAGCGACCAGGCTTGTGGTCACATAATCGTCGAACGAGACCGTGAAACACAACAGCGCGGCTGCCCCGATGGCCGGCAGTAGATTCGGCGCCGTCACGCGCCAGAACACCTGCCATTCATTTGCCCCTAAGTCGAGCGCGGCTTCTTCCAGAGCCGGGTCGAATGTGCGCAGCCGGGCCAGTATCACGATTACCGCATAGGCGATCGAGAAGGAAATGTGCGCCAGAATCACTGTGTGCATGCCAAGCTGCACGTGCAGAAAGCGAAAGATCCACTGGAAAAAGGCCAGGAGCGAGACTCCCGTGACGATCTCCGGAGTCACGAGCGACAGATACAGCGAGTTCGTCAGCCAGCGGGCACGCCGCTTCCATATCGCGTACGCCGCCAGAGTCCCAATAACCGTTGAGAAAATCGTGGCGCAGATGGCGATCTCGACGGAATGGATTGTGGCCTCGATCAGCCGCTCGTCTCGAAAGACTTCTACGTACCAATGCCAGGTAAACCCCTGCCAGATGGCAAACCGCGAGGCGTTGAAACTGAACACTGCTAACACCGCCAGCGGCAGATACAGGAACGCGTAAGCCGCGGACGCATACAACGAGAGATAGCGATTCACAACAGTTGCTCGCTTTGCCTGCTTAGCATCCGCAACAGGATGATCAGAACAAGCGCCATCAACAGCAGCGAAACAGCCGAGCCGAACGGCCAGTCCCGGGCCGTCGTGAACTGGTTCTGTACAAGGTTGCCGATCATGACAGTTTTACCCCCGCCGAGAAGATCTGGGGTCAAATACGCGCCCAGGCACGGAATAAAAACGAGCAGGCTGCCGGCCAGCATCCCACTTCTGCTGAGCGGAACGATGATTTTCCAGGTCGCCACCCATGGCGTGGCGCCAAGATCCCGAGCCGCGTCGAGCAATGCTGGATCCAGCTTTTCGAGCGTGGCGTAGAGTGGCAGCACCATGAACGGCAGATAGCCGTAGACCAGTCCAAGCACGACCGCCCCGTCATTAAACAGCAGTGGTAACGGCTGCCGGATCAGATGCAACGATTGGAGAATGGTGTTGATTAACCCTGTGTCCCGTAGAAGAAACATCCACGCGTAGGTGCGAATCAGGAAACTTGTCCAGAACGGAAGCATCACCAGATTCAGCAGCAGCGTGCGGCGCTTCGAGCGCGCAATGTACAACGCCAGAGGAAATCCGAGAATGAGGCAGAGTGAAGTCGATATGGCCGCGAGCACGAACGAGCGCCACAAGATCTCCGCGTAGAGAGGATCGAAAACGCGCCGGTAACTCTCGATCGTCCAGGGCAGGATGACGCCGCCGTAAGCGCCTCGCGACAACAGGCTATACGCGCAAATGATGCCTATCGGTATTGCAAAAAGCGCAATCGTAACAATAGCGGCCGGCGATAGGAACGCAACGCGCAGGCGGCTCATTGTTACGCTTCCGCAGACACGCTCTGTTCAACCGCGATAGGCAGTTGATCGCCTGGATGCCACCAGACATGCACCCGCTGTCCGGTTTCATAGCGGCATTCGTTCTCATTCACCTGTGCGACACAGCGAACGCCATCCTCCAAACAGGTTTCAATGTGAACGCAGTTGCCGAGATAAGTGTTGGACACCACCACGGCCGGGAATGCACAGGCTCCGTTGACAGGCCGGTCGCGCGAGATGCGGACACATTCGGGACGAACGCCCGCGCCATCAATCCAGTTCACGTCGCCCAGAAATTCGGCGACGAATCGGGAGGCCGGCCTCAGGTACAATCCGCGGGGCGGCCCCACCTGTTCGAGCTCTCCGTGATGCATCACCGCGATCCGGTCGGAAAGGGAAAGCGCTTCCTCCTGGTCGTGCGTGACGAACAGAAACGCGATGCCGACTCGCCGCTGAATGCTTTTCAATTCGGCGCGCACCTGTCTGCGCAGTTTCGGATCGAGCGCCGAGAGCGGTTCATCGAGCAGCAACACATCCGGCTCGAGCACCAGAGACCGCGCCAACGCAACCCGCTGGCGTTCGCCTCCGGAAATCTGGTTGGGCATGCGGTCTTCTTTCCCTGAGAGCTGAAGCAGGGAAAGCATGCGATCTACTTTCGCCGAGATCTCGGACGCCAGCATGCGAGGCCGGCGCTCCAGCCCGAAACGAATATTTCGAGCGATAGTGAGATGAGGAAAGAGCGCGTAATTCTGAAATACGGTGTTGACGTTTCGCTCGTACGGCTTCAAATTCGCGACCGGGCGGCCATTCAACAAAATCTCGCCGGAGGTCGGCATTTCGAAACCGGCGATCAGACGGAGCGTCGTGGTCTTGCCGCAGCCGGAAGGTCCAATCAGCGAGAAAAATTCGCCTCTCTGGAGCGCAAGCGACACTCCGTTAACGGCGCGGTGGGTCGGGAAATGCTTGGTAAGAGCCCGCAGCTCCAGAACGGTGTCCACGTGTCAAAACCCGATAGTAGCGCACGGGACGGCCGGTTGAAGATGCCGGAAGCCTGAGAAGATAGCGGGTCAGGTCCCCTTCCCGCACGATCGGTTCCATGCTAATCCACCAGGCGGCTGACGGTGTACCGATCATATGGGCTGCGGCGGTTCAGAGTGGCCATTTCCCTATGGATCGCCAAGGCGCTCTCCAGCGGAGCCACGACCGCGAGGGAGCGCAGTCTTCAACAGAGCGGGCGTTCTGCTTACCCCATCACTTTCTGGCCACGGGCGCGACTGTCTCCAGAAGCGAGTCCACCCCGAAGCAGAACCATTGGCCGCGTGTAGTTGATCCAGACCTCGCCAAGCATAAAGTGAATGGTGAAGCCGATCCAAAATGCGATGCCGAAGAATTCGTGTGGACTGAGCTGCCGCGCCGCGAAGAATGCGCCTACGATGGGCCGGATGGTAGCGATCGCCAGTCCGATGGCAAACGCGCGAATCATCCACTCGCGATGAAGAGCGATCCGTCTGTGACGAATGAGTACAAACGCCCTGACTAATTCGAACAAAAAAACGATTGCAAATAGGATGATTGCCGCTCTTTCAGTAGCTCCGCCGACGGAGGTTTGGAAGGTCAGCGCCAGCGCCGACAGCCCAACCACGAGACCGCATGCGAAGAAAACGCGCCCGGACCAGCGGTGAAATTGCAGATGTTTCGTTCGGATGCGCCGAACGAACTGGAGCGGACCGAGGGTCATAAATAGCGCTCCGGGAAGAATGTGTACAAAGGTCAGAATCGGGTACTTCGCAAACGCTGTATCGACGGCGCCGGCCGGATTTCCGGGTCTCGCCATCAGAGATGGATCGTCTAATACGATGACCCTGTGCAGCACGGCGAGCAGAGCGATTGCTACGAGAAGAAGAACGGCAATCCAGACCAGGCGCGTAAGCCATCGCGGCGGTTGCATGATTATAACGACGAGAAGTACGGGTACGAAGTTCGTTTAGGAATTCGAGGCGGGCATCCCAATTGTCTTTCGGGGCACAAGTAAGTTTAAATTTCTTAGCGCCCGGTCTGAAGAGGTATTTGACAGCAGCTTGCCCGCGGTAGTACAGTTCGCAAATACCAAGTTTGTCGGAAGCCTTATGCTGGAAGCTTTCGTGCGGCTAGCAAGGAAGTTCCCTGGCAGGACACAATGCCGTACGAGGAGGAGGAAAAGTCATTCATCGCCATCTGCTTAGCGTCTCCATGGTTGGGCTGCAGTTTTTGCTTTCCTCACAAATGGCGGGCGCAGCGATTCAAGAGAGTCCGGTGACGCCGCTCGTCCACACGATCGCAGCCAACGTGCAGTCCGATCGGGCAATGGAGACGATGCGCCGCGTCTACTCGACAGACCACTGGTTTACCTTTCCGAAGTTCGAGGAAACGGCGCTTTACCTGAAACAGCGCCTTGAGCAAAGCGGCCTCGAGCAGGTTGAGATCGGCGGCGGGAACGCGGACGGTGAAACGCAGGTGGGCTACTGGACGATGCCGCTGGCATGGGACGTCAAGCAAGCGCGGCTGGAGATGGTCGAGCCGGAGCATACGCTGCTGTGCGATTACCAGAGCACGCCGGCTTCACTTGGCATGTGGAGCGGGCCGACGCCGAAGGGCGGAATCACGGCCGAACTCGTCGATATCAACAAAACTCCATGGCCGGACGTGAAGGGCAAGCTGGTTCTGACCGACAAGAACTCCGCCGGATACAAGCACCGGTTGGTGAAGTATGGCGCTCTGGGCGCGGTGAATGGGTTTAGCGAGGATCCAGCGCTACGCGATGGACGGCAATGGATCAATGCCTGGGGAGATAACGGTTGGGGTTTTACCAAGGCAAGCACGCCGCTGCTCTCGTTTTCAATCACGCCGCAACAAGCCGAACACATACGGAAGCTGCTGGCCGAAGGTAAAAGAATCAAGGTACACGCCGTTGTCGATTCCCGTTACTATGCGGGCCGGTATCCCTGGGTAACGGGCCTGTTGCCGGGCATCAGCGACGAGGAAGAGGTGCTCGTGCTCGGACACTCGTCCGAGCAGGGCGCGCAGGACAACGCGACCGGCGTTTCCGCCATGATTGAGGCTCTGAACACAATTGGCAGCCTGATCCAAAAGGGCAAGCTGCCCCGTCCGCAAAGAAGCATTCGGATTCTGCTGATGCCGGAATTGTATGGCTCATTGAGTTATATCCGCGCACATCCCCAACGGATGAAAAAGACAGTCGCCGCCATGACCGTGGACACGCCGGCCGCTTCATACGGCCTCGCAGGAACCGAGTACACGTTCTACATGAATCCACAAGTTGCGATGTCGTATACCGATGCGTTGATTCAACGCATCGCAAAGGCCTACTTCACGTCGCGGCCGTGGCACTGGAAAGAGAACGAACCCGGAACCGATTCCTACCTGGGAGACCCAACCATCAACGTGCCCGATGTCTGGTCCTACAGCGGCACTGGAATCGAGACCCATCACAACAGCGAGGACAAGCCCGATACCGTCGACCCGCGTTCCATGCACGATCTCATCACCGTCATCGCAAGTTATCTGTACTTCAACGCCAGCGCGGGCGAGGCGCAAGTGCCGTGGCTCGCGGACATCGCGAGCGACCACGTGTATCAGGAAATGGCCGCGACCGCTTCGGCCGGGCTCGACGCGCTTCGGTCTGGCGATGCGGCGTCCGGAAGCTATGGCCTCGATCGAATGAGCTACCTGCGCGATCGTGGACACGATGCTCTGCTCTCGGTGCTCAGGCTGGCGCCGGCGAAGGACCGCGCCAAACTCCAGCAGTCGCTGGCTCCTCAATTGAGGCAACTGCAGGCTGCTTCCGACTGGCAGTCCGCAAGGCTGCGCTCGGCAGGCGCTGTAGCAAAACCGGACTCGGTGAATCGCGATGCCGAGCGGATGATCGTGCATCGGAAGAGGCCAGGCACGCTGCCGCTGGACGATCTATCGCAGGACGAGTGGGAAGGTTATCCTTCGGGCGCCTGGAACAAGTTAGTAACAGTCGCCCTGTACTGGTGCGATGGCAAACGCAATTTGGCGCAGGCGATTCACCTCACGAAGATGGAAATGGGACCGACCGATTTCGATTTCGTTGGCTATTTCCGTTTTCTCCAAAAACACGGCTATGTGGATATTACGAAATAGCCTGCCGGTTCTTTTCCTGCTTGCAGGCGCCTGCCACGCGCAACAACTGCGGGCTTTGCAAGAATACTTTCGACCGGACCCGTTTGGCGGGATCGTGGAAAGCGATCGCCGCCCGGGCGCCGAGTGGCTGAAGCAAATCGATTTGCGAGCGGCTCGCGGAAGCTACGCATCCTTCCACCTGGTTGTAAACAGCAAGGCCAGCGCCGACTACAAGCTGTCCGTTCGGTTCCCGCTACCGGTCGATGTCTATCGCGAATGGTTCCATTTCAACACGCCGGATAGTAAATACTACCCGGACGCCTTGATTCCCGCATCCCTGCCGTATGAGTTCCAAATTCCCGATGCGGGCAATAAAATAGCCGGCCAGACGGCTCAAGCTTTCTGGGTCGATCTGTGGATACCAGCGAATACAGAGCCGAAAACCTACCGCGGCGAAGCGATCGTCTCTAGCGTGTCCGGAAACCAGACTCTGCCGATAGCACTATCGGTGATTCCGGCGGTCGTCCCACAGGACGATGCCGTCACGCTCGACAACAATTCTTACGGCACATCGTGGTTAGTGAACCAGTATCCGAAGACGCTAGCGCATTTCGATGAGTCCGCGGCATCTTCGTCCGGCGAGGGTCAGCTTATCCATCTGATACACGCGTACCACCGGATCTTTTATGAGAACCGTGGTACGTTCCACCAACTCGGCTACGGTCATGCGGGCAAAGTCGATCCCGAGTTCGCACCCGAACTAGCCGGGGCCGGCAGTCAGATGCATGTCGCAAGCTGGGACTTGTTCGATCGCCACTACGGGCCGCTGCTCGACGGCTCCGCTTTCCGCAACACACGGCGGGGCGCAAAGCCAATCCCGTTTATGTATCTGCCGGTGAACCCGGAATGGCCCGCGTCCTTTCTCTGGTGGGGCGAACCGGGCTACGAAGCAGAGTTCGTCAATGTTCTGTCCGAGATGGAGCGCCATTTTCGCGAAAAACACTGGACGGGTACAAAATTCGAGGTTTTCTTTAATCACAAGAAACGCTACAAGGGCTTTCCCTGGGATGGCGACGAGATTCGATTCGCTCGCGACAATAACTATTTCCGCGTGTATCACCGCATGCTGGAGAAGGCGATTCCGCTGAACTCTCCCGTGCATTTCGCGATGCGCGCCGATACCAGTTGGACGGCTGCGCAGCAATTCCGCGAACTCGAAGGAGTCATCAGCTTCTGGGTGGTTGGTGAAGGCGAGCTACTTTGGCATCCCGACGCCATTCCTCGCTTAAAGCAACATGGCGATATCGTCTGGACCTACGGAGGAACTCCCGCCGTGCAGAAGGTAAGCACCGAGATTACTCTCAACCCGCTGCGGTCGTGGATCAACCGAGTAGACGGGTTCGTACGCTGGCAGACCGTCGATCCGGGACCCGATCCCTGGTTCCATTTGAACGGCGGCGATTTGACATTGGTCTATTCGGGCGAGCGATTCAACATTCCCGGTCCGGTCCCCAGCATTCGTTTGAAGTTGCAGCGGAATTGCCTGCAGGATCTCGCGTTGCTAAATGCGCTGTGTACCAGGGATTCGCGCAAACGGCTTGAAGAAGAGGTCGTGCGCCGCTTCAATCATACGCAAGTTGCGGATTGGTCCAATGCAAATGCCAAGCTTCCGGCAAAACCGATTCTCGATTGGAACAATGCGGATTTCGTCGATGCCTTGAAGCCGTATGAAGCCCGCTTTGCGAATCTCGATCCGGACGCGTGGCTGCGCGTCAGAGAATTCATTCTCTACCGGGCGGGTGGCGCGAAATGAAAGCGGTGATGGTGTTTCTTGCGGTGGCTTTACCGCTATGCGCGCGAGATAAAGTTCAGCTTGAACACGATCTCGACCAGATCGCCAAAGTAGCGACCGTGATGGTGGACGGCGACGTCTGCCAGCGCATTTTGACTCCGCGCGCACTCCAGCACATCCTCCGGAAAGACCCACGCGATCAATGGGCCGATGGCGACAATTACGATGTCGACGACCAGGCGTTCATCACAACGAAAAAGACGCTGATGCGACTGGCCCAACTTGCGAATTATCCGGTCGACGTGAATCTATGGATGCCGCTCGACGGCGCTCCCGGCCGAATCCACGTCGTGATTCGGAACCGCTATGAAATGAGCCAGTTCTGGAAATGGGGCGATCTGACCCAACCCACGCCGCCGATCATGCAAAAGGTTCTGGAATTCGGCCAGCGCGTCGGTGTCGAACAGAAATCCGGTTATGTATCGGTCCTGGCGCCGGTGCGTAATAGCTTGAACAACATCGTCGGGCTTGTAGAAGTCGTCAGCGAAATCAGGCCGAACGCGAGGGAGAACGTCAAATGACGGATCTGCCCCGTTCGCATTTGGCGTCGCATATCCGCAAGAGTCCGCTCCCTCACTGTCGCGGTTCAGTGCAACTCTTGAAAGCATCGAACCGCGACGGTGAGGGAGCGGATTGCCTGTCCTTACGTCTCCGAGCCCTTCAATCCGTTGTCGCCATGAAATTGTTAAGCCAAATCTTCTTGCCCGCACTTTGCGGAATACTTCTCTCCGCTGGAACCGCAGCAGCCGATACGTTGATCCTACCGGCGCCTGTTATGGACCGGAATGCGATCGTCAACGTGATTTACAAGCTGGGTCACCAGATCACCGGCAGCGGCAAGGCTTCCATCCACTGGACGGACAGCCTGGGCCGCGTTGTGGACGACAGAACAGTGCCGGTGGAATTGATCGATGAAGATCATTTCAGCTTCCCGATCGATCTTCGCCGCTCCGTGGCGATGAAGAATACGCTTCACGTGCACTTGTCGTTCGATGGCAAGGACATGAAGCAGCAGGCGCAGCACAAAGACGAAGATGTGGAGGCCAGCTTCGTCGCGCGTCCGCCGGAGAAGGAATGGCGCGACTACGTCATCATAATGTGGCAGCAGTACAAGAAGAACTTGATTCCGGATTTGGAGAAGCTCGGCATCAACGCCGGACAGTATTCGGGCCGCAGCAATTCGCTTCCGGAATTCTTCATCGATAACAACGTGCGCTGGTATTCGGAAGGCATCGGTACCGACTTCTATTCCACCTATCATCGATACCGCACGGACCGGCCTTACAACTGGGACCTGCTGCAGGCGGAAGAGTTGCTGAAGAAGAACCCGACGAGTCTCGAGCCGTTCAAGCGGCATCCGAGCTTCTGGGATCCCGTGTGGCGGAACAAGATACACGATCGCCTTGTGGAAGATGCAAAGCGAAATGCGCCGTACCGGCCTGTGTTCTACAGCTTGTCCGACGAAGCGGGTATCGGGAACCTTGCCGGATTCTGGGATTTCGATTTTTCCGATCAGTCGCTTCTACCGATGCGTCGATGGCTGCGCGATCAGTATCACACGCTAGCCGCGCTAAATAAGGAATGGGGAACGAATTACACGTCTTGGGATCTCGTGACTCCGCCAACAACTCACGAGGCGATGCAGCGCAAGGACGATAATTTCGCATCGTGGGCGGACTTCAAAGAATGGATGGATATCTCGTTCGCCGACGCCCTCAAGATGGGAACGGACGCCATTCACGAAGTGGACCCGGATGCCTACGTGGGGGTTGGCGGCGGCCAGATGCCGGGATGGGGCGGATACGATTACGCGCGGCTCACGCATGCGCTGACCGAAATCGAACCGTACGATATCGGCGACAACATTGAGATTATCCGCTCGCTGAACCCGAACATGCCGATGGTGACTACCGGATTCGCGAACGGTAAGTGGGAAAAGCACCGGGTCTGGTATGAACTGCTGCACAATAACCGCGGCCTCATCATCTGGGATCAGAAGCACGAATATGTCGGAGACGACGGAAATGCCGGGCAGCGGGGCCAGGAAGCCGGCGCTTACTACAACGAGTTGCGCGACGGCGTGGGCGCGCAGATCATCAATAGCCAATTGATGACCGACCGCATCGCCGTTCATTACTCGCAGCCGAGCATGCGCACGGAATGGATGCTGGCGCGTAAGCCCGAAGGCGACGCCTGGATGACGCGGTCGCCTAAGGCCGAACGCAGCGATAACGATTTTCTCCGGCTGCGCGAGTCGTGGTGTCGTCTGATCGAGGACCAAGGACTTCAATACAATTTCGTTTCTTATATGCAGCTTGAACAAGGCGAACTGTTGAAGGGCGGCTACCGCGTTCTGGTGCTGCCCCAGTCCAGTTCGCTCTCGGCGGCCGAGGTCAGCGCGATCCGCGAGTTCATCTCGCAGGGAGGAATCGTGATCGCGGATGGAGAGCCCGGCACGTTCGACGAGCACAGCCGCCGCTTACCGCAATCGCCGCTGGCGGATTTGTTCGGCGGTCCTCACAATCAACCGATCACGGTTCACGAATTCGGAAAGGGCAAGGCAATTTTCGTAAAAACCGACACGCTGAATTATCATCAGAACCGGCTGGTTCATAAAGAAGGTCCGGTGCACGAGCTCGTGGGTAATCTGCTGCGATCCAACGGAATCCGTCCGGAGTTCGCCGTCACGGATGCAAAGGGCAAGCCTGTGGTCGGCGTCGAAACGCATGTCTATAGAAATGGCGGAGTCCGCCTCATCACACTGATTTCGAATCCGCAGTTGCGCGTCAATGAACTGGGACCGCCGGAGTTCCGCTCGAACGAGCGATTTGAAACGCCTGTCACCGTCAATATTTCGCTACCGGAGCCGATGTATGTGTACGACGTGCGTGCGTGCAAAACTCTCGGACAAAAGGGAATGCTGACGGTAACGGTGAATCCCTATGAACCAATCATCCTCGCGGCCGCGCCCGGCCCGTTGCCGGAGCTTCAAGTCAGCGCACCTTCGGAAGCGCGCCGGGGCGATCTAGTTCAGCTAGGGTTCGATGTTCCGCATACGCCCGCGTCGGTCGATGTCGTTCACGTGGACGTCGTCGATCCCCAGGGTAACCGCGCGCTCACTTATTCCGGTAATGTGTTTACGGACAATGGGCACGCAATGAAAACAATTCCGCTTGCGTTCAGCGATGCCGCGGGTAAGTGGACCATCAAGGTTCACGATCTGCTAAGCGGAAAGGAACAGAGCTTCTCTCTGAGCGTCAATTGAGCAGCCGCATGCAAACGAAAGCATCTCGTGCTCCAATAATCGCTGCATTATGCCTATTAGCCGGCCTCTGCTGTCGCGCGCAGGTCTATTCGCCGGTGGTGTTGAAGGCCGGCCAGCCGGATGCAACCAGTCTCACCGCTCTGGCGCAGGGCATCTACGAACAGGCACACGCAAACACGCCGCGGGAGAAGGCCGAGGCGATCTGGCGATTTTTTCTCACCGATGGCCGCTTCGTGAAACCAGGCTTCTGGTATCACATTGCCGGCTGGGCCTACGAAGAGCCTATGGGCGAAGTGCTCGATCCCATAAAGCTTCTGAACAGCTACGGTTTTGGTCTGTGCTATCACATAGCTCCGCTATTGGCGGCGGTCTATGACGCAGGCGGGTTCGAGGACTCGCGCGTTTGGTTCCTCACAGGGCATACCGTTGCCGAAGTCTATTACGACGACGGCTATCATTACTTCGATTCCGACATGATGGGCTATAACCCGGTCGGCAGCGGTCCGCTGAAACAGCGGCGCGTCGCCTCGGTTCACGATATCGAGCGGAACGGCAACATCATTCTCGGCAAAATGAAGGGCCCAAAGGAAGTTAAGCCCGGTTCGGTTGATTACCCCTGGTATCCGGCCGATGTGCGCGCCCAAGCCATCAACGGCTTGGCCGGTCTGTTCACAACGACGAATGATAACCGGCTATACGCATTCAAACGGTATCCGCAGGGTCACACGATGGATTTTGTCCTGCGGCCCGGTGAGCGGATGATTCGTTATTTCCACCCTGAACCAAGGCGGCTTTACTACCTGCCGTATCAATTCGATGGAACGACCTGGCGCGAATTCCCTCAAGAGATTGCCCAATATCACATCCGCACAAACGACGGTCCACACAGCCAGAAGGACAGCCGCACCTGGGCGACCGGTCGTATCGAATATCGCCCGCGGCTGCAAACACAAGGATCTTCAGCCGAGTTCGATATGCCGTGTCCGTACGTGATTATCGACGCGCAATTCACCATGTCGGCGGACCTGCCTTCAAGGGACGATAATCTCAGCATTGCGACTTCAATCGACGGAGGCCGCACGTGGACGGACGGAAGCCGCCTGCAAGGTCCATTTCACGGAAAATGGACTGCCTTGCCCGCGACCGTAGTGAAATCGGAACACGGCGCGCACACGGCCGTGAGCGGCAAGTATGGTTACCAGGTGCGGATCGCAAAATCAGGTGGTGGACAATTCCACAACGTGATGCTGGGGACGCGATTCGAACTAAACCCGAGAACGCTACCGGAACTGACACCAGGAAGAAACGAGTTGCGGTATCGAGCTACCGGACAGGACAGAACCGAAATTCCGGTTCGTGCGGACAATCTTGACCGTTTTGCATCGAAGATTGAACATGCCCATTACAGCGGCGCGAACGGACAAGGTTACGTCATTAATCAACACTCAGAACCTGGAGAGATTACGTTTGCTCTGGCTGCGGCCGATGGACACGAATTGACAGGCTTTGATGTGGGCGGGCGATTCCTCGACTTAAGAGATGGACTTGCTCCCGACAAATTAACGGCTGAAGTCCGTAACGTAACTCCATGGCCATCGCGGAACGCCCCCGCCCCCGCTGCGTGGATCGCCTGGTCCACCAAGCCGGACGGGCCGTATCGAGAGCTATGGACATACAACCCGAAGTTGTCGTGGAAAGATGGACAAGTCATTGACCGAACGCTACAATGGCCCGAAGTTGACAAACACGTCGACGGGCTTCCAACAGGAACGAAGAAAGTCTACATTCGCTATACGATTTCCGGAATGGCGATCGATAATTTCCGGCTGGCGACCATCAATTCCCGAAGCCAATCATCTTCTCCAGTCCGGGTCACGCAGCTCTGGAAACAAAACGGCGTTCTGAAATCCCATGCAGAGCAGATCGGCGCCGGAGTCAAGGAGCATCCATTCAGCATCGCGATCCCGAAGGGCATGAACGTCGAAAATCAAGCCATGATCGTAGAATGCCTTGAATAGAGGCGATCCTAAAGTAACCGATGAAATGCCTGCTTCTGCTGATCGTTTTCGCCGGCGCGGCGTTTACACAACGGCCGTTCTACGACAGAACTTATCCGTCAAAAGTCTTTGGGCAGGAACGCCATTACCGGATCTTTCTTCCGCCGGATTATGAGGGCTCAGGCAAGCGCTATCCCGTCATCTATTACTTTCATGGCCACAGCGACCGCTACACGCTAGAAGATTACGACAACGGGCTCGATACAGTCCCGAAGATCGAAGCCTTCGTTGCTGGTCACGACGTCATCGTCGTAGCAGTGGATGGCTACGTGGCGCGCGATTACACCGGCTTTTATGGCGGCTCTCCGTACGACGTGCGGCGCGAAGGCGGCGATTATGACTTCGGTGAAAACCTCAAAGAGCTGATCGGCCACATCGATTCGAATTATCGGACCCTCACGAGCCGGCGCTTTCGCGCGACATCCGGACTGAGTATGGGCGGCTTCATGAGCCTCTACCTGAGCGCGCGGTATCCGGAGCTTATTGGAAGCGCCTCGGCATTCAATCCCGGGCCGGAATTCTTCGCCGGCGAAAAGGGGCGGCGTTCTCTTTGGCGTCCCAAGGACCATGTGCTCAATCACGAGCACACGATGGTTCGCCTGGTACGAGCGAGCGGAGACTTCATCAGTCAATACACGGAAGAGACCCGAGACGCGTATGCCATCGTTCCCACGGTCGATTTTGAGTACCGGCAGGACGAATATCACCGTCATTGGGCGACATCCATTGCTGAAACCTTTGAATTTCATATGCGAGCGTTCGCGAACCCGGCCTTGGATACCGTGCCTGCGGAATGGAACTACGACAGCGCCTATCGCGCATTCAACATCCGCGGATATCGCGTACAGGCGGACATCGCCGAGCGTGCATTCATCTCGATGGAGCACGTAACGCAGGGAGGTTTGCGAATCGGCACGCGCCGTTGGGCCCCGGATGGACCGCCGGCGACCTGTAGCGCCATCACGCTCACGACAGCCGCGCTCTATCGCGCCGGGGCGGAATATCAAATCCTCGATTACGACATTAGCAGCGGCTCCAGCAAGCGCTCTACGGCACAAGCCGGCCATGATGGCCGTTTGAGATTGCAGGTGGATTGCTCCGGCCACGAGTTGAGCTTTGTGGGACCCGGCGCCGGCGCCCAGCCCCCGGTGATATTGCCGCTTACGAGCAAAGACACGCTTCGCCTGATGCCGGGCAAACTACTGCCGCTGCCAATCCGGATTTACAATCCTCGCGGCACGCCGCTCGACAATGTTCGAGTCAGCCTCACGTCCGAATATCCGACCGTCGCTATCATTCATGGCGATGCCGAACTGAAAAGCATCGCATCTGGTTCAGTAGCCGACCTCAATTCCAACTTTCAAATCCGGCTGACAGCGGGAAACCAGGACTTTGCACATGCTCGCCTCAAACTGAAAATGATCTACGACGGCTATTCTGAGGCCGGCAAGAATATCGATATCTTGATTGCGCCGGACGCCATGCCTCCGCCTCTGGAAGTTGCGGTTTTGGACGGCCGGACCAAGGCATTCCCGGTCTTTCGTCAGAAAGGAAATCAAGGGGGAGGATCGAGCATTCAGCGCACCGTAACCGAAGGAAGAGGAAACGGGAATGGCGTGCTTGAACCAGGCGAGCAAGGGACGATCTGGGTCAAGCTTGCGCAAGGCCTCGATCCATTCGACAAAAACAACTGGTGTCGAGCGAAGGTCTACACCGAGTCTCCTTGGCTGATAGAGATCGGCGACATCGAAGAGGAAAAGCAAAGAGAATGGACTGGCGCCCAGAGTAGGACAAGTTTGGTGGAACTCAAAGCCGGCGTGCCCGCCGGAACTGAAATCCCCGTTATCCTCGACTGCGAATCGTGGAGTTTCTCTTTCACGCCGGACGTCCGCTACGGAAAGGAGCCGCTCTATCAGGCTATTCAGCTCCACAAGCATAACCAGTTTCTCTGGAAGTTAAAGGCCAGCGTGACTACATCGGACAGAACATCCAAAGCTGTTCAGTAACCGGCAGCATGGAGCAAGATCGATGCGTTTGCTTTTTAGCCTTCGGCCAAAAGCCGATCATCTAACTCCGGTAGCTCTTCAGGACGCGTGTTCAGAGCCGATAAGACGTCTTCTTTTGTTAGAAGACCGATCGGCGTCTCCGACGCGGAGAGGACGAGCAGAAGGTCCTGCTCACGCTCTCCCATAAACAGATGCGAGGCTTCTATAACGTCGGAATTCGATCGAATCGTTGTAACCCGCAGATCGGTAATCTCTCGAACTGTAGTTGTCGCCCACTTTTCGGGAGCGACCTGGGCAAGAGACCACAACGCGACAGTACCGATGAGCTTCTGTCCCTCAAAAACGGCAAATGCCATACGACGGCGATGAGGTGCGAGCATCCCAGTAAACTCCCGTAGCGTCATGGCGGCTTGCACGTAAATCACCGGCCGCCGCATCACTTCATCTACTGTGATATTGTCCTTTGCCGGCGGCGCAATCCGCCCGTGCACGCGTTGGTCGCCGGAAGCGGAAGCATCCCCGGAGACAACGTACGCCACTGCCGCTCCAATCAACGACGGAATGATAAAAGCATGTCCCCCCGTCGCTTCCGCTACAAAGACGACCGCTGCCAGAGGCGTCTTGTAGCCGGCGGCGATGAACGCCGCCATCCCGACTGCCGCGTAGAGTTCGAGAGAGCCACTGTGGACAACTGATTGCGCAAAAGCGATTCCAAAACTCCCTCCGGTCAAAAAGAGTGGGACAAACATCGCACTGACGCCGCCGAAGCCGAGCGTGAAGGTAGTCGCCGCCATCTTAAACACTCCAAACGCGACCAATTCGAGTGCGTTGTAATGTGTTTTTAGAAGCATTCCCGCCGCTTCATAATTCGGGCCTAGCGGAACCAGGTTGCCGTGAAACAAATGCAGGAACAGAACACCGCAAAGGCCGGTTAGCACGCCGCCGACCGCGAGCTTTCCCCAATGCGGCACAGAGCTTTTCACCACAAACGTGCGAACGCGTCTGAAACTGATGACAAACACCATGGCCACAAGGCCGATCAGCAAGCCCAGCAAGGCGCACCAAAGAAGATCGTGTCCGGTATAACTCGCCGCGCCCACAAAATTAAAGAGCGGTTCCCGGCCCAGAAAAGCGCTCATTGTCGAGTACGAGACGACCGATGCAATCAGCGAAGGCACCAGCGCCTCATGCGCCAGGTCGTCCTTATACGGCATTTCCAATGCGAAGACAATGCCCGTCAACGGCGCTCGAAAGACGGCTGACATGCCGGCGGCCGCTCCACAAATGAGCATGATCCTCCGGTCGCGGACATTCAAATCCAGCCGCCCCAGGCGTGTCCATAGCCAGGAGCCGATTGCCGCCCCTCCGTAGATCCCAGGTCCTTCAAGAGCCGCGCTGCCGCCAAAGCCTACCGACATGATGGCGGCCACAATCTTCGCCAGAGATGACCGAACATCAATATTGCCCTGATGTTCGTGATAGGAGCGAATGACCTCCTCAGTTGAATGCTCATCGGGGTCGGGCGTCAAATACTGCATAATCAGCCCAGCGACGACGAATCCCACCAGTAGACCCGGCACGATCGCCCAATGATGATAGAGGTAGTAGCCCAACACCGCGGGCCACAATTTATTCAGAATAATGACGGCAATTACGGTAATTAAGAGGCCAGTCGCTACGCCAATGATAGGAGAAATAATCAGCCACTTATGTAAATCACGTAAATACGTCGCCGCCAAGTCCTCGTGGACCATCGGGATGTATTTTCGCAGCAGGGAATGTTGCAGTATTTTCTTTGTAACTCGCTGTCTCTTTACTCGTGTCTCTTTCATTCGATTTCAGGGCATCCTTTTTGCTGGTAAACCGTCGTGAGCTTCGGCATGGATAGTCCTGCTTTTCTGTCTTCCGTGGCGCTTGGTCCAGAGTCTGGATATGATTTAACGCGGCAATAAGCCTCGGTCCCAGGTCGCTCAGTTCGCGCGCGTGATCTTCCGATAATGCTTCGAGAACTTTGTTACCGGAGGGCGTGATCTGCAGGAGAACGCACCGGCGGTCTCGACTATCGTGGCTGCGCAAAATAAGGCCAGCTTGTTCGCAGCGAACGATCAACTCTCCAACGCTGTTATGGCGAAGGCCAAGTCGTTCCGCGGCATAAGCGACAGTTACTGCTGTGCCCTCGGGAGCGCCAGCAATCTGTAACAAGAGCTGGTGCTGTTGAGGAGGGAGATTCACTCTACAGGCTACACGTTCACTAAATTGCAGAAACTTTCTGAGTTCGTGCCTGAACTCGGCAAGGACTTGTAGCTTTTTATTATTGGTGTGTCGCGCCCGATCGTCTTTCACTGCCTATAGATATATCGTATCACGATTATGTATATATCGTATCACGACGCTGGCAAACCTCGATGGGAGCCTGCTAGTTCACTATCGGCCTGGGTAATAGCCCACCAACTGCGGCTTGTGAGAAGAGACGTTTCTGTATCGTCTATTAACTAATAATAGGAACCTCGATTGATGCCACGGCGAGCCCAAGCGGAGTCCTACATAATTACGCCTCCCGATAAGGAGAGCAAATAAGTTAGTTGTTAAACAACAGGTGTTATCTAACTCGTGGCAAATGACGTCGGGCTTCTCTGTGACGGTCTTGACAAATCGACTTGAGGGGGCGCTTAGCGCAGCGGAGCCATGACTTGCCGCTACACTGGATTGAAGCTTCTCCAAAGCCATGCACTGCGCGCTCATATCCTTTCTCCTAATCGCACCTCTTGCCGCAAGTCCGATTTCTGCTGCTAGTGTCGTCGCCACCACGGACCAAACGAATTACAACGCCGGCAGCGAGGTGCGAATTCGCCTCCAGCCTGTGGCATCGGGCGCCGCGTCGATCCGTTATGCAGGGGAGCAAAACGCGATCGCCAAAGAAATCCGGGTAGACGGAGCCGAGTACAAGCCGCTCTGGCGCATACCCTGGGACGTGCAAGCCGGCCGTTATGAAGTGGACATCACGACCGCCGACGGCAAAACCGTACGTGACGCGACCTCATTCGCCGTTCACCGCCAGCTCGTCAAAGTGCAATCGGTGGAACTGGACAAAACCTTCTACACGTCGGGCGATAGCATTAATCCGCGGATTGTTGTGAAGAATCTCTCGAATCGGACCCTTCATAACCTGCAGGTCGAATTCGAACCCTATACCTATCCCTGGATAGCGCCCGACCCCGATGAGCCTCCGATGTGGAAGCATATCGTGACAAAATCGCTGTCTCTTGCGCCCGGCGCAGAGAAGGAATTTGACGTAAATAAGGCTGCGGTCGTGCAGACAGAGAAGGAGCCGATGCTGAACTATTACTCCGTCGTAATCCGCGATAGTCAAGAGCCGGATCATATTTACGATCTGGCGTTCGCGCTGCCAGCATTTACGGCTCCGCCGAACACTTCGTTTCCCAAGCAGTATCCGTTTCTGTACCTCTACTCGCGTCTCAATGAGGTTTCGAAATCGGAGGCGTACCGCCATTTCTACCCACCACAGTTTGTATCGGACGTCATCCGCTTCGACACGGCCCACACGATGTTTCCAACGGGAGTGAAGCCAACAGTTCGGTTCTCGGTGAAGAAGCCGTCGGGCGCACAGTGGGATGGCGCGACCATGGCGGTGAGTCTGGTGGACGCCAGCGGTAAGGAGATCATCAACCTGCCCATCCGCGGAGAAATCGGCAGCCGCAGTCAAACAATGTTCCACCCGCTGCCACCCGGAAACTACACGGTGAAAATATCGATCCACAACGCTGCTGGCGCAACCATCGCGCGAAACCAACTCGAGATCGCGGTCAATCCGCTGCCGAAATCGATTCTCGTCTTTTGCGCCCACCAGGATGACGACACGGCCCACCCCGGCATCATTCGGGCCGCCGTTGAGAATCACATTCCCATCCATTTCGTTTATTTCACGGGCGGCGACGCCGGGGGTTGCGACCGCTACTACATGCATTCATGCGATGCGGCGCGCGCGATGGATTTCGGCGAAGTGCGCATGGACGAGGCGCGCGCCTCGTTGGGGCATCTGGGCGTGTCACCCGGCCATTTGTTTTTCCTGGGAATGCCCGACGGCGGTCTTGGACAGATCTGGTACGACCACGTGAAGCGAACCGAGCCGTACCTGTCCGTGCTGCTTGCGAGCGATCACTCGCCGTATCGCGACTCGGCCATTCCGAATCTGCCGTATTCGAGAGAATCCGCCGTGGATGCCGCCAAGCAATTTATAGCTCGCTTCAAGCCCGACCTGATTATCACCGGGCATCCCGACGAGCGCCACGTCGATCACCGGACCAACAACTGGATTGTCGTGAAAGCCATGCAGGAGATGCTGCGGGAAGGAACGATATCACGCGATACGAAGCTGCTGGTCGATGTTGTGTACGGCGCGCTACCCGGGCGGCACGCTCCCTATCACTACGAGAAGGACACGTTCTATGTGTCCGGCGAGGCGGCGAAATTGGGCCAAGAAGCGACCTGGTATTACGAGTCGCAGGAAGGCAACCATCAGCAGGCGAATATCACGGAGTTCGACAAGCTCCCGCGCCACGAGTTCTATCCACACTACTGGATTCTCGATTGGCAGGACCACGAACGCTGGAATGAGCAGCGGCCAGCGAATCAATAGACGCTGCGGTGCTGCTCGGTTCCTTTGGATGCGAGCGAGAAACGCGGTTCAACCGCCGGATCGGCGCGCCCCGTGACGCGCGCGGCTGTGTATTCACCCACGGCCGGTCCGTGCTTGAAGCCATGCCCTGAACCGCCGCCGGCAAACCAGACGTTCTCGAACTCCGGATGACGATCGATCACAAAATCGCCGTTCGAGGTGTTTTCGTACTGGCAGACTCGCGAATCGACAATCGGCGCATCCGCCAGCGCCGGAAAGCGTTCTGCTACGTATTCGCGCGCCTCTTTGATTTTGTCCGGCGTCACCAAGCGGCTTTCCGAATCGGGATCGAATGCCGGACCGTGATGATCGAACGCGAGTTTAAACCCGCGGGTCTCGATGTCGGGGAAACCATACATACCGCGGTTGTCGCCGAAGTCGATCCAGACGGGCAATTGCGGCGGCTCAAAGCGGCGGTCGCCCGGCGGAATTCCGAAGAACAGGACCTCCTGCCGCGTCGGGAAGATGCGGTTGCCGAGCAGATCCGGGAAAACCTTGCCGAGCCAAGGGCCGCACGCGAAAACAAACGCATCGGCCGCAATCGATTCCCGTTGATTCGTGAGAACCGAGCGAAGTTTTCCCTTGCCGTGCGGAGCCTTTACTGCCGCGTGCCGGTAGACGCCGCCGTGCTTGACGAATTGTTCGACCACGGCCTGAACTGCCCGCCGGGCCATCAGCGCCCCGCTCTCCGGCTCATAAATCGCAACAGCGCCGCTCTCGGATTGAATCTGGGGATACCGGCGCGCTAATTCGCTCGCGGAGATATCTTCAAATTGCACGCCGACCTTCCGCAGCATCTCGCGGCTCTGTTGGGCATATTCGTTGTTCGGAGTCGCTATCCAGAGAACGCCGACTCGATGAAGCAGGTCGAGGCCGGTCTGCTCGCAGAAATTCGACCATAACGAGAGCGAGCGGTGCGCCATGCGCGTGTAAACCTCGTCCGGCCCGTATGCGCAACGAATGATGCGCGTTTCGCCGCCGGAACTGGCGCGGCTGCTGGCGGGACCATACTCATCGAGGAGGATGACTTTGTGCCCCGCGGCCAGGAGATGATAGGCCGTCCAGGCTCCGAACACTCCGGCGCCCACGACCGCATAGGTTTGTGGTTTTGGCGAGACCGCCGCCAGCGTTCCCGCCAGCACCGATCCGGCCCATTCGCGGCGGCTCATAGTGACCATTTAGAACAGCTATCATTCTAAAACTGAGCCGGGGCGCAAGCGACCTAAAGCGAATCGGGATCCTTCGCTACGCGGGTCGCTTGCGCTTCCCGGCTCGGAATAGAGAATCAGAACATCGCTCTCAGGCTGAATTGAATATTGCGCGGATCGTTGCGGGTGGCGTACACGGTCCCCAGATCGCCGCAATCGATACACGTGCTGATGTTGCTGCTGCCGTATCCCCATCCTCCATAAACCGGATGATTGAAGACGTTCAGGAACTCCCCTCGGAATTGTAGCCTGAAGCGCTCCGTTCCAAAGTTCTTCGCAACCGAGAGATCCCAATTCTTTGTTGCCGCTTCACGAACATGCGTATCGTGTTGTGGAGCGTTGCCGATTGTATAGGGCGCCGTCTCCTCGTACGCGGATGGATTGATCCATTGATCCGCATTCTGATTTGACGGCGTAGGATTGCCGACCAGGTTCGGAATCTCGGGGCCGGGGAATCCATACGCGCCAAGCGGATTGCTGTAATAATCCCACACGACTTTCTGCAACGGCATGCCGCTCGAAATGCGAATGCTCGAGGAAAGCTGCCAGTTGCCGAGGACCTGATTGACAAACAGAGGAGCGCCATTGCCCCAACGTTTGCCTCTCCCGTACGGCAGGTCGTACACGAATGCGGTTGCAAAACTATGCGGGATATCGTGTGCGCTTACCGAGTAATCGAGATTCGTATTATACGAATCCCGCCAGGCGTTTGCCGTAGCCCAGCCAATGAAATCCTCGGAGCCGTTATCCATCGCTTTGGACCAGCGGTAGGTGCTAATGAGACTCAAGCCGTTTTTGAATGCGTGCGTGTACTTTAAGTTCAACGCGTTAAATTCCGAACGTGCGCCCGGCAAGGATCGGTTCCAATTCAGATATGTGAACTCAGGATAGGGACGCAGCAACTGGTTGTAAGCCACGGTGGGCCCGCTCAAGGGGCTGTTTGGATCTGTGATGACCCCGTTAAACGGATTCGCCACTTGCGCATCGAGTTGACTCCCCAGCGCTAGATACTGCCCCGGCAGCTGATCGGCATTCAAATCCGGATTTCCATACATCAGCTTGCGCCCACGGACGCCGGTATATCCGGCTTCGACTACAGAGTGACTCCCGAGCTGATACTGCAGATCGAAGCTCCACTGTTCGGAATAGCCGGTCGGATGCGGCGCCTTCGGCCAAGCTTGGCCCACTCCCTGGCCGACAAATGTATTCAAGCCTTGTGAGTTGCCGACAGGCTGAACGACTCCGTTCGGGAAGGGATTACTGACGTCTCCTTGCGGGATGTAACCCTGGCCACCTACGGTTCCGATGTAGTTGGTCGTAGAACTGTATCCGAGAAACTGACCCGGACTATCGAAGCTGATCATCGCCGATGCCGGAGCATAGAAGAGACCCGCGCCCGCGCGCGCCACTAACTTGTCTGTCACTTTATAGGCGATGCCCAATCGAGGAGCAAGGTTGTTGTTATCGGGCGGCCAAGCAAAGCGATTGCCACTAGTGGCGTATTGGAATCCGCCGGTCACGGGGCGCCCGAGCGCCGGCGCCACGTCGGAGCTGATGGGATTCTCGATGTTCTCATTGAAATACGCCAGCCGGTTGTAGCGCTCCGTTGCCGGCCGCTGATTCTCATACCGCAGGCCGGCCGTAACGGTCAACCGCTGGTTCACGCGCCATTGATCCTGGAAATAGCCCCCAAACGTATGCAGACTCATCGCGGGGTCCATGTTCAGAGTCATGCCGCCGTTGCCTTGTCCCAACAACATGGACGCGATCGCGTTCCCGGTCTGTGTTGAGCTGACGTTCAAAGCCTGACATTCGCCAGGAATTGGTCCGGGATCGCAGGAAGTCATCGAACTGCTGAAGTTAAACGAGCCGGGTGATTCCTGGATGTTATTCATCAGCGCCACGTCGTAATTCGCGCCGAACTTCAAAGTATGCTTGGAGAACTCTTTTGTAAGGTTCACCTGGGCTGTATCGGAATCGCGAATATAACGGTCGTAACTCGAATAGGTGCTGCCGAGAACGGAGTAGAAGTCGGCATTGATCACCGGCACCAAGGGAGCTTGAAACAGGGTGGGAGAGAGGCCCACGCTGCTTGCGTCTGCCACGCCGTACCCGATAGAAGTCTGCGATTCGTGCCAGCGGCTGACCGCGATGTAGGAATCGATTACCCAGGTCGGACTTGGCGTCACGGTGTCGTTTAAGACGACCTGGAATCCGGTATCGTCGTTGTTCGCGCTCTCGTCGGCTCCATTGCAGAAGAAACACGGCGGAGTATAGTTTTGGCGAACCCGGTCCGACATGCGAACAAACAGGCGATGCACGGAGTTCTGATCCCAATCGACGCGCCAGTCGAACTTGTCGTTCGCGGTAAGCCCTTTGCCCTGAGCGAAGTAGTTGTTGATATTGAGCGGCCCCTGGCCTTGACGGTTGGGATCGGCATATAGGTTTGCCATCTTCTGGCCTACCGGATTGATCAGATTCGACGGGATCTTATTACCGGGGAACGGATCGCGAGTATAGAACGTGTTGCCTTCCGCATCCGTCACCTGCCGCGTCGAGAACGGGTTGTAAAGCACCGCGGGAGATCCATCCGGATTGAGGGTTTGCGAAAAATCGCCCTGCTTCTCTGCCGCGGTTGGAACGGTTAGCAGACCGCTCGCATCCGTCTCCGGCTGTCGCAATCCTTCATAGGCCGCGAAGAAGAACAAGTTATAGCGCTTCAAGATCGGGCCGCCGATATTGCCGCCGAACTGGTTGCGATGAAATTCGCCCTTGGGCGCCCCGTTCTTATCATTGGACCAAGTATTTGCATCTAATGCCGAGTTTCGTAGGTAGTCATACGCCTCGCCATGAAAAGAATTGGAGCCACTTTTCGTAATTAGCGTGACAACGCCCGATCCCGCGCGCTCGTATTGGGCATCATATTCGTTCTGGACGATCTGCTGCTCTTGTACCGAATCGTTGATCGGAGACACCATCAGCCCGCCCCAATCGACCGCTTGGGAGGGCGCGCCATCAATCAAAATCTCCGCGTTGCCGGATCGTCCGCCATTCAACCCAAACATACTGAAATTCTGGTCAAACGTTCCGGACCGCGACGTCATTCCACCCTGCGCTTCCGTTGTTCCGGCAAGAGAGAACACGAAGTTCAGCGGGTTCCGAGTGTTGTTCGGCAACGACTCGATCAAGTGAGCGTCAAAAGTGACGGAGTTGTTCGCGCTTTGCGTGTCGAGAAGGACCGTCTCCCCCGTGACTTCCACTTTCTGTTGCGTGGCGCCAAGCTGCAACGGAATGTTCACCGCTGCCGCAGTGTTGGCCCGTAGAATCATGTCGCTCTGCACATAACTCTGAAACCCGGCTGCTTCGACGCTTATTTGGTACGTTCCAGGCAGAAGGTTGTCGAATTTGTACGTTCCATCAGTGCTGGACGTGACCTCGCGGGTATCATGCGTACTCATGTTCTGGAGCTGCACTTTGGCTCCGTTGACCACTGCTCCAGCCGGGTCTGTCACAAGGCCCGCAATGGATGCGGAAAACGTCTGGGCGAAGCCGAGCTGGCATGAGATCAGCGCCGCGAAGAGAAACAACAGAGCCGGCGATTTTCGATGTAGAAACCAGCTTGAAATCCGGTTTGTTATCGCTAATAGAGTCATGGGTTACCTCCTACGAACACTCCCGGCGTGAGCGCCAGGTGGGAACTGAGCGCGTGATAACGCGCCGCTTAAATTTGCACTTCATTACGGATGTGAACCGGAAAGGGCTGCAACGCTCGATTTCGCCGGC
Organism: Bryobacterales bacterium KBS 96; assembly: GCA_000381625.1. Lineage (GTDB taxonomy): Bacteria > Acidobacteriota > Terriglobia > Bryobacterales > Bryobacteraceae > KBS-96. Next base: position 3,986,563 of record KB906767.1, read on the forward strand.
AAAGCAAACGCCACATAGCTGCCGCCGCTCTTCTCGCCCGACTTTCCTCCGCCTGCCGCGATGACGACATACTCGCGGCCATCCACCTCGTAAACCGCCGGCGTTGCGGTCCCGGCCGCCGGAAGCGTCGCTTCCCAGAGCAGCTCCCCCGTGGCTTTATCAAACGCATGGAATTTACGATCGTGATCGGTGGCCCCGATGAACAACAAGCCACCGGCGGTGACAACACTGCCTCCGTAATTCTCGGAGCCTGTGTTCCGCATACCTTTCCCAACCAGTTTCGGGAATTCCCCGAACGGTTTCTTCCAAACGTATTGCCTGGTATCCAAATTGATTGCGTTCAGCGTTCCCCACGGCGGCGCCACGGCAGGATAACCGTCCGGATCGAGCCATTTGTTATAGCCGTCGATCCCATATTTCAACGGCACAAAGGAACTTTTGCGAGCACGTTGCGCCCCGCCGAGCTTGATATCTTTGCCGGTCATAAGGTATTCGACGACGGCGTTTACCGGCGCATCGCCCAGCCGCGCAAACCCGGGCATGCGGCCGCCGCCGCCCCGCACCATATTGGTCACCTGATCTCGCGTCAGCTTCGAACCGATATCCACGAGCGACGGAAATTCGGGCGGAGTCCCCTTCTTATCCGGCCTGTGGCATCCCGAGCAGTTTTGTCGGTAGAGCGTTGACCCGGTAGTCGCATCGGTAGCAATCACTCGCGGAACCAGGCGAAGAATCCAGGCCATCTCATTCGAGTTCACATAAAAGATGCCGGTCTCCGGATCCCACGCGCCGCCGCCCCACTCGCCCCCGCCGTCGAAACCCGGGAATATGATCGTTCCCTGCTTGCTCGGCGGAGTGAACTGGGGCCCGCTGCGAAGCTTCTTGAATTGCGCGAGAACAGCAGCATGCGCCGCCGGAGTCCGCTGCGTCAACATCTCTTCCGTTACCTGCTGGCGGGCGAATGGCTCCGGTTCCGTGGGAAGTATTTGTTTTGTCGACAAGCGCTCGCCATCGACATCGCTTAGTGGCGCATCCACTTCTTTGTAGGGCGACAGCGGCTTTCCGGTTTCTTCATCCATCAGCCAGATGCGGCCATATTTTGTGATCTGCGCAAGGGCATCCACTTTCTTTCCGTCGTGCTGAATCTGCACCAGAGTCGGGGCAGCGGGCAGGTCCCGGTCCCATACGTCGTGGCGAACGAATTGAAAATGCCAAATCCGTTTCCCGGTTTCGGCATCAAGCGCCAGCAGGCAATTGGCGAACAGATCGTCGCCAATGCGATTCGCTCCGTAGAAATCGAAGGAAGCCGACCCCGTCGGTGCGAATACGATGCCGCGCTCGGCATCGAGCGTTAAGCCGGCCCACGAGTTGACGCCGCCGATGTACTTCCACGCATCCTTCGGCCAAGTGTCATAACCGAATTCGCCGGGCTGCGGAATTGTGTGAAAGACCCAGCGAAGTTTGCCGGTGCGCACATCAAACGCGCGGATGTAGCCGGGCGCGGCGGGCAGATCCTCGGCAACCAGTGTTCCCTGAATCAGCAGGTCCTTGTAAACGACGCCGGGGCTAGTAGCCTGAACGGTCAGGTCTTGCGCATTTTTACCAAGCCCCTCGTGCAGGTCGATGCGTCCGTGGTCGCCGAACGAATCGACAGGCTTGCCGGTCTTCGCGTTCAACGCATACAGGAAACTATCGATGCCGACGAAGAGGCGGCGTTCGTCACCCTCGCCCCAGTAGACAAGGCCGCGGTTCCGCTGCTTCTCGGTCACCCGCTTCCCGCGATGCGCGTCGAAGTCCCAGAGCAGTTTGCCGGTTGCGCCATTTAGCGCGACCACTCTCAACCGCGGAGTGGTTGCATAGACCACCCCATCGAGGATTAACGGATTGCATTCTATTTCCGAGCCTTCAAACTGATCGCCCGAATCGAACTGCCAGGCGCGTTGAAGTTGGCCGACATTATCTTTATTGATTTGCGTCAGCGTCGAATAGCGCACTCCGCCCCGGCCGCCCGCCACCGGCCAGTCTCTGGACGCGGCATATCTGTCCGCTGTCGCCGCGCCTAACGTCACGGCGGCGCTCAGCAGAATTGCCATGCTTTGACACTTGATCATGGAATCTATTTTCACGTCTTGCCGGCCGGTCTCGAACAGCCTTCGACTTAATATTTCGCCAGGTCAGATGGCTTCACGCCTTTCGTGTACTCTTCCGAACGAAACGAATGCGGATGATATTGGCCGACCAGGTCTACGTCTGCTTTGGCGGGAATCTTGTCTTCGAGCCCTACCGCCCAATACGTCGCATTCACCAGCAACCGCCGCAGCGCTTCGTTCTCCAGATCGTCTGCGGCGCCCATTGTCGAAACAAAAATCCGGGCCGTTTTGCCCTGATCGCCCGTGTAACTGTTGGTCCAGGCAACCGGCATCATCGGATCGTTTACCTTGCCCGGCACGGGCGAATCGGTCGGATGGAGGCCCGTAAGCACCTGTCCCAGCAGCAGCGGGTGGCAGGTAGGCTTCATCGGCAAGTGAACTTCGTAGGTATCGGTCGGAACCCATATCTCGCCGCTCCGGATGCCGCGGAGAATCGGACTATTCTCTGCGTCTGGCGCAAAAAAAGCCCTGGTGCTCTGGAATCCGTGTTTTCCGTGGTGATCTACCCAGGTTTCGCCTAGAATCTTACGTCCAAAACCGCCTTCCCAGCCCGGAATTGTGCTGTTCCAGGAGTATTTTTCGTATGTTTTGCTCGTTTTGAAAGCGAACGGATGCGTGCCTGTACGGATCGCGATAATCGGACGCCCCGACTGAGCATAGTCGACAATCATCTTCATCTGGTCGTCCGGAAGGTCGCGCCAGCGCATGAAAAGAACCATCAAATCCGCCTTACTCAGATCCTTCAGCCCGGGGATATTCCGTGTTTGATGAGGATCGATTGTGCCGTCTTTCGGATCGATTGAGAACAGGACCGTAGTCTTAAAACCGTGGTGAACGGCGAGGATTTTCGCCAATTGCGGCAGCGCTTCTTCGGAATGGTACTCGCCATCGTCGCCTGCAAGCATCACAACGTACTTCCCGTGGCCGGGGCCTTTCTTTCCCTGGTAGGTCACGCCGGCGCTAGATGCCGCGCACAGAATGCCCGCAAACAGCGCGATCGCGAGCAACGCTAATGTTGTCCGCTGCGCTATAGTGCGCACATTTATTACAAAGACCGCATCTCGTGCGGGTGGCGCCATCAAAAGACCTCCTACGAAGCAAGCCCCAACAGCCGCACTTCTCCACCGTGCCGCGAGGCGATTCGTATCATGTGTAATGCGGAATCGCTATGAATGTCAAGATAAATTTTCATGTGGAATGAAAATTTATGACTTCGTTCATAAACGTTCACGCGGAACTGAATGGCAATGGCCTGAACTGATGGGATGGCTTGCGCCGTATCGAGCCGAACTCCAAATCAGAGTTCCGCACGTGCGCGGGCGGTCGGGTGGTCCGAAGACCGCTTGCTGATGCAATGCCGCTCCGTTTGGAGGCAGCTCAAGAACAGGAGAGCCGCACGACTTCTTGGAGCCCTTACTTCAGTGTTTGCAGATACCTGCTGTACAGATCCGGGAGATTCAATGGCGTGATATCGCTGCCGTGGATGATCACCCGGTAACGGAGCCGCATCGACTGGCCTGCCGTCATCTTCAGTCCGCCGCCCTGAGCTTGCGGATCTTTGACGAAGTCCTTAAGTCCCCATGGGTTGGCGGCGAATAGACCGTAGGCACGCGAATGCCAGCGCGGCGGATAACGTGGATTGGAGGGCGCGGGGAAAATGGCGACGCCAACAGTCTGTCCGTCTACCTGACCGGAGTAGTCAACCCACCTCGCCTGTTTGCCCCAGACATTTTTCTCGCCTTGGGCTCCTTCCGCGTTCGTCATCTTGCCGCCGTGATCTTCGTCCATGCTGTCGGCGAGCCGGATGGCAAAAAAGCCTTCCTTTGTGTCGGCCCACTGCAAGTCGATCTTTGCCGTGAACCCGATATCAAAGTCGATGGTCCGGATGCCCTTCTCATCGTAGAAGGTCATGGTGCGATCCTCGTTCATCATGTTGGCCCCACCGGGGTCATGCCACTCAAATAGCGCCCGCACGCTGCCGGACTTCTTGCCACTCTTCAATTTCTCGATATTACGGATGACAATACGTCCTTTGTTATTGCCAGGGTTGCTCGTTTCGTTGGCCCAGAAATTAACTCCATTGATGTCGCCATAGCCGATGAACAAGCCGCGCTGATGCGGGTGGTCGTGCGATTCTCCCTGAATCGTCTGCATGGGAAAACCGCGCGTGACGATCAGTCCATTAGAGGACCGCAACGGCCAGAGGAACGGCTTTGGGTAAGCCGCGCCGGTGTAGAAATCCGTAAATGGGGCGCCGGCGATCGTGACTGAGACGTGATCGCCCGAAAACTTGAGCTTCACCTGCGCGTCGGCGGCATGCGCGCACGCCAAGACGAGACAGCAGGCAAAGAACGCATGCGAGGAAAGTTCGATGAAGCGTTTCATCTGATCGCCCCGCAATCATACCAAACAGCACTTGCCGAAGCCGCCAATCGGGCATTGCCCAGGCTCTGGCCTCCAGGCGCCTCTGTTGACGGTCTTGCAAGCCGCCCGCTATCCTGAAAGCGTCAGTTGAATCAAAGGAGACTCCATGGGTCCGATCGGCGTGCCAGAAATGATCGCGATCTTCGTGATAGCTCTTCTCCTGTTTGGCCCGAAAAAGCTCCCCGAGCTGGGAAGAACGTTGGGAAAGGCAATCACGGAATTCCGCCGTGCCTCGAACGAGCTAAAAGCGACGTTTGAGTCTCATTTGAGCGATTTGGAGAAAGAAAATCAGTCGTTGAAAGAAAGTTTGAGCCCGTATACAGCGCCGGATTACACATCCAGCTATTCGTACGACAACGACTATCATCCTTATGAGCCGGAGCCTGAATCCGGTTCGACGGAAACCAGCGCCTCACAACCAACCACTGCCAGCGCCACCGCACCACAGGACGCTTCGGCCAGCCGGGAAAAAGAAACTGTCTCCGCGCCTCATGTGCCGGGAACAGTCGCACGATCCACGAATTCGCCAAAGGAATCGAGCAGCGTCTCTGAGGAGGAGACGCATCCCGCGTAGCAAGTTGTGAAATCCGAATGCTAGATGACACGAAGGAGCCACAAGCTCCTGACAGCGAACTTGTGCCTCCGTCAGATAAGCCTGAAGGCGGGCAGACCGATGCTCCGCCTCCCGCGCCAACGTCGCCGGCTAGTTCCGGCGATGCCGGCGCGGTGAACGAGGGGGCGTACGGCTATGAACGCTACGAGCCGTCGGAAGACGACCCCTACCACGGCGAACCATATGAAGCCCCAGCGGCCGCTCCCGAGAATTACGGGAGTTCGCAGCCTGGGCAGAGCCTTGTGCAACAGAGTGTCGAGGCGCCCGGCCTTGCGGGCCATCAGCAAACAATCGATATCCGGCCGGAAGAACCGAGCGCGATCACCGAGTCTTCGCAACCGCCTCCCCCGCCACCTCCTCCCAGCACTCCCGACGACGAGGAAGAGGATGACGAAGAAGAGGAAGGCATGCTGCGCATGTCTTTCATGGAGCATTTGGAAGAGCTGCGCGCTCGAATTCTGAAGGCTCTGGTAGGCGTAGGTGTCGCCTTCGTGGTCTGCCTGTTGGTTGCCGATCCGCTCTGGCGAATCGTTTCCGCGCCGGCCATCATTGCGCTGAAACACCTCCACTACAACCCGCAACTGGTCGCTATCAGCCCGATGGAGCAGTTTTCCATTATCTGGGTGAAAATGCCTTTGCTGGTCTCTTTATTTGTCGCTTCACCATGGGTGCTGTACCAGGTATGGGCATTCATTTCGCCCGGACTATACAGGCGCGAACGGCGTTATGCCGTGCCGTTCATACTGTGCACCGCGGGCTTGTTCATCGCCGGCGGCTTATTCGCGTATTTTGTGGCTTTCCGCTACGGTCTCGAATTCTTATTGGGGATCGGGCGCGACATCAATGTCGCCCCGATGGTGTCGATCAACGAATATTTCGACCTGTTCATGAACGTTATCCTCGGCATTGCGGTCGTTTTTGAACTGCCCGTCCTGATCTTCTTCCTGACCCTGCTCCACATCGCATCTCCGCGATTCCTGATCAGGAACTCGCGCTACGCGGTTCTCGCCATCGTTATACTAGCCGCGATCGTAACTCCCACGCCCGACGTATTCAACCTGATGTTGTTTGCGGTGCCGATGTGCATGCTGTTTTTCATCGGCGTCTTCGTGAGCTATTTGCTGGTGTTGAAGCGTGAAGGGAAGACGTTCCCGTGGGGTAAGGTCTGGCTGGCGATCGGCTTACTAATCCTGGCTGCCGCCGGAGTGGTTGCCTTGCTGATCTATCGGTATCACTTCCACGTGATTCAGCATTGGCCGTTCCTGACGAAGTAAGTGGGACGGCGCACTGCGTTCGCTCGGGCCGGGCATGCCCCGGCCCCAAGTGGATCGCGATTAAAAGTCGTGATCCCAGAGCGCCACGCCACCGAGCAAACCGTCTTCATTCGAGACAATCTTGACGGTGTCCGGCAGCTTGAAATCGATGTGCTCGGCATTGCCGCCGCCAATGTAAAGGTAGTCCCAGTTGAACAGGCTGCTGGTCTGTTCAATTGCCTTCTTTACCAGGCGGCTCCAACGTTTGTTGCCGTACTTCTTTAGTGCTTCGTGTCCGAGGTAATCCTCGTAGGTCTTGCCCTTGCGCCACGGATGGTGAGCTAGTTCGAGACCCGGGCAAAGTTGGCCCTTAGTGAATAGCGACGATCCCAATCCGGTGCCAAACGTAAGGACCAGTTCCACTCCAGTCTTTTGAATCGCGCCGAAGCCTTGCACTGCCGCGTCGTTGCAGACACGCACCGGCTTCTTCCATTTGGTTTCGAGAGCGCCTTCAAGCGCGAATCCCTGCCAGGCAGAATCGAGATTGTGCGCCGTTAAGGTATGGCCCCGCTTGACAACGCCGGGAAATCCCACCGAAACGCGATCGAACGCCAACAGTTTCCCCTTCATTTCCGCCATTACCGCGAGCATGGCGGCGGGCGTGGCAGGCGCCGGAGTGGGCTCGCGCAGACGATCGCTGAGCGGCTTGCCTTTCGGGTCGAGCAGCATCATCTTGACGCCGGAGCCGCCAATATCGACGGCAAGCGTAATCGGCCCGGGGGGACCCTGCCGGCTGGTGTGGTTTGCCATATTCAGCAATCATCATAAAGGGAATAAGGCGCGCGCACGAGCATTTATAAGCCGGATAGCCTTAACGCGCCGTCCAGCCGCCATCGATTAGCACAGTGTGACCCGTAATCAGCGATGCCGCGGGCGAGGAAAGAAACACGACAGCTCCAGCCACCTCCATCGGTTCGCCGACACGATGGAGGGCTGCAATCCGCTCGACCACGTCCGCCCGGAACGCGGGATCGGCGAGCGCCTCCGCCGTGCCTGGCGTGTGGATGAATGTGGGCGCTACGGCGTTGACGCGGATATTGTGTCGGCCCCATTCCACCGCGAGACATTTCGTCAAGTGAGCAATGCCGGCTTTCGTCATGCAGTAGACCGATTCGGTGGGAAGAGCGGCGAAACCCGCTTGCGAACTCATGTTGACGATACACCCGCTCTTCTGGGCGATCATGACGCGGGCCGCCGCCTGGCTCGCAAAGAACGTTCCTTTGAGATTGATAGCGACTGTCAGGTCGAAATCCTCTTCGCGCACATTTTCAGCGAGATTGTCTGGCGCAACGCCGGCATTGTTGATGAGAATATCGAGGCGGCCGAATCCGGCAACCGCATCATTCACCGCCCGCGCGATCTGCTCCGTGTGCGTCATATCCATTTGCAAAGGCAACGCCCGGCGGCCAAGCGCTTCGATTTCTTGGACCAGATCGCCGTGCCGGCGTACATCACGCAACCCAAGCGCAACATCCGCGCCCGCGTGCGCCAGCGCCAGTGAGATCGCTCGTCCCAGTCCGCGCGCCGCGCCGGTCACCAGGGCAATCTGACCCGTGAGATCAAATCGAGGGAAATCGTCCATGCTGATTGAGTACCACGCCAAGCGAGGCATCGTCACTCAGCCTGGTTTTATAACTAAATAAATAACCCCACTTCACATATCTTAGGGACCGTCCCCATTCGCAGCGCGGCAAGGGGTCCGTCCCCACGGCGAGCACAATAATTGGACTGGAGATTTCTGGAGGTAAGAACTCTATTGTTAGGCTGGTAGCTGAGTGCCAGCGGAAGATCCGTTCGAAATCACACCGCAGGAGGTTCAAGCGTTGCGAGCCTCAGGAGAGTCGCTGTCTTTTCTCGATGTGCGAGAGCCCCAGGAATGGGAGACGGCGCGAATTGAGGGAGCGACGCTGATTCCGATGGGAGTCGTGCCGGCGACCATCCAAGCTATCGAAAGCAAAGCGGATGAGGCCAGCCTGATTGTGTATTGCCATCACGGAGTGCGGAGCCTCCAGGTAGTTTCGTGGCTGAGGCAGCAGGGCATCGCATGCTGCTACAGCCTGGCAGGCGGGATCGATCGCTGGAGCCGCGAAATCGATCCTTCGGTAGCGCGCTACTGAAAATCCGCAGGAGCTGCGGATCAGGCGTGTTGCGCTTTGCCCCTCGCTTCCGCGATTTTCTGCCGGAACTGGCGGGCTCGTTCGACAAAAACTTCGTACTTGCCCTGCTGGATCGTCTTGTTGTCGATCAGATCGCTGCCCACGCCGACGGCACAGCACCCGGCGGCGAGGAAATCCCCCACCGTTTCAAGGTTCACGCCACCCGTCGGCACAAACTCAATTTGCGGGAATGGACCCTTTAGGGCTTTGATGTATTTCGCTCCGCCCAGCGCGCTGCAAGGGAACACTTTAATTGCGTCGGCTCCGGCCTGCCAAGCCGTCACTATTTCGGTCGGCGTCAAAGCGCCCGGGAACGCCGCTTTGGAATAGCGCTTCACGATCTCGATCGTTTTAAGATTCAGCGACGGCGTGACAAAGAACTCGGCGCCTGCGAGCATGCATGCCCGGGCGGTCTCGGGATCTAGCACTGTACCCGCTCCGAGGATGATCCGATCACCCAGCTTATCCGCGACGCGCTCCAGCGCGTGGATAGCGCCATCGACCGTCATCGTGATTTCGGCGCACGGGATGCCTCCTTCACAGATCGCCTCTACCGATCGGATCGCGGAATCCGCATCTGTCGTTCGAACAATGGAGACAATCCCCAGTTCTCTTATACGTTGAACCGTCTCAGCACTCTGCACGTGACGATTTTAGTCCACGAGGGTCCAAGCGCGGAAATTAGGGGCTTGTAATATGGCGAAGAAAAGGGGAATATAAAAAAGAGGGCCGTTATGTCCGCTTCTGCTCCCGCCTTAGTCGGTATCGCCAAGTTGGCGACCGAAGGGCACGTACTCACGAGCAAGTCGAGAGTCGAGTACCGCACTCTACCCACCCGGCGGTTACTCAACCGATGCGATTCTCACCGCGTGCCGTTCGATTGGACCATTAACCCGTATCGGGGCTGCGAATACGGCTGCAAATACTGCTATGCCCGGTACACGCACGAATTCATGGAACGCTGGCATCCCGAAGCGTTCGAAACTGAGATCTACACGAAGGATTGGGATGAGGCAGCCTTCCGGCGGGAACTTCGAAGCGTCCGGCGCGGACAATCGATCGCGCTCGGTACGGCTACGGACCCGTACCAGCCCGCCGAGCGCCGTTACGAACGCTCACGCCGCATTCTGGAGGTGCTGGCGACCGTTTCGGACAGGCGTGTGTACCTCACCACGAAATCGGATTTATGCGCGCGAGATATTGATTTGTGGCAGAAGGTCGCCGAACGAAATCATGTAGCGATCGCCATCACGGTGACGACAACCGATGCCGCTCTCGCCCGTTTGATGGAGCCGTATGCGCCGCGACCGGATCTGCGGCTGGCGGCCGTCGCGAAATTCGCGGAGGCCGGAATTCGGGTGGGAGTGATTGCCAGCCCGGTTCTGCCGATGATTACCGATTCGGCATGCAGCCTGGATGCGATTGGAGCCGCCGCCAAGCGGGCTGGCGCAGTAACCTTTAGCGCTAACGTCCTCTTTCTGAAACCGTGTTCGCAACGCGTGTTCTTTCCGTTCTTGGAGCAACAATTCCCGCATCTGTTCGCGCGTTATAAGGCGAACTATGAGCACGAGGCGTTCATCAATGGCCCCTACCCGGACCGGATCAGGCAACTCGTGAAACAGATCCGCGAGCGGTACGGACTCTTCGCTCGCGATGCCGGAGAAGCCCCGGCGCCGTCTGAATCCGAGCAGTTGACTTTGTTTTCTTAGTCACTTTTCTGAGTCGCCGGCGTTGTGCATCTCGTATTAGGTCAATGAAGGGCCGAGCGAGGTGAATGGGTTGGCGATCAGCGCAGCGCAAAAAGGCATCGCGGACGTGAGGTCCGCGGCGCCGCCTTCCTTCGCCGATATTGTCGAGATTCACAAAGGAATGGTGTTCAGTATCGCGTGGAATTTTTTGCGCGACCGGGCGCTCGGCGAGGAACTGGCCCAGGATGTCTTCCTTGAGTTGTACCGCCATTGGGCGTCGATGAAATCTCCGGAGCACATCGTGTTCTGGCTACGCAAAGTGACATGTAATCGATGCATTGATGTGGTTCGCCGGCGAAAGCTGCGGCGCGAAACGAGTCTCGAAGAAAGCCCGGAGCCGGCCATGCTCGAGCGTGTGCAGGACCCGCTGCTTTCGGCCTACCTTCAGCGGATGGTCGCCTCTTTGCCCGAAAGGCAGCGGCTGCTCGTGGTGCTTCGATACCAGGAAGGCATGGAACCGGAGGAGATTGCGAGGATGCTGAGCATGAACGCCAGCACCGTAAAGACCCAGATATCGCGGGCGTTGGAACTGCTGCGCGCCAAGGCGGCGCAGAGGTTGAAAACACAAAGGGAGGCAGAGCGTGATGACTGAGTTCGAACAACAACTCGCGCGGGCGCTGGAACGGCGCGAGCCCCCGGCCGGGTTCACCTCGCGCGTTCTCGCCGAGGCATCCCGGCAACGGCCCGTCCGTTCCCGATGGAGCGCATGGCGCTGGACATTGGCCTTGCGGGCGGCGCCAGTAATGGCGGCTCTGCTGGTAGTCGCGGGCGGAGCGCTTTATCAAAACCATGAACGTATTGAACGAGGAGAAGCCGCCAAACAGCAGCTTCTGCTTGCAGTAAGAATTGCTGGCGCCAAATTGCACGATGCGCAACAGCGGGTTGTGTCCATCGGAGAGATTCGCGGCGCCGGAATTGAGGAAGAGCAATGAGAACGTTACTGATCTGGGGACTGGCCGCGGCATTCGTGCTGCCGGCATGGGCGCTGGATAACAACATCAAGATGCCCGTAAATCTCGACAGGCTAGCGGCGCGCGCCACCGAATCAGTGGATGTAACGCTCGACGCGTCGACGCTCGAGCTCGCAAGTAAATTCCTCTCGAAGGACGATCCGGATCAGGCGCAGGTCAAGAACCTGGTCTCAAAGCTTAAGGGCGTTTACGTCCGCAGTTTTGAATTCGACAAAGAGGGCCAGTATTCGCTGAACGATGTCGAGTCTATTCGCCAGCAATTGAAGACGCCGGAATGGTCGCGGATTGTCGGCGTGAAATCGATGAAGGGCGAGAACTCCGAAGTTTACCTGCAGAAGAACGGGAGCAAAATCGGCGGCCTTTTCGTAATCGATGCCGAGCCGAAGGAGCTAACCATCGTGCATATCGATGGGCCCATCGATCCCGAAGAATTGAGCCAATTGGGCGGCCACATGGGCATCCCAAACATCGGGAGAAGCGGCAAGCACGAGAACGTAAAGGGTGTGGCCAAGTCCGGCAACAAAGACCAGGAGTGATTCCATGCGGCGTTTCTTACTCTTGATTTCTATTGCCGCGATCTTCGCATCCCTGCTGCCCGCAGGTGAATTTGAGTGGATGGTGCGCCAGGTATCGCGTGAGAGCGGTGTTGAGCCGATGCACATTCCGTTTTTCGGGTTGGCGCGATTCGTCGTTGCAGTCGGCCACCCGGCCGGCGCGACCGACCTGCATTTGGCGGTATTCGAAAATACCGAGATTGCGCCCGAACACTTTGCCAGAATGATCGATTCCGCCGCGGGCTCTTCTTGGAAGCCGATGATCCGGGTGCGTTCCCGCAACGGCGAGTCGACCAATATCTATCTCCAGCAAGCAGGCAAACAAGTGCGGCTGCTGATCGGAACTCTTGAACGCAATCAATCGACACTGATCGAAGTTCGCGTAAAGCCGGAAGAACTGATCCGGTTCGTGGATGAACACGAGCACCGGCATTGAACGGATGCCACGGCCGCTCCGTTGAAGACGCCGGTAAACGTCCCCGAAAGGACATGCGGACGAACTGTTATCGTGGCGCACGTCCGCAAAAGCTATCGGGCAGCGTTACTCGACGCGAACATCCGCAAGGCGAGCCAGCGACCGAAATGTCTGCACCCACGCCCGCGCACTGGAATCGCTCTTTTGTGCTTTACGCTGAAATTTCTTGTAAATCCGTAGGTACACGTCGTACACCCGGTTCTGCACGGACCACAAGCTGACCGGAAAGGGCATCTGTTTCGCGATCGCTACGGCTATTTTTAAATTCTCAACCGACGGCTGATAGGCCGGATCGGCCGCGAACCGGTTGGCGCTTCGCTCCAGGTTTCTACGCAGAGTAAACTCCAGAGTCGTTACATCGAGGCCGATCTTGTGATCCCGAGCCTCCGCAAGCAAGATTCCGATGCGAGTCGCGTCTAATTCGTCGACGCCGAGCGCCCTGCGCAACAGGCTGTTCAAAGCGTACTCGATGGTGGCGCGGAGTTCCTTCGGAATGGGGGAGCCGAGGCCGCTGATAAAGCGCATCAACGGAGCGTGATTTTGGTACAGATTCAAGTACGAGTTTTCGGTCTCGGCCATCGTCGAAGAAAGAATCTTCTTCAGAATGCGGCGTTGCTCATCCTTGAACAGCGACTTAAGGGAAAACGTCCGCTCACCGAAGCCGCGGTCCAGGAGTCGCACGACTTCGGGTGTTTCCGCCCGCGAAAATGCATCGGTCAGATCGGCGAGCAGCTTCTCATATTCAAAGCCATCCTCGAACGCCTGCACAGCGCCGATCACATTGTGATCCCCGAAATGCGCCGCGCCGAACGCGAGCACCTGCGATTCCTCCGTTACTCGTGAAGTCAGCAAAGCCTTTCCGACCGTGAGGTGCAGCTTGCCGGATTCACGCACATGGTAATCGATGCGGCGAACCGTGTATGAATTGATCTCGGTCTCATCCCCGTATGGCTCGAACAGAGAGCTGATCGCATAGTGAGCGCCTACTTTTTCGAGATCCACAATGGCTGGCTTTACATACTTGCGATAGATCGCAGCGCCGTCGCCGCAATCGGGGATATTGCTTTTCGCTTTCGCCAGTAATTCCAGAAATTGAGATTCCACGGGAGGTCCCAGTGTCTGCTCGAAGAGTTGCACGACGCGCCCGGCATACTGAATGACCTGTATGGTCTCCAGTCCCGAAAGCTCGTCGAAGAACCAGCCGCAGCTTGTGTACATCAGCATCGCGTGCCGCTGCATTTCGAGAAGTTTCCAGCCTGTGATAACGCCGACGGGTTCAACGGCCGGCAGAAACTGCTGCTCGATAAAGCGCAGCCGGTTTTCGGAAGACGGATCAAGAAGAACGGAAATGTAGGCGTCGCGCGCGGCCCATGGATCTCTTAGATATCGCGCTCCGACGCTCTCATACAGCGGAGCGGTCTTATCGCGCAGCCAGTCGAGGGCTTCGCGAAGAGGCTTCCGCCATGTTTGATTCCAGCCTGCCCGGCCCGAATTGCAGCCGCAGTCCGCCCGCCAGCGTTCGACCCCGTGTACGCAGCTCCACGACGTGTTTTCGTAAATTTGCACCTCGTGCCTTGGCGGAACTAGCTCGAGAAATTCGCCGTAGTTGGTCAGCCGCGCGAGCTTGCGATTCTGAATGTAATCCAGAGCATAGGCAAGGGCCATTTCCCCGTGGCGATGATGGTGGCCGTAGGTTTCGCCGTCGGTCGCAATATGCATTAACTGCGGTCCGGTTCGGTCGTCGGAAAATCCGCCGGTTAGGCGATTGGCAAATTTCTCGCCATTGTCGAGCAGTTTTTCGAACGCGACCGACTGCGAAACGGGGCCATCGTAAAAGAACAGGGTGATGGACCGTCCGCTTGGCAGGCGGCAGAGATACGCGCGGGAAGGATCGATCCGGCTACCCGTGCAATCGAGCCAGTCGCCGCCGGAGAGCGGACGCGTCGCCTTGGCTTGATGCGGCGCCAGCACTACGAACTTCAAACCTGCCTTTGCCACGAGCTCGAGCGATGCAATATCGGCGGCCGTTTCGGGCAGCCACATTGATTCCGGAGGGCGTCCGAACCGGCTGCGGAAATCCGCAAGGCCCCATTGGATTTGGGTCCATTTGTCGCGGCAATTCGCGAGCGGAAGGATCATGTGGTTATAAGCTTGCGCGAACGCGGACCCGTGTCCGCCAAATCGCTTCTGACTCTCGCGGTCGGCCTCGATTATTCTGCGATACGTTTCGGGCGCGTGCCTTTGCATCCAGGAAAGAAGCGTTGGCCCAAAGTTGAAGCTGATGTGAGCGTAGTTATTTACGATGCGGACGATGCGTTTTTCGCCGTCCAGAATGCGCGCATCGCCATTTGGCGCGTAGCATTCTGCCGTAACGCGTTCGTTCCAGTCGTGGTACGGATAGGCCGAATCCTGAAGCTCGACGGCTTCGAGCCAGGGGTTCTCGCGGGGAGGCTGATAGAAGTGATTGTGAATACAAAGAAAATTCATGCGCGGGCATTACTGTTCGGCAGCTTGACTGCGCGCCGTTGCGAAGGGTAGCGAGATCGTGAACACCGCTCCACTGCTCTTCTCGCGATTGCCGGCCGTCACTTTGCCGTCATACCGCCTTACGATCGATGCCACGATGTGAAGACCAAGACCCGACCGCCTCGTTGATCCCGGTTTTGTCGAAACATTCGGCCGAAAAACACGCGAAAGTATTTCTTCCGGTATGCCCGGCCCGTTATCGGCCACCAGGATCTTTAGATTGTCCTCCTCGCGCTCGGCGGCGATCTCAATAAGTCCTGGACGCCGGAATGCCTGCGCGGCGTTCAGAAAAAGATTTGCAAACACGCGTTCCCATTCTTTGGCGGAGCCGGGCAGCGGAATGCCGGCGCTCAGGTTCGCCAGGAACTCGATACGCGGCTTGCGCGCCGTAATGCAAAAGTCCTGGGCTGATTGAATGGCGTCGTCGATGACGGCCGCAAGATCCGGCGTGTGATCTGGAATCGCTCCCACCAGCCGCTTGCCGCGGTCGACGCTGCGCCGCAGCGTAGCCGCTAGAGAACGCCATTGCCGGTCGGAGCTCAACAACTCCGCGGCTTCCGTGATCGTCTCAAACACATTATTCAAGTCGTGGATAAGACATTCGTGCGTCAGGTCGGGATCAATCGAGTCTTCCATACGGTGCGCCTCTATTGCGCGATCTCCCGTAGCGTGCGGTAAAACTCGGGATAGGAAACGGACGCAGCCTCGGCGTTGTGAATGAGGCAGGGGCCGTCCGACGCAAGCGCAGCCACCGCAAACGCCATCGCGATGCGATGATCTCCGAATGAGTCAAGCTCCGCGGCGTGGAAAGTCTGTTTTCCCGGTATTTCCAATCCGTCCTGCTTTACCTCAACTTGAATACCCATGCGCTTCATGTTCTCGGCCACCGTGGCAATCCGGTCCGTCTCTTTGACGCGGAGTTCGGCGGCATCTTTCACAACAAATCCATCCTGGCTGGCGGCGCCCAAAACCGAAAGTACCGGTATCTCGTCGATCAGCGCGGCCGTTAGTGCTCCACTGATGGTTCCACCGCGAATCCGAGAGTTGCGAACCTGTAGATTCCCGATCAGCTCGCCGTTCGCGCTCTCGACGCTCAGGATTTTGATGGATGCGCCGACCGACTTCAGAAAATCGAGCAAAGCAGTGCGCGTGGGGTTCAATCCTACATTTGCAATTACCAGGTTCGCTTCTTTTGCGAGCAATGCCGCGACCAAAAAAAAGGCCGCGGAGGAGATGTCTCCCGGCACGATTAAAGGCTTCCCGTGCAAAGGCGCGCCTCCTCTGATTCGCACCGTCCGTCGCTCCGTGCTGATATCGGCTCCGAGTTCACGAAGCGCGATCTCCGTGTGATCGCGCGTCCGCACTGGTTCTATAACGGCCGTCTCGCCATTCGCATAGAGTCCCGCCAGCAGCACGCAACTCTTCACCTGCGCGCTGGCGACGGGAGGCTCATAAGTGATAGCCGTTAATGCGCGCCCATGAATCGTGAGCGGAGCATATTGATCGTTGGTTGCTTCAATATGCGCTCCCATTTCCGCAAGCGGCGCCATAATGCGTCTCATCGGGCGGCGGGACAGAGATTCATCTCCAAAAATCGTGGTGGTGAACGGCTGAGCGGCGAGGATGCCGGAGAGCATGCGGATGGTGGATCCCGAATTGCCCGCGTCCAAAGCGTTTTTCGAAGCTTGGAGGCCGTGAGTGCCCTTGCCATGGACGATCAATTCACGCCGGCCGTCTTTATCGGCGAACTCGTGCGCAATGCCGAGCTGCGACATGCAGGCGAGCGTCGACCGGCAGTCCTCGCCCGTCGAGTAGTTGAGAATGCGCGACTCACCTTCGGCAATGGAAGTGAGCATCGCGTATCTGTGAGAAATAGATTTATCGCCGGGAACGCTGATGGCGCCGCTCACCGAGCGCGCTGGGGAAACCGATTCAGTCATTGAAGTTGTTAGTTTAGCGAGTCCGCCAGCTTGGACGTGTGCAAGCACGGCGCGTATACGAGATTCGGCGTATCGGGCTCGGGCGGCGTACAGGCCACCGGCCGAGTAGTGACGTCCGCCCGGCTCATTTCCTCGACCGAACATGCCAACCCCTTTCCCCTGTGATACAACCACTGAGTCATGTTGAATCGTCGCGAGTGGTTATTAAATTCGGCGGCCCTTGCGGCTGCATCTCCCGCGCTTCCTCAATCCGGTGGCGGAGCGGGAGGCAAGCGCGTCGTCATCTCCAGCGCGAATGGCCTCGCATCCTGCAGGAAAGCGATGGAGATGCTGCAGCAAGGCGCGGATACGCTCGATGCCGTCATCGCCGGCGTCAACATCGTTGAGCTCGATCCAAACGATACTTCTGTCGGCTATGGCGGCCTTCCGAACGAAGATGGTGTTCCGGAGTTGGATTCGTGCGTTACGCACGGCCCCACGCGCCGGTGTGGCGCCGTTGGCGCCATTCGCGGCATCAAAACGCCATCGAAGATCGCGAAGCTCGTGATGGATCACACGACGCACGTCATGATTGTCGGCGAAGGAGCCACCCGCTTTGCGAAAGCGTATGGCTACAAAGAAGAAGATCTGTTGACTGAGAAATCGCGTTTGGCGTGGCTTGTCTGGAAGCAATCTCTGCGCAGCCCGAGCGCCTTCAATAACTGGATCTCCATGGACCAAAACCTCACCGCGGAAAACGTTCCCCTGAAGCGGCTGAAGGAGGCATTTCCAGATGTCGATGAAAACACGCTCGCCTGGGCATGGGATAAGGCTATCCACCCGACCTACGGGACGATTAACTGCCTCTCGTTAAACGAGAAAGGCGAAATGTCGGGCGTCACCACAACCAGCGGGCTTGCCTGGAAGATTCCAGGCCGGGTAGGCGACTCCCCGATCATCGGAGCGGGACTTTTCCTCGATCAGGATGTCGGCGGCGCCGGTTCAACGGGGGTTGGCGAAGAAAACATCAGGATCGCCGGCGGCCATACCGTTGTCGAGAACATGCGTCACGGCATGCATCCGAAGGACGCCGTCATGGATGCGCTGAAGCGCGTCTCACGGAACTACAACGACGACAAATCGAAACTTGCGAAGTTGGACATCCAGTTCTACGCGCTCAGGAAAGATGGCGAGCATGCGGCCGGCTCGCTCTGGAGCGGCGCCAAAACCCCAGTCCAGTACTCCGTGAATGACGGCGGCGATAGCCGGCACGAGCCATGCGTATTTCTGTATCGGAGAGGTTGAGTGATCTGGAACTGAAGCCAACTATAGCTTCAGCAGCGATCGCAGGCGCTTCGTCTGGATGCGGCTCACCGGGATTTCGGTCTGCTTCTTATCATCCATCTTGAGCTGGAAGCTTGACTTGAACCACGGCACCACTTCGCGGATACGGTTGATGTTGACGAGGAACGAGCGGTGGACCCTCCAGAACACATTCGGATCGAGATTCGACTGCAGTTCCTCAATCGTCCGGTAGTTGGAATGTCCCTCTACCTGGGTGGTCACGACCGTGATCAGGCCATCATCAATCGTCGCGTAAATCACGTCGTTCGCGTCGACAATGAGGTTGCGGTTCGCGCTTCGCACCAGCAGCTTCGTCCGCTGTAGCGCCGGCTTGGCCTCGGGAGCGGAATCGACGGGTTTATCGGCGCTCTGTTTTGCCTCGACAATCCTTTGGGCGCGTTCGATTGTGACGCCCAGCCGCTCCTTGTCGACGGGCTTCAGCAAGTAATCCATCGCTTCCAGCCGGAATGCTTCCACAGCATACTGGTCGAACGCAGTAGCCAGAATAAAATGCGGCAACGTGACGCCCATTTCCCTGAGCTTGCGTATTACGCCCAAGCCGTCCAGCCCCGGCATCTGCACGTCGAGAAACACGAGATCCGGCTCCAGAGTCTCGATCATGTCCACGGCCTCGAGGCCGTTCGAGGCACAGTCCACCAATTCAATTTCGGGGAAATCCTTCAGCAGGTAGGACAACTCATCGCGGGCAAGTTGCTCGTCGTCGACTATCAGTGCGGAAATTGTCCCGGAAGCTTTCAGAGACATCCTAGGTGTTAGTATAGCGAAGGATGCGCGCAACCTTGTCCTCTCAATGGTTTACATGCATCAACCCACATCTGATCACGCCCCCTCGATAAAGGAGTCTCTTCGCTTTGTCCACGCAGCCCAATGTGAAAATCGCCCCGGCCACCGGAAAGCTCGGCATCCTGGTCCCTGGAATGGGCGCCGTCACCAGCACTTTCATTGCCGGCGTCGAAGCCGTAAAACGCGGCTTAGGCCAGCCGGTCGGATCTCTGACACAACTCGGCACCGTGCGCCTCGGCAAGAGGACTGATAATCGCGTGCCCCGGATCAAAGAGTTCGTTCCGCTCGCGCCGCTGGAATGCCTGGCATTCGGCACTTGGGACATCTATGAGGACGATGCCTACCAGGCGGCCTCAAGGGCGAAAGTACTGGATCGGCCTCTTCTCGAACAGCTCGAAGAACCGTTATCGGCCATCAAGCCGATGAAGGCCGTTTTCGACCACGAATACGTCCGCAACATCAACGGACCCAACGTGAAACAGGGCAAAACCAAGATGGAAATGGCCGAAGCCCTGATGCAGGACATTCGAGATTTTAAGCGAAATAACGGTTGCAACCGTCTGGTCATGATTTGGTGCGGCTCGACGGAAGTGCATCACAAGCCCGCTGCCGTCCACCAATCGGTCGAAGCTTTCGAGAAGGGCCTTTGCGAGAACGACGCCGAAATATCTCCCAGCCAGATCTACGCCTACGCTGCCCTCAAATTACGTGTTC
Source organism: Bryobacterales bacterium KBS 96 (assembly GCA_000381625.1). Classification (GTDB taxonomy): domain Bacteria; phylum Acidobacteriota; class Terriglobia; order Bryobacterales; family Bryobacteraceae; genus KBS-96. Next base: position 4,006,274 of record KB906767.1, read on the forward strand.
CTTTCGCGAACGGCGCGCCCAACCTGACCACTGACACTCCCGCCCTGCTTGCGCTTGCCCGCGAAAACGAAGTGCCGATTTGCGGCAAGGACTTCAAGACCGGCCAGACGTTCATGAAAACTCTGCTGGCCCCCGGCTTCAAAGCCAGAATGCTGGGTCTGAACGGCTGGTTCTCGACAAACATTCTTGGCAACCGCGATGGCGAAGTGCTTGAAGACCCAGGCTCATTCAAATCCAAAGAAGAGACTAAGTTGTCGGTTCTTCAACAGATCCTGCAACCGGATCTCTATCCCATGTTGTATAGCGACCTCTATCACGCGGTCCGAATCAACTACTATCCGCCACGCGGGGATGCCAAGGAGGGCTGGGATAACATCGACATCTTCGGATGGCTTGGCTATCCGATGCAGATCAAGATCGATTTCCTTTGCCGCGACTCTATTCTCGCAGCGCCACTGGTGCTCGATCTAGTACTATTTCTCGATCTCGCCCAGCGCGCGGGCATGAAAGGTATACAGGAATGGTTGTCGTTTTACTTCAAGGGTCCAATGACCGCTCCCGGATTGTATCCGGAACATGATATTTTCATCCAATTGATGAAGCTCAAAAATACGCTTCGTTGGATGCAAGGTGAAGAACTCATCACACATCTCGGCCTCGAATATTACGACTAACAGCGGCAATTCTCACGCTGGCGGCGTACCCCCGATGAAGATTCTCATCATCGGGGGTACTGCGTTTATTGGGAAACTACTGGTAACGGAGCTTGCCAGGTCAGGCCATGAGGTTTCGATCCTGCATCGCAAATCCCGGCACTCCTTCAGCAAGAAAGTCAGGAATCTCGTGGCCAACCGCAACGAGATTGAGACCGTACGGAAGGCTGTCGGCAAAACGCGTTTCGATGCCATTTTTGACATTGCATACGACTGGGAGCACGGAACGACGGCCTCCCAGGTCGAAGCCACCGCGCTATTGTTTGACGGCCACGTGTCGCGGTACATTTTCATGTCGAGCGTGGCGGCGTATGGCGACGGGCTGAACCATCATGAGGGCGATGCGCTGGCCCCCGACGATCATCCCGATGCCTATGTTCGGAACAAAGCGATGAGCGAGCGCTCCCTGTTTCGCCTGCACCAACGCACCGGCTTTCCCATCGTTACGCTCCGGCCGCCTTACGTGTACGGCCCGGGCAATCCCTTCTATCGCGAAGCTTTTTTCTGGGACAGATTCCGTGCCGGCCGCAAGATCATCTTGCCCAGTGATGGTCACCGTCTGATGCAGTTTGTCTACGTTTCCGACCTGGTTAAGCTGGCGATTCGGGTGCTCGAGTCGCGCAACGCCATCGGGCACGCATTCAATGCAGCCAATGCCCGCGCGCTTACGCAGCATGAAGTTGTTTTGGAATTTGCCCGGGCCGCGGCCGCAAAGGAACCGGAATTGGTTTCCATTCCCCGAGATCGCATCTTGCAAGCGGGGGGCAGCCCGTTCGGTCCGAAGCTATACTTTGGCTACTATTTCGACCTTCCCGCGATCACGCAGGTGATTACCAAAGCGCAGCGGATGTTGGCGTATCACCCAACCGATTTTCCGATAGGACTGAAGGAAACCTATAAAGCCTATCTGAAGCATCGAAATTTTCCGAAACCCGATTTCGCCTTCGAAGACGAATTGATCGGCCGGTTCGGCAAAGATGCCGTGAAAATCCCGAAGACGGTGAACGGATAGGCCAGCCGGTCACCGGACTCCGCTCTGCTGGCGCGCCTTTAGAAATTCATCGCCGGGCTTCCAGGTTGGCAGCTTCGGTATGTTCGCGGCATCCATGCCAACGCGCAGCCCGAATTCCGCCATTTGCACCATGCTGCCGAAGTTCAAATCGTCCCGATATTCATCCGATGGTTGATGGTAGTGTTCGTTGTTGTATTGCTCAAATGCCGTCGAGCCGAAATCTGCCGGTTTTCCGAGATATTCCGTACCGGCCGAGATTGAAAACGCTGGAACGCCCACTCGCGCCAGCGAGAAATGATCCGAACGATAGTAATGACCTTGTTCCGGCTCCGAATCGGGCTTAATCTCGAGATGCATCGCTTGCGCGTCCCGCTGAATCATCGGCCAGAGCGTGGTCCGCTCCGCTCCCGTGACGCTCACATCCCGAGTTTTTCCGAACGGGAAGAAGGCGTCGAAGTTAATGTCCAAAGCGGTTTTTCCCGCCGGCGCGGTCGGGTGCTTGCCGTAATAATCGGAGCCCAGCAGCCCCGATTCCTCCGCGGTCACAAATAAAAACAGCGCGCTTCGCTTCGGCTTCTTCGGCAGCGCCGCCCACACCCGGGCGATGTCGAGCACCATGCCGCATCCCGTGGCGTTGTCGACCGCTCCGTTATAAATGCGGTCTCCGTTGACCGGTACGCCGATCCCGAAGTGATCCCAATGCGCGGTGAAGATGACCGCCTGCGGAGCGAGCGATGGATCGGAGCCTTCCACGCGTCCAATCACGTTCCGGCTTTCGATTTGCCGCAGCTTCACCGGAATTCGCCCGGTAATGCGGCCTAGCAGCATGGGGCGGAACGATTTTTGATTCGCCAGCGTGAGCAATTGATCGACTGTTTTGCCAGTCGATGCGACAAGCTTAGCCCCGGCGCTCTGTGTCACCCATCCCGCGAATTTCAACGCTCGCTGTCCTGGATTGAGCGCCTCCTCCGAATGCTCGCCGCTGCCGGAGCTTCGTACGACTCCCCATCCATAACCGGCTGTGGGCGTTGTGTGAATGATGAGCGCCGCCACGGCTCCGCGGCGCGTCGCCTCTTCGAACTTGTAAGTCCACCGCCCGTAGTACGTCAGGGCGCGGCCGCCGAAAAACGTCGGGTCGGTCGAAGGAGGTTCGTTCGTAAAAAACACGACGACTTTGCCCTTTACGTCCACGCCTTTGTAGTCGTCCCAGCCGTACTCTGGCGCGGCAATGCCGTGGCCGACGAACACTGCCTCCGCATTGAAATTGTCACGAGGAGTCTGGGCCTGCGGCGCGCCTACGAAATCCCGGTCATAACGCAGAACGGATCGGCCACGTTTACCGGCAATGGTCAGAGTCGCGGTGTGAAGCGTAGTAACTCCGACGAGCGGCACTCGCTGGAAATATGACCCATGGTCGCCGCCCGGCTTCACGCCTTCCGCCTGTAGCTGCGAAGCAATATATTCCGTCGCCAGGCGCCCGCCGCGCGTTCCGACGCCCCGGCCTTCCAGATCGTCGCTCGACAGGTATTTCACGTGCGCCCGGATCTTCTCACCGGATATATGCAGCTCTTGGGCACGCATTAGAAACGGAGTGAATACGGCGACGATAGCCGCCGTGGCGGTGAAGCGAACCAGCATGGCTTCCAGCATAACGACTCGCCGGAGCGTTCGAAAGAAGTGCTGCGATAGACTAGTAAGATTCGGGCCGTGGCGCAGCCTGGCTAGCGCGCTTGCTTGGGGTGCAAGAGGTCCCGGGTTCAAATCCCGGCGGCCCGACCATAGCCATTAATCGCCTCGTACGTTCCGTCGCTATTATAAGTACGGATTCCAATTGCGTGGGGGCGCAAATCCGGCGATATTCTCTGTAGCGGGAGCTCTGAGTATTCGCTCGGCGACAACCGAGTCACTTCGTTGAATACGATCGCGTGACCGCAGTCCTGCGAAGGACGAATCAGCTTGCCGTCACGATAGAACAACGCGCCCGCAACTCGCGCCCGGCAAGCGTCGGAACAGATGGGATTCGCTGGGTGATACCGCCACGGGTCTTCCAGCTTTTCGGAATAGAACAAAAACGTTTCGCGGCCTATTTCCTTCGTGCTCGTGAAGAAATACCACAGCCCGTCCAGAAACAGCGGCGTTGTCCGGCCTACGGCATTACCTTGCGCCAAACAACTGGCGAGTTCCCACCGGTGCGGAAACTGGATTGCCCGATAAAGCAAAACAGTATTGTTCGCCGCTGTGTCGGGTAATAGAAAGCAGTCGCCCCCATGCTCAAAAACGCACGGATAGGCAAGATGATACGGCTCGTCGAGCGCCACGCGGCGCTCACCGAGATGGCCGCTGTCGAGAATTTCGAAACATGTGATACGTCCCTTCGATGTCCCCTGTGGTGTCTCTTGGACGAAAAGCCAGTGCTTCCCTTCGCGTTCAATCGGAAATGGATCGGCGTACCTACTGCCTCGCGGCTTCTCCAATTCGACGAATCCGTCGATGAGAAACGGCCAATTGGCCGCTTTGTCTTTGCGCCGGAGCGCGATGAACGACCGCTCGCATCGCCCGGCACGGCGCCTTATCCAAACACTCATGCCGTGCGCCGATCGCGGTGATGGCGATGAAGGCGGCGGAGTGCCTGCACCAGACCGCGACTGTAAAGGAGCGGCCGTCTTCAACGGAGCGGACATCCTCGATAGAGTCGGCGGTTCTGCGGAACCTGCTTTCCCACAAAAACGATCCGGGCATTCCAACGTATCGAGCAAGCTGCGGATTAGCATCGGACCTGCCATCTCCGACAACCGGTCCTCAGTTTTGGCAAATGATAAGGACGGGTCGGTTGGGCCGGTGTGCCATGCCAGCAGTTCGCCGTCCTGGAACCGCTCAGTGTGCCTCTGCACTGCAATGACGCTGGCGTCCTCACGTGGTGGGTATGCGAGACGTTTTTCCGGACCGCCGAAATAGAAAGCCCACACGCCGAGTCGTGCCAATCCACTGCAATCGCCTTGAAGAGCGTGGCTGTCGAGCCAGAGCAGCACGTCCAAATCCCGTTTCCGAATGGCTTCGCGAGCTTCCTCTGTGAACGCCCGGCGCTCGGCGTCATATTCCACGTCGATGAAGCAGCACGCGGGCCGGACCGACAGTCGAACAGCCTGAAAGGGAGTCGCCCTGCGCCCGCTTCGAAGGGATCGAAACCGAACATTGTCGCGAGTGTTTTCGACTGGCAGGCCGGCGGCCCGAAACACGACATCAATTTTGAGCGCGGGGTCCGCAATCAACAGGTTCAGCACTCGCGCGGCCCACTGCTCCGCCTCATCCGCGCGCCGCATCAACAGCCCCAGGCTGAGCTGGCCTCGGACCGGACGATATCCGCGCCAGATATGCGCATCTACATCGGGAGGATAGGGAGATGGAAGCGGAAAGGTCATCGACGGGCGCACAAACGGCGTGCTGCGCATTCAGTATCGCAAAGCGTCAAAGGCTAGTCTGGTATTGGATGCCTCTGGAGAATAACGTCCCGTACGATGCTCTTCTCATCGTGTCTTTCGGAGGGCCCGAGCGCCCCGAAGACGTCATGCCGTTTCTCGAGAATGTGGCGCGCGGACGGAACATCCCGCGTGAGCGTTTGCTCGCGGTCGCAGAACATTATGATCGCTTCGGTGGTGTCAGCCCTATTAACCAGCAGTGCCGCGATCTCATTGCCGCGCTGCGGCGTGAACTCGCCGACCACGGGCCGGACCTCCCCATTTACTGGGGCAACCGGAACTGGCGCCCGTTTCTGCGCGATGCCATCGGGCAAATGCGCGACGATGGAATCCGTAACGCGCTCGCGTTCGTGATATCGGCCTATAGCTCGTATTCAGGCTGCCGGCAGTATCGCGAGAATATCGCTGACGCGCAGGCCGCCGTTGGTGAAGGATCGCCGCGGGTCGAGAAGCTGCGTGTGTTCTACAATCACCCCCATTTCATTGAAGCGTCAGCCGATCGGCTCCGGGAGGCCCTCACGAAGCTTCCGCACGCCAAGCCTCCCTATGTCGTTTTCACTGCGCACAGCATCCCGCTCGCTCTGGCGCAGACCAGCGATTACCACCAGCAACTCGAAGAGGCCTGCCGCCTTGTTGCGGAAGCAAGCGGGGTTGAGCACTGGAAGCTCGCGTTCCAAAGCCGCAGCGGCACTCCCAGCCAGCCATGGCTTGAACCTGACGTCCTCGAGTACCTCGAACGCCTCCCTCAAATGGGGATTAAGCACGTCGTCGTCGCTCCCATCGGCTTCCTGTCGGACAACATGGAAGTGCTGTATGACCTGGATGTCGAAGCCAAAGACCTGGCGCTTGAATTAGGCATCACGCTGATACGAGCCGACACCGTCGGCACACATCCCATGTTCATACGGATGATCCGCGAACTGATAACCGAGCGAGTTCTGGGCGCGCCGATGCTGGCAATTGGGAAATACGGGCCACGCCACCACATCTGCGCCACCGACTGCTGCCCCGCGCCGCGGAGGCCGAGCAGCCGGCCTGCTGTTCATGAGTCGGTTGCGAAGCAATAACCCGTAACCGGCTGCTTTAATCGCGCTTCGTCTCGCCTTCATCCGCGGGCGCGACGAATACTACAAACGAAATCGCAATCAACGTTCTCATAAACGTGAGATCACCATGCGCTCGTAATCTGAAGAATCGCTCAATTCCTCTCTTCCATTTCTTTCATTGTTTTTTCAGATTCTTCGGGTAAAATGCGACATACTGCATTGAGCTGAGTTCGGGGGAAGCGGTAGAATGCTGCCGGATCGCTCACGTGTGCGCCTAACGCTTGGCTTGGGGAAGTTAAGTGTACTTTGGGGTGTCCACGGATGCGTCCGTGGCGCTGCCGGGGAAGTGAAGGGGGTGATGGGTCTTGTGTGGAATAACGGGGTATACGCATCTTGACCGGCGAGTGGACACCGGCGCAATTTGGAAATCGACGCTGAGTCTGCGCCATCGCGGCCCGGATCAACAGGATATATTCGAATCGCCGCACATTTCACTCGGGTCCGTCCGGCTCAAAGTCGTCGATCTTGAACGCGGCGAGCAGCCGATGCGGTCGGACTCCGGGGATTCCGTCATTGCCTTCAATGGAGAGATCTATAACCACGGCGAGCTTCGTTCCGAGCTCGAAGAATTGGGACATCGCTTCCATTCCAGGTGCGATACCGAAGTTGCTCTCCGGGCGTTTATTGAATGGGACGTCGAATCGTTCTCACGTTTCCGCGGTATGTTCGCGGCCGCAATCTGGAACGAACAAACCCGGCGCCTGGTCTTGGTGCGCGATCGCCTCGGCATCAAACCGCTGTATTTCACCGTTAATCAGGGCAACATTTTCTTCGGTTCCGAGCTAAAGAGCATATTCGCGCACGATCATCTTCCGCGATTGTTGTGCAAACGGGCTCTGGGCTATTTCCTTTCGCTCAACTATGTGCCGGGCCCGTTGACCCTTGTAGAAGGGATCGAGAAACTCGAGCCGGGCAAATGGCTGGAGTGCCGCAACGGACGAATAACCACGGGAGCCTACTGGCGTAATACGTGTTCTCCCGAACCCATTCATTTGGAAGATGCCTGTTCGGAGTTGGATTACCTGCTTTCCCAATCCGTGCGGGAGCATCTCGCGGCGGATGTCCCGGTAGGCGTCTGGGCCAGTGGAGGCTTGGATTCCTCAACCATCCTGCACTACAGCGCGGCGCATTCTTCGCGTCCGGTTCAAACGTTTTCTCTCTCGTTTGAAGGCAGGAAATGCGACGAGAGCGGCTATTTCCGGCGTTTGGCGCCTCATTATGGCGCGACGCACCGCGAGCTCGATCTGAATCGCGATCTTGACCTGACGAGCGCGATTCACGAGCTTGCTTATTATTCGGACGAGCCGTCCGCCGATGCTGGGGCGCTTCCGGTTTGGTTCTTGTCTAAATTGACGGCGGGCCATGTCAAAGTAGCGTTGAGCGGTGAAGGCGCGGATGAAATTTTCGGCGGCTATCAGACGTACTTGGCGGATCGCTACGCGGGCATCGCCCGCTTGCTCCCGCGCGCGGTGCTTCGCCGTTCCGCCAGAGCGGTGGAACGCCTACCCGTCTCGGATGAAAAGATCGGCTTTGAATATAAAGTGAAGCGCTTTCTTGCGGGGGCGCTGTTGCCTGCCGACGAAGCGCACTTCTTCTGGAATGGCACGTTTTCTCGCCGCGAGCAGCGGGAGTTCTTCGATACCGATCCCGAACCGCTCGGCGCGCTTTTTTCCAAGTTGGCGGCTGGACCGGATACACGCGGCGATCTGAATCGATATCTATTCATCGATCAGCACTGCTATCTGCCGGACGATATTTTGCACAAGTGCGACCGCATGAGCATGGCGCATTCCATCGAGCTGCGGCCACCCTTTCTGGACCACCGCATTGTCGAGTTCGCCGCCCGGCTTCCGCTTTCCCTGAAGGTGCGAGGCAGCCGGACGAAATACGTCTTGCGGAAGCTCATGAGGGGAAAACTTCCTCCTTTTGCCTGCAACCGTGCGAAGGAGGGCCTGGATATTCCCGCTCACGAGTGGCTTCGCGGTCCGCTTCTTCCGTTGCTGCACGATGCGCTTTCGTTCGATTCAGTCGCGGAAGCCGGCTTGTTCTCTCCCATCATTATTCATCGCCTAGTTGAGCGGCATCTCTCTCGCCAGGCCAATCTTGGGTACCATCTGTGGGGCTTATTAACATTGCATCTGTGGATTCATCGCTGGAAGATCGAGACTCAGACCACGTCCGAAGTGGAACGTGGCGCCGTCATCGGTTCAGTTGCTGGGTAGTCGTTCTCATCGCCATTGTTATTTTTGCCGGATGCGCCATCAGCCCGCCCTCCCTGATGGACGATGTCGATTCGGTGCAGGCGCAAATCGCCCGCAATATGCTAAGTTCCGGCGATTGGGTGACGGCCACGCTCGATGGCGTCCGTTACCTGGAAAAAGCGCCGCTCTGGTACTGGGCGATCGCGGTCTGCTTCAAGATTTTCGGCGCGCATGACTGGGTGGCGCGGATTCCCGTGGTCGTTTCCTGCGTGCTGCTGGCCTGGCTAACCGCTCGCATGGGCCGCTGGGCGTTTTCACCGCCAGCCGGATTCTACTCGGGCCTCGTGATCGCCACCTGTATCGGCATGTTTCTCTTCACGAGAGTCCTGATACCCGATGTCTGCCTCACGCTTTTCATTGCGCTGTCTCTCTGGGCATTTCTTCGCGCTCTGGACGATGGAGAAAAACGTGCTTGGTTGTGGGCCGCGGTCTGTCCGGCGAGCATCGCCATCGGCATCTTGCTGAAGGGTCTCATCGCCGCCGTTTTTCCCATTGGCATCGCTCTCGTTTATCTGTTGCTCACCGGGCAGTGGAAAAGCCGCTCCGTTTGGCGAAAACTTCACCTGGGGTCCGGGGCATTGCTCGCTCTCGCCATTGCGGCACCGTGGCATGTCCTCGCAACCATTCGCAACCCCCCTTATTTCGCGGCGACCCTCCATAGCGGCCCCGGCGAATACAAAGGCTTCTTGTGGTTCTATTTCGTGAACGAGCACCTGCTCCGCTTCCTGAATCTGCGCTACCCCCGCGACTACAATACAGTCCCTCGGTTGTGGTTCTGGCTCCTGCACCTGGTCTGGCTCTTCCCGTGGAGCGCCTTCCTCGTGTCCACTCTTCGGCTCGGTTACGGTGTGCGGGATCGCGCTGCGCGGTTACGGCTGCTAGCAGTCATTTGGATTGGCTTCGTTCTCATCTTCTTTACGTTTTCAACAACGCAGGAGTATTACTCGATGCCCTGCTACCCCGCCTTCGCGCTGTTGATCGGATGCGCAATGGCCGCTCCCGGTAAGATTTCGAAATGGCCGCTGCGTTCCGTTGCCGTGCTGGCCGCGGTTGCGTGCGTGGCGAGCGTTGCCATTCTGATACTGACTCGCGGCATCCCCGATCCCGGCGACATTTCCAGCGCATTAACCCAACACCCTTCCGCATATACCCTGTCGCTCGGCCATATGAGCGACTTGACGATGGACTCGTTCGCTTATCTCCGCTGGCCGCTTGCGCTCGCGGCCGCCGCCTTTGCCATCGGGGCGCTTGGCGCGTTCCTAAGTAGCCGTTGGAAGGCATATATGAGTCTGGCGGCAATGATGGTCGTACTTTTCCACGCCGCCCGGCTCGCCATGGTGACCTTCGACCCGTATCTCTCTTCCCGGCCCCTTGCCAACGTTCTGCTGCATTCAGCTCCGGGGACAATCGTTTTCGACGATCAGTACTACACGTTCTCCTCGATCGTTTTCTACACCGACAAGAGCGTCCTGCTGCTGAATGGGCGAGTGAACAATTTGGAATATGGATCGAATGCGCCCGACGCGCCGCACGTGTTTATCGACGACAAAGACATACTGCGGTTGTGGGCCGAACCGGCCCGGTATTACCTCATCGCCGAACAGCCGGACGTGTCCCGGCTGACGCAATTGCTGGGAGCTTCGCGGATGCATCTGGTCGCCGAAAGCGGTGGCAAGTACTTGTTCGCAAATCGGATGTGATCTCCGCCCGCCTTGATCGAACTGGAAATCCGGCGGATAGAATGAGGAGAGAGGAGACGTGCGATGCAAGGCAAAGGCGGCAACAACGTTCTGTGGTTTCTGTGCGGCGCCGGGCTCGGCCTTTCCGTGGCTCTGCTGTTCGCGCCTGAATCGGGCGGAGAGATACGCGACAGATTGGCCACCCAGGCTCGCGATGGCGGCCGGCGCGTTGCGGGTTCGAAACACGACCTCATCGAACGAAGCCGCGATCTTTTCGAAAAAGGCCGCGACCTCTATGAGCGCGGCCGCGAAATCGCTGAAGAAGCCGCCCAGATGTTTGAAGAAGGCCGCCGCCTCGCCGAGCGTAGGATCGACGAAAACCTCTGAGAATTTAGTGGCGCACGCTTCAGCGTGCCGCGGCGAACTTCAGTTCGCCGTACGGGCAATCCTTTCGTCTTCTCGCTTCATCCAATGAGGTGATCCATGTCCGCTATCACGTCGAGCCTCTCCCCAAAGCCATTCCAAAACGAACCGTACACTGACTTTTCCCAGCCCGCAAATGCGGCGGCCATGCGGCAGGCTCTTGCGCAGGTGCGCTCTGAGTTCGCCAAGGAATACGATCTCCTGATTGCAGGCGAGCGGCGACGCTCCCGCGAGAAGCTCGAATCCCTGAATCCCTCAAATCCCGCCGAAGTCGTCGGCATACACCAAAAGGGAACCGAAAAGGACGCCCGCGACGCCGTTGAGAAGGCTCATGCCTACTTTGCCGAATGGAGCCAAACGACATTTGAAGAACGCGCTTCGCTGTTGATCCGGCTGGCCGGGGTCATTCGTGCCCGAAAATACGAGTTCGATGCGTGGCTGGTGTTTGAGGCGGGCAAGTCGTGGGTCGAAGCGGAAGCGGATGTATCCGAAGCCATTGATTTCTGTGAATACTACGCCCGCCAGGCTCTGAAACTGTCCAGGCCTGAGCCGCTTGTTCAGCTAAGCGGCGAGCGGGACGAACTGGTCTATCTGCCGCTTGGAGCCGGCATCGTCATTCCGCCGTGGAATTTCCCGCTCGCGATCCTGGCCGGAATGACCGTCGCAGCCCTGGTGACCGGCAATACCGTCGTCATCAAGCCGTCGAGCGACACTCCGACCATTGCCGCTAAATTTGCCGAGACGTTGATCGAAGCTGGCTTCCCGGCCGCGAGCTTTTCATTATTGACGGGTTCGGGAGCCGCCATTGGCGACACACTGGTTACTCATCCCAAAACGCGATTTGTCTCGTTCACTGGTTCGCGTGACGTCGGCCTCCGCATCAACGAACTTGCTGCGAAGCCGCAAAAAGGCCAGATTTGGATCAAGCGCGTCATCGCCGAGATGGGCGGCAAAGACGCCATTGTCGTCGACCGCGAAGGGGATATCGATGAGGCCGTGCAGGGCGTGCTCGTTTCCGCTTTCGGCTACCAGGGGCAAAAATGCTCCGCTTGCTCGCGCGCCATTGTCGACGCTGCGATCTATGACGAGTTTCTGGAAAAGCTCGCGGATAAGGTCGCGCGGATTAAGGTCGGGGCCTCGGACGATCCCGGCAACTACATGGGCCCGGTCATCAACGCGCGCGCAAAGGATTCTATTCTCGGCTACATTGAGGCGGGCAGGCGCGAAGGCCGCCTGGTTGCAGGCGGGGAGGCGTCCGCTGGCGGCGGCTATTTCATTCAGCCGACCGTCATTGCGGATGTCGATTCAAAAGCGCGCATTTTCCAGGAAGAGATCTTCGGGCCCGTGCTGGCCGTAACTAAGGCGAGCGATTTCGATCATGCCGTGCAACTTGCTAATGACACCGAATACGGCTTGACCGGCGCGGTTTACACAGGAAATCCCGAGAAGGCGGAGCAAGCTCGCAGGCAGCTCTTTGTCGGTAATCTCTACATCAACCGGAAATGCACCGGAGCCATGGTCGGCGCGCACCCGTTCGGCGGATTCAATATGTCCGGAACCGACTCGAAAGCAGGCGGTCCCGATTATCTGCTGCAATTCGTGCAGGCCAAGTCCATTGCGGAAAAGATCGCCTGAGCGTCTGTGTCTATAATGAAAAAGCCCCGATGCGAAGGGGACTGTCTAGTCACAAATCCAGGGTCGAACACGATCGACACGACAAACGGGAGGGCGAATAACCCTCCCGTTTCGTTATTTCGTGTGGCGCGCGCTTCAGTTCGCCGGCCTTCTATTCGCAGGAAACCGGCCCTTCCCGTCTATGGCTCCAGCACCACCTTCATCAAATTCGGCTCACCCCGGTAAAGCCGTTCAAACCATTCCGGCCCCTTATCAAGCGGCGCTGTCGCGCTAATCATCGGCTCCACGCGAATTGCTCCGCGCGACAGCAGATCGATGCAAGCCGGATACTCGCCTGACGAGGCGCACGAGCCTTGCACGCGAATTTGCCGAGCCACCACAGACTGGAGCGGCAGTTCGATGTTCGGAGTGATGTTTCCGACCAGTGTCACGGTTCCGCCTTTTCTCACGCTCGCGATCGAGTTTTGAATCGTCGCCGTTGCGCCTACACATTCAATCGCTACATCCGCACCGCGGCCCTCTGTCAGCGCCTTCACGTGCTCCGGCGTGTCCAAGGCTTTCGCGTTCACGGTATGTGTCGCGCCGAGTTTTCGAGCGGCCTCCAACCGGGTATCGTCCACATCCACTGAGATCACGCGCCCGCAGCCCGCCAGCTTCGCGGCCTGCAGCGTCAACAGCCCAATCATGCCCGCGCCCATGACAACCGCCGTATCGTTGATTTGTATTGGCGTCAACGAGACCGCGTGGACCGCGACTCCAATGGCCTCGATCATGGCGGCATGCGAAAACGGCAACTCCGGGGGTAGCCGGTAGCAGATTCGGCGCGGCACGGCTACATATTCCGCAAAGGCGCCCCCTCGCCGGTAGTCGTCGCAGGAGACCCCGAGCACCTCGCGGTGATCGCATAGATTCGCCTGCCCGCGCCGGCAGAAGAAGCAATGCCCGCAAAAAACAGTAGAGTCGAAGGTCACCCGGTCGCCTTCCACCAGATCCTTCACGTTGCGCCCCACTTCCGCGATCGTACCGGCGGCTTCGTGGCCCATCACGATCGGCGGAATTCGCCGCCCCGTGCTGCCGTCATACCCATGGACATCGCTTCCGCAGATGCCGCACGCTTTCACCCGGATCAGGACTTCTTCCGGCCCGATTTCCGGCTCGGGCATATCCGTCAACGCGAGATGTTTATATTCCGAAAGTAGAAGCGCTTTCATGTTGCTACCAGCATAGAGTAAACGGCTTGCCGAACGGAGCCGAAACAACAGAAGCTGCTATCGAAACGGGCTGCGACCCGCGTCACGACGCTCAGACGCCCGCTCGCGAGCATCGAAACGCGACCGTAAGGAGCGGACTGTCCATCGACCACCTTCCAACCAGGCGCAGGTTTCTATGTAAGCGCCTACACTATTACTTATCTTACTGGCGCTCGCAAGCGTGCTCATGTTTCAAGAGAGGCCGTCCCACACGTGCTAGCGGCCATTCTACCCCTTAAAAGAGCCAAAGATTAAAATACATTAATGTGATGTAAAGGTTTACAAAATCGTCTTGTAACGGAATCGCAGTATATGGTACGGTTCTCTAAAGTCTGTTTCAGGGAGAACCCCCTATGCCACGGCTGCGTAGTTTATGTCTTCTCGCTCTGTTCGCGCTCCTTTCTGGCGCGATGCTATATGCTCAGCGCGATCTCGGCACCATCACCGGCACTGTTAGCGACGCCCAAGGCGCCGCCGTGCCAAATGCAAAGGTAGTTATTACCGAAGATGCCACTGGCCTGACGTATCAGGTTCAGACGGACGCATCCGGCACTTACGTCCGCCCGCTTTTGAAACCCGGCACATACACCATTGACGTGGAAGCCTCGGGTTTCCAGAAAGCCGAGCAAAAAGGAATTATCATCAGCCCCGGCGGACGAAACGGCGTCAACGTCACGCTGCAAGTCGGCAACGCATCGCAAACCGTCGAAGTTTCCGCCGCCGCGCCATTGCTCGAGACGGAAACCACCCAACAGGGCGCCAATTTGAATACGCAGCAGGTGACGCAGTTGCCCCTCGGCGGCCAGCGCACGTTCGCGTTTCTCGCGCGCCTGTCGCCCGGGGTCCTGCCTGCCGAACCCGGCGCCCGCGGCGCGCTTGGCGGCGACTTCTCCGCAAATGGCGTCCGTTCCACGGGTGAAAACAACTTCCTGCTGAATGGCGTTGACAACAACGTCAACGTTATCGACTTCATCAACCAGCAGTCGTTCGTCATTAACCCCTCGGTCGAAGCCATCGGCGCCATGCAGATCCTGACGAATGGCTATAACGCTGAATACGGCCGCGCCGCCGGCGGCGTTGTGGACATCAACCTGAAATCGGGCACCAACCAGGTTCACGGCGTAGTCTTCGAAATTCTTCAGAATGACAAGCTGAATGCGAACCGCTGGGAGAACAATAAAGCGGGCTCCGCGCGCAACGTCTTCAAGCAGAATCAGTTCGGCGGCGCCATTGGCGGTCCAATCATCAAGAACAAACTCTTCATTTTCGGCGACTACCAGGGCACGCGCATCGCAACCAGCGGCGGCACCGTGCAAAACCTCGGCTACGGCGGTTTCTTCACCATCCCGACGCAGGCCATGACGCATGGCGATTTCTCACAGCTTCTCGGAAAGCAGATCGGACAAGATGCCCTCGGCCGCCCCATCCTGCAGAACCAGATCTTCAATCCAGCCACCACGCGGATGGTGGGCGGGCAGCAGGTTCGAGACCCATTCCCGAATAACACCATTCCGGCCAGCATGTTCGATCCGGCTGCGGCAAAGCTGATGGCCCTCTACCCCGCGACCAATCAGCCCGTGGTGCCCGGCAACGTCCCCCAAAACGACTACTACACGGTTACGCCCGGCGGCTTGGTGACAGACCAGGGTGACGTCCGCGTCGATTATGCGCTCGACGAAAAGGACAGCATTTTCGGCAGCTTGAGCTGGTCCAACACGACTAAAACCAGTACGCCGCCGTTCCAGTCGCCACTGGATGCCGCTAACTTTAACGGCACCGGCGAAGACGACCTTGGCCGTAACGCCCAGCTCGGCTACACGCGTATCTGGTCACCCGCTCTCATCACGGAAACCCGTCTCGGCTTCAGCCGGCTGGTGACCTCCCGTAAAGCTTCGAACAGCGACCAGAATGAGTATGCCGCCGTAGGCATCGGAGGGTACCAACCCGCTTTGCCGGGGGGCATACCGCAATTCGGCTTGGGCCGCTACCGTCAGGTGGGCACCAACGACTGGCTTCCGACGAAAGAATACAACAACGTTTGGGACTTTATCCAGAACGTTTCTGTCACCAAGGGCAGCCACTCGATGAAATTCGGCGCCGAGGTGAAACCCGTCCAGTTCCCGTTCTTCCAGGTGCCGTACGCCTTCGGCGAAATGAATTTTAGCCGCAACGAAACGGCATTTCCATCTACCGCCAAGGACGCCGGCGGACTCAACGGCACGTTAAGCGGCGATACGGGCGACGAAATGGCTTCCTTCCTGCTTGGCGCGCTGAACGGCGGGCAGATCTCGACAACGAATTTCATTTCATCCACGCGCAAGGCATACGCTTTCTATGCGCAAGACGATTGGAAGCTGACCCCGAAGATCACCTTGAACCTGGGTGTTCGGTACGAATTGTGGTCACCCATCGGCGAGAAGTTCTCGAGGCAGTCCAACTTCGACTACGACACTCTTACGCTACAGATTCCGAAGGGCCCGAATCAGGACGCGCCGCTGCCGCCCAATTTCAACCAGCCCTATGTCGATCCGACGACCGGCGCCCTTTTCCCAGCGAAGTTCCCGAATGTGAAGGTGGTTCGCGGCCAGGTAGATCAATATATGATCCCGTGGGACAAAATGGATATCGGTCCACGTGTCGGCATTGCCTATAACATCCGCGAGAAAACGGTCATTCGTGCCGCGTACGGAATATTCTATGGCGGCGAAGAAAACCAGGGTGGCAATCCTAACCGTGGCGAGTCGGCTCCGTTTAACGAATCACCGCAGTTAAACCGGCCTGCCGGCGTGGATGCGTTTTCGCCGAACCCCTTCTTCGCGGGTGGCAACGCAACCGGCGGGGTAGCGATTGGTTATCCGACTACCGTCTTTACGACGACACCGGTGTCCTCTCTTCAACTGCGCAGCGTCTCTCAAAACTTCCTGAACCCCATGGTTCAGAAGTGGAATGTCGCCGTGCAGCAGGAAATCAAGGGCAACATGGCCCTTGAACTCGGCTATCAGGGCAACCATTCGTCGCATCAGCTCCTGCAGCCCGATTTCAACGCGTGTCCGAACTTCGGAACCCTCAACACCAAGATCAATTGCGACTCCCTGCGCCCGGCCCCGTTTATTGGCAGTATCTCCGGAACGGCATCGTTCGGCTTTGGCGCCTACGACGCATTCACCGCGAAACTCGAAAAGCGGATGTCCAATGGACTGCAGTTCATCGCGGCCTATACGTACGGGCACGCTTTAGCCAATAGCGGCACGACGCTCAGCGGATCGAATGGATTCGGCTACAAGGACAACACCAACATTTCGACTTCCTATTCCAGCGCGGCCTGGGATATCCGTCATAACATCACTACTGGATTCAACTATGCGATTCCGTTTGGCCGCGGTCAAACCTACGGCGCGAACATGAACAAGTTCCTGCAAACGCTGGTCGGCAACTGGCAGGCCAATGGCATCCTGACGCTTCACACTGGCAATCCTTACACCGTGCGGGCGAATGGCTGCCAGGGTGTTTGGGCAAGTTGCTTCCCTGATTTGGTCAATGGAGCCACCGCCGATGCGGCTCCCTCCGGCGGCCGCAATCCCACCGAATGGTTTAATACGGCGAATTTTCTGGAGCCTGCTTCTCTAACACAAGGGAATTTGGGACTGCAATCCAATAACTCTCCGCCGACTCGTACGCTCGACTTTTCCATCTTCAAGGATTTCGATATTACCGAACGATGGAAGGTGCAGTTCCGGGCTGAGTCGTTCAACCTCGCTAACACGCCGCAGTTCGGCACGCCCGACGCCACGTTGGGTGACACGAACTTTGGCCAGGTGACCAGTTCCCAGACCGGGACCGAACGTCATATTCAGTTCCAGTTGCGCTTGCAGTTCTAACGTCTCCTCGACGCAGGGCCGCCGTGCGTGAGCAAGCGGGTTTTTCGGGCAACCGTACAACCCGCGCGCTTGCGTGCGGCGGCTTCGTTTCCGGTTTACTTCCCGCTGCCGTTCTTCAAAATTCCAAACAAATCTTACCCAGGTGCTGCTGGCTTTGCATATAGCGCATCGCCTGCCGGACATCCCGCCATGGGAATACCCGGTCCACCACGGGTTTGATCTGATGCTGCTCTAGAGCCCGGTTCATCCGCTCGAACATGCTTCGAGATCCCACGTAGATACCCTGCACGCGCAAGCTGTTCATGAGAATCGGGACTGGGCTAACGGTCGGCTCGCCACCGCTCAACGCGCCAATCACGCTCACGATACCGCCCATCCGCACCGCCTTTAGCGATCGCGCCAGCGTATCCGAGCCGCCGACTTCGAGTACCGCATCGGCTCCTTCGGGCAGCAACTCTCGAACCGCCTTGTCCCAATCGGGCCTTTCGCGGTAGTTGATCGTATCGGAAGCCCCTATGGCTCGCGCCCGCGCCAGTTTGTCGTTGCTGCTTGAGAGCACAATGGTCCGCAAGCCGGCGGAGCGCCCAAACTGTAGCGCGAACATGGCAACGCCGCCGGTTCCCAGAATGAGAAGCGAATCGCCCGGTTGTGGCTGTCTCTCTTCAAAAAGCGCGTGCCAGGCGGTCACGCCTGCGCAGGGAAGCGTCGCTGCTTCCATGTCCGAAAGATGGGCGGGAACCTGAACCAGTCCGTGCTCATGAAAAACCTTGTACTCGGCGAGCACGCCGTCGATGGCGCCGCCGAGCGCCGAAGCGGCTTTTTCCCGATCGGGTTCGCCGTCGATCCATTTCTGCATGAAAATGCCGGCCACGCGCTCGCCTGTCCGCACGCGCGTAACGCCGGGCCCGGTTGTCTCGACGATGCCGACGCCATCCGAAAGCGGCACAAGTGGCCGTTTCAGCTTCGGATTGTACTGGCCCTCGGCGACCATCAGGTCGCGAAAGTTGAGCGATGCGGCGGTCATACGCACCCGGACTTCGTAAGGTCCGGGCTGAGGCGTCGCCCGGTCTACGAGCTGCAGATTGTCGATGCCGAATTCTTGAATTTCGAATGCTTGCATGCAAGCATCAATCTATCGCGAAGTCGCTACTCCCGTGCCGCAGGAGCCCCCACAACGTCGCTCGCCGCGCGTGAGTTCTCAATTATCAGGTACTCTACGCAGTTCCGGCCGCTTGCTTTGGCCCGGTAAAGCGCCTCGTCGGCGACACGGATCAGCACTTCCGGCGACCGCTCCCCCCCGTCCGAAACCGTGACCCCAAAGCTTGCCGTCACGCACAATTGCGTTCCATCGACGAATACCGGTTGCTGGTCCAGCTTGGAGCGCAGCCGTTCGGCCTGATGGGTCGCTTGTTCGAGGTCGCAATTCGGAAGAACGACCAGAAACTCCTCGCCGCCGTACCGCCCAATCCGATCATAGGTCCGCATATTCGACCGGAACCGCCCGGCGGTTTCGCGCAATACGGTATCGCCCGCCAGATGTCCCAGCGTGTCGTTAACACGCTTGAAGTGGTCCAGATCCAGCAGAATGACGCCCACTGTGCGGCCCTCGCGGTGACAGCGCGATAGCTCCTGCTCCAGAAGGTCCTGGATGGCCGAGCGGTTCGGAAGCATTGTCAGCAGGTCCTTGTTGGCGCGGTCGCGAAGTTCTTCCCGAGCGTCGAGCAGTTCCGTTTGCAAATCGATGATGCGTTTCCCGGCTCGCAGCCTGACCTGGAGCTCGTGGTCGTGGAAGGGCTTGACGACGTAATCGTCCGCGCCCGCCTCCATGCCTTCCACAGTTTCCGATTTCGTGTTCTTCGAAGTCAGCAGAATAATGTAGGTGTACGGTTCGCGACTCAGTTCGCGGACCTTCCGGCACACCTGCGGCCCCGTCAGGCCGGGCATCATCCAGTCGAGGACCGCCAGCGTGGGCGCGTTGCTGCCCGATAGCGCCGCCCATGCCTGCTCGCCATCTTTGGCGACAACCACTTCGTATCCCCAACGTTGTAAGGCGCTTCGCAGGAGCGTCAGCGAAATAGGGTCGTCATCTGCGATTAGCACCTTCATTCCGGCATAACTCCTCTGGTTTTCGGCGCTGAATAGTTCTCAGTCACAACGACCTAAAATATTTTTCGATTTCAATTTCGGGGTCGCCTTAAAGATTTTACAACTCAAGCCGACTAAAATACAGACCTACGTGGGTCTGGGCGGCCACCGCAGCCCCTAGGGCTTGCCTCATGCGCCCGCGCTTTTCAACAGCAGGGCGTTCCTCCTATTTCCGTACAGTTCCGATCGGGATATCTCGCCCAACGGGGTCTCCGTCAACCGGAAGTAATAATTCGTATGCTCTCTTTCGTTAGGCCGGATTCCCATCCTTTATCATGAGGTTTGGCGAGACTTTTTATGGACGGACTCGCATCGAGCGAGCAAAGGAGCTTGAGATGAATAATCTTGAGATGAATAATTCGGTACTCGTGCCCATGGTGGTCGAGCAGACGTCGCGAGGAGAACGTGCTTACGATATTTACTCGCGGCTGCTTAAAGAAAATATCATCTTTCTCGGCACCCCGATCGACGACAATGTCGCGAATCTTGTGATGGCGCAAATGCTCTTCCTTGCCGCCGAGGATCCGGAGCGCGACATCTCCCTCTACCTGAATTCTCCGGGCGGCTCCATTACCGCGGGACTGGCGATTCTGGACACCATGCGACTGGTTGAACCAGATATCGTGACCTATTGCATTGGGCAGGCTGCGTCGATGGCCGCCGTACTGCTGGCCTGTGGGGCGAAGGGCAAGCGATTCAGCCTTCCCCATTCGCGCATACTGATCCATCAGCCCTCTATGAGCGGACTTGCCGGACAGGCCGCCGATATCGACATTTATGCTCGCGAGATACTTCGAATGCGCCAGTCGCTAAACGAAATCCTGGCGGATGCAACCGGCCAGCCGGTCGATAAAATCGCCCGCGATGTCGACCGCGATTACATTATGGAGCCTCAGCAGGCGCTCGATTACGGCATGATCGATCGAATCATCAGCAGCCGGGAAGCACAGCCAGTACTTACCCGCTAGGAGCGTGGCTCAACTTTTTTTGAGGGGCGAGGCATGCCTCGCCCGCTTGATGTTATGTACGGCGCCTATCTTTGCGTACTCGAAAACCATGCAATACGACTTTAAAAAAGCTACGTAAAGCAATCGAATAGCCAAAATTCCAAATTTAGAACAACCCTCCCAAACGCCCTATGACTTTCGGGAGTAGGACGGCTTCAGCCTTGACCCTCGACTGTACCTGGGTTAAAGTGATGGTTCTGTTACAAAATTTGAAACCCACTATCTATTCTTATTGAATGATGGCCCGAAACAGAACCGTATTTCTGGCTGGAGTCATCGCCTGCCTTGTTTTTGGTGGTCTGCGATTACCGGCTAGTCCCGCAGGGCCAGCTTCCGACGCAGCAGGCGCAGTTTTCTCCACATCCTCCGTTTCCACAGCTTCTCCCATTCATCGGAATCTGACGGCGCCTCAGAAGCCGCGTCCGGATATCCACTCCGCGGAGGCGGATCAGCGCATTCAGCGCTCCGATCAGCATCTCAACGCCGGGAAGCAGCTTTACTTTAAGGGCGACCTTAGTGGCGCCCGCCGCGAGTTTGACGCATCGATAGATGCTCTGCTGAATGCTCCGGAAGACTTGCCGGACCGCCGCCGAATTGAGGCTCAACTCGACCGGATTACGGACCTGGTCTATCGATTCGACATCGAGAAGCTCGGCGCGGGAGAAACAAACAGTGAGGCGGCGGCTTTCGATCAGGCGCCGATCGATCAGATCAGCAGTATGACCTTCCCGGTCGACCAGTCTCTTCTGCCGAAGGTCGATTTCGAGCTGAAGCAGACGGCGTCCGCGATTCCGTTAGAGTTGACTGACCCGGTACTTTCCTATATTCATTATTTTTCTAGCGACCGGGGCCGCAAGGTGCTGCTTGCCGGTTTCCAGCGTGCGGGGCGTTATAAGCCGATGATCCAGCGGATACTCGCTGAAGAAGGAGTTCCGCAGGAATTGATCTATCTCGCCGAAGCGGAATCGGGCTTTCTTCCGCGGGCTGTGTCGTGGGCCCACGCGGTAGGGATGTGGCAGTTCATCCCCGGCACCGGCCAGCTTTACGATCTGACGCGGACCAACAAGATCGATGAACGCTTCGATCCGCCCAAGGCCACCCGTGCCGCGGCTCGCATGCTCAAGGATCTTTATCAGCGGTATGGCGACTGGTATCTGGCGATGGCCGCTTATAATTGTGGCCCATTGAACGTCGATCGGGCGGTGGAACGCACCGGTTATGCGGATTACTGGGAACTGTTGAAGCTGCACGCGCTTCCAAAGGAAACGTCGAATTACGTCCCGATCATTGTCGCCATGACCATCATGGCCAAAAATCCGAAGGACTACGGGCTCGAGGACATCCAGGAAGATCCTCCGATTCAGTACGAAGATATGAAGGTGAATGTCGCGACGAACATTCAATTGATCGCCGATGCTGCGGAGCAGCCTGTTTCCGTCGTTCGGGACCTGAATCCGGCGCTGCTGGGTAACATCGCTCCCGCCGGAACCGAGATTCACATGCCCCTTGGCACGGCGCAGACGACGCTGGCCGCGCTTGAATCGGTACCCTCGTCCAATCGCGAATCGTGGCGGCTGCACCATGTGGTTGCCGGCGATACGCTACAGGCAATTGCCCATGAATACAATACTTCCGCCGGGCGCATTCTGGAAGTGAATCAGGGCGCGGATTCCCTCGATGCCGGGGACGTGTTGTTGATACCCGCCGTCTATCATCCGCCCGCGAGGCAGATCCGCCGGACCGTGCGGCGTAAATTGACCTCCTCCCATGCCTCCAGCCGCCGCGCGTCTTCGCACAACGTCAGGTCGCGTAACGTGTCGCCGAGCGTGCTGCATCGCCGGGCTGCGGTTCGAACCGCAAGTCTCTCCCACTAAGTACAGCGCTTCGTAACACAGTAGCGTATCGAAGAGCCGCCCAAATCGGTTGCTGGCTCACGCGGCTCAGTTCCGAGCCACGGCCGGCAGGGACTGGCACCGCCGTAATGCCTCTTCGTATTTACGCTTTCTTGTCCCGGCTGTTACGTAGGAGAACGCTCCTAACTGGCTCTTCTTCTTCTCGTACGATACGTTCTCCTCTTGCTAATCGTCACACCTTGTGAAATCATTTGGCTTCTTGCATCATTTTGGATGCATTTTGTAGAGTTGCAATTGTAGTAGTGCGAAAGGAGCTGCGCATGACTCTGCAGTACCGGCTGAGTCCCGACGACGAAGAAGACGATTTCGACTACGAAGATGAACATGTCGAGTTGGCGTCGGATAAAGATGAATACGATGAGGACGACGATCTCGATACAGACGTAGCCGAGACTCGTAAGGAACCTCCCACCCCGCGGCCGGCCGTATCGGAGCCACCAGGCGGCGCTGTCCCGCCCGTTGGGGGTGAGCCCACCGGAGAAGCCCGAGGCGCTCAGCCGCCCGCCCAGCGCCCGAAGCGAGCGCGCAAAGCGGCAGCGAAAAAGACCGCTCTTAAAGAGGCCGCGCCCACGACGGCGGCAGTGAAGAAGGCCGCGCCTAAGAAAGGGGCTTCCAAGAAAGCGGCCGCGAAGAAGGTTGCCGCTCCGAAGAAAGGAGCGCCCAAAAAAGCCGCCAAAAAGGCTGCGCCCAAGAAGGCAGCCAAAAAGACCGTGAAGAAGGCGGCCACCAAAAAGGCTGCTAAAAAGACGGCAGCTAAGAAAGCGGCTCCGAGAAAAGCGCTGAAGAAAGCCGCCCCCAAAAAGGCAGCCAAGAAAACGGCGTTCAAGAAAATGGCGGCAAGAGGCCCGGCCAAAAAGGGTCCGAAGAAGGCCGCTAAGAGAAGGCGCTAAGTACCGGGTTTCGCAAACATGGTCTCGATGGCGTGATCCTGCGGAACCGCTGACTGCGTGCGCGGCTCCGAGTTGCCATGGGCGGAGCCGCGGGCTGCGCCCGCAAGGCAGAGTGCCCATAGCCCTGCGGCTCACCGAAAATGATGAAGACCCTTGGTTGCCTGTACCGAACCGCGACTGTCCAGGAGCTGACGTTATTACCGGATATCTTCAACCGTCGTTCTCAGTACGCATGCCGGTTGTCGGCTTGGAGCTTAGGCTTTCCCCGAAGGCTTTTGACGGGGCAATGCGTATGCCTTCCAAAACGCCTCTAATACCCGCTCGGGCATGTTTTCCGGTGGCTTGACCTGAATGAGGCTCAAGACGTGGCGGTACATCATCGGCCCCATCAGCAATGCCACGCTTAAATCGAAATCGAGATCCGCGGGCAATTCACCCGAGACGACGGCGCGCTTTAGTAGTTGAACGAGCCGCGTCCGGGGCGGTTCCATCACCCGGGATCGCCACGCCTTGCCAAACGCCGGATTGCGGGCGGCGTAGGCCATCAGGTGTGGCATCATTCTTGTCTGCTGCTCCGAACGCTGTTCCGGAGGCCGATGGCTTAGTAGGGCAACAATATCGGTGCGGACGTCTCCCGAGTCGAAGACCGGCTCCTCGTGAAGGCCATGCAAGCGAGCCATTACTTCCAGGCAAAGCGCATCCTTATCGGGCCAGTGTTTGTAAATCGTCGCTTTACTGACTCCGGAAGCCTCGGCAATCGAATCCATGCTGGTCGAATCGATCCCACTCTTTGAAAACAGATTGAGCGCCGCATCCAGAACCTGGTCATGAGCGCGCGTACTTCGCTGACGAGCCATCGCTAGAGCTGAATTCTCGAAAACAGAAAGCTTCCGATGCCGAGAAAGATTGCCGCCAGAATGCAGAGCACCGATAGATCGATTGCCGGTCCGAAATGCGAGATGCCGGCAAGTGCGCCGCGCAACCCGTCCACTCCGTAAGACAGCGGGTCGATGCTCGTGACAATGCCGAGAGCTTTGGGCAGATTAGTCAGCGGAAACAATGCGCCCGACAAAAAGAAGATCGGCAGGACCAGGAAATTCATAATCAATTGAAATCCCTGCATATCCTGCAGCACGGAGCCGATGGCCGTGCCGAGAGCCCCGAACACCACCGCGATGAGGAGCATAAACCCGAACGCAAGCGGCACGGCGGCCAGATTGACAGGGCGGAAGCCCGCAATCAAACAAACGATAATGACGAGAACGCCTTGAATCATCGCCACAGTGGCGCCGCCCAGCGTCCGGCCGATCATGATCGTGATCCGTGGCACGGGAGCGACCAGCGTCTCTTTCAAGAACCCGAATTGTCTGTCCCACAGCAGCGCGATGCCCGAAAAAATCGACGTGAATAGAACTGTCATGGCAATCACGCCGGGCGCAATGAATTGAAGGTAGCTGCCATGGCCCGATTTCTGGAAAATCGGCCCCAGCCCGAATCCAAGCGCCAGCAGATAGAGAAGCGGCTGTCCCAGTGAAGCCGCGATTTGCGCGCGCGACCGAACGTATCGTTTCAGCTCGCGAAGCCAGAGAATGTAAATCGGACCCATTGCTTTTTATCGCTTCCACATTTTGGCGAACTGCCGCAGTTGGTCCGCGGAGCCGGCGCTTTCATCCCGGATTGACGAGCCGGTCAGCGTGAGAAACGCCTGTTCGAGGGAGTCGCTGCTCGTCTGTTCCTTCAGTTCCGCCGGCGAGCCCTGCGCGACGATGCGGCCGTGATCGATCACCGCGATGCGATCGGCTACCCGATCCGCCTCATCCATGTAGTGCGTGGTGAGAAAGACCGTGACCTGTTCACTCTCGTTCAAGTTCTTCACGTGTGTCCAGAGCTGATTGCGGCTTTGCGGATCGAGTCCTAGCGTGGGTTCGTCCAGAAAGAGAATTTTGGGCGTGTGCAGCAATCCGCGCGCGATTTCGAGGCGTCTCTTCATTCCCCCGGAAAACTGCTTTATCCGATCGTTGCGCCGCTCCCACAATTCAAACAATTTGAGGAGCCGCTCAATTCGCTCAATACGAATTTTGCGAGGCACATGATAGAGAACGCCGTGAAGGTCCATGTTCTCGTAGCCCGTCAGTTCGGAGTCGAGACTGGGATCCTGAAATACGATCCCGAACCGCTGGCGCGCTTCGTTTTGCTTTACGGCGGGATTGAGTCCATCGAGTTCCACCCGCCCGCTGGTCGGCTTCAGGAGCGTGGTCAGCATCTTGATGGTGGTGGTTTTGCCGGCTCCGTTGGGCCCCAAAAACGCGAAGATCTCGCCTTTTTCGACCTGAAAAGAGATGTTATCGACCGCCCTGAACTCGCCGAATGTCTTGACCAGATCATGCACTCGGATCATAGAATCAAATACTAAACGGTTTAGTTTAGGCTGTCAATGGGCAGAAGGTAGCAACGCCGTACTCCTAACAATGAGACCTCATTGGTCCGCACTAAACCCCACCCTGAGCAAGGGGCCTGCACAACTGTGAGCGGACGTCTTCCGCCGGCGAGGCATGCTCGCCCGGCTTGTCTACGCTTTCGTGGGTTCTTTGCGTACAACCGCGCGGCAACGCTCAAAGAGATCAATCAACGAATCCGCGTATTCTTCAGTCGAGCGCGGGCCTTTACCGGAAAATCCGGTAGTCGGGGTGCCCTTGCCGTAACCGGTCGTCATCGCAACGAATTTCATCAGCTCTAAAGCAATTTCGTCCGGATTCGAGTGGGGTTGCTGTTTCTCTTCAGTTTCGTCTGCCATTCCTCTGTACCGAAATTCCTTTGGCGCGGGGAGTAATCTGGTTCTGAGCCATCACCAGCATACCAATGCTCAGGCTCTTTCCCTGCTTACATGCCGATCCGCGCCCGCAACCTGATTCGCAAAATGCGCGGCGGCGCGCAATCTCACCTGATTCAGGGCGAAGACAACGGTTATTACGTCGTTAAATTCGTCAATAATCCGCAGCACCGGCGCATTCTAATCAATGAATGGTTGTCCGGCGTCTTTCTCAAATACCTGCAGGTGCATACGCCCGAAATGGCGCTGATCGAGATCGCCCCGGAGTTTATCGCCGCTCATCCCGATCTTTGCGTAGTGCTTGGATCGCGGCGCGAGGCGCCGGTCGCGGGCCTACACTTCGGCTCGCGGACATCAGTCGATCCGGATCGTGTCGCGATCTACGATTTTCTCCCGGACACGCTGCTCGGCAAAATTGAAAACCGTGTCGACTTTCTCGGCATCCTGGTGTTCGATAAGTGGGTGGGGAATGCGGATTCCCGACAGTCGATCTTCTTTCGCGCCCGCGCAAAAGATTGGACGCCGCTCCGAGGCGAAGCGCCGGCCCGAACCGGGTTCTTTGCTCAGATGATCGACCATGGCTTCGCGTTCAACGGACCTCACTGGGAATTTCAGGATTCGCCCCTGCAGGGCGTCTATTTCCGTCCCAATGTTTACAACGAAGTGACATCGCTCGATTCGTTTCAACCCTGGCTGGAGATGGTCCGGCATTTCCCGGTGGAGGTGATCGACGAGGCCTGGAAACAGATACCTCGTTCCTGGCTGGACGGCGACGAGGCGGAATTGGAGCGCCTGCTCGAGCGGTTGCTGAAGCGGCGCAACAGTGTCGAGAGACTGATTGAGGATGTGCGCCGGCATCGCGCGGCGATGTTCGCCAACTGGCGATAGCGCCGGTTACAGCGGTCGACGCATGCGTCGACCCTACATTTCCGCGACAATTCGTTCGGCGCTGGCAGGCGCCAGCAGGATGCCGTTCCGGAAATGCCCATACGCAAGAAAGAGCGGGCTTCCATGCCAGCGGCCCAGGTGAAGTTGCTGCGCTCCCGGCCGCAATCCGGTCCAGACATCGGCGGTTTCCAGTTTCTCGAGCACGGGCAACACGGCCGTTGCCTTGCGCTTCAATTGTCCGGCAATCGACGGGCTGATCTGGCGGTCGAAACCGGCATGCTCCACCGAAGAGCCGGCGATCAGGCGGCCGGTCCCGCGCTGCAGCAGATACGTATGGCCATGCCGCAAGATAGTGGGGCATGCGCCGAGTTGTAGATCGAAGCCGATCAGATGACCTTTGAGCGGTTCGGAAGCGGGAAGAGACGGCACACCGGACACTTCGATCCGATCGCTCCAGGCGCCTGCCGCCACAATGGCGGCATCATATGGTCGGCCGTTGATCTCTGCCTGACCGCTCCGAACGTCGATATGCTCGACCGGCGTGTGCTCCGAAATCTCAACGCCCTGCTTGACGCACACAATGCGTAAAGCCTGCATGATCTCGCGCGGATCGACGATGGCATCGTCCGGATAGAACAACGCGCCCGCGAGACCCTCGGTTCGAACATACGGAGAGAAAGTCTGAAGCCGGGCCGGCGAAATTTCGCGGCTGCGAATGCCTATTGTTTGCTGCACTGCCGCGCGCGCTTGCAAAAGCGTCCATTCGACCGGTGTGTAAGCGAGATCGATGGCGCCGCACTCGCGGTAGTCGATCGTAATGCCCGACTTACAAACCAGCTCTTCCACATAGGCCCCATATAACGACCGGCTGTGCCTGCATAGATCGGCAAATGGCGACCGCTCTTCCACTTCGCCGCCGGGCGACAACATGCCCGCTCCGGCCCAGCTCGCCTCGTTGCCCAGTTCGCCCTTTTCGAATAAAGCGATGCGCCAGCCGCGCTGCGCCATGCGCCAAGCAACGGTGCTGCCGATGATGCCGCCGCCGATGACTGCCGCTACCGGACCGCCGCTCACAGCGATTCCCGTTTCAGCGACGTGCTGGCCTCCGAAGCCGTGGCGGGCGCGGTTTCAACGGTCGAGTCTCGCACTACTTCCAGAAAGGCCTTCGCCGCATGGCTTAAGGCGCGTCGGGCGGGATACACCAGGCGGATCTTGCGCTCGCAGTAGAGTTCTTTGACACGGATCTCGCGCAGCAGGTCCTGCGCAATTTCCTGTTCCACACACATCCGCGGCACAAACGCTACTCCTTCGTTGGCCTGCACCATGCGCCGGATAGTTTCGATGGTGGGCATCTCCACGTCCATATTCAGGGGAACTTTGTGCCGCTGAAATTCGCGCAACACGATCTCGCGATACGGCGAAAGCACGTTATGGGCGATAAACGTCTCCATATCGAGTTCCGTAATGGCGACTTCTCCCCGGTTAGCAAACCGGTGTTGCGGGGAAACCACCAACGCGAGGCGATCCGTGTAGATGATCTGTGAAACCAGGTGGTCGTCGCCCGGATCGTAGCTAATGACGCCCAACTCCAGTTCGCCGTCGAGCAATTGCGAAGGGATTTTGCTCGAAAGCATCCGGCGCACCTGCACCTTCACTTTGGGAAACAAACGCCGGTAGCGCTGAATGTGCTGTATCAGATACAGCGAGGTCGATTCATTGGCTCCAATTGTCAAACGCCCCGCATAGTTGTCCCGCAACTCCCGGAGAGCGTTTTCGAGATCGGATTCCAGGTTCTGAAATCGCCGCGCGTATTCGAGCACGACACGGCCCGCGTCGGTCAGCAGTAGCTCACGCCCAGACCGGTCGATGAGCTTCTCTTTTAGATCGCTTTCCAGTCGCTGGATTGCGATCGAAATGGCTGGTTGTGTTCTGAGGAGCTTTTCGCCTGCGCGCGAGAAACTCCGCTCTGTCGCAACCGTCAGAAAGACTTTGAGGGGATAGAGTTCCATGGCAGCGGCCTCATAACTGCGCCTTATGTCATGATTATAGCTAATATCAAAAGCCAACACTATAAATTTGCATAATCCGAACCGTTTCCTTAGGATGGAAAAAGACTCCCGGTTCGACTGTTGAAGCGGGATCCAAAAACTCCTACCGGAGGCCAAGTGAGCCGCGTATATATTTTTGACACGACTCTGCGCGACGGTGAACAATCGCCGGGCTGCAGCATGACTAAGCCGGAGAAGCTGCGGATGGCCGCCCAGCTTGTAGATCTCGGCGTGGATATCCTGGAGGCCGGTTTTCCCATTGCCTCGGAAGGCGACTTTGAGGCGGTGGACGCCGTCAGCCAGCAGTTTCCCTGGACCCAGGTTGCGGCGCTTGCGAGGGCGACCAAGCGCGACGTGGAGCGTGCCGCGCAGGCGCTTCAACGCGCTAAGCGGCCTCGCATCCATACGTTCATCGCGACCAGCGATATTCACCTAAAACATAAGTTGAAGAAGACACGCCAGCAGGTCATGGATGAAGCCGTGGCGGCAGTGAGCCTGGCGCGAAGTTATACGGACGACGTCGAGTTTTCGGCCGAGGATGCCACGCGCACCGATTTTGACTACCTCGAGGCGATTTCGAAGGCGGTTGTCGAAGCGGGGGCGCGCACCGTGAACTTGCCGGACACGGTCGGCTACTCGGTTCCCGAGGAGTACGGCGCATTGATCGGCCGGATCGCGAAGTCGCTAGGTGATAGCGCAATCGTCAGCGTTCACTGTCATGACGATCTGGGGTTGGCCGTTGCCAACACTCTGGCGGCGGTGGCCGCGGGCGCCCGCCAGGTGGAATGCACCATCAACGGCATCGGCGAGCGCGCCGGCAATGCCGCGCTCGAAGAAGTCGTCATGGCGATTAAAGTACGGAACGAGCGCCTGCCTTTTCAGACCCGCATTCATACCGAAAAGCTCTATCCGGCGAGCCAGTTGCTTTCGAGCATCATCAGCTTCGGTCCGCAGCCAAACAAAGCCATCGTCGGCGACAACGCATTTGCCCATGAAGCGGGCATCCACCAGGATGGATATTTAAAAGAGAAATCGACATACGAGATCATCGATCCGAAAGCCGTGGGTGTGCCCGAAAGCAAGCTGGTGCTGGGTAAACATAGCGGCAGGCATGCGCTGAAGAAGCGCACAGAGGATCTTGGCTTCCAGCTCACGATAGAGGAACTGGATCTGGTATATGAGCGCTTCACCCTCCTCGCCGATTGCAAAAAGGGCTTACGGAACGAGGAAATTCTGATTCTGCTTCACGAAGTGGTTGGCCGCGCCGCAGTGGCGAATTGAAACAAGCATCGCCGTTTTAAACCTTACAAATGAAACTAAACGTTCTTCTTCTGCCCGGTGACGGGATCGGTGTTGAAGTCACCAGGGAAGCCGAAAAAGTACTGAAGCACGTGACAAGCGCCTACGGGCACGAACTGGCGGTTCATCAGGGCTTATTGGGCGGCATTGCGATTCACAAGGCCGGTAATCCGTTCCCGGATGAGACGCGCAAGCTGGCCCTCGAAGCCGATGCGACGCTGATGGGAGCGGTGGGTTTGCCCGAATTCGACAATGCACCGCCGGAGAAGCGCCCCGAACGGGGATTGCTCGGCATTCGCCAGACGTTGCAGGTCTACGCGAATTTGCGGCCGGTGCGGTCATACAAGGCCTTGATCGATTCGTCGCCGCTCAAAAACGAGCTGGTCGACGGAACTGACATGATCATCGTCCGGGAACTGACCGGCGGCATTTATTACGGCACGCCGCGCGGCATTTCGGGATCAGGCGCTGAGGAGCGCGCGGTCAATACCATGACCTATACCCGCGCGGAAATCGAGCGGGTGTCGCACATGGCTTTTCAGCTCGCCCGCAAGCGGAAAAAGAAAGTGACGAGTGTCGACAAATCGAACGTGCTCGAAAATTCGCAGCTATGGCGCAGGGTCGTCGTCGAAGTGGCTGGCCAGTATTCGGATGTCGCGCTCGAACACATCCTGGTGGATAACTGCGCGATGCAATTGGTTCTGAATCCGCGCCGGTTCGATGTCGTTCTGACCGAAAACATGTTCGGCGATATCCTGAGCGATGAGGGCGCGGTGCTTGCGGGGTCCATCGGCATGTTGCCTTCGGCGTCGATCGGCAACCGTCGGCCGTCGGGCGCCTGGACAGGATTATATGAGCCGGTACACGGATCGGCTCCCGACATCGCGGGACAGAACAAAGCCAATCCGCTGGGCGCCATCGGGTCGGTGGCGGCAATGCTCGAATACAGCTTTGGACTGATGGAAGAGGCGGCTGCCGTGAATCACGCCATGGAAACTGTCTTGAACAGTGGCAAGGTGACGGCGGATTTGAAGCCGCCCGGCGCCCCGGCGGCGACGAGCGAAGTCGGAGATGCTGTGTGCGCGGCGATTGCGAAAGCAGCTACGGTATAGAGCATGCGTCGAGACGAGTCTCGACACGGTAGACACGAGTGTCCGCGCCACGTTTTGTATGCGCCGCGGTCTTGATTGTAAGGGCGAGGCCTGCCTCGCCCGGGAGGTAAGGATTCATGTCAAAGGCAAATGGCGCGGCGCGTCCGCGAACGATCATCGAGAAGGTTTGGGACAACCACGTGGTTGCGGACCGCGAGGGCGCGCCCACGTTGATTTACATCGACCTGCATCTGGTCCACGAAGTGACTTCGCCGCAGGCGTTCTCCGGTCTCCGCGAGCGCGGTTTGAAAGTGCGCCGCCCCGAACTTACGGTGGCGACAACGGATCACAGCATCCCAACGCATGATCGTTCCCTGCCTATCCTCGATCGAATCGCGGCGGCGCAGATCGACCAGCTTGAAAAGAACTGCCGCGATTTCGGCATCAAGCTCTTCGGCCCGCACAGCGAGAACCAGGGCATCGTCCACATCATCGGCCCCGAGCAGGGCTTCACGCAGCCCGGCATGACCGTGGTCTGCGGCGATAGCCACACCGCCACCCACGGCGCTTTCGGCGCTCTCGCGTTCGGCATCGGCACCAGCCAGGTGGAGCATGTCCTCGCGACACAGTGCCTTCTTCAGCGCAAATCGCAGACCTACGAGGTGCGTGTCGAAGGCGACCTCAAGAACGGTGTCGGCGCGAAGGACATCATCCTGAACCTGATTTCGCGGATCGGCATCGGCGGCGGAACCGGCTGCGTGTTCGAATACTGCGGCTCCACCATTCGTTCGCTGTCGATGGAAGAGCGAATGACCATCTGCAACATGTCGATTGAAGCCGGAGCCCGCGCCGGTCTGGTCGCGCCCGACGAAAAGACTTACGAGTATCTGAAAGGCAGGCCATACGCTCCCAAGGGCGCGGAGTGGGAGAAAGCTTTATCGCTTTGGCGGCAACTGCCGACCGATGATGGCGCCACGTTCGACAAAAGCATTACGATCGACGCTTCATCGCTCGAACCGATGATCACGTTCGGCACGAACCCCGGCATGGGCATCTCCATCACGGCCCCGGTGCCCGACCCCGCTACCCTTAGCGATCCGCTCGAACGTGACTCGCTAGCCAAGGCGCTCCGCTATATGGATCTACCCTCCGGCAAGCCGCTGCTGGGGCATCCGGTGAATGTCGTGTTCATCGGAAGCTGCACGAATTCGCGCATCTCCGATCTGCGTGCTGCCGCCGGCATCCTGAAGGGGCGCAAGGTGAGCCCGGGCGTACGCGTGATGGTTGTGCCCGGTTCTCACATTGTGAAAGAGCAGGCGCAAGCCGAAGGGCTTGACCGGATCTTCAAGGACGCCGGCGCCGAGTGGCGTGAAGCCGGCTGCTCCATGTGCATCGCGATGAACGGCGATCAACTGCAGCCTGGCGAATACAGCGTCTCGACCAGCAATCGCAACTTTGAAGGCCGGCAGGGCAAAGGCGGCCGGACCTTCCTCGCCAGCCCGCTAACCGCCGCGGCCACCGCAGTCACCGGGGTCGTGACGGACGTTCGCACGCTGCTCTAATCGGGAGGCATCACATCAATGGAAAAATTCACGAAATTCACCAGTCGCATCGCTCCGCTGCCAATCGACAATGTCGATACCGACCAGATCATCCCCGCGCGCTTCCTGAAGACGATTTCAAAAGTGGGCTTGGGCGACCAGCTCTTCTGCGACTGGCGCTACGACGAGCAGGGCAATCCTAAGCCGGAGTTCATTCTGAACAAGCCGGAAGGGAAAGCGGCGCAGATTCTGCTCGCGGGCGATAACTTCGGTTGCGGCAGCTCGCGCGAGCACGCGCCTTGGGCGCTGACACAATATGGTTTTCGCGCGGTCATCAGCACCTCGTTTGCCGATATCTTTCGCGGAAACGCCGTCAAGAACTCGGTTGTGCCTGTCGAGGTTCCGCGCGATGCGCAGGAAAGGCTATTCAAGGCCGTCGCGGAAAATCCGGAAGTGACCGTGACGGTGGATCTGGCGCAACAGAAGCTCATATTGCCGGATGGCTCGGCAGTGGAATTTCCCATCGACGAATTCTCAAAGCACTGTTTGCTCGAAGGTGTGGACGAGCTCGGCTACATCCTCCAGCAGGAGGACGCCATCGCGGCGTATGAGGCGAAGCGGCCGTTGACGATTAACGCGCTGGCTTGAAGTCCACCCGCAAGGGTTGGATGAAATCATTCACGGCCGGCGGCCGGGGGGGGCGTGCCTCGCACGACAACAAATTACGAATCTCGTGTAGGGCCGGGCATGCCCGACCCAACAGCGACAGCAGCAAACATGAATTTGGCCGTCCGTTTTAGTGAATTAGTTCGAAAAGGCTTGCGCTTCAGAAGCAAGTTCGAGGAAGTCAAGCGAAGCATCGTATTGCCCGATTTTGAATGGTATCCATACGATTGCTTTGCAAATTTGTTTTATATCCAGCAGTTGGCGCACGAGGCAGATCTGCCGATGCCTGAACTGATCGGAAATCAGCGTGTATTGGATGTCGGGGCAGCGGACGGGGCTCTCAGCTTTTTCTTTGAGTCTCTTGGCAATACCGTGCATGCATGTGATTATTCGGGCTCTAATATAAACAGAATGCAGGCAATACGTCTGCTAGCCTCCCAGTTGCACTCGTCCATAGAAATCAGTGACGTAAATCTTGATTCGAATTTCGCGATAGAAGGTGAATATGGGCTAGCGCTGTTCCTTGGCATTCTGTATCATCTGAAGAATCCGTTCTACGTACTGGAATCGTTGAGCCGGCACTCACGATATTGCCTTTTAAGCACTCGTGTTGCTCGTTTTAGCCCCGATCGCCAATTATGCCTCGACAACCTGCCGCTTGCTCAGTTGCTGGACGCCGGCGATTGTAATTCCGATGCCACTAACTACTGGATCTTTACGCCCGCAGGCTTGGAGCGGCTTGTGCGCAGATGTGGTTGGACGGTCTGTTCATCGGCCTGTACGGGCGCTTCCGTCTCCGATCCTCGCACGCAAACGGGAGATGAGCGGATGTTTATGCTCCTAAGCAGCCTTCACCAGCGGTAACCGCGGTTGTCCATTATTGCCGCGTTGTGAATTCCGGAACATCACGGTAGCGGCTTCATCATCAGATTCTTGAACATCACCACGCTGCCCTTGTTGTGCTGCTGGAGCGCGAGGTAGCCGCTCGTATATGTATTCTTCTCATCCACGAAATCGACCACTTTCTTATGGTTGACCTCAATAATGATGTGGTTGCCACGAGCGATGACCTGTTGGTTGAACCATGTATCCGGCGGCACGAGCTGCTTATAAATCTTTACGAAGTTGTAGAGACTTCCCGTTCGCACTGGATCTTTGTGGGTGCTGTTCACCTGGACTTCGTAGCCATGGGGAAATCCCGGTCCGAAAGCCGTCCGGAAATACATGCCTGAGTTTCCACCATCGCTGATCTTCACATCGGCTTTGAACTCGCAGTTCGTGCATTGGCGCACCATCCAGAACAAATGGCTCGACTCTCCATCGCCAACAATCATTCCATCTTTGGCGGTCCAGGATTCGGGATTCTGGTTGGCTTTCCAGCCGTCGAGAGTCTTCCCGTCAAACATCTTGATCCAGCCGTTATCCGCTGCCGATAGAAGAGAAGCTGAGAGTAGGCCGAAGAAGATGAGAGCAAAGCCTGTCGCCAATTTTTTCATAAGCATCATCGTATCCTGTGGGATTTAAAATGCGATTCTGATTAGACCGGCCGCGGCTGTTTCTTTAAATTCCACGGCTTGCGAAAATAGCGGTGCAGCATATGCTCCGCTTTCTTGTTATCGATAATCTGTTCTCGGTCATCGTCCCAATGAAGCCGGTCGCCGGTGCGAAACGCGATGTTTGAAAGCAGACCGGCCTTGGTCAAGCGATGTCCATACCGGAGATTGCACGTTGTCTCGAGGTTACGTGATTTGATCGCATCGAGAAACTCCCTCAAATGGCCGGGTGAGTCCGGTATACTTTGCGGCGGAGTTGGGAAATCGTCGATGCGCTTGCCTCCGACGTAGATTTCATGGCGGCCATAGTTGGTTACGAGTGAAGCATCGGTTCCTTCAAATAGACATCCGATGTCGCCCATGTGCTCAAAGCCCGGCAAAGGCGAGGAGCGCAAGCTGAATGTGTAGAGCAACTCCGGGTATTCCAGCACGGCGTCGATCACGTCCGGAGTCTCCGTTTCATCCTTGATGAAATACCTTCCGCCCGCCGAGGAGACGCTCTCGGGCGCTTTCAAGTCAAGAGCCCAGAACACTACGTCCGAGATATGGCACCAGAAATCGATGAACATTCCTCCTGAGTAATCCCAGAAGTAACGAAAGTTGAAATGTGAGCGCATCGGGTCGTACGGACGCTTCGGCGCAGGTCCCAACCAGAAGTCGTAGTCGAATCCAGGTGGCAGGGTTGCGGGTTCGGTCGTCGTGAATGGCTCGCGGGGAGAAGCCTTCCACGCGTGAACCCGCGTAATCTTTCCTAGCTTCCCGGAGCGAACCATCTCAACGACACGGCGATAATTCGGCAGATCGTTATGAATATGGTTTCCCATTTGGGTAACGCGCTTGTGATTCAATGAGGCGTCGGCCATGGCTCGCCCTTCCGCGAGGCTATAACTCAGGGGCTTTTCGACGAAAACGTCTTTGCCCGCTTCAAACGCCTGAACGGTAGGAATTGAGTGCCAATGGTCCGGTGTCACAATGGACACTGCGTCAATTTCCTTCAACTCCAGGAGCTTCCGGAAATCTCCAAATTTCTGCGGCGCCTGCCCGCGCGCGCTGCGAACAATCTCAATCGCCCGATCGGCATGACGTTCGTCCACATCGCAAATGGCTGCGATGCGAACATCCGGGTGCTTAAGGAACTCCTTCAGTCGGCCCGTCCCCTGTCCGCCGACGCCGATCATTCCGAGGACGATTTGATTGTTTGGGCTTTGGGCGGCCGCGAATGTGGGCCGGGCAAGCGCGACCGCGCCGGCTGACACCGCAGCAGATGCAAGAAATGAGCGACGGGAGACGGCTGCCGCGCTATTAGGGGATTCTGGTTGTATTTCGCTCATAGTCCAGTGAATTTTGCCTCCGATGGAGCCCATTATTTTGAAAAGCAGCCTCGACGATAGGCTGTCTGCTTTTGGAACGAAGATCGGATCGGCGGAATATTAGATTCTACACTTGTAGCCCGATTCAATTTAAGTTGGAGCGGTCGAGGCATCCTACCGCGAGACGGCACTCGTGCCGAAGAGTCAAATCTGTATCGGAAAACTCCAAATCCGTTGTAGGGGCGACGCATGCGGTACGGTCTCATGAGATCCGCTACAGGTTGTATCAGGACATCCGTTACAAAAAGGGGTATGTTAATGAGCCGGGGATCGGCTGGAGATGCCCTGGAAAGCGACGGACGTGGAAGAGCAACGATTGGAATTTGTGATCCGGGTGAGCGAGCCCGGATCACAAATGAGTCAGCTATGCCGGGAGTTCGGAGTATCGCGACCGACGAAAA
This sequence comes from Bryobacterales bacterium KBS 96, assembly GCA_000381625.1. Lineage (GTDB taxonomy): Bacteria > Acidobacteriota > Terriglobia > Bryobacterales > Bryobacteraceae > KBS-96. Next base: position 4,043,349 of record KB906767.1, read on the forward strand.
GACCAACAGTATTTTCTGCGCCAATCTCTTTCCACGCCTTGTCTCAACGTATTGCAGGGCTGTGATGGCATTTATGTGGAAGATCTCCAGGGCCGGCGCTATATGGATTTCCACGGCAACAATGTCCACCAGGTCGGCTTCGGCAATCCACGGGTGATCGATGCGATTACCGAGCAGATGAAGGCGCTCTCATTTTGCACGCGCCACTATACCAATATTCCCGCTATTCAGCTGGCCGAGAAACTGACGGAGCTTGCGCCGGGGAATCTGAATAAAGTCCTCTTTGCGCCGGGCGGCACGCTCGCCATCGGCATGGCTCTTAAGCTCGCACGGGCGGCAACCGGCCGTTTCAAAACCATCTCGATGTGGGATTCGTTTCACGGCGCCTCGCTCGATGCGATCTCGATCGGCGGGGAAGCGATATTTCGCAGTGGGGCTGGTCCATTGCTGCCGGGCGCGGAACACGCGCCTCCTCCCGATCCCATTCATTGCCCCTTCGAGTGCGGAGAGCGTTGCAGCCTCCGCTGCGCGAACTACGTCGAGTACATGCTCGAAAAAGAAGGCGACGTCGCTGCCGTCATTGCCGAAACCATTCGCAGCACGCCCTACATCCCGCCGCCCGAATACTGGCAGCAGGTTCGCGCCGCCTGCGACCGCCACGGCGCCCTATTGATCCTCGATGAAATTCCACACTGCCTCGGCAGAACGGGCCGCATGTTCACTTGCGAGCACTACGGAATCGTGCCCGATATGTTGGTGATCGGCAAGGGGCTCGGTGGAGGCATCTTCCCATTCGCGGCATTGATTGCACGGGACACTCTGGACGTAATGCCGGACCGCGCGCTCGGGCACTACACGCACGAAAAGAATCCCGTGGCCTGCGCGGCGGCTCTGGCGACAATTGAGATCTTGGAAGACGGCATTCTCGATCATGTTCGCGTGCTCGGCGATTACACGTTGCAGCGTCTCGCGGTCTGAAAGCGCGTCGTCGGATCGTAAAGGATATGCGGGGCCTGGGCCTCTTCTTAGGAGTGGAACTGCAAGAGGCGTCACCGCAACTCTCCGCCGCCGAAGCCGCCGAGCAAGTGATGTATCGGTCTCTCGAAAAGGGCCTGAATTTCAAGGTCACCAACGGAACGGTCCTCACGCTGACGCCGGCTCTCACGATTCAACGCGCCGAGATGGACCAGGCGCTCGACATACTGGAATCGGCCATCGCGGAATGTGAATCGGCTGCGTAGACGCGGAATACAATTCTGAGCCGGAAGCGTCAGCGACCATCACTTTGGGATAGGCCGGCAAAGTCGATAGCTCTTGAACTTTCGAAACGGAGCCGCCGCACGTAAGCGCGGGTTGCGTCGTTTTTCCGGGCCGACCGTGGGTCGTGCGTTATTCCGGCTCATCTCTTAGTAAGTTTGAAGAGCATGACCCGTCTTGGGGCAGCCAAAAGTCACTCGACGCGCAGAGCGATCATAGGGTCTATCTTCGCGGCCTTTCGCGCTGGTAAATAGCTGGCGAGCAGCGCAACGGCGGCTAACAAGGTTGAAACTCCGCCGAGCACCATCGGATCAAGCGGCCGCACTCGATAAAGCATTCCGCCCAGCAGCCTTGTAAGGCCGGCCGAACCTGCTATGCCGCCCACGAGCCCTACTGTCACCCATGCCATTGTGCTGTTCACCATCAGCCGAAGGACATCCATTGTTTCGGCGCCGAGCGCCATGCGAATGCCGATCTCATGGGTCCGCTGCGCCACCGAATGGCTCACCACGCCCACGATGCCAATGCTAGCCAGAACCAAAGCCAATACCGAGAATACGCTTAGCAGCAGCATGGGCAAGCGTCGCGAACTTGTCGAACCACGCACAATGCTCTCCATGGTTTCGATATCGGAGACGGGCCGGTCGGGAAAAACATCTGCCAAGGCTTTCTTGACGGACGCGGTGAATGCGGTTGGCGCGTTGGTCGTACGAACCACGATGGCCATCGACGGCCAACCGGCTTGCATATAGGGTCGCAAAAATTGCGGCCGCGCAGGCGTGTCCAGCCCCGATTGATGCACGTCTCCCACCACGCCCACTACTGTGAGGCGCGGCCCGTCGGAACCGCCGAGCCGGATTGCTCTGCCGACAGGATTTTCCTTCGGCCAGAAGGCATGCGCCATCGTCTCATTAATCACGATGACTCCCGGCGCGTTTAATGAATCCCGCTGCGTAAATTCCCGCCCTTTCAGAATCGGAATACCCATGGTCCGGAAGTAGTTTGGGCAGGCGACGGTGTAGTTTGCGCCCGGCATCTGTCCAGGGTCCGCGGGCGGGCGGCCCTCAATCTGAAAGCCCCGGCCCGCGTTCCCTCTGAAAGGTAAATGAGCAACCGCGCCCACGGACACAACGCCGGGAATTGTACCAACGCGCTCATCGAGATCCTGGCAGAAGCGCGGCAGGCCGGGAGGACCTACATAAATCTCCTCCTGTGGAACTGACATCCACATGGCGAGCACGTTCTTCGGATTCAATCCCGGATCGACGCCCAGCAGTTGCGTCATGCTCTTGATCATCAGTCCAGCGCCGGAAAGCACAATCAGCGCGAGCGCTACTTCCGAGGCCACCAGGACGTGACGCAGATGGCTCCTGCCACTTGTTCTTCCTGAGCGGCCACCTTCTTTCAGAGGCTCGTTCACATCGATACGCAGAGTGCTCAACGCCGGAGCGACGCCGAACAGGATACCTGTCAGGCAGGAAACCAGCAAGGCAAATACGAACACGAGGGTATCCATCGGAATGGAATCCACCATTCGAGCAGGCAATCCAAGGTCATTCAGCTTGAAAACATGCAACAGCACCCGATTGCTCCAACCGGCCAGCAGCAGCCCGGCGGCTCCCCCTGCGACGGCCAGCAAGGTGCTTTCGGTTAGTAATTGGCGCGCGATCCGGGCTCCCGACGCCCCAAGTGCTCGCCGGATGGCGAACTCCTTCCGCCGCGTCGCGCCGCGCGCCAGCAGCAGGTTCGCCACGTTGACACAGCCAATTAGCAGGACAAATGCCACCGCGGCGAGCAGCGTCAGCATTGTCGTGCGAAGGCCCTCCATCCCAAACTCGCTTAGCGGCATCACCGTGGCGCCCATGTTGGCATCGTCTTTCGGGTACTGCTTCTGCAGACGGCTTCCAATGGCCTCCATCTCCGCTTTGGCCCGGGCCTGGCCCACGCCCGGCTTGAGGCGGGCAATTGCGATGAAACTGTTCTCCTGACGGCCGAAGTCGGTCTTGGTATAGCCGACCGGCACCCAGAGTTGACGTGGTCCGCTCCAGAATTGCCAGCCGAAATTCTGCGGCATTACTCCAACTACCGTAAAATTCGCGCCGTCCACGCGGATGGTCCTACCCACCAGAGATGGATCGCCCCCATAGCGACCCTTCCACAGGCCATAGCTGAGGACCACCTCGTGATCCCTGCCGAGAGTCTCTTCTTCGGCCAGAAAAGTGCGCCCCAGCAAAGGCTTTACGCCCAGCACCTTAAAAAAACCCGCGGAAACTCGCAACCCAGAAACCTGCTCCGCTTCCTGCCTGGCCCCCGCGGCCGAAAGGTTATAGCCCCTACCAGCGGAATCGAAGATAGCCATGGCCTCAAAAGAATGACTCTGCCGCTCGAAGTCCCAGAAATTGGGAGCCGAGACGATGTTCAAATTATCCGGGCCCTTGCCGAAGGTTTCCCACAGCAGCATCAGGCGGTCAGGTTCGGGGAACGGCAGACGCTTCAACAACGTTTCGTTGATCACGCTGAAGATGGTGGTATTGGCTCCAATACCAAGCGCCAACGTCAACACTGCAACAATGGCGAAGCCGGGAGTTCGCGCCAGGTTGCGCAAACCGTAACGGACATCCTGGAGAACGGTTCCCATAGTAATCCTCGTTCCAAGGTGCAAGCATACTGCCAGTCGCAATTACCAGGGTGGGTGTGTAAAACATAGCTATTTCCTCTGGCGAAACTGCGGCGCGCGTGCGGTGTGGCCGGTTGCGTGACAGCGGTGTTCGAATTCGAAACTGGACAATCGCCCATGTAGGCGGCGTTTATGCGCGTCCTCTGTCGTGACAATGAATCTTCGTCTATCCGCCAAGTGGTTTCAATGCTCCATGCGGAAGCACCGCATGTACGCCACGCACTCCATTCACCATTTGCGTGACACGCAGGTGGACAATGAGGCTTGCCAGGGAAAGCGCCTCTTTCGAAGACAGCCCGTACTGTTCCGTCATGAGTTTCACCATCTCCACGGTTGCGATCGCCGCCGCTTCATCAAGGCTCGAGTGAAAGCCGAATGTGAGCCATCCCTCCGCGGTGCGAGCCCGCGGCAGCGCCAGCGTCAAATCAGTGCGGAGGAAGAATTCCATTTCCACTTCCATGGGGCAATTGAGCGCGGGCCCAGCCACTTCGCCATCGCCCTGAACGGCGTGACCGTCGCCGGTGAAAAACAGGCCACCGGGTAGAGCGATGGGCAAAAACAGAATAGAACCGGCGGCCAAATCCTTACAATCGAGATTTCCGCCGCATGGTGTCGGCGGGAAAGTCGATTGGACGCCCGGTTTATCAAGCGGCATCCCCATGATTCCCATGAACGGGTTTAGCCGCAGTTGGTAGCCGGCGCGACTGATGCCAATGCCGCGTTCCGGTTGCAACTCCCAGTACGTTGCCTGGTCGCCGCGCGGTATCTTGATCAGCGCAGGCGGACCCGTGGCGCCGCCGGCAATTCCCAGGCAAGAGTCGAGCTGTGCCGGGAGCATGGCCCCGGCCGACCAACCCCAATGCCCCGGGTGTACCCGCTTTACGTGGATCTCCAACACAGTACCCGGGCGGGCGCCGCGTAGTTCGACCGGGCCTGTCAAGGCGTGGGCTACGTCGCGGTTCAGATCGCGCGGGCTAAATTCCTTTGGCTCGGAGAAATTCGCGGTCTGCTCAATGGCGCCCCAACCCGAATCCAACGTTTGAAAAACGATGGTATCGCCAGGGTCAATAGTAAGTGCGGGCTTTACATCGCGCGAAACGAATCCATGTACGCCCTGTTCGGGCCCCAAGTGATAAACCATAGCCATTGCGCTCCAGACCAACGGCACTTTGTTGGGTACGACCTGTAAACGTGATGTTACTCCAGATGGTGCGGTGATTTCCTCGGTCACAAAAGCGAAGCGCTGAGAGAATACGTTCGAAGCCTATGGCGCAATCCGCCGGGAGTTTGTGTAACGGTGTTGATGTTGTCTCAACCATCTCTCGGTTCACGAAGTTCCAGATGTCGGCTGATTCGCGTCTCTACGATGCCATGGCTGCGCACCGTGCAGAGGCGCATGGCCATCCGCTGGAAACCATGCACGTTAGCATGACGGCATGTTGAGCTGAAACGCATCCAGTACACACCAAAGGAACTGCAACCGGGTTGTTCTTCTATGTTCCAGAGGAATTCGAAAGGGATGTCGAGCTTCAGAAGATGCCTCGATCTCCAGTGAATGCCGAGATTCGCCGCGTCACATAATCAAAGGATATGACCGAGGTGTTCCGCGATCTTCTCAATAAGGCTCTTGAGTCCAACTCTCCTGAGATCGCGGTCAAAACCGTCCTCCGCGACCATCCCGATCTCCCTGAGGCAATCGGCAAAAGCTGGGCGAATGGTTTCGGCACAGATCACATTCCGGCCGCCGTCGCCCGAGTTTTGGTGAAGCACGGTGCTCCGCTCAGTGTTCACGCCGCCGCTGCGTTCGGCTTCGTTGATAATTTGGCCGGCCTCCTACACACCGATCCATCCCTGGTATGCGCCAAGGGCGGCGACGGCTGTACTCCGCTTCACTTCGCTCGTGATATCGCGACCGCCCAGTTCCTGCTTGATCGCGGCGCGCACATCGATGCACGAGATGACGACCATGATTCCACTCCAGCCCAATGGCGCATCGGGAAAGCTCCTGAAGTGGCCCGCTATCTACTCAATCGAGGAGCCGCTCCGGATATCTTCCTAGCGGCCGCGCTCGGTGATCTCGATCTCGCCAGCAAGATGGTTTCGGAAAATCCCGGTTGCGTCGCCCATCGCATCGGCCGCTTGCCGGATTTTCCACCCATTGGATACCAAGGCCGTGGCGGCACAATCTTGCAGTGGACTCTCGCTTTCAATTCCTATCCCCATCAGATAGCGCTTCTCAAGCGGCATACTCATGTCTTTGATTTTCTTTACGAAAACAGCGATCCGCAAACCCGCCTGCTCGTGTGCTGCGTTCTCGCCCGCCGCCAAGATGCAGAGGTAATCGCTCGTCAGCATATCGGCATAGTCGCCAACCTGCCTGATCTCGATCTCGAACTTCTGCCGCGCTACTGCTGGGAAACCAACACCAACTACGAGGCCGTCCGCCTCATGCTCGATCTCGGGTTTCCTGTCGCGCAGACGGAATCCAGCCACGGATACTCGCCCCTGCATAACGCCGCTTGGTCAGGCGATGCTGCTCTCGTCGATCTGCTGATTTCACGTGGACACCCCGTCGATCTCGTTGACCCACGCTACAACTCCACTCCGCTCGGTTACGCCCTCCACGACTGCCTTATCGAAAAACGTCACCCTGAAGGCGACTTCGCGCGAGTGGTCGAAGCGCTTCTTAAAGCTGGTAGTCCCTGGGATCAGTCCATGTATCCGACAGGCGATCAGCGGCTTGATGAAGTCTTCAGCCGGTTTCGCTAAGAACTTGGTCCTAGTATGAATAAAAACATTTTTGGCTGGAATTGTTTTATTCCCACATCTTGAAAACGGTCAAAGAGCTAAAGGAAAATCTGCTCACATGGCCCGACCTTGCGGTTTTACGCGCGGATGCGGATTTGCGCCTTTTGTCGGGCGCGCCGCCCGGCTCCTGATCATTCAGCGAGATTCGAAGAGCGAGGCTGGGAGCCGCGCGCAGACGCAACGTTTGCCCACTCAAAGTCAGTGGCGCCGCGGTAAAACGTGCGCCCACAGACAAGGAGCGCGAAAGCTCCTTACATCATCGCTACAGGCGGCGCCGGTTCGTCGGGACTGCCGGCGCTCCGCAGCGGGATCAATATCATGACGAGCGCCAAACCGATCATGACGGCGATGCCGATTGTGTAGAACGGATGCGCCGTCACGATTAGCGCATTCTTCCAGGCGGGCTTGAATTGCAATCCGGCCCAAGCCAGGCCGAGTAGGGCCTCGCCGGCGATCAGGCCCGATGCGGTCAATACGCCCGAGTTTTCGACTCGCGCCTTCTGCGCTTCATTCAAGCCACGCTGCTGGCACACCCGATCTGCGATCGCGCGGATGATGCCGCCGACGAAAATTGCCGAGGTTGTTTCGAGCGGCAGGTACATGCCGACCGCCACGAGCATCGGGCTTCTCACCTGCATCATGATGATTGCGATTCCCATCAAAATACCGACCAGCACCAACGGCCACGGCATATTGCCGCCGACGATTCCTTGCGCGAGCAGGGCCATCAACCCGGCTTGCGGCGCCGGTAGAGCGCGATCGCCCAGGCCCGTGCCGCCGGCGATAATGTTGCTTTCGTGGAGCAGCACCAGCGGAAAATACATCACGGCGCTGGCGACCACGACGGCGATTAATTCCACAATCTGGATGCTGCGCGGCGTGCCGCCAAGCATGTAGCCGACCTTGAAATCCTGGAGCAATTCGCCGGCAACCGCCGACGAGACGCAGACAACCGCCGCTACGCCCAGTACTGCCGTCACTCCGCTCTTGCCGGAGACACCGAGCGCCACCATCAGCAGCGCCGCGACCACTAGCGTGCAGATCGTGAGTCCTGAAATCGGGTTATTCGACGAGCCGATAATGCCGACCAGGTAGCCCGATACCGTGGCGAAGAAGAAACCGAGAATCAACATCACGATTGCGGCGACAATTCCTGCGATCACATTGCCGGAGAAATAAACGTACAGTGCAATCATGGCCAGGAACACGATGCCGATGAGTCCAAAAACAGCTTTCGAGCTCATGTAGCGTTCCGTTCGCACGAGTTGGGAGGCCTGTTCCTGCGTCTGTTTCAGATCCGCGACGGCGCGTCTTAATCCGCCGAGCAGGCTCGTGCGCATGCGCCACAGCGTGTGCGCCGCGCCGACAAGCATCCCGCCCACGGCAATCGGCCGTACTATGTATTTACCCACCGCCCCCGCCATGTCGACCCATGACGTATCCTGCGCGTTGGGAGGAAGAATCGCGCGCAATTGCGGTCCGAGAAAGTAAATTAGGAGAGGAACCAGGAGCCCCCAGGCGAGCACGCCGCCCGCAAATTGCAACGCCGCGAGACGCGGGCCGATGATGTAGCCCACGCCCAGATAGGCGGGGCTGACGCTGGGCGCCGCGAAACTCGTCAGCCCGCCGGTGGCGACGATCTGATTCGTATCGGCGCCTCCCAGACTGACACGGCTGGAGCCAAGCTGGCCGATTCTGACAAGGACATCTTTATCCGACGCAAAGAAGCCGAAGCGCCCGAGCATGTAAATCAAGCCGCCGAGTCCCATATTCCAGAACAAGTATTTGGCCGCCTGAGCGCCTCGCTGGCCGGCTTTGTGGATCTCGGAGGCCGCAACCGATTCCGGAAACGGCAGCTCCGGGTCTTCTACCATCACCCGCCGCACCAGCGACACGAACAAGACGCCTAATACGCTGCCGACCAGCATCAGCACGGTCGATTTCCAGTACGCATCCTTGAAGCTGAACGAGGCCCAGGCATGCGAAATCAGAAATGCCGGCAGGGTGAACACCGCACCGGCGGCGACGGATTCCCCGATAGACCCGGCGGTTCGGGCGATGTTCTCTTCGAGCAGCGACCCCTTTAGTCCGCGCAGAACGGCCATGCTAATCACGGCCGCCGGATACGTCGCGGCAATCGTCATACCGGCCCGCAATCCCAAATAGGCGTTGGCCGCCCCCAGCACTACGGTCATAATCAACCCGAGCAGCACCGCGCGCAGCGTCAACTCGCGCATGGACACGGTTTCGGGGACGAACGGTTTATGAATTCGAGTGGACGAAGCCATATGCTTCTTGACTATATGATGGCGTCGCCGTGAATCACCGAAATGATCTGCCTGATATGTCGAAGTAGCTTCTACTCCGGAAGTGGGCCGAGTATCTCGATCTGGTGTTTCGCCGCCAAGGCCATCAGCTTTTCCATGTCAGGTGGCCCCGTGGGCGGCAAATTGGGCTCGCCCGCCGGATCGCTCATTTCCAAGATAAAGTTCTCGAATCCGCCGCCAGGCGTGGTCACCAGCAGAACTCGCGCCGGAGCGGTCCCGTCCACGCGGAAACCATGGGGAATCCCGCGCGGACCGAAGATGTACCCGCCTGGACCCGCCTTCGATTGCCGGCCCTGGCAGAAAAAGGTTAACTCGCCCTCGATCACGTAAAACGACTCATCTTCGGCGTGGTGAACGTGAAATGGCGAGGCAAAACCGGCGGGAATCACCTGCTCCACCAGTCCATAGGCGCCACGCGTGGTATCAGCGGTTGCCCGTACGAACGTCAGTGAGCCCAGGAACCACATTGGCGCTTCACCACGAGCCAGTACACAAGGTTGCAGTTCTTCTGAAGATATTGGCATGTTCATCATTCCTCCCGGCAAGGTGGTTTTACCTATGAAAGCACATGAACTACGGGTGCAATCGTTCTAACGATTCCTTCTGCCGCCCAGCCGCGTCAAAATTTGATGGAGCTAGCCATCGTTCAAAAGACGCTTTGCGGGTGGGCCACTCTGAATCGAGCATGGAGAACCACGCAGTATCCCGGTTGCGGCCTTTCACGACCCTGTGCTGCCGGAAGATCCCTTCGAAGGTGAAACCCAGCCGGAGAGCCGCCTCTCGCGAGCGGGTATTGAGAGAATCGCACTTCCATTCGTAGCGCCGATAACCCAAATCTTCAAAGATATAGCGCGCCAGTAGGTACATGGCTTCGGTTGCTCCGGTTGTCCGCTGGAGCCGCGAAGTGAACAGCACGTTCCCGACCTCAATACTGCGGTTTTTCAGATCAATCCGTAGAAAGGCGGCATGTCCAACGGCACGATGAGAAGCATTGTCGACAATCGTGAAGAGAAGTGGATCGGCAGAAATGGCTTTTTGCTGGAGCGCGGCATGAAAAGCGGCGCGATCGGCAAAAGGTCCGTCGGGCATATAGCGCCAGAGGCGTTCTTTGCCGGGACCGTGCGAATCTTCGTACAGCGCTTCCGCATGAGCGTTTACATCGACTGGCTCGAGCGTAACGATCTTTCCCGGTAATGTGATGCGTTCCGGCGGCTTTGCGGGAGTGCTGTCAACTGCTCTGCCGAGGATCGGCGGATCTTCTTCCTGCAACATGTGCATACCCATGGGATTCTTATGGCGGGACGTCCGATTACGGTATCCAGGCGACCAGCTCGATTTCTACGCGCTGTTCGCTCTCCGGAAACTGAACCCCGATGGCCGAGCGCGCTGGAGCATTTTTAGGAAAGTATTTAAAATAGACTTCATTCATGGCGGCCTTCTCGGTTTTCACGTCCGCCAGAAAAACGGTTACTTTGATCACGTTGTCGAGCGACGAACCCATCGCCTCCAGGTTCGCTTTGTGAGATTCTAAGGCCCGCTGGGTCTGCTCCTTGATGTCGCCGCCGAATAAGCGAGGGTTCTTTTCTGCCTCCGGCCGCATCCCGCCTAATCCGGAGCTGAAATATAAGTTCCCAACGCGTATGCCATCCCGAGCTTTCAGTTTGCCCGACTCGGCCGCTGACGCCGCTATCGGGAGCGATGCCGCGGCGCCCAATCCTACAGCCGATTGCAGGAATGCACGACGTTTTGAATTCGCTGATTTCATATAGTCGAGTATCGTACAGGTATTTGCGGCCGTGAGGGTCATGCTCGTCTGGTTCTGAGTCACGGCTATACCCACATAATTGAAGTATGCAAGTCGCTGGAAGGCGGCTTGAACTAACTTTCTCGGCGCCAGGTTTACGAGGCGGACGTTGAAATGGCAAATTACGAGCTCTGGCGTTCCGATCGCCAATTGACAGAGCCCCTCGCCGACGGCGCGGCGCTGCTTCGCGGTTTCGCGTCAAAAGATGCGGCTAACCTGCTCGATGCCGTGCGCGAGATCGCGGCGATCGCTCCGTTTCGTCATATGACCACACCCGGTGGATACCGCATGTCGGTCGCTATGACCAATTGCGGCGAGCGGGGGTGGGTGTCCGACGCAAATGGCTACCGGTACGATGCGTTCGATCCTGAAACCGGTCGCCGTTGGCCCGCAATACCCGAGCTCTTTCTGACCCTCGCAACGGGCGCGGCGGCGGAAGCTGGATTCCCGAACTTCCGTCCCGATGCGTGTCTGATCAATCGCTACGAGCCGGGGGCGCGATTAACATTGCACCAGGATAGGAACGAACGGGATTTCACGCAGCCTATCGTGTCTGTATCGCTGGGATTGCCGGCGGTATTCCTGTTCGGCGGCGCGCGGCGAAAGGACAGGCCGCGCCGTATTCGAATTGAGAATGGAGACGTTGCCGTATGGGGAGGCCCGGCAAGGCTTGCCTTCCACGGCATTGCCCCGCTCGCAGCCGGCTCCGATTCTCTCGCGGGCGAGCACCGCATTAACCTCACGTTTCGAAAAGCGTGCTGATCGGAAAGAGTTCCTCCCTCGAGGCTAATATTTAACCGTAATTCTGCGGTCATTCAGGAGAATTAAACGTGGTCTGCGTCACTATCCTGGAGGATCGCGTGTTTACGCGGAACGTCTCAACCGCGCGGCCCGGCGTGGGTTTCGGTGTCGCCTGAACGAGGCTGGGCAGCCAAAAAAGCGGGGAGAATTCAAAAATCATTTGACGTGAAAAGAATTCTAAAATACTCTTAAAGCTCACAATTAATTGAGATCTTGAGGACGCGCCGGAGTAGTCTGTGTTTCCGTGCCGTGGAGGCTTTCAGTCTATGCGTAGCCAGTCGAGTTCCGGTCGAACCGGCGCTTTCAAATTCGCGAGCCGTACGGTGGCGGCGGCATGCGTTGTAGGTACGGCGCTTTTCTTCGGCCACCTGAACCTGCAATCCAAATCGAAAACTCAGGCGAATAAGCCCCATATCGTGTTATCGCCGGATTTGCCGACGCAAGTGAAATTCGGTTCCGGTTCATCCCTTGGCGATCTGCAACAAGATTTCGATATCTTCTCATGGGATTCCTTTATCGCCGCAAACTGGCCGCCCGGTCCGAATGGCGAGGGCGATCCTTCGAAGAAGCCCGGCAAGAACGGCGATAACCCGACTATATGGGAAAGCTGGATCGATACCCGCAGCGTATTGTTGCCGGACGGCGAGGTTCCGTCCTGGGGCAGTTCGCCAGCAGTGCCGGGAGTGTGCCGCGCCGACTATAAGCCCGGCATGAAGATCCTGCGCCAGATCGGGAAGACGCCCAATCTGCTGACGGCGCAGATTCAGCCGTTCGAGACCGGGCCACTGATCGATCAGGAGCACCAGTACGCGCGGTTCGAGATTCACGTGAACCGCAGTATGTTCGATTTCATTAAGGCGCATCAGCTTTATTCCGCGGCGGGACAACAGAAATTCTCCGGGGACGTGTCGTTTCCGTGCAGTACAGCGAACCAGCTTGGAGCCGTGATGGTGAAGGCGTCCTGGAAGATTTTGAGCGCGAGCGACAATCCGGCGCGGTTTCATACCGCCGAGGTTCTGATTTACACTCCGCCATCGACCGATCCGCCGATCGAAGAAAGTTGCGTCTCGAAGAAAGTGGGGCTGGTCGGACTGCATATCGCCCACAAAGTAAACCAGGCGCCGCAATGGATCTGGTCGACTTTCGAGCAGGTGGACAACGCGCCGGACGAGGCCGCTGTGAAAAGCGGGAAACTCGCATCGCATTACAACTTTTACAAGCCGAATTGCACGGATTGCCTGCCGGTCGACACGGCTCCTCCGCGACCCTGGAATCCGAACTTGCCGGGTCAGAAGCCGAGCCAGGTGGTGCGCCAGGACGTTCTTCCTTCGTTTGCGGTGGCGAGCGCCCAATCGAATAACCGCATCGCACAGCATATGCTGGCAAAAATCAGCAAGAAGTCCGTTTGGCAATATTATGAGCTGATCAGCACGCAGTGGCCGACGAAGCCGGGTTCGGTGGCAACGTGTACGGCGGATCCGGTCGCACGCTTCGGAAATCCGGCCCCACAGTTCCTCGCCAATTCGAGTCTTGAAACCTATGTTCAGGGCACAGTGCCCAACGTTTCTTCAAGCTGCATTTCGTGCCATGCCAATGCCGCGATGACCACCGGCAAAGCTTCGGATTTCACCTACGTTCTGCAGAGCGCAAAGTGAGGACCCTAAATGAATAGCCCAGTTGTTCAACTCGCCACGCCGGCGAGCGCTACTCGCGTGACAAATTTCGCCGCGATGTCGGCGGCGCTCACCGGCTTCTCGCTTGAGACGATCAGCCCGGATCTCGATGTGACGGATCTCAAAAGCGCCTACCTCCAGACGGCGGACCAAAACGGCCAGGCGCAAGAGGTTGACCGTCTGATCGCCCAATTTCTCGGCCTGAAGGGCAAAACGAGCCAGGAGATCGCGGACGCGCTGCTGGACGCAAGCACGCAGCCAGCGGATTTGATCGCCGCAGCGCGCCACATTCTCGAAATGTGGTATCTCGGCACGTGGAATGGAGCCGTCGTGTCGGCGAACGCCTATATCGGCGGCCTTGCCTGGCAGGCGGCCCAGGCCCATGCGATGGGTTATAGCGAGTGGGAATTCGGCTATTGGGCTCAGGACCCCCCGCCGCTAGCAGATTTCGGCGTTCAAGTGAGCAATGGAGCAAAACGTGGATAACGGGCAATTCGATGTCGTCGTGATTGGCTCAGGGTTGAGCGGCTCCATCGTCGCCGCCGAGTTGGGCAGCGCCGGTAAAAAAGTATTGGTGATTGAAGCCGGTCCGGCTGTGCCGGATAACCGCGGCGAGTACATGCAGAACTTTTACATGAACTCGTTGAAGGCGCCGGAGTCGGCGTACCCGCCGCTTACGCTCGATCCAGCGAACGAAGCCACCCCGCGCGCGACCATCGGCGGACTGATCAATTCGCAGAATCCGGCCAAGAGCTACTTAATCCAACCGCCGCCGAGCAAGATCCCGAACGCCAGCAGCCTTCCGTTCAGCAGCACCTACGAGCGTGTCGGCGGCGGCACGATGTGGCACTGGCTGGGGACGTCTCTGCGCCTGGTGCCGAACGATCTGCAGATGTATACGAAATACGGCGTATTCTCGAGCGACGCCGACTGGCCCATCGGCTACGACACGCTTTCGGGTTTGTACGAGAAAGCCGAAAGCGAGATCGGCGTATCGGCGAGCGTAGCCGAACAAGCGCCGCTGGGACCGTCAATCGGATTGAAGTACCGCCCTGGTTATCAATATCCGATGAATCCCATCCCGATGACCCTGGTAGACGAGGCAGTGAGCAAGGGATCGGAAGGCGTCGTCGTCGATTCCAAGCCGGTATTTGTCACGCCTACCCCGGCTGGCCGGAATTCACAACCCTATCAGAGCCGCCGAGTTTGTGCGGGCAACACCAATTGCATTCCCATCTGCCCGATTCAGGCCAAGTACGATCCGTCCGTTACGCTGGCGCGAGCGTTGAATACCGGCAACGTGACGGTTAGTTGGCAATCGGTCGCAACGAAGCTATTGACGGATGCGAGCGGCAAGATTTCGGGCGTTCAATACGTTACGTGGGACAAAGAATTGAACCCCACGAAAGGCGCCACTAAGACAGCACAAGGAGCGATGTATGTGCTGGCGGCCCACGCCATCGAGAACGCGAAGCTGCTGCTGCTTTCGAAATCGCCACAATTCCCGAACGGCGTCGCCAATTTCAGCGATCAGGTCGGCCGCAACCTGATGGACCACGTGCTCTATCTCTCGTGGGCGCTGACGCCCGAAGGCCAGCCCGTGTATCCGTATCGAGGTCCGCTCGCGACAGCGGGTATCGAGAGCCTGCGCGATGGAGCGTTCCGCAGCCAGCGTGCGGCTTATCGGATCGAGATCGGCAACGAAGGCTGGAATTTTGCAATTGGCGATCCCAATACCACGGTTCTCGACTTCATCTACGGAAAAAATGAGTCGCGAACGAATCCGCCTGTTGCGCCGGGGCAGCCTGCCGGCAAGCCGGGTCCCGCTCTCGGCGGCCCCGCGCTTGCGATGGCTATCAACGACCGGCTCACACGGCAATTCCGGCTCGGCTGTCTCATCGAGCAGGCTCCCCAGGCTTCGAATTGCGTCACGCTCGATGAGAAGTATACGGACGGCCTCGGCCTGCCGCGGCCCAAAATCAACTACGGATTCGATGCGTACACGCTGGCCGGATTCAAGTCGGCGCGCCAGACTTGCAGCGCGGTCTATAAGGCGATGGGCGCTACTGAATTCACCGATTACTCGGGCAGAAAGGGGTCGCCGTCATACTTCGAAATTGACGGGGAAGCATACGCGTTCTTCGGGGCCGGCCACATCATAGGCACCCACCGCATGGGCAACAACAAAAAGCATTCGGTTGTCGACGCAAATCAAAAATCGCATGATCATGCGAATCTCTGGATCATGGGCAGCGGCAGTTTTCCGACCGAAGCCACCCCCAATCCCAGTCTCACCATCGCCGCTCTTGCGTTTGCAACCGCGGCGGATTTGAAATCTGCATTGAAATAACTTCAGGAGCAAAGGTGCCCCAACCACTTCCTTCCATTCCGGCGGGCTTCGGCCTGCCATTCTATTACTCGTCGCTGACTAACTTCGAAGTCTTGTATCTGGTGGATGCCGCGGCTCCGCGCAAATTTTTACAAGGCACGCATCTGGAATTAGCCACATTCAACGGCAAGGCTTGCGTCTCGTTTAACCACCAGCTCTACACGGGACAATTTCCAACGGGCGCGGCCATCACCCAG
This sequence comes from Bryobacterales bacterium KBS 96, assembly GCA_000381625.1. GTDB lineage: Bacteria > Acidobacteriota > Terriglobia > Bryobacterales > Bryobacteraceae > KBS-96. The sequence continues at coordinate 4,059,282 of KB906767.1, forward strand.
GAAATTGAGCTGAACATCCTCGCAGTGCCAAAGGAGCTATGGCCTCTCGTCGCCGAGGTGAGTTTCGATCAATTTGTCAGCGGCGATGAACAGACCAAGTTCATGGGGAACCATCGCGTGTGGGTTCCGTGTGATGCCGATATTGCGATCAAAGCGGGTAAGGAGCTGTTCGGAGAGCCTAAATTCAAAACCAGCTTCACGATTTCAATTCCGTCGTTAAACGATCCGAGCGTCACAACCTGGTCGGTCGTCTGCAACGATCCGGCTTCGCCCGAAACGGAAGAGTCATACATCTTTTCATGCAAGGCGGATCTTACCGGACTTCCGGCAACGGCATCAAATCCGTCGCCTGTCACCGAATATGGGAAGCATCAGGACCGCCTGATCGGCTGCCGGTGGAACATCCTCGGAACGTTCGATACTTACAAGCTCGATGCGAAATCGGCCCAACGCGTGAAGCTGTCGTTCGGCACAAGCTCGCATAAGATGCGTGCCGACATGCAGGAGTTAATCGGCTCGACGCCGGCGGCCTATGCACGCAGCTATCAATCCACCCCCGCGGCGATTCAGAGCAGAGCCTATTTTCCGGTGACGAAGGGATGAAAGGCCAGGGGAGACGAATGAATTCACGTTTGCGCAACATCAGCTTGTTGTTGGCAGGCTCGGTGGCACTGGCAGGATCTGCGTTCGCGCAGAATACTCCCGACTACGGTCCGTTGAAGCCCGTGCTAAAGGGAGACATGCCGGGCGTTGTGCCGGCATTTCCGTTCGCGGCCGCGCCCGTCGATACCCGGCCGATGTTCGACTATTTTATGTGGCAGAACTTCATTGCCGCGATGTGGCCCGCACAGCCTGGCAGCCATGGCCAGCCGCTCCAGCCGGATAATCCGAACATCTTCAGAAACCCTCCCGCGAACACGCAGCCTGTCTGGCTCGGTTGGAAAACCGCTTACGAACTGTTTCCGCAGAATGGCAGCGCTCCTCCGGCATGGGATCAGTCGGGCAACACGAATGTCTGCCGCGGAGTATCCGCAAGCGATACGCGGCCGGTGTTGATGATGGTTAGCAAATTCGGCACAGTTGCCGAGGAATTGAACCAGGCGTTTGCCGGACCGCTGCCGGATCAGACCGGGTTGTTTACTCGCTATGAAGTGCGCGTGGACCGGCCTTATTACGATTATGTCCGGGCCCGCAAACTTTACAACCGGTCGAACTGGCCGACAGGCAAGCAGCCGCCAATTGTCCTTCCGGCGAGTTCCGACTCGGCCCTTGGCTCGATCGAGGTGAAGGGGGCCTGGCGCGATCTGTCGAAAGTGCCGGAGCGTTTTCAGAAGCGATTCTACACGGAGCTTGCATTGGTCGCGGTGCCGGATACCTGCTCCATCGACCCCGGCACGCAACGCGTAGTTTGCGATTGCAGGTCGATCAAGGCGGGCCTTGTAGGCTTCCATATCGCTCATAAAACACAGCAATTCCCGCAATGGGTTTGGAGCACATTCGAACAGGTCGACAATTTGGGCGAAGACCCCACCACTCCGAAAGACATGCAGCCTTCCTATTACGATCCCGACTACTACAAGAAGTACGGCGGCCCACGCAGCAATCCGCCGGACCATCCGGGAGCGAGCCGTGTTCCAAAAGCGGATGATTTCGACCACACGCCGGTAAACGTCGTGCGCCTGTCTCAGATTCCGAGCACGCCGGCGGGTAACTCCACCATGGATTTCAATCAACGCTATCGGGCTTTGATGAAGGGAACCGTATGGGAGAACTACGTTCTGATCGGAACGCAGTGGTCCACGCTGCCGTCCTGGCCGCCGCAAACGCCTAAGTCGGATTTCGGTTGTGAAGACGGCACGCTGCCGACCGCTGGCGGTCTGGCGTTTCCCGCCTGTGGGGTCTCGAACATCACTATGGAAACGTATCACCAGCTCGACAGTTGCCAGAACTGCCACCAAGGCGCGCAGCGATCGGGCGCCGATTTCAGTTGGATTCTCGCGAACCGCGCCTACACACCGGGTGGGACCACCAACAGCATTATTAACGGGCTGAAGACTCTTCCCGTGAAAAAGTGAGGACGAAACGACGATGACCTCGAAGTTATTATTAACTGCGTTGGCGGCGAGTCTGTTGTTGCCCGTTGTCCAAGCTCAGGATGCGGCAGCTCAGGACACTGCGGCGCTTGCATATCGAAATGCGGTTGAAACGCCTCCTCCGGGGTGGACCGGACCTGTATTTCGTTTGAGTCATGATTATCCAACGCAAGCTCCCGCCGCCTGTGGCGTGAAGGACTGTCCGTGGCTCGCCACAAATCCGAGCATGTTCAACCAGGCGCCGGGAAGCAGCGTTCCTGTATGGGACGCACAATGGTCGGCCTACATGAAGAAGATCTTCGACTACATAAAAGAGGGTCAGGACCCGATGCTCTCGAATCAGAAAGGCTGGAACGTCGAGGTCGGCGGCAATACGCGCTGGTATCACGTGCCTTGGATGTCATACGATCCCACTCGCGGCCGCGAATTTGTGCATGGGCTCACCAACGAGCGCACCGCGACGATCAGCGACTTCCATAAGCCGCTGGAGCATCACTTCGGGCTCAACTCGCTGCAGGCCTCCGTAAATCCCAACGCGAAGTTCGAGACGTGGGCTTTCGGCGTCTATAACGATTACGGCGCTTATTCGATCGGTAAGAGCTGGGATAAAAACGGTCTGCCGCAAGTTGCGTCCTACGATGGAGTGCGTACGCCCGCGGGCCTGCCTTTCCCTACCGGCACAGTTGTCGCAAAACTCCTGTTCACAACAGCAACGGAAAAAGATGCTCCGTACCTGAAAGGATCTCCGGCCTGGCAGGCGGATCGTCATGTGATGAACGGCCAGAACCCTACCTGCGAGCGCAAGGTGCAGATTGTTCACCTAGTGCAGATGGACATCGCGGTGGTGGACCCGAATTCTCCCGGCCGCTGGATATTCGGAACTTACATTTGGGACGGCAATCGTCCGGGCAAAACGGCATGGGATCATCTGGTTCCGGTCGGTCTGCAATGGGGCGCCGATCCGTGGACATTCCCGGCCGTTCCGCGCGCGGAAAGCATTCCGGTCAGGCAGAGCGTGTTAAATCCGCGGCGACCGAACGCGCAAGCCGGATGCCAGGGTCGCCTCGCCGGGCCGGTGGACAACAAGCAGGCATCCTGCGTTTCCTGCCACGGAGGCGCGTTTGCTTCCACTTCGAGCGCGTTGTCCGTGCCGACAGGTACGCCGCCCATCTTTGGCTTTCCCGGCCTTTGTACGCAGTATTCGCTCGAAAATGCGCAGTATTTCAACAACGTGCAGTTTCCGCAGGGTTACACCGGCGGCCAGTATCCGGACGTGATGAACCTGGATACGTCGTTGCAGTTGCAGGTGTCGTTCTTCCAATACGCGCAGTACAAACATACGGGAAAGCCGGCAGCCTGCACTCAGTAATTTGCAATCCCCAAACGGAGCAGCCACATTTGCGTTCGCGGCTTGTTCGGCAGTCGAACCCGCTTGCTTGCGCAAGGCGGCTCTGAGTCGAGGCAATTTGCAAACAGAGCCGCCGCACGCCAGTGCGCGGGTTTCACGGTTGTCGAAAAATCCCGCCTACGCATGTGTCTCCGTATGGTGGCCGTAAATCCGTGCCGCCTACACCGGATGATCGACGATTTCCTCTTTCGCGTTATCCCAATAGAGCCGCTTGCCCGACCATAGCGACTGCGCCGCCATAATGCAGACAATCGCGTGCGAAAAGCCGTGGTCGACCGTGGCATTGGGCTGCTTGCGATCGCGCATGGCGTTCAGCCAATGCATCAGATGATCCACGTCGTCGTCGCTCGGACCGTTTGAATTGGGCGGCGGCGCGTTTGGCACGTGGACGATCTCGGCCTTCTCCCCTTCCGGTCCCATGCCCGGAGGGGCCGTGTAGGTCGGCATGCGCCGTTCTGCTTGCCGATTGCCGCCTTCATTAGTAAGCAGAAACAGCGAAGCGCCTTCGCCGCCGTAGTTCTCAAGCGTGCCGTCGCGGCCCTGAATGCGGCTGAAGCTGCGATAGCTGTTTGAAAACGTTGTCGAATACGTGTAGATGAAACCCTTGGGATAGAGCAGGGTAACCGTAGCGTTGTCGGGATTCTCGCGGCCGTCTTTCCAGGTAAGAACGGCGCCCGTGGCGACAGCGCTCACCGGATACGACGAGTCCGTCCACAGGTGAACCAGATCGCTGCCGTGGCTCAACCATTGGTCGAAAATGCCGGACGAGAAATCCTTGTATAAGCGGAACTCGAGATACACATGCGGATCGAACGGGCGATACGGCTTTCCAAGCAGCCAGCGTTTCCAGTCGGTATCTTCTTCCTTTAGTAGGGTCGGGCTCTTGCCGTCATCGTAGTGCCGGATGTAACGCCAGCGGGGCTGGTTCACGTTCCATTCCTGCGTGATTTTGACAACGTCGCCGATCCGGCCGGATTGAATGATGTCGCGCACGGCCAGAGGATACGGTTCGCTGCGGTGCTGCGTGCCCATTTGCACGATCTGCTTTGAACCTTTTACTGTGTCGCGGGCGGCCTTCGCTTCTTCCAGTACGTTCGCGAAGGGCTTTTCGACGTAACAGTCCTTTCCGGCTTTCACCACTTCGATGCACAACTTCGCATGCTGGAAGTCGCCGGTTGCGATCATGACGCCGTCGATATCGGGCTTCGCGAGCATCTCTTCCGAATACTTGTAAGTGGCCGGAGCCGTGCCGAAGAAATCCTTCACCTGGGCGGCGCGAGCCTCGCGCGCGAGGCTCCAAATATCGCATACGGCCGTCACTTCGACAGGAGTGCGTTCCGATGCCATGTGCACCATGTGGACGTGGCCCCGGCTCCGGCCTCCGCAGCCGAGTTGACCGATACGGATGCGGTCGTTCGCGCCCGCCACACGTGCGTAAGAGCGGGCCGATAGAGCAGTTGCGGAACCCGCCAGGACAACATTGCCTGCCCGTTTCAGGAATTGCCTCCGGTCCACTTCGCCCAATTGATTTGTCGCCGTTTCTCTTTCGTTGGCCGGATCCATAAAACGTCACCTTTCCTGAAAGCTAATGCGGCTTTGCGCCGTCAACACAGGCGATTATATCGCCTACATGGGTTACGTTCCCGCCGGGTCGCGGCGCTGAGAGGTGCTTGATTGCACCGGCGGTCGAGGCGTGCCTCGACCCTATAACAGGCCTGTCGACAGCCGCTAATTCATGCTGCCCCCGCCGCGCTGGCAAACGTCCGCGAGATCAGCTCCCGCGCCTCATTCTGAATGCGCCGTAGATGGTCCTCGCCGAGAAAGCTCTCCGCATAAATCTTGTAGACGTCTTCCGTACCCGACGGGCGGGCGGCGAACCAGCCGTTCTTCGTAACCACTTTCAACCCGCCGATGGGAGCATCGTTGCCGGGCGCACGAATCAGCATGGCTTCGATCTTTTCGCCCGCGAGTTCGGTCGCCTTCACCTGCTCGGGTGAAAGCTTCTGCAGCACGGCTTTTTGCTTGGAAGTCGCAGGTGCATCGATGCGCTGGTAAACGGGCGAGCCGAATCGCTCGGTGAGCGCGCGGTAATGCTCGCCTGGATCGCGGCGCGTTGTCGCTGTGATTTCGGCGGACAGCAGGCCAAGGATCAGGCCGTCTTTATCGGTGCTCCACGGGCCGCCCTTGCGGCGCAAGAACGATGCGCCCGCGCTCTCTTCTCCTCCGAAGCCGAGCGACCCATTGAGCAAGCCATCGACAAACCATTTGAAGCCGACCGGAACTTCAACGAGGCGCCTGCCGAGGGCTCCGGCAACGCGATCGATGATGCTGCTCGATACGAGAGTCTTGCCGATGCCCGCATCGCTGCGCCATCCCGGCCGGTTCTCGAAGAGATATTGAATCGCCACGGCCAGATAGTGATTGGGATTCAGCAACCCGGCGCCGCGCGTCACAACGCCGTGGCGGTCGTGATCCGTGTCGCAGGCGAACGCCACATCGAAGCGATCCTTCAACGCGATCAGCGCTGCCATGGCGTACGGCGAGGAACAATCCATACGAATTTTGCCGTCCCAATCGAGCGTCATAAACCGGAACGTAGGGTCGACACTCGTATTGACCACTTCCAGATCCAGCCGGTATTGTTCGGCGATGCGCGGCCAATAGGCAACGCCGGCGCCCCCCAAAGGGTCGACGCCCAGCTTCAGCTTCGCGGCGGAAATGGAGCCCATGTCGATGACATCGCCAAGATCGTTCACATAGGTCGAGATGTAATCGTAGCGATGCACGCTGGACGCTTTAATCGCTTTCTCGTACGTTACGCGCTTCACGCCGCTTAATTTCGCGGCGATCAACTCGTTCGCACGATCCTGAATCCACTTGGTGGCGCTGGTGTCGGCCGGGCCGCCTGAAGGTGGATTGTATTTGAAGCCGCCGTCCTCCGGTGGATTATGAGACGGCGTGATGACGATGCCATCGGCCAGCCCGTCTTTCCGATCGCGGTTGTAGGTCAGGATGGCGTGCGACAGCGACGGCGTTGGTGTATAGCCGAGGTCCTGATCGATCATCACATCGACGCCATTGGCGGCCAGCACTTCGAGTGCGGTGGCGAACGCCGGTTCGGAGAGGCCGTGCGTATCCATGCCGAGAAACAGCGGGCCTGTCGTTCCCTCCTGCTGCCGGTACGCGCAGATCGCCTGGGTAATAGCAAGAATGTGATCCTCATTGAAACTGCCGGCAAACGACGATCCCCGGTGCCCCGAGGTGCCGAACGCGACGCGCTGCTCCCGGTTCGCCGGATCGGGATGCAGGGCATAGTAGGACGTGATCAATCGAGGGACGTTCACCAGGCTCGCCGGATCGGCGGGTTTGCCCGCGCGTGGGTCGACACTCATGTTTGTTCTCCGAAGGACATCATGGCATGAAGCTTAATAGGCTTCTGAGATACGATCGATAATCTGGCGTTACCGTTTCTTACGGCGAGGAGCCGCCGCTTCGGCGAGAACATCGCGGTCAGTGCACACATCGCAGGAACTGCCGCAGGCGGCAAGATGTTCGCCGAAATATCCCGCCAGGGCCTGATGCCGGCAGCACATCGCTTCCGCGAATCGATACATCCGGCGCGCTTGTTCCCGGCGCTGGTCCCCCAGCCTGTCATCCTTTTGCTCATTCGCAAAGAAATCGTGCGCCAGGACATCGGGCCACGCGTAGAACAGGATGCAATCGCTCGGTTGGCCGTCACGGCCGGCGCGTCCCATTTCCTGCGCCAACGATTCAAGCGAGCGCGGCATGTCGCGGTGGATCACGAACCGGATATTGCTTTTGTCGATGCCCATGCCAAACGCCACAGTCGCTACAATCACGAGCGTGCGGCCTTTCTGAAAGTTCTCCTGCCGCTGGTGTCGGGTGTCGTTATCGAGCCCCGCGTGGTACGACTCGGCGCTGATTCCGTTTTCACGCAGCGTCGCGGCCAGATCGTCGGCATCCTGCCGGCGCAGGCAATAGATGATGCCGCTCTCGCCTTTGCGCGCGCGCAGCAGTTGCAGCATGGCCCGCCCGACCGGTGGATGGCCGGTCTTTTTGACGACCGCGATGCGGAGATTCGGCCGGAAGAACGAGCCTTGAAAGCGGACCGGCGATTCCATGCCGAGCTGGTTGACAATATCCTGCTGCACGCGCGCGGTGGCGGTTGCGGTTAGCGCGAGCAAGGGAATGCCGCCGAAGCGCTGCTTCAGGCCAGCCAGATTGCGATAGGCAGGGCGAAAATCGTGCCCCCACTCGCTGATGCAATGCGCTTCGTCCACGGCAAGCAGCCGCAGATCGACATTTTCGAGCATTGCCGCCAGATATAGCTCCAGGCCCTCCGGCGCCGCATAAACCAGTTCAAACTGGCCCCGGCACACGGCGGAAAGGCGCTGCCGCCGGTCGGATTCTTCGATACTCGAATTGAGATACGTGGCGCGAATACCGCGCGCCGCCACGGCGTCGACCTGATCCTTCATCAAGGCGATCAGCGGCGAAATGACGAGCGTGGTTCCGCCGAGCGCTCGCGCGGGGATTTGAAAAGTCAGCGATTTGCCGGCGCCGGTGGGCATCACGGCGAAGCAGTCGAGGCCGGCCATCACCGTGCGAATCACCTGCTCCTGGCCCGAGCGAAACTGATCATAACCGAATATCTGCTTCAGAAGCGCTCGAAGAGTCTCATCGGGAGGAGCTTCGAGCCGTGCCGAGATCTCCCGTAACTCCCGAATTGAATCGGCTTGAAACAGCCGGGCGCGCTGCTCCTCCGGAGCCTGGGAATACAGCAGCCGTAAGCGCTGCAAGCCATCCTGGCACAGGGTTCGCAGATGCTCGTTCCCGCTGCAAGCCCAAGCGCGCAGCTTCGCGATCTCACGAGCCAGTGCATCCGCTTCGTGATCTGCCTGCGCCGGAATTGGAGCGCTTTTCGAGGACACCCATTCATCAGAATAGTGGAAACCGGTAAATCCACTGCGATGAGCAAAAGGGGACTGGCGAGTATTCGGCGCTGTCTGCCGAATCCGACGCCGGTCTCCGTTCCCCGTGCGGCCCCGAGCATAAAGAAACGGCAGTGGCCGCCGATAGGAATAGCAGGAGCCTTAATTCAGACATGCCCCGGCGTCCCGAAACTGCGTACCTCGAAGCGGAAGTCTTGACCGCGGATTCGACGAAGCTCGTTCAGATTCTCTACGATCTGGGCGTCGATTCAGTGCAGAATGCGCGGGAGCGCCATCGCCAGGGCGACATCGTGGGCCGGGGGCGCTTCGTCAATAAAGCGTTTGAAGTGCTCGTCGAGCTGATGAATTCCTTGAACCCGGAGCAAGGCGGCGAGATTGCGGCAAACTACGCCCGCCTGTACGATTACTGCCAGCGGCGGCTTCTCGAGGGGCATGCGCAACAGTCCGAGCCGGCGCTGGCAGAAGTGCAATCGCTGCTCGAAGATCTGAGGGAAGCCTGGCAAGCGGTGATGGCGAGCCAAAGCGCGACGCTGCTACCGCATGATGCAGCGGGGTGCGATCCGGCCGCGGTCGGCGCGGAGCCGCGTTATAGCTGTGTGGGGTAGCGGCTGCGAGCGGGCAGGCCCTAATCCGATAACTGCACGGTTCGCCTCGAAGCGCCTGGATAGTCAGAATCAAAACCGCACCATCAGTCAGGTGAGAATCCCACTTGGACTTCCCACCGCTTGTGGGCCTGTCCGGCCTGAAGATAGTCCCACACGTCAGGCTCACGATCCGCTGAGACGTCAATCGCGATCAGTCGCTCCAGCGTAATTTCGACCTTGCAGCCAAGCGTCCGAAGTTCTTGAGCGATTTTGCCGCCGCCTTGCGCCGCTGTGTCGTCGAGCCAGATCCGAAAATTACTGTTGCCGCTTCGAGAGATGATCCGCTCAAACTTGTACCAATCCTACTTGGTCCGCTCTGCTGAGACAATGTCGCCTAAAGCAATGTCTTTGACGAAGAACGGTGTGCTTTCCAATCGAAAGCCACCACCCTCAATTGGAGTGGCCCACAATTCCTCCCAATCTTGCGATGTTGGAAAACATTCTTCGTCCTTTTGGATCTCGAACCAGATCTCGACAGGACCCTTGGCAAATGGTGAGCTGTTTTCGCCGTCCATGACACTGAGCTTCTTATTCTTCGCCATGTAAAGCGTTTAGGGAGTGGTCGGGCGCTGTCGGGAACTGCAAGCCAATTTCTTGGCCATTAAGCCAGCTAACTTTATCCTGGGAAACGTCAGCAAATAAATTTAGTTCAACCCCGATCATGGAAATTGCGACGAAAATGGCCTCAAACGCGTCTCGCCCTCTCATTGGTCGTACGATTCTGTTTACCTCATCGCTTATTTCTGCCTGACATTCGAAGTAATCATCCCCTCGCTTTGCGGGGAAGCCGATTTTAATCATTACGTTCTTCTTTGCGTTCCGACTTTCCACCGTATAGCGACGCTCCGCCATAATCTCGTCGGTCTTGATCGCAGGATCTCGCCTTGGCATGAAACCATTGTTATCCTAAAATCACTGGCGACGTCACGCCCGCACATCGCGCCTCCCGTAAGCAATCAGAAGTAAGGAAGACACTCACGCATTGGCGCTTTTACTGAACGTACAAAGTCTATCGAAATCGTACGGAGCCGCTCCTGTATTCGAAGATCTTTCACTGAGCATCGGCGACGGCGACCGGCTGGGATTGATCGGGCCGAACGGCTCGGGCAAATCGACGCTGCTCGAAATCCTGGCGGGCCGCCGCGATCCGGACAGCGGAACTGTCGCCGTCCGCAAAAACGTACGGCTCAGTTATGTGGCGCAAGAATCGCAATTCCTGCCGGGGCGGACAGTTCGCCAGGTGATTCGCGAGGCGTTGGACCGTTCCTCCGTTCCGGAGCATGAACGCGCCGCGCGCGAAGCCGAAACCCTGGGCCGCGCCGGTTTCGACGATTTCGAAGCGGATGCAGCCGCTCTCTCCGGCGGATGGCGCAAGCGTCTCGCCATTGCGGAAGCTCTGGCGACGGCGCCGGATCTTCTCTTGCTCGACGAGCCGACAAACCACCTGGATCTCGCGGGGATCGAGTGGCTGGAGAGTTTATTGCAGAGCGTCCGGTTCGCCGCGGTCGTCATCAGCCACGATCGTTATTTTCTCGAAAATGTGGCGACCGAAATGGCGGAGTTGAACCGCGTTTACCCCGAAGGCTTGCTGCGCGTCGACGGCAACTACAGCGCATTCCTTGTCAGGAAAGATGAATTTCTTCGGGCGCAGGCGAAGCAGCAGGAATCACTCGCGAATCGAGTGCGGACCGAAATCGAGTGGCTGCGCCGCGGCCCGAAAGCGCGGGCTACCAAAGCAAAGGCGCGCATCGATCGGGCGCACGAAATGATCGCCGACCTCACGGATCGGAAGGCCCGCGGCCGGACGGCCGCTGTCGACATCGATTTCAGCGCGACTGAACGGAAAACGAAGCGGCTGATCGAGCTGGAGCAGGTGAGCTATTCAATTGCCAATCGAACGCTATTTTCGGAACTCGATTTCACGCTTACGGCGGGGGCGCGCGTCGGGCTGGTGGGACCGAACGGCAGCGGCAAGACAACGCTGCTTCGATTGTTGCGCGGGGAACTCGCGCCGGGAGCCGGCGAGATTCGCCGCGCCGAGCAATTACGCATCGTCTACTTCGACCAGAACCGTGGGCTTGATCCCGATGTGACGCTGCGGCGCGCGCTGGCTCCCGATAGCGATTCCGTAACTTATCAAGACCGCACGATTCATGTCGCCTCCTGGGCGGCCCGGTTCCTCTTCACCGGTGAGCAATTGAATCAGCCGGTGGGCCGTTTATCCGGCGGCGAAAGGGCGCGTGTTCTTATCGCGAAGCTGATGCTCGAACCCGCGGACGTTCTGTTGCTGGACGAGCCCACAAACGACCTGGATATCCCGACGCTCGAAATTCTGGAGGAGAGCCTTCTCGAATTTCGGGGAGCGCTGGTCTTGGTGACGCATGATCGCTATCTGCTCGACCGGGTATCGACGGTCGTGCTCGGTCTTGACGGACAGGGCGGCGCGGGGCAATTCGCCGATTACTCGCAATGGGAACTCTGGCAGACGGAGTGCAAGCCGCCGAAGGAAAGACTCTCGTCCCCGGTAAGCGTCGAGAGCGGGTCTGTGGCGCCACCGAAGAAAAAGCTTTCGTATCTTGAAGCGCGAGAATACGAGACTCTGGAGGAGCGGATTGCTAGGGCGGAAGAAGTTGTGAGGGAGAAACACTCCGCTCTCGTATCCCCGGACATTCTGGCGGATGGGCGGTTGTTGCAAAACACCTATCGAGAATTCCAGGATGCGCAAACGGCAGTAGATGAACTCTACGCGCGGTGGGCGGAACTTGAAGAAAAGATCACTTGAGATACGAGGCGGGCCGGAACGCCCGACCCGCGGTTCTCGAAAACGGAACGACTATTATCGAGCGGCCGTGGTGGTTGCGCACGCAGGGTGGCCGCAACCGCACTCGATGTCGGGCTTTGTCCCCGCTCCTTCACAGTAGGTGCTGCAGTAGTTGCTCCCCTCCCGCGCCTTGCATTGGCAGGAAGGATGAGCGCATTTCTTTGGTTCGGCCATTTCCACACCTCCGCTTAGTGCGACGACTAAATGTGCATTCTAGTGACAGATGCAGGTTACTGGTGGATTTTCTAGGAAAGTGACAACCCGTTGTTCTTGCGCGGCTCTGGCATGCCGGCTCCTTACGGAAGTTCGTAATCTGTTGTAGGGGCGAGGCATGCTGGATGGTCTCATAACATGCGTGCCTCGCCCGCTCCAATGATTCCATCGCCTTCGGTATGCGATAGGAGTAGCTTCGAAGTGAGGAGGAAATCCTTATGACCGCGTCCACATTCTTTCCAGGTATCATCTCGACGCCCGCTGAGCCTGCGATTCCGATTGTCTATGAAGACTCCGCAACCGACGAGAAGTCCCTTCGCATCCACGCCGCGATACAGTTGCGCGTGCCAAATTCCGGCATACCTTGGCTCGATCGGATGATCCGCGAATCGCGGCGCCTCGATGCTAAGGCGCGAGGCGCCGCGCCTTCAGGCATTACGCACGACGACTAATTGCCGAAAACCGGTTGACCTTACCGAAATTTCGGCGGCCGCAGAAATCCCTGTTGCGAGCCGCCCTTTTCGGCTCCCCAAGTCCAATACAATCCCAGATAAGCAATGGTCTCCGGCTGCCCGGCCACACTATGCCCGGCAAGAAACAGCACCTGAAAGCCGGGCTTGCGAATGTAATAGTATCCGCCGAAGTCCACCAGCGCCGAGGATTCCGTGCTCAGCGCGGCTTCGCCTTCCGCGCCGTGTGCGAATATTTCTGTGCCCAGCGTCCACTTCTTGCCTAAATCGCGCTGAAGCAGCCATCCACCAAACGGGTAGTTGCGCATGCCGGGCGCCCAGTTCAGCACCTCGCCGCCTCCGCCATACGTAGTCCACGGTCCAACACTTTTCTGCACCCAGAGCGGCAGCCGGTACCATGTTCGCCCATTACCGAGTCCGGCGCTGGCGCTGCCGGTCGGCAGTTCCGCAAACGGAAAAATGCCGAATTCCGGACGGTGTTTCGTCTCGTGAATGAAGCGGAGCTTCACTCCCAGCTCCGTATCTCCGATGCCGAATGCGCCCGGTCCCTCTTTGGGGATGAATCCCGACGCCGGAACGACCAAATGGAGTTGAACATCCGGAACCACGCCCCAATTCATCTCGAAGGCCGGTCCCTGGCTGGCGCTGCCGATCTTCGTGCCATCGTAAGTCGAAAACACGTATGCTTCGAAGTGTTGGTAGTCGACGGGTTCGGGATCGTCCGTTTGAAAAGGAGGACCAGCCAGAGCGGGCAGCCATCCCGAGAACGACAGTGCCAGGCTGATGGTCACCGCACGTATTGCCAGCATCGCCCGCATTCTATCGGAACGTGAATAGCGCCCAGAGTCGATACGGCAATAACGGGCAAGCCCTTTACGAAGGCGAAGGTGCGGCCTTTCGCAGAAATCCGAAGTCACAGCCTTCATTGGCCTGCAACACGTTTTCGATAAACAGCCGTCCGTAGCCGCGCTCGAAATGTGCCGGTTCGCTCTTTCGTTCGGCTAATCGCTTTTCGATTTGATCCGCCGGCACAAGCAGCGAGAGAGAACGATTCGGAACGTTCAACTCGATCGGGTCGCCGGTTTGGACGGCCGCAAGCGGCCCTCCGATGGCCGATTCCGGAGCGATATGCAGCACCACGGTGCCGAAGCTCGTTCCACTCATGCGTGCGTCGCTGATACGCACGACGTCTTTGACGCCCTGCTTCAGCAACACGCGCGGCATCGGGATTTGTCCCCATTCCGGGAAACCGGGACCGCCCTTTGGCCCGGCATTCTTCAGAACCAGAACAGTTTCGGGAGTTACGGGCAAATCATCGCGATCGATCTCACGATGCATTTGCTCGTGGCTCTCGAAGACGTACGCGGGACCGCGGTGCTTCAATAATTCCGGTGAAGCAGCGGTCTGCTTCAGAACGGCTCCGTCCGGGGCAAGGTTCCCGCGCAGGACGATCGTGCCGCCTTCCGGATAGAGCGGCTGCGAGGTTGGCAGAATTACCTCGCGGCGGAAGCATTCCGCATCCGCAACATTTTCAGCCAGCGTCCTTCCGTTCACAGTGAGCGCATCGCCTTGCAGCAGCGGAAGGATGTCTCGTATCACCGCCGTCACGCCGCCAGCCTGAAAGAAATCTTCCATCAGATACTCACCCGAGGGCTTCACGTTGGCGATGCACGGAGTGCGCCGCGAGATCTCGTCGAATTTCTCCAACGGCAATTCGATGCCGAGGCGTCCGGCGATCGCAATCAGATGCACAACCGCATTGGTGGAGCCTCCAATCGCCATGTCCACGGTAATTGCGTTGTCGAAGGCTTCACGATTGAGAATCCGCGATGGCCGCAAATCCTCCCGCGCCATCTCCACCGCGCGGCGGCCGCTGAGTTCTGCCATGGTGTAGCGCCGCGAATCGACCGCCGGAATGTTCGCGCAGCCCGGCAGCGTCATGCCGAGCGCCTCGGCAAGGCTCGTCATCGTGGAAGCCGTGCCCATTACCGTACAGTGACCGGCGCTACGCGCGATTCCCCCTTCGACCTCGCTCCATTCTTCTTCGGTGAGTTTCCCGGCACGAAAGAGATCGAACAGCTTACGGCCATCGGTGCCGGCGCCGAGTTTGCGATCCCGCCACTGGCCGCTCAACATGGGGCCGCCGGGGACAACGATTGCCGGAATATCCGCGCTGGCCGCTCCCATCAGTTGAGCCGGAGTGGTTTTGTCGCAGCCGCACAATAGCACGACCGCATCGATGGGGTTCGCACGAATGGATTCCTCGACATCCATCGCCATCAGGTTGCGAAACATCATGGCGGTGGGCCGCATGAACATCTCGCCGAGAGAAATCGTAGGGAACTCGAGCGGGAATCCTCCGGCCGTCCAAACGCCGCGCTTTACGGCTTCCGCAACCGCGCGAAGATGCACGTTGCAGTTGTTCAATTCGCTCCACGAATTGCAGATTCCGATGACTGGCTTGCCGTCGAAAGCGTCCGCGACGAAGCCTTCCGACCGGAGCCAAGCACGGCGGGAATAGCTGTAATAGTCGGTCCGGTTCCACCACTCCTGGCTTCGAAGCTTACGGTTTTCGCCGGACATAAGGAATCATTAGATCATGGGGCCGGCAACGGAATTGTCAAAGCCGTCAAAGCGCTATCAGTTATGCCAACCCGCTTGAAAAAGAGGCCGACACGTGGCGGAGACTGGTCACGGCCGTGGGTCAAATCCTGGAAACTGCGTAGAGGGGCCGTCGGCGGAAGCGCCTGCGGTTACAACCCTGCGCTCTCGGTAGAGGCGAGCATCCGAACCCGAGCGCTCCTATGCGCCAAAGGCCACTTGCGTTTTGCAAGTGGTGTTGGTAGTCTCTCAAATGTGCCAGGGAAGCCGAAGTCAAGGCGCCGATCCGGTTGCCCGGTGAGTATCGCCCTCGAGAAATTTGGGGATCGCTGGTCGCTGCTGATCATCCGCGATCTGATGGTTCGCGGGTTCCAGACGTTTAAGGAATTTCAGGGATCGGGCGAGGGGATCGCCACAAACATTTTGGCGGACCGACTGCGGAAATTGGAAGCGGCGGAGATCATCACGGCAGAGCAGGCGGAGACCGACGGGCGCAGGGTGAATTACCGGCTAACGGAGAAGGGAATCGACCTGGCGCCGGTGTTGTTGGAGTTGTTGATTTGGGCGGCACGGCACGAAAAGACCGGGGCGCCTTGTGCGCTCATCACGAAAATGGATAAAACCCGCGAAGAAGTCCTCGCAGAGGTGCGCCGGCGATGGCGGGAACGGGATTCGACTCCACTGATACCAAGGTTTGATGACGACGGCATTGGCCGCAATTTGAAAAGGAGCAAGCGATGAGCGAGGTACGAGTATTGGTTGGCACGCGCAAAGGCGCGTTCGTCCTGACCTCCGATGCTAAACGTGAGCAGTGGGACGTCAGCGGTCCGCATTTTGCAGGTTGGGAAATTTATCACTTTAAGGGGTCGCCCGCGGACCCGAGCCGGCTGTATGTCTCCCAATCCACCGGCTGGTTCGGACAGTTGATCCAGCGCTCGAATGACGGCGGTAAAACGTGGGAACCGATGGGCAACCAGTTCAAGTACGATGGCGTTCCAGGCACTCACCAGTGGTACGACGGCACGCCGCACGCTTGGGAATTCAAACGAGTCTGGCATCTTGAACCGTCGCTCACCGATCCGGACACGGTCTACGCCGGGGTTGAGGATGCCGCCTTGTTCCGCTCAAATGATGGTGCGCAAACTTGGCAGGAACTTGCCGGATTGCGGGGTCACGGATCGGGACCTCGCTGGCAGCCGGGCGCGGGTGGCATGTGCCTGCATACTATTATTCTGGATCCGGACAATCCCCAGCGCATCTTCATCGCCATCTCGGCCGCGGGCGCGTTCCGGACCGACGATGGCGGCGAAACGTGGCGGCCGATCAATCGTGGACTAAAGTCGCAATACATCCCCGACCCGGATGCAGAGGTTGGCCATTGCGTTCACCACATCGCCATGCACCCGTCGCGTCCGAATACGTTGTTTATGCAAAAGCATTGGGACGTCATGCGTAGCGACGACTCGGGCGATTCCTGGCAGGAAGTCAGCGGCAATTTGCCGACCGACTTTGGGTTTGCGATCGATGTCCACGCGCACGAGCCCGAAACTATCTACGTTGTGCCGATCAAGAGCGACTCGGAGCACTTTCCGCCGGATGGAAAATTACGGGTGTTCCGCAGCCGTACTGGCGGAAACGAGTGGGAGCCGCTCACCAAGGGCTTGCCGCAAAGTGACTGCTACGTGAATGTGTTGCGCGACGCGATGGCGATCGATTCGCTCGATTCATGTGGTATTTATTTTGGCACCACCGGCGGTCAGGTATACGCATCGGCTAATGCCGGGGAGAACTGGGCGCCGATCGTCCGGGATCTTCCGGCCGTGCTTTCTGTCGAGGTTCAGACGCTGCCATGATCCGAGTGGTGCTTCCGGCACACCTGCGGACGCTCGCGCATGTCAAGGGCGACGTGGTGCTGGAGGTCGACGGCGAAGTCACGCAGCGCTCGGTACTCGATGCACTGGAGGCGAGCTATCCGATGCTACGTGGGACGATCCGTGACCATGACACCCAGCAGCGCCGTGGGTTTGTAAGGTTTTTCGCCTGCGAGCAGGACCTCTCGCATGAGTCGCCGGATACACCCCTGCCCGAGGCGGTCGCGACAGGTGCGGAGCCTTTTTTTGTAATCGGAGCCATTGCCGGCGGTTAGGTAACAGGCCGGCTATGTTCGGTAAGACGGATCTTTGCGATCTATCAGCCGCAGCAGCGCAGCAAACTCGGGGTTTGCCTCGCGGCTATATCCGCGATTTCCCTCGACGGCAAGAAAGTCGTCACTTCGCTCCGCGCTAAGCGCGCAAATGTCCGGAGGAGGAACAGCAAGCGGACCGCCGGTGCTCTGCGCCGCCAGTTGCACCTGGCAAGCACGCTCCAGGCGATACATTCTTACGAAGGCTTGGGCAATAGTCTGCCCGCAAGTGAGCAGGCCATGATTCCTGAGGATCAGCACATTATTCTGGCGCAAACTGGCAGCCAATCGTCGGCGTTCGCCCAAATCGAGACTCGGTCCCTCAAAATCGTGATAGGAAACCTGGCCGTGGTAACCCAGGGCATACATGCTGATTGGCAGCAGTCCGTCTTGCAGCGCGGCGACGGCCATGCCCGCGACCGTGTGCGTGTGCATGACGCACTGCGCGTCGGGACGGGACATGTGGATGGCGCTATGAATGACGAAGCCGGCCGGATTGATCTCCTGTGTTTGGTCGCCAATGACGTTGCCGCCCATATCGATTTTGACCAGATTCGAGGCGCGCACCTCGTCGAATCTGAAACCGTAGGGATTGATTAAAAAGTGATGCTCGGGGCCGGGGATACGGACCGTGGTGTGTGTCCAAATAAGCTCAGACCAGCCCAGGTGGTCGATGATGCGGTAGGCCCCCGCAAGCAAAACCCGGAGTTCCCATTCTTGAGTCGAAACCGATGCCGCTGCCATTGGCGAGTTTGTTAAGCCTCGTATTCAAATTACCAGCACGAGCAACCGAGCGCGCTTTGGCGTACCGGTCGCACGAGCGCCGACCCCGCTTATGTCGACGGAGCCAAACAGCCGACCAGTCGCGCGTATCCTGGTATAGAAGACACTTTGGGGTAGTGGATGCTTCTTTAGAAAGAAGTTCCCGTGCGTCTCACTGTTTACACGGACTACACGATCCGCCTTTTGATTCACCTTGCGGTGCAGGGAGACCGTGCCGCCACTATCCAAGAGGTCGCCCAACGCTATAACATCTCACGTAACCATCTCATGAAAGTGGCAAGCCGAGCCGTTCAGGCTGGCTACATTGAAAGCACGCGAGGCCGGGGCGGCGGGCTGCGGCTGGCTCGCCCCGCGTCACAGATTCGCCTGGGCGAGGTGCTCCGAGTCACCGAAGACGATTGGGACCTGGTGGAATGTTTCGACCCCACCAAGGATCGGTGCACCATAACGAAGGCCTGTGGCCTGCGTCCTATACTGGCCGAGGCCCTGGACGCCTATTTTGCCGTGCTGGACCGCTACACATTGGCGGACGCCGTCAGCCAGCGAAAGCCACTGGTTCAACTGCTCGGGCTTAATGGCACGGGTCGGAACTCCTCACTTTTGGCCGCAACGGCAAGAGCGCAAAGATAAGGAAATCCGCAAAACGAATCCATTATGAACTGCCAGGATGCGATGCGGCCGCCTAAAAATGTTTCGCTGCATTGCGCGGCGCCGTCAATGCCGTAGCGGACTCCGAAGTTTTCATCGCGTGAATTGTTCAGCTCATTTCTTAACAATTCAGCGCCTTATATCGACCATTTGCTGATTACCTTTGGACGGCCTTCGCCTTAAACATGCATTCTAGGTGCATGTTTCAAGGCAGAGATAAAGCCGCTCAAGCGAGAGAGGTTGTTCCGCTCAAACCCCGCTCCCGATCTCGCGGGTTGGTGCTGTTCCTCCTCGCAGCCGGCTTACCGATGATTGGCCGGGCCGAGAAGCGGGTATTCGACATGACGATCGAGGATACGAAAATAACACTCGTCGAACAGCAAGGATTTCACACTTTCGCATTTGACGGACAGGTCCCCGGGCCGTTGATCCACGTAAAAGAAGGAGACGAGGTTACTGTCAATGTCAATAACTTAACAACCTTGCCACACACCATCCACTGGCACGGAATACTCCAGCGGGGTACATGGAAAAGCGACGGCGTCCCGGATGTAACTCAGGCTGCAATCCAGCCAGGGGATACATACACCTACAAATTCGTTGCCGAGCCATCCGGCACCCTCTGGTATCACTGCCATGTCAATGTCAACGAGCATGTCGCCATGCGAGGCATGTGGGGCCCTCTCATCATAGATCCCAAAACCCCGCTACCTATCGAAAAAACGGTAACTCGGGATTACATCATGATGTTGAGCACCTGGGTCTCAAAGTGGGCGTTCAAGCCGGGGTATGGAGGCGTTCCCGGAGACGAACCGGACTATTTCACAATGAACGGAAAAGCCTATCCGGACACGCAGCCTCTTCGCGTTAACCCGGGAGATGTAATACGCATTCGGCTGATCGGAGCCGGGGATGCGTTCCATTCCATCCACATACACGGCCACATATTCAAAATCGTATTTAAAGACGGGCGGCCCTTGGCAAATCCCATCTTAGCCGACACGGTTGTCATTGGACCCGGCGAGAGAAAAGACCTATTTATAACATGCGATAACCCAGGGCGTTGGATGGTTCACGACCACGTCGATGCCCATACCGTTAATGGTGAAAAACCGATGGGCGGCATCATGACCGTAATTGAATACAACAACGTCGAGCGCACCGACAGCTTTTACATCTGGCGGAATAAGCAGTTCATTCCAGATTTCTTTTACGAAGAATCGATGAAAAAACCCTACGGAAAACATGACGCGCCGGCATTCAAAGGTAAGGCAATCCAATAGCGAGCAGGTTAATGACTACGAAATACATATTATACGTATGTGCCGGCCTGATGCTGGGGCAAGGGCTGGCCAAGCCAGCGGATGTAGCCGCGGCGATGCAGACCCAATGTGCCCAATGCCACGCGCTGAAGGCTCCAGCGCCGGCGGAGCTTACTATCGATCGGCTTTGGCAACGCAAGGGACCCGATCTCTACTACGCGGGCAGCAAATATAACGAGGCCTGGCTAGTGAAGTGGTTGCAAGATCCGAAACGCATTCGGCCTGCCGGCGAATTTTATTTCAAACACGTAAAGACAGGGGCCAAGGAAGATGTCGTCGATGAATCGACTCTCACTCCCCACGTCAAGCTCTCAAAGGATGATGCGACCGCGTACGCAGCCGCTCTCATGCAGCTAAAGGGGGCGCCTGACTTGGTTGAAAAGGGTTCCTATAAGCAGCAACCGGGAAGGGCCGCCATGGCTGCCATGTTCTTTAACAAGCTGCGCGGCTGCTCCGCCTGTCATCAAAGCGCGTCGGGCGCCGGCGGACTTTCCGGCCCGGAGCTCTACACCGGAGGCGAGCGATTGCAGCCGGATTACATCCACGACTACATTAAAGATCCGCAAAAGTTCGATCCGCATATTTGGATGCCAAAGCTTGGGTTAAATGAGGCCGATCTCCAGAGGCTCACGGGCTATATCGTGGGGCTCAGTGCGGCAAAACGATAGGAATAGACATGTTCAAGAAAGTACGAATCCCGCTTAAGTTATCGCTAGCTGCGTTCTTCTTAGCCGGTACGACCTATGCATTTCAAAATGAGGCGACGGTCAAGCTCTATAACACCTATTGCGTACAGTGCCACGGCCTGAATCGAAACGGCAAAGGCGTCAATACGCATGATATAGCGGTTCAGCCCCGTGATCATACGGACCCCAAGGGCATGGGCGATATGCCCGACGACGAGCTGACCAAAGCCATTACAGAGGGCGGATTGTCGGTAAATAAGTCGGTCATCATGCCGAGATGGGGGCTGACGTTGAGCACCGATCAGGTTAAAGATCTTGTGAGCTATCTTCGTGTGGTCTGTAAATGCGGACCCAAGAAAGAAGGAAGTACTAATGTTGGTAACTAGAGCACGGTTTCGGGTCGCGACCACCGCTTATATGTCGGCTTTGTTTCTCATTTCGGCTGGTGTGATGCAGGCAAAAACTGTCACCGTTACGTTGCATGCCAAGGAAGTCGATTTGCCAATCGACAATAAGGGAACCATGTATAAAGCATGGACCTATGACGGGGAAATGCCTGGCCCATTGGTGCGCGCCACGGAAGGAGATACGGTCGATTTTACGCTGGTCAACGACAGTAATAATAAGAACTCGCACGCGATCGACTTTCACGCCGCTCAACTCGACGTTGTCAAGGATTTTGGCCCCGTTAAGCCGGGTGAGTCGAAGCACTTCATATTCACCGCGAATTACCCAGGGATATTTTATTATCACTGCGGCGCGGACCCCATGATTCAGCATATCGCCCGAGGGATGTTTGGAGCGATTATCGTCGATCCGAAAGATCCAAACGCGATGCCTAAAGCGGATCGTGAATATGTCCTGATTCAATCCGAGTTGTATCCTAATCCCGACAATAAGAACGACATGATGCAGGACAAATGGTCTAACGTCATGTTCAACGGTGGCATTTTTAAATACGACCCGGTGCATGATCCCAATGCAACGCGCTGGCTGCAGGCTAAGCCCGGTGAGCGCGTCCGGATTTACTTTGTCAACGCCGGTCCGAATGAATTTTCCTCTTTCCATCCAATTGCCGGCATTTGGGACCGCGTATATCAAAGCGGGAACCCAAAGAACGTTCACGTAGGGATGCAGAGCCTCGTAGTTGGGCCAGGAGATGCGGACACTTTCGATATTATCTCGCCGGTGGAAGGCGCTAACGCGATTGTGACGCACTCCCTGAGAGGCGCCCTTTCCGGCGCGATTGCGATTATTATGTACAGCAAAGACGCCGATCCCAAGATGGGCCATGGCGATGAGATTCTAGTCCGGTAATCGCTAGATGGGCCTCTGGCAGCATCTGTTCCATTCTTACCGTCGGAGGCTCAACCTGCTCCGTATATCGATAGCAGGAGCGATTGTTGTGCTGGTTTGCGGTGTGGCGTTCGCGGCTCTGAGGTTCGAACGAACCATGAACCAAACGGCCGGTCGGAGATCGGCGCCGGGGTTACCATTATCTGCCGGGGTGTGGACCTGTCCCATGCACTCCTTTGTACGAGAGCAGCATTCTGGGCATTGCCCGATTTGCGGAATGGCGCTCGTGTCTCGTTCTCCGGAAACTCCAGCGGCTTCGGCGGCAAGGAGTTCAGTTGACGATTCGCCGCTGATCCGCCACTTGGGCCTCCGCCTTGCTGCGGTAACCACGGCTACTCTGACTCGAAATATTCACACGTATGGAATTGTCACTCCGGCCACCGACAGTGCATTTAACCTGAGTCCGAAAACGGAGGGTTGGGTCAAGCGCCTGTTTGTATCGTCGGTCGGGCAGCGAGTGCGCAAGGACCAGCCACTCTACGAGTTTTACTCCAGCGAACTGATTGCAAAGCAGCGAGAGTACATCGAGTTGCTCAACCGAAAGGACCAAATCGCCGAGAGTGCGAGTGAAATCTCGAATCAAACCGCCCAAGTGTTAGCCAGCTTGGCGCGGGAGCGGATTAGAGTTCGCGAAAAGCTTCTTCAGGCGGACATGAGTGAATCGGCTCTTCAATTTATTGACGAAAAGCATCGCACGGTAGACATCGTGACCATATTGGCGCCGCAAGACGGGGTAGTGACGCAAATTGGAGCTCGTGCGGGATCTTATGTCACGCCGATGATCGACGTTTTGTCATTGGCGAGCGCCAGCGCAGTTTGGGTTGACGTGTCTCTTTACCCGGACCAATTGGCTTGGGTCCGCGATGGCGATTGGACAACGGTGACTTACCAGCATCACGCGGTTCGATGCCGCATCAGCTTACGGAGTGCGGTATCGGACGCTGGGACACGCGCGCTGCACGGCCGGATTGTGTTGCCCGCCGACCCGGCATCGCTTTACTCCGGTGAGTTTAGCGACGTCGTGATTCACACGCAGGAGCATCAAGCTCTCGTCGTTCCTACGTCGGCGATTGTGCGTCGTGGCTCGAAACAGTTCGTCATGCAGTTCGAAGCAGAGCAGTCTTTCCGCATGACGCCGGTGAAGCCGGGAGTGGCAGATTCGGAGCTAACTGAGATTGTCTCCGGGCTGACGGAAGCCGATAAAGTCGCCGTTAACGGACAATTCCTTTTGGATGCCGACGCCCCGCTGCCTACGAATGGCCAGGATCCATCACCCAATGAATGATCCTGCAATGAACCATCGATTGAGGCTGACAGAGCGCGTTATCGCCTGGTCATTGAACAATCGCTTCCTTGTTCTGGCCGGCGCCATCTGCATTCTGGCATTTGGCCTGTACTCCCTCGATCGCCTATCCCTGGACGCAATCCCCGATGTTTCCGACGTACAAGTCATCATCAGGACTTCGTACGCAGGGCAATCTCCGCAAACAGTCGAGGATCAGGTCACATACCCTCTAACGTCGGTGCTTCTCTCCGTGCCACGGTCGACGGCGGTGCGCGGATTCTCGATGTTTGGCGATTCCTATATATACGTAATATTCGAAGATGGAACGGATCCCTATTGGGCTCGCGCACGCGTGCTTGAATATTTGAATCAAGCGACGTCGCGCCTCCCTCCCGGCTTATCGCCGGTGCTCGGGCCGGATGCATCCGGCGTGGGATGGATTTACGAATATGCGCTGGTGGATCGCCATCATCGCTACGATCCGGATGAAATCAGAGCCGTTCAGGATTTCTACCTGAAGTACGAACTACAGAGCGTTGCGGGAGTCGCCGAGGTAGCAAGCGTTGGCGGGATGGTGCGCCAATATCAGGTCGAAGTGGATCCGAATCGGCTGGCGGCGTATAACGTCAGCCTCGATCGTGTCGGCCAGGCGATTCGCGACGCCAACATGGACGGCGGCGGGTCCGCGATTTCAATAGGCGGATCGGAATTTATGATCCGTTCGAGAGGCCTTCTCCGAAGCCTTACAGATTTCGAGAATATCGACGTCGGCATGGATGCTCGCGCAGTTCCAATCCGGCTCACGGACGTCGCGCGGTTGCAACTAGGACCTGAAATGCGGCGTGGCATCGCTGAACTGAACGGCGATGGTGAAGTCACCGGCGGAATAGTCGTCATGCGCCAGGGACAAAATGCGTTGAGCACGATTCAGGCGGTGAAGTCTCGAATACAAGAGCTTAAGCGCGGGCTGCCCAGCGGTCTCGAAATGGTGCCGGTGTACGACCGATCGGAGTTGATTAACAATGCCGTTCACAGCCTGAGCGGAAAGCTTATCGAAGAGTCCATCGCCGTCACATTTGTCTGCATGATTTTTCTGCTGCATTTGCGATCGTCTGCGGTTGTCTTCATCGTACTGCCGGTTGCCATTCTGCTGGCGCTGACGGTCATGCGACTACAAGGAGTAACCGCCAACATCATGTCGCTTGGGGGGATCGCGATTGCCGTGGGCGCCTTGGTGGATGCCGCGATCGTCATGATCGAGAACATGCACAAACACCTGGAAAAGGAAGGTTCGAACCCGGATTACGTGCAAATTGCGCGACGAAGCGCTCTGGAGGTAGGGCCAGCGCTGTTTTTCTCGCTTCTGATCATAACGGTTTCGTTTTTCCCGATATTTGGTTTGAATGGGCAGGAGGGCAAGCTATTCACGCCCTTGGCGCTTACTAAGTCATATGCGATGGCCGCCGGCGCGCTTCTGGCGATTACGCTTGCTCCTGTCCTGATGACATTCCTGATCCGTGGGCGGATCTTGCCCGAATCCAGAAATCCGATCAATCGTTTTTTGCAAGCCCTGTATCGCCCCGTTCTTGCATTTGCGCTGAATCATCGCGCTGTGACGGTGGGGATCGCCGGTTGCATTCTTCTCTCTTCTCTCTGGCCGCTACTGAAAACCGGTTCCGAGTTTATGCCGCCGCTCTATGAGGGCGACATTCTCTACATGCCCACCGCTCGGGCCGATATTCCGGCGTCCGAAGCCAGCAAACTTTTGCAATACGCCGATCAACTCATTCGAGGCTTGCCGGAAGTAAATCGGGTTTTTGGGAAGGCGGGCCGCGCCGATTCCGCCACCGATCCAGCGCCCCTCTCCATGTTCGAGACAACCATCTCTCTGAAGCCGCGAGAAGCCTGGCCCCCTGGAGAAACTGTCGAAGATTTCATCAAAAAGCTGGATCGCACGGTGCGCGTGCCAGGTCTTACGAATTCGTGGGGATATCCCATTCGAACCCGCATCGATATGTTGTCCACCGGCGTCAGAAGCGCAGTGGCTGTTCGCGTCACTGGCCAGGATCTGGCTGGCATCAACCAGATGGCTCAACAAATTGCCGCGGCGCTCAAAGGAGTTCCGGGCACGCGGTCTGCTTTCGCGGACCGGGGCGACGGCGGGCGGTATTTGGATATCACGACGGACCGGCTGAAGGCGGCTCAGTTTGGCCTCAATGTCGCCGACGTGCAACGGGTGGTTCAGAGCGCCATTGGCGGCGGTATGGTGAGCACGCTTCTGAACGGCAGGGAGACGTTCCCGATCAGCGTACGTTATCCCAGGGAATACCGCGATTCTCTTCAAGCTGTTGGCGATTGCCGTCTGGCAACGCCTTCGGGCGGTCAAGTCTCCTTGCGCGATGTGGCGGAAATCGCCTTCAAAGACGGCCCGATGGAGATTCGAAGTGAGAATGGCCGTCTTGCGACGTTTGTGTATGCGGATGTCGAAGCTCGAGACCTTGGCGGCTACGTTATCGCCGCGAAGGAAGCGGTCTCCCGCATGGTTCCCGCAAAGCCGGGCTACGACACTGTTTGGACGGGCC
Organism: Bryobacterales bacterium KBS 96; assembly: GCA_000381625.1. Lineage (GTDB taxonomy): Bacteria > Acidobacteriota > Terriglobia > Bryobacterales > Bryobacteraceae > KBS-96. The sequence goes on from KB906767.1 coordinate 4,085,349, forward strand.
AGTATGAGAATCTCGAACATGCAAGGCAGCATCTGGCATGGGCAATGCCCTTGACGCTAGGCGTCGTTGCGCTATTACTGTATTTTCAATCGGGCCAGATTCAGAAAGTTCTGCTGATTCTCCTTTGCCTTCCCTTCTCAATAGCGGGGGGACTGTGGGTCACCTATTTACTCGGCTACAACTTCTCTGTTGCAGTCGCTGTAGGCTTCATTGCGTTGGCCGGCGTAAGCGCCGAATTTGGTGTCGTCATGTTGATCTACCTCGATCTCGGCATCGATGAGGCAACGAATTTCAGGCTGCTATTGACGCCCGCGGCCATTAGGGAAGGAATCGTTAAGGGCGCGCTTCTTCGTCTCCGGCCGAAAAGTATGACGGTGGCCGTGATTCTAGCCGGATTGCTGCCGATGTTTTTTAGCCAAGGCGCCGGCGTCGATGTCATGCGCCGCATCGCCGCTCCTCTTGTCGGCGGCATGATCACCGCGCCGCTGCTTTCGCTCGTCGTGATCCCGGTCCTTTATGATTGGCTGCAATGCCGTCGCACTCCTGCTTCCACGCTGGAGTTAGCTTCGGAGGAAACGGCCTAAGGCCTCTGCATGCGACCTACAGCATGACATCATGATCTATTACGTTCAAGCACAATATTAATAGACATCGCTCTTCCGGAACTGGAGAAGGCGATCCACGTCCATTGATTTCATCATGACGTCATGATATATTTCTGCGGTGACCATACTGGATCGTCGCAGTTTTGTTCGGCTTTCGGCCGGGGCGCTATTCGCCTCCTATTCCTCGAGACTTCAAGCTCAAAGCGATCCGCCGGAGATCTCGAATCAGGAGGAATCCGTACATGTCACGGGCGCAAACTACTCTTGGGAATACTCGCAAAAAGACGACCAGTTCCAGCTTTTTGACGCGAAAAAACGGCTGATAGTGGCCGGTGTGCTGCAACCGGCGATTCTGGTGTCGGTGGCTGGAGACGCCACGGCGAAGCAGTGTATCCCCGGAAAACTGGCCCGCCACAACAGCGCAGACGGGCGGGTGACTTTTGAATACGAAGGCGTCAACGGAGCAGGCCGGCTTTCGGTGGCATGGCGTTTCGACAAACACGGCATCTGGACTGAGCCCGTTGTGTACGAGACGTCCTCGGCGGAGGACGTGGTCAGCCTCCATTACTTCACGGATGTGAAGGGAAATACTAGAGTCCCCTCGCTGCAAGCTTCTTTTTTAGTCGTACCTGGAATCAGCGAAGGCTCCAGTATCAGTCCCATCCTCGGAAGCGACGTGCGGCTGAACGAAACGGTTTGGCTCGGGCGCGGTAGCCCCGTACCCGGCCTATTGCAGCAATGGGGCTTGCCGGTGCATTATTTCGGCGGGTTTAGCGTCAAAGGTGAACACGCTCGCAATTCGTACATCGACCAGAAATCCGACTCTTTCATCTGTGGCTTAGCGGATCTGCCGAATGGCGATCTCTTCCTGGACCTTCACGAGGGCCGTTCCAGCATGTGGCTGGATTACCGCAGCGATATCTGGAAACACATGCGGGGGCCTGGGCGCCTGACCCTTGGAGCAACGCTGTTCTGGACCGTTGGCGGCGACTATTACGATGCCATCGGCAAATACTACGGTGGTCTGGTGAATTCGGGAATCGTCAAAAAAAAGCAGAATTCTCCACGAAAAACGGCGATTGCACTAACTCCGCAATTCTGTACTTGGGGCGCTCAAGTCGCCAGGGGAAAGGCCAGCGAGCACCTGGACGAAGCGTTTCTCTCCGAGATCTACAAAGAGCTCAGAGCCTCCGGGATGAAGGCCGGAATGTTCTCGATCGACGATAAATGGGAGGGGAGCTACGGCAAGCTCGAGCACTCGGCTGAGAGACTTCCTCACTTCGAACAGTTCCTCAACCAGGTTCGCGCGGATGGGAACCGCATTGGCCTGTGGGCCGCGCTCATGCGTTGCGAGAAGCCGTCCGAGATTGGTCTGACGGAGGACCACATGCTCAAAAAGGCGGATGGAACTCCGGTCGTGTCGGGTGGCGAGACTAAATACTTCATCCTCGACTTTACCCAGCCTGAAGTAGCGAAAGTGTTGAGCGAGCTTGCCCGCAAGTTCATCCGGCGATACAAACCAGATCTGGTGAAGTTCGATTTTGGCTATGAGCTTCCGGCCGTTTCGCAGGCTGCGCCGAAAGACAAGCACTGGGCCGGCGAGCGCATGATGTGGAAAGGGCTTGACGTCGTAATTACGGCAATGCGCGAGGAGAACCCCGATCTGGTTGTCATGTACTACCAACTGTCGCCGCTCTTCCTCGAATACTTCGATCTGCATAGCCCCGACGACCTCTTTTTAAACTCGGGTGAGTATGATATCGAAGCGAACAGACGCTTTTTTTTCAGCAGCCTTCTTGGGGAACTCGGTGTGCCGACCTACGGTTCATCCGGTTACGATTGGCAAACCGCGCCGAATATCTGGTTTGATTCGTCGGTTGTGGGGACGCTCGGATCCTTGAACGATTTTGGCGGGGACGAGCGAGGCGAGAAAAGCTCTCCTCAACTGATCGCAAAGTATAACGGGCTTACACAAGCCTTAAGATCTTCCAATTTCTTTAAGGTTGTCCCGTTGGACGGCGTGACCGAGGCGCAGACACGGAGCGCGCACTCGCATTCGTGGGCGCGATTGGAAGACGACAAAGTTGTGCTTCTGGCGATTCGCCCCGATATGCCGCACATCGACAGCGTGCCGATTATGGATCGAGCAGCGATTTCCAGATTGCGCGGAATGGTTCGCGCACCTGTGCCAGTAGTCGTTGCCTCTCGGACCAAGGAAGATATCGCACACACCGGCAGGCTTGCGGTCGTGCCCTATGGAGACGGTCAGATCTCGATTCACACAGAGAAGGGCCACAAAGCGGATGTCTTCACGCATCATTTTGGAGGCGCCGTAACGCAAGCGCACATCGCGATCGCCAACGGGCGGTTAAATTTGCCGGTAGCGCAGCGCGGCGTGAAGAACGATCTTATCGAGTGGATTGACGTTCACGTTTCTTGAACCGCGACTTTATCTGTCACGAGATGTGGCGCACGATTTATCGTGCCGACGGGCAGTTCACTGCCCGCGCTTTCCGGCGAACTAAGTTCGCCGCTGCAAGCTGAAGCTCGCGCTAACGAAATGAAGCCACATTGCCGTAAGCCGTGCACTACGCCCTAGGAGGTCCAGGCGATTAATGAACACTGCGGTCGGAAGCGGAATTCTTTTAGGAATTGTTTCAGGCGCTTTACTCGGCGTCTTTGCGCTTCCGATGAAAGCTGTCCTGCGATGGCGATGGGAAAACACATGGCTCATGTATTGCGTCTGGAGCTTATTAATCCTTCCTTGGGGGTTAGCGTTTCTCACGGTGCCGGGAATCACAAGCGTATTAGGATCGGTCTCCTCAAGTTCGCTGGCGGGGGTCTTTCTCTTTGGCTTCGGATGGGGCATCGGCTGCGTTCTATTCGGCCTCGGGCTTAAGTTAGTAGGACTGGCCCTCGGAACCGCCATTGTCCTTGGCTTAAACAATGCCTTGGGCGCGATTCTGCCGCTGTTCTTATCTCATGAGCCAGTGATCGTGACTGCTGGCGTTCAAGCTCTCATCGCGGGAGTATTTGTCATGCTCGTCGGCGTCGTCTTGTGTTCCTGGGCGGGGGTTCAGAAGGAACGCGAGTCAGCCGGGAAAACGGCGGATACAGTGACGTCCACGAATTCCACTAGGCGAGCACGGGGGATACTTATCTGCGTCGGCGGCGGCATCATCGGAACTTGCTTCAATCTGGCTCTTGTGTTTGGGGGCGACTTGAACGCCGCTACCCTCAAAGCGGGCGCCAGTGAGTTGAACGCCAATAATGCGGTCTGGTGTATCTCGCTCCTGGGCGGATTCATACCAAATGTTGCGTACTGCTCCTATCTGCTTACCAGGAACTCGGGTTGGAAATTGTTTACCCCACGAAAATCGCAGCTCGACTGGTTCCTCGCCTTCGCAATGGGGCTTATGTGGCTGAGCGGAGTCGCCATTTACGGCATGTCGGTCCAACGACTTGGGAAATTGGGAGCTTCAATCGGCTGGGCTCTCATCCAAAGCACGGCAATCATCGCCGGGAACATATCCGGCGTGGTGACGGGTGAATGGAGGGGAACCACCGCGAAGGCTAAAGCGACCATGGCATGGGGCCTATTTGTCCTGATTCTGGGAATTGCCGTTGTTGGTTGGTCCGCCGCGCTGTAGGCAGCAGTATTTTCCTCGTTCGAGCCTTATATCGAAAGCAACCGCCCGGTTGCGCCTTATCGTTGGACCTGTTGATCTGTAACCAGGGGGTTGCATGAACACGGATTGCATCGAGAAAAAGATTCTATTGCGGGCGCAGCGGAAACGAGTCTGGCGCGCGATTTCCGGCTCCACCGAGTTCGGAAGCTGGTTTGGGATGAAGTTCGATGGTCCGTTCGTTTCCCGGCGCCTGCATGCGCGGAGTCATTGTGCCGACAACGGTCGATGCCGAGGTCGCCGATGCTCAGAAGAAGCACGAAGGTATGCCATTTGAAATTACCATCGAGCAAATGGAGTCCGAGCGGCTGTTCTCTTTCCGATAGCATCCGTTCGCCGTTGAGCCTGGCGTCGATTACTCCAGCGAGCCGACTACACTCATCGTCTTTTCGCTGGAGGATGCGGAGAACGGTGTTATGCTGACCGCCACTGGATCCGGCTTCGATCAAATTCCTCTTGCGCGCCGCGCTAAGGCGTTCACGGCAAACGAAGGTGGTTGGGGCAAGATGATGAAACTGATCGAAAAGTATCTCGTCCATGCGCTGTAGCTCGAAGGTTGCGGCGGGGCCCAGGAGTTCGGCGTCCCTTTTGCGGCACTGGGTGACAAGACCCGTTTACGAATTGTGTCCCGCCTCTGTAATGACGGACCGTTGTCCATCACCAGACTCACCGCCGGTTCCAAAGTCACCCGTCAAGCGATCACGAAACATCTTCACTTCATGGAACAGGCGCGGCTAGTGCGTAGCTTGCGGCATGGGCGCGAGAGCGTTTGGCGGCTGGACCACCGGCGTCTGGAAGACGCGCGCCGCTACCTCGACCAGATCTCCAGGCAGTAACCTCCCACGGAAGTGACATTTGAGATCGGTCCTCCGGCCTCGCAGGTTGCGCCAAATGAGCAGGTTGTGCGGTTAGCAGTTAGCAGTTACACAGCATGGATTCGTAGTCAACAGCAAAATAGTTCCTGGCTGTGTGCGAGCGTGGTCGGAAATATTCAGTAGCATCAAAACCTATCTGGAGACTGGGCGTCCGCTTCGGTTCGCGTGGAAACATTAGCTGCCGGCCGTCGGCTTTTGTGATTTACCTTCAGGCCAATTGCCATCCGGCATCGACCGTTAGCACTTCGCCCGTAACGGCGCGGGAGGCATCGGTGAGCAAATAAACGCATGCTGGCGCCACGTCTTCAACGGCGATGACGTCCTCCACGAGCGGTTGCTTGCTCTTCATGAAGTCCAGAATGACCCGGTCCTCAGATGCGCGGGCGCTCATCGGAGTCCGCACGAGGGCCGGTGCAATGACATTCACTCGAATCTTCGCGCGAGCGTAGGAGGCTGCCATTGTCCGGCTAAGCGCGATGATCGCGCCTTTGCTGGCTGCATAAGCAACGGTGTCAAAGTGTTTGGGCTCCGGGTGAATTCCAAGAATGCTCGCCATGTTGAGAATCACGCCACGCTGGCCGTCATCACCGGGAGATTGGGCGAGCATCACGCGCACTGCTTCGCGGCAGACGCGGTATTGGGTGGTGGCGTTAGTGTTCATCGTGATTTCCCAGCCTTCTTCCGTACACTCGTGAACGGGCCCATCGCCATAGCGGCGACCGCTGATGCCGGCGACGTTGAAGACGCCATCGAGACGCCCAAATCGAGCGATCACCGAAGCTACGAGCAGCGGAGCGAAAGACGCGTCGGTCAAATCGCCAATTATGTATTCAGCGGTTGCCCCAAGCGAGCGAAGTTCCCGCACCAGCGTTTGGCACTTCGCTTCGGTGCGAGCCGCCACGAATAGCTGAATGCCATCCGAATGCTGTGAGCCACGCGCCAGCATTCTGGCGGTTTCGGCGCCTATCCCGGAAGCGGCCGTAATCAAGTAAGTCCTGGGCATTGCCTACTCTCACCCGAGAATTGGTTCGAGCCGATTGGGATTTGAGAGAGCCCGCGCGTAGCGGCGCCGCTGGTCGGCAAGCCATTCGTCGTAGTTCACTTGTGTCTGACCAAGGTGCATGTTTTGCAGAACATAATGCTTGATGCCGCGCGAGTCGAGTTCCTGAATTGTGAGTTCGTTCAGCGAATGCACGAGTGTGAGTGCGCCGATGTTCGACAGCGGACAAACGCGATAGTTCTCATTGCCTTCGACCATGATCGAAACGTCGCCCATTGGCATACAATTGTCGAGCAGAAAACCGCGCTTCGCTTCTGTCACAACATGGTAAAGCGTTTTTCCCGATGAGTGTTTCGGAGAAGCCTCTCGTGATTGCCGCAGTGAGCTGATCGCAATCAGCGGATTATTGGGATAGCGTTTATTGAATTCGATCGCGATGTCAACCGCTGCTTGCGTTTGCCCGGTCGCCGATACAACGATTAACGGCTCGTCTGGCGCAAATTCAAACTCGTCGAGTATCTTTGCTCCTAGCCCTTCAACTCGTTCAATCGCCTGATTGAGTCGCAGGCTATCCGCTCCGACCACATCCGTAAAGTTCGCGAGCGCGTGCGAAAGAAGCGGGTGAAACCCCGTCAAGGCGCCCATGCGAACGCACATCTCTTCAACAGTGACTCGTGAATGTCCGTTTGCGTAAACATGCACCAGGCCTCCGGCGGCGATCGCATCCGCAAAGCATTTCGCCACGGCGATCAGCGTGGCTTCCTGGGCTAATACTCCATCGCGAATGCGATTGAGTTGCAAGGGAAATGTAAGGTTCATTGGCTCTCGTGGGCTTCCGGCGTTTCCAGAATCGCGCCTGTTTTGCGCAGCTTGTCCTGAAGCTGCCGGACGTTCAGGTCCCGCGGTTGGTTGTTGCGAATAATGCACAACGCCGCCGCCGTTCCTGCCGCCTGCCCCATGGCCATGCACTGTGCCATGCTGCGTACGGAGGCATGTGCATCGTGCGTCGCCGAAAAGCAACGGCCTGCGACATAAAGGTTCTCAATCTTCTGCGGAACCAGCGTTCGATATGGAATATCCACCGTGGCGCCGTCAGGCAGGTACAGCCATTTCGTGCTCGCTCCGGCGTGGTGATCTTCTATAGGCGCGCCGCACAGCCCAACCACGTCGTCAAACTTCCGGGCGCCGAGCACGTCCTCCCGGGTCAGCCGGTATTCGCCATACACCCGGCGCGTCTCGCGTACACCGATTTGGGTGCTGAACGTGACCAGGCGCGCCGCTTCATAGCCGGGAATATAGTCACGGAGAAATCGCTCGTATTCGAGAGCTTGACGCCGCCCTTCGATTTCCGCCGAGGTCAAGTCGCGAGGGGTAGTCGGATCGGCGACTTCAAGCCGGGTCATAATCGTGGCCATTACTCCTTCGATTGGCGTAATGTGGACGCTTCCTTCGCGACGAGGCAGATCGTACTTGCCGGAATCGGCCGCTTCTCCCATACGTGCCAGAAAATCGGCTCGCGGAAATTTTCGGGCCTCTGCAACGTTGACATTGGCAAGCTTAAAAGTGGTGGTTAGCGTCTGCGCCGGATCGATGTCTCCCGCCTTCTCAAATGGAACTTGAGCCAGAGCGCACACATCGGCATCGCCGGAACCATCGATGATCACTTTCGGGCGAATCAGGCCTAGCCCCGATTTGCCGTCCACGATAATTCCCGTAATCCGGTCGCCTTCGAGTACGACGTCCGTGACGAAAGTGTGCAGTAACAGATCTACACCGGCCCGCTGCGCGAGGCGCTCCCAGGCAACCTTCAGATATTCCGGATTGTACGTCACGCCAGTGCCGGCGCCGAAAGTGTTCGGCCGTTCAATTACGCGATCCAATTTCCGTAGTTCCGCCACGACGTCGTCGGGAATTCCAGATACTACTTTTTTCGAAATCGTTCCTGGAGTGTAAAAGCCGTAGAATGTGTCGAGCACCGCCGTGCTGGTTCCTCCGAGGAAACCATATCGCTCAACGAGCAGCACCTTGGCTTGGGGATTACCGCCTTGCAATTCCCGCGCAGCGGCGATCGCGGCGGTCGATCCGGCCGAACCGGATCCGGCGATGAACACGTCCGGCTCGGCGATAACGGGGATTGTTTTGCTATACGTGTACATTTTTCGCAATCTCCCCTTTCGGCTCCTCAGGCAAGAGCTTGGGGAAGAGATCCTGCAATCGCGGATAGAGCTCTCGATAGATGGCAAAGAGCCGTTGGTATTCCTTGTAGGATTCCCGATCGGGCATGAAGCTTTTGCGGAGCTTCGCGTGCGCGCGTTGCATGACGAGCGGGTCGGCAAAAAGCTGCGCGCCCATGCCGGCGAGGATGGCATCTCCCAAAGCGGCTCCGCCTCGATCCTCCATTGTGTGCAGGGGCATGCCGGTGACATCGGCGATGATCTGACACCAGAGATCGTTCTTGGTAGGGCCGCCGACGGCAAGTATTTGTTGAGGAGACCCGCCCCACTCGCGAGCGAGGCTCAGGTTGTGAGCGATTGCAAATGCGGTTCCTTCGAGCACCGCTCGAAATAGATGCGCTTTCGCCGTCTGTAAACCCAGGCCAAAGAAGACGCCTCGCGCGAAGCCGTCATTCACGGGTTGCAGTTCACCGGCCAAATAAGGAAGAAAGATCAATCCGTGTGATCCCGGTTGGACCTGGGCAGCTTGGGTAGTCAGGGCATGCAAGGCTTCCGATTTTGAATCCGGCGTTACCAGCGTGTCGTTTAGAGCCTTGAGAAGCCAGTCGGCTGCTAGTCCGCCGGCGACCATCGAGCCGCCGAGCAACGTGAATCCGTCTACAACGTGGGGGAAAGCCAAAAGCCGTGGATCGGAAACCGGCCGGCCAAGAGGAACGTATACCGTGCTAGCCGATCCCATTGAGAGTTGCACGTCGTTCTCCGATACCACGCCCATGGCCAACCCGGCGCTGCTTGTGTCTTCGCCGCCCGCGACCACGGGCAAACCAGAAGGGAGCCCTGTTTGGGCCGCTGCTTCCGGCGTGATTTCTCCAATCACTTCATGACAGGCAGCAAGGTCGCAGAAGATACTTCGCGGCAGATCCATGCACGCGAGCGCCTCGTCCGACCAGCGACGCTTGTTCAGATCGTATGAGAGAAGAATGCCCGCATCCGAGTGATTCATCACGGCCTGTCCGGTGAGCCGGAACGTGACATACCCCGTGGTGGTCATGACTTTCCAGATGCCGTTCCAGGTAGCCGGCTCATGTTGCCGCAGCCATAACAGCTTCGGCTCGACATTGTAAGCGGCGGGCGTCTTCCCGCTAATCGCGGCGATTCTGTCACCATGCGATTCGTACAGTTGAGATGCCTGGGGAGCGCCGCGCGTATCCAGCCAGAGGATCGCATTCCGCAGGGCTTTGCGATCCCGTCCCAGGATTACGGCGGCAACACCCTGTCCGCTGATTCCTACCGCGCGCAAGCGGGAACGTATTTCCGGATGTGTGGAGAGGAGTTCCTGGGCAAGGGAACAAACCGCGGTCCACCAATCTTCCGGGTCCTGCTCAGCTTGGCGGTGCTCCGGCGTTATATAGCTGTACGAACGTGTTGCTGATGCGAAGAAATTTCCGCCGGGATCTGCGACGACCGCTTTGGCTGAGCTTGTTCCGACGTCGATGCCGAGCGTGAGAGGACATGACAAGGCGGTGTCTCCGAGCTTTACTTTTTCGATTGCCGATCGTCGCGAAACGCGAATGCGCGCACGGGATTGCCAATCAGCATCGCGTCGATCTGTTGCGCGGGAAAGCCTTCTTTTCGCAGCCGGGGAATGAACTGCTCGAGAACGTAGGCAATCCCCGTCGAGCCGCCGTTAGCCTTCCAATAAGAACGGCGCGCCGTATCTCCGCCCAGAAGGATTTGGCTGCCCAATCCTAACTCGAACATCTTGGAGATCAGGTCCATGACGGCATTTTCCGGAAGATACTTAATACGTCCGGGTCCGTCGTATTCGAGAAAAGCTCCGGTTTGTGCTAAGTCCCGATGCAACATCCAGTCGGGATTTCTGTCCATGTGCGACAACACAACATGATCCGGTGAGGCGCCGTGCTTTGCAAGGAGCGCAAGCTGCTGATGCGCCATTGTCCCCATCTCGGTGTGCGTCAGAATGGGGGCTCCGGTCTGCGCATGCGCCAAGGCGGCTGCTTCAAACCCGGTGCGAATGGCCGGCGTAAAGTTTTGATAATCGGACGCCGCCTTGATTACTCCCGCGCGTGCTGAAGTCGTCTTCCGAAAAGGCGCTTCAAACCCATAGGCGTCCATGCCTATCTCAATCTCTTCGACGAAAAGCTGCGCGATCTGTTCGGCGCAGAGGCGATTGCGCCAATGAGAATCGAGGTAATATCGCGGCTTATGGAATCCTGTCGCGGCGACGACATGCACTCCAGTCGCTCGAGATACGGACGCCAGTCCTTCAGGATCGCGGCCGACGCCGAGCGGCGAAGTGTCTACAATCGCCTGGCCTCCGTGAGAGCGGAAATCGTTGACCTCCGAGACGGCATTCGCTTCGGAATCGAGGCGAAAATCCGGTTCAAGGATCAGAATCAGTCCGTTCCGGATGAACAGATGTTCGTGTGCATTGGTATTGCCAAGAACCGAGGGGTCGATATCGCCGAGAACTGTTCGAACAATTGCCATATATTCGTGAAGGCTATCCCCGAGAGGCTCATTCCGCGCGCAATTGCGTTCGCGAATCGATCAACAACCGTTGCTTTGTCTCTCGGCCACCCGGGCTACTCCGCCAGTCCGTTCCGATCGACACGCGCCCGGCCATGCAAAGTGACCCGATATTGATAGCGATCACCCCGCGATATAGCGGTCGCCAATTCAAGCGGAGAACCGTCTCCGAGGAAACTCAGCCGGGTCACTACGAGGATAGGAGACCACGGCTCAATGCACAGCGTTTCCGCCTCCTCGTCTGTCGCCGATCTCGTTTCGACGGTATCGACGGCCCGTTCCGGAACCAGGCTATAACGCCGCTCAAGGAATTCATAAAGCGATTCGGCGGCCTCGGATTCCTGGATGAAGTTAGGCACAAGGCGGCTTGGGATGTAATTTGTCATCAGCGAGAGCGGTTCCGCCCCCACGAGGCGTGTTCGGCGCAGCATCACGACTTTTTCGGCCGGTTCCAGGTCTAGTGCGTGCGCCACCCGGCGCGGAGGCGAAATTTCGTTGCAGATCCGTTGCGCGGTTCGTGGATTGTAGCCGAGGGCGCGAAGTTGTTCCGTCCAACTGCTAATTGCGTTCAACTCGTGCGTCAATTTAGGGACGCTTGTAAATGTGCCCTTTCCCTGGCGCCGTTCGAGCAAACCATCCACAACCAGATCGTCGACGGCTTTACGCAAAGTGATTCTGCTGACGCCAAATCGCTCGATCAATTCCAACTCTGTGGGGATCGCCGTCCTTGGCGGCAACTGGCTGTATTCGCCTCGTAAAGTCTCACGTACTTGGACATAAAGGGGAACTCCGCTTGTTTTGCGCACCATCGAAGACAATGATTCCTTTAATTCAAGGTTGCCATTCCCTCGTCGCGGTTTGCGGATCTTGCGGTGTGAGATGTGCATTGTTGCTGCTCGCTAAGGAAGCAAATGCCACCAGACGTGAGTGGGCCCACGCTCCGAAAGAGATCATGATGTCATATTCTTTAAAGAGCCGCAAGCCCTTTAATTTCGGCGCGCTAGCTTTTCACGCGACAATCAAGAATCCGAGCAGTTCATCCGAGCTGTTTTGAGCACGGAGAGTTAACGTTCCCGCGGCCCAGGTCCAATTAGACCAATCAGCTTCGGAGGCGCGGCTCACCGCAGTGATACGATCCGGGCGGTATGGCCGTGGGATTTGGAGCGCCGTGCCGTCGATCGGCAGGCAGGCAAGACGGCGCGATTGAAAGATATCCAAATCGTCCTGCGAAAGAATGGCCCAGGAACCCTGCCAGGTCATCCCGTTGAGAGCATCCTTTGGCAGCAACTGCTTGTCTTTTTCGCGGAGTACGAGGGCGGTCAGCCGATTCTCTCCATCGATGTTCTCAATCCGGCCAAAACATCGCATCAGCGGGTCGTGCATGTACCCTCCTGGTGACGAATTGAGCCAGAGCGGGGACCAGTTGTTTCTTCGCCGATACCATCGATTCAGTGCCATGCGCCGGTTCAGAAATCTGGCGGGTACCGGCGAGCCGTCTTCCATTGTTCTCGACAGTACGGCGCCGGGCACGCCAATCACGGCCGAATCTAAAACCACTTCGGCATCTGCGTTCCAATCGTAACCGCTCGAAGCCATGATGTTGGATTTGCTACCGCCGAGCGCGGACCAGATACTCCACTGCCTGTGCCCTAGCGCTTCTTCGTTGCCCGCATCGCCCAAATCGTCGAGCGCGATCACGTCGGCGATCGCGCGAACCTGAGGATGGAGGCTGTAGTACTCAATGGCGACATCCCGATTGATCGAGCGAGCGGCTTCGGCAATGATTTCGAGAAGGCGCAGACTATATCGCTCTCCACGCAGACTCGGATCGGCCGGCACGCCTGTATTCGGAGACGGAAGACCATAGCCGAAGTCCAGTTTGAGGAGCACTGGCCGGTACTTCTCCATGAGATTGATGGTTCGCCGGCGCAAGAACTGAACGGCGTTGGGCGAACTCGGATCGAGGCAATAGTGACTACGGCTCCGCGGGTTTGTGTCCCAGGCGGCGCGTCTCGGCTCGCCGTCCATTCCCACGACCAGATCCTGACGGGAAAGTCCGACTTTTTCGGGATGATCTACCCAGCCGACTGGCTGCCAGAACCCTATGCTAAGCCCCTTTGCTTTGATGTAACTGATGTCTTCATCGAACTGAGGAAATCGTTTTCGATCCGGCTCGCCGCTCCCCACAAAGCTTTCCCAGCGATCGTCGAGGCCCAGGATCTCCGCGCCCATGGTATGAGTCCAATCCGCAAGAGCGCGAAGATCGTAGATGTTTTTCCTGAAGTCTCCCCAACTGTTCCATTGCGGTTTAAGAGGCGCACTTCGGACAACGCGGCGCGAGTCGAACGAGCTAAATAATTTCTGGTACGCGCGCCAGGGATCGCGAGCCCACGCTACTCTCAGCGGCATCTCCCAGACACGGCGTTTCGGCTTGGGTGCTCCCCATAAATCTTCGCGGTAAAGCACATGGAAACAGGCCGAAGACGATTGGATCGTCAGCGATAACGCTCCGTCCGTTACGGCGCCGGAGCCCAGGCAGACCCAACCGTCCTGGTTTCCCATTGCGCCTGCGTACAACGGACGTGGATATGCCGCCGCGTATGGTGTGCCGAGCGCCGGCCCAAAACTGCCCAACGGGAGATTCGCGCCGCCCAAATCCCAGCGCCGGAAAACGCTTTGAAGCGGCGCTCCTTTTGCGCCTGGAACACAGAAACAGGCGGAATCCCAATTCGGCCAGAAAGATTGATCGAGAGTTGGCGCCGCCAGTTTCTCAGTTTCCGACAACGGCGCAGTTCCAAAATAGAGACCGACGATCGGTAATGGTTCAGATATCCAATCGATGTGAAACTGCGTAAAGCCAAGGCCGTAGTCCGTCGCCTCGAAGATCAACTCGCCGCTCGCAAGCGATCCTGTCTTCAAAGCTAACTTGCCGCCTGATGAATCAATTGAGCTGCTTTTGAGATCGGCGCTGGCTTTTACGTAGGTGAGACTCTTGTCCCGGTTCGCTAACACGAAGGCCGGTAAAAGGCCTCCCGTCCAGAGAGGAGTTTCAATGTGTTCGGGCCGGACGCTTGCTTCATCGCTCTCGATGTTCCATGCGAACGTGTAACCTCCGGAACTGACCGCCCATGTTGCCGGGCCCGGCGCGGGCGCCGCAATGGTCCTGCCGCCTGCCCATAACAGGGCGCTCGTCCCAGCCGTGGCGAGAACATCTCTTCGGGTTGGCGGGCGAGGATCGTGCGAGTCATTTATCGGCACTGGGGTCCTTTGAGCGAATTGAGCGAATTCAAAAAGCGCCAAAACCTATTTATCGGGCAATTTATATGGTCTGCCTCACAAAGGCAAGAGCGTCAAATCGCCTCGTGTGCTGTGCGAAACGATTTATACCACAAAAACTGTTGACATCATAACGTCATGATGTATACTGGCCCCTGAGTTCTCGCAGCCCCTTTGAGAATATTCCTTTTCTAAGGAGAGGGACCAATGAAATTTCGTATTTCCCCAGCTGTCGTCGGAGTGGTTTTGGCCGGTCTGCTGTTCGTTCCGGTCGCCCTACTGGGGCAGAGTTCCAATGCAACCATTAGCGGAGTTGTGACCGATAGTTCGGGCGCGACAGTCGCCGGCGCGGACCTGACCCTCAATGCGATCGATTCGGCAAAGGTGTCGAAAGTGACGAGCGGAGTGGATGGGCTATTTTCTTTTCCGAACTTGCCGGGAGGAAATTATGAATTAAAAGTCTCGGCAAAAGGGTTCAAGGACTTCGTTCAAACGGGAATCGTCCTTCATCTGAACGACTCGGTAACCCTGCCGGTCTCTCTGCACGTGGGCGAGGCATCCCAAACAATTGAGGTGAACGCCAACGCATCGCCCCTAAATTTCGAAAACGCAGAGGTGAAGGGGACCATTACGAAGCGGGAAATCCTTGCTCTTCCGTTGCAGGTAGCAGGCGGACAGCGCTCCGCGGCCAGTTTTGTCGCCCTGTTGCCCGGCGTGAACACCGGCAATGCTCCGTCCAGCACGGCGACCGCTCGATTCAACGGAGGACAGGAACGCTCCGACGAGGCTACTTTGGATGGCATCACGATGGAAGAAGGGCTGCTCAGTCAAAGCGGAATGACAGCCATTCAAGCCGACTTTCCGATCTCTCCGGAAGCAGTTGGTGAAATTAGCGTCTTGACTTCCAACTACGACGTGCAATACGGGGCATCGGGGGCGGCGGTAATCGTCGCAAGCACCAAAGAGGGAACCAATGAACTTCATGGCGGGGCCTATGAGTTTCAGCGAAACAATTTCTTCAATGCCCGTCCCTGGGGCGCCCTGACAACGCCGCGCGATTTAGAAAACGACTACGGCGGTTACGTGGGTGGTCCCGGAAAACTGCCGGGCTTGTGGACAAGCTTCAACAAGACATATTTCTTTGTGAATTATGAGCAGTATCGATCCGTAGGCGCGACCACGCAGCCGGTGCTTACGGTTCCGACGGCAAAGATGCGCGCCGGCGATTTTAGCGAGTGGCCGCAACCGATCTATGATCCCGCCACGACTGCCGCCAATCCCAACTATAATCCGAATGCGGCAATCGGGCCGGCTAATCTGCCCTACACGCGCCAGCAGTTCATGGGCTGCGATGGCCAACATCCCAATGTGATTTGCGGCAGCGATCCCCGCCTTGCGAGTTCACTAGCCCAGCAATGGTTGAAGCTGGTGCCGGCGCCGAATCGACCAGGCCTCCAGAACAACTACGTCTCTCCAAATGGCCTTGCCAACTCTCTCAATGCGAACACGAACCAATGGGACACCCGCGCCGACGAGTACTTTGGCGAAAAAGATCACCTCTTCGGGACTTACCATTACCGTGGAACCTTGCCCTACACACAGAGCGCATTTCCCGCCGTTATCGATACGAATAACACCCGGATTCCTAACTACAGCCATATCGTTCGCGTCAACTACGATCATATTTTCTCGCCCACTTTGGTGAACCATTTTGCCTGGGGCTATCTTGATCTCAGGACCGCTGAATACAATGCAAGCGATTGCTGCGTGGATCAGGTTCCGCAGATCGCCGGTGTGTACAGTCATACTCATGTTCCGGTTTTGAATTTCGACAATTTCAGTTCGTATGGCGGCAATGCCGATCTGCTCAGTACGCGTCCAACCTACGTGACTACGGACACCCTCACCTGGGTCAAAGGAAAGCACACGTTGCATTTCGGCGGCGAGTACCGCAGCCTGGCCTACCCGACGGCGCAACAGCCAAATGCCTCCGGCACATTCAATTTCACGAATGCGAACACGGGGTTGCTTGGAATTACGAGCGGCAATTCGATGGCGAGTTTCCTCCTGGGCGAGGTTGGATCGGGCAGCGCCGGATTCTATACGCTTCCCAAATTCAATCCGAAGGCCAGCGCATACGGCTTCTTTGCCGGAGACACGTGGAAAGCGACTCAGAAATTGAGCGTAACCCTTGGCCTGCGATGGGATGTGTTTACGCCGTCGGTTGAAGCCGACAACCAAACGTCGTTCTTCGATCCCACCGGCGCCAATCCTGGAGCCGGCGGCCGGCCTGGCAGGCTTGCCTTCGCGGGCACGAAATGGGGAGCCGCCAGTTACGGCTCCGACGCGCCGGAAAAGACTTATTACAAGGCCTTTGGTCCACGTGTCGGCCTTGCCTATGCTTTGACGCCCGAAACGGTTGTCCGCGCGGGTTACGGAATCTTCTATGAGCAGGCCTACTATCCCGGCTGGAACGGGGGAATTGCGACCGACGGATTTAACGAAACGGTTACGTTTAATAGCACGCTCGGTGGAATTCAACCTGCATTTCTTTTACAGAATGGCCTTCCGCAAAACTTTACGAAACCACCATTCATCGACTCGTCGTTCCTAAACGGTCAAAATGCCCCCAACTACCGCCCGATAGACGCAAACCGCCGGCCTTATACGCAGCAGTGGAATTTCACAATCGAACGCCAGGTCGGCAAAAACGTTCGAGTCACTGCGGCTTATATTGGCAACAAAGGCACACGATTGTTGTCGCAGGTGAATGCGATCAATGCTCTCAATCCTTCTTTGCTCTCCATGGGGAACCGGTTGAACGACCAGTTCGCCCCCGGACAAACGACGCTAGATGGCGTATCGATTCCGTACGCCGGTTGGGTTCAGCAGATGACGGGTTGTGCTCCCACGGTTGCACAGGCGTTACTGCCATATCCACAATATTGCGGAAACATCTTTGGCCAAAACGAAAGCGATGGAAACTCGACTTATCATGCTTTGCAGCTAAGCGCGGAGAAGCGATTCTCCAGCGGCCTCTATTTCATGGGCTCGTATACCTTTTCCAAAACTCTGACCGATGCAGATTACTCGCAGTCGAGCCAAGGTCCCACCTACGCCATATCGCCCTTTGAGCAGAACCGGCAAAAGGCGCTGTCCATCCAGGACACGCCCAATATGGTGACGATTTCCAGCAGTTACGAGCTTTCAATCGGTAGAGGCAAGCCATTTGTCAATTCCAGCGGTCCGATTTTGAACTTTTTATATTCCGGTTGGCAGGTAAATGGCATTTTCCGCGCCAACTCGGGGCAGCCCCTTGCGTTCCGGTCCAGCTATTGTAATGTCCCTTCGCAATTTGCCGCTGCCTGCATTCCAAGCGCTTTGCCGGGCGCCGATCCATACGCTCAGGATCGCGGAAATTTCAATCCGAACCTGCCGTTGTTTAGCGCCAGTGCGTTTCAGCCGGAGGATTCGTTTAATTTCTACTACGGCGATGGCCCGCGAGTTTCAAACCTCCGCGGTTTCGGCTTTACAAACCTGGATTTTGGAATCACTAAGAATTTCACTATTAAGGAACGCTGGAACATTCAGATTCGCGGCGAAGCGTTCAACGTGTTTAACTCTCATTCATTTTTGAATAATTTCGTGACCGATATCCAGAACCCAAGTTTTGGCTCCTGGAACGGGTCCGCCACGGCTCCTCGCAATCTGCAACTGGGAGGTAAGATTACGTTTTAGCTGGAAAGGCATTGCCGCATGGGAATGCGGGCCGTCCGCGCACATGAAGAGAGAGTGCCTGCTTTGTATTCTGTCGCTTTGCCTATGCTGGTTTCCTGCGCGCGCCGCAAGCCCGGAACCCATTATTCTGCGCATTCAGGCGTATATACAGGATGGAAATTTGGATGCCGCGAAGCAGGCGATTGCGGCTGCCCTGAAGAATGCGCCAAATGACGGCGGTATCTATAATCTGCGCGGAATCGTCCACGCAGATCGTAATGAATTGAAGGCAGCGGAAGCGGATTTCACTCGTGCGATTCAATTGAGTCCCGATCTGGTGGGGGCCTATCTTAACCTGGGCCGGACTTGCGAAATGTTGAGTGCAACGGATGCAGACGCCATCAATCGCGCCATTGTGCAATATCGCCATTTGCTAAAGTTACAACCCGCGGCAAGCGCGGTCGGACTTCAGCTCGCGAAACTGCTCGAACAGCAGAAAGAATACGCGGCCTCTCTCAAAGAACTAGATAGTTTACCGGCAGCCGACCGCAAAAGAGCGCTCGCTACTTCGTTACGATGCGCCGATCTGGCAAGTCTGGGCCATGGCCGGGAGGCCGAGCAAACCGCCGAGTCTTTACGGAAGGCGCAGGACCTTGATGAGCAGGTCGTTGATGCAGTTCTTCCCGCTCTCGTGAAGAGCAAGGCGGATTCGATCGTGATTCTGATGCTCGATCTTATTGATCAACGCGAGCAACTTTCGTATCGTAGTCTGCGGCAGCTAGCGGCCGCATATGAACGCCGTGGTGAACTATCTGAGGCGCGTTCCACGCTCGAAAGGATGGTTTCGGCGGATCCCGCGAACCCAGCCCCACTGATGGAACTGGCGCGCATCGCCGAAAAGCAGAACGATCTGAAGGGCGCGCTAGGATATCTGGCGCATGCCCGCGACCTGAATCCGAACTATGCGCCTGTGCATTTCTTTTTTGGGATCGTGTGTATCGAACTGAATCTCCCGCTCGAAGCGAAGAAATCGCTTCAAAAGGCGCTCGATCTCGATCCGGAAAATGCAATTTACAATTACGCGAGAGGCTCGGTGGAATTGCAAGGCAGGTCTGCGTGGCAGGCGATCCCCTATTTCAAAAGGTTCGTCGCGGCCAAGCCGGACGATCCGCGGGGCCATTTCGCTTTGGGGGCCGCCGAGTTTGCCAGCCACGATTACGAAGCCGCGGCAAAAGAGATGAACTCGGTTGCCAATAGCAAAGAAACCGCGGCCGGAGCCGAATACTTTCTCGGCCGAATTGCAAAGGCAGAAAGCGACTGGGCAAATGCGTCCGTGCACTTTCAGAAATCGATCGATGCGGATCCCAATTACGCCGATTCTCATGCCGAGCTCGGACTTGCGAGAATGCATTTGAACGATCTGGCCGGAGCACGCAAAGAGCTAAATCGCGCGCTTGCCTTGAATCCCAATAGCTACATCGCGAACGGCAATCTTCTCGCCTTGCTTCAGCGGACAAAAGATCCGCTCGTCGAATCCCAGGAACAAAAGCTGCGCGCGCTGGACGTGAGGCGTTCGGAAAAGCAGGAATTGATGCTTCGAACAATCAAAGTGCGCCCGTTCGGAAACTAGCTGAGTCTAATGGATCGAAGATCATTTTTGCTCTCGGCCGGAAGTCTTCCAGCCGCTCCCTATTTGAAACGCCTGTCCGGTCTTTCCGCTCCCGAACAGGTATACATTCGTTTTGACAACAGCGGCCGGCTTTGGACAATTGGCAACCGGCTCGTTGAGCGCACGGTCTGTTTCGACACGCAAGGACTAGCGACCCGAAGCTGGAAACACAAGGTCACCGGAACGGATTTTATGCGCCAGCCGTTTACGGGAGAGCCAAATGAGAAATATGAATCAGGCGACGAATTTTCATTTCAAGCGAATGACTTGAAAGTTTCCGGCCATTCCGCACGAGATCGGACGCAGTTACAGTTGTTGGATTCAACGACGAAAGCAGCGGCGCCGGAAGGCAAGACTCTACAGATCCTGCTGAGAATGACCGCCTTGCCGCTCGATATTTCGGTTTCTTACAGCGTGTATGCGAATCATCCTGTAATTCGCAAGGCGCTTGCTATCCGGAATCGGGGCTCTCAAGCCGTTGTCCTTTCCCATATGGTGATCGAAGATCTTCCCATTCGCGCGGGTCCTCCCAAAGATCAGGTCGTGTTTGCATCTTACGGTGTTCTTCCACGCGAGATCTTCTTCACCGGGCGGGCGGAAGACTGCTTGATTGTCCAGAAGAATGCAAAGACCAGCGAAGGAATGGCTATCTTAAACGAAGCTCCAGGCTGGACAAAGCGTACCGACCTGACTGGTTGGGGGAAAGGCATTTCGGTGGGCTATGACACCGACATATTCCCCTTCGAACGAAAACTCAATCCAGGCGAAGCCTTCACGACCGCCGGAAGCAGCGTTGCGTTTTTCATCCAGGACGACGGGTTCCACGATCCTCATTGGGTAATTCCCACTTACGCTTCTGAAGTGTTGCAGAAGAAAGGAGGCGGCTTCCGCTCGCCATGGTTCGGAAATACCTGGGAGCCGTTCTTCCAAAACTATGATGAGCGGGACGTGGCTAAGGTTCTTCCGATCGCCGCCGGTCTCGGCCTGGATATCTTCACGCTCGACACCGGTTGGAGCAACGACTACGCAGAAAACGAACTGAATCCGGAAAAGTTTCGAGCGGGCTTTGCGGGCATTCGCTCGCAATTCGATAAGAACCATATGGGACTTGGTTTATGGGCTCCACTCGTCGTGGTTAGTCAGGAAAGTAAGGTCTACAAAGAGCATCCCGAATGGACGGTGCACGATTACGAAGGAAAAGAAAAGACGGCGGAGTTTCCAGGCCCGCACGATCGGGTTATGTGCCTGGATTCACCCTACCGTCAAGTTGCCGCCGATCGGCTCAACGACCTAATCGAAAGGCAAAATGCGAAGTACCTCAAGATCGACCTCACCACCGTATTCAATGCCTATGGCGAGGCGCCCGGTTGCCACGCGAAGGGACACTATCACGATAATTGGGCTCAATCGCTGATAGGCATCTACGAAGGGATTCGATTCGTAACCGGCGAGATTTACGCAAAACACCCGGATGTGCTTCTCGACCTAACCTTCGAACTTTGGGGGCAGAAACACATCATCGATTACGGATTGTTAGCGGCCGGGGACCTGGATTGGATGAGCAACGTTGACGATCAATCGAACTACTCCGCGGGCCCCCTTCAGGCGCGGACATTGCTTTATCAGCGAGCTATGGCAATACCGGCGGATACGATGTTGATCGGTAATCTGCGAGCGACTACTCCGAATATTGAGGAGCACTTTGCAACCGCGATGGCCTCCGCGCCCGTGCTCCTTGGCGACTTGCGAAAGCTCACACCCGGCCAGGTCCATTGGTACCGGACAAAGATTGACTGGTTCAAGGATTTGAGGTCGGTCGTACCTCTGAACCAGGGATTTTTCACACTTGGATCATGGCGGCAGCCAAACAGAAGCGATTGGGACGGATACGCTCGTCTCAGCCGGGCCGGCGAAGGCGTTTTGGTCCTTTTCAGAAACCAATGTTCTTTAGAACGCGCACATGTGGTGTTGCCGGCATTTCCTTCCGGTGTTTTTTCGTTACGCTCCGTGTTGATCGATAGGCCTGTGAGGCAGGTTCATGGTTCGGAAATCATGCAAGGTACGGATTTTGAATTCGAGAACCTGCACGCGGTACAGATTTTCGAAATTCGAAAAGCCGGCGCTTAACCGACCATAGTTACGCAAGACCCAGGGCGATCATGGGCGACGTCGAAGGAGCGAGTTGCGGCCTTGAAGAGTCGCGCGGATTGCCGGACCCTAACTGTATGACAATCGGTCCGGCGCTTCACGGCGCTGTTAGAAACCGGACATGTAGCCCCCGCTGATTGCGTCAACACGCTATTCTCTTAACTGGGGTGATAGCACAAGCGATTGCCCGGTCTGGTAAATTCTGCATCCGTGCTTTCATTTCTCGCAATTTCGGCTTCGATTCGCCGGCGGCATACGTGGTTCGACTGTTTTGCCGCAGCGCCTCTAGGCGCCATTCCATTCAAAATGCAAAGTCCGATCCGGGTTCGGCGGTATGCGGCCGCGCTTTTCGTCCTTTGCGCGCTCGCGTGGGCATCCGTACCTGCCAGTCCTGCGACAACGCCGATGCCCGCCTGTCCCGCCGAGCGAGGAGCTTACTACCTGAAAGACGGCTCCTGGGATGCTTTAAAGCCTGTCAGCGTGAAAACCGCTCGGGCCAGCGGCATCCGGCGTATGCTGCTGACATACTCATCGAAAGCTGTGGCCGTCTATCAGAATGCGAAAGCGCCGGTGACCCTGGGCAGCCAACCGGAATTTTGTATTTCCGGGTTTGGGTCGTCTATTAAGGGAGTGACGATCGTAAAGCTCGATCAAAAAAACGATCGCCGCGAAATGCAGTTCGTCACCAAACGGCTATTCCGGAAGCCGAAGGTGCAGTACAACAGTCACGACATTCAGCCTGTGAAGCTGATTTCGTCGGATAGCACTCACGTCATTGTAGCGACCAAACGGCCCCTCGATTCTGGCCAGTACATCCTGTTTCCGCCGTCGAGAGTCGACTCGACCGGCAATCCGAATGGCTACGACTTTGGTGTGAACTGATACAGCCGTTAGGTTGTCGCAACTCTGGCTTAGGGCTCTCGCATCTACTATTTAGGGATAAGGAGCGCCGGCCGATTTGCTACTATCGGGTAACAGGTTCGAGGCCCGGTCGGCCGCTCGCCGGAGTTGGCTGGAACCCGGGACATCCGTCTTGCGATCCATAGTTATCCTCTTACTGGCCTGCGGTTTTCTGGCTGTGGCTTCCACACGTGCGTTTGCCTACAGCGATAACGATCATCCACAAGGCCTGGATTCCGACGAAATCCTAAATCGATATTTTGCCGCAAAAGCGCGCCAGATTGGTTTACGCGGCGCATCGATGGATGTCGACATCGACGCCAGTGTTCCTAAGCTGAAGAAACAAGGCCGCCTGCGGGCGCTGCGCAAAATCTCTGAACTAGGCAAGGTTACCTATAAGGTGCTTGGCTTTCAGGGTGATAATACCGTGAAGAATGAAGTGATTGCGCGATATCTTGAGGCCGAGCAGCAGGGCGGCGAAGATCGGCAAAAATACGAAATCAATAAGGCGAATTACAAATTCAAGTACAAAGGCGATCACACCCTCACCACTGGCAAAAGAATTTATATTTTCTTCTTGACTCCGCGGCACAAAGAAGTGGGCTTATTCAAGGGCGAGCTGTGGCTGGATGCGCAAAGCTATTTGCCGGTTATGGAGAAAGGAAGACTCGTTAAGAATCCGAGCATCTTCTTTAAACGAGTGGAATTTGTCAGAGACTACAAGATCGAGGATGGCACGGCCGTGCCTCAGCATATGGACAGCACGATTACGACTCGTATCGTGGGTAAAGTGAATCTTAGCATCGACTACTCAAATTTTGCGCCGGATCATAATGGCCCAGGAAGTCAGAGAATCAGCGGCGGTGGTGGAGCAAGTTCGCTTTCATCGCTGGTGAAGTGAGCAGTTTAAATTATTTACGGATGTTCTCGCACCTAAACCGGGGGGGTGCTTCGTCTCATTCGTAGGGTGGTGTGGGATTTCGACCGGGTGAGGGCGCGGCTTTGGCGCCTGAACCGATTAAAGTCGCACTTCGGTTGCAGGTGCTTGAATTTACGGGAGAAAAGTCAGTACGCTAAAGGGAGTCCATGAGAACGTTATTCTTAAACCCTCCTTCTTTTGAAGGGTTTGATGGCGGAGCCGGTTCGCGCTGGCCTGCATCGCGCGAAATCGAGTCCTACTGGTATCCGGTCTGGCTCTGCTACCCAGCGGGCATGCTTCCGGACAGCAAAGTTGTCGATGCGCCGCCCCATAAGATCTCGATCGAACAGACGGTGGAGATGGCTCGCGACTTCGAGTTGCTGGTGTTATTTACTTCGACGCCGGGTTTCCATGTCGACGTGAAGATCGCCGAAATGATGAAGGATTCGAACCCCGGGTTGAAGGTCGCCTTCGTCGGACCCCCTGTAACCGTTGAACCCGAGAAGAGCCTGCGAGCTTCCATGGCGATCGACTTTGTCGTCAAGCGGGAATTCGATCACGCAATTGTCGATTTCGCAAACGGCAAACCTCTAGATGAAATTCCGGGCGTCGTTTTCCGAAAAGATGGGGGATTTCAGCACAATCCCGAAGCGCCTCCCATCGAAAATCTGGATTCGCTTCCCTGGGTCTCCAAAACTTACAAACGCGACCTCGACTTCCGGCGCTACAACGTTCCGTTTCTGCTGCATCCGTTTCTGTCGCTCTACACGAGCCGGGGTTGTCCGGCCATGTGTACGTTTTGTTTGTGGCCGCAAACGCACTCAGGGCACAGATGGCGGCTACGCTCGACGGATGATATCGTCAACGAGTGCCGGTATGTGCAAGAGAATTTCCCGGGCCTCAAAGAGATCTTCTTCGACGACGACACGTTCAATTACCAGAAGGCGCGCACGATCGAGCTTTGCGGCAAGCTGAAGTCGCTGAAAATGACCTGGAGTTGCACGTCGCGCGTCACTACCGATTACGACACGCTCAAAGCGATGAAGGAAGCCGGTTGCCGCCTTTTGATTGTCGGCTATGAATCCGGCGATCAGCAGATACTGAAGAACATCAAAAAGGGCGCAACCATCGACATGGCCCGGCGCTTCACCGCCAACTGCAAAAAGCTGGGCTTGGTTGTGCACGGCGATTTCATTGTCGGTCTGCCCGGCGAGAGTAGGGAATCCATCCGCAAGAGTATCGATTTTGCAAAGGAGCTCGACGTCGAAACGATCCAGGTTTCGATCGCGCATCCGTATCCCGGCACCGAGTTTTACGATCACGCCACAAAGAATGGATTGATCACGATCGACGCCATGACCGACGAACAAGGGCACCAGCTTCCGAACGTGATTTATCCGGGCCTTGACCGTGGGGAGTTGGTCAATTGGGTGGAGCGGTTCTACGACGAATATTATTTCCGCCCCAAAGTCGCGTTTCGTCTGGTTCGCAAAGCGATGTTCAACGGAAGCGAGCGGAAACGTTTATACAAAGAAGCTCGCGAATACCTCGCTCTGCGATCGAAGCGCAAGGTTTTCGTTAAGACTGAGAAACAGCAATCTTCGGCTGTTCTCAGTTCCGGCGACTAAACGCGAGAGGCAGATTTTGGCTCCTGTAGAGTTGGCCGACGCTCCCTGCGAAATCACTTCGCCGCCAATGATTGGCCACCGCACCCGTACACAAACGCTGCTGCTGTCGGTGATCGTCATTGCGTTGAACGGTCTCGGCAATCTTTCACTAACGTGGGGCTTGCGCCATGCGCCCGATCCCTTGGGACTTCACCCGCTGCGCTATCTTCGCGCAATGATCGACCCATTCGTAGCCATTGGAATCGCTCTCCTGATCCTTTGGCTGTTGACGCGGATGGCGCTGATGAGCTGGGCGGATTTGACCTTCGTGCTTCCGGTTACATCGATCGGATACGTACTTTCCGCGGTGTTGGGCTGCGTGTTTCTTCAAGAGGTCGTCTCCATTGAACGGTGGGCGGGGACTTTCCTTATATTTATTGGCGCGATGCTGGTCGGCGTGACAACGCATCACCGTACCGGGCGCGCTCCTGAGGAGCCAAAATGATTTGGCTTCTCCTGGGAATCATGGTCATCGCGACGGTCTTCGGCGACTTGTTGCAGAGTCACGAAATGAAGCGCAGCGGGGCGCAAAGCGTGAATGCGCGAGGGCTGCTGGCGCTACTGAAACAGATTGGAAATCGTCTTTACCTGATATTGGCGATTGTCTGCATGGCAATCTCGTTCTTTGCGTTTATGGCGCTGCTGCAGCGCGCGCCAATGAGTTTCGCCGTCCCGGCATCTGCCGCCACCGTGATTCTAGAGACCATTCTGGCGAAGTTGTTTCTCCACGAACGCGTTGGTAAGCGGCGTTGGGCGGGAGCCGTGTTGGTGGCGGCCGGCGTGGTTCTGCTTGCTCATTAGCGGGGACCGCCGTTGACGCTTTGTTGGCTCATCCTTCTGCCCGCGTTTGTCTACCAGGTTCTTTCGATTGCGGCTTCGCTCCGTCAGTTCTTGCGCCAGCCGCCATTATCCGGTTTTCAACCGCCGGTCTCGATATTCAAGCCCATACGCGGACTCGATCCGGACATGTACGAAGCGCTGGTCTCGCATGCCAGCCAGAATTATCCGGAGTTCGAGATTCTATTTGGCGTTTACGATGAAAGCGACCCGTCGGTGCCGTACATCCACCAGCTCCAGCGCGAATTCCCCGATGTCGCGATTTCATTAATCGTCGGAGCGAAGCCAGCCGCCAACGGCAAAGTCGGCACGCTTTGCGCTCTCGCCCGGCACGCGCGGCACCCTGTCTGGCTAGTGAACGACAGTGATATTCGAGTGACTGGCGCCTATTTGAGTGAGATCGTCGCGCCGCTCGCGGACGATTCGGTCGGATTGGTTACCTGTCTCTATCGGGCTGTTCCGCACAGCTTGCCTGGGTACTGGGAAGCACTCGGTATTTCGATTGATTTCATGCCGAGCACACTGGTTGCTCCGCTGGTCGGTGTTCGAGAATTTGCACTGGGATCGACATTGTGTTTCCGTTCCGCGGATTTGCTGAAGGCCGGAGGATTCGAAGCGCTGACCGATTACATTGCGGACGATTTTCAATTGGCGCGCCGGGTCCTACGCAGTGGAACGCGAGCGCATCTCTCGACGCACGTAGTGGAAACTTCGCTGAGCGATACGAGCTGGTCCGGAGCGTGGCAGCACCAGCTCCGCTGGGCCCGTACCATCCGCTTTTCGAAGGGATGGGGTTATCTCGGCCTACCGATTACTCACGCCGGGGTTTGGGCGCTTGCCGGATTTGCCTTGCACATTTGGCCCGCGGCGTTGATCCTGCTGCTTGCTCGTATTGCCGCGGCTGTTGTATCCGGGTGGCTGGTGCTGCGCATCAGAAGGCCGCTGTGGGAGGCATTGCTTGCGCCGCTCTGGGATTTGTATGCATTTTCCGTCTGGGTCGCGAGTTACCTGTCGAACGAAGTGCAGTGGAGAGACCAGCGCCTCCGGATTTTACGAGATGGCCGGGTAGAAGCAATCCCCAGGCGCTAGCATGCTGGTACTAAGAAGTACAGAACATTTTGCCCAGAGAGACCGCGGTCGATCAAAGTACCGGTATCAAAACTGAAACATGCAGGACGGTGTATGTCCTTGTTTGCGCTTCCTGCCTTCGGCATAATCGCCGTAGTCGTGGCTATCGAGGCGGAGTCATTCATTGCGCTTCGGTGGGCCGCTTTCCATTCGTTTACTCCTTTAGCTCGAGGGAGTTCCGCGAGTAAATCTCGTCGGGGCTCCCCGTTTTCTAATTCACGGCTCCGATGGTCCTTTTTGCGTGTGCGCTGTTGCTGATTTCGATTGTTGCCGGGAGGCGTTTGCGCGATCGCCAAAGCGTATGCCTGCCTGCTCCGGACTGGCGGCATAAAGCACGTCGGC
Organism: Bryobacterales bacterium KBS 96; assembly: GCA_000381625.1. Taxonomy (GTDB): domain Bacteria; phylum Acidobacteriota; class Terriglobia; order Bryobacterales; family Bryobacteraceae; genus KBS-96. Next base: position 4,112,842 of record KB906767.1, read on the forward strand.
CGAGGCTTCAGCAGCCGGTGGAGCGGCCCTCCCGCTTGGTATACTACTAACTGTTGCGCCCGTAGCTCAGTTGGATAGAGCGTCTGGCTACGAACCAGAAGGTCGGCAGTTCGAATCTGTCCGGGCGCACCATAGAATCAATCAGTTAGGGCTTTTGGCTAGATCAACCTCATCCGGCTCCCCCAATCAAAACCCCATCACTTATTTCGAGAGCCAACATTCTTTCGGGCTCGAGAACGTCCTTGCGGAGTACGGCATCCCAGCTCTCGGCAGTGGCGATTAGGTTGGCGTCGAGCTTCTGCTGGTAGTGCTTCAGTGTGGTTTCGACCTCTGTATGCGGAATCTCTGTCGATTCAAAATACTATTGAATGAATCGAAACAGCAACAATGCAAGCGAGCGTGTCAGCCACGTCTCGTACTTCTCCGGTGGCCACCGGCGCTCTGTCACCATTAAGCGATAGTGGTCCGGGCCGGTGAGCGACCACAGAATATCCAGGGCATCGGACTCCTGCAGCCCTTCGCGAAGTATCCCGCTATTGGCCCAGGCATGCACGATCGGCTTCTGTCCTTTTAACCTCCGCGCTTCACCTTCCTCCCATAGCGCTTCGAGATCCGCTTCTGCCCGGCTCGCGCTGCGCGCAATCTCAATGAGATCGGCAGATCGTTCATAAAATCGGCGCGCAAACGATACGAGAAGCCGGAGTTGTTCGCTCGATTGTCCGGCGGCTGCGCGGAGGCTTTTTTGCAGGCTCGCGACATCGGCCTCGGCATCCGCCGCGTCGAGCAGAGCAAAGAGCACGGCACGCTTCGATCCATAAGTCACGTAAAACGTTGGAACGGATACGCCCGCTTCGCGTGCGATCACCTCAATGGATGTTGCGCCGTACCCGTGCTTGGAAAATAACCGCCGCGCGCATTGGCCAATCCTTAAACGTGTGGCTTGGGCTGCCGCTCGGCGCTTGCTCGAATCATAGGCGCGCTTGGGCCTGGAGGCTTGCGTCATGAGCTCACTTCAGTTATAGTACAGCTATATTTAATATCGAGAGAGGACATGAATGCGCCTGTTCGCGTCGTTAACGCTTTGGATGTTCGTTGTCGGGACTAGTTTCATTCTCGGCGCCGGTCTATATGAAATGCTCGTAGTCGTGCCCTTCTGGGCAAGCAATGCGCCGCAATCGCTCATGGAGGGCAATCCGTTTCTGCGCGTTCCCATCCGCTCCGGCCAAGCGTTTTGGCCCGTGGTGACGCCCTGTCTCGGGATCATAGCGCTTGCAGCATTTCTGAGCAGCTTTGGCATGCCGCAAAAGGAGATGATTTGGCGCCTATCGGGAACCGGGCTTCTATTGATTATCACCGTTGTGACGCTGGCCTATTTCAGGCCGTCGATCATCAACATGGTCATACATCACGGCGCAGGGCGGTCGGCCGATGCGCTCGCGGCCGACGCGAAAATGTGGGTTGCGCTGAACTGGGTGCGAATCGCAGCGGTAGCGGCTTCGCTGGGCATGGGCCTGCGTGCGTTGACACTCCCGACGGCTTAATCAGCACGGAAGCGAATGCCAAGCTTCAGTCGTGGCAAAGCAAAGCAGCCAGATCAATGTCTACGCTCGCAGGGCGGGCCCCAAGGATTGGCCGAAGGCTTGGGCACAGTACGATCTCGGCGATGGAGGGGACGGATGAATAGCGAAGAGAACAAGAGACTTGTGCTGGAGCACTATGAATCGTTCGTACACAAGCAAGACGCCGAGGCGGTGAGAAGGCAGTTAGCGCCCGATTTTCGGGACAACGAGATGCCTCCCGAGACGCCGCCCGGCCCAGAACCCGTTTTGCAGTACCGCGCTATGCTGCACAAGGCATTCCCGGATCTGCGCATCGAGATTGAGGACATGGTGGCGGAAGGGGACCGTGTAGCCGTACGCGCCAGATGGACCGGCACACATCGCGCCGTGCTGCCGATGATGCCTTTTCCAGCCACGAATCGTGCGTTCGCGTTCTCCGGAATGGTGTTCTGGCGCATTCGCGACGGGAAGATTGTGGAGCGTTGGGCAATGATTGACCGTCTGGGTCTACAGCAACAACTTGCCCCGAACTGATGCGCCACTCCAATTCGGGCTCAATCCCTGTCGATTCAAAGGCTTGCACTTGCCCCAGGAACGATAGCGCGTGATACGAACAAGCGAACCAGGCGAAGTCGCAAAAGGGGTCCCTTTCGCCCGCTTGCGTCACCATCACGACGTCTGAGGAGTCTCTGCCGTAAGATCTCCGAACGCTGATATTTCTTTCGGTTAGACATCGCGAGAAATCGACCAAGGCCGTGTTCGCCCATCCGTTTGCCGGACTTACGGGAGTCGGGGACAGAATATCTACCAGGTCGATCCGAACGGTATAGTACTCGCCGTCACGAGCAGTTGTTCAAAGGCTGCTAAACGAACGTCAAACGAAGTAGTCTAGCTAAGGCAAGCGGGTATTTAATCCACAACGAGAGAAGAACGATGACTATCATAATCATTATCATTTTGATTTTGCTTCTCGGCGGAGGCGGCGGATATTACGGCTACGGCCGCTATGGATATGGTGGCGGAGCTGGAATTGGTCTGGGGACCATTCTGGTGATTCTGTTAATTGCGTACCTTCTCGGTTTCTTCCGCTAACATCGCAAGATTACGAGTGAGAAGCGGGTATAGCCGTTGCCGTTTCGGGTGGAGCGGATTTCCGCGTCCTGGTCGAGATAACCGATGAGAGTGTTGCGATTTCGCAAGCGTGTCTTGCGACCAGGGCGGATCCATTTCCGTAACGCCGGGCCCAACGGCAATCTCACTATAGCCGACTACACGGCAAACTGAAAGCCAATCATCTGGTCTTGGCTGTTCAGCCGAATCTATTCGGTAGCTTCGGCCAATTCCATGTTGCCCGTTGTTCGGGCGAAATCACCCGGTGAGCTCTCACTGGCCAGCTCTGCGATACGCTCGGTTTGCGCCTAGTTTGGTTCAGCATTGAGGCGAGCTGTGGTACCTGCGCGCCTCCGGCGCACGCAAAGACAGCACTTGCGGTACCTGTTTAGAAATAGTATATTCCAAAATAGCCTGTGACGAAGATACCTGAATACCGCGACCTGTTTCCGGGAGCACTGGAGATGATGATCCTGCAATCGCTTCGGCTGAAGCCCATGCATGGCTATGCCTTAGCGAAACACATCAAGCAGGTTTCGGACGACTTGCTGCAAATCGAGGAGGGCTCACTCTATCCAGCGCTGCAGCGCATGCTGAAGCAAGGGTGGGTTAAATCGAAGCTGGGGATCTCCGAGAAGAATCGTCCAATTCGGATTTATAGCCTCACGAATGCGGGGCTCAAGCACCTCGAGAAGGAAGTCTCCAGCTTCGAAAAGATGTTCGCCGGCATCACGCGAGTACTCGCGGCCGTTGAATCTTAGGAGTCCTTATGGGATGGCTCAAGAACTTCCTTTCTCGCCGCGCTCGTTATACCGAGCTTGCGGAGTCGATCCGAGAACACCTTCAGGAAAAGGCAGAAGAGTTGATGGAGGACGGACTCTCGCGGGAGGAGGCCATGCACAGAGTCCGCCGTGAATTTGGCAACGCCACTCTCATTGAAGAGCGTAGCCGCGAGGTCTGGCAGTGGCCGAGAGTGGAATCAGTTTGGCGGGATGGAAAGCATGCGGCCCGGCAATTACGGCATAGCTCTGGCTTCACAGCTACGGTAATCCTCACGCTTGCGCTTTCTATTGGCGCCAATACGGCGATCTTTTCGATTGTGGACACGCTTCTGCTGAAGAGCCTCCCGTACGCTCACCCGGAACGTTTGGCGACAATCTTTGCGCGGACTACTGGCTCTGAATCCTCCGACGCACGAAGGAACATAGACGGTGAGCAATGGGAGCTACTGCAACACGATGTGCCCTCAGTGATGCCCGCTATTTCCGCTCTACGCACCTCGGGCGTGAACCTCGAAGCCGGCTCCCATATGCAATATGTTCATGAAGGACGGGTCTCGGCACACTACTTCGACGTGCTGGCTCTCCATCCTTTTGCCGGACGCAATTTTTCGGAGGAAGAGGATCTTCCGCGCGGTCCCAGAGCGGCCATTCTGAGTTACGCTTTGTGGCGCATGGTTTTTGAAGCGAGGCGCGATGTCTTGGGACAAATTGTTCTGCTGAAAGGCGAACCGTACACGATCATAGGCGTGCTGCCCGAGAGCGCCAACACTCCCTTGAATGCCGATTTATACACTGCGCTCCAACCGAGCCGCGAAGGCGAGGGCCAGGCAACTAACTTTCAAGGGATTATGCGGCTGCGCGACGGCGCGACCTGGGAACAGGCAAATAGTGAGATCAATCGCGCTTTGGGCCAGAGCGTCCGTGCGCAACGTCTTCTGAAGACCGGCGCGCGGATAACGTATTACTCTGTACCCTTGCAAAAAGGCGAGACGAATACGCTTCGACCTGAGATTTTGGCGCTGATGCTGGCAGCCGGCTTCATTCTGCTCATCGCTTGCGCGAACCTTGCCGGGCTGACGCTGGTGCGCATGTTGCGCCGCACGGGTGAGATCGCCACACGACTGGCGCTGGGCGCCACGCGCTGGCAAATTCAGAGGCAGCTTTGGATCGAAAACCTGCTGCTTGCTCTGCTGGGAGGAACTGCAGCCATAGGCGTGGGCTTCGTCGCACTGCGCGGGCTGTTGCTGCTCCTGCCGGAACATTTTCTACCGGTTGCGAACGTTCCTCTTGATAGCCGCGTCTTGGGCTTCACGCTTTCTGTGTCTCTGCTCACGAGTATCTTGTTCGGCATGTTGCCGGCGCTTACGACGGGGAAAGTCGATTTGAAATCCTCTATGGCGAGCCGCGGCGTAATAGGTGCGGGCAGCGTTCGCCTCCGGCAAGGGCTGATTGCCGGAGAAGTTGCGCTGACGGTCGTCCTGCTGGCCGCTGCCGGGTTGCTGATCCGCACGCTCATCTACCTGGAGACCATGCCCCCGGGTTTCAATCCAAACGGAGTGATCGCGGCTAAAGCATCCCTGGACGACGTCCGATACCAGGACCCGGTAGCGTTCCGAAAACTGCTCAACGAGAGCCTCGCCGCTATGCGGGAAATTCCTGGAGTGAAGAATGCCGCTGTCGGATTGGCCCTGCCGTATGAGCGTGCCCCGCTGAATTCAGTGAAACTCACCGGCGGCAAGGAGTCGGGACGGGAAATTACAACAAACGAGGTGTATGTCACGCCTGGCTATTTTGAGACCTTGCAGATCCCGGTGCTTGCAGGCCGAGCATTCACCGATGCAGACGGCCCGAATGCGCAGCCGGTTGTGATCGTCAATCAGACATTCGCACGTAAGTTCTTCCACGAGGGAAATCCTGTGGGACGATTTCTCAACCGGGACAACAAGAACCTGTTGATCGTGGGGATTGTATCGGATACTTTGCTGTCCTCTGCCGCCCGACTGAACGAAGGCACGGCGCCGTTAACCAAACAGGAGGGCATCTATATTCCCGCTGCACAATTCGTGGATGGTAAATTTCTCTCGTTACTGAATACCTGGTTTCAGCCAAACTGGGTTGTTCGCACTGCCGGCCCGGTCAAAGATTTGATTGCGCAGATGCAGCGCGCTCTGGCCGCCGCCGACCCGAGGCTGCCTTTTTCCGGCTTTTACTCGATGAAGGACCTTATGGCCGGGACACTCGCGATGCAAAGGATCGAGGTCGCGCTATTAGCTGCGATGGCTTCGCTTGCGCTGTTGCTCAGTGCGGTTGGTATCTTCGCACTGGTGGCGAACATTGTCGCGCAGAGGACGCGGGAGATTGGCATCCGCATTGCCCTGGGTTCCACGATTCAAAAAACGATGCTGCATATCGGGAGGTCGGGAGTAGGCGCTTCGGCTGTGGGATTAGTCGTAGGACTGATACTCTGCGCAGGCGTGCTTCGTGCTATGCGTAGCGTTCTCTACGGTGTGCACGTGTATGATCTACCGACCATCCTGGTTGTCGTGCTAATCCTCTCTGCTGCAACGCTCCTCGCAACCACAATACCCGCCCTGAGAGTTGCACGGATCGATGCGGCCAAGACACTGCGAGAAGAATAGAAACACTGCCATGCCCAAAGCGGCTCTTAGATTAACCGGGATTCGCTAACTTCCCTCGGCCACTCGGGAAGTGTTGCCAGATGCGGCTGAAACAAGCCGCCCGGCGCGTGGCGATTTTCTATGCTTGCCACTTGGACGAAAAACGCATTAAGGTTTGTTTTGCGGAGGAGGAATCCTCAATGTACGCGTCGCCGACAACGTGTCAACATGAATTGCTTCCGGGTGGCCACAAACCGGACGGATGCCATGGGGTGAATCATCGACCACACGGGGCCGACCGCTACTTCTTTGAGAGCACGGCCGCCAGAAACCGGAGCTCGGACTCCACTTCCGCAGGATCGGCGACGGTATCCGCAATTTCCTGGCGAAAGAGTTCGCGATACCTCTTCCGAAGCCGGTGAATGGCCACTTTAAGCGCCCCTTCTGAAGTGTTCATTTCGCGAGCCAGTGCAGCATAGGGCGCATCCGACTGCCCAAGCAAGAACACCTTCAGCCGCTCGAAATGCTCGGGGCGTCCATGCTGCAGGAATTCGTCCCGCAGTTTTTCCGCCACTCGGTCGAGCACTGCAAGCGCCCAGCGCCGTTCGAAGATGTGCTCTGGCGTTTCGTCGTGGGCAGGCTCGCGCCGGTAGCGCTCTTCGCCGGACGGAAATTCGAGAGGCGCCACTGCTCCACCACCGCGTTTGTGCGCGCGCCGGCGGTCTTCTTCGTCGGCCACGAAGAATTTCAAGGAAGTCAAAATAAAGGACCGGAAACGTCCCTTCTCCTGGTCAGCGCGATCGAGATATCGGCCTTCTAAGATGCGCATGAAGAAGTCCTGCGTGAGGTCCTGCGCCCGATCGGCAGGATAACCGCGCCGCCGCAGATAGGCATACAGTGGATACCAGTAGCTCTCACACAGAGACACCAGTGCGGAGCGAGCTTCCTTCCGATGTGGATGGCCCGCAGCGACCACCAATGTCCACCGTGTGGTTGGAAATTGAGAAGATGATCCCGGCAAAGTGTGCATGGTCTGACTGTTCATGATCTGTTACAGAGAATAAGGAATCCGCTGCGAAGGGTTACACGCAATTATTGTTGTTTCGCAGCCTCAGCGTTGGCTTCCCGGATCACTGGAATGTCGTTATCTGCATCCTTCCAAATAGCGAGAAGGCGCCCATAGGCGCCGGCCGATTTTGCGCGATCCCCCAAAGCGGACAACGCTCTGGCCAGTTGAAGACGCGCCAGAGGTCCGATCGGATCGTTCAGCATGATGCCCGGATGATCCAGAATGTTTTGAAATTCAGCAGCGGCCTCGCGGTGGCGGTTCATCCGGGAATAAGCGAGGCCACGCACGTAGACGGGATAGAGAGCTCCGAAGAAGGAAGCGCCCGTGAAGTATGCGCTGCCCGGAACGGCGAGGTCGTATGGAGCGGAGGCTTGCGTTATTTCGAGCGCTTTTGGTGGTTCATCCTCGTTGAGTGCTTCGAGCGCCCACAGCACAGGCAAGTAACTGAATTGGACAGACGTATCCTCCGGGTAGCGTTTTTCGAGTTCCGCCGCTATCTGTTGGGCTTCGGCGGAATCGCGCAGGAGCGCGAGCGCAAACGCAGGTCCATAATCGGCATCCCGGCTTCGGAAAAACGACAATGCCCTGGCCGCACTTGTTAGAGCCTCCGACCGGTTCCCGAACAAGGCATTCCACACCGGCGCAACTGCTTGAAATATGGCGGCCCGCCCTACTAAGCCTCCCTGGCGAGCCAGACCTACCGCGCGTGCTGCTAGCCGATCTGCTTCTTTCAGGCGTCCTTGATACGCCAACGTCATGGCTTCCTGGTGCTCGAACCATCCTTGGGCCTCCAGTTTCGCCCGCCGTTGCGTCGCTTCTCTTTCCATGGCGGCCTTGTCGTTCCTGAGAAAAGCGACGAAGTACCGAACGAGCGAGAACTGAACGACTTCGATCCTGCGTTTCGACGCCTGGTGAAGGAGTGCCTCGGCTTCCCGCAGGCGGTTCAGGTAGAGGTAGGCGAAAGCCACGTTTTCGTAGCCGATGGCGAAATCCGGATCCAGGGCGATCGCCTTTAGACCTTCTTCCACCGCTCTGTTGTAGCGGCCAGTTCCGGACGATGTAAAGCCCGACAAGAATCCGTGCGGTAAGAGGTCCGTGGGGTATTTTCGCGTCCATGATTCCAACGTCTGCCGGCACAGTTCCAGGTTTCTGGTTAATTGCCGGTGGTAGGTGAAAGTGATGAAGTAATTCTCCCGATCGCTGACACCATCCCGCAGTTCGTAGGCGTTGGTTACATGCTCCGCAGCAAGTTCGGTCTCCCCGAGGTCGGCATGTACACGGCCGAGGTTGGCATAAGCCATCGCAAATTTTGGGTCGAGCTCGATGGCGCGCTTCAAGAGTGAAACGGCTTCTGCTGACTGTGCTCTCGCCTGGAACTCCCGCATTGCCGCGCTGTAGGACCTCCAGGCCTCGAGTGATGGGGTGGTTGCTTCGGCCGGGAGACTGGGCTCCTTTTCCACGCGCGGCAGCAACTCGCCAGCCCGGGTTCCGAAACGGTTCGCCATCTGGTGTAGCGCTTTGAAGACGTCCTCTTTTTTGGCTGCTGACGCCTGCTCTTCGTTCAGAACGTCTCCGGTCCGGCAATTCCTTGCGCGCACGCCCAATACGTACTGTTTGCCAAGGCGTGCAATCCAGCCCTCCATGACTGCTGCACTGCCTGTCCGCTCGCAAATTTCGGACGCAAGATCCGGCGTGAGCTTGGCATCCGGAGCACGGAGCATCAGGCGCAGTGTTTCGCTCGCGCGCAGATCCGGAAGAACGCTGACGTACGGAGATTTGCCAAGCTCGACGGCCATCATTTGACGAAGCGTCCCGTCGAACACCGGCTCTCTCGTAGTATTCGCGAAATCCGCGAGAACAATCGTGACTTTGGTTGCCGGCCCGGGTTTCGGAAGAGAGTCGCGTTGCATAACCGGCCAGGGAGTCACTCGATCCGCTGTGCCGAAAACGGCTGCCCTGTGCCTGCGAAGAAACTTGCGCGCCCGGTAGAGCGCACCAGGCGGTGCCGCGAGCACCGGCCGGTGCTCAAGATATCTCTCAATATCGGCCGTCAACTCAGCAACTGAACGGTATCGGCGTTCCCGAAGTTTTTCCAAAGCTTTCAGCGTGATCCAGTTCAGGTCGCCATCCATCAGGCGGCGCAAGGACGCGGGATCGGTCTGCCGGTCCACGGCAATCTGACGTGCTGCCGCGCCCATTGCGTTCAGCTTGCGAGACAGCGGCGGAGCTTCTTCTTCCCGGATAATCCGGAGCATCTCGCCTAAGCCTGCCTGGCGCATTCTGGCTAGCTCGAAAGGAACAGTGCCGATCAGCAACTCGTACAAGAGCACGCCGAGCGAATACACGTCGGAGGTCTCATCGACCGCTCCGGTCATCACCTCCGCCTGCTCGGGACTGGCGTACTCCGGCGTGCCCACCATCTGGCCGAATTGTGTCAGGAGAGTGTTCTCCACAGCCCATTGATCCGTCGCTTTGGCGATGCCGAAGTCGATCACTTTTGGAAGGGGTGCGCCCTCCTGTTCCTTAACCAGCACATTCGATGGCTTGAGGTCGCGGTGGATGACACCTTTCTGGTGCGCGTGCTGGACGGCGCGGCAAACTGCGAGATAAAGTTCTAACCGTTGGCCGATTGCAACACGATGGCGGTCGCAGTACTGGGTTATGGGTACGCCTTCGATGTACTCCATGACGAAGTATGGCCTGCCCTTGAGCGTGGCGCCAGCGTCGAAGATGCGCGCGATATTCGGGTGATCCATCATCGCCAGCGTCTGACGCTCGTTGGCGAAGCGAGCCAGGACCTGGCCCGTGTCCATGCCGAGTTTGACCACTTTGAGGGCTACCGTGCGGCGAATGGGTTCGCGCTGCTCGGCCAGGTACACGGTACCCATACCGCCTTCACCTAAAGGTCGAATGATCTGATAACGGCCGAAATCGTCATCGCTTGTCGGCGCCATTTCTGGATCACTGGCCTGAGTTCCGGACTCGCCGACGCGAATCGAAGTATCGAAAGCGCCCTGGATGAGACAACCAGGGCACAATCCCACGGGATCATCGGAAACCAATTCCTCTCCGCATTGAGGGCAGTTTGGCATCTGGACAGGAGCAGCAGCCATTTTATGACTTTTATGCCAGACGCTGTAACCTCGGGCGCCGGCATTCCTTACTGGTGTCAGGTGAGCCGGATTGGAACCGGCAAACAAGATCGATTAAGACGAAGGAGAATCGCATGAAACGCCTTACGAAAAGAAGCACAAACGTAGCACTGGCGTTGTGCTTGGCGGTACTCGGCATGGCAATCGAGGCGCGGGCTGACTGTCAAGACGCCCGTGGCCGAATCAGGGAGACTCAAATTCGGGCGCCAAACGATCCTATGGGGAGGACGTTATCCAATGTGGATGGCGTGCTAAACGGCGCCGGCACATCGCTGGTCACCAGCACTAATGAAGCCGCAGGTGGGGTGCTCACTGCGACATCACTCGATGTCTTCGTAACCATCCAGGGCGATTTGTTAACTGCGACTGGAGCTGTTCAGCTCACTCCCATTCCAGACAAGCCTGCGGGCGAGTTCCGGGAAAACGCGACCCTGACGATCACTGGGGGATCGGGCAAGTACGACGGAGCTACCGGCACGATCACGCTCAAAGGACGCGCTCACAACCTCTTTGGTCCCGCCATTACGACCTTCAATGTGACTTATCAAGGTTCCGTTTGCGGTCCGAATATTAAAGAGGACGGAGACGACGACGGAGACGACAGAAACTGAACGTTCGTCGATGGGATGCAGTGTACGGCCGGGAGTTACGTCATCGATACGAGATGTGGCGCTCGAGGGCTAATCGTCGAAGCGGCGGCGTCCGGCCGCGCTGCCGTCGCGACGGTCAGGAGGCTGCGTCGCGGCCATATTCCGCCAGGTGCCGCGTAACGCGCATACCGCGGACGCGGCGTCGCCCGAACAGGGTCACTTGTCTTTGAGGCTATCGCGCCAGGCCATTGCTTCTAGTTCGACTCGAATTGCGTCGGCGACAGGAACAACGGGGCGCGCCTGGAATTCAAAAGCCGGCAGCATCGAACAGAATTTGTGAACTTCCAGCGGATCATCGCAATCCATCAACATGTACCCACCCCAATCGCCGACGCGGATGACGAACGATTCGATCTTGAAGTTGGCCGGCGCCTTCCACGGGCTGAACACTTCCAGAATTCGTTTTTGGGCATTCTCGTACTCCATAGGCGAACCTTGCGGCCGTTCGTTCCAACTGATCATGTACTTCATCTTGGTGCTCCCTCCTGAGTTGTGGTCGTTCCACCGGCGCCGTTGCGTAGGTGCCAATGTACCGTTCAATCGTACAATTAGCGCTCAAGCATAAGTCACCCTTGTCTGTACAACGCGCTTCCCGCTATGTAGACAGGCTCGCGCTCGGCTGGCGTCCAGCACTGAACGGCAACAAACCGTCAACTGGCCTGCATGACAGTTTCCTTGAACGGCGTCTTCATGCCGGTTGACGGGTTGATCCTCGACGGATACAACACGAAGGCCCGGGTGCTTGAAATGCTGCGTGTCGCCACCCAAGAAAATCGGGTTCAAAGTCGCCATATTCCTGCTACTTACCGGGCTATTCTGGGCGCGATGACGACTTCGGTCTCGACCTGCTCGTGAAAGACTCCAGCCGGATTCAGTCTGAGTAGCGCTTTCGTTAGCTCCGCCCTCAAACGCTATAGCATTGTTGCCGAATAATGGCTTGGCGGAACCTGATATTGAATAGATGCATCCGATGATCGAACTTATGTCTCGTGTGACAGCGCTCCGAAACTCATGAGCTGTGAAATTGGAGAAGTATTCTGAACGGACCAGCGCTGGTTCGTGTTCAGGTTCTTGTGGGTTGGATTTCGGATGCCGAGTTCGCGGCCCAAGGAATTTTGAAACGATGTGATTTCTGGATCTGGATCGACGGCGACAACCTCTCCGACGGTGTAGGAAAGCGGGATTGCGATGGTGTCGGGACCGCATCCCAAATCCAGGACGCGCACGCCCTTGCCGAGGTTGTAACGCTCGATAATGAAATCGATCGTCGCCTGCGCATATGGCGCACGGAAACGGTGGTAATACGACGCCGTGCCGGCGAGCGGCGAGCCTTCAAGCGAAGCTGGCATTACTTAATTGCATCACCTTGGCACGTTTGAAATGGATCATGGCCGCAAGCGAAACGTCTTGCCCGGCGATGAAAATGGCGCACCATAGAGGGGCGCGCCTGCCACTTGGCCGTGTAACGCGTTAGCGTTCAATCTCAGCAACATCGACCATCCATCAAAATGGATGAAACGGAGCGGAGTCGTCGTTCGGTAACCACGTGTTCTGTCTTAAGTTAGACATTTCCGATCGTTGATAGCCTAAGCGGCTAAGCAAACCAGGCCGTCAAGGCAACGACGAGTCCTATCACGCCAGCACTCGCTCCAATCCAAAAGAAGGAACGCATCTTCGAAAGAATCGAGAGCGACGAAAAAACGATCGCGATCTCAAGCAGAACTTCACCCACGTGAAAACGGTTGGCGCGCCTCCCGCTACTTTCGCTTTCGGCGTGAAGCTCTTGGGCCTGCTGTTGTATTTCCCGGCGTTCCTTGTCGTAGCGCGCGCCCTCGGCCGCGTAGCGTTTCACCAGGATCGGATCAGCTTTCGAAGCCGCGAGTGTGTCGTGCGCAACCTGTGCGGAGTAACGCCGAACATCTTTCGCCTGTGAAAAGGCCCATTGGTCTGCACTCTGTTGTTCGTGGAGCAGTTCTTCGGTATTGAAGTGCTGGCCGAGAACGGAGATGATTGCGAGGAGAGCGGCAATAATCGCTATCGTGCCGGCTACGGTTCTTTCAAACGGACCATGGGCAGCGTGTACTTGCTCCTGGAGTTCTTCGTTGGCCGACATGAGGATAAGCTACCATGCGTTTGCCGTGGCACCGACGGCAGGTCGGCAGGGCCCTTACCGATGCGACTCTACTTTGCCAATCAGATCGAGCTCCGCGAATTTCTTTGGAAGAAAGTGTAAGTTACCCCGCCGCGGTTCAGAGCAGCGTGAGTCTATTCTCCCCGGTAGCGCTTGAAATATAGGTAATGAGAAACACAATCTTGCTGGACTAAAGCGTTTCGGATAGTGGCGGATCGATGCGCAAGCCGAAATGATTGTGTTCAAGTCCTCGTGAAGTGGCGCTTCATCCAAGTGAGAATCCGCTTCCCCAGGATCACAAACCTACCGGCTCAGCGTCGTGCACCCACCCGAACGACGCGAGACTATCATGTTCGTTTGTTAGGACCCGTAGGAAACCCAGATGCATACCAGGTGGATTATCGTATCGATTCCATAACAAAACGGGGATACGTTGTAACCCTGTTTTCCGTGCACTATCCGAAAGATCGGTAAACGTTGCCTGATCCGGCAAAAGTAATCTCGTCGAAAGCCGCTTCGCTTCAGTCTCAGCATAGCCGACTATACGTCCCAGTGGGAAGGATCCGCTGAGCGGGCGGCGCCGGCGTCATTTGTCGACGACTTGTACTTCGGGCCAGCCTGATTTCCAGATGAGCGGCATGATGGCGAGGGTTGCTTTCCCTCCCATCCGGGTATCGCCCTCAAAATCGGAGGTGAACCAGCTTTTTCCGTCGTCGACAAGAATGCCGGCGTGACCGGGTCCAAACAGCGGTCCTTTGTTGGAAAGCAAGAGAGTGCCACCGGCTTTTAGCAGGTCGACGCCATCCTTGTCGATGTAAGGGCCCGTGATTTTACGGCTTCGTCCAACGCGAATGTTGTAGGTGCTGTTCACACCGCGGCAGCACGAGCCCCAATTGACAAAGAGATAGTAATAGCCATCGTGCTTGTAAAGGCACGACGCCTCGATTGACTTGTTGTACGCCAGAGATGAGAGCGGCGCATCCGGGTTCAATCGCTTACCGGTCTTCGGGTCAAGTCGCACGAGCTTGATTCCGCTCCAGTAGGAGCCGAATGCAAGCCATAAAGTTCCGTTGTCATCGGAAAACACAGAGGGATCGATTGTGTTGAAGTTGCCACCCTCTCGCGATTGCACGACAATGCCGTGATCGGTCCAGTGATAGGCGGGATCGGCCGGATCGAGAGTAGGGGTAGTCGCCAGGCCGATTGCCGAAGTAATTTTGCCGAAGCTGGAGACGGAGTAGTAGAGCAGATATCGATCGCCGAGGTGGATGACATCGGGAGCCCAGTAGTTCATGTTCCGGTTGTCGGGAACGGTTGCGGCAATCCACTCGGGAGCGGTCCGGAACACTGGAGGGCCGGGTTGCCACTTCACCAGATCTTTGGAATGAAACGAAGGAATGCCACGTCCGGTATAGAAGACCCAGAACTCGTCTTTGCACTTCACAATCGTCGAAGGGTCGCGAGTAATGATTCCCCGGCTTGCGGTTTGCTCAAGCGGCAGCCCAGCTCGTGATGCCAGGTCTGTATCCTCCGCGAACGCGATTGCCTGAAGAGATCCAGCCAGCAGGAGAGTTGAGACGACGCAGTATGAAGAGAATTTCATTGATCTAGTCTCTACCGTTATTTCCTTATGCTCGCAGACTCACTCTGCGCGGGCTTGAGTCTCAAGTCGCTTCGCCGTCCAGGTGAAAGCCGCAGATGGCATCAACGTTACGCCGGGTATGTCTTTGGAGCTGGATCGTATCTACATGCATTTCAGCGGCAGCGCGGGTGCCGCAGCGTGCGGCCGACTCCTCTTTTTTACAATTTCCTCACACTGTTAAGTGAAACGCCTGATAAATCGGTTCGCTCCAACTCGTAGCCGCTGTTCTCCGGAACACGGCGCCAAAACGCACTTTCCCAGTGAGGTTTTATGGAATTTCTGCGTAACAAAACGATTTTGCTTCTAATTTCCTTCCTGTTCGTAGGCATCGCGTCCATCCGTCCTGCTAGCGTCACCAGGTCGGACTGGCCCTCGTACAGCAATGATCCCGGCGCAATGCGCTACGCCAATCTCAACCAGATCAACAGGACCAATGTGTCCTCGTTAACGCCCGCGTGGATATTTCACACCACAGTCATGAATCCGAGCACCTCCTTCGAATCGCAGCCGATTGTGGTCAACAACACGATGTACGTCACCTCGCCGCATGGGCACGTGTTTGCACTTGATCCTTCCAGCGGCGCACTGAAGTGGACTTTCAATCCGGATATTCCGCCCCTTTCGGATCTCGCGGTCTGCTGCGGGCAGACGAATCGCGGCGTGGCTGTCGGCGACGGGAAGGTGTTCGTGGGACAACTTGATGCGTCGCTGGTTGCGCTAGATGCCAACTCGGGCAAGGTGCTCTGGAAGGTCAAGGTGGACGATTACCACCGCCATTGGACCGAAACGATGGCGCCTCTGTTTGTGAACGGCAAAGTGATCATCGGAGCCTCCGGCGGCGAGTTTCAGCTTCGCGGCCACGTCTCTGCATATGACTCGGCTACCGGCAAATTAGTATGGCGATTCTACACGGTTCCAGGCCCGGGCCAGAAGGGCAACGATACCTGGGCGGGCAACTCGTGGAGGAGGGGGGGCGCGACAGTGTGGACCACGCCGGCGGTGGATCCGCATCTCGGCCTGCTTTACATCACCACCAGCAACGCCGCACCCGATCTGAACGGCTCTGCACGAGCCGGCAACAACCTGTTTACCGCTTCCGTGGTAGCCCTGGATGTGAATACGGGCGCCTACAAGTGGCACTTCCAGGAGGTCCACCACGATCTATGGGATTACGACGCGACCCAACCGGTCCACTTGTTCACGGCCACGAAAAACGGCCAGCAAGTTCCCGCCCTCGCGCACGCAAATAAGAATG
This sequence comes from Bryobacterales bacterium KBS 96, assembly GCA_000381625.1. GTDB lineage: Bacteria > Acidobacteriota > Terriglobia > Bryobacterales > Bryobacteraceae > KBS-96. The sequence goes on from KB906767.1 coordinate 4,128,810, forward strand.
GAAATTACTTCATTCTCGACCGCCGCGACGGAACGCCGATCTTCGACGTCACCGAAACCAAGGTCCCGACCGATCCGGACTGGCAGCATCCTTCACCCACGCAGCCCATGCCAGCCACCGATCCTCTGATCCCGCAATCGGTTGAAACGCCTGTCCTTGGCGTCACCCCGGCTGATTTCTGGACGCCTCCCCAAGAGCAAACCCTTCTCATCCAGCCAGGTTTCGAAAGCGGACCCGAATACGCGCCCAGCGCTTTCAGCCCTCGCACAAAGTACGCCTATATCAATGCCGGCGGGTACGATCCGTGGACCATCCGCTCCAGTCCCACACTGTTCAACAGTCTCGGGTCTAGTGGGAATGGCAACATCAAGGGCGTGCAGGGCTTCGGATTGCTGGATGCAGTGGACACCACCACGGGCAAAATCGTCTGGAAAATCCAGACGCCCGAAAAGCTCGTCTCCGCCGTCACTGTCGCGGGTGACCTGGTTTTCTTCGGCGAAGGCAACGGCACGTTCAACGCCGTGGACGCGAAGAGCGGCACTAAGCTATGGTCCTTCAAAAGCACGGAACCAGGCGTCGGCGGAGCTAACGGTAACTCCGCAGCCTATGTCGTCAATGGGCGCGAGTTCATCGTCATGGGATTCGGCGGGAACGCCCGCGAGCGTGGCGATGGTGCGACCTCGCCCGTCGGCGATGCGCTGATCGCGTTCTCGCTGCCGACTAGTAACAACGAACCGGCCGTCGTAACGGCGAGCCCGAAACAGGTCGATACTGGCGCGATTCCACCATCAAATCTGATTCCTCCCGCGACCTCCGCGCCGCCCGGCGCCACCGTCGTTACTCTGAACACGCATGACCTTATCTTTAAACCCAATCGATTTACCGTGAAGGCCGGTCAAAAGGTCGCGGTGCACATCTTGAACTCCGGAGATTCTGACATGAATTTCGCGGTCCAGTTGCCAAATGGAACGTTCGGACTCAAAAGCGAGGTTAAGGCCGGCACGGACGCCTTTTTCGTTTTCACCGCGCCCTCGCGACCCGGGGAATTCAAGTTTTTCAACCCCGATTCCCCAGTACGATTCTTCGGCAAAGATGGCACGATTCATGTGACATCTTAAGCTCACGCTTGGTTTGACGGAGGCGGCGGCGCGAGAATCTTGAGGGAGGTCGACCAATGAAGACTTCCCTCAAACATTGAGGCGCCCCTCTTTGAGCCACTCAAGTTGTGTGCTACATCCGGCGCGATCTTTCTTGCTTTCCTGTCAATTCCTCAAAACAGAACGGGTAATTTTTTGATCACCCGCTCCATCTCGGCGGCCGAGTACTGCTGGCTTTCGTCCACTCCCCAGCCTTACTTGCCGCCGCCTCGTTGCGGACATTTCACGTATTATTTGAGCTGGACAAATCACATACTAGCGGCATCCGATTCAAAAAAGGCTGTCAAGCCTCGTTGAAAATGTCCCCGGTTTTACCTCGTTAGAAATGTCCCCTTTTGCAGCGCGGCCAAGCAGGCTGCTGGTAGAGTAATTAGCGCGCATCGGGGTCGCGCCCGACACGTACCCAAGACCGAAGCGACGGACTGGCTCCGGGGCAATCGGTTCAATCAAACCCTTCTGGTGATCAGGAGGGTTTTATTGTTTCGGCATTGCCATGGTGAAGCTCCCGAGCCGAGGTCTTGGGTTAGTAAACGCGAAGACAGCCGGGCCGGTTTTGCCCGGCTGTCCTTATGGATTTCCGAGTTTCTGCGAAGCCTGAAGCGCTTTGCGCGCCAGCATTTGCTGATAGCTCTTCTGCTTGAACGGATGATCCATAGGCAGCGCCTTGCTCTTACGATGTTGCGCGAGTGATTTGCGGATGACCGCCGGAGGCGCGGTAGCCGGCCGTTGTCCGATCTCGTCCCATTCCATCCGTTGCTCGCGATAGTAGATTTCGATCCGGCCGTCCTGCCATTCGCAAACAGTGACTTTGCTGCGCGCCGGAGCATGTTGCCGGCTATTGCGCCGAATCTGGAACAGCCGGGCATGATAGCTGACTACCCAGTCGTTACTGATGGTGCGCGTCTCTTCCAGCCGGAAGATCTCGTCTAAGTCCAGGCCCTTCGGCACGGCCGTGTGAAAATCTTCGGGCGCTTGCGGCGCACTCACGAAGCGGCGGTTGTGGTCCGCCAAATAGCCGGGCAGAAAATGGTTGCCGTCGTCCCTCGAAGCGATCTGCTTCAGACGCATCTTCTTGATTAAGCGGCCCTGATGTGTGCCGTGGTTTCGCTCCACCCGTCCTTTCGCCTGGGGCGAACTGGCGGCGATGATACGGATTCCCAGCTTCGCGCACATGCGCCCAAATTGCGTTACCGGTACTTCTCCACGCAATTGTTGCTTGGGTGTCGGCTCTTGCACGTATACGTTCTTCCAGTCCGTATACAAGGCCTTCGGAATGCCGTATTTACTCACCCATTTGCGCAGCACCGTCACCGCCGCCCAGATCGTCTCTGCCTCGCTGAAGAGCGCCTCCGTCCGGCTGGTCGCATCATCGACCATGTTCATCAGAAAGCACTTGGTGCCGCGCTCCTCAAACCAAGCATGCTGGCTGCCATCGAACTGCACCAATTCTCCGAAGTGCTTCTGCCGTTCCCGTCGCTTACGATGCGCTTTGTGCTTGCGCTGACGGCTCCATAAGCCTGCTTCGAGCATCCAGCGCCGTAACGTTTCCGGATGCACCTCCAAGCCATCATCACTGCTCAGATGCTCAGCCGCCAACGTCGGACCAAATCGTTCGCCGATCTTGCCGCTATACTTCTCCCGGATCAGCGCTAGTGCCCGCGCCCGCAACTTCTTTGGCTTGCTCCAGCTGGAGGGCCGTCCCGCGCTGCGATGTACCAACCCGGGCGCGCCTCCCTCCCGATACCGCTTCCAGATCCGCTTCGCCTGCCGGTAGCTCACCTCCATCAGCGTTGCCGCGTCTTCTAATCCGATCTCTTTTCGGCTGGCCCGGCCCATCACTTCGTGCCGCTTCAGCTCCCTCACACTCATCCCTGTCCTTCCCAACCCAAGCCCTCTGCTGACCCAGGTTAGGGGACATTTCTAATGTGGCCTCATGGGGACATTATCAAAGTGGCGCAACACCGATTCAAAAAAGGCTTGTAATGGGACGCGGCATCGGACAGAATAGTCCAGTCATCTATTTGGGGCCTACGTCGGCTCAGAGTAGCAACTATTGAACTGCGGAGCCAGCCCCAACAAAGGGGGAAATACCGTGCGCATCGGCAAGGCATTATTGGTTGCACTTACAATGCTGATCTTTGGCTGCGTCGCGATGTATGCGCAGGGCCAGGCTGTGAATGCTCAGTTGAACGGGACTGTGACCGATCCAAATAATGCCGGCGTCCCCGGAGCAAAGGTGACGCTCTCGAATGTGGAAGTCGGTTTCTCAAGACAATTGAACACGTCCGATACGGGTCAATACACGTTCTCGCTGATACCCCCTGGCACATACGAGTTACGGGTGGAGAAGCCGGGCTTCGACCTCTATGTGCAACCAAAGGTTGTGCTGGCGGTCGGGCAGTCTTCCACACTGAACGCGAAGCTCCAAGTTGGATCTGTTACTCAGACGGTGGAAGTGACTGGGAATGCGCCAGTGCTCGAAACCGGCAATGCCAATGTCGGTTCCGAGGTAAGCACGAAGCAGGCCGTGGAATTACCGCTCAATATTCGAAACGTGTTCGGTTTGGTTGCGCTCGACTCCAGCGTAAACAACAGTCAGCAGAATCAAGCGTTGAATCCGCCAGGGTCGCAAGGCAACGTAGACCAGGACATTTCGTTTTTCAATTTCGGCGGCGGCCGGTTTGGCACGACGGCGTTTTTGCTCGATGGCCATTGGGACGGCGCAGGCGATTGGGACGGAATCATTTACGTGCCGTCAGTCGATGAACTCCAGGAGTTCAAAATCCAGAGCAACTCATTCTCTCCTCAATATGGCTGGAGCATGGGGAACGTGATCAATGCGGTGACCAAATCCGGAACCCGGAGCTTCCACGGCGACGCCTTCGAGTTCCTGCGCAACAACAATCTCGACGCTAATAATTTTTTTAATAACCTGAACGGTCTGGCGCGACCACAATTCAAGCGCAACCAGTTCGGATTCACGGCAGGTGGCCCGGTCTATCTTCCGAAAATATATCGTCAACGCGATAAAACATTCATCTTTGGAACCTATGAGGGGCTTCGGCAGCAGACGCCGACAACTCTACTCACCACCGTGCCGACCGATCTCCAACGGAATGGCGACTTTTCTCAGACACCAACAACGATTTACAACCCGTTCACGACGCGGCTTGTAGGTGGAAATTACGTGCGGGATTTGTTCCCCGGCAATGTTATCCCAGCGTCCATGCTAAATCCGGTATCACAGAAGTTGCTGGCGTACTACCCGCATGCAAACCGGCCCGGCGACCCCAGAACCGGCGTAAATAACTTTGTTGGCACAGCGGGGCTTCCCACCGACAGCGATCAGTACACGATCAAAGTGGATCACAATATCAACGACTTCCAGCACTTGTTTGTCCGCTGGTCGCAGAAGCGCCAGTTCAAGCAACTGGAAGGCAATTTTTTCGGCGCGAACAATCCAGGCGGAAACGGTACGCTGGCTCCCGACAATCGCTGGGATGCCGGACTCGGGTATTCGTATGCGATCTCTCCAACGCTGGTGATGGTTGCCAATTTGGGATGGGGCAGATGGGTGGAAGGGCGCGTACCGCAGGGCGTTCCCTTTGAGCCGTCTTCAGTAGGGCTGCCGGCATTTCTGGATGGCTACGGAGGCCCAGGCGCCTTTCCGGGCATCACGATTAACGGCCAGCAGAGCCTGGGTTCCGGGGTGCTGAACGCCACTCCGCGTGAGGCTCGAACCTATTCCGTCGACTTTACAAAGAATTCCGGAAACCACACCTTTTCCGTAGGGTTCACTGGCATCACCTTCGTATTGACTACTTCGAATTCCTCGCAGGCCAGCTTCAATTTCGGCGCTGACTTCACGCAAGGGCCAAATCCGACGGCGGCTCTCCCCAATACCGGCTTCGGAGTTGCCTCGTTCCTGCTTGGCACAGGTGATAACAGCAGCGCCGGTATTACCTTAAGCGCTAGCGCGGCTTTCGTAAAGAAGTATTTTGGTTGGTATTTCAATGACGACTGGAAGGCGACGAACAAACTTACTCTCAATTTGGGATTGCGATATGATTTCCAGACTTCGCCGACAGATCGTTTTGACAGGCTGTCCTATTTCAGCCTGGCGCAAAACCCAATTTCGAAGCAGGTAGGCCTCGACTTGCCGGGGTCCATGGTTTACACCGGTGACGGCAATCCACGCAGCATTTACGACCCGCAATACACGAATTTTGCTCCCCGGGTCGGTTTGAGCTATCAGGTCGCGAGTAGGCTCGTCTTCCGCGCTGGGTTTGGCATGTTCTATACGCCGGCAATGGAATTTGGCGATTATCAGGGATTGTCGCTCAACGGCTTTAGCCAGACGACTCCTTACGTGGGTACGGTCGACGGAGTCACGCCCGCAAGCTTGTTAAGCGATCCGTTCCCCGCCGGGTTACTGCAGCCCCCGGGCAAATCGGCTGGAGGCGCGACAAATGTGGGGCAAGCAATCAATGCGAGTATTCGCAACCGCCCCACGCCTTATGTCGAGCAGTGGACCGCAAACTTGCAGTATGAGATTGCGCCGGAGACTGTGGTGCAAGCGGCGTATATTGGAAATCACGGCGTGAAGCTGCTATTTGGCGCCACTTCGGAGATGAATCAGCTTCCTGTAGCTGATCTGGCGCTTGGTAACGCGCTGCTTGCACCCGTGAATAATCCGTTTCAAGGCGTGATCGCGAGCGGCGCTCTCTCCGGTCCCACTATCCCTTATGGCCAACTCTTACGGCCATTTCCACAGTACACATCAGTTGGAAACGTGCAGATGCCGGCGGGCTTTTCCTCGTATAACGCGCTGGCGCTATCGGCTACTCGGAGGTTCAGCAACGGATTACAGTTCCTTCTCTCCTATACTTGGTCGAAGTACCTGACCAACACGGAAGGACCGGAGGGGTGGACGCAGGGAGCCGCCCAGTCGGTACGGAACTGGTACGATACCTCGCTCGAAAAGTCACTCAGCATCAACGACATACCTCACAGCTTTGTCGCGAGCTATATCTACGAACTGCCAATTGGTAACGGCAAGAAGCTGCAACCTTCTAACAAAATCGTCGAGGGAATTGTCGGCGGTTGGCAGGTGGCCGGAATTTCAACGTTTAAGGACGGCTTCCCGTTGCCTGTCACGGCGGCGAATAATAATACCAACTCATTCGGCGGCAACCAGCGCCCGAATGTGTCATCAGACACAAGCGTTCCGAACCAATCGATTTACGAGTGGTTCAACGTTGCGGCATTCACCCAGCCCGCTCCATTCACGTTTGGCAATGCGCCTCGAACGGCTGGGTATCTAAGGGCGCAAGGGACGCTGAATCAGGACGCCACGCTGCAGAAATATTGGCAACTGTGGAATGAGTCCACGAAACTGCAATTTCGTGCCGAGTTTTACAACCTGTTTAACCGTACCGGCTTTTACGCACCCAGTACTACGTTTGGTAATGCTGACTTTGGCACGATACCCGGAGCATTTCCTGGCCGCTCAGTACAGCTTGCGCTGAAGCTGTATTGGTGAGTGGGAACCCGTCCGGAACTGGTCGATAATAAGAGTTCGTGCGCCGGAATTGCCTACCTGTTTTGATGCTGATAGTGCTTTGCTCCGGCATGCGCGCCGAGCAAAAGGATTACGCGGACGAGATTCGCGCCGCTCAAGAACACGGCCGGTACGGTATTGCGGCTGAGTTATACCGCAAGTTGATCGATTCGGGAACGGACAGCCCGGAGATTCGCAGCAACTACGGCGTGATGTTGCAGTTGGCTGGAAAGAGCCGCGCGGCGACGGAGCAGTTCCGGGTCGCTTTACATGCGAATCCAAATCTTGCAGCCGCCAATTTATTCAACGGCCTGGCGGAGCTGGATCTCGGCCGGACCAAACAGGCGATTCCCTATCTGGAGCGCGCGGTCCAGTTGGACCAGGTGCGGCCCGAACCGGAACTGGCCCTCGGCAGAGCTTATGCCGCATTGCGGGATTTCAAAAGCGCCAATGACGCCTATCTCAAGGCTGCGAAACGCGATCGAAACAGTGCCGAAGCATGGTACGGAGTGGGGATTACCGACCGCAGTCTTGCCGAAGCTGAGCTAAATCATGGAGCGCGGAGTGGCCGGGTACAAACGCCTGAGACGCGGACGTTGCTGGACGATGCGTACAAAGCGTTGAGGCGGGCCGCGGAATTGGATCCTCAATCCGCGCGAGTCCACTTGATCCTGGGAGAAAGCATACGCGATTCTGGCAAGCTGGTGCAGGCGATTCCGGAGTATGAGACCGCAATCCGGCTGGAACCGCAGATGGAAGCGGGTTACCTTGGGCTAGCGACGACGTACTGGAAGCAAGGAGAATGGGAAGAGGCTATGCCGCCCTTGCAACGTGCTCTAGAACTTGCGCCGCATGATGCGGAAGCGCATGCGATGATGGCTGACCTTCTGTTCCGGCAGAACGATCCGAAGGGCGCCGGACAACAAGCGGCTTTTGCTATATCCGGAAACCCTAAACTCGCGCTGCCGCGAGTGGTGCTGGCTCGTATCGACCTGGCCAACAAAGAGCCCGTCAAGGCTGCCGCGGAGTTGGAACAAGTAGCGGAACTCGACCCGGATGGCAGCTACCATTTTCTGCTTTGGAGGGCTTACAAGATGGCAAAGAAGCCGGAGCAAGCGGAGGCGGCGCTGGCGGAGTTTCACCGTCGCCGGGATGCTATTGACAAGCCAGCCGTCCACCCATAGTTCTATTTCACGGAATGCAAGCGTTGCTCCCTTTGTAATTCATCGCGCCGAATATCCGTTGATTTGCGGAGAGCTTCGTCCGCCTCCTGAAGACGGCCCAGTTTCCGGAGAGCGATCGATAACTGGTAGTGAATTTCTCCGTGAGTATCAGCAGGGAGAGCCAATCTTAGTTCCCGCGCCGCATCTCCGAACTTTTCAAGATGAAGGTAGGCCCGGCCCAGATCGGCTCGAGCGCTAAACGCGTCCGGCTGCGCCGCTAAGTACGTTTCTAGTAACGGGACGGCTTTTAAATATCTATGCTGGCGAACGTCAATGTTTGCGAGTTCAAATACCGCGGTCATCAAAGTCGGGTCGAGATGCAGAGCTTGCTGCAAATAATGCCTGGCGCGATCGAAATCGCCAAGCTCCCAATACACGGTGCCGATTCCAAGCAGAGCGCCTGGATCCCGTGGCTGGGCCGCTGCCGCTTTTTGATATTCCACTAGCGAATCGGCGAATTTACGATGTTGCCGGTTCAGATCTCCGAGGAACAAATGAGACTCCCAGGAATCAGGAGCGATTTGCAGAAAGCGAAGGAACGCTGACCGCGATGCCTCAGCCAGGGATTTAGCTTTCTCAAACTCGCGCGCCGCCTCGGGCGCCTCCACCGGGTCAGAAGCAGCGGACTCGCCAAATGCCTCTTGAGCGAGCCTCTCGTCTCCTCGCGACAGGAGAAATTCACCTAACAGCTGCTTTGAATAAGCATGGCCGCCGGGCATTTCCGCCAATGTTTTCGATGCCGCTTCCGCCATGCGCTCGTTGCAGATCGCGAGTCCATACCAAGCGATAGAATCATTTGACGAGAGCTTGATCTGTCGCCGATAGATGGCTGCCGCTTCGGGGAGTTGCTTGAGGGCAACATGTGCGCTGGCCAGCCCGAGCAACGCGTCGCGATTGGCGGGATCGCGTTTTAGCACGCGCTCGAGGGGCTTAATCGCTTTATCAGAAATTCCGATTCGCACTGCCGAGAGCCCGGCGACGAGATCGGCAGACGGGAACTCTTCTGGGCCGCGAGCCAGTTGAGTCGTCGTCTCCCACGCCTGCTTGTAATCGCCCAAGGCATAGTACATTACTGCAAGATTATTTAGCGCCTCCGGCGCGTCAGGGCGAATCCTGAGCGCCGCCTGATAACACTGAATGGCTTCGGCGTATTTTCGTTGCGAACTGAGCTCGGCCGCCTGGCGGAAGAGCGACTCGTAGCTGCCGGCGCCAAATAGTCCGTGGCTGAGCAGTACGGCGATCAGGAAAAGGCAAAGTCGATGGCCGGTCATGGCGGCGAAAACCCATAAAGCGGAAGATCAACGATTCGCCGGCGCAGCTTCTTTGGGCGAAGCTCGCGTGGGATGAAGCACTTGCAAGATCTGCTCGCGCAGCATCGACCTGTTGCGATGGCCGTCGTCACCTTGTGCTGGCGTCTGATAACGAATAAGGCCGGCGGCGTCGATCAACACGAACTGCGGAGCCACAAAACGATCTGCCGGACCGTAACCCAGGAACGAAGCCACATCGCTTCCGAGCGTCCAGCCAACGGGCAGAGTGAAATGATTGCTGTTGACGAAATCTTCGACGAGCACCGCGGCGTTGGGATTGAAAGCGACAGCAATAGCCTGAAAGCCCTGGGCGCCAAATTCCGATTGAAGCTTCTGCGCGGTGCGAGTGGCGTTAACGCAGGGCGCACACGTCGTGTAGATGAACTCAATCGCTATTACTTTGCCGAGGTAATCGCTCAGTCTCCGCTGTCCCTGAGAGGGGATAGTGAACGAAATCTCAGGAGCCTGCTTGGGCATTGGCGGCGCCGCTATCAGAGCGAAGCAGGAGAATAGGAATAGACTCAGTGCGGTCGTGAGGCGCATATTAATAACACACTCCCCTCTCGGCATTATTTCCTAAGGGAAGAGACTGGCTTGTGATGATGCGGTTCTCGCGATACGAGAGATTGCCCATCTGGCCAGGGCGAGCTGCGTCAATGCCCACAGCTATGTGGGCATTCGGTAATTTGCGGGAACGTACGCAGTCCAAAAAATTTTGCAAGTGCTCGCGGGTGCCGTCTACTTGGGCAAGGCGTACCTGCCGCGCGGGCAAAGGCAATTCAAGGCTTTCGGTGTAGCCTGCCGGCTCTGGGTAGAACGCATAACCGTCCCGCTCAACGCGCAGCATGCCTTGTGTGCCGCGCAATGTGATGCCGCCGCCTTCGAGGACGCTGATCAGCGAGGTATGGAAAATAACCTGGAATTTGCCAGAGTAGAGATACGAGGCGCAGAGTGTGTCGGGACAGTCCTGCCGGAGGAGCTTATATTTACCGCCCGTCGCCGACACAGAAGCTGGCACATTGCTGTCCATATACCACTGAACAACGTCGATCCAGTGTGTGAATAAATCGGTCAGCGCTCCTCCTCCAAAATCCCAGTAATAACGCCAATTTGTATATTTATAAGCGTCGAATGGCTGGGGCGGGGCAGACCCCAGGAACATCTTCCAATCGAGCTTGCTTTCGTCCACATCGGGCGGAATTGGACGCCGCTGCACGTAATTCTGATACCAATGCGTCTCGATAAACGTAATCTGTCCGAGAGCGCCCGAATCGACGATGCTCTTGGCCTCGACGATATGCGGCCAGCTTCTCTGCTGCATGCCAACCTGTACGACCCGCTTTGAAGCCGCTACTGCCCGTTCAAGTATTTCTCCCTCTTCGAGTGTGTGGGTCACCGGCTTTTCGACATAGACATCCTTGCCAGCCTCGACCGCGGCGGCCGTCATCGCGCTATGCCAGTGGTCGGGCGCTCCAATCACCACTGCATCGATTTCCCGGTCTTCGAGCAGCTTGCGGAAATCGGTGTACTCAGCCGCATAGCTGGCGTACTTGATTCGCGCCTCATCCCTGTGCGGCCCGTAGATGTCACAGAGAGCGACTACCTGATTGCCTGGGATATTCTGCAGCAACGAAAGCAGGTACTGGCAACGGCCACCGGTGCCAATCGCGCCAATTCGGATGCGGTTGTTGGCGCCGCGCACGGCGCTACGCGGAAGCGTTGCCGCTAAGGCTGTATTGGTCAAAAATTGTCGGCGATTGCTAAGCATGGGCCTTTAGACTTTTAGCAGAGAGCAATGGAAATTCCTTGCTTTCGCAATTCTACGCGAGTTGAACTGGCTTTCCTGGGGAGATCACGTCCGGGAAGCGGCTTCGGCAACTAAATAGGGCCGGGTCCAGTTCCGTAGGGGAGTAATGCCATTTGCTTTGCAAGCAGCAAACGATCCAAACTTCCCAGAGCGATTCCCGCCAGAGCGGCGTGGCTCTCATGATTTAGGTCGTGCTGCAGTGCTGCAGTTGTGGCACAGAGGGGCCAACACGGACCTAATGTCAAATTTGCCGACCATCCATTAAGGGATCTGCCAGGCATGCTCGCCATTGCTTCGTTTCTCGAAACCCCGTTCTTCGTTCCCAAGTACCGTGAAGTGTGCGAACGGGCTGCGACCTGGGCCGGTTTCGATATGGTGGACTTTGTTAGCCGTTGGTTGCCGGCATCGATTTGGCTGCGGACAACTATGCAGGTTTGGCCGACAAGGTGAGAGGGATGTCAGAATCATTTTCGTTTTTTAAGCGGCGCGAGTTTGGACGCATGGCGCTGACGGGAGTGGCTTCGGCGGCGTGGTCGCAGGCGGCGGATCTGTCGAGTCAGGCCGTTGCTCCGCAGGGCTTCGTAGATGTGCGGCAGTTCGGCGCCGTTGCAGATGGGAAGGCAGACGACACGGCTGCGCTGCAGCGTGCAATTGATGCAGCAGGCAAAAAGAGTGGAGGAGTGTTTTTGCCGCCGGGTGTATATCTGGCGCGCGAACTGAAGCTACGGGCCGGAGTTGCGTTGGTAGGCGTGCCGGGTTGGAACTATAGCAGTCCGGGCGGTTCTGTGTTGCGGCTGGCGTCGGCGGATGCAAGTTGCTTGTTGAACCTTACCGACGCGCGCGGGGCCACGGTTGATGGCCTGGCGCTGGATGGGCGCTTGCTGGGCCAGAACGTTCATGGCATGTTCACCAACAGGACTGAGTTCGGCAAGCATGAGGATGCGTTTCGCATTGAGCGATGTCAGGTGACTCGATTCAGCGGCGACGGTTTGAATCTGTCGAAGGCATGGTGCTTCAGCGTTCGGCATTGCATGCTTGCGTTCAACGGAGGCGATGGGCTGAACCTGCGCGGGTGGGACGGATTCATTCTGGACAACTGGTTTTCCGGAAATAAGCGGGCCGGGTTTGGAGCGCGGTTCGAGAATGCCTCCTTGACGTTCACGTCCAATCGTGTGGAGTGGAATCACGAGGAGAACATGGTCGTGGTGGGCGGCGACGGGTATCAAATTACGGGCAACTTCTTCGACCGCGCGGGGACGTGCGGTCTAGCGTTGCGCAAAGGGTCTAGGCCGTGCAAGCAGTTTACTATTACGGGGAATTTCTTCAAGCGCAGCGGTAAGTTTGCGAATCCGGAGAGCCATGATTCGGCGCAGATTTTGCTCGAGGAGGCGCACGGAGTTACTTGTACGGGAAATAACTTTGAATGCGGGCGAGACGATGGGGGAACGGGCGTTTGGAGCCCGTCCTACGGCATCGTCTATACCGGTTTGGTGGATTGCGTTGTTACCAACAACGCGATGAACGAGGGTGCGTTGCGAACGCTACTGCTGGATGCAGGCGGGACTGCGGATGGCGCGATTGTGCGGGACAATCCGGGACGGGTGTTTCGTTTGGATCAGCCACGCAACTGACAAAGGCTTGGCCCAAACTATGTCGACGAGAGCGTCAGGTTTGAACGTTGTTGAGAGTGAGGCAATTGTCGAAATGGATTAGGATGTGACGAGTTCAAGCAAATTGGACGTGAATGAACTGCTCACTCCGGCTCTGATTGTGGACACGGATGTGGTTCGTCACAACATCCGCTGCAAGCAGCGAATCCGCAACGCTATCAACACCGAATCGGCATCCAGCCAAGACGTCGGACCGGTTCGGGCCCGTAATGGACGGCTGCCGGACCGTACGGGAGTTGATCCACAACGTTTACGGCTAGAATGAACCCCAGGCAGGAAGGTGGCAGTTCTATGGCCAACGTAACCGATCTCGAGCAGCACCTGGCGCTGCATTTTGTGTATGTCGTCGAACGGGCAGCGGTGGCGAGTGCCCGCACGATGGGACAGGGCGATCGAAAAGGGTCAGACCAGGCTGCGGTGCAGGCGATGCGAGATGCGTTCGAGCACCTGCCGATAGCCGGCAACATCGTAATCGGCGAGGGAGAACGGGATGAGGCGCCGATGTTGTACATAGGAGAGAAGGTCGGTGCACCGCGCGAGGACGGTCGAGCCCATAGCGAAGTCGATATTGCCGTCGATCCGCTGGAAGGCACGAACCTATGCGCGACCGGCGCCAACAACGCGATCGCGGTTCTCGCCGTGGCAGAACCCGGAGGGCTTTTGCACGCCCCGGATTGCTACATGGAGAAGATCATCGCGGGGCCCGCCTGCCGGGGAGCGATTGACCTGGATGCGCCTGTCGCCCAGAATCTCAAGTCGATCGCAAGGCGGTTAGATCGTGAGGTAAAGGACCTAACGATCATCGTGCTGGACCGGCCGAGGCACGCGCAGCTCATTGAAGATATCCGCAGGGCGGGAGCAAGAATCCGCTTGATCGGCGACGGCGATCTGTCTGCCGGGATTGCCGTTGCCGTTCGGGGAAATGGGGTGCATGCCGTGATGGGAGTCGGGGGCGCTCCCGAAGGGGTTATTACCGCTGCCGCGATGCGCTGCCTCCATGGCGAAATTGTGGCCCGCCTGGTTGTGGATACACCGGAACTGCGAGAACGAGTGGCCCGGATGGGTATTAAGGATCCGGATCGGGTTTATACCGCCGGCGATCTGGCTCCTGGTGATCAAATCCTCTTTGCCGCGTGCGGGGTAACCGACGGGGCTTTGCTGCGCGGCGTCCGCTTTTTCGGGGAAGGGCACCGGACACATACACTCGTTATGACATCAAGCGCCAACAGCGTTCGATTCATCGATACGGTACACATGGACCGTCATCCCGGCCCACGAGGTGTCCGGCTATATTAGGCGCTTGCTTTTGGTGTGAGGATTTTGTTCTTACACAGTTACGCCGCCAGCAGATAACAACTTCGAACAGGTTCCTGAATACGAGACCAAACGTTACGAGGGCCGAATCAAGGAAGCAGGGATTCTTCTGTCCGTTCACAGCGACAACAGCGACTGGACGAAAAGGGCGAAAGATCTGCTGAAGCAGACCGGCGCTGAAGATGTTTTTTCTACGAGCGAAGCTTCGGCCGATTACGCTAAGAGGCGACAAGCCAATCGCAAGAGGAAGCAGTAGCATGTGACGCGATCGATAGAGGTGCTTTCGTTACCGTACCCAACCCGGCGATCTCCAGTGGAATCGCCGGGTATTTTGCTTCTAGGCCCTTTTTTTCGCGGCGCAACGTCAACATCGGCCGACGCGCGCCGCGTTGCATGCATGAAATACGTGGCTGCAAGCGTGGACGTGAAGCGCGCAAGCTACCGTCACAATCTCCGAACCTGGATGCACACGCGGAATACTTTTTGAGATTCATCAAAGAGTCTTGCTTGGACCGCTTGATCCTTCTTCGGCGAGCACTCCTTGCCGAGGGACTCAAGAATTCGGAAGAGTGACAAGGCCGGGAAACCAACGTAAGGCGTTATCGTGAAATAGCCTGCGCAGGACAGACGGAGGCAGCGCCAAGCCACGGTAGGTATGGCCCAGGTACTCGACATTCTGGTCGGTAGAAAAAAATTTCCAATCGCGAGCATATGTCTTGCGGAATTCAGCAAGCGTATCTGTGGTTTTGGATCGGGGAAGAACCACCAGATCCGTAGCGTAGAGCACTCGGTCCTGGTACTTCAGCAGGAACGCCCGTACTTTGTCGCGTGGCTGGAGCATGAAATATGGTACGCGAGCCGCCACATCAACGGCGAAATTCGGGTAACGATCAAACCGCCGGGCGATGTCATCGACGTTGGTCTCCATACTGCCAAGATGTGCGCCAACTAAACGCAACTTCGGATTCTGTTGCAGCAGGTGATCACGCGCCGCGAGGATGGTTTCCTTTGAGGGCCAGTCGGGATGTGCATAGGCGTACTCGCCGGGGTGCTCCTTGTAGTAAGAGAAATCGGGGCTGGCGGGATTAGGCGCCTGCCAGCAGGAGTCCGGTTCGGCCAGGTGGGCTATCAGCGTACGGTTGTGCGCAGCGATGTCCCGATAGATGGGCTCAAACGCGGGGTCATCGGCCATAACCCAATTCCCGGCTTTATTCTTCATCTCCATGCCCATCACTTTGTAGATCTTTACCGCCACAGCGCCTTGCGCGAAGTCATCGTTGAGCTGGCGAATGGCGCGGGCGCTGAACCCCGGCTGTTCGAATCCATATGGATCGAATGTGGTGGCAAAGGCGGCGCGGCCTTGAGTGCTTTGCCGGAATTTGAGGACTTCCGTGCGTTGCGGCTCCAGTCCCTTGTAGTCGGGGTCACGATCGTCGATTACGCAGATGTTGACCGCCCGGAGGTTCAACTGCTTAACCAGCGCTGTGAGTTCCGGATCATTCTTGTAAACGTGGATGTGCGCGTCAACGGGATCAACTTCCGAAAAGCCTTTCAGGAGCGCCCTCTCGTTGCTTGCCTCAAGCTGAAATGCTTGAGCCGTAAGCTGAACGGACGAGAGCTTCAGGCCAGCAACGATCACCATTGTCATAAGCGCCGTCACAAGAACGAACCTGAACATCTTCACGGGCCTCCTGATGAACCTTCACTATACGAGAGTGCCTCGAATATCTGCGATACCGCCTTGCTGCGCCTCACAAGCCGAAACCCAGCGCCGCCATTATAGGTGCAATGCCAACTTCCGGTTCCGTATCTGGCGGACACCTTCGGGATGAAGGCCCGAACACAATTCGTAAACGCTGCGCCGTCACATGCGAGTAGTCGACTGCAAGGCCATTCACATCCACAATTAGCGCGTTATACGTCCAAGTGGCTTCCGCGAAGCGTAGCCGACTTTTGGTTATCGGATCTCGGTGAGTGCCTTGGCGATCATGCACTCATCGAGATCCGCCGATTTCAGATGGCCGAGAAGCCGCCATCGACAGACAACTCCACCCCATTCACGAAGCTCGAATCGTCTGAAGCAAGAAACAGCGCGACGGTCGCAATTTCCTCAGGACGACCCATCTTTCCCCGTGGGATCAGGGATTCGAACATCCGCTTCGCCTCCTCGTCGAGAACTTGGTCCTGCATCGGTGTGGCGATCGGCCCCGGGCTCAGCACGTTCACTCGGATATTCCTGCCCTTCAGTTCGTTGAGCCAAGTGCGTGCGAATGAGCGCAACGCCGCCTTGCTCGCCGAATACACTCCGTAACCAGGAAACCCTTTCACCGAAGCAACTGACCCGGTCATGAAGATCGATCCGCCATCGTTGAACAGCGGCAACGCCTTCTGGACCGTAAACAGCGTGCCGCGCGCATTCAGGCCGAAGGCCGCATCGAAGTGCTGCTCGGTAATCTCGCCTAGTTTGACGGCTTCGCCCGTGCCAGCGCTCGCGTACAAGACGTCGATCTTGCCCTTTTCCCGCTTGACTGTGTCGAACAGACGGTCGAGGTCGTCGAGATTTGCCGCGTCACCGCGCACGCCGGTCACGTTCCGGCCAATCAACTTGACGGCCTCATCGAGCTGCTCCTGCCTCCTACCCGTGATGAAAACGTAGGCGCCCTCTTCAACAAAGCGCTTGGCGCTTGCTAGCGCCATACCGCTCGATCCTCCCGTGATCACTGCAACCTTACCCTCTAGCTTTCCCATAATTACTCCCTTCGGTAGATGTGTAGAATTCACTTACAGAAGAGTAGATGTCTTTGGCGGTGGACAAGAACTGCTCGGGAGTCCTAGTCTTTTGTCTATTCGTCCAAAATAAGGAGACTACGTTGGACCCGATCACAGATATCTTTAGAACGATGCACGTAACCGCTTTCGGTCTGCACAGGCTCGAAGCCACAGCCCCGTGGGGCGTAATACAGGAGAAGCAGACCAAAGAAAAAGTCACGCCATCCGACAAAAAGATTTCACCGACAGATTTGGCGCACTTCGCCATGCTTTCGCGTGGCAACTGCTGGCTGAGTGTGGAAGGGATTCCGGAGCCGATTCCCCTCACCGGTGGCGATTGCTTTTTGGTGGCCCGGGGGACTTCGATTGTTTTGCGCGACAGCCCGCGAACACGTCCGAGGTGGACTTTCCGCGAGATTGCGGCCACGGCCAACAGCAACGTCGCTCACTATGGAGGTGGTGGCGCAACGACGACAATCGTCTGTGGGTCCTTGAGTTTCGATCGCGCCTGCCTGAAGCCGATCACTCAGTTATTGCCGAGCTTCATTCTGATTAGGGCCGATCAGGCACGCACGCTTGCTCTTCATCTCACAATGCAAGCGCTGGCGTCAGAAATGGCAGAGCAGGCGCCGGGATCGGACGTAGTCGCGACTCGGCTAGCCGAGGTTCTGTTTATCCAAGCGCTCCGAGCGCATATAGCGTCGGGACCGGAACGCAACAAAGGATGGCTTCGTGCGATTTTCGATCCTCAAATAGGCACTGCCCTGAGTGCCATTCACGACAGAGTGAATACACCCTGGACGGTCGAATCCCTGGCCGAAGCGGCGGGCATGTCTCGCTCCGCATTCGCAGCACGTTTCAAAGAGCTACTCGAACAAACACCATTGGAATATGTAACCGAGTGGCGGATGCAGAAGGCGATGCAGTTACTACAACAGCGTGACAAGAAGCTCATAGATGTTGCTCGGTCGGTCGGTTACGAGTCCGACGCTGCGTTCAGTAAGGCGTTCAAGCGAGTTGTCGGGGCCAACCCTGGTGAATACCTCAAACGTGGTATTTGAAGACCAGGGTCATGCCGGAATGGCGGAAGATTTTAGAAGCGGAGGATTCCGGCTTTCGCGGCGGGGCCTAGGTGCCATGGAAGTGTGTTCTTCCACTGAAATGCTGTAGGACAAGAACTGATTCGGAAAGGGCGCCGGATCTTCTTCACCAGCTGCGAAATGTTGGTGCAGGAACTGCTGATTGCCAAGCGCGATCTCAAACTCAGCAAGCTGATCAAGCAATATGCCCGCTACGAAGGGACCTCGGCTACATCCGGCAAAACGCGCGAAGAAATGGAAATACAATACCGCCAAGGCTGTAAAGCACTCAACAGTGTACGACGCCAATTCCTTTTTAAACATCGACGCCAAGATCGCTCCAGTTCACTACCCGGCGTTGGAACATCGCATCATTTCCGAGGATAGAAGTGAGCGCGGCGGTCGCGCCGATCGTTACGTCGGCCGGAGGCTGGGCGCCGGCCAGGATCGATGCATAAAAGGCGGCTATATGGGCTCCCTGCTGGTCCTCCGCTTTGGTGGACAAAACCGTGGGTTGTTCTCCTGAGAGCGGATAAGCGGTCGCCTCAGGGGCTAACAGGTCTACGGCGCCCTTTGTTCCAAAAACGTGTATGTATTGTCCAGGATTCGACAATCCCCGGGGATGAAAAACATTTTGGCTGAATGAAAGCTTCAGGCTTTTAGGGTAGTCATAGCTCAGAGTTCCGCAATCGAAGATCGTGCGCCCAGGTGGATCGTTTTTATATCGCAGAGTCGCTCCAAAGCCGGCTGCGCCGGTCGGATGACTTCCCATCACCCAGTTGCAGAGATCGAGATTGTGAACAGACTGTTCCAGAAGGTAACCGCCTGATTTAGAAACGTCGAAATACCAGTCACTGGACGACCCGTCGTGAGCGATATCCGCCGACGCATGCCTTTGCGCGTCGATCGTCATCACGTCGCCGATTACTCCCTCGTGAATTTTCCGTATGGCCGTCTGTAGACTCTTCAACGACCGCAATTGCTGGCCAGGCACAAAGATGCGATCCGAAGCCTTCGCAGCGGCGATGAGTTGGCTTACCTGATCCGCTGTCACGCCTATGGGTTTCTCACAATAAACGTGCTTACCGGCCTTGAGCGCGGCAATTGCCATTTCGCTGTGAAGATAGGGCGGCGTGGCGATAAACACGGCCTGTACATCCTTCTGCTCCAAAACCTTCTGCCAATCAACATACGTCCGAGGATTGTCTCTCGAAGCAGTGGAAGCCGCTCTGTCCAACCGGTCGCGTTTGATATCGCAAACCGCCACGACTTTGGCGTTTGATTGCTCCAGTATCGTTTTCAACAGATACGATCCTCGATTACCGACGCCAATCGAAGCCGTACCCACACGCGGCGCAGATTGGGCAGAAAGGGCAATCGGGTATAAAGCTGAACTCAGTAAAAACTCTCTTCGCTTTACATCCATAGGACGGCTAGTTTATCATCACCACTGCATAATCAGGGGATCAGGTAGTCAGGGGATTAAGGATCAGGTGGTCAAGTAATCAGGGGCACGCCCGTCGCTTGATTACTCGATTATCTGCCCCGCCCGACTACTCAGATCTTCAGAAATATCTTACGGCGATAAAGCCATAAGCAGACATACCACATGACGCACAGCACCAGTATGTTCTGAGGAATCGCACCGAAACCGCCCATGAACGAGAAGTCTCCTGTAAAGACCTTGAGGCCGCCGTTTAACCAGCCGCGGAGCACTTGAGAAAACGAGTAAATGAAGATTGAGTTCATCCCGACGACAACCATTGGGAACGCCCATCGCTTGATCTGTCTCATTTCGATGAGCCAGTAGAAGACCATCAGCATCAGGACCACCCATCCGGCGCTGAAAAAGGTGAACGAAACGGTCCACAACCGCTTAACCATGGGATTGAAGGGCTCAAGCGCCAATCCCAGCGCAAATCCGGCCACTGCGGCAATCGCCAGAATTTTCAGCTTTGACCATTGGGGAATGGCGCTCTGCAACAACATGCCGGCCCAATAGCCGAACAGAATCGTAGCTGCATTGCCAATGAAATTGATGGTGGTGTAATAACCGGGATAGTTATAACCGAGTATCTTTAAATCGATTACGGCGCCAATGTTGCCAACCTTTGAGAATGCACCCTGGGGTCCGGGAAAGAAGGCAAACAGCGCCCAATAGCCGGCCAGCATGATGAATGCGCAAACCACCTGATAGGAAAAACGGAAACGTGTGATTAGAAAGCACAGCGTGTAACCGAAACCTATCTGACACAGCACGTTAATGAACTGCAATTGAGGATGAGATCGGTCCGAGTCAAAATTAGAAAGAACGTTGCTTAGAACGATGAGCATGAATGATCGCCAGGCGACATGCTTGAAGAGTTGAGAAGACGTAGCGCCCTTCGAGATCCTGCGGGCAAACGCGAAGGGCATGGCGATGCCGACCATGAACGTGAAAGCCGGTTGGATAAGGTCCCACAGCGTAACCCCCGTCCATTCAGAATGGTCCACTTGCGTTGTAAGCCAACTCAATTGCGGGTACGACTGGAGTATCGACGTGCGAGCTTCAATCAGCCCAAATGCGTGAGACACCAACAACAGCATGATGAACCCGCGGTAAGCATCCAGGCTAACCAGCCGCCCGCCGGTGCTCTGACCCGGCGTGTGTTGTTGCGGCGCCGGAGCTTCAACCACTTTTTCAGAAACAGCAATTTCAGTAGCCATCGTTCAACTTCCCATTTCCAAGTAGTCGATTTTGTTCGATCCGATGCCGTACATTATCAGATCAATTTTAAGGCGAGCTGGATCTCTCGAGCGGGCCACGCAGTACGGATTCGCCCGAAGGTTGAGGAATTCACATTATTGTCAGGATCGTACGCCACCTGATACGTTGGCAACTTTCGGACAAATTGCCCGTGGCTACCTCGCCACCGTTAAACCGGGATGGGGTGCGCACACGATTAGAACGTCCAAAGGCCTGATTGAATACGCGCTGATCGGCGGGAAGCTGGGTACGCGGCCCGTCGGGGAACTCAACGAGATCGAGTTACAGCAATTTCTAAATGCCCATGTACCGTCGGGTGCAAGTCGATCCAAGCTGTCGAACTGCTCCTTTATCTCCGGAACATTCTCGATCACGCCGTCGTGAAAAAGATTATCGCGAGCAATCCGGCCCGGAACCCAGGCTATCGGCTGAAGGCTAAATCGCGGAAGACCGTCTCTCAGCGATATCTCAACATTGAGGAGTGTTAACGCTTAGTGTTCGCGCATGCGTAGGCTTGTTCATCAGGCGAACACGAATGGGAATGGAGCTCGAGACAACCGACTTGAATTTTCAAGTTCTACGGCGTACCTGCGGCAGCTCCTCGGTGCCAAAGCGAAAGATCCGAGAGATACGCAAGCGTACCTGCGGCACGCGGACCCGTCCGTGACCCTCCGGCATTACCAAAAATCCATTCCGAGTAGCGTCCGTGCCGCTGCTGACGCACTTGAAACCGAACTGATCGGGCCGAAGAAACACCGAACCAATTGAACAGGTTCTGAACAGCTTGCCGTCCGAGGAGAGAAGCTAAATTTATGAAATCATGGAGCCACCCGCCGGGATCGAACCGGCGACCTGCTGATTACGAATCAGCCGCTCTACCATCTGAGCTAGGGTGGCTTGCAAACCCTGATTGTACCCGATCAAGCGCTTGGGCCTAACGATGTTACGCCTATCGAACTGCTTGCGGAGCCTCATACTCGGCGTAAGGGCCGGCAAAGTCTACGATGGCCGTTCCCGATTTGCCGCCGCTCGCCCCCTCGGCGCCGAAATGCCATATACGAGTCGCCACTTCGTCAATCAGATCCTCGTCATGGGTCACCAGCAGCACAGTCCCTTCGAACTTTTGCAGCGCCACATTCAACGCGTTAATCGCCTCGAGATCCAGGTGATTTGTCGGCTCATCGAGCACCAGCACGTTCGGCTTCTGCAGCATCAGCTTGCAGAACATCAGCCGCGCCGCTTCGCCCCCTGATAGAGCTTCCGTGGGCTTCAGCCCTTCTTCTCCGCGAAACAGCATCTGACCAAGTAATCCGCGAATCTCTTCCCGCGATGCCTGCGGATCGTGCGAGTGCAGCCACTCTTCCACAGTCGTCCCATCCGGAATGCTGCCACGATGATCCTGTGCGAAGTAGCCGACCTGAACTTCATGTCCCCACTCCACGTCGCCTGAATCGAGGCCGACATCGGGGTCGGTTACGCCAGGCGCATTTGCCAGCAAAGCCTTCAGGAGCGTGGTCTTCCCCGCTCCGTTTCTGCCCATTAGGGCAATCTTTTCGCCGCGTGGCGCCGCTGCTGAAAACCCGTTGATGACCTTGAGCCCGTCATAGCCCTTCACGACATTTTTACATTCCAGAGCGTGCCGCCCCGATGGGCGCTTCTGCTCAAACCGGATGTACGGGCGCTGGATGTTCGAACGCGCCAGTTCCTGTGTTTGCAGCCGCTCCACTTCCTTCTTGCGGGAGGTCACCTGGCTTGCGCGGGTGCCGGCGGAAAACCGCGCAATAAATTCGTTGAGCTGCGAAATCTTCTTTTCGCGCTGCGCATTTTCTGCTTCAATCCGCGAACGGATCTGCGTCTTTTGCAGCACCATGTCGTCGTATCCGCCCGGATACGCAATGATCGTTTGGTAATCGATATCCGCAATGTGCGTGCAAACGCCGTTCAGGAAATGCCGGTCGTGCGAAATCACGATCAGAACACCTTCGTACCTCGTCAAAAATTCCCGCAGCCAGTGAATCGATTCCAGATCGAGGTAGTTCGTAGGCTCGTCCAGCAGGAGGACTTGGGGATTTCCGAACAAAGCTTGCGCCAGCAGAACGCGCACCTTCTGTCCGCCTTGCAATTCGCCCATCGTTCGGTTGTGTAGCGGCTCCGGAATATCCAAGCCGTCGAGCAGAACCGCGGCATCGCTTTCCGCCGTATAACCGTCTTCTTCCGCGACAATTCCTTCCAGTTCGCCCAACCGCATCCCGTCGTTGTCGGTGAGATCCGTTTTGGAGTACAACTGTTCGCGCTCTTCGAGCGCTTTCCAAAGCGGCTGGTTCCCCATCACCACCGTATCGATCACGCGGAATTGATCGAATTGATACTGATCCTGCCGGAGTACGCCGACCTTTTTGGGGCGGACCACAGTGCCTTTTTGCGGTTCCAGTTCCCCCGAAAGTAGCTTCATGAAAGTCGATTTGCCTGCCCCATTCGGGCCGGTCAAACCGTAGCGGCGCCCTGTTTGAAACGTCGTGCTGACATCTTCAAACAAAACTTTCCCGCCGTAGCGCATTGTGACATTGCTGGTTGAAATCATCGTGGGTGAACCTTTGAACCGAGGAACCGGAACTCCGCACAACTCGTTAGAAGAGAACTAGGCTAGCGGAAATCGTACGAGTAAAACCCGGCTGGAGAGCCGGTTCCACGAGCGAACACTGTGGACTGGCAAGCGCCGAAAGCTCTCCTGCGGAAACTTACCTCCATTTTAGCAGCCTGGACTGCCTCGTAGCGAGTCTGCCTATCGCGCCTCTCCTCACCTATTCGCCACATACAAGCCCATTGCCCGCTTGGCATTCCTGATCGTGTTCTCCGCGATCGGCAGAACACGCCGTTGCCCTTCGAGCAGCACCGAATCTATGTAACCGCGATCGGCAGTGATTTCACGGTATTTCCGCTGGATCGGCTCTAGCCGGGAGACAACCGCTTCGGCCACCAATTTCTTAAAATCGCCGTATCTCATGCCTGCGACCGAATTCTTCGTTATGAATGGATCGCAGGCGTGTGCAATGGTGAACAGATTTGCAACCCCCGGGCCCATATTTTCGGGATCGACGGCGGGCTGAGAGTCCGTTGTGGCACGCGCGATCTTCTTACGGACAATGCTTGGCTCATCGAGCAGCGCGATAGCGTGATTTGTTCCCGATACCGATTTGCTCATTTTCGTGGTGGGGTCGTCCAGGCCCATAATGCGCGCGCCGACGGCCGGCAGACGCGTTTCCGGCATGACGAATGTGTCGCCGTACATCGAGTTGAACCGCTGCGCGATGTCGCGAGCGAGTTCCAGATGCTGGCTCTGATCCTCGCCAACGGGAACGATCTTCGCCTGATATACCAGAATATCGGCGGCCATCAGAACGGGATATTGCAGCAGCCCGGCGCCCACGGTCTCCTGCTTCTCCGCTTTCGCCTTGTATTGCGTCATCCTGTTCAGCCAGCCAAGCGGAGTGACACAGGTGAGCATCCATGCGAGTTCAGCGTGGCCGGAAACGCTCGATTGCACCACGATCGACGACTCTTGCGGGTCGATTCCCGCTGCAATAAACAGCGCCGCGGTTTCGCGGATCTTTTCCGCAAGCTCTTTCGGATCTTGATACACCGTGATCGCGTGCAAATCGACGATGCAGAAGATGCTCTCGTAATTGCTCTGGATTTCCGCCCAGTTCTTCAGAGCCCCCAGATAGTTGCCTAAGTGAAGCTGACCGCTGGGTTGAACGCCAGAGAGAACACGTGCCTTCATGATGGTAGGAGAAACTCTTATCGTAAGGGATGAAACCTCTCGAAACAAAAAATCGGAAGACAACGGTCGACGTGGAGAAGTGGGTTTATGGCGGCGACGCGCTATCGCGCATCGACGGCCAGGTCCTGCTGACGCCGTTCGCGTTGCCCGGCGAGCGCATCGAAGTCGAGCCGGAAGGCGCCAAGGGAAACTTGCTGCGTGCTCGCTCAATGCAGGTGATCGAGCCATCTCCACGGCGCGTTGAGCCGCAATGCGAGTACTTCGGCCGCTGCGGCGGTTGCCAATATCAACACGCCGACTACGCCTATCAGATCGGGCAAAAAGTGGCGATTCTGCGCGAAACCCTGCGCCGGCTTGGCGGCATTGCGTTCGAGGATGAAATCCCTACCATCGCCGGCGACCCCTGGCGCTATCGCAATCGCATTCAGCTTCATTTCGATCGGGGCCGTGTTGGTTTCCGGCTCCACAACTCTCACGACCTTTGCCCGATTACGCACTGCCCTATTTCATCGCCCAAGCTGAATGACGCAATTGCAGTTCTGGCTGGCGCCGTGAAACGGCCGGGATGGCCGCGCTTTCTACGGTCGTTGGAGTTGTTTACTAACGAGAAGGAAATACAGCTAAACGTTATCGAGGCTGACCGTCCTGTTGCCGCCCGCTTTTTCACCTGGTGCGCCGAGCTTATTCCGGGGACCGTGCCGGGAGCCCTCGAATACCAAAGCGCCGGGCATACCCTCCGCATCAGCCGCGGCGCTTTTTTTCAGGTGAACCGGTTTCTGATCGATGCCCTCGCCGCGGAGGTTCTCGGTAACCGGGAAGGCGGGTCTGTCGTTGACCTCTATGCAGGCGTGGGATTATTTTCATTGCCGCTTGCAACGCGTTTTGCTCGGGTCGACGCGGTAGAACGCGGGCTTTCCGCCTATCGCGATCTCGAAACCAACGTAGCCGTCGTCGCAGAGCGAGTGTTTCCGGCGCGCGCCTCGACCGAAGACTACTTGCGTACTTTGGCAGCGCCGCCAGATGCCATTGTTGCCGATCCGCCTCGCGCGGGATTGGGCCCCGAAGTCACCGCCGAACTGCTACGCATTGGTGCGCCCCAATTGACAATTGTGAGCTGCGATCCAGCTACACTCGCTCGCGATCTGAAAGTGCTCACGTCTCTTTACAAGATCGAACGCCTGGCGCTGGTCGATTTATTCCCGCAAACGTTTCACTTCGAGACCGTCGCTCATCTGGCGGTGAATCGCTGAAACAATCCGCGCCACTTGCGAACCACTAATTCGGCAACCGTCAACGCGATCGCCAGCGCGAGCAGGGTCGGCCAGAGTCGCCATGTAGTCGATAACGACCGGCCGTTATTGCTGAAAACATCGCGTGGAGCAGGGTTGAATTCGCCTCCGGTCAGTGCCGCAATCTGCCGTAATAGCGAGGCATTCGAGCCGTAGTCGAGCATTTCCTCTTGTTGACGGTACAAACCGATCTCCGGGAATGTGGCGGTGGGCTCAAGCGGACGGATACGGAATAGCCCGCGCAATTCACCGAGGTGCAAACGCCCGCGATACGCGCCTGGCGCTGTCCGAACCACCTCGATCGGCTTCTCATACCCGTTCGGACCCATTACGTATATTTGCGGCGGCGTCGTGGGATCCGGCATGCCCGGCCCTAGATGATATTCGGCGATCAGATCCTGATTCACCTGATCGAAATGCGCCAGTGCCTCCGATTTTGCGGAGTGAGGCAGAAGATCGCGCGTGATATTGATCCAGAATTTGTCGTATCCGGGCCAGGTCATCCAATCCGCCGCCCATCGGCTCTTGGCATCGGACGTGAACACGGCGGCGCGCCCCAATCCGTACTGCCACCGCACATACAGGGGATCTTTCTTTTCCGGATCAATCGACAGGATCGTGTCGGCTGTCGGTTTCGATACGAAGCGCGTATAGCCCTTCAGCGCCGGTGCCGATGCGATGTCGATGCCGTCCAGCACTTCCGCCTTCATATCCACAATCGGCTTTAAAGCCCGTTCAACAGCGGTCGATCCCGTGTACTCCAGAACATCTTTAAGCAGAATCTGCTCCAGGCCTTGCGGTTCGTTCAGGAAATAGCTTTTCCCGCCGGCGGTTGCCGCAATCTTTTCCAGATAACTGCGATTGACATCCTGGCCGAGGCCAACGGTGGAGATGGTCAGATTGTGAGCCTGCGCGGCGGTGGCGAGTTCGAGACTGTCGCCTTCTTCGGAAATCCCGTCAGTCAGTAGCACAATATGCCGGTAGGTCGCGTGCGTGGCCAGCACTTTCCGGTAAGCTTCCGTCAGCGCCGGGGCGATCTGCGTGCCGCCGTCAGGCGTAATCCCTGAAATCAGCCGTTTGATTAGCGACTTGTCTTCAGCGCGCCGGATCGGCACCGCCCACTGATATGAGTTGTCGAAGATCAAGACACCGATCAGATCCATCGGGCGCAAGTGATCCACAACCCCGATTGCGGAAAGCCGGGCCAGCTCAATCTTTCTACCTTCCATGGAAGAAGACTTGTCGATGATCAGCGCAACGCACGTGCCTTCCGGAGTCCTTGGCGGCGCCAGCTTTGCGGGTAACGCCTGGTCGAGCGCGTCCATCTGCTTGTCTTCCTTGTAGGCCTGCTTTTCACCGCCGATCAACAAAAGACCGCCGCCGTCCTTCACGTACGTTTGAAGGCGCTGCTTCTGGTCATGGGAGAGCAGATTCAGGTTCAGGTTGTTCAATATGATGAGTTGAAAGTTGTCGAGCGGTGAATTCAGCAGCCCGGGATCGCTCTTCACGTCGAACTGAGCGTCGCCAAGAGCCTCCATCAGGTTCCGGTCGGTTTGTCGCGGGTCTTCGGATATATAGAGAACCTGCGGCCTATTAAGATCGATGGCCTGCTCGAACTCTGTGCTGCCTCCGCCCGGCAGCGTGATCCGCCCGGCAACCGAGGTGATACCGCTTGTATTGATGCGAGCATGCACGTGTACAGGTGTAACCCCCTCCGCCAGCGTCACGGGATTGTCCCCCAGGGGCTTCCCGTCGGCGCTTAGCAACACCGCGCCCTGGCCGGCCGCGGTGGATTGCACCGATAGATCGATGGGAATTTCCTCGCCGGAGTAGGCCGCGTGCGGCATCGACACCGAGAGCACACGAAGTCCTGTCTGCTCCCGCCCCTCCAGGCTGAACGCGTCGACCGGGATCCCCAGGCGCTGTAATTGTGCGATGGCCCGAGCGCTGCTTCCCTCGTTCTCCTTGCCGTCGCTGATAAGGACCAGCTTGGGAATGCGGCCCGCTGGAATCGCGGCTACGCCCTCGCGGAGAGCTGCTTCAAGGTCGGTACCCTGGCCTCCTTCCCGCGCGGTTCGCTCCAGTCGCCAGCCGTTGCGCACTTCTTCAGGCTTCAGGGCCCGGACCTGTCGCGCAAACGGGACAACTCGCATCCAGTTTCCACCCTTTTCTCGCGCCATCACATTGACGAGAGAGGCCGCGCGGTTGAGATCCGTGTCCGAGATGCTGCCGGACGTATCCACGAGCACCACAACGCCTGTCTTCGTTTCGGGCATTCTGAGCGAGGGTTCGGAGAAGGCTAGAAAAATCGCCACAAAGCTGAGCATCTTCAAACAAAAAGGTAGTCTTCTGCTGGTCCGGGGCCACTCCCGGATGGCATAGCCAAGCGGAAGCGCCACAAGTAGCAGCGCGAATGGATGCGCAAACGTCATTTGTTGGCCAGCTCCTCTCTCGGTGACGGACTGGATTCAGAACGTGCCGTGCGGCGCCGTAGCCGCAAAGGCCGTTGCTGGCCAAAGAACAACCACTCGATCAGCAGTGCGAGACCGCCGAGAGCAGCAAGCCATTTCCACAAATCGAGGGCAGAGGGAGCAAACCAGTAGGTGCGCGGCAGTTCCCGAGGAGTGGCGGCCGGCGGTTGCCACGCGAATTCCGCCATGCCCGGCAGCGTCAGAGAAAGCACGCGCTCCCGATCGTTCGAGAGAACGCGCACTACACTGGGCCGCACCGTATAGAGCTGCAACACGCCGTTTCGAACCGTGAAGGGCACGGCCAAGCCGCGATCGTCGACAATTTTCAAAGTCTGCGCGGATTCCTTGGCATCCAGAGGAACGGAGGCCAGGCCGACGGCGCCCGCCGTCAGTTGAAAGGCGCGAAAGCTCTCCGGCTCCAACCAGCGCAACAGATTTGCGAACAGCAGAGGGGTTGAAACTTCAAAGCGCAGCGGACCGTTCATTGGATCGAAGCCGATCACGGCGGAACGCGCACGATCCGCGGTTCCCCCCTGCGCTACTACGACGGGGCCCTCATCGGTGCTGGCAACGGGAATCCCTCCCGTTACGCTCTCGAAAATTTCAGCGCTCGGCAGGCGCAATTCCTTGCTGTGAAGTCCGGCGCCCAGCGGGGTTTCCGTGTGCCACCGGTTCAGTATTGCGTCCGTTTGGGTTGCTGCGACGGGAACGGGCGAGTCCTTCGCGGGCGGCATGATCCAGAGACTCGGAAGCTGGGGCGGAGACTGGGGAGCCATGCCATCCAACAGCAGGACATCCGCGTTGGGATGAGGCGTGTACTGGTCGGGCCTGCTGTAGATTGCATGCAATCGCGGATTCGAATCGAGCAACGGCCGCCAGGCGTCGGGTCGCGACGAGAAGACCGCGACCTGCAGCAACCCGGCGGGCGGTAATTCCACTTCGGCGTGATCGTCTGATGGAAGAGAATCCCCCGGCGTGATCCGGGCGGCGAGTGTTCCGGCGCCGCTCGTCGAAAACCGGTATTCGGCGCTGCCGCTTTCGCCAGCCTGGAGCGAAATCCGGCGAGGCTCGAATTCCGAGCCCGCGAACCGGACGTGCAAAACTACGTTGCGCGCCTGTGCTCCGTAATTACGCAACGCGATGGATGCTTCCCATAGATTTGCGGCGGATTCAGAGCGGCGCAATCCAATCCCGCGTATGCCAACGTTCTCCGAGCTGGCTTCCACGGTCACCACGCGCAATCCAGGTGTTGCGGCGGGCATGTCGTCGGAATTCGCGATCCGGGCCGCTCCGATATAGACGATTTCGCCGCGGCCGCTGCCGGACCAATGCAACGCTCGCGTTGCCGATTCCAAACCTTGCCGCAGATTCAACGCGGTAAACGAGGGTTGGCTCGCCGCGATCGCCTGAAACGACTGCTTGCGATCATTCGTAAAGCTCGTCGCCGGCGTCGTGAGGCCATCCGTTCGCATCACTATCAACCGGTCCCGCGGTGGAAGCGACGCCACATACGCCAAGGCCTTCTGTTTCGCTTCGTCCAGCAGATTGGAAGCGCCGTTCCGCTGCGCCATCCACGATGACGTGTCGAGCAGCAGAACATGATCCTGGCCCGCTTGTTCGCGGCTGCCCCATTGTAGTTGTGCGATCGCCAGCAGCAGCAACAACAGGCCGAGCAACTGTAGCGCCAGCGACCAGGGGTCTCGTACCCGCTTGCGCCGGCGCTGCTCGTCCACACGGGAAGCATCCACCCAGAAACGCAAGGTCGAGACGATTCGCTTCCGTTTCGCGCGATCCAGCAGATAGAGCGCGGTAATGATCCCGGACAGCGCGGCGAGCAGTGCGGCAAATTCGCCGAGCGTGAGATTCAGAAAAAACATGCTGGCCTAGGCCACACCCTGCGTGCGCACAAGCGCCCCGAAAATCGATTCTTCGAGCGAAGCGCTGCTCGGAAGTCCCGCATAACGGCCGCCATTTCGTAGCGCCAGGCGGCGAATTTCGCCGGCATACGCGTCGAATGCATTTGTGTACTCGCTTCGCGTGTCGTTGCTCAGCCCAAGCTTCAGAACGTCGCCGGTTTCGGCATCCACGAGTTCCATTTCGCCATCTCCGGCCGGAACGCGATCTTCATCTCCCCACACCTGAATCAGATACAACTCGTGACCGAAGTCCGCCAGATATTGCAGCGGATGCAGGCAATCTCCGTCGTCCAGAAAATCGGAAATAACGATGAGTAGTCCGCGTTGTGAATACTCGCCGATAAATTGCCGGACTGCGTCCAGATACTTTGTACGGCCTTTGGGCTCGAGCAGCCGCAAGAATTCTTCAGCCGGCTGAAAGCGATGGCGCCCGCCTCCGCAGAGGAAGGGATCCAGAAGCTTGGT
The DNA here is from genome assembly GCA_000381625.1 of Bryobacterales bacterium KBS 96. Lineage (GTDB taxonomy): Bacteria > Acidobacteriota > Terriglobia > Bryobacterales > Bryobacteraceae > KBS-96. Next base: position 4,159,367 of record KB906767.1, read on the forward strand.
GGAAAACGGCTGTAGCGTAATGGTGTCGAGACGAACCAGGCCGATGTAGCAAAGCGCCGCCGCCAGTTTTCTGGCAAAATCGAACTTCGATAGCTGGCCTGGCGTGTGGCCGGCCGTCATCGATGCGCTTGTATCGAGCATCAAACGCACCGGAACGCGTGGCTCTACCTGGAACATCTTCAGGAAAAGCTTCTCGAGGCGCATGTACGCGCGCCAGTTGACGGCGCGCAGGTCGTCGCCGTGATGGAATAGGCGATGATCGAGAAACTCCTGGCCCGATCCACCGAACCGCGAGGGATTGTGGCCGCCGACAAGCCCGGAAAACGACTTGTTCCAGTGCAGCGTCAGCCGCTCTAATCGCTCGAGAAACGTGCTGTCGAGGAGCGGTTCGTGCATGGTGGTCCTGGTTCGTTCAGCCGGCGGCCCGGCGGCGTCCGCCCGCGCTGGCGTCCGTCATGACGTGCTGCAGGATGGTTTCCGGCGTTTCACCATCGGCATGCGCATCGAAATTGAGAATAATGCGGTGCCGGAGAACGGCGGGAGCAATCGCCGCGACATCCTCGATACTAAGGTGGAGCCGCCCGTTCATCAGAGCCAGAATGCGCCCGCATTCGATCAGCGCCTGGGCGCCCCGTGGCGAACTGCCATATCGTATATAACGGTTCGTAATATCGGAAGCGATCGCGGACCCGGGTTGCGTCGCCATCACCAGATCGATGGCATACTCCTGGACATGCGGCGCAACGATCACCTGCCGGCAAATGGATTTCAACTCGGCGATATCGTCGTAATTCAAGATCTGCTGCAGCGCGGGCTCTTCCTGCTTAACCGTGACATCCACAATCCGGCTAAGATCGTCGCGCGATGGGAACGTAACCAGGATCTTCATCAGAAAACGGTCGAGCTGCGCCTCGGGCAGCGGATAGGTCCCCTCCATTTCGATAGGATTTTGGGTCGCCATCACGAGAAAGGGAGGCTCAAGGGAATACGTGGACGTGCCGCTGGTGACGGTTCTCTCCTGCATGGCCTCAAGCAATGCCGACTGCGTCTTCGGAGTCGCCCGGTTGATCTCGTCGGCCAAAACCAGATTGGCGAAAATCGGCCCCGGTTGAAACCGCAGCACGCGATGTCCCTGGTCGTCCGTTTCCATGATCATACTGCCGACTATGTCGCCAGGCATGAGGTCCGGGGTGAACTGGATACGCGAATATTTGAGATGTAAGACGCGAGCCAGCGTCCGCAGCAGCGTTGTCTTTCCGAGGCCGGGCACTCCTTCGAGCAACACGTGTCCTCCGGCGAGCAGGCAAATCAGCACTCCGTCGATGACGTCCCGCTGGCCGACGATAATTTTTGAAATTTCGTCACGAACTCGTGTCAGTTGCTCGGTTGCGCGCTCAATAGCGGCAGCATCGGCTTTGACCACGTCTGGCATTCTCACCTCATTCTAAAAACACTTATTTCAAGGCGTGCTGACTTGCGAGGCTTCGTCTATCAAGACGAAAACAGCATGTGCTTTGGTTGCCGGCCTTTCTCCCCGCAGTCCTTTGTATACAGGCTCGCATAGCTGTCGAGTATGTAGCTGTCGGACGAAAATCCCAGTTCCACGGCCGTGCTATCTATCCAGTCACCAGGCCCCTCCAGTTCCAGAAAGGCTCCTATGGGCGTTTCGTCGAGAACGATTGAGCCCGACGCCTCCCGCTGGCGGAATTCGGTTCGAAACTTCTCGTACCGGAAGACTACTCCATATCCCAGCCGGGCCAAAATGTCCGATACGGTCGCCAGCGAACCCACCGTCGTTTCGAGTTCCGGCCGGGTCTTGTGCGGACCGGCCTTGGCGGGCCCCTTCCAGGTGATAACGGCGCGCTCACCCGATTGACGCAGGCGCAGAATCATACCCGTCTTTCTTAGTTGACGGTCGGGCAGGTCGTACAGGCTGTTCGATTCAAATTCCCGAGGCTGGCTGATGAGGTATCCGGCTTTGCGCAACCGTAGCGTTATTTCGCCGATATCCCGAACCGGCAGCTTTACTTCCGTTTCGACCGCGCCGCTAATCATCTGTTCCGATTGTCCCATTGGCGGCTATAATGCGAAAGGACGCGCCCGTAGCTCAGTTGGATAGAGCGACAGACTTCGAATCTGTAGGCCGGGGGTTCGAGCCCCTCCGGGCGCGCCAGATTTCCAGTTCAAACATCTGCAACGGATCGAATATCCGGCTGGGCCCCGGATTGGCGATTTGCACACGCTGCATTGAGCGTATGGCGGAAAAATTTGGACCAAAGTTAACGGATCGCCGCTACTGGCAAATGACAATCTGATTTCGCTTAAGAATTGGAATCTCGATGGAAGCGCCGTTTTCGCGCGGCAACAATAGTGCCTTCACTTCGGCTTTTGCGTACCCCGAACGAGAGATCAGCAAATCATAATGGCCGGCCGGAAGATCGTCGAACGCAAATTTGCCCCCTCGATCGGAACGGCGCATCGACACCTGCTCACCCGCCCGCCATACCGTTACTTTCGCGTTCGAAACAGGGCTGCGACCGTAATAGTCCTGGATAATACCATGCAACCGGGGCTTCATGGCGCCTGGAGTTTGGTACACAATCGAGGAGTGTGGGCCACAGTAGTTCATGTCTGGGATGCTCCCAACTTTAAGAACAATCGCCAGTGATTGAGAGCCTTTAGTAGTGAAGTCGACCGGAATCGTCTGCTTGATGAAGCCCGGCCGCGAGAGTTCAAGCTCATATAATCCGCTAGGCACATCCTCAAACCGGAAACCTCCGGCTGTGCCCGATTTTGTTCGAAACGCCCGGTCAACCGAGATCAGCAGCACCGACATCCCTTCCAGAGGAGCCGAAGCAGGATCGGTCAACCGACCCGTCAGCCGACGATCGTCTTGACTCTGCACCGAAGCGCTAGCCACAAGCAGGCACAGTATCGGAAGAACGAATTTCGAGGCAGCCGGATGGGTCGCCATCACGAGAAACAATAAGCGGAAGTCTTGATTGTATTACGATTTGGCCCGGCGCCACCGAGCATGCATGCTCATAACGACAAAACGGGCGGGGCCGATACGTGCATCCGCCCCGCCCGTAGAGAACCACCGGATAATTACGTCCTATGGCTCGCTTGCATTCGATTCATTGCCCGGTGTTACTGAACGTCAACGAGAGTATATTCTGGGTTGCGCTCAGGCCGCCGGTCCCGGCGGTGAAACCCATGAAGGCATAGTTGCCTCCGACCGCTTGGGGAATATTGATCGGGAACGACGCCGTATACGTCAGCGCCTGGTTATTCACGTCCGTGATCGTGGCGCCGAGCGTAGTTCCATCGTAGGTTAGGTGAACTGCAAAGGTGTCGCCGCTGTGCAGATTGAGTCCAGTCGGAGTCAAGTCCAGGGAAGGCGACGTTGGAGACGCGCCTCCGGTGAAGATCCCGATCGAGTTGACGCCCTCGCCGCTGTTATCAAAAAGGTCGAATTTGAGGGCCACGCTCTGCCCGATACCGGTGCCGAGGCCGTTATACGGATCGCTTCCATATCCCAGGCCTCCACCCAACCCGCCAAGTGCTTGCGGGCCGGTGTTCTGCAGCACGAAGGCGAAGCCGTCCGCTTGAGCGTTCGACAACTGGAAACGAAAGTCGGCGGTGAAGTTCTCAACGTTTACCGGTGTGTTGAAATAAGCGCTGCGCGCTTCGTATCCTCCGCCGTCTGTGAGTTGAAGATTCCCGCCGTTGACGCTGGCGCCGTTGTTCAGAACCATTGCGGCCGAATTGAAGCCGGTCGGGAAGTAGGGCGACGGGCTGAAATTCCAGTTCAGGATTTCCTGGATCGCCGAATTGGCCCCGGTTCCTGCGGTGAATCCGACATACGCTGTTGGGCCGCCTACGTTCGCCGGAATGTCCACCGTGAAATTGGTGGAGAATGTCTTGGTCGGATCGTTCGTGTCCGTGATCTTCATCGCCAGTACGGAACCGTCATAGGTCAACCGGACCTTGTAAATGTGTCCGTTGTGCAGGTCAATTCCCTGATTCGTCAGATCGATCGACGGCGAGGTAGGACTCGCCCCGTTCAGAAACAGACCTGTCGTGTTCGTTCCTTCACCGGAGTTGTCGAACAGATCGAATTTAATCGCGACGCTATTCGGTATGTTCCGCTCGGTGTAGCTGATATGGTAATTCGGCTCAGGACCATAGCCGAGCCCGCCGCCGAGCGATCCCACTGCGGTCGGGTCGCTTCCCTGGATCGTGAATGTGAAGCCATCGGCCCCGGCCCAACTGAGCTGGAATTCAAAATCCGTCGTGAAATGCTGGATGTTTACAGGCGATGTATAGAATGCGCTGCGCGCCTCCCCATTGCCGCCATCCGTCAGTTGCAATCGGTTGCCGCTGATTGTGGCGCCGCCGTTCAGCGACAGTCCCGCTGCCGAAAAGCCGTTTGTAAATTCCGGCGCCGGCGGCGTGGAGGACGATTCCACTGTGAAGAACGCCGAGGCAACCGGACTTGGCGAGAAACCGCTTCCCGTCGCAAACGCATGAATGCTGGTGGGACCCGAGATCTCGATCGCTCCGTTGTACACCGGCGACGATGTGCTCGGAATGGAGCCGTCCGTAGTGTAATAAATGGTCGCGCCTTGCGAACTCTCGGATAGCGTGATCGATTGAGGCGAATTGAAAACCGTTCCGGCCGGTGCGCTGAAAGTTGGCGCGGCGGCGGGAGGATTGCCGGTTCCCTGAGACGACAGCAAGCCGTACACCGTCACGCTATTCAGACCGGGCACGAATACTCTTCCGTCCGTCACGATGGGATTTGTGAACTTGACGGCATAGGCCGGGACATCGCGCGAATTAGGAGCATCGTTGCTGCTGTAAAGCCTGTTTGCCAGATTCCCGGCATCGTAAGCGTACAGAACGGCCGGCCCGTTCCCTCTGGCCGAGTTATCGATCGCCCAAACGACGCCATTCGAAGCGCCGCTCGCGGAAACTACCGGACTGGTTCCACTTGTCGTATAGTTCGTGCCGTAGTGATCCGCCGACTGCGAAACCGGGTTCCACGAAAGTTGCCCGTTACTGAGGGTATAGGCCGCTAACACGTTGCCGTCCGCCCCGACATACAGCGTGTTGTTGAAGAGCGCGAAGCTATTGTGAAGTGTGGTGCCCGCAAAGATCGTCTGCACGTTTGCGTTTGCAGTCGGGTTGTAGCCGCTCATTGAATCCCGGTTGAGTAAATAAATGTTTCCGGCTTTATCCGACGACACCAGCAAATGGGGGTACGGACCGGGTTGATCGGGCAGCACGATGGCCGATCCAACACCGGTGTCCAGATCGCCGGCATTTAACTTGTCCTGGTCGTTGGCCATGAAGAAATCGCCAAACTGGATTCCGGAGTTAGTGCTGAGCCGCAGCACCGCCTCGCCGTAATTGTTATTTGTGGGATCCGACGTTCCGTTCCCCGCCGCCAGAAATAGATTGCCCTTATTGTCCGTCGAAATCGCTCCGCCCGCCATCCAGATGCCGCCGCCCCATCCATTGGGAGTGGTGCAATACACGCCCACCTGCTGGCTGATATTGGACGCTTGATAGCCGAGTACCCATCCGTGATAGTTGCCCATATCTCCGTGCGCGGCCCATGCAATGTAAACCACGCCGTTCACCAGCGTGAGCGCTGCCCGCTGATGCTCGCGCATCGGGTCGAAATTCATCGTTCCATTTGAACTTCCCGCGCCGTTTCCCGGCACGGAGGCTCGAATCACCGTGGGGCCGTTCATCTTTTCGGCCCCGGTCCCCAGATCCAGCGCGTGTAGTTCCTGGACGTAACTAACGGCCCCTCCGGATGTGTGCTTAGTTAGAGAAACGAGATAGAGAGTGTTACTCGCCGGGTCAATCACAGGCGTACCGGTAATTCCGATCTCAGGCACAATGTCGGAAGTGGCCACATCTGTATATGGCACCGTCGTAACGCCATTCGCCGGATCGATGAACGATACCTTCCAGAGATATCCTTGGGCGGGATTGTTGCCGTCCGCATCGAAGGCATACACGCTGTCATGCTCAGTCGCAACGTAAATAACGTTGTGAACTCCCTGACCCGGGACATTAACCTGCGTCTTATAAAGAGGCTGTGTATACGTGAATCCGTCGGTAGGAAAGCTGTATAGTTTTCCAAATGTCTGCTGATTTACGTTTTGTGGCGTCAGCACATATTCGGACGCATTCAGGCCTGTCCGGGCATTGTCGTATTTGTACGTCAATACATCGGTCGCATGCGCGATTCCGCAGCCGAAAACGGCGAGCAGCGCAACCGGCGCGAACACACGTGCCGCGAGAGAACTGTTTCGCGATTGTCTGGCGTGAAGGGGGTAGGACTGAGTCATGTCGCTCCAACTGATTATGTATCTATACTGGGACGCTTTTGCAAAAGAACGATTACACATTTGTTACATATCTGCGGTTTTAGGCCGAAAGTTTGTCCTCATCCCGGAATGCGTAACAACTATCGGGATTGGCTCGTGATTACCAGGCGTCAATGCTGAGATTCAACGGCTGTCGAAGTTGAGGAAGGGCGCGAACGCGATACGCCGAACCCAAAATACTCCGTGCGCGAGCAAATTCAGGCAATCAGCCCGAAAAATCCTCACAATTGGAATAAAACGCCAGGAGGACCACGCTTGCCAGGAAGACGGCAAAACCGGATCTGGCGGCTCGGCTTCCTGGAAGACAGGTCGGAACGCCTGCTCCACCGCTCCGCCGTGTAGACCGGGATATCTCGTACTGGAAGATATAGAACCAAATAGTGCTCCAGGAGTTCGCGTCGCCAGACGGCGAGAAACGCAAATCGGATGTGAGGCCCGAACGACTGGCATCTGACGATGCCAATCCTCCTCCGCTCTGGACCCATTGTAAGCGGAAAGCGAATGAATGGGCATTTAACTCCGTCGATTCAGACGAAAAATACCGACATGATTCCAATCCAGCGCGAGAATCGGCAATTTCTATCCAAAACGACTCCAAGTAGCCGGCCTAACCGCTCGCTCAATCGAGATGATCTGCCATTTTGGTTACCCAAACAACAACCGTTAGATAAATTAAACATGCTCTTGCCGATCGCATTCACCGGTTCGCGAAAATCGACGGTGCACTAACCCGGCGGTAGCATGGTTTAGATAACGGGTTGGAAGTCCGCCACTTCAGCCATCCCGCCGCTTTGCGCAGGCGGATTTCGATGCATATTCCAGACGGTTACCTGAGTCCCTCCACTTGCGGTGTAATGTATTTCCTCGCGCTGCCGTTCTGGTCTGGCGCGCTGATCCGCTTGAAAGCCGTTCTTTCGACCCGGGTGGTTCCGCTGTTATCGCTGTTCGCGGCCTTTTCGTTCGTCGTGATGATGTTCAATCTCCCGCTTCCGGGGGGCACGACCGGACACGCAGTAGGTATGGGTATCGCAACGATCGTCCTTGGCCCGGCGGCATCCATACTGGCTATCTCGATTGCGCTTCTGGTGCAGGCATTGTTTTTCGGCGATGGGGGAATCAGCACCTTCGGCGCCAATTGTTTCAACATGGCGATCGCCGGCTCGCTCGTCGCCTACGCCGTGTACCGTCTGGTGGGAGCCGGAGCCAGCCTCACGGCAAGGCGGAGGGTGTTTGCGGCGGGCGTGGCCGGCTATATCGCCATTAACGTTTCTGCTCTGCTGGCCGCTATCGAATTTGGCATTCAGCCTGCCCTGTTTCGAGACGCATCGGGCGCGCCACTTTACTGCCCGTATCCCTTGAGTGTTTCAATTCCCGCGATGATGATTGGCCACCTGACATTTGCGGGCCTCGCGGAATTGATCGTGACGGCCGGTCTAGTTTCGTATTTGCAACGAGCCGATCCCTCGCTGCTGCGTATCACCGCTCCGGAAGCGCCCGATCGCGACTCTCCGCGCGAAGCGGGCGAAGCTGTGCGTTGGCCCGCCGCTCGCAAGCTATGGCTGATTCTGGCAATCGTTCTGGTCATCACTCCCTTGGGCATCGTCACCGCCGGCAGCGCTTGGGGGGAGTGGTCCGCGCAGGATTTCGAAAACCCAGGTGCCCGGCGTGAGATGGCGGCAGCGTCGCGAAATCAGGCCCCGCCCTCCCAGGCGCCCAAAGGTCTTCAGAGATTGTCCTCTCTCTGGACCGCTCCGATTTCGGGTTATGCCCCGAGATTCGTAAAAAACGCCTACTTCGGCTATTTTGCTTCGGCAATGACGGGCGTAGGAATTATTATTCTGTTCGTTCTGTTCTTGAGCCGTGTTTTCCGGGCACGCGCGCCGAACCCGAAGCGGCAGCGCGCAAGCTTTCTGGAAAAGACCATGTCCGGTTTCATCCGCGCAACACAGCACGCAATCTTCGCGGAGGACCTGGCGCGATCCGATGGTTTGCTGCAACGCTTCGATCCGCGCGTGAAACTCACCGGGACACTGGCGCTGATCGTCGCATGCGTGGCCTCCAGACGGTTGATCGTGCTGGCCGCGCTCTTGTTATTCGCCTGTCTACTGGCGTTTCTTTCACATGTGCCGTTGAAAACGCTATTAGTTCGCGTTTGGCTGGCCGTATTAGGATTCACCGGCCTGATCGCATTGCCCGCCGTCTTTTTAACTCCTGGGGTCATGCTGGCGCGCGTTCCCGTCGTGGATTGGCCAATTACCGTGCAGGGGCTCAGAACCGCCGCGTTCCTCATTCTGCGTGCGGAAACGGCCGGCACTTACTCGCTTCTCCTGATCCTATGCACGCCCTGGATACGGGTCCTGAAATCGCTGCGTTTTTTCCGGGTCCCGGCCTTATTTGTGCTGATTGTCGGGATGACCTATCGATATTTGTTTTTGTTGTTGCAGATAGCGGAGGAAATGTTCGAGGCCCGTCGCGCGCGGCTGGTCGGCGTTCTGCAACCGTCCGAACGGCGCCGTTTGCTGGCCGGGACCGCCGGCGTGCTTTTGGACAAGAGCCTGCAGTTGAGCTCCGAAGTACACGCCGCCATGCAGGCCCGCGGCTATCGTGGAGAAGTGCATCTCCTCGAGGACATACGCATGCTGCCGGCGGATTGGCTCCGGCTTGGAGCGGCAGCCGGCATTTCCGTCCTCGCGATCTGGTTCGGCCGATGAACGCAAACCGGCCAAATTCCCCCGTTTTTCACCTGGAAGATGTTGTTTTCCGGTATGGCGCGGTAACGGCGCTCGATGGATTTTCTTTCCAAGTGAACCACGGTGAAAGCGTTGCCCTGCTCGGCGCAAACGGATGCGGGAAATCGACGCTGCTGCGTATTCTGGCAGGTCTTTCGTTCCCTGCCGCCGGCCGCGTCACGTTTTGCGGCCAGGCGCTCACGGCGGAGCGCCTGGCGGACGCTTCCTTCTCAACCCAGTTCCGCAGGAGAGTGGGATTGCTCTTCCAAAATTCCGAGGTGCAGCTTTTCAACGCCACCGTCTTCGATGAATTGGCGTTCGGCCCACTTCAACTCGAATGGCCCCGCGATCGAATCCGCAAAACGATTTCCGATCTGCTGGAGGTAATGGGCATCGCCCATTTGAAGGACCGCGCCCCGCACCGGCTCTCTGGAGGCGAAAAAAAGCGGGTAGCTCTGGCTTCGGTGCTGATCCTCGATCCCGATATCTTATTGCTGGACGAGCCCACCGCCGCGCTCGATCCCGCGAGTCAGAGCCAGATTTTCGATTTGTTGATTTCCTGGCGAAATAGCGGCCGGACCGTTATCCTTGCCACTCACGATCTCGATAATCTGGAAGATATTGCCGGCCGGTGCGCCGTTTTCGATCGGGGCCGGATTGTGGCGGAAGGCGCTCCCCTCGATATTCTTCACGATGTCGCCCTGCTCGAGCGCATTCAGCTCGTGCGTCCGCATCACCATAAACACGAACCCGGCGCCGCTCAGCCGCATCCGCATCCTCATCTTCATACCGGCGAATAGCGCGCCGGGGCTTGATTACGGCTTCTCTTGGCTCTTCACGAAATTCAAGATGTCGAAATGCCGGACTTCGCGGTCTGGGAAGAAACTGTTGATCGCGTCCTGCTCGTCGTCGAACACCTCGAAGATGGTCGTCAACTTCGTCAGGACCAGCAACTCAATATGACGTTTCGATAAATTCAGAAGCTTAAGCGCCCCGCCCTGCTTCTGAATCCCGGTGAAGCACATCACCATGGTGCCGAGGCCCGTGCTGTCGATGAACTCCACTCGCTTCAGGTTCAAAATAATGTTGAGTCGTTTCCGATCGGCCAGCTCGACGACTCGCTCGCGAAGCGAACTCGAATCCGTGCCGGCAACCAGCCGTCCATCGAGATCGAGGATAGTAAGCCCTTCGACGTCTCGCTGGGCGATATTCATTGCCGCCAGTTTACCAACCTGCTGGCGACGTGGTTTCGATGCGCAGGGCTTTGCTCACAACCGGCTGGACTCCGGCTCGCAATTCGATACACTTTCGCATAGCCGCCAAAACGATGGCCGGCGCACCGCGCGTCAGCCGGCGAGGACTCTCAAGAAATGCGATCCATTCAACGCGTCGCCGTACTCGGCTCAGGCACAATGGGCTCACGCATCGCAGCTCACTTTTCGAACGCCGGAATCCCCGTTATTTTGCTGGACCTTGCCGCGGATGGCCCAGACCGCAACGCCCTGGCCCGCAAAGGCATTGAGAACGCACTGAAGCAGAAGCCAACGGCGTTCTTTGTCCCACAGAACACGCGCCTGATTCAAGCTGGCAATTTCGAGGATGACCTGCAATTGATCCCATCGTGCCAGTGGGTGATTGAGGCCGTCACGGAAAACCTCGATATCAAGAGAGCGATCTGGAGCAAGGTGGACGAGTGCCGGGCGCCGGATGCTATTTTGTCAACGAATACGAGCGGCATTCCGCTTGCGCAGATCTCGCGGGATTTCGATGACGGCTTTCAGCGTCAATTTCTCGGCGCCCACTTCTTTAATCCGCCTCGTTACCTGCATCTGCTCGAGGTGATTCCCGGCGCCCAAACCGATCCCGGCATTTTACGCTTCGTTACGGAATTCGGCGAAAACGCGCTCGGCAAGGGCGTGGTCCTTTGCAAAGATACGCCCAACTTCATTGCGAACCGGATCGGCAGCTTCTTCGGATCGGCGGTCGTGCGGACCATGATGGAAGGCAATTACACAATCGAAGAAGTGGATGCGCTCACGGGGCCGCTAATCGGGCTGCCGAAAAGCGCCTCCTTCCGCTTGTTCGACATCATCGGCCTCGACGTCTGGGCGTTTGTGGCGAAAAATCTATATGAAGCCGTGCCTGGTGATCCGTGGCGCGAATGGTTTGTGCCGCCGCCGTTCCTTCAAACCATGATCGAGCAAGGTTGGATCGGCGAGAAGCGCGGACAGGGGTTCTACAAACGCGTCGGCCCGGACAAGCAAATCCACGCGATCGATTGGAAGACCTTCGCTTACCATCCGGTTCGCAAGGCCAGTTTTGAATCCGTCGAGGTGGCCCGGACGATTCCCGCTCTTGACGAGCGCATCCGAAAGCTTGTCGCCGGCACGGACCGCGCGGGTTCGTTTCTGTGGAAGGTGCTCAAGAGTGTATTTCTGTACTCTACGGAGATGGTCGGCGAGATCTCCGACCGGATCGTTGAAATCGATCGGGCGATGCGTTGGGGCTACGGCCACAAGCTCGGTCCGTTCGAGTTTTGGGATGCGCTCGGGTTCAACGATGTAGCCGAGCGGATGCTCGCCGAGGAAACGACTCTGCCGGAATCGATACAGCGTATGCGAGCGGAGGGCGCACGATCGTTCTATCGCCCTGCCGACCGGCTGGATTTTCCACATACGGAATATTTCGATCTCGCCAGGTCGGTCTATCAGCCGCTCGAAGCACGCCCCGGCGTCATCGTGCTCGGCGACATGAAGCGGGCCCGGGGAGTTGTCGAGAAGAATGCCGGAGCGTCTCTGATTGATATCGGGAATGGCGTGCTTTGCCTGGAGTTTCACAGCAAAATGAACGCTATCGGCGAAGATGCGCTGCGGATGATCGACAAGGCTATCCAGCTTTTGCCGGAGCGGTTCGATGCAATGGTAATTGCAAATGAAGGAGAAAATTTCAGTGTTGGCGCCAATCTGGTTCTGCTGCTGACTGCCGCGCAGGCGGGCGAATTCGACGAGCTGGAACAAACCATCGACCATTTCCAACAGTGCATGCTCCGCATCAAATATGCGCCAAGGCCGGTGGTTGCAGCCGTTTTCTCCCGGGCCCTGGGCGGGGGTTGTGAAATAGTGCTGCAGAGCCATGCGGTGCAGGCCTCCGCCGAGACCTACATCGGTCTTGTCGAAGTCGGCGTCGGCTTGATTCCAGCCGCGGGCGGGTGCAAGGAGATGACGCTTCGGTTTGACGATTCAATGAAAGCATTTGAGTTGATCGGCCAAGCCAAGGTTTCGGGAAGCGCCGTTGAAGCGCGCCAGTTGGGTTTCTTGCGTGCGACCGACCGGATCGGTATGAATCCCGAGTTGCTGATTGGAGATGCGAAGGAGCTTGCGTTGCAGCTTGCCCGGACGTACCGCCCCGGTTTCCCCAGAACGGATATTCCCGCTGGCGGTGATGCTGCTTATGCGAAAATGCGCCTGGCTGCGTGGTCCCTTCGCGAGAGCGGCATGATCGGCGATCACGATTTTACAATCGGCGAAAAGCTTGCATTCGTGCTCAGTGGTGGCCGCGTCACTTCCGGCGCGCAGGTCAGCGAACAGAACCTGCTCGATCTCGAGCGTGAAGCATTTTTAAGCCTGTGCGGCATGTCCAAAACCCAGGAGCGGATTCAGTACATGCTAAAGACCGGCAAGCCTTTGAGGAATTAGTTTATGCAAGACGCAGTCATTGTCGATTGTGTGCGGACGCCGGTCGGCAAAGCGCCGCGAGGCGCTTTGCGTCATACCAGGCCGGACGATCTTGCTGCCTCTGCAATTAGCGCACTTTTCGAACGTCACTCCGTCATTCCCAAGGAGGATGTCGAGGACGTGATTCTTGGATGCGCGATGCCCGAAGCCGAATCAGGACTGAACATGGCGCGTATCGCGGCCCTGCGCGCCGGTTTGCCCGATTCCGTGCCGGGAATGACCATTAACCGGTTCTGCTCTTCAGGACTGCAAGCAATCGCGCTTGCGGCCGAGCGGATACAGGCGGGCGCCGCACAGACGATGATTGCCGGAGGCAGTGAATCGATGAGTTTACTGCCCCGAGCGGGCCACGCCTTTTCTCCCAATCCTTACCTGGTTGAACAGATGCCGGAACTGTACATGGGCATGGGGCAGACGGCGGAACGATTGTACGGCCGCTACCGGATTTCTCGCGAGGATCAGGACTCATTCGCCTTGCGCAGCCATCGGCGCGCGCTTGCCGCGCAGACGGAGGGCCGGTTCGCCGGCGAAATTATCCCGGTACAAGTGGAAGAGAAGGAATTCGATGGCCGCCACGTTGCGGCGTCCACTTCGGTGTTCGACAAAGACGAAGGGCCGCGGCCGGATACGTCGCTCGAAGCACTGGCTGCGCTGAAGCCGGTTTTCCACGCAAACGGCACGGTGACGGCTGGCAACTCATCGCAAACCAGCGACGGCGCAGCGGCCGCTCTCGTAATGTCTTCACGGAGAGCCAGGGAACTAGGCTTGCGCCCGCTCGCTCGCTTCGTTGCCTTTGCTGTGGGCGCCGTGCCGCCCGAAGTCATGGGCATAGGCCCCGTTGTGGCTGTGCCTAAGGCTCTGGCGCTCGCCGGGCTGACGCTGAAAGACATCGGCGTGATCGAGTTGAATGAAGCGTTCGCGGTGCAGGCCCTCGCTGTCATTCGCGCCCTCGGATTCGATGAGGATCGGACGAATGTGAACGGAGGAGCAATTGCCCTCGGTCACCCCCTGGGATGCACCGGCGCGAAGCTAACGGCGACCATCCTGCGCGAGATGCAGCGCCGCTCGGCACAGTTTGGAATGGTGACGATGTGTGTCGGAGGCGGCCAGGGCGCCGCCGGCATCTTCGAGTTGCTGTAAAGGAGTCTCCATGTCGACGGCCATGACTGCCGGACCGCTTGCCGGCGGCGAGTTTCTGTTACGCGCGGTTCAACCGGACGAGGTTTTCACACCCGAAGATTTCACCGAAGAGCACCGTGCGATTGCGCGTACAACGGAAGAGTTCTGGGCCAAAGAAGCTGTCCCTCGGCTTGAGGCCATTCAGCACCAGGAACCGGGCGTTGCCGCCACTCTGTTGCGAAAGTCAGCGGAATTGGGATTAACCAGCGTCGTCATACCCGAAGAGTTCGGCGGCATGGGCCTCGATCTGACCTCGATGATGATTGTCGCCGAAGGAATTGCCAAGGATGGCTCGTACGCCGCATGGCATGGCGCGCATACCGGCATCGGAACGTTACCGCTTCTGCTCTTCGGCACGGCGGAACAGAAGCGGCGGTATCTGCCGAAACTCGCCAGTTGTGAAATGATCGCCGCCTATTGCCTGAGCGAAGCTCAGGCCGGCTCCGATGCAATGGCTGCTCGCACTACCGCCAAACTGGCCCCCGATGGAACCCACTACATCCTGAACGGCCAGAAGATGTGGATCACGAATGGCGGATCAGCGGACCTATACACCGTCTTCGCGAAAGTCGACGAAAAACTCACGGCATTTCTTGTTGAGCGCTCGTTCGACGGGGTCAAGCAGGGAGCCGAAGAACGAAAGATGGGCATCAAGGGTAGCTCCACGTGCGCCATCTATTTCGACAACGTAAAGGTTCCGGCTAACAACGTACTCGGCGAGATCGGCCGCGGCCACGTGATCGCGTTCAGCATCCTGAACCTCGGCCGTCTGAAACTTGGGGCGTTTGTGACCGGTGGCGCAAAAAACATCTTGGCGCAATCCATCCGTTATGCAAAAGAACGCGTCGCCTTCGGAAAACCAATCGCCGAGTTCGGGTTGATCCAGCATAAGCTCGCCGAAATGGCTGCTCGCCTGTATGCGGCTGAATCGATGAGCTATCGCGTGGATGGCCTGCTGAACCGGGCATCGGGCGGCCTCGATTGGAATGCTCCCGATGCGGCTGCGCGAGTCCTGAAAGCAGCCGAGGAGTATGCAATTGAATGCTCGCTCGTGAAGGTGTTTGCGTCCGAAATGCTCGATTTCGTTGTCGACGAGGGCGTTCAGATTCACGGCGGCTACGGTTATCATCAAGACTATCTCGTCGAGAGAGCCTATCGCGATTCGCGCATTAACCGCATTTTCGAGGGCACGAACGAGATCAATCGCCTGTTGGCGACCGGCATGCTTTTGAAACGAGCGCAAAAGAAACAATTGCCTCTCGTGGAAGCCGTGAAGAAGTTACAGACGGAATTGCTGGAGCCTCTGAACCGCGATTCGAGCACAAGTCCCCCGGAATTCCTATTAGTCCAGCAATCAAAGAAGCTCGTCCTCTTCCTCTTGGGCGCCGCGTACCAGAAATTTGCCGCAAATATCGAGGAGCAACAGGAAGTGCTCGCCGGTATCGCGGACGCGATGATGTCGGCCTTTACGCTGGAATCGAGCGTGCTGCGTTGGCTGAAAGCAAAGAAACACGGCGTTGGAGACATTGCCGGCGCTTACTGCTCGCTGATAGCGAACCAGGCGCTGCGTGAAATGGAACGCGCGGCCACGGAGGTTATTGCGGCGTGCAGCGAAGGCGATGAGTTGCGTGCCGGACTCGCTGTTCTGAGAAAGTTGACGCGCCGCGACACCGCCGATGTCATCGGCATTCGCCGGCAGGTGGCTGGTAGATTGTCGGAAGCAGGCCGGTATATCGTCTGACGATATCTATTTCCCGCCGGCGCTTATGGCTTGAACCGGAAAGAGATCACCGATTGGCTTGGAACGGGCACGCCGTTGCGGCTGGCCGGGCGGAAACGGTACTGCCGCACTGCATCCAGCGCGGGCGGTCCCAACAAGCCCGAAGTCCGCCCTTTGTTCGCTGTGAGTTGAGCATTTGTCACCATTCCTTCAGCATCGATATCGGCGGTGATCTGAACCGTCTGCTCTGATGTGACCAGGCTGGCAATACTTACCGGAATCCGAGGCCGAACCTGCTGAATGACCGTGGGACCCACATAGGTTGTCGTGCGGGCGGTGTGTGTACGGGCGGCTTTAGTCCGCAAGCTTTCCTTCGGGGCAGGCGAGTGCGGCACGTGAGGCATCGAAGAATCGGCGGAAGCGGGTTTCGCCAGTGCATTAGCCGGCACGGAACCACGCGATTCCGGCTTGCCGTGGAAGGCTTTGTCTGTAATCGGCGCTCGCCGCGCCTCGGGCGCCAGACGGGAAATGGGTCGGGACTGAGGCGCTCGGGACAATATCGCATCCGCGCGGCTGGCCCCGGACTGGTTCAATGCCAGATTCCGGGCAGCCCCTGGCTGCTGCTTCAGTGGCTTTGGTTGAGTGTCCGCAGCGGTTCGACTCACGCCTTCCTTGCCCATCCGCCGCCCCGCCCATGCCTCGGAGGGAAGGCCGGCAGCAGTAGCAGCAGTAATGGTGCGGATCGATTCGGAAATCGAGCGGCCCCCCTTTTGGAAAAGCTCCAGGCGGAACTGCACGTCGCCTCCGATTGGAAAGTACGTAAGTTTTCCGTTCCGAAGCTGTTGCGGATCCAGGCTCAACTCAAGCGGAACAATGTCGTCCCTGATGCTGAGCCTACCGCTCGTAACCCTGCCGAGAGCGGCTAGATCTCGATTCCAGGTGACATCGAATTGGCCGCCGGGCGCCCGCTCCACGTGAAGCCCGATCCCCGGACTGGCATGTGAGATCCGAAGTCTCTTCTGCAACAGCAAAACGCTCGTAAAACCGGCGATCACGCCTATGCACAAGAGCGCTGCCGCTTGTACCGCGAGCCTCCGCCATTTCCGCTGCCGCTCCGGGGGGCTTAGGCGAAGGGACTGGCCGGCGGCGTCCGCCGTTGTCGCTGTATTGAACGGTTGTCCGGTAATCGCCAGTTCGTTTCGATAATTCTCGACCTGTGCGGCCGTTTCTAGCTCAGTTGTCGCGCTCTGTGGTTCTAAGGGAGCTACGGCGGCGTTGGGCTGGCCAAATCTCTCACCACCCGGCTCGAATGGCTCGATCTCGCGCCGTTCGAGCAATCCAAACGGCGCCTCTCGACGGCTGAATTCCTTCTCGAGAAAACCGTTTTGCCAGCAAAAAAAGCCGCCGGTGCAAATGCCGCTATCGTGAGGTTTGACAACGAGAAAAATCGCGTCGGGATGTCTCAGGCGCCCCTCGGCAAGCTCACCATCCTCGGCGCTGAGAAAGAGTCCGTCACGGATGTGACTGCGGAAATATCCGACATAGGTTAGATCCGCCCGTTTGGGAGGTCCATTCAGAGCTGAGGTGAGCTTCGCCACATCCGCCGGGCACGAATTGAAATACTTACCGCTGCTCTCTATGAACTCCACGTCTTCGATCACGATAGACATGCCGGCGCGTTCCAGGATAATCCGGCCCAGCAACAGACCGCCAATTTCCGAAGGATTCTCCGATTCAAAGGAACTAACGATTTGCGCCCGCATTGGGTGCTGCTGCGCGGGGTGCATGTAGATATGAGATTCCCGGAACGGATGTTGCCAGCAGGTGTATTCGCTCAGTTCTCGAAGCTGCACGGGCGCAGCTCCCCGGTCACTCTGCATCTCCGCCTCCGAGGTTTGAATTATACTGCGCGCGTCGTCAGCCGTAAATGCCTAGCAGGACTAGCCCAAGTTCATCATTAACCACTTCTTCGCGGTCGTGGCTCAGAAACGCCCTTACGTTTTCAACAGCTTATCGGGCCGCGACCGCAACGAAGAGGTTCAACGATCTCGCCGAGTGCACAACACTCAAACTGACGAACGAACTTCGGCTGGTTAATTCGCGAGCGCACCGGATGGGAGGTGCTTAGGGAACGTTTAAGGCTCGCGTTGTGTAGTGTGAAGCCCAGAGCCACGGCACGGAACCGATTTTTAAGTAACGCCTGCTTCAAGATGAATAATCCCGCGTTGCAGGGCAATTGTGACGGCGTGTGTCCGGTCCTTGGCTCCCAGCTTGCTGAGCACACTTTGAATCTGCGCCTTCACTGTTCCGGAGGCGGTGCCTAGCTCATCGCCGATCTCTTTGTTGCCGAATCCGCGGGCAACCAACTTAAGGACATCGACCTCCCGCGCCGTCAGTGCCACCTCGGGGAAAAACTCACTGAGCTGTTGCGAAACTTCCGGCGGCAAAAAGCGTTTTCCGGAGTACACGATGCGGATCGCGCGAACAATTTCCGTATGCACCAACTCTTTCAGCAGATATCCGCGAACACCCGCTTCGAGCGCTCGGTACACGTCTTGATCGCCGTCATAGGAGGTGAGGGCGATGATCTTCGCTTCCGGAAATTCTTTCCGAATTTCACGCGTCACTTCGATGCCCGGCATATCGGGTAGACGAAGATCCATCAGAGTGATATCGGGCACGTATTGCCGAAATAGTTTAAGCGCCTGATGGCCGGTAGCGGCTTCCGCCAGCAACTGAAGATCCGGTTCAGTCGACAGAATCGCCGCAACTCCTTTACGAACGAGGGGATGGTCATCCACGCATAGCACCGTGATCGGCGGTTTATCAGTCACGCTCATCTATCCTCTGGCAAGCTCCTTCTCTACTGTCCGATTTGCGTGTACACGGGCCGGATCGGAAACGGGCGGAGGCAGCACCAGCGAAATCTCCGTGCCGAATGCCGGAGCACTCGATACTGTCAATTCGCCTCCTAGCTCCTGGGCGCGCTCGCGCATTCCGACAAGCCCATAATGGCCATCCCGGACGCGCTCCGGCGTAAAGTCGAATCCATGTCCATCGTCCCTTACCGTTAAGCGAATGGCGCCGTCATCAAAGCTAAGGCCCACTTCGATAGTATTCGCCTCCGCATGCCGCAGGCAGTTTGCAATGCCCTCCTGGGCAATGCGCAGAAGCTGATATTCAATGTCGGCGGACGCCGGAAATGGCTCCGGTTGGATTTTGAGAATAAGACGAACCGGATGATCTTTCGTGGCTTGGCGTGCGGCTCTCTCCAGCCGGGTGGCAAGGCCGGAACATTCGCTGTCGTGCGACCGGAGACCCCAGAGCGAGCGCCGTGCTTCGGTTAGGCAATCGGCCGAATCCTTAATGATTTCGTGTAATGTATGCTTCTCCGGCGACAACGGCAGCTTTGTCCATAATGCCTGCAGTTGCATCGTGATGCCGGAGAGGCCTTGCAATAACGTATCGTGCAGTTCCCGCGCGATACGGCTGCGTTCGGCGAGCACCAGATCGAATTGCTCTTTTAGACGGCGTATGCGGCGCTGATAGCCAACCCAAATCGCGAGCGCGATGAAAATAGCCAGCGCCGGAAAGAACCAGGCCCTCTGATAGAAAAACGGCGCGATGGAAAACCCGACCGCCGCTCCGTTCCGGTCCCACACGCCGTCGCTGTTTGAGGCGATGACATGAAAGCGAAAATTCCCCGGAGGCAGATTGGTGTAAAAGGCCCCCCGGCGCGTCCCTGCGTCCACCCAACTCTTGTCGTAGCCTTCGAGCTTATAGCGAAACGTAATCTTTTCCGGCGCAATGAAACTCAATGCCGCATAGTGAATCTCGAGATTCTTCTCCCATGGCCGCAGTTCCGAGGCGCCGCGTAAATCACGGCGTTCGCCGTTCACGAACGCGGCCTCAACCTGCACGGGCGGAGCGATGCTGTTGCGAATCAAACGGTTCGGATCCACGACAACCAACCCGTTTGTCGTAGAGAACCAGAGGCGGCCATCTTTGGTCTTCCATGCCGCCGGATCGACTCCGGACTGGCATTCGAAGCGAAGTTGTCCCGTCGTGAACGGAATGCTGGCAAAACGAGTGATCCTGCCCGCCGCGAAGGCGTCGAGTTGCTCCCGGCTCACACGGAAAATGCCTTTGCTCGAAGCAATCCAGAAGTTCGACCGGTTGTCTGGGAGAATGCCGTAAATCAGGTCGTCGTAGAGACCGTCTTTGACGCGGAACGCCGTAAGCTTACCGTCTCGCCAGCGCAGAATTCCGGTGCCGAGAGTCCCCATCCAGAGCGCGTGATTTTCGTGGTCCACGTAATAGGCGCTGGCAGGCCTCCGCAACGCTTCGCGAGGTCCGTACTCGACAAACCGATTCTTATCGAGGTAATAGAGACTGCCCGGCTCCGTGCTGACAAACAGCCGCATGGCGCGCGCGCCGCCCAGCGCGACAATGTTCCCCTTCAACGGAGCGCCGCCCGGAAACGGAGCGAAACGGCCGTCGCGAAAAACGCTCAGTCCTCTGTTGGTTCCAACCCACAGCGTGCCGCCGTAATCCGTGAACATCGATCGGATTTCATTACCGGCGAGTCCCTCGTGCGTCGTGTATAGGCCGATGACACGGCCGTTTCTCAACCGGTTCAAACCCTTCGCCGTGCCGGCCCAGAGGTCGCCGCTATCGTCAACGTGAAGACTGAGTATCCGGTTGTCGATCAGCCCGTCCCGCGTCGTCAGCGTTTTAAAGCGGCGGCCATCGAATTCAGCCAAGCCATTACCAAGCGTTCCGACCCATAACTTGCCCGCGCGATCTTCAGTCACCGGTCCGGCATCGTTGCCGGGCATGCCTTCGCTCGTCGTGTACGGTGTAACGGTAGATTCTGAAAACTGATCGAGCCCGTTCTTTGTCCCTGCCCAAAGGCTACCCTCGCGATCCACATACAGAGAAAGAACCAGGCTATGCGATAAACCGTCCTTTGTGCGGTAGGTGCTGATCTCACCGTGGTATAGCCTGCTGATGCCGTCTCGCGTTCCTGCCCACAACGATCCGTCGGCGCCGGCGAAGAGCGACAAAACCGAACCGTCCGCCAGACCGTCCTTCGAAGTGAACGTCCGCACGGCTCCGTCCTTGATCCACGCCAGCCCGTCGTCCGTGCCCGCCCAGATGCTGCCGTCGCTGCCGCACGCCAGCGCACGGATGCCTTGCCGCGCCGGGAGCGCGAATTGCGTGAAGGGGACGAATCGGCCACCGACCCACCGGCTCAATCCGAAATCCGCTCCGGCGACCCATCGCGTTCCGTCCGCCGCCTCGCACGTGCCACGAATCCTGTCGGAGGGCAAACCGTCGGCATGCGTATAGACGTGAAAACGCGCGCCGTCCCAGCGCGCAAGACCTTTATTCGTGCAGACCCAGAGAGCGCCTTTGTTGTCCGAAGCGACGCAGGTCACAATATTGCTAGGCAACCCCTGCTCGGTCGTGTACCAGGTAAAGTGGCCGTCCGCCAGACGTCCAAGTCCATTGCCGATGGAGCCAATCCACAGATTGCCGCGCCGGTCTTCGTCGAGAGCACGGATAATGCTCCTTCCGAGCGATGGATCGCCGTCGCCGCCAAACTCATGGAAATGAATGCCGTCGAACCGAATGAGGCTGTCCTGGGTGCCGAGCCAGAGGTAACCATCCCGAGTCTGCAGGATCGAGTAAACCGTCGGCTGTACGAGACCTTCCTCCTGATCCCAAATCCTGTGCGTATATTGTGTTAGCGTCCTATCGGGATTGAGCGCCAGTCCCGCTTGCGCTATCAGCGCGAGAGCGGCAAGCATGCAGAATGCGCTTCGCAGCAAGCTCAGATGGCGCTCGTTAGTACGGTCATGCGGTTCGATCAGTCCGGCCATTGGCGGCACACAATCTTCATCCGTGTACTCTCAGTCTAACGAAGGAAAGCGGCCTGGCCGGCGCTGGTTACCGCCTGGTCGAAGACCTGCCGGGCCTGCCCGAAGACTCCATTGGAAGAGCCTCGGGTGTACCCAACGTAGCGACGTTTTTTTTGAGTTGCCGGTACCGATGAGTTACAAATTGCGACAAATCTGCATCTCGATAAGTTCTTAATATTCGACTTGCTCCCATCGGGCCGATTTCATAGATTGGTATCCGGCATCGAGCACGCAGTTTACGATGTAGCCGTCCTCATACGTTTCGCGCGCCGCGGCGCCGTCTCGAACGCACTCGACAAAATGCTTCATCTCTGCTTGATAACCGTAGGCAAAGGCCTCTTCCGGTAGCGGGCGAGTCCATCCGAAATCGATATCCGCCTTCTCAATCACATAGCCCGCCGATTTCGTGGAGAAGGACGCGATTGGCGTTCCACGAGTGACATCGGTAAAAAGGGAACCGTCCGACCCATGAATTTCATTGCGCAGATCGAGCCCACCCTTGGTTGTCCACGACAGTTCGCAATGGCCGATTCCGCCGCTGGCAAATTTGAGTGCCAGCAACGCGTTGTCCTCTCCGGCGGTCTTGTCGTGATGAACCAGGCGGGCGCCCCATGCCATCGCTTCGGTGATGCGATCTTCCTTTCCGAAGAAATAGCGGGCCGCCGCGATGCAGTGGCACCCGAGGTCGTTCATGGCCCCGCCCCCGGTTTTGTCCACGTCCCAGAAGTGGGGGCTGTGCGGACCGCTGTGCGATTCTCGCGATCGCACCCAAAGAACTTTGCCGACTCCTCCTTGATCGACAATGCTTTTGGCCTTAACAACGCACGGAGAAAAAACTTCCGTTTCCGCGTAGCCGTGCAACGCTCCTGACATTCGCGCTGCGTCGAACATTAATTTCGCTTCCTGCCGCGTGCGCGCCAGCGGTTTTGTGCATACCTGATTTTTTCCGGCTTTCGAAAGCGCAAGCGAAACCGGTAGATGTTCCTCGTTCGGCAGCGCAATCACGAACAACTGAATATCGTTGCGCTGAATTAAAGAATCGAGATTCGTCGATGGCGCAGGAATCGACCATCGTTTCGCGAATTCCGTCGCGCGGGCTTCGGTTCGCGAATAGTTCGCGACAACTTCCTGCCCGTTCACGTTCGCGAGCCCCTGCATGTAGAAATCGGCGACGAAGCCGGAACCGAGCATGGCAATAGTGACGTTGTTCATAGACGTACTGAAGGATAGTACGACATTCCGGCAGCGTGTCAGGCCATCAGCGGCGGCCGCTGTTTGTGAAAATCGGTAAGCCGCTGAAACTCCCGGCCGAAACTGAGCAATGTGTTCTCGGAGAACGCCGGCCCAACAAACTGCAGTCCGATCGGCAGTCCGTTCACAAACCCGCAGGGAACAGATAAAGCCGGAAGGCCGCATAAATTCGACGCCTGGACGAGACCGGCGCCAACGCCTTTCTGTCCCGGCGCGGCCGGCCGGTTTTTGTCTTGCACGTCGAAGGGCTGATCCACGCGTTCCGGGAAGTGAAACCGGGTGGGGGAAATTAAAACGTCTATCTTGGAAAAAACTTCCCGGAAAGAAGCTTGAATCTGCGAACGAATCCGCATCGCCTTCAAATAATCGAGCGCCGTGTAGTTCAACGACGCCTTCAAACCGTTGATCTGATCGGAATCGGCGAGCGCGTTCACTCGATCGCTACGAATAAACTCTTCAAAAACAGAAGCGGCTTCCGAATCGATAATACAACCGATGATGAGGCCATATGGAAAATCGGGGAGCGCCATTTCCACCATCTCGGAGCCGAACGACTTTACGACGTTGAGCGCGGATAAAAAATCCGGGCGCATCGGTTCATCCACCCATTGATTGAAATCGAGGGAGTTATACCCGATTTTCAAATCGCGAAACTGCCGTTGGTATTGCGGCGAGTAGTAGAAACTTTTTCCAGCCGAACTGGGATCTGCATCGTCTTTGCCCGCGATGCCATGCAGTGCGTGGCCGCAGTCCTCGGCGCTGCGAGCCAAAACTCCGATTTTGTCGCAGGTCCAGGAAAGCGTCATCGCTCCGCGCCGGCTGACAAGTCCGTAAGTCGGTCGAAGTCCCGTAACGCCGCAATACGAAGCCGGCGTCATAATGGAGCCGGAAGTTTCAGAACCGAGCGCATACGGCACAAGTCCCGCGGCGACGGCAATTCCGGAACCGCTCGACGATCCGCCAGACCAATACGCTTTATTCCAGGGATTGAGTCCCGGACCTTGCAACGAAGCGCCGGCGCCGTTGTAGCCGCCGCCACCGGCGAGTTCGACCATCGATAATTTCCCGATCAAAACACTCCCGGCGCCGCGAAGCCGATTGATTACGTGCGCGTTGTCGTCGAAGATCTGATTTTCAAAGGGTTTCGCTCCCCACGTTGTGGGGTAATTGCGAACGCTCAACAAATCTTTCGCGCCGTAGGGAATGCCCTGAAGCGGTCCGCGGAAACGCTCGCGTTTCAAATCGTCATCCACTTCTTTCGCCTGTTTTTTCGCGAGTTTGTCGAGCGAAAGAGCGAGCGCGTTGTATTGCGGACCGATCGATTTCAAACGATTGAGAAAATGACTCGCGAGATCTTGCGCGGAAATTTGCCGGCCGCGCAGCAGTTGATTCAACTCGGAAATCGTGGCGAAATCGAGCGAATCGGGAGCGGCTTTCGATTTCCCCATGCGGCTAAGCCTTGAACACGAAAGCCGGTGGTGCGTCCATGGGAACCGAAATAGCGCCGAGTTTTCGACTGGTATCGGCGACGTCCCGATAAGCAGTTTGCAAAGTGCTTGCCGGAGCGCCAATCGAAGGTTGACTAGGCGGAGCGGAAGTTTGCGCGGCGATCGGCGCAACTACGAGCAAAGCGGCGATCTCGCGGCGAGTCGGTCGGGCCATCACCCCAGTATAAGAATAGCGGCACGTTATCCTACGAATTTCCCATGGCTGAATCTCCGATAACTCCGCGAAGCAAAGACTTCGCCGCATGGTACCAGGATGTCGTGCTGCAAGGCGACATGGCGGAGCCCGCTGAAATTGTGAAGGGCTGCATGGTGATCAAGCCGAATGGCTATGCGGTGTGGGAAGGTTTGCAGCGCGAGCTGGACAGTCGTTTCAAGGAAACAGGGCACCAGAATGTCTATTTCCCGCTGCTGATTCCGCAGAGCTTTCTCCAAAAAGAAGCGGAACACGTGGAGGGCTTTGCTCCGGAACTCGCGGTGGTGACCATTGCGGGCGGCAAAGAACTGGAAGAGCCGTACGTCATCCGGCCCACGTCGGAAACGGTGATCGGCCATTTCTTCTCACGCTGGATTCAGAGCTGGCGCGATCTGCCGGTCCTTATGAATCAGTGGGCGAACGTCGTGCGATGGGAATTGCGCACCCGCATGTTCCTGCGCACTACCGAGTTTCTCTGGCAGGAAGGCCACACGGCGCACGCGACTCACGGAGAGGCGATCGCGGAGGCGCTGCGCATGCTCGATATTTATGCCGAAGTCGCCGAGCAGGTGATGGCGATGCCGGTGATCAAGGGGAGGAAGACGAACTCGGAGAAGTTCGCCGGAGCGCTGCAGAGCTATTCGATTGAAGCGATGATGCAGAACGGGCTCGCGCTGCAATCGGGCACCAGCCACGATTTAGGTCAGAACTTCGGCAAGGCGTTCAACGTGCAGTTTCAGAACGAAGAAGGCCGCCTCGATTATGTCTGGCAGACGAGTTGGGGCGTGAGCACGCGGCTGATTGGCGGGCTGATTATGACGCACTCCGACGATAAAGGCCTGGTGCTGCCCCCGAAGCTCGCGCCGGTGAAGGCCGTAATTGTACCGATCTTCCGGAAAGGCGAGGAGGGCGGCGCGGTGCTGGAAGCGGCCCACAAGATCGCGAAGGAGCTCGGCGCGAAAGTGGACGATCGACCGGGACAAACGCCTGGCGCGAAATTCTTCCATTGGGAGCGGCGCGGCGTGCCGGTCGTGCTCGAACTTGGGCCGCGCGATCTGGCGGCCGGCAACGTGGTTTTGAAGCGGCGTGACACCGGCGTCAAAGAGATTGTGCCCCGGGAGCAGGCGGCGGAAAAGCTCCAGGCGGCGCTCGCTCGGATGCAGACGGACCTGTTCGAGAAGGCCCGGAAGCACCTGCGCGACAACTGCGTGCTGGCGAACTCGATTGACGAGGTACAGGCCATTCTGGGTGATGTCACGGCTGAGAGCGGCGGTGGCCGGTTCGTAATGGTCCACCTGAAAGACGATCCGGCCTGCGATGCGCGGCTGAAGGAGTTTAAGGCCACGGTCCGGTGCATCCCGCTGGTGGATGAGTATGACGGCGCGGGAACGTGCGTGGTGACGGGGGAGCGGGTGGAGCAGAGAGTGGTGGTTGGGAAAGCGTATTAGAGCGCACGACGCAGGAAGAGCCTAACCGCTTGTACCCGGCGTTTGGCTAACCTCGTTGTACTCGCGCCAGAATGTGCCCGGTGGCAATTCCCACCTTCAGGCTCATCTTGCATGAGACAAAGAGGTAGTGGCTCAATTTGAAAAGTGCCCTCTTGACATCTGGCGGGCAATGGTTGCCACGTCTTATCCACTGCGATCAACCCAATCAACGAATCGCGGCCATTGCGCGATTCTATCGTGTGCCGCTCTTCTCTTGCCTGCTTGACCGCTTCGGCGTGATAGCATCTACGGATCGTGACGGCAATTAAGGCATGCTCCCGCTAACTCGCGTCGTTCATTGCCTCATTTTCTGGGCGCTATCCATGCAGCAACCGATGGACTCAGCAGGGGAGACGCGAAAGCTCCCAAGTTTTCAGGAATATCGTATCGCCCACGTTTATCATGGAAAACCCGCAACTCCAGTTTTTAGGACCAGAGAAGAACTTGAGTTCCGAACGAGGATTCGACGTGGCGCAGCAAAGGGTCCGAACTTCGCAGGCCATTATGCTGTTGTCCAGTGGGGCGGTGGAACCGGTACCGGTGGTTTCGTGCTGGTGGACGTTAAGACCGGTCAAATTTTCTTCCACGCTCAACCGCCCGGTACTGGACCAGAGTTTTTGTACAACGTGGACAGCCGGCTCATGGTCAGCGACGCCTATACGGGGCCGCCCGACTCAGAGATTACCATTCGATCCTTTTGGGAATGGACCGGGAAAGAGATGAAATATATTACAAGGACGACGAACCCGAAGGGTCTGCCAAGAGGCTTTAAACCGGGCGAACACTGACTTCTTTCAGGCGCCTGCTCAAATTGAGCCACTACCCCAAAGGACTCCCGTTTGACACCCCAAACCTCGGCAAGTATACTCATGGTTTAGGGTTCAGTGGATCGTCAGTAGTGCGCGCCTGCGCCAGTTTCCTCAAGCCCTTAACAAAGGGACCCCTTCCGCTTCCCGATTAAAATAGCAAATAAAGGATTTTGCGATGCCGAAACGTACTTTTCAGCCGAACAACCGCCACCGGGCAAAGACGCACGGATTTCGCGTGCGCATGAAAACCGCCGATGGTCGGGCTGTGTTGTCACGCCGGCGCGCGAAAGGCCGTCACAAGCTGACCGTAAGCGATGAGCGCAACGTTCGCGCCGCAAAGTAGTTTAATTACAAGAGTTCGTAAGCCGCTGTCACTGCCCAAGTCAAGGCGAATCCTCCGGTCTTCCGAATTCCGCGAGATTTATAAGGCCGGCGCCCGTATGAGCTGCCGTTATTTTGCAGCGTTTTGCCTTTACCGGTCCGGCGAATGCGAAGAGCCGGCGAAAGCAGGATTTACCGTGCCGCGTGCGTTGGGCAAAGCCGTTGTCCGCAACCGGATCAAACGGCGCATGCGCGCGGCCGTTCGCTCCCAACTGCCATTACTCCGGCCGAATTGGTCTATTGTATTTAACCCGAGACGCTCGGTCCTCGAAGCGCCCTTCCAAGAGCTATGCCGGGAAACCGCGCGAGTGTTTACCCGATGCAACGAGCAATAGTGATGCTGCTTCGCGGCTATAAGCGTTTTGTCTCTCCGCTCTTGCCGTCTGCCTGCCGCTTTTACCCCACCTGCTCCGAGTACATGATGGAAGCCGTTGAGAAATACGGAGTCGCACGAGGTGTATGGATGGGAGTGCGGCGGATAGGCCGCTGTCACCCGTTCCACTCCGGCGGCTACGATCCGGTGCGCTGAGCGAGAAAGAACCCCACGAGATTACGAATGCCTGGAAATACGAATTCACAGCCTCCCCAGATGGGCATGGAAAAGCGGCTGCTGCTCGCCTTCGCGCTGATGATGCTTGTGCTGCTTGGCGCGCAGTACTTCTTCAAGCCCGCGCCGGGTCCGAAGCCGCACTCGAACATCACCCCGCAAAAAGCGGCCCAACTGTCGGAAAAACCGGCTTCTCCCGCGCCTGCCTCCACCGCCCCCGCTGCGGGCCCGGTCGCTCCCCTGAGCACGAAGGCGGCGGAGGCGTCCGCCGAAACCACGGAAACTATCGACACCAATCTGTATCGCATCGTGTTTTCCAACAAGGGCGCGGTGGTAAAGAGCTGGGTTCTCAAGAAGTTTCTCGATAACTCGGGTAAGCCGCTGAACCTCGTGAACGTGGCGGCATCCGGCGTTCCTTATCCATTCTCAATCGATACCAAGGGCCAGCAGCTTTCAGTTGACCCCAACCAGGTGCTCTACGTCGCCAAAACGACGCCGGACCAACTTGGCGTCAGCTTCGCCTACTCGGATGGCAAAACGTCGATTCAGAAAACGTTTCATTTTGCGAAGAGCAGCTACATCTCCGATATAAATTCGGAAGTCCTGGAGAACGGCGCCCCGGTACCTCATGTCCTCACCTGGCGGGGCGGATTCGGCGATCAGAGCATTCGAAATCCCTCCGGCCAGCAGCATTCCGTTCATTACGACGCAGCCGATAGTAAGCTGATCACAAAAAGCGCCAAGGACGCAAAGAACGGGGCCTTCTCGCAGACCGGTGACTTCACCTTCGGCGGCCTGGAAGACAATTTCTTCGCCGCTGTCGCGCTTCCCGTCGGCTCGCAGTCGATGGAGGTCCGGACGTACAGCGACAACGTGAAGCTGCCGGGCGAGGAAAAGCCCGAGCCTTACGCGGGCGCTGGTTTCGGAAACGGCGCGCAAAATCGGCTCACGATGTTCGTTGGCCCGAAGGATACCGATCTTCTGCGGCAGATCAATCCAAAGCTCGAAAAGCTGATTAGCTGGGGATTCTTCGGCATCATCGCTAAACCGCTGTTTCTGTGGCTGAATTGGACCAACGATCACTGGACGTTCAACTATGGCTGGGCAATCGTCGTTGTTACCCTGATCATCAACCTGGTGCTGTTCCCGTTCAAAATCACGCAGCTCAAGTCCGCGCGAAAAATGCAGGACCTGCAGCCGAGGCTGAAAGAGATCAACGCGAAGTACAAAAAGATCGGCATCAGCGATCCGCGTAAGGCGGAACAGAACAAGGAAACGATGGCGCTCTACAAAGAGGCGGGCGTAAACCCGCTGGGCGGTTGTCTCCCGTTGCTGATTCAGCTTCCTTTTCTGTACGCCTTCTATCGCGTGCTGGAGATTGCCATCGAGCTTCGCCATGCAAGCTGGCTGTGGGTCGGGGATTTGTCGCAGCCCGAAACGCTCGCCATTCACGTTCTACCGCTGGTCCTCATCGGCTCGCAGTTCCTGGCGCAGAAGTTGACTCCCACGACCGGCATGGATCCCAACCAGCAGAAGCTGATGATGTTCATGCCTCTGCTGTATGGGTTCATGTTCTATTACGCATCCTCCGGGCTTGTACTATATTGGTTGATCTCGAACGTCGCCATGATCGTACAGCAGCTTGTCATTAATCAGATGATGCCGAAGTCGAAACCCGAACTGGCTCCGGCCTCCGCTTCCGCAGCGCCCGCTATTGCCAAAGCTCCCGGCAACACGAAAGCTCCGGTAAAGAAGACGGTCAAGAAATAGAAATGAAATACAGCGTCGACTCGCTCCGGCCAAAACTGGAACACTTTCTCGATCCTTTGCTCTCGCGGAGTGGCTTTGAATTAACCTATCGCCTCGCGGCGGGAAACAGCGCGCATCCCGAGGTCGAAAACCCGGAAGTGACCGTGCAATTCTCCGGTGAAGATACGGACCTGCTGCTGGCAAACCGCGCCGAACTGTTGCTAGCCCTGGAGCACCTCGCTATGGAGAGCCTGCGCATCCCGCCCGAAGATCACTCGCTGGTTTCTTTCGATGCGAACGATTACCGGCTCCTTCGAATAGAGGAGCTTCGGATGAGCGCCATGGCTGCCGCGGATAAAGTCAAGAAGACGCACGTTCCCTTTCACTTCAATCCGATGACAAGCCGCGAACGGCGGGTCATCCACTTGGCATTACGCGAAGAGAAGGATTTGCGCAGTGAAAGCGTTGGAGTGGGGCCGTCGCGCGCCGTGGTCATTGTGCCCGCCGATATGCCCACGCCGCCCGCTCCCCCCGCTCCTCCGAGAGCGTTTAATCGGGGTCCGCGCGAAGGTGGTGGTAGCGACCGCGGCCATCGCGATTCCGGTGACCGTGGCCGGCGCAATGGTGGCGGCCGTCCCTTTCGCCGCGACCGCAACCCGCGCCCGTAGCCCGCATTCGTTACGATTTAGACACTTTTCTCCTGTGGCGCACGCTTCAGCGTGCTGCGGCGAACTTCAGTTCGCCGTCCGGCTGGACGTAATAATGCCTTGTCTTCTCCACCCATGAATATCCACGACACCATCGTTGCCATCGCGACCCCCATGGGGCGCGGCGGCTTAGGCGTCGTGCGTTTATCCGGCGCGGATAGCCGCGCCATCGCGGAACGCATTCTCCGCTTCCGCGTGGAACCACGATGGCAATCCTGGTCTAGCCAAATGGCCGAAATCGTCGATGAGCGGGACGCTCCTATCGACCAGGTCGTCGTTGTCTTCTTCGAGCAGCCAAAGTCGTATACGGCGGAAGACGTGGTCGAGATATCCTGCCACGGCTCTCCCGTCGTCCTTCGTTTTTGCGTCGAGCGAGCGGTCGCCGCCGGGGCCCGTCTCGCCGAACCAGGCGAGTTCACGCTGCGGGCTTATCTTCGCGGACGCATCGATCTCCCCCAAGCCGAGGCCGTGCGGGAACTCATCGACGCCACGACTTTGTATCAGGCGCAGGTTGCCGCGCGGCAAATAGAAGGTTCGGTTTCGCGCCGTATCCGGCCGGTTAAGGAACAACTGCTTGAACTCGTCTCGCTCCTCGAAGCCGGAATCGATTTTGCGGAAGACGACGTCAGTGTAGCTAAGCCCGAGGAAGTGCTGCGCCGTCTGATCCCGATTCGTAACTCCGTCGAACAATTGATCGCGACATTCGGCTCCGGAAGGTTAGTGTTCGAGGGTTTTACGCTCGCTATCGCCGGCCGTCCGAACGTGGGCAAGAGCAGTCTGTTTAATCGATTGCTTGAGCGGGACCGAGCCATCGTCACCGATATTCCGGGCACGACGCGCGATCTGGTCTCGGAAACGACAACGCTCGGCGGCATCCCCCTAAAACTGGTGGATACGGCCGGAATTCGTCAGGGGCAGGGGCTGGTCGAGACTCTCGGAATTGAGCGCGCCTTTCAGGCGGTCGCCGATGCCGATCTCGCGCTGCTGATCCTCGATCTCTCGCAAGAAATGACAGCGGAAGATCGCGAACTTCTCGAAAAACTGTCGGATCGCCGCCCATTGCTGATCGGAAACAAGAGCGATTTGCCGCGACGGCTCGAAGGTCCGTGCGATCTAGTGGCCGTCTCGGCTCGTACCGGCGAAGGCATTCAAGCGCTGCGCGAGACAATTCTGCTTCGCCTCGCGCCGGAAGGCTTGGCGCCGCCCGAGAGCGGCGGCATCACGAGTATCCGGCACGCGCATCTCTTAAAAGAATCCCACGAAGCCTTGCAGCAGGCCGCGCGCGCGGTGGAATTCAACATCCCGCACGAAATGCTGCTCATCGATCTGTATGCGGCCCTTCGTCCCATTGACGCCATCACGGGCGCGACCACGGCGGACGATATCTTGAACCGCATCTTTTCGACCTTCTGTATCGGCAAGTAAAGTCGATAGCTCTTGATTTCGAAACAGCGCCGCCCCACATCAGCGTCGCCCCACGTCAGTGGGAGGGTTGTCCGGCGATCCAGCCCGCTCGGTCGCGGGCTTTTTACCAGCATCTTCAACGGAGTACGCATGGCCCTGGGGGCCGCGGAATCGGATGAAGACGCCTTTCGACCCGCGCACTCACATGCGGCGGCTCTGTTTCCGGGTAACCTCGACACGGAGCCGCCTTGCGTCAGCAAGCGGGTTTTCCGGAGGCGGTGTAAGCCCAGTTGCCTGCACCGAAACGCGACTGTCAAGGAGCGGACGTGTTTACCGGCGTTTCAACCGAGCATCCGCCTTCAACCGATCGCTCTCTTCTATCCTGAAACCAGATGCTGCCACCCGCGACTCCGCAATCTGGCGCCAGGCCGTTTCGCGTTCGACGCATCGAGAGCGGATCGTCATTCAGTTTCACGGACGTCGTGGTAGTAGAGGAACCGCTCGAAATACGGATTTCCTATTCGTTCAAATCGGCACGCCGGACCGAGAGTGCGGCCGTCACTATGCGTACGCCGGGAGATGAGCGGGAACTGACGGCCGGCTTTCTGCTTTCCGAGGGAGTCATCGATAAGCCCGCGGATATTTTGGAGATTCGAATGCTCGGCAGCACGGGACGCAACGAAGTGTTGGTGGAGCTTTCGCCCGATGTCGATGTGGAGAGCTGGCGCTTGCGCCGCTCAACTCTGCTGAGTTCCGCCTGTGGTCTTTGCGGTAAGAGCACGCTCGACAGCATTCCCGCTTCATCCGCGAAAATGGGAGAAGGTCCGCGCGTTTCAAGCGAATTCATTCACCGGCTCCCAGCCTTGTTGTCCGGCTATCAAGCGAATTTCAGCAGGACCGGCGGGCTCCACGCGGCGGGGCTTGCGCGGCCGGGCGGGGAACTCGAAGCCGTGTTCGAGGATATCGGTCGTCATAACGCGCTCGATAAACTCATTGGCTCTTCTGTGCTTGCTGGCAGCCTGCCGCTTTCGGACCGCCTCGTCTTTATGAGCAGCCGCGGCAGCTTTGAGCTGGTTCAGAAGTCGCTTGCCGCCGGGTGCCCGATCCTCGCCACCATTGGAGCGCCGTCGAGCCTTGCCATCGAATTCGCTCGCGATCGCGGTCAAACCCTGATCGGATTTGTGCGCGACAGCCACTTTAATGTGTACTCCGGCGAGTGGCGGATAGACTCGTAAGTAAGGGCCATGAAACTCCGCTTCCGCAAAAATTCGCTGCGGCTTCGATTAAACCGGAAGGAAGTCGCCGATCTTGCCGCCGGTCAGGGCCTTGAAGAGCAGGTCGTCTTTCCAGCGGGCGCGGTGCTTCGCTATCGCCTGGAAGCCTCGCCCGTTATCAAGGACGCTTCGGCGGAATTTAACCAAAACGGCATCTCGATTACCATTCCGAGCCAGAGCGCCATCCACTGGCTCAGTGCGGATGATGTCGGCATCTACTACAGCCTGCCGTCCGGTGGAGCGCCGCTCGACATCGCCATCGAGAAAGATCTCGAATGCATTGAAGCTCCGCCAGAGGAGCGCGATCCCGACGCCTATCCCCGCA
Organism: Bryobacterales bacterium KBS 96; assembly: GCA_000381625.1. Classification (GTDB taxonomy): domain Bacteria; phylum Acidobacteriota; class Terriglobia; order Bryobacterales; family Bryobacteraceae; genus KBS-96. The sequence continues at coordinate 4,192,695 of KB906767.1, forward strand.
AACCAAGCTGTTGATCTGGCTTAGGCGAATTCGTGGTCCGCTGTAGCGCGGAGTGTGCGGATTTGCCGGTCGTCCGAAAAACTCGCTTGCTGATTCGAGGCAACCTGGAAACGAAGCCGCCGCAGGTGCGCGCTTACCCGAGTTCGCTTGCGTCCTACCGAGATTCGATCGAGCACTCGAAAACCCAGCCGATGACAAACCGGCCGTTTTCGTTTGCTGTCATTGCCTCGCCGATTCTGTAGGCAGGCGAAAAGGCAACAGTCAATTAAAGCAGGATCCCTGTCCGCTGTAAGGCGGCCCGCGACAGGCACAAGAGCTAAAGTCTCTCGACATGCCGCCGAAAACACAGGTCTAAGTAAGCGAGTTGTATCCAGTACGTCCTGCGGCGCTTGATCGGGAGTCTCTGTTGATACTTTCCATTTCTTTTTATTTTTTTGTTTGACTCGCAAATTGAGGCATGGTATAACTGCTGACAATTCTTTGGCCGGGAGTATAGGTTGCTCTTCCGGCCGGTTTGTTGTGCTTAGACGCATCGGCGGGGTGTTGTTAGAAATCACAGTCTGAACGTTGGGGGAAAATGTGACCTCATTTACGCGGCTTAAGTTACATCTCACTGGAACATGTCTGGTTGTCCTCACTGCGGCGTCCTTGGCCTTTGCGCAGGACTACCGGGGCACCGTGCAAGGTGTCATTACCGACGAGAGTCGGGCGGCTGTCGCGGGAGCCAAAGTTGTTCTAAAGAACACCGGCACAAACGTCGAAAGCACGAAGCAGGCCGATACTTCCGGGCACTACCAATTCGATTTCGTTCAGCCCGGAGTCTATTCGGTTTCCATTCAGGCGCCGGGATTTCAGAGCTACCTTGAAGAAAAAGTATCGGTGCTTACAAGCGGTGATGTGACGGTGAACGCAACGCTTAAAGTGGGTGGAGTCGCCGAAACGGTCACTGTCACTAGCGAAGCGACCCAGGTGCAGTTCAACACGTCGACCATGGAGGCCACCATTCAAGGCCAACTGCTGAAAGACACCCCGGTGCTGGCGCGAAATCCGTTTACCCTGGCGCTGCTGGATCCGGCCGTGGTCAATCGATACTGGGACGTCGGCCATCGCAACCCGTTTTATATGTGGTCTTCCGGAGGCCTCGACATCGGCGGTTCCACGGGCGGAAAAAACGACCTTGAGTTAGACGGAGTGTCGCTGAATATCTCGGCACGCGGATCTTATAACTTGCCAATGGATGCCGTTCAGGAAGTCTCTGTTCAACAAAATGCAACTGACGCCGAATACGGTTTTTCCGCCGGCGGAACAATGACTCTTTCGCATAAGACCGGCACTAACGACATTCATGGAACGGGCTATTATTTCGGACGCAATCCCGCCTTGAATGCGATGACGAATCGCATTACCAGGGAGGAAAGCGTCATACGGAATCATATTTGGGGCGGGACCATCGGACAGCCGATTCTCAAAAACAAGCTATTCAACTTCTTCAGTTATGAACAGTGGAAGACGACACAGCCGTCAAGCAATATCTCCACGGTTCCCACCGATGCCGAACGCAATGGGGACTTTTCGCAGGCGCTCACGCCCGATGGGAACTTGCGGCAAATTTTCGATCCGCTTACGACGGTTTTCGATCCTGCCACTTCTACCGCCAGCCGGACCCTCTTCCCCAATAATGTCATTCCCGCGAGCCGCTTTGACCCCGCCGGAGCCAAGGCCGTCAACGATCTCTGGAAACCCAATCGTGCCGGAGACGATCTGTCGGGCGTGAATAACTTTAAGACGACTTATGCCTGGTGGATCAAGTACTGGAACATTTCCGATCGGGTCGATTACAACATCAGCGATAAATGGCGTCTCTATTCGCGCTTTTCGAAATACCAGACTCGTTTGGATAACCCCAATTGGGGCGGCACGATTGCCGTCCGTTCCGATAACGGCGGATTAATGGACGCCCTGAATGGCGCAATTGATCTCCTCTATATCGCGAGCCCGCGAACCACCATAGATCTCCGCTTCGGCTCTACCTATGTCGAAGACGACTACGATTCGCAATGGGCCAAAGTAGACGAGAGCGTGTGGAATTCATTCTGGCCTAACGGTTGGTATAAACCCGTATTGTCGGCGCTTCCCGGCATCTACTATCCAAACTTCAATTTCAGCGGTAACGGCTCCGCCAGTTCCGGGCTGAGCGGTTGGTGGATTGTACACGGCCGCTCTCACAATCCAACCGTCAATATCACCCATGAGGCCGGCATCCACCATATGAAAGCCGGTTGGCAAATGCGCTACTCCTACGATCAGGACGGCGCCCCCGGGCCCGGCGGGTTCACGTTCAACTCGATTGACACCGGTAGCTCGTTCCTTGGCTACAATGCCTCAACATCGGGCGATATGTACGCCTCCGCGCTGCTAGGCGTGGTCAACACCGGCAACGCCAACATCCAGCCGCTCCTCGACATGCACCAGCAGCAATGGGCCTACTATTTTCAGGACGACATCAAGCTGAATCGCAAAATCACTCTGAATCTAGGCCTGCGCTGGGAATACGAAACAGCGCCGGCTGAAGAAACGCGAATGCTGAATCGTGACCTCAATCTCAACCAGGCGCTTCCCGCGCTGGCGGATAATCCGCCGTCCATGCCCGCGGAGGTGACCGCTATTTCCACCATTCCTTATAAGTGGAACGGCGCGCTCGTGTTCACCAGCGATGCGAATCCGAGAATGTACAACGCGCCGAAGAATACGTTCCTTCCGCGTGTGGGTATCGCGGTGCGCCTCAGCGATAAGATGTCGTTCCGCGCCGGCTATGCTCGCTATGCGGTTCCGATGGTTACCGTTCATCCGGAAACCGGCGGCTTGCCCACGTATGGTTTCTCGCAATCGACTGCCGCGCTCGATCCGCTTGAAGGCAGTCCGCGTACTTTTATCAGCAATCCATTTCCCGCCGGGTCGAATGCACTGCAACTTCCCGCAGGGTCGGCTCTTGGCGCCTATACGGAGGTCGGCAACAGCGTGAGTTGGTGGAACCAGAGTCTGAAAGTTCCGATGAACGACCGCTTCAATGTCTCTCTGCAGCGGCAGATGCCGTGGAACCTCTTTACGGAAGCGACGTTCTTCACGAACTTTAGTCATAACTCACAAGACCCGAGCATGTGGGGCGGCAACTATTCGTACAACCTCAATATGGTGGATCCGCGGCTGATCTATCAGTACAAAGGCGCCACGGACCAGGCCGTGAGCAACCCGTTCTACGGTCTCCTGCCGCCGGATAAGATGCCGGGCACGCTGGCGACGGAGCAAACTGTGCCGGTCAGTCAGTTGTTGCGGCCCTATCCCCAGTACGGCGACCTGAATCTCAACGCCTGGCCGGGCAGCAGTGATCACTACTATGCATTGCAACTGAAAGCCGAACGGAGAATGGGCAATGGCATCGGCTTCCTGTTGGCCTATAACTACAATCGCGAATACCACGACCAGTATTTCAATGCGATCGACCAGTACGATAACAAGTTCACGATGCTGGATCGTGCCTATCCGCGGCACAGCCTCCGTGTCTCCGGCACCTGGGATCTCCCGTTTGGAAAGGGACGCCAGTTCGCGAATAACATCAATCCGATTTTGGAAGGCGTAATCGGTGGTTGGACGACCAGCAGTATGTTGATGTGGAGTAGCGGCAACCTGCTCACGTTTCAGCAGGCTGATGTGACGGGCGATCCGCGCGCGAATGTTCCCGCGGGCGACGCGTTCAATCCGGCCGTGTTCCAAGTGCCGGCGGCTTACACGCCCCGAACCAATCCGTGGTACTACGACGGACTTCGCGGCCCGCGCTTTTGGCAGTTAGACTCAACGCTGGTCAAATATTTCCCGATCACCGAGCGTATTTCCCTTGAACTCCGAATGGAGTTTTACAATCTGCCGAATACGTTCATCAAGAGCGATCCCGACACGGGTATCGGGAGCGGCACCATGGGGCAGAGCACTGGAGTCGCGGCTGGAAATTACGGCCGTGAAATTCAATATGCGGCGCGAATCCATTTCTGAGAAGCCGGAAACAGCGGCGGTAGTTTTCGCATCGATCTAGCCGCCCGCTTTCTGTTGGTCGCGAGATGCTATAGGTACTCTGTATCTATGCGAATCGCGCGACGGGTGTTGCTCGTTCTCGTTGTCCTTTGCTTGCTATATCCCGCGGTCATTCTGGGCTTTTATTTCTTGGCGCCCCATGAAAACGCCCAGCTCGGCCATGTAGACGCGCTGATTGTGCTTGGATGCCCGACCAAGGCGGATGGATCGCCAACACCGGAGCAGCGCGAGCGCGTGATGGAAAGTGTTCGCGAGTTCAGGAAGGGAACCAGCAACCACATCATCATGACCGGCACTGCTGCCCACAACCGGTTTGTGGAAGCACATGCTATGGCGATGCTTGCCGAGGCGAATGGTGTGCCTGCGTCCGCCGTGTTTGAAGAAAATCAAGCCCACGATACGGTCCAGAACATCTACTATTCGGACAAAATCATGGAAGCGAAAGGCTGGCGCACGGCGGAGGTGATCAGCTCTCCGTATCATCTGCCGCGAACCGCGCTGATCCTCCGCCACTATCCTCAACTGCGCTGGGAGACGCACGCCGCGCGATGGCCCCCGAACTATGGGCCATTGAAGAAGCTGCAATTGGATTGGAGGGAGGCGGTCTTCAGTTTCTATCTCCGCGTGCACGGCTTCCGCCAATCGGAGTATTTGCCGAATAGATGAATACACTTGGTGGGGCAGGATGAAAACGTCCGGGTGCCTGCACCGAACCGCGACCGTCAGGGAGCGGACGTCTTACCGGCATCCGCACTGACGTGCGGCGGCTCGTTCCAGGCTGCCTCCACTCAGAGCCGCCTCGCGTGAGCGAGCGGGTTCGAACAACAGCATGCCCAGCGCTTTCAGAGCGTCTTCAACGGAATCCATGGCCCTGTGGGCCACCCAAGTTGATGAAGACGCCCGGTCACCTGCACCGAACCGCGACCGTCAGGGGAGGGACGTCTTTTACCGGCATCCGCACTGACCTGCCGCGGCTCGTTTCCAGGCTGCCTCCACTCAGAGCCGCCTCGCGTGAGCGAGCGGGTTCGGACAACAGCATGCCCAGCGCTATCAGAGCGTCTTCAACGGAATCCATGGCCCTGTGGGCCACCCCAGTTGATGAAGACGCCCGGTCACCTGCACCGAACCGCGACCGTCAGGGAACGGACGTCTTTACCCGCTTCTTTTGCGCTCGGCGACTAATCTCGCCGCCCGTTCCTTTATCATGAAATGACAAGCTTGCCGCTTGCGGCCCATTCATGAAAGTCTCTGTCATCATACCCGCCGCCGGGCTCGGTACCCGCATGGGCCGTGGAGCCCCCGAAAAGGAAGGCATCAGCCGTAAGCAGTTCATGCTTCTTAACGGCTCGCCCATTCTCATCCACACCATCCGTAAGTTTGTCTCCAGCCCCCTTGTCGAAGAAATCGTCGTCGCCCTCCGCCCCGACGATCTTCCCTGGGCCGCTGAAATCTTCTCTCACCAGGGTTTCGCTAAGACCGTTCGCACGGTCGAAGGCGGTGAAAGCCGCCAGCAGTCGGTCGAGCACGCGTTAGCCACCATTGGTCCCAATACCGATCTCGTCGCTGTCCACGACGCTGTCCGCCCCTTCATCGAAATCGAGACCATCGAGAAGGTTATCCGCGAAGCCGGTGAAACAGGCGCCGCCATCGTGGGCATTGTTCCCGTCGATACGGTGAAGCAGGTTCACCGCAATAAAGTTCGCGCCACCCTCCCCCGCGAGCGCCTCATCCTCACGCAAACGCCTCAGGTCTTCAAAACCGATCTCCTGAAGACTGCCTTTGAGCGCGCTCGCCAGGACCTCTTTATCGGCACCGATGAATCCTCACTCGTCGAGCGCCTTGAACAAGTCGAGGTCTCGGTTGTCGCCGGCACCGACCGCAACATCAAAATCACCAAGCCCGCCGATATGGAGCTCGCCCGCCTCTATCTCTCGCTCGAAAGCGCGGGCATCCGGCTCTAGCGATGGAGCTTCCGTTCCGCATCGGCCAAGGCTGGGATACTCATCGCATTGAAGCCGGCCGGCCTCTTATTCTCGGTGGCATAACCATTCCCAGCGAGTTCGGTCTCGCCGGTCATTCCGATGCCGATGTCCTCTCCCACGCCATCACCGACGCCGTTCTTGGAGCCCTGGCCCTCGGCGACATCGGCCTGCACTTTCCCGATACCGCTCCCGAGTGGCGCGGCGCTGGTTCCATTCAGTTCCTCCTTCACGCCCAGAAACTCGCGGCCGATGGAGGTTATAGCATCGCCAACGTCGACGCCTCCGTCATTCTCGAACGCCCCAAACTCAAGAACTTCCGAACTCCCATCCGTGAACGCCTCGCATCCGCTCTCGGCCTCCCGCTGTCATCCGTCAGCGTAAAATTCAAAACGGCCGAAACCGTCGGCCCCGTCGGCCAGGGCCTCTCCTGCGAATGCCACGCCATCGTGCTTCTCACCCGAAGCTGAACCGCGCGGAACGATTGCGCGCCTTGAATCTTCGTGTAAGGGCGAGGCGTGCCTCGCCCGCTGCGGCCCCATGCAGCCTTTATCGGGTAGTACAGTGAAACGAGATGTCCCCGCAAATTTAGATGCAAGGAAGTTTCCTCCGCTGTGGCGCCGCGATCGGGCTGCTGTTATGTCAGGCTGTTTACGCGCAAACAAGTTGTGGAAGTGAACACCGGCAGCCCGGCGTTTTCATTTGCTACCCGAATCCCTCGCTGAACGCCGCGGATTCCACGCTTCCCAAAATCTTTCACATCAGCGCGCAAGCCAACGCTCCCGGCGGGGAAACCATCGACCGCTATACGATTGCGGTCGATAACCAGGTCGTCTATGAAAACAGGATCATCACGCCTGTTCAGCGGCTTGCCATCGAACTCAATTTGAAGTCGTCGGTTAGCGATGGTCTCCACACAGTGCGCGTAAGCGTGGATGGAGCGGGAAACGCCGAAGTGAAGGGCCTCCGGTTTCTGCCCTCGAAAAACATGAGTTTCTGTGAACCCGTCGGCACGTTTGAAATGCCTGTCTGCAGCCCGTCGAATCAAAGGCCGCCGTTGTTATGGGCTGCGTCGGAACCGGCCGGAGCCAACGAGCCATTCTCCGGGTATCTTGCCGGTCTGAACTTATACCGCGAAAACCTGGAAAGCCTGGAGGCCGACATCGCGGATGCCGCCGCAGTCGATTCCCATGGCAATTTGTATATCGCGCTGCATTCATTTGCCGACGTGGAGCTGCGAAAGTACGCGCCGAACGGCAGCGTCACTTACGATTCCGTGATCCGCTCCTGTGGAGATGGATTTATGTCCGTTGCCGCCCTTGCCGTTGATGACGCGGGACATGCCTGGATCGCCGGAAATACAACTGCCTGTCTCGCCCCCACTCCCGGCGCCCTTCAAACACAAATCGCCGATAAGTCCCAACTTCATGGTTTCGTAATGATGTTGGATACCTCTAAACCCAATGCCACCGCGCCGCTTTATGTGACTTACACGGCCGACGTAGAGAATGAGATCGCCGCGATTCGAGTTGACCGCGAAAAAAACGTCTACATCACGGGTGTAACATCGGCGGCCGCCTATCCGCATCAATCCGTCTTACTAATGTCAGGTGATACCACCAGCAGCGCGCACGGCAAAAAGATAGGTTTCGTTTCTGTATTGAACTCGTCCGGATCGCGCCTCTTGTGGTCCACGTTATTACAAGACTCGCAACCAACAGCGCTCGCTCTCGACGGAGCCGGAACTGTATTTGTGACGGGTCGTGTCGCGTCCGCCCGGCTGTCTTCCGAATCGCGCGACCGCGGCAATATTCTGATCGCCGGGATCGTCGCCAACGGGCGGCGCTTGTCCTACGCCGCGCGGCTCGGTCAATCGGGCAACGAAGAAGGACGAGCAATCTCGATAACTTCCGGCGGACAATGGCTTCTCATCGCCGGGGCAACAGAATCGCAGGATGATTCCTCGACCCTTGCAGCCGCACTGCAGCCCTGCAAAACAGGAATTGTCTATTCGCGTTCCCTCACTCGCGACGACGCCGTTCCCGAAATTGCCGTGGTGCCTGCCCTGGATGCCTTCGCGGCGCATTTCCATCGCTCCCTCGCTCCGGCAAAACTAGCCATCAATCGGACGTCCGCGCGCGTTCAAATTGCGCCGGCCTGCCTCGCGGAGGCCCGATGACCCACGTGACGCCCCACCACTCTAGGGGCGAGGCATGCCTCGCCCGTCGCGCTACCTTTCGACTCGCGCACTCACGTGCGGCGGCTCTGCTTCCGGGTAACCTCGACACGGAGCCGCTTTGCGTCAGCAAGCGGGTTTTCCGGAAGCCGTGTAGCGCCCGATTGCTGGCGCCGAACCGCGACCGTCAGGGAGCGGATGTCTTCAACCGAGCGGATGTCTTCCACGAACCGGACATCTTCCGCTGCGCGTTCACGCGCCGCTGCGCGCTTCCTCGTCTAAAACTCCGCCGCGTCTCATCGTCGCTCCTCCAACTTCCCCAACGGAGCCGCACGAATTGAAATTTACGCGCAGAGAAATCCTCAAACTATCCTCCGCCGCAGCATTGTCTCCCGCGTGCTTGCTCGCGCAGGATGAGGAACCGGGATTGACTCAGCTTAGCGGCATACGCCTTGAGCCGTTCGTCGATCCGTTGCCCGTCCCCCGCATAGTAAAGCCCGTTTCCGGAGCCGCCGGCTCGCAGCACTACCGGATTACATTGTCCGAGTTTCGTCAAAAGGTTCACCGCGATCTCCCCCCCACCATCCTGTGGGGATTCAATGGAGCCATGCCCGGTCCCACCATTACGGCCAATCGCAGCCAGACCGTCACAATCGATTGGGTGAACAACCTGCCCCTTCGCCATCGTCTGGCCGTCGATCACAATCTCGATGGAGCCGGCAAAAATGTTCCCGAAGTACGCTCCGTCATCCATCTCCACGGTGGACACGTCGCGTCAAGCAGCGATGGCAACCCCGAGGATTGGATCTCCCCCGGCCACACGCAGCACACCGTCTATCCCAACAATCAGCCGGCGGCGACCTTGTGGTATCACGACCACGCAATGGGCATCACGCGCCTCAACGCGATCATGGGCCTCGCGGGCTTTTACATCATTCGCGACCCCGAAGAGGACAGGTTGCGTCTGCCCTCCGGTCCCTACGACATTCCGCTCGTAATACAGGACCGCATCTTCGACGCGCGCGGTCAACTTGCTTATCCGGTTGGCCCCATGAGCGATTCCCCCTGGGTTCCCGAGTTTTTCGGAACCACCATCTTGGTCAACGGCCGTGTGTCGCCCTTCCTCGACGTCGAGCCCCGCCGCTATCGCTTCCGGTTCCTCAACGCCTCCAACGCCCGCGTATATCAACTGTCGCTCGTGCCGGGACAACCGCTGGTGCAGATCGGAACTGATGGCGGACTCCTGTCCGCGCCGGCCCAGCGTCGCGCCTTGCTGCTCGTGCCCGGCGAGCGGGTCGATGCCGTCGTCGATTTCAGCGGTCGCGAGGGCCGCCACATTACGCTGATGAACAATGCGCGCGCGCCTTATCCTTCCGGCGGCGGGCTCATTCCACGGCTCGTAATGCAATTCCGGGTTCGTCGTCCCCTAACCTCACGCTTGGATTCAAGCGAAGTCCCGCCTCGCCTCGCGCAAGTGACTCCGCTGCGCGAGGAAATAGCCGTGAAGACCCGTCGCCTCACGCTACAAGAGGACCCCGCCGCCAACGGGCGCCTGCTGCTCAACGGACTGCGATACATGGACCCCGTTACGGAAGACCCCGTTAACGGTAGCATTGAAATCTGGGAAATTGCCAACACGACAATTGATACCCACCCGATTCATCTGCATGCCGTCCACTTTCAACTCCTCGACCGCCGGCGATTCGATGTCGCCCGTCAGCGGCGCACATCGGAAATCGTCTTTACCCGCCGCACCATCCCCGCGCCCCCCGAAGAACATGGCTGGAAGGACATCGTTTTGTGCCCTCCGGCGCACGTCACCCGTATCATCGTCCCCTTCCACGGCGAGCCCGGCCGCTTCGTCTGGCACTGTCACATGCTTGAACACGAGGACAACGAGATGATGCGCCCCTTTCTGCTGCGGCCCTAACCCGCTATCGCGCGGACTATCCGGCGCTCCTCTTGTGTCTGCTCGAATTCCAACACTCATTATTCTGCAAATCATCAGTATTCCGGCGTGTTTTAAAAATTATCACCTAATTTTTTGAAATTATCTCTTTTGTCATACATTTTGGATTGACGCGTCGTGTTAGTGCTGCTATTGTAAGCATTCCGGCACTTAACACGAAAAAGTCCCAGTACATCTAGTACGGGGAATGTGACAAAAATGGCGGTAGCCTACCCGAACTACTCGGCCCAGGGCCTCCCCTGGTTCGCCGTGAAGGTTCGTACCCGCGCCGAGCACTCCGTCGCCGACGTGCTCCTCAACCGCGGGATCGAGACATTTTGCCCCACTTACACCGAGCGCCGGAGATATTCCGACCGAATTAAGTCGGTCCAATCCGCTCTATTTCCCGGTTATCTCTTCTGTAAAATCGATTGGAACGATCGTTTCCCCGTGCTCTCCGCGCCCTTCGTTGAATACATTGTCGGTTTCGGCGCCGAGCCCACACCCGTTGCTTCCGGCCAGGTCGAAGGCGTCCAGGCCGTCGTTCGCTCCGGTGCGCTCTGCCGTCCGCATCCGTTCCTGCACATCGGCCAGCGTGTCCGGCTTCACTCCGGCCCGCTTGCAAATGTCGAAGGAATTCTGATCGGCGACCGCGGCGATCACCGCCTCATCGTTTCAATCGATCTCCTTCAGCGCTCCGTCAGCGCTGAAGTCGATAGCGCCTACGTCCGCGCCGCATAAAGCGGTTAATTCTGCCGCTGTAGGGGCGAGGCATTCCCTCGCCAGCCCCACCTCGCCGAGTCCTACGTGCCCGATTCCACACGCAAATCCAAAATGATCAGCTTCCGCCTCTCCGGCGAAGAATTTCGGCGTCTTCAGGGCGCCTGCTCCAAAACCGGAGCACGCAGCGTCTCCGAACTGGCCCGCGCCGCCATGCAGCGCATCATTCTAGAAGATGATTTCCAGCCCGGCTCCGCCGAATCCGAGCTCTTCGAACTCAAAATGAAATTCACGGTTCTGGCCGCCGAGGTCGAACGCCTCTCGCGGCTAGTCAAAGGTTCGGCGTGATTCCAGCGTCGAATAGCTCCACACTGCACGGATGAAGTAACAAATAGACCGGGGCTCTACGAAGCCCCGGCCCCAATTCTTCTATCTCCCGCGGGCTCTGCCCGCCACTTCCGCGCCCCGCGCATCTCCCGCGCTCCGCGCAGCTCCCGCGCGTTAGCGCATCTTCCGCGCTCTTCGCAGCTCCCGCGCTCCGGCGCAGCTCCCGCCCCTCCGGGGCAGCTTCCGCAGGCTCCGCCTGCTACTCCCGCGGCTCCGCCGCTCCCTATGCACGCTCTCATTACAGGCATCACCGGCCAGGACGGCTCCTACCTCACCGAGCTGTTACTCTCGAAGGGCTACACCGTCCACGGCATCGTTCGTCGCAGCTCTAGCTTCAACACCGAGCGCATCAATCACCTCTACGCCGACCCCCACGAGGCCGGCCGCCGCCTCATCCTCCACTACGGCGATCTCACCGACTCTTCCGTCCTCCGCCGCATCATCGAAAAGGCGCTTCCCGACGAAATCTACAACCTCGGCGCCCAATCCCACGTCAAGGTTTCGTTCGAGCTCCCCGAGTACACCGCTGACGCCGACGCCCTCGGCACGCTCCGCCTCCTCGAAGCCGTTCGCGATCACATCGAGCACACCGGCCGTCGCGTGCGCTTCTACCAGGCTGGATCTTCGGAAATGTTCGGCGCCGCGCCTCCGCCGCAGAATGAGGAAACGCCGTTCTACCCGCGCAGCCCCTACGCGGTCTCGAAAGTCGCGGCTCACTGGTATGCCGTCAACTACCGCGAGGCTTACAACTTATTCGTCTCGAACGGCATCTTGTTTAATCACGAATCGCCCCGCCGCGGCGAAACGTTTGTCACACGCAAAATCACCCGCGCGCTCACCCGCATCAAGCTCGGTCTCCAGGACAAGCTCTTCCTCGGCAACCTCGACGCCAAACGCGACTGGGGCTTTGCGGGCGACTACGCCCAAGCCATGTGGCTCATGCTCCAGCAACCCGAGCCCGCCGATTTCGTCATCGCCACCGGCAAGTCTTACTCGGTCCGCCAATTTTTGGAAGAAGCCGCTTCTTGTCTCGACATCGACTGGCGCCGCTACGTTGAAATCGATTCCCAATACTTCCGTCCGACGGAAGTCGACTACTTACTGGGCGATTCCACCAAGGCCCGTGAAACTCTTGGCTGGACTCCGAAGACATCCTTCAAAACGCTGGTCTCGACGATGGTGGAATCGGACCTGCGCCTCGCCCGCGACGAAATGTACGTAAACCAGGCGCGCCTCGCCGCCACCGGCTAATCAGGCGGCTTCCGTCTTGGCCCGAATAGCGCCCGCATATCGTGCAATATAGAGTTCCGCGCGTCCCGCCAGTTGCGTCAATTCTTGTGTTTTCGCGTACCCTAGGTCCTGCGCCAGCAGAAGGTAATATTTCAATTCTTCAAGAGATGCCTCAGCGATATTCAGGTATCTCAGCTTCTCGCGCTGCGTACGCTTCCGGAAGCCCTCTGCAATATTCGCCGGCACCGAGACGCTCGCTCGTCTCATCTGATCTCCGAGCGCGTACAATTCCCACTTCGGAAAGGTTCCGGTCATCTGGTACACCCCCAACGTCAACTCATGGGCGAGTCTCCAGACGACGAGGTCGGTGACACGTCTTGCAGGTCCACCATTCATGCACGAATAACGTGGGCTCCGGAGTCGATATATCTCATGGTTTCTTATTCCGCGCTCCGACGCAGCTCCCGCGCTCTTCGCAGCTCCCGCGCTCCAGCGCAGCTCCCGCGCTCCGCGTAGCTCCCGCGCTCCGCGCAGCTTCCGCGCTCCGCGCAGCTTCCGCGCTCCGCGCAGCTTCCGCGCTCCGCGCAGCTTCCGCGCTCCGCGCAGCTTCCGCGCTCCGCGCCCGCCAGCTTCCCTAACTGAAGCATGACCTCTGAATCGAAGCTCCTCATCGCCGGCTCCACCGGCCTCGCCGGCTCCGCCATCCTCCGCGCTCTCCGCGCGCAAGGGTACCGCAACCTCATAACGAAAACCCGCCGCGAAACCGACCTCACCAATCGCGCCGCCGTCGACCATCTCTTCGCAACCGAGCGCCCCGAATACGTCTTCCTCGCGGCCGCCAAAGTCGGCGGCATTCTGGCCAACGCGACCTATCCGGCCGATTTCCTCCGCGACAACCTCGCCATTGAACTCAACGTCATCGATTCCGCCTGGCGTCACGGCGTCAAAAAGCTCTTGTTCCTCGGCTCCTCCTGCATCTATCCCAAGCACGCGCCGCAGCCCATGAAAGAGGAGCATCTCCTCACCGGCGCCCTCGAGCCTACCAACGAGCCCTACGCCATCGCCAAAATCGCCGGCATCAAGCTCTGCCAGGCCTACCGCGCGCAATACGGATTCAACGCCATCTCGCTGATGCCGACAAACCTCTACGGTCCCGGCGACAATTTCGATCTGGACAACTCGCACGTGCTGCCCGCGCTGCTGCGCAAATTTCACGAGGCCAAAGCCGAACGCCGCCCGGAGGTCACGATCTGGGGCACGGGCGCGCCTCGCCGCGAATTTCTGCATGTGGACGACCTCGCCGCCGCGGCGCTATTTCTGATGGAGCATTACGACGAACCCGGCATCGTCAACGTCGGCACGGGTCAAGATATAACGATAGCCGCACTAGCTCAACTGATAGCCCGCATAGTCAATTACTCCGGCGCGTTAGTATTCGACGAGTCAAAACCGGACGGCACACCTCGCAAGTTACTGGACATCACGCGCCTGAGTAACCTCGGCTGGCGCGCGAGTATCTCGTTGGAGGACGGCCTCCGCTCGACCTATAACTGGTTCCTGAAAAACACCGCCTCGGCGCGCCGTGCCGCCGCAACCTAACGTAAGCCGTGGCGCACGCACTCGTGCGTGCCGCGTCGAGACTTTCTCGACGGTTGCGCAGCTCCGGTCTTCTGAATCGAAATCGGAAAGGAATCGGAATCCGCGCTCAGCCTTTGTCTTTCACGTTCCGCACCGCAGGGGCAGCTCCCGCGCCCCGCGCAGCTCCGGTCTTCGGAATGGAAATCGGAAAGGAATCGGAATCCGCGCTCAGCCTTTGTCTTTTGCATTCCGCACCGCAGGGGCAGCTTCCGGCGGCTCGGCC
>KB906767.1:4207356-5832689 GCA_000381625.1 Bryobacterales bacterium KBS 96
GGCTCGGCCGCCAGCTCCCGCGCTCCGCGCAGCTTCCGTCTTCGGAATGGAAATCGGAAAGGAATCGGAATCCGCGCTCAGCCTTTGTCTTTTACCTTCCGCACCGCAGGGGCAGCTTCCGGCGGCTCCGGCCGCCAGCTTCCGCGCTTGCGCAGCTCCCCGCGGCCTCCGGCCGCGCAGCTCCCGTCTTCGGAATGGAAATCGGAAAGGAATCGGAATCCGCGCTCAGCCTTTGTCTTTTACCTTCCGCCCCGCAGGGGCAGCTTCCCGCGGCTCCGGCCGCCAGCTCCCGCGCTTGCGCAGCTCCCCGCGGCCTCCGGCCGCCAGCTCCCGTTTGACCCTATGAAGCTCCTCCTCCTCATTCTCGCCTCTACCGTCCTCTTCGCCCAGGTCCCCGCGCCTGTCAACGCCGACCAGCAGGCCCCCACGATGGTCTACAACCTCCCGAGCCAGCCCGTTGGCCCCGACGACCTCCTGGCCATCTCGGTCTACGATTCTCCCGAGCTCACCCGCACGGTCCGCATCGGGTCCGACGGCAAAATCCGTCTGCCGATGTTGACCGAAAAGATCGCGGTCGCCGGTAAGCTTCCCAACCAGATCGAGACCGCCATCGCCGGGGAACTACAGAAGGAAGGCATCCTGGTCGACCCCGTCGTGTCTGTCGCGGTTGCCGAGTACAAAAGTCGCCCCGTTAGCGTCATCGGCGCTGTTCGCAACCCCCTCACGTTCCAGGCGCTGCCCGGCACGACGCTCCTCGACGCCGTCACGAAAGCGCAAGGACTCACCGACGATGCCGGCGCCGACATCATCGTGACCCGGCCGGTCACCGATTCCGACGGCAAGACCACGCAAGTGACGCAGCGCATCCCGGCCAAAGCGTTGCTCGAAACCACCGATCCCCTTTATGACATCCCGCTCTACGGCGGAGAAAACATCCGCGTGCCCCAGGGTGGCAAGATCTTTGTCACCGGCAACGTTCGGTTGCCGGGCGCCTACCCTATCCAGGAAACTGCCGAAACAACACTCTTGAAAGCGCTCGCGCTCAGCCAGGGTGTTCTGCCGTTTACCGCCAAAACCGCTTACATTTACCGTCGGGTCTCTGCGAACGGAGCTCGAACCGAAATTCCAGTTCCGCTGAAACAAATCATGGACCGCAAGTCCCCGGACATCCCCGTGCTGCCTGACGACATCCTCTATATCCCCGACAACAGCAAGCGCCGCCTCACCGCCACCGTCCTCGACCGCATCGCCGGCTTTGGCGCCTCCACCACCTCGGGCGTGCTCGTCTATCGCCACTAATACGCCTAAGAACCTTTTCCGAATGGCTTCTCATCAAATTGAACCCTACCCCTCTCCGGGCATGGAGTTGGAGCGATTTCCTCGTTACGCTGCTCCTCCCTTCATCGAGTCTGATCAGGAAGAGCCGCCTGTCCCGCTCTCGCACTATCTCTGGATTCTTCGGCGTAATGCATGGCGAATGCTGGCCTTCGTCGCCGTGTGCATGATCGCCACATTTGTCGTCTCCTCGCGTCTCCAGCCGATCTACGAAGCGACCGTCCGGATTGATATCGATCGGCATGCGCCCTCCGGCATCGTCGGTCAGGACTCCACCGAAACTGCCAGCAACGATGCCGACGAGTTCCTCACCACTCAAGTCGAGCTCATTCAATCCGATGCTGTCGTCCGGCCTGTCGCGCTCAAATACGATCTGCTCAAACGCGAAAAGCAAATCGAAAGCGACAATCCCGAGAATGCCCGGCGTGTGATCAATGCTCCAATTGTGTTGAAGAACCTGAAGGTCACCCGTCCGCCGAATAGCTTCCTGCTGCATATCAGCTATCGCTCCCCGGACCCGCAGCTTGCCGCCGACGTCGCGAACGCCGTTGCTCAGTCCTACTTGCAGCACACGTACGATATCCGCCTCCATTCTTCCGCTGGTCTCTCCAGCTTCATGGAGAAGCAAATCGACGAGTTGCGCGCCAAAATGGAGCAGTCCAGCCAGGCTCTCGCCGCTTTCGATAAAGAGCTGAACGTCATCAACCCTGAAGAAAAGACCAACATTCTGTCCGCGCGCCTCCTGCAGCTCAACACCGAATACACCAACGCGCAGGCCGACCGCGTTCGCAAAGAGGCCGCCTACAATTCCATCCGAAGTAATTCCCTCGCCGCCGCCGAGGCCTCGCCACAGGGCCAGTCGCTCGCCAAATTTCAGGAGCTCGTGCAAGCCGCCCAACAGAAAATGGCTACCGTCGGCAGCACTTATGGAGTCAATCATCCGGAGTACCGCAAAGCCGCCAATGAGCTCGCCGAAGTCATGCGCCAGTTCGAAGTCGAAAAGGCGCAAGTCGCTCTGCGCGTGAATGTCGATTACCGCCAGGCTGTCGATCGCGAGGAAATGCTCCGCAAAGCCGTTGCCTCGACGAAGGCCGAATCCGACGCGCTCAATGTCCGTGCCTACGAATACATGCGCCTGAAGCAGAGCGCCGAAGCCGACCGGCAGCTCTATGAGGAACTTGAGCGAAAAATCCGCGAGGCCGGCATCAACGCCGGTTTCCAGAGCAGCGCCATTCGTATCGCCGACTTTGCTCGCCCCGGCCGCTCCCCCGTGTTTCCAAGAGTCTCGCTCAATTTGTTGATCGCGTTCGTGTTGGCGTCGCTCCTCGCCGTCGGAGCCGCCGTTCTCTCCGATGCGCTCGACAACACGCTCAAAGATCCCGAAGAGGTCATGCGCACCCTTCAGATCGATATCGTCGGCACTCTTCCGGCCATCAAATCGCCCAGCCGCATGTTGCGCCTTTCCTCCGCTTCCAAAAACGGAAATGGAGATGCGGTTGCTGAACCCGCATCCTCTGGAGCGGTCGGCGGTTATGAAGGGATGTCGAGCTATCAGGAGGCCGTCAGAACTCTGCGCAACGCCATCCTCTTGACCGATTCCGAGCGTCGGCTCAGCTCGCTTCTGGTGACCAGCGCCTCACCCGGCGAAGGCAAATCCACCACCTGCATCCATCTCGCCATCGCCCATGCCGACCAGGGCAAGAAGACGCTTCTCATCGACGCCGACCTCCGGCGTCCGTCCGTTCACCGTCGCTTGAACATCGCGCCTTCCGTGGGTCTCTCAGACGTTCTCACCGGAGTTCTCGGGTGGCGCGATGTCGTTGTCCCCGTCCCCGACCGGCCCAATCTCTTCGTCATTCCCTCCGGCCCCGCTTCCCGCCGCGCCTCCGACCTCATCGGACCCATGATGGTCGATATTCTCGATGAGACCGCCAAAGAGTACGACCTCGTCCTCATCGACGCACCGCCCATTCTCGGTTTCGCTGAACCGTTGCAGATGGCGGCCGCTGCCGACGGCGTCCTGATGATCGCATTTGCTGGCGAAACCACGCGTAAAGCCGCCGCCACCGCTCTCGCGACGCTCCGCCGCATTCAGGCCAATGTCCTCGGCTTGGTGCTCAACCAGGTGAAAAAGGAACTCAGCGACAGCTATTACTACTACGGTTACTATCGCCGCTATTATCAACAGTATTACGAAGCCGTCCGCGAGGAAAAACCCTAGCGCCCGCTGGTGGCGCACGCTTTAGCGTGCAGCGGCGAACTTCAGTTCGCCGTCTTCATCCCGCCGCGCTCGATGATGCATATGAGACGCCTCGGCAAAGGCAAACCTAGCGCCCGCTGGTGTGGCGCACGCTTCAGCGTGCAGCGGCGAACTTCAGTTCGCCGTCTTGATCCTCGCCGCGCTCGATGATGCATATGAGACGCCTCGGTAAAGACAAACCTAGCGCCCGCTGGTGTGGCGCACGCTTCAGCGTGCAGCGGCGAACTTCAGTTCGCCGTCTTGATCCTCGCCGCGCTCGATGATGCATATGAGACGCCTCGGTAAAGACAAACCCCAGGGCCGGCTGGTGGCGCACGCTTCAGCGTGCCGCGGCGAACTTCAGTTCGCCGTCTTCATCCTCGCCGCGCTCGACCAGGGATAACGCGAGGCCTCGGCCACCAGCCCAGCCTTCACCGGGTTGTTTTCAATATAGGCCACAATTCGTTCCAACTGCTGCTCGTCTCTTACCCAGTGATCGTAGGACTCTCGCTGCCAAAACGGCTGGCCGGTGCGAGCCAGAAGTTTGTTGGCTTCCCGGGCAGTGGTCCCTTTCAGCCACTGAAGCACATCACTAGCCTTTTGCCGTGGACAAAATAGGATGTGGACATGGTTGGCCATCACGACGAAGGCGCGTAAATCATAGAGCCCCATCGCCCCGCCGCGTTCGAGTCCATCGACAACCAAGCGGGCCACCTCCGGAAGCCGCAGGAACATGGGCCCCTGGCCGGTTGTGTCCAGATAACGGTCCATCCAGACGAACGCTTTCCTCGCCGAGGGCTTGCCCCGAGGCGGATATAAGGCGCGGGGCAAACTCCCCTGCAAGTGCCAGGTGACGAACAACCAACCTCCTTCGGTGTAGATATGGGGCAATCGTCTGTGTGGCATTGTGGCTGTAAAAACCAAGTGCAGCCGCGGACTTGATTCTCTCGTCGATCACCTCCGCGAACCCACGTCAACCATGATCCTGGCCCAATTGAAAGGCCGCCGCGGTCTCCGCGATGTCGTCGCCAACATCGGCTGGATGGCCTCCGACCGCATCGTGCGCATGGGCGGTGGCGTCATCGTCGGCGTGGCTGTCGCTCGTTACTTGGGCCCCGACGAATTTGGCCTTCTAAACTACGCGCTGGCCCTGTACGCCATCTTCAATATCCTGTCGAACCTCGGACTCGACCAGATCCTCGTGCGGGATGTCGTGTTCTTTCCCGATCGGGAGCCCGAGCTGCTCGGCACTGCCTTCTTCCTGAAAGCCGCCGCCAGCATCCTGACGACGTTGGCGGCGGTGGCGAGCACGTTCATTCTTAGGCCCGGTGATGCCGAGGCGCGTATCATCGTCGCTCTGGTTTCCATCGCGGCCGTCACTCAGGCCTGCGATGTCATCGAATTCTTCTTCCAGGCCAAAACCAAATCGAAATACTCCGTCGCTGCCAAGAACATTGCTTTCGTCCTCGCGAGTCTCGCCCGCCTATGGGCTGTTTTCGCGAAAGCGCCTCTCTTGACCTTCGCCTGGATCGCTGCCGCCGAAATAGCCGTTGGGGAACTAGGGCTGTTTGCTGCCTACCGCATCTATGGCCGCAGCCTGCGCGCTTGGCGTGTCAGCTTGCCGGTAGCTCGCCGCTTGCTCATCGAGGGCTGGCCGCTCATGCTCTCTGGACTTCTGGTCATGATCTACATGCGGACAGACCAGGTGCTTCTCGGCAGCCTTGCCGGTCCTCACGCCGTGGGAGAATACACGGCCGCGCTCAGATTATCCGAAATCTGGTACGCGATCCCCGTTCTAGTGGCCGCCAGCGTCATGCCCAAGCTGCTTACGCTGAAAACCGCTCAGCCGCGCCTCTACTACTTTCGATTGCAGCGGTTCTACGACTGCATGGCTGGAACCAGTATCTTCTTGGCGATTTCGGTCACTCTCTGCGGGCGCCTCGCCATTTCCTTGCTTTATGGCGCACGATACGCCGAAGCGGCCGGAATCCTAGCAATCCATATTTGGACTGGCGTATTTGTCTTTGCCGGCGTCGTCAGCGGCCAGCAGATGGTCCACGAAGATATTTCTCGCCTGCAGCTCCAAAGAAGCGCCCTCGGCGCCAGCCTGAACGTTGCCCTTAATTATCTGCTGATTCCATCCTATGGCGCGCAGGGCTCTGCAGCTGCTACGCTTGCGGCCCAGTGTGTCGCCGGCTACTTCAGTGACTTCTTGGATCGCAGATTACGTCACATTTTCTGGATGAAGACGCGAGCATTTGTCGGCTATTCTTTCTGGCGCAGGCCTGCTCTCGCGGGTCTTCCCTAGGCTCGGCAGCCCCGCAAAGTTAGTGAGGACACTAGCTCTGCAGCACCGAACCCCGACCGTCAGGAAGCGGCCGTCTTCAACCGGATGGCCTCTTTCCGCAAGGCGCGAAAAACAATGTCCACCTCTCTCCGAAATCTCCTGCTGAACAAAGCCGTTCCTTTCGTGTTCTCGAGGCCCGCCGCTCAGCCGGTCAATCGGGCTCTGTTCAGGATTGCTGCCATCGGCATGGGCGTAAGCTCGTTCGACGGAACACAGTCCGACGAGCGCCGCTTTCTTAAAAGAATTGCGGCGCAAAACAGAAACCCTATCGTTCTCGATGTCGGAGCCAATTCAGGTCAATATGCCAAACTAGTCCGCGGCGAAATTCCAGGTGCCGAAATTTATTCGTTCGAGCCGCATCCGGTCGCCTTTGCCCGCCTACAGGCAACCGCCGGCGCCTTGCGTATACATGCCGTCAACGCGGGTGTCGGATCTGCGGAGGGAACGGCCGAATTGCACGATTACGAGCAGGATCCCGGAAGCGAACATGCCAGCCTCATTCCAGGCGTTATCGAACAGTTGCACCATGGGATGTCGAAATCGATACCGGTCCAGATAATTACCATCGACTCGTTTGTGGCTGCGCAGGCATTCAAACATGTGGACCTGCTAAAAGTCGATGTCGAAGGTTTTGAACTTGAGGTTCTCAAGGGAGCCCGTGCTCTGATCGAAGCCGGATCCGTAAATGCGATTCAGCTTGAGTTCAATGAAATGAGCGTACTATCGAGAACGTTCATACGCGATTTTACGCAGGCGTTGCCCGGCTACCACCTTCATCGGCTTCTCAGGAATGGCGCACTACTATCTCTTGCTGACACGAACATCCTGCGCCGCGAGTTGTTTTGTTACCAGAATCTGATAGCACTGAAACAGGCAAGCTAACAATTATGTACTTGTTCGTAAGGATTCAATGTTGAAAAGGGATTTCGAGAGGTACACCAGCGGCCGTGGCGGGAGATATCGGTTTGTCTACTATTACTTCAGTGAACCCGGGTTTCGAGCCATCGTCCTATTTCGTATTGCCGACTATCTGTACTGCCGCGGTCTGACGACCATCGCAAGCCTTATCACCGCCCGAATCTTAGCCAGAACCGGGGCAGACATCCGAATTGGCGCTCGAATCGGACCTGGTCTAGTGATGCGCCATCCGGTTGGAATCGTAATCGGGCACCGAGTAACGATGGGCAGCGACTGCACGATTCTCCAAAACGTAACGTTGGGCGAGCGGCTTAGGAACGATGGCGACCACCGCTATCCCACGATAGGCGACCGCGTCACTCTCTGTGCCGGTGCCGTTGTCGTCGGTGATGTGACCATCGGAGCGGATTCCGTCGTTGCCGCTAATGCTGTCGTACTCGATGACGTACCCCCAAATTCTATGGTCGCCGGCATACCTGCTAAGTGCAAACGCGCTACGCCAAAGATGTTTTCCGCCACGTCTCGGTAACAAAGTCCTGTAGGGGCGAGGCATGCCTCGCCCGCCGCTCCCCGGAGCCGAATACCTTGACTAACGAATTCCTGAAATCCGCCGTCGCATTCATTGTATTCAATAGGCCGGAGGAAACTGCGGCTGTTTTCGAATCCATCCGCGCCGCGCGTCCCTCAAAACTATTCGTCATCGCCGATGCCCCGCGATTGCATGTGCCTGGTGAAGACCAACTTTGTCAGGCAACACGAGCGATCACCGAGGCGGTCTACTGGCCGTGCGAGGTGTTCCGGAACTACGCCGACCGGAACCTTGGCTGTGCTGAGCGGGTTATAAGTGGTCTCGACTGGGCATTTAGTTTCGTTGATGAGCTAATCATTTTAGAAGACGACTGCCTGCCGGTAAATAGCTTCTTTCCGTTCTGTCAAGAGCTTCTCGCTAAATACAGAGATGATGACCGCATTTCAATGATCTGCGGAACCAACTACTTAGATGTGCCTGATCTGCAAGATAGCTATTACTTCTCTCAGGCGCTCTATATTTGGGGTTGGGCGACGTGGAAGTCCAAATGGGCACAATACGATAAAAACATTACGTCATGGCCCCAAGCCAAGCGTGAGGGCGTCCTCGGGGTAACAGTTGAAGAACCACGAGCCGTGGCATATTGGACGAGCATATTCGACCGTATGTATCACGGCCTTGGGCCAAATACGTGGGACTATCAATGGCATTACCTATGCCTCGTCAATAACTGGCTGGCTGTTGTGCCAAAGACAAACCTTGTCTCCAATATTGGATTTGGTCCGTCAGCTACTCACACCGTCGATAGATATGCTTTCCTGGCAAATCGAGCTACTTGCGATTTGGCGTCACCGCTGACCCATCCGCAGTTTATATTGCCTCATCGCGATCGGGACCGGCGCACGCAAAGGGAGGTCTTCGCCCCGGGAATTGGGGTGCGTCTCAGACGCAAATTATCCAAAGCGCGTGCGATGCTTCGATCAAATCGCGACAATACCAGTCGCCTGGGATCGGCCGCTTCTGGACTATAACTAATTGGGATGCGGCCTGTCGCTATTTATTTGTTGGACCTCCATCAATATCAACATTAACAATCAGCTACACCAATAAACCGAGAAGCGTGACACGAGCGATAACCTTAAGTTCATCGGTCGAGTGCATCGTACCTCGCCCACCCCCTTAATGCGCTAGTTGCCCGAGATCGTGTTGCGGCGGAGCAAGGGAGCGCGGATTATAATCGCCGCTCCTTCGTGCCACGTTGAAGAGTGTGCATTCATACATAGTTCGCTTGGCGAAGTCGTAAGTGATGGGCGCGTTCGGCTGATGGTTGATGCAACAGTCCACTTAAGGAAGCGTTAGCCCTTTTAATTGCCAATATGACGTCAAAGTACGAGTCGCTACTGGCGACCCAGAGCCGCCTCTCCTATAAAGGTGAAGTGACTGTCGGTTCGGCATGCCTGCTTGTGATCATTGGCCTATGTCTGCCCATAAGTGTGCAACTCGTTGGGGAACTCTTCATCGGCGAGATAGTCCTCCTGTTGTATGTTGCTAGCCAGCTTGCGTGTCGGCCCTCTAGTGTCAGCCGCTGGCCGAGTTTCATAAGGTGGATTCTGTTGAGTCTTGGTTTATCACTCCTCGGATATATCATGTCGGACTACGCAGTCGGCACGGCGCCAGAGAACCTACTGCGCGGATGGAGCCGATTAGGTTTCATCGCAGTCGATACAGCGGGATTGTACATGTTAGTCCGACGGTCCAGCATTCGGTTGATATGGCTCGTCCTCGGATACGCCTGTTCTGGAATAATAGTTGGGGCGCTTGCGTTGCGCCACGATCCATTCCTGCCCGTTTGGAAACTTCAGCTTGGCTATTCCGTCACGTTGGCGGGCTTATGTATACTGCTTCTGGTGCGGACGTCGCGCCGCTATGTTGCCCCAATGGCGCTTCTGGCGATTGGATTCCTGCATGTGCTGGTTGATTGTCGTTCCATGGGAGCCGTCTGTATATTCTGCGCCTGTCTCCAACTATCGAAGGTGACGCAGATCCGTCGATGGCAACTCATTTCATATGGAGCAACCATTTTAGTTCTAGCGCTTGGTGCTGGCTTTCTTGCATATGCATACCGTTCAGGCGGAGCGGAGTTCGCGAGTCGGAGGTTAGAGTCTGATCACGAAAGGCTTGCTGGAATCCTTATTGGCGTACGAGAAATTGCACATTCACCATTTTTAGGGCACGGATCGTGGGCAGGTTATACCGACGCTGCATTGGCCGCCTATAAGGCTAGTTTGAAAAGAAAGGAGCTTTTGAGATACAAGCTGACGAAGGAAAACGTTAGTACACACTCAGAAATGCTTCAACTGTGGTTCGAGGGGGGGCTGCTCGGAGTTGCCTTTGCGCTTTGCTTCGGTGTATTGCTAGTTAGAGCAATGCATGCGTTCAGCACGGAAGGGGTGGCAAGCCTACCGGCCGCTCTGCTAGTTCGCCTCTTTGTACTAACTTCTGTTTGGGCGTTGCTGCTGAGCCCACTTGGAGGCGGTCAGCGACTCCTAATAGCATTGACGGTAGCGGCAACGTCGATTGTACTTAGGCGGCGAGTAATTGTCGTAGGCTCATCGCTTCGAAGCCATAGCGGCATTGGTCAGCATTACCATTTACGTCTTTTCCATCGATACGCGATACGAGAACGATGACCGCATTGCGCAGAGTGTACCGAAAGCATCGCACGTTCCATAATAGGCGCGTGCCAAGTTTCGAGGAAAAAAAGATTTGAAAATCGGCGTTGTAACAATTTCTTTCAACCAGCAGGCGTACTTGGCCGAGGCGATAAGCTCAGTGTTGTCAATCAGCGAACGGAGGTGCTTAAAGTATGTGCTTGTTGATGCAGGTAGCAAAGACGCATCTCGCCAGACCATACAGCGATTCGGCAAAGCTATTGACTTGACAATCTTTGAGCCGGACAGTGGACCGGCAAGCGGACTCAATAAGGGCTTTCGCGCTTGTGCGGATTGTGACGTGCTGGCGTATCTAAATTCAGATGACCGGTTTACCTCGGGGGCGTTGGACTGGGTATTAAGGTACTTTAAGGCGCATGCTGAAGTAGATTGTCTTTTGGGCGCAATATCCATTCTAGATCAAGCTGGGTGCCGAAGGCGTCGCGCTCGTGTGTGTGATTCATTTGATCTTCGACGGTTTGCCGCTGACGCTTGCAACATCTTCCAGCAGGGCACCTTTTTTAGGCGGCGCATATTTGAAAAAATTGACGGTTTCAATGAAGAGAATCGGACCTGCTGGGATTCCGAACTTGTCGTGGACCTGGCGCTTGCGGGCGCACGTTTCGCCCGGACACTTCGAATTCTTGGTGAATTTCGTGTGCATAGCGAATCTATAACGGGCTCCGGGCGACTAACCGAACAATATCGTCGAGACCGCGCGCGTATCGCCGACAAAATCGAAAGTGCGGGAGTGCCACTGTACCCGTTATGGCAGGCTGAGTTGATGCGGCTAATTTACCGCGCGAATCCTATTCGTCACGCATCATATTTTGTCGCATTCTAACCGTGCTTAAACAATGTACGTCGCGAAGCGCCCTGGTGCCGGTAAGTAACAAAAAAGCTATCCCGCCGAATCCTGCCAAGCGTATTCGTGTCGCCGTTCTCTGGACAAGGCCGTCTGGCTACCTTGCCGCATGCCTACGCGAGCTTCAGGCGAACAATATAGAACTATTCGTTTCCCACAGGCGTGTAGATGACGCAGCGCCATTTGATGTCGGCGACTTCGCCTTCTTCGATCACCATTTTGAGTGGCGCGGTGCGCCTAATACGCAAGAACTCAAACTTGCACTTCGGGAATTCAATCCCGACGCGATCCTTGCCGCGGGGTGGCATGTTTCTGGTTACCGCTCGATACTTAGACAATACCGCGGTCTAGTCCCTCGAATCATGTGTATGGATAACCAGTGGAGGGGCACTCCAAAGCAGTGGGTTGGCGTGGTATCGTCCCGTTTTTATCTCCACCCTCTTTGCGATCAAATCTGGGTTTCCGGTGAACGGCAAGCAGCGTTTGCCTCTCGGCTTGGCTTTTCTACTTCGCATATGATGCGCGGCTGGCTTTCTTGCGACTTTGAGTCGTTTTCACGCGAAGGTGAGCGCCGCTTGGCTTGCCCCAAAGCGCTGCCTCGCGCATTTATTTTCAGTGGCCGTTTTGTACGCGAGAAAGGGCTCGACGTGCTCCGTGAAGCATATCGAAGATACCGTCAGGTTGCTTCGGAGCCGTGGCCGCTGCTGGTATGTGGCGAGGGGCCACTTCGACCGCTACTCGAACACGAGCGGGGCATGAGATTACTCGGATTTATCCAGCCGTCAAAGCTTCCGGAGATCTTTTCCAAGGCGTCCTGCCTCGTGCTACCCAGCAGATCGGAGACGTGGGGCGTAGCCGTTCACGAAGCGACGGCGGCTGGCCTAGCGGTTATAGCCTCAACTGAGGTGGGCAGCGCTGTTCATCTTGTGCAGGATGGCTACAATGGATTTCTTTTTGCTTCCGGAGATGTGGAACGGCTTACCCAGCTATTCATCTACTATGCCAACTGTCCCGAGGATACTCGGCTCGAAATGGCAGGCAACAGCCTAAGTCTTGCGCGTCAGTTTACACCCAAGCGCTGGGCGTCTTATCTTCTCGATAGAATTGACGTAAATCGAGTGACCACAAGGAATCATATGGATGCCACTGCAATGAGCTATCGGCCATAGGGGAAGCGGGCATTGCAGGTTCTTGTCACGACGTTCGTTAGTTCGATTAGGAGTAATGAAACTACTCTCGGTAATAACATCGCTTAATCCGGCTTGTGGTGGTCCAGTGGAGTGCGCCGTTCAGCTACAACGCAATCTGACGAAGTTAGGGCACGTCTTTGATATCGTAACGCTTGATCCTCCCGATGCAACCTGGATCCACAATTGTGTACCTAGGCCGATTTGCCTCGGAAAAAAAAATCACCGCAGCCGAAATATAGAGCCTGCGTTGATTGACTTTCTCCACAGTTGTCAACGAGAATACGATGGGAGTGTCTTTCATGGCATTTGGACATTCCCGAACGTAGCTATCCGCGCGTGTTGGAATAAGCGGCATCGCTATGTCGTTTTTCCTCATGGGATGCTCGATCCCTATTTCATCAAATATTTCCCTTTCAAACACATCAAAAAGAGTTTGTACTACCGTCTGATTGCGGCCCCGGTTCTCGAACGAGCCCACGCTGTGCTATTCACATGCGATGAGGAGCGCCGCCTTGCGAGCGCGAGCTATCGGCCGATAGCGGGGAAACGTATTGTTGTACGATATGGGATCAATCCGCCATCATTTAGTAAAAAGCCTCGTGAGAATCCGTTTGAATGGATAAAAAGCCAGACCGACTGCGATCAACTGGTGTTGTTTATTGGCCGGATTCATCCCAAAAAGGGATGTGATCTGCTAATAGAGGCTTTGGCGCGAATCACGCCGGCATTTCCTTCAGTGCGAGTCGCCTTCGCGGGTCCTGATGAGAGGGAATGGGTGCCAGTCCTTCAAAAATTGGCGCAAGTTCGCGGTGTGGCCGATCGCATAATTTGGCTTGGGCCCGTTTACGGCAACGACAAATGGTTTCTGTATAATGTCGCTGACGTTTCCATTCTCCCTTCTCACATGGAAAATTTCGGCATGACCGTTGCCGAATCCTTGTCCCAGGGGCTCCCCGTGCTTCTCTCGGACCGAGTGAATATCTTTCCTTCAATAGTCCGCGCCGGCGCGGGATTTGCCGCGCCGGATACGATTGACGGAACAACATCGTTGTTGCGAAGCTGGCTGAATACGTCTCAACAGCAGCGCTCGCTTATGCGAGTAAATTGCCTCCGGCTCTTCCAGGACGAATTCCAAGCAATACATACCGCCGAGGATGTTGTTCGGGTGTTTCAACAGGATTTGGTTACAGGGAACTAGGTGAGCGACGTTCTAAACAAGGAGCAACGCTCTTTGCCGCTCGACCTTACTACCTTCGATCTGGGCGACTACGCCTGCGGTAAGTCTTCTATAATCCGAGTGTTTTGGTTTCTCATTGGCGCTCCTTTCATAAGGGCTCGCCTGCTTCCGCTATCCTTGCCGCGTCGCTTTGTGCTGCGCGCGTTTGGTGCGAAAATTGGCCGGGGTGTGTTTCTTCGCCCTGGAATAAGAGTTAAAAATCCTTGGATGCTTACTGTGGGCGATCACTCAATGATCGGGGAAGATGTCTGGATTGATAATCTGGCGCCCATAACCATCGGTTCCCATGTTTGCGTTTCCCAGGGCGCTTACCTGTGCACAGGCAACCATGACTGGTCGTCGCCATCATTCCGGTATCGACTCGGCAAAATCAGCATCGGCGACGGTGCCTGGATAGGCGCTCACGCAATCGTCGGGCCAGGGGTCAGTGTTGGAGAGTGCGCAGTTGTATCCCTCGGAAGCGTCGCCTACAAAGACATAGCGGCTCGTGAAATTCATGCTGGAAATCCGGCCGTCTTCATCCGCCAACGTGTTATTCACCCGGAAGACAATCTCTCTGCCAAACGGCGGCGGCCCTCGATCCGCTGGTAAGAACGTACAAGATTGGCAATTTTGATAACTCTATGTTGACGCTAGCGATCGGTGTAGTGCCTCCCAATTAACCCTGGCCGTGACATGTCAAACCGACTGAATATCCTGCTCCATACGGTGTTTTATCATCCAGAAGTCGTCGGTGTGGCTGCCTATAACACGGCTATGTGCGAATGGCTGGCAGCGCGCGGACACAAAGTTCACGTTGTTTGCACGCCACCCTATTACCCAGCCTGGAAAGTGCAGCGGCCCTATCGCGCTTGGTCGTATTCGCAAGAAACCATTAACGGTGTTCGGGTAACCCGCTGCCCCGTTTGGTTGCCGCGGAATCCGCGCGGAATGGGGCGCATTCTGTATGGCGCGAGCTTTCTGCTCTCTAGTGCGCCGGCCTTGCTCGCAAAGGCGCGTCTGCGCCGCCCGGATGTCATTGTCGTAACCAGCCCCTCCTTCCTGAATAGCGTAGCTGCCCTGCCGTCTGCATATCTCTCTAATGCGCTGGCTTGGTTGCATATCCAGGATTTCGAGGTCGATATTGCCCTCGGAACCGGGCACGTGCGCGGAGGCGCGGTTGCCTCGCTGATTCGAGCAGCGGAAGCTGCCATCCTAAAACGCTTTGGAATGGTGTCCACCATTTCGGAACGGATGCTTGAAAGGTTGTCGCAGAAGGAGGTTGAATTCGATAAGCAAATGTTGTTTCCGAATTGGGTGGACACTCAATCGATATTCCCTTCCGAGGCCGGTGCGGAATTCCGAGCCCGTCTCAACATCGGCCCTGACGATTTAGTCTGTCTGTTCTCCGGTAGCCTTGGGGAAAAGCAAGGCGTCAATGGGCTCATTCGTGCCGCTGCGCTTCTTACCGCCCATCCCAAAATCAAGGTCGTTATCTGTGGCGGCGGCCCCACGCTCTTGTCTCTCCGTGCACAGGCAGCCCAAATGGAGAACGTCACGTTTCTGCCACTACAGCCAGTCGAACAGTTAAACGCCCTCCTTAATATGGCGGATATTCACGTGTTGACGCAGAGGCCGGGCGTTGCGGACTTAGTAATGCCTTCCAAGCTGCTCGGTATGCTCGCAAGCGGCCGTCCGGTAATTGCCACCGTAAATGAAGCATCTCAGGTCTCTGCCATCGTTTCTCGTTGCGGAATCGTTGTTCCACCCGGAAACGACCGCGCCCTGGCTGACGCAATCCTCCTCCTTGCCGGCCAGCCAAACGTGAGAGAGGACCTAGGCCGCAAGGCGCGCCGCTTCGCGGAAGAAAATTGCAGCCTAAACGTCATCCTGAGCCGGTTCGAAGAGCGTCTGACCGCATCGTGTGCAACTCGTCGCGGGGCGGCCAAAGTTGGCGCGGCGCCAGCTATAAGCACAAACGCCCATTCCGAACCGCACGCGTCCGCAAGCAATCTCCCGTAAACACGTAGCGTAATTCTGAGCCGCGCGCCAGCAAGCGGTTTCTTGCCTGATCCCCGAGCCCTTCTAAATAAAGGAAAATCCTTGAGCGCTGCTGCTGCGGAAACACGCGTCAGTCTGTCCGAGATCCGTTGTCGGGATTGGGCGCCGTACGTTCTTGTGCTGATGGACGCGGCCGCGCTGGAACTGTCGTTGTTGCTCGGATGGGCTACTCGCACCGCGCTATTCCCTGGTCGCGGAGCTGCCATCACGTTATCGCAAATATCCGGTGTCGCGCTAGGCGTCTTGACGCTTCTCTTTGGCTATTATCTGGTAGGCCTTTATCCTGGCCATGGCATGGGAGGCGTCCAGCGCTTCCGCGCTCGGACATATTCCACCGTCGCTGCCTTTACCACATTGCTCGCCTGGGATTACGTGATCATGGACCAACAGTGGTCACGTGGTGTTTTGCTGTGTACTGTCGGGTTTGCGCTGCTGCTCACGCCGGTAATGGAAGCCGGGACGCGAAGCGTTCTCGGCCGAAGAGGCCTTTGTGGAATGCCAGTCCTCATTTTGGGCGCTGGCAAAACGGGCAGGTCTGTCGCCAAAACACTGCTGAACGAACCGGGCCTTGGCTTCGTTCCAATCGGCATCCTCGATGATGATCCGGGGAAATGGAACACCAGCATCCAGGGTCTGCCAGTTCTCGGGCCGCTTACTGCTGCATCCGGATTCCAGGGACAGGTCAAGAGTGTCATCGTCGCAATGCCCGGTATGCCCAAAAATCGTTTTGTCCAGCTCATTCATGGCCTCTCGTTTGCCAACGTCATCATCGTGCCCGATTTGCTTGGGCTTCAATCCCTATGGGTTACGTCCCGCGATCTCGGTGGCATCATCGGCCTGGAGTTCAAGAAGAATCTCCTGGTTCCGTCTAACCGCCGGTTCAAGCGGTTGATTGATTACAGCTTGGCGGTCTGCATCTCCACTCTCGCAGCTCCCGTGATTGGTCTGTGTGCTCTCTGGATTAAGCTGCTAGACCCAGGCCCGGCGTTCTTTCGGCAACAGCGCGAGGGTGAAGACGGTACGCCGATATCGGTGCTAAAGCTCCGTACAATGTACCGCGATGCGGATGCGCTTCTCGATCGCCATCTCTCCACTCATCCGGAGGAGCGCCTAAGATGGAATCGATATTTCAAGCTGAAAAACGATCCGCGAGTGCTGCCTTGGGTCGGCGTGTTCCTTCGGCGGTCGAGCCTTGACGAACTCCCGCAGCTCTGGAACGTTTTGAGAGGCGAGATGAGCCTGGTTGGGCCGCGCCCGTTTCCGTACTACCATCTCGAAGGATTTTCATCGAATTTCCGCAAGTTGCGCACCAGTGTTCGGCCGGGACTCACTGGATTGTGGCAGGTGTCGGCCAGGAGTGACGGCGACCTCGACGTGCAGGAAGCGTGTGACACCTACTATATTCGGAATTGGTCGCTGTGGCTCGATATTTACATCGTCTTCCGAACCGTTCAAGTTGTTGTGAGAGGCGCCGGCGCATACTGACTTTTAGATTCCGCGCTTGTGCCACTCCCGCGCGCTTCGCGCTACTCCCGCACGCTCCGCCTGCCTTTCTTCCGCGCCGAGGCGCAGTTCCATAGCTTCCGGCGCGTCAGCGCCAGCTCCCGCACGCTTCGCGTGCCACTCCCATGTATCCCGCCGCCCTCCTCACTCTCCTTCTGGCCCTAACGGCCTCCGCCGCTGCGCAAGCCCAGAAGCCGAGCGCTCCGCTTCTCCCTTCCTACCAGGAGAACGAGCAGGCCATCGTCTGGGTGTCGGGCCCTGCCCGCCCCGGTGATTCGGTCGTCGTTACAGGCGCATTCAGCGCCACGCCGAAACGGATTCGCATAGCTCGGCTCGGCTCGTCTGGCACAGCTTGGCAGAAAGCTGTAGATCAGAGCACCGAAATCGTTTCCGCCGAATCCGCCGACTCCGAAGCCATTAGCTTCGTAATCCCAGCTAAGGAAAGCGATGGCGTCTATGCAATTCGTATCGAGGACGATGGTGGCGCTCGATTGTATGCTCGCGTGAATCTGCCGGAAATCGAGTGGATCACTGGCCTTCCCTCTTCGCAAAACCTGACTCGTCCGGATGCGCAAGTCTTGCCGGGCGCTGCGCCGGAAGGCGGAACTCTCAGGATATTTGGACGCTGCTTCGGAGAAGATCCGGTTGTCGTCATGAGCAGTGCGTCGGCGAAGCCAGTGCCCCTGAAGATCGTTCAGCACGGGCGATGGTCCATTTCGGCGGCATTGCCTGCTCCGCTTCGCGCCGGCACATACGGTATTTCTGTCCAAGCCCAGAAAGGACAGGCGGAGACCGGTGGCAATTCCGTAAACGTGAAGGTCTATCCCTACCAACCGGCCAAGCCTCGAATTTTGAACGTCCGCTCCTGTGGAGCAATTGGAGATGGCAAGGCCGATGACACGAAGGCAATTCAGTCTTGCCTGAATCAGGGCGGGGTGCTGACTCCCTATGCAGTCCTACAGTTTCCTGCGGGAAAATATCGCATTAGCGCGCCTTTGGTAATACCTCGTCATGTCTATCTCGCGGGAACGTCCGCACAGGAAGTTTCAATTGTTGCGGGCGGCGCTAAGACTCCGCTGCGCTGGATCTCCGGAGATAGCTACTTCGGTCTGAGTAACATGACGGTCGTTGCCGAAGATCCTAAGCAGATGATTGGGTCGTCTGAAACGGACGACTCCAGCGCAACTGGTCACGTCGTCCTGGATCATGTAATAGTTCAGGCTAATGCCAGCGCCCAAGTAACAGGAGTGCCACTTTTGACGCTGAAGGCTGATCAAGCCAGGGAGTTAGTTGCTATCGGGCGTCAAAAGAGGAATACCGTCGATCTTAGTGGTCCCGACATTAGGATTCTAAGCACTACAATTAGAAGCAACGCCTATTCATTGAGTCTGTATAGGGTCAAGGGAGGCATCCTTGCTAATGACGCGATTTACAACGGTCGATATGGCTATTACGCATTGGGAAATTGTGAGAATTTGATCATTGAAGATAATCGGTTTTCCGGCACTGAGCCGATGACATCAGGGGGCGCGTACTTCTCAACTCCCGGCGGCGGTGTTTCGCAGAATATCTACACGGCCGAGAATACCTACGACCACCTGCCCGCGAACGACGGCGAGGCAGTGACAACAGACGGACCCAACGGCGCTTACTTCGGCAGGCTTGCGTCTGCAAGCGGAGTTCACTTGGTGCTAGCAGGGGACCCGAATTGGAACAAACAGGATTGGCGGAATGCTTCGGTTGCCATCATCGGAGGGCGTGGTGCCGGTCAATATCGCCTGATCCAAAGTTTTACTGGACGGAAGATCGGCCTCGAAGGCCCATTCGACATTTCCCCGGATAGCTCATCTATTATCACTGTAGTGGCGACCCAGCGCCACTTGATCTTCCAAGGCAATCGGATTACTGACACAGGGAACGGCATCGGACTATATGGAACTGCTTACGAGAGTGTCATCGCTGAGAACACATTAAGCCGCGCCGGTGGAATTTACCTTCATGCAGCAAAATATGGCGGCATACAACCCAATCTGTTTATCCAAGTGCTCGATAACAGACTGGTTCGGCGTGGCAGTTTTAAACAGGGACTCAGTGGAGTATGGATCAATGATCTCGAAGTGATTCAGATCCAGTGTTTCCCTCCGGCGCTCACGCTCGGTTTGGTCGTGCGCGGCAATAGCCTTTCCACAGAAGCAGCCGTCCGGTTGCAAAATCCCGGAAGCGGCGCCCACGGAGTGATCATTGAGCAGAATCAGTGTGCAAACCCGAAAACACAGATCACGGTTCAGGCGACGAATTCTTCTATCGTCGTCCGCCGCTAGCCGCTGGTTAAACAAATTCTTGACCAGACTGTGAGCACTCTGTCAGCCCCCGTGGCGCGGGCACTTTTACCCAATGCCGCTTACTTTAGAAAAAATGGCGCCTAAGCTGTTGATTCAGTCGTGGCGCACGCTTCAGCGTGCCGGAGCGAGTTTCAGCTTACTCTGCCCAGACCATGGGTGAAGCCCACGGCAGCACGCTGCCACTTCTGCCAAAACATAAGTGCTTTGTTTCATTTTTAAAAAGCTTAAGTAAGCGGCATTGGGCACTCTGCCTGCCAGCGTCGAGACTCGTCTCGACATCTGGACTATGGAATCTTGGTGGGGCCGATTCTCAATCTGCGACCGCCAGAAACCAACTCAATTCCTCTCTCTCTATGACCGAATCTTTTTCCTCGGAGCGGCCTCCCTCTTCACATGTGACACGGAATGGCCGTTCCCGGGCTGCCGCCCCAAGTTGCAGTGCGTGCGGCAGCCTGGATGTACGTCCATCCAAAAAGACCAGCTTGGGCACGCGCCTGAATGCCCGTTTTGATCGCCATTTATATACGTGCCGTTCCTGTCGAGCGCGCTTCTATGTGTCCGATACAGGGCGGCGGCTATCCTCTCGCAAAGGTGAAGAATCCGCGTTCGGCCGCCGCTGGCGGCGGCGTTTTCGCCGCTACACCAAGGGACGTATTCGAACGAGAATCATTCAAATGCTGATCTTTACTGCAATGCTGGTGATCTTTCTGTGGGTGCTTCATTTTCTTTCCCGATACCGTCCCGAAGCCGACGGCACGGCGACCTCACAATTGAAAATCAACAGGTGCTGCGTTCTTTAAGCAGCGCCATTTCGGGAATTCTCAGAAATTGTCTGTCGTCTCATTGCCCCTGCGCCTCGTCTGTTCTGTCGTTTGTCTGCTGCTGGCGGCATACTCCACGCTCCTCGCGTACACGAATTACCTCTTCTGCCAGGGCACTCCGGGTGCCTTGACCGAAGCCATACGCCTCGAGCCATATAACTCGAAATATCTGTCCGCCCTGGCTGCCCTTTCCCCTCGCCGGTCGCCGGAACTCCTTCAGCGCGCCGTCTCTCTCAATCCCTACGACGCCCAATCCTGGATTCACCTCGGACGGAACGCCGAGATCAATCGGCATGACCCCGTTCTCGCCGAGCGTTACTATCTCCGTGCGGCCGCGATCGACCGCATGTATTTGCCGAGTTGGACCCTCGCCAATTTCTATTTCAGGCAGCAGAATCGAGACAAACTCTTTGAGTGGGCGCGCCGCGCTCTAACTGTGACGCCATACGACGCAACGCCTCTCTTTGAGGCCCTGTGGTTCATGAGTCCGGACCAGGACCGGATTGCCGCGGCAATGCCGGATCGCGACCAGGTCTTGCTGCAGTATGCTTCCTTCCTCAGTCAAACCAATCGGCTTCCGCTCGTCAATCCGGTTTTCGACAAAGCCATTTCTCTGTCGCCGACCGGCGTGCCTCTGTCCGAAACTCACCCGGGCGTGCCGCTTCCTAGTCCCGCTGCCGCGATTCTCGATCGGTTTCTCCAGGCCGGCAGTGTCGAACCGGCTCTTCATCTTTGGCGCCGCCTCACCGCCGCCCACTGGCTGCTTCGCTACACAACGCCTTCCCCCACGCGCCCCCTCACAAATGGCGCATTCCAACTCCCGCTCTTGGAACACGGGTTCGACTGGAGCGCTCCTCCGGTTGCTGGCGTCACCTTCGATCAATTCCCCGATTTAGGCCAAATTCGCTTTACTTTTTCCGGAACGCAGCCTGAAGCCTGTCCGCTCCTGGAGCAATATATTCCATTGCAGCCCGGTCGCCGCTACCGTCTGGTATGGACTGCCGCTATGGAGCGAATCGCTCCGGCCAGCGGAGTCACCTGGCGAATCGACTCATTCCAGAACGGCTCTGCGCTCCCCATTCCTACTGGCCTGACTAGCCCCGATCTCACATCGGCGCCCGACGCGGAGGCATTCTGGGAATTTCAAGCGCCCGATTCATCTGTTAGCGGAACCGAGCCGCGCACGCAAGCAAGCGGTGAACATCTCGATCCGAAACCTCGTTTATTTTTGATTACACTGGAATATTCGCGTCCAATCGGTAAAATCCGGATAGAAGGGGCATTATCGTTGCGCAACGTTTCGCTGACCGCACTATGATTTCCGAAACCAGTGCCGGCATGGAGGTCGCAACGGGAACCGTAGCGGGTTGCCCATTTTGCGCCAGCGCCAACGTCTTCAATTCGTTTGCTCCCTAAGGATCGGTCGGGGATTTTCAGCCGCCCGTCAACGGAAGTGCAACCCTGAAAAAACCAGTTACCCTGAGTAGTGATGACGGCCGGTCTTCGTCGCGGAGGCCACTTGCACGATTTTTCGCTGCGCGCGTTCAGTCCATCGCTCCGTCTGGCCTGGATCGCGATTGCCGTGCTCACCGTCGTCTCGGAGTTGATTCCGTTTCCGCCCATCGTTCCGCCGCCGCTCTTTTATACGTACAAGACGGCTAAAATCCTCCTGTTTCTGATCATTGGTTACATGGCGCCGCTCACATTCTGGCGCTTCAACTCACTCACGCTCGGTGTGATCTTTGCGGCCTTTTCGGCTGCGCTCGTTGAATGTCTGCAGGGCCTTTCGCACGGCCACCGCTTCAGTTGGTTCGAGCTGGCCGCCAAACTCTGCCTCATCTTCGTGGGCTTCTCCTTTGCGCTGGACGCCCGCTACGAGCGTGCCATCCGCCTTGGACCCCTCCGCATCGCTCTCGTCGGCCCCCACCTGCCCCCGCGCGGATAATCCTCCCGCAGCTTGTCTTTTTCTTCCGCAGCTCCGCTGCTACTCCCGCGCGTAGCGCCAGCTCCCGCAGCTCCGCTGCAAGCTTCCGCGCCGAAGGTGCCCTGCACTACTTCTTCATAATGTGCTCATACAGCACCGGATCGAGCCCTTGAACGTATTGATCTCTGCGCGGCAGGCTCCAATTCCTCATATCGAAAATCTGTTTGAGCTCATTGTCGAGCACCTTCTCCGCCGCCGGCGGTTCTTTCGCGCGTTTCAGGTATTCCTTCTCATCCGGCCCCAGCGGCCCCGCGGATTCAAATAACATAGCGTTACTCCTCCTGCCTTCTCCTCTGCCAGTCTCCCGCCTTCTCCCCCTCTCTCTTCTCCTCCCCTACCCCAAGTCATTGAATCCAGACTCAAAATAATTCCCCTTTCCCCGTGACTCCCGCCACTCCCTGCCCCCCTGACTACCTGACTACCTGCCCCCCTGACTACCTGCCCCCCTGACTACCCGACTACCTGCTCCCCTGACTACCTGACTGCCTGCTCCCCTGACTACCTGACTACCTGTCCCGCTGACTACCTGACTACCTGTCCCCCTGACTACCTGACTACCTGATTTGCCCCTTGACTACCTGACTACCTGACTCCCCTCTTTCTTCCTCCCCTATCTCTCCTCTTTTCAGCAACCTCCGCTCTCCCACTCGCTCGTTCTCCAGTCCGCTGTGCGATTCTCAGCACGATATCCGGAGAATTATGTCCAAAAAACCTTCCGCCCCGCAGGGGCAAACTCCCGCGGCCCCGCCGCAAGCTTCCGCTCCGAAGGCGCAGCTTCCGCAGCTCGGCTGCAGCTCCCGCCCGGAAGGGCAAACTCCCGCGGCCCCACCGCAAGCTTCCGCGCCGAAGGCGCAGCCCCCGGGGGCGAATGCCCCAGCTTCCGGCGGCCCGCCGCCGCAGCTCCCGCAGACCCCGCCTGCTACTCCCACGCGCGAAGCGCGGAATGCTCCGCCTGCTCTTCCTTCTTCCGCGCCGAAGGCGCAGCTTCCGCAGCTCGGCTGCAGCTCCCGCCCGGAAGGGCCACTCCCGCACGCTTCGCGTGCCACTCCCACGCCGAGAGCGCCCCAGGCGCACGAGGCGCCTGCGCCAGCTGCGCGGACGATAGGCTTCGACCCCGCCGTCTGGGGCGGCCCTCCCCTGCGCAACCCCGCCGGTCAGGAATTCGCGGATGTTTGGGAGGAATGGGTCGACACTCCCGATGCCGAGGACTACCGCCGCTCCCGCGCCCAACTGCAAACCGATCCCGCGCGCCAGCGCATGCGCCTCAACGCGCTGAAGCACGGCCTCTGCGCCAAATCGGTCATTGTTCCGGGAGAATCCGCCGAAGCCTACGACGAAATGCGCGCCGATCTCCTCGACCAGTTCAGGCCCGACACGCCGCAGGAAGAAATGATGGTGGACCAGCTTGCGCAAGCGTATTGGATGCTTCTCCGCGCCCGTCGAAAAGA
Source organism: Bryobacterales bacterium KBS 96 (assembly GCA_000381625.1). Taxonomy (GTDB): domain Bacteria; phylum Acidobacteriota; class Terriglobia; order Bryobacterales; family Bryobacteraceae; genus KBS-96. The sequence goes on from KB906767.1 coordinate 4,230,866, forward strand.
GGCCGAGTTGCAGGCACATCAGGCGGAAATGCCGGTCTGGGAATGGTCGGACGATTACTTCAGGTCGGTGGAGCGTTTCAACCGTTACCGTAGCTCCATCGAGCGTGCGTATTATCGCGCGTTAACGGCTCTGCAAAAATTTCAGAAGGAGTGGCGCAAAGCGAATCCCGTCGGCGGCCATGACAACGACCGGATCAAGGTCTTACATATTGTTTACAGAACGTCTGACCCGGAATCGAGCTACGTAATGAGAATTGTTTCGTCAAGTGCAAAGCACGGCATTTCGTACACGGAAAAAATCCCACTTTCGGAGTACCGAGGTGGCATTTACCTCCGCGACGATATTCCAGACGAGCAGTTAGACGAAGCCGCTTAATTCGTTAAGCGATTTTTTTAACAAATTCCCGGCATCTGGTCCAGCGCCCTCACCCGACGTGTGTCTCATAGTGGGGCAGATTAGATTAGTGGGGCAGATCCTTGATCTGCGGCGGCCTCGCAGGCCGCCTCCGGCGCGCTACTCCCGCGCGCTCCGCCTGCAAGCGTTTGTCTTTCCTCCGCGCCGAAGGCGCCGCTCCCGCAGCTTCCGGCGCGTCAGCGCCAGCTCCCGCGCGCCTCGCGCTACTCCCGCGTGCTTTCTGGCGCTACTCCCGCGCGCCTCGCGCTACTCCCGCGACGCCGAAGGCGGCGCCGCCTCCGCGCTAAACGCGGAATATTCCCGAGCAGATAGCAAATCGAGCACCGTTAGGCCCAGATGCCGCAGAAGCCTGTCTCCGAGTTCCGGTTTCAGGACGCGAGCGCCTTTCAATACGTTATGAAGCTGGGGCTGCGAGACGCCGATCTGACGGGCCAGGCCTCTTTCGGTAAACTCGCCATCTCGGATCTTTCCGACAATCAACCGAATCAGGCGTTGGCGCAATTCGTCAAATCCGAGGTAGGTCCGTGCCGCCACGGCGTGATTCCAGACAGAAATAGGGGGCATCCATTTGGGGAATTAACGAGAAATTTTACCAGGAGAGCCTATGAAATAGTAGGGACAATAACTCCAAATATATGAGTTATTTGTGTAAATATAGCCGGGAATCTCTCAGCCCCTGGAGTAAAAATTACCCGTTCGATCTTGACGAAAATCTACAGGAGAGTAAGGTGGTTCCATTACGCTTAGTGCTGGCGTCTGGGGAGTAAGAGGCGTACAGCTAGGCGGCTGAAAAAACGAATATTTATGGAATGGACTCGATCAGAAACACTCGCTCTCGCTCAACAATCTTGCACGCTTTGCCACGGCATTGGATTGCGGCAAGGGCGATCGGAGGCGTCGACCCCCTGCCCCTGCGTTTTTCGCGCTATTTTTCGCACATGTTATGCAAAATTTAAAGAATGCTCCGATAAAGGAGGCCGCATTTCACAGGTATCTCTCGAGGCAAATTCAGGCCAACAGCGCAAATGCATGTTCGGCCTCAAGGATGAAGAATACAAGGCAGATTTCTGTCTGGTCAGCCGAAGAGTCCTGTCCCCCGGGGATCACCGGATCTTCACATTCCACTTCCTGTTAGGCGCGGACTGGAAGCTCTGCTGCCGCCGGCTTGGCATGGATCGAGGATCGTTTTACCACGCCGTCTATCGTATTCAGGAGAGGCTAGGCCGGTACTATCGAGAGGTGCGGCCGTATCCTTTGTTTCCTGTGGACGAGTATTTTCATGGCGCCCGGCAGCCTGGCGGGAACGGCCCTTTGTTCCGGCTGGAACAGGGAACTCAACTCGGGAGACGCCTGCGGTTCCCGATAAAAAAAGCAGCCTAGCGGCAACAGGAATCAGGTACTCAGGGAGATGGGGGTAGGCAGCCTGATTGCCGCCCCTGACTACCTGATCCCCTCGCTACCGCCGTTTTTCGAAAAAATTTGCCAGCAAGCTGCCTGCGTCGGCGGCGAGTAAACCTTCCTCCACTTGCAACCGGTGATTCAACAGCTCGGAATCGGCAAGGCGAAATTTGCTTCGGACGGCCCCGAAGCGAAGATCGCGGGCCGCGAACACCAATCTCTCGATTCGCGCCAGAACCAGGGCACCGGCACACATGACGCACGGCTCCAGCGTTACGTAAAGCACGGTCCCGGGCAGGCGGTAATTCTCAAGCTGGCCGGCCCCCGCCCGCAGGGCCTCCATTTCGGCGTGAGCCGTCGGATCGGCAGAGGCAACCGGCCGGTTACAACCTTCGCCCAGGATTCGACCGCCGCGAACCAGCACGGCGCCTACCGGCACTTCTCCGGCGCCCTCCGCTTTGCGGGCGAGATCCAGGGCCACGCGCATGAAGCGCCGGTCTTCCTCCGTAAAGGCGGGTTCTTTCATGAGTCCGGCTCAGCGGCTTTGGAGGCCTGCGCCTTTCGCGGCGGCGGTTCGAGGCCGATCATCAGGGAGTGAACCACGTCTTTCACAAACGCGGACCGGGTGAAGCCAAGGTCGTTGCCAAGCCCCTGAACGATGGAAATCCAGTACTGGCAAGCTCCAAACAGTAATACGGCGGATGCGCGCGGGTTCGCTTTTGGGTGGACCCGGCCAAGTTTCTGTTCGGCCGTGAGATAGGCCTCCAGCGCCGCAACGGATAAATGCGGTCCTTCTTTCCGTTCGTTCAGCCGCTGCCGGAATGCGTTCTGGAGCAGGGGATCAGCCGCTAGCGGAGCGAAAAGCGGCAACAGTTTTTCGAACCAGTAGAGAGCGCCTTCGACGACATCTGCCAGATTCGCGCGAACAGTGCGCCTCCCCGTAAGATGCTCAAGTCTGCGAAGCGGTTCGACGAACGGCGGCAGATACTCTTGCAGCAGGGCAAGGAATAGCTCGATCCGATCCGCGAAGTGGACGTACAGAGTGCCGTCTGCGACGCCTGCCTCGCGAGCGATTTCGCGCGTTGAAGCGCCCAGAAGCCCCTTTGTTTCCAAAGTTCTCCTGGCGGCCTCGAGGATCTGCTTGCGCGTGTCCTTCGGCCGCGAAACTGGTTCGCCGGTTTGTGCTTTCTGTTCGGAGATGAACCCATCATAGCGGCGCCGGCGGAATACAATGATGGAAAAAGTGAGCGCCCGCCCGGAATTTTTAAGATTTCGTGGAACAATTACTATCCCTGATTCGTTCAGTTCCATAGATAAATGAGCGGTCGCTCAGTCAGTCCCGGCCGGCGCGACTGTTGCTCTCCCCACTTGCCGGCCGGGCATTTGCTCAGATACGGCGTGGGGCGCAAAGTGGGGACTTGAGTTACCCTAGCTTCTAAAGGGATATGGGGATGGTATGTTTCGCTATTTCTCACTTGCATTCAAGAACAGCGTTCGCAACAAGCGCCGCAGCATTCTGACGATTTCGAGCATCGCGGTTTCGTTATGCCTGCTGGGTTGCCTTTTGGCGATTTATCAAGCGCTCTTTCTGAAACAAGCGACGCCGGGACAAGCGCTCCGGTTAGTAGTGCGGCACCGGGTTTCGCTCGCTCAACCGCTGCCTTATTCCTATGAGGCCCAGATCAAACGTGTGTCGGGCGTTCGAGCCGTTTCAGTGTGGAACTGGTTTCAAGGCGTATATAAGGACAGCCGCGACCCCAAGAATTTTTTTGCGCGATTCGCCGTGGAACCGAAACCATTCATGACGATACGAACGCAGATGGAAATGCCGGAAGATCAGCGGCACGCCTTTATCACGGATCAATCGGGGTGCGTCGTTTCGAAAGATCTGGCGGAAAAGCTGGGATTTAAGCTGGGCCAGCGGATTACGATAAAAGGCGACATCTATCCTGTCACTCTCGAGTTGACGATCGTCGGGATTTTTGAAGATCCCGATGCGACAAACAGCCTGTTCTTCAACCAGGAGTATTTGCGGCAATTGCTGCCAGCGGGACGCCGCGACATGGAAAGCGTATTTGCGGTCCTGGCCGACAATACCGACGATGTGTCGCGGATCGCAAAGCAAGTCGACGCGATGTTCGAGAACTCGCCGTATCCGACTAAGTCGGAATCCGAGCAGCAATTCGCGCTGAGCTTCGTATCGTTTCTTGGCAATATCAAATTATTTTTGATGAGCATTTGTGGAGCGGTGATGTTTACGATTCTGCTGGTTTCCGGGAACACGATGGCGATGTCGGTACGCGAGCGGATCAAGGAAGTCGGCGTCCTCAAAACACTGGGCTTCACGAACGAAGCGATCCTGGGCATCATTATCGGCGAGGCGGCCACAATCGGATTGATCGGCGGGGTGGTGGGAGTGGTTTTGGCAAGCGTTGTGACGGGCGTGGTGGGCAAGGCGGGCGAGACCTATTTCAACCAGCTTCACGCTCTATCGATTACGCCGGGAGTGGGCGCAATATGCCTGGCAGTGGCGCTTCTGATCGGGGTTGTCAGTTCATTCATCCCGGCGTTCAACGCCGCGCGAACGAACATTCTCGATTCTCTGAGATACGCAGGATAACGGACCGGGAGATCCAGTCTTGGCGAGCTAAACGGAGCACTCAATGGCGATTCCTATTTCTTACAACGTGCGGAATCTGATTGTCCGCAAGACGACGACTCTCATGACCGCGATCGGCATCGCTCTGACGGTGGCGGTGCTGGCCGCAGTGTTCGCACTTGTGAACGGCCTGCGCACGGCCTTCGCCGCGACGGGAGATCCGCTGCACGTTCTCGTGATGCGCCAAGGCGGCAATGCCGAGTTAACCAGTGTCGTGACGCAGCAGAGTTTTCAGATCATCAAATCGTCTCCGGGCATCGCCAAAGGCCCGGACGGACAGCCGATGGCATCGCTTGAAATCGTATCCGTCATCAACCTGACTAGTCCGGAGAATCCTAACGGGATGAACGTGACTCTGCGCGGCCTTTCGCAGCGGGGGATTGATATGCGTCATCTGAAGGTTGTGGAAGGCCGATGGTTCACTCCGGGAAAACGCGAAGTGGTGGTGGGCAAATCCGTGGAGAAGCGATATCCGAATGCGCAGATCGGTAAACAACTGAGGTTCGGCAAGGGCTATTGGACAGTGGTTGGCGTGATGGACGGCGGGCAGAGCGCCTTCAATAGCGAGATATGGGGCGATGCGAGCCAGGTGGCCTCGGATTTCAACCGGCCGGACGCGCTCAGTTCCGTGCTGCTGCAGGCGGACAACGAAGTGGCGGTGCAGTCGCTGATTAACTCGCTCGAATCGGACCGGCGGCTGGTGGTGACGGCGATGACAGAGAGAGCGTATTACGAAGCGCAGACGATTTCCTCGGCGCCGATTCAATATTTGGGCATTTTCGTGTCGATCATCATGGCGGTCGGCAGTTGTTTCGCGGCGATGAATACGATGTATGCGGCCGTGGCGCGGCGCTCAACCGAGATTGGCACATTGCGTGTGCTTGGATTCACGAGAGGCAGCATTCTTTTCAGCTTCTTTCTGGAGTCGGTTCTTCTTTCACTGGTGGGAGGCGCGATAGGCGTCCTGCTGGTTTTGCCTCTGAACAATGTGACAACAGGAATCGGCAGCTTCATTACGTTCAGCGAGATCGCATTCAACTTCCATGTGGGACCGCGGATCATGATTGAAGGCATTGTGTTCGCGCTGATCATGGGCGCAGTGGGCGGCCTTCTGCCGGCGCGCCAGGCGGCAAAGAAGGAGATTCTGACGGCCCTGCGCGAAGTGTAGGAGAGCCAAGCGGGTGCAGACCATGGAAACGGAACTAAAGAGTTTAAAGATCGACCGTTCGGCGCGGCGCCAGAACGACGGCAATCCGGCGATTAAGTGGATTGTGATCGCTGTCATCGTGGTGGTGGTTTTGGCGGCCGGAATATTCGCTTACCAGAAGGCGACCGCCGCTATTCCGGTGCGGATCGTCCGGGTGAAATCGCCGATGGCGACGTCCGCCGCGGGGCAACAGGTGGTATTGACCGCCACCGGCTACATCATTGCGGCGCATAAGATCGAGGTGGCCTCTAAAGTAGTGGGGCGCGTTGCGTGGATCGGCGTCGATAAAGGTGACAAAGTGAAAGCCGGCCAAGTGCTTGTGCGGTTGGAAGACCAGGAATACCGCGCTCAGGTCGATCAGGCAAAGGGCCAGCTTGCGAATCTCGAAGCGAAGCTTCAAGAAGATTTGAACGGATCGCGGCCCGAAGAAATCGCCAAGGCGCGCGCGGATGTGAACGAAGCCCGCGCGGATCTCGAAAACAACCAGGTGACTCTGAAGCGAACCAAGTCTCTGGTGGGCGATGGAGTGATGGCGCGGCAGTCGCTCGACGACGCGCAGGCCAAATACGACAGCGCCGTGGCGCACGTCAAGAGTCTGCAGCACACGCTGGATCTCGCCGTCCTGGGCCCGCGCCAGGAGGAGATCAATCAGGTAAGAGGACAAATCGAGCAGGCAAAGGGACAGCTCGCTTACGCGCAAACACAGTTGGACGACACGGTGATCGCTGCGCCCGTGACGGGGACGATTCTCGATCGCAATGTAGAGAAAGGCGAATTTGTCACCACTGGATTTGTCGGGGATAAAGGCGCGAAGGGCTATATCGTGACGATGGCGAATCTGAAGGACCTCGAAGCCGAGCTCGATATCAGCGAAGGCGATTTCCCGAAATTGGGCCCGCAGCAAAAAGGCGTGATCACCACGGATGCGTATCCGGACCGTAAATATCAAGGCATCATCGATCAGGTTTCGCCCGAAGCGGATCGCGCAAAAGCGACGATACAGGTGAAGGTGAAAGTTCTGGATCCCGACGATTACCTTCGACCGGACATGAATGCGACGGTAAATTTCTATAACGATGCGAAGCCCGACGAAGCCGCGGCCGAGGCGGGCCGCGTGGTTGTGATCCCGCCGAGCGCCATACAAAACGGAACGGTATTTGTAGCTCTCAACGGCCGGGCGAAGAAGATTGCGGTAAAGACAGGCGGCACAACAGCGCAGGGTGTGCTCATTCAGAGCGGCCTGAGCGGCGGCGAGGATCTGATCGTGAATCCGCCGGCCGATTTAAAGGATGGACAGCGCATCGAGGCGAAGCAGCAATAGCGGACGGGGACGAAAGGACAAACAGGACAATGGGCGACACGGTGATCCGCACTCGTAAATTAAGCAAGGAATATGCGCGCGACGAATTTAAGGTGATGGCGCTCGATGAAGTGGATATCGATATCGACCGCGGCGACTTCGTGGCGCTGATGGGTCCGTCGGGTTCGGGCAAATCCACGCTGCTTCATCTCATTGCGGCAATGGATCGTCCAACCGGCGGCGATATCGAAGTGCTTGGCGCCAATCTGCGCCAGTTCTCGGATAAGCAGATCGCACACTGGCGTAACGAGCATATCGGTTTCATTTTCCAGTCGTTCAACCTGATTCCGGTGCTGACTGGCCTCGAAAACGTGGAACTACCGCTCAAGCTGACCAATCTTCCGAAAAAGGAGCGCATTGAGCACGCGGCCACGGCGCTGAAACTGGTCGGCCTAGGAGACCGGTTGGGCCATCTGCCCAAGCAGCTCTCCGGCGGACAGGAACAACGAGTGGCGATCGCGCGCGCGATTGTGACCGATCCGGATCTGATCCTTGCGGACGAGCCGACCGGAAACTTGGACGCAGCCGCCGCGGAAGACGTGTTGACGATGTTGTCGCGCCTGAACAAAGAATTCGGCAAGACCGTTGTGATGGTGACGCACGATCCGCACGCCGCACGATTCGCGACGACCATCCGCCACCTGGAGAAAGGGAGACTTCTGCCGGTGGGAGCGCTGCCGGCGGACTGGGCCTCGGCCATCTCGGTCAGGAACTGAGTAGGGTTTCAAGAGCCTGCCGTGCATCGGGAACATACCGTGCCGTTGAAAGCATCACCGGTACTTTGGCCACCGCAGCCCCAAAGGGCTGCGGTGGCCAAAGGCGGATCGAAACCCGTGGGCTCAACTACGCTTTGGGCTTTGATTCCTGGCCTCCTCCCGCGTAAGCTGCCGAATTCGCGTTCGGAATCCATAGAGCGTCCACGAGAGCTGATTGGCGCATGCAAACAGCCCAGCGTAGAATGTCAAAAATGGCGACGTCTTACCTGGTTTCCTGCGTGTCTCGAAAAAGGGCCGGCCCGGTGCCCGCCGAAGCATTATACATTTCTGATTGGTTTACTAAGGCGCGAGCGTACGTTCATGCTCATCTCCGCCCCGGTGACCAATGGTTTATCCTCTCTGCGGAGCATCACCTGCTTGAGCCAACTCGTGTCGTCGCCCACTATGACAAAAGTCTGGGCACAATGTCAAAAGTTGAGCGACAGGAATGGGGTCGAAAAATAGTCAAGCAACTGATTCCCAGACTGTCTCGCGGAGATAACGTGACCATCTTGGCAGGATCTCTCTACAGGGCCAGCTTCGTTCCAATGCTTCTCGCGGAAGGTTATGAAGTGACCGTTCCTATGGAGAAGCTGCCCATCGGCAGGCAACTGGCGTGGCTAAGGATGCATCTAGGGGCCGAAGCCTAATGATCAATCGCCTCGATCATCTGGGTCGCTTGTATGGGCTCCTCGACATATTGGATTCAAAGCTGGGTGGCAAGCGGAGACTCTCTGATTGTGACGGAAGAATGAAATGGCCGGTCCGTGGTGTTTATTTCTTCTTCGAACGCGGGGAGTTGCGATCTGACTCCGGAACAGGCCTTAGGGTGGTCCGTGTCGGTACTCATGGAGTATCGGCAGGCTCAAGGTCTTCTCTGTGGCGTCGTCTGGCGCAACACCGAGGAAATCGGGATGGGCTAGCAGGGAATCATCGCGGTTCCGTATTTCGCGTCCTTATCGGAGCCGCTTTGAGTGCGAGAGATCGTGAACTGGAAACCCCGACGTGGGGACATGGCCAGTCCGCGCCGCGGGCGGTCCGCGATGCTGAAGAGAAGCTCGAACGAGCAGTGAGTGCTTACATCGGGGTCATGCCATTCCTCTGGCTTAAGATTGACGATGATCCTTCGCCGACCAGCCTTCGCGCGTATGTAGAGCGAAACTCAATTGCGTTGCTCAGCAACGCCTCGTGTTCCTCGGCGCCGCTGGACTCCGCGTCAGAGCAATGGCTCGGGCGCGATTGCCCGAATGTGAAGGTTGTAGAGTCCGGGCTGTGGAACCAGCGAAATGTCGGCGATCGGTATGACTCGGAATTCCTTCAAGTTTTTGGAGCTAAAATCGCTAGCATTTGAGCGGGGTTGGGGATGCTCCATGCACAAGTAGGGAAACCGCAGATGCTTGATTCCGCCGTTTGAACGCAATTCATCGCTAAAGCGCCTACGGTGGTCGTAGCGGGTTATCTCGAGTCGACCGGGTAGTTACAGTTGCTACGTGGTTGGCCTTACGCCGAATGTGCTCTCACGAACGCGCTCCGATCACCGCGCTGCACGATTCCGCCGTCGACGGATCCACCACCTCTGTGATCACTGCAATGGAGTCGGCCGCGAAGCCTCCTAACCGCGCGTGTTCGCGGATCACCTCTTCGTTCGATGCGATGAAGACACAATAGACCTTATTTGGTGTTACGAAGGTTTCCAGCCACTGGATTTGCGGTCCAAGATCGCGGAGCACCGCACAAGACGTCTGCGAAGCCGCCTGAAGTTGCTGCGGTGTCAGGTCACCAGCGCCGGGCATGGTCCTTTCAATCATGTACTTAGGCATCAATTCGTTTCCTTTCAGAGGTGTGCGCGATTGTAGCACTCCGAATGAGTTTCTTTACATCGGTAGTCTGGTCGGGGCGAGGCAAGATGCGGTTTGAAGAAAGCCGAATGTGAACAGATTTAGGTGCGCGATGAAAGATTGTCGTCAGTTTGTTGTCTAGATTCTTGTCTGGCTTCTGAAAGAACATCCGGCCGGCGGAATAGCAGGACTACTCCCGGAGCGTCTGTCACGGCCACCACTCCTTAGAAAACATCCCTGGGCTAGGTGGATACGGTTCAACCACTTAAGTCTTTGAGAGCGATATAAGGAGTTGCCGGAATTTGAACCTGGATGCCGAGGGCTTCGAGCCTATGAATAAGCCGTTTAGCGGTACGGGCCGGATTGAGGCGATCGAAGTAATCATCCCCGGGGTCCCGATAAGGCTGTTGGTGGCGTAGCAGATGATAAGCAATCAGCAGGATCTTGTGGGCCGTTGCCACGATCGCCTTAGCCCAGCCACGCCTGGCTTTGACGCGGTGAAAGAAGGCCCGTAAGTAACCCTGCTTGCAGTGCGAGGCGGCCCAAGCGGCCTGCGTCAGCACACGCCGAAGCGTGCGATTTCCTTTGCGGCAGCGGGTGCTCTTTTGCTGACCGGCGCTCTCGTTCTCTCCGGGAACGAGCCCGGCCCAACTGGCACAATGATCGGCATCGGGAAATACGGTGACGTCCGCGCCTAATTCGGCAATCAAGTGCCAAGCTACGAGCTGGTCGACACCGGGAATGGTGACCAACCGTTCGATGTCAGCTGCGTAAGGGATCATTTGCTGCGCCACGCGTTGTTCAAATAGCTTGATCTCAGCCGTCAGAAACTGATGGTGCCGGTACAGGGATTCCAGCATGCTTCGATGAAACTCACTGAAATAGCCCTTCAGCGATTCCTTCACCAGCTTCTCTTTCTTACGCAGACGCCCACGCACCTTCCAGCTCAGAATCTCGGGCGAGTCTTCGCCTCGAATCAGGGCCTCGATAATGCCTCGGCCGGTCACTCCCATCAAATCGGTCACTACAGAGGAGAGCTTCAAGCTGGCGGTCTCAAATAAATCTCGAATCTGGTTGTGCAGTTCATTACGCTGTTCCAGCAACGCGATGCGATGCCGTAGTAACACCCGCAACTGGCGAATCTCCGGCGGCGGCACGAAGCTGGCGTCCAGCCGTCCATCTTGTAGAAATTCGGCAATCCGTTGCGCATCCCGCCCGTCGCTCTTGCGCCCTTGCAGCGCTTTGACCTGTACCGGATTCACCAGCAACAGCCGGAATCCCTGGTCCTCCAATACATTCCACAGTGGCCGCCAATAAACCCCGGTGGACTCCATTGCAATCTCGTTCACCCGGAGTTGCCTAAGCCAAACCCGCAACCGGATCAAATCGTTGCGGAAGCTGCCGTACGTCTTCCGTATTGCCTTGCCTGCTTCCCCCACGGCCGGCAGCACACATATCACAATGCTGTCCTTGTGAACATCCATGCCGCAACAGCGGCGGTATCCTTCTTTCATCGTTGTCGTCTCCTGCCGCTAGGCGAAGAACGCTAAAAGTAAAACGGTCATTCCTTACCGGGCTTCCCACCTTGCGGCAGGAGCCGCACTCTTCTATTCCCAAAACGCGTCCCAGCCAGATTCACAAACGGCCTTAACCGCGCCAGACCGGTCCCGGCTTAAGTCGCCCGCGGCACTTCCCACTCTCCCTCACCACGTTTTCATCTCCTTCTGTGGCCCCGCCATTGTGATTCACAATAATTTAGTTTGACGACGTCGCGGATTGACGCATGAAGGCGGCTGTGTCCCAGTCAATGAAGGGTATTGCCGATGCTGGACGGAACGCGGCCACACAGAAGTGTCAATGGGGCTGCGCCACCACAACGCGATTAACGTGGCCAGTGACCAGCACCGAACCGCGACTGTAAAGGAGCAGACGTTTGTGCGGACGCCTCCAACAGGGCGCCGTCTTTTGCTACGATGCCTGCCTCACCACAGCAGTTTCAGCGCGAACTGAATCTGGCGTCCGGGCGTTGCCGTCGATAGAATCTGACCGAACGTTCCCGAGTTTACTGTGGCGTCCGGATTACTGAAATTCACCTGGTTAAAGGCGTTGAACATTTCCGTTCTGAATTGCAGCTTTAAGGACTCGCGCAACACGAAATCCTTCAAGATGGAAAAATCGGTATTGGCGAATGCCGGGCCGCTGAGAATACCGCGACCCGAGTTTCCGTAAGTGCCGGGCGGCACAAGATTCGCGGGAACAAACGCGGTTGGATTGAAGAATTCCGAGATCATCGCGTTGCGATTGGGGTGCTCGACTTGGATGTTGTTTACGGTAGCTCCCGGTTCGAGCTGCGCGTGCTGCACGCCGAAGGTACCGTCGAGCGCGACGTCCTGCCCTTGATAGAACGTGATCGGCAGCCCGCTCTGCACAGTCTGGATGGCAGTGAACGTCCATCCGCCCAGCAGGGTGTTAGTCAGCTTATTCGAGAAATGAATGGAGGGCGTGTATAGCCAGGAGGCAACAAACGAGTGGCGGCGGTCCCAATCTGAGCGGCCGCGTTCCTGGCGCAAATCGAACGGATTAGCCACCGAGCCGCCTAGATTATCGGTCGAGCTCGAATCGATGGATTTCGCCAGAGTGTAGGAACCGAGAACGGAGAAGTCGTGGCTGAAGCGTTTGGTGACCTGTACCTGGAAGCTGTGATACCAGCTTCGGAAATCGTTGCCCAGCAGGTATCCTTGAGGGCTGAGAATGCCCGGTTCGTAAATCACCCGATTATTCACGTTTTGCGGCGAAGGCGCATCTCCGGTAACCGGATCGTCGATATACCGGGCGGGATTATACGGACGCAGCGCCTCGATTTTCGTTCCGATCTTGCCTGCGTATGCCGCCTCGATCATCGTGCTCGATGTGATTTGACGCTGGATGGAGAAATTGAACTCCTGGATATACGGGCTGCGCAAACCTTGTCCCGTGAAAAGGCCGCCAGCCGGCAATGGGAACAGCGGGCAGTTATAGAACGGATAGGCCGGGATCTGGACGCAGCCGAAGTGTCCGCTCAGGGTGCTGGGCGGCGCGGTTTGTCCCGTCGATCCGAATGGGTCGGCGATGTTGCCACGGTATGTACCGATGGAACCGGCGAACGGCGGATTCTCCTGCGCGACGGAATCGGCGTTGATGCTCTCGTAATAAATGCCATAGCCGGCGCGAACGCTTGTTTTTCCGTCTCCGAAGACGTCCCAGGCGAGGCCGATGCGCGGCGCGAAGTTGTTGAGGTCGGCGGGGGCCAGGCCTTTCGGCACGTCGCCGGGAAAAAGAATACCCGGAGGAGCGTCGGGCACGACTTTCGATTGAGCGCCCGGAACGACAGTGTTGATGCGGTCGTTACGGTCTTTCCAGGGTAGAAAGGGCTCGTAGCGTAAGCCATACGTCAAGGTGAGCCGGGGATTCACTTTGAATTCGTCCTGTGCGTAGAACGAATTGAAGGTCGTGTAGTCGTTATTGTCGCGCTGGCCGAATGCAACGTTCGCGCTGTCGAAAGCGCCAAGCAGAAAATCGGCGGCCGCATCGCCGGTTTGTACGCCGCTGAACGTGAAATTGGGCGGCTCGATGAAGAGTTGCCGGAAATTCAAGAATAGAGATTCAAATCCGAATTTGAAACTGTGGCGGCCCTTGATCCAGGTGAGACTGTCGCTAATCTGATAACTCGTCCCTAGGAACTGTGTCGGAGTGCCGGAACCGAGCGTGAAGCCACTTGCGACGTTCACTGAGACGCCGCCGTTGGGCAGGTACTGCGGCATGTTGATGCCGAGTTGCGACGGATCGATGGTCTTGCTTTCGAGTTCGCTCGACGTGCTGTTCAGAACGGAAAAGATTGCCTGATTGATCACCGTTGGCGAGAAGGTGTAGGTGTCGTTGATGGTGCCCTGCTTCGTTCCAACGTTGAAGTTCTCGCCGATGTAGCCCGGAATGTTGCCGCCGGCGAACGGAGTCGATTTACTATTTTCGTTCTGATAGTAGTGCCCGAAGATGTGATGCTTATCGCTCTGGCTCCAGTCAACGCGCAGCATCCCCAGGTTCTCGTTCAACGGACTCGGAGCGAGCGAGACGAGCGATCCTGTTGGCGATGTGGGCACGTACTGCAGCAGATTCTTCGCGACAGGGCTGATACAGCCCGGCGCAATGCGATTTCCCGCGACGCACGGGTTGCCATTTGCATCCGTGAGGGGAGCACCCGTCAGCGGATTGACCGGATTCGCCAGCGTTTCGCCGAGGCCGGTGAAGTCGCCGTTGCGCTGTGCTTCCGTTGGAACCGACGCCTGCACGCTTTGCGCCTCCTGACGATTCGTCAAGCCCTGATAGGAGCCAAAAATAAAAACCCTGTCTTTGACGACGGGGCCGCCAGCCGCGGCGCCGAATTGATTTTGCTTTTCCGCCGGCACGCGCGGCGAGAAGAAGTCCCGGGCATTCAGTGCGTCGTTACGCAGAAACTCCCAGGCCGATCCGTGAAAGGAGTTTGTGCCCGCTTTCGAAAGCACTTCCACCTGCGATCCCGGGTTGTGGCCGAACTCCGCGCTGAAGTTGTGCGTCAAAATGCGGACTTCCTGGATGGCGTCCGGCGGCGGATAGTTAATGCCGGTATTGCGCGACGGATTATTGAAGTAACCTCCATCGAACGTGAACATGTTCATGTTCGGCCGTCCGCCATTAACGTCCATTTCGCTTCCGCCTCGGGCATCTCTCATCTGCTGCGGAGCACTGACATTGGTAACGCCGGGGAGTATCGCAGCGAGGCCCATGATGTTGCGGCCATTCAGCGGCAGATCGACAACGCGACGATCGTCAATCAGACCCGAAAGCGTGGTGGATACCGTATCGACAAGCGGAGCCGCCGTGCCGACCTCCACTTCGTTGCGCACCGTCCCGACGCTCAGGTTGCCGTCCACGCGCACGTTTTGACCTACAGTCAGCTCAACTCCCGATTGCACCTGCTTTTGAAAACCATTCGCTTCAAACGTGACCTGGTAGTGTCCTGGAGGCAGGCCGATGAAGCTATAGAAACCCTGCGCATCCGTTTGCGCCGTCCGCGTCGCTTGCCGCTCGCTCATCACGGCCATTACAGTGGCGCCCGGTACGGCCGCGCCGCTGGCGTCCCGCGCGTAGCCGGAAATGTTGCCCGTGACCTGCGCCGAAGCGATCTCGACAAGCGCGAATGCAATGGCAAGCAAAGGCGCCAGCCAGCGAAACATCCGGAGGGAAGCTCCGCGAATCCGCGGTTCAGTAGATTCCATAATTGTTATTCCTTGGGGCTTTATTGCAGGGTGCACAGAAGTCCGGAAACCAAATCCCGACAAAATGGACGAGATTTCAATAAAGTTACATCGAGTGAGAACTTCTGTCAACAGTCCGCGGGTCATTTTGTGAGCTGGTTTCCTTTCGGAAGGCAATTAACTTCCAGGAGGATTCTCGACGATTGTGCTGCTTGAGCTCGCCTGCCCTGGCCGCGCAGGTCCAAAATAGTCTTGACTTCCTCGCTCCTTTAGGCCAAAACCTGATAAGATACTTGTCTCTTGCAATTAAGCAATGAGGAGGAACTTGTCTAAAGCGAGCGGCATTCTCCGGCCCAAGGCCGTCCGCGGCGCCAATTCGGCCGCGATCCTGCAGCTCCTGCGGCAGTATGGCTCGATGTCGCGCGCGGATGTCGCGCGGCAGAGCGGCTTGTCGGAGGGAAGCGTTTCGAGAATCACATCGGAGTTGATCCGCCGCGAGATCGTATGCGAGGATGGCGCCGAGAATTCGACGGGCGGCCGTCCGGGGAGGCGGCTCCGGCTTGCCGAGCGGCACCTGGGCTTGGGAATCGAGATTCGCCGCGGTGAGGTCCGCGTCGCAAGCGCCACGCTTACTGGCAAGATTCTCGAATCCCTGACGATCGCCGCTCCGGCTTCTCCCGATGAGTTGCTGAAGGCCACCGGCAGCGTGGTTCGTAGCTTCCGCGAGAAATACCGGAAGAACTACATCGAGGGCCTAGGCGTTAGCGTGCGAGGCATTGTCAACAGCCGCACTGGAATCGTGGAGTTTGGAAATTTGCCCGCCTGGGTGGGTGTTCCTGTGCGCGAGCAGCTCCAGGCGTCGCTCAACATGCCGGTGCATGTCGATAACAACGTGAGACTCGCGGCGATTGCGGAGTACAACTATGGCAATCTGCTGGAAGTGCGAAATAGCCAGTGCCTGTTGTTCGCGATGGTGGACGACGGCATCGGCATCGGCATTGTTCTCGATGGGAAGCTGTACTACGGTCCGCGTGATGCCGCTGGCGAATTCGGCCAGATGGTAATCGCGGACAGCGACGATGCCGAGCAGCTTGACCGCGCCGGATGCCTGGAAAAACTTGCTTCGAGCACCGCCCTGTGCGAACACTATTCCGCGCTGACGCGCACGCGTTCTCTACCGGGCGCGAGCGACAGCCGTGGACGCGTGCGACGTATTTGCCAGCTTGCGCTCGGCGGTGACGAGGCGGCGCTCGGAGCTCTGGTGAAAACCTGCCGGTATCTCGGCATCGGCCTCGCGAACGTCATCTGGGGATTGAATGCCGACGCAGTCGTTCTGGATGCGCCGATCAATGAAGCTTGGTCAATAGTTGCTCCCCTGATCCGGAACCAGTTTCCGAAAGGCGAGGACATTATCACGTTCCGAAACATCGTGCTGCGGCCGTCAAGTCTCGGCGGTGAGGCCACCATCATTGGGGCCGCGACCCTTCCGTTCCAACGCCTGTTCACGTCCGGCGAAGTGCGAAGGTCGAACGATAACGAAGTACGAGGCCAGATTGCGTAGCGGGCACGCATGAGCGGCGAGCGCCAGCAGGTCCTCGGTAAAGATCCGGCCGCCGCGCCCGCGATGAAGCGCGTTCTGACGCGATGGGACTTGATCCTTTACGGACTGGTGATTTTGACGCCGACCGCGCCATATCCCGTCTATGGCATCATCCAGCAGGAATCACGCGGTCATGCGGCGCTCAGCTACGTCGTCGCAATGGTGGCAATGCTCTTCACGGCCGCAAGCTACGCCAAGATGGCGGCGGCGTATCCTTCCGCCGGCTCGACGTACACATACGTACAGCGAACGCTCACTCCTTATATCGGATTTCTCGCGGGGTGGGCGATGATTCTCGACTACTTTCTGATTCCGCTGGAGAGCGTCATCTACGCGGCGCTTACGGCCGCGCGCCTGGCGCCCGTTGTTCCATACATTATCTGGATCCTGTTGTTCACAGGCGTCATAACGTTTGTGAATGTCCGCGGCATTCGCATCATGGCTCGCGCGAACACGACCATGATGATTGCGATGACAGGATGCGCGGTGCTGTTTATCGGTTTGGCGGCGCGCTTCGTCACTGTTCACCAGGGCGCAGTCGGATTGCTTTCGATGAGCGGCTTATTTCGTCCGGATACGTTCGCGGTACGGCCTTTGATGCTCGGGGCGGCCATCGCGACGTTATCCTATATCGGTTTCGACGCGATCTCGACGCTCGCGGAAGACTCGGTAAGGCCCGAGCGCGATATCGGCTTCTCCACGATTCTCGTCTGCATATTGCAAGCCGCGATTTGTGTGGCGACCGTCTATCTCGCGGCGCTTGTTTGGCCCAACTATCACACGTTCCCTCAATCGGAAACCGCCATTCTCGACGTTGGCTTGCGTATTGGCGGTTCGCTTCTCTTTGGTCTGCTGACTTTTGTTCTGCTGATCGCGGGTATTGCCAGCGCGCTGACAGGGCAGGCCGGAGCGTCGAGATTGCTGTTTGCGATGGGCCGCGACGGGGTGATCTCACGTCGCATATTCGCATATGTTCATCCGCGTTACGCGACTCCGACCCGTGCGGTCTATGTCATTTCACTTGTCTCGTTATGTGGAGCTTTGACGATGCGATTTCAGATCGCCATCGAGCTGTTGAATTTCGGTGCATTCGCCGGCTTCGTGCTGGTCAACCTGAGCGTGATTCAACACTATTTCATCCGTCTTCATGAGCGAACAGGGTGGGGCATTGTCCGCAATCTGTTATTCCCCCTGATGGGAGCGCTGGTTTGCGGCTACGTGTGGATGAATTTGAGCGGTAAAGCGAAAATTGTCGGATTTCTGTGGCTGGGAGCCGGTACCGCCTATCTTGCGATCGTCACGCGCGGTTTTAAAAACCGCCCGAAAGAGTTGGATTTTGGAGAATCAAAATGAGCCTATCATCGATCGAGCAGAACCTTTCGTCCTACATCGACCAACATACGGATCGCCTGGTCGAAATCACTCGCGACCTGGTGCGCATCCCATCCGAGAATATGCCCCCTGCCGGCAGCGAAGGCAAGTGCCAGCGGTATGTTGCCGGACTGCTTCAAAAGCTGGGATGGCAGCCGCAATTGTACTTGCTCGACGATGTGCCCGGTCTGAAGCAACATCCGCTGTTCTTTGGAGGGCGATGTTACGACAATCGCCCGAACTTGGGAGCCCGTCAAAAAGGCGCGGGAGGAGGCCGCTCGCTGCTGCTTTCCGGCCACGTCGATACGGTGCCGCGGGGATCGTATCAATGGACGAAAGATCCGTTCGGCGGAGAAGTCGACGGCAACCGGCTCTTCGGACGCGGGTCGAACGACATGAAGGCCGGCGTTGCGACGAGCCTGTTCGTGCTTGAGTGCCTCCGCGAACTGAATATCAGGCTTGCCGGCGATTTGCTGTTTGAGACTGTAATCGACGAAGAGTTCGGCGGCGTCAACGGGACGTTAGCTGGCCGGCTAATGGGATTCAATGCCGACGCGGCAATCATCGCCGAGCCTTCCTTCCTGAGAATCTGTCCCGCTCAACGAGGAGGACGCACGGTTCACCTGACTCTGCAGTCTTCCGGTGGCGTGCTGACGGAAGGCGAGTTCCCCGCCGGCGTGATTGAGAAACTTACGTTTCTGCTCGCGCGGCTTCGGGATTTCGCGGAACAGCGGCGCGCCGGCGCCAAGCCACACGATCTTTACGATCATCATGCCGATCCGGTCCCGGTGAGCGTCACGAAAATCGTAACTTCGTTGTGGGGAACGCAGGAGCCGATCACCATACCGGAACAGTGCAAAATCGAAATCTACTGGCAGTTGATGCCGGGAGAAACACAGGAGAATGTCGAGCGCGAGTTCTTCAATTGGCTGCAGTCGTTGACCACCTTGCCCGGGAGCCCCATCTCGGAAATTCCGGCTGCTACATTTCCAATCCGTTGGTTGCCGGGCTCGGCAATTTCGCGATCTGAGCCGCTCGTAACGGAGTTTGCCGGTTGTGCGACCAGGGCGTTGGGTAAGGCGCCGCCAGTCGCCGGCATGGAAGCGCCATGCGACATGTACGTGTTCCATGAGGTAACAAAGACCCCGGCGATTCTTTGGGGTGGACGAGGCGGTAATACGCACGGCGCCGATGAGTATGTGGAGATCGATTCGATGATCGATGCGGCCAAGGCGCTGCTGGTGTTTGTTTGTCAGTGGTGTGGGATCGCGTGAATTGCGAAGGAGTTCTGGTCTCGTGAAAATACATTCTCTTATAAGAGCGACGCACACGTCGCCCGGCTTGCGGCTCGCGATCATAGCCGGCTGTCTGATGCCGCTTGCTTCCTGGGGATTGGCCGATACGGTTTCGCCGCTGTTTGCCCGCGGGTACACCGTTATCCCCGAACCGCAAAAAGTTTTGCTGAAGGCCGGAGACTTCAGGTTCGGCTCTGGTTGGCATCTGGAGGTCGACGGAAGCGTTCCGTCGAACGATGTGGCCGTCGAAAGCTTGCGCGACGATCTAAGCGCTCGCTTCCACATTGTGCTTGATGGACACGGTGGGGACGCGGGAACGATCTCGCTTCGAATTGCGCCTGGGAGCGTGCAAGTAGGTGAGGCCGTCGACAAAGAAAAGGACAAGCTGGCCGAGCAGGCGTACCGGCTCGAGTTAGCGCCGCACGCAATCAAGATTACGGCGAATGCCTCCGCCGGTTTGTTTTATGGCGTGGAAACGCTGGTGCAGTTGGTGCGGCCGCATTCCGGCGCATTTCTGCTGCCCGAAGCGACTATTGACGACTGGCCCGATCTTCAACTTCGCAACATTTACTGGGACGATGCCCACCACCTCGACCATATGGATGTGTTGAAACAGGCGCTGAAGCAGGCGGCGTTTTATAAAATCAACGGTTTCGCGATCAAGCTCGAAGGGCATTTCCAATACAAGAGCGCCCCGGCGGTGGTGGAGCCATATGCGCTGACGCCCGAGGAATTTCAGGAATTGACCGATTACGGTTTGCGCTATCACGTGCAGCTCATTCCGTATCTCGACGGTCCCGCGCACATTGCGTTCATCCTGAAGCATCCGGAGTATGCGAAACTCCGCGAGTATCCAAACAGCAATTATGAGCTCTGTGTCGCGAACCCGGATTCCTACAAACTGCTGGAGGGGATGTTTCAGGATCTAATTGACGCCAACAAAGGAGTGAAGTACTTCTATCTGTCGACGGATGAACCGTATTACTTGGGGCTGGCGAATAATTCGCAGTGCAACGAGCAGGCCCTCGCAAAGCAGCTTGGCTCGGTGGGCAAGGTATTCGCCGAGTTCGCGTCGAAGGCCGGCGGCTACGTTCACGATCGCGGCCGCACCCCAATTTTCTGGGGCGAGTATCCGATGAAGCCCGACGATCTTCCTTCGCTGCCGCCGTTTCTGGTGAACGGTGAAGTTTACGGTCCCGATTTCGACAAAGTGTACCGGAAACAGGGCATCCGGCAGATGATCTACACGTCGTCGGAAGGTGAAGAGAAACTGTTCCCCGACTATTTCATCCTTCCGCCGGCGCAACGCATTCACGGCGGATACTCAGGTACGCCAAGGGTTCAGGACAATTTCGACAAAATCTCGTTCGATTCGTCGCGAGTGAATGCGAATTTGATCGGTGAAGTCAATGCAGGATGGGCCGACATGGGACTGCATCCCGAGACGTTCTGGTTGGGCTATGTGACGGCGAGCGCCGCAGCCTGGCGCCCGGGATCGCCCAATCCACGTGAATCGATGAGTTCGTTCTATCCGCTTTTTTATGGCCCCAATGCCGTCAATATGGACCGTGTATATCAACTCATGAGTGAACAGGCTCAGTTTTGGACGGATAGCTGGGATCAGATTGACTCGAAGGCGCGGAAACCTATTTGGGGAAGCTCCTATGCGATCTACAATCCGCCAAAGCCGGCGCACGACCAGACGCTTCCTTTGCCTCCGGCTCCAAAAAGCGATTTGGAATACCAGTCGGCATGGTCGAGCGAAAACCACAAGCGCATCGCTCTCGCCGCACAATCGATGAGCGGGAATCAAGCGGTAACCGGCCTGCTTCACGAGAACATGCGCCTCGCGCAATTCAACCGGTACAACCTGGAGGTCTATCTCAGCATCGCCGAACTATGCAGGCAGAATCTGGAGATGATCGATGGCATTCATCACATGGATGAGGCGCTTGCTTCGGCGTCGAAGCTGCGGGCGAAAAATCCGAAACAGGCACTGAGCGAAATCGATCGGTCGCTGGATATCGCGCACTCCATCCAGCAGCAGAGAAACGAAGTTCTGAAGAACGCCGAAACGACCTGGTATAAAAGCTGGCATCCACGACTATCCGAAGCGAATGGGCGCCGATTCCTGCATGAACTGGACGACGTGAAAGATCATCTGCCGGACCGTACGGTAGATATGAGTTACCTGGTCTATCGCGAGAAACTACTGCCGTTCGGCGATTGGGTGAATGCCATTCTGAGCGCCAGAAATCAGTTTGCCGCGGCGCATCGTCTGCCGGCGAGAGATGAGCGTTTCGACTGGAGCGACCTGACGGTCGTTCGAGCACCGGGCCAGTAGGGCGCTCCAAAAGACGCAAACGTCTGTTCCGTAGCGCGGACTTCAGTCTGCGGCCTCGACACTCGTGTCGAAGCAAGTTAGCATTACCTAGCTCTCGCGAAATCAGGCGTTTGTAGGTGCGGGCATGCCATTCACGCTTCCCCCTTGTCAGACTAGGAGAGATCCGCTATACTCCTAGCTGAACTAGGAGGCTATCCCATTATGGGCAAAACCGCGGATCTACTGCCGGGAACGCTCGACATGCTGATCCTCAAAGCGGTCTCCTTGAAACCGCTGCATGGATACGGCGTGTTGTTGCGCATCCAACAGATTTCGGGCGATGCGCTCGAAATTCCGCAGGGGTCCTTGTATCCGGCGCTCTACCGGTTGGAGCACCAGGACCTCATCTCCTCCGAATGGGGACAGAGCGAGAATAACCGCCGCGCCAAGTATTACACCTTGACCGCCGCGGGACGCCGCCGCCTTCGCGAGGAGACGGCGGGCTGGAACCGCCTGGCCTCCGCGATTGCCGCGGCATTGAACACCACATCCGGGGAGGTGTGACATGTTTAAGCGTTTTCGTTCTCTGTTCCGTGTGCTCACCGGGCGTCGTGATTTCGAAGACGGCATGACCGAGGAGCTGCGCTTCCACATTCAGCAATACACCGAAGATCTCGTGCGTTCGGGCATATCGCCGGAAGAAGCGAGCCGCCGCGCACGCATGGAGTTTGGCGGCGTTAATAGCGTTAAGGGCGAATGCCGGGAGGCGCGTGGCCTTCCTTTGTTCGATGAGCTGGAAAGGGAACTGCGCTACGCCGTCCGGCTGCTTCGGAAATCACCCGGATTTACGATCACCGCTCTTCTGACTCTCGCCCTTTGTTTCGGCGCCAATCTGACGATCTTCGCCGCGATCGACTCCATTCTGCTTCGCCCACTGCCGTTTCCCGAAGCCAACCGGCTTGTGACCATATTCAATACGTATCCGAAAGCCGGGGTCGACCGCGATGGCTCTTCGTTGACCAACTACTACGAGCGCCGCGGCCGCATTCCCGCATTCTCCTCGCTCTCAATTTATCGGTTTAGGACGGCGATCGTCGGCGAGCCTGGTTCCACGAAGCGCGAACAGATCACACAGATATCTCCGGAGTTTTTCACGACTCTCGGCGTCGGCCCAGCGATCGGGCGCCCGTTTAGGGAACAGGAGACCACTTATAAAACCGATGGAGTGGCTATTCTCACCGACGCCTATTGGCGGCAGCATTTCAATGCCGATCCCCAGGTGATCGGGCGGCAGATTCGTGTGGACGATTTTCCGAAAACCGTAATCGGCGTTTTGCCCCCTGGCTTCCGCTTTCTCTCCTCCGAATCCGAGCTATATCTCCCGCTGTCGTCGCGTCCTGAAGATCGGGCGCCCTCGCAGCGGCATTCGGGCGGGAATGTAACCCAAATGATTGCCCGGCTCAAAGCCGGCGCCACTCTCTCCCAGGCCCAGTCGCAGATTGACGCGCAGAACGCCACATTGGAGATGGACGATCCCCAGGCCAAAATGATGGCGGAGGCCGGCTTTCGTTCTCTTGTCGTGCCTCTGCACGCCGACCACGTAGCGGCGATCCGACCCGTCCTGCTGCTGCTGCAAGCGGGCGTGCTCGCGCTTCTCCTGATCGGCGCGGTTAACCTGGCGAACCTGCTTCTCATCCGCGCGAGCAATCGAGTTAAGGAACTGGCCGTGCGGCAGGCCTTGGGCGCGAGCCGCCGGTACGTTATAAGCGAAGTCATTGTCGAGACCACATTGCTTACATTGACCGGAGGAGTACTCGGGCTCGCCTTGGGGGCTGGCGGAATCCGCCTCCTGGCAGCGCTGGGCGCCGATCGGCTACCCTTGGGATCGCATATCGCCTTCGATGCGCGATTGGCCTGGGTAGCCTTGGCCGCAGCGATTGTCATGGGCCTGGCGCTTGCAGCGCCAATTGCCTGGTTCAATCTTCGACGCGATCTGGGTAACTCGCTCCAGTCGGAGACTCGCGGTGGAACGACGGGCCGCGCCGCTCAAGCGTTGCGTCATACCTTCATCGTCGCCCAGATCGCCTTGTCATTCGTGCTGTTGGCGGGGGCCGGCCTGCTTGGGCTTAGCCTCAAACGCGCAATGGCTGTCTCTCCGGGTTTCCGCGCCGATCACGTTCTCACCGGGCAAATATCTCTGGTCGGCAAAAAATATCCCGCGGCTTCGGCCGGCCTCGCGTTCACAGAGCGGCTGGTGAACGAGTTGAGGCGTCAACCGGGAGTGTCGTCTGCCGGCGTAGTCAATAACGTGCCCTTTAGCGGCAAGAGCGGGAAAAGCGCAGCCACGGTGAAAGGCTATGTGATCCGGCCTGGTGAGTCGCCGCGCGGGCACTACTCTTACGGTGTCGCCGGCGATTACTTCCACGCCATGGGCTTCTCATTGCGGGAAGGGCGGTTTCTCACGGGTGCGGACTCACGGCGCCGTGAGCGAGTCTGTGTAGTGGACGAGGACTTCGCACGCTATTACTGGCCCCATACCAGCCCTCTGGGCCACCTGCTGTTCCAGGGGTCCGCAGCGGGACCCGACTCCGAGGCATTCACCGTCGTTGGAGTTGTTGGCAGCACAAAACAAGCCGGCCTCACAGACGATGCCGCACAGGGCGCTGTCTATTATCCCTACATTTATCGGCCGGACAGCAATATTTTCGTGGCCGTGCGCGCCAGCGCCCGTTCGGAATCGCTCCGGTTGACCCTGCAAAAGGTTGTCAGGCAACTCGACCCCGAGCTAGCGGTCAATGATATTCAGTCGATGGACGATCGCATCGCCGCTAGCCTTGTCACTCGCCGTTCGCCGGCATTGTTGGCGGCCCTATTCTCCGGGATAGCTCTGCTGCTCACCGCCATCGGCACTTATGGTGTATTGAGTTACGCAGTCGCGCAGCGCCGCCGCGAGATCGGCGTGCGCATGGCCTTGGGAGCGCGGCCGGAGCAGATCCGGAGTCAGTTCTTCGCTATCGCGCTGCGGCTATTATCGATCGGCATGATAGCGGGTGTGTTTGGAGCCTGGCTCACGGGTCATGCAATGCAGGCGGTGCTGTTCCACGTCCCGGCTTTTGATGTGGCGACACTCGCCCTCGCCGCGGGCATCATGGGCGCGGTGTCTCTCGTTGCGTCTCTGTTGCCCTGTCACCGTGCCGCCCGGATCTCCCCGATGGAAGCTATTGCCGACCGGTAATGACGCGCATTTAAGATTCCGCCGTGCCCCCGATTACCGATCCACCAAATCAAGCGCCGCAGGCTCGTATCGTTTACCAGCCGCAGCTCCCTTGGGCAACGCTTCGTCGATTCGCGCGATATCACTCTGTCCCAAACGCACATCGACAGCTCGGACATTCTCTTCGAGACGAGTTACGCTGCTTGTGCCCGGAATCGGAATGACCTCATGCCTGGTGAACAACCAGGCGAGCGCCAATTGCGCCGGCGTGCAGCCTTTCTCCTGTGCGAGCTGTTTGATCCGGTCGGCGATAGCCAGATTCTTCGTAAAGTTCTTGCCCTGAAAGCGGGGATTGTGGCGGCGCCAGTCGTCCGGCGCGAGATCGTCCAGCGTCCGGATGCGTCCTGCTAGAAAGCCACGGCCCAAAGGGCTGTAAGCGACCAGCGCGATGTCTAGATCGCGGAGCGCCGGTAAAAGTGTGTCTTCAGGCTCACGAGTCCATAGCGAGTACTCAGTCTGTACAGCGGCAATCGGATGTGTTGCATGCGCGCGCCGCACCGTTGCCGGAGAGGCCTCCGAAAGTCCGAGATGTCGAACCTTTCCGAGCCGGACCAGGTCACCCATCGCGCCGACCGTCTCTTCGATCGGGACCGTGGGGTCGACGCGGTGCAGATAGTATAGGTCGACATAGTCAACCCCCAGGCGTTTGAGCGAAGCATCGCACGCGCGGTGGACGTACTCGGGAGCGCCATTGATAGCACTTTCCTTCCCCGGTTGGCCCAGGACGAAGCCAAACTTCGTTGCGAGCGTCACGCCCGTCCGCCGGCCCTTAAGCGCTTTCCCGACTTGAACTTCCGATACGCCGTAGATATCCGCGGTATCGAGAAACGTGATCCCCAAGTCCAGCGCGCGGTGAATCAGCAGAACCGCTGCATCGTCGTCCCGCACGCTGCTGGTGTAAACGTCAGCAATGCCAATACTCATGCAGCCCAAGCCTAGCGCCGAAACGTTCGGGCCTGAACGGCCAAGTCTTCGTTGCTCCATTTCCCACTCGTACCACACACGCGTCGTGCTGCTCTACGATTTGGCTATGGAGGTGGCGAGCGAGCGAATAATTAATGTTTCACTGCGATTGCTGAAATTTCGATTTTTGCGCCGCCAATTAATCCCGCCACTTGCACGGTAGCCCGGGCCGGTTTGGGATTGGGCATCAGCTTCTTATAGACCTCGTTCATTTGGGGAACGTCATTCAGGTCCGTGACGTAGACGGTTACGGAAGCGATGTCGGCCATCTTGAAACCCGCCTGTTCAACGACTTTTTTCACGGCGGCGATCGCATTTGTCGTTTGCAGAGTAATATCGGTTCCCGTCACTTTGCCGTGCGAGTCAGGCCCCTGCTGGCCTGCGACGTAGAGCGTATTGCCGGCCACGACGCCTTCGCTGAAGGGCATGCCGGGAGTGAACCCAATGGCGCGGTTTTGCGCAAACGCGCTGCCTGCCGCAACAAATGTCATTAGCGCGGTGAAGACGAGGCCCCGCGTTGCCGTTTGCAGATAGTTGTTCTTCATCGTTTGAAACCTACTGTCAATTCTCTTATATCGGGAGATTCAACTGGCCTCGAAGCGCGCGAGGTATGCTTCGAGGCTACAGACGGTCAGAGGGCGCTTCTGAAATTTTCGAGAGAAACGTCAATTCGGCGCTGAGGGTGAGTGCCGGCTAGCTGCCCACGGTCTGCTTGGCTCGCCAGCTCTTCAGCACATGCAAGCCGGCGGGCAATAGCGAAATCACGATGATGCCGAGCACGACCTTCTCGAAATTGTGCCGGATGAGCGGCACACCCCCGAGGAAGTAGCCCAGCGAGACCATGAGCGTCACCCAGCCTATAGCGCCGAATACGTTGAACGCGAGAAATCGCACGTAGTGCATCCGCCCGACTCCAGCGATAAAGGCCGCGAAGGTGCGGATGATCGGTACGAATTTCGCGTAAACAATCGTCTTGCCGCCGTGCCGTTCGTAGAATTCGTGTGTCCGGTCGAGGTACTCGCGCCGGAATAGCTTCGAATTGCCGCGCTCGAAGAGCCGGTAGCCAATTTTATTGCCAAGCAGGAACCCGGAGGCATCGCCGAGCATCGAGGCGGCCGCAAGCAAACAGATGATTCCAACGATGTTCAAGTCCCCAGCGCCGGCCACGATGCCGATGGTGAACAGCAGGGAATCGCCAGGAAGGAAGAATCCGATCAGCAGCCCGCTCTCGCTGAAGATGATGAGAAACAGAACGGCATATCCCACCCAGCCCGTGAGAACCGTGGTGAGGAGCTGGATCAGTCCCTCAGGGCTTGTAAGGCCGTGGATAAATTGGATCAGTTGTGAGATCAAGCGTAGTCTCTATGACTTGTAGGACGCGATCAGGCGGTCAATGGCCTGCGTGTTCAGTTTGACGACGCCTTGTTTCTCAAGCTCCGCGACGACGCTATCCGAGAAAAGCCCCTGCTGCACCTGCGCTTTTTGCTGCTTCACGGTCTGAATCATGTCTTCGCGGCTTGCCTCGAATTTGGACATATCCGCCGGCGTCTTTTCAGTCACTTTACAGACGAACGCCGAATTCGCCTGGGTGACGGGGCCGAATGTGTCGCCCACCTTGGTCTTTGCGGAGAATGCCGCCTCAACCGTTTTCGCGGGTCCGATTCCCTCGGCCGCGCCCATGATAGTGAACGCCTGCGCTGATTTGACTTCGCCTCCGAATTGCTTCGCAACTGACTCCAGGCTCTGGCCCTTCTTTGCTTGCTCCACGGCCTGTTTCGCCGCTGCCTGCATCAGTTCCGTAGCCTGCTCTGTCGTGTAGCGATCGATCACGTCCTTTTGCACTTCGTCGAAGTTGGCTTGCCGGGGAGGGAAGATATTTGTCACGGCAGCAAAAGCCGCTTTGCCGATTTTGTCGAGCGAAATTACCTGGGTCACCTCGCCCTTCGCGTCGGCGAACACGGCGTTTGAAACCTCCGGTTGCGAGTTGATATCCGGCAGAACCGCCCCACTGGCCGCCTGGTCTACTTTGAAGAATTTCAGGCCGTATTTCTTCGCAAGGCTCTCGGCCTGCGACGGATTTCTTGCGATCTCGTCGCGAGCGTCGGTGACCGCCTTCTGCATGTTATCGTCGCCAATCTGTTTGCGCGTTTCCGCCAGCAATTGGGGCTTCACCTCATCGAAACTCTGGGTCCGCGGCTGCTGATGAGCCAACACCTGGATGATGTGGAAGCCGTATTCTGTCGTGATCACATCGCTCAGTTGGCCCGGCTTAAGCGAAAACGCGGCCTTCTCGAATGCCGGCACGGTCTGGCCGCGGACAATCCATCCGAGATCGCCGCCCTTTGCCGCCGAGCCGGGATCCTGCGAGTCTTTTTTCGCGAGCTTAGCGAAATCCGCGCCGCCCTTCAGTTGCTTCAGAATATCTTCCGCTTTGGCCTTCAGCTTCGGCACTTCCTCCTTCGGCACGTCCGTCGTCTTTATCAAAATATGGCGTACCTCGACGCGTTCCGGAGTGCTGTATGCATCGATGTTGTCCTGGTATTGCTTGTGAAGGTTGGCATCGCTGACATTCACGGCCTGTGCGAAATCGGCATCGCTCCCCACGATCAGGTCGAAACTACGCTTTTCCGGTATCTGGAATTGCGAACGGTTCTTGTCGAACCAAGCCTTCACGGCCGTGGGATTCGTGTTTACCTTCTTGGTGAAATCCTTTTGAGAAAACTGAATATACTGTAGCGACACTTTTTCGTTTTCACGCTGGTACTCGCGGCGCGCCTCGTCGTCGGTGACCACCAGCGAATTTGCCGCGATGGTGTCGTACCGCGAAGCCAGCAGGCTGACGCGCAGGAAGTCCTCAAATTGAGGAACGGAAAACCCGCGCTGTTCGACCATGGCCGCGTATGTGGCTTTGTCGAAATGGCCGCCGGTTTGTTGCGAAACCATCCGCTGGATGTAGGTGGCGAGCTCGTCGTCGGAGACCGAAAGGCCCAGTTGCTTCGCCTTGTATGCCTTGGCGTACATTTCGACCATCTGATTGACGATGGCGGGAGCGTATGTCGCGAGCAGAGCACGCGGCACGCCGGGCTGATTGCCCACCATCCGGTCAATTGTCTGCTGGACGTCGTTGACCGTGATTTTGGAGCCGCCTACGGTAGCGACCACGTTCTGATTTGCGGCAGAGGCTCCGCCCGGACCACCGGGGATCAGATAGAGAAGCATCGAGAGCGAGATAACGACCAGAATGGCGCCCAACATATAGCGCACACTCTTCTCTCGGCTGCGGAACAGATTGAACATAGACTTCCAGAGACACTCCTGATGGCGGGCTTAAATACCAGTATATCTTCGCAGGACCTGCTCGCTGACGCGAGGCGGCTCTGGTCGAGGTAAACCGGAAGTGAGCCGCCGGATGAGTGCGCCGGTTGTACGGTTATCCGAACTAGCTCCACCGAAACTGAGCCGCGAAGCGGGAGCGAGCGATCATTCAGAAAACCACTCCAACATCAAGCCTCCGCTTTCACCGTTTCGCCGATCGCGGCAATTCCCAGCCCGCACTCATCGTGGACGGCTCGGACGGCCCGTTCAAGGCCGGCCCGCCGCACGATGATTCCGATCGTCAATTCGCTCGACCCCTGGGCGATGGCGATGATATTGATCCGTTCCCGCGAGACCGCCGTGAACACGCGGCCGGCGAGGCCCGGTGTCCCCCGCATCCCCTCGCCGACAACCGCCAGCAGGCCCACGTTCTCATCCACTTCCACCGGCTTCAGGTATCCGTGATTCAATTCCAAAGACAGGTTGCTTTCGATTGCCTCGAGCGCTACCGGAACGTCTTGCTTCCGAATCAAAAAGCAGAAGACCTGGCGATAACTCGAACTGGTGAAAACCAGAATTTCGACGTTCGCCAGCGCCAGAGCGTCCAGCGCGCGCGCCATCAGCCTCGTCCCGCTGGCAATTGAGTTCGCGGGCTCCATCGAAATCAGGGCCACGTTGGACATCGACGTGACCGCGCGCACTCCCGGAGGTCCACTCAACCGGTCCACGATCCTCGTACCCGGCTTGTGTGGAGCAAAGCTGTTCTTGCTCCAGACCGGAATCTTCTTTTCAACCAGCGGCGCGAGCGTGCGCGGATGCAGCACTTTCGCGCCGTTATAGGCAAGCTCCGCCGCTTCGGCATAGGTCACTTCGTCGAGCACCGCCACGTTTTCGATCAGGCGCGGGTCGGCGCTCATAATGCCGTCGACATCCGTCCAGATCCACAGTTCGCCGGCATCGAGAGAGGCCGCCAGAATCGAGGCCGAGAAATCGGAACCGCCCCGGCCGAGAGTAGTCGGCTGGCCGTCCGCGGTAGCTCCGTTAAAGCCCGTCACCACCGGGACGATGCCCTCCTCAAGCAACGGCTGTAAGCGCTGCGTACATTTCGCGCGCGTCGGCTCCATTTGCGGCGACGCGTTGCCGAATACCGCATCGGTCACGACCACCTCCGCCGCATTGACGGATTTTGCGGGAATGCCCGTGGATTCGAGGTAGTGCGCAAGCAATACCGAAGACAATCGTTCGCCGATCGAGATCGCCGCGTCCATGGACCTCGGCGGACAGGCGCTGAGCATAAACATCCCGTTCGCGATCCGGTAGAACTCGGCCATCAGCGATTGCACCGCGTTCGCCGCCAGTTCGCGGAGCCGCACTGCCGTCGGGGACCCGCTCAAGAGATCATCGCACGCCTGAGTATGACGCTCCAGCAGAATTCGCAAGTTGTTATCTACGGCGGCCCGGTCGCCCAACTCGGCATGACGGAGCGTATCGAGTAGCAGGTCGGTGACCTTCGACATCGCCGAAACCACGACACAGACCGGCCGCTTTGCGCTTTCCTTCGAAATGATTTCGGCGGCGGCGCGCATTCGTTCGGCGCTCCCCATGCTGG
The DNA here is from genome assembly GCA_000381625.1 of Bryobacterales bacterium KBS 96. Classification (GTDB taxonomy): domain Bacteria; phylum Acidobacteriota; class Terriglobia; order Bryobacterales; family Bryobacteraceae; genus KBS-96. Next base: position 4,261,518 of record KB906767.1, read on the forward strand.
TGCCGCCGAATTTCATGACGAGCAACTCTTTCAACGGCTGACCTCTTTCCCATTCGACGTGCGTAACCGGACAAGCTGCAGCACCTTGTCCTCCACCTCGTCCAGAGAGAGGCCGGTGGTATCGATCAATTGTGCATCGGGCGCCTGCAATAGAGGCGCTTCCCGGCGGGTACGATCCCGCTCATCGCGTTCCCTGAGCGACGCCGTCACGGCTTCGACGTCCGCGGATTCACCCCGGCCTTGCAATTCGAGCGTGCGGCGCCGGGCCCGTTCGCCTGGATTCGCGTCCAGATAGACCTTGATTTTCGCATCGGGGAATACCACCGAGCCGATATCCCGGCCTTCCATGACGACGCTCGAACTTTCCGCGATTCCTCGTTGTAGGGGAATCAGCGCGCGGCGGACGCCGGGAACGGCGGAGACCTGGGAGGCGGCCATGGAGACTTCCGCGGTCTGGAGAGCTTCCGTGACGTCCTCGCCGTTCAAATGGACGCTGCCGTCGCCGACACCGAACTCAATCTTCGCCGTACGCGCCAGAACTTCCAGCCGGTGCATATCGTTGAGATTGGTCCCATTCCGGAGCGCCCATAATGCGACGGCGCGGTACATGGCGCCGGAATTGATGTAAACAAACCCAAGCCGGTCCGCAACCCGACGGGCGACTGTGCTTTTCCCAGCGCCGGCGGGTCCGTCGATGGCGACTACAATTCGTTTTTCACTCATGCCCGGCCGGAAGCACCCTCAAAACTGCTTTTACGTTCATGTATTCAATTATCGTCTGGAGGCATGTAAGAATCAGCGCGATATCGGCCATCGCCGAGCCGTCGTGATTACCGCCGCAACCTCACCAGACTAGATTTCCGGCTCGTCGAGACTTGCCTCGATGCCGCAGGCACGAATGTCCCCGCCACAGTCGCCTCGCGACCAAGGGCGCAATTGCCTCCGCCAGCGTTACTGGGAGGGACTGTTCGTGCTCGTCGAGGGGTTTGGAGTTGTGCCGTTCGACGGACTGAAGAAAGGGCTGCTCGTCGGATTCTGCCCGTTCGCATTCGGTGACGGCATCGCGGCGTTCATCTTCTGCGCCATTTCCTTTTGAGGGTTGTAGACGAACTCCCATTTCGAGTAGTCCGTCTGCTTATCGATCACCTTGATGCTCTTGCCCTTTCCTTTACTAGCTACTCCGGCAATCGATCCGGCGGCGAACATGGTTCCCATACTGCTTGTGCCAACCGCAGTTGCCTGTCCGGGCTGACGCAAGGCGTTGTTGACGGCCGCGAGTCCGGCGGTCTGCGCGTTCTGCGGCTGGGCTCCTTGTGGCTGCTGTCCGCTTTGCGGTTGTAGAGCGTTTCCGTTCTCCGAAGAAGCCCTGCCCGTAGCCGGATTCGTTCCATTCTGCATGCCGTTCGGCCCTAACGTGCCGTTTGGCGCCGGGACTCCTCCGCCCATTTGATTGCCTGCCGGCTGTGCATTCGCATCCGCTCCGGGTATAATTCCCGACCCGTCCTCGTTGGCATTTTCTCCTCCCGTGCTCTGTGGCGAGCCGCCGAAGGTGTTCGCGGGCGCTTCGGGAGGACGCCGGCGCGCGAGGGCCGCGGCTTCCGCTCCGCCGGTTTGGTCGCTTCCCGCCTGTGAATCCTCAGGCGACGAGGGCGTGCCCGAATCCGGCGAGTCGAAAGTGCTCGATTTGCTCTGAGAACCAAAAGCGCTCGATGTGCTCGAAGAGCCAAATGCGGATGCGCCGTTCTGGCCGGCCTGGGTCTTCGGCTGAGTGACTTTCGAATCCGTCAAATTGAAGCCGGGTCCGGAAATATGGATCAATCGCCACTCGTCTTTGCCTGTTAACGGATCCTTGAATTGATGGCGAATATATCGAATGTTGTTGAATTTGTCGAGTTGATCGAGCGAGGTCGGAAACCTCTGGTTGCGGCGGTAAAACAGCTTGATGGCGTGCTCGTATTCGTCGCCGCGGTCGATCAGCACTTGTTCCTTCTGCCTCTGCGCCTCGAACAGTACGTCCGGCATTTCTTTGTACAGCATGATCGCGACGAATGCAGCCAGCAAAAATACGATCAGCAGCGCCGACCCGCGTTCCCGCTCGCGATTCATTTCGCTTCGTGGTGCAAGCTTCAGCTTGCCGCGGCGGACTTCAGTTCGCCGGCCCGGGCAGATGGAAGCCGAGGGGGCCGTAAACTGTCCGCCGGCACGATGAATCGTGCGCCACAAACTCATTCCGTACCCTCCGGCGTGAGCGGCAGAGTCTGCTGCACTTTGCCGATCATGTCCTGCACTTCCGCCGACTTTGGCTCCAGCTTCACGATGCGGTAGCGATTTTTAACAACTTCTCCCTCGTTCGCGATGATGATATTGTCGCCGTCCAGAAAGAACCCGGCGCGCGGGTCGGCGGCAGTCGCCGGGGCGGAAAAGCCGTAAAATTTCAGCGGAATCGTAACCGGCGGCGGCCCCGCGGGTTGTGTTACCGCAGCCGGCGCGGCCTGCGATGGTAGAGGGCCGGGCATAATCTTCGTCGGTGGAGCGTTTGCTGCCTGCGCAGGCGCCGCGCCCGCCTCAAACAGGCTGCGCTCACCGCCCGTAAGTTGTACGTTCTTCAATCTCGCCAGCAGATCCAGCCGCAGCGTCGGGTCGATATCGCCACGCTGCGCCTCCAGGGTCACGGTTCTCATCCGAAGCGCGTTCTTCTCGCTCGATTTTTGATTCAGGCGCCGGCGCGCGCTTTGTTCGTGCGCGGCGGGCGGAGCCGTAAGCGTGGCCGGCGCCGCTGCCGGATGGCTCGCCGTTGTGGCAGGAGCGGGCGATCCCGAATCGCTGCTACTCAGGTTCGAGATCAGCAAGCCCGCAGCCACGGCGAGCAGCACGCCCAGGATCACGAGTTTCTTTGGCTCCGCGCCGAATTTCAGCCCTGCCTTAGAGGGCGCTGCCGCACTCATGGCTGGCCTCCCGGCGACGCGCCACCGGGCACGGCGCTTCCGTCCTCATGAATCACCGCAAGAAAGCGCATCTGCATATTCAAAATTCCGGCGCCTTCCTGCTGCGGCGTGGCGCTCAACGAATCCAGGATCAACAATAGCGGCGAATGGTCCACCTGGTTCACGAAGTGCATCAGATCGGCGTAAGTGCCCTGATAGCTCGAATTGACCGTTAAAAGCGTTAAATCGTCGGTCCCCTCAATCGGATCTTCGGAATAGCTGCGCTGGCGTTCGTTGATGCCGGCCGCGCTCGATATTCGCAGCAATTCGCCCACAATCGTGGCGAACGCCGTACGCCGCGGTAAAAAATATTGGCTGGCGAACTGGTCCGTCTGTTCTCCGCCCAACTCAACTTTCTGCGAAACGCTTTTCAGACGTTGCGTCGCCAACTGGTGCAAGCCGATATCGCTTCGGATCTCGGCCTCCCGATGATGCAGGTCGCGCCGCGAGCCACCGGGTGGAGCGATATAGAAATAGATCGCCGCCGCGTTCAGGACCGCCAGAACAATGGCTAAAACGCGAAGCCGTGCGCCCGGTCCGCGGATGCCGCTCAGACTGAAATTAAAATTTCTGGACATAGGGCACACTCATGCGATACCGGAAAAGGGGCTCGTTCTGCGTAGGCGCATCCTGGCTGATGATATAGGGAGCGCCGAACAGACCCGAACTTTGCAAGCGCTTGAACAGCTCCAGCACCGCCTGTGGTTGCTCGCTGCCTACCGTCATATCCAACTGCACGTGGTTCTTTCCGCCTGCGTTTTCCGCGGCGACTTGCGGCAGCCGCAGCGAGACCAGCCGCACGTTATACGGCATCACCTTCCCAAGATCTTCGAACACGCGCGTCCAACTGACGGCGCGCCGCGCAATCAGTTCGTTATAGAAAACGCTCTTCGAAAAGACGTCGGCATTACCGGGCTTGGCGATGATGCCCTGGAATTGCGCTTGCACGCGGCTGATCTGCGCCAGTTTGCCGCGTTCTCCATTAATTGTCCTGCGCAGCACCGATGCCTGACTTCTTTCTTTGAAGATCAGCGCCGTGAATACGATCAGCGATACCAACAGCACCGAACACACAGCTGCCAGTAGCGCGGTCTGCGCGCGCTCATGGCCAAAGGGCTGAGATGCAAGATTGATTCCTGCGGGAGGGGCTTTCATGCGGCGTATTGCTCCAATAGGCCCAGCAGGCCGGCGTTCTCTTGTGTCACGGCTCCAAAGCGCGACCGCAGGGGTTCCCACGGAAGATCGAATTCCCGCTCCAGCGATTCCCCGAGACGCTCTGAGTCCCGCCCGAATCCACATAGCAGCAGACGACGCACCCGATGGCCAAGCTCATCTTCGGCATAAGCAATCGTCTGCTGCAACAACGTTGTCACCGCGGCCGCGGCGTCGCTCGCCTGTTCCTCTTCGCTGCTAAAGTCAAGACATCGAACCAGCCGTATTCTGCGTTCCTCCAGCAAAACCACGGATATCACGTCTCCACATAATTTGGCCACCAGTGTGAGCCCTTCCGCCTGTCTGGCGCATAGCGAGAGCGCGGCAAGGCTCGATGGAAGAACCAGTCCCACTTGGAAACCCGCCCGGTGTAGCAGATCTTCGTATTCGCTCAGAACCGGCCGCGCGACGGCGGCGGCCAAAACCTCGATGCGCTTCTGCGTCGAATCCTGCACCTGCACCGAACAGGAAACCTGCGCCTCGTCGATGGGGAATGGAACGCTCTTACGCAGCCGGAAGCGAACCAGCGCCAGCCGCTGTTCTTCATCGCTCGGAAATTCCTCAAAATCGAGAACCGCCATACGCGTCGCGTAATCGGGGATGGCCATCGCCGCTTTCGGCTTGCGCTGGCTCGATCCGTTCCCGCTTTTAGGCAAGACGGCCTGAAACAGATCCGGTCGGGTGATATTCGCAACGGCAGGAGAAGCCGTCAACGCCCGCTCCGCGAACGGCTCAACGCGGCCGCTGCCCGGGTCGCGCAACTGCATCCAGGCAAGCCCCTGCTCGCTCACTTCAAATAGATATTCGGGAGGCGGTTCGGCGACCAGGCCCTGTATTCGGTCAAGCAAAGACAATTCGAACTTCCTTAACACCTAATCGATAAATGTCACTTTATTGATCTCGCGAAGCGTCGTCACGCCCGCGCGCACTTTCTGCACGGCGGATTCCCGCAGGAACGTCATGTTCTCTTCCTTTGCCGCGCGCTTGATCTCTGAGGACGGGCGCCGGCTGAGAATCATTTCGCGAATACGCTCGCTCAAATCGAGCAACTCGTGGATCGCGGTTCTGCCGTGAAACCCGGTGCCGCTGCATTCGATACAGCCCCGGCCCTCGTAGAACTGAAATCCGCGCCACTCATCCAGGTTCAATCCACTCTCTCGCAGCAACTCGTCGTCATATTGCGCGGCGGTCCGGCAGTGCGGGCAAATGACGCGCACCAGTCGCTGGGCCAGAATGCAGTTCAGCGAAGAAACGAAGTTGTACGGTTCAACGCCCATGTTCAGGAACCGGCCCAGCACATCGAGCACGTTGTTAGCGTGAACCGTCGTGAACACCAAGTGGCCGGTCAGCGCCGCATTGATCGCAATCTGGGCGGTCTCCTGGTCACGGATCTCGCCGACGAGAATTTTGTCCGGATCGTGGCGCAGAATCGACCTCAGGCCGCGCGCGAACGTCAGGCCCTTCTTTTCATTCACCGGAATCTGCGTGATGCCCTTGATCTGATACTCGACGGGGTCCTCGATCGTGATGATCTTGTCTTCGTCGTTCTTGATTTCGCTCAAGGCGGCGTAGAGCGTCGTCGTTTTGCCCGATCCCGTCGGTCCGGTCACCAGCACCATCCCGTACGGTTCCTTGATATAGCGCCGGAACTTCAGCAGATCCTCTTCTTCGAAACCGACAACGTCGAGCGACAGCTTGGCGAATTTTTCGCTCATCGACTCTTTGTCGAGCACTCGGAGCACGGCGTCTTCGCCGTAAATCGTCGGCATGATCGAAACGCGGAAATCAATCAGCCTGGTCTTGTACCGTACGCGGAAGCGCCCGTCCTGCGGGACGCGCCGCTCGGCGATATCTAATTCGCTCATCACTTTAATGCGCGAAATAATCGCCGAATGCCACTCTTTCGAGATCGGATTCATCGCGTACTGCAATACGCCGTCAATCCGGTATTTAATCGCTACTTCCTGGTCGCGGGTCTCGATGTGGATATCGCTCGCGCGTCGCTCGAGCGCATTGAAAATCGTCGTGTCCACCAGCTTGATCACCGGCGCGATGTTCGCGTCTTCCGCCGTCAGGCGGTCGATTGAGAGCGTTTCCTCCATGCCCTCTTCGTCGCCCACCACGTCGAGCGTGAAGCCCTCGGTGACTTCTTCGAGCACGCGCTGCGATTGTTCGGTTTTCTTCAGCAGATCGGAAATCTGCGTATAGGTGGCAACCTTGACCCGGAGCTTCTTTCCCAGCAGTACCGCCAGTTCGTCGACGAGCACGATCTGCCGGGGGTCCGCCAGCGCGATTTCGAGGATGCCGTTCTGCAGGTGCAGAGGCACGAAGTGATACCGGAACATCAAATCGACCGGAACCGTGCGAAACAGGTCCGCGTCGATGCGCGCTTCTTTGAGGTCGATAAACTCGCAGCGATAACGCGTTGCGAGGGTGCGGGCCTGCGCTTGTTCCTCGTCCGGAGTGTTGATTCTAATCGTTTCGGTGGCCATTCATCACCCCATCGAGCCTGCCAGCGAGAAAATCGGCATGTACAACGCCACCAGCACGAACGCCACGAAAATGCCCATGAAAATCATGATTGCCGGCTCGATCAGCGATAACACGGCCGTGGTCCGTGTCGCGACGTCCTCATCATAGAACTCGGCCACGCTGTTCAGCATCTGGGGAAGCGCTCCGGTGGATTCGCCCACTTCCATCATGTCAACAGCCAGCGATGGAAAAATCCCGGTTGAGCTCAAGGCCTGCGATAAAGACCGGCCTTCCCGCACCAGGCCGGCTGCCTTGGTGAGAGATTTCTTTAGCAAGACGGTCCCAATGGATCTTCCCGAAGTATCCAGCGCCTGCATCAGCGGAATTCCGCCGATCAGCAAAGTGCTGAGCACTCGCGAGAACTGCGCCACTTGGTATTTCATCCAGATCTCGCCGAAACCCGGAATTTTCAGCTTCCAGCGGTCGAGGGTCTCGCGCGAGGATTCTCTGCGTGACCATAGCCAGAAGCCCGCGCCCGCCACCAGTAAGGCCGCAATTCCCAGCAGCACATAACTGCGCGCCGTGGTTCCCACCGCAATCAGAATGCGCGTCGGCGCGGGCAACTGCACCCGCATGGTGCTGTACAACACGGCGAAATTCGGCACCACGTAGGTGACGAGGAACGCGATCAGGCAGATCACCACGACGATTAAGACCGCCGGGTACATCAGCGACACCAGCAGCTTCTTACGCACCGCCAGCGTCAGCTTCTGGTACGCGAGATACCGGTCCAAAACCTCCACCAGCGCTCCGCTCTTTTCACCCGCCAGAATCGTGGTGACGTAAATTGAGGGAAAGACGCCTTGCCGGGCGAACGCGTCCGACAGCATCGATCCCTCTTTCACTTCGTTGCGGACGGCCTTCACGTGGCGCCCAAGTTTCGGGTCCGTCAGCCGGTCCGCCAGCAGATCGAGGCCTTTCAAGATCGGCAGCCCGGCGCGGACGAGCGTGACGAACTGTTGGTTAAAGATCAGGAACTTTTCGAGTTTGATTGACTTCTTTCTACGGAACCCGCCCATCCGGGCCCCGAGATCCCGGGAACGCACGGAATAGACGAGAAATCCCTGTTGAGACAGACGTTCCCGCGCCTCGCGTTCCGTGGCCGCTTCGGCAACCTGCTCGTGGATGTGTCCGCGGGTATCCGCGTATCGCAACAAAAATTCCGCCACGCGTCTAATTCTCTCCCGTGTTCACGGCGTTCACCACTTCGGCCCCATCTGGGATCGCAAACGCGAACAGATCGTCGCTTACCTTGGGATTCACCGTTTCATCGCTGAAGGTGAAATCCAAAACAGACTCGTCTCGTCCGGTGATCTTCAGTTCGCGGATCGAATAGTCCGGAGCAATCAGCATGGCGACCCTTTCATAAGGCAGGCGATCGTTTGCGGCCTTACCTTCAAGCCAGGTTCCGCCCGTTCCGCCGTGGGTTTCAAACTCTCGAAACTCTTTCTTTAAATCCAGTTTTCCTAACAAAAATGCCATCGGCGCTCTGAGATCGTCGCTCGCTTTTAGAGTAGACTTCTCCACCCGGTTGTCTTGCGAGGTATATAAATAGACTTCTTTCCCGTCCGAAATGAACAGTTTTCCTTCCGGTTGAGCATACGTCCAACGCATGCGTCCCGGTTTACGCAGTACGAGACGGCCCGATTCGGGCGACCGCTCGTGCCCCGCGATCCGATATGTCTCGGTAAACGAAACCGAGAGGGTGCGAGCGGCGTTATATCGGTGCTCCACTCCCCGGATCAGGGTCTGAAGCTCTGTCGGGCCGGCGAAGACGCCTTCGGCGGCCAGCAAACCGATCGCCACGCACACCAGCCACATCAATCCCGATTGACGCATCACAAAATAGATTCGTTTACTTAACTTCAATCCCAAGTAACAGCCGGCGCGACGAGCAGGTGCGCCAGTTTTTCTTTCCTGCCGTGTGTGGGCATCCCGCGCTGTGTCGGCTGGCCATTTACGGCGCCAACCGCTCCCGTTGCCATAACTGATCCTGGTCCCGCCAGTACTGTAAACGGTCATGCAGCCGGTTCGGCCGTCCCTGCCAGAATTCAATGACTTCCGGCTCTACACGATAGCCGCCCCAGAACTCCGGCAGCGGCACATCCTCGATTTCCGAATAGCGCGCTTCCAGGTCCTTAAGCCGCGCTTCCAACGACGTGCGATTGGGAATCACGGCGCTTTGATGCGATGCCCACGCTCCTAGCCTGCTCCCTTTCGGCCGGCTCTGAAAGTAATGTTCAGATTGGCCACGCGAAACCCGTTTGACTATCCCTTCCACCCGTACCTGGCGCTCCAGTTCCGCCCAATATAAAGTCAGAGCGGCTCGTGGATTTTCTCGCAATTCCCGCGCCTTCCGGCTCTCGTAGTTCGTATAAAACACAAACCCGGCCTCATCCACTTCTTTCAGCAGAACAATCCGAGCGGATGGACGGCCATCCGGCGTCGCGGTAGCCAGCGTCATTGCGTTTGGCTCTTTCAGCCCCGCTCGCAGCGCTTCCGCAAACCACTTTTCAAACTGCGCGATCGGGTTCGTGTCCACGGCTGCTTCATCTAGTCCGCCTTGGGTATAGTTTTCCCGTAAGTCGGCAAGCGACAGTTTTAGCGATGATGCCGCGTGGTCGGCCATTCAAACACAGCGAATTTCTCTCCCCAGTGTGACATCTCCGGCCCGTGATTTCACGGAACGGCGCCCGTACTCACGTGCCGCGCCCCGCCAGTCCACGCCAAACCTGCGGATTGGACGGATAGTGGACTATTGCGTAAAGAAGTCCCGCACCTTCTCGAACACGCTCTTTTCGTGAGGCTTATTCTCGGTGGGCAGCAGCTCCTGCAACTGCTCGAACAGGCGCCGCTGTTCTTTGTTGAGCTTTTTGGGGACCTGCACGTCGATATGCACGTACAGGTCGCCTCGCCCCCGGCTGTTTACCTCGGGAACGCCTAGATTCCGCAGCCGGAATTGGGCGCCCGCTTGGGTTCCCTCCGGAATTTTGATGGTCTGCTGGCCGTCGAACGTCTCAATCCCGATCTCCGCTCCCAACGCGGCCTGGGCGATATTGATGGGCAGCGTGCAATGCAGATCGTTATCCCGCCGCTCGAAAATAGGATGTTCGGCTACCTTGATGACGACGTAAAGGTCTCCTGGCTGGCTACCCGGAGGCCCCGGGTTGCCTTCGCGCTGCAGGCGCAAGCGGGTGCCATTATCCACGCCGGCCGGAATATTGACCCGCAGCTTTTTTTCTGTCCGCGAATAGCCTTCGCCTTTGCACTGCTGGCAAATCTGGCGAATCACCTGTCCACGGCCGCTGCAAGTGGGGCAGGTTTTGCGGATGGTGAGAAAGCTTTGCTGGTACAGCACCTCGCCGCGGCCATTGCACGTAGCGCATTTCACCATGCCGCCGTTGGGCTCGGCGCCGGCGCCCTGGCATCGCGCGCAAGCTTCCAGGCGGGGCACCTGCAGGTCGGCGCCCAAGCCCTTCATCGAATCTTCGAAGCTGATTTCCAGGTCGTAGCGAATGTCTTCCCCGCGCTGCTGCGTTCTCGACCGCCGGCGGCTGCCGCCCCCGAACAGATCGCCAAAGCCGAATAGATCGCCCAGAATATCGCCGAAATCCGCAAATACGGACTCGTCGAAGCCCGGCGCGGCGTTTCCGTTCACCGCCTGATGACCGTACCGGTCGTAAGCGGCGCGGCGCTGAGGATCGCTCAGAATGCTATACGCTTCGGCGGCTTCTTTGAATCTCTCTTCCGCCGCCGGGTCGTTGGGGTTGCGGTCGGGGTGATATTGCAGCGCTAGTTTGCGGTATGCGCTCTTGAGCGTCTGGTCATCGCAGTCGCGGGTTACCGACAGTACTTCGTAATAGTCTCGTTTGGCGACGCTCATTTTCTCGCTATTCCGGTTGGCTTCAAGGGTTGTTTACTGTTCGACCGCGACTTTCACCATCGCGGGACGCAACAGACGCCCTTTGAAGTTGTAGCCGCGCTGGTATTCTTCGAGGATCGTGTGATCCGGGTATTCATCCGTTTCCACCATTTCCACCGCGTGGTGAATGTGTGGATCGAACAGCACATCCTTAGTAGAAATCGGCTCCAGGCCGAGCTTCTTTAATAGATCGTAAAAGCGCTGGTAGATCAGTTCCATACCGCGCGCGTAATCCTTATCGGTGCTTTCCACCTTCAGCGCCCGCTCGAAATCGTCTAACACGGGCAACAATGCTTTCACGCTATCCATGCTCGCGAATTCGAAGACCTCGGTCTTCTCGCGCTCCACGCGCCGGCGAAAATTTTCAAATTCCGCCTGCCGGCGCTGTAGCAGATCGTGCAGTTCACCCTTATCTTTTGCAAGCTGATCGCGATCGGCGTTAGCCGCGGTAAGCTGCTCGGCCAAATTAGGGAGAACTTCTTTGTTTTGTGCCCCTTCGCCTTGGGAATCTGGCGAGGATTGGGGATCGGCCGTAGAATTCACGGTTTCCATATCGATTCTTCCTGAAATCTCAGCGTAACAGAGGCGCCCTGGCGCCTACACGAAACTGTGGTGTGTTGTGGGGTCGAGGCATGCCTCGACCGTTTTACGCAATCACACGACAGATGTCTTGAACGCCTGCCCCACATGTAACACGGCTGAGATCGCGCGCGCATAGTTCATGCGCATTGGCCCGAGGACCGCTACTTTCGTCTCGAGACCGTTCGCCAGCTCGAAGCGAATGCCGATCAGCGAAAGCTCGCCCATGCTCGGATGCAGGTCCGACAGGCCGACATGAATGCCCACTTCGCCATTCGGGTCGAGGAAGCGATCAAGCAGTTGAAGGATGCGCTTCTTCTCCTCGAGCGTATGAAATAGTTCCCGCAGCCTCTCCCTGGTGAGATGAAGATCGAGTCCAATCAGGTTGCCGACGCCGTCGAGGTGTACCTCGGCGGCGAGCCCGAAGTCCAGCAATCCCTTCGAATAAAGCAGGTTGACACGATTCAGAATCGCATCATAAGCGGCACTCTCAAGTTCGAAACGCCGCTTCAATTCGCGATGTATGTTCGGCAGCATCCACCCGCTGAAATTGTAGTTGATGTAGTTGCGTATATTGACCAGTTCGTCCTGTGTCAAGCGATCGTTTACCGCAACCACCCGATGGCGGACCATCTTGTCGCGCGTGGCAACCACCATGAGCACCCGCGAGTCCGGCAGCAGCATCAATTCGATCTGATCGAGTGTCCGATTCTCGCTCGGAATTGCAGCCGCGATGCCGAGTTGACGCGTCAGTTGCGTCAATAACTGGGAAGAGCGCTCAATTCGGTCCTCGACCGCAGGAAACTGCTGTAGTTCCGCCTGCAGCCGGTCTAATTCCGCCTGCACGATGCGGCTTCCCATCAGGGTACCCGCGTAACTCTGAAATGCCTGTTCGGTCGGCACGCGTCCCGCCGACGTATGCGGTTGCGAGAGATACCCTTCCTCGGCCAAATCGGCCATCATATTCCGGATTGACGCCGGGCTCAGGGGGTGGCGCCGGGCAATCGTCCGCGAAGCCACAGGTTCGCCTGTGTCGATATAGTTCTGCACGATGGCGTGCAGAACTTCGAAATGGCGAGGCGATAAAGCGCCGAAATGGTTCATGGTTTCGCCGCCGGTTGCTACCGGCAACGCTTTCTATTACTAGAGTATAAGGCCTGGAGCCTGAGCGCGCGACTATCAAGCGCCGCCGGTCCTGCAACGTACTTACGGCCCCGATTAGTACCGAAGTCTTGAAAATGCCGGAAAACCGGCTCAGACGGAAATCCAGCCAATTAACGGAGCGATTCGAGATCGACGGCCTTCGCGTGCCGCCATAACCGCTCCAGGTCATAGTACGATCGCGCCGCGGTCGAGAGGATATGGACGAGAAAATCGCCATAGTCCAGCAATATCCATTCGGCGGGATCATATCCTTCGGCGCTTACTGGCAGTTCGCCAAGCTCCTTGAGTTGTTTGCCGATCTCATCGGCGATGGCCTGCCCCTGGCGTGGATTCGCCGACGTGCAGATCACGAAATAATCGGTGAAGGACGTAACCTCGCGCAGATCGAGCACCAGGAGATCTTTGGCTTTTTTGGATTCGGCGGCGCGCACGGCAACCAGCCAGTTGGGCAATTCCGTGGTGAGGGGGCCCTGATGGCCCTGTGTGATATCTCGGAGTTTTGAGCTCGTGAGGACTTCTCCCTGGCCCCAGCCTACTACATTTGTGGCTCGCAACAGCAAAGGAAGTAGCCGATCCGGGGCTGAAAAAATTTAGGCGGTGCGCCGAGTCTGTGAACTAACTCCCACTACGGCTTCCACTTTGTTCGTATTCATGTAAACGCCTCAGATTCTTCCATTCTTCGGACGTCATTGCATAAACTAGCAGGCCGATTGCCAGGACGAAACTTACCCACCGGCCAACATAGTCCGAGATCTTCAGAGCAAAAAACATTTTGATATCGGTCGTGCCGTTGGGAAGCGCGATAGTGGCCAATCCGCGGGTGTTGTCGCAACCGATGACAAGCGGCTTCCCGGTTTTCAAGTCGATGGCTTTCCATCCTGGAAAACAGATAAGGTTCATCACTACCGTATCGGTAGTGGTCGGGTTTGTGTGTACAACAAATCCGCCGACGGGATTCCGGATAACATTCCAGTGGCGACTGGCAGGAAGCCGCCGGCTTCGTACAAGGGCCAGCGGCTGCTGACTATCGCCGACGGGCTGAAATGCGTGCCCGGCGTAAGAGTAGTACTGATCCACATCCACTCCGGTAACGATCGCATGTCTCCGAAAGCTCGAAATACTCAGAGCCACCAGGTTTCCAGACCCAAGCAGCACGAGAACCGCCGCTGTCAGGCCAGCCAACCGGAAGCGCGAGCGTCGTTGAGCGCGGACGCGTTCCCAGCAGCCCGCCGAGACAGCGGCCAAAGCGACGCAGGTGATGGTCGAAAATCTCCACGGAAACTGAATTGTTTTCAAAGGCGGGAGGACATCGGCGATCCAGTGACTTGGATAGGTCTGTACATAGATGCTGATAATACCGATGGCAAGCCAAACGGTCAGATTCGTATCTCGCCACCACCGGTTCGTCATCAATACGCAAACCGCTCCCGCGAGCACCATCAACGCGTCGCCAATCAGAGATTCGATCGCCGCAAAGCCGACGTATTTGCTCTCTCGAACGAAGCCCGGCTCGAATAGCCGTAAGGCGCGCACCACCGTCTTTTCGGCGGATGCCGAAGCGCCGTGCCGCTGCATTGCTGAGATAACACTGCTGGTCGGAACCTTCAAATAATTGTCGTCGTAGATGTGATTCAGCCGTGGATTGGGATGCATTTCGACATTCCGATAGTCGGCGGCAAACGGAAATAAATAAAACGACGAAAGCAATATACCGGCGCCTAGCGCGAAACCTAAGCCGCCAAGCCGCGTCCGTGAACCGGGCGACACCGGCCTTACCAACATTGCCTGTACAACAATCAGGGGAAGCAGCATTGCGGCCGTAATGGGATGGGAGCATACAAGAGCGGCAAAGAGAAAAGAAATCGCGACAAAATACGTCCGGCTCTTTCGCCCGCTCATCAGATTGCGAGTATGGAGCAGTATTAGCGGAATCAGGCTGTAGGCAACCAGCTCTCCCAGCGCATATCTCTCGTACGCATCGACGCCGAAATGGTAGGGAGCGAATGCATATACGAGCGATCCGAACAAAGCCGCCGTCGGCGAACACCACGACTTCAGCCACTCATACGCTGCCCAACCGGATGAGGCGATCAAAATGAATAAAGTTGCCGTGACGAGGGCAGGCGCGGCGCTTGCTACATCCATCCGGGTCAGAAAGTGAATTGGCCAATACACGGCCAGAAGGAAAAAATATGGCAGCGGATACTGAATGAGGAAAATCGGAGAGCCCTGTCCTCCGTTCAACGTGCTTAACCAGCGGGGATAGAGATCATTTGGACCGAGTTCGCTGAGAAAGGCGCGGAAGTAAGATAAGTGTGGATCCAGGTCCTTGCCCTGTACGACGCCCTTCCACAAAATCGGAGCGACGTTCAGGAACGCGATCGCCAAAATCAACAACACTGCATAATGGCGCTGTAGAAAGCGAACTGGATTGTGAGGGCCGCGCTTGCGGAACATACTTCATCGGGCGCCGCTTCGACGAGCGCGCCAGCATCCGCACGGTAAAATAGTTATGCGTTGCGCGCAAGTGGGTCATTTCCCAGGTGCTACTTCCCGGGAATCGAGCGCACGTCGCTCCCCACGCGTTTACGATGCGATGTGAGGATCGGAAGCGCTTACTTTAGCCATGTTGCGTTGTGAAGTTCGCTAACTGTTCCAATTTGGCTTTGGCTGCTCCGGAATCGATGGATTCCTGCGCAAGTTGGCAGGAGGCGCGGATATCAGCCGCCTTATGGGCGAGCAACAGCGCGGCGGCGGCGTTCACAAGGACAATGTCGCGTTGAGGGCCCATCTTGCCGGCCAGAATGTCTCGAACGATTTGCGCATTCTCCTCGGGTGAGCCACCCTTCAGATCCTCGATGGAGGCGGTCTCCACGCCAAAGTCCTGAGGCGACCACATGCCTTTCTGCACTTTGCCGTCCTCCACTTGAAAGCAGACAGTCGGGCCGGTCGTCGATATCTCGTCTAATCCATCGGCGCCGTGTACGACATAGGCGCGCTCCGTCCCGAGTCGCGAAGCTGTCTGAGCCAGAATCTCGGCCGCGCGTATGGAGAACGCTCCAATCAACTGCATGCGAGCCTGCACGGGATTAGTAAGCGGGCCCAGCAGATTGAAAACTGTCTGGCCCTTCAACTGAAGGCGGGCTTCCTGTGCGTGCTTAACGGCGGGATGCAATAGAGGCGCATAGAGGAAGCCTATGCCGGTCTGCCGAACGCATTCGGCGACATCTCCTGCCGATAAACTGACACGCACTCCCAACTGCTCCAGTACGTCCGCGCTGCCGCACTGGCTGGAAATACGCCGATTGCCGTGCTTTGCGACGCGCAGTCCGGCTCCCGCAACGACAAATGCCGTGGCCGTCGAGATGTTAAACGTGTTCGCACCATCCCCGCCGGTGCCGCATGTATCCAGCACGGGTTCCTGCGACTGATCGAGATGGACCGGTTGCGCCATGTCGCGCATCGCGCTGGCGAAACCGACGATTTCGGCCACCGTCTCACCCTTGCGGCGCAGATATGCGAGAACCTCGGCAATACCGGCCGTATCCATCGAACCCGAAAGCATTTCGCACATCAGGTCGTGTGCCTCCGCTTGCGTCAGATGGACAGAATTGCGAAATGGAAGAAAGCGCATGCCTTCGCTACTCATTCGACCACATGTTTCGAAATCGGCGCCGAACGTTGCCATGGGTATCTATTCGCCTACCGCACAAGGTGCGTGTGGTGTTTCTCGCTCGTTGGATTTTTCCGCCAAATACCATTGAAGCATTACCAATCGCGTGTTCCCGCCGAACTGCCGCGATTGCGCCGAGCTGCCATTTCCCGCGAGCGTTGCGGCGCTATGTCCACGTTACTGTTCTTCGTCAGCCTCGACTTTCCGTGAACCTGTGACGCTATGCCCACGTTAAAGTGAGAGGAAGGATAACCGTGACACTCGCCACCCCTATGCTGACGCACCTTCGGTTTCACCGCTGGGCGACCGGGCAGGTCCTTGAAGAAGCGATGGCCTTGCCCGCTCCTGATCTGATGAAGGATCTGAAGAGTTCGTTTCCCAGCGTCTACGATACCGTAGTGCATCTGTACCAGTCCGATAGCGTCTGGCTCGCGCGTTTCGAAGAAAGGCCCACGGGAACTCGCACCGACTATGAGGCTCCCGGCTGCCTCTATGATCTCCGCTCCGCCTGGATGGACGTTTTGGGCCGGCTGATCGGCTTTGCGGAAGGTGTCGGAGAAGGTGGCTGGAACCGTGAAATCTCGTACAAGACTCTGGGCGGCGTGCCGTATTCGACCCCGATCTGGCAAATGGTTTTGCACGTTGTAAACCATGGAACGCAGCATCGCGGTCAAATTAACACCATGCTGCGGCAGTTGGGAGTAACCCCGCGTAATCTGGACCTGATCGCCTATTGCCGGGCAAACTAGTAGCTCTGCCCCGTCTCCCGGGGCGCATTCTGCCGCCCGCGATACACTAACAGTTTGGACTTGGGCGTCCTTCCGCCGCCCCACTCCATATCCAATATGAAAATTCACGAGTATCAGGGCAAGGCTATTCTGGCCCAATACAACGTTCCTGTGCCGCGTGGCGAAGTCGCCTACACGGTGGAGGAAGCTGAAGCGGCAGCGAAGAAGATCGGCGGCAGCGTTGTTGTGAAGGCACAGATCCATGCCGGCGGCCGCGGTAAAGGCGGCGGCGTGAAGATCGCGAAGAATGCCGTGGAAGCCGCGGAAATTGCCAAGAAGATGCTCGGCATGACCCTGGTGACGCACCAGACCGGCCCGGAAGGCCGCGTCGTACAGCGTCTGCTCATCGAGGAAACGCTCCCCATTGAGCGCGAACTTTATCTGGGCATTGTTCTCGATCGCGCCATCGGAGTGCCGGTATTCATGGCGTCCTCGGCGGGCGGGATGGAAATCGAAGAAGTCGCTGAGAAGACTCCTGAACTGATTCTCAAAGAAACCCTGAAGCCTGGATTTGGATTAGCGCCATTTCAGGCGCGCAAACTCGCGTTCGGCATGGGTATCCCGGCGTCGAGCGTGAATGCCGCCGCGGCCGCTATGTCCGCTTTGGCGAAAGCCTACGAGGCGATCGACTGCTCGCTCGCTGAAATCAATCCGTTCATCCTAACCAAAGACGGCAAAGTATACGCGCTCGACGCCAAAATCAACCTTGATGACAATGCGCTGTATCGACACAAGGATTTGCTGGAGTTGCGCGATCTCAACGAAGAGGATCCGCTCGAAGTAGAGGCTTCGCGCTTTGGCCTGAATTACATCAAACTCGATGGCAACATCGCATGCATGGTGAATGGCGCCGGGCTTGCGATGGCCACCATGGACATCATCAAATACGCGGGCGGGCGGCCTGCAAACTTCCTGGACGTCGGCGGCGGGGCCAGCGCCGAACAGGTCAAGAATGCATTTCGCATTCTGTTATCCGATCCCAGTGTGAAGGCGGTGTTGATTAATATTTTCGGCGGCATCCTTCGCTGCGATACGCTTGCGAGCGGCGTGATCGCCGCCGCACGGGAACTGGAGATCAAGATCCCGGTTGTGGTTCGCATGGAAGGGACCAACGTGGAACTCGGGCAGCAACTTCTCAAGGAATCCGGATTGAATTTCACCGTCGCGGACGGCATGAAAGACGCTGCCGAGAAAGTGGTGAGGCTGGCACAATGAGCGTACTCGTCAACGAACACACCAAAGTCATCTTTCAGGGCTTCACCGGCAGGGAGGGCACATTTCACGCCCAACAGGCAATCGCTTACGGCACGAAAGTAGTGGGCGGCATTACGCCCGGCAAAGGCGGTACGAAGCACCTGGAGCTTCCCGTTTTCAATACCGTTTCCGATGCGGTGAGCGAGACCGGTGCGAATGCAACGGTGATATTCGTTCCTCCGCCGTTTGCCGCCGACGCCATCATGGAAGCCGCCGATGCCGGCTTGCCTCTGATCGTCTGTATCACCGAAGGGATTCCTGCGGCCGACATGATCAAGGTGCATGAATACCTGAAATCGAAGCCCACGACGCGCCTCATTGGACCCAACTGTCCCGGAGTAATCACTCCCGGCAAATGCAAAATCGGTATTATGCCGGGGCACATCCACAAAGCCGGACACGTCGGCATCGTGTCGCGCTCGGGCACCCTTACCTACGAAGCGGTGGGGCAGCTTTCCCGCCTCGATATCGGCCAGTCCACATGTATCGGCATTGGCGGCGACCCTATCATCGGAACCAGTTTCACCGACGCTATTAAGCTGTTCAACGAGGACCCGGACACGCACGCCATCATCATGATCGGCGAAATCGGCGGAACGGCCGAAGAAACGGCCGCCGCTTACGTTAAGGAACATGTCCGCAAGCCGGTCGTTGGATTTATCGCGGGCCAGACTGCGCCTCCCGGACGCCGCATGGGCCATGCGGGAGCCATCATTTCGGGCGGCGCCGGCAAAGCGGAAGACAAGCTTGCCGCGATGGAAGCCGCCGGTATCGTTACTTGTCCATCGCCCGCCCTAATGGGTGAAAAGATGCAAGCGGCGTTGGTCGGCAAACACCAATAACTCGGAACCAGAAAGCAATAACTCGGAACCAGAAAGCGAAGAATGTTGGAACGTACGTTTGGAATGATCAAGCCGGACGCCGTGGCGAACGGCTACGTGGGAGACATCCTCAATGTCATCCGGGATAGCGGATTTCGCATTGCCGGCATGAAGATGCGGCGCGTTACACGGCCTGAGGCGGAGGCGTTTTACGCCGTACATAAAGCACGGCCCTTTTATCCCAGCCTGGTTGCCTTTATGAGCGAGGGCCCCGTCGTCGTGTTGGTGCTCGAGGGCGAAAATGCCATTGCCAAGTGGCGCGACGCGATGGGTGCGACTAATCCGGCAAACGCCGCTGAAGGCACTATTCGTAAGAAATTTGCCGAGAGCATTGAGCGGAATGCAGTGCACGGTTCCGATGCGCCGGAAACGGCGGCGCAGGAGATTCCATTCTTTTTTACTACCGCGGAATTGCTGTAGGTCGAAGCTACGGGTTTAAAGCGGTTGCGCGTCCGTCACCGGCGTGGCCCGCATATTGCTACACTGTTCGGAGAAATTAGTTCACGCCCATTTATTAAGGTTGTCTTGACCCTCCGCGCCGTTTTCCTCTCCTCTTTGCCCCTCATTCTGGCTGGCAGTTCCGCACTCGCCGCCGATGCTCCATCGCCCCCGCGTTCGACGGAAAACCAGTTCGACGTCAGCATCACGCTGTTCTCAACCATGGCGGCCATCAATGCGGCCGGGTATAACGTCGATCTGAATTCCGCCGCGAATTACCCGATCCGTAACCAGATCCGTGCGGAACTGGCTAAACGCAACGTTCCGGCAATGGGCGAGTTGAAGCACTTCTATCAGGAGCATCGGAAGGGTACCGACACCGCGACTCTCAGCCAGTATATTTCCTTTGCTTTGTTGGCTGGCGGACCGCCCGACTTTAAGCTGGACGAAGGCGATCTGCCGCCCGATGTCCAGCCGCTGATCGGCTTCAGTGATATTCTCGCCCGCTTCTATAAGGAAGCCGACATCGAGAATCTGTGGGCCAGATCGCAGAACGCCTACCTATCGGCAATCCAGCGCTACCAGGACCCTGTTGTCAATGCACTTCTCGAAGCCAATGCATATCTGCGCAATCCCACCAGCGGAGATACGGGGCGGGGCTTCCAGATCTATCTTTCTTTGCTTGCCTCACCCAATCAGGTCCAGGTTCGAAGCTATAAGGGCGATTACTTTGTCGTCATCACGCCCGCCTACGATCCTCTTGTGAATCAGTTGCGTGCAGCTTATTTGTCATATTTACTAGATCCGCTCAGTCTACGATTTAGCAGGGATATTGAGACCAAGAAGGACTTGAGAAGGTTTGCCGAAGAAGCGCCCGCCCTCGACGAGGCTTACAAGAACGATTTTTCGCTGCTTGTGACGCAATGTCTGATTAAGGCGGTCGAGAGCCGGCTCATGCGTGGCTCCGAAAAAAGGCAGGCATATGTAGATGAAGCGATGCGGGAGGGATACGTTTTGACCGCCGCTTTCGCAGATTTGCTGCCAATTTACGAGAAGCAGCCCGAGGCGATGCGACTTTATTATCCGGATCTCATCAACGCCATCGATGTCGACAAAGAACGGAAGCGTCTGAAAAAAGTGGAGTTCGTTCAATCCATTCCCCAGAAAGTGATTGTTCCGCCGCCGTCGGTGCAGCAGATGAGCCAAGCGGAGCAGACGCTCGAACAGGCCGAATCGCTTTACACTCAACACGATTTCGCCGGCGCGAAGAAGCTGTTTCAACAGGCGCTCCAGCAAACCGAAGATAACCGGGCGCACGGCGAAGCCTATTACGGGCTGGCGCGCGTAGCTGTGCAGGAACGGCAAGCCGATCAGGCAACATCGCTGTTCCAGAAAGTAGTGGACCTGAACCCCAACCCGCAGCTTGCCGCCTGGTCTCACGTTTATCTGGGTCGCCTCGCGATGTTGCACGAGGATGCCAAGACGGCAACGGACCAATTTAAGCAGGCGCTGGCGATCGACGGAGCCTCGGTGAAGGCCCGTGAGGCCGCACAGAACGATTTAGCGAAAGTAGCAGGAGATCAACAGCAATGAAGAAGCAATTCTTGACGGCCGCCGCCATGCTCGGTTTTGCCGTAGCCGCGGTCGGCCAGCAATCCCCTCAACAGCCTGGCCAAACGCAATCGGGACAAGCCCAGAGCGCACAGCCGCAGGGCCCCCGCGCCAAGTCGCAAAAGGAACTCGATGCACTGAAACAGGTGCAGGCCGCGACCGACCCCGAACAGCGCATCACCGCAATACAAAACGTTCTTGAAAACTTTGCCGACACCGAATACAAACAAGTGCTTCTCGATATGGCGGTGCAATCGGCCGAGCAAGCCAACGATTATCCAAAGATCATGATTTACGGCGAGCGAGCGACGCAAGGCAATCCGAACGACTACGAAGCGCTCACCGCCATGGCCGCGGGGACCGCGCAGAATACGAAAGAGTTCGACCTGGACAAAGAGCAGAAGCTCGCGAAAGTGGATAAGTACGCCCAGCAGGCAATCGCCGCGATGAAGAGCGCTTCGAAGCCGAGCGGCCAGTTGACCGATGAACAGTGGGAGCAGGAAAAGAAGCAGTTGACCGCCGAGGCGTATGCCTCCATGGGCGCCGCGGCGATGCTCCGGAAGAAATACGACGACGCAATCACGAATTTCAAAACCGCGGCCGATACAAATCCCGATGCCGTTATCCTGGTCCGTTTGGCTGATGCGTATAACAATGCCAATCAGCCCGACAACGCCATTACAACCGCGGATCGAGTAATCGCCATGAACGACGCCCCGGCAAACCTTAAGCAGTTCGCCCAGGCTGAGAAAGCGAAAGCGCAAAAGGCGAAGGGCGGAAAATAGGCACTCCGGGCGCCTCACGATGGAAGCCGACCGAGGATTGCTGCAAGCCAGAATCGGCTATCGGTTCCGGAATCGCGAGTTGTTGGAACGGGCGCTCACTCATCGCTCGTGGCTCGAAGGACGCGCCTCTTCCCGTCAGGAGCACGAGGATAACGAGCAGCTTGAGTTTCTGGGCGACTCGGTCCTTGGATTTGTGATCGCGGAGGCTTTGGTTTTGCGTCAGCCGGCGGCTCGCGAGGGGCAACTCTCTCGTTGGAAGGCTCATCTAGTGAGCGCCACGCATCTGCACCGCTGCGCGCTGGAACTCGACCTCGGCCAATACTTGATGCTCGGCCGGGGAGAAGACCGCAGCGGAGGCCGCGAGCGGCGTACACTGCTGTCGGACGCAGTCGAGGCCCTCATTGCGGCGCTATACCTGGATGGCGGCATTGATCCCGTTCGCCGCTTCATTGAGGAACATATCCTGAAGGTCAATCCGGACCTGGACGACGTCACGCAGGATAACAATCAGAAAGTCGATTTGCAGAGTCGAGCAAAGGCGCTCGGGCTCCCCAATCCCCGCTATTCGGTTGTTGCCGAGGAAGGACCGGATCACGCGAAAGTTTTCGTTGTCGAAGTTCGTCTTGGTGAGCAACTGGCGAGCCAGGCCCGTGCCAGCACGAAGAAAGTGGCCAGTCTTTTGGCGGCTAAACAGCTACTCGAACAGTTGGAAAACGAGCCCGTCTGAAGAGCCGCTACGAATGGTCTACTTCTTCCGGTCCTTCTTCCCGTAATCGCTCTCCAGGTGAAAATCGGCGCCCACCAGCACACCCGCCTGTCTCATGCTGATCCGCATGGTTTTCGTTTTCGTGTTGACTTGCAGTTGATACGGGCCATCTTGTGTCCCTAGCTCGTCGCGGAAGGTTATTTGATCGCCGTCCAGTTCATAGGCGCCGTGGCGCCGCACGTTTTCGCCGTGAATCTGGATGTTCTGAACGAAATCGCCGTCCGGGGTGAACTTCAGTGTTCCGCGGCAGTCTTCGGGCCTGAGCTGTCCCGCAACGAAGCATGTTGCCGTTATATGCATGCCGTTATCAAGATTTAAGACGGCCACGTACTCCCATCCACCGGGATCGTGCAGCATCTTAAGAGCACTCTGATCGAGCGACGAGGCCGCAACCGCGAGCTTGCAGAGAAGAAACGCGGCGCACAGCACGGGAACCAGCCGCGTCCGCGGAGCCATGCCCAAGTTTAACCCGCTAATACGAACGCGATAAATAGAGCGACGGCCGTTGCGCAGGTTAGTCCAGAAAGGAATAGCCAGTCGGCAATTTGCGTCAGTAGATGAATGCGCTTCTGGGAAATGGCTCGAAGCGCGAGATACGAGCAGATGGTCGCCAGCAGAAATGCCACCAGGCATATGGCAAGCAAGTTATCGGCAAGCGTTGTGATCCGTTGAAGCGACGCGTAGATCTTCAACAACCCGATCACGGTCAGGCACAGCGCGAGCATTGTGGGTGAGTTAACGAAAATGTGCTCCGTAATCTTACGGTGTAGATTTTGACTGAGCTGGTTTTGGTCCATATCGTGAAACGATTGTACGAGGATAAATCGCCACAATGGGTTCACGCCGGCGATGAAGACGTTCCGCCGCTCAGGCCGGGGATGCCACGTACGGTCGGCGCCAGACGAACGGCACGCAGTATTGCTTCCGACACCGCTTCGGAAGCCGCGACGCCGAGCGCATCCACAGGGGCGCGCTTGTCGCCTGCCGAGAGTGCGAAACAGATATCGCCGTCGCTCATGGTGAAGACCGGAGAGATTGTGCGAGCCATGCCGATAGTCGCCAATTGCGCCACCTTGCCGGCTTCCACCCGGTTTAATCGGGCATCCGTCGCGACCACGACTAGCGTGGTATTCCCATGCGTGAACCCGGCCGGCGGGGCGCCGTCTTTTATCGCTTCCGCGGTATTGGCGAATTCGCGGCTTCCGGGCGACTTGCGCGCTCCGGCGATAATCCGGCCGTTCTTCGGATCTACGATATCTCCAAGCGCGTTCACCACCGCCAGAGCCGCGACTCGAACCCCGCCGCCGATCTCCAGGGAATACGAGCCGGCGCCGCTCTTCATCATCCGCGATGGACCGAACCATTTACCAACGGTTGCTCCCGTGCCTGCTCCAACGGCACCCTCCTGAACGGGGCCATCGTTCGCCGCCGCGGCCGCCACTTCTCCCATCTCGCGATTCGGATGAATGCCGCGCTTCGCGACTCCAAGGTCATAGAGAATGGCGGCGGTGACAAGCGGCACGGGTCCGGCCGGCGTGGGAAAGCCGATGCCCTTTTGAGCCAGGTAACGGCGTACCCCCGAAGCCGCTTCCAGGCCGAACGCGCTGCCTCCGGCGAGACACACGGCGTGAATTCGGTTTGTGATGGATCCAGGTTTAAGTAGATCGATCTCTTCGGTGCCGGTCGCCGATCCTGGAATGGAAACGCCCGGCACGGCGCCCGCCTCGCAGAGGACAACCGTGCAGCCGGTAAGAGCATCTAAATTTGTGGAATGACCCACCCGAATGCCGGAAATTTCCGTTAAACCTTTCATGATTCAGTAGTTCTTGCTGGCAGGTATGGTAGCATCGAGCATTATGAGAGCAAGGCTTTGCCCGGGAGCCCGATCTTGCTCAGCTTCCTGAAGGATCTGATCGCCTCCTTTCAGGAGTTCGTCTTCGTAGCTGGCCGCGCATTCCAAAATATCTTCCGGCGCCCCCACTATTACGGCGATGTGTTGATCCAGATGGACATCATCGGATTCGGCAGCCTCACGATTGTGATGCTAACCGGATTCTTCAGCGGAGCGATTATCGCGCTGCAGATGTCTCGTGCGCTGAACACCTACGGCGCCGCAAGCCAGGTGGGTTCCATCGTTTCGCTGACGCTCGTGCGCGAACTGGGGCCGGTGTTGACCGCTTTGCTGGTGGCGGGGCGCAACGCCTCCGGCATCGCTAGCGAGCTCGGTTCCATGAAGGTCACCGAGCAGATCGATGCCATGCGGGCGCTAGGCACGGACCCCGTTCAGAAGCTCATCACGCCCCGGCTGACCGCTACCTCCGTCATGCTGCCGCTCCTCACCGTGATTGCGGATGCCATTGGACTGGTTGGAGCCTATCTGGTTTCGGTGCCTCTGCTGGGCCTTCTCACCGGCTCCGAATACTGGTCCAGCTCGTGGCAAGTCCTCGTCTACAACGATCTGGCGCAAGGGCTGATCAAGCCTTTCATTTTCGGCATCATCATTGCCTTGGTGGGCTGCTTCTACGGAATGCGCACGTCCGGCGGGACCCAAGGCGTCGGCCATGCCACAACGCAAGCGGTTGTCGCCTCATCCATCTGGATCTTCTTTGTAGCGTTGCTGATAGATAAGATATTCGTCAATTTGTGAGAACCCTAGATGCCCGAAGACGTTGAAGCGCTCGTACAATTCGACGATGTGAGTACGCAGTTCGGCGATCTCTGGGCGCTGCGGGATGTGAGTTTTGGATTGCGCAAGAGCGAAACGCGGATAATTTTCGGAGCGGCGGGCAGTGGAAAGACGACTCTGTTGAAGGCGGCGATCGGACTGATTCAGCCGGACTCCGGAAAGATCTGCCTTTTCGGCGAAGAAATCACAAATCGCAGTGAACATGCGCTGTTCGCGCTGCGCGCTAAGGCCGGCATGCTCTTTCAGGAGAGCGCTCTCTTCGACTCTCTGACCGTTCGCGAAAACGTAGAGTATCCTCTTCGGAACCAACAATCGGAGACGCCGCTTACCGAGGAAGAAATGGAGGGCCGCGTGCGCGAGGCTTTGCGGTTCGTGGAATTGGAGCACACGCTCGACAAATTGCCGAGCGAACTCTCGGGCGGCATGCGCCGGCGTGTCGGCATTGCGCGGGCTATTGTTACCGAGCCCCCGCTGGTTCTGTACGATTCACCTACGGCGGGACTGGACCCTATTACGGCGAACACGATCATGGCGCTGATTGCAAAGGAACGCGACGTGCGCCAAACAGCCTCGTTAATCGTTACTCATCGTTTCCAGGACGGGGAACTGATGGCCAACTTCCGCTATGACGCCGGGACGGAGGAGCTTGTGCCCGTGCCCGAGTCCGGCGGAGACAGTACCGAGCGCGCACTGACGAAGTTCTTTGTCATGAAAGAGGGAGAGATCGTCTTCTCGGGATCGCGGGAGCAGCTCGATCAGGCGACCGATCCTTATGTTCGGCGGTTTGCAAAGCACTGAGGGACATTATGGCCAGCAAAGATAAAGTGAGTATGGCGCAATTGAGGGTCGGGATTCTGGCGATCGTGGCTCTTTCGTGCATCGTTCTGCTGATTTTTCTGCTAACCGGAAATAAGAAATTCTTTATTACCGAAGTTCCTCTTCACACTTACGTGGACGATGCCGCCTCGCTTCAAGCGGGCGCCGCCGTGCGTATCGCCGGCATCCAGGCCGGCACGGTGAAAAAGGTTGCGCTGTCCGGATCGAACGATCCTCGGCGCGTCATTCGAGTAGATTTTGAAGTTGACCAGGACATGCTGAAAGATATCCCGGTGGATTCGGTGATCTCCATCTCTTCGGACAATCTTCTTGGCAGCACCAAGTTCCTCAACATCAAAAAAGGCCAAAGCCCGCAAACCGTAAAGGCCGGCGCTGAATTGCCGGCGCTCGATACGCGCCAGTTTGATGAGCTCGTGCAGCAGGGCTATACGGTGCTTGGCTCATTACAAGGCATTTTGCAGCAGGTGCAGACGATTGTCGGGGAGGTGGAATCCGGCAAAGGCACTATCGGAAAATTCCTTGTCGACGACACCCTCTACAAAAACCTGAACGACACGATTGCGCAGCTTCAGTCCCTCGTCGCGACGCTGAATTCAAATCAGGGCACCATCGGAAAGCTCGTTCACGACGACGCGTTCTACAACGACGTACGCACAACCTTGGGTCGG
The DNA here is from genome assembly GCA_000381625.1 of Bryobacterales bacterium KBS 96. GTDB lineage: Bacteria > Acidobacteriota > Terriglobia > Bryobacterales > Bryobacteraceae > KBS-96. The sequence continues at coordinate 4,288,298 of KB906767.1, forward strand.
TTCGATTCGGTAATGCAAGGAATACAAGCCGGCCAGGGCTCAGCCGGCAAATTCATAAAAGATCCGGCGCTCTATAACGATCTGCACGCGAGCGTTACGCAATTGAACACCCTACTCGCGAATTTGAATTCCGGAAAAGGCACCGCGGGCCAACTGCTGACAAACGAGCGTCTGTCGAACCAGATCTCGGATACGCTGACGAAAATCGATACGACCATCGACAAGATTAATTCCGGGCAGGGCACGTTAGGACAACTAATGGTGAACCCGCAGCTTTACGATTCGCTGAATGGAACAACGCGTGAATTGCACGAGCTTTTGAAGGACTTTCGCGCCAATCCCAAAAAGTTTCTGCGCATCCAGTTGCACCTGTTCTGATCCCGTGGGTTCGCGAATATTTCCCAGGCGGAGCATTTGAAGATAGAAAGGCGTTTGATCGTTAACGCCGACGATTTTGGATTCACGACCGATGTGAACGCCGGCATCGTCGCGGCGCATCGCGCGGGTGTGCTGACCGCCACCACTCTGATGGCGAATGGCGGCGCCTTAGAGGATGCGATCCAACTCGCGCGGGAAACACCGTCGCTTGATGTGGGATGTCATCTCGTTCTGGTGCAGGGGCGCTCCCTCCTTACCGGCGAACCGCTTCCGGAGAAATTTCCGGAACTGATGAAGCGGCTTGCCGTGCGCCGTATCGATCCGTATTCGGAACTGCGACCGCAGGTCGAAAAGCTGCTTGCCTCCGGAATACATCCGTCGCATTTCGACACTCACAAGCACACGCACGTATTGCCGCCGGTCTTCTCGGCCGTGGTTCGCCTGGCTCGCGAGTTCGACGTGCCATTCATCCGGCTACCGTTTGATGCCGGATGGCTTCCGGTGCGAGGAATGGATCGCTGGTATCGGCGGCGGCTCGGCAAAGCGGGACTCCGTTCGACCGATCACTTCGTGGGCTTCCTTCTAACCGATTCGCTGCGCGAGAATACCTTTACGAAAGCGCTGAAATCGTTGCCACCAGGCTTAACGGAATTCATGTGCCATCCCGGTTACCTCGGCGCCGAATTGAGAAGGGCGGCGACGCGGCTGAAGGAGAGCCGCCAGCGTGAACTCGAAGCGCTGACGTCGCCGGCGGTGAAACGGCTGCTCCCCGAACTGGGCATACGGCTCACAACGTATCGGGAACTGCGCGATGCGTAGAAGCGTATCGATGCTGAGCCGTGCGCAAAAGCAAACGGGCGTTCGTGCCTTTCGACAAACTTGTAAGTGGCCTGTATTTTTGTTTTTCGCGGCTCTTTGCCTATTGGCGGCGTCTGCAACGCAGCGCGACCTGTTGCTTCGGCAAATGTCGGCGCATCCGGATCGCGCGTGGCCCCGTGGCGCCGGACACATCGTATACGCATGGCCAGGAACGACCGAATGGCAGAAATCCTATATCGAGCCGGCCGGGAGTTTCAGCCCCGTGCCGGGAAGTTTCGGCTTGTCTCTTGACGATGCGGAAAGCGCTCCGGCCGTCGAAATTCGCCAGCGCTTCGAGTGGGCGCGCGACAGCCGGTTGCCTCTGGTTATCACCTCAACTAAACGCTTCAGAGAAGTATTGTGGTCGAATCTTCCCGGACACTGGTTCATTTCGGCGGCAAGCTCTACGCAATCGCCGCTACGTCTGTCGATTCGAAGCGCGGGACCTGCCGGCGGCGCGATTCATAGCCTCGAGAACCGGTACGGAAGGCTGCTGATTGAAGACCGTTGGGTGGTTGTGTTCTCTCCCCCCGCGGTTTCCATTCGAATCTCGGACGAGGGGCAGGAACAGCAGGGTTGGCGGCGCGCGGATGTAACACTTCCGGCCAAGAGCCGCATCGAAATCACGGATTTGCGGTTCGGACCGGTTTACACACTACCCTATGGATCGACACGGGCTCTGGGTAAGTGGAACTTTTCAGACCCGCGTTTTGCCGCTTGTCTGAACGCACAGATCGCGAATTTGATGATGTCGCTGGTGCGGAACGAGACGCGGCCCGGCGATCCGTTGAATTATCCGCTTGCCTGGCTGCGGGACGGCGCCTATGTCGTGGTCGCGCTTGCGCGTGCCGGACAGATCGATCTCGCGAAGAGCCTGTGCGCCTATTTCGCGGAGCATGACTTTTTCTGGGGCTTCGGGTCGGAAGCGGACGCGCCGGGGCTATCCTTATGGGCGATCGGTCAGACCGCATCGCTTGCTCACGACCCAGCGTTCACCGCGCGAATGTGGCCTGCCGTTCGCCGTAAGGCAGAGTTCATTATTCGTATGCGGCACACGAACGCTCCCATCAGAGAGCCATGGTTCGGACCCATTGTGCCCGCTCGTCGGAACAATAAGGATCTGGATCTTGTATGCGATCCGGCGCGGTCTGGGCTCATTATCGGACGCATGGATTTTCACCGGCCAGTTCTGTTCGTGAATGCCGTGAGTTTCGCCGGGCTTCGCGAAGCCTCAGGCATGGCGGACCGTCTTGGCGCGCGTGCGGATGCGGGCCGCTGGCAGGCGGAAGCGCGAGACACGCAGACTGCTTGGGAACAGGCTCTTCGGACTAAAGAAGGCGATGACGAGCGGGTATTTGCAAGCGCCTTATGGCCTTCCGAAATTGGCGTGAAATCGAAAGCGCTCTTGAAACACCTTATGTCGAAGCGCTGGAAGCGCCTGCGAACACCCGACGGCGGTTTTCGGCAGACGCCCTTGTGGACCTATTTCAGCCTTGCTGAAGCGCACGATTGGCTGGAACTGGGTGACCGGGCAAAAGCGGAAGACACAGTGCGTTGGTTTCTCGCACATCAAGCGTCACCGGCTTTTTATACGTGGTGGGAAGGCAGCGGCGAAGAAAATAGCTTTCACCTCTGGAATCAAGTGCTAGGCTGGGCGAAACCGCAATACGTTACTCCACACTACTGGACGGCAGCCGAAATGGCGCTGTTGCTGATGGATCTCGGCCGCCCCGGCAACGACGCGGGCTTATATCAAGGCGCGACGAGAAGATCCGCAAGTCTCCCGTAATCTGTATCATGCGGCAATGATTCCCTTAATTGTGCTCGCCGCCGGCTTTCTCCTCTTTATATTACTGGGGATGGCTGGAATTCCCTATTTCGCCGGCTACCATCACGCATTGCGCCTAGCCCTTGCCGTCATGTTCTTGTTGACCGCGAGCGCTCACTGGGGAGCGAAACGCGCCGACTTGGTGCGCATGGTTCCGCCTTCGTTTAAGCACCCCGAACTGTGGGTGACGGTAACCGGAATACTTGAAATATTAGGCGCGGCCGGTCTGCTGATCCCGGCCACCGTGACTATCGCCGCCATTGGCCTTTCACTGATGCTGATTGCCATGTTCCCGGCCAATGTTCACGCGGCGCGTCTTCGTCTGACGATTGGGGGTCGTCCTGTTCCAAGGCTTGGGACCAGGATTGTAATTCAGCTCATTTTCTTGGCTTGCGTCCTGATCGCCGGCTTCGATTTTGGCGCCGCCTGATGTTCCGCATCTGGCGTTCCCCGAAAATTTGTTGCGATCCGAGACTAATTGTGAATATGCTTGTTACAGCTTATGTCGATTGAGAGTGAAGCCGCGCGGCCGAAAAAACTCCTTACGGCGACCACCGGGTCGGTGCGGGATATCAATCGATCCATTCTATTGAATCTGGTTCGTAGCGAACAACCTATTTCGCGAGCGGACCTATCCCGCCGGACGGGAATGTTTCGAAGCAACGTATCCGCCATCATCGACGAACTGGTTGACGAAGGCATGTTGACCGAAGAGCGCCCTTTGCACGCCGGCCGTGGACGAGTGCCTACTCACCTGAGATTGAACGATTCGGCTTACCCGGTAGTGGGCGTGTACGTGCAGCCGGCTACCACGCTCGTGGCCTTCGCCGGCCTGAACGGCGCATTCCATAAGACATGGTCGTTTCCAACCATCCAGCAGCCGGTTCTGTTCGTGCAGGAACTTCGCCGGACCATTTCTAAAATCCAGCGGGAGATGCGGGTTGAGCGGTTGCGGGGCATAGGAATCGCATTCCCCGGTTTCGTGAACGCCAAAACCGGGCGAGTTAAGTTCAGCCCCGGGTTACCGGAGTTCTCGGGATATTCCTTGCGAGATGAGATGCAGCGGAAAATCGGTGTCCCGGTCTGCGCGGATAACGATAGCAATCTGGGCGCGCTCTCGGAACTGTGGCTGCGCAAGGCCAGTGAGCGGGAACGGCCGTCGGATTTCGTTTTCATCAGTATCGGCGAGTCTGGCGTCGGCTCGGGCGCGGTGCTGGACGGCAAGTTGTATCGCGGCCACGATTCCGAGTTCGCCGTCGAGTTCGGACACATGATTATCGACCCGAAAGGCGACAAATGCAGTTGCGGCCGGTCGGGCTGCTGGGAACGATATATCAGGAATAAAGCCACATGGAAGCGATATAAGCCGAAAGCGGCCTTCCATAAGGAGCGCTTCGTCGAATTCGTCCAGGCGGCTCGCAGTGGCGATCCCGCGGCGATGGCCGCACTGCGGGAAACTGCCTCCTATATCGCACTCGGTGTATCGAATATCGCATTCGCCTTGAACCCCGGCGAGTTGATTCTCGCGGGCGAGATTACGGACGCTTGGGACGTCATTCGCGAGCCCGTTGAAGCTGCCTTTCAATCGCTACGCGCGGGAACCGTACTCCGGCGGGCGCGGTTGGAACGAGAACTTCCACATTTGCACGGAGCAATTTGTTTGGTCCTGAATGATGTGTTTGCCAAACCGGTATTGGGGCAATAAGGCGACGGATGGATGAAATAGATTCGATCGACGAGCGGACAATCGCGACATTAACGAACTGGTGCGGCCTTTCGCTTTCAGACGATCGTGTAAAGGGACTGATTCCGGCTGGCAGGCGCCTGCGGCACGCGGCGCAATGGCTATCTCGACTCGATCTCGACGCGACCGAGCCTGCGTGTACCTTCGATCCGCGGATAGCCGAATAGATCAATGACTCCAGACGAGCTTGCTTACTTCAGCTTGGACGAGTTAGGCCGCGCTTACCTTACCGGCGGTTTATCTCCTGTCGAAGTGACGGAGGCGATGCTTGCGCGCATCGAGCGTCTCAATCCGCGGATAAACGCGTTCCTGAAAATAACGGCGGATGAAGCACGGAAACAAGCGCGCTCCGCCGAAACTGAAATCCGCGCGGGCGAGTGGCGTGGTCCGCTGCATGGCGTGCCGGTTTCCGTAAAAGATCTGTTTTTCACTCGGGGCGTTGAAACCACGGGGGGATCGCCGATTTACCGGAATTTCGTGCCGGATTTTGACAGCACCGTCGTCGCGCGACTGAAAGCCGCCGGCGCGGTTCTTCTCGGCAAAACACATTTGCACGAGCTCGCCTATGGCATTACGAACGATAATCCGCACTATGGGCCATGTCTCAATCCGTGGGATCGGACCCGCATACCGGGCGGTTCCAGCGGCGGAAGCGCCGCGGCGGTTTCTGCCGGATTGAGTTTCGCCTCGTTTGGAACGGATACCGGCGGCTCCATTCGCATTCCCGCCTCCTATTGCGGCGTGACCGGGTTAAAACCAACCTATGGCCGGATCAGCCGGTACGGCGTCATCCCCCTTTCCGTGAACCTCGATCATGTTGGTCCATTTGCGCGAACGGTGAAGGATGCCGCGGTCGCGGCTGAGATAGTGGCCGGTTCCGATAAGAACGATCCCTCCTCCCTTCGGGCAGCGTGCCCTTCATGGGCGGAAAATCTGGAAAGTTCGATCCGCGGATGGCGCATCGGAGCAGTGCGCGGGGCGTTCATTGGCGCTCTTCATCCTGAAATCGCTCAGGCCATGGCTAACGCCGAATTCGAATTGGAGCGTGCGGGGGCTGCGCTGGAAGAAATTGAAATTCCGGACGCAACTGAGATAGGTGAGATTGCCCATCTACTGCAGATGGCCGACGGTGCCGCTGTTTACCATCGCCGGATTATAGAACAGCCGGAAGCGTTCAGCGAAGATGTCCGGATTTTGATTGAACAGGGCCACCTGGTTTCCGCCGTCGATTACATCAATGCGCAACGATTCAGGCGGCAATTCCAAAAGAAACTCCGCGCTCTGTTCCGCCGATTGAAAGCGATGATTCTTCCGGCAACCCCCATTCCGGCGCCGCTCCTGGGGCAGCGTGAAATCGAGTTGGCCGGGGCTCCGGAAGATGTGGGCATTGCTTCAACCCGCCTCGTGAGGCCGTTCAATTTCGCCGGCGTGCCCGTGCTTACTGTTCCTTGCGGCATTACTAACACCGGCCTTCCCTTCGGCATGCAAATAGTAACTCGGGCCGCAGACGAGCTAACGGGACTATCGCTTGGTCACGTCTATCAGGAACGAACACAATGGCACACGCGCAGGCCGACGGATTGTTATTGAACGAATTTGGGGGGACAGGCATACCCGTCCTGTGGAATTTGGATATTTAGTTGCGCTCCACTACTGTAGTTTCCCTTGTGGGGCAGATGCTCGATCTGCGGCGGCCGCCTAACTGTAAGTCCGCGTCGCTCTCCGTCGGGAAAGCCAAAAAAAATATATGCTCGCCGGCGTTATTTTGTTGCGCTGCAAGACTAATTGGGTTATTGTTGTACCAAGATTTCTCAAGTTGTCTCAGGGTGAGGTCGTTGAAGCGTACAAACACAGGTGCGGATGCATATTTGACGGGGTTTTTTGATCTTCTTACCGGCGCCATGGACCGAGTAATCCCTTCGTCTCTTATGTTTGTGGCGTTCACCCTGGCGGTCGCGTGGCCGGTGAATGCCCAACCACCTGCGCCGGCGGACAATTCCCAACTTGTAAATCAACTTCCTTCCGGTCTCCGCCAGCAAGGAATGGAGATTCTGGACCCGCAAAATCGTAGTACGAGCGCGGCGTCGCTCTCCGCGATGCAGAAATCCGGTGGGGTGGATGTAACGCCCTTCCTGATCGCGCTGGTGGATGCGAACCGCTGTCCTCGCGATCGGCGGTACTGCTCGCGCCTTCTTGCGGCGAGTGTTGCGGATTACGGCGATTCCCAAGCGCGCGCGGCGCTGGAGCGTTGGGCTGGCCTCGGTAACGATCCGGAATTGGCATCAATCGCCTTCGAGCAGCTATATTCCGCCGATACTGCCCCGTTGCGTAAGTTGCTCGATAAGCAGCGTGAAACTGCCCTCTCCTCCGGCGATCCCGCCGCAATCAAGCGGTATGGTCAATTTGAGCAGCAATGGCTTCCCCTCCTGAACGGAAGCTCTTTCCCGCCATTCCTGTATCAACCCCCGGCGCTGTTTTCTGTGAAGCCCGAAGGAAAGTCCATACGGTTTGTGGCATTTGGCGACTTTGGGAACAGTTCGGAGGATGAGAAAGCCGTCGCCGGCGAAATCTTGAAGGTACACAAGAAGAAGCCGTTCGACTTTGGCATAACTCTTGGAGACAATTTCTATCCACGTGGCGCTGAGAGCACGAGCGACCCCCGCTGGCATGCCTGGTGGGAACGACTTTACGGACGGTTGGGGATTCCTTTCTACCCCACGCTAGGCAACCATGACTGGCTCAATTCGGGCAGCGCGGCCGCGGAAGTTCTGTATTCCCGGCAGAGCCGTAGCTGGCAGATGCCCTCACCTTATTACACGTACACGGCTGGTCCGGCTCAGTTCTTTGCGCTCGATACGGCATATTTGACGGAAGGCGAATTGCTTTGGCTGAAAGGCGAACTGCAAAGAAGTCACGCGAAATGGAAGATCGTTTACGCCCATCATCCGTTCTATTCCGCTACAGCCACGCGCGGCGACAACAAGCTGCTGATTGAACGGTTGCTACCTCTCTTGAAGGATTCTGCCGACATGTATATTGCCGGTCACGACCATAACCTTCAAGTCTTTAAGCCGGAAGGAAAGTTACATTTCGTCGTGGCAGGCGGCGGCGGGGCCACTCTATACGACATGAAGCAGTACGGCCGTTCTCAATTTAAAAGCAAAACCCACGGTTTTGCCGTAATTGAGGTGAACGAACATCGTATCGAAGTGACGCTCATCGATAGCGGTGGAAAGACGCTCTATGAAGATGAAATCACTTCCTGAAACAGATTGGAAGTTTGTTGAACGTCGCTACAGGTAAGGCCGATTCTGAGTCGCGTGAGTAAGCGGCTTTTTAAACGGCAATGTTTTGAGTCGAAGTAAAACTACAAAAGCCACGGACTGGGGTAAATGGCCGTCCGGGAAAGAAAGAGCGGAAACGCAGTACTTAGGAGTCCACGTATGTCTCAAAGGTTAAGAGCAATTTTTGTCGTAATTGCGTTTGCCGCGCTTCTGCGCGGGCAGGCGTTTCTTGGCGCTATATCGGGCCGGGTGACAGACCAAAGCGGCGCCGCTGTTGCCGGCGCGCAAGTTGAAATAAAAGCTGTAGCGACCGGACAAGTTTCGAATGTGACCACCGATGCCGATGGGCGGTATCAGGCGTTGTCTCTATCGCCCGGTGAATATCAGGTGACGACTGAAAAAACCGGCTTCCAGCGCTCCGTGAGCCAGGGCCTTCAATTGCAGGTGGCCGAAACGGCTGAGTTAAACATCACGCTCAATGTCGGAAATCTGCAACAGACGGTTCAGGTTACGGCCGACGCCGCGGTGGTTCAGGCGGATAGCGCCGACCGCGGACTCACGATCGATAAGGCGCGTGTCGAAAACGCTCCTCTGCAAGGCCGGAACATCTTTGCGGCTGCCTGGTCCGCTCCGGGCGTCGCGGTGACATCGAAAGTGCAGCGCTTACGCCCCTTCGATATCGGCGGATCGTCGAATATTTCGATCAACGGCGGTCAACCGTCCGGCAACGAAGTGTTGATCGATGGCGTATCCAACATCTCGGCTTCGGGAACTTCCGTGGCTTACGTTCCGCCGGTGGATTCGACTGACGAATTTAAAGTGCAGACGACGAACTTCGACGCGCAATATGGGTGGACGACGGGAGGCGTGGTCAACATTATTACCAAGGGCGGAACGAATGAATATCACGGTGTGGCGTATGAATATCTCCAGAATACGCTTCTGAACGCCAATACCTTTGGAAGCAACCGCAATGGCGTTGGACGGCAGTCTTCTCACATCAACACGTTCGGCGGCGATATCGGTGGTCCAATTAAAAAGAATAAATTGTTCTTCTTCTTCAGCTACGAAGATCTCCGCCAGGTGATTCCGGATCCATTTGTTACTTCGGTGCCGACCGCTTTGCAGCGCCAGGGTGATTTTTCGCAAACTTACTACAAGCCGGGGATGTTGCAAACGATCTACGATCCCTTTTCAACCGTAAATGGAACTCTGGCCCGCGCTCCATACCCTGGTAATGTGATCCCAGCCGACAAGTTGAATCCAATCGCGCTCAAAACGTTGTCGATTATTCCGCTAGGTAATGTTCCGGGCGATCCAGTCACCGGTTTGAACAATCTGGTCAACACTGGAAATTCGCGCAAGTTCACCGACTTCTTTCCGGAATACCTAGGCCGGGTAGATTATCAGGTCTCCGACAGCACGAAACTATTCGTCCGCTATTCCCAGAACAATTTGACCGAGGCTCGCGGTTTTCACTACTCCACGGTGTCGAATGCCAACGTCGCGGAAACCAGCGGCAACGCGCCGTTTGAGAGAAACAACAACAGCGCCACCATTCAGTTGACCCATGTTTTCAATCCGACGACGATATTGGAGCTGCGCACAGGCATGCTGCGGTTCACCTCCGTAGGGGGAGGTAATAACTATGGCGCCAACTACGATCTTGCCGGCCTGGGCTTCGCTCCGCAGTTCGTTTCCCAGGCGGCTTCTAATTTCCCTAAATTTAATTGGGCCAATTACGAAGGCGCGGGCAATCAGCCTTCGCAATTGAGCCCGGTCTCCCAGACCAATTCCTTCCAGGGAACCGTCTCGAAAACTCTTGGACGGCAGACTCTCAAGATGGGAGGAGAGTTCCGCCTCCAGCGAGTCAATCAAATCAATCCCGGATATGTAGCCGGCAATTTTAGCTTCACTCAGCTATTCACCGGGCAGAACGCACTTAAAATTCAACCGGATACCGGGAACTCCATCGCCTCGTTTTTGGCCGGCACTCCGGATTCCGGTTTTATCGACGTGAATAACAATCCAGCACGTCAACAGAAGATGTTTTCGTTATTTACGCAGGATGACATTCGCTTGAGCGAGCGCCTCACGGTCAATCTCGGCTTGCGATGGGACCACTTGAGCCCGATGACGGATCGTTTCAATGCCCTCACTCGCGGTTTCAATACGACCGCCGACAGCCCGCTGCAAGTTCCTGGACTGGATTTGAAGGGCGGATTGCAGTACGTCGGCGAGGACGGCCTCCCGAGAAATGCATACAACAGCCATTGGGACAATTTCGGACCCCGCCTTGGCCTTGCTTATCGAATTAACGACAAGACAGTGCTGCGCGCCGGGTATGGTCTCCTGTACGGCCAGACTTTCGACGATCCGGGACTCGCACAAGGGTTCAGCCAACGCACGGCCATGGTCACTTCGGTGCAGACTGGCATACCCTACAACACGCTGACAAATCCGTTCCCCGGAGGCATTCTGGAGCCAGCCGGCGCATCGCTCGGGCTGGGCACCAATCTCGGGCAAACCTTTTCCTTCTCCGATCCCAGGGGTGGGCTACCTCGTGTGCAGCAGTTCTCGGTTGAATTTCAGCGCGAGTTGCCCTTCAAACTCCTAGCCACTGCTGCCTATGTTGGAAATCGCACCAGCGATCTAGCCGTTTCGCAGCTTGTCAACGAAGTTTCCGCGCAAGACCTCGCTCTTGGTGCCTCGGCTCTCACCAAGAACGTTGCTAACCCGATGGCGGGGCTCGTGCCGGGCACGTCCCTCAACAATGCTACGGTGCAGCAGTATCAGTTGCTCCGGCCTTTCCCCCAGTTCCTCGGATTGACCGAGCAGAATCGGCATATTGGAAAGTCCCGTTATGATGCCATGCAGTTATTGCTATCAAAACGCATGTCCACCAATCTCAGTGCAAGTATTGCCTATACCTATTCGAAAACTTTTACTTGGACTAACTTCCAAAACGCTCAGGATACGCAGTTGGAAAAAGTCGTTGCTCCCTGGGACGTCACTCACAGCATTCAGCTCAACGCGCTCTATCAACTGCCGTTCGGCAAAGGGCAGCGTTTCGGATCGAACATGCCGTCCGCTTTGAGATATATGGCCAGCGGCTGGCAGATTAGTGCGCTGGTTCGTCTCCAGAGCGGTATGCCGATGCCCTATCCAAGCAACCAGCAAACGGGTAACCCCATAGCTTATCCGACAGGAGCCGCTCCTACAGGAGTTAGTCCGAAGCTCGAGAATCCGACGCTCGACCATTGGTTCAACACCTGTACGTTGCTCGCAAACGGTTCCACCAGCGGATGTCAAGCGGGTGAAAAGCCCGCCTGGACCGTTCGGCAGCCTTACACGGAACAGCAGTGGTCGTCCTATTTCAGCAATATCCGCTTGCCGCGTATTGATAATCTCGATATGTCGGTAATGAAATCCAACCGGATTACCGAGCGTGTGAACCTGATATTCCGCACCGATTTCCTCAACGCCACGAACACGCCCGAGTTTTATAGCGGCATGAACATGGACGTGAACAGCGCCAATTTCGGACGCATCGCTGGTGTAACCGACCAAAGCAATCTGCCGCGCGTCATTCAGATGTCGCTAAAATTGCAATTCTAGTCGTAAGGGGGCGGCTAACGCCAGGTGGCGCTCCCGCCCTCTAAGAGATCTCCAGTTGAGGGATGAATCCCTTGACAATTTATTCCGAAGACCCTCTGTTACCAAATGAAAGTCAGTCGGTTTGCACAAATGGTCGCGGTGAGCCTCTTCTGTTTCCAGGCATCGGGACAAATGTTGGATAGCCATCAGGCGAAGTACGCTGCCGATGGGCAATTGCTCCCCTGGACTTCCTTCCGGGATGCGATCGATCGGGAGATGAACTGGTATCTCAAATGTCCGATTGAGAATGGCTATCCGCGTTTCGTATGGATGACGTTCATGGACGGGAATTATGAGCCTGTTCAGAGCCGCCTTGATTTCATTCCGGCGATGCAGAATAGCGCCGGAATCATATCTTACTTGAAGTATTACGAGTACACCGGAAACAAAACCCCGGCTGTTCTCCGGTTTGCTCGTTACATGGGCGACTATCTTGTGAAAGAATCGCTAACGCCCGATACGGGAAAGTATCCTCGCTTTCCACGTTCCACCGGTTTACGAGGCAAGTTCCCACAACCTGCCGATGCGGGATGTCAGCGCGATCGGCTTTACGAAATCGAACCAGACAAGGGAGGAATGGCCGGTTATGCCCTGATGTTGCTTTACGAAGCTACGGGCGAGGAACGGTATCGATCCGAAGCTGTTCATATCGCAAAAACCCTTACCGCTAATATGCTTGCCGGTGACGGGGATCGCTCTCCTTGGCCCTTTCGCGTCGACTACCGCACGGGCGACGGGCGTGGAACTGTATCGGGGAACATGACATTCATCTTGAGGCTGTACGATAAGCTTCTCGCCTCGGGATATGCCGAATTTCAGCAGCCGCGAGCGGCCCTGTGGACGTGGATACGCGATTATCAAATCCCCAGCGCGGGGCCCAAACAGGACGGGCGGCTGTGGGCGCAATTTTTCGAAGATCACGACGATGAACATAATCGGACAGCTTGGGCGCCGCTTAATCTTGCGCGGTATTTGATCGAAAAGAAGGAGGCGATCGATCCGGATTGGAAGGAACATGCCCACGGCTTGATTGAATTTGTAAACCAGACGTTCACCAGCGTTCGCTTTGGAGTGGCGGTGAGCGGCGAACAGGATCAGGACCGGATTCCGTGGGGCGGAGTAAATTCCACTTACGGCGCCGTGCTGGCGATGTACTCAGCCGCGACCGGTTCGCCCGAATATCGTTCCATCGCCCGGCAAGCGTTAACGTTATGCCTGTACGCGGTCGAAGACGATGGCCACCCTTTCGATACGATTGGCGACCGGCGGGGCCGTGGTTGGCAGGAAGACGCCCATACGGATAAAATTCACAACATCGTCGATGCAATTACCGCTTTTCCGGAATGGGCAAATTGGACGGGAATAATTGACGCTGGAGTGAAGACGCGCTGATGGCTGCCGGGAGCGCCCCGCGGCCCGCCAAAATTGATGCAGACACTCGCTCTCCAGCACCGAACCGCGACTGTGATGAAGACGCTCGGTTACCTGCACCAAACGGCGACCGTCTTCAAGGAGCGGACGTTTTTACCGGCATCTACAACCGAGCGCGGGATTCAACCAATGTGGTCGAATCCGTCATTGCTAGACATGGTTAACATTCGCTTCGGTTTGCGGCCACCATTGCCGAAACCAGGTACGAAAATCGTCCATTTGACGTTTTCGTTGTTGCGAGACCGGAAGGCTGAACTGAGCGGATACGCCAAAACGGAGTTCCGCGATGAGTTTCAAGCCCCAGGGAGTGGGGAACACGTTTAATTGGGACAACAATTCGGAAAGTCTGTGAGCGAGAATCTCTTTCCATTGAGTGTCGCCGGCGCGACTCGCATTCCACAACGAGAGCGTAAGTTCCGGGAGAACGCCCGCTACGCCGGAAATGACGCAGTCGCAAAGTTTTCGGTCGAGCGCTTCGCTCAAGGCTGCATCGTTTCCGATAGCTCGCACGGCGTTCAAGGCGGGTTCTTTCGAAAGGGCTTCAAGAATGGCCAATTCGCCGCTGCTGTCTTTGATGCCCACGATGGAATCCGCGGAACGCAATACGCTCTCGACAAGCGGGAGCGTCAGTGCTCCGGTAAATGCCGGAAGATTGTAGAGTATGACGGGAATCGGCGAATCCGCAGCGATACGCGTGAAGGACTCTTCGAGGTCGCTTTGCTCGTAGCAAAAGAAGTGAGGAGCTGGAATCAGCAGCGCGTCGGCGCCGGCATCGGCCGCTTCCCTGGCGAGCGAACGCGTTTCTGTCCAATGAACGGCGCCAATGCCGGAGAGAACGATGGCGGAATCGCCCGCGGCGCGACGGGCGTGCGCTGTCGCCTCACGCCGTTCGGATCGCGTGGCGGCTGCGTATTCGCCCGTCGCGCCGTTCACGCATACGCCGGCCAAACCGGCCTGCATGGCGTAAGCCGTATTCGCGTCAAAAGCGTCCCACGCGGGAAGGCCCGCGGCGTCTCTCGGCAACAGCAGCGCGGAAATGACGCCGTGGAGGCGCCGCCTTGGTTGTGACATAGGGGTCTTCGGTGATAGGAATCGCGGATTGAACTACTTTCCGCGCGGTTCCTGAATCTTCATTTTAGATTTATTAGTTGACATTCTCCAAGCAAAAAATGAAATGACGTTTCACAATATTTCCGCAGGCCGCCGCTTTCTCGAGTGGCAACCACATGGCCGCGCGGAATCGCCCAGACGATGAGGAGGAGGTTTTTTGAGAGCGTATGAAATTACAGCGCCGGTAGAGGTTTTGACCGGCGCATCGGCGGCACGAGCGAAAGTCGCTCTTTTTGATTTTGACGGGACGTTATCGCTCATTCGAGCAGGATGGATCGACGTCATGGTCCCGATGATGGTCGAAGCCCTGGCGAACCTGCATACCGGCGAATCGGAAGCGGAATTAACTGCGGTGGTAAGGGATTTCGTCGACAGGCTAACCGGGAAACAGACGGTTTATCAAATGATCGAGTTGAGCCGTCAAATCGCACTTCGCGGCGGCGCGCCCCACGATCCCATCGTGTATAAGAAGCGCTACCTCGATCTGCTCCATGCGCGTATTAGCAACCGCCTTGAGGAACTCCGCCAAAACCCGTCCTCGGTCGAAAAGTATATGGTCCCCGGTTCGCTCGAATTGCTCGAAGCTCTTCGCTTGCGGGGATTAACGCTCTATCTCGCTAGCGGCACGGACCAGGATTATATGCGCGCGGAAGCGGATCTGCTCGGCGTTACGCCCTTTTTCAACGGCGGCGTATTTGGCGCGCTGGACGACTATAAGAGCTTTTCGAAGAAGATGCTTATCGAAAGAATCATTGCGGGCGCCGAGTGTAGCGGCTCCGAAATTTTAGGATTTGGGGATGGCTACGTCGAAATTGAGAACGTGAAAGCGGTAGGCGGAGTCGCGGTCGGCGTGGCAAGCGACGAGTTGGAATGCCTGAAGGTCGACGTCTGGAAACGGGATCGCCTTGCGAGCGTCGGCGCCGACTACATCGTTCCGAATTATCTATCTCGCGCGGCTCTGTTTGAACGCCTATTCGCCTTATGAAATCCCGATATACTCCCTTTGATCGCAGCCGGCTGCTCATAAAGCCGCTAGGCGAGCGTATTCACGATCTTCACCTCGATCGATGGCTTTCGCTGCAGGATGAAACGCCGCCTTACCGGCATCCGGATTTGGATACCGTTGCCGATCGCTTAGTGGCTGCCAAAACCAGGGGAGCGGCCCGCATCTTGATGATGGGCGCCCACGTCCTCCGCGCCGGCGTAAATCGGCATATCATCGATCTCCTCGAACGAGGTCTCATTACTCACATCGCAATGAATGGCGCTGGAGCTATTCACGATTACGAGCTGGCCCGCATCGGTGAAACCACCGAAAGCGTCGCTCGGTATATCAGCACCGGCGAATTCGGCCTTTGGCGTGAAACCGCCGAACTCAACGACTGGGTTACCGAAGCGGCTGAGCTGGGCCTGGGATTCGGAGAAAACGTCGGTCGCCGCATCCTCGACAGCTCGTATCCCCACCGCGACCTCAGCGTATTTGCCGCGGCGTATCGGCTCTCAGTGCCGGTAACTGTGCATGTGAGTCTCGGTTATGACATTGTGCACGAGCATCCTAATTGCGACGGCGCCGCTACCGGTAAAACCAGCTATTACGATTTCCTTGTATTTGCCAAGACCGTCGAGAATCTGGAAGGCGGAGTGATGCTCAGCTTCGGATCGGCGATCATGGCCCCGGAGGTGTATTTGAAAGCGCTGTCGATGGCGCGGAATGTCGCGCATCAGGAAGGCCGCGTCATTCGCCATTTCACTACGTCAGTTTTCGATCTAGTTCCGATGACCGGTGATTTTCGCCAGGAACAGCCGAAAACGGAAGCGGCTTATTATTTCCGGCCACGAAAAACGATTCTCGTTCGAACGGTTGCTGATGGAGGTGAGAGCTTTTATTTCCATGGCGATCATCGCGCCACATTTCCTGCCCTCTGGCGCGCGGTGCGGGAGCGCCTGTGAACATCTCCAAAATCCTGAACTCTTTGCCGGGCCTTTCGGTTTTGGTGGCCGGCGATATCTGTCTCGATCGCTGGTGTTCCTACGATCCTTCTCTTTCCGAACCATCACGCGAAACGGGTATTCCGAGGTTAGCGGTGGTATCCACGGAGACGACTCCCGGCGCCGCCGGCGTAGTTGCCTCGAACCTGGCCGCGCTGGGTGTGGGACGTGTCACCGTTCTTGGCGCTGTTGGTATGGATGGTCATGCCTTTGAGTTGATCGAGGCCTTGCGGCGTCGCGGCATCGATCCGTCTCATCTGGTGCGCGAACCACGAATCCCGACATTTACGTACACAAAACTCATTAACCTGAAGACGGGCGAAGAAGACCAGCCAAGAGTAGATTACGTTCTTGCCCGCCGGCCGCCTGCCGAGGCAGACTCCGCCGTCGTGACGTCGTTCGAGCGGCTGGCTCCGAAGGCCGACGTGATTATCGTCTCCGATCAGGCCGAGACGGACGAGGGTGGAGTTGTCACGCAGGCCTTGCGCGACGCGATGACTCGCGTTGCCGTCGAGCATCCGGGAAAAACGATCTGGGTCGATTCGCGAAAGCGTGGAGAACACTATCGCCGCGTCCTGCTGAAACTGAACGAACAGGAAGCTGAAGAATGTTGCCAGCGGATTGGGCGCCCCGACTATCAATCTTTGCGCCGCCTCATCGAGCACGGCACGTTAATTGTGACTCGCGGCGAAAAGGGCGCGCTCGTCTGTACCGAGGAGGGCATGCGGAACGTGCCGGCGCGCGCGGTTGCGAGCCCTGTTGATATTTGTGGAGCGGGTGATGCCTTCAACGCGGGAGCGTCCGTCGCGTTCGCGCTTACCGGCGATCCCGAACTGGCGGTCCGCATGGGCAACACAGTCGCCTCGGTGACTATCATGAAGCGTGGCACTGGAACCGCATCCGCGAGCGAGGTTCTCGCGGCGATGGCGCAAACTGCAAGCGGGTAAATCGTTTGGCCGTGGCGCGGAACTTGGCCGCGCGCGCCCAGCAAGCGGGTTTCAGAAGCTCTTCGCTGGGCTGCTGTGTTTTGCCAAACGGTGCATTGAGCGATATGGGAAGCCCCCCATATCGCGCGTCTCCCGGAGTTACTGAGGAGGCGGCGGCGGTGGAGCCCCGGGATTTGCGGGCGCCGGTGGGGCTGCCGGGGCTTGGCCATTCGGAGGCGCTGGCGTTGCGCCGGGTTGTCCCTCCGGCGCCTCCGGATTTCCGCCGATCGCTCCGCCAGAAACCACGATTTCCACCCGGCGATTCTGCTGGCGTCCCTTTGCGCTGTCGTTGGAAGCGATGGGATTGGTTTTGCCGAATCCTTTCGCGGTGACTGAATCCGCCGATATGCCCTGTGAAATCAGATAGTCGCGAACCGCGTCCGCACGTTGCTCGGAAAGCTTCTGGTTGAATTCGTCGCTGCCCACGTTATCGGTGTAGCCTTCGACTTGCAGCTTCATGTCCGGATGGGCGAGCAGGATACCTGAAACCTTCGCCAATTTTTCCCGCGTATCCGGCTTTAACGTGTACTTGCCAAAATCGAACAGAACGTCGGAGAGATTCATGATGAGACCGCGCGCGGTCTCACGAGTCTGCAGCACCTGATTGAGTTGCGCCAGCATCTGTTTGCGCATCGCTTCCCTCTGGGCATCGGCCTGGGAGGCTGACTGTCTGGCGCGTTCAGCTTCGGCGGCGGCTTGTGCTTGGGCGGCTTCCGCAATCTTTCTGGCGCGCTCCGCCTGCTCGCGCTTCTGGGCGTCCAATTGCGCCTGCTGTTCGGCCAACTGCCGCTGCTGATCGGCCAATTGCTGCTGGCGTGCCGATTCCGCGGCGGCCGCCTTCGCAGCCGATACCCGGGCAGCCTGCTCTTCGCGCTGCATCTGAAGCGCTAGTTCGCGCTGCCGGCGGATGGAGATGATGCGGGCATCTTCCGACTTTTGAACTGCCTCGCGCGATGTCATGATCACCGGCCTCTCGCCGGCCTTCCGATCCTGATATTGTTGGGCCTGATTGAGCAGATTCTGAGCATTCTGAAATACCTCGGTTGCGTACTTATCGGCGCCCGCGGCGCGCGATAGCAGGACGGCGTTGCGCGCCTCATACAACTCCAACGGCACCTTCTTGTCCATTTGCATCGGCTCCTCCCTGCCCGAAGGGAGCTGTGCCGTATAGATGCCACGGGGAAGGAGCTGATATTTTGCGTCCACTTCTTCAAATTTGCCCTTCGTATCTTTGCGGATGATGTTTTCCATCACCACGACATCGCTGGGCTGGGTCACCGCAAAATAGGGCTCCGCAGTCACGATCAAGCCGAACGACTGGAGATCGGTGGTTACGTCGATATCGGCGTTGCCGTCGCCATTGACCAGCAACTCGCCGAGGTTCTTTGGGCGCCCGTCGGGCGTGATGGCCCAGAGTACGTACGTGAGATATTCGTTGCCGAATGTCATTGCCGGCGGTAGCCGCTTCACCGTGGCCTTCACTTGGATGTATCCCTTGCGGCTGTTCACCTGCGCTTGCCCGTTCGCCTTAGGCGCCAGCGCGGTGCCCTGAAAATCGACCTTAGTCCAACCACTCCGATTGCGGTAGCTCACCGCCTGGATGGTTCGGGAGACCACCTGGACGCGGAAAATGGGATTCTTCTGCTGTGAAGATGGCTCGGTTTGCTCCTGACCGTTTTGCTCCTGAGTTGCTTTCTGCGTCGGGTTGGCCTCCTGGGCCAAGAGCATTCCTCCTAACGCAAACACCGCCAAAATAAGAGAAGACTTCATTGCACCCGTCCTTTCGCGTTTAGCTGAGTGGTGCAAGAAGTTTACCAAACGCTAACCGGTTGATTTCACAGCCGAAGAGGGAACGGCTCGAGCGGCGGTCAGGTACTTTTTGCCCAGAGGCGAAACTAGAGCCGATGCAAGAGCGGCCAGATAAAATAGGCCGCCAATAATGAGAGTGTTTTGCAGCCCAAAGTAAATGGCGAGAACAATTGCTCCGGCCGAACCTAGCACGCTCGCGGCCGCATTGATGGCCCAGGCCCAGCGGACGTTCTGGGGCATGATGTTTTCCAACCGCGTGAGCCCAGAAGGGAAGGGCATTCCCATGGCAAAACCCGGAGGCGCGATGAGCAGGACGGAAACCAGAACCTTCACCGGGAATGGCAGGCCGACGCCACCCTCGGTTACCTGGGTCACGATCAGCGAGAGCAGCAGGATCGCGGCCGAGATGCAGATGAGGACCGCCGTGAGCCGGTTCATTGAGCCGCGGACGATGCGCTTGCTGAAGAAGCTACCTACGCCGCTTGAGATGAGCATGGAGAAGATGATGACGGTCAGCGCATACGTCGGGTGCCCGAGAAAAAGCACGAATTTTTGTATGAGCGCAACCTGGACCAGGATGTAGCCGGCGCCAATGCAGAGAAAGTAGACGAGCGACGGGATGGCGCCTGGCTCGGCTGGCAGGCGATGTCCCAACAATACTGGCGGCAACGCCAAAATGATTAAAGTCGCGACGATGCTGACGGCGACCAGACCGAAAAGCAGCGGCACAGCTTTATTGATTTTGTAATCGGCGCTGGAATGTGACGCGGTCGTGATGAATCGCCAGAGGTCGCGCGGCTGCACGGTGTAAAAAAAGAACGGACGATTGTCAGTAACGGGGCGTACGTCGAAATCGTAAGCATCGTAAAACTGTTCGGGGTTACTCGTGAGCAGAAGATCGCGAAACGCGCTGGGTTGGCCGGTCCCCGGCAGATACACGCCTTCCATCTTCGCTTTGACGAGGGCCGCCTTCGCGCGCGCGACGTCATCGGCGGAAAATGGCTTACGTGAAATCAGGATGGTGTCCTGGGCGCCCCAGGCATACAGGTTCTGCACGTTCTGACGCAGCACCATAATGTGCCGGGCGACGTCGTGTTCACCGAGCTGTTCGAGCGCGGCGCGGGCGAGTGATACAACGCGGAGCGATTCGCGCGGCGGTTTAAATCCCCATCGTGTAAACGCCATCACGCCGCTATCGGTCAGATGGGTGAGGTAATCGCGAAAGGCATTCGTCGTGTAGAGATTGTTTTCGGAAAGGGCGAAGGCGCCGGCCGCGGTGGAAGCCCATGTATCGACGAGGGTGGCCTGCAGCACCTGATATTTTTCGTGGCTGCGGCGCACGAACGACCGTCCGTCTTCCACGACGATATGCACGTCCGGCCGGCTGTACAGATATTGGCTGTATGCGGGAAATTTCTTCCGCATGATATCGGTGGCGATGATCGGGTTAATTTCTACGCCGGTTACATCCTTGCTGCCGGATGCGATGGCGCGGGCAACATCCCAGCCGCCGCCGGGTCCGATGACGAGCGTCTTTGCGCCGGGACGCAGGATATACGGGAACCCCGGACCCTCATAAGTAAGATTGTGCTTTTGATCGGGCGTCAGATGGGCGAAATCGAAATTCGCCACTCCGGTGGCCGCATCGCCGTCGATGACGATGCTCTTCACGCTGGAGTTCGGCTCTGTTGTCAGTCCGATGCGGGAAAAACTATTCCAGCGGACGAACTCCTCATGTCGCAGCGCGTGCCCTTTGGCGTAATGCAGATCGATGACCACTTTCTTAGCGTTGTATGTGATCAGGCAAACGAACGCGAGCGCCAGCGCCACGCCCAGGATGCGGCCGCGCGTGTGGCCCGCAACATGGAACCAGATCGCCGCGGAGACGGCAAACAGCACTGCGGACACGAGCAGCGTGTTTGGGCCGCCGATCCAGTTGAGGAAGGGAACCAGGACGGCGCACCCGCCGGCCGCGCCGATCAAATCGAAGAAATAGATCCGGTCAACGCGCTGGATCGTGTCAGCCACCACGAGCGAAACGATTGTCCCCGAAAGAAAGAACGGCAGGGCGCAGATGAAATAGACCGGCAGGACATCCAGCATGTGCAGATCGCCCTTACGGGTCAGCAGGAACTGTAACGCAAGAACGACTGAAATGGAGTCGATGACGGCGAGCGCCCCGAGTTTGCGGTAGAGGCCGCCCTTCCAACCTGCAACGACATAGGAGAAGACGCCTCCGGCCCCCAGACCGAAGAGCGCGATAGATATCGCCAGAAACGCGAAATGGTAGTAGAAGACGACCGAAAATATGCGAGTGAGCGACAGTTCGAGCAATAACGATGCAAGCGTCGTTACTGCCACCCCGAGATAAATCTGGGGCCAGATGCGCTGCTGGCCGGCAGCGAAGCGTTCGGATTTTCGCGAGTCGAGGGAGGACAACTTACTATGGTAAAGGACGCAGAGAGGAGTGGCGCGGATTCCTCGCAAGTGAGGAAATTTGCAGGGGCTATGCGTTACCCGGCTTCCATCGCCGCCTGCATCATCGCTCGTGCATAACCGACATTGAAGGCGAACCCGGCGTAGGAACCGCCGCCGGGGTACATAGATTTGAAGGCCCGCCGCGTCGCGGGTGATTCGTCCTTATCGGCTTCAAGCCCTCGCTGATGTTCCGGGTAGATCAGCCTGGGATACTTCAGCTTCACCAGTTCGCGCATTACCCCGAACATATCCACCTGCCCCGCGTCGATGAACACCTCGGTATATTCTTCGTGCGGTTTCCGGACTCGTACATTCCGGTAGTGCACATGATTGATGCAGTCCTTCTTCATAAAATAGCGGCAGACCTCAACCGGATCTTCGCCCATTTCACGCGTGACTCCGCAATCGAACGTAATTCCGTTGTAGGGGCTGGGAACAATGTCCACGAGTTTCTTCCACCCCGCCAGCGATCCCATAATCTGGCCGGAACCACGGCTGAGCGGGACCGGAGGATCGTTCGGGTGAAGAGCCAGCCGCACATTCGATTCTTTCGCCACCGGCACAACCGCCTTCAGGAAATAAGTGGCGTTCTTCCACATTTCATCGAGACTGTGCGCGCCCTCATTCGGCAGCGCAGGCAGATCCTTCATGCGTTGGTAATCGAAAGCGGTGTATCCGGCGCCCCCGCGCCCGGTTTCCGCGTAGTAGCCCTCCATCGCGCGGTGTGCATAAAAGTTGTATTCGACAACGGGCAAGCCGACACGGCCGGCGGCGCGGATGGATTGTTGAACCTTTTCAATCTCTTCATCGCGGCCCGGCTTTCCGTAGAGCGTGTTCGGAAACCCGCCGATCATCAGGTTCGCCAGAGTCAGGCCGCCGGCTTTGTATTTGTCGATCATGGTCCGAAGTTCCGCCTCTTGCCAGGGGATTCGCGGGCCGCCGCGAAGCACGTAATTCACTCCAAGCTGCTTCACTTCGCGCATGGCCGTTTCGTCCGCGGGACCAATGCCGAGGCAAAGCTTCGGAGTGCCGGCGCCCTCGGTGAGCGGCCAGTTGTCGAGCGCCGCGGATGCGGTCTGAGGAAGTTGAGAGATCAAGGCAGTCGCCCCGAGCGTCTGC
This sequence comes from Bryobacterales bacterium KBS 96, assembly GCA_000381625.1. Lineage (GTDB taxonomy): Bacteria > Acidobacteriota > Terriglobia > Bryobacterales > Bryobacteraceae > KBS-96. The sequence continues at coordinate 4,310,969 of KB906767.1, forward strand.
ATCATGCCTCTACGGGAAAGCGGCAGCTTCATGTTTTCGATTCACCTCCGGAGGGTTTTGCCCGAACGAACCAGGGCACGGCAAGACCGATAGGAATTATATAGGGTTCGTACCGGCGCCCACGCAACGCAAGACTGCCGGCGCAATGTTGCCGCAGCCGCCTGCTCATCTCGAGCACGGAAACCAGTCGCGTATTCCAGTGCGGAAAGAGGCGATGTCATTGCGGTTTCCCGCATTCGGGCATTTGCTTGTGGGGCGGGTCCTTGGCCCATAAGGACTAACGTAAGAACCTGGGATTTGAATCCACCCTTTCCCCTTGTTTGATAACTCGACCTGTCGTGCGCGACGGGTGATCGTTTCCGAGTGGGGGTGTGACTAGGAAAATAAGCGGATATAAGCCGACTTGAACGAGAAGCCGGCTTCGCCCAACAATTCTGCGCCGGGACATTTCCGATGAAGACTAACGACTTCTCGGTCCGTATCTGGCTTACACTCCCCGACTCCTTAACTTGGGCGGTAAACGGTAGGCCGTGATCGGTAATCTATCCGGCCCAGCGTCTAATTTCCGCCGGGCCAGATCCGGTACAAGCATATGCACCGCTTTATCGGCGTGACGTGCAGCCGGATTTATTTGGGCAATGGTGCCTGATGCGTGAGTGGGGACGCAATCGGCGGTCCCCGGTCAGACTCCCATCGCCCCCTTACCCTTCATCGCAGACCGCGTATGCGGCTCTTAAAGCGCAAAAGAGCGGCGCAGATATGGCCCATGAGCCCGCATTAGAGCGATCCGGCGCTACAGCTTGCTCGCCGAAAGTCGGAGGGAACCATCAATTAAGATGATAGGAGCAGTCGGCTCGCCCCGCTCTGCCATCTCTTTCTGGGTAGCGAGCAAGGCGCGGTCCTTGTCCCCCAGCTGGCCTACATCGAGGACGACATAATAGCCTCTCGTGGTTTGCTCCGCTTTTTGTATGTCTTTGGCTGCCGGGCATAGCCCGCAACGAGCTTGCCGGTTGAGAGCTTCATTTCCATCACGACACGCCCATTGAACGCTTGCGGCACTTTGAAGTCCACTGGACCGTTGCCGTTTCGGCCTCCGGCTAAGACTTCCTCGTGCGCGCTGCCTTCCATCAGCAGTGGGCCCATAAACAGCTTCGTGTCTACATTGAGGGTCGGATTCGGAACGCCCGCTCGGTCAAGCTGCGCGGGGGTCCAGCTTCAAGTAATCAGAGAACCGAACACGATTTTTCATTTTCGCCACGGTCAGTCAGGAATGTCGTTTAGAATTGCTGGCACATGAGTCACCCACACCGAGAAACGCAACACGTCGGTATGGTTACGGAAGCCGAGTTGCGTACACCGCCCATTGAGAGCCTAAAACAGTTATAGTATGTTCTGTTTGGAAGACCAAGCCACACTTAAACACATCCCGATTTCCATTTCGCCCCGGGAGAGAGCGGCGCTCGATCAGCGCCAGATTAAGGGCGCGGGGGCTACTAATTAATACAATCCTGTATGAATTCCTCTCTTTGGCAGCAGCTTCTTGTCCTCTTCGGCGGCAACGCGATGCTTTTGGCCGCGCTCGGGTTTCTTTTCAAATCCCTGCTATCACAGATGCTCGCCAAGGATATTGAGAAATTCAAGAGCGAGCTGAAAGCGGGCGCGGACGTTGAGCTGGAGCGCCGCAAACACACGTCGCAAATAGCCGCGCTGGAGCATCAGGTACGGTTCTCCAAGCTCCACGAAAAGCGCGCCCTTGTCGTGGCAGATTTGTACGAGCGTTTTGTCGCGGCCTATTGGGCTGCATACACCTATCACCAGTGGTTGGTGCCAGGTGGTGGACCGAGTGAGGAGGACCAGGCCAGTCAAGCATTGCAGAAGCTCCATGAGGCTTACAAGTTCTTCGAGACGAACCGGATTTTTCTCTCACCCACGCTGACGAGTGCACTCGACACGTTTTTCGAGCGGGCCAAAACGCTCACGTTCAAAGCTCAATATTTCGCGTCTATACCTAACAAGACGGAAGAAACCGCGAAGCTCCACCACGAGGCCCGGCGCGAAGGACTGGATGCGTTCCAGAAGGAATTCCCCGCCATGCGGCAACGTCTGGACACTGAGTTTAGGAAACTGATTGAAACGACCGCTACAGAGGTACACCCTAATTGAATCCCATCCTCGATTGGCTTCAACACAACAAGGAGTGGGTGTTCAGCGGTGTCGGCGTTACGGGTGTTTGGGGTGTCATGGCTCTTTTGCGCTCGCTTTTCAGCCGAAGCGCGCGGAACGCGGCAGCGTCTCCACAGCCGCCCCGCCCCCCCTGCGCTGCAAGCAAATCTTGCTTTTGGTTTTCTGACCTACGGATCGGAACTCAGCGACCAGATGCTTCTCTTTACTGTTGGCAATCCGAGTGACCGACCTACGCAATTAACTGGTATCCGCCTGCCGATAAAAAACGGCGGCAACATGGTGTTTCCATTTCTGGACGGCGAAAAGCGCCTGCCCTGCATGATTGAGCCGGGTACAAGCATCAAATTTTGGGTGAAGCTATCCGACGTTGAGGCAAGTATCCGGAGCAAGGGCTACGTCGGGTCGCTCGACGTGCATGCGGTGGCAAGCGACGGCTTGGGCAACGATTACAAAAGCAACACCGTTTCCGTCGGGTAACTCTATCCACGAAGCGGCCAGCCAGTGGCCTTTATGGAACCGGACGCACGTTGTTTGCCCGCGCGCCGTGACTTCGTCATTTCGTTTCGGCACCGCCTCTGACAGGCCCTGAATCGAATGATCCGCATAGGCCGATTCGCTCGTGCCCCGCAAAGTCACTTTTGTTGCGTACATCGTGCAACTCGCTTCATGGCCCCCGCCCTTTATGGTGCCGGGAAAACTGACGCGCTCTCTTTGAGATCCGATATCTACTCCACTTTCCGCCATTCGCTCAGATCTTCGGGTATTCCCAAACTTGCGGTGTCAATCCCGCCGGAAATTGAAAAAGTGTGCCCCCCAGCGACATCTTCGGCCGCTTGTTCCGGGCGCGCGTAGCTCCCCAATGATTCATCCTCATAGACCGGATGAAAGCGCCCGCCACTCTCAGCGATGTAGAACGGCCCAATCCGGGTATTGCAGGCGAACAAATTGCGGAACCGTGGCATAGAAACATTATCGCCCGAAATGTTTAGCGGTTGATCTGCTTCGAGCCGAAGAATCGTTAAGCAAAAGAGATTGCGCGTACGTTACCAGACGCCTTTCGACATGGTCAGCATCACGCTCTCCCGTGGGCATCGAAGATGCCGTAGCTGCTTGAGACTGGCCATGACAAGTAGCCCGCCGCAACCATAAGAATGAGCCTCTTCGAGTCGCAAAGTGCTAGCGCAGACAGACATGTTGGATGCAAAACGCGTAAGTACCGAAAAACACGGATCTAATCTGGCACGCTGACCGGGTTAAGCGAAGTTCCAATCTGCACCACAACCGACCATCATTCGTAACCTTCCTCGTTTTCGGTAACGGATGTTTTCATTGATGATTGGAACCGTTCAGCTTGGTCCACCATTTCGCGGCTTAGCCGATGCATCTTTATCTGTAAATCGAGGTCTAAAGAACGTGCAAATCCCTCCAAGCCCGGGAAGAGCGAGCCTCTATGTATGTTTGCGGCATTTAGATGCTCAAGAAAATCAACCCGCAAGTCGCCACCAATTTCAAGCTTTTTGATTCTCGGAGTAGAAACTAAGTTCGGGTGGATCATCATCCGCATTACAAGCTGGTTCATTGAGGGGACATGCCAGCACTTGCAAAGAAAAAGACCACGCTGGCTCGTCATCCAGGAATCTGTTTTTCGAGGCTCCACCCGTACTACCATTTGTGGTGCATCGTCATCGTGTTCGTCAGTTCCGGGTGCCAAAAGCTCGTTGATATAGCCCGCTCGCTGCAACGGATTCGAAGGAATTCTTTTCCTGCTTTGCGCCTGGAGAATTCTATTTCCGCGTTCCTCAAGCCAATCTAAATCGATCGCCCAGACGGCTGCTTTTGGAGTCTCATCCTCCAGAGCGAAGTAGGCAGCTACGTACGGTGAGGCGGTCCAATCCAGAAGGCGCGTCGGCGTGCCATGATGTTGCATGAGCGCCAGCCAGCTCGTTAGATCACCCTCTTCCGGCAGGTAATTGCGATATTGATGAGCCTCCCACTGGAACCTGGACATCAGTTCTTGCTCGTAAGAACGCACATCGAGCTGTTGATAAAACTCAAAATATTGGCTTTTCCCGCTCACTCGCAAACGGCGGTCGATTGACGGATACAAGGCCCAGCTTGCGTCTGACTGCCCACGGTAGGCCCAAACACCATGCATGCCTCTGAACCAATTGACAAAGTCCTCCCAAGACTCGGCCTCTTCGACGTATAAGAACTTGTCAAATGGGTTGTCGCCCAGGTAATCATCACCTACCGAACTCCATGCGTCCACGAAGGTTTTGAATTGCTGGTACCACACTGCTTCGTTTGCGTGTCGTGTTAGCACAGCAGGATTTTCTCATGACCTCGGTTCTAAGCGCAGTAGCATTAGTAGTTCGCCTTACATGTTCAGACTTCGCACGGATTACTGCTGAAAAAGCCGAATCGTACTTTTAACACGAACCCTCGGAGCAGGCCGCGGTCTCCCCGGAGAACCGGTATCCGAGCCGCGGACTGACGGTACGCAGCTAGACCAGTCAGAGTTCTCTTCGTTTGCGGCCAGCATGCCACCACTTCCAAGGTCATCCGACATTGTCAGTGCGAGGAGGCCTGGTAGCCATGTCTCGTTGGAGTGAGCGGGTCGAAGTGCGGCGTTGACCACCAGAATAGCGATGTCGTTAGATCGCATTCGCTATCAATCAATCTGTCTAAGTATCGATAGCAGGCACCAAAGTGTCGCCGGTCAATGACGAGCGCCAAGCCGATCATGACGGCGATGCCGATTGTGTAGAACGGATGCGGCGTCACGATAAGCGCATTCTTCCAGGTGGGCTTGAATTGCAGTCCGGCCCAAGCCAGGCCGAGCAGCGCCTCGCCGGCGATCAGGCCCCGATGCGGTCAATACGCCCGAGTTTTCGACTCGCGCCTTCTGTGCTTCGTTCAAACCATGCCGCAGACGGCGTCCCCCATCCGCTAATCGTTCGAATCCTCATTCAGCTTGGCCTTAGTCCAGAAAGAGTTATTCACACTTCGTCGCGATGCCGTGATCGGAGGCACGCTTCGTATTGACGAGACAATTGTCGAAGGTGCGTCGTCCACGGTCAAGAGGGAAAGAGGGAAGCGCCCGCGGCAATTGTTTATATCCACACGGCCTTCGAGTCCAAATTGGCCATTGGCTTCGATAATGCACCCCAGATCCAGAGACTGGTTTTTTTCCGTCCCCCCAGAGGGCCGTCCTTGGGGATCCCAAGCTATCTTAAGCCCGCCGCAGTTCGTGCCCGGCTAGACTTGTTCGTCAGGCGAACACGAACGGGAACGGCGGTCGAAACAATTGACGTGAATTTTCAAGTTTCTACGGCGTACCCGCGGCATTCTCCTCTACCCAGGCGGCGGTCTGCTTGGAATCTGCACGCACTGTCTATCGAGTCGCCGTGAATAGCTCTTTGTTCTTTCGGCGTTTCGCCCAAGCGACTTCTGTCGACACGTGGAACAATGTACGATCTTACATGGCGCTAGTGCGGAGGAGGCAGGCACACGTGCAGAGGCAGAGGAAGATCCGCATCTTAGCTATGCTTGCAACTGCGGTAGCGCTTGCCGGTTGTTCGCGCACGCGCGACCAAGCGGTTCAGCCGAGGCCTTCGTTGTCCGCTGAACAGAAGGTTCCGGTTGGCGCCCCCGCTTTCACCGATTCGGCGCAAGACGGCACTCCCGACTTCCTCCGGCTCGATACGGAACAGGATCGAGCCGCCTTCCGCCGCTGGTTTACCTTTCTTGCTGAAGTGCAGTACTTCAATTCCCCCGGCAAACGTCCGCCGGAGATTGTGGATTGTTCATCGCTGCTTCGTTACTGCTACCGTGAAGCTCTTCGCCAGCACGATAGTCAATGGGCTTTGCAAGCACATCTACCGTTGGCGCCGGCGCTCGCATCCGTCAAAAAGTATAATTATCCCCATACTCCACTTCATGCGGAATTGTTCCGAATCCGCAGCGGACCATTCAAAAGGTCCGATCTGAGCGATGGTTCCTTCGCCCAGTTTGCGAACGCTGAAACCCTGCAACGCTTCAACACCTTCCGCGTGAGCCGCGATATTCATCGCGCCCAGCCTGGCGATCTGCTTTTCTTCAGGCGGGCGGAAGGAGAAGACCAGATCAGCTTCCATTCCATGATCTTTCTAGGCCATAGCCTGATTCAGCCTTCGCCTTCGCAATACGTTGTGTACGACACGGGCGCCGATGGTTCGAAATCGGGCGAGATCAAGCTGTTGAGCATTCGCAACCTCTTGCAATTTCCGGATACTCAGTGGCGCCCTTATGCCACCAATCGTCAGTTCTTAGGCGTCTTCCGCTGGAATATACTTCGCAATCCAACATGAAACTTTCCTCTCGACGAAGGACATTTTTGCTTTGGCTGTTGCTCGGGCTGACGATCGCCGCACCCATTGCCGGCCAGAGTGAGTTGCAACCATATTTTTCTCTCTCGAGCGACCGAACATTCGGATCTGAAGAGACGCCGGCTATTTCTCTAGCGGGTTCGCATGTGGCCGCCGTACAGATTCGTGTCTACCGGATAAAAGATCCCGTCGAATTCTACCGGAAGATCGAATCTCCTCATAACTTCGGCGCGGCCGAACGGCAGAATCTCAATAAGAAGAGCTTCCTCGGATCGATCCGCATTTGGAAGCACAGTCTTCGCCGGCGTATCCGGCTGTTTCTCCGTGGACAGTTCACGGAGTCTGTCAGCGCTCATTTCAGGTCGCCGGCGAAACAACCAAAAGAAGCGCCGGCCGGCAGTCGAGAAAGCTACTTTGCCGAAGCGCCTGTCCTGAACCGCGATCAATTAGTGCTCTCATTCATCCAACCTCTCAGTAAGCAGAACTGGAGTTCGGTGAACGTCCCCATCCGTGTACACGATAAGGGCATCTATTTGGTTGAGGCTGTCAGCGGCGGTCTTCGCGCCTACACGATTGTCATCAAATCAGATCTTGTATTCGTTACGAAAGTCGGTAGACAGCGGATTCTCGGCTTCGTGGCGGATCGAACTTCCGGTGAACCGGTCTCAGCGGCGACAGTCCAGGTGATGAAGCGCAACGGACCGCCTACTGCCTTCCACACGAATTCGGACGGGCTCACTGACATCAAGGCCGAAGCGGGAGCAGGTCTCGATTCCGACAATCTCCGGATCGTCGTACAAAAGGGTGACGATGTCACCATCAACTCGTTATTGCTCTGGAACTTTGGCGAATCGGCCCGCTCGTGGACCGGCTATATCTACACGGATCGTCCGGTCTATCGGCCAGGCGATACTGTCCACTTCCGGGGCATTCTACGGCGCAGCAAATCTCCGAATGGCTACGCGATTCCCGCTGGACAGAGCTTCGCCGTGCAGATCCAGGACCCGGATGGTAAATCGGTGTACACCAGGCATCTCACGGCCAACAGCAACGGAATTATTCACGATGAATTGATTACGAATCGCACCGCCTCGCTTGGTGGCTACTTCATTCAAGTTGGCGGCAGCGATGGAGCAATGACCGGCAACTTTGAGATTCAGGATTATAAGAAACCTGAATACGAGGTTCGAGTTATACCAGCGAAGCCGCGCGTTCTCGAGGGAGAGAAGTTAGATCTGACAATCAACGCCCGCTATTACTACGGAGAGCCCGTTAAGAATGCCAAGGTGGAGTACTCGGTCTACCGCGCTCGCTATTTTTATCCTCTTTGGCGCGACGCCGATGACGATTCGGGCGGCGATTCCGCTTTTGAAAATCCGAACAACGATGACGGCGCCGGAGAAGAAGTTCTGAAGGCGCAGGGCCAACTGGATGACAATGGCAACCTGCACGTCAGTTACAACACAACCGTTTCCGGCGATCGCCACGATTATAAATACCGGATTGAATCTCGCGTCACGGACGAAGCGCGTCGCGAAATTGCGGGAACAGGCTGGGCTGTCGCCACCTACGGGACCTTTCTTCTCAACGCCGATCCACAGCGCTATTTTTATGAGCCGTCAGATAAAGCCGAGCTTTCGCTGAAGGCCATCGATTATGACGGCAAGCCCGTTAGCACGCCTGTGGAGATTGCGCTTGCACGAGTGAGCAATCGCCGGAACACGCCTCCCACGGTCGTCAGAACTGTAAATGCTACGGTAAACGCCGATGGGACCGGCGTCTCCACCGTTCTCCTTCCGCCGGAAGGCGGCTCCTATCAGATCACGATTTCGGCGCGGTCCGGAAATGGCCGGATCGTGCAGGGCTCGACCTATATCTGGATCGCGGGCGCCGGCGACACCGGCTTCTTTGGTGGCGGCAATGGGCACTCCGTGCAGATTGTGCCCGACAAAAAGAAGTACCTGCCAGGGGAGACCGCCAACATGCTGATAGTCACCGGGAAACCGAACACTCCCGTTCTAGTGACTGTGGAAGGCCGCGATGTTCGTTTAGTGAAGCTGCTCCGGTCAACTGGACCCGCGGTCTCCTTTGCGTATCGAGTGATCTCCGATGACGAGCCCGGCTTCTTCGTCACAGCGCAGTTTGTGCGCAACGGTGAAATGTTTCAGGGACAGAAGCGTGTTGTTGTCCCACCAGAACATCATGAGCTGAATGTCCAAATCACAACGGATAAACCCCAATATTTGCCGGGCCAAACCGCCACATACAGCCTAAAAGCCACAACCCCGTCGGGGCAACCGGTTTCCGGCGCCGATCTGAGTCTCGGCGTCGTCGATGAAGCGATCTATGCGATTCGCCCCGATACCTCACCGGACTTGCTAAAGTTCTTCTACGGTAACGAAGGTAATGGCGTGAATACGCAGGATTCGCTCACTTACTATTTCAGCGGAGAAGCCGGCAATCGCCGCATGCTGCTGGCATATTCGACCGCTTCGCGGCGGCCCCTGGCCCAGATCAAGCGCGAACCTCTGGTTCAGCCGAAGATCCGCAAGGCATTTCCGGATACGTCGTTTTGGGCAGCCGATCTCACCACCGATGCATCGGGAAGCGTTCAAACGAAGGTGTCATTCCCCGATTCGCTGACCACGTGGCGCGCCACGGTGAAAGGCGCTACCGCAAGCGATCGCTTTGGGGGAGCCGTTGCAAAAACCATCGTTCGCAAGAACGTCATCCTGCAATTATCGATTCCCCGATTCTTCGTTCAAGGGGACGAAACCGTCATCTCGGGCATCGTCCACAACTATTTGCCGGCAGCCAAGCACGCTCGCGTATCTGTTTCGCTGACAGGCCTTGAACTGATGACCGGAAACGCCACGCAGGATGTCGATGTTCCCAGCCGTGGTGATGCCAGGGTCGATTGGCGTGTCAGAACGAAGTCCGGCGTCGAAGCGAAGATCACTGGAACTGCGCTTACCGACGAAGAATCGGATGCGCTTGAAATGGACGTTCCCATTCGTCCGCAAGGCATCGCGATTCACTTGCCGAAGGGCGGAACGGTTTCGGCCGGCGGCGACGCCAATCAACAAATTGTTTTTCCAACCAGTGCGGAACCAGGGTCGCGTTCCCTATCCATCAGGCTTTCCTCGTCCATTGCCGGCTCAATTTTCAACGCCCTCGACTTTCTCACTTCCTTCCCGTACGGTTGCGTGGAGCAGACCATGTCCAGCTTCCTGCCTGACCTGATGGTGACGAAAGCGATGCGGAATTTGAGTGGCGTTCCGCCTGTCGATCAGTCGAAGCTCAATGAGCAGGTGAAGGCTGGTCTCGATCGCCTCTATGGCATGCAGCACGAAGATGGAGGCTGGGGTTGGTGGCCTAGCGATGCGTCCCATCCGTTCATGACCGCATATGTTGTGGCCGGCCTCGCCGAAGCGAAAGCTTTAGACGTTCATATCAAAGAAGCCGAGTTGCAGAAGGGTATCTCCTGGCTTCATTCCCAACTCGCCAAAAATACCGATCTGAAACCCGATATGCGAGCCTACATTGCCTACGCGCTCGCCATTGCTGAAGCGCCCGATGCAACTCTCACAGGAAGTCTCTATTCACAACGTTCCAAGCTCTCGCCTTACGGCGTCGCGCTTCTCGGCCTTGCGCTTGAGGCCGCGAAAGACGATCGGGCGTCTTCTTTAGCAGAAGATCTCGAGCACTCCGTCCAGCAAACTGAGGAAGAGGCTTGGTGGGTTGCGACTCGCGATGAAATGCTCGACCTGGATGCGGACGTCAGCGCGGAGGCGACCGCGTATGCCGTAAAGTTACTCACGCACGAGCGCAAGGACAGCCCGCTTCTGCCTAAGGCTGCTCTCTGGCTGGTGAACCATCGCAACGAAGGCTTCTGGTGGTCGTCAAGTAAACAAACCGCCATGGTCATCTATGGTCTGCTCGATTATGTCAAGGCGACCAATGAACTTGGCGCGGATTTCAGCGCGACCGTCCGTGTCAACGGCCAGGTAGTCGCAACGCAAAACTTTGCGGCCGGTTCGCCGATGGCGCCTCCCGAGATCTTCCTCGATGAATCGAAGCTTCGCCCCGGCTCAAATCAGATCTCAATTGCGACATCCGGCAAGGGCCAGCTTTATTATTCGGTGGCCGGCGTTTACTACTCCAACGCCGCTCAAATGAAGCAACAGGGCGCCGTATCGCTCAACGTGCTTCGCGATTACTTCCGCCTGGTTCCCTCCAGAGAAAAGGACCATACGGTCTACGATCTGGCCAGTCTGGACGGTCCTGTTGCGTCCGGCGACATTATCGCTGTTCGCCTCACCGTCACTGGTTCTAATTGGAGGTACCTGTTGGCGGAAGATCCCATTCCTGCCGGGACAGAATTTATAGAACGCGACAATTTGTACCAGATCCGCAGCCGGCCGCCCTGGTGGCAGTATGCTTTCAGCCGCCGTGAATTGCACGACGACCACATGGCGATTTTCCAGACGTACTTCAATCAAGGTCAGCAGCGGTACTTTTATCTGTTAAAAGTGGTTAACCCCGGCTTGTTCCACGTCAGTCCCGCCAGCGTGAAGCCGATGTATCAGCCCGGCATCCAGGCCACGACCGAAAGCAGAACGTTGGAGGTAAAACAATGAGGTCCTCGCTGACGGCTGTTTGCGCTCTTCATTTAATTGGCAATGCGTTGATACTCTGGCTCGGCTACGCCTGGCTCAGCATACCCGAGTCGAATGCCGCGCATCTTCTGTGGAGCCTGCTCATTGTTTTGGTGTTTGCCTGCTCGGCTCTGTGGCTTCATGGGACCGCGTTCGTCTATTTTCGGCGTGCTCCCGAATCTAACCTTCGGCACTCCGCAGTCGTGGCTCTTCGACATCTTCCGGCTCTTTTCGCCCTGGCGGTGATCGTCATCGTCCTTTACTGGTTGCTAACCGTGGTTAACGGACTGTTGGACCAGCCTGCTTTCCAATTGGCCTCATGGCTCACCATGACGATTCGCAAACCCGTGCCGCCGGCTCGAATTCTTGCATTGTTCCATGGCATCGTCTGGCTAGTGCAATGGCTCGTGCTGCCGGCGATACTCGTGCCAACAGCGGCAAAAGTTGCGGCAGAAGGCTTTGGAAGCATTCGGCGTTTGATCGAAAAGCCTAGTTTGTTGCGCTCGCTCACGATTTTTGTGTTGCTTCTCGGCGCGGTATGGGCGCCCATGCGGCTGCTGGCGTGGGTTCCGGAGATGCCGAATTTCGCCGCCGAAATGGGCAGCTTTCTGCTGCGCGCCATCATCGCCTATCTGATGTTCGCTGGTTTCTTGCTGGCGCTCGAGCGGGCGATCTCCTCGGGCAGACCTTCTCTCACCCAGCGCAGGAGTTCCGCGATTCCGTAACGAGCCCGAAGTTGGGCTACTCGTTTTTCGGCTGCGGCGTATGCATCGCGCGTACGCACGGCGTCCTCTCGACTTCCGATATTTCCATCGGCTGCTTGCCCGCTTTTCTGCGCCGGCGCTAAGTGGACGTGATCGCCGGCCAGGTTTTCCACCAACCCTTCTCGAAACCAAAGCGGCAGACCCGAACGCGCCATGCTCTCCACGATTGCGTGGAGCAGCTCGTGCCGCACCACCGGCCGGAACCCGCCATGCTGCTGCAACGTTTGCAGCGGCTGCGTTTCTATTTGCGTTCCGAACGTGTGAGCCGCCACCCAACCCGGTTCACCGGTTCCATTGCGATAACTCTCCATATCGGGATAAACATAGATTTTGAGATTCGCGGGAGCGGCCAAACCATACCGCGACCGCAACGCCGAAATCTCTTCGTTCGTGAGCTGGGCAACCTCGGCCGCTGTCGTTTTCCGCGCCGCGAAGATCGAAGCGTGCTCGCCGTGCACGCTGGTCCACTTCACGTCATTCGCCAGGACCGACACGCTGGCGCCGGGATAGTAGAAGTTCAAAATCTGGCGGTATGTCTTGCCTTCGACGGCCATCTCGTCCGCTCCGTCCTGACATAAGCCCACACCATGCCCCTGGCCGCGTCCTTCGAATCGGATGTTTCCGTTTACAGATTTCACGGCGTAGCGATCGCTGCGTATTGTTTTCCAGCCAAGCGTTCTACCCACTGCAAAGCGAAAGCTGCTCGCGCTGATGAGACTCGATTCTCCATTTCCAGCAAGGGACAGCGTGCGTACTCGCCCCGAAGTAGTCTGCTTTACCACGACCACTTGTCTGAAGCGCGTGGGGACCCGCATACCCGCCTCTCTGAGCGCATCGCCCAATGTTGCCGCGGCAATCTCCCATGTCCATTCGGACCGGCTGCTTATCCTACAGTACGGATCGGCATGCACAGTCAGGTAAGGCGCTCGTGCGGCGGACCAAACCGCGCGTGCTGCTTCACTCCTACCTCCGCAATCCTGCGTATATACAGCGAGCGCCGGTCTTGAATGAAACCACAGCAACTGCCCTCTGGTGGCCTCCGCCGCTTTCTGAAAACGGCCGCCGGCGTCCTTCAAAATCGCTCGCTGGCAATGGCTGGTCGAGCAAAAATCGTAACCTTCCGCCCGGTGTCGTGATCGGAAATAAGCGGCGTACGTGCGCGCGGCTACCGCCATTGCCTTTAAGGCTTCTTCGTTTCGGAAAGCGCCCACCTCTCCGGCGAGAACCGCCGCCACATATCGCTCTTGTGGAAGTTCAACGACCGCGCCGCCTTCACCGGCGCTCAATCGGACTTTATAGATGATTTCGCCCCGGCCAATAGCCGCCGCCATAACCAGCAGTAACAGCGTGCGCATCACGATTCGCCCAAAAAATAGCGGCGAAAAAGCTCCCCGGCGATCGGCGCTGCCGCTTCAGCTCCTGAGCGGCCTTGCGTCAGCACCGTGACCACGACCTCGGGATCGCGGCTCGGCGCAAATCCCGCGAACCACGCCGCGTGCAGCCCCCGTTCCGTTTGCACGCTGCCTGTCTTGCCGGCTACCGTTTTCCCGGCCACTTGGGCCGCTCGCCCCGTTCCGAACTGCACGGCGCCTTCCATCCCTTCGAGGATGGGCTGGAATTCGGGATCATGAACCAGGGTTGCCATGTGGCGATATGCTTTCGCCACTTCGAGCGCTGTGACGCGCACTCCCCGTTCTCCTAGAGCCTGCAACTGCAGGCGTTCTCCGGAAATGCCTTTCTGCACGTGACCGGCGGCCTCGTTTCGTTGTAAGAGCTGGGTTGTGGATTCGAATCCGAGCCTTAAATAAAACTGGGCGAGTTCGTCACCAACAAACCGTTTCGCAAACTGCGCGGTGGTGCAATTGCACGAATACGAGATGGCGCGCGCAATATTGACCGGAAAAGGCAAGCGGGGATGCGAGCAATCCATCGATAAGCCAGCCAATCGCAACTGGTGCGGGCAGGGGATCGATTCATCGGGCTTCACTCTCCCGGCTCGCAGCAGTGCCCACAAGCTGAGAGGTTTTACCGTCGAACCGGGCGACGCCAGCCACTCGCTTGCCTGCACAGCGCCGTGAGCGATCAGCATTCGCTTCGATCGAAGGTCGAAAAGCAGAGCACAGCCCGGAGCGTTTTCAACGAAAGCGTCACCCGGCGATGCGCGCCCCGCGCCGCGGGCCATTGTGCTGGCGCCGAGCGCCGAACTCGCTAAGCTGAAGAAATCGCGCCGTCGCAAAGTCAACTTCCACTATGACGGATTCTCATGCGCAGGTGTGCCAGTTGGTTCTAGCCCGAACGGAAGGTGCTGTACGCTGGTATTCCGGTAATCGGGCGACAATCGACTATCGCACGGTTGCTTCACTCATTTAGAGGTTTGCATGAAGCATTTGGCGATAGCTCTGCTCTCCATGGCCGCCTTCGCGACGGCGGCCCACGCTGCTCAATACAAGAGCACGAAGCCGCTTGAGATTTATGTTGTGGACACCGAGGGCGGAAAGGCGGATCTTTGGGTCACGCCTTCCGGGCAAACACTCCTGATCGATGCCGGCAATCCCGGTGGGCGCGATACGGACCGTATCCTACAGGTGATGGCGGCCGCCGGAGTAAAGCGCATTGACTATTTGCTTCTGACGCACTACCACAGCGATCACGTCGGCGGCGTGCAGGACCTGGTGCAGCGTATTCCTCCGATCGCGCACTTTCTCGATCACGGACCGACGGTCGAAGATGGCGTAAACGGGCATCAGCCCGAGATGGTTCCGGGCTTTCAGGCCGCATATGCCGGGATTTACAGCAAGGCGCAACATACCGTGCTCAAGCCGGGCGATCGCATTCCGATCCCTGGGCTCGACTGGCGCATTGTCTCTTCGGCTGGTAAGGTCATCAAAACGCCTCTGCCCGGTGGCGGCAAACCCAATCCGGCGTGCACGCAAGCCCACCGAATCGTCGATCCGCACGATCCTGACAACGGTCAATCGGTTGGCAGTGTGATCACGTTCGGGCGGTTTCGCGCTATTGATTTAGGCGATCTGACGTCGGACATCGAGTACGATCTGATGTGCCCCGACAACCCAATCGGGACGGTGGACATGTATTTCGTATCGAACCACGGGCTGAACAACGCCAGTACGCCGGAGTTCGTGCACGCCATTCAACCTCGCGTTGTGATTCTTCAGAACGGCCCGCGCAAAGGGGGCGCGGTTGAGACATACCGGACGTTGTACTCATCGCCCGGCATCGAGGACATCTGGCAGCTCCATTGGGGCTACGCGGCCGACATCCAATACAACAGCCCCGGAATCTTCATTGCGAATATTGGCGATCCCGCAACAATTGCCAATGTTTTAACCGCGCCTCCGCGTCCTCCCGGCATGGGGCGCGCGCCGCTGAGCGCGGCGAGCCGGGCCGAACGCGCCAAGGCCGCCGCGCATACCCCCGCGTATTGGATAAAGATCTCCGTGCAAACCGATGGCGCCTTCACTGTAACTAACAGCCGCAATGGTTATAGCAAGACCTACGCGCATTTCAGCCGATAGCCGTGGAACTTAGGAATCGCGGGCGCGGATGCTAAGTGCCGCGCCGCTGCATTTCTAGTCGAATCTAAGAGAATTGTTACCAAAAAGCAATACATTCTCACGGGAACATTTCATTCGCAATGTGAGACAGCGCCAGTCTTAGCGTAATTAGTCTTACGTGCTTGATCGCATGACGAGCCGGTGAATCGCAGCGACGATCTCCAAATTGCTCTCCCGACGAAATGCGTATTTTCATGAGCAAGCAGCGGGCTGCGATTTGTCTGGAAATGCCTTTTTTCTTAATTCAAACCGAAACTGTACGTATTCTCGTTTCTGGTACTGCGCGTGCTGTTGCGGGATGGGTAAGTCGTCCCAAACTGTGATTCGCAATCTGGGAAGGCGCCAATGTCCATTGAGGAACTCGGTGTAATTATCGATAGCGGAGAATAGGCGAAAGAGATCGTTCATTATGATGACCGCGGAACAGAGAATTCAGTTTGAAACGCAGGGATTTCTCCACATACGAGGAGCGCTTGACCCCCAACTCCTGGGAAGGTTCAAAAAAGCGTTCGATGCCGCTGCCGACAAGTATTCAAACCGTTGGAAGAGCGGTGTTTCTCCGCAATTTTTCGATATCCCGCACATCCTCGATGAAGACGACGTTTTTTCCGATCTGCTGGACGCGCCGGCTGTGTTTCCGGTCCTTTTGGGGCTTTTGGGGGGCGATATACAGCTCCACCAAACAATGGCCCGAATTTTCCCGCCAGGAGAGACGTTTACGGGCAAGTGGCATACAGACCTCGAAGGCATGAACGGCATTGAACTGGGACACTCTTGGAATTTCATGCTCAAAGTGCATTACTATCCTGAAGACTTGGCGCCAGATCAGGGCTGCCTTGCATTTATTCCGGGTAGTCATCGATACCCCCTTGGCCACCCACAGATCCAGATCGACCACACCAGGACATCGGCTGCGATAACAAAGATTGTGCCCAAAGCGGGAGACGCGGTCGTTTTTAACGTTCACGTCCGCCACATGGCTCTTGATAACACGAGCCCCTGTATTCGTAAATCTCTGATTTATTCTTATTCCCATTTTTGGGTAAAGAATTACCCCAACGCTGTTCCAAAGGACCTGGACAGGCTGGCAACGACGAAAGAGCGCAAACAGCTCTTTGGCATTCCGACATGCGAAAAGGAAAGTTCCTACTTCCATCAGACGCTAATCGAGCCAACTCTTCGTGTCGATGTAAATAACTTATTGATGGCTGGGAAAAACCTGCTGTCAAAAACGAAGCAAGTCTACCTTGCCAAGTGATCGGTCGCCGGAGCCGACCGAAGCCTCGAAGCGGCCGGTTCACAACCCCGATTCTCCGCATTGGCGGGAGCGCTTTTAGGTCTTCTCGGTTTGTTTAGCGGTCGTAACTTCTGGGAAATTTGCGAGGAGCGTTATCAGGTCCGAAGCATGATCCTGACGTCGCAGATGCCAGTGGCGCGCCGGCATGAGCAGATCGGCGATCCCACAGTTGCAGATGGCATACTCGACCGTTTGGTGCATGATGCTCACCGCATCGAAATGCGCGGAGCCAAGTCAACGGGCTGACTTCTCGTTCCTTTGCGCCAGAACATTATTGCTGCGAAGTACACTGTAGAGGCACTTTCCGCAACAACTTGAAAGATGTTCCGGTCCATTCGTAATATCGGCGCGAACATTCGGAGTTTTTGTCCGGTACGTCTACGTCGAAATAGCCCTGGACGATGAGTAGTCGACTGTCGAGACGAAAAGAATAGGGCTCGAATCCGATATCCGACCAGGGCAGTACCAGAATTCCAAACGGCATATGGCGATAGAGTCTGCCGGTTACAGAATCGACGACGATCGCGCTGCTGCAGCCGGAACCACAGGTCCACCGCGCCAATGTGTAATGTCCGGCGAAGTTTGGCCCCCGCTCCGCGTCAAAGGTCACACCGCCTCGAAAGTGTCCGACCCCGTTTGGGTACTCGTCCTCACCTGGACGAAACTGTGGTTCTGCCGGTTTGCCCTTGAAAACCTGATGCACTGGAAAATCGCCGAATTTCGGTTCGTAAGCTCCGCCAGCCATTGTGAAAAGGCTGGTGGCCAGAATGACCACCCTAATGGCGTGCTTCGACGACATTCCCTTCGCATTCTAACTTCTCGCATCCAGCCTGACTAGCTCGCCGCTGATGGGTACAAGGTCCTCTCCAGTGCCGAGGCGGGGAAAGGAACTACCGCCCCTTGCCCCTGTACCCTTCCAAAACACTTGATTTGTCGGACCCAATTCCAATCTTCCGAATCAAGCCGTCTCCAAAACTCTTCGCCCAGTCCTTCCCCATCCCCCCGACAATGTCCGAAATTTCCCAACGACATGGAAGGCGAGGGCGTGTGCACCAATGCTGTGGGAGTCAGACGAATGGCTCGCACCGTGTACATTGCCTGGATCGCTCAGGTTGAACTCTCTGCAAACGCTTGAAAACTAATGGTGGGCGGTACTGGGATCGAACCAGTGACCTCCTGCTTGTAAGGCAGGCGCTCTAACCGGCTGAGCTAACCGCCCGCGAGGGTTTCTCTCCATTGTTGCATGGAGATTCGCACTTCCAGCCGCGTGACTGGCAACGTTTATGGCGTGGCGCCCGGTGTCTCGCCTGCGTAGTGAATTTCGCTGTCGGTCAAAGCGATCTCGACACGCCGGTTCTGCGCTCGCGCGGCTTCGGTGGTCCCCTTCACGAGGGGATTGGTCTTACCGTACCCGCTCGCGTTAATGGTTGACGATTCAATGCCGGCTTCGACCAGATAGTCGCGAACCGCATCGGCGCGGCGAACAGATAGCTGCTTATTGTACTCAGCGCTACCTACGTCGTCCGTGTAGCCGAAGACCGACAGCCCGTATCCTTTCGATGCAAGAAGAATACCGGCAATGCGGCTCAAGATCTCACGGCTTTTCGGCTTCAAATCAGCCTTATCGAAGTCGAACTTGAACGTTGCATCGGTCAGAACCATCACCATACCGGTTGGCGTCCGGCGGGTTTTCACCACACGGTTCAAAGCCTCCTGCATATGGTCAAGTTCTTGTTCCCGTTGCTTGCGCAGCGCGGTCAGCTCATTACGCGCGGCGTTGGCCTGCTGTGTCGCCTGTTGCGCCGCGACTTCAGCTTGGGCCTGGCTCATCTGGGCCTGTTGTTTTTGTTGATCGGCAAGCTGCTTCTGCTGTTCAGCCTCGCTCCGCGCGTTAGCGGCCATCTCGGCTTTTGCCGCGGCTTCGTTGGCGCGGGCGCTGGCTGCATTCACAGCGGCGGCCTCTTTCTGCGCGAGTTGTGAAGCCTCGTCTACCTGCCGGCTGAGGGCGGCCATATTGTCGTTTGTGCGCTTCACCCACTGGTAGCCTTCATAGCCGGCCACCGTCAGAGCGCAAATAACGACGGCTAGGCACACATAAAGCGTTAGCCGTTTCACGCTTCTATTATATCGCCCTTTCAGAGTGACAGTCTTACGGTGGGCTATGCCCCAATCAACTTCGCATAAATGCTGCGCGCCAAAGCGACATCAGTTGTGCCCTTGACGATCGCGCGTCCGTCGGGAAAGAACGTCAACTGATATTTCGGCAGGAGCATCCGCAGCGCAAACTCATTTACGCGCACGTCTCCCAGGGGACGCAAGCGCTCGGCGAGTTCGCGCAAGTCGAGCGGCCGGGCTGTTTCATGAAGTTGCACTGCGTTCCGCCCGCACAGGCTGACGGGTGCGCGGCGGCCGCCGTCGAGGAACCGAAATCGCCGTTCAGCGCATGCAATACAGTGCGGGTCCCGATCTACGCCGCGCATCCGGCGGAAATCGGCCTTCCACAGATCCACGGTCAGAACGAAAGGCTGAAAATCGGTCCATCCAACCAGCATGCGAAGCGCAAGGGCCGTCTGAATGGCCGCAACGGTCGCCGTCGCCGGGCTGATGACCCCATCGACGTCACACGTCTTTTGCAGACTGGCCGGTGGGTCCGGGTAGACGCAGGCAAGGCACGCGCCCTTGTCCGGCTTGACCGGCATAATGATCCCATAGCTGCCGATCGCGGCGCCGTAGACCCAGGGTATTGAAAACTTAACGCTGATATCGTTGAGTAGATAGCGTGTTTCGAAGTTGTCCGTTCCATCCAGAATCAGGTCGCATCCGGAGAGTAAGTCCTCCGCATTGGAAGGAGTCAGGTCAGCCACAAAGGACGAAACTTGCACGTCGCGGTTCAGGTCCCGTAACCGGCGGGCGGCGGCTATCGCCTTCGGAGTTTCGCTCGAAGCATCGGCTTCGCTATAAAGCCATTGCCGTTGAAGATTCGAGAACTCAACGTAATCGCGGTCAATGAGACGTAGTGAGCCGATACCAGCACGCGCCAACGCTTCCGCTTGAAAGCTGCCCAGCGCGCCGCAACCCACGATGGTTACGGTCGCGTCTCGTATCTTTTGTTGTCCATTTGCTCCAATCGGTTGGAATAGGATCTGCCGGGAGTACCGCTCGTTATCGCCCGCAGTCATATACGACGATGGTAACAGTCGGAGAGCGTTCGATCGTGCCGTGCAGCCACCGTCTGGCGCGGCTGGCGATCCTCGCAGTCAGTCTGCCTCTATTCATCGCCGCACAAACCATTCCGGCGGCTGCCGGCGAGAATTTCGACGGTAAAACCATTACCCGAATCGTGTTCTATCCGGCCCACCAACCCTATCCGGAGGCGGAACTCCTCAAACTGCTGCCATTGAAGGCCGGGTCGGTTTTCCGTGAACAGCAGTTGCCCTCCGCGATCCAGGCGCTCTTCTCTACGGGCCGTTTTGCCAACATCGCCGTCGACGGGGCTGCCTCTCCCGGTGGCGTGACTTTGAAATTTCTCACCAGCCCCGCGTATTTCGTTGGGCGCGTCTCAGTCCAGGGTGTGAAGGCGCCGCCGAATAACGGTCAGCTCGTGGGCGCTACAAAGCTGGAACTCGGCCGGGAGTTCTCGGAGCCGCAAAAGGAGCGCGCAATCGAATCGTTGCAAAACGTACTGCGCCGCAATGGCTTTTACAAATCTTCGGTTACGGCGAGCACCCAGTTCGTGCCCGATATCCAGCAGGTGAATCTCAATTTTCAGGTCGAATCGGGCCAGCGCGCGCGCTTCGAACCGCCCGCGATTACGGGGGCTCCCGAGCGCTCTTCGGATGCCGTTATCGGTTCCACTAAGTGGAAAAGACTTTGGGGCCTACTTGGTTGGCAACAGGTTACGGATTCCCGAGTCGAGCAAGGCCTCGATAATATTCGGCAGTACTATCAGCAAAAAGACCTCTTACTGGCGAAAGTGACTTTGCGCCAGTTGGAATATCACGCCGCCACCAACACCGTTAAGCCCACTATCCAGATAGACACCGGTCCCTCGGTCGTGATTCGCACTGAGGGCATGCGTATCCGCCGCGGGAAGTTGAAACAGCTAATTCCCGTCTACCAGGAGCGGGCCGTCGACGACGATCTGTTGATCGAGGGGCAACGCAATGTGACTCAATACCTGCAAAGTGAGGGCTATTTTGACGCCGACGTAACCTTTACCCAAAGCACCGGAAAGAATAACAGCCACGTGATCACCTACTACATCAACCGGGGCCAGCGGCACAAGTTCGTGAGGCTCGAGATCGCCGGCAATCATTACTTCAGTTCGGAGACAATTCGTGAACGCATGTACCTGACTCCGGCGGAATTTCCCCGATATCCTCACGGCCGGTACAGCGGAACACTGCTTCAGCAGGATATCGAAGCCATCAAGGATCTCTACAGTTCGAACGGCTTTCGGGATGTCAAGATTACGGACAGATTGGCCGACAACTACGCGGGCAAGAAAACGAACGTGGCCGTCTTCATTAACATTGATGAAGGCGCGCAAACACTCGTCTCGTCGGTGTCGATCGATGGTGTTTCATCGCAGGATCTGATGCAAATCCGCTCGATCTTACTCTCATCCAAAGGACAGCCTTACAGCGGATTGAGCGTTATCGCCGACCGCGACAATATACTGAACTATTTCTATGACAACGGCTATGTCGATGCGACTGTCGATTACTCCGCGACACCGTCGAGCGATTCCCATCGCGTGGCTGTCGGTTTCATGGTGCGCCCGGGATTGCAGAAATTTGTCAGACGAGTGCTCGTTAGCGGATTGAAGACAACCAAACCGGATCTAGTGCGTCGCCGCATCGACCTGCACTCTGGCGATCCGCTATCGTTTGCAAAAGATGCCGACAGCCAGCGGCGCCTTTACGACCTTGGAATCTTTGCCCGCGTCAATACAGCTCTCCAGAATCCGGAGGGCGCCGAGAACAACAAATACGTGTTGTATCAGCTTGATGAGGCGAGCAGATACTCCGTGAATGTGGGCGTTGGGGCCGAGTTCGGCCGGCTCGGCGGCGGCTACACTCTGGACGCTCCGGCGGGGGCGGCTGGGTTTTCGCCGCGGCTGACGCTCGGCGTGAGCCGCATCAATTTCATGGGGCTTGGGCACACGGTTAGTCTTCAGTCGTTGGTTTCAAATATCGAGCAAAGGGTGGGGCTGAGTTACATTGCTCCGCAGTTCATCGGCAATCCTGATCTCAGCCTGATATTATCGACCCTGTACGACAGCTCTCACGATGTGCGGACATTTTCCGCGATCCGCCGCGAGGCTTCCGCCCAGGTCAGCCAGCGGCTTTCGAGAGCAAACAGCCTGCAGTACCGGATTGTATTTCGACGCGTCACGCAAGGAGATCTCCTCATCGATCCCTTGCTTGTGCCCTTGTACTCGCAACCGGCGCGTGTCGGACTCTTCGGCATGAGCTTTATTCAAGACAAGCGCGACGATCCGGCCGATGCTCACCGCGGTTCCTACACAACCCTCGACGCCGGTTATGCCACGAGGATTCTTGCCACCGAATCGCCGTTCACTCGTCTGTCATTTCGTAATTCAAGTTATTACCCGCTCACCCGAGAGCTGGTATTTGCCAGAAGCACTTACTTCGGCTGGATTGCGCCTTTAAAGGGCGGCGAGGTGATTCCGTTGTCGGAGCGCTTTTTCGCAGGTGGGGCGACATCGCAGCGGGCGTTTCCGGAAAATCAGGCCGGACCCCGGGATTTGGAGACTGGATTCCCCCTGGGCGGCAACGCCGTGCTGATGAATAACCTGGAACTCCGATTCCCGCTGATTGGCGATAACATTGGCGGCGTGCTGTTTGAGGATGCCGGAAACGTCTACAGCGACATTCGTCACATCAGCTTTCGGTTCCGGCAAGATAATCTCCAGGATTTCAACTACATGGTTCACTCGGTTGGATTCGGCATCCGCTATCACACTCCGATTGGGCCGGTTCGCGTGGATCTTTCCTTCAGCCCCGACTCGCCGCGCTTCAGGGGTTATAAAGGATCGCTGCAGGATTTCCTCGATCCCAACATACGCCCCACCTTGCCGATAGTTACGCAGCGCATCAATCAGTTTCAATTTCATTTTTCCTTAGGGCAAGCATTCTAATGCGGTATCTGCTTACGACACTGCTGTTCTCAGCCCTGCTCTCCGCGAAGATGCTGGATCGCATCGCGATCGTGGTGGATCACCGGATCATCACGGAAACGCAGCTTCAGGAAGAGTTACAAGTCACTGCCTTCTTGAATCGCCAGCCTATAAACACCGATGTGGGCGCGCGCCGTGCCGCCGCCGATCGCCTCGTCGAACAGGAATTGGTCCGGCGCGAGATGCGGCTCAGCCAATATCCTTTGCCTTCGGACGATGATGTGAACGAGTTGTTCGAAGCGCAACGCCAGCAGTCGGGCAGTGAGGCCCTGCTCGAGAAGGAGCTTGGACGCTACGGCATCGATTCCGGTATTCTTCGCAGGCATTTGCGATTCCAGCTCATGATGCTGCGTTTCATCGATTTTCGATTTCGCCCGGATGTGCAGATCACCGACACCGACATCAACCACTACTATGAGCGACAGGTGCAAACTTGGAAGCAGTCTCACACGGGGCCGCCACCGGGGATTGAGGAGAGTCGCGCTTCGATTGAGAAGGCGCTTTCCGACCAGCGCGTCGACTACGCGCTCTCATCCTGGCTCGAAGAAACGCGGAAGCAGGTCGATATCGTCTACCTCGACAAGGAGCTCGAGTGAGCGTGCGCCGGAACTGGAAAGTTCTGCTGACGGGCCTCTCGGCTCTGTTGGCCCTAATTATCGTCCTCGCTGGCGCTTCACTATACGTCCTGCAGACCTCCTGGTTCAAGCGGCAGGTTCGCTCTCATATTGTCTCCACTGTCGAGCGGGCGAGCGGCGGTCGTGTCGAGCTGAAATCTTTTACCTACAACTGGCGATCGTTGACGGCTGAATTGCAGGGTTTTGTGCTGCGCGGCTCCGAGCCGCCGGACGCTCCCCCGCTCTTTCGGGCAGACCGCATACGCATCGGCTTTCGAATTGTCTCGTTCTTCCAGAGAAAAATCGATCTCGACTCGATCGTCATCGATTCGCCACGTGCGTATGTGCTGGTTCGACCTGATGGAAGCACGAATATTCCGGCTCGACGGGATTCCAATCTGCGAAGGATGCCGCAGGAACTGATCGATCTGGGCGTGAGGCGGTTTCAGCTAAATCACGGGATCGCCCAACTGAATGCGAAACAGTTGCCGCTAAATCTCCGTGGCGAGGATCTCAGAACCGGCCTCCGGTATGTGCCCTCCCAATCGCTCTATCGCGGAACGCTTTCGTCCCGTAACCTGCGCGTTGCTTCCGGCTGGGCGCAACCCGTCACCGCGGATATTCGGGTGACCTTGGCATTTGGAAAGGATCACGCCGAAATGGAGAGCCTGGCGCTCGCCGTCGGCAGGTCGAAGCTCGAAGGAACCGCTGTGATGCATCACTTTGCATCGCCGTCCGGTAAGTTCCAGCTTCGGGCTGCCGTCGATGCTCCTGAAGTTGCGCAACTGCTTGGAGCGCCCGGCGTGCGCTCGGGAAATGTGCAGCTTGCCGGAGCCGGCGCCTTCGACAGCAACAACCATTCGTTCACTGGCACGGTCACTGGCCAGGATCTCGGGTACCGCAAAGGCCGCCTTGCGATCGCTCGCGCCGGACTCCGCTCCGAGGTGTCCCTTACCGACGGTGGCTTGTTCCTGAAGAAACTAGTTGTGAACGCTCTCGGCGCCAAATTATCGGGCGAGGCCGAGCTTCCACACTTTCGACAATTCCACCTTACCGGCAGAGTGGAAGGCCTTGCTGTGCGGGAAGCCGCTCGTTTCCTGACGGATCGGCCGCTCCCTTGGAGCGGCGCCCTGTCCGGGCCGGTTGAAGTGGAAACGCTTCTCAGCAGCCCACTACGCGACTTGAAGCTCACTGCAACCGCTAGAATCTCGCCGGGAAAGAACGGCGTTCCCATTTCGGGCTCCATTCCATTCAGCTACAATCAGCGCGCTCGCGAGATTAGGCTGGGCGATTCCCATGTTCTTCTGCCTCATTCGACGCTCGCCATCTCTGGGATGCCCAGCCAGCTCGACGTGGCGCTGGATACCTCCGATCTGGATGAGCTGAAACCGGCCCTAGACTTGGTTTCCGGCGGCAAGATGAATCTCCGGGCTCCCGTTTCGTTTGCGGGAGGCAATGCGAGTTTCAAGGGAACGATCACGGGTCCGCTTGCAACACCGGCAATCGCCGGCACGGTTAGCGCCAGCAGTGTGCGCTATCGGAACATCTTGTTGAATACTTTCCGTGCTAACGTCAGGGCCGATCGGGATTCGCTTTCCTTCACGGATCTTTCACTTAGCCGGTCCTCGCTCCATGCGTCCGCTTCGGGCCATGTCGGCCTTACACAATGGACCGCCACGCCGGGTAGCCCCGTCCATCTTCAGTTGACGTTTCGCGATTCCGGGATCGCTGGATTAGCGCCTGGCAACACTCAACTCGCCCAAATCCACGGTTTGGAAAGCGGATCGCTTACAGTGAACGGGACGATTGGAAATCCATCCGGCTCCGGGCGTATTAGCGCAAGGGACGTGGAGATACGCGGCGAGCACGTCGATTCGATTCTGGCGGATGTCCAGCTTGCCGGCAATCGCCTGATCGTCCAACAGGGTACGGCACGGGCGGGCGGCGCCAACCTTTCCTATAGCCTGATTTATGAGCACTTGCCAGGTTCGTGGACGCGAGGCGCTCTGACCGGTCATCTCGATTCGAACAATTTCTCATTCGCGAGTTTGCGAACCGTCCACGCCTATGATCCCGGCCTGTCCGGGCGGCTGCAGGTTCATGCCCAAGGAGCCGTGGAGATGGGCGATTCCGGATTCGCCATCCGAAAATTGGACGGCAACCTTCACGTCTCTGACGTGGTGCTCGACAACGTTCCTTATGGCAGTATGAGCCTGTCGGCCCATACAGAAGGGAAAACGCTCGATGCAGCTTTCACGGGCCGCTTGCGTAACTCACGTTTTGATGGGTCCGGCAAGGTGTGGTTGACTGGCGATTATCGGACGGAAGGATCGCTCAATCTGGAGCAGATCGAACTGTCGAGCATTGTTAGCCTGCTCCCGGAAGCACAGAGAAAGGCGCTGAACCAGCCATTTGAGGGAGTGTTACAGGGCGGGTGCAGCTTCCATGGCCCGCTAGCAAAGCCCGGCGAGATCGGCGCCTCCATCCGTCTCGAAACCGTTGAGCTTAAGCCGAAACTTGGGACCGACGCGCCCGCCCTGCCCAGCGCGTCGGATCTGGTTTTACGCAACTCCAAACCAATCTTGATCGATATCGAAAATCGCGTCGCTAACATTCACTCGGCGGAATTCACCGGAAACAACACGAAGCTCGATGCGAAAGGCCGAATTGCGCTGAATCGCGAGTCGTCCGCCAGTGTCGCCGTCGATGGCGCCGTCAATCTCCAGATTTTGCGTTTGCTCGATCCGAATCTACGATCCGCCGGCATAGCCAACGTACATGCTTCCGTGGCTGGTGCGCTTATAAACCCGGCGATCAACGGTTCCCTCGACCTGCGGGATGCGTCCTTCAGCTCAGCAACGTTTCCGAACGGACTCGATCATGCAAACGGCCTCATTCGTTTCGATCGTAATCGCGCCACCATTCAGAATCTGACTGCCGAAAGCGGCGGCGGGAAGATCTCGATGACCGGCTTTGCGACGTTCGGGGGCGGCGTGCCCATGGTCTACCGCCTGGAGGCAAACGCGAGCGACGTGCGGCTCCGGCACAACGGCGTCAGCGTCACTTTCAATGCGGACCTGCACTACACCGGAACGAGCCAGAAGAGCCTCTTTTCGGGAGATGTCACCGTTACAAAGGCGGCGTTCAACCCGAATACGGATGTGGGGAATCTTTTTGCCGAAAGTCTTACCGCCGGATCGGCCTCCTCCAGCGCGAATTCGTTTCTGCAGAATGTGCGGCTGGAGATTAACGTCGGGAGCGCTCCTAGTCTGGAGCTGGCCACATCGCTCGGGCGCAACGTCGAAGCGGAAATCAATCTGCGTTTAAGGGGCACGCCGGACCGGCCCGCCGTGCTTGGCGGTGTCTCTTTGAATCAAGGGCAGATCCAACTTTTCGGCAACAAATACACCATCAACCGCGGCGAAGTCAATTTCTTCAATCCAGTCAAAATCGAACCCACCCTCGATCTCGACCTGCAGACGCAAGCGCGCGGCGTCACCGTGAACATTACCATTACGGGCAGTATGGACAAGCTTAACGTCAGCTACCGCTCGGACCCGCCACTCCAATCGGGTGATATCATCGCGCTGCTGGCGACCGGCAGAGCCCCTGGCCAGACTTCAACGCTGTCCGGCGCCCAGGGTAGGCCGCAAGCGCCTCTGATTTCCACCGGAGCGAGTGCACTGCTAGGTTCGGCAATTTCGCCCAATTCGAGCCGTTTGCAGCGATTTTTCGGAGTAACGCACCTGAAGATCGATCCCATGCTGCAGGGAGTGGAAGACGTTCCGCAGGCGCGGCTTACGCTCGAACAGCAGATATCCAGGCAAGTCACCATTACCTACGTGACGAACCTTTCGCGCACCGCTGAACAGATTTTCCGCTTTGAATGGGCTCTGAATCGTGAATATTCGCTGGTTGCGATTCGCGACGAGAATGGCCTGTTCGGCGTCGATATTCAATATAAAAAGCGGTTTAAATAGCTAATCTGATCTATATGAGACTGCGCGCCGAGCGGGGCAAACTGAAGGTCGAGCATAGCATTATCGATGGACTGCGGCCGGTGCTCGAACGGCTGCTGCGCGATAGCCCCGGCATCCGTTCCGTCATTCCCGGCGTCATTCGCCGCGTGCGCGATGCCCGCGGGCTGCCAAGCGTGCGGATCACCGTGCCGGTTACGAACGGCTGGAAAGCAATTGCTCTGAGCGCGGGGGCGCGTCAAGAGCTCTTCATCAGTACGGATTTGAGCAAGGATGACCTCGAACTCGCCCTACGCAATGCATGTGATACCTGAATCGCATGACTCAGAACCCCTGCAGATTCCCACAATTTCGCTATGATGAGAGCAGGG
This sequence comes from Bryobacterales bacterium KBS 96, assembly GCA_000381625.1. Classification (GTDB taxonomy): domain Bacteria; phylum Acidobacteriota; class Terriglobia; order Bryobacterales; family Bryobacteraceae; genus KBS-96. The sequence goes on from KB906767.1 coordinate 4,338,978, forward strand.
AAGATAATCGACAACTTAGAAGACGATGTGCCGGCTTGGATCGCCCAAAGTCCACGTCGTCAGGGTTCTCTGTTTCCTGAAATATCCTCATGTCTCAATCGACAGACCCCGCGTTGGGTATCAATAGCTGGCTGGAAGACGAGCTTTATCATCAATATCAATTCGACCGAAAGAGCGTGGACCAGGGTTGGACCGAGTTCTTTCAGCATTCCTCTAACAATGGAGGCGTGATCCCGGCCGAGACCCCGCCGGATGCAGCGCCCGCTGTCTCCGCCACTGCTCCTGAGGCGCCGCAAGCAGCCGCTCAACCTGCCGTTCCTGCCAGTCCCGCCCCGACGCCGCCCGCTCAGGAGTCCGCGCCCGCGCCGACTAAGGCTGTTGCAACCACCCTAAAGGTTCCAGCAAAGCAGGAACCCACTCTGGTTGGCCCGGGCGAACAACTCGTTCCTTTGCGCGGGGCCGCTGCTCGAATCGCCGAGAACATGGAGGCGAGCCTTTCCATTCCCGTCGCCACGTCACAACGGCAAATTCCTGTTCGCGTTATCGAAGAGAACCGGAACATCATTAACAAACAGCGGGCATTACAGGGAAAAGGCAAACTCAGCTTCACGCATATTATCGCCTGGGCCATTATCCGCGCCATCAAGAGCCATCCTTCCTTGAATCATGCATTTACGGAGAATGAAGGGCAGCCGTTTCGAATCGTTCGCAACAACATAAATATCGGCCTGGCGGTCGATGTTCCCGGCAAAGATGGATCGCGCTCGCTGATGGTGCCGAACATTAAAAACGCCGATGGCATGAGCTTTGCGCAGTTTGTTCAGGCCTACGACGAAATCGTCGCCCGAGCCCGGACGAATAAGCTGCAGATTGCCGATTTTCAGGGCACTACCATCTCGCTGACAAATCCCGGAACGGTTGGGACCTTCGGCAGCGTGCCTCGCCTGATGCCGGGGCAGGGCGCGATTATCGCAACCGGCGCCATGGACTATCCTGCCGAATTTGCCGCCACCAGCGACGAAACGCGCGCGATGCTTGGGATCTCGAAGGTGCTGATGGTCACTTGTACCTACGACCACCGCATTATCCAGGGAGCCGAGTCCGGTTCCTTTCTCGGCAAGGTTCATCAGTTGTTGCTCGGCGAGGAGAATTTCTACGATCAGATTTTTCGCGACCTGAAAATCCCCTATCTTCCGATTAAGTGGCAATCCGATAAGCAAATTAATCCGCAGCGCCATTCGGCGTTGAATGCGGATGTCGCAAAAGAAGCGGCGGTCATTCAGTTGATCAACGCGTACCGGGTGCGCGGTCATCTGATCGCCAACACAAACCCGTTGGGCGTCGAGCCAGGCTATCATCCCGAACTCGATCCATCTTCTTACGGGCTATCCCTTTGGGATTTGGACCGGCCGTTTCTGGCGGGAGCCGTGAAGGCCCCCAGCGGCGCGATCGCATCCTACATGCAGCCGTATGAAACGCTGCGCGAAATCCTTGATCGCTTGCGGCAAACGTACTGCGCGTCCATGGGCGTCGAGTACATGCACATTCAGGACCCCGAGCAGAAGCAATGGCTGCAGGATCGTATGGAAGCGACCATGAATCTCTGGCCGCTCGATGAAGCCACGAAAATCCGCACCTTGAACCGTTTGATTCAGGCGGAAGAATTTGAGCACTTCCTGCAGCGCCGGTTTATCGGCCAGAAGCGGTTCGGCCTCGAAGGTGGAGAATCGACCATCGCGGTTCTGGATGAGGTTTTGGATCGCGCAGCCAATCAAAACGCCCATGAAGCCGTCATTGGGATGGCCCACCGCGGGCGGCTGAACGTGCTTGCGAACGTGGTCGGCAAATCCATGGTCCAGGTGTTCTCCGAGTTCGAGGGAGAGCCGGACCCGGACAGCGTCCAGGGGTCGGGCGACGTGAAGTACCATCTTGGCGCGAGCGGTATTCATCGCTCGTCGCAGGGCAAAGAGATTCTTGTCTCCGTCGCGTTCAATCCGAGTCACCTCGAGGCCGTAAACCCGGTGGTCGAGGGTCTCGTCCGGCCGAAACAGGATCGCTTGGGCGATGCCAAGAGGGAACGGGTGATACCGATCCTCATACACGGCGACGCATCGTTTGTGGGACAGGGTGTGGTGGCCGAAGTTCTACAGCTTTCGCAACTCGACGGCTACACGACCGGCGGCACAGTTCATATCGTCATTAACAATCAGATCGGCTTCACGACAAATCCCATGGACGGACGCAGCAGCGTCTACTGCACCGACATTGCCCGGTCGGTGCAGGCGCCCATTCTGCACGTCAACGCGGATGATGCCGAGGCTTGCATCCGCGCCGCTAACCTCGCTTACGATTACCGGCAGCAGTTCAAGCGGGATGTCGTTATCGATCTCATCGGCTACCGGCGCCACGGTCACAACGAGGCTGACGACCCGAGCTACACGCAGCCGGTGATGTACCGCAGAATCAAGAATACGCCGACCGCGGCGACGCAGTATTCCGAGCGGCTGCTGCGCGAGAAAGTCGTTAGCCAGGAACAGATCGATGGCATGCGCGGCGCCGTGGCCTCGCGTCTGAACGGGGTCTACGACGAAGCGAAGAAGAATCGTGAGCAGTACGTTTACGAAGAGTTCGCCGTTGTCCCGGAAGAACAGTTGAACCAGCCGATTCCCTCCACGGCCATCGACTACGCGACCCTCAAGGCAGTTATTGAGAATTGCACGACTCTTCCCGAGAGTTTCCATCTTCACGCTAAGCTGAGGACCCTTGTCGATCGCAGGCGCGAGGCGCTCAACGGTGGACCTATCGATTGGGGTTTCGCCGAGACCATTGCCTTCGGTAGTCTGGTCCTGGAGGGCACGCCCGTGCGGCTGAGCGGTGAAGACTGCACCCGGGGCACGTTCACACAGCGGCATCTCGAGTTTTACGATACCGAAACCGGCGAAGGCTATCTCCCGCTGAAACACCTGCCAAACGCGGCGAAATTCGAGTCTATTGATAGCCTGTTGAGCGAATTTGCCGTAATGGGCTTCGAATTCGGCTACAGTGTGGCCGATCCGCTCACGCTTGTGTTGTGGGAGGCGCAGTTTGGCGATTTCGCCAATGGCGCTCAAATCATCATCGACCAGTTTGTTGTTTCCGCTGAAGTGAAATGGAACCAGCCGAGCGGCCTCGTGCTGCTGCTACCCCACGGCTTCGAGGGGCAGGGACCGGAACATTCGAGCGCGCGTATCGAGCGCTTCCTCCAGCTCTGTGCCGAAAACAATATGCAGGTCTGCAACTGTACGACTCCCGCTCAATATTTTCATCTGCTGCGGCGGCAGATGTATGGCGGCCCGGACCGGCGTGGCATCCGCAAGCCCTTGGTTGTGTTCACGCCGAAGTCCCTGCTGCGTCACCCGAAGGCGACCTCCACGATTGGCGATTTGACCAGCGGCGCGTTCCAAGAGGTGATTGGCGATTCTCACATCGTCGGAGGAAACGTCCGCCGCATCCTGCTTTGTTCGGGGAAGGTTTACTACGATCTGCTCGCGAAGCGAGAGGAGGTTGGCCGCAACGACGTCGCGATCATCCGTCTGGAGCAGCTCTATCCTTTCCCGTCGCAACTGCTTGCGGATATTCTCCGGCGCTACTCCGATACGGCCGAGATCTTTTGGGTTCAGGAAGAGCCTGAAAATATGGGCGCCTGGTATTTTGTCGAGGAACAACTACAGGATTTGATCGAGCGATGCCGCCGTTCCGTAAGGTTCGTCGGCCGGCCGGCTGCCGCTAGCCCCGCTGCCGGCGCTCACAAAGTGCACGTCGAACAACAGCAGCATCTGGTTGAAGAGGCGTTGGCGACCGCGCCTATCGTTCGGAAAGCGAAGCGCCTGGTACGGAAAAAGCGTTAACTAACGAAGCGAACTCATTGTCGCTTGGAAACCGCTCCCCTGGCATCCTGTATTGGCTCGGCGGAAGCGCCCAGTTCACTTAAAATGACAACATCAACGCGCCTATTCCGCGCCCGGCCCGCTTCGGTATCGTTACTCGCAATCGGAGCCACGTCCGCATAGCCCCCAATAGCCATTCGGGTCCGCGGCACATGAAACTGCCGGTCTAAAACTTCAAGAACGGCGATCGCGCGCGCGGCTGATAAATCCCAGTTGCTGTTGAACTGGTTGTTGTGAATCGGAATATCGTCCGTATGGCCTTCGAGTCGCACGTCGTTGGGCACCTTGAGCAGAGCTGCTCCCACTTTGCCGATCGTCGGAATACTCGATTGCTTCAACCCGGAGCTTCCCGAATCGAAGAGCGCGGCCTGTTTGAAGCTGATCGCCAGGCCGCGCGGCTCCATGTGCAGCTCCACCGTCCCCTTTTGTATTTCCGGCTTCAGTTCCTTCTCGAGCAGTTCCATTGAGGGCAGCAGTTCCAGAAGGGCCTGGGCCATTCGCGCTGCGTGCTGCTCCTTGTCTGGACTGAGATCGCGTTCCGTGTTCGAGCTGGCCATTTGAGACATGGCGCTCGATTCTTGCTTACCGTCCACCTTGCCCGAAGCGTTGCTTAGCGCCCGCACGACGTCCGACACCTGCCCTTGATCGAGCGCGGCCCGCACCGCCGCCGCCACCGTGCTGGCTTTTCCCCGGTCGGCATTCGCGGTTGCAAACATCACCACGAAGAAGGCGAACAGAAGTGTGACGAAGTCGGCGTAGGACACAATCCATCGCTCGTGGTTCGCGTGTGGAGGGTGTTTTCTATTCCGGCGCGCCATGTCTTAGTCCTACTTAGGCCGCTGCCCGTTCCTGCCGCCGGTTCTGGGCGCCCTGCTTCGCGCCATGTAAGTAGGCTTCGAGCTTCGCGCGGATCATCTTCGGATTCGAACCCTCCACCATGCCCACCACACCCTCCAGGGCCAGCTCATGTAGCTTGCTGTCGCCTGCCGCCCGCGCACGAATCTTCGAAGCCGCCGGCAACAGGAAAAGATTGGCGATCGCCACTCCATACACCGTGGCAACGAAGGCGACCGCGATACCGCGTCCTACTTCGCCGATGTTCTGCAAATTCTTCATTACCTGAATCAGGCCGAGTATGGCGCCGATGATGCCGATGGTTGGCGAATAGCCTCCACCGCTTTCCCATACCTTAGCCGCATCTTCGGCGTACTGCTCTTCCTGGTCGATCTCGAGTTCCATCATGCTTTTCAATTCTTCGAGATCGGTGCCGTCCACGGCAAGGTTAATCGCCTTGCGAAGGAACCGGTCCGACGCGTGCTCCGCATCCTGCTCTAATGACACGATGCCTTGCTTTCGCGCCTTCGTGGCGTAAATGATAATCTCTTCCATCAGCGATGCCGGATCCATCGCCCGCTCGAAGAAGACCACTTTCAGGTGGGCAATAGCCGAGATCACGTTTTTCAGGGGACAGGTGACCAAAACGGCCCCCGCCGTGCCGCCTCCCACAATAATGGCCGCCGTGTACTGAATGATGTCCTTGACGTTACCCTTCTCCAAAATCAACCCGCCGACGATTCCGCAGACCGAAAGCATAATTCCGATGAACGTAGCGAAATCCGGCCGTGTGCTTCCTGTTTTGTCACCGGCCATGCTCATTCCCCTCGTCTGCTTTTGGCGCTCGCCGGCTCACCCGGCCGGTGAAACACGGCCAGCGGATACGCCGTCTCGGCCGGGATCTTCCGCGAAACCGGGAATGGCTGAGCGACAACCGCGCGCCGGAACTGAACCACTCGCTCGATGATTTCGTCGGGAGATTCGAGCACCAGCAACTTCTGTCCGGTCGTCAGACTGACAACCGTATCCGGCGTCGTCTCAATATGTTCAATCAGGTCCGAGTTCAACACGAGCGGAACATGGTTTATGCGTGTCAGATGGATCATTTCGTCTGCCCGTCTTTCTTGTTATCGGGGTTTTGGCGGCGTTCTTGAGCAAAGAACTTGCCTGAACCGGGCAGCTCGTATTATGTGGATTTCTCGCCCGGACTCTTGAGAATGTTCAGGATCTGGGTCAACTCTCGCCGGATTTCTTGATATAGCGCCGAGTTTCCGACAAACAGTTCGCCCTGGACATGTTGTCTCGGCGCGGGTTTGGGCGCGAGTGGCCGCGGTCGCCCTTCCAGATATTTACGGGCACCCTCAATGGTGTAGCGCTTTTCGTAAAGCAGGCGCTTGATTTCCAGCACCAGTTCGACATCCTTGCGTCTGTAGAGGCGATGGCCGGTACCGGACTTTCTCGGGCCGAGTCCCGAGAATTCCGTTTCCCAGAAGCGCAACACATAGGGTTTGATACCGGCGAGGCGGGCTACTTCGCCAATCCGAAAGTACAGCTTGTTCGGAACATCGGTACCGGCGAATTGTGGCGCCTCTGAATCGCTCATCGTTGGGAAACGGCGCGAACTCCATCGATTGTAACGAAGCAAAGCGTTCGCCGCCAGTGGGTTGCGATTTCTGACGAGCTTCCGCCGCGAGCCTGCCGGGTTCATCTCTCGCTGATGCAAGACGCGATAAGTGGGACTATGCGCCCCGGTAGCTATCGGCTATGGCGGCCGTGTCGCCCATCACCATGTGCCGACTAATCTTCCCGTCCTGTATCTGGAATGCAAGGATAACAGCGTATTGATCGGCTTGCCGGTTGGCTTGACAGTGGCCGCGTACCGTCCGATCACTACGACGGTTTCACCTTGCGCAACGAACTGGTCAATGCTGAGGTTCGCGTTGCTCTGGGTGTTAATAAGGGCATCGAAACAGCCTTGGACCTCCGACCTCCGTTGGGGCCTCAATACTACCAGAACCGGCTCATCGCGTGTAATCCCAGGCAATACCAACAGGTATGCCTCCTCTCACCGAGTGTTCGGTTTCAAAGAGCGAACGTCCGCTCGATAGCGCGCAACGAATCTCAGTTCACTGTTCGGCGGTCGAACCGGCCCGTCCCTTACGCTTCAATCAAATCGAAATGGCCGTCGCGGCGGCGCAGCAATACGGAAAGGCGGCTGCGGTCGAGGTCCTGATAAACGAAATAGTCCGCGTTCGATTCCATTTCGAGCATCGCCTCCTCGAGCGTCATTGGCTTGTGGCCGTCATCGTTATTCACCCGGTATACCTTCGGATGAGCTGCGTTCCCGTTCATGGATCCGGCCGCGCCGGCGGGAACCCTCGTGGCCTCGATTGGGGCAGTCTCCTCGAGCGATTCCTTCTGGGCCCTGGTCGTTTTCGGATCGCGATGAGTGTCGCGCCAGCGGCCGCGTAACTTCACAATCTGTTTTTCCAGCTTTTCGATTGCCTGGCAAACAGCGATCGTGATGTCGGCGTCCTCTCCCTCACCGAGCAAGGTGTGGTCGTAGAACATCGTTTTGATGTCTACTTTGTGCAGATGCCGCTCCTGGCGATGGCAGACATGTGCCTCTTTCTCGCCTCGCTGCTCGATCATCTTCGCCAGCTTGGCAAGCTTCTCTTCGACTTTCTTCTCAATTTGAGGAGTGAAGTCTTTGGTCTTTCCAGTGTAGGTGACCTTCATCTTTCCCTCCAATAAATGCAAGCCGCCCGAAGGGCCGCGGCTCGCGGAAAGCTCTTTTCCAGTGGGATTATATTATGCGCGGACTCGGCGCTGGTGTGTAGAAGGAATTTTCATGTCTTCCCTGTATTTGGCGACGGTGCGCCGGGTGACCTGAATACCTTCGCTCTGTAGGCGGGCGGTTATCTGCTCGTCCGTCAATGGCTGTTTGGAATTTTCTTCTTGAATCATTTTCTTCACACGCCGTTTCAGAATCAGCAAGGGGATTGCGCTGCCGGATGGCCCCTGGACCGCTTCCGAGAAAAAATAGCGAAGCTCGAAAACGCCTTGAGGGGTGTGTACGTATTTGCTCGACACAGCACGGCTCACCGTCGATGGATGAACGCCGATTTCTTCCGCCACTTCTTTGATCATCATCGGTTTGAGTTGATCGATGCCATATTCGAGAAATTCGGTCTGGCGACGCACAATAGAGTGGCACACGCGAAGAATCGTCTGTTTCCGCTGCTCAATATTCTTGATGAGTTGTAGAGCGGAAGCATAACGTTCTTTTACGTAATTGCGAACATCTTTATTCGGCTCCTGCTCGCGGTCGAGCATCCGTTTGTACTCGCCGTTCAGGCGCAACTGCGGAACGTCGTCCTCGTTTAACGAAATGAGGTAGTCGTCGCCGTCTTTCGTAATGTAGACGTCGGGCTCGACTAGCCGTGCGCCACCGCCTGAATAACGAAGACCCGGCGCCGGGTCCAAATGGCGAATAACGTCTACCGCGATCTGCACATGCTCCATGGGGCGGCCCAATACCTTGGCGAGTTGCTGGATTTGCCGGGTCTCGAGCAGCTTCAAACCGTCGTGCACGATTCTCCAAGCGACGCCATCCCGCCCGCCTCGCGCTTCGAGCTGCAGCAACAGGCACTCTTGCAAGCTAGCGGCTCCGACGCCGGTGGGATCAAGCGATTGTACGGCCTTCAGGCCCGCTTGCATATCGCTGGCCGTTAGTCCCTCGGAAGTGGCGATCTCTTCGAGAGGCGTCATTAAATATCCGCTTTCCTCCAGATTGCCGATGATCGCGTTTGCCGCCTGCCGGGTACGGTCGGGAAGCACAATCACGGAAAGCTGGGTTTGCAGATGATCGCTCAGCGTAACGGGCGAGGAAAGAAAGGTCTCGAATGATGGCTTTTCGATCGATTCGCCAGCCGGGCTCTTGAATCCGGGATCGAGATAGTCGTCGAAGAACGATCCGAAATCGATCTCGTCGAAGGGATCCGTCTCCTGCTTGGGCGTCTCGTCTACCGGCGCTGTCTGCGCGATCTCGCCCGAACTGTATTCGACGGGAGCCTCGGCAGGTCGTTCACCGTCTTCCGAGAACGATTGTTCCTGGAACGATTGCTCTTGCCCCACGTTTTCAAGGATGGCCTTGTCGGCCGGTTCCGATTGCCGCTCGCGCTCGAGGAGATCCTGGACCTCTTCTGGAGTCAGCTCGTCGCCGCGCTCCGCCGCCTCCTCAAGTACCGGATTCTCGGCGATCTCGTTCACGATCATGTCCTTTAATTCCAGCCGGTTGAGCTGGAGGACGGTGACCATCTGAACGAGGCCGGGCGTGAGTATTTGCTTTTGCTGAACTCCTAATTGCAGGCGTTGCGAAAGCGTACTCATGTGCCTCAGTTTAACACCGGAGGCGGCCCATTCCAGGGCTAATCGCCTTAGCTTTTTTCCGAATTGCCCCGCATTCGGTGTGTTTTGCCATCGGAAAACCGGGCAAACGGAAGCGCAGGTCCACTTGGCCGAACGCCGGCGACATAGTGACCGAGCTAACTCATCAAACTGGGTGGAAAATAAAAGCTTTCGCCGAGATAGACGCGCTTCACTTCCGGATCGTTGCCGAGCGAATCCGGCGATCCCGAGCGGAAAATACGCCCGCTGCTGATGATATAAGCGCGGTCCGTGACGGCCAGCGTCTCGCGGACGTTGTGATCGGTAATCAAAATGCCAATACCGGACCGCTTTAGATCGCCAATGATCCGCTGCAGCTCTAAAACTTGAATTGGGTCGATGCCGGAGAACGGCTCGTCCAGCAGGAGAAAACTGGGCTCCAGGACAAGAGAACGGGCGATCTCGACGCGTCTCCGTTCGCCGCCTGAAAGCATGTAGCCCTTGCTATGGCGCACGGTTTCGAGACCGAGTTGTGAGATCAGCCGCACCATCCGTTCCCGGCGCTCGCGCCCGCTGATCGGAAGCGTCTGAAGGATCGCCATCAGATTATCTTCAACAGTCAGCTTACGGAAAACGGACGCCTCCTGCGGAAGGTAGCTGACACCTTTGCGGGCTCGCTGATACATCGGCAGTTTCGTGATTTCTTCTTCATCGAGAAGCACGCAGCCGGCATCGGGACTGATCAGCCCGACAATGACGTAAAACGACGTCGTCTTTCCCGCGCCGTTGGGGCCCAGCAGGCCGACTACCTCGCCCTGCTCGACGCGAACGGACACATTATCAACGACACGGCGACCGTTGTAGGATTTCGAAATTTCCAGCGTCTGAAGGGTTCTCAAGGTATGACTCTTCCATCATATAAATGAACACTGGGGTACGACGCATGAATTTGTATGAGCGAAACGAAAACACCCCCGTTGCCGGCCAACTCCACACCAGCGGGCGCCCGCGCCAGCATTTGACCCCCGGGGCCCCGTCCGGTATCCTAGTCTTTGTATCTTTCTTAAGGATTTAGGTTCGAAGTTTCGATGGCAAATACTATTTCGGCGTTGAAGCGGGTCCGCATTACTGAGCGGCGGACGCTTGTCAACCGTATGCGGAAGTCCCGGCTACGTCACCAGATTCGTGCAATGCGCCGATTACTGGATCATAAAGATATCGAGGGCGCAACGAAGATCGTTCCCGAGACGTACTCCATTGTCGACCGCGCGGCCAAATGGGGCATTATCAAGAAGAATACGGCTGCCCGGTATAAGAGCCGTCTGGCTCTTCGTCTTCGTAAGGTCTCCGAAGCAGCTGCCGCTTAAGGCCGGAACCGATTCGGTCCGAATGGGCCTGAGCCGAGCCCAAGTCAGGCCGATCGCATCCCGGTGGTTAATTCCACAACCAGCATCTCCATGACAGTACGGTCGTCGGGACGGGTGTCTCGCAAGCCCTTGTCCGCCCCGTAAATCAACTCTATCGTTCGCCGCAACTGCTCCGGACTGAACGCGTTTGCGGTGTTCATCAACTGTTCGGCCCGGTCCCGCCACATCCGAACGCCCTGTTTGGTGAAGTAGGCGAAAGCCTGTTGCGAGTTCCTGATCCCGGCTTCGCGGGCTGCCAATGCAAGGCGAAATTGAGTCGCCAGAAACGTTAGCGCGAGCGGAAGATACTCCCCATCCCGGACCAAAACGTCGAGCGAACGCAAGGCGCCTGCACGGTCGCCTCTGCCAAGTGCATTTACCAAAGTAAATATCGTGCTCTGGGAAGCATTCGGAACCAGCGCCCGAATGTCGTCGAGCGTGATGGGCCGGTTCTGCCCCGCAAATAGCGACAGTTTTTCCAGTTCCGTGGCCAGCCGCGATGCATCCCCGCCGAGGATTTCCAACAGAAACGAAAGCTCCTGCCGGCCGAGCTTTAGCTTATGACGCCGCGCGAGATCTTCACCGAGAACCCGCGCCGATTCGGGCGTAAACGGCCGGAACTCGACCACGCCAGGTATGGCGCTGTAGAATTTCGCCACACGGTCCAGCTTGGCTTTGTCGTCCCCTGAGAAATCGAAACGACTGCACTCGAATACGAGCACTGTACCGGGAGTTGGCCTCTTTACGTACGAGGCAAGCATCGCGCCCGGGCCGCCTTTGGCCGACCCGTCATCTTCGCCATCGGGCGCGGTCAGGCGGCGCGGCAGAGCCGCTTCCGCCGCCGTCACCCAGATGACGCGGTCGGTTGCAAAGAGCGATAGCGAGCATGCGTCGTCAAGCACATCGGGAATCGATGTTTCTTCGAGATCCACCTGTGTGAATCCTTCCGCGCGCGCATCTCCCGGCAAGATCTTGTCCAGCAACGCCTGCTTGCAAACGCGCCGTTGATAGCCTTCCGGGCCAAGGAACAGATAAACCGGCGCAGGCGGCTGTTTGGCGAGCTTCGAAAGAAATTGTTCCGGAGTCATTCGACTTCAAAAATTCTCCAGTATTCCGCTGACAACGGAGCGTGCAAGGTCCCGGCTCAAACGATCGGCAGCGCTGCTGCTCTCGTCGAAATATTGCCGCGCATCGACACTCGATTCGTACGTGTTGCGAACGGCAAGGTTCGGCTGGGAATACAGCACTTTGCCGGTTGCACGCTCCTTTAGCGAGATCGCAAGCAACACAACCACCTCCGTGCCGGTGGTTTTCCCGCTGCTGGGATCGATCAGAGCAGGAGCCAGATAGACCTGCTTTACCGCGCCGCTGAGGACGGCATCGGAATTGTTCGGATCGTTGACGACCTGGTACCGTGTGCGCGCAACTAGTTCGCGGGCAATTGCCTGCGGCAGTTTGTCGGTCAGTTGATACCGGGTCGTATTGTTTCCGAAGGGGATGACGGCTATCGTCTGAACGCTCTTGGGAACTGTGTCAGCTTTGCCGCCGACGTGATAACCGCAAGCGCTGAGCAGAAGCGCCGGAATCAAACTCGCTAAAGAAATGACAACAGTGCGAATCCGCATATCAGTTTTCGGCTCCGTCCAGAAGCCTGGCAACGCTGTCGGCGAGCAGGCGCAGATTGTCGGTGACCGCCCACAGCCAGACTGCGCGCGGATTGTTGCGATCGACGCGAACATCGCCCACCGTGATTCCGCTCTGCCCGGCGGATTCCGCGTTTGTGGGAACCTCCTGCTCAAGAGTTCGGAACTCGATGGATTGCGATGCCAGCGATTGAGCGATCTTATCCAGCACTGCGTTCTCCTTAAACTGCACCCACGCCGAGAGACTGTAGCCGTGAAACACGGGCGCCTGGATCAGCCGGATAGAGGGCATCGGAACGGAGCGCCCGTTCCGCGCTCCCAGGGCAAGCACGGTGGCGAGGTGCATTTCGATGCGCTGCTCCACCGCCGCGAGCTGAACCGGCGCTTCTTCTCCATAGGCCGGCAGAAGATTAAAGCTGAGTTGAGCGTCGAACACATGCTTCTCGAGCGGCCGAAAGGATAGCAGATTAGCGGTTTGCTGCTGTAGTTCCGCAATCCCTTTACTACCGCGCTCACTCGCGGGCTCAAAAATATCGACAACGGCGCGCTCCATTGCCGCGGAGCCTGCAAGCTGCAGCAGGACGGCGGCGATGGACACGGCGGCAGGCTGCGCGGGAATCAGCAGCCAGCCCTTTCCGGGCTTGCCGCCCTCGATGAGAGGGGCGCAAATTCGAGCTTCGGGTTTCTGTTCGAGGTAGCCGCTGCAATCGATCAGTTTCACGGCGCCCCGGCCCGCTTTGGCGAGTTCGTAGGCCTTTAGCGCACCCGCTTCGGAGCCGGCGCAAACGATCGCTTCGCAACTTTTCAGGGACCCGGCGCTCAGTGCTTCCCGATACACCGCTTCGCCTTCTTCCTCTCCGAAGCTGGCTTCACCATTCGCCGCAAAACCATCAATGACAGTCCCGGCAACGCTCGATTCCAGCACTTCGCGTATCTCGCGTCCCAATAAAGTGTCACTTCCCACGAGCGCGAGATGCTTTGCGTGGCGGTGAAGTCGTTCTTTGCTAGCCATAGATGGATTGGTTCAGACCCGTACTGCGTGGTCTCATTAACTAACGGGGTGTTCTGCTTGCGCTGAAGTCGGCCGCCGCCTCAAACGACGGCGAATAATTCCGCCGATACGGATGACGATACCGCTCGACACATAGCCAACCGCGAGGATCAGCAGCACAATCTGCGCCCAGTTCCAAATGAGATAGATGAAGAGACCGAAAATAAGGAGTACCAGCGGCGAACGAGGTTTGGCGGCGCTGATTTGCTTGAAACTCGGATATCGCCAAGTGCTGACCATCAGCAGTCCGACGCAGGCGGTTGCCGCGAGCCAGACGATCGACATAGGGACACTGACGATAGGTTCGGCGTCGAAGAAAAAAATGATAGCGGCTATGAAGCCGGCAGCGGCGGGAATGGGCATGCCGGCGAAGTATTTCCGATCGGGCCGGCCCGGATTCTTCAGCACGGGATTGCTCTGGATGTTGAATCTGGCCAGTCTGGCGGCCCCGCAGAGCAGATAAAAGAACGACACAATATACCCGGCCTTGAGCAGGTGGCTGAGTATCCGCCCCTCCCAAACGGGCCCGACGAACTGCACGCCCCAGACAAACGCCATCACGGCCGGGGCCAGCCCAAACGTTATCGCATCGGCAAGAGAGTCCAGTTCGCGGCCGAAATCGCTGGTTGTGTTGGTCATGCGGGCAATGCGCCCGTCGAGTCCGTCAAAAAAGACGGCGAATCCAATCGCCTTAGCGGCGGTGGATAGATGCGCGTTCGGCCCAAGATCGCCGGCCTGTATCACCAGTGCGCCCTGGAATGCTTGCAAAATCGCCAAAAAACCGAGGAAAAGATTGCCGCTGGTGAACAGCGTCGGTAATGCGTAAGCAGCGCGCCTCGGTCTACGCCGTGGCGCATTCGGTTCGCCTGGCCGCAGTCCCGTGTCCTCTGCCACTACGATGCCGCTCCATTCTCGATACGCCGGGCGAGCACGCTCGATCCCGCCGAAACTCGCTGGCCCGTTGTCACTTCGGGCGCCCACTCAGGTCCGAAGAACACGTCCACGCGGGAGCCGAACTTAATCAACCCGATGCGTTCTCCGGCCGTGACAATGTCGCCCACCTGCTTGTAACAAACGATCCGGCGCGCAATCAACCCGGCAATCTGGCTGAAGACTACTGTCGTGCCCCCCGCGTCGAGAGTAATTGTATTTTTCTCGTTTTCCGCGGATGCTTCGTCCAAGCTTGCGACGCGAAACTTGCCTTTCTCATAACGAATAGCCGTGATTCTCCCGGCCGCGGGCGACCGGTTCACATGTACATTGAACACATTCAAAAAAATGCTGACGCGTATTTCCCCCGGGCCGTTCCTGACGGCGACAATTTTGCCGTCGGCCGGCGAAACGAGTACATCGCCGGGTGGAATCTTCCGGTTGGGATCGCGAAAAAACCAGAGGCAAAACAGGGCTAACAGGTAGAGAGGCGTTCCCAACCAGGGATTCAGAAAATAGGACAGCGTCAGGCCCAACAGGGTCAGCCCGCAAGCATAATTAATTCCGTCCGAAACGATACGCAACACTTGATTCTCTCATGCGTGCGTGCCGGAACGTGGCCAGGTAAGCAGTTGATTTCAAGCGCGATTCATACTGTACACGTGCAGCGGTTCGCCCGCCCTCTGCCGCTAATCGGGAAAACTGGTCCTGGCGAGATCCGCTTTGAGGGCGGCAATAATCCCAGGCGTGAAGTGCCGCCATGGTTCCTCGGCAAAGATCTGCTGTTCAATGGCATCGTCGTGAATCCAGCGCCGCTTCTGCTATTCCCACCATCAGGAAGGACAGCGAAGTGAGGCTCACTTAACGGAACCGCTCCAACGAGGTGATCGATGGATTGAGTTGGTCCTTACGACGCATGCCAGGCACGCGTACGGAAGACCACTGGCAGTCCGACTTCGTTCCTGATGCCGGCTGCTGCATCTAGGCCGCACACTGGACGGGCATAAGGCGGGCGACCCTGCCCTCCGGCCATGCCCAGACTCAGCTCAAGGATGTCCTATTGAGCTCCCAAAGAACTACCGAGGTGATCGCTCTTTACTCCGCCGCAGTAACTTTTACTCCGCCTTTGACATCTCCAAGCGGCGGAACAATGAACCGTCAAACAATCCTGTGCGTTTGAAAAGATCGACGATCATGTTAAACGGCACTTTCGCAACAGTCCGCAAGGGTTTCGCATTACTCTTCCTCTCTTCTCCGTTTTGCTTCGCCCAGTTCAGCGGCAGTGTGCAAGGGATCATCCGTGATCCTGCCGGCGAGGCTGTACCAAACGCCGCCGTCACTCTGCTCAACAATGCCACTCAGGTTTCTCATGAAACGAAAAGCGACAACGCGGGGAACTACAGTTTCGTGAGTCTCGCCCCCGCCTCGTATACCATCTCGGCGCAGGCTCCGGGTTTCGTGAAAACAAATGTGACCGTTACTCTCGAAACCAGCCAGAATCTGAACGTCCCGATTTCGCTGACCCTAGCCACCAGCACGACGGCGGTCGAGGTGACCGGCACGTCGCCGGTAATCGATACGGCCGACAGCCGGAATCAGGCGACGATCGAGACACGCGAATTGAGCGCCCTTCCACTGCCGGGACGCAACATGATCAATCTGGTAACGCTTGCGCCTGGAGTCACGGGCAGAGGCGTAGCTGCTTTTGGAAGTCCAGGATCGGCGGTGGACAATTTTTCAACCGAGACGCAAGTAGACGCCAGCGCCAACGGCCGAAGCAGCAACGCGAATATGTTTGTGGTCGACGGCTTGGACGTCACCAGCAACATTCGGCCGGGCGTCCTCAACCTCGTTCCGAATCCCGACTCGGTGCAAGAAACCAGCATCCAGGTAAACACCTTTACCGTCGATTACGGGCGCGCCAGTTCCGTCCAGATGACCATGACCACGAAATCCGGCTCGGATCAATTCCACGGGCTCGCGAGCGACTACTACAGCTACCAGAATTTTTGGGCTGGAACCGAATTTGTTCACAGCTACGCTCCGTTTCACAGCAACAACATATCCGCGAACCTTGGCGGCCCCATTGTTCCGCATCATCAGTTCTTTTTCTTCTTTGGCATCGAGCCGCTTCGCTCCTCCATCTCGACCGGAAACAATGTCATTACGTTCGAATCCCCCGAGTTCGCCAATTTTGCGGCGAGCACATTTCCGAATACCATCGGAACAAAACTGCTTACCAGCTATCCCGCGACCGGCGCAACCACTACCGGCGTCTCACAAACCGCCGCTCAGCTTTTTCCCGGTACATGCGGCACAGATGCTACGGCGTTTTTGCCGTGCGGCCTGCCCGTCATCGACAACGGTATCTTTAATGCAAGTAATTACCGCAATGCCCTGCAATGGAACACTCGGATTGATAAATACTTCACCAAGGACCGGCTGTACGGTAATTTCTTCCGTACAACCTTGGACACGGGCGGCCCGGCCGTACGTCCTGCGTTTGCCACGACCAACAGATACACCACCGATTCGCTACAGGTGAACGAGACCCACACAATCAATCCATCAACCCTGAACGAGGCCGCCTTCGCTTATCTGCGAGTGGAAGGAATCTCGCCCGCCACCGGCAGCTTTCAAGTGCCGGTTGTGAGTGTTACCGGATTAGGAACGGGCTTCGGGAATGGTTTCGCTCTGGGCGATTTCATTCAGCACAGTTATCACTGGCGCGATGTGCTATCGCACATCCAGGGAAATCATACGTTGAAATTCGGCTACGACGGATGGCATGGTGACGATGTAGCTCTGTTTGCGGGCGCCCGCGGGCAGGGAAACTTTCAGTTCAACAACATTCTTGACCTTGTCGAAGACAAACCGTTCAGCGAGACAGGCCTGTCCTACAATCCGCTCACTGGTCAGCCCCAGGATGGAAACTACGGTTATGCCATGACCACAGGCGGTCTCTTCGCGGAAGATACCTGGAAAATCAGGCCCAATCTCACTCTGAACTACGGGGTTCGCTGGGATGACTTTGGCAATCCCTATCCGTCTCTGAGGGGCACCAATCTCTCCAACTTTTACTTGGGGCTCCGCCCGGCGTTCAATGAAAGCGTGGCTTCCGGCGTCATGCGAAAAGTCAACAATGTCTTTCTCGGATCTATTACGAATGTCTGGTCACCGCGCTTCGGTGTTGCCTGGGATCCGACGGGTAATGGGAATTGGGTTCTTCGCGGCGGCTTCGGTATGTATCACGATTTCCCGACCCTCGGAAACGACGAAAATGGCTTGAATGCCAATCCGCCCGGATATATCATTCCAACCTTCTTTTCAAATGGTTCGACAGCGCCGCCCATCTTTGCCTTTGGCACAAGCAACACGTACCCGTTTGGATTTCCGTATCCCGCGCTCGCCTCCACCACGTTGACTGCGCAGGGCGGCCTGGAAGGCGTGCAGGCGGGTGTCGGCGGGATCGATCCGCTTCTCGTGGCGCCCACTACCTTCAACTATGCAATTACGCTGGAACACAAGCTGGTAGGAAATCTTGTAGGTAGTATCGGCTATTCCGGTTCGAACTCGTATAACTTAATCACCGGCTATGGCCAGACGAGTAACACTTCCTACGGAATAGATATCAATCGTTACGCAGGCGATTTAATTCAGCACAACAGTACGTCTCCCACCCGGTTGAACTCTAGCTTCGGCGCAATTAACTACGCCGAGAACGCAGCAGAAGCAAGATACGATGCCCTGATTGTCGAACTGAAGGGCCGCTTTACTCGACGCGGATACTTCGATGCATCTTATACTCGTTCTCGTGCGATGGACGATACCGGGGTCTACCCCACATTTCAGAACCTCTCGCAATACTATGCGCCTTCGCCGTGGGACGCGCCGAACCGCTCCTCCTTTCTGTGGAATTATGATGTGCCGGGGCTCAACGCGGGCCGCGGTTTCTTTGGCCGCGTGCTGAGCGGCTGGTCCATTAGCGGCACAACCATTCTGCAGAGCGGTAATCCTTTCACCGTCTACACAGATGCCTCGTTTCAGCCCATCTTCGGGCCCACCGGCATCATCGTTGGACTCAACCCGGGAAGCGGTGATTTCAATGCAGACGGCTTCAATTATGACTTTCCGGACGCCACCAGCTATACCATGGCGTCAAGCCGTCAGGCATACTTGAACGGTGTCTTCTCCACAGGGCAGTTCACGCAGCCGGCGCTCGGCGCGGGAGGCAGCGAGAAGGTCAATCGTTTCAGAAACCCCAATTTCGCGGAAGTCGACGCCGCACTATTAAAGGAAACGAAAATCTTTGAGCGGCTCGACCTTCAGTTGCGGTTTGAGATCTACAATGTCCTGAACCGCGTGAATTTGCAGGGAGTCGACGCCAATTTGCCGGACGGCAACTTCGGCCGGGTCACTTCGCAATACAATCCCCGCAATTTACAAGTCGGTGCGAAGATCGTCTTTTAGCTTCTATGCCGAAACGCTTGTATGCGCTCTGCGCCATAACCTTTTTTGCCGGTTGGCCCATGATCGCTCAGACCTCCCAGTCTGCCGCGGGTATGGTGGTTGCGAACCGCGCTCCCCTGCAGCCGAACGCCTTTAATGCGCTGCCGCTGGGTGCGGTTGAACCGAGTGGTTGGCTCCGCCGTCAGCTTGAGATTCAGGCCAAAGGCCTCACCGGTCACCTTGGCGAGTTCTGGGACGATGTTGGATCGAATAGCGGCTGGCTAGGAGGAACGGGTGAATCGTGGGAGCGCGGACCTTATTATCTGGATGGCCTGCTTCCTCTCGCATATGAATTAAAAGATGCAACACTGATCCGCAAAGCAAAACAATGGGTCGATTGGACGCTAACCCACCAGCGCCCTGACGGTCAAATTGGACCGCTGCGAAACGACGATTGGTGGCCGCGCATGGTCATGCTCAAGGTCCTTACTCAATACCAGGAGGTCAGTGGCGATCCTCGCGTAATACCCGTCATGCGGAAGTATTTCGCGTATGAGTTGCGCGAACTGCCGGGCCGGCCACTCAGGGATTGGGGTAAATACCGCTGGCAGGATAACGTCTATTCGGTCTTGTGGCTCTACAACCGGACCGGAGATCGTAGCCTGCTGGAACTCGCCAAACTCCTGCACCAACAAGGGTACGATTGGGAAGCGCAGTTCGCGAATTTCAAATACACCTCGAAAGAAACGAGCGCCAGACTGGGGCTGAAAGAGCACGGCGGCCCCATTCCCGATGCCGCCATGCAAACACATGGTGTGAATAATGCGATGGCGTTGAAGGTGGCGCCCCTATGGTGGTTGCTGAGCGGCAACGCTAGAGATCGCGATGAGATCGATCGTCAACTGGCAATGCTCGACAAGTTTCATGGACTGCCTAATGGGATGTTCAGCGGTGACGAGCACTTCGCCGGCACCGATCCGTCCCAAGGCATAGAACTCTGCGCCGTCGTCGAAACCATGTTTTCCTTCGAGCAGGCGTTCGCAGTCTTAGGCGCCTCGAGCATTGCCGATCGCCTGGAAAAAGTTGCCTATAACGCATTGCCCGGCACGCTCTCCAATGACATGTGGTCGCATCAATACGATCAGCAGCCGAATCAGATTGCCTGCACCAGGGCACACCGGCAATGGTCCACCAATGGACCCGACTCAAACCTGTTCGGCCTGGAGCCGAACTTCGGCTGCTGCACCGCGAATCTGCATCAGGGGTGGCCGAAGCTGCTTTCGAGTCTCTGGATGGCGACGCCTGACGGCGGTCTCGTAACGGCCGCCTACGCCCCTAGCCGCGTTCATACCAAGCTCAACGGCGTTGACGTTGCAATCGAAGAAGAAACCGAATATCCGTTCCGTGGAACCGTTCAGTTTACGGTGCATACTCCTCGCCCCGTTTCATTCCCGCTGGTATTGCGGATTCCTGCATGGGCCGGAAGAGCCATTGTCGCTGTGAACGGAAATCGATTGCAGACGCCGGATACTCCCTTCTATCCGATCAAACGCGTGTGGAGAGAGGGCGATCACGTCGCTTTGAGTTTGCCGATGGATTACCATGTGAGCCACTGGTTCCACAATTCGGCTGTATTCGAGCGCGGCCCGCTGGTTTTCTCCCTTCCTCTCGATGGACAATGGACGGAGCTCAAGAAGTACGCTGCGAAATCGGCGGATTGGCAAATCACGCCTACGGCCAATTGGAATTACGCGGTTGAACTCGGCGACTGTGCCGCTGCGTCGCTTGAACATCCGGTTGGCGCAATACCATTCGATGTGAAGAATCCGCCCGTTACCCTGAAGATTCAAGGCCGCCGTGATGCGGCCTGGTCTGTGCATGAAAACTCAGCCGGCCCAGTGCCGCTCAGTCCCGTTAGTTCACAGGATCCTCTGAAAACTTTGGTTCTCGTGCCATACGGCGCGGCGAAGCTGCGCATCACCGCGTTTCCTTTCCTGCGGGAGAGATCACAATGCAGCACAGACAAACCGGAATCACACCTATAGCGGAAGTACGGACAGCGCCGGATCGACCAGTATCCGGTTCAGAACCGGGATCTCGCGGCAGGCCGTCCGGCGGAAAAAACCGCTTGGAGCAGACATTTTCTCCCTTGCGTTAGGATGAATTCGGAAGTGCGGAGAGGCTTGGTTCTGTTGCTCGTGTGCGGCTTCACCCTGTATTCTCAGGTGTCTCCGGATCCTGCACAGATTATCTCGGCTCTCCGCACGCAGAATTACACAGAGGCGAAGCGGCTTTCGGATATTCAACTGCAAAGCTTTCCGCAAGACGCCCGTTTGTGGACTCTAAACGGATTGGCCCTGGTTCGGTTAGGAAATAGCGTTCATGCCTTGGCGTCGTTTAAGCGTGCTCTGCAGATTTCGCCGAATTACTTAGCTGCTCTCGAAGGTGCGGCGGAAATCGAATATAAGGATGGAGACCAGAGCGCTGTTCCTTTGCTCCAGCAAATTGTTAGCCTTCATCCAGGCGACAAAACCAGCCATGCCATGCTGGCCGGGCTGGCATTCAAACGGGACAACTGCGCAACAGCGGTGGAGGAGTTCGGCCGAAGCGAGCCGCTCATTCATTCGCAAGTAAGCGCACTCTCGGAATACGGTTCCTGCCTGGTGAAGCTTAGCAAGCCGGGACAGGCGATCCCGATTTTCAAGCGCATTGCAGAACTCCGGAACGACGATGAAAGAGCACTTTATAACCTAGCTGTCGTTCAGTCTCTGGCAAGGCGCTATACAGAGGTCATTCAAACGCTTTCCTCCATGGAGAAAGCACGGACAACCGATCCCGACGCTCTCGACCTCTTGGCTGAAGCGTACGAAGCGAACGCCGATACTCCCCGGTCGGTGCAAGCATTGCGGCGAGCAATTAGCGCCAATCCCGACAATCCCCGCTATTATGTGCACTTCGCAGATCTCTGCATGGCCCATGCTTCCTACAAGGTTGGCATAGACATGTTGAACGTGGGTCTCAAGCGTTTGCCTGATTCAGCGGCTCTGTACACGGCACGGGGTGTCCTATATATCCAACTCGGGCAGTACGACAAAAGCGAAAGCGATTTTGCGAGCGCAGAGCAATTAGACTCGAATGCGTCTATGGGAATGGCGGCTCTTGGTATGGCCGCGCTACAGCAGAATAATCTGCCGGAGGCGGAAGCAACCATTCGGGATCGCCTTAGTAAGCAGCCGGATGACGCATTTCTTCAATATTTGCTAGCCGAGACGCTCGCTCGCCGAGGTGCCGTGGCCGGCACTCCTGAGTTCACACAGGCGCTTAAGGCCGCTCGCAAAGCCATTCAGCTTCAGCCCAATTTATCATTGGCCAGGGATGTACTAAGCCGGCTTTATCTGCAAGAAGGCAACGTCAGCGGAGCGATTGAACAAAGCCGCCTGGCCGTTCGAGCGGATCCCGACGACCAGACTGCCCTTTATCATCTGATCTTAGCTGTGCGAAAGGCAGGTAAGAAGGAACAAGTTATCGAGCTCACGAAGCAATTCGCAGAGCTGCGGGAGCGGGTCCGGAGAAAGGAGGCGAATGAACGGAGATATGCACTCGTCGAGCAGAATACAACAGCGAAATCGTCACGCAAGTGAGATTCGCTCGGCACGCTCGATTCTGAACTATTGTCCGGTTGAGATCGTTTGCGGCCGGAATCGACGGATAGCTTGTTCAATCCCTTCGATGGCCTGCTCACAGTCGGCGCGAGTCACGTCCCGGTGGGTGACAAGCCGCATCTGAGTAGAATTCACGCCGTTAGCCAGCACTCCGCGCTGCTTCAACTCCTCGCTGAACTCTACGGAATTGCATCCCAATTTTTCGATTCCGAAAATAACGATGTTCGTTTGAACGCGTCCGGGATCGACCGTAAGCCGCGGCGAAACGGAAAGCCGTTCCGCCAGAAACTTTGCGTTCGCGTGATCTTCCACGAGGCGATCCGGTACGTCCGCCAGCGCGATCAGGCCGGCTGCGGCGACTACGCCGGCCTGGCGCATTCCTCCGCCGAGGCGTTTCCGGTAAAGGCGGGCGCGATCGATATCCTTCCGAGTCCCCGCCAGAACCGAGCCTATCGGGGCTCCCAATCCCTTCGAAAGGCAAAACATGACGGAGTCGACATCGCGCACAATACGATCCACGGCTATGCGCGATGCGGCCGAAGCATTGAAGACACGCGCGCCATCCATGTGAACCTTCAGGCCTCGTTCATGAGCGCCTTCGCAGATTTCATCGATCGCTTCGAGCGGGTAAACGGTTCCACCCGCCATATTATGTGTGTTCTCAATCGCGATAAGCGTTGTCGCGGCATGGTGAGGACCACCAGTCTGCAATGCGTGTTCGACATTGGGCCAGCGCAGGATGCCGTCTTCCGACGCGACCGTTCGGGCCAAACAGCCGCTGAACCAGGCCATCATCGACAGTTCCCAATCCATCATGTGGGAATGTGCTTCACAAAGCACTTCCTCGCCGTGATTGGTATGCAGTTTAATCGCAATGGTATTGCCCATCGTTCCGGTGGGCACAAATAGAGCCGCTTCTTTGCCCATGATGGCGGCGGCGCGCTGCTCGAGCCGGTTCACCGTCGGGTCTTCGCCGTACACGTCGTCGCCCACTTCGGCATCGGCCATGGCCGCGCGCATCGCGGCGGTAGGACGAGTCACTGTATCGCTGCGCAGGTCGACCGGCATCGCCGGTCCTCCGTCATATTGCAGGGGCATGTACAAATTCCTGGAAGACTTCATTAGACAGCAGAAAGCCGCGGTCCGTCAGACGCAACCGCTCGGCGTCCCGCACGAGCAAGCCCGAGGCAAGCGAACGATCGATCGGCTCCTTGAACCGGGACCACTCCCGTGCGCTCGGCTCGATTCCGGCAGCCAAGCGGAGGCCAACGAAGAAGTGCTCTTCTTCGAGATCGGAACAGGACTCGTCAGCACGCGGGCTTGCGCCACGTTCGAGACGCGTGATGTAGTCCTCCGGCGAATCGACGTTCGACCAGCGCAGCGATCCGTCAAACGAATGTGCGTCCACACCAAAGCCAATGTAAGGCTCGAGATTCCAGTACTTCAGGTTGTGCACCGATTCGAAACCGGACCGTGCGAAATTCGAGATCTCGTAGCGTGGCAAACCCAAGACCCTCAGCCGCTCCACTGCGTATTCATAAAACCCGGCAACGGCGTCGTCGGGCGGCAACACGTCGGCCCCATATCGGGTTCCGCCGAGCAGCGCTTCCTGCCCGAGTCGGCTATCCTCGTCGATCTCGAACATGTAGATGGAAACGTGGGGAGGCGCCAGCCGCTCGACCCAGCCGAGCGACGCGCGCCAGGAGTCGAATGTCTGGCCTGGAAGGCCGGCGATCAAATCGATATTTACGTTGTCGATTCCGGCATCCGCAAGAACGCTCAACTCACGCTGGACTACTTCGGCAGAATGTTTCCGGCCCGTACGCCGCGCTTCGGCCTCAACAAACGACTGCACGCCGAGACTCACGCGATTGATGCCCGCGGCGCGCCAGGCTTGCGCGCGTTCCGCCGTTACCGATCCTGGCGCACATTCGATTGTCGCTTCCCGGATATGGTCCGCCGGAATCACTCGCATGGCGCCTTCAAGCGCCTCGGGCCTCATGAGACTGGGCGTGCCTCCGCCCCAGTACACAGTTTCGGGAAGCCAATTCCACTCATGTTGCTCGATCTCCCGAGCCAGCATCCGCTCATAGCGCTGCTTCATGGCATCCGGCCATACGCCCGAAGCGAAATTGCAGAACGTACACTTCTGCGCGCAAAAAGGATAGGAAAGATACACTCCTGCCATGAGGTTCCGCTATAAGGTGACCGGTTCTCCGAGATGCGTCGTAATGGCTTCCGCCATGAATGTCTCAAGCGTTTGCCCCGTATCGGACAGCACGAAAGCCGCACGACCTGGATTCCAATCGAGTTTGTAACTTTTAGAATGCGCCGAGACCCAGATCTGCCGCACCGGCGAATTGGGGCTGACAACGAACTTTCCCCTAGGCTGTTCAAACTCCACCGAGAGGGCTCCGCTATTGAAGTCGGGCTCAAACTCGTACTTGTCGGACGCAGCGACCAGTTTTTTGTAAAGACGTTCGAACGCCTGATCCGCTCTCGTTTTGAACTCCTGTTCGTCCATTAATCGTCCTTTACTTCATTGTCGACGAGGATGCCCTCGCAGGCGACACGCATTTGATGAAGACAAAGATCAACGGTTAACGACAGTTCGAACGCCAAAACAAAGTTTGGTAACTTTAGTCTGCTCGGTATCATCACTTTAGCCAGTGCCTAACACGCTACCCAGTGTCTAACGCATGAAAGCCTCGTGTCTCAAGCAGACCCTGATTCCAGGCACGAGCCGTCTCTTCTCCGACTATCTCTACAATTTCGATCGAGTCGCTGGATTCTATTCTTGGGACGCGTTCTCACCCGAGTCCTACGCGGGCGCTGCGCGGCAGATCCGCTACCCGTCTGAACGCCGCGAGCGGCTGATGGGCGTTCTCGGCAAGCAGAATCCTGGGAGCGAATCGCTCCAGGTGTTAGCGAGACCGGAAACAGTTGCGGTTGTAACCGGGCAGCAGGTTGGGTTATTTAGTGGGCCCGCATACACGATTTATAAGGCATTGACCGCAGCGCGGCTGGCGCGGCGGCTAACCGAGCAGGGGCTCCCGGCGGTACCGGTCTTTTGGCTTGCGACCGAAGA
This sequence comes from Bryobacterales bacterium KBS 96, assembly GCA_000381625.1. Taxonomy (GTDB): domain Bacteria; phylum Acidobacteriota; class Terriglobia; order Bryobacterales; family Bryobacteraceae; genus KBS-96. Next base: position 4,364,356 of record KB906767.1, read on the forward strand.
CCATGACCTCGCCGAGGTAGATCACGCGTGGACATTCGGGTCGGATTCGAAACCTTGGAAGCTGACTGCCAAATGTGAGCCGACGCAGGGCCCAGCAGGGCCAGCGGTACTGACGGAAGTACCCGTCGAGGAATTGGCCAGTTCGCTGGCTCATCTGCCGTACGGCCAAGACGTAGTAAATCTCATACGAAAGGTGTATCGCCCGGGCGCCACCCTAGGGGCTGGATTCCGGCAATTGCTGGGTGAATTGCTGGATGGCCTGGGATTGTTGTATCTCGATCCGCTCGATCCGGATGTGCGGAGCATTGCCGCGCCATTTCTGGCGGAGGCGGCCCATGCCGCTCCGGATCTGATGGAGTCGCTGGGACAGAGAGATGCGGAGCTTTCCGCTGCCGGATACCACAGCCAGGTGCATGTCGAGAAAGACACATCGCCGTTTTTCCTGCTGGACCGGGGCCGCCGGCTCAGTTTGAAGCTGCGTGACGGACGATTCGCATCCCGGGATGGAACTTATTCCGCCAGCGACTTGCAGGCCCGCGCGGCGGATGTGTCTCCGAATGCGCTGCTGCGGCCCGTCATGCAGGATTATCTGCTTCCGACTGTAGCCTATGTGGGCGGCCCGGCGGAAGTAGCCTACATGGCGCAGGCAGAAACGATTTATCGGGAACTGCTGGGCCGCATGCCAGTCATTGTGCCGCGCAACGGATTTACGTTGCTCGACTCGCGCGCCACAAAATTACTGGACCGTTACGGGCTACAGATTCAGAATTTGTTGGATCACGAGGACCGGGTTCAGAGCCGGATAGCGAAACGACTGGTTCCCACGCAAATCGAGGCCGCTTTCAAAGCCGTGCGCGAGACTGTCTCCGGCGGACTTGTGGAACTGCGATCCCAACTTAGCCGCCTCGATCCTACACTGGAGGCGGCGGCGCTCAAGAGCGAAGCCAAAATGCTTTACCAACTCGATAAGCTAGCGCGAAAAGGAGCGCGGGCGGCACTGCAACGTACCGCGCACGCAGCGGAAGATGCAAATTACCTGATGAACCTGATCTATCCGCATGGCCACTTGCAGGAGCGATTCTATACAATTCTTCCGTTCCTCGCGCGACACGGACTCGACCTGATTCCGCGCCTCGCCGCCGAGTCACAGCTCGATTGTCCGGACCACATGATTCGGACGGTATAACCGGCGCCGGCTGGTATACTCGGACTGACATGTGCCTTCGAGGCATGTTCGTCAACTTGCTGGAGTGGCGGAACTGGCAGACGCACGGGACTCAAAATCCCGCGACCTTCACTGGTCATGTGGGTTCGACCCCCACCTCCAGCACCAAGATAAATCGTGTCAATTCAAGAAGTTGTCCGCCAGCCCCTCGCCTTCAGGTGGACTTGGCGCTAAATCCCAGTTACCTGATTTATTACCCAATTTTTCCTGCTCCAGTCGTTCGTCGGCCGCCTGCGCCTGCTGCTCGGCGAGCTGTTCCCAGTGCTTGCGCATGTGCTTGCCGGTCTCAATCGCGTCACGTTCGGTCGCGATGTCGTAGCGATCGAATACCGACCGTGTGCGATGTCCCGAGATCTGCATGGCGCGCTTTTCGGGGATGCCAGCGAGAACCATGTTCCGGACCGCCGTCCGCCGCGTATCGTGGAAGATCAGTTCGGAGAGGCCAGCCTCAACCCGCGCGGCTTCGAAGCCGGTGCGGATGCTCTTCAGTTGTCGTCCGCGGTACTGGAACAGGTGGGAGCACTTTGGATCTCGCTGCGTCAGGGCGATCTCGACCATAGCGCGCATTTCGGGATGGTAGATCGGTATGGTGTGGGGCTTCTTGTTCTTGGTGTATTTTCCGGGAATCTTGACGATCGGCTCCTTCTGTTTCCAATAGGGCAACAGCCACTCCCAGCGGAATTTCAGCAACTCGCCCTTCCGAATCCCCAGGTAGTATGCGAAGCACCAGAGCATGTGCTGGTGGCGCGGCAGATAATTCATGATGCGACGATATACGTCGTGTTCCAGAAATCCCTCGCGGACGTTGTTCTCGGGCAGTTGGTCGTACTTGGGTAGGGGATTCGAGATGACGTGCTCTTTGACGCCGCAGTTAAAGGCGCGCCGCAGATTCGATAGCTCGCGATTGATCGTCGCTGGTCTCGCGCCTTTGGCAAGCCGCAGATCTATATATCGATTGATGTCCGACAATTTGACCGTGGAAGCTTCACGTGATCCGAAGAAGGGTGTGAGATGCTTCTTGATCTTTTTCTCCTGATCGAGGATGTTTTTCGGATCGCGCTGCATGCGGCGCATAGTGGCAAGGTGTAGTTCGAGCAAGTGGGAGCAGGGCACTTTAACGCCAGGATTTTGCTGACCGTCCAACTCCTTACGCCAAGCGGTCAATTCGTCTTCGGCGGCCTTCCGATTCGGAGCTTCAACCACTTTGCCCAACCGCTTGCTGTTTTTGGGCGTATACCGTAGCAGCCATTTGCTATCGTCGAGCGAGCGTACCGAACCCGTTCCGTAGGTGCGCTTCTTCATTGAGCGGCCTCGCATTTCTGTACCTGCAATTTGCGTGCTCCTGCTTTGATTTCACAGCGGGAACGTTTTCGAATCACTCTTGGGTGGCCGATGCTGCCAGCGCTATATTGCTTGCCCACTCCTTTGATCGCTCGGCCGATCTCAAAAAAGCTAATCGCTTTCAGCCTCATCTGCTCACCTCCAACATTGCAGCCCGAACCATGAAGTTCAGAACGCTGGAGAACCAAAATAACCGCCGGTTCGTCATGGATGGAAACTAGCACAGAACTACGGGCTTTGTACTTGCTGGGAACTAGGCCGCCGTACTGGATCTAGTGCCCTTTCTTGGACGCTTCGATAAGATTGTCCAATTCCCGGATGTCGAATCGGAGACGTCGGTCGACGCGCACTGGCGTGAGTTTTCCATCAGAGACGAGACGAATGATTGTGTCCTCGCTCATGCCAAGATAGTCCACCGTCCGTTCCATGTCGAGGAGCCGCCTGCGGGCGCCTTGACGGCGCTCGAGCCGATCCACGATGGCGTCGGCGATCGCATCGAGGAACACGTCGACAGCTTGCCGCGATTCCGAGGGATGATTCATCTCGGCCATGCGTTTCACCTGACCAATCTCCGCAATTCGGTTTCGATTTCAGTCTGCACGTGCTGCCCTAATAGCGCACATTCCAAATCGGGAAGCTGTTTGATTTCTACTGAAACGGGCCACAACGTACCGCTATTTAGCCGGCATGTTCTGGTGTGTGTTTCCGTTCCATGAGTTCTCTCGTTTCCGGCATCTTTATTCGTGACCTGTCCAACTGGCCCACCGTCCCACCTAGGTTCCAAACTTCCTTTAGACACATCCGCATACAAGCGGTCTGTAATTCCACATCCCTCATTGAAAGAACTGTTGGGACCACTGGGGCAGGCCTTAAAAGGAAGGCATTTGCCTTTGGGCCCTCGCGGAGACCCCGAGATGGGACAGTACCTGGACCTTAGCTCTCCTGCACACGTCGATACCTCCACGGTCGGCCTTCGCCATCGCGTGACCTGTAACGTTTCCAACCTTGGTATTTGAGGCATTTGGCAATTCGGGTCTTGTCATGCTGAGACCAAAGTGCTCGCTCCTTGTTCAGACAAAGGGACAGAATTTCATCCACGGACGTATCGGACTTGAGGGTCAAAAACGTTTCGACAATTGGCTCCCATGGATCCCCCTCATATCGGGCCTCTTGCTCTATCTGCGCGGCGCCTGTGAGCGAATCGGTGTCAAGCCACCAGGGATGGCCCTCACTATACTGCGCTATCGCTTCAGCCCATAGCTGGTCTCGATCGCGCTTGAGCGCTTTCAAATCAATCGAGCCGCAAGCCACGGGCCAAAAACGCCGAGCTCCCGTTTCGTCTTTCAGGTATTCGCGATCATTTACCGTGCCGACGAACACGCACTGGCGCTTAGGTTCGATCAGTCGGCGGCCGTATGGGGGGCGGAAACGCTCCTTATCACGGCTCATGAAGGCCTTGATGCGCCCAGTCTCGGCTTTACTCATGCTGTCGAGCTCACCAAGCTCGATGATCCATACTCCGCATATTTGGAGCGATGCGTCCTTGCTGCCGAGTTCCGCGAGATCGTCTGTAGTCCACTCGCCCCCGAGAATCCGCACTGCGGTGGATTTACCCGCGCCCTGCTTACCCTCAAGGATGAGACAACAATCTGCTTTACATCCCGGCTCCATGATTCGTGCGACGGCAGAAATCAGAAAGCGCTCGCCAACCGCTCGTGAATAGTTCGAATCTTGAACGCCGAGATAGCGCGAGAGCCAAGTCCCTAAGCGCGAGATCCCGTCCCATGTCACTGCATTAAGGTAATCGCGAACGGGGTGAAATGCACTCTCTTGCGATACGGTCTGGACTGCTTCCGCAGTCACGCTAACGGAGACGTCAATTCCCTTGGTTTGGAGCCACTCACACGTCAAACGATCGTCATTGTCAGTCCAGTTTCTGTCGGCTTCGCCGCCCCATGGCGGCTTGTTCGCAATCTCTGTGCTGTGAGTGAATTCGTTAAACCGCAGAACTCCATTCCATTCCGGCGCGTGCCGGAGTGCAATAGTCGCATTCGCAAAAATTTTCTTGGGCTTACCAGTGTCCGTGCAGATGAGCTTTGCGTACCATCCGCTCGCGGTGTTGTACTCAACGTTGGTGATCGCCGCCAGCACAACGTAGGGGCCAACCTTGGCGAGCCAATCATCCGGTCCTTTGCCGTCTTCGGCATTCCATTTGAGGTAAGCCACATCGGCGCCGCGGCTGCGCAGTTCCACCGACAGCGCATGGCGAGCCCGGCGAACCTGGGCCTTGTCGGCGGCATCCGCGTCGAAGGCGATGATCACCTTGCGCCCCACCCATGCGATCAGATCGAAATCCGGGATGACGCCTTTAACCGGCACGCGCACGCCATTCGCGTTGTTCTCTTTGCCGACCGTGCCGCGCCAGTTCCAGACGCCGGATATCGCAATCGGGATAAACCGCAGCTTCGGGGAGTTGCCGTCGCTAGCCAGCCTCCGGAGCGCGAGCGCCTTAAACTCCCCCTCGACAATGATGATGGGGATCGTCGGATCACGCAGGTCTTCCGGGCTTATGAGCGGGGGGAAGTAGATGTGATTGCGGTCTTCTTGCGCGCCGACGTACTTGTTCTTCGGCTTCTGTGTCTGCGCGTCAATCTCGGGGTTCTCGCGCCGCAGCCTCCAGGTAACCTCGTGTGCCTGCCCCGGCATGAAGTACGGGATCGCGATGCCGGCGTAATCACCGTGCAATTTGCCTCCGACCAGGTCGCGCCCGTCGAAGTGGCCCACTTTGCGCAGCCCGGCGGCTTGCGCCCAAGTGCGGTCAATCCAACGGCGCTCCAGGTCTGCATACTCGCTCTCGCCCAGTTCGCCGCCGACTGTGCTTGTAAATGTCGTCGTCGCGCTCATTGAATCGGAGTGCCCTCATTTACGTTGAGATGCGAGGCCAAGGCAGCATCGACGGCCGCTCTAGCTTCGCTCAAAAATTCTCTACATTCATCTGTCGACCGAAACTCGACGCTGTTAACCCAGCAAATGCTGCCGTCCTCTCTTGAACATTTCGAGAGCGGCGGCGATAGCCATTTGCGACCATTAGCCGCATGAAGCGAGACTCCGTGAATCACAAGCCCATTGGGAAGCCATAAGGAAAAGAAGCCGAGAAACGAGCCCTGCAGCTCTATCGGAAGGTTCTCCTTTTCTCCTGGAATGCTCAGCGGAGTAGCGAAGATGCCGTGAAATGCGCCAAGCTTTGGCGAGTTGGAGTATGATTTAAGGGGCACAGTAAACTTAACGCTCTCGAAGTTGCGATTCGGGGGCGTTTTTCCTTTCTACCTTCTGTTGGAAGTTGAGGGAGTAGCGACGCGGGAGTGTCAGTAATCCGCCGCTTGCCTCACTTCTACGCCGCCGCGCGGGCGCGAATTTAGGTAGGCGTAAAGCTCCGGTTCTGGATAATAGATGCGCCTGTCGCAGCGAATGAACGGGGCGCCTTTGCCTGTAGCTCGATCCCTCTTCAATTTGGCCGACGACACCGGATATATCTGTTGGACCTGCCTGACGGTCAGATATCGCTTGAACACCATATGCCTCTCCTGAGGTCACTATGAGGCACAATGGGCTCAGAACGTAGGGGGCAAACCGGGGGCACAGCTCCCCGAAATCAGGACTTCAACTCTTCGGGTGTTATGTGACGACCAAGTTTTGCGGAAAAAGCCTTGGCGAGTCTATAGCGGGCGTCTGGACCAGGAACGTGCTTGCCCTGTTCATATCGGCGGATGGCCTTAGGATCATCCGTCCCGATCTCGTTCGCGAGATTCATCTGAGACCAGCCTGCTTCTCCGCGTAGACGTTTAATGCGTTGTCCACCGGTTTCGAATTCAGGGCCGTAAGCGTTCATGGCTCCGAATGTGTCGCGAAGAGTTGACGCGTAGTCGTGGCAATCTCTGAAGAACCAATCGAGTGAACGCTCTATGGCGCTCTCATCGTTTACCAACAGCGCAAGCTGGATTTCCGCGAATTCCGCAAAATGTGAATATAGTTGCACGGAGCCAAACAGAATTGAAGCCTCAGCGGGACCAAGGGCGTTGCTTCGAATTACTTCGTCGAAATCAGCGCCGGCGGCTAGAAGGGATTGATACGGTTCCAACTGAGCTTTGCCGCCAATCACGTGGCCAACTTCTTTATTTGCGGCATCTTCGAATGCGGTCCAGCCTGTTCTTAAGTAGTTGTCGATGAGTGAATAAATGTCTGGCTGCCCGCAAACCGCGATTGTCTCTCGGAGGGCTTCTTCGCTGCCGACCGTGTCCGCGCGACGACGGGGGCCGCGGCTCTCTATCCATTCCTTAAACCGCGGAAAGTCAGGGCCGATGTATGGTTGCCTTCGTAGAGCATGAATCGGGAACGGGCCGATCCAGCGATGCGGGGTCTTCTGAGCCTCTAGGAACTTAATGGACTGCTCACGCGTAACGAAGAACCTGGTTGCTCCCGTTCCCCAATAAAATAGTGCGAATTGATCGTTCTCAGATGGCTCTAGAACCTGATAGTGATCGAGGATTACGCACCGGATCCGCTTCTTCCGTTCCTTGCGTCTTTGAAAATTCTCCGCTGTTTGACCGCAATGCATACAGCGGACTATCCCCTGATCATCCTTCTCGAACAGATGGCCACTGCTATTTGTACCGTGGAGCGGCGCTCCTTGGACGGGTTTGCTTGTTGCCTTTGTCTTGGATTTCACGATTGCCTCCTGCCCGGTGCTCGCCTGTCTGGTATGGCCGTCAACAGGGCTCGCTTGTCCCTCAGTTAATCTGGCGGGGCAGACGGCCGTCCTAAATTATAAAAAATGGGCACTGCCGATAACGCTATTCGGGATCGGGCACATTTGGAAGGAGGTTGCGCTGTTTACAAAGGCGTCCCGATATGCCTTTGCTGACTGGCGGCAAGCGCTTGATAGCGGATTTTGGGACATTACCGATGGTGGGCTACTGAACGCGATCTGACTGAAGTACAGGCGGTGATTGTGTCACTACTTCAGCCGGCGGCCTGAACGCCACCCGAACACCCCCCGAACGCTCCCAACATTGCCCAGAATCGTCCGACGGGATACAATTCGAAATGTTTTGACTATACTGCGTACGCGCCCCAGAACCAGAATTCCCGCCCTCCGGGTCGGCCTGAACGCCGCCACCGCTACGCCGATTTGCTTGTATGTGCGGCATCCTTGACCCGTTGATGCTGATTCCTGACAAACAGAAAGAGGCGGAATAACGATCCCGCCGCGCCGCGCCGGCAGAACCCGTGTGACCGGGGCCACTCCGCAAAACTCCGAATTTCTCACGCGCAAGCAGTTGATAGACCGTCGGATCATGGACGCCGGTTGGCGTATCGTGCGCCAGAAGGATTTCGACCCCGCAAAGCCGCTGACCGCGTATGACCGCTGCGCAATCGAGGAATATCCGACCGATAACGGCCCGGCCGATTACGCCCTCTCCGTGAACGGCCAGATCTATGGGATCGTGGAAGCCAAGAAGCTGAGTCTCGGGCCGCAGAACGTCCTCCTCCAGGCCGAGCGTTACTCGAAGGGTCTCAGCAACAGTCCCTTCAACTTCCGCGGCTTCCGCGCGCCGTACCTCTATTCGACAAACGGCGAGGTGATCTGGCATCACGACATTCGGCACAAGCTGAACCGTTCTCGCGAGATCTTCGGCTTTCACACACCCGATGCGCTCCTTGAGCTGATGAGCCGCGATTTCGAAGCCGACTGTGAAAAACTCCTCGCGGTTCCCAACGATCACGAACTGATCCGGCCCTATCAAAAAGAGGCGAACGCCGAGACGGAAAAGGCCATATCCGAGCGCAAGCGCGCGATGCTCCTTGCGATGGCGACGGGCACCGGTAAGACCTTCACTCTCGTCAATGAGATTTACCGCCTCATGAAATCCGGCGTTGCCAAGCGTGTCCTCTTCCTCGTGGACCGCCGGGCGCTCGCCGCCCAGGCGGTGAAGGCATTCGCGTCCTTCGGGGCGGAACCCGGTCTCAAATTTAATCAGATTTACGAGGTCTACCATCAGCAATTCCAGAAGGACGACCTGGAGGAAGACGACAAGTGGGACCCGAAAGTCCTCCCGAAGGGTTACTTGAAAGACCCCAAGCCGGCGCATGCGTTCGTTTACGTTGCGACGATCCAGCGGATGGCCGTCAACCTCTTCGGCCGGAACGTCATCCCCGACCTCGGCGCGGAAGTGGTGGAAGAGGATGCCGAGCAGGAGTCGATCCCTATCCATGCCTTCGATCTCATCATCGCGGACGAATGCCACCGCGGCTACACCGCGAGCGAAACCGCGATCTGGCGCCAGGCGATGGATCATTTCGACGCCATCAAAATCGGTCTGACCGCCACGCCCGCCGCGCATACTACGTCGTACTTCAAGGATGTCGTGTACCGCTACGAGTACGAACGGGCGGTCCGCGAAGGGTTCCTGGTGGACTACGACGTAGTGACTATCAAATCGAACGTGCGTATGCAAGGAGTCTTCCTCAAGGAAGGGGAGCAGGTGAGCTTCGTCGATCCCGAGACCGGCTTGAAGCAGCTCGACGAGCTCGAAGACGAACGCCAGTACGACACGACGGAGATCGAGCAGAAGGTAACCTCGCCCGACTCGAATCGGAAGATCCTGGAAGAGATCAAGAAGTACGCCGATGAACACGAGGCCGAATACGGCCGTTTCCCGAAGACCTTGATCTTCGCCGCCAACGATCTGGCCCACACCTCCCATGCTGATCAGCTTGTGAACACCGCTCAGGACGTGTTCGGACACGGTGATGCGTTTGTGGCGAAGATCACCGGGTCAAAGAACGTGGACCGGCCGCTCCAGCGCATACGCGAGTTCCGCAACCGGCCCGAGCCCGCGATTGTCGTGACGGTGGACATGCTCTCGACGGGCGTGGATATCCCGGATCTGGAGTACATCGTTTTCCTGCGACCGGTGAAATCCCGTATCCTCTTCGAGCAGATGATCGGGCGAGGGACCCGCAAGGGCGAGCGTCACAAGGACAAATCTCATTTCGTGGTGTTCGATTGCTTCGATGGCACGCTCCTCGAATATTTCAAAAAGGTCACGGGGATCACCGCGGAACCCCCGCTGAAGGAGACCCGCGCGATCGAGGAAGTAATAGAAGCGATCTGGCAGAACCAGGACCGCGAGTACAACACGCGCTGTCTCATAAAGCGTTTCCGACGGATTGAGAAGGAGATGTCGGCCGAGGCCCGCGAGGAGTTTGCTGCTTTCATTTCCGATGGCGACATCGGCCGTTTCGCCGCCTCGTTTCCCCGGCTGCTAAAAGATGACTTCACCGGCACGATGAAGCTCCTCCGCGACAAGAACTTCCAGGACTTGCTCTACTCTTATTCGCGGAAGAAGCGCACGTTCGTCATCGCTCATGAGACCGTCGATACCGTCAGCTCGGAATGGAGGGTGCGCGGCGCCGACGGCAAGGAATACAAGCCCGCGGATTATCTGGCCGCGTTCTCGCAGTTCGTGAAAGAAAATCCTGCACAAATTGACGCAATCCGTATCCTGTTGAAGCGGCCGAAGGACTGGCGCACGGACGCGCTTTCCGAACTCCAGAAGAAACTGGCCGAAGCCCCCCAGCGCTTCACGGTCAAAAACCTCCAGGCGGCGCACAAACTCCGGTACGACAAGGCGCTCGCGGACATTATTTCCATGGTGAAGCGCGGCGCGAACGACGCGAGCCCGCTGCTCACCGCCGAGGAGCGCGTGTCAGGCGCATTCGATCGCGTAACCGCGGGCCAGTCCTTCTCACCAGAGCAGCGGCAATGGCTCGACCGCATCCGCGCGCACCTCGTGGAAAACCTCTCCATCGATAAGGAGGATTTCGACACGTTCCCCATCTTCGAACGCGCGGGCGGGTGGGCGCGAGCGCGCAATGTGTTTGCCGGCCAGCTTCCGCAGCTTATTCATCAATTTAACGAGGCAATCGCAGCATGAGTGACGTTGTTCAAAAACTTTGGGGCTTCTGCAATACGCTCCGCCATGACGGTATCGGCTACGGCGAATACATCGAGCAGTTAACCTACTTACTTTTCTTGAAAATGGCCGATGAGCGCGGGATCGACCTAAGTGATATCAGTTACTCGGACGATAAGGGCAGGAAAGTAGAAATCGACTGCTCTTGGCCGAGCCTGACAGAAAAATCGGGCACGATGTTGACGGAGTGCTACGTGGATGTCCTCCGTGCGCTCGGGCGGCAGAAGGAACTCCTGGGGGCAATCTTCGCCAAGGCCGTCTCGAAGTTCACCAATCCCGTTAACCTCAAAAAGCTCATCGGCGCCATCGATGAGACCGAGTGGACGTCCCTCGATATTGATGTCAAGGCTGCTGCATTCGAGGGTCTGCTGGAAAAAGCTGCTAGCGAAGGAAAGAAAGGAGCGGGACAATACTTCACGCCGCGCATCCTCATCAAGTCTATCGTCCGCTGCTTCAAGCCCGACCCCCGCGCCCATGTCGAATTCACGATATGTGATCCGGCCTGCGGCACCGGCGGATTTCTCGTCTGTTCTTACGAATGGCTTATCGAAGCGACAAAAGGCGGCGCTATGGATCGTGCTCTGGCCAAGCGCATCAACAAAGAAACGTACTTCGGGGAGGAACTCGTGGATCAACCGCGGCGCCTCGCGTTGATGAATCTTTACCTCCACGGTCTCCAGCCGCAGATCAAAGCGGGCGATTCCATCTACGAATCCCCTGATTCGCGGCGCTTCGACATCGTTCTCACAAATCCTCCGTTCGGCACCAAGGGCGCCAACCAAGTGCCTGATCGCGAAGACTTCACCATCGCCACAAGCAACAAGCAATTGAACTTTTTGCAACACGTCCTCACGATCCTGAAGCCCGGCGGCCGTGCCGCGGTCGTGGTGCCCGATAACTGCCTTTTTGCCGACCAAGCGGGCGACGTCTTCGAGATCCTGATGAAAGACTGTAACGTCCACACGGTCTTGCGTCTCCCAAACGGGACGTTCTCGCCTTACAGCCCCGGAACAAAAACGAACGTAGTCTTCTTCCAGAAGGGCCTGCCTACCGCCAATATGTGGGTGTATGACGGCCGGACCAACGTCCCGCGGATCACGAAGAAGGATCGCCCGCTCACTTCGGAATACTTCAGGGAATTCGAGAAGTGCTTCGGCTCGGACCCGAACGGCCGTGCCAAGCGCAAGGCGTCCGACTCTAAGGAGGACCGCTGGCGTTCATTCGATTTTGAGGAAGTGCGAAAGCGCAATTACAAAATCGACGGCCTCAAATGGCTGAAAGACGAGTCTCTCGATGACATCGACGATCTGCCCGAGCCGGATGAACTCGCCACCGACGCTATCGCCGAGCTTGAAGCCGCCGTCGAAGAGTTGAATGCAATGATTGCTGCGCTTGAGAATGGCAACGGGAACGGCAACGGCAAGGCAATAGGCTTGGACCGAGCTAAGACACTCTTGGAGAAGGCATGAGGGCAAAGGCGAACGCAGAACCCGCGCTCGAGGACAAGAACCACGATGATCTGCCGGAGGGGTGGGCGGCCGCAACGATCGACGATGCCGGACACTGGCTCACCGGTGGCACACCATCTCGTCGAGTTAACGAATACTTCAATGGTTCGATACCTTGGGTGAAGAGCGGAGACCTCAATGACGGACTCGTAACGAACACCGCTGAAAAGATTACCAAGGTTGCCTTGCAGAATAGCGCCGCCAGACTTCTCCCCGCGGGCACACTCTCGATCGCGCTGTATGGAGCAACAATCGGAAAACTAGGTCTGTTGGATATCCAAGCTGCAACAAATCAAGCCTGTGCAAACTGCATCGTGGACGCGAATCTTGTTGACCGATGGTATCTCTTTTATTACCTGCTCCACGAAAGACAGGCGTTGATCGATGCTGGACAGGGCGGAGCGCAACCCAATCTTACGAATCAAATTGTGCGAAATTGGCCGTTCATCCTGGCTCCGCTACATGAACAGCACCGCATCGTCGCCAAGGTCGAAGAACTCCTCGAAAACGTCAACGCCTCCCGCGAACGCCTCGCCAAAGTTCCCAAGATTCTCAAAGCCTTCCGCCAATCCGTTCTAGCCGCCGCCTGCTCTGGCCGCCTGACGGAGGATTGGCGTGATGGGCATACGGAGATCGAGCCAAGTTCAAAACTTCTTGACCGAATCCTTCAAAAACGGAAACACCTCTCTGGCCGCCAGCCTTGCGAGCCGGACGGGACTTCGTCACTGGATCTGCCCGACGAGTGGGCGGTCAAAAGTATGGATGCTTTGACCTCCCGTATCACCAGTGGCTCTCGGGATTGGAAGAAGTATTACCGAGATGATGGACCGGGCACATTCATCATGGCCCAAAACATCCGGCCGCTATTTTTTGACAGTTCCTACCGGCTGGCTGTCGCTCCGCCGCAGGATGATCGTGACCGTGCAAGGAGCTTAGTCAGGCGGGGCGACATCTTGGTAACTATTGTCGGAGCGAACACAGGAGATGTATGCAGGATTGTGTTTCCGATTAAGGAACATTATGTTTGCCAGAGCGTAGCCCTGATGAGGCCTGTCGATTTGGAAACGGCTCCATGGCTTGAGTTATGGCTGAACTCTCCATCCCACGGCCAAGCACAATATAAAACATGGATCTACGGGGAAGGAAGACCCCATCTAAGCTTCGACAATTTGAAAGCAACCGCGGCTGCACTGCCGCCCCTGGAAGAACAGCACGAAATCGTCCGCCGGGTCGAGATCCTTTTCAAGCTCGGCCATAAGATCGAGAAGCGTGTCGCGGCAGCAACGAAGCGCGCCGACAAACTGACCCAGGCGATCCTCGCCAAAGCCTTCCGCGGCGAACTTGTACTGACCGAAGCTGAACTCGCCCGGCAAGAAGGCAGAGATTACGAACCGGCGTCCGTCCTCCTCGAACGCATCAAAGCCAAACGCAACAGGGCTGCTTCTGCCTCCAAGAATGGTGCCGGCCGCCAGCGCCGCGGACCCAACGCTGGAAAGAACTAATGCCCCTCTCCAAAGACCTCTGCGGCTAACGTACCGTATGACCGAGCATCCCAAAGTATTCATCAGCCATGCCAGCGAGGACAAGGAACGATTCGTCACTAAGTTCTACGAGCGCCTTCGAGTAAAGGGCATTGACGCGTGGTTGGACAAGTTTGAAATGCTTCCCGGTGATTCCCTCGTCGACAAAATATTCAATGAGGGCCTCAAGCCTGCTGACGCCATGGTGGTCGTCCTCTCAAATACGAGTATCACGAAGCCGTGGGTTCAGAAGGAATTGAGCTTAGCACTTGTCAGGAATATCGTGGACAAGAAGCGCCTCATTCCGATGCGGCTCGACGCGTGCGAAGTTCCAGAATGTCTCCGGGATACCTTGTGGCAAGACATCCCCGATCTTCAGAATTACGACGAGCAACTTGAGCGTATTGTGGCGGCGATTCACGGGCAGTATGATAAGCCGCCTCTCGGGAGTCGCCCGGCATACACCCACCTAGAGGTTTTGCAGATCGACGATCTCGCCCGGAATGACAGCCTGTTTCTGGCTGCCGCTTGCAAGATAGCAATGGAACAAGGGCATCCAGGGATCGATCCTGATCCGCTCGTAGAAGCTCTTAAGAAATTGGGGATCTCCGACCAGGACATGTTGGATGCCCAGGAAGTATTGGCGAATCGTTATTACATTAAGACGCACCCAACCATCGGTAGACCGCACGTTTATCATTTCGACATCACTACGAGCGGCTTCGAATCCTTTGCGCAGTCAGGCGGCATTCCAGCGTATGGAAAGAAGATTACCGACGTTGCCCGCCTGCTTGTTGAAATCGTAGCGTTGAGCGGCGGCATGGCATCGAATACTTCGGTAGAGGCCGAACTAGAACTGCCACCGATGCTCGTAGAACATATCTTCAAGCGGCTCCGAGATAGCGGGCTGATCAAGTACGATACCGAGATTGGCGGTAGATTGTTCATGACGGTTTATAGGGTTTCGCCGGAGCTTCGGCGCCGCTTGGAGGGCAACGGTTAGAACAGACCTCTTTATGGGCAGACAAGAGGTGCCGAACCGAATCTTTACTTCCGGCGGCAACTGCCGCCATGAAGAACCCGGCGCGGCACCCGCAGATTCAGATGGGATTTCTTAACGAACTATTTGAAAGCATCATCAAGACCCTTCCTTCATCTGACTCAACGCCTTCTGCACGTGCATGATATGTTCAGCAGCCATGTGGATGAGGCTCTCTCGATGTCTCCACAGCGAGCGAATGACGCAGATCTCATCCGGAGGCCGGAAGCTAGCTTTCAGCAGACCGACGGAATGGAGATACTGAATCCATTGGCAATCAGAGACGTCGCTCTTTCGTCCAGGCACATTCTTGACATGCTGTGCGTTCACAAAAAATACCTGGAAGCCGCGCGTCTCTAGGATCTGGTAAAGCGGAATCCAGTAAACGCCGGTTGATTCCATAGCACGGTGCGCACACGGCACTCCTGTAACCAGTCGGCTAACTCATGCAAGTCGCGAGTGAACGTTCCGAACGATCGTACGGATTCGAGTGTCCGCTCCGCAGGTACCGCGACATAGATCTCTTCGGCACCGATGTCGACTCCAGCCGCGCCCGCATGCAGAACCGGCAGCATGCGGGCGCCAGCCCTGCCTTTGCTCTTAGTCTTCTTTGCCATCACAGGCTCCTTTCCGCTGGAACCTGCGGCCCGAGGTTACAAAACGCGCAAACTCCTGAACGGGATCACTGCGAATGCGGATAACACCACTGATCTGTACGTGACCTCAGACCCATGCTTTTCGACGGGCTTCAAATGGAGCACCAATGTCGGCCGCGGGCTGTAGCTGCCGCAGATGCCAGCGCGACCATTTTCTACCGAAAACCCGTTCCTCTCGTCCCTGTTGAGACCATCCCATCCAGTGCTCATCGGTCCTGACGTGAGCTTAGCCGGAGAAAAGCGCAGTTTATTAGACTGGAGAGTTCACAAATGCCACGCCTTCTGAAGAGTGAAACCGCACGTCGGCTGCTCGTGGGGCAACGAGCGCTTGCAACCGCATTCACCTCGCTCGCGACCCCGAAGAGCGTCTCTCACGAAAAAGACAAGTCAGACGGAGCCATTGAGATCGGGTTGATCGGCATCGCCGCCGAACTTGCCATCTCCGCGTGCCTCTACGAAATACTCGGGCCAGGAGCGATCATCAGAAAGGACAGTGGGTTCTACATCACCGCCGGGGAGGCGCTCGCAAGATTCCGTGAAGCCCTCGGCTCGGGCATTCCACGACTCTCGCTACTCACGCAGGGCATCGGCGCTGCCGCCGATCATCTGAGTGCGCTCGATCGGTCCTGCGCGGGATTCAAGATCCTCTTCACGTCCCGAGCGGCAGCGGTCCACGCTGGCCAGGGAGCATCAGCAGATGTCGTGTTCGTCGTCGGCAAGGACGTCGCAAGCTTCTTTGAGCTCCTTGCGGCCAGTCCCAAGTGGAAACCCTATCTCAAAGACGTGCCAGCGGTGCCCTCCCTTCCCAAGGAGCGCACCATCATCGCGCAAGAACTCGCGGCAGCAGCAAAGGGTAAGGACAAAGCAGCCGTAGGGGCCGCGCTCGCCAACATCTTTCTCGTCCTGCCCGATCTGTCCGAGGATGCTCCCGAGTGGCTGTCCGCGCTGCAACACGTGCATGTGAACGCCAAACCGAACGACATCTCCATCCTCCTCAAGACCCTGCAGAACGCCAAGGCCGGCGATCTCGTCAAAGTCGGCAAGGGCGCATCCGGCATCGCGACGAAGATCGACTCGAACAATCCGAACGCCCTTCCGATCTACATCGCCGGGATGAAAAAGAAGTTCGAGAACGCCGCTGACACATGGAATGCCTACGTGGGAACGGCAAACGCCCAGCTCGACCAGGGCGTACTCTCCTTGCCGCCTATCGCGGCGCTCTACGGGTTCTCTGCGCTCGGCATCGACGGTATCGGCCTTGCACCTGAGGAAATTAACGAGGGTCTGCCGGCGCACGTGCTCTGGCCGTTCGTGGCGTCAGCCCTGAACTATAACGGCACGAAGGGTCCCTGCTTTTTTCTCGCTCGCTCCTTGAAGTCAGATGCAACAGGCCAACTGACAGCGCTCTTGAAGAAGGCAGCGACCAAGAGCACCACCCTCGCTAAAACTCTCAAGGACTACCTTCCGCTCATTGATGCCACGGCCGCAAAGCAGCCCGCGCCCGCAAGCTCCACGCTCGCAACCACGCTCACCAAGAACGGCACGACGCGCGACGAGAACCGGGAGAACCTCGCCGACTTCCTCGCGAACCGCCGCGAACTGGCGCCAGCCGAACGGCAGGCAGCGTACGATCAACTCGTCGCGACCTTCACGCAATCGGATTCCGTGGGAGCGTGCATCACGGCGATGGTCGAGGGAAAGATCAAGCTCGGCGATGACAAGTTCCCCGTACTTCGAGCCCTCATCGCTGCCGCCTCCGACCGCGAAGACATCGCGCCCCTCGCGCGCATTGTCCCCGAGAACGACCTCAAGATGGTCGCGACCCAAGCAAGAAAAGCCATTACGGAAATCGATTACGTCCTCTTCGGCCCACAACCACCGAAAACGCGCAAAGCCACATAAGGGTGTTGCACACTATTCCTGGAGGAGTAATGGCACGTCACGGACGGGAAGTTCCGGATTGGAAGGAGTTCGAGCAGCTCGTAGCACGCATAGAAAAGGACGCTGATCCAATCGGATTGACGGTCACCTCCCCGGATAGATCTTATGCAAGATCACCGGCCGAAAACGAGAAGTTGATGTGAGCATCTGCAGCCATGCGGGAACGAGCAACATTCTGATCACCATCGAGTGTCGCAAGAGGCACCCGAAACAGGACGTCACGTGGATCGAGCAACTCGCTGCGAAACGGGACGCCATCGGCGCATCATGCACGCTCGCGGTCAGTTCCTCAGGCTTCACGCCCAGTGCAGTAGCGGTCGCCAAGCGGCACGGCATCCAGTTGCGGCGGCTGTCGGAAGTCTCCGTGACAGAGATCAACGCCCTGATGCGACTCGACTTCGTCGTCTTCACCCACAAACGCGCGGCTCTCGCGGTTCGCTGGCATTCCCTACGCCCCGATCAAACGGCTGCTCGCGAAGGACAACTGCGAGGTGCTGATCACGTTCATGGTGGACTCGATCAACCGGTGGCTCACCCATCCCGACGAGAACATCCGCGCGCACATCACGGAGACGTTCGGCACCGAAGACGCCGTGAAGATCGCGTTCGGCACTGGGGACCGAGCGGAAGGGCTCAAGAACCTCTACTATCGGCAGTTGCGACAAGCCGCGAAATTCGTCCGGCACTTTGAAATGCGCGACCGCGACAACCGCGTCGTTTACTACCTGTTCTTCGCCACGAACAACCCAGTCGGGCACCTCAAGATGAAGGAGGCCATGTGGAAGGTCGATCCCATGGGCGACTTCTGGTTCTCGGACGCCACCGACCCGAACCAGGCGCTCCTGTTCAATGCGCCATCCACCGCGCCCCTCGCCGGAGCCCTAGCCGCGAAATTCAACGGCACCCCACAGGTTGAGGCGTGGGCATAAGTAGGGCGCCGAGTCATTTTCGATAAGGCCGTTTGAACGAAGCCGTTGGGGTAGCGGACGCGGCCAGCTATGTGTTTGGTATCGAGTTTTGGATGGTTCTGTTTCGACTGGGGCGGGTGGCAGGAAAAAGATAAGCGAGTGCCGAACGAACTCTTGAGGTTCGAGTGAGCGGACGTCGGTGACGGCAATCGCCGAGCGCCGGTTGGATCGGCGAATTTCCCGCGGCAAGGCATACGGCGACTGCGCGAGCCGGAGCACGGTTTGAGTTCGTGAGTGGGAGAGGATTACGAGGTATCAACGAAGCTCCTGTGGCCATCAAGCTTGGATAGGATCTGCTGAGAGGTCAGCTTTTCGATCCGTTTCATGGCGCGCCCCCGCAACGCGGGCAATGCCACGCGCCAGTTGGCTGTGACATAGCCGGAGTTGGTGAAGGTGGTTGCGGTGGATGGGCGAGAAGTTGCTGGCACAGCGGCAGCAACTGCGCTCGGGGCCGGGGCGCTAGGAATCCGAAGAAGCGGATGCGGATGAAACCCTTGGTCAACACATGCAGCAGGAAGCGGCGCAGGAACTCCTCGCCGGACACGGTCATCTTTCTGTGTTTCTTGCCGTGCGCGTAATCTTTCCAGCGGAAGGTCACTTCTCCATCGGACACGTTCAGCAATCGATGGTTGGAAATGGCGACGCGGTGGGTGTAGCGCGCCAGATACTGCAGTACATGTTCTGGCCCGCCGAACGGCGGCTTGGCGTAGACGACCCAGTCTTGCCGGAACAGCGGCCGGAGAAAAGCGCGGAACGCCTTCTCTGCGCTAATAGCCTTCAGAGTGCCAGGGAAGAGCAGTTTGCCGCGCCAGAATGCCCGCTTCAGACCCGCCACGAACTTGCCGCGGAAGACGCGGCTGAGAACTTTGACCGGAAGGAAAAACGCGTAACGTGGATGGACCCACTGTCGGTGGTCTAGCGAGAGACCACCGGCGGGAATCACGCAATCAACATGCGGATGATGCTGGAGGTTCTGTCCCCAGGTATGCAACACGCTGAGGAAGCCGATCTTGGCGCCGAGGTGCTGGGGATCGGCGGCGATCTCGAGCAGAGTGGCGGCGCTGGCGCGAAGCAACAGATGATAGACGGTCTTGTTGTTTTGCAGCACCAGTCATGACATTTCATGCGGCAACGTGAAGACCACGTGGAAGTAGCCGATGGGAAGTAGTTCTTTACTGCGTTCCGCCAGCCAGAGGTCGCGCGCGTGGGTAAGGCACTTGGGGCAGTGCCGGTTGCCGCAAGAGTTATACGAGATGTCGGAGCGGTAGCCGCACCGGGAACAGCCATCTAAGTGGCCGCCGAGCGCCGCCGTGCGGCAATGCTCGATGGTGTGGAGGACCCGCAGATGCAGATAGGTCAGCCAGGACCGGTTGTTCTCAATGAAGTTTTTGCCGTGCTGCCGAATGATGTCCGCCACCTCGAAGGGTGGCCGGTTCATTTTTTCTTCTGCAGCTTGCGGGAGCGTTTTACCTGATCCGGTGCGGAGACCTGGATCTGATCCAACGGATTGGCCACCGCGGTAAGATGCCGGCGCGACAGATGTAAGTACAGCGCGGCGTGCTCGATCTTGGAGTGGCCGAGCAAGGCTTGAATGGTGCGCAGATCAGCGCCGGCTTCCAACAAATGTGTTGCATAGCTGTGGCGCAGCGTGTGTGGAGAAACATGCTTGCGAATGCCCGGAGACTGTAACGGGAACTGTGTAAGCGGGTGAAGCAGGGTTACATTAGAGCGAGTCGATCAAGTCAGGCTTGAGGCGATCGCCAAAGATCATCATGAGCTGATTCATAACTGTATCCCAACCCTGGCGTTTGGTCCAGCGATTGGTAAAGTTGCGGATATTGAGGAACAAGATTTTAAAAACCGCGTCATCGTTGGGGAATACTTTGCGGTTGGAGATATTTTTACGCATCTGTGAGTGAAGGCTCTCGATGGCATTGGTGGTGTAAATCATACGCCGCAACTCGACCGGGTATTTGAAGAAGGTCGTGAGGTCGTCCCAATGACTTCTCCAGGCGCTGGCCGACATGGGATAGCGCTCGCCCCAGAGTCGTTCGAATCGATCGAGGGCGGCGGCAGCGGCTTCCACGGTGGGCGCCGTATAAATTGGCCGCATGGCGGCGCAGAGTGGTTTGCGGTCTTTCCAGGAGACAAACTTGGACACGTTGCGGATGTGATGCACGACGCAGAGCTGCACGTCGGCTTGCGGGAAAACCGATTCCACGGCATTACGCAGGCCGGTGAGTCCGTCGCCGCAAACAATGAGGGCATCGAGCACGCCACGAGCCTTCAGATCGTTGAACACCTTGAGCCAGAAGCGGGCGCCTTCGGTTTCTTCAATCCACAGCCCGAGCACTTCCTGCTTACCAGAGGCGCCGACGCCGAGCACGGTGTACACACATTTCTTGAGAACGCCTTTCTCGGTGCGTACGGCCACGCGCAACCCATCGACAAAAATGATGGAATAAACACGCTCCAAGGGCCGGTTCTGCCAATCGACAATCTGCTGCTGCAACTCCTCGGTCGCGCGAGAAACGAACTGCGGCGAGATCTCGACGCCGTAAATATCCTTGACGTGCTGCTCGATCTCGCGCGTGGTCAGGCCGCGGGCATAGAGCGAGATGACGGCTTCCTGGAAGTTGCCAACCGAGCTTTGGCGCTTGGCGACGATCTTGGGTTCGAAGCTGCTGTTGCGATCGCGCGGAGTTTCAATCTCGACTTGACCAAAATCTCCGCGCACGGTTTTGCTGGTGACGCCATTACGCGAGTTGCCGCTGCCGCGGCCCTCGGCATCGTGCATGGCGTAGCCGAGATGCTCTTCCAGTTCCAACTCCAGGAAGGCCTCGATGGTGTCCTTGAGCATGGCCTGAAACAGTTGCTTGGTATCCATGGCCTGGGTGCCGCCGCCGGCGCGCACCTGGTCCATCAATAGTTTCTTGAAGTCTTTGGAACCCTCGCTGCGAGCGGCCAGAGCCCGTCTCCAGCGGATTGGTTTGAGTCATGGAGCTTTTCCTTTTCCTTTTTATGTCGTTTCGGGTGAGCTCCACCACCTTCGGACTAGGTTAAGCCGACCGCCCGCTTTGGGAGCTTCGGTCGCCCTCCGGGCTCCCTTCGCCCCAAAGCAGCTATTGCTAGCCTATCCAAGCCCAAAACAACTTACACAGAAAATGTTACAGCGCCAATGCCCGCTCGCTGGGCTGCTTCCCGGCAGGCCTCCCGTGGCACTTTCGTGGTGACCGGCACGTCACTACGCCAGTTCTTCACGGTTCCAGGAAACAGATAGATCTTCGGCTTCATCCAGCGCCAGTACACGCGCAGCGTAGCCAGCAGTTTCTCACTCAGTGGGACATCGCGATCATGACCGCCTTTGCCCTTGTGAATGTGGATAACCATGCGCTCGCTATCGATGTCGTTCACCTGCAAGCGGCACAGCTCCGCGCGCCGGATGTCAGCGGAATAAAGAGTCATCAGCATGGTGCGGTGGAAAAAATTGCTGGCCGAATCGATCAACCGGGTCACCTCCTCGGGGCTGAGGATTTCCGGAATGCGACGGCTACGTTTCGGCATCGCCAAATCCTCCAGCAGAAAGTGCCGCTTCAAAGTCTTGATGTAGAAGAACCGCAGGCCTGCCACGTGTTGCTGTACGGTGCCAGCCTCTAACTTCCGTTCCCGGAATAGATAAGCCGAATACTCCCGGATCTGGTCCGGACCGAGTTGATCCGGTGCTTTGCCGTAGTGTTTGGCAAACTCTCGAACGATCCGTACATACTGTTTCGCGGTACTCTGAGCATAATTACGACGCTGGAGTTCCTCCAGCATCTTTTTTCTGAGATGGGTCACAGGGACCCCCTTGTGACCCACACAATAGCCGAATCAACGCCGGCCAAAATGCCCGGTTACCGGCACGCGTAGCGTCCGCCTCCCCAACGGCTTCGTTCAAACGCCGTTGCGTCCGGGCATCCCGTGGATTGTGCGCATACGCGGCGAAAGTGTTCGGTAAGGTGGCGAGCGTGTGCGCGCCAAAATTCGACTTATAGCGAATGAAAAGAATGCTTTTTCTGAAAAGGGGTATGGGTTAGCCGAAGGCATTTCCAAACCAGATAGCTTTTCCTCGAACGGCAATCGGAGAGGCCTCGACTAAATTGAGGCGAATCGCAGCCTTTCCAGCTCCGGTAGTCATTCAGAACTCCAGATGCTTCCCATCTAAAACGTGTAGCGCCGTTCGCGAACGAGCTGGAGAACTTGCGGATCGGTCGAGGTCGGCTCTCCGGTTCTGATGGCGTCGGCCACGCATTAGCCACTTTGCTGTTGAAATAGAATTCAGATTATGTGTGGAGACATTTCTATTGATATCGGCGATGCACTGCCGTACTACACGGAAAAGCTGTTGAAATTCTTCGGCAAGGACGTGGGTACGAAAACGGCCAATGAACGATTCATGCGTATGCAACACATGGGCATAGAACGTGCTTCATTCATCCAGTGTGTGGGAATGCCTGACCCTATCCGGCTAGAGCGTCTTTATCAGCCTTCGAGACTGTACACCGACGTTGGCACCACCACCACGGTCCAGGATGTAGTCCGATCTGAAAAGTCGGCCGTCATCATGGCCGGACCCGGTCGGGGAAAGACAACTCTGTTGCATTGGGTTTTCATTACGACGCTTCGAGACGAAACATTGCCGTTGCTTTTCACGCTTCGGCTTCCCTCGGCTGTGGAGGATTTGGCAAATCTAATCGGGTATTTAAAGGAGGGAACGAATATCAAAGGTCTTAAACAGAAACTCCTTCTGCTCGTTGACGGGTACGATGAAATTGACGAATCGGAGCGCAAGCTCGTCTCCGACAGTTTAAGTGAATTCAAGACTCTCCATCGCGGCTCATTCCTTTTGACTTGCCGCTCTTATTACTCTGTTTTAGATCTTTTCGCATCCCAGTATAATGTCGCGCCTTTCGCCCCGGAGGACAGCGAACGTTTCGTGAACACGTTCGCGAGCGCCATTGGAGTCGATATTGACGGGGCTGACTTCTGTCGGGAACTCATCGCCAGGGGGTTTGATGATTTTGTCGGGCATCCACTAATGCTAGCGCTGGCCTGTGTGCTCAGGACGGGTCCCTTGCAATCGATTCCTTCGAATGCTATTGGGCTGATCCGGCGTGCGCTTGACACGCTAACTTTTCGATGGGATGAGTCGAAAGGCATTGCGCGAGATGCGGCATTGCCCGTCGATGGCGAAGTGCGCCAAAGATGCTTGATGCGTGTTGCTTTCGAGTGCGTGAGACTCCCCGCGGCAAAAGAGGCCGTGGAGGCTCATGTGCGAACGCAGCTATCCCTCGAACAATGTGATGCCGCTGATCCGGGACGTCTGCTCGATGAAATGGCTAAATGGTATGGAATTCTTATACCGACCGCATCTGGAGAATGGGAGTTCGTTCATAAGTCTCTCCATGACTATCTCGCCGCGCGTTATTGGGTGGAAAGTGGCCGATTCAACCCTTCCAGTGTCGAACGATGGAGCACTCGCGCATCTTATGCGTGCTGCCTGGTTCCCGACGGTACTTCCGGAATCTGCTGCGCGCTGAGGCTGACCTCCGGACTGAGCGGGTTAATAGAATGCATATACAACCGGGCGGCATTCGACGGACATGTTGTCGCCCGTGCCCTACACAGAGCTTTTCGCGACGACAATACGCTTAGGTTGGTTGTGCAAAAGGACTCGCATCGATTCTCGATTGCGCCCGAAGCCGACTTCTTCGGCTTAGCTAAAACGGAATTTTTGCATGACCTCCTCGTAGCTCCTGCAGAGCCCTCAAACGGGCGCTTGGTGCTGGCTGCGTATTGCCTAGCGGAGTTGAACAGGCGCGGCAAAATTATTGAGCGCAAAATTCTGCCGGAGTATGTTAAAAGCTTGGAAACGTTTACGGTCGCTAGGCGTCATGGCCTCCAGCAGGTACGGCTTGCTGATTGCATCTCGCGACCTTAGCCGGTAATTAGGCGAATGTTGCCTCCGGGTTTGGCGGTCGCCACCTAGCGCTAACGTCGGCGACTCGTAAATCTCTCCTGTCAGGCGCGGATTGAGGCCCTCTCGGACCTTTGCCACGTCCGTCCGCGGGTGTGCAAAGAAGGCGAATTGTTACAACGCGCGGTCCGCCTATGCTGCGGATTTCAGTGCTCTGACTACCATTGACAGGCTTAGCCGCTTTTGCTCGGCGATCTTGCGCAGAGATAGGCCGCGCTCCTTAAGACTTTGAAGCCTATCCACATTCACCGCTAAACGTGGCCCCCATGTTTCTCCGGCTCGGCGGGCGCAAGCCGGACATGACGGACAAAGCGCTTCGACCGCGCATTGAATCGCTTTCTAATGGAAGCCGCCAGGGCTCTGGATGCAACAACCAGAGCCGCCAGCAAGACCGCCATATAAAAGATTTGAACGAGGATGAAGAACCTCTTGAGAACCAGATCTTCTTTCGAGACCGTGGCATCGAGTTGTGCAATACCCAGAGTTGCACGAAATCCTTGATAACGCGCATACCCGAGCAAGTAACAAAGGCCTGTTATGCATGCCAGTACTACCGGCCACGTCTTAATCAGCTTTTCCAAGAGATCTTCCGCATGCGGCACGACCGTTGCTCCAGTCGTAATTTATTGCGATTTAAGCTCGGCTACTGTTGAATTTGGGTCAACTATTGGGGAAAACCTATATTGTCGCTTAGTTGGATATGGTCTTACCAATCTCGGCGAACAGGAGATGCTGGCCTGGCGTAATATTTGGCGCGACCTTACGTTTGGGCATCTCGGCTCCGGACCATAGGCGATAGCAACCGCCGTCTACCTTGCTTTCGGTGCGGCCGCGCGGGGCGCACCTCAGAATTAGACTTTAGGCTGGCCGCGCTGGGACTCCTGAATTTCGGGGCATGGGGGTGGGGCCGGATGTCTTCTAAAGGGTTCCTCCCTCCTCGGTTCTCTCAATATTGGCGAGCGGCGCCGGGCCCGGCGATCCGGCTACATCCAGCCTCCAGCCCGCGTATTCAGGTCGAAGCGGTCCAAGGCGCCGTGAAGTAAGAGATTGTCATCGGGAAGTTCCATGATGACGCAAAAGTGCTATTTCGATCATTCTCGGCCAGAACCTGAAAAAATCCGCCCTCATACAGGCTCTAGGAGCGACGATCTGACCTCGGTTGATACCTCGATACGGATTTTTCAACGGCCCGGCTTTTGGTTTGAACGTTGACAATAGTACTTACATGCATGTACTCTTCAATCAGTGATCGAATTCAATGAAATACCGGAAAGACTGGGATCTCACATCGATTCCGTTAGACGCCATACCCGATGACTTGCTGAAATCGTGGTGGGCCAAACGATCAGCGGCTAAGCGGGAATACGTCATCAAACGGGTGCCGAACAAAACTATTGCAGAGAAGCGGCGCGTGCAGCGGGAATACCGGCGCAAACGAAGAGCTGAGGGTAAAGATAGGTGATCGTATGAAAGCGGGCATCTACGCGCGGGTATCAACCGCCGATCAGAACTGCCACATGCAGTTAACCGACCTGCGGCAGTATTGCGCAACTCGCGGTTGGGACGTCTACAACGAGTACGTAGACACAATCTCTGGGGCAAAATCTTCACGGCCCGGCCGGGACACACTGATGAAAGATGTACGTGCCCGGCGTGTTGATGTAGTTCTCGTATGGAAACTGGATCGATGGGGGCGAAGCTTGCCAGATACGGTAGTGACTCTCCAAGAACTCGCCTCCGCCGGCGTTCGGTTCATCTGCACGACTCAGGGACTCGATACAGACAACTCGAACCCCATGGGGCGAGCCATGCTGGGCATGCTCCAGGTCTTCGCTCAATTCGAACGGGACATGATCAATGAACGGGTGAACGCCGGTGTAAAGCGATACCAAGCAGAACACGCAGCGGGCCGCGCCCGGAGTAAGTCCGGAAAGAATCTTCCGATTGGCCGCCCAAAGAGCATCTTCCGCGAGGATGAAGCGATTCGGATGCGTGCGGAAGGACTAAGCTGGCGCAAGATCGCCAAACAGCTCGGCGTGCCGGAAGCAACCGTTCGGTCCCGGTGCGCAGAAAACCGTACCGCAGATGTTGAGAAGACGCTAAGCAAACAGGTGGCGTGAACGACTCTGAACGGGCGAGCGGCAAACTCCTCTTTTCTGCGCATCTTGACTACGCTTCTAATCCCCCGCGTGTCCGCACAACGAAGGGCTTGCGGTTGGTGTCCTTGTTGAGTTTGGCTGGCCTTCTCAATTTCCGGCTTGTCGACAATCCTCCCGCAAAATCCTATCAATGAGCGCATTGCCCTGTGGTCGTCACTCCGGACAAGGTATGCAAGATCGGCGGCTGCCTCGCAGACCACTTCTAGCTATGTGCTGTTCCGTCCAATTCCCGAGTCCCTTTTCCCCGTAGCGCCGCTGGGAATCATCAACAGCGACTTCCTCCCCCACCCCTGCGAATGATGTAATGCTGGCCCCCTTGGTTGTGCCGGTTGATCCACAGGATAATAACCGGGACTGGCGCAGGCGGGCACGGTGGTATCCTCCTGTTAAACATCAATTCGGAGGAGTTAGGACCATGCCGGCAGATAAGGATTCCTCGCGCCCGAAGCGGCAGAGGAAGGAACCGCAGCCCACCAAAACTGCATTGAGAGTTGCGCGGGCGCAGGTTGCAGTTCCGCATGTTGGACTCGCTTTCAATCACAAGCACCACATCTTTATCGCAAAACTGAAACGCGGCGAAGTATGGGCGTTGAACCAACTGAGTTTCAATGCAAAGACGGCGGTCACGCCGCTCTTTGAAATCTGGCCTCCGAATCCCGGAACAAAAAACAAACCGGCGAAGACTCTCACAGAGCACACGACTGACCTGATGCAGTTTGTCGCAACCGAATGGACGGGACTTCCATGTTACGTTGACACGCAGTATTTGGTCGCTGGTGGGGCACCGTCGCCCGCATCGGTTCAGACCGTGTTCGGCATTGCGCGTAACGCAAATGTTGTCGCCATTCCTGTCACTTCGCTCAAGTTCGCCCAGCCCTTTCAACAGGCCATTGCTGCTGTGATCGCAGCAGACGGGCGCGGCGTGATGTTCCGTCTTACGCTTGACCTTTTCAATGCGCCGCAAATGCTCGGGCAATATCTTGACGGCCTTGCAAACTTCCTCGCGGTGAATCGGAATCAGGTGGATATTCTCATCGACCTCCAGTACCGGCCGAACGTCGTGGAGGTTCAGCAGATGGGTGCCTATTGTCTAAACAACCTGCCATTCATGAATGATTGGCGGACCCTAACCCTCGCGGCGGGTTGCTTCCCGTCCTCAATCTCCGATGAACCCACCGGCCAGTGGATTGACTTTGACCGAAGTGATTGGAGAGGGTGGAATACGATCATCGGGCAGCGAGCGGCGGCAAATGTACGGGTGCCGTCATACGGCGATTACGGCGTCCGATGTGGAGGAGAACCACTCGTGATACCTAACGCTCCTGCCCCGAACATCAGGTATACGGACAGCCAAGTGATTCGGGTGAGAAAAGGACCGAAGGCACCCGGAGCGACGAGAGCAATCTGTGTGTCACTGGTGAGCCAGCCCTACTTCAGGGGTACGCAATTCACTCAAGGCGATGCTGACATTGCACAGAAAGCAGCCACGACAAATCCGGCGAATGGCTCACCAGAGCAGTGGATTCAATGGTGCACGAATCATCATCTTGAGTTGACTTTCTCGGAAATCCAGAGCCTCCCCTAACCTTGATTGCTTGCCGGACTTCATCTGTGAGGACCGGCACGGGGATACATTCGGCCATAGCAAGCAATACCTCTTCGGCGGTGTTTCTTGAGGTAACGATTTTGTGGCCGTACTTGCGTAAGCACGCGAGTGCTTCAGCCTTCCAAAACATTCCGGCCAACGCGAGCGCATCCTGAGATGGATTCAGTTTAGGCGCCCTGATGTTCCGCAATACAACCTGTCCGCCCTTGTATACGGCTTTTTGCAGACCCCACCAGTCGGGAACCGTCGTGCGAGCTCGTTCCAAGAGGCGCCGTCCGCAGACTAGCGTTACGTACTCGAAGACGCCCCGGTAAGCCTCAACTTGGCCGGGTAGCCGTTCCAAGCTGTCACTGTCACTCTTGATCTCGAACGCATGAAGCGAGCCATTGATAACGGCCACATCTGCACGGGCTGCGTTGCAGCCGAATTCCTCAACGATCAAGTCATGTCGCGGATCGTTGTACTTCTGGCCTAGATTGGCGAGCAGCACGCGACGGATGTCCGAATCGCGCGTGACAAGTTGCTCCCCCGATTTGCCCGCCCGTGTGGCCACGGTTGGATTGTAGCGCGGGCCATGCTTGGCAGCCAAAGTTACTGAGGGACGGTCTTCAGTTTATTAGCTTTACGGGAGGGCGCGTCTCAGTCGGCGTTGAAGGGTGGTCCGGTCCGTCAGACACGAACATGAGCTTACCCCAGAACCTTGGCGCTTGGCGACGGCGAAACCGCATGCTCCATAGGAAGGGAACTGGAGCACAGTGAGTCCCGAGGAGATGGGCCTCGGTCCTGCGATTCTCTTACCGCATGTCAACGAGCGTCAAATCGCCAAGTCACTCATCGACAGCGTTCTGGGCGGATGACGGGCCATCCGGAAACTATACTTGTCCCGGAAGCCTGGATATCGGAATCAACTGTCGCCACGACACGGCAAGATCTATTTGCGTAAGACCGTGGGCGATGAAGAGGGAACAAATAAAGTGGCCGTTCATGTTCGCCCGACTGAAAACGAAGGAGCGGGGTTAAGGCCTAAATTGCCGAGCTGAGCCTACAAGGCCGGCCCACGCGATCAGCAGCAGCGTTAGCGAAGCCTCCGAAAAGGTTCTGGGCCGACTCCCCGAAAAACCGGCGCTCCCATTCTACGCAAAACTGAAGACCTCGCGCCCCAACTGATTCCACCAGAGACCTGGAATAACGCCCCGAAGCGGTGGCTAAAGGCTTAACTCTGCGTTCGACTGGATGCTCTCTTCGTGCGGTTGTGAGAACGAGACCCATCCTGCCCATCAGCCGCTACCATCTCAAAATGAGAGCCTTGCTGAAATTGACGGCTGAGACGGCCGCGCGGTATCTGGAGAACCTCAAGGAACGCAGCGTAGCGCCGTCGCCGCAAGCGCTGGAGCGACTCACCGAATTAGAGGAGCCCATGCCCGAACTGCCAACGGAAGCCGATAGAATTCTGGAAACGCTGGATCGTATCGGTGCGCCGGCAACCATGGCCATGGCCATGGCCGGACCTCGATACTTCGGGTTCGTGGTCGGTGGCTCGCTTCCGGCGGCCCTGGCGGCGAACTGGCTGGCCGGTGCATGGGATCAATGCCCAGGCCTGTTCGCGGCCTCACCAATTGGTACTGTTCTGGAAGAGGTTTCGCTGCGCTGGTTATTGGACGTGTTGAAGCTTCCGGCGGATTGCGGCGGAGCATTCGTTTACAGGCGCCACAATGGCTAACTTCACCGCCCTAGCGGCAGCACGGCATTCGGGTATTGACCAACGCGGGATGGGACGTGGAGGCCGACGGGTTGTTCGATGCACCCCCAATTACCGTCGTGGTTGGAGACGAGGCGCATCCGTCGCTGATCAAAGCGCTCGGAATGCTCGGCTTGGGGCGATCCCGGATAAAGCGCATTCCAGTAGATCGTCAGGGTCGTATGCTCGCCAGTGAGATGCCGCCCCTAAACGGACCGGCGATCGTCTGCATGCAGGCGGGGAACGTGAACACGGGAGCGTTCGACCCGGCAGAGGAGATCTGCGCGCGGGCTCACTCCTCGGGAGCGTGGGTGCACATAGATGGTGCGTTCGGGTTGTGGGCTGCGGCGAGCCCGAGGTATGAGCGCCTAATAGAAGGCGCCGGCGGCGCCGATTCCTGGGCAACTGACGCACACAAGTGGCTGAATGTGCCGTACGACAGCGGTCTGGCATTCGTTAAAGACGCGGCGGCCTTGAAGGATGCTATGTCCCTGACAGCCGCATACCTGCCGCAGGGGGAGCATCGCGAGCCTTCGCAATATACGCCGGCGCTTTCCAGACGGGCGCGTGGTGTAGAGATCTGGGCAGCTCTGAAATCGCTAGGACCCACCGGTTTGGCGGATCTGATCGAACGGAACTGTTGCCTTGCGCGCCGTTTCGCCGAAGGGCTGCAGCGAGGCGACTGCGAGATTCTGAACGAAGTCGTTCTCAACCAAGTTTTGGTTTCGTTCGGCAATGATACCCGCACTCGAGAAGTGATCGAACGGGTACAGCGCGATGGCACCTGCTGGTGTGGCCCGACAGAATGGCAGGGCCGAACGGCGATGCGCATCAGTGTATCGTCTTGGGCGACGCGTGATGAGGATGTAGAACGAAGCGTGGCTGCAATCTTACAAGCGTCAATCGTCTAGCTTTACGGGTGAGACTACGAGCGGCCTATGTCGGTTCGGAACCACCTCCGCCGGCGGGCGTCCCCGTGCTAACTCTCTCTTCAACCGCACACCCTCAGCCTGAATGTGTGCCAGTTCCGCGCGGCGGGCCGCCACGGCGGCGCGGTTTGCATTTAGCTCGCCCCTCCGTTGCTCTTTCGCGGCCTCTGTGAACCTGCCGTGTTTCATATTGGCCGCACTGATCTTAGCCTTACCCTCCGCGGTACGGCAGCCCGCCAGCCCGCCGTGGAATCGGCATCGGGTGCGTCGCCCGGTCAGCGGATTGACCTCCGCCGGGCGCTGGCACGGAGTTCCGCGGCGTGTGCGGGCGAGACATCGCTGAACCTTTGAATCGGGACCCCATAGGATGCCACGCGTGCCGGTAAACACACCCTTCACTTGACGCTTCCGTTCGATCGCACTGTTTCCAGCGCAGCTTTCCGGCGTGCCATCTCGAGGGCCGGTTTAACACGTTTCTCCTTAAACTCCCATACCGCGCGGAGCCATTCATCGCATGCCAACTCGGCCTCGGAAATATCGTCATCGTTGGCGAGCACTGGTAAGTGACCATGTTCGGCCGCGAATTTCTCAATGGCCCCGGTGATCTCGTTCTGGAGTGGCTCGACAGCTTGCTTCTGAAATTTCCAGATCGTTGTGTGACTAACGCGCGGAACGGCCCAGGCGGCAACCTCGCGAGGAGTCTGGCCCGCATGGAGAGCATCGGTGATCTCATCGATCGTCGGATGCATGTCAAGCTTGTTCGCGTAGCTATCGGGCATATACCGGGGATGTTTACTGTAAAGGGATCTTGTAAAACATCGTGACACAAATCTAGGGAACATCATAGATTGGCGGAGGGAATTTGCCATGTCCTCGCCCTCCATGCCAATGACCCGCAGATCGCCTGATCACTCCACAAACTGCCGGGATATTCGCCGATTTGCTTGCTATCGGGCACCGTGCGGGGGCCGACGCCGCTCCTTTATTTGTCAATAGCCTCCGTTGGCTTGCAATTCCAAGAAATGCACGGCACTGGAACGCCGAGCGATGGGATGATCGAACTTCCATTACCCAATTCGTTACCCAATTGCAGCGGTTCCGCGCGGATTCCAGCGGTCTGCACATGGCCTAAGTTATTGATTTTGTGTCCTCCGGTCCGTTCGAGGATGCTCGCCACGGGACTCAAAATCCCGCGACCTTCACTGGTCATGTGGGTTCGACCCCCACCTCCAGCACCAAATAATCACTTAGCCGATGCGGAAGAGTGCGTCTGAAGAGTGATTTTTATCGACTAGCCGCCACTTATTAAACGTCCAATAAACAAGAAAATTCTTAAAAATTGTTGAAGAAATGCGCGGAAAAGTCCGGTGAGAATTACTGTAATCGCGTTTACGTTCAACCACTATTTTGAGCCGCGTACCTTCACTGCGAAGAGCGCATGATGGGCGAGAATGAACAGCGTGCGATGGTCGGCGCCGCCAAAGACAATGTCGATCGGACGCTCAGGCACGTCGATCCGGGCGATCTGCTTGCCCGAAGGCTTGTAGACGAAGACTTGTCCGTTCGCAACATACACGTTGCCGTCGGGACCGAGAGCGACGCTCTCGCCGCCGCGCTGGGCAAACGGCCGGAGATCGCCAAGCGTGCCATCGGCGCCAACTAACGCGCTATAGGTGACATCTTCCGACTCGCTGCTGACATAAATCCGGTGACCGGGAACGGCGCTGACGAAGCCATAAGTGTCCAGATTATCGGAAAAGCGCCAGCCGGTATGGTCGGGTGGTCCCTGCTGGAAAACGCGCCCGGCGGGCAGGAAGAGACTGCCATCGGGCGAGACGTATTCCTTTGCTTTCGGGGTCGAGACATCATGGGCGAACATGTCCGCCAAAGTTGGATAAGTGAACGTGTTGAAGTTGAGCTGGTCCTTAAATTCGCCATTGTTCCAGTAATTGACCGGTAGCAGAGCCAGCGCGCCTGGATGCGGCTTGCTCTCCAGCGGCGCAATCACCGTAAGCCGATCTTTCGGCGATCCGGGATGGAAGGAATAGACAGTTCCCTCCGGACCGGCAGAAGAGAGCACCAGAAGGTTGCCCGCCTTATCAAAGGCCAGATTCACGGGATCGAGCGGATTATCGCGTTCGATCGTGAGCCCTTCGGCCGGCGACCATCCATAGATGCGCTGTTCGTGATGATCGACGAAATAGAGCTTACCCGAAGCGTGCACCGCCGCGCCGGAAATGGAATAGAAACCATCTTCCAGCTTTCGGACCTGCGAGCCGCGTTCCAGCACTGCCGAGGCATCGGCGGGAGCGGGCTTGACCGGTTCAGCAGGAATATCGAGCACGGCAAACTCCCGTTCCCGCACTTCCAGATGATGAGTCATGTCCTGGATCGCATTCTCGTAAGGAAATTTGCTGGCGCGCAAAAATGTGCCGCAGCCGTTTTCGTCGCAGGTAGCAAATCCGCTCTCGGCATTGATGTGGAGGTTGCGGAAATGAATGTTGCTGGAGTTGTAGAGGCGAACCGCGGCGGGGAAGAGCGCGCGGGAGCGTGTGACGCGATAACCATGATAATTGGCAACGGTGATGTTCTTCGACCAATCGAATTCCAGCGATAAGGATTCCGGACTCTCGCCCGCCTCTTCCTCCGTCTGCGGCGCATTGATATCCCAGTTCTCCACGTGATCGAACTTGATCTCATTGCGCACGTGATGTTCGTTGGAAAGCTCATAAACGTGGCCGGGAGTTTTGGTGTCGGAGACATAGAATCCCGCCTGCGCGAATGTGTCCGGAGTCCAGATATTGGCGAACGTGCCGCCGCCGCCGTGCGTTATCCAAAGGCTGGGATATTGCCCATCCCACCGCTTGTGCAGATCGGGATCGGCGGTGTGGTTGTTGTTATAAGGATTCGTGCCGCTGCCATGCCCACCCAGGAAACGCACATCGTCCACCAGTGAATTTTCGCCCGCGCACCACAGAACGGCTACAGCGCGGGGATTGATGCCGCCGGTAAAAACCCCGAAGCCGCTGATGATGTTGGACCCACCGGAAGGAGCGGAGATCACGGCTCGCGGCGCGCCCAAGCCCTGATAGCCGAGCGTATTGTCGAGAAGATCGAACTGGGTGAGGGTGGGATGGAGTCCGATCAGCACTGTGTCGGGCTTCAGTGCGAGCGTATCGCGGACAACGTAATGGCCGCTCGGAAAATAGAGCACCCGATGCCCATCGATGGCCTTTTGGATCGCCGCGGTGTCATCGGTCTTGCCGTCTCCGGCGATACCGAGTGTGTGGACGTTCACCCAGTGTTCGGTAGGCGGCAACGCGGGGATCGCCGGCGGTAGCGGCGCGGGCAGGGCATTCAGACGCGTGGCGTTGTAGAGCATTCCGATCGTCCCGGTCATCCCCTCGCCGGGCACGATGAGGCCATAGTTGAAATTCTTGATCCGGTAGATAGGACCCTTGCCGGATACCTTCTTGCCGCTTTCGCGGAGCAGGGCGAAGGCCGGCACATCCTTTAAAACAGCGTTCTCGAAGCCGATCTCGGTGAGAGGACTCCTCTCATTGCTGATGATTACGGCGGGGCCGGATATATTCTCGAAACGGCCATCCTTGACCCATAACTCGTCGGAATAGTGCGGATCGATGTCGATGGCAGTTGGCACATTGCGGAACGTGTCCCGAATCAGCGTGAGTCCTGCCTCATGCTCGCGAATTGCTGCTTCGCGCTGGCCCTCAAACACGGAATCGATGAGCGTGAACTGCCAGGCAGGCGAGGGTTTTTCCGTGAGAATGCCATAACGGCCGCCATAAAAGTGCAAATCCTCGGCCTCGTTGCCGATCTGCGTGAGGGCGGCAAGGCCGGAACCGGTATGGAAGCTCATATGGCTGAGATAGGCATGTTGCGCGACATGGAAGCGGATCGCGATCGCCGCGGGATTGCCGTTGCCGATCTCGAAATCGATATTGCTCATCGCCGAATAGAACGTGCCAGGATTGGCGTCCGCGATGGCACTATTGGGCGGCACGCTGCCCGGCGGTGGAAAGGGAACGTGCCAGTTGCGGCCACGTGGGCCAAAAGAGTGGCCGGGAC
Organism: Bryobacterales bacterium KBS 96; assembly: GCA_000381625.1. Classification (GTDB taxonomy): domain Bacteria; phylum Acidobacteriota; class Terriglobia; order Bryobacterales; family Bryobacteraceae; genus KBS-96. Next base: position 4,399,127 of record KB906767.1, read on the forward strand.
GCGCGCCGGTGAACATCACCATAACGCCCACGTCTTCCTGAAACCCGGGCGTGTTGTCCGCCAGCAGGAACATCGGGCGCGTTGCGCCATAACCGAAGATGCGCACGCCCGGCCATACATAGACCGTCCGCGTCAACCGGTAATGGCCCGAGGGCACAAACACAATTCCTTCGCGAGCGTTGCCTTCCGCCTTGTCGATAGCGGCTTGAATCGCGGCGCTGTCATCGGCCTTTCCGTCTCCGTGTACATCGAATTCGGGCGCCGTCAGGTAAACCGCCTTAGGATCGTCAAGCCGCGTGGTCATCACCGATGCGGCCGAGGCGACGGAAGAGGCGCCCAGCAACAGCGTGACGAGCAGCAGATTCATCTTTATAAATTTGTTCATTGCCGGCCCCTTGGTTGTATATCACGAAGCGCCGAACCAAGAAGCCGGTTATGCCACTTCATCGGAAGTGCTTTCATGAGGTCGATCATTTGTCTGATCGTTAGAACCACAAAGCAGAGCGAAGGGAATGGCCAATTCTTAGAGGGGAGGCTACCGCGAGAGCGGCAGTCCGTTTTGTCGTGTGCGATCCCGGAGCACCTACTTCGAAATTATCCCGATCGTCCGCAGCCAAGTCTCCACTAGCTGAGGCCATCGCGTTATCGGAAATTTCGTGGGGCGCAGGCCAAAGGCATGTTTGCCTTCCGCGTATAAATGCATTTCTACTGGAACCCCGGCGTTTTTCAGCGCAATGTAGTAAACCAGCGAGTTGTTGACGCTGTCTACGGGATCATTCTCAGCCTGCAGCAAAAAGGTAGGAGGCGTCTGGCGAGTGACAGCAACATCCGGATTCAATTCAAATTTCTTATAGGAGGAAAGCCAGAGATGCCCCGGATAAAGGGCTACCGCGAAATTCGGGCGGCAGCTCTCTCTATCGGCCGCATCCACACTCGCATACGAACGTTTGTCAAAGTGTGTGCTGATATCTGTTACCAGATGCCCGCCTGCTGAGAACCCCAGCACGCCGATCTTGTGCGGATCGATATGGTACTCCGCGGCGTGGAAGCGGGCCAACCCCACTGTCCTCTGCGCATCTTCTAATGCCATCGGGGCTTTCGGATTCATCTGACACTTGCATTGTCCATCCCAATGCGGCCCTGTGTTCGGAACGCGGTACTTCAAGAGCACACACGTGATTCCCTTTGAAGTCAGCCAGTCGCAGACCTCCGTGCCTTCGAGATCGATCGCCAGGGCGAAATAGCCCCCGCCAGGAAACACGACTACCGCAGCCCCGGTATTCTTTCCCTTTGGCGAATAGACCGTCATCGTGGGTCGTGAGACGTTGTCGACCTCTCCCGGTTTTGTGGTTTCGGTGTTGGCTGGCGGGCCAAACTGCGCGTCAGGTGGAATACCTGGCCAGATCGGCGTTTGCGTGTGGCCCGGCGATGGCTGCCAGCCACGCTTCTGGGCGAACAGACTGCTCGACGCAGACACAACACAGAGAGCAAAGATCAAAGATCTCATCACAGTTCCACCGAGGCAGTATACAGGGATCTATTTCCGGAATCGGATGTGTTTGGAAAGGCTCCAATTGCCCGCTGAGACAGGCACTTGGGTTCTGTAGGACGCTTTAGCGGGGCATGGCTTTTAGGCGATGTTGTCGCGACCCAGCACGGCGACGCCAGCGTGCCGTAAGAGTCCACATCAACAAAGCAGCAATCGACACTTGCGCAGCATCAATCGCCAGATATCCCAAGCTAACCGCGAGCTCCCCGCTGATCCAACTGGCGGCCGCGCCACACCCTATGCTTAGGACAACGAATGCCCAGGCTCTCCAACGAAGCGTCGCAAGATGTGGAATCACTAGACCTATCACCACGCCGGCGACTACCGGAAAAATCTCGTTCATAGCTTTCTCCTCCTTTGCTGCAATCGACCGCTATGTTGAAACTCGTATTGCCTGAGCTTTTCCGTCCTCATCTTTATCATGATGATCCTATATCGCTCGCGATGTAATGCGGTGATCGACGGAAAGTGCCTGACGTGTAACCCGTGGCGGGAGAATAAGTGCATTACGATAGTACTATTCCTTTCTATGTCAGAGCGATGACATAGTCATTGATTGGTATGATTGTAAATGGGGTCAGGGGTTCCGAACGTAAATACAATGTCATTTATGTAAGCGTCGAGGCGCGCCTCGTCCTTGCAACTGACTTTTCGAGTTTCATTTGGCGGCCGGATGTATATAGCCCGAACGCGTCATGGTTAGTGATATTGGTCCTCGCATGGATCTCTTCGTTAATTCGAGGACATAATAGGGGGCGTTCAGTAGCTGCTCCGAGATCCGTGGTGTTCTTCGCCATTGGCGAGCGGCAACTCGAACTGTGGAGTCGAGGCTACCGCTCGCCGACAGCGAAGCGAGATCGCCAGAGGCATTTGTAAACAAAGCCATTACTGAACTGGCTTGTGTTTCTGCTTGGCAACCAGCAAGGTGGTTTCTTCCGGTTTCTGGAAATTTCGAGCGAGTTCCCGCTCGACCTTGGAAACCCTCAGTTGATCGCCTTGGTTCGTCCCTGGGTACCAAATATTCCTGAGGAAGTATTGATCCCCGTACCGGTCGAAGACTAACTTTGCCTCGTCACGGATTTTTGCCGACTCGGCCGGCAACGGTATCACGAACATCGCCGCGCCACTTTGCCTGCACCGGATAAGGAGCGGGCCCTGGTTGGCCTCGCTTGTGATGGTATACGTACCGGCCGCGAAGTGTTTATCCATCACGGTGAAATTGAACGGTACGTTTACAACTAAATTGTAGCCAGGCTGTGCGGCCAAGCTGGAAACACCTAACATCACGCAGACGCCGAACGCTTTCGTGATGCGCAGAATTGAGTTTTTCATGATTGGGTCCTTTTCAAAGAGCAGTTAGGGCGAGCCCAGAAGCGTGCGCTCGTCGACAGTTTTGGTGGAATTGGCGTTGTTGAAAACCAACTACTTCGCCACCGTGTAAATCGCCTTCCCGGAAGGCTGCACACTATGGCGCGGAGAAAACTACGAAATGGGGACAAAACTGCGTTAAAATCTCCAGATAGCGAGAACGCCTGGAGGCCGGCTACGCCGCGAGTTATCGGGTAGTCGATGGATGGAAGTCAGACTTGTGGCTGGCTCACCGCCAAGCAGGGAGGAGGTGCTACCTTGTCCTCGGCTGACCAAGTCACTGAACTTTTGCTCGCATGGAGCAAAGGCGATCGCGCCATTGAAGACCGATTGTTCGGTGTCGTTTACAAGGAACTGCATCGGCTGGCTGGCCGCCACATGTTGCGGGAGCCCGCCGGGAACAGCTTCCAGGCAACTGCTCTGGTCCATGAGGTTTATCTCCGGCTGATCGATCAGAGCCGCGTAAATTGGGAAAATCGATCTCATTTCTTCGCGATAGCCGCGCGATTGATGCGGCGTATTCTCGTCGATCATGCTCGAGCGCGGAGGGCTGCGAAACGTCCCCAGCCCGGCCGGCAGGTTTCTCTGACGGACCTACCGCTTGGCGTCGAGTTTCAAACGGTGGAAGTGCTCGCTCTGGATGAAGCGCTCGAGCAACTGGAAATCATTGACCCACGCCAGGCGCGCATCGTGGAAATGCGTTTCATCGCGGGCCTCTCCGAGGAAGAGATCGCCTGCGCCTTAGATGTGAGCGTGCGGACCGTGAAGCGCGAGTGGAGAATAGCTCGTGCGTGGTTGTACGGCAGATTGTGTAAGGAATCCCATGGAGTCCGAGCGGTGGGAGCAAGTTAAAGCGGCGTTCGACAGCATCATAAACCTCGATGCGGAAGGACGCGCCGTCGCTTTCGAACGGCTGCAGAACCGGAATCCCGATTTACGCGCAGACGTTGAAGATCTGGTGGCGAATGACGATCAAGCCGGCGACTTCCTGGCCAGAACATTGATCTCCGAAGAAATCCCCCGGTTCGAGGAGAACGACCTCGTAGCCGGCCGTTACAGAATTGTGCGGTTCATCGGCCGGGGCGGCATGGGCGAAGTCTACGAGGTTTACGACAACGAGTTGGGTGAACGGCTCGCCCTCAAAACGATCATTTCCGAAATCGCCCACGACCATCGTTATGTCGCTCGCTTCAGTCGGGAAGTCAGGCTGGCTCGAAACGTGACGAACCGGCACGTGTGCCGGGTTCACGATGTCGGCCACCACGATGCACAAGGGGAAAGAATTTGCTTTCTCACCATGGAACTGGTGGAGGGTGAAACCCTGGCAGCGGCGCTCCGCCGCCGCCCGATGTCCGTGAAAGAGGCTTTTCCTCTCATAGAACAGATGGCCGAGGCGCTTACAGCCGCGCATGCAAAGGACATCATTCACCGCGACTTTAAGCCAGCCAACATTATATTGGCCTCCGAGAAGGCCAACATCCGCGTGGTGGTGACCGATTTCGGCCTTGCACGCAGCGTGAGCACCACTCGGACCATGAACACGAGGACCGCGGACGGCAACCCGCCAGGCACAATGGGGTACATTGCACCCGAACTGTTCTGGCCGGGGGCAGTGGCGACGGCCGCGTCCGATATCTATTCCTTCGGCGTAGTCATCCGGGAGATGGTATCCGGAAAGCGCGGCGTTAGGAGCGATTCGCCTCTGCCGCTTTCGCCGCCGCTCCCTACGCGATGGGAGAACGCGATTCGCCGCTGCCTGGAACACGACCCCGAACGGCGGTTCAAGGCGGCGTTGGAGGTTGTGCATGCCATCCGTCCGGAGGCTGTGGCAGTCGACTTTGTCGCGGTCGGCGCCGAGGCGGACGCCGTCACGGTCGACCTTTCCCCAGTCCGCATGGACGCCATTCCTCCCGTGGCTCAACGATTTCACTTCGTCGCGTGGGCGCGAAAGCGTTTATCCATTGCGATTGCGGGTATCGTGTTTCTTGGAGCACTGCTGGTCGCGCCAGAGATCATGCTCCGGTTTACCACTCCACAGGAGTCGCGTGAAATCAGGCAGATCACGAGCGATTTCGGGCTAAATGATTATCCTGCAATCTCTCACGACGGTAAACTGCTCGTCTACGCGTCGGACCGCGACAGCGCCGGGAACCTCAGTTTGTACCTTCGACAGGTCGACGGCGACGCGCCCCCAATCCGTTTGACGCGGAGCGATGCGGACGACTACGCGCCTTCCTTCTCGGCCGACGATACCCGGATCGTTTTTCGGTCCGACCGGAACGGCGGAGGTGTGTACCAGATTCCGACTTTTGGTGGCCAAGCCCAACTTCTCGCGCAAGGTGGATTCGGTCCTTCCTACTCGCCCGACGGACACTGGATTGCCTATTGGGTGGGATTGCCTGGCAGTGGTTTTATTCCTGGTTCATCTCGAGTGTGGGTGAAGCCTGCAACCGGCGGTCCGGCAACGCCGCTGGATGCCGGTCTGGTTGCCACATACTGGCCCATTTGGGCGCCGGATTCTAAACGGCTGCTCCTCGTCGGCAAGCCGGACACGAAGCAGGATTCGAGTGTCAGTGTTGACTGGTGGGTGGCGCCTCTCGACGGCGGTCCTGCCGTCAAGACGTTCGCGCTCGACTCCTTCAGCGCGCAGAATCTGAAGCCGCCGATGGGAAATGATTGGATCACTCCTATCGCTTGGCTGCCGGACGAGCAGCGGATACTGTTCTCGGCCATGCAGGGGGACACTACCAACCTCTGGGAAGTTCCAATTTCGGCCGCCGGGAAGGTGATCGGCGCCCCAATTCGTCGAAGCTTTACAACGTCGCACGATCTACACGCCTCCGTGAACGCAAAGGCGAGCGACGGGTCAAGGCGCATGTTTTTCTCGAGCCTGGTTGGAGGTGTGAATATCTGGAGCCTTCCGATCGATGCCGCCGCCGGACGAGTCACGGGCGAAATATTGAATCTAACGCCAGGTGCGTCCTATGCCGCGGCTCCGTCGATCTCTGCCGCCGGAGCGCAGATAGCCTTCATTACCGCTCGATCGAACATCTGGTCGTTGCGGCTACGCGAGCTTCAAACTGGAGAGGAATCGATCCTTACGAGTCAAAACTCGAGGACTACCGAGAGCGCGAGCTGGTTACGTCCGCGTATCAGCCCGGATGGGAACACGGTGGTGTATGTCAACAGTATGGACCAGATGTACACCGTTGACAGGCTGAGCGGCGCGACGAAAAAAATTTGCAAACGGTGCGGTCCGCCCTCTGACGTTTCCGTCGGGGGGCAGAAGGTTTTGTTCGAGGCCTTGGATCCGCCGAACGATGTGATGATGATCGACGTGCCCTCGAATCGAATTACTTCCGTGGTCCATTCGGATCGACCAGACCACCTTCTTTACCAGGGACGCTTCTCACCAGACGCTCACTGGCTTGCGTTCCATGCCGCTCTAGACAAGTCCGTTAATAAGAAGGTGTTCATCTCGCCAATCCGCGACGGACGCGGCGCCAGGGAGGCGGACTGGATTCCCGTAACGGATGGTTTGCAAGTAGATGGCGACGTAGCCTGGTCGCTAGACGGCAACTTGCTTTACTTCCTTTCCGAGCGAGACGGTTTCCGCTGCATCTGGGCGCAGCGTCTGAACCCTACTACAAAGCAGCCACAGGGGATGGCACTCGCCGTCAGACACTTTCACGATTCCCGCGAATCGCTTCGGCGGATAGACCATCCGGATCTAATCGGATTGTCGCTAACCCATGACAAGCTTGTCTTCGCCATGAGTGAACTGACCGGCAATATCTGGATGGAGGAGCGCAACACGATCGCACCCGAAGGAGTTTTGTCACGCTGGATGCCGTCTATTTTCCATTGAGTAAATCTAATCGCCGGACGGACTGGTTCGCCGCTCAAGCGAGGCGCGATACTGTAGCGAACGATAAAACGTAAGATCTTCGGGAGGGACAACGGCCTCTAGTTGCTTCCAATACAGCGGCAGCGATCGGAACTGCGAGTCAACGCGTTCGCCGGACATAAGTTGCCAGGTGTTTCGGCCGTGCCGAACCAGCATGTAGTAATCGGCGGCGCACACTCGCCGGATGCACGGGCGATGATCGTTCACAAACCAATAATCTTCGTTTTTTGCGATATCGCGGAACGGCTTCTGCTCCCAAAGCTTGCGATGAAAGCAAAACGTCCCGCCTGCTTCCCAGCCGTGGCCAGAGTGGCGAAGCTGCATTTCTCCGGCCAGAAGAACTAAGAAGCAATCCCAAGCGACCAGCGTTCGCACAGAGGGTTGGGATGGCAGTCGTGCGACGGCCAACTTTAGGAAATCAGGATGGTAGTAGTCGTCGTCATCCATCTTTTGCAATATATTGCCTCGCGCCCGCTCTATCCCGATGTTGAGCTTGGTCCCGGTGTTCGCCGACTTATAGAGCTGGATATGACGAACGCGAGGTATGCCGTGGCACAAATCTCCCACGGACTTCCTTCCGTCATCGACCACAATCAGCTCCGATTCCTGGTAAGTCTGCCGCGAAAAGCAACGTAGGGCCTCCGGAATGAACTCGCAGCGATCTCGCGTCGCCATAATGCAGGAAACCAAACGACGGGATGAACCAGACATATTAGAAAAGCCTTGACATGATTATCATGGCGTGATAACTAAACGCAACACAACATCTAAGCTTGGCTGAATCCGAGTGGCGTTCTCGCCGCGGTTCGTTTGGAACTCTACGTTCTTGGTTAGTAAGAGTTCGGCCTCTTCTGGGCGCCATTTACGCGTACTGATAGTGAATAACTACGGAACAGTGCATGCAATTCGGCGCCAAATCGAATACGAAAGTCAGTGTCGTGACGATTACACACAACGAAGGCTTGAACCTTCGCCTGACAGTGGAGAACCTCCGAGACACGCTTCCCTCAAACCATGAAATTCTGGTAGTTGATGATCGTTCCTCGGATCATTCAACCGATTTCCTGGATCGCACAAACCGGTTTGTAAGGATAGCCCGGCCGAAACGACGCTTGGGCGTGGCGCGAGCGCGGAATTACGGCGCAAACCGGACCGATGGGCACGTAATCGTATTCTGCGATGCCCATCTCAGTTTCCCCAAGAACTGGCGCCAGCCGATGCTGGACTTGCTGGAAGACCCGCTCATCGGCGCAGTAGCGCCCTGTATTTCCGATCGCGACGCCGGCTCCCGAAAGGGCTTTGGTCTTCGACCAGGGGGCCCGGAATTGAATGTGGAATGGCTGAATTGCAAGGGAAATAGCCCCTACCCGGTTCCCCTTCTCCCCGGCGCCTGTATGGCGATGCGCCGCAACGTTTTCGAAGCAACCGGCGGTTTCGACCGGATGCTGATCCGCTACGGCGTGGAGGATTGCGAGTTTAGCCTGCGGCTATGGCTGCTCGGCTATGAGCTTTGGCTCGTTCCCACGGTGGATATACAGCACGAGTTCCACGACCAGATCCCGTATGCAGTTGACTGGCGGACGGTGCTGCACAATCGACTGCGAATGGCACTTTTGCATTTTTCGAGTTCTCGCCGCCTCCGCGTGTTGGATGCGCTCAAGGAATACCCGGCATTCACAGCCGCTCTAGAACTGGTAAGCAAAAGCGACGTGGAATTGCGGGGATCTGAACTGAAACTCCGGCGCAAGCACGACGACGATTGGTTTTTCGCTAGATTCGGCCTGAATTGGTGACGTGACAAAACTGCCTGAAATGAGAAGAAAACATGGCTAATGACGATCGACCACCGCTAAATCCACGTACGATGCGATTGCCGCGGGAAGCGAACCGCCCCCGCGGAAGCTACGGACCGCCTGGAACCAATCGGCCGCGCGGAACCAATCGACCTCGGGGAACCAACCGCCCTCGTGGAACGAATCGCCCTCGTGGCATGGAACGGCCTAGGGAAGAAGACCAGCTTTCTGAAGAGATCGGTTTCGAAGAGGACGAAGGCAAGATACAGTCGGCCGTTTTCACGGAGCGGCTGAAGTCGGGGTACAGCACGGCTTGTAAAGAAGCACTGGAAAGGTGGCGGTCAGCACGGAAAGCTTGCGGGGAGCGATGGCAGCCCATGGGCCCCGATAACGTTGGCGGCCGAGTCACTTGCCTGATAAACCTAGACGGGTCTGGTAATGATCTCATCGCGGGCGCCGCCTGCGGCGGTCTCTGGCGCGGAAGCGTAGATCCTAAATTACAGTACAACTGGACAGCAATGGCCGGTGCGCCTGAAATGCCGGATGATTCGCTTCCCTTTCAGATGCACAACATCGGCGCGCTGGCGATCGATAAAGAAAACAACATCCTTTATTGCGGAACTGGTCATGCTTATGATGCGGCCGACAGCTTTCCGGGAGTTGGCCTGTTCTCTTCAAAAAATAACGGTAAGACCTGGAAATGGCTTAGGAAAGCTAGTAAGGCGTTCCCGCACCGAATTAGCACTATCCTCGCTGATCGCGGTCTCGTCTGGGTGGGCGGGGTGGTGCTTTCGGACGAGCAGGAAGACGATTCGAGCAAGCCCGATCGTTCCGGTATCTTCTTCTCGACGAATCCAGACAATGAAGATGACAAATGGGACCGCGTAACCTTTAAGCTGGATAATGCTTGCGCGGGAAGATTAGGGCTTTGCCCCAATCAGGAAATCTTTAAAGATCGCGATTACCGATGCCATTCAATTGTACTGGCCAAAACGCCCACTGAGGACGGGGAGGAGGTCATTCTGGCCGCCATCTCGGCCTCGTTCGACCGGGGCGGCATCTGGCGGTCGAGAGACCAGGGCGCAACATGGGAGCAGTTGACACGCGGCTTGCCGCCTGGGCGGGAGTTTGGCCGGACCCGGCTCGCAGTTGCGGAAAATAACGCGAATGTCGTGTATGCATTTGTCGGCGCTACAGATGGCAGATGTCTCGGCTTATTCCGGAGCTCCGATGGCGGCGATCATTGGGTTTCGCTGGGCGCCAAGCACTTCGCGGCTTGTGGCAATCTAAATTACGTCAATTGCCTGATAGTAAGTCCGCACAATGCGGACCTTATCGTCTGCGGTGCAACCGATTTGCATCGCTCCACCGATGGCGGGCAAACGTGGACTCAAGTAACAGAGTGGTTTGCCGCGCCTGGATCTCTTGGCTACTCGCATGCGGATCACCATGCCCTGCTCTGGCCGGCAAAGGACCGCTTATACAGCGCCAACGATGGAGGTGTGGATGTGAGCACCGATGAGGGGATGACGTGGAAATGCCTTACTCGTGGCTTGGAGATTACGATGTTTTTTGACATCGATGTGGCCGCTTCATTCGGGTCGCCTGGCAGTCCCAAGCTGATCGTCGCCGGCGGAACGCAAGACAACGCCTCGGTGATGACCGATTTTCAAGGGTCGGGAATTGGATACGTGCCGACCCATTCCGAATTGCAACTCGGGGTTGACCAGGTTATGGGTGTGCATGTTCGCGATCAACTGCAGCTCGACAGCGCAGGATATGGAACTCACCTGCAAGCCGGCAACGGGGGAATGATCAATTTCGATGCCTCAGGCATCACAAACGTCTCAACCAAGCCTGTCGTGGACCTCCTCTCGCGGAAACCATTCGAACTCAGCGCGCCAGCGGCGAGCACCTATCAAGAACCAGAAGCGAAGAACAAAACTCCCGAGAGCCCTCGCCCGACCCACAGTTTCGTTAATATCCTCGACGGGGATGGCGGTTGGACCGTCTTTGATCCCGGCGATCCTTTGCACGTCTACGGCTCAAGTCAAAACATGGTTATTTATCGTCATCGGAGGCATAACGGCTGGGAGGAGGTGACTCCTGAAGAGGCCGACGACGAGGAACGAGGCAAAATCTGGATGGCCATTATTGCCATGCACCCGCGCGATCCTAACATTGTCTTTACAGGATCCACGCGTGTCTGGAGAACGAACAACGATGGTGTTGACTGGAAGCCGGTATCGGGCGATCTGGATGGCAGTCCGATAACGGCCATTGAAATCGCGGACAAGGATTCGAATTTCATCTATGTGGGGACGGAAAAGGGCAACATCTTCAAAAGCGAGGACGGAGGAAATCGGTGGAACGATAAGGCTGGCGAACTCTATGCCAAACCGATGGAGTGGCGAAAAGATCTGCACGAACGATCGATATTTGGGGTCGCCCGCACAATCACTCGCATTGAAGCGCATCCGGAGTACCCCAGAAAAATCGTCGTTACGTTAATGGGTTTCGATCGGAAGCATCCCCTACCACACGTGCTCTGGTTTGACGGCGAGCACAGATGGATTGACTTGAGCGATGCTGACGCCAAAGACGCTAATCTCCCAAACGTGCATCACAATGTGGTCACCTGGGACAAACATAAAAAACACATTTTCGTGGGAAATGATGCCGGTGTCTGGGCTCTACACACTTCTGGCGGCAACATTGAGAAAATAAATGAAAAATATGGCTGGTTTGACGTTTCAGCCAATCTGCCCAACGCAATCGTTACTGACCTGGTCTATCATCACGAAAGTGGGTCGCTTACTGCTGCAACTTACGGCCGAAGTCTCTGGTGGTTGAGCGAAGAACAATGGACTCACATTTGTCCCAGATGCGCTAGTCCGGCGCCGCAAGAATCATAACGAGTGTTAGATCTGGGTCGTCCTTACAAGGGAAGATTGCGGCTGAAGACTGCTTAAGGCGAACAAAGTTCCTCGGCTCGCCGTAATCTTTAAGTGGATGGAGCACATTTACAACTGGGAGTGGATAGAGACTCAGGTTGCGCGGACTATTGACGTTTGGAGCAGCAATTTGTCTCAATGGCCGCATGGCGGTCGGCGATACAGCCCCAAGGAACAGCAGAAGCGCGAGGAGGCGTACGACAAAGAGTTTCGAACTGTTGAGCGGGAGATGAGACGTGCCCCTCGGGCCAGAGCGGAACGTATCGAGGCGCAGAATCGACTCGTGGCATCGTTCGCGCGGTTCTCGGCCGCCGCGCTAGACCTTGAAGAAGAAGCAATTGGGGTGCTCACGGACGAGTTTCTGCCAGTGGGTACTAACCTGGCAAAATGGGCGCGACGCTTCGATCCGACCCTGGGTATGGCCGATATCATTCAGGCGTGCCGAAATGCCTGGACTGCCTGCGGATTGCAACCGTTGTTCGGGGCGCCCGTGGGAATTACGCCGTCGATCCTGGCGTATAGCCTCCTATATCCATATAGCGACAACTACCTCGATCATGAAGAAGTATCCGCTGAGGCGAAACTCTGTTTCAGTGCGCGCTTCCGTCGCCTGTTGCTGGGTGAAGATCTTTCTACAACAAGTCACCGTGAGGCGGCGCTGCGGACATTGATCGAGTTGATAGAAGTCCAATATCCCCGGGCGCGCTACCCGCACGTCTTCGATTGCCTGCTGGCGATCCATCAAGCGCAGGAACAGAGCATTCAACTGCAACTAACAAGCCAGAGCCATTGCGACGATACCGACCTGTTGCGAGTGAGTTGTGCGAAAGGCGGTAGTTCCGTATTAGCTGACGCTTGCCTGATTTTTGGCTGCCTTGCTGAAGAAGAAAGTCGATTTGCGTTCGAGTGGGGTGTCCTTCTTCAATTGGGAGACGATTTGCAGGACATACGCGAGGACATGCGGTGCGGTTCAGCCACACTGTTTTCGCGAGCAGCCGCATCCGGTAAGCCGCTGGACGATCTTGCGATTCAACTCTTGAATTTCGGCAAAGCGGTAGGAAGCCGGATGGACCATTTGCCCAATGGCTCCGCGATCCTGAAGGAGCTGTTGAAGACAAGTTGGCAATCGCTCATTATTAGGGCCGTGGCTGACTCGCACGACTTTTTTTCGGCAGCGTTCCTAGAAGAAGCGGAGCGCTTTTCGCCGTTTCGTTTTGAATTTCTCCGAGTACGGCAGGATCGATTGGCTCGCCGAAACGGTTTATATGCAACGCTCTTCGAAACGTTTCTGGAGACACGTGAGGACGATGACGACGGGATGCAATTGCCGCCTTATAAAATACAGGAGTTCTCTAGGGCTGCCGCCGAGCCTGCCGCTGTTGTCGATATTATTAAGTAACTCCCTGCCGATAGAGGACTTGGCGTAAAAAGGCACGAACAAAACCGCGGCCGCTTGGTGCGTAGGGGCAGATGGACATTCAAGGGTTACGTTCCGGTGGCGTCCCACCGATGTAAAATCCCTTCGAAGAGGAAACGGGCTTTGTGGCCGTTACATCTGAGAGTTCAGGACGCGCAGGCGAGGGGAGGGAATTGATGGCGAATTTAGTTGCACAGACGATGCGTGGGGCTCTCCTTTTCTTAGCGGTCGTCTCCGCTTATGGACAGACTCGAAGCGATTCGACAGACATAAACGTACTGCTAAGAGAAGCCAACGCTTCGTTGAAGCAAAATCGGCTTCACGAAGCCGCGGAGATGTTTCAAAAAGCAATAGATCTTAATCCCTCCTCGGCCAAAGCGCACGAAGGCCTCGGAGTGGCTTTGTCCAGAGAGATTATGGCGGATACCGTCAGACCCTCTAATGACGTTGATACCGCCGAACGCGCTGAAAATCACCTAAAGCAGGCAAGCGATCTCTCGCCGTCGGAGCCTGGGCCGCTCATTGAGCTCTCCAAGCTCGAGGCGACTCTTGCCGAACGTGCGATGGATGCAAATGAACGGTCCGATCGATATAAGAATGCACAGGATTTATTGAGGCGTGTCGTGGATCTCCAGCCGGGTGATGCGGCCCTCTATCTTCACCTCGCCAATCTCGAGCGGGATGAATTCGGCCCTGCCATTCAGCGGGCCAGGGCGCGCTTCGGCAAGAATGTTGGCCCCATTCCCGATTCCGACCTTCGTCATACGCTTCGGAATCAATATGGAGGCCTCATTCGAGACGCCATTGCGAATGCCAAGAGGGCGTCGGAGCTGAATGGCAAATCTTCCAGGCCGTTGCTTCTTCTATCGAATATTCTGCGAGAACGCGCTCTGATTCGCGATACGCCAGAGCAATATGCCGCCGACATGCACTCCGCCGATCAGTGGAAATTGCAATTCCTGGCTGTCGGTGGCCATCTGGACCAGCAATAGCCTGCCGTTGATCACAACTTGCATATCGCTGAATCTGCCTGGATCAACCCTAGCAATTTCAGCACGTGCCCAAATCGTGCCTGTGACCGGATGGGATGGAACCGGGGCTCCGCGTGCAGCCATGTTAGCCACACATCGCGATGTTTGCAGGCGTTCTCGATTTCATCCAAGGCACGGTCGTGCGCGCCTAACCCGGTCCATATCATGCTTGTCCAGTAGGACGAGACATAACGCCCCTTCGAGGTCTCCTCGAGTACCCGCAGAATGTCCACTGCTTCATCCGACATCCCGCCGACTGCGTATGCATGCGCAAGAGCGGCTGCCATGACGGGGTTGTTTCCGGAGCAGGTGCGCGCGTTCTCAAATTCGGTGATCGCTTCTTCCATCATTCCCAATCGCTCATAGGCAAGACCGAGCGTGTACTGGGCAGGTGCGAACGCCGGCTCAATTCCGAGCACTTTCCAACATTGCTCGATAGCGGAAGGGAAGTCTTGAGCCATGCAAAAAATCCAGCCGGCTTCCGTGCTGATCGTGAGCGAAAGCGGATTCAATTCCTGGGCGCGGCGTATTTGCCTTATCGCGTCGGTTGTTCTCCCCATTCTCGAAAGGAGCATAGCGTATCGATGATGGGCGTCCGCATAGTTTGGGTTCAACTCCAGCGCCCGCCGATACCCCATTTCGGCAGCGGCCCAGTCCCACTCGAACGAAGCTTTAACAAGGGCAAACGTTGTGTGCGCTTCCGGCAACGCGGTATCCATCTGGAGAGCCTTCATGGCCAGGGCTTTCGCTTTCGATCCCGCTTCAACCGGAGGAAGCATCCCGAAGAACGCAAACGATGTGTAGGCATCGGCTAGCCCGGCGTAGGCGGGCGCGTAGTATGCATCCTGCACAATGGCCGATTCGAAATGCGCGACACTCTTGCGAAGATCGTCTTCGCTCATCTTTTCGTAAAAGTGCCGGCCCTTTAGATAATCCTCATACGTTCCGAACGTCGTCGGGGTGACGGTATTTGCAGCGGCGGGCAAACTGAAGGTTATGTCGGATACTTCTTCCACATGTGCAACAAAGCGGTATCCGAGCCCAGGCCGCGTTTCTATAAAACGGCAGTGGCGAGATGAATCGCCTAAGGCTTCACGAAGACTGTTGACCGCTGTATTCAAGCTCCGCTCGAAGTTGACGTGCAGATATGGCCACAGTCGCTGAACAAGCTCTTCGCGCGTTACCACGTCGCCTGCACGTTCAAGCAGCAGTTCGAGTATCCGGAACGGCTTCTCCTGGAGTCTGATTCGGATGCCGCGATTACGCAATTCCCGGTTCCGCAGATCTACTTCAAACGTCCCGAAGCGCAGCTTCCATGGCCCGTACACGCGGCCCAGCGAGTTGTTACCCGGTGCGCTCATGATACGGGATAAGGCAGATGGGTCGATGTATCCATGCTCATCGCTGCAATTAACTTCCCTTCCCAACTCTCTTTTGAAACAACATCTTGGCAATTGATAATTTCCTGATCTCCTCTTGACGGGTCTGTACCGCGTCGCTTTCGTCTGACACCTTGTACGAATTCCGAACCTACGTGGTTCCCAGAAGAACAGGAGAAATACCATGAATTGGAGTCTGACCCGTTTAATTACCGCTTCCGCATTTGTGGCCGCGCTCGGCTTAGGCGCGGCGCAAGCCAACGCGCAGAAAGCAACGTTCTATCTTCCGTTCGAGGCCCATTGGGGGCGTGCCGTTCTACACGCCGGCAAGTACACGCTCACCACGCCGGAGTCGGCATCCGACAGCCGCATCTTCTTTCTGCAAAGCGCTTCCGGATCCCAGATGGCGCTTCCAATAATTGTCGGCAACGGAGTGGTTTCGAAGCGCAGCTATCTGAAGCTGGTGAATGTGGGCGGGACGTTTTACGTTCAGGAGTATGTTTCGGCGCCAACAGGGATAGCGCTCAAATTCGCTACACCCAAGGCGAGCCACCGCGATCTGAGTGCTCAAGCCCGTGTGTTGGTGACTTCAGATTGACTTTCTCTCGTCTTCGCGGGCTGAGCGGCTGTCCTGTCAAAATTGAATGAGATATTGCCCAGCCATTAAAGCTAAATCTGTGCTCGAAATGGGCGCGTCGGCGCGTGAAAGGCTCGCCGGCTTTCGGGCCGGAAAACATCACTTCCGCGCGGGAGGCTACCGCAGGCCGCCGGATGCGAGGAGAGTTTCACCAGTTTGGGGACGAATCTGGGGCTTATCCAAACATCACAAGGCGCTCGTAACATCCAGTTTGGATTGAAATATAGTTTCTAACAAGCAGGATACACGCACGCAGAGGTGGCGGGAAAAAGGCTTCCGACGCGGCGTATAAACTTGGCAACAGGGATCTGAAGACCTTGCTTGCCCACCTCAGCAGTTTGATTGGTTTGTTCAAAGAACCGAGGATGCGGTGAAGACCGTCCTCCTGTTGTCACTTGCCCTGATGATGTGCCGGACCTACGGCGCCGACATCACGTTTGAGAATCTGATACACGCGCAGAACAATCCGGCCGAGTGGCTGACGTATTGGGGCGATTATCACGCCACGCGGTTCCGTAATTTAAAACAGATTAACGACGGGAATGTCGGCAAGCTACGTTTGGAATGGATGTTTCAGACGAACGCTCCCGGCGCATTCGAAACGGTTCCTTTGGTCGCCGATGGTGTCATGTATTTCACCACTCCGGACGCTACTGTTGACGCCATCGATGCGCGTTCCGGACGGCAATTGTGGCGTTATCAATACCATATCCCCAAGGCGGCGAAATATTGCTGCGGGATGCTGAACCGCGGCTTGGCAATGCTTGGTGATCGCCTCTACTACTTCACGCCGGATGCACGCTTGCTAGCCATCGATAGACGGAATGGTCTGTTGCTGTGGAACACAGAAGTGGCCTCGTCCGCCGGAGGCTCCTATGGCGGGACCGAGGCTCCTCTAGTTGTGAAAGATAAGGTGATTCTCGGCCCTGTCGCCGGCGATTATGGTATCCGCGGCTCGATTGAGGCATTCGACGCGAACACCGGCAAACGAGTCTGGCGTTTCCGCACGATACCTATGCCCGGCGAACCAGGTAATGAAACTTGGAGCGGCGACTCCTGGAAGCACGGCGGCGGCTCAACGTGGATGACCGGAACTTACGATGCCGAATCGAACACGATTTTTTGGGGCATTGGGAATCCGGCGCCGGATCTTGTCGGTTCGGTTCGTCTTGGCGACAATCTCTACACCGACTCGGTGGTAGCGCTCGACGCGGATACGGGCAAGATGAAGTGGTATTTCCAATTCACTCCCCACGACACCTACGACTACGACGCCACCGAAACGCCGATGCTGCTGGACCTTCCCTGGCAGGGGAAGAGCCGGAAACTGCTCGTACAGGCCAACCGCAACGGGTTCTTCTATGTTCTGGACCGGGAAACAGGCGAGTTTTTGTCGGCGAAGGCGTTTGTGAAGACGACTTGGGCAACTGGAATCGATAGCAAAGGGAGGCCAATTCGAGTCGCGAATCTTGAGCCAACAGAGAAAGGCACGGTCATTTGCCCGCAGTGTTCAGGCGCAACCAACTGGATGGCTCCATCCTATAGTCCATTAACGCGGCTCTTCTATGTCAACGTGCGCGAAGGGTGCGATATTTTCTTTTCAAAACCGCCGGTCTACAAAGAAGGAACCAGCTATTGGGCCACGAGCGTTCAAGCGGAACCGCAGGAACGTCAAACAGGCCGGGTGACGGCGATTGATCCGCTGACCGGAGAAATGAAGTGGAAATTTCCGTTGTATTCGTCTCCTTGGGCCGGCACGCTGGCCACCGCGGGGAACCTGGTGTTCGCCGGGGATGAGGATGGCTACCTGATGGCGCTGCAGGCCGACACCGGCAAACTGCTGTGGAGGGTGAACACGGGCAGCCGCCTGGTGACTTCGCCGATCACCTACGAACTGGACGGCAAGCAGTATGTGACGATGCCGTCGGGAGGCGCTGTCTTGACGTTTGCGCTGCCAGTTGAATAAATTCCACCGATGGGAATTAGAAGATAGCCGGCTGAAACTATCGTCATGACTCACAAAGGATATCGAAGCCTTTCTCCGCGAAACATTCTACGCAAATCACGTCCCTCGCGGCCGCTTTACGGACGAAGCCTGCTTTGGCGTCCAGGCTCGAACCTTTCCGGTTCCACGATTCAGCCATATGTCGATGCGCGGCGCATCCCATGCGTAGGGCTTCTGAATTACATCGAGGTCGCCATCCCCGTCGACGTCGGCCAGTTTACCGTCGTGCCAGCCTTCGTGTTCGTCCAGCAGGGACGTGGTGAAGCCTCCCTTGCCGTCGCCGTAAAGAATCCAGGCTGTCGCGTCGGGATTGTCTAACTTCTGCGGGCCACCATTCCATTTGCCTTGCTCCGCCGCCAGAATATCGAGATGGCCGTCGCCATTGACATCGCCCAATTCCAGGGTGTGCCCGTGAATCATGTCGCGATCCAAAAGCTTTCTTCCCTTCCAATCGAGTGAATTCATCGGATCGCCCTGGCATTCATAGATCATCAGGGAGCCCGATCCATCGCCTGGCGCGATCACAATTTGTGGGTACTTCGATGGCTTGAACCGTCCCGCTCTGATGCGTCCACCGATTACCCCAACACGAATTGGCCGGAACCGATTGCCGCCTTCATGGTGGAACCAGTAATTTCCCGCCAATAGGTCTACTTTCCCGTCACCGTCAATGTCATAAGCGTCCATGCCCTCCGCGTACAATGCTGCTCCGTTCTTACCTTCACCAGCGTTGCCGTTAAAGATTTCGACGTAGGGCCACGGTTCTGTGTGGCGCGGCTCGCTCGGAATATCCGCGAGGTAAATTGCCTTAGCCTGCTGGTTCCAGAAAATTAGTTGCGGCTTTCCAGTTCCTTTGATATCCGCGAACACCTGGTCGTGATGCTGCTTCGCCCCGCTGCTTTTGATGACGTGCCGTTTCCAGGGAACATTCGGATCGTAGTTCGGGTAAGGATTTTCCCACCACCAAAGTCTATTGCCTTGCCAGTCGTTCCCAAATACGATATCCAAGTCTCCATCTCCATCGATATCGTAAGCAGCGCCGCCCGCTTCGATTGTGAGGAACTCGGGTTCAATCGGATAGCGAAGCCAGCCCGTTGGAACGCGTCGATACCAAACGAGCGCCGGGCCGGTCACTCGAAAGCTCATCACGAAATCCGTAGCCGGCGAATCGGGATCCAGATGAGCAGCCAGTATGCCGGTCTGCTCAGGAGACGCGCCAGGCTCCGGCAGGTCATGAGTGCGGCTGGACAGCCGGGTCCATCCTGATTTATCGCCTTCACGAGGCGACAAGCCTGTCAAGATTGATATCGCGCAGATCGGAACTGTGATCCATAAAACTCGGGATAAGCGAGGCCAATTCATAACAGGCTCAAATGAAAGGGACCATCATGTCATAGGCCGATCGGAGCCCGAACGAGCTTCGTTTTTCGTGAAACGTGCCGGCGATACGTAGAGAATGGAGAGAATCCCATGAGACGCTATTTGATCCTGCTTGCGCTGCCGGTCGTTACTCTCGCGGCGAGCAGATACACCGCCGAGAAGACGACGGACCACGGAGTCGCGGTTGTTCATTTGAGGGATACCGCGCTCGGCGTTGACGTCTCAATCGTGCCAACCGTCGGCAATCGTGCTTACGAGCTGAAGGTGCATGGAAAGAATCTCCTCTACTTTCCATCGCCGGATCTGGCGGCCTTTAAGAACAGTCGAAGACCGGGGCTCAACGGCATTCCATTTTTGGCGCCTTGGGCGAATCGTATCTCCGGCGGAGGGTTTTGGGCCGATGGCAAAAGATATCTGTTCAACTCGGACCTCGGCAGTGTGCACGTAGGCTCTGACGGCATTGCCATACACGGAATGTTGACCTCGTCGCCGCTTTGGGAAGTGACGGAGGTGAAAGCCGATAGGAAATCCGCGCATGTTACCAGCCGGCTACCGTTTTGGAAATATCCGGAACTGATCGCGAACTGGCCGTTTGCGCACGAATACGAAATGACTTACACCCTTGCGGATGGCGGCCTTCAGGTGAGCACGACAGTGAAAAACCTGAGTGCTGAGGCGATGCCGATTGTGCTTGGATTTCATCCGTACTTCAACATTCCCTATGTGCCACGCGCCGAATGGACGGCCCATATAGCGGCGCGCAAACACATCGAGACGGATGCCCGACTGGTCGCAACCGGGGAATTTACCGCGAATGACCTGCCGGAACAGGTCTCTCTCAAGAATCACACCTTCGATGATGGATTCACCGATCTTGTGCGGGCCAAAGACGGCCACGCAACGTTTTCGGTCCAAGCCGGAGCTAAAAAGATTCAGGTGATCTACGGACCTAAATACCAGGTTGCTGTGGTTTATGCGCCTCCCGGCCAGAATTACATTTGTTTCGAGCCCATGACAGCTATTACTAATGGCGTCAATCTTGCGCACGACGGTAAATATTCCGAGTTGGAGACGGTGGCTCCTGGAGCGGCGTGGCAAGAAAGCTTCTGGGTTCGCTTCAGCGGATTTTGAGCAACGCCCGATTGTCGGGATAGCAAAGGGTCGGCCCGAGATCGGAAGGGACTACAGGCATCGGCTCGATCTGGGCCCGCCTCCGCTTCACCAGCCGTCCCCATGGTGAGACAGGCGGCGGTGCTGTCAACCGGGTAAGCGGCATCTTCGAGTGCCCAATCCTGGGGATTCGCTAACCAAAATCGAGAAAAGTGTATACCATGTGCCCGGTACGAAATGTATGGGATGTTCCGGTATTGACACGTTAGCTAGTGCTTATCGCTCGGAGATCTGCTCTACCAAGCGCCTGCGCACGAGATGCTGTCGCCGGTTTTCATTGCCATCGGTGACCCATTTTCATCAACTTTGGTGGCCCGCAGGGTCATGGGCAGCTTTAGTCTTGACTTCGCATACAGTCGTAGTAGACTAACAAGCGGATATAGTAAATGGCCCAACCTAAGTTGACGAAGCTCGAATTCCAGATCATGGAAGCGCTGTGGACCCGAGGCGCCTCTTCCATCCGTGAAATTCAGGAGAGCTTTCCCGGGAAACGCCGTCCGGCTTACACAACAATCCAGACCACCGTCTATCGTCTCGAAGGGAAAGGCGCGGTGCAGCGCGTGAAAAAGGTCGGCAACTTTCATATTTTTCAGGCCGCGGTCTCTCGCGATGCCGCCCAGCGGAGATTGATTGACGATTTGCTGGCTCTGTTCGGCGGCCGCACCCAGCCCGTCATGGCGCACCTGATTAAATCCGGCAAGCTCACGCTCGACGATGTCAAGGAAGCCGAGGAAACGCTCCGGGAGCTCGAGTCGAAGGACAAGTCGCGATGATCCTGGCGAAATTAATCCCGGCCGCGCTGGCGAATCACCTATGGCAATCCACACTGTTTGCCGCTGCCGCGGCGCTGCTGGCGCTGGCGTTGAGAAAGAATCGTGCCCAAACACGCTATACGCTTTGGCTGATCGCGTCGCTGAAGTTTCTCGTCCCGTTTGCGTTGTTAATCGCTGCCGGCGCGCACCTGCGATGGCCCGCCGCGGCGCCCATAGCCACCCCGACTTTCTCTGTCGCCGTACAACAGATCGGCCAGCCGTTCACGGCGCGGGAGATTTCCACTTCCGTTTTGATGCCGGCTGTTTCGAATGCTTGGAACCCCGTCATTACCATTCTGTTTTCGATTTGGTTCGTTGGCTTCGCTGCCGTGCTCCTTTCCTGGTGGAGGCGATGGATGCGGGTTCGTGCGATCATGCGAGCCGCCTCGCCAAGGCCGTTCCAAGCTCCTGTTCCCGTGTTGTCCTCGCCGACGCTGCTCGAACCGGGAGTATTCGGCATCTTCCGCCCCGTCCTTCTGTTGCCGGAAGGTATCACCGGGCATCTCTCGGCCAGACATCTTGAGAGCATCTTCGCGCATGAACTCTGCCATGTTCGCCGCCGGGACAATTTGGCTGCGGCCATTCACATGTTCGTCGAAGCGCTCTTCTGGTTCCATCCGCTGGTCTGGTGGATCGGCGCGCGCATGATGGAAGAACGCGAACGCGCCTGCGACGAAGAAGTGCTTCGGCTCGGCAACCAACCGCAAGTCTATGCCGAGAGCATTCTGAAAGCGTGCCAGTTCTATCTCGAATCGCCTCTGGCGTGCATCTCGGGCGTCACCGGCTCCGATCTGAAGAAGCGCATCGTTCGCATCATGACCCCGCGCATGGCAGTCGGCCTCGACCTCCACAAGAAACTGCTATTGGCTGCGGCTGCCATGGCGGCCCTGGCTGTGCCATTGTCTATTGGCTTGATGAACGCGGCGGAAGGCCGCGCCCAGTCCAGTCCCACCGCTAACACGGCCTCGTTTGAAGTGGCATCCATCAAGCCTGCGAAATCCAGTGGCCCAGGCATGTTCACTCGAATTCAGCCAGGTGGTAGTTTCCGGGCTCATAAGATAACTATCGGTACTCTAATTCAGGATGCGTATGGCCTTCAGGGTTTCCAAATCGTTGGATTGCCTTCCTGGGCGGATTCCAAGAGTTACGATATAACCGCAAAGGCGGAAGATCCTCAAAACACCCCAGTAAGCCAACGTAAAGCACTGCTGGAGGCGAGGCTTCAATCGCTACTGACGGATCGATTCAAGCTTACGGTTCACGAAAGCACAAAAAGATCACCGGTCTATCAGTTAATCGTCAACAAACATGGTCCAAAGATCACGCCATCTAATGACGCAAAGGATGAATGGATGAGCTTATATAATGGAGTGCTGACGGCGCAATCCCTATCCGTCGCCCTTCTTGCAGAAAATCTCTCAAGTCAAGTAGACCGGACAGTGGAGGATCGGACAGGGCTTACTGGCAAGTATGATTTTACGCTCCGATGGGATCCGGATCAGATGCACCACACTTCGGCGGCAACACAGTTTAACGACTCGATAGGTAATGAAAACGCGGAAGGAAGGCCCTCTTTATTCACGGCTGTCCAGGAGCAACTTGGACTGAAATTGCAGCCAAGTAATGGGCCAGTTAAAGTGCTGATTGTCGATCGCGTGGAACTGCCTTCGACGAACTAGTTCTGCGGATAAACGACTTGCCCATAAGAGTTGGCAACGGAGGCTGTCAATCAGTGGGTTCGCTGCAAACGATACCAAAGTGAGATGGGGATAAAGAAGGACAAGTCGCGATGATTTTGGCAAACATATTGCCGGCTGCTCTGCTGGCAGCTCACCTATGGCAATCCACGCTGTTCATCGCTGCCATCGTGCTGCTCGCCCTGGCGCTTCGGAAGAATCGTGTCCAAACGCGCTATGTGGTCTGGCTGATTGCGTCGCTAAAGTGCCTCGTCGCCGTTTCAATAAAAACGATTATTACTAAGTTAACCCATAAACCGATTGGCTGCGCATTAAGTTCAACATTCTGCCAGCTCTATCGCCGCAAGCCAATGACCGCTTAAGTATAAGTCGCGTTAACTAATAGCACTTCCATGTGTGTTTACATCAAACTATTTCTGCCGATGGACTTAATAACTTGTTTGCAACCACGCCTATATTGACGTATAATGAGCTGCATTTGCTTTCCCCAATCCACTTAGGAGGGCTCACGAGTATGTTTTTTGGTTCCCGATGGAAACGTACCGATATCACAAACGGTATTTATCTCCTTTCCAACATATCTATTGGCATATTGGCATGTGTACTTGTATATGTGCTACTGACCCATCCTCAACAGAGTCACACATCTGACCTCGATGTACTGAAAGTCGGCACACAGATGCCGCCTATCAGGAACGTGAAGTGGAGTGATCACAAGATGACCTTGCTGGTCGCAATTCGAAAAGGGTGCCATTACTACGAGGCCAGCATGCCTTTCTATAAGCAGCTGTCGCTTGATCAAGCAAGCCACCGGTTGCATGCATTTTTTCTATGTGTGGCCCCGGATCCAACAGATGACGCGAAAGGTCTCCTCCAAACCAATCGAGTAGCTCTTCCTGTAGTTGGCGATACGGAACTGTCAACGATCTACGTGACTGGGACTCCAACGCTTCTGCTCGTCGACAACTCCGGAAAACTCGTGCGCTCCTGGATAGGACAACTCACTCAGCCACTCCAAACAGAAGTCGTCGATATACTCCGGGGGTCGACAAACCCTAGGGGCAGGTCCCTATGGTCGCTAGTCACCGGAGCTTAAATCTTACCGTGCCATAGGATGTCGCCCATGGGCGACACCAGATCGATCGGGAGCATTAACTTGTAACATACGAAGGAGTGATGTTTATGCGTTTTGCACAGGTCATTCGAAACATAGCCGTCACGGTTATTCTTACAGTTGGGATAGTCGTCGCGTCGCATCCTACTGGTGCATATGCGGCGGGTTGTAATAACTGTTCTGGCCCCAACTGCGGCAGTGGCGATAGTTGGTGCTGTTGTGGCTTCGGGGAGCACTGCTTTGCATGCCCGGGCGTATGTTGCTGCACAACGTCGATCTTTAATTGCTGTAAATAATACCTATATTGCCGAAGGTGTAGCTACGCCGCAAAGTGATGTGTGTTTAGAGCAGCACCCGCTTTCGGCTGTTATCACTTAAAAGATCGCCGGTGTATACGGTTTAGCACATGAGGGCGGTGCGTTGGTGGTGACCTGCCGTGAGCCGAACTTTTCCGAGCACCAACCTTAGCGATACCCCGTCCGGCTAGAATCTGCGCGGAGGGTGTGTAAACGTGGCGTTTTGTTAAGAGATTAGAGATGCACAGGAATCTTTTACTCACATCGGCGGGAGTGGCGGCCATAACTGGTTCCTGCCTGTTCGGTTTGGCTGGTTTGTCCGGAAGTCAAGCAGAGTTGCAAACTGCGACTTCGCCAGTGCTCACTTTTGAAGTCGCATCCATCAGACCGAACATGAACACATCATCGAGCTCGTCAATCGGTTTTCAACCTGGTGGAAGGCTGGTCGCAACGAACATTACGTTGAAAATGTTGATAAAGGTCGCATATCACATTCACGACTATCAATTTTCCGGTGGTGGTCTACATTGGCTAGATTCCGATGGATATGATGTCGTGGCGAAAGGAGATGCCGCAGCCACGCACGACCAAGTTCGGATGATGCTTAGATCATTGTTGGCCGAACGGTTCAAACTTGTAGTCCACAGGCAAACAGAGCGACGCCCAGTCTACGCCTTAGTCGTAGCAAAACACGGGCCGAAACTACACAAAAATCTAAATGGGAAAGAGTTCCCCGAAGGATCTTTTAGGGCAAGAGATGGTCATCTCATCGCGTATGGATCATCCATCACGTCATTTGCGGACTTTTTGTCGGGTCAGTTGGACCGCATGGTGATCAACAAGACGGGGATAAAGGGCTTTTTTAATTTCAGGCTCGACTGGGCACCGGATGTGACCCAGCGCTCCTCCCGACCTTCTATTTTCACCGCCCTACAGGAAGATCTCGGCTTAAGGCTGGTTGCGGGAGACGGACCTGTTGAAGTATTGACGGTCCGCAATGCAGATAGGCCATCACCATCCGAGAATTAGCCGGCTTCTGCGGCATCTGGCGGCGGCATGGTTCAGCGCTCTGACCCTGGTTGCCGCCGAATATCGCGGGCAAGTCACCTTTGGTGGCCTGCCCGTTCCCGGCGCGACCGTCATCGCCGCACGCGACGACAAGAAAGTCGTCACCACGACAGACGAGCAAGGTCTTTATTCGTTTCCCGATTTGATCAACGGCCCTTGGTCCATCGAAATCGAAATGCTTGGCTTCGCGATGATTCGGCAGCATGTCGTCATCGCGCCTGGCGCGCCCGCCGGCGCTTGGGAATTGAAGATGCTTCCGCTCAGTCAAATCAAAGCTCAAATCGAGGCGGCTCCCACCACCGGCACGCCGCCATCCGCCACGGCGCAATCACAGCCTGAGACGGAGGCAAAGAAAGCGTCCGAACCCGAAGCTCAGCAGGAAGATCTCAGCCAGCGCGCCGCCGACGGCTTTCTCATCAACGGCAGTGTCAACAATGGCGCCGCTTCCCCATTCAGCCAGTCCGCTGCGTTCGGCAATCGCCGCACCGGAGGCAGGAGCCTTTACAACGGCGGAATCGGCATCACGTTTGATAACTCCACGTTGAATGCACGGCCGTTCTCCCTGACCGGCCAGGACACGCCTAAGGCCGCGTATAACCGCATGACCGGTCTACTGGCTGTGGGCGGCCCGTTGCGCATTCCGCATCTCCTGCAAAACGGCCCGAACGTATTCGTCGGCTATCAATGGACCCGCAACCGTAACGCCACGACCCAATCGGCCCTGATGCCGGACGCCTCCGAACGCCACGGAGATTTCTCTCAATCTCTTGCGTCGTCCGGTCGCCAGATTCTCGATCCAACAACCGGATTGCCGTTTCCCGAAAATCGAATCCCCGCTAATGCTATTGGCCCGCAAGCGCAAGCGTTACTCCGTTTCTATCCGCTTCCGAACTTTGATTCAAACGCCGGATATAACTATCAAAGCCCGCTTATCAGCTCCACTCACGAGGACGCCTTACAATCGCGCTTCAACAAGAACCTCGCCATGAGGGATCAGATCTATGGCGGTTTCGCCTTTCAGAGCACACGGACCGACAACCCTAACCTCTTCGGTTTTCTCGATACCACCGATACCCTCGGGCTTAACACCAGCGTCAACTGGTATCACCGCTTCAGTCATCGCTTGTTTCTGAATTTGGGGTATCGGTTCAGCCGTTTCTCCACGCACGTTACGCCGTATTTCGAAAACCGCGAGAACGTCTCGGGCCTCGCCGGCATCTCCGGTAACAACCAGGATCCGAGCAACTGGGGTCCACCGTCGCTTGTTTTCTCGAGTGGCATCGCCGGACTGTCCGATTCCCAGAGCGCCTTCAATCGCAACCAGACTGGCGGCGTCTCCTACTCCATGCTGTGGAATCACGGCGCTCACAATTTCTCGTTCGGCGGCGATTTTCTCCGGCAACAATTCAATAATCTTTCGCAGCAGGATCCCCGAGGCACATTCACATTTACTGGCGCAAGCTCGGGCGTCGATTTCGCCGATTTTCTCATCGGCATCCCCGATACCAGCTCCATTGCGTTTGGAAATGCCGACAAGTATTTCCGTGAATCCGTCTATGATGCCTATTTCACCGACGATTGGAGAATCTCGCCGGAGTTCAGCCTGAACGCCGGCATCCGCTGGGAGTACGGCGCGCCCATTACCGAACTGTATGGCCGTCTCGTTAACCTCGACATCGCTCCTGGCTTTTCGGCTGTTGCGCCGGTTGTCGCGAACAATCCGGTCGGCCCGCTCACCGGACAAAATTATCCCAGCTCGCTGATCCATCCCGACAAGAACGCGTTCGAGCCGCGCATCGGACTCGCCTGGCGCCCGCTCTCCGGTTCGTCGTTGGTGGTGCGCGCCGGCTATGGCATGTACTCCGACATGTCCGTGTATCAAACCATCGCTTCGCAGATGGCCCAGCAGGCGCCTTTATCAAAGAGCCTGAGCGTGCAGAACAGCGCCGCTAATCCGCTCACGCTCGCGAACGGGTTCAACGCTTCTCCCGTTACGACGCCCAATACTTTTGCCATCGATCCAAACTTCCGCGTCGGGTACGCGCAAAACTGGCAGCTAGCGGTGCAGCGCGACTTGCCGGCGTCGCTGCAAATGACGGCTACCTATCTCGGCATCAAAGGAACGCGCGGCATGCAGGAATTTTTGCCGAATACTTTCCCAACCGGCGCGGTAAATCCATGCCAAGCCTGCCCCGCCGGATTTGCGTATCTCTCCTCAAACGGCAATTCGACATTCCAAGCGGTACAGTTTCAGTTGCGCCGGCGTTTGCACAACGGCCTCACCGGCATCCTTCAATACACCTTTTCGAAATCCATTGACGACGATGCGGCGCTTGGAGGCCAAGCAGCCTCGGCAGTTCCGCAAAACAATGCTTCCCAGAGTACTGCAACTCCAGTTGTGACCGGCGGCGCCGCCACTCCTCCGCCCGCCGCGACCGGCCAGCAAAATCTCATGATTGCGCAAAACTGGCTCGATCTCAGCGCGGAACGAAGTCTCTCTACGTTCGACCAGCGTCATCTGCTTACAGTTCAATTGCAATACACCACCGGCATGGGCGTGGCTGGAGGAATGCTCCTCACCGGCTGGAAAGGAGCGCTGCTCAAGGAGTGGACGTTCGCCACCGAGATCACGGCGGGCAGCGGCCTGCCACAGACTCCCGTTTACCTCGCGCCGGTTCAGGGCACCGGCGTCACTGGAACCATCCGCCCCGATTACACCGGCCAGCCGCTCTACGCTTCTCCTGCCGGCTTCTATCTCAATCCGGCGGCCTACAGCACGCCTGTTCCCGGCCAATGGGGGAACGCCGGACGCAACTCCATCACCGGTCCCGCTCAGTTCACGCTGAATGCTTCTTTCGGCCGCACGTTTCGCGTTAGCGACCGCTTCAATCTCGACTTCCGTGTCGATTCCACGAATGTGCTCAATCACGTGACGTTCACTACTTGGAACACCACCATCAACAGCACGCAATTCGGCCTGCCGGCCGCGGCCAATGCCATGCGCAGTTTGCAAACCACTCTGCGGTTGAGGTTCTAAACGATGAGCCGCGCACTCTTCATTTTTCTCTTTATGGGGCTGTTCCTTCGCTCGCAAATAATCGGCGAGAATGCCTCAACCGCCGCGAATGGTAACGCTACTTTCACGACAGGCGCCCAATTAGTGATTGAAACCGTCGCCATCACCGATAAAAAAGGTCGGCCGATCGAGGGCGTTACCGCCAAAGATTTCACCGTAACTGAAAACGGAGTTCCGCAAACCGTTCGTTTTTTCGAACAACAGAAGTTGCCCGAGCCTTCCGCATCGCCCGCCCCGCCATCCGAGCTCGAAAACATTCATATCTACGACAAGCTCGGGCGCATGCATATTTCATCGGAATCTCCCGGCCGCGCTCGCTACAAAAATCGCCGCCTCCTCGCGCTCTATTTCGATATGACGGCCATGCCGCCGCCCGATCAGTTGCGCGCGATCACTGCCGCTGAGAAATTCATTCGTACGCAGATGACCGCCGCCGATCTGATGGCCATTCTGCGCTATGCCGGCGGCTCAGTGGACGTGCTGCAGGATTTCACTGGCGACCACAATCGCCTGTTGAGCATTCTCGAAACGTTAGCCGTCGGCGAAGGCCAGGGTTTCGACGAATCTACAAGCGACGCCAGCGCTTCCGATACGGGCGCCGCGTTTGGCCAGGACGATAGCGAGTTCAACATCTTCAACACCGATCGCCAGCTCTCCGCTCTTCAGACGGCCGCCAACCTTCTCGGCCAGCTCAGCGAAAAGAAATCGCTCATCTACTTCGCCAGCGGCCTCCGCTTGAACGGCCTCAATAATCAGGCTCAACTGCACGCCACGGTCAACGCCGCCATTCGCGCGGGCGTAACGTTTTGGCCCATCGACGCGCGCGGTCTAGTCGCCGAGGCTCCCCTTGGCGATGCAACCAGGGGCTCCCCCGGAAACGTCGGCATGTATTCGGGCGCGGCGGCGTTCGCGCTGACCACGAATTTCCGGCAATCGCAAGACACCCTCTACGCGCTGGCGTCCGATACCGGCGGGAAAGCCCTGCTCGATTACAACGATCTGACGAAAGGAATCGCCGAAGCGGCGCGTTCCGTCTCCAGCTACTACATCCTCGGCTACTACACGACGAACACCGCTCAAGACGGGAAATTCCGCCGCATCAAGATTTCGCTCAATACCGATCTTGCCGCGAATCTCGAATACCGCCAGGGCTATTTCGCCTCCAAGAAGTTCAGCAAATTCACATCCGCCGATAAAGAACGCCAGCTCGAAGACGCCTTAATGCTACCCGATCCCATCACGGAACTAACTATCGCGATGGAAGTCGATTACTTCCAGTTGAATCGCGCCGAGTATTTCGTTCCGGTCATCGTGAAAATCCCCGGTCGCGAACTCGCGCTGGCGAAACGGCGCGGCGCGGAGCACACCATGATCGATTTTATCGGCGAAGTGAAGGATAACTACGGCACAACCATCAGTAACGTGCGCGACAAGGTCAATATCAAATTGAGCGATGCCACGGCCGCCGAACTTTCCAAACGGCCGATTGAATACGACACCGGGTTTACGCTGCTTCCCGGCAAATATATAATCAAGCTCCTAGCGCGCGACGCTGAAACAGGCCGGATCGGTACGTATCAAACCGATTTCGTTATCCCGAACCTGAATAACGAAACCAAACGCATTCCGATTAGCTCGGTGGTGCTCAGCAGCCAGAGTGTCGATCTCAAAGACGCGCTTTACAACGCCGTTAAAGACAAAGACAAGGCTGCGGCTGTAAACCCCTTGGTACAAGATGGACAGAAATTGATTCCCAGCGTTACACGCGTGTTTCGCAGAAGCCGCGACATGTATATCTATGTGCAGGCCTATCAGCAGGACTTGCCCGCCGTGCAGCCGCTCATCGGCTTTGTTACCTTTTATCGGGGGCAAACGAAAGCGTTCGAGACTCAGCCCGTGGAAATACAAACCGGCGCCGGCAACCGTCTCAAAACGATGGTCCTGCGGTTCAACATCGCCCTCAATCCGCTTCCTCCCGGCAATTACGAGTGCCAGGTAAGCATCCTC
The DNA here is from genome assembly GCA_000381625.1 of Bryobacterales bacterium KBS 96. Classification (GTDB taxonomy): domain Bacteria; phylum Acidobacteriota; class Terriglobia; order Bryobacterales; family Bryobacteraceae; genus KBS-96. The sequence continues at coordinate 4,429,787 of KB906767.1, forward strand.
AACCCGGAAGGGCAGAAAAGCACATTCTGGAGATCTCCCGTTGTGCTCATCCCGTAGAGACGTGCGTTCCTATATACCAGCACCACGCGCTGGTATATAGGAAGCCCTGCTGGCAGGTTGCCCAACAGCAGAGGCGCTTCGACAACTTGCGACCCGCGCATTGACGTGGGGCGGCTCCGAATTCAGTTTGCCTTGACTCAGAGCCGCCTTGCGTAAGCAAGCGGGTTCGAACAATCCCGCTACCGTCGCTCCCAATCCGGCGGCGTTGTGGACCACGGAGTGAACAGCACTCCCTTGGTAGTCGTCGCGCAACCGCGCGCGCCTGGGCCATGCGGGCAACCCCACCAGTTCAACGTGGCGTCGATCGTCGCCGCGCCTAGATTGCTGATGCCGATTGTGCGGCGCTCGAAGGTGTTGAGGTGAGCTTGCAATTGAGGAGCGGCGTTCGGGCCGGTGGCGGCCGATTTGAACGATATGCCGATGGATTCATCTTCAATCACGTTATCGGCTATCACGATGCCCGTCACCGGGACAACACTGTAGATATTGATGCCCGTTGGCCCTCCAGTCGCGGCGTCTTCGGTATCGGCGCCGTTGGCGCGAATATGGTTACCAATGACGGAATTGTCGCGGAAAGTAATGGGGGGCGCTCCCGGCACGGACGCATGATTATGCATGGCGACTCCGGGCAGGCCGTTACCCACTAACGTATTCTCGATAATCACGTTGCCATAGGCTTGGGCGCCCGGGCCAGGAGCGAAGACGCCGGCGCCGGCGCCTCCTCCGCTCAAAAGTCCGTTGAAACTGGATTCGTTCCGGGAAATCGTGTTGTTAAATACTCCAAAGCTCAGCCCTCCCGTCGGGTGCGCGAGCGCCGCGGCAGCGTGCGAAGCTAACGTGATTCCGCAGTCGTAGCCGTTCCACTGAACTTCATTGCCTGTGATGAGATTGTCGTGATTAGGGCCTGTCTCGTCGGAAATTAGAATGCCACCGCCATTTCTCTCCACAATGTTTTTTGCGATGACGGAATGATCCGTACCCATGAGGTGAAGTCCTTCGCCGCAATCCATACCTTCATTCGTTTCAAATTCCGGGATGCCGGGACAAGTGCTGGAGCTCAGGCTAAGGTCGTTGTTTGTGATCAGGTTATCCACGATCGTGATACCGGTAGCGCTTGCCACAAGAATGCCTTCAAAATTGGCATTTTCGACGGTGAATCCGGAAATGGTTACGTCGCTGACACCTGCCTCAGGGGAACTGGCCGTGCCATCGATAAAAATGCCGTTGGCTTTGCCGGTTGCATCTATCACTGTTCCGTGGCGGTCTTCGCCAATCAAGGACAACGATTTAGTAATTACAATATCTTCACTGTAATACCCGCGCGCGACACGGATTGTGTCGCCGGCTGAAGCTGCGGCGACGGCCGCATTGATGCTTGATTTACAACCGGAAGTACCACGACGATTCACGCACCAAGTCGCCGAGAAAGCAGACTGGCAAAGCATAAATATACAAGTTCCCATCAGCGATAGATGGAAGAGCTTTCGACACATTGTAATTTCTCCGTAAGGGGCAGCGGACTCTCAAGAGCCGGCCGGGTTTTACGCTACCACAAACTTTGCCATTGCACCAGTGCTCTCTGGCACAGCCAGTACTATGGCCGGTGAGTGGACCAATGTATTATTCGACGAAATTGACGTTCGATCGGTTCTCGATAGAATGCGAACCAAGAGGCTCTCATACAAAGGTCGCGCGTGCGACAAGCGCAACGCGGACGAGTAATTTGCTGCGAGGCGGTGACAACAAGCGAATGGCTAACAAAGGGAAAGTGAAAGTAGGGATCATCGGATCCCAGTTCGAGGCCGATATCCACGCGGCTTCATTTCAACTCATGCCGGAGGAGGCGGAAGTTGTGGCGGTCGCCTCTCCAACTCCCGGCAATTCGGAACGGCTGGCGAAGAAATACGCCATTCCGCGCGTGTTTGTCGACTATCGGGAGATGCTCAAAGAGCCGGATATCGAGATGGTCACCATTGCCGCTCCGAACCGCTTGCACGCGCAAATGACCATCGACATTGCGAATGCGGGCAAGCATGTCGTCTGCGAGAAGCCACTCTGCATGACGCTGGCCGAAGCCGACGAGATGATAGATACGTGCAAGCGCAAAGGGGTGATTCTCGGCTATGCGGAAGAGCTATTCTTTACGCCTAAATATGTTAAGGCGAAAGAGATGGCGGACCAGGGCGGCTTCGGTAAGCTGCACCTCGTAAAGCAAAGCGAAAAGCATTTCGGGCCGCACAGCGCGTGGTTTTGGGATGTATCGCAGTCAGGCGGCGGAGCTTTGATGGATCTGGGCTGCCACGGCATCGCGTTCTGCTACTGGTTCCTTGGGCGGCAGGCCATCAAGAGCGTGTACGCACAATTGGGAACGTATGTGCATGCGGACAAGACCAAAGGTGACGATGAGGCAATCTGCATTATCGAATTCGAAAACCAGGCGATCGGAATGGTGGAGTGCAGTTGGGGTAAGCGTGGCGGCATGTTCGATAAAACGGAAATCTACGGTGAGGGCGGCGTGACCTATGCCGATCTGCACATGGGGAATGCGCTACCCACCTATAGCGAATACGGATTTGGCTACGCCGTAGAAAAGGCCCCGACCACGGTTGGCTGGAGCTATCCGGTTTTCGAGGAACATTGGAATTACGGGATTCCCCAGGAAATGCGGCACTTCGCGCGGTGCGTGCGCGGAAAGGAAACACTCCAGGCAAGCGGTGAAGATGGTCGCGTCGTAATGCAAGCGCTCTATGCCGCCTACGCTTCGGCGGGCGCTGGGCAAAAGATCAAGATGCCCTACACGCCAAAAACTTCCAAGCCGATTGAAGAATGGCTGGGAAAATTGTAGCGGATGAACGGATCGCAAGCCGAAGGCAACGAATCTCGTCGAGGGGCCAAACATGCCCCGCCCGAGCGTGATTCTTGGAATTCTCGAAAATGAGTTGAATGACCACGCCGCTACTTGAAAATATTCTGAACCAGCCCGTGGCGTTGCGTGCGGTGGGCGCCCATTATGCTGGGGCGGGGCGCGATTCGCTGGTGCGTGCCGCGGCGTTACTCCGGTCGAGTAAGCGCGTAGTGCTGAGCGGGATGGGTGCTTCGTTTTTTGCGTGCATTCCATTTAGCTATTACTTGAGTTCGCAGGACCGTTGCGCGATCGCGGTGGAAGCATCCGAACTGCTTTATTTCCTCGAATCCCAGATTGCTCGGGACACCGTTGTCGTGCTTGTCTCGCGCTCCGGCGAGAGCGTGGAGGTGACGAAGCTCTTGCCGCGCTTGAAGGAAAGAAAAGCAACCGTGGTCGGCATCGTCAACATGCCCGAAAGCACCTTGAGCGTGGAGGCGAACCAGGCGATCGTGATGGGGAGCCCGCCGGACCAACTGGTTGCGATCCAGACCTACACGGCGACACTGGCGACGTTCGTTCTACTGGATGCCGCAATAACAGGTCAATTGGACATCGCCGTGACTGAGTTAGAAGAAACGGCCGATGTGCTGTCACGCTGGATACCGGAGTGCATCTCCGCTCGCAAGATGTGGAGCGGCTTTCTCGGCAATGGCGCGCCGCTCTATCTTTTAGGCCGTGGTCCGGCTTCCGGATCCGTCGCCGAAGGCGTGCTGCTGATGCATGAAGTAGCGAAATCTCCAGCCGTGGGAATGACCGTTGCGCAATTTCGACACGGGCCGGTGGAGGTCGTCGACGGGAATTTTCGTGCGGTGATATTCGGCGCCCAGAGCGCAACTGCGGCGCTGGACGCCGCATTGGCAAACGATCTCGCCGGCATGGGTGGGCAGGTTCGCTGGATTGGACCAAACTGGATTGGCCCCGACGCGCCCGGAGTTGGCGCCATTCCTCTTTGCCCCTGGCCTCCCGGCCTTCCGGAGCGATTCATCCCGATTGCTGAAATCGTTCCGCTGCAGCTTATGGCTTACAAGAGAGCGGAACTCCTCGGAATACGGCCCGGTGACTTTCGCTGGGCGCCGGCTGTCACCACATCAGAGGCCGGTTTCCCGGTAAGGGAAGGGCGGTAAAGAACGGCAATGCCGACTGGCTTGGAAAGACCGGTGCTGTGTATAGACATCGGAGGAACTTCCACGAAGGCGGGCGTACTCGATTCGCGCGGCGAGATGAAATTCGTCGATTCCATACCCTCGAAGCCGGATGTGAGTTCCTATTTCAGCGCGCTGGTGCGTTTGATTGAACAGATCCGGGCTGCGGCTAGTGGCGAATTCGAGCAACCGGCGCGTGAGCTTGGAGTCGCAGTAGCCGGCTTCCTTGATCGGGATCGCAATTGCCTTGCGTATAACCCCAATCTCTCGTGGCTCAAGCACTTTCCGTTGCGCCGGCGGCTCACTGAGACTTTTCCCGAGTTCACCATCGAACTGGAAAGCGATTCGAACGCAGCGACAATGGCGGAGTATCGATTCGGCTCGGGAAGAGGCTCCGAACGGTTTTTGTGTGTCATCGCCGGGACCGGGCTGGGCGTGGGAATGACGGTCGGCGGTGAGCCGCTGCGATTTGCGCATGGGTGCATGGGCGATATCGGGCACGTGATTGTTCAACGGAATGGCCCTCGTTGCACTTGCGGCGGCAGAGGCTGCGCCGAAATTATGGTTTCCGCGCCGGTGCTGGCGGAGCGTTATCGCGATCTCGTCAGTCTGGCTGAGGCTGTAACACTGCGCGGCGTAATCGAAGCGTCGGACGCGGGAAACCGGGACGCGGCTCTTGTTCTGAAAGAAGCGGGTGAGTGGCTGGGTGTCGCCATCGCTTCAATGGCCAACATTTTGTTTCCGGATCATATTGCCATAGCTGGCGGACTGTCTGCCGGCGGGAACTACGTGCTCGAGCCTGCTGAACGGACTTTTCGCGAGACGGCATCCAAGCTCGCGCGTTCCCGGACAACTTTTACCAGAGCTACTCTGGGATCGTTGGCGCCGCTGATCGGATCGGCGTGGCCATTCTGGCGATGAGAGGATGACAAGCTAATGGCAAATCAAGGATTGGATCGTCGCACCGTTCTGGAAATGCTCGCCAAAGCTGCAGCGGCCAGCCAATTCCCAGGCTTTAGTCGCTGGGCGTTCGGAGCCGAACAGCAGCATGGAGAAAGCTCGCCTTCCCGACCGCAACAGCATTACACGCCGATCTATTTCAGCCAACCCCAGTACCAGACCATTGAAATTCTGACAGACCTGATTATTCCCGCGGACGAGACTCCGGGCGCGAAAGAGGCAGGGGTTAGCGAGTTCATCGACTTCATGGCTGCACACGGCGAAAATGAACTCCGTCAGCCGATGCGCAAGGGCCTCGTGTGGCTGGATGCGGCATCCATGAAAACTCACGGCTCCGTGTTTGCGCGTTTAACACGAGAGCAACAGGTGGCGCTTCTAAAAACAGTGGGATACCCCAGCCACGCGGCGCCCGTGGACGCGGAGGGACGGACGTTTTTTAAACTCATCCGCCGATACACGACCATGGGCTATTACACCAGCCGTATTGGGCTCAAAGAGTTAGATTTTCCTGGTTTGCGGCTTTACACTCAGTCACCTGCTTGTCCGCATACGACCGACCCGGAGCATCTTCACCTGCCTCCACCGAGGATTTGAATGGCAAATCAAATTTACGACGTGATCGTCATTGGCACGGGCGCCGGTGGCGGCATGGCAATTCACACGCTCTGCCAAGCCGGCGCGAAAGTGTGCGCGCTGAATGGAAGCCGGCGGCTGGATCCAAGCAAGGATTTCCGCAATCATCGCAAGCCGTACGATATGCCGTTTCGCGGGTTCGGCGAGCCTGAAAAGCGGCGCCACTGGATCGGCTACATGGACAACGAATATACCGAGGGCATTTGGGAGCATGACATCGCATTCACGACGGCTCCTGGGACGGAGTGGACGTGGCGGCGCTGCTTTGCCGTTGGAGGAAAGACGAATTTCTGGGGCAGATCTTCGGCGCGCTTTGCCGAGATCGATTTTCGTGCGGCGACCCGCGACGGCTACGACGTGGACTGGCCCCTGTCTTACGAAGAAATTGCCCCGTACTATAGCCGCGTGGAGCGGATGATCGGCGTAGCGAGCACGGTGCAAAACCGTCCGAGCAACCCGGATGGCGAGTATCTTCCCCCGATGAATTTCCGCTGCATCGACCGAATTCTCGAAAGCGGCTCACATAAGGTCGGAATTCCCTACCTTCCGGACCGGATCGCGCAACTCACGGTTCCACATGCAGGGCATCCCTCATGCCACTACTGCGCGAATTGCACGGACGGATGCGATGTGGGCGCGTTCTTCTCGACGCCATGGTTCTTTTTGCCGAGCGCCGAAAAGAGCGGCAACCTCGAGCTGCGGACGAACGTGCTGGCGAAAAACATTCTGGTGGATGAGAATGGCCGTGCTAAGGGCGTGGCGTACGTCGATCGAAATACAAAACAGGAAGTGGAAGTTTACGGCAAGGCGGTAGTAATCGCTGCTTCGTGTATCGAATCGGCCCGGATCATTTTAAATTCAAAGTCGCGCCACTGGCCGGACGGGATTGCAAACTCCAGTGGTCAGGCCGGGCGCAACTTGTGCGACCACCTATACGGCACTACCGCGCGCGGATACTTTCCGCAGTTGCTGGGACAGCCTAGCTTTCCGGACAACGTCTCGTCGAGCACAGTCGCCTGGATGCCACGCTGGCAAAATCTGAACAACCCGCGTGAGGAGAAGTTCATCCGAGGCTATTCGGTTTACCCGGATGGAGGCTGCAGCGAGTTTCCGTGGTACTTCGATCAGATCGAAGGATTCGGCCGTGAATACAAGCGCGAAATCAAGCGCCGCTATCCGACGCCGATCAGTTTTTACATACAGGCCCCGACACAGCGCAGCGACAAAAACTTCGTAGATATCGATCCGCAAGTGAAGGACATGTACGGCATTCCGACCGCGCGGCTTCATTTCGAATGGGACCCGAACACGCTGCTCATGTGGGAACACGGCAAGCACGGCTGTGAGCAACTGTTGCGGGCGAGCGGAGCGGAATACCTCGGATCGGCGCCCGAGCCTGACATGCCCGGGACCAGTCTGCATGAAACCGGTACGCTGCGCATGGGAAACGATCCGAAGAAATTCGTGACGAATCGCTTCGGACAGACACATGATGTGCCGAATCTCTACATCTGCGATGCGAGCGTTTTTCCAAACTGCACGGATAAGACAACCACGATTTCGATCCTGGCGTTTTCGCTCCGCACGACAGAGCATCTCATCGACAATCTGAAGAAGATGGGTGGGAAAAGTGCTTGATGCCGGAATGCCGTCTGGGAATACCACAATACAGGCGGTGAAATGCAGCGAATTCTGGCATACGCCGTCGCCGCATTGGTTATATGATCACGGAAGAGGCCCCCAAGACCTTGAAACAGGATCACGATCCGGGGAGGTGACGCATGATGCAAACACTGAGCAAGACCTGGTGGTTGCTGGTGGTGTGTGGAGTTCTTGAGGCGACGTATTCCGTCATGAACTTTTTTATGGTGCGTCCCGATGGATCACTGGCTCTGCGTACATTTGTGAACGGCAGGGGCGCCATTGTGAATATGGGTATGCTCGCGCTGGCGGCGGGAGCTTGTACGGTCGCCGCCGGCATTTGGAGTTCCAGAAATGGCCAGTCCTGGCTTCTGGTGCTGAATGGTCTTGCCTTTAGCGCGCTCGGGCTGATCTTTATGTTCTGGAGAGGTCCACTCGCCTTCCGTACGATCGCGCTCCTGATTGTCGTGATGGCAATGAGCATCGGCATTTATGAATGGGCGACCGCGCGAATGTTGCGGAGTCATCCTGCGGACGAATGGCTTCTTGGCGCGGCTGGAGTGGTCTCGCTTGGTTTTGCTTTAGTCTTTCTTGCCTTCGTGTTCCGCTGGATCAAGCCGGAACCGGCGTCGCCGTCTCAGACGTTAATTTGGATGGGCTCTTACTTTGGATTCAGCGCAATTTGCATGCTTTGGTTAGGCTTGCGCCTATACAGCCTGCGTGCCTCAGGCGGCCGCCATTCAGAGGGCGGAGCAATGCACGGTTTTGCTTGAGGTAAAACTTCGTAAATGGAAGTCAATGCCACGGTCACGTATGCCTGATCATCTGTGGACAACCTGAGGAGCAAAATCAACACTGCGTCTGCGCAGTAACCAGGATAAAACTCGGCGCCGCAAATCCCGAAAACTAGATTATGCAGGCGCCTCGAAGCTACCGGGACTGTTCGCGGTAGCACGCCACTCGGCCGAGCGTTCCTTTTTCGCTTCCGACAGGGCGCGCCGCACGCCATCGGCATCGAAGTCTGTTGCGTAGACCGGAGTGTCCGGCTGTTGCCGCCAGGATTCATCGATTCCACCGGCGTCCACTCCATCGAATCCAAGCTCGTCGATCAAGCGCAACACGACCATCTTGGCGGCGCTATTGTCGCCGGCGACGGGGAGGGCGATGCGCCCGGCGGCGCCGGCTGGGCGGCCCAGATCCATCAGGTGTTTCGCGTAGATATTGTTGAACGCCTTGATTACGGGGCGCCCTAGTTGCTGCTCGACCCAGCGGCTCTCCGTTAGACCGGCCTCGATCCCGTCGATGCGGCCATCGCGCTGCCGTGGGTAGTAATTGCCCGTGTCTATGACGATCAGATTTTCGGGCGTCCCTGCAAACAAACCAGCCGGCAGATCCAGAATGTGCTTCTCCGGAATGGTTACGATAACCAGATCCTGGTCTTTGACTGCCTCGGGGACCGAAACTGCGGTGGCGCCGGTCTCAGCGGCTAAACCGGCCAGCGTCTCCGGTCCCCGTGAATTGGCTACCGAGACTTTATGGCCAAGCGAGGTAAGGCGACGCGTAAGGGTGCCGCCGATATTACCCGCCCCAATGATGCCGATCTTCATCCTGGCTCCTTCGAGAGCGCGGCGAGCTCCAACCTGTTCGAAACCGGCAGGCGCGTTGACCTAAGAACACGCTACGCTCCTTTGCTGTTTTGATAATAGTACGCCTTTTTTGTAGCGTCTGTGTGCCGTGGACTCTGTGTATCGGCGATTAAGATTGCCAATTGCCCCCGAGCGCGCACGCGGGTCGCGGCTCGTAAAAATCGGAACCGCGAAAGTTTACCGCACATCCCAATATCGTGGCGAAGAGTAGTTTGATTCGAAGGCGTGTGGTTCTTTTCTGTCCGCTGTCGTTCGTTCCGGTCGCCCGGCTTTTGCATGCCCAGGAAAACCAACCCACGGAAGTCCAGCAGCCGCAGGCTCCACGGCCGCCTACTTTCTCAACTGGCGTCAAAGTGGTCAACGTCTTCGCTACTATTCGCGACAAAGACGGACATATTGTTACTAACCTCACCAAGGATGATTTCACTCTTCTCGAAGATGATCGCCCGCAAACAATCCGCTATTTTGCCCGGCAGTCGGACCTCCCTTTGACGCTCGGCCTCCTGGTCGATACCAGCATGAGCGAACGCCGTATGCTTTCAACCGAGCGGCAAGCCAGTTATGCATTCCTCGAACAAGTCTTGCGCCCGGAAAAGGATAAAACCTTTCTGATTCACTTCGATCATGAGGTCGAATTGCTCCAGGACCTAACCGCCTCCCGCGAGCGCCTCGAAAAGGCGCTCAATCTGCTCGAAACGCCCCGGGTTGGCGGCGGCGCCAACGACCCGAATAACAGTGGTGGCAACGGGAACGGCGGCGGCTGGCCCGGTGGAGGCGGCGGCAGAAGCGGCCGAGGCGGCGGCCATCGTGGAGGTGGCACTGCCTTCTACGACGCCATTTACCTGGCTTCTGACGACATCATGAAAACGCAGTTCGGTCTCAAAGCTCTTATCATGCTCACTGACGGCGAGGACAATGCCAGTAAGGTCTCCCTCGAAGAGTCCATATCCGCCGCGAACCGGGCCGAAACAATGGCCTATGCCATGCGCGTCGCCGATGAGGAACAGTCATCATTTCATCGCGGCTTTGGCGGTCCGGGGATGGGCCGTCGCGGCGGCGGCGGTTGGCCCGGAGGCGGTGGTGGATGGCCGGGAGGAGGAGGCCGCCGCGGTAGAGGCATGGAGCGTCCCGATGGTAAGAAGATTTTGAAGCAGATCGCCAGGGAGACTGGTGGCGGCTACTTCGAGGTCTCTAAAAGGAAATCCGTCGGCGATATTTATACGGCAATTGAAGAAGAACTCCGCAATCAGTACAGCATTGGCTACGTCTCCGATAACTCCACCAGTGAAAGCAACTTTCGCAGAATCGACCTGACTGTCGACAAAAAAGGGTCTCGTCGTTCAGGCCCGCAAGGGCTATTATCCGGGCACAACCAAGCTATAGGCTATTGATCGAGGCATGCCTCGACCGGCGAACTCCTGAAAGGGCGCCGCGATATTATCGGGCACGATGAAGAAAATTGTGACCTTGATAGCCGTAACGTTGTGGTGCGTCTTCGGAGCCAGCGCGGAAGTACGCCTCCCCAAGATTTTGAGCAGCCACATGGTGCTGCAGAGAGATCGGCCCATGCACTTCTGGGGATGGGCAGATCCTGATGAGAATGTGACCATTACGCTCGACGGGCAGAGCGCCCAGTCAGTGGCGGACAAGCTTGGCAAATGGAGTTTGTATCTCCTGGCTCATCCTGCAGGTGGGCCGTTCACGATAGATGTGAAAGGCTCAAATGATCTAACGATTGAAGATGTCATGATCGGCGATGTTTGGTTTGCTTCGGGCCAATCGAACATGGAAATGCCGCTGAAGGGCTTTTCCGGCGCCCCCATCCAGAACAGCGCGGTGGAGATTCAGAACGCCAACCAGCCTAAGCTCCGTCTGCTGCGCATTCGGACAAGGGCGTCGGATTTTCCGCTAAGCGATTACCAGGATAGTTGGACTATGTGTACGCCGGAGACCGCGGCTGACTTCTCTGCCGTCGCGTATTTCTTTGGCAGGGCGATTTCAGAGAAAGAAAACGTAACGGTTGGGCTCATTGATTCTACATGGGGCGGGACGCCGGCCGAGGCCTGGACCAGCTTTCAGGGGCTGACGGCGGACGCCTCGCTGATGCCCGTGTTTTCCGCCTGGGGCGAGATGATGGACGAGCAGACCGACGCGGAGCTGGCGCGGGCGGCCGACAAGCGCGCCGACGAAGCAGCCGAGAGGGCGCATGCGCCCAAGCCCGTACACGCGTGGCGTCCCGTGCCTGCATCGTGGGGACCGGCCGCGCTCTACAACGGCATGGTCGCGCCGGCGATTGGGTTTGGCATCAAAGGCGCCATTTGGTATCAAGGAGAGTCGAATGCGGGCGCAGAGCGAGCGCCGATTTACGACAAAGTGTTTGGCGCCATGATCACGGACTGGCGGCGGCACTGGCAGGAAGGCAATTTCCCGTTTTTATTCGTGCAAATAGCGAATTTCAAAGCTTCGCCGGCCGATTTGTGGCCAACCGTGCGTGATGCGCAACGCAGAACTTTGTCGCTGGCGAACACCGGTATGGCGGTGACAATCGATATTGGCAACCCAACGAATATTCATCCCGCGGACAAACAGTCGGTTGGGGAGCGGCTTGCTTTAGCGGCCCGCTCTATCGCTTATGGCGAGAAGGTTGAATTCTCCGGACCATTGTTCCGGCACGCCGGCAGAAATGGGCACGATATGCAGGTGTGGTTCGATCATGCGGAAGGTCTGACGGCGAAAGGCGGCGGCGCTCCAGAGGAGTTTGAAGTAGCCGGCGCCGACCGAAAATATCAGCCGGCGACGGCAAAGCTCGATGGCGATAGTGTCATAGTGTCAAGTCCGGGCGTGATGCAGCCCAAGTACGTTCGTTATGGCTGGAAGGATGTCCCGATAGTGAATCTGTACAACAGCGCCGGCCTGCCGGCATCGCCGTTCTCTTCTGAAGAGTTGCTACCCGGCGTGAATTGATAGCTGTTCGCTTCTTTAGTTCTCAAATGCCGGCAGCATCGGCAATTGCCGGATTCGTTTGCCGCTGGCCGCGTAAATGGCCGAAGCGATCGATGGAGCTGTCGCGGTAATCGGCGATTCTCCGGCGCCGGCGGACGGCATATCGCGGCGGTCGACAAGGATCACGTCGATTTCGGGTGTATCGGTGAATCGGGGCACGCGGTATTCGGACAGGCGGCCGTTCGTAATGCGGTTGCTGTCGAATTTCAATTGTTCAAACAGCGCTCCTCCGATGCCCTGAACAATTGCGCCTTCCACCTGATTACTCAGGATGTCGGGATTGAGGATGGCGCCTGCGTCGAAAGCGGCGACCATCCTCCTCAACCGCACTTGCGCGCCGTCCATTTCAAGCTCTGTCAGCAGGGCTAGATGCCCGCCCTTCTCCAGATTGCACGCCAGTCCGTAACCAACTCCATTTCCACTGCGAACCCGGCCCCATCCAAACCGCTCCGCCGCGCGCTCGAGAACCGTGCGCAGCCGCCGTTCTTCTATGTTGCGTAAACGGAACTCGAGTGGATCCAGTTTTAGTTCCGCCGCAATTTCGTCCATATGGCTTTCACGCGCAAACGTATTGCCCACCGCCGCGAGCGAACGATAGGAGCCCTGCCGCAACGGCGAAATCGATGCGTGATACGCAGCGCGCACGTTCCCAATTCGATAAGGAGGAGTGAGCGAAGCGGCTCCGCCGTTGTAATTGTGAAAGTCCCAAGCGTGGACCTTACCCTCCGAATCGAAGCCGCTTTCCACTTCCATCAAGGCAGCCGGACGGCAATACGATCGTTCAAACTCGTCTTCTCTCGACCAGGCCAGGCGCACCGGTTTGCCCGCGTTGCGTGCAAGCCTCGCCGCTTCCAGTTCACATTCCGAATTGTGCTTACCGCCGTAACCCGAACCCGTGTCCGAGACGACAACGCGCACGTGCTCCGGTGGAAGCTGAAAAGCCTTCGCAATTTCATCCCGCACTGGGAACGGAGCTTGCGTGCCGCAATGAACGGTAAGCCAGTCGCCGCGCCATTCGGCGATCGCCGCTCGTGCCTCGAGCGGCACGTGCGCGATGTACCAGATTTGATAGCTTGCTTTGTGACGATGAGCGGCGCGAGAGATTCCCTGGTCCACGGACCCGGCTTCGATCAGAGCTGGATACCGGCCGCCCGCTTTCGCATCCGGAGGCTTCGAATTGCGCTTCAAGTCGGAAAACAAAGTGTCCGGGTTACCCAGTTGCTCGTTGCTCCAGTGGGCCTCAATCGTATGCGCTGCCGCTGCTGCGGCTTGCTCGTTCGGCGCAACCACACCGAGAAAATCATCCTGACGGACAATTTTCACTCCCGGAATCCGGGCCGCTTTCGACGCGTCATAAGAAAGTAGCCGGCAGCGGTAGTTGGGGGGCCGGATAACGTATCCATGGAGCATTCCGTCGAATTGCAGATCGGACGAATACTTGAGCGCGCCTCGGACAATTGCCGGCCCATGGACGGCAGGCATCGGAGTTCCACAAACTGCCCACTCGGATGCGGGCATTAATCGAGCACCGGCGATCGAAGCCGCGCCGAATGCTTTGTTATCGATCAGGTTTCGATAGCTGAGTGTGCGTCCGTCCGTGTGTCGAATGCGTCCATTCGAAACGTGGATTTCGCCGGCATCCATCTTCCATTGCTGAGCGGCATACCGGCAAAGATATTCACGCAGAGAAGCGCACGCCTGCCGGATAACAGGTACGGTCTGCGGCGTCGTCAAGCTGCCCCAGGTTCCCCCATCATCGGGCACGAGGGCAGTGTCGCCGATAATCAACCGCACGCGCGCGGGCGCAATATGAAGTTCTTCAGCCGCCGCTTGCGTCAGAGTTGTTCGAATACCTTGGCCGCATTCGATTTTGCCCGTCAATACCGTGATGGCGCCGTCTTCACCCACGTGCAAGCGGGATGAGAGCAGCGGCATTGGATTCGTAGTCTCTTGGCCTTCACCTATCCGAACCGTAAACAGAAACAAAATGCCCGCTTGCAGCCGCTTGGCTGCTTCACGCCGAGTAATGTCGTCACCAAATTCAAGTCGCTGGAGTTGGTGTTCGTAACCGCCGCCTGCTTCTTCAGGCATTTCTGCCTGCTTTCGCTGCCGATTGAACGGCTTTGACGATCCGCGAATAAGTTCCGCACCGGCACACGTTTCCTGCAAGTCCCGCCCGGATCTCCTCGACGCTCGGCGCCGGATTCCGGTCGAGCAGTGCAACCGACGCCATAATCATTCCCGGTGTGCAGAAGCCGCACTGGAAGGCGGAGGCGTCCAGAAATGCCTGTTGTATCGGGTGAAGATGAGCACTGTTTGCAAGCCCTTCAATGGTCTCTACGTACTTCTGGCCCACATTGTGGATCGGAAACACGCAGGACCGGACAGCTTCGCCGCCAACCATTACCGTGCAGGCGCCGCATTGCCCTTCGCCACACGCATATTTGGCGCCCGTCAGATGAAAGTGCTTACGCAATACCGAAAGCAGTGAGGTTGAAGGGTCGGCCAAGACCGTTGCTTCGATCCCATTCACAGTGAGTTTAAGATCCGGCATCCGGAAGCGCCTTTCATTTTCATGGTAGCGGTTCCAAAGAGACGTTTATGGCGCGTGCACTCGCCTGAATGGTTATAGATACCGTTTCACACGCTCGCGGAATCGCGTATAAATCGACGACACTCCCAGGAGAATAAGACCGAGTGCAACAAAGGATAGAATCCGGTAAATCGTCTCCAGGTTTCGAAGATCGTATAGGAAGAGCTTGAAAATACAAATGAGCAGTATCGCCAACCCTTCCAGGCGCAGAACGCGTTCCCGCAACGGAAAACCGGTGATAAGGAGTGTCAGCCCTTCAATGCCCCATGCGGTCGTCAGAAGGCCACCTGGAAATTGCCGCCAGAGCAGCGCTGTCAGCGAAATAGTTCCTAGCAGCGACCAGAAAACCCTCGAACATCTCTTAATAGAACGATGTTCCTCCCCTTGGGACGAGAGAAATTGCGCGAAGTAGCAGGCGAACACTACGACTCCTGCCTCTGCGCGAAAATTCACGTACCACGCGCTCAACACGGCGGCTACCATCACCAGATAGCTTTGCCATCGCTCGTGCGGCAGGTTCCGGTGTAAACCCAGCGCAAAAAGCGCAACGGCGAGCGCAGCCCACGCAGGAGCCACTGCAACGTCGGGAAGCAGAATCCATAACGCGCAAAGCGTAAATAGGACAGCGGCGCTCGATGCCAATACTTGAACTAGCCGCTGGTTTTTTCCGGCCCGTTCGGAAAAGAAGTAAAGGCAAAGTGCGGCGCCCGCGTAGGAAATCCAAACGTAGTCCGGAGTGGGCTTTAAGACATGTGCAGACCCCTCGCCAATCACCAAAATTGAAGCGATAGCGGCTGCGATATATGAGAAGCTGGCAAGGATAGCCGGCAGCCGTTGTGTACCTAGCTCAAATAGAATCAGCGCCAGGATAAAAGAAAAAACTCCCTTATAATGTTCCGGAGCTAAGCGCCAAACTAGCAGCAACGCTAATGCGGTGATTGCGACTCCGGCGGCTATATTAAACCACTTCTGTTCTGTATTCGGCAGCGCCGGAGCGATCCGAAGACGCAGGATCAGCGCGTAGACCAGAAGGAGCGCACAGGCGAGCGGAATCCATGGATGCATCCAGGCTCTTAGAACGTGGAAAGAGATGCCGATGAGGATGCCGCCGATCGCCAGCACATAGGCTTGAAATCTAAACTCGCTACGAAATCTGCGAGCGCCGATCTCAAAGAGGATCGCCGCAAACACGAGCCATCCGGTCCCTACGAAACGTCCCGGCAATTCCCGGGCGAGAACGCCGGCAATGAGAGTAGCCGCTAAGGAGGAATAGATAACGTTTGGCTTGCGTAATAACCGGTTTATGTAAAAGAGAATCGCGTGGAAGAGCGCGGCAGGCGTCCACGTGTAAATGAATTTCGCCTCGGCTACTGAGAAAACCTGATCCGAGCTCACATCGTGAATGATCATCCGTACCAGGGAGAAGAAGAAGCCGATGCCTCCCAACCATCGAAGGAGAGCGAGGTCCAGGAATACACCCGCGAGATATAGAATTTCAGCCTCAATCGCGAATCCGGCGCTGAGCCATACGCCAACCACGCGACTCGCTATCGCCAGCCCAGCCAAACCGGCAGCGAGTGTTACAGATGCTTCGTAGCTGCCCGCCTTCATACGGGTTACAAAATCGTCAGTCGCCGGAAAGCTGGATTTGGAGCAAAGAAAGCCGCGGACGATTGCGCTGGCCAGATAGAGCGCTGCCGCGAACGCGCAGGCCTGCCAAATGCGACCAGGATCGGCACTGGACCACGTTTGATAGGACAGCCCGAGGAAGCCAATCGCATTTAGCGGGAACACGAACTCCACTCCCCAGCCCGTTCCGTGTCTCCGGACTCGAATCAGATCGAATGCTTCGAAGAGCAGCCAGTAAACGAGCAAGAGCGACTCGGCCGCAAATAAAGAGGCCCCGGAACTACCGCGCCAGATGCTGGCCGCGTAGGTCGCAACTACGCCGAATGTGGCCATTGCATTCCAATTGAATCGGTAGGCCAGATACAAGAGAGAGGCGCTTAAGGGAACCAGGCTAAGCAGAGCAAAGGACGATGACGGTGTCACGCTCAGCGCGGCGAAAGCCGCGAAATACGCTACCGCCGTGATGGCCTGGACACGATAGCGAAGAGAATATCCGATCATGCCGGCCGCAACCAGAAGGAGCACAAGCGAGCCGGCATACGGATTATCGATCAGACGCGCCGCCGGGACGGTATATATCGCATACGCGGTGACATAAAGAGCAGCCCATCCAGCCCCGATCAACCCCCGGGCGAAAATCCGATACGTCTGTCTACGTTCAAGAAAGACTCCGCCGATCAACAAACATAGGCTCACGCCAAGCGAGGTGAAAGCGCGGCCCGCGGCGGTCATGTGGGTGAATGAATAGCCGAGGAAAAGCGCAATTCCAATCACGAGCACCAGGGCTCCGATTTTGTTGAGCAGGCTTCCACCCACCAGAGCTTCCCATTCCTCGTTGCCGAAGTATTTCCGAAAGCGCTCGCCAAGGCTCGGTGGAGGAGCGATGGTCCGCACGCCGGCATCGTTTGCCGCGAACCCCGGTTGTGCTTCCGGCGGCTTAGCAGGTTCCGCCACATCGGCAATGGCCGGCGCACCCTCTTCCTGGAAAGCCGGCCCTGTTGGTGTCCTCGCCGCTTCCTTTTTGGCGATTCCCGCGGCAGCCCTATTGTTCTCTAGCTCAAAAACTCGAGCGGTGAGCCGCGCGGCTTGTTCTTCCAATCGCCGCAATCTCTTGCGCAAGCCGAACCAGCCGGCGGAGAGAGCGCCAATGAGAATGACTAAAAGGAAGATTGTCATCGTGAGTGCCGGCTGCAGTTCATATATACCAGTGAATCCTGAACTATTCGCTGCCGCTTCTAACCAGCAGGTTAGCGGAATTGCCCATCATGCGACGGATTGGGGATGTACAGTAAAACGTACATAGCTATGCATGGGCTGTGCTTAATAGTTGGGGCAGCTTTCTGGTCGTCGTTCAAAAGTGATTGACCGCATTGTAAATCTCGAGGGCCATTGGATTTCATCTCACTGCGTCGGGAAGGAGCATTATGCAACGCGAAGACACTATCAAGCTTCTGGAATTTGTAGAAGCAAGTAAAGCGAAAGGGGCTTCGGACGAATTTCTGGCTTCGTTTTTGGCGCGTCGGGGTTGGCCGCAAGACGATATCTACGCTGCTCTCGGCAGTTATTGGGAGCGAGTCACCGGCGTTGCCGTTCCCGAACGCACCGCGGGCGGCGAATCGTCCCGCGACGCCTTTCTCTATCTGCTGTCGTTCGCAACATTAGCCACGTGGAGTGGTTCGCTTGGCTCCATGTTGTTTCGATTCATCGACCGCTGGTTCCCCGACCCTGTCGCTCGCAATCACGTCTACAATTTACGAAATGCGGTTACCTGGCAAATGGCCAGCGTCGCGGTTGCTTTTCCCATCTTCCTGTTGGTTATGCGTGCCATTCTGCGCGAAGCGCAGGACCGTCCCGAGCGATTGCAGTCCGGCGTGCGCAAATGGCTCACTTATATCGCGCTCCTGCTGACGGCGGGCGCAATGATTTGCGATCTGATCTGGTTTCTCGATTACTTCTTAACCGGCGAACTAACCTCGCGCTTCCTATTGAAAGCTTTGACCGTGATGTTGATCTGCGGCGTGATATTCGTCTACTACCTGAGTTCCCTGCGTTGGGACCGGAACACGAATTTCGCCCACGCAAAGAGTCGCAGCCTGAAATTTGGAATAGGCGCCGCCGCCGTCGTGATTGCCAGCTTCTGCGTGGGCATCGGAGTGGCCGGCACACCATCCGCGCAGCGCCACATGGAAGCCGATCAGAGGCGGGTACAGGATCTGCGAGGGATCGCTTACGCGGTCCGGTCGTGGCATAAACGCGCGGAATCGGATAAGTCGTTTTCGCCTCTGCCGCCTTCGTTGGTCGCACTGGAAGGCAACGGGATCAGCTTCTCGCGGGTGGTCGATCCGGAAACAAATGCCTCATACGAATATCACGTCAAATCGGATACCAGCTATGAACTCTGCGCCACTTTCTCAGGCGCCGAAGAGCCCGATCCGGGTGTTGCGAGGCAATTCTGGAATCACGGCAAAGGCAGGACTTGTTTCGTTCTCGATGCTTCGCGGACTCCGGCTTGGTAATCCCGAGTTCCCATGCGCTGGCGCGGAGCCAGTCCCGATTACCGAACGCCATGCCCAAATTGGCTCCTTACAGCAGATGCACACCTGAAGGCGGCGCCGGGCCGCGGCATGTGGCCTTGCTCACCCATCGCGCTGTCGAATTATTTGCTGTACTCTGGCGCTTTCCGGTGCTACAGTAAAGAAGTCAAAACGATTTTGGCATCTTCGCATTAGTCTGGCCCACCCTCCATCCCTCATCCGATCCTGCCCGCCGATTTGTCAACTTGTAAATTAAGAGGAAATAGTAAATGAAGAATATTTTTGTAGGGAACCTCAACTTCGGAGCTACCGAAGCTGCGGTTCGATCTCTATTCGAAGCGTACGGAACCGTCGAACGCGTAAACCTGATTACCGACCGTGATACCGGTCAGGCGAGGGGCTTCGGATTTGTCGAGATGAGCGCCAATGCAGAGGCGGATCGCGCCATCGCGGAATTGAATGGCCGGGATCTCGATGGAAGGGCGCTGAACGTCAACGAAGCCCGTCCGAAAACCGAACGTGGATTTGGTGGCGGCAATGGTGGCGGTGGTGGCCAACGTCGAAATAACAATCGTTGGTAAGCGTTTAAATTAAATGGTTTGAAAAGAGGGGAGCCACCGGCTCCTCTCTTTTCGTGTCGTTCCGCTGGGAATCAGAACGGGTTCACTTTGCCGGTCTGCCGTGCTCCACACAAAGGGCTGCCAGATCCGCAATAAGCGCCTCGCCCACGCACATGATGGTGTCCGCGCCGCCCAATAGATCTTCACAACCTCGTCCGATTCGGGAACCGCGCGCACGTGAACACCGCCCGAAACCGAATTTATGTCACCAATTATGAAAGCAACAATGTGACCGTAATCGACGGCGGAACCGATTCGCCGCTCCGCGTGTTGATTGGTTAAATTCAGTTCGCCGCCTCCGCTACCGCGGTCTTCACATCGCCGGCCTTCTGGAATACGGTCCACGGGTTTGCCTTCATGTCGTGCAGCAGCGGCGCCTCCCAGGCAAACTCGGGATGTTGCTTCAGATGCGCGGCCGCGTGAAACTCTACTCCGCACGGATGTCCCGCGCCCGCGATGAAGGACATGCGTTCCGCCATGGCGCTATCGCTCACTTTGGCGTTTGCGACGCCGGCGGGGGAATAGGGCGGCTGCCAGCCCGGCATGCCGCGGCTGGACCGGTCAATGTGGCCGCAGAGCGTGCGCTCGTTCGGATCGATTTCATGCGTAATCACATCGTAGTGGTCGGTCTCGAACTTCTCGGCGGCATTGACATCGATCCTGCCCTTATACTGCGCCATGAGCTGGTCCCAGCGGCGGTGGCGGCAGTTATTGGGCGCGTTCGGGTCGTCGGCCGGATAATCGGTTTCTTCCTTGATCAATTTCGGATTGATGGGGAAATTGGATCCAGCAAAGTAACCGTCCCTGCTTCGTGTCAGCGTCACGTTTTTGAGCCCTAGCTCCAGCCGGCCGATCTCATTCGTTTTGCGGTCGCCGATCAGCCACGTATTTGCGTATCCGCCGTTATTGCCGGTTTCCATGTACCGTGCGAAATCGTCGATCGATTCCGAATACTGCATGGCCTTTCTGGCGCGCACGAACTCGGGAATGCCGTGCTCGTTGAAGCCATGGAAGCTGGAGATTGTAGTCTCGGTGATCATCATGCCCGCGTCGTTGATGCCGAAATCGTCGGCGCTGTGAATCAGACCCGGCATTCCGTCCATCAGAATGCGATGTCCTTCGGAGGGCGCGATATCGAAAATGACGTTCCAGCGAGTGCCCGTGAGGTAATCGGTCCAATTATTGTGGCCGATCACGATCTTGCCGTCCTTTGTGTAGTTGCCGGTCGCGATGAATGCGCTGCAGTGCTCGGCCGTCACATCGGCGGGTTGGTGGTCCTTGCGGCGCTTCAGACTGTTTAGATAATAGTCAAACTCCATGTAAGCATTCATCGTCACAAGATCGATTACATCGAGTTTGCCTCCGCGCGCGTGCAATCCGTCGGCAATACCGGTCAGCTCCTGTCTGTATTCAGTGGGTATGCCGGGCCAGAAGATCTTTTTCGAGATGGCGCGCAATTCATCCCACGTTTTGCCGGTTTCATGCGTCGTGCTTAATTCGATGGCTCGCTTGTTGTCTTCAATTTCCGTGGCGAGCAGGTAACCGTGCTGATAGCCCACGGCGGCGGGTTTGCCCTCCAGATGCACATAAATCCATCCGTTTTGTTCTGGCTGGCGGAACGCTCCCGCCAGCTTCGCGTCACGCGCCCAAGCGGCCAAAGGCGCCGCCCCGCAAAAAACGAGTAGAGAGACAATAGAAACGAATGTCCGCCGCAGCATCACTCACGAGTACCACAAATCGAGCGGCGGCGGAAAATTAAGAGAATTCAAGTGCCACAAACAGCCGACCCGGTCTCCCAAAAGCGAGAGCGCGACCTAAATGGCCTCTACCGGATCGCAGTGATCGCGACGCTCGCCTTCGTTACCGTTACGTTCTCTGCCCTGGCGGTGGTCTTTGTTCTGCGTTCGCGCGTGCCGATGAACTGGCGCCACATCATCCTTCCGCCAATCCTGTGGCTCGACACGGCCGTGCTGATTGGCAGCAGCATCACCTATGAGGTCGGCCACCGGCGGCTGATCGGCGACGATCAGCGCGGGTTCTTTCGCTGGATGATGCTGACAACCGCCCTGGGCCTGCTGTTCCTGTTAGGGCAGCTACTCGCGTGGTGGCAGATACTAGCGGCCGGCCAATTGGTCGCGAGCAATCCGCATTCTTCCTTTTTTTTCCTGTTTTCCGGTATGCATGGCATCCACATTATTGTCGGCCTCGCGGGATTATTCGCGTTGCTATACCGGACGCGCGAGCCCGCAAGCGGACCGCGCTGGCAGATGAACACGCGTGTTCTCGCGAACGCCGTGGCGTTGTTCTGGCACTACCTGGACGGCTTGTGGATCGTGCTGTTTGCGCTATTGCTATTTGTGAAGCGGTAGGTTTCGCAATCGGCGTTCGCTTGATTGCTGTCAGGTTAACCGACAACATGATGCTGCGATCGTTCGCGCCGTCCTTCTCGCGCATGGAGAGCGGCTGCCCGTTCGCCGCTGCTGGCCGTATTTATCTCCCGGGTTCTCCCAAGCAATCCGGGGCGCTTCCGTGCCCCCAGATTTAAATAATTTTGCCTCGCTCTTGATCATTAGCTACCATGAACGGTCCCATTTCCAGAGCCCAAATGGGGCGCGTCCGTTCGGGCAACGGCATTGTCGCGCCAAATTTCGGACGCCGAATAAGCCGAAATAATATGATGGAGAGTCACGGATGGTGGGGCTCTGTCCCTACGGAAAAGGAGACGGGTGAACAGAAGAGAATTTTCGAAGGCGGCGCTTGCGCCAGTGCTGACAAGTGGGTTGAGCTTGGCCCAGACAGATTCCAAGCGATTCCGGAAGGGCATCACAATGGGGAGTTTCGCGAAAGGCAAACCCCTCGCCGATTGTTTTGCGGAAGCCAAATCCCTAGGCTTCGAAGGCGTCGAAATTTCGCTTGGCGGTCAGGTGAAGCTGGAAACGCCCGATGACGATTTGAAACGGCTGCGCGAGGCTGCCGAGAAGAACGGCATCGCAATTATCAATGTCTGGGTTTCCGGCGCCATCGCCGACACGCCGTTGAATGCCGCCGATCCCAAGGTGCGCGCCAAAGGAGTCGCCGGGTTGCGGCGCGGGATTAAGATGGCGACCCTCCTGGGAACGGATTCGCTGCTGGTTGTGCCCGGCGAGGTGGGCTGGGGATCCACCATGAAGTATGGTTACGAGGTCACATGGGAGCGCGTCTCGGCGGAACTGCCGAAGGTCATTCCGGACGCCGAAAAGGCGGGCGTCTACATGAATTTCGAGGAAGTCTGGAATCGCTTCCTGACCAGCCCGCTCGATATGCGCCGCTTTATCGATCAGTTTCATACCAAGCATGTTGCGGTTCATTTCGACGTGGGCAACATCCTGCAGTACGGTTTCCCGGAGGATTGGATCAACACACTCGGCAGCCGCATCCATCGCGTACATTTGAAGGACTACAAGCTGAATGGCTTTCGAGCGGGGCAATTTGTTCCCCTCCTTGAAGGCAGCGTCGATTGGAAAGCAGTAATGGCGGCGCTTGTGAAGACCGGTTACCGCGGCTTCATGAGTCCCGAATACGGCCATGACACGCCGTTGCGCGATATTTCGACTGCATGGGACAAGATTGCCGCGATGGCATAACCACGACCAATGCAGGGCTCTGAGTCCCAGTACGCCGTCAGATCGTTGACGGTGACCCTTCGCTAGTAATGCGGTCCTGCTCGGAAGTCTGTTCGTCCGGGCCGGGAACGGCCGCTTCAATAGAAGAGGCAGCGGGTTGGGGCCGCTTCACCGCGTTGGTGGGCGCTTGTCCGGCGTAACGCGCGAGATAATGGACCCATTGCTGGCGGAAGGCGGGCAAGCCCCAGTGATCCCGCCAGTATTCCACGAATTGTGCGGACAGCTTCCGTGCCCTTTGATGCAGAAAGACTTGTAATTGCTGCGCTTCCGGCGTGCGATGGATGTCCTGATTTTTCAGCCACGCCGTCGTCGCGGTCGCATCGCTGATATCCCCCAGGCGCGTTTGTGTGTCTTTGAAAGCAGCGATTAAGTCATCCATGCGGCGCCCGTAAATCGGACGGAACAATTCCAAGGCGTAGCGGAGATGCTTCCCTTCGAGCCTTAGAGCGTGCAGCGACACAGGATCGAAACCGCCGCGCGCCAGCCGTTCTCCGGCTTTGCAGAATTGTTCAAGCAGCGCCGGCAACATATGCCGGGCATTCGCGGCTGCCGTCTCTGTTTCGAGCCAAAGATTGGATCGCTTGCAGTTGGGCGCTGTTGAGTTCGTACTCAACGCCCCTTCCGGAGGCCATGACGATTCGCCATTCAGCCCGAGCGTCTCTCGCCACCGCTCGCCGAACCCGCTGCCAAGACCCGCAGCTAGTGAAGCGCGGAGAGCGGATTCCGCGATCGCCCTCTCATTCGACAAGTGCAGCGCGAGCTCAGGCGAAAGTTCAATATCCGCTCGCGCAAAGCTGTCGCGTGCGATGTCGGCGTCACGTGCCCGCCCGGCGAGCGACATGTTTAGCCTCAGTTCAGCACGGACCTGTTTGCGCTGTTGCTTTCTAAACAGACCTTTGAATAGTCTGAGTGGTTCGCCAAAGCGGCGAATCGCCACGCGAAGATCGTGTACTGAATCCGCAGCGGTATGCTTTGCGCAACGAACCCACTCGTCTTCGAGGCGAATCAGCCGAGCCGACAATTGCTCGCGGGCGTAGGCGGAGAGTGGAAGCTGTGCCAGGCGCGCATCCATACTTCACCTATTGCCACGCGCGCTGAATGGAGAGCGGTCGCGCATACACCTCGCGAAATGCGGCGCTGGCTTGACTTGCAGCCCAAATCTCCAAATCCGCGTTTACATCCGCCTCGACTTGCAGGCTGACCGAACCGTTTTTGAACGATACGGTCACGTTCCGGACCTTCTGCTCGTGGCTGCGATCGAGAGCATCGGCCAGCCGAAGCAGCGGCGAAAGATAGAGAACCGTACGCTTGGCTTCGGCATCGAGCGCCTGGAATTGCGAATGTCGCGCTTGCGGCATGGACTTACGGTGAAAACGGCACACTGCCGCAACGATGAGCCGCTCTTTAGCCGTAAAGCCCGGGAGATCGGAGTTCGCGACCAGATAGGCCGAGTGTTTGTGATGACTCGTATCACTGATAAAGTGACCGATGTCGTGGAGGTAGGCCGCGGCTTCCAGCAGTTTTCCGGACGCGGGCGGCTGACGATGCAGCGGCTGCATGGTTTCGAACAGGCTGTGCGCGAGCGATGCCACCTGGCGCGCATGCCGGATGGCGACTCCATACCGTTTTGTCATTGCCTCCACCACCTGGCGCTGCTCGCGTGAAAGCAGCGAGAGTTCGCGACCAACGCGGCGGCCGGCCAGATCCGCGATAATTCCATCACGCACACCAGCGGCGGAGTAATACATGGAGCGATGTTGAATGGCTTGTAATATGCGCAGGAACACCGCCCCTCCGGCCACAATGATCTCCGCGCGGCGAGGCCCTATGCCGATCCATCGCCGCCGTTCGTTTACATCTTCTTTGATAAGGAACTCGAAAAACCGGCGGATCTGGGCGGTGCTGGCGCGAACGCGGTCGGCTGTGTCGCGCCGCGCACGCGGTATACGGTTTACGGCGCAGACAAGCGCGGCAGCTGTCGACGACGTTGCAACAACGCGGTCGAACTTCTCCGATCCATGCCGCTTGACGAATGCCGCGAGTTTTTCATTGATGTACTGATCGAGCCGGCTGAGCGCTTGCTCCGAAGGAGGGTCCACGGTCAGGAACAACTCCGTCAAGCGCACCGCGCCTAGCGGGCGCGAAGTGGAATCGATCAGCTCTCCATTCTGGCTGACGATCAGTTCACCACTTCCGCCGCCGATGTCAACAATCAGCCTACGCTCTTTGGGACGTGGCCACCGCGCCTCGACACCCAGGTGGATCAGCCGGGCTTCCTCCTGTCCCGAGACGATCTCCACTGGCGTGCCGAGAGCGGCAGTCACTCTTTTCAAAAACTCGGCCTGGTTGCCGGCGTCACGCACCGCGCTGGTCGCGACAGCACGAATGCCGACTACGTCGAGCTTTTCGTAAACGGCGGCCATGCGCTGAAGCGTGACGCAAAGGAAATTGAGGGCCTCCGCGCTGACGCGCCCTTCGCGAAATACGCTTTCGCCGATCCGCGTCACCTGGCGATCCTGCGCCAGAATTTTCGTTGTTCCGGGTCTCACTTCGGCAGCCATCATCCGTACGGAGTTACTGCCGATGTCGATAGCTGCATAGCGAGGCATCTGAACCAAAAATACCAGGAGAGCGAACGCGCTCTGGCGTTCACGGGCAGACTCTTTTTGGGGAAAACTGGTTTGACAAAGCCATGCTAGCTAGGTATTCTGAGCTAGGCTAGCTAGGTATGAGCAAGCAAAAGAACGACATCCTTCAAGGAACTCTCACCTTACTGGTGCTGCGCACGCTCGAGGCACAGGGGGCACTTCATGGGTACGCATTGACCGCGCATATTCAGCGTGTCTCCGCCGAGTTGCTGCGAGTGGAAGAGGGCTCGCTATACCCGGCCCTGCATCGCATGGAGCAGGAGGGGCTGGTTGAGGCGCAATGGGGCCTCACGGAGAAAGGAAGGAAGGCTCGCATGTACTCGTTGACCGCTGCTGGAAAAAAGCAGCTTGCCGAAGAGAGACAAAACTGGGAGCGCCTGACCAAGGGGGTCGCGCGGGTACTCCGCCACGCGTAAGCAGGAGACAGCAAAATATGGCATGGCATCACAGATTCCGCAATCTTTTCCGCCGCGACGCTCTTGACCGGCAACTCGACGACGAGCTGGCCTTTCACGTCGCGGAGCGTATTGACGAACTCGTCGAAGGCGGCATGAGCGAATGGGAAGCCCGGTCGCGCGCGCGGCAGCAATTCGGCAGCCACCTGCGCCAGAAGGAAAAGACGCGAGAGGTGGATATGCTCGGCTGGCTCGAAAGCATTATTCAGGATTTGCATTATGGGATTCGAACCCTGGCGGCTAATCGCGCTTTTACCGCGACGGCTGTGCTCTCGCTAGCGCTCGGCGTTGGAGCAAACATTGCGATTTTCAACATTGTCAATGCGGTTATGCTTCGGTCATTGCCGGTGGAAGATCCAGCGAGGCTCGTGTGGGTCGACTCTCATGAGGTTGGCCGTGAACTAACCAATCCGATCTGGGAATATCTGCGTGACCATCAGCATGCATTTTCAGGAACTCTGGCCTACAGTCGCGGCCGGTTCGATCTGGCCGGCGGCGGCGAAAGTCATTTCGTACAGGGGTTATGGGTAAGCGGCGAGTTCTTTAAGGTTCTGGGCGTGGCTCCTCTAAGGGGACGTGTATTCACCGCGCACGAAGATCGCCGCGGCACGGCGCCTGTTGCGGTGATCAGTTACCGTTTCTGGAAGCGGAACTTTCCCGACGATTCGAATGTTATTGGGAAAACCATACGCCTTGACCGGCATCAGTTTGAAATTGTCGGTATAACGCCGCCCTGGTTTACCGGCCTGGATGTGGGTACAAGCTATGATGTCGCTATCCCCATCGCGTGCGAACCGATACTGCACACGGATCGAAGCGCTTTGGATAACCGAAGCACCTGGTGGCTGAACATATTGGGACGACTGGCTCCCGGCGAAACAGAGCGGCAAGCACAAAGCCGGCTTCGGGTAGTCGCGCCGGCACTTTTTCACTCTACGATCCCACTAAATTGGCCGGTTGACGCTCAGAAGGACTACCTGAAGAGCTCATTTTATTTGAAGCCGGCCAGTACGGGGCTTTCGGAAATCAGAACCCAATACGGGACAGCGCTTCTCACGCTCATGGGCGCCGTCGGACTGGTGCTTCTGATCGGCTGCGCTAATATTGCCAATCTGCTGATGGCCCGTGCAACGGCGCGGCGGCGCGAGCTTTCCGTGCGAATCGCGATGGGCGCCAGCCGCTTGCGCGTAATCCGCCAGTTGTTGACGGAGAGCTTCTTGGTTTCATCGTTCGGAACAGCCATAGGCTCTGTTTTCGCGCTGTGGGGAGGCCAAGTATTAGTCCGGTTGATTTCCGCAACCGGTCAGGCAGTGGAGATCAATCTTTCACCCGACCTTCGTTTGCTCGCCTTCACGATTGGAACGGCGGTTCTGACGGCGCTACTTTTCGGTCTTCTGCCTGCGCTAAGAGCGACTCGCGGCGGTTTGAACCAGGCGCTTAAGGAGAACGAGCGAAGCTCCGTTCTGGGCTCCACGCGGTTCAATTCAGGTAAAGCGCTGATAGCCGCTCAGGTGGCGCTGTCACTCATCCTGCTGATCGGCGCCGGGCTCTTTCTGGGAACACTCAGGAATCTGCTTCATGTTGATCTCGGTTTTGACAGCGACAACGTGCTTCTTGTGAATGCAGACTTCCAGCAGACTTCCATCGGAAAGGAGCAGCGCACGCGGACCTATAGCGACATACTCGATCGTCTGCGGGCCATCCCTGGAGTCCTATCCGCGGCTAGTTCTTCGCGGACACCGATCACCAACTACGGAATGAACGGGTTCATCTATCCGGAAGGGTATCAGGTGAAATCCAAGCAAGATAATCTCGTCTTCTTCAGCCGGATCTCGCCAGGCTATTTCACGACCATGGGGACGCCACTGTTGATCGGCCGTGGCTTTGCCAACGCCGACAAACTGCAAGCGCCGAAAGTCATCATTCTTAGCGAATCGACGGCCCGTCACTTCTTTGGCGCAACGAATCCAATTGGGAAGACAATCGGCATTGACAAACACGTCAACAGCAGTGAACGGGATCTCTATCGTGTAGTCGGTGTGGTTGGCGACTCCAAGTATCAGCGAGTCAACGAAGGGCCGCGGCTGACAGTTTACCTCGCGATGGCTCAGGATCCCGAGCCGGATGCAACGGTCAGTTTCGAGCTTCGCGGCGCCGGATCGGTGGATGCGCTGATTCCGTCAACTCGCGCGGCGATCGCTCGCGTGAATCGCGACGCGTCGCTCGAGTTCCAAAATCTCGAAACACAAGTAGCCGATTCGCTGCTGCAGCCCCGCCTGGTGGCTCTGCTGTCCTCACTATTCGGCTTGATGGCGCTTTTTCTGGCGGCCATCGGCTTGTACGGAACCACAACGTATGGAGTCTCTCGCCGCAGACGGGAGATCGGGATTCGTGTGGCACTGGGCGCGCAGCGATGGTCCGTGATCCGGCTAATTCTGCGCGATGTCGCGACGCTGCTCGCTCTTGGAATAGTCATTGGATTGGCAGCTTCGCTGGCGCTCGGACGCGTGATTACGAGTTTGCTCTATGGAATCCGGCCAAACGACCCGGTATATTTAGCAGTCGCCGTAATCACTTTGGCGGTATGCGCCGTGTCCGCCGCGTATCTGCCGGCTTTGCGAGCGGCACGACTCGATCCGATGGACGCCCTACGTGAAGAATGAAATACTTTAACCCACGCTCGAGCAGGGCTTCAGATCGCCCTGTCACCCCATTGTTCATCCGCTCGATATAATCGAGCACGTAGCTCCAATCGTAGCGGTTTCTCGGCCGTTGAGCTTCGCATATCCTATGCCTTCCTTTTTGGACGACGCCCATCTTGGCGCGCGAAGTTCTAAACCACTCGCCTTCCTTGCCGAATTTCCTCAAGGCGCCGCGGAGCGAATCAAGGCCCTGCTCGCCGCCTCTGCCGATCGAGACGGCGCCGAGTATTATCTAGCCGAGTTTCAGGCTCGTCATCCGAGGCTTTTCGGTCAGATTGCGATGACACGCCCGAGGCTTCAATGGCTCATCACGATTTTCGGGTTCAGCCGCTTCCTTTCGGAAGAGTTGCTGCAACACCCGGACTGGCTGAATGATGTTCCGGATGTCTACCGGGTACTCACCGTTTCCGATTACACGGAGCGCCTGGCTTGGTTTCTGGCCGAAAGGAATACGGGCGGCGTTAACGCGCTCGATCTGGCTTTATTCCGCCGCCGTGAGATATTCCGGATCGCCGTGCGCGACGCTTTGAATTTTGGAACTCTTTCCGAAATCACGGAAGAGCTTTCCAGCCTGGCCGACGCCATTCTCCAACGAGCCCTGAACGGCGTGTTCGACGAGCTTGCAAACCGCTATGGACGGCCCGCGCTCTATCCGGCAAGCGAGGCCCGCTCACTGGGCTTCTGTGTGTTGGCCTTGGGGAAATTAGGAGGCCGCGAGCTGAACTACAGTTCGGACATCGACCTTCTGTTCCTCTATTCCTTAAATGGCGAGACAAGCGGACCTGAAGCGATCACGAATCGTGAGTTCTATAAGAAGCTTGGCAACCGGCTCACGGAGATCTTGTCTACTTACACCGCGGAAGGGCTCTGTTATCGTGTTGACCTTCGGCTGCGGCCCGAGGGCAGCCTGGGCGAAATCTGCATCTCGATAGAAGGCGCCAGGGAGTACTACGCCAAGCGTGCGCGCGATTGGGAACTGCAGATGCTGATCAAAGCTCGTGCCGCCGCCGGGGATCGAACGCTAGGGCGTGTTCTGCTCGATTTCGTGGAACCCTCGATCTATTCGACTAGCACGGATTTTTCGGCCATTGAAACGATGTCCGCCACGCGCGTGCGTATCGGTGAAAAGTTGACGGCAAAGCGCGGCGGACGAGACGGTCTGAACGTGAAGCTTGCGCGCGGCGGCATCCGGGATATCGAGTTTCTGGTTCAATGCCTGCAGCGCTTGTATGGGGGGCGCGAGGTTTGGGTACGCCACGGCGGAACTCTGCTGGGCCTATCGCGTCTGCTCGATAAGGATCTGCTCTCCAGCACGGAATACTCGCAGCTCGTCAACTCCTATCAATTTCTACGGCATCTGGAGCACCGGCTTCAAATCGAAGAAGATCGCCAGACTCACACGCTTCCTTCCAACTCCATCGAATTGGACCGGCTTGCGCGGCGGATGCCGGCGGGTCTTCAATCCCCTCCTCCGTCCACGCCAGGCGCACAGCTTTTGCACGATCTCAATTTGCACCTCGAACATGTGCAAACGATCTACGATCGTATTGTGCACGCCCAGGGGCCACTGAGTTATGGGCCGCCTGTTCCCAGGGGTACTGTTCCATCTGCCCCGGTCGAGAGTTCCGCTGGGCACAGGGATGAGTCCGACGGCAACGTTCTTTCGCAAACGCTTCTGCGCTCCGTGGAGCAAGTGGCGCCGTTACTGGTCGAGCGTTTGCAGCGGTATCCGCTTCGCCGTAATCAGCGCGATTTTGAGCACTTCCTCGAGCGTCTGCTGGAGGACCCGGAATGGTTGCGTCTCATCGACACCCATCCTCTGCTTGCCGAGTACACGTGCCAGCTATTCGAGGTGAGTCCGTACTTTGCCGGGCAGATCGTCCGCGACCTGAGTCTATTGAATGAAGTCAAGGACGTTGCCGACAACCCGGCCAGTAGGGTTTCTTTCGAGGATCTCGCGCCGGCTTTGGACGACCTCGGCGCCTTGCGAAAATTCTTCCGTCGCGAGATGCTACGAATCCAAACTGCCAGCGTCTGCGTGCCCGAGCCGGTATTTCAGAGTCTTGATCGGACTTCCGCGCTCACCGAATTCGTCATCGCTCGCGCGTATCGTATCGCGCTTGAACGCGCATTGAACCGTGCTCGCGAGCGGTCATCGGCGGACAACCCGTTTGACGCCCCGGAAGGCGAAATGATGATTATCGCGCTCGGCAGACTGGGCATGCGCGAATTCGATCTCGGCTCCGATGCGGATCTGCTGTTTATCATTCCGGATGTCGAGGTGGAGCGGCAAAAGTTCTGGACACGCGTGGCTGAGCACGTCATCGATATCCTGACGGCTTACACCGGCGATGGAACCATTCTGTCAATTGACACGCGCCTTCGGCCGAATGGCCGTGAAGGAACACTCGTGCAGAGCGAATCGACATACACCGATTACTTCGCGCATCACTCGGAAGCATGGGAGGGTATCGCCTATATGAAAGCGCGCGCCGTGGCCGGGGATATGGAACGCGCGACAAAGTTTCTGACCCAATTGCAGCAGGCGGACTGGCGGCGCTGGGGGCAGAGTGGCCGCTCCAAGCAGGATTTGCGTCAGATGCGCCTTAGGCTCGAACGGGAGCAGGGGAGTGCAAACCCTCTAAAAGCAGGGCGGGGCGGCTACTACGATGCCGACTTTGCGTTGATGTTCTTACGGCTGAAAGGCGCCGGGCTTTTCTTTAAGACGTTAAATACGCCTGAGCGAATCGACATTGTGGAAAAAATGGGGCATTTGGAGCGGGCCGACGCCGAGTTTCTGATGCGCGCCACGACTTTTTACCGAGCGCTTGAGCATGGCCTCCGGCTTGCGACCGGACATGCGGAAGGAACGCTGCCTACCTCGCGATTTGAACTGGATATGCTGACCGAGCTGGTGGACCGCTGGACAATCCAATATCCGCGCTCCGGAACATTGGAAACCGAATTCACTACGCTGCAGAATTCGATGCGCCAGCTATTTGATCGCTTGTTCAGCTGAAGCACAGGCCGCGCGTGATAGCAACATTTGATTCTTCGAGAGGTCGCCATTTAGAATAGAAGGAGCAACGCGTCGGGCGGGAGTAACTCAATGGTAGAGTCACAGCCTTCCAAGTTCAGAAGTGACTCCAGCCGCGAGTCACAAATGGTGTTCGTTCACGCGATAAAGCTGCGTGATCGTGCGGGTGTGGCCTAGTGGTCGGGCTGTAGCCTTCCAAGCTACCTACACGGGTTCGATTCCCGTCACCCGCTCAATATTTTCAATGATCTGCAGGAAATTGCGTTTCACGGCGCTATCTCGTTGGACTCGTCGTGTTCCCCCTCTGGATGGGTGTCTTGGCGGAAGGCCGGCTTTCGAACGGCGACAGAATGTTCGCCGTGCCGGTGCCGATCTTGGTCGGTCCCACAGTCAACTGAGTGAAGCTATTGAATTCCGTGCGACGTCTCTGTATATGCTCCCGGTCCAGCGAGTGGCGAGCGGACGACGGGCATCGTCAATGAGCGCCAACAGCCACCTTTGCAGCACTGATGCTCTGCCGTACAGCTGACCATCCTTCGTTTTCGAGGTAAAGCCCGGTCAAACCCTTACATTGGCTTGCTTTTTTATTGGTTACCGTGTTTTGCGCGGCGGAATGCCCGCGGCGTGCAATAGCTCTGGGCTCCTTTCATCCCTTGCCCGCCGGCACGAATTGGCGTATTAGTCGTGAGACGCGCCTCGGCGCTGCCGTCGACCGAAGCTGGTCAGGTGTAAACAGCCCGCCATCCACCGCCTGTTTAATTGCCCGCTCAATCAGGTCTGGTGATAGAGTCCCTTCGGAAGTGAGGTTGTCCGTAGTCGGCGAGTCAGCGAATTCCGTCGATCGCCCCAATCTCGTGTTCGGACAGATCCCTTTCGATAGAGCACTGGAACCGGCGGGATTTCGGCTTATCGATCGAAAGCCGTGAGGAACGGTCGGGTGGAGACTTGCGGGCACTACAGCGGAGAGTTTATAAAGTGAAAGCGCCGTTTCATGACTGTGCAAGCCTTGAGGATATCGAGCCGGTTACGCGACCAGAGTTGCCAGAGCATTAGGTTCGCCCATTCCCATTGCGGATAGCGAGCGAGCCTGTAGATCCCGCGATCTTCGTGAATCCAGTTGCGTACCTTGGCCTTGTGATGCTGAGACTGTATAGAATATCCGGCGGCCGTAGCTTGCTTCGCTGTAACCAGGCTGTGTTGAAGCTCGGCGACACGGAAAGCTTTTCGGCGGCATCTCCTCCGACAGAACGAGAGGATGTTTATCAAGTCTAATAATAGAATTGTGGCAGGAAACGGTCGGCGCTTAATCTCTAAGGCAGAGTCGCTGCACGCGCGCCAAACCAAAAGCAGGTTTCCTCCGTCTCCCACCCTCCCTTGGAAATCTCGCCCACTACGCGAGATTCCCACTAATGGAATGGTCCGCCGCTCGCCATCATCCAAGCCGACGGATTATTTTTTAATTTTGGGAGGTCATCGTGAAGATCCACGCAATCGGCATTGATTTGAGCAAGACGACATTTCATGTCGTCGGTTTAGACGAAAAGGGAGCCGTGGTGCTTCGAAGGAAGCAATCGCGGAAGCAGCTTTTGATCTATACGGCTAACCTGCCATCCGCCTTGATCGGGATGGAGGCATGCGGGGGAGCGCACTATCTTGGTCGAGCATTAGAAGCTCAGGGGCATCAGGTTCGTCTGATGCCGGCGCAGTATGTGAAGCCGTTCGTTAAAACTAACAAGAATGATTATCTGGATGCAGAGGCGATTGCTGAGGCTGTGCAACGCCCGACTATGCGGTTTGTGCCGATTAAGAGCGATGAGCAGTTAGATCTCCAGGCCCTACATCGGGTGCGCGATCGCTGGGTCGCCAGGCGGACTGCCGTTATGAATCAGATTCGCGGCTTCTTGATGGATCGGGGTCTCACGGTACGTAGAGGTCCCAATTATCTTCGGGAAGTGCTTGTCCCAGTTCTGGACGACTCCAATGCACTTTTCTCAGGGCGAATTCGCTGGCTGCTCAGAGAACTCCAGGCCGAATGGAACGAGTTAGAGACTCGCATCGAAGAGGTGACTGGCCAGATCGAGGCCATTGCTAAAGAGAATGAAGAATGTCAGCGATTGATGGAGATTCCAGGCTTCGGGCCCCTGGTTTCCACTGCGCTTACCGCGGCGGTCGGTAACGCTGCAACGTTCTATAAAGGCCGAGATCTAGCCGCCTGGCTCGGATTGGTTCCACGGCAACATTCCACCGGCGGTAAAACAAGGCTTCTGGGCATTAGCAAATGTGGAAGTGAGTATCTCAGACGCATGATGCTCCATGGTGCCCGATCAGTTGTTATGCATGTGGCGCGAAAGAAATCCGCGCTCGGGGCTTGGGTAGAGCAACTCAGCGCGCGGACTCACCGTAATGTTGCGGTCGTGGCACTGGCGAACAAGATGGCGCGAATCGCATGGGTCATTTTGCACAAGAGTGAACGCTATCGTCCGGCAGCTCTAGCCCCGGTATCGCTCAGCCCTGCCGGTGCAATGTAACGCGGTATGGATCAGAAGACACTACCTTCGCCCTTTCTGATCGTTTATAAGCCAGACGAAGGCGTCCGTCCAGGCTCTTCGATGAACTCGCTGCGCTCGGCCTGGACCGACACCTTCGTCTGGCTTCGGAATCAATGATCAGGGCGAAGCCGGAATAGCTAAGCCGTGATCGGCAGCGGGTTTGATTTAGACGAGACAGTTGGAGTTTACTTGCCAGGTTTGCTAAACAGATCGATGAATTGGTTAACGGTCCCATCCGGCATTACTGAAACCTGCGTGGGCATGAGGACGTTGAAGTTCGACCCACTTTTTAGGACAGCTATGCGCGGATTTCATTGTGGCCAGAAGCTTACACTTCACAAACAGGCCGGATACATTTGCGCAGACCGTCTCTTCCAATCTCAAAGAATCTGCTTGTAAACGGGCGGCGGACCATACATTTTCCCACCGCGCCGACTGCTGTTGGTGGCGGTAAACGAAAAACCAAGACGGCGCGAGCCGCCTAAACCCAAAACCGGACAGATCACGTATTAATAAAACCGGACATCTTGACTTATTACCGACAGACCAAAGCGCTGTGGAAGGTGGAAAACGGACAGATATCTTCCCATCGCTAGGACGAGAAAAGGCGGTCGAAACGGCCTCTCGCACACCTAACGATTCGGCGAAGTGTTGAAATCCTCAACATGACCAACAAATCGAGGTGCGTCACGCTGAGCCGCTTCAGCTGAGGCCTCGTGAGCATAATCGATGCACCGGCGAGTTGCCGAATAACGGTGGAACTGTCCGGATTGTGCCTGAATACCTGAATAACGGCGATTTGAAGACTGAGGCACCTCCGCCGCACAGATCGCGGCTGCGTGTAGATCTACCCTTGGCGACCAGTAAGGATGTAAGCCTGGTGCAACGGTTCGAAAATATCGAGGTCATCGAGCGCGTTCAGCGACCGGTTCATGGCGACGATATCGGCGTGGGTCACGTTCGCACTGCGTTGCGGATAAAGATCGATTAGACGCTCAAGTTTCATAGGCGCTTCGCCCTTAACGGCGGCTGCAAGGCCCTTCCGCGTGGCAGCATCATAATCGCAGCAATAGGCAGGCGTTCCTGGCTGCTGCCGCCACGACTCGTCCACAGACCCGGCATCAACAGGGTCAAAACCGGTCTCGTTCACGGTATGCATAACGATTTGCTTGGACCGTGCGTATTCCGACGATGTGAATGAAACGTTCCGACGATGTGAATAAAGTCGGAGCGGAGCGACGCTGGCATTAAAGATGATGGCTGAAATTATTCACATGAGTCAAGAGTTCGTGTTTTCAGCCGGGATGGGGGTGTGGGGCAAGGACGGCATTTGAGTGCCTTGCCCCACCTCAGCACTGTAGAAAACCATTCACGATTCCTCCTCAGTTTTCCGGCCGCGCTTCTTGCGCATGGATTCGCCGTTGAGTTCGATCCGGTACGAGTTATGAACCAGTCGGTCGAGAATGCTGTCGGCGAGCGTGGGATCGCCGATCTGTTCGTGCCAGTGAGCGAGCGGCAGCTGCGAGGTCAGGATGGTCGACCGGCGCTGATAGCGATCGTCGCAAAGCTCCAGGAAGTCGCGCCGTTCGCTGTCCTTTAAGGGAGCCATGGCGAAGTCGTCCAGCACCAGGATGTCGATGCGCGCGAGTTTCGCCAGTTGGCGGCCGAAGCTCCCGTCAACATGCGCAACGGCGAGATCGCGGAACAGTTCGGCGGCCCGTTTGTGCAAAATCGTGAAGCCGTCGCGACAGGCCTTTTGCGCGAGGGCACAGCCTAACCAAGTTTTCCCGATTCCGGTGGGACCGATGAGTAGGAGATTTTGATGCTGCCTTACCCATTCGCTCGTGGCGAGCGTGCGGATGAGCTTGCGGTCCAGTCCGCGCGGGTGTTGGTAATCGATATCCTCGACGACACCACGTTCCTTGAGCTTGGCAGCACGTAAACGCCGGGCGAGAGCCCGATTTTCCTTCCAGAGCCATTGCTGATCGACCAGCATGGCGAACCGCTCTTCGAAGCTGAGCTGGCTGGTGTCGGCGGTTTCCATTTGTGTCCGGAAGGCATCCGCCATGCCGTACAGCTTCATGGTCTGGAGCTTCTCCAGCGTGGGTTGATTCAACATTTATGAGGTCCTTTTCTAAAAGTGATTGGTTATTGCAGAAACGTAACCGGCGGATCGTAGTAATCGGCGCCACGCACGTTTTTTGTGGCGGGGGCCGGACCGATCGCTTTCCGGTTCGAGCGAGAGCTGGCGATCAAGCGAGTTCTTCAGGATCGAACGCAAGCTTTGATAGGAGAAGGCGCGCAACTGCAGAGCGCGCTGGCTGGCTGATTCCAAGCGCTCGTTGGAGTAAGTCTTGGCCAGACGGAGGATGCCGAGACAAGAGCGGTATCCCATCTCCGGATGCGGCTTCGTTTCGAGAATGCTGTTTATGATCTGCGCCGTGGCCGGGCCCACCGACTCGGCCCAGTGAATCAGGCGCGATGGAGACCACTCCAGATGCGCCTGGTGGCTCTTCGGGCGATGTTCGGGATTGGTGGTATGGCGGTAGGCGGCGCTGCTGCGCGGATGAGACGCCACGCGCATGCTGCGATGAAAGATCTCGACAGTCGTGGCGGTAAAGCGTGCTTCCAAAGCCCGCCCGACCAACTGGTACGGAACGCTGTAGTAGTGGCGGTCGATCTCGACGTGATAGTCGATGTTGGCGCGCACGCTTTTCCACTCGGACAGTTCGTAGCGTTCCGACGGCAGCGGCTGCAGCGCCGGGCGGTCCAGTTCGGCAAACAGCGAGGCGCGTGTGCCCTCCCGTTTGCGGAAGCGACGCTGATTCAACCGCTCCAGCAACTCGGCAATGGCGTTATTGATCTCAGCCACCGAATAGAAACGGCGATGCCGGAGGGCGGCGACGATCCAGCGTTCGACGATCTGAACACCGACCTCGGCCTTGGCTTTGCCAAAAGTCGTCGAATGCAGGTTGTGTGGGAAGCACGGCGGGACGATTCCGGATAACCCATCCCTTTCATCCACTTCGTGGAGCCGAGTTCGAACTGGTAACACGAAAGCTTACCTGGGGTGAGGATCGAGTTTTCTACTACGGTCCAAGCGGGAAGCTCAAGTCCTTGTTAACGAGTGTGACGGACGTGGCGTCGGTAGACGCCTTTGATCGCATGTCCGCCGGCCGATCGGCGTTTCGTGTGGACGATCTTTTGGAGTTGAGACGCCTTTTCGACAGCCGCTGGCAAGCCGTCGATGGAGCCAAGGGTGTGTAAAGTAAATATCGCCGCTACTGACAGAAGAACTTTGCCGCATGGTGGATATGCTGACCGGTGGCATGACAAGCGTGGCTGGCAACTCCAAGGCTGGTGTACTGTTGCAAGATATACAGTGAAAGCGAGCGAGAGAGGGACTTCGAAGATTGATTCACCTGAGGTTTCGCTTGACTGGATATGCAAATGAGGCATAATAATACTTACATACTTCCCGACGAGAAATCGGATGCCCAAACTGAAACAGCCCGCCCAGAAAATGCTGGAGTTAAAGCGGACTGGCACACTCAACCCTCGTCCTGGTTCTGTTTCCGACATTCTGTTCAAACAGAATCCATTCTTCGATCCCAAGGATCTTCTTCAGGTCCGCTACGAGATGCTGCGCCGACACAGCGTGGAGGGAGTTTCGATCGTCGATGTGGCAACCAAGTTTGGCGTTTCGCGCCCCACTGTCTATCAGGCCCAGGCGGCATTCCAGCAAGCTGGCCTCAGCGGACTACTTCCCAAGCACCGTGGGCCCAAAGAACGGCACAAACTTTCGGCCGACGTTACCGAGTACGTGCGCGGCTTGAGAACTGCCGATCCTGGATTGACGACTGTCGCTTGCGTCCAAGCCGTTCAGGAGAAGTTCGGAATCGCGGTTCACCGCCGCAGCCTGGAACGTGCGTTGGCGAGCAAAAAAAAACCGCGCAATCCGGCGTAACATCCTCGATGCCGGATGGAGCCGTGGAGGCCTACGAGGCTCTTCGCCGACAATCGGTCCAACCGGATGGACGGGGAGAGCATCTGGAAGGTCGCGGCGTTCTCATGCGCTGTGGCTTGGCAACGTGGGCTCAGCTCAGATGCGCGGCAGTATCGGCACGTCCACCCCAATCGCATGTTTCATCCGGGGCTGAAGCGCCAGCCCTCGACTCATTTGGAGTGGAACTCGTCCGCCTGGTAGCAGGGT
The DNA here is from genome assembly GCA_000381625.1 of Bryobacterales bacterium KBS 96. Lineage (GTDB taxonomy): Bacteria > Acidobacteriota > Terriglobia > Bryobacterales > Bryobacteraceae > KBS-96. Next base: position 4,468,419 of record KB906767.1, read on the forward strand.
TGATTCTCAGCGCGCGACTGGAGGGTTTTCTGCATGCCTGAACTGAAAGTTACTCAGCAACATCTGGAACACGACGCCTATCTCTACATTCGACAGTCCACACCGCGTCAGGTCGTAGAGAATACGGAAAGCACGCAACGTCAGTATGCCTTGCGTGATCGCGCCGTGGCGCTGGGTTGGCCGCTCGAACGCATCCACGTGCTCGACTGCGATCTCGGTAAATCAGGTTCACAATCAGCAGGCCGGGATGGGTTTCAGAAGTTGGTTAGTGAGGTCGCCCTCGGCAAGGCGGGCCTTGTAATGGGGCTGGAGGTATCGCGGTTGGCCCGGAACTCCGCCGACTGGCACCGACTGATCGAGTTATGTTCTCTCGCAGGAGCACTCATTCTCGACGAAGATGGAATCTATGACCCGGCTAACTTCAATGACAGGCTCCTTCTTGGTTTGAAAGGGACTATGTCGGAAGCGGAACTTCATTTTCTCAAGGCGAGAATGCGAGGCGGAATGATCAACAAAGCCCGGCGTGGCGAGCTCGAGATGCGACCGCCCGTCGGTCTGGTTTATCGGGATGACGGTATTCTGATCCTCGATCCAGACGCCGAAGTACAAGCTGCGATGCGCCTGGTCTTCGAGACGTTCGACCGGACCGGGTCGGCGATGCAAACCGCGAAGCTGTTCCACGAGCAAAGTCTCCGGTTCCCTCGGCGCATTCGCAAAGGACTGAATAAGGGTGAACTGCATTGGGTGCGAGCGGCGCACTCTCGAATCCTTCAAGTGCTGCACAACCCTCGCTACGCTGGCACATTCGTCTATGGCCGCGTCCGCACTCGCCTTTTGCCAGACGGCAGGCACAGCACGATTAAGGTTCCACGGGCGGAATGGCAGTTTGTGATTCCGGATGTTCATGTCGGCTACATCAGCTGGGAGCAGTTCGAGACGAATCAAAAGCGCCTCGCTGAAAACGCGCTGGGGTTTGGAGTAACACGGAAAGCCGGGCCGGCCCGCGAAGGGCCAGCGCTTCTGCAGGGCCGTGTCATCTGTGGGGTTTGCGGAGAGCGAATGAGCATCCACTACAACATTGCGTACCATCAAATGGCTCCTACGTATGTGTGTCAGGAGGCCGCCATACGGAGGGCGGAGAAGGTCTGCCAGCGCGTGCCGGGCAGCGTGGTCGATCAGGCGATGAGTAATCTCTTACTGGAACTGATGCAGCCGATGACCCTACAGGTCGCCCTGGCAGTCCAACAGGAGGTAGAGGCGCGTGTGACCGAAACCGATGGCTTGCGGCGAAAGCATGTTGAGCGAGCACAGTACGAGGCTGAACTCGCCCGACGTCGTTACATGAACGTCGATCCGGACCGCCGCCTCGTCGCTGATAGCCTGGAAGCGGAGTGGAATAACAAACTCCGTATCCTGGCGGAGGCGCAGCAACAGTATGAGCAACAGACACAAAAGCAGCGCCTGTTGATTGACACTGAAACCCGGAAGCAACTGCTCTCTCTGGCAACCGATTTTCCACGAGTCTGGAATGATCCGTGCGTCGAACCCCGCGAGCGAAAACGTATTCTGCGTCTACTGATTGAAGATGTAACGCTAATCAACGGAGAAATGATACAGGCCCACGTGCGTCTCCGCGGCGGGGCCACGCGTAGCCTCACCCTTACCAAGCCCTTACCAATCGCGCAGATTCGAAAGACGAGGCCGGAGGTGGTTGCCGAGATCGATGCACTGCTGGACCATCACTGCGATCGCGAGGTGGCGGAAGTTCTGAATCGACAAGGAAGGAAGACCTGGCAGGATGAGCCGTTCAACCTGAAGAAGATTGCACATATCCGACAGGCTTTCAATCTGAAATGCCGCTATAGCCGACTGCGGGCTAAAGGACTGCTCACCGCCAAAGAGATGAGCGTACGGCACGGCGTGACGACTACCACAATTAACGCTTGGGCGAGAGAAGGGCGGCTGAAAAAACACCGCTACGACAATGTCCGGCGCTGCCTATACGAACCGTTGGAACAGAATGCTATTCTCAAGGGCCAAGGAGGCCGGCAGGCCAAGCAGCCGATCTTCAACGTTGCACGCGCCGGACAAGGTGCAGTATGAAACGTAAGCTTTATCTCTCGGTTTATAAGGACGCGCCGGCATAATGGCTACGGCATAGTGCTGCGCCATCTCGTGATAGGTCCGGTTCAGATCGGGCTCATAGCGGCAGGCGCGATCGACGCCGGTGCGCGGATTATCGGGTATGACTAACTTGGGAACACCCTCGAAGAACTCGAAAGCGCGCACGTGGCAGTCGATCCAACTGTGCAGATCCTGATTGCGCGTGGCGTAAACGAAGGTGTAACTCGATGCCCCCATCACCGCCACGAACAACGAGGCGGAATCGATCTCGCCGGCTTCGCGATGGTAGATCGGAATCTTCGCTCCGGCCCAGTCCACAAACAGTTTTTCGCCGGCTCGATGCTCCTGGCGCAAGACCACATCCTGTGTGTTTTTCCAATCGCCGTAGAGCTCGCAGAAGCGGCTGTAGCCGTAACCTTCCGGCTCTTGAGCGCGATACTCCTCCCAAAGCAGCTGCAAGGTGAGGTGCTTGTGCTTTTGAAGCTGGCTATGCAGCACAACGAAATCGGGAGCGGGGCGATTCTCGCGACCCGCCGGACGCCCGCGCCGGGTCGCGAACAGCAACTTCTCCAGATGCGTCTCGTCGCACTCGGCTGGTAGCGGCCAACTGACCCCGGCGGCGGCAAACCGCTCCAGATACCGGTGCACTGTCGACTGACCAATGTTGCAACTCCGAGCGATCTGATCCTGCCGCAGACCGAGATCGTATCGGAGGCGAAGTATCTCTTTTATCTTCCGCATGGACACCCTTTCTTGGGCCACGAAATCTCCTCCATGTCCAGTGGAGGAACTTCCGTCCCCGGTTGTCCAGCGCCGCCGTTCAGATGAACTTTGCTTTAGAAAATCATTCCGGCATGTGAATAATGTTTCCGATCCGGCTTCCTTTTTTATTCACTTCCCGCCGGAATCCTTTATTCACATCCCCGGAATCTTTATTCAGAATTTATCGGAACGCCCCATTCACATCGCCCGGAATCCGCATGGACCGGACATGATCACCTGCCACGGCGATGGCAACGCGGCCGGGCGACCCTTATGGACGGCCCAGTTCCGCGAGCGAGTAGGCCAGGATGTTGTTGAATGCCCTAATTACAGGGCGGCCGAGCCGCTTCGACGCCACACGCTATGCAGCATCCCTGAATCAATCTCCGGGATCTGCGGGTGGCGCAAACCGGGATAGTAGTTGCTGGTAGCGACGACCGGAACATCCCGCGGGGCCGCGTCGAGCAAATCCTTCGGAAGTTCGGCTACCGATGGGAGCGGGATCGATATGAAAATGAGATCGCGCCGATGTCGTTGGCTAAAGCCCTGACCCCTTCCGGACCTCTCGAATTCGCGACGCGGAGATCGTGTCCGCCGCGCTCAGCTTGCCGGCAAGGGTGCCTCCAATATTGCCAGTTTCAATGACTCCAATTTTCATTTCTTCTCGGTTTATTTTCTGTAGTTGCTTTTGCTCGGATGCTTGCCCTGTGGAAAAGCAGCGACGTTACTCTCCGTCGAGCCATCTTGCCGCCATTACGATGCCATGATGTGGCTAAAGTTCAGTTATTGATGATCGAGCCTGCTTCCGGCTATGAACCCAGCAGCACTGGCTGCGCTTCATCGCTGCGAACTGCTGTCGATTTTACTCGGAACCAGATTGAATAGAGTGCAGGCAGGAACAGAAGAGTCAGCACCGTACCCACGGCAGTCCCCCCTATGAGTGTGTATGCCATCGATCCCCAGAAGACCGAGAAGGTCAGCGGGATGAAGGCCAACACGGCTGCGAGGGCCGTAAGGATCACCGGACGTGATCGCTGTACAGTCGCCTCGACAACAGCGTGATAGGTGTCTAGTCCTTCCTCCTGATTGGTTTTGATTTGACCGATGAGGATCAGCGTATTGCGCATCAGGATGCCAGCCAACGCGATCAGCCCAAGGATCGCATTGAACCCAAATGGCTGATGAAAGAGAAGCAATGTTGGAACGACGCCGGCGAGACCGAGAGGCGCTGTAAGAGCCACCATGAACATCGCCGAAAACGATCGGACCTGGAGGATGATCACCGTGAGCATCAGCACGATCATCGCGGGAAATACCGTCGCCAGCGCCCTGTTCGCTTTCCCAGCCTCTTCTATATTGGCGCCCATTTCGATTTTGTAGCCCTCGGGCAGGCTTGCAATAATCGGCTGAATTGACTTTTGAATCTCTAGGGAGACCTGTGGAGGTTGAAGCGATTCGTCGATGTCACTTTCGACTGTGATAGTCGGCAAGCGATCCCGGCGCTTGAGGATCGGCTCTTCGGGACGAATCTCGATGTGCCCGACCTGACTCAGTGGAATAGCTTTCCCTACCCGATTCGTCAGCGTCATGTCGTTCAGCTTTCTGGGATCGAGGCGATCGCTTCCGGCACTTCGAGCGACTATCTCCACCGTTCGAATGTCTTCACGGACCTGCGTCACTGGCGCACCCGTCAGAAGAAATTGGATCTGTTCGGCGGCTTCGCGGGAGGAAAGGCCGATCAGTTGTAGCCGGGCTTGGTCAAGCACAAAATGCACCGTTGGCGCGCGTTCCCCCCAGTCCTGGTTTACTTGTCGAGTATGGGGATTCGCCAGCATGACAGCCTGTACCCGCGCCGCAATCGCGCGGTCCGTTTCCAAGTTCGGGCCCATGATGCGAAACGCCACAGGCCAGGGTGAATAGGGCCCAAATACAAGCTGCGAGGCGCGCACGCGGGCTTCCGGCGCAAGACCCTGCTCAACCCGTTCACGCAGCCTGAGTTTTAGACGATCCCGATCCTTCTCACTGGCCGTCAGAACAACGATTTTGGCGAAATTGGGGTTCGGGAGTTCTGGGTTATACGAAAAGAAGAAGCGCGGAGCGCCCGCACCAATGTAAGCCGTAACGATCTTTGCCTCAGGTTGTAGACGCAGCCAGTCCTCTACTTTCTTCGAACTCGCATTGGTGGTTTCTATACTTGTCCCCTGTGGCAGCGTTAACTCGACCAGGAGTTCAGGTCTGTCGGATTGAGGAAAGAACTGCTGCTTTACAAATCCCATGCCAGCAACGGACGCAACAAAGACGCCGACAACAGTGCACGCGACGAGAGCCTTCCGGCGTACCGCCCAGGCGATCACGCGGCGGAGTTTTTCATAGCCGGGTGTTGCATAAATGGCTGCATGGCCGCCTGGCAGGGCCTTGATCTCGGGCAGTATCTGCACACCAAGATAAGGGGTAAATGTCACCGCTACAATCCATGAGGCGAGCAGCGCAAAGCCCACTACCCAGAAAATGTTCCCCGCATACTCGCCAGCGCTCGATTTCGCGAACCCGACTGGCATGAGACCAATAACAGTGACAAGCGTGCCTGCAAGCATGGGAGCAGCCGTATGACTCCATGCATATCCGGCGGCTCGGACACGGTTCCAGCCTTCCTCCATCTTGACCACCATGATCTCGATGGAGATGATCGCGTCATCAACCAGAAGCCCAAGTCCCAGAATCAGCGCGCCGAGCGTGATGCGATCGAATACTCTTCCGGTCATAAGCATGATGACGAAGACGCCTGCTAACGTAAGCGGTACGGCCGCCGCCACGACGATTCCTTCACAGAAACCGAGGCTGATAAAGCTAACGATCATGACGACTGCAAGAGCGACAAAGAACTTCAGCATGAACTCATCCACTGCTTCGCGGATGTTTACTGCCTGATCCGTCACTTTGCTGAAACTGATGCCGGCAGGCAGGCCGGCGGAAATCTTCTTCTGTTCGGCAACAAGAGCTTTGCCCAAGTCCAGGCCGTTCCAGCCCTCCTTCATCACGATGCTGAGAAGCAAGGCCGGCTGCCCATTATGGCGGATAAGAAAGGTCGCGGGATCTTCGTACCCGCGTTTCACCTCGGCAATGTCAGAGAGCTTTAGAGTGCGCCCGCCGCCCACGATTGGCGTGTCCCGAATCTTCTCGAGATCGTCGAGCGCACCATCCAGCCGAATGTAAACCTGTTGCGCTTTCGTATCGATAGATCCAGACGGGGTCACCGCATTCTCCCGGACCAGTGCATCGAAAATGTCTCGTGCGTTTACTCCCAGGGTCGCCAGCCGCGGGTATGAGAACTCGACAAAAATACGTTCTGGCCGTTCTCCCACGATGTCAATCTTCTTTACACCAGGGACCTGAAGAATTCGCTGGCGAAGAGTTTCTGCTTCACGCGTAAGCTCGCGAGGAGGGAGACCGGGAGCCTCAACCGAGTAAAGCGCGAATGTGACATCCGAGTATTCATCGTTGATGAATGGACCGAACACGCCCTGAGGCAAGTTGTGCGCTTCGTCGCCCAGTTTTTTGCGAGCCTGGTAAAACTGTTCCGGGACGTCCTCCGGGCGAGTGTTGTCCTTGAGAGTCACCATCATCAGCGCAAGTCCGGGGCGGGTGAAGGTTTCTACGCGATCGTAGGTGCGCAATTCCTGCATACGCTTCTCCAGAGGCTCGGCAACCAGATCCTGCATCTCCTGTGCTGTCGCTCCGGGCCACACGGCTGAAACGGTAAACACCTTGATCGTGAAGGTTGGGTCTTCTGCGCGTCCCAGTTTCAGGAACGCGAAGACGCCAGCGGCGGCGATCGTAATCAGCAGAAACAGAGTGATGGACTTTTCTCTGACCGCGAGAGCCGAGAGGTTAAATCGCTTTCCTCCCTGATGACGATCATTGATTGTCTGATCTTCGAAGTCGTGAGTATTCATCGCTGGGCCATGACTTTCTGACTGACTCGGACCTGCTGCCTGTCATGCTCGTCCACTCGGACCTGCTGCCTGTCATGCTCGTCCACTCGGACCTGCTGTCCGTCGTGCAACAGGTGAGCGCCAAGCGCTACGATTTCTTCTCCCGGCTTGAGACCAGAGTTGAGGTACGTATCTTCTTCTCCGATCCGTGAGATCGACACCGGCCGAAAGGAAACTGTCAGATTATTTCGATTTAGGACCCAAACACCGGGACCGCTCGCCCGGTCGGTAATGGCGGCATTGGGAACAGTGAGAGATTCTTCTGTTCCGCTGCCAGTGAGCTGTATTGTCACCGTCGCGCCCAGAGGAGCTTGAGCGCCAGCGCCTCCCAGAATATATCGCGCTTCGAACGTTCGTGTGAGCGGATCAGCCGAATCCGAGAGCTGTCGTAAGCGCGCTGGAACATTGCCGCTTCTGCCGAACAGGTGGCACGAGCTAGGGACCCGAGGCGCGGCCGCATCGTCTCCGGCAGAAATACGGATGCCTCCCGGGGGCCGGAATGGGCAAGCCGGACGACAGTCTGCCCAGCGGAGACGACTTGGCCGGGTTCTGCGAGTGTTTCCACGACGGTACCGTCACCATCTGCCAACAGCACTGAGTAGTCCCTCTGGTCTCTTGCGATCTTTTCCTGAGCTTCCGCCGCAGTGAATTGCGCTCGCGCCGCATCGGAAGCCGCTTTGATTTGGTCGTAGGTCGAAGCCGAAATGGCTCCCGTCGCTACCAGTCCCCGGTACCGTGCTTCGTCTGCGGCCGCCTGATCGGCGCGCGCTTTGGCGGCGGCAACACTCTCAGCCTGAGTCGTGATTGCGTGGGCATAGTCTGTGTTGTCTATTCGCATCAGCGGTTGGCCAGCCCGGACAGTCTCGCCGGCGTCAACCAATCTCTGCGTGATCTTGCCCGAAACACGGAACCCAAGATCGCTCTGAACGCGGGCTGTAACGACTCCGGTGAACAATTGGCTGGATTCCGACGAGGCGGAGGGTTTCGTTATTCGCACGAATTCCGGGAGTGTGCGCGGATCTTTCTCCTGACGCTTGTCGCAACCTACGCCCGTCAGAGCGAGAACTGCGAGAGAAATGATGGCGGAACGTTGCATTCCTTCAAAGCCTTTCGTTTGTGTAGTAAACATGTCGGATCACCTGTGCTTTCGTGCTTTACGGATTCCATCCCCCACCGAGAGCTCGGAAAGAGCCGACGGCAGCCCGCGCCGCATTCTCGCGAGTCAACGCCAAATCATCGCGCGCGACAAGTAATTGCCGATCCGCATCGAGCAGGTCCGTTAAAGCGATCACTCCTGCTTGATAGGCCTCCTGAGATCTGTCTCTCACTCGCTGTAGTGCAGCGATTTCGCGCACGACGTCATCTTGCCGGGCCTCCAACTGGATGAGCGCATGGAATGAGTCTTCGACATCTTCCGCCGCGTGTAGCACCGAGTTCCGGTAGCCGGCAAGAGCTTCGGCATTAGCGCCTCTCGCTTGTTTTACTTCTGCGTCGACACGGCCGAAATCAAACAATCTCCAACGCAAACCAACGATGGCGCCCGGCTGAAAGGTCTTCTCTCGAAAAAGATCCGCCGCATTGGTTGCTTCGTTGCCGAGCAGTGCGGATAACGAAAGCTTCGGATAGTATTCGGCGAGCGCTTGGCCGATGCGAGCGTTTGAAGCTGCAACACGGCGCTCGGCTGCGATAATGTCCGGTCTTCTCCGCATCAGTTCCGAAGGTTCAGCAAAAAGCGGAATGGCAGGAATCGCCGGAATATCCGAAACCGTTTTCAACTCGGAGGCATACGTGCCTGGCTGAGCGCCCATGAGAACATCAAGCCGATTGAGTTGAGCCTCCAACGTGATCTCAATTTGCGGCACAGAAGCCTTTGCCTGCGCTAATAACGCTTCAGCCTGAGCCAGCTCCCGGTCGGAGGCAACCCCGGCAGTCCTTCGCTGCGAAACAAGCTGCAGCAGGTGATCGTCGATTGCTATTTGTTCTTTTGCAAACGCGAGTCGCAGTTGTGCGCCGCGAATCTGTAGATACGCATCAGCGGCTTCCGCAGCCACAGAAATGCGAGTGCCTAGATGTCCCGACTCTGCTGCCTGCACCTCTTCCGTTGCGGCTTCGGCCCCACGCCTCAAACCACCAAACAGATCGAGCTCCCAAGTCGCGCTGACTCCCAGGTCGAGATAGCTCTGATTTCGGTCAAATGCAGGAAACGCAGTCGCAACGCGCCCTACCGGGCTTTCGAGAGACTGGCGAAACGAGTTCGATTGGGCCGTAATGGCGCCGGAAGGTTTCAATCTTGCACCTGCCTCCTTCGCAGCAGCGCGGGCTCGCTCGACGCGGTGGAGAGAGGCCGCGAGGTCGAGGTTCTGCTCAACCGCTCGCTCGACGATCTTCGTAAGCTCCGGATCTTGAAATCCGATCCACCATCTATCCAGAGGTGGCGCCTCAGCGGTCGTCTTCCGTGCTTGAACGGAGGGGGCGTTGTGAAACGGTTGAACGTTCGCTATCGGGCGATGATATTTTGGACCCACGGCACATCCCGTGAGGCTCGCGCCCAATGCGAGGACAAAGCCCAGAAGAGTGAACTTCCGCGCGGCGGTTGAGCCTTTGTAGGACAAAAGTAAGCGGTTCATTTCTGTGCTCCTTTCCCGCGCAATCTGCGCGCGACTTGTTTCAAGATCTCGTTCGTAAACACACCACAGCCTCGGAATCTGATTCCCTGCTGCATTAGTTTCAGAAGCAGGTATTCTCCTTGTTGGCTGATCGTCGTTAGGTTTTTCAGATCGATGACGAGTTCACGGCCGTTAAGTCCCGATCCGGCCCCTTCGCAGGCGGCTTTCAGCTCATCGGACCAGGGCGCGACGAGTCCACCCTCCACCACCAGCCGGCGCTGCTTCTTTTCTTCCACAATGGAGATCTTCAACATGCAGCACCTCCTGTGTCTTGCGAACCACGCACATCGTCCTTGTCTCCGCTGCAGTTCAAGCTGACTTCCTCGCCGCAGTGCTGGGAAACTCGACCATCTCTCCGCGTTGACCGGATGGCATGCATTGCGCCATCGGTTTAAATCCCCGGATATAGAACTCATTCACTCTTGCCATGACTCACAGCCTCTTCTGCGGCTCTCTGACCTCATCTGTTGTCAGGAGGCGTCTTACGGATGCGTCAAACGCAATGTGCGTGCCAAACCTATCGATCTGTAACTCGATGAATGTTCAGCGTCTGGGCTGAGGGCAGTGTTGCGTCGAGTCGAGAGTGTCGAAGACAGTTCCGACAGTTATGCGTGATTCGAGGTGACCGCGATTTGTGAAAGGACCGGTCGCGGCGGAGCAAAGCGGGCGGTGTAGGCGCGGCTTAGGCGGCGTACTGGCTCGGATCGATACCCAGTTTCCTCATGAGCGACTCAGAGTGGCGGGGGAAATGGCCAACTCTGAGTGGCCGACCATTCGTCCAGCGGGCAGAGGGCTTAACGTGGCGCTCCATCTGTAACCATAATATTTACAGAAGAAGGCGCCGAGTCTTTCGTGAACCTAAGCACCCGATTCACAGTCGCCCTGCACATCCTGACCCTGCTGGCCTCCTCGCGGGAGGAGCCACTCACATCGGAATACATTGCTGGCAGTGTGAACACGAATCCCGTGGTAGTACGCCGTCTGTTGGGCCTCCTGCGGCAGAAGGGCTTTGTGTCCTCGCAGCCGGGCAACCGAGGCGGTTGGCAACTCGTCAGGAACCCAGATGCCATTACCCTGCTCGACGTGAGACGGGCAGTGAACGAAGGCTCCCCGTTTTCGATGCATACCAACCCGCCGAATCCTGCCTGCCCGGTCGGGCGGAATATTCAGGGGGCGCTGACCGGTGTATATGGGCAGGCGGAGCGAGCGCTTGAGGCGGAGCTGGTGCAGACCACAATCCAGAAACTGCTCCGCTCTGTGCAAGCACGGGCCAGAGGCCTGATCTTTTTAGCCTATCTGTAACCGTAACGGTTTCGGATGAGGCTTGGACACAAAACGAAACGTAAGGAGAACGAAACATGACCATCGCCATCACTGGAGCGACTGGGGCCCTCGGCCGCCTTGTCATCAAGTAACTGAAGGACAAAGTTCCTGCCGCGGATCTCGTAGCGCTTGTGCGCTCGCCCGCCAAAGCGTCTGCCCTCGCGGTGTCTGCGCGTGAAGCGGATTACAGCAAACCCGAAATCCTCGATCAGGCGCTCGCAGGCGTCAACACTCTGCTGCTCATCTCGTCCAGCGAGGTCGGCCGCCGTGCCGTCCAGCACCACAACATCATCACCGCGGCGAAGAGTAGGAGCCATGGAGGAGTCCACAATGGGAAGCTCGTCGGTCATCGGAGATCTAAACCAGCATCGACTGCTGGGCGGAGATACCCGCCGTCGCGCCGTGCGATGATGCCAAAGTGACCGAGTGCATGAGGGGGTTGGCGAGGTCGCCCGCGGCGTAAATGCCGGGCATGCTGGTTTCGCGGCGCTCGTCGACCTTGAGGGCGATGCCGCCGGGCGTATCGACCGTGGCGAGGCCCAGTGATTCATGCAGGCTTGCGGACGGCTTGTTGCGCGGATGCGCGAACAGGATGTCGACCGCGATATTGCGGCGGGTATCGAGATTGACGGTGGTGATATGGCCCTTGTGATGGGCGATCTCGATGATCCGGCCATCGACGACCGGTATGTTGCGGCGCGCCAGATCGGCCCGGATATCGGGCGGAATGTCGTGACCATCGGCGAAGACAGTCAACTTGTCGGTCCAATCGTGGAACAGCCTGACAGACTGGTGCGACTGCGGGCCGGACCAGACGAGGCCCCAATGCTGGCCGGCGACTTCAAAGCCGTCGCAATAGGGGCAGGGCACGATGGACGTGCCCCAGCTTTCGGCAAAGCCCGGAACATCAGGCATCTGGTCGGCGACGCCATAGCTCAGGATCAGGCGGCGCGCCCCAAGGCTTTCGCCGGCGCCAGTGAGGACGGAGAAATGGTCGATGGCGCCGGAGATGCTGTCGGCCCGGGCACTGACCAGCCTGATCGTGGGATAACGCGCCAGCTGCTGCCGCGCCTCGGCTAGGATGGCCAGCGGTGGCTTGTGATCGTGGCCGAGCAGGCCATGCGAGTGGCCGGCGAAGCGATTGCGCGGCAGGCCGGTATCGAGAACGGTGACCTTGCGGCGGGCACGGCCGAGCTGCAGGGCGCTGGCGAGACCGGCAAAGCTGCCGCCGATGATGATGACGTCATCCATGGTGATAAGCTCCGTGTTGTGGATGGAGGGGGTTGGGCTGGGCTTGGCGCGAAATATCGTCCAGCGATACGCGCTCGAGGCGGGCAGCGAGCAGGGCTTCGGCATCGACGAGAAAGTCGCTCATCACTGTTTTGGCCGGCCGGACAATGCCGCATTCGATATCGCCGGGCGGCCCGGGTAGACTTGATTTGGAGGACAGGTTGAAATCCACCCGTTGGTTTGCACGCTCCCGGTCGGACCGGCTGGCGGATTTGCGTTTCAGTTCGGACATGGTAGTTGTCATTGGAGTGCCCCTATCGTCGCACCTTGATCGACGCGGTGTACGCATCGCCACGATCATTTGCGGCTCCCATGACACGAGAGAAAACGGCCTGGTGTAGCCAGCGAGGCGTTGCCCTGGTAAACATCACGGTGGCCTTGTTCGCCCAGCCGGGCACGACGCTGATGCGCCTGGCCTGCAACGCGCGGATCCCGGCTCGCACCACGGGTGCCGGCTGCATCATCAAGAGCTTCAGCGCGGGCGTGATCTTCTGCTGCGCCGCTGTGGCGAATCCGGTGTCCGACATGCCCGGACAAAGCACCGTGACCGTGATGCCGTCGCGTTTGAGTTCGCGATGAAGAGCTTCACCAAGACGCAAGACATACGCTTTGGCGGCCGCGTAGGCCGCGAACTTCTCGACGCCCAGATAGGCCAGCATGCTGGCGACCAGCAGGATCTTCCCGCGGCGGCGTGTCCGCATGTCCTGCGCAAACACGTGGGTGACCGCAGTCAGGCTCACGACATCCAGTTGCAACATCGCCAATGCCGCGTCCAGCGTGCCATCCACGAACGTGCCCTGTAGTCCGTGGCCAGCGTTGTTTATCAGGATGTCGATCGCAATCCCTCGCTCGCGGAGCCGCTGATGCAGTTGGATGACAGCCGCAAGATTCGAAAGATCGACTTGCTCGACGATGACGTCGACGCGATATGTCTCGCGCAGCTCGGTCGCCAACGTCTCCAGCTTCTCGATCCGGCGCGCCACAAGAACAAGCGGCCGACCTTGTGCGGCGTATTGCCGGGCGAACTCTTCGCCGAAACCGCTCGACGCCCCGGTGATCAACGCCCAATTCCCCTGTAGGTTTTCCATTGTTTGCTCCGATTTTTCAAATTTCGAACTGAACTGTCTCCGCGCTTGTGTGGCATACCAGCTAAAACGAGAAGCAACGGGCGAATGCCGGCTTCCTGACCTCGTTTTACGCGCCGGAGCCGTCTCACGCATGCGTTAAATGCAATGTGCGTGCCAAACCTACCGAGCTGTAACTCTATGAATTTTCAGCGCCTACACTGAGAGCAGTGTTGCCTCGAGTCGAGAGTGTCGAAGACAGTTCCGACAGCGATGCGTGATTCGAGGTGACTGAGATTTGTGGAAAGAACCGGTCGGGGCTGAGGCAAAACGCAGTGTAGAGGCTTCCGGCTTAAGCGGCGTACTGCCTGGGATCGATGCCCAGCTTCTTCATGCGTGAGATGAGGGTCGTGCGGTGGATGCCCATGAGAGCGGCGGCCCCATCGGCTCCCCCAACACGGCCATTGCACTCGGTGAGTGCGCGGATGATCTTTTCACGTTCCTTTTGGGCATACTCGTCGGTGGGCCTCTTCGCATTCAGGGCAGCGTTGATCGTTTCCTTCACGATCCGTGCTAAGTCTTCCTGAACGGGTTGAGCTGCGGGAGAGGGGGCCGTTTCGCTGCTTGGCTTGCGTAACTCGGAAAGCGGCGCCTCCAGCGACTCGCCCCGCGTCAGGATAACGGCACGTTCGATGAAATTCTCCAGCTCCCGAATGTTCCCTGGCCACTCCCAGGCCGCGAGGCCCTTCATCGTGGCTGTCGGGATCGTCTTAATCTTCTTTTGCATTTCCTTGGCGAACTTTTGGACGAAATAACTAACCAGCAAGGGAATGTCTTCGCGACGCTGTCGCAGCGGCGGAATGCGGATCGGAAACACATTCAGACGGTAGAACAAATCGCTGCGAAATTCACGATTCGCGACCATCTTCTCCAGGTCTCGGTTGGTGGCAGCGATAAGCCTGATATTGACTCTTCGAGTATGCGTGCTGCCCAGGCGTTCGAATTCGCGCTCTTGCAGAGCGCGCAATAGCTTCGGCTGGATCTCGGTTGGGATATCACCGACTTCGTCTAGGAACAGCGTCCCCTGATCCGCGAGCTGCATGCGGCCAATCTTCTGGCTGACGGCGCCCGTGAACGCACCTTTTTCGTGGCCGAACAGCTCGCTTTCAAGCAGGCCAGTAGGAATCGCCGCACAGTTCAGCTTGACGAAAGTCCTCTCCTTGCGCCGGCTACGGTCGTGGATCGCGCGGGCAATAAGCTCCTTTCCGGTGCCGGTTTCGCCGAGCAGCAGGACTGTAGAATCGTTGGGCGCCACTGTCTCGACCAGCTGCAAAACGTGCTTGAGCGCCGCGCTCGAGCCCACGATCTGCTCGAAGTCCATTTCGCTGCGTATCTCTTCTTCCAGGTAGAGCTTCTCCTGCGCGAGTTTGTCCTTGAGCTCGGAGATCTCACGGTAGGCAAGGGCGTTTTCGATGGCAATTGCAATCTGCCCAGCGGCCTGGCTGAGGAAGTCGACATCTTCGGCCGTGAAGGTTCTCTCTGTTAAACGCACAATCATTAGGTCCCCCAGCGCACGGCCGCGATTCACCAGGGGGATAAAACAAACGCTCTTCACGCCTTCCGAGGCTGCGATTCTGTAACCCTCGCCGCCGCGGGGCCAACCGATCGCGTCAACCGTCGCGACCACCGGCTTCATCGTCTCGAAGGCTCGTCTGGCGGGATCGCCCTCGCCCACAGTGACGATCAGCTCTTCCTTGGCGAAGCCCTTACTAACGGGCGCATCGAACGCATAGAGCTTGAACGTATCCGCTTCTTCGCCTGGCAACCAGATCCCGGCTCCGTCGCAGCGCATAACCTCGCGAAAGTTGGCAGAAATCGCCCGCAGCACTTCGCGCAGGTCGAGATTCGAGGTGATGCGAGTCGTCAGGTTCAGGAGCAATTGCAGGCGTTCGTTTTGGCGCTGTAAGCCCGCCTGTGGGTCTTGCGCCGACTGGGGATCCAGATTGTTGGCTCCACTTCCGCTCATGTCGTTTTCGAACAAGGCACCCGGTTATTTGGGACAGTATAACTCTCAGAGGACATGATGGCATCATCTTGCGTCAGGTCGCAGATTTGGGGAACTGCAAGACTAAGGCGTTCGCACCAGTTCGTCAGGAGGCTTCAGTCATCCTTCCTGGAGAAGTTGTGCGTAATCGTTGCGGACCGCTAAGCGACCAGAACGATTTTTCCGAAAGCTCCCGGCTCCAAGATCTCTTTGTTGGGCGCGGGGCCTCAGCGAGCGGTAGCTCTTTGCCGACGATCGGACTTGGAGTGCCGCTCTCCAGACCAGCGATAAGACCGGCGTGAATCTCTCCTTCTTCTGCTTCGGTGATGCTCCAGAACGTAAAAGAGAGAATCGAACCCGCGGCTGCCAATGACCACAACTCGCCCTTGAGGAGCCAGCAGCTTCAGGTCGTGCCCGAGGTTCACATTGGCAAGCATCTCAAGAATGAGGTCCACACCCCGCCCGCCGGTGGCTTTCAGTATCTGTTCCCGGTGGTCCGCGTTGGTGTGATCGAAGACGTGAGCCCTCACGCTTCACCAGCTCCAGGCCTTTTTGAGTACCGCCGGGATTGGCAGCCGGATAGATCGTATGTAACGGCCTAGCGTTTACGAACCCATGTTGACGGTTTGTCGTCATTTCTTGGATTGACGCCTATGTCGCCGGCACGTCCCAAACGGAGCGCCGCACCTGAGAGGCCCCGTGCCTAGGGGGCCTTGGCTATTTTTCTCGATATCTCGCGTAAGCTCAGCGGAGAGCCTCCTTATGTTCAGGCACCATGCTGGCTCGAATATCGGCACGTCGGACAAATGGATCAGTTCAGTTTCCGGCGTTACCGGAATGTGATGACTATGGCCTACCGTCTCGCAGACTTGCCCGCCACAGCTGGAAATGGCGGCCGAATACTCGCGTTCCTTCGCCTGCAAAACTGTGAAGCATCCATCCGGCACCGCCATGGTCGGAAGCCTTAATCAAGCTTGTGACATCGTGCCACTGCATTTTTCTGGAGGATCGGCTCGCCTTTTTCTTAATGACAGCTCTCGTCGGGACGTGCCGTCAGCCTCTGGTTTGGAACGCGTTCCGCCATCACCACAATGGATCAAGCTGTCCGGTTCGCCCCCGTATTCCTCTTTGCCTTCGTGATGTGCTTGACGCCGCTTCAGCCGACACCCGTTGCGCCCGGCACTTGTGCCCGTTCTGCTTTGCGCTTCTTTTTCCTTGCGCATTGAGGAAGCGCGCCGCC
Organism: Bryobacterales bacterium KBS 96; assembly: GCA_000381625.1. Taxonomy (GTDB): domain Bacteria; phylum Acidobacteriota; class Terriglobia; order Bryobacterales; family Bryobacteraceae; genus KBS-96. The sequence continues at coordinate 4,484,924 of KB906767.1, forward strand.
ATGCGTTTTCGGTCCCACCACAAAGTTCAAAGGGGGCTACGCCTTTCGCAAACCCTGCGAAAAACTTTGCGGTCCCCAAAAAGCACGTTCACAAGCTTGGGAGCAACCGACCTCGCGTTTTTGCGCCCAAGCACAGCAGGGCAGAAAGAAGGAAATAACTCAATGAACCTCAATCAGCTTTCGATCATCGGATTCATCGGCAAGAACGCCGAAACCAAGTATCTGGCCAATGGCACACCGGTCACGAAGTTCTCGGTTGCGACCAAGAAGTCCTGGAAGGACGAAAACGATCAGTGGAAAGAAAAGACCCAGTGGCACAACATCGCCGCTTTCGGTAGAGGCTTCGCCCAAGTGGCAGACCGGCTCGTCAAAGGCGCTCACGTTTTTGTGCAGGGCGAGCTGACCACGCGCGAGTACGATCGCACCATCAAGATTCCCGCCGGTAAGGGCAAGCCCATCGAGCACACGATCCAGCAGCTCGTTGTCGAACTGAAGGCCGACACCGTCCGGACACTCGATTGTTCCAGCTCCGCCGGCGAGCAAAGCGCCGCCGCCGAACCGGGAGCCGAGGATTACAGCTAGGGGCCAAAGCCCCTTTCCATAAAGCCTCGCTTCAAAGTCCCTCGCGGTCTTCCCTACTGACGTGCGGGGGAGCGGCCTGCACGGAAGCCGATTCTGTTTTCCCCTATGTATTCCCCCGTGATAGCCGCAAACGATGCAGTTCGGTGCAGACGATGACGCAGGATCAGCGATCTACGCGCACCTGGCGCACAGAAAAATCGCCAAAAGCAGTTTTAAACCAAAGCCGACAACACAAGGCTTTGGAGCCGCTTTGACTAGCAAGGACGGAAATCAAATCGAGAATTGCGGCAGCGAAGCGCCGATCATTATGGCTTCTTTGCTTTCTTATTTGTTCCCCATCGCGCTTTAGAGATTTTTCGCATCATCTTCCGACGCTGTTCAACCGTCACGTTTTTCCAGCGAAGCGACCCGGCACGCCGCTGAAAATCCTTAACCTACTGCTCCGGTTCGACGGTGGTCGGCAACGCTGCTCTGCTCCTTTCCTTCCGCTGTTCCTGAATGAAATCGTTGACAGCGCGAGAGACGAGTTCCTTCTGGGGAATTCCAAATTCCAGAGCGGCCTTTTTCACGCGTCCATAAAACAGCATGGGCAGGTCGACCCAAAATGGTCGCAGCAGATCTTGTTCAGTCAGCAGCAGATTTGTTTTCTTCTTTGCCAAATGAACAATTTACGACATCGGGTTTGTGGGCCGGCGGCTTGCTCCGGAAATCCAGATGCTAATGTGTCTTTAGTCAGTCGCTACCTACCAGTAGGCCTTCAACGGGGCGATGGGAGGCGGAGGGCGAGCTGAGAAAGCAAAACTCTGAGTTGGATTCAAAATCGGATTCAATAAGCGCCCGCCAGGCCGAATACGCGCCGAAGTTTGAGGCTTTTAGCCGATGGCCTTGGAAGTTGCGACATGGAAGCGATCCGCCACGATGCGCGCTTGGGAAAATGCTTGCGCACCAGGGCGCGGTAGGCCTGGGCCAGATCCATGCACACGACTCGCAGGAATTCCTTGCCTTCCAGCGTTTTGCACTCAGACGCTCAGCGTGTTTGCAACACTTCCTTTCGTCTGCACGGCTCAATGGTGATTCGGGCCTCGCCGATGGATTTTGCTATCCGGAAGAACTTCAGAACCCTAATCTGAATCCACGATGGATCAAATTCATACCACGCGAGGCCATGCCGCGCCGAACTGGGATGTGCGTGGTGATTATTGTGCCAACCTTCACCAAACGTGAGGAGCGCGACCCACCAGTTATTACGAGAATCGTCGTGAGTCGCGAACCGGCGTTGGCCCCACATGTGAGTGGCAGAGTTCACCAGCCAGGTGGTATGCAGACCGAAAACGACACGTAAGCAAATGCCCCACAGAAACAACGGAAATCCGCCGATTACATACAGCGATACAGTCAGCACGATCATGGGAACCCAATGATAGTTGTTCAACCAGATGTAGAATCTGTGCTTTGCTAAATCCGGGGCATACTTGGACATCTTCTTGGTATTGCTGTGGTTTGCCTCTCCGAAAAGAAGCCACCCGATGTGAGCCCAAAAGGCTCCATGCCGGGGCGAGTGCGGATCGCCGGGGCGATCGGATTGTTGGTGATGGATCCGATGCGTAGCAACCCAAGAAATAGGTCCTCCTTCGAGAGTTAGCGTGCCTAACACAGCAAACGAATATTCGAGAAGCAAAGGAACCTTATAGGATCGGTGCGTCAGCAGGCGATGGTAACCCATGCTGATGCCAAGGCCAGTGGCCAGCCAGTACAGAACGACCGCGGCGCCACAAACATACCAGTTAAAGGTGAACAGCGCCGCAATTGCTCCCAAATGGAATATTCCGATGACAACGCTGACAGGCCAGTTTACTTTTTGGCCGTTGGACATTCTGACGAAGATTGTGTTCACTAGGTTCTCCACACAAACATATGACGCAATAAACGATGCGCGATGTCACCGCCTCCTTGTAAGACTTATGTAATTTCGGCCGAGAAGCCCCGTTGCGCTGATTGATGCGAGCGTTGACTCGACATGAGAACAGGGTTCTCTGCTAGTCTTGAGCTCGTTATATGCGCACAGGCATGTAACTGCCATGAAATCGGCTATCGGAAAATGAAGGTCGCTTGCAACTCAGCTCAGAATCCGCCGCAGCCGATCCCCTTGTACACAGGCATCGCTTGCAAAGAGTAAAAGTCCTCACACTGGAATAGTGAAGTAAAAGGTTGAGCCGATGCCTCGGGCGGACTCGGCCCAAATACGCCCTCCGAAGCGCTCGACAATCCGCTGACAAATAGCCAGTCCAATTCCGGTGCCGGCATACTGACGGCCCTCCAGGCGTTTAAACATCCCAAAGATATTTTCCGCATATTGCTGGTCGAAGCCGATTCCGTTATCTCGGACCGAGAAGACCCATTCTCCTTCGCGTCGAGTCGCCTGGATTTGGATTTGCGGCGGCTCCTCTCTCCGATACTTGATGGCATTTCCGATCAGGTTCTGCAGTACCTGGGTTAGGAAACGGGAAGAATAGGAAATCATTGGCAGACTATTCTGTATGATGGAGGCTCCACTGTCCTGGATCGCCGCTTGCAAGTTCGAAAGAGCTTCTTGTAACGCTGATTCTGAACTGATCGGTTCCAAGGAGGCTTTCTCAGTTGTTCCAGCTTGCGAATAGGCGAGCAGATCCTGAATCATAGTCTGGGCTCGTACGGCCCCTTCCTGGATGAACCGCATAAACTGGTCGGCCTCGGAATCGAGCTTGCCTCGATACCGGCAGTGGATCAGTTGCGTGTAGGTGCCTATGGTGCGTATCGGCTCTTGTAAATCATGGGCAATGACATGGCCAAAGTGATCAAGGTCCGCATTGGAGCGCAGCAGCTGCTTTTCGGCGCGCTTGCGTTCCGTTGCATCCTCGATGGCGAGTAGAATTTTCTGCGTGCTCCGGCCCTGTAGAAGAATTCGACGGGCATTGAGCGACATACTCCGGAACCCGATTCGCGGGAAATCGTGCTCAACCTCGAAGTCTTCGAAGAAGCCGTTCTTGGGCAACACCTCTTCCAGGAGGTGACGAAGCCGCGGAATATCCCATTGGCCATCATTGAATTGATAGAGCAAACTGCCCTCGCTTTTGTCCTTACCTACCTGAAACGCCTGTTCAAACGCTGTATTCACCCGCTCAATGCGCAGATCCGGACTCAATATCACCAGAGATTCGCGGACGGTTTCTACAATCGCGTCGGCATAATCCCGGGACTCCTGTGCAGCTTGCAAGCTGCGCTTCAATGAATCCACATTGACGAATGTAAGGACGGCTCCCTCTATCCGATGATCGATGGTGCGATAGGGGCGGATAGACACGGACCACCAGCAATTCTCTTGGTCTTGTATCTCGTATGTCCCAACAGCGAGGGTGTCAATGACTTCACGCACAAGTCCATGAAGTTGGGGCAAGTTGGTGCGAGCTGGAAGATCGGCAATGTCACGCCCTAAATCGCCGGAGCTTAAACCGAGAAATCGCTCGGCAGCCGGTGTGAAACGCCGAAGGAGGCGAGAACGGTCCACCATGAGGATGGGAGTATTGACGGCGGTAAACAGATTGTTCAGATCGTTGAAAAGAACGCCCAGTTCGTGGTTGCGATTTTGAAGTTCTTCATTCACGGTGGTCAGTTCTTCGACTGCCGATTGCAGCTCTTCCTTAGCCGTCGCTAACTCTTCGTTTGTGCTCTGGAGTTCCTCATTTGCGCTGCTAATCTCTTCGTTCGAGGCCCGCTGCTCCTCTAATGCGGCCTCGTGTTCTTCTGTGATGGAACGCAGATGCTCGTCCTTTTCCGTAAGCTCGTGCTTCAGTCGCGCAATTTCGTCCTGAGGTTGTTCGGGTTTAGGTGTCCTCAGGAGCGCGTCGCCATCGGTGATTGCGGGCAGTGGACTTGTGCGTTCAAATACCACTAAGTAATAGCGGTCAGTGGCCGAGGTCGACGAAATGGGAATCACTTCGAGATTGATCTCTCGTTTCTCGTTCTGATGTTCAATTCGCAAGCCGCGCTGCTGGACCGCCGCATTCCGGGCCATGGCGGCCATGACCGCCTCACGTAATGGCGCCTGCAAACTTGCGTGCGACAGCAAGAGCAGATTCTGGATTTTGCCTCCCGACGGAGGCTGCAAATAGAAGCCAGTGCGTCCCCGGAATTGCTGAATCTGCAGATCCTGGTTGATGATCACTGCATCGGGCGCATACCGGCTTTGGATAACCTGATCTGCCTGCCTTTGCCAGTCGACATCGATTGGTCGTGGGGAGCCAAGGTCAGTCGGCGAAGCGCCGACTGGATCTCGGCGAATTGGAAAGGAAGCGCTGAACCGAATAGGCACCGTGCTCCTGGCGAAGATCTTGTGCTTGTCATCCACAACCTGGAACAGATCAGCGGCCGAGCTGACCGTCTCGGCCGGTCCAAGAAAAAGCAATCCCGTTTCTTTCAGGCTGTAGCGGAACACCGGCAGGACGGCCTTCTGCAGAACCGTTCCCAGATAGATCAGGACGTTACGGCAGCTAATGAGATCAACTCGTGAGAACGGAGGGTCACAGGTCACGTCCTGTTTTGCGAAAACGCAAGAATCCCGAATGGATTTGCGGATTTGATATTGGCCGTCGATCTTGTCGAAGTAGTGGGTCAGTCGCTCTGAAGAAACATTCTCGGCAATGGTTTCCGGGTAACGGCCGCGGCGAGCCTTACCGAGCGCCAGTTCACTGATGTCGGTACCAAACAGTTGCAGTGCTGGCCTGACGTCCTCACGGAGGAAGACTTCCTCAAGGCAAATTGCGAGTGAGTAAACTTCCTCACCGGTCGCGCAGCCCGGCGCCCAGACACGAAATGTATCCGTGACCTGTCTGCTCCGAACCATAGCAGTCAAATATTTCGACAGGGCGTTGAACGACAGTGGATCGCGAAAAAAGTGAGTAACGGAAATGAGGATGTCCTTATAAAGCTCCTGCACCTCCTCAGGGTGTTCTTGCAAGCATTCAAAGTACTCACCGAGGGTTTCCCTCCGATGCACGATCATGCGCCGCCCGATGCGCCGCCGAGTGGTCGTCTGCTTGTAGCAGGCGAAGTCAACGCCCGTAGCTCGCTTGACAAGTGCGAAGATCTTGCGCAGGTCCGCCTCTCCGCTCGGCAAAGTTTCGCTGGCTATCTGGTGAGGGGAAGAGACGACGTACGGGTGACTACTAATTCTGGCGAGTTCGCGAGCGATTTCGGCCGGGGAGAGCACAAAATCCACTACGCCGCTCGCGTTTGCGCTGTGGGGCATCCCGTCGAATTTTGCCGTTATCTCTTTTTGAACAAAGGTGACGCCGCATTGGCTCTTGATCGCCTTAAGGCCCTGAGTTCCATCCGAGCCGTTTCCGGATAGGATCACACCGATTGACAGTCGCCGTTGCTCTTCGGATAGCGCCTCAAAGAAGCGGTCGATTGGCAAATGAGGCACCCGTTCCGAGGAACGAGGCGAGATGTGCAGCGCCCCCTCAGCTATAGTGAGGCCGGTGTTGGGAGGGATAACGTACACGGTGTTAGGTTCCACGGCCATGCCATCTTCGATGGTCTTTACCGGCATGATGGTCGTGCGAGACAGGATTTCGGCGAGTTGACTTTCGCGAGCCGGGTCCAAATGTTGAACAAGGACGAAGGCCATGCCCGTATTTACAGGCAGCGCTGTCAACAATTGGGTGAAGGCCTCGAGGCCACCAGCCGACGCGCCAATTCCCACGATCGGAAATCTCAGAATCCGGGGCTGCTTGTCATCTTCAGCACCTTCCTCAAAATCGGCAAAACGTGCAACATCAGGCATAACTAGGCCCTCTTGCCTCAGCATCTACGTCGCCTTACGACACGATCAGCTACTTCAGCAGCTGGCTTCCGCGCAACGACTCCGTTTAACTTATGTGTTCAAACCAGCCTAACGCCTACAACCCAGGGAAAACAATTCCACTTGAACACATAGTCGGAATCCCGTCTCTGTGGGAATCTTTGTCCGGCGGTGGGCGATCAAATAGACGCGCCCCACCGTGTTCCGGCAAAAATGAAAACCTGCGCGGTAGATCTGTCCTTGCCGGCGAGGCACGACCTAGGCTCCCGGCGCTCAAGTGTTGAGCTGGACTTGCACGACTGTAATGGGCGTCGCGGCTCTGGCACTGCTCTGCGATAGCAAAGTTGCCTAATCCTAATAGGGAGTTGAGCTTATGCCAATTCGGTTCCAGACCCGGATGCGGCGTCAATACTGTTTTTCTGACTGGACGCTTCACTTTTCGCTGAACACTCGAATTTCGGAAGTGTGGCGAGTCTGCGCCGGATCTCCCTCGAAAAAACACTGATAACGGTAAATAGGAGGGCGTCGGCGTCACCTTGAGGCCGCCAGCAGCTCAAGTCTGAATACATTCCCCAGTGAGCAGTCAAACGGCAGAACCTGGGGTTCTGTGGTGCTCAATTTGCCGCAACGCTTGAAACCAGTCCTCCTCGGGCGAACCGAGCGGGCTCCCTCTGCGCTTCCAGAACTCGTGAGCGAGAGCGGCAATCACGTCTTGCGTTGGCGAAAAAAGATCGCCCGGGACCATGTTGAATTCATCGGTCACGGCGATGTCGTTGACACAGAAGTGTTTCATTGGATTGCCTTTCGTCCGATAGTTGCATCCGCCCTGCTTTCGTCAGAGTCGCTGCGCAGCCAATCCACAGGATGGCTATTGGCGACTCCGTTCGACTCGCGGATGGCGGCCCATTTCACATCTTGCTTCAGAGCAAGGAAGATTCCACGCGTATATTTATACGGTCCCTTAGCTAGAATCACCCGGTCGCCTGAATGAAATCTTGGATTGTTGATCGCGTCTGCGATCCGGCTTGGTTCACTAAACATGGAAAACCTCCGTCCCGACGCGAGATGGGACGGCGCCGCCCTCGCATGTATAAATCGGTTGAACCACTCTTCGCTTCCTATTTCTGACCACCAGAGGATACTTCTTGGAACTGCGGTTCGCTAAGCAGAGGAATGTCAGAGGATCTGACTTAGTTCAGACGATCTGCAGAATGGGCGGAGGACTTGCTCAGTCGTCTCAATCGTAGACCGAAGTAGCGTTTGTGTCAATCATCGCGCCGCTTTCGCCGCCGAGATTACACAAGTGTTACAAGCACCCGGCGAACGATCGGTTAGGGGTTTGCAGTGGATATATTGCTGTGGAATTGCGACTCGATCTGGAAGGCTTGGGCCTCCGATGACAACGATATAGGGCCAAGTGACCATAGGTGGTCAGGGCATTCGGGCGGCGGAATCGATTCAACTTGCAGCCGCCGCTTACCGCCTCTGCATGCAGGTGCCTTTGGATCGTCCGGGCGAACATCGGCCGACCTCAGGCTTAGACGGCATCGAATAGATCTCGTTCGATCGAGTTCTGGATTAGCATTGGATTGCGATCTCTAGATTCCCGACAGGCGAGGCACAACGTAGTCCAGGGCACGGCAGCGAGCCGCTTAATGCTGATCTCCTCCTCGCAGTCGATGCAGATCCCGAACGCACCGAGATGAATACGACGGAGTGCGTCTCGCACTTCGCGCAGCCGAACTGATTCACGCTCGAGATTGCCAATCGCCATGTCGCGTTCCAAGGCGTGCTGGATTTGGTCAAGCATATCCGCACTCGAATCAACCGCGATTACCTCACGGTTGCGAGCCAGGTCTTGTAACTCGGCCTGTCGGGCCTCTAGAACGCCTCGCAGATGCGTGAATTGTGTCGTTGTCATGATCTATGTCTCCTACGGTGCAGGGGCCGACGAGTTTGTATTCTGGCTCACTGTTCACCTATTGAGGATGAATACAGACCCAACCAAAGCTGGTAACGCGCAAACAATCCGTCGGCCATGAAGAAGTCGCTTGTCCAGTTCGCGCGACACCCAACCGCCAGGTGTCCACCATCCCGGCGAGTACAGCGGCCGAAGCCGACACAAGCCTCAACATCGACGCGACAAATAGCATCGAGACGTTGGAGGGGAATTCGCCTGTAGTGCGAATTGGATCGAGTTGTCGCCTTGTTGATTGCACTGTGGGTCTCTCCGAGATGCCTGGTCTTGAGCACGCGCGGCGCCAGTCAAATAACCGCCGGCGTCGCACTAGGTGCGACCGTCGGACGCAGGCGCCTGCTCAGGTGCTGCTAAAGATCCTTGCGAGAGATGCCGAGCTTTCGCATCATAGCGTTCAAGGTGGTCCGGGGCATTCCGAGGCGAGTCGCGGCCGTGCTGATCACGCCACCCGTTTCCCGAAGCACCCGAATAATATGCTCCTTCTCCACTTGCTCCAGCGTTCTGTTGCCGGCGGGCTCCAACGCGTCGGGCCGTATTTCGGCCAAAGGAGCACGGAGGTCGGGACCTCGCGAGAGAATGACCGCCCTTTCAATGAAATTTTCGAGCTCTCGCACGTTACCAGGCCACGGCCAGCTCACCAACGCCCGCATCGTGTCCGACGGTATCTTTTCAATCTGCTTATTCATTTCCCGGGCGTACTTTTGTGTGAAGTATCGGGCGAGTACAGGTATATCCTCAGGGTGATCGCGCAACGGCAGTGTCGTGATCGGGAAGACCTTCAGCCGGTAATAGAGATCGCTTCGGAAAAGCTTGTCGCCCATCATCTGTGTCAAATTACGATTGGTGGCGGCCACTAGCCGGACGTCGATGGGAATAGTTTTCGTGCCGCCCAATCTCTCGAACGCCTTCTCTTGTAGCGCGCGAAGCAACTTAGGTTGTAGATCCAAAGGAATGTCACCGACTTCGTCCAGAAACAGAGTGCCCCGATGGGCCAACTCAAAACGCCCGATCTTTTGCGACAAAGCCCCGGTGAATGCTCCTCTCTCGTAGCCGAACAACTCGCTTTCCAGAAGCCCGGTTGGAATGGCGGCACAGTTCAAAGTGATGAAGGGGCGCTCCCGGCGCGGACTCACCCGGTGAACGGCGCGCGCAACCAGTTCCTTTCCGGTGCCAGTTTCGCCTAGGATCAACACGGTCGCGTTGGTCGGCGCAACCAGTTCAACCTGCCCGAGAATTCGCTTCAGAGCCGCGCTGCGCCCGACGATTTCCTCGAACTCGTGCTTCACTTCAACGACCTCGTTCTCAACGCTCTCCTGCCGGTCGCGTTCGCGGAGGTCCTGTACAAAGGTGATCCATCGAAACGGTGAGAGCTTCAAGACCGCGGTAGCCACTAGAACGGGTACACGTGTCCCGTCTTTGCGGGTCAGTTCTTTTTCAAAAGGTGTGCAGGCTCCGAACCTCAAACTCTCTTCATGAGCCAATTCATCCAGTGGAAAATATTCAGGCGGAGTGAGATCAGGCCAGTGCAGCCGCCCGGCCAGCAAATCTTCGCGGCTGTAGCCGACTAGCTGGAGGAATGCATCATTCGCTTCGGGAATTCGGTCAAACTCTCCGGAAACGATGCCGGCGATCGTCGTTTCCACCGGGAAGGGCCGGAGCCGCGCACGCGTCCGTTGCAACTTCTGATCCCGCTTGCGCCGCTCGCTAAAATCGCGCACCACTCTCGCAAAACCCTGCAATTCTCCATTTTCCCTTTTGAGCGCCATAGTAATGACATTGGCCCAGAATCGCGATCCGTCCTTCCTCACGCACCAGCCTTCGCTACCGAAATGGCCTTCGGCTTCCGACCTCTTCAGTTCTTCCCGCAGCCTGACGCGCAGAGTGTCTTCGGAGGGATAGAGCAGAGCCACATGTTGGCCGATCGCCTCAGTGCCGGTGTAACCGTAAATGCGCTCGGCTCCCGAATACCAAGCCGCCACGTCGCCATCCGCGCTCAACAAAAAAAGAGCGTAGTCCTGTACCCAAGCCGGAATGTCGCCTTGGTCGGCTCCGGCCGGCTCTTCTGTTTCCGTCTGTACGGTCTTTTGGCGCAGGATTAAGAGGTGGCGCACCGGCAACACGTTTTGCTTGGCCGTATACTCAACCTCCCGCGGGCTTCCATCCGAGTCCACCAGCCGAAGTGTACCTTCCTGCTCCCCTCGTTGCAGAAAGGCCTGCCACAGTTCGGAAACCTGAGGTTTGAAGCTGGGCTCGACGAAGTCATCCAAACTACGTCCGATGATCTGTTCCCGTGCGAGTCCGAGCAGCTTCCCGGCGCCGGAACTAGCGTCCCTGTAGTGACGGTCGTTGTCTGCGATCAGTATGGGCGCCGAAGGGTGGTAGACGATCGCCCGGAATAGCAGTTCCAGTTCCCTTGGACCGTTTTCCACAAGCCAAGCGGCTTGCGGCGGTGAGGCCGCGGAAGGCATAGCGCTTTTCTCCTTGCCCGTCGATCCAGAAGCCCGGATGGCTCGAGAACGCGTCAACAGTGTTCTGCCAAACAGATGGAGGCCAAGAATGGCGGTGCGGTCATCATAGCACCGATCTGTAGCGGAGCCGTTCCCTTTTGACCGCATTTGGTCATACGGCACAGCGCGGTCAGGTTGCGCACGCCGTGCTGTGTTTCCGCTGCCGCTGATCGGCTCCACGAAGGCACTCTGCTGGCCAGATCTTTCTTGATTTCACGATTGGGCAGCGGATTGCGCCGCGTTCGGCGAGAGGATAAAGATGCCTTTACTAAATCTTGTTGTTGTATTGATCGTGGTCGGCGTGGTGTTGTGGCTCATCAATCGCTACATCCCCATGGCTTCCAGCATCAAATCGATCCTGAACATCGTAGTTGTGGTTGTTGTTGCCGTATGGGTATTGCAGGTGTTCGGATTGTGGGGCGGTATCAGTGGCTTCCGAGTCGGACGTTAATCACCGAAAGGAAGAGAGGTCGCCTTCCCTGTGAATCCACAGCCGTATCTTCGGCCCGTTCCAGCGGCAAAGGAACACCATAAATTCACCCCACGGGTTACGTTTCTTCTCTACAAGCCTTGATTGGTATTCCGCCACATGACGACATGTGGTCGCACACCCGTGTCTCAAATTTGCGTGGGATGTCCACGGTTTATGTCGCACAGTCTGGAGTTTATCCGCCGAGTCGGCCCTTTACGACGATTGGCGTGGCTCGTGCACTAACCGTGGAGTCGCGGGGGTCTCCTCCGACAGAAGAGGTCAAGAAGATGAAGTTGACAATAGTGACTGCTCTGGCACTCGCACCGCTGCTGCTGGCTATGGATAAAGAATCGACACAGCGGCTGCACGAGTCTGCCGCAGTGTTCTCTGAGGTCATGGCAACGCCGGACAAGGGCATTCCGCAAGAAATGCTCGAGAACGCTCACTGCATCGTCATCGTTCCCGGATTGAAAACAGGGGCTTTTGTATTTGGCGGGAAATACGGAAAGGGATACCTGTCCTGCCGCGGCAAGCACGGCGCGGGTTGGTCGGCGCCGGGCACGATACGCATTGAGGGTGGCAGTATTGGTTTCCAGATCGGCGGGTCCCAGACGGACTTGATCATGTTGGTGATGAGTGAACGGGGAGCGGACAAACTGCTTTCCAGCAAGTTTACTCTTGGAGCAGAAGGCTCCGCTGCCGCTGGTCCCGTGGGCCGGACAGCCACGGCGCAAACGGACGCCCAAATGCACGCCGAAATTCTCTCATGGTCGCGATCCCAGGGGCTGTTTGCCGGCCTCGCTTTAGAAGGCGCCACTCTTCGGCAGGATCTAGATGATAACGCCACCCTCTACGGCAAAAAACTCGAGAACCGCGAGATTGTGACATCGGGTATGCGTGCTCCTAAGGCAGCTGCGAAACTGCTCGCCCTGCTCAACAAGTACTCGGCGCATGAGCGTAGGGATGTGTCACAGGTCAGCGACAAGCAATGAAGAGAATGATTGAAGGTCACAAGATGAAGACGATCAGCGCATTCCTGCTGGCATGCGGAATTCTATCGGCTCAGGCGCCGCAGGCTCCGAACCGGATTCAACAACCAAACTCAACCGAGAATGCGGCCAGGGGAGCTGCGGAATCGGTGCCCATCTATCGGGTTACCGTGGTCGCACGGACCATGAAGGCGATCAATTACAATCACCGCAGCGGATCCACGAGAATCGGCTTTCGCGGAACAACCTTGATGCCGCAGGCCCGCGGCGAAGCCAAGGTTGAGAGCAAGCAAGGAGTAATCACGATCGATGCGGAAATGCAGAAGCTCGATCCGGCCACCAAGTTCGGTCCCGAATATCTCACGTATGTGATGTGGGCCATTACTCCTGAGGGTCGCGCGACCAACGTTGGCGAAGTACTCCTGAAGGGCGGCAAGAGTAAGCTGGACGCGACGACCGAACTACAATCCTTCGGCCTGATTATTACGGCAGAGCCCTATTTTGCCGTGACTCAACCGAGTGATGTCGTGGTCATGGAGAATTTTGTCCGGCACGATACGACCGGCACGGTCGAAGAAGTCGATGCCAAGTATGAGCTGTTACAGCGGGGCCAGTACACGCTGAACGTGAATCCCGCCGAGATCGAACCAGCCAAACTGGATCGCAAGGCCCCGTTGGAGCTCTACGAAGCACGAAACGCGGTTCAAATTGCCCGATGGACCGGAGCTCAGCGTTACGCCGCCGATACCTTCCAGAAGGCTGTGGTTCAGCTGGAGAACGCCGAAGGATATTTGAAGGGCAAGGCGGGCAGCAAGCCTATCGGGACGGTGGCGCGAGAGGCCGTCCAGATGGCGGAAGATGCCCGAATCATCACTGTCAAAAAGATAAAAGAAGAGGAACTGGCAAACCAGCGCCAGGCGGGAATGGAGCGTGAAGCGCGTGCGGAGAGCGCACGAGCCGCCGCGCAATCTGAGACGGAGCGCATCGCCCGAGAAGCGGAGAGGACGCGGGTCGCGGCCCAGATGGAGGCTCAGCGCGTAGCACGTGAGCATGAGGCGCAAGCAGTGGCGGCTCAGACCGAAGCCGATCGGTTGAAACGGGAGAACGACGCGCAAAGGGCCACCGCGCAGACTGATCTTGACCGCGTGGCTGGAGAAAGGGCACAGGCTGAGGCTGACAAGGCCCAGCTACGGGCGCAGCTATTAGCCCAGTTCAACGCGATTCTTCAGACTCGCGATACCGCCCGGGGATTGGTGGTGAATATGTCGGATGTACTATTTGACACAGCAAAGTATTCGTTGCGCCCGCTCGCACGTGAGAAGTTGGCGAGGGTCGCTGGGATTCTCTCGGGACACCCGGGCCTTCGCATGCAGGTAGAGGGTTACACCGATAGTGTGGGTAGTGATGACTACAACCAGACGCTCTCCGAGCATCGCGCCACATCCGTGCGCGACTACTTGACTCAGGCGGGAATTCCAACGGCCTCGGTGATAGCCAAAGGATTCGGAAAAACTCAGCCGGTCGCATCGAACGACACTTCGACGGGGCGACAGCAGAATCGGCGAGTGGAACTCGTTGTATCCGGTGAAATTATCGGCGCCGAGATTCGACCATCGCCAGTTCTCGCGGCTAAGTAACCCTGTGGGCCTACATTCAGGGCCGAGCCGCTTCTGGCAGGCCCTGAACGACGGCCATCAATTTGACCGCATTGGGTCCATATGACTCGGCGCGGTCAGCCTCCCTGCTCGAGCATGTTTTCGATCAACGGTTCGCAGGCACACTCAACGCTCTACAAAGTGTTGTCGAATCGATCGTCGGGTCTGTTGAACTGAGGGCCGACGGGCTCCAGCATACTCCGTCGACCCCATAGTGAGCGAGGTTTGTGATCTATCCCGCGGCCGTACCACCGCCACAGCACGAGGGGTACCGATCAAAGAGAGAGGTAGCAGTATGCGAAAGAGAGTGATTCCGCTACTGAGGCCGGTCACCAAGCGCCAATGGAATACGGGCGGTTGCTACAAGACCAAGGCTCGTGGCTTTGCCGTGCTCAATTCCCCGCTGTTGAACAAGGGAACGGCCTTCACAGCGGAGGAACGGAAAGCGTTGGGTCTCACGGGTCTGTTGCCGCCGGACATTGGCACGCTGGGGACTCAGGTCAAGCACGCCTACATCCAGTATGAGCGGTTGCCGGATGCACTAAGCAAGAACATCTACCTCACCGCCCTGCACGACCGCAACGAGGTCTTGTTTTACCGGCTGTTTTCAGAGCACCTGCGCGAAATGATCCCTATCGTTAACGACCTCACCGTAGGCATGGCGATGGAGCAATACCACCATGAGTGCCGACGTCCGAGGGGTGTGTACCTTTCGATCGACCATGTCGAAGGGATCGAGGAAGGGTTTGCCAACCTCGGCGTCGGCTCCAGCGATATCGATCTGATCCTTGCAACCGACGCCGAGCAAATTCTGGGAATCGGCGATTGGGGGGTAGGAGGCATTGAGGTGTCGATCGGCAAGCTCGCGATTTACACGGCGGCAGGCGGTGTTGACCCGACCCGTGTGATTCCGGTGATGCTCGATGTCGGCACTAACCGCGAAAGTCTGCTGAATGATCCAACGTACATTGGGAACCGGCACGCCCGGGTGCGCGGAGAGCGCTACGACGCCTTCATTGACGCTTACGTCGAAGCTGTGACCACGCTGTTCCCGAATGCATTGTTGCAGTGGGAAGATTTCGCACCTAGCAACGGACAGCGTATCCTCGCGAAGTATCGCGGCCGGATCTGCACCTTCAACGACGATATACAGGGTACCGGTGCGATCACGCTGGCGGCGGGGATCTCCGCCATTCGCGTCTGCGGAACACCGCTGCGCAATCAGCGCGTCGTCATTTTTGGGGCCGGTACGGCAGGGGTTGGAGCCGCCGACCAGATTCGGGACGCCATGATGCGCGAGGGCCTCTCCAAAGAGGATGCAGCTAGGCGCTTCTGGTGTGTGGACCGGCAGGGGTTACTCACGATCGACATGGCCGATCAACTGCGCGATTATCAGGTGGCATACGCTCGGCCCACCGCCGAAAGCAAAGGCTGGAGGCACGACGGGAATGGAAACAGTGTGAGCTTGGCCGAGGTGGTGAGCCGGGTGGCGCCGACAATGCTGATCGGCGCGTCGACAGCCTCAGGCAGTTTCACGGAAACGATCATTAAGGAAATGGCAGCGCATACGGAGCGGCCGATTATCTTTGTGCTTTCCAATCCGCCTGCGCGGGCCGAGGTGAACCCCAGCGATCTGATTGCCTGGACTAACGGTCGAGCGCTAATCGCCACCGGCAGCCCGTTTGGCCCGATCACTTACAAGGGAGTAACATATGTCATCGCGCAGTTGAACAACGCCATGCTGTACCCAGGTCTGGGCCTAGGCGCGATCGTCTCGCGAGCCAACAGGATCAGCGCCGGCATGCTCGCCGCGGCGGCGAGTGCCGTGTCCAGTCTGGTGACTGTACGCCAACCTGGCGCGTCGCTTCTCCCGCATATTGACGACTTACGTAGCGTGTCGGTGACGGTTGCAGTGGCCGTCGCCGAGACCGCGGATGCGGAGGGCTTATCCCGGGTAAACATCGGCGACATCGTACAAGAGGTGCAAGACGCAATGTGGCAACCGGAATATCGGCGGATCCAGGCATCCTGAACGCGGCCCCCGCATGATGATCGTAGGAAAAGTGGAACTCAGCCCCGTCTTGGGGCGGCGTGTAGGAAGAGGGATGGCCAAATGAAAAATATTCCTACGAAGCGACGCAAGCCAAGCGCAGGCAGCCGAATCATCGCGAGCCTGAGGGAGGCAGTGGATTGGGCGGAAGGGAAAGATGTCTCGGTCCGCGTAACCACAAATGGGCCCACGCTCCGACAAAATCTGGAAGCAACCGAGAGTCACAACTCCTCGACGCTCGCACCTCAAGCTGGTATAAGAAAGAACATTGCAGCCAACATCAAGTAAACCGCCAGGAGTTGTACTCCCTCGAACCAATTAGAATCTCTGTCACCGGCAATTTGCCCTGTTATCGCCATTGCCAGTACCAGAGCAGTGATCTCGATCGGGCTAAAGAGCAGATTCATGGGTGCGTGTCCGGTGAAGCGGCTCATTAGAACCAGTGCCGGAGCGGCAAAGAGTGCAATTTGTGTACTGCTTGCCAGGCTTATCCCGACACTCAGGTCCATGCGTCCCGCTAGAGCACGGCGAACTGCGGACAAGGCCTCCGCTGCGTTCCCCGCGATCGCGACAACTATGACGCCGACAAACAGATCGCTCAACCCGAGTTGCTTCGCTGCAGCTTCGACAGAGCCGGCCAGGATTTCACTTATCCGCCTGATGAATGCAGAGGTGAGCAGCAAACCTGTCACGGAACTTTTTTTCGTCCAGACAGCATGTCCATCGCCCGTCTCCCAGGCCGGCGACAGCAACTGAGTATGCGTTCGCAGCGTGAATAGCAGGCTTAGCCCGTAAGTGATCAGAAGAATTATCGAGAATTCCGTGCTCAACTCCGCTTCCTGCCCCGGCGTCCTCGACGTCACTGCATAGTGATACGCGGCGGGCAGAATCAAAGAAAGTCCCGCGAGTGCTAACATCGTTGCTCGTGTTCGGGCCGCCAGGGTATTAAATTTGAGTGTTTTCTTCTTGACCCCGGCAGCGATGATCGATACACCTAACGCGAGGAGGAGGTTTCCCAGGATCGAGCCAGTAATGGAGGCTTTCACGACTCCGTCCAGGCCTTGGCGCAGGCCACATCATCGGCGCATCCAAGATCGCTCGCGACATTACGCGACAGGTAAGGGCGCGAGAGTCCATCGAGCACCTGAACGCACAACTTAGTCGCGGGCTCAGCGCGATGACGCGTCGACAGCAACTCAGCTCCCGCCTTGCCCAGTCTGGCGAGATCACTGGGCTTCTCGAACAAGTCATCGACACCGCCATCGAAATCGTCGAAGCGGACATGGGCAACATCCAACTTTTCCGAAAGGGAAGGCTGCGCATCGTTTGCCAACGCGGCTTCAAGCCCCCTTTTCTCGATTTTTTCGACGGTATGGAGCATGGCGTGGCTGCATGCGGCACGGCGCTGCAGTGTGGCGAACGTGTCATCGTGGACGATGTTTCCCAAAGCGCGATTTTCCCCAACACGGTTGCACGCGAAGTAATGCTCGAAGCAGGCGCGCCGAGTGTGCAGTCAACTCCTCTCCTGGGCCGCTCAGGCCGCGTGCTGGGAATGCTGTCGACGCATTATCAGAAGCCCCACCGGCTGACAGAGAGGGAGCTTCGCCTCCTCGACCTGGTCGCACGCCAAGCAGCGGATCTGATTGAAAGCAGCCTGAGCGCCGAGGCGCTGCGCGAGAGCGAGAAACAATTTCGGCAGCTTGCAGAAGTCGGTCCACAGATCGTCTGGCTGAACGGACCGACCGGGGAGCTAGAGTTCGTTAACTGTCGTTGGGTTGAATTTTCAGGTCTCGATTACGAGGCGACCAAAAACCCTGAGCAGATTGAGAAGCGACTGCACCCGGATGACCATCTTCTTGACCATTGGTGGAAATGTGTCGAGACCGTGCGCCTTTTGAGCTGGAGGCGCGGCTACGCGGCAAAAATGGAGAATTCCGCTGGTTCATGATCCGGAGTGTCCCGCTGAGGGACGCCTTGCCCAGTGCTGGTTTTGCTCGACATGAATCTCTCGAAACGGAGTGTCAACGAAGTTTTGAACCATCTACGGCAAACCTCACGATGTAGGGCGGCGCGGGTGATTATTGTTTCGTCATCAGACGCCCCGCGCGATCGAGCATCGGTTGCGGATTTGGCGGTGGCCGGGTATTTCAAAAAGCCGTCGGACCATGCAGGATTCATGAGGCTGGGACCTTTGGTCAAAGCGGTTCTTGAAGGTACCGAAATCAACCTGGGAGGTTTGGGGCGACTTCCCCCGTTGTAAGCGCAGGCAACATGCCGAACAAGATGCTGGTGAGCAGACACACGGAAAGCGTGAAGCCCAACACGCGGTTATCAAGAGGGACGCTCGCAAGTAGTAGACAAAAATTCTGGCAGGAGCAGCATAGCCACCGCAGTGTGACGAAATCCACACCGATGCCGCGGTTCCTCCTACCAGTGCGGTCATATTGATCGCCACAGCCCTGCTTTATTGATGTGGGGGTGCAATTCGAACTGGTCGAAAGGTTGTTGTGGCCTTTGAGGCTGAAGGCCCGGACGGCACGACAGGGCGCTGTCATCCAGTGCGGAGTCGGCCTGTTCAGCTTCGGTTACAGCGCGGGTTCCGAGGCCAGTTCGGCCACGGCTGCCAGCAATTCTTCCGCCTCGACCTTGTCGAACAACTCGGCAGCTTTTAGCTGCAAGCACGCAGTCCTTAGCGGCTCGGAGGGTTCGCTAGTCATCATGAACACCACGCCTGGAAATCCGCCGTTCTTGATGGCTCTGAGGACATCTATGCCGCTGCCGCCCGTCAGATTGATATCCAGCAGCACCAGACCCGGCTTTTCTGCGCCAATAGTAGCGATTGCTTCAGATGGACTTGCCGCCGCCCCCACGATCTCCAAATGAGGAATCTCTTCCAGCGCCTCTCGCATTCGCCGCGCAAACACGTTGGAGTCTTCTACAATCACAACCCGCAATTCGTGGATCGGCCGTATACACCCAATTGTGGGGCATATGCCCTGCCCGGCGATAACGTCGCCGATAGTGGAATCACTATTGGTGGAAATGCTGCCGACCTGCGCGATCATGTCGCCGGAAACGGGCTTGGAGAGCTTCTTGATTTCTTCAACGGCCACTTCGACGGCCCTATCGATACCGCGCTTGATGGCCATCGGGTTCGCGCCCGCTGTAACAGCCTTGACGCCTTCACGAAAAATCGCCTGCGCGAGAATGGTGGCCGTGGTGGTCCCGTCACCGGCAACGTCAGACGTCTTCGACGCGACGTCACGCACCATCTGGGCGCCCATATTCTCGAGCGGGTCCTTCAGTTCGATCTCTTTCGCTACCGTGACACCATCTTTGGTAATCGTGGGCGCACCGAACTTCTTGTCGAGAACGACATTGCGCCCCCTCGGGCCGAGGGTTACCTTCACTGTGTCGGCGAGTTGGTTCACGCCGCGCAAGATCGCCTGGCGGGACTCGTCACTATAAATAATCTGTTTTGCCATTGATGGTTTCCTTCGTATAGGGGGCGGATATTCATGATGTTCGTGAGGCTCGACTAATTTTTGGTCGTCAATACGCGGTCCGCGATGGAAGGAATGGAGAGCCTTGAGGACCTCTTCCAATGAACCCAAGCCCAGATCACGCTGCTCACACTGCAGGCGACTGCAAACGACAAAGACCAATTTCCAATCGGGCGTGAGCTGAGCAACACCGCCGGACTGAAGATGAAAGCTATCGCAAGCAGCGCGACTGTTACCGTGTGTAGTCGCGGCCGGTGGACTTTAGATGTGAATCAAATAAGGCAACCTCCTCGGTTGTGGAAGAGAGATCTAAGAGGAGGGGATCAAATCGCCTGACTTAGTTTCAAGCGACTTACGGGCGGGCAGAAGCGCCCACCCATTAACCAATATAAGTTAAGTTTCTTTACTTGTCAAGCCGTAGGTGCAATAGTGGTGGAGGTTGCTTCACTTATGTAAGTTAATTTCAAAAGGGCTGGGGCTTCAGTGGATGTTTCGCTAATGATTAGGCATCGCCGGAAGGAGCTGGGCTTTGACCAGAAGGCTCTGGCCGTGGCTGCCATAGTCACCGAATCCTACATTTCGCAATTGCTCGTGCGAAAGAAGGCGCCTCCAGCGTCCAGCCGCACCGCCATCTACGAGAAAATGGGCCGTTTCTTGAAGCTCCCGAACGACGAAACTTCGAAACTGGCCGACCTGCAGCGGCAGGAAGGACTTAAAGAAGATAGCGGAACCACCGAGACCTTTGTTTGAAGAATGTAGAGAACGGATTCTCCGCAAATGCAGCCCAGAGAAGCTAGAGGGAATACGTCGAATTTTTGAGAAGGAGCCATTCGGAGAACTCGAGCGCCTGATCACCCAAAAGCTTCTTGATGTACCGAAGAAAATCGCCAAAGAGGAATTGGAAAGTGAAGAGTGGCTCCGTCTGATAGTGCAACTCAGCGACCGGAGTTATGAGCAGACGCGGGTAGCGATCCTCGAGTTTCTCGGTACGGATGTCTTCCATGTCTCGGTTGAAAACTGCGTCTCGTTTCTGGATCCGCTGATCGAGCCCTGGGATATTGACCTGCAGACTTTCGGCATGTAAATTGTCTTGAACCGCAGACTGGCCGTTGGCCGTCCCAAGCTATTTGAATTCGTCGAGAGGGAACCTGAACAATTTTTTGGCATAGAGCCGGGGCTCGAAGAGTTTTTGAGGGATACGTCCTTAGCCGGCGATGCCACCGAAGAGGAAATCGAGTTTCTGCGGAGGATGAGGTTCAGAGGGAAACGGCCGGCTCCGATCTACTATTACCGGGAACTGCAAAACCTTCGAGACCCGCTGCATTTCCGCATCGATTGAGAAATTAAGCCATGTCCATGAAAGAAAATTTTAAACTCCGCAAAATCGCGTTTGTCGGCGACTACCTGCCGCGAAAGTGCGGCATCGCCACATTTACGTCTGACTTGCTGGCGGCTGTGGCAACCGCCCACCCCCAAAACCAGTGTCTCTCCGTATCGGTTAACGATATTCAAGATGGATACGAGTACCCCGAAGAAGTGCGCTTCGAGATTGAGGAGCAGGACCTTTCCTCCTATTTACGTGCCGCCGACTTCCTCAATATCAGCAATGTGGATATTGTCTGCCTGCAGCACGAGTTTGGCATTTTCGGCGGCCCCGCCGGCGGTCACATTCTGGCATTCCTGCGCGAATTGAGGATGCCCGTGGTCACCACGCTACATACGGTCTTGCGCGAGCCGAGAACAGACCAACGACGCGTGATGCAGGAGTTGATCTCACTTTCGACGCGGCTGGTTGTGATGGCGGAGCGCGGGCGGCAGATGCTAGAAGAGATTTACCATGCCCCGCTGGCCAAAATCGATCTGATCCCACACGGCATTCCCGACGTCGGGTTCGTGGATCCGACTTATTTCAAGGACCAGTTCGGTGTAGAAGGCCGGGTGGTGCTCCTAACGTTTGGGCTACTCTCGCCGAACAAGGGAATCGAATACGTGCTCAACGCCCTACCGGATATTCTGGCGGAGTTTCCGGATGTTGTTTACATTGTCCTGGGTGGCACCCATCCCAACGAACTGCGCGAACATGGCGAAGCATACCGGCTAAGCCTTGAAATCCTTGCCAAGAAGAACAAGATAGAGAAGAACGTCGTCTTTTACAACCGGTTCGTGGACCTCGAGAACTTGAAGGAGTTCATCGGTGCTGCGGACCTCTACATTACGCCCTATCTCAACGAAGCGCAGATCACGTCGGGAACGCTCGCCTATACTTTCGGTTCGGGGAAAGCGGTGGTTTCCACGCCGTACTGGCACGCGGCGGAACTATTAGCGGAAGACCGCGGAGTATTAGTGCCGTTTGCCGATGCCCCGGCCATAGCGCGCGAGGTGATCGGCTTGCTACGCGATGACACACGCCGGCACGGTATGCGCAAGAACGCTTACCGGATTGGGCGCGACATGATCTGGAGCAACGTCGCGCAGCTATACATGCGTTCGTTCGAATTATCGCGGCTGGAAGGAGCGGCGCTCTCCCGGGAATCTCTTCTCACGAAGACACTCGATCAAAGACCGCGGGAGCTGCCGGAATTGAAGTTGGATCATCTTTCGCAGATGACCGATTCAACCGGCGTTCTCCAACATGCCGTTTTCAGCGTCCCGAATTTTTCCGAAGGATACTGCACTGACGACAATGCGCGCGCGTTTATCCTGACCGTGCTGCTGGATGAATTGGGAGAGGACCAGGACCGCGGGAGGGCCGTGGCCAATACTTGCGGAGCCTTTCTTCATCACGCGTTCGACACAAAGAGGAATCGGTTCCACAATTTCATGAGCTTTGACCGGCGCTGGCTCGATGAGCAAGGCTCGGAGGACTGTCACGGGCGAGCGCTCTGGGCGCTGGGCATAGGCGTGGGACGTTCTCCCTTCCGAAGCTTTCAGATGATGGCCGGACAACTCTTCGCGTTGGCCCTACCGGCCGTGACGGAGTTCACTTCGCCGCGCGCCTGGGCGTTTAGCCTGATCGGCATTCACGAATACCTGCGCCGGTTGAGCGGCGACAGCATGGTCAACCAAACGCGCGAGAGTCTCACTTCCCGGCTGGTGGAACTTTTCGAAAAGAATTTCCGGCCCGACTGGCGCTGGTTTGAAAAGGAACTGTCGTACGACAACGCAAAACTCGCGCACGCCCTGATTCTGAGCGGACGGGCAACCGGACAACACGCCGTGTATGAGCGAGGACTGCAGGCGCTGCGCTGGCTGACGGAATTGCAGATGTCGGAGAAGGGTCACTTTCGGCCGATTGGCAGCAACGGATTTTACCGCCGTGGCGGGACGCGTGCCAACTTCGACCAGCAGCCCATTGAAGCACAGGCGACGGTATCAGCGTGTCTCGAAGCCTATCGCGCCACATCAGATGTGTGGTGGTATGAACAGGCGCAACGCGCCTTTGATTGGTTTATCGGCTGGAACGATCTCGGTTTGGAACTCTACTCTGCTGAAACAGGCGGCTGCCGCGATGGGTTGCACGTGGATCGGGTGAATGGGAACCAGGGGGCGGAATCCACTTTGGCTTTCTTACTATCGTTGGCGGAAATGCGGCTCGCGCAGAATATGCTTACGAGTTTCAAGCAACCAATCGCCGTTGAAGAGTAAGTGTAATCATGTCAATCGACGTCAAACGCCAGGCCACTCTCCTGAAGCCCGATCAATCACGCGTTCTTCTGCGGCCATTTAACCCCGGGGATCCACAGCGGATCGGCAGGATCGTTGCGAGAGTCATGGCGCTCCCCGAACACCGGGTTGAGCCCCTACTGAACGAAGTCTGCGCCGAATTCTCCCAACGTCATGCGCAAATCCGCAAACTCTTTCTGGAACGATTTGAGCAAGTCCGCGAGCTCGTGCTGACGGATGGAGAGATCTCCGAGCAGAGGCGGCTGTTAATCGGCTCTTATTTCCTGGCCGAATACTCTTTAGAATCCGCTGCGCTGTTCAATCCCTCCATCGTTCCAGACCCGGATCAAACTGGGTTGCCACCCGACGCTTTGCGATTCATTCTCAGCTTGCGGGCCACCGGCGAGGGGCACATCTCTTCCATCACCTTTCGAAGCGGTATCATCCATCCCGATAATCGGATCGAGGTATTCACCGCCGCCGGCTTCCTTACCGAGCCGCGCCAAATTCCAAACCCGCTGTATGAGAAACCTCAGTTCACGAAAAAACTCTCTGAACTGGGATTGCTCAGCGAATTCACCAGACGGGTCATCGATAAGCTTGGCGAGCGGTTTGCGCTCGAAGAGCTCCGGACCAGTCTCGAAGCCGAATTGCACAAGTCCCGATCGTCTGATACAGCAGTTTGTCAAGACGCCGCACATGGCATTTGGATGCTTGCCCGGTCCAACTACGAAGTTCAGTTTCAGTCCAAACAGTCGCTGTCCGAACGCATCATCTTTCCAGCCACGCCCTCGCAACGAAATGGCGTGGAAGACGCACGGTTCGTTTGCTTCGCAAACGATGACGGCACGCAGGTCTACTACGCTACCTTCACCGCATTCGATGGCAACGTGATCATGCCGCAATTGGTCCAGACATCGGACTTCCTCCTTTTTCGATTCATCACCCTGAATGGTCCTGCCGCCGAAAACAAAGGGATGGCGCTGTTCCCGCGTAAAATTAACGGTCTCTACGCGATGCTCTCCCGCCAGGACAACGAGAACATCTACGTCATGTTTTCCGATAGTGTTTACTTCTGGTACGACCGTACGGTGCTGCTGAAACCCGTCTTTCCCTGGGAACTGGTCCAGCTTGGCAACTGTGGATCCCCTATTGAAACCGATGCAGGCTGGCTGGTCCTGAGCCACGGCGTTGGTCCCATGCGGAAGTACTGCATCGGCGCGTTCCTGCTAGATCGCGACGATCCCACCAAAGTAATCGGCCGTCTTCGCGAGCCTTTGCTCAAACCCAATGAGAACGAACGGGAAGGCTATGTTCCCAACGTCGTTTATACGTGCGGCGCTCTTTTCCACAACGGCGAACTGATCATCCCTTATGGTCTGGCGGATCACGCGACTGGTTTCGCGACCGTCCCACTCAATGAAGTGCTGGCCGCCATGGATTAGGAAGATCGTTCCACAACATGAGAACTCCCAATAAAAGGGTGGCTGTCCTGTCGCCGGTGGCCTGGCGAACGCCTCCCCGGCAATACGGCGCCTGGGAAACGGTGGCTAGCAACATCGCCGAAGGACTCGTGGCTCGTGGCTGGGAAGTAACCTTGTTCGCGAGCGGCGATTCGGTGACCCGCGCTCATCTACATTCTGTAGTGGATCATGGTTATGAAGAGGATCGCGCCGCCGATCCCAAAGTAGCCGAATACCTTCACATTTCTGAGGTGTTCGAGCACGCCGCCGAGTTTGACCTGATCCACAGCCACTATGACTTCATGGCTTTGACTTACACCAGGCTGGTCAAGACACCGGTTCTTACCACCGTCCACGGGTTCTCGTCGCCTAAAATCATGCCTGTCTATGAAAAGTATCGTGACGGATATTTTGTCTCCATCAGCGACTCCGATCGCGCGCCGGAATTGAACTACGTGGCGACAGTCTACAACGGGATCGATCTCTCGTTGTATCCTCTTCAGAAGTCCGGTGGCGATGACCTGATCTTTCTTGGCCGTATTCACCCGGACAAGGGTGTTCATCTGGCGATTCAGGTTGCTCACCGGAGCGGCCGACGCTTGATCATCGCCGGCATTATCCAGGATGAATCCTACTTCCGGCACGAAGTAGAACCACACGTCGATGATCAAAAGGTCTGTTATATCGGGCCGGTGGGTATAGCCGAAAAAAATGCACTATTCGCACGTGCCTGTGCATTAATCCATCTGAACACGGTCCCGGAACGGTTCGGACTGGTCCTGGCTGAAGCGAATGCAGCGGGCGTGCCTGTCATAGCCATGGATCTGGGCTCCTGCCGTGAGGTGATCAAAGACGGCAAGACGGGATTTCTGGTCACTGGCGTGAACGAGGCCGTGCAAGCGCTGGAACGCCTCGCTGAAATCGATCGCAGCGCTTGCCGGCAACGGGTCCAGCAATGCTTTTCTGTCGAAACCATGGTGGAGGCGTACGAGCGGGTTTACTCGATGATTTTTGATCTGGAAGAGAAGAGACAGTCATGAAGCCGGACATTGTCAGGCGATATGGCCACAACCCTATCCTTACCAGGGCGGAGATTCCTTACGCAGTGGAAACCGTTCACAACGCGGCGGTGGTGAAGCATGAGGACGAATACATTATGCTCTTCCGTTCTCATCTCCGCACGGGCCGGTCCATCATTGGCTTGGCACGCAGCCCCGACGGATTCCACTTCACCGCCGATCCAGAACCGTTTCTGGTTCCTGCGCGGGAGGGCTCGTTTGCCGCCTATGAAGAGTTCGGCGTGGAAGATCCACGCGTGACCTGGCTCGAAGGTGAGTACATCATCACCTACAGCGCCTATTCCCGCAATGGGGTGCGGATCGCTCTAGCCAAGACGAAGGACTTCAGGGACGTGGAAAAAGTCTCGCTCATCACGGAGGCGGACTATCGGAACGTGGTGGTCTTTCCCGAAAAATTTGGCGGACTGTATGCGCGACTCGACCGTCCTCATTCGGAAATCGCCCCATGGTCAATCTGGATTTCCTATTCTCCGGATCTACGTTTTTGGGGCAAATCCGAGCTCATCATGAAGCCTGAGCCATATCACTGGGACGAGATGAAGATCGGTCCCGGCGCGCCGCCCATCAAGACGGACCGTGGATGGCTTTCCATCTATCACGGGGTTTTCCAGACAATGGATGGATCCGTCTACCGTTTGGGCGTTGCTCTTCACGACCTGCTGAACCCGGCAAAGGTCATCGGCGTAGGGGATTCGTGGATTTTGCAGCCGGAAGATCCCTGGGAAATAACTGGATATGTCCACAACGTCGTGTTCACTTGCGGAGCCGTTCCCGAGTCCGATGGAACCGTGAAGATCTATTGGGGCGGCGCAGATACGGTCGTGTGCGTCGGCGAGGCGAATATCTCCGATCTGGTCAAGCTGTGCGTGGAGCACGGCAGGGCGGCCAAATAGGCAACCTGTAACACTAGCCAGCAGAAAAAGCCAGCACGCGCCCAAAGATCCTGTCTTGTCAGGAAGGGTTGAGGAACGAGGCCGAAAATGAGAGACGGCGGATTTACCAACCGCTACGCCGTTACTCACGGGTGCTCCATGGCAGCCTTTCAACCCTGCAGTCGGCGCAACGAAGACGAACCAATTGAAACTCATATTGAAGTCAACGCTTCACAAGTCACGGAAAATGCCCCGACATCTCCTATAGATAACTATAGGAGCAGCGGCTGCCAGTGGCGAAACCCAAGAACGACGCCCTCCGCGGGTCACTTGATCTCCTCGTTCTGAAGGCTCTCGAAGGTGGGCCGATGCATGGGTGGGCTTCAACCTCAAGACGGCAAACCGTCAGGGAAGCGACATGATCCAAGCGACGATCATCAACAGCCTGGTCGAAGCCGACTTGGTTATTGCCGACCTCACGGAGCATAATCCCAACGTGCTCTTTGAACTGGGCGTCCGAATGGCGCAAGAGAGGCCTGTCGTTTTGATTCGCGCGTTAGGAACTCCGGCCCTATTCGACGTTGACAATTTGCTGCGCGTCTTCGAGTACAACCCCAATCTGGCTGACCACATCACAGGTCCTTTGTGGTGAAACAATTGGCTATACCTGTGCTCTTGACAGCTCGTAGTTGTTGCCTTCACCTGGCAATCTCAGCACGCGATCGTGCGTGCTCAATAGAAGTGTGTCCGTGCATTACGAAAAGGCTTCTGCGTTCCTACGCCAGAGTGATTGCTCACTTCAACTTGCCTCATCCAGCCCGGCTTTCCACTGGCACCCTGGAAATTTTTAGATTCACAAATGAGCGTTTCCACTCACTCTAACTGAACAGGACTATTGAAAGCCCATAGCTAGCAGCTTTCCGGGCGCCGCGCCAGCCGCTCACTTGAAACGGCTCTATCGAACGCGCCCCGGCTCCGACCTTGCTCTCTCGCTCAGCGATATCCCGCGGGGCGCCTCCCGATAGAGATCTAGCGTTATACGTCCTTGTGGGCGCTCATGGCTCCAAGTTAGACGGAATCGCCCGAATGGGCCGTTGCCTCATGCGAGGCGACCGCTTTTCACGCGAGCGCGGGTTTCATCACGGCCTCTCTGTGCTGAGCGCAAAGATGCAATCCTACGATAGCCGCCGCTAATGTGACGCCGAAGCATCGCCTCCACGCGGCAGAACCTGTTGCAGCTCATGTGCAGCCACGGAGAGAACGACGGCGTCGCCGACCGACTGAACCATGCGGGTTGGCATCTCAAGTATCCCAGCGTGAAACATACCGCGCGGCGCACCGAGTTGGTCAGCGACTTCGTTGCGCAGTTTGATCTGCAGCGACTCGACCCGCCATGCGTCGCTGTCAAGGAATAGAGCGGCGATCTCGCCGATCGCCTGCCCATCTGCTGCAATTACGGTTCGCCCTCGAAGATTCTCGTCAGAAAGCCGCATCGCTCGACCCGCCTTTCTCGTCCAGGTCCCATTATAGGTAGTTCAAATCAGTGCCTCGCAATCCACAAAGGGAGGTACGCCGGTGAGTTGTGAATGAAGCGAAGTTTTTTACGGCTCTGTTTTAACGCGTCTTCTGTTGTGGTGGAGACGGCGCTTCGCGTCCAACATAGAGGCCCGTAAGCGTGTAGCGGCCCAAGAGACGTACTGTCGCAATAGCGTCCAGAGAAACGGTTATCCACATTTCGTTCACCTCCGCGAATTGCAGCATGATGTAACTGTTCTTGATCCATATCGAGGGGCTCTTAGCGGGCACTCCTTCAATTCTTCGGATCCGGAAGGTCTTTGCATCTACCCAGATCTGCCCAAGTATCAGGCCTTTTTCCTTGCGCTTAGGGACGATGCGCAATACATACTCAGGAATAAGGCCGAAGTCCTCCTGCCTGAGAAAAACGAAATCGTAATTCGTTCGGTTGATGTCTCTATCATGACCTTCCCTCACAGGCTCGGTTTCCTGCTTTAAAAGATCGCGCACAATCTTTTCTCCCCTTGCGTTCCCACTGGCTTGGAGGATCTTGAATGTCTTTCTATTGGGAGGAGTGAAGTTGATCTGCGCTGTGATCTCAGCGGTCGGTTTTTTATCATCGGCTCGGAACGCCTTATATTCTCGCGTCAATTCGTAGGGGCGAGAGCGAGCAGGGTTCTGCTGCTCAACGCTTTCTAAAGTTTGCAGAATCAAGTTCAGATCAGGAGATTTAAGGTTAGCCTCCGCTGAAAGTGTCAGGGGCTGTGAGAATGGTGCGATCGTCACAACCAATAGGAGAACTATCAACCTGATTTGTTGCATTGCCCGACCAGACAAGCGCGCTTCGGCCGTGTCCTTCAGCTTAGGTATTAATCCAAACCGCCTCTTCACCTTCACCAGTTTAGACTCGTCGATGGCCTCCGAAAACACGCTGAGAAGGGCTGGCGGGCCAACCTTCGAGTGGATAAACGAATGAGGGGTATCAAAGGAGGCAAGCATCATCACATGGCCGAATAGTCGGCATGTTGGACAAGTGAATCTCGGTTGCTTCCGGATTGTTGTCGGATCACGGCTACCCGGAAGCTGCGGCGACTACAAATCACGTCCCCACAATGAATGCTCTCTTTTGTGGAGCCTCAGCACAGCCGTGGAAAATCAAGTCCTTTGATCCTGTGGATCTCTCTTCAAAGAAGAGCTTCGCCTTGATAACCGAGTGTCCTTCCGGAAATGATCGCGTTGGCTCTGTTAACGATCAGCGCGCCTCGGTCACTACTAACGCGGGCAGGGCACGCCGGCCACATTGCTTTCACAAGGCTCAACCACTGTTCGAGCTGTTCCCGGAATTTTCGCGGACGGGCGTACGCGCCAATTCCAAGCTGGTTAACCAAGCCAAATTCGCCAAACAGAGGAACACGTTCCTCGCCCTTTGCGCTGAAACAACGGTACGTCAGCCAAGTGTATAGATCTAACGCCGCCGGTGCGGACGAGAGCGCTTTTGCGGCCTCGAGATCGGTCGGAATGGGGTGATCCATGATCTCTTTGTAAAATTCGTTGCTCAGCACGATCATGTTCTCCACCTTGCCGGGCGGCGGTTCGTCAGTAGGAAGGCGAGAGCACCAGATTTGAGCTTCGCTCATGAAGTTGAAACGGGCATGATGAAAGACGTTAGCCCGCTCAGGTTGTATATCCGTACCGAAGAAAATTGTCGCGCCAAAGATCCGCTGAAACACCGCGACCAATCGCCGATATTGAGATCCGCCTTGTTGCATGCCGAAAGTTTCCAGCATGTCGGCGGCACTTGTAAATGTGACCGTTCGGCTTTGTTGGCGAACGGCCAGTGTAGCGACAAAGATGGGCACAAGGCGATCCTGACCCCAAGGAAGGCCATAACTTGGATGGCCGGCCACTTGGAGGACAAACCGGCCGTTCCGCCTTTCATGGAGCAAAGTGCCTGACGGCGGCCTCTTGATCGGAAGGCCGCAGAGGACGAACGGCCGCGAAATGAAACCTACGTTCTGCTCAGCACTGCTTCGTTTCAGCCGGACGCAAGCAATCGATTCGGCCTGGCGCAGTTTCCGCTTTGAGACGATCAGGTCTCCGAATGTCTGTTGTAGAACCGAGCCAGCCCGATGAAGGCCAGGCCTGGTGGGTGTTCGAGATGCTGACAATTGACCCGCTTCCAGTTGCTGCCCAGGGCAGCTTGGTTGCGCAATCAAAAGGGAGATTTATGGGCTAAAAGAGGGTATGAAAGCGAAGCTAACGGTCGTTACTCCGTTTACTCCACTTCCGTTTTATCGCGGAGGACGGCGTGAAAACTCAATGTATTTTCATGACTTTGGATGCAGCGCTTTGGACGCGTTTGTCTTTTGTTTTCAACTGATACGTAATCTTCCAAGCTGTTGGTTGCGAGTTCGATTCTCGTCTCCCGCTCCATGTTTTCAATGGTTTACAAGGATTTAAACATTGTCTGAAGTTTGGTTTTCGGATTAAACGGAGTACAAGTGATCAGGTAAATCGTTGAAAACATATTGTGGAGCTCTAGCAAGTCACAGTTCACCGCGCTGTTGTTTTCGAGACTCATTTGTGATTGCAGTGATTCTGAGGGGCCTGCGGCCTAATGACGGCACAGCACTCCCCGACCTGATCGAGCAACTGCTTCGCTAAAGGCACTCTGGCGCCTTCGACAAATGTAGATGGTGCCGAGGAGCTTAGTTCTATACCGAGCGGGTCGGCAATGACGCGAGGCTCGGCGAACGCCTTCATTTGAGACGAATGCCGTGCCAGTTCTGAGCGGAATCGCTGAAAACCTTCGCATTCTCGCGAAAACAAGTACCGCGCTATTCGCTCCGCGAGAGACGGTATATACATACCAGACCGCCCTTTTCAAGAAGATATCGCCGACACTCCAGCATGCCGATGCCGGATCTGCGCTTGCTCGAAAAACTAAATATTAAATAGGGTTTAAGGACGATGGAGCCACGCCTGATCAGAGAAAAGTAAAAAATCCGGCCGTATTGCCTCGCGAGAAAATGTTGCCGAATTGGTAACTGACCGGCGTCAACAATTAAATTCGGTTAAATGTCGCCAGTCGGATTTTTCACTTTTCGCCGATCAGAGGACATTCTGCGAGTGTAGTCTCCAGCTAAGTGCTTACGTATCCTGAATCGCCGGCGTCTCCACGACTCCGATCGAGCTGTCCTATGATCAAGTCTGCTTGGTTACGGCAAAAGTTGACAAACTGATGATATTAAAAGCAGCGGCCCTTTGCGGCTGGTTTTTCTTCTTTGGGGCCGGCCTTTACCTACCTACGGCCATGGCGCAGAGCGGACCTGACGATAGGGTATTTCAGCTCGGGTCATTTGATCGCTCGTCGGTGGGTTTCGCCGATGGCCAGCCGAAGCAGCCAGTAGATTTCACCATCGGGCAGAGCGATCCAGCGAAAGACTGGTATGCGGCACAACCTGCCGCATCGATTTCGGAAGCAAGTGGTCAGGAGGCGGGCAATAAGGCTTCGGCGCCACACGTGGTCCACTTTTCGCTGGAGCAGCCTCCCGCCACAGCCTACCGGCTACATGTGGCGCTGCTGATCGAGAGCACTAGCGTGCCTGCTTTACGGGTCAGCATCAATGGGAAGCAGGGAACGTTCTATCCGCACCCGCATCTCGACTACAACAACGGCGACCAGTGGGACTCGTTTTATCCGGCATACTCTCATGCGGATATCTCGTTTGCATTTCCCGGCAGCTATCTACGCAAGGGCCCGAACACCATCACGATGCAGGCGATTGTGGACGCTGTTGTGCCCGGGGCAAGCCTGACGTATGACGCGATAGAACTAGATCGCGACGCGGTGCCTTTCCGCGCTCAAGCCTCTTCCGTACAGGTTCTGCCCACTGTCTTTTATCAGCAGAAAGGGGAGCTCGACGAACTGATAGATGTCTATGTCCGGTATGGAGAGCCAGCCAAGCCGGGCAGCTCCGTCGACCTCACAATTGCTGGAAAGAGCTATCATCAGCCGCTACGTGGAGGGCAGGACTTTGGTGAAGAGAAAATCGAGTTCACCGTCCCGGAATTTGCTGGAGAGACACACGCGCGGGTTGCCTGGAGTACGGATGGCCATCGGGAGTACAGCGAACAATCCATCAACCCGAAAAGGAAGTGGACATTATTTCTGGCGCCCCATATCCACCTTGACGTTGGATATTCGGATTATCAGGCGAAGGTCGCCGCTATCCACAGCCATGTAATTGATGAAGCCCTGGAAATGACGGCGCGGCATCCGGATTTCCGCTTTAGCCTGGACGGCTCCTGGCCCCTGGACCAATTTATGAAGACGCGCACGGCCGCTCAGCAGCAGCGCGCGATTGCAGCAATAAGAGATCAACAACTATTTGTTCCTGCAGATTATGCAAATCTGCTCACTGGTTTCCCGGCGGCGGAAACGCTGATTCGTTCGCTTTACGCCAGCGCAAATTTCAGCCGCAAACACGGAACACCCTTCAACTACGCCACCATCACGGACGTTCCCTCCTACTCGTGGTCCTACGCTTCGGTGCTTGCATCGGCGGGAATCCAGGCATTGCTCGGAGGCAGCAACAACTATCGTGCGCCGGTGCTATTACAAGGGAGGCTTAACGAAGATTCGCCCATTTGGTGGGTCGGCCCCGACGGCAAAAAAGTGCTGCTATGGTACTCGCGCATTTATCAGCAGATGCAGATGCTGTTCGGCCTGCCGCCGTCGCTGAAGGCCGGGCACAGCACACTGCCGCTGTTTCTGCAGCAGTACGAGCATCCGGGCTACCACGCGAAAGCGGTTATCTTATATGGCACACAAGTAGAAAATAGCGATCTGTTTCCAGAACAGGCCGGGTTAGCGGAGCAGTGGAACCATAGGTACGCCTATCCGCGCATCCAATACTCCGGCTTCTACGATGCCATTGAAAACATTGCAAAACAATTCGGCGGCGATATTCCCACAATGCGCGGCGATGGTGGCCCCTATTGGGAGGACGGCATCGCCGCCGACGCCTATTATCTCGCCATGGAACGCCAGAACGAAGATCGTGCGCCGTCGGCGGAAAAGCTGGCCACGCTGAGCTCCCTGGTCAATCCTCTGCTGGCCGTCGACAAGGCCGGCTTGGACCGTATGTGGACGAATATGCTGCTGATGGACGAGCACACATGGGACTCCTCCGACAGTGTTTCCAATCCAACCAGTATGGAGGCTGTGAAGCAGTTAGCGATCAAGGATCAATATGCCGTGGAGGCCCAAGCGATGGCTGACTCCATAGCACGTAACAGCATGGCGAGCCTGGCGAATTCGATCTCCGCAGGCCCCGGCAATCTGGTGGTGTTCAATACCTTGAATTGGAAACGTAGCGGGCCGGTGTCCATCGACTTAAAAGATGAGGATGAGATCGTAGACCGGACGACAGGCAAAACGGCGCCAGTGGAAATTCTCGACAGCGGCGGTTTGCGTCACATCCGTTTCGTGGCGCAAGATGTGCCGGCGTCCGGTTATAAGGTATATGCGTTGCGGGCCGCGAAGAAAACACCGGCGCCGCCGGAAACGGAATACACGACCACGATCGAAAGCCCGTATTACCGCGTTACGCTTGACCCGGCCTCCGGCGCGGTACGCAGCATCTACGATAAGGAACTGCAGCGCGAGCTCGTGGACCAGCAGAGCTCTTACCGGTTCGGGCAATATCTTTATGTAACGGGGGGCGATAAGGCTCCCAACACCGTGTTGCAATACAGCCGCGTCTATCCGGCGCCGCATCTTCAGATCCATTCCGCACATGGCGGCAGCCTGGTATCGGTTACCCGCACACCCTCCGGATGGGTGGCGCGAATGAAAAGCCAGGACATGAACACTCCCGGCATAGCGACCGGGATCCGGCTCTTCGATCATGAAAAGAAGATCGAATTTGTGGAAGACGTAAACAAGAATCGGATCTCCAGTAAGGAGGCTGTCTACTTCGCCTTTCCGTTTGCCATGAAGCAGCCGGAGTTCCACTATGAGATTCAGAATGGAGTCGTCAATCCCGCCAAAGACATGTATCCCGGCGCAGGCCATGAGTGGTTCTCTGCCCAGCACTGGGTCTCGGTTGAACAGGCGGGGGTATCCGGAACGGTAATGCCTCTCGACGCGTCGCTCGTCACGCTGGGGGACGTTTTCCGCGGCGCATGGCCGGAGCAATTCGGAAAGCGTCCAGCGGCAATTTTTTCTTATGTAATGAACAACTACTGGGACACCAACTACGCCGCCAGCCAGGGAGGGCATTTTCGTTTCCGGTATGTCGTCACCAGCGCGCCGTCGACGGACGCCGCTGCATTAAGCCGAATGGGCTGGGAGGAGGCGACGCCGCTGGAGGCGGACGAGGTGACGACGCAGGACAAGGCGTTGGACCAGTCGCGACCGCTTAAGGGAACGCAGGACAGCTTCCTCGCTGTTCAGGACCGGGACTTGCTGCTCGAAACTTGGAAGCCCGCTGAGGACGGCAACGGTACGATCCTCCGCTTCCTCGATCTCGGCGGTGAAACCCGGCCTGTCGCCGTGCATACGAAACTCCTCAATTTAGAACATGCTTGGCAGACGAATGCCGTTGAGAGAGGCGCGAAGCCGTTATCGCTGCTTGGGCCGCACGGCTTCCAGTTCACCATTCATCCGCACGAAATTGTAACCGTGCGGCTTATCGGAAAAGACGTGTTGGAAGCGCCTGCGCTGTAAAGACTATCG
Organism: Bryobacterales bacterium KBS 96; assembly: GCA_000381625.1. Taxonomy (GTDB): domain Bacteria; phylum Acidobacteriota; class Terriglobia; order Bryobacterales; family Bryobacteraceae; genus KBS-96. The sequence goes on from KB906767.1 coordinate 4,519,833, forward strand.
CGAAAGTAGATCTGCTGGACTGTGGCGGGTCGTTGTGACGATCCGAGTGAGAAACGATTCGAAGCCTGGATTTATCAATTTCTTCTATGCTGGCAGACGGCGTTTGGTTCGCAATTCCTTTGACCAGATATGGCTAATCTCTTCGAGGGAATAGCCTTTCGTTTCGGGAACGAACAATAACACGAAGACGAAATTGACCGCCGCCAGTGCGGCGAAAAAAAAGAAAGTTCCGTAACTCCCCCAATGCGTCTGCATTAGCGGAAAAAACTGGTTTGCCAGATAGGCGAAAATCCACAAGGCCATGGTCGCTATGGACATTGCGGCGCCACGAACTTTCGTGGGGAATATTTCAGAGATGATGACCCAGCAGACAGCTCCATTACCTACGGCATGCCCCGCCACAAACACCATGACTCCGGCCAGCACGCCAAGGTGTAATCCGCTGGTGAGATAGAGCACGGCAATTGTTGATAGCGCGATTGTCTGCGTTGCCGTGCCGAAAAGAATGAGCGTCCTGCGGCCGGACTTGTCGACTAGCCAGATGGCGAGCACAGTGAAAAGAACATTTACGGCGCCGACTAGAACGGACTGAAAGAACGAATCCGCCACGTTCTGACCCGCAGTTTTGAAAACTTCCGGGAGAAATGAGAGGATTGCCGTGATGCCGCTTGTTTGCGACAGCGCCGCCAGTAGAAAACCAATGAGCAGCGCCATGCGAAAACGCCCGGTGAACAACTCTCCAATTCCGCCTTGTTCCTCCACGAGTGAGGCCCGTATAGAAGCTACTTGATCCTTAGCGGCTTCTTCTCCACTAACGGCCGCCAGCACACGCTCCGCTTCGTTTTCCCGGCCGGCTTTCATTAGCCAGCGTGGGCTTTCCTTTGAGAGTGCAATCATCACCCCAAAGAAAAGGGCGGGAATTGCGGCTACAAGAAACATAAATCGCCAGCCGTATTGTGCGTTCCAGGCCGCATCGCCAGCTCTTTCAATCAGCATGTTCACGGAAACAGCGGCAAGAATGCCGATTACAATGCCTAACTGATAGAAAACCACTAGGCGTCCGCGAATATAAGCAGGCGCGATCTCTGCAATATACATAGGCGCGATGACCGAGGCGGCGCCTATGCCGACGCCGCCCACAATGCGCCACGTCACGTATTGCGTGAAGCTTCCGGCTAGCCATACGCCCAGAGAGGACATGGCGAAACACCCGGCACAACAATAAAGAGCTTTTCGCAATCCGAATGTGTCGGCAACCCGGCCAGCCGTAGCTGCTCCGAATAGGCAGCCAACGAGAGCGCAACCTGCCGCCCAGCCGATGCCCGCCGAACCAAGCCCGTAGTGCGCCGCCAGATACGCGATCGCACCGCTGATAACGATGTTGTCGTAGCCAAACAAGAAACCGCCCAGGCAGGACACCAGAGTCGAAATCATCAGGACGCTGCGGGATATGCCGTTCATTGGTCCTTCCGGATTAACTGTTGACAGGAGGTAACCTTCACTCATAGACTTTATCTTGACCGTAAACTAAGGTGTGCCGCCATTGTAGCGGGTGTGGAGACAGAGGCAAGCGCCGTCAATTTCCTCGCTGTCCGGCAGGCGGATCTACCAAGGAGACTTCTGGCCGATGACTAGGCTCAACAATCTGTCATTATTGGTGGCGTTCGTGCCATTGATTTGTGCGCAGGCACAGACCCGGAGTGTCTGGCAGGTCGGCAAGTTCGATCAATCGCCGGAAGGATTTGCCCCGCGCACGATCGAATCTGTCAGGTTTGAGATTGGTAAGAGCGACCCGGAAAAAGATTGGCCACGGAGCCAAGGGCTCGATCGCCCGTCGACGATCGTGTTCCCGCTAGATTCAATAGAGGGCGTGTATTCGCTGAAGATCGCCACATTGATCGACCGCCCTCGCGTGCCGGCTTTGAAGATTTCCGTGAATGGGCACGATGGCGTTTTTTTTCTTCACCCGCAGCTCAGCTATGCACGCGGCGATTTCTCGTTCGCGTTCGATCCGCACGAATCGCAGAGCACTTTGAAGATTGATCTTCCAACGTCTTTCTTGAAACGCGGGGAGAACACGATCGTGGTTGCTTGTGTCGATCTACCGGAATCGTCCGGCGATCAGGCAGTGTCCGGCATCAGCTATGACGCGTTAAGCCTGGAGCAGGATACGTCCAGAAAGTTCGATTCGAAGAGTGTGACAGCCGAGGCTGAGGCGACGATTTTTTACCGCCAAGTTCAAACCGGTCTTGCTGAAGTGGTCGACGCGTTTCTGCGCTTTAATCAGCCGCTCAAGGCCGGAACGGCGGAGTTGGCAATCAATGGCAAACGTTACACGGCGAACCTGAGCACGGCCGGCGATTATGGCGAGCAACGTGTTTCGTTCGAAGTGCCGGAGTGGACTGGAAAGGTCGACGCCAAGCTGTCGGTGCGCGCCGGGGAAAGACGGAGTTTCGACGTAACACTTACGCCTCAACGAAAATGGACCATCTTTGTTGTTCCACACACACACCTTGATGTCGGCTATACGGATTACCAGGGCAAGGTGGCGGAAGTGCAGCCCAGAGTATTAAATCAGGCTGCCGAACTGATCAAGGAACATCCGGACTTCCGCTTTTCGATGGACGGGTCCTGGAATTTGCAGCAACTGCTCGACACGCGTTCGAAGGCGAAGCAAGAGGAGATCCTGAACTTGATTCGCGACGGCAAGATGGCGATGCCGGCGCAATATTGCAATCTGCTTACCGGGTATGCCTCACTCGAGACGCTTTATCGATCGCTGTATAAATCGAAGGAACTGTCGCAACGCTATGGTCTTCCGTTTGAATATGCAAACATCACTGACGTTCCAACCTACTCGGGGAGCTACCCTTCGATACTGGCCAGCAGCGGCGTGAAGTATTGGGTGGCTGCGGCGAACAATGATCGCGCGCCGATCTTCAATTTCGATCACTGGAACGAAAAGTCGCCGTTCTGGTGGGAAGGCTCGGACGGCAAGAAGGTTTTGTTCTGGTATTCCCGCCACTACATGCAAGTGCAGACATTGTTTGGCCTGCCGCCGGTGCAAGACGCTATTCGCGAATCGCTACCCATTTTTTTGCAGGCGTACTCGAAACCGGATTACAAGCCGGATGCTGCGCTAATCTATGGGACGCAGGTCGAGAATACGGACCTGTTTCCGGCAACTGCGACGTTTGCCGATGAGTGGAACAAAAACTACGCATATCCCAAGCTGCGCTATGCAACTTTTCCCGATTTCTTTCACTACGTTGAAGAGCATTACGGTAAAGACCTGCCGGTATACAAAGGTGACGGCGGCGGCTATTGGGAGGACGGAATCGGAAGCGATGCTTACTTTGCGGCCGAAGATCGCCGGAACCAGAACCGCGCGCTCTCCGCGGAGGTGCTCTCCACTCTTACGCATTCCCTCTCTCCGGATCTGAACCCGCCGTCTGGTTTGTTCGACGATATTTGGCGGAACATCGTCCTCTTTTCGGAACATACGTGGGCGTCGTATAACTCGGTCTCACAGCCAAGCCATGAAGAAACTGTCCGGCAACTGAGAGTGAAGGACGATCGTGCGGATCGTGCGGCTTTGGAGATAGACGATGTCATGGACCGGTCGTTGAGTCAATTGGCGGACCAGATTCACGTTCCCGCAAACACACTTGTCGTCTTCAATTCTTTGAACTGGAAGCGCGATGCCGTTGTTGAAACAGATCTGTTCGAGCATCCAGCGCTAGTGGATCTTTCGACAAACCAAAGTGTTCCGCTTCAGGTGCTCTACGAAAAGGAGGGATTCCTTCACGTGCGGTTCCTCGCGAAGGATCTGCCGGCAGTCGGCTACAAGTGCTTCAGTATCGTGTACGGAAAGTCGGGCCGGCCGGAGGCTCAAAGTTCGAATGAGCGCACTGTTGAAAATTCTTTCTATCGCGTCAAGATAGACGAATCCACGGGTGCGTTGGCGAGCGTATATGACAAGCAGTTGCAACGAGAGTTGGTGGACGAAAAGAGCCCTTATAAATTCGGCCAATATTTGTATGTCACAGGCGGCGATGGCGACACGCAGATGATTAACCCGTTTCCGTCTCTGCCGCCGGGGAAATTGACGATTCACCCCTCATCGAGTGGCAAGTTCTTGGGTGTAGAGCAGTTGCCCTGGGGCACGTCCATTCGCATGAGCAGCTCGGATATCAATACGCCAAAAATCGAAACAGAAATCTTGCTTTTCAACAATCGAAAAAAGATCGAGTTCCGGTATCGAATACATAAGGACTATACGACTGCTAAAGAGGGCGTTTATTTCGCATTCCCGGTCGCGCTCTCGACTCCCGGGTTTACCTACTCGAATCAGCAAGGCTGGATCGATCCCGCCCGCGACATCATGAAAGGCGGGAGCCTGGAATGGTTCAACGTACAAGGATGGATGGCGGCGCACGACTCTGACGTAGCGGTGGGAGTGGTTCCGCTTGACGCTTCTCTCGCAAGCTTCGGCGACATAAACCGAGGCCGATGGCCTGGCGCGTTTCAGCCAAAAACCAGCACGATGTTTTCTTACGCGATGAATAATTACTGGCACACCAATTACCGCGCCGGCCAAGGTGGAGATTTCGAATTTCGATACGCGGTAACCAGCAGCGCCAAGCTGGATGGCGGCGCCCTAACCCAACTAGCGCTCGAAGAAATGCGCCCCGCTGAACTGAACTATGTCGTGAGCCAAGACAAGGCGGGCAATCCGCCTAGGCCCTTACCGCCAACTGGCGAAGGATTTCTTCAACCTACTGGAAAAGGAGTGGCCCTGGTGACCTGGAAAGAAGCTGAAAACGGTAACGGAACAATTCTAAGGCTCGCGGAGATTGAGGGAAAGCCGACCGATACTGTGTTGCATTTCAACCATTTCAGTATCGACTCGGCTCACCTTGATACGGGTGTTGAGGACGACAAGCTCGACTTGCCAGTTGAGAATAACAGTATCCGCCTTTCATTCAAACCTTTTGAGGTAGTGACAGTGCGGATCGCGAAGAAATGAGAGATCACTATTGACTCCCGCATAATATAGAGACAACACTTGAGCCGGGAAAGCCTCCGAAGACACGGTGCCTCTGGGGTGGATCGACGCTATATTATGCGGGCCTCAATAGGCGTTTCGTAGCTTTTTAGTTCGAAGGATGGTTCGTAGCGCGAGGGGGACGCCGCCGAATACGCTCGGACTTTCGACGCTGGCGCGCCGGAGTTGCGGTAAGGACATGCCTTCAATAAGATAGCCGCTCTTGAGCTCTTTTTTGAGCACCGGCTCAATCAACGGCCATGCCTCTGTAATTGCTCCACCAATGACAATCACCTCGGGAGCGAGGCCATGCGCTAAGCCTCGCAATCCTCTTCCGATGAGGGTTCCGGTCTTTAGGATGTGTTGCGTGGCATTCTTGTCGCCGTTGAGCGCGAGTGAGATAAGGTCATGAACGGAGCGAACTTCCAAGGACCTGCCGGGTTGGTCTTGATGAAATCGTTTCAGGGTAGCATCGTCGGACGCGAGCGCCTCCCAGCATCCGATGTTGCCGCAAGAACACGGCGGCCCTTCAGGGTCGAGGGGAATATGACCAAATCCGCCGGAGCCAACGCGTGTGCCAATGTGTAAATCGCCATTCAGAATAAAGCCGGTGCCAATGCCCTCGACAATCAGCACGAACAGCAAACTGTGAGCGCTCGAGACGTCCAATGGACCGTACCAGAGCTCCGATAAAGCCGCGACGTTCGCGTCGTTCTCCACGAAAACTGGCAGCTTCAGCTCTTTTTCAAGCAACCGGCGAACCGGCACATTGTCCCACTGCAAATTCGGCGAAAAGACTACCGTGCCATCCGCGCGATCGAGCAGTCCGGGCACGCTGACACCTACAGCCCAGAATCTGGCTTTCGCGTAATGGCATTTCAAGTGGTTAGCAATCTCTTTCGAAAGATGTGTCAAGAAACGTTCCGCGTCACCTTCGGTACGAACAGTGTGTTGACTAAGCACTCTCCCGTTGAAGTCACTGACCATGTATATGGATTGATGGACTCCGATGCCGATGGCAACGGCATACGCCTTTTCGGCGTTCACCTGGAGATAAACTGCCCGGCGACCGCCGCTCGAAGGGGCCTCTTCCGCTTCGTAGACAAAGCCAGCCTTCATTAGTCGATTTACGACTACGGAAACGGTTCCGGGGCGAAGACCGGTTTCCTTCACGAGATCCGTCCGTGACACGGGCTGGCGGTCTCGAATGAGATGCAGGAAGTGGGTTTCATTCGTGTCCCGCACATCTTCGACACCCAATATTCGCAATGTATTCGCCTTTGTCAACCGGTGTCCTTTCTTTGCGCGAGTTCGTAGTGTACCGCCAAGCGGCACTTTTATTTTGGTCAAAACAAAGTGTTGACCTCGATGTTGTTACGCTCTATACTTGACGCTTCGGCGGCGGTGTATAGCGCTGTATTCTGGAAATTTAGTTGTTCATAGGGGTTGACAATGCTGTTAACTAAGAAGCTGTGTGTTCTCATTCCAGCTTTGCTGTTTCTGATTATAAGTTTATCCGCTCAGACGACAACGGGATCTATAAACGGAACGATATTGGATCCTTCCGGGTCCCCTGTCGCCGGCGGACAAGTGGATGTGACCAACAAAGAGACTGGGCTCCATCGGTCGGCTCAAAGTTCCACCAATGGCACGTATATCATTCCGCAGTTGCCGCCAGGAACCTATGATGTCTCGCTTCAAAAACAGGGCTTCGCGAATGCGAGCCGGCCGAGTGTCCAGTTGCTTGTCAACCAGAACGCGACTATCGATTTCAAGTTGTCGTTGACCACTGTGTCGCAAACCGTTGAGGTGACGGGTGTGCCTCCGGCATTGAATACGACAAACGCAACGATCGGCCAAGTAATCCAGCATCAGCAAATTGTCGACTTGCCGTTGAATGGCCGGAGCTTCACCCAACTGGCGCTTCTTACTCCGGGCGCCGCTCCGCAGGAATCGGGGCAACAGGGCGCATTCACGGTCAAGCAGGGCGCAGGAGGCATCAGTCCGTCTGTGAATGGCCAACGGGGTCAGCAGAACAATTTCACAATGGACGGCGTTTTGAACAATGCCGTGTATACGAATACTTGGGCAATTAGCCCGCCGCCCGATGCACTGCAGGAATTCAATGTCCAGTCGCACATCGTCGATACTCAGTTCTCCATCTCGTCGGGCGCCAACATCAACATTGTCACCCGATCGGGTACGAACGAGTTTCACGGAGCCGCATGGGAGTTTTTGCGGAATAATGCACTGGACGCACGGAACTTTTTCGACCAGTCGAAAAACCCTTATAAACAGAATCAGTATGGCGTCACCTTTGGTGGCCCGGTTCGGCTTCCCCACTTCAACGGAAAAGATAATACCTGGTTTTCTGCCTATTGGGAAGGATTCCGGGCCCGCCAGAGTCTAAGCTCGTTCGCGAGTGTCCCAACCGCGGCGATGCGCCAAGGTGATTTTTCGGGTCTGTTGGGGCCTCAAATGGGCACGGACAGCCTAGGCCGTCCCTTGTATAAAAACGAAATCTTCGATCCCAACACTAGCCGTCCAGATCCAAGTAATCCGGCTAACGTGATTCGCGATCCCTTCCCTGGGAACATAATTCCGGCAGGCCGGATCAATCCGTCTTCGCAACTTGTTTTGCAAAAATACTATCCGAATCCCAACTTGAACGTCGGGCCTGGAGTTTTACCGAACTATCAGTTTGTGGGTTCAACGAATACCGATACCGATCAGACTGGCATACGCGTGGATCATCGCTTTGGTGATAACGACACGATCTTCGGCCGGTATAATCGGTCGAATTCGACGCTGCTTCGGCCTGAAGGCTTGCCCACCTATCAGCAATCGCTTGTGAACTATGCTCAGACGGCGGCCGTGGGCTACACGCATCTGTTTGGTCCCACCATCATCTTGAGTCTGCATTATGGCTACACCAACACCAATTTCGGACAGTTCGATGAGGCGGCGGGGCTCTCGTTTCTACAAGCGACTAATTACATTCAGCTCTCGCCGGTCCGGAATAATATCCCGTTAGGTCCGCAAATCGGCATATCGAACGGCTACACGGGCATCAGCCAGTTTGCCATTCCGCTAGGCCCTCAGCAGAATCATGATGGCCACGCCGATCTGTCCATTGTGCGAGGGAACCACACAATTGGCGTCGGAGGGATGGTCTACCATATCCACAGTTTTGACGATGGCTGGGGCATGTCCACCAGTTTTACTCAAAACGCGACGTCGCAGGGCGGTCTGGTCAATGGCACTGGTTCCGGTCCGGCCAGCTTTTTACTGGGTCTTCCGGACAATCTTTCGGGATTCCTGGGAACTACGTCAGCCGACATCAACAGCTACTGGTTTGCCGGGTATGTTCAGGACCAATGGCAGGTTTCGAAAAACCTGACCATCACGGCAGGTCTGCGATATGACTTTGTGCAGCCCGCATCGTATGCGAGCCCTGTTTCCGGGCTGGACATTCAAACAGGAAACTTCCTGGTGTCGGCTCCGGCGCCGCCGCTGTTCAAAACGGCAAACGTTCGCAGCTCTTTCTTCGATCCTCATTACAACGGATTTCAGCCACGCTTCGGCATTGCTTATCGCGCGTCGGAGAAGACGGTGTTCCGGACCGCCTTCGCAATATTCGACGACCACAACAACACGCTTGTTCAGCAGGCGCAGGACCCGCGTATATCGTGGCCTCAAGGCGTCGGAATATCGGTTCCGGACTTAAATCGGGGAGTGCCGGACACTTACTTCAACAATTTACCGGCGGCGTCCACTTTCTTCAACCCTTTGCAACCCCTTGTCGATTTCGGCGCAAATCCGCGGAATAAGATTCCGTACGTGATGGAGTACAACGCGGGCGTTGAGCAGCAACTATCGAACTCACTCGTGTTGAATCTCGATTACGTCGGGTCGGTAGGACGCCATCAGTTTATACAGCCAGCGGCGAACACCGCGCTTTATCCAGGGCCGGGAACACTCGCGTCGCGGGGGCAGCCATTTCCGCAATACGGCGGGGCATTCTCTTACGACGAAAACGCAGGAAACAGCAGCTACAACGCTCTACAAGCTAAGTTGCAGAAGTCATTGTCCTTTGGGCTCAACTTCCTTGCGTCCTATACATGGTCGAAGTCCCTCGATATTCAATCTGAAGGCCAATCGGGGTCAATCGCGACGATTTACGACCTTCGCCGCGATTGGGGACCATCTGACTTCGATAGGAGGCACCTGTTTGTCTTCAGTGGCATCTATCAAGTTCCCGCGGGAAAGGGCAAAGCTCACCTGGCGGGTTCAAACCGATTCATGCAGACGCTGCTCGGCGATTGGAATGTTGGCACGATTGTAACGTTTAACTCCGGGCAGCCTTATAGCATTTCCGCGGGTGGCGATGTCGCGAATGTGGGTGGGGGCAGCCAGCGGGCGCAGGTTGTGGGCGATCCGCTGTCGGGATTCACCCAGAGCCGGTTGGAATGGTTCAATACCGCGGCGTTTGTGACGCCCGAGCCTTATACATTTGGCAATGCAGGGCGGAACAACATGACCGGCCCCGCTCAAAAGAACGTCGATTTTGTCACTTTCAAGGACTTCCTTCTCACCGAGCGACTGAGGCTTCAGTTTCGAGGAGAGTTCTTCAACGTTTTCAATCATCCGAACTTCGGGTTGCCTGATGGTAATACCCAGAGTTCTTCGTTCGGCCAAATCAACAGCGCGAGTGCGCCGCGAGATATACAGTTCGGGCTGAAGCTACTATTTTAATCTTGTTGGGAGGGCTCTTCCCGTAAGAAGAGCCCTGCACGTAGTATGGTCGCGATCCCAACTCTTCTTTTCGCTGCCGCCCTGGCTGCCGGCGTCTGCGATAACAGTCTCAAGCCAGCGGCGTCGGCGATTCAGCACAACGACGCCGCGAGGGCGAAGTCCATTCTTGACTCGGTTCGTTCGGAGTGCGCCCAGTCGAGCGATTTCAACGAACTGGAGGGCGTGGTTAACGAACTATCTGGCAGGCCGGCAGAAGCCGAGGCGGCCTTTCGCAAAGCGGTTTCGCTGAATCCCCAGTCAGCCCGGTTGTGGTCCGACCTCGGACTCAGCTATCTGAAAAATCGAAACATTCAGGATGCCGCAAAAGCTCTCAGGCAGGCCCTGAAGCTGAATGCCGCCGATGAGAGGGCCGCGAAATACGCGCTTGGAATCTACGTTCAGTTGGGAGATTGGCAGCAAGCGCTGGCAGTGACGGGGCAAATTAACGCCACGACCAAAGCGAATCTCCTTCGCGATCCTGCATTCTTTTTATGGGTTGCGCGAACACTACTTGAGGCGAAGCAGGCAACCCAGCTTGACCGTCTTCTCGCCGCGAACACGCAGCATCTCTCCCCGCCGCTCCTATTTTCACTGGGCACATTATTCGCGCAGCATCAACGGTATGAGAAGGCTGTTGAGTATCTAAAACGAATCCCGCCTTCATCGGCTGACGATGCAGTTTACTTCAATCTGGGGCTGGCGTATTCGCATTTGAAGCAGTTTCGCCGGGCGCGTGAGAGCTATTATAATGCCATCGATAAAGACGCAACGAAACCTGAAGTCTATTTTCGCGTGGGTCTGGATTTCGCCACTCTCGGACAGGTAAGGAAAGCGTTGCCGTGGCTATTTCGAGCGCGGGAGCTGGCGCCACGCCGGGCTGATATCGCGTATGCGCTGTGCGAGCAGTTATTGTTGTTGAACTATGTGGCGACCGCGAGAGACGTGATCGACGCTGCTCTCGAGATGAATCCAGGCGATGTGCTTCTTACAGTGGCGCGCGGAGATGTTGCGCAGGCGGACAATGACGCGACGTCTGCTGAGACGATGTATAAGCAGGCATTACAGCGGGAGCCCAAGTCTGTTCCGGCGCTAGTTGGACTTGCGCGCACGGCGCAACAGGGCGGCAAGGATGAGGAAGCCGTAAAATACCTGAAAACCGCGTTATCGATTGAGGCGAATGATCCAGCTTCCAATCGCCAAATGGGCATCATCGAAGCCCGGCGCGGTGATTGGGCGGCTGCCTCGTCACATCTCGAACGGGCATGGGCCGTCGATCAATCGAATCCTGACGTGGGGCTGGATCTCGCGAGAGCGTTCCGGCATGATAACCGCCCATTGAAGGGGCTTGCGGTGCTGAACCTTGTTCAGCCGGCGCTGCGGGATTCGGCCGATTTTCATTTTGAACTTGCTCAAGTCTATGCTCAGCTACAACGGCAAAAAGAAGCCCAGGCCGAGCGGGCCACCGTGCAAGCGCTTCGCGCAGCCGCAAGCGATGCGCTTCCTTTCGAAACCCCCAAGACCTATGTGTATTGAGCGGAAACGCCTCGTCCTGCTTGCTTTCGTGTTTGGATTTCTCTGCCAATTGGCAGCGGCGCAAACGAGATGTGACGCCAAGCGGCTTTTTGAACAGGCCAATACACTAATAGAAGGCAGAAAGTATAGCCAGGCAGCCGGAACGTTGAATGAATTGAGGCTCTGCCGGAATATTTCGGCTGTCGAGCGCTTCAATATGGGCTGGCTTTACGGAAGAGCGCACGATTTCAAAACTGCGCTTACCGTGTTCAAAGCGGTTCCGGATGAGGTTCCCGACCGCCAAACCCATCAGTATGCCATCGCTTTAAGCTATTTCGAATTGAATGACTATCCGGCGGCTGTCGATGTCCTGACGAAGCTGAAATCGCAAAGTGCTCTTGATGCGAAGTGCGCCAACCTATTGGGAGTTGCTTACTCGAAGTTGGGCGCTTACGACAAGGCGTATAGCGCTTTAGAGGAAGCGATCCACGCCGATCCGGGGAATATGTCGGGCTATCTCAACCTGGTCACTCTTTGCGCCGACGGCGGAGATTTTGTCAAGGCTGCCAGCGTTGCCGCCGGCGCGGTACGAGCGTTTCCCAAATCGTCCGAAGCCTTGATCGTGGCCGGCGCCGCCAACACGCTGCTGGGGCGGTTGGATTCTGCTCATGATAATTTCAGCAAGGCGGTTCAGCTTGCGCCCGAGAATGCGGACGCACTATTTTTCCTTGGGCTAACAGACTACAAGCAGGGGAAGTTCGGCGAGGCGATTACGTTACTGCAATCGGCTGACGAGTCGGGCGTCGAAGATTCCGACCTGCACTATCTGCTTGCCGAATGTCTCTTGCGGGCCAGCCCCGATAAACCGGGGTTGGCGATAGCGGCGCTAAACCGCGCGATCGAGCTGAATAAGAATTCGATTTCGGCCAGAACTCTACGTGGCCGGTTGCTTCTGGATGCGGGGCAGGCGAAGAACGCATTGGAGGATCTGGAGTTGGCGGATCGTCTCGATCCTGGTTCGCGAAGTGCCGCTTACACGCTGGCGCGAGCGTATCGCGCGGTCGGCCGCGATGCCGACGCGAGCGCGCTCTTTGAGAAAGTTCGCGCGCAAGCTACGGAGCCGCTTAAAGAAATGAGCGACCGGCGGTTGAATAGCACTTTGACCGAACTGGGCGCCCAAAAATGAAAGAATTCCTCATACTGCTTTCGTTTGGAACATTAGGCCTCTGCGCGCCCGATACGATGCACGTAAAGTCGGCGCTTTCAACGTATGATGCTGCACAATCCGCGATACAGAAGAACCAGACTTCGGACGCCATCACATTACTTCGGAAGGCGATTGAAATTGAGCCAACCTTTCTCGATGCTCTTGAAGCATTAGCAGATCAACTCCTGAAAGGAGGCAGGTCTGCCGAAGCCGGAGCGGCCATGACGCAGTTGCTTGAGATCGATCCGGACGCCACTCATTATCGGGTGCTGCTCGGCGAACTTCTGCTGAAGGAAAAGCAAGCGCAGCGCGCGCTGGCGCAGTTTTCGCTGGCTTTGAAACATGAGCCCCGCAATGCGGAGGCGTTGTTGGGATTTGCGGCCGCAGCCAGGCAAGTGGGCATGAATGATCGAGCCGCACAAGCTCTTCGGCGCGGGCGGAAGCTATACCCATCCGACGATCGTTTCAAGGCCGCAGATGCCGGCCCTCATGATCGCGGTCTCCGGCCTTGAGGAAAGTTTTGGAAAAGCCTTTCCGGTCACTCCAGCGCAACTCGATTTCGCGCCTTTCCGTTTCGGCGAGCGGCGCCATGGCCCAGTCGTCGATCACCAGCACGTCGATGCGGCTCAAACGTACGAGCAAACTACCCAGACTCCCATCAGCGCAATCCACATGAGATCTACCACCCGAAGATAAAGCTTGAACAAGAGCATCCCCCAACGGTTTCTCGCGCTGCCATGGTTTGCACACAGGATCACAAGCTGATCTTGCGGCCCGGAGGCCAGAGTGAACTCTACTCATACCACCGCGATCCTAACCAACTGCAAAACTTGTACGGCGACTCGAATAGGGCGGATGTTCAGCGAAGTGGCCTGGAGAAACGGAGGTTAGGATACGATCGTCCAATAAATTCGCCCTTTACGGCTCTGGCTTAGTTGTATCTGTGTAACGCATTCAAATGAAGTCGGCTACGCGCAACGGACAGTCTTTCAAAGAGGAACCCCCATGGAGGAACTCGAAAAAATGATACATACTCGCAAGGTCCACCCTACAGGTTGCCGGGCGGGGCAACGTCAATATAGCGATTAACCTGGGTCTAGGCCGGACCTGCCATGGTGCGGTCCCTCGTTGAATATCGGATCCGCATTGGGAGGAACGCGTAACTGCTCAATCCGATTTACAAGCCATCGATCAAGACCTCGCGGCATCGCTCTCTCGTCATATTTTACGGGCCAAACTGTGTTGGGCGAGATCGGGATGGGTTCGTTCTCCGATCTACTAACGAAAGAGAACTTGCAAATCCTTTCGTTGGCTGATGCGATAACGAAAAGATGTCAGAACTCACAGCCTCGCCGAAGTTTTTGGCCTAGCCCGTTCATTGGGTCACGCTTGTCGCATTCAATGTGAAGGGACTCAGTAGACAACTTCCATTTCTCATCGCGGCATATCGGCTTGCTTTTTCGTGGCTACTGTCTACTGACGCCCAGAATTCCGACATCATTTGAAATGTCTGCGTGGGATGAGGAATTCCAGCGGCCCGCGCTAATCTCGGCAAACACCAATTCCCATTCCGGCCAGGCGGTTGTTGCCTATGCTTTGGTATTGAAGCGAATCCCCGGCCCGTGGACCCGCTACTGCTGCTAACCTCATCGAGTTTGGAAAGATAGCTTAGAAGCTTGCGTATTCCGGATCGAGATTGTGCATCTGAATCCAGTTTCTTGACAGCCCGGCAGAATGCCTGTTTAAATGACTAGACTTATGGTATATACCGGCTGAGGCCCTTTGCTGGGCCGTGAAGGAGATACATCCGTTATGGCGACGATGCCAGTGACCTTGAAGCGTCTACCCGGAAATGTGCGCGAAGATGTAGCCACGCCTGTGTACATTCAGATTGCCTCCATATTGGCGAATTGGATTAACAGCGGCATGCTCCAGTCCGGCACGTTGCTCCCGGCGGAGCGTACAATGTGCGAGCATTTCGGAGTCAGCCGGATGACCCTGCGCGAGGCATACGACATCCTCGAGCGAGACCGGCTGATTGAACGGCATCGTGGGCGTGGAACGTTCGTCGCGGTGCGGCGAGTTTATAAACAGCAACAGGAGATGCGGAGTTTCACAGAGGAACTCAAGGCGCGGGGCGTACGGCCTTCGTCGAAACTCCTCGATTTTCGCCGAGGCCGGCTGTCGCCGCTCGCTGGGCAATTTTTTGTAATCGCCGACACGGAGATGGCCTATTTGATAAAGCGCCTGCGATTCGGCGATGGCGAGCCCCTTGCCATTGAGACTATTGAACTTCCCTGTTATCTCTGTCCCGATCTCGAACGCTTCGATCTGGCTACGTCTTCTCTCTATTCCATTCTTGAAGAACATTGTGGACTCGATCTGGCTTATTGTGTAGAAGAAGTTTCCGCTCAACTCGCCGACCGGTCGCAGAAAAAGCTTCTGCAATTAGAGGGAGCTGCGGCGGTCCTTGTAATCGACCGGAAGACGTATACCAAGGATGGCGTCCCTGTAGAAGTTGCAACGACTGTTTACCGCGCCGATCGCTATCGCGCCGTCGTGCATGCCACACGAACTCATCGGACACCCTCGGATATAGATGCGCAAATCCAGACAACTAAATAAGGGCCTCAGAACGCCGTGTTGTCCGGCTCAGGGGGATTTCTATGCTCAAAGATAATGCCGCCTCAAATACGGAAGCCCGAGATAACCCTACGGTGCGGTGGCGCGAGAAGATCACGAGAAGGAGCATCTGCCTTGCATCGTCGCAGGCCATAGCGGCGGCGTTATTTGCCGCTCCGCCTCGCACAGAGTTGCTGTTCTGCTGTGATGCTACAAACGACGTTTTCCAAGCGGCCGGAGGCCGCTATCCACGATATGCAACCGCAACGGATACCATTCGTAATGCGCCGCGCGGCTCCAGCGTTCTGATCTTGTCGGATGGCTATCCTGCGCTCACGACGCCGCTCTCGTCCGAATTGTTCGATGAAGCGCTCGAGAAACAATTGCGTCTCTATGTCGAGTATCCATCGTTTCTCCCGGATTTGGCGTGTGGCGCCCCCAGGAGTACAACATGGGAACGGGCGGTTGTTGCCTCGGAGTTGTTCGGGCCGGAATTAAAGCCATCGCGCATTCTGGCGATCCACGGTTGCCGCTATGTTCCCGTAGAGAGCGTCAAAGCCGACATCCTGTTGGCGCGCGTCGCCGGATTCGATACGGCGGTATACGGCCTGCCACAAACTGGCGTATCGCCGATTCTTTTCGAGCATCCTTCCGCTCCCGTGTTGGTCGCCACGACCAAGCTGAGCCAGTTCGTTACGGGGCGATATGCTCCCATCGATGCTTGGGACGTTGTGTGGAAGCGAATTCTTAGATGGCTCAGCGGCGGAAATAACTCTACGGCGCTACATTGGTCGCCTGTTGTCAGGCCATCGTACTCGCGTTCTGCGCGGCTGCCGTCAGGAGTGGAAGGCGAGGCATTCCAGCGTGGAGCCATGTGGTATGGGAATGCGCGCCTGTTCATTCATCGTTCTTGGGCGCAAAAGGAAGTGGAAGCGCGCAGCCACAACGACCGGGTGGCGGAGGCGCCTAAGCTCGCATGGCCTCTGGGTGATGGAAGCCTGGGTATGTTGGAAGGCTTCAGTTCGTCCATTCAGCCGGACGGCTCCCAGCCTGTGCGATGGTGGCTTCGCGCAGATTGTATGGGAGAGTCGTCGTTTGCCATGGCGCTATCGGAGGGCGGGCGCCAGATCGCTGCCAATCTGAATGACTTTATTTACGTGCGTTCGAATCTCGCACAAGGCCCGCGTGCGAGCCCCGACAGCGCGTCTTTTGGCCTGGTCGGCTGGAACACCAGCCAGGACGGCGTTTATTACGGCGATGACAACGCCCGCATGATGTTGGGCACAATGGGAACAGCTTCTGCGCTGCGATCGAGTGCGTGGGATCAGCCGCTCTTACGTTGTCTGGTTGCCAATCTGCGCACTACCGGGCCGCTTGGGTTCCGGGGGAACCGGCTGGAAGAAGCCGATGTCCAAAAGAACGGTTGGCGGCATTATTTTACTCTCGGGCGCGTGAACTACGCGCCGCATTTTGAGTGCTACCTGTGGGCGGCTTACCTATGGGCCTGGGACAAAACCCGGAGCCGGCCATTTCTCGACTGCGCCAAGCGTGGCATCACTGCGATGATGTCTGCCTACCCTCATGAATGGCGCTGGACAAACGGCATTCAGCAGGAACGCGCCAGAATGCTCCTGCCTCTGGCATGGCTGGTTCGCGTGGAGCCCACGGCGGAGCACCGCGGCTGGCTGCGGCATATGGCGAGCGAATTACTCGCGTTTCAAGATGCGTCGGGCGCGATTCGGGAAGAGGTTGGATCCGCGGGCAAAGGCCGCTACGGGCCTCCGAAAACGAACGCCGTGTATGGAGCTACCGAGGCGCCGCTCATTCAGAATAACGGCGATTTGTTGAGCGATTTGTTATACACCACGAATTTTGCTTTCCTCGGGTTGCATGAAGCGAGCGCCGCCACGGGAGATCGTCTTTACCACGACGCCGAAACGAAGCTGGCCGAATTTCTGTGCCGCATCCAGGTCCGCTCGACGCAAAGGCGGGAGTTGGATGGAGCATGGTTTCGTGCATTCGATTTTGGCAGATGGGAATACTGGGCTAGCAACTCAGATGTGGGGTGGGGCGCGTGGTCGATTGAGACCGGATGGACGCAGGCGTGGATTACCGCAGTGCTTGGCATGCGTGGCAAGGGCTCCTCGCTATGGAGCCTGACGGCGGATAGCAAAATTGGAGATCACAAAGACATGATCCAGGAAATGCTTCCGGACGTTTAGCCGCGGACGCACGGGGCGACGCAGGCTGAGTAGTTGATGCCGGCGCTTGGTCCGGCGGTATCAACACTCCGGCAAAATTAAGTGGGCCGTAAAAGTTGGCGTCCGCCTAATTGACGTTTTCCAGGTATGGATTGAATGCCGAACGGAGGTACTTCTCAGGGCTACGATTGGGATTCCAGAGCATCTCACCGAGCAGAGCCGCGCTTGGCTGTATCCGTTCTTCAAAGAGTCCATCTTCGATCAGGCCTTGGACCGTCATCGGTCCCTTGACGGTTTCCCGCAGTTCACGGTAAAAACGCAAGGCGAACGGGTAATGGGCCATCCACTGCGCATTCACAAAATCCCAGCGTGGCTGACGTTCACGCGCCCGGTTCTGAATAAAGGCCTGTGAACGCTCACCCAATATAAAAGGTTGGTGATGTTCAAATTCGTCGGACCAACGCAAGGTTGTCCAACCCTTGGCGATCATCGCGAACTCCGATCCCGGCCGGAAGGTAGCGATCTTTTTTGAATAGTCAATTGTTGCCGATGGATTCGCAGGCCGGTCTTTCTCTTGCCCGTGAGAGGCAGTTACTCCTGGCTCATAGGAGTAGGGTATGACACCGGCGTCTTCCCAGGTAATCACGATCCTTGGATCCAGAGACCCGAGATCCGGGTAATGTTCCTGGATTGAGGTGGCATGCAGTCCGAACTCGATGCGCAGCCGGGGATTCTGTTGCAGAAGCGGCCGAGCTATCTCATTCACCCACTTTGCGGCGAGAGAAGCGATCGTATGATCGCCTTGAACCGTATGGTTGTGCTCCGTCAGCGTTTGGAAATAAATTCCGTCAAGTCCTAAGCCGCGATAATTGTGCTTGTAATCCCGGAGCACCTGTTTTTTCACATCGGCTAAATCCTTCTCGCTTGCCAAGTTCAATTTGGTTCCCCAACCCCACTGAAAGCCAAAAATTACTTGGATCCCACGGTCATGAGCGTATTGAATCAATTCCTTGCTGTTAATGGGAGGCGTATCGTTCCAAATCGTCAAACGATTCATCTTCAAACGAGCCATGTTGTCGAGAAAACGCCGGTAATCGTAGATGACGTAGCCCCAAGTCCAAAGGCCGCGATTCTCGATTACGGGAGCGTCCGTCTCGCTGAAGAACGCCAAATTGTCCAAAGCGGGCCGGATGCCGGCGGGATCATCGGGAATGAAGGCGCCGAGCCGCTTATTAAACTCAACGACGCCAAAGAGAACACCCGATTCGTCGGCGCCGCTAATGACGGCTATGCGCATGTTCCGTTGCCAAGGAGACGGTAGGCAGGCGATCGTGTATGACTGCGGCTGATGAGGATGCTGTACGAGGCCCTTTGCCTCGAGTTCCGCGATCAGGCGGTTTTCAGCGGCAGTTCCCACGAAAATGAGGTTGGCGCCTGTTGGATCGAGTTCTGCGGCAGGCCGCGTTTCAATGACGTAAGGAAGATATTGTTGGAGCGCGCGCTGGAGTTCGTTCACCGCAAAACGTTGTGGTCCCTCGTAAGAGGCGTAGGCGATTTTCCAGCGCGGGCCGCCATACCTGCCGGACTGCAAGGGCGGCTCCTGAGCCCAAGCGCTCGTAGAAACTAAAGCCAGACAACAAAGCATCAAGCCATAACGCGAGGAGCCGCAATATCGAAGAAGCATCGGTTTCTCTCTTTCCAGTCGATTACGCACGTTTATAAGGGAAGAACAGTGAAAGCCGGAGGAATCTCCTTGCAAATCCGGCAGTTTCTGTTCTCCAAATTTTCTTGACAAGCTGGAGCTTAATCGAGTATACCTATCTAAAGTTAGTGTGTCTAGATCTTTGGTCTAGACCTATAACTGCAGCTCGAATCGTTGTGGAGCGAGATGTCGAGTTGCTGTGGGACAGGCGGTCGTGCGGTTGGGCAAGCGACCGGCAGAGAAGCCAAACTCCGTTTATCGATCTAGCGTCTAGGGACTACTGACGAGTTCAGCGGCGCGCGAGCGACGAGGCGGAAAACAAGATTTTCCAAGAGGGACTATGCGCGGTCGTATTCAATACGTATTCTGTTGTCTGGGGATTTTGACGCTTTGGGCGCCGTTGCAGGCGCAAACGGTCGCAAGCGGCAGCATTACGGGCGTTATCTCAGACGCCTCCAACGCCGTCGTGGCCGGCGCTCCCGTCGCCTTGACGAATGTAGAAACAGGGCTGAATCTGGAAACGACCACGAACACGCAAGGCGCGTACACGTTCACCAATTTGGATCCGGGCACCTACACCATCACCGCCGAGGTGAGCGGCTTTTCACCGACACGAGTGAATGGCGTCCGTATCGCTGTCGCTCAGAATGCGCGCGTGGACATCAAGCTGAAAATAGGATCAGTCGCAGAACAAGTAGAGGTTACGGCCAGCGCCGGCGTCGTGGAGACCGAAAGCCCAACGCTCTCCGCGGTAATCAACCATAAACAAATTACCGAACTTCCGTTCAACGGCCGCTACAGCATTGCCGGGCTCATCGCCTTGGCGCCGGGAGTGCAAAATAACGGCTCGTTTGCATCGGGCGGCTTTGCAAAGGGCGGTCTGAACGTCACGGTCGATGGAGCCACCAACCTGGATATGCAGAATGGCACTCGCAGCGAAGCGACGCCGCCTTTCGATGCGATCGAAGAGTTTCGCTTCATTTCAAACTCGGCATCGGCTGAATATACCAGCGGATCATCCCAACTCGTGCTGGTCACGCGATCCGGCACAAACGATCTGCATGGGAGCGCGTTTTGGTTTAACAGAAACAGAGTTTTTGCTTCCAAATACATCCTCGACCATCGCGATAAGCCGCCATTTAACCGCAATGAGTTCGGCGGAACACTCGGTGGGCCTATTAAAAAGGACAAGTTGTTCTATTTTGCCAGTTTTGAACAATTGAGCCAGCGCACGTCAAACCAGGCCACATTTAATATGCCGACCGTGGCGATGAAATCCGGCGACTTCACCGGGCTGGGCGTGATTACCGATCCGCTTAATAACAACGAGGCATTCAACAACAATAAAATTGATCCGACCCGCATTTCTCCAGTCGCTCAGGCGATTATGCAGTATATGGAGGACCCAAACCTGCCTGGAAGCGGTCCCGCGGGCACGGGCGTCAACCTTGTGGCCGCGCCTCCTACGATTCAAGATTCTCCCCGCTTCACTGGAAAGGTGGACTATCGGCCGACAGGCAATGACATGATCGCCGGCGGATTCAAAATATTTAACGACGGACCGTATCTGCGAGGAAACGGTACGGATCTGGATGGGAGTTATACCCAGGGCTTTAAGCAGCGCCAGGTGCACGGATCGTGGACGCGGATTTTATCGCCTCAAATGACCAATGAGTTGCAAGGCGCATTTTCAACATACGGTTATCACCTAACCGACAGGAACAACGATTTGGATCCGGGGATCATTTTGCCGGCCCTCGACGGCCAATGCTGTTCGGAAAAGACCAGCGTCGATAAATCCGAGGCCGGGCGATTTGGCGGAGGATTGCCGACCATCACTTTCAACGGCTACTACGGAGTCACGAATCAAGCGCAGACGAAAGACAACCGTCATGATTTGAATATTTCCAATAACCTGACCTATATAAAAGGGCCTCACCAGTTGAAAGTTGGCGGATATTTCTATCGTTACCAGGGCTATTGGGGCGGTATGTACAATACCGGCGCCGGCGTATTCAATTTCACGGGCCGATATACCGGCGATGCATTTGCCGATTTCCTTCTCGGCTATGCGAACACGAGCACTCGTGGCCCCGCCTATCAATTTGGAGACTTCAACGAGAAGCGCTTTGGCGGTTTTGTGCAAGACGACTGGCAAGTCAGCCGCCGGTTGACGGTCAACCTTGGCCTTCGTTGGGACGCGGAAACTCCTTTTGTGGAGAAAAAGTTACGGCAAGCGAATTACGATCCACAGCTAAACGCGCTCGTCACCTACAGCGGAAGCGACCAATATCCTCCGGAAGTCGTAAAGAGTCTACTCGGCTATCCGGTGATTACGAGCGATCAGGCGGGACTGGGCAACACCAGATACACAAGAAATACGAACTGGAAAAACCTGCAGCCCCGAATCGGTTTTGCGTTCCGGCCTTTCGACGACAATAAGACGGTTGTTCGCGCGGGAGCAGGCGTCTACTACGCATACGAGTCATCCAACCAACTTGGTTTACGGCAAGTGCTCTACGCGCCTTTCGCGCTCATCGAAACCTTCAATGCAGCGCCTGGGGCCTCGCCGACCGTCACATTCGCTAATCCATTTCCCGGGAGCGCCAGCGCCCCGTCGGCTCCCTCCGTGCTCGGATATCCAAGGGATTATCCCGATCCGAAGAGCTACCAGTGGAACTTCACGGTGGAGCGGGAAATCCTGAAAAATACGTCCTTTCGCATCAGCTACGTCGGCAACAGGACGACAAACGCTTCTCAGGAATATGACCTGAATACGCCCCGTGTATTCGGGCCCGGCAACACTCAGAGTCTCCGGCCCTTTCAACCCTGGGGTGAAATTCGCTGGGTAGATCCTCGCGGCAATGCAGTTACGCATCAATTACAAATCGGATCCCAGCGTCGTTCCGGAGACTTGAGCTACGCGATCGAATATCAATACACGAGCGCCTTATCCGACGGCGCCGGCGCTAACGTGGGTTGGGGTTCGATTGGCGCGATAGATTGGCCATTCGACGCGAAGCGGAATTGGGGGAAAGTGGAAGGGATCCAGGGCCAGCGGGTAGTCGCTAACTGGGTATACGACATGCCGTTTGGGCGAAATAGACGCTTTTTCAACCGAATCGGCAAAGTGGGAGATTTGTTGGTTGGAGGGTGGCAGTTTACCGGTATTGGCACAATCGCATCGGGCACTCCATTTAATGTCACTTACAGTAGCCGGCTTGTCGGATACCCGGCGAGCGGAAGGGCCGATGTGATCGGAGATCCTTCGGTGGATCATCCAAGCGTGAATGGATGGTTCAATACTGCGGCATTCGCCGCGCCCGCTCCATTTACTCTCGGCAATTCCGGCAGAAATAACCTCTGGGGGCCTGGCATGTGGAACTTTGATGCCGGTCTGATGAAAAACATGAAATTTGGAGAACGCTTTTCAACCCAACTCCGAACGGAGTGGTTTAACGCGTTCAATCATGCGAACCCCGCAAATCCAGGCGCATCGCTGGCGACGCCGAGCACTTTTGGGAAAATCACCAGCTTCAGCTCTGCAAGGGTAATTCTATTTGGCTTGAAGATGGCCTTTTAGGCTGCTCGGGTAAATTTACCCGAGCCTGGGACCAATTGGATGCTGGAGGCGCCGCGAACCGTTCGCCTCAGTAACGATTGGTCCCAAGCTTTTTTTATCCTCGATAAATGTGTTCCATGGCCACAGCGGCGGCGCCCAATACGCCGCCGTGGTAGCCAAGCGGCGATGGCAAAATCTGAAGTCGCCGCGCCGCCCATGCTGAGGTGGCGACTGCCAGGTGTTCTTGCAGAATTTCGTAGAGCAACGGATTATTTTGAGCTAGACCGCCCGAAAAGATGAGCGCTTCCGGATCCAGTAGGTGCAGCAACAGCGAGCATCCTTGGGCAAGATATTCGCCAAACGTCCGCAAAGCACTCGTTGCGGCGATGGTTCCGCTGTTGGCCGAGCGGATTACTTCCTCGGCGGTGGAGAAGCTGTCGCCGGCGTACCGGAGCAGCGCGTTGGCGTTGCAATAGGCTTCAAGACACCCTCGCTGCCCGCAATTGCAGGGGAGTCCGTTCGGAACGATCTTCAGATGTCCGACGGCGTTTGCAAAAAAATGGGCGCCGCGATTCAAGTCCCCGCGGACATAGCAGCCTCCGCCGACGCCCGTGCCGAGCGTGATGCAAACGAAATCCCGAAACTGCCGTCCGGCGCCGAAATGTTTCTCGGCTACAGCCAAAGCGTTTGCGTCGTTTTCGATGGCGACGGGAATCCGGATATCCTTTCTCAGGATGTCGGCAATGGGTGTTCCGGTCCAGCCGGGAAGATTCTCAGTGGCGTAAGCCACCTTGCCTGTATCGGAGTCCACCCAGCCCGCCGTCGCGACGCCCAGTCCCGCGACGGAGTATCCCATTTCATCGGCGCGTTGCAGCGACGATTGGGCAACTCGCTTCAAATGATCTAACAGGGCCTGCCGACCGGAGGAAGCGGGTGTCACAATGTGAGTTTTGAAAACTAGCCCCTCTTTTTTTGAAACAAGTCCAAACTTGGTATTGGTTCCGCCTAGGTCGATCCCGATAAAGACCCGGTTGCTGTGTTCCATCGCATATTGCTTCTCTATTGCTTTGGCGAAGCTGCGCGCTATTTCGCGCGGCCGTGTGATGGCCGTCCCAACTACTACGGAAAAAGCTCCGGCGGCGATCGCCTGACGCGCCTGGTCGGGAGAGTGGATGTGTCCTTCGGCGATCACCGGCGCCGGAGACGCCTGCGCCAATAACTGAACAAAGCTGGGCTCAAAATCGGCGACATGATTGGTTTGGGCGGTATAACCTCTCAGAGTCGATAAGACAAAATCGGCTCCTGCGCCGGCCGCGGCAAGAGCTTCCTCTATGGTTGCAATGTCCGCCAATACGGGAACGCCCAAATCTTCTCGAATTTGGCGAATGCGCTCGAGTGCGCCGTAACTCTGGCCACGAACCGTCGCATCGAGAGCAACCATACTGGCCCCTGCCTCCACCAGCGAGTGCGCTTCCTGGAAGGATCCTGTGATGAGTACGCGGCCATCGGCGTGAATTGTTTTCTGAATGCCGATAATGGGCGCATCTGTCACCTTGCGAATGGCTCTGATGTCGTCCGGGCCGTTGGCTCGGATTCCTGCGGCCCCTCCCGCCAGCGCCGCTTGCGCAAAGCGCGCCATGGATTCAGGATTGCGGAATAGATCGTTCTCCGGAGCCTGGCAAGACGCAATGAGCCGTCCCTCCAAAGCGCGACAGACCGGCGGAATACTCACAAGCCCACCTTTGTCGCCAATGCGCAAATCACGATCGCAATAAGAAGCGTCAACACGCCGAAATTCATCCTCCTGGCCGCCGGACGGCTCACTTCACGCCATTCGCCAAGCAGCACTCCCATCAAATTCGCAACCAGAAGCCCAACAGCGAGGCTCAATGGCCAGCCGATCGACGGCCCGATGTCGCCCAGGCGCGGAGTGGCCGCTCCATACAGAAAGATGCTGCCTCCCCAAAGTAAGCCCATTACGATGCTGCGCATCCAAGACCAACCGGTATCGAATGAGCGCATTAGGTGTGTGGTCCGATTGCGGAACATCAAAAAAAGGCAATAGGCGATATTCGGAATCGATCCTGCTCCTAACATCAGCAGCCAGATGCAGTTTGTGGAAGCGAAGAGGGAGTGCCCCAACTCCACGCCCGTGCTGGCGATGGGAAGGGCCAAGGTGTAGCCGATATTAAACACAGCGGACATAATCCCGGAGCAAAGCGCGAAGAGATAGCCACTGGGCATTCCCCGTGGGGCAGTCCCCTCGCCGGCATCGCGCAATCGGCCAGCCTGGCCGCACAGCCAAACTCCCAACAGGAACGTCGCGATTCCGATGAGAAGAACAGTCTGTTTCCTGTCCAGCCGAAAAGCGCCTGAAATGAGTAGCGGAACCAGCGATCCCAAGGCTGAACTTAATCCGATGATCAGGCTATTGGCAATGGATACGCCAAGTCTGTCGACGCTGAGGCCGAAACAGATCGCGCCAAACCCCCAGGCAAACCCAAAGGTCAGCGCGCTAATTACCGCTCCGGACGGCGCAGCCGCGAAAATTCGTCCTGGATTTGGAATAGCGGGATACACCATGAGCGCCGGCATTATTATGCAGGCCATCAAAATGAACGTAAACCAGATGTTTTCCCATTTCCAGCGCCGTTCAAGCCGCATTGGCGCTGAAAAGAGACCGTTACAGATTCCGGAGAAGACTGCAAGCAGAAGGCCGGTAGTGATCATGGCGTCACAAAAGAAGAGATGGCAGGATAGTGCGTCAAACGCGGTATATGTCTAGACCATTAGACTATACATTATAGCCGAGAGTTGGCGCGTTCTCGAAATCGCTTCGATAGATCACTCGGGAGATGCGTTGGCCGATTCCGATACAAATCGTTCGATGGCGGCGGGCGGCTTCCTCTGCGTTCAAACGAGCAAAGGCATCCTGCATTCGAGCGCTGATCATTCTCAAATTCATTCGCAAGTGTTTTCGACACTTGCGGCCAAGCCTGAACGTAGGGGCCGTTGTCAGTGCGCGGTTCCGCCTTGACCGACGTCAAGGATTTTCTCCGTCCGCGATATTCGCGAATCGAGTTACCTGCCTTGGCATTATGGTGCTGAGACTATTCTGAACAACCGGCGGTGCTGGCTTGCTTGGCAGTAAGGAGACCTGCTGGAGCTCAGCTACCCGGAATAATTCCTCGGCTGATTCCCGCTCTGACCGTCGCAAAGGATATTCCTCAAACCCAAGAATAGGATCATCCCAGTTTTTTGTCGATGATGCCAGTTCAACAGCCATCGCCCCGACCGTTTTCATCCGAGATTATTCGTTTCTCAATACGCGCATATACCCGCTCAGCGATCAGGTCCGCCAACGTTTGAAGATCGCAATGGCCGAGGCGCACAGAACCATGCGGCTTTATATCCGGCTTCTCCGCCGGCGAATCGATGGGAACGTTGAGCTCGTGTTTTAAGTCGGTGATCAGAGCATCCACGTCGGGGTCGCTTTCGCGAAGCGCCTCGATTCGTTGGATGCCGTAACAAACTGTCGAGTGATCGCGACCGTTGTAGAAGCGCCCAATCACGGTTGTGCTCCATCGACCCACGTGTCTTGCCAGGTACATCCCGACTTGCCGGTTGAAGCAAGCGGGTTGCGAGTTGCCGAGTCCTCGTGTTGGACCCAGGCGGGCGGAAACCGCTGCGTCGATATCGGCCAGAGAGATCCGGCGGCGAGAAAAGACATCCGGTGCGAATTGAGATGAGGCCATCTATTTCTGCTCCTCTGTGACAGCCAACGCTGGGGCGACTAGGATATAGTTGCCATCCGAACTGATTCTGGCCGGGCAGGCAGGCCACAGCGCCCGGACCAAGTCCAGCCACTGGTCCAGCCGCTCTCGAAACTTACGTGGGCGAGCGTATTCGGCGCTGCCTAACTGATTTGCGAGACCGAAATCACCGAAAATTGAAACTCGCTCCTTCCCTTGGGCGGTAAAGCAACGGTAAGAAAGCCACATGAATAAATCCAGCGCGGCCGGAGAACACGAGAGCGCTTTGGCAGCTTCCAGATCTGCTGGAATCGGATGGCCCAGAATCTCGCGGTAGAACTCATCACTGAGAACAACCTCATTCTCAAAGCCGCCGGGCAGCATTTCTTGATCGGGATTTCGCGAATACCAAATCCGAGCCTCGCGCATGAAGTTGAACCGTCCACGATGCATCACCATCGCCTTCTCCCGTTGCGTGTCGGTTCCGAAGAATATTGTGGCGCCGAAAACCCGTTGGAAGGCAGAAATGAGACGCCGGTATTGCGATCCGCCCTGTTGCATGCCAAACAAGTCCAGCATCTCCGCCGCACTTCGAAATACAATTCTTTGGCTCTTTTGACGAACCGCGAGCGTGGCAAGAAAGATGGGCACCAACCGATCTTGTCCCCAGGGAACCCCATATTGCGGATGCCCCGTTACTTGGAGCAGGAATTGACCGTTGCGGCGTTCATGCAAAAGCGCTCCTTTGGGTGGCCTTCACCGGAAGCCCGCATAACACGAATGGGCGTGATGCGAACCCGAGGTTCTGGTTCGCGCTCTCGCGCCGGGTACGGACCAGTTCAATAATTTCTATGCGCTTCCGGGTTTGCCGTGAGATGGAAAACCCGAAATTCGATTGCTTCGATATCTCGCGAGCGCTTTGAAAACCAGAATGAGTAGAATGATGTTGTTTAGCAGATACGCACTGAGACAATGACCACCTCGAAGCTGCAAAGAGCAGCCGATTCAGGGCAGTCCGAAAGGAGGAAAGGGCAGGCAATCGTTGTACGCCGATTACGCTGTTAGTGCGCTAAAATCGGCAGCAACCGTGTAACTATCTGAAAACTAATGGTCGGATTTAAACGCCGTAGACGCCTTTATCCTTTGTTTTCAATTTAGCTACAATCTTCCAAGCTGTTGGTTGCGAGTTCGATTCTCGTCTCTCGCTCCATGTTTTCAACAGCTTGCAAGGGTTGGGTTTCACGATTGAACTCCGATTACCCTAGCGGATAATCCACCGTGATCATCATCGCTCCATTCCCCGGAAATTCCGTAAAGATCCTTCGACATAAGCGGTGTGACCTTTGCCTCCTGCGCCATCAACGTGCTGTTGAAGAGAACGGTCAGCGCCCAGATTGGTTTTAGCTGACCATCACTTACTGCCCGCCGCCGTTTCTTTTTCAGGCTGTCGAGTAGTAGTCGGAATTTGATTTGCGGACTGGCTGAGCCACGTTTCGAAACGCGTCTCTCCGAGTCGCGCGTCATGGCTGGGAATGAGCATGGTCTCGCTCAGCTTAATGCCGTAGTAGCGCGCCTCCGGGTCGACGATAACCTCACGCGGATCGTTGCGCGCCGCAAGAGCTCGCCGGACCAGTTCATCCAGACAAAACTGTTCCGGCCCCCCGACTTCAACTGCGCCATTCAGGGGTGAGCCCAGTGCTACGCGGCACACGGCACTGGCGACATCGTCGGCCGCCATGGGCTGGATGAGGGCAGTGGGCAGGCGTACAGTATTCCCGTCGGTGGAAAAATCGGCGATGCCTTTGATGAATTCGAAGAACTGTGTCGCGCGAACGATTGAGTAGGGGCTTGAGGAACTCTTGATCAAATTCTCCTGAGCGATTTTTGCACGGAAGTAACCGCTGTCCAGCAGACGCTCAGATCCCACAACCGACAATGCAACGTGATGTCCAACCCCTGCCGCCGCTTCATTGGCGAGAAGATTGCGGGTTGATGTCTCGAAAAACTCCATCACTGCGGTGTCCTCCCATGAGGGGGAGTTCGATACGTCAACAGCTACCGACGCGCCTTTCAGTACGTCAGAGAGTCCCTCGCCTGTGAGCGTGTTGACCCCGTAACTTGGTGATGCTGCAACTGCTTCATGGCCGTGCTCACGAAGCTTGGTGACGAGCTTTGATCCGATGAGGCCACTGCCTCCAATGACTACGATTTTCACGATTGTCTCCTTAGTTGTTTTGACTTCTGCATTTCAAACTTGCTACTCGCTACGACCGGACACGCCACCGTTTTGTGACAGCAATTTTGTCTTCGTGATCGAATCGTGAGGTTCAGCTTACCTGGCGAGATGCCTTTCAATGCGCCGGTCGGGAATCAGCCAAAGCAAGGCAGCGGCCACGAACACCGCGTCCGAGATCCGCGGCGAACTCAGCGCCACCATGATCGCCACGAGGTAAAGCACCACTGTCACCGGATTTCCTGCCTGGGTGATGCACCGCGGCTACCACGTTCTCGCCATCGCCACATGGGAACGCAAAATCCGCGTCTTGGCGGTCTGGTTGACAGCGCTCCTGTTCGGCCGCGACATCGCCTCTCTGGAATCAGCCCGGAACCCGCGTACCGCGTTCGTCAGCGGAGAACCCGACGTGTCTTGCGATCATGCTGTGACTGTTTGGCTTTCATCCAAACAATTCCCGGCGGTAAAGACTAAAACAGTAAAATTGACCAGTGGAGCCCAAAGCACAAGGTGACGCGCTATCGCAATTCGTCAAAGTACGCCCTCGTCTATTCGGCATCGCATACCGCATCCTTGGAAGTGCGGCTGAGGCCGAGGATATCGTCCAAGATGTTTGGTTGCGGTGGCAGGGCGCCAATCGCAGTGCCGTCCTGGATCCGCCGGCATTCCCGGCGGCGGCAACAACACGATTGGCGATCAATCTCGCTCAGTCCGCGCGTTCACGCCGCGAAACGTACGTCGGGCCGTGGCTCCCGGAACCGGTTGATACCAGCGCCGATCCCCAGTTAGGAGCAGAACGGGGCGAAGCGTTGGAGTTCGCGGTCTTGTTACTGCTCGAGAAACTCTCGCCTACGGAGCGAGCTGCGTATGTTCTCCGCGAGGCGTTCGACTACCCCTACCGGCAGATTGCCGAAATCCTGCAACTCGAAGAAGCAAATACCCGCCAATTGGTCACCCGGGCTCGCCAGCATATCACCGACGGACGTCGCGCGCCCGTTAGTTCGGCCGAGCAACGACGCCTTCTCGAAGCGTTCATCGCCGCCGCCCAGAAAGGAGACCTCGCCGCACTGGAAACTCTCTTTGCATCGGATGTGGTTTCCTATTCCGATGGCGGCGGAGTTGTGAATGCAGCGCGTGCCCCAATTGCCGGTCGCGAGCGTGTCGCGAAGTTCATTACCGCGTTCGCCTCACACTTCTGGACCGGTGTGACGCTCACGTCTATCCAAACAAATGGACAATCATCGGTGCTCATCTCGCGCGATGGCGCGGTGGTTACGGTCGCGACGATTGACGCATCTGCGGAGGGCATCGGCCAGATCCTCTGGATGATGAGACCCAGCAAGCTGAACGCGATAGCAAAGTCATACGAAACAAGAATCAACCGTGATCTTCAAACGCCCTGATAGGTCGATCCGGCAATGGTTGGCACTGATGACGGCTGGCGCAGAGCAGCAATCTGAATGCGCTTTGGCGGTCGTTAGAATCGCGGCTGCTCGCCTTTGATGCTCATACCACCATCCACGGGGATGTTCGCCCCATTGATCAGCGACGATTGATCGGAAGCGAGAAAGGCGACGACATTAACAACTTCTTCGATAGTTCCCACTCGTCCTCTCGGCTGGACGGCATCGAACACACGGCGTGTCCGTTCGGGATCGGGTTGCGCCGCGACGAATTCATGCAGCATGGGCGAGTCGATTGTGCCGGGCGCAATTGAATTCGCGCGAATACCTTCCGAGGCGTGGTCGATTGCCAGGGCGCGCGCGAGAGCGATCAACGCTCCTTTCGTGCCGGAGTAGGCGGCCAATCCAGGAAGTCCATTGATGCCGGTAATGGACGCCATCAGGATAATGGAACCTGTTCCGGCCGATCGCATGTGCGGGATAACCTGCCGGCAGGCGAGAAACGCTCCTTTCACGTTGACGTCGTAAACACGGTCCCAATCTTCCTCCGTCGTCTCCAGGATTGTTCCAGTCGGCATCACTCCGGCGGTGTGAGCGAGAATTGTCGGACGTCCGAAAGTACTAAGCACATGTACGACAGACTCCTCCACGCCGGACGCGTGGCTAACATCAGCCGGCAACGCGACTGCGCGCTGTCCGGACTCCAATATCTCGCGCACGACTCGATCGCAGCCCGCTGCGTTCTTGTCGAGCACTCCTACTGCGGCGCCTTCCCGGGCGAATCTCAGTGCTATCCCGCGGCCAATACCGCCGCCGCCACCGGTGACGATCGCAACTTTGCCTTCCAGTTGACGCATACTACTAATTTCCTTCTCATGATCGAACTAGCCATTGGCGCTCAATCATTTCGAGCGTCTGCCCTTTCGTTTCGGGCACAGCGCGCCACACGAAAATGAACGTAAAGAAAGACAGAATGGCATACAACCAGAACGCTCCAGTGATCGAGATCAGTTTCACGATACTAAGGAAGGAAGACGTGATCGCGAGGCAAGCGATCCATAGACTGATGGTTGCAATCGACATCGCCCTTCCGCGGATGTGTGTGGGAAAGAGTTCAGAAATTAAAACCCATACTCCGGGGCCCAAGCCGACCGCAAAGAAGCCGACGTAGCCGAGAATCAGGCAGAGCGTCAAGGTCGGTGACGGGACATGCGAACGGAACAGAAAGCCCACGAGGAGCAGGCACATGCCCATTCCGGCCGATGCAATCATCAGCAAAGGCTTCCTGCCGACTCTATCGATGGTGAATATTGCAAAAACCGTGCAGAGCAGGATGACGACTCCGATGACGACGTTGGCCCAAAGCGCAGCCGAGGCGCTGCCGGCCCCAAGCTGTTCCGTGAAAATGATGGAGCCGTAGTAAAGGATCGTGTTAATTCCTGTGATCTGCTGCAAAACAGCAAGCACGACGCCAATGATCAGTGGACGGCGTAGCGACCGATGAAAGAGATTGACGTTTGCTTCTTCAACCAGCGCGCGTCTTATTTCAGCCAGACGCGATTTGGGTTCGCCTGACCGATCTAGGACAGCAAGTGCTTGGTTGTCGCGGTGCATCTTGACCAGCCAGCGCGGGCTTTCGGGCACGGCGAACAGAGCGAAATAGAAGAGTAGCGAGGGAATGGCCATGGACGCAAACATCCAGCGCCATGCCGCGGGGCCGGTGAACGATAGTGCCCAACCGATTACGTAGGAAAGTAGAATGCCGATGGTGATTGCGAGTTGATTCAGACTCACTAGGCGCCCACGCATGTGCTCCGGAGATATCTCTGCGATATAAAGCGGCGACAACATGGAAGCGATGCCGATGGCGATTCCACCTGCTATGCGGGCCAGTGAGAACCAGATAAGGCTATTGGGAAGAGCCGTCGCTGCTGAGGATAGGGCAAAGATGGCTGCGGAAATGAGCAGTGTCTGTTTCCTGCCACGTCGATCGCTAATGGTGCCGGCAATACTTGCCCCGAGGACGCATCCCGCAAGCAGACTGCTGGCGGCGAGTTCAGTTTGCCAATCGTTCCAGGCGAATTGCCGCTTAAGAAAGACAATAGCGCCATTGATGATCGCTGTGTCGTAGCCGAAGAGAAGCCCCCCGAGCGCGCCCACTGAGGCAATCCGGTAGACATAGGCTCGGTCGATTTGGGTAGCTTGCTGCATTAGTGCGTCGTTTCGATGAATACCTATTGCGTCTCCCCCACGACTCTAGAGCAGAGTGACGAGATAGGGTTCATCGGGACCACTGACGGGCGCAACGTGCTTCGATTCTCCAATGGAGGCCGAGACGTAGTATTCGGCCAATTCTTTGCCAGAATCGAACGAACCCACTCTCGCCCGATACGTTCTACGGCCCATCAGGGTTGCGGGAGTAGAACTCCACGCGCGAGATCCTCTGACGCGCGTGTGAAGGGCAACATTCCGAACCGCCGCGGTTCCTGTCGCGATGATCATGATCCTGAAATCAGATCCCTTCTCGATAATCCCAGGACGGGTTGGGACGACAAGCCGGGCTGGGACATCTGGCGCGGGCTGAACAACCTGACGATAGAGCGCCTCGACCTGCGGGGGCAGTTCACCCAGGTATTCCTGCATCGACAACCGGAGGCGCACCAGCGCCAGCCGTACATATTTGTTATGCATGGAGGCCAATTGGCCGATGTCCTCGCGAGTTGCAATGATCCCCTGGTAGCGAAGGATGGTTTCGCGAACCAAAGGCGCTAGCTTGTTCCACAGCGGCAGCGCGTCATCGGCGATTTTTCGACGAGCTTCGTCGATCTGCTTCTCCGCTTTTAGTTTCGAGGCTTCGTCCAGGATTCCTTGCAGTTGGTGCGCTAAAATCCACGAGTCTGTATACGGCACGGTGAACCCGAGAAAGCCGGCAAGATAGGCTAGCCGCTCGCGCTCGACCGCGGATCCTGCCGAAGAACCAATTTGTTGCAATTGGGAAGCGATGTTGGCCTGAGCAGCTACAAGCTCTTTCGATGGTTCGTACTTACTCCAGTACAGAAACCCCTCGTCGTAATCGGCTGCATATTCGTGCGTAACAACATGCCCGTTTTCGACACGATTTGTTCCGGTGTGCAGCAGCTTTTGATGCAAGTCCATGTCGTTAAGAACAGCGCCTAGCTGGGAAGCCCGCGGCGCGGACGCTTGAGATTTCGCGTAGGCTTCGAAGTGCGACGCGGGAGTCAAGGAACTGTCCCAAGTTGACTTCGCCAGATATCCAGCCGTTGCGTCCATAATGCGATTGCGCCAATGGATGCCTAGAATGCCTTGACAGCCATACTTCGCCGCTAGCTCCACGTCTCGCTGTGTCCGATTGACATGAAACTGCGGCAACCACATCGCGGGATCGTCTTCGAGCCACGGTATGGGCCAGCGTACGCGGTTTCCCAGTTGCCCGAATACTTCATCTACAGGATCCCAACCAAGAGAGTCGTTCAGACAGGAGAATACAACGTCTTCCGGTATTCGTTTGTGCAGATCGGGGAAATGGCGCACCACTCCACCCCAGCCGGAAAGCACCAGACGTTTCTTGGGAGCATTCCTTCGAAGAAAATCATGAGCCTGCAGAAAGGGAGTAGCCGAGAGCGGGACGCCTGTCTTACGACTCTCCCAGTTCATGTTCTCGTCTTCCCAAAGCCAGACATACTCGACTTCCGGATAGGACTCCAGAAGATCCGCCAGTCGCGCCTCAAGCATTTTTCGTGCAGTAACGGATTCGATATCGAATCGGGCGCCTCCTGGATATTTGTTCTTCTCTTCGGGCCTGGCCGTTACCTCCGGCGGAAGTGCGCGAAAAATCTCATCGGGAATCGAATAAGGCTCAAACCCGACACCGGTCGCAATGCCGAATGTGTTCGCATATCGCAGTGCTTTGTGGAGGGCTGCCTTCGTCCGCTCCGCGATTTCCCAAGGATTTTGAGAATGAATGGTTGCATCGGTGCCGAATACTTCACCTTCGAAGAATTGGGGCGCGCCCATGCCGAGGCGTGAGATCCGTTGCGGGATATAGCCCCAGCGGTTGCTGGCGGTGTTATCGAGATAGGCCAGGTGACCGGCGCCTGCGTATTCAAACGACAGGAACGATTCAGCCCATTGCCGTGCGCCGGTGTACACATGTACGCCGAAGAGATTGAAGCGCATGCGCAACATCGCTTCGAAATAAGCCTGAAAGTCTTCGTCGTTGTAGACCGAGATGCAATTCAGGAAATCCGGCCACGGTAATAGTCCCCGCACGGCAAAACGAGGCGAGGATTGCCAGGGCCGGTTCATGGCCGGAAGAACCAACCGGCCTGGTAGTTCTGGCGGATAATTCTCTCCATCGAGACCGAAATAAACGCCCTGATGTTCCAGAAAATCGAATACCGCATAGAGAAGAGCAAGGTCGGTTGCGGCCGATACTGTAATCTCGCTATCTCGAACGGAAATCGAATAGGATTCCTTGTTTTTGAAGCTGTCGGCATCTGTGCGTAGCCGAAAAACGGGGCCGGTTTCGGAAGAGCTTGGGGATGCAGTGAACTTGATCTCGGCCGCTGGCTGAAGGCGAGTCATTCCTCGCAAGAGTTCCCGTTCGGCCAGGCGCCGATGCAGAGAACCGGAAGGCAAGGATTCGATCAGAAGGCTATTCGATTCCGCCGCCGACAGTAGAAAGGCGGCTCCTCCCGCCACGGCGCATCCTTGCAAGAACTGGCGTCGATTTTGGCTTGACACTGAGTGCTCCTGATATCTGAATCTGCAGCCGGGCGTGGATCACGCAACGCTAGGCCTTGCGAGGCAACCGAATTCTTGGTCAACCAGCCGCACTTGACAGGAAAACGAGTATCGGTGTAGCGCAAAACATGGTTACGTTACCGTACACGGACTTGGATTATAGTATCTTCCTCGATACTTGGTGTCAAGCCGAATCCGCAGGCGCACTAGAGGAACACGTCATGCCTTGGACACAATCGAGTTGAGATCCTATAAGTGCGCTTGGTCTGGATAAGTACCATTCTCTTATGAAGAGGATTGGAGTTCGGGAACTCGCCAAATTGGCGAATGTTTCTGTCGGCACTGTCGATCGCGCGCTGCATGGCCGGAAGGAAGTCAACGAACAAACTCGGAAGCTGATTCTGCGGATTGCGGCAGAGCATGGTTATACGCCCAACCTGACGGCGCGTGCTCTGTCCGTAGGTCGAGCAAACGTCCGTATCGGCGTATGCATTCCCAAAGAAATTCGCTACTTCTACGATCAAATGCGAGACGGCATCTTCGATGAGGCGCGCCACTTCGAGCATGTTGGCGTGGAATTGATTTATCGCCCGGTAAAACGACTAGGCTCCAAGAGCGCAACGACAATCAAGAGTTTACTCAATGACAACATTCGTGCGTTGATTCTGGTGCCCGGCGACCCGATTGAAGTTGCGCCGCTGATTGAAATTGCCGAGAAGCAAAGGAACGTTCGCGTGATCTGCCTGGCGACCGACGACTCGCTTAGTTGCCGGTCGACCGCCATCTCCGTGGAGCCGAAGCTCAACGGCAGATTGGCAGCGGAATTAATGGCGAAATTCGTACCGCGAAGTTCCAAAGTTGCGATTGTCACCGGCATGGTCGCTACAGAAGACAACGGGAGGAAGGTTGAGGGCTTTTCCGAAGTATTCCATGCCGAGTGCCGCAATGGCAGCATTGTGCAGGTGATTGAAGGACATGAAGATGAAGAAGAGACATACAACAAGTGCGTGCAGCTACTTCGCAAGCACCGCGATCTCTCGGGAATCTATATCAGCACGGTGAATTGTATTCCGGTCTGCAAAGCAATCAGGGAGAGTGGACGCGCGGAAGGCATCAGAGTTGTCGCAACCGATCTTTTTGCTGAAGCTGTGCCCTATTTTATGGACAACACGCTTTCCGCTTCCATATACCAGAACCCCTATCGTCAGGGGCAAACGGCGGTGCGTCTGGTCGTGGATCATGTGTTACACGCCAAAGCTTTTCCTCCGACCATATATCTGAATCCCGCGATCATCATGCGGTCGAATTTGAACCTGTTTCGAGAGCTACAGCCGCACGATCGGAAAACTCGATCCGAATTCGAATAGAGAGGGAAGCTACGGCGCCGGTGGAGTTTCCTGGCGACTAATCCGCGTGGCTTGTCCGATCCAATCGTCTGCCACGCTGTCCCTGTAAAGATTCCGGCTGCGGTCGAATTGAGCAGCAGCTTTGTCAGCCCATCCTAACTTCCGGTAGGTTTGCGCTAGCAGGATACTGGTCTGTTTCGACTTTGGATTCGCACGACTCGCGGATTCGAGCAGCTCGGCTGCCCGGCTCAACTCGCCATTTAGGAGACACCAGCGTCCCATTTCGAATTGAGTGAGAGCGTCGTGGGGCCGCATGCTTAACGAACGCGCAAGATATGGCTCCGCTTCTCGGTATCGTCCGATCTCCGAATAGAGGCTTCCCAACGCGAATGCCGCTGGAAAGTATTGCGGATCGGCGCGTACCGCGAGCTTCCAGGCGTCAATCGCTCGATCGAATTGCCGTTGCTTAAAATAGGTTGCGCCCAAATAGAAGCGGCTGTCGGCCCTATTGGGCGCCAGGCGCAGCGCCTTTCCAAAAGAGATTCGGGCCCGCTCATAGTCTTGCCGCGCATATTCAGCCAGCCCCATGAGGAAATGCACCTCCTGGGCGTCTGGATCAGCGCTCAGCAAATCCGTCAGAAGTTTGTCCGAATCTTTCGTCTTTCCCAGGTTCCGATAGGCGGTAGCTAACCCGATAAGGATGCTCGGATCGTTGCTGGGAAGCAACTCCCGATACGTTGCGGCAGCTTCCGTGAAGCGTCCCGACTCGCTGTAGCAGATGGCCAGCAATTGGAGAAATCGACGGTCGTGCGGATTCGCCTGAAGTACTGCACGCATGGCAACGATGGCATCATTCCAGGCCCCCAGACGGTAGTATGCTAACGCCAGATCAATCTTTACCGGGAGCGCCTCGGGAGCGATGGAGAGAGCTTTCCGGTAAGTCTTGACGGCCTCATGGAATCGGCCTTGGTGGGCGAGAACAACTCCCAGATTGGCCAAAGCGGGAACTGAGCGAGGCTCTTGGTGGAGAAACGTCCGATACGATTGCTCAGCGGCTGAATAGTCTCCGCGCCTCTGCCGTTCGCGTCCGGCATCAAACGCCGATTCGGCGTAGATACCGGTTCCTGCCGCCAATATGAACAGGAGCGCGACTATCGATAACTGTGAAAACCTGGCCATCCGCAACGTGCGGCCGACAATGCCTAATTCTAGAATTCTATTTTCATGCTCACCTGGAGGACTCGCGCTTCATGAGCACTCGTCACTTGCCCGAAGTTTCCCGATCCGAGCGAATTGCTGACGTCCCATAAGTTCGTGTGATTGAATGCATTGAAAGCATCACCGCGCAACTGATAGTTTACGTGTTCCCCAAACTTAAAGGTTTTAAAAAGCGACAGATCCCAGGTCTGAATACCGGGTCCTCGAATCAGGTTTCTCCCCGCATTGCCGAAGAACCCGAATGACGGAGCCGTAAACGCCGCTGGATTGAACCAGGATGCGGCTGTTTGAGCGCCGGACGTCGGATCAATGCCCGGCACGACGTCCGGTCTGCTTGCCAATCCGACCGTACCGCCCGTTATACCAATATTGATGGGCTGCCCGCTTTGGAACTGCGTGATGCCCGATAGCTCCCAGCCTCCCAATGCTTCTCCCAGGAAGCCCCGTTGCGATCGGAAGAACGGCAGATCGTATATGTAATTGAAAACGAGCACATGCGGGCGATCGAATGCGGCCAGGCCACGCTCCGCTCGCAGATCATAACTGTTCTGAGGAGTCTCGCCGAACCCACTCGCATCGGTAATCGCTTTTGACCAGGTGTATGCCGCTTCAAACAACAAGCCTCTGGACAGGCGGCGCTTGAACGAGACCTGGAGCGAGTTATACGTTGAAGAAGCCGTGTTCTCTTGCTGTCTAATGGACGAATAACCGGCGTACGGTGCTATCAACGCTGCCGGAATAGAGTTCGTATTCAGGAGAGGATTGAAATCAAATCCGTTTTCTGGAAACGGTTGATTGATGTCGCGGGCACGATCAAGGTGGCGGCCCTGTGTCCCGACATAACCGACGTCGATGACAGTGCCGGGGACGATCTCTCTCTGTACATCGAGGCTATAAGTTTGCACCATCGGATTCTTGTAACTGTAATCTAGCGTCGTCAGCGACACGGGATTCTGCGCACCGGCTTTGCCGGCGGCCGGATCGCTCAACAGCGGATTAAACACCTGGACCACGCCACCATTCGGAGGATTGCCGACCATTCCGTAAATGTCGTTTCCTTGTACGCGATAATAGCCGATTCCATACCCAGCTCGGACAGACCACTTCTGTTGTCCGGTTGGATCCCAGGCCAATCCGATCCTGGGTCCGAAATCCCAGGGATGGTTTTGCACTAAGCCTCTTGGCAAGCCCGATTGCGGAGTCTCGATGCCATTTAGGGCGTTTCCGGAACCTGGCTGAATAGTGCCGTCCGGGAGGATGGTCACCGCTTGGGAAGGATTGTACGCGCTAGGAATGAAATTGCTTATCAAATTATTCTCTTCGTACACATGAGGCATATAGAAATAGCGAACACCCAAGGTAACGGTCAGCCGCTGAGTTGCCTTCCATGTATCTTGCGCATAGAGCTCAAGCTGGTTGTATACGTAGTTCGGCGTGATCACCTTCGCCAACTCACTATAAGAAGCGCCGTAGCCTAACATGAAATCGGCAATGGGATCGTTTGTGAAGACGCCTGTGAAATTGAATCCACCCTGATAAGCCGGATTCACTTGGGATTGAACGGGCGTCACGGAATGTTGAAAGGTTCCGCCGAATTTGAGCGAATGAGTTCCCAGTATTTTGGAAAAGTTATCAGTTACAGACTGGATGTCGTGATGGGCCCACCAGGGGTAATAGCTGGTGTCGATTTGCCCCCAGCCTCCGCTGAAGCTTAGATTTGGAATCTTATTGGGAGCCCCCGCAGGTGAGGGGAACAGGCGCGGAATATTCAGTCCGTCCGGCGCCAGGAAGGCTCCCTGTAGCGTGACTGCGCCTTGGTCCTTTGACCCGTAATTGCTTGCGTAATCATAAGAAACTTCGTTGAGCATGGACGAACTGATGCTGGTGGTTGCCTTTGCGAGGAAGCTATGACCAGGCAGATTGGCGGTGGATCCGATATTTGGAAACGACTGACCTGACCACAGGACGCCGGACTGTTGCTGCACTTCGGTGTCCTGAATATAGCGAACCTGGAGTTGCGTATTCGTGACAAGCTGATGCGTAACGTTTACCGTTTCCTGACGCCAATCGTCAGAATCTGGAGCATTTGCGTTGTAGTTTAGAAACCCTGAGGTATTCGGTTGAGGAAAGTTTTGTTGAAGGAGAAGCAAAGCGTTCGGATCAAGCCGATTGATTGGAATCTGGTTATTGGCAAATTGCTGATGCGTGACAGGGTCGATAATCGGCATGCCGATCCGCGCCGCTTCGGCGGAAAAGTCTCCCGCTCGCATGGCGGGAGTGGGTGTCGCGGCGAGGAAGGTGTCCTGAGTGCGTTTCTTTCGCCATTCTTCGGCAAAAAAGAAGAACGTCCGCGAGCGATTGGTATTGTACAGCCGGGGAATGAAGACAGGGCCACCGACGCGATACCCGAAGTTGTTGTACCGCAAAGTAGGAATGTTGTTCGCAAAGGAGTAACGGGCGTCCAACGCGTCATTCCGGAAGAAGTCGTAAGCGGCCCCGTGAAAATCCCTTGTGCCAGTGCGTGTGACGACCAACAGGTTTGCTCCGCCAGCGTTGCCATATTCAGCTGAATAATTGCTGGTTTGCATTTTGAATTCGCCGATGGTTTCCATCCCGGGAGAAGTCAACAGCCCGACTCCGTTCCCCATATCGGTGTTTTCGACACCATCGACTTGGAACCCAGAGGACTCCTGGCGCTGGCCATTGATAGCAAAGCCGCGGCTACTATTGAAACCGGTGCCACCCTCGTCGCCCATTGTCCGGGCCGCACCTGGAATGAGTTGCTGCAGACTAGTGAATTCCCGGCCGTTTGTGGCGAGATCCGTCATCTGCCGTGACGAAACTACGGTGCTGATATCGGCTTGTTGTGTCTGCACGGTGGGCGTTGCTCCCGACACCTCTACGGTTTCGGAAGCTGCGCCAACCTGAAGCGAGAAGTTGACGGCGAGTTGATCGGCGACGTTGAGTTGTATGTCGGAGTGAGCGGCCTTTTTGAATCCTGCAGCTGTGACAGTGATGTCGTACCGTCCAACCGGCAGTGCGTAAGCCGCATAGATCCCGCTACTGTTCGTCTCGAATCTGCGTTTTTCGCCAGTTCCGGTGCTTTTTACAACC
The DNA here is from genome assembly GCA_000381625.1 of Bryobacterales bacterium KBS 96. GTDB lineage: Bacteria > Acidobacteriota > Terriglobia > Bryobacterales > Bryobacteraceae > KBS-96. The sequence continues at coordinate 4,560,310 of KB906767.1, forward strand.
ACGGCCGCATTAGGAACCACGGCGCCGCTAGGATCGCTAACCGTTCCCGTGATGACGCCTGTTGTTTGAGCGTTGAGGAAGTGTGCGGAAGACAACAGCAAGAGCATCTGGACTAGCCGTTTAGTCCAAAAGTCGGACGTGGACATTCTGATTCCTCCCGGACTCCGAAATGGCGATACGAGACAGCTACTTCATGCAATAAGTGTTCCGTTACCGTACACGGAACCTATCCCCGGAATGTTATACCGAGGGCGGTTGATGTGTCAAGAAGAAGAATCAATTTTGTCCGCGCAATGCGGCCGTGGGATCTCTCTTCAGATTGACAGATGTTGCAACTAAACAAGATGCATATACATCTATCGTTTCGTGAACAAGTCTCCTGCGGCATTTCCCGATTTGCCCTGTATGTGCGCCAACTTCCGGCGAGCATCGCGGGCGCTGGCGCAACTGTATGACGATGCTTTGCGCCCGCTTGGTATCCGAGCGACTCAGTTCACGATTCTGCAAGTGCTTTCGCGCGCCGGAGAAGTATCCCAAGGCGCTTTGGGACGGATGCTTTCGATGGACAGCACGACTTTGACCCGAACGCTGGAGATCATGGACCGCCACGGCTGGATCGCGAAGCAGGAAGGTAAAGACCGGCGGGAACGGCGGATACGGCTTGCGAAAGCCGGAGAAGTGCAACTTCAGCGTGGCGTTTCTCGATGGGAGAAAGTGCAAGCTCAATTGCGCCGCCAATTAGGAGACGAGCGCTGGGACAACCTTCTGAAACTTACCAGCGAAGTAACGAATGTAGCAACGCAATAAGGGAACTGTTTTATGGCAAACACACCTTATCGGAAGCTCGCCGTTGGGCTGATCTTTAGCTGGTTCCTTCTTTCGCTTTTGGGTTCGGCGCGAAAAGTATACAGAAACAATTCAGACCTGCCAGCCCTCTCGCTTGCACTGGCGGCAATGGGCCCGTCAAGAGTCCGAGCGGCAGAATTCTTGTTTAGAGGACAGTCTCGTTTAGAGGCGCAATTATCGTCTTCGACCGTGTAGATCTCAATATGGGGATGACAAAGGATTCAAACAATGACGAACGTTCAAAGAAGCTATCTTCCCGCCGCGGGCCGCGACTGGATGCTGCCGCTTTACGATCCGCTCGTGAAATTGCTCGGTGGCGATAAGACACGAAAGGCGCTGCTCGAGCAAGCGGCCGTCCGGCCCGGGGATCGCGTACTCGATATTGGCTGCGGCACGGGAACACTGGCCGCAGTAATCAAACGCCTTCACCCAGGCATCGAGGTCGTTGGGCTCGATCCCGATCCGAGAGCGCTCGCGCGAGCTAGACGAAAGGCGCAACAAGCAGAGATCGGTGTTCAATTCGATCAGGGTTTTTCAGACAACCTGCCGTATGCCGCCGCGTCTTTCGATCGAGTGTTCTCGTCCTTTATGTTTCACCACCTCCCAGAGGGCGAGAGAGGAAACACGTTGCGCGAAATCCGGCGGGTTCTTAAGCCCGGCGCCTCCCTTCATATGGTCGATTTCGCCGGGCCGGGAAGCCGCCCGCATGGCTCGCTTGCGCGCATGCTTCATTCAAGCGAGCGCCTGAAAGGCAACTCGGAGGACCGGATTCTCACGATGCTGAAACAAGCCGGATTTTCACATGCGGCGCAAGTGATGCGTGGAACCATGCTCTTTGGGCGCCTGAACGTCAATTACTTTCAGGCTTCCGTACCCTCGGGGCAAGCGTAATAATCCCCTGAAGTGCAGTTCAGGTTGAGTTCTACTGGTAACGCGCCTTCAATTTTCGATTGAAAACATGCAGCGACGAACATTTTTACAATTAGCGACAGGCGGGCTCGCGGCCGTGACAACAGCGGCCAGCAAACCGGCGTGGAACATCCTGTTCATCCTGATGGATGACCTCGGCTGGCACGACACCGGGCCATACGGCAACGCGTTTATCGACACTCCGAACTTGGATCGATTTGCGACGGAGAGCGCGCGGTTCACGAACGCCTATGCGGCGTGTCCTGTTTGCTCGCCGACACGGGCAAGCATCCTGACCGGCAAGTATCCCGCGCGGCTTCATCTCACGGATTGGATTCCCGGCCGCAAGCAATGGCCTTACGCGAAGTTGCTCACTCCCTCGTTTAATCAGGAATTGCCGCTCGGCGAAACGACTATTGCGGAAGCGCTGCATCCGGCTGGCTACAAGGCCGCTGCCATTGGCAAATGGCATCTTGGCGGAACAGGCTATTTACCAACCGACCAGGGGTTCGACATCAATATCGGTGGAACCGCTGCCGGAAGTCCGCCGACGTACTTCGGCCCGTTGACGTTGCCTGGTCTCAAACTGGAGCCGGGCGAGTTTCTCACACAGCGCTTGACGTTGGAAGGCTCGCGATTCATACGGGAAAACCCTTCACGGCCATTCTTCCTGTACGAATCGCACTTCACTGTACATATGCCGTTGCAAGCGCCGGATGAGTTAGTCGATAAGTATCGCAAGCGAAATACGGCGGATGTCGACCCAATCTATTGCGCCATGGTCGAAACCGCCGATCTTTCGGTGGGACGTTTACTCAAGGCGTTGGACGACTCGGGGAAAGCGAAGAACACCATTGTTGTGTTCTTCTCCGACAATGGCGGCGTTCGCTATCAGAGCAGGCGTCCCCGGCCTGTCACTAACAATTCGCCGCTGCGCGCGGGCAAAGGACACGTGTATGAAGGGGGAATTCGCGAGCCGCTCATGATTCGGTGGCCGGGCACGACCCGCGCCGGGAGCGTGATCAACGACCCTATTTCGAGCGTCGATCTTGCCCCAACGTTGTGTGAAGCCGCCGGCGCGCGACTCGGAAAGGTCGACGGCGTTTCCATTCGTCCGCTGTTGCGGAGCGGTCATCTCACCGAGCGTCCGCTTTTCTGGCATTATCCCCATTACAGCGACCAAGGCGGCAAACCGGCAGGCGCGGTTCGGCTCGGGGAATGGAAATTAATTGAGTTCTATGAAGACAGCCGTCTCGAACTATTTCACCTCGCCGACGATCCCGGCGAACGACGCAATCTCGTTCGCCGGGAACCTGCGCGAGCGAAGAAGTTACACGAGCTATTGGCCGATTGGCGAACATCGGTGAATGCGTCGATGCCAAGGCCAAATCCAAATTACGATCCCGCTCGTGCGAGCGAAGGGTTGACCGGTTACGAACCCCCAACTCCGCCCGCATAGCGGATGGCGCTCGCGTATATGAGCGAGAGCCATGCCTCAAAGGTTACGATGCGATCAGCCTGCGCCCTGACTGGGAAAGGCAACTGGAGCAGCCCACGGAGCAACGCCCGATACATTCATCCGGCGCCTGAAAACCTGTGCGCCGTCGGTGACGTAGAGGAAATCGAAATGCTCGCCTCCAAAGCAGAGGCCGCGTACGGGACCGCTCGGCGAAGGCAGTGGTAGGATGGCGCGGACGCGACCGTTCTGGTCAGATATCTGAACTCCCATCCGGGTCGCTACATATAGATTTCCGTGCGTATCTACCGCAATATCCTGAGCGCCGCTGTCATTGGGGATGTCGGTCATGTGCAGCCAATAAAAAGCTTGTTTGTCTTCGAGAAAGCCGTCGGGTTGAACGACATAGCTGTAAATCCATTTCGTGGTGTTCTCGGCGGCGTAGAAAAGCGAACCATCCGGTGAAAAAGCGATCCCGGAAGCGGACCGAAGTCCTTGATCGACAACTCTCTTTTCGCCGCCCGGTTTGATCTGCCAGATCCGGCTAGGCATGTCGTTGTGCGCGCCAGGTTCGCTGACGTAGAGAGTACCGGCATGTGTCACGACGATGCCGCGGCCTACAATGCCTTTGGCGACGGTGCGGCTGGCGCCCTGCGCATCCAGCTTGACGATTCTTCTCTCTCCGGGAACAATGCCGAAGAGCGTACCGTTTGGACCAAAAGCTTGACCGGCAACCGCGATCCGCTTGCGGAAGATGGCCGGCTTGCCGCCGGCGCCGATACGATAGATGGTCATCGCGGAAGGGTCGCTTAGATAGACATCGCCCTCGGCGTTGGCCGCGAGCCCGGCCGCGGCCTGGAAGGACTGCGGGATTTTGTGCCAGCCCTCATCCGAGATGGTGATTTCCTGAAGTGTGCTGTTCTGTGACACGCCGGCGTTGATCGGGGCCGGGTAGTCACGCCAAAGCCACCGCATCACATCGGGAAAAATCACTTTGCCGGGGCGGTCATCATGGCCGTGGTGGCCCCAGGCATGAGCAATATCATAGCCGGCGAACGTCAGGGCGGACTCCATACTGAGATTGGCTTCGTACCAGGAGCCGAAAAGTGGGTTCCACGCATCGGTCGAACCGTCTTCGAGGAAAATACGAATCGGCTTGGGAGCGGTCTTGCGAATGAGCGCCGGGTATTCATGGCCGCCGCGCATGGAAACAAACGTTCCAATCATGGAATAGACACGGGTAAATTGGTCGGGTCTCCGCCACGCTAACGTGAATGAACCGATGCCGCCGGTGCTGCCCCCGGTGACGGCATGGTCATTACCGTTCGGCGAAAGATTGATCGGCCGTCCCTCATGAGTCTTCAACTTTCGCACGGCCGGAAGCAATTCATTCAGCACGAAGTCGGGAAAATGATCGTTCATGCTGTCGAACTCGTAGGAACGGTTGAAGCGAACTGCGCGGCGGTTCGGCGTTCCGGCCGGATCTTTCCAGATTGTGCCCGGCGTGATGCCGACGCCAATGATGACCGGCACTGCCTGCTTAGCGATGAGATTGTCGAGCACGGTCCCCTCGTAACTGCCCAAGCCGTCGAGTTTCAGCAACAGGCACGCTGGCCGCGCCGGATCGTACTGAGCGGGGATATAGACTTGAAAGTCATTTTCCGTGCCCGGATAGATTTTCGAATTCGTGATTGTGCCGTGGAGGAATTCGCCGTGCGGAACGTTGGGATTGGGCTTGCCGTCATTGATCACAGGTCCGGAAAGTTCGTCCTGGATTTTCTTCACCAGAGCTTTCGGATTGACCGGCGCGAGCGCCTGCGCATTGAGCGTCGAAAAGGCCGTGAGAATCAGAGCGGCGGACAAAGTTGGACGAACTGTAGAGAACATACACTTTACGATGGCTCCAGCTTTCGTTGAGAAATTACCCACATTACCGGCCGGTTCGGGTGAAAACCCCGTTCCCTTCGAGCGCCAGATTCTCGATCAGCATATGAGGAACACCGCTTAGAGTGAATACGACTCCCCGTGTGCCGATAGACTGTTCGGCTTCGAATCGGTAGGTGAAGGTTTTCCCATTCCAGTGTGTAAGAGTGTACAGGGCGCCTTGGTCTGGCAGACGCAGCCATAACGACCCGCCTTTTTCGTTGACTTCAATGTTGCCGTAGTAGTCATTCCTGTAAGTTCCCACATATGCAGACAGAGGGCCGCTGGGAGTGGGGGAAGCGGGAGGGGTCAGCTTGGAATAATCGGTACTGGCGTTATTATCGTTGTCGATCATGGACTTAAAGAGTTGGCTGTATAAGGTGAGCCAATCCTGAGACGGCTTCCCTTGCCTATACAAGTCGAAAAATGTACTGGTGATCGCCTCGGCCAATCCCGTCGGCAATGCATTAGTAAGTACTACGATTCCAAGCCGATCGGACGGTGAGAGCCTGACAGCTGTGCCGGCGCCTAGAAAGAAAGCGCCACTATGGCTGAGAATCAGCTTGCCGGACAGGTCGTAGTTCACGTTCCATCCCAGACCGTAATATGAGGTTCCCCCGGTAACGTGATCTTTACCAGTCGCGATTTGAGGGGAGTGGGTCTCTTTTAGCGCCTGAGCCGCCACGATCTCTTTGCCGTTCCAAGTGCCGCCGTCCAGTTGCAGGCGCAACCATTGCGCAAGGTCTCGCACTGAAGAACTGGCGGCTCCGGCTGGAGCTTCGGCGTCAGGATTGCGTTGATAGCGGGCTACGGCCTTTCCGTCGACAATGACGTGGATAGCGGCTTTGTCGATGGCGTCTCTGTAATCGGACCAGCGATAGCTGGTAGAGGTCATTCCCAATGGCTTGAAGAGGCGCTCCCCGGCAAGATCCTCCCATCGCTCGTGCGCTCCTTTCGAGGCGGCGATAGCTCCTTCGGTATATCCGAAATTGCTGTACTCATAGTGCTTTCGAAATACCCCAACCAAGGGCAACAGGCGCATTCGATGCAATATCTCGGGGCGTGAGAATCCAAGGTCCTCGAGCACATCTCCCGAAGAAGTCGGCAAACCACTGCGATGAGACAAGAGGTCGCGTATGGTCAACCGCTGCGTAACTTCCGGATTAGATAACCGGAATCCCGGATCGAGGTCGACAATCCTGTCATCCCATTTGATCTCTCGCTTGCCAACAAGATTGGCCACTATTGTAGAGGCTATCGGTTTCGACACCGACGCCAATTGAAAGATAGTGTCTGGATCGACGCGCGCTGGTTGTCCGGCCTTGCGAACGCCGAAGCCCTTCAGGTACACGATCTTGTCCCGATAAACGATCGCCACGGCGACTCCCGGCGCGCCGGTCTTGTCCATCCCTTTCTCGATGAAGCGTTCGATCTGATTTATCGGTGCACGGATTGAACGATCTTGATGCAGCGTGTTCGACATTTGAGCGGGAAGCAGTGCAATTGAACTCAAGAAGGCAAGCGCCAGGCGGATTTGGGACGATGTGCGCATTCGCGTTTTCACGTGTTTCTCTTTCAACGAGGCATTGCAGGAGCCGGCCACCAGAGACACTATCGCGAATACGGTGACTACTCTCTCGGCTCCCGTTCGATGGCAAGCATTGGTGCTACCAGCGATGCTGAAGATGATGGTCCTCCCTGTCCGGAAGGCAATGGGCTTAGCGATGTAATTACGGGCTCTTCCGCCTGTGGAATCACTCGACCTTGTCCTATCTCACCCAGGGATGCCGCCAATTTCCGGCCCTCAATGATAATACAAATCTCCGCGGGCTGGGCGCTTTCGCGTTCTAGGAGCGAATCTGCCGGCTGCGGCGAACGATACCGGCGAAACACGTGCTATTTCTATCGATTATTCCTGTCGCAACGCAATCAATCGGTCCAGTTTGGCCGCGCGCCGCGCGGGGAGATAGGTTGCCGGCAACACAACCACGCCCAGCACGACCGCAACTCCGGCGTAGGTAATGGGATCACTCGGCTTCACTTCAAAGAGCAGGCTGCTCATCAACCGTGTTCCGACGAATGAACCTGCGAACCCAAGCGTCATGCCCACGACCGCAACGCCCCACGCTGTGCCGAAGAATCAGGCGGAGCACATCGCCCGGCGTATTGGCGCAGGGCCGAGCGCCATCACCAACGCTGCGAGCAGCGCAAACCCCGGATTCCTCCGCCGGCCGGCAGCTAATGAATTTGAATTTACTAATTCTTCTCCAGCATCTCTGGACGGTTCGGCTGCATCTTGAGATAGGTAACCGCTTTCGCGGCAGCGGAAGAGGACAAGCCGTTGTCAACGCATGACCGCACAACAGGATATTTCTGTCCAAAATCGAAAGCCAGGAGTGAATCCCTGGCTAATCGCGGCCGCAGTGGTGCTTCCGGCTTTCATGGAAGTCATCGACACCTCAATCGCGGCTGTTTGTATCCCTTACATTGCCGGCAGCCTTTCGGCATCGACCGATGAAGCTACCTGGGTACTTACGTTTTATCTGCTATCGAACGCGGTAGTGCTTCCAGCCAGTGCGTGGTTCTCGCTTCGCTTTGGCCGCAAACGCTTTCTAATCGCGTCAATTGTCATATTTACGATTTCTTCATTCTTCTGCGGAGCCGCGGGCAGCCTGCTGGTAATCCTGATCGCGAGGTTGATGCAGGGCGCGGGCGGAGGCGCGCTACAACCTCTATCGCAAGCGATTCTCACGGAAAGCTTTCCGCCTGAGAAGCGTGGCATGGCCATGGGCCTGTTCGGACTCGGCGTAGTCGTTGCCCCCGTGCTCGGGCCGACCCTCGGCGGATGGCTTACCGACACTTACTCCTGGCGGTGGGCCTTTTATATCAATATCCCCATTGGCGTCTTAGCGATATTCATGATTTCCCGCTTTATTGAGGACCCTCCGTATATCGCGAACGCCAAGCCGGGCAAACTGGACAGCATCGGCTTCGGGCTGCTGGCTCTTTGGCTAGGCTGCATGCAACTTATCCTCGATCGCGGCCAGGAGGACGACTGGTTCGGCTCCACCTGGATTCGCTGGGCTTTCATCGTGATGGTTGTCTGCTTCGTCCTGTTCGTCATTTCGCAGCTCAAAAAGAAATACCCACTGGTTGATTTGACCATCTTCCGCAACCGCAACTTTACCGTAGGCTGCGTGCTTATCTTTATGTTCGGCGCCGCCATTTATGGAGCCGTTACGCTGTTGCCGTTGTTCTACCAAACCATGATGGATTATTCGGCATTTGCCGCCGGATTCATCGTGTCTCCGCGCGGCATCGGGTCTATTATTGCCATGCCCCTGGTGGGTTTTCTCGTTTCAAAACTCGATACGCGCGTGCTTGTGTCTCTTGGCTTCACCGTCTTTGGAATTTGCAGTTTTATATGGGGAGGACTCACTCTGCAAATATCGCCTTGGTCCTTGCTGTGGCCCATCGTAATCAGCGGTTTTTCGCTCGGCCTCGTATTCGTTCCCCTATCGACGACAACACTCGGAGATCTGGCCCCGGAGAAGATCGGGAATGGAAGCGGATTATTCAATCTGATGCGCAATGTCGGCGGCAGCGTTGGCATCTCGCTCGTCAACACCATTCTGGTCCGGCATCAGCAACTGCATCAAAACGAACTGGTGCAGCACCTTTCCCCGACGGAACCTGCCGTACAGCACTCCCTGGACGCCTTTGCCCAGGCACTCGCCGGACAAAGCGGGGCGGCTACGGCGCACCAGCAGGCGTATGGCATGCTCCAGAATGCCGTCTCTCAACAGGCCGCGCTCTGGTCCTATATTGACGATTTCCGGTATATGGCGCTCGCCTGTTTCGCGTGTGTGCCTATTGTCTGGCTTTTGAAACGCGTGAAAGGCGGCCCGATCGCGGCGGAATAGACCCCAGCGCGACCCGCCATCTATCCCAGGTTGAGTGTCTTCTTCAGGCTGCCCCGTTCGTTCGCGATCTTCTCCTGCAAAAGCATCAGCGAGTAGATCAACTGCTCCGGCCGGGGAGGACAGCCCGGCACGAACACGTCGACGGGAACTACTTGATTGACCGGCACCAGCGCATAGTTGTTGAACACGCCGGTGGAAGTGGCGCAGGCGCCCATTGAAATCACCCATTTGGGCTCGGGCATCTGCCGATAAAGCTGCCGGATGACCGGCGCCATCTTGTTCGCCACGCGGCCGGCGATGATCATCAGGTCCGATTGGCGCGGCGAGCCCCGGAAAACTTCGGCGCCGAAGCGCGAAACGTCATAGCGCGCATCGGTCATCGACATCATTTCGATGGCGCAGCACGCAAGACCGAACGTCATGGGCCAAATTGAGTTCTTCCGCGCCCAATTCAGCGCCTTGTCTAGCGTGGTCGTGAGGACAGCATCGCCAAGTGCATTTTCAGGGTCCTCATCAATGCGCGCGTAAAGCTCTTCGGGCTGGTTTAGCTCAAACTTCTCAGCAGTCTCCACGTTCCGATTATCCCATGCGGAGTGGGATTCTTTCGGTGGAGCTAAAGCGGTCGAGGCATGCCTCGGTCCTACAACAGACTATGAATTTCCTGTAGGGCCAGGCTTTCGAGAGAGCCGCATCGCGTCAGCGAGCGGGTCCGGACAGCCGCAAAACCGGCGTTTACGCAAGCGCCTTCTTGATGACGTTGCCAGCTACGTCCGTCAGGCGGAAATGCCGTCCCTGGAACTTGTAGGTGAGGCGTGTGTGATCGATTCCCAGGTTGTAAAGAATGGTCGCCTGCAGATCGTGAATGGGCACCGGATCGGAAATCGAATTATAGGAATAGTCGTCGGTTTCGCCCAAAACGAACCCGCGTTTCATGCCCGCGCCAGCCAGCCACATGGCGAAGCAGCGTGGATGATGGTCGCGTCCATAATTCGTTTTGGTGAGGTGGCCCTGGCAGTACACGGTCCGCCCGAATTCTCCGCCCCAGACAATCAGAGTATCGTCCAGCAGTCCTCGCTGTTTCAGGTCGGCCACCAGCGCGGCTGAAGACTGGTCGGTCCCTTTGCATTGCAGCGCGATATCGCGGGGCAGATCGTTGTGCTGATCCCAGCCGCGATGATAGAGCTGGATGAAACGCACGCCGCGCTCGGCCAGACGGCGAGCCATCAGGCAGTTGGCTGCGTATGTCCCAGGTTTGCGCGAATCCGGCCCGTACAGCTCGAAGGTGCTGTCTGGCTCCTTAGATAAGTCCGTCAGATCGGGAACCGAGGACTGCATCCGGTACGCCATCTCGTATTGCGTGATGCGCGTCGAAATCTCCGGATCTCCAAAGCTCTGCTCAGTGATATGGTTCAGTTCGGCGAGGCTATCGAGCATCGTCCGGCGGGTCTGCCCGTCGATGCCTTCCGGATTTGCCAGATAAAGAACCGGGTCCCCGGACGCACGGAACCGTACACCTTGATATTTGGAGGGCAAGAAACCGCTCGACCACAGCCGCGTGAACAACGGCTGGTCGCGATTCAATGCATTTGCCTGCGAGATTAGAACGACAAACGACGGCAGATTCTGATTTTCGCTTCCCAAGCCGTACGTAATCCAGGAGCCCATGCTTGCGCGGCCTGGCTGAGGAAAGCCTGTTTGGATGAATGTGATCGCCGGATCGTGATTGATAGCGTCGGTGTTCATCGTCTTGATCAGCGTGATGTCGTCGATGACCTTCGCCGTATGTGGCAGCAGTTCGCTGATCCAGGTCCCGTTCTCGCCCGCGCGCTGGAATTTGAACATCGACGGCGCAACCGGCAACGAGTTCTGGTTCGATGTCATGCCCGTGATGCGCTGTCCTTTTCGCACCGAATCGGGCAGCTCCGTTCCGGCAAGCTCCGCCAGCTTGGGCTTGTAATCGAAGAGATCGATCTGCGACGGCGCGCCGGATTGATGCAGAAATATGACTCGTTTCGCTTTCGGCGCGAAGTGCGGCAGACCAACCAATCCGCCCGTCTTCGGGTCTCTCGCTTCGGCGGCAAACAACTCCGGATTTAGCAACGACGCCAGCGCCATTACGCCGATGCCCTTACTTGTGCGGCCGAACAACTGCCGCCGTGTCATGATTAATTCCTGTTCCCGAATCGGCTCCATGCTACGCCTCAGTTCTTTGTAATCGCTTCGTCCATGTTGAGAATTGTACTGGTCACCAGCGTCCATGCCGCCAGTTGGCTTTGATCGACCTGGGAGTTTGCCTTCGATTCGCCCACGGCCACGAGTTTTTGCGCGCTGCTCTTGTCGGATTGATAGTGCGCAAGCTCCTTTTTGTAGAGCGCCTCCAGAATGCTTAATTCCTGCGGCGACGGATCTCGATCTGTCGCAAGCCGGAACGCATACCGGATACGGTCCGCATCCGTGGTCCCTCCCTCGCGTAAATCGCGCTCGGCCAAAGCGCGCGAAGCTTCGATATAGGTCGGGTCGTTCATCAGCACCAGGGCCTGCAATGGCGTATTCGTTGTGCCACGGCGCGCCGTGCATTTCTCCCGATCGGGAGCGTCGAGTGTGTTCAGCTCCGGCGGCGGAACCGTGCGTTTCCAAAATGTATACATGCCGCGGCGATACAGGTCCTTGCCGTGGCTCTGCACATACGTCTGAGCAGAGAAGTTGCCGCCAAATGCCATCTCTTCCCAAATACCCTTTGGCTGGTACGGAAAGACGCTCGGGCCGCCGATTTTCTCGTTCATCAAACCGCTGACTGCGAGCGCGTTGTCTCGAACCATTTCGGCCGGCAGGCGGACACGCGGGCCCCTTGCAAGCAGCCGATTTTCAGGGTCTTTCTCGAGCATTTCCGGACTTACTTTCGAAACCTGCCGATACGTCGCGGAGGTGACAATCAGCCGCTGCATCGCCTTGACGTTCCATCTTGTCCGCATGAACTCCGTCGCGAGCCAGTCGAGCAGTTGCTGGTTACTCGGCGGATCGCCCTGCGAGCCAAAATCTTCGGCCGTCTTTACGATGCCGATGCCAAAATACATTTGCCAGAAATGATTCACCGCTACACGCGCGGTCAGCGGATTTCCCGAATCGACAAGCCACTTCGCCAGCGTCAGCCGGTTTGCCGGCTCGTCTTTCGGCAGCGGCGGCAGAACGGAAGGCGTGTTCGGAAAGACCTGTTCGCCGCGATTGCGGTAATCGCCCCGCGCCAGAATGAAGGTTTCACGCGGCTTCTGCATTTCGCCCATAATCATGGTCGATGGAATTTCGCGGTTGATCTCATCCAGGCCTTTGTTGAGGGCTTCCAGATCCGTCTGTTTCTGTTTTTCCGTGTTGTTCGCAACGTCGCTCAGGAAATAGGCCCGCAGCCACTTCTTCTGGTCCTCGGACCGCCGATCGCCGGCAATTGCAAGCACCGTATGAACCGGATTCAACAATCCAAGTTGCATCGCTTCGCTGCTATACAGGCGCCGGTTATAGATGCGCAGATCGCTGAGTTGGCCTTTAAACGCCGTCCCCCAATCTTTGTTGCCGATTTGCAGTTCACCGCCGCTCGCAAAATCGCCCGCTAATTTGTTCTGCACGATCTCAATGGGGCTATTGCGCCCATCGATATAAATCTGTACACCCGTGGCTCTTCCCGACCCGTCGTAGGACACCACAACGTGGCTCCAGCCGTCGACCTCGACCCCGGCCTTCGATTTCACCGCAATCCCTGAATCCGGCCCCGTACCCCGCAGCCGCACAATCACCGCGCAGCGATCCTTATTCGCATAATCGAGCGCAATCTCGTACCCTGGTCCTTCTTTCGGCGATTTCTCATAGCGTTGCATCACTTCCATGCCGGAAGGTCCATCCGGCCTCAGCCATAACGCCACGGTAAAGGGACTCGTCTTAGTAAACCGGCCCAAGTCGCCAAATGATAAATGGGGTTCTTGGTCGAGATCGGCCGCCCTGCCGAGCCGCCCGTCTGTGTAACTCAATTTCCCGCTTACTACCTTCGCCGGAGCATCTGCCGTCAGGGCGTTGGCAAGCGTGTCGTCGAATGTGTATTCGCTTATCAGGCCCGATGTTACGTCGGAAACCGGCATTTCGCGCTGGCGCTGCTCCCAAGCAGTTTCCGCCAAGTCAAGCTCCGCATCTTTGGCCTCAATCGCCTTCACCAAAATACTTTTCATGTCGGCTTGTTTGGCGTCCGGGACTTGCAGGAACGGAACCGCATTACCCTTCTGGCCGTCAAGCCCTTTTTCGGGCACTCCGTTGAAGAACGCGCCAAAACTATAGAAGTCTTTCTGGGTAAGCGGGTCGTACTTGTGGTTATGGCAGCGAGCGCAGCCGAGCGTAATGCCGAGCCAGGTGGTGGATGTCGCCTCAATCCGATCCACAATATATTCGTTCTGGTATTCGTCCGGGATCGCGCCGCCCTCGAAATTGATCATGTGATTGCGGTTGAAGCCGGTCGCGATCAATTGGGATTGGGTGGGATGCGGCAGCAGATCGCCCGCGAGTTGCTCGATCGTGAACTGGTCATAGGGCATGTTGGTGTTGAACGCCTTGATCACCCAGTCACGCCACAGCCACATCTCTCTCGCGCTGTCGATGTGATAGCCATGGGTATCGGCATAGCGCGCAAAGTCCAGCCACTGCATCGCCATTCGCTCGCCATAATGCGGCGACGCGAGCAAGCGATCGACTACTTTTTCATAGGCATCGGGCGACTTGTCGGCCAGAAAAGCGTTGAGTTCGGCAGCGGTCGGCGGCAAGCCCGTCAGATCGAACGTTACGCGGCGGAGCAACGTCGGCTTGTCGGCCTCGGGTGAAGGTTGCAGGCCCTGCGACTCCAGCTTTGCCAGAACGAACTGATCAATGGGAGTACGTACCCACTTCGCGTCCTTGACAACCGGCGCATCCGGTCGTTTTGGAGGCACGAACGCCCAATGCGTTTCCCACTTCGCCCCGGAGTCGATCCAATTCTTAATCGTTTCAATTTGTTCCGGCGTGAGCTTGCGGTTGGCGTAGGCCGGCGGCATGCGCAATGCCGGGTTCGGATTGCTGACCCGCCAGTACATCTTGCTGTGGGCCGAATCGCCCGGCACAATCACGCCCTGCTTCGAAAAAGCGCCTTCTTTCGTATCGAAATGGAGGCCGGCCATGCGGTGCTTCTCGTCGGGACCATGGCAAGTGAAGCAGTTGTCGGAGAGGATCGGGCGGATCTGCCGGTCGAAATCGATTGCCGGAGCCGCCGCGTGCAGCAGCGGCAAATAGCCCATAGCCAGGGCAGCGGGTAGAAGAAAGCTCGTACGCATGAGGCTAGTGTCTAAGTGCTAGTGAGTATATCCCAAACGACTGACACGCCGCTTGCCCGAAATTTGACTGGGGACGTCCGCCGCCGTCAGTTTATCCTCGTGTTGAGGGATGCATAAAACAAAACCGGCAGCTTACGTTTTGGCTGTAGTATCGCTAGGGTTGGTTTCGTGCCGTGTGCCGGCCCGAAGTCCAGGCGCGCTGGAACCTGGATCGCTCCCAGCGAGGGGCCGTACGCCGGGAGCCACAATGGCGGTTTCCAAGGACGATGTCTGCACGCCCGGATACACAAAGAAGGTACGGTCTGTGCCGGCATCTCTCAAGCGCAGAGTATTCGCGGAATATGGCGTAGTGAACCCTCCGCTCCGGGCTTACGAGGTGGATCATCTGATCAGTCTCGAACTTGGCGGCTCTAATAGCATTCGGAATCTCTGGCCGCAGCCTTATTCCGGTCTTGAATGGAACGCACACGTCAAAGACGCGCTGGAGGACCGGCTTCATGTCATGGTGTGCAATGGCGATATCGAAATGTCAGCCGCCCAGGACGCGATCTCGACGGACTGGATCGCGGCCTATAAACTGTATTTCCACACAAACGCGCCGTTGCCGAAACGGCAGCGGCAAAGACATCGAAAACGGAGGACCTAATTAAAATGGCGGCTAATCACAAACTCACGAATTTGATCCACGAAAGAATCGTGAAGGCGGCCCGGCAGGACGACGCGAGTTTGTACATCGATTTCGAAGACGGCTCAACGCTCACGGTGAAGACGGCGGAACCGGCATCGAGCGTGATGCTGCGCGATAGCCAGAATAAGCTAGAGTATGCGGATTGATCGGTAATCCGCCTTCTGCCACCGCATGCCTGAACAGACCGTGGAACTCAGACGCGAACTCGGCCTGCGCGACCTGGTTCTGTTCAACGTTGCCGCAATCGTCAGCACGCGCTGGATCGCCGCCGCGGCGCACGCCGGCTCCGGATCGTTATCGCTCTGGCTGCTTGCGGCGATTTTCTTTCTGGTCCCCTCGGCGTTCGTGGTCGCGCGCCTGTCCCGCCTTTTTCCCCAACAAGGCGGGTTCTACATCTGGACTCGCGAAGCCTTTGGCGAATGGCACGGGTTCGCCTGCGCGTGGTTTTACTACGTAAACAATCTTTTTTGGGTTCCTAGCGTTCTAATTGCCACCATCGGCATGCTCGCTTCCTCTTTTCCGCAAACCGCGCCGTACGCCGAAAACTCAAAAATCGTGCTACCGGCCGCCCTTGTACTTCTGGTCTTCATTGTGGCCGCGAACTATGCGGGGCTTCGTGTGGCCAAATGGGTGGACAATCTCGGGGGAGCGGGAGTCTATCTCATTTGGGTGATTCTGGCGATCGCCGCGATCGTTTTCGTTTTTCGTTATGGCTCGGCAACTCACTTTCGAATTCTGCCGAACTGGCACTGGAGCAAGCTGAACTTCTGGTCCCAACTCGCGTTCGGCATGACAGGGCTGGAACTCAGCCCCATACTCAGTGGTGAAATACGCGATCCGAAATGCACGATCTTCCGGGCGACCTGGATCAGCACAGCTCTTGTCGTGCTCTTTTACGTCGTAGGCACGGCCTCTATCCTGGTGTTTCTCTCTCCCGATAACGTTAGCCCTGTGATTGGTCTTACCCAGGCGGGAACGCAAGCCGCCGGCAGAATTGGCTGGACCTGGGCGCCGGTTGCGATTGCGGCCTGCATTCTATTGAGCGTCGGCGGCCAGCTCGGAACCTACATCGGCGCCTCCGCCCGATTGCCTTTCGTGCTGGGCATCGGAAACCTGCTGCCTCCCGCATTCGGAAAGCTGCATCCACGCTACGGCACGCCTTATCTTTCCATTTTAGTGTTGGGCATCGGTTCCGGCATTCTTCTAGTCATCAGCCAGTTGGGAGAAACGTTTCGCGCGGCTTACCAGATCACGGTCGATATGTCCGTGATTACGCTCTTCATTCCATTTCTGTACATATTCGGCGCTGCCTGGAAATTCAAGCAGCGCTTCGCCGCGCTGGCAGGACTCGGCGTGTCGGTTCTTGCAATCGGATTCTCGTTTATTCCGACCGGGGACGTGAAAGCCCCATGGTTGTTCGAAGCAAAACTACTCGGTGGCTGCGCTCTTTTATATGTCATAGCCCTCGTGTTTTATCGCCGGTACCGGAGCGTTACGCCGTGAGCTATCCCGATTCCGTCCGCTATCTCTATTCGCTCGGCAACGAACTGAAGGCCGGCGCCAAATTCGGCATCGAGCGCATGCAAAAGTTGCTCGGCGCACTCGGCAATCCCGAACGGCCCCAGCGCTTCATTCATGTAGCGGGCACAAACGGCAAGGGATCGACGTGCGCCATGATCGCCTCCGCTCTTCAATTCGCCGGCCTGCGAACGGGGCTGTACACGTCACCGCACCTCATCTCCCCCACCGAACGGATACAAATCGACGGCCGCCCTATCTCTGAGTCCCGGTTCGTCGAGATATTCGAAATCGTGCATCGCCGGGCCGAGGCCATGCTCGACGCCGGAGAACTCGACGCGCACCCTTCGTATTTCGAAACCGTCACCGCGATGGCCTTTCTCGCCTTCCAGGATCAAACCGATGCGGTGGTTCTCGAAGTAGGGCTCGGTGGGCGTCTGGATGCAACAAATGTGGTGATGCCCTCACTGTGCGTCATCACGCCGGTCGACTACGACCACGAGGTTTTCCTGGGCAAAACGCTCATATCGATCGCTTCGGAGAAAGCCGGCATTCTGAAGCCGGGCGTACCGGTCGTGGTCGGCCGGCAGCACCCCGCGGCCGAACAGGTGATTCTTGCACGGGCGGCGGAACTCGGCTGCAAGATCATTTCGGCGGAAGATCACAAGATCGGCGACATTGCGCTCTCGCCATACGGCTCAAGCTTCACCTTCAATGGAAATCGCTTCGATTGCCCGCTGCCCGGACGGCATCAGACCGATAACGCGCTAAATGCAATCCTCGCGTGCCGGGAGTTGAGTATTCCGACGAGCGCCATTGCCGCCGGGCTCGCCAGAACGCGCTGGCCGGGGCGCCTGGAATTTGTCTCGCGTCATCCGGATTTCGTGCTCGACGGCGCTCATAATCCTTCCGGCGCCGGCGCCCTTGCTTCTTACATTCGTGAATTCCACAAAGATCGCCCCGTATGGATCGTCTATGGCGCTATGCGGGATAAGGCGATCGACGAAGTAACCGGCCAACTTTTCCCGCTGGCTTCGAAACTGATCGTGACGGCGCCGAATTTTCCGCGTGCGCTCCGTCCGGAGGCGATTCTGCAAATGACCGGCCATCCGAACGCAATCGCGGCGGCCACCATCGAGGAAGCGATTGAACTTGCCCGGCAAGCCCCTGGTGACGCAGCCGTCTTCTTTACGGGCTCATTATTCGTCGTCGGGGAAGCGCGCGCGCTTTTGAAACCGGCGGAGTCGAACGCCGTGCCTCATACAATAGTCCCTTGATCGCCCGTTTACGCGCTTACCTTTTCTCGGATCCGCTAATCATTCTTTCGACCATCTTTTTCGGATCGATCAGCATCGCTGCCTCGCTGTTCGACAAAAAGGGTAATACCCTAATGCGTGCAGCGCGAGTTTGGGCGAGATCTCTTCTGTCGGTGAGCGGCGTGCGTGTCATAGTCGAAGGATTGGAGCACATCGATCCCGCGGGCAGTTATGTATTCGCAACGAATCATGCAAGCTACATGGACACGCCAGTCGTGTTGTCGAGCATTCCAATCCAATTCCGTTTCCTCGCGAAACGCGGCTTATTCAAAATCCCGTTTTTAGGCACGCACCTCGGCCAGGCCGGGCACATTCCGGTTCCGCGCGACGATCCGCGAGCTTCCGTCAAAACGATGCAAATGGCCGCCGACGTCGTGCAAAAGCGCGGTATTTCGCTACTGATTTTCCCGGAAGGCGGCCGCTCCCATAACGGCGTCATGCAGCCGTTCAAAGAGGGGGCCGCCTACATCGCAATCCGCGCGGGCGTACCGATAGTCCCGGCGGCGCTCATCGGCACGCATAAAATTCTGCCCTACGGTTCCGGCACGCCGCTGCCGGGGACGGTGACGTTGCGCATTATGAAGCCGATTGAAACTTCGGGAATGAGTTTGAAGGACCGGCACGCGCTAACCGAGCGTGTGCACGCGCTGATCCTTCAAGCGATGAACGGCGAGGCCGGTTGAAATGGGCCGGCGCCGAGGGGTCAGCGCGTTACGGTGTTGACGATATCGAGCACGTCGGCGATAACTCGCGTGGTCGGGTTATAACAAACCGCATAACCGTCGATGTATCCAAACTGGTAACCAGGAGGAGGCGGAGGTAATTGGCGGATGACCACTACCGGAACGGGCCGCATGCGGCTGCGCCAATCGTTGGACAGGTATTGGCCGCGCTCGAAGCGGGGCCGGGCGCCTTTGAATTTGCGAGGGCCTTTATACTGTTTCCGTAGCTCTCCATAATCGTTGCCGCGGAAGCGGTAATCCGAATCGTGCTTGTACTGGCCGTAGTAATTGCCATTATCGTGCCGGTCATCGTGCTTACCGCGACCGTCATGATGGTCGTCATGGTCGTCATCGTCCCGATGATCGGGCCAGTAGGGAACGGGGCGCGAAAACAAGGGCAGAGACGATGCTGCCGTTGCCCCAAGAGCAAATACGAAGAATTTTCTCCGATTCATATATGTTCACCTGCAAAGAAGGACGTAACCGTCCTTAGTCGCTGTTTCAAAGTTAAAGAAATTTAAAAGCGCACGGCCGCGCCGGAAGGCGCTTACCCGGAGTTAGCACTTCGAGTAAGCAAGATCTTCAATTTGAACGAGAGGCGTGGGATACTGTCCCGTGTAGCAGGCATAGCAGAAGCGCTGATTTTTGTCGTCCACCGCTTTGTGCAGCGATTCCAGCGACAAATATCCCAACGAATCCGCTTCCACATACTGCCGGATGCCTTCAACCGAGTGCCGCGCCGCTATCAGTTCGTTTTGCGAAGGCGTATCCACGCCGTAATAGCACGGTGAAATAGTCGGCGGGCACGAAATGCGCAGATGTACTTCCCGCGCGCCCGCCTGCCGTACCATGCGGACGATTTTACGGCTGGTGGTGCCGCGCACAAGGGAATCATCCACAAGGATTACGCGCTTGCCTTCGAGAAGATGCCGCACGGGATTCAGCTTCAGCTTGACTCCGAAATCGCGAATCGCCTGCGACGGCTCGATGAAGGTGCGACCCACATAGTGATTGCGAATCAGTGCCTGCTGATAGGGAATATTTGATTCGGCGGCATATCCGATGGCCGCCGATACTCCCGAATCCGGCACCGGGACAACCACGTCGGCTTCCACCGGATACTCGCGAGCGAGCAGGCGTCCCATCATTTCCCGCGATTGAGCAACCGAGCGCCCAAAGACAAGCGAGTCGGGGCGCGAGAAATAGACATGTTCAAAGACGCATTGCGCCGGAGCTTTGGCGGGCGTGTAGCGTTCGCGCGTTACGCCTTCCGGGCCGACAATCACCATCTCGCCCGGAGCAACCTCGCCAATATAGGCGGCGCTGATCAGATCGAATGCGCAGGTTTCCGAAGCGAAGACATAGCTCGTGCGGCCGTCGCTCAATTCAAGCTGGCCCATTGCAAGCGGCCGGAAACCGTGCGGATCGCGAGCGACGATGATGCGATCTTCCGCAATAAACACCAGTGAAAAGGCGCCCTCAAGCTGCAGCAATGCATCGCGCAATGCCGCCGACAGCGTCCGTTCACGGGAGCGAGCCACCAGGTGCAATACGACCTCGGTGTCGCTGGTTGCCTGAAAAATGGAGCCTTCGCGCTCAAGCTCGCTCCTCAGCTCCGCCGCGTTAGTGATGTTGCCGTTGTGAGCGACTGCGATCTGCCCTTTGTTGCACGCGACCGAGAGTGGCTGGGCGTTCAAAATAACCGTGTCGCCCGTTGTTGAGTAGCGGGTATGGCCGATCGCCAGTTCGCCCGGCAGTTGGTTCAGGGCATCCGGAGTGAAGATGTCGGCGACGTGCCCCATCTTCCGGATACAGTGGATCTTCCGGCCGTCGCTGGACGCAATTCCTGCGCTTTCTTGACCGCGGTGCTGCAGCGCATATAGCCCTAAGTACGCGAGATTGGCTGCCTCGGGGTGGCCATAGATGGCGAATACCCCGCACTCCTCATGAAGTTTGTCGAAGGTCAGATCAGGCATTATTCCACCGAAACGGGGGTGTGGTGAGGGCTGTGGAGGAGGTGTTCAAGTGAATTTTCCCAGACATCCTTCAACTCCTGGACGGCACAGTCCAGCAATGTTTCAGTCTGGTTGCTTACGGCCATTCTTGACTTGAGTGTAGCGCCAATACGGATCGCTTCGACGGAATTCTTCCGGGCGGCCTCAAATACCGCCTCCGGATTCCCGGTCGAGACGATCACCCGCGAAGGCCCTTCATGAAACAGAAGAAACTCCTTACTTAACGCCGAGTTCATCCGCGCCTCAACGCCAATTTCATCCCTCCCGAAACAGCATTCGGCCAGCGCAACTGCTAGTCCGCCTTCGCCAACGTCGTGAGCCGATTCGACTGCGCGCGCCCGAACCAATTCGCGAATTGTCGTCTGGACGCGTTTTTCATAGTTCATGTCGAGTTTCGGAGGCGTTCCCCAGACACAGCCCGCAATTACGTTTGCGTATTGAGAAGAGCCGAATTGCTCCGTGTCGGACGCACCGTAGCCGCCTAGCAGGATTACATCGCGGCCGTCGTTCTTAAATTCAATCCCGATAGGCTCCGCCGTCGGCATTGTGCCGACAATTCCGACTACAGGTGTTGGATGAATGGGAACGCCGAGAGTTTCATTGTAGAGACTGACATTGCCGCCCGTGATGGGAGTCTCAAAAAACCGGCATGCATCCGCCATTCCCTCTATCGATTCAACGAGTTGCGCCATGATCTCGGGGCGCTCCGGGTTGCCGAAATTCAGGTTATTCGTGGCGGCGACCGGGTCCGCGCCCACCACCGAAAGATTGCGGCAGCATTCCGCGACAATGAGCTTTGTTCCCTCGCGAGGATCGAGCGCGCAATATCGTCCGTTTCCGTCAAGGGCCATCGCGACGGAGGTGGGAGTGCCCTTAATTCGGATCACTGCCGCTTCCGCCCCGGGCCCAGCCACGGTATTGGTCCGCACCTGGTGGTCGTACTGCTCCCAAATCCAGCGTTTACTGCATAAATCGCCCGACGCCAGAAGACGCTTCAGATCGGCCAACAAATCGCCGCTGTGAACGTCAGGCCCGTGCAGAGGCGCTGTCCGCAGCGGCTTAGTGTACGGGCGATTGTACACGGGCGCTTCATCGGCGAGAGCGCGATTCGAAATCTCGGCGACAACTTTGCCGCGATCTTTCACGCGGAGCATGCCGTCGTCTTTTACTTCGCCGATAGCGACCGCATCCAAACCCCATTTGCCGAACACGCGGAGCACTTCGTCCTCGCGGCCGCGCTCGGCAACCAGCAGCATGCGTTCCTGGGATTCCGAGAGCATGATCTCGTAGGGTGTCATGCCGGTCTCGCGCTGTGGAACGAACTGCATGTCGATCTCGACGCCCGTGCCCGCGCGGCTGCCCATCTCACAAGAGGAACTTGTGAGACCAGCGGCGCCCATGTCCTGAATGCCGACAATCGCCCCCGTCTTCATCGCTTCCAGGCAGGCCTCCAGCAGCAGTTTTTCCATGAAAGGATCGCCGACCTGTACGTTTGGACGTTTCTGCTTGGAAGCTTCGGTGAACTCAGCCGACGCCATGGATGCGCCATGAATGCCATCGCGTCCGGTTTTCGCCCCAACGTAGATCACCGGGTTGCCGACACCGGTCGCCTTGCCATAGAAGATTTCGTCGTGTCGGAACACTCCGAGCGCAAAGACATTTACGAGCGGATTGCCGTCATAGCTCTCGTCGAAGACGCACTCACCGCCGACCGTCGGGACGCCGAAGCAGTTTCCGTAATGTGCAATCCCGGAAACCACGCCATCCACAATACGCCGGTTTCGGTCGCCGGTACGCGGATCGTCGAGACGTCCGAACCGGAGCGCGTCCATTACGGCAATGGGTCGCGCGCCCATCGTGAAGATATCCCTCAGAATGCCGCCTACGCCGGTGGCCGCGCCTTGAAACGGCTCGATGAAGCTCGGATGGTTGTGAGATTCGATTTTGAAGGCGATTGCGACACCGTCGCCGATATCGATAATACCCGCGTTTTCGCCCGGCCCTTGCAGGACGCGCTTGCTCTGTGTGGGAAGTTTCTTGAGATGAATGCGTGAGCTTTTGTACGAGCAGTGCTCGCTCCACATCACGCTGAAAATGCCGAGTTCGGTAAATGTGGGTTCGCGGCCCAGCAATCTCAGGATTTTGTCGTATTCCGACTGAGTAAGCTGATGGGCTGCGATCACATCCGGTGTGATCGTGCTCATATCTTCGAAGCAGGCGAGTGGGAAGCGGCATGTCCGGCATATGCCCCGGCGAGTGAACTCAGGATCACCAGACCGTCCGTGCCGCCCATCAGAGGATCGGCCGCGCGCTCCGGGTGAGGCATCATTCCCAATACGTTTCGGCCTTCGTTCAGAATGCCAGCGATGTCCCGCATAGACCCGTTCCGGTTATCCAGGTAGCGCAACGCGACTCGGTCCTCGCGCTCAAGGCGATCCAGAGTCTCTTGGTCCGCTATATAACAGCCTTCGCCATGGGCGATCGGGAGCTGCAGGATTTGCCCGTTTTCGGCCTGATGAGTGAAGATAGAATCCGTCGTTTCCACTCGAACGGGACCAGTCCGGCAGATAAACTTCAGCCCTGCATTGCGAACCAGGGCTCCCGGCAGAAGGCCGGCTTCCACTAGCACCTGAAAACCGTTACAAACACCCAGGACAGGACCACCGCCGGCGACGAATTTCTTGATAGCGCTCATGACAGGCGAAAATTTAGCGATAGCGCCACATCGAAGATAGTCACCATATGAGAAACCGCCTGGCAGAATGACGGCGTCTACGTCGCCGAGGGAAGGGGAATCGTGCCAAATGAATTCAGCTTGTTGCTGTAAGTTCTGGCTGACGGCGTACCACGCATCGTGATCGCAGTTACTGCCGGGGAACACTACGACACCGAATTTCATGAGGGGAAACCCAAGTGTAACAGGACCGCAATTAACTGGCAGCGGCGGCGGGCGCGGCCTTTTTCCGGCTTGCCCGGCGTTTTTCGGCGGGAGGCTGCCGGTCACTCTTTTTTAACGACGGCAAAACGATTGAGGTGACGAATTTCTTCTCGCCATGTTCATCGAATTTGATTACGATGTAATCGTCATTACATGAGAGCACCGAGCCCAACCCAAACTTTACGTGTTCCACTTGGGCGCCTTGGGCGAATGGTGGTTTGCTAGCCATGGCGAACTCCTCTTAGATCATTGTAACAGTTTGACTTAGCCTCTGTCGAGCAAGCCTGAAGCCAGTTTGCTGCACACCAGTAAGCCCAATTCGCGCCGGTGGTTAGCGATGGAATGCCCTTCTGGCAGGGGATGTAACGCCTCGGGGATGAATCCCTCATAATAGGGGAAGGTAATGGAAGATATCAAAAAGAAGCTGCAAGAAGAGATTGCAGCACTCGAGCACGAGTTGCGCTCCGAGCTGCCCAAAGAGATCCTCCGGGCCCGTGCGCTGGGCGATCTCAGTGAGAATGCCGAGTACCATGCGGCCAAAGAGCGCCAGCGCTTTGTCGATGCCCGGCTGGGCCAATTAACGGCGCGCCTGCGCGAGTTCGCGATGGTCGATATGACCAAGATCCCCCGCGACCGCGTCGGCTTGGGCTCACGGGTCATCGTCCTGGATGTCGACAAGGACGAAGAGATCGCGTACAATCTCGTTACCAGCGAGGAAGCGGATGCACCGGCGGGCAAGATTTCAACCAGCTCCCCCATTGGCCGCGGCCTGCTCGGCAAACAGGTGGGTGACACCGTGCGTATTCAAATTCCGGGCGGCACGCGTGAAATGGAAATCGTCCGGTTGACGACAATCCACGACTTGGCGGCATCTTCTTAGGATGGAATTATGACTTACACGCGCGCGATCGGTATCGGCTCAGGCAAGATCGTTAGGCTGATTGTCCGCGCGCTTGCCCTCTCGCGAATCAACCCGAATGTTTTGACGTTTCTAGGTCTTGTGGTGAACATCGTGGCGGCATGGATGCTCGCCATCGGACGGTTCCGGACAGCGGCCGTGGTTATTATCTTCGCGGGCCTGTTCGACATGGTTGACGGCCGCGTGGCTCGCGAGACAAATCAAGTGACGCGCTTCGGAGGATTCTTCGATTCCGTTCTGGACCGCTATTCCGATCTCGCGCTGCTGATGGGGTTGCTCGTCTACTACGGAACCATCAATCGCCCACTTTATGTGGTTCTGACCGCAATTGTCATGGCCGCTTCCGTCATGATCAGCTACACGCGCACGCGCGCCGAGCACATAGTTCCCACATGCAAAGTGGGCTTTCTCGAACGGCCCGAGCGGATTGTGCTGTTGATTATCGGAGCGCTGTTCGACCGGATGGCTCCAGTCCTCTGGGTGATAGCGGTGCTCGGCACCATCACGGTCATTCATCGCATGGTTTTCACGTGGCAGGAAACCAGGCGCCTCGAAGATGCACAGCTTCGCAGCGAACCTGCTGCCGGCGCCGCCGAATCGAAGCCGCTTAGCGCCCGCGTCACCCGGGCCTGAATGAAGGCCCGCTAGTCAGAGGCGAGGCGTGCGTCGTGCGGCTTGGGAGCACCCCTACCTTCCGTCTTCCAGAACAACGGTAGCCAGCGCCATACCGGCAGTATGCGTCATTGAAAGCGAAATTCTCTGCACGCCCATCTGCCGTGCGAATTCACTGGCCGTGCCCGACAGCCGTAGCACTGGTTTGCCACCGACTTCGTTAACAACTTCAAAATCCTTCCACGTGACGCCGTGGCGCCATCCGGAGCCGATCGCCTTCATGCCGGCTTCTTTTGCCGCAAACCGTGCCGCAAGCCTCTCGGCATAGTTCCTCTTCGGCATGGAGTAACTGCGCTCGGTTGCAGTGTAGACACGCGTCAGGAAGCGCTCGCCGTAACGGTCCACGCTTCGCTGGATGCGATCTACTTCCGCGAGGTCGATGCCCATCCCCAGAATCACAAGGCCTCCTTTTACTGTGCTCCGTTCCGCTAAAGACAGCCGCTCATGGAAGAGGTCCGCTCTCTTAGATCGCGGTTCGGTGCAGGCAAGGGCGCCTGGATTCATTTGGGTGGACCGCAGACCCTGTGGGCACTCCCTTATGATCACGGCGCGGCATGCTCGCCACACCGGGAAAGATTTCAGGTGCTGCCGGCGGGCGATTCCTATTTACTCTGAGTTTTGCGGTATGCGGCCCAGCGCTTCTTCTGGGCAGCGGCGATGCGTTTCCGGGCCTCATCACTCAGACTCCTGCGACGACGCGTTCCGGCCTGCGCGGGCTCGGTGGTTCCTTGAGATCCTCCTTTGGGCGGTCGGCCAACACGCCGTCCCAACATGGACCGTACTTGAGCAATCTGGTCGTCAAGTTTTTGCCGCTGTAGTTCCAGGCCGTGTAGAGCAGCCTCGAGGATCTCGCGGTTCGCTGCGGGTGTATTCTTTGCCATATTCTTTATCTTTTATATCTTTATTCTCAGTTTATTTCAATTTTTTGCGGCAAACGCGTCCTTGAA
This sequence comes from Bryobacterales bacterium KBS 96, assembly GCA_000381625.1. Taxonomy (GTDB): domain Bacteria; phylum Acidobacteriota; class Terriglobia; order Bryobacterales; family Bryobacteraceae; genus KBS-96. The sequence continues at coordinate 4,586,441 of KB906767.1, forward strand.
AGTAGACTCGCTGTCGCACAGTAGAGTTACGGGACCATCGTTCAGTAACTCAACCTGCATATGAGCCTGAAACTTACCTGTCTGGACAGGAAGAGCGCCATCCCGGCAGTAACGGGCAAATAATTCGTACAGTTCCTCGGCTCGTTGGGGATCGGCCGCCTCGGAAAACGATGGCCGGTTCCCTTTCCGCGCTTCACCGTATAAAGTGAATTGCGAAACAACCAAGATACTACCACCTGCGTCTTTTACATTCAGATTCATCCTGCCTCTATCGTCGCTGAAAATCCGAAGTTGAAGAACTTTTCGCGCCAGCCATTCCGCATCCCGGTTGGTATCGTGCCGGTGTATGCCAAGAAACACCAGCAATCCGGCGTCGATGTTAGCAATAATCTCGTCATTCACTCTGACGCCTGCCCGCAATACTCGTTGCAGAAGGGCACGCATGGCGTCAATTCCGTCCGGCCCCGGCGGAGTGCGCGAGGGTTGCGCCGCTCTCGCGATCCGCTTCACCCGCTCGAAAGAACGAACTGTAGATATCCTGCATAACCTGGGCGGAAGCCGGGAGCGAAAACCTGTTATTCATTAACTGAACCGCATTCCTGCCAAGTTCGGCCCGTAATCCCTTATTCTCCACAAGCCGCTTCAACTTCACTGCTAAGTCTTCCACGTCTCCTGAATCGAATAGCAATCCAGTTCTCCCGGAAGTTATCAATTCCGAACTACCACCGGCATTCGACGCGATCACGGCGCAGCCACAGCCCATTGCCTCCATCAGTGAGTTAGACAATGCCTCCGAAATGGAGGGCAGCACAAAAACATCCATCATACGCAGCCAGCTCGAGACATCCGGCTCCGCCGCCTGGAACGTACACCGGTCGCTAATGCCCAACTCACGCGCGAGGCTCTGCAAATTTACAGACTCCGGCCCACTGCCCACAAGTATTAGACGCGCGTTTGGGGTTTCCGGCGTCAAACGCGCAAACGCACGTAGCAATAGTCCCAAGTTTTTTTCCGGGCGCAGTAACGAGACGCTGCCAATTGTGACGGCGCCACAGCCGGCTTGGCCCGGAAGAATAGCGGCGCTAGGCGGCGAGAAACGCGATACGTCAAGGCCGTTGTAGCAGAGATATACCTTTTCCGAGGGAATTCCCTCATCGCTGGTTACGTGGCGTCGTATATATTCGCAATTCACGACGATGCCGTTTACAATCCGGTCGGTTATCCGAACCACCTGCAAATAGCCTCTGGGAATCAACGCGCGGTGGCCACGTTGACTCGACAGGACGACCGGAGCCCCAACTGAACGCGCGACCGGCACGCCAAAACAAGTGAGCGGGTAGTCGAAAGTATGTACGATATGAATTTTATGCTGGCGGATGTATTTTCGGAGGACCCATGCCTTTCGCAACGCTCTCGGCGTCAAAAAGGAATGGATCCCCAGGCAGAGGCAGGCGACTCCCGCATCCCGTAACTCAGCGGAGCGGAATCCTTCGCGGAAAAACGCGACGTGAGGCTCAAAGCTATGCCGGTCTAAAGCCTTGGCTAACTCGGCTAACTGCCGCTCCGTCCCGCCTGGCCCCATTTCCCGGGCCATCAACAGCACGCGTATGGGCCTAGGAATCGAGGGGTCCAATATCGGTCACTTTCCACAGAGTACGGGCCGGCACAAATAAAACCTGGAGTCCCCGCACAGTGGCCGCCATCAGCATCACAAATGTGTGGCTTGGCGACGAGATTCGCTTCAAAAGGATATGTTGTGGAACCTTGGAATCGAGCGCCGCCAGAAGATAGAAAGAGATCTGCAGGCAAACCAGAATCGTGCTCCACGGACCCGGAAACAGGAAACTGGCCGCCAGCATCATGGTCAGCAGCCAAGGCAATAGCAAGCGCCCGAACTTGTAAGAAAGAAAGTGCCACAAAAGGCGATTACGGCGGGTGAGCAACACCGGTAGCCGCAGCATGATCTGGTAGTTACCGCCGAGTGTCCGAACTTTGCGCCCAAACTCGCGCGCGGAGGTCATCGGGTACTCGGTGGCTCGCGCCGCGGGCTCGACAATCAGCCGGTATCCCCGCAGGAAGGCCGTCATCGGAAGATATACGTCGTCGAGCAGTATGTCTTCCGGCAGCGGCACAAACAGGCTGCGTCGAATCGCATAAAACGGCCCAGTCGCGCCAAACATCGAATCGATCTCGCTTAGTTTCTCGCGAATCCAGCTCTCGTATCTCCAATAGAGCCGGATATCGGCCTCGTCCCGAGAGGTTCCTTCCCGAACCACCAACACTCCACTAACGACGCCTACTTCCGAATCCTCGAAGCAAGCCGCCATCGTCCGAAGACTCTCTGGCTGAAGCTGCTGCCGGATATCGGTCATCAGCAGAATTTGACCTGACGCGCGCGCAACTCCGGTGTTCAAGGCCGTCGGTTTGCCAGAGTGCGGTATCGAGATCAAATGGAGAGACTCGTTTTGAAATCGCCGAACCAGTGCTTCGGTGTCATCCGTGCAGCCATCGGCCACGACGATTACCTCGAGGCGTCCAAGAGGATAATCCAGCGCAAACACGGACTCCAGCTTTTCCTCGACAAATCGACCGCCGTTATGAACGGGGATGATGACCGAGACGATGGGGAGTTTCGATCCCTTCTTTACCGGCCGGCGACGACGACGCGCCAGAAAGCCTAACGCAACGGGATATCCTGCGAGAACGTAAAGGATGCACCCTGCGCACACCAGAAAGAGCAGCATTCCGAGCGTTCACAATCATATCGTGAACACAGGGGCATGGTACAGGACTACTAGAACTAATTTATTGTTAGCTGGAAAACTTTCCGTGAAGGTTAGAGCTTAAGCAATGCCGAGCTTCCGCTGCATCTGCTCCAGCGACACTCCCTTTGTTTCCGGATAGAGGAAGAGTACGACGAAGAACTGCAGCACCATCATGAACGAGAAGAAGACAAACGGCGCTCCCCCTGATGACGCAGCCATCAAGGGGAAAATACCGGAGATTAAGGCGTTCATGAACCAATGCGCGAAAGTGCCGAGGCTCTGTCCCTTTGCTCGGACCCGGTTCGGAAATACTTCACTGATAAAAACCCAAATCACGGCGCCTTGAGAGAAAGCGAAGAAGGCAATGTACCCGATCAGCAGCCAAACCAGAAGATTATCGTGCGTATTGGTGAGGAAGATACCGGCAACGCCCGCCATACACGCCGCGGTTCCGACGGAGCCGATCAACAGCAGCTTTTTTCGTCCCACGCGATCGATGATGGACATTGCAATGACCGTGGCGATCAGGTTAGTGGCGCCGATCGCCACGGATTGCAAGTCGCCCGACATCTTGCTAAACCCCGCCTTCGCGAAAATGTCATTCAGGTAGTAGAGAATTACGTTAATTCCCGACAACTGGTTGAACATCGCGATGGATACGGCAAGAAAGATCGGTAACCGGTACTTGCGCGTGAATAGCGGCTCGCTTCCGCGGCCGTGTTCGGCATCGATCGATTGGACGATATCCTGCAGTTCCGTTTCAAAGTCTTTTTCACCACTCAGCTTCAAAACGTCTCGCGCTTCATCGACGCGGCGTTTTTTAACCAGCCACCGCGGGCTGCGCGGGATGCCAAACAGCATCGCTAAAAAGAAAGCGGCCGGAATACCCGAGACGCCCAGTTCCCAGCGCCACTCCGCCAGCCCGAACTGCATTTGCCCGATGACGAAATTCGAGAAGTAAGCGAGCAATATTCCGAACACAATGTTGAATTGGAAGAAGCCCACCAGGCGGCCGCGCCACTTTGCGGGAGCGATTTCGGCAATATACATGGGCCCGAGCACCGATGAGCCGCCAATCCCCAGTCCGCCGATGAAGCGGAAGGCCACGAGCGCATCCCAGTTCCAGGCGAAGGCGCATCCGAGAGCCGACACCAGGTACAGCACCGCCATAATGCGCAGGCTGTCGCGGCGTCCGTAGCGATCTCCCGGCAGGCCCGCGAGCATTGCGCCGATGATAGTGCCGTAAAGCGCGCTGGCTACGGTAAATCCGAGCAGGCCGGGAGTCAAATGAAACGCCTGCGTCAGGTCGTGCGTGGTCCCCGCAATGACCGCCGTGTCGAAGCCAAACAGCAATCCTCCGAGGGCAGCAACTATGGTGCTCTTGACCAGATAGCCGTTCAGTTCCATGAGATCTCCCGAACCAGGGTGTTACGCCGGATGGCGCGCAAGGTTTCGACTGTAGCACAGTTGATAAACATACCCGCCGCTCAAACTCCGTAATGACCTCTCATTACTTTCTCAACCAGAGAATACGGAGCAATCCGCTTCAGCAAGACCGCCGCGCGCTGCGAAGCTGGCCCGACCGTGTAGCGAAACCGCGGGTTCGCGGTAGTCACGATCTTGTAAACCAACCGGGCGACCCGTTCCGGCCCGGGATTCGATTGCTCATCGGCGGCCATGCGCGCGACCGCGCGGTGAAATCGATCGCGATAGGGCGAATTGCCGGACGATTCGTCCGTCGGACGCCGGTTTTCAGTGAACGACGTTTTGTGGTCGCCGGGCTCAACGATGACAACTCGAATTCCGAAATCCTTCACTTCCATCCGCAGAGACTCACTCAATCCCTCCAGCGCGAATTTTGAGGCGCTATATAGGCCCTGGTAAGGTATGGCGATCAAGCCGCCGATGGATCCGATATTGACGATGTAGCCCGACCCGCGCTCGCGCATCGCCGGAAGCACCGCCCGGCAGATACGCAGCACGCCGAAAAAGTTCACTTCGAGCTGCGTCCGGGCCTCCTCGATGGATGTCTCCTCAATAGCTCCGGCGATACCGATTCCGGCGCTATTCACCACAATGTCAATTCGCCCTTCGCGTTGGAGAAGGAAGCCGACCGCCTGCTTTACCGAGACATCGCGGGTGATGTCCATCGAAAGATGAATGACGCCGTTATCCCCGGCATTGCTCGCGCCGGCGGCACGACGGGAAACTCCATAAACGCGATGTCCACGTTGCGACAAGAAACGCGCGCAGGTTTCGCCGATGCCGGACGACGCCCCGGTCACCAGAACCACTCGCTGATCGGCCATCATGATCTGCTCCACGGTAACATCGCCCGCAGAGGAAGCCGTTCAGCGCTAAAAATTGTCAATCGGAGGACACCACCTAACGTCCACGGTAGGACTGCCAACCACCTGGAGAATCGGGAGGATGTAAACCCACTAATCTGTTGGTGCAACGTGAACCGCTGCTGCTCCCGGTCCTGGCGCTTTCGGCGGGAATTCTTGCCGGACATTTCAACTATTTCACGGCCCGTGAGCTGATTTGGCCGCTGACGGCGGCCCTTCTGCTGATCGTCGTCTGCCTTGCCTGGCGAAGCGCCGGGCGCTTACGGCTAGCCTGCGTGCTGCTGGCGATTGCAATGGCGGGCATTGCCACTCAGGTTGCTCACCGGCAGCAAACGCTGCCAAAGCTGAATGTCTCCGATGGCGAAACGGTTCTTTTGGATGGCTGCGTTGTCGATCCGCCGGTGTTCTCGCCGGACAAAGCGCAATTCACTCTTCAACTTGCTCCAGGAGCGGAGGCGCGCGTTTCCGTGCTGCTCAAAGGCGATGGGGCGCTCCCGATCGATTACGGGCAACGCATCGAAGCGGTGGCCAAGATACGCAGTCCCCACAATTTCCAGAACCCTGGCGAATTCGACTATGCCGCTTGGCTGGCGAACCAGCATATCTATTGGACCGCTTCGGTCCATGCTCCGCAGGACATTCACGTCCAGCCGGGCCGTTGTGGTCATCGTGCTCTAGCGTGGCTGTTTTCCGCGCGCACCTGGGCGCTGAACAGGTTGGATGGGCTGTACCCAGGAGACCACGAAACGGGACTGCTCTTGAAGGCGATATTGCTGGGCCAGACTGTGGGCGTCGAGCGCCGGTGGACGAGCGATTTCCGGCTCACCGGCACCTATCACGCGCTGGTTATCTCCGGCCAGCACGTATCGGTGCTGGCGATCACTTTACTGTTTTTACTCCGGCTCCTGAACTTCGGCCGCATTCCTTCTCTCGCGGTAGCGGCAGGCGCAAGCTGGCTTTACGCATTCGTTTCCGGATGCAGTGCGCCGGTGGTTCGCGCGGCGGGAGGCTTCACGCTGTTTCTGATCGCCAGCTATTTGTTCCGCCGGCTCCGCATCATCAACACGCTTGCGGTGGTTGCTTTCGCCTATCTCGTCTTCGATCCAAAGCAACTGTTCGATGCGAGCTTTCAACTGTCGTTCCTCTCCGCGGCAGCGCTGGCTGCGTTTGCAATACCGCTGATGGAGCGATGGACGGAGCCGCTGCGCATGGCCGCATCCTCGCCCGACCGGATGCAAGCCGATATGCGGCAGGACGCTCGCATCGCGACGTGGCGCGTCGAATTGCGGCTGCTTGCCGAAACACTACGGCTTTGGACGCGGCTGCCGAACAAGGCCTCGCTTGTGATTGTAGGCGGCGCCGCGCGAGTATTGGTTTTTGTCGCCGAAGCGATGATTGTCTCGGCCTGCATTCAGTTTGGTCTCGCGCTGCCGATGGCAAGTTATTTTCACCGGGTCTCGTTTACTGGGCTCGCCGCCAATGTGATCGTTGTGCCGCTGCTTTCGGTGGTCGTGCCGGTCGGGTTTGCCGCCATTTTCACGGGCTGGCAGTGGCTTGGCGCCATCGCGGCTTTCTGCCTGCACGCCGCCGAGTCGGTTGCGGCATGGCACGTGAAGTTCGAACCCGGATGGCGCATCGCCGCTCTGCCGGTTTGGGTCGGCCTCGCGTTCACGGCGTCTCTAGTCTTGCTCGCGCTCTCGTTACGGCGAAAGAACCGGCTCACGCCTCTGGTTGCGGTCCTGAGCATTGGATTATTCGGGATCATGTACTGGCAGCCGTGGAGGCCGGATCTCGTGCCTGGATGGCTCGAGATCTCCGCCATTGATGTGAGCCAGGGCGACAGTCTGTTTGTTGCATTTCCAAACGGGCAAACCATGCTGATCGATGGCGGCGGATTTCCCGGTATGAGCCGTATGACGCGCAAGCCCAATCTGGATATCGGCGAGGATGTGGTCTCGCCATATCTGTGGTCCAGGAAGATTCGCAGGCTGGATTACGCGGTGCTGACGCACGGGCACTCCGATCATATGGCGGGAATGGGGGCTGTGCTAGACAACTTCCGGCCCCGCGTATTGTGGATCGGCGTGGAGCCGGAGACTCCCGCATGGCGAGCGCTTCGCGAGAAAGCGCTGCGCGATGGCGTTCGGATTCAGGTGCTGGGAAGCACAACGCCGCCATTTCAGATTGGCCGCGCAACGGTGACGGTGCTGGCGCCCCTACCGGACTACCAGCCCGGCGATATTGCCGCGAATGACGACTCGCTGGTGCTCCAAATTGCTTTGGGCCGGCGCAGCGTTTTGCTGACAGGCGACGCGGAAAAGCCGATTGAGCGAGAACTGCTCTCCGCAAGAAAATTGCAACCGGTCACGCTATTGAAAGCCGGCCACCACGGAAGCCGGACATCAAGTTCCGAAGCCTTCATCGAGGCGGTACGCCCGGAATTCACGATGATTTCAGACGGGTATCTGAACCAGTTTCATCATCCGCACCCGGAGGTGCTGAAGCGTTTCGCCGAACATCACACGATGGTGCTGCGCACCGATCGCGAGGGGCTGCTGACGTTCCGGACAGACGGCGAGCGAGTAGAAGTGGCGGCGGAAAAGTGGGAATAGACCATAGACCGGGCATCCCCGTCCCCTACCCGATTTGTAGTTCTGCGTAGGGGCGCGGATGTGCGATTATTCATCCGCTTACCGGTCCACTTCTCCCAGCACGATATCGATGGTTCCAATGATCGCCACCACATCGGCCAACAGCGCGCCCTTAGCCATCTTCTCCAGCGCCTGCAAATTCAGAAATGAGGGAGGCCGAACACGCACTCGGTACGGTTGCGTCGTGCCATCGCTCACGATGAAATAGCCGAGTTCGCCTTTTGGCGCCTCAATCGAAACATAAACCTCGCCGGTTGCCGGTTTCAGCACTTTCGGCACTTTCGCGAGAATGGGCCCCGTGGGAAGGCGATCCACTGCCTGCTGGACGATCCGCACGGATTGGCGCATTTCTTCCATGCGGACGACGTAACGGTCGAAGCTATCTCCGCTCTCGCGTGTCGGGATTTCGAAATCGTACTGCTCATATCCGGAGTAAGGCTGCGCTTTGCGGAGATCCCACTTGACGCCGGAGGCTCGCAAGAGAGGACCCGTCACGCTGTAACGTTTGCAATCTTCAGCCGTTAGGACTCCGATGCCGCGCAAGCGATCGACCCAGATACGGTTTTTGGTCAGCAGTTCGTCGTATTCATCGAACTTCGGTTTGATGTACTCGCAAAATGCTCTGACCTGTTCCTCGAAACCATCGTAAAGCTCGTATTGCAGGCCGCCAATGCGGAACGCATGCGTTGTCAGCCGGGCGCCGCAGTAGTTTTCAAAAATTTTGAGGATTTCCTCGCGCTCGCGAAACGTGTAGAACAGCGGCGTGATGGCGCCAATGTCGAGCGCGTGCGTGCCGAGCCACAAAAGGTGGCTCGCGATGCGGTTCAACTCCGTGAGGATCACGCGCGCTGTTTGCGCTCGGGGCGGGGCCGTCGCGCCGATCAGTGTTTCGACGGCCAGGCAGAACCCAAGCCCGTTCGACACGGCCGCCACGTAGTCCATCCTGTCCACGTACGGCACAAACATCGTGTATGTACGATTCTCGGCGATCTTTTCGACTCCGCGGTGGAGATAGCCGATGACGCATTCGACATCCCGGACGCGTTCGCCATCCAGTTTCAGAACCAGGCGCAGCACGCCATGAGTGGAAGGGTGCTGCGGTCCCATGTTGAGGACCAGTTCGGAACTCTCGAGATAATCGCCCTCGGTGGGAATCGTGTCGTTCATTGCCCGCTCTCGATGCCGAGATTGCTCTGCACCCACTCGTTATCCATCCCGATGATGGAGGCATCCTTTCGAAGCGGGAACCCGCGCCATTCGTCGGGCATCAGGATGCGCTTCAGATTCGGGTGGCCGGTAAACGTCACGCCAAACATGTCGTAAACTTCGCGCTCCAGCCAGTTGGCTCCTTCAAAAATGGAAGTAATCGAAGGCACAGGTTCATTCTCACCGGCGCGTGTCTTGATGCGAATCCGCTCGTTCCGGGTGAAGCTGTAGAGAATGTAGATGAGTTCGAAGCGCGCCGGGTCCTTCGGGCGGTCGACTGCCGTAAGGTCGGTCAAAAAATCGAACTGCTCTTCGTCGCGCAGGAAGCGGACGATGCCGGCGATGATTCCCGCGGGCGCGGTGACGAAGTTTTGGCCTAGATACGTCTGGTAACTAAGCCCGTGTCCGGAAAATGTTTGCTCCAGACGTTCCGGCAGCGCTCCCTCCCACAGAGTGGACTGCATGGGAGCAGCCCCGACTGGCGGACGAGGTGGATGGGTGTCCGGCATAAACCTCGAAAGCCGGCCGAAAGGTCCGGCCGGCTTGGATTTTGAAAATGGCGCCGTCGCGCTAGGCCGACAGCGTCGGAGCCATGCGCTCCATCATAAACGCCTCAATGATGTCCCCCACCTGAACACCGTTGTAGTTCACGATGGAGATACCACACTCCAGCCCGGCTTTCACCTCGCTGGCGTCGTTCTTGAAACGTTTGAGCGCCTCGATTTTGCCCCGGTGAACCACGTCGCCACCGCGAAGCACGCGCACTTCGCTGTTTGCCCGGATGGCCCCGTCGGTTACGAAGCACCCCGCGACAACGCCGATCTTGGAGATCCTGAATGTCTCGCGAATCTCGGCATGGCCCTGAATGACTTCCCGGAAGACCGGCTCAAGCATGCCGGTCATCGCCAGTCTCACCTCGTCGATGAGCTCATAAATGATGCTGTGCTGGCGGATATCGACTTTCTGCTGCTCGGCAACGGACTGCGCGCTCCGTTCGGGTTTGACGTTAAAGCCGATGATGACGGCTTGCGATGCCGAAGCGAGCAGAACATCGTCTTCGGTGATCGCCCCCACGCCCGCGCGCAGAACACGGACGCGAATCTTATCGGTAGATAGCTGCTGCAGCGTGTCGGTGAGCACTTCGGCCGTTCCGCCAACGTCAGCCTTCACGATAAGGTTGAGATCCTTTAGATCGCCTTCCTTGAACTGTTTCGCCAAGGAATCGAGAGTCGCCACGCGGGCGCCTTTGGCCATGGCGACCTCACGCGCTTTGGATTCGCGATACGTAACGATCTGTTTCGCTTTGGCCGTATCGGTCACGACCTGCAGCGTGTCGCCGACTTCCGGCAGATCGTCAAAGCCGATCACCTCCACCGGCATCGATGGTTCGGCGTCCTTGGCTGCATTTCCACGATCGTCGAACATCGCGCGGACCTTACTGAAATTGGATCCGCAGATAAAGAAATCTCCGGCGCGCAACGTGCCGTTGCGAACCAGAACGGTAGCAACCGGCCCGCGACCTTTATCGAGCTTGGCTTCGAGAACCGTAGCAAGCGCGGGCCGGCCAGGGTTCGCCTTCAAATCCTGTAGATCGGCGACCAGAAGGATCATCTCAAGCAAAAGATCCAGGTTCTGCTTGGCTTTGGCCGAGACGGGCACCATGACGGTGTCGCCGCCCCAGTCTTCCGCCAGCAGTCCGCGATCGGAAAGCTGCTGCTTGATGCGGTCCGGCTGAGCGCCGGGCTTGTCGATCTTGTTGATGGCAACCAGCATGGGCACACCGGCCGCTTTTGCGTGGTCGATCGCTTCGAGCGTTTGAGGCATCACGCCATCGTCGGCCGCCACGACCAGCACTACGATATCGGTTACCTTTGCGCCGCGGGCGCGCATGCGCGTAAACGCCTGGTGGCCCGGAGTATCGATGAAAACGATCTTCCGGCCGTTCTTCTCGACGTGATAAGCGCCGATATGTTGCGTGATGCCGCCGGCCTCGCGGTCGGCGACGCGCGTTTCGCGAATGGCGTCGAGCAGCGACGTTTTGCCGTGATCGACGTGCCCCATGACGGTCACAATCGGCGCACGCCTCACAAGGTCGTGCTCTTCTTCGGCGAGTTCGATATCTTGCGTCGACTCTTCTTCGAAGGAAATCTTGTTGGTGGAAGCTCCGAACTCACGCGAGATCTCCTCGGCGAGTTTCACATCCAGCGTCTGATTGATGGTCGCGAAAATCTTACGTTCGACCAGTTTCTTGATAACCAGATTCGCCTTAACCCCGAGCTTTTCGGAGAGTTCCTTGACGGTAATGCCTTCCGCGACCGTGATTTCACGATCAATCGGCGGCGGCGGCGTTATCTGAGAGCGTTTGGGCGCGCGTTGGCGAAGTATCCCCTCTTCACGATCCTCGGGCCTCGGACGCGGGCGTCCGCCCGGCTTGCCCTGATGGCGGCGCTGATCGGTTGGCGGCGGGGTCGCCGATTCCGGCCGCAACGGGGTCGTCGGATGCATCGGCCGCTGGCCGGGCCGCCGTGGTCCGAAGGGTTGCGACGGCAGGCCTGGGCCGCCTCGAAGTTGCGGTTGGCCGGGACGCATCGGAGCGCGGAAAATTGGTTGACCTGGCGTCGGAGCGCCTGGCCTGGGCGCGGTCGGACGAGGGGCGCCGGGCATGGGGCTACGGGGTTGCTGTTGTTGCAGGCGCGCGAGTACGTCCGCTCGGGGAGGCACAACCGGGCGTGCTGCGGGCTGGCCAACGAGCCGTGTGCTCGGCGGGCGCGGCGCAATCGGAGCGCCGGGAATCAGATTGGGCCGGGACGGACCCGGCGGTCTCGGCACCGGAGCACCTGGAACGGCCGGAGCCGAAGGCGCACCTGGAAGGACTACATGTGTTGGAGGAGTCTGCTGGCTGCCGGCCCCGGTGGATTTCGCCTGTACCGGCGGATGCGCGGGACTTGCCGGTTGAGCGGGACCGACCGGCTGAGTCGGGCGCGGCGGCCGCGCAGGCGTACCCAGCGCCGGCCGAGGTAGATCGGGCGGCAGCGGCTGCCGCGGACCCGTGGGCGGCAAACCGGAGCGCATCGGTGGCGCGATCGGACGCGCGGGCACCGCAATCGAGCGGTTCACCGGCCCCGGTTGCGAAGACCCACTGGCAAGCGGAGGATGTATAGCGCCACCACTCCCCTGGACGGGGGGCCGCAAAGGCTGAAATGGACGTGGTCTCTCCGGTTCCGGAGCGGCTGCTTCCGGCGCTTGGGGCGGCCCGGGGACACGCTCTTGCTCTTGTGGAGGATGCTCCCGAACCGGGGGCTTTACCGCCGGTTGGATGGGGGCCGGTCTGGCCGCGGGGGCCGGAGTTGCCGCACGCGCCGGCTCTTCTTCTTCCGCCGGCGGCTCCGCCACGGCAACCGAGGTTTCCGTCATCTTTTCCTTGGACCGGGCAGTTTCCGTTTCAGCACCGGCATACTTCTCCGCATCGTGGCCGCCGTTTCGGCCCACAACTTCTCCAACGAGCCGATGCCGCACTTCAAGGGCGACATCCTCGTCGATCGAGCTGGAATGCGTCTTCTTCTCGTTTACTCCAAATTCCGGGAGTAGGTCGAGGATGACGCCGGGTTTTACTTCAAGTTCCCGGGCCAGCTCGTTTATCCGAATTTTCTTCATAGAGGAGACTGCAGTTAACTCCTTACACTACGGCACTTTGTAGGCTGGCTACTCGGCGCTCTTCATGGTAGCAGATTCATGCTTTTCAGCAGTTTCGACGGGTTCCGGCTGGTTGTCGAAGATGGATGGCGCCGCTGACAGGCCTTCCACTTGTCCAAGATCCAAAATTTCCGTACCGTCAGATTCATTCACGGCCGCGGCTTCATGTCGGGCCAAATCCTGTTCCAATACTCCCGTGGCGACTTCTTCAGACCCCGGTTCCCCCGCATCTTCGTTCGCCGCTTCAGTTATCGGGCTTACGCTCGGGGCTGGCTCCCCTTCCTCTTCATATTGTCCGTAAAAAGACACGACAGCGGTTTGAATTTGGCTGACAGTCTCTTCATCGATGTCGGGAATTGCCTCTAGTTCTTCCGGAGTCATGGATCCGAGTTTTTCGACCGTTCCAATATCGGCGCCAACCAGTTTCTCTACAATTGCTTCTTCCAGGCCATGCTCAATGAGCACCGACACAGGCGCGCCGGAAATGACCAAGTCCGCCATCTGTATCTGCACTTCGCGCCGTTTTTCTTCTTCGCTCTTGATATCGATTTTCCAACCGATCAACTTTGCCGCCAGCCGCACATTCTGGCCGCGCTTACCGATCGCCAGGGATAATTGCAGGTCGTCAACCACTACCTCCATGTGCTTTTCGGTGGGGTTGACAATGGTGACTCGGGAAATCTTGGCGGGGCTCAATGCCTTGGTCGCGTATAGCACCGGATCGTCCGAATATTCGATAATATCGATCTTTTCGCCGCGCAATTCACGAATAATCGATTGAACGCGCATGCCCTTCATGCCGACGCACGCGCCGACGCTGTCGACATCGCGGTCGCGGCTCGATACGGCGATTTTGGTGCGCTCACCTGCCTCGCGGGCGCACGCTTTGATGGTCACGGTGCCATCGTAAATCTCCGGCACTTCCTGCTCAAACAGGCGCATCACCAACTCGGGCGCGGCTCGCGAAACCACAACTCCCGCGTTTTTGCCGCCCCGCTCAACACCCTTGATTACGCAGCGAATACGGTCGCCGATGCTGTAATTTTCCACGCGCGACTGTTCTTTTTTGGGCAGACGGGCTTCGGTTTTGCCCATATCGACGATGTAATCCACGCCTTCGGAACGCTTCATCACGCAATTCACCAACTCGCCCGAACGCCCCTGGTACTCCGAGAACACGTTATCGCGCTCGGCCTCGCGCACTTTTTGCATGATGACCTGCTTGGCGGTTTGCGCGGCAATGCGGCCAAGGTCGATGGTCGGCTTCAGTTCACGAATTTCGGAGCCCAACTCCGCTTCCGGGTTCAGCTTTTTTGCGGCCGAAAGTGTCATCTCCCGATTAGGATCTTCAACAACTTCAACTACTCGCTTGACTGAGGAAAGAACAATGTTTCCGCTCTCTTCTTCGAGATCAACCACCAGATCCTGATTGCGGTATTGCTTGCGGGCAGCCGCAAGCATCGCGTCCTTAAGCGCGTCCAATACGATCTGCGAATCTATGCCCTTTTCTTTGCTCAATATCTCGATGGACTGATATATCGAAGCCACTGTAAACCTCTTTCGAGTTGCTTGTAAAAAAATTGAAGGGATCCTACGATCGCCACTCGAACTTCAGATTCGCTTTTCGAATCTGGTCGAGAGGGATCAGCGACCGGCTTCCGGGTTCGATTTCAAGCTCCAGAGCGTCCCCGGAAAACCCGGTAAGCTTACCTTCCAAACGCTGCTTACCGGCAAGCGGTTCATGAAAGAGCAATTTTACTTTCTGGCCAACCGCCCGTTCAAAGTCGCGAGGCTTTGTCAGATTTCGCTCGATGCCCGGGGAACTGACTTCCAATGTATAGCTGTCTCCCGGCAGCGCGTCCGTTTCGTCCAGTAGCGCCCCGAGCCGGGCCGATATCAGCTCACAGTCGCCATGCGTCACACCGCCCGGCTTATCGATGTAAACTCTTAATAGCCGGGCACTTCCGCCGCCGCGCAGTTGGATTTCGACAATCTCAACCCCAGTCCCTTCGGCGGCTTGCTCGCCGAGGACCGTGATATTTGCCAAAAGCCTGTCTTTCTCTAACGCCGGCATAACTCTGGACTAAGCGAAATAAAAAAGTGGGCTTTCGCCCACTCTTCGGTAGCGCCTCGTCTTCCTCTCTTATTACATCACAAGGGCGACCACTTAGCCAGCTAGAACTAATGCCGTGGGGCACAGGGTCCCGGCTGGCTGGTTCTGAGATGATGTGAGCACGACATTCTCTACCCGCACACAGGAGTATCCGAGTGGTTGAACGCAAACACATTCTCTTCCCGGTCGATTTTTCTGCGCGCTGCCGGGCGACGACGCCATTTGTCATTGAGATGGCGCGGCAGCTTTCCGCTCGCGTTACCGTATTTCACGTGTTCATGCCGCCCACCCTCGTCTACCCGGTCGATATGCCCTGGGTGGCGGGTGAGGCCGACATAGAAGCCCAGCGCGAGCTTGCGGATAAGTCGGTGAGGCAGTTTGTCGCCGAACAGTTCGAACCCGTCGCTCCCGAGATAACCACCCGAACGGCATTCGAACTGGGCGACCCGGCAACCACCATCGTGGAATTTGCGGAAAAAACGCAGGTGGATCTGATTATGCTGCCGACGCAGGGGCATGGGCGATTCCGCTCGTTGCTGTTGGGCTCCGTGACTTCGAAGGTGTTACACGACGCGCGCTGCCCGGTCTGGACAAGCGCGCATATCCAGGACCCGCTTTCCGCGGCTGCGGCGCAGGTGCGCAGCATTCTCTGCGCGCTCGACGTGAACCGGGAGAGTCTAAACGTTCTGGCGTATGCCGTGAACCTCAGCCGGACGCTTGCCGCGGAGATTCACATTGTCCATGCGGTCGCCGCCGGCGATTCACCGGAGCGCATAGCGGCGGCTTCAGCTGAGTTGTCGAGGTTGCAGGAAAAAGCGGGAACCGCCATTGAAATCGGCATCCAAGCCGGCCAGCCTCATGAGGTAATTCGCGAAGCGGCTGGAAGGTTGAAGGCCGATCTTGTAGTCATAGGCCGTGGCGCAATCCTGTCGCCGTTGGGCCGCCTCCGAACGAATGTACACGGCATTGTGCGGAGTTCGCCATGTCCCGTGATCAGCGTGTAGCCAAGTAGTCGATTTGCTTGGGGCGCGCGCTTTAGCGTGCCCCCGTGGTCTTCAGCCCACAGTCTGACGCGGGCAGTGAACTGTCCGCCGGCACGATGAATCGCTCCACAGCCCAGATCCCGTTACTCGCCGGAGCTGCCCACTTTCAGAACGGCCAGGAAAGCTTCTTGCGGGATATCGACCCGGCCAACGCGTTTCATCCGGCGTTTGCCCTCCTTCTGTTTTTCGAGCAGCTTGCGCTTGCGCGAGATATCGCCGCCGTAGCACTTCGCGAGGACGTTTTTCCTCATCGCAGGAATGTTTTCGCGAGCGATAATCTTAGCTCCGATTGCCGCCTGCAGCGCAACTTCGAACATCTGGCGCGGAATCAGTTTCCGGAGCCGCTCGATCAGCGCTTTGCCACGCTCGTACGCAAAATCGCGGTGCACAATCATTGAAAGCGCGTCGACCGGCTCACCAGCCACCAGCACATCGAGCTTCACCATGGGCGAGATGCGATGTCCCGACAGATGGTAATCGAGCGAGGCATAGCCGCGTGAGGCGGACTTCAGGCGGTCGTAGAAGTCCATGACGATTTCGTTCAACGGCAACTCGTAGAGCAGCAGGACGCGCCCGCTCCCGATATATTCGAATTTTTTCTGCACGCCGCGTTTTTCCTCGAGCAGCTTCAGAATCTCGCCAAGATATTCCTCGCGTGAAATCACCGTGGCGTCGATAATCGGTTCTTCGACCTGTTCGATGCTGGACGGGTCAGGGAATTTCTGCGGGTTGTCCACTTCGATCACCTCTCCTCCGGTAGTGGTGACGCGGTAGCGGACACCCGGCGCCGTGGTGATCAGGTCAATCTGAAACTCCCGCTCGAGCCGCTCCTGAACGATTTCCAGATGCAGTAATCCGAGGAAGCCGCAGCGGAAGCCGAAACCCAAGGCCATCGAATTTTCGGGTTCGAAACTGAAGGCGCTATCGTTCAGCCGAAGCTTCTCGATCGCATCCCGCAGCAGACCGTGCTCGTGGGACTCCACCGGATAGAGGCCGGCGAAGACCATCGGCTTGATCTCCTGAAACCCCGGCAAGGGCTCCGAAGCCGGCTCAGAATCGTCCATGATGGTGTCGCCCACCTGCGCATCCGAGATCGTTTTGATGTTTGCGAACACAAAACCGGCCTCTCCGGCGGTAAGTTCGTCGCACGGAACCGGTTTCGGCGATTGAAAGCCGAGTCCCTCCACTTCATACGCCTTGCCGTTCGACCAGAGACGAATCTTCTGACCTTTGCGCAGTGCGCCATCGACCACCCGGGTCAGAATGATTACGCCACGGTATGGATCGAACCACGAATCGAAGATCAGAGCACGAAGCGGCGCGTCGGGATCGCCCTTGGGGGCCGGAACACGCTTGACGATCGCCTCGAGAGTTTCCTTGATCCCAACGCCGTTCTTGGCGCTTGCCATAATGGCATCGCTCGCGTCGAGGCCGATCACCTGTTCGATCTGCTCGCGGATGCGTTCCGGCTCGGCGGACGGCAG
This sequence comes from Bryobacterales bacterium KBS 96, assembly GCA_000381625.1. GTDB lineage: Bacteria > Acidobacteriota > Terriglobia > Bryobacterales > Bryobacteraceae > KBS-96. Next base: position 4,603,744 of record KB906767.1, read on the forward strand.
GTCAATCTTATTGATGACCGGAATAATTTCGAGATCGTGGCTCAGCGCGAGATAGGTATTGGCGAGTGTTTGTGCTTCGACGCCTTGCGATGCATCGACCACGAGTAGCGCGCCTTCGCAGGCTTGCAGGCTGCGCGAGACCTCATAGGTGAAATCGACGTGACCGGGCGTATCAATCAGATTCAGCTCGTAAACGTTGCCATCGTCGGCCTTGTAGTTTAGCCGGACCGCATGCGCTTTAATCGTGATTCCCCGTTCGCGCTCGAGATCCATTGTGTCGAGAACCTGCGCCATCATGTCCCGCTGCGACACGGCGCCGGTGAATTCAAGCAGGCGATCGGCAAGCGTGGACTTTCCGTGATCGATGTGCGCAATGATAGAGAAATTGCGGATGAGGCGGAAATCCATGCGGTAAACTGGGGAGTAATTCAAATTATCCCACAGCATCCGCTCGTGATTACTTTGGCAACGAATTGAACCGCGAGCCGATCCCATGCCTCTAAAAACAATTCAAGCGACACTAGACGCCTCCGGACTGCGTATCGGCATTGTCGTGAGCCGCTTCAACGAGTTCATTACAGAGCAGCTTGCAAAAGGCGCCGTGCAAACGTTGAAAGAGAGAGGCTGCGAAGAAATAACCGTCGTGAAAGTGCCGGGAGCCTGGGAACTAGCGATCGCCGCGCAAAGTTTAGCAGGAAAATGCGATGCGATTGTGGCGCTGGGCGCCGTTGTGCGCGGCGACACGCCGCACTTCGAGTACGTTGCCGGCAGCGCTGCCAAAGGACTGAACCGCGTCAGTCTTACCCATGACATTCCCATTGCGTTCGGCGTGCTGACCACCGACAATCTGCAGCAGGCGATGGACCGGGCGGGGGGCGTGAGCGGCAATAAGGGTAGCGAGGCCGCCGACGCTGCGATCGAAATGGCGAACCTGGTGCGGCAGTTGAGGAACGGCGAATAGTTATGGCCGCCCGGCACCGTTCCCGTAAGCGAGCGCTCCAGGTCCTGTTTCAATGGGACATTCGGGGTGAATCAATCGAACGCGCGATCGAAAACTACTACGACACGCTTTATTCGGAGGAGCAGGAGACTCAGCCCAAGCCGGATCGCTTCATGGAGGAGCTCGCCCGCGGAACCGCGGAGAAATCGGCGGAAATTGACCGGCAAATCGAAGCGAAAGCGGCGAACTGGCGGTTGGAGCGAATGGCCGTCGTGGACCGCAACATCCTGCGCCTGGCGATTTACGAATTGGGCCGCAGTGAAGTGCCGCCACCGGTCGTGATCGATGAAGCTTTGGAGCTGGCCCGACAGTTCTCGAACGATGAGTCGCTGTCGTTTATTAACGGCGTACTCGACGCCGTGTACAAACAAACCCAAGCGGCGGGTGAGTAGCCATTACACAACTTTTTTCGGCTTGTCCCACTTCTCGGCCTTAATCACGCCGTGCCCTTCCTTGACGGTCACGAGCTGATTGGCTTTCACGTTAGGGATCTTCTCAATAGCGCCGTTTGTCCAACGAATCTCCAGGTCGGCGGACAGGTATTTCCCTAAACCGAAATGGATGCGCCGGTCGTTCACCGAATAGAAGCTCGATTGCGCCGTCACCGGCTGAATTTGCGCTTTGCCGCCGTAACGCGCCGTGATGCTGGAGCCAATCGCGCTCCGGTTCGACTTCGTTCCCACCAGCAGCACTTTTAGCCAGTTCCGGTCGCCCTTCACGTCATTCCGCAACAGCGACGGCGGCTCGTTCATGTTGATGATGACCATATCGACATCGCCGTCATTGTCGAAATCGCCGAAGGCGCAGCCTCTGCTGCAATGCGGAGTCGAGACGCCTGGTCCGGCCTCTTCAATCAGCTCCTCGAATTTGCCGTTCCCCAGATTCCGGAACACCAGTCGCGGCGACTCCAGTGGATACTGCGGCAGTTTCGCCGCGACTTCCGGGTACACCGAGCCGGTCACAACGAAAATGTCGGGCCAGCCGTCGTTATCCAGATCCACAATGCCAGTGCCCCAACTGATGTAGCGCGTCTCCACGCCGAATCCGCTGCGCAAGGTCACATCCGAGAAATTGCCGGAGCCGTCGTCGTGATACAAACCGTCCGTGTCATCCGAAAAGTGCGTTTTGAATAGGTCGATTTTGCCGTCCAGGTCGTAATCGCCGATACCGATGCCCATGCCGGCCTGCTCCATTCCGTCTTCGCTCAAGGCGACGCCGCGCTCCAGGCCCTCTTCCTTAAACGTGCCGTTTCCTTTGTTGATATAGAGCAGGCTGGGAGTCGAATCGCATGCCACGTAAAGATCGGTCAGCCCGTCGCCGTCGATATCGGCGGCCACAGCCGTCATGGCGTAACTGCCCATGGTTTTCCAAACCCCGGAGCCTTCGCTGACGTCCTTGAACGTGCCGTCCCCGTTGTTGTGATAGAGATAATTCTTCGCCGGCGGCAAGCCGCGCGGCCCGCAGTTCACCGGAATGCCTTTCCAGTTGCAATTCGCGTTCTCGCCCGGCTTGGGAATTGTTTTCAGATCGAGCGTCAGGTAATTGCCGACGAACAGGTCGAGGTGGCCGTCCCGATCGTAGTCGACAAACGTGCAGCCGGAACCCCACAGCGTCTGTTTCTGCAGCAGGCCGGCATCGGCCGTTACGTCCGTGAACGTGCCGTTGCCGTTATTCCGGTAGAGGACATTCTGGCCGTAGTACGTGATGAACAGGTCGTCGAAATCGTCGTTGTTGTAATCGCCCACTGTCACGGCGCTTGCCCACCCGGTGTGGACCAGGCCAGCCTTTTCGGTCACGTCTGCAAACGTGCCGTCGCGGTTGTTCTTATAGAGCCGGTTGGTCGCTCCCGGAGGCGCGCCTTCCATGCGCGTTCCACAGAGGACCAGAATGTCGAGCCAGCCATCGTTATCGTAATCGAGGAACGCGACGCCGCAGCCCACGGTCTCGATGATGTAATTCTTTTTCGTGAGGCCGCCGTAGACGGTTGGCGCCGTAAGACCCGCCTGGGCCGCGATATCCGTGAAATGCGCGAGAAACGGAATTCCAGACGGTTTGCCGCGCGGCGTCGGTTTAACCCCGCGTGTCGAGACGCCCTGCCCGCGGGCGAGCGTCGAGGCCGCCGCCAGGGCCAGAATCTCGCGCCGGCTCAGCCGCCGTGTGGCTTGGGGCCACCAGGATAAATCCTTTATTCCTGGAAATTTCTCGTTCAAATTCACTGCTCCTCGCGCGCGGGATCTTGCAATCAGCCTATCCTAACAACGCCGCCGTCAGTCGCTATTGTGTAACTTACCAGTGAGCGTGCGAGATAAATAGCTATGAAAGTCTGGAAACGGAGCCGCCGCACGTCAGTGCCTAGGTTATTCGGTTGTTCGGCAACCCGCTTGCTAACGCAAGGCGGCTCCGTGTCAAGGCTTTTCGTCTTCCGTAAATTGGCCTCATTCACGTTGCTGGCGTTGGGCTTGGCCGCCGCGCTCTGGGCGCTGGGCGCCGTGCCTTCCGCTGCGCCGCCGCTACCTATGTTTGCCGACGTAACCGCGAAATCGCAGATCGGCTTCGTCAATCGAGCGAGCCACACGTCGCGCAAGTACCTGCCGGAGAGCATGGGCGGCGGCGTAGCCGTGTTCGACTACAACAACGACGGCCTCCTCGATATTTATCTGGTGAACGGCGCGGCGCTTACCGATCCCATGAAGCCGGTGCAAACTCCCGACAAGCACGATCCGCGCTACTGGAACCGGCTGTATCGAAATAACGGCGACGGCACATTCACGGACGTGACCGAGGCGGCGGGCGTTCAGGGCACGCAATACGGCATGGGCGTGGCCGTTGCCGATTACGACAACGACGGATGGGAAGATCTCTTCGTCACCGGACTTGGCCACAACACGCTCTATCACAATAATGGCGACGGCACGTTCACGGACGTGACGCAGCAGGCGGGTGTCGAAGGAAGCGGCTGGTCCGCCGGCGCCGCATTTATCGATTACGATCGCGATGGGCTGCTGGATCTGGTGGTCTCGCGTTATCTCACCTGGAGCTTCTCGAAAGATGTTTGGTGCGGGGAGCACAAGCCCGGCTATCGCGCTTATTGTTCTCCCGATCTCTTCGAGCCGATTTCGAACGTGCTCTATCACAACGACGGGCACGGCAAGTTTCACGACGTTTCGCGCGAGGCGGGTTTTGCCTCGGCGGCGGGCAAAGGCCTGGGCATTGCGATCAACGACTATGACGGCGACGGCTGGCCCGACATGTTCATCGCTAACGATTCTGTCGCCGAGCAACTCTTTCATAACAAGCGCAACGGAACGTTCGAAGAAGTAGCGCTTTCGGCGGGCGTCGCGTATGACGAAGACGGCCATACGTTCGCGGGCATGGGCGTCGATTTCGACGATTACGACAACGACGGTTGGCCCGACATTTTCGTGAATGCGCTGGCGAATCAACGGTACGCTTTGTTCCACAACGTGAAGGGCAGTTTCGAGTACGTGACGAACCGGACGGGCTTGGGAGCCGCATCCCTTCTGCATTCCGGCTGGGGCGCGAAGTTCTTCGATTACGACAACGACGGCTGGAAGGATTTGTTCGTGGGGCAGGGCCACGTGATGGACAACATCCAGCTCACGCAACCGAATCTCCGTTATCTGGAGCCGCCGTTATTGCTTCGCAACGTGAACGGCAAATTCTCGAACGTATCGGCGAGAAGCGGCGCGCCGTTTCAGCAGCCCCGGACATCACGCGGCGTGGCCTTCGGCGATTTGGATAACGATGGATTCATCGACATCGTCATGAACTGCAATGACGAACCCGCCGTCATTCTGCGCAACCAGGGCGGTAACGGAAGCCACTGGCTGACCGTGAACACGGTAGGAACGAAAAGCAACCGCGACGGCATCGGCGCCCGCATCAAGCTGACGCTGCCGGACGGAACCGCGCAATACGGCTTCGTCTCCACCGCTTCGAGCTATCTTTCGGCGAGCGACAAGCGCGTGCACTTCGGGTTGGGAGCGCAGAAGGCCGCGGCGACGCTCGAAATCACGTGGCCGAGCGGGAAAACGCAGCGGCTGGACAATGTGAAGGCGGATCAGGTTGTTAGGGTGACGGAGCCGTGAGGGCCGCGGAGCACATTTACGAATACCCGTACACGCCCAGTGAATGCCCTGTTTCGCAAAAGATACATTTAGGGGCGATTGCCGATGTGGGACGATCGTTGTCTATGCCGGAAAACGGCGAGACTCTATTTCAATTCGTGTTCCGTCAGGCCGACTTGATAAAGGCGCGAGAGGTAGAGCAACGCGCGTATTTCGGAGATGGGCCCACATCCGAACAATTAGACGCTCTTGTTGAAGCGCTCCAGCCAATTAGCGAAGCTGCCACAGCACCAGTCTCTGTGCTTCTTGCCGCTTTTCGTACTACTGTGGCTACGGAGATGACTTGGCTCTTTCCTGAACGAGACCCCCTTGGGGAGCCAATGACGGCAGCTTTGCGAAAGGTGCAAACCTTCACCGGCACCGCACTCGAAACCGCCATGCCCGAAATGAAGCCAGACCTTGAGAAGTACGTCGATCTTTCGATTGTCGAGAACGCAGCGCGGCGACATCAGGCCCTATACGGTAATAAAATTATCTGGCGTCTTGTCGTTGCCCGTGTTCTTCACCGGGTTGGCAGCTTCTTGGGCGGATGAGTTTCGTAACAGTAATGCCAAGAACCAAATTTGAGACCACATTTCGCCAGTTTGTAGAAAACGTTGGCGGTGAGATTGTGCCGGAAGAAGCGGGGCGCAGCGCCGATTATTTTTTTCGTCGACACAATGTTGTTGCAGAGTTGAAATGCCTAGTCGTTGATCAAACGGCCGACACATTTAACAAATTGTACAAGCTTACTGCAAAGCGCCAAGTTGATACTAATTCACTGTTGATGCCGCTCGATGAAAGCTTTTTGAAAGAATGTCAGCAAGTTTTGCTTACGCCTATTGAAAACATCATCCGCGATGCTAACCAGCAAATCCGCGCCACAAAAAAAACGGCTAGCCATTCCTTCGGCACATGGCGTGGTTCTCATTTTTAATGAGGGTAACCCACTTCATGCCGCAGGCCCCCAACATTACGCAAGGCTTGCAGGCGAAGTAATTCAGAAACCAAAATCTGGCGGCCGCCGATTTCCAAACATTCAAGGTATGGTTTATTTTTCGTTCGGAACCGTCGAAACATTCGACGACCAAACTCAGCAACGCATGCCGTTTTGGCTTCCCGCTCAAGTAAGAGGTGACAGCGTTGAAGAGGTAAAGCGATTTCAGGATGACCTAAAACTAGGTTGGTATCAGCACATCGAACATATGATTGGCGCTCCTGTTATAAGCCACCATCGAGAAACAGGATGGCCGGACGTTTAGAGATTGTTTCACAAAGCGTAAGTTTTGCAACATCGACGGAAGTCCTAAAATCAAAGATTCCAGCATTGCAAAAGTGGCAGCAATAGAGCAATTCAGCGACGAAGCACTCATTTCACCTGTTCTCCTGCCACCAAACTCGAACAATCAACCGAAGCCATCTGGCAAGAGCCGGACAGGCAACTCGGGGACGGAGCACTCAATTCACCCATTCTCTTGGGCGCCAACCCCGAACAATCGACCAAAGCCGTCGCTGCATGAGCCGGACAGAATTGGAACGTTGCTCCTTCCTCAATCTAACCGACGGACCCAAATTTGGCCATATAATGTAATTCGCCTCAACTCACGAGACGAATGGCTTTAGGAGCCGGTCGTGCGATTTCGCGCAGATTCAGCCCGTTCGATATACGAATGCCAAACCGTTGCGGCCGGTGGGCGCACTCATAGCATCGGCGACACCTCGGACGCACTACGGACTTTATTACCACTGCAATTCAAATGATTGAACGAGCGAGAGGAGAACCCCGATGAACCCAATCGAAGTAATTTCCTTATTCCCAAACCCCAATACACCAGATCTTGGGTGCTTTGTAAGAAGAAAACACGGATTCGAAACGGACCCCGACGTGGACTTTGAAAACGTCCATGTGGATTTCAATCCGTCGATTGACTTCAGTCCGCAGTACCATCAGGCGTATTTCCGGGTTAGTTGCGGCCAGGCGGCGTTCTTCCAGAGATGCCTGGTTTACATGACGACTGACGCAAGCATCCCGCCTCCCATTCTGGAAAATTTCCCGCCCAATTTCGTTTTGGGAGGAGACTATACGCCTCATCCTTCCGACTGGAGCCGTTTCCCCACTCAATCCGGTCAACGGCTTTACTGGTTTTTCGGGCAGCACCGCGACCCGGCAACCACCGTGTGGCAGCCGGATGCGCTCGTCGGCCATAGCTATGACATCTACGAAAACGGCACCCTAAGCACCGTTCAGTATGACGACACCGGAGGCGACCGCGATTTCAATGACCTGGTTCTGGAAGTTGCAATCGTCGGAAGAAGTTCCTGGGTAAATTTGCCGAATGCTCCAGCGCAGGCCGCCGTCAACAGGAAAATTGAAGAAAAAGGCATACCCAGGTTGCGGTCGCTTCTGAACAAACGCGGCAAATGAAAGTGGTTTCTAGCCAACAACCGATTCCTACGGCGCCGGGGCCGAGTCGCCTTTAAGCAAGCCCCGGACGCTGTCAAATAGCGGCACATTATCGATGACATAAAACAATCCGCCGCGCCCATTCTGGCTTGAGTCGCAACTTGGTCCGGAGAGCGATCCTTGCTGGTTCATGTCGCCGAAAATGGCGTACGTGTGCGTCCCGGTCGAGACGCCCACTTTGGCGTGATTGCCGTTGGCCTCCGGGATTCCTTCGAGGCCAATCGCGTTTCCCGCCCATGCACCGGAGGTCGCAATCTCCACGGCGCCGGGTGTCCCGAGCGAACTGTCCCAGCATCCGATTCTTGTATTCGCGGTTGTGGTGGGAATTTCGGGTCTCGAATACCACGTGGCAACGCGCAATGGCTCGCCGCCCAACAATGCCGAAACCATCTGCCACGGCGGAACATTCAAACCGGAGGGCTTTGAAATCAGGGTTACGCCGCTCGAGAGCTTCGTCACCGTCGCGACTTTACTCGCTGAAACGCTTCCAAGTCCTTTGACCTGCGCCTGAATCTCCGCCGGCCCGCCATTGCGGACGATTTGCGCGCTCGTTGGTTTGGTCACGACGCTGGCATTCCCAGCGCCTTCAGCACAGCCACGACATCGTCCTTGGTCAGCTTCAATGCGAAGAAATGCTGGCTGACCAGAACGTCGTTATCTTTCACGCACCCCAGCGTATTGCCGTCCGTTTTGCGAGGCTTTTTCGAGCTACCGGAAGCGGGCCACGACGGCGTCGATACCTGCAGCACGAATCCCTCGCCATCTTTATCCCAGGCAAGCATGCCTTTCGAATGCCCGGCCGGCGCCGACTTACTGGCAATAGGATCGCCGAAGAATTGATCGTTCCAGATCACATAAAAAAGCTTGTGTTTGTAAACCTGATTGAACGTGGCGCCCAGGGGATCGGCGGTCGTATCCCCAAGACAGCCGCCGCCCTGTTGCAGCGCGCCGTCCTCGCTGCTCGCGAAAACGAATTGCTGGCCGAAGTGGTTATACTGTTGCACCGTGCCGCCGAACAGGCACGCGCGTTGCGCGGCGCCTCCACAGCCGGGAAAGGACTGGGAATTGAATTTAAAGACAAACCACCAATCGACCGTGTGACCATTCGCGAGTAGCGGCGACGGCGCGCTGGCGGCGCCGGCCAGCGTAACCGTAAGAAGAATTCCTATAACGAGGCGGCAACTGCGATGCACTGGTCGTGGCAAGTTCGCATTCTACTAACAAACGACGGAAGAGTAGCGGGTAACAGCTCCAAGCTTCATACACACACGCCGATACGCTGGCCCCAAGTGAGATACAGTAGTTACCCATTATGGCCATTCGAGTTGCAGTTCTCGGCGGCGGGGTTGGCGGCTTAAGCGCCGCTCACGAATTGATGGACCGTGGTTTCGCGGTGTCCGTTTACGAGTCGAAGAATCAGTTCGGCGGAAAGGCGCGGAGCCTGTCGGTCCCGAATACCGGCACGGGAGGCCGCAAAGATTTGCCGGGAGAACATGGGTTCCGCTTCTTCCCGGCCTTCTACCGCCACCTGCCCGACACCATGATGCGCATTCCGTTTGGCGAAAATTCCAGCGTCTTCAATAATCTCGTTCACGCCACGCGCATTCATGTCGCACGCGCCGGCATGCCTCCTCTTATCCTGGATGCGCGGATTCCGCAGAATATCGAGGACTGGAGCTTGGCGTTCATGGACGTGTTTAGCGGCATTGGAGTTCCCAAGGACGAAGTCCTGTTCTTTATCGACCGGCTTTTCACGCTGCTCACGAGCTGTCCCGAAAGGCGAATCGCCGAGTACGAGCTGATTCCGTGGTGGACATTCATCGATGCCGTCAACCACTCCTCCGCCTACCAGACACTGCTTGGGAAAGGGCTGACCCGATCTCTCGTCGCCGTTCGCGCCCAGGAGGGAAGCACTCGCACAGTCGGGTATACCTTGCTGCAGTTGCTGTTCGGACTGCTGACGTCCGGAGGATTCGATCGGCTCCTGAATGGACCGACGAGCGATGTATGGATCACGCCGTGGATTGCTTATCTGAAGCAGCATGGCGTCGACTTGCAGGCCGGAACTACCGTGAGGTCGTTCAACGCGTCCGGCGGCCGGATTACGTCCGTCACCGCCGAGGCGAACGGGGAGGCGCGCGAGATTACGGCCGACTACTACATTTCCGCCTTGCCCGTCGAGATCATGACCCCGCTTGTGGACGACTCGCTGAAAGCGCAAGCTCCTTCGCTGGCTCATCTTGCCAAACTGCGCACAGCGTGGATGAACGGCATTCAGTTCTATCTCGCGCAGGACGTCCCTCTGGAGTTCGGACATACGCTCTACGCCGATTCTCCCTGGGCGCTTACGTCGATTTCACAGCGCCAGTTTTGGGGAGAGAACGCGTTGGCCGGATTCGGCGATGGACAAACCGGCGGCATCCTCTCGGCCGATATTTCCGATTGGGAAACGGCGGGCGTTGTGTATGGCAAGACGGCAGCGCAATGCTCGGCCGGCGAAATTGAGAATGAAGTTTGGCAACAGATCAAGCTTCACGTGAATGTTGCGGGCGCCGAAATTATTCGCGACGACAATCTGATGAGCTGGTTCCTGGACCCCGATGTCCAATTCCCAAATCCGACAGCCGTGACGAACCTGGAGCCGCTGATGATCAACACGTCGGGATCGTTACAATTTCGCCCGGATGCCTCCACGGAAATTTCAAATTTGTTTCTCGCTTCCGATTACGTGAAGACCTTCACGGATGTCGCTTGCATGGAAGCGGCGAATGAAGCTGCCCGCCGGGCGGTGAATGCGCTTCTCGATCGCGCCGGGTCCACTGCTCCGCGCAGCTCAATCTGGCCCCTCAAGGAGCCGGATTTTTTCGCTCCGCTGATCGAATACGATCGTGTGCGTTTCCGCCTTGGCCTTCCTAATGCGGGAGGTGTGCTCGCGCATTAGCGCTTTTGTGCTTCTGACCCTGGAGTAACTAGAGACTGGCATGATTGCGGGTCATGCAGCCGCTTTACTCCGCCGACATCGGACTCTTCGAAGCGGTCCAGCCAAGGGTCTCACCCCGGTTCTGCTCCTTCAGCCACGCGAGCAGCGGCCGGAAGTATTCGATCATCGCCGAGGCGTCGATCTTGCTTTCGCCGGTCATCACCTTCAGCGCTTCGGGCCACGGCTTCGATTGGCCCAACGCCAGCATGGCATGCAGCCGGTCACCCGCTGCTTTCGACCCGTAAACCGAGCAGCGATTCAGCGGACCGCTATACCCGGCGGCCTGGCACATGGCCCGATAGAACTGAAATTGATAGATACGTGCCAGGAAATAGCGCACATACGGCGTGTTCGACGGGATGTGATACTTCGCGCCCGGATCGAAATCGGCCTCGCTGCGGTTTACGGGCGGAGACACGCCCTGATATTGCTCGCGAAGCGCCCACCATGCCTTGTTGTAATCCGCCGGTTTCACTTTTCCCGAGAAGACCTCCCAGCGCCATTTATCGATCATTAGCCCAAATGGCAGGAACGCGATCTTGTCGAGAGCGGTGCGCAGCAGCAAGGGAATATCGGCCGAGGGCGGCGGCACAGTTTGAATCAAGCCGATCTTCTTCAAATACTCAGGGGTGATCGAGAGGGCGATGGCATCGCCGATCGCCTCGTGAAAGCCGTCGTTCGCGCTGTTGCGGAACAGGAACGGCTGATTGCGATAAGCCAGATCGTAATAGAGGTGCCCCAGTTCGTGGTGGACGGTCGTGAAATCGTCGGACGTTTCATGGATGCACAACTTGAGGCGCACGTCCTGGTCGCTGTCGATATCCCATGCGCTGGCATGGCAAACAACGTCGCGGTCGGCGGGTTTCGTCAGCATCGATCGCTCCCAAAATGTAGCCGGCAGCGGTTGGTAGCCGAGCGATTCAAAAAAGCTTTCGCCGTACTGAACCACGCGCTTTGCGTCCGCATGCCTGTCGTGGAGAATCTGGCCGACGTCGTAAGTCGGAGGCGCCGAGGCCGGCGCGACGATATCGTAGATATTGCCCCACTCTTGCGCCCACATATTCCCCAGCAGATCGGCAGGAATCATTCCATCCTTGCGGTCCGCAACGGCGCCATACTTCTGAATGAGGCGCTTCCTTACGTAGGCATGCAGCTCTTTATAGAGCGGCGCAACCTCCGTCCAGATCCGCTCGATTTCGGCGGAAAACTGTTGGGGCGGCATATCGTAATTGGAGCGCCAGAGGGCGCCGGTATCCGCAAATCCGAGTTCACGGGCGCCCTGGTTTGAGAGATCGACAAATTGCGCGTACCGGTCCCTCATGGGCGCACCCACCTTGTGCCATCCGATCCACAAACCCTTCAGTTCCTTCGGATCACGGCTCTTGGCCATGCGCACATCGATTTCGTCGATGCCGATGCACTTGGCCTGGTTTGGCGCGCTGGCGTCGCTGCCGGCGCAATATTTTCCCTTACCGTAGCTGCCGTCAAGCGATGCCGCGAGTTGCGTCAGTTTCTCTCGAAGCTTCGGATCGCTCGGAGCGGGCATCGTGAGGCTCAACTTCAAAAGCTTGAATTTGCGGCGGAGTTCCGGCGGAAGCTGCACACCATCGAATCGCTTCGCTTCTTCCACCAGCTTCGTAGTTTGTGCAATCAGGCGCTCGCCCTCTTTGGCGGAGAGCAGTTCGGTATCGCCGGTGATGTAGGTTTCCTGCACCCAGCCCGCGCGCGCCGCAATCGTGTTCAGATCCAGCAGCTCGGCTTCTGCCTTGTTCATGAATGCCTGGGCATCGGCGGCAGTTGGAGCAGCGGCTGTCACCGACGTAGGCGCGAACAAACACGTTATCGCTACAAGGCCGGGCAGGAGCAACGAAGTGTGTTTCACAGCGGAAGTGTAGCGCATCCGGACGGCGGAATCGGCGGAATGCTCTACAGCCTCTGGGTTCCGTCAACCTTGGCTAGACCGCGGTCGAACGTGCCCAGCGGAAGACGTCCGGCTTTTCGGGCAAGTTGCAGCATCAGGCAATCTGAAAAACCGAGCGCCGGCCTTGAGCGGAAGAGCTCGAGCGCTGCCGCGACAACTTCGGGGTCCTGTAATGTCAGATCTCTATGATTGAGCAGCATGTCGATAGCCGTAGCGAGGTCGGCAGCGCTTCGTTCGTACACCGTTGCCAAAACCCACATTGCCTCGGCTAATGCTAAAATCGACACCCATGCTCCCTTTTCGATGAAAGCGTCGGCGGAGGCAGCTTGGCGGGGATCGTCTCGAGTAATCAGGCGAACCAGAACGTTGGTATCAATGGCGCGCATACCGCTCACGAACTCGTCGCCGGATTCCCTCTTTCATATCGTTGAGTGTTCGAGACTTTGGCGCCTGCCGCGGGAACAGCGCCCGGTGGATATCCTCCGACGAAAATCTTCCCGATCGCCGCACAATCACCTTATCGCCCTCTTCCTCCCACTCCAGAATCGAACCCGGACCAACACCCAACTTTCGCCGAACCTCGACGGGAACTGAAATCTGCCCTTGCGATGTGACTTTCGAGCGCGACAGTGCCATCGCTTTTACATTACCACGGTAATGGGAGGCCTCGTCATTAACGTCTATGCTACTTGCTTCCCAGATGCTGCCTCGTTGACGTGGCGGCCCCATGCCGAGGAAAATGCCGAATCGGACGGCCGCACGTTAGTGCGTAGGTTGTGTGGTTGCGCGAACCCGCTTGCTCACGTAAGCCGGCTCAGCACGCCGTCTGTGACTTCGCCTGTCTTGCTCGTGCCCCCGAGATCGGGTGTACGCAGTTTGCCCGCGGCTAGCACGGAGACGACCGCGGCATTGACGGCCTCCGCCGCTTCCGGCATGCCTAAATGCTCCAACATCATGGCAACGCTGAAGATGGCCGCCAGCGGATTCGCCATGCTCTTACCGGCGATATCGGGCGCCGAGCCATGCACAGGCTCGAACATCGATGGAAACCGGCGCCTGGGGTCGATATTGGCGCTGGGCGCAAGCCCCATGCTGCCGACGAGGATCGCCGAGATATCGCTCAGGATGTCGCCGAAGAGATTTGAGGCGACCACCACATCGAAGCTCTCGGGCCGGCGAATGAAATTCATCGCCGCGGCATCCACCAGCAGCGATTCGGTTTCGATATCCGGATATTCGGCCGCGACCGCCGCAAACGTGCGATCCCATAGCACCATGCCATAGCCCTGCGCGTTCGATTTCGTTACGGACGTGACGCGCTTCTTCTTGTTGCGCTTACGCGCGAGTTCGAAAGCGTAGCGGACAACCCGCTCGGTTCCACGTCGTGTAAACACCGATGTCTGAATCGCTACTTCGTCGGGCTGTTCGTGATAGACGAAGCCGCCCACCTGTGAATATTCGCCTTCGGTATTCTCGCGGACTACCGCCATATCGATGTGCTCGCCGCGCCGCAATGCCAGGGGCGATTGCACGCCACGGTACAACACCGCCGGCCGCACGTTCACGAATTGATCGAAGCCCCGGCGAATCGGCAGCAGCAGCCCATTCAGCGTGACGTGATCCGGAATGCGGGGATGCCCGATGGCGCCAAGCAGAATCGCATCGACCGCACGCAACTGGTCGAGAAAATCCGAAGGGCACATCCGGCCATGGCGGAAATAGTAGTCGGCCCCCCAATCGAAATCCTGAAATTGAAAGGTAGCCCCGAACTTCTTTTCGATGGCGTCTAGTATCCGTTTCGCTTCCGGTATCACTTCCTGGCCGATGCCATCTCCGGCAATCGTCGCAATTTTAAACGTGGGCATGGAATCCTCAAGTTATCAGGACGAAATGAGAGAATTCACTTCGAAGTGACGTCGGGCGGAGGGGGAAGATTGCGATTCTTCATCCACTGGATGCCGATGTTCTGGTTCGTTTTGTTGTGCGGAATCTGGTCGAGATCGGGCATGAAGATTTGCAGGCCGGCCTGAGGCGTCATGCGTGTGTAACCGTTCACAAGCTGGTCCTGATAATGCGCCAGATCGAGATCGAACCAGGCGTCGTTCGAGAGATCGATCATGATCAGATCCACCGGATGCATCGTTAGTCGTCCGAAATCGATTGTGCCGTCGCGCAGCCTCAGAAAATTGCGCCATTGCTCAACACGCGTTACCTCATCCTTGGCGTTTCCATAGACTTCTTCCAGATCGGGGTTGACGACGCGCACGCGAGTCAACTGCCCGCGCATGTGCGGCGGCGGCAGAAGTTTCTGCGTATCGAAAAAGATATCGTTACCCTTTACCTGAACGCCGGGCATATTCTGAGGGCGGAACAGATCCGATACATCGATATGTAAGCCGCCCAGCACAGCCTTGAGCGGAACCTTCAGAACATTCAGCTTTATAACGTGTAGCTGAATGCGGTTATCCGGGACGGCGGCGATGACGCCGGTCATTTCAACCGGCAGGGGCACGATTTTATGCAGAGTTCCGCTCAACTTAATCTGATCTCCATCGCCCGAAAGTTTGATATCCGTCAGCGGCGATTTCACAAGGCCCGCATTGAGGAAGTTGCCGATATCGCCCATGTTGGCGCGGAGCACACCCGCCTGAATATCGAGCACGAATGAATTCGGATCGTCGAAGGAAGGATTCACATCCCGGCGTGTGCGCTCCATCTCTCCGCGAAGCCAGCGGACGTAAACTCGAAAGTTCGGCCCCTTTCGCAGCAGCAGATTATGCGCATAGATCTTGGTCGGCCCGGCGCCGGAAGATGCGCTCGAATTCGCCGCAGGCCGGGAGCCAGCGGCGGAAGCGATGGGCTTGCTCGCGCGCCGTGCCGATTCAAAGCGCCAGATCAGCAAACCTAAGGAAACGGCTATTATGCAAATGAAAATAGCAAGGCGAGCTCGCATGACAGAACCATGTTAGGGGAATGTGGGAGACCTCAGGTCGTGCTGGCGAGAAAAGATTCGATGCAGCCTGAGAATTCGCGGAGTATAATCGCACATAAATTCATTAGGGGAAACCTGCCCACTTTTCCGGTTTTAGGAGAAGTGGGCGCGGCGTATGCGATGAAATGCCCTGGCGCACGCGACGCCGCGACAGATCCGGCCGGAGTTGTGCCGGTTTGCGCCGAGGACCATATGACATCTCTAAGGCGATCCGCATCGGAGGAATTCAACGTGTTCTGCGCTCCCTTTCCGGAGGATGAAGCGGGCCGACTGGAGGCTGTGCGCCGGTATGGCGTACTCGACACACTTCCCGAACAATCCTTCGACCGCTTCACGCGCATAGCCGCGAAGCTGTTTGATACGCCTGTCTCTGCTATTTCCCTAATCGATGAGGAGCGGCAATGGTTTAAGAGTTGCATCGGGTTGGACAAGCGGGAAACGCCACGGGATATCTCTTTCTGTGCTCATGCGATTTGTGAAGCGTCAGCGCTAATCGTTCCGGATGCGACTCGGGATCCAAGGTTTGCGACCAATCCTTTTGTCGTTGGCCCGCCTTATATTCGGTTCTATACTGGCGCCCCGCTCAAGACTCCCGACGGCTTTCAGCTTGGCACGCTTTGCGTTATCGACACGATTCCGAGATGCGTTCCCGATCGGGCACGCATCGATTGCCTTGAGGATCTTGCGGCGCAAGTAGTTAAGCAGCTCGAATTATCGCGAACCACTCAACAACTAGCCGTTCTTCATGCAAATCTTATCCGCCGCGAACAGGAGCTCGAAGAGCAGCGGCGTCGCTGGGAAGAGAGTGAACAGCGGGCAGCGCTGGCGCTTCGGGTGGGACAGATGGGCAGTTGGGAATGGGATGCGCAAACGGACCGTGTTGTGCGTTCGCCCGTGCTGGAACGGCTATTCGGCTTTCATCCCGGAGAATGGCCGGTATCTTTGCAGGCATGGCAGGAGCGCATTCATCCGGACGACCGGGAGGAAATCGCCGGAAAGCTTACGCGATTCCGGGCCGGTTTAACCGACTTCAAAGCGGAATATCGAATCATCTGGCCGGACGGCTCAATCCGATGGATCGCCGACCGTGGCCAAACCGCGCTTGACAGTGATGGCGAGGTCCGAGGCGCTATTGGTGTATGTTGCGACATTACCGAACAAAAAATCGCCGACGAAAGATTGCGCGCGAGTGAAGAACTATTTCGAGGCCTCAGCGCTGCCAGCCCCGTGGGCATTTTTCGGGCGGACCTTAACGGGCAGATTGAATACGTAAACCCCCGGGGTGAACAGATTTGGAATATGAACCAGGCGGACATCCTGGGTCTAGGTTGGACGGCCCGCCTGCATCCCGAAGACCTGGCGCCGCTGCTTTCCGGCTGGACCGATGCAACCCTCGCCGGACGCGAATACGAGCACGATTACCGGCTGGTTATGCCCGACGGAGCGATTCGCTGGGTCCACGGCCGCGCTGCAGTCCTGCGGGATAGCGCACGCCGCCCCGTTGGAACGGTAGGCACAGTCGAAGATTTTACGGACCGTAAGCTGGCTGAACAGGAACTGCGCCGGCTTCAAAGTCTGTTGCAACTGGCGATCGACACGATGCCGCAGCGTCTGTTCTGGAAGGACCGGAACAGCATTTATCTTGGCTGTAATCAGGCGTTCGCGCGGGATGCCGGATGCCTCCGTCCGGAGGACGTCATCGGCAAGGACGACTTCCAAATCGTTCACCGGGGACGCGCGGAAATATATCGCGCGGACGACCAACTCGTTATGAACAGCGGTATAGGGATAAGTTCCCTTTCGGAAGAGTTGCCGCTTGCAAATGGGATCAACGGCTGGGTTCGTACAACCAAGGTCCCGCTGCGGGATGAAGCGGGCTTGATTATAGGAGTTTTGGGAGTTTACGAGGATGTTACCGCCCAGAAGCTGGCCGAACTCGACCTGCGGAGAACGAAGGACGCCGCGGAAGCGGCCGCGCAGGCGAAGGGCGACTTCCTGGCTAACATGAGCCACGAGATCCGAACACCCTTAAATGGAGTCCTGGGAATGGTGTCTCTTCTGCTCGATAGTCCACTGAGCGCCGAGCAGCGCAGTTGGGCCGAGACCGCGCAGGCATCGGGAGAAGTGCTGCTTTCTCTGTTGAATAACGTGCTGGATCTGAGCAAGGCGGAAGCCGGCAAGCTAGTAATGGAACACGTCTCCTTCAATCTGCGGGAGACCATCGCCCAATGCCTAGAGCTGTTCGACGTGGAAGCGAAAGGAAAAGGCCTGGCGCTCGAAATGGATTACCCGAAGGGCTTGCCGTCGAATTTCATCGGCGATCCGTCACGGGTGAGACAAGTGTTATTGAATTACGTGGCCAACGCCGTCAAGTTCACCGAAACAGGCAGCGTTCGGGTGCAAGCGATGGTTCTCTCCACGACGCCTGGCGCCATGGAACTCCGACTGGAGGTCGCGGACACCGGCGTCGGGATATCGGAGGAAGCCCAGGCGCGCCTCTTCCAGCGTTTCATTCAAGCGGACGGATCGACTACGCGCCGGTTTGGTGGAACAGGGCTGGGTCTCTCCATCGTTAAACGGATGACCGAATTGATGGGTGGTTCCGTCGGGCTCGAAAGTGAGCCGGGCCGTGGCTCGCGCTTCTGGGTTGACTTGGCGTTCCCGATAGCCGCGCAGAAACCTGCTCTCCCGGTCAGTGACTCGGGAACCGGCATCGTCATGCCGGCAACTTCCCGACGCGTTTTGCTGGCGGAAGACAACAAAACCAACCAACTCGTCGCGACGCGGCTGTTGGAAAAATTGGGATATGAAGTCGATCTGGCGCCGGACGGGCGGGAAGCGGTTCGATTGTGGCTCGCGGGCGGCCACGATTTGGTGCTCATGGACGGACAGATGCCCGAACTCGACGGGTATGAGGCTACCGCCGAAATCCGAAAGCTGGAACGAGAGAAGGGCATGGAACGGACGCCCATTATCGCGTTAACCGCCCACGCGCTGTTCGGCGACCGCGAGCGGTGCCTGGCGGCCGGCATGGACGATTATCTGAGTAAACCCGTCGGAATAGAAGCGCTGCGCCGCGCTCTGGAATCGTGGCTCCCGCAAGGCTCGAAGTGCGTCGGGTGAGTGCCGGCAGGCTTCTCTTAACACGGCACAAAGCGGATACCGAAGACCACAAGTGGCTGACGCAGCCCTGACGCGGACCTATTCCGCTTACGCGAGCCAGTTACACCGCCTTGGCCTTCGCGGTAGGCCTTTATTGGTTTGGTATCGCGACTCTGGCACGTACTGCAAAACCAGCGATAAACCCGCCTCCCTTGACACATGTACGCCTCTTCGGTGTATCGTTCCATTTACACTGGGGGTTCGCTTCGCTTCCAGACCGGCTCATGAAAACCGGCGAATCTATCTATGTCCACCATCATTCCAGGCGACGGGTCCACAGCCGCCGTTCGCGACAAACGAATTGCATATAACCGCTTCCTTCTGCTTGTCGCCGGCTTCGGCGGTCTTCTCTACGGAGTGGACGTAGGCATTATTGGCGGCGCCCTGCCGTATCTCGAAGCCACCTCGGGCCTGAACGCGGGCCAGCTTTCCATCATCGTGGCCGCCGTGCTGCTGGGCAGCGTCATTTCGACTCTATTTGCCGGGTTGCTCGCCGATTGGATGGGGCGGAAACCGCTGATGACACTAAGCGGAATCACGTTCGTCATCAGCATCCCGATCATTGCGCTCGCGCACGGCTATGGGCCGTTGTTTTTCGGGCGTCTGCTCCAAGGCATAAGCGGTGGTCTCATCGGCGTGGTTGTGCCGCTTTATCTGGCTGAGTGCCTGTCGGCATCGAATCGGGGCAAAGGAACCGGCATTTTTCAATGGCTGCTGACGCTCGGCATTGTTGCGGCGGCTCTGATTGGCATTTATTACAGCTACCGGGTTGAAGAAGTCATTAAAGTCGCCGATGCCGCTACCGTCTTTGCATTTAAGGATCAGGCCTGGCGCCGCATTTTCTGGGTCTCTCTGCCGCCGGGAGTGCTGTTTGTGATTGGAACGTTTCTGGTCGCGGAATCCCCGCGCTGGCTGTTCCGTCGCGGCAAAAAGCAAGCCGCTCTAACGGCGTTGCTGCGCTCTCGCACGGCGGAGCAGGCAAATGTCGAATTGGCGGAGATGGAAGAAACTGCGATTGCCACAAAGACCAGAACCGTTGCCGGCGCAAAAGTAAAGGACTCGCTCCTGCGCCGCAAGTACGTGATTCCGTTTGTTCTTGCATGCGTCATTCTTTTCTGCAATACCGCCACGGGAGTCAATTCCATCATCGGCTACAACACGAATATCCTCTTGCAAAGCGGCCTGTCTGATTTGCAGGCGCACTGGGGATACGTCCTCTTCACGATCGTGAATTTTCTGATGACGATCGGAGGCCTGGTGCTGGTGGATCGCAAAGGCCGCAAATTCCTGCTCATCGTGGGGACGGCGGGGGTGATCATTTCCCTGGGCACGGTCGGTTTTCTTTTCCGGCAGAGTGAAAAGCTGAACGTGGAGTTCCGGGAAGTTTTTCAATCGATGGTCACCCCCGGCCAGACCCTGGCGCTTCGCTTCGATCCAGCGGAAGCCAGCAAGCTTCTCGCCGAGAAAAGCGAGGCTGCTTCGGCAATTAGCAGCAGCCGTGCCGCGCTCACGGTTATTTATTCGTACGGCGATTTCACGGCCGCAACCAATGTCGCGCGCTCCGACGATCCGGTGGCGCCGCCTATCAACATTACGCGCGAAAGCTGCGTACCTAACAACAAGCTCGAAGCTTTTTTTAAAAACCCTTTCGCCGATGTGAACGCCGCGCGCACGGCGCCGCTGAAGATTGACAGAGCCCTGATCAGCGCCGTTCCGGCCGCGCACCGCGGATGGCTGGTAGCCATTAGCTTGTACGTATTCATGGCGTTTTACGCGCTCGGCCCCGGCGTGTGTGTATGGCTCGCGCTCTCGGAGCTGATGCCGACGCGCATCCGCTCAAACGGCATGAGTATCGCTTTAGTCATCAATCAGGTGGTATCGACCACGCTGGCCGCGATCTTCCTGCCGGTCGTCAGCAAATACGGGTATTCCACGATGTTCTTTTTGTTCGCGGGCTTCACCGTGATCTATTTCATCACCGCGGCATTTTTCCTGCCGGAAACCAAGGGTAAAACCCTCGAAGAGATTGAGGAACACTTCGAAGGCGCCAAAGCAAGACACGCCTAATTTCGAAAAGCTCGGTGGTATTCGGGAAAATCGATTCGTTGAAAAATCCCCGGTACTTCTGTGGGCAGCGCCTTGGGCTGCGGGTGGCCTCGCTGACCTCGGGTCGCGGGCAAAGATCTCGCGACCCGAGGTCAGGGCGCCTTCGGTCCCGCCTTGGCTCGAATGCCCTCCAAAATCTGCAGGGCGCGCAAAATATCGGGATCGTTCGGCAGCGCCTTCAAAGCAACGCGCAGTTCTTTTTCTCCATCGCCGTAGTTCCCGGCCTGGCATTCCGTCAATCCAAGATTCTTGTGGAGAACCGGACTCGAATCGCAACTCCCGCAGACCTGAATTGCCTCCCGAAACTGCGCGATCGCTTGCTTCCAGTTTCCAGACTTTGCAGCGGCCAGACCAAAGTTGCTGAGAGTGCGGGCGCGTTCGGTCGTGCCGTTCTGCTGTTGCAGCGCCTGAAAACGCGCTTCATACCGCTTCGACTCTTCGGGACGATCTTTCCTCAATGCGCGAAACAGGCTATAGAGGGCCTGCGAGTGGTTGGGATCGACTTCAATCGCCTGTTTCCACGCCGCAAGGGCCTCATCGGTTTTGCCTAAACCTTGCAGCGATTGGCCCAGAAGATAGTACGCATCGGCATTCCGGGGGTCTAAGGCAACGCTCCTTTGGAGAGCGGCCACTGCCTGATCGTAATGTCGTAATTCCCGCTGCGACAAGCCCAGCCGGAAGAACGCGTCGGGAGATGTGCCGGGAGCCAGGCGGCAGGCGGCCTCCAGTTCGGGAACCGCTTCGGCATAGCGATGAAGGTCGGCCAGCAGTCGGCCCTTATTGTAATGAGCGGCGGCGGAATCCGGAGCCAGTTCGACCGCCTTCGAGAACTCAACCAGCGCCGCTTCTTTCTGGTTCTGGTCCGCAATGGCAATGCCCAGATTCAGGTGCGCTTCCGGCGACTTCGGATCGAGTTTCACCACCTTCCGGAAGGTTTCCACCGCTGCCGCTTCTTTCAAACGGCCTTGCACCATTCCGAGAGCCGTCAGAGCCTTCTCATTCGTGGGCTCGGCGGACAGCGCAGTCTCAAGATCTTTCCGCGCCTCCTGCAGATCGCCGCGCCCCGCCAGAATTAAGGCAAGATTGACTCGCGCCTGCGTATATCCTGTGCTATTCTCCAGAGCTTCGCGAAAGAGTTTTTCAGAGCGAGACGAATCGCCCATTTGGCCGTAGAGTACGCCGAGATTGTTCTGGCATTCGGCACATTGGGGATTACTCGCGAGCGCCGTTTTGAACTGAGCCTCCGCATCCTGGGCGCGCCCGGCCGCGAGATAGGAGAGGCCGAGTTGATTGCGCGCTTGGGAGAATGACGGATCGAGAGCGACCGACTTTTCAAGCGAGGCGATGACGCCGGCCCGATCGCCAAGCTTTGCCTGCGCCAGCGCCATATTGTAATAGGTCTTTGCATTGTTGGGATCGAGCTTCAAGGCATCGCGGTAACCCTGAATTGCCGACTGCGGATCACCCTCCTGCAATGCCTGGTTGGCGCGATTAGCCGTGGTTCCGGCGATATCCTCTTGCCGCTGTTGCGTCTTCCGCTCCTTGAATTTGGCAAGCTCTTGTTGGGCCTGACGGTCCTGGTTCAACCGGCGTAATACGTTCGCGAGTTGAAAGAGAACTTCCTCGGAATCTGGCCGTAGCCGGCGCGCTTCCTCCAAATGCTGTTTCGCCTCCGGGAATTTTCCGAGCCGCATCAGAACGAAGCCGTAGTTATATTCCGATTCGTAATGATGCGGATTTTCCTGGACCGCTAACGCCAAGTCCTCGGCGGCCTTGGCGTAGTTCGCCATGCCGCGATAGACCAAGCCGCGCAGATAATGAGCTTCGCCATTCTTGGGCTCGCGCCGCAGCACTTCGTTGAGAGGCGGCAAGGCTTCCTCCTGGCGATCGAGCCCGATCAAAACCTTGCTCAACGAGAGCCGGGCGATATCGTTCGAAGGCTCTAATTTCAGCGCCTCTTGAAAGTGTGGAACCGCCTGGCCATACTGCTTTTCCCGTCCGTAGAGAGTCGCCAGATTGAACTGCGCCAGCGTCGATTTCGGATGCTCCGAGACGGTGCGGCCAAGCAACTGAATTGCCTCGCTCCCGTTTCCGTTGTTGTACAGCGCTTCCGCGAGCGCCACTTGATGCCCGATATCCTGAGGTTCGAGAGCGACCGCTTCCCGCAAGTAAACAATCCCGGCGGTGTAGCGCTTCTCGGCAGCCAGAACTTCTCCTAAATGGTGCAGCGTTTCGGCTGATTTGCCGTTGAGCTTCAGCGATTCCCGGAACTCCGATTCCGCGCCTTGCAGATTATTAAGGCTCTGAAGAACTCCGCCAAGCGCCCGATGCGCATCAGCCGAACCGGGGTCCTGTTTCACAAGCGTTTGCAACTCCTGTGATGCACGCTGCAACTGGCCGGTTTGCGCAAGCACGAGCCCCAGATTGTATCGCGCGCTCCGGGAACTGGGATTGGCCTTAAGAGCCGCTTCAAATGAGGAAATGGCGCAAGCTGTGTTCCGGTGAGCGCCGAACCATGCCCCTAACGCGTTGTATGCCTCGGCAGGCGCCGGGCCGCTCGTCCGGTGCTCTAGCTCGGCCGGGCCCACACATGGGTGAAGGGCCTGCGCGGAAAGGCAACATGTGAATGCAAAAAGAAGTGCCGGCGTTCGCATGTATTAGTTCAGGATAATGCGAGCGGCCCGAGACGGCGCTAGGCCAAAGAGCACGGCCCACAAAATGAACGCGAAACGGGCGAGGAACGCCTCGCCCTAAACCAGATTGCGAATTTTGTGTAGGGGACGGTCATGTTCCCGTCCCGAGTGTGGTTCTGGTTCTTCCGCCTTCCGCTCAGAAGACAATCTTCAATCCAAACTGAAGCGTCCTTTCCGAGTTCGCCGTGCTGGTTACATGACCGAAGGTATCGCTATTACTCAGGTTACTTTCCGGTGTGCCGAGGATGGCCGTGTTCGGCAAATTAAACGATTCCGCCCGGAACTCAACGCTCCTTGACTCGAGGAATGGAAACTGCCGGAAAACCGAGGCATCGATATTCCACACGGGAGCGGAACGCAGTCGGTAACGGCCTAGATTGCCAAATGTGTACACTGCGGGAGCCGCAAACGCGGCGGTGTTAAACCACTCATCGGCAGTCGGGTTTGACAGATTGGGATCTCCAACGAGATTCGCCCGCAAATAGCCGGTGTTGCCGGTGTTGGCGCTGTCTCCGTCGACGGTGATGTTATACGGCAAACCGGAGCGGACAGAGGTGATCGTATTCGCTTGCCAGCCGCCAATGACGTAATCCAGGAACCGGTTCCCGGTCGAGAACGATTTGCCTTTGCCAAACGGCAATTCGTACAAGATGTTTACGCTCAGCGTATGAGTGAGATCGTAGCCCGACACGCTCCGATCGTTGTTGTAGTTGTAAGGATCCTGAACCGACTGGCCTTCAACACCGTACCAGCCGGACGATCCGATGTCGATCGCCTTGGAATACGTATACGACACCTGGTAGGCCAAGCCACTTGAGAAGCGCTTATCGAACATAAATTGAAGCGCGTTGTAGTTGCCGCGGCCGATGCTGCGGTCGTAATAGGTCGGGTGGATATAAGGGTAAGGGGCGCGGGCTTGCGGGTCACCTGGGCCGGGCGTGAGCGCCACGTTATAGTACCCTCCGACGTCAAGTCGGCGGCTGCCGGAACCTACGTAGTCTAACGAAACCGTTGTCGCGTTATTCAACTGCTTAGCGATGCCGAAATTCCATTGCATCGAATACGGATTTTTATTGTAGGGATCGTAAAACCACTGCACCTGCTGGAAAGGAGTAGGCGCGGGAAAAAGCCCTGCTCCGGTCGCGAACGGATCCTGCCCGGTGACGGTGGGGGTTGGCTGGCCCACAACTGGTACGTTCAAATTGTTGGCGAGCTGCTGGCCCACATCGGGCCACGAGCCTTCATAGTTCTGCGATGTTTGCGTAACAGCAGCCCAATTGTCATAGAAGATTCCGAACCCGGCCCGGATGGCGGTCGTATCCGTGAGGCGATACGCCAACCCCACGCGCGGCCCCCAGTTGTTGGTGGTGTCGTGATAGATCTTGCCGTTGTCGGAAACCACCACGTGCTCGGGAAGCGTGCCGTCGCCGGGAATGCAAGGCGCAAAGCCTCTTTCACTGCACGGCGGGGGCACCTTCTGGACGATATAGGTTCCGTTGTTGAAGTTGATGGAGCCAGTCTCGATACCGCCGTTCTGGCCGACCGTGCTTTCCTTGCCGTAGGGCGGAATGAACGTGCGGTCATAACGGAGGCCCAGGTTCACAGTCAATTTCGGCGTCGCCTTCCAGGAATCCTCAAAGTAAAATCCCATCACGCCGCCCCAGCGGGTCGTTTCGTGGACATTACGGCGGCCCGCGTTATCAGGCACGTTCAATAGGAAAGAGGCCATTGCGTTGCCAGGGAATGCGTCCGGGTGCGACGGATCCGACGTTTGCTGGAAAGCATAACCGGTGTTGGCATTGTTGTACAACGACTCGAACGTGCTGCTGTTGAGTTCTCCGCCAAAACGCAACGTGTGATTCCCGACGATTTTTGAAACGTTCGCCTTCCACTGGTGGACATTGGTTTCATTCGGATTCAGCGATTTTTGGGTGCCTGGAATGCCGGCGTAACCAGAAATGCCAATTCCCGGTAGCACCGTATTACCACCGATAAATCCACCGGCGAAGCTATTGGAAAATCCTAAGCTGCTAATCGTGTCCGGCGACAAGTTGTTATAGACCTGGCTGCTGTTCGTTTCCTGATGCGACCGGCCATACTGGGCCTGCAGCACCAGACTCGGGCTAAACGTGTGAACCCAGCTCGCGCCGTAATTTTGACCGGGATTATCGGTTATGCTGGTCGCGATCCCCGGCAGGCCACCCGATCCGGACGTGTCGTAGTAGATGGCGCTATAACGGAACCAGAAGAAGTCTTTCGTGCCTAATGTTTGATCGATTTTGGCCGTAAATTCATTCTGGTGTTGAACGAACGGAGTGTTGTCTTCCGCGTTGTTGTTTGAAACACCCGTGTTGAAAATCGGCGGCCGGATCTGCTTATAAAAGTTCACCAAGCGCGGGTCGATCAGGTTCGCTGGAATCTGGTTATTGGCGAATGGAGTACGGGTAAAGCTACCTGGATTTGCCGGGTCCGCCACCGTCGAAAACGGGTTGAACGCTTGAGCTTGGCCGGCTAAATTCCCGGCAAGCTCGGCATCGGTCGGTACATGCAGGAACGAGTTAGCCGCTTTGGAATATTGAAATCCTTCGTAAGCGCCGAAAAAGAAGGTCTTATTCCGGCCGTCATAGAGCTTTGGAATCATCACCGGTCCGCCGGCGGAGACGCCAAACTGATTCTGCCGGAACACCGTCGCAGTCGGCTGGAAGGTGTTGCGCGCATTGAACGCATCGTTGCGCAGAAATTCCCATACCGAGCCGTGCAACTGGTTCGTGCCGGATTTGGTCGCCACATTGATAATGCCGCCTAGCACGCCTCCGAACTCGGCCTGATCGTTGTGAGAGTTCACCTTAAATTCCGCGATCGAATCGATGATCGGAGGAACGGCGTATGTGCTCGAGAAGGCCCCCTGATTATTCAATCCATCCGTCATAAAGAAGTTGCTGCGATTCGTCTGCCCGTTAATCGCCGGAAAAACGAACTCCGTGCCGGAGGCCACGTTGCCGAATCCGCCGGAATTTTGCGAGACGCTCACCGGCGCGACTCCGGGCGTAAGCGAGAGCAACTGGGTGAAATTGCGCCCATTGAGAGGGAGATCGACGACCTGTTTGGATGAGACGACGGCGCCTAGTTCGGCTGTCGCAGCCTGCACCAGTTCTCCCGAAGCCTCCACGGTCAACGTTTGCTGGATGGAGCCGACCTGTAACGTGATGTCGAGAGTAGCGGTTTGGTTGACAGCCAGGGTGAACTGCGGAATGGTTGTCGTTTGAAAGCCCTGCCCGGTCGCCTCCAATGAATACGGTCCAGGCGTGATGCTTAGAAATACATAGTTGCCGGCGCTATTCGATTGCGTGACGTGTTCAACCGTGGTGCCGGTGTTGCGAAGCGTGAGCTTTACTCCGGGAACGACGCTGCCGCTCGAATCGCGAACAATGCCCGTAACGGAGGCGGATGAAAGCTGTGCGTAGGTGGGCACGGCACAACATCCGAAAACGATCGCGGCAAGAATAAGGACGAGACTACGAGAAGATGCACTTCGAGACATCTTTTATACTCCTGAGGGACGGTTACTTTAGCGATTAACAAACTAACCGAATTGCAGTAGGTATATCATAGATTTTCGCATTTGCGCAAGCGTTTTCTAGTGTATTTGAGTTAACGGTAACGAACTGCGGCGTGCCGAGGGGTTCAAGGGTTCGGCGCCTGACATAGCAAGATGAGATTTTGCTCGCCGAAGCGGGCGTTACCGTTTAGGACATAATGTTGACTTAGACAATGCAGCGGCGGGGATTCATCGAAACGGCAATTGCGGCAGCTTTGGCCACCGACTCACGCGCTCAGAGCGTCATCGGCGCTGAACCGCAGGTGGCGATTGAACGTTCCAATAGCGGGTCGCCGCATCGCGGCAAAGTTCTGGCTCTCATCACGCCTCACCTCGATGACGGGCCAATTTTCGCGGGCGGGACTCTCGCGAAACTCCTGAGCGAAGGCTATACCGGATTTTTCATTCGTACGAGCAACGATGAAAAGGACTCCTACCGGTTAACGCTCGGAGAGACAGTGCTCGCGAATCAGCGCGATACCGCGGCCTTTGTTAAGACCGCTGGGATGAAAAAATGGTTCGACCTCAGTTACCGGAATCATCGAATGGACAACGTCTCCCGGACGGACCTTCGAGGCCGCCTCATATTTCTATTTCGGCTGCTGAAAGTCGATACTGTGATGAGCTACGACCCATGGGGGCACTACGAGGAAAACCCGGACCACTATGTGACGGCGCAGGCCGTAGAGGCGGCCTGCTGGATGTCCGGCGGCAATCTCGATCTTCCGGAGCACTTCGAAGCTGGATTGAAACCGCACTCAGTCTCCGAGAAGTACTATTTCGCGAGAGGTCCGCAACTGGTGAACAGAGTTGTCGACATCGGCCCTGTTCTTCCGCAAAAGGTTGCGCTGATTCGCTCCTGCCGGACGATGATTACTCACATGGTGAAGGATGTAAACGACACGCTTGCCGAACGAAAGCTACGCCTGCCCGCCTTCACCGGAAACGAGGAAACAGCGGCGGAGGAGTTCATCAAAGCTGCATTCGTAGCGCGGGATCACAAGACCGGCGGTAAATACGGGCTCGACTATGCGGAGGAATTTCACTACATCGGACCCGACCAATCGCTCGACGACTATATTTCCCATAATGCGGTCAAGCTATAGGCGCCCGTAAACGCCGGCAGCAGCCGATCAAAAAATGTACTTCAGCGCGAGTTGCATCTCGCGATTATCCAGCTTCGTGCTGGTCACCTGGCCGAATGCCGTGTCTCCCAAATTGGCGTCCGGGTTCGAGTACTGCGGCGTGTTGAACGCATTGAAAGCCTCGGCCCGGAATTCAAGCGAGTGATTCTCGTTGTACGGCATATGGAACTGTTTCATCAGCGTCAGATCGAAGGCGTGCGTTCCGGGCCCTACCAGAGGATTTCGCGGCGAGTTTCCGTACATCAACACGCTGGGGGTGAACGCGCCAGTATTG
Source organism: Bryobacterales bacterium KBS 96 (assembly GCA_000381625.1). Taxonomy (GTDB): domain Bacteria; phylum Acidobacteriota; class Terriglobia; order Bryobacterales; family Bryobacteraceae; genus KBS-96. The sequence goes on from KB906767.1 coordinate 4,632,206, forward strand.
AACCAGTTTGCCGGCCCCTGGTTATGAACCGATAATTGCTGGCCGGGCACGAGGTTCGGACGCTCCCAAATGCCATCGTTGTTTTGGCTGTCGAAGCTCTCCAGAATGTCGAACGGGTTACCGCTCGCCAGCGTGACGATGCCTTCAAACGACCAGCCTTTGGCAATTGCGCCCGGCGCGCCTGTCCAATTCCTGGCAAATGGTATCTGCCAAACATAGCCGATTACGAGATTGTGACGTTGATCGTAAACGCCGCTGGCGCGCTCGGCCGCGAGATTCCGAGGATTCTGGCAGCCGCATCCGCCGCTATTAGTCGTCTCCATCGCATTATCGATTTCGTGAGACCATGTGTAGGCTGCGGAAAAACTCAATCCCTTCGTGAGCCGTCTCTCGAAATGCACTTGCAACGAGTTGTAGCTGATATTGGCGCCGTAGTATTCCAGGCGGATGCGCGCGAACGTGGGATATAGGCGCCGCGCCTGAATATCTCCGGGACCGGGATCGGGCTGGTTCCAGTTCTGAAAGCTGGTGTCCGAGTGTGTGGCCTTGTTGCCCACGTATCCGACATCGAGAACGTTCGCGCCGAACTGTTTCGAGACCATCAGGTTCCAATTCTGTACGTAAGTGTCGGGATGGTTGCGATCGGCCGGAACGGTGACGGCGTTGAAGAATGGATTCGCGGGATAGAGCGCGGCAGGCACCGGGTTCTGTATCGTCGCAATCGGATTCAGGGCCGGGTTCGTGATTGTTAAACTGCCGGCGGTCGGAGGATTCAGTTGCAGGATGTTGATGTTGTCAAACTGCCCGCCGAAATAGAAGATGCCGTATCCGCCGCGTACTACCCAACTCGGTAGGGGATTGTAGGCGAATCCGAATCGCGGGCTGATGTCTTTATTCGATATATTCCAGAGATTGTGCAGCACCTGCCCCGGAGGTGGAACGAATAGCGGCGGATTAGTGCTGAAATCGAGAGTGCGCGTGACACCGTTCTCGTCGACTGGAATGCCAAACCGGTCCCAGCGCGCGCCGATGTTCAGCGTCAGCTTGGGCGTGACTTTCCAATCGTCCTGGAGGTACAAAGCCGTTCTCCACTGGCGGGCCTTTGTGATCGGTACGCCTTCGGGCGTGAGCGTGGTTCGTGGATAGCCCAGCATAAACGCTGCGGCGGGGTCTCCCGAAATATCACCCGTAAAACTCATGCTTCCAAAAGGCCAATTATTCGTGGTGGCGTTGTCGTACAGTTTGCGGACATCAACCCCGAGTTTCAGCGTATGTTTTCCTTTGACCAAGGTGAGGTTGTCGACAATCTGATAAGTCTGGCTGTTATCCAGATTCGAAGCCGCCAGATCGCTGCCCATGCCAAGGTAGCCGGCGATATCGATGATCGGAAAGCCTTCTTCATCCGATCGTAAGGGCCTGCCGTTTGGACCGCCGACATTCAGCCCATTGATGCCAAGCGACTGAATGGTGAAGCCGGTGTTTGTCAACGTGCTCAACTGCGCCACATTTTCCCGATCGAACCCGGCGCGGAATTCGTTCAGCAAGGTTGGCGCGAACGTATGAACCCACTGCGCGGAGAGATTATCGATCGGGTACGTTCCCGTGAACGTGAAGTTTGGATTTAAATCGGTTTCCGGAAAGTTCCGGAACGCCTTGATGTAATGAACGAAAAGCTGATCGCGCTCGCTGAAATAGTGATCGATGCGCGCAATGCCCTGGTTCACCGTCAGATTGCCCAGCGACGATCCGGCATAATTCACGTTTCCCGAAATGTTGGGCAGCGGCATGTATTTGTTAATGAGGTTCGAAGAAACGGGATTCAGGAACGCGGCCGGGATCTTGTTGCCCGCAAACGGAACGCCGGTAGTCGGATCGGTAATGGGAGTCGATGAGCCCGAGAAGTCGCCGATTCTTTGCTGCGGCGTGAGGACGACTGCAGTCCCCGGCGTCTGCTGTATCGACCGAAGCCCTTCGTAACTCAAAAAGAAGAACGTTTTGTCGTGAATGATGGGACCGCCGAACGTGGCGCCGAACTGGTTCTGCTTCAGGATATTTTGCGGCAGCGGCGAAGGGAGGAAATAGTCCCGGGCATCCATTGCAGAATTCCTCAGAAACTCAAACACATCACCGTGGAAGCGATTTGTGCCGGATTTGATTTGTATGTTGACGTTGGTCCCCGCGTTACCGCCATATTGCGCCGAGTAGTTGCCCGTCTGAACACTGAACTCTTGAATGGCGTCGATCGAGGGATACAGGTTTACGTAGTTGTGGCGATTATTCACCATCGTGATTCCATCCACGTTGACCTGGCCCCAGATCAGACGTCCGCCATTTCCGCCGATTTGCGACCCGTCCGTGCTGGATGAATGCAGATTGGGATTGTATACTTGAACGCCCGGCGTAAGAATCGCCAGATCGTCAAACTTCCTGCCGTTTAGCGGAAGATTTTGGATCCGCTCGGGGCCAACCACATTACCTAAACTCGCGTTTTCTGTCTGGAGCAACGGAGGCGCTGCCGTTACGTCTACTGTCTGCTGCACTCCGCCGACCGTAAGGGCGAAATCAATCTTCGCCTGCTGTCCCAATTGGATGGTCACAGCGCTACGCCGCACCGCGTTGAAACCGGTAGCTTTTATCTCGACGGCGTACTCTCCCGGCAGCAAATAGCGAAACTCATACGTGCCGTCCGCTCCGGTTCTCGCCGTTCGCGAGAGCCCTTTCGCAGCCTGCGTCAAGGTGACAGTACCGCCGGTAATCACCGCCCCAGCGGAATCAGTGACCGTTCCTAAGATAGCCGTATCGACGGTTTGAGCGACGGTGGATCTTTCCAGAGCTATCAAAGCTGTTAGAAGCAATACGCTTTTAAGAGCGTCTGAAAGCGCTCGAAAGAAAGGGAACCACCGATTGTATGACATGCAATCCCTCCCAGTGCGAAGGAAGCTTATCACAAATCTGTGAAATTTTAAGTCTCTAATATAACGCCAGCGCGCAATGGACGGCCAGTCTCAGGCTCGGCCGGGCCCGCCGAAATTGCTCTTGTGCCGGGTCGCTGTCCATTTGGCCCCCCGGTACTCGCTCATGTCCAGGTCTCCGCCCATTCCTTCGGGCGTTACGGTTCCGGAGAACGTATAGTTCAACACCGCCCCGTGCTGCTCACCGATGCTGCTGGTCATTTTTATATGGTTGCCGTGCAGCGAGCCCAGGAGATCCCGCGCCAGATAATCGCCCTGGTGCGTGCCGGTGATATCGGAACCGTTCTGCTGCAAGTAGAGGTTGTGCGTCGAGCGGCCCGCGGCAAATTCAATCTGCACATCCCAGGCCCCGCTGACATCGGAGGAAGGCGGCGCGGTATCCTCCGCGAGTTTCGTTCCGGCGGCTTTCGAGAGGATGGTTCGCAGCCGTTCCGCGACAATTTTGTCGTCGCCGGGGCACATCATGTAAGCCGTGATCGAGACGCCCGATTCATGGTCGGGCGACGGATGACCGAATCGCCCCCCGCCTCTGCCGGAGAGAGCGATGCGAGGCTCGGTGGTGAACAGCGTATGTTCGACATCGGCGCCGGTGATCCCGACGCGGTCCGTATCCCAACGAATCTGCAGAACCGGACTGTGATTCGATAGCTCCTTCGTCTCCCGAATCGAAGTCGTCACTCCTTGCACCGATCCGGTTTCTTTCGCGATGTGATTCATCCAGGACATCCAGGTGTTCCATTCAGCTTGATGATCCCGCTTAGTCCACGCTTCGACCGCGGCGAGCATGCCCATAGCTTCTTCCTTTCCGACTTTCATGGCGCGGCCATATCCATGATGAGGAGCGCTGTGAACCCAGGCGGCCTTCACCAGATCCTTGCGGCCGAGAATCAGTCCCGCGCACTGCGGGCCGCGAATGCACTTACCGCCGCTGTAGCCCACTAGCGTCGCGCCGCGCTGTAAATGCACGTTCGGAATTGTCAGCATTTCCGCCGCTGCGTCCACCAGCACCGGAATGTTGCGTTCGCGGGCGGCCGGGTAGATCATGTCGTAGGTCAGCGGCCCCGTTTCGGCATGCGGGCCGGCCAGCACATAAATCATTCCGACGCGCGGCCCTAGGGCGGCCTTAAATTCCTGCTCGTTTCCCACTTCGACGATCCGCACGCCGATAGACCGGATGGCTGCATCGTACTCGTTGCGTGAGTGCTTCGGGATGACGACTTCGTCCTTGGCAAAGCCAGCGAGATTCGGAATTCTTGTGTGCAGATCCGGATTGCCACCCGCAATGCAGGCCGCGGTTGAGTGTGCAAGTCCGGCGGCGCACCCGGACGAGATCATTCCCCATTCGGCTCCCGTGATCTCCGCCAGACGCTGCCCCACGCCGTCGGCCAGTTCATCGAGCTGCACGTAATGTTGGGCGGCGGCGTGCTGCGCGTGCGTGACTTCCGGCAGTTCCAGTGAACCGCCAATGATCGTGTAAGTGCCGCGGCAGTTGATTACCGGATGAACACCGATGGATTCGTAGATATTCGCCGCCGTCGCGGAAGTGACGGCGACGCCCTTCGCGGCTGCAGGGCTGGAAACAGCGGCCGTACTGGCGGCTTCGAGCCCAGGAGCCAACCCGAGCAGGGCGCTACCGCGCAGCAAATCCCGGCGACTCACGCGATTGAGGTATTGGCCTAATGAGCTAACGAAAGTATCCTGCATGCTTCCAATCATCTCGCATTGGAAGGGCAAGAGAAATGGGGTGCGGGAGGCTCACGAGCACACCGGCTGAATTGACTATTCGACGAGTCTAGCGAGATTATCCAGGGATGATCTACAGCCTAACTCATTATCTTCGGGCCGAATGCCTGGTGGTAGATTCTCGCATAGCAGCGTTACGAGAGTGCCCTTTCCGGCGTCGGTAAGGCTTGTGGTCATCGTCATCGCGCCGTCGAATCTTGCGTCATTCGATTCGAACTCAATGAGTTCAATAATCTTCTCGTATGGGATCAGCTCGATGAATTTGCCTTGAAATGTGTCCGTGTATTCGGAAGTCTTCCCACCTGGAGAATTCTTTGGATCGGTGTAAACAAGCGACATTCGGTACGCTCCACCTTCGCGCGCATCGAATGCATGCACGTAAGCCTCCATGTTTTTTGGCGCTCGCCATAAGGCCAGAACATTAGGGTTGAGAAACGCTTCGTATATGACACTGCGGGGCGCCTGAATGATCCTTGATACTTTCGTGCTAGCCCGCACCGCAGTTGGCTCCAAGTCCATTGTGAATGGCATAATAGGCGCAGCGCAATATACTCTTTAATACAACGACTAATGCGTCGGTGACAGAAAGAGGGAGTTCCGCTCACATAGGCGTAGAAGACGGATAATGACTGGCAAGTCGCCTCCATCCGTTAAGCCCCATGCGCCCCCCGAGGTCGCCGCGACGAATTCTACTTCTCGCTCGGGCTATCGTCGGCCTTAAGATCGCCAAGCGCATACTGAATCCCCGCCAGCATGTGCGCCACAAACGGCCGCGAATAATAGACCTTCTCATCGTGGCCGTGCGCTTCATAAAATACGCGGCCATTGCCGACTCGCTGTATGTAACTCAATGCGTAGTCGCCATCGGTGCGTCGCGTCGCGGCCGGTTCCTTGGCCTTATCTTCCGCGCTCATTTTCTTGTAGTTGATGCTGGTCAACACGTGAACACGCTTACGGCTGAACGAGTTTTGCGCGAAGGTGTACGTCTCGTCTACAATTTCGTAGCCACCAGCCGGGAACATGGAAGTTAGCGGGCTGTTGGGATCGTCAATTTTGACGGGAATCAGAGTCGGGTAGGACCAGTGAAATTTGAAAAAGCCGCCGATCATTTCGTTGAATTCAGGCCAAGTGCCAGTCGGCGCAGTTGGCTCGGCGCCGGGTGAAGCCGGGCGCGGACTCGTGTGGTACGAATCGGTTGCGGCGTGAATACCGGCTAGACCCTTTCCACCCTTGACAAAATCGAGAAGCGCCTGCCTGCGCGCCTGGGTTGCCGCTTTATCGTTGGGATCATCCAGAAACTGGCCTGTGGTGCTGTCCAGAAAGATCGCGTCATATTGCTTGAGATTTTCAGCGGTGATCGCGGCGGGGTCGTAAGTGATGGTTGTCATCCACGCGCCTGTCTTGTCTCCCAGATACTCAACCATCTTCGCCGCCAACGGGATAGACGTATGCACCCAGCCATTTGCCCTGCACAATACGAGTACATGACGAAGACTTTGGGGCGCCGCCAGCGGCTTATCCGGCAGTGCAGCCATCATCGCCGAGATATCAGACGGGCTAGCAAACTGCTTTTGCGGACAGCCGCGACTGAATCCTCCGCTAAATCCTTCCGCCGGACAAGGCTTTCCCGGTTGCGTCTGCTGCGCGGACAGAAGGCCGCACAACAGCATGAGAGCACTCCATGCGGCAATGCTGAATTTCTTCATGATGATGGTAGGAACTCCGTTTCTAAAAGACTGTCTCGAATTCTAGTGCCAAGTGCAAGTGTAGGCCATCGAACGGCAATGTGGCGCAGGTGATGGGCGATCGCGTTACTGAAGCATTCACCTGGCTGAGCCTTTAGACCAAGTACCCGGATACCGTCAAGAACAGCGTGCCGGTATTGCCGGAACCTGCGCCGCTGACGGTGAGAACGGTGTCCGTATCCGCGTACAACCGTACTGCTTGCATGCCAACGTAAAAATCGAAGCCAGTCCCGGCATCGGTATATGCATACGTTAGCGGCACGAACAGCGTGACATTATTGCCGCCGCTTGTGTAAGTCACGAATGCCTCGAGTTTGCTCCCTGAAGGTGATACATCGAGCTGAACGCTCAATGTTTCGACGACCAAGCGCCGTCCGGCCGGCACCGCGACTTGAGGAGATCCAGTTTGGCCGAAGGGACTGCCTGGCAGGCCCGGTATGGTCGTGACCGCATTGACGACATTGACCTTCGTCATAACTGCTCCTAAGCCGATATTAGGGAGGGAGGTAGGTAGAGCTTATCACACGTACAGAACGGCGGCGGGACCTCAAATATGCGGATTAGGAATAATAAGTAACTCTCGTTTCAAAGAACAGTGCGCTATAGCGGGCGCGGCCGGACCACCACGATCATCGATGCCAAAAGTGGTGAACGATCCCAACCGGGCGGAGCCCCCGGTTGGGGAGCTGGGTGGGATAGTGGTTCTGCGGGTCCAAATCCGGAACGCAGGTATTTGAAAAAATCCAACTGTCGAAAAACGATCAGTTTGAGAAACCGAATGCAACGAAGAACATTTTTGAAAACATCAGCCGCTGTTCTATCCGTTCGGAACGTCTTTGCGCAGTCAGCGCCGGATTGGGGCGGTCCGGTCTTAGACACGCATCTGCACCTTCGAACGGACCCCGACGCTTGTTTCACACACACGCGAGGCTGCGGTGTGACAAACGCCGTTCTTCTCACTCGGGCAACAGATGAAGACAAGGCAAAGCAGGAGATGGCGAAACGGCCAGGAGTATTTGTGCGCTCCGTTGCCACCGATCCGGCTCAAGCTGGCGCCGACGAAGTAATACGGAAGGCCGTTCACGAAGGGGCCGTCAGCGTTGGTGAATTAAAATATCACCTTGCGCTCGATTCGCCGGAAATGCGCCGCATCTATGACATCTGCGCGGAGATGCGCGTTCCCGTCATGATGCACATCCAAAGCTTTCCGCATTTCCGCGGCGAACTCCCGTACAACACTGGATACCCGCAGTTCGATAAGGTGCTCCGGGCATATCCGAGGACGAATTTCATCGGGCACGCTGATCTGTTCTGGGCTCATATCAGCGCTGACGTACCCACGGACCGCGGCTATCCGTCTGGGGCTATAAAGCCGGGTGGACTAACGGACCGATTTCTTTCGGACTACCCGAATCTGTATGCCGACATGTCTGCCAACTCCGGGAACAATGCCCTTTCGCGCGACAAAGACTTCTCTCGCGAGTTCATCGTGCGCCATCGCACAAAATTGATCTTCGGAAGTGATTGCAGTTGCACCGACGGGAAAGGAGGGGGCATTTCACAGGGCCGAAATCCGGAGGCCAGCAGGCTGGCCGGGCAGTGCGTGGCTCGCGCGACGCTCGGATTGCTCAAGGAAATCACCTCGCCGGAGATCTTCCGTCAGATTACATGGAGCAACGGACAACGAATGTTCAAGGTAAACGCGTAATTTCTCCGAACCAAGCCGCTCCACGTTTAACGCGGCCTGACACGATCCACCGCAACGGGCGTTTCCGCTCAATCGAAGAACTGGCGATCCTCTTCCGCGAGGCGCCGTTTAGCAGCGGCCACCTTGAAGGTCACGCCAAGACCAGGGCTGTCCCAGACGTCGATGAACCCTTTTTTGACGATCGGATTTGGCAGGCCTTCGACAATGTCGTACCACCACTCGGGCTGGCCGAATGGGTACTCGAAGGCTATGTAGTTTTGGGGTAGCGCGGCGGCCATCTGCACGTGGGCGGCGAGGCCGATCAGGCCGTCGAAGATGCCGTGCGGGGCGACTAAGATGCCGTGAATGTCAGCGTATTCGGCGATCCATTTGAGTTCGGCAATGCCTCCAACGTCTTCCGGGTCGGGGCCGACTACGTCTACTGCCTGCTTCTCGATCAGATCCTTGAAATTCTGTCGCAGATAGATCTGTTCTCCGGTGTGGATTGGGACTGACGTCGCTTGTTTGAGGTCCCGGAAGAGTTCCGCGTTCGGGTAGGGAGTGTAATCGCCCGTGAGGATGTCTTCGATCCAGGTGATGCGCATCGGCTCGCATGCTCGAGCGAATGTGACCGCGTCTTTCATCATCCAACCAGGGCCGCAGTCAAGCGCGAGGCCGATCTCGTCGCCCAGCACCTTCTTCATCGCTTCGACGCAGGAGATCACGTAATTTAGGCCGCGTTCAGTCATGAGCCCGCGGTTCGGGTGCGGCGCTCCTTTGCGCGGCTCGTCGTACCACATATCGGGGATGGCGCCCATCATTGCGGGGTTGTGGAAGCCCACGGCCATCTTGATGAGCGTGAAGCCTTCCTTGGCTTCCTTCATCTTCTGCACGTTCTCGGCGTAGTCCCGCGGCGTTTGCCCTGTCATCGGTGGCCGAAAGCCGCCGTTGTAGATACGGACGCGGTCGCGGATCTTACCGCCCAGCAACTTGTAGACGGGCACTCCGGCGACCCGGCCTGCGATGTCCCAGAGAGCGATCTCAATCGCACTTACTGCCGAGCCCCACGGCTTGAAGGCGCCAAGACGGCGGATCTTCAGCATGACTCTTTCGACGTCGGTTGGATCTTCGCCCAGAAGATAATCCTTGTAGAAGAGGACCATCGGCTTGAGATACGCTTTTGCCGACTCGGCCTGACCGTAGCCGGAGACGCCCTGATCGGTGACGATTCGTACGACAGGGTTGCGGCCAATGACGGCGCATCGCAGATCGGTGATTTTAATTTTTGGTTGTCCGGCACGTCTTTCCTGAGCGGCGAGCGACGCCGCTGCTGCCGCAGCCGATAGCGATCCTAGAAAACCTCTGCGTGTCCACGTAGTCATAAGTTCTTTAATAGCGAACTCATTCTATACCGCGCAGCGGGACAGTATCTGCCTTGCTACAGATTTCTTCATCGAGGTTTCTCGAGGACGAGATTCGTCAATCGTATCCAGATGGATGGAGTCGACATCCGACGCTCTGATCTTGTTCTCGCCGGTCTCCGTGGCCGAACTCTGGGCGGGAGCCCGTCCAGCCGAATATGAAATTCTCGAAGCGTTGTTTGACGCTCTGGTTTGCGTGCCGGCCGACACTGGTTCGGTGCAGGCAACCGCACGTCTTCATCCGATTCCGCGGCCCGCAGGACCATGGGTACTCCTTGACGGTCGCGGTGGGCGTTACACCGCTTCCGAAAAACCCACTTGCTGACGCAAGCGGCTCCGAGTCGAGGTTACCCGGAAACAGAGCCGCCGCCCGTGAGTGCGCGGGGCGAAAGGTCCTTCATGCGATTCTGCGGGCCACAGGAGCATGGGGATTCTCTTCGCGCCCAAGGCGTTCATGCGTGCTTTCCGCAAAAGGCAGGCAGTGGCGCCCTATTCTCCGCCAATCTCAGCTTTCCAGTTAATCTAGCCGGCCTTGCTCTGTCGCCCTTGCATCCGCTGCCAAACCGGCGTATGCTGTTGTCAGTTACTGATAGGAGCCGCTTGAGTAAACCAACGGACCTCGTACAGGGCACGCTCGACCTGCTCATCCTGAAAACCATTGCGCTGGAGCCGATGCACGGCTGGGCGATTGCCCAGCGCATCCGGCAGATGTCCGGAGACGTTCTCCAGGTGGGTCAGGGCGCGCTCTACCCGTCTCTTCATAAACTCGAACAGAACGGCTGGATCAGCTCCGAGTGGGCCATCAGCGAAAATAACCGCCGGGCCAAATACTACACGCTGACGAAAGCCGGACGCAAAGCTCTTGCCCACGAGGCCGCGCAATGGGAGAGGCTCTCCGCGGCGATCTCACTCGTCGTGCGGACCGTGTGATCGAGAACAAAGCCATGCGTTGGATCAGCATGTTTCGCCTCAGGCTTCGGTCCCTGCTCTCTCGCCGGAAGGTGGAGCAGGAACTCGACGAAGAACTGCGCTATCACCTGGAACGGCAAATCAACGAGAACTCCGCTACAGGCATGACTCCCGAGAATGCGCGCTACGCCGCGCTCCAATCCATCAAAGATATCGAACAAAGGAAAGAGGAGTGCCGCGAGATGCGTGGGGTACAGGTTGTAGAAACTCTGTTTCACGATGTCCGCTACGGAGCGCGAACTCTGCGCAAGTCTCCCGGTTTCACGTTCATCGCTCTCTTCACGCTGGCGCTGGGAATTGGCGCAACCACGGCAATATTCTCCGTCGTTTACGGCGTCTTGCTTCGGCCGCTGCCGTACAAAGATCCTTCACGCTTGATGGTGCTCCATGAGACGACGCCCAAGGTAGGCACGGTCAGCGTTTCTTATCCCAATTTTCTGGACTGGCGCGCAGACAACCGCGCGTTCTCGGAAATGGCGGCGGTGTGCGCAGTCGATTTCAGCCTCTCCGGTATCGCTCAACCGGAAAACATCAGCGGCCAAGCCGTTTCGCCGAATTTCCTTTCGATGTTGGGTGTGCATCCGCTTCTGGGCCGCGATTTCGATTCAGCCGAGGGAAAGGCCGGGGCGGCAGCGGTAGTGCTGCTGAGTTATCCTCTTTGGCAATCGCACTTCGGCGGAGACCGCAACGTGGTCGGTCGCAGTATTGCTCTTAATGGCCGCGGCGTTACGATCATTGGCGTGCTGCCGCCGGATTTTCACTGGTTTGAGAAAACGGACGTTCTGGAACCCATTGGCGTGTGGGCCACAAACAATGCCGAATCGAGCGAAAGAGGCGAGCGCGGTGACACCGTTGTACTCGGACGACTTGCGGCTGGCGTGAGCTTCGCACAGGCCCGCTCGGAAATGGAAGGGATCGCCGCGCGGCTGGCGCGCGAGTATCCTGCACAGAACGCTCAGTTTGGAGTCCTGCTGCAGCCGCTTCGCGAGGTATTCGTCAGCGACGTGCGTTCCGCGATTCTGGTTCTTTTGGGCGCCGTCGTTTTCGTCTTGCTCATCGCCTGCGCAAACGTAGCGAACCTCTTTCTCATGCGTGGCGCGGAGCGCACCAAGGAAATCGCTCTGCGCCTTGCCATCGGCGCCAGCCGCGTACGCATTATCCGGCAGATGCTGACCGAGAGTTTTCTCCTGGCCTCTCTCGGCGGCCTTTTGGGCTTGGCGCTTGCGATCGGGGGAATTGCCGGAATCACGCGGCTGATTCCGGCGGGCGGCCTGGAGGGCGCAATCGTGGATCTGAATGGCCCGGTGCTTTTCTTCGCCGCCGGAATGACGCTGTTCTCCGCCTTCATTTTTGGGCTCGCGCCCGCCATCCACTCGGCTAGAGCGAACGTGCAGTCGGAGTTAAAGGAAGGCGGCAGGACGACAAGCGCAAGCACGGGCCAGAATCGCTGGCGCGGCCGCCTTGTTATCGCGGAGATCTCTTTTGCGCTCGTTCTTCTGGTCGGCGCGGGCCTGATGATGAAGAGCCTCTATCGCTTGCTTTTGGTCGATCCCGGATTCCGGCCCAACCGCGTGCTCATCATGGAAATGAGTTTGCGCACGTCGCAATACCGCAAAGATGCAGCAATCTTGAATTTCTGGAATCAGGTTCTCTACCGCGTCCGCGCGCTGCCCGGCGTAACATCGGCTGCCTTGGGCACCGTAGTTCCTCTGACGAACAACCATTCGCGTACGGACATCACGCTTGAGGACATGGCTCTGCCAAAGCCGGGCAGTTTTCCGCATCCGGATGTTCACATCGTCAGTCCGGGATACGTGAACACGCTCGGAGTTCCCCTTCTGCGCGGCCGTGCATTCACGGATGCGGATAACGAGAATGCTCCACGCGCCGGAATGATTAATGCTCTAATGGCTCAACGGTATTTTTCCGGTGAGAATCCCATAGGCAAGCGCTTCCACTTCGGCCATCGCCCCGCGAACGACCCGCGAGAATGGATCACCATTACCGGCGTGGTTGGAGATACGAGGCTCTATGGCCTTGCAAATCCTTCGCGCCTCGAAGTATATATTCCCTTCCGGCAATCGATCACCGGCGACATGAATCTCATCGTGAAATCGAGAAACGATCCCGCTGCGCTGACTGCCGCGATTCGTCATGTCGTCCATTCACTCGATAAAGATCTGCCCATTTCCGGCATTGCGACCATGGAACAACTCATCAGCAATTCGGTTTCGACACGGCGTGTCACTCTCATCCTTCTCGGGATGTTCAGTGCGCTTGCGCTGGTATTGGCGGCCATCGGAATTTACGGCGTGATTTCCTATTCCGTTGCACAGCGTACCCATGAAATCGGAATTCGCATGGCGCTTGGCGCGCAGCGCAGAGATGTCTTACGCATGGTTCTTACGCAGGGAGCGAAGATCGCCGGCGCCGGTATGATTATCGGCATTGTCCTGTCTTTTGGGCTCGCCCGGCTGATAGCGAATCTTCTTTTTTCGGTTAGCGCCGCCGATCCGTTAACGTTTGCCGCAGTGGCAATTGTGCTCGCTCTCGTTGCGATGCTCGCCTGTTACATCCCTGCGCGTCGCGCGCTGCGTGTCGATCCAACGGTTGCGCTGCGGCACGAGTAGCGATCTGAGCGTGAAAACAATGCGCATCACAAACATCTTGCGACTAAGGATACGATCGCTGCTCACTCGCCGGAAGGTGGAGCAGGAACTCGACGAAGAACTGCGCTATCACCTGGAGCGGCAAATCGACGATAACGCCGCTGCCGGCATGAATCCGAAGGAGGCGCGTTACGCCGCGCTCCGGTCGATTGAAGATATCGAACAAAGGAAAGAGGAGTGCCGTGACATGCGGAGATTGAACCTGGTCGATAGCATCGCGCAGGATTTCCGATATGCTATTCGCGGTCTGCGCAGAAATCCGGGATTTGCGCTGCTGGCGACAGCCGTTATGGCGCTTGGCATTGGCGCCAATACGGCCGTGTTCAGCGTGGTGAACGGAGTTCTTCTGAAGCCGCTGGCTTATCGCGATCCGGATCGAATTGTCACGCTGACAACCGCATGGAAGAGCGGCGCGAAGCTAAACCACGTGACATTGCCGGATTTCCAGGACTGGCATGACCAAAGCACGACATTTGCCGCGATGGCGTTTTACAGAAGCTCCGATGAACCGACAACGGCCCGCTCATCCGCGGAGTATGTACACGTGGCAAGAGTCTCGCCGGAATTTTTTCAAACGCTTGCCGTAGCGCCCGTTCTTGGCCGCGTTTTCAGTACGGAGGAGCAGAAATCCGGCGATTCCGGAACGGCGCTGATCAGCTATTCCTATTGGCAAACTCATTTCGGCGGAAGCGATGCCGTTCTGGGGCAGAGGATTCGGATCTCCGATCAGGAGCTGACCATCGTGGGTGTCCTCCCGCCGCGATTTCACTTTCCGGATAAGAGTGACATCTGGCGTCCGTCGGATGCTGTCGACAGAACTTTGCCCCGCACCAGCCTGAGTTTCTTTGCGATCGGCCGCCTGAAGCCAAACGTCACCCTGGAACAGGCGCAAGGACAACTTTCTTCCATCGCGCTGCGCCTCCAGCATCAATACCCCGAAAGCAATAAAGACCGAAGCGTGACCGTAACCAGAATGCGGGATGACATGGTGAGCAATGTGCGGCTCACCCTCTACCTGCTGCTCGGCGCGGTGTGCCTGGTGCTGCTGATTGCCTGCGCCAATGTCGCCACGCTGCTGCTTACCAAAGCAACGACGCGGACGCGAGAGATTGCGATTCGCGCTACGGTTGGGGCCGGCCGCGGCCGGATCATCCGCCAATTGATCACGGAAAGTTTGTTATTGGCGTTCATGGCCGGAGCGGCTGGGTTGACAGTAGCAATCGCGGGATTGAAAGCGCTCATCGCGCTCGCTCCGGCTGATGTGCCTCGGCTAGCCGAAGCCAGTATCGACGGCCGCGTGCTGGCGTTTACGGCTGGCGTGTCGGTACTGTGCAGTTTACTGTTCGGCCTCGTGCCCGCCCTCTATGCTTCGCGCATCGATTTGAACGATGCGTTGAAGCGAGGCGGGGCGCGCGCCGTTACAGGCGGCCGCTCCAGGCGACTGCGGCCCGCGCTGGTCATCACGGAAATCGCCTTGTCTGTCGTGCTTCTGAGCGGCGCTGGCCTGTTGATCAAGAGTTTCGTGGCGCTTAGCAATGTCGCGCTCGGTTTTCGCCCGGAGCATGTGCTGGTGATGAAGACAAGCCTGCCGGTATCCGGACCGGAAGGAGAGGCGCACGCGCGGCGCTTTTTCAAACAAGTGCTGTCCGCGATTTCTCCTCTGCCTGGCGTCTCCGCTGCCGGCGCGACCATGGGACCGCCGGGCGATGTGGAGTCCGCGGGAGCTTACTGGATCGATCATTCCCCTAAACCTAAAGAGGCGGCCTTCACTCCACAGGACGCCGCCGTATATTCCGTGGTGACTCCGGGCACGTTCGCAGCGCTTGGCATTCCGTTGAAACGCGGCCGCGATTTCGAGGACAGGGACTCAGTGAATGCTCCGCTTACGGCTGTCATCAATGAGGCGTTGGCGAGGAAAGCGTTCCCCGGCCGGGACCCGATTGGGCGCATCATTTTCGCGGGTCTTGATTCCGAGAAACCGATGACAATTGTGGGCGTAGTGGGCGATGTCCGGCAGTGGGGCCCTGCCCGCGAACCCAGCCCGGAGATTTACATGCCTTACGAGCAACACACACCGGCGGCCGGCGCAACGCTGAGCGTTATCGTGCGCACTACCTCTTCGCCCAAAGCGCTCACAAGTACGCTACGGCGCAGCGTTCACGAACTCGCGCCCGACGCGCCGGTGAAATTCACAACGATGGAAGCATTTCTTTATGAGGAAGTGGCGGCGCCACGCTTCCGGACTCTTTTACTCGGAGTCTTTGCCGGATTGTCTCTCTGTCTGGCGATGGCGGGTGTTTACGGGGTGACAGCATACACCGTGGGCCAGCGGTCGAACGAAATCGGCCTTCGCATGGCGATGGGCGCAACGCCGGGCGACGTGCTGCGCCTGATTCTACGGCACAGCGTGGCTCTTGCGGTCGCGGGCATGGCGCTTGGGTTCGTAGGTTCCTTAGCTGGAACGCGGATGATGACCAGCTTGCTTTTTGAAGTGAAGCCGAGCGATCGTGGGACGTATGCGGGAGTCGCGATTGTGTTAGGGGTAGTCGTATTGGCGGCAACCTATCTTCCCGCGCGGCGCGCAGCCAAACTGGACCCGTTGGTTGCGTTGCGGCAGGAATAATTGATAGAAATACCACGTGTTTCGCCGTTAACGTTCGCCGCAGTGGCAATTGTGCTCGCTCTCGTTGCGATGCTCGCCTGTTACATCCCTGCGCGTCGCGCGCTGCGTGTCGATCCAATGGTTGCGCTGCGGCACGAGTAGCGCATCTAAACATGGCGGACAACCTGAGCCGATGGTGAGTCGGCTCACAACTGAGTTATTCCGGCTGCGAACGATTCGACTTAAGACGGGTTCCGGTGCGGAGCCTCAGTTGGAATCGGGGCTTCTATTTCGAGCGGAGAAACCAAGCCGTTTTCCCATGCAAAGCGTGTTAATTCCGCGGTCGAATGCAGATTGAGCCGTTCCACAATGCAGTTGCGGTGAAATTCGGCCGTTCTCTGCGAAATGCCGAGACGGTAGCCTATCTCTTTCGCGCTGAGACCCTGAGCAATTAGCTTCAGTACAGCTCGCTGTCGCATCGTGAGTATCTGTAACTGCTCACCGCGAGCTTCCAGTTCTTTCTGGGCGTGCGGACTAAGATAATATTCGCCGCGGGCAACGGAGTTCACGGCAGCGCCCAATGCGGCGCAGTCGGAGAACTTCGAGAGGAATCCCTTTGCGCCAATTCGGAATGCTTCCTGAATGTACGCGCTCGAGCAGTGTCCGCTGAAGAACAAAATGTTTGCGTCGGGCTTTTGTTCGAGAAGTTTCCTGGCGGTCTCAAATCCGTTCAGGCCTGGCATTTTGATATCCAGCATGTATACGTCTGCCCGAATACCCTTTGCCTGTTCCAACAGATCCGGACCAGTTTCCGCTCTTCCGACAATTTCTGCATCCTGCCGGAGAAGCTCTACGATGCCTTCAACCACCAGGGTATGGTCGTCTGCAATGAGGATGCTCGGCCTGTCCATGGCTCCTCCTGACGTTCTTGTGTCTCTTGCCTAACCCACTAGCTTTTCACGAAAAACCTTGACCGTAACCTCGTAGAGATTCGGTTAAGGCGGCGGCAAAATCGGTTTCCAGTGTGACTCGAATGTGACGACCGCGCAAGGCCCGAATAGTTATCCTTCTTAAAATACTTGAAAAAAAGACGCAAATTGCAACGTGGCCGGGACAGCAGATCGATAACCGTTACATCAATTGCTCCCAGAGACGTCGGCGTCTACACAGCAGAAACGGCCGGGCGTCGTCAGCTTTTCGATTTCCGCGCCGCTGCTCGAAAAGCTCTCAGACGATGAAGGGAGTTCAGGTGAAAACGATGGCGAAGAACAACAGCATTGCCGATTTTGTCCGAAAGCATCCCCTGGGGGCCGGGCTGTTTGGACTGGCGATCGGCGCCGGGGTACTAGCAGCCTTTATCCGTTCCGGCGAAAAACTCGATTTGAATGGCCGTGTGGTTCTACTGACCGGCGGCTCTCGCGGCTTAGGCCTTGAACTCGCGCGGCAGTTGGCGCGCCACGGTTGCCGGTTGATTCTGGCAGCACGGGACGAGGTGGAACTTACTCGTGCGGCTGCCGAACTCAGGATGGCTGGCGCGGTGGTGCGCACTGTCGTCTGCGATCTGTCGAAACCGGAACAGATCGATCGGATGACGGTAGAAGCGCCGAAGATCTTCGGGCGCGTCGATATCTTGATTAATGATGCTGGAATTATTTCGGTCGGGCCGATTGATTCGGTGCATCAATCCAATTTTCGCGATGCAATGGATGTGATGTTCTGGGGCCCGGTGCGCACGACATTGGCGCTGTTGCCGCATTTCCTGAGATCTGGCGACGCCGATATCGTGAATATTTCATCGATAGGAGGAAAGATCGCGGTTCCTCACCTCCTACCGTATTCGGCCGCGAAGTTCGCGATGACCGGCTTTTCCGAAGGTCTGCAATCTGAATTGCGTGATAGAGGCGTTCACGTGCTGACGGTAACTCCTGGGCTGATGCGAACCGGTTCGCACGTAAATGCGGAATTTACCGGCAACCGCGAGGAGGAATATCGCTGGTTCGCCCTGTGCGCCACGCTCCCGGGAGTTTCGATGGATGTTTCGCGTGCGGCCAAGCAGATTGTGACGGCGCTTCAACGGCGAGACCGTGAACTCACGCTGACAGTCATCGCGCAGGCCGCAATTCGATTCCACGGAGCATTTCCCGGGCTCATGCTGCAGATCCTCGAACTGGCGAATAGTTTCCTGCTCCCGCCGCCGAGCCGGGATGCCGCCGTGGAGAAGGGTAGACAACTACACAGTAAGCAGTCGCGAGCGTTTCAAACACTAACCGGACTCGGCAATACTGCAGCGGCGTCGCAGAACGAATGACGCGAGTGTAGACCGAGTTCGTCACTGACCACTCCGTTGAAGACGGCGGCGTGCCAGCACCGAACGGCGACTGTCAAGGAGCGGACGTCATTATCGACGTCTTCAACGGTTTCAACGCTCAAGGTGACAAACTTCAGCTAGACCGAGCGTTGGAGAGGCAACTCAGTAACGCGCGCAAACGAATAACGTGCCGACGGTGAGACGAGTTGCCAGATTTTATCGGCTGTTTTCTTTTCCTCCGCTTGAATCTCCGTGGCTAACCGGGCCGTAATGTCGTCCCCGGCAGCCAGCGCCGTCGTGGCCAGAGCTTCGTACATGGCGCACTCGGCGTTCTCCACGGAGAAGGCAATGATGAGATTTTGCGTGGTCCGTTCCTGCGCCTCGTGTCCAATTTGAGCCGGCTTAGGACTCAACCCAAATATGTGGGCCAGGAAGCTCTTGATGGTGGATGTACTTCCGCCCAGAGCATCCAGACGCGCCGTAAGTCGTTCGTATTGGGATCGGGTTTCCTCGGCGTGCTGTGAGAACAGCGTTTTTGCTTCGCCGTCGTCCCCTTCGTTCGCGAATCCCTTCAATTGGGTTTCGAAGCTCTTCTCGGCGGCGATCGCGTCTTCTAAATACCGCCTGATGAGATTTGTCGCCGTATCAGCCATGGCCGTTTCCTCCTTCAAAGTCAGCGTCCGCCGTAACAGCCCTTGGCCGTCCAAGAACGCACAAACGAGATGATGCCTGGATACCGGCCTCCGTTTCGCTGTGCAATTTGCTGGGTGGCGGGAACCCGAACGCGCGATGCGGCGGCCGCCTGACGCCGATCGGGAACGCACGTCGTCTACTCTGTAAGTTCATCGCATGACGATTCTGGAATTCACGCCTATCGTCTTCGTCATTTCGCTATTCGCCGGTTTCCTTGGATCGCTCACCGGCTTGGGCGGAGGTGTCGTCGTTACGCCCGCGCTGACAATCCTTTTGGGCGTCGATATACGCTATGCGATCGGAGCAAGCCTTGTGTCCGTGATAGCCACGTCGTCCGGCGCCGCGGCGGCTTATGTTCGCGACGGGTATTCCAACATGCGCATTGGAATGTTTCTCGAAATCGCTACCACCCTTGGCGCCGTGTACGGCGCATTCCTGGCGACGCATGTTCCGGTTTCCGCATTGAGCATCGTTTTTGGAGTCGTTCTGCTGCATTCAGCATGGCAGTCTAACCGGCAGCATAAGGAAGGAGCGCCGCATCTGGCCAACGATCCACTTTCCCGGCGCTTACGGCTCGAGGGGTCTCTTGGCGGCGGAACGACAATCGAAAAATACCGTGCGGGTCGCGTCAAGACGGGATTCAGCATCATGTTCGCGGCGGGAACGCTCTCGGGACTACTGGGAATCGGCTCCGGCGCTTTGAAAGTGATCGCAATGGACCAGGCGATGCGAATCCCCTTCAAGGTCTCGACAGCCACTAGCAATTTCATGATTGGAGTAACGGCCGCGGCGAGCGCGGGCATTTATCTGAGCCGCGGCTACATCGCGCCGGGCTTAGCGATGCCGGTCATGCTGGGCGTGCTGTGCGGGTCGCTGATGGGCGCCCGGCTGCTGCCGCGGATGGAAGTAAAGACGCTCCGGCGGGTGTTCGGAGTAGTTGTCGGCGTAATGGCGATTGAAATGATCGTGAAAGGAATCACGGGGGGCTGATAACAATGGCGACTTCGTCCGGTGATAAACGCCTCGAGCGCGTGATCAGCAATCTGCTGCGAACGGGTGTTCTGCTGTCCGGCCTCGTCGTACTGCTTGGCGGAATTCTATATATGGTTCGGTATGGCAATAACCCGGTAGCCTATGCGCAGTTCCATGGAGAACCGGAAATCTACTGGAGTTTATCCGCTATTCTGAAACCGGTCTCCGAGCTAAAATCCCGATCCATAATTCAGCTTGGGCTTTTGCTATTGATTGCGACGCCGGTTGCGCGGGTCGTGTTCTGCCTCGTCGGCTTCGCTTTTGAACGAGACTGGACCTATGTTGCGATCTCGGCGGGTGTATTGATTGTGCTGGCAATCAGCCTTTTCGTGCTTTGAAGCGAAAAGACGAAATCAGTTCTTTTCATTGAGGCCGGCTTCTTTTCGCGTATCGTCACATTTTTCAGGCAAGATCCGTGTACGAAAACGCGCCCGTCTAGAATCGAAGAGTCGCATGCCGCTGTCACAAATCAAATTCGAACACGCGCCGAGCTACGAGGATGCCCTGCACAAGGCGGCCGTCGAGTGGGGAGTTGAGCGGGAATTCTGGGACATTTTCGGAAATTACCATGTCGCGCCCGCCGATACGGAGGCGCGAATTCTTGGGTCGCTGGGCGTCGACGTCTCGTCGCGGGATACCGTGGAGGAAGCGCGGATGCGTCGATTCGAGCAGCGAACCGCGGTTTTGCCGGACACGTCCGTTGTCACGGAAAACGACCAGGCTGTGGATATTTCATTGCCCGCCACGCTGAATGCACCTGGGATTCACCTGGAACTGATGCTCGAAGACCGCCGCGTTCTGTCGGCAGATTACGCAGCCGGCGAGATTCCGATCGCGAGCGAACTGCAGCGTGGCGGTCTGCGCTGGTTTGTATATCGGGCGCCATTGCCGGCCGGGACACCGCTTGGCTATCACACGCTGCGGGTTTCGATGGAAGGACTGCCTTCCCATGTCGCGGAGGCATCGGTTATTGTCTGCCCCGAACGAGCCTATCTTTCCGAACGATTGCAGCGGGGAGGACGCACGGCGGGTATCGCCGTAACGCTATGGGGCCTTCGCTCCAAGAGGAACTGGGGGTGTGGCGATTTCACGGACCTGCGCGCGCTCACCGACTGGATTGCCGAGGATGTGCGCGCCAGCTTCATCGGATTGAACCCGCTTCACGCGATTCACAACCGCTCTCCGTACAACACAAGCCCGTATCTGCCGCTGTCCATCTTTTATAAGAACTTCATTTATCTTGATGTTCAGCGCATACCGGAGTTTTCAGGATGCGACGTCGCGGAACGCGAGCTCTCGTCTGAAGCGGTGCAGCGCGAAATTACGGATCTGCGGAACTCGGAATTTGTCGAATACGAACGCGTCAGCCAACTCAAGAAGCGGTTTCTGAAGATTTTGTTCGACAAGTTTCAGCAGAATATACGCGGAAACTCGAAGCGCGGCGTGGCGTTTGAGGAGTATTGTTCGCGGGAAGGAGAACTCCTCGAAAAGTTTGCCCTCTATTGCGCTCTGGATGAATTTTTGCACTCCCAGGATAAGAGCCGGTGGACCTGGCTGGACTGGCCGGAGGAATATCGGGATCCCGGCTCCGAAGCCTGCCGGGCATTCGCGCGGGAACACCGCGAAGCACTGGATTTTTATAAGTATGTCCAATTCGTGATCGAGGAGCAGCTTGCCGAAGCTCAGGAATATACGAAAACGAAGGGGATGGCGATTGGGTTGTACCATGATCTGGCATTGGCGACTGACAGCGCCGGCGCTGACCTGTGGGCCTATCGCAATTTTTATGTGACGGGCTGTCGCGTCGGCTCGCCTCCCGACGCGTTCTCGCCGAAAGGGCAGGATTGGGCTTTCCCTCCGCCGAACACAATCACGCACGCGGAAGACGGATATCGCCTGTTCCGCGCCAGCATTCAGAAGGTGGTCAACTACGGCGGCGCCCTGCGCATCGATCATGTCATGCGATTATTTCGCCTGTTCTGGATTCCCGATGGGATCGAGGCGGCTAATGGCGTTTATGTGAAGGACAATGCGATCGACCTGCTGCGGATTCTGGCTCTCGAAAGCGTTCGCAGCCGGAATATTGTCGTCGGCGAAGACCTGGGCACGGTGACGGACGAGATGCGGGAAACCCTGGCGCGATTCGGCATTTTGAGCTACCGGCTGCTTTACTTCGAAAAACGAAAGGACGGCTCCTTTATAGCGAGCGGCGAATATCCCAGGCAGGCGCTGGTGGCGTCGACGACGCACGATCTCCCGACCATTGCCGGCTTCTGGACGGGACGCGATATTGAGGCGCGGCGCGCGGCCGGATTGGTGGACGAGAACGGCTACCGCGCGCAGCTTTCAGATCGCCAGCGGGAGAAGCAGCGCATGCTCGATGTGCTCCACGAAGAACGCCTGCTGCCGGAGGACTACACTCGAAATTCCGCCGATGTGCCTGAGTTGGACGGCATTCTGCACAACGCGGTGATCGGGTTTCTGGCGCGGGCGCCCTCGGCGCTGCTGCTGCTCAATCAGGAGGATTTGACAAAAGAGACGGAACAGCAGAATCTGCCGGGCAGCACGTCACAATATCCCAACTGGCGGCGCAAAATGCGATTTGCCGTCGACGAACTCCGCCAGCCCGGAATATCTCGCGATTTTACTGCCATGTTCCGGAATCAGTTGGTGCGCACCGGCCGCGCAAGCTGAAGGGATTGAACCGGACCCGGATCGTCGACCTCATACAATCGAGTCAGAGGCGATTCGTCTCCTATAGCGGTGTCTGTCAGAGTCAAAATCGCGTCCAAGCCGGCTTCAAAGAGCCTCTGGTTCCGGAATCCGGTTCTCCTCGGCATCGCCGCCGCGTTTCTCATCTGCTGTATCGCGGTGTTTTCGGTCCTTACGTTCTACTACGTGAAGTACCGGCGTATAGTGGACCAGCGCATCAGCCATCCGATTTTCAACGATGCCGCGCAGATCTATGCGGCGCCCGAGCCCGTGCGCGTTGGGGACACATGGAGCATCGCTGAAATCGCCAGGGATCTCCGGCGCGCCGGATACACCAAATCGGGCGGAAAGGGCGACACCGAGACTGGCACATACGCGGAGCGCGCCTCCGCGATCGAGATCAAGCCCGGGCCGCAGAGCTACCACGCGCCCGAGAGCGCAACTATTCACATCGCAAAAGGCCATGTCGATTCCATCACCGGCGGCAAGGGCGAGTCGCTCTCCGCGTATGAGCTTGAACCTCAGCTCATTACCGGCCTTTTCGATGCCAAGCGGCGTTCGAAGCGCCGCCTGCTGACGTACGACGAGATTCCGAAGGTTGTTGTCAATGCTATTGTGTCCATCGAAGATCGTCGATTTTTCGAGCACAACGGCATCAATTACGTCCGGCTCGTGGAAGGCGTGCTGGCCCCGCTGATGGGGCATCGCCGCATGCAAGGTGGTTCCACGCTGACAATGCAGATGGCGCGAGCCTTCTTTCTCTCGAACGAACGCAGCATTCGCCGGAAGCTGGCCGAAATGATGATTGCCACCGATCTCGAGCAGCGCTTCACGAAACAGCAAATTCTCGAAATTTACGTCAATCAGGTCGACATGGGCCAGCGCGCCTCATTTAACATTCGCGGGTTCGGTGAAGCGGCCCAGGCTTATTTCGGCAAGGACATCGGCAGCGTCAATTTGCCCGAAGCCGCCCTGCTTGCCGGGTTGGTCAATGGTCCAAGCTATTTCTCGCCTTACCGGCATCCCGATCGGGCGATCGCGCGCCGGAATATCGTTCTACAGGCGATGTTCGAAAATCATGCGATCGGCAAAGAGCAGCTTAGGGAGGCGAAGGCCGCTCCGCTGAAGCTCGCTTCGCCCGGCGCCGAGGCGGACGAAGCTCCTTATTACATCGATCTTGTGCGGGATCGATTGCTGTCGAGATATAAAGAATCCGAGCTGGACAACAGCGGCATGCGCGTTTATACCGCACTCGACCCGCAGCTTCAACAAGCCGCCGCCGAGGCGATCGATGCGGGCATGAAGCAAGTGGATGCGATTGTTCTCCGCCGCCGCACGCGCAAAATTAGAACCGGGAAGGGCAGGAATGCCAAGGTCACGACCGAGGTTCGGGACGGTCCCATGCCGCAACTGGCGCTGATTGCGCTCGATCCGCATACCGGCGCCGTGCTCGCTCTCTCCGGCGGCCGCAATTACGGCAATAGCCAGCTCAATCACGCCATTGCGAGCCGGCCGACCGGCTCCATTTTCAAGCCGTTTGTTTATGCTACGGCGCTCAATACGGCGCTAACCGGAGATCCCGCGAAAGCCTATACCGAGGCGACCGTCCTCGACGCCACCGAGGGCACATTCGACTTCAACGGCAAGCCTTATACGCCGCATAATTTCGATCCGAAAGACAACCTCCCAGCGGTTTCAGCGCGCTTTGCCCTGATGCATTCCATCAACACTGCCACCATTCGTCTCGCCGAGATGGTGGGGTATGACAAGGTCGTCGATCTCGCGCAGGCCGCAGGCATTAAAGGCGTAAAGGCAACGCCGGCCATGGCGATCGGAGCCTACGATGCAACGCCGCTCGAGATGGTGGGCGCCTACACGATTTTTGCCAATGGTGGAGTGCGTATTTCGCCTCAGTTCATCACTTCCGTTCGCGATTCAAACGGGGACGTCATTGAGGATTTCACGCCCGAAAAAAGTAGTATTCTCGACCCGCGGGTCGCCTTTCTCCTTACGGATATGTTGCAGGGGGTGATTAACAACGGAACCGCTGCCGCAGTCCGCGCAAAGTTCAGCGCTCCGGCCGCCGGCAAGACCGGCAGCTCGCATGATGCCTGGTTCGCGGGCTACACGTCGAATCTGCTCTGCATCGTGTGGGTGGGCAACGACGACTATACCGACATTAAGATCGAGGGATCGAAGGCTGCTGCTCCAATCTGGGCGGATTTCATGGTTCGCGCGCAAAAATTGCAGCGTTATAAAGACATGGAGCCGTTCACGCCGCCGCAAGGCGTTGTGCAAGCCCACCTCGATAAGATCACGAACCTCGTCGCGACGCCGAATTGTCCGGATGATTACGACGCCTATTTCATCGACGGGACCGTGCCGGTGGGGAACTGCGAACACCCCAACGGCGACACCCGGAATATTTTCGAGAAACTGCTGGGACTACCTGGAAATGAAAAGCCGCCGGAGCAACCGGCTCCGGCGCCTCCACCACCCGTGGTGAACCAGCCAGTTCCCGGCGCAACGCCGCCGCCGCAAGTGCAGCCGCCCAAGCCCGAGCAGAAACCGAAGAAAAAGGGCTTCTGGCGGCGGCTCTTCGGCGGCGGTGATAAGAACGAGAAGAAGCCGGACTCCGATAACCAGGGCAAGCCGCAGTAGAAGATGTCCTACTTTCGTTGAAAGCGAACGTCGTATTCGAAAGGCTCTGGTGGATTCACCCGAATTCTGCCGAATCCGGAATGAATGGATTGATTACGCAGTTCGATTCCGTGGGCGCAAGCGCCGATCGCACGATGAGGACCGTCGCCTTCCCCTGGCGCACAAAATCATCGCCGATTACGGCAAGCTCCGGAGGCGCCGGATGATCGCGCCAGTTGGGGCAGTTATTTCATCGTCATTCGAGCGCGCGAAATGCTATCCCGAATTTCCGCGGTAGCCAGGACGAGGTCGCTTGGCGGATCTGCTGGATCGGTGTGAACGAAATACTCGATCATTGCCAGCCACAGGTGCCCAGAAGCGTAAGCAGCTCGTGTTCCCGGATTGGTCCAGCGGCCCCGCTGAAATCCGGACAGGGCCGATTCACTTCCGTTGAACCGCCTGAACCATATCTCTTTGAAGTTCTTGGTGACTACCCGCCTGCGATGCTGCTACCGTCTACATAGATATGCGTAGCTTCGTCCTTTTGTGTACAGCCGTCTTCGCTCTCGTATGGCAGCCTCTACTTGCTCAGGATGCCTCCGGGCAGACCAGGAAAGAAAAAATCTCGTCCATTCGGGATTGGGGTAAGCGGGATTCACAAGCCATTCCGTTGATTGCCAAATATCTGAAGGATCCGGATACCGACGTCCGGGAGGAAGCCGTCAAGGCCATCATCAAAATCGGTACGCAGTACAGTCTCGATCCGTTGATTGAAGCCACTCATGACAACGATGCGAGCATTCAAAGTCAGGCTGTCGATGGGCTGGTCAATTTTTATCTGCCCGGCTACGTCACCACCGGAGGGCTTTCACATACCTTTACTCGAGTTGGCAGGCGCATTAAGAGCGCGCTTTCCAGTCGGAACGATCAAACCGTCGATCCCGGCGTTTTGGTGCGGCCGGACGTTATCGAGGCAATTGGAGGAGTGATCACCGGGGGAGCCGGCTTCGAGGCGCGCGCCGACGCGGCGCGGGCCGCCGGGGTGTTGCGCGGGCGCGCCGCTTTGCCCGCATTGGAGAAGGCCCTCAAGTCAAAGAACTCGGATCTCATCTTTGAAAGTTTGGTGGCGCTCCAGAAGATCGGTGATACCTCGGCTGGACCGAGCGTCGCTTTTCTGGCGAACGACTTCGACGAGCGGGTGCAAACGACGGCTCTCGAAACGCTTGGCGTCCTTCACGTGACAACCGCTGCTCCCCAGATTCGGCAGGTGATCGGGAGGCCAAGGAACGACAAGGTGCGCCGTGCTGCCCTCGGCGCGCTCGCAATGCTGGGCCTCCCGGCGGACAAAAGCATTTTCGAGGAATACGCCAACAGCAAGGATTCCGATCTCCGCATAGCGGCGCTCGAAGGAATAGGCCGCATTCGCGATCCTCAGGATTTCCCGGCGCTCGAGAAGGCGTTCAACGATGAAAAGAATCTCAAACCCCGTTTGGCGGCTGCTTTTGCGCTGGTGAGCGAAGGCAAGCTCGACACTTCTGAGTTCAGCCCGCTGCGTTATTTGGTGAATGGATTAGGCTTGAGCAAAGGGAATTCCGCCTCACAGGCCTACCTTCAGGAACTCTGCCGGAGACAAGACGTCCGGCAGGCTGTCGTTAAACTGATACCGGATGCAACGAAGGCGGAAAAGCTGGGGCTCATTGCCGCTCTGGCGCCAAACGCTGGAAAGGAAACAACGGCAGCGCTGGAACAGCTAACCAAAGATCCCGATGCCGAGGTCTCGATCAGCGCCGCCCGTAGCTTGAGGACAGGAAAAGCCCGCCAGCCGTGAGGCAAGCGGGCCTGAGTCTAAGGAGGAAAGAAGGAACCTACTTTGCTCTCTTCTGTTTCTGCTGTCCGACGCGGATCTTGAACATCTGCTGCTTGGACTCCTGAAACGCCTTATGATCGTGACGCGCCACGGCGTCCTTCAAATAAACGTTTACGTCAGTGTCCTTCGGCAGGACCGCCATTACCGTGAAATACTCTTTGCACTCGGGGCAGAACGGGCGAAAGCGCTTCACGTTAGGAATTGCCATAAGAACCTCATCTTAGCACGTCAGTCGGCTATTCGCGGAATCGCTGCGAGGGCGGCCTGCAAGTCTCTGAAATTAAATCGGAATCCCTGCTGTTCGGCGGCGGCCGGGATAGCGCGAATGCTATCGAACAGCATCTCCGACATTTCTCCCAGAACCAGGCGGAGCGCCAACCGGGGGGCCGGGATGAAGGCGGGCTTTCGAATGGCGTGAGCAAGTTCCTGCGTAAATTGAGCGTTGGTGACGGGCGCCGGGGCGGTCCCGTTCAGGACGCCGGCCACGTTCGGCGCTGTGGCGGTCCACATGATCATGCGCAAAAGATCTTCGCGGTGAATCCAGGACATCCACTGCCTGCCGCTGCCGAGTCTGCCGCCGAGTCCCATACGGAATGGCGGCAACATCTTTTTCAACGCGCCACCGTCCTCGCCAAGAACGATGCCGGTCCGCATCTTCACGACGCGCAGCCCAAATTGGCGAGCCCGGTCTGCTTCCTCTTCCCAGCGCACGCAAAGATCGGCTAGAAAGCCTTTGCCGGGCCCACTTTCCTCGGTCAAGACTTCATCCCCGCGATTGCCGTAATAGCCAATTGCGGAAGCGCTGATGAGGACGCCAGGCTTGTGTTGAAGCTGTCCGATGCCGTCCACAAGATCGCGGGTCAGCAAGACGCGGCTTTCGCGAATCCGTGTCTTTGCTTCGTTTGTCCAGCGTTGGGTGATCGATTCTCCAGCCAGATGAATCACTGCGTCACACGTGGGGACAGCTTTCAGTTCCAGCAACATCTGGGCTCGATGCGTCCACAGATGAAAAGCCGCCCGCGGATCCAAGGACGTGCTCCGTTTGCGGGCGAGGTAAGCGACGGAATGGCCTTCGGAAAGCAGCAGGTCCACCAGTCGCCGGCCCAGAAAACCGGTAGCGCCAGTAATTAGAAATGTCATAGGTATGCGCGCAAAACCGGACCGATCCTGAAGAGGCGTCCCATTTCTTTGCGCTTTCTATCCATCAAATTTACTCCATCGGCGTTGTTTTTCTTTCTCGATCCGGACAGCAAATAGTACGTAAGTAGTAGAAACAAAGGAATAGCTGCCGTTAGCTGAAACCTAGCCTTGCGGTACGGTGTCTCCTTCATGGAGGTACGCATGACCAGAATGGCAAGAATGGGCTGGATCGGCGCGGGAATGTTCCTTGCAGGCGCCGGTCTTACAATGGCAGGCGCTGCGCTGATGACTCCTGTGTGCGTCTCGTTTACGAGGAACCGCATCGGGCGCATCGCAGAGGAAGGCGCTAATCGCGTGCTTTCGAGTTTTGAAACAGCTTCGGCAGCTTTGGGCTCAACGGCGGGACGCGTGCAGCGGCAGTTTTCGGATGCGGTCCGCACCGCGCGCGAATCGGGATCGAGGGCAGCGGACAGGGCTGCTGAAGCCCTGCGGCCGAATTAGTCCGTGGAGCGTGGCCCGGCTAATTCCATCTCACGCGTAAGGACGTATTCGGCAATTCGCGGCGCCGGGAAGCTCACGGGCGAGTGCATAAACCAGCGCCCAAGGTCTGCGTCGCTCGCATGGCGCTTGCGCATGATTTGGGCGCGTTTCTGACGCAGATGAGGCCATTTGCGCACGACGATTCCGTAGCCCCGGAGCGAACTGAATTCTCGGGTAAGGCAGCCGGCGATCACGAGGAGATCGCGCGTCGTGATGCTTACGAAATTGCGCCAGTAGAGCTCTGCGGTAACATTTTTGATCCGCATCATCCAGCGGTTTTTCACGGAGTGCATATTGATGGCGGCTGAGTAGGACCAGCGATTTTCCGGAATCACGGTTCGGACATGATAGCCCAAGGCACGCGGTGTATAGACACACCGCCAGCCGAGCAACTGCGCGCGCCAAGCGACATCCGCATCCTCCCTGTAGGCGAAGAAGTCATCATCGAAGAACTCGTCTTCTATCGAGATGTCGTCAATCATTTCGCGGCGGTAGAGCGCCGCCGCTGCGGTCGCTCCGAAGACGAATTCAAACTGCTCATACTGCCCGTTATCCGGAAGCCTGCCGCCGCGGTCGAGATGGCGTAGCGCGGGCGTGAAGTAGATGCCGGTGGAATCGATCAGCGGCTTCGCCGGAAGCGCGTAATCCGGGGACATCGATCGCAGCTTGCCGCAAACAGTTCCGACGCGCGGATCGGCTTCACCAGCCCAAACTAGCGACTGAATAAAACCCGCGGTTAGAAGCACGTCGGGGTTCAGCGTCAGAACCCAGTCGGCGCGAGTGTAACGGATCGCTTGATTTTGCCCGCCTGCAAACCCGGTGTTCTCCCTGTTGCAGACAACGCGGCAGCGGTTGTTGAATGCCTCGAGAATTTCAACCGTGCCGTCATTCGAAGCATTGTCAATGACGACGATTTCGAGCTTTGGATAGTTTTGGTCCAGAACGGACTCGAGACAGCGCCGAATGAATCTGGCGCTGTTGAACGTGACGACCGTCACGGCTACGGACGGGACCGCCTTGTCGGATGGCGGGGTGTGCGCCAAGCCAGTGGACATGTGTTAACAACCCGCTTTCGGAAGCGAGCCCTTCGTTAACCCTTGAACGGCGAATCGCAACGGCTTGTTGATTTCCGGTGTGTTGGAAAAGGGCCGCCGGGCTCGAAGAGCAATCGCTTTCAAAACGCATCGGACCAAAACGGCAGCGGAAACGAGCCGGAATCGTGCCTGCGAAAAATGTTTTTCGGCGTATCTCAGCAGGCTAATATACCAATATTGGAAACGGTGCACTGACACGAGCTTACCCGCGGAATGACCACCTTCATGCGCGGCTCGCACCTCCGGCCGGTACCGAATTTCCAGGCCCGCATCCTTCAATCGCTTACAAAAATCGACATCTTCAAACCAGATGGGATGGAAACGTTCATCCATGCGGTCAAGCATCAACCATACGTCGCGGCGAAACATCAGAAAGGCTCCCGCCGGCTGCTCAACGGCGCTGGGCAGCGCCGGGTCCCAATCCGCGCACCGGTATCGGCGGTTGACGGGATTTCCCGGAAACAGATGGTTCAATCCGAGCGTTTCGCAAACCAAGGTTGAGGCGTTTGGAAACCGCCGTACCGCGAACCCGGCTTGCGGAGCGCCGGTTCCGGCGTTGACCAACGCCCCGGTGGCCGCTCCAACCCCCGGCCTTCTGCATTCCGCGCATAGATTTTCAACGGACGTCAAAAGCTGAGTGTCGGGATTCAGGAGGAGAATGCATTCGGCATCCAGTTGCTCAACTGCCTGATTCGCGGCTGCGGCGAAACCCCGATTTGTTCGATTAGCAATAACACAAGCGCCGTTCCGCCGCGCCACTTCGACCGTATCGTCCTGCGATGCATTATCCACGACCAGAATGGGGCCGGCGGCAAAATGCCGGCAGCTATCGATGCAAGGGCCAATGACACCGGCCGAATTGAACGTGACGATGACAACCGCGAATTCCGGCTTACCTTCCGGCAAGTCCGAAATATAATTTCCAAGAGAGGTCAAACCCTAGTTTCTCCTGAAAGCTCCGCAACTCGTTCTCATTCCGTTCAAGAATGGCTTGCAGCCGCGTGCGGTCCACTTGTTCCGCAGCCAGCCGCTTCGCCATACCGATACCATCCCTTTTGCCTTTTAGCGCCGCCAGCAGGTGGCCGCTCCGAATGGAGGGCAGCAAAGCGGATGCTTGCCCCAGCCAGACTGCTCGCCGGGAAAGCTGCGTGAGCTGGAACTTCGCTGCTAACAAAACTTGATTGCGCGAAACAAAATAGGTCATGCGGGCGCCGGAACTCAACGTGGCGCTCCCCAAATGTCTGCTGACGGCGCGCGGTTCGTACACGCCCGCCAAGCCGGCCAGGGCGCAACGAAGGCCGAAATCGACGTCCTCATAATAGGACTCATATCGGGCATCGAGAAGACCAACGCGCTCAAATACAGTGCGGTGGAACAAGGTTGCCGTCATTGGCGCAATCGCAATCGGCAGCCGCACCGACCAGGCGGGGCCGTCCAGCGCATTCCAGCCGCACCGCCAGGCGCAGCCGGAACGAGTCACCAAATCCCACGTGCCGTCCAGGCGCTCCGGCGCATGCGCTTTTAGGATCTTGCCGGCAATGAATTGTGCGCCTTCCTGGCTGGCGGCTTCGATCGCTCTCTCAATCCAGTCGGGCTGCAGTTCCACATCATTGTTAAGAATCAGAATCCATTCGTGCCCGGCCGCCGAAATTCCCGCGTTCACGGCCGCGGCAAAGCCGAAATTCCTTTCGAGGGCAATGTGTTGCGAGCCAAAACGCGCGGCAACCTCCGCGGTTTCATCGACGCTGCCGTTATCGACGACCACGATTTCGGCCGGGGACAACGTCTGTTGCCGCAGATTCTCCAGCGCGGACTGCAAGAGACCCGCACGGTTCCAGGTTGGGATGATAACGGAAATGTCCGGCATACCTGAATCACGAATGTCAGAACCAGGAATAGCAGAGTCTTGAGGCAAAGCCATGGCGCGCGGGTATGCGTCCGCGCTCGGAGCGGAAAGCGACGATTTCCGAATCCCAGCTCCGTAGCCTCCGCGAAGCGAAACGTTTTCCCGTCGCCTGAAATCATTAACACAGGCGAGGGGGGGAACTCGGCGTCGGCCGGAGCCTTGTTCATGTCACGATCGGTTGCGTCCGGGAATCCGGGACAGCACGCATCGGTTCGTCATCGCCACCAACGGCTCTGGACCGTAGTGGGCTTCGTTCTTCTGGGTGCTGTCGCCTTTTACGTTGTCATCCTGTATCTGAACTGGCCATTCGGTAAGCAAACTATTGTCGACACTCTTCAGGAAAGATCGCGCCGGCCCGTTGCCATCCAGCGATTCCATGAAACATTTTTCCCTCCTGGCTGCGTCGCCGAGGGCGTAACCTTTCTCCACATCAGGAACAAGAGCAGATCGCCGCTAATCGTCATCAACAAGCTTGTAATTCAGACCAGCTATCCGTTGCTGCTCAGTTTGCAACGGCGGCTCTCACAAATAACGGTGACCGGGATGCACGTGATCGTTCCAGCCGTGGAACCAAGCGGCGAACCGAGTCCGATGATGCCCCTCACCTACAGCAACTCGGCAAAGTCGGTGACGATAGGCACGATTCTGGCCGACAAGGTTGTTCTCGATTTCCGTTCACGAGAACCCGGCAAGAAACTGTTGCGTATCGTCGTAAACAAGCTTGCGCTGCGGAACGTGGGGAATAACCGTCCCATGTCGTACCAAGCCTATATTTACAATTTTGAACTGCTGCCCGGCAAAATCGAGTCAACCGGCTCGTTTGGTCCGTGGAATCCGCAAAATCCCGGGAAAACGCCTGCACACGGCGAGTTCTCGTACCGTGAGGCGAATCTCGCCGCTTTGAACGAATTCAGCGGCACGCTGTCTTCGCGTGGAAAGTTTGATGGGACACTCGGTAAGCTGAACGTGTCCGGCGCCGCTGATGTTCCTAATTTTCATCTCATCAGCAGCGGTCATACGCGCCGCCTCTCAACGGAGTTTCAGGCAACGGTTGACGCAACCCAGGGGGATGTCTTTCTCGACAGGGTCCTCGCCAGTTTCGACAATACTCAGGTGCTGTTCAAAGGCTCAATCGCCGGCAAGCCGGGCCAGAGTGGTAAGGCCGTTTCTCTCGCCATGTCGTCGCAGAGGGCGCGCGTCGAAGACCTTCTCGATCTGTTCATCACCGGCAAACTCGCTCCCATGACCGGCGACATCCGGTTCGCTTCGCAGGTGAATGTGCCAGCCGGTCCAGGAGAATTTGTGAAGAAACTGCGGCTGACAGGATCTTTCCAAATCAGCGAGAGCAAGTTTACCAATACAAAAACCGAGGCCGAACTCGCACGGTTGAGCATGAGCGCCGTGGAAGGCGACAAAAAGGAAGATGAGCGGAAGCCCAAGGTCGTGCTTTGCGGCCTGGCGGCGCAGGTGAACGCCAAAGACGGCGTCGCCGATCTCTCGAACATGTCCTTCCACGTTCCGGGAGCCCGCGCTTCCATGAGAGGAACGTACAGCCTGATCAATTACACGAGCAACATACACGGTGTGTTGATTACGAAAGGTAACCTTTCCGACGCCACGTCCGGGATCAAGTCGGTTTTGGCAAAAGTGATCGCGCCGTTCCTGAAAAGAGAGCGGCGCGAGAAGGTCGTGCCGTTCAGAATAACGGGCCCATACGGGCACGCCGCCGTTTCGCTTGAATTGGGCTCAAGACGTAAATCGACGCACTGAAGTTGCTTCCGGCCTCATGGAAATAGGGGCATTGCTCTAAACGCCGCCGGCGCGGAAAGCGCTGCTGCCCACCACTCGTTGATCCGAATCCGTTTCGGATGTGCAATAAAGAAATACCTATATAATACAAAATACGAGTACTATAGTCTTTAATGTGAAAGGTTTAGGGCGGTTTTTTTAGACGAAGCGGCTATAGCAAGTAGGGAAATCGAATACAAAGCCGCGTTCGTGGAGGTAAATCTTTGTCCCGCATCGGTCTCGGCAAAAGAGATATCGCGCTTCTCGGCATATCGATCGCTGCGTTGATTGGGGTTACGTCGTTCCGGGTCTATGAACACTTCAAGATTGCTGTAGTCAGGCAGCACATCCACGAAACTCACGAGGCGGCGTATTACACGGGCGAATTGATTGAAGATCTGCTTGATGCCGAAACGGGGCAGCGCGGCTATTTGCTAACAAATTCCCTCGCTTATCTGCAACCCTACG
Organism: Bryobacterales bacterium KBS 96; assembly: GCA_000381625.1. Lineage (GTDB taxonomy): Bacteria > Acidobacteriota > Terriglobia > Bryobacterales > Bryobacteraceae > KBS-96. The sequence continues at coordinate 4,666,202 of KB906767.1, forward strand.
GCGCGGCCATGCACGCAATTCCGGTTAGCTTGAAAGCATTTCAGCAATCCGCCAAAGCTGTTGGTATTGAACCGGAGCGATACCTCCGAGTCCAGAAGGTCGCCGCCAGAAAAATTCAGGAACTCTCGACGACCGTTGCCCTTTACCAGCGTGGCAACAAACGAGAGGCCATCGATCTGGTCCACAGTGGCCTGGGAAATCAGTTGATGCAGCAGCTTCGGAGAGATTGCGATGCTCTCAGGACGGCATATTTCCAGCTGGCGGAGCGGGAATCGCTGAGAGTCGACCAGCGCAATGCAAACGGCCTTTGGATTTCGTTGATTGGAAATGGAGGCGTCTCGATCATTCTCATTTTTGCCGCCATACGTCTCAACGAGTCATTTCTGCGGCAAACTGGTTTGCTGGCTCAAGTCTCCGAAAATAGATGCCAGTATCAGCTTCTTGTCGAGCGACTCCACACGGTAAGGGAAGACGAGCGGTCGGATCTCGCGCGGGAGATACATGACGTTCTTGGCCAGTCTCTCACCGCCATCAAATTGGACTTAACGATGACGATCCGGCATCTTACAAAACCCAATCATGACGTGGGCGCGACAACAAAGTCACTGACGGAGGCAACCGAAGAAGTCGATGAGCTGATTCGCTGCCTGCGCCGGATCTCGAGCGACCTCCGCCCAGCGCTGCTCGACCAGTTGGGACTGTTTCCCAGCATGGAAGCCTACGCACGCGAGTGGCAACAAAGAACTGGAATTAAGACCGAAATGCAATTACCCTCGACGAGGGTTGATTTGAGCTCGAAGGAAAGGATCGCTCTATTCCGGATCTTCCAAGAGAGTTTGACGAACGTGGTTCGCCACGCATGTGCATCGCGAGTCGCCGTTTCCGCCAGTGCCGATTCCGGATGTCTAGCGATGCAGATCGAGGACGACGGAGTTGGCTTTGAGCCGGAGGTCGCGGCAAAAAAGTCCCTGGGACTCTTGGGCATGCAGGAACGGGCGCGTTTGATCGGGGCGGAGCTTCGGTTGGATAGCCGTCCAGGGCAGGGGGCAATGGTGCGCATTCTGCTTCAACTTCAGGGAACGGCGGCTTTGAACGGGAGTTTACACAACAATGACACGGCCTATTCTGCTGGTTGACGATCACGCGGCGATTCGCCGCGGCATTTCCGATATTCTGACGGCCGAAATCGATGGCCTCGAATTCGGGTTCGCCGGTTCCGAGGCGGAAGCAATGAAGGCCCTGGGCAACAAGGCCTGGGACTTAGTGACGGTCGATTTGAACCTGCCCGGCCGGGGTGGGCTGGATTTGATTCGGGACATTAAAGCGCTTGATCGCCCTCCGAAGATCCTGGTTTACACAATGCATAGCGAAGATCAACTGGGAATACGCGCTCTGCGGGCCGGCGCCGACGGATATCTGACAAAGGATGCGCATCCGGATGAAATTGTCGTCGCGGTTCGAGCGCTGCTCCAAGGGCGCCGCTATATTGGCGCCGTTTTGGCGGACCAACTTGCGACCGCCGTGGTCGAACCTGAATCCGGCTCTCCGCATGAGGGGCTTTCTGAGCGGGAATATCAGGTCCTGGTCCGGTTGGCCTCCGGCCACTCATTAACACAGATTGGCGAAGAGCTTTCACTCAGTGTAAAAACGGTCAGCACCTATCGCAGCCGCGTGCTTGAGAAGCTGCATCTCACTCGCAACTCGGAATTGGTCCGGTACGCGCTGAAACACAAGTTGATCGAATAGGATCGGCGCTCATCGCTTACGGTCCTAGTCTGCTGTAGGGTTCGATGCATGCCTCGACCCTCTTAACTCAGACGATTTTTGCCTTCGGTGTGCAATCGTTCGTCAGAGGCACTTCTGTTTGTCCTGAGGGATGCCGCGTGCCTGGAACTGAAAAGCCGAGTGATAATCGGCGGCTCGTTCGCCGCCTACTGAGAGCCTGCTGGCGGAATTCCGGCGATCGGCCTGAAATCTCAGAACATCCTTGCGGCAAGTTCAATAATGGCGGCCCACATCAACAACGCAGGGACGGTGGCGACTACTATGCCTCGTAGCAATGGACAAGCGTCTATCTGTTCGGCTGCCGGTTCGCGCAACTCGCTTTGGGACTCCCCGGAGCCGCGGCCATTCACTATCGATGGCCCTAGCATTCTTAGGTCGAGTGCTGCCGGAACGCTTTGATTGATTGATGCCATGGTTTTCTTCCGAGTGCTTTCCCGATCCCATTTCTTGTAAGGTAAGCATTTTCGGGGAAATGCACTGGCTTTATTCTGAACTGGGAGTGGCTCTCGGCGAAACCAGACTTTCCCTATGTTTTTGTCGGGAGTGATGGCAGGTCTGTAGGAACTCCCTGACAAATCCTTCCAGCGTTTGACGCAGGCTGCGTCAAGGCGCCAAACCGATTCAGCGGGCGCCGCGCCAGGACAAACTACCCTCGAAATTGGCTCTTCCGTCAGTGCGAAAGTGAGTAGATGAATTAGGTAATTATTTCCACTTGATGCCGGTAATTCCTACGCAATAATCGGGATTAAGCTGACTTATTTACTCGATAGTTCTAGGCAGTATAGAACTCAGGACGGCAGTGATTACGCAGCGCTCCGATAAAGCCGCTTCGAAATGCCCACTGCCGCTTTATATCGCACGTAACCGGGACTTCGACTCCAGGCTGAGCAGGCATAAGCTGCGCCTTCTCAACTGATAAGCGCGGCCGGAAACGGTGAAAACAGGAGAGTTCTTCATGTCGACGCTATCGCTATTCTCGAATTCGCTTTTGCGAAACAGTTCAAATTATCTGTCCTTTTCGGGCTGCCGGCGCGGACTATCCAAAGTTATTTTGGGTTCAGCCGCGTTGCTGTTTGCTGCCGCGGCGTTGCCTGCGGCCTGCGTCACGGATGCTCCCGATCCGGGTTGCGTTCATTTTGCCCTGCGAACGAGTTCCAGTTTCGATATTTACACGAATAATCCCGCCGCGTATGGAACCTGGCTGAATCAACACTTGTGGCGGATGCAGACGAGTTCATCGTACTTCGATCTTAAGTTGAGCTGGTTTCCGAACGCTTGGGCGTACATCGATAGCTACGCCGTTTATAGAGGTTCCGCACTTCAGACCCAGCACCCCGAATGGCTTCTGCACGACCAGCAAGGGAATGCGCTGTTTATTCCATGGGGGTGTTCGAACGGCACGTGTCCGCAATATGCAGCTGATATCAGCAACCAGGACTACCGCAATTGGTGGATACAACAGGCTAAGGGCCTGCTGGCGACCGGCTATAAGGGCCTCTGGATTGATGACGTCAACCTGGTCATGAAAGTCGGGGATGGATATGGTCGCAGCGTAGCGCCGGTCGACAGCGCCACCGGTCTCCCGATGACCACGCAGGCTTGGGAAAAATATTTTGCCGATTTCATGACGCAGGTTCGGCAGGCGATGCCTAATGCCGAAATCCTTCACAATTCCCTTTGGTTTGCCGGCTCCGGCCCTCGTGGAAGCGATCCGTATATCCAACAGGAGATCAAAGCCGCCGATTGGGTCAACAAAGAGAGCGGAATCTCGGATACCGGGATTACCGGCGACGATGGGCCGTGGTCAGTCCAGGAATACTTCCGGTTCGCCGATATTGTTCACTCGTTAGGCACACGGATCGATATCCAGGAATTCAACATGAACGGGGAGTACGGGATTGCGGGCTACTTCCTTGTTTCCGATGGAAGGGACGCATTCGGGGCCGGCGTCGCGCCGGGCAACTGGCCGGCTGTTTTGGATTCCTCGCTTGGCGCCCCACAAGGCCCTCGCTACGGCTGGAACGGTTTGATACGGCGCGATTTCGCGGATGGGATGGTGCTGCTAAACCCTCCCGGAAAGCCTACAGTGACAGCGAACATTGCCGGCTCATATGTTGATTCGAACGGAAGCGCTGTTTCCACCGTGACTTTGGCCGGCAAGCAAGGAATTGTCTTGATTGGTCACGCGCCGGAAGCGAGCGCGGCGGCCGTGGCAGTCCCGGTCAGAATGAATGTGTGCGGCGTTGCCGCCGGCGTGTTCGGTTCAGACCAGTATTTCGATGGCGGGCACTGCGACACGTTCACGTCGGTCGTCGATCTTAGCAAGGCCGCCTCGCCCGCGCCCCAGTCCGTATACCAAAGCAAGCGCACGACGGATCCAAACAGCCCCGGCTTCTCGTATGTAATCACCAATCTGGTTGCCGGCCACTCATATCACGTGAGAATGCACTTTGCCGATAATCAATCGAGAAGCGCCGGAAGTCGAGTGTTCAACGTGATCGTGAACGGCAAGTTGGTGCTGAACAATTTCGACATCTATGCTGCGACCGGTGGTCCGCTCCGCGCGATCGTCAAGGAAGTGTACGGCATCACTCCGGACAGCAACGGCAACATTGTCATTCAATATCAAAACGTAAGCGGCAGGGCACTGGCGAGCGGAATATCGGTGCTGCCGTAAGCATTCGAGCCAGCAAGCTCTCCACGCATTTCTCACTTTCCGTGTCAGACACCTCGGCGGTGAGCCATCCGGCTCACCGTCGTTTTTTTTTGGCAGGTTCGCCGTGTCGATTGCGAGAAGATAGTCGAGGCGGCGCGACGGGTGGTGAGCTCGCGAAGTGAATCGGCGTCATTTTTTGCCAGGGGCTCGGACGTACTGAATCGCCGTGAAGCTCATGCGAAATCGTTATAGAAAGAGAGGAGCGCGAAATGCAACTGGGAATGATCGGCTTGGGGAGGATGGGCGCCAGTATGGTGAGCCGCCTAGTAAAGGGCGGCCATCAGTGCGTTGTCTTCGACACGAAGCCCGATAGCGTCAAGGAACTGGCGGGTAAAGGCGCGACGGGAGCCACTTCAATTGACGATTTTCTGGCAAAGCTGAAGCCGCCGCGCGCTGTCTGGCTAATGGTTCCCGCGGCGGCGGTGGAGGCCACTCTGCGTGACGTTGCCGGCAAGATGCAACAAGGAGACATTGTCATTGACGGAGGCAACTCCTACTATGTTGATGACATCCGGCGAGCCAAAGAACTGAAGCCCAAAGGCATTCGTTATCTCGATGTGGGAACGAGCGGTGGTGTGTGGGGGATCGATCGCGGTTATTGCATGATGATCGGTGGTGAGGACGAAGCCGTACAACGCCTCGATCCAATCTTCAAGACGCTTGCTCCGGGACGCGGCGATATCCCGCGCACACCAGGACGCGAGAAGGAAGGTGGCTCCGCTGAGGAAGGTTACCTTCATTGTGGACCTTCCGGCGCCGGACATTTCGTCAAGATGGTTCACAACGGAATCGAATACGGCATTATGGCGGCCTACGCCGAGGGCCTGAACATTTTGCGGCACGCCAACGCCGGCAAGAAGAGTGCCGAGGCCATTGATGCCGAGACGACTCCCTTGCGGAATCCCGAACACTACCAATACGACCTCAATTTACCTGACATTGCCGAGGTGTGGAGGCGCGGGAGTGTTATCGCGTCATGGCTGCTGGACTTGACCGCCATCGCTCTTCTCGGTCAACCCGATCTTGCTAAATTCTCCGGGCGTGTATCGGATTCCGGAGAAGGCCGTTGGACTGTCATGGCGGCCATCGAGGAAGGGTCTCCAGCTCCGGTTCTGAGCGCCGCTCTCTACCAGCGGTTTAGTTCGAGAGGCGAAGAGGATTTCGCGGATAAGCTCCTCTCGGCAATGCGCTTCGAGTTCGGCGGTCATTTAGAAAAGAAAACCAACGGATGAGCGAGAAATCCACCGACGACGTCATCGCGACCGGAAAATTTGTGTCCGGACCACGTTCCGACGCGTTGGTTTTTTTCGGCGCAACCGGCGATCTCGCCTATAAACAAATCTTTCCCGCCTTACAGAACATGGTCCGGCGCGGCGGCCTGAACGTGCCTGTGATTGGCGTAGCGAAATCAGGTTGGACCCTTGATCAACTTCGCGCTCGCGCCCACGACAGCCTCACGCGGCAGGGGGGAGGCGTCGATGAAGAAGCCTTTTCCAAACTGGCGCAATTGCTTCAATACGTCGATGGCGACTATCTGGATCCCGCGACCTTCGAAAAGTTGCATAAAGCGCTTGGTGGAGCGACCCGGCCGGCGCATTACCTGGCCGTTCCGCCAAGCTTGTTTGGCAATGTTGTCGAAGCGCTCGGAAAATCGGGCTGTGCTCAAAATGCGCGCATCATTATCGAAAAGCCTTTCGGGCACGACCTTGCCTCCGCACGAAAATTGAACGCTATATTGCACTCTGTCTTTCCCGAATCGGCTATCTTCCGCATTGACCATTACCTTGGCAAGGAAGCCGTGGAGAATCTGCTTTTCTTCCGCTTTGCCAACACATTCCTTGAACCAATCTGGAATCGCAACTATGTTCATAGCGTGCAGATCACCATGGCGGAGACGTTTGGCGTCTCTGGGAGAGGCGGATTTTACGATGCGACGGGCGCGATCCGGGATGTGCTTCAAAACCATTTACTGCAGGTAGTGACTCTTCTGGCGATGGAGCCGCCGACGAGTATGTATTTTGAGTCGCTCCACGATGAGCAGGTCAAGATATTTCGCATGATGCCCCCACTCGATCCTGCGCACATGGTGCGAGGGCAGTTTCGCGGTTACCGTGACGAGCCGGGAGTCGCCGCCGGCTCACAGGTTGAGACGTTTGCCGCTGTGCGCCTCGAAGTGGATTCATGGCGCTGGGCTGGGGTGCCATTTCTTGTTCGGGCCGGTAAGCGCCTTCCGGTGGCCGCTACGGAAGTTTTTGTCAAACTGAAGCAGCCACCGCTCAGTAAGTTAGATCCGGGAAGCAATTACTTTCGATTCCGGCTTGGCCCTGACCTGGCCATAAGTCTTGGCGCCAGAATCAAGCGCCCGGGCGCGGAAATGGTCTCGATGCCGGCAGAACTATCCGCCGTTGAACAAGCTCAATCCGAAGAGCTGACAGCGTACGAGAGACTGCTCACCGATGCGATGGAGGGGGATGCCACGCTCTTCGTTCGCGAGGATGCCGTGGAAGCAGCGTGGTCCATCGTCGGCTCGGTGCTTGGGAACGTCGCGCCGATTCATGCGTACGAGCCAGGCACGTGGGGACCGGCTGAGGCGGACCGGCTCGCAGCCGATATTGGCGGGTGGCACAATCCGGAGATGTAGTCGTGCCCGATAATGGTGCCAAATCACTGAAGGGTTTTCACCGGCGCCACCTTGTCCAAGCCTCCATCTCCGCACCGTGCCGTCTGTTCCGGAGCGCTGATGTTCAGATCTCCAGGACTTTGCTTCCGCCTCTGATTGAGGCTTCGATGCAGAGCTAGCTCGTGTGCCGCCATGTCTCTCTGGCCGGTGTGCATGTACGCTTGCCCAAGCCGGTAGTGAGCCTCGACCAGTTCTGGATCCGCCTCAATCGCGCTACGATACTCGGGAATGGCCGCGGCGTATTCCCCGCGCTCCGCATAGAACGATGCCAGCTCGAAATGGGCTTCAGCGAATGTTGAATCCAGTGCAATGGCGCGCTTCAACAAATGCTCTATCTTCTGAAACTGAGTCTCGTCGGGCATACTGCCGTACGCAGTCCATAAAATGACTGCGTAAGCGTAATTGGCTCCAGGATTGTTCAGCGCAATCTTCATCAGCGCTTTCATCTTGTCGGTAGCTTCCGCCAGGTTTTCCGCTCCGGCCCGATTGAGCATTCTCACAACAAACAAATATGGTGTGGGATCGGACGGATTCAGATCCGCCGCGCGCCAAAAATTCTTCAGCGCCTCCGTAGAGTGGCCGCCGTTGTAGAGCGCGGACCCGAGGCCGATCGTCAGCGCCATCGACTGGGGAAATCGCGCTGTCGCCGCTTTGAAAACGGCGCTGGCGCGGTCCGCATCTCCCAATAGCAGCAGTGCCGTGCCCTGCGCGAAGAGGTTCTCCTCACTCGGGTTGGAGTCCGCGGCCAGCCGGAATTGTTCCGCTGCGGCTTCGAACGCTCCAATCCCTTCCTCGGCTATTCCTAATAGTTCCTTAAGCTCCGCGTTGTCGCTTTCGTGAACGAGCTGCACGAATAGATCACGCGCATTTACAAAGTTCAGCGTTTGTAATTCGGCTACGGCGAGAGATCGCCGAGCTTCTTTATCTTCAGTCTTTAGGCTATGAGCCTTGTTAAGATAGGGCAGCGCCTTTACTGGAAGGGCATGTTGTAAGTAAAATGCTCCTGCCTGGTAGTTATCGGCGAAGCTTCCCGGGTTTTTTTCAACGGCATGAATAATGGCCGGCTCAAGATGGCAGGGAAGTACGGGTTGGATTGCATAGAGACGCTTCAATCCGCGACGTTGCAGATTTACCATGCCTTTGGTCAGTGTCGATTGTGTTTTCATCGCGGCTGGAGCCGAATAGCCTCCTGAGTCGATGGCGCCTTTGACGCCGACCGATTGCAACTGAGGCTCGCTTTGACTGGTTTGTCCCGTGGAATTCGGAGCGGCTGGGTTCACCGCCGGTTTGCCGGAAGAAGCCGGCGCATTTCGCGGGATCGATTCTTGCTGGCCCGCATCGAGCAGGGATGGCGCGCCCAGCGTAAGCCAGGTGGCGAAACCAATAATCAACCAGCGCGGCCGCGATAACATCTATCCGTTACTGCCTCAAGTCTTCGAGCGCCTTTTGCACTTCCTTGTTATCTGGGTGTCTTTCAAGAAAGGCCCGGAGCGTGTCCCGCGCCTTCTGGTCTTGCCCGGCCTGCTTGTAAACCAACGCGATATTCAGATAAGCGCGGTCGTAATCCGGCGCTATTTGCGTGCAGCGTTCGAAATCTTCAAGTGCTTTGGCCTGTCCTCCCAAATGCAGATAAACGACTCCCAGGTTATTCATGGCGATCGGATCGTTGGCGCGAAGCTCAAGCGTCCGCTCAAGTTCCTGGCGGGCGCTTTCGAAGTTCTGCTGTCCGGCCAGTAACATCCCGAGGGCAAAGTGGAACTCCGGATCGTTTGGCTCAACCGCAATGGCTTTTTCGATTGCCTGTTGCGCCCGATCCAGGCGGCCTTGCCAGCGGTAGAGCATCACCAGATTCTGGAGCGCAACAAGATGCGTGGGTTTCACGCGGATGGCCTGCTGAAAGTATTGGAGCGCTTCGTCGTAATTCTTCTGCTGTCCGGCCACTGCGCCAAGATTGGTCCAGGCGTCGGCGTCCTCCGGATCCAGGGCGGTCGCCCGTTCCAGATTCGTCCGCGCTTCTGCAAGCATCTGTTTATTGAGATAGATAGTGCCCAGGTTGTAATACGCTGGAGCATAATTTGGATTTGCCGCAATTGCGGATTGAAAGCAAGTTAGCGCGGCGTCGACATAGTTGTTCTGAATATAGGCGATGCCATACGTAAAATAATTCCTGCGTGGCGGCGCTCCGTGATAGTGCCCTGAGAAGGCAAGCGCTTTCCGCAGACGGTCTTCCGGCCTTTGCGGTGCCTCCGTCCAGTCTTTGAGAATATGGGCCGGATCGACGCTACCCCGATAGAGCTTGACGATTGAGCTTTGGCCATCTATCAGAAATGTGATCGGCGTTTCAAGATCGCGCCGCCGATCGAACAGATAGCGATAAAGAATATTGTAGATATCGGCTGTGCTTTGGTCGGCTGGAAGCAGTAGGAATTGAACGTTCGTGCTGCGGGCGAAAGCGTGGCTATCGTCGCGGGAACCATCCAGAATCATGGCTGCAAGCCCGATCGATTTCCGGCGAAACGCGGCGGACATTCTCTGAAGCTTTGTCAATTGATCGCGGCTATTCTCGCAACGACTACCGGCGAGTGTAAGGACAAGCGGCTTGCCTGAAAACGTCTTCAGGCTCTGAGGTTGTCCACTCAAATCGCGCAATGCGAAATCCGGCGCGGGAAGCGGCTCAATCAGCCAGGTCTCGAACTTCGAAGGCAAGGAGATGGATGTCCGAAATGGCGCCGGAGAAGCCATGCTCTTCGCTCTTTTAAGGAATGGCTTGGCTTCAAACTCCGCACTGCCTTCCTCCATTGTGATGCGATGATTGACTGGAATCTTTTCAAACGACTGCACTAGGCCGCTTGGCCAACGGACGGACGCACGGACCAAGCGGTCGAGCGAGCCAAGACCGAAGCTTAGCTCTTTCGTATGTTGAGAAAGAAAACCGGATCCGGCTTGAATGCTCTTGACCTGCCGTAGCGAATCGGCTTCCACCGTGACCACTGCTCCGATACCGTCCCGGTTGCTCTTCCGGCCCTTGAGCCGGAAGATGACGGAATTGCCGATCGCGTTCAACTCGTTGTGCAGAATGCGGAGTTGCGGGGCATTTCGATTCTTCAGAACGATTTCAAGCCGTCCATCGTGGTCGAAATCCGCAAGAGCAAAGGCACGGCTGTCATCCGCGAAGTCGAGGCCCAGAGCGCCCGCGACCTCCGAAAATGAGCCGTTGCGATTGTTTAGAAAAAACACACTGCGCTCGTAACCGTTCCAGGTGTAATCGGATCGAATCAATTCGTTGATGGTGTTCCACGCCAACTCATAATCTTTGGAGCCGCTGCCCGTGTCGAGGGAGCGGGCTACGATCTGCCGCCAGAAGAAACTCGACAGATTTTGGTGGTTGGCTCCGGAGATGAAACCGGCAGTGACGTAGAGATCGTTGTAACCATCGTGATCGAAATCCCAGGCATCGCCGGACCAGGACCAACCGCCCATCGCGACATTCGCCTTCGCTGTCGCATTGACGAAGTGCCGGGCGTCGTCTGCGTTTTGAAATAAGGAATTGCCACTTGCGTGCTTCTGGTATACCTGCCGAATATTCGTGTCCACGCCCGGCAGGAAGGAGTCTTGACTCGTGACGCGCTTGCCTGCTGCCGACCACATGTCCGTGACATATAAGTCCTGGCGGCCGTCGTTGTCGGAGTCGAACCATGAGACGCTCATGCCCGCGCCGTAATCTTCTACTCCGGCCTCATGCGCGATATCCGTAAAGGCGCCATTGCGATTGTTACGATAGAAATTCTTCCGGCCGAAATCGTTAGCAACGTAGAGGTCGGGCCATCCATCGTTGTCGTAATCGCACCATCCGCAGGCAAACGAGAAGCGATTGTTGTTCTGGTTCATGCCGGACGATTCGGTAACGTCTTCAAAAGTTCCGTCTCCGCGATTGCGGAGCAGAAAATTCGGCGGCCCGTTCTGCGCATCGTAATAGGGCTTTGGATGCGTATATTGACTCAGCCCCTGGTAGTAAGCGTAGAGACAAAAGTAAATATCCAGCAGTCCGTCGCGGTTATAATCGGCCGCCGCGACGCCCGTGAAGGTTCCGGAGGGCGGCTTAGCAAACTGAAACGCATCCGGTTTTAGTTCGAACTTTCCTCCGCCGCGGTTCAGGAATAGCAGCGGCCCATTCGTTCGAACGACAAGCAAATCCTGAGTGCCGGTATTCGTAAAGTCGGCGAACAATGCGGATGCCGTGCCGTCCAACAATCCCAATCCGGAAACTTCGGTGAAATCTTCAAATGTGCCATCGCCGCGATTGCGATATAGCCTGTTGGGCAGGCCGGAGGGCTGGCATACGTAAAAATCGTCGAACCCATCGCCATTGAAGTCACCGATGGCCACGCCGTTGTTGCCATATACGTCAATGCCGGACGCAGCGTCGCAGATCGTGCGCCAGTAATCGACTCCCCGCGCCATCTGTTGCTCATAGGAGAGGTTTCCGCGCAGGCAATCTGCCGTTATTTCAACAAAACCCGGACCCGAAACACTGGCGCGTGTCTCCTTGAGCGCATGCCATCGCTGAATCTGCCACTTGTCGGCGGACACGCTCCGCCATTCAAGCGTCCATGTGCCCGTGCGCTCTTCACGAATATCACCTGCGGTGTATCCAACGATGTCATATCGAAGCTCGGTCTCGAGCGCGACAGGAGACTCGTCGCGCGTGCGCAGGGCGGTGATCTCAAACTCCGCGCACGTGATCCTGATAAAGCGCGATAGGTACCTCTTCCAGGCATCCAGAAAAGCGCGCCGCCCCTGCAATTCGTGAACGTTGAATTCGATAGCTTCCGCGTGGATAGCGCCGTTGCGAAGCAGCGAATCTGACTTGGCGTCGGCGAGGGAAGAGGACACCAGATCCGAAGCAATCATGCTCGCAAGCACCTCCGTATTCTGCGCGGACCTCCGCAGGGCGGCGCTCAACTCCGCCAAAGGCGCCTCAATTTCAGCGGCATATTTTTCGCAAATGAACTGATCGGTTCCCGGCGCCAGCTTGGCTAGAAATTTTTGCAATTCCGGCGAAAAGCGCGCATGCGGCGTAAAGCGGCATCCCGATGAGAGGAGCGGCGCCCCCGTTGATGCTTCCATGCCGAATGACCGCGTTGAGAATAGAGCCGTGGAAAAGGCCGCGCCGGCGAGAAAGAAGCGCCGCGATAACATCTCTGCTGGTGGAAGCTTAGTGTTGAAGTCCATTATGGTTTTGTCGGGCGGCCCTTATTCATGAACTTCGTGCTGTGTAATTTCGAGATAATATCCGGCGTTGGGATAGTTCGGTTGCTCGGCCAGCACTGCTTTAAACTCTTTCACGGCGCCGTCTCGATCGCCGGTTTGCCTGAGAACAAGTCCCAGCCCAAAAAGCGCCTCTGGATCGCTAGGCCGCATCAGGAGCAGCTTGCGAAACTCCAGCTCTGAGTTGCTCGTATCGCCATTCTGCAGGTACGCAACTGCCAGGTCGTAGCGCGCTTGAAAATTGTCTGGTTGTAACGTCAGCGCCCTTAAGAATTCGCCGATCGATCCCAGCGTGTCGCCGCTCGCGTTCAAAGCACGCCCTGCTTCATTGTGCCGCTGGGATGTGTCTGGCAGCGGATCCAGCGAGCTGGCTGAGACTTGACCGCTGGCAGTTGACATTCGCGCTTTCAAGCTTTGTAACTCCGCCCGCGTCGCTGAGTCGCCAGGCTGCAATTCTTGTGCCGCCACGATTTCTTTCCGAGCCCCTTCCAAGTCTCCTTTCCGTTCCAGCATACGGCCTAAATTGAAGTGGCTTTTTGCGAACGGCGGCCCCAATGAAATGGCATTGCGAATCTCGGCAATCCCTTGATCCAGATGCCCGGCGTCCGCCAGAATCAGGCCAAGATTGTAATGGGCAATCGAGTAATCGGGCTTCGCCGCGACGGCCGCCTGGAGGGATCGCAACGCCCCTGCTCTATCTCCTTTGGCAGCCAGATCCAAACCTGCGTTGCTCAAAAGAATAGCCTGGTTGGCCAGTACCTTGCGACGATTCAACTGCTGAACCTGCCTGAGTTCCACTTGCGCGTCTGGCTTGTCCTGCAGAGTCTGATAGACGCGCGCCAGGGCGTAGTGGGCGTCCGGAAGATCGGGATTCGTTCGAAGCGCCGCTTCCAGCTCCGCACGTGCTGCCTCGTTCTTGTTTTCGCGAAAAAGACATTTACCCAGACGCACGTGAGCCTCGGCATAGTTCCGGCGGGAAGCTAAAGCGCGGCGGTACTGGGCAGTTGCTCCTTGTATTTGTGATCCCGTTTCGAGAGCCATGCCCAAATTCAGATGTGCCTCCGCATAGTTCGGCCGGAGTTGAATCGCCCGTTCGAACAGCGGGACGGCGTCCCCGGTCTGGTTCATGCTGACCAGCGCGACACCCAATAGGTTAAGCGCTTCCGGATAATCCCGCCGGATCTTGAGCGCCTTCCGGCATTCCGCCGCGGTCTGAGGCCAGTCGAGCTTCTCCTTGGGCTGGGCGATCAGGGTCAATGCTAATCGATAGTGAGCTTCCGGATAATCGGGTTTGATTTGAATGGCGCGGCGGAATTGCTCCTCGGCCTTTGCCATGTCTCCCGCTTGGCCCCAGAACAAGCCGAGTTGATAATGTGCCCGCGCGTCCTTCGGATTCTGTGCCAGAGCTGCTTGGGCCACCGAAACCGCGCGATCGAACTGGCTGTCCTCCGCGAATTTTGCCGCGGCCCCCAACTCGCCATCTTGAGATTGAACGGGCGGTCCGGCAAACAGAGCGAGAATAAGAAAAGCAAACACGCCGTAAGCACCGATCGCGGGTACTACGATATTATCTGCCCTTCAAAACGATAGCTTGAGCGCAAGTTGTATCAGTCTTGGCTCGGTTGCGGTCGATGTGATGACTCCATAACCGGGAAGGCCCACGGTTGCCCCGGGATTGCCGAAATTCGGATGATTGAAGATGTTGAAGAACTCACCTCGAAATTGAAGCGTCATCCGCTCCAAAAAATTAAAATTGCGGAAGATCGAGAAATCGAGGTTCCAGACGTTTGGTCCGCGAAGAATATCTCGTCCCGCATCTCCATAAGTAAACGACGGGGCAACAGCGAAGGCGCTGGTATCGAAATATTCGGCCAAGGTCGGATTCGATAAATTCGGATTCCCAACTATGTTCGGCCGTTGCGATCCGCCGCCGACATTGGCATTGTCGAAGCTGATGCCTGGTGTATAAACAGTGCCGCTGCGGGCGGAGAAAATGCCATTCAATTGCCAGTTCCCCAACACCGCCGCTGCCGGTCCGCCGTTGTTCATGTATGGTTTCCCTTTGCCGAAAGGAAGTTCGTAACCCGAGCTGAACGTCAGAACCAATGGCACATCCAGAGGCGAAGCTGCTTTTTCGGCATTCAGGTCATACGGATTCTGAATCGTACAGCCCTCCCAGAAATCGGCGCAACCAATGTCGATATCTTTCGACCAGGTAAAGGAAGTGATAAAGAAGAGGCCTCCGCTAAAGCGCTGATCGAACTTGGCCTGGAGTGAATTGTAATGCGATCTCCCGATGCTCTGGATCATTGCGAATGTACTGACCGCGCTCGGGCTGGTCATATCCTGGTATGGTTGGCGCGGCTGGATAGGTCCCGCCGCCGGATAAGTTGCCAAATTGAAAGGCACTTGAATAGGTACTCGGCTACTGCTCGATCCTACGTACGCTAAGGAAAGCGTCGAAGATTTGCTCAATTGCCGCTGAATCTCTAAATTCCATTGAGAGGAATAGGAGTTCCGCCAGGTAAGATCCAGAAAACCCGCGCCGCTGCTGGGGAATGGCGTCGACGGGATCACCGGTGATACTCCGGCGAAAGGATTTTGCGCCGTCACGCCCGGCGTCACGCCCGCCAGATTTAAGGATGAGACACTTTGGCTGGCGCCGGAAGGCCATGCTCCACGGGCATTCTGAGCGGATTGGAGGCCTCCCGACCAGTTATCGTAAAACATCCCGAAGCCGGCGCGAAGCACCGTCTTCGGCGTAAATTGGTAAGCCAAACCAAGTCGCGGAGAAAAGTTGTGATAGTTAGCAGCCGTAATCGAGTTTCTTGAAGAAACAATTACCCCAGCCGGAAGAGTGGACGGAGCATCCACGTTACCCTTCACCAGAACCCAATCGGCGGTTCCCAGATCGAACGCCGCCAGCCGGTTGTTTCGTTCCGTCACTGGAGAAGTGTAATCCCAACGCAGACCGTAATTAACCGTCAGTTTCGGAGTCATCCGCCAGGAATCCTGGGCAAACAGGCCCGCGACATTCATGTGGAGCGAGACTCCCGAGTTTCCCAATTGCCTGCTGGCGCTGTTGGGCAGACCGATCAGCATGCTCGCAAAGCCGTCACCCCCGTCTTTGGTCGCGGGATTCCATGTCGCCTGTTGATTGAAGCTTTCGTTATCCTGCGCCCAGTTAGTGTACATCCAGGTCTGATAGTAAGCGACGCCAAATTTCAGGCTGTGGCTGCCTGCTACCTTCGACACCGTGCCTGAGTATTGCGAAACGTATTGAGGCCCGATCGGCCCCCATCCGGTCGGAACTGAAAAGTAACCCGTTGCCGAGAGGCCCGGTGCGGCGGCCACTTTGATGCCTCCTGGGGTTTCCGTGAATCCCGCGCCAAGACCAGCGGCCTCAAACGCGGCCGATGCGTTGGGCTGGACGTTTTGCTGGGCGTGATCGAGCGAGCTATATCCCAAAGTGACTTGCGTCACCAGCGTTGGACTCAGGCTGTGAACCCAATTGATGCCGGCGTTCTTGCTATCGAAGGTCGTAATAAATGGAGTGCCGGGAAGAGAGCTGGGCGAAGAATTCGTGGCATTGCTCATCATGAAATGGCCGTTCAAGGTATCGCGCTCGCTCAAAGAATCGTCGATACGAATGCCGCCTTGATCTTGATTGACCAGATTGGGTTCCGTGTTGAGAAAATTATAGGGAGATCCCGGCACGAAATAATTAGGCGTTGGCACAAATGCTTTTACATAGGCCAGCATGCCGGCGTTGACATATTGAGCTGGGATCTTATTGCCCGCGAAAGGTTGAGAAGTATTCGTCGCGGCATTATAGGTGTAAGGGTTATATATGGTTTTATCGAGAGCGCTGAAATCACCACTGAGTTGTGCTTGAGTGGGCACGGTCGTGAAATTATTAGCCGATTGCGTATAGCGATAGCCGTCGTAAAAGCCGTAAAAAAATAACTTGTTTCGGATGATCGGACCGCCGGCAGCCGCTCCAAATTGATTTTGCCTGTACACTCCGGTAGTCGGCGCAAAAAAGTTGCGAGCGTCTAAATCGTTATTTCTAAGAAATTCATAAAGCGTTCCGTGAAGGGTATTAGTGCCGGACTTAGTCGCGACATTGATTGTTCCTCCCGTCGATTGGCCGAACTCCGCTAGATCGGAGTGTGTCTGCTCTTTAAATTCCTGCAGCGCGTCGATAGATGGACTGATTGAGAAGGTGCTGAAGAACGGATCGGTCGCGTAAACGCCATCGATATAGAAAAGGTTGCTTCGATTCGTGCCGCCGTTGATGGATGGCGTCGTGGAGCCGGCTCCGATGGCCGGGGTCGCGCTTTGTGAAACGCTGATAGGCACCGTGCCGGGCGCTAGTTGTAAAAGCTGAACGAATTGCCGGCCGTTTAGAGGTAGGTCGGCGGTTTCCTTTTCGCCAATTACGGTGCCCAGACCGGCCGTGCTCGTCTCGATTAGCGGCACCGCGCCGGATACCGTCACCTCCTGAGCCGCGGTCCCAAGTGTCAGAGTGACGTTCAGGGTTGCTACTTGCGAAATAACAAGGTCTACACCCGAATTTTTGGAGGTCTGGAAGCCATCTTTCGAAATCGTGACAGTGTATTGGCCAGGTTGAAGCAATGGGACGGAGTAAACGCCGTCGGAGGTAGTCTGCGCTCCGCGGCGAACGCCACTCGCTACGTTTTCAACAACAACTGTAGCGCCGGGAACGTTGGCTCCCGTCGGGTCCGTGACGGTGCCGGCAATCGTCGCTGTATTGATTTGCGCCAGGCAAGGACTGGAGGCTAGCGCGAAGAGCAAAATGGCGGCGGAAAAAGCCGTGAGGCGCCGCGGCGAAGTGTTCGTCGCGTCCCAATTGGATAGCGATTCCGCGATTCGAGACAACAAAACACCTACCCTCTCGCGGCAAATCATAATTCATCCTCCTTGTAAGCTCGAGGAGAACCCCAACACGGAGGGCCTATGCAGGCATGGCGCGCCCTTTGGCCGCCCGTTCTGTAAACGCTTACGCTACTGTATTTAGTGGGGCGAAAGACTCCCTAAAAATAATGTATTCTTGGGACGATTGTTTGTCAATGCCGATGACGATGAAATACCTTGAATCTGAGTTGGGAGTGTAAGCGCGACGCCATTTGGTTAAACCGTGTTCTGCTGTAGCGGCGAGGCATGCTCGCCCGCTTCAGTAAATATCATTCAGCATAAGCGAACATCGCTCTGAGGCCGGCGACAAAACGTGACAAATATGGAATTCTCAAAAACTGCATCGCTGAGTGTATCAAGTAGGTACGATTCAGTTACTTTACGAATAGTTGAAGTGAGGAAAGGCCGTAGGTAATGACAAACAGACGGATTGTTGGCTCCAAGAACGCTCTATCCGCCTTAGTGATGCTGTCTGTATTACTAGGGTGTACTTTTGCAGCATCTGGGCGCGCGAACGAAAGCGAGGCAACGACCGCGTGGCGCAATAGTCAATTCAACGTTGATACGGCGGGAGTCGTGGGGCGCTCCGATATTGTGCTGCAAAGGCCCAATAGGCGGCCTGAACAGGCCATGCCTCTAGGGAACGGCCGGCTCGGAGTTGCAGTTTGGTCGGAAGGCGGCTTCACGGCTCAGTTGAATCGCGGCGATACTTTTCCAGCCCGTCTTTCGCCTGGCCGGATTTCGATTCCAGGGTTGAAAGACCTGGTTGATGCTCCCGATTATGCGGGTCGAGTCGATCTTTACAACGGCGAGTTTAGCGAGCGGGGCGGCGGCATGAGAGCCACCGCCTACGTGCAACCAAATCTAGACGTGTTGGTCGTCGCGGTGACCGGTGCTGCGCCCAACACGCTGCAAACGGCGGTCCTTCACTTATGGGCTCCGCGGCATCCGGCAATTGTTTGCCAAAACAGGGTAGGCGTGATTTCGGAAACGTGGAAAGACTCGACAGAAGCTGGGGCTTCTGGCAAAACGTTCGGATCGCTGGCGGCAATCACCGCGCAAGCCCGTGACGTTACGGTCCAGACACAGGGGAGTCTCGCTGTAAAGATATCGTTCAGGCCGAACCTCGACGGTACGTTCCGTCTTTTGATCGCCTCTCCGGAATGGAGGGGAGGCGACGCGCTCAAAACGGCGATGCGGATGCTCTCGCCCAACCGGGAGCTATCGCCGGAGGAGCACCGCCGTTGGTGGAACGATTTTTGGAAGCATGCGGGCCTGATGAAGTTGAGTTCGAAGGATAATTCTGCCGAGTACTTCGAGAATCTTCGGACGATTGACCTGTATACGGCGGCCGCGGAAAGCCAGGACCGCTTCCCGGGTTCTCAGGCTGGCATCGGAGATCTGTTCTCGTCTATACGCGATGAGCACAAATGGGGTCCGTCGGCCTATTGGCACTGGAATTTGCGTATGCAAGTCGCCGCCAATCTAGGAGCCGGCCTATATAACCTGAATCGGTCTTATTTCAATCTGTACAGGGACAACTTGCAGAACATTGAGGCCTGGACTAAAGCCCAGATGGACGGGCGCGCCGGTGCTTGCGTCCCGGAGACCATGCGTTTCAACGGCCAGGGCTACGAGAACGAAACCTGGATACAGAGTCCGGGACTGAACTGCAGCGCGGCATCCAAGCCCTACTACAACGCGCGAACACTGACGACGGGAGCCGAAGGTTCCTTATGGATCTGGCGGCAGTATCTGGCTACCCAAGACCGCGCCTTTCTCGCCGCGAACTATCCCGTCATGGCCGCGTCCGCGCGTTTTTTGCTTGCGTACGCGAAGCTCGGGGCCGATGGCTTCCTGCATACATACCCATCGAATGCACATGAAACGCAATGGGACGTGCACGACCCCACCACCGACATCGCGGCCATGAAATCGTTCTTTCCGGCGGTATTGCAGGCGGCGCGAATCTTGAAAACCGATCCGGCCCTCGTGCGGGAAATAGAATCGGCGATTCCGCGCATTCGTCCGTTTCCTCGCACCGATGAGGCGAAGCCCGCGAAGTTACTTTCATCGTCGGACGACGCGGCCGGCGCCGATGTGATTGCGCAATCATACGATGTGGCTGCGCCGGTTCACAATACCGAAAACATTGGCCTCGAACCGATATGGCCCTATGACTTGATCGGCGATAGCGGAGCCTTGCACGATTTGGCGGTTCGCACCTACACACACCGTCCTAACAAAGTGGATGACGATTGGAGTTTCGATCCGATCCAGGCCGCGCGCCTCGGATTGGCTGCGGAGGTGAAATCGACGCTAATCCGGTTGACCGAAAAATATCAGGCCTATCCATCCGGGCTAGCGAGCTTTGCGGGTCGAGAATTCTATGTAGAGCAAATCGGTGTTGCTGCTGCTGCCATACAGGAAGCCTTGGTGCAGGATTACGACGGAGTTGTGCGGATTGCGCCGGCCTGGCCAAAGGATTGGGACGTAGACGGGACGGTCTACATACAAAATCGCGGCAGAGTTCATGTCCAGATCCGTGGGGGCGTACCGGTGACGGTCGCAATTGATGCGGGCGCGTCAGGGAACATGCGGGTGCGCAATCCTTGGCCCGGCCAGCTTGTCGAAGTAGTTCGAGCAGACGGGGCCAATCGTGTTTTCGAAGCAAAGAGTGCCGTTTCAGGTTTGGATTTTCCTGTGGAAAACGGGCAGTCCTATCTCATCCAGCGCCGCGGCAATCCCAACATGAACTTGCGGTTCGCTGCCGTCACTGGTGTGCTTGCGACTGTTCCGAAACGGCTTGGCGCGCGATCCATCGGCTTAGCGAAGGCCGAACCCTAGCCGCTAGCCGAATTTCGTCAGGGTCGGACAACCACATGCCCAGCGGTTTCAGAGGGTCTTCAACGTGTCGTTGGCCCTGCGGGGCCACCAAACTTGACGAAGACGCCCGGTTACCTGCACCGAACCGCGACTGTCAAGGAGCGGACGTGTGTTTACCGGCGTCTTCAACGGAGCGAGCTCGGACACTCTCACAACCCGCGCACCGAGGTGCGGCGGCTCCGTTTCATAGGTTGCCTCCACTCAGAGCCGCCTCGCGTCAGCGAGCGGGTTCGGACAACTACATGCCCAACGGTCTCAGGGCGTCTTCAACGGAGTGTCCATGGCCCTGCGGGGGCCAC
Organism: Bryobacterales bacterium KBS 96; assembly: GCA_000381625.1. GTDB lineage: Bacteria > Acidobacteriota > Terriglobia > Bryobacterales > Bryobacteraceae > KBS-96. The sequence continues at coordinate 4,686,774 of KB906767.1, forward strand.
CAAACTTGACGAAGCCGGTTACCTGCACCAAACCGCGACCGTGAGGGAGCGGACGTTTTTACCGGCGTTTTCAACGGACGTCTTGAACGGAGTGGCTAATGACGAGCTTGAGCCAACTAATAGCTCTTGATTCGCGACGTGCCATGGGTTGGATGTAGTTATGGTCGCTTGCGGCATGATAGAAGTAGTGAAAATTTTCGATATCTTTCGTTCTCAGCCATTGTCAACGGAGAGTTCAACGGCAACTCAAACCGAAACGGTACGCAAGATTGTGGACGCACTGGAGCGGTTCGAACCCGACCGGGCGCGCTACCTGGCGGCGTTCGCGTATATCCTCAGCCGTGTTGCACGGGCCGACCTCAAAATCTCGCCGGAAGAGACGCGCGCCATGGAACAGATTGTCGTCGAATACGGCGGCGTCTCCGAGGACCAGGCCATCCTCGTGGTTCAGATCGCTCGTCATCAGAACCTCTTGTTTGGCGGCACCGAGAACTTTCTGGTAACCCGCGAGTTCAACAAGATCGCCACGTTCGAACAGAAACTTGCACTCCTCGATTGCCTGTTCCGCGTTGCCGCGGCCGAGGATCTCATCTCGACTGTCGAAGACAACGAGATCCGTCAGGTCGCAAGCGAACTCGGCCTGTCACATGACGACTTCATCGCTATCCGCTCTACGCATCGCGATCAACTTGGCGTATTTCGAAAGGATGAGTCATGACCTTTTTCGCCCTCACCCCACTCCAATCACTCCAAGGTAGTGCTCCTATTTAGGCAGATCTTTTGTGAAGAAAACGCTACGTGTCGGTTGTGTTTGGGTGTTACCAGGAGCTTTATTGTTGTACAACGATCCTGTCACGCTGGCAGCAACCGGGTAAATATTGACGTAATACGCCGAGTCAGAGGGGTCGAATAAGCATTGATACGAAAGTGTAGTTCCAATGCTTTCTCCGATTTCAGCAAGAACGTCACCCGGCATTTCTGCATTTGCACCTATTGAAACTTTGGCATTTGATCTGGTGAAAGGATCAGACAATAAAGTTATTCTCTTTCCCGATGCTAGTGACGCTTGCTGGAACAGTAGAGCTAACGTATCTTCTATCGTTCGCTCATTCGGCGGAAACGTCACCGGGTAGCCCATCACCGGGGTAACTTTACGCATAGAGCCGTTCGCCCCAAGGACCTGGTAAGGAAGTACGTCAATACGGTTTGCTTGCTGAATTACCTGATAGCCATCGGTTGCGTAAAGCCCAGCAGTTTTGTATTGAGCTAAGACTGACTTAAGGGCAAAGTAAGGAGTTGATTTCTCTTGAGTCAGAGTCGCTGAGAAATTCGCTTTCGGAGTGAATAAAAGCGTTTTGCGCCCTGTTTAGTCACGATGCTTGTGCTCTTTAATATTGGATAGCTTTCGTAAGCAACTTCCTTATAATCGATAGGAGATAAAAACGCTTGTTGAAGCTGTAATAGAATTTGCGCAAGTGGTCGATCGACCTGTTTGTGAGACCGAGTACGTTCCAGTAAGACGACTCGGATCGTGATTAGGTTTTGGTGGTTGCGCTGAAGCCTGAATACTACATAGAACGGCCAGCGCATCCCTGCCTGCCATTTTATAATTCTAACGCCATTTATGTTCGTTAACGTTGTTTGTTGTTTGCCCATAGTTGGCATCCTTTAGTGTCTTCATTCTTCTTAATAAGGTAAGGTACTGCTCTGGCCATCCTTGCTGATTATCACGTTTGAGGCCCCAATTTTAACGTAAGGGTATGTGTTGCAAATTGTTGATTACTATAGCCAGGCACGTTGTTAACAATCATCATTGACTGAGATGTGGTTGCAGTACATGGAAACTGGCTGGACTGCAAATGCTGTCCGTACCAATCCACCGACGCCTTAGTGCATCCTACGCCATCTTCTCCAAAGTCGTTTCTGTCGCCAAGGATTGCACCCGCGTTCCAAACACTGCCCTGCACCGCAAAGCGTGGAACTAGTGGGGTGGTATTCAGGTTTAACGCAGCTTGATAGCAGCCCTCACTAGGTGTTCCATTTCCAGCCGTCTCATACACTTGCCTACCCGGCGTGCCAACACTCATCAACGATAGCTCGGGGCACTCTATCTCCCGTTGCTAATTTCTGGCACTGTGAGTCACAAGTTTCTTAAAATTCTTTCCTGTTTCATATCATTGACTTCGGCCTTTACCGCCTTCGGTCTGCTTCCATCCTGTGCCTATCCTCACAAGCGAGAGGAGCTTCCATGTCCACAAAAAAGAATCCACCCGCAAGCGAACCGTCGCGCCGCATTGCGGCGCCGCCCAATTCCCCAATTGCCATCCGCCGTTCGCCGTCCGAAGCACGCCTTCGCGCCAATCGCCTGAACGCGCAGAAGTCGACCGGGCCGCGGACCGAGGAAGGGAAGCAGCGCGCATCGCTCAACGCCACTCGCCACGGCCTTACGGCCCAGGTCCTTACGCTCACACCCGAGGAGTTGAAAGCTCTTCAAGTCCTCATCGGAGATTTCGAGAAGCAATATTCTCCGGCCAATACGCAGGAGAAGCACCTTGTCCACATGCTCGCCCAATTGCAGTACTGCCTTCACCGCATCATGGCGACCGAGCATAACCTCTTTGCCATCGGCCTTACCGAAAATTCCGATCTCTGGGACGTCAATCACCCCGAAGCGCAGACCGCGTTCGTTCTTGCCGAAACGCTACGTCGCTCGAAAGATCCGCTGCTCACGCTTTCTATTTACGAACAGCGCCTGATGCGCCAGTACGAGAAAGTGCTCAAGATGTTACGCGAAGTCCAGGTCGAGCGTAAAGCCCAGGAAGCGCGCGAGCAGGAAGCGATCTACGAAGTCGGCATGTGTCATCTCGTTGCCGGCAAGGAGTTCTCGCCGGCTGACTTTGGCTTCGTTTGTTCGAATGCGGAAGCCGAGTCGCTCGTCAAGCGCAAATGGACTCTCGAACACGCCAACAACGCCCACACCTGGAACTTCGATCGCGAATCCTGCAAGCCCGCCCTCGCCTTTTGCGCTTAAGGATCCATTGGCGGTGCGGGCTCTCAGTCTGCTGCGTCGGCAATCATGCCGGCGAGTCAAATCTATATACGAACCGGCCATGGCGTCTATCGCTGCTCGACACGCCCTACGCTTCCGCGGTTCGAATCAACGGCCGCGCGGGCTGCTGTTTGCTGACCGCCCACTGAAGAGGCCGGTCGTGATCCATGCCGTGGATCAGTCTCTCCGAAAATATTTTGGCGAACGTGTAGATGGACTGCATAGGATTGGCGCCGACGGAAGTTGGGAAAATGCTGCTGTCGGCAACGTACAGATTCGGTATTTCACCACGTGTAACAACATTCCAAACCCGCTGGTTCGTGGAAACCACCGCCACATCCGGCGACGGTCCGATCTTATTTGTCGCCTGCAGGTGGGCCGAGGTTAGAACGGTGCGGTTCGGCAGAAATTCGAGATTCTGTTCCACCAGGTCCGCTTGCGAAATGTCGGTCAGGTAGACGCCGATCATTGGATCGAAATCCTTGCTGCCCAGGAAATTTTCATTAGAAGGAATGACAACCTGCTTGGCGCCCGCCAGGAACATCATGCGGATGGCGATTGCGGCGGCGGTTTTGAATCGTTGCTTGTCTGAATCGCTCAACGTGTAATCGATCACCACGTTGCCGTCTTGCAGGCGAACACAATTCGAGTCTGAGGGCGTGTCTACCAGCATGGCGCCGAAGCCGGCGGCGTTGTCGAATTGGCTGAGAATGTTGTAGACCTGTTCTCCAGTTCCCGGAATCAGCACGGCGCCGTAAGCGGGCATGCCGGACATCGTCTCGAATATGAACCCGGGCGCTACGCCAAAGGCGTCCAGGAAGGTGGCGCTGTCAAGTCCCTCCAATAAGTTGATCCGCTGATCGAAAACTCCGATGAGCGGAAAAGAGGGATGCATAATCAACCCCTTGCCTATTCGGGGATTCGCAATTGCGGGCGTCTTTTGGCCTGTTTGTAAAAGGATACGCGCCGTTCCGATCGTTCCTGCCGAGAGAATGATATTCTCTGCTTCGATCGACACCTCGGTTCCCGGGGGAATCTGGAGATTACATGGATCGACGACTGTGTTGCCGTACTCCGTCCATGGCGCGTTTATCAAGATAGTTGCGCCCGTCGCGCGAATATTGCCGTCAGGCCCGGCCGGAGTGAATACGATTTCCTGCACCGAAGCGTCTGGAATGACGCTCAGAGGGTTAGTCTTATCCTGGATCACGGGCAGCAAAAGCTCTCTGGCGGCGTCTCGCTTCCGCGTTACCGGCGAGGGGGATAAGTTTGTTGGGAAACGATTCAAATGATAAAGTGACGGTGTAACTCCGAAATTCATGGCGCCGTCCCAGAGCGCTAAGTTGTCGCTGTTCAGTTCCGATTGCGAAACCTGACGAGTTCCGATCGCTTGCCTCACCCAGGTGTAGGCGGCTGAGATGCGTTCTGGCGTGTAGTACTTTGCGTCGATAAGTCCCTGTCGACTCCACTCGTCCATGCGGGCCTGAATGGTTGCTTCGAGTGGGGAAAATGCCAGGTCGATGTTTACCGTGCTGCCTCCGCCGAGCGCCTGGCCGCTGCGGAGAATGATTCCGTTGTTCGATGTCGTGGCCTGGTCGCGTCCGTACATCAGCGTCGGATAACTCATGGTGTTCATGGAGCCCCACACGACGAAGGGGCCCGTCTCAACCAGAACGACGCGTTTCCCGGCCTTCGTTAGTTCGTGCGCGACGGTCGCGCCGCCAGGGCCGCTGCCGACAACCAGGTATTCGATTGGTCCATCTTTATGACTGATGACTTTTGAGGCCGCATCATATGATAATTTGCTCGGCGGAAGATCCGGATAGTTTCGCTTGGAGTAAATATCTATATTTTGAACGAAGGTTTGTGGATCTTGAATTTGCGCAAGAGGACCGGCTAGCGGCAAGTCCCAAATGCCCGAAAGATAGATCTCTCTGATCTGCATCGCGAACTCAGTCGTTCCGGGACAATCGCCTCTAAAGAAAAAGCTCAGAACGGATTGTCCGGTTTCCGATGGGATAGCTCCGTATCCGCCGGGAGTATTGAGGAACGCCTGAATCGCGGCATCCTTCGACGTTTTCAAGCAGCCGTAGAAAGGAAGGTTTTGAGGAGCCGTCAGGCCTTCAAGAATTTGCAGCACGGCCGGCTCACTGAACTCGGCGAGCATGCCTTGTGACACTTTGTCCGCGATAGCGCCAATCTCCGGCTTAATGCGCGGAGGAATGTCCAGCCGGTCCAACGGGAACCATGTCTTGAAAAGAGCGTTATGCGTTTGAACGACTGCGGGGGGAAGCGCGCTAGCTGTTTTCATGGGAGACCTCAACTTTCTTCGAGAACCGGCCAAGGCGCTCACGTCGCGTAGCATTTAGCTGAAGCTAAAGACGCAGCTGCCAATTGGGAACTGGGGAGCGTTCGCCATTATATCCCCGGTATCGCGAAACGATTTGGCCCCGGATGTCACTCTGTAGCCAGAGGAGTCAACGCTGTTTGCGCCGAATTCGGCTCACCGGCGGTTTCGTAGCGCGGTAACAAGAGCATGATCGATGCCGCAATCACGGTTGACCCGGCGAGCCAGGAAAGCAGGATCGCGTATGAGCCGGTTGCATCAAACACTTTTCCCATGATGACCGGTCCAATTGCTCCGGCGATCGCATAAGCCGTCCACGTTAGTCCGTAGAGGGTCGAGAACGATCGCAACCCGAAGTACTTGGACAACAGATAGGGAGTGACATCGGCTTCGCCGCCCATTCCTAAGCCAATCAGGCCTGCCCCGATGACGCCAACGGACACTGACTTGGCTCCGGATAAAAGGAAAGTGCCAAGAGCCGCGAATAAAAGCAGGATAAAGGAAACGCGTGGCGCAAAAAAGCGATCCAGGAGCATTCCCGTGACGAACCGGCCCAGCAACACGGCTCCGCCCATGGCTGAGGCGGCTAGCGCCGCGTTGCGAGGAGAAACGCCGCGGTCGGTCAGCAAAGGTGAAAGATGGGCGATGGCGCCGTTCTGACTAATGGAAACGATGAACAGCACGCTCACAATAATCCAGAAGATGCCTGAACGCATCCCCTCCGCTACGGAAGCGCCGGATTCCACTCCCTCCACTTTTCGTGAAGGAACGGAGCGTTCCCGCACGACGGTTGTGAGAGGCAGGCCAATGACGAGAACGATTGCGCCCATCACCGCGAATGTATGGCGCCAGCCCATCGCCTGGATGAGGGTTTCGGCCACCATGGGGAGAACCATCGCGCCGAACGCCCCGCCAGTCAGCAGAACCGCGAATGCGAGGCCGCGGCGCTGCTCAAACCACGTCGAGAGAACGCGGGTGTATGCGAGATGCGCGGTTCCGTTCCCGACGATTCCGAGAACGATAAACACCGCATATAAATGCCATATATGAGCGGTTAACAGCGACAGCGATGCAAAAGCGCACCCGAATACAGTGACGCACGGAATAATAAGTCGCCGTGCCGGATAGCGATCGAGCAGAAGGCCCAATGGCGGCGAGCACGCCGCAACCGAAAGCGCCGCGAATCCAAAAGCAGCCGAAACGGCCTCTCGCGACCAGCCAAACTCGGTGGCAATGGGCTTTAAGAAGATGCTGAACGTGTAGACCAGCAGAGAGGCGAAGCCGACGAACACGCACGCCGAGGATGCGATGGAGATCCGCCATCCTGGATATCGCCAGGAGTGTTCATCGAGAGATGGTGAATATCCGGCTGAGGATGACTGCATGGCTCTGCCTTAAAACATCAACTTCAGCGCGAACTGCATCAGCCGTGGCGGCGCGGCCGAAAGAATCTTGCCGAAGTTGGGCGAGTTCAGATCGGCAACCGGAATGCCGAAATTCGGATGGTTCGCGACGTTGAACGACTCGGCGCGGAATTGCAGGCGCACGGCCTCGGTCAGCGTGAAGTTGCGCATCAGTGACATGTCGAAATCCGTGAACGCCGGCCCGCGGGCAATGTTGCGCCCCGCATTTCCGAACTGCCCGGCTTCCGTCACCGGGTTCAGGCGCCGGAAAGCTGTGCCATTGATCCATTGATTGACAGTATGCGGTCCGCTGTTAGGATTGCCCGTCAGATCGGGGCGGCTCGCGGCATAGCCGGAAATCGGAGGACTATTCGCCTGTAGCGAAACATTGGTGGAATCGTAAACGGTAAACGGCGTCGGCGAATTGTGGGACGCGATCACGTTGACTTGCCAGGCGCCGAAGATCCTCTGGAGAGCGACCGGCGCATCTCGGGAAACACGGGGCTCCCACGACCCGCTAGCGACAAAACGTTGCCGCGCGTCAAACAACGAAGGTCCATGTTCGGCGGCGAGGTCGAATGGATTCTGAGCGAGGTCGTTCTCACCGGCCAGCGGCTGGGAAGAAGCGCCGGCAAGGTTCATCGACGATAGATAATCGAGCGACTTAGAGTACCAATAGGAGATATTGAACGCCAATCCACGCGCAAACCGGCGCGAAACGCTCACCTGTCCCGACTCATATGTGGAATTGGTGATGTCGGCGAGTTCCGCAATTGTTGAGAACGTGCATGCGCCGCCGTTGGAAGGGCAACCGGCGTAGAGGCGGCGCCGATCCGCATTCTGTGCCGTTGCTCCAGGACCGTATATAGCGGGATTGGCCTCGATGTTGCGCGGCAGGTGTGTTCCTTTGCTGCCGACGTAACGCACCTCAACCAGATACCGGTCGAACAGCGATCGTTGGATCCCGAAATTCCAGTCCTGCATGTAAGGAGGGCGCGCCGTTGCGTCGATCGCGAACACAGTCGAGGGGCTTACGAATGTGTTGGGCGCCGGATATGAGTGGCCCGAGTAAGGATTGGCGAAATTCAATCCGGCTCCGCTGTACTGGTTAAACTGCGCCCAGGGCAACGAGCTGATCGGGACCTGGGAGGCGGTCCCCGGACCGTTTTGGAACTGATCGTAAAAGATGCCGTATCCTGCCCGGAAAGTCCACTTGCCATTGCCTGTTGGATCCCATGCGAAACCCACGCGAGGCATATAAGCGTTGCCGCCTTGTGCGATGCCGGCCCCAATTCCGGGATCGCCAGGGAACAGAAGGCCCTCCGGCGCATCGGGATAGATCTGGGACTGCACTCCCGGCACGAAACCGTTCAGCCGGTTTGCAATTTCTGTAATCGGATTGATGCGTTCATACCGGATACCGTAATTGAGGGTCATACGCGATGTAACTCTCCATTCGTCTTGCGCGTAAGCGCCCAAACTCCAATTGCGAAGCCCGCGATGAAAATCCCCCAATCCTTGATAGAACGTGACCGGTGCTCCCAAAAGGAGGTTGGCTACGGAATTATTCGTGGGAAATGTTGAAGCAAACACAAAGAACGCATTCGGCGCAATGGCCTGGAACATATTGATCTGCGTACGCAAAAACTCGGCGCCGAAGCGTACCGAGTGCGCGCCCTTCGTCCAGGACAAACCCTCTTGTACTCCATAACTGTTCTGAGCCGAATCGCGAGGGCCGGTAATGGCTCCGCCCACAGGCGAATAGCCCGACAGATTGAAAAACGGTGGTCCTTGTCCCAGCGCCGAGGCGGATGTGTAACCAAATCCCAGAGCGATTGGCGGCGTCTGATTCAACCTGCGATCGAAATCAAACAGGTAGCGAAGGAATGTTACGCGAAACGAGTTGTTCAGTGTTGCGGAGAAAGTATGGATATCGGAGATTTCTGCGGAGTGGGTCGTCAGGTTGTCGCGCGTCGGAAAGCCGGGAATCGGAGTTCCGCGAACCGAAACCGGATTAATGTCATAACCGCCCGAGTAAGAATAACGCGCGAATAATTGATCTTCCGGTGACATGCTGAAGTCCACGCGGCCGCCGCCCTGGTTGTAGTCGTTTGTTCCTACCACGGTCGTACGGTAAACGGAGGGAGAAATATTGCCGAGCGGGTAAAGTTGGAGAACGTTTAACGCCACCGGATTCATCGCCTGAGCCGGAACCTTGTTCCCCGGAAACACCGTTCCTCCGGCGGCGAAGTTAATGAGAGGACTTCCCATGCCGGAGAAATCGCCCTGGCGCTGCTCTGCGGTCGGCACCGTCGAAGACTTTGTGAGTCCCTGCCTGTTGCGAAAGCCCTCGTAATATCCGAAGAAGAAGAGGCGGTCCTGTTTTATAGGACCTCCCACCGTGCCGCCGAACTGGTTCTGCTTGAGTGGCTCCACGGCTGTCGAAAAGTAATTGCGGGTATCCAGCTTGTCGTTGCGGATGAACTCGTAGAGTGTGCCGTGAAATTCGTTGCCTCCGGACTTTGTGACGACTGATGTAGTCGCGCCTCCGGTGCCGCCGTATTCGGGTGGCGCGGTTTGTGTGAGAATTCGAAACTCCGCGATTGCGTCTACCGGAACTTTCAGCGCATACCCGCCATCCATCCGGTTCACGTTCTGCGCGCCGTCGATCATGTACATGTTTTGCTCCGGGCGCGCCCCGTTCACCGCATAGGTCTGGCCTTGTCGCATCGGACCTCCCCCCGTCGCCAGACCGGCCGTTAAGGGAGCAGCGCCCGCCTGAAGCAAACCAAGCTGCGTAAAATTACGGCCGTTGAGCGGAAGGTCGACAATCTCGCGTCCCGTCACAACCGACCCGAGAGTGTTCGTCGACGAATCAACCAGCGGAGCGTCGCTGGTAACCGTAATTACGGAATTCACGGCTGCCACATCGAGTTGTAACTCGATGCGCTTCGTCTGGCTGACATTAATGACGATCGGCTGCTGCACCAGTGTCGCGAAATGAGGCGCGGCAACTGTGACACTGTACCGCCCGACCGCCAGAAAGGGAATGCGGAACAGGCCGCTCTTCTCGGTCGATACTTCTCTTGCCAGCCCAGTATCGAGGTTTTTCGCTGTAACTTGCGCTTCTGATACGGGGCTTGCACTTTTGTCTGTAACGAACCCTTCGATAACCCCCACGGGATCCTGCGCCCACATGGAAAACGGCAGTACGAGGCACAGTACGATCGAAACGGCGATAGAATTTTGGTTCATCAGTTAGCTTTCTTGGGTCTTTTGCGACCGCACACGGGAACGGGCACACTTCACCCGCGTCCACAAGTGGACGGCAAATATGAGTTACTCTCTTTTCGACGTGTAAGAACAGCTAGCCGGCAGCGGTTTACGCCGCCTGGTCCTAGCGCGCTTGCGAGCATTCCCCCCAAAGATAGAGCCGGTTTGGCTCAACCGAGACGTTGGTGAGTATAACGTGGGTAAGGACGAGCACTCAATAGCTGGAAACTATTACGGCTCTGTCTAAGCCTTGTTAATTAGTACTGAACCGGAAAGCTCGCGCACGCGGTACGCAGGTTTTAACAGAGCCGCGACCGCGAGGAGCGATTGGCACTGTGAGTGTTAGCGCGACATTACAACGCCGGTGCGTGGGTCACAGAATCTTTGCGTATCCCAGGTCGAAAGGGCGCTTCCGGACGTCGCTTGGATGTCCGCCAGATCTCAATGGCCATGGCGATAGGCCCGACAATAGAGAGCGCATAAAACGGAGCGTTGACATTGCTGGCGAGCCGCAAGATCATTTCCATCGCCGCTACCAGGAAAGCCACCAAACACTGACCGCGCATCGATTTCACTGTCGTCCTTGGGTCCGTAATCATGAAAAAAATGAATAACTGATACATCGGCCCGGTGATGGGAGCTACTTCGGCGAGAAAGGAATCTCCGACGATTACGCTTCGCAGAGCTGAAAACACGACAAATGACAGAACGTAAGTCAGGGTGATGTGTATCCTGCGAACGCGCCACACTATCAGCGCTCCGAGCACCCAGACGATCACGAGAGGCCAAATATCATTTCCCCATTGGATACTCAACGCCGCTACATACTCGGGGATGAGCAGCAGCATTGCGGAGATGGCGAAATTGGAAGGGTTAAAGAGATGACGTCCGCGCCAGCGGATCACGTACTTGGATGTTATCGCCAGCGCGCTGCAAAGGGCATAGGGCCAGAATGCCGGCGAACGAACGAGAATGCCTACGCTGATGCCTGTGATGTAAGCGCTCGCGAGATTGGGCCATCGCCGTATCATAAGGCGGGCAAGCACGAGGTCCAAAATCATGCTGGTGGCTATCGCGAGAGCGGTCCGCGAAAAACTCTCGAGCAGCCCGAACTTGGCTTGCCCGGCCACGAGAATCAGCGTGATCAGAAGTGGCGGAAGATAGCGATTCTCGGCGCTAAAGAATCGGCTTATGGCGGGGATTCTGCTCTTCGAATTGTTTGCGGATACCGGGGTATCTGCGCCATTTGCGCGAATCACAGCGGCTCCTTCACTTTATGATTCTCATCAACGTGCGGATTTGTCAGAGTCTGCTTGATGCCGGACGGCCACCGAATTTCCACTCGATCCACAACCGTTGCCTTTCCGAGTCCAAAATGCAGTCGGCGCTCGTTTTGAGAACAGAATCCGCTTCCGCCCGAAACTTGTTGCAGTTGTTCTTGTCCCGCCCAGAAGACGCGCACTTCCGCGCCGATCGCGCTTCGGTTACTCCGTTGTCCCTCCAGGTCAAATTCGATCCAGTGTTTTCCCGGCGCCACCGTATTCTTGTACAGCAGCAGAGGGCCACGCTGATTAGCGACCACCACGTCTAAGGCGCCTCGATTCTCGAAGTCGGCCATTGCGACCGAACGGCCATCGTAAACATCTTTTACGCCGACCATCTGGGCCACCTCTTTGAACCGGCCTTCGCCATCGTTGATCCAGACCCGTTTGTGCTGGTAGCCGGAAAGAGATCGCCCTTCCAGAGAGGGCCAGTTGGCGGCATCGGAGATGATCGCCTGGTTGCCCCCCGCAATTTTGGAGTAATCGTACCAGTAACTGCGTCCGCGGTCGAGCGAGACGTTGCCCGTGGCAACGTAGAGATCGAGAAATCCGTCGTTATTCAAATCGGCAAACTGTCCACCGAAGCTCCAGCCGCCCAACTCAACGCCGAACGTATTCGCCATGTTCTCGTAGCGAATCATCCCGGCAGATTTTCCCGCTTTCGGCATCCAGAGATTGTTGCCCTGTACAAGAACGCCTTCTTCCGAAATGTTAGTCACATAGACGTCAAATTGCCCCTGGTTCAAGATATCGCCGACGGACGCGGTCATACCGCTTTTTGGCGAGAAGCCAACGCCAGCTTCTTTGCCGGCTTCGCGAAATCCCTTTCCTCCTTCGTTTAGATACAGCTCCGAAACGCCGTAATCGTTCGCAATGAAGAGATCCGGATAGCCGGTCCCGCGCAGGTCGGCGGCGACGGCAGCCAGCGACCAACGCCGCGAATTGATGCCGAGCTTCGCGGAAACTTCCTCGAACCGGCCATTGCCGAGATTATGAAACAGATACTTTCGGCCGCCATTATTGGCGTATTCGAAACTGTTCGGCATGATCTTGGTCGTCTTGAGATGCCACAAATTCACGTCTTCCGGGTAATAGCCGCCTAGAAATAAGTCCAGTTTTCCGTCATTGTCGTAGTCGAACCAGATTGCGGTGTTAGCGTTCACCCACGGAGGAAGCCCTGCCTGTTCGGTGACGCGAGTGAAGTGTTCTCCGCCATCGTTATGGAACAGCTCCGGCTTGCCCCATTTATAAAGGAATACGTCTTCATAGCCGTCGTTGTCATAGTCGCCCCAGACTGCGCCGGTGGATACTCCGGTTCCCGGTAGATTGACATCGGCCAATCCAACTTCGGCCGCTACATCGCGAAACATTCCGTCGCCAAGATTGCGGTACAGAGCATTGCGGCTTCCCTCCTTGCTGTTGACGACGTAAATATCCTCCCAGCCGTCCCGATCGAAATCCACTATGGAGACCGCGGCGCCCATGGAGGCAACGAGTTTCATGATGTGGCTGAGCTTCACATCGAGAGTGGGAGCCTGGTGGACAAAATCGATTCCTGAAGCGTTCGACGATTCCCGCATATAAAAGCCGTAGCGGGACAATGCCTGTGCCGCGCCCATGTTGGCGGAGGCGGATGCCTGGACGCGTTGGTATTGCTTGTACACGATGGGTATTGCCAGCAGCCCAACGAAGAAGATTGCCAGGCCGATTTGAATGGCTCGGCTTGGTTTTACCGCTTGTTCCATAACTCCGTTCGAAAAGTCTCAGGCGTGACGTATCGCGTGTGAAACATCTGCCAATCCCGCGGATGCATGCGATAAGCAGGATCGTCCTCTAACTTGCCCGGCGGCGCCGTATAGCTCTTCATTGCGTGGTAGGGAAGGGGCAGCACGGTTTGCGAGAACACCGAGTTGTAATCGCCGTCCTTAATCCAGCCATCACCGACCATGATAAAGTCACGCACCCATCCGCTTGGGGGTGGCGGCGGGGCTGCAAACCGCAGGCGCATTTCATCCCCGGCACAGACGATCACATACCGGTCATCCACCTTCTCCAGCAGCTCACGAATGTCGCCATAGCGCGTGTAATATCCCTCCAGGTCCCGCCACTTCTGCGATGTGTCCTCTAATTGATCGTAGTGGGGAATTTCGGGCGACGAAGAATTTGCCGTCGTGATGACGGAGAAGCCGCGGTGGCGTAGTTCGGCCGAAGTAAGCTTGACCGGCTGAACACGGATGAGGTTGCCCGAAAGGCCCGGCGCCCAGGCGAGCCGGTCCCAATAGATTTCCATGTTTGTATCAAGACGCAATTTACGGGGAGCCCCCGGCTTGAATATGTTGGTAATATCCAGCACAGCGGTTTTTAATTTTCCGGCCAAGAAACCCAAGTCCGGTTTTGCGACCACCCAATGTCCGTTCGAGTCCGGAACTTCAATCGACAAACCTTGCGGAGCGGGATCGCTACCTTGCCCCATGGCGATGTTGACAGTCGCATCGGTGGGATGCAGCCAGCCTTCGGCTATTAAATAGAGGGGGCCATTACGCGGCGCATCGTCCGGCAGATCGAGTTCGACCCAATGGTTACGCGTAACACCCTGGTATTGGCCACGCCCAAAGGTATCGAGATACTTCTGGTCGGTATCGCGAACGATGCCGCTGACATCGTTGCCACGGTCATCAATCGCCCTGGCAAACGGCCGCGCCGTGGCTGTTGTGTAGATCTGCAATTTTGGCGGCGGCACGGAAAACCGTTCATCGCTATAAATGTCGGCGCCCTTTGGATGATCCACTACGAGCAGCGAGTAGTGATCGATATAGAAGGTTTCCCACAACTCCGCCGTGACGCGCAGATCGTACTCGCCGTTACGGGGCGCAACGTCCTTTCCTGGAATTTTAAACCACTCTTCCGTTCGATGAATATCGGCTACTCGCTGGGCATTGATATGCAGACCCAGAGCCGGCGACCAGGGCGCGCCATCTTTCACGAAGCACATCTGTTTGCCGTTCCAGGCGAATAGAGATGGGCACGAACCCTTCAGGCGTTGGGTCGCGAGAATCGATTGGTCCGGATGAAGTTCAAACTCCGCCTGAATCAGACCATTCGGCCATGTAATGCGTGCGAGATCGGTGGACGTATGTTCGCCAAGACCAAAGTGGAGCGCCGGCGAAGTGATGATCTGTTTTTCAGCGAGCAGACCCGCGCGGATTTCGATTTCTCCCCCGATCCCGAACGAGTTGATTCGCTGGTCGCCATGAGCGGATGCGGCGCGGGTCCGAATGACCTGCCAGTGGTAGTTCTTCGTCCCGCGATTTACCAAAACAACGGGTTTCCCATTTGAAAGCCCGACCAGGTCCAGTCGGCCATCGCCATTCATATCGGCGGCGCTTGCGGAAGCCAAATCAGAGTGAGTGGATAGCTTCGAAAAACCGTGCTCGTCAGCGAGAAAAATCTCGCTGACGCCGGTCAAAAGGTCGAGCCGTCCGTTATTGTCGAAATCGGCTAGCGAGATCGAGGCCCCTTTCGATGCTGGCGCCGCCTTGGCTAATTCCGCCGTGTCCCACCCGCCGCCTTCGTCTTTGTCGGAGAGCCGGACAATGGTTCCATCAAATTTCAAGACGACGAAGTCGGGTGAGCCATCGCCGTTCGCGTCGGCCGCCGACACCGCCGCGATGCCGTCAGCGATGTTTGGCGGAACGGCGCGTGGTTTGAACGTACCGAAACGCTCATTCATAAACACAGTCAGCCTGCCATCGGCGCCGACCATCGCGACATCGGGATCGCCATCGCCATCAATGTCCGCGGTTGCGAAAGCGGCGCCGCCCTTCACATTCGCAAAGGGCCTCACGATCGTGAAAGTGCCGTCGCCATTGTTGCGCAGCACCACCGGAGCGCCTCCGTTCACCGCCAGAACAATGTCGAGGTCTCCATCCAGATCCACATCAAAGGGCCAAGCGCCAGAGTACGAGCCATCGAGGATGGCGATTGGAATTCGCGATTGCGCGGTCACGTCCGTAAAGCGCTGTGAAGTGTCCTGCCGGTAGATCCGGAGCCCGCCAGGGCCTGCAATCACAACGTCGTTTTTGAAATCGTAGTTTAAGTCCCCGATGGCAACATTGTTGGGCGAGAGCAGATTGGAAGCGCCGGGAACCGGCAGCGTCGCTTCACCTTGAACGTGCTCCAGTTGAATATGCACGCCGGCGTGGTCGGCCCAAAGAACCGATGGCTTGCCGGTATCATCCAGCCAGACAGTGCGTGTCCACGAAACTCCAGCCGGTGATGCGCCGGAAAGAGGCTGCGAAGCGAATGTGATTTGCGAATCGGCCGGCGCGGCTTCAACCTGAGGCGACGGCAATTTGATGAATCGCAGGAAGGGTTCACCAACAAACACGGCAGGCGTCTTTACAATCTGCGAGGCGCGACGATATTCCGGCGCCCGGAGCAAGACATTTCTAAGGAAGGCCACTTGCAGCGCAGCAGTCCGCGAATTGCCGCCTGAGGCAGCGCCTTCGAGAGATTGCATCTGCTGTTTTGCTTCATCCGGCCAGGAAGAAGATTGCTCTTGAAGCTGCGCTACAGCGTTCTTGAGCACGTCCGTGCTGCCGGTCTTAGCCGCGAGACGCGCTACTTCCAGCAGCACCGCTGGATTGTCCGGCTTCAATTCCAAAACTCTTTCGAATAACGCAAGCGCGGCGCCATCGCTGGTACTAGTCCCTTGCCGCTCTGTCTGCTCGCCGAGCAAGTAGAGCGCCTTCACGTTCGCCTTGTCCAGTTGCACCGCCCTCTTCAGGTGTTCGAGCGCCTCGGGTAAGTTACCGCGCCTGCTTTCGAGATCGCCCAGCAGTTGCTCAATCCGGCTATTGCGGGGAGCCAAACTCCGGGCCATCTCCAAATCGGTATAAGCGGCATCCAATTCCTGTTGCCGCGTTGCCAGAATGCCTAAATTTGCCCACGATGCAGGCTCGCTCGGCGCGATCTGAGTGGCAAGGGTAAGATCCTTCTTCGCGCGCACATCCTCGCCGCTTTGCAAGCCAGCCAATCCTACGTTGAAGGCGTGAACGAGATCGCGGTATTTTGTCGATCCGGGCTCAGGAAGGCCGGTGTTGCGCCGGCATCCAACCAGAATTGTCAGGGCAACGATTACCGCTGTACGCGCGCCGGAACCCCATAGAAGGTTCCTCCTCCTCCGGCGCGATAACACCTGAGAATTTCGCGTCGCGATGTGTTCCCAATTCGTTTTCAAATGTACGCGGATACGAAAATGCGGCAGACAAGCTTCCCCGAGGCAACCGTTCATTTTTCCCGTTTCTCAATCTAGCGTCAATAACTGAATTCTATTAGTCAATACAACGCTCGGCAAGCTTGGGACTGGCGATGCCTTCTTTACCTGACGAACCGGCCGGCGACTATTAGAACTTGTATCCGGCCGTCACATAGGGATAGTTGAAGTCTTTCCCAGCGGTAGTCCTGTTCAAAAATTGACCCGTGAAGATGTGTCCATAACCAAGCCCCAATTGGACGGCTTTGTTCCAGTTATAAATGCCCTCCGCTGCGAGTTCCTGTCCGACATGGGCGCCGGCTGCGCCTGTCAAAGAACTGGCGATGATGGCTCCCGTACCCGCATAGAGACCGTCATATGCGTTAGCCAACCAGTAGTTATGATAGATGCCGTTGAATGCGATCTTTTTAGTTGCTTTGAGTTCCGCGCCGGCGCGCAAATCGCGAATATTCCTCCAACCGATCTGATCCGTCTCGCCCAGCTTGTCATGCCCTGACGGGTACAGTTGGTCAAACGTGCCGATCGTGTTGCCTTCGGGTCGAGAGTTGCCGGAGGCGTAGTTATATTCAGCGAAAAGACGCGGCTGCCATTTCACATCGAAGGTTCGGCCCGTCGTCCAGTGTCCTGCCCAAGCTGAGATTCCATATGCGCCCAGGTTTCCGTACCGGTGCGCCATTTCCGCCGTATAATCGAAATGGGATGGCAGTTTGCCCGCCCAGCGGAAGCCGACCGTTTTCTCGTCAAAATGCCCTTTGGCTCCGTTAGCGTAAGCCGGTCCATAGCCAGCGGGCGCCAGTCGCCAGAAGAAATACGGCTCGATCGAGGCATTCGGGACAACATGCGTCAAAGTTCCATAGAGGCCGTAGAAGGGATTGCCTTGTTTGTGATGGTCCATCTGGCCATCCACGGGGTTGACTACGGATGACGCGAACGCGTCCACGCGCACGGCCGTAAGACGCAATGTGGCGACCGCTGCGTCGAAAACGCGCGGCGAATTCAGCCACGCCGCTGAGCCGACGAGGCGCTGCTCCCCAAAATTCAACTCCTGCCGGCCGAAACGCACTGAGACGGGATATCTCTCACTATCGCCAAGCTGAGCCCAGGCCTGGCGGAGGTCCCATGTGTTTTGATTCGGCGGCGTTGAGGGAAGCACGCCGTTGAAGAACATTCGGGAATCCTGAGCCTGTCCGAAAAAAGTCAGCCAGTCCGCCGGATGAATGGTGAGGTCCAGCCAAAGCCTGCCTAACAAGTGAGAGTCGGAAGCATTTTTGAAACCGAGACCGGCCTGGTCCTCAAACCGTGAGCGGTAACTGGCGCCGAGATTCAACCAACGCGGGAGCAGGCTGTTTAAGCGGTCCGCCGGCCGGAAGGAGCCGTGGTCAGCGCCCTGTGGGGCCTGAGCGTACAGACTCAAACCGACAGACAAAAATACCCAAACGATCACGAATCGGGATCGTTTCATTCTGCCACGTCTTTCTATTACTGAGTGAGACACCAAACCGAATTTGCTCGGTTTCGAAGTTATTCTCAAGATTGTAGGCGGAACAGGAGAGTTGTTGAAATGATGTATTTCCGTTAGATTCGTCTGGCGGAGATCTAAGGAAGATGCATGGAGTTAGCGACTATCTGCGATTGAATGCTGACGTATACTCGGGGAAATGGCCGTGGAACACTACATTGAACGACTGATCGATCTGACCGAACCGGATGCGAATGAGATCTACAATCTCACTCTCGAAGACGCCCGCGAGATTGTTTTAACTCATCCGCTGGATGTCATCCAGATTCAGGGATCTTTCGCGATCGTGGCGCGTTCCGGGAAAACCGTGAGAATGGCGCGCTCGCTCGACCGTCCGATGCGCTATTTCCTGGCAAAGCAGAAGGCTGGCCCGGCGCTCGTTGTTGCTCATCGAATTGATGCTATTTATGACTGGCTCAAGGCGGGAGGCCTGGAAAATCAGTTCCATCCCAGTTACACGAGAATGGTTCCGGCCCACTATGTCGTTGAAATTCAGCTCATTGGCTGTCCCGATCCCGACCCAGTCTACACGCGTTTTTTTGCTCCGGAAGCGCAAACGATGAGCGCCGATCCGGATCAGATTGGCCGCGCCTACATTGGCGCCGTGGCGGAAGAGATTTCTCAATGGCTGCGCCTTGTGCCTGACAGAGAGCCGGTCGGCGTGTGTTTTTCCGGTGGTATCGACAGCGGAAGCGTATTCCTCGCGACCTATCACGTCATGCGAAAGCTCGGCATGGATTTGGGCAGGCTGAAAGCATTTGTTCTCGATTGCGGCGCGGGACCGGACGTTAATCAAGCGCGTTCGTTTCTCGATCCTTTGGGGCTGGGCCTCTTTCTCGAAGCAATTGAAGCCGATGTATCTTCGCTGAATGCCGAAGAAACGATTCGCATCACAGAAGACTATAAGCCGCTCGATGTTGAATCCGCGACAATGATGCTTGCGCTGTGCCGGGGAATTCGCGAGCGCTATCCCGAATGGCATTATCTCATTGACGGCGATGGCGGCGACGAGAATTTGAAGGATTATCCGATAGAAGAGAATCCCGAACTTACGATTCGTAGCGTGGTCAATAATCAAATGCTGTATCAGGAAGGGTGGGGCGTTGGAAAGATTAAGCACTCGCTGACGTACAGCGGTGGCCTGAGCCGCTCTTATACACGCACTTATGCGTCACATCGTCACCATGGTTTTAAAGGATTCAGTCCATTTACAAAGCCGGCTGTGATTGCCGTTGCGGAGGCTATTCCATTCATCGACTTAACCGATTATGACGTGTCTAAGTTATATGAACTGAAGGGCGAAATCGTGTCGCGTGGCATCGCGGCTCTTACCGGCTTGCGAATGCCGGTCTTCCCCAAGCGCCGTTTTCAACATGGCGCGCTTCCCGCCGATACTCTCCGCCGGCGATTGCCATTTCGTGAAACCGAATACCGGAAGCAATTTCTATCGCTTTATTTGTGAACCGTGCCGTCCATCTATCCAGCTTCCGGCGCCCGGCGGAATAAATGGATTGTTGAGCGCCGCCCGCAGCGTGCCGCTCTTGATCCGTGGCGTCCTTATGCGTTCTGTGTGGAAGATGAGCGTTCCGCGAGCGGCCAAGCCGTACCGGTGGCCACTATCTTTCTAACGAACCGCGAGTGCCCGTGGCGATGTTTGATGTGCGATCTTTGGCGCAATACGCTTGTGGAAGAAACACCCGCGGGCGCGATTCCGGCGCAAATCGATTATGCATTGGCGCGGTTGCCGCGAGCTCGTCAAATCAAACTTTATAACAGTGGAAGTTTTTTCGATTGCCATGCTATTCCGGTAGCGGACTATCCGGCAATCTCCCGCCGCGTGCAATCGTTCGAGCGTGTCGTTGTGGAAAGCCATCCTGCGCTGGCCGGCGAGCGAACTTTGAATTTCCGCGACCTCTTAGACGGGCGCCTGGAAGTGGCGATGGGGCTGGAAACCGTTCATACGGATACCCTGTCCCGGCTGAACAAAGGAATGACGCTCGAGCAATTTTCGGCGACGGCCGAGTGGCTGCGGAAGAATGAAATCGATCTGCGGGTGTTCATTCTGATCAAACCCCCGTTCATGGACGAGATGGAAGCTCTGGTTTGGGCAGAGCGTTCCCTTGACTTTGCATTTGACTGCGGGGCGACCGTTGCTTCCTTGATTCCGACACGAGGCGGAAACGGGGCCTTGGACGAACTCCAAAAAATCGGAGAGTTTTCGCCTCCTCGAATGGAGACGATTGAAGCAGCCGTCATCTATGGTCTCGGCCTCAAACGTGGACGCGTCTTTGTCGACCTCTGGGATCTGCGGAAATCGTCCGGCTGCATGGGGTGCCACGCTGCACGAATCTCGAGGCTGGGCGAAATGAATCGCCGCCAACTCATTCTCCCGTCTGTTTCCTGCGATCAATGCGGAGGCGGCGGTTGAGCGGCGCTCAATGTGACATCGCCGTGGTTGGCTCAGGTTTCGCCGGATCTCTCCTTGCCATGATCGCGCAACGCCTTGGGCGCTCCGTCATTCTGCTAGAAAAAGGCAAACACCCGCGCTTTGCGATTGGGGAATCGTCCACGCCACTCGCCAATCTCCTGCTGGAGGATCTAACCACTCGTTATGATCTGCCAGCGCTAAAGCCTCTGGCAAAATGGGGGCCGTGGCAACGTACGTATCCGCGAGTCGGCTGCGGGTTAAAGCGAGGCTTTACCTTTTACCACCACACGCTTGGCGAAACGCCGGTTGCCGATCCGGACAGAGCAAAACAGCTCCTGGTTGCCGCGAGCCCGCATAACAATATCGCCGATACTCACTGGTACCGGGCCGATTTCGACGAACTATTTGTTCGCGAAGCTCAGAATACCGGAGTTGCGTACCTCGATGAAGTCCAGCTTCATTCTGTCTCCGAATCGGATGACGACCTCAGACTTCACGGAACAAGAAGCGGTGAGGAGCTAACAATACGCGCCAAATTTGTCGTGGACGCCACGGGGCCGCGCGGCTTCTTGCACCGTATCCTCGGCATCTCGGAACGGGCGCTGCCCGGTTTGCCTTCGACGCAAGGGCTTTTCAGCCACTTTTCGCATGTGGAGCGCATTGAAGACGAGCGAACAGCCCGGTACTCAGAGGAGCCACCGTATCCGGTGGACGATGCGGCCGTGCATCACGTCTTTGATGGCGGCTGGATTTGGGTATTGCAGTTCAATAACGGGATCACGAGCGCCGGCGTTGCGGCAACCATGAAATTCGCGGAGCGTTTGGAGTTCGCAAAGGGGGCGCCTGCCTGGGAACGCCTCTTGAACCTTGTTCCCGCATTGAGGAATCAGTTCGCATCGGCAAGGCAACACCGCTCATTTACTCACGCACCCAGGCTTTCCTTTCGCAGCGGCGCTATCGTCGGGAGGCGGTGGGCGCTGCTTCCATCAACCGCCGGATTCATTGACCCGTTGCTCTCCACTGGCTTTACGCTTACGTTGTTAGGAATTGCTCGTCTGGCTGAAATCATTGAGCGGGATTGGAATACCGATCGATTCCGTACGAGTCTCGATGTCTACGCGGATCAAACGGAAAACGAATTGCTTGCCGCTGGACGGCTGATTGCGTGTCTGTATAAAAGCATGGGCGATTTTCCGCTGTTTGTCTCTCTGTCGCTCGTCTAT
This sequence comes from Bryobacterales bacterium KBS 96, assembly GCA_000381625.1. Lineage (GTDB taxonomy): Bacteria > Acidobacteriota > Terriglobia > Bryobacterales > Bryobacteraceae > KBS-96. The sequence continues at coordinate 4,708,613 of KB906767.1, forward strand.
TTCGCGGCGGTAAGTTACTCGGAAACCGTACGAAGGCTGGGCAAGCCGCATCTGGCCAATTCCTTCCTGCTTCACGACCATCCTGCTTTTGGTCCACAATGCCGCTTGTTGTTCGATCGCATCTTATGTGCTCGCGGCCCGTTGGATTCAAAAGAGCTAACGGGAGAGATTGTGCGGATTATCGATCCATTCAATGTGGCCGGCTTGGGCGATCCCGAGCGTAATAATTGGTATCCGGTCAAAGCCGAAGATCTATTTCGCAGTGCCTCGAAAGTCGGCGCAACACCTGACGAAATTGGCCAACTGCTCGACCGCTCAGGCTTTCGAACAGTGCAGCCAACATGAACGCGGTCCCGGATCAACCGTTGGGCGCTTCCTCTACACGAAAGCCCATCTCCGCAATGAATCCCTTAAGTGAACCCTCGCTGAGCAACTCAGGATCAAACCGAATAATTACGATTGCTTTCGGATAACTGGCTTTGGCCGAAATAATTCCTTTTTCTCGCTGCAGCATCGTTTCAAGGCCGACGGCACACGTGACGCAAGTGAATCCCTTCACGCGGTAGGTTACGGTCCTGCTTTCACTGGCTTCGATGGTTCCACTGGCGGCCACGCTACCGGCTCCCGCAAGAGTAATGCGTTGTAAAAAATGTCTGCGAAACACCGTTGGTCTCCTTGAATTAGCTAGTCATTTAGCGATTGCAATGCCGGGTGAATACTTCCATGCGGTTTGGATACTCGCATTGTCGGAAAATCGAGTATCCGTGTACTGATCGAAGGCGATCTTCTTGTGCAGCACGCCTGTTTCAATCATGAGATCGCGAACCATGTCGAAATCGGCCCTGCGGGGCGCGAGCGGGCTATACATGACCCGGTCCATCGGTTTCGTGAGCGCCCAACGTAGCAGCGCGGGCTTTTGGTGGTAGTAAAAGCGGCCCACGAAATCGGCGGCATCCTCTCGATACGCTTTGCCTTTATCCAGCCACAGACCCGATCGGGCGATGCCGTCCACCAAGACCTGTACTGTTTTCGGACGCGTATCGATCAAGTCCTGCCGCACTACGAGAATGCAGGACATGTAATCGGGCCAGTAATCGCGCGCCTGGAAAAGAATCCTGCCGTAGCCCGCCATTTCGGCTTGGGACGGAAATGGTTCCCCCATCGAAAAGGCATCAATCGCGCCGGCCGCGAGAGCGCCCGAAACATCCGGCGGGGCCATTTCGACCATTTTGATGGAATCCGGTTTCATGTGCCATACCTTCATTGCACGAAAGAGGATTAGCCGCTCGTCGGAAAAACGGCTTGGAATTGCAACGGTGCGGCCGCGCAGATCGGCGAACGTTTTCACGGGACCGTTCTTCCGGACGACCACGGCGCTGCCATAACGGTGCCCAAGATAAACAACCTTGATGGGAACGCCCTGCGCCACGAGCGCAATCGCCATTGGCGCCACAATAAACGCCGCTTGCACCTTATTGGAAATGAGCGCTTCCTTCATCTCCGGGAAGCCCTGGAACATGCGGGGAAGAAACAGTTCGCCGTTCTCAGAGAACTTCGAAATGTAGTCCGTCACCGGACACGTGAGCTGGCAGGTGACGGGAATGTAGGCGACGATGATCTTTCGCTTTGCCGGCGGACGATAATCGTTTAGCACCGCTGCCCAATTGACGTTCAGGTAGCTATGGAGTCCCGAGATGAGCGCAAGCCATCCGGCAGCGCACAGCAGGATTTTGTTTCTAAGACTCATTCCGGAATCCCCATCGAACCGATTTGATTCTTTCGAGCCGCCGGAAACCTAAATCCAGCGTCAAGCCGATCAAGCCGATCAACAGCATCGCCGCGACGACAAGATCGTAACGCTTTCCCGAATTTCGCGAATCGATGATCAGATATCCCAAGCCGGATTCAACCGCGATCATCTCCGCCGCGACAACCACCAGCCAGGCAATGCCTAGCGCGATACGCAGACCCACAATGATCTGTGGAAGGGCGGCCGGGAAAACGACTTTCGCGAGAAGTTGCCAAGGCGCCAGCCCGAAGTTACGGCCGGCTCGTCGCGACACCGACGGCACGTTGGATACGCCGTCTACGCAGGCAACCACGATGGGAAAGAACGCGCCCAGAAAAATCAAAAAGATTGCAGCGTCATCACCCACACCAAAAAAAATGATGGAGACTGGTATCCACGCGATGGGGCTGATTGGCCGGAGAATTTGCATCGTCGGATTCACTACCTGATTCACTGGCGGATACCAGCCGAACGTCAATCCAAGCGGGATTCCGAGAACTACGGCGGCGCCAAACCCAATCGCCACGCGGCGCAGAGAATCGGCAATGTCGCCCCAGAGGACATTCTCCCGGAGCAACTCCGCCATTCCTCGCTCGACGTCAAGCGGCGATGGAAAAATCCTGGTAGCGGTCCAGATGACACTGTAGTGCCACAGCGCAAGAAACAGCGCGGAAACCAGAATCGGCCAGAAATACCGTTCCCACTTTTTCGGTTCGGCAAGGGACTTCATAACTTGTGCGCCAAACCAATCTGCTTGAAAATGCCGTCCCGAAGTTCGAGATAACGGGGCGAGCTGATGTCGCGGGGATGCGGAATATCGATGTTTACGATCTGCTGAATAGTCGCCGGCCGGGCGCTCATCACCACCACCCGATCCGCTAATTGAACGGCTTCGTCGATATCGTGCGTAACGAAGATAACGGTCTTACGCTCCGCTTCCCAGATACGAAGCAGTTCGCCGCGCATAATGAGGCGGGTGATCGAGTCCAGCGCCCCAAATGGCTCGTCCAGAAACAGCATGTCCGGGTTCACCGCTAAGGCGCGTGCGACTTCGAGGCGCTGTTTCATTCCTCCCGAAAGCTCCGGCGGATACGTCCTTTCGAATCCTTCCAGGCCAACCATTTTGACGTAATAGGCAATGCGCCGTTCCCGTTCTGCCCGCGGCAATTTGAATAAGCCGAACCCGATATTTCCTTCGACCGTGAGCCACGGAAACACGCCGCGCTCCTGAAAGACAAAGATCCGGCGAGGGTCCGGCCCGCGCACGGCTTCACCGTCAATTTTGATCTCGCCACTTGTTGGGGAAAGAAAGCCTGCCATGGTGCTTAACAAGGTGGACTTGCCGCATCCCGACGGTCCGAGCAGGCATACAAATTCCCCGTCGCCCACCTCGAGGCTGATGTCGTTTAAAACCGGGGTACTCTTGCCGTCCCGATCGAACACGATGTTTACGTGCTCAACGCGTAACTTTGTATCCACGGCTGCTGGCGTTACAAAAGGTTCCATCAACGACACTATTAGTCCTCGGAGTAACTCCAGCGGAACGATTTTACTCGTTCAAGAGATCGTATACCCAGATCGAGCAGCAATCCAATAATGCCGATCAGAACCATTCCGGCAACCACGAGGTCGTAACGGTTGCCGGCGTTGCGCGCATCGATAATCAAAAAGCCAAGCCCGGAATTCACTGCGATCATCTCGGCCGCCACGACAACCAACCAGGCGATCCCTAAGGTAATCCGCAAACCAACAATCAGTTGTGGAACGACCGCCGGATACAAAACGCGGTAGACGAGATCGACCCGTCTCAGACCGAAGTTGCGGCCCACATCTATATAGACGGCGGGAATGCTCTGAACCGCATTAATAGCCGTCAGCAACAACGGGAGAAAGCAGCCCAGGAAGATAAGAAATACGGCGGCCAAGTCGCCTACCCCGAACCACAAAATCGCAATCGGGATCCAGGCGAGTGGAGAAATGGGCCGAAGAATCTGAATGACCGGATTGAATGCCATTTCCACCCTGCGCGACCAGCCGATTGCGAGTCCAAGGGGAACGGCCAAAACAACAGCCAAAACATAACCCCATGTGACTCGGAAAAGCGACGCGACCACATACTTCAAAAGAAGTCCGTGCTGAACCAGGTCGGCGATGCCGCCAACCACTTCCACCGGAGTGGGCAAAAGGTGAACGGTATGCCGGCTAATTGCAATTTGCCAGACCGAAAGCAGAACACCTATGAAGGCGACCGGCCGAAGCCAGACAAACAGGTTCAAAACGCTCGGCCTGTTTGCATCTAGTATTTTAATGTTAGTTAGTGAAGGGCGATTAAGCAAAGCAGAAGTATATCGTAAATAGTCCTTGCCGCAAATGGCAAGATACTTGTACGTATGGACCTTATCGCCGGCCGCGAAACCGGCTTGCTTCAAAGTTCTTTCAGGTTTGCGACGATGGTCTAGTGAGTTTGGCGGGCCAAGTGTACTGCACGGCTTCTCCCAAACCGATTTACCCCTGAAATGATTCCAAAAAAACAGGCAATTGTCGCCACTCTCAAATCGACGCAACTATTTTCCGCTTTGGACAACTCCGAAATCGGTTCCTTCGCCGAGCGGACATCGATTCGGCGCTTCGCCCCCGGCGAACTGTTGTTTGCCGAAGGAGAGCCGTGTGCCGGCTTGTACGTGGTGATCTCGGGGCGAGTGCGTATCTTTAAAACCTCGCCCAGTGGCCGGGAGCAGGTGTTGACGATTGAGGGTCCAGGGGGCTCGATTGCCGAACTGCCCGTCTTCGACGGCGGAGCCTATCCCGCATCGGCCGCCGCTGTCGACGAATCGCAGCTACTCTTCGTCTCTCGCGATGATTTCCGTGCGTACTGCCTGGAGCATCCGCAAGTTGCGCTGAAAGTAATAGAAGTAGTGGGCGCTCGCCTCCGGAGGTTGGTTGGGATCATTGAAGAGCTCTCATTCACGACTCTGCGGCACCGGCTGATTTCGTGGCTCCTCCGCGAAGCGGACGCGCGCGGGCGAGTGTACGAGACCGGAACTGTTTTCGAACTCGATATCAGTCACCAGGAGCTTGCCGCACGTATTGGCACCGTTCGCGAACTCGTTTCTCGAAATATGGCGCGCCTACAGGCGCAAGGCTTCATCCAGGTGCAAGGTCATGAGGTCACGATTCTCGATCGAGAAGGACTGGAAGCCGATTTGGCCTCTGCCTTATAAACTTTCAGTTCACCGGTGACTAAAGTCACTGCCGGACCCGCTCTGCCGCTCTAACTTGAAAGCGGAGGTGAGGCCATGACTCTTGATTCCACTCGGACGGTTCGCGAAATAGTACAGCAATATCCGGCGGCGGTTCCTGTTTTCGAGGCACTCGGCATCGACTATTGCTGCGGCGGAACCAAATCTCTCGAAGACGCTTGCGAGAAACAACAGGTCCCGTTGAGCAAGGCGTTGAAAGATCTCGGCGATGCACTGATTGTTCGGCCCGGGAAAGATGACGAGCATTGGACGACATCGACGCTTAGTGAATTGACGGCTTACATCGTCGAGCAGCATCATGCCCGCGCCAAGCGTGAGTTGCCCCGGCTCGTGGCATTAGCGGCCAAGGTGCACCTCAGGCATGGGCATATGCACCCGGAGCTGCATCAACTTTGCGAACTTGTCGACGCCTTGCGGTCCGAGATGTCGCCTCACATGCTGAAAGAAGAGCAGGTGCTCTTCCCGCGCTTAAGCGCGATGGAACAGGCAGCCCGCAACGGAACAGCTTTGGAGCCGGCGTTCTTTGGCGCGTTGATTAACCCGATTCGCCATATGATGAGCGATCACGACGACACAGGCGAGTTGCTCAGATCCATCCGTAGGCTGACCCATGATTACAAACTGCCGGACGACGCCTGCATGAGCTATCAATCGCTCTATCAAGGTCTGAGCGATTTTGAGAAAGATACGCATTTGCACATTCATCTTGAGAACAACATTTTGTTCCCTCGGGCGCTCGAATTCGAGAAGGCGCACTAGAGGACAGCGATGCAAACCGGAATCCCGGTAGAGCCGGCCGCCCAGCAAGCTATCTCGCGAGAAAAAGCGCTGCAGAAACTGGTGACGGCGTTTATCGGTACGGGTTTGCTGTTTCTGGTGCTGCCGGGTACGTTTCTAGGTGTATGGAATCTGATCGCGATTAGTGACCGCCATGCGGCCCACTCGCTGGTTGCCTCCTGGATTCAGGCGCACGGGCAAGCGCAGATTTTCGGGTGGATCGGCGCCTTCGTCATCGGGATCGGGTTTTATTCGCTATCCAAAATGGGGCGGCTTATGCCGTTTGCGATTAGCCGTGGATGGCAGAGTTGGGGATTGTGGACCGCGGGCGTCAGCGTGCGCTGGGCGACAGGCGTTTATGGATGGCAGTGGCGGATTATGCTTCCGTTCTCCGTAGCTCTTGAATTAGCGGGGTTTCTCATCTTCTTCTTAACGGTGCGGCAGCACAAATCGCAGCACGCCGGCGATGGATCCCCGAAACCACGCCGTCTGGAAGTGTGGATGCGCCTGGTGATTGCCTCCACATTCGCCTTCCTGCTATCCCTGCTGTTGAACGTCGGAGCAGCGATCTACGTTTCCATGCATGAAACCACGCCGGCCATGCCGCCGGCGATCGATGAACGCTTTTTGCTGCTAGCGGGGTGGGGGTTCCTCGTTGTGTCCGTGTGGGGATTCAATGCTCGCTGGCTGCCGATCTTCCTTGGTCTGCCACATCCGAATGAGCGTGGACTCCTGGCCGCCCTTGCCACCTTGACGGCTGGGTTGATTGCGGGAATGGCCGGAGCGTTCACCCTATGCGCGCTATTCCTGGTTGCCGCATCGTTGCTGGCGATCTGGGCTCTTCATATTTTCCAGCACAGCGTTCAGCCGCCCAAATTGCAGGGCATACATCCCAGCTTTCCTTATTTTGTGCGGGGAGCCTATGTTTGGCTGCTTGTCGCGGCAATTCTGGGAGTGTGCGCTTCCATGCTCGACACGAATGGCGGTATTGTCGGCGCTTCGCGCCATGCGCTGACGGTCGGCTTTCTCGCCACCATGGTGTTTTCCATTGGCCAACGAATCTTGCCGGCATTCTGCGGCATGCATGTTCTGTTTAGTAAGCGACTCATGTTTGGATCGCTATTTATGCTAACCATCGGCTGTCTGCTGCGAGTCGCCTCCGAGATCCCGGCGTATGAGCACAACGTGGCCATCGCCTGGCGGATTCTTCCAGTTTCCGCAGCCGTCGAATTGGCGGCAGTGCTGTTGTTTGTAACGAACCTGGTGGTCACGTTATTGCGTCCTCCCGCTCATTTATTGGCTCCGAAGGCTACTCAATAGATCCAGCTCTGGTATGAGTTGAATATAAAGGCTGCTACCGAACAGGCCATTGCCGGTCGAGCGCTAGGTTCAGTTCCAGTACATTGACGCGGGGCTCGCCTAGAAATCCGAAGCGGCGCTTCTCTATGTTTCGGGTAACCAGTGCGCGGACTTGATCCACTGCTATTCGGCGAGCTGCCGCAACCCGCGCCGATTGTGCTTCAGCGTTAGCCATGCTGATTTCGGGATCGAGCCCGCTGCCTGAAGCTGCCAGCGCGTCTGCTGGAATGGCGCCTCTGAACTGCGGGTTCTCTTTTCGGAACTGCTCCGCCGCCGTTTTCACCCGCTCGAACAATTTCAGGCTCGTCGGGCCGACATTCGAGCCTTGAGAGGCGGTGGCATCGTACCCGTCATTTCCGGCGGCCGAAGGGCGAGGCTGGAAATAACGTGCCCTAGTGAAGCTCTGGCCGATCAATTGAGAGCCGATCACCCGGCCATCGCGCAGAATGAGACTTCCATCTGCTTTGTCTTTGAATAGAACCTGGCAAATGCCGGTGATGACTACCGGATAAATTAAACCGGTCAGGATTGTCAAAAACAGCGTCATTCGAAACGCCGGGCCGAAGTGCTTGAGCATGGGCGGCTCCTCCTTTTCATGCGAGATGCAACAGCGCTAGTAGTTGATCGATGGCCCAGATGCCGGGGAATGGCGCAATGATGCCTCCGATGCCATAGATCAGAATGTTGCGGCGCAATAGCGCGGCCGCCCCGATGGGGCGATACTTGACGCCACGCAATGCAAGCGGAACCAGCGCAATGATGATCAAGGCATTGAAGATCACGGCAGCCAGCACCGCGCTTCTTGGCGTATGCAATCCCATGATGTTGAACTGGGCGAGCGCCGGATAAGTGGCCATGAACATAGCCGGGATGATCGCGAAGTACTTGGCTACGTCGTTTGCGATGGAAAACGTCGTGAGGGCCCCGCGAGTAATCAAGAGCTGCTTGCCAATCGCGACGACCTCGACGAGTTTCGTTGGGTTGCTGTCCAGGTCCACCATGTTGCCGGCTTCTTTCGCGGCCATGGTTCCGGTATTCATCGCAAGGCCGACATCCGCCTGCGCAAGCGCCGGAGCGTCATTTGTGCCGTCTCCGGTCATCGCGACCAGGCGTCCTTCCGCCTGCTCACGCTTGATGTATTCCAGCTTATCGGCGGGCGTCGCCTGCGCCAGAAAGTCGTCAACTCCGGCTTCGGCGGCGATTGCGGCGGCCGTCAACGGATTATCGCCCGTAATCATGACGGACCGGATGCCCATCGCTCGAAGCTGAGCGATACGCTCCTTCATTCCACCTTTTACGATGTCTTTCAAATGGACGATGCCGAGCAGCTTCGATCCATCGGCGACGGCGAGCGGCGTGCCGCCCATCCGCGATATGCGATCGGCAGTTTCCTGAAAGCTTTTCGGGATGACGCCGCCAAGATCTCGAACGAAGCTCTCAATCGCCTGAGAGGCGCCCTTTCGAAGAGTTCTGCCGTCGATATTCACTCCACTCATTCGCGTGTATGCGGAGAATGGGATGAATTGCGCTTCGTGATCTGCAACTTGGCGCCCTCTCAGACCATATTTCTCCTTTGATAGGACTACGATCGAACGGCCTTCGGGTGTTTCATCGGCGAGGCTGGAGAGTTGCGCGGCGTCGGCAAGCTCCAGTTCATCAATCCCGGCGAATGGAATCAATTCCACGGCCTGCCGGTTGCCAAGCGTGATTGTTCCTGTCTTGTCGAGCAGCAATGTGTTGATATCGCCCGACGCCTCAACCGCTTTGCCGCTCATCGCGAGGACGTTATCCTGCATCACGCGGTCCATTCCTGCGATCCCGATCGCCGAAAGCAAGCCCCCGATTGTAGTCGGGATGAGACACACCAACAAGGAGACCAGCACCGCAATCGTTGGGACGGCGCCGGTCCCCGCCGACCGCACGGAATATAGCGCGAAGGGATGCAGGGTGGCGACAGCGAGCAGGAAAATCAGCGTCAGGCCCGCGATGAGAATGTTCAAAGCGATTTCGTTTGGCGTTTTCTGGCGCTCAGCGCCTTCCACCAGAGCGATCATTCGATCGAGAAATGTTTCTCCCGGATTCGATGTGATCCGGATCCGGATGTGATCCGAAAGAACCTTTGTGCCTCCGGTCACGGCGCTCCGGTCGCCTCCGGATTCCCGGATGACCGGCGCACTTTCGCCGGTGATGACGGATTCATCCACGGTTGCGATACCGTCCACGACCTCGCCGTCTCCTGGAATGAGGTCGCCGGCTTCAGCGAGGACGACGTCGCCCACACGTAATTGTGAGGCCGGCACGATTTCGATTTGTCCACCGGCAAAAAATCGCTTGGCCACTGCGTCGGTTTTTGTTTTTCGCAGCGCGTCGGCCTGAGCCTTCCCTCTTGCTTCGGCCATGGCTTCGGCGAAATTTGCGAACAACACGGTAATCCACAGCCAGAGCGAAATCTGAAATTTGAATCCGAGGAGACCCCGTCCCGCAATGGCGTCTCTGAGGAAGAACAGTGTGACCAAAGCGGCGCCCACCTCAACCACAAACATTACGGGGTTCTTGGCGAGCTTGAGAGGATTCAGCTTCAAAAATGAATCCTTGGTTGCGCGCCGCAGAATCTCCGGATCGAAAAGCGGACGGGAACGGCGGAGTTTTTGTGGCAGAAGCGAAGGCGTCTGGATGGGCGCCGGCATTTGAGCGGTTGTCGCCATCATTCAAACTCCCAAAATCGGGAACAGCAGGAAGGAAAATAGCTTTCCCTGGTTCATCAGGAACTGCTCGACGATCGGCCCCAAGGCCAACGCCGGGAAAAAGGTAAGAGCTCCGACCAGCAGCACCGTGCCCACAAGAAGCCCCACAAACATCGGACCGTGAGTAGGCAGAGTGCCGGCGGAAGTAGGCGTCCTCTTCTTTGCGGCGAGGCTTCCGGCCGCCGCGAGCAATGGAATCAAAAACAAAAATCGCCCGATCAGCATCGCTAAGCCGATCGTGAGGTTGTACCACGGCGTATTCACGTTGATTCCGCCAAACGCGCTGCCATTGTTGCCCGCCCCGCTCGTGTAGGCGTACAGAATCTCGCTGAATCCGTGAGCCCCGGAATTGGCGACATTGGCTGCGGCAGGCCCCGGAGGATTCCAGTAGCTTCGCGCCACCGGTTGGCCCGTTGCGCCTTTGCCGGGGGAGGGAAACGAAACAATGGACGAAATCGCGGAAAACACCAGAATGCTAAATGCGGTGGATAGCAGGGCGATCATCGCCATCTTCACTTCTTTCTGCCCGATTTTCTTTCCGATGTATTCAGGCGTCCGCCCGACCATCAGGCCGGCGATAAAGACCGCGAGAATCGCGTAAAGCAGAATGCCGTACAAACCCGCGCCGGTTCCGCCGAATATCACTTCTCCCGTTTGGATATTGAATAGCGGCACAAGGCCGCCGAGTGGCGTGAAGCTGTCGTGCATCCCATTGACGGCGCCGCAACTCGCATCCGTTGTGACGGTTGCGAACAGGGCAGACGCCGCAATGCCGAAGCGCGTTTCTTTCCCTTCCATGTTGCCGCCCGGTTGTCCTGGAGTAGCCGCCGTTTCAATCCCAAGCTTCGACAGCACAGGATTTCCCTTCTGCTCCGCCCCGTAACAGACGAGGACGCCGGCTAGAAACATCACACTGCATGCTGAGAAAATCACCCAGCCTTGTCGGCGGTCACCAACCATAACTCCAAACGTGTAAGTCAAGCCTGCCGGGATTAGAAATATCAGTACGATTTGCACCAGGTTCGTGAGAGGCGTGGGATTCTCGAACGGGTGCGCGGAATTGGCGCCGAAAAATCCACCGCCATTCGTGCCCAGCATCTTGATTGCTTCCTGAGACGCCACTGGCCCTTGCGGAATGATCTGTGTTGCGCCCTCGAGTGTCGTGACGTGAGTGTAGGCGTGGAAATTCTGGAGGACGCCCTGAGAGCAGAAGAATAGAGCGGCCACAATGGAAATGGGGAGAAGAATGTACAATACCGCTCGGGTCAGATCCACCCAAAAATTTCCAATTGTGGTAACCTGCTGCCGCGCGAAGCCGCGCACAAGCGCAATTGCGACAGCGATTCCAACGGCGGCTGAGGCAAAATTCTGCACGGTGAGAGCCATCATCTGGACGAAGTAACTCAGCGTAGATTCGCCGCTGTACGCCTGCCAGTTCGTGTTCGTGACGAAACTGACGGCCGTATTGAATGCCAGATCCGGAGGCACGTTCGTGGCGGCGAATTCTTGCGGGTTGAACGGCGATAATCCTTGAAGGCGCTGCAAGAAATAGACGAACAAGAAGCTAAACGCACTAAACGCAATCAGCGCAAACGTGTAATGCGTCCAGCGCTGTTCCGCGGTTTCGTCGACTCCGGTCAGCTTATACGTCAACACTTCGAGTGGCCGGAAGATCGGATGCAGCAACGTCCTGCGCCCTTCGAACACCTTCGCCATATGCACGCCAATGGGCTTAGCCAGCATCAGAACGACGGCGAAATAGACGGCGATTAGCAACATTCCATTGGGAGTCATGATTCGATAACCGCCGCTATTAGAACTGCTCCGGTTTCAGAAGCGCGTAAACCAAATACGTAAACAATAGGGCAGCGGCAATTCCGCCAATGATGTAGTCCATAGTCACGTCTCTTCAAAGCCGGTCGCATGTCTTGATGAAAGCCCAGCACAGGGCGAAGAAGAGGAGCCCGATCAGAACGTAGAAGACATCAAGCATTCAGTAGCTCCCGTTGAAGCTACTTGCGAGTGTAGATATTGTTCATAAAAAATACATAAAGATTGCGTAAAAAGTACCTAAGTCGTGATGCGACGGAAGCGCGGCAAAAAACGTGATGCGAAATTATGGTTTGCCGGTTGTGGCCGCGTTCTTCCGGGTGCGCTGGCGATCAGCCACGATCACCACGCGCATATCGCGGGCGAGGTGGACGACTCGATGATCTAGCGTACGACGCAAGAGCGGCGGCCACTTGCGCCGGTCGGGATGTGAGAGAAATATCTGGGTGACTTGATTCCGTCGCGCAAATTCGACCAGCACTTCGGCGATGTCTTCCCCTTGCAGTTCCCGAGTCTCTATTTGCATATTGCGCGCGAAATTGAGATGCTGCTCGAGTTTCTCCCGCTCATCGGATTTGAGATGGCGTCCAGGTTTAAGAATCGAAACGGCAAGGCAATCGGCGCCCAGGTAATCGGCAACTCGCTTGCCGCGCCGGATCAGGCGGGCAGATGCCGGGTCCGAAGTAACGTGGATCAGGATGCGTTCGGGACCTACATCGGAGGATAAAGACCGCCCACGCAGCACGTCTTCGTGTCGTTCGAGTGACGATTCTCCGGTCTGCAAATGGCGAATGTTCACCTCGTGCGCGGTCTCGCGGAGCGCCAACTCCCGCAGCGCCACGAGCGTCTCCTCTTTGAAGAAATTTGCTTTGGCGCGCGCTGCCTTGTCCGGCGAATAGACGACGCCTCGCCCCAGGCGATTCAGCAGAGCCCGTGGAGTCAAATCGATCATCACCACTTCATCCGCTTGTTTCAGCACCCAATCGGGAATCGTCTCCCTGACCCGAATCCCGCTGATTTGCCAGACCTGGTCGTTGAGACTCTCCAGATGTTGGATATTCATCGTTGTCAAGACATCGATGCCGTGGTCGAGCAAAATGCTCACGTCCTGCCAGCGCTTTTTGCGCTCGGAACCCGGAATATTCGTATGAGGGAATTCATCGACAACGCAGACTTCCGGATGCCGCGCCAGAATCGCTTCCGTATCCATGTCCGCGAAGCTGGCGCCCTTGTAGGCAGTAACCCGCCGGGGAACAACTTCGAGCGCTTCAGCCTTCGCGATCGTGTCCGGCCGTCCGTGCGGCTCGAAGTAGCCAATCACTACGTCGCGGCCGCTGCGCTTGAGTTCATTCGCCTCCTTGAGCATCTGGTAAGTCTTGCCTACGCCTGCCGCGTAACCTAAGAAGATTTTGAGTTTGCCGCGCTGGCCGGAATCCGAAGTGAGCGGCATTCGTCAGTTCGGAAATACTTGAATGTCAATGCCTTCGACCGACTGAATGAGTCTATCGACCAGGCTCTTATAGATACGGTCCCGCCAGGATGGGGCTTCGCTCTGTCCTACAAAAATCTGCGTAATGCCGTGAGCATGCACAAACTGGAGGATAAACTCAATGGCATTATCTTCGGGCAGCGCGTAGACGTGCGCGCCCGCGGCGCGAGCCTCATCGAGGATGCTGTCGAAATTCGCGGCTTCTCCATGGCGCCGTCGCCCAGCCGCGTAGGCAATGTGAAGCTCGCCATGAAATCGCCGGGCATTGCGCATGCCGCTGGCGAGAATGCCGGGAGCATCGCTGTCCGGCGTCACGACAGCCAATATCCTCTCCTGGGCGCCCCAGTTCCGTTCAATACCGTGGCGTTCCAGGTAGCTTTCAAGCTGGCGATCCACTACATCGGCCGCAAGCACCAGCGCAACTTCGCGAAGTCGCGATAACTGCCGCTCCTTATCTGCTATGGCGTTCGGTGAGTAGGCGATTTGTTCCCGTTCCAGACAAGTTTCGGCGGGCGCGTCGACGACCACAATCTCGTCAGCCGTATTGACGAAGCTCAACGGCGCCGTAAAGGCCGCTCTTTTACCGGTAATTTGTTCTACCTCGTCGCGGGATTCGTCGACGTATTGAAGATTGATCGTCGTGATCACGGAGATGCCGGCATTCAACAATTGCTCGACATCCTGCCATCGCTTTGCGTGAACGTGGCCTGGCGGATTGTCGTAAGCCAGCCCGTCTACCAGGCAGACCTGCGGGCGCCGGCGCAGAATCTCTTCCAAGTTCATTACCGGGACCCCTTCCGTCACTTCAACTGGAATGATTTCGAGATGCCGCAACACACACTCGGCTTCGGGAGGAATGTGCGGCTGTAGGGCTCCGACGATCACATCCTGCCCCCGCTCCTTGCGCCGGCGCCCTTCATCCAACATCCGGTACGACTTGCCGACACCCGACGCATAGCCCAGGAAAATCTTCAGACGTCCGCGCCGCTGCTGCCGCTCTTCTGCCTCAAGTTGTTTCAGCAACCGATCCGGATCGGGCCGCGAAAGCAGAGTGGACAACGAATACACCTCTTACTTGCTGCCATGATCGCATGATTTCCCTGCATCGAGGCATAAGGGATTTATAAAGACGAATGAACCGGATGGCCCGCGCCGGCGATTTCAAACCGGTATCCCAGCCATGGTTCTGTCAGAATATATTTCGGCTTGGAGGGATTGGGCTCGATCTTTTTCCTTAGTTGGTTTACAAAAACGCGCAGATACTCGACCTCATTGCCGTAATCCGGCCCCCAGACGGCCTGCAGTAATCGGCCATGACTCAGTGGCACATTCGGGTTGGTTAGAAAATACTGAAGCAGGTCGAATTCTTTCGGCGTCAGACGAACCTGTTGCCCATGCACCACAACGCGCCTGGCGGTCAGATTGACATCGAAGTCGGCCAATTTGACCGTATTGGAAGAGCCATCGGCAGGCGCCGGAAGTCGGCGGAGAGCGGCTCGAATTCGCGCAAGCAATTCGGGCATGCCGAACGGCTTGGTGACATAGTCGTCGGCGCCGGCATCGAGCGCCGCAACCTTCTCCTGTTCGGCATTCCGCACTGTAAGCATGATAATGGCGATCTCCGAGTTCGCTCGAATCAGCCGGCAAGTTTCCATGCCGCCGATACCGGGCATGTTCACATCGAGCAAGACAAGATCGAACTTCTCGTCGCGCACCGCTTGCAACCCATCCTCTCCGGTGCGAGCGTCGGAGACCTCGAAGTTGGCGCCAGTGAGGGCCGCCCGCATGACGCGCCGTATTTGCGGATCGTCGTCAACTATGAGAATCCGGTACATCATTCTCCGTCGGAGCCGGTATCCGTGGGAACAGCCAGCGAGAATGTTGATCCACGTCCAATTTCACTCTCCACCCAAATATCGCCCCCGTGCGCTCGCGCGACTTCTCTGGCGATGGCCAGTCCCATGCCTGCGCCCGGCACGTGCCTCTCTTCCGCCGATCCGCGAAAGAATTTGTCGAAAATATGTTCCTGGTCCGCCTTCGGGATGCCAACGCCTTCGTCGCGGATCCGAATCACGATTTGTCCGGCTTGCCTGCTGGCCGTAATTGTAATCGAACTGAGCGGAGGTGAATACTTCAGCGCATTTCCGACTAACTGTCGCACCGTCAGGTTCATGAGATCCGGATCGGCGGAGAACACCGGCAGATTATCGTCAATTTGAACGATCACCGTTCGCCCGTCTTTCCGCCTTTCGAGATCGCGCGCGAGAGCATCCAGCAGGTTTTGCAGTTTGCAAGGTCTTTTACGCAGCCTGACCGCGCCGGCCTCGATTCGCGCCATCTGAATCGCGTCGCTCACCAGTTCGTTCAACCGATCTGTTTCTTCGTCAATGACGGTGATTAATTCATGCGCGGTCGCGGATTCCGGCATTGTACATTTCTGAATCATCGGGGAGATCAGGAGAGAGCCCGCCGCCGCCTTGATTGACGTCAGGGGCGTCTTGAATTCATGGGCAATCGCATCCAGCAACGTCGATTTTAGTTTCTCGCCCTTTCGCTCCGCCTGTGCCTGGGTCGTTTCCTCGCGATGACGCTCACGCTCCATGGTGATGGCAATCAGGTTCAAGATCGCCTGCAACGCGCCGTCGCTCAACGCGATTCCTTCGGCGGCAAAACTCCCGATGGGCTCCGAACCCAATCGTATCGGCGCGATCACCATTCTTCGCTCGCTGTGCTTGATGATCATGGCCTGGCTCACGACTTCCTTCAGTTCACGCGTCAGATCTTTTGGGGATTCGCCGGAGCCGTCGGTTGCATGGATCGCTCCGGAATAACGATCGAATATCGCAACGTTTTTGAATCCAAATAGCCGCGCAATATGGCCGGCGATTTGACTCGTGGCGCTCTCGTGCTCATCGAGCAGCAGGATTGCCCGGCTTAGCGAATAAAGCTGCTCCGTCTCTCGCTTGCTGCTCCAGGCTTCGTTGGTTTGCCGTTTGGCATAGGACGAAAGCTGACTTCCGATGATGGCAGTCGCCAGAAACGCCAGCAGCGCCGCCCAGTTTTGCGGATCGGCGATCGTAAACGTCAAAACCGGCGGCAAAAAAAAGTAATTGAAGCACAACATAGCCGCCACGGCCGCAATCGTGGATTCGAGCAAGCCCCAGAACGTCGCAATAACCAGCACGACCGGCAGATAGAAAAACGCAACGGTGGCTGCATTCACATGCAAGAAGCGATAACAGACGACGGTGATTGCCGCTGTCGCCGCCAGACTTGCGGCGACTCTGCTCAGTTTCGTGATTGCGTGCGGCAAGGCAGTCCCGCCTTATTCTACTCGGAAGACGGCGTTCACGGCTCTATGGCGCTTTGGAAATGGCCTGACCCTGCTTCAACATCGGCCGAATCAATTCGAATACATCCTCGGCGACAACCTTGTTTCCCTGCTGGCTTGGATGCATGCCATCCGGCTGCATCAAGTTGGGCTTGTCGTAAACGTGAATCAGCAGAAACGGCAGGAAGCGCAGGCGATATTTTTTGGCAAGCTCGGGATACATGGCGGTGAATGGCTTCACGTAGTCCGGGCCGTAGTTCGGCGGCAGAGTGATGCCGGCCAGCACCAGCGGAATCTTCGCGGCGCGCAACTGCTCAATCATTTGATCCAGGTTCTTTTTTGTTTCCTCCACCGGAATGCCCCGAAGTCCATCGTTTCCTCCAAATTCCAGAATGACTAACGCCGGCTTCTCCGCAATCACATTCTCGATTCGCAGCAGGCCGTCCGACGTCGTGTCCCCGCTCACACCCTGGTTTTCGACGCGATATTGATAGCCGTCCTGGTCGAGGATGTCCTGCAGATAGGCCGGATAGCTTTTGCCCGAAACGCCCTGCGTCAGGCTATCGCCGAATGCCACAACGACCGGCCGATTGTCTTCCTGCTGTGGCGGTTGGTGCGCGGGCGGCGCTTCCGCCTGTTGCACGGAACTCGCGGGCGCCGCTTTCCGTTCTTCCTGATGGGAGTTGCCGCATGACGAATCCAGAAATATCGCCAGGAAGCTAATTGCAACAATGAAAACAGGCCGCATTCGTTCCAATCTTATCGACTGTCATGGATTCTCATTCGGTTTCGCCCCTGCTCAAAGACATCATCCAGGTGGAAAACCTCACGAAAACGATCGACAACGGAAGCAACCGTGTCGAAATTCTGCGAGGGCTGACGTTTGCCATTCCCCGAGGTGAATTCGTGGCAATTATGGGCGCGTCGGGAAGCGGCAAGAGCACCCTACTGGGACTGATGGCGGGCCTCGATACCGCCACTTCCGGCAGGATTGTTCTCGACGGGCTCGATATTACGAATCTTGCCGAAGATAAACTGGCTCGCATACGCGGCACGAAGATCGGGTTTGTCTTTCAGGCCTATCAGCTTGTGCCTACGCTCACCGCCCAGGAGAATGTTCTGCTGCCGGCGGAACTGACCGGAGCGGCCGGCGATATTGAAAAGCGGGCCCGCGAGCTGCTGGGGAGGGTCGGCCTTGGCAATCGCGGCCATCATTACCCAGTACAGCTTTCGGGAGGAGAGCAGCAGCGCGTCGCCGTTGCCCGAGCGTTCATCACGCAGCCGCCGATTCTGATGGCGGACGAGCCCACCGGTAATCTCGACAGCATCAATGGCTCTCACATTCTCGAATTGCTGCTGGAACTGAATCGCGAGGAGAAGACCACCCTAGTGCTGGTGACGCACGACCAGCAGATTGCCGGGCAGGCCGATCGGATCATAGCGCTCCGCGACGGCGCCATCGTGTCCGACCAGCATATCGTCCGCATTGAGGCTTGATGCGATTCTTCCGCACCGCCTCGAAAATCGCCTGGCGAGAGCTGAAGGCGACGCCCTCGCGTTTTCTCTTTGTCATTATCGCCGTGGCCGTGGGCGTCGGAGCCTTGAGTGGAGTGAAGGGATTCGGCGCCGCCTTCAGCAGCATGCTGCTTCGTAATGCGAAGCAATTGACAGCTTCCGATTTGTCCGCGCAGATTTGGGGCGTGCCGACCGAAGATCAATTGCAACGACTGCACAATCTGGCGCGGCAGACGGGGAGCCGGCTAACCCGTGTAACCGAGACAGTCTCGATGGCCGCGCCCGAACGTGGCGGCATTCCGCAAATGGTGTCGGTCAAAGCCGTGGATCCGGCAGTCTATCCTTTCTATGGCGCGCTGACACTCGCCCCCGCCAAGCCGCTGGAAGAGCTTCTATCTTCCACTTCCGTACTCGTCAACCAGGAACTCGAAATCCGCCTGCGCGTCAGGCCGGGCGACGCGATTCGGCTGGGCGGGAAGACATTCTCAATTGCCGGCACGCTTGTAACGGAACCGGACCGGCTGGCTTCCGGGTTTGGCCCCGGAATGCGGGTGCTGCTGAACCGGCAAGCATTGGACCGCACCGGACTCATCCAGCCGGGCAGCCGCGCCGCCCAGCGCTTTCTATTCAAGCTCAATCCGGATGCCAACCTCGACAGCCTGAAGGCAAGTCTGGAAAGCATTCTGCCCCATCCCCGCCTTACGGATTACCGCGATGGCGACCCGGCCGTCGAACGAGGAATTGAGCGGTCCACGACGTTTCTGAGCTTGCTCAGCCTGATCGCGCTGATTGTCGGTTCCCTGGGCGTCGGCATGGCGATGCATTCGCACCTGCAACAGAAGATGGACACCATTGCCATCATGAAGTCGGTCGGCGCGCGGTCGCGTCAGATTATGACGGTGTACGTGATCCAGACGTTGTGGCTAGGAATCGCCGGCGGACTGATCGGGGTGGCCGTGGGTGCCGTGGTCCAACGATCATTTCCCGTCTTGATCCATCGGGTCCTTTCTCTCCTCCCGCAGGTCAGTTGGGACTGGTCGTTTAGCCTTCAGGGTTTCGCGCTAGGAATACTGGCGACCCTGCTATTCACCATTCCGCCTCTCGTCGGTATCCGCGAGATTCGGCCCGGACTGGTCTTTCGCCGCGAGATGGCGGACGCGAAGAATCTGCGACGGCAGCGGCTGGTTCCCAGCCTGATATCCGGGCTGGCAATTCTCGCCGGTTTCGCCGCGATCGCCGTTTGGCTGAGCAACTCATGGACGATGGGCGCATATTTTGTTGGTGGACTGGCAGCCAGCCTCGTTTTGCTCACGCTGACGGCTGCGCTGCTGCTCAGGCTGATGCGGTGGCTCGTGCAGCGGTCCGGCCGCAAACTTCCGGCCAGCTTCCGCCATGGGTTCGCGAATCTGTATCGTCCGGGAACCCACGCGGCTTCAGTCCTGGTCGCCCTCGGCATCGGCGTCATGTTCACGCTCAGCACCTACCTTATCGAAAACACTGTGATCCGCGACGTGACCCGCGAGGGCCCGGGGCGCGCCGGCAACGTGTTCCTGCTTGACATTCGTCCGGCTCAACGAACACAGATTGTCCAGTTTGTCGGAGCACAACCGGGCGTCAATCGACGTGTCAATCTCGTCGGATATTTCGTGGCGCGCGTGCTCTCCCGCAATGGGATCGCGACGCAGAATTTACCGCTTCCCAGGCACAGGAAAGACCGGCTGCAAACCACTCGCATTTCCATCGCGGCCACGCTCCCCGAGAACGTTCAGATCAAGTCGGGTTCGTTCTGGAAGCCAGACGCTACCGAGCCCCAATTGGCAATTTCGGAGGATGAGAGCCGCGAATACGAAATCGAGCAAGGGGATCGCATCCAGTTGCAGGCAGCCGGCCGGCTGATTACAGCTCCGGTGGTCGCCATCTTCTCTATCGAAAAGCGAGCGGCGATCCGCTTCGATGTGCTGTTTCCGGAAAAAGCGCTGGCCGCAACACCCGCAATCTATTTCGGTTCGGCGCAGGTGCAGCCGGACAAAATTCCCGATCTTGAACTAGCGTTGTTCGAGAAGTTTCCCACGCTCACCGTGATGAATCTGGCCGATATCCTACAGCGCATTCAGCAGGCCGTCGATCAGGTGGCGCTGGTGATCCGGTTTCTTGCAGCCTTCGCGATCCTCGCGGGCATCATTATTCTTTCTTCGAGTATTGCCGGAACGCGCCATCGCCGCATCCGGGAGGTCGCGATCCTCAAAACTCTGGGCGCCACCAGGAAGCGCATTTCCGGCATATTCTCCATTGAGTTCACCATTCTCGGGGCCGTCTCCGGCTTCATCGGCGGTCTGCTGGCGAATGGGTTCAGCAGCATCATCGCGAACAAATTCATCGAGACGCAATTCACATTCGACTGGCGGGCACTCCTGATCGCCACAATCGCGACCGCCATCCTGGCAAACGCAGCCGGCTGGCTCGCCAGTATGAAGATCCTGGACTTGCGCCCGCTCGAAGTTCTGCGATCTGAATAGCGTAATTCAGCAATAATAATCACGTAAATCTCCGCTTGAAGGGGCGGACCCTATTTTGAAGCGCGGAAACGGGGGACAGACCTTCCTGGGTAGATCGAAATTTGATTCTTTATTACTCATATCTATTGACATGCATAGCATGATGTTTTATTCTTCACTTGTAGAGAGATCTACAGGAGGTATTCAGAATGCCAGTTGTTAAGTACAATCCGCTACGAGCTGATTTTGAGGATTTCCCGAGCCTGCGCGTTTTCCAGGACACCGTGTCCCGTCTCTTTTCCGAGCCGGCTTCGCGCCCCTGGACGCCATCGGTCGACATCTTCGAGACTGAGAACGACTTGGTGCTCAAAGCCGATCTCCCGGATATCGATCCCAAAGCTATTGAAATCCAGATTGAAAATGACACGTTGACGCTCAAGGGTGAGCGCAAATTCGAGCAGCAGAAAAATGGGAAAGGCTATCACCGGCTGGAGCGCAGTTATGGCTCCTTCGTAAGAGCGTTCAGCTTGCCGGAAACCGTGGACCCTGAAAACGTGAAGGCCGATTACAAAGCAGGCGTGCTCACGATAACACTCGCCAAAAAGGAACTTGCGAAACCGCGATCGATCAAAATCGACGTGTCCAACGACTGATCCTACGAACCAATCAATACCACTTCTCTGGGGGGTGTACTTTCCCCCCCATTTTGTTCGTGGCTGCTAGCCCGAAACCCCCGGACGCCCATGCTTTCTCCCACTTTCGTTCCGCTCGCGAAGCTGCCAACCGATCCGACAAAAAGAAAGTAAAAGCAATTTTAAGTGCTGGAGAGGTTTGCGTTCGCTGTATGATGGGCTAGAACGGAAAGAGCCGTATTGCTTGGGGGCTGGCGGCTCGTGAAGTTTCCCGAGCGCGATAATGTCTGCCGAACAGCCAGGCCGGCTCCTGACGGAGGAGCGGCGCCGCGAAATCACCAACCTGCTCGACCGGCAGGGCCGTGTAACCGTGGCCGAATTGAAGAAGGTCTTTGGCGTTTCGGCGGTTACGGCTCGAAGCGATCTCGATGCGCTACAGGCGAACGGGGTACTGGTACGCTCCCACGGGGGTGGAATTCGGCCAATCGTCACTGGCCCGGATTACCCGCTCAAAATCCGCGAAACCATCCATCACGACGAGAAACAGCGAATCGCCCGTGCTGCCCTCGATTTGATTAAGCCGTTCCAGACGGTAATCATTGGCTCAGGCACCACCTGTGCCGAGCTTGCCTGCCAGCTCCGCCGTTCGACGCCGGAACATTTGACCATCATCACCTACGCTCTGAACGTGGCGCTCCGGCTTGCGGATGCTCCGAACCTCTCGCTTGTGATGATCGGAGGCATCTTCCGCCAGGTCTCAAACGCCTTCGTCGGCCCGCAAGCCGAAAGTATGATGGGCACGTTGCATGCCGATCACTGCATTCTGGGCACTGTCGGCATCGATCCGGACGTAGGATTGACTACGCTCGATATCCTCGAAGCGCAACTCAACGCCCGTATGTTGCGAGCTGCGCGGGAATCGACCGTTCTCGCGGACTCGACCAAGTTCGGACACCGCAGCCTCGCCGTCATTGGGGACTCTAGCCGCCTGCAACGGCTCATCACCGACTCGAATGCACCCGAAGAGGCGCTTGATGCGTTCCGCGCCAGGGGCGTCGAGGTAATCGTCACCTGAGAACTCCCCGGCTGAAACTCGACTTCCCGGCGTTTCTTGAATCGGATAATTCCAGAAAAAAAGGCGAGATCGAGCTCGCCTTTCTCATTTCTCCGTCTGTGACTCCGCCGGGCCTACGCGAAACTTCGGATCGCGTCCGCCTCGTCGTCAAAAGCTTCAAATACTGTATAGAGCTTTGTAATCTGCAGCAGATCTTTCACACGCTTGGAAAGCCCGACAAGTTTCAGGCTGCCGCCGTGGTTCGTAACCGTCGTGAATCCCGAAACCAGCTCGCCAATGCCGGAACTGTCGATGTACGACACCTCCGCGAGATTCAACAGCAGCCTCTTGTCGCCCTTTGCGGCGAGATCGCGGATGAGGTCGCGGAACGAACTCGCGCCTTCACCGAGCGTGATCCGGCCGGCGGCATCGATCACCGTAACGTCCCCCACTTGCCGCGTGTTTAATTTGACACTCACGTTTGCCTCCTCTGATGGACCGAAATCGTTATTGCCTGTTTTTGTGCTTTACGAGACGAACCTCGGTTCCACCGCCGGCACGCGGATGGAGGTCGAACTCGTCCATAAAAGCACGAATCAATAAAATGCCACGCCCGGATTGCCGAAGCAGGTTTTCCTGCGCCAGCGGATCGGGCAAAGAATTCAGATCGAATCCGGCGCCTTCATCGCCAATCACGATCGCCAGATGGTTGCTTGCCGAGCGAAGGGTCAGGTGCACCTTCTTGTGCGCGCTGTACCGATTGCCATGCACCACGGCGTTGACCATGCACTCGCGGACGGCCATTCCGATCTGGTGCCGATCTTCTTCGTCAAAGCCCAACTCTTCCGCCGCTGCGACCGCAATCTCCTCCGCGCGATCTACGCTTTGCAATGTGGAGTCCAACAGCCTCTGCTCTTTGAGAGTTTCCTCGCTCACGGGATCCGGCATAAGGTCGGTTCTACTGGCCTCGGCTGTTCATCGAATGGTCACGATAAAATAAGCAGCCCTGTAAAGTCAAGGAGTACGGTACCTTCTGCTAAGGATAACCTGTCGCCATTTCAAGGCTTTACTCCAAACGCCTGAAATGCAGCGTCCGTGTCTGGCCTGCCGTTAGCGTGACGCTCGGTATCTCGTGCCGCGGCCCAATCAGTCCGGCTATGTACTGGCCGCGTTCGTTAGGTCGAATGAAAACCTCTCCTGGCCGCGAGGCATGTAGTGTTGCAGTGATTACGTGACCATTCCGCCATACGATATCGACCGTTAAGCCGCCGCGGGCGCGCAATCCGGTGACGCTGCCATCCCGCCACGTGCCCGGGATCGCCGGCAGAAACTCGACGGCGGTCAACTCACCCGGCTGATTGTCCCTCATGCCCGTGCTCTGCAACAGCATCTCCGCGACGGCCGCCGTTCCGCCCAGGTTGCCATCGATCTGAAAGATATTGGGCGGATGCAGATCGAAGAGGTTGGGCCAAGTGGAGTTCCGCAGCAGAACGCGCAGGCTTTCTCCGGCCTTATCGCCTTCACGATACCGCGCCCACAGGCAGGTGACCCAGGCTCGGCTCCAGCCGGTCTGTCCGCTTCCCGCCGCAAGCCGCCGTTCGAGAAGGACCCGGGCAGCCTGGTACAAATCGGGCCTTGCCGGATTGATTTCGTCGCTTGGATACACGGCAAACAGCGGTGACAAATGACGGTGACCGGGCTCCACTTCCTGGTAGTCTTTACGCCATTCCTGCAATTGGCCATAACGTCCGATTTGCAGTGGAAGCAGCTTCTTTTCAGCCGCCGAGAGCTTGGCCCGCAGATCCGCGTCCGTGTGGAGGATCTGACTCGCCAAGATCACACGATCGAACAGCGCGGTCGTGATCTCGATATCCATAGTCGGGGAGACGTCGAGCGATGCTGGCTTATGATCCGCCGTATAGTAGCGATTTTCAGGCGAGATGGAAGGCCCGCTGACCAGGTGGCCGTGGCTGTCGTCAAACAGGTTCTGGAGAAGATAAATCGCGGTCTCACGAAGAATTGGATAGGCTTTCAGCCGAAGGTAGGCGTCATCGCGCGAGAAATCGTAATGATTCCAGAGCGAAAGACTTAGCCATGCGGCGCCGAACGGCCAGATGCCGGAACCGATTCCATCTATCGGCTCGGTATCGCCCCACACTTCCGTGTTGTGATGCGCGACAAAGCCCTCCGTTCCGTACATCTCGCGGGCGGTGCGCTGGCCGTTCGGCAGCATGGTCATCAACAGGTTATAGAGGCCTTCCGCGGTTTCGCCCAAATTGCAGGTCTCCGCCGGCCAGTAGTTCATTTCCGTGTTGATGTTGATGGTGTATTTGCTGCCCCACGGCGGCGAAAGCTGCTCGTTCCATTTGCCTTGCAGATTAGCGGCAATCGAATTTCCCCGGCTGCTCGATTGGAGCAGATACCGGCCATACGCGAAATAAAGGGCTTCGAGCCCGTTGTCTTGAGCGCCCTTTTTGAAACGCACAAGCCTTTGATCTGTCGGCAGGGCTTCGAGGGTCGCGTCCGGCGCACCGAGCTTCAGAGCCACGCGCGCCGCCATCCGCCGGAAATCGGCGCGATGCCGCGCCAGCAGGTCCGCATACGGCCGTTTGGCAGCCCGGCTCAACTGATCCTTGCAGCGCGCGTCGGGATTTGCGTCGCGTACGTTTGTTGCCGCCGTAAACACAAGAATTGCTTCAGTAGCTTTCGTCACGTGCAGGACCGTGCCTTCGGGGGCGACGTGTCCTCCGATTGCGATCGCACGAACGGCCCCCGTGAACGCCGTTCCCGTTTTCGCCTCCCCCGCGTACTCATGTCTTGGATCGTCCGGCGGCATGGCCTTACCCCGCAGGACAACCGTATTGGGACCAAATGACGAATCGACAGAGGACGCCGCATCGGCCTCGCGGCTCAGGCCGATTGTGAATCCTAACGCGTGCGGGTGGGAACTCTTCAGGTGAACGATAATCGCCTGGTCCGGGTAGGATGCGAACGCTTCCCGCGTCATGCGATTACCGTTGAGATCGTAGCTGACGGATGCGATGCCGTTGTATAGGTCCAGCGAGCGCCGGTATTTCCCCGCCTGGGCGGCATCGACGCCGTCGAACCGGAGCGTCATGTCTCCCAAGGGTTCGTAAGGCGGTTGGCGAAGGGGGATCGCGAGAAGAGTCTTTTTCGCGAGATCCTGCGCTTCCATCACCTTGCCTTCGAGCAGCAGCTTGCGGACTTTCGGCACGTTGGCGCGCGCCTTCGGATTGACGCGATCCATCTTCTTGCCGGCGTAGATGGTTTCTTCATTGAGCTGCAGACGTTCGGCATCGATGCCGCCGAACACCATCGCCGCGAGGCGCCCGTTGCCGATTGGCAGCGCCTCTCTCCATTGAGCGGCTGGTTGCGTGTACCACAGTGTTGGCGACTGCGCCCGCATGCCCGGCGCCGCGGCGAAAAGCAGCAGAATGGGAGCGAGCAGCGGACTGCGACTGCAAATAGACATCTGGAACATGAGTTTATAACGAGGAAGGGAAAGCATGGTGACGAGCGCCGCTAGCGTTGAACATAAACAAATGCCCCTCAAAAATCATAGGCGAACGTAAGCCGCGCAAAACGCGGAGGCTGAATGGTAACCGGCAAGCGGGAATTGAAGCGAGGACCGCTGAGGTCTGACTGTTGAATTTCCTGGCCGGCATTCATCACGTTCAGGAGGTCGGCGGAAGCGGTAATCCGGCCCGAGGGGAGCCGAAACTCTCTTTGCACGCGCAGATTCCAATTCAAAACATATTGGGCGCGGTTACCCCCTTCGGGACTGCCGCGCACGGTTGCTGCTGTCAAGAACGGTCCTTGCGCTAAACCTGTAACAAGTAGCTGCCGTGCAAACGGCAGACCATCCATGTAATTGGCAACGCTCGCCAGTTCCAGTCGCCCCCAAGCGGGTGGAAGCCGGTAAATTGCTTCAACCTTGCCCAGGTAGGCTCGATCGACGAAGCTCCGCGCCAGAGTCAAAAGCGTGCTGTTCGGGTCTACAAACAGCGTTCCGATCACATCGGGATCGTTCTCAAAGACCGCATTACCCGGATTGGTGGGCCCCCAGGCTTTTTCCGCCGTGAATGAGGCATGCAGCGTCAAACCACGCCATTGGCTACTCAGTTCGGCGGCCAATCCGGCATTGAGCGTCCGAAGACCCGGCGAGTTCGTCAGCACATACCGGTCGCTGCCGAACGTCGCTGGGTTCTGCTGATAAACGATTAATTGCCGGTCGTCAAAAGTGCCTGGAATGGCGTCGGGTCCGGGGTCGAGGATCGGAACTGCGGCAAATGCGTTTGCGCCTAAGCCCGTGTCTATGGCCACAATGCGATGCTTCTCATCCCGCCGGAAGAGCTGAACTCCGGCGACTGTATTCGGCGCCAGAGCGATTTGACCACTGACGTTAAATTCATCTGAATACGGCCGCCGCAAAGAGGGCGATATCGACGAATAGGGCCCGCCGAAACGCAACACTAACGGGCCCTGTTCATTCGGCTGAAGCCAGCCATCGGCGTTGCGATCAACCCATTGATATACGCTTCCACCAAGGCTATTCGAATTTGCATAATCGAGATAGCGGCCGGCCAGCGGTGAATAGGCGCGAAGATATGCGCCGCGTATCACAAATCCGCCCGCGTGGGGAATCCGCCAGGCGAATCCGGCGCGCGGAGAGAGGCTATTCCAAGCGACCAGATCTCCGAGCGCGGAATAGTTTCGGGCTACTGTGAACGAGCCGGCGGGGCTGCTTTGCGCGGGCAAAGATCCTCGGGAAAAATCCGCGAGGATTCCCAGATCGAGGGAAAATCCCTCGTGAACTGCAAGCTGGTCTGCCAGATATGCCGAAATTGCCTTCAGCCGTTCGCGCGAATTGACTGGGGTGTTGTATTCCACCGCAAAGGCCGGCGCTCCGGCCGCAGTGATGAGGTTCAGATCGGAGGGCGTTTTGAAACGATTGCGAGGCGAGGATAGGTTCCAATCTCCGCCCGCCGTGATCTGGTGATGAAGATCGCCGGTATTGAGACGCGCGGGTTGCCACGCTGCCGCAATCTGGTGGCGCGGGCGGTCCGCAAGGTTCTCGATCGGAGGTGCGCCGGAGATCGTACTGCCCAGGAGTTCTATGCGGCTCTGATTCGGCGTGGATCGCGACGACGGCCACGTGAGAAGTCGGCCCGTGGAAAATCCGTAACGCACCTGCAACGCTCTTAATCCTCCGCTGGCAGGTACAGAATGGGTCCAGCCGGCTTGCAGAAAGCTCAGGTGATCCGCCTCCGCTTCGCCAGGGAAGCCGTTTGGCAGTTCAAATTCGGGCGACATACGGCGCGCGGCCAGGGCTTCGATGCCCGCCGGCATGCCCCAATCGGAGAGATCCACTCGCGAACCGCTGTATTCCGCGTCGAACTGGTCGTGAGGACCGGCGCGAATGCGGCCGAGAATATTGCCGAACAGCATGCGGCTATTTTGATCTTGTCCGGGCGCGGCTAATTCAATCGTCTGCGATGCCCATTGGCCCGCGCCGGAAGCAAATAGATCTGCCCACTTCGTGACCGGACCGCCAATTTCGAACCGGTCTCGCGTGAACCAACGAAATCGCTCGGGCCGCTGAAGCGCGCCACGTTGGTCAGGCGGCGGCAGGTTGGTGGAGGAGAAAGCCGAGCCGGCGCCGGAACTCGAAATTGCGCCGTGCCACGATGTGCCCGGTTCCGTTAAGAAGGTGCCCACTTCGTTGCCGTACGCGCCGGAAGTGACAAGCCCCGAGTCTGTCCGCACCGCGATTTCGCTGAGCGATTGCACGTCCGGAACAACTACCGGACGCCCGGGCTGGTAGGAATCCGTTGCATCCAATCCTTGCAGCTTGAATTGCGTTGCGGTCCAGGAAAGTGCTCTTTGGGAAACAAGCGCGAGCCGGTTATCGGTCAGGCCTGTAAAATCCAGTGGCGCTGTCACGCTGCCCGGCTCGCGCGCTGCCAGGGAGCTTTCGAAGCTGAATCCTTCAGGAAACGTTGACGCGCGGGTTGCATCCCGCCACAGGCCGAAGTTCGGCGGTTGGCGTTGAGGGGAGATGTGTAGTGCGCCCATTGCGTCGATTAGTAAGTCGACGGAATTCGCTTGCAGCGGAGCAACCACGAGCGCAACGCCCGTCCCCTGCATTGAGCCGCTGCTCGAAAGAAGGTATCGTCCGTAGGGCAGCGACAGTGTGAACCGGCCGGAGGAATTCGTATGAATGATGGCTTTGAAGTTGATGGCGCCCGCGATAAAAATGGCGGCATGGCTTGCCGCATGACCCTCGGCGTTACGAACGGCGCCTGCAACAAGCCCCGTAGTCAATTGCGCCTTCAAGAAAACAGAAGCGCCAAGCAGTATGGCTACGAACAGCGCTGGCCGGCCATCGATCTGCGTGCGCACTTCAATAGCGAAGGACCGCAAAGCGGCTGATGGAATATCCAAGCGCGGCGCCTACAAATACGTCGGATGAGAAGTGCGCCGATAACGAGAGTCTGGAGAAACCCACCACGGTGGCCAGTCCGTAGGCGGCGTATGGCGCCCAGCGATGCCTTCTGTATCGGTGTGCGATGACAGTGGCGATCGCAAATACCGCTATAA
Source organism: Bryobacterales bacterium KBS 96 (assembly GCA_000381625.1). Taxonomy (GTDB): domain Bacteria; phylum Acidobacteriota; class Terriglobia; order Bryobacterales; family Bryobacteraceae; genus KBS-96. Next base: position 4,737,509 of record KB906767.1, read on the forward strand.
CGTGGCCGGAGGGAAAGCTTCCACTGCCGCGTAAGGTGGTCCCTTTGTCGTCAAACCATGAGTCCCAGTAATTGCCGCGAGGCGCAAACGTAACCGGACGCGCGCGCCTGTCGATGTCCTTCAGAACAGTGGTTACAATTTCAGCATCAGCCACGGCTTCTCCGGCGAGCAGAGCGGTGTGCTGCATTTTTGTGTCTCTCCGCGCCAATCCCGCGATATAGAGCGATACGGGCGCTGCAATCGTGCCGAGGACTGTCGTGTTGTTTGAGAACACTCGATTAAATCCTTGAAACGTTGGTGTGGTATGAAAATACCTGCCCTCGTATGGATCTAACGCAAGAAGTCCGGCGGTCACGCCGGCGATGGACAAGGCTGGAATCCAATTGTGGTCTTTGGCCAATTTAGTTGGGAAAAGCCAAATTGCTTTTTGGTCGCTGAGAATGTTCGGCGCCAGCAGCTTCCAGGAAACGGGGCGATCGTAATCCGGAAGCGATTGTGGCTCTCCAAAAGGGGATTGAGCATCCGGCGCGCCGGCTGGCGGGAACCGGCCGGAGTCCGCAGTCTGAGCGCCGATGTAGGCTGAGAAAACAAGGGCCAGAAGAATGGGCGCGCACAGGGACTTCCCAGCCACAATCCGTGCTTGCAATGAATCCGCAGTCGAAACAGAAAGCGGCATAATGCCGGCGGCAAACCCTTAGGATAAACCCCGGCGTGGTCTTCAAAAGGTGGGAATTGTACGAGGCCGCATAACGTGAATTTCCGCAGGAAATCCTGCCCAAATGCGCGCGCGCTTTACAATCAAAACATGTCTGTACTGGCGGTTGCCGAAGATGTCCTGCGGAAATATGAGCCGGTGATCGGCCTGGAGGTACACGTACAGCTCGGCACGAAGACAAAGATTTTCTGTGGTTGCCCCGTGGAGTTCGGCGCGGCGCCGAACACAAACGTCTGTCCTGTCTGCCTGGGACTTCCGGGCGCGCTTCCTGTTTTGAGCGGCCAGGCCGTGGAACTGGCTATTGGAGCTGCCGTCGCCCTACATTGCCGTGTCAACCCGTTCTCCCGTTTCGCGCGCAAAAACTATTTCTACCCCGACCTGCCGAAGGGCTATCAGATCTCCCAATACGATCAGCCGCTTGCCGAGCACGGCTATCTCGCCATCTTCGTCGATGGCGCCAAGAAGCGCATCGGTGTAACGCGAGTCCACATGGAGGACGATGCCGGTAAAAGCATCCATGATGGCTTCAAGGATTCCGACCGCTACAGCTACGTGGACCTGAACCGCTCCGGCACGCCGCTGATCGAGATCGTGAGCGAGCCGGATATGCGCAACTCCGACGATGCGTATGCCTATGCGACCGCGATGAAACAGGTGATGCAGTACATCGGGGTCTCTGAGTGCGATATGGAAAAGGGCCAGTTGCGCTGCGACGCGAACGTATCGGTGCGGCCCAGGGGAACGGAGAAGTTCGGCACGAAGGCAGAGATCAAGAACCTGAACTCGTTCCGGTTTTTGAAAATGGCCGTTGATTACGAGATCCGGCGCCAGGTGGAGTTGATCGAATCCGGCGGCCGTGTGGAGCAGGAGACGCGCCTCTACAACGTGGAGACCGGCCAGACCGTCGGAATGCGCAGCAAGGAGCATGCGCACGATTACCGTTATTTCCCCGAGCCGGATTTAGTGCCGCTGCAAGTGAGCGAGCACTGGCTGCATCAGGTGAAATCCGCGCTGCCGGAACTTCCGCAGGACCGGCGCGATCGGTTTGTAAATGAATTCGGATTGCGCGACTACGATGCCGAAGTATTGACGTTGACGCGCGCGGTTGGCGACTACTTCGAAGAAGCCGTAAAAGCCAGTGGCGACGGTCGCGCCACGGCGAACTGGGTGGTTGGCGATTTGATGGGGTTGCTGAAGGCGGCCGGCAAAGACATCGCGGATTCGCCTGTTTCCGCCGCGAACCTTGGCGAGCTTGTGGCGTTGATCAACAAGAATGAACTCACGGGCAAGCTGGCGAAAGAGATTCTGCCGAAGATGTTCGAGACCGGCGATTCCCCTCGCGCCATCATGGAACGCGAAGGCTTGAAACAGATTTCCGACACCGGCGCGCTCGAAGCAATTATCGAGAGCGTGCTGGCGGCGAATCCCAAACAAGTCGAGCAATACAAAAGCGGCAAAACCGCCGTGCTCGGTTTCCTGGTCGGGCAGGTTATGAAGGCCAGTCGGGGGCAGGCGAATCCAGGGGCGGTGAATGAGCTGCTGAGGAAGAGGTTGGGGTGAGTACGGGGTTGCGCTAGATCTGAAAATGTCGAGCTGTGTTGACGGCGTTGCTAAGGGCCACACGCCTTTTGCCAAGCTCAGTTTTTTTGAGATTCAACCCACGCAAAATCGTGCGCCTCGATTAGGCATAACAGCGTAACAAAACTGCTCGGTAGCTAACAGGGTGCCTCAGTCAGCATCACGTCTCGGAATATACCTATCAAAAGGGGATGTCGTCTTCTTCGTGCTGAAAATACCGTGGGACTGCATCCAGCCTTGTTTGGAGATTCGCCAGTACTATTCGATTCTTTTCTTCCGTTGAAGACTTAAGCAGTCTCACAAAATCTCGCACGGCCGCGGTAGCCAGACCTGGTTTCTTGTAGTAGTAGGCTCCAACCAAGAAGCATCTAAGAACTACAGCAGCATCCGGCACATGTAGCTCAAGCATGAAGTTGCGGTATATGTCGTTGAGCTGTGTTTGGATCCGCACGATATCGTCGGTGTACTTTGCGCCACTATCAATTTTTGTGATGTGGCTAAATAATGAATCCGCGAAGTTGCGGTAGGCTTGCAATTCGCCTTTACTGAACTCGATTTCAAAGAACTGATTGTTTCGCACCGCCTTTTCAATTTCGACGAAGCTTTGAATTCTCAACAACGGGTCAAGAGCGCACATTTTTCCTAGTGCATCGGCGTACTTGAAATGACTGATCTCATTCTCCTGGATGATCCGTTCGAACAGTTTCCCAACAAAGTAAACCTCGGTCGTAAAGTCATAACGCCCGACACTGAAATCGAGTGGAGGTTGGCACCACCAGTTTAGACTGATACTCTTGTCGAAATCTTCCGAATTGCGGACCAACTTTCCAAATCCCAAATCAATTATCTTCAGCATCCCGTCATCGTTGACCATTATGTTGTTTGGTCGGATATCCCGGTGAAGAATCCCGGATCGCTCTAAATAACTGAAGCCGCTAATCGCCTGAAGAAATAATTCATTCGTCTTCTCCGGAAATCGTTTCAGGTAGTCCTCAATATCCGTGCCGTTTACGAACTCCATTAAGATGTAGCCAGAAAACTGAGCTGGATATAGGTAGTAGTTAAATACGCGGACAACATTCGTGTGCTGGATTTGATGAAGGAGCTTAATCTCTCGAATGAAGGCGCTGAACAGGCTCTCCCGCTCAGCCTCCGAGTAGGGTGCGTACTTCTTGCATACGAAATATTCCTCGATTTCATCGTCATACAAAAGGACGGTTTTGCCGCATGCACCCTGGCCAAGTCCGCGAACGAGCTTGTAGTCGCGTTTGCGGAGAAATGGGATGATTTCTTCTATTTGAGTGTTATCTTGCTTCAAATTTCTCTCCTTCGCTTAGCGGTTCGAGGACCGACGCGTCATGGGTCACGCTCTGTAACTTTGGGGGCACCACGTGCCGCCTGTAGTCTGCCCTTCAGTATCGAACGCCACACGTCGTATTCCTCCCAGCTCCGCATCAAAAGCGTGCATCGATTCTGACGTTGCGAAAGCCGCGCCACGAGTTTGGGCGAAAGATTTGCGTCAAAAAGAAGCTTCAACGCCGTTGACGTTCCCGGCCAAATTGCGAGAAATAGGCATAAACAGCGGGGAAATCGGCCTTCTCCAAATAAGGGAAGTCCTCAAGGATTTCTACTTCCGTCATCCCTGAGGCGAGGATATCCAGCACATGCCATACAGTCACGCGCAAACCACGGATACAGGGTTGCCCTGAACGCTGGCCGGGCACGATAGTAATCCGGGAAAGGTCCGGATCGGCAATTTTTAGTCACTGAGCCCTCAAGCCCATTATCGTGTAAACAGGCTCCGCTCGCCACGCCCTGAAAAATCACCCCGTGGCGCACGATTTATCGTGCTGCTGCCGGTCTTTAGCCGGCAGTCTGCGGGGGATGCAACGGTGAACTGAAGTTCACCGCAGCGCGCTGAAGCGCACGCCACAAAAGTGTGTTGGAGGTATTTTCATCACTTTGGTCGGTCGCTGGCCCATGGAACTCCCTGTGAACCGCTTTCGCGACAAGCCTGCCTGAGATCCCAACGCTAACGTGCAATCGTAATCGTTCGTTCGAAAATTACGCATCCATCTGAGAACGAACGCGGTCGTTCTCCACTCATTTGAAAGGTGACTATAGGTCGTGTTGCTCGAATTGTGTTCGTTGGCTGTGTCTCCGCTTTTTCTGCCTTGGCGCAGAACTGGCTCTCGATAGGCGTAAAGGGCGGAGTTCCACTTACCGACCCGTTTGCTGACCGGACATACAGTTACGTAACGGGCACTATTCGGCAGCCGTTTGGTCCGCCCATTGTCGAAGCGCAAACGACGCGAGTCTTTGGCGGCTCCCGGTCTTTCATTCTCGGACCAACGCTGGAAGTGGAGTTGCCTTTCGGGCTGGCCGTGGAAGCCGATGCGCTTTACCGGCCGATGGACTTAAAAGTACAGCAGACGACGTCGCTTGGAAACTTTGTGTTGCCCGGCTCCACCACCTTGTTGACCCGAATCGATGCCTGGGAGTTCCCGATCCTGGCGAAATATCGCTTGCCTCTGCCGCTGATGAAGCCATACGTCGAAGCGGGGCCGAGTTTTCGCGCGACCAGCGCCTCACTCGCGCAACACATGTCGGGAGTGGGCTTTTCAGCGGGTATCGGCGTAGAATCCCACATCGGTCCGCTGCGGATCGCGCCGGAAGTGCGCTACACGCATTGGGGCAGCGACGGCTCCTACACTGTGCCGTATCATGCTTCGTCTTATCCTAATCAAGTCGAATTCCTGGCTGGGTTGGCGACAGCGCCCGCTGCGTTCGGGACGGCTGCGCCGCCTGTCCTTCGGCGTAAAGGCCGGGCTGCCGTTGACGACTGCGTTTCTCTCCGACGAGTTCGGAAAGGTGAGTTATCCTTCCATTCGTTGTGGAGATTTCGGCCCCAACCCGAGTGACTGTGCGGACGCGAGCGCCACGGTTCAAACCTATAGGGCATCGCGCAACTATCTGGTCGGCCCTTTGGTCGAGCTTCGTCTTCCGCTCAACTTTTCGGTAGAGGCCGATGCCTTGTATCACCCACTCAGCTTGGCGACGGCGCCGGATGATCGGCTGATTGAGCTGCCTTCCATCAAAACGTTTGGCTCCTGGGAATTCCCGGTTGTAGGGAAATACAAATTCCGGACGCCGTTTGCGAGCCCCTACCTTGAAGCGGGACCAACTTTCCGTACGGCATCATCGCCGCTCAAACACTATCTATCGAGCGCCGGAGTCGTTGCCGGACTCGGGGTAGAGGCGACTATCTGGCGCCTACGCATCGCACCGGAAGTGCGCTTCGTCCATTGGGGCCACGATGCGCCGGATGCTGGCTCCTTGTTCTATTCTTCCCGAAGAAACCAGGCGCAATTCTTAGTGGGGCTGCTGTATTAAATAACGTCCGTGGCGCTTCCTATGTTCCAATTCTAATTCCAGGGATGGAGCACTGATTCTACTCACTTCTAGAGAGCAAGTCCGCCGTGTTGGTAGCTGGGCCAAAACAGCTTTGATTTAAATTGTTTGTTGCCAACTTCGGTTCCGACCCATCACGGAAATATCGTTAAGTACTTTCAATAAGTTACGCTTAACTCCTTAGTTTTGCGTGTTAGCGTGGTTCTGTCAGGGCCGTTGCGGCTCCTGCAACCAGGCCGGCATTCCGGCCCTTTTCTTTTTAAGGAGTTGGCATCTATGTCGACCGAACACCAAATCGCGGCGAATCGCGCGAATGCGCGGCAATCTACCGGCCCGCGCACCGCCGACGGAAAGGCCCGATCCGCGCGCAACAATTTTCGTCACGGCCTTGCTTCCGCCCGCCTCATTGTTCCCGGGGAGGACCCCGCCGGCTTCGATGAACTCGTCGAAGGCCTTCGTGCCGATTACAACCCAGCCACCCAGACCGAGGATCAGCTTATCCTCCGGATGGCGCAGCATTTCTGGCTGGCGCAGCGAGCCGTTCGACTGCAGAACGAGGCCTTTCTCGCCGGCTACACCCCCGATAAACTGGCGCTTCTCCTCCGTTATCAGACCAGCAACGATCGCGGTTATCATCAGTGCCTGGCGACTCTTCTGAAACTCAAAGCGGCTGGACTGAACCGGAATATTGGCTTCGAATCGCAAAATCGCGCAGTTGCCGGTGCGAGCCAGAGCGGGGAACGGCAGAACGCTCATATCGTGCCGTTGAACGCGAACACCGGCGCCGCGCAATTGGAAGCTCAGGCCTCCACGCCAACGGGAGGGTCTGTGGGCACTCGCAACTATCCTGCCGATGCCAAAGACCCTGGTCCTACTTTAAAAGCTGCCTGAATTGTTTGCCGCGCGCCGTAGAACGAAACGGTAAAATCCGGAACAGTGTCCACCAACCTTCGTGTGCTGCTTTCCGCGGCGCAAATCAAACAGCGCGTGCGCGAGATGGGCCGCCAGATCGATGCCGACTATGCCAGCGGACCCATCTATATGATTTCCGTCTTGAAGGGTTCATTTATCTTCATGGCCGATCTTGCCCGAGCTGTTCGGCGTCCCGTACGAATCGATTTCATGGGTATCTCCAGCTACGGCAATGGAAAAACAACTTCCGGCGAAGTCAAGCTGACGCGCGATCTCGATATCAGCATCGAAGGCCAGAACGTGCTTATTGTGGAGGATATCGTCGACAGCGGCGTAACTCTCAACTATCTGCTGCGCCTCCTTCATCAGCGGAATCCGAAATCGATTCACATTGCCACTCTCTTGGACAAGCCCGAACGTCGTATTCGGCCGGTCGATATTAGGTACACCGGGTTTCAAATCCCCGACGAATTCGTTATCGGATACGGCCTGGACTACGCCGAGGACTACCGCAACCTCCCGGATATCTGCGTCCTGAGCGGCTGAACGGCGCCTTAACTCGCCTGATTTTGTCTATTGACAGCCGTAAGCCTCTATGCGACTTTATTAGCAGGTTGCTTATTCATTAGCAGGAGCCGCGAACATGCCCGATGGTCCACTGGAAAACGCGCTGAGCCGCCGCGAGCGGCAAATCATGGATATTCTGTTCGCCGCCCGGCGAGCTTCGGGCCAGGAGATTCAGCAGCGCTTGCCCGACGCGCCGAGTTACTCCACCGTAAGAACGATTCTCAGAGTGCTTGAAAGGAAGGGCTTCGTCAAGCACAGCGAGGAATCGCTCCGATATGTTTATGAGCCGGTGATCGCGCGTGCCGCGGCTCAGAACTCCGCGCTGCGCCGGGTTCTGCACACGTTTTTCAGCGGCTCCGCTCCACAGGCCGTGGCGGCCTTGCTCGATCCCAAGGCGTTCCGCCTCAGCCGCGAAGAACTCGATGAGCTGAGCGCGCTGATCGACAGGGCAAAGAAGGAATCGCGATGAACCCGCTGCTGTTCGTGGCAAAACTAACGACGGTGCTGCTCATCGGCGCGGTTTCCGTTCTCCTGCTGCGGCGCGCGGATGCGGCGCTCCGGCACTGCCTTTGCGCTATTGCTCTCGCGTGCGCTGTGGTGTTCGCGTTCATGGGGTCCATCGCTCCCGCTCCGCTTCCGTCGAAGCTCGAGTTCGTCGTGGATGCCGTCACTGCCGCGAGCAATAACCACCCGGCCCCATTCCGCTGGTTGTTTTGGTGCTGGGCGCTGGGCGCCTCCGTTGTCGGGCTCCGGTTGCTGATGGGATTCATCTGGCTCCATCGGCTGACCCGGCGCTCTACTCTCGTCGATCGAACTGCCGCGGATTGGCGCTGGGCTACCGCTACCCCATGCCGTCTCCGCTTTGCGCCCGTCCAGACGCCGCTCGTTTGGGGATGGTTTCGGCCGGTCGTATTATTTCCGAGCGCGGCGCTCGATTGGACGACCGACGCCAAACGCTTCGCCCTTCTTCACGAACTGGCCCATGTGGAACGGCGGGACAACTGGACGCTATTGCTGGCCAAGCTGGTGGAAGCCATCTATTGGTTCCATCCTCTTGTTTGGTGGCTGTCGGCCCGCTTGGGCAACGAACAAGAACTAGCCTGCGACGACCGCGTTCTGGCGGCGGGTGTACCGGCGCCCGCCTATGCCGAGATGCTGATCGGCGTGGCCCGCAAGCACTCGTCAGTGCCGTCGCTCGCTTGTGGAATGATCCGGCGCAAATCCCAACTAAGGAGCAGAGTCATGCATGTTCTCCGCTTTTCTTCCCCCGCGAATTCCGCGAAAGTAGCGCGACTGGCGCTTGTCCCTGCGGTCGCTTCCATGTTGATCGCGGCACTTGCCTTTCCAGTCGCCGCGGCGCGTGATTCGAGCCAACCTTCCGCGGCGGCCCCCCTGCCTCTCTCTGCAGTCAAGGTGCTGCCGAAGCTCATATACAAAATTGAGCCACAATACACGAACGAAGCGGCAAGGAAGAAGATACAAGGTTCGGTCGTGCTTAAGCTAACCGTAGATACCGATGGAATCGCAAAGGACATTGACGTCGTCAGGGGCCTTGATAAAGGCCTTGACCTGAACGCGATGGCCGCCGTTGCGCAATGGCGCTTTCAGCCCGCCTCTCGAAACAACAGCCCTGTTCCGGTTCGTGCAACAGTGGAAGTCAACTTCAGACTGAAGTGATCGGTAGCCGGATCATGGCGCTCGACTTTCTCGACAGCCTTAGCACTTGTTGTGGGGCACGATTCGTCGTGCCGGTGGGTAGTTCACTGCCCGCGTCTCCGGAGCTGAAGTTCGCCGGCGTCCGTTCGTGCCTGGCTCACTCTTCACGGTTGGCGCGCCCGCTTCCGAACAACAACCGTCTGGAGAACGGCGCCTTTCCTACTTCTCGAGCAACGAATCGACGATTTTGCTGCTGACCTTCCGGGAGTCGATGTTGTAGGTCCCGTCCAAGTGCTGCCGGCGAAGGGCGGAGATGCGTTCTTCGGAAGCGTTCACCGAATTCAGGGTTTTCGAGGTAAGTTCGCTCACCTCGACCGAATCGGGCGCCGCCGATGAAGGAGATGTTGCTTCGCCCGTCTCCTTCGCTCCGCCGGTTTCGCGAACACGGTCGATCTCATTCGTTTTCGAAATAGGCTGACTGTCGCTGGCGCCTTGGATTTTCACGTCATGCTCCATTGCTCGAACGGGATTTGTGCTCGACGGTCTTCGTCAGCCCCGATTTAATTATTTTAGCCAGACCAAGCCCTCCCGAAGAAGCCATCGCGGACGATAGCTCCTGCTCGGACATCTCCGTTAATGTCGATCCGGCTTCATCTCCATCGGTCCCAAACCAGCCGCCGTCCCCGGAACCCCGCGCCGACTTAAGGAGTTGCCCGATCAGAAGGGCCTCGAACTGCGTCGCCGCCTTGGCAATGTTCTCGGGAGTATCTTTGACGGATTTACCCGCGGCCGGGTCGAAGTTCGTCAATATGCCGACCAGCGCTATATCTCCTGAACCCACGTCCGTCATTCCACTGCTTCCTCTTTACAGTACGTCAATATCGGCATTCAGCGCCCCCGCCGCTTTCAGATTCTGCAGAATTGCGATGATGTCCCGAGGCGTCGAGCCGATCGCCACCAGCGCTCGCACCAGATCGTCCACGCTTGCGCCTTCTTTCAATTTCACATCCTGCGCTTTGTCCTCTTTCACCCCGACGTTCACCTGCGGCACAACCACCGTTTGCGCTCCCGGTCCGCTGAACGGAGCGGGCTGCGAAACAGAATAGGAGGTCTCCACTTCGACGGTCAGATTGCCATGCAGAATAGACACCGGCGCGATACGTACGTCATTGCCGAGCACCACCGTCCCCGTCTTCTCGTTGACCACAATCCTCGCGGAGCGGTCTGTATCCACCTGAATGCCCTCAATGGCCGCGATGAATTCCACCGACCTGGCGCGATACGCATCGGGAATGCGAACGTCAATCAGTGCCGAGTTCTTTGCTTCTGCAATAGGCGGCCCTGCGGCTGCGAGCGTCTTATTGATGGCAGTCACAATTCGGGCGGCCGTGATGAAATCCGCATTATGCAGTTGCAGATGGACGCCCTTATCCGGTTCGATGCTTGGCGGAGCCTGCTCGACAATCGCGCCGGAGGGCACGCGGCCCGCCGTCGGGTGGTTCAATACCTGGGAGTTGCCGCCACGGCCAGCGACAAATCCGCCTGTGATTACCGATCCCTGTGCTACGGCATAGACCTGCCCGTTGGCTGCGCGTAACGGCGTGAGTACCAGTAAGCCTCCTTGCAGATTGCTGGCATCGCCGACAGCCGCGACACTAACATCGATTTTCGTTCCGGGCTGAGCGAACGGCGGCAGCGTAGCCGTAATCATCACGGCGGCCGTATTGCGAATCAGGATGAATGTTGGATTTACGACCACTCCCATCCGCTGCAGCATGTTTGTCAACGTCTGGGCGGAGAAGAACGTCTGGCGCTTATCGCCGGTCCCGTTCAGGCCAACGACAACACCGTAGCCGATGAGCTGATTTTCGCGGACTCCCTCGATCGAGACGATATCCTTCAGCCTGGTCGCGGCCGTACAAAGCGGTGAAGCGGCCAGAGCCAGCAGCAGGACGATCCACGCGCGTTGAATATTCTTCGTCGTCATTTTCAGAACGGGAGTATCCCGAGCAGCAAACGATAGATGATATTCGGCCGGTGAATCGCATCGGTGATAACGCCTCGACCGTTCATCCGCACCTCTAAGTAAGCAAGGCGGTTCGAACTGATGGAATTATCCGGACCAATATCAATGGGCCGTATGATTCCGCGAAGCGACACCGTCTGAGTATCGGAATTGACCGCCACGAGCTTAGTAGCTTCCACAATCAAATTTCCGTTCGGAAGAACTTTGAGCACGCGCGCCGATACCGTTGTCGATAGCGATGTTTGCCTGGATGTCGAGCCCTGACCGTCCAATTGCTGCTGTCCGTTCAGGTCCGCTAGATTCGTGAGCGCGCTGGCGGCCGATTTGGGGCCGAATAATGAATTCACCGAGGCTTTCGCCGAGGATGCTCGCTTCGTGGATGTCACTCCCTGAGCGTTTGCCGTGGCCTGTTCAGCCACCACCACGGTGACGATGTCGCCGACGCGCGCCGCCCTGTAGTCCATGCCCATGTCGGCCAGATTCCCGTCGCTTGCATACAGCGAGCCGGCTGAAGGACGGGAGTCCGGTCCGTTCGATGATGTGTCGGCAAGCAGGCGATCGATCGGGGATAGGTCCGTTTCCTTTGGCTGCTTGTTTCGTTTCGCCCCGTAACAGGCAGTCGTGACGAGCGCCAGCATCGCTAGCATCCGGCCTGCCTGTCTACAGATCGGCTTGTGAAGTAATGTGCGGCTCTGCATGGTTGCTCTCTCTATTGCGACTCGCGGTTTGCAGCTTTGCGAGCGACGTTTGAACCAGCACCGTCCCATCGGCCTGTACGGTTCCTTGAAAATGCCGTTTCGAGTTTATGTTCGTCAACAAAATGCTTCTCCCCGTATATCCGTCCGATTCGGCCTGAGCTTCCAGAGTCAAGTGCGTACCGCCTGCAACCACTCTGACGAGCACCAGGTTGCCCCTGGCGATATCCGGTGGCGACATGACCATTGCGTGTGTCAGCACCGTGCCTGTCCGCAAGCTGCGCTTCAGAACTAAGCCTGCGTAATCTTCTATTCGCTCGTCCTTGGTGCGCGATAGCGGACATGCCGGAGCGCTGAACGCTTCGAGTTCACTCGCATCCAGGCTTTTTCCCTGACCAAGATCCACCTTCATCCGGACGGCTTGGCGCGTTGCGATCAGCCGTACTCGAGCCCAGCATCTATAAGTGCCGCCCGAATTGCCCCTCAATTGTCCGTGCCAAAGGAAAGGATCGTCAGGGCGCGTTTGGGGCGGCGGTACGGCTCCGGAAAGTGGAAACTCGAGAACGCCCGCCGGCACTGGAAATTTCGAGATTTCGACCAACTCGATCCGTATGTCCCCGCCTGCCGGCAAACTCCGCCGAATGGCCGCTTCCACCTCGCCATGACCCGGCGGGTGAGCTGCACGCTCAAAACACATGCCGCTACTTTGCAAATTCGCCGGCTGAATCAGGCCAAAGCGCGCCATCCATTGCTCTACCTCGCGCTTCGAAATGATTCGCCTGCTGCCCACCGATGGCCCGAAGGAGAGTACAGTGTCGGGCGAAACCGCCTTGAAGATTGATTCCGCTTCGGCCGCATGCTTTGCGAGGATTCGGTCACCCTCGATTTGGATACAGGCTCGCGGCACGGGTTTCGCGGCAAGCTGCAATGCAAGCAAGAAGACAAGCATAAAGTCCTACTGCGAGATGTTATTCACCTGCTGATACATCTCATCGGCAGCTTTCACAACCTTGGAATTGGCTTCATATGCTCGCTGGCTCTCGATCAAGCTAATGAATTCTTCGACAACGCTGACATTCGATCCTTCGAGATAGCCTTGCTGAAGTGTGCCGAGGCCTTCTTGCCCTCCGGGATTGCCGACCGTGGGGTCGCCCGATGCATCGGTCGGCAGGTAAAGATTGTTTCCAATGCTGTTCAGCCCCGCCGGATTCGTGAAGTTTGCGAGCTGAATCTGCCCGGCGAGTTGAGTAGCCGTTTGACCGGGCAGCGTATAGCTGACGGTGCCATCGGAGGCGATCGTCACGGCTTGCGCTTCCGGCGGCAGAGTGATCTGCGGTTCGAGGGCATCCCCATCCAAAGTCACGATATTGCCGTCGCGATCCAGATGGAAAGCGCCCGATCTGGTATAGGCCACATCGCCGGTAGCACGGCGAACCTGGAAGAAGCCGTGACCTTGAATTACCAGGTCGAGCGGATTGTTCGTCTGCTGGAAATCGCCCTGTTGGAAAATGATCTCGTTTGCCGCGGGCCGGGCGCCTAGGCCGAGTTGCAGGCCGGATGGCACCACCGTTTGTGCGCCCGCAGCCGTTCCAGGCTGAACGACAGTCTGATAGAGAAGATCCTGAAATTCCGTGCGCCGCATCTTGAAACCGGTGGTGTTCGCGTTCGCGAGGTTGTTCGCAATGTTATCCACGTTCATTTGCTGGGCCGCCATGCCACTGCCGGCGCTGTATAGTGCTCGAATCATTGTTGTGCTCTTCTCCTGAGAAGTGTTCGGATGGATAGGCAGTCAACTTTAGGAAGTAACCTTGGCAACCTGCTCAATAACTTGGCGATCCATATCGGAAGCCATGGTCACCGCGCGCTGCAACATTTCAAAAGAGCGCATCACATTCACAAGCTTCACCGCCGAGTACGCGGGCGTTACGTTTGACATTTCCAGTTTTCCTTGCGCAACCTGCGGATTGCTTGCGGACTGTAGCTTCGTGTCTGGTGAGAATCGAAAGTAACCGGCCCCCCGCTTTTCGATTGCGTCCAGCTTGGCGCCGTCCACGATCGCGAGCTGCGCGACGACGGCTCCATTCTGTTGCACTTCGCCGGCCGGGGTAATGGTCACGTCTCCATTCGGGTCCAACACAATCGGCTTGCCGTTCGACCCGCTGACGGCGTATCCTTCCTGCGTTTCGAGTTGTCCGGATTTAGCAACACTAAAGTGGCCGTTTCGTGTATAAAGAGGACCGGACGGCGTATTGACAACAAAGAAGCCGCTCGACTCGAGCGCCAGGTCGGTTGAGCTTCCCGTAGGCACAAGCGAACCTTGCGAGTAATCGGTCCAGTTGCGCTGAACGACAGGCATTTCCGCTCCGGGCGGCCTGCCCTCGTCATAGCCCTCCCACGCGTTATTGCCGAAATAGAGGTTGTACGATTCTTCATCCGCTTTATATCCGGCCGTGCCCGAGTTAGCAATGTTATTCGCCAGCAGATCGAGCGTTTCGGTACGTGAACGCATCCCACTTGCCGCGGTTGCGATTAGTGAATCCATCGAAGTCTCTCGTCTGAATGCCTATGCATCCGGTGGGCCAGCACGCATCACTTGCAAATAGAGCTGCACACGTGGCGAAATTCACGATCGCTCGCGGCAAGAATGTGCCGCACGCCATGATTTGGTCGCGGCCCAGAAGCTCCTAAGAAGGGTCATTTACCTGCTATCAGTGATTTGGCGCGTTTGGCATCGGGCATGCAAGAATCTCGCACGTGTGCCAATGCCTTTGCCAACTTCATCGGGTCTGATTGGCCTATTCCACCCGTTCGCGGCCAACGTTTTTGCCGATGTTGGATCGGGCGTTTCAAAATTGAACCCGAATCAGAACAATGCGGCAGCAGAAGCTTCTGGCCAGGCAGCGGATGGCTTTTCTGAATTGTTTGGCGCAAGCCTGGACAGTTTGTCCGGCGCCAAGACTTCTTCTATGCAGACCTCCGGCAAGCTGCGGACTAATGGCTGCGTATTGTCCAATCAACTAAAAGTCGATTCGCTGCAAACAGGCTGGTCGATACCCTCCGGCATTCCACCGGCAGCAGCGGTAGATGATTCGGATCCCGCTGTGTCGCTTGCAGGCGATCTAATAGATGCCGATAGCGTCAAGGCGCAAAAGCTCGCCGGCTATATCGAATCAGCGCTGCAATCAATCCCAGTTACGGAGACGAAGAACGCCGCGAAGCTGGCTCCTCCGGCGGAAACGCAGAAACCGGCCGACACACAGAAAGAAGATGCATCACCCGCGCCGCCCCCACAGAGCGATGTCGGTGCAACCGTGATCTCGATCCCTCTGCCTTTGCCAGTTACGCTCTTGCTAGTCGCAAAGCCGGCAGCGCAGACCACCGACGCTCTGTCTATTGCAAAGCCAGGAGCGTTACCGGCGACTCCCGGCGCTCCACAAGTTTCGGTATTGCCCGATACGTCCAAGGCCGCCGCCGGCTCCGAAACGCTAGCTTTCCAGGCTCATCTATTACCGGAACCGGGAAGTCCGGCACACTCTTTGGACGCCGCAGCGGCAGTGCCGCAGAGTTCTGCTTCCCGGCTAACAAGTGCTTCCGCTCTGGCTGCGGCGCTTAATCCGACGCCCTCGCAAACCGCGCCGCAAAACACGGCGCCGGCGCCTCAGATAAACGGAGACACATTGCTGTTCCGCAACGGTTCTTCGGCACAGGGAAGTACCGGCACGGCGGCGGTGAATGTTCCCACCGTGACGGCGACAACCGCGAGCGCCGCCTTCAGCGGTACACCTCAATTCGGGGGGAAGTCCCCGGACGAAGATCGAGGGCGACAATCTTCTTCACCCGCTGGGGATTCGCCTGCGCGGATCGATAACATCGTAAACTTGCCCGGTCAGGGCTCCGACATCAAAGCCCCCGATCAGCTCAATTCGGCCCGATCGTCAAGTTCATTGCAAGCAATGCCGATGCAGAAAGAGGACGGACCAGCCGCATTGCAACCCAAAACAGACATCACCTTCAGATTGCAAGGCCAATCCGGAGAGACCGTGAGTGTGCGCGTTTCGGATCGTGCAGGCGATATACAGATTGCTGTCCGGAGCACAGATCCAGCCACGGCCGCGACTCTGCGCCACGATCTGCCAACAATTCAATCCGGATTGGAGCGCGCCGGATGGCGTATGGAATCGAATGCTGCGGGCACGCAGCCCGCGCCGGCAATGCACCAGTTGGTGCGAAACGATGGCGGCGCCTCCGATCAATCGCGACAAGGCGCCCAGAGCCGTGCCGAAGACTATTCACAAGGAGGGCGCAGGCGACCATCGCCCAATGAGCAATGGATGGAAGCGATGAATACGGACGCGTAGTCTGCGTGGCATGACGAGAGGAGCTTGAAACTAGAAACTACATGACGATACCTAGCACCAGCAGTAACGATCAAACGGGCTCTTCGGGCGCTACCGCCGGGAACACCGTAACAAACAACCCGGTCGACAAGCTGGCGAACGAGAGCACTTTTCTGCAACTGTTCGTTGCTCAGTTGAAGAACCAGGATCCGCTAAATCCTGCCGATGGAACACAATTTGTTTCCCAGCTCGCTCAATTCAGCCAGTTGGAGCAGACCATCAACATTAGCCAGGATGTGAGTGCGATTCGCCAATCGTTTGGTGGAAGCCCGGACGGAACGAGCGGCGCTTCCGGAGCGCAACAATCTTAATCAGTAAAGGAAAAAATCGAATGTTGACAGCACTTTCCACTGCCCTCTCGGCGCTTGATGGCCAGTCGACGGCGATCGACGTAGTCGGAAACAATTTGGCCAACCTGAACACTGTCGGTTACAAGGCCAACTCCGCCGTGTTCTATGATCTGATGTCGCAAAGCATCGGGGATGCAAAGACCCAGGTCGGCATGGGCATTGGGACACCTTTGACCCGGCGCATTTTCTCGCAGGGGCACACACAGAGCAGTACAGGGCCTCTCGACGTGGCGATCCAGGGCGACGGCTTCATGGTCGTGAAGAACTCCGATAACGCAACGATGTACACTCGCAGCGGCAATCTCACGACGGACGCAAATGGCACGCTTCGAACAGCAACTGGAGAATATGTTCAAGGCTGGTCCGCGATTAACGGGCAACTAAGTACAACGGGGGCGATCGGGAATATCACGGTCCCGCAAGGCTCTCTGAAGGCTCCGGTCGCCACGCAGAATATGAGCATTTCCGCCAACCTGGACGCGACCTCTCCGGTTGTAGCAGCGGGGGCCGAATCCGCCACGAACGTGTCGTTTTCCACGTCGATGGAAGTCTACGATTCCCTGGGCGCATCGCACCTGGTGACGCTCGACTTCTGGAACAATGGCAGCGGCAGTTGGAAATGGCAGGGAAGCGTGCCGGCAGGCGACGTGAGCGGTAGTCCAATTGTGGGCGGCGGCACGCTGGCATTCGATTCCACGGGAACGTTAGTAGCGCCTTTACCTTCCGCGCCGCCCGCGATCAATATAGCGGGACTGACCGATAGCGCAAGCAACATGGCGATGAACTTCAACCTGTACAACGGCACAACGCCGCTGCTTACCCAATACAATCAGATCTCGGCTCCGTCGGGCAACTTACAAGATGGTTCACCTTCGGCGAAGCTGACCAGTGTCTCAATTGGAGACGGCGGCGTTATCCTCGCGCACTACTCGGACGACCAGCAGGTCGCCATGGGCCAACTCGCCATGGCGAATTTCGTCAACCCCGATTCACTCCTGGCCGTCGGCAACAACAACTATGCCGTAACGGGAGCTACTTCGAACGCATCGATCGGAGTTCCTGGCTCAGGAGGGCGAGGCCAAATTCTCGGCGGAAACCTGGAATCTTCCACTGTCGATATCGCAACGGAGTTCACCAATCTGATGGTCTATCAACGGAGTTACGAAGCAAACGCCAAGGTTGTGACATCGGCCGACCAGATCAATCAAGACACCATTAATCTGATCCGCTAGCTGATTTGAAGCGGTCGAAAAATGCTCGGCCGGTTGCGCCAGTGCTTCTTCTTCCGCCATGAGCGCTCCACATGGCTGAAGTTGGGTGTAGAATGTCGCTCAATGAAATCAACCTTGTTGTGTGGAAGCTTGGCCCTGGCGATTTTGATCCCGCTAGCGTCGGCCCAGAAGATTCAACGCATCGATCCGCTCGCGAACCAGATTATCCCAAAGGATGCGCGACTCGATCGCGTAGCGACGGGATTCAATAAATGGACCGAGGGGCCGGTCTGGACTCGCGGCGGAAGCCTGCTTTTCGCGGAGATTCCGGCCAACAGCATTATGAAATGGACCCCGGGTGGAACCGCGACCGTATTTATGCACCCAAGCGGATATCTGGGAACCGCACCATACAACGGCCCCGAGCCTGGTTCGAATGGCATGACTCTCGATGCGGATGGCAAGCTTACCGTCGCCGGACACGCACGGCGCAACGTCTGGCGGTTGGAATCAATGAGTCCGTCCGCACAAATTACAGTACTGGCCGACTCGTTCCAAGGCAAGAAGTTGAACAGCCCGAACGATCTGGTTTATCGGTCCGATGGATCGTTATACTTCACCGATCCTCCGTATGGCTTGCGAACACAGAGCGACCAAGACCCTCATAAGGAATTAAAGATCAATGGAGTTTACCGGATTCCGAACGCTCGTCAACAAAAACCAGGATCGCCGCCAGATCGGGACAAGCTGCAACTCGTGATCAAAGATTTGAGCCGCCCGAACGGCATCGCATTTTCACCGGATGAAAAATTCCTGTACATCTCCGATTCGGAGAGACTCGCATGGATGCGGTACGACGTCGCGGCGGATGGCTCCGTCAGTAATGGCTCCGTGTTTCTCGACGCAAAGGGGGAGAAAGGGCCGGGCGGTCCGGACGGCTTTAAGGTCGACAAGAAGGGTAATCTTTACGGCGCGGGTTCAGGCGGCGTCTGGATTATTTCGCCCGAAGGCAAACATCTCGCCACGATTACGACGCCTGAAAGGGTAGGCAACGTCGCCTGGGGCGATAAAGACGGAAAGACGCTATACATCACCGCCAGCACCAGTGTCTATCGCATCCGGCTGAACATCCCTGGCATTATGCCCGCGCGTCCATAGACGTACTCATACGAAATTTGCGCGATCATCTGGATTGCCGGCTCTTCAGTTTGCGCCGTAGTTCGCCGATAGCTAGGCATGAGCCCGATACAGGAAATCGAAGGATATTCGGACCTGTGTTTCGATGTCGAAGTGCAGCTCGATCGTAAGCACATGACACTCGAAGACATTCTCGAACTGGAAACAGATAGCGTCATCAGGCTACCGCGCTCCGCCGGGGAAAATGTCGACATTCTGATCGGGGGAGCGCTAGTCTGTTTCGGTGAAATCGTGATTATCGAGGACACCGTCGGAGTCCGGATAACAGACTTTCGAGAGGAAGAATAAGCAATCCGCACTAAGTCTCTGGAATGGACGCTCTCTATCGTTTTTGCGCCGTCCTATTGGTGATAGGGCTGCTCGGTCTGTTGTGGCTGTTTGCGAAACGAATGAACACAGGCTCCCGTGCGCTTCGCTTCTCCTGGCCGAACGGCAAAATGCACAGAAAGCTCTGGGGTGACTCGGACAAGTCCGTAGATGTCGCAGTTCTTCAGCGTGTGCATCTGACAGCCAGCCATCAACTGCATCTTGTCAGGAATGGCAATCGGCGAATACTCATTTGCACCTACCCCCAAGGCTGCTCGTTGCTGATGGAAGAGCATATTGCAAACCGGGAAGAAATCGTTCCAGCGGAAGGTGAGATGTTCGCTTATGCGCGGAACGCAAAATAGCGCAGCCGTACCATCGGAGCCGCGAATACCCGGTATCTGGCGAAGTCAGCCTATGCCGTGGATTCTTGTCAAGCAAGTTGTCGCCGTATTTGTGTTCGCGGTGCTCTTTCCCGCCATCGCGTCGGCGGCGAAACCCGATTCTTTGCTTGGCATCTCGTTCGGAAATACTGCGGGATCGAAAGCCGAAAGTGTGCCGCTGCAGATCGTGCTTCTGCTGACTGCGCTTACGGTTCTGCCGGCCATAGTGATGTGCCTCACGCCGTTTCTCAGGATTACGATTGTTCTGCACTTCCTGCGGCAGGCTCTCGGCACGCAAACAGTTCCGTCCAATCAAATTCTGATTGGCTTGGCGTTGTTTCTGACATTGCTGGTGATGCGCCCGGTGGTCGATGAAATCTACCAGACTGGGTGGGAGCCGATGGAGCAAGGGAAAATTTCAACCCAGCAGGCGCTCGATGTAGCGGCTAAACCGCTTCGCCGCTTCTTGCTTCGCTTCGCAAGGGAGAAAGATATTCAGCTTTTTGTCGATATCTCGCATTCACCCGCCCCGGCTACGCCGCATGATCTGTCATTAACGGTGCTGATACCCGCCTACATCATCTCCGAGCTTCGAGCCGGATTTCAAATCGGCGCCGTACTTTATCTGCCGTTTCTCATTATCGATCTCGTGGTTGCATCGATTACGCTTTCAATCGGCATGGTGCAATTGCCTCCGGTGATGGTGTCCGCTCCGTTCAAGATCCTGCTGTTCGTGCTCATCGACGGCTGGAACCTCACCATCGGATCGCTGGTGAAGACACTTACTTAAGTTATGAACCAGGAATTAGCCATCCAACTGATCCAGCAGGCGCTGATACTCACGATGTGGCTGTGTCTGCCGTTGCTGGGCATCCTGTTTATTGTCGGAGTTGTCATCAGCCTTTTACAGACGCTGACGTCAATTCAGGATCCCAGCTTCGGCGCCGTTCCCAGGCTGGCCGCCTTATTTGTCGCGCTGCTTTTGGTGCTGCCCTGGATACTTATGCGGCTGATTACCTACTCGGAGCGCTTGCTGGCCGATCTATCCAAATATGCCCGTTAACGTGCATTTTGGAATGGAGGCGGTGTCCGGGTTCATGCTGACGTCGACGCGCGTCAGCGGCGCCCTCGTCCTGCTTCCGCTCCCTGGGATGCAATACACGTCCCAGGCTGCCAGAATCGTGCTGATAGTGGGAATCACGTTCGCGCTGTTTCCCACTTGGCCCGAGGCGCCGGCCGGCATAAGCGGCGCGGCTTTCCTCATGGCGCTGCTCATGGAGGCTTCAGCCGGGTTGTTGATGGGTTTGGCGCTGCTCTTTCTTGCCGAGACGTTCCAGCTTGGCGCCCAGGTGATTTCGTTTCAAACAGGCTTCAGTTTTGCTTCGACGTTTGATCCGACCAGTCAAGCGGATTCAGGCGTGTTCCAAGTGTTCGCGCAGATTGCTGCCGGGTTGTTGTTCTTCGGCCTTGGCATCCATCGCCATCTCATTCGGATGCTGGCCAGTTCTGCGGACGTCTTCGCGATGCATAACGGACAATTCGAAACGGGTTCAATAGCACTTCTGCTGCGCCTCGGAACCAACATGTTTATCTCCGGCGTCAAACTAGCGTTGCCGGTTGCAGCTTTGCTCTTTCTGGTGGATCAAGGACTTTCGGTGCTGGGCCGGCTTCAAAGCCAGTTGCAACTCCTCACGCTGGCGTTTCCGGCAAAGATTATTATTTCACTCCTATTTCTTGGGGCTGGTCTGACAAGGTGGCCCGGTCTTTACGCCGATTGGGCGAGGCAGATTCTCGACGGACTATTCCGGCTGGTTGCGTCGTAATCCACAAGGCTCATGGCCGAACAGAAGACCGAACAGCCCACACAAGGCCGGCTTCAAAAGACGAGAAAGGAAGGGCGATTTCCCGTCAGCCGGGACTTCATAGCGGCTCTTCAATTGGCGACTGTTTTCATCGTCTTCTTGAGCTATATCGAGGACCTTTGGCGCGGCTCTACGGTCTTCATCTCGTTTTTATTTCGGCAAGCGTTTTCCAGTAATCCGCTGACGGCTGGACGGCTTGTTCAAATCTACGATCAGTTGATCTTCCCGGGAATGCTCAACCTCCTGCGAGTTGGCGGAATGATTGTTCTGCTGGTCCTGCTGATTCAATTGGGCAGTAACGGATTTGGGCTCGCGGTGAAGCAGCTTGCGCCCGACGTGAAGCGGCTTAATTTCTTTTCGAGAGCGAAGCAGTTGCCGATGGAGAATCTGACCAGCACGGTGCGGGCGGCTCTGCTTATTCCGGCGATTGCCTATGTTCTGCTAATCGCCCTACGCGGAGAAGAATCGGAGATCAGCAATCTCGCGGCAGGCGGGCTGATGGCTGGAATCGCTCACGCAGGATCGCTCGTCAAGCAATTACTCTGGCAGCTTACAACGATCCTAGTCGTTCTAGGGCTGGTCGATCTCTTCCGCCAGCGGCATAAGTTTCGCAGCGACTTGAAGATGACCAAGCAGGAAGTCCGGGACGAGATGAAGGAGACGGAAGGTAATCCTCAGATGAAGGTCCGCATCCGGCGTTTGCAGAGAGAGGCTGCCCGCCGGAGCATGATGAAGGCGGTCCCCAAGGCAACGGCCATAGTGGTGAATCCCACGCATTACGCAGTAGCCTTGCGCTATGAAATGGACAGCCGCAGCGTCCCGGCTGTTGTCGCCAAAGGCAAAAACTTTCTGGCTCAGCTTATCCGGGAGCGCGCCACGGCGTACGATATTCCCGTCATCGAGAACAAACCGCTGGCTCAGGCGCTCTACCATTCGGTCGACGTAGGTCAGGAAATTCCTCCAAATTTATATCGTGCTGTCGCTGAAGTTCTAGCTCACATCTACCGAACACTGAATAGACGGTAATGTGGAGAACGAACTTCGAGTGAACGCATCCAAAGCCATTCCCATGCAGCGATCGTGGCAGGTGGCCGTGCGATCGTTCAACTGGAGTGAGGCCAGTGTGCCGATAGCCGTGCTGGGAATCGTGCTGGCGATGATTACGCCCTTGCCGGCTGCGCTGCTGGACGTGCTAATTTCCGCAAACATAACGGTTTCCGTAGTGATATTGCTGTCGGCGATGTACATCACGAAACCGTCGGAATTCAGCGTGTTCCCGACCACACTGCTGCTGATGACCCTGTTCCGGCTCGCGTTGAACATTTCGTCGTCACGCTTGATCTTATTGGATGGCAACACCGGAACGAGAGCGGCCGGCGACGTAATCGAGTCGTTCGGAAATTTTGTGGTCGGCGGCAATTTCGTGATAGGCGCCGTCGTCTTTCTCGTGTTGATCGCCATTCAATATGTAGTGATCAACCACGGCGCGGTCCGTATCTCGGAAGTAACAGCTCGATTCACTCTGGACGCGATGCCGGGCAAGCAGATGTCGATCGATTCCGATCTGAATGCCGGACTCATCGACGAGAATGAAGCGCGCGCGCGCCGGAAATCGCTGGCGGCGGAGGCCGAGTTTTATGGGGCCATGGACGGCGCCTCGCGATTTACGCAGCGCGATGCCATTGCGAGCATCATCATCACCGGAATCAATATCATCGCCGGATTTCTGATCGGTGTATTGCAGCACGGCATGGACCTGCGCCACGCTTTCGAAACGTACACGATACTGACGATTGGCGATGGATTGGTGACGGTTATTCCGGCGCTGATGATTTCCATCTGTGGCGGCTTGATCGTCACGCGGGCAAGTTCCGACTCGAAGCTGGGAACCGATGTCCGAAAACAGATTTTCGGCAAATCCGAGCCGCTTCTGCTCGCTGCCGGCGTGCTGACGGCAATGGCGGCATTTCCGGGCCTTCCAAAAATTCCGTTCTTGATTCTAGCGTCGGGAGCCGGTTTCGCGGGATGGAAACTGCGCGCGTCGGAACAGGCGAAGAAAAACCAGCCCGCCGCGGGCAGTCTCGTGAAGGCCGGCGACAACATCGAAACGCTTCTGAAAGTGGAACCACTGTCGATCGAGGTGGGTCTCGGGCTGATGCGGTTGGTGGAAGGCGGCCACAATTCGCTGCTGCTGAAACGGATTCAGATGATTCGCCGGCAGCTCGCGTCCGAAATGGGATACGTGCTGCCGCCGGTGCGCGTGACGGATAACCTTCAGCTAAAAGCGCGGGAATACATGATCTGCATCAAGGGAATGGAAGTCGGGCGCTACGAACTCCAACCCGGCTGCGAACTGGCCATTCAGGCTTCGCATGCGAGTGTTGTGCCCCCTGGCACGCCGACGCGCGAACCGGCGTTCAATATGCCGGCGGTCTGGATTGCCACGGATCAAGTCGACAAGGCGCGGCAGACCGGCTATACGGTTGTCGACCCTGTCAGCGTTGTTGGCACACATCTGATGGAGGTCATTCGGAGGAATGCGTGCGAGCTGTTTACGCGGCAGGAGACGAAACGCTTTTTGGACCGCGTTGCCCAGGACCATCCGAAAGCGGTGGAGGATCTGGTCCCGAAACAGGTGTCTCTGGCGGCAGTCCAGAAGGTTATTCAAAATCTGCTCCGAGAAAGGGCGTCCATTCGGGATTCCGTGTCGATTCTGGAAGCTCTTGGCGAAGGGGCGGCCGTCACGCGCAATCAAGTTCTGCTGAGCGAGTTTGTGCGGCAGCAAATTCGCCGCAGCATTGTGAAGCCACATTTGAACCAGTCCGGAGATCTGGCAGTTTACTTCGTGGATGCGGAAATAGAGCGATTGATTGAAAGCGCGGTTGAGCACGCGGAACACAACAGCCACTTGAATCTGACGCCGCAACAGATCCGCGGTCTGGTCGAGCGGTTTCAGCGCGCGCTGCAAGGGGTGGAGGGAAACGCGGTGGTTCTGACCAGTTCTTCCGTGCGCTATTTTGTGCGGCAGGTGACCGAGCATGCGCTGCCGTCGACAACGGTATTGGGACACAACGAAGTGCCGCCTGGCGTGCGCGTGATTTGTGCCGGAACTGTGAAGTGAGTGGAAGCCAATGGAAACGACCTACACAACGCCAACGATGCTGCCCGAACTGCGTGAGCAGTTGATTCTGGACCACCTACCGCAAGTGAAGCTGATTGCACGTCGTATCCATGAGCGGCTGCCCGTCTCCGTCAGCCTCGACGACCTGATTTCAACCGGGATCGTCGGATTGATCGCCGCGATCGACAGATACGATCCGGCGCACGACGTGAAATTAAAGACCTATGCGGAGTATAAGATCCGCGGGGCTATTCTCGACAGCCTGCGGGAACTGGATTGGGCGCCCCGGCAACAGCGCAAACGCGCGAAGTTGATCGAAGCCGCAATTGCGGTTCTGGAGCAGAGACTCCAGCGCAGCCCCACTGAAGACGAGCTTGCGAATCACCTCAACTTGAGTATGGCGGAATATCAGGATTGGCTGAGCGATGCTCGCGGCCTGACCCTGGGCAGCCTGGAAAACTCGGGAACCGAGGAAGAAGGGCGCGATCTGCTCAGGTACGTCTCGGATACCGAGGAGTCGTGGCCTTCCTACATCTTTGAACGCTCGGAATTGGAAAGGCTCCTGGCGCGATCGATCGATCGGATGCCGTACGTCGAGAAAACGGTGTTGAGCCTGTACTACTACGAAGAGCTTACGCTCCGCGAGATCGCCCAAATCGTCGATCTGCACGAGTCCCGCATATCGCAGCTCAAATCTCAAGCAATACTGCGCCTTCGGTCGTATATGCAGAAACAGTGGCCTCGCGAGCGGGGCGCGGCGTGAGGAGTCAAGGAGAGGATACATGCACGGCTCGATACAATCCGTGAATACGGCTGCCGCTGTCCTGGAACGGATTGAGCAAATGCTGGCCGATGCACTTGCCGGAGCACTGTGCGGCATGACCGGCGAAAGTGTCCAGGTGCGACGCGTGGCTGCCCCTGATTTGCCGGCTGGTTCATCGGCCTGGTTTCTGAGTGAGTTTAGCGAGTTTCCCGGAGCCGTGCTGCTGTTGGGCGGCGCGCGCGACCTCTGGCTTTCCACTGGCCGCAAGCTCCTGGCAGGCACGAGCGCCATTGAAGCGAATGATGAAACGGCCTTGTCAGCCGCCCGGGAGATGATTGCCAAAGCAGTAAACACGTTGGCTTCGGTGCTCTCGGGCAAGCTCAAGCGCGAGATCGCCGTCAGGCCCCCGCGGCAACTGACTTCGGCGCCTGAATCGGTCTCACGCGATGCTCCGACGGGACTTGAAATCGAATTCCGCGATGAAACGAGAGTTGCGTTGCATCTGTTTGTCGATCCCAAGTTGGCAGCAGCTATGTGCGCGGCTGAAAAGGACAGCGCTTCCGGCGTCCCGGTCAATACAAAGAATCTGGATCTTCTGCTGGACGTGGAGATGCCGGTCAGCGTCTCTTTCGGCCGCGCTCAACTGCCGTTGAAACACCTGATTAAGCTGACGACAGGATCGATCGTTGAGCTCGGCCGCTCGGTTTCAGAGCCGGTTGATGTCATCGTCAACAATACTGTCATTGCACGCGGCGAAGTGGTCGTAGTGGGCGGGAATTTCGGCGTGCGGATCAAAGAGATACTGAGTAAGCAGGATCGTTTGCGGACGTTGACTTAACGCCCGCAAGGCGATGCTTAGCCTTCACTCGTCCAGTACCGCCGGGGGATAGATTTCCTTGCTGTTTCGATCTGGCGATTGACACGGATATTCCGAAGGCTTTCTTACCAGCTCAAAGGCGAATAAGCGCCCCTCATGCCCGGCTTTAAGCGGAGCGCTTGCGCTTTGGACGTCCAAACCTGTCGCCCGTGCGGAAACCGCCGGCGGCTTTGGGGGTGTTCGGCCCGCGCCGTTTGTGGTGTGCCTGAACGTGTTCTCGCGAGTGAAGTTTCGGCGCTTCGATTTGCGCGGGCGCGGGACCCATCTCTTCGATAAGCGCCCGTTCGCTGGCAATTCCGGCAGATACTTCTTGCCGCTGCAATCGAAGGTTGCACTCACGTTCGATGAGGCGAATTGCGCTGCGTTCCGATTTCGAACTGAAGGTAGATGCAGTGCCCCGCTGCCCGGCCCGGCCGGTGCGGCCAACACGATGAATGAAATCGCCAGGCGCCTGCGGCAGGTCATAGTTGATGACGTGCGCCACGCTATCGACGTGAATGCCGCGGGCAGCAACATCGGTTGCGACCAAGACGCGATAGCGGCCGTCGCGGAATCCGGCCAACGCCTGATTGCGCTGATTCTGGGTGCGATCCCCATGCATGGCGACGGCCCGCGTTCCGAGGCGTGACAACTTCTTCGCGAGTCGGTCCGTCCCGTGCTTTGTGCGAACGAACACGAGAAACGACCCCGCTTCCCGATCCAGGATATGGCGAAGCAGTCCGAGCTTAATATCACTCTCGACTTCATATAAGTGAAGATCGATTTGTTCCGGCGCTTTCGCGGTTGACCCGCCGACTGCGATGCGTACCGCTTTGCGCGAGTGCTTCTGGATCAGGCGCTCGATGGATTTGTCCATCGTGGCCGAGAAGAAGAGACTCTGCCGGTCCGATGGCAAAGAACGAAGAATGCGCTCGATGGCGGGTAGAAATCCCATGTCAAGCATCCGGTCCGCTTCATCGAGCACCAATGTAGTGGCGGACCCGAAGTTAATGAGCGAGCGCGAAAGAAAATCTTCTACGCGTCCTGGCGTGCCTATCACAACGTGAACGCCTCGCCTGATTGCGTTGAGCTGAGTCTGCTCGCTCATCCCGCCTACGACAACCGCGGCGCGAAGGCCCATATTTACGGACAGGAGATCGAAGGCGTCCTTGATCTGGATGGCAAGCTCCCGAGTCGGACTCAGGATCAAGGCCTGGATGCGCGTCCGGGTTTCTGGCTGTGCGCTCGACGGCGCCGCTTTACTCAGTTTTTCCAGAATAGGCGCCAGGAAGGCGATAGTCTTGCCGGTGCCGGTCTGGGCGGTGGCGACGATATCGGCTCCAGTCAGCGCGATCGGAATGGCTTGCGCCTGGACAGGCGTAGGCTGCAGAAAAGAATTCGCGAGTAGATTCCGGTGAATTGCCGGATGTAGAGTTAGTTCAGAAAATTGATTCATTTGTTCAAAAGGGCCCAGTGCCGGCCAGCGGCACAAACGTCCTTGAAAACGAATCAAAAGCTTCAAAACGGAAACTCTCAGACCCGAGAAAGTGGAGGGATACCACCAGAAAAGGACGGATGCGGGGCAGAAGACTTATTCAGTATAGCAGGAAATGCCCCCGCTGAAATTTTTTGCCACAACAAATGAAACGGCGCAGCCGAAAAGGCTGCGCCGTTATGGAACCTTGGGAACTCGTTTACTTCTGAGGGGCTGGGGCCGTCGAACTGTTGGTCGTGTCGCCCTTCTTCGCTTTCTTATTCTTCTTGTTCTTGTGCTTCTTGGTCTTGGTGGTCTGCTGGCCGGCCATCTTGTCGTTGCTTTGCGCGTCCTGGGCGAAAGCAACCGTGCCAAGCACAAAGGCGAGACCGAGCATCACACTGGCAATCTTTTTCATTGAGACATATCTCCTTTGACGACTACTGAGCTGTCTGGCTCGATTCCATCGTGCCAGCTTGTAATGAAACTATCCTTAACTGGGTATTAAATACGGTTAATGCCGGCGGCGCTAAAGTTTCCGATTCCGTTTTTCAGCTTCGCGAGCTTCCTTTGATTTAGGAGCGAGATCAATCACCTTGGCGAAAGACTTCTTCGCATCCTCTGTACGTCCTAGTTTCGCCTGTGCTTCGCCTAGACGCAGGTACGCTTCAGCCCATCCCGGATTCCACTTCGTTGCCTCGAGGAAACGATTGGCCGCGCCCTTATACTCCGACTTATGCAGGTAGAACATGCCAATTTCGAGCACCTGCTTGGCCTTTAGGGGGTTGAACGTATATTGCTCGGGTTTCTGCTCCTCGTCCTCTTCCGGAGGATTGTCTTCATCGGGAGGTTGTTGCGCCTGCGCTGAAGCCGCTGGAGTGCTGTCGTGCTTTGCGGTGGGCTGCTGATGACTCTGCGCAAGCAGAGGGAGGGAGGCGGACACGCCGAGAAGAACCGGAATCCACAACCTGCGTGTCACAATCAAAGTATAGCTGCCGATGGATCTTCGTGAACGAGTAGCGCAGCTTCCCACCGCGCCCGGCGTTTATCTCTATAAAAACGGCGAGGGGACTGTCCTTTATGTTGGCAAGGCCAAAAATCTCCGGAGCCGTGTACGCAGTTATTTTTCCGAAGACCGGTTGGCTGAAGCGAAAACGGGTAGTCTGATCGCCGAATCCCGCGACGTCCATTACATTCAAGTCGACAACAACAAGGAAGCGCTGGCGCTTGAAAACAACCTTATCAAGCAGTACAAGCCGCGTTTCAATGTCCTACTGCGCGACGACAAAACGTATCCGTACATACGCTTGACGAACGAGAAATTTCCCAGGGTCTACGTGACACGCCGCCTTGTCAAGGATGGCTCTTCGTATTTCGGCCCGTATTTCCCAGCCAATCTTGCGTACCGATTGGTTCACTTCATTCACAGGCATTTCAAAGTGCCTTCGTGCAAAATCGACTTCGGCCGCAAGCATTCGCATCCTTGCCTCCAATTTCACATCCACAGGTGCCTGGGGCCTTGCGTAGACAGTCTGACGACGGAACAGGATTACGCGGCCGCCGTCCAGGGTGTGCGTTTGTTTCTCGAAGGCCGACACGGCGATCTGGTAAGGCAACTGGAAAGCCGCATGGAAGCGGCCGCCGAGGACATGCGTTTCGAAGAAGCGGCGAGCCTGCGGAACCTGATCGCCACGGTCCGCGAAGGTGAGGAAAAGCAAAAAATGGCGGCTGCCGAGGGCGAAAACACCGACGTCTTTGCCTACTACGCGGAAGCGCCGCTAGTGGCCGTAAACCTGTTTCACCTTCGAAATGGCCGGATCGTCGATCGCCGTGAATTCTTCTGGGAAGATCAGCACGAGTTCGAGCCGAGCGAGTTCTGCGGCGCGCTATTGAAACAGGTGTACCTCAATCAGGAGTACATCCCGCACACAATTCACGTGCCGGTGGACTTCGACGATCGCGAAGAATTCGAAGAGTTGTTATCGGAACGCCGCCGCCGGAGAGTGGAGATTCTGCTGCCGCAGCGCGGGACCAAAAAAGCGATGCTTTCGCTTGTCGAAATGAACGCAAAGAACAGTTTCGACCAGCGGTTCCGGGTGTTGAAGCCTTCTTCGAAGCTGATTGGCGCCGCATTGCAGGATGCTCTCAGTCTGCCGGATGCGCCGAAGCGCATCGAGTGTTTCGATATTTCGCACATTCAAGGCACGGACAAAGTGGCCAGCATGGTCGTTTGGGAAGACGGCCGCATGAAGAAGTCCGATTACCGCAAATTCATCATTCGAACCGTGGAAGGCAACGATGATTTTGCGTCGATGCGGGAAGTGATCACCCGGCGCTATTCACGGTTGCGGGAGGAACAAATAAAATTTCCCGATCTGGTGATCGTCGACGGCGGCCTTGGGCAACTACACGCGGCGGCCGAGGCGCTGGAGGAAATCGGCGTCACGGATCAGCCTCTTGCGTCCATTGCGAAACGCGAAGAATGGATTTACGTGTATGGGCAGGAAGACGAGCCCATTATTCTCGACAAGTTCTCGCCGATTCTGCATCTCGTCCAGATGATTCGCGACGAGGCGCATCGTTTTGCCGTCACCTTCCACCGCAACCGCAGAGACACGAACAGGCTCCGGTCGGAGTTGCATGAGGTGAAAGGCGTAGGTCCCAAGACCGTGGAAAAGCTGCTGCGCCATTTCGGCAGCCTCGAACGCATCCGTCTTGCCGGCGATCCGGAGCTTGCGAAAGTTGTCGGCGCGGTCGCGGCCAAGCGGGTGCGCGATTATTTCGGAAACCCGATCGAGAGCATCCCGCTGGCGCCGATCGGCGCTTCACTGCCCGTTGAACAAACGGAGGCCGAGAGCATCGGGAAGTCCGGCTGATTTCAGTTTCCGGTAGGTCGTGGCGATCGGATATTCGACGCGCCGTAAAGTCACCAGCCGGGCGTCCGAATCGTAGAGAGCATAAGCCGCCCTCGGATCTCCGTCTCGCGGCTGTCCTACCGATCCGGGATTAATCATGTAGAGCAGATCCGGCTCCAGTTGAATCGCGTATTCGCTTTCGTCGAGTTGTACAGCTTTGATGATGCCGAGCCGCCGGTGTTGCCGGAAGAAACCGCCCTGGACATGGGTGTGTCCGAAAAACGCAAGCGGCATCTGCAAAGCGGATAGGCTCTGTCCCGCGACTTTCTCAGACAACACGTATTCATCTTCGTCGAAGGGTGTGCCGTGGAAGAGTTCGAAGTGTTCCAACACGGCCGGGCCACGCGGGATGTCGCGCAGATAGTGCAGTTGCTCCTGCGATAACTGGCTCATTGTCCAGCGCGCGGAGACCTGTGCGATCGGGTTGAACCATTCGAGGTCGTCGATTCCCGCGACGACTTTGTCATGATTACCGCGTACTACGTGAGCGCAATGGCCGGAGCACCAGTCCACGATCGCCGCCGGGTCGGGATTGTAGCCCACCAGATCGCCACAGCAGACCACCTTGTCGTACTTGCTCTCCGCGTCGGTGAGCACGGCCGTGAGCGCCTCGAAATTGGCGTGGAGATCGCTGAGAATCAAGAAGCGCACAGGCGTAAAAGTGTGATTTCCGGCGGAGAACCAAGGCGAATCGGCATGCCGATGGTTCCAATGCCCGAGTTTACATAAATAGAGGAAGCTGTTTGCGTGTACAAGCCCTTTGTATAGGGAGTGAGAAAGTCGGCGATATTCAAGTTATAGTCGAGCACTTCAAAATTGATTTGACCGCCATGCGTGTGCCCGGCCATCACAAGATCGAAGCCTTTCGACGCAGCAACCGGAAAAACGTCGGGATTGTGGGATAGCAGAAGGTTGAAATCGCCAACACTGACGAGTTCCTCGGTTCCGAGCAGATAATCCGAATGCAAAGGCTGATAGTCGACCCCAACCAGATTCAGTCCCGCGCTTCCAAACTTTAGGCGCGCCGCCTCAAACCGAAGAAATTTGATTCCTAGCGATGCGCCCCGAGCCGCCGCATAATCCTGCACGTGAGAGTACCGCTCATGATTGCCCATGCAACCCCAGATGCCGGATACATTCTTGAGCCTGCTTAGCTGGCGGAGGCATACGTCGAGCGGATCGTTGACGCTGGTAATCATGTCGCCGGTGACGATGGCGAGGTCCGGGCGCAATTCATTCGCCGCATCGATGACGTGCACAAGATCTTTTTCGAGGTAGAACGGACTTAAGTGAATATCGCTGAGTTGCACCAGGCGGAGGTTATGCAGGTCGCGCGGCAGAGAAGGAAACTTGAGATCTATCTCATTAACGATGAAATTCTTTCGCGTGAGAATGCCGAATGCAGTGACAGCGACAGGCGCCGCGCAGATGGCGGCGGTTGTTGCGCGAAAGAGCGCCCGGCGTTTGGGATTGAAAGCCGGAATGCGGTTGCGTACCGTAATGGCTGCCCACATGAACATGACGCAGATGCACCAAGCCATCGTCAGCCCCGGCAGCCAGATGCGAACGATGTTTGGATAAGTACGCCGATAGGGCGGAGCCGCGTTCTCTTGCATCGTCAGAAACGTGAAGAAACCCGCGACGGCGACGATTGAGCTGATGATCAGTGTCGTCCTGTTTTTTCGTGCGATCCAAATCTGAAGCGCGAAGCCTGTCAGACAAATGAAAAAGCCGATCGGATCGTTAAGGCCCAGGAGCCCAGTGAGGTCCACACTCCATAGTATCGAAAGGCCGTAAACTATCCGCTACATCGAACGATGTCAAGACTTGAGTGCCGGCGAAGCGCCCTGCATCTCCCTAGCTCTTGATGTCGCGCGATTCAGCGTCCCAAAACACCGGCTTCTTTCGAAAATACGATTCGTTCGCCATGTGGCAGGCAAGCGCGGCGTGATTACCGAACATCGCATCCTCCGTTACGGGCTTGCGGGTCTTTACCGCCTGGAAGAAGTTCCACAGGTGCGGCTTTACGTCATCCCAGTTGTGGCCTTCATACAAAGCGCCATCGCTCAATGGCTCGTGCCCGGGGACGGGATCGTGCTTGGCATGCCATTGCCGCTCATACTCTTCGCGCATCTTCGCCGGGAAGCTGGCCGAGTAGTAACTGGGTTCGGTATCTTTTCCCGTTTGCGGCGAATACCGGAGCTCGTTGCCGCTTGCGTCAAGTATCCCTTTCGGGCCCATGAAGCGCGCAAGTTCGGGTGTTTCCGTGCCAAGCCCCAGCCGGACGTACACGGGAATTCCGTGATAGTCGAACAGCACCGCGTGTATGTCCGGCATGTTGCGGCCGTCCTTCCATCGGAAGATTCCACCCAGCGCCGATGCCGAGCGCGGGGCTTCATTCCATCCAAGCGTGAAGAGCATGCCGCTAATCAGGTGCACCATCAGGTCTCCGCCGACGCCGGTCCCGTATTCGCGCCAGCAACGCCAGCGCGCGAAGCGGTATTTATCAAAAGGAATTTTGGGGGCGTCATTCAACCAGGTTTCCCAATCCAGGTTCGCCGGTGAAACGTCCAGCGGCGGCGGGTATTCCCACGCGCCATTGGGACTGTTGCGGCCCATGGTCAGTTCCACCATCTCGACGTCGCCGATTGCGCCCGCATGATACATCTCGCGAGCCTTCGCGCACAGCACGGAGCTGACGCGCTGCGAACCAATCTGCACGATGCGGTTATTCTTTTTCGACGCGGCAATCATGTCGAAGCCTTCAGGCGCCCTGTGCGACATCGGTTTCTCGCAGTAGATATCTTTACCGGCGTTGCAGGCGTCCACAACCACTCGTTTGTGCCAGTGATCGGGCACGGCGGCGACAATGCAATCGATGTCTTTGCGGTCAAGCAATTCGCGGTATTGTCTTGTGGTTGGCAGGCTCGGATTGTTCGTAATTTGTTTCGCCAGCGTGTGGCGTTCGTCGTAAAGGTCGGCTGCCGCTACACATTCGACCCCCGGCAAGCTAATCGCATTCGGAAGCAGTCCCGATCCTTGCATGCCGACGCCGATCATGCCGAACCGGACGCGATCGCTCGGAGACGTCGCTCTCGTTGAGCCAGTGGATTGTGCTTCGAGCAGTACTGCTCCCGGCTTCATAAGGCCAGCGACGCCGAGCGCTCCCGTTTGAAGAAAGCGCCGGCGGGGAAAATCGTTGTTCATGCGTGCCCTCCTTCAGCAGACCGCCGAGACTCGCGGCTGGCCGGTTCACAGCTTATCGCAATCCGAATCGCTCCGCGCCAGGATTTCCCTCGCGCTTTCGTTCACCAGGCCGTTGATGCAGATCCCTTTCCGGCACGGGTCGAAACACACTCCGTTTCTGCTTCGCCATCCAGCGCCGCCGATGGGCGCCGCAGCGTCACTTCTTTCCGATACATGCTCTCCAGACGCTTCGTAATCACGGCGCCGTCTTTTTCCGTTTCAACCAGATGCCGCGCATGAGCGGCCAAATCGTCGCTGTGTTGCGGGTCCTCGAGTAGACGTATGGCTGCTTTCGCGAACTCATCGGATGAATCCGCGATTTCGCAGACGCCCCCGCTCGCGCCCGCCAGGCCTTCGGCGCCGATTGACGTCGATACCGCCGGTATTCCGGCCGCGAACGCCTCGAGCAGTTTGACCCGCACGCCGGAACCGCTGCGAACCGGACAAACGAATACGGCGTAACGAGCAAGCGGGCCGCGGATGTCTTCGACGTAGCCGGTGAACCGGATATTGGGATGGTTCACGAGGAAACCAAGAGACGGTGGCGGCTCCGACCCGACAATCACCAGTTGAGCCTCCGGTTTCATGGCTGTGATCCTCGGCAGGATTTCGGACACCATCCAACGCAGCGCTTCCACATTCGGTTCATGCCGAAAACTGCCGACGAAAAGCAGTGTGTTCGGTTCGCGGCCATCTCGCGAGTACTCGTAATTCCGGGTTTGAATACCGGCGCGAAGGTCCGTATCGAGGCGTTCACGCAGATCGGGTAGAAACTGCCGCAGATAAGCCGCGTTGTGCTCTCCACATACCTGTATGCGCGTCATCCGCGGCAGCATGCGAAGTTCGTAGCGCAGAGCCCGCAGATACTCCAGGCCGTACTGTACGCGTCTCCCGGCGCCTGTCAGCCCGTTCATTGTGCGGGCCACGCTTTGAAAATACAGATCGTGCTCGAAGAGGAAACAAGGAATATATTTGTAGTCGCCTGCGTACTGCGCGAATTGCGTGTACTCGAGTTGCACTACATCGATGTGTTCCTGATAGAGAGTTCTGTGAAGCCGCCACTCGAACTCGGAATCGGCAAATTCTCGCACGGCGTGTGGCAAACGGGACGACGGCTGCTTGGTCCGGAGGGGCCGTCGCACATTGAATCTTACCGATTGACAGAAACGCGAAAGGCTTTCCTGCCGCGCCAGTTCATCCGGCCGATCGAGCATTCCGATGACGTGTAAACGCGCAAGGGGCGCCAGCGATTCAAGCGTCAACTTCATGAATACGGCTCCGCCGTGCAGCGGGGGCTCTATGGCGTAAGGGGCGGCGAACAAGACCCGCAGCCGCGAAGGAACAGGCTCCAGCGGCGCATCGAAACGATCGCGAAAATATCCTCCTATATGCCTTCGAAACGCTTCACGGTCGTTGACCGCGGCCAGGCTGCGCGCCCGCCATCGTGAGGCAGCGGCGCCGCCGATTTGAAAAAACGCTTTAGCCAGGCCCGGAAAGCTGAAACTGCCGGGTTGATCCCCAGAGATCAACGTATGCACCGAACTCGCGAAACAACCGGCGAAATGGGCCAGCAGCATCCGCCAGCTATGAATGTTTTTCCACACCATCAGCACCGCATTCTTCTTGAGAACGCCCTGAATATACTGCGGCGAAAATTTGCGGCCGATGGTGCCCCGGTGCTCGTGATAGACGATGCTTCGCGGCTGGTAGAGGACTTTCCATCCGCGCTTCCAAGCCATAAAGCCCAGGTCTGTGTCTTCGTAATAAAACGGCTTCAAGATTTCGTCAAAGCCGCCCAGTTCGAGAAATTTGTGACGATCGTAAGCGCTCGATCCGCCGCCGCCGTAAAAGCACGGGAACGGCTTCGCGATCTCGTCGTCGACGCGATGTCTCACCCGGAAGCGCCCTTGTCCCCACCAGCCCTGCGTAAGGCCGGTTTCTTCGCGGCGCTTCTCGGGATCGGAAAAAAAGATCTGGCACGAAACCGAAAAAACCAGGGGGTCGGCAAACGGCTCCAGCAGCGGCGCCAGAAAGTCGCTTTCCACCCGCATGTCGCTGTTCAACAAGACGACGATGTCGTTCTTGGCTTCCCGGAAACCGAGGTTCGATCCTCCGCCGAAACCCAGATTTCGGTCGCAACGAATTAACCGTACCTGCGGAAATCGTTCGGCTACAAAATCCGCGCTGCCGTCAGTCGACGCGTTGTCCACCACAATCACTTCGTTTCGAGGATTGCCGGAAACTCCGTCGATCACGCTCGGTAAATACTTCTCCAGCAGATCGTGGCCATTCCAGTTTGGAATCACGACACTGGCGGCGCGATTATCGGCCGCGGCTGCGGGCGGAAGGCGTTTTCGGCCGAATACAGCGAAACAGAGGTCGGTAGCACACAAAACTGCGGCGCTCACCAGCAGCAGGAGCGGGCTCAAAATCAGGAGTAAAATCCCAATCGAAAATCGCAGGAGCATCATGGCAGGTCATCCCCGATAGCGGGTCCGAGTCCCAGCATCCGTCCCAAACGTATCCATCGCGAGTTGCGCACCTGTTGCCGTTCGTTCAACAGCCGGTTTACCGCATCGGCCGCCGTTGTAAATTGCGCTTGCAGCCGTTCGAGTGAGAGATTGCGGATTTCAAGCTTTTGTTGCAGGCTGATTATCGCGTTTCTCTGCTCTTGTAAGCGAGATTCCGTTTCTCGCAGCAATGCCTCGGCTTTCATGAGCTGTTCCTGCAAGTCGCCCGCCCCCTGCTTCGGCATACTTCGAGGCTCCGGCGCGCCGCCCGCGGCCTGTCGCTGGCGCTCGGAGGCAGAACCGCCGGAACCAGTGTCGTCACGAGTCGATTCCGATAAGGGCCGCTGAGCCATGGTTGCCACCTCAATGTCGGCACGCCCTCGACGACTCGCGACACCCCTTCCGTTTTCCCACTGTCATCCTATGGTAAGCTGCCGCCCGTTGCTGCTTCTCCTTTTATTCCACCCGCTCCGGTGTAAGCGGCGGAGCGATTCTTGCCGGAGTGGGCTCCGGATTCCCGACAGCGCTATCGCCTCCAAGTGTTACGCGAGCGGCCCATTCCGCGCCGGCAAGCACGATCATTGCTCCGAAAAACGCCCAGACAATGATCGATGCCGAGTGTACAAACGGGCCCTCCTCTCCCTTGAGTTTCGCCAGTAGCCAAGGCCAGGTCATCAGGTCGACATATTTCAACCCCTCCAATAACAGGCCGACCGCGATTGACGCCGGGAGAACCCGTCGAATCGGAATCTTTCTGTTCGGCAAAAGCCAGTAGACCAGGAAAATAACCGTCATGGTTAGTGGGATGGCGACGACCCGGAACAGGAAATTCCTGAGAAATTCGGTCACGGCGTTGGAGCCAAAGGTCTTGGTGATGAACTCATGATTCCAGGCGGTCAGGCTTGTGGATAACAGCACGAGCGTGCCGCAGACAAAGATCATGCCGAGGCTTACGAGTTGATTGCGCAAATAGCTTCGGTTCTTGCGCACTCGCCAAGCGCGATTCAACGCCACTTCCAATGGCTCGAATATGCCGTTTGCCGTGATGAACAGCAACAAGATTGATAGCAGGCTGACGCCTTTATGGTCCCATGCCGCAGTGTTCAGATAGCCCACGATATCGATATAGCCGCCACCGTGATAGTTCGGGAAATAGTCTCCGACTGCGTAGAGGATCGCTCGTACCCCCGCCTCCCAGCGGAACACCCACCGGCAGATCAGAATCATCGTCAGAACAAACGGGAAAAACGAAAGTAGAACATTCGCCGCGATCGAAAATGAATACACGTGAACTTCGGTTTCGAACAGGAGACGAATGGTTGGCTCCAGTGTGCCGCGCAAGGCGCGCCACGTGCGAACGTGGACCGGTGGGGCCGGTCTGAAGGGATCGCTCCCAGGCGCGGTATAAGGCCGAATCACTGCGAACCGCTCTGTACTTGGACGTTGCTAAGGCTGTAATCGGAGCCGCTCACGTCAACGGTGGCGGTGATCTTATCGCCTTCATGCAGCTTTGCGAAATCGCTCTTCGAACGGACCGGGTATTCCATCGTCATCGCCTCCATCCAGCCCTTGATCTGTCCATGTTTGACAGTGGCCGTTTGAAGCTTGGCGTCCAGGCTGACCACTACGCCTGTCATTTGATAATGACGCTCGGGCTCTTTGGGGCTCGATTCGCGCGAACACGCAACCGGCAGCATGAATACAAGGGCGACAGCCAGGGACGCAAGGAAACACCCGAATGTGGATCTTCTTCGATGGGATATGAATCTTGCTTGCACTCGAGTCGCTTTCATCTTTCAGCGTACCCGTAGTGCCCTTGGGTCCACAAACGGGTATAATGCCCTGCAAGCTATCAAAGCCCGAGGAGTGAAACTATGGCGGATCAGGTATTGCCTGCGGCGGAACCCGAGAGCCCGATGAGCGATTTCGGCGGGATGTTCAACTTCTTCATCGATGCGCAAGCGGCGGCGAAGCGTCTGCCCAGGAAATGGTTTTGGATTGCTCCTTTAATCCTGGCCTCCATTGTCCTCATTGTTCTCGGCGTGCTGAACATGCCGCTGGTTCAGCAGGCAATGATGAACCAGCCGCCACCGCCCAACATGGATCCGGAGCGCTACCAACATGGCATGCAGGTCGGCATGATGATACAGAAGGTCGCCGTTTTTCTGTCACCCGTCATCATGGTGGTTTTCTGGGCCATCATGGCGCTGATTGTTTATGGCGCGTGTGCGGTCATCAGCATTCAGGCTCGCTTCATTGAACTGTTCAACCTCATGGCTGGGTTGTCGCTGATCACAATGCTGCAGGCTGTCGTGCAGGCGGTCATTCTGCACGCGAAAGGCGAACCCTCGGGCATGGCCGACTTGCAGCCCGCAATCGGTTTGGACATTTTCGCGCCGCAGGGCACAAATCATGTTCTGGTTGCTTTTCTGGGTTTCGTGAACGTCTTCGAAATCTGGATGATCGTCATGGCTGTGCTCATCACTGCAGCCGCGTACCGCGTTACAAAGGGAAAAGCCGTTGTGGCGATTCTGCCGCTCTTCGCGTTGGCCCTGCTGCTGAAGCTGGTGGGAGCCTTTTTCTCGCCTCGATAAACCGGGCACATGCGACTGCCTTAGTACAGCGTTTCGTAAATAAGACGTTTTGCGGCAGGACCACTCCCTGACGGTCGTGGCTCGGAACTGAGCCGCGTGCATCAGCGAGCGGTTTTGAGCGGCTCTTCGATACGCTACTGTATTTACGAATAACCGTACTTAGTTACTCGTTAGCATCTCGCAATGGCGATTTCTTGTGCTTGGGTTTGCGGCGTTCGGACTTTGGCTCAATGGCGCGGGCCGGCTTCGGGCTGCCGACACGTTCCCGCGCGATCGCCTTCACTTCTTTCTTGGCATCAAATTTTTTGCGTTTCACAGAGCGGCATTTCTGGGAAATTAGGTTCCCGGACTACGCGGACTATGCGGATCAATTGTCTTATCCAGCGCGCCTGATCTTATGTCCGCGCGGTTTAGCCAGGTCACGGCCCCAAACGCTCCCAACCAGGAGCCTAAAGCAGCGAAAACGACATAAACCGAGTTTCCCGTATAACTGATGACAGCGAAGGCCGAGAGCAGATACCACAGGCTGCTCCAGCTTGCCGCGGAAACCCGGCGGCGCTCGGAAACCGCCGAATTGAACAGAACATAAATGGCATCGGTCAGGGCGGTAGATACTACGACGCCTGCTGCGATCAGAGGATTTGGCGCATGCATTCGAAGTACGCCTCCGTTTGAATTCTTGAAACAGTACCTACATCAGCTTCTTTGCTTCACGTTCGATGGAGGCGCGGACCGTCTCCATGGCCTTCGAATCGGCATACTTATTGCGCGGCCAGAAGAACCCTCGCAGCCCATCTCCCCGGCGGCGCGGAACAATATGAAGGTGGAGATGGGGAACCGTCTGGCTAACGGTGTTATTGATCGCGAGAAAAGTTCCCTCTGCCTGAAGCGCGGCGCCAACAGCCTTGGTCAATAGCTGCCCCTTCAGGAACATCGGCCCAACGAGATCCGCTGGGACGTCTGTAAACGTGGTGTAGTGTTCACGCGGGCAGAGCAACACATGGCCGGGAAACAGCGGATGCGCGTCGAGGAAACCTACAAAATCGCCGTCTTCGTACACGCGCGCGCCCGGAATCTT
This sequence comes from Bryobacterales bacterium KBS 96, assembly GCA_000381625.1. Taxonomy (GTDB): domain Bacteria; phylum Acidobacteriota; class Terriglobia; order Bryobacterales; family Bryobacteraceae; genus KBS-96. The sequence continues at coordinate 4,777,332 of KB906767.1, forward strand.
CCCGGCGATGATGCCACAAAAGATGCAGTCCTGGTCCGTCATGCGCGGCAATCCAAACATCGAAAATACGGAACCAACTTGTGATGGCGCATCCAGTATAACGGGCTCTGGTCTTGGCGCCCGGTTATTCGTCCTGCGGCGCCGAAGCATGCGCCGGCCCTCGAAACACAGCGTTCATCAGGAAGAGTTCGAGTCCATCCATATAAGTGCGGAAAGCCGGATCGGCCGTGAAGCCGATCGTGAAACCGCCACCCTCCGGTTGAACCGCGATGAACGGTTTGAACGCAATCTGCTTGCGATATTCGTCCCAAAGATATCCGCTCGCCAGCACTTGGTCGGGAGCCGCGAAATAAGCTGCATTCACACCGTCGTCCTGCTTCATCGGGGAAAAAATGAGATTGCCTTGCACCAGCGCATACGCCGATTGCGGAACGCCATCCGTGACCCAGTTCCCCTGATCGACAAGGACCTTCAGTAAAACACCCTGCGACGAATCGGGCAGCGCATCTGACGGCTGGATCGATCTCTGGTAGTCTTCCGCCGACGAAAGGAGCGTGCCGGGTGCGCGCGCATCCTCAGGTTCCTTCTCTTCGTCGGCATCCGCGTCTTTCGGTCGTTTTGTGGCCTTCTTTTCAAAATTCCGTTTGGCTGTCGGCAACTCTTCCCGTGTGAGCGCAAGCAGCCCGATTTTTGGATCGGCCGCAAACTTCATCGCGTTGCAGATGGCGATGAGTGTTCCTCCGCCGCGCACCCAAGCCTTGATACGTTCCGCGCCGCCTGTTTTGAGAATCGAAGCATAGTCGCCGCCATCCGGAAGAATCAGCACCTGATAGCGCGTCAGGTCGGCCGACACTAACTGTTGCGTGCGAATGATCGTAACCGGATAGTTGAATTTTCTTTCGAGGACGAATCGCAGAGCGCCGGCGCTCGATGCGGAAGTTGGTATATCCCACGCCATGGCAACCCTTGGCCGGCGTATGGCACGGACCCAATGACTCCCGAAATTGGGCCCCCGGTCAATCCAACTCGTTTGCGTGGCGACTACCTCCGCGCCGGTATTTTTCGCGAGTGTTCCCAACATGTCCACCAGACCGGGTTGATTCTCGTGTACGGCGATAATCAGCGACCCTCGCGGATACTGGTGTCCTGCCTGGGTGAACGCACGGTCGCTCGAGAGCACGCGAATTCCGTGCTGCAACGCCGCGCTCAGGAAGCGCGCGCCGGCCGTGTTCCACGGAACCAGGTAATCAATCGCATCGCTTCTGTCCGTGAACTGCCCTTTGGGCAACGTGTCGATCGTGACCGGCTCGATGCCGGACTTCGGCATTGTCTTGAGCGCCGCCGATTCGACGTTGAACTGGAGCGGCAGCGACCAGGCCGTCACATCGTAAATTTCCGAGTTCTGCTTGCGAAGGCGGCGGTCATCCTCGCCTTTAAGGAAATCCTGCGGCATCGAGGTCTCTTTATCAAGCAGCGTGCGGATCAAGCGCTTTTCGGGCTGGATGAGAGATACAAGATAGGAGCCGGTTGGAACGCTCTGTCCTTCCACTTGCTCCGCAGCGCGAAATCGCTGCACGGCGATTCCTTGCTCAAGCAGAGTTCTCGCAAGTTCATCCGCCATGTCCGTATCGTTCGTTCGCTTCAGCAGATACGCCCGAACCGGTTCCGTGCGTCCTTCCTCGATTGCCGAAGAGCGATACCGGTAGAAGTTCATCATCAACTCGTCATGATGCTCCGCCGCCGCCTGGAGTGTCGAAAGCGAGGTGGTGAAATGATGCCGTATTGTGTCGCGATAGAACAGCAGCGAATTATCATAGCGGCGCATCACCAGCCCACGCGCGGATGCTTCTTCATACGTCATGCCGATTGCGCCGTAGAGCACCGGCCAGCCCGCGCCGTAGCCGGGATAAAACGCGTCGTACTCCTCGCGAGTGAAATAGTTGAATCCAAACCGGTCGAACCATTTCGCATTGTTCTTGCCGAACCAGAAGAGTTCCTCTTTCTGATCGGGCGTCATGTTCGGGTTGTAAGGATTGGACTCAGGCGAAAAGTAATAGGTGCTGTTGGCCCCCATCTCGTGCAAGTCCACATACACCTGCGGCAACCACTCCAGCAGGCTCTTCACTCTTCCTTTCGTTTCCGGTTGTGAGAGCGCAAACCAATCGCGATTCATATCGATGTAGTAATGATTGGTGCGGCCGCCTGGCCAGGGCTCGTTGTGCTCGGCCGCAAATGGATCGGAGTCCGGCGCGAGTCCTTTGGCAATTTCGAAGTCTTGTACGAATCGCGCGCGACCGTCCGGATTCTGTAGGGGATCGATGATGACGAGATCTTTGGCGAAAATCGCGTCTACCATCCGGTCGTTCTTCGCCGCCAGCAGATGGTATGCCGTCAACATCGCCGCGTCGGACGAAGAAATCTCGTCGCCGTGTACTCCGTAAGCCAGCCAGATAAGAGCAGGCAGGCTTTGAATTATGTGTTTCGCCTCCGCTTCCGTTGTCTCCGACGGATCGGCGAATTCGAGATACTTCTGCCGCAGCGAGTCGAGTTGTTTGATGTGATCGGGCGCTCCGATCACCATATAGATCAGCCGCCGGCCTTCCCAACTCTTCGCGTAATCGAAAATACGCACTCGATCCGGCGCATACTTCGCGAGCGCCTCCATGTAGCGCACGATGTTCTCCGGCGTGGTGATGCGCTCACCGGGTTCATAGCCCAGCACGTTTCGGATTGCCGGAGTAGTGGGATCGTACTGTGCTCCCGGCCAAAACTCATAGGCCGGTTGCGCGCCGGCAGCCAGAACCTGCGTCAACAGAAGAAGCAGCAGTTTGCGCATAAAAGGTCCGAAGTTATAGGCGCGGCCGGCCTCCCGGCTGACTTAAAGTGTAAGCGTGACTTTGCTGAGAGTTCGCGGCTTGTCTGGATCGAGTCCCTTGACCTCGGCGAGACTGGCCGCAAACAACTGGCCGGGAATGACATAAGGAATTGCAGTGAAGAGTTCCTCCGGAATCGCCGGCTTACGAACCAGCGCCGCTGGAATGGTCACGACGTTGTTCTTGTCCGTCTGTGCCTCCCGATTGCTGCGATCCGTAATGATGAGACTTTCGACCTGGATCGATTTCAGCCGCTCTAGCAGTTCGCGAATCGGCTTCCACGTTACTCCGGGGGGAGCAAACACAAATGCCGGAAACGACGATTCGAGCATCGCAATCGGCCCGTGAAGCAGATCGGCCGACGAAAACCGCTCGGCGACCACATAGCAAGTCTCCATCAACTTTAGGGCAAATTCGAACGAATTGGCGTAATTGAGGCCGCGGCCTACAACTACGGCCTGCCGCATGAAGCGGTATCGCTCGGCGCGCGTCCGGATCTCCGATTCCAGCTTCAGCGCCGCGCCCGCGAAATCCGCCAGTTTTTTCAAATCGTCCAGCTTGATCGCCGCGCCCAGCGCATAGGCCAGCATGTACATCGAAAAGAGTTGGCCCGTGTAGGTCTTGGTGGCCGCGACGCTGCGTTCTTTTCCGGCGCGCACAAGAAATGCATATTCACACATCTTGGCCAGCGCGCTGTTAGCCTCGTTGGTAATCCCGATGGTCATCGCGCCCGCTTCGTGCGCGCGCTCCAGAACAAGATTTGTATCCGTGGATTCTCCGGATTGCGAAATAGCCACGACCAGCGCGTCTTTCAGGTCGACATGAGCTTTGTAGAGAGTGTAAACGGAAGGGGCGGCCAGAGAAACGGGAATGCCCGTGGTGATTTCGAGAAGGTACCGCCCAAACTGCGCCGCGTTGTCCGAGGTTCCGCGAGCGGCCAACACGATAAAGCGCGGGCGGTGCGTCTCAAAATGCTTGCGAAGGCGCTCCACATTGCGCGATTCCGATTTGAATGTTCGTTCAATCGCGGCTGGCTGCTGCCGGATTTCTTCAAGCATGGTCGACATGCAACGAAGATAGCATCGGCGTCGCAGACAACTGCCGAGCATACCTCCGCATGTCTGTATAATGACCTAACGACCTGAAGACATATTTAGTCCCGAAAATTGATGGCATCTTCTCCTCATGTCCCGGTGGCCGTTCTCGACCGTTCTTCGCCCATTCCCCTGTATCACCAGCTCCGTGGCATCCTGCAGCGGCAAATTGAGCATGGCGAATTGCGAATTGACGACCGGCTTCCGAACGAGGATCTGATTGCGTCTCGCTACGATGTGAGTAAAATCACCGTTCGGGAAGCGCTGAAAACACTTGCGGCTGCTGGATACGTCCGGCGCGAACAGGGCCGAGGAACCTTTGTCACCAATCCGCGTGTTGCGCAAGGGCCGCGAAAGCTGACTTGCTTCAGCGATGAGATGAAGCTGCGAGGACTGACTGCGAGTTCCCGAGTGCTCGCCGGCGAAGTCATTCCCGCCGATTCGGATTTGGCCGGCAAACTCGCCATCAATCAGGGTGCGAGCGTCTTCCGTTTGAAGCGCATTCGGCTTGCCGACGGCGAGATCATGGGGCTTCAGACGGCGCCCTGGCTCTCGAACGAGTTCCGGGAATCACCGAAATCGATTTTGGCGTGGTGTCGCTTTATGAAACGCTGGAATTGCGATATGGCCTGAAGCCGGCGCAAGCTCGCGAGACGCATTGCGCCATTGCGCTCGGCCGCGCTGAAGCTCATCAACTTGGACTGCAGCCAGGCGCGCCCGCTCTCTCAGCCGAGCGCCTCAGTGTTTTAGCGGACGGCACGCCGCTCGAATATGTTTGGTCGGTGATGCGCGGCGACCGTTATCAAATCGTTCTCAACCTCAGCGCGTTCTAGCCGGATGCCTAATTGCTGCCCCATGCTTACTCTCGAAAATGCCAGGATCACGGCCGGGCTGAGCATGCCCAGCCCCTACACGGAATTCGTTGTCTGTTTTAGGCGTGAGGCACGCCTCGCCTGCTCTGGCCTCCGGATTAGCGCCATTCTCCTTTGCTTCTTCCTGTTCACCCCAGCGAACGTCTTTGCGCAACAGCCCAGCGCCGAAAACTTCTTCCCCATTTCGGTCTGGTACGGCGGAGGTAAAGCTCGCGCCCCGATGCTCGAGCGCGATCCGCTAACGAAGGTGGATGCCTGGCGGAAGGATATTGTTCAAATTAAGAAGCTCGGCTTTAACACCGTCCGCTGCTGGATCGATTGGGCAAGCGGAGAACCGGAGGAAGGACGCTACCAGTTTCAAACCATCGACGTCATCCTTAAGCTGGCCGAAGAGCAAGGGCTGAAGGTGATCGTTCAGGTTTACATGGATTCCGCGCCCTCGTGGGTTGGCCGGAAATATCCCGATTCGCTGTTTGTTTCTTCAAATGGCGAAGCCATCCATCCGGAATCCGCTCCGGGTTATTGTGTCGACAATCCGGGTGTTCACGAAGAGGAGCTGAAGTTCTACACGGCGCTGGCGGAAGATGCGAAGAAAAGCCCGGCGTTTCTCGGATGGGACCTTTGGAGCGAGCCGCATGTGATCAACTGGGCGACGCCTACGTACATCTATCATCCGGAGTTCTGTTTCTGCAAATATTCCATCGCGCGCTTTCGTTCGTGGCTGAAAAAGAAATACGGTTCGCTCGACAAACTCAACGAGTCCTGGTACCAGCAATACACGGCTTGGGATCAAGTTGAGCCGAATCGTCTGAGCACCATTCTTTCTTACACCGATTTCATCGACTGGAAAGAGTTCATCGTCAACAAGCTTGGTCAGGATCTGCGCGACCGTTATGAGGCTGTGAAACGCGTCGATCCCAATGCAGTCGCCACTTCGCATGCCGCAGGCATCGGCTTGTTCAGTTCACCACTATGGTGGGAAGGCCAGCCCGACGATTGGACCATGACTTCGCAGGTCGATTATTACGGCACGTCGTTCTATCCAAAGCATTCATCCTTCGTTAATCGCGACGTGCAATGGCGCGGCGCGCTGCTCGATTTCACGCGTTCCTTCGGATTTGCAAATGGCGGACGCGGTTTTTGGATCGGAGAAATGCAGGGCGGCTTCGGAACCGTCGCGCTGAATGTTTCGCCGACCGTTACACCGCAGGACCTTCGCAATTGGACCTGGAGCGCGGTTTCCCGTGGAGCGAAGGCGATTAACTACTACGCCTGGTATCCGATGAGTACTGGATACGAATCGGGCGGCTTCGGACTCATCAAGCTCGACGGGACCGTTACTGAGAGAAGCCGCATGGCCGGATCGATTGCGAAGATCGTTAACCGCAATCAGAAAGTGTTTCTCGAAGCGCATCCTCCGAAAGCGGAGGTTGCGATTGTCTACAACCCACTCTCATACTTTGTGGGCGGCCGGCAGCGGGAAACTGTTTACGGCGGCCCCCAGGGCGAAGTGAATGGGATCGAGCGAGACTCGATGCTCGGCGTCTACCGCGCGCTATTTCCGACGAATGTGCCGGTGGACTTCATTCACATCAGCCGCTTGTCGCAAACATTGTTGAAGCAGTACAAGCTCGTGATATTGCCCTATCCGTTGATGATTCCTTCTTCTTCGGCCGGGCAGTTCAAAGAATACGTGCGGAATGGCGGTCACCTCGTGGCCGAGGCACGGCTGGGGTGGAATAACGAGCACGGCTCGTCTTCTCCAACCATTCCGGGCATGGGCTTATATGAAGTGATGGGCTGCCGCGAAACGGACGTGCAGACCGGGAAAGACGGGCGCACGACGTTGAAATGGACAAGCGACGATCTTCCAGGTTTCATGGCCGGCGAATCGTTGCCGGCGCGCTGGTACGAGGAGACTCTGAAACCGCTTGGGTCGCAAGCGCACGTTGTTGCGACATTCCCCAGCGAGGCCGCGGCTGCCGTCCTGTCGTCCTACGGTAGAGGCAAAACTCTGATACTCGGCTCTTATGTGAGCGCCGCGTACGAAACTCGCCGCGATCCCGCCGCCATTCGGTTCTACACGGCCCTGCTGAAGTGGGCCGGCGTGCCGTTGCCGGTAACCGTCTCGGGAGCTTCGCCTGAAGTGAGGTATCTCGAAAGCGGGCGTGACATCTTGATCTTTGTCTTCAATCATGGCAATCAGCCCATCGACCCCTCTGTTTCGCTGCAGCTTCCGGATCGGTCCTATAGCGCCATCGATCTTGTGACGGGGAATGCTGTCCAGACCGCAACGGAAGCAAACGGCACGACCATCCGGGAACGGATCGCGCCGGACGATGTATGGGTGGTGAAGCTTTCGCCGCGTTAGAAATCTTCAGAAAACATGGATTCCGTCATTGCCATTGATTTGGGTGGAACAAAGCTCTGCGTCGCGGTCGTGGATCGCGGTGGCAACGTGCTCTGGCGCAAAAAGCTACCCGTCGCAAACGAAAGTTCGGCGGCAACCATTGAGCAACTTGTGCAAGTGATTCGCGAAGCCGAAACAGCCTTTCCGGCATCGCGCAACAATTCGCGGCCGGCTGGCATTATTGTCCCGGGCATCTATTTCGCCGAAACGGGAAACGCCTGGGCGCCGAACCTGTGGGGACGCGAGGAAGTGCCTTTGCGGTCGGAACTGGAAGACAGGCTTAAGCTGCGAATCGCCATCGATAGCGATCGCGCCGGATATGTTCTCGGAGAGCGCTGGCTCGGGGCCGCTCGCGGTTTGAACGATGTTGTGTTTCTCGCCGTGGGCACCGGCATCGGGGCTGGCATCGTCGCCGGCGGCCAATTGTTACGCGGCCACTCCGATATAGCGGGCGCCGTTGGTTGGTTCGCTCTGAATCCGTCCAGATCGGAGATCTATACGCAAGTGGGTTGTTGGGAAGCTGAAGGCGCCGGTCCTGGTTTGGCCAGGCGGCTCGGCGTCGTTTCCGCGGAACAGGTGATTTCTGCCGCGCGCCGTGGCGATCCGGCCGCCATCGAAGCGATTGAACAAAGCGCGCGCTATCTCGGCATGGGAATCGCGAACATCGTTAGCATCTTGAATCCCGAGATGATCGTCCTGGGCGGCGGCTTGATGCAAGCGGCCGATCTATTCCTCGATTCGATAAGGCGCGTGATGACCCGGTGCGCGCAGCCCATCGCCGCGAGGCAAGTGCGAATTGAAGTATCCCGGCTCGGAGAAGATGCCGGTTTGTTGGGGGCCGCCCGGCTGGCTTTCGACCATATCTAATTTAATGAAGAAGAAAAGGACTTATGTCTGCGACTAAGTATTACGAACAGATTTCCGGCGTGTTGGCAAAGATTCACTCCACACAACAGAGTCAGCTCGAAAAGGCGGCCGAAGTCATGGCTACGGCCATTGCCTCGGGAAAGCGCGTCTATCTCTATGGCAGCGGCCATTCCGTGATTCCCGTGATGGATATCTTCCCGCGATATGGGAGCTTTGTCGGCTTCTTTCCGCTCTACGATCCACGGCTCATGTGGTCGAACGTCGTAGGACCCGGCGGCGCGCGCGAGTTGCTGTGGCTCGAACGAAAAGAAGGGTACGCGGAAGTATTTCTGCAAAGTTATCCGCTCGAAGCGGGCGATGTCATCATCGTGTTCTCGCATGGCGGGTTGAACGCGGCTCCTATTGACGCGGCCTTGTATGCGAAGAAGAAACGCCTTACGGTCATCACGGTATGCTCGCTGGCCAACGCGAAGGCTGCCAAAGCGACGCATTCGACTGGCAAAACGCTCTCGGACGCGGCTGATATCGCCATTGATAACTGCGTGGCGCCGGAAGATTCTCAAGTCGACATTGGACGTCCTGAAAAAGTAGCGGCAGGGTCGACAATGGCTGTCGTATTTATCGCCATGTCCCTGGTTGCCGAGACCGGCGTGCGCTTGGTTGCGAAAGGTCACAATCCCGTCACGTTCGTTTCCCCGAATGTTCCGGGCATTGAGAAGGATCACAATCAAAAAGTATTCCAGACGTTCAGCAGGGCGTTGTTCTCGCGCAACGGCGAATGAACCGAATCTCAACCGCAGCGCGAATTCGCCCCGGCTGGCTCAGCATTGCAGCCTACACCGGAATGTTTACCTTCGGCATTGTGATGGCGCTTCTCGGGGCCATCCTGCCGCTGATTTCCCAGCGCCTTCACTTCGGTCTGGCGCAAGCGGGCAATCTCTTCTTTGCGCTGAACCTCGCGATGCTGATCACTACGCTGGCGCTTGGCCCCTTGCTCGATCGCTTTGGCATGCGGCCCGCCTTTATTGTGGCTCCCGTGTTTGTTGCGGGCGCCGTCTGCCTGATTGGCCGCGTCGCTAATTTCGGCGGACTGATCGTCGCGGTTATCTTACTGGGCATCGGCGGAGCGGCATTGAACCAGGCCACTAACACGCTCATAGCCGATTTGAATTGGGATGAACGGAAAAAAGGTGCTGCTTTGAATCTGCTCGGCGTGTTTTTCGGGTTCGGCGCCCTGTTCATTCCATTTACCATCGGAGCCTTGCTGGATGTGCTTGGATTGAAGGACATTCTCTATGCCGCGGCGGCGTTGACCCTGGTAACCGTTGCGTTGAGTCTCCGGCTATCGTTTCCCAGGGCGCAACAGGGCGGAGGTGTGCCATTTGCCGAAGTAATACGGCTCGCTCGCCAGCCACTCGTCATTGCATTCGCGATACTTCTTTTCTTCGAATCGGGAAATGAATTTATTCTGGGCGGGTACATCACGTCCTACCTGACGCGGACTTTGGGAGCGACGGTTGCAACCGCTTCTTATCTTCTGGCCGCCTATTGGGGAGCCTTGATGCTGGCTCGTATTATTTTGAGCCGGATCTCCTTGCGGATTGATGGTCAGATATTGATGCTTGCCAGTGCGTTAGGAGTTGCGGCCAGCGTTGCGTTGCTGATTCTAGGTCCTTCACTTCTCGTCGCGGCAATTGCAACTATCTTGCTCGGCCTGAGCATTGCGGCCATTTTCCCCACGGCCCTGGCGCTCGCCGGATCGCGGTATGCGAGTCACTCGGGCACGGTATTCGGAATCTTAATTGGCGTCGCATTGTTCGGGGGCATCACTCTTCCGCTGCTTGCGGGACGGATCGCTGAAAGCCGGAGTGTCCGTTTAGGGCTCTCTCTTGCGATTATGGATGCCCTGGCCATATTTGCTCTACAACTGATTGCGGGACGAATCATGAGGACACAGGATCATGTTCAGTAGCATTCGCCAGTTCATTTCGATGGGATTTCTCGCTGCCGCTTGCGGCCTTTCGGCAAGCGCGCAACAACGAACCATTCTGGCCATCGGCGCTCATGCTGCCGATATGGATTTGACTGCCGGAGCGATTCTTGCTCACCAGAAAAAGTTGGGCGACCGGGTTGTCATCCTGCATATGACGCTGGGCGAAGCGGGCAATCCGAACATGCCTCCGGCGCAGTACGCCGAGCAAAAGCGACGCGAGGCAATCGCGTCCGGCGAGGCGCTTGGAGCCGAAGTGATTATCGGACCGTATGCCGACGCCATGCTCCCCAATGACGAGGAAGCGCGAAAATACGTTGCCGATATTATCCGCCAGGTGAAGCCTACTTACGTCATTACTCACTGGAAGAACAGTTTCCACAAAGACCATCGAAATACGCACGCCATCGTAGTGGATGCGGTCTTAATGGCGGAATTGGAAGCGGTCAAAACGGCGCATCCTCCTTATCGGGGCCTTAAGGGCGTTTTCTATGCCGACAACTGGGAAGATTCGGAAGATTTTAAACCCTACATCTTCGTGGATGTCTCCGATGTCTTCGATCAATGGAAGCAGGCCATCCGCTCGTATCAGATGGTGCGCGGCGGCGTGTCTCCTTTCGATTACTTCGACTACTACACTGCGCATTTGAAAGAGGAAGGGGCGTTGGTTGGAAAGAAATATGCGGTCAGCTTGGACGTTGACGAATCGTCCAAGCGGCGCATCCTCGATTCACTGCGATGATCGAGAGGCGGCTGTGCGGCGCTTGAAAAATTGCCACTTGTTCACATTGGCTGGCACAGCCACGTCGAAGAAGCCCACCATCATTTCATCGTAGGTCTGGTCGCCCCAAGTGACGGCGCTCTCCGGATCGGGGTTATGCGGATTGTTTCGCGAATTATCGAACCAGGCGACAGCTTGTAATTCAGTTCCGGCTTTCAGAAAGCGTGGAGTGGCCAGCTTATAACTCAGTTGCCAGTAGAAGTTGTAATTTACGCGTAGCAGCGGCTCTACGGAGCCGTCGCGATGAACAATGTTGTATTCGAAGCGCTTCCCGCGCAGATGCATGTGCGGGAAAAAACTCAATAAAGTGGCTTCATTTGGCAAAGTGCCGTGCACCTCCACGCGGTAATTGTCGACGCCGGGCGGAATGACGAATTTATCGTTCGTGAGTTGTAGCGTCAGCACACGCTGCTTCGGCGGCGTCCTCGCGAAGATCAGGCCGATACTGGACTGGTCGCTCGCTGCACGGCCGTTCGTCGTGTAATGCATCTGGAACACCAGGTCCGAGCCGGCGGGAATGAATTTCGCGCGGCCCGGCGCCCATTGGTCCGGTGCGCTTCCTGGCGCATAGACAAGCAGCACTTCGCTATCGGTCCACATCGCGTCGCGGCGGTCCTGAGGGTCCTTCAATGTCGAAGCCGTAAAGGGTGCGCCAACCGGAGCACGCCGCAGCCACTTTGAATCGGGCGGCCGGATGTACACCACGGCGTGATGCACATGATCGCGAGCCGATGGACGGATTTCGGACATCCGTACCCACATGTCTCTCGTAAAGCCGGTCGGAACAATCTCGTAAGTGTATTCGACGTCTCCGCGGGCTGGAATTGCGACGGGCCGTGGCATTTCAACAATGCGATCGGGTTGAGGAATGGTCCATCCAGCGGCCCAATGCGGCGGGGGCGGAGCGTCGCGGGGATCGCCCGCCATCGCGCCGTGATCCGCCCAATCGCAAATCGTCTGAATTTGTGGCGCCGTCAGAGAAGGATCGTTGGCGAAATGCCCGATAGCGGGATCGGCGAACCACGGTGGCATCTGCCGCGATTTGACAGCCTGCCGGATGGCTTTCGTCCACGGCCTGGTTTGCTTGTAAGTAACCAACGGCATGGGTGCAATTTCGCCCGGACGGTGGCACACCTGGCAATGCTCCTGCAAAATTGGAAGCACGTCTTTGTAGAAGGTCAAATGTTGGGTCGCAAGCGGCGCTTGCCCTGCATTTAGCGTGAGTGCGGCCAGACCGACTAAGGGCAGAAGAGGCCAGAACCGTTTATTCAGGGCCTTCGAAATGTGGCTTATCGTCAACGTCTGAACCCGTAGACGCCAGCGGCGAGGACGTAGTGTACGGAGCCGCCGGCATGCTCGGCCACTGTGCCTCGCGCTTTTGATGAAAGGCGGCCACGCCTTCTTTGAAATCCGCGCTCACCATGCATTTGGCTCGCAGCCTCGCGGCAAGCTCCCCCACCTGCGTCCAACTCTTGCCTCGCGCTCCATGAACATATTCCAAGCCCATGCCGATGGCCTCCGGACTCGCCTTGGCGATGTCTCTGGCGATGGCGGCCGCTCTGTCTTCCACTTCGAACGCATGCGCGACCTGGTGGATCAGTCCCCACGCCAGCGCCTCCTGTGTCGAAAACAATCTGCCCGTCATGCTGAGTTCCAGCGCTCTCCTTGCGCCAATCGCCTCTTCCACGCATCGAAAGACCAGGAACGGCCACAGGCCGATCCGAATTTCAGTCAGACCGAACAAAGAACCTTGTGCCGCAATCGCCACGTGCGCCTGCGCCACCAAGCCTAGCCCGCCGCCCAAGGCCGGTCCATTGATGCAGGCAATGATCGGCTTCTTCGATATGCGTCCCAGCGAAAAGAGGTCTTCATGAATGGCGGATGCCTCAATGCCATTGGGCGAAACTGCTTCATCGAGATCCATACCCGCTGAAAACACGCGCCCGTTCGCATCGATCAAAATGGAGCCCACGTGCGGATCGTTCTGCGCGCCCGCAATGGTGTCCACTAATAGACGGCACATCTCTTCGTTAAACGCGTTGCGTTTGTCGGGCCGGTTCAGCGTAATGTGGAGGACTCGTTCCTGGCGCTCAATCAATAGCAAGCTCATCGGCGCTCACCTCGATTTCTAATGTCAATAGCGCGGCGCCATGGGTCTTGCCCTGGGCGTCCGTCCGCAGGGAGATCGTACCACCGCCATCCAGCGCTTGTTCCATTACGAAGTTCAATGCCGCCAGATTGGGCAGTTCATAGCGTGTAACGGTCCCCTTCACGAGCGGCCCGAAATGCGCCTTCACCCGCTCCGCCGTCACCTCGCGGACCAACACCGGATAATATTCCGGCAGCAACGCGATCACGCCGACATTCGAAATATCGCCCTTATCGCCGGACCGCGCGTGGGCCATTTGAGAAAGCGGAATTTTCACTCCACCACCTCCACTCGTGTCCGGACCATTTCGCGTCGTACCAGCGTGGGCCAGTAAGCAACGATCTCCCGCACGGGCGGACGTCCCTCGCCGTAGCCGGTAGCGGTCGGCGGGCCGCTAAGCACCAGCGGGATCAGTTCGCGCGTAAAGCGCTCCACCGGCGCTTTCTGCCGGTCCCGAACGCCGATCCGTAGTTGTACTTCCGCCGGTTCAGCTACGCGCGGCGCCAGATGCCCGTGACACGCGTTCACACCGAAGAATTCCGTGTGGATTTTTTCGAACTGCAGACCCAGATCCGCCAGCCGCTGCCGCACCACATCATCCGCAACCCGCGCTTTTGCGAGCGCATCGGGCGCAGAGTACACCAGCGTGCCGGTCGCCTTCCAGCCGTAGTGATACGACAGCGAAACTTTCAACGTATCGGGGCGCGGCCGTCCCTCCGCGCCGGTGATGCGCACGCGGTCGGGTCCGTCGTCCTGAAGCTGAATGCTGGTGAAATCGGCGATAACGTCGGGAGTCATGTAGCGCCGCGGGTCGCCGATCTCATAGACCAGTTGCTCCTTCACGGTGGCGAGCGTCACGCGACCACCGGTGTTCTCGTGTTTGGCGATCGCCATCGTTCCGCCAGAATCGGCTTCGATGATCGGATAACCGATGTGCGCGAAATCGGGAGTGCTCTGCCAATCGGCATGGCAATTGCCGCCGGTGGCCTGCGCGCCGCACTCGATTACGTGGCCCGCGATCACGCCCGCGGCCAGCAAATTCCAATCGTTTGGAGTCCAGCCGAATTCATGAATCATCGGCGCGAGCGCGAGCGCCGCGTCGGCGCACCGTCCGGTAATCACGATATTCGCGCCTGTTCTCAGCGCCTCGGCGAGCGGAAACGCGCCGATGTAGGCATTCGCGCTCTGTACTGCGGAGCGGACGCCGGCCAGCGGCTCCCCGGTATCGATGTTGCGCAATTCGTGACCACCCGCCATCAATTCGTCCAGGTGATCCATCAAATCGTCTCCGAGCACGACCGCCACCCGCAGCCCGGGAGCGAGCCGGCGCACTTCGCGTGCGCATGCAATGGGATTCACTCCGCCGGCGTTCGCGATCAGCCGTATTCCTTGATCGCGAATCTGCCTTGCGATGCGTGCAACCAGCGGCGGAAAATCTCGCGCATATCCAAGGTTCGGATCGGCCTTTCGCTGCTTCTGCAGAATCGACATCGTCACTTCGGCGAGATAATCGAGTGTCAGGTAATCGAGAGGTCCGCCATTGACGAGCCGGACTGGGGCTTCCAGCCAGTCTCCCCAGAATCCCTGGCCGTTGGCGATGCGGATCACCGGCGCGCTCCGTCCGGATGGTTTTCGAACAGCACGACGGGCAGGTGCTCCGTGTGTTCCCGTTCGCAAGCTGCTTCAAACGCGATTTCGAGAATCCGGCGAGTCGCCAGAGGATCGATCACCGCATCGCAGTGCCCGCGCGCGGCCGCATACTTCGCGTCCAGCCAGCGGTCGTAATCGGCACGCGTCCGCGCGATCTTCGCTTCCAGTTCCGGCGCCGGATTTTCTCCGGCGGCTTTCGCCTTATCGATCTCGGGACCGTAAATCGCCTGAATAGCGGAATCGCCTTCCATCACGCCGATTCGCGCCGTCGGCCAGCAGAACGTGAAGTTCGGGTCGAACCCTTGTCCGGCCATCGCATAATAGCCGGCGCCGCTCGCGTGGTTTACGGTGACGACGATTTTGGGCACGGTCGCACATGCCATGGTTTCGACCATCTCGGCGCCCGCGCGGATAATGCCTTCGCTTTCGGCCTCCACGCCCACCATGAACCCGGAGACGTCCTGCAGATAGAGAAGCGGCAGGCGCTGCCGCTCGGCGTTCTCGACAAAATACGCTACTTTCCGCGCCGACTCGGCGTACACGATTCCACCAATCCGCGCTTTATCGCGGCTTTTCAAAAAGCCGCGGCGGTTGGCGATCACGCCGATAGGACGTCCGTGGAGACGCGCCGTTGCGCAGAGAAGTTCCGGAGCGTAATCGGGTTGAAACTCCAGAAAATCGTCGCCGTCGAGAAGGCACTCGAGCAGATCCTCCACGCGATAGGGCAGGCGATGGTCGTCCGGCAGAATATCGTACAGCCCTTCCGCGCCGGCCTGTGGCGGAGCGCCGCGCCGAGCGGGCTTCGGCGGCGGAAGTTGGCGGAACTGCTGGCGAATCATATCGAGGCACTCCGTATCGTCGGCCGCGCGGTAGTGGGCTACGCCGCTCACCGTTGTGTGCATCGCGGCGCCCCCGAGTGTTTCAGCGTCCGTCACTTGTCCCACAGCGCCTTTCACCAGGTTCGGGCCGCCCAGTCCCATGAAGCTGACTTTCTCCACCATGATGATGACGTCGCTCAGCGCGGGAAGATACGCGCCCCCCGCGATGCATGGCCCCATCACCGCCGAGATCTGCGGGATGTGCAGCCTGCGCCGCATCAGCGAGTTGTAATAAAAGATGCGGGCGGCCCCGTACTGACCCGGGAAGATGCCATCCTGCAGAGGAAGGTTGACGCCGGCCGAATCCACCAGGTAAACGATTGGCAAGCGATTCCGCATCGCAATTTCCTGAGCGCGCAGAATCTTCGTAATGGTCTCCGGCCACCACGCGCCCGCTTTTACAGTGGCATCGTTCGCCACAATGATGGTCGGACGTCCCTCTATTTTCGCGAGCCCCGTCACTACTCCAGCGCCTGGGGCCTGCCCGCCATACTGGTCGTAGGCGACCAGCAGACCGATCTCCAAAAAAAGGGTCCCGGGATCGATCAGGTGCTCGATTCGTTCGCGGGCGGTTAGCTTGCCGTCGCGATGCTGCTTTTCTATCTTCTTCGCCCCGCCACCGAGCCGGAGACGCTCTTCGAGATCCTGCAAATCGTTGACGAGTTTACGCATGGCGCCTTGCGGGCGCGGGCCGAAGAGCCGCCACTTCCGAGAGGTAATGCGGCTCGCGCCAAACTCCTGCTAGTCTAACAATCATGCTAGGGGTCGATCCGCGAGCGTTTCGCATCATTTGGACGATCTTCCTGTTCGCGCTGCTGCTCGGGACGGTCTACGCCATTCGCGACACCCTGCTCTTATTTGCAATATCTATCTTCTTTGCCTATATGCTCGCGCCGCTGGTGGAACTGGTCGAGCGCATGACCCTGAAGCACCGCGGCGTGGCGCTTGCCATCGTCTACGTTGTGCTGGTCGCCGCGCTGGTAGCGCTCGGCGTGACACTCGGGTCGCGCATTGTCGATCAGGCGAGCTCGTTGTTCAGCAAACTGCCCGACCTGGTGGAACACGACCGTTTGCAGAGCATACCTCTGCCCAATTGGCTCGAGCCACTGCGACAGCGAATTGTCACCGCCCTACAAGCCGAGGCCGCGACTCTACAACAAAGCATTGTTCCGCTGCTTCAACGGGCCGGCGGACACATTCTGTCTGGCATAAGCGTGATCGTCCCTATTATCCTGGTGCCGGTATTTAGCTTCTTTTTGCTTAAAGATGCGCGTGATATCCGAATCGCTCTGCTCGAAGGCTTTGAAGGCCGGGAGCGCAGCCTGCTTTCCCGCGTGCTTGCCGATATCGACCTTGTGCTTAGCAAGTACATTCGCGCGCTGGTGATTCTGTCGCTGTTTTCCTTTGGCGTCTGGGCAATCTTTCTCTATGCGACCGGTGCGCCCTACCAATTGTTGTTGGCGGGAATTTCGGGAATTCTGGAGTTCATCCCGCTGATTGGCCCGCTGACTTCGCTTATCGTCGTTCTGATTGTCTGCGCGATCAGCGGCCACAGCGGCCTTTTGTGGATCGCGGTTTTCTGGGCCGGTCTGCGGATGTTCCAGGATTACGTGCTGAACCCGATCCTGATGAGCGCCGGCATCGAACTGCATCCTCTGCTGGTGCTGTTCGGCGTACTGGCGGGTGAGCAGATTGGCGGCATTCCCGGCATGTTCTTCTCCGTCCCCGCCATCGCCATTCTGAAGGTGCTGTTCATCCGGTTGCGGGAAAGCCATATGCGCAGAACACTGGCCCCGAAGGCGCTGGGGTAGCGAGGAGACTAGCAGGCGCGAAAACGGCCCAATAGCGTAAGTGGTTGATCCAATTACCGGAAAAAATTGAATTGGGTTTTGCGATGTGCGTTTCGGTGCATGCCTCGGCTCAAGCGTTCGATACCATAAAGAATTACACCGAATGCTCCGCTTCGAAACGGCGGGCGAGTCGCATGGGGAATGCCTCGTCGCTACATTGACTGGCCTGCCGGCCGGAATCCCTATCTCTCTCGACTATTTGAACCGGCAACTCTGGCGCCGGCAGCAGGGCTATGGCCGCGGAGGTCGGATGAAGATCGAGACCGATCGCGTGCATATCGTTTCCGGTGTGCGCAGTTCTCAAACGATCGGCTCGCCCATCGCCATTCTGCTGGAGAACAAAGACTGGAAGAATTGGACCGATATTCTGCCGGTCGAAGAGAAAGATCTCAATACCGAGAAAGCAAAGCCGGTGTCTCGGCCTCGTCCGGGGCATGCGGACCTGGCCGGCGCCCTTAAATACAATTTTGCCGATGCCCGCTACATTCTCGAGCGAGCGAGCGCGAGGGAGACCACCGCGCGAGTCGCGCTTGGCGGCCTCGCCAAAACGTTCCTGCGGCAGTTTGACATTGAAGTTCTGAGCCATGTGATCGGAGTCGGTTCCGTCCGCTTGCAACGTCCGGCCGAATGGGGCGAAATCGTCGCGTTAAGCGAACGCGATACGGTGCTGCTGGGCTGTGTGGACGCCGAGACGGAACAGCGGATGAAAGAAGTGGTCGATCACGCATACCGCACCGGCGACACCTCCGGCGGCATCTTTGAAGTAGTAGCGCATGGATTGCCGCCAGGACTGGGATCGCATGCTACGTGGGATTCGCGGCTCGACGGGCGGCTGGCCCAGGCGATTGTTTCCATTCAAGCCGTGAAGGGCGCGGAAATCGGGCATGCCGAAGAAGGGTCCATGGCCTACGGTTCAACGGTGCAGGACACGATTCACTACAAGAAAGAAGAGCGGCGGTTTTACCGTGGGTCCAATCGCGCGGGAGGCCTGGAAGGCGGCATGACGAACGGCGAGGATCTGCTGGTCCGCGGTTTTCTGAAGCCGATTTCGACACTGCGGCGGCCGCTTGAGTCAGTCGATTTGACTACTCGCGAACCTGCGATCGCCGCTTATGAGCGCAGCGACGTGGCGGTGGTTCCGGCGGCCGGCGTGATCGGTGAAGCGATGGTGGCGCTGGTGCTGGCGCAGGCATTTCTCGAAAAGTTCGGCGGCGATTCGCTTGGCGAGGTCCGCAGAAATTACGAAGGATACCTGGAGCAAATTCGGAGATTTTGACCCCCGGGCGCCGGTGTAGCGCATTTCGTTCGTACGCGAGTCAATCAGATAGGTGAGAGAGAGTAGATGGTTCGGAATATTGTGAAATACGGCGACGTGGTTCTCGAAACAAGTGCGGAACCAATTACGGAATTCGACACCCCCGAACTCCACGGCCTGATCGCCGATATGTGGGAGACGATGTATGCGGCCAAGGGCGTGGGTCTTGCCGCTCCGCAAATCGGCCTCTCGAAGCGTCTGTCCGTAATCGACACGAGCGTCGGAGAACGCGAAGAAGACAAAATCGTCATTATTAACCCGGAAATCGTTCTGAAAGAAGGCTCGCAAACCGGGGAAGAAGGCTGCCTCAGCATTCCTGGATTTCGCGAGCCGGTGACGAGAGCGCACAAAGTGCGTGTTCGCGCCCAGAACGAGAAGGGCGAAACGGTCGAGTACGATGGGGAGGAATTGCTGGCGCGGGCGCTTCAACATGAAATCGATCACCTGAACGGGATCTTGTTCGTGAGCCACTTGAGCACGTTGAAGCGGGATATGATCCGGCGCAAGATCCGTAAGCTGCAAAAAGCGGGGGAATGGAAATAGCGGACGATATTTGGAATGCGGGTTGTCTTTCTAGGCACGCCTGAGTTCGCGGCGCCCACACTGGAGGCGCTGGTCGCGGCGGGACATGAAGTCGCCGCTGTCTACACGCAGCCGGATCGTCCTAAGGGACGCGGCAATCGGCTTTCCCAATCGCCTGTCAAAGAGGCGGCCGCGCGGCACGGGCTGATGGTCTTGCAGCCGGAGCGGATACGGCGCCCGGAAAACGTCGCCGCGCTTAGCGAATTGAAACCCGGCGCCATGGTGGTCGTTGGCTACGGGCAAATTATTCCGCAAACCATCATCGATATTCCGAAGCATGGAATCCTGAACGTGCATGCGTCGCTGCTTCCGAAATATCGCGGAGCGGCGCCCGTGCAATGGGCGATTGCAAACGGCGAAAGCGAGACAGGCGTCACCATCATGCAGATCGACGCGGGCCTGGACACGGGAGACATGCTGTTGCGGTGGCGAACGGCGATTGGGCCGCACGAGACCGCTCCCGAATTGGCGTTAAGGATGGCAAAGGAAGGCGCGGCTCTGTTGACCGAAAGCTTGCGGCGAATCGAGAACGGGACCGCGCGGCGCGAGAAACAGAATGATGCCGAAGCGAGTTACGCGCCAATTCTAAAGAAAGAAGACGGGCTGATTGTGTGGACGCGGCCCGCTCAGGAAATTTACAATCGGCTTCGCGGATTCACGCCTTGGCCCGGCGCGTACACGCAGTTTCGAGGCCAGCAGCTGCAGGTAATCCGCGCGATTCCGCATCCGCATTCGTTGGACGCGCCGAGTGGAATGGTGCAAACCGACCGACGGCGTCTATTTGTCTCGTGCGGCGCCGCGAGCACTCTGGAATTGCTGGAAGTGCAAATGCAAGGGAAAAAGCGCATGGCCGTCGGCGATTTCCTGAATGGATATCCGATCGCGCCAAATGAACACCTCGGAGGGAATCAGTGAAACTTCCACTTGGTTATCGCTACGCGAGCGCATACGCGGGAATTCGAAAGCAAGCCGATCAGGATGACGTCGCGCTGATTGTTTCCGACACGCCCGCGGCCGCTGCGTCGGTCTTCACGCAAAATGTAGTGCAAGCCGCGCCCGTGCGGTTGGCAAAACAACACCTCAAATCGTCGGGTGGCAAGGTTGCGGGCATTCTGGTCAATGCCGGAAACGCAAATTGCGCGACGCGAACAGGCGATCGCGTTGCGCTTGACTCGTGTAAAGCCGTGGCGAAGGCGCTGAAAACCAAGCCGAAATACGTGCTGCCGGCATCCACGGGAGTGATCGGCGTCGAACTTGATTCGAAATTACTCGTTGCGCCGGTTCCCAGGCTGGTTCAGAAGCTGTTGCCTGGGGAAGCGGCCTTCGAGAGCGTGGCCCGCGCAATGATGACCACCGACACGCAAATGAAAGTTGCGAGCGAGGAAGTCAAATTCCGGGGTGGAACCGTGGTTGTCGCTGGCATGACGAAAGGCTCGGGCATGATTCATCCGAATATGGCGACAACGCTGGGTTTCATCATGACGGACGCGGCGATACCGGCGAAGCTGCTGAAACCGATGCTGCTCGACGCCACCGAGAGATCGTACAACTCTCTGACAGTCGATGGCGATACGTCAACGAACGACATGATCGCGCTGCTCGCAAATGGCGCATCGAAGGTATCGCTCGACGACAAAGAGCGGAAGGTTTTTGCGGAAGTGCTGGCGTGGGTGTTGGAGAGCCTCGCCGAACAGATCGCGGCCGATGGCGAAGGCGCGCGGAAACTGATTATCATTCGCGCTCTTGGGTTCCGGAGCACGGAAGATGCGCGCCGCGTAGCCCGCGCAATCGCCAATTCGCCGTTGGTAAAAACGGCGATTGCGGGCAGCGATCCAAACTGGGGGCGGATTCTCGCGGCGGCCGGTTATTCCGGCGTCAAGTTCGATCCATCCAGGGTGGACATTCATCTGCAGCGTGAACTCGTTTGTAAAGGCGGACTGGCGGCCGAATTCGATGAGGATGCGATGAAGGAAAAGCTGAACGGCGGCGAAGTGCGTATTCGCGTTACTTTGAACGGCGGAGGCAAGGCGCAAGCGCGGTTCTTCACTTGCGATCTGACGAAAGAGTATATCGAGATCAACGGGAGTTACCGGACATAGCAGTGCCGGCGCTCGAATCGTGTGCCGGCTCCGTTTCGAGAATTCGCAAATCCGCAATCTGTGGCAGGGCCGAGGCATGCCTTGACCGGCTCAGGTTCAAAGGTTTTTCACCGCGCCCGGGCGCTTACAGCAGTACGCTCTTTAGCTCTTCGAAATTGCGCCAGGTCACCAGGTAGAACTCGATATCGAGGCGGGTAAAGTGGCGTAACTCCCGGCGGAAATTCAGCCGGGGCGGCTTGGGGCCCGCGAGAAGCAAACGGCCGGCCTCGACTCGAAATGGAACCACCTCGAAATCGGCGGCGATGTTTGCAGGCAGCGACCGCGCGATATTGGCATCGACGTCGGGCGGCTTGAGATAGACGGATGGCAAGCCTTCTTGTAAACCGATCGCCTCGCATAAGCGTTCTTCGTCAATCAGCCCGTAACCCAGTAGACGATCCGATAACTCGGCGCCAGGCGGCAGGCTCGCCCGCATGCTCTCCATCGCACTTTCGGCGATATAGCCGGAACCTACAAGAATCTGCGCCAGTTCCCGCGCGGGCGCCGTAAATGCTTCGCGGCTCGGATAGGCATGCTCGGTCTTGAGCCAAACCAGCGGACTACGGCGCAGCCGAGCCAGAGCGTAAGTAACCAGGGCGCGAGCCGTGGCCACGCCGTTTATGACGTTCTCATGCAGCGAGCGCAGCGGAACCAGCAGCGCGAACGTTCCGCCGTAAATGCGGCGCACGCATTCCATGCGAATGGCGAGCCGGACGCATTGCAGCAGCAACGTGGCGGTAGTCAGTGAAATCGCGAGCGGCGAATAGACGCGCATCGGCCAGGGCCGGTCTACCCGCCATGCCCACAACCACGTGAGTACGCCGGCAATAAACAGCACGTTCGCAAAGGCGCCAAGCGGATTGGCCCACAATCCTTTGCGGTCGCGCCAGAACCAGTATTTCGTCAGCCATTGCCCTCGCCAGCCATTGCGCTCCCAGCTTTGCAGCGCGACGCCCATCACCCAGCGCGTACGCTGCCGGACAGCTTTCCAAAACGCTCGCGGAAAATATTCGCGCGTCGCAGTGAAATCGCCTGCGGTAGCCAAGGGGCAAAATCGCTGCGAATAGCCCAAGGCATGAATGCGGACGCCGCTCTCGTAATCTTCGGTGAGACTGGCGGGCTCAAATACACGATTGCCGTTAGTTTCGGCGAGGCGATCGAGCACATCGTGCGCATAAGCTGTTCCCACGCCGTTCGAGGGCAGGAACGCCCGGCTGATTTGGCGAGCGCGCATGTCGATGGTCTGGTACTCCGCGAAATCGTCGCAATAGACGCCATGCGTTAACTCGCGCTTGGGCGTGGGGAGCGCCAGCACCGGAACCTGAATCATGTCGTAGATCTGCCGCTCGCGATTGATGAGCGCTAAAGCGCCGGGATGGATCAGGTCCTCCGCGTCATGCACAACAATGGTGTCGAACCGCATGCGGCGCTCTTCCTCAAAGAGGAGCATGTGCTGATAAATCCAGTTGAGGCAATCGGCTTTGGACGTGGGGCCCGCATGTGGACACTCGGCCGTGTGAACGCGGCGCAGAGTGGCCGCCAGGCGCCGCGCGGCCGCGAGTGTCGCGTCATCGTTCGGATACACGCCCAGAAATAGATCGAAATTGTCGTAGCGGATGACCGATAGATTGCGCCGCACCATCTCGTCGATGACGGCCGCTTCGCGCCAGCAGGGCACAAAAATGGCGATACGGCGTTCCTCTTCCGGTTCCGGAATCCGGCGCGGACGGCGCTTCGGCCGCGCCCAGCACCAGAGAACCAGCAGCGTGGGAACAAGATCGTCCAGCCCGCTGAGCAGCAGCAGGATGGCGAATGCCTCGACAGAGTGTTCGTAGAGCGCGTGTGGAACGGGCACACTGGAATCCGGTAAAAAAGTAAGTGCGCTCTCGCCCCGAAAATTCGCACGGAATTAATGCTACCTATGAAGGATGCGAAGAACGGGCATCGCCCTTCTGTTTGGAATCCTGGCGCTCGGGGGCGTGCGCGCGGGATCGCCGGGTTCCGAGCCGTTCCAGTTCGCCATTGTGGGCGACCGAACCGGCGGAACACAACCTCGTGTTTACGAGCAGGTGTGGCGCGAGTTGGCGGCGGAACATCCCGCCTTCGCCGTGACGGTGGGCGATACGATTCAAGGCGGCGACGACAGCACAGCGGAACGGGAATGGAACGCCGCGCTAATGGTTCCGGAAAAATACAAAGGGCTGGCCTTCTATCTAACGCCCGGTAACCACGATATCTGGTCGCAAGCTTCGGCGGAGCTATTCGAGAAATACGCGCGGCGCCCGGTCAACTACAGCTTCGATTTCCGCAACGTACACGTAACCGTGCTCGACAATAGCCGCGGCGAGCAGTTTGCGCCGGAAGCCCTGGATTTTTTGAAGCGCGATTTGAGGGCGCATTCGAAGCAGCCGGTGAAATTCATCGTGTCGCATCGCCCTTCGTGGCTGGTTCCGGTGTTATTCGGTAACGCCGATTTCCCGCTGCATCGTTTGGCAAAGAAGTATGGCGTGAAATACGTGATCGCGGGGCACTTACACGAGATGCTTCATTTCGAACTCGATGGCGTCACGTATCTGAGCATGCCGAGCGCGGGCGGCCATTTGCGCGCGTCCCAGAGATATCGGGACGGTTGGTTCTTCGGACACACGATGGTGCAGGTGCGGGGCAACGACGTACGCTTCCGCATCGAGGAGTGCGGATCTCCGGTGGGAAAGGGCCGCGTCTCGACGCCCGCGGACTGGGGCGTGGACGGCCTGCGTAAACAGAGTGCGGCGCGTGCCCGGTGGACGTCCGCTGGGAATTAAAGGGCGCGGCTGGGGAGGGTGATTCGAATGCCCGGCGGCTTTTTTTCTGCGTCAGCCGGTTCAGCGCGTCGTAGGTAAAGTAGGTCGTGATCTGCCGGTTGTCCTTCTTCGTCGCCACGTTCCCAACCGCATCGTAAGTCGCGCCTTCTGATTCGTTGCTCGATTTGCGCTTAAGGAATGGGTGAAATGAATGCTCCGTCCCCAGAATTCCTCAAGAATCCCGAGGAATTCCCGAAGTTAACATTAGCTATTTTTTAGAAAGAGATTTACCTTTTGACGCTTTCGTCACGCCATTCGAAGTTGCTCGAATTTCTGAAAGCGCATAGATAATACTTTTCTTTACTCTTGGCCGAATGTTCTTACTCCTTAAAGCCTTCTCTAGCGCATCCACCGCCTGTCGGCTCCGTAAATTGCCCAGGGCTTCCGCTGCATGGTCCCTTATCTGGGTGGGCTCTGTCACATCATTGAGAATGCCGACTAGGGCCGATGTATATGTTCTCTTACCGCTAAACCCGAGTACGTAAATTGCCGCGATTCGAGACCATTTGGAATAGCGCTTATCCAGAATCACATCTATCAAGATCTCGTCGAGGCCCGATGCGGAAATTCCAATCATCCCCTTAGCTGATTCGATCGACTCGACCGGATCGCCTGTGAGCATTCGTGTGAGCAGCTTAACTGCAGAAATGTCTATTGGTCTATTCATTGTGCTGAACATACGCATTGACAATGCCGGGGATAGGTTCCGGGAGGTGCCGATTGGGTTGCGGCGCGCTTCGCGTTCAAGCACGCCTCGTTCTCATTGGATCCCGTGCCCGTCCCAGTCACGCGCGGGTAGGGCGGTGGATTTTCCCCGATTCCCTGCAGGTTGCAGGAGGCCGTACAACTCCACTTGGCTCTCCGAGCCGCCTCCTCTCGGAGTCGATTCGCGTTTTCAAATTCAACCTCGGATTTCCCGCCCGCGGGACTAGGATTGAGTAGAACTTCAACAACGAAAACGGGAATTGCTGCACGAATTGCAAAGCTGACAATCTTATCCGCTAACGTTTCTGTGGCAACAGTTGCCGGGTTTGGCAACAGATTTCCGCTGGACGAAATCGAGCCAATCTGTCCTTGTGCGAACACCCCACCCGTATGCGGAATCACTATCGGCGCAGGCGGCGGAGGTGGCGGCGGTGGCTGTGGCTGCGGTTGTTCCGAGGGCCACGGAAAGGGAAAGTCAGGGAATCCCGGATAACCGCAGATGAATGGATCGTCAGCGCACGGGTCGTCTGGCGATGGGTCGAACCAATCGAAAGGACTTGTGCCGCTTGGATCGATAAGCGTTAGAGGATTGTTAGTAACATACGTATATCCGTTCCAACTCTGCGGATTGAACAGATTGGCGCCTGCATTTCCGGGATCGGGGCTGTTGAATCTTCCCAGCGCCGCGCTGAAGTAGCGGGCTTGGAAGAAATCGAGCCCGGTTTCCGAATCCCGCTCCTGTCCCGTGAACTTCTGGTTCACGAAATCGGATGTGCCGAACGTACCGTCGCGGCCACCGCTGTTGGCCGCGATCTCTTCGCCGAACGGCACGTAATCGTGCCGGCCAACGGTGTTGCCGTTCTGGTCCGTCACCAGCCGGGTCGAACCCAGATGATCGGCCGCGATATAACAGGTCGAGCACGGCGGAGCCGGCATCCCTACTGAGTATTCCGCCGATAACCGCCCGAAGGCGTCATAAACGAATACTTTCTCCGTATTGTAAGTCGAGATCTCCTGCACCCGGCGGCCCGCTCCGTCGTACGAATAATACATGCTCCCGATGCCGCTTTGCGTGGCGCTGGTGAGGCGATTTTCCGCATCGTAGGTCAGGGCGCTGCCGGTGACCGAGACCAAGTTGCCGGCGGCATCGTACGAGTTGCCGGCCATCTGATTCGCGCTGTTGAACAAGCTGGATGAGTTTTGAGAGCAATAAGTTGCCGTCGGAGCCGAGCCGTTCGGAGGAAGACCAGGCCATCCGCACAGCCACATATTGCCGTGCTGATCGTATCCGAAATACCGCGACCACCCGCCGCTGTCAACGACGCCGGTCAGCGAATCAGTAGAATGAGTGCCCCGTCCCTTTATTTCCGAATTTCCCAGAAGTACAGAAGTTACCAGAAGTTGTCCATTACCTACCATGAACGTCCCTGGTTTGCCAATCAATCATCCCAAGTCGGACTGAAGACTGCTAGCTCTTCTTTGGGTTTGACCATCTTTGCAATCGCCTCATCGCTCATCCCTTTGCGCTCTTCGTATAGCAGTTCCGCGCCATCTTCAAGGCGGTCGTAGACTGGGTAGAGGCCGCGCAAACCCTTGAAGTTCACACGAATTTCGATTCCATCAGTATTTATAAAAACCCGATTCACCGCCTCTCCAAAAGTTAGAGCCTTATCATAGGCAGCCTCGGGAGAATCGGCTCTGATCAGGATCGTGTTGATGTGAACTAAATTCTCGGTTTGGTCGGCGGCTTTGAATTCTTCTACAAGTTCGCCAATGAACCATTCAGTATTCTCTGGGATAAACACACCGTTCATAAGTCCTCGTCAGCTCATTTAGGACTGCGTGCTGTTTCGCCTGCAGCCAAAGGCTTTCTGAGTCGCCTTAATTTTCTGTAGCCTAGCGGAGTCACGAGTCTGCGATTGCAGAAATGCTAAGGCAGCACAAATTGACGGGAATTTTCCACTGCTGACCAATTCTTGAGCCTCAGCGGTTATCCCCGTATCTGCTACGTTCGTGCGTCCGCGATAGACGTTGGGATCACTGCTCTCTTCTCTTATCGTCTTGCCGTTCATTCTTTTATAAATGATGTAAGCCCCAGCTCCGATTGCCACGGCTCCGGCCCCGATGGCAATAATCTCGCAGACACCGCTCGCTACACAGATCGTGCCACCGGCTAGATCAATTGCGATTTCTATTCCGCCACCCGCACCAACTGCCACCGGTACGCCAGCGAGTATGCCGTTGCCATATTGCCCCTGTGCAAAGACACCGCCCGTATGTGGAATCACGATGGTCGCAGGTGGCGGAGGAGGAGGCTGTGGCTGTGGCTGCGGTTGTTCCGAGGGCCACGGAAAGGGAAAGTCAGGGAATCCCGGATAGCCACAAATGAATGGATCATCGGCGCAGGGATCGTCTGGCGAAGGGTTGAATCCATCGAATGGACTTGTGCCGCTTGGATCAATAAGCGTTAGCGGATTGTTATATGCGTACGTATACCCGTTCCAGCTTTGTGGACTGAACAGATTCGCTCCTGCATTGCCGGGGTCCGGACTATTAAACCTCCCCAGCGCGCCGCTAAAGTACCGGGCCTGGAAGAAATCCAATCCGGTTTCCGAATCCCGTTCCTGGCCAGTGAACTTCTGGTTCACGAAATCGGATGTTCCGAACGTGCTGTCGCGCCCGCCGCTGTTGGCCGCGATCTCCTCGCCGAATGGCACGTAATCGTGGCGGCCCACAGTGTTACCGTTCTGGTCCGTCACCAGGCGCGTCGAACCCAGATGATCGGCCGCGATATAGCAGGTCGTGCACGGAGGGGCCGGCATCCCTGTCGAGTATTCCGCCGATAACCGCCCGAAGGCGTCGTACACAAACACTTTCTCGGTATTGTATGTCGAGATCTCCTGCACACGGCGGCCCGCTCCGTCGTAGGAGTAATACATGCTCCCAATGCCGCTTTGTGTGGCGCCGGTCAACCGGTTCTCCGCGTCATACGTCAGGCTGCTGCCGGTCACTGAGACCAGATTGCCCGCCGCATCGTAAGAGCCACCGGCAATCTGATTCGAGCCGTTAAACAAGCTGGATGAGTTCTGCGAACAATAGGTTGCCGCCGGAGCCGAGCCGTTCGGAGGCAGCCCCGGCCATCCGCACAGCCACATGTTGCCGTGCTGATCGTATCCGAAATAGCGCGACCACCCGCCGCTGTCCACTACGCCGGTCAACCGGTTCATCCCGTCGTACGCGAACGTTTCGTTAAAGCTGGCCGTAGGCGTTGGCCCGCCCGTTCCGTAGTTCGACACCGTCGCTCGCAGCGCTCCGTTATTGTCCGTATTGTTCGTGGCGCCGCAGGTTGACAAGTTGTAGGAGCTGCCCCAATAGAGACACGAGGAGCGGAGCAATTTGTTGATGTCGTTATTGATGACGTCGAATGTTTCATAGGCCTGCAAGCGGCTGTTGTAATTCGTCGCGTGCCATACGTTGTTGCCATAGCCGACCAGGTTCACTTGATTGTCGGGCGTGTAGCTCACGTACCCAACGTAGTTCTTCGGTTGCCCGCCTATCGTTCCGCTCAGGTAATTTTCACGCCCAGCGCCGTCATAGCCATACGTGAGTTTGCGGCCCGAGGGCAGCATCTCCGATGTCAGCGCCCCCGCCAGGTTGTAGGTATAGCTGAATGGGTAAAGCTTGGAAGCCGTGAGCTGGCTCCCCGCCGTCACGTTGCCCAGCGGATCGAATGCCTGATTGCTGGTATAGGTTCCGTTGCTGGCCATCTGCGTCAGCCGCCCGATTGCGTAGGCTACGCCCGCCGTATCGTAGCTATAGCTGACCGGCGGTGTGCTGTCGCTGTAAGTCTTCTGCGTCAGGCGGTTCAGCGCATCATACGTAAAGTATGTTGTGATCTGCCGATTGTCCTTCTTCGTCGCCACATTCCCAACTACGTCGTAAGTATACGACGTGGTTCCCGATTCCGGCTGCGCGCTCGATTGCAGCCATCCTTGGTTGTCGTAATAGAAGTTTCTGACCTGCGTACCCTGTGTTACTTTTGTTAAATCACCGAGCGGATCGTATTCGTATTGCGTGGCGTACGCGAACCCGGACAGATCTTCTTCGACCTTCGTGGCCCGGCCGAACGCGTCGGTCGTCGTCTTCAACGTCTTTCCCGCCGGGTCCGTCACGGTGGCCGTGTTTGCCGAGTACACGGTGGAAGTCGTGGAACCGTCGGGAAATCCGGGGACGGAGCACTCATTTCCCATTTCCGTTTATCAAAAGTAAGCAGCTTCTACTTTATCCAGCGCGTCTTTCGGGGGGGCGGCCTGCTTTCCGCCGCTCCAGGGAACGCCCCATTCTCAGCCCGACATCTCGAACGAAGTCAGGGCTGCCAAACGGCCTTCCGGTGCGCGTCGGTTCGCGAATCCGTTCCAGTTCCGCCTCCACTCCGACGCCGGTCGTCAGGATGTCGCGCCATCGTTCCGGCGAATAGCATCGCCGCCATTGCGTCAAATCCAGAAATCCGGATGCATCGCCGGACAAGCGCGTTCGGACGCTTGACCACACGTAATCCTCCGCTCGGCTCACCATTCCCGCTCGCACTGGATTTCGTTCCACATAGGCGATCCGGGGACGGAGCACTCATTTCCCATTTCCGTTTATCAAAAGTAAGCAGCTTCTACTTTATCCAGCGCGTCTTTCGGGGGGCGGCCTGCTTTCCGCCGCTCCAGGGAACGCCCTATTCTCAGCCCGACATCTCGAATGAAGTCAGGGCTGCCAAGCGGCCTTCCGGTGCGCGTCGCTTCGCGAATTCGTTCCAGTTCCGCTTCCTCTCCGACGCCGGCCGCCAGGATGTCGCGCCATCGTTCCGGTGAATAGCATCGCCGCCATTGCGTCAAGTCCAGAAATCCGGATGCATCGCCCGACAAGCGCATTGGGGCGCTTGACCACACGTAATCCTCCGCTCGGCTCACCATTCCCGCTCGCACTGGATTTCGTTCCACATAGGCGAGCGCCGTCCATTGGTGAATCCGGTCCAGCGGACACGAGTAATAACGGTTTTGCCAGAAGTGACCACTCGTTCGGAGCTTCACGTTCGCATAGCGGGCGTAATCGGAATGCGCCCGGCGCAGCGCGTTTGCCAGCGCATTCTCCTTCATCGGAACTGCCACTAGATGAACATGATTGCTCATTAGACAATAGCCCCACCAGCGGACGGCGTAGCGTTCGCCATACTCGCGCAGCAGCTGCAGGTAGACCATACGGTCTTGTTCTGCATGGAAAACGGCTCGTCGTCCGTTGCCCCTTTGTGTCACGTGATGCGGCAATCCCACCGCAATCACACGTGCGATTCTTCCCACTGGAATGGAGGTGGGTTGCCGCTCGACTTGCTCTCAGAAATCAGTAGAATGAGTGCTCCGTCCCCGGTTTCCGTGAATTCTGAATTTCTGTTAAATGTTTAGCTCCGTCCACTGCGACGTCGGCAATAGATCAGAAACCAGATGTATACAATCAACAGGATTGATATGACCGCTTGCACAGCCAGCGGCATGCTCGGTCTCCTCAAGTAAGTGACGATTCCTGCAATGCCCGCCGAAGTGAATATAAAGGCAATAATCCACAATGAAAGTGGCGCTGAGGCCCGCTTTACAGCAATGTCCCGTCTGCGACGACTGCCTCTCCATACCAGCACGTTGGCTGCAAAAAGCACCGGGTAAGCAATTGCCGCACCGGGGTACAGTGGTACGATTCCGCATACGAAGAGCAACGTTAGAATCATAACCGCAAACAGATCCAGAATCAGAAGCCGCCAGATTCGCAAATCGGATTTTTCCGGGTCACCGAAGAAGAACATGTCTAGTCTCAAGTCCTAAGGAATACAAGTGCCCGTAGTATCGACACCAACAGCGTCAGCCGCATTTTGCCCGAGTTCGGTCGAAAGGAGCAGTTTTTGTGTGGAGTTAGCTGCTTGATCGATAAGATGCCCTGTTAGCCCACCGTTGACACCCGCAGTGCCCAGCGATTCGACACCGGCTGCAGTACTTGCGGCATTAAGATTGCCGTTTGTTGCCAAGTACACTATGAACCCACCGATAGTTGTCGTGGTTGTCGCGATATTTGCGGCTTCGTTTGCCCTCTGAATGTTGCCCGTGGCAGCACCCGCTATTTGCAAGAATCCAGCAGCGATGTTTCCACTAGCTCCGATGAGTCCATATATCGCACCCGCAACGCCGAGTGGACCACTAATAGGAACTGACGCCACACTCTTGGCTGCCAAAGTTATCTTTGTTGCACCGACCCCCAAATTCACAAGGCCTTTGGCTGCTGTGGCAAGTCTCGGAACGAGGCACGTGCCGTTCTTCGCCAGTATTATCGGCACCTTCGGTGGCAGCGGTCGTGGCGGTATTATTTTCAGCGGTTTGTCGTAGTATCCAGAACCCCCACTCCCGCAGTTGAAAAAGAAGCAAGGATCAGTCAAAATCGGGTCCGGCGGGCCGCCAGGAACGGTTATTGTGTCGTGACAGTTATTTCCATTCTCATCGCAAGTTGTCAAGCCGCTTGGATCAATAAGAGTTAACGGATTGTTATAGACATACGTATATCCGTTCCAACTCTGTGGATTGAACAGGTTCGCTCCGGCGTTCCCTGGGTCGGGACTATTGAACCTCCCAAGTACGCCACTGAAATACCGCGCCTGGAAGAAATCCAGCCCCGTTTCTACGTCTTGCTCCTGGCCCGTGAACTTCTGATTCACGAAATCCTGCGTGCCGAACGTGCCGTCGCGGCCGCCTGTATTCGCCGCAATCTCCTCGCCGAACGGAACGTAATCGTGGCGGCCCACAGTGTTACCGTTCTGGTCCGTCACCAGTCGCGTTGAACCCAGATGATCGGCCGCGATATAGCAGGTCGTGCACGGAGGGGCCGGCATCCCTGTCGAGTATTCCGCCGATAACCGCCCGAAGGCGTCGTACACAAACACTTTCTCGGTATTGTATGTCGAGATCTCCTGCACACGGCGGCCCGCTCCGTCGTAATAGTAGTCCATAGTGCCGATGCCGCTTTGCGTGGCGCTGGTGAGGCGATTTTCCGCATCGTACGTCAGGGCGCTGCCGGTGATCGAGACCAGGTTGCCCGCGGCATCGTAAGAGCCGGCGGCCATTTGATTTGAGGCGTTGAACAAGCTGGATGAGTTCTGCGAACAATAGGTTGCCGCCGGAGCCGAGCCGTTCGGAGGCAGCCCCGGCCATCCGCACAGCCACATGTTGCCGTGCTGATCGTATCCGAAATACCGCGACCATCCGCCGCTGTCCACTACGCCGGTCAACGAATCAGTAAAATGAGTGCTCCGTCCCTTTTATTTGCAGCGTCATCCTAGTCGCCTTCCGCCTGGGGCTAGGTCGCGGCAAACATGCCCAGGCCTAAGCAGAGCAGCCCGAGGCCGATCACACGTGTCGTCACCACAACCACGGCATTGCGCGATAGCTCCGGATGGGTCTGGACGGTCCAGCGAAGCATCCGCTCGGGCTTGAACAGGTGCAGCAGCCCAAGAGCGACGAAGATCGACGCACCAACTGCCATTCCGAGATTATCGACAAACCAGGTCCCGACATGCCCCATACCCTGGCGACGACCTTCCACCGCAATAATGATCAGTGCCGCGGCGCCCGGGAGCAGGTACACGAACGCATAGGCAAGTCTACCGGCCGGTCCTCGCGCCGAACGCGAGTAGACGGGTCTAGTAAAGAAAGGCGTAATCCGACCCGTGCGCAGCGTGTAGACGCCCTGCAGCACTAGGAAAGCTCCAACTATAAACCAACTCACGATCACCACAGCGAATGTGTTGGGCATCAGCAGAACCTCTAAAACGTCACGCACGCGGAATAGGTGGAAGCGATCGATACGCCGGGCACTCCGACTGATGGGCCCCATGCCGCCCCAGATCCGTTGATCATTCCCTGTACGCCGATTAGAGCGGGCGTATTGTAGCCGCCGGACAGAGACCAACCAGCCAGAATGTCCTTTGCACCGCTCTGGTATGTCTGGCCGGTGAACGTTTTGCCGTTCGTTAACGGTCCCACTGCCGCGTTGTGTCCGGCAGATGCGCCAATGCCAATACCTGCGCACGCCGTATGACTGTTCGGGTCCCATTCCAGGTCGCCCGCGGGTCCGAGTCCCGCGACAACCGGAGCGCCCACGACCGGAATAATCCAGCTCAGAGCCCAGGGCTTATTGAAAATCGCGTTGAGTACTTGTTGTGTTTTGGAAGGCGCCACATTCTTTGGGGCGGCTGCTGCTGCACCTTTGCCCCCTCCTCCACCGCCGCCTCCACCATACGGCGCGCCCGGGGGCGGAGGAGTATTGCAGCCTGATGCTGTCGTCGAGCAGGGCGGCGGAATACAGCCCTGAGTTCCATACGAGACGCAGCCGGGGTAGGATGTGCCCCCACAATCCAAAGCGCCGTGGTCGGAATTCCGGGGACGGATCATTCATTTCCCATTTAGCTTCTCATCAAGGAACTACTCTAATCGGCCGATGTCGCAACGGAACGCCTATTGTATGTCGATATCGATGCGAACGGCGTTCAGCGGCGATTGAAAATTTACAACCTGTCAGTCAACTCGGGTTGCACCCGAATGATGCGATGTGCAAGAAATCTCTCATAAACAATAAATATCTCAGAGATTAGTACGGAATAAACCCATTAGGACTAGAGAATTCATGCTTGCCCACTGGATTTCAAGACGAATGCCCCCCTATAATCTCCAAGAAGCATGAAACTGCTAGTGGTCTTTTCCGCATTCGCACTTGTGAATGCTTTCGGAGCGGTTTCGCCTGATCTCCGAAATTTACCGATCTCATTCGAGCCGAACGAAGGACAATTCTCCAATGACGCTCAGTTCGGCGCCCGCGCTCCCGGCCTACAGTTGAGCGTTTCCCATGGCGGTGTACGATTTGAAACCCGTCAGAAGGACAACACGGCTTCGGTTCAGATGACCTGGAAGAACGGCAGTCGCTCCGCCGCCGTCCAGGGCGAGGATGAGTTGCCGGGCAAAACAAACTACATCTTCGGCAGCGATCAAACGCGCTGGAAAACCAATCTGCCTACTTACCGCAAGGTGGCGGTCCACGGAATCTACAAAGGAGTCGATATTGTCCTCTACGGCAACCGGAGTCAATTGGAATACGACCTGGTGCTGGCGCCCGGCGCCGATGTAGCCGCAATCGACCTGCAGTTCAAGGGCGCGGATAGAGTTTCGTTGTCCAAGGATGGCGATCTTCTGTTACACACCGGCGGCGCCACATTTGAGCAACACAGGCCTCGCGTGTTTCAGGAACGCGATGGCCGGCGGGTGGAGATCGCGAGCAAATACGTGCTGCGAGCTAACGGGGATGTCGGGTTCGATCTCAACGGGTATGACCAGACGAAGCAGGTGGTGATCGACCCGGTTCTGTCGTTCTCCACGATATTCGGCGGCAACGGAACCGACAATGCAAACGCGATTGCACTGGATAGTTCCGACAATATCTATTTGGCGGGAGATACGACGGCTCTGAATTTCCCAACGGTTCAAGCGTATCAAAACGCGACACTGGATTACGGATCTACCCATATGTTCGTTATGAAACTGGATTCCACGGGGACAACAGTACTCTTTTCCACCTATCTGGCCGGCACCAATTACGATTCCGCTCGTAGCCTTGCGGTGGACTCAATGGGGAACGTCTTTATAACCGGATCGACGCGGTCGGCCGATTACCCCGTTACGCCCGGCGCCATGCACTTCCCAAACAGCGGCCAAGCCTATGTGTCTACTTCAAACCACATCGCCCTCACGAAGTTAGATGCCTCGGGTTCTTCACTGGTGTTCTCCGCTGTATTGGGCGGATCAATGGACGATGAGGTTGCGCGAATTGCGATTGATGCTGCCGGTAACAGCTTCCTTACCGGATACACCAGATCGTCCGATTTTCCCGTAACAAGCGGCGCTCGTAACGATCTCGACAAACTGCAGACCCAGTGGTTTACAAACGACAAGATTTTTGCGACGAAGGTAAATGCCTCGGGCACGTCTCTCATTTATTCCGCAGTCATCGGTGGTTCGGGTGGAGATGACGCTGCGGGGCTGGCTGTGGACTCAGACGGTAGTGCATACATCGCTGGAACGACGACTTCAGTGGATTTTCCGGTCACAAGTGGAGCCTATCAAGTCAGCTATTCCGGTTTCGCCAACTATCCAAACGGGTTCGTTCTCAAATTAGCTCCGGACGCTTCGAATCTTATTTTCGCTACATATCTCGGCGGATCCCAGAGCGATTCGATCAGCGCGTTGAGCCTGGATGCCCAGAAGAATATCTATGTAGCCGGCGTCACCGGATCGTCCGATTTTCCTACTATCAGTAATTCCTATTACGCACCAGCAACAGGTAGTCAAAACAGCGCATTTGTAACAAAACTAAAGCCTGACGGTTCTGGGCTTATTTATTCCGCCGTTTTTGGTGGACATCTTAATTCTGTTGCCGATCTTGCGGTCAATGCAAATGGGGAAGTTAGCGTAGTCGGCGCCGTTGACGGTGCTTTCCCCACTAGTGACGGAGCTCCACAAGTAATCCCGGGCACTTTGGCCAGCGGCGCTCTATCGTATAGTGGCACGAACGCCTTTATTCTAAAATTGACCGACACCGGACAGAACGCCTCATTCGCGACGTATCTAGGAGGAGTGTCCGCCGCCGCAAGGGCGGTCGCTGTGAACGGTAGCGGTGGGACTTACGTTACAGGTATCGGCGATAGCACGTTTCCGACAACGGCCGGCGCCTTTCGCACTGTAAGTACCGGCGAGATCTTCCTCGCCGAAATTCAGGATCCATCTTCGTGTACTTATACCACGGAACAAGGATCGGATGCTCTCCATATCTTAGTCACGACACAGCCGGGCTGTAACTGGATTGCGGTGCCGGGGGCTTCTTGGCTTGGCATAGGCGCTGGCAGGTTCGGGTCGGGAAGTGGCACAGTCCAGATTCTTGAGGAATCGAACAATGCCTTGGCGCGCTCTGGCGAGTTGTCGATCGCCGGGGCCGTATATTCGCTCAACCAGGCCGCAGGATGCCAGTTGACCCTTTCCATGAGTTCTCAGACCTTTGCCGCCGATGGCGGTTCCGGCCAAATCACCGGCGCCATCGCCTCTGGTTGCGTAGTGCCTATGGCGTCCACCTCCGACTCTTGGATTCATTTGAATCTAACGTTTGGTAGCTCTTATAGCTACTCAGTGGATTTGAATGACACCGGGGCTTCGAGAGCCGGAACCGTCGTGATCGGCACGCAAACTTTCACCGTCGTCCAGAATGCAACGGCTTGTGAATTTCAGGTGAGCCCAACGTCCCTGGCCCTTCCTACTTTCGGGAACGCCTCGATTTCCGTGACTGCCAACTTTAATACTTGTCCGTGGACGGCCTCAACGGGAGGGTCGAATTCTCTCTATATTGGTTCCGGCGTCGGCCAGGGATCATCGAGTATCGGAATCAGCGCCTATAATCCCTTTGGGCCGCCGAAAACCGTCTTTATTACAGTAGCCGGCCAGCGGATATCGGTTACTATTCAAGGAACTGGCGGCGCTTATATCGGCGGAAAGATCGGTGTCTTCCGATCCGGTGCCTGGTGGATCGACAGGAACGCCGACAACAACTGGACTGCACCCGAAGATGCCGTCTTCGCGTATGGATATGCCGGCGATATCCCCATTCTGGGCGATTGGGATAACACGGGCAAGTTACGGATCGGCGTGTTCCGCAGTGGCGAGTGGTGGGTGGACCTGAACGGCGATAATAGTTGGGACCCCGTCCACGATGCCGTTTACTCTTACGGCCAGGCTGGTGACATCCCGGTCGTCGCGGATTGGGATAACACCGGCCGGCAACGCATTGGAGTGTTTCGCAATGGTCAGTGGTGGGTCGATTTGAACGGAGATCACATATGGTCCGCGGGAGTCGACGCCGCCTATGCCTACGGCCAAGCTGGCGATATTCCTGTTGTCGGAGATTGGACCAATTCGGGCATGCAGCGGATTGGCGTCTTTCGTGGCGGCCAGTGGTGGCTGGACATGAATGGCGACCACACATTTACTCTCGCAGCCGACAGTGAATTTGTTTATGGCATTCCTGGTGACATGCCCGTGATGGGAGATTGGGATGGCACAGGCAGGCAACGGATCGGCGTCCTTCGCAACGGCGACTGGTGGCTCGATATAGATGGCGACCATCAATGGACGAATCAATCGGACCGAGTGTTCACCTATGGTTTTCCGGGCGATATACCTGTCATCCTGCCCTGGCCTTAGTACGCCCGATTAAAAACTGGGCGACCACGGCCGCCCAATGTCGTTTATGTAAGCGGGCGAGGCGTGCCGGATGCCTCGCCCCTACAACACGTCGGAGGGCGAGGCATCCCTCGTCAGACTTTTCCGGGAATAACGGCCCGCTATTTACCTCTATAATTCAGGGAAGTGACGCTGCGTTTTCTGCTGATTGCATTTGCAGCGGCAAATGCCTTCGGAGCAGCGGCGCCTGACTTCCGGAATCTACCCATTTCGTTCGAGCCCAACCGCGGGCAATTCGCTCGCGGCGTGCAGTTTGGCACACGCGCTGGCGGTCTGCTGGTCGGCGTCACAGGACGCGGCGTGCAATTCCAACTCGGCGGAGCCCCGGTTACGATGACCTGGAAACACGGCCGAACCTCCATTGGGGCACGCGGCGTGGACTCGCTGCCGGGTAAGGCGAATTATTTCCTTGGTAGCGACAGTAAATTGTGGGCGACGGATATCCCCACTTACAAGAAGATACTCGTACCAGACATTTATAAGGGAATCGACTTAGCGATTTACGGAACGAACTCCCAGCTCGAGTACGATCTGAATCTCGCTTCCGGCGCAAGCCCCAAGAACATCGCTCTGCAAGTTGACGGTGTGCAGCGGATTACTATCTCGAAGCAGGGAGATTTGTTATTGTGCAACGGCGGCGCCTCGATTGTGCAGCATCGGCCTCGTGTCTATCAGGTGATTCAGAACCATAAGATGCCGGTTCGGGCGAAGTATGTTCTGCGCGGTAAATTTGAAGTGGGATTCGAACTTGCGGCCTACGACCACCGTAAGCCCGTGATCATCGACCCGGAGCTTTCGTTTTCAACCGCATTCGGGGGCGGCGGCGCCGATGTTGTGGAAAGCATGGCGGTCGACCCGAGCGGCAACGTCTACCTTGTGGGCACAACCACGTCCACCAACTTCCCGACAGCCGGAGCGTACGAAAACACGAATAGTAACGGATATAGTCACATGTTTGTGATTAAGCTAGATCCAACCGGATCGACTGTTCTGTTCTCGACCTATCTTGGTGGAAGCGGCACTGAATCTGCCGATGCCATCGCTGTCGACGGCAGTGGGGCGATGTATATCGCGGGATCGACGACTTCGCCCGACTATCCGATAACCCTGGGAGCGATTCGGCAAGGCGACACGGCGCACGGCTTTTCCGATGTGGCCGTGACAAAGCTTTCGCCCTCGGGATCGTCGCTGGTCTTTTCCGCGGTGATTGGCGGGAGCGACAACGAACAGTCCGCGGGCATCGCGATTGACAGCGGCGGCGATAGCTTTATCACGGGCACAACACGGTCGTTCGATTTCCCGGTTACGGCCGGCGCGCGCAACGACTTATCACAAATGAACGGCGCCGCGGCGAACACCAAGATCTTCGTGATGAAGCTAAGTCCGTTGGCGAACGCGCTGAGTTACTCCGCCGTAGTTGGCGGAACGGGCCCGGACTCCGTCGCCGGAATCGCGCTCGATTCCAGCGGCGCAGCTTATGTCGCGGGAACCACCGGTTCGAAGGATTTTCCGGTCACGGCAAACGCCTTTCAGAAGTCGTTCAAGCCGGAGATTCCGCAAGGCGGGGCGGCCGGCTCCGAAACCGGGTACATTTTCAAACTGGCGAGCGATGGTTCCGCTCTGCAGTTCGGGACGTATCTCGGAGGAGCGGGGGACGACGCCATTACCGGCATCGCTCTTGATTCCGCGAACGGCGTGTATGTCACCGGCGTGACGACTTCCTCGGATTTCCCGACCGTGCCGGGGTCGTATTCATTTCCGACAAACGGCGCTAAGAACGCCGTGTTTGTGACTAAGCTGAAGGCCGACGCGTCCGCCCTCGTGTACTCGTCGCTCTTTGGAGGGAACACGAACTCGGTGGGCGGAATTGCGGTCGATTCCAGCAAGGAAGCCATTGTCACCGGCGGGATCGACGCGAACCTGCTCGTAACGACAGGGGCTCCACAAATCGTGCCTGGATCTGGGCCATTGACTCCGTCGGGATCGCCGCACGTGAGCAACGCCTTTGTCGTGAAGTTGAACAGTGACGGGACCGGCGCCACGCTCGGTACCTATCTGGGCGGCGCGGGCGCCGTCGGGAAGGCTGTCGCTGTCGACGCGAACGGCGGCATTTATGTCACCGGCTCCGCCGACGCAACGTTTCCGGTTACGGCGGGATCGTTTCGAACCATCAGCCCAGGACAGATCTTCGTAGCGAAGATTGTGGACCCCTCGCCTTGTACTTACTCGCTTCAGCCCGTCTCGACACTGACGGTCAATGTGATCACTCAGGCCGGCTGTCATTGGATCGCGGTTCCCGGAGTATCCTGGCTGGCCGTATCGTCGAGTAGTTCGGGAATGGGGAACGGAACAGTTCAGCTCATGGCTGAGCCGAATAGTGGCATCGAACGCTCCGGGGTGGTCTCCATTGCCGGGAACAGCTATCCGGTTGTGCAGCCGGTCGCGTGTCAAGTGACTCTTTCCGCAAACTCGCAACGGTTTGAAGCGGATGGCGGAAGCGACCAGTTCTCCGCGTTCACGTCGCCCGAGTGCGCTCTTCCGGCGGCGGTGACCAGCCAGCAATGGATTCACGTCAAATCACCGATCGCCGGGCTTTATACCTATACCGTCGATGCGGCGAGTCAACCGAGGTCAGGCTCGATCACGGTCGGCGTGCAATCGTATTCCGTCACGCAAAGCGCGTCACCGTGCGCGTTTTCGGTGTCGCCGAATCCCGTGACCGTTCCCGTCGCGGGAACCACCGTGGTCACCATCACGGCCGATAACTACACATGCCCGTGGAGTGCTACGAGCGATTCGTCCAAAATATTCTTCATTCCGTCACAGGGTCAGGGCACATCGACAATTACGGTAGCCGTGCCGGGAACGCGCTATGCCGTTGCGCCTTCGTCCGCGGCCACCATCGCCGGAAAATCCGTGCAACTCAACGTTCAAGGCACGATCGGCGCTTACATCGGCGGCAAAGCCGGTGTCTTTCGTGGCGGCCAATGGTGGCTCGACTTGAATGGCGATGGCTCGTGGAGTTCACCCCAAGATGCGCTTGTCCTATACGGCTATCCTGGCGATTACCCAATTATGGGTGACTGGGACAACACGGGGCGGATGCGCCTGGGCGTGTTCCGAGGCGGAAATTGGTGGCTCGACATCAATGGCGACGGCGCCTGGGACGCGACGCACGATATCGAGTTTACCTACGGCTATCCTGGCGACATTCCCATTGTCGGCGATTGGGACCATACGGGAAAACAGAGAATCGGAGTATTCCGGAACGGCAACTGGTGGCTCGATGTGAATGGAGACCACAAGTGGAGTGGTGGCGCGGACATTGTGTTTTCGTTCGGGCAGGCGGGCGATTATCCGCTTGTGGGCGATTGGGATAACACCGGATGGCAGCGGGTCGGCATCTTCCGCGATGGCCAATGGTGGCTCGACCTGAATGGAGATCATTTACCGGACACGATGTTCTATTACGGCTACGCCGGCGACATTCCGCTAGTGGGCGACTGGGACAACACGGGCAAGCAGAGAATCGGCGTATTTCGGAACGGCCAGTGGTGGCTCG
Source organism: Bryobacterales bacterium KBS 96 (assembly GCA_000381625.1). GTDB lineage: Bacteria > Acidobacteriota > Terriglobia > Bryobacterales > Bryobacteraceae > KBS-96. The sequence goes on from KB906767.1 coordinate 4,818,247, forward strand.
ATCGAAACAACGATCATTCCTGGTCAAGCCCACAGGATATGGTGTTCACTTATGGCTATGCCGGCGATATTCCGGTATTGACGTCCTGGCAATAACAGGTTCACCAGGCTGAGACTTTCACGGGCGCACAACCAGCAAGGCGAGAGTTACGCTCGGAAGGTGAACGCGATTTGTACAACCTGCGGCGTCCAATATGCCGAAAGCCCGAACTTGCCCGATTGCTGCCGCATTTGTGCCGACGAGCGCCAGTACATAGGAATCGATGGGCAGAAATGGACGACGCTCGACGAATTGCGGCGAGAGTACAAAACAAGCAGTCATGCGGAAGAGCAAGGGCTCACTTCGTTTTGGATGGAGCCTCGTTTCGCGATTGGCCAGCGCGCTTTTTTGATTGAGACGCCCTCGGGAAACGTGCTCTGGGACTGCATTAGCTTGCTCGACGAGCCGGCGATCGAATATGTGCGGCGGCGCGGCGGAATCGACGCAATCTGCATTTCACATCCGCACTATTACACGGCCGTGGTCGAATGGAGCCGGGAGTTTGGAAACGCCCCTGTTTATTTACATCGTGACGATGCGGAGTGGGTGATGCGCCCCGCGCCGTGCATCCAATTCTGGGATGGCGAGGTGAAGAACATCGCGGGCGGCCTTCGTCTGATTCGGTGCGGCGGCCACTTCGCGGGGGCAACTGTACTTCACTGGCCGGAAGCATCCGGGCACAAAGGAGCGCTGCTGAGCGGCGATACGATTCAGGTTGTGCCCGATCGCCGGTTCGTCAGCTTCATGTGGAGCTATCCCAACTATGTTCCCCTCCCTGCGCGCGCCGTACAGCGGATTATCGATGCCGTGGAACCGTATGAATTCGACAGGATCTATGGCGCTTTCCCCAAGATGACCGTTGCTCAGAACGGCAAAGATGCGGTGCGCCGGTCGGCGGAACGATATTTGCGAGCGATCCGCGACGGTTTGGACACACAGCGTTGATGTGGATTGCCGGTATGGCTCAAAACCAGCCTTGCCCCTCGAATGGCGCGGCATTGTCGAGCCTCGGTTCGATTTCAGCTTCCGCCACGCCCAACTCGCGAAGTTTCGCTCGCGCCGCTTCCTTTGATAGAGGATTCGATTTCGCCAGATGCGGGTCTGTCAAATCTGTTTCCAACTGCAAGATCACGTACTCGTATCCCGTTTCCGCCGGTTTCTTGAATACTTGCCAGCCCTTTTTCCGTCATCACTGATGTTCTCCGGGGCGGCCGCCGTATGTGGCTGCACACTGGGTCAGACTCCGGCCGGCGGTTGTGCGTTACGAATGGCTACTTCGCCGGGTAGCTGCGGCTGAATTTGTTGCGCGGATTATAGACCTCGAAACTTCCGTCTTCATGCGCCGTCAGCTCCAGATAATAGCCGGTGTCGGCATCTTCGATATTGGCGATATAGGAATCGACGGTGTTGTGTTCCTTGCCGCCCGCATCGGCGAAGTGAAGCTGCCAGAGCGCTTCGAGTCCGGGTGACGACTTCAGCACCTCAACCGCGGACGGCGAACCGCCTTTTTTCGCCCCGTTGTCCATGATTGCAACTCGCGGCGCAATGGCATGCACGAGCGCCGGGCTGTTGCTCCAGTCCAGACCGTGATGCGAGACGACGAACACGTCCACTTTGCCGATACGGTTGACGGGACACATCAATTCCTTTTCCTTGTTCCAGGTCAGGTCGCCCAGATCCACCATGCGGAATTTGCCGAACGTCCAGACCGTGCCGAGCGATCGCGCGTTCTCGCTTGTATCTTTTTCCTTGTCGGGAGTGCTCGCGCAATACGGATTCTGCTGCCCGGCGCCCGGCAACGGCACGGTGATGAGGTTTCCATCGGCGGAAACCACTATACCCTCGATGCCTTTTACCGGGATAGGATCTCCTGGTTTTGCCACAATATGGTTCTTGCCCCCAATCGCCTTTTGATACGCCGCCGCGAGATGCTCCGCGTTCGCGCCCGTCTCGCGGGAAACGCCATGATCAATGAACGTTTCGACCGGCAGTCTGTCGACGAGCTGCGGGACGCCGCCCGCATGATCCGCATGATAGTGCGTCAGAATAAAGTAGTCGATCTTCTTCACCTTTGCCCGCTTCGCCACGGCCGCAATCCGGTTGGCGTCCCGATAGTTGTTGTCAGCCCAGCCTGCGTCGATGAGCACCGTCTGGCCCGAAGGCGCCACCAGTAGCGTCGATTGGCCACCCTCGACATCGATGAAATAAACTTGAAGATCTTTCGAACGGGCCTGGGCCAGGCAGGCGAAGCTTAGCGAAAGCAGCAGGGCGAGGGTGAGGCGCATCGGGCTGATCGTATCAAACCGGCGAAACCGGCGGACAATGGGATGACGCGCAATCGGAACAACTGGCGTCCAGTTAACGTAGTTTGTAATAGAGGAGCCGAGTCGAGAATTGCCTTACTGTACTCGATGTGGAACGCAGGTTGACGCGCGGGCGGCCTTTTGCTTCAACTGCGGAGCGCGGCAGGCCACGCCGCCTGAAACCGTTGAAATATTGAATCGGATGAGCGACAGGACCGCATCGATGCTTTGTTATATCCCGATTTTCGGCGTGATCCCGGCCATCATTTTCCTTGCGTCTCACAAGTACCGGAAGGACCCGCGGGTTCGTTTCGATGCCTTCCAGTCCGTCTATCTGTTCGTGGCGTTTTTGATCGTTTCATCCGTTCTGCCGGCATTTTTCCTGCTAAGTTTCGGCCATTTTGGCATCCACGCGCTGTTTATCGGGCTTCTTAAAGCCGCGCTGTTCATCACCTGGATCTATCTCCTGGTGAAGGCGGCCCAGCAGCAGCAGGTGCATCTGCCAATCATCGGCGACTTGGCGGCGCGGTCGGCCGCGGAGCAGATGTAAGGTATAATTATTCAGTCAAGTGAATAATTACTCAAAACGGGCCCCTGTCGGCATCGTTGGCTTCCGAGGCTACAGCGGCGCTGAACTAGTACAACTCCTGAAGCGGCATCCAGCCGTCGATATCTTTTTGCTGGAGCATCGTTCTGACTCCGAAGCGCCGCCGCGACCCTTGGGCGCCCAACCGCTTATAACGATTCCGGCGACCGCCGCCGCCGTGAAGCAGGAAGGTTTGGCGGTCGTGTTTCTTGCGACGCCGGCCGAAGTTTCCATGGAGTTGGCCCCGGGCTTTCTCGAAGCCGGGGCTAAAGTAATCGACATCAGCGGCGCATTTCGTTTGTCCGATGCTGGAACATACCGTCGGTGGTACAACGCCGAGCACTCGGCGGCGCAGCTTCTCGACGAGGCGGTCTACGGCCTGCCGGAGTTTTACCGCGAGAAGATTGTGCCCGCGCGGCTGATCGCGAATCCGGGGTGCTACCCGACGGCTGCCAATTTAGCAATCCGGCCTTTGATTGAGGCCGAAGTTGTGGACCGCACTCGCGGCGTGATTTGCGACGCAAAATCCGGGGTTAGCGGCGCCGGCCGCAAGCCATCGCTGAAGACCAGTTTCTGTGAAGTGGCGGAAAATTTCAGCGCTTACAGCATTATGGAGCACCGCCATGTTGCTGAAGTTCTCCAGCATTCCTGCCTGGGCGAGCGCGAATTCACGTTTACGGCACAGTTGATTCCGATTTCGCGTGGCATTCTCGAAACCATTTATATCCGCACTCAGCGGGTCGAAAAAGCTGTCGACCTGTTAAGCATCTACGAAGAGCGCTATGCGAATGAGCCGTTTGTCCGGCTTTACGCTCCCGGCAAGACACCGGATCTGCGCGCGGTACAGCATACGAACTTTTGCGATATCGGTTTCGTGTACGATGCCGCGAGCCAGCGAGCCGTCATCGTTGCCGCCGAGGATAACCTCGTCAAGGGGGCGGCGGGGCAGGCAATTCAAAATATGAACCTGGCTCTCGGATTCCCGGAGACCGAAGGTCTGCTGTGAAAGCGCTGATCAAGCTGGGCGGCACGTTGCTCGATGATCCGGCGCTTCGGAATTCGCTGGCCGCGCAGATCGTCGAAGCTTCACGTTCCTGCCAGGTGGCGATCGTACATGGCGGCGGTAAGCAGGTCACGCGCTTTCTCGAGAATCGCGGAGTTCAGTCACGCTTCGTCAACGGCCTACGCGTAAGCGATGACGCCGTGATCGACGCCGTGGTTAAAGTGATAGCCGGCACGGTGAATCAGCAGCTTGTATCCGCCCTGGTGGCGGCGGGAGCCAACGCCGTCGGGCTCTCCGGCGTCGACGGGCCGCTGACGATCGCCGAACAAATGCAGCCGGAACTGGGGAATGTCGGGCGTCCCGTACGCACCGACGCCCGCCTGCTCCATCTGCTCTCGGGCGCCGGTTATTTGCCCGTCATCGCGTGTATTGCGAGCGATCGCCAGGGCAACGTGTATAACGTGAATGCGGACCAGATGGCCGTTTCATGCGCCGCCGACTGGGGGGCTGAGAGGCTTCTCTTCTTAACCGATGTGCCGGGCGTCAAGAACGGCGACGGCGACATTTTGCCGGAATTGACGGTTGCCGAAAGCCGCGCGCTGGTTGCGAGCGGCGCCGCCCATGGAGGTATGCAGGCCAAACTCGAGGCGGCCGAAGCCGGATTGCGGCAAGGCATCGGCGAAGTGTGCATCGCGCCGGGCCGCGAAACGGATATTTGCGCTCGTCTGCTTGCCGGCGAATTCGTGGGGACTCGAATCCATAAGGGCAGGGAAGCCGCATGATCGCGACCGCCGTCTCCGTGCGCAAAGCCGCTATCCGGGACATTCACGACATTCTGGAGTTGATTAACTCGTATGCCGCCGGCGGTGTCATGTTACCTAGGACCGAGTTCGAGATGTCGGAGAACATCCGCGACTTCTGGGTTTCTTATGACGAGGCTCTTCTCCTGGGCTGCGGGGCTCTTCATTTTTATACGCCGACAACGGCCGAGGTTCGATCGCTTGCCGTCCGTGAAAACGCGAAACGCCACGGCATAGGCCGCGCCATCGTCGAAAAGCTGGAGGAAGAGGCCCGCGAGAACGACCTGGAAGCGATCTTTGCCTTCACGTATGTCCCGGGCTTTTTCCAAAAACTCGGCTTTGAAGAGACGGAACGAGGCGAATTGCCCCTGAAAGCCTGGAAAGATTGCCTGCGCTGCCCCAAATTTCACAATTGCGATGAAATCGCCGTTCTGAAGCGGCTGCGATCTCCGGCTCCGGCGAAAAAGATGTCTGAGCAATCCGAATACCCGGAGAATCGGCTCATAGAAATTCCCGCCTATAATCCTTCTCGTTAGATCTTCCGACTAGTTTTAGTACTCAAGTCCTACAAATCCTTCCCTTTTTCCTACAAGGTAGTGAAAAAAATACTCTATTGAAGCAGATTTAATGAATTTTTTTCCCACTTAGGGCAAAAAATTCTATTGCATTCGGGAATATCTGGTTATAATCGAACCACGAGCAGACAGGTACTAGGAGATCTACAACCAAATGCGAGCTTTAACAATTGATGTAAAGGAATCGGCGGGGCGAATTCTTTGCTGCACCATCTTTCGGCCGGGGGGCCGCAAGTTACTCGCCAAGGGGCATGTTCTGAGCGACGAGGACGTGCGGCTCCTCGAAACGGAGGGCATGGGCCAAGTTTGGGTCACGGAACTGGAAGACGGCGAAATTGGCGAGGACGATGCCGTCATGACAGTCGCCGGCGCCATGTGTTGCGGCTCCGTCGAAATCCGGCTAGCCGCCGGGGGACGCGCAAACCTCATCGCCACGGAAAGTTGCTGTGCATTGATCGACGATGAACTCCTTAAGCAGATCAACTGTACCAGCAGCGTGGTAATCGCCACTGTTCCAAACTTCCGCTATGTCCGTGCCGGTGAGCGTCTCGCAACCATTAAGAGCGCGCCATTTGCCGTTGCCCAAGCGCAACTCGAGGCGGTGCTCTCGATCCTGAACGAGCGAGGCCCCATCCTGCAGGCTCGTCCAATCCGCGACGGCGGCGTGGCCGTGCTCTTTTCGGATCCCGTGCATGGAGACCGGGCGCGCACCTTGTTCGAAAACATTCTACGCACACGGTTGGAGCACTTCGACGCGACCGTGCGATACGCGCTATCCTCGGTGGAAGATGAAGACCAGGTGTCGCGTGCCCTGGGCCATTTGCTGCGGGCGAAGCCCTCGGTGATTTTGGTAGCATCGACAACCGCTCCGGCGGGCCCTGAAGACGTGATAGGCCGGGCCATGACGAAAGTGGGCGCGCATATCGAGCGGTTTCTCGCCCCTGTAGAGCCCGGGAATCTGATGCTCATGGGATACAAGAACGAGGTGCCGATTATTTCGGCTCCCTGCTGCTACCGGTCGGCAAAGGCAAATGTGCTCGATCTGCTCCTGCCGCCGGTACTCGCGAAATATAGAATTTCCGGCTGGGAGATCGCCTGCCTCGGGCATGGCGGTTTGCTAGGCTAACAGTCTCCTCCACAGACCCAGGCGCCGCCTCAGAGCGCTCTGGGTTCACCTCGGCCGGGCGCGAAAGCGTCCGGCTTTTTTTGCGCCGGGTGGTTCCGCCGTTTATCATGTAGCTTGCAGACGGGGAGTTTTTCGATGGCAGAAGAAACGCTACAAGACGATATCGACGCACGAGTGATACGGGTGATCGCGGAAACGCAGAAGATCCCGGCGGACTCGGTCACCATGGACAAGACCTTTGAGGATCTGAAGATCGATTCCTTGGACGGGATCAATATTGTGTTCGGACTCGAAAACGAGTTCAACATCAGCATTCCGGACGAAGGCATGGAGAGCATGCGGGGCGTTCGCGACGCCGCCAATGGTGTGCGCCAGTTGTTGATGCAGAAGGCGAGTGCGAGCCCGCAATCATGAACCGTGTTGCAGTGACGGGGCTCGGCATCGTTTCCGCTCTGGGCCTTACGGTCCCCGAAGTTTGGGATAAATTAAAGTGCGGACAGAGTGGGATCGCTCCGTTGCCCGACCGTGGCGACCCTCCTTACCGTTTTTCCAATGGCGCGCTGGCGTGGGGATTCGAGCCGACCCGTTATTTCGAAGAGAAAGAACTTGCAATGCTGGAGCGCTTCGCCCAAATGGCTGCCGTGGCGGCTCGCGAGGCAGTCGCTCAAAGCGGATTGGATTTCCGTGGGCCGCTGGCAAACCGGACCGCGATTATCACGGGATCGAGCGTGGGGGGGCAGTTTTCGGAAGAAGAAGGCTACCTCCAGCTTTATAAGAAGAATAATCCCAGGGTGTCGCCCCTGACGATTCCCCGCACCATGTCGAACGCCGGAGCAAGCCGTATCTCGCTCGAACACGGCATTCAGGGACCTGTCTATACGATTTCCACCGCCTGTTCTTCTTCGAATCATGCGCTAGGGCAGGCGTTCTGGATGGTTCGTCAAGGAACCGTGGAGGCGGCAATCGCCGGCGGAAGCGAGGCCGTTTTCGCGGAGGGCCTTTTGCGCGCCTGGGAAGCGCTGCGGGTTGTGTCTCAGGACACCTGCCGGCCGTTTTCCAAAGACCGGCGCGGGCTGATTCTGGGCGAGGCCGGAGCGATGCTGGTGCTGGAGAATTGGGAACACGCGCGCGCTCGGGGCGCCGCCATTCTAGGCGAGGTTGTGGGCTTCGGCATGAGCTCGGATGCGTATCACATCACGCAGCCCACCGCGGAAGGGCCGGCGAACGCAATGCGCTGGGCTTTGCAGGACGCAGGGCTGTCGCCGGACGCCGTGCAGTATGTCAATGCGCATGGCACCGGAACAACGGCTAACGATGCGACCGAAACGGCTGCGATCCGCAAGGTATTCGGCCCGCATGCCGACCGGTTGCTCGTCAGTTCCAGTAAATCGATGCACGGCCATACTCTCGGCGCCGCGGGCGCGGTGGAGGCCATTGCGACGGTGCTCAGCCTCCGGAATCAGTTGGCGCCGCCGACGGCTAACTATAACGAGCCGGATCCAGCCTGCGATCTCGACGTGGTTCCCAACGTAGCACGATGCGCGGCGATGGAATTCGCGATTTCGAACTCTTTCGCCTTTGGCGGATTGAACGCAGTGTCGGTATTTCGGGCAGTGCGATAGCGCCGGTCAGCAATTGAAGAGGCGGTAATGCCGCGGCCGGCGGCGCGGCTCCACCACGCATTTCTACTCGGTCAGCCGCCCCGAAACCTCGGCTTGGAGGCGGCGTCCCATTTCGGGGAGCACATCCATGAAAGCCGTTGTATTTCACGCCGTCGGCGACATTCGCCTGGATGCCGTGAGCGATCCGAAAATCCAGAAGCCAACGGACGCGATTGTTCGCCTGACAGCCAGCGCGATCTGTGGGACGGACCTGCACATGGTCCGAGGCACGGTTAGCGGAATGAAATCAGGCACGATCCTTGGCCACGAGGGTGTCGGCCTTGTCGAAGAGATTGGAAAGGACGTACGAAACCTCAAACCCGGCGATTGGGTCGTGATCCCGTCCACAATCGGGTGTGGCTATTGTTCGTATTGCCGGGCTGGCTACTATTCCCAATGCGATAATGCCAATCCGAACGGGCCGCAAGCAGGTAGCGCGTTTTACGGCGGCCCGCAGCAGACGGGGCCGTTCGATGGATTGCAGGCGGAATATGCGCGAATCCCTTTCGCGAACGTTGGGCTGGTGAAGCTTCCGGACGAAGTCAGCGACGATGAGGCCATCCTGATATCGGATATTTTCCCAACCGGGTATTTCGGCGCGGATATTGCGGAGATTACGCCGGGCGATACCGTGGTGGTCTTCGGCTGCGGTCCGGTCGGCCAGTTCGCCATCGCCAGCGCGAAATTGATGGATGCGGGGCGCATCTTCGCGGTCGATCATATTCCGTCACGGCTGGAGATGGCGCGGCAGCAAGGAGCGGAGGTGATCCATTTCGAGCAGGAGGATCCCGTTCAGACGCTCCATCAGCTTACAGGCGGAATCGGGGTCGATCGGGTAATCGATGCGGTTGGCGTCGATGCGCAGAGACCTCATTCGGGGCCGGCGGCAAAGGAAGCGGATAAGAAGTCGAAGGAATTCAAAAAAGAGGTGGAGCAGGTCGCGCCGGACCGCCATCCCAAGCACGGGCATTGGGAGCCGGGCGATGCCCCCTCCCAGGTCCTGCAGTGGGCTGTAAAATCGGTCGCCAAAGCCGGTACGGTCGCGATCATCGGGGTATATCCCGAAGCGGCGAGAACATTTCCAATTGGCGCTGCGATGAACAAGAACCTAAGCATCCAAATGGGAAACTGCAACCACCGAAAATACATGCCGCATCTTGTTGAATTGGTGCGGAGTGGCGCTGTCGAGATCGATTCGATTCTCACGCAGGTTGAACCGTTGGCCGGTGTGCTCGAGGCATATGCAGCCTTCGATCAGCGGCAACCAGGCTGGATGAAAGTGGAACTGATTCCGCAAAGCAAAGCAGCGGTCATGCGGAAATAGTGTATTTTCAGCAGCTTGGCAGGGACGGACCCCAAACCTCCGTTTTCACTGGAGCCTGTCGCGATGGGGTCCGTCCCTATTGCAGGCGCATTATTGCGCCGGATTTTGCTGAGGTGTAGGGCTTTGATCCAGCCGACCGAAACTGGAATTTAGAGCGACATTTCCACTGGCTGGCGGATTTCCAGGCAGCCCTTCCCGGTGGGCAGCACTTTGCCGGGGTTGAGCCGGCACTGAGGATCGAACAGGGACTTGAAGTTCTTAATCGTGTCGAGCGACTCCTCGGAGAACAGATGTCCCATGATGTCCATCTTTTCCATGCCGACGCCATGTTCGCCGGTAATCGACCCGCCGACGGAGATGCAGTAATCGAGAATTTCCTCGCCGCATAACTGCGCGCGCCTCAGTTCACCCTCTTTGCGCGCGTCGAAGAGAATGATCGGGTGCAGGTTGCCGTCGCCCGCATGGAAGATGTTGCTGATCACCAAGTCGTGCTTCTTTGCGATTTCCCCAATGGCTCGTAGGGTTTGGGCGATCTTAGTCCGCGGCACGACCCCATCCTGCACGTAGTATGTCGGGCTGATGCGGCCGATGGCGCCGAATGCGTTTTTGCGCCCTTTCCACAGCAGATCGCGTTCTTCGGGCGTTTTCGCGATCCGAACCTCGCGCGCTCCGCTTTCCATGCAGACGCGGGTCACCCTTTCGGCTTGCTCCTCCACCGCTTCGATCAGCCCCTCCATCTCGATCAGCAGCACAGCCGCCGCGTCCAGCGGGTAACCGGCGTGAGTGGCTTCTTCGATCATGCGAAGCATGGGGCCGTCCAGCATTTCCAGCGCAACCGGGAGGATTTGACGCGCGGTAAGTTCGCCAACGGTATTGCCGGCTTCTTCCGGCGTGTTGTAGATAGCGAGCAGCGTCTTGACGGCCTCTGGCTGGCGCATTAAGCGCACTCCGATGCGCGTAATGAGGGCCATGGTGCCTTCCGACCCCGTCAGCAACCCGGCCAGGTCGTAGCCGGGCAGATCCAGTTCTTTGTCGCCGATCTGTATGACGGCGCCGTCCGCCAGAACAGCTTCCAGACTCACGATGTGGTTAGTCGTCACGCCATACGCAAGCGTATGGGGTCCACCGGCATTCTCGGCCACGTTCCCGCCGATAGTACACGCTCGCTGGCTGGAAGGATCGGGGGCGAAAAAGTAGCCGCTTGGCTGTGCCGCCAGCGTGATATCGAGATTGACCACTCCAGGTTGAACGACCGCCCGCTCATTCTCCAGATCGAGCTCGAGAATCCGATTCATCCGCGAGAACGAGATGACTACCCCGCCCGCGCGGGGGATCGAGCCTCCGCTTAGACCGGTGCCGGCGCCCCGTCCGACGATAGCCGCGTTGTGCTCCTTCGCGGTCTTCACGATGAACACGACGTCATCCGTAGTGCGTGGAAAGACAACGATCTCCGGCAGATGCCGGTCTACGCCGCCGTCGTAAGAATAAAGTTTCAGATCGTGGGCGCTCGACAGCAATCCATCGTTCCCAAAGCGGGAGCGCAGAGCCTCAAGAAGCGCGGCGGTATCGGACGTCGCGGCTGTCACAGGAGACTCTGTACGTACTGGTCAATATCGCTGGAGAGCCAGTTCTGGTCGGAAATGTATTTCCGCACGACCCGGCCGTCCTTGATGACGTACGTCTCCGGGTACTGAAATGTGCCGTACGAGGAGCTGATATTAGAATTGGGATCGCGATAGGTTTCGAAGGCGAGCTTGAATCGCTCCAAAAAACGCTTATATTTCTGCGAGTTTTTGTCAACGCTGACCGCAAGGACGACGACGCCTTTATCGCCGAACTTACGTTGGAACTCATTCAGAGATGGGATTTCGGTGATGCAGGGAGCGCACCACGTGGCCCAGAAATTGAGCACGAGCACTTTGCCGCCGAAGTGTTCCGGCGTGATCTCCTGGCCCTGGTCGGTGTGGACCGTGAACATCGGAGCGCGGTCGCCTTCCTGAACGGTGGTGTCCCGTAGATTCCAACCGATGATGGCCAGGAACGCCAGCGTTCCGACGATCAGCAAAACCTTCAGTACGTTGTTAATGGCCCCGGCAGGGCGCGCAGCTACAGCTTGCATACGGGATAATTTAAGAGTATCCGATCGCAGACTCACAGCATCCTACCTATAGGTATGTTCATTACGCGCAAAGCCGAATTCTCCGCGTCCCACGTGTGCCGGGTGCCTTCCTGGAGCGATGCCGCGAACCGGGAAGTCTATGGCGAGGCCGCGAATGAGCATGGGCACGGTCACAATTACATTATCGAGGTTACCGTAGCCGGCGATCCCGACCCGGTTACTGGAATGGTTGTCGACCTGAAGCAGCTCAAGGAAATTCTGGAGCGCGAAATTGTGCAACCGATGGATCACCGTTTTCTCAATTACGAAGTGGAGCCTTTCGATCGCGTGCCGCCGACCGCCGAAAACATAGCGCTCGAAATCTGGAGCCGGCTAAGGAACCAGCTCACCTCGACGCCAGCGCGCCTGCATCGCGTCAGGCTGTACGAAACGGCGGATCTTTTCGTCGATGTGACTGGCGAGGATTTCGACACATGAGAGCCGCACTCACGCGCCGCTATCAATTTTCGGCTTCGCACCGGCTGCATACCCCTGCCTTAAGCAACGCCGAAAACGAGCGCGTATTTGGAAAGTGCAACAACCCATACGGGCATGGCCACAACTACCAGCTTGAGGTGACTGCCCACGGAACTGTCGATCCCGAGACAGGGCTCGTACTGGACGTGCGGCAACTAGACCGGTTTGTGTCCGATCAGGTTCTGAACCGATTTGCGAATCGCAACATCAACATGGATTTGCCGGAGTTCCGGCACTTGATCCCCACGACAGAAAATATAGCGATCATGATTGGGAAGGTCCTGGAGGACGGCTGGACCGCGGAATTCGGAGTGCCCGGACCCAAGCTTGTTGGGATACACGTTCAGGAAACGGATCGCAATGGCTTCGACCTTGTCATCGGCGCCCCGGTTAGTCGCCGCAACGATGCCGTGGTTGAGCCGTCCTTCGTTTCGGTAACAGATTAGAGAAGTGGCAAATTCTATGAAAAAGAACAATGCCGTGATCGATTTCCCGCCCAAACCGGAGAATGGGAACATTGCGGAACACATGAAATTCGTGCTGGAAGCGCTGGGCGAGAATATGCAGCGCGAGGGATTGCGCGATACACCCGAACGCTCGGCAAAAGCGCTTCAGTATTTAACCAGCGGCTATTCCAAAGACGTGCGCGAAGTGGTGAATGGAGCGCTATTTCAGGTTAAATACGACGAGATGGTGATCGTGAAAGATATCGAATTCTTCAGCCTCTGCGAGCACCACCTACTGCCGTTCTTCGGGAAAATGCATGTGGCCTATCTGCCGAATGATCGCGTGATCGGTCTTAGCAAGATCCCCCGCCTGGTCGATGTATTCGCGCGGCGCCTGCAGATCCAGGAGCGGCTGACGCAGCAGGTCGCCGAAACCATTCAGGAGTTAGTCGATCCGCGGGGCGTCGGAGTCATTTGCGAAGCGAGGCATTTCTGTATGATGATGCGCGGCGTTGAGAAGCAGCACTCGGGCGCCATTACCAGCGCCATGCTCGGCGCGTTCCGCACCAACAAGGAAACACGCGACGAAATGCTGTCCTTGGTGCAGACGCGCAATCGGGATTTTTGAAGCGGCCTTCCCGCTTAAAAGACCAGCGCGGACGCGTCGAATCAAGTGCTCCGCATGTTAGGATTGGTTTGAAATGCAGGAGCATTTTCGCGAGTTCGAAGTAAGTCCCGATCCGTTCGGCCGTACCTGTCACGTGCAGTTCCGCTGGCTTCAGACCGGGATCTCTATCCGTCACGCCGATACGGTCGATGTCAAATTCATTGTGAAGTTCGACGATGAACCCGAAGAAGAGAAAGTGATCGCGCTCCCTCATGCCGCGCTGATTGAGATTGCCAAACAGCGCAACCGGGTTGTCACGGACCCGTGGTGCATGAAGATCGCGGCGCTTCACCTCCGGCACATGATCGAAACGGCGGAAGACATTGAGAAAACAATCGTCACCTTGAGTCCGGGCGAAATCGCGAACTACGATCGGGAACTGTACGGCGCGCCAGCCGCTGCACGTTAGCCCGGCTCCGTGTTAAGAATAAAGCTAATCGCTTTAGATCCCCTGCACAGCTAGTTCGAGAGGACGAATATGGTCACCTGTCCCAAATGCGAAGCGCCGCTTGATGTGGAAGAAGAGGAATTAGACGAAGGCGACGTGCTTTCCTGCGATGAATGCGGCGCGTCTTTAAAAGTTGCCAGCGTGAACCCCGTTGAGCTCGAATCTGAAGACGAGGTGGGCGTCGTGGACGAGACCTTCGACTACGATGACGACGACGAAGACGAGGATGACGCCGAGGACGAGAAAGAAGAGGAGGAGTGGCACTAAGCAATCCGACGCGACTGGACGAAACGCCCAAGGTTCCGGACGTATCCTACAATCAGGGAGCGAAAGATGGTTACGTTACGCCGCTCGGTGTTGCTACTCGCCCTCGGAATTGTTCCAGTGATTATTTTCGGCCAGCAGCCTGCGCCGCCGCCTCCGGCGCGCACTCCTGACACCGGGGCCCGTTCCGTTCACGGGAAGGTCACGAACCCCGCCGGTGTTGTGGTGAATGGCGCGGTGGTTCTCCTAAAGGACACCAAGACCCTGCAGGTTCGATCGTTTATCACTCCAAAGGACGGCCAGTATCACTTTTACGGCCTTAGCATGAACGTTGATTATCAACTGCGGGCCGAATATCAGGGCGCCGCGAGCAACACCAAAACGCTCAGCGTTTTCGACAGCAAAAAAGATAGCGAAATCAATCTCAAGCTCAAGAACGCGAGTTGACGCGCTGATGTAGTGTGCTCCGGCGTCTAGGGGGCAGGTCCTTGACCTGCGGCGGCCTCACAGGCCACCATCTTTGTGAGCGCAACCATGAGTGGCCTGGGACGCCACCGCAGCCTAAGGACCGCCCCACATAAATGTCCGCGGCTTTCAACGCTGAAACCGCCTTCGGCCAGCGATATCTAAGAGGCTACGCTAGCTCCAGCGCAATTGGAGCACCTGTCCGTCCGGCGCCATCTCGCCGCCGATCGCGTGCAGTTTGAGCGTGCAGCCGTCGGGCCGAAACACCGCTTCGGTCCATCCCACCGGTTCACTGTCTTTGAAGTTATACCCAACGGCGGGGATGTTTACGAGATGAAGCTCATCCGATTTCGCGTATTTCCAGGCATGCGTGTGCCCGTATAATATGGCCTTCACCGCGCGGGCGGATTTAGCGATATCCAATAGCGCTGCCGCGTCGACGAGCGCGTTATCGTCCTTCGGATCGAGGTTATGATGCACGAAAATAACGGCCGGCTTGCTGCCGAGAGTGCCGATATAACTCGCCAGCCAGTTCCGCTGGGGGGTTCCAAGCTGTCCCGGCGTCACATTCGTGGCCAGCAGCGAATCGAGCAGAATCAGTTGAACCGGGCCGGCGTCGACAGTCGTTACAAGCTTTCGCTCGACGGGTTGTGTCGCGCCCGCCATCTTCACGATGGCGGCGCGCGTGTTCTTGCGGCTGTCGTGATTCCCGAGCGTGATGGCAAGTGGCATTTTTTGCGCCAGCGGCTCCAGATAGCCGGCAACGCGCGCGTAATCGTCGGGCTTGCCTAGCAGCCGCGCTAAATCGCCATTGACGAGCAGGCCGTCAAATTGCGTTTCGCTTACTTGTCCCAGAACCCTCGTCAAATTGGCGCTCGGACGGAAGCCGCGATAGGTGTCGGCAGGGTCCGCGGCAATGTGGATATCCGAGAGCAGCGCCCAGCGAGCGGCGCTGTTCGCATCGGCGGCGGAGGCGATGCGCCGTCCGGCGGCGGAGAGGGCAACAGCTCCCAAGGACGATTTGAGAAACGACCGGCGGTCGACGATGAATGGCATGGAAAGGACCGGTAAAGTCTATCCTTGCACGGAGCCGCGGCCATGAGGAAGCGATGCGGTGCGATCTTCCGCGCGAGTTTCTTTCACATCCAGTAGGCGCTTCACATCGTCAAGCTCGCGCTTCAAGCGGCTGTTCCTCCTGGCGAGCGTGATGATGTAGATCATGACAATCACCCATGCGGCCAGGAAGCCGTAGAACATGAAAAGGAAATTACGAGTATCCATGAAGCGTTCTCCAGTCAGGCGTGAGCGAGGCGCCGCAACGAATCGATCTCACGCTCTATCATCTCCTGCCGCATGCGCACGAGCACGATGGCCGCCGCGATCAACAGAAACGCGAGCAGATCGCGATAGATCATGTGCTCCATCGCCGGATCGATATTGCCGCCGCCCGTGCGAATGCTCAATACGGGGCTAGGATGCTGCGTGCGCCACCATTGAATCGATTTCCACACAATGATGACATCGACAAAACCAAAAATGGACAGCGCCGCGGAAAGTCTGCCTCGTTGTGTTGGCTCGTCGATGGCTTTGCGAAGCATCAGATATCCGAAGTAGATCAGCAGACACACGAACATGGAGGTGAGGCGCGGGTCCCACGTCCACCAGATGCCCCAGATAATACGCGCCCAAATGCTGCCGGTCGCAACGTTGACGCATGCAAAGACGAACGAAACTTCGGTCACCGAGGCCGCGGCGGAATCGTACCGCAGGTCGCCGGTCTTCAGGTACATGGCGCTGAGCACCAGCGCGATAAAGAAGCCGGTAAACGCGGTGATCGCAGCCGGAACGTGAATGAAAATGATCCGGTAGATCGCGCCTTGCGCCGCTTCGTCCGGCAACACCGTAAAGATGCCGTAAAGGTTCCAGGCCAGCAACACCGCGCCAACGATTGCGAGGATGTAGACCAGTTTTTCGCGCATAAGTACCATACTCCTAGTTCACCAAAATTGTCTCGGCAAGGGCGACCGCGAGCGATGTATAAACAATATCGAACACCAGCAGCACTCTGCCCCAAAGCAGGCTGTCGGAGGTGACCTGATTCATTAGAAGATTATTCGTCAGTTCAATAGCGGCCATCAGCAGCGGCAGCAGCAACGGGTAGATGAGCACGGGCAGCATCAGCTCGCGCAGTTTCAGATTGACGGTCATGGCTCCGAATGCCGCACCGAGGATGGCGATGCCCCAGGTGGCAAGGGCACAAACGGCGAAAAGCTTCAGCGGATGCAGCCACCAGCGCACATCGTAGAAAAATCCGAAGACGAATAGCGAGACCGCTTCAACGATCAGCAGCAGGACAAAGCTCGTAATAGCTTTGCCGGCCAGCAGGCTGGAAGCCGAAACGGGCGAAGCGAGCAGGGCGTCCAGACACTCGTTCGGCAACTCGCGGGCAAAGCCGCGATTGAAGATAAGGGCGCCACCAAAGGCGAAGCAGAGCCACAGAAGGCCGCCTCCAATCGTCGCTACCTCCGGGGAGGCGGGATCGAAGACGAAGCTGAAGAGCAATAAAATGACTACCGCGAACGCGCCCGCCGCGTTCAGCGATTCCTTAGTGCGAAACTCAATCGCAAGGTCTTTGCGCGCGACCCAAAGCGCCTGGAGCAGCGGATTCATCGATCAGAAGCCGCCCAACTCGGTGTGTTCCCGGTAAAGATGCCCCGGATCGTCGAGCATCTCCTGTGTGCGCACCCCGGAGTAGCGCAGCTTGCCCTGCTCGATCAGCGTGACGTGCGATGCGATGACCATTGCTTCGCGAATCTGGTGAGTGGAGAAGAGGATGGTGGCTCCGCCGGCGCGAGCGTCCCGCAACAGTTCACCCATCATCGCGATGGCGCGGTCGTCCAGCGACGTGAATGGCTCGTCTAGCAGCAGGATGCGGGGACTTGCCAGAAAGGTCCGAGCGAGCGCGAGGCGCTGGCGCATGCCGCGCGAATATTGGCGGACGGGGATATCGGCGACCCGAGCCAAATCGACGCGCTCGAGCCAGCTGGAAATCGGCGAGTGTGCTTGCTTCATGCCGGCGACGGTTGCAAAGAAGCGCAGATTCTCGCGCGCGCTCAGGTCCTCGTAGACGCCGATGCCGTGTCCGAGAAATCCGGTATTCCGGCGCGCTTCGCCGCTCCGGGGTTTCCAGCCGAGCAGCGAAATATCTCCCTTCTGGAACGGCGAGAGGCCGGCGAGCACGCGCAGCAGAGTTGTCTTGCCCGCGCCATTGCGGCCCAATAACGCGCAGCAATCTCCTTCGGCGACCTGCAGCGTGTAATTGCGCAGCGCCGGATAGTCGCCGTAATATTTCCAGACTGCTTCGAGTCGAATCGCTGGCGGCATTCGTTCGATTATTCGCCTGCCGCGCGTACGGGAGAGGAGCGGTACAAAATCAGAAGGCCGAGCGCGAGTATGCCCAGCGCCAGACCGATGAGCCAGCCGAGATGGTGGTATACGGGAGGGTTTCTCTCCACAACCTGCGGCACGTCGGCGTCGCTTTCGTCGGTGTTGTTGTTCTGGTTCAGGCTGCCCGTTCCCTTTACGTCCACCGTGTAGGCCGATCCGGTGAGATTGTAAATGATCGCCTGCGTTCGCGGCTCCCGGCCAAGCGACTGGATATCTTTGCTTTCGAGTGTCACTCCTGGTGGGACCACAAAACGAACGGGGCCGGGAGGCTGTCCTTTTATGTTCACGATGCGTCCGCGCAGCGTTTCGGGCGATCCGACCGGCAGCACATAACTCAAGCTGAACTGTGTTTCGCCCGGCTTCACCGGAAAATCGACCTTAAAAACGTTACTTTCATTTGTCTTTATCGCCGGGCGGGGAAGCGGCATGCCGGCGGGGCCCTGAACGGAAACACGCACCTGACCATCGGCGGAGGGCGGCAGATAAAACCGAATGCCTCCCAACTCCGAATTTGCGAACGTTTGTTTCGTGGAGTTTTCGACAATGAGAGTTTCGTTGACCGCCGTCTGGCTTTCGGAAGGCTCGACGACAATCATGTGCTGGGCGATGCGAGTAACGGCGGGCGATTTCGTCGCATCGTAGATGCGGACGTCGACCCCCGAGGTCGGGATGTTCGGCGTCAGCAGCGTGGTGTACGTGACGTCTTGGTAATCCACTTGTATGAGCTGAGGGCCGCCGCCGGGCTCGTCTTTATCGAAATGGAATTGGCCCTGTGCGTCCGAGGTAGTCGTGCCTAGCGTGCGCATGCCGCCCTGTCCGGGCTTCACGAGCGTGAGGGTGACGTTCGGCTGCGGCTGATTGCTGGTGCCGTTAGTGACCGTACCGTCGATTGCGCCGAAGGCGAGTCCGGCCGCAAGAAAGGGAATGCACAGCAACCTGGCGATTCTCATGACGCCATCGCCTTTCCGCATTCGCCGCAGAATTTCATCGGCCCCGAAAACTTCGCGCCGCAATGCGGGCACATAGGGGCTTCCGGCTGTGGCGCCGGTTTCGCGGGCTGCTGCTTTGGAGCCGGAGGGGCGGAGCGTCTCGTCATGACTCCGAGCCGTTTTGCCGTCTCCTCTATCTCGGCGAGCACGCCGGCGAGTTCCTTCTGAAGAGTCAATTTCGTTTGCTGGTAATCGGCGTCCGAGAGTTTGCCAACCCGGTATTCAAACTGCAGATCGCGCAGATTTTCATAGATGGCCGCCTTCCGGTCCTCCAGGTGCTGAAACGGAGAGACCGGAGCCGGTTCAGGAACGTCCTGAGCCCGGATGAAGAGCGTGAATACAAGAATCCCTATGGTCAGGGCAACAGCAAGGACGATGATCATTTCTTCCCGTTCGGGCCGCCCCCGGCTGTGTCGGATTCGCCCATCTCGGTTTCAATCTGGCCGCGAAAACGGTCGAGGAGCGCGCGGTCCGCATCGCTGACCGCTTTCGGTTCGGGCCGGTTGCGCCGCACCCACCAGGAGTAGACCAGAAAGCCGAGCAGCAACGCGACCCCCGGCATCACCCATGTAAACAGTCCCCAACCTTCGGCGGGAGGCGCGGCAAGCGCGACTACCCCTTGCTCCTTTACGACCGTTTTGATGATGTTCTGATCCGTGACGCCCTGATCCTGCATGCCCTTGATCCTGGCCCGCATCGGCCCGCTGTACTCGCAGTGCAGCATGGGGCATGTGGCGACCGTATTCCGGCAAACGCCGCAGCGGCAAGCGAGATGGTCCCCGACGCGCGCAACGCCGGGTGTCATCACCGAGGTCGGGTCCTGTGCAAGAAGGCAGGCGAACGAGAGAAAAAACGTGGCGACGAGTCTAAGACTGCACCGTCGCAGGCTTACTGGCAATTCCTACTACCTCCGTTCGCGCATATTGATAGCGCACTTTGCTCGGGACGAGACAGATGAGGGTCCCGAACAGCACAATCCAGAAGCCGATCCAAATCCATGAAACCAGCGGTAATTGATAGAACTGGAACGTCGCTTTACTTCCGTCCGGCAGAACACCGGAGTAGACGACGTATAAATCTTCGTTCAGCGCCCGGCGGAGGCCGACAATCGTATTTTGCGACTGGCTGGCTTTGTAGAGCCGGATCTCGGGTTCGAGCAGCGCGATCTGCCGGCCATGGCGGCGGATTTCAAGCGCCGCATGACTGAATTCGTAGTTGTCATTCGAGCCATCGTTCACGCTGGAGAGCTTAATGTCATAGTGCCCGAAGCGCGTGGTTTGTCCCAGTCCCAGGTTCTGGACTACATGTAAATTGAACGCGCTGCCGGTGAATCCGACGAACATGGCCACAATGCCAAGATGGACGAGATAGCCGCCATAACGTCGCGTATTCCGCCAGGTCAGCTCGAAGGCGGCTTTTGGCAGCGGCATGCTCTCTTTTGTTTGTATCGAGCGAGAGCCCTTCCAGAACTCTCGCAGAATCGTTGTGGTGACAAAGGCGGCCAGTCCGAACGCGGTCAGGGCGGCGATGTGGTGGATGCCGCCGAAGCCAAGTCCGGCGGCGACGGCAATGCCAACCAGAGTGGGCACAAGGAATGCGCGGCGCAAACTGTCGAGGGAACTCTTACGCCAGGCGATCAGCGGCCCGACGCCGGTCAGAAACAGCAGGAAAAGCGCGATAGGCACTTCGACACGCAAATAATACGGTGTATCGATGGTTTCTTTCTCATTGGTCAGCGCTTCCATAATCACCGGAAACAACGTGCCCCAGAGAATGGCGAAGCAGCTTGCCAGCAGAATCAGATTGTTGAACAGGAAGCTAGACTCGCGCGAAACGACGCTCTCGAGCTTGGATTCGCTCTTCAAGAACTTCAGGTTGGTCGAGATTGCGACGATCACCAACACCAAGGCTGTCAATAGAAACGTAGTGAAGTACGGTTTGATGGGCGATTGCGCAAACGCATGAACCGACGCGACCAGGCCGGTGCGTGTCAGGGTCGTGCCCAGAATGCTCAACAGGAACGTGGCGGACACCAGCACCATGTTCCAGATCTTCATCATGCCCTTCTTTTCCTGCATCATTACGGAATGCAGAAAGGCTGTGGCGGTGATCCAGGGCATTAACGAAGCGTTTTCAACCGGGTCCCATCCCCAATAGCCGCCCCAGGAGAGCACGGTGTATGCCCAACCCATTCCGAGTGTGATCCCGGTGGTCTGAAACAGCCACGTGACAATGGCCCAGCGGCGCGTGGTGTGAATCCAGCCTTCGCCTGGCTGACGGGTCACCAGCGATGCCATCGCGAACGCGAACGGCACGATGGAACCCACGTAGCCGAGATAAAGCATCGGCGGGTGAATGGCCATTGTCCACCACTGCAACAGCGGATCGAGGCCGCGGCCGTCGGGCACGCTGATAATGCCGTTGCCAGCCATCAATACATGGAAGGGGCTGAGCACGAACGTGATTAGCCCGGTGAAGAAAGCCTGCGTCGTCATCAGAATGGCAATGACGATGGGCATCATGTTTCGGAACTTACGGCGGCTGGTCCAGACCGCGACGGCGGAATAGCTTGCGAGAATCCAGCTCCACAGAAGCAGGGAACCTTCCTGACCGCCCCACCATGCCGTGAATTTGTAGAGCGGCGACATCGCGCGATCGCTGTGCGCCTGCACGTAGGCAATCCGGAAATCGCCGGTAATGAGCGAATATACAAGCAGACCGGCGGCTACGGTCAGCAGCACCCAGACGCTGTATACAGCGCGTTCGCCGCTGACGGCCAGAAACGGGCGGCGACCGTATTTACCTGCGAGGGAGGCGGCTACCGCGAATAAAGACAGGCAAAAGGCGAGCAGGATGGCAAGCGCGCCCAGATTTTCCATGAGGTGGTGGTTTCCTTAATTCTTAACTGCCAGAGCGAGAAGCGAGAGCCGGGACCTTGACCTCCGTTATCTTTGACGGAGTTGACGCTTCATGAGTGAGATTCTGCGGAGGTTTCGCCTCATACTTCGATGCACATTTGGCTTGAATTTTGTTGGCTTCGAAAACCCCGTCGGGGCCGAGATGGCCGTCGGCGAGCGCCTGAGCGCCAGCTTTAAACGTATCCGGCAGCGGGTCGTTTCCGTTGTACGCCACTTTCAGGTGCTGAGCACCTTGTTCCAGAACGAAGGTCACCCGGCTACCATTTTTCAGGATTGAGCCGGCTTCGACGTTGCCGCCGACACGCAATCGCTGGCCTTCAGCCTGCGTCCCCATCTTCTGCAATTCAGGGATTGTCTTGTAATATGTTTGCGTCTCGCTGATGCCTCCCATGGCCAGCCACACCAGTGAGCCCACAATCAGAACAGTCAAGATCCCAAACTTGGCGTACGTCTTCATAGAGGGAAACCTTAATTCACCAGTATAGACTCCATTGCGCGGCGGCAGGATAGTGCCGGTCAGTTAGGGTTCCCTGATGGCCGTGGCGCGGGGCGCCTTTGCGATGCCGCGAACTGCCAGGACAGCCTGCAGCAACTTTTCGAATACCACTAATCCGCTCGCCAATCCAGCACGAACCCGTTCCGGATCAGCCGTTACCAGCATGCCCACCGCGCCCACGGCCTGCGCCGCTTGCCCGTCCTCGACTTTGTCGCCGATCAGAAAACTATCGGCCAGCGAGAGGTCCAGATCCTCCTGGGCCCGAAGCAACAAACCGGGCAGCGGCTTGCGGCAATCGCAGCCTGCGTCCGGGGAATGCGGGCAATAGTAAACGCCGTCGAAGGCGATGCCCGCGTGGCTAAATACTTCGCGGAATTGCGCATCCACGGCGGCGGCCTGCGCCTCGGTAATGAATCCGCGGCCTACTCCAGACTGATTGCTGACGACCACAAGCGCGAACCCCATCGCCTGGAGTTGGTGCAGAGCTTCGGCTACGCCTGGAATCGCCGCGACCCCGGCGGGATCGGACGGATAATTTGCGTCCCGGATTAACGTGCCGTCACGGTCGAGGAAAATGGCCGCGCGCCTCCGCGGATCAGGCACGAACCGGCTCCGGGATTTCGCAATGCTGCAGCAATTCGTCGAGACTCACGGCCACGGTCCCGTGTTTGCCGACCGCGATCCCAGCCGCAACATTCGCCAACCGCATGGCCTCCCGCATCGACAGCCCGGCGGCAAGCGCAATCGCTAGGGCGGCCATGGCTGTATCGCCCGCGCCGACCACATCGAAAACTTGCTGCGCGATGGTCGGCACGGTGATGGGCGCCTCGCCCGGCTCGAACAGCGTCATGCCATCGGGGCCGCGGGTGACCATCACGGACGATCCCGGCAGTTGCCTCAACAGCTTCATGCCTGCTTCGAACAGACCCGCTTCAGAGTCGATCGCGATGTTCGCGGCGTGGCCCGCTTCCGTCAGATTGGGCTTGATGAGACTGCACCCCGTGTACTTCGTATAATCCAAGCCTTTTGGATCTACCAGGACGCGTCTGTCTCTGGCTTGCGCTTGCGCCAGCGCCGAGCGGCAAAATTCGGTCGAAACGGCGCCTTTGCCGTAATCCGAAAAGATACAGATGTCGCACGTATCCGACAAAGCCGCAAAGTTGTCCTGCAGTTCCGCGCGATAGGCGGCAGGCAAGGCGGAGCGATCTTCCGTATCCACGCGAACAATTTGCTGCTGCCCCGCCATCACTCGAATCTTGGACGTGGTTGGCCGGTCCGGACACAGAACCAGCGTTGATGTATCGATGCCAATGCCGGCCAGCAACTCCCGGAGAACATCTCCGGCGCGATCCTGGCCGCAAACGCCGATCAGATGCACCTGCGCGCCCAGGCTCAGCACGTTCGCCGCGACATTCGCCGCTCCGCCGGCCACGTACTTGCGATCGCTCACATCCACTACCGGAACGGGCGCCTCAGGCGAAATCCGGCGTACAGTTCCGGTGAGGTACTCGTCCAGCATCAAATCGCCGGCGACGAGCACCTGAACGGACCGGAAGCGGTTCGGCAAATCCTGCATATAACGATTGTGTGAGTTCAACTTCTGAACTTACTAGTCTATAGATTAGTGCGGGGTCTGTTCTGAAAGACTTCAAGGCCTGTTCGTTCCTTTTTCTAGCGCTGCTGCTCCCTGGTACAGCGCGTTCCGATCCGGTTTCGAGCGCGCTTCCTCCCGGCCGGAGCATTCTTTTCGTTTCCGCGAACAGTTACTTCGAGGGCGATCCGGCTGCGGGAGCGCCATCCTTATCCTCACCGGGATTGACCGTCAAGGGCCTGCCGCGCCGGGTTCTGTCCGATCAAAAGGCTATCTGGACTAGCCCGGCCAGATTGCAAAAGAGAGATCTGCGCTGGATTCTGCCGCTGGGCTCCACGCTCGGAGTCCTAATTGGAACGGACGAGCATGTCATGACCGCCTACGCTCCCGCCGATCCGGCGCTCGAAAGCCATTTGAACACCGTTGGTAACTCCGGCTTTGCCGTGCTAGCGGGCCTTCCGGTGGCGTTTTACGCATCCACCCTGTTCACACATAATGAACGTGCTCGTGAAACCGGCATCATCGGCGTTGAGGCGGTGGCCGACGCGGCGATAGTCGGAGTGGTCATGAAATTCGTCACGCAGCGGGAACGGCCGTATCAGAATCTCGAAGGAAGGTTCTGGAACAGCCCGTCTGTGCTGAATTCATCATTTCCGTCCGAGCACTCGCTGCTGAGCTGGACGGCCGCGACGGTGATCGCGGAAGAGTATCCCCGGCCATTGACCCGATGGCTGGCCTACGGACTGGCCGCGGCCGTCAGCGGCAGCCGGGTGGCCGCGGAACGGCACTTTCCCTCGGACGCGGTAATCGGCATTGCCGCCGGCTATCTAATCGGCCATTACGTTTTCAAAGCGCATCACGATCGGGACTTAGCTGAGGATACAGCGCCCGTTGAACCGCTCGTTCGCGTTAAACCGCCCTCAATTGCCGCCGCCGTGCCTTCGGTTCCCACTCGCTGAGGATCTCCACCTGAGAATCTTGCCCTCGTTTCCGGACTAGTTATCTTGAGCCGGATGAAGATGTCCGGTTGCCTGCACCGAACCGCGACCGTAAGGGAGCGGACGTTTTTACCGGCGTCTTCAACCGTGCTGGTTATGCACTTGGGCAAGCGGCGAGCGCGTCTGGCGAAGTGGACGAGCCCGATCATCGGCAAGTGTCTCCAGAGGTGGTGACGGGAAACAACTGCAAACGGATGAAAATACTTGCCATACTCGGCACCCGGCCGGAAGCGGTGAAATTCGCTCCGGTGATTCATGCCGCCGCGCGCCAGCAGGGCATCGAGATGCAGGTGTGCGTCACCGGGCAGCATCGGTCCCTTGTCGATCCCGTACTGAAATTCTTCGACATTGGCGTAAATCATCGTTTAAGCGTCATGCGCCACAACCAGGACCTGAGTGGCCTGACAACGCGGGTTCTTGAGGGTGTGCGAGGCGTTCTATTGGCGGACCGTCCCGATCTGATGCTGGTGCACGGGGACACCGCCACTTGCTTCGCGTCGGCGTTGGCCGCTTTTTATGAACGCGTGCCCGTGGGGCATATCGAGGCGGGTCTACGAACGCATGACTTGAGTTCACCTTTCCCGGAGGAAGGCATGCGGCAGATGGTCAGCCGGCTGGCGGCATTCCACTTTGCGCCGACAGCGGCGAACGTCGCCACGCTCGAACAGGAAGGTATTCCGGCCGAAAGGATCTTTCTGACAGGGAATACCGGTATTGACGCCGTTCTTTGGGCGCGCGAGCGCATCCGACGGGCGGACCCGCTGGCATCCCTCGAAAAGAACAAACGAAGCCAAATCCGATCCGCAAAGCGCCGCGTTCTCATCACCAGCCACCGGCGCGAGAACTTCGGCGCGGGCATTCGCAACATCTGTGAAGCTATTGCCACGCTCGCCGCCCGGCATCCCGCAACGGCATGGGTGTTCCCGGTGCATCCAAACCCGGAAGTGACCCACTGCGCGCAGTCGCGCCTCGGGACTCTTGCGAACGTGGCGCTTCTTCCCCCCCTCGAATATCCTCAGTTCGTGGCGCTCATGGATCAAAGCTATTTCCTGATCTCGGATTCCGGAGGAGTTCAGGAAGAAGCGGCGGCTCTGCAAAAGCCCGTGCTTGTGACTCGACGGACCACCGAGCGCGCCGAGGCTGTTTGGGGCGGTCACGCGTTGCTCGTCGGAACGGCGCACGATAGCATCGTTAACGCCGTCGACCGGCTGCTCACCTCGCGCGTTTTGTACGATCGCATGTGCTCCGGGACATGCCCATTCGGGGACGGGGCGGCGGCAAACCGGATTCTCGGCATTATCGCGCGCGAGGCGGGACCCACCGGCAAATCGCACTTAGCCGCGACTGCCTGATAATCGTACGTGGATACGGCGGGCGCGGAAGCGGACTGCTAATTGCCTTATCAATAATAGCGAGCGGAAGCGTTCCAGGAGCCGCCAGTGCCAAAGCAGTACAATAGTGCCAAAGCAGTACAATAAAGAGACAACCATGGCCGACCGGTATCGGTGCCCGAATACGCCCTGTAAGTGCAAGGTAGACCGTGAGGGCGCTTATTGCAGTGAGTATTGCGCGCAGGCCGTGGAACAGGCGATTCAGCGGGATTATTGCCAATGCGAACACCCGGAGTGCGCCGGGCAGGCGGAGCGGTAATTGCCCGTTTCCGCGTGTCAAACGATCCGATAAAATTTACGAGCCCGGAAGAATATCCCGTATCCAAACCGTTACTTCTTTCGTTTTTTATACGAGCGGATTCCGGCTTATCTTCGAGGCCGGAACTCCTCGACATCGAACGATCGTCTGACGATTTCGCGCAATTCTTCGAGGGACGATATATCTCCCGTGCTTAGCGCCTGCGTGAGAGCGTTTCCCGCAGCAGTCGCTTCCGCCGGTCCCGCGATCACGCGCCGCCCGGTCACGTCGGCGGCCATCTGGTTCAATAATTTGTTGCGTGCGCCGCCGCCCACGATGTGAATGACATCGATGCGGCGTCCCGTCAACGATTCAAGGAGTTGAAGAACCTCTGTATAGCGAACCGCCAGGCTGTGGATGATGACGCGGCACACGGCTCCGGCGTCTTTCGGCACGCATTGGCCGGTTTTGCGGCAATAGTCTTGAATGCGTTCCGGATGATGGCCCGGCGTATAGAACGCGTCCAGATCGAGCACTGTGTCGGTGGGCGCGGCGGCCTCGGCCATGGCCATCAACTCCGCGTACGTGTACTCTCGCCCTTCTTTGGCCCAGGCGCGGCGGCACTCTTGCAAAAGCCAGAGTCCGGCAATATTTTTTAAAAAGCGAATCTTTCCATCGACGCCAACTTCGTTTGTCAGATTCGCCGCGAGCGAGGCGCCGTTGATGACCGGCTCATCCAGTTCAACGCCCATCAGCGACCAGGTGCCGGAGCTGATATAACACCAGTTCTCGCCGCCCTCGGTGGGCGCTGCGGCAACGGCAGAGGCTGTATCGTGGCCGCCTACAGTGTAAACGGCTGTATCTTCGGAAAGCCCGCACTGTTCGACTATTTGCGGTAGCACGGGGCCGAGGTATGTGCCGGGTTCAACGAGTCTTGCCAGAAATCCCGCCGTGATCCCCAATCTGCGCAGCATGTCCGTTGCGAATGTCTTCGTCGCCGGGTTGTAAAACTGCGACGTGCTCGCGATGGTCCTCTCCGAACACTGCTCGCCGGTGAAAAAGTAATTCAACAGGTCCGGCATGAACAGAAGTTTGTGCGCATGCTCCAGCAGCCACGGCGTTTCGAGCTGAATCGCGTAGAGCTGATAGAGAGAATTGATCTCCATGACCTGAATACCCGTTTCGCGAAATACTTCCTCGCGAGGAACCGTTTCAAACAGTTTTGCGGTCAGACCATGCGTGCGTGCGTCGCGGTAATGCCGCGGATTTTCGATCAGCGCGCCGTCCGGGCCAAGTAACCCGAAGTCGACGCCCCACGTATCGACCGCGATGCCGTCGAGCTTTTCGGCTTCTCGCGCGGCGATCCTGAGACCTTCGCAGAGTTCATGAAAAAGCCGCAAGGTATCCCAGTAAAGTCCCGTTGGCAGTGAAACAGGGGTATTCGCAAAACGGTGAAGCTCCTGCAGGCCCAGCTTGCGGTCATTGAGCGTTGCAAGCATCGCGCGGCCACTCTCCGCGCCAAGATCGAAGGCAACGTAACGGCGGGTCATCGTTTGCGAGTATAGCGCTGGACCTTGCGAGAATCGCCGCATTGCACGGAGGCCAATTTTACTTTGGAGGCCGCGTTAGCCTGAAATAAATGAAGCGAATCGCCATCGACATGGATGAAGTCATCGCCGACGCTCTTGCGGAGCATCTTCAGCGATACAACACCGATTTCAATGCGAAATTAACCAAGCAGGACGTCATTGGCAAACGAATCGCCGAACTGGCGCCGGCGGAGCATTTGTCCCGTCTGCGCAGCTACTTCCATGAAGAGAGCTTTTTCCGCGATCTCGATGTGATGGAGGGCAGCCAGGAAGTAATACGCGATCTCATGGATCGCTATGAGGTCTATATAGTGACGGCGGCGATGGAAGTTCCGTGCTCGTTTACGGCTAAGTTTCAGTGGCTCGAAAGGCATTTTCCGTTTCTGCCACCGGATAACATCGTCTTCTGTGGGAATAAAGGCATCATCGCGGCTGATTATCTGATCGACGACAACGTGTATCAGCTCGATCGGTTTCGCGGCGAGGCATCTTGTTTACGACGCCGCACAATTTCTACGAATCGAAATACAAGCGAGTGGACGACTGGCAGGACGTGCGGAAATTGTTCCTGGATTTGCCCGAAATGCGCTAGTGGATGCGCGGAATTTGGTTTGCGGTAACGGTCTGACTGAACGCCGCTCCGTTGAAGACGTCCGCTCCCTGACGGTCGCGGTTCGGTGCTGGTAACCGCACGTCTTCATCCGATTCCGCGGCCCCCGGGGCCATGAGTACTCCTTGACAGTCGCGGTTCGGTGCTAATCGAGATGTGGCCCGGTCACCTGCACCCTGAGGGAGCGGACATTCAACGGAGCAGGCGTTTACAATAAAAAACTAATGCACGGTCCGCGTCTTGCGGTTCATGTAATCCATCAGCAGATATTCGCCGAGCGTATATGGTGTGGTGAAATACGCCTTCCCGCGGCACATCTCGGTTACCTTCTGAACAAACTGAACCAAGCCGTAATCGCTGGCGAGCATGAATGTGTTGATGAGAATGCCCTGCCGCTTGCAGCGCGCGACTTCTTCGAGTGTCTGGCTGATCACGAGCGGGTCCAGCCCGAACGCATTCTTGTAAATGCGCCCGTCCTCAAGCGTCAAGGCCGACGGTTTACCATCGGTGATCATGACGATCTGTTTCATGTCTTTCTTTTCACGATTCAGCAGCCGCTGCGCCAATATCAGGCCGTCGCGCGTGTTCGTGTAATAGGGACCTACCTGTACGCGCGCTAATTCGGATATTCGCAACTCTTCCGCCGAGTCGTGAAAAAGCACGCAGCGTAACGAATCGCCTGGGTACTGCGTTCGAATCAAGTGCGACAGCGCGAGCGCCACGCGCTTCGCTGGAGTAAAGCGGTCCTCGCCGTAGAGAATCATGCTGTGGCTGCAATCGAGAAGCAGCACGGTCGCGCAGGAACTCTGATATTCGGCCTGGTGTACGTGAAGATCGGAGTATTCGAGATTCAACGGCAGCGTCACGCCTTCCCGCTGCATCGCGGAGAACAGGGTTGCGCTGATGTCGAGGTTCAGCACGTCTCCGAATTCGTAGGATTTCGCGCCGCCGCTCGCGTCGATGCCCGTCGCCAGCTCACGCGTATCGTGAGCGCCGAAGCTCGATTTGCCAAGCGAACCGAGAAGGTCCTTTAGCGTCTTGAAACCGAGAAAATCGATGGCCTTATCCGTCACCTCGAACTGCACTTGCGGGCCGTCGCGCCCGCTACCTTGTCCCGGCGCATTCGCTTCTTCAGGCGGAGGGCCGTCGAAGCTGACGTAGCCCGAGTCTTCCAGTTTTTGAACAAGCTTCTGGATCAGCTTCTCGCGCTGCTCCGCGTTCATCTGTTGCAGCCGCTCGCGCATTTGTTCGAGCTGTTCCGGGTTGAACATCTCACCGCTCTCGAGTGCGCGTTCAATCGCCTGCTTCAGATCGTCAAGCGTGCGGCGGTTCATCTCCGAAAACTGCATGTACGGATCTTCGAAACCGCTTTGGAGGAAGAAATCGGACAGCGCGCTCAACAGTTCGTCGAGCCCGATTCCGAGATCTTCCTCATTGAATTTCGTGTAATTGATCCACTTCATGCAACTCTCGAATCGGCTCAGTTCAGATTGCGGCGGCCTCCGCCCGGTCCTCGTCTCTGTTCGAAACCGCGACGGAACTCCTCCTCGGGGCGTTCGTTTCGCGCCGGCCGCTCGGTCGCCGTGAACGCCTGTTCTTCATTCCGGCTGATGCGCTTGTGCGCATACAGGCCTTCCAAGATAAATTCGGCGGCTGAGGCGCGCATGGCGTCGCTCTCGCTCTCGCCGAGCCCCAGCTTACCGGTGAATTCGAACAGGTTCTGAATTCCTTCGAGCTGCCGCACCATTTCCGATGCCGGCATGCGTTCATCCAGGCGCAGCGTGCCGCCAAGTTCGAACCATTGCACGACCTGGCGCAAATTGACTCCATCGAGATAGGAGCTGAAAACCTTGCCAACGGCGCTGCGAATGATCTCGCGGGCCACCGTCTCGCCTCCCTTCAGCTCTCCTTCGTATTCGAGCTCCAGCTTTCCGGTGATAGAGGGCAGAGCGGCGTAAAGATCGAGAATCCGGGGCACGGCCTCGTTCTCTTTCGTGAGTAAAGCCCTGCGTTCCGCATTGGACACCAAGTTCTCCATTGCGGAGATGGGGAGGCGCTGAGAAACGCCGGAACGTTTGTCTACGCGCTTGTCTTCCCGGGCCAGAAACGCGACTTGCTCCACCACTTCGCGCATAAACGGCGGCACCTGAACGGCAATGGGCGATCGCCGGCTGAACCACGCCTCCTGTTCCGTGATGGCCATGCCGTGTTGCACGGTTTGCGGATAATGCGTGCGGATCTCGCTGCCAATGCGGTCCTTCAGCGGCGTAATGATCTTTCCGCGGGCGGTGTAGTCTTCGGGATTCGCCGTGAAGACCAGAAGCACATCGAGAGGCAATCGTATCGGATAACCTTTGATCTGTACGTCGCCTTCCTGCATCACATTGAATAAGCCAACCTGAACTTTGCCTGCGAGATCGGGCAATTCATTGATCGCGAAGATGCTGCGATTCGCTCGCGGAACAAGACCGTAGTGGATGGTGAGTTCGTTTGAGATATCCCGGCCGGTGCGCGCCGCTTTGATCGGATCGATGTCGCCGATCATGTCGGCAATGGTTACATCCGGCGTCGCCAGTTTCTCAACGTAGCGTTCTTCGGGCCGGAGCCACGCGATTGGCGACTCGTCGCCCAGTTCGTCAAACAGATCCCGGCATCGCTTGCAGATAGGGCTGAACGGATGGTCGCGGATCTCGCAACCGGCGATGTATGGCATTGCCGGATCGAGTAGGCGGGTCAGAAGGCGAGCGATTTTCGTCTTTGCCTGGCCGCGCAGTCCGAGAAGAATGAAATTGTGGCGTGAGAGGATCGCATTGACAATTTGCGGAATGACGGTGTCTTCGTAACCGGTCACGCCGGGAAAGAGTGTCTCGTTCCGTTCCAGTTTGCAGATAAGATTAGAACGAATTTCTTCTTTGAGGTCGCGCTCGGGCGCTAGGCGTTCGGCAAAACGGCTGGCGCGAAGGGCGCCCAAAGTAGTAGGAAGGTCGTGCTGCTGCATGATTGGGGCGAGTGGCTCCCTTATCTGCCCACGATTCTATCAGCGGCCATTGAGGCGGCGCCGAGTGTAGATTGCCTCGACTCAGAGACACTTTGCGTGAGCAAGCGGGTTCGGCCGACCACACAACCTGCGGCTCCCGCTGGATACCCATATTGTGATATCTTCACGTGTTCGTGAAGCCCGAACTTCCTTCATCCCACTTCCCGACCGATTTCCAGCTCAACTGGCGGAAACTGCAGCAAGTCGGCCTCAATGCGTACGAGGCCCGTTCCTATTTGGTTTTGATCGGGCATCCGCGATTTAAGGCGCTCGAACTCGCGGCGCGCTCTCACGTTCCGCGACAGAAGATTTATGAAGTTCTCGATAGCCTGGTGGAGAAGGGATTCGCTCAAGTCATACAAGAAAAAACGAAGCTGTTCTCGGCGGTCGATCCCAGTCTCGCGGTTCCCGGCTATCTGGCCAGGCGCAACCGTGCGCTGCAAAATGAATTGACCGAGCAGGCGCGAATCGCCAACGGACTGATCGAAGATCTTCGCCGTGGATACGAAGAAGGGCAGGGTGGTCGCGGCGCGCTCGATTTTCTGAGTCTGGTAAACGATCCCACGCAGACCGCTTTTCATTACCGCCGTATGCTGGCGGAGGCGCACGTTCAATACGCTGAATTCTCGCGCCCGCCGTTCGCCGTGGATCCTCTCGACGAGCAGTTGGTCAAGGATGCAATCTCCCGCGGCGTACACTGCCGGCTATTAATAGAGGACGGCCCAATGGACGATGCTCATCGAGAGCGATTGAAGGATTACGAGGCCGCCGGCATCGAGACCCGCTTTCAAGAGAAACTTCCACTGAAGCTCGCGCTGTTCGACAACAAATCGGGACTGGTGGCGCTCCTTGATCCCGTGCTTACGAAGCCTTCCTGGACATCGGTGATCTTCGAACATGACGGATTCGCGGAGGCGATGGCCGGCTTGTTCGAGAACTATTGGAGTAAAGGCCGGAAGGTATGATGAGCGCCGGTTCAGAGCGCCGCGCTGCTGGTTTCGTGCGTCCACGCACTCCAGCAAACGCTCACGCGCTTTCTCCATTGCTTCGGTTTGTCCGCGTATAGCCGTCGGCCCAGTATTTCGGCCTGTTCGCGCAGCTCCTGCTGATACGCATCGATCAGCGGCATCAAAGCTTGCAATTGTTCGTCTGCTCCAAATCGATCCGGCGATTGCAAAACCGTGTCCCGCAGAACGGCAACGTTGTGATCGTCGCCCAAGTGCTGCTCCAGATCTCTCGCGCTCTCTTCATACGCCGCAAACACGGCCGGCCACGCTTTGCCCAGAAGGCCTAACTGATAGCGCAGATCCTTCGCGCGCTTTCGCCATTCATGGAAATTTTCCGGACGCGGATTCGCACTGGCCTGGTCGAAAGCCCTTTTCCCTCGCCTGACGCTGGCGGCAATCCCGTTTAGCGCGGCGGACAGATCCATATTGTCCATGGGCCAATTTCCGATGCGCTCGCACACTTCATGTAACGTCTCGACTATCGCGGGGAGATCTCCGCTCGTGTGGAATCGCTTTGAAAGTTGCGTCTTTCGCTGAACCAGTCCATGCCGGACCGGCATTAACGTCCGGTTGCCCAGGCTGTTTCGATATTTCGCGTTCAGCCGATCGAATATTTCAATCAGCGCTTGCGCATCGCGCAACTCCGAAAGCTTCCGGCTCACTTCCTGGAGCGTTCGGTTCTCGCGCCGGTAGAGCTTTCCAATGGCGCTTCGCAAGAGGCGTAACACCGCGCGCGTCTTCTTCACATTCTTCCGCGCTTCGTGTACCCGCGCGTCGAGGGATTCGCCGTTTCGCGACAATTGTTGGATTGCGGCGGTAATCTGCTCGCTGGCGATTCGGCCGAAACCTTTGCCGATTGGTTCTCCGTGCTTCAGGTGATATTTCGGCTCGACATGGCCGCCAGCCCGATTTGAGGAAGGGGCGCAACGTTTTCGCTTAGTATTGGCGCCCATTATCTTCGCGCGCGGCGATTTAGGATGAACGTTGTTTTACTGAATCAGCCGCCTCACGCCGTCGGTGGTCACGCCATACACAAGGTGAGAGAGCAGGGCCGAGATATGCGATGATGCCGGATACTCACAGAACTGCTTAGAGAGATTTAGAGCCGGAACCGCTCCTTCGTCCGCGATTGCCCACACCGCGGCCCCCAATGGCAAACCCGCTCCAATGCCTGCCTGCGGTAACGCGTCCGCGATTACGCCGTAGATGGCGCCCGTGACCGCTCCCATCGCGTAATGCATCGCCTGTCCGGCGGGCTCCTTTTCCGATTGCTCCAACGGTCTGCTCAAGATTCTCCCGGCGATTGCGTCGGCAGCCTTGACGGTGGCGGGTTCGCTGCTTGCGGGTTGCTGGCCGCTGTTCTCCTGCCGCGAACCGCCGCCGGAGGACAAGCCCCCAAGGAACGCTTGAAACAGGTCCATGGCGTATGCCCCGGCGATTCCGGCCAGAAGTCCGACTCCCGCTCCGCGCCAAAGGTTTGTGGAACACCGTCCGTCGTACGCCATTGAATTTCTCCGCCGACCGTGTGACTGGCCAGCTTCAGGTTCTGTTACGCCCCTATCTCACACAGCGGTTCACTTTCGACTACACTAGGCGCGCTGGCGCATCTAAACAGCGTTCCGGCCAAATGACAACCGCGGGTCGATCACCGTTACTCGGGTATCCTTGTGAGCAGGAAGGTTAGGCCGCTGCGTTCATGCGACGCGATTATCACAATTGGAACAGCCCGCGGCTCGACCGCCAAATGGAACTTCTCGTCTACGGGCACTCGGGCCTGCCGATGCTCGTGTTTCCGACGGCCGCGGGACGTTCAAACGACTACGAAGACCATGGCATGATCCGCCAAGTCGCTCCGAAGGTGGAAAACGGCGAGTTACAAATTTTTTGCATCGACGGCGTAGATCAGGAGAGCTGGCTGAACCAGGACATCCAGCCATACGCGCGCCCGATGCGTCATCTCGCATACGAAGGCTATGTACTGTACGAAGTGCTTCCATTGATTCAGGGCGTCGCCACATCGGCTCAACTACGAGCGACGGGGTGCGGGTTCGGAGGCTATCACGCTCTGAATTTCACACTGAAACACCCGGACGTCGCGACGGATTGCGTAGCCATGAGCGGCTGCTATGACCTAAAGCGATATATGGACGGCCATTACGACGACAACGTGTACTTTAACTGCCCTTTGGATTATGTCCCGAATTTAAACGACTCATGGTTTCTAGACCGTTATCGAACCATGCGAATCGTGCTGGCCGACGGCGATCAGGGCAAATGCCGCGACGAAAGTTCCCGCATGGCCGGCATCTTTCACGAAAAAGGCATACCATACACTCTCGACATTTGGACCGGCGGAGAGCGTGACGATTGGCCGCTCTGGCAACGCATGGCGGTAAAATTCTTCTGACTTTGAACAGCTTACGATGCAGCAGACGGAAACGCGAGGAAGTTATGCCGAAGATCGGAATCATCTACGGGATGGAGAATACGTTCCCTCCTGCGCTCGTGGACCGTATTAACGGCAAGCGCATTCACGGCGTGGTGGCGGAGCATATCAAAACCGGCGTGGCTCGCATGGCCGAGCCGTCCGGCTATCGTGTCATTGTCGACCGTATCTCGCATCACATCGATTTTTATCGCGCTTATTTGAAAAACGCGATGCTCAACGGGACAATTGTCATCAATAACCCGTTCTGGGCGAGCGCCGACGACAAATTTTTCAATTATGCGCTGGCCAATAAGCTGGGAGTCGCGGTCCCGCGCACGGCTGTTCTTCCGCATAAACAGCATCCGCCCGGGACATCCGTCCACTCGATGAGAAATCTCGTTTTCCCCCTTGACTGGGATTCCGTCTTCCATTACATCGGGTTCCCTGCGTTTCTGAAACCTCTGGCGGGCGCATCCTGGAGGTCCGCCGCCAAAGTTCACAATCCGGACGAGTTCTTCAAGGCGTACGACGAAACCGGAGACCGTTGCATGACTTTACAGCAGTCCATCGAGTTCGATAAGTGCTTCCGGTGCTGTGTAGTCGGCCAGGAGAAAGTACACGTAATGCGATACGATCCGCGGTTGCCGCATCAGCAGCGCTATCTCAGCGATACAACCTCCGAACCAGAGCCGTTGGAAGACCGGCTGGTGGCCGATTCACTCACGCTCTGCCGGGCTTTGGGCTACGATTTCAACACCGTTGAATTTGCCGTGCAAGACGGCATTCCGTACGCGACCGATTTCATGAATGCCGCGCCCGAAGCGGAAGCCCATTCCGTCGGAGAAGCGAATTTTGAATGGATTATCGAGAACGTGGCGCAACTGGCAATCGAAAAAGCGCTTGGCGACGAGCGGCCGCAACTCCAGTATCGCTGGTTCCATTTCCTCGATCCGGAACCGATGAAAGCGGAGCCCCAAAGCGTCTGAACGGCGTAAGCCGCCGTTAACCTAGTTACAGATTGCGTGGCGGCTGCAAACAGCGGAGAGCAAACTCCAAAGGCGGCTCAGCACGACGTCCACCGCGTGCAGCGAAATTTCGCAATTTTGTGGCGTCACGCAATCTTCCAAAAGCTGCCGCTCGATCTGCGAATGTTCTCGATCCGCTTCGATGTGAACGCTGAAATAGCGATATCCGTCCGGATCGTCAAAGCCATAGAACTTTTGCAAGCCCCGAATTTTGCTCTCCGACACTGCCGGAATTTGACTCTCGTAGGCGTACAAGGCCGATAACCCCGCCGCCGTGCCATTCTCGCGGCAG
The DNA here is from genome assembly GCA_000381625.1 of Bryobacterales bacterium KBS 96. GTDB lineage: Bacteria > Acidobacteriota > Terriglobia > Bryobacterales > Bryobacteraceae > KBS-96. Next base: position 4,854,645 of record KB906767.1, read on the forward strand.
ACCCTCCGAAACCCTTGAATCAAGGAGCGAGTCTCGGGCCAGACTTCCGTCGTTTCGACTTGCTCGCGCGTCAGCCCTAGCTGTTCGGCAAATGCCATCCAGAGTTCAGGATGATTGGGTGAACCGGCCTCTTCTTCCATGAGGTTGTTTAAAATGTGCCGCCGGGTTGCCTGATCGTCCGTTTGCGAATGTACCGCCGACAGGTATGTGGGGAACGCGGCGACATGGTGATAATACTGCGCTGCATAGTCGCGAAGCGCTTCCAAAGAAAGCGTGCCTGCCGTCCACGCCTGGTAAAACGGGTGCTTCAGCAGGTGACGTTCTTCGACGCATGCGTCGATTGTGGAAAGGATCTGGAGCGCCGTCGAGGTAGTTGTAGCCATTGCATTAATTAAAGCAAACCGCGTCCGTCTCGCGCCAAGGTTCACTTCGCCGGCAAAGCGTGCAGGAACGGCCCAATGGCATTCGACATTTGATAATTATTGCGCCGGTCTTCATTAATGGCCCAGAACATGGCGCCCTTAAACGTGGGATAGCCGGATGGCCGGCGTAACCGGTACTCAGCCCCGGCATACGGTCTCCCTTCGATCAGATAACGCAGGGCGTTTTCAATGGCCGGGATTTCCGTATAATTTCTCGCTGACGTAGGCGTGGCGGGAAGCCCGATGGCGACTTGGGCTGGAGGAAGCGGCGGGAAAATCTCTTTGGGGTTGCCGCCCACCGGAAAGCCATGCACCAGCATCTCGGATAAGGCGACGTGGTAATCCGCGTTTCCCGGAAAATAGTAGTTCCCATCGAGGCCTTCCAGCGGAGGAGTGTTGTAGTCCTGGGCATCCACAAAGGAGAGAATGTCGCGCGTGCCGTAAATCACCGGCAGAAATGATCCGAACTGGCCACCGTAAGCTTGCATGCCCGCCTGCGCCTGTGCCGCTTCCGGCACTTCACCGATCATGAACTTCGGGCCGAAATGCTCCCGCATCCGATGCATTGCCGTAATCAGGTTCACAATCGAAGGAGTCGTGGGCTTGCGAAAATCGGTGTCACCGGGATTGATCAACAGGGAAGGCGTTTCGATGTCGAGATCGACGCCGTCAAATCCGTATTTCTCCACAATCGCCGAAACCGAGCTGACGAAATTGTGAAGATCGTCGGCCGTATTCAGCGTCACGACCTGGCCGCCGCCGCCCAACGAGATCAATACCTTCCTGCCTTTCGATTGCAGGTAAGCAACATCCGCTTTAAATTGTTCGTCGCCCAAACCTTCGGGCGGCTCGAAATGCAGCAAACTTGTCGAACCTTTCACCGGGGCGGCGAAGGTTGCGATGACGATGTCCCATTGCGGGGACACATCTCTCAGAGGGATTGTTTCCTTGGCCGAACCGTAGCCTTCCCAATATCCGATTAAGGCGTGTCCATTCGGCGGCTCCGTCCGCGCCACCGGCGAAGCGGTCGGCTGTGCATTCCGGTTCCGGGAACCCGAACACGGTTGCGCATGAGCCTGCAGCGCCTTTGTATTGGGGAAACTGTACCCTCCGTCATAAGTTTCGTCAGCGGCGCTCTGCGCGAACCAGGGTAGCAGCGCCATGTTTTCCAGGTGGTACACATTGCCGTGAGCGGTGACTTGTGTCGAATTTGCGGCCGGCAAATAGTCGGTGGGCTGCTCCAAAAGATACGAGCTGCTTTCGCTTTTACCTCCGCAGCCAACGTTCGATGGCGGCTTGAGCCAGCGCGGAAACTCATTCGTCCGGTAGCCGTTCAGCGGATCGTTCATCCACTCGGCAATCTGCTGCGTGATGCCTTGTATGTCGGTGTAATGCGGCATCACGCCCTTATCGAAATACGAGGCGACCACAAACGCTTGCGCCGATGTCCCCGAAGAATCGAGCTGCGCGCCATGCGTGCCAACCGAGCAGCACACGGTCGCATCACCGAGCGAATAAAACGCCACGTTTTTGGTTAGCGCAATCAGAAGTTTGTCAGGCCCGGCGCCGATACTCGCCAGTTGCTGGAATAGCTGTTTTTGAACGAAGTCGAGATCCACCACAGCCAGCGACTTTCCGGTTCGCTTGGAATGCAGCACATATCCATTGGCCACTGGAATTTCAATTTGAATCGGCGACGCCACATGCGGTCTCCCGAGTAATGTGTGCCATTCGGTCTTTGCGACGGTCTTATGAAACTGAGCGCGTTGCACCGCGTCGGTATACTGCGTGTTTCCGGTTGCGAATTCGTACGGTTGAAAGATGGGCGAGTGCAGAACGTTGCGCACATCGGTTGCCGCGTTCATCACCACGCGGTGTCCGCTTCGTCCGCCAGTCGAATCAAACGAAAGGGACAGTGGGACAAGCACCGTCGGAATGGTTGTCGTGCCGCCCGATTCCGGCCTTTGACCCGCAATCGTGTAGAAATACTGTTTGCCATTTGTCACAAAAGAGCCTGTGAATGTGGGAATGGTGCGGACAATTTGCGACGGCGGATTTTGTGGAAGCGCGGGCTGCAGCGTGAAGCCGATACCGAGGAGCAGGCACAGTGAAAGGATTCGCATATGCTGTCTCAATTGTCGTCCAAAGAAATTCCAATCTGAGCCGGGAAACGTGAGCGACCGCTGCGAAGCCTTCTGTCGACTCTGTTTGCCGGCGCTTCGCGGCTCGGATGGCACGCCGGATTCGCGCGCACGAATCACCCGGCCGGCGTGCTGAGCATCGCCTTCCAGGAATTCTCATCGTGACCGGCGCTGAGTTGGTTGCCCGCGCGGACCAGCGGCAGCCGTAGTAGTTTCGGATCTCGTTCGATCCGGGCCAGTAGTTCGGTATCGGAAAGCTTCAGGTATTTGAGCCCGGCGTCAACGTAGGCTTTGCTTTCGCTATCGAGCAGTCCGGCCAACCCGAAGCGCTGGATGAACCTTCCGATCTCGCCTGGCGCCATGGGCTTGCGCTTCAAATCGATCAGGTGAACGGCGGCCCGGCGCTCTTTGAAGAACCGCTCGGCGGCGCGAGTCGCCTGTGAGTTCTTCACGCCGAAGATCTGGACGTTCACCATATTCGATTTTCAGCGGCAGAACCCAGTCTATCGATCATCCTGCCGGCGCCGAGCTAAGCGAATGTCGTTCGGACCCAGTTTTCCGCGTCCGACCAGCAGGAGGTTTTCATGTAATCCGTGGCCGCTGTCACGAGTTGCGGCACGGCCTGGTAATCGTCGAGCGGGACCGCGGATGTGAGCGGCACTTGCAGACGCTGAAATTTCGAGCCGAGGAGTTGCTGGCAGATGAACGCGTCGGCGCTCGCGACTCCGTCCATCAGGATGGAAAGGATGGGCGAGGCGGGCGTAGAACCGTAAGCAATCGGCAGCATCCACATCAGCGGCCCATAGTCGGTGGCCGGCGGAGTAATCTGCACATTCTCAGGATTCATGCCGGTTCCGAGGGAAAGCATAACGATGTCGGAGAGCGCAACGCCGGAGTTGAGGGCCGCGGCAATTGCCATACAACCGGGATTGTTGGCGTAGACGCCGCCATCGGCGCAATAGCCGAATGTAGGGTGTTGATACGGCGGGAAATAGGTTGGCGCGGCGGAAGTGCTCAGCGCGGCGTCAATGGGGTAAGTGGCGGCCCCGGGATCGTCGGGGAAATTGCTGATGGTGATGGGAGCCCAGTTGCCGGTCTTGGAGTTGTTGAGTTGAAACGTAGTGACCAGCACTCGATTCGTAAGCTGCTTTAGCGGCGTACTGGGCAGCAAACTTTTGAGCAGCGCCTGGAGCCCCGTGTTGTTGTACTTCACGTAGAGGAGGTCGTCGAGCAACTCCTCGAAATGCTCGATGACCCACTCGTACCACGATTCGCTGGCGGCGCCGGCGCCCCGCTCCTGCAATGAGGCACGAAGTTTGGCAACATCAACTGCCGATACAGCGGAGGCGTTGAATGGCGTGAAGATTTGACTGCCGTCATTCTGGAAGAGCGAAACGACCTTCGCTGTCGAAACCCCGCTGGCGAGCGCCAGCGAGACGAGGCCGCCTGCCGAGGTTCCGGCAAATAAGCTGACGCTGCCCAGAAAGGACGGGATGTCGGTGGAGAGTTGCTGGATGAGCAAAGCGGGTAGAAGTCCGCGAATACCGCCGCCATCGCAGCTAAGAATGCAATAAGCCATAAGGCGATTTTATTATTTCGTAAAGCAGTCGGATTTTCAAATGCGAGGTAGGGGATTATCAAGCCTCGTTGAAAATGTCCCCGGTTTTACCTCGTTAGAAATGTCCCCTTTTGCAGCGCGGCCAAGCAGGCTGCTGGTAGAGTAATTAGCGCGCATCGGGGTCGCGCCCGACACGTACCCAAGACCGAAGCGACGGACTGGCTCCGGGGCAATCGGTTCAATCAAACCCTTCTGGTGATCAGGAGGGTTTTATTGTTTCGGCATTGCCATGGTGAAGCTCCCGAGCCGAGGTCTTGGGTTAGTAAACGCGAAGACAGCCGGGCCGGTTTTGCCCGGCTGTCCTTATGGATTTCCGAGTTTCTGCGAAGCCTGAAGCGCTTTGCGCGCCAGCATTTGCTGATAGCTCTTCTGCTTGAACGGATGATCCATAGGCAGCGCCTTGCTCTTACGATGTTGCGCGAGTGATTTGCGGATGACCGCCGGAGGCGCGGTAGCCGGCCGTTGTCCGATCTCGTCCCATTCCATCCGTTGCTCGCGATAGTAGATTTCGATCCGGCCGTCCTGCCATTCGCAAACAGTGACTTTGCTGCGCGCCGGAGCATGTTGCCGGCTATTGCGCGGAATCTGGAACAGCCGGGCATGATAGCTGACTACCCAGTCGTTACTGATGGTGCGCGTCTCTTCCAGCCGGAAGATCTCGTCTAAGTCCAGGCCCTTCGGCACGGCCGTGTGAAAATCTTCGGGCGCTTGCGGCGCACTCACGAAGCGGCGGTTGTGGTCCGCCAAATAGCCGGGCAGAAAATGGTTGCCGTCGTCCCTCGAAGCGATCTGCTTCAGACGCATCTTCTTGATTAAGCGGCCCTGATGTGTGCCGTGGTTTCGCTCCACCCGTCCTTTCGCCTGGGGCGAACTGGCGGCGATGATACGGATTCCCAGCTTCGCGCACATGCGCCCAAATTGCGTTACCGGTACTTCTCCACGCAATTGTTGCTTGGGTGTCGGCTCTTGCACGTATACGTTCTTCCAGTCCGTATACAAGGCCTTCGGAATGCCGTATTTACTCACCCATTTGCGCAGCACCGTCACCGCCGCCCAGATCGTCTCTGCCTCGCTGAAGAGCGCCTCCGTCCGGCTGGTCGCATCATCGACCATGTTCATCAGAAAGCACTTGGTGCCGCGCTCCTCAAACCAAGCATGCTGGCTGCCATCGAACTGCACCAATTCTCCGAAGTGCTTCTGCCGTTCCCGTCGCTTACGATGCGCTTTGTGCTTGCGCTGACGGCTCCATAAGCCTGCTTCGAGCATCCAGCGCCGTAACGTTTCCGGATGCACCTCCAAGCCATCATCACTGCTCAGATGCTCAGCCGCCAACGTCGGACCAAATCGTTCGCCGATCTTGCCGCTATACTTCTCCCGGATCAGCGCTAGTGCCCGCGCCCGCAACTTCTTTGGCTTGCTCCAGCTGGAGGGCCGTCCCGCGCTGCGATGTACCAACCCGGGCGCGCCTCCCTCCCGATACCGCTTCCAGATCCGCTTCGCCTGCCGGTAGCTCACCTCCATCAGCGTTGCCGCGTCTTCTAATCCGATCTCTTTTCGGCTGGCCCGGCCCATCACTTCGTGCCGCTTCAGCTCCCTCACACTCATCCCTGTCCTTCCCAACCCAAGCCCTCTGCTGACCCAGGTTAGGGGACATTTCTAATGTGGCCTCATGGGGACATTATCAAAGTGGCGCAACAGTGCGAGGTGGGGGATGTGAGCGCATTAATGTCCGAGTGGCCGACGACACGGTAGCAACTCGGAAAGCAATACGAGACTAGCCGTCAGCGCGCCATGTGGGTCGTGTTGGTTTGCGAGGATAAATGCGTGAAGGCCACCATGCAGGATTTCATCAGCGAAGCTCGCCAGTACTGCGCTCTGATCGAAGGTTCGCAAGCCCAAAAGAATTCATGGACTTTCGCGAACGAGTGCTTGCGATCTGTGTTGCGTCTATATAGCGCGGCGCTAGCTCTGCCCGAAGCGGATCCAGAAAACAATCATGCACTGGATATCGGAATCGGGCACGCAGACTGGCAAGCGATGCGAACGAGTGTGGCTGAGAAGCTGTCAAGGGATGTCTACTGGAAGATATTTGAGCCCTTGGAGGCGCAACCTCCCGAGGCAGTATTAGGTTCGATTTCGGACGACCTTGCCGACATTTGACGCGACGTCAAGCCGGCCTCACTCGTAGAGGTTAATGCAGGAGCGGCAGTATGGGACTGGCGTTTCTCAATGGAAACGCACTGGGCGCGACACGCCGTGGGCGTTGCGTCTGCACTGACAGCTCTCTGTTTCGGCCCGCAAGCAGATCAAGCGAGACCGACAACGGCACGTCCAGGCAAAGCCGATTGATTCTTTTAACGGATCCTGAGCACAGGCCGCTTACAATGCTGCCTCGCGTTATGTTCAGATCGCCGACTATTGAGAAATGGCTGACTGTACACTTGTCTCATCGCTCTGACGCATGTCTACCAAAGAGAAGATGCTGGCGGTCTGGAAGTTCTGCATGTCATTCCGCAAACACGACTGGGAACCCGGCGATTATCCGGTGGTCGTCCGGGAGCAGGCCGTTGAAAACGGGTCTGGACCGTCTCATTCACAAAGTGTTCAGCCGCGTTATCTGGCGAGAATCGTCAATTGGTGGGTAATGACCGGGGGGGCGAGACACCCACACAATCAATGGCAGACTTGGTGGACCAGTTTCGTCGAATAAAGAAGGCACGCCTGAGTGAAGGTAAAGGGATGCCTCGACCGGGAACCAAAGTGCCTGTCGAATTTGCCTCATCTAATCGTATATCTGCTGACCCGGAACTGAGAGATGATTTCATTCAGCGCATCCTCGGTTTGGATTGGGCTTTCGTATCCGATGAATCCACTCTGTGGGATTTCCACACTGAAAACAGTAACGAGGCCCTGAATGCGAAAATCAAAGCAACGTACGGAGTAGACGTCTCGGATCTGGAATCTGGCAATTTGGCTGACATTCTTGACCAGATTGCAGCGAAACGGAAGAGCTAACCACCGAACATAGGTGAACTGCTTCATTCTTGTCGGATCATGCGCCACTCGGAACTTGGCTGACGTGATGCTGACTTGCCGTTCCGTACCTGGCGGACGCTTTCCGTGTCGCCGACCAGGTGGGAGCAGTCGAGCATCAAGCCCTCGCCTTTGATATTCCGCTTACTGGATTCCGGCAACCGACGTGGCGGGCAACAACTTGCCGGCGTCATTGCCAGAGACCTGTTTTTCGTTGCTCCTACTCCCTCACGCCCTTCCCCTCGACAATGGTGACGATCTTATTCACCTGCGCGTCCGCGACCTTGTCCGTCTGTCCGCTGGGCCAGTGAATCTCGAGCGAGCGTTGCTTCGCGTTGCTCAAACCGAAGTGCAGGCGCAGATCGCTTTGTGAAATGTAGCTGCCGCCGCTGCGCACTTCCTGCATCTGGTTATGGCCCTGGTTGTTATCCGCAGTCCGGCAATATATGCGCGCGCCGATTGCGCTCCTGTTCGATTTCACTCCAATCAGCTTGATCTTGATCCAGTTGTGTTTCAGAGTGCTGTCGCAGCGCAGCAATTGCGGAACATCGTTCATGCAGTTGACCAGCACATCGACATCGCCTTCGCTGTCGAAACCCCGCTGGCGAGCGCCAGTGAGACGAGGCCGCCCGCCGAGGTTCCGGCAAATAAGCTGACGCTGCCCAGGAAGACGGGATATCGGCGGAGAGTTGCTGGATGAGCAAAGCGGGTAGAAGTCCGCGAATGCTGCCGCCATCGCAGCTAAGAATGCAATAAGCCATAAGGCGATTTTATTATTTCGTAAAGCAGCGGAATTCTCCAATGCGAGGTTGGGGATGTGTGAGCGCAGTAATGTCCGAGTGGCCCACCATTCCGACACAATCCAAATGCATCGCGATTAGTCACGAACTACTAAAACGTCCGGGTATAGTAATATTCCTTGACACGACTATTCTCATAGAGGCATACTATCCCTGATGCTTGAGGTGTTTAGAGCGCTCGCCGAGCCCAGTCGGCTCCAAATCATCGATCTTCTGCTTAGCGAGCCGCTGCCGGTGGGATCGGTTGCCGGACGCCTTGGGATCAGACAACCGCAAGCCTCAAAACACCTTCGGGCACTCGCTGACGCGGGTCTGCTTGAGGTACAGCATGACGCCCAGCGCAGGATCTACGCCCTACGTGCACAGCCATTTCAACAACTAGATCAGTGGCTTGAGCGATATCGAAACCTGTTCGAGGGTCAGTTCGAGCGGTTGGACCGGGTGCTCGAAGAACTACAGGCCGGCAAATCTAAAAAGGAGAAACGGCGGCTTCCAAGGCGCCGGCCGCGCTCATGAATCGCGGTTCAACGAGTTATGAAAAATACAGGAACTTTGACCGTCAGTCTTCCCAGCGAATGTGAGATCGCTCTTACACGCGTTTTCAAAGCACCTCGTCAACTGGTCTACCGGGCATTCAGTGAACCTCAGATTCTTAAGCGCTGGTTCGGCCCGCGGGGTTGGACTCTGGTCGTGTGCGAGATCGACGCGCGCGTTGGAGGCAGCTTCCGCTTTATATTGCGGGCTCCGGATGGCCGTACCTTAGGAATGCACGGCACGTATCGGGAACTGTCGCCGCCTGAGCGATCTGTGTCCACCGAGGGATTTGACGATTTCCCTGGGGAGTCAGTCGTCACGTCAAAATTCACCGAGCAAGACGGGCAGACAACCCTCGTCGCCACGATACGGTACGCGTCCAAAGAAATCCGCGACGCCGTGATCAAGTCGGGCATGGAGCACGGCGCGGCGGAAAGCTATGACAAACTTGCGGAACTGCTCGAGACTGCTGAGGATGTTTGCGCGCTTGCAGGAGATTTTGTGCGATGACGGGCTCCGTCTTAAGAATCATCGGTTTCATATTGGCCGGCCTATTCGTAGTGATTCTTGGCATCCGCTTCGCTATTGCGAAGAAGTTCAGTACAGGCGGCGCCCCGCCGGACGCAATCCAAAGAACGGCAATTTCGAAAGATGGGACGCCGATCGCCTACGAGCAGACCGGGAGCGGGCCACTGCTCGTTCTGGTGTCAGCCGCACTCACAGATCGAGACGGCGATCGTCCGTTGGCGAAGCAACTGGCATCGTCCTTCACGGTCCTGAATTATGACCGCCGGGGTCGCGGCAAGAGCGCAAATACGCCGCCCTATGCGGTCGAACGCGAAATAGAAGATCTGGAGACTCTCGTCAACGCCAGCGCCGGGCCCGTATATATCTTTGGTAGCTCGTCCGGTGCAGTTCTCGCGTTGGACGCCGCCAACCGACTCGGTACGAAGGTGGCCAAAGTGTTCTTGTACGAACCGCCCTTCATCGTCGATAACAGCCGCCCTCCGTTGCCCCAGTCCCTCTTGGATGAGGTCAATGCCGCTTTGGCAGCGAACAAGCGAGAGGAGGCTGTCACTCTTTTCTTTACTAAGGGAATGAGCATACCCAAGCCGGGCGTGCTCTTCATGCGGCTCCTGGTGCCCGCCTGGGCAGACATGATCAGGTTAGCCCACACTGTTCCATATGACCTGATGATTCTCGCTGGCACTCAATCGGGCAAACCATTGCCCCGCGACCGTTGGCTCCACGCGAAGGCGCCTACGATGGTAGCAATAGGCGCCAAAAGCGAGCCATTCTTTCGCAGCGGCGCCAAAGCGCTCGTCGGATTGCTTCCCGCTGCGACCTATAAGTCCCTCGATGGCTTGGATCACTCCGCTGTCCTGACGGCTCCTCAGCCACTTGCGGCCGCTGTGCGCCAGTTTTTCGCGGTAATTAGTCCCAGCTAACCTCAAGGAGAAACTCAAGAATGGAGCAGTCTGGGAGGATGTCGAAATTAAGGAACGGAGAGTTTCCGAATAGATACCGAGCGGACGGGCAATCCGGAGATTGGAAGAGTAACCGGGAATGCAGGGGTTAGCGCAGGCACGATTGCAAACATCCGCGCATTCGCTGAATGCCTCAGTTCGCATAATGCGCCTCGGCGCTCCAAGCCGCTCAAGCAAAACGCCCGACCTTGACGCTATGCCGGCCTTTGCCACGATACATTCCTTAGTTTAAATCCAAAACCTTTCCGGGATTCAAGCGATTATCAGGGTCGAGGGCCTTCTTTATTATTTATTCTCATCATTTCTACGGCATTGCCGTGCTCGTCTGCAAGATACTTCATCTTTCCGATTCCGATGCCATGCTCGCCGGTACAGGTGCCTGACATTCGAAGCGCCCGCCCTACAGTCCGCTCGGAAAATCGACTGGCCGCGTCCAGTTCCGCCGGATACTACTTGACCACTGGCGGCGTCATTGCCGGAGAGCTGTTTCTTTCGTCGCCCCTACGCCTTCACGCCCTTTCCCTCGACAATCGTGATGATCTTATTCACCGGCGCATCCGCGACCTTGTCCGTCTGACCGCTCGGCCAGCGAATTTCGAGCGAGCACTGCTTCGCGCTGCCCAAACCGAAGTGCAGGCGCAGATCGCTTTGTGAAATGTAGCTGCCGCCGCTGCGCACTTCCTGCATCTGGTTATGGCCCTGGTTGTTATACGCGCTCCGGCAATACACGCGCGTACCAATTGCGCTCCGGTTCGATTTCACTCCAATCAGCTTGATCTTGATCCAGTTGTGTTTCAGAGTGCTGTCGCAGCGCAGCAATTGCGCAACATCGTTTATGCAGTTGACCAGCACATCGATATCGCCGTCATTATCGAAATCGCCGAACGCGCAGCCGCGCGCGGGAGCGAGTTCCGTAATGCCGGGCCCCATCTTCATTGAGACATCTTCGAATTTTCGGTTGCCGAGGTTGTGATAGACGATTTTGCGTTCGCGGTAGCCCGATTCCAGCGCGGATTCGCGCACTTCCGGATACACGTGGCCGTTGCACACCAGGATGTCGGCCCAGCCGTCATTGTCGTAATCGAGAAAGCCGGCGCCCCAACCGAGAAACCGCGTATTTTTGCCGAGACCCGCCTGAAACGTTTGGTCGTCGAAGGTCATATTGCCCGTGTTGCGGTAGAGGCTCGAAGTGTCGCCGGCGAAGTTCGTCTTCACCACGTCGAAGAGCCCGTCGCAATCGTAGTCGGCCGCGTCCACGCCCATGCCTGCCTGGGATTTGCCGTCGGCGCTGTAGGCAACCCCGGATTCTATGCCGATATCCGTGAACGTGCCATCGTGATTGTTCTTATATAAGATCGACGAAGTGGAATCGTCCGCCACATAAATGTCGGGCCAGCCGTCGTTGTCGAAGTCGCAAACCAGAACACCGAGGCCGTAGGTCCCATCGGTTTTGAGGATGCCCGATTTTTCGGAAACATCGGTAAAGCCTCCGTCGCCGTTGTTGTGGAACAGAATATTTTTGCCGCCTTTCAATCCGGGCGGCCCGCACGCGACCACCAGCCCTTTATATAAACAGGGGCCCGATTCGGGCAGCGGCGCGGTTTTCGGATCGAAATCGATGTAATTGGCGACGAACAGGTCGAGGTTGCCGTCGCGATCGTAATCGACAAATGCACACCCGCTGTTCCATCGCTTCAGTCCCGGCATGCGCGTCGTCACTCCCGCTTTTTCCGCAACATCGGTGAATGTGCCGTCGCCGTTATTGCGATATAGCGAGCAGTCGCCCCAATAGGTGACAAACAGGTCGTCCCATCCGTCGTTGTTGTAGTCGCCGATGCAGCAGCCTTGTCCCCAGCCCGTTCGGCCGACTCCGGCCTTGATCGTGATATCGGTGAACGTGCCGTCGCGATTGTTCTTATAAAGACGGCTGACGGGCGCTTCGCCCGGCGCATACTGCGCTTCGAAGCGGGTTCCGTTCACCAGGAATATGTCGAGCCAGCCGTCGTTATCGAAATCGTAGAATGCGGCTCCGCACCCGGTTGTTTCGAGCAGATAAGTATTGCGCCGGGTTCCGCCGAAGATCGTTTTTCGATGGAGGCCGGCCTCGCGGGCAATATTAACGAACTGCACCGGAAGCGGCGTGGGAACGGCGCGGATCAATTGGTCGAAGGTGAAGACGGCGGCCGTGCGGCTGATGGACTGGATGAACTCGCGCCGGGACCTCAAGTCCTTTATTGTACGGGCTCGTTCACGCTTCGCGGCTCAGTATCGAAAATTCAAGAATCCCGTCCCGAGCCTGAAATCGTAGGTTGTTGGGCGAGGTATGCCTCGATCGTTCCGGCACGGCAGACACCCGCATGCGACTGAAGCCCTTAAACCAGAACGACTTCGATTCCGCGCTCCTGCAATTGCTCCACCACGTGAAATGGCGCATTGATATCGGTGATGACGCGATGGATCTGCTCGAGACGCGCGCTCACCGCCAGCGTGCGTTGGCCGAACTTGCTGGAATCGGCAATAACGGTGACCTGCCTCGCCGCACTCACCATCTTCGAATTCAACTGTGCTTCGAGGATGTCAATGGTCGTTGGGCCGATGTCCGCATCCAAACCCACGGTGCTGAGGAACAGGTGATCGGCATGCAGCGAACCCATCATGTGCTCCGCCTGCGGGCCGACGAAGGCGTTGGAGACCTGGCGGAGGATGCCGCCGATCATCAGCAGCGAAAGGTTGGGCGATTCGGCCAGACGCGCGGCAACATTCAGAGCATGGGTAATCACAATCAGACTATCCAGCGAAGAACGCCGTATCTGATTCGCCAGTTCGAGCGAGGTAGAGCCGCTGCACAAAATGACGGTTTGGCCGGGGCGGATCAACTCAACGGCGGCTCTAGCAATCCGGGCCTTTTCTTCGCGGCGTATATTTTCGCGCACTTTGAGCGGATAATCCGGGCCTGCATCCAGCGGGCGAATGCCGCCGCCATGAGAGCGAATCAGTAATCCGTTCGCGGAAAGCGCATCCAGGTCGGCCCGTGCCGTGACCGCCGATATTCCGAACCGCCGCCGGACTTCATCGACCGTAATGCGGCCCTGTTGTTCCAGAATTCCGGCGATTTCGCGCCGCCGCTCCTCGGTCAGGAGACGGGGCGCCTTGGTGAGCATTGTTTCCATCAGGGCCATAGGGAGCCGCTGCGCTGTGAAGCGACTGTTGACGAACCATTTAAGCGAACTCGCCCCAAGAATGCAAGCGTCTCCCCCGTCTGGTATTGAAAATGCCAGCGTACGGATGCAAAGAGGCCAGGCAAGCCCAAACCCGCTTAAAAGACGCGACGGTCTAACTGAGGAGCTTCAGATCTGTTCGCCACTGCCGGAGCTAATGCACCGGGGGCGCGGCAAAGGGTTGAAGACCCCGTTCCTTATTCTGTATCGCGGCAGTGCTCTGCGTGCGAAATTCGTATTGCTGGATTTGAAGCGCTAAACTGCCCGATTCCTGGCGTGTTACGCGTCCTCGCGCCACCAGATTTAACAGACATTTTTCATTAAGCTGCGCCGGCCAGCTAATCGATACCTCCAGGCGTGTGCCGACCGGCAAATCGTGATCTGCCGTAAATAGCACACCAGAACTGCTGATGTTCAAGGTCCTTCCCACGCCTTGAAGCATCTCTGAACGTTGGCTCAACGTTTTGTAACGTATCTCGCGCTCGATCGGGAAACGACTCGACCGGCGCCTCTCGACGTTGTCGTTACGCGGAGTTTCCGACACAATCTCCTTCTCTACTGTATAGCTTACACAAAATCTCGGCATTATCTCGAATTGTTCGTGGAGTCTTCCCCCAAATTCGCTTTTAATTCTCCCGATTTCAATTCCTCTTTTCTGGCCTTCAGCCAGCGCAGCCGTTCCGATAGTTGCCTCTCGAAGCCCCGCTCCATCGGTTCGTAGAACACGAATTGGGAAAGCGATTCAGGCAAGCAGTCCATCGCAGTCACGGCGCCAACGTTTTTGTGGGCATGTTGATAACCAGCACCGTATCCAAAGCCCTTCATCAAAGGCGTGGGCGCGTTCCGGAGATGCAGCGGAACCGGTTCCGCCCGGGTCGAATCGATTGCTGCATTTGCCCTGTTGAGGGCCTGATAGGCCGCATCCGATTTCGGAGCCAGCGCCAGATAAAGCGCCAATTGCGCCAAGGCCTGATCGCCTTCGGGAATACCCAAAAAATGAACCGTCCGCATGCACGCAATCGCCTGTTCCACGGCGCGCGGATCAGCCAACCCAATGTCTTCAATGGCCATACGCACCAATCGCCGGGACAGATATAACCTGTCTTCCCCGGCCTTCATCATCCGGGCGAGCCAATAAAGCGCGGCGTCCGGATCGCTAGACCTTACCGATTTATGAAGCGCAGAAATGAGATTATAATGCTCTTCGCCGCTTTTGTCGTACAAAAGAATTTTTTGCTGAAGAGCATCCGAGACAGCTTCTTTCGGAATGGCGCCTTCTTTGGATAATCCGGCCGCCAATTCCAGCGTGTTCAAAGCGGATCGAGCGTCGCCGGCCGATGCGACGGCGATTTCCTCAAGTAGAGCCGGTTCCACTTGCAATTGCAAATGGCCCAGACCTCGCTCCGGCGTTTCGAGCGCGCGCCGCAAAACGGTTACGATTTCCGCCGTTTCCAGCGCGCGCAAGGCGTACACTTTCGTTCGCGACAGCAGAGCCGAGATGACTTCAAACGAGGGATTTTCCGTCGTGGCGCCAATTAAGATGACAGCGCCGCGCTCGACATAAGGCAGGAAGGCGTCCTGCTGCGCTTTATTGAAGCGATGAATCTCGTCGATAAAGAGGACCGTTTTCCGGCCCGCGCGGCGGGATTTTTCCGCATCCGCCATGACCGCCTTTATCTCTTTCATTCCGCTGAGAACTGCGCTAAATGGGATGAAATCGGCCTTGCTGTGTCGCGCCATCAGTGAGGCGAGCGTGGTCTTACCAACTCCCGGCGGCCCCCAAAGAATCAGCGAAGCGAGCTGGCCGCTTTCGATCTGTGTCCGCAGCGGCTTGCCGGGAGCGAGAATGTGATCCTGCCCTACAAATTCGTCGAGCGTGCGCGGGCGGATACGATCGGCCAAGGGGCGCCCGGAATCGTCTTCCGATTTGAGCGGCGCGGTATCGAACAGGCTCATAGAGCCTCCCTCTGCCTGCTCGCTTCAAACAACGCGATGGAGCACGCAACGGCGACATTGAGCGACTCAACACCGGACGTGGGAATCCGAACGGCTGTTGCCGCATCGAGGACCTCGCGCGATACACCCGCTCCTTCGCTACCGCCGATCAGGACGGAGGGGATTGTCAGATCGGCATCCGTAAGGCAGATTCCGGCATCGCCCGCAAGGGCGTAGAGATGGGCTCCGGCCAGGCGCGCTTCTCGAATGAGTTCTTCCGGTTCGATTGCGTCGCGGACAGGCAAGCGGAACAGCGAGCCGGCCGCGGCGCGTATCAGCTTGGCATTCGAGATGCGGACGGAGTCCCGCAACAGGGTTGCTCCGGTGGCTCCGAATGCCTCCGCGGAACGGATGGCAGCGCCGGCGTTTCCGGGGTCCTGAACGCCGTCCAAAGCGAGGACAAGCGCGCGCTTTTCGAGCAGTTCCGCCCAGCGCCAGGCCCTTGGACGAGCCAGCGCCATTACGCCCTGCGCCGTTTCGGTTCCCGAGAGATACGCAAATGTCTTCTCCGGAACGAGGATCGTTTCGATGCCGATTTGCCGGACCCGATCCTCCCAATCCGCGAATGCTCCCGGCGTAAATAACGCCTTTTCAATGCTCCACCGGCTGTGGAGTAATTCCTCAAGCAGATGAGGCCCTTCGGCAACATACAGCCCGTCGTCGGTGGGATGCCCGCCCGTTACAGCACGTCGAATCTCCTGAATAGCGGGATTTTGGGTGCTGCTGATCTGGAGAATCCGGAAGGGCATCGTCGCAAGTCGTAGACTTAAATTTCAAACTCGGTAAAATGGGGCGCCGAAATCAAAAGTGAGGAAGCGAGTCATCGCCGGAATCGGCGTCCTGATCGTTGCCTTGATCTTAGCCTACCTGCTGGTGGTTGCCGCGGAAATCAGGCGCGAATCCGACATCGACGAAGCGCACAAAGCGGATGTGATTATCGTGCTTGGCGCGGCCGAATATCGGGGAAAACCGTCGCCCGTGTTGCAGGCGCGGCTGAATCACGCGCTCGTGCTGTATCTGCAGGGCCTGGCTCCTTACATCATGACAACCGGCGGCGCCGGCGGCGATCCCATATACACGGAGGGTGAAGTGGGCCGCGCTTACCTGACGCAGCACGGGGTGCGGTCGGAGGCGATTATCGCGGAACCGGAAGGATCGACCACCGGCGAAACTATCGCCGCCGCCGTCGAGATTATGCATCGTATGAGCCTTCGTTCATGCATTGTGGTTAGCGACGGATATCACATTTTCCGGGTGAAGAGGATGCTGGAGGGCCGCGGCATCACGGTCTACGGCTCGCCTCGTCCAAGCAGCGCGAACGGACAGGCAGACCTCGCCTGGCTTTATTTTCGGCAGGCAGTTGGTTACGCACTCTGGCGCATCGGAATCAATATCTAGAGGAAAGGTTCACGAATGACACAAGAAGGTAAAGCGCGAATGTTTGCGGCTATGCATACCAACACTTTCGTGCTGCCGAATGCCTGGGATGCCGCGAGCGCGCGCATTTTTCAAGAAGAGAAGTTCGCTGCGATCGGCACGACATCCGCGGGAGTCGCTTTTGCGCACGGCTACGCCGATGGCCAGCGCATACCAGCGCCGGAGATGCTGGCGGCGGTGAAACGGATCGCCGGCGCCGTCGATGTTCCCGTCAGCGCGGATATGGAAGCCGGTTATGGGGATCCAATCGGCACGGCGCAGCGCGCCTGGGAAGCTGGAGCTGTTGGCGTCAACCTTGAAGACACTGTCGGCGAAAGCGAATCGGCTCAGACCCCAATTGAACAGCAGGCTGAAGTGATTCGCCGCATTCGCTCGGCTGTGCCCGACCTGGTTGTCAACGCAAGAACGGACATTTTCCTGAAGGGCGTGGGCGAGGAGGAAAGCCGGATTGCCAAAGCGATTGAACGGCTGAGGGCCTATCGAGATGCGGGCGCGCATTGCCTTTTTGCGCCGGGCATCAAGAGTTCACAGACGATTGCGGCGCTGGCGTCGGAGTTACAGGCTCCGCTGAACATACTGGCGGTGCCCGGCTTGCCATCTATCGATCAAATGCGCAAACTGGGCGTGAAGAGAATCAGCTTAGGCTCGGGGCCGATGCGCGCCTGCATGGGACTTATTGTGCGAATCGCTCAGGAAATACAGAACGTGGGAACCTATCAGGCCGTTGTCGATAGCCAGTATCCATACAACGAAGCCAACCGCTTATTTACGCGCGGATGAACGAGCGCCGGAACTCCGGCTTGCGAGCGGGCAGCCTACGTCATTCTTGGCATGCCCTTCCAGAATGTGCCCGGCGGAGACAGGTTATAGCGTATCGGCGGCTGTGTCATATCTCTCGAATTTGAATTGAAGATGCGGTCCCCCTGGGAGATCAGATAATCCGCCGTTCGCGCCGCGAGCGCCTGAATTGTCAGGCCGGGATTTGCCGAGCCTTGCGTCGGGAGTACACTGCCATCGCAGACGAACAGGTTTGCGATGTCATGCGTGCGTCCGAACCGATCGACGACGGATGTCTCCGGATCGCTTCCCATTCTGCTGGCGCCGACCAGATGCGCGTACCTGTCCTCCTGCACCACGTCCTCTGCTCCAGCGGCCCACATCACCTCCATCACCTTGTTTTTTCCGAACTCAATCAGCTTCTTGTCGTTGTCGTGCAGGTTGAACGTCACTTTTGCGACCGGAATGCCGAACTGGTCCGTTTCGCTCGCAAGCTCCACGCGGTTATCCGCCCATGGCAGGATTTCGCCCAACACGGCGATGCTGGACCAATGATTGTAGTCCATCATGACGCGGCGCATTCCCCAGCCCCACGCGCCTTTCGCCACCATCATTTGCTTGGCGAACGCAATCGGCAGCGGCCCCACTGTTTGAATCGCGAACCCTCGCGCAAAGCCGCGCTTAGGGTCGGTTTCGTAAAACTCCTCCGTCATCGCATGCGCCGGTGGCGCTTTATAGAGGCGGACCAGGTGATCGAATCGCCCGAGAATCACGTTGCCAGCCTGGGCCATCAGATAGCGTCCGAGCGTGCCGCTCGAATTCGCCAGACCCGCGCTGAACCCAGGGCAGGCTGAATTCAAAAGCAGACGCGGTGTCTCGATTGCGTATCCGGAGACAATCACGGCCTTCGCTTTCTGGAAGTGCTCGCGGCCCTCTCTGTCGAAATAATGCACTCCTTTCACCCGCCGGTCCGGTCCGAGTTCAATGCGCGATGCCATCGAGCAATCCCGCACTTCTCCGCCAGATTCAAGCGCATTAGGAACATGCGTAATCAGTGTGCTGGCCTTGGCGCCCACTTTGCAGCCCTGAATACAGAAGCCCCGGTAGATGCAGTGCGGGCGATCGCCGCGCGATCCTGAAAGAATTGCGACCGGACCTCCCGCCGACACGCGAATCCCCAGCTTCGTGCAGCCGCGAATTAACGAATTTCCGACTCCGCCCATCGGATGCGGACCGTATGGATAGCCATGCGGATCGCCCCAGGGAAAGTACGCCGGACCCGCGATGGGAATCTCGCGCTCCAGCAGTTCGTAGTAGGGTTTCAGGTCGTCATAGGAAATGGGCCAGTCCGCTCCCACGCCGTCTTCGGTATATACGCGGAAATCCGACGGATGGAAGCGCGGCGCGAATGCCGCCCAATGCACCGATCCGCCGCCGACTCCTTTTCCGCTGTTATTTTCACCAAGCGACAGCGGATGCTCGCCGCCCGTAATCCGCAAATCGGTCCAGTACAGTTGGTGCGATCCCTTTTCGTCGCTGACCCAGTCGCGTTCCGTATCCCAGAACGGGCCCGCTTCGATGCCGACGACCTGAAAGCCGGCGCGAGATAGCCGCTGGAGCAAAACGCCGCCCGCCGAGCCGACGCCGACAATGCAGTAATCCACCTCATCGGTGTCTCTGAACCGGCGCATGACGGTCCTGATGCTTTGCATCGGCCCCAGCCGACGGCTATTCTCTTCAGGGAGCCCGAACGCGCCCAGCAGAGGCTCCTTCAATGCGTGCCCCCCTGGCCGGGATGGCCCTTTTGCTCCGAGTCGCCGCCAGCCGGTTCGTACACGTCGGAAAGGGAATCGGGCGGCGTCTGCCATTCGTAGCGAACTTCGTCCACTTCCCACGGTTCGGGCTCGCCGCCCTCCAACCGCATATAGCCGCGTGGATAGGCTGGGCCGCCAAATCCAATTTCGTCCCACGCCCATGGATGAGAGTAATAGGCGGACGCGCAATCGGACACCAGCCCTTTCCAGAAGCGCTGGATCGACATGTGATTCCAAATCTCCTGGGCCGCGGGCGCGTTGCCGTCGTGGATCGATTTCAATACTTCGTCCTGCCTGCGCGCATCGAGATTCACGAAACGCAGGCCGCCGCGGTCCTGCGCCAACATGTCGATGGCCTGCAAACCGAGCCGGTATACGTCTCGATCGGCGGGCATGTTCTCGTAACGGAAGCCATCGATTTTGTCTTCGTGCAGCCGTTCGTCAATGTAGTTGACGATGGGAATACGATAGGCCGGGTCGCGGTCGTCCTGCGGAATGATCCGATCGCATACGGCTTTCATCAGGGCCGCTTGCTCAGAATCAAAGAAACGGATGGGCGGCGTATGGTTCACCCGGTGAAGAATCACGGATCGCGTCTTCGCGTCCCAGAATGTCTGCTGCGCAAGCGTGCTGTATCCGGGATAGTAGCCAGGTTGGCGAACGGGAGGAAGCGGTTCGTGGGTGTTGGGGTCGATGGGGAGGCTCTTCCGCCCGGTTGACGCGCCGTTCATTTCGGTTCTCTCCGCAGAATGCTTGCTAGCAGGCCCAGAGTTCCGCAGGCGGCAAACAGCAGAGGAGCGAAAATCGGCGGCCCATACATGACGTTGTAGATCCATTTCTTCAAGCCGCCCGGCCGCCGGACGATTCCTCGGGCGTGATAGTAGAATCCGATGCTGCCGTTCGCAATCGTGACGATCGACACGGCCGGTAAGATTTTCTTTGCAACCGTGCGGCTCGGGATTGACGCAGCAGCCGTCGCCATCAATACTGGCGTGAGCAGCACCGGCGTCCATTGAACCTTGTATTTGAAATTGTTCTTGTAGTGCGAGTAACAAGCTTCAAAACCGGAGAAGAACGACCAGAACACGGTGACGGCCGCGACGTGTTTTTGAAACCGCCCTTCACGCAATTCCTGCTTCCAGTTAGTTCCTATGGCGCCTTGACGGGCGGCGATATTGTCACTCTCCGGCGCATCCCCCCTGCGCATGTACGATCCCAGCAAGCCGAGGTATGCGCTGGTCCCAAAGAGAAGCGGCGCGAAAATCGGCGGCCCCATCACGATATTGACGATGGGTATCCGCCAACCGCCTGGCTTCCGTTGAATCCCTCTGATGTGGAAGCAGAAACCGGTGACCGAATCGAGCAGAGTGATCGCTGAAGTGATCCGCAGAGCTTTGCGGCCGGCCTTTCCGCCAAAGGACGCCCAGATGCCAACGCCTGTGAGAACGCCGCTCAACAGAACGGGCGAGTACATGATCGGGTTGCCATAGCCCGCGCGATAGTGCTCGTAACCAACTTCGAGACCGCTCAGAATACTGGAAAGCCCGGCCATGAGAGCTAAGCCTCGCTCAAACCGCCCTTCGCGAATATCGTCGTAAATCGCTTGGAACTCTCCCTCCACAGTGGCGGCTGCCGAGCGATTCTGTTCGGCGAAGGATTGCATTCCCGCTCCATTACGTGGCAAAAGCCACGGTGATTTCCGGTCGGCCGGTCCTCTGCGATGCCGCTTAATGGCCGTCTGAGTGGCCGCCTATCCCGCGAATAGATTCTGCATTCACCCGATGCCCGGAAGCACCGCGTCCAAATTGTAGATGAGCCAGCCACGGGATTGTTGCAGGCATCCGGAGCAACGGCCGGGGCAATTGACCCATCCGCGCGATCTAATAGGTGTATGGCTATCGCTTCCATTAATCCGGCATCCGGGAAGTTGCTCGCGGAATTTGCGCCGCTTTCCTCCAGCGAGCTGAATTTGAAGCTGGATCGCGCTGTGGAAGCGTTCCACCACGTCCGAAAATTGCCATTTCGCACGCGAGCGGAGCGGATGACGAAAGCGGCGGATGTCCTCGAGAGCGGAAAGCGCAAGTTCGCGGAAATTATGACTGCCGAGATGGGCAAAACACTGACCTCAGCTGTCGCCGAAGTCGAAAAATGTGCATCGGCGTGCCGCTATTATGCGGCCAATGCAGAGAGGCAACTCGCGGACGAAACGATTGAGACGAATGCGTCGCGAAGTTTTGTTCATTACCAGCCCCTCGGACCCGTGCTGGCGATTATGCCGTGGAACTTTCCCTTTTGGCA
Source organism: Bryobacterales bacterium KBS 96 (assembly GCA_000381625.1). Taxonomy (GTDB): domain Bacteria; phylum Acidobacteriota; class Terriglobia; order Bryobacterales; family Bryobacteraceae; genus KBS-96. Next base: position 4,876,219 of record KB906767.1, read on the forward strand.
GGTGTTCCGCTTTGCCTCTCCAGCCTTGATGGCAGGGAATGTTGGGCTGCTGAAGCACGCATCGAACGTGCCGCAATGCGCGCTCGCGATAGAACGGATCTTCATGCAGGCGGGGTTTCCGGAAGGGGGTATTCAGACGCTTTTGATTGACACGAAGCAAGTGGAACAGGTCCTCGACGATGCGCGCGTGATGGCCGCTACGTTAACCGGAAGCGAGCGTGCCGGGCAGTCCGTGGCCGCGCGTGCCGGAAGAAACATCAAGAAAACCGTTCTCGAACTTGGAGGAAGCGACCCCTTCATCGTGATGCCGACAGCGAATTTCGAAGACGCCGTTTCGACCGCCGTGAAGGCCCGGACGATCAACAACGGCCAGTCCTGCATCGCCGCCAAGCGATTCATTATCGCGGATGAAATTTACGACGCTTTTGAAGCGAACTTCGTTGAGCGGATGCGCTCGTTGAGAGTCGGCGATCCCATGGACCCGGTAACTGAAATTGGTCCGCTGGCTACGGATCGCGTCCGCGACGATCTCGATTTACAGGTGAAATCGGCGCTGGAATCCGGCGCGCGCGTCTTAACGGGCGGCAGGAAAATCGAAGGCGCCGGCAATTTCTACGAGCCCACGGTGCTCGTCAATGTACACAGTAATTCGACTGTCTTCCGGCAGGAGTTGTTCGGTCCTGTCGCGATGCTGTTTCGCGCCCGTGACATGGAAGAGGCCATTGAAATTGCGAACGATTCAAATTTCGGACTTGCTTCGAGCTTCTGGTCGAATGATGCCGACGAAATTGCAAGGGCAATTGATGAACTACAAGCAGGACAGGTATTCGTCAACAGCATGGTGGCTTCGGATCCGCGCTTGCCGTTCGGCGGCATTAAGCGGTCCGGCTATGGGCGAGAATTGGGATCCTTTGGCATAAAGGAGTTTGTGAACGTCAAAACGGTCTCGCTAATGTGAAGTGCCCCTCATAACGAAGTTTGTGAAATTAAATTAACGAGCTGGTGGATTGGGCCGCAACCAGGCGGTACTTTGTATCCTACCATACTCATCTGACTCGGGCGTTCGCTATCCAAGCCGCGGTTCGCTAACTAATTGGTTAACGCCATTAACCAAATGGTTAGTCGCGGACAGTGTCAACTCTAAAGCTTCATTAGTGCAAAAAGGAATCGCTCTATTACGCCGTGCATGGGATGTGTGCGCAGGCGCCGCTTCCGCCAGAACTTCCGATGGACGGTGCACGCGATTTGCATTTGAAATGCAGTAAGCACTCCCTGGGACAGATGGCGGAGCGTCTGTAACCGCAACCGGCATCTGAAAATCGAACTGGCGAAAGTGCGGTAAGCCGTCGTTCAGTGCGAGACCAACGATGACAAGTGGACTCGAGATGAAACACTTTGCGGCAATTTGCGTCTCACAGAAACGAATACTCATTGGCTCAGATTGGGCCCCTCGGAAGCTGCGTACAAGTACTATCAGTACATGTAAGTTGTTGAGATTGCGAGGAAAACCGTTGACAGGCTCGCTGTCTATCAGGCATTCTGGTAATGCTGGGTCAGAGAACTGTTCCTTTGCTCAGATGGGAAATTCCCGGCGGCAGCCTACCTTCTTGCGGTGACGAGGACTTGGCCTGTGTGCTCGCCAGTTCGTTACTGTTGCTCCACCGTTCTTCCGCGTTCGAAGTCTGCCAAGCGCGTTGCTGCGCGGCGTGAAACTTTCTATGCCGGAAAACGTGTCCCGATCGCCAGGATTTTTGCGGGAAAAACAATGACGGAACTGTACAGGTTGGCGCGAGATTCGGGTGACGTCACAGCGTCTCAATGTAGGGAATGGAATCGGCTCCGATCTGTTCTGATGATATTGCGTGGCACTTGTTCGCAACTTACCAACGGTTCGTCGCGCTCGAATTGCATACTAAAAAGTGGGTATGTATCCAGTTATTTCTCAATTACTCGGGAAATTACGAGATTCACCACCAAGTGCTGCTATCCGCCTTATCGGCAATTTACTGTTCTGACGGAAACTTTTCGAGGAAAATTCGACTGTTGGATTCGCTGGTCCAAATTGCAATCATATCGAAACGCAACTCGTTCAAAATTAGGAGAGGAGAACATTTACGTAGTGGCGTGTCGGCTCCCAGTGCATGGCGCCCAGATGCGCGAGACGCGCGTACACGAGAAAAGGCGTGACGCCGTCCGCATTAGTGAGCGCATTGCAGGGAAGTTGGCTGGCTGGTTCGAAGAGTTGTCGATTGCGCTCTGCTATCGAACCGGCGCGGTGGCATCCCAAATTCTCTCGCGGGTTTGCCGCGGTGAAATGACGACGCCCAAGCTGGCGTCCTTTGGCCGGTAACCTCGATGAGATATCGAAGAGGAATTATGCTGAGGAGTTTTGTTTTACTTTTGTCGACATTTCTGGTTTCAGTAGGCTTCGCTTTTTCGAGCGATTCACCGAACCAGCCAGTCGCCGCTACCGCCATTCCGGCGACAACCCTGCCCGAGCCGGCGTCATCCCAAAGCGGATCCGTGGTGCTTGGTCCTCACGACCAAATCACGCTCGCCGCGCCCGAGATCCAGGAACTCGACAAGCGGCAGCTTAACATCAGTTCCGATGGAACGGTCAGTGTTCCTCTAGTGGGTCGCATCAAAGCGGCCGGATTGACCACCGAGCAATTCGAAGCGCGAGTAACTCAGGATTTAAAGAAGCTTTATCTGGACCCGCAAGTTTCTGTAAGTTCGGTGGAATACAGTAGCAAAGCCGTATCGGTGTTAGGTTCCGTCAATAAGCCGGGCGTCGAACAGGCAGACGGGCAAAAGTCTCTGCTCGAGATGCTGTCGCTTGCCGGCGGCCTCCGTACCGATGCGGGTCCGGTAATCAATTTGACCAGACCCGCCGATAGCCCGACGCCATTGCCGGCTGCCGTAAATCCGACGCCTTCTGGGAAATACGTCACGGGCCAGGTATCCGTGGCGAGCCTGCTTGAGGCGCGCGACCCGGCGGCCAACGTCAAGATCGAGCCCGGCGATGTCATCACGGTGCCGAAGGGCAAGATGATTTACGTTGTCGGCGATGTAAAGAGAGCGGGTGGATTTGTCATTGGTGAAAACGACAGTCTTACTGTGCTGAAAGCTATTTCACTCGCCGAAGGGCTGAACGGAACCGCGGATTCGGCTCATGCTCGCATCCTGCGAAGCACGGGGGCGGGTCAGCACGCGGAAGAGCCGTTCGACGTAAGAAAGCTGCTGGCCGGCAAGACACAGGACGTGCCGTTGCGGGCGGACGACATTCTTTTCATTCCCAGCAGTACGACCAAGAAGGTCGCGTCACGCGTGATTGAGGCCGCTATTGCGACGGGCACCGGAATCGCCATCTGGCATTTCTAATCGGTCCGGCCAGAAAGCAGAAGATTGATGACCAATTTCGAGATCGAGAGCAGACGTAATTCGCGCGGAATACCCGAAAGGAGAGTTCAGGAGGGGTATCTTGCCGAGTCCAATCAGGGCTGGAATCACGTTCCGCAGGACCAGGCGGCCGAAGAGGTTGAGTTGGTTCGCTTACTGCGCATTGTTTGGGCGCGCAAAGTTATTATTCTCGCGGCAGGCTTGGTGTGCGCCGCGATTGGCCTTTTTATCGCGCTGAAGCAGACTCCTATTTATCGAAGTTCCGCAACGGTCGAATTACTGGGCATCAATGAGAATTTTATGAACATGCGCGACGTGGATCCCAACACGAAAGTGGCGGGCTCAACCAGTGACGCTCACGTACAGACCGAAGTCCAGTTACTGCGGAGTCATGCGCTCATTGGCCGCGTTGTGCAGAAACTCGGCATGGTTCAGCCCGCGCCGGCCGATCACGGACCAGGTTTTTTGTCGCGTCTGAATCCCTTTTCCTCGCCGCGTCCCCGGAAAATCGATCCGGTCACCGCGGCCGTCGATGGGGCGCTATCGAATCTCAGAATCGAACAGATCGGCGACTCGAATATGCTGCGGCTCACTTACGACGACACGGATCCCGAGCGGGCGGCCGAATTTGTCAATACGCTCGCGCAGCAGGCCATTCAGGTGAACGTCGATGAGCGCGGCAATCTGAACCAGCGCGTCGGCGGATGGCTCTCCAAACAGGTCGAATTGCTGCGGAACCACATGGAGCAGGCGGAAAGTGAATTGCAAGCTTACAGCAGAAAGACCGGCCTGCTGTACACCGGCGATGACAAAACGAACGTGGCCGACACCCGCCTGCAGCAGATCGAGACGGAACTCGCCGCGGCTCAGGGGGCGCGTATCCAGAGCGAATCTCAGTACACGCTCGCAAAAGGAGCCGATCCGGACACGCTGCCGCAGGTCCTCGACAACGGATCGTTGAAGAGCTACCAGGCGAAACTGGCCGACCTGGAGAGGCAAAAGGCGGAACTCGAAGCAACCTTGACGCCGCAGAACCCGAAGGTAAAGCAGGTGGTGGCGCAGATCAATCAGCTTCAAACTACGATCGCGCGCGAGCGAAAGGACGTACTGACGCGCATCGGCAACGAGTACAACACGGCGAAGAAACGCGAAGCGCTGCTGACCGCCGCCTATCAGGCGCAGACCGGCGTTGTGTCGGATCAGGCTCAAAAGGCGATTCATTACAATACGTTGAAACATGAGGTGGATACCACGCGCGAGCTCTACGAAGCGATGCTGCGCCGCGTCAACGACGCGGAAGTGGTTTCAGCCATTCGGGCGAGCGACTTGAGAGTTGTCGATGCGGCCAACCCAGCCTCCGCGCCGCACAGTCCGGATAAACCGCTGCTTACCGGCATCGGCCTCGTCAGCGGATTATTGATCGGACTTATGTTTGTCTTTGTGCAGGAGCAGAAGGACCGAACTATTCAACAGCCGGGCCACTCCGCTCTGCTTCTCGATATCACCGAGCTCGGCGTCATTCCCTCCGCCAAATCGTCAGGCGCGAAGTTGCTTTCCGGTCCGCCGAAGCCGGAACAGGCGCCGGCCGGACCCAAGTCGCTGTTGACGATGAACCGGAAAACGATGGGACTTGAATCCGCGGTCGCCGCCAGCGGGCATTCACTTTTTACCGATTCTTTTCGCGGGGTGGTGAACTCCATTCTGTTCAGCGGCGGCGAGCATGCCGCAATGCGGACGCTCCTGGTAAGCAGCCCGAACGAAGGAGAAGGAAAGACCACTTCGGTCTGCAATCTTGGGGCGGCGTTCGCCGAAATCGGCCGGCGTGTTCTGTTGATCGACGCGGATTTTCGGAAGCCGCGCATGCATGAGATCTTTTCCGTGCCGAACGACCGCGGCCTTCTGAATCTGCTTTCCGGAGACGAAGGTTCTTTAGATCCTCTCGATTTGGTGCGCGAAACCGGAACCGAGCGGCTCTCGATTCTTCCGGCGGGCACGACGTCCCGCCCGCTCTCCACGCTGATCCACTCTGAGCGTCTCGGCACCCTGCTGAACCGGCTGCGGAGTCAGTACGATCTGATTCTCATCGATTCCGCGCCGTTGCTTCTGGTTCCGGAATCCCGAGTGCTCGCGCGTTCGGCCGACGCTCTCGTGCTCGTGCTGCGCGCCGGTGTGACGACAGTGGATGTCGCCATGGCAGCCCGGCGCAGAGCCGTCGAAGATCGCGTTCCACTGATCGGCACCATCCTGAACGATTGGAAGCCGGAAATAACGGGCTACGGCTATTACCCGAAAAAGCGAGCATAGATGGCCTCCGCGACCCTAGCGAGAGAAGCTTACGCCGCATCGCTGGTGCATAGCCGCGTGCGAACACCCTCGCGTCTGTTCCTGAGAGCAACAGGATTAACGATGGCGGTGAGCTGTTTCGTCATGGTCGAGCCCGCGCCGGTCGATATTCTTGTCCTCGGATTGCTGCTGCTCGGCATTGTTTCGGGCATACTCACGCTGAAAGGCTTGCCCCCGCTGCCCAGCACGCTCATGGCGGTGTTGATCCTCGCCAATATCGTCTCGTTTTACAACCCGATCGATTTGGAAAGGGCCTTTTGGTACATCTTCGTCACAGCCTATCTGGTGCTGTCGTGGTTCTTCTTTGTCGCATTCCTGCAGCGATACGAGACCCGAGGGATGGAGGTGCTGGTTCGCGCGTACACCTTTTCGGCGGTAGTGTGCGTTACGCTCGGAACTCTTTCTTACTTCCACTTCATCGGTTTCCAGGATCGCCTCCTTCTGGTCGGGAGGCTAAAAGGGCTGTTCAAAGATCCCAACGTTTGTGGCCCCTATCTGATTCCGGTTGCGTTATTCGCGCTGGCCGGCGTCATCCGTAAAAAGCCGGGTTTGTCAACCGCGATCTTCCATCTCGCCGTGCTGGCCATTGCGAGCCTTGGCGTGCTGCTTAGCTATTCGCGAGCTTGTTGGATCAATTATTCAATTTCAGTTGTCGCGTATTTTGCGTTCAGCTATTTGCTCCGGCCCGTCGGTACAAAGCCGCCATTCTCGATGACGCGGGCGCTGCTGTTCGCCGTGCTGGCGGTTGTCTCCATCCTTGGAATTCTGAAGCTCCCGGCGGTTCAAGCCATGATGGCGGAACGGGTAACGTCAACGGGGCTGCAAGGTTATGATCGGGACCGTTTCCATACTCAGCGAATGGCTTTTCAGTCGGCGCTCGTGCGCCCCCTGGGCATTGGACCCGGTCAGGCGGAGCAGCAATTCGATTATGCGACGCACAGCAGCTACATGCGCGTGCTCAGTGAAAACGGCTTTGTAGGGTTTGTTGCTTACACCGGCTTCGTGCTCCTGTCGCTGGGGAGATCGCTGGTAATGACACAACGAACTAAGAGTGTTTTTTGGAGGAGGATTTATTTGATTGCGGCCGCATGCATTATCGGCCACATGGTGAACAGTGGAGTGGTGGACACCGTCCACTGGCGCCACTACTGGTTCTTACTCGCTCTCCCTTGGTATACGCCATTGGAATCAAGAATGCGGGGCCATAACCATGTTGGAATTGCATAACGCCGGCAGGTTTCGAGTTTCGAGATACCGGACACAAGCAACGGCTGTGGTGGACGATCTTGATCTTTGATGTAAACGCACGAAGCCTCGTCGAGCTTCTGTTTAGGGCTCAATACCCCCGGAGACGTTTATCTTGAGAGGAAAAAATGACAGGCGCTATCGCACAACCAGCACTAGTCGCACGACCGATTGCAACCAAGCCGTACTATATGCTCGGCACCCTTATTCTTACGGATGCAATCGCTCTTGTCGCTTCCGTCGCGCTCAGTGTTGGATTCAAACTTCTATTTCAGCCCGAAGTCCATTTGGCCGGTTATCTCCGGCTCTGGCCGTTTTTATTCGTTTTTCTCGCGTTTTATAGCGCCGTGGGCCTTTATTCCGGCGCCGCATTGACCCCGCCGGAGGAATTAAGGCGAGCCACGTTTTCATCGTTCTTTCTTTTCCCGGTGATCGAGGTTCTCACCGCTTCGTGGCGCGGCCCCTCTCACTATCTGACTTGGACGATGATTCTGGCCATGCTGTTCAGCGTAGTCATGGTGCCGCTGCTGCGAGCACAAGCCCGGACGTGTTTCGCAAAAAAGGACTGGTGGGGCTATCCGACGGTCATTTTCGGAGCGGGCGACACCGCCAAGCTTGTCGCCGAAACGCTAATGAACGAAGCCGGTTTCGGACTGAAGCCCATTGCCGTTTTCGACCAGACGTGGACCGACGCGCCGCCGATTCCAGGCGTTCCTGTCATGCGGGATTTCGCGCTGGCGGCGGAAGTCGCTTCAAACCTGCGTGCTCCCTATGCCGTGATTGCGATGCATGGCGAGACGCCGGAAAGCGTTATTGCCACCATTGAAAATTACATTTCGCCGTATTTCGCGCGAATCCTGATTATTCCGGACCTGTTCCGCTGGTCTAGTCTTTGGGTTAAACCGAAGAGCTTCGGCGACATACTTGGCCTGGAAGTTGTCCAGCAGGCGGCGCTGCCCGATCGTCAGCTTCCGAAGCGCATCCTCGATGTAGTCGTCAGCTCACTGGCGTTGTTGTTCCTGGCTCCAGTGCTGGTCGCCATCGCCATTGCGATCAAGCTGGAATCGCGGGGACCGGCAATCTTCGGTCATGTCCGCATCGGCCGCAACGGCATGCCGTTCAAGGCCTGGAAATTTCGAACCATGGTCACCAACTCGGAGGAGATCCTGGACGAATACCTGGCCAATAATCCCCGCGCTATGGCGGAGTGGGAAAGCGATTACAAGCTGCGCGATGATCCGCGCGTGACACTTGTCGGACGGGTGCTCCGCCGGACCAGTCTCGACGAACTGCCTCAACTCTGGAACGTGCTCATGAGTGAGATGAGCCTCGTTGGTCCTCGTCCGATTGTCGAAGCGGAAATTCCGAAATACGGAGCCACTTACTCGCTTTATACTCGCGTGAAGGGCGGCGTCACCGGCCTTTGGCAGGTTTCGGGCCGCAACGACATCTCCTACGAAACGCGCGTGAAGCTCGACAGTTTCTATGTGCGTAACTGGTCGGTCTGGCTGGACTTGTGCATCCTTTATAAGACCATTGGCACGGTTCTGTTCAGAAACGGTGCTTATTAGAAGCGAAGTTACTCGAACTCTGGTTGCGTCGTTTTGCCCGCATGGAGATTTTTCGAAAACACCGGCGCCAGCCGGAACGAAGAAGCATGAGTCGGGTATTTAGAACGGTTTCGCCGGATTGATCGTTATGAACATACTTTATGTGATCACTCGGGCTGAGATGGGCGGATCGCAGATGCACTTGCTGGATCTGCTCCACGGCTTCCGCGACAGGCACGATCTGTCGCTTGCCACCGGCGAGCACGGCTTCCTCACAGAAGAAGCGGCCCGGCTCGGTGTGCGCGTGCATGTGTTGCCCGACCTGGTGCAGCCGCTCCGTCCTCATCGCGACGCCAAAGCCTTAATGTCCACTTATGGGCTGATCCGGCGGACGCGGCCGGATCTGATCCATTGCCATACATCGAAAGCGGGTATTGTCGGCCGCACAGCCGCCAGAATGGCTCGTGTCCCCGCGATCTTCACCGCCCATACGTGGAGCTTCGCGGAGGGAACCTCGCCCTTATGGAAGCTAGTGGGCACTCCGTGCGAACGCCTTGCGGCGCGCTGGTCGGAGAGCATCATTGCCGTCTCGGAATCAAACCGTTCTCTCGCTTTGCGCCGCCGCGTTGCTCCGGGCGGCAAAATCGTGACCGTGCATAACGGCGTGCTCGATACTGTGCATCGTGCGCGCCCCGGCGCTAGCATTGTGCCGCGCATTGTCATGGTTGCGCGATTCGCCGCGCAAAAGAACCAGGCCCAACTGATCCAGGCCGTTGCCGGCGTTCAACAGCCGTTCCATCTCACCTTCGTGGGTGACGGCCCAACCCGGCCGGCGGCAGAGGAACTGACCAGGTCGCTCGGGCTACAGGATCGAGTGGAATTCGCTGGAGTGCGCACCGACACGGATCGCATCTTGAGCGAATCGAGCATCTTCGTTTTGGCTACGAACTGGGAAGGATTCCCAATCACGATTCTCGAAGCGATGCGCGCCGGTTTGCCCGTGGTTGCGACCGACGTCGATGGCGTCCGCGAAGCTCTCGTGGATGGCGAAACGGGTTGTCTTTATCCAAAAGGCGCTATGGCGCCGCTACGTTCTATTTTGCAGGCCCTGCTTATCGATCCGGCTACTCGCATCCGGCTCGGTCAGGCGGGGCGCAAGCGTTACGAGGCCGAATTCACGCGATCCGCCATGCTCAGGAAGATACTGGCAGTTTACGAACACGTTGTTCCAGGAATGCGCGAATCGCAATCGGCCTTACTGTCCGCGTAAATCGCGCGACGGTGCTTTTGTCGGAGGAAATACGTCATGTTGGACGATAGTGTTGGTGGCGCGGAGTCCTTCGTGTCCACCGCGGCCAGCGTCTGGCGGCACGCCGTGGAGCGGCCGGGCGCCGTTGCAATCCGATGGGATGGCGGCCAGGTCACGTTTGCGGAACTGGTCTCTCGCGCATCTGCTTTGGCCGCTTCGTTCGCGAAATTGGCCGGCGGCAATACGGCGCCAATTGCCCTTGCAACCAATAATTCCGTGCAGATGATCACGGCTGCGCTTGCCGCATGGAAGATGGGACGCGCGTATCTGCCGGTTGACCCATTAGGCCCTCCCGAGCGGCTGCGCCACATGCTTGCCGAAGCGCGCGTCTCGCTTGTCGCGGTCAACGGCAGCCCGGAAGGCCGCCTCCCGTTGGGGCCTTGGAGGTTTGCGGATATTGACGCGTGCGCCATCTCGTGCTCCGGCGCTCCAACGTTTGCAGCCGGAGCATCCGTACCGGTCAATGCCGCCGGCGATTTGGCTTACATCGTCTATACCTCCGGCTCCACCGGCCAGCCGAAGGGCGTCGCTGTCACTCATGGCAATCTGACGAACCTGATCCGCTGGTATGGTGAGGCTTTTGAAGTTACTGAAGCCGATCGGGGCACTCAGTTCTCCGCGCTGACCTTCGATGCCGCCGTTCTTGAAACCTGGCCCGTCCTGGCGGCCGGCGCGAGCCTGTATATCCTACCTCCCTCCATCGCATTGGTCTCTGAACAGTTGCGCGATGCTCTTGTATCCCATGGCGTCACGTTGTGTTTTGCAGCCACGCCGGTTGCCGAACAGTTGCTTGCGCTCGAGTGGCCCGATAACACGAAATTACGCTACCTATTAACCGGCGCCGATGTTTTGCACACTTTTCCGCCGGCAACGCTTCCGTTCCGCCTCGTCAACAACTACGGTCCGACGGAGTGTACGGTGCTTGTGACCTCGGGGATAGTTCCCACGCACAGTCCGTATCGTGTTCCCACGCTCGGAAGGCCGATATCGGGAGCAGACGTCTATGTGCTCGATGCAAATCTTTCGCCGATGCCGGATGGCGAGAGTGGCGAGATCTGCATCGCTGGCGAACCGGTAGCCGCGGGTTATAGCGGACGTCCGGATCTGACCGCCGATCGTTTTGTCGATAATCCATTTGGAGCGCCCGGATCGACGTTATACCGCACCGGTGATGTGGGTCGAAAATTGCCGGGCGGGGAATTGGAATTTTTAGGACGCCTCGACGAGCAGATTAAAATTCGCGGCTATCGTATCGAGCCTGGCGAGATCGTTGCCGCTCTGCGAAGCCATGCAGCCGTGAGCGCGGCGGCCGTCGCCGCAATCGAATCCGGCGTGAACAAAAGTCTTGCCGCGTATGTGGTCTTGCGATCACAGGTGAGCGGAGCGGAACTCCGGAGCCACTTAGTCTCCCGGCTGCCCTCTTACATGGTCCCGCAATATCTTGTGCGCCTGGACAGTATGCCGGTGACCGGGCATGGAAAAATCGACAAGCTCAGGTTGCCCGCGCCGGGGAATTCGGATCTGCTCGAACCAGTTGAACATTTGGCTGAGCCGGAATCGGAAATACAGACCGAGGTGGCGTCCATCCTCTCCGTTCTTCTGGAAGGCCGCCCGGTCGGTCTTCACGATAACTTCTTCCGGCTCGGCGGCCACTCCCTGCTTGCGGCGCAAGTGATCGCCCGCGTGCGAAATGCATTCGGCGTCGAACTGCCGCTTCGCACGGTCTTTGAATCACCGACCGTTGCCGAGCTTTCCGATCAGATCGAGAAGCGCATCCTCGAGATAGTAGCGTCGCGGCCCGCTGAGGGACCAGCGGACAGCGCCGCACAGTAATGCCCATGCTCGGAGCGATACGATGCTGAATTCAACTCTGCCGGCGCAAGGCGATCTCGAAGCCAGCCTCAGTCTCTACCAGCTTTTAGATCCCGAAGTGCTTGCGAATCCCTATCCGCTGTTTCACCGGATTCGCTCGGCGGATCCCGTCCATTGGGACGTGTTTTTGCATTCCTGGGTGGTGACGCGATATGACGACGTAATCCGCGTGCTCCGGACGTTTTCGGCCGATCGGACGCCCACGCCTGAACAGCTTAGCTCCATGGGACTGGAACAGTTAAGCCCCATCGCGGCGCTCATGGTGAAGCAGATGCTTTTCATGGACGCGCCCATGCACACGCGCATCCGAAGCCTCGCCTCATTCGCCTTCACTCCAAGCCGCGTTACCGTTCTGCGCGATCGAATCGTGAGGGTTGCCGATCAGCTGCTCGCCCGCGTGCTCGATGCCGGCGAGATGGATGTCATTGCTCAGTTCGCCAGTCCGCTGCCGGCCATCATCACTGCCTCCATGCTGGGCGTTCCCGAGGAAGATCACGAGCAGCTGAAAGCCTGGTCCGCCAGTTTCGCCGAAATGCTCGGGAATTTTCAGCACAATCCCGATCGCATTCCCGGCATTCTGAAGACGGTCGAGGACATGACGGCCTACTTTCGAGATCGCATTCGCGAACAGAAGCGCAGCCCCCGGGAAGGATTGGTGCATTCGCTTTTAACGGCCGAGGTCAATGGGGATAAGTTGACCGAGGAAGAGGTCGTTGCAAACTGCATTATCACCATGGTCGGAGGCCAGGAGACGACCACCAATCTGATTGGGAACGGCGTGCTGATGCTGCTTCGGCATCCTCGTGAACTGGAGCGGCTTCGTTCCGATCGCGCGCTTTTACCGTCGGCCGTCGAGGAACTTCTTCGCTACGATTCTCCCAGCCAGCATACGGCTCGAATCGCGCCGTCCAATCAGATGATAGGAGATAAGGAAATTCGCGCGGGCCAGGCGGTAATCGCCGTGATGGCCGCCGCCAACCGCGATCCCGATCGATTTCCCGATCCGGATCGTCTCGATCTCGGACGTACGGACAATCGTCATCTTGCTTTTGGCTGGGCCAGCCATTTTTGTTTCGGCGCGCCTCTCGCGAGACTGGAAGGCCAGATCGCGTTCGAGCGGCTCGTCCAACTTCCCAATTTGCATCTTCAGCCCACCCCGCTCTCCTGGCGCAGCAATCTGGGGCTGCGAGGGCTTACTGCGCTTCCGGTCGCATTCGGTCGCCTGGCATCGCTTCCGCGGTTTGAAAGCTACAAGAACTGATATTGCCCATGGACGACGGCGAATCACGCGCTCGCGCGCTTTCCCGCTATTTAGAACAGGCGAGGGCGAGGCGCGGACAAGCGGAATACGCGATACCGGTGCGCGAACGCGATGTTGAGGTTGAGGCGACCGGCGGGCAGCAGCAATTATGGCTGCATTCGGAACTCGCGTCCGGCAGCCCGATTTACAACGAGCCGGTCACCATTCATTTTCATGGTGCATTGAATGCGGCGGCGCTCGAGCGGGCTTTTAACGAGATCCTGCGAAGGCACGAAGCATGGCGGACCGGGTTTCGTTTTACGGAGGGTAAACTCGTTCAGGTCGTAGCGCCGAAGCTGTCGATTCCCTTGCCGGTGACCGATCTTCGCCCTCTGCCGGAACGCCATCGCGAATCGCGCGCTGTCCAACTGGCGACGGAAGACGCCAAATTGCCATTTGACCTGGCGCGGCCGCCCCTTATTCGCGTCCAGCTTATTCGGCTGGCGGAACGCGAGTACCGCCTGTTTCTCACGCTGCATCACATCATTTTCGACGCCTACTCTCTGTATCGGATCTTTTTGCCTGAGTTGCAGGCGTGTTATGCCGGGTTCTTAAACGGAACCGATCCCGGTCTTCCGGCACTGAGTGTGCAATATCCCGATTACGCCTTGTGGCGAAAACGCGTGTACTCGACCAGAGCCAGCGAGCCGCATTTATGCTATTGGGAGGCACAGCTCTCCGGCCACCTTCCCGTCCTCAATTTGCCGTTCGATCGTCCACGGCCCGTTGACAGAACGTATAAGGGCGGCATGCAGACGTTCTCCACCCCTCGAAACGTCGTAGAGCGCCTGAAAGAAATCGGGGCGGAGCGCGGCGCAACTCTGTATATGACGGTTCTCGCTGCGTTCAACGTCCTGCTTTATAGCGAGACCGCCCAGTGCGATGCGATCGTCGGCAGCGTCAGTTCAAGCCGTAAGCATCCGGAGACAGAGAAGATGCTCGGTTATTTCTTAAACAGCATCGTCCTGCGCATTCAAATTTCGCCGGAGGAGCGTTTCTCGGACCTGATCTTACGCGTGCGCGAGGTTGTCATTGGGGCGCTCAGTCACGATGATTTGCCTTTCGAATTGCTTGTCTCCCGATTCGAGAAGCATCGCCAACCCGGCGTGCATCCTCTCTTCCAGGTCATGTTTTCGCTTGGACCGCCGCTCCCGCGCTTCTCTCCGGAATGGGGATTTACGAAGACGGATGTTGACACCGGTGCGGCGAAAATGGATCTATGGCTGGATCTGGACGAGTGTGACAGTGGTTTCATCGGACGGTTTATTTACTCGCAAGAACTCTTCGATTCGTTAACTATTACACGATTCAGCGCACGCTGGGTAATACTGCTTGATATGATTTCAAAGTATCCGAGTAAAAGTATTGAGGAGTTGGCGCGTGGGCTGAGGGAAAGCCATTTTCAGGCTTCTGCGGCGCCCCGCCGTGCCAGCGGGCGATTGATGGGATTTCTGCCGAAGTGGGCCCGACAGATCTGGCCTCGAAGATAAGACGGCTGTTCACGGCAGCGTTTCTCAACTAGGCTGGAATCGCGCTGGAATTTCGGAAGAAAGGCGAGCAAGAATGGCGTCTGGCTCTGAATGTGTTTCGGAAGATGGCGAGTTTGCCTGGTGCAGACGCGTTGACAAGCTGTTCCGTATGTGGGCAGCCTGCCAGCCCGAGGCCGTCGCCCTGCAGGCGGAAGAGAACTGCTGGTCCTATTCGAAACTGGATCGCTCCTCGAATTATCTTGCGAATCAGATCCGGAAGCATTCAGTCGAGCCAGGCTCGTTCGTGGCGGTGTGTGCTCGGCGGTCGCCGGAAGCGATTGCCGCGTTCCTGGGGGTTCTGAAGGCGGGAGCCGCCTACCTACCGCTGGATCTGAATTATCCCGCGGAAAGGCTGCGTTACATGCTTGCCGATGCGGGCGTGCGCTGCATTCTCGCGGACAGAGCCGGAATCCTCGCCCTAACAGGCATATCCAGTTCAGAATGCCGGGTTCTGGAATTGCCGGATTTAGAAGGCGAGAGCGAAGCCGGTCCCGCAGTTCCCACTGATGAACGCGATCTCGCGTATTTAATGTACACGTCGGGATCGACCGGCGCCCCCAAAGGCGCCATGATCGAGCATCGCGGCATCGTGAATCTAGTCCGCAATCAGAATTATGTCGATCTTTCGCCAAACCAGGTGCTTCTTCAGCTTTCTCCTCTTTCATTCGATGCGTCGACATTCGAAATCTGGGGCGCCCTGCTGAACGGCGGTCGGTTAGCCATTATGCCGCCGGAGCAGGCTTCGCTTGCCGACATCGCCGGCGCGCTGAATCGTTATCGCGTGACGACGTTGTTCCTGAGCGCGGGTCTGTTCAATGCGATGGCCGACGAGCACGCCGGCGCCTTTAGAGATCTCGATCAACTGATTGTGGGCGGCGATGTCCTTTCGCCATCGCACGCTCGAAAAGCGCTGGACGCCATGCCGCGAGGTGCGCTTATCAACGGTTATGGACCTACTGAGAACACGACGTTCACTTGTTGCTACCGTGTAACGCGAGAAGATACGGCCGCGGAGTCCATTCCCATAGGACATCCTTTGAATGGCGTGAACCTTCACCTGCTCGGTCGCAACATGCAGCCGGTTGCGAACGGAGAAGCCGGTGAAATATTTATCGGCGGCGAAAATCTGAGCCGCGGGTATTGGAACCGGCCGGAGCTGGCAAGCGAGAAGTTCGTTCCGAATCCGTTCGTGGAGGATCCCGCCGAGCGTCTCTACCGGAGCGGAGATCTTGGAAAGCTGAATAAGGCCGGCGTGATCGAGTTTTTGGGCCGCCTTGACGGCCAGGTGAAGATTCGCGGATTCCGCGTCGAGCCGGGCGAGGTCGAATCTGCGGTCCAAAGCTTCGTGGGCATTGCTTGCGCCGCCGTTGTGGTGAAAGGCACGGACGCCGACCGTAAACGGCTGTGTTGTTACTTCGTGCCGCACGTCGGAACCGCAATCGTTGCGTCCCGACTCGCCGCGTTTTTGCGTGAGCGGCTGCCCGCCCACATGATTCCCGCCGAATTCATCGAGCTTCGGCGTTTGCCGCTAAATGCGAATGGCAAGATCGACCGGCAGGCGCTCGCTCTGCGCTTGAACGAGACGTACGAACCAGCCGTTTCACCGCCGGATCGCCATTCCGGACTGGAAAGCGAGCTTATCGCGATGTGGGAGGCGCTTCTCGGAAAATCCGGTATCGGCTTGGATGACGATTTCTTTCAATTGGGCGGGCATTCCCTGCTGGCAGTGCGCCTCTTCGCACAGATTCAGAAACGGCTCGCCAAGCAATTGCCGCTCGCCAGCATCATCCAGGCGCCTACTATTCGAAAGCTGGCGACCGTCATTCGAGACGACAATTGGGTGGCCCCCTGGTCGTCGCTAGTGAAACTGAGCGATGGCGGCCCCAATCTCCCGCTGTTCCTCATTCACCCTATCGGCGGAAACATCCTCACTTACAAGCAGTTGGCGGTGCGCCTGACGGGTCAGCCGGTGTACGGGCTGCAAGCACAGGGCCTGGACGGCAAGAGTCCGGCGGCGTCTTCGGTGGAGTCGATGGCGGCTCATTACATCCGCGCCATGCGAACCGTCCAACCCGAAGGTCCCTACTCACTCGGCGGATTCTCCGCTGGTGGCATAGTTGCCTTCGAAATGGCCCGGCAACTGCGAGACTCGGGTTGCGAAGTTGGATTTCTCGCGATTGTCGACTCTTCCTGCGAGCCCCCCGTTTGGACTCTGCTGAAGAATAAAGCTGTCGCTGAAAGCTATGAGCGCATTGTACGAATCGTGCGCTGGAACGCCGGCTACATGAACCGGATTGGACCTCGCCAATTCGCCCGCAAAAAGGTCAGGAATTTCGGAATGAACGCCCGCATTGCCGGGTTTGCGGCGCTGAATGGGTTGGCCAGCTTAGTCCACGGGACTTCGTCCCGCTGGGCGCTGCCTGTCGAAGAAGCGTTTCTGCATGCTCTTGGCAAATATAGGCCGGCCCCGTTTGCGGGTGACGCAACGCTGCTGTTGACCTTCGATTCGGGCAACTACAATCCGGAGTTGGTTGCCGGCTGGATGAAACTGGTTACCGGCAAGCTCGACGTTTGCCGGATCGCCGCGCGGCACGACGACCTGCTGAATGCTCCGCAGGTGGACGACGTTGCACGACAGGTGAGCGAGAGTTTGAGCCGCTCTCGAATGAAAGTGCCTTTTCCGGCGCAAACAATATCTGCTCTTTCCGCCGCCGCTGGTGGAAGGAATCTCAGAAAACCGGCCGGTAGTCTGGCTTCTATCGGAGAATCGCCGGCCTCGCAATCCGAAGCGCTTTCCTCGTAATTACGACACAATTTGAAGACGTCCTGTTACCTGCACCGAACCGTGATCATGAGCGACGCTTCAACGAGGTTCTCACAGCCCTGCTGCCCGATGGTGACGAAAACCGGCGACAGCATCTCGCGGTCAGGCATCTGGTGGGGCAGCCACGCGGCCGCCCACACCAACGCAGTTAGTGATGAACTTGGATTCGAGCGGCGAGTCTCTTCCGGGAGACTCGCCGCTCTTCTTCCTGTTTACGGAATGATTTCAATGCCGTTCACCAAGGCGTTTCCAGCGCGCCCGGACGTGAACTTGATCGTGATAGTGCCTCCGTCCGGAGTTGCCGGGAAGTCCTTTACAACCGCCTTGTAGAATTGCTTTCCAGCGGCTGCAAACACATCGAAATTGGTTAACACGCTTGAGCCGTTGATCGATACATTGAACAGGCGTTGGCCCGTTCCGTTCGATATGTCATCGGCAAAATGCAACCGGACCGTATATCGGTGCCCGGATTCCAGATTCGGGATGTTGTAGGTGAAAGTATCGCCGCCCGTTGTGCGCTTTGTCTGATACACGCCGGCTGGCGCTGCGTTCGAGACGCCGCTCACGTTGACGCCGCCGTTAATCGCATCGCTATGCCCGCCGGTCACATAAGTATCCGGCGCGAAATTGGAAACCTGGGCGCCGCCGGAATCGATACGAACCGCCTGCACGCTCTGCGTATCCAAACCGCTCCTGCTCAACACGGCGCCCTGGCCCGCGCTCAATGTGATGCTGCTCACCCAGCTTCCATTGATCCTTTTCATGGAACCGGGCAAACTGACCGTGATCCTCGGAGAGCCCGGCAGATTCAATAACACGATTCCATTGCTGAAATCGCGCCGCAGAAGCTGATTCCACGTATAACGTTTCCCCTGAGGCGTGCCCAGAGCCACGTCATACCCGTTCCACCATTGGTCGGGCGTTGTCTCGCCGCCACTGAGCAGATCGTTGCCTTGCGAGACGAGGAAATAACCGGCTAAGCCGTATTCGCCGTTCAGAGAGTATTCGTTCATGATGACGCTCTTGCCCAGCGCATGAACATGATCGATGAATCCGAGAAATGCATTCACTGACCAGGCTCCGGTCCCGCCCGTCAGTCCGGAATCGCTGATGCCACGCTCACAGTTGATATAGTTCGCGGCGTTGATCTCATCGATTACGTGGGAATCCTGATCCCGAGCCGAGCCGCCGGCAAACCAGATTGAGTTGTGTACAAGTTCCGCGTTCGGTAGCGACGAACGAATCTGCTTAAGAAATCCAGCGACATAGCCTTCCCAGGCGTCTTGCGTCATGGCTCTGCCAGTGCGGGGATCGTGCGGCGACACAAAATTGCCGTTTCCGTCGCCAACCCGGAATACCAGATTCACGTCGTCGATCCACAGGCCTTTATAACCGTGCGACAGAACCTTTTTTGCATTGCTGATCCACCAGTTCCGGAAATCCGCGTTGCCGGGATCTCCCGCATACTGGGGGCAAGTTCCGTTACTGCAGCCGTACGGAATGTACATGTTATGTCCCGACGAATCTTTCAAAATCCAGTTCGGATGCTGATTGGCGATCGACGACCCACGATAAATCGAATAAAGATCGATATACGCCCAGGCATTCGGATACCAGCCCGTGCGTCCGTCAAAATACGGCGTGGAGACTTGCATCCGATAAAACTTGTTTCGGAACCACGACTCCAGTGAGGCGGATGGCGAATTTGTAAATACGTCGAATCCTGACTCAGCTCTAACGGTTACCTTGACCTGGCCAGCGGCGCTTGTCTGGGCCACTGCAAGAGACCCACTTGCAGCGATTGTAACGGCCGTGATGATGAATTTCGATATAGATGATATTGTTGGCATTTTCTTAGCTCTAATCGGTGTTTTCCCCTTAAAATACATATACTTAGCTAATGATTGCCGTCCCTATTTCCACTACACACACCTCCGGTAAGAGGCCTGCCCGGCCGAATGGAAACGGCTGTGACTTACGCTCCCCACAACCAGGGAAGGGAGCTTCCTTCGACGGCTTTCCGGTTTCCGAGCGTGCGCGAGAGCGCCGGGCGGAGACCGAAAAAAGTCGCTTATGTTCCTAGGGCCGCCTGAGTACTAAACGTATAGTACTTACCCCCTCGTTTTGTTTGGAATAGTACCAGAAAGACCTACTAGGTGTGCTTACGTTAAACGGGTCAGATGGGGTTTTTAGCAGATATCGAACATAAAAATTTCTAATCTTCTTCATCAGAATTTTTTGTACAAAGCTGCCGTCCCGAGAAAATTGTCGATCCTGTCGAACATCGCGCGTCTATCGACTGCGTGCTACAAACGTTGGAACCGAACGCGCAATCGGGTTCGAATCGTAAAATCGACAAGGAACTATGCTCCGCCGCTTTTTAGTAGCCTTTCTTCTCAGCAGCCCTAGCCTTTTGTTCGCCGCGATCGTTGAACAAGCCAGCCCTGGTGTGGTCCGCGTTGTAGTCCGAACGAGCCCGAGTTGGGACAAGTGGACGTCGTCCAAAAACCCGGAAACCCGTCAGTGGCTCCAGACGAATCTCTGGCGAATGATGGTTTTCTCCCCCTACTTCGATGGGAAAGTGTCCTGGTACCATTGCGCCTGGGTGTACGTGGACATGTACGCAATTTATGCCAAAGGTGAGGTCGCCAAAACGCACCCGGATTGGATTCTCAAAGATCCGAGTGGGAATTCGTTATACATCCCCTGGGGTTGCCACGATGGGACCTGCCCGCAATACGCGGGAGACATCTCAAACCCAGATTTTCGGAACTGGTGGATCGCAAACGCCCAGAAATTAGAGCGGATTGGCTACCGAGGGCTGTGGATTGACGACGTCAATATGGAGTTTCGGGTGGGCAACGGAGAGGGGAAGCAGGTTGCTCCGCTGGATCGAAACACCGGCAAGCCGATGACCTATACCAACTGGAAGCGCTACGTGGCGGAGTTCATGGAACAGGTTCGGAAGGCGTTCCCCAAGATGGAAATCCTTCACAACGCCATCTGGTTTGCCAGCGCTCCGCAGCGCGAAGCCGATCCCTATGTGCGCAGAGAACTGGCGGCCGCCGACTACATCAATCTGGAACGAGGCACTAGCGACCACGGGCTAACGGGCGGATCGGGACCGTTCGCGCTGAACCGCCTTCTTGAGTACATCGACAACATTCACGACTTGGGACGAGGCGTTATTCTCGATAACGGTGGCAAGACCGATGAATACGCGCTGGCCAGCTATTTCCTGATCTCGTCGGGCCGCGATGGAGTTGGCCTGCCGCACTACAGCCCGGCAGAGCCATTTCCGGGCGCTCACATCGATTTGGGCGATCCGGCCGGTCCCCGGGAAACGTGGAACGGCATGCTGCGGCGCGTTTACTCGAAAGGCATCGTTCTGGTCAATCCGCCGGGGAATCCCCAAAGGCAGATTCAACCTGCCTCCTTCCTGCGGAGCGCCGATGGGACAAAGGCCACCCAGATCAGTCTCGGACCTGCGGAGGGGGTTGTGTTTTCGGGCGAATCCACTTCGGGCACGGCGCTTACATCCGCTATTAAAGTGGCGAAATAGGCCCCCGCGACGTCGTCGCTCGATGTCACACACTCTGGGCGGGACCGTTCCATCCCGGAACGGGAACCAGAAGAGTTTTGCTTGCCAGTGTCGTGAGGCCGTCGAGTGTGTCCATCAGGTTGGAGGTAAGCGCCGGCGCCGGTCTGAGATTCCAGAAGATTTCTGCGTTTCGCCATGCGGCTTCGCGCGCGGCGCTAACGCTCCAGGCAGCGAGGGTATCCTCCAGACGAGAGGCGGCTGGAAGCGCATCGCCCAAAAGGCGGACGCGCAGTTCCTGCTTCGCGGCGCCAATAATCCGGTCTAGAGTGGGGTTCAGCGTTGTGTAGTCGTTGTACCGCTGGCCATCGCGTGCGGGCGCCGTTTTCGTGACATCGCAAGTGGCGTCAATGGCCTGCGGAAGATCGTGATTGATGTGAGCGTTAATGCCGGCCAGCGCAAATTGAATACGGGCGATGGCGGCGCAATTCCGGCACTCAAATAGAGCCTGCCAGCACCCAGGGCTCGGCTGCCCGCGAAGAGCCGATTCGAGTGCGCCGAAATACAGCCCCGCGAATTGCACGTCCAACTGAGCAAGCCAGACGGGATCGGCGAAACCGCCCGCCGCGATACGAGCTTCAACGGCTTGGGTTACGCGATGGTACAGCCAGTTAAACCACTTCAACCCATCGCCATCGACGCACGCAGTTCCGATGGCCTCCATCGTTTGGAGAACGTCGGCAACGGATTGCGGCCGCTTTTGCACGGCCGCCAGCAGCACGTGATCGTAAGGGAACATGGGCCGCTATTATAGCGTTCCGGATTAATCGACAACTCGAAAATAAGCGGCCGTAATGGTTACCGCGGTGTCATGAAGCAGATTCTTCGGCATCGCTGACCGAACTCTTTCCTTTCAGTTTTTCGGCCGAGACTTGCTGCTTGGATTCGATCCATTTCGTTGCGGCATCGCGCTCTTCGTCCGGCCGGCTCATGACGAACGCAGCTATGACTCGCTTTTGTTGGAGCCACCACACGCTGAAGCTGCTGGTGGACAGGTCTCCTCGTTCTACGATTTGATCGGCGTTGGCTGGATCTCCCCAGAACTCGTAGGAAAGATCGAAGACATCGGAAAAGAAATACGGCACATGGCTAAACGCCTTGCGCTCCCCCGACAAGGCTCTGGCACAGTACTGGCCTTGGGAAACGGCGTTGTCCCAGTGCTCGACTCTCCGCCGTTTGTTGAATAGGGTGTCCTGGTAATTCGCCACGTCACCGGCCGCATGGATGCCCGGCACGCTGGTTTCAAGATATTCGTTCACAACGATGCCGTTGGCTATTTGCATTCCGCTGTTCGCGATTGGTTCGGTCACGGGACTAACGCCAATTCCCGCGACGACCATGTCACATCCCACCGTTCGGCCGTCCTCCAGCGCCACGGATTTGACGGCGCTATCGCCCTTCAACTCGGTAAGGTTAGTCTGTTTGACCAAGCGAACACCA
This sequence comes from Bryobacterales bacterium KBS 96, assembly GCA_000381625.1. Classification (GTDB taxonomy): domain Bacteria; phylum Acidobacteriota; class Terriglobia; order Bryobacterales; family Bryobacteraceae; genus KBS-96. Next base: position 4,898,628 of record KB906767.1, read on the forward strand.
CGCGCTGAATAGTAATCCTCAAAAAACTTCGACATTGCGGGCGTGAAGACTTGTTTCCAGATGCGATCTTCACGTATCAGCATGGTCGTCTCGATTCCTTTTTGAGCGAGCACTGCTGATACTTCCATCGCAATAAATCCACCGCCGATCACAGCAGCGCGTTTTGCATCACCCGCTCGCGTTCGAATCTTCTTCGAATCTTCCATGGAGCGGAGGTAATAGACATCTCCGAGGTTGGCGCCGGGAATCGTGAGCGTCTTTACTTGCGCGCCGGTCGCCACGATCAATTTCTCGAAGCCGAGATCTTCTCCCGATTGGAGATGCACTGTTTTTTGCCGCGCGTCTACGCCGGCGACTTCGCAACTGAGCTTGACTTCGATTCCATGCTGGCCGTAAAACTCTTCCGCATTGATTCGTATGCTCTTTTCATCATCTTTGCCGGCGAGGAAACTTTTCGATAACGGCGGCCGTTCGTATGGAATAGCGTTGTCTGCCGACAAAATCGTAAGCTCACCGCTCTTCATGCCGCGTTCGACAAGTTCCTTCGCGGCATAGCCGGCCACCATTCCACCACCCAAAATCATGTACTTCGATTGGTTCACGTTTCCTCCCTGCATCGCTCAATGGGAACACTGAGCCTACCCTTCAGTGTAGTTTCCCGAATTCTTAGGCAGCGTGGTTCACTCCTTTAAAGGAGATCATCACCGGCGCCGCCATCGGCCCTTCGCCGCGACGGTGGCCGCGCAAACCTGGCATCGATGGACCATGGCCCGGCGCCGGCAATCACCAGAAATAAAAGTCCCAGCAGCATGGAAACGTCGGTTCGAGCTTCGTGGGCAGTAGCCCAAAAGCCCTTGTTCAGAAGCATGGGGAACTTCGTAGTGGCAATGGCAACGGAGATATCAATCAACAATGGGATCGCCGCGATGCGGGTGAGAAAGCCCGCGACAACGCAGATGCCGAACACAATCTCGATCGCTCCGACGAACGGCGCCGTAATGGCGGGCGCCGGAATGCCGATCTTCGCGAATCGCCCGATTCCCAACAATTCTGGAAATAAGAATTTTTGAATCCCTTCGGCCAAAAAGATCGAGCCGACCAGGATACGAATTAGGATCGTCGACTTCGGAGCCGTTGAAGCCGTTACTGTCCACATGCGCCTCATTAGCTCCTCTCTCGATCGTGCCACACTTCGCCTCATAGATTGAGTTCGAAATGCGGAGCATCAACGATCGGTAAAGCCCGCTATCCTTCCACTCAGAAGGAAAATCCCAAGTTTACTTGATAGCTTCGTGGCTCTACAAAATGAGTGCCGCTAAAGGTGGAGAGGAAGTTGTAAAGCGCTACTTTATTCGTCAGATTGACAACCGTAAATCGCAGCGTAGTTCGATATGTCTCCGCGTGGAAGAGATTGTCGGTTCCGAGCGCTACGTCAAATAAGTGGCGAGGAGCTATCCGCGGCGGATTCGTATCGTCATTTTCCGTACCTTCCTGAGGTATGCGAAGGAGCGTCGCGCCGTAATTCGACGCTGTGCATGACGAGCTATCGAGGGCTTGGTATACCGTCGCTCGCTGCGATCCGCAAAAGAACCCGATGGCCGATTGTTGTGCCGCCGTCAAGCTCAACGCATCCTGAAGGTCCGTAACCGAACCGGCGACAAGCCCGCTGTCGTAGCGCCAGATGAATGATCCCCACCAACCGTCTTTTCCATGTTGGTATCGGAGAGTTGTGGTTTGCTGGAAGGCCTGATCGTGATCGATCCGAAACACCTGATCGCTGGTCGGAGAATTGAATAAAATTCCGCCCGTCTCCGGCGGGAAGTAACGCGCTCGTGTATGCCCCATAGTAGTCACGGCCTGAAAGCCGTGAATGTTAATAGTCGAGATTCGCGCGCCCACGCCATCCAATCGCGACTGCTTCCATGAGATCGGAAACGTGATCGGTGTGTTGAAGATGACATCGAAATCGTAGGCGTTTTTTGTGAATTTCCAGAAGTAGTCGGCATCGACCTGGACGTATTTGCCGATCGCCTGTTGAAAGCCGGCATTGTACTGATTTCGATGGCCGGGGCGAAGCGCGGTCTCTCCGAAGGCGCCGAAAACGTTTGTCGCCAACCCTCCGACGCCCGTTGCGCTCGATAACACCAGATTTTCGTTGTACGGCGTTTCCATCGTTCGCGCGAACCCAAATCGAAGAACCGTCTGGGTCTGTTTGACCAGATAAGAAACGCTCGCACGCGGTTCGAGGAGCTTATCCGTGGAAATTCCGTCGTAATGGTCGAATCGCGCGCCGAGATTCAGAGTCAGATTCCTGATGGTCATTTGGTCTTGGGCGTAAAACGCTTCCTGCACAATGTTGGACGAGCCATAAAAATTGAACGGGCTTCCACCCCTCGTGAGATCGTAGGGCACTAATCCGGGCAGCAGGTTGGGATTTGCCGCGAACCCCAGCCCATCGCAAGCGTTCGGATTCGTCACGCCGGGTAGGGCAACGCCGTTTCCATCGGTATTGAGACACACCGGGTTAAAGTTGGGATCTGTGATGCCGAGCGCGAAGTTCTCTTTCAGCCGGGTGTCCATCAACTCCGTCCCGATTTTGATGTTGTGGATTCCTTTGCTGTAGGCAAAATCGATCCGGGCTCCAGCGTTCGTCAGGTGGCGATTCTGCGCCAGTGTCGCCGTCGTGTCGTCAAAGGGGTCGCGGCTCGGATAGTAATCAATGCGATCTTGACGGAAGAACGGATTCACGGTCAGCAGACTGGTCGAGCCGAACGTATGCTGATAGCCGGGTGCAATACTGAGCGTTGTGGCGCGCTGCCGTTGATCCTGGCTCAGTTGATCGTAGGTGTTCGGAATCTGGAACCAATTGCGGGCGCCAAAGAGATTCAAATGAAATACATCGCGGCCATTCGGATTCCAGTCGAGGCGATCGAAAATGGTTGCGTTGTTCCCTTTATCGTGAAACGGAGTAAATTCGGGCGAATCCAGAAAACGTCCCGTTTTCAGTGCGTCCACCACCAGAAAATTTCCAAACTGGGCGTTTCCGAGTCCTAATGTCGCCTCCTCACCGAACGTCCCAAAGGAACCGTAGTACGTGTTCAGGCTACCGGTTGGCTTATGACCCAGGCCCGACCGCGTGACCGCGCTGACAATCAGGCTCGTTTTATCGCCGTACTCCGCGTTGGGCGTTCCCGTGATCAACTCTAACGACTGAAACGCGTTCGCCGGCAGTTGGGTGGAAAACGCTTTGCTCTGCTGATCGTTGATCGGTTGTCCGTCCACGACATAGCTTGTCTGCGCATGGTCTCCAAGAGGATGGAAAAATCCGTTTGAATCTGCGGCAACGCCGCCGGTAGAGAATGTGATCACATCGCTCAATCCTGTCGCGGGTGTTGTGCTTGGCAGCTTTAGAATTTGACTTTGGTCGACGTCATTATGCGCGTAGGGAGTCTGTTCAAGAATATCCGCTCCGGATGCCTCCACCGTCACACGGGAAGAACTTCCCGCAACCGAAAGCGCCGCTCGAACGGGAATCGGCACCGCCGTGCGAACCGTCACGTCCTGCTCAAACGCAGAAAAACCCGAAGCGTTTACTTCCAGGTGGTATTGGTTCGGCGGCACATTCGTGAACGCACACTTGCCCGCGCTATCGGTTCGTTCCGTTCGCGTATAGCCCGACAACGGATTTCGTAGAGTGGCCGCGGCGTTAGGCACTACGGCTCCCGTTTGATCAACTGCAATCACTTCGATTGTGCCGGCATTCCCCAACGATTGCGCGTAAGCGGCGGCGGCAAAAGACAGCAAAATAATCGGCAATGAGAAGATATATTTCTTCATAAAATCCACAAAAGGCCATGCACTGCACTGCCGGCCTGTGCCGGCGGCGTTCCAGATTGTTCAGTACGTTCTTCCATCGAATCGCGAAATTGAAGAGAGCGCGATGAATTAGCGATCGGCGTTCTGGTTCTGGAAATGAGCGGGCGGTTTAAGGCGATCAGCGGACTAGGGGCGGGTTTGAAATTACCAGGTCAATACGTCGCGCACGTGCTTTGCCTGCCGTTTGCTCACGATGAATTCCTGGGCGTTATTCAGCGTCAGGAGCCAGCGCTGGCTGCTGAGTATGCTTAATTTTCGTATCTGGTTCACGTTCACGATTGCGTTCCGATGAATACGGCGGAAGCTGGTATTGCGGAGCTTTTCCTGTATTGTCTTCAGGTTCTGTGTGGCCAGATAGCGATGCTTCATTGTGACAATCCAGACGAGCTCGCCGTCGGCTTGAAACGCCAAAACTTCATCAATGTTGAGCAGGAAATACTCTTCGCCTTGCTTGCCGACGACCTTTCGGACGCGGGAGCCGCCCTGCGGCGCGGGGATAAGCTCCTGAAGCTGAGCCACTGTCTCAGCAACTTGCCCAGGGCTTCGAATCAGCCGCTCGACTCGGGCAACGGTCTGCTCCAGCCGGGTCTGGCTGACCGGCTTCAGAAGATAGTCGATGGCTCCGGCTTCAAACGCTTGAATGGCATGCTGGTCGTACGCCGTTACGATGACGACAGCAGGAAGATGGCCGCCGCGAAGGTGGGCCAGCATCTCGAAGCCGCCCATCGCGGGCATCTGCAAGTCTAAAAACACCAGGTCCGGTTGTAACGAAGAGATCAACTGCAATGCTGTGTTTCCGTTATCGGATTCACCTATAACCTCGATTGCCGCGAATTCGGCTAGTCCTTCCCGCAGCACCTGACGGGCGATCGGTTCATCCTCGACGATAAGTGTGCGTAGCACGGAAGAGTGGAGTCCCTAGTCTCTCTTGATTTTCTCTTTGAGACTCGTGGATTGGCGTGACCGGCCGCCATCCGGTCACGAATGAACTAAATTCCGCGACGGGCGGGTGCTTTGGGGTGTGATCGTCAATAACGTTCTGGGGCGGTATCAGAAAGCTCACGACAGTTCCGGTGGAGTCGGTCTTAACGTTCAAGGCTGCCGCGTCTCCATAGCAGAGCCGAAGCCTCTGTCTCACGTTGTCTAATCCGACGCCTGCGCCGTCCGCGCCGCCGGCGGGTTTCGCCTGAAACCCAGGACCGCTGTCCTGGACTTTAATCCACAGGCCCGCCTCTGTTTCCTCGACTGTCAGGCTGACCAGCCCTTTCCCTTGTTGTGCCGCGACGCCATGCTTCACGGCATTCTCGAGAAGCGGCTGCACGGAGAGGACAGGAATGAGAACGGCTTGCGCCGTTTTCGGGACGGACACGCGTGTCTCGAGGCGGTCTCCCAGCCGTAGTTTCTCGATCTCCAGATAGGCACGCGCGATTCTCAATTCCTCTTCCAGCGCAATAAATGTCCGGTCCGCGCGCAGAAAATAGCGAAATATTTCGGCAAGGTTCAGAACGAACTGGCGCGCCTCCTTCGACTGGCGATCGATGGTTCCGTAAAGCGTGTTTAAAGCGTTGAACAGAAAATGCGGGTTGATTTGCGATTGGAGAGCGCGCAATTCGGCCTGGCTTACCAATAGCTGTAGCGCATCGCTCCGGAACCGCTCGATCTGCCCCATTGCGGCGCCAGCGATTTGCCGCAGGGCATCGAGATCTTCGCTGAGATAACGCCGGCCGCCGCGCCGCGCTCCCAGCAGCACTTGGCAAGCGTCTCCTCGGGAAAAGCGCAGCGGGACGATAGCCTCCACCCAGTCCAGATCCTCGGAGATTTTTCCCGTTAATGGATTACTGCTTACGATTGGCCGGTCCAGATTCGACATAACGCCCGATCTGACGGCAAATTGGGCGGCGCCGACGCACTTCGCAATTGCCGCCGCGCATTCTTCGAGCAACTGTTCTTCGGATGCCGCTCTCATCCCAACGGTTGTCAGGTCGCTGATACAGTCGGCGAAGCCTCTGTGTCGAAACAGCCGTCCTGTCACCCACCGTTGGAGCCACGTTCGGGCGACCGCAAACGAGATTAGGAATAAGCAAACGGCGACGAAACCAATGCCAAGCCAGAATCTATCTTTGCTGAGAATTCCCCGAATATCGAGATGTCGATATATGAAGAAGGCCCCGATCGAGTAAACGGCGGCTAAGCCGAAATTCAGCAAAAAGCGGGAGAAGACATCCAAAAGCAAAAAGCGGTAGTCCTGCAGCAGGACAACCAACGTCAGCGGAATGCCGGCGTGGTGCCAGGCAATCTCGGCCGTCCAGGCGGAGGTCGCGTGCCCGTAACCAAAATGAAGGCAAGAAATACTGAACAGCAGCAAACAAGTCAAAGAAATAAGTTCCGGATCATAGAGGAACTTCCGGCCTTTCGATCGGAAGTTGACAACCAAAAGCGTTCCGATCAGCAAACCGTATCCGGCTGCGATAACCAGCAGACCAAACTGATGCAGCCTTGCGGGCGCGAAAGCAACCTCACCGACATGAAACAGCACGGCAACGCCGCTCAGCCCGTACCCCCCGGCTATCCAAATGAGCTGCCGCCGCTTCAGGACGATATGCAGTAACACCGCGGGCAGCAGACTCAGAATGGAGAAGCTAAATGTGACGAGCGCCTCGAGCGCCAGCGATTCCTGGCCCGAGGCGGCCAGAACGAGAAGCGATCCCAGGTTCCAGAAAAAAGCGAGGAGAGCGGCCGTGAGCGATAAGCGCGTTTCCCGGAGCCCGTTATGGCGCCAATCCTTGATGAGCAATACCGCCATCGCGCCGAACACCAGCATACCGACCGAATTACCGACGGTATTAATGAGGAGAGGATCGCGATAGTCGATGGCCAGCATGGCGCCCGTTGATGCTTTCACCTTACCAGCGCTAAGGGTCCTGCGGTGGCGGCCTGAGGGCTGGTGACATCGACTCGCTACAATCAAGCGATGTCATTAGTGGTGGTTGGCTCCGTTGCCTACGATGCGATTGAAACGCCGTATGGCAAGCGCGAGCATACGCTTGGCGGAGCGTGTACTTATATTGCGCTCAGCGCCAGTTATTTTACCGATGTCAGCATTGTGGCCGTGGTTGGCGACGACTTCGCGCAAGAGGATCGCGATTTGCTGGCGAAGCGAAAAATCGATCTGCGCGGACTGGAGCAAGTTCCGGGCAAAACGTTCTTTTGGTCTGGCGTTTACTCCGCGGACATGAACGACCGCACGACGCTACAGACCGATTTGAACGTGTTCGCGGACTTCAAGCCGAAGCTGCCCGACGGATACGATGAACGTCCTTATCTGCTGCTGGGCAATATACAGCCGGAGTTGCAGAGAAACGTTTATCAACAGATGAAGCACCTACGTTTCGCTGGCGGCGACACGATGAACTTCTGGATTCAGAGCTACCGCGAACAATTGCTTGAGGCGATCCGCAATTGGGACTTCCTGCTGATTAATGACAGCGAAGCGAGAATGCTTGCCGGGGAATATAACCTTCGGAGAGCAGCGCAGAAGATTTTGGACATGGGCCCAAACACGCTGGTGATCAAACGCGGCGAACATGGGGCCATGCTGTTCCGGCGCGATACGCTGTTCATGGCGCCAGGCTATCTGCTGGAGGAAGTGTTCGACCCCACGGGCGCGGGCGATTGCTTCGCCGGTGGGTTCGTCGGTTATCTGGCGCAATGCGGTTTCGATTTGCGGAACGGCCATATCGACGCCCGCGATTTGCATCGCGCCGTGATTTATGGCTCTGTGATGGGTAGCTTCTGCTGTGAGCAATTCAGTGTCGACAGGTTCCGTGACCTTACGCGTCAAGAGATTGATCAACGGTTCGAAGAATTCCGGCGCTTCACGTCGTTCTGAGATTCGCTATTCGTGGCGGGAAATAGCCATTGTCGCCGGGCTGGCGGCCGTCCTGATTGCGATTGCCGCTGCCTGGTTTTTCCGGCAGGGATTCCTTCTGTACTACGGCGATGCGCAAGCTCACCTCGATATCGCCCGCCGCATCGTCGATTCCAGAACTCCGGGGTACGAGCAGATTGGCGGCGTCTGGCTGCCTCTTCTGCATGCGATCTGCCTCCCATTTGCGACAAATGACGTGTTGTGGAGCACGGGTCTCGCGGGAACCATTCCGGTCGCGATCTGCTTTGTGCTGGCCGTGACCTTCTTTTATCTCGCGGCGCGCGAAGCTTATGACGGACTGCTGCCGGCCGGGATTGTTGCCGCCTGTCTGGCGTTGAATCCGAACCTTCTCTATCTCGGATCTATTCCGATGACGGAGGTTCTATTTCTAGCCGCTTTCGGCGTGATGCTGTTCTCGCTTTTGCGCTTTCGCCGGACTCAGGGCCAGTGGCTTGTCGTTCTGTGCGCCTGCGCTTCCATTGCGGCGAGCCTGACACGCTATGACGGCTGGTTTCTGATTCCGTTCTTCACACTGAGCTTTTTCATGTGCGCTCGCCAGCGGCGCTTTCAAGCGGCGGTTCTGTTCGGCGTGCTCGCAACTTTGGCTCCCTTGTACTGGTTCGGGCACAATCTGTGGGCGACCGGCGACGCGCTCGATTTTTACAGAGGTCCCTACTCCGCAAAGGCGATCAATGGAAACGCGCTGTATCCGGGTTTCCACAACTGGAGCCTGGCCGCCCAGTACTACACGACCGCGGGACGGTTGTGCGCCGGACTGCCGTTGTTGCTCTGCGGAGTCGCAGGAGCTGTTTGCGCAATATGGACCCGGCGATTCTGGCCGCTGCTGCTTTTGCTGCTGACACCCTGCTTTTACATCTGGAGCATTGAATCTTCGGGCACCCCCATCCACGTCCCCACACTGAAGCCGTTCAGCTACTACAACACACGCTATGGCATCGCGATGCTGCCGCTTGCCGCTTTCGCTGTCGGTGCGATTGTTCTTGCCGTGCCTAACCGTTGGCGCAAGTGGAGCATGGTCCTGCCGGTCATAGCCGTCCTGCCCTGGCTGATTCATCCATCACACGAGCACTGGATCTGCTGGAAGGAATCGGAGGTGAATTCGAATTCGCGGCGTGACTGGACCGCGGAAGCGGCGCAGTTCTTCAAGGCCCATTATCGCGATGGCGATGGTATTTTGATGTCGTTCGGCGATACGGCCGGTATCTTTGCCAGGGCGCGCATTCCACTCTCGGAAACTCTGCATGAAGGCAACGGTCCCGCATGGTTGCTCGCCACGACGCGGACGGATTTGTTTCACCCGTGCAAATGGGCGGTGGACGTAATGACGAAAAACGATCGCATTTCCCGATCGATTGACAAGGCAAACTGGAAGAAGACCGTTTACCGGATGGTGCTCGAAATTCACACTAAAGATGATCCTGTTGTTCGCATCTACAGGAGAGCCGATTGATCAAGATTCCGTTTCATAAGCTACATGGCGCGGAGAATGACTTTCTGTTGACCTGGGCCGAACAGGCGCCGGGTGAAGGACTTGCCCTGATCGCGCGAAAGATTTGCGCCCGGTATACGGGGATTGGCGCCGACGGCTGGATGCTGGCGTGGAAACGGCCGGAGGGTCTGCGCACACGGCTCTTCAACTCCGATGGCAGCGAACCTGAAATTTCCGGAAACGGCACGCGTTGCGCCGCCGCGTTCGCGTTGTGGACGGGCGCCGTTAGAGGCGAAGGCATTGCGATTGAAACGGCCGCCGGTGTGAAATTGCTTACCTTGCAGGCCCGCGACGAGAACCGCTTTCGTTTCGAGATGGATATGGGAATGCCTGAGTACCGGAGCGAGGAAGTGCGAACTGAACTGCAACTCGCTTCGGAGGTGTTCGACGCGACAATCTTGAACGTCGGGAATCCGCAGTGCGCGATCTTTGTGGACTCTCTTCCGTCCGATTGGCGGGCCAGCGCTGCTCTGGCGGAAGCCAATACTCGTTTTCCGAAGCGAACCAACGTCTCCTTTGTGCGCGTAATGGACCGCCACAATATCGAAACGCTGTTTTATGAACGCGGAGCGGGGGAAACTCGCAGCTCGGGGACCGGTTCCACGGGCGCGGCAGTCGCTGCTATTCTCAGGGGGGTGGCGGCGAGTCCGGTGATTGTACACACACCGGCCGGTCCGCTGACGTTGCGCTGGGAAGAGAGCGTGTTTCTCACCGGGCCTGCCGAATTTATCGGCGAGGGAGAGTTCCTACTTGGCGACTGAAATTGTAAATAACAAAAGATGCGAGACTATCGTCGCGGCGGAACGCCTGAAAGATCGGATCGCGAAACGAACCGCTAAAGTGGGTGTGCTCGGCCTGGGGTACGTCGGCCTGCCGCTCGCGGTGGAGTTCGCCAAAGCTGGCTTCGACGTGACCGGCATGGATGTCCAGACGGATAAGGTCGATCGGTTCAATGCCGGACAATCCTATGTCAAGGACGTAAACGACGAGGTTTTGGCGTCCCTCGTTAAAGCCGGTAAACTGCGCGCGACAACGGATTTTTCGGTTATCGAAGAGCTAGACACGATCGATATTTGCGTGCCGACTCCGCTCCGTAAAACAAAAGATCCGGACATGAGTTACGTTGTGTCCGCGACGGAGCAAATCGCGCAGCACATGCACCCCGGATTTTTAGTGATGCTCGAATCCACCACGTATCCCGGCACCACTGATGAGCTAGTTCTGCCGAAGCTGCGGGAATCGGGTCTGCAGGTAGGCCGCGATTTTTTCCTGTGCTTCTCGCCGGAACGAGTCGATCCCGGCAACCCCAAATTTCATACAGCGAACATTCCGAAAGTGGTTGGCGGAATGACGCCGGCGTGTACGGAACTGGGCGCTCTGTTCTACGGTCAGGCGCTCGAGAAAGTGGTGCCGGTGAGCTCGACGCGCGTTGCCGAGATGGTGAAGCTGCTCGAGAACACGTTTCGTATGATCAACATCGGTCTGGCAAACGAAATGGCGTTGATGTGTAGCCGGATGGGAATCGACGTCTGGGAAGTGATCGACGCGGCGGCGACGAAGCCCTTCGGTTTCATGCCGTTCTATCCGGGGCCGGGGTTGGGCGGACACTGCATTCCGATCGATCCGTTTTACCTTTCCTGGAAGAGCCGCGAGGCGGGCATTGAGGCGCGGTTCATTGAACTGGCGGGTTACATCAACGGACAGATGCCCGAGCACGTGGTCGAGCGGATACAGGACGCGCTGAACGATGCGACGAAACCTCTTCGCGGCTCACGGGTCCACATCGTGGGCGTCGCCTATAAGCGTGACATCAGCGATGTCCGTGAATCGCCGGCGCTCGACATTATCCACCTGCTGCTGCGGCGGGGCGCCATTGTTACGTACTCCGACCCCTATGTGCCGAAAATAGCGCGAGAAGGGCTTGAGTTATATGCCGAGGAACTGCTGCCAGCCGCCGAGCAGGCGGACTGCGTCGTCATCGTAACGGACCATTCGTCTATCGACTATACGGCGCTGGTAGAGCGCAGCCAGCTCGTGTTCGACGCGCGGAATGTGCTGAAGGGCATGGAATCGCCAAAGATTATCAAGCTGTAATAGTCGTTCTCAGTCCATCCCGAGTTCCGCTAATGCTTTTCGCGCCGGATGGACGCGGCCGGCATCGGCGTCAAGCAAGCCTTCACGAATGGCGATTACAGCCTCGGCACGTTCCAGACGCGCGACGAGCTTCCGATAGCTCTCGGCGTCCTGTACGACGATTTCAGCATGTCCGTCGATAGTGAGTAAGAGGGGCGTGCGGTTCTGTTTCAGAGAGGAGACGTATTCCTCCACATTCTTCTGAAACTCCGCCACAGAGCGAACTTCCATAACAACGCTTCCCTCCTGAACACTAGGATAGCCGGAGGATTCCGAAATTGTCGATGTTCCCTCACCCCTCCGCCGGCGTGCCTTCTTCCGCCTCTTTTCCGTTATCCAGGCCCATTTGCGAAAGCCGGTAGCGTAGCGCGTTTCGCGTCAAACCGAGCAATCGCGCCGCCTGGCTCTTGTTGCCGTTCGCGCGGCGCAACGCTTCGCGAATCATCGCCTGTTCCCATTGTTCGAGCGTGGTCCCTTCCGGAAGAATCGGCGCCTGGGGAGATACCGCGGTGCGCTGCCGTGAGTTGTCGATCCGGATGTCGGAAGCATCCAGCACACTGCCCGATGCAAGCACGATGCTTCGTTCTATCGTGTTTTCCAACTCGCGGACATTGCCCGGCCAATCGTATTCGAGCAGCCGGTCCATTGCCTGCGGAGTGACGTCGGCGATAGTGGAGCCCAGGTCTTTACTGAGCTTCCGGACAAAGTGCAGAGCGAGAAACGGAATGTCTTCCACGCGCTGCCGTAGAGGCGGTATGCTGATCGGCACCACATTCAGGCGGTAATAGAGATCCTCGCGGAAGCGGCCTTCTTCAAGAGCCGCGCGGAGGTCGACGTTCGTCGCCGCGATGACGCGTACATCCACGCTGCGCGTGAGATTGCTGCCGAGCCGCTCGAATTGCCGTTCTTGCAGAATCCGAAGCAGCTTCACCTGAACGTTGCCGGGCACATCGCCGATCTCGTCGAGAAATACCGTTCCTTTGTCGGCCTGCTCGAACTTGCCCGGTTTACTGGTATTTGCGCCGGTAAAAGCGCCCTTCTCATAACCGAACAACTCACTCTCCATCAGGTTCTCGGGAAGCGCGGTGCAGTTGATTTTGACGAACGGATGATCTTTGCGCGGAGAATGCTGGTGAATGGCGCGGGCGATCATGTCTTTACCCACGCCGCTCTCGCCCGCGAGCAGAACCGTCGCGCGCGTTGGCGCCACGCGAGATACAGTTTGGAATATTTCGCGCATGGCCGGGCTACGGCCGATAATACTATCGAATTGGTAGCGCTGATCCAGTTCCTCGCGTAGGCGCGTATTCTCGGCCTGCAGCCGTTGAACATTGAGAACTTTCTGAATCAGCGCCGTCAGATGCTCCAGAGAGAATGGCTTTTGCAGAAAATCGGCGGCGCCTTGCTTCATGGCTTCAACCGCCGCTTCCACGGAGCCGTGGGCTGTCATGACGATGACCGCCGTTTGCGCATTCCTTGCGTGGAGTTCTTTGATAAACGCCAGTCCATCCATTCCGGGAAGCTTCAGGTCGGTCAGCACCAGATCGGCAATGCCGGAGCGTGGCAGTGCTTGCTCCGCGCTTGGCGCGTGATCCACTTCGAAGCCGGCGGATTCCAGATGAAGCTGCACGACGCGCCGCAGCTTGTCTTCATCCTCGACGATCAGGATGCGGCTAGGCATGGCTAATCCCTCTCCTGTACGGGCAGGATGAGTTCAAACGTAGTTCCCGCGTCGGGTGTGCTCTGAACCGTGATTTTCCCGTTATGCTCGTCCACGATTTTGGTCACAATTGCCAATCCTAAACCCGTTCCGTCCGTCCTGGTAGTGAAGAACGGGTTGAAGATGCTTTCCAGATGCTCTGAGGCGATGCCCGAACCCTGGTCCGACACGCTCAAATGGATAGCGGCGCCCCGCGATTCCACGGTCAACCGGACAATGCCTCCGGGGGCGCTCGCCTCGATCGCATTGTGGATCAAATTGGTTAAGGCGATCGCCAGCAGATCGGGATCGAATGCAAATATGACGGGATGCTCGGGAACCGCGGTCTCCAGCCGAACTTGGCGAGCTTCGGCGCGAGTCCGAATTTGGTCCATCGTCTGGCTGATGGTTTCGCGGAGGTCGGCGGATCTCGCGTGCAGCCGCAGAGGCCGGGCGAAATCCAGAAAGCGCGAGATGAGCGAATTAGTGCGATCCACCTCGCTCGTGATGTATCCGGTCAATTCCTGCATCACGGCTGGATTGGACTGCGTAGCCTGTTTTCCCAGCAGTTCGGCGGAAGCCTTAATAGTCCCTAGCGGATTTCGAAGCTCGTGCGCCAAGCCCGCCGTGAGCTGGCCCAACGCCGCCAGCCGTTCACTCCTTCGCAGCGACGCTTCCGCGCGTCGCAGATCGCGGTTTGATTTTGTCAGACTTGCCACCGCATCCTGCGTTCGGACCATTTCATCCCGTTTTGCGCGGGCCTGGAGGTACACGAGAAAGCCTGCGACGGCTATGAAGGCGATACGCAGGCACAGAAGCCGCTGCTGATCGGACGGAATGTAGTGAGTCTCCCAGTTGATGAATCCCAGAAAGGAAAGGTAGGCCGCCGCACAGAGGAGAATGAACATGGTCGTGCCGGCCAGATCGAGAGAGGTGGCCGCCGAGATCACCGGCAGCAGCAGAATCAAATAGTAATTGCTGTCGATGCCATGCGAGAAGCCAATCAGCAGGTAACTCAGCAGCACCTTCACAAGCAGCGCGGCAATCTGCCCGCGGTGCGTTGAAAACGCTTTGACTTTTGGCTCGGCGACGAGGAAGGCCGCGAAGACTAGCAGAATAATATAGGCGTCGTAATTAAGATCCGGTCCGAAGACCGCCAGACCCGTAAAAAGCAGTAGCCATGCAATATCTTCGGCGCGCAGAAACGAAGCGATTCCAGCCGATATGAGCGATGGCGGCTTCACAGGCTCATCTTATAGGGTCTGTGACAGAATAATTGGTGAACCCCCCGAAGTTCCCATGAATCACCTGAAATCCGAATCCTTTGTCACGTCCGAAACCCCCGTCCCCGAGGATGATGCCAGCTTCGCGGAACTGCTCTCCAGCTTTGAGCAGCAGCACGGTGAAAGCGCAGGCCAGACTCTGCAGGGAGTGATCGTATCGGTTTCCCCCGAAGCGATACTGGTCGATATCGGGCGGAAAATGGAAGGCTCGCTGCCATTGAGCGCCTGGCGTGAGCAGCATGACGAGGAGCCCAAGCCGGGTGACGCTATCGCCGTCATGTCGAGCGGCCGCGATGACGAAGGCTACTACCGCTTATCGCTTTTGCGGATCGAGCGGCCGAAGGATTGGAGCGGTCTGCAGCACGCGTTTGCCGAGCGCCAGACGATTGCCGGGACGGTTGTCGAACAGGTGAAGGGCGGGTTTCGCGTGGATCTGGGCGTGCCTGCGTTCATGCCCGCTTCGCGCAGCGGCGTGCGCAATGCGGAGGAAATGCCGAACCTGGTCGGGCAGGAAATCCAGTGCCGCATCACGAAACTCGATGTTGATAAAGAAGACGTCGTAGTAGATCGCCGGGTGGTGATCGAGGAAGAGCAGGCCCGCCGCAAGGACGAGGCCTTTCATTTGTTGGCCGAGGGCGCCGTGGTCACGGGCCGCGTCCGCAACGTGATGGATTTCGGAGCGTTTGTCGATATCGGCGGCATTGACGGTCTGCTGCACGTGGTGGACATGTCCTGGAGCCGGGTGAGCAAACCTGCGGACGTTCTGAAACCCGGCGACGAATTGACCGTAAAGATCCTGAAAATCGATTCCGCCGCGAAGAAGATTTCACTCGGTTTGAAACAACTGCAGGACGATCCCTGGACAGTGGCGGGACGGACATTCAACCAGGGCGACCGAGTCAGCGGCACGGTATCGCGCCTCACGGACTTCGGGGCTTTTGTGGAATTGATGCCGGGTGTCGACGGGCTGATTCACCTTTCCGAAATGTCCTGGGACAAGCGAGTGCGGAAGCCGAGCGACGTTCTGAAGCCGGGCGAGCGGGTGGATGTCGTTGTCCTTCAGGTGAACGTCGCCGAGAGGCGCATCGGTCTTGGACTAAAGCAGGCTTTGGGAGATCCATGGACCGCGGTTCCGGGGAAATACCCGGTGGGCGCGACCGTGGAAGGGGCGATCACTAATATCGCTCCTTTTGGCGCGTTTCTCGATCTCGGCGACGGCATCGAGGGTATGATCCACATCTCCGACATCACCAACGAGAAGCGACTCGAACACCCACGTGAGGTTCTGAAAAAAGGGCAAATCGCGCGCGCGGTGGTGCTGGAGCTGGATGCGGAACGGCGTAGAATCCGGCTTGGCATGAAGCAACTTGAGCCGACAAAAGCCGATCTCTACATTGCCGGGCACAAAGTGGGCGATACCGTGAGTGGTCGCATTGTCGACGTGCAGGGAACGCGGGCCAAAGTAGAGTTGGACGAGGGCATCGTGGCTCAATGCAGCATGAAGCCCAAAGAGGAGCCATCCGTTGAACCGGCGCTGGAGAAGCAGTCCGACGTCTCGACGTTGAGCGCAATGCTTGCGGCGCGCTGGAAACAAGGCGCCCCCGAAGCTGAAAACGCGGCCGCCGCGCGTGAGGGGCAGATTCGCGCATTCCGGATCGCCGCGCTCGATCCCGATAAACACTTGATCGGCCTTGAGTTAGCGTCCTAGTCGGCTTCATCGTCTGCAACCGCTCGGATTTCCCTTCGGCATTGTGTGACCAAACGCCGACTCGCACGTCTATTGATGTGTTGGAATCACGAGTAGACACGCTTGGAAAAATCGCCGCGCGCGGGACGCCGGACCGAATGGACGAATCTGCTCTCATCCGCGCAGCCCAGCGTGGAGATGACGAGGCTTTCGAACAGCTAGTTCGCTCCTACGATCAGCCAGTGTTGCGCCTGGCAGTAAATCTGCTGCGTTCGCAGGAGGATGCCCGGGACGTGTATCAGGAGGCGTTCCTGCGCGTCTACCGCAACCTCCACGCATTCCGATTCGATTGCAGCTTTCATACCTGGCTCTATCGCATTGTTTCGAATTTATGTCTCGATCAGATTCGCAAGCGTAAGGTGCGCAAGGAAGAGCAATCCGCTGTGGCGACGCGCGACGGCCAGGTAGACCGTTTTCAGTTCTTGCCCGAGGAACGCGCTAGCGTCGATCCCCAGAGACAATACTTTAGTTCGCAATTGAGCAGCCGTATTCACGATGTTCTGGCGAGTCTCACCCCGCGTGAGCGGATGGTCTTCGAAATGCGCCATTACCAGGGAATGCGGCTTCGCTCCATTGGCGACGCCCTGGGCACTACCGAAGAAGCGGCGAAGAACTGCCTGTTTCGAGCTACGCAAAAAATGCGGGCTGCGCTCGGAGATTTTGTGTGACGTGCAGCGAAGTCCAGGCAAATCTTTCGTTTTACCTCTACGGTGAACTCGACTTCACCACGGAGGAGTGGCTTGAAGCACACCTCGGCGAATGCGCCGCGTGTCAAAAAGCTCTGGACCGGGAACGCAGTTGGCATGAATGCGTTGCAGTTGAACAATCCGAGGTTCCGCTCGATTTCCTATCGCAATGCCGGCAGGAATTGCGTGAAACGTTAGGAATTGCCAAGGAAGCCTCTCAACCGGGCTGGATCGGGTGGATTGACGCTCTGGGGCTGAAGCCCTCCCCTTGGTCGATGCGGCTGGCCATGGCCTCTCTGCTGATCTGCCTCGGATTTGGCGTGAGCCGGCTGATGGAGCGCAATGGCCTTCCGGGGCCGGAGTTTCCGTACACTACAACGGCGCAGATGGGCATGCTGAACCCGTCGCAGGTGCGCATCCGGTCTATTGAGCCGTCGTCGGGTAACCAGATCCAACTCGTGGTCGACGAAATCAACGAACACGTGATTTCGGGCACTTGGCAGGATGAGCCGATCCGCCAGTTGCTGTTAAGTGCGGCGAAGGATCCGACGGACCCGGCCTTGCGCGTAGATTCGGTCGAAATACTGAAGAACGAATCCGGCGACGATGTGCGCGATACCTTGCTGGATGTGGCGCAGCACGATCCGAGTGCGGGCGTGCGGATGAAGGCGTTGGCCGCTCTGGGGCGCTTTGACGACGATCCCGCCACGCGGCACGCCATCGCCTATGTTTTAGAACACGATGTCAATCCGGATGTGAGGACGCAGGCGATCGACCTGCTGGTCCCCTCACCCGCGAGCCTCGCGTTCAGCCCGCAACTTGCGGGAACGCTGCAGCAGTTGATGCGGACCGAGCAGAACGACTACATTCGGACGCGCTGCCAGCGGGCTCTTGCCGCGATGAATGCATCGAGCGACGTGTACTGAGTAGCGTGACTTCGAACTCCGCGTTTCGTCCATACTAATAGATCCCGCATTCAATCGGCGCCGGCCGTCTTGAAAAGCCCTGGGATTCGATTTGAGGAATGATGCTTTGCTCCGCCTGATTCTGTCCATCGTTGTCTTCGCTGCCCTGGAGTGTGGACTATGGGGAGCGCCTTCTCCAGGTGTTCCAGCAGGCGGAACGGATGTCCACGCATACAGCTATTTGGGTGTGGCGGTGGCCGCTATCGATCAGGAACGCGCCGCGCAGTTAAAGCTGAATGATGGCGAAGGCGTCTGGATCACGTGGGTGGAGGACGATTCTCCGGCGGCGCGCGCCGGGCTCAAAGGGAACGATGTATTGCTGAACTATAACGGCGAATCTATCGGGGACCCCGATCTCCTGGGCCGGCTTGTTCGAGCCACTCCGCTGGGCCAAAAGGTACGCTTAACGGTTCTTCGCGACGGCAAAACCTTGAAACTTACCGCCACGGTGCAAGCCCGCAAGCATCCCCCAGTAATGCCTCTCCAGGCGATGGTTCCCTTCGATTTCTCCGCGCCGCGATTTTTCATGCCGGATATACCGGCGCCGGCGCTCTGCTGGCGCAGTTCCGTGCTCGGCGTCGAATACGAGGTCATTGAATCTCAATTGGCCGGCTACTTTGGAGTGAAACAGGGACTTTTGATCCGGTTCGTGTTGCCCGGCTCGCCCGCGCAACACGCGGGAATCAAAGCCGGCGACGTGATTGTCGGGCTGGCAAATAAACCCGTGGCAAATGCCCGTGACGTTACGCTCCGGCTTCGTACCGAGCAAACCTCCGCAAAACCTGTTCCAATTGAGGTTGTCCGAAATCATAAGAAACAGGTGATGAATATCAGCCTGGCCGATACCGGGTCCATTGTCCCAGAACACGGGCGCGGGGACTCAATGCAGCCCTAAGCGCGCCGTGCGCTCCCAGGCTGCTGGCGGCCTACCGTAAGGCATAGATAAACCAAAGCAAAGCGGCGATTACGATAGCTATCACCGCGACAATAACGACAATCAGGACAATCTTTTTCAATAGACTCGGCTTCTGGACTTGTGTCTGCATGGGGAATATTCATTTTAGACAACCGCGTCCAGCAGGCCGGTGGCTCGCCATCCAAGCGGCGGAAATCGAAGAGAAACACGCCCCCTTGTTCGTGAATCGTATAAGAAGCGATAGTCTCGGGATTGGTCTGCTTCGACATGTACCCCAAAGCGAATAGGAGGCTAGAGAATATTGCATTTTTTTCAGGACTGGCGAAATGTACTGATATCGTGCGGCGGTGTCGCAGGAGCGATTGTGGCCGGGCTCATCGCTCATTACATTCTGTTCTCCATCGGTGAGAGATTTGCCAGGCGCAAGCGTCACGCGGCCATCGTTTCGTTCGTTAAGTGGGCGCGCCGCCCTGTGCGGTTCATCTTTCCGCTGATCGCGGTGTCCATCGCACTGCCGCTGTTGCCGCTTTCATCGAAGTTCGTCCGCATCACGGAGCATATTCTCGGGCTGGTCCTGATCGCTTGCTTTGCCTGGTTTCTGACCGAGATGCTGAAAGTGGTCGAAGACGTCGTTGATGCGAAATACAACGCTCGCGTCAGCACCGACGTCAATGCCCGCCGCGTTACGACACAGGTGAGCGTGCTTCGCAGAGTGATGGCGGTGCTGATCGCCATTCTCGCGATTGCCGCGATGCTGGTGACGTTTCCGAGCATTTGGAACATCGGGGCGGGGCTGTTCGCTTCGGCCGGAGTCGCCGGCCTGGTCATCGGCATGGCCGCCAAGCCAACGCTCTCGAGCCTTCTGGCCGGAATTCAGATTGCGTTGACACAGCCGATCAGCCTCGAAGATGTCGTGATTGTGAACGGGGAGTGGGGCCGCATTGAAGAAATCGGCGTCACCTTTGTCGTTGTCCGCATCTGGGATCTCCGGCGCATGGTCGTTCCGCTGACCTACTTCATTGAAAACCCATTCCAGAACTGGACCTATCAGACGGCCGATATTCTCGGAACCGTGTTTCTGTACACGGACTTCACGGTTCCGGTCGATGAAGTTCGCGAGGAACTACATCGTCTCCTGAAAACGACGGACTTGTGGGACGGCAAGGTATGGGTGCTGCAGGTAACGGATTGCAAGAACGACGTGATCGAGTTGCGCGCTCTGATGAGCTCTTCGGATTCCGGAAGATCGTTCGACTGCCGCTGCTACGTTCGCGAAAACCTGATCAAGTTCCTTCAGGAGAAATACCCGCACGCGCTGCCGAAGACGCGCGCCGAGTTGCGTCCGATCGAACTGCATGCCAATGGGAATGCAAGCGCTGAAATGATTGGAAGCAGCCCGGCAATTGCAGGCAAGAGCTATTCGTAGCCGGCGTTCACCTTCGGTCGTCTTTTATACGGCAAATCGATCGCGCTATGCGGCTCTGTATCAGGCAAACCTGGAAACGGAGCCGCCGTACGCACCTGCGCGGTTGCCCGATTATCCGTAGTCCGCTCGCTGACGACTCACGTTCCCCTTACACTGGTCTTAGGGGCGTTGAATGACCGCACGACTGCTTGAATCCAAAGAAATCGCTCCCGGCGTTCTCCACCTTGAGTTCGAACTCGCGAGTGGGGAGGAGTTGTCCTTTGTTCCCGGGCAGTTCGTGTCGCTCAAGCGCATGTTTGAGGGCAAAGAAGTCATCCGGGCCTATTCTATTGCTTCCGTTCCGAATGGCAACCGCTTCGCTCTATGCTTGAACGAAGTTCGGTGCGGGCTATTCTCGCCGTTCTTGTTTATGCTGCAGCCCGGCGCGGAGATCGAAGTGGCTCCGCCGCTTGGCTACTTTACGCTGCGGAACCGTGACCGCGATATGCTCATGATCGCGACGGGAACCGGCGTTGCGCCGTTCCGGTCCATGCTGGCGGCACACCTGGCGGAATTGAATACGCAGGTCACGCTCATGCTTGGTACGCGGTATGCCGGCACGCTTCTGTATCGCGAGGAGTTCGAAGATCTCGCCCGAAAGTATCCCAATTTCCGCTTCTGGCCGACCATCACCAAGCCCGCAGAGGATTGGACTGGCCGTACCGGCCGCGTGCAGCAGCACCTTGATGAAGCCCTGGACGGCCGCACCGATCTCGATGTTTATCTCTGCGGTTTGAAAGAAATGGTCGACGACATTCGCGGCCTTCTGAAACAGCGCGGTTTCGATCGCAAACACGTGGTGTACGAAAAGTACGACTAATGGTAAAAGCTTTTAGAGGCGCGGCTTGCCGCGTCCGCTACCGGTCTGTCGTCGATATGATGCAAATGTGAGAGCCGGGAAGGCACAAGTCTGTTGTAGGGGCGAGGCATGCCTCGCGCAAGCAAACGACATTTGGATTTGTCCGCCTGGAAGCATGCGAAAAACCGTAACTGGGCAGCGAAGGCCACATATGGCGGCCAGCAGTAGCAAGATCAACCTGGAATCACGGCGGTATGACTCTGTTTGCCGGCCAAATCATACAGCGCTTTGTCGAATGTGACCAAAGCCGCGTGGCTGTGCTTCGCAAATGCGAGCAAATAACAGTCGCCGACCGACTTCGATGCCCGCTGGCCGCCGAAGGACGCTGTCGTTTCCCGAAATCCGGCATCCAATCCCCGTGGCTCCGGATAGAATTGTACGCGCGGATCGTTCAGCCAGCGGTCATACACGCCCCAGGCTTTTCGCAACGTCAGCGTCTGCTCGCCCATAATCGATTGATTAGTGAGCAGGCGCAGTAAACCGATGTGTGTGTACCGTGAAAAAACCAGTCTCGCTTCGCGCGGCAGGATATTCAGCCAATTCCAGGCATCTGCATTGTGAACATGGCCGGCCACGGACAGGGCGAGCCAGACATTGAGATCAGGAAAAAACGAGATCATGGGGATTCTCGTTCTCAGGGAATGCCGGGCCAAGTTTGCCAGGTCCTGTAATCAGAGGGCCTGTCACGTACTCGCCTCGCCTGGGTTCGACGTAGACCTGCTCGATGGCGCGAACGATGAGTGAACGAATCGACGTGCCGGATCGCTCCGCTCTTTCGCGAAGCCTGTCGTGTAAAGGTTCCGGGATGTCGACGGTTGTCCGAACTGCCATGACATAATAATGTCATAAAAGACAGGAGGCTGGCAAGATATATGGCTGCTCTCGTGCCTGCTAATAATCTCCCGGCCGCTTTCAGAAATAACGTAATCGGCGCGTTCCCAAATGGCGCCGCTTGGCTGGAGACGCTTCCGGAGCTGATCGAGGAGTGCGCTTCACGTTGGCGGCTTTCGGTCGAGGCGCCCTTCGAGCTTTCATTCAGCTATGTAGCTCCAGCGCGTACGGCCGCCGGACGGCAGGTTGTGCTCAAAATCGCTGTGCCGAATGCGGAGCTTAGCTCAGGCATCGAGGCGCTGCGGCATTATGACGGCCGCGGCGCCGTCCGGCTGCTCGATTTCGATCGCAGCCGGGGTTTCGTGCTGATGGAGCGTCTCGTGCCCGGAAAAATGCTCGCCTCTCTCGAAGACGAGGAGCGGGCCACGCGCATTGCCGCGAGCGTGATGCGCATGCTATGGCGTCCGTTGCCGCCGGAGCGCTCGTTCCCTACGGTCGCCCAATGGGCCGACGGCCTGAAGAAACTGCGCTTCCGGTTCGGCGGCGGAACCGGTCCGTTTCCGCCGCGGCTGGTCGCAATGGCCGAATCTCTGTTCGCGGAGCTACTCTCGTCGAGCGAATCTCCCGTTCTGCTGCATGGAGACCTTCACCACTTCAACATCCTGTCCACGGAAGGAGGCGGCTGGCTTGCTATCGACCCCAAGGGCGTCTCCGGAGAGCCCGCGTATGAAGCTGGCGCGTTTTTGCGCAATCCGATTCCCTCGATTTTCACGAATCCGCGTATTCAGCGGAGGCGCGGCGAAATATTCGCCGAGGAGCTTGGGCTGCAAGAAGATCGAATACTCGCGTGGGGCGTTGCGCAAGCCGTATTGTCAGCGTGGTGGAGCTTAGAAGATTCCGGCGACGGTTGGGAGGCTGCGCTTGCTTGCGCGGAAGTTCTGGCGGGATTATTGCGACGGAGTACGGAGGAAGAGCGTTAGGCTCGTCAAGCAACTGATTTGAATCCGCGGGCAGTAGTAATACAAACAGCCAAAAGATCACGGAGATACAAGCCCCGCGGGCCTACGTGGAGCTACCCCCCGAAGACGGTTCGGCGAACGAGATCAAGCCGGACGATTGCGTTCACATGTTGATCGCTGTCTTTACCGGGCTGTTCACCGATTCTCGTCAACACAAGCAAGCGCGGACGGTGTCTTTCCCGTTTGGGCCGTGTGGCGCCGACTTGGGTCCGGCTGGGCTTCTGTTCTCGCGGCCGGCTGCCCCAGTCGAGCAATGGCCTCCAGAAGCTCCATCTCACCCACCGGTTTGGCAAGACATACCGAAACGCCTGGAGCCTGGCAACGGCCGGCGTCTCCGCGCTGTGCGCCAGAGGTGAGCAGCGCGATCTTGGCGCCGCCGAAGTGCGGGTTCGCCTGAATGCGCTGAGTCAATGTGAAGCCATCTATTCCAGGCATACTAGCGTCGAGAACGATCAGTTTGAAAGGATTCCCGCTCTCCGAGGCGTCCTGCAGAGCCTTAAGCGCGGCCGGCCCTGAATCGGCCAATGCCGTTTTTAATCCGCGGTGGGAGAGCAACTTGTCGAGAATCCTCCGGCTCGTGTCATTGTCGTCCACCACCAGAACGGGCAGTCCATCGAGGAAGCCGCTAACCGCCTGCCGCTCTTCTTCCGGCCGAGGCGGTACAAGACCCAGGTGCACAGTGAAGTGAAATGTAGACCCTCTCCCTTCTTCGCTCTCCAACCAGATCCGTCCACCCATCATTTCGGCCAACTGAGAAGAGATGGTTAGTCCCAGTCCGGTGCCTCCGAACGTTCGGGTTAAGGAGCTGTCGGCTTGCGAAAAAGCGCCGAACACATACCGCCGCTTGTTCAAAGGAATCCCGATACCGGTATCCTTGACACTGAAATGCAATTCCACGTCCTCGGCAGTCTCCGACGACCGCTCCACTCGAATCACAACCTCCCCTCGCTCGGTGAATTTGATCGCGTTTCCGGTTAGATTGATAAGAATCTGTCGAAGCCGGCCAGGATCTCCAAGCACTCTGCCGGGAACAAGCGAGTCAAAATCGCAGGCTAGTTCCAGATTTTTCGCGGCCGCACGAATGCCCAGAACTTTTAAAGTTGACTCGACAGTTTGGCGCAGATCGAATTCGATTGCTTCGAATTCCAGTTTCCCGGCTTCAATCTTAGAGAAGTCCAGGATATCGTTTAAGATCCTCAAGAGTGAGTCGGCGGAATTCTTGACGTCCTCCAGATATCCTCGCTGCTCTGCAGTGAGGTCGGTATCGAGCGCTAACTCCGTCAATCCGATAACCCCGTTCATTGGCGTCCGGATTTCATGGCTCATATTGGCCAGAAATTCGCCCTTGGCTCGATTTGCTGCTTCCGCGGCATCTTTCGCCTTTTGCAATGCCTCTTCGCTCTGTTTACGATCCGTAATATCCAGACTGATGCCCACGTGGCCCAGGAATTCACCGTTTAGCGACAAGCGCGGTTCCGCATGTGACGCGATCCAGCGCCACTCACCATCGGAACGCCGGACGCGCGCCTCGGCTCGAAACGAGGCCCGCTCTCGCAGGGCGAAAAGGAATTTCCCGACATATGCCGAGTGATCGCCGGGATGAATGAGTAAACGCGACTGATCGTGATCCGCCTGTTCGAAGGTAGTTCCGAAGAATTCGCGGCAGATCCGGTTGGTAAGCCGCGTCTTACCCATGGCGTCACTCATCCAGATGATGGTCGGGCAACTGTCAGCCATAATGCGGAAGCGTTCCTCGCTTTCCCGTAGCGATTGTTCCCAAAGCCGTTGTTCGGTGATATCTCTTGCAATGCCGAAGCGCGTCGAATCGTCTCTGTTGAACGTGGTTCTCCAGTCGAATATTCTGTACGAGCCGTCCTTACAGCGGTAGCGATTCACAAAGTGGCTGGTTCTGTACTCGCGGCTTTGCTTGGCAACTTCATTCACCGTGCGCTCGAGATCATCTGGATGAATGAACTCAATCATGGGGGTTGCGAGCACCTCCTCACGCGTGTAACCGAGAGTGGTTTCCCAAGCCGGGTTCACCTTTTTGAAGTAGCCATCCGTCGAGACAATACAAGCCAGGTCCGGTATGAGGTTGAAGAACAGCTCAAAGTCACGCTGCGCCTCGATCGCTAACAGATCTACGCCCGTACGTTCGGCGCCGTCAGGGCGGACGCAGGCGACCTCCTGGATTGTCACCACAACGAGAAGAATTTGGCCGTCACGGCTCTCGATTGATGTTATGGTCTGCTCGGCCGTGAAAATATCCCCGGCTTTTCTCCGGCAGATCCGTTCGCCCCGCCAAGGCTCGCGAGATCGAATTGCCTGTCGAATAATATCGGGGAAACTGGATTCCGGCGTGCCGGATGAGAGCAAAGTGATTGGCTGCCCCACCGTTTCCTTAGGGGTGTACCCGGTAAGCGCCGTCAGCGCGGCATTAATAGAACGAATAGTGCCGCGAACATCCGTCGTTGCGGCAGCTATCGGAAGCGACTGAAGAGCGGCAACAAACAGGCTCTCTTCAGGTGAGAAATCGAACATTTATTGGAGCGGTACTCGGAGAGGCCGCCGGAATGAAACGGCACATTACCTATATCGCACAAAAGAAGCTCAGCTTCAATAGCTCCACAAAGAGATGGGCAAGGCTGGACCTTCGAATTCCAGGCTCCCGGCGGCTCTTCTTCGCTCGTTCCCGTTCCATGCCGGAATTTTGAGATCGTGTCGTGATCTGTCATTATTGAAATCCCGATCCCAAGCAGAGCTGCCATCGGGCACACCAAGAGAGATGAAAATCATAGACATTCAGGCGGCGGGATTGCGTGGAGCAACGCCCGAGGGCGGCTGGGCGAACGAGATCAAGCCGGACGATTGCGTTCACACGTTGATTGCCGTTTTTACCGATGAAGGTGTTATAGGCTGGGGCTCCTCGTTCACAAACGATCGCCTGGTGCAGGCTAGCCTGGAAATTCTGGAGCCGCTCTGTATCGGCGAAAATGCTCTCGAGCCCGAACGAGTCGGCGAAAAGCTTCACGCGCACACGTTCTGGCTCGGCCGCGGTGGAGCCCTCACCCACACAATTAGCGGGATCGATATCGCGATGTGGGACATCCTGGGTAAAGTCACAGGCCAGCCGGTTGGCAGGTTGCTGGGCGGCCGCTACCGCGATCGGGTCAGGCCGTATGCCTCGCTTCTGATGCAGGAGCCCGCGCGGCTGTCGGAACATCTTCACTCGATCCGCGCGCAAGGCTTTCAAGCATTCAAGATTGGCTGGGGGCCATTTGGACGGAGCAGCAACACTGTGGATGAACAGATCGTTCGCGCCGCGCGTGAAGCCGTGGGGCCGCAATCCACTCTCATGGTGGATGCGGGAGCCAGCGACGCTTTCTGGCATCAGGATTATAAGTGGGCGGCGCGAACGGCGGAGATGCTTGCCGGATACGGCGTGTACTGGTTTGAAGAGCCGCTTGCTCCCGATAACCTGCGCGATTATCTGCTTCTCAGAAAGAACTCGCCTGTACCGATCGCGGGCGGGGAGGTCCTGACTCGCCGTCAATCGTTTCTTCCTTGGCTGCAGCGCGGCGCCTTCGATATTGTGCAGCCGGACGTCACGAAGGTCGGGGGAATCTCGGAGGAGCGAAGAATTGCCTGGATGGCCGAGGAGAATGGCGTCCGGTTCATTCCACACGGATGGAACACTGCCTTAGGATTGGCCGCCGACCTACATCTCGCATCCGCCAGTAAGCACACGGACATGGTCGAATATCTGACAGGATCGCCATTCATTGACGAGATCGTCGAAACCAAATGGGAATTGGACGCGAGCGGCATGCTGCCCATACCGGAACGGCCCGGGCTTGGCATCTCACTTGATCTCGATGCAGTCGAGAAGTACACGGGCAAACGGTTTCGACTGCCGTGACGAGTAATAATATCGTGAATCCCGACTTGTGCCGATTAAGGAGGCAAAGTGATTCGTTCTCAATTGTGGGTTGTCTCGAAACTTTTGACTCTGGTCCTTGCCGCTTGTTTTTTATTCCCCTGGCCGCGGCTCCTTAACGCCGAAAAGGATTTGTCGGATCACTTGATCCCTCGCCGGTCCAGCCAGATCGACGATGGTTTCGGTATCAATTCGGATCTTCCTCGCGCCCCGTACCTCCCCTGGAACCGCTGGTGGTGGACCCGTATGTTCGATGGCGGCGTAAACTTCATCCGGATCGGCCAGTACGAGAACAGTTCCGATTACACAAGCTGGGATTGGGTTGAGCGCAAACGAGGAGAGTATTCCGTTGTTCCTGAACTCGATGATTACATCGACTCGCTCGTGGAGAACCGGATGCATATCGAAATCCAGTTGTTATATGGCAATCCGCTCTATACCTCTCCCAGTGGGCGCGCTCCCCAAAGCATCGCGCCGGCGCTCGGTAGCTTTCACAATCCCGATCGAAGCATCTACTCTGTATTCTGGCCGCCAACGACAGACGAGCAGATCGTGGCTTTCACGAAATATGTAACTTGGATGGTCAATCATTTCCATGGCCGCGTTGAATATTACGAGATATGGAATGAGCCCAACATCGACTATTGGAATCCTGTCGCCAATCCTGAAGACTACGGAAAGCTATTCAAAGCGTCGGCGGCTGCGATCCATGGCGCCGATCCAGACGCGAAGGCCGTGTTTGGCGGACTCGCCGGCGCCGACGTCGATTTCGCCAAACGGGCGCTGGATGCCTGCGATTGCGCCGCCGCGATCGATGTCTTCGCCTATCACAACTATCCCGATTACGGCCACAATCTGAACCCGGAAGCGACGGACGGACACGGAGACACCAATGCCTCCGCAAAACCTTTGCGTGATATGGTGCGCGGCTATCCGGGAATCCGGAAAAATCTCGTCTTCTGGGATGACGAATTTAATGATGGCCTTCCCTCGTGGACGAATTCGGACGAATCGGTGCAGGCGAAATACATTCCCAGAGGCATGATTATCGATAGAGCAGAGGGCGTCCGCACGTTTGTCTGGCTGCTTGCCGGCGCTACCGAGGGGAACGAGAGTGACGATTTCGGCATGCTGCATGGGCTTATGTTCCGGCCCAACGATTTCACGCCGCGTCCGGCGTTCACGGCCCTGCGGAATACAAACACGCTGTTCTCCGATACGCGGCTCGATTCATCTATCACCGTTGAAACCGATCCGTCTTCTCCGCCCGTGTGCGTCTATCCATTCCGATCTTCAAACGGCAAGGCGATTGTCGCGTACTGGCTTCCCATTTTGAGCAAGCCCGGAGATCAATTCCGCGCCCGGAACATCACGCTTCGAATATCGGGTTCCGGAATTCGGCGGCCCGTTCTGGTTGATGTTCGATCCGGAAGAATCACTAAGCTTTCTTGGAAGCCCGGAAGTACCGATACTCTTGATGCCGTGCCGCTAACTGACAGCGTGCAGGCGATCGCTGATGGCGGCTTTTTCGACTGGCCGGAATTGCCGGAGGCTCCGAGCGAACTAAACATGAGTAAGGCGGCCGGCGGAGTTCAACTCACTTGGAAAGTTCACGGAGGTCATTCGGATTTTATTTCCATTGAGCGCCGCGTCGGGCACAAGGGGGCGTGGCAATCTATCTCGAAGTTATCTGGCAATGCCGAGTCCTATTTAGCGACAGGCGAACTGAATAATTCGAGGCCTGTGTTTTATCGCGTGAGGGCGGGAAACAGTGGGGGAACATCCGCCTACTCCAACGTTGCAAGTCTGAGAGATTAACCCAGCTAATGATTCCGGAACACAACTCGCCGCACAAATCTCACGGCTTTGTGTTCGAACAACTGGCTGATCACGCTGTCGGGAACCGGTTCGTCGGTTTCGATAATCGAGATGGCTTGCAGCGGTTCGCTCGCTTTGCGCTCCGCGGCTTGCGCAGCATCCTGGCGGCCCAACGCGAAGTTCGCGATGTTAATGCCATTGCGGCCCAACACCGTTCCGAGATAGCCGATGACGCCGGGGACGTCTTCGTTCTTCGAATACATCAGGTTGCCATCGAGAGTCGCTTCGCAGGGAATGCCATCCACTTGCAGCAGACGAGGACGGCCAATTACCACGGCGCCCTCTACGCTAGAGGTTTTGGCGTCGGTTTCAAGCTCGATGCGAATCGAATCCATCGGTGTTTGATGCGGTTCGCGCTGCTCGACCACGGTGAAGCCGCGCTGATTCGCGATCTGCATTGCGTTTACGACATTAGCTTTGTATTCGAGTGAGCGGCTGAGCACCCCAGCCAGTCCGGCATTGCGCAGAAGTTGCGTGTTATTCTCCGCAATCCGGCCAAAGTAGTAGATGCGCACCGTTTGTGGATTGCCTTCGCTGATATGGCTGAGGAACTGCCCGAGCCGTTCCGCGAGATCCGCATACGGGCCGAGCGTGCGGTACTGCTCCGCCGTCATCGACGGCATGTTGACCGCATTGATCGCCGCGCCGTTCTGCAGATATTCGATCATCTGCTCTACGATGCGGACGCCCACGATCTCTTGCGCCTCTTCCGTCGATCCGGCGATATGGGGCGTTGCGACAACCGTGTCGATTGCAAAGAGCGGATGTTCGCCTGGAGGCTCCTTTTCGAAGACGTCCAGGGCGGCGCCGGCCACAATGCCCGCCGCGAGGGCGTTTTCAAGCGCCTTGAAATCGACCAGTTCGCCGCGAGCGCAGTTCACGATGCGAATGCCGTGCTTCATTTGTCCGAACGCCTCGGCGTTCAGCATGTGGTCCGTCTCTGGGGTCAGCGCGACGTGCAGCGTGATGTAGTCGCTCTGCTTGTAAAGTTCGGGCAAGGTCAACAACTGCACTTCAAGAGCAGCCGCGCTTTGGGGGCTGACGTACGGATCGTGCGCGACAACCTTCATCTCGAACGCTTTGGCGCGCTTAACGACTTCACGGCCGATGCTGCCGAGTCCGACAACCCCCAGCGTTTTGCCGCGCAATTCGTTGCCTAGGAATTTCTTCTTCTCCCACTTGCCCGAGCGTGTCGAACTGCTGGCCTGCGGCACGGAACGCGCCATGGAGAGCATCAGCGCCAGCGTGTGCTCCGCCACCGACACGGCATTACCGCCCGGCGTGTTCATCACCAGGACGCCGGCCGCTGTTGCCCCTTCCAGATCGACATTATCGACGCCAACGCCCGCGCGTCCGATCACCCGCAGCTTTGGCGCTTTCGCCAGTACGTCTTTCGTGACCTTGACGGCGCTGCGAACAATCAGCGCATCCGAATCAGCAAGATGTGCGTCATATTCCTTCGGATTCGAGATCACCACGTCCCAGCCCGGCTGGTTGCGTAGCAATTCCACGCCGGCTGGAGCCAGCGGTTCGGCAACAAGAATTTTCATGATTTTGAACTAGCTCACCGCCAGCGCTTCTTTGGGAAGCGCCGCTTCCGCATAGACATTCTGCACGGCCGCTACGCCTTTCCCGAATGAGACCGGGTGGCCATTGGCGGCCAGAATCAGCTCGAGTTCCGCGACGACGGCAAACAGGTCGTGGAAATCGAAAAACCCCAGGTGCGCGATGCGGAAGATCTGTCCCTTCATCGAGCCCTGGCCGTTGGCGATGATCGCGTTGAAACGGTTGCGGAATTCTTTCACGATCACGCCGGAATCCATGCCGGCCGGCGCGCGCACCGCGGTGACGGACGAGCCTGGCGAGCTGGAGAATACTTCCAAGCCGAGTTCCGTGACCGCGGCCCGGGTCGCCGTCGCAAGCATTTGCGCGTTGGCGATCAGATTCGGCATGCCAAGCTGCTTGATATATTTCAACGCCTCAGCAAGAGCGAGCAGCAGCGATGTGTTCGGCGTCCATGCCGATTCGCCCGTGGCCGCGTTCTTCTTTTCTTTCTTGAGATCGAAATAAAAATGAGGCGCCTTGGCGCTCTCGGCGAGTTTCCACGCTTTCGGACTGACTGCGACGAAGGCAAGCCCCGGCGGAATCATAAATGCCTTTTGCGATCCGCCGATTACGATATCGAGCCCCCAGCCTTCGACGTCGAGCGGCATGGTGCCAAGACCGGTAATCGAATCGACGACGAAAATGGCGTTTGTTTTCTTGACAGCCAGTCCCATCGCTTTCACGTCGTGCGCCGCGCCGGTGGACGTTTCCGACGCTTGTACGAACACGCCTTTGATGTTTTTATTCTGCGTAAGCGCCGCTTCAACCGCTTCGGGTTTCACGACATCGCCGTAGGGCGCGGTCAGCACGGTGGCCTTCATGCCCCATGCCTTCATGATCTCGACCCAGCGCTCGCCAAACTTTCCGGCCGAGCAGACCAGCACCTCGTCGCCGGGAGTGAAGAAGTTCTGCGTGGCGGCTTCGAGGCCGCCTGAACCGGACGACACCAGCACGATCACGTCGTTCGACGTCCCGATCACTTCTTGCAAGTCGGAGAGCACCTGCTTGTACAACTTTCGGAAATCCTCGGTGCGGTGGTGGATGTCCGAACCCATCATTGCGTGGAGCGCGGCAGGTAAAAGAGGGGTGGGACCAGGGGTCAGTAAGCGTTGCTTTCGGATGTACATGGCGGGAGACACAAACGGCGCTTGGATGTCAATCAAACGCCGGAAATTTCAGGATAACAAACGGAGCAGCAGACCCGGCGCGCTACGGAAACCGTTGTTTGTTGTCGGGGCGAGGCATACCTAGGCCGCTGGGCCTCAATGATTCTCATCGCCTTCGGCGTGCCGGGGAGATGCCGCTAATCTAATGGGCCGCAATTGGCCCCTTGTGCGGGCGGGTGCGTTTCATCAGGAACATCAGCGGGATCATCGCGATGCAAGTAGCGCCCAACAGCCAGAACACGTCCACGTACGCAAGCATTGCGGATTGTCTGACGAGTTCCTGATACAGCATGGCGCGTGCTTGTTCAAGGGCCTGTGCCGCGCTCGCGCCCTCCGCCTGCAAAGCTGCGGCCATGCTCTGTAATGCGTGCTGGTAGTTGAGATTGTATGGGGACAGATGCTCCACAAGCATGCCCTGGTGTTTCTGGCTCATGCGGCTTTGTATGGTGGTCACCGCCGAAATGCCGATGCTGCCTCCGATATTTCGAGCCAGGTTGATCAGGCCGCTGGCGTTGTTCGTTTTTTCTCTCGGGATGAAATTGAAAGCCATGACGTTGATGGGCACGAAGAGAAATCCGAGTCCGCCGCGCGAGATCATCCACGTGTAGACGAATGTGCCGAAATTCGTTTCAAGGTTCAGGCGCGATAGCTGGAACATGCCCGTTGCGAGCACCAACAGCCCGAACACCACGAGCCAGCGCGCCTCATACTTGCTAAGTAATTTGCCTACCAGCGGCATACTAAGCATCGTGATGATGGCTCCGGGTGAAAGCACCAACCCGCTCAGCTCCGCCGTATAGCCCATCAATGTCTGCACCAGGATGGGCAGCAGCACGGTAGTCCCATACAATACGACGCCGAGCGCAAACATGGTGAAGGCCGCCACCGTGAAGTTGCGATCTTTAAGAAGCCGCAGATCGATAATGGGGTCTTTCTGACGAAGCTCCCAGACGACCAATCCGACAAGCCCGCAGATGGCGATCACCACGCACCACACGATGAAGTGCGATCCGAACCAATCGTCACGCTCGCCTTTGTCGAGCGCAATCTGTGTAAAGCCAAGCCCGACGGTCAGCAGGCCGAGGCCAATAAAGTCGATTTTCAATCCGGTCTTGAACGTTTTGCGCACCAGATAGGGTGGGTCCCGCACCAGCGCTGAAGTCATCAGGATGGACAAGATGCCGATCGGAATGTTGATAAAGAAAATCCATCTCCAACTGAAATTGTCGGTGATCCACCCGCCCAGTGTCGGGCCGATAATGGGCGCGACAACGACACCCATGCCATAGACCGCCATCGCCATGCCCTGCTTGGTCTTATCAAAGCTCTCGACAAGAATGGCTTGAGAGACGGGCTGCAGACCGCCTCCGCCGGCGCCTTGGATGACGCGAAAGAAAACGAGCAGCAGCAGATTTGGAGCTAGCCCGCAGAAGAACGAGCTGATAGTAAAAATGACCACGCAAGTCATGTAGAAGCGCTTGCGCCCAAATAGAGTGGAAAACCAGCCGGTCAGCGGCAATACGATCGCATTCGAAACCAGATAGGAGGTCAGCACCCAGGTGCTTTCATCGACATCCGCCGAGAGGCTTCCGGCGATGTGAGGCAGCGCCACGTTGGCGATGCTCGTATCCAGCACCTCCATGAAGGTGGCAAGCATCACCGTGACGGCGATAAGCCAGGGGTTTACGCCCGGCTTAACTGGATTCTGAATTTCGCTCGAATTAGCCACTCTGTGTGCGTATGCCGCGCTTCAGTCCGAGGCGCCCAACTAACGATTCTACGTAATGCGGAAAACGGCGCTCTTGAAAATTCGAGAATCAAGCATGGCCCTGGAATGCCTGGTCGGTCCGGCCACTGGGGCACTTGGTGGGGCAGTGCTGGCTCTGCGGCGGCCTCCCAGGCGGCCTTCCGCCAGGAAGCTCACCGCCGCCTGAGCACGTTGACAATATCATCGACGGAAATAACGCCGGCCATGCGGTGCTCCTCGTCGGTGACAGGCAGCGCCAGCAGGTTGTATTTGTCGAAGACCTCCGCAATTCGGTCCTTACGTTCATCAAGCGCCACCGAGACCGGCTCCGTCGACAGATCTTTCAGCGGTGACTCGCTCGCGGCGAGGAACAATCGCGCCAGGGGCACTGTGCCGGTCAAGCGCTCGTCGGCATCGACGAGGAACAGGTAATAGATATTGTCGAGGTTTTCTTCGTTGTGCCGCAGAGAAGCCATTGCGTCGGACACCGTTGCTGTCTCGGGCAGCCCAATGTATTCCGTATTCATCAGGCCGCCGGCCGTGTCTTCGCGGAATTCGCGAAGCTCTTCCAGCTCGTGCTTATCCTCGGGTTCCATTTCGTCGAGAATTTCTTCGGACCTGCCCTCCTCCATCTCGTTGAGCACATCCGCGACCTGGTCGGGCGCCATTTCTTCCAGAATCTCGGCTGCCTTCTCGGAACCGAGCGATTCCAGGATGCTGGCCTGGATGTCGGGAGCCACCTCGCTCAAAGCCTCGGCAGCGGTCCCGCTGTCTAACGCTCTGATAAGCGCCTCGCGATCCTCTGGGCTCAGCTTCTCGACGATATCGGCAAGATCGGCCGGGTGCATTTTCTCGAGCAATCGGTTCGAGATGTTCAGACGAACCCGCCGTTGCGGATCGGGTTCGAGTACGTTACAAAATTCCCAGCGAATGGAGTGCGGGTGGATACGGGTTTGCAGGCGCCGGACGAGACGAGGCGGCAATAGGCCATGCAGTATGCGGCGGAACATACTGCGGATGCCGATATCCACTTCCATGACGTGAAGGAAGTCCCTGCCGTCGTGCCGTTTCATCAGAAACGTAATATCGTTCACGCGGACGACTTTGCGGCCCTGGGCATCGATGACTTGCTGGTCGAGCAGATCGCGCCCCATACGCAGCATGTATTCATCGGAATGATAGGGCGTCAACCGCTCATCGCTTAGACGGATTCCTTCGAAAGAAATGGATTGGACCTGGTCGTGTCGAATGCTGAACCAAGCCGGCCCCGCGCCGACCAGGAAGCGGTCAACTCGAAGAGGGTCGATCAGAGGGACGAGAGCCGCATCGCGGAGAGTGCCGATTTTCCGGCCTTTGAGGTCGAACACCTTCAGGCCGAGGAGTTCGGTAAAGTACAGGATTTCTTCCGCCATCTCGATATCTGCCCGTCCATTCGATGCGAGTCTCCGCCTCGACAGCGCGGCCCACACCCTTTGGCGGACGGAAAGTAGCTGGGAAGCGGATTACATCGAACTCCAACACCACTATGCCGTAAAGCGTTGAAATACCGCAACTCCGAAATTGCGGCTGGCGCATGCTTCGGCCGCTTGCTCGATTGCGCTGCAAGCCAGGCCTCGCTACCCTGCTCGTACTACACTGAGACTGCACTCGTGGGCAGTTCCGTAAAGCTTCCAAAGGTCAGGCAGTTCTTTGCCCGCAACGGGATGCTGGCGCAGGCGCATCCCAATTACGAACACCGGCCCGGTCAGTTGGAGATGGCGGAAGCGGTGGAGTCCGCTCTCGCCGAGCGGCGGCATCTCATCGTTGAAGCCGGAACGGGCACCGGGAAAACGCTCGCCTACCTTGTGCCTGCGATTCTCTCCGGCAAGCGCGTCGTCATTTCAACAGGCACGAAGAATCTGCAGGAGCAACTTTTCTTCAAGGACATTCCCTTCCTACAGACGTTGTTCGAACAGCCGCTCGCGGTCTGCTACATGAAAGGCCGCGCCAATTACCTGTGCCGCCAAAAGGTGTACGATGCCGAGCGCGAGCCAATCCTGAACGGAGTGGATGAGGTTAGTGAATTTCGGATCGTCCGCGAATGGGAGCAGACCACAGAAACTGGCGACCGCGCCGAGTTGACGGACCTGCCCGAATCCAGCGCGGTCTGGTCCAAGCTCGACGCGCGGAAAGATCTTTGCTCGGGCCAGATGTGCAAGCAGTTCGATCGCTGCTTCCTTACCGCGATGCATCGCCGGGCGGCGCAGAGCGACATTATCATCGTCAATCATCACTTGTTTTTTGCGGATTTGGCGGTTCGGGATGAAGCGTACGGAAGCGGCATCCTGCCCGACTATGCAGCCGTGCTGTTCGACGAAGCGCACGAAATTGAAGACGTCGCCGGCCAGTATTTCGGCATGAGCGTGAGCAGCCTGCAATTTCAGGAACTCGCCAGGGACGTTGCCGCAATTGCACGGCGGAAGCAGTTTGCGACTGGCGACCTCGACCGGGCGCTGATCTATTTAGGGGATCGTGCCGAGGAATTGTTCCGGCTCTTCCCCGGCGAAGGCCGCCAAGGCTTTCGCGATCACGAGAATTTTCTCGAACGGCACGGCGATTCCTATCGCGAATTGCTGATCGCGATCGATCTTGTAACGACGCAACTGGAACTGGCGCCTCGCGCCATTGAGGAAACCGTTCCGCTGTTGCGGCGAGCGAAACTACTTCGGCAAGCAATCGAATTCTGGATGGAAGCGGGCGACCGCACATTCGTGTATTGGATAGAGCGGCGCGGCCGCGGAACCTATTTGCAAGCGACACCCATCGATGTTTCCCGGGCGCTCACCGAGAGGCTGATCGACAAGGTCGATACCGTGATTTTGACGTCCGCTACGCTGACTGTCGGCGGCGATTTTCATTTCACGCAAAGCCGGCTCGGCTTGAACGATGCCCGCACGCTCAGCGTGGAAAGCCTGTTCGACTACGCGGACCAGGCGCTGCTGTATGTTCCGCAGCATCTCCCGGAGCCGCGGGCCGGGGGCTTCACGGCTCTTGCCGCGGCGGAAATTGAAGCAATACTGGAAGCGTCGCGCGGACGTGCGTTCGTTCTGTTCACCAGCTATAGCCAGATGCGGCAGGTTTACGAGCAACTTGCCGACCGGCTGCCGTTTCCGGCGCTGCTGCAAGGAACGGCGCCCCGGAGCGTGATCCTCAACCGGTTTCGCAACACGCCGAACGCGGTGCTGTTTGCGACATCGAGCTTCTGGCAGGGTGTCGATGTGCAGGGCGACCGGTTAAGCTGTGTGATTATCGACCGCCTGCCCTTCGCCGTGCCAAGCGATCCGGTAGTTGCGGCGCGCGTGGATGCGGTTCGCGAGAACGGTGGCAATCCGTTCTACGAGTATCAGGTTCCCCAGGCGGCCCTGACGCTCAAACAGGGCTTCGGACGGTTGATTCGTAGCCAGTCGGATCGCGGCGTATTGGTCCTGCTGGATAATAGAATTACTAAGCTTCGGTACGGGCAAGTGTTCTTCGACAGCCTTCCACCGTACCGCTTTACTACCGATATACAGGACGTTAAAAACTTTTTCGATGTTTGAAGTTTTCGTGGAACATACTTTCGCAGCCGGACACGCCTTGCGGAATTACCGCGGCAAATGCGAAAACGTGCACGGCCATAATTATCGCGTGCAGGTGAGCGTGGAAGGCCCCGAGTTGAACGATGCCGGACTGCTGGTGGATTTTGTCGAGCTGAAAAGAGTTCTGCGGCAGACCAGCGAATATTTCGATCACCAGTTCATCAACGATCTAAAGCCGTTCGACGAATTGAATCCGTCGGCCGAAAATCTGGCTAAGTACTTCTGTGATGAGATTCAGAGCGGGCTGAAGGGCTCAAAAGTATCATCCGTCCGTGTGTGGGAGACGGATACGTCGTGCGCGGTATACCGGCCGTAAAGCGGCAGCGCGATCAGTGGAAACAAACACGAAGCGGGTTGAGCCTGGCCGGCCCAACCCGCCGATTCTTACTGGAAACTGTTAGCGGCCGAAGAATTTCGCATTACGGGGCGCGAATTCGGACCATTTCTCAGGCAGGTCGTCAAGCGCAAATATTGCCGAGACCGGGCATACGGGAACGCAAGCTCCGCAATCGATACATTCGACGGGGTCGATGTACAGCATCTCTTCGCCTTCAAATTTTTCCGAGTCTTTTTTTGGATGGATGCAATCGACCGGGCATGCGTCCACGCATGCAGTGTCCTTGGTCCCAATGCAGGGTTCAGCTATAACGTAAGCCATGCTACTTCTCTGGAGTTTACCTTCCGGTGAGGGGGATAACTATCTTTAGGATTAGCACACCCCGCTTTCTCGGACAAACCGCGGTTCAGCGAACGGTCGGATTCCGCACTTCGACTGCGTACAATGGCGAATGATGAACGCCAAAGTACGAAAAGCCGTCTTTCCGGCCGCGGGATTGGGAACGCGATTCCTGCCCGCCACGAAAGCCCAACCGAAAGAGATGCTGCCGCTGGTTGATAAACCGCTGATCCAGTACGGCGTCGAGGAGGTGATTCACTCCGGAATTCAAGACATCATCATTGTCACTGGCCGAGGTAAGAGTTCGATAGAGGACCACTTCGATGTAAGTTTTGAGTTGGAGCATCTGCTCGAATCGAAGGGCAAGACGGAACTTCTGTCGATGGTGCGCTCCATTTCCGACATGATCGACATTTCCTATGTCCGTCAGAAGGAGGCGTTAGGGCTGGGCCATGCCGTGCTCCGGGCGAAGGAATTAGTTGGAAGCGAGCCGTTCGCAGTCGTGCTCTCGGATGACGTGATTGCCTCCGAGACGCCGTGCATCCGGCAGTTACTGGACGTCTATGAATTTTACGGAGCGTCGGTGGTGGCTCTCATGGAGGTGCCCCGTGATCAGATTTCCGCTTATGGCGTTGTCGACGCCGAGGCGATCTCGCACAATGGCAACGAGCAGCTCTACCGCATTCGCAACCTGGTAGAGAAGCCGAAACCCGACGATGCTCCGTCGAACCTGGCCATCATCGGCCGGTATGTCTTAACGCCTGAGATCTTCTCTTGTGTCGAATCCATCGAACCGGGCAACGGGGGCGAACTGCAGTTGACCGACGCGTTGAAATACATGCTGCGAAACCGCCCAATCTACGGATTCAAGTTCGAAGGCAAGCGCTACGACGCGGGCGACAAGCTCGGCTTCCTCAAGGCGACCGTTGAATTCGCATTAAATCGCCATGATTTAGGAGACACGTTCCGCGACTATCTCCGCGGCCTCAACTTTTAAAATTGCAACTTCGCGTCAAGACCGCTTTGCTCTTCATAATGGGGGCTTCTTTGTTGCCGGCGTGGCAATCTGCCGCGCAACGGGAAGCCTACATTGTCGCCTATACGCAGGCGGCGCTGCGCGCCGGAGATCTCCAGGCCGCCAGTTCCATGGTCGAGCAATATCGCAAATCCTACGGCGATACTCCGGGCGCAATTGAGGCATTCTCCTGGATCGGACGCGGGCAGTTAGATGCGGGCAATCTCGAAGCCGCGAACGAGAACGCGCGGCAAACGATGAAACTCTGCGAAGCGGCGCTAACGAACCGTTCTCTCGACGCCGAGCCGCATTTACCACTCGCATTGGGGGCTGCGTACGAGGTTCAGGCAGCTGTGCTGTATCTAAAACACGAGAAGACGCAGGCGGTTGCCCTGATCCAATCGGCGCTGAAGCGCTGGGCGGGAACCTCGCTTGTGCCGCGTCTTCGCAAAAATCTGAATCTGCTAACGATCGAGGGCCGTCCGGCTCCTCCGCTGGTCGCAAGCGATTGGATTGGCGCACCTCCCCCATCGTTGTCCGCTCTTCGAGGAAAAGTGGTCCTCGTGTTCTTCTGGGCCCACTGGTGCCCCGACTGCCGGGCGGATGCTCCAGTAATAGCCAAATTGGCAGGGGAGTTCGAACCGAAAGGGCTTGCGGTTATTGGGCCGACGAAGCTTTATGGGTTTGCCGCCGGAGGCGATGAGGCCAGTCCGGCGGATGAGCGGCAGTACATCAAAAAGGTTTTCGACCGTTTCTACGCCCAGATTCCGCATCTGTTTGTCCCGGTAGGCGAGAAGAATTTCGATACCTATGGAGCAAGCACCACACCGACGATCGTCTTGATCGACAGGCGCGGAATTGTACGGCTGTACCATCCCGGCGCCATGACCGAAGCGGAACTGAGGAGCGCCATTGAAAAACTGCTGTGAGGCTACTCGGCTTCCACATCTTCTTCCAATTCGCTGAAAAGATCAGTGATCGGCACTTCAATCCGCGGATCCAACGTTGTTAGCAGCGTGGTGGCTTCCCGCTTGTCTTCCTGGGAGTAGGACCATGCGTGCTTTTTTCGAGGGTCAATCACCCATATATCGGGCACTCCGAATCCCAGATACTCGTCGATTTTATCTTCGAGGCGAATGGCGCGGTCTTCGGGGGAACGAATCTCAATACGCAATAGCGGCGGCTCCGTTGAAAACGCCGGTAAAAGGTCCGCTCCTTGACAGTCGCGGTTCCGTGCAGGTAACCGGATGTCTTCATCCGATTTTGCGGCCCGCCGGGCCATGGGTACTCCCTCAGAATCCGGCGTGAATCTTGTGCTTCGTAACCGTCACGTCCGGGATAAGGTACCGGCCGGGCGAAACTTCAATGCGCAGCTCAGTAAAGACGTGTATCGACCACTATCGGCGGTGGCTTGCGAGCCAGGCCGATCACAAGGCCTGCAAGCCGCGTGATCCGATTCCCCCATATTTCGTACCACGAGCTTGCCACTAACGTACTCGCGGTCCGGCTCATAGGTGGAGGCGAGATATTCGTCGAGCGAAACCTGACGGCCCTCGTCATAGCTTTTAGCCTAACCTTTTGTCCCGGCCGCTTGCCAACCGGGTACACTGGGCGATAATCCTACTATGAAGGCGTGGGCAGTTTTGACTCTCTTTTTGCTCGGTGCGGTGATGCTCCTGGCAAAGCATCCTACAACGGCGATCCAGGTGCAAGTGAAGAACCAACATGGCGCGCCGGTTGAACGGGCGGCGGTTATTCTCGATTTTCTGAGCACGCATCGCCAGGTTTTCAAGCTGGGTAGGCGTGAGCCGATCCACTGGGAAGTACGAACGAATATGGAGGGCATTGCGCGGTTTCCGTCGATTCCCCAAGGCACTATCCGAGTGCAGGTGATCGCGAAAGACTACCAGACATTCGGCAAAAAGATCGACGTGGACGATCCGCAGAAGACCATTGACGTGAAGTTAAATCCGCCGCAGAAGCAATACACAATATACGGACCGTCCTCCGACACAAGCGAGCCGCACAAACAATAATGTCTACCGAGCTGTGGAGCGCTGGAAGGGCATCACCTTAGCAGTTGCTTTAGTTTGCCGGTGTGGCTGGTTTCGGCGTGTTAGGCATTTCTCCCAGAAGGGAGGTTACGTGTGCATGGCAGGCCGATGCCAGACCCTGCAGATTGTATCCACCTTCCAACACGGAGACGATCCGGCCCTGCGCCGTCGGCGCCAGTTCGAGCAGCATAGTTGTCAGCTCCGCAAAATCGCGATCCTCCAGCGTGAACTGGCCCAGCGGATCGTCAATCCGCGAGTCGAAACCTGCCGAGATCAGCACCAATTCCGGAGCAAATTTGACTGCCGCGGGGAACAGGCGATCGCGGAATGCGGTCATGATTTCGGCGCGGCCCGAGCCGGCCGGAAAGGGGCAATTGATAGTCAGACCCTGGGCATCGCCCGCGCCGGTCTCTTCAGCCGCTCCGGTTCCGGGATACCAAGGCGACTGATGTGTGCTGAAGAACAGCACGGAAGGATCGCGATAGAAGATCGCCTGCGTGCCGTTGCCGTGATGAACGTCCCAGTCCACAATCAGTACGCGTTCCACGCGATGGCGGCGTTGCGCGTGGCGCGCGGCGATTGCGACGTTATTGAAGAGACAGAAACCCATGCCGCGGCGGCTCTCGGCATGGTGCCCCGGAGGGCGGACGAGACAGAACGCGTTTTGCACTCTGCGCGAGAGCACCGCATCGGTTGCGGAAAGAGCGCAGCCGGCGGCGGCGCGCGCGGATTCGAGCGAAGCCTCCGAGATGACGGTGTCGCCGGTCGACAACTGTTCCCGCCGTTGTTCCACTTCGCGCTTCACCAACTCGATGTAAGGGCGTGTGTGGACCAGCGCGAGATCGTCGTCGCTAGCCTGGCGCACGTCTAATTGATCAAGTGAATCGAGTAGCCCCGTATAGCGGAGATAGTCGAAAACGGCGGAGACGCGGGCCGGCCGTTCGGGGTGTCCTGGACCCGTATCGTGCCGGCGAACGATAGGGTCGAATGCGATGCCTGTCGTGTGCATGGCCGCCGCGCTATTCGGCGAATGTGCTCATTGTCTTTGCAGTTCGCCTAAAAAGCTGGTTCCGTGATCAATGCGGACGGCGAAATTCTCCGCCACCGTCTGGCCTATATCCGATAGAGTCTTGCGTGTCCCGAGGTCTACATTGCGTTGTACCCCGGGACCGGCTACCAGTAGCGGCGTGTATTCGCGCGAGTGGTCGGTTGATGGAGTGGTGGGGTCGCATCCGTGGTCCGCGGTTAGAATCAGGGCATCAAAACTCGCCAATTCCAGCGACGGGAGCCATTGGTCGACAGCTTCAAGCGCCGCGGCATACCCTTCCACATCGTTGCGGTGTCCGTACTGCTGATCGAAATCGACCAGATTCACGAAAATCAGACCGTTCCTCTGCTCCTTCATGGCCTCGGCGGTCTTCGCCATGCCGTCCGCGTTATCTTTCGTTTTCACGGAACGTGCGATGCCGCGGTTCAAAAAGACGTCGGCGATTTTGCCGACGGCATAAACCGGCGTGCCGCGCTCCGCGAGTTTGTCGAGCAGCATGCCGGGCGGAGGTGGCACGGCATAATCGTGGCGATTTGGCGTACGCGTGAACCGGCCGGGCCGGCCTTCGAACGGGCGGGCGATCACGCGGCCCACTTCATGCGGCCCACGCAGGATCTCTCGTGCGATCTCACAAATGCGGTACAGCTCCGCAACGGGGATCACGGATTCATGTGCCGCGATTTGGAACACGCTATCCGCCGAGGTATAGACAATCGGCGAGCCGGTGCGGAGATGCTCCTCTCCCAGTTCTTTGATGATTTCGGTTCCGGATGCAGGCTTATTGCCCAGAGTCTCGCGTCCGATCCGGCGCTCGAACTCTTTCATAATCTCGGGCGGGAAGCCGTGCGGATAGAGCGGGAACGGCTTGGCAAGATGAATGCCGGCCATCTCCCAATGTCCGGTGGTGGTGTCTTTTCCTGGAGAAGCGAGCGCGCATTTGCCGAACGCGCCTGCGGGATCGGAAGCAGGTTCCAGGGCTTCCAAGGGCTTGATATTCGCCAGCCCAAGCCGGCACAAATTCGGAAGGTGCAGTTTTCGCCGCTTCGCAATATTGCCGAGAGTGTCGCTGCCTGCGTCGCCGTACTGCGCGGCATCCGGCATTTCGCCAATTCCGACGCTGTCAAGGACTATCCAAATGACGCGCTCGAAAGCAGATTCCATTTCCCTACTTTGCCGGCGCGCTTGCGCCTGTTTCCGAAAGAGCGTCCTGAATGCGCGACGTCAGAAGTCCAGCGAAGGCGTCCGGGTTGAATCCGATCATCTTACTGTAAACATTCCCATCTTTGCCCAGCAGAACAGTTGTCGGAATGCTCTGAATATCGAGCGTTTGCGCCAAACCGTTGGCGAAGTAAACATCACGATCCCACTTATGCTGGTCCAGAAACGGCGCGACCACCGACGAATCGTCGTCATTGTTGATCTCAAGGAACGCCACGCGGGCATCGTTTTTGAATTGCGCCTTCACCTTTTCGAAAAGCGGATGCTGCTGGCGGCACGGACCGCACCAGGTTGCCCAGAAATCCATTACGATCACTTTGCCTCTCAGCGAATCAAGGGCGAGGGTTTTGCCATCGAGGCCGGCGAGTTTATATTCGATGGGACTCGACGGCGCGGAGCTTTTCAGCACTTTATTGCGCTCCGCGGCTACTGCCGTCATGCGGTCGTAAGCGGCAAGCACCATGTCTCCTAATCCGGTCTGGCTCGGGTGAGACTTCAGGTACAGCTCCGACATCCGGCGGCGATCACCGGCGTGCGCTTCCGCGCTGTCCGAAAGAGCGAACGCATCCGCGTAATACTCAACCGCTTCGTCGTATTTGCCGAGTTTCCCCAGCCAGCGCCCGGCGGACCGTGCCGCCTCCGCCTGGGCAAATAGTTGGAAGCTCTTGCTTGCGAGGTCCGATGCCGCCGCGAAATTGTCGGAAATGCCCATCGCATCGGCCTGAATCAAGAGCGCATTTCCGAGTTGCCTGGCTTGTTCGAATTGGCCCTTGCCGGTATCGCCTGGCACATTTTCCGAGGTTTGCTCATTCTGGTGGAGCAGCGTTTCGAGCTTCTTGCCGTAATTCAACGCCTTGGCCGATAACTTGGGGTCGCCGAACGAATTCATCGCCTTCCCGGTGTCTTCGAGCAGGCTGATATCGTTTGGATCCGTGGCGAGCAGCGCATCCCCGTACTTTGCGACCCGCACCTCGTCGTTCGTCTCTTTGGCCGCGCGGAAAAGCGCCCGGTCGATTTGCGCCTTCATCTGCGAATCCGGATATTTCCGAAGATGCCGCTCGAGCGCGCGGATAAAATCGACAGAACTGGGTCCGGCCTGCTGGACGGCGAGCGTCAAATCCTGCCGTTCCCGATCCAACGCCGATTGCGGAGTTGTCTGTGGAGGCTTCGCAGTTTGCGCGGATTGCGCCTGGAGAGCGCCACCGAGAACGGCCACAAATAACGCCGCGCGAAAAATGTAGTTCAAGTTCATTTGTCAGCCGCTGGGGCCGTTTTTGCAACTCCGCCGGCCGCCTGGATTTCATCTCGCAAGCGAGCGGCGCGATCCCGAGCCAGATGCATGTAACTTTCATGCGACGCCACACGGTTCAGAAGAGGAATAAATTGCAACGGCGCCGCAAGCTGTTTCCGCAGCCACAGCGATTCCACTTCGGCCAGAGAATCGTTCACTCCCAATTTGTCAAATCTCGAAGTGCGTTCCAGATCGAGATACGCACGCTCCGTTTCTCCGATCAGCTCGAATTTTTCCAGGAGCTGTTGGGCAGTCTGGTTG
The DNA here is from genome assembly GCA_000381625.1 of Bryobacterales bacterium KBS 96. GTDB lineage: Bacteria > Acidobacteriota > Terriglobia > Bryobacterales > Bryobacteraceae > KBS-96. The sequence continues at coordinate 4,943,058 of KB906767.1, forward strand.
GTGGAATAGTTAAACACTGTCTCCGAGATCTTGCCGCTGCCGTCGTCATAGCGAAATGTCTTCTCGCCGGTCTTGGCGACTTTGAGACCGGATTCGAGCGGCGACCGGAAGTCGTTCAGCTTTTCGGCCATGTCGAACAGCGCGGAAACGGCTGCATCCTTCATGTGCGCCGTCACCGGCTGCTTGTCCGTGGGGCTTTCTTTGTACGTCAAGTCGCCGGATTTCGTAACTTCGATGGAAAAATAGGGCGGCTGGCTTCCGCGAAATTCCTTGGTGTACGTGATGCTGGGAACCTGCGCGGCAACGGACACGGCGCAGGCAACGAGGAGGAATCCTAATTTCATGAACGTTCTCCCGCGGCGGTCGGCATTGCGCTGTGGGTCGCATGGCAGATAGCCACCGCGAGAGCGTCGGATGCGTCGAACGATTCGAATTCGCGGGAATCATCAGAAAGCAGGGTTCGCACCATTAGTTGAACCTGCTGCTTCTCGGCGCGTCCGTAGCCGGTGACGCTCATCTTAACCGATAGCGGCGAGTATTCGGCTACCGGAAGACCGGCCTCCGAGGCAAGCATCAAGGCAACGCCACGAACGTGCGCTAATTTGAGTGCCGATTTCGCGTTAACGGAGTGAAATACTTCTTCCACAGCCACCGCATCAGGCATAAAAGCTTGCAACAGGCGCCGCAATTCTCCTCCGATACGCGCCAAACGCGTACCCAACGGATCGGCTGTGTTCGACCGGATGACGCCTGCGTCAACCAGGCAATGACGCCGCCCATCCGACTCGATTAGTCCATAGCCGGTTCGCTCGGTTCCACAATCGATGCCCAGTATGCGCATGAATCGTCGGCGGGCGCGTGAACGCGCGTTCCAGCCTAAGTAAGGGCCTCGTCCGACTCGTCTACCTCGTAATTCGAGTAGACGTTCTGGACATCATCGTGCTCTTCCAGAACTTCGTAAAGCTTCAGCATCGCCTGGGCGTTCTTGCCCTCGAGTTTGACGGTGTTCTTCGGCGTCATCGCGATTTCCGATGATTCCACGGCGATGCCGGCCTTCTCAAGGGCCTGGGAAACTGCCTCGTGAGCCTCAGGCGGAGAAAGAATCTCCCACGCCCCGCCCCGATCGCGAATATCGTCGGCTCCGGCATCGAGAGTAATGCTCATCAATTGATCTTCCGTCGCGTTTTCGCCATCGACGACGATCTGACTTTTGCGCTCGAACATCCAGGCGACGCTGCCTACCTCGCCCAGATTGCCGCCGTTTTTTGAAAAGGCATGCCGGATTTCGCTTACGGTGCGGTTGCGATTGTCCGTCGCAACAGAAACCAAAACCGCAGCGCCGCCCGGGCCATAGCCTTCAAAGAGGATCTCGTCGATCTGGCCGCCTTCGAGTTCGCCCGTGCCGCGCATGATCGCGCGCTTGATATTGTCGGCGGGCATGCTGACGGCTTTGGCCGCGGTGATGGCGGTCCGCAGACGCGAATTGGCGTCGGGATCACCGCCGCTCCGGGCCGCGATCTGAATTTCCTTGATCAGCCGCGTAAACGCCTGGCCACGCTTGGCGTCGGTGGCGGCCTTCTTGTGCTTAATGGTCGCCCATTTACTATGTCCGGACATGCAGAAACCTCAAACAGTGAACCTAATTATGCTTAACTTCCGAGCATAACAAAAGCAGCGGATTGTGAAACTTGCGGCCGTACACGGGCCGATCGTCGAGCAGATTGCATTCCTGCGGCCAGGACCGGCGATGATGCGTACTATGTCCAGGCTAAAGCCCTCTAAAACTTACCAGATTGCGTCACGCCTGCGTGAGATGGCGAAAGCGGCTCCCGATTGCCGAGGAAAGGCCACAATATGTAACAAACTGCTAGGTCGTCGCCAGCAGCAGTTCCTCCGAATTATTTGGCGGGCGAAGGCCATCTGCCCTGCCTGCAAAGTAGCGTTGGGCAAGATCGGCGGCCGAGACGTGCTGAACTTCTCTAAACCCTGCTTCGCGGGCCAGTGCCAGGATTTCCGGTGGCGTGAAGAAGCTGATGAAAGGCGTCCCGCTTGCTCGCGCGCCCTTCTCCGCGAGCTGAAGCCCGGGGCGCTCCTCAGGGTCCGCGAGCTCTAGCGGCAACAGGAATGTCATGGCGAGCGTGGATTCAGGAGCTAGCGCCGCGATCTGGCGCAAGGTGGCCGCGATTGCGTTCTTGGTGAGGTACATGCTAACGCCAGCGGAGGCCACGACCGCCGGCCGACCGGCATCGAAGCCGGCGCCGGCCAGCCGCTCCCACCAAGACCAGCCCGCCGCCTCGAAGTCGACCGGCACCAGCCGCAGCCATCCAGGGATGCCAAAACCGAGTTCGATCAGGCGCTGCCGTTTCCAGGCCTGGGGGCCAGGCTGGTCGACCTCGAATATCCGCAGGCCGGAGGCGATCTCCGGCCTGCGCTCGGCCAAAGTGTCCAGGCCAGCGCCGAGGATGACGTACTGGATGACGCCGCGTCCAGCCTGCTCCACAACCAGATCCTCGATAAAACGAGCACGCGCTACGATGGATGCTCGGAAGCGCCTCGTGAAGTGCGGGTCCATGTCCGGACGGCTGTGCCAGCCGTCGTCCGGAGCTACCAGCCGCAGGCCAATCTCGTCTTCGAGTACATGCGGCGACGGATCGACCTCGACGTGCAGCGCCCTCCACAAGGCCACGCGCACCGCCGTGCTGTCCGGTATTGTGTTTGAATTTTCAGCCATGGACGCGACCTCGTCTAGGTCGAGCGCTGGCGCGCTGTATCCTCACAGCGTGTAGACGTCGCGGACGGCGAAGTCTGCATCATGGGACCACAGGCGATCTGCCGACAACCCTCGCCGATGCTGCGGGCGTAAAGTCGGCTACGCCAGGCATTCGCATTTTCTGTTCTGAAGTGGCGGAGAGGGGGGGATTCGAACCCCCGGTAGACTTTAAAGGCCTACGACGGTTTAGCAAACCGCTGCTTTCGACCACTCAGCCACCTCTCCGGTTCTGGCGGGTTCTTTTGAATCGTAGCATAGGGAAAAAGGCCGATTCGGGCCGGCTACTTAGAGGGGGCGAATGCCGTCGGGCAGATTCGGGAGGACGGAGGGCACTCGGGCAATACCGCAAGAAAGCCAGCATTTCTGTGGCTTGGATACGGCCCGGCGGGCTGGAAGCGCGGAAGGAAAAGGGAAGAGAAAGGAGCACGCGTTGGTTAGAGAACCTTCGCGAGCTCCTCTGCAAAAGCGCTGTTTCCAGCGGATGAACCAGCATGGCGTCGAGCGCCAGTTCTGCGATCTCGATTTGCGCTGGGAGGACCGGCGTTGCCGTTGGGTCCGGTCCGCCTGGGCGGCCGATCCGTACCGGCAGTTCGTACAGGTCCCGGCGCTTGTCCTCTACCTTTCGGGGGTTGTGCAGGATTTGCGCGGAGTAAGCGATCCTCGAGAGGGGCACGATCAAACCGGCGGATGATTGAGTTCATCTCCTCCTGGTTCGGTGCTTCGATAAAGGCGAATCCCTTGGATTCCTGCGTTTCGGGGTTGCGAATTACCTTGACCGCGTCTGCGACCAGGTTGTCTGCGGCTAGCCATGACTTGATATCGTCGGCCGTCACCCAGACAGGGAGATTTCCGAGGAATACCGTAAAACTCATTCGTTCGTGTTGTTAGCTCCGTTTGGGGAAGTTGTTGAGAGGCGTGCCTCGGAGGAGGTCTTCCAAAGAGGCTATCATCACCATAGCACAGGAAACCAAATCCGGTAAACACCCAGAAAGCGGCAAACCCTCATAAAATCGGGGTCAAAGTTTGTTTCACATTGGTGTGATGGCAGCGAGGAACGTTACCGGCTGCCACAGAAATGGGGTTCCTCCGCAATCGTGATTGCAGCGAGGAACGTTACTCGCCACTGCGGAAATTGGATTCCGCTGTTGTCGTGCCCGGAACAAACGAGTATCACTAGCCATAGTAGGAATCGGATTCTCTGTAATCGAAACTGGAAGGACAATGTCACTTACCACCGGAAAACTCCGGTTCGCCCCAGCAATCACTTTGCGACGCGCAATCTGGCCGCATCATCAGTAGGGCATGGCAAAAGAATTGAAGGAAGGCGACTTGGCCCCAGAGATTTCAAGCGCCACCGATACCGGCGAGCAGTTTCACCTGTCCTCCCTGCGGGGGCAACGAGTTGTTCTGTATTTCTATCCTAAAGCGGACACTCCGGGTTGCACGAAAGAAGCATGTGCTTTCCGGGACGATGGCCAAAAATTTACAAAAGAGAACACCGTGATTGTGGGAGTCTCGCCGGACACTTCGGAAGCGCAAGCCAAGTTCAAAGCAAAGTTCGATCTGCCGTTCACACTGCTGGCCGATAAAGACCACAAAGCCGCCGAGGCTTATGGAGTCTGGAAAGAAAAAAGCATGTACGGCAAGAAATATATGGGCATCGAGCGCACTACATTCCTGATAAACGAAGACGGAATCGTCAAAAGAATTTTTCCTAAGGTGAAAGTAGAAGGGCACTCTGCCGAGATACTAGCGGCGATAGAGTAACCGCACTAGAATCTGGGGAATAGAACCTTTACGTCTTCAGATTCTTGTAACCCGTCAGCGGTGTCGATCTTCCAACACTGCAGGGAGTAAGATGATCGGAACCACCAAAATCCGCGCTCGTGCCGATGACGACGGTGTCGTTCACTTGGACCTCCCGGCCGCTTTGCCGAATGGTGAAGTCGAAGTCGAGATACGAATGAGGCCAGTGCTGTCGGGGGCCGCAAGCCTGCGAACAACGCATCCCTGGGACCGGCGCTTCTTTGAGGGCTTTCTCGGCGATCGCGCGCCCCGCAAGCGCCGCGCCGCGCCGGCGATGCGCTCGGGTTCGAAAGAACACAAGTGAGCAGAGGCCGGGTCCTCGATGTGGGCGAACTGGTCACCGGGCTTTCTCACCAGCACCGGACCGCGACAGTGAAGGACCGGACGTTGCCGATGGTCTTCAACCGAACGGCAACTCGCGAAAGCCTGCTTCCAACACCTACAACAAGTGCCGCTCTACTGTCCGGCCGATCCCAAGTAGTCTCGCATCCGAAAACGGCTTTCCTACCAGTTGCAGCCCGACTGGCAGCCCGTCCACCGAACGTCCGCAGGGCAGGGAAAGCGCCGGCTCGCCAAGCAGGTTGACCGCGCGAACCAAGCGGGTTGCAGCCATCCGGGAACTCTCACGATAGCCGTTCGTTTCTACCTCATCCTGCTCCAGCCGGGGAGCCACAATCGGGGTCGTCGGCGTCGCCAGAACGTCAACTGACTGCCAAAGCGCATCGAATTGCCGGCGGTAGACAGTCCTGAGCCTCTGTGCGTTCACGTAATCGGGCCCACTGATCAGCCGGCCTTGCTCAAGCAGCCTCCACACATCGAGGCCGATCTGCGATCCGTTGCGCTGGCTCACGTAGAGCGAAGATGCTTCGGTGCCTTGTACGATTTGATGTGCGGCATTAAGCTCGAGCATGTCTGGAACCCGAACTTCGACAGTGCCGGCGCCCAGCCGCCGCATCGCCTCGATCGCGTTATATACCGAGGCGGAAACGTCGCCGGCGACGTGATCGAAATAGAAATTTGTGGGCACGCCAATGCGCAGGCCGTCAAGCCGGGCCGGTGCTTCGCCACAAAAGTTGGGAACCGGAACTTGAGAACTCGTCGGATCGCGGCTGTCGGGTCCGGCAATCTCGGCCATCGCAAGCGCGCAATCTTCGACGGTTTCACCGAGCGGCCCGACATGATCGAGGCTGAACGCCAGCGGCAGCACACCGTAGCGGCTGACGCGCCCATACGTCGGCTTCAGCCCGGCCACGCCGCAATAAGATGCCGGAATCCGAATGGATCCGCCAGTATCCGTTCCGAGCGCCATCGGGACGAAACCGGCGGCGACGGCGGCGCCCGAACCTCCGCTCGATCCGCCCGGCACGCGTTCGAGATCGCGTGGGTTCAGGACAAACCCAAAGTGCGGATTCTTCGAGGTCGTGCCGTAGGCCAGTTCATGCTGATTCAATTTGCCGAGGCTGACGGCGCCACCCGCTCGAAGCTTGTCGACCACCATGGCGTCGTATTCGGGAATGAAGTCTTTGAACAACAGCGATCCGGCGGTGGTGCGAACGCCCTTCGTATAGAACAGGTCTTTGTGCGCGATGGGAACTCCATGAAACGGGCCCCGGTCAATGCCGGAAGCCAGCTCCTTGTCGCGTTTCGCAGCTTCTTCGAGCGCCTCCCGTGCCATGAGGGTGATGAATGTGCGATAGCGGTCCCGCTCCTGAATCCGCCGTAAGGCTTCCTGAACGATCTCGACGCAGGATGCTTGGCCGGAGCGCAGCATCTTCCCGATCTCTCGTACCGTCATTGGTCGTCCTCCGATTCTTCGGCAAGTTCGGAACCCGCAACAGGTGAGTAATGAAGAGCGGGTTCGATGTCGGGAGCCAGCCGGCCAACCGCTTCGGCCAGCGTCAATCGCATCGCGTCCACAATCGCGCGATTCCGTTCGTCCTCGGATTCAGGCATAGCTCCTATATTCCACCAAACGTTTCATGAAAGCGGCCGTCAGAGCGCGCACGTTAGACAATAGCTCACAGGTATTTCCATGCCCACCACTTCCGACGCTTACGTTCCCTCTCCCTTGACGATTCTGAGCGAAGAGGAACGATTGTTCCAGCAGTCCGTGCGTCGCTTCGCGCGTGAGCGGCTGGCGCCGCATGTGCGGGAAATGGACGAGGCCGGTCACGTTCGAGACGATCTGCTACGTGAGTTGTTCGAATTGGGCTTAATGGGCATCGATGTTCCAGAGGAATTCGGGGGCCAGGCGGGCACATTTTTCCAATCGATTCTCGCCATCGAGGAAATCGCCAAGATAGACCCGGCGGTTTCGGTCATCGTCGATGTCCAAAACACTCTGGTAAATAACGCAATTGAGCGCTGGGCAAACCACGAGCAGAAGAAACGGTACCTGCCGAAATTGGCGACCTCGATGACTGGCGCCTATGCGCTTTCGGAAGCACAGTCGGGCTCCGATGCGTTCGCCCTGACAACACACGCGCGGGCGGCGGGAGATCAGTTCTCAATTTCCGGCCGGAAACTGTGGATTACCAATGCGGTCGAAGCCGGAGTGTTCCTTGTCTTCGCCACTGTCGATGCCAGCGCGGGTTACAAGGGCATTACGTGCTTTCTGGTCGAGCCCCGCACGCCCGGTTTTCGCATTGGCAAGAAAGAAGACAAGCTGGGAATCCGGGCTTCCTCTACGTGCGAGCTTATCTTTGATGGCTGCCTGGTTCCCCGCGCGAACGTGCTGGGCGAAACCGGCAAAGGTTACAAGATCGCGATTGAGACCCTGAACGAAGGCCGCATTGGTATTGGCGCACAGATGACTGGACTTGCTCAAGGCGCGCTCGAACACTCGCTCCGCTACGCGAGGGAGCGCAGACAATTTGGCAAGCCCATAGGCGAATTTCAGGGTGTCCAGTTCGAACTGGCGGAAATGGCCGTGCGGGTCGAAGCCGCACGGCTGCTGGTGTACAACGCCGCCCGTCTTCGTGATGCCGGGCAGCCGTTTGTCACCCAGGCGGCTATGGCAAAATACTACGCTTCGCTGATTGCCGAAGAAGTGGCATCTAAGGCGGTTGAGATCTTCGGTGGTGTGGGATTTACACGGGACTACCCGGTCGAAAAACTCTATCGTGACGCGAAGATTGGGCGAATTTACGAAGGAACCAGTAATATGCAAAAGGCTGTCATCGCCAGAGCCTTGTTTGAATCGGTGCGCTAGGATTTTCGATGAGAGACTTGTACCTTAAGTCATTGCCCGGCTTTCGCGGCAACGCACGTCCGGCCGATATCGTCAAACTGGTAGCTGTATGACACGGCGCAACTATTTTTTGTCTCTTGCGGCACTCGCGGCCGCTGCTGCGAGCCCGTTGGCCAAAGCGGTGACGACGCCCCCGTCACATAACCTGACCGATGCACAGGCTCAATCGATCATTCAGAAATTCGCCGAAAAAGAGACGGAGTTCGCGAAAGCCCGCGATCAATACACATTCCGGCAGATCTCAAAAATCATCGAATATGACGACGAGGGCAATCCGGGCGGCCACTATGAGATGGTCACCGACATCACCTTCAACGACCAGGGGAAGCGTTCGGAAAATGTGGTGTTCGCTCCCGTGAGCACGCTGTCGCGGATTCAAATGACGCCCCAAGACGAGCAGGATCTGCGGACAACCATGCCGTTCGTGCTCACGTCGAACGAGGTCGATGAGTATTACATCCGGTATCTCGGATGGCAGAAGGTTGACGAAATCGGCTGTTATGTATTCGCCGTAAAACCCAAGGCTCTCGACAAATCCGGCAAGCGCTACTTCGAAGGCGAGGTCTGGGTGGACGACCACGACCTACAAATCGTCAAGACCTACGGTCGCGCGGTCGGCTATTTGAAGCACAAAGGGCAGGAGTTCCCGAAGTTCGAGACCTACCGCGAAAATATCGACGGCAAGTACTGGTTCCCTACGTATACATACGCGGATGATGTGCTGAATTTCCCGACAGGCCCGCAGCGGATTAAAGTGATCGTCCAGTATAAGGATTATAAGAAGTTTGGTAGCGACGTGAATATTAAATTCGGGGATAATCCGGTGGACGTGCCGCAGCAGCCCGCAAAGCCTCCGAATCAAACGCCACAGCCGAAACCTCCTCAGTGACCCGATTGGCGCGTCGCCATACATCTGCTTGGAGGTGCTCTTTAACTGGAAATCCGCCCACTCAGCGGCAATTTGCAGACCTGCAGTTACCTAGTGTGCATACAATAGTACTTTCGTGACCCATGTCAGAGAGTCACTTGCATCGCCACCGGCGAAAGCGTAATCTAAGCAGACATTTAAGAGAAGCAGCGCTGCTGTTGAAAGGGGCCGCCTCGACGGATCACCCGATCATGGCGCACATTATCCCGATCCGGCGCTGCAACCTTTCCTGTACTTACTGCAACGAATACGACGATTATTCGAAACCCGTGCCGCTCGAGACCGTCAAGCACCGGCTTGATCTTCTGGGCGGGCTGAAGACTGCCGTCATCACGTTGAGCGGCGGCGAGCCGATGCTGCATCCGGAACTCGATGAAATCATCGCCCATATTCGCCAGGTAGGCTCCATGGCGGGGCTGATCACCAACGGCTATCTGTTGATGCCCGACCGCATTCAGCGCCTGAACGATGCGGGGCTCGATTATCTGCAGATCAGCATTGACAACGTGATGCCCGACGACGTGTCGAAGAAGAGCCTGAAGGTGCTGGACAAGAAGCTGCAGATGCTCGCCGACTACGCCGATTTCCATGTGAACATTAACAGCGTTCTGGGCGGCGGCATTCATAATCCCGAAGATGCATTAACCGTGGGCCGGAGAGCGATGGCGCTCGGCTTCACATCCACCGTGGGCATCATTCACGACGGCGACGGTCAACTACGGCCGCTTGGGCCGCGCGAACGCGAAGTATTCCTGGAGATGAAGACATTCGAGAAAAGCCATTTCTCGCGGCTTAACTATTTTCAGGAAAATATAGCCAAAGGCGAGCCAAGCGACTGGCGGTGCCGGGCAGGCTCCCGCTATCTGTATATTTGCGAGGATGGGCTGGTCCACTATTGCTCGCAGCAACGAGGCTATCCGGCGAAGCCGCTGGAAGACTATACGGTCGACGATATCCGCCGCGAATACATCACCCAAAAATCCTGCGCGCCACTTTGCACGGTTTCCTGCGTGCATCAAATTTCCTATTTCGACTTCTTTCGCGGCAAACAAACGCGAACGGTTGAACCCTTGCCTCAGCAGCAGGAACACCTGATAAGCATCAAATCGTCCAAGAGCTAGCGGCGTGTCCAGATATTTGAGAATCTGTCCATCCCAACCGTAGCTGTAGAATTTTCGAGAGAGTCATGCAGAAAGGATAAGCGGCAACTAAGCCCTTTATGAGACGACGCATCATGGCGGGGAACTGGAAGATGTACAAAACCGTCCAGCAGACGATCGAATTCTTTCAGCGATTCAATCCGCTTGTTAACGGAGTTCACAAATGCGACGTCGTGATCTTCCCGCCATTTGTCAACATTCCCGCGGCACAGTGCGCTGCCGCCGGCACGGAAATCAAAGTGGGGGGGCAAGACGTGCACTGGGGAAAAGAGGGCGCGTACACCGGCGAAATTTCGGCCGGAATGCTGGCGGCGGCGGGATGCGAATGGGTTCTCGTCGGGCATAGCGAGCGGCGGCTCTATGGATTCGAAACCGATGCCGACGTTCTGAAGAAAACGCAGTCGTCCCTCGAAGCCGGTCTTACGCCGGTCGTCTGCGTAGGTGAAAAACTGGAAGAACGAAAAGCCGGAAAAACGGAGCAGATTCTGGTCGAGCAATTCGCGGGCGGCTTGGCCGGACTTACCGAAGAGCAGTTCTCGAAAGTAGTGATTGCCTACGAGCCCGTATGGGCGATTGGCACCGGACACACCGCCACTCCCGACATCGCGGCGGATGCGCACCGGTTGATCCGTTCCGAGGTCCAAAAACGATTCGGCTCGGATGCCGCCGAAGCCGTTCGCATTCTGTATGGTGGCAGCGTCAAGCCGGACAACGTCGAGCGCCTCATGCTGGAGCAGGATCTCGACGGCGCTCTGGTTGGCGGCGCCAGTCTCGACGCGGAATCGTTCAGCAAAATTGTTCACGCAGCCTGATACAGTAGAACGTCACGACGGCGATGCACACCTTGTAATTGAGCTGGGGCGCAAGCAACCCTGATTCCTAAGCGCGCCTTCGCATTTGGCATTGCCTCTCGCGCACTTCATCTACTCAGGAGATTGAATGTCCCTAATGAATTCGCAATCCTCACCTGCCAATCCACAGAGGCGCGGCTTCCTGCAAACCATCACGGCGGCTGCGGTTGGCGTCCTCGCGATAAAGGCCACGGCCGCACCCGCGAACCGGCCCCGGCTCGGAGTGGTCGTCGGTGTCGGGGGCAAGGAAACTCCCGATGCCGCGATTGCGCGCGTCCACCGCTTCGGACTTCCTACCTGCCAGGTCAGTGTCGGAGAAGCGCCGCCCAGCCTTGCCGCTCCGCTGAAAGCGGCGCTCGACAAGTATGGTGTGGAAGCCACGGCCGCCATGACGCTCGGAGGAGGCCCGATGGTTTGGGATTTCTACCACGGCCCGGAAACCATTGGCTTGGTCCCGCGCGCCACGCGTGCCGCGCGCATTGCTGCGTTGAAGCGCGCCTCCGACCTCGCGAAGCAATGCGGTATCGGAGCGGTCCACACCCATTGCGGATTCATTCCGGAGGACCCGAACGACCGCATGTACCCCGAAGCGGTGAAAGCGATCCACGAGGTCGCGAGCTACTGCAAAAACAATGGCCAGTTGTTCCTTATGGAAACCGGGCAGGAGACGCCTGTCACCATGCTGCGAGCCATTCAAGACGTGGGCCTCGACAATTTATCGGCGAATCTGGACACTGCGAACCTGATCCTCTACGGCAAGGGCGAACCCGTCGGCGCCATGGATGTGATCGGCAAGCATGTGCGCGGTCTGCACGCGAAAGACGGCCACTATCCGACGAATCCCAAGGATCTCGGTAAAGAAGTCGCCATCGGCAAAGGTCGCGTCGATTTTCCGGAACTAATTCGCCGCCTCCGGCAAATCGACTACACGGGGCCGATTACGATTGAGCGGGAAATTTCCGGTCCCGAGCAGGAGTCGGACATCCGCGCTTCCATTGCGTTTCTGAGCAAGCTGATCGATCAGGCGTACGGAGCGTAATCAATTTTTCGGTTTCCGCGCGGGCGGGATCGATTCCTCTTTCTCTTGCGGCGCTTTTCCCGGCAGATCGTACGGATTTTCGTGCGTCTTTTCGCGCAGGTTGGTCTGCATGCTTCGGGCAAGCGAGATGCTCGATACGCCAAAGCGATCGCGGATTTTATCGATTGCCCGAAACGCGCTTCGCAGCCGCTCCGCCGCTGGCTCATCCAGCAGGCTCATTTGTCCTTCGTTCCGTTTGAGCGATCCGGCATGTACGCCAAGCAGCCGTACCGGCGTGGCCCCGTCCCAATTCCTCTGCAGCAGATCGAGCACCGCAGCGATTAAATCGCCATCGAATTGCGTCCCGTGGTCGAGCGAGTGCGCGCGCGTGATCGTCGTGAAATCGCGATAGCGCAATTTCAGTTGAATGGTTCGCGAATACAGCTTGTGCTCGCGCAAACGCTTCGCCACCATTTCCGATAATTTCACCAGCACGGTTTCGAGTTCTGTGCGGTCCGCAACGTCCTCGGAGAATGTGTGTTCGTGGCTGATCGATTTCGGATCTTCCAGGGCGCCTATTTCGCCATCGAACCACGATCCCGCGTCCTGCCCTTTCGCCTTGCCCGCCAGCGCGAGTCCCCACCGTCCAAACCGCTCTCGCAGAAAATTCTCGTCGAGTCTCGCGAGATCGCCAACATGATGGATGCCCATGCTGTTGAGAGAGGCCTCGGTCACTTTGCCTACTCCCGGTATCTTCCGAATGTCGAGTGGCGCGAGAAACGGGGCCTCCTGCCCGGGCAGCACCCAAAGCACTCCATTTGGCTTTGCCTGGTCCGAGCAGACTTTGGCCACCAGTCTGGATGATGCCAACCCGAGCGAGCAATTCAAATTTGTTTCCCGCTTCATGGCTTCGTGCAGAGCGTGCGCGGTCCGTAGTGGAGGTCCATGGAGCCGATCCGTTCCGGTCAGATCGAGATAGGCTTCATCAATCGAAGCCATTTCGACCTGTGGCGTGAAGCGGTTCAGGACGGTGAACACTTTTTGAGAGCATTCACGGTAGCGTTCCGGATGGCCTTCGACGAAAATCGCGTGCGGGCATAGCTTGGCGGCGGTACGCAGCGGCAAAGCGGAATGGACGCCATAGCGCCGGGCTTCGTATGAGGCCGCCGAAACCACGCCCCGCTGATCGGCTTTTCCGCCTACTACGACCGCCTTCCCTTTCAGCGACGGGTCGAACAGCTCTTCCACAGAGACGAAGAACGCGTCCATGTCGACATGGCAGATCAGGCGTGGCATAGGATGTCGGCAAGCGTTACGAGGTCTCGTCAACTGTTGTAGCATCGAGCCGCTGGTGGCGTTCGCCAAGCGCCCGTTGGACGCACGTCCTCAGCGTGCTGGGGTGAACTTCAGTTCGCCGCTTGCTCACGCAATGCGGCCCGTATCGAGGCAAACCATAAACGGAGTCGCCGCACGCGACTGGGGGACATGCCCACGCGGGCATCTCCTATCTGAAATACCCGTGAAAATCTGAGAAAATAAGGCGATGGCGACAGGTAACATCACCCTGCCGGAAGACCTGCTTCCGAAACTGGAAGAGGTCGCCCGTGCCGAAAACCGCACGGCCGACGATTTGGCTAAAGAAGCGGTCGAGAAGCTCCTGAAGGAGCGCTCCAAAATGGACTTGAACAGCCGGGAGTGGCAAGACTTCATAGATGAAAATCGCCGCCGTGCGGAAGAATTGGGAATCCGCGAGGAAGACGTGCCGGAGGTCGTTCACCAATTCCGCCACGAACAGCGTGATCGTAGCTAGTGCGGCGCGTAACCCTCGATAGCAATATCTACCTTTCCGCCCTTAACTTTCGCGGAATACCCCTGCTGCTGCTCGATATGGGCGCGCGCGGGAATATTCAAATCGCAATTTCAGATGCCATTCTTCAAGAAGTGCTGAGGGTGCAGCGTGAGAAATTCAAAGCGCCACCAGAAAGCTTGGAACGCGCCAAACTGCTCATCGAAGGATGTACGCATTGGGTGGTTCCTACGCAGACACTTAAAGTTGTTCCGGATGATGCTGACGATAACCGAATAGTGGAATGCGCCGTGGCTGCTGGAAGCGAGGCGATTGTGACGGGTGACAAAGATTTGCTCAGGATGGGTAGCTATCAGGGTATATACATGATGACGGCGGCAGCATTTCTAAGGCAATGCCGGGGCATTTAGCGGGCAACTTCGGGGATGGAGGTATGGCCCGAACTTGGTTATTGAAAGATGCTGGAACGAATCAGAGCGAATGCGCCAGTCCGGGCGTCGCGTCGGGAAAACTGGCAAGGTCGTGCACCGGATCTCTCCGTGGCCGCCCATTGCGATAATCGCGAATCTCATCTGCTCGGTTGCCGGCTTTCGCGGTCCGGCATCGCTCCACACTCTCTATCTACGGACAGCGCCTGATGCGCCAGTACGAGAAGGTTGTGCGATTGTCCCGACCCGCTTGCTCACGCAATGCCGCTCCGTGTCGAGGTAAACCAGAAACGGAGCCGCCGCACGTTAACGCGCGGGTGCTCAAAATATTGCGCGAAGCCCAGGAAACGAGCGAGCAGGAAGCGATTTATAAAGCCGGTGTGTGCCCTCTCATCGCCGGCAAGGAACTTCGACCGCGAATCCTGTAGGCCCGCGCTCGCTTTCTCCGCGCAATCCTGCAAACTGACCCGCATGTCAGCACCGAACCGCGACTGTCAAGGAGCGGACGTTTTTACCGACGTCTTCAACGGACGCTCCTACAACCGTACAACCCACGCACTGGCGTGCGGCGGCTCCGATTGCAGATTGCCTCCACTCAGAGCTGCCTCGCGTTGGCGAGCGGGTTCGGACAACCGCGCGCCCAGCGCTTTCAGAGCGTCTTCAACCGAGCGGACGTGTTCAACCAAACATCAATTCCCTGGGCCCCGATCTCAATCGGCGACAATAATAATAGGCGCGACGAAAACGCCAAGTTTTCGTTTGGACCGCGAAACTGCGGCATTCCGGAGAATGGAGCGGATTCGCGAGATGCTGGACAACCGGCAATTTGCGCGCCACATTACTCCAGCCGCTTCCGCGCTTTCAGTTACAGGAGATCCGGTGAGTTTGCAACCGCAAGATGTCTGTTCCGAAGAACGTCAAGAAGAACTGTTCCGCTATATCAATCTGAAATTATCGGCTCTCGCGCAACCCTTCAGCGAGAGCACCGCCGACCGGCACGCTCTCGAAATCGCTGGTCCACTCCTTCGAAATTATTATCAGAAAGACCGGTTGCTAGGATATCGCCTTTGTCCGGCTGACGCTCGCATCCAGGCGTTTCTGGACGCATATTTCAGCGACATCGCGCCGGAGGGAGCGCCGCGCCTGCCAGGCGACACGTTCGTGCTGGATCGGCCTGGCCTCGCTCGTGTTATGTCCCTCCCGCCGGACCGGGATGCCCTGGCGTCGCCCTATTTGCAGTCTTACCGGGTGGCCCAGGGCATTCTTCACAATCCAAAGAGCGATCGGCGCACGACGAAAGGGGTCTTCCACATCGCCGAAGGGGGCTTCCCTGTTCCCGCCGATAAAATCGCCGTTCCCAAGCGTGCGTTTGTCTCGTTGCTCGCCGCGGCCCTGTCTCCGCCGCTAGATCTCATGGCGCTGCCGTTTACGGCAAATCAGCACGAACAGGTGCGCCTCTTTGTTACATTGCTCCTCCGCCCGCTGGTCTGTCCGGCAACGGGATCCGAGCCCGCGAAGACGATGGAGACTCGTTTCTTTGCGCCCGCGAGTCTCGTTAGTAATCTCGATTTTGTCGAGTGCATCTTTGGCAACGGAGGCGATCCCTACCTTCCTGAAAACGATGCAGCGCTCGACGTAATGCATTGGACGGGGCACACCGGCTGCGTCATCCTGGCGCCGCATCTGTTGGGCCTGAAAAAAAAGGCGCTGGGGCTGCCGCATTACGATGAGGCGACCGGGCGACAGCGCGCGGAGGGCGTGTGCTGGCGCGATTCCGACGAGGAGTACAACGATGGCGAGCCGTTCAAACTGGTCTGCCGCGACCATCGCGGGGTCATGGTGACCATCATCGCCGACAACTACTACGGATATTGCAAGAAGGAAGTAAAAACCCAGATCAGCTTCGCGGCAAATTTATTCGGCTTCTGCGAGGAAGAGCACGCGGGCGGCGCAATCGCCTTTCCGGCGTACGTACTGGGGCAGCAATTTTATGCCGGGCGCACCGTGCTCACGAAGCAGGTGAAGTTCACGGAAGCCATGCACTGGCTCGGTGACCGGGTGGATATCCAGCCCGAAGGTTACGCGATCGATCGTCGCTTTCCGGACATCCTCTACGTTCCGGAAAATGCCGAGTTTAGCGTTCGCGAAGATAGTGTGCAATGGCAGCGGCAGGATGGACAGACGCACCAGTTGATATTGCGGGCGTGTGAAACGTACGTACTTCCCTGGGGCACGAAAATTCGCCTCGAAAAGCAAACCGGTGGGACGGCTTGGCGCCTCGTCGCATCCCGCGCGGACCCAACACTCTGCCACAAGCCCTGCACCGTTTCCGGGGGAGGCAAATCGGAAATCTCGAAATCGATCGGTAGCCTCATGCTTCCGGGTCCCGTCTTTGTAAGCGATTTCGAACGTGAAATCGAACAAGTCGCGGAAATCCTGGAAAAAGACTTTTCCACCATTTATAAGGAGACGCGTTCCGAGCATCGCGCGAAGCGGCCCATCTTGAGCCCGGAACGCTCGCTGGGTTCCGTCATCAAACTGATGACGCCCTCGCCGGAATACACGGATGCGCACAACCAGTGGCTTGAGACGATTCCAGAAACCATACGGCAACTGCTGGTCACTGTAAAGCGCTATTACCGGCCGGATTGGGGTGAAAACTGGCGCCGCCATTTCGGAGTGGACCGCATCAACGGCCTCCCAGGCCACGAGTTGAAGTTCGAACGCCAGAAACTGGTGGCCAACTATCTTCGTGTGGGACACGATCCGAAGGGTTCCTGGCGCATCTTTAAATTACGCCCCGATTTCAATCCCGCCGACAAGGTTCAGGTGGAAGACGACATCACGGCGTCCGCGGTGCTGCCGAGCGCAAGCCTTGAATATTTGGATGCCGAGTATCACAACGAGAGCGTCAAATTAGTTACCAACTGCGAGAACCTTCTGTTTCAGCGGCCGGACGACGCCATTCATCGCGGGTTCGATAAGCAGGCGGAGCGGGATCTCTCGCTTCCGGGAAATTTTCTCTCGAACTTCGAGCCTCTCGGCGCCGGACAGGCTCGCGAAATCGTCGATCACATTGTTGAGTTCGATAAGTACACCGAATCGATGAAGCGCTTGCTCCGCGATTTTGTGGAGAGGCCGGCGACCGAGTTCGTGGTCTCGTCGGCGCATCCCCGAGTGGTCGATGGGCAGCGTTCGAAGAATCCGCGATATCTGCAGAAGCGCCCGGACCTCGTGAACCCACGCGATTTGTACATCGCGGAGATAGGAACGCGCCTGGCGCGCGAGATCCCGAGTGACAAGCCCGTGTATTTCCCGGTCAATTCAGTACTAGCCGGACGTCGAAACAATCCACCCGATCCAAAAACCGGCGTGCCGCCGCTTGCGGTGTATAACCCGATCCACTATCAGGAATTGCCGCAGCTCTTCATGGATTTCATCTGCAGCTTGACCGGGAAATCGCCATCGACCACCGGATTCGGCAGCGAAGGCGCATTGACCAAGGGACCGTTCAACGCCATGTTGCCGGTTGTGGACGTCAATAACGCCTTGGTTTCCGCTATCCTGACTGGGTATTCCGGCTTCACCACCGCCGCCGGATATATCGGTCCGTATTACCGCGTAGATCACGACAACAGCATGTTAGTGCCGGAAGTCTGGTGCCGCATGAGAGTTGCGGAGCGCGATCCGAAGTTCCTCATCGATAACGGTTTACTGGAGAAGGTGGAAGATTTCGATTTCAATGGACAAACGGTTCTGGCAAGCAGGCTTGGATATCGCATTACGGAGCTGTTTGTCGATCGCTTTCTGGGACGCATCTTTGAAATGCCGAGCGCCGTTTTTCCAGAGGAGATTTTGCGTCCCGAGACGCAAGATCTGGGGATGTTCGCGTCCGGCGTCCAAGCCATTACCGAAGCACAGCGCTCCGTGGCGCTGAATTACTTCAAGGATGGGAGCATTGATATTGCGTGCCCGCCGGTCAAAGTGCTGCTGCACATCATGGCCCATGGCGAGTATCAAGGCATGCGCGAGAGCGATCCTTGTATTCTGAAGATGTTCACACGCGAATCGTTGCTGGCAAGCGATTGGTATCGCGAACGCCTCAGCGCAAAGCAATCAATCGACATCGCGCTTTGGACTCGTCACACCGCGGCCCTTAACCAACATATGGCGAGCAGCACGCCGCCCTATCAAATTGATTGCAACTACCGCGTTACCGCAGCTCGTGAGCAGTTAATGAGAGTGAAACGGGATAAGTATCTTACCGCACTGGTGGGAACGATTGGAGCCGATCCGTCCGTTATCGCAGACCGATAGGACGGTTATGAGGCGCAATTAGGAGGATGTTGGCTGGGAGGCAGGGACTCGAACCCCGATACGCAGATCCAGAGTCTGCAGTCTTACCATTAGACGACCTCCCAAGGGCTCAACGCAATTATAACAATGCGCCTGAAGCGCTCGAATTTTGAACTAGCTACAATGTCCATTACATGCGGATTGCCGTGGTTTTTGCGTCGTTGTTTGCCGCCGCATGGGTGCTGGCGACGCCGAAACCCAGCGCCCTCGATTTTCGCGATATCGCCGCGCAATCCGGCTTGACCGGCCGCAATGTTTACGGCGGCCTGAAACACAAAGACTACATACTGGAAACGACCGGGAACGGCGCCGCTATCTTCGACTACGATGGCGACGGGCGCAGCGATATTTTCATCGGGAACGGTTCGACTCTCGATGCCTCTCAGTCCGGAGTTCATCCGCATTTGCAACTCTATCGCAATGAAGGGAAGGGCCGTTTTACCGATGTCGCGGTGAAAGCCGGGCTTACCGCGGAAGGCTGGGCGCAGGGCGCCTGCGTCGGCGACTACGACAACGACGGCCATCCCGACCTGCTTGTGACGTACTTCGGTCACAACATTCTTTACCGGAACCGCGGGGACGGCACATTTGAGGATGTTACGGAGAAAGCACATCTGCCTGTCACCGGGACGCGATACGGGTCCGGCTGCACGTTTCTCGATTACGACCGCGACGGTTATCTTGACCTGTTCGTCTCAAATTACGTCGATCTGGATCTTGCGAATACGCCGCGTCCCGGAAAAGGCGGCTATTGCGAGTGGAAGGGCATTCCGGTGATGTGCGGGCCACGAGGTCTACCGCTCGCGCACAATATTCTGTATCACAACAATGGAAATGGCACGTTCACGGATGTATCCGAAAAGTCGGGGATTCTGAAGCCAGGGGGCCGCTACAGCCTCGGCGCCGTGACCGCCGATTTCGATAATGACGGATGGCCGGATCTTTACGTCGCCTGTGATATGACGCCGAGCCTACTGTTCCATAACCTCCACAACGGCACGTTTGAAGAGCGCGGCGTCGAAGCCGGAGTCGCTTATAATTTCGACGGGCAATTACAGGCGGGCATGGGTGTCGCCGTGGCCGATTACGATGGCGACGGACGGCTGGATATTGCGAAGACGAATTTCTCGGGCGACCTCTCCTCTCTGTTCCATAACGATGACGGAAAGTTCTTCACGGACGTTTCACGCGAAGCCGGGCTCGGCGTGCATCAATTCCTGGGATGGGGGGCTGCGTTTATCGATGTGGATGACGACGGCTGGCCGGATCTGATAGAAGCGAACGGCCACGTTTATCCCGAAGTTGAGGGTAAACAACTCGGTGATACGTACTACCAGCCGACGCTCCTTTACCAAAATCTTGGAAATGGCAAATTTCGAGACATCACGGAATCGGCAGGCACCGGATTTAGGACTCCTCGGCCTTCTCGCGGTCTAGCTATTGGCGATCTGGACGGCGATGGCAGACCGGAAATTGTACTGGTCAACATGAACTCGACGCCGACGCTGCTGCATAACTTTGCGCCTCCGTCAGGGCACTCGCTGAACGTATCGCTCACCGGAACGAAATCGAATCGGAGCGCAATCGGCGCGCTAGTGACTGTCACGGCGGGAGGCCGGAAGCGCGTCAGTTCCTTGCTGGGCGGCTCCAGCTTTTATTCGCAGAACTCATTCACGCTACATTTTGGCGTGGGCCCATGCACGCGAGTGGATCAGTTGGAGGTTCGCTGGCCGAACGGTTTGGCGCAAAGCTGGACGAATGTCGGGACGGATCGGACCGTCCGCGCGGTGGAAGGCCGCGATAAACTTGAGGAAATTCCGTTTGAAAACGCAGGACAGCAGTGAACTGGCCCGAGAAACCGATTAGGCGTAGAACGTTCCTCGCTTCGGCCTGCGCAGTTCCGGTTCTTGCACAGTTGTTCGATCCTCCTCCGGCCTACTGTGAAGAGACCGCTCATCAAGCGCCATATTTGAAGTTGGAAGCCTTTCTGGCTCCGGGGCACGATGAATTTCCCGAGGAAGCAGCGGCAATGCAGGCGGAAGCGGCGCTGCAAAAAGCCGTCACCGCACGCGTGTTGCCGGTTTCCCCGGATTTCCGCGGAGTTAGCCTGCTTGCCGCCGACTGGCGGTCTGCCGGTCCGGATGTTGACGTTGCCGTATTCAAAGGTGACGAGGCGCTTCCGGATTCCGGCTTCACGCGTTGGCTCGATTCCTTGGGAATTATTCGTCGTTCGCGATTCTTCATATTGCCGGATGACATGGTCCGGTACGAGGTAGTGAGCCGCAACGGCGATCGCCTGCTATACACGGTTGGCCGCTGGAAAGCTCGTTGGCAGGCCAATAGACTCGCATCGCTTGCACCGCTGGAAGAAACGCGAGCTTCGCTTACGGAGCCGATGTTTCGAGATGTAACGGGGGCTGCGTTCGAGGGCTGCGCGGCCTTTCAGGAGCAGTTCTCTCGCGGCGTCCCGTATTGGCGCGCGCGCCTTGACCCTGCTTCGGGCATCGATATATATGGCAACAACGGCATAGCGGTTGGGGATATCGATAACGACGGAGTGGACGAAATTTATGTTTGCCAGCCGGGCGGCCTTCCCAACCGGCTTTTCAAATATCGCGACGGCCATTTCGTAGATATCACGGATGCCTGGGGAGTTGGGTTGCTCGACGATACGTCGTCGGCACTGTTTCTCGATTTGCGTAACTCGGGCCGGCAGGATCTAGTTGTGCTTCGTGCTTCCGGTCCTTTGCTCTACTTGAATGAAGGCAATCGGTTCCGATTGCGCGACGACGTTTTTCGTTTCGCGACCAAGCCGCAGGGTGGATTCACCGGCATGGCTGCCGCCGATTACGACCGAGACGGCAAATTGGATCTGTATCTCTGCTGTTACATCTATTTCCAAAGTGAGGCGCAATATACATACGCGGTTCCGTACCACGATGCGAACAACGGCCCGCCGAATTTTCTGTTTCGTAACAGGTTGGACCAGAACGGCGCAGGCGTATTCGAAGATGTTACGGCGGAAGCCGGCATGAACCAGAACAATCACCGCTTCAGCTTTGCCCCGGCATGGTGCGATGTCGACGGCAACGGCTGGCCGAGCCTCTACGTCGCGAATGACTTCGGGCGGAATAACTTCTATCGCAATCGCGAGGGCAAGTTCACCGACGTGGCGGCCGAAGCGGGCATCGAAGACCTGGGGCCGGGCATGAGCTCTTCGTGGTTCGATTACGACGGCGACGGACGCCCCGATCTGTACGTGGCGAATATGTGGAGCGCTTCGGGGCAGCGCGTCGTACGCAGCCCGCATTTTGCGCCCGCGCAGGGGGCCGGCATGGCTGAGGCATATCACCGGCATACCAAAGGCAATTCGCTGTTTCATAATCGCGGTGATAGCAAGTTCGAGGAAACGACGGACCGGGAGCAGGTTGCAATGGGGCGATGGGCATGGTCGAGCGTAGGCCGCGACCTGGATAATGACGGAAGCCCCGAAATCGTCGTTACGTGCGGCATGCTGAGCAACACGTCGGAGAAGGACACGATGAGCTTCTTCTGGCGGCAGGTTGTGGCGCATTCGCCTCAGACCGTGCAAGAATCCAGCGCGTATGAGAACGGCTGGAATGCAATCAATCAGTTCATTCGCGAAGACTATTCGTGGAGCGGCCGGGAGCCCAACGTCGTATACGTCCGGCGTGGAGACCGCTTCTACGATGTCTCGGGCGTCAGCGGGCTGGATTTTGCGGACGACAGCCGCGCGCTGGCGATCACCGATTTCGATGGCGACGGCCGCCCCGACGTCATTCTCAAGAGCCGTATGGGCCCGCAGATTCGCATCATGCAGAACAATTGCGCCGCGAAGAATCATTCGATCGCGTTCGATTTGCACGGGACTAAGTCGAATCGCGATGCAATTGGCGTCAAGATCGAAGTGAACGGCCGGGCCGTGTGGTTGGATGCCGGCAACGGTTACATCTCGCAGCACTCGAAACGCGTGATCGTCGGCCTAGGGCAATCGGCGCGCGCTGAACGGATTCGGATTACATGGCCGTCCGGGCTGGTACAGGAAATGCCGCCGCTCGATGCCGGCGCCGTTTACGAAATCACGGAAGGATCGGCGGAACTCTCTCGCCGGCCTTTTGCGAAGCACTCACTTCTGCCCGATGTCCCGTTCACCGTAGACAATACGCCGCGGCTGCACTCGACGTGGTTGCTGCAACCGCTTCCGTTGCCGGAGCCGCAGCCAGGTCCAGCTTTGCTGATCCTGAAAGGGAGCGAGCCTGTCAGACAACCCGCGGGCGTGCCGGTGCGGATGGTCGATCTATCCGCCGCTAGCCCAAACAAGCGCGAGGTCTGGAGTATCTTCCGTCGATATCTGTTCGATTACCGGGCGCCGCTCGTCACGCCATTCGCCATGCTCTTGAACACGGGCGGCAAAGTCGTGAAGGTGTACGAACAGATACCTTCCGCCGGCAATGTTCGTGGTGATCTGACGACGCTTTCAGGCGGTTCGGCGGCGCTACGCGGACTGCCGTTAAGCGGGACGTATTATCGTCAACCGCATCGAGATTATTTCAAGTTCGGCGCCGCCCTATTGTGGGCAGGATTCAACGAACCGGCTCTTCCTTATCTTGAAGAAGTTCTGCGGGATACGCCGGACAATTCACGCGTGGTGCTGCTGGTAGGCCAGATACATCTTGAAGCAAACCGCATCGATCAGGCGGAGAAATACATACGCAAAGCGCTTGCAATCGATCCGGAGTACGCGGATGCGTGGTCCGATCTGGGCGGTGTATTCGATGCGCGCAAGAATGCCACGGAAGGGCTTAATTGCTATGAGAAGGCGCTATCCCTAAAACCAGACTTGCCATACGCATTGATGAACGCCGCGCAAGCCGCCAGCAAATTAGGCAATCGAGAGAAAGCGGAACGGTACTACCGGCGCGCGCTGGTGAACGATCCGCATAACGCCGAAGCAGCCAACGGTCTAGGTTTGCTATTTGCAAAAGAGGGCCATAGCGACGAGGCGCGCAAGCTGTTTGAACAAGCGATCGCCGAGCGCCGCGATTATGGGATGGCCATCAATAATCTTGGTGTACTCTACCTGGAAACGGGAAAAGCAAACGAGGCGCTCGCCGCCTATGAATACGGTATCCGAGTGGCGCCCGATGAGGATATCCTTTATCTGAACCTGGGGCGTATCTATGCCCGACAGGGTCAAATTGAGAGAGCGCGGGAAGTGATGCAGCGCTTATTAGCGAGAAAACCTGGAAATCAAATCGCGGAACGCGCGCTACGTGAATTGGAGCAGCATCCATGACGCCATTGTGGATACTTAGCTTTCTTTTGGTGGCGCAAGCGGGGCCCGCATCGGCTCCGTTGCGGGATGAATCCGCCCGAACGTTGATTCAAACGATCGCCGAATCCGGCCGCTGCGTTGGCTTGGCGGAAACGCCATCGCGGCGTGTTTCAACGAAGCCTCAAATCGCGCCGGGTTTACCCCCGCTCCTAAGCTTTCGCTATTACGAGGGCCGTCTGCATCATCGTTATGGAAATGCGGACCTGGTGCTGGACGATGCGGGACATTAATATCGGCGACGGCGCGCCGCGCCTTCACGGTCGAATGAGGTATCTGGCAGTTATTGCCGGAGCGGGTTTCCTGTGCGTCTGGCCCGCGTGCGGCGCCAATCTACGCGACGAAGGAATTGCCGCATTTCGCGACGGACGCTACTCCGTCGCTCTCGAAAAGCTCAAATCCGCAACAAAGGACAATGCGAACGATCCCGACGCACGCGTGTTTCTTGGCCTTACACAAGCTGCCCTGAACGAGTGCAAGCCCGCTATGCCCGCGCTAACGGTCGGATTCCACTTGCCCAGTCCGGATCTCTCCCGGATGGCCGGTCTGGCCGCGGCGAAATGCGAGCAGTCCGCCGGCAACGAAACCAAAGCATTCGAAACGCTTCAGGAACTGGAGCGCCGGTTCCCGAATGACGCCGATGTGCTTTACGCGCTGGCGAAATTCCACATGCGGGCTTTCAACGAGGCAACGTTTGCGATGTTCCAGCGAACGCCCGCCTCTTATAGAGTCCATCAGCTTTCCGCTGAAATCTTCGAGGTGCAAGCGCGCTATGACGAAGCGGCGGCGGAGTATCGCCGGGCGATTGCCTTGAATCCGAAAGCGCCCGGGTTGCATTACGATCTTGGGCGCGCTCTGCTGATGCAATCCCATGGCGCCGAGGCATTGGAAAGCGCACGTGGCGAATTTGAGGCGGAGCGGCAGATCAACCCCGAGGATGCCGCGACGGAATTTCAGCTTGGCCAGATCGCACAGGTACAAGGCAAACGCGACGATGCCGCGCTGCACTTTCAGCGCTCTCTGAAGCTTTCGCCGGACTTTCCGGAGGCGCTGGTTGCCCTTGCCAAACTCGATTTGCAGGCGAAGCGCTATAGCGACGCGATCCCGGCGCTTCATCACGCCATTGCGCTGCAACCCTCCAATGAGGCCGCGCACTATGCGTTGATGATGGCGTATCGCGATTCCGGCCAGATGGAAAAGGCGCGCGCCGAACAACAAACACTGGACCGCTTGCAGCGGCCGCCCGAAGGTGAGTTCACAAACTTCCTTAAGAAGTTAGGCGAGAAGCCGCCGGAACAGTGATGCTGCGAACCGCCGCTGTGGGTTTTGTTCTCGCTTGTATTCTGTCTGGCGCGAACTCAATCTGGAAACCCGATTTTCGAAATATCGCAAAAGAAGCGGGGCTGACGGCCATTTTCCCGAACGGCGGCGATACGGCCAAGCAGTTCATCGTCGAAACCACCGGCAGCGGCGTCGCCATATTCGACTACGATAACGACGGGTTACCCGATCTCTTTGTTGTTTCCGGCGATGGCGGCACAAATCGCTTGTATCACAACGAAGGGCATGACCATTTCCGCGACGTAACCGATCAGGCAGGTTTGCATTCAAGCGGATGGGGGCAGGGAGTCTGCGCGGGTGACTATGACAACGACGGATTTACGGACCTGTTTGTCACGTATTGGGGCCAGAACCATCTCTATCGCAACATAGCCGGTAAGCGCTTTGAAGACGTGACAGCGAAGGCGCATCTGACGCAAGACCGCACGCGCTATAACACCGGCTGTGCTTTCGTCGATATCGACAACGGCGGCCGCCTCGATCTATTTGTCTCCAATTACGTAAAATTCGATCCAGCGACAACGCCGAAACCGGGAGCAAATCCTTATTGCTATTACCGCGGCCTGCCGGTCAACTGCGGTCCGCGCGGGCTCCCATTCGATCGGAACCTTCTTTATCGCAACAATGGCGATGGGACGTTCAGCGATATCTCCGAACAATCGGGCGTGGCGAAACCGTTCGGCCATTATGGCCTCAGTGTATTGACGGGCGATTTCAATAACGATGGTCTGCCCGACATTTACGTGGCCTGCGATCAGACTCCATCGCTGCTGTATATGAATCAAGGCGGAGGGAAGTTCGAAGAGGAGGCCTTGCTGCGTGGTGTTGCCCTGGATGCGAACGGAAGGGCTTTATCCGGCATGGGCGTGGACTCGGCGGACTACGACGGTAGCGGCCACTTTAGCATTTTCCGATCTAACTTCAGCGACGAAATGGAAACGCTCTATCTCAATCGCGGTGACGCCAATTTCGACGAGGTTACGTTAGCTGCCGGAATGGGCGGAAACACGCGCTTCGTTGGCTGGGGCGCCGGGTTCTTCGATTACGACAATGACGGGTGGCCCGACCTTCTGCTGGTGAACGGCCACGTGTTCCCCGAAGTCGAGAAGTTGAAGATCGATATCCACTATAAAGAGCGAGCCATTCTCTATCACAACCTCCGGAATAAGCGTTTCAAGGATGTATCGGAAGATAGTGGTCCCGCCATTTTGGAACGCCACTCCGCGCGGGGCGCCGCATTTGGCGATATCGATAATGATGGCGCCGTCGAAGTTCTGGTCAATAATCAGAACGAACCGCCATCTCTGCTGAAACTGGCGGCATCGCCTCCGGGCCATTGGGTCGATCTTAAGTTGGAGGGAACGCATTCGAATCGTTCGGCCATTGGCGCACGTGTGAAATTGATTGCCGGGGGGCGCACACAGTTGGCTGAAGTCCGAAGCGGGGGCAGCTATCTTTCGCAAAGCGATTTTCGCCTGCATTTTGGCTTAGGAGCCAGCGATACGGTTGACGCGATTGAGATTCGTTGGCCGAGCGGACGGCGGCAGAAATTGGCCGATCGGAAAGCGGATCGCGTGCTCACCGTGCGCGAGCCTTGAACAAAAACTGGATACGTCAAGAGATCGGCGGGTTTTGTACCCATGAGAAACTTGAGAGATGGCAGATCGATCTGGCAGCATCGGCAGCGCTATCGTGTGGATGTTTATCCTATCCATCCTTCTGTTCTGGCTTCCGATTGCAGGTCCACTGATTGCGGGATTTGTAGGCGGCCGAAAAGCCGGCAGCGTCGGTAATGCGGTACTCGCTGTCCTGCTGCCCGGTATTGTGCTGGGTATTATCCTCTTCTTCTTTGCGTCGGTGCTGCTGGGGCTTCCCCTGCTTGGCTTTCTTGCCGGCGCGGGCGGCTTTGTGTTAGCGTCAGCCCATTTCTTCCCACTGATGATCGGCGCGATCTTTGGGGCGCTTCTGTAAGAAGGCATTACTCACTTTTGAAAATTGCGGAATTACGCGCGGGCCGGGTATGCTCGGCCCCTACATGAAATTCTTGGTCCGTTGTACGGCAGGTATACAAAATCCCTACGATATACTCGAAGTTCCGGGCAGCCACGCATGAATGCTTTGCTGTCCACCTGAAGCCGAACGGCATTTTCTTTTCAGTACTGCTGTAAGCCGTTTTCCGGCCAGGAGAATCTCATGAGAAAAAAAGTAACGGTTGTCGGCGCGGGAAACGTAGGCGCCAATACTGCGCAAAAAGTCGCCGCTAAGGAACTCGCCGATGTTGTGCTGGTCGATGTCGTCGAGGGAGTGCCGCAGGGCAAGAGCCTCGACATGCTCGAGTCCGCTCCTGTCGAGGGATACGACGTCAAGATCACCGGCACGAACGGCTATGACGAAACGGCGGATTCCGACATTGTCGTCATTACCGCTGGCATAGCCCGTAAACCGGGCATGAGCCGCGACGACCTTCTGATGACGAACTACGGAGTGATCAAGGGAGTAACCGAGCAGGTCGCGAAGCGTTCTCCCAATGCCATCCTGATCCTGGTGACCAATCCTCTCGACGCCATGTGTTGGACGGCGGCGAAGGCCTCGGGCTTTCCTCGCGAGCGCGTGATCGGCATGGCCGGCGTTCTCGATACCGCCCGCTTCCGTACGTTCATTGCGGAAGAGTTGAATGTCTCGTTCGAGAATGTCACCGCGATGGTGCTTGGCGGCCACGGCGATACCATGGTGCCGCTGGTGCGATTCACCAATGTTTCCGGCATTCCCATCACCGAATTGATGGACCAGCAGACGATCGATCGGCTCGTGCAAAGGACCAGAGATGGCGGCGCCGAGATTGTGAGGCACCTCAAAACCGGTAGCGCCTATTACGCACCGGCCGCCTCCACCTGCGAAATGGTGGAATCTATTCTAAAGGACAAGAAAAAGGTTCTGCCCTGCGCCGTTCACCTCGAAGGCGAATACGGAATTCATGGATTGTTTGTTGGGGTGCCGGTAAAACTGGGGGCGAAGGGCGTCGAACAGATCTATGAGATCAAGCTGAGCGCGGAAGAAGCGGGCGCTCTCAAGAAGAGCGCTGCCGCCGTCCAGGAACTTGTGGATGTACTAAAAGAAAAAACCAAGTAACAAGCCCGCGAATCGGCTAACTTAGTTGATAGATGACTCGTAAGTCCGCCGCGCATTCCACAGGGAACGGTTCCTGCCCGCAGATTAGTCCCGAATTCGCCTGCTTCCGCTTGCGAATCGCTCCTTCGAAGATTCATCGTTGGGGCGTTTATGCCGCGGAATCCATTCCCGCGCATCGTAAGGTCATCGAGTACACGGGGGAGCGTATCAGCCGGCGTGAAACCAAGAAAAGGGCTGAACGGCCTCTGAATTATCTATTCACGCTCGATCTCTATTGGACGATCGACGGCTCCGCCGGCGGATCGGGAGCCCAGTACATCAACCATTCATGCGAACCCAATTTAGTGGCTCGCATCGTACGAGGACACATACTCTACGTCAGCCTTCGTGATATTCGCAAGGGCGAAGAACTTACCGTGGATTATCGCTTCGACAAGTATGTGGAGAAGGTGCCTTGCTCGTGCGGGGCAGGGGCATGCCGCGGCACAATCAACATCGTTGAATGAGGGCGTTGGGCGATTGCAACCCGCGCGCTCACTCGCGGGCCGGGCATGCCCGGCTCTAGGGCCGAGGCACGCCTCCGCCAACTTAGCTACGCTCTGAGGCCCAGGAATCGGGCGGCATTGTCCCGGTAGACCTTTCGTAAAATGTCTTCCGGCAGTCCGATGCCGTAGATCCGCCAGCGGCCCTGCGGCGGAACTCGCGACGGAGCATAGTCGAAGTATTCATCCTCTGTTTCGAGGAAGCGGTAATAAATCTCATAAAGGGCATCCTCGAATACCTGCTGGGGAGTTTCGTAGCCCTTTGGAACCGCGTCGGTGCCAAAAACGATGCGGTCCTGGTATTTATCGAAGAATTTCCGCGAAGCGCGAGGCTGACGTCCCAGTTCGCCGATACGCGCAGCGATGTCTACCGCCATGTTGGGAAGTTCGTCCATGCATTCGCCTACATACGCCAGGTTTTCGGAATCGGCGACGTGCAGGCAAACGAACTGTGTTTTGGGATGCCTCTTCATCACGCGCCGGCGCGCCTCCTGGAGTTCCCTGTTGCTTGGGAAATCTTTACCATGGAACGACCAATCGGGATGCGCGTGCAACTCTTCCCAGCGCTCGTTGAATCGGTCGATCGGCAGGAAAAATGCCTCTGGGTCCGAGATATGCATCGCGACCGGCATGTTCAATGCGCCGGCTGCTTCCCACATCGGATCGAAGCGGCGGTCGTCAATGGCAACCAGCTTTCCTGTCTTGACGTGCTCCCGCAAATACAGGCCGAGGATTTTGAGGACCTTGATGCCTTTCGCGCCGGCTTTATGCGCGGCTTCGATTTGATCCGCCTGAAATTTCGGATAGTTCGGGTCTTCGATCTTGCTCCACCACGGCTCAGTGAACACGATGAACCGGCCGGGGTGAGCATCCTGAAGCAGGCGAATCGACTCATTCAATCCGTTGGCGTACCCGCCCGTGAGATCCACCATCGTATGGATGTTCTTGCGATCCATCACCGGGAGCAGTTCTTCCGGCTTTTCGATAAGCTTCACCTCATCTTTGCCGCTCAGTTCACCGCTCCACGTGAGGTGAGTGTGGAAATCGATCAGCGGAAAACGCGAGCGGGGGACATGAGTTTCGCCGGCATGTAGCATGCTCTTCGGCTCGTACTGTTCGAGCGGCAGCACGCCACCTTTCGGCGCGTTCTTTCGCGACTGTGCCATCGCCGGTTTCATACTTGCTCCGGCAACCGCTGCCGGAACGGCTTTCATTAGCTGTCTACGATTCACGATTCCTCCGTATGCAGGATATTGAGAGATTTAGAAACGGGAGCATCCACCAGCATCCGATGACGTTCGATGGTTCCAACCAACGGCGCCGCGTAGTCGCGAAACTGAGGCAAAACGTCATTGCCGTCCTGGTTGCGCCATTCGGCGGGGAACGGTCTCTCTAAAAAAGCAACGCGATCGAGACCGATAAGACCGGTTTCCATCGTGTATTCTGCTCCGCTGTCACGTAGAAGCGTGACCATCTTGCCGGTTTCTCCCCGGATGGCGGCAGAGACTGCCGCGTTGCCGCAGCGGCGCGCCTCTTTCCAATCCACATCCGAGATGCACGCCGTACAGGCGCGGCCAAGCAATCCAGGCTTCTCGCTGCGGGCGCGAATCTTCAGGCGCTCCATCACAAGCAGAGCGAGTCGATGCGCCAGGTTCATCGCGAGACTTCCACGCGATCCCGACCGAACGTCCGCGCCGAACGGCTCCCCGTTCTCGTCCAATTGCCCCTCGCAAACCGCAACGACGCAGCGATTCAATCGCCGGAATATCCGTTCGATGTCGGAGAGCAGCCTGTCGAGCGGCAGGCGCTGTTCGGGGAAATAGATAAGATGCGGCGCATCGTCGGGTTCCGCGCGGGCGAGCGAAGTGGCTGCCGCGAGCCAGCCAACATTGCGGCCCAGGATCTCGATGACCTCCACTTGTCCCGGCAGAGCCCGGTTGTCCGCGCCGATGTCGCGCACCGCGGATGCAAAAAACCGGGCTGTTGAGGCATACCCCGGAGTGTGATCGGTTTCGAGCAGATCGTTATCGATCGTTTTCGGAATGCCGATCACCTGGAGATCGTAACCGGCAGCGCTCGCTATCGCTTGAATTTGGTGCGCGGTGCCCATGGAGCCGTTTCCGCCGTTGTAAAAGAAATAGCGTATGCCGTGCGCTCGAAACACATCGAGAGCCTGCGCCAGTTCGGCTGCGCCAACTTCCCGGCGCGACGTGCCGAGGGCTGACGACGGCGTGCGTGCAACCGCTTTCAACGTGGCTTCCGGTTGCCGGTAGAGATCGATGAAGTCTTCGGAGAGGATGCCTGCAATACCGAACCGCGCTCCATATAGGGCGGTGATCTCCGGGTGCATATGGGCTTCCTCTACGATTCCGAGCAGGCTTGCATTGATTACGGGCGTGGGGCCGCCGCTATGAGCGACAACAGCAGCGCCTTTGGGAGCAGGGTTGCTTAGTGATCGAGGCATTTCAGGTTACTAAGCATCGATGGCGGCGCAGATACTCGTGTCGGGCGTTTACTTGCAAGAGCGAGGCATGCCTCGCCCCTACGGCCGGGGACCATTCTTGTGGGCCGGGCATGCCCGGCCCGAACGTCATTCGTCGAGACGAGTATCGACGCTGCAGGCTGAGAGCCTGCGCCACGAATAACGCGTCCGGCGCGGATTGGGCGCCCACCAGAACCATGGCAACGGCAATGATGAAACTCAGTTATGGCAAACCAATCATCCACTCGGTTGAAAGAGGCGGCGCTGTTGAAGACGCCGGCAAAGACGTCCACTCCCTCACGGTCGCGGTTCGGTGCAGGTGACCGGGCGTTACACGGGCTCCGGAAAACCCGCTTGCTGACGCAAGGCGGCTCCGTATCGAGGTTACCCGGAAACAGAGCCGCCGCACGTGAGTGCGCGGGTCGAACGGTGTCTTCATGCGACTCTGCGGGCCGCAGGACCATGGGGACTCCCTCACGGTCGCGGTTCGGTGCAGGTGTGGAAAGCACTGAACCGCGACCGTGAGGGAGCGGACGCCCGGATCTGGAGAAACTAAATGACATTGGCCTGTTTGGGCGCCCATGGCTTTGGGGATTCGAAGGCGGCGGTTCCGCCTACCTGCGCCACGCAGCGCGCGGCTGCGGCCAGCCCGGCCTGAGTGCATTCCTCGATGCCCGCGCCCTTCAGAAAGCGCGAGAGATATCCGGCATTAAAGCTGTCGCCCGCGCCCGTCGTGTCGACAACTTTTGTTTTGGCCGCCGGCTTTCGAAAGGTCACGCCATCGCTGCGCACAAACACTCCTCTTGCGCCCAGCTTCACGGCAACCGTCCCGGCCAAGCTCGCTAGTTCTCTTGCGGCTGCATCAGCCGTTTCCGCGCCGGTCAGATGCCTCGCTTCGTCTTCATTAGGAAAAAAGATATCGGTATAGCGAAGAACGTCCCGGATGCCCGAATCCCACTTGCCCGTTGGATCGTAATTGCAGTCCAGCGACGTCGTGAGTCCGAGCCGCTTTGCTTTTCGAAAGAGCGCCGCCGCACCTTTGTGAAACTCTTGCAGCAGAAAGTAGTGCCCGATATGCAGATGCCGCGCCTCGCGCAGATAATCTTCTTTAACGTCGCCTGCCCGTAACATTGCGATTGTCCCAAGGCAGGTGATGGCGGCACGCTTCTTCTTGCGACTGAGCCAGATGGTGATGCCGGTCTTTTCTTTTGGATGACGCCGCAAGCAGTCCAGATTGACGCCCGCGAATGCCATGCGCTGCGCGACAAAATCGCCAAAGGAATCTTGTCCGACCACTCCAGTGAACCCGGTCCTCGTACCCAATCGCGCGAGATTGAACACGGTAATCGCGCTCGAGCCGCCCAGAACCAGATCCATGCTCTCGGCAAGCTTCTCCGTATTGAACTCGGGTTCCGGCGCGCCGTTCACCATCAGGTCGACGTTGGCGTCACCGGCGACGATGCAATCGAGCATCTTGTCATCCTTCATGAATTCGCACACCCTTCACTACTCGCGTGATCACTCCATCGGGGCTGGGATTATCGGGATTTAATCCCGCCTGCAAGCTGAGCCGGTAGGCGAGCAACTGCGGGAACATGATTTCGAATGGCGTTCGCAGAAAGTCCGGCAGACCGGGCGCACTAGCCGGAATAAAGTCGTTGAAGAGATTGCGGGGCCAATCCTCCGGGCCGATTCCCGCGATATAGCCCAGTCCTTTGGCTTTCAACTCCGAAACCAGATCTTCTTCATAACGCCGGAACAGCGGGTTCGTGGACAGGAAACATAGGACGAGAGTATCGGCGCGCAAAAAGCTCATTGGACCATGGCGCAGGCCGAGAAATGTTTCCGGAATCGCCACGCACTTGCCGGCGGTCATCTCCAGGATTTTCAGCGATGCTTCGCGGGCCGCGCCGAATAGTGGGCGCGAGGCGAGAATTGCAATGCGCGAAACCGGCCGGCTCGCGATGGCTTTTGCCCGCTCGTCGAACTCCAGCAGGTTTGATTGTGCCCGGTCGGCGATGGCGGGAAGATCAGAAGAGAGGCATCCGGCGTGGCGGAGCGCCAAGCCGGCCAGCACAAGATTCGAAAACGAGCTGGTCATCGCCAAGCTGCGGTCGTTCGTCCGCGGATCGAGAACAATAGCGTTGACGCCGGGTGCATTCGCCAGTTTCCCGTTCTCGTTGCAGGTAATTGCGAGATGCTTTACAGCCGGAAAAAGCCGCCGCACCTTTTCGACGACGCCGACACTTTCAGGGCTGTCGCCGGATCGCGCCAGCGAAATGAGCAATCCCTCCTTCTGATAGAACGGTGTTGGATCGAGGAGCAGATCGGTGGTCGGTATGCCCTGCGCGTTTCTCCAGGCTTCGGCAACCGCCACGGCAGCGTACGCCGATGTGCCGGCGCCGGTGACGACAACCGGCCCTGGAAAGGCCTCGGCAACGAACGCGCTCTGCCGCACGATATTCAGCGTCGTCGGCCAAAGCCGTGGTTGCTGAAAGATCTCGGCGTGTGTTATGGCGCCGGCTGGCCGGATGTGAGCTTCGCTAGATGGTGTTAGTTGTCGCATGAGAAATCACGAAATCGCAGATTCGGGGCGTCGCCTCAAACTTCCGCGCGTCAGCCCATAGAGCAGTCCGGCACAAAGCCAAATACTGCCGGTGATTTTAGCTGGGCGGCTCAGGTTCAGCCAAATATAAAAGCAGACGATAAATCCCGCGGCGGGAGGAAGCCAATCGGTCCAGGCGCGCTTCCGTTGCCGAACGCAGTAGTGGATGAAGGCGGCGGCATTCACACCCATGAACGCGATGAAGGCGCCGAAATTCAACAATTCCGCGCCAAGTTGGTAGCTGAGCGTCAGTGCCCCAATTAACGCCAATGCGCCGCTGAACAAGACGTTATTGCGTGGAATCTGCCGGATCGGATCGAGCTTGCCGAAAAATTTGCGGGGGATCACATTATCCCGGCCCATTCCATAGAGCAGCCTGGCTGCTCCCAGTTGCGATCCGAAACCCGAGCCGACCGTCGCCACCAGGAGCGTGAGATTCACAATCGTAAACAGAAGCATGCCGCCCGCTCGCGCCGCGACGTAGACGAACGCCGTATCGACGTCGGGATAGTGACGGAAATTCGGCCATATCAACTGACCGGCATACACTTCGAGGGAGGCAAGCACGCCCGTAATCAGGCACGTCAGCACCGTCGCCAGCAGGATATTCCGCTGGGGATTTTCCACCTCTTCCGATAACGTAGAGACTCCGTCGAAGCCGATGTATGTTAACACTGCGATCGCCGTGCCGGACGAGAGGGCGCCCACGGAGAACGTTTGCGGGTCATAGAACGGGCGCAGGAAATCGATGCCGGTCAGATGGGGCTGCCGCAGTAGATAGGCAGTCGCGTAGCCGAAAAAGATAGCGACAACCACGCCCATGGAATAGACAAGCCATTGGTTTAGGCGCGCCGATGTTTCGATGCCGCGCAGATTCAATACGGTAAACAACAATGCGAACGCAATGGCAAGCAAGGGATACGGAATAAACGGAAGAAAGTTGCCGGCGGCTTTGCTGCACCAGATTGTGCAGATGATGGGGTTCAGCAAGTAGTCCATCGTAATGCTCCAGCCTGTGAGATAGCCGAGGCTCGGATGTATCTCGTTCGTGACGTACGCGTAGGCGGAGCCCGCGCTTGGGTAGACGCGCGCCATCCGCCCGTAACTGATGGCGGTGAACAGCATGGCCACCATGGCGATCAGGACGGCGGTGACCACGTGCCCGCGAGCCTGCTGGCTCACCACTCCAAAGACCGGCATGGGCGCGGTTGGCTGGATGATGATAATGCCGTACAGGATCAGGTCTTGCAGGCGGAGAACCCGCCGGAAGCTTGCAGTGGGTCGCGGCGAGGTGGCAGTCTCTTCGGGCATCGACGGGCGATCCTAACGGGGCTGCGTCTCCAACCGAATCCGGCCAAACGCCTTCGGAACATGAAATGTGCTGGAATAAGTTGGCTGCCAGGCGATCTGTTTCCGATCCGGCAGTTCGCCTTGCATCTGATAGAAATTGGCGCGCAGTTCCAATCCATCGTGAGGCGCAGCTTTGCTGATAGCTGAGAACGGAATCCGCATTTCTCCGTACCAGACGCCGCCACCTGGGTTGGTCTTCGCCTTTACCTCGAAGCCCGAGTTCCATCGCACGCCCAGCTCTGTCGAATGCGGCAGGCGGTTAATCGCCAAGTCCACCCATTCGCCTTGTGGCGATACCTCGAATTCCTTATATTGTTCGATCTGTTTGAAATCGTCGCCAATAAAGGCTTCCGCCACGTCCCAATTCCACAGCTCGTTCGTTTCGGTGGTCTGCGACGGATTGGGCTTCAGATAGAGCGGTGACTGGTGATGACAGATGAATAACAGATAGAGATCCTGCTTCGTCCATCGCGAGCGCACTTCAAGCTCATACCCTGGCACAGGACGGCCGTACTGGTCCGCTTGGGAGCGAACGCGTGGCGCGTCTGTCCAAAACGGCGCGGACGGGTCTGCCGACAAAGCGGGGGCGCCTTCTGAGTAAAGGCTGGTCATTACTTCACTTCCTAGCGCCGAGGAAGCGAGTAGACACAGGACGCTCAGAGATAGCAACGGAATAGCAAATAATCGAATCAGGTAGGCCACCTTTCACAGCGAAGATTATCGTAAGCAACCGAAAACGTCAAACTGAGGCGGCATGAAGTACTACCGAGTCGCGGCCGTAACGGCAGTTGGCTCCCATATTGCTTGACAAATTTTAGCCACTCCTCTTACACTCGATGCTACAACGAAAGATATCGAAAACGATCAAAAACTGCGCCGCAAGATAGTCATCCGCCTGCGCCGGGCGTTGGCGCCCGGTCCCTGCCTCAGTGGCGGTTACGATTTTTTCTTTCGACACGTACCCCTCAGGACAATTCGCTACGTATGGGTCTAGAAAGGGTTCACAGGAGAGTTAGTCCATGAAATACGCCTTTCGTTCCGCGGCATTACTGATATTGTGCTCGTTCGCTGGTTTCGCCCAGAAGGATACTGCCGCGCTGGTGGGTCGTGTGCTCGATCCCACCGGGGCCAGCGTTCCGGGCGCTGAAGTTACAGCGACGGACACCGGCACCAATTTCACGTATCGCGGGACTAGCGACACCACCGGAGAATGGACCATCAGCCCCGTCCGTATTGGCACATATCGGGTCTCGATCAAGGCGAAGGGTTTCAAGACCAGCGAGGTTGGTCCCATCACGCTCGACGTGCAGCAGCGCCGGCGCATCGACGTTTCTCTGCAGCCCGGCGAAGTCCGCGAAACCGTTCAGGTTCAGGAAACGGCGCCACTGCTTGAAACCGATACTTCGGAGCGCGGGCAAGTGGTAAATAGCCGCTTGATGTCGGGCTTGCCGCTGAACGGGCGGAATGCGGTTCAGTTGGCGCAGTTGACGGCCGGTGTCACCACTAGCGAACCGGGAGCGCGCGATCAGACCGGGTTTGGCTTCAGCGCCAATGGAGCTCGGTCTTTGCAGAACAATTTCCTGCTGGACGGCGTCGATAATAACTCGAACCTGCCGGATCTTCTGAATGAAGCGAATTACGTTGTGATGCCCTCGGTTGATGCCTTGCAGGAATTCAAGGTGCAGACCGATTCCTACGGCGCCGAGTTCGGGCGCGCGAACGGCGCGATCGTGAACGCCACTATCAAAAGCGGCACCAACGAAGTCCACGGGGTGCTGTATGAGTTCCTCCGCAACGAAAAGCTGGACGCGCGGAATTTCTTCGATGCAAACAAGCCGCCTTATAAACAGAATCAATTTGGAGCAACGCTCGGAGGCCCCATCATTCACGATAAGCTGTTCGCCTTTGGCGATTATGAAGGGCTTCGTATCCGCCAGAGCCAGACCCTGACATCGCAGGTTCCGACGCTTGCGCAGCGGAATGGCGACTTTTCGAGCTATCTCGATACGACCTCGCCGACCGGAGTGCTGGATTGCAATGGCCGCATGACGTATGCCGGAGAGATTTTCGATACGCGGCAAACCCAAGCAAGTCCGGGCAGCCCGACGGGCTTTTGCGGCACGCCATTCGCCTATGGCTCCAACGGGCTGCCCTCCAACGTGATTCCAGCCTCGAAAATCGATCCGCTTGGCCAGAAGGTGATGAACCTGTTTCCAACGCCCAATGTGGCTGGCAATGGCGGCTATAACTACCTTTCCAACCCTGTTGAAGCGCAGGACCGGAATCAGGGCGACGTGCGCGTTGATCAGGTCTTTTCCAATGCCGATTCCGCCTTTTACCGGTTCAGCGTCTCAAATCAGCCGTCCATCATTCCCGGACCTTTCGGCGGCCTTGCCGACGGAGGCGGTTTCTTTACGGGAAACGAGCAGATCAATGGCTATAACGCCGCGATCAGCGAAACTCACATTTTCAGCCCCACGAAGGTGAATGAGTTGCGGCTTGGCTATAACCGCCTCCATGCATCGCGATTGCAGTTCAACGCCGACCAGGATGTATCCGGGCAATTCGGTTTTCCCGGTGTCCCTTATTCGGCCGGCAGCAATAATGGCGGATTGCCGCAGTTGACCTTCAGCGACGCCGCCACGCTGGGAAGCCCGACATACCTGCCGTCGAACGAGATCCAAAACACTTACAGCATTTCCGATACGTTCACGCTGATTCACGGGGCGCACACCTGGAAGTGGGGCGGAGATTACCGGCCGGAGGAATTTACCATCTATCAACCAGCGGATCCCCGAGGCAGCCTCGATTTCGGCACGGTGTTCACCGACAATGCCGGAGTTCCAGGCTCTGGCGGCAGCGGTCTCGCGGCGCTGCTTGCTGGCTTGCCCGATGGCGGCAGCATCAACAACCTGCACAATATCGATTACACGCGGAAGAACTATTCAGTCTTTATTCAGGACGACTGGCGAGTAAACCGAAGATTAACACTGAACTTGGGCGTGCGGTACGAATTTTACGGGACGGTGAAGGAGCGGTTCAACTCGCAGGCAAACTTCAACCCATATACCGGCCAGCTCGACATTCCCGCTAATAGCAACGTCTCGCTCACGCCGACATTTGCAAGCATTCTCCCGGTGAATCACACGGCATCGGATGGGCTGGTGAATCCGGATTACAACAATGTTGCGCCGCGCATCGGATTTGCATACCAGGCAACCTCGAAGATTGTTTGGCGGAGCGCCGTGGGCATGTTCTACGGCGGCGCGGAAAGCGGGCCGTACAGTAATCCCAGTCCGGGCTTCAACCCGCCCTATTTTGTGGGAGAAAGCTTCAACACGCCTTGCGGCCTCTCCTCAACCAATCCCGCTGTCGAAGACTGCTCCATTCCGGGATTGAGTAGTTTACAGAATGGATTTCCGGCGAATGCGCTCATCGATCCGAATACACCTACGCTCTTTTCAGTCGATACAAATCTGAAAACTCCTTATGTCTGGCAGTGGCATTCGACTCTGCAATACCAGATCAACCCGAACACTCTGTTCGAGGCCGCCTATGTTGGGTCGAAAGGGACGAAGCTTTACACGTTTTTCAACTTGAACCAGGCATACCCGACGGCTGATCCCTCCGCTCCGTACGCGCCGCGGCGGCCCTTCCCGTACGTCGATTCGGGCATCTCTTATTTCAATTCCGCGGGCAATTCCGAATACGACGCGCTGCAGACGAAGTTCCAGCGGCGGTTCTCCGGGGGGGTGACGATACTGGCGAATTACACGTACAGCCACGCGCTAGGCAACGCCTCGAATGCAAACCTGGGCGCGCAGAATAACGACGGCTTCCGTTGGATCGCGCATCCTGAATGGGAACACGGCAACCTCGACTTCGACGTGCGCAATCGCTTCGTCGCTAACTATATCTGGGAAGTGCCGGTCGGCCGCGGACGGCATTTCGGCGGCGATATGTCGCGAGGACTCGACTACGCAATCGGCCAGTGGGAGTTGTCCGGCATCACGACGTTTTCATCGGGCACCTGGTATACGATCACCGATTCGAACGGCAATTTCTCGAACTCCGATGGCCAGCAGCGCCCCGACGCAGTGTCGGGCCAGAATCCCAACGGCAATCCGTGCGTTGCCGGCACATTCTTCAATACGTGCGCGTTTACGGACCCGGCGCTAGGGTCATTTGGCAACGTAGGGCAGAATACCGTGCGCGGCCCCGGAGTTCAGGAGTGGGATCTTTCGGCCGTGAAGGAATTTCCCTTCGGAGAGAAGCGCCGTTTGCAGTTCCGCGCGGAATTCTTCAACATCGCGAACCACGCGAATTTCCTGTTCGCGAAGCCGGGGCCACAGAATTCGAACAATGCGACAGCGTTTGGGACGCCGAGCTTCGGATATGTCACGGCCGCGCAGGCGCCGCGCGAAATTCAGTTTGGCCTGAAGTTTTACTACTAGACGAAAGCGATTGTATTGGAACGAAGCACGGAACTGCGCGGGCCTCAGGCGGGCGTCGCATGCGATGCCCTTACAGCGGAAGATTGTCGGGGCAAGACACGCCTTGCCCGATTCCGATTGATCTCACTCGTCCTTCTCCTGTGCGCTCCGCTCTACCCGGCCATCACGGCAAGTCGCCAGGCGGACGGCTCAGTCGCCGTGGAAAGCGCCACGGCGAAATTCACTATCGCGCCATCCGGATACACGATTCCGTATCTGAAGAAGAACGGGCACGACCTGACCGTTGCCGCCACTTCGCCGTCGTTTACCGGCGATTCCGTGGTGGTCGACAATAAACCCCTGGCCCATTTCCGCCCGAAGGCGGGGATTCAGATTGAAGGCGCGGGCGGAGGACTCGGACGGCACGGCAAGCGAGTGAGCATCGTCAGCCAATCTGCTGGATTGCGGAGAACGCAAACGTTCGAACTGTACGAAAACTTCCCGAACGTCCTGCTGTCCACCGTTACTTATCAGAATGTAGGAAGCACACCGCTGCGCCTCGATACGGTCATAACGCAGGAGCACCATCTAAATGCGGCCGCGGCCCAACCCGGCGCCGATGCTTATCGCCTTTGGTCGTTTCAGGGGGCGAGTATCAAATGGGGCGATGACATTATCTTTCCGCTCAAAATTGGTTTCCACCAGGAAAATAAAGTAGGCGCGTCGCGAAAAGATGGGATCGGCGGCGGCATTCCCGTTCTCGCCTTTTGGACGCGCAACGCTGGTCTGGCAATCGGCCATCTGGAAACGCTTCCGCTGACGCTCGATATGCCGGTCGAGGTTCCGGCTGATCGCATTCCCGTTGCGTCGCTGCGCCTTTCACCTGAAACGACCCTGGCTCCGGGCCAAAGCTATACGACTCCTCTGACGTTCGTGTCGGTTTACTCGGGAGACTTCTATCAGCCGCTGCATCTCTATTCGCAAATACTGCAGCAGCGTGGGTGGCCGGTTCCGAAACCGAACGATGAGGACTACGAGATTAGTTGGTGCGGTTGGGGCTACCTTTCCGATGTCACGTCGAAGCAGATGCTCGGCATCGTACCCAAACTAAAGGAATATGGCATCAAATGGGCGACGCTGGACGACCGCTGGTTCGACGCGTATGGCGACTGGAACCCCCGGTCCGATACATTTCCCGGCAAGACGCTCCAAAACATGGTTGCCGATTACCACCGGAACGGGATCAAAGTG
Source organism: Bryobacterales bacterium KBS 96 (assembly GCA_000381625.1). Lineage (GTDB taxonomy): Bacteria > Acidobacteriota > Terriglobia > Bryobacterales > Bryobacteraceae > KBS-96. The sequence continues at coordinate 4,983,918 of KB906767.1, forward strand.
CAGCTCTGGTGGCTGCCCATTGCCGCCGAATTACCCGGCCCCAAACGCGACGATCACGTGTACATTGAAGCGGAGATCGTCAAGAAACATCCGGATTGGCTGATTCTCGATAAGAGCGGCAAACCCGCTTACATGGCCCGCCACCTGGGCGCGCTCTGTCCCGCGCTACCCGAAGTGCAGCAGTACTATCGCGAGCTGACCACGAAATTCATTCGCGACTGGGGATTCGACGGGCACAAGCTCGACAATGTTTTCAGCATTCCGCCCTGCTATAACCCGAAGCACCATCACAAATCGCCTTACGATTCCGTGAAGGCTATGGGCGACGTCTATAAGGCCATTTTTGACACGACCCGCCAACTCAAGCCGGAAAGCATAACGCAGGTATGTCCGTGCGGAACCACGCCGAATATCGCATGGCTGCCCTACATGGATCAGGCCGTGACCGCCGATCCGGTCGGCTCCATTCAGGTGCGCCGGCGTATCAAAATGTACAAAGGACTGTTGGGGCCGGAAGCGCCGGTATATGGCGATCACGTCGAGTTGACCAAGATTCACTTCACTAAGGAACATGAATGGGACATTGGTGAGGACTTCGCGTCTACGATTGGCGCGGGTGGAGTTGTCGGCACCAAGTTCGTGTGGCCGCAGCGCGACTCTAAATACAAGGATGTGATGCTGACGCCGGAAAAAGACCGGCTTTGGAAGAAATGGCTGGCTATCTATCAGTCCAAGCTGTTATCGCGCGGCGAATTTCTGGACCTTTATGTTTACGGGTACGACAAACCCGAGGCGTATGCAATTGCCAAAGGCGGCAACATGTATTATGCGTTCTTTAACAGTGGGCCTCATCCCTTTAGCGGAACAGTTGAGCTTCGCGGGCTTCGTCCCGGCAAATACAAAGTTTTCGATTATGTGAACGATCGGAATCTGGGAACGATTACCGCGAAAGACAACCGCTTACAGGTGAGCTTTGCGAACAGTCTATTGCTTGAGGCAACTGCTCTGGGAGGGCACTGAAACCATGGCAAATGGGAGGCAGAAAGGAGGCGGCGCCGCAACGCGGCAGCCTTCTATTCCACCTGGGCCGGCCCGGCCTTCTATTTTTGCTACAAAGCCAACTATTTCCTCGCTCGAATCGCCTCGGGAAAGATCCTGTCCTACACTGGGGATCAATATGCCTGCTAAGCCGCAGCGGCTGTTATCGGAAGAGCGAAGACGGGAGATCGTGAGACTGTTGAAGCATGAGGGGAGCGTCACGGTAGACGATCTGGTGCGAAGGTTTAAAGTTTCGGCCGTAACACTCCGCGCCGATCTCGGCGAACTTGCCGACCAAGGAATCCTGGTTCGTTCGTATGGCGGCGCCATGTTGCCGCAGGATCCGCACCAGGAATTTCCTCTGCGCATTAAGAAGACGATTCATCACGCCGAAAAGGTGAGGATTGGCCGCGCGGCGGCCAGATTGATCCAGCCGTACCAGCGCGTGATTCTCGATTCGGGCACGACGTCGGCCGAAGTGGCCCGCGCTTTGAAACAGACGAATCCCTCGGGAATCACGGTGATTACGCACGCGATCAACATCGCCCAAGAGTTTATCGATTGCCCGAACATATCGGTGATCATGCTGGGCGGCGTTATGCGCCACGTGTCGGGCTCGTTTGTCGGGCCACAAGCGGAGCATCTCTTGTCTGAGTTGCACGCCGATCATTTCTTTCTCGGCGTGGATGGCCTCGACCCGCAGTTCGGCTTATCGACGCCCGATCTTCTGGAAGCCCAGCTCAATACACTGATGATGAGGGTTTCTCAGGAGGTCAGCGTCGTCGCCGATTCGAGCAAAATCGGACGGCGCAGCCTCTCGAATATCGGCGACGTAAACCAGGTTCGCCGGCTTGTGACGGATGATGGCGCCGCGCCGGACGTGCTTGCGGCGCTTCGCCAGAAAGGACTCGAAGTTATCGTCGTGTAGTGATCTTCGATCCGGGTTTCCGCAGATGAAAAAATCGATTGGCGACAACATCATCCCCAAGGGCATGTCCTTCGAGCAGGGACTCCACCTTGTGAAACGGGCCGGCTACGACGGGATCGAGATGTGGCTGGGCGCCCAGCCCTGGTTCCAGATGAAGACAAGCGACGCCGAGGCCCGCGATCTCTATCGCAAAATTCGGGATGCCGGACTTCTTGTTTCGAATGTCTCAAATTCGCTCGATTGGGACGAGAATATCTGTGCCCGCGACCCGCGCGTGCAACAGGCGGCATTCCGCCACATTGAACGGCAACTCGAAACCGCCCGGATGTTCGAAACCGATGCAATTCTGGTGGTCGCCGGGGTCGTTACCGAAGAGAATCCATACAACGAGGTTTATGGGCGCTGCCGCGATGCGCTGCAGATGCTGGGCGGGAAAGCCGCAAGTGCAAAAGTCAAGATCGGGATCGAGAATTGCAATTCGGAACAGCGCTTCCTCCTGAGTCCGCGCGAATTTTCGAAATTTTTGGATGAAGTGAATAGCCAGTGGGTGGGCATTCACCTGGATGTCGGCAATATCCACGATGACGGATTTGCCGAGCAATGGATCGAAATCACCGGCCCGCGCATCACGCGAATTCATCTGAAAGACGTGCTGAAACATCGCGGCCGGTGCGGTAACCAGAGCGTCTACACCAACCTGTTTTTGGGCGACAATAACTGGGTGGCGATTCACAACGCCCTGCAAAAGGTTAAATACGACGGCTGGCTGATCGCGGAAATGGAATCGCGCTACCACTACGCCGCCGACCAGCAGTTCTTCGATACGGCGGTCGCCATGGACCGTGTTATCTCAGGACGCCTTTAGGAAAAGCTATGTTGACGCGCCGCCAGATTCTTTTGATAGCCGCCTCTGGCGCGTTACTGCCATATACCGGTTTGGCAGCGCGTGAAAAGCGGCGCCAAGCGGCGCGATGGATTGTGGTCGATCGCCGCAATTCGCTCGCATGCGAGTCGGCACGAGGATTCCAGGCCGCGCTGCGGCGAACCGGTGAACGATTCGAAGTCTCGGATGCCGTGCCGCTCTGCCGTGCTGAACTGATTGTATTGCCGTTCGCAGGCACATTGCCGCAAAGACAAGTCTCGCAGCTACGTAGTCAGCTTGCTTCCGGCTGCTCAGTGATTTTCGAAAGTGGCGCGAGCTTTGCTTCACACGATGAAAAGTTACGGCAGCGCATGATGTGGCGGCAGGCATTTGGCATTCATGCCGATTTGCCGCCTTCGGCTCCGGCGTGCCCGGTCGGCGATCCGCCGGATTACGTGCGTTATCATTGGCCGGCGGATGTGCAGATCCGCCACTTCGGTGAGTTTTTTCCGGTCGACATCTCCGGCGCCGAAGAAATTGCTATTTACCGGGAAGGAACAGTCGCCATCCGAAAACGAATCGGCGGTGGCGAACTGTTGTTTTTGAGCTCGCCGTTAGGCCCCATGCTGGCGGCGGAGGATCATCAAGCGGCTGAACTGACAGCCGGAATGATTCAACACTCGATGTCGATTTGAGCGATAACCCACAGGGGGGTGACCATTGCAACCCGTTCTTGAAACTACCGGATCTCCCGTACCGCAGGAGGCCATCCGTCCTCCAAAAGCAACCGTCCGTAACGTCGCGATCGACGCTTACCGCGGCCTTGTCATGGTGCTGATGATGGCCGAGGTCCTGCACCTTGCGGAAGTCGCACGCGCCTACCCGGGCAACTGGTTCTGGGCCGTGCTCGGCTACAACCAAAGCCATGTCCAGTGGGCCGGCTTCTCGCTACACGATCTCATCCAGCCCTCGTTCACATTTCTGGTGGGCGTGGCCATGCCTTATTCCATTGCCAGCCGCATTGCCAAAGGAAAGAGCTTTCGTGAATTGTTCGGACACGCGATCTGGCGCGCCTTCTTGCTGATCATTCTCGGAATCTTTCTGCGATCGATGACCAGCACGCAGACGAATTTCACGTTTGAAGATACGTTGACTCAGATCGGCCTTGGCTATCCCATTTTGTTCCTGCTAGGGTTCCGTTCGCAGCGCTGGGCATGGAGCGCGTTAGGCATCATCTTATTTGGTTACTGGCTGGCTTGGGCGCTGTATCCGGCCCCGGGGCCGAACTTCAATTACCAGGCGGTTGGCGTTCCCGCCGGCTGGACACACAACTTTACCGGCTTCGCCTCCCATTGGAATATGAACAGCAATCTGGGCGTTGCCTTCGATCGATGGTTTTTGAATCTGTTCCCACGTCAGACGCCGTGGCTATATAACGGTGGCGGCTACCTGACGCTCAGCTTCATCCCAACGCTTGGCACGATGATTCTCGGCTTGGCTGCCGGCCGCTGGCTGCGAGGGTGTGCCCCACGAATTCCAATGAAGCGTTTGCTGATCGCCGGTGTCATCGGCATCGCGGCTGGCGTGCTTCTGCACGTGACCGGCATCTGCCCGGTGGTGAAGCGCATCTGGACCCCGAGTTGGACGCTGTTCAGCGGCGGCATCTGCTTCCTCTTCCTCGCCGCTTTCTGCTGGATTATCGAGTTGAAGGGCTATAAGAAATGGGCGTTTCCGCTGGTTGTGGTCGGCATGAACTCGATCGCGGCTTATGTCATTGCCGATGGGTTCGGGCGTTTCGTCCTGAACACGCTTCACATTCATCTGGGGCATCGCGTGTTTCAGATATTCGGCACGTCGCTCGAACCACTGACGACCGGCATCGTCATGCTGCTGATCTATTGGCTGATTCTCTACCGGATGTATCAGCGCAAGCTGTTCCTGAAGATCTGATTTGCCCTCGACGTGTGGTCACCAGATCAGCTTCAGCGCGAGTTGAATCTGCCGCGACGTTGTGGCCGTGCTGGTGATCACGCCCGCCGTAGTGGAAGGGGGCGCAGTCGCGGACGTAAACGCGATCAAGTTGGGCGTGTTGAAGTTGGCAGTATTGAAGAGGTTAAAGGCTTCGGCTCGGAATTGCAGGTCCAGCCTTTCGGACAGTTTTGTATCTTTAAACAGCGATAAATCCACCTCGCTGAGGCCCGGGCCGTCCAATATATTGCGGCCCAGATTGCCGAGCGTTCCATTCGGGGGCACGGCAAACGCATTTGGATCGAACCAGCCGTTAGGCGATCTCAAAATTATTTTTCCTCGAAATGCCGGGTTCAGCGATGGCCGGATGGGGTTCTGCGCATTTCCGTTATTCGACGGATTGAAGCTTAGTTCCGGCGTGAAGGGAAATCCGGAACGAAGTGTAGCGATGGCGTTGATGGACCAGCCTGAGGCCAGCTTGTCCGCGGCGCCGGAACTCTGGCCGAAGGATGTCTTCCCGCGGCCGAATGGCAGTTCATAGCTGCCGTCAATGGCGGCCACATGTTGCACATCGAATGTTGCGCGGCCTTTATCCAAAGCGAGATTCTGCGCGTCCATTACGAGCCCCGGAGCATTTGCCGCGGCGCTTCCGTTCAGTGTGTCGCCATCGTCCAGTGCTTTTGACCACGTGTATACACCTCGAAGCTGCAATCCGTCATGAAATCGATGGTTTAGATCGATTTGCAGCGCGTTATAGGAGCTGACGCCCTCCGAAAACCAGGTCCACGTGCTGCCTAGATTGGGATTGGCAAGCGGCGATCCTGGCGGATAGTAGATCGTCCCTTGGGGCAACGATGCCGGGCAGGGCGCCGCCGGACAAATCGTGGGAAAGGGCTCGTTTGCGTCAAGGCTGACGATTTCGTGATATCCATGCGATCCGACATAGCCGACGCTGAGCACCGTGTCACGCGCGACCTGCTGTTGGAGCTTCAACGTATACGAGATGATGGTCGGCGTTTGGAGATCGGCCTGAACGCCCGCCGGCGAAATGACGCTGTTTGACGGAGGCGCTTCGCCCGGCACAACGTGAAGCGTGGAAACCGGCACGTTCTTTAACGTGATAGACGTGTTAAACGGAGCGTTCTGATCGAGGCGATAGCTGAGCGCGTCCTGCAAGGAGTTGTACATGCCGAAACCTGCCCGGATCACCGTTTTGCCGCGACCCCAAGGATCCCAGGCCAATCCGACGCGCGGCTGCGGAAGAAATTTGGCGTTGTTCTCGGTGAATGCAGAAGACCCGATTCGTGGCTGGGTCTGCAGCACGCCGTTCAATCCGAAGATGAAGTTCGATGCCCGGCCCGACACCTCATTCCAGCCATTCGTGAACTCGTCGCGGAAACCGAGCGAGAGCGTCAGCCGAGGATGCAGCCGTATCTCATCCTGGAAGTAAAAGGCGCCGTCCAGCGAACGCCAACCCAACAGGTGAGGATCGGGCACCGCGGTGAATGTCGTAATTGTGCCTTCTAGAAAGCTTTGTATGCTCGAGAATGTCGCTTGGCCGTATTGGCCCAGCGCTTCTGCATCGTTCGCTTGAATGCGCTGAAACCAGGCCCCGGCGCTGATCTGGTGCGCACCCTTCACAACAGAAACGGAATCGTAGTAAGTGAACAGGTTCCGGGTGATGAAGAGATTGCTGCCGTTGTTGCTGCCAGCGAGCGTGATGGCGCTCGGTGTGTTTGGAGTTGCATTCCCTCCAATTACAAGAGCGCTCATTGGACGGCCATCGACGAATCCCGGCGTGTCCACCGTGGGCTTTCCAGTATAGAAGTAGCTTGCGCGCGAAAAACCAGCGCCTGCGGTATTCAATACGCGCGGCGAGAACACATGCGTTTCGCGCAGACTCCCGACTTGCTCCCGGAGCGATTCGATGTCGAGGCTGTATGGGTTCTGCGTGGGAGTGTAGTCGGCGCTGTCGTCGACGGTGTATATGGCGCTGAGCGTATCGCGATCCGAGAAAATCTGATCGCCTCGAATGGTTCCGAAATCTTCGCGAATGGTTTGTACGGGGCTGTTAAATGCCTCCGCGATACCGCCTCCGAGTTCGGGGCCGTTCGGAGCCGGCCAGAAAGAAAGCAGCGGCTCTACTCCGGGCGCCAGACCGACATTTTGCAGAGCGCCATTAGGCCCCGGAAGAAATCCTTTGCGCGCGTTATCGTCCGGGACCATCGTCACGTTGCTCAAGCCGAGGTGCTGCCGGAAAGCTTCGTAGTTGCCAAAGAGAAACGTCTTGTTCTTCTTGATCGGGCCGCCAAGCGATGCCCCAAACTGATTGCGCCCGAAATTAGGAACAGACGAGCGGTCGAAGAAATTACGGGCATCGAGAGCGCTGTTCCGGAAGAACTCGTACAGGCTGCCGTGCACGCTGTTTGTTCCGGATTGTGTTTCGACAATGACCTGCGCGCCCGGCCGTTTTCCATACCGGGCGTCGTAGTTGTCGCTGAGAACGTTGAATTCGCGAATCGCATCCACGCCCAACAGTTCGCCGCTTGTGCCTCCGGGCTGCATGTTGATTTCGGCGGCGCCGGTGTATTCAATGCCGTCGAGCAGAAACAGATTCTCCTGCGGCCGCCGGCCAGAAACGGAAAACATGTTCCCGACCGCGGAGTTCGAAACGCCCACGCCGCCCGTCTTCGCGGCCGTGTAATTGACGATGCCCGGGTTCAACGTGAGCAACTGATCGTAACTGCGGCCGTTTAACGGCAGGTTCTTCACAGCCCGCTCATTCACTACGCCCGAGGTCTGGCTGGTGGACGTGCCGACTAACGGCGCTTGCTCCGTCACCATCACCTGCTGTTGCAATTCGCCTAGCTCCAAGGTGAAATTGATCGCCGCCTGCTGGCCGATCACCAGCGTGATCCCGTTCCGTACAATCGGCTGGAAGTTCTGTTTCTGAACGTAAACCGCATAGCGACCGACCGGGAGAGAGAGGACGATATAGCGGCCACTGCCGTCTGTGGCAGTGCGGCGCTCGACGCCGGTTTCGAGATCCTCCACGACAATGGTTGCCTGCTGGATGGCAGCGCCGGAGCGATCCTGCACCACGCCTCCGATGGACGCTACATTTTGTGCGCGGCAGGCGATGGCGCAAGCGATCAGAAGCAGGGCCCTATGAACGCGCGATAGCATGTTAAGCGTGTCTCGTATAGCAGACGATGGATAGTATACAAGACAAACGACGGCAACTTGCGGCTACACGTCCCGCGGGCACAGCCCTCAACGAGAAGGGTTCAGATCAAAAGGTCGCCGGTGTGGGTTACATCGTATCCCGCAATCGTTTCGAGCTTTCGTCGGAGCGTCGACCGGTTCAGAGTATCGAGCAACGCCTTCATGGCTGGAAGTTCGAGCGAGTCCTTGCCCACGGACAGATCGAAGCGTTCCACGGCGAGCGGGATAAAATCCAATCCGAACCGGCGGGCGGCCGAGCGTGTTGCGATACAGCAATCGGCGGCGCCGCTTGCCACCGCGTAAGCGGCTGCGAGATGGCCTTGCGCGATGCATTCGTAACCACGCACAGACGATTCGGAAATGCCCGAATTGGCAAGACCGGAATCCAGTAAGTCCCTGCTGCCCGAACCCTTCTCGCGATTCACAATGGCGATGCCCTTACCCGCTAAATCGGCGATTGTTCGAATGCCTTTCGGATTCCCCCGCCGCACAACCAAGCCCTGTTCCCAAACGGCGAAAGTCATAACACGCATGCCGCCGCGCGGAAACAGCTTTTTGACAAACGGCACGTTGTACTCGCCACTGTGACGGTCCCTCAAATGGGACCCGGCCGCGTGCACGCGATGCTGAGCCAGACAGTCGAGGGCTTTTTTGCTGGAGCAGGGAACCGTGACAATGTCTATGCTGGACGACCGTACTAGGTCGCTCAACACGGACAACGCCGGATCGCATCCGGCGAGTAAGAGTCGTTTGCCGTTCTCCGGAATTTCGCCGGCGGCCCGCACGGATACGCGGCGCTTCGACTTCCTCTCGATGAGCCCATCGGCATGCGGCAGATAGGCAGGTATGGGCGACACGGCGCTGGCAACCAAGGATCGGCCAACGCGGCACAACTGCACAAGCGGGCCATCGCCGATTTCGTCCGCCGGATCGCACAGCAATTCAGCTTGGACCGGCTCCGTCGATTGTTCCGCTCGATTCGCGAGCGAAAACAGCTCTTCCACGCCGACTTGCAGCACTCGCGCCATTTGCAGCGCGGTAACCGTGTTCGGAACATAGTTTCCGGCTTCAATCGCATAAATGGTTTGCCGGCTTACCCCGACGTGTTTTGCCAGTTCAGCCGCGCTCAATCCGCGGCTGCTTCTGAGTTCGTGGACCCTGTTCGAAATCTGCGGCACTGCCATGAGCCTGTGTTCCTTCGAAAACAACATTGTCGTGTGAAAGCCACTCAATGTCCATCTGGCGTTCCAACCGCTGCAAAATAGGAACATGAACCGCAGATCGTTTCTGGGAGCCGCGACGACCGGCCTAGCGATGGCGCAGACCGCCCGAGATCAGCCGGCGCGCCTACGCGATATTCGGCAACCTCTTGCCATTACGATGTGGGATTTCTCGTGGTTGGAGCGGCGCTGGTCCGGAGCGGGATACGAGAACTGGGATTTCATCCTGGACGAGTTGATACGCCGCGGCTACAACGCCGTTCGAATCGACGCATTTCCGCATCTGGTCGCGGCAGCGCCGGAGCGGACCTGGGAACTGCTGCCTGTCTGGACGCAGCAGGCTTGGGGCAGTCCCGCCAAGAATCGTGTCCGCATCCAACCAGGGCTCAATCAATTCATTCGCAAATGCGGGGATCGTGGTCTGAAAGTCGGGTTGTCCACTTGGTTCCGGCAAGATGCCGATAACACGCGGATGAAAATACATACTGCCGAGGATCATGGCCGCATTTGGAAAACAACTCTCGACAGCATCGCCGCCGATGGCCTGTTAAAGCACCTGCTATATGTCGATCTCTGCAACGAGTTTCCGCTCGACATCTGGGCGCCGTTCCTGCCGAAGGGGCTGAAACGCGCGAGTCCCGCCGGCGCTCAGTGGATGCGCGGCGCCATCGCGGTTGTCCGAAAGGCATACCCCGATCTGGAATATACATTCTCGATGACTTCCGAGTATGACACCTGGCGCCAACAGGATGTGTCGATGCTCGATTTTCTCGAACTGCATCTCTGGATGACCCAATGGTCGGATTTTTATAAGCAAGTGAACTACAACTACGAACGCTTCAGCCCCAAAGGATACGACAATTTGCAAGAGCGCGCCAAACCGCTTTATCTATCGAAACCGCAGTACTGGCAATCGAAACTGAAGGACGGCATCCGGTTTGGCGAGAACTGGTCGCGCGCATCGGGTTTACCGTTAATTACGACCGAGTGTTGGTCGGTGGTCGATTACAAAGATTGGCCGTTACTAACCTGGGACTGGATCAAGGAATTGTGCGAGGTTGGAGTCCGCAGCGCCGCGGCTACGGGCCGCTGGGTGGCAATGGGGACCAGCAACTTCTGCGGACCTCAGTTCGCCGGTATGTGGCGGGACGAAGCGTGGCACCAAGAAATGACGAAGGTGATTCACGCGTCGCCCGCACAGATCCGCAAAACTAACTCGATCAAGTCAAGTTAGTGAGTTAGAGTAAACTACCGTCCGAAGCTATAGCCGACAGCCGCTCCGTATTCAGGAACCCAGGAGCTTCCAAACTGGAAGAAGTTATTCACCCAATGCGCGTCTATCTGCGGACGGATGAAGAAACTATGAGTGACGTAAAACTTCACCCCGGCCGAAAGGTGTACCTGGAAGTGATTCGAGCTCTCCAGATAACTATTCGAGGTGGAGCATCCGGCGAAGATGTCACAATACTGCTGGGTGTAGTAGAACTTCAGGTTCACGCCTCCGAGGCCCGCCTGAAATTCAGGCACGATGCGCCTGGAGCCCGAAAAAGGCTGCCAAATCCCGTTGAAATCGTAAAATGTCGGCCGATATTTCAAGCCGGCGTACGATCCCTGGCTCATGCGAAACGAAGTCTCGGCGCCTACTCCGAAATGCGGCATGAACATGAAATCGCCGCCAACCGTACCGAATAGACCGCCCATCCGCGGCGGAAAATAGATGTTTCCATCGCCAAACGTGTCGGACCCGATTGTGCTGGCTGGCGCGCTGGCTGTACCCAAGCCGAAGTATGCATCGACGCCGCTTTGCGCGCTCGCCAAGCCAGCAGTCATAAACAGCAACAAAGGCGCGGAAATGACGAAACACGTATATCTCACTGTTACTCTCCTCTAAATCCGCGAAGGGGCGATCGACTCAGATTGCTTTCGCCAGCATGACTCGATGATTTACCCGTTCACTTTTAAGACATGGAAACCACCTGAGCCTGCGTTTGCGAACGGTAGTCATTCCGCTGAAGGAACGAAGTCGCCGCGGTTCAATGTAGATCCCGCCTATCGTTGAGTGAGACGTGTCTGCTCATGTTTGGGGTTTCAGGAGTATTGGAGAACGGCTGGGGGCGTGTATCGATTGATTTATAAATCCTTTGACTGTGACCTTTCACTAATCGCAATGAATCGCCGGACAAAGGATTACAAAAATTGAATGCGTCGCGGGCGGATGATTTGCAGCCATTGCGGGATGCCCGCGACATGGCGGCCGTAAATTCATGGAGCCGCTGAGCGTTGAGAGCGCGGGGCGAGAAAGGGAGCAGGAGGTTTCTCAGGCGGCCATGATAAAACGGATTGCTGACAACTTGCATCAACGAGTGGTCTACCGAGGAGAAATTGCGTTGCCCAAACGATTCCTGATCGCGTTGCTGTCTCTATGCGGCGTAGCCGCGGCATTTGTGTTGACCCGCCCCCCGGAGATTCCGTTGGAAACGCACACGATCGATCTCGGCTCCAGCGAATCCGCGGCCATTGCGGATATCGACGGCGACGGCAAACTCGATATCGTTTCCGGCGAGAACTGGTATCAGTCGCCGCACTGGACAAAGCATCGCTTTCGCGACATCGACTTCACCAACAATTACATCGACGACCTGAGCACGCTTCCGCTCGATGTGGACGAAGACGGTCATGTCGACGTCATTAGCGTCGGCTGGTTCAACAAGACGATTGCATGGTGGAGAAACCCGGGCACGATTGGTTCCCAGGAGTCCGGCGCCAAATGGCAAGAGCATCCGATCCAAACCGGCTATCCTGTGGAATTTGCGTTCCTGGTCGATCTCGACAACGACGGTAAAGCCAACGAAGTTCTTCCGGAATTTGGCGACGTGAACGCGCCGCTCGCCTGGTATGAACGCGATCATCATGGCGGCATCGCGAAGCGTGTTGTCAGCCCGCACAGCTACGGCCACGGCATCGGCTGCGGCGATGTAAACGGAGATGGCCGAAACGATATTCTCACGCCGAACGGCTGGCTGGAAGCTCCGGCCGATCCCCGCGCGAGTGATTGGAAGCTTCATCCCGATTGGAAACTGGGCGATCTCGGCTTCCTGTTTGTGGCGGACGTGAACGGCGACGGCCGTCCCGATGTCATCAGCTCCATGGCGCATGGCTACGGAGTTTTCTGGCTCGAAAACAAGGGAAATGGCGCCTGGGAGAAGCACACGATCGACGATAGCTGGTCCCAGCCTCACGCGGTCACCCTCGTCGATTTCCGCGGAACCCACAACATTGGTCTGCTTACCGGCAAGCGCTATATGGCGCATAACGGCAAGGACCCGGGCGCGGGGGAGCCGCTGGGTGTTTACTGGTACGAGCGCCTCCTCGTGCCTGGTTCGAAGAACATTGAATGGGTGAAGCACGTGATTAACTACGGCGGGCGTATCGGCGGCGGATTGCAAATTCCGGTCGCCGACATTGATGGAGATGGAGACCTGGATTTTGTGGTCGGAGGCAAGAGCGGGCTCTTTCTTTTCGAGAACAAGACTAAGTGAGTGCTGCACATGGCGAATAAGATTTATGACGTGGTCGTCGTCGGCTCCGGAGCTGGAGGCGGCACACTCTCCGCACGGCTAGCCGGCCTCGGCGTAGATACCCTGGTGCTTGAAGGCGGCCCGAAGATCGACACACGCACGGATTTCAATACGCACGCGCTGCCGTTCGAATTTCCGTTTCGTCATATTCCCATCATGAAACCCGGCAAGCCCGGCTACGATGGCGAGCGCAGTCGCGGCCTCGGCGGCAAAACGCAATTGTGGAACGCCGTGGCGCTTCGATTCAGCCAGCGCGATTTCAAAGGACGCCAGCACGACGGCGCCGGCGAAGATTGGCCCTTCGATTATGCCGATATCGCTCCGTACTACGACCGCATCGAGCGTGAGGTGGGAGTCTGTGGAAATCTCGATCATCTCGACGATTTGCCGGATGGAATTTTCCTTCCGCCGCCGCCGTTGAAGTGTTCCGATCTCCTCATTCAAAAGGGCGCGAGCAAACTGGGTGTCAAGGTCATTCACGTCCGCAAAGCGACGCTTACCAAAGCGCGCGGTAATCGTCCGGCGTGCCACTATTGCGGCAACTGCATGTCAGGATGCGACGTTGCCGCGAAATACAATTCGGCCGATGCTCACATGCTGCCGGCCTTGAAGACCGGTAAACTGACGCTCCAAAACAACAGCATCGTTTACGATCTTCCGGTTTCAGACGAAGCGCGGGTGAAAGAGGTACGCTACTTCGATCGCGAGACTCGCGCGCAGGGCGTCGCCAAGGGACGCGTGGTAGTGGTCGCCTGTGCGTGCGCGCAGAGCGTTGCGCTGCTGCTGATGTCAAAATCCAGCCGCTTTCCAACCGGCCTCGGGAATTCCAGCGGCGAGTTAGGCAAGAACTTCATCCCGCACATTACCGGAGGTTTCGAGCTATTCCTGACGGAACTAATCGGCAAACCATCGGTCGACGATGAAGGCTTTCTCGATCACGCTTACATTCCGTCTTTCATGCACACGCGGAAGCGCGATTATCCGCGCAGTTTCGGCATCCAGTTCAATTACCAAAATCACCGCGCGGCGGGCTGGGCGCGCAGCATGAAAGGCATGGGCAAGTCCTATAAGGAATCCATTAAGGATCGATATCCGGCCTATTTGACGTTCACCGGATATCACGAGATGATTCCCAATCGGGACAGCTACATTGATCTCGACACCGAGAATTTGGATGAGTACGGTTTGCCGCGGGCGCGCCGCCACTGGAAGCTTGCCGACGAGGATTGGAAGCTTCACAACGATATGAACCGGTGGTGCCAGGCCATTCTCGACGCAAGCAATAGTGAAATTCACTCTGCAAATCCGCAACCGGCGACGAATCACGAAATCGGCGGATGCCGGATAGGATTGGACCCGAAAACATCCGTATTGGACGCCTACTGCCGGTCGCACGACGTGCCCAATTTGTATGTTGTGGATGCAAGCGCCTTCCCAAGCTCTTCCGAAAAAAACCCGACATTGACAATCATGGCGCTGGCCTCGCGCACGGCGGACCACATTGCCGATCGTCTGCGAAAGCGAGAAGTGTAATGGCTAGTTATTCATCGGACCGCCGTTCCGTGCTCAAGATCTTCGGCGCCATCGGCGCGACCTGCGCTTATCCCTTTGCGAGCGACGAGTTGTACGGCCAAACTACCTCCGGCGCCCACGAGCATTCGCCAGCGTCCGCGAAGGCGCCTCTGCATTTCTTTAACGAAAGCGATTTTGCGACCATCTCGCGTATCGCCGATTTGATCATTCCGGAGACCGGCACTCCGGGCGCCGTCGGAGCGGGGGTACCCGCGTACATCGATCTCGTCATTGCCCGGAATACGGATCAGCAACTGGTGGTCGCCGATGGGCTTCGCTGGCTCGACAGCGAAGCCGAACGCGCGGCGGGCAAGAAGTTCGTCGGACTCACGGAGGAGCAGCAGCTATCGATTCTGGAGCCGCTCTGTGCGGCGATGGATGAGAACAAAAATAACCCAGCGAGGAACATCCAGTTCTTTTCGCTAATAAAGAGCCTGACTGCCGACGGTTATTACACATCCCAAGTCGGTTTGATGGAGGAACTCGGCTACAAGGGGAACATGGCGCTCGCCGCCTACCCCGAATGCGTCCACGAGCACTGAAGCAGGCGACAGCGCCGGAGCCGCTCGGCTGGTCCGGGACATTTGCGCATGGCCGTTCCGACGGTATCTAACTCCGCGTGACTGTCTCGAAAGATGTCTGCGCGCTCGGCTTCAGCAGCGCCCAGACCTGGTCGTAATCGTCGCGTTCCTCGCGCTGCAACTGCCGCGCAAGCTGCTCCGTTTCCTCATCATTGGCAAAGGCCGCAACCGTGGCCAGCGATTCATACATCGCCATCTCGGCTGCCGCCGCCGCAAACGTGACGATCAGATGCTGTGTGTTTTTTTCAGCGTCGTTCTGGCCAAGCTGCGCCATCAATGGCGTGAACGCTAGAGTATGGGCCAGCATGCTCTTGCCTTTTGAGGGACTACCGCCCAGTTCCTTCAGCCTGGCAGCGAGCCGCTCATGCTGCGTCCTCGCTTTTGCGTGCGGCCATCGCGAACAGGTCCTTTGCCGCCTGCTGTTCGCCAGCCTTGCTGAAAGTAGTCAGCGCATCCTCGAAGTTTCGTTCGGCCGCCTCGGCGTCTTCCAGATATTGAATGATTACTTCTTCAGCCGTCATAATCCCGCTCCTCGTTGTTCAGACTCGTGGGATAGAAACTTGCTACCCGCGCTCAGTACGAGGTAATGCCGAATCTACCTCAGTGTGTAGAGATAAGCGGCAATATCGCGGGCGTCATTCTCAGGAATGTGCATGTTTGGCATCGCGGTGAGGCGATCTACCGCGTGCGGATCGCGGAGCCAGCGGACCATGTTATCGGGTGTATTTGTAAGAACGCCGCCGATATAAACGCGGCTGGCGATTCGATTCAGCGGCGGACCGACAAGCCCATCCGCTCCGCGTATGCCCGGTATCGTATGACACGTGGGGCAGCCATAATACTCAATTTTCGCTTTGCCGGCCTGTACGTTTCCATCGGCCAAAACCTCCGCGCGATTCACTTTCCTGTCGCCGCTGCAACTCGTGGCCGCCAACAAAAAGCACGCAAACACAATCAGTGGAACCAAACTTTTTGCCGTCGCGGATTCCGCCGAAGTGACGAAATTGAGCGAAAACGCGCGAGAGTTGGATCGCTTGAGCCAAAGAGCGGTGAGCCACAGACCGGCAATGACGTAAATGAGACTTGCCGGGACCCACATGATCAAGCCCCCAAGCTGCTGGTCTTGAATGGGCGTTAAGCCCCACGCCGCGGTTCTCGTTGCATACGCGGGATACCACAGGATCGCCGAAAACGTCAGCAATGCTCCCAATATGCTTGTGTGAATGGCCGTTGTGAACAAATAAAATACGCCCGCGCCGTAACGCATGTCGCGAAGCAAAGCCCACCAGAAGAGCAGCGCCGAGCCAAGAAAGCTGATGTGCTGCGCGGAGTGCACCAGGTCGCTCGTGAGCGTTGCTTGAAATAGCGGCGGAGCATGCCAGCCCCAGAGCACGATTGCGTGAATCAGCCAGGCTCCGAACGGGGCAGTCAGGGCGCCCCACATTAACTGAGGCGATGGCCGCTTCATCGCACGCCCTAGCCGGCGCCGCCACTTAAACGGGAGGGCCCACAGGAACACAACCACGGGACGGCCTAGAACCAGCAGCGGAGGCGCGATCACCATCAGCAATTCATGCTGGACCATATGCGCCGAAAACAGGGCTTCGCCCAACGGATGAACAGGGGAGATGAGGGCAATGACAAGCGTGAGCCAGCCCGCCCAGAAACACGCGACCTCCGATCGCCGGATTCCGGTTGTCCGGCGTATGCCGATCAGGTACAGCGCTCCGGATATCACCAGCGGAACGACAATCCTGGGGTCGAACTCCCAAGCGGTCCATAGATCGTGTGGCTGAAGCGGCTCGCCGGCGTGCGCGAGCGCCAGAGAGTTAAACGTAAGCAGCAACCCCACGGCGCGCCAAGTGCTGGTGCTGTTGAGCCTCACTGGCAAGCTCCCATCAGTAGAGTGGCGATCCCTTGAGCAATGATCAACAGCGAGAACAGACCGCTCGAAAGCATGCCGCCCTCGGCCAGAAATCGCGAGTAGTCCGCTTGCATCGATTTCCAACCGCTGTATGCCATTAACCCGCAGGCAAGAGTAAGCAGCAGGCCCACCAAATGCACGATGTATAGCGAAAATTCGATCCCGTCCTTGCACGCATACGGGACGAGCGCAAAGGCGACCTCCATCTGGGTAAGGCAAATAATCGGAGGCAGCAGCACCGCACTCAACAGAGAAAATACTCGCGCGTTACTCACAACATCCCCAACCGGATTGATGGATAAATGTAGATCACGATGTACAGCACTACCCACATTGCTGTGACCCAATACCAATAGATTCCGTCGAGTTTTGCCGCAATCTGCTGCTTGGCTCCCATTCGTCCGCTTACCATAATTCCGAAAAGAACGATTGATTCCGTAGTGTCGGCAATCGCATGCATCGTGTGGAGGCCAACGAGAATCCAGATGAGCGATCCGTAAACGTCGGTTGACCACTTGAAGTTGAACAGGTTGAATTCGATAATCCGAATCGCAAGGAATCCAAGCGCCATTATGATGTTGAGGCCAAGCCAGAATGCCGCTGTGCCGATGCGTCCCTCATCGATTGCTTTACCCCCGATAAACATCGGGATGCAACTGAGCAGGATCAGAATCAGATTCGCCGTCGGCCACCATAGTTCGGGAGGGGCGATATCGGGCGGAGGCCAGACTGAGAAGCCCAGCCGGATATAGAAGTAGCTTGCGATGATGATCGCGAATACAACTGTTTCGATCAGCATCATGCCGATCTGACCCCACCACACCGGAGCTCGCGTGCCTGGGGCTGCGTCGGGCAAATTAGAAACGTCCAATGCCCTCTCGATTGTCACTTCGGCTTCTCCATTTTCGGAACGAAATTGATATTGCGATGAGGCCAGAACCAGCCAACGAACGGCACAAAGCAAATGAAGCCGCCAAGCACGAACCACCACATGTTGAATACCGATCCGGTAAACCCGATGCCCGTTCCAACGGCTACCCAGAACGGCCATATCGTAGGACCGGGAAGGATGTAGCGGTGATCCGGGCTTGCCTCGAGCGTGCGGGTCACCAGCACTTCGCGCCGGTCGGTACGCAATCCGATAACGAGCGGAATCTCGTCAGAGGGCCTTTCCCATAGCGGCTCACGCCCCGACACGATCGGAATGTGAAGAAAGTTATAACGCGGCGCCGGCGAGTCTGTCATCCACTCAAGCGTGCCTGCTTGCCACGGATTGGGCCCGGAAAAGCCTCCGTCGCGTTTGCTCCGAAATATGTTCACCAGGTAGAGAATGCCGCCCACGGCAATCACAACCGCGCCTATGCTTGCGAGTGCGTTCATGCTCGCCCAGCTCGAGTTCGCGGAATACGTGTAAACACGCCTGGGCATCCCGTGCAACCCCAGCCAGTGCATGGGGAAAAAGGTCAGATTGAATCCGATGAGGAGTATCCAGCACGTGATCAATCCGAGCCTGTCGTCCTGCAATCGCCCGGTCATCTTCGGGAACCAGTAATAAATGGCGCCGAGCAGCGGAAACACCGCGCCCCCGATCAGTACGTAATGGAAATGGGCAACGATAAAGAACGTGTCGTGTACCTGGATATCGAACGGCGCCGATGCGATCATCACGCCCGATAGCCCGCCGGCAACGAAAATGATGAAGAAGCTAATTACATACCAGAACGGAACCGTCAACTTTGGGCGTCCGCCCCACATGGTCGCAAGCCAGCAGAAGAATTGGACGCCGGTAGGTATTGTAATCAGCAGGCTTGCCGCCGTGAAAAAGCTCTCGCCCAATTGCGGCAGCCCGGTTGCAAACATGTGGTGCACCCATAATCCGAAGCCGATGAAGCCGGTTGAAATGATCGAAAGCACAATGGCCGTGTACCCGAATATCGGCCGCCGGGAAAATACCGTGACCAGCTCAGCGACCATGCCGGTGCCGGGAATAAAGATGATGTAGACCTCCGGATGGCCGAAGAACCAAAAGGTGTGTTGCCACAAAAGCGGGTCTCCTCCTTCGGCCGGATTAAAGAAATGTGTGCCGATGGTGCGGTCCATCATAAGCATTCCGCTTGCGTCCATCACCGCCGGCATGGCGAAAACCACCATGAACGACTGCACGAGCATGGCCCATACAAAGATCGGAATGCGGTCTAGCGACATGCCCGGCGCGCGTAGCTTTATGACAGTGACAATGATCTCGATAGCGACGACGAGAGCCGATAACTCTGTGAATGTGATCATCTGCGCCCAAAAATCCACCCGCTTGCCCGGCGAAAATTGAGGACCGGATAGCGGTGTATACGCGAACCATCCCGCATCCGGCGCCATGTTCAAGAAGATGCCGGCGTAAAGAAAGATTCCACCGAACAAAAACATGTAGTATCCGTAAGCATTCAACCGTGGGAACGCTACGTTGCGCGTACCGATCATCAGAGGAACAAGATAGATTCCCATTCCTTCCATCACCGGCACGGCAAACAGGAACATCATGGTGGAACCGTGAATGGTGAAGATTTCGTTATATAGATTCGGATTGAGAAACCGGTGATCGGGGATCGCGAGCTGATAGCGCATCAGCAGCGCTTCAATGCCGCCCGCGATCAAAAAAATGAAAGCGGTGACGATGTATCGCAAACCGATGGCCTTGTGATTTACTTCCTGAAACCATCCGATAAAGCCGCCGGGCGCTCGCCAGCTATTTTCGAGATCCCGTTTGGCGGCTGCCTCATCGATTTCGCATTGGTCGATCGTGGACAGCAAATCGGCGCTCATCGTAAGCTCTCCAAAAATGAAAGCAGCGGCTGAAGGTCTTCAGACGGCACATTGATGGGCGGCATATTGTTGCCCGGCTTAATACGCTGCGAGTCGGTGATCCAGCCGGCGAGGTTTCCTGGCGTGTTCGGCATTGTTCCGGCGGCGAGCGTAGTGCGGCTTGCGAGATGCGTAAGATCCGGCCCGGTAGTGCCGGCGGCTCCTGTCCCGCGAATCGTGTGACATAGCACGCAGGGCGCGTTTTCGAAGATCTGCCGCCCGCGCATCACAACCGCGCCGGCGCTTGATCGCGCTCCACTACGCTGATCGGCCAACCAGCGTTCGAACTTCGGCTCCGGCTCGGCAAAGACGAGCATCGCCATGTGGGCGTGCTGCATTCCGCAAAATTCCGCGCACTGGCCGCGATAAATCCCCGGCTTGTCGGCGCGCAGCCAGATCGTGTTCACATGCTCGGGAATTGCGTCGATCTTCCCGTCGAGGTTCGGAATCCAGACGCTATGAATTACGTCTTGCGAAGTCGCCTTCAAAATGACCGCACGCCCCACCGGAATATGAATCTCGTTGGCTGTAACGACCTCCTGGTCGGGCTGTGAGAACTGATAGTGGACCTCCCACCACCACTGATGGCCGGTGATCTCGATACTGACCGGCTTGGTAAACGATCGGGTTGCGAGCGCGTTTCCGGTTTGAATGCTCGCCACTAACATGAAAAACAAAATGCCGATTGTGATTGCCGTTGCCGTGATGACGCTTCTTCGCAGTTTGGTGTCAGGCGTTTGAGGCTGAGGTCTCCGCCGCGTCAGGCCGGCAATCAGAAACGCAATTACCAGCACCCAGACTGCTACACAAATCCAGAGATAGAGATGCCACAGATGATAGATATGCGCGGATTGCGGGCCGGCCGGGTTCACCGCGGACTGCGTAAATCCAGCAAGCGCGATCATTGCAATTGCGCCCTGGTTTTCTTTTCCAATCCATCGCTCCGGCCCGGCGTGGCGGCGCTCGGTTCCGAACCGCTCAATGAGCGTACATAGGCCACCAGTTGCCAGACTTGAAACTCGGGAATGCGTCCGCCCCAGGTGGGCATGCCGTTCGGCCGGCCCTTCACGATGGTGTCGTAGATGTTTGCAGGTTGGCTGCCGTAGGTGAAACGGCGGTCCATCAGCGGTGGTCCCATTCCCCCTCCGCCTTGCGCGTGGCACCCCGAGCAGTTATACCAGTCAAATAGGCGCTGTCCCTGTGAAATTGCATAAGCATTGCCCTCCGCGGGGCTAGGCATGCCGATCTTCGGCAGCTTGCCTCCGGGCTCGTTCGTGCTTTCGCGCGCGGCATCATAGAGGCCGCGTTGCGGCGGCTCATTTCGAAGCGTACGGGATTCGCGTTTGCACGAAGATGCCAATGTCGCCAGCACCAGAACGCTGGCGCACGCCAACACGCCCTTGGTGACTCGCTTCATAATCCCGGTGCTTCGAACCACCTGTGAGCAATCCCGGCTTCGGCGCAAATCCTAAGGCAAAGAAAACACATATAGCGTGCCTCCTCTCGTCGTGTATTTCGGCAAATCGATCATGGCGTTTGTAAAGCCAAGCGCTCCAGTGCCGTCGCGAGTATCCAGGCCACCAGCGACTACGGCTCCTGCCCAGCCCCCGACGCCGCTAAGGACGGCGACGTATTGCTTTCCGTCTGGCCCGCGGTACGTCGTTGGTTGCCCGATGATTCCGGAACCCGTTTTAAATTGCCAGAGCTGCTGGCCAGTTTTCGCGTTGACCGCCTTAAACCAGCCCTCCATTGTGCCGTAGAAAGCCACATCAGTCGTGGTCACAACTGTGCCGCTCCAAACCGGGAAGCGTTCCTTGATCGTCCAGACGACTTTGCCGGCTACCGGATCCCAGGCAGTGTATTCGCCGCGGTTCCCGCCGGGGCCCGCGTACATGCGTACCGTGGCGCCGACATACGGGGTGCCCGCGATGTAGTTCGCGGCTGTGGCCGAAACCTCCTGGCACAGATTATTGTGTGGAATGTACAGCAGGCCCGTCTTGAATGAGAACGCCGACGGTTGCCAGTCCTTGGCGCCCGGCGATGCCGGACAAATGTCGCGAACTGTCTTGCCGAAGCCCGGCGATTTGGCCTTGACCAGTTGAAGGCGCCCGGTCTTCTTGTCGACCCCCGTGCTTGTAGTGATGTACCCGAACGCCTCGGCCGAAAGCACCTCGCCGGTAGCGCGGTCCATCATATATACGTACCCGTCGCGATCCGGATGGAGTAGGACTTTTCTTGTCTGTCCGTTTATCGGCAGATCGACCAAGACGTTCTCGTTCACGCCGTCGTAATCGAAATCATCGTGAGGGCCGATCTGATACGCCCAAATCGCCTCACCGGTTTCGGGCCGCCGCGCAAAGAGGGTACATGACCATTTGTTATCGCCGGGCCGTTGATCCGGGTTCCAAGGCCCAGGATTCGCTGTGCCGTAATAAATCAGATCCAGTTCCGGGTCGTAGGAAACCCATCCCCAGGCGCCGCCGCCGCCGATCTTCCAAGCGCCGGGTGGCCATGACGTTACGCCTAAATCCTTGCCGCGGTCCTCATCGTAAAAGGGCTTGAAGTTCGGGCCAATCAGAACGTCGGAATCAGGGCCCGCGGCGTACGCCCGCCACGCAATCTTCCCGGTCTTCGCATCCAGGCCGGTTAACCATCCCCGAACCCCCATCTCGCCTCCGCTGTTACCAACAATCACCCGATCTTTTACAACTAGCGGCACCATCGTCATGGTCTGGCCCTTGTTGATGTCGCCGAGCTGCGTCTTCCAGACTTGGCGGCCTGTTTGGGCATCCACCGCTACTGTGTAGTTGTCCAGCGTGTTGTAAAACAGCTTGCCGGCGGAATAAGCAGCGCCACGGTTGACCACGTCGCAACATGCAACTCCTTGCGACGACGGATCGACACCTGGCTTATATACCCACTTCAGCGCTCCATTTTGCGTAAGGTCCAGAGCGTATAGATAATTCGGATAGGGAGTCACGATGTACATCGTGGAGCCGACTACCAGCGGCGCAGCTTCTTCGCCTCGCGTCATACCGGTCGAGAATGTCCAAGCCACCTTCAAATTTCGAACGTTTTGAGTGTCGATTTGATCGAGCCCGCTAAAACGGGTAGCGTCGTAATTCTCGGATGGCATCACCCATTGGCCATCCTCCGGCTGCGGCGAATGAAGGTTGCTGGCCGTGGGAGCGCCTCCATGCTTCGGTGTTTGCATCGGAGCGGTCGAACGCTCGGCGCACGCTTGCAGCCAGCAGCACAGGAGAGAGATGGCAAAGAGCCTCCACATCGTATTCACATTCACCCGTCCAATAGATATAGAGGGCGAATCTTTAGCAACACAGCGAAAGTTCCCAGGCGCCCTGTGGAAACACGAGGCCGCCTATACAATTTCCGCTGAACGATTAACTAATGGCGGTAGAACTGCCGGGCCGTACCGGAGGGACTTCTCGAAGATCAGCTGAGCCGCCGGCGTAAGCGGAAATCGACCGGAATTAACTTGCCGACGTTGTCGTCGGGAACTGTCGGTGCAATCTCGCGCCACTTGCGGCTGCCGGGAGTATGTGTGTTCGCAAATACAAGTTCATCTTTGAGGATGGCGCCATCCACCAGAATTTCGTTCCATGCGGCACGTCGCATGAACGGCCGGTCTTCGTTGTCCCGGAAAACATCTTGGACGACAACCTCGATGCCAATGCTATTTTTCAGTTTCTCGGCCCAGCGATCCTCTAGTGCGTGGAACGTGCCATTTTCATTTGCGATTTTGTTCTGCGCCGTCAAATTCTCGACGCCGCCAGGTCCACCGAACTGATTTCCGATAAGGTGTCCGGCATCGTCGCCGGTTCGGCGTGAGACGCGCCGCTGGGAGTTGCGGTCGCGCTGCTGTTTGACTTTGCCGGGCACGCCAAGCCGGCCGTTTGCTTCCACGTAGTGATATGCGCCCTCCTGGAACGGAGCGGGAAACTGGAACTGATCCGTTACGTCCGCTTTGATGTATTTCGTCGCCGGCGGCCGGTTCAAGCGAGCGCGTTCCATTAATAGCGAGAGCCTCTGACGCAATGAATCCACTTCGGTGCTGCCATAATCCGGCAGCAGTTGCAGGGTCAGAAAAAGGTTTGCAAGGAACGGGCGAATGCCTCCGGTAAACGCGGGGTCTGCCTGGGACTTCATCACCAGACGCGCGAAGAGCGCTTTGAAGCCGATGAAGCTATGGGTGTGAGCGAGTTCGCCCACGTAGGGAATCCGGCCGTCCCCGGCTTCTACCCTCGCCAGCCAGGCGCCTTGTTTCAGTGCCTCGGCACTTTGCGTATCGGTCACGTCCGGCGGAGGCTGAAATCCGGCGATTTCATGGCAAAAGAGCAGTAGATCGTGCAACGGCGAATTGGAATTGGATAGCGGCATGCAATTGGCTTCGGTATGGGTCGCCTAACACGTTGCAATTCCTCGTCCATTTACACGCCATCAAAATCGCCAGAGGCTCCACTTTGTTGTTCCACCCTGCGCGTCCCGGCCACATTCACAAACGGACTCTCAGGCGCCAGACCACAACCGGCGTCAATTCGCCAGCGGTCCTCCAGCTTCTCTCTGTTTTCATCCTTCGTTGTGCCCGCCCCTGTGCGGCCATGATCGTTCCTTAGAAAACATCCCTGGGCTAGGTGGATACGGTTCAACCACTTAAGTCTTTGAGAGCGATATAAGGAGTTGCCGGAATTTGAACCTGGATGCCGAGGGCTTCGAGCCTATGAATAAGCCGTTTAGCGGTACGGGCCGGATTGAGGCGATCGAAGTAATCATCCCCGGGGTCCCGATAAGGCTGTTGGTGGCGTAGCAGATGATAAGCAATCAGCAGGATCTTGTGGGCCGTTGCCACGATCGCCTTAGCCCAGCCACGCCTGGCTTTGACGCGGTGAAAGAAGGCCCGTAAGTAACCCTGCTTGCAGTGCGAGGCGGCCCAAGCGGCCTGCGTCAGCACACGCCGAAGCGTGCGATTTCCTTTGCGGCAGCGGGTGCTCTTTTGCTGACCGGCGCTCTCGTTCTCTCCGGGAACGAGCCCGGCCCAACTGGCACAATGATCGGCATCGGGAAATACGGTGACGTCCGCGCCTAATTCGGCAATCAAGTGCCAAGCTACGAGCTGGTCGACACCGGGAATGGTGACCAACCGTTCGATGTCAGCTGCGTAAGGGATCATTTGCTGCGCCACGCGTTGTTCAAATAGCTTGATCTCAGCCGTCAGAAACTGATGGTGCCGGTACAGGGATTCCAGCATGCTTCGATGAAACTCACTGAAATAGCCCTTCAGCGATTCCTTCACCAGCTTCTCTTTCTTACGCAGACGCCCACGCACCTTCCAGCTCAGAATCTCGGGCGAGTCTTCGCCTCGAATCAGGGCCTCGATAATGCCTCGGCCGGTCACTCCCATCAAATCGGTCACTACAGAGGAGAGCTTCAAGCTGGCGGTCTCAAATAAATCTCGAATCTGGTTGTGCAGTTCATTACGCTGTTCCAGCAACGCGATGCGATGCCGTAGTAACACCCGCAACTGGCGAATCTCCGGCGGCGGCACGAAGCTGGCGTCCAGCCGTCCATCTTGTAGAAATTCGGCAATCCGTTGCGCATCCCGCCCGTCGCTCTTGCGCCCTTGCAGCGCTTTGACCTGTACCGGATTCACCAGCAACAGCCGGAATCCCTGGTCCTCCAATACATTCCACAGTGGCCGCCAATAAACCCCGGTGGACTCCATTGCAATCTCGTTCACCCGGAGTTGCCTAAGCCAAACCCGCAACCGGATCAAATCGTTGCGGAAGCTGCCGTACGTCTTCCGTATTGCCTTGCCTGCTTCCCCCACGGCCGGCAGCACACATATCACAATGCTGTCCTTGTGAACATCCATGCCGCAACAGCGGCGGTATCCTTCTTTCATCGTTGTCGTCTCCTGCCGCTAGGCGAAGAACGCTAAAAGTAAAACGGTCATTCCTTACCGGGCTTCCCACCTTGCGGCAGGAGCCGCACTCTTCTATTCCCAAAACGCGTCCCAGCCAGATTCACAAACGGCCTTAACCGCGCCAGACCGGTCCCGGCTTAAGTCGCCCGCGGCACTTCCCACTCTCCCTCACCACGTTTTCATCTCCTTCTGTGGCCCCGCCATTGTGATTCACAACTGAATCGATCTTGTTTTCCCTCAAGATTTCAGTGATTTAACCGATAATGCAGCGTTAGAGGAATCTTGCCGGGACGATAATTGCACGTGATGTTCCTAAAAGACGATAGCGATCTGATGGCGACGCCACTTCCTGGCGAACCGGCCGCGCAGGCAGTCGTACGGGGTGATAACGTCGCGGCAGCAGTAACCGCGCTATACAAGCGGCTTGGAGGTCTGCTTGAAGCCCTTGCATCGAAAACCGGTGTTGACGCCGCGACGGTCATTGCCATCTGGCTGGTCGAAAGCGGCGGACGGCCGTTTATCGCGAAGCGCGCCTGCATCCGCTTCGAGGTTCACCAGCTTTTCGAACGTTGGGGCAAGCGCAACCGCCAGCAATTCGATGCTCACTTCCGTTTCGGTGGCCACAATCTTCAGGCGGGGAGACCCTGGGAGAACCAGGAATTTCGCACTGAGGACCCCGGAGCATTTAGCGCCGTCCACCACAACCAGAATTCCGAGTATGCCGCGTTAACGCTCGCTCAGGTCCTCGCCGGAGATGAGATCGCGTTGAGTTGCGCGAGTATCGGAGGATCGCAAATCCTCATCGGGTCTTATTCCTGGCTAGGATACGAAAGCGCCCGCCAGATGTACGACAGTTTCCAGGAATCGGAGCGGTCTCATGTGCTCGGCTTTTTCGATTTTTGCCACGCCAAGCCCGCGCCGCGCGTCGGCGATCTCGTCCGCTATCTGCAAGGTCGCGACTGGCTCAATTTTGCGAAATTCTACAACGGCCCAGGTCAGATTCAGGAATACGCGCGCCGAGTTGAAATCTACCGCGAAGCCGCTGCCGTGTTGTTAGGCCGGAAAGACGCGGCGTGATGAAATTCGGCGGCGTCAATAGTATGCCTAAAAATGCAGCTTCAGCGCGAACTGTAGAATGCGCGGATCGCCGGCGCTGGTGATCCGCCCGAAAGTAGACGAGTTCAGGCTCGTGTTGGGATTGTTGAAGTTCGTGTGGTTGATCACATTGAAGCCTTCCGCGCGCGCCTCCAGATGAAAACGCTCAGTCAGCGAGAACAGGCGGCTCAACGAGACATCGAGGTTGACCTGGCCCGGGCCGCGCAGTGTGTCGCGTCCCAAATTGCCGAAAGTTCCGGTCGCATTTTGCGCGAACGCTTTCGAATTGATCCATTGCAAGTTCGGGCCGATCGAAGACGGGTACAGCGCGGAGCCGTCGACCAGATTCGGCCGGTCCAATCCTTCACCGGTGAGTGAGTTGTCCTTACCGCTGGTGATATTGAGCGCCGATCCGCTTGACACTCGCAGCAGCGGAGCAATGCGCCAGTTCCCGAAGATATGTCCGGCGACGCCATTCGCGTGAATCGGGCTGATTGCCACGCCCGAGAGATTGAAGATGTGCCGAATATCGAAGTTACAGTCGCCGCGGTCCGCCGAGCGATCGTATGGATTCTGATAGTACGCTCCTCTCAGGTCGCCGTTGAAATCGCCTTCACTGATGCAATGCGACCAGGTGTAGTTCGCGAGCACGGTGAAATTCCCGCTGAATCGGTGCTGCACCGAAACGAGCATGCCGTTATAGTTTGCGTTTGCGCCGTCATCGGCGAGTGCAACCTGACCAAGGTATTGGCCCTCGCTCGGGCTTTCGAGATAGAGAGCCCGGCGCTGCGCGGTATTGGCAGTGGACGAGCAAGGCTTTCCATTGCAGGCCCCGGGAATGTAGACGGCCGGGTTGATGTCGTCCGTCAACCACAGATGCGAGGTCTTGTTTCCCATATACGAAATGGTGGCCAGCCAGTTGTTCGAGAACTGGCGCTGATAACTCATATTCCAATTGGTCACGTAGGTGGACTTCAGATTCGGCGGAAGGACCGCATAGAAAGCCTGAGTGGGGAATGTGACATCGGAAGGCGGGGGAACGGCTCCGGGAAACGGATTGCCGCCCGGATAACCAGCCCAGGGATCGTTGAACGGTCCAGCCGTGGTCAAGTCGATTTCATTGACGTATGGCGGATTCGACATTAACCGCTGCGCGAACCAGACCATTCCTGAGTCATAGAGAATCGCGCCGCCGACACGGATCGTTTGTTTGCCATCGCCCTTTGGGTCGAACACGACGCCGAGGCGTGGAGCAAAGTTTGTGAACTTGTCGTGCGTAAATGCCTTGGGAATTCCGGGATCGCCGTAGTAGAACATGCCGGCAGGCGCGTTCGTAAAGACGCCGCTTTTCTGGTTATTTAGAAATGCCTGTTGATTGAATGCACTGCCGCGGCCGAAGTAATCCTGCGGAAAAAGCATCGGCTCCCAGCGCAGGCCGACGTTTACCGTCAGACGGGAATTCACGTGAATGACGTCCTGCGCATATACGCCAGGAATGCTTTCCCGCATGCTAACCAACTGCGCCCGGCTCTGGCTGAACGCATAGGCGCTGCCATTGTTGCTTACCAGGCCTACTAGAAAATCCGCCATTGGGTCTCCGGTGTACAGACCACCGAAATTAAAGTTTCCGTTCTGCAGATAGCCGCTTAGGGTGTTGTTTTGGGTTCGAATGAAATCGACGCCGAAGGATATCGAATGGCGGCCATGGATAATGTCCACGTCGTCCGCAAACTGGAACGTATTGACGTTGAAGTGTCCCGGCGCGCAGGTTCCGCAGCCGACATTAAAAGCGTTCGCGACGCCAATACGCATATCATCCGGAACGGCGACCGCAAGATTGACGCCGAGGTCCGTTACATTGATGTCCTGAGGATTCGGTCCGCGGTCATCGCGGCGTCTCGTGAACGTTGCGTGGAACGAGTTCAGCGTGGCGGGCCCGAATGAGTATGTATCGCCCAACGTGAACGATTGAGCGCGCTCCAGGTTGCCTGGACTCGTCGTGACCAGGATATTTGCCGGATCCCAAACCGCCGGGTTCCGGTAATCCACGACAAAGTAGCGGCCATAGATGGAATGCTTCTGGTTCCGCACCCAATCGATGCGTCCAATCCATTGGTCTTCATCGCCGGTGGTGGGAATGCCGTAAGTGACGCGCCCGCACGGGTCCGACGTGCTTGGGATGTAACTCATCAGCTTTAAAGAAGCGGGGTTGAAATAGCTCGTCGGAACCTGGTTGTTTGGGAATGGCGTGTTTGGCGACGGCGCGAAAGGATTCAGCAGCATCCGCGCCTTATGGCTCGAAACGCACGTGGCCGAATCCAGGGTGCTGAAGTCGCCGGCAAGCGCCGCGGGCGTGGGTACGAAACTTGTTGTCGAAGGCGGATTCTGGCGGTTTCGAGTGCCCTGGTATCCGGCGAAGAAAAATAATTTATCCTTGATGATCCTCCCGCCTACTGTGCCGCCGTACTGATTGCGCTTCAAACTGTCATGTGTCGTGCCGAAATAGTTCCGCGCGTTCACGTCGCCGTTGCGGAGATATTCGAAAAGATCGCCATGCCACTGGTTTGATCCCGACTTGGTGACGATGTTCACGGCTCCGCCGGGGTGCAAGCCGTTTCGCGCCGGTAGAGTGCTGGTTTCAACACTGAACTCTTGCAGGGCATCGGGGAAGGGAAATGGCAGATTCACGTTTGAAAACGTGTCGTTATTGTCGCCGCCGTCCAACAGATAATTGGTGCCGTTTGCCTGCCCGCCTGCAATGGAAATCGTTGTGGAAGTATAGAAATTCTTGCTGCCGGACATGTCGCCTCCGGGGGCCGTGGCGGCCGCTCCCGAGAGCAGCACAAGGCTTGTGGCTTGCCGCCCGTTGAGCGGCAGGTCATTGATGCGGCGCTCGTCGATCACCTGGGAAACCGAAGTGTCCTGTGTCTGCACCATTGAGGCGCTCGCTTGCACCTCGACGTTTTCCGAAAGCGTTCCGAGTTGGAGCTGCACGTTTTGTTGAATCGAGTCGTTGACTTGCAATACGATTCCCGATTGCGTGTACCGCTTGAATCCGTTGGCGTTCACCACGAGTTGATACGGCCCGACCGGCAAATTGGGCAGTGAGAAGCGGCCTTGTGCGTCGGTTGTTGTGGTGCGCGCGAGTTGCTTATCGGTCTCCACCATGCGGACCGCCGCCCCCGCGATGCCGCTTCCGGTCGGATCGGTAACCTGACCGTTGACACTGGCGACTGCAACCGCTTGCGCGAACATGGCGGAAGCTGAGGTTAATAAAAGAACGATTGTTGCGATTCCAATCGCGAATCGCCGACGGTCTGCCCCCATCATCGTCGTCACCTCACCTGAGAAAATTTCCCCTAGCTGGTTCAGAACTTTATCAGATGAACCGGTTCACCGCAAGAGAGCCTATTAGAAAATTATTGAGTAGAAGCGAAGCCGAAAGTACGTCACGTCGCGGCGCGGGCGAGTTTCTGTATCAGTTCATGAAGCGTTTTGGCCGCGCTGGAGCAAGCCGAACAGTTAGCGTGTGATCAAACTCGGACGGCCAATAACCGAATGGAAGCGGTTGCACTATCGTGCGTCCATGCTGCTTACGTGCGCCGTGACATGCCCTGTGATGAGATGGTCACCGCTTTTCAGGCGCGCTCGTTAGAAGCGAAGTGGCTTCCAGGCAAACCTGCTGTGACCGGCCGCATGTGAGTTCGCTAGCAAATGTAATCCACTTAGCCGCCAAGCCGCTCAAAATGGGCGCCGTCCCCATTTCCCGCGTTTGCTTCGTGGGGAAACATTGGAGTAAAGTTGATTCACCCACCGCGCTGATTCACCCGGCGTGCGCGAAGGCGATAACGCGGTTACAATTGAACAAGCTGTGGCCTTTACTCGTAAGGCGCGGCAGTTCTTCAATACGGAGCGTCGGATCGATTGGTGTGGCGCTCAACGGAAGCAACTGGCCCAACTCTTTGGCAACGGTATTGTTTTCATCTGCTTGCTTCTGGCGTGCGGCGGAAGCGCGACGCCGCGTGATATCCGGCCGGATACCGGAGGCGATCCTCTCCCAACTCTGACGACTATTGCGGAAGTGCGGCACCTTCCCGCGGAGGAAGCACGGCGCAATTATCCGGTGCATCTCAAAGCGGTCGTCACCTATTTCGATCCGGCGCAGCCGAACTGGTTTTTGCATGACGCGACCGGCGGCATCTGGGTGCACTGGAACAGCACACTCCCTAAGCCTGTCGTGGGTCAGTTAGTCGATCTGGAGGGCATTAGCGTCGATACGGATTTCGCCCCGGATATCGATCGCCCACACTGGCGCGTCGTCGGAACCGCTCCCATGCCGAATGCCCATAAGGTCTCGTTCGCTCAAATGGCCAGCACCTCGGAAGACGCTCGTTGGGTGGAGGTCGAAGGCATCGTGCTATGGGCGGAATTTCAACACAGCCGGCCCAATGAACGTGTGCTTCGCTTAGGGCTCTCTGTTGCAGGCGGAGAAGTTACGGTACAGATGCCATGGGATGGCTCGCCCGTTCCCTCGACTCTGGTCGATTCCAAAGTGCTGATTCATGGAGTTTGCGGCGCTTCATTCACGGCAAAGCGGCAGCTTACCGGCATTGTTATCAGCACGCCCTCGCTTGACTATCTGAAGACCCTGGAACCCGCAAATAGCGATCTGTTCGATACGCCAGCGTCGGCAATCGGCGACCTGGGGACGTACAACTTCCATGGAACTGGCGGACGCCGTATCAAGTTGAGCGGCGTTGTAACGGCAAACGCTCTGGAGAATGGGTTCTATCTCTCCGACCCGAGTGGCAGCATTTATGTAGCGACGCGCCAGCCCGCCGGGGTACGCGCGGGCGATTGGATCGAGGCGCTTGGCTTTCCGGTCTATTTCGACTCGCGCATCAGGATACAGGACGCCACGTTTCGCAAAGTGGGAAGCGGCCCGCCGCCACAGGCTCTAAAGATTACCCCGGCGCAAGCCATGACCGGCGAGCACGAGTCGCAACTGGTGACGCTCGATGGCCATGTGATCACTCATTCGATTTTCCCTCAGGAGCAGACACTCCTGATGCGGCAAGGTCAGGACATGTTCTCGGCGATTATGCCCGTAACGGCTCGATCAGGGAAGCCTTTTCCTGAGAACACCGTTCTACGCCTCACCGGCATCTGCCTCGGCCAGACGGATATCTACGGGAAAGTCGTATCCTTCAAACTTCTGCTCCGCTCGCCTGGTGACATCCAGGTGATTCAAAGCGCGCCGTGGTGGAACCTGGGCAGGGCCTTCGGCCTGCTTGGTTTCCTGGCCGTGGCGATCGCGGGAGCGCTCGTCTGGGGCGGCGTGCTGCGTCGGCGCGTGAAGGCGCAGACTGAAGTGATTCGCACAACCCTCGAAGCGACCGCCGACGGCATCCTGGTGAATGACGCGCAGGATCGCATGGTCCACTTCAACCAGAAATTCGCGCAAATGTGGGACGTGCCCGAGTCGATTCTGCAATCCCGCGATGCGAGCGACTGCCGGCGGCACCTCATGACCAAGTTGAAAAATCCGGATCAACTGATTCACGATATCGAGCTATCGATGAGCAACCCTAGCATGCCGGTCGACGACGTTCTGGAACTGAAGGACGGAAGAATGTTCGAATGGCACCTCGAAGTACAGCGCGTGACGGGAAAAGTTGTCGGCCGAGTGTCGGGCTTTCGCGATGTCTCCGATCGGAAACATGCCGAACTCGCGGCTCTCTCGCACTCACGTCTACAAGCCGTGATTGCTGCTCTGGGCGAGAGCGCGCTCGCGGAGAAGAACGTCAACGCCGTTCTGATGCAGGCCGCTACCGTCCTGGTTGAAAACCTGTCGGTCGATTGCTGCCGGTTTTGGGAATTTCAGCGTGAGAACGAATTCCTGCAAGTACGAGCCGCCGCTGGCCGGGGCGCGCAATTATCGAATGAGCCGCTCACCGTGCCTGCGTCTACGTTCGGAGAGGACTGGCTCTCCGGGCGAGTGCTGCTAGTCGCGGGGCCGCTCGCCGCGGCGCAAGAATTTATCGGTAATATCGGAGCGACTGTCGCCAGCCAGGGCCAGGCGCTTGGAATTCTGGCGGTCTATACGCGTGAGAATCGCGAGTTCCAAGCCGACGAGAAACACTTTCTTCAGACTGTTGCGAATGTGCTTGCGTCGGCGATAGATCGCAAGCGCTTCGAAGATGAATTAGAAGCAGCCGGCCGCGCTGCCGAAGTGGCGACCCGCGCTAAAAGCGACTTCCTCGCCACCATGAGCCACGAAATCCGGACCCCGATGAACGGAGTGATCGGTATGGCTTCCCTGCTGGCCGAAACGCCTTTAAGCGCCGAGCAATCACAGTATCTCGACACCATCCGTTCCAGCGGGGAAGCGCTATTGACGGTCATCAACGACATTCTGGATTTCTCCAAAATCGAAGCGGGCAAGCTGGAATTTGAACTCGTCGACTTCGGCCTATACGATCTCGCCGAGGAATGCCTCGATATGGTTGGACATCAGGCCAGGAGAAAGGGACTCGACCTGAGTTCCTCGATCGACGATCGCATTCCGGAGACGATCGGCGGCGACCCGTCGCGTCTGCGGCAGATTTTGCTGAATCTGCTGTCGAATGCCGTGAAATTCACCGAGCATGGATCGGTGGAACTCAGCCTGAAACTGCTGGATCGTTCCGACACGCAATGCCGGATTGCTTTTTCGGTCAGGGATACGGGAATCGGAATCCCGGTCGAAGCGCAGACCAGGTTATTTGAAAGCTTCACACAGGCCGATTCGTCCACCAGTCGCCGGTTTGGCGGCACGGGCCTGGGCTTGAGCATCACGAAAAAACTCGTCGAGATGATGGGCGGCAAAATCGGTTTGAACAGCGTTGTCGGCGAGGGATCGACGTTTTGGCTGACGATGGCGTTCCCCATAGGCGTCCAGAACAGCCTGGCGGAGATTCGAGCACGCCTCGGCGGCAAGAAAGTTCTCGTCGTGGACGACTCGCCCACCAATCGGATCGTCACACGGAGATACCTGGAGTGCGCCGGAGTCCTCGTCTCCGAAGCCGCCAATGGTTCCGATACGCTTGCCGCGCTTCTCTCAGCCACTCAGGAGGGCGCGCCTTACTCACTCGCGGTGCTCGACCTCTACATGCCGAGCATGAATGGCCTCGCCCTGGCGCGCGCCATCCGTGGGCAGCAGCAGTCCCGGACGCTGCCTTTGTTGATGCTCGGCTCATCGCGTGAAGCTGAGATCGCCACCGAAGCTCGTGAGTTAGGCGTGGCCGGTTTTTTAATGAAACCGGTGCGGCGCACGCACTTGCTGCAAGCGGTCACGCGCGCGATGGATTGCGCATCGGGCGGCAAGGCGGCTTCCGAAACCCCAAGCGCGCAGCAGCAGGCCCGCGTGCTTCTGGTCGAAGATAATCAGGTAAACCAAAAGCTGGCTTTCCATTTTTTGCAGAAGCTCAGTTGCAGAGCCGATCTGGCGGCAAATGGCTTCGAAGCGATCGAGATGTGCCAGCGTCAGCGCTATGACGTGATTTTGATGGATTGCCAAATGCCGGAGATGGACGGCTATGCAGCAACTGGTCAAATACGCTGTTCCGTCGGACCGAATCGCAACACGCCGATAATCGCTCTGACGGCGAATGCTCTCACGGAAGATCGTGAGCGGTGCCTGGCTGCCGGAATGAACGACTATATCGCCAAACCGATCCGGCGCGACCAACTCGCGGAAATGCTGCGCAGATGGGTCGCGATCGAATTACCGGCTGCCGATATCGCGCCGACGGCGTGAGAGATCTCAGGTTTCCGCCATGAGCTTTGGCAGCACTTCGTCGCGCGACGTGAATTGCACTCCTCGAACGCCCAGTCGCTCCGCGCCGCGAATGTTCTCGATGCGGTCGTCGAGGAATAGTATTTCTTCCGGACGCAGGCCCATGCCCGCGAGGCAATGCTCGTAGATCGCCGGTTCCGGTTTCACCGACTTCACTTCATACGAGAGCGTGAGATGCGCGAAGGGCGCGAAACCGTTGGTTTTGGCCTTCAACACTTCACCCAATTCCCGCGGCATGTTAGATAGAACTGCGATCTGCTTTCCACTCTGGCGAAGGGATTCCGCAAAGTCGTACACTCCCGAATCGAACTTCAGCCAGGACTGAACGTCGGCCTCGATGAGCCGCAAGATTTGCTGTGAATCGAGCGCCACGCCGCCACGGCGGGCAAGATCGTTCCAATAGTCTTCCGCTGTTGTCAATCCCCGGTCGTAGGCGAGACGGTCTGTCCAGTAGAGGTCGTGAAAAGCGCGCGCCGGCAGGCCCGCAATATTCGCCATGCCCGCCGAGTCGGCGACAGTCTGATGAAATGCCAGCACGCCGCCGTAGTCGAAGATAACGCCGGAGTAACGATCAACGAGCGCCATCTGTCACCTGAGGCTCTTTGCGGCTGCGGATCTCGCGTACGGCGTAAATGCGGCGGCCCTGGCTCTCGAAGTAAGTTCGTGTCAGAATCTCGCCGATCAGGCCCGTGGAAAACATCATGATGCCGCCGATCCAGAGCAGTGCGCCTGCCACCAGCAGTGGCCCATGCTCAACGAAGATATCGTGCCCGATGAGCTTCTCAATTAGCATATAGAGCAAAACCATCGACCCGGAGCCGATGCCGCCCAATCCCCATTTACCGAAGAAATGCATGGGACTAGTCAGATACCGCAGAAGAAATTTGACCGTCAGAATGTCGAAGAACACTCGAAATGTACGACTTAGGCCGTAATGCGATTCGCCGCTCGGCCGCGGGATGTTTTTGATGGGAACTTCGGCGATCCGTGCGCCGTACTGGCTGGCGAGCGCCGGTATGAAGCGGTGCAGTTCGCCG
Organism: Bryobacterales bacterium KBS 96; assembly: GCA_000381625.1. Classification (GTDB taxonomy): domain Bacteria; phylum Acidobacteriota; class Terriglobia; order Bryobacterales; family Bryobacteraceae; genus KBS-96. Next base: position 5,019,580 of record KB906767.1, read on the forward strand.
TAAAGGTTAATCTCCTTCAGAATCTCGCTTCGGTATGCCTTGAAGGTCGTGCCGAAATCGTGCAATTCGACGCCTGAGGCCTTCTTCATCATCCAGTTGGCGATACGCGATGGCACTTTCCTTGTGATCGCGTTATCTACCCGCTCCCTGCGCCAACCGCTCGCGATGTCGTAGCCCTCGTCGATTTTTTCGAGAAGCAGTGGAATGTCGCCAGGATCGTGTTGCAGGTCGCCATCGAGGGAGACGATCACGTCGCCCGAGGCCTCGTCGAATCCCGCTGCAAGCGCCGCCGTCTGGCCGAAATTTCTGCGTAACCGCACGACCTTCAGGTGGTGGTCCGTTTCCACCAGGTTCGCGAGAAGATCGAAGCTGCGGTCCGTCGAGGCATCGTCGACAAAAATGATTTCATACGATCTGCGGAGCTGCTCCATGACTGTCGTTAAGCGATCATACAGCGGAAGTATCGCCGGTTCTTCGTTGTGAATGGGAATGACGATGGACAAGGTGGTGGGCACGTTCTCAGTTTAGCGAAAAATCTTGCGTTCGCTTGACGAGATACTAGCGAAAACCCGGCGAATGTCGAACGAAAATAGAAAGCGGAGTGGCCAACTGGCCAACTCCGCCGCATGCAATTGACCGGCGCCGCGACCTTGCGAATTACGACCGGCGAAAAGCTTACGCCATCGCTTTAACGTTGACCTGTTGCTCAGCGATCTGGGTCAGCAGTTTATCGGTTGCTGATTCTTCCTGGAGAGTCGTTTGCAGGAGATCGGCTATATCGCTATATCCCAGGCGCTGTGAAAATGTTCGCGCGCTGCCATATCCGGAGATCTCATAATGCTCGACTCGTTGAGCGGCCGCGATGAGCGCGGCGTCCTTGACGGATGGATCCCCCTTGGCGTGGATCACCTGCTCCCCTTCGCTTATGAGGCCCTTCATCGCTTGGCATGTCTCGTGTCCGGGGGTACGACCCAGCCTCCGAAACGCGACATCCAGCCGGCCAATGTGATCTCTCGTCTGTTGTAAGTGGGTGGTGAAAGCATTCCGCAGAGAGCCGGACGATGCCGCTTCCGCCATCTTCGGCAACGCGTCAGTCAGGCGCTTTTCCGCATCGTATAAGTCTTCCAATTGATTCACCAGAAGATCTTCCATTGAATTAAATTCCGTCGTCGAGAATATTCCCATGTGTTTGCTCCTTGGAGGGGCCTGACAAAGACGCCGAATGGCGCCCTCCTCAGATCTAGACACGGCTCCGATGCGGCCTATCTCCCGGCAATTTTGCTGGCTTGCACGTTGAGTGTTTGGCAGTGGACTGCGACGAAAAGTTCACTTGGTTGCTTCGCGCGCAAATACCAGAAATTTCGCAGCATCTTCACGCTTGAAATCGAGACCGAGCCCAGGGCTCGCAAAATCGGGAGAGAGCATGCCGTCCTTCGGTTTTGGCGCTCCGTCGAACAGCATGTGCTCAATCCGACCGTGATCGTGGAAATATTCGAGATTCATGCAGTTCGGAGCCGCGCAGCAAAGGTGAACATGCAGCGACGGAGAGGTATGCGCCGAGAAAGGAATATGGGCCGCATCGCACAGGGCCGCGGCCTCCAGGAACGCGGTCACGCCACATCGCGTTGCATCGCTTTGCAAGACATCAACGGATGAACGATCCACCATGCGACGAAAGTAGGTGATGTCGTAGCCATACTCGCCTGCCGCGATGCGCATGCCGGCAGGCGCGCGCCGTGAAATTTCGCAAAGGCCATCGAGATCGTCCGAAGTAACCGGCTCCTCGAACCAGGTGACTCCCTGGCCGGCAAAAGCTTCTGCCATCGCAATCGCCTGTTTTCGCATATAGGCGCCGTTGGCGTCGACGAACAACTCGCATGTATTCCCAATTGCCGCTCGGGCCGCCTTGACGCGCTCCGGATCTCGATCCGGATGCCTGCCTATCTTCATCTTCACCGCTGAAAAGCCTTGTGCCGACCATTTGCCTAACTGTTCCTGTAAGGTTTCGATCGAATAAGAAGTGAATCCACCACTGCCATAAGCGACCACTTCCCGGCGGTAGGCGCCCAGCAGCGTCGCGAGCGGTACATCAAGCAGCCTGGCCTTCAGATCCCAAAGCGCGGCTTCGATGGCCGCGATCGCCGTGGAAGCAATTCCGGGTCTGCCGGCATTCCGAACGCTCCGCTCCAACTTCGACACGATAAAGGGAACCGCCATTGGATCTTGCCCGACGATCTGGCTCGCTAGTTTGTGAGCGGCCAGAAATGCCGCCGAAGAATCCGCATAACTGTAGCCCAGTGCGGCGATGTCTCCGCATTTCAAATCGACCAGAACGAGGGTGGTGTCGTTCCATTCGATTGTTCCATCGGATTCCGGCTTATCCGTGGGAATGGTATATGCGGTTACTGCGACCTGGCGAATTGTCGGATAGGGATTCCCCATCGCAATCTCAAAAAATCTACAGGTGCGATTCGTAATCCGTTGTAGGGGCGAGGCATGCCTCGCCCTGCTTACACCAGCTCGCGGACCTTGTCCTCGGCGACTGTTTTGACGATCTTCTGCCAGTCTTTTGTGCCTTTGGCAAGCGACTCGGCGAAATGCAGAGCTTGCTCCGGTTTGATCTTGGCGGGCAGTGGCGGTTCGTTGGCGTCGACCAGCGCCTCAATGATTACCGGTCCCGGAGTGGCCAGCGCTTGCTCAACGACGCGATCACAGTCGGCGGGATTGTCAACCATTAGCGCGGCGGCGCCAAATGCGCGAGCGACACCGACGAAGTCGATGGGCTGCAATTCGACACCGAACTCAGGATTGCCCTCGAACACCATTTGTTCCCACTTGATTTGGCCGAGCACGTCGTTTTTAATGACAAACACCTTAACGGGCAGATTGTATTTCACGCACGTCGCCAGTTCGCCCATCAACATGGTGAAGCCGCCATCGCCGACGAACGCGACGACAGGCCGGTCGGGATAAGCGGCTTGAGCGGCGATTGCGTACGGAAAGCCGCAGGCCATCGTGGCCAGGTTTCCCGAGCAGGAATGCATTTGACCGCGTTTCGATGGAATGTGCCGGGCCCACCAGGTGGTAATCGTTCCCGAATCGCTTGTAACAATAGCGTTCGACGGAAGCTTCTTGCCAATCGCATGCGCGAGAGCTTGCGGCTTCATCGGCTTGCTCTCCTTCGAAGAAGCGCGCTTTTCGAGCACTGCATTCCACTCTTTCATACCCGCTTGCGCTTTTTCGAGAAAGCCGCGGTCCTTTTTGCGCTTCAGCAAAGGCAGGAGTTCCTTAAGTGTCTTGCGCGTATCCCCCACAAGCCCGACGTCGGCGGGGTAGCGTAAACCGATTCGCGCTGAATCGATATCGATTTGCACGCACTTGGCTTTGCCTGGCTTAGGGTAGAACTCGATGTACGGCATGGACGATCCCGCGATAAGAAGCGTGTCGCAGGATGACATCGCCTCCTCCGACGGCAACGTGCCCAGTAGGCCGAGACCACCTGTTGTATAGGGGCTATCGTCGGGAACAGCGGCCTTTCCCAGTAGCGCTTTAACAATGGGCGCCGCCAGCGCTTCGGCGGCCGCTTCCAGTTCGGCGCCGGCATCCAGACCGCCCTGTCCCGTAAGGATCGCCACTTTTTTCCCTTCGTTCAGGATGCCGGCGGCGGCCTGCAATTCGCTTGCTTCCGGCACGCGAGCGCTGTATCCAAATACATTTGTGTTGTGGTGGGGCTTGTTGCGGCTCGATCGGATGTCCTCGTCGAGCGGTTCGGTCTGAAAGTCAATCGGAATCGTAACGTGAGAAACGCCGCGCTGGCTGAGAGCGGTCCGGCAAGCGAGTGTCACGACGTTGCGCACATGCGCTGGACCCATCACTCGTTCGTTATAAACGCAGACGTTCTCAAACAGACGATCGAGCGCGACATCCTGTTGGGTATGTGTCCCGATCAAGTCATGGAACTGCATGCCCGTTATAGCGACTACCGGCTGACCGTCCAACTTGGCGTCATATAAACCATTCAACAGATGGATGCCGCCGGGCCCGGACGTTGCCAGACAGCAGCCGATTCGGCCGGTGAACTTGGCATAGCCACAGGCCATGAAGGCGGCTGCTTCTTCATGCCGCACCTGAATAAAGCGGATTCTGTCGGCACGAGTCCGCAGCGACTCCATAACGCCGTTTATTCCGTCCCCCGGCAATCCGAAGACAGTGTCTATGCCCCAGTCCATCAACGTCTCAACCAAAATGTCTGCTGCCGTTGGCTTCGCCATATTCGAAATCCTCGTGTCTGGGTTATGCAGAAAGGCTTGAACTTCCAAAAAACTTGCCGGGCTACGTGCTTCCTTTATCGAGCCGGCGACTCAGCGGCTGTCCGGTACACACTCTCTCCGAAGTGCCGTTGCCTCTCTGTCGTGAAGACTGGAATGCCCTCAAAGCGTTACACAACTCCGTTGAAGACGGCCGCCCTCACCGTTTTGTAAAAAATTTCTACTAGGGCTCCGTAGCCGTCGCGGCTCAGTTAGCAACGTCTAATATTTGCAGCGCGTTACCGAGCCACAAGCGCCAGCGACTGGTTACGCCGCACGATTTTTCACGGGCCCCCACGGTTGCGTTTCGTTGCGGGCGTCCCGCCGTTTTCATCTTGGTGGGCCGCAGCCCTATGGGTGCTCCGTTGATCGTGCGAGCCAGCAATGATCGAGTAGAAATTCTACCGTCGGAAGCATCGAGCACACTGGAGGAGTATGATTCTAGATCTCCGGGAAGCATGCAGCCGGGAGAGAGGAGCCCCTAGTAGGTTTGACAGGTACGGCCCTCCTGAGGCCGTTGAATTGAGGAGAAACCCTTTCAGCTACTTTGCATCCCCTGTATGAATATCGAGCGAATAGGAGAAATTAAGTCAAAGGGAGGGCGTTGACGTTATGGAAAGGCCTAGAGTTTTATTAGCTGACGATCATGTTTTGGTCCTAGAAGGTTTGTCAAAACTCCTTCAAGGCGATATGGATTTGGTCGGCACGGCGTCGTCCGGAACGGAAGCTGTCGAGAAGGTGGCGCAACTCCAGCCGGATGTAGTGCTGATGGACATCTCGATGCCTGGTTTGAATGGCTTCGATGCCGCAAAACAGATGAAGAATTGCGCGCCTCGAACGAAAGTCATTGCCGTGACGATGCACCGAAGTACCGCGTATTTGCGCGAGTCTCTGCGCGCGGGAATGTCCGGGTTTGTATTGAAACAATCAGCGGCATCCGAACTCGCCGAAGCCGTCAACGCGGTTTTGCGCGATGAACGATATGTCACTCCGCTTGTGACGCAGCCAACCGAACCTCAAGGCCCAAACGAGGGGGAGCGGGCTTTGACAGTACGGCAAAGAGAAGTGTTACGGCTTATCGCCCAAGGCCGGATCGCCAAAGAAATTGCCACGGCGTTGAATATCTCGGTTCGCACAGCCGAGTTCCATCGAGTCAGCATCATGCAGCGGCTGGGATTGCGGACCACTGCGGAACTTACACGATTCGCGCTCGAAAACGGCATCGTCGAATAGAAGTTTTTTCGCCTACACTTCGCTAAAGAATGCGCCAGTGTGTGATATCGTTCTCAAGTTATGGCACGCACTTTATCCACACGGCGCACCTTTTTAGCGACGGCTGCTTCCCTTCCGCTCGCGGCAAAAATGTCGAACGGCAAGATCCCGGTTGGGCTTGAGTTGTACTCGGTCCGCGACGAACTTGCAAAGGATCAGGACGGAACATTGCGCGCTGTTGCAAAAATAGGCTACCAGTGCGTGGAGTTTTTCGCGCCTTATTACAAATGGGAGGTGGCACACGCCAAATCCATTCGCAAGTTGCTTGACGATCTGGGCATGCGATGCTATTCGACACATAACGACCGCGGAAACTTCGAAAAAGACAAGATTGGACATGCGATCGAGCTGAATCAAATCCTTGGCGCGAAATACGTCGTTATGGCCAGCGCCGGAGAGGTTAGAACTCTCGACGGATGGAAACGTGTGGCTCAGACGCTACAGGAAGCGAGTGAGGAACTTGCTTCGCACAATCTTGAACCGGGCTATCACAATCACGAACTCGAGTTCATGCCCATCGGCGGAGTGAAACCCATCGAGGTGATTGCGAAGAACACGAACAAGTCCGTAATGCTCCAGTTGGATGTCGGAACTTGTATCGACGCTGGTTCCGACCCCGTGACCTGGATCGAAAAAAATCCCGGGAGAATCCGTTCGATTCACTGTAAAGACTGGTCCCGCAGCGGCGGTTATAAGGTGCTTTTCGGTGAGGGCGTGGCGCCTTGGAAAAAGATCTTTCATGCGGCGGAAAACGGCGGAGGCGTCGAATATTATCTGATCGAACAGGAAGGCAGCCGCTATCCCGCTTTAGAGACCGTGACGAAATGCCTGAAGACTTTCAAAAAAATACACGGCGCTTGAACCGCGAACTGTTTATTCAGCACGAATCCAAAGATCCGAAACGATGAAGCCGGTCCATAGGCGGGAAGCGCCGCGGGCCACAAAGCCGTGAGCGCGCAACGGCGCCCTCCAGTCGGATAGCCGCTGGTTCTCGAGGCCTATCGTGAACCGGAAAAAGAGATACATGGTCCGAAGCAGCAGACGCGCCCACAGAGCGGGCCGATTCGAAGGCAATTCGAAGTCGGAGACGATCCATGCCGCTCCCGGCGCCGCGAGCGCCGATATCCGCGAGATCATCCTTTCTATATCGGCGTAAGAAAAGAAATCGAAGAAGAAATGGGCTGCGATTAAGTCGTATCGTTCGGCCCATAGGGTCGCCGTTCGCGCGTCGCACTGATGGAAATGGATGCGCTCCAGCGCGGCGGCATTCTCACGTTCCATGCGCCGGCGGGCCAGGGCGATCATCTTGCCGCTGATGTCGAGATAGTCAATTTGCAGATCGGGATAACGATCCGCCAAACATGCCGTAAACCGGCCGTCTCCATCGCCAAGCACCAGCGCCGATCGCGGATTTTGCAATCTATCTAAATGACAGCAGCGGCAGCGCTGCAGGGCTGTCCCGAAAACAGCGTACTCCATCCAGCGATAGCTCCGCGCAAGACGATCGCAGTTCATCGGAAGATCGGTAGAAACAGAACCAGGAGGGGGCTGAGCAGGCTGACATCCGCAAGCACTCGCAACGCTTCCGTCGAGAGGCGTTGACGGCTGTGGTCGAGCCAAAGAATAGCGGCGGCGCTCAACAGGCCTGCAAAGAATAATGGGCGCAGGCCGGTATCGGGCCCAGGCGCCATGATTGCCGCGAATACGCAAATGGCGAGAGCCGCCCATTGCAGCCTTCGGCCAATCCAAAGTGTCAACACATGTGGCGTTTTGTCGATTGACTGGCCATAGCGGTTCCATTCCCAGTACTCGATGGCAATACAGTTTAGCCAGCACAGCGTTGCGAAGAGCAAGGCGGGGAGAAGCATCTCGCGGCCGGGCTCGGAAGTACGCGTCCAAGTAGCCAGGCATGTTCCGAGAGCGAAGAGAACGCCCACAACGAGTTCCTTGGGCCAGAAGCGGCGAACGGCGTCGGGCGCCATATGCACCATTACGAAGTAGGCCAAAACCGCGGCAAGCAGGGCGAAGCCATTGTGCAGCACGCGGGGATCGAGACGCGCGCAGATCCAGCCGAGCACGCCCAATCCGAGCGTCGCGCACAACCCGAGAACGCTCCAGTTGTTTTGATAAAAGCGATGCCGGGGAACTGCTTCATCGCCATCACCGCGCAGCGCATCGAGAAGCCGGTCGCTGACGTAAATAAACCAGACCGCGATAGCAAGGGCGGTAAATGCCGCTCCCGTGACCCGCACCTCAAAACAATGGGCAAACAGTGCCTGCCAGAGTATCGCGACCAGGGGAGCGTCGAGGCTCAGCAGATTGAACCAGAGCCAGACTCCCCGCCGTTCGGCCGCTTGCGCCGGTTGGTTGATAGTTGTCTGCTGAAACTGCACGATCTTGAGGGGGAAACCCGCTTTTTCAGCGTAACAGCAGCAAAGGAGAAGACTAAACCCAGATCTTCTCCACGGGTACGCCACGGCTGCACAACTCGCATGAAGACGAATCCCGGTAGTAGGTTGCATCCATTTTGGTCAAATAGAAGAGCGGCAGCGGCCCAAAATCGGCTACCGAAGGATTCGGCTGATAAACGGCGACTGCCAGGCCCACAACCGTGGCGCCATTCGATTCCACGAGTTTCTTGAGTTGCGTGAGACGCTTCCCCGAACGGAGCAGGTCATCAACCAGCAGCACCTTCTCGCCTGGGACCTGCTTCAGATATTGACGGAATCGCATTGGCGAATCGTGGCCATCCTGTTCGGCCCAATACACCTGGGGAGCTTGCAAGGCTTCGCAAAGGCCATACGCAATAGGTAACCCGCCGGTGTTTGGACAAACGATAGAGAGTTCTTTGATCATGGCGCGCAGTTCCGGATCCGCGCGTAATCGTCTGCTGAGTCCTATGCTCAGAATCTTGGCATTTTGAAAATAGCGGAACGCCAGCGCCACCTGCAGGTATTCGTTCGCGTGCATGCCGCCGGGATATTCGAAATGCCCGTCCCGCAGAGCGCCCGTTTCACGAAGCAGCGTAATCACTTCTTCATTTGTCGGTATCAAGTGCATATCAGTGCGCTCCGCTGCCCGTGAGCACGTAGGGTATGCTCCTCAAAAGAATTTGCCAGTCGAGCGACAGCGACCAGTTGTCGATGTACTCCATATCCATTTTCATCCACGTATGGAAGTCGAGGTTGTCACGGCCGCGAATTGCCCACAGGCACGTCAGGCCGGGGCGCATGCGCAGACGCCGCCGCTGCCAACGTTGGTAATTGTCTACCTCTTCTGGGACGGCGGGCCGCGGGCCAACTAGCGACATGTCTCCGCGAAGGATATTGAAAAACTGCGGCAGTTCGTCCAGCGAAAACTTGCGCAGCCAGCGGCCCACGGCGGTTTGGCGTGGGTCGCGATGGATCTTGAACGCTGTCGTCTTCTGATTCAAATGTGCGAGTTCCGATTTCAGATCCTCCGCGTTGTCGACCATGGATCTGAATTTATAAAACATGAACCGCCTGCCGTTTAATCCGCACCGGGTCTGGCGAAAGATTACGGGGCCGCGGGAGGTCAGCCGGATCAAGATCGCGATGAAGAGCATAAGCGGAGACAAGATCACTAGCGCCGCCAGCGACACAGCTATATCGAATACACGCTTGGCGATTAGCCGTAAATCGTCGTCCGGCGCCGCCGTGAATGTCAATAAAGGGGCTGTTCCAAGGCGATCGAGCGTCATCCGGCTGTTTACATGAGGGAAGAAATCGGCGGCGACGCGCGTGCGTACTCCCTCTTCATCGCATAACAAGAAGATTTCCTCCAGTGTAGACAACCTTTGGCTGCCGACGCGAAAAATAACTTCGTCGATCACGTTGGTTTTCAACATGTCGGGAAGCTTGCTGCGGCACGCATCTTCACTCAAAATTCCAAGCAGCTTGATCCTGAACGGAGATCCTTCGACTAATTGACTGCCGAATTGTTCTGTGGCTTCCGACGAACTGACTATCAGCACATGATACGGAGAGCCAAATTCACGTTGAAACCGCCGGACGAGCCGGCGCGAGTTCAGCCGGAAGAGAAGAAAAAACAGCAGCGAATAGAGCAGGAAGAAAAAGAGGAAGCTGCGGCTGAGATCCCAGCGCAGAAAGTACTCGAATACGACAATGCAGAATCCCGCGACGACGCACTGCCTCAAACTGGCGCGCACCACCCGGCCAGGCTGCGCGGAGTCCAAATACTCATAAATTTTAAGCGAAGCGCCAATGGCCAGCCACGCCAGCACGCTGAATCCGATCAGGAGAAGCTTGCGCTGAGGCGTCAGAAAGAATTCCCGCTGGAGGGAAAGATGGACGCGTGTGCCGTATGCGAGTTCAAAGGCGGCGACAAGGAGGATAACGTCTATCAGCGTCAGCGCTATGCTGACCTTTTTCCTTTGATACGCAAACACTTACGCGGGTAGGATAACAAACCGCATGGTGAAGAATCGGCGCATACGGCGCACCGGTGCAGCGGGAAGAGCGGTATTCAGTTCCACAAGACAATGAACCAACTGGCCTTAGTCAGTCGCCGGGCATTTCGGGATACAAAATCCGAAGTCCATCGACATGCGCCCACGGAGTCAGTTTGTGCGGCTTTGAACTGCTTTCCGTGAAAATGTCCTCGACAGTCACACTACGGATGACGAGGGCATCGGCTATCAGCGAGCGATGGCAGCGCCATGGCACGGCTTCCGCGCACATGATCGCCACTGGCGCCGTCTTTCCGATTTCTATGAGCTCGTTTATGGCCTGCTGAAACTCATTTGTCTGCATGTAATCCGCGAAACCGCGAAAAGACTTGTTGCGCCAGCCCGTATTCGGCGATTCACGGGTTGTATGCCGCAGTCCCCCGAGCGCGGGCATGTGGAGATAGGCGATTCGCCCGGCCGTCAACGCTGGTTCCAGGTTTTTCTGTTCAAACTGCGGATTGTGTGCCGACCGCGGGATCGTACGAACATCGACGAGCTTCCGAATGGAATAGGCGTGCAAAATCTCTAAAAATTTGCCAATTGGATGAGTCGAATGGCCGACAGTGTAGATCGTCATATCCGTGCTCTCCAGGGTTCTATCATGGGCAGTTCGCCGCGACCAGTTGGTACACTAACGCCTGGAATGCTATTGGCCCGAGAATTGATAGGCTATCTGTCCAGGCAGTTAGTTGCGCGTCTGAGTCCGGGCGCGTTCGAGACCGGCGATCCCGCGGCTACCGCCGAAGCGATCGCTCAGATCATTGAAGAAGACCTTTCTGTCGAAGATCGGCTTAACGACGACGTCCGCGACCTGCTGGATCAGTATAGCGACTACATGCGGCGGGAGGGTGTTTCTTACCAGGACATGTTCCGCAAGATCAAAAACCAGCTCGTGGCCCAACGCAAGATCATCCGCGCATCGGGCCGCGACAGCGGCGATGCGATGAAGCTGTCACGGGACAAAGTAAACGACCTGTCGCACAAGATTGTCACCGGCCTCCGTAAGGCGCGCGAGGTTCGTGTCCGCAAGGACAGCAATGAAGTCAGACTCACGCTCGTCCGTGAATTCACGGACTTGCTCCAGATGGAAGAACGTGTGGACCGGACCGCGCGCGCAAAAGTACGCAGCCAGAAGCGCGACATTCCAGAAGGCGGCGAAGAGTTCGACTTGCTCCACCGGCGCTATTACGCCGAAGAATTGAAAAAGCTCGGTGTCGATCTAGGCCGTTGATTCGGACGAAAAGCGGTCTCCAACGAAGCTACTGGATGGCTCCGCCACCCCAGTAATAGCCCTGCCGGGCCTCTATTTTAAGACCGGGATGATCCACGTCGACGCGGATCTTGTGGAAGCCGGGCTCTGTCTGGTTATTCGGCGTGTAGCTCAGTAGATATTGACTGTGGAGATTTGCGCCGATGTCCGAGACGGCTTCTTCCAAGCCCCTCTGTCGTGCGAAAGAATAGACTCGGCCTCCTGTCATACGCGTGAAAGCCTGATCCGGAGGCAGCTTAAACAGGTCCTTAATGGACCGCCAAACCGGAGGCACGACGTTGAGCGCGTTGCCGCCGGGATGATTCTGAAGCACGGACGTCGCATTATTGGTTCCGTTGATGGAGTGAATAGCCTCCGGCGGAATGCCTCCGGCCAAGGGCCGGCTGGAAGTATCCGGAGTTTTCATCAACGCAGACGCCGCCTTGGAAATGTCCACGGCGTAAACGACAATATTGTCGAATTGCATCTGCCGCAGCGTTTCTTCGGTTTTCGCTTCGCTGCCTTTATCGTAGCCTTGGCTGATCATCAGAATGACACGGCGGCGCCGGTTCTCCGGGTCGTGTTGCTTCAGCATCCGGCCGGCTTCGAGCACTGCGTCGATAGTGCGCGCGGTCGACGAGCCTGCGGTCAATTTCTGCATGGAGTCGTCAAGGCGGTCCGGATCGTTCGTCCAGTCCTGCAGCACCCGTAAACGGTGATCGAACGCTAAAACGGCGACATCGCCGGTGGCGCCGGTGACCAGGCCATGTAGCAGGACACCAATTGTTTTCAGCTTCGGAATCATGGCTTCGACTGAGGAGTTGGCTTGCACGCAGACAACAACCGAAAGCGGCTCGTAGCTGAAATCGGAGTTGATTCGCTGTTCTTTGCCGTTGTCGTAAAGCGTAAAATCTTTGACGGACAGTCCATTGACATAGCCGCGCTGGCTCGGGTCGTACACAGTCGTGGGTACGAGAACCGCCCGAGTGGTGACGACAATGTCGTTCGGATTCCCATGATATTCGCTGGATGCGGGTTGCGAATTGGTCGAATGGGCCGGCTGTTGTGGAGGCGCCGGACTTGGTTTTTGCTTCGGAGCGGGTTGTCCGGGCTGCGCGGGGGGCAGATTGGCAGGATCCAGTTTCGGTAGTGTGGACTCTCCAGCCGGCGCCTGCGCAAGCGCAAACGCGCCAGCCAGCAAAAATACGCCGGCAATCGCCAGCCGTGCCTTTCCGGCCTTACGCATCCACGGTGCGCTCATAATTTAAAGATGCCTCCGGGTTTCAGAGAGTTTCCGACCCAACCCTAGTTTCGCATCCCGGATGCTCCGCATCTTCCCCGCTGGGGGCGGACCCCTGTACCGACCCAAGCGGAGCGTTCAGTTACAACTCGTCAGTCGTGCGCTCGACGAGCAATTCCACGTTAACTGAGTAAATTGCGAATTGCCCTTCGTGATCGCTTTGGAAATAGACTCGTTGGCTGTTCGGCGAAAATGCCGGAGAAACGGTTTCAGCTCGCTTGGCGCGGTGCTCACACAAGATCATCTCCCGACGTACGTCGCGAACCAGCAGAACGATATCCGGCTGCGCCTTGCTACGGCTCGCTCCGACAAACACCGAGCCGTCCCCATTCGGAGCAAAGGCCGCATATTGGCTTGTGAGCGAAACCAGGACCTCGGGGCTGCCGTCGAGCGCGACTTCCCGAAGCTCTGACGCAATAAATCGGGCGTGTTGCACCTGCCGTAGGAACAGAAGCGTCCGCCCGTCGGGCCGCCAGTAGGGGCACGAAATATTTCCGCGCGCCAGTAGAATGGGCTTGCCACCGCCGAACGGTGCGTACCAAAATTCGTGCTGATCCTCGTTCTCGTGCCGGCAAAACGCACATCCCTCGCCCGTCGGACGTACGACACCCCGCGAGCCGACGTTATCCACCAACGGTTCGACGATACGGCCATTCAGGCGTTCCAGACGATTTTGGCGGCGCACGACAATCTCATTATTCGAGCCACCTACGTGAAAATCGGTGACGCCTTCTATTAAGCGGCGTGTGTGCCGACGATTCAGGTCGACTTCCTCCAGCATGCCGCTATGGAGAAAATACACGTGGCGCTGCTTGTCATCGAGAGCGATCGCCCTGCTCGCCAGCCCCTTTGTCTCCGCAAGCTGCGTCAGGGCGCCGGTTCGCAAATTCACCCGAAAGGGGGAACACTCCCCACCGCGATCGCTGCTAAAGACAAGAAAGGCTTCCCGCGATGAAACGAAGCGGTTCTGTTCCGCCGGCAGAAAACTGGCGTGAGCCGGAGATGTCAACCGCACGACCGGATTCTCGGTTGTGGGATCGGCAAACCGTACGAACTCACCCCGGTTCGCGGGCAAGGGCTTCGACTTCGGCCCTCGCTTCGTGCTGCTCGCGAGCAAACTGCCGGGGATCAAGCCGAGGAGAGTGCGTCTCGTCATGGTCGATTGTTACTGCCGTGCGGACGCTGCAAAGGAATTGACGCGCCTCTGTCTTTAGAGTAACTTCTGTCGGTTGAGAGGGCACGCCTTGGCTGTCCCTCTTGCCCGCGCCGTTACGACTGCTAAGCCAGATACTTGAGGGTCTGCTCCACCAGGAATTTCGTTCCTGCAGCGGATCGCCTTCCTGATCGAACTCCATCGAATAATAGCTCGAAATCCGGCTTTCTTTGCTATTTCAAATATTTTGGCCAAGTCGATCTGGTAGAGCTTGGGGTCGTCCGATTCCGCCGCCTTTCACGTGGCTGATGTTGTAGGCGTGAGCAAACATAGCCTTCACCGCCGCGTAATTGAACGTCGCGTCGCCCTGCTTTTCCACCATCGAGTTACAGAAATCGGGCAGCGCGCGAAGATAAGGGCTCGCAACTCTTTGGATAACGTCAATCGGGAAAAATGCGTCTTCGGATTCCGGATCGTCGTTTTCCAAATTGATCACTACGTTCTTCTGTTCTCCGTATCCGGCAATGGCCTTTAAACTCTCCGCGGCCCGAGCCGGAGGGAAAATGACGGCTAAGTGGCTCGATTCCCGGCACGCCAAATCGCTCGGAAATGAATGCGGGGAAGTCCACCAGATTCATAGTCTCCGTTTTCGGATTCACCAGCTTGCGAAACGGCCAGGAAGCCACCGCGATGCGTGCACGAGCCTCCTTTGCGTCGGCATCTAAAGTTCCGCCTGCCGCCGGACGATTCATTCTTCAGAGTGATACCGATTCCATGAAAGCATTTGAATTCAGGCTCCAGCGCATTCTCGAGTTCCGCCTCCAACAAGCCGAAGTGGAGCGCGCCGGCCTTCAAAAACTGCTTGCGCAATTGCGCCAGCTCGATGATGAAGTACATAACCTGCGGAACCAGATTCTCGATGCTCGACACGATGCTGAACGCCAGCCCTCACTGACAGGCGGCGATTTTCTGGCGCTTGCGCAATTCGAAGGTTTCGTAGTTCGCCGTACTACGTTTGTTGATGCCCAACAGAAGCAGCTCGAACCGCTGATCGAGCGTCAGCGTGTCGTGACAATGCAGGCAGAACGCAACGTCAAATTACTCGAGCGGCTCCGTGAAAGAAAGCTCAAGGAATGGATAGCGGCGCGCGATAAAGAGCTTGACGAGCTTGCCGCGGATTCCCATCTAGCCCGCCTTTCCGGCGCACGGATCGCCGAAATCTCCCAATCCAACTAAGCTCGATTTGCCGGTGCTCGGAGCCGCGCCGATATCGGGCTGGGTCGCACGTTTATTTACAATGAAATCGATGAGCGACGACGCGCAACAAACGCCGAGTTTCGAGGCCAGCCTTGACGATCTCGAGCGAGTTGTCAAAGAACTGGAAAAGGGCGAACTGCCGCTCGAGAAAAGCCTTGAACTCTTCGAACGTGGGATGAAGCTTAGCGCCGATTGCAAGAAACAGTTGGAGGATGCGGAGATGCGGGTTGAGATTCTGATGAAGCGCGGCTCGAAAACAATCGCAGCGCCTTTCAGCGCCGACGAAGAGAACTCTGCCAAATAGCATGATCCAAACTGAGCCGGCTAGCCTCGACGAGTATTTGGCGGAGCAGCAGCAGCTCGTCGATCGAGCGCTCGACGTGTGGCTGCCCGCGGAGGATGTGCCGCCTTTCTCGATCCACAAGGCCATGCGCTATAGCGTGTTCGCGGGCGGTAAACGCATCCGGCCAATCCTGGCAATCGCAGCGGCTCGAGCGGTTTCCGATTCGCCCAATGGCATCGAGAACGCCGCTGCTACGCTTGAAATGGTCCACACGTATTCGTTGATTCACGACGACCTTCCCGCGATGGATAACGACGACCTGCGCCGGGGGCGCCCGACATGCCACAAAGTATTTGGCGATGCGCTGGCGATTCTGGCGGGCGATGCTCTTTGCACACTGGCCTTCGAAGTGTTGAGCCGGCTTCGAGAAATCGGTCCTGAATCGAAGATAAAGCTCATCGAGGACCTGGGGCGGGCATCGGGTACGGTAGGCGGCATGATCGCGGGACAGGTACATGACATCGAAGGCGAAAATCGAATGCCGAGCGCGCCGCTGCTCGAGCAAATTCACAGGGCTAAGACGGGAGCGCTGTTGCGCGCCAGCGTGCGCATGGGGGCAATCTATGGAGGAGCCACGGCGGAGGAACTGGAATCCCTAACGGATTACGGTGAGCGCGTTGGCTTGGCATTCCAGATTGTTGACGACATACTCGACGTCGAGCAGACCTCGGAAAAGTTGGGCAAGACCGCGGGGAAGGACCAGGAACAGCAGAAGATTACGTTTCCTGCCGTTTTCGGGCTGGAATGTTCGCGTCGGATGGCCGAACAGGAACGCCTCAACGCCCACGTGGCGCTTCGGGATTTCGATGACCGGGCGGACCGCCTTCGCCAACTCGCCGACCTTATCGTTCAGCGGCAGACTTGAGCCGGGCGAATGGCTGCCAAGAAGCGCCTTGATATGGAGTTGGTCGAGCGCGGGCTTGTCGAGTCCCGTGAACGCGCGCAGGCTTTAATTTTGGCGGGCGAGGTTTTCGTTGACCACCAAAAGGCGCGGAAAGCGGGCCAGCCGATCGGTTCCGGCGCGCACCTGGAAGTCCGGCAGCCTCTTCGTTACGTGAGTCGTGGTGGATTGAAACTCGAAATAGCTCTGGAAGAATTCCAGGTGTCGCCCGAAGGCAAAGTTTGTTTGGATATCGGTACGTCGACTGGTGGTTTCACCGATTGCGTGCTCCAGCGGGGCGCCATCAGGGTGCATTGCGTCGATACCGGCGCCGGTCAGATCGATTGGAAATTACGCAACGATTCGCGTGTCATCCTGCACGAGCGCATGAATGCGCGCTATCTCACCTTCGATCAGATCGGCGAGCCCGTGGATCTGATTGCCTGTGACGTGAGCTTTATCTCAGTCACTCTTCTCATCCCGGCCCTTGCGCCGCTTCTTAAGCTCGATGGCGATTGGATCGTTCTAGTGAAGCCGCAGTTTGAAGTGGGACGCGAGGGAGTGGGTAAAGGCGGCATCGTCCGCGATCCGGGCCTGCACGAGTTCGCTTGTCAGCGGGTCGAAAGTGCGTTGCGCGGACAGGCATTCAAAACGAGCCGGATCGACAGTCCGATACTCGGAATGGAAGGAAATCGCGAATTCCTGGTCCATGCGTGGCGCGAGCCAGCGTCCAAATAGGCCACGCGCGCGAGTCTACTTGATTTTGTTGTGGCGCGAGTTTTAGCTTGCCGTTGTGGGCTTCAGCCCACGGTCAGGCGGACACAGTGAGCATGAGTCGCGGGCTCGGCGTGCCGGGGTGAACGCGTCCGGCCAGACTATCGCGAGCGCTCCAGCAGAGGCTCGACTTCCGCCCAGACGCGGTTCGCAATCGTTTCCGGATCCCCACGGCCGTCGACGATACGGAAGCGATCGGGTTCGAGCGACGCGATTTTCCGGTAGCCGTCGAGAACGCGCCGGTAGAATTCGAGCGATTGTTCGTCCAACCTCGTGTCTCTTGGCAAGCCGGCTACTTCCGACCGATTTCGCTCGCGCGCTCGCGCCAGACCTTCCTCGACATCCACTTCGATGCAAAGAGTTAAGTCCGGTTGAAGATCGCCCAATAGCAGCTTGTGCAATTTCAGGACAGTGTCGAATCCGAGGCCTCGCGCTTCGCCTTGATAAGCCAGGGATGAGTCCGTGTACCGGTCGGAGAGTACAATTTCTCCACGCGCCAAGGCGGGCTCAAGCCACTGCGCGGTTGCCTGTGCACGGCTCGCAAACATTAAAAGCAATTCTGTTATCGGCGCCATTTCTTCGTTTGCGGAATCGAGCAAAATGCGTCGAATCTGCAAGCCAATGGGCGTGCCGCCCGGTTCGGCGCTCTCTAACACAGGGCATCCCGACGCCCGAAGCCGCTGGGCCAGCAAACGCATCTGGGTCGACTTTCCGCTGCCGTCCGTGCCCTCGAAGCTGATGAATAGTCCGCGGCGCCCTTCAGTCATAGACGTAGTGCAGCACTTTTTTCAGGTCTTCCCACGCCTGGCGCTTTGCTTCCTGATTATATTGCCGCAGCAGGTACGACGGGTGATACGTGATCATCAGGGGGATTCCGTTCCACTTCTGCCACTCGCCGCGCATTTTCGTGATGCCGAGCTTGGTATTCAACAAAGCCTTCATGGCGGTTGCTCCGAGGGCGCAGATCGCCTTCGGTTTAATCGTCATCAATTGGCGGTAAAGAAACTGGCCGCAGATCTCCATCTCATCGGGCTGTGGCGCGCGATTTTCAGGCGGCCTGCACTTGACGACATTGCAGATATACACGTCGTCCCGGCGTATCGGAATTCCCTCTTTCGCGGCGGTGTTATCGATCATCTGTGTCAGGAGTTGACCCGCGCGGCCGACAAACGGTATGCCCTGCGCATCTTCGTCGGCGCCGGGCCCTTCGCCCACAAATACGAGCTTCGCCGACTCGTCGCCAACGCCGAAGACAATCGTTTTTCGGGCTTCGCACAGACGGCAGCGGCGGCACTCGCCGATATCCTGTTTGATCTTCAGAAGCGTGTCGGCTTCAGGCGCAAGAGCAGGCAGAACAATTTCGGACCTGCCGCTGGCCGCGGCAACACGTTTCTCGCTCGCGGCCGAAGCTGTTAGCAGGGAACTAGCCTCGGGAGCATCTTTGCCGGAATGCGCCTCCGCGACCGGCGCCTCACCTTGCGCGGACGCCGTGGCGGGTCTGAGGTAGATGGCATCGATCCCGAGATCTCTGTAAAACTCCAGCCTCTCGCGAAGTTGTTGCGGCGTCATCGTTGCGTCGGCTTCCACCGTACTAGCGTAACCCGCGTCTCCGATTTCGCCGCAATTTGATTGCTTGCGCGTTACATCGGCTGTAAAGGTGCGCCTGGACACAAGCCCCGCGCACCTTCAGCAGGTTGCTATTTGGAAGAAGCGGCTAACGCGGCAACGGGTTCTGCCTTGCCGACGGTGGTCTGTACGTGCAGCGCCGATGTGTTCGAAATGCTGCCTTTGATCTGACCAGAGGTTGTCGGAAGGAGTTGCGTGGCATCGTTAAACCAGAAGTAGTGACCTTTCACTCGGTCTGGAAAATTCGCGCCAAACATTCCCTGAACCGAGATCGGGGCCGTGAAATTCAGCGTCTCCTGCTGCATGGTGGCGACCATTGTGATCTGTTTGCGGGAATGGGCTGGCACGGAAACCGAGACCGAGGCCGAAGCCGACTTCGAAACCGTATTGGATTTCGACTGGCCCACGGTCGTCGAGACGTTAAAGGTCGTTCCCACTTTGAACACGCCCTCGATGGTGAATTCTTCGGTAAACGACAATCCGGTCGTGCTCTCGGACGACCAGCTCTGGGTCTGAGACCAGGCGCCCTCCACCGTTACTGTTATGGTTGCCTCTTCATCGCTGTCGTTGGTCGCGTAGTTGCTGCCGACGATCGCATCGGACGGCGGCTTGGACGCAGCTTCCACGTAATTGAATTCGCCAAGAGTTTTGTAGCAAGGATGCCCATATTGCTGCGTAATCGCTGGCGTAACGGCGCCGAAATAAGTCTCGTCGTTAACGGAAATGCCATCCGGGTTTTTGCTGTATAAATCTTGAAATTTCTGGCGGACCGCCTGAGGGCTGGAGTTCAAGGCGGGCAGGTCGTTGAAAGATAGAGCTTGCTGAGTCGGCATATAAATGCTCCTTTTCTGGTCACACCTGGCGTCGTTGTGCCTTCGCGTAAGAGGGCGGACTGCCCCGCGAATGTCAACGCTAAAGTTTCGATATTGGTGGGAACCGAGATAATTATGGCTCTAATTGTTTCTATTAATCAAGCGTAATACTGTGAACAAATGGTTCAGATAATCCCTGAAAGCAGCCGGTAAAAATACGGAAGCTGAAAGCCGCCAGCTTTAACGACCTAAAACCGAGGCATTCGTTAGCGTCTCTTGGTTCGGCGGCGCCCGTGTGCGCGTTCCAGAAGATTGGCGATACTGGGCTGTGTGGACCTTCTTCCGCCGCAAGCCGGCTCCGCCTCAGGCTGAACCACGGCTGGCCGGCGCTCCCCAGCGTGCGCGATTGAAGAGTTATTCCGCCCAATCCGGCTACGTCTATCAGTACGTGTATCGCGGCTACCGGGCCGCCGGGCAGGCAGAGATCGAATATGTCTTTTCCGCCACTTCGGATCGGAAGAACTGGCGCCTGATCCGCGTGGTCCTCGACCAGGCCACCATAGACCGTTGGTCTTCCGGAGCGGGACGCGTGCTATTGCCCGCTGAATCCTATGCCATCGCCAAGTTGACGCTGTTCGACTTCTTCGATGCTAGCCCGGATGGCCGTGCGCCGGAGCCGCTCCGTCCCGGCGCGGAAGACATTGCAAGATATCTTGACAGTTTAGGCCGGATGTAAAGCGGGAGTACACTAGAACCGGATGTCCGGGCCTCCGTTGCCACCGCCATTTGACGAAATCGGCCAGCGTTGCTTTTCGTTCTATCCATCGATTGCGAATGCGGAGCCGAACGAATGGCGGCTGCGAAGCGCGACCTGGTCGGACGTGCAGGTCATCAATGCGCGCACCAGCGTGGACGTGTGGATTCCGCGTCAATACATCGGACCGGTTTCCGAAACAGATGACCCGGTGTTAATTCTCGGCCTGACTAAGGAACTGGAGTACAAGGACGGAGTGGTCTGGCCGCGTGTCCGGCGTGTGATCGAGATGCCGCGTGCGGCAAACGATGGACCATACCGGCTTCGCCCGCGCTTTAAGGACCCCGGATCGCCTGCGCCGGTTGTCGGCATCCGTCTGGACACAAGAGAGAACTCGAGGGTCGGTCGCCTCTTGATTATCTATACAGGCGTAGCGGCGGTTCTGGTTTCGCTGCTTGTATTGGTGGTGTTTCGCGACTGGATCTTCTCAGCGCGGGTTGCTGCCGAGTCTCCACAAAATCAGGATCTCGGCCTCACTCCTTCGGACGATTTCGACAGCATCGTGCAGCGCCTTGGACCACCCGCACAGGATGAATCGCGTCTGGGGCCCGGCGGAACCGAGTTTCGCGCGCTCGGTTATCCTAAGAATCAATTGACTGTGATTCTGATGGGAAATAGCCGGGGAGAATTGCACTATATCGGCGCCATGGGCCCGCAATGGCATGTGATCGATACGGCGCCGCTGAACCGTGGTGGCGATTCCGGGGCCATTCTTTCCACATTGCCAAAATTCTAAAACTTCGAATTACGAGGCATGAAAAGACAATTGCACTCGCTTGTCTGGGCCGGCCTTGCCGTTGTCGCGGCCATCTGCCTGGGCGCTATTGCCACAAGCCGGGGAGAACCCGTAAACAGCTTCTGGATCATCGCAGCTGCCGTGAGTATTTTCCTTATCGGGTTCCGATTCTACGGCAAATTCATCGCCGCGAAGGTAATGGCGCTGGACGATCGCCGCGCGACCCCGGCCGAGAAGTTTCGCGATGGCCATGATTTCGAGCCGACCAATAAATGGATTCTGTTCGGCCACCACTTCGCCGCCATTGCCGGGCCCGGCCCTTTGGTTGGCCCCACTCTGGCGGCCCAGTTCGGCTATCTGCCGGGCCTGCTGTGGATCTTGTTTGGCGCGGTGCTTGGCGGGGCGGTGCAGGACTTTACGATCCTATTCTGCTCCATGCGGCGCGACGGTAAATCGCTCGGCGAGATGGCGCGGGAAGAGATCGGTAAGACCGGCGGCCTGGTCGCGCTCGTGACGGTGCTGCTGATCATGGTCATTCTGCTTGCCGTGGTCGCACTCGTTGTTGTGAACGCTTTAAAGGGCAGCCCCTGGGGGACGTTCACAATTGGCGCCACAATGCCGATTGCCGTGTTTATGGGCCTGTATCTACGATACTGGCGTCCCGGTAAAGTGCTCGAATGTTCGGTCATCGGATTCATCCTGGTTCTGCTCGCCGTTTTCGGAGGCGAATGGGTAGCGCGTTCTCCGAGTTGGGCGCCGCTGTTCACGATGTCGGGCGTAGCCCTGGCATTCGCCATCATCGTTTATGGTTTTCTTGCGAGCGCCCTTCCGGTGTGGCTGCTGCTGGCGCCCCGCGACTATTTGAGCACCTTTATCAAACTGGGCGTCATCTTGCTTTTGGCGCTGGGGATTTGCATCACGCATCCGCAACTCCAATTGCCGCCGCTGACCAAATTCACGAATGGATTAGGCCCGATTTTCGCGGGAAAAGTCTTTCCGTTTTGCTTCATCACCATCGCCTGTGGGGCCATCTCGGGCTTTCATGCTCTTATTTCGTCCGGGACAACGCCGAAGATGATCACGCGCGAATGGCACTCCTGGCCCATCGGCTACGGGTCCATGCTTCTCGAAGGGTTCGTC
The DNA here is from genome assembly GCA_000381625.1 of Bryobacterales bacterium KBS 96. Classification (GTDB taxonomy): domain Bacteria; phylum Acidobacteriota; class Terriglobia; order Bryobacterales; family Bryobacteraceae; genus KBS-96. Next base: position 5,041,732 of record KB906767.1, read on the forward strand.
GGCATTATGGCGCTGGTCGCCGCGGCTTCCCTTGCGCCCGGAGTGTTCTTCGCAGTTAACTCGCCGGCCGGCCTCGTCGGCGTGGCGCCAGTTGCCGCAACGGCCACTATCAGCGGCTGGGGATTTCCAGTGACTGCCGGCCAAATGGCCGAGTTGGCGCAGCGCGTTGGCGAAACGACTCTATTCAGCCGCACCGGCGGCGCGCCATCGCTCGCGCTGGGAATGGCTCACATCTTCGCGCGTACCGGGGGCGGAGACGCGATTCTCAGCTTCTGGTACCACTTCGCCATCGTCTTTGAAGCATTGTTCATCCTGACGATCATCGATGCCGGGACGCGAGTCGGGCGGTTTATGTTGCAGGATCTGCTTGGACACGTGCACAAGCCACTGGGGCGAACGCACTGGATGCCCGGTATCCTCGGCACGAGCGCGCTGATCGTCGCGGCTTGGGGCTACTTTCTGTATCAAGGCGTGGTAGATCCACTCGGCGGAATCAATTCTTTATGGCCGTTATTCGGCATCGCGAACCAGTTGTTGAGCGCCATTGCGCTGTGCGTGGCGACTACAGTTTTTATCAAAATGCATCGCGCCAGGTACATCTGGATTACCGGAACTCCGTTGGCATGGCTGCTTGTCACTACATTCGCGGCAGGCTGGGAGAAGATATTTTCGCCGGAACCGCGGCTGGGATTTTTAGCGCAGGCGAATGCTCTCACGTCGTCCCTTGCCGCCGGAGGCATTGCGGCGCAGCACGCGGCGGCCACCAGAACACAGATTTTCAATAACCGGCTGGATGCGGCCGTGTGCGCGATTTTTATGATTCTGGTCGCCGTGATCGTGCTCGATTCGTTTCGCGTGTGGTACGGGCTGCTGCGCGGCACGCGATCGGCCGCAAGCTCGGAATCGCCGTTCGTCGCATCGCGACTGGAGGCGGAAAGTATATGAGCGTGCTCACGAGGCTGTGGTTGACGCTAGTTGGAATCGCGCGTGAGCTAAGCGACGAGAGCGCCTACGCGCGGCATCTGGCATATACCGGGCGCCCCCACTCGAACGCGGAGTGGCGCACCTTCAGCGATGCGCGGCTCCGACGGAAATATCAGCAGGGAAAATGCTGCTGAGCCGGGAAGCGCACGGCGTTCTTACGGCAACGTATATCGCAGATCGACGTACACCATATTCGTTTTCGCGTTTTTCGGATTGCCCGGCGCAACGTACCAGGGATTGCGCCAGATGTACGAATACTGCAAATTCAAGCCAAGGGAGCCGTATAGCGGGCTTTTCCAAAAGGTCGGTTGGAGTCCAATCGTATATTCCTGGATTGTTCGATTCGAACTGTTTGCCGACCCCGCATAACCGAAGCCAATCGGTTTGCCGTTTGCGTCAAAGCCGGTATTCTTGCCAAAATAAGCGCCGCCGTAATAGCTATAAAGCATGAGATTCTTGGTGACATTGGCTTCAAATCCGTCGACTGTTGCGTAGGTATGCACCAGAGAAATCGCGCCGTCTGGTCTAACAATCAAGTCTGGGCCAAGGCCGTAGATGTAACGGCCGCCGCCGTCGCTAAAGAAGGTATTCGCAATGAGGTGGAAATTCTTGAAGATTTCGAAGTTGCCGTTTAGCTCGCCGCCTCCGCCTGTCGTCGTGTGAGTAGTCCCGGTATAGTCTTTAAACGAACGGACGAACCCCACAGCCTCCAGATGCTGATGTAAGCCGGCGGGTTTCGCATCGAACGCGGCCTTCAGAATGACGTCCGGATGGACACTGGCCGCTTTGTAGTTCGTCGTGCCATCGTTGAACTGGCCGGAAAGAGTGCTGCTCAAATCCGACGGAAGCGATACCCCAACGCCGCCAATATACTGCTGAGGATTTTCAAGGGAAAGCGCCAGCGCAAAGTGATTGTTCGGATGCAGGGCCACGCGAAATTGAGCCTGGCGTGCCCAGGGGAGGCCGACTTGGTAATTCGTGTCCATGTTCTGCGTGTAGAAGATGTCGCTTGGCACGGGAGAAACGCCGGATTTGCCGGGTGTTGTCAGCGACCAGTCCTGGCCTCCCATTACTTCCCAAATTCCTTTTCGTATATCGACGAAATAGTTGCGCATCCGGAGCGTGTTTGCGTTGCTGGTAACCCAAACGTTAGCCGGCTGGTTGCCCAGAAAGTCCGTCTCGAGGTATCCGAGGACCTTGGCGCCGAGAACGGTGCTATCAATTTGCAGGCCGATTCGGCTGTTTTGCGCGCTAAGATTGTTTTCCGAGAGATGCCCTTGTGGGCTATTGGTATATGGAATGCTTCCGAATCCCGTGCCGATGCCGCTGCCTGTGTTGGTCGAACGGGAGACGAAGGTAAGGTCCATAAACCCGAACGGCTTGAAATCGGCATTACCGATCCGGAATGATAAGGGCGACTTTTCCGCGCTCTGCGTCGCGCGGGCTGCTGGCGAGAGACTGAAAGGGTGCAGCGTATCGGTAGACGCCGCGCCGGCAGTTTGCAGGGCCGGCGGTGCTAACCCAGCATTGATATTATTTCCCAAAGCAGTTGCTGCCACTGCTTTGGCTGTGCTTTCCAGCAGTGCGCGCTGTTCAGTTACGGATTTCTGCAGCCGCTCTATCTCTTTCTCCTGGTCCGCTATCTTTTGGCGTAATTCTTCCAGTTGCTTTGCAATCGCCGGCGGTTTAGCCGCTGGCGGCGACGCGATCTCTCCTGTCCGAGCGCTCTCCGGGCCTGCCGCCATCAGTTGCAAGGCCATGACGCCGCAGCAGCAGAGGCTCAGAATCCGTTTTAAATTCATACTCTCCTCAGTCGGGTAAAGGAATTCAATTCAAGAGGCACGCTGTTTTTCGGCCACTCCCACGGCTAGTGGAAAGGCGCCTAGAATGCCCTGAACGCGAACCCAGGATATCGGCGCAGTGTTACACGTCGACGAATAGTCTGTGACGATACTGCAACGGAGCGTATGTTTCAGCTATTTTGCGAAGCCAAATGCCGCGGCGACTTGTTGCAGGCGCGTTACACGTAAACGCGCTTAACGCGGGCATGGATGCCGCATAGGACGCTATAGGAGATTGTCCCCGCGAGTTTGGCAATCTCCTGCGCGTCGATGCTCGATGCGCCGTCATGGCCTAAGAGGGTGACAGTATCGCCCGGTCGAATCTCCGGAATCGTGGTGACGTCGATTGTCGTAAGATCCATCGATACCGAGCCCAGGATCGGCGCAAACCGGCCGGCCGCGATCACACGGCCTCGATTGGACAGGCGGTGGGGAATGCCGTCGGCATAACCGGCCGCTAGAATTGCGATTCGCACCGGCTGCTGTGCGCGATACATTCCGCCATAGCCAATGAGGGCGCCGGCCGGCAGATTCTTCACGGAGAGCACGGTCGCTCGCCACGCCAACGCCGGTTTCACCGCCAGCTTTCGCGTGGGGGCCTGTCCGCGCGCCGGAGACACGTAGCCGTAAATCGCGTGGCCGGGCCGCACCATCCCTCGCCAGGCTCGTTTGCGCCCGTAGGCAATGGGAATGGTGCTGGAAAGATGCACGTAGCGCGGCTTCACGCCCTCTCGAGCAAGCGCATCCGCGAGCGCCTCAAAGGCCAAGATCTGTTCGTCGGTCTGAGACGATTGGTAATTTCCGGCGGACGCGAAATGCGTCATCAATCCTTCCAATTCGATATTCGGAGCGTCAGATAATGCCGCGAGGATAGGCGCCGGATCGGGCGCCACGCCAAGCCGCCCCATGCCGCTGTCTACCTTCAGATGGAACTTATACCGGCTTCCCCGCGCCCTGGCGATCCGGTCGAGTTCCGCCACGTCTTCGAGGGAGTGGATCACCGGCGTCAATTCATAAGCGAGCATTGCCTCGCGGGTGAATGGCAGGAAGTCCGCCATTACCAGAATGCGCGTCTTTATGCCCGCATCTCGAAGGGCGACGCCTTCTTCCGTGTTGCTGACCGCGAGCCACTGGGCCCCACGCTCTTCAAGCGTCCGGGACACCTCAACGGCTCCATGGCGGTAAGCATCGGCCTTCACCACCGGCATCACTTCTGTTTGGCTGCCGACTGTATTTCGAATCGCATCGAAATTGTCTCCGATTTGTTGCCGCGATACTTCAACCCAAGAACGATAAGGGAGGCGCTCCATACTCTATCCATCTTCTTCGATGGCTTCTATATTCCCGACGAATTTGCTTCCTCCCGGGAGGAAATCAAGCGGGAACAAATCGCCGTCGGCCTGCGTAGCCCTTTTCAGGAAGCCTGGCATGGTCACATTTCTGCTCTGGTGTTTGCTCTTTATCGTTTGCTGGCCCGTGGCGCTTTTCGCATTGGTGCTCTATCCGCTGGTTTGGCTTTTGCTGCTGCCGTTCAAATTGGTTGGAATCGCATGCCACGGAGTATTTGAGTTGATCAAGGCGCTGATCCTGCTGCCGGCGCGCGTCGTGCGCGCGATTGCGTGAATCATGAAAACCGGCGACAGTATCCGGTGCTCAGTCGCCCGGTGGGGGTGGGCAGGTCCTCGATCCATAAGCGCTAACTGTAGCGCACGCACTCGTGCGTGCCGCGTCGAGACTTTCTCTACGCCGATTTTCTTTTGAGAAATTCTCCGAGCGGAAAAGCGACGGTATTTCCAGATAATTCAACGTCCCGTCGTTTGCCGCACCAGTACTCCGATTCTGCAAGCTGGTCGAGTGCAGGCGCCGAGAAAACTCTCGACGCCTGCACGCACGAGTGCGCGTGCCACACCTAGCGCTTATGCGGCAGGCCCCGGCCTGCGTGGGCATAGCAAATGCAAAATCGTCTAGGTCTAGAAGAATATCGTTTTAAACAAGTGAAAGGGCCGGGCGCTTTCGCGTCCGGCCCTTGTTGTTCTAACTGAGGTGAGCGTTTATTTCGGGCAGCCGAGGCGCTTCATCACTTTTTGATCGAGCGGCTTGGCATTCTTCACGGCCGGAGGCATCGGAGCGCCCTTCGGCACCAGGTATACTTCAACGCGACGGTTCTTATCCGACTCGTCTACCTTCGATGACCGGCGTTCCTTGGTCTCCTGGCGTGTGGATGTTCCGCAGAGGCCCGGTTCCGTGTCGGACGTCTGATCGGTTCCTACCCAGTCGACCATGACACGTGAAAGGTCAACCTTTGCGCACGTGCCGGTGCCGCCTGTGAGGACGCCTGCTGCATTCAGAGCGCGCTGTTCGTCGAGTGTACGAGCATTACGCGCCCTGCGGCGGCCCTTCGGCTGTTCGTCGTTGTCGATGTGACCCACCAGCACAACGGTGTAATTCGGATCGTTGAGCTTCGGAGCGACCTCGTCGATCAGAATACGCTTGCCGCAATTGTTCACGCGGCTGTTGTTCTTCGGGAACACGATGTCATTGAACCGGACCATTTGCGGCGCGCACTGCACCGTAATCGTGTCGGTCTTCGTCGCGGACTTGCCGGATTCGTCAGTTACGGTCAACGTCACATTTACCGTCTTGGTTTGCGGTGTTGAGGCGCTCTGATCGAAGGTCAGGCTCTTCGAATCGAAGGTTGCGTTGGCGGTGCTGTCGTTTGTTACGCTGCCTTCGGATACGGTCCACTTGTACGTTAGGTTGCCTCCGCAGGCAGAACCGGTGGCGGCACTCTGCAACTGCGCTGTTGTGTTATCTCCGCGGCAGCTCAGTTCCTTCGGCGAAACCGTGAAGCTGCTGATGACCGGCTCAGTGTATTCTTTGATGCTCAACGTGACCGGGCCGCCGGTTACTTTGCGGTTCGGATCGGTGGCATCGACTACGTCGACTTCAACCTGGAAATCGCCGGCATTGTTCGGAGTAAATGTGAAATCCGGGCTATTGGAGCCTTGCGGCTGTCCATTCAACTTCCACGCATAGCCAAGCTGGTGGCCTGAGGGATCGCTTGCGGTTGAGTGCAGCGTGATGGCCTTGCCTTGGCACAACGTGCCCTCGGCGCCAGTGATCGTTCCCGCGCTAAGCGGCGGAGGCGGCGGCGGGGGGGCCGGAGGCGGCGGTGGCGGCTGAGCCTTTCTTCCGAGATAGAAGATCAAGCCCGCGGTAGCCTGCACGCCGTTCAGGCGGTCACCCTTCGGGATATAGATGCCACCCGTCGGGTAGTTCGGCAGGCCATAGGTCGGGTTGCGGCTAAGCATGCCACGCGCATCCAGCCTGAGCCCGAAGTGGTCCGTAAGGTGGAACTTGATTCCGCCTCCGTAGTTCAGGGCCACCTGCAGATTGTCGTTCAAGTTGGCCGAGTTATACACGGCGTTGACAGTTGGATCTCGCGCAATGCGTTTGGCTGGATCCGTTGGGGTATATTGGACGGCGCCTACGCCAACGGTCACATACGGCCGGACGCGAGATCCGCGCGGCGTGAAGTGAAAGACCGGGTTGAACGCCAACTCGTGAATCCGGTTGCCGAAATCGTATCGGGGCAGACCGGCTTGAGTGGGAGTTAAAAATCGGACATTGTTAACCGTGTATTGATACATCAGCTCGAGGCCGACATATTTGCTGACGTTCACTCCTACACGGCCGCCCAATGCGCCGCCCGTCAGGTGCTTTTCCGCGAGACCGCGATTGACCTGACCGAAGATGCTAACGCCGCCGAACGGATCGAGCTCGATCGTGTCGGGAAGGTTATTACCTGTGTCGTTGGAAGTCGCACTTGTTGGCTTGGTTGTGCTTTGAGCTTGCGTTGAACTCGAGTTTGCGTCTTGTGCCACTGCCAATGACGCGCAAAGCGCCATCGATAGCAACGCAGAAGCGATCGGCCTAGATTTGAGCCGAAGATTCATTTTCTCCTCCGCTGAAGCGAATTTTTCATAACTAACACCAATTATTGATGTTAACGGATAAAGGCCTGATTGCGAAAGAGTATGCCGATATCATTTGTCACGGCAAACAGTCGGTCAGGCAACTGGGCCGGTTGCCAGAGCTGTCGGATCTGCAGGGCTCGGAAAGTGCTCGGTTCGGCACTCCACTGGACGCCCCCATCCTTGCTCTGGTAGAGCTGACCAAATTCCACGGCATAGGCAACATTAGGCTCAGTATGGCTATAAATTACTGATTCCACAGTCGATATAGGTAATCCGGAGCTGACGATGGACCAGGTTTGGCCGTCGTCCTTGGAAGAGTAGAGGCCACGAAATGTGGCGGCCAGCAGACGGGAAGACGAGTTGGCGGGCGGCACGGCAACGGCATTTATTTGTGACGTTTCTAACGGAAATCCAATCGTTTTCCACGTGTCCCCAAAATCCCGTGAAAAATATAAACTTAGATTTGAACGGGCTATCAGCCGCCCATCGTTCGCCGGAGAAGCGGATACGCTACTGAACGGCGTAAGGAGCCCCGCATTCACGAACGTCCATTTCACACCTTTGTCCGTGCTGCGCAGCAAGCCGCGATCCGATGCCGCGAAGAGCACGGTCTGGGTGCCGCTGGCGATGGCCGAAAGGCTGTTGATTGCGGATGGGCGCAGAGTGTGCTCAATGGTCCGCTCACGTGTTATATAGCGTCCCTTAGCTGTTCGTATCCGCACGGACCTGCCTTTCTCGGCATACGTTCCGGCGAGGGAGACAGGTTTCCAGGAGCGGCCTGAGTCAGTCGATTGGAACAGCTGCCGGCGGCTTGCTGCAAATAGCGTCTGATCGTTGCCCGGGATGCCCGTGATGCTCTCCAGATGCACTCCGGCGAGTCCGGCTGGGCTCGGTATACGTTGCCATGTTGCGCCGGCGTTGTCGCTTGTGAACAGTCCGGTGCTTTCACCGTCCAGTGCCTGAATGGCGAACAAGCGCTTTCCCGCACTCGTCACGGCTGTGAGGCGCCGTGCAACGAATCCGTTGTTCAACGGAGCCAAAGTCTTTCCCTGGTCATCGCTCTTCCAGAGTCCGCCCTCCTCGAGAGCCAGGTACATATCGGCTTTTGCGGGGCCGAATGCCAGTGAATTTACTTGTTGTTCGTTTAGTTGGCGCCACGTGCCGCCGGCATCGCTCGACCGGAACAGTCCCATGGTCGTTCCGGCGTAGATAGTGCCCGGCGCGCTAGGATCCAGCCGGATTACGTGTGTTCGGCGGGAAGTGTTTGGTATTCCGAGGATTTTTTTCCAAACGTCGCCTCGATTCGCGCTCTGGTAGATTCCGCTGCAAGCGCTGGCGAATACGCGGTCCGGCGAGTGCGGGTCGATGAAGATCGAAAATACATCCGAATCGTTGATCATTCCCGAGTGGATCGACTCCCATGTCTTGCCGCCGTCGATTGTTTTCCACGGCAAATGGGTGGTTCCGGCATAAATAATTTGCGGATTTTGCGGATCGATCGCTACCGCCGTGACCCCAAGCATCTCCAGGTTCATCGGATCGGAAATACGCGACCAGGTGTTGCCGGCATCGCTCGAAAGATACACACCTTGAGTGGTCCCCGCAACGAACCGTCCGGGTTCGCTAGCTGATGCGGCAAGCGCACGGACGGTAAACCCCCTCAGTGTATTCGATGCGGTCCATGTATGTCCGCTGTCGGTGCTAACGAACAGGCCGGCATCGGACGTCCCCGACAGAGCAATCAGGTAATGCTGGGAATCTTGCGGATCGATGAGGATCGCGTCGACCTGGCCGAATGCGCGTTTCGGGAAGGGAAGCAGCGTCCAGGAATTTCCGTAATCGTCGGACTTATATAGCAGCGATTGCCTCGCTCCGGCCAGCAAAATTTGTGGATTTCGGGAGTCGACCGCTATCGCGGTAGCGCTTCCTCCATATGGCCCGGCAATCTGCCAGTCATCCGCGCGAGGAATCGACGCTCCATGCGCGGGTACGGTTGAAAACAGAATCAAAGAAGTCAGCGAAACGCCGACGGAAGTTAAAAATGCAAGTCTCATTCTCAGCAACATACGCAATGTGGCGTAGTCACCATTGTCGAACGCCACTCATACGAAAGTGACGAACAAGCAAACGAAATCGCTGAACCGCGAACCAACCTCGGATTGTAGACGCGGCACGCCATCCTTTTGCTTCAGGTGAACCTATTTCTGCTTTGCGATGATCCGATCTTTGATTTTGGCGTAGGTCGAAGCGGGAATGACCTTCTTCTGAACTAACTCATCCTTGCCCTTGTAAGGCCGACCGGCGGCAATCTTGCTCGCGTAAGCCACCCCAATTCCCGGTAGGGTTTCCAGTTGCGCGGCGCTTGCGCTGTTGATGTCAATCAGGGCCGCCTTACTTGTGGCCGCGGATGCTGCCGGCGTTGAGCCACCCTTCTTAGTGGCGGCCGGCGCGGCGCTCAACGCCAGTGCTACCGCGGGAACCAGCAGTAGTTTTAGCCATCTCATAGTCATTCGTTTGCACCTTTCTTACTGGAACTTAGCCGAGAATGCGTCATGATGCAATGAAATTGTTTATCTTCTTTGCAGGGAAGCCCGGCATACCTGCTGGTAAGCATCCGAGCAATTCGCGGCCATCCGCACCTTATTCTAGAACAAACATTCTAGACGGTGAATGTTGGGAAGATGTTTTCGCCTTCCTCATGCCGCAAGAGCGAGGCTCCGGCAGTCGCGCGTCCGGCCTGCGGTTTTACGGTTTTGGGGCGAGGGCCGGATATGCCAGGCTTATATGAAATTGGGGCGAGGCATGCCTCGCCCGCTTAAACAGTGAAGTCGGGCTTAAGCGCCGCTTGTGCTCAGCTCAAATCGGAGGAGCACGATCTGGGGCTAAAACAGACTAAATGCGGTTTCGGAAGAACGCAAAGTCAAGCGAGGCGACCCCGGGCCCCAATATAGCGATAGCGAATGAGCCGACAAGCATGGCCAGCGGCAGGTTATAGTTGTTCACCTGCCACCACGGCCCGCTTTTCATATGCACCGCGAGAATAGCGATGCACATCTCAATCGTAAAGAGCAGCGCGCAAATTCGCGTAAACAAGCCCACGATTAATAGCACGCCCGCGACCAACTCCAGCAGACCGGCAATAACTCCCAGCCAGCCCGGCAGGCCCATGTGGGCGAACATTCCCATCGTGCCATTCAGGTTGAGCACCTTTACCCAGCCGTGCGTCAGGAAGATGATTCCAATACCGAGGCGCAGCACGAGCAGCGCAAAGGGTCGCAGCTTATTTAGAAATTGCATCATGGGTTTTTTCTGCCTTTTGCATTCTATCCATAAATGCCTGTCGAGTTTGCGGCTGGGCGCTCCTCAATGCTTAAGCCGGCGTCTTCAGCCGCAGACACTCACGGGCAATCTGCAAGTTTTCTCGGGTCCGCACACGTAGAACCGATATCTGGGAATTCTCCGACGAAATCACGCAATCGCCCCGAGGCTGGCGGTTCCGGCCGCTATTGAGCACGACATGAAGGAAATTGAGCTGCTTGCAGACACGCTCGCGAATTTGCCAGGAGTTCTCTCCGACGCCTCCGGCGAAGGCAAGGGCGTCCAGGCCACCCAGGGCCGGAATCAGCGCGGAAACAAAATACGCAAGCCGGTAACTATAGACTTGGAGCGCTTGTTCTGCCTGTTGATTTCCGGCATCTGCCGCCGCTTGCACCTGGCGCAAATCGCTTGAAATACCCGATAGCCCTTTCAGTCCCGAGTCGTGGTTCAGCAGATGGTCAATACTTTCCGGGGAAGAGCCTTCCTGTTTCATCAAGTAAATGACTAACCCCGGATCGACCGTTCCGGACCTGCTCCCCATCATCAAACCTTCGAGCGGAGTGAATCCCATCGTTGTCTCCAGGGATATTCCACCGCCGATGGCGCATAGAGAGCACCCGTTGCCGAGATGGCACGTGACGATTCGTAACTTGCCTGGATCTTTCTTTAAAACTTCGGCAGTTTTGGCGCACACATATTGATGACTGATGCCGTGGAAGCCGTAGCGCCTTAATCCTCGTTGGGCCCAATCCACCGGCCCGGGGTAAAGGTACGATTGAGGCGGCAGCGTCGCGTGAAATGCGGTATCGAAAACCGCAATTTGCGACGTGTTTGGCGCCAAAATGCGATCCGCGGCTTCGATTACGGCAAGCGCTAACGGGTTATGAAGGGGAGCGAAGGGGGCTAGCTCGCGAATGCCCGTTCGGACTTCGGCTGTGAGAGGAGTGGGCCCGCGGTAGCGTTCTCCTCCGTGTACCACCCGGTGCCCAACGATGTCGATGTCCCGAAACGACTGGAGCACCGGAGCGCCTTTCGAGACCATGGATCCGAGCAAACATTCCGTGATCGCTTCGAGCGATTCGATCTGTACCTCGGTCTCGATTCCCGCATCGTTCGTTCGTCTGATGCGAATGGATGCTGGCCCCGGCAGTTCTTTCCAGTCCGCCTCCGCCTGCCAGATCGAATCCTCACCGATCTCTTGACCCTGGGCGCCATATAGATCGCATTTCAGAGAACTTGACCCTGCGTTCAACACGAGTATCCGCATCGAGTTCTTTCAAGCAGCCGTTAATAAGGCCAGCGCCAGTCGCGGATTTCGGGCATATCTTCGCCGTAAGTAGTGACGTACTCCTTGTGCTCAATGAGTTTCTCCCGAAGCCATTGCTTCACATGAGCCCCGATTTCCTGCATGCCCGGGACCCGGTCTATCACGTTGCCTACCAGGTGAAACCGGTCGAGCTCGTTTAGAACCGTCATGTCGAACGGTGTTGTCGTTGTGCCCTCTTCCTTGTAGCCGTGGACATGGAAGTTATCGTGATTCGTTCTCCGGTAAACCAGACGATGGATCAATACGGGATAACCATGAAAGGCGAAAATCACCGGCTTGTTTTTCGTAAAGATTGAATCGAAGTCAGCGTCGCGCAGCCCGTGCGGATGTTCCGTCGAGGGCTGTAGCGTCATCAGATCCACGACGTTAACAAACCGAATTCGCAAAGACGGGAAGTGCTGGCGAAGCATATCGACGGCGGCCAGGGCCTCCATTGTGGGGACGTCGCCCGCGCTCGCCATGACGACATCGGGCTCACTTCCTTGATCGTTGCTGGCCCAACTCCAAATGCCCGCGCCCACTGTGCAGTGAGCGACAGCCTGATTGATGTCGAGATACTGGAGAGCCGGTTGTTTTCCGGCCACGATGACATTGACATAGTTACGGCTCTTCAGGCAATGATCCGCAACTGATAGCAGCGTATTCGCATCCGGCGGCAGATACACCCGGATGACGTCGGCCTTCTTATTCACAACATGATCGATGAATCCGGGGTCCTGATGCGAGAAACCATTGTGATCCTGCCGCCACACGTGCGAGGTCAGCAGATAGGTCAATGAAGAGATCGGCCGACGCCAACTGATGTCCCGGCTCGTCTTTAGCCACTTTGCGTGTTGGTTGAACATCGAATCGACGATGTGAATGAAGGCTTCGTAACAGGAAAAGAAGCCGTGGCGCCCCGTCAGCAGATATCCTTCGAGCCAGCCTTGACAAAGATGCTCGCTCAGCACTTCCATGACACGGCCCTCGTGAGAAATATGCTCATCGACGGGAAATATCACGGCATCGAGCACCTTGTCGGTGGCTTCCAGCACGGCGCCGAGGCGGTTTGACGCGGTTTCATCGGGGCCGAACAAACGAAAATTGCGCGCGTCTGCATTCAGCCGGATGACGTCGCGCAGGTAAACGCCGAGAACCTTTGTTGCTTCGGCAGTGCCGACGCCGTTTTTTTCGAACTTAACAGCATAATCCCGGAAGGGTGGCAATTCCAACGCCTTTAACAGCAGACCGCCATTGGCATGTGGATTGGCTCCCATGCGCCGGTCGCCTTTGGGCGCAATCTCAGCGAATTCGGCGCGAAACTTGCCGTCTTCCTCGAATAGTTCTTCGGGGCGATAACTCTTCATCCATTTTTCGAGTTGCCGAAGGTGTTCGGGGTTTGTTCGCACGCCATCGAGTGGAACCTGGTGCGATCGCCACGTGCCTTCGACCTGAACGCCATCGACAAACTTGGGGCCTGTCCATCCCTTCGGCGTCTGGAGCACGATCATCGGCCAGCGCGGGCGTTCGCGAAATCCGTTCTTCCGTATATCCTCCTGGATGGAGCGAATCTCGTTATAGACGGCATCAAGCGTCGCCGCCATTTTCTGGTGCATGGACGGTGGATCGTCGCCTTCGACCAGGTACGCCTTATACCCGTAGCCGCACATCAGTTCCGCTAGCTCCTCGTGCGGAATACGCGCCAAAACGGCGGGATTTGCGATCTTGTACCCGTTCAAGTGCAGAATCGGCAATACGACGCCATCGCCAGCGGGATTGAGAAACTTATTGGAATGCCAGCTTGTCGCCAGCGCTCCGGTTTCCGCTTCGCCGTCGCCGATGACGCACGCAGCGATCAGATCCGGGTTGTCGAATACCGCGCCGTATGCATGTGCGAGAGAATAGCCGAGTTCTCCTCCTTCGTTGATCGATCCGGGGGTCTCGGGCGCCACGTGACTCGGAATGCCGCCCGGAAATGAAAACTGCTTGAACAACCGCTGCAGGCCCAGTTCGCTTTGCGCAATATGCGGATAGACCTCGCTGTACGTGCCTTCAAGATAGGTTTGCGCCACCAGCCCCGGTCCACCGTGCCCGGGTCCCGTGACGTAGATCATATCGGCGTCGTGCTTAAGGACGATCCGGTTCAGATGAACGTAAACGAAGTTGAGACCGGGCGTGGTTCCCCAATGCCCGAGAAGGCGCGGTTTGATGTTTTTCGATGTTAGCGGCTCCTTTAGTAGCGGGTTATCCAGAAGGTAAATTTGGCCCACCGAGAGGTAATTGGATGCTCTCCAATAAGCATCCAGTTTCCGAAGGTCATCGGCAGACAAAGGTGTGCCTTCCACGGTAGTGAGGTGTGCGCCGGGCATAGCTAAAGGGTACGTCTACTGGATTGCGCCGCAGCGCCCGGCGTTACGTTGGCGGTTGGTTCGGATTGCGCAAAACAGGTTGCCGGCTTCGAAGAACCAGTGAGTTGATCGTCCACTTTTGATCCGGAGGCATCGGGCGCCGGCCGTGGGACCCCGGGTGCGCGCTTGGTAAGCTGAGGTAAAAATGGCCATACAAACCTTGTTCGGCACTGTTCCGCAAGAGCCGAATCTTCTGGATCGCCTGAAAACCGGCATTCAGAAAACCCGGTCCGGTCTGGTCGACCGGCTGGAAGACGTTTTGGCCGGCAAGAAGGAAATTGATGCCGAGCTTCTGGAAGAGCTCGAATATACACTGATCACCGCCGATATCGGCGTCAGCACCGTGGAAGATGTCCTGGAGCGGATACGCCAGCGCGTGGACCGCAAGCTGGCGGCAGACCCGCTGGAGATTCGTAACCTAATTCGCGAGCAATTGCTCGAAGTGCTGCGCGCGTCCGAAACGCCGGTGCGCGAGGTGAGGCAGCCGCCGGCTGTCGTCATGCTCGTGGGCGTGAATGGCGCAGGCAAAACCACTACCATCGGAAAACTCGCAAACCGGTTTCTGGGCGAAGGACGAAAGGTGTTGTTGTGCGCGGCGGATACGTTTCGCGCGGCGGCGATTGAGCAACTGGATGTCTGGGCTCAGCGTGCTGGCGTAGAAATGATCCGCCAGAAAACCGGGGCCGACCCAAGCGCTGTCGTTTTCGACGCGCTGCAGGCGGCAAAGGCGCGTGGCGTGGATTACGTCATAGTGGACACTGCGGGTAGGCTGCACACCAAAGAGAACCTGATGGCCGAACTCGAAAAGATGCGGCGCACCGCATCGCGAGTGGTGCCAGGGGCGCCGCACGAAGTGTGGCTGGTCTTGGACGCGACCACGGGGCAGAACGGCTTGGAACAAGCCCGGAAATTCACCGAATCGGCCGGAGTTACGGGTGTGGTGTTAACAAAGCTGGATGGAACGGCGAAAGGCGGCGTGGTTGTCGCAATCGCCCGGGAGTTGAACCTTCCCATACGCTATATCGGCGTCGGCGAAAAGCTCGATGATTTGCTGCCTTTTGAGCCCGATAGATTTATTGAGTCGCTTTTTGATCGATAAGACCCGCCCCACTCACTCTGTCGGACGCACTTATGCCTGATTTCATGAACGAGGCGCTTGAACTGGCCCGGCAGGGCGTTGGAAGAACCAGCCCAAACCCCGCGGTTGGCGCAGTGGTTATCAAAGGCGACCAGGTGGTTGGCCGCGGATTCCATACCTGGGCGGGATTGAAGCATGCTGAGGTCGCCGCTCTCGATGATGCCGGCGGCAACGCGCGAGGCGCCACTCTGTATGTAACGCTCGAGCCGTGTTCGCACCAGGGACGAACTGCCGCGTGCGTGGATAAAATCATCGAAGCCGGAATTTCCAAGATCGTTGCGGCCATGCAGGACCCAAACCCGCTGGTGTCGGGCAAAGGGTTCCATCGGCTCGGGGAAGCGGGCATCGATGTTGTTATGGACGGAACTTATGCCGCGGAAGCCGAGAAGCTCAACGAGCCGTTTGTCCACTTCATGAAGACGGGCCTGCCGCTGGTGACGGTGAAGGCGGCCGTTACGCTCGATGGAAAGATTGCCGCGCCGCAAAACAACGAGGGGTGGATCACCAGCGAAGTGGCGCGGGCGCACGTGCAGCAGCTTCGCCATGAGTCAGACGCTATCCTGACCGGCATCGGGACGGTGTTGAATGACGATTGTCTATTGACGGACCGGTCGGGCCGGGAGCGGAGCCGGCCGCTGCTTCGGATTGTGCTGGATTCGCAACTGCGGTTGCCGCTCGAATCCAAGTTGGTTGCCGGAGTGAAGGATGATTTGCTAGTGGTGGGCACGTCGGCTGCTTCGGCGGACCGGCGCCGGACTTTGGAATCCCGCGGCGCGCGCGTCCTGATCGCCGACGATCCTCGCGGCCGCACAGATATACAGGCCGTGCTGGCGTTACTGGCCGAGGAGCGATATCTGTCGCTGATGATTGAGGCAGGCAGCAAGGTGAACTGGGCATTCCTCGATAGCGGCTTAGCGGATAAGATTTTCTTTTATTACGCTCCCAAAATTTTAGGCGGCCTCGAAAGTTTGCCGGTCGCCGGCGGTACGGGACGGCGGAGGCGCGCTGACGCCATTCTGTTTCGGAATGTGACCATTCACCATATCAGCGACAACGAATTTGCGGTCGAGGCTTACGTGGTCCGCTAGCAAGCGATTGGCACATGTTTACAGGAATTGTGCAGGAGTTGGGAACGGTTTTAGGCTGTGATGCGCAGATGACGGGCGTGCGCCTGACGATCGGCTGCCGGGCAGTTCTGTCCGATGCACAACTAGGAGCAAGCATTGCCGTCAACGGCGCGTGTCTCACTGCGGTCCAACTCGCCGAAGAGAGTTTTGTGGCGGATGTGGCCCCGGAAACGCTGCGCCGTACGAATCTGGGCGATCTACGGAAAGGCTCGCCAGTGAACCTGGAGCGCCCCTTGGCCGTAACCGCGCGGCTGGATGGGCACTTTGTCCTGGGCCATGTAGACGGCACGGCGGAACTCGTCAGCATAGAAGCTCTCGGCGACGACAACTGGTGGCTGCGAATCCACGTGCCTGACGAACTCACGCGCTATATCGTGAGCAAGGGATCGCTAGCCGTGGACGGAATCAGCCTGACCGTTGCTGCGATCAATGGTGACCTGGTCGAGTTTACGATCATCCCGCATACCTTCCGGCATACGACGCTTGGCGGCTATGGCGCCGGCTCGCGTTTGAATATTGAGGTCGACATTCTGGCAAAGCATTTGGAAAAGCTGACGGCCGCGCGGGTGAATGAGGCGCATTGCGGTTGATCAACGTCTGCCGGAATCGCGGGAACTCGCGAGCGGGTCTCGGATAAACGGTATCTCTGAGAACATAAAACCCCGCAAGCCCCGCTAGAATGGAAACAGGAGGCCTTATGCAGAACCAAAAACTGGCCACCCTCATTGCGGCTCTTTCTCCTGCGCAGCAGGTGGTTGTCGAAGAATTCGTAAGAAATCTCAAAGATACAAACAAGCCAAGTATCACGTTTCGCGAGTCCCTGGATGAGTTCAAACGTAAACGTCCGGAACTCTTGAGACTTCTGGCTCAATGAGCGTCTATTTCTCGATTCAAAATTTGATCCAGATCAACTTGGAGATGATCGAGGAATGGGGCGGTCTTGCCGGCACGCGCGACCCGGGAGCGCTGGAAGCTGCGGCCGCCCTCAGACCGGTTATTACTCTGATTTGATCGAAGAAGCTGCCCACTCTGCGAGAGCTTGCTTCAAAATCATCCTTTTGTGGATGGCGACAAACGAACGGCGATTACGGCTACTGGTGTTTTCTTGCGGCTGAATAACTATGAGTTGGTGTTTGTTGACAGCGAGATGTACGACTGGCTCATGAACCTCTATGAAACGGGCAGAGTAACGAAAATGATGGTTGATGCTTGGCTGCGGATTCACGCAGCACCCGTTTGAAAAAAATAGATGGCAGACTGCCCATAAGTTTCCGAGGATTACAACACCTTTTAAGCCCGCACGAATGCCAGCCGCCGCGCGCGCGTAATGGCCAGCAGGGCTTTCGGATCGATCTCGATTTCAATACCAGCCTCTCCGGCGCCCACGAGAATTGTGTTAAAAGCGAAGAGACCCTCTTCCATAAAAACAGGCAGGTCCTCAATGCCTAACGGCGAGACGCCATTTTGCGGGTAGCCGGTGAGGGCGAGTAACTCCGAAGCCGGAGCCACTTCGATCCGTTTCGATTCCAGTTCTCTGGCGATTACAGAAAAGTCGAGCTTCGTGCCCATGGACGCGACCAGCACGGCATGATGCCTCCCATCGTTGGAGCGAACCAGGAGAGTTTTCGTGATCCGCTGCAGGGGATAACCAAGCTGCGCAGCAAAGCCTGCCGGTGATTGAATGGGTTGCGGAAAATCGGCGTGACGATAGACGCGATATCCGCTGGGGTGCGGCTGTAACGCCTGCGATACCTTAACGTGCACGCTTCTTGGGCGCTTTAGGCTGTAGACTGAGGTCCGAGGATTCGAGCGCCTGAACCATGAGCTGTTTGACCTCGTTAGGAATATTCGTTCCGAAGCGGTTCAAATAGGAGATCAACATCTCCGCATTCCCTCGTTTTCCATGCAGGAATGGAAAATCCGAGGGCACCATGTACCGGATGGCCAGCAGAGGGAGCGGCGATTGCAGCGGGTGAAACGATTCGCTCCACAGCCCGGATTCAGGGCATCCCTCATAGAACTGTCCCAACATCAGGCCGCGCTTCACGAATTCCGGTTTCAATTTCTTTTGTAGAGCCTCAAGCTCCTGACGTGCCGCGGCGTGAGAGACTTCGGGGAAGACGATCAAAATCGTCTTCAACATGGATTCCGGGCCAGTCCGCGGCTCGAGTTCGAGGAACATCTCCCGATACACTTCGACGACCTTGGACGACTCCTCCAGATCGATTGAGGAGCCGCGTCGCACCGTCAACCAAAAGAGCCGCTGATTCAGGGAAGGCTGCGTAAACGGGCAGACAGGGCCTTCGCGCCCCAAGGCCGGATCGTGTTTGCACAAGAACTCGCGGGTCCAGTTCAGGATGGTCCTGCAGGCGTCGACTTCAAAACTGGTCAGGCCGGCTGCTGAATCAACTTGCGCGGCATTGAGGAGCGTCAGGCCGTCCCGTTCTAAGCTGTTCATCGAAGCTGCCATACCGCTATGTACCGAGTCTAACGTTACGGGCGAGAATGCGTCAATCAAGGGCGGAGCCTGAGCGTACTAGCCAAACGCGCCTGGTATGCGGGGTTAGTTATTAAACCGATCCTCAATTTGAGCGGCGAGAAGCCGGGCATGGGACTCGTCGAGCAGTTCATCGTGATCGGTCTCGATGTGCCGGATGTCGAGCGTGCCGGTGATGAGTTTCTTCCAGATGAGTTCCAGCCCTTTCGCAACTTCCGGAGCTGGTTTGGTAGCCAAGAACAGCAGCACATTGGCGCCAAGCGGCCGGGGAGAATAGTTGCGAAGCGCGAGCAAAAACGCACTTACCGAATCCAGCCGGAATGCAGGGAGGTGAAGTTGTTTTGCAGCGCTGTACATGTTCAGCTTGATTGTCGACCACATCCGGGCCACGTCACGGCCGACAACGAGACGCCGCCTGTCCTGGTCGAGTACGCGCATCTGCGACATTCGCCGCGCGAGGCCTTCAGTCCCACGCATCCAGGCCGAGCGCTGGTGAGGAGCAATCACAGACGAAAGAGAATGCGGATGCAGGTACGAGTCGAAAAGAACCAATAACTCGACGGATTCGCCGCGATCCTGCAAAAGGCGCGCCATTTCAAAGGCGACGAGACCGCCCGCGGAATAGCCTCCCAAAAAATAAGGCCCGGACGGCTGGATTTCCGTCACGAAACTCAAATAGTCGGCGGCCATCGCCTCAATGCTCGTATGCGGCGCCTCCTGGCCGTTCAACCCTCGTGCTTGCAGAGCGTAAAACGGGCGCCGCAAACCCATGTGCGCGCTCAGGCCCTGAAAGATGAGTACGTTTCCGCCGATGGGATGTACGCAAAAGAAAGGTGTTCCCGTTCCGTTCTTCCGGATCGGAACGAGCGGGGACCATCCGACTTGCGCGGCCTCACCGGCAATAATTTTGGCCAGCAGTTCGATTGTGGGAGCCTCGAACAATGCAGAGAGCGGCAGAACTTTCTTGAAGCGCTCGTCGATTTCGGCAAACATCCGCGCCGCGAGAATGGAATGGCCGCCGATCTCGAAGAAATTGTCGGTCGGCTCGATCGATGACCGCTTCAGCAGTTTACGCCAGATGCCGAGCAACTCCCGTTCAATAGGGTTCGCCGATCCGGTGGACGAGGCAGGTGAATCCGGAAGGGTCAGTTCCCGCCGGCTAAGCTCGAGGCGGTCAACCTTTCCATTGACAGATGTAGGCAGCCGCTCGACCCGTAGAAAATGCGAGGGAACCATATATGGCGGCAGGCGGGAGGACAGAAACGACCGCAGGTGGTCCGGCTCCAGCGCGGTTGTTCCGTTTGCCCGGTAATAGGCGACCAGCGCCTTCTCGTGGCGATCGTCCTCATGAACGACGACAGCGGACTCGGATAGCGCCGGATGGTCCGACAGCAGCGCTTCAATTTCCTCTAATTCAATACGGAAGCCGCGAAGCTTCACTTGGTTGTCGAGGCGATGCAGAAATTCGAGTTGTCCATCGGGAAGCCACCGCACCAGATCTCCGGTGCGATAGACCCGCTCCCCGGCATCACGATCCGTTGTGAGGGCGATGAATCTCGATTCGGTCAACTCAGGGTGATTCCGGTACCCTCTCGCGAGGCAGTCGCCACCGATGTAAAGCTCGCCCGGGTGGCCCTGTTCGGCGAGCTCGCCATGGTCGTCGACAACATAAAGGCGAACATGAGGCAGAGAGCGGCCAATCGGGATCGGGCTCTGCTCGGGCTTTACGCGGCAGGTGGTTGCGACAATAGTCGTCTCGGTGGGGCCATAGTGGTTCCAAAGGGCCGCTGTTTTATCGAGAAGCTGTTTCGCAAGCCCTGGATCGAGATTCTCTCCGCCGACGATCGCTTGCAGTTTGCCGCTGCCGCTCCAGCCGCTTTCAAGCAGTAGCCGCCAAAGCGCAGGAGTGCCAAACAGGATGGTTGCTCCGCAATCTTCCACGGCTGTTCGAAGCAGATCGCTCTGCATCGCGTGATTTGGCGGAAGCAAGACCACGCGGGCGCCGGATATCAGCCCCAGGAATATCTCCAGTCCCGACACGTCGAAGGATTGTGACGTTACGGCCAGTACCGTATCCTTTTCGGTCAGGCCTAATTCCTGGCGGATAGCTTCAACGCTGAGCGCAAAGCTTCTGTGAAGAATCTCCACCCCTTTCGGCCGCCCTGTGGAGCCGGATGTGTAAATGACGTAAGCGAGGTCGTCGCCCGCGGCTTCGTCCGAATAATTCAGGAGCGGACCTGGCGATCGGCTGTTCAGCAGGTCCTCTATCAGACAGCACCGGGCTCTGCCAAGCTTGGCCTTGAGGCTCTGCTGAGTGATGACGAGAGCGGTGTCGGAGTCCTGAAGCATAAACTCCAGGCGCTTCTCGGGCACCATCGGATCAACGGGGAGATAGGCCGCTCCAGACTTAAGGACACCCAGTATCGCGGCAACTAGCTCCAGCGAACGCTCAAGATAGATTGCAATCAGGACCCCGGGCCTAGCGCCCGACTGACGAAGGCGGTCCGCTACGCGGCTCGAAAGAGAATCGACCTGAGCGTAGGTCCACTGCCGCCCGCGAAACTCCAGACAGACGGCGTCGGGGCGTTTGTTTGCTTGTTCTTGGAAGAAATCCAGGAGGCACAACTGCTGTACTGACTCAGCATGGCGCTGCATCATTCCTGCGATTCTTCCTTAGAGTAATCGAACACCTGTTCGAACCTAATTATATCTTGGGCAAGCCGCCCCATTCGACCAGTATAAGAACCTGAAGTACTGCGACCCATTTGCCCGCGATCGCTTGGGGCTTCGGTTTGGCTTGACCGCATCGATCTAGTTTGCGTCCATTTCGACATAATGACGAGCCGAAAATTGCGCCGGGCGCGCTGCCAATCAACGTAAGCTCACAATGTAGCATCAATGCCGGTCAGTGAAGTAATGCCGGCGCTCAAAACCGTCAAAACAGGGTTGTGGCTGCCGTTCGGCCCCGCGAATCCGCATGAAGTTCGGCTCATAGCCAAAGTGACCACCAATGCCGGTGTCGGGCCGGCTTCTCAAAATGCTGATAGTCGTGACGGTCGGTCCAGGAGCCTCCCCAGATCCAGCCTTTCTTCTCGAATAATTTCACGATAAAACTGCCGGCCGTGATCGAACCGGGCGCTACGCGCGTGCGGTCCAAATATTCGCGCCCTGCCGGCGGAAACACTTTGTCACCTTTTACATAAGGGTTCGTGAGCGGATTGATGTCAATGGCACGCCCCCAACTGTGGTTTGAGAACACGCCGGGCCTCAGTGTGATGTCACGGCAGTTGAAGGCGGAACTGTTGTTGGCGGCCATTGACGCATTGTCACTTCCGCCATATTCCTCGATTGGAACCATCTTCTCAATCATGAAGCCGTGCTCGAAGAGCTTCCTGAAAATCCCGGTCGCCTGGCGGGCCACTTTTTTATTGACGATCAGTTTGCCCATGGCCGGTTTACCATCGAAACTCCAATAACTCAGAGTAAGCATCCGGAGATCCTTCGGATCTACCGGGCAGCCGTTATGCCATGTCGTCGCGCGGATGCGGTCGATGAACTCCGGAGGTATTTTGCCGCGATGGAATTCCGGCTTGTATCCATCGAGCGATCGAGTGTTCGCCAGGATTTCCGGAGAAGAATCTGCCCGGGCCGAACGATTCGAGAACATGGCTGCGGCCAGGAAGACCAAGATGACGATGCGAATGGGGAACTCCGTTCTCACGATAACGTTCGCCGCACGCACCGGTCAACGAAATGCTTCATTGGATATCGTGATCTAAAGCGTTGTGGTGTGCGCTTTCCTCTACCGTGCGCGATTCTCTCGATAATTCGGTTGTCCATGTCTGGAGAGCATCGTTGGCGGCGGACGAGCACGCAATTGACGCTTGTCGCGAGAATTTATGCCGGGAAGAGCGCGAGCGCGCGGACCGGTATGTCTTCCCGAAGCATAGGAGGCGCTTCATCGTAGGTAGGGGACTCTTGAGGACCCTGCTGGGCCGCTATCTCGGCGTACCATCCAAGGCCGTCTCGTTCAGCTACAGCGAGTTCGGCCGGCCTTTCCTCCCCAACGAGGATATCCAATTCAATGTTTCTCATTCCGGCGAAATTGCTCTATATGGGTTCGCCCGGAATGCAGGCATCGGAATCGATATAGAATGCGTCCGGCCAATCGGCATCATGGAAATCGCCGGCCGCTTCTTCTCTCCGAACGAATGCGAGAGCCTGGCGATGGTTCCGGAACACGTGCAAGAGGCGGCATTCTATCGCTGCTGGACCCGAAAGGAGGCTTACCTAAAAGCAAAGGGCTTGGGGCTGCAAACGCCGCTTGACAGCTTCACGGTGTCGCTGGATGCGGATCGTCCCGCGCTCCTTTCCGTGGATGGCGATCCGGAGGAATCAGGCCGTTGGAATTTCGCAAACATAAACACCGGGCCGAATGCTGTTGGCGTGGTTGTCTTTTCCGGAAGCCCCCGCAGGGTCGTCGAGCGCGCGATCTCCGCCAGTGAGGTGGTTGTGTAGGGCTGTGTCATTTTTACTTAAGTGGCGTCCGGGCCCGACATGCCCGGAGCCCATTGTAAGGGCAGGAGCGACGCCCGCTTAAGTAAGTGACATGAGTGTAGGGATGGATTTGCCTGTGGCCGATCGGCAGCAATCAAGCCTCGGGAATGTGGAGCGACGGATTGAAATCCATTCTTGCCTTTCGCGGTTGCTTGCCCCGCAACTGTCTGAACCAGAGGCCGAGGCGATCGAGATAGACGTAGACAACGGGTGTTGTGTAGAGCGTAAGTATCTGGCTGACCAGGAGGCCACCGACGATCGTAATGCCTAGCGGCCGGCGCAGTTCCGAGCCGGTTCCGGTTCCGAGAGCCAGAGGCAATCCGCCGAGCATCGCGGCCATCGTTGTCATGAGAATGGGCCGGAACCGCAACTGACATGCCTGGTAGATCGCGTCTTTCGGGCTGAGGTCGTTTTTCCGTTGTGTCTCAATGGCAAAGTCGATCATCAAAATGGCGTTTTTTGTGACGATGCCGATGAGAAGCACAATGCCGATGAGAGCGATTACGCTGAGTTCGGTGTGAAAGAGCAGCAGAGCGAGGATGGCGCCGATGCCAGCGGACGGCAGAGTGGAAAGGATCGTGATCGGATGGATGTAGCTTTCGTAAAGAACGCCGAGCACGATATACACGGCGATCAGCGCCGCCAGAATCAGAAGAGGTTCGGTTGAGAGCGACGACTGAAAGGCTTTGGCCGTTCCCTGGAAACTGCCATGCACGTTAGCGGGCAGTCCGACCTCGGCTTCGGCCGCTTGAATCGCTTTCACGGCATCGCCGAGGGCAACGCCTTGCGCGAGATTGAACCAGAGGGTGGTCGCGGGAAACTGGCCTTGGTGATTCACCGCCAACGAAGTGTTTGTGGCCTCGTAATGCGAAAACGCGCTCAGCGGAACCATGCCGCCATTATTCGATCGCACGTAAATGGAGCGCAGCGCTTCCGGTCCTTCCCGGTATTGCGAATCGACTTCCATTACGACGTGATACTGGTTGAGGCTCTCGTACATGGTCGAGACCTGGCGCTGCCCGAAGGCATCGTAGAGCGTATTGTCGACCGCCGCAGAAGTTACTCCCAGCCGCGCCGCGGTATCGCGATCGACGACCAGCGAGGTTTGCAGGCCGCTGGTTTCCTGGTCGCTGTTGACATCGTGAAGTTGAGGAAGCGTCTTCAGCTTCTTCAACATCCGCGGCGCCCAGATGTTCAACTCCTGCAGGTTATCGGCTTGGATCGCATAGTCGAAATTTGAGTTGCTTCCGCGGCCGCCCACGTGAATATCCTGCGGCGAACTCATGTAGAGGGTCGCGCCGGGTATGCTGGCCAGTTTCGGCCGCAGCCGGTCGATCACTTCGTCGCTCGAAACGCCGCGTTCGGTTAAAGGTTTCAACGACATGAACATCCTGGCGGTGTTGAGGGTGCCACCGCCGGTGAAGCCGACAACGTTGGCGACAGCGGGATCCCGCTGAACGATCGCGACATACTGCCGCAGCTTCTGGCTCATCGCCGTGAACGAAATATCCTGCGATGCCTGTATATAGCCCGAGATGCGGCCCGTATCTTCCTGTGGGAAAAAACCTTTGGGAACGATGACGTAAAGGTATATGTTCACCGCGACAGTCAGAATGGTCAGGACCAGGGTTACTTGCGGGTGTTTCAGCACGGCGCGCAGCGTCACCCTGTAGAAATAAAGCATGTCCTCGAACACTCTCTCGCTGAACCGGTAGATCAGGCCATGCTTACGCCCCTTCTGCGACTGCAGGAATTTGGCGCACAGCATCGGAGTCGTGGTCAGCGAAACGATGAGCGAGACGCAAATTGCTACCGCGAGCGTGACGGCGAACTCCCGGAACAGGCGGCCGACAATCCCGCCCATCATGAGGATGGGAATAAATACCGCAATGAGCGATGTGCTCATGGAGAACACGGTGAATCCGATTTCGCGCGCGCCGCGCAGCGCCGCCTGAAACGGAGTGAGGCCCTTTTCGAGATACCGGGTGATGTTCTCAATCACCACGATTGCGTCATCGACGACGAATCCGGTGCAGACAGTGAGCGCCATCAGCGACAGATTGTCGAGACTGTACCCGAGCAGATACATCACTCCGAACGTGCCGAGGAGGGATAACGGAACGGAGATGCTCGGAATAGCCGTCGCCCAAGCGTTCCGCAGAAACGCGAACACTACGAGAATGACCAGGACGATGGAGATCAGCAGAGTGTACTCTACGTCGTTTACGGAGGCGCGGATCGTGACGGTCCGGTCCGTCGCGATTGCAATGTCAATCGCCGGTGAAATGGAGGCGCGAAGTTCGGGAAGCGCCGCTTTCACCCGATCGACTGTATCGATGATATTGGCGCCCGGCTGGCGGAAAAGGATCATGAGAACGGCATCTCTGCCGTTCGATAAGCCGGCGACGCGGCGATCTTCCAGTGAATCCGTTACGGTCGCGATATCGCCCAATCGCACTGGATTGCCATCGTGATAAGAGATAACCAGGGACCGGTATTGATCCGCGTGGTGAAGCTGATCGGTCGCGGTAAGCGTCCACATATTCTCGCTGTCGTGGAGATCCCCCTTGGGACTGATCGCATTTGAATTCTGGAGGGCCGTCCGGACATCTTCCAGGCTGATGCCGTAACTATTCAGAATTGTGGGATTGAGGTCGACACGCACCGCCGGACGCGCGCTGCCACCGACATTCACCTGACCGATGCCCTCGATCTGGGACAGTTTTTGCGCCAGGATGGAATCCGCGGCATCGTAGATATCCGGCTTACTGATCGTGGTTGAGGTCAGAGCCAAAATGAGGATTGGCGCGTCGGCGGGATTTACTTTCCAATAATGCGGGTTCGACGGCATATCCGCGGGAAGCTGCCCGCGCGCGGCATTGATGGCGGCCTGCACGTCGCGAGCGGCCGCGTTGACATCGCGGCTCAAATCGAACTGGAGCGTGACGGAAGTCGAGCCAAGCTGGCTACTTGACGTCATCTCGGTCACTCCGGCGATGCGGCCGAACTGCCGTTCGAGCGGAGTGGCGACGGCGGAAGCCATCACCTCCGGGCTCGCTCCAGGCAGATTCGCGCGCACATTTATCGTGGGATACTCCACCTGCGGGACCGGGGCGACCGGCAGATACCGGAACGCAAGAATGCCGGCTAGAGCGACGGCCGCGGTTAACAGCGACGTTGCGACAGGCTTGCGAATGAAAGGCGCCGAAATATTCACGGGCTACTCCGCAGGCAACGGCTCCTCAATGGCATTTCCGATATGGACACGCCGGCGGAAACGAATCGCCAGCCGGTCGAAGAAGAGATAAACAACAGGCGTCGTATAGAGCGTCAGGATTTGGCTCACCAGCAAACCGCCGACGATTGTGATGCCGAGCGGGCGCCGCAATTCCGAGCCGGTTCCCGATCCCAACGCGAGCGGTAGCCCGCCGAACAGGGCCGCCATCGTCGTCATCATGATTGGCCTGAAGCGAAGCAGACAAGCCTGGTAAATCGAATCCTCGGGGCTTTTGCCCTGCTCGCGCTCAGCCTCCAGCGCAAAGTCGATCATCATGATGGCGTTCTTCTTCACGATGCCGATCAGAAGAATGATGCCGATTAACGAAATGACACTGAAGTCCGTGTGGCAAATCAGAAGAGCGAGAAGGGCGCCCACGCCGGCCGACGGAAGGGTGGAAAGAATCGTAATCGGATGAATGTAGCTTTCATACAGGACTCCCAAAACGATATAGACGGTGACGAGGGCCGCGAGAATTAGAAAAGGCTCATTCGCCAGAGACGATTGGAACGCCTCGGCCGTGCCCTGGAAACTGGCGTTGATGCTCGCGGGGAGACCAATTTGGTCCTCCGCTCTCTTGATGGCGTGAACGGCGTCGCCAAGCGAAACGCCGGGAGCGAGATTGAACGACAACGTGATGACCGGGAACTGCCCTTGATGATTGATTGTGAGCGGGGTGGTGGATGGCTCGAAATGCGTGAAAGCGCTGAGCGGCGCCTGCGCTCCACTAGCCGTTTGAACGTAGATATGCTTTAGCGCATCCGGGCTGTGCTGGTATTTCGGGTCAACCTCGAGGACTACATGATATTGATTCAACTGCGTGAAAATCGTCGATATCTGGCGTTGGCCGAATGCATCGTAGAGCGTATCGTCGATCATCTGTGGCGTGATGCCGAGCCGCGAGGCGGTGTCCCGGTTGATCTTTAAAGATGCTTCCAACCCGCTAGTGAGCTGATCGCTCGCGACATCGCGCAATTGGGGCAGGCTTTGCAGTTTCGCAACCAGCCGTGGAGCCCATTGGTTGAGCTCGTTGCCATCGGCGTCTTCGATGCTGTACTGAAATTCGGTGCGGCTGACCCGGTCTTCGACGGTGAGGTCCTGCACCGGCTGCATGTACAGCCTGATACCGCTTACTGACGCCAGCTTCGGCCCTAGCCTGCGAATCACGTCAGTGGCGCTGGCCTCTCGATGGTCCAGAGGCTTCAGGTTGATCTGGATGCGTCCCGTGTTGATGGTCACGTTTGTCCCGTCGATGCCAATAAAGGAGGAAAGGCTTTCGACGGCCGGATCTTGCAGAATGATGCGCGCCAAGTCCTTTTGACGCTCGGCCATGGCCTGGAATGAGACCTGTTGCGGAGCCTCGGAGATGCCTAATATGATGCCGGTGTCTTGCACCGGGAAGAAGCCCTTGGGCACGATATAAAACAGGAGCAGCGTGCCGGCTAGCGTCGCGGCCGTGACAACTAACGTCATCGTCTGATGCCGTAGCACCCATTGCAAACTCGCCGCATAGCGAGCGATGACCCAATCGAACGCGCGTTCCGAGGCTTGGTAGAACCTGCTCTGCTGAGATGCCGGCTTATGCCGCAGGAGTTTTGCGCACATCATCGGCGTGAGTGTCAGCGAGACAATGGCCGATACCAAAATCGTCACCGCCAGCGTGATGGCGAATTCACGGAACAGCCGGCCCACGACATCGCCCATGAAGAGAAGCGGAATGAGCACGGCAATGAGCGAAACGGTCAGCGAAACGATCGTGAAGCCGATCTGCTCGGAGCCCTTTAACGCAGCCTGAAGCGGCGACTCGCCTTCCTCCAGATAGCGCGAGATGTTTTCGATCATCACGATTGCGTCGTCGACCACGAAACCGGTCGAGATCGTCAGCGCCATTAGCGTCAGATTATTGAGGCTGTATCCGAGCAGATACATGATGCCGAAAGTCCCGACTATCGAGAGCGGAACCGCGATGCTCGGGATGATGGTTGCCGCCAGATTCCGCAGAAACAGGAAAATCACCATCACAACCAGCGCGACGGTGAGCATCAGCTCAAATTGAACGTCCTCGACCGAAGCCCGTATGGTGGTCGTGCGGTCCGTCAGGATCGAGACCTGAACGGCGGAGGGCAGGGAAGCCTGCAATACCGGCAGGAGGTCTTTAATTCGGTTGACGACTGCGATGATGTTGGCGCCCGGTTGCCGCTGAATATTGAGAATGATCGCGGGCGTCTCGTTCATCCAGGCGGCCTGCTGATTGTTCTCGACTCCGTCGGCTACAGTGGCGACG
Source organism: Bryobacterales bacterium KBS 96 (assembly GCA_000381625.1). Taxonomy (GTDB): domain Bacteria; phylum Acidobacteriota; class Terriglobia; order Bryobacterales; family Bryobacteraceae; genus KBS-96. The sequence continues at coordinate 5,070,446 of KB906767.1, forward strand.
TCCGAGAGGCGCACGGGTGCGCCGTCCTTGTATGCGATGACAAGTGAGCGGTACGCGGAACCCGACCGGAGTTGGTCGTTCGCGCCGATCGTGAACGCCTGGCGAGGCCCGTCGAAATTGCCCTTTGCCTGATTTACGTTCGCCTGTCCGATGATCGTGCGCAGGCTGTCGAGGCTCATGCCATAGGCGGCAAGCGCAGTCGGATTGACCTGTATGCGAACCGCTGGTCTTTGTCCGCCGCTGAGGCTGACCAAGCCTACGCCGGATACCTGTGAGATCTTCTGCGCCAAAGTTGTGTCCGCCAGATCCTCGACTTTGGAGAGCGGGAGCGTCTTCGAACTCATTGCGATCGTCAGGACCGGAGCATCGGCGGGATTGACTTTGCTGTAGATCGGAGGATTTGGCAAGTCGCGGGGCAGATAGCTATCGGCGCCGTTGATGGATGCCTGCACTTCCTGCTCGGCTATGTCTATGTTCAGATTGAGGTCGAATTGTAAGGTAATGATCGAGCTGCCATAGGAGCTGATCGACGTCATCTGCTTCAGCCCGGGCACCTGCCCGAACTGGCGCTCGAGCGGAGCCGTGACCGACGATGTCATCACATCGGGACTCGCCCCCGGATAGAACGTCGTGATCCGGATAGTCGGATAGTCAACCTGTGGCAGCGCTGAAACGGGCAGTTGCTTATAAGCGAGGGCTCCTGCAAGGAGGATGCCGGCCATCAACAGCGAGGTTGCTACCGGCCGGAGAATAAACGGCCGGGACGGACTCATGCGTGGGTTCCTTTAGGAATCTCGTTCCCTTCCGGCTGGCGGACTCCTACTTTCATGCCCTCCGTCAACTTGTCGGCGCCGTCGACGACGACTTCATCTCCGGGCTTCAAACCCTCGTCAATCGAGATATTTGTCCCTTGCGTGATTCCGACCGTCACCGGGCGCACATGCGCAGTTTTGTCGGTGATCACATAAACAAAGGAGCCTTGCGGTCCAGTCTGTAGCGCGGCGGCCGGGATGATCAGCGCATCATGCCTGGTTTCGAGCAGAAGGCGGATATTGACGAACTGGTTCGGGAACAGCGTATTGGCGCCGTTATTGAAGACCGCTTTGAGCTTGGAGGTTCCGGTGTTCGGATCGATCTGGTTATCAACGGTCAGCAGAGTGCCAGTCGCCAGCTTTTTGGCCCCGTTTCGATCATAGGCATCGACGGGCAGCGTCGCTCCGGACCGTAAACGCTTAAGCACTGGCTGCAGATTGTCTTCCGGGATGCTGAACAGAACCGTGATGGGCTGAAGCTGCGTAATCACAACAATTCCGGTGGGATCGGTCGCGTGAATCATATTGCCAGCGTCCACCTGCCTCAGCCCGACGCGGCCGCTGATTGGAGCCGTAATCTTGCAGTAGGTGAGCTGGAGTTTGGCGTTGTTGATTTGCGCCTGGTCTGCTTGAATGGCGCCCCCGAATTGCGCCACGGTGGATGCCTGCGTGTCTAGTTGTTGCTTCGCGATGACCTGGTCCGCATACAACGCTTTATAGCGATTTAAGTTGGCCTGAGCGTCCTTGAGCTGGGCCTCATCGCGCGCCAGTTGTCCTTCGGCCTGTTCCAGTTGGACCTGGTAAGGACGAGGATCTATTTCGGCCAGTAGATCGCCTCGGTTCACGAACTGGCCCTCGCGAAATGCGATGTGAGTTAACTGGCCGTCGATGCGGGTCTTCACCGTAACAGTTTGAAAGGCCGTGACTGTGCCGAGCGACTGGAGTTCGACCGGCATATTGCCGAGATGGGCGGGCGTGACGACGACCGAGATTGTCTGATGGGCTCTCCGCGCCGCTGCGAGCGCGGCGGCATCCGCCTGCTTCTGTGCTTCGAACTGATAACCGCGGTACGCGCCGTAACCAAGCCCCGCAAGCACCACGAGCCATAGCCACCGCAGGCGGCGCTTTGGCTGTTTCGGTTCCGGAGTGAAGCGGTCCTCCGGAGTTCTTACGGGATGTCTTTCTAAGACGCTTGGTGTTTCCATGCCTTACTCCAGATTGAAAAACAGTGACCCCGCGATTGAAGAACAGTGATCCGCCGTTCAAAAGGACCGCTGTTCGATGAGAATGGATCTCGTCGGCTAGCGGCTAACGCGCGCGCGGAGTGATCTTAGTCGGTGAATCGCCTTATTTGAAAGACGACCCCTTTGTTCGCGATGTTACGACGCCAACCCGATTACCCCGATTCAGTTTCAATTTTTGGGGCGGGCCGTGATTTCTACGGGGTAAGATACTGAACCGAAAGCGGTTTCGTCTCTTCTTCGCGAAGCCGTCCTGAAATCGAAGTGAGTACGTGACTCAGTGCGTCGCGCTCTTGCCGGAAGCCCTATCGCGGATTAGAAGCGACTCGATTTTTGTCCGTAGAGCACTCTCGTCAACGACGAGAGCGTCTCCGGTTATTTCGGATTGATAGCGGATCATTCCTTCGCGATCGATGAGCACCATTTGGGGGAACAACACGCGCTGGGGAGCGAGATCCAGGAAGGCTAGCGCCGTTCTGTCGTCAGTGTAGCCGACGGGAAAGGCTACGCCGAATTCCTTCACAAAGCCACTCACGAGCCTGGCGGCGCCGTCGTTCACGGCAATGTCGATTGCCTGAAATCCGCGCGGGCCGAGTTCTTTCTGCATCCGGCTCATAACCTTGGAAGCATCCTGGCAGTGCGGACAAGTGGTGAGAATGAACTCAAGGGCAACGACTTTACCGCGATATTGTTTGAGATTCTGAACTTGGCCGCCGGGAAGTTTATACGTCAGGTCCGCCGCCGCGCGAGGAACCGCGGCCGCAAGCACGAGGCAGAACGCAGCAGGTAGTAAGAACAAAAGCAGAGACTTAGCCAAATTGTGTTCCTCTCTTTTCATCCGAGCCGTTCCTTGTACGGTTGTACCGCAGAATGGAGATGGCTGCTTGCTGGTGGCGTTCGTTCGGTCTGTTTGCAAGATCGGTTGTGAGTGTGCGAAAAACAATTCGCGACTATTTCTTGCACCCGCAAGATGCCGATGCTATTCTCAGGAAGTCGCCCGACGGCAGCAGCAATCGGGCGACTCGAACAAAGCAAGTTTCGGTAAAAGGGGCTTGCTAAGGTTGACGCAGTTTGATAGGCTGACAAATGGGCGCAGCGAAGTGTCCAGGTGGCAAGAAAGCGAAGCAGGCTGGTATCACCAGTCTCTCCCAGAGACGCTAGACCATGAAGTGGATGAGTTTAGCAGTCGGTAGCAACCACTCTTAAGGGTTTCAAATCCCAAGGTTTTTGGTCAAAAACAGATCGGCATGCAGAGAAGCAGCCGGTACGTGGTGACCAAGCGGCTTTCGAGGCCGGGTAGTCGGCAGGCATTTGCGGGGGAACTCGTAATCGCCGGTAGGGCTACGCAGATGATTGACAATCTGGTTGGACGCGAAGAGAAGTAATACGTCAGACTTTTGAGTAAAAACCGGAGCGAATCAGCCTTCCTGTGAGGTAGAGCAATCTGCCGGGCAGGGAGATGGATCTGGGCAGAGCGGAGATGGCATGGGCTATCGAGCGAAGCTCAGATTAACAACAGATCAAACGAGAGTTTGATCCCGGCTCAGAATCAACGCTGGCGGCGCGCTTAACACATGCAAGTCGCACGAGAAAGGGGAGCAATCCCTGAGTACAGTGGCGCACGGGTGAGTAACACGTGGGTAATCCACCCTTTAGTGGGGAATAACCCTGGGAAACCGGGGCTAATACCGCATAAGCCTGAGAAGGGAAAGCAGCAATGCGCTGAAGGAGGAGCTCGCGGCCGATTAGCTAGTTGGTGGGGTAACGGCTCACCAAGGCGACGATCGGTAGCCGGCCTGAGAGGGCACACGGCCACACTGGCACTGAAACACGGGCCAGACTCCTACGGGAGGCAGCAGTGGGGAATCTTGCACAATGGGGGAAACCCTGATGCAGCGACGCCGCGTGAGCGATGAAGCCCTTCGGGGTGTAAAGCTCTTTCGACGGGAACGATAATGACGGTACCCGGAGAAGAAGCTGCGGCTAACTACGTGCCAGCAGCCGCGGTAATACGTAGGCAGCAAGCGTTGTTCGGAATTACTGGGCGTAAAGAGTGTGTAGGCGGTGCTCTAAGTTCGGTGTGAAATCTCCCGGCTCAACTGGGAGGGTGCGCCGGAAACTGGAGTGCTGGAGCGCGGGAGAGGAAAGCGGAATTCCTGGTGTAGCGGTGAAATGCGTAGATATCAGGAGGAACACCGGCGGTGTAGACGGCTTTCTGGACCGTAGCTGACGCTGAGACACGAAAGCGTGGGTAGCAAACAGGATTAGATACCCTGGTAGTCCACGCCCTAAACGATGCATACTTGGTGTCGGCCATTCAGTTGGTCGGTGCCGGAGCTAACGCGTTAAGTATGCCGCCTGGGGAGTACGGTCGCAAGGCTGAAACTCAAAGGAATTGACGGGGGCCCGCACAAGCGGTGGAGCATGTGGTTTAATTCGACGCAACGCGAAGAACCTTACCTGGGCTCGAACGGCTTCGGACGGCTGGCGGAAACGCTGGCTTTCCCGCAAGGGACCGGAGTCGAGGTGCTGCATGGCTGTCGTCAGCTCGTGTCGTGAGATGTTGGGTTAAGTCCCGCAACGAGCGCAACCCTCGTCCTGTGTTGCAACCCCCGCAAGGGGGGCACTCGCAGGAGACCGCCAGCGATAAGTTGGAGGAAGGTGGGGATGACGTCAAGTCATCATGGCCTTTATGTCCAGGGCTACACACGTGCTACAATGGACGGTACAAAGCGCAGCAAACCCGCGAGGGGGAGCAAATCGCCAAAAACCGTTCTCAGTTCGGATTGCAGGCTGCAACTCGCCTGCATGAAGCTGGAATCGCTAGTAATGGCATATCAGAACGATGCCGTGAATACGTTCCCGGGCCTTGTACACACCGCCCGTCACATCACGAAAGTGGGTTGTACTAGAAGTCTGCATGCCAACCGCAAGGAGGCAGCAGCCCAAGGTGTGACTCATGATTGGGGTGAAGTCGTAACAAGGTAGCCGTAGGAGAACCTGCGGCTGGATCACCTCCTTTCTAAGAGAGAACGTGGGTGGAGTTATCGAAACTAGGATGAAGCAGCGTAATTTGCTAGCCGAAGACTAACAAGTAGATAGCAGCCGTTCCACTCCATTTGACTCTGTGTTCTCCACTCCTAGTTTGATACTTACCTTCTTCCCGAACAGGCTGGCCCTGTTCGGCGCGTTCAATCGGCCTCGATTTTATTTTTTTGAACAAGTTGGCGCCGTGATAGGCTGAGAGGCGCTGGCTTGAGAGGCGGGCAGTCGGGCAAAAGGGCTGCCGACGACTCCAATATGGGGCTGTAGCTCAGCTGGGAGAGCGCCTGATTTGCATTCAGGAGGTCGCCGGTTCGATCCCGACCAGCTCCACCAGTTTTGCTCAGCGGCATGGACGGTTTTGGCCGTTAATGCCCAACTAAGGCAATGGGCCTGTAGCTCAGTTGGTTAGAGCGCACCCCTGATAAGGGTGAGGTCGGTAGTTCGAATCTACCCAGGCCCACCAACGGCCAAACACTAGAAGTGATCCTTCGGAGGCAACTCCGAAGGATTTCTCCTGAGGTTTGGCGAGAAGCTAAAAAGAGGGATGTTCTGCTGAAAGGCGGGGCAGGATCTTTGAAAAGAGAATAGATTTGACGGGCAACTACAAGTTGCAAACGACGCTGTCGCGAGAAAAATAGGCGGCAGCGGGCGCTAGAAGGGATTGCGCCGGAGCGGCGGAAGCCGTGAGGGCGTGGTTCCGGACGATAAAAGAGACTCAGAACGAAGAGTAGATTTTATGGTCAAGCTACTAAGAGCATGCGTGTGGATGCCTTGGCGCAAGAAGGCGAAGAAGGACGTGGCTAGCTGCGAAAAGCCTCGGGGAGATGCAAGCAATCTAAGATCCGGGGATGTCCGAATGGGGAAACCCAAGGCGGGTAACCGTCTTACGCACCAGTGAATCCATAACTGGTGCGAGCGAACCCAGGGAAGTGAACCATCTCAGTACCTGGAGGAAAAGAAAACAATAGTGATTCCGGTAGTAGTGGCGAGCGAATCCGGAAGAGCCTAAACCAGACGATTCGCAAGGAGAGTCTGGGGTTGCAGGACCACAAGAATAAGGGCGGTTTCCGAGACCAAGGAAACGGAGCCGGGAGCGCAAGCGACCGGATTAGTTCAAGGGATCGGAAGTCGAGCTTATTCTGAAGGAGTTATAGGGAAGCGTTAGGAGAACGGCATGGAAAGGCCGGCCAGAGAGGGTGACAGCCCCGTATTCGAAAATGCCATCCTAGCTTCGAGTGGCTCCTAAGTACCGCGGGGCACGAGAAACCCTGCGGGAATCTGCCGGGACCATCCGGCAAGGCTAAATACTCACTTGCGACCGATAGTGAACTAGTACCGTGAGGGAAAGGTGAAAAGAACCCCTGTGAGGGGAGTGAAATAGTACCTGAAACCGCATGCTTACAAGCAGTGGGAGGACTATGGCTCGCAAGAGCAATGTCTGACCTCGTGCCTATTGAATAATGAGCTGGCTAGTTAGTCTCAGTGGCAAGGCGAAGCGAAAGCGAGCCGCAGCGAAAGCGAGTCTGAACAGGGCGTGCAGTCGCTGGGATTAGACGCGAAGCGGGATGATCTACCCTTGGCCAGGATGAAGTCCGTGTAACAGCGGATGGAGGTCCGAACCAGTGTTGGTTGAAAACAGCTTGGATGAGCTGAGGGTAGGGGTGAAAGGCTAATCAAATTCCGTGATAGCTCGTTCTCTCCGAAATAGCTTTAGGGCTAGCCTCGTATGGTCCGTCTTGGTGGTAGAGAACTGATTGGACTAGGGGCCTTTCCAGGTTACCGAATCCAGCCAAACTGCGAATGCCAAGAACGAGTAATACGGGAGTCAGACGGTCAGGGCTAAGCTTGATCGTCGAAAGGGAAAGAGCCCAGACCATCAACTAAGGTCCCCAAATCCGCACTAAGTGGGAAAGGAAGTCGAGTGCCTCAGACAGCCAGGAGGTTGGCTTAGAAGCAGCCATCCTTTAAAGAAAGCGTAATAGCTCACTGGTCGAGGAACTCGGTGCCGACAATCCAACGGGGCTAAAGTGCGGTACCGAAGTTATGGATTCAATGCGTAACAGCATGGAGTGGTAGGAGAGCGTTCCTGACAGCGATGAAGGTGTACCGTAAGGAGCATTGGAGCGTCAGGAAGTGACTCTGCCAGCATAAGTAGCGATAAGCCAGGTGAGAACCCTGGCCGCCGAAAGTCTAAGGATTCCTGAGAAAGGTTAATCCGCTCAGGGTTAGTCGGGGCCTAAGGTGAGGGCGACAGCCGTAACTGATGGACACACGGTTAATATTCCGTGACTACGACGATTCGATAAAGACCGATGGGGAGACGCAGGGTCAAGTCTGCTGTGCGCAATGGTTACAAACAGCAGATGAGATCAGATTCGGACAGGCAAATCCGCCGGATCGACTGCCAGGAAAATCCTCTAAGGAGAATCGGCGTACCCGTACCACAAACCGACACAGGTGGACGAGATGAGTATTCTAAGGCGCTCGGGTGATGGAGTTGCGAAGGAACTAGGCAAATTAACCCCGTAACTTCGGGAGAAGGGGTGCCCACTTCGGTGGGCCGCAGTGAAACGCGTCAGGCGACTGTTTAACAAAAACACAGGTCTCTGCAAAGTCGAAAACGACGTATAGGGGCTGACGCCTGCCCGGTGCCGGAAGGTTAAAGGGAGAGGTTAGCCGCAAGGCGAAGCTTTGAACTGAAGCCCCGGTGAACGGCGGCCGTAACTATAACGGTCCTAAGGTAGCGAAATTCCTTGTCGGGTAAGTTCCGACCTGCACGAATGGCGTAACGATCTGACGACTGTCGGCGCGCTCCGCCCGGCGAACTTGTGGTTCCGGTGAAGACGCCGGATGCCCGCCACTAGACGGAAAGACCCCGTGCACCTTTACTATACCTTTGCAATGAACTATGGTGCGGTCTGCGCAGCATAGGTGGGAGGCTTGGAACTCAGGCTCTTGGGCTTGAGGGAGCCAACGGTGAGATACCACCCTGATCGTACTGTGGTTCTAACTTACTCCCGTGATCCGGGAGAAGGACATTGCAAGGCGGGTAGTTTGACTGGGGCGGTCGCCTCCTAAATTGTAACGGAGGCGCGCGAAGCTTAGTTCACTCTGTTTGGAAATCAGAGGTCGAGTGCAAAGGCATAAACTAGGTTAACTGCGAGACCTACAAGTCAAGCAGATGCGAAAGCAGGCCTTAGTGATCCGGTGGTTCTGTATGGAAGGGCCATCGCTCAACGGATAAAAGGTACGCCGGGGATAACAGGCTGATCGGAGTCAAGAGTTCACATCGACGCTCCGGTTTGGCACCTCGATGTCGGTTCATCGCATCCTGGGGGTGCAGAAGCTCCCAAGGGTTAGGCTGTTCGCCTATTAAAGCGGTACGTGAACTGGGTTCAGAACGTCGCGAGACAGTTCGGTCCCTATCTGTGGTGGGCGCAGGAGATTTGAGGGGGCTTGCCCTTAGTACGAGAGGACCGGGGTGAACAGACCTCTTGTGATCCAGTTGTCACGCCAGTGGCACAGCTGGGTAGCGAAGTCTGGTCAGGATAAGTGCTGAATGCATATAAGTACGAAACCTTCCCCAAGATGAGATCTCCCTGAAGAGCCGTGAAAGACGATCACGTTGATAGGACGGATGTGTAAGCGCAGCAATGCGTTGAGCTGACCGTTACTAATAGCTCGTTCGGCTTGACCATAAAATTTACTCTCCGTTTTGGAGTTAGCGCTCTGCAATGCGCTAGTTTGTCCGTCAAATCTATTCCTAAAACCTCAGAAAATTTCTTGAGGAGCTGTAAGGCAATCAGTATCCCGTTTGCTGACGCGCGCGGTTCAGTGCTTTAGTATTTTGCACGGAACGGCGACCGTAAAGGAGCGGAGATTCGCGGATCGCCCAGCGTCCTCAGCCAATTTTCGGGTGATCGTAGCGAGAGGGCCCCACCCGTTCCCATCCCGAACACGGAAGTTAAGCCTCTCAGCCCCGATGGTACTGCATGCGCAAGTGTGTGGGAGAGTAGGAAATCGCCCGAGTTAGTTTAAGCCCCGGATAGTCTGCTGTCCGGGGCTTTTTCTCGTTTCCGGGCGTATCCGGAGACCCTACTTAACCTTTAACTCGTCCGTTCGCCTTATGACCGGTTTGCGAGAATAGGAATCCGCAGGCCTGGTAGGAGAGGAATGCCGGTATATCGTGAAGCGCCCTATTGACGTGATCAGGAAAGTTCCGTCCGAATTTCCGTGGCTGCTGCTCTCCACTTTAGCGCTAGCAGTTGTGATTTACTTCAGCCTGTCGGATTGGCAGCAGGTCCGAATGGCGAACACTCATGCCCAGGTGAGGGAGCAGTCGCTGGGGAAATTGCGAGTTTTATTCTCCGTGCTGCAGGGGGCCGAAGCCAGTCAGCGCGGATACCTGTTGACCGGAAATGAAAGCTATCTCCAGCCATTTCTCACAGCCAGGCAGGCAATTCCCAGCCGAATGGCTGACGTGGGCGCGCTTGCAACGACGAGCGCGGGCCAGCGCGCTCGAATCGCCGAGTTGAATGACCTAATCGAGCGCAAATTCAGCGAAATGGATCGGACCATCGCGCTGCGAAAGCAAGGCCGCATGAGCGCCGCGATTACGCTGATTGAGGCGGACAAGGGAACCTTGATGAACCAGATCCGTCGACTGGTCGAAGACATAGAGGCCGAGGAAGACGTCGCGTTAACGGCCGCGTCCCGTTCCATAGAACGAAGAGCCGCCGTTGCGGGCGTCGCCTCAACTGTGGCTGTGCTGCTCGGATTGGTCCTACTGATTGTCGCCATTTCGCGTATACAAAGTGAGCGGACTGCGGCGCTGGAGGCGAATCAGGCAAAGAGTCGTTTCCTGGCCAACATGAGCCACGAACTCCGGACGCCGCTGAACGCAATCATCGGCTATAGCGAGATGTTACAGGAGGAGGCCGAGGAAAATAATCAGACGGCGCTTTTGCCGGATCTGACCCGCATCCGGACGGCTGGACGTCATCTGCTGGACCTGATCAACTCTATTCTGGATTTGTCGAAAATCGAGGCGGGCAAGGTGGAGTTGTATCTCGAGACTTTCAGTGTTCGGGAACTTGTTGCGCAGATCGAGGCCGTCACGAGGCCGCTTGCCGAGCAGAATGAAAATGAACTGCTGATCGATTGTCCTCCGGGTATCGGCGCGATGTACGCCGATCAGACCAAAGTCCGCCAGGCGCTTTTCAACCTTCTCAGTAATGCCGCCAAATTCACCAAGAAAGGCAAAGTGAGTCTGCATGTCAGGCGTAAGCCGCAAACTCCAGAGGAAATCACATTTATTGTGAAAGACACAGGAGTGGGTATGACGCTGGCGCAATTGAATCGATTATTCCAGCCGTTCACGCAAGCGGATGCTTCGATCACGCGCCGCTTTGGCGGCACGGGCCTCGGGTTGGTGATTACGCAGCGCTTTTGCGAACTGATGGACGGAAAACTGAGCGTGGAGAGCACTCCGGGCCAAGGATCGGAGTTCACCATGGTGCTGCCGGCCGGCGTAAGCAAGCGGCACGATGCGATCCCGGCACGGCCGGAAGCGGTATCGAATCGTAAAACCATCGTGCTTGCGATTGATGACGACGCGAGCGTGCACGATCTGCTCCGCCGTTTCCTGGCGAAGTACGGTTTCCGCGTGGAGAGCGCGCTTTCGGGCGAGGAAGGGCTGCAACTTGCGCGAAAATTGCTGCCCGACGCCATTACGCTTGATGTTTTGATGAAAGGAATCGATGGATGGGCTGTATTGCAGTCGCTCAAGGCAGACCGCCGGCTTTCGGTGATCCCGGTCATCATGCTGAGTGTGCTGGACAGCCGCAATCATGGGTTTTTGCTTGGAGCAACGGAGTACCTGTCCAAGCCGATTGACCGGGCTCGATTGCTCGAAATTCTGATGCGTTACCGGCGTCAGAACGTCCAGAGCATCGCGCTGGTCGTCGAAGATGACTTCGATTCCCGCCGCATACTTACTAATGGCCTAACGGGTGAGGGTTGGCATGTCGAGGAGGCGGAGAATGGTCTTGTGGCGCTTGAATATCTTGAGCGGCAAAGACCGGATCTCATCCTGCTCGACCTTATGATGCCGCGGATGGACGGTTTTGAATTCCTCGGTCACCTTCACGAAAAAATTGAGAACCGGAACATTCCGGTTGTCGTCCTCACGGCCAAGGAAATTACTCCCGCCGACCGGGAGCGTATGAACGGACAGGTGAGCAGGGTGATTCAAAAAGGATCGCTGACGATTGAAGAACTGATGGCCGAGCTAGGCCGTGTGATCGATTCGCACATTCGAGAGACGGGCCCGGGAGCCGCGCAGCCGTGAACGACGCCCCTGACGCTCTTATGATTCAATCTTCTCAGGCTTCCAAACTGCTGCTCGTCGAAGATAACGAGTCGAATCGGGACATGTTGAGTCGCCGCCTTGTGCGGCGCGGATTCGAGGTAGTGACGGCGACCGACGGGGAGAGCGCCATCAGAATTGCGCGGGAAGCAAAGCCCGATTTGGTTTTAATGGATATGAGCTTGCCCGGAATAAATGGCTGGGATGCAACGAGAATCATCAAGAGTTCTCCCGAGATGTCCGCGATTCCAGTAGTCGCGCTGACGGCGCACGCGATGAGTTCCGATCGTGAGGAAGCGTTTGCCGCCGGTTGCAATGGGTTTGAGACGAAGCCCGTCGAGATGGATAAGCTTCTTGCCACTATCAACCGACTGCTCGCGGGAAGACGAGGGCTTGATGTCGACGCCTGAACCAGCCCCTTCGGGCGGCCGGCCCGCGGAACTGCGCCACATCCTGCGTACTCCCATCAATCACATGATCGGGTATGCCGAACTGCTGCTTGAAGACGAGCAGCGGCCGCGGCAAAGTGAGCCGTATCTCGCCACAATTCTCGCTTGCGCACAGCAGATTCTCACGCTGGTCCAGCGCCACCTACAAAGCAGCGATCCGAGTTCGGCCTCCTCCGAAGTCGAAATACTTCGGGCTCAATCGCGAGGCGCCCTTCGTGAGGCGGTGGAGGCGACGGAAGCACTGAGCCGGATTGAAACGGGGCAACGGCTGGAGGATGTCGAGAGAATTCGGTTTGCGGCCGAAGAGCTATTGGCATTCGCGGTGGGATCTCTTCCGCCGAACGTACAAACACCGCGCCGGGCCGTCCCGGTTGTGCCGCAATCGCCGGCGAAGATAGTGGCGCGCTTTCTTATCGTGGACGATTCCGAACTCGGACGCGAGATGCTGTGCCGCATGCTCGAGCGGCAAGGTCATACCTGCGTCGCTGTCGAAAGCGCCGCCGAGGCGGTGGCGTGCCTGCGGTCCGAGCGATTCGACATGGTTTTGCTCGATTTCATGATGCCGGGCACCACCGGAATGGAGTTGCTGAACCAGATTAAATCGGAACCAGGTTTCCAGGAGACGGCCATCGTCATGCTATCGGCATTCGACGAGGTTGCCGAAATTGGCCGCTGCCTTGAACTCGGAGCCGAAGACTATCTGCTAAAGCCGTTCGATCGCGCAGTTCTCACCGCGCGGCTTCACGCGATTCTCGAGCGGAAGCGATTGCAGAACCTGGAGCGAAAGCGCACCGAGCAACTGGAAGCCGCCGAGTGCGATTTGCGCCGTTCGAATGAAGATTTGCAGCGCTTCGCATCGGTGGTCTCGCACGACTTGCAGGAGCCACTGCGGATGATCTCGAATTACGTTCAATTGTTGCAGCTCAGTCTGGGCGAAAGCGCTTCCAAGGAGCAGCGGGACTACATCCACTTCGCTATCGATGGCGCCAAGCGCATGACCGTGCTGATTCAAGAATTACTCGCATACTCGAATGTGACGGGGAGAGATCACACGCTGGAAGCTGTCGATTGCAATGAGGTGCTGGACGAGATAAAACTCGAGCTGGGAGCGTCGATCGCCGAGACAGGAGCCGTAATCGTTCATCCGCCGTTGCCCCAGGTGACGGCCAATCGGCCGCAGATGCGCCAGCTATTTCAAAATCTGATTAGCAATGCGATCAAGTACCGGAGCCAGGCGCCGCCGGTGATTCGGATCGCCGCGCAACGCGTCGATCGCTTCTGGCAATTTTCCGTTTCCGACAACGGCATCGGCATCGAACCGGAATATCAGGATACGATTTTTGGAATGTTTGTGCGCCTCCATAGCCGCTCAGTCGGGGGAGCCGGCATTGGCCTTGCCATCTGCCAGCGAGTAATAGAAAGGCTGGGCGGCAGGATCTGGCTCGAGTCCGCCAAGGGCAAAGGCTCCACCTTCTTTTTCACGATTCCAGCCTGACTAATGCTGCTCGCCCGTAAGTTGCGGATCATGATAAACGCGGCCAGTGATTTTCTGCTCCAACTGGTCCGCGCTCTCGCGCTGCAGATTTCGCACGGCGGCCAACTCCGCGTGTGCTTCGGTCTTGCGGCCTAATTGCATCAATACCTGGGCGCGCAAATAATGAACGCTGGCGCTTTTCTCATCAAGTGCGCCGGCCTCATCGAGCGCCTTCAATGCTTCCGGATAGCGCTTCTCCTCCTTGTACATCTTCGCGAGCCCATACCAGGATGTGCCGAGCCGGTGATTGAGTTTCAACGCCCGCTGAAAATATAGCTTGGCGTCCTGCTTCTGGTCGAGCGACTGACAGATGATGCCGAGTTGTTCATAGTTGTAAGCAACCCCGGGCTCGACGGCGGAATCCTTCAAAAATTCGTCCTTGGCTTTGGCGAGGTCTCCGTTGCCGCGATACGCAACGCCGAGATTGTAATGGACAAATGGGAGCTTCGGGTTGATTTGAGCGGCGCGTTGCAGCTCCCGCAGAGCGTCGTAATTCTGGTCGCGCGCCAGATAAGCCTTTCCGAGAAACAGATGAAGCTCGGCAGAGTCCTTCCCCACTTCGAGAAGCCGCGCGAGCGCTTGCTGGGCCAGATCTTCGCGCCCCGCATTCCCCGCGGCCACCGAGAGGACATAGAGATAGCTCAGGTCGCTATTCGAACTGGGCCAGAGACTCGCCAGCGCGCTCGCGGCGTCCCTATAACGCTCTTCGAAAAAGTAGCAGAGCCCCAGCAGGCGGCCGGCTTGAATCGATTGGGGCTGGTCTCGTACCACGGATTCAAACGGGGCGATAGCGCTTTCGTACTTGCCTTGCCGATAATAGGCAAGACCGATATTTAAGCGGATACCCGGTATCTGCGGCGCAAGTTTTTCGGCGGCTTTCAGCTCCGCAAGCGCCGGTTTCCATTGTTTCCGGCGCATATAGATCACGCCCAGGTTGCCATGAGCGCCGATGTCGCCCGGCGCGATTTTGAGAATCTCGCGGAACGCTTGTTCGGCCGCATCCAGTTCGCCACTCCGCAGGGCCTGTTCGCCACGTTCATAACCCTCGCGAATGGCGATTTCACGATTCGCCGTCTGCGCTCCGGCGGCGACCGCGCCCAGAGCTACAGCAATGATCGATAAAACCGTTCGGCTCCGGTGCAGCACCGAGAATAGTGTAACTCGATCATGCGAACGACCGGTTGTTACTTTCTTTCTGTTACTTTTATCCTTGCATCGGAAAGCAAATAGGCGTAGCATGATTTCGCTATTGCTTTGGGGGAGGACTTCATGAGTAGGAAGTTCTGTGTAGCTGTATTGTGTTTTGCGGGCTTTTCCGGGGCACTGTTTGCTCAGAACAGCAGCTCCATCACCGGCACTGTCCGGGATTCGACAGGCGCGGTCATTGCCGGCGCCGATGTGACGGTCACCAACACCGCGACCGGCGTCGCGCAGAAGGCGACGAGCAATTCATCGGGCGACTACCTGATTGCCGGCTTGTCTGCCGGCGCTTATAACTTGAAAGTCTCGACTACGGGTTTTAAGACCTTTCAGGCCCGGAATGTAATTCTCCAGGTGAATCAGAAAGCTCGTATCGATCCGAACATGGAAGTCGGGGAGATCACGAGCGAAGTGCAGGTGGAGGGCACAAGCGTTGCTCAGGTGGAGACGCAGTCCTCGGAGATGTCCGGTGTTGTCACGAACAAGGAGATCAACAAGATCGTCCTGAACGGACGAAACTTCACGCAGTTGGTGACCCTTATTCCCGGCGTCAGTAATCAGACCGGCCAGGATGAAGGCACGGTCGGCGTAAACGGCAGCGTCTCCATGAGCGTTAATGGCGGCCGCACGGAAGATAATAACTGGGAAGTGGATGGCGGCGACAACATGGACAATGGCAGCAATGGAACGCTGAATGTCTATCCGAACGTCGATGCAATTGCCGAAGTGAAAGTGCTTACGTCAAACTACGGCGCACAATATGGCCGGAACGGCTCGGGAACCATTGAAACGGTAACGAAATCCGGGACGAAAGACTTTCATGGCGACGTTTTTGAATTTCTTCGCAACGACGCGTTCAACGCGCGAAATTTCTTCCAATCCACCGTGCCGGAATACAAGAAGAACGATTTCGGTTACACAATCGGCGGCCCTGTATTTATCCCCCGCCTTTACAACACGAATAAAGACAAGACGTTTTTCTTCTTTTCGGAGGAGTGGCGCCGCGATGTCGTCCCAGGGCAGACATTCTTTCAACAGGTGCCTTCGGTGGAAGAACAGCATGGCAATTTTTCCGATGTCTGTCCGGGAGCCGGCTCAGGCGTGGACAAGACGGGCTTCCCCGATTGTCCGGTGAATCCCATGACGGGCGCTTATTTCCCGAACAACACGGTGCCGATCGATTCGAATGCTCAATCGATTCTGACTCTGTTACCGCAACCGAATGTCGGCAGCGGAATTGGTTCCTATTTTCAAGCCGCTCCCGCGCAGCCGACGCACTGGCGCGAGGAATTGGTTCGAGTGGATCACAATTTCAGCGACAAGCTCAGTTTGTTTGGCCGGTATATTCACGATTCGTGGAGCACCGTTCAACCGACCCTCTTTGGGGCAATGGCGCCTCCTTTCCAACCGTTGGGACGGACTTCGTCGGTCCGGGTGTTAGCCTGGTTGCCAACCTGACTGCGAACGTCTCGCCCACGCTACTGAATGAGTTTACATTCAGCTACACCACCGACCATATCACTCTGAACGCCATAGGTCCGGTAAACCGGCCCTCATCAATGACGATGACGGGTCTATATGCCAACGGCTTTGGTGGTCTTCTTCCCACGGTAACGGTGGGAGGCGGCGTGAATTACGATGTCGGTGGGTTCCAGCTCGATACCGGCTATTTCCCCTGGAATAACGCCAATCCAACGTATACGTATAAGGACCAGATTAGTAAGATCGTCGGCGGCCATAATATGTATTTTGGCGCCTACTTCGTCGCGGCCCAGAAGAATGAGTTCAACAGCCCTTATATTCAAGGGATTCTGGACTTTTCTAATACTTCGACTGTAACCACCGGCAATGCTTTCGCGGATTTAATGCAGGGAGATATCGGCTCGTACAGCCAAGTGAACCAAAAGGTCAAATATTGCAATCGCTATAAAATCCTGGAACCTTATTTCCAGGATGACTGGCACGTTACATCAAAATTGACTCTGAATCTGGGAGTACGGTTAAGCCTCTTCGGAACTTATAGGGAGAAGTATTACCATGCTTACAACTTCGATCCCGCGGCCTATAACGTAGCCAATGCGCCGCAGATTGACGCGACCGGCGATATCACCGGCCAGGAAGGCGCCATCGTGCCGGGCAGCGGCGATCCCTATGCCGGCCTGGTTCAATGCGGGAAAAACGGCATTCCGCGTGGTTGCCTGACGGGCCATCTCTTCAATCCCGCGCCGCGCATCGGATTTGCCTACGATCCGTTTGGAGACGGCAAAACGGCTATCCGGGGCGGTTACGGAATTTTCTTCGAACACACCAATGGGAACGAAGGCAACACGGAGGGTTTAGAAAATAGTCCGCCATACGTGCTGAAC
The DNA here is from genome assembly GCA_000381625.1 of Bryobacterales bacterium KBS 96. Classification (GTDB taxonomy): domain Bacteria; phylum Acidobacteriota; class Terriglobia; order Bryobacterales; family Bryobacteraceae; genus KBS-96. Next base: position 5,087,460 of record KB906767.1, read on the forward strand.
TCGACGCAGTACAACATCTCCGGATACACGAACATTGGTGGCGGCGGCCTTGCGTTTCCGCTTACGCCGAAATCGATTCCTACCGCCGTGCGGTGGCCGTATGTTCAGCAATGGAATCTGAATGTTCAGCGCGAAATTGCCAGGGCGACAGTTTTGACTGTGGCCTATGTCGGAAGCAAAGGGACGAATCTCGGCCTTCAGGTGGATATCAACCAGCTCCATCCGATCAGCGCCGCGCAAAACCCCTATGCGGCCGGACAGCCCATGACAGGGGGCGATTGCTCGAGCGGCACGGTAAACGGCGTTGCTCCCACCGGCGCCGCTGCTGTCCAATTTGGCGTCCCCTGCGGCGGAGACGCCAATCCTTACCGGCAATACCTCGGCTATGGAACGATCAACACGAACCAGTATGTCGGAAATTCCAGCTACAACGCGCTTCAGGTTTCGCTCCGCCGGCACGTGGGGCGGCTTAGTTTCGATCTTGCGTACACGTGGAGCCACTCGCTCGACGACGCGTCCGACTACGGCAGCAGCAACTTCGTCGATTCCTACAATCTAGCGCTTTCGCGGGCCAGTTCGGATTTCGATCAACGCCAGATTCTGAATATTGGCTACGTCTACGAGTTGCCGTTGTTCACGCGTGCCGGACTAATACACACGCTGCTCGGTGGGTGGGAGTGGTCCGGGTTGACTACATTCCAGACGGGCACGCCTTTCAGCGTCAATGACGATCTATACGGTTCCGGCGTCGGCAACGGTTCCGGCACCGGTGCGCGCCTGGACCTTGTCGGAGATCCCAATAGCGTGCCACCTTCTCTTAACAATCAACCCGGCGTAATCGGGCCGCTGCTGTTCAATCCCGCCGCTTTCACCGCGCCGCAGGGTCTTACATTTGGCCTTTCGGGGCGCAACGTGTTGAACAATCCGTCGCGCACAAATTTCGATATGGGTCTGTTCAAGAACTTCGCTATCAAGGAGCGGATGAACGTGGAGTTCCGCGCGGAAGCATTCAACATTTTCAACCACACGCAATGGTCTCCGCTTGGCGGAAACAACAGCACCGGGAACGCCAGCACAAGCTGCTTTGGCGGGTCTAATTTTTCGGCCGGTGATGCAAGCTGCCTTGCGAACAGCAACTTCCTACGGCCGGGGGGCGCGCATAATCCGCGGATCTTGCAATTTGGGCTGAAATTCCTGTTTTAGACGCCCGCGATTATTAACTCTTCCAGTTCTGTTCAAGCATCTGCGTGTACTCGCCGGAAGCATAAAGATCGTATGTGAACTCGTCGTCGTTACAGCGAGCGATCGCCCTTTGTTGGATTGAAAGATCGAACCATTGATCGATATAGCGGTGATATCGCCGGAGGAAGTCCGAATTGAGGCATTCGAGCGGCGGCGGTTCGGAGAACACGATGTGGACGCCCAGCGCTCGGCGAAAGAGCGCGGGGAAATCCAGGACGCCCCAGGTTTCCAGCTTGCGGCGCACAGCCGGAGGCACTTTTTGCACCAAGAGACAGACAAAACTCTCCCGGGTCAAAGATCGCCGGGACAATTCCTCATCTACGCCGGCCACCTCGACGCACTGCTCCAGCCATCGGGTCAGGTCTTTACCCACATAAAACAGCATGCGCAACTCCGCATAACGGCCACGGAGAAGGCTCCGGTCCAGGTCGTCGGAGGACTGCCCGCTATCCGGCAACAGACCCTGCATCACCAGACTCGCTCGCGAGCTTTCGGTGAGCACGGAGCTATCCTCGGTGCTTGAAAAAGGATGCAGAATCAGAGGAGGCAGAGTGAACATGGTGCTCGATTTCTGGGTTTCTGTCATTACCGGCATCTTGCTTCCCTCTGCTGATCCACGTGGCTCTTATCGGTCGAATTTCCCACGACCAACAGGTTTGCGCCGGATTTCGACCGGTGCGAGGATCGCTTTGGGTAAGGGATATTTTCCTAAGGCTTCCCCACCGCGGGAATCGTCAATGCACAGCATTTCTCGCTGGATTGCACGCTGGCCTGTTGCTGCTTCTCCTGCTGGCGATGCTGCAATTCAATTTGTATTAATAGGTTCATCTGATCGGCCGATAGAGCGCCGGCGACCGTGCGGCCGTTCACGAATAGCGTGGGCGTCTGGACGATGCCAAGCAGTCGCCCCTCCTCGATCGTTTTATCGACCTGAGGCGCGGTGGCGTTGCTATCCATGCACGCAGTGAGTTTCTGAGAATCGATCGGCTGGCCCTTGGCGAATTCGAGAACTTTATCACGCACGTTTGTTGGATTGATCTCCGGTTGGTGCGCATAAATCCAATCGTGATAGGCCCAGAATGCGCCGCCGTTCTGTTCCGCAACGCATGAGCCGGCGACGGCCGCCGGCCTGGCCCACGGGTGGATGCTCGACAGCGGAAAATTCTTGAATATCACCCGAACATCGTTGGCGTGTTCTTTCTCAATATCCTGCCTCAGCACTTTGGCTTCTTCGCGACAGTAGGGACATTCAAAATCGCTGAAAATATAAATCTGGACGGTCGCATTCTCTGGTCCGAAGCTAGGCGCGCCTTCCAGCTTCAGCGCATGCAGATTCGCGATAAAGGGTGACTTATCCAGATCGAATACCGGGCCGGTCACAATCTGCCGCCCATCCTGCGTGATGTAATACGTGCGGATCGCCTCGTTTTTGTTGGCCGTCAAGCGCACTCGAAGTTCGTAGAAGCCCGGGAACGGACTAGGCTTCGGGTCGTCGATGGCGACCTGTACCTGCGGCGTGAAGCCTTCCGCGTAGCGTAGGTATTTCGTTACGGCGGCCTTATCGATCTTCGGGGCGGCGCTCGGAGCGCTTCCGCTGTGCTGATGTTGCGCCCCGGCGGCGCCGCACAGTGACGCCAACCCTATCGACCATAGAGCAAGCGAAAACAGGACAGAACGCATATTTCATCTCAGTGTACGAAAACCCAGCCGGCGCCGGGGCTGAGGAGATTAGCGCATCAGTACGAACTCGTTCACCTGAGCTCCCGTATGAACATGCAATTTTCCGTTCACCGGATGTACCCACAAGCCCGTTCCATCCGTTGGGGCGGGGATGTCCGCCGCTCCGTCAACCGTGATGAAGCGATCGTTTTCCATGCCGGGCAGAAGTTTGCCGATATGAAGGTGAGTATGGCACTGGGTTCTACGCTGGTCGCCGTTATAGGCGATGGCCCAATCCTCGCCCCATAATTCACGCGCTTTCGCGATTGCCGCCGCCCAGAGGATATGGCGGATTTCGGGGGGCAGCGCGGCGAGCGCGTGTCCGCCGGGTTCGTGCATCCGCGGAAGAGCGAGCAGGCGGTTCGGTTTTGTCGGATTCTTATCTTTCAGAAAGAAAACATCGACGTAGGCCGGCTGCTTTTCCGCCTCGATGCACAAGCTGCACTCGCGATGCTCTTCCATGGCCGCGATGTTCGAGATGTCGCAGTGGCACGCTCGGATGTCGGCTAAAACCGGCCGGGAGTTCCAGATGCGGCCGGCGCCGAATCCGATGAAAAGAATCGCAAGAACCAGTAAACACAACCGTGTGCCGGGCTTCAGCATGGCCGTCATTATACTGGGTGTTGACTCGACCCCAACGCATCTTCGTCATCGGTGTATTTATTGCCGCGGTCGCCAGTCTGTATCTCTACAATTTGAGCGGCACGGGCGTTCTTGACCCCGACGAACCGCGCTATGCCGCCGTCGGCCGCGCGATGGCGCAGAGTGGCGACTGGGTGACCCCGCATTTGTGGGGCTCGCCATGGTTCGAGAAACCGGCTCTTGTTTACTGGCTCGCCGGCTTGGGCACACTATCAGGGCTCGGTCCGGATATGGCCGGACGCCTGCCTATGGCGCTACTGAGCCTCGCATTTCTGGCCGCATGGTTTCTCCTGCTACGCGCTGAATTCGGGCAACGCACGGCGGCAATCGCCACATTATTACTCGCAACGTCCGCGGCATGGCTCGTCTATAGCAGCCTGTGCCTTACGGACCTTCCACTCGCCGCGTTCTTTTCGCTCGCTGTCGCGTTTGCCCTGCCATTGCTTCGCGGGCACGATTCTCGTGCGCGCTGGCTGGCGCTGGGGGCTGCGTTAGGTTTGGCCACGCTGTCGAAAGGCCTGGTTCCAATCGTTCTGGCGATCCCCTTCCTCTGGTTTTTGCGTCGGCAATGGCGGCGCTGGTTGCTTGCCGCCATCGCTTTTTTTGTGGTGGCTGGTCCCTGGTATGCGCTCGTCATCGCTCGCAACGGTTATCCATTTATCGAAGACTTTTTTTTGAAGCAGCATTTCGCGCGCTTTTACTCGCAGACGCTGCAGCATGTACAGCCTGTATATTTCTATATTCCGATTTTGCTGGGCGAGTTGTTTCCGTGGACTCCTCTGCTCCTGCTTATTCGCCCTCGTCCGATTGGCAAGGATGAGCGTCTGCGGTTTCTCACGGTCGTGTTTGTCTTCGGCTTTATATTCTTCAGCGCATCGCTGAACAAGCTGCCCGGCTACTTGCTGCCGCTGCTGCCGTGTCTTTTTGTGGTTATTGCTACCGAGATCACGGAGCGTAGTTTGCCGAACCTATCGCGCCGTTGGCTGATTGCATCGAGCATCCTGATTGCGTTGATTCCATTTGTAGGCCAACTGATTCCGGTGTTGCTGGTTGGGAAGGTCACTTCCGCCAGTCAAGTGTTCCTGGCGATGCTGCCCATCACGCTTGGAATGCTTGTATTGTTTGCGACGCCGCTGGTAGTGGCCGCGTTCGCTCATAAGAGCATCGCCGGTGGCTTGCTGGTGCTGTCTTTCGCGGTGGCGGGCATCTATGTCAAATCGACTATTTACCCGGTGCTCGACGAGCAGGCGTCGGCGCGCGGCCTTTGGCGTCAGATTCAGGGCGAATCGGATCGGGTCTGCGATGCGGGACTGAAGCGCACTTGGGAAAACGGCCTCGCATTTTATCGTGGATCGCCGATCCCGCTCTGCGCGCAGCACCCTATGCCGGTACGCCTTGTTCCCGGTGTCGCGGGCCGGCCGGTCGTCTTGCCGCCGCGCTGATTTATAGTTCCGGCAATGCAGGCCCATGCGCCGATGATCCACCCAAATTGATGTCGGCCGGCGCGGAACCGCGCGGTCAGGAGAGAGGACTGCCGCTGCGCTTTCCGCGTCATGTCTTTTGACCGCGACGATCAGGTTTTGCGATGTGGGCCGTCGCATCGAAACAAAGGAACGGTTACAACACAATGAACAAGCTGCTACAATTTCGTATTCGTAACCGGGCTTACAGGCGGAAGCCGATCGGATTTCTCGCTCCGGCCACTCCAGGGCGCTGGAATCGCGGCGTTTTCCCGCGGCTGCCTTACACCTGGAACCTTGCCCGGATTGGAAAGGAAACCGCCGCTTGTTGCAAAGGCTCGATTGGAATATCACGGAATTTTTCAATCAATTCGCTGGGAAGCACCAAATCGTAGATCGAAGCATCCACTTTCTGGCGGACTACAGCCTCACCAGCAGCATGCTGTTATTGGCGGTGATCTGCTATCTCTGGTTCCGGGAGAAAGCCGACTCGCGGCCCATACGGGCGCGAATGATAGCGGAGATAATCGGAGCCGCCTTGGCCGGACCGATTAGCCGCGGGTTGCAACTCATCCTGAGGTTTCATCCGAGACCGCTCCATGACCCTTCAATGGCTTTCCAGGTTCCTTACAGTGTCGATCCCGAAATATTGAACCACTGGAGTTCTTTCCCGAGCGACCACGCCGCCGTTTATTTCGGATTAGCCACCGTCATTTGGCTGCACTCCCGCTGGTTGGGAGCCGCGGCCTGGGTCTGGGCCGCCTTGCTCTGCGTTTTGAGAGTCTACTTGGGCTACCATTGGACCTCCGACATTCTGGGCGGCGCGGCCATTGGAATCCTCTGCGTCCTCGCATTTCGCACGATTGTCCCTCGGGTGCTCCTTTCGCAAGCGCTGACGTGGGAAGAGCGGTGGCCCGGGATCTTTTATGCTTTTGCTTTCCTGGCTTGTTATCAAGTCGGCACGCTTTTTGAGGACCTCAGGCATTTGGGCGCTTCGCTTTTGCAAGCGGCCCGGATTATTGGTTTTTAGGCCTTATTTCGTTACTTTTGCCCGCTTGCTCGCCACAAAGACAGAAGACGAATTATCGCGCGCCCCCAGGAAGGCGGAAGTCACATCCAGGCGCGGTTCCGCATCTAAATGGGCAGTGATATCTATTCGCTCGTTCGTCAGCCTTATAGCCGTATGCCTGACGTTAGGCCTCTGGGCATGCACTACATCAAGTGAATCGGCCAGCCAGCGTGAAAAAGATGCTAACTCCGCCGCGGGGAAAGTCGGAAAGGCCGCGCATTCCGTAGCGAAGGAAACAGGCAAGGTTGCGGCTGCCGCCGGCCGAAGACTCGGGAAAGCCGCTCATCAAGCGCATGAAGGCTGGAAGCAGGCGGAGCGCGAAGACGACGCAAAAAGGAAGTAGTATCCCCTTCCAGGTAAGGCTGGTTCTAGGCCAGACCCGGCGTTTTAAGGCCGATATCCTTTCTTGAGAATGTGTCCTTTGCGATCGCACTAGTACTCTTTCTCATTCGGTGATCGTTAACCAGCCAGTTCTTCCGGCAAATTCGCCGACACGCTGGATCTTTTTTCGTGAATGGACGAGGAGTAGAGATAGAAGCGAGCAGTTCAAATTCGCCGGTAGGAAGGTGCAACCGAAAATGATGGCGCGAATCCAACAGGTTGTGCGAGATTGCGTGGAAACTAACGTTCGAGTGGAAGAATTGGATGGCTCACAAAGTGCAACTAGCTCACGGGTGAGCCAGTCCTTGCTTCGCTATTACCTGCACGATGGAACCGATGCTTTCCGATTTGAATTGATCGGAAAGCTCTCCGCTATGGATTTAGCGGAATTAGATGGATGTTGGAGAACCGCCAAGTCCAGCGTTGCCGGGCGTAAGCTGCGTCTGGATCTTCGCCAAACCGTAGATGTCGACGATTCGGGTCGTCAATGGCTAACCGAAATGTTAGCGGAAGGAACCGAGTACGTTGTGAGCAGCGGCTTTTCGGAAAGCCTGGCGCGGGAACTGTGCCTGCCCTCGATTGTCTTTTTGCCAAGCTCTCCTCAGAAAAATCTGAGCTGGCTCAGACGGTGGCTCGGTGGCTCACCGGCTGGGCCGGCTCAGAGACCTGAATTCAATCCCAGGAACAGTCCGCTTCCACTGACAAGGTGCGACGAGGTGAACGGCTCGTGATCTCACGACGCTAAAGTCTGAGGGATTGGAAATGCGGCGGCATCGCGCAGGCGAGCGGGTGAAGGAATCGTGATTTTCCCACGGGAAAGCGTTAGCAACGCGTTTCGCTCCATTTGATTCAGCATCAAGGAAGTGGTTTCACGCGTAGCGCCGATCAGATTTGCCACGTCGCGCTGTGTCAGCGGCAACGAAAATGAGCCATCGCTCTCCCGCTCACCATGCCCGGCGAGGTCGGCGAGACATAACAGGATTCTCCGCTCAACGTCGTGAGCTGCAATCAACTCCAGCCTGTGTTCCAACGCTTGCGTCCGGCGCACCATCGTTTCCATTAGAAACATGGCAAGGTTGGGGTTGCGAGAGCCGGATTCGAGAACCTGGCTGCTTGGGATTCGATAGATGGTCAGCGGTGTCAGCGCTTCGGCTTGAGTCACAAACGACTGGTGAGGGATTAGCGCCTCTTCTCCCAGAAGTTCTCCGCTACCGCATAAATTCAGCGTGACGCATTGATCGCCCGATCCAGGCCGATCGAGCTTCACCAATCCGCGGTCGATATAATAAATGGCGTCAGCCGACTGACCATATATGTACAGTTCTGCCTTCCGCCTCAGCATGAGTCTAGTTGTGCCAGGCAAAGGCAATAAATAAGCCTGAACGGCTGTTGAAAGATCGTGCAAGTGCGCCCCCCGATGAATGAGCTTGGGCGCCGCCGCGGAAATCTGGGGAAATCTCTTCCGAATTGACCAAAACAGTGCGAGCTGAAAGACCTTACAACCCGCGTGACCGATTCATTCCCGTGTTTTCCCGCGCCAGCCACCGCTCCTGATTTATTTCGCTAAACAGCCGGCTGACCCCGGCATGCACCTCACAGAGGCCCGTCAGCGCCCAAGTGATGAATGCAGAACCCACGATTACTAAAAGATACACCAAATCAGCTCCCGCGTTTCCGGCCTCTAATTCGTATCGGACAAACCAAACACTCGCTGTAGATCCAAATACTGTCCGATCACCGGCCTTTATCGAAACCTGAATGCCCGGCAACTGAACGGAAGCTGTTGTATTAGTTTTAACTGATGGTAACTCTACTCACGCGAAATTGCGCTCTGTGCTTCAGTGTTTTCCGTACCATTACCTTTGAGCATGCCCAAGGCCGTTCTTGCTGTGCCATCAGTTATGCTGAGAGCGACATTTTCTGCGGAACTCGATCTTGATGAAGGCTTCCAATTGGCGCTCCCCGTTTCGGATTCTGCCTACGTTCAAAGAGCGCGTGTGGGGCACGACCGAACTGAGCCCATGGTTCTCACAGCCGCAGTTGCAAGCCACTGGTGAAGCGTGGTTTACCGCTGCGGATAACCCCGTTTGCGATGGGCCGTCGCTTGGCGAACTGCTGAGGCGGCATTCGGACATCCTGGGAACGGGCGCCTCCCCGGATTTTCCCAGCTTGTGCCCGCTGCTCGTGAAGCTGCTGTTCACAACAGGCAAATTGTCGATCCAGGTCCACCCGCCAGACGACTACGCGCGCGAGCATCACCACAGCCTTGGCAAAACGGAAGCCTGGTATGTGCTTAAAGCTGAACCCGGAGCACAGATCGCGCTGGGCTTCAAAGAGCGGATTTCTCCGGAACGCTTGCGGACTGCTGCCGCCAGCGGTGAGATTGAATCTCTCTTGAACTGGCGCGCGGTTCAAGCGGGCGATTTTATTTTCGTGCCCGCCGGCACGGTCCATGCGATCGGCGCCGGTCTGACGATCTGCGAGATACAGCAGAGCTCGGATATCACGTATCGTCTTTATGATTACGGCCGGCCCAGGGAACTGCACCTTGAGGATGGCTGCCGCGTTGCCAATCTAGAGCCTTACAGCGCATACACCGAGATACGGCAGATCGGTCCGGGAAGGCGCATTCTTATCGAGTCCACATATTTCTGCATCGAGCACCTGCGTCAGAAAGAACAGCGAATCCGTATATCTGGAAGCTTGCCGCATTACATGTTGCTCGTCTGCATCCACGGGCAGGGCGCCATTGGAGAGCGGATATTCGGGGAGGGTCAGGTATGGCTCGTGCCCGCCTGTTCAGTGCCACTCGCGATCGAGAGCGGTGATGCCGAATGGCTGCTCGCCTATCCAGGCCGAGAATCGCTCCCCGCTATCAGCGTCGGATGAGAAGGACCTTGGTGAAAATGAGTCCGATTTCTTCAGCGCGCCGCATGAACCTGATGCTTGGCTATGTCGGGCTCTGCCGGTGAGGGGTGAATCGGGGCAGGACGCTTTGCCGTTTCGCGCAGCCATTCTGTGAATGCTTTCTGCGCCGAACCCGCCACATGCCCCCGCGCCCGTACGTAACCGATCCGGCGAATGGCTTCGCGCTCGAGCGGCAGGAAGTCGCAGCCGCTCTCTTCGGTAGTGGCCATTTGCGGCACAAGACTGATGCCGAAGCCCGATGAAACAAGCGAGAAAATACTCGAAAACTGATCCGTTTCAAATACGGAAATGAACTGCGTTTGTCCCCGGCTGCATACCGTGAGAGCATTATCCCGGAAACAATGCCCTTCTTTCAGGAGCAGCATCCGTTCGCGGCTCAACTCGGCCAGCTTCACGCGTGGCATCCGTGCGAAGCGGTGGCCTTTGGCAACCGCTACGACAATGTTTTCCCGCAGTAACTCGGAGCAGACGATGTCGGGATTTTTAATTGGCAGGCCGGCAATGGCTATGTCGAGATCGCCCGCCTGCAATTGTTCGACGAGTTTGGGCGTAATGTCCTCGAAGAGCCGGAATTCGACGTCGGGATAACGTTTGGCGAAGCCGCCAATCCTCGGCGCCAGGAAATACGGAGTGATGGTGGGAATACAGCCGATATTCAGCCGGCCGCGTACGCCAGAACGCACGGAATCCAGGGCCGGGCGAACGGCATTCACTTTCCGCAGGATCTCTTGGGCCTGCGGCAGCAGCGCGCGCCCAAACTCCGTAAGCTGCACGCGACGCCCGAGACGGTCGAATAATTTCGCGTCGAGATCCTGCTCCAGTCTCACGATCTGTTGTGAAAGGGACGGTTGCGATATCCCTTCTTCTGTTGCGGCTCGCGTAAAACTTCCAGCCCGAGCGATAGCGCAGAAATACCGGAGTTGGTGGATTTCCATAGGTCCGCTTTATTAGCGTCTCACGAATCGATAAAGCGCTCGCCGATAGGCTGAGGCTATGCGAGGAATAGTAGGCGACGTCTGGCTTCCCAACCTGACCCGGCATACGATGCTGTTGAGACAGCATTTTTCAAGTTACAGGAGTATACATGGCGCATCAGAACGGTAGCGATGGCAAACACGATGAATCGCAGATGACGACGACCTCCGGTCGGCCGGTTGGCGATAACCAGAACTCGATCACGGCGGGCCCGCGTGGTGCGGTGTTGATGGAAGATTATCTGCTCTTCGAAAAAATGGCGCATTTCAATCGGGAGCGGATTCCGGAGCGGGTAGTCCACGCCAAGGGGTCGGGCGCCTTCGGGACATTCACCGTAACAAACGATATTTCCAAATACACCAGCGCGAAGTTGTTCAACCAGATCGGCAAAAAAACCGAAGTGCTGGCGCGGTTCTCGACTGTCGCCGGCGAGAAAGGTTCGGCCGATACCGGTCGCGACCCACGGGGATTCGCCGTTAAGTTTTACACGGAAGAAGGCAATTGGGACATGGTCGGCAATAATACGCCGATCTTTTTCGTGCGCGACCCGCTGAAGTTCAGCGACTTCATTCACTCACAGAAGCGCGATCCGAAAACCAACTTGCGCAGTTCGACCATGATGTGGGATTTCTGGTCGCTATCGCCCGAATCGCTGCATCAGGTAACGACTCTGATGAGTGATCGGGGCACGCCGGATGGTTATCGCCACATGCACGGCTTTTCAAGCCACACATTCAGCCTGCTCAATGTCGATAATGAGCGGTTCTATGTGAAATGGCATTTCAAGACGATGCAAGGGATCAAGAATCTAACAGCCGAACAAGCCGAACGACTGGCTGGCGAAGATCCCGATTACGCGCAGCGCGATCTGTTCACGGCTATCGAGCGCGGCGATTTTCCGAAATGGCGTGTATGCGTGCAGATCATGCCGGAAACGGACGCAGAGATGTATCACATTCATCCGTTCGACCTGACAAAGGTATGGCCGCACAAGGATTATCCGCTCCAGGAAGTTGGCATTATGGAGCTGAACCGGAATCCAAAGAACTACTTCGCCGAGATCGAGCAGGGAGCCTTCTCACCGGTGAATATTGTTCCAGGCATGGGCTACTCGCCCGATAAGATGCTGCAAGGGCGGCTGATCAGTTACCCGGACGCGCACCGCTATCGCCTCGGCGTCAACTATGACTCGCTGCCGGTGAATAGGGCTCGCTGCCCCATCCACACCTATCATCGGGATGGTTCCATGCGCTTCGATGAGAACGGCGGCGAAACACCCAATTACGAGCCAAACAGTTTCGGAGGCCCGAAAGAAGATCGCCGTTTCGTGGAATCGCCATACGCGATCAGCGGCGATGCCGGGCGCTACGATCATCGGGAAGGCAATGACGATTACCAGCAGGCGGGCGACTTATTCCGGCGGTTGAGTCCCACGGATAAGGATCACCTGATTCACAATATTGCGCTAGCGATGAAGGGCGTCCCCGAGTGCATTATTAAATTGCAGGTCACGCACTTCGCAAAAGCCGATCCGGAGTACGGAAGCCGCGTTGCGGAAGCAGTGGGCGTCGCGCTGGAAGCCACCACCACGGCCTGATGTGACGAGCGGGCGCGGCAGGGCAGGCTGCGCCCAGCTAAAGTTTGGACATTTTGAGACGCTCGACGGCGCCGGGCAGAATGACATTCGCGCGAAGGTAACGATTTGACAGTTTGCTCGATCTTCGGAAGACATGGGATGATTAACGCCAGCCGCTAAGGCGTGCCACATGAACGAAGAAAGACAGACACACCGCGCAAACGTACTTGCAAACCTTGACGGACTATTGCCCGAGCTGGAGTCCGCCTACAAAGATCTTCATTCTCACCCCGAACTGTCGATGCAGGAGAACCGGACAGCGCGTATAGTGGCGGACCGTCTTCGCGCCGCAGGCTATGAAGTGACCACCGGAATCGGGAAGACGGGCGTGGTGGGCTTGCTGCGGAACGGCAACGGGCCAACCATTATGCTGCGTGCCGATATGGATGCATTGCCCGTGAAGGAGGCGACCGGGCTGTCCTATGCCAGCAGCGCCACGGCGACCGATGCCGAAGGAAAAACCGTGCCTGTGATGCACGCCTGCGGCCACGACATGCATGTGACCTGGCTGATCGGCGCGGCCGACTTGTTCGCACGAACTCGGGATGCATGGCGAGGGACGTTGATGCCTGTCTTCCAGCCGGCTGAGGAGACAGCAGCGGGTGCTCAGGCGATGATTGACGATGGCCTTTTCAAGCGCTTTCCCAAGCCGGATGCCGTACTCGGACAACACGTCATGGTAGGGTCCTCTGGCGTACTTAGTTCGCGCGCTGGAGTCGTGACCTCCGCCGGCGATAGTTTGCAGATTCGAATGTTCGGACGAGGCGCTCACGGATCGATGCCGCAGGCCAGCATCGATCCGGTCGTCATGGCGGCCGCGACGGTGCTCCGTCTGCAAACGATTGTTTCCCGCGAAATTGCAGCTACGGAAGCCGCTGTCGTCACAGTCGGTTCGCTGCAGGCCGGCGCGAAGGAAAACGTCATCCCAGACGTAGCAATTATCAAGCTGAACGTGCGCACCTTTGACGATGGCGTCCGCAAACGGGTGCTTGCAGCGATCGAGCGCATCGTCAATGCGGAAGCCGAAGCTTCAGGCGCCCCTAAGAAGCCCGAGATCACGCCTCTGGACCGTTACCGTCTTGTTAAGAATGACCCGGATGCAGTCAGGCGAGTAGATGACGCGTTTCGCAAGTACTTTTCGGCTGACCGTGTGCAGAAAGCCGAGCCGACGAGCGCCAGCGAGGACTTCGGATCGTTTGGAGCCGAGTGGGGCGCGCCATCCGTCTTCTGGTTTGTCGGCGGCACCGATCCGGGCCTGTACGAGAAAGCCCAAAAGGAGGGCAAGATGGGGGAGATCCCCACGAATCACAACCCGCGTTTCGCGCCGGTGATCCATCCAACGTTGCAAACAGGCGTGGAGGCGCTGGTGGTTGCCGCGCAGGCCTGGTTATCGACATAAGCCCGATGGTCGTAAACGGGCACATCTTGATAAACACGCTGCTGGTCGCCTTCGATCTGGGCGGCACGTTCGTTTTCGCGCTCAGCGGCGCGATGTCCGGAGTCAAGCACAAGCTCGATCTGTTTGGGGTACTGGTTTTGTCTTTCGCCGCCGGCAACTTGGGCGGCATGAGCCGCGACGTGCTGATTGGAGCCATTCCGCCTGCGGCGATCCATGACTGGCGATACGTCGCTGTTTCCATCCTGGCGGGCCTGATTACGTTCTACTCGTATCGAACCGTCAACCGCCTAAGCATGCCTGTGCTGGTGTTCGACGCGGCGGGGCTCGCGATGTTTGCCGTTTCGGGAGCGGGCAAGGCGCTCGCATTTCACGCAGGACCAGTCGCGGCGACGCTGCTCGGCATGCTCACGGGAATCGGCGGCGGCATGGTGCGCGATGTGCTCGTGAGGGAAATCCCCACTGTGTTGCGTACCGAGCTTTACGCGGTCGCGGCGCTGGTGGGCGCCGGCGTGGTGGTAATCGGAAACATGCTGCATCTCCCGACTGCCGTGGCAGGGCCCGTGGGCGCCGTGCTTTGCTTCGGACTTCGCGCGATGGCGATACGGTATAGCTGGCAACTTCCGATCGCGCGTCCGCTCGAGCAATCGGAAACGAACGTGAATCGATTGGACAGACAATAACTCAAGAGGTTCTAACATGAGCGCAACTGTGCTCGTTTGCGGCGTGGAATTCGCTGCATCAGCCGGATGAGAACTTTGTTTCTGCGTGAGTTCCGCAATCTCAAAGAAGCTGGAACCAACTAGGCTGACGGCTCTGATGAGAACACCATTCGATGCTGCGGCTTCGGCGGCGAGGGCTGGAACGCTTGCAGATTCACGATCTCGGTTTTCGGCGGCAGACGCGCGAATGCCGACTCGACGACTTCACGCAGCAGGTCGGGACTGGCTTCGGCGCGCAGATTCAGAACCAGATCGTGCCTGCTCGCGGGAGATGCGGCGAGATCCCCCTCTACATCCGGTTCGTCGCCATTGCGGCAAACGGCGATCTTGATGCTACCGGTCGGGGCGCCGTCGAAGACTTTCAGATGAGCGATGCGAGCGCCGGCTGCTGTGAGCGCTTCGTCCAGTCCATCGACTAGCGGACCAGCCAGCACTGCCGGCGACAGCGGCTCTTCAAGATCCGCGAGAACGCGTGCATTCAACCAGCCGAGCGCGGCCTCTGCGTGCGTATAACGGTCGTAATCGATTGTGAGTGCTTGGGAGGCGACCGGCAGTGTGCCGCCGAGCGCCTCGTCGAGCCAGGCGGCGACGCCATCGCCGGTTTTGGCGCTCAGCCGATGCTGAATGGAGATGCCTGGCAACTCCGTGCCGCCGTCATATAGATCCGACTTGCTGAGGCAAACCATATCGGCCTCTTCAATTTGCTTCCGGAACAGGTACGCAATGTCGGAATCCGCCGTGTAAATTTCTTTTGCAAGAGCAGGATCGACCAGCACTGTCAACGGCGCGACTCGAAGCTGCAAACTGTAGGACGCTTGCAGCGGACGCAGCACCGTCGCCGCGAGATCGGTGCAGCTTCCCACCGGTTCGGCGAAAATCACTCGCGGCTGGTGATCTAGCAGCCTTTCGGCGGCATCCAAGAAATCGGAAAATCGGCAGCAGAAACAGCCGCCTTGCACGCCAGTTACGTCTGCACCGTGCTCAACGGCCCATTCCGTATCCACCAGATCATCGCCCTGATCGTTGGTGATGAGAGCGACCGGCGTGCTGCTGTTTGAAAGGAGTGAGGCGGCCCGCAGCAGGAGGCTTGTTTTTCCTGAGCCGAGAAAGCCCGCGACAAACACGACAGTTGGAGGAAGTTCAGATCGCAACGGAGAGTTGCTCATTCGGCCCGATGCTCACGTCCTCGTCCAATGTGATGACGGTGCTTTTTCCCCGGCGCTCGATCTTATGTTTCAAGTCTCGCCCGGCAAGTTCCACGTTCGACCGCTTGCGGCGTCCTGAGCCGGAGAATTCCACAACACGCACAACGAGCGCGCCTTCTGCTACTCCTAGCGTGAACCGGGACGGTTCCAGGGAAAACGAGCCCCAGCCGCCACCCGCCGACCAAAAGCAGCGGAATCGCGGTTTCTGCACGGGAGGCGCCACGATAACGTGCCGCGCAGTCCCTCGATAACGAAATCCGCTCAACGCCAGTAGGCTTGACCAGGAAGCCATGGCTCGCGCGTAATGATGGCCGCATTCGGCTTCGTCCCAGGGATTGCGCCGGACCCCATCGTATCGCCTGCGGATGTCCGCCACGCATTCCACGCCGCGGTCGATCATTCCCGAATACAGCATCAGAGCCGCCGTCGAATGCTCAAACCCGGTCATCACTTCGGCATAGTACGGAAATGGAATTTTCGGCCGTTCACCTTTGCCGTAATCGCAGATAACCATCGCAGCTTCGTCGTTCAGCGCAAACGTGCGCTCCACGCAATCGTGATTGTAGAGATCCGGCTTGTGGTTGTAGTTGTAAATCGAATCGAGAGCCGCTTGAATATTCTCCGGCTTCAGCAGAGGACCCAGACCGGCCACGTGCGAGAGGTATTGTCCCAGGAGTTGATCGACCAGGCACCCGTTGCCTAATTGATATTGAGGGTGTTCGGGATCGTCGGCGCCCATGCCGCTGCGTAGTCCCGCCGCAATTTCGTTGGGCTTGTAACCGCGAATCTGCTGGATATAGTATTCCCCATTGAACAGGTTTGCATCGAGCCAGCGGCTTCCGCTTTCAAACAGCCTGCGGTATTCGCCGGCCGACGTATCGCCCATGGCGCGCGCCATTTCCTCCGCGGCCCGTAACGCCGCCAGATAATAAATGCCGCAAAGCGGATTAGGCCCGTAGAATTCGACGTCGTACGTGTTGTGCTGCACGCCTTCCATAACGCCGTCGCGGTTGGCGTCCCATCCGCCTGGAACCCAGCAAAATTCGATGGCCTTTCTCACTTTTGGCCAGAATTCGCTCAGGAAATTATTCTTACCGGAGAGCTGCCAGTCGATGTAGACTTTCACGATCTGCCCCATCTGGCCGTCGGCCGCGGCAAAGCCGGACCGCTCGATGCCATCCGGCAGAAGCTGGCGGAAATACATCGCGCCACGATCGTCCATTGAATAGCCGAATGCGGACCGCCGCAGCGATTGCGAGAGATCGGGGAACAGGTTTGCCGTCGCGGTTTCGTAGTTCCACACATGCGTGCAATTGCCGAAGCAGCAGCCGACATGGTCGTTAACGCCCTCGAAGCCGTGGAACTCGCCATCGGACGTACGGAAGCAAGTGGGACTGACGAGCGTCGAGAGGTTCGCGGATGCCGCTTCTTTTACGGCGGGCGGCAGGCTGGATTCGCGAAGCGCCTCCGCAAACCGGCGTGTTCTCGCGTTCAGCGCATCGAGATGCGCCGCCGCATATTCCACAGAGTCCCATGCATCGTCGAAGCGCTTGGCGTACCAGTTGCCGATGACCGTTTCCTCGTAGCCTTTAGGGGCTTCCCATCCACAGCGTTTCGGCGTCCGGTTTGGGAAATGCCAGGCAAGAACGAAACGGTAGTCTGCCTCTGCTCCAGGCATGACGCGGCGTTTCACACACACGGCGCCCACCGGCCCAATCTTCTCTGCCTCCGGGCCGAGTGCGCCATCGGCCGAGAAATCGTCCCAGTACAATAGCGGACTGTTCCACCAGCGTCCGGCGGGCCAGCCGCGCAGCATCGTTGTTTCGGAAGCTCCATCATCAAAAACAGCGAGCGCAAAACTGCCGTATCCGGGGTCGTCCCTTGCAAGCCCCGGATTATGCATAAAAAGGCCGCGAACACCCTCACTCTTTCGGATGTCGTTGGTGCGCGATTCCGTTTTGTGCTGATGCGCCTGCGCAAGCGATCGGACGGGATTGTCGACGGAGAAGGCAATCGCGACGTCCACCGGCGTCTTACCGTGGTTTCGCACCCGGTAGTGAAGTGAGGCAACCGGTAGTCCCGATTCGTCCGCGTCCATGGGAATGAACGGCGTACCCGCTTCCAGGCTCACTTCCACCGGCAGATCGCGGTCTTGAAAATCGATGCGCGCCAGCGGAAACTCACCGGTGAACGTTGCGCCTTCGAGGCGCGACAATCCCGGGGCATTGCGGGAGCCCAATCCGTTCTCGCCTTCATACGGAGTTTCGATTCGAGATTCCAGAACCCTGGCAACCGGTTTATGCCCCGGAGCCTGCGCCCAGATGCCGGCGAATGCGTAATCCGGTGAGTTGCCCTTGTCCGCGCAATTGAAAATCTGCCAGTCCCGAAGTTGCCCCCGTCCTCCCAAGCCGATGCTTCCGGCGCCAACTCCGCCCAGCGGAAACGAAATCATCTTTAATGCCGGGCCGGTGAACGTGCGTGGGTAGGAAACCGGCTCGGCGGAACTGGCCTTGGTTACGTTGGGCAACGAGGCGGCATCCGCGCCTTTAGCCATGGCAGGCGATAACGCTGCCGGCGCGGCCAGCACGGTTGACAGGAAGTTGCGGCGATTCGGACCGTCCGGCCGGCTCATGATTTCCTTGAAAACCCGGACCAGACATCCATCTGTGTGGTCTGGCAGCCTTGCCAGCGCAGGCAGGTCGCGAACCCATACCAGCTACTTAATAGCGAAATAGTGTTCGATTGACGCAAATGCCGATTCTGAGCCGGGAAGTGTAACCGACCTAAAAACGAGGCTAGAACGGATCGAAGCGAGCCGCTGCGGTTCGTCTGGGGGCGCTTACGCTCCCGGCCCAGTTTCCGCCCAGCCTGCGGCGTCGAGACTTGTCCCTTTTTCATGGCCCGTTGTGCGCCTGCGCGCAATGAGTACTCGACTATCATACGATTCCAAGCAGCGGATGCGGAATCTGAAAGACGGTTTATAAATTTTGCTTATGTGAAGGCGCCACCGGCTGGATGACATCGTTGAATGCAAACGTCAACATAAGGCTGCCCATTGACCCACCCGACCGCTTTCCCTTAGCCTAAAAGATCGTGGGGGTTTCGTGGTTCTACTGCTCTTTGGGCCGCCTGGTTGCGGCAAAGGCACACAAGCCCGGATGGTGTCCTCCTGGTTAGGCATTCCGGCGATTTCGACGGGCGATCTGCTGCGCGCCGAAGTGGAGGCGCGCACGGCGTTGGGCATTACCGCGGCTGAGATCATGGAGACCGGAGGCTTGGTTGGCGATGGCCTGGTGAACGCCATGCTTATTCGCCGGGTTGAGCACTCCGATTGCGCCCGGGGATTTCTGCTCGATGGATTTCCGCGTACCGTCGCGCAAGCTGGCTTCCTTGATGGATACCTGGCGAGTCGGCAGTTACCGCCGGGCAGAATCATTTACCTCGATGTAGAACGCCAAACGCTGGTCGATCGGATGTCGGCGCGCCGCCAGTGCCCTGTCTGTGGAAAGATATACAACTTGCTGCATCAGCCGCCGCGAGCAAAAGGTGTTTGCGATAACGACGGCACTGTCCTTATCCGGCGCAAAGACGATCACCAATCGATCATCCGGCAGCGGTTGAAAGAATATGACGAGCTAACGGGACCCGTGCTCGATCACTATCGGGGGCCGCGAGTTCATTCAGTTGACGGCGACCAGCCAGCGGAGCGCGTGTTCGAGGACATCGCCGGCGCGATCCAGTGGGCCCCCGAGAGAGAGCCTTCGAGTGCTGCCTGATAACCGAACATCGCCGGATCCGGCGCGGCCGTTTCCGTGGATGGTTCAATCTTCTTCCGGATTCTTCAACGGCTTTGTGCCAACCACCACGTCCGCGGCGGCATGGCCGGTAATGAGCCGCGCGCCCCGGTGGAACGTGACGTAGAAGAACGCCCATTGCACGAATACCAGAATGCGATTCTGGAATTCCACGATGTACATGAGGTGGATGAAGAGCCAGATCAGCCATGCCGGGAGGCCCCAGAGATGAAACCCAAACACATTGGCCACCGCTGAGCCGCGGCCGATCACGGCGAGATCGCCTTTATCGAAGTATTTGAACGGCGGGAGATCGGCGTGACCTTTCAGGCGTTTAACGATTGCGTGAGCCGCATAGCTGCCCTCCTGCATCGCGACCTGCGCTACGCCGGGCAGCGGTTTGCCCTGTTGATTCAGAACCAGAGCCTGATCGCCGATAACATAAATATCGGGATAGTTTGGGATTGTAAGATCGGGCAGTACTTTGATCCGGCCCTGCCGGTCGCCATTCATCCCCGTCCGTCGCGCAAGAACATGCCCGAACTCGGTAGTGGCCACCCCGGCCGCCCAAATTACCGTGCGGCAGGGAATCCGCCCCTTCTGCGTCAGTCCGTTGTGCTGAAACTCGAAATCGACGCCATAGCCGTCGACTTCGATGACCTTTACGTGGCTCCTGACGCGGACATGCAATTTCAGCAGTGCCCTCTCGGCGTGCTTCGAAAGATCCTCCGGATAGGTGGGCAGCACGCGCGGCGAGCCGTCGAGCACGAGGATCTGCGCCTCTTCCGGTTTGATATAGCGAAAATCGTTTTTTAGCGTTTCATGTGCGATCTCGCCGAGTGCTCCCGCCAGTTCCACCCCTGTCGGTCCGGCCCCCACAATGACGAACGTCAGCCAGGCCCGGCGCTCCTCCGGGTTGTTGTGCGCGCGCTCGGCCGCCTCGAACGCGTAAAGGATCTTGTGGCGAATGGCGGTCGCGTCTTCGACCGACTTCAGGCTTGGGGCCCACTCGCGCCACTTGTCGTTTCCAAAATAGCTTGACTGCGACCCTGTCGCAACGATGAGCGAATCATACGGAATCTGGCCGCCATCGCGCAAATATACGATTTTTGCGTGCGGGTCGAGGTCCACTGCTTCTTCGAGCAGCACTCTCGTGTGTTTTTGTTTATTAAGGACCGCGCGAATGGGAGCCGAAATCTCCCCTGGTGAAAGCGAGCCCGTTGCTACTTGGTAGAGCAGCGGTTGAAACAAGTGGAAATTGCGCCGGTCGACGACCGTGACCTCCACGGGAGCGCGTTTCAGCGCCTTCGCCGCATACAGACCGCCAAATCCACTGCCTAGGATGACTACTCGATTCTTTCCCGTCATATCCTCTTCCAGCGTACCGGGAGGCATGTTTGCCTCGGATCCGCTCCATCTCTTGGATGATTGCAACGAGATAATTTATGCCGTCGACGGCGGCGGTTTGGGCGAGGGTGGCGGCGAGGCGTTCGCGGCGACGCAAACCGCGGAAATGCACACCCCGAAACGGAAATTGTGAATTGGATGTCTACTTGCCAAATGCGTTTCATGCAATTAAAGAGCAAGGCATACCTGAACGTCGATTGCGTGATGCTTGCCGAGGTCAAAGAGACAGAACCGAGACAGGCTGTCATCACTCTGGCCGATGGCGCCGTGCATCGGATACACGATGAGGACGTCGGCAAACTTCTCGAACTTATGGGCGTGCAAAGAGATCCGTCCGGTCGCGCGGCGAGCTAAATTGCAACTTGTAACCGTTAGACCGAAACTGTTTCACCCGGATTGGACTCTGCCAAATGCGCGGTTTGATGCTGCGGCTTTCGCGCGACTTCAATCCGGCGCAGCAGGGCGCAACCGGTATCGGGCCCCGCAGGGTCGCAAGCTAGACTGGTGGCTGGCGAACTTGACGCCTAATTTACGAAGTAAGGATCTGGAGTGAAGAAGTTTTCCCTTCGCGTCAAAGACAACGCCACGGGAAAGCGCTGTTTGCTTTCCATTACGGCTTTATTAGCGACTTGCGGACTTGCCGCCGCACAAACTGCGCTGCCCATTCCGCCTCTGCTCACTCCGGTGATGCAAGACGGCGTCAAGACGTTTTCACTTAACTTGACGAACGGACAGGGGCAGATCGTACCAGGGCTCACGAGCAAAACCATGGGGTTCAACGGCTCGTTTCTGGGCCCGACGATTTACGTCAACGAAGGCGATCCCATCCACTTGGCCGTCACTAACAGCCTGGGGGAAGATGCAACTGTTCACTGGCACGGCTTGCACCTGCCCGCAGCTTACGATGGCGGCATCGAAGAAGTCATCCCATCCGGCACAACCTGGAATCCGCAATACACCATCCGGCAACCCGCGTCCACGAACTGGTATCACCCGCACATCATGGGCAGCACGGCGAAACAAATGGCCATGGGACTGGTGGGAATGTTCATCATCAACGATAATTCGAGCGCAGCCGCCGCGCTTCCTCACACTTATGGTGTGGACGACATTCCTCTCATCCTGCAGTCGGAAATCGTGGGCTCCGATGGAGCGATCAAATATGACGAAAATACGCTTGGCGCGCCGGGCGATCAATACCCTCTCCTGGTAAATGGAGTAAATGTAGCCTCGGTACCGGTGCTTAATACGACTCAGAGCCGCCTGCGTTTCCGCGTTCTGAATGCGTCCATCGGCGATGTTCTCACGCTATCGTTCACCGACGGCCGATCGTTCAGCGAGGTTGCTACCGACGGAGGGTTCCTTCCAAACCCGCTGACGGTGACGAGTGTTCGCCTCACACCGGCGGAGCGCGCCGAAATTGTGGTCGATGTGACCGGCGGAATGACTCTTCAGGCCACCCAGGAGGCCACCCTGGTCGCCGGCGGAAGTGGAACGCACAGCATTGTGCAGATCAACCCCACGGGTTTCATTTCCACGCTGCCGCCAATTCCCAACGTTCTCAACAGCCCACCGAATCTCGATATCGCGGGAGCCACCAGGCGCACCATCGAATTCACAGGCGATGCTACTGGCTTCGGGATCAACGGAGTCGATGCCCACACAATGGCGGATCTCATGAAAACCGAGATTCGCGTGAAGGTGGGCACTACCGAAGTGTGGGACATCGTCAATACCACCGGGCAGGACCACGATTTCCACATGCACGATGGGTCTTTCCAGATTATTTCCGTCAACGGAGCGGCGCCTTCCGGCGATAAGGTTGGCTGGAAAGACACGGTTGAAGTGCCGCCGGGGCAGAGCGTCAGCGTCGCCATGCACTTCACCGACTACAGCGATGCAAACCACGCGTACATGCTGCACTGCCACCTCGCGCCACACGAGGACCAGGGCATGATGGCTCTGTTCTTTGTCGATCCGGTCATCAATGGTAATGCGGGGAGAGTCACCGGTGATTTCGATGGCGACGGCAAGAGCGATTATGCAATCCAGCGTTCGTCGGATGGCGGGTGGTATGTCTCGCCGAGTAGTAATCCTGCAGCGCCTTACATTCAGCAATGGGGGCTACCCGGCGACGTTCCAGTGATAGCCGATTTCGACGGCGACGGTAAGAACGACTATGTCGTATGGCGCCCGTCCGAAGGCATGTGGTACATCAAGCCGAGCAGCAACCCCGCCGCTGCCTATGCAGTGCAATGGGGATTGTCTGGCGACATTCCGCTGGGAGCCGATTTCGATGGCGACGGTAAAAACGATTATGTCGTGTGGCGCCCGTCCCAAGGCATGTGGTACATCAGGCCGAGCAGCAACCCCGCCGCTGCCTATGCAGTGCAATGGGGATTGCCCGGAGACGTACCGCTCGTGGGCGATTTCGACAGCGATGGGAAGCTGGATTTCGCGGTCTGGCGTCCGTCGAACGGGACCTGGTACATCATCCCCAGCAGCAATCCTTCTCTCCCCTACACTCAGCAATGGGGACTGCCCGGCGATGTCCCGCTGGTTGGTGATTTCGATGGCGACGGCAAGAACGATTATGTCGTGTGGCGCCCATCGAACGGAAGCTGGTACATCAAGCCCAGCAGCAATCCCGAAGCCGCCTATTCAATGCAATGGGGCGCCAAAGGCGATATCCCGATCGCCCGTGATTTCGATCACGATGGAAAAACGGATTACGCGGTGTGGCGTCCGTCAAGCGGTTACTGGTTCATGATTCTGAGCAGCAATCCTGGTTCCTCTATCGCCCTTCAATGGGGGCTTCCAGGGGATGTGCCGCTGTAGCGTTCGGGCTATTGCGGCTTCTTGGGCTGGTCGGGAATCACGAACGACGTATCGCCCGGGTGAGTCTTGCCTGTGCGCTGCCGCACGACGCTTTCCTGTAAGTCCGGATCGTTCTTTAGGCGATTGATCCGTTGCTGCTGCTCGCTGTTCTGCTTTCGCATATTGGCGATTTCCACTTCGAGTCGATGCGCGGTATTTTGCTTCTCTTGAAGCGCCGCGAGGCCCTGCGGTCCGCGAAGCATGATGGTTGCGTAGGCGGCGAGCGCAATCAATCCAAAGATAATGAAGACGGGACGTAAGACCGAACGATACACGATTAAGAAAATTCCTTACATCTCTTTATAAACATGTTTGCGCCAAAGGTCCAGAAGGATAGCAAGTTTTATGCACAAAACTTTCATAGTTTTTTGTACCTGCAGCGACGTGGCTGAAGCCAACAGGCTGGCGCGGGCACTGGTTGAGGAGCGCTTGGCTGCCTGCGTCAACGTTCTTCCCGGTCTGACCAGCATCTATCGATGGCAAGACAAAGTAGAAGCTGCTTCGGAGCATCTTCTCTTCGTGAAGACCACGTGGGAACGGCTCCCGGCTGTCGAAAACCGGATTCGCGAGTTGCATTCGTACGAGCTGCCGGAGGTTATCGCCGTGCCCATAACCGCTGGGTCGGAAAGATATCTGGAGTGGATTCAGGAGCAGGTCTCGACGGAAGGTTAGGCAAGCCGGTGAGCACTCGGAGGAAATGCTCACCGGCCGCGTCCAGGTATGTAACGACACACGAGGACGCTTCTCGCGGGCAGCCTAATCGGCCGCTAATTTCAAATACTGCCTTAAGCCGTTGCCACCTTCTCCGAAGCTAATTCCGTGGACCAACACACCCGCTTGGTTTTGCCAACCACCAACCAATATCCTGCCACTCCCACGAGTAGCATCAGGCACGAAACCGCAAAGGCAAGCAGAAAAGAATGTGTTTTGTCGAGTATCGCTCCGGTTAACCAGGGTGCCGTAATACCTGCAAAATTTCCCAGGCAATTTTCTATACCGGTCCATTTTCCAGCCGCCTCCGGTCCGGCCAGCGTCTGTGTAAGCGCCCAATGATTAGACGAGAAAAGTCCCAAACAGATGCACGCGACAATTAGCAGTGTAATGGAAATAGTTTCGTTACGAATAATGACCGCAGGCAACATGAACAGGCAGCACCCGAGGAGCCCGAGGGAAACCGTCGCTTGCCGGACACGAGAAGCGGCTCTTCCTCGACGGATGATGGCATCGGCCGCCAGTCCAGCGAGCATTGATGAAACAGCAACGCCCCAAAACGGAAGCGAACTCAAAATGGCCAGACTGTCATGCGCGTAATGGCGGTCGGTCTCAAAATAATAGGGAAGCCAGGTAAGCAGCAGGTACCAGGTATAATTTCCACCGAACAGCCCCAATACCGTGCCCCAAAATGCTCGGTGGCGGAGCATCTCGCGATACGGCGGGGCTTTGATGGATGAGCACTCCTGCCGGGACGTGAGTTTTGGTGTCACCGCGCACCAGGGGATCAACCACAGCAGGCTGGCCGCGCCGATTACGATGAACATTCCTCTCCACGTTAGGCGGTTCATCAGGAAAAAGCCGAGCATGACGCCAAGTGCGGGCCCCACCTTCGACCCGGCGTCGATTGCGGCGTTGGCGGCGCCCCGCAAAGTCTCGGGAAAGCTGTTGCAGATGATTTTCGAGTACGCCGGATAGGCTACCGACTCGCCGCAACCGAGAACCAACCTCAAAGTGAAAAGAACGGCGAAGCTGCTGGCCGTGAAGCCCAGAAAATGGATCTCTCTGGCAAAGCCCGTCAGAAGCGTGGCGGCGGACCAAACCAGATATCCGCCCGCATAGACCCAGTTCACATTGAAGCGGTCGATGAGCGGCCCAGCCCCGATCTGCAGCAGTGCGTAGCTGACAAAAAACGCCGTCCCGAGCAGGCCCAGCTGATCTTTGTTCAGATGAAATTCGCCCTCGATACTGTGGAGCGCAACCGAGAGATTGCCGCGATCGAGGTAGTTAATGCCGACGGAAAAAACCAGCAGGATGAGTGCGAACCAAAGCAGACGCGAAGGCTTAGGCGGCGTGGTTGCCATCGTGAGTTTCGCCTAGCGTATCAGACTTGCCCTGATCGCGGACGCAAAGCATAGGAAAGGGCGCGAGCGAGAAAGCGATCTTCGAGCTGCTAGAAGATGATGTCCAACCCGCCACGGACGGCCCGCGGCGCTTGCACCAGCAGCAATTGATGGCCGTCGCCGCCGGCAACGGGGATGTACCCTTCGGCCAACAAGTTGCGCAGGTCGGCCGAAAGCTCCAGCCGGCCGACGCCGAAAAAGGAAGGAAGCGGCTGCCGGACGAGAAAATTCAATCCTGGTTCCGCGTACAGGCGCTGACTGGCAAAGATATGCCGCGGTACCAGCGCATTGCCGGCAACGTATTCGTAATTACCGATGATCCTCGTCCCGAAGCGAGGCAGGGTGGATGTTACGTTCAACGACGCGATGGGATGAAGCGAGCGGTTCAGAAAATCATTGCCGCGCATGCCTGGCTCGCCAGCGATCGTGAAGCCGCCAAGGGTTCCCGCGACGATGGCCAGATCCAAATTGTCGTTCACCTTCTGATCGACGGACCCGACGAATCCACTGCGATTGTACCGGCCGATATTGTAGATGGAAGTTCGGGTAGAGAGATCGGGCAGCAGGTTGCCGGAGATGAGCGGCGACAAATCGCCGGCCACGTTCATCCTCCCGTCGTTCACGTCTTCATAGAAGGCGCTGGCGCCATAACTGCGGTTTCCGGCAGTCTTCAGATAACCAATTTCATAGTTCTGGGTGCGCTGGAGTTGCAGATGCCCGTCGCGGATGGAAAACTGCGGTAACGAGCCAAGCGCGCCAATCATGCCGGCGAGGTCGGCCTGTTCGCCAAACTGGTGGATGTAGAGGTCGTTCGGCGGGCCGCCGTTGCTGTACACCGCCGCCACCGTGCCCACGCGTCCCAGCGACACCGTAGCGCGGGCAAATGGACTAGCTCGCGACAGATGATCCGAATACGAAATCGTCTCCAGGGAAGCGCCATATTCCAGATGCACCCGATCGAGCGTGTCCAGCGTGTCGTAATAGCTGAAAGCGGCGGATCTCACGGCCGGCGAGCCTTGCGACCCGGCGGCCCCATAAGCAGACCGGTTCGGCAGCGAAACCTGCAAGGCCGTCAGTGTCATCTCCGGCATCGCCGCATAGCCGTCGCCGTTGTTCCGGGCATAGGTGCCACGAAAAGCCATGGTGGGCAATTGGCTGCTTAGGCTCTCTCCGAAAGCGCCGCTGAACGTCAACTGGTTGGCGCCATAGACGCTGGTCTCCAAAGCGAACGAAGTGCCAAAATCGGCAATTCCAACATCCGAGAGTAGCGATCCCGCATCTCCGGCAGATAGCGAAACCTGGGCGCGGGTTCCGGAAAAAATCTTTTCGGGGTTCTCGGGGCTGCTCGACGTGCCCTTTGAAAGCTGCGGCATCGCCCGGGTAATCGCGCGAGTGGCCGAAGAAGCTCGCAGCACCCATTTCCAGTCGTCGCTCATGATGCTGGTTGGGGCAGTGTACTGCAGTTGGATGCTGCTGAAAACCGATGCCAGACGGACCTCCAATACGCTGCTGAGGCCCGCACGGATTGCGATATCGTCCCGCGTTGCGGGAAGGAACGACGTAACCGAAACACGGATCGAATAATGGCTTGGGCTCAGTCCTCCGAACCCAAATCGCCCGTTCGAGGACGTGAATGTCTTGCGAAGCGCGTGGTGGTAACGGTCGTAAAGCTGGACGGGGGCGCCTATCTGCGGCGTCCCGAGAGCATCTACGACAATGCCAAAGAGATTTCCGGAAAACGGGGAAGGCAAATCGGCCGCACTAGTGGCAGGCGCAGCGGCCAACAAACCCGCCACGGCGATGGAGGCGATTCCGAGCCGTCCGAATGCTCTCTGCAAGGCCTTGTCCCTGCTCAAAATAGTGCTACTACGATGTTACCGTAAATGCAGCGCTCTGTTTGATCGTCTGATTCTTCAGCTTGTCGTTCAGGTTGATTTTCAGCGTGTACTTCCCAGGCGAAAGCTTATTCAGCGGCAACATCTTCTCAACCGTCACCAGCGATGACGAGGCATTCGGCATGTGCGAAATGTCCTCTGAAAAGTCAATCACGGTCTGTTTCGTGGCATCGCTAACCACTTCGTAATCGACGCTGCCTTCCGGCTTGCGCGTCTTTTGATCCATCCCGAGGTTGTAAAACTCGGTATAGATACCCATCTTCTCGCTTTGTTTGAACGTATCGCCCACGCGCGGCCTGACCTTGGAACTGCGGATGACAAACGGTCCAGCGCCGACGCTGGTTGTGGGCAGCCGCTCAATCTGGTCGGCCAGGATCAAACTGCTCGAGCCGATCGCGTCTTCCTGATATTCGGGAACGTGAAGCGGCATCTCAAAATTGTTCATCGTTCCGGCGACGGTGTCCTTCGCCACGATGTTCAGGCGATAGGTCCCCGGTTGAAGCGGAATGGACTTGAAATAGATGCTCTGCCCGTTCATCGCCTTTTGCAGCATTTCCGCGGGTATCGGGCCTACCTGCACCGTGTCCTCAAACCAGTTCACGGAACGCCGCGAGAGCGTCGTGATACGGCCGTACAGGTTCACCGTAGCGGTTGCGTTGCTGTTCTTGGTCTGGTATTGCAGGTCGTTCCGGTTAAAGGCTACAGTCAAATTCGTCAACACGGTCGCGTCCGTCACTTTTATGTAGTCGGCGCGCACCTGCATCGGCAGGGTGTTGTATTTAATGGTCGAATCGACGACTGCTTGCAGATCCTTAAACTTGATGACCGGCGCCCTTTGGAGCTTCGCGAATTGCTCGAGCCGGCTAAACTCATTCTGACTCTCAGAAAGCGGCATGTTGCCGGTGCCCAAGTGCGTGCCGTCGGTCCGGTTAAATCGATCGGTTTTGCTCGACATGCCCATCTGCTCGTACATCGTCAGACCAGCGCCCGGAACGTACAGCAGTGCGTCTTTCTCCGACGGGTCCATGGTCATGTGATACTCGCCCGTCATGGTCGGATCGACAAATTCAATCTCGATGTTGCTGCCGATGCCCTCAAGGTAGCGGTACCGCCAGTCCTCGAAGGGATAGGTCGAGGTTTCGCCGCCGCCTTCTTCCATCGGACGCTCATAGCTGCCACCCGACGGATGCGAATCGACCTCATCCGGCGCGCCGTACTTGATATAAATCATTCCTCGGTCGGTTTTCCAGCCGGGAATGCCGGAAGCATAATGGTCGTTCGCGTAAGCGATACGGCGGTAGATTTCCTCTTTGTACTCGTTTTCTTCCGTGTCGGGTGTCGGATCGCGGCGCTTCCAGAAGTTCTCAACGAACTGTTCGCGTTCTTCGTCGGTCTGCAGATGCTTGAAAGCCTGGCGCTCCTCATCGGTGATGATGTAGGTAACGTCTTCGTTCAGCCATTTCTTCCATGGGCCCTCAAGCTCCTTCCGGAGTTGCTTCTCTCTCCGCTTCTGTTCCTTTTTGGAAAGCGGCTTCGATACTGTGGTGTCCGAGTCGCTCGAACTGGATTGCCCCAGGATCAACGGAACGATCAGTGTCGCCGCCGCGACGCCTAATACCACCGAGGAGCGGGCGAGGGCCTGGGAGAGGGAAGAAAACTTCATAGACCTGACCATGGATGAAACTGTTGCGGGCTAAACTCCAGTCTAAGGATGTTTTACATACCCGTCAATGAGCCGAAGGACGCACCGGGGGCGCGGCAGGTTCCGCGTTGGGACGCTATCGCGCGGCTCCAGGACAAATGCGGGCGGCAAAAAGACCTCGGCAAATGCCGCTGTTCGCCCGTCCTCATTTCCGAATCCGGGAACCGTCGCTTCCAAAAGACAAATTTACCGCAAGAGGAAACCCTTGGATTTGGTACTAAATTGCTGTATTCTCAGTCTACTAGGGGAACTTCGGCAAATGGTAGCCAGCGTGCTATCGGAGATTTGTCTTGTTAGGGAGGACACCGGCGGCAGTAGTGTCACCGCGCGGTGGAAGTGAGTGCGAGAGCTAAAAAGTCAGTTCGCGGGCGCGTTGCTGCTAATCCTGGCGGCAGCGGCTGTCCTCGCGGCTGTCATTAATTTTCAACAGCTCAACAAATTTCTTCTTCCCGACGACGGCGTCACCTGGATCGACCGCACCGGGGCAGATGGATCCAACCACGTCATCGCCGCCTACGTGAAGGCCGACTCTTCCGGAGATCGCGCTGAAATTCACGTTGGCGATGAGGTGACACGGATAGCCGGAACGCCGGTTCAAAACGCTCTCGATGCCACCAGAATACTGGCCGGCCTACCGGTATTCAGTAAAACGACCTATTCTTTGCGCCGGCATGGGATCGATTTCGAAAAGCAGAACGTCTTTATCGAAGCGGCCGCCCGCGATTCCGCGGTTTATTATCAGTACGGCGTTGGCGTTTTTTGGCTCTTTATCGGGCTTTTCGTTTATTACCGGCGCACCAGTTCTCCCAAGGCCCTGCACTTTTTCCTGCTCTGCCTGGTCTCGTTCATCGCGTCTTGTTTCCATTACAGCGGCAAGCTCAATAGCTTCGATCAGGTGATTTACTGGGGCAACATTGTAGCCAGTTTGCTGGCACCTTCCATTTTCTTGCACTTTTGCGTCAGCTTTCCCGAAAAACCCAGGATTCTTGTAGGCCGCGGCCGCTGGCTCGTCCTTTACGCTCCGGCGCTGGTTCTGCTGGCGCTCGTGACGGGATCGGCTTCGGGCCTGCTGCGTTTTGGGACACCGCTTATTGAAGTGCGGTGGATGCTTGACCGCCTGATGCTCGGCTTCTTTGTCGGCATGTATCTTCTCGGCGCGCTCGCCCTAATGCGGGATTACAGCCGCGCCGAAGATCCGGTGCTCCGCCGCCAATTGAAGTATCTGCGCAATGGAGCGCTTGCCGGCATTCTGCCGTTCGCCATTTGCTACGCGATCCCGTATGTGTTCGGCGCCGTACCTGGGCATATTCTGGCGCTCAGTGTGGTTTCGCTCGCCATCATTCCCATCTCCTGGTCTTACGCGATCACGCGCTACCGGCTGATGGACGTGGATATCATCTTCCAACAGGGGTATGTCTACACACTCGCCACGCTCCTGGTAATCGGCATTTTCTATGCGCTGATTTTCTATATCGGCAATATCAACACGATCACGGCGCCGGCATTCGTCGTTCTCATACTGTTTGCCACGTTCGTGTTTCAGCCGATCCGTCGATGGGTGGAGGAACAACTCGACCGTTACGTGTTTTATCGCGACCGCTACGATTACCGCCTGACATTGATCGAGTTCGCGCGCGACCTGAGTTCGGAGACCAACATGGACCGCATGTTGGCTTCGGTGTCCGACCGGCTGCTGCGAACGCTGTCCATTGAACGAATTGCCTTCTTCCTGGTGAGCGAGAGCGATTCCAGTTTCTATCTGCATTCAGCTACCCAGCAGCCGAAGCTCGTGCCGCGAACGCCGCTTGCTTCCGCCGATCTGAGTTTCCTCGAGACTGCGGGCGACCGGCCGTACCTGTTCTTCGAACGGCCCCGCCATTTGCACGACATCGTGTCGCAGCGATGGCCGCAGGCGGTGCGCCATACCATTGCGGAACTCGATCTTACTTACTACGTGGCGTGCCGCTCGCGCGGCCGGACCATCGCCTATTTGGGCGTCAGTCGCACGACGGAAGGCGATTTCCTGTCGAGCGACGATGTCGAACTGCTGGTTACGCTTTCCGGCTACGTGGCGATCGCGGTGGAGAATTCCAGGCTCTACCATTCGCTCCAGAAGAAAGCCGATGAATACGAACGATTGAAAGAATTCAGCGAAAACATCGTTGAATCGATCAGCGTTGGCATTCTCGCCGCGGGACTGGATGATCGGGTGGAGAGCTGGAACCCGCAGATCGAAAAGCTGACCGGCATTCCGCGCGAGCGGGCTCTGGGACACCGTCTCGGTGAATTGTTCCCCGAAGAACTCTGCCGCAAATTCGACGAAGTCCGGGCCCGCACCGGCATTCACAACGTATATAAATTTGTCCTGAGGCCGCGCGTTCACGCGGACGGAAATGGCTCCGGTGAAAATGGAAACGGACACTCCGGCCGGAATGGCGCCGTCCGCGAATCCATCGTAAACCTCGCGATCGCGCCGCTTGTCTCGAAAGACATGGAGCAG
The DNA here is from genome assembly GCA_000381625.1 of Bryobacterales bacterium KBS 96. GTDB lineage: Bacteria > Acidobacteriota > Terriglobia > Bryobacterales > Bryobacteraceae > KBS-96. The sequence continues at coordinate 5,119,124 of KB906767.1, forward strand.
ATCGGACGCCTGATCATTTTCGATGACGTGACCGATCGCGACGAACTCGAGCGCCGCTTGGTGCAGGCGGACAAACTCACCTCGATTGGCCTGTTGGCCGCCGGCGTGGCGCACGAGGTGAACACGCCCCTCGCCGTTATTTCTACGTATTCGCAAATGCTGGCGAAGCAGATCTCGGGCGACGACCAGAAAGCGCGGCTGCTGGAGAAGATTGCGAAGCAGACGTTCCGGGCGAGCGAGATCGTCAATTCGCTGCTCAATTTCTCGCGGACGTCTACTACCGATTTCATCGATCTCGATTTGAATCGAATCATCGAGGAGACCGTTTCGCTGGTTGAACACCAGCTCAGTAAATCCGGCATCGAACTACTGTTGAGAGTCTCGAGCACCCTGCCGAAAATCCGCGGCAATTCCGGGAAACTGCAGCAGGTGTTTTTGAACCTTGTACTCAACGCGCGCGATGCAATGGCCGAGGGCGGCCGGTTGACCGTGCGGACATGGTCGGAAGCGGGTTTCGTGCATGCCGAAGTAGCTGATACAGGTCAGGGCATACCGGCGGATCACATCGCGCGGATCTACGATCCATTCTTTACGACCAAGGGCATACGCAAAGGCACTGGTCTTGGACTGTCGGTAACTTATGGAATCGTCCAGGAGCATAACGGCATCATCGAAGTAGAGAGCCGCCCCGGCGCCGGAACGCGCTTCCGGCTGGAATTCCCTGCCTCCACCAAAGAGCAGACGGCGCATCCGGCACGCGAAGCAGTGACAGCGTAGCGGGCGCCATTCCAATGTCGTTTACTTAAGCCGCGCTCGGGCCAGCCCTGTGCGGCCCTACATGAAATTCGTCGTCTGTTGTAAGGCGAGACATGCCTCAGGGCTGTTCTACGGACAAACCGAAACCCGCACGCGCGTAATCTAATCTCGAAAGTAGGTTGCAAGAAACTCCACGACCTTTCCACGAGCGCGCGGCGGGACAACATCATTCTCGTCCGTCGAGCACAAGCGCCGGAGCACTAGGGGCGGCTATTCGGGCGCTGCATCACCGCAATTACCGTCTCTACTTCACCGGCCAGAGCGTTTCCCTGATCGGCAGTTGGATGACTCGTATCGCCACGAGTTGGCTCGTCTACCGGCTAAGCGGATCTACGCTGATGCTCGGGCTGGTCGGATTTGCGGGCCAGCTTCCGACGTTTCTGCTTGCGCCGTTCGCGGGAGTCTGGGTCGATCGCTGGAACCGGCATCGTCTTTTAATTGCGACTCAAATCCTCGCCATGGTTCAGTCACTGGCGCTCGCGGCTTTAGCTCTTGCCGGCATCATCACGATCCCTGAAATTCTCGCGCTCAGCGTATTTCAGGGTCTGATCAACGCATTCGATATGCCGGGCCGCCAAACGTTCCTTATTGAGATGGTGGAGGACCGAGCGGATCTCGGCAACGCCATTGCCCTGAACTCATCCATGGTGAACATGGCGCGGCTGCTGGGGCCGTCGCTCGCGGGCATCATCATCGCCGCGGTGGGCGAGGGATATTGCTTTCTGATCGACGGTCTCAGTTACATCGCCGTGATTGCCTCACTGCTGGCCATGCGCCTGAAACCCTCGACGGAGAAGCGCGCAACCAGACCCATGCTTACCGAATTACGAGACGGATGGCAGTACGTCACTAGATTCGCACCGATCCGCTCCATTCTGCTTTTGCTTGCGCTGATAAGCCTGGTTGGTATGCCTTACACGATCCTGATGCCGGTGTTTGCGGTAAAGGTGCTCGGCGGCGGCGCGCACACGCTGGGCTTTCTCATGGCCGCAGTAGGAACGGGCGCCCTCGCCGCGGCATTGCGTCTTGCCACGCGAAAATCGGTTCTGGGACTCGGGCGCGTGGTGGTCGCCTCCGCCGCAATTTTCGGGCTGGGGCTGATCGCGTTCGCGTTTTCGCACGTTCTCTGGCTATCGCTTCTGCTGCTGTTTGCCGCCGGCTTCGGAGTAATGCAGCAGATGGCCGCAAGCAACACCATCGTCCAGACCGTAGTCTCCGGCGAAAAGCGCGGCAGGGTGATGAGCTATTACGTAATGGCCTTCACGGGGATGGCGCCGTTCGGCAGTCTGCTGGCTGGCAGCGCGGCGCATTATCTGGGCGCCCCGGCGACCGTCGTGTTGGGCGGGTCTTTTTGCGTTCTCGGAGCCGCTTGGTTTCATAGCCAGCTTAAGGGCATACGCGCACTTCTGCGGCCCGTCTATATCGAATTGGGCATCCTGCCGGAAATTGCGGCCGGCCTCGGAACAGCATCCGATCTGCAGTCGCCGCCGGAAAATTAGGTAAACCACTCAGCTTCAGTTTGCCTGCAAACGGCGCCGCCGCGCTAGGTTCGGAATCAGGGTAACTCTCTGGTCGCGGCTTCTGTTCGTTCATCGCGCCGCCGATGCGGTGGCGATGGCGCTCTGCCCTGGCGGCGTATCCACATACTCGATCCAGCCGTCCATCATTTCCGTCTCGCTGGCGGCGCCCCAGCGCACCACCTTGCTCGAATCCGGGTTCACGGGGTTGTTATTCGAATTATCGAAATACGCGTCGATCTTCAGCCGCGTGCCTTTCGGTATGAAGAGCGGTTGAGCCTCGCGATACGTGATCTGCCAGTTGAAGTCATATTTCGGCACATCGAGCAGAGTCTCCGATCGCCCGTCCGGATAGGTTACGGTGAATTTCATCGACTTTCCACGCAGGTGCATGTGCGGTGTCAGGCTCGTAATGTACATGTCCTGGTCGAACGTATGGCACTCTGTCACTTCTCGATTCGGATCGCCCGCCGGAATCAGAAACATGTGGTTCGAAAGATCGATGCGCCTGGCAATTTGCTTCGGCGGCTTTTTCGCGAAAATCAATCCCACGCTAGTCGCGTCCGTTTCCGGCTTGCCGGTCGTCCGTGAATAATGGATCTGGAAGCTGACCTTTGCGCCGGCAGGAATCTTTCGAGCCGTTCCTTCCGGATACACGTCCGGCCCGCGGCCCGGCAGATACGAGCCGATCAAACTGCCTAATGGATTCTGTTTGCTTCCGGGGAAGGCTCCGTTGTCATCTCTCAGGCAACCGTCGTCGATGACGGGCGCATCGGGCCGGATGAATTCGAGAGTTCCCTGTTTCACCATCAGCCAGCGGGTATAGGCGGCAGCGGGAGTATCAGGCTTCTTTTTATCCGGCGGCTCAACGACGAATACGTGAGCGTGATGAACCACCTTGCGATTGCCCGGACGCAGTTCAGCGGCAACAACCCACTTGTCTTCGGTCAAACCGGTGGGCACCGTCACGTATGTGTATTCGTCGGGACCGGTCGCAGCGAGATCGTGCTCCGGGATGGAAATGACAAGATCCGGCTTGCCGATCTTCCATCCCTCGGTAAACGTGGGTTGCGAAGGCAGTTCCTTCGGATCGCCCTCCGCCTTGTCGCCGTCCGCCCAGGCACGAATGGTCGCAATTTCCGCCGGCGTGAGCCGGGGATCGTTGGACCATTTGCCGTAACGCGGATCGGCCTTCCACGGCGGCATCTTGCCCGTCGCGACAGCTTCTTTCATCGCCGCCGCCCAGGGCCGCGCGTCGCGATAGGTCAGCAGCGACATGGGAGCGACGTCATTCGGATGATGGCACTTCACGCAGTGCTTGTACAGAATAGGGGCCACATCGTGACTGAAGGTCACTTTCGCTGCACGCATCGTGAATGCTGCGGCGAATGCCACGAGAAACGATAAGGCAAATAGGCGCAAGTAATATTCGCTCCGCTGGCAGGCATTATACGACGAGTGGTGGCGGGCGAGAGTCCCGTAGGAGCACCCGCGATCGGAAGATCGTTACGCCGGCCGGCGCGGCGCCCGCGCCCACGCGGAAGTACGCCGGGCCACGGAATCCGTAGAATGAGCGCTCCATCCCAGTAGCTCCAATGTATAATCTGGATTCGGATTTTTCGCAATTGCAGCGAAAGGCGAACTCAACGAGTGAGTACACGTTGCCTAATCCCTTGCTGGGTGAACAGCGACGTTTGGGACGAATGTCAGGGTTGCTGGACCCATCGAACTCGCTCACATTGCCGGGTTAGGGGTGCGTCCGGGCTGGCACGAGCGTGATTGACTAGGCTACACATGCGCAGGGCCCAATGTGAAAACAGTCGCGGATGCCCGCATTATCCACACGCGCCGTATACACTGTGGGAGCTATCCCATTCAAGGCGCCAATGACTATATCCCGTCGTGAACTTTTGAAGAGCCTGCCGGCAGCCGCCGTTGCGGTTCCACTATTTGCCCAAACCGGGCGTCCCGATATTCACTTCCCGGTAAGCCCGCGTGAACGCCTCGCGGTCACTTCCTATCCCTTCCGCGCCTACATCGAGGCGCCATCGAATCATGGCCGCGACAAGTCCAAGCGAGGCATGGATGTCAAAGAGTTCGCGGCGATGGTGTCGCGGCGTTTTGGCGTTCCGAACATAAACCCGTTGAGCGATCATTTTGCCTCCACCGATCCCGCATATCTCGATGCGTTTCGTACCGCCGTCGAAAAGGCCGGTTCGCACGTCGTGGACCTGGGCCTCTCGGGAGGCTATTTCTATTCGCCCGAGGAAGCGAAGCGAACCGAAGGCGTGGACTATGGACGCAAGTGGATCGACGTCGCGAAAACGATCGGGTCTCCCAGTGTGCGGCAGCATGTCAGGGGTGCGGCCCGATCTCCGCAAAGCGTGGATCTAGCCGCGGAGAGCCTTGGCCGATTGGCCGAATACGGCGCAACCCGCAACATCATCGTCAACCTGGAGAACGACAGCCCTGTTTCGGAAGATCCATTCTTCCTGGTCAGCGTCATCGAGAAGGTGAACAATCCCTACTTGCGCGCACTCCCGGATTTCGGCAATTCCCTGGTGGGACACGATCACGGCTATAACCAGAAAGCCGTAAAAGCCATGTTTCGGCATGCCTACGGGATGGCTCACGTGAAGGATGCAGTGCGGTCGCACGACGGCAAAGAGTACACGGTGGATCTCTCAAAAATGTTTGCGATTGCCAAGGCCAGTTCTTATCGTGGTTATTTTTCGATGGAGTTCGATACGGGTTCGGGCGATCCGTTCGAAGGGACCGCACGCCTGGTTGAAGAGAGTTTGAAATATCTAAAATGAAAGCCCGGGATGGCGCTGCGGGATTATCCCGGACGTGGCAGAGGACTATGAATCGAAAGCTTGGGGCGGCGGCAAGGCTCGCCGTCATCGTTGCGCTTGGGGTGGCTGCTGTCGAGGGAAGCGACCAGTTGTCTCCGGTGGAGTTTCATCAAAGCGCCAATAAAATCGACATCTTGATCGGCGGAAAGCTCTTCACGACCTACCATTTCGAAGCGAGTGTTGCGAAGCCATATTTTCAGCCGCTGCGGAGCGCACAGGGAACGATTGTCACGCGGGACTTCCCCAATGGCAATACCGTCCCCGCGGAGCATCAGAAGGACAAAAATCTCGAACCGCACCAGCGTCCCATGTACTTCGGCCACGGCAATGTGGATGGCATCGATTTTTGGGGTGAGGCCGCATTTCCGAAATGGAGCGACGATACGGTTTTCGGCCGCACGGTGCTTAAGAGGATTGAAGAAGTTCGCGGTGGTGCCAACGAAGGCGTGCTGCGCGCGACGTTCGACCTTGTCGGTCCTCGCGGCCGGGTGATTGCGCAACAGGAGCAGGCGTATACTTTTCGCGGAGATAGCCGGATGCGGTCAATCGATTGCGAGTTTACGATTAAGGCGAACCAGGGCTCCGCGGTGACCATGGGCGACACAAAGGAAGGCTCCTTTGCGGTTCGAGTCGCGCAGGAGTTGAATTCTCCCCCGGGCCACATCGTGAACTCCGCGGGCGCGACGGACGCGAAGGTCTGGGGACAACGGGCGGATTGGGTGGATTACTACGGCAATGTAAACGGGGAGAATGCGGGTGTCGCCATTATGGATAGTCCGAAGAGTTTTCGCCACCCGACGTACTGGCATGCGCGAACGTACGGGCTTGCGGCCGCGAATCCGTTCGCCATCCGGGAATTCAGCAACGACCCGGCAAAGGACGGCAGTTGGACGATTCAGCAAGGAGAAACGCTGACCTTTCGCTATCGGGTGGTGATTCACCATGGTGACTATCGCGAAGCCGGCATTGCTGAACTGTATCGGCGCTATGCCGCGGAGCAAAAATGATTGAGATTCTGGCAGCACTACAGTAGGAGGTTTCCATGTCAAAGGCAAAAGAACTGAACCGCCGCGATTTCCTGGGAGGCAGCACGGCCGGGCTGGCGGCGCTCGGCGGACTCGGCTTGCTGGCGCGACCCCAGAGCGTGCTCGGCGCGAATGATCGCGTGCGAGTGGCGATCTGCGGCCTGCACGGGCGCGGAATGGATCACGTCCATAATTACTCGAAGCTGGACAACGTCCAGATCGCCGCGGTCTGCGATATCGACGAGAACGTGACGCGGGAACGGGTCGCGCAGATGGAGAAGATGGGAATTCCCAAGCCCGCCACCTATGTCGACGTGCGGAAGCTGCTTGAAGATAAATCGATCGACGCCATTTCCATCGCGACTCCCAATCACTGGCATTCATTGATGGCGATCTGGGCGTGCCAGGCAGGCAAAGACGTTTACGTTGAAAAGCCCTGTACGCACAACATTTTCGAAGGCAAGCAACTGGTTGCGGCGTCGAATCGTTACAAACGGATGGTCCAGCACGGAACGCAGTGCCGGTCGGATCTGGCGATGCGGGAAGCGGTGCAGAAACTGCACGATGGAGCGATCGGCGATCTCTACATGGCGCGCGGCCTCTGCTACAAATGGCGCGACACCATCGGACGCACGCCGGTCTCGCCGGTGCCCGAAGGCGTTGATTACGATCTTTGGACAGGTCCCGCTCCGAAGCATGAGTTCACAAAAAACCGTTTTCACTACAATTGGCATTGGTTCTGGTATTACGGCAACGGCGATCTGGGCAATCAGGGCGTGCATCAACTGGATGTGGCCCGATGGGGAATGGGGCTCGGTTTCCCGAACAAGGTCAGCGCCATCGGTGGCCATTTCATGTTCGACGACGACCAGGAGACTCCGAACACGCTCAGTTGCTCGTTTGAATACGATCTGCCCGAAGGTAAGCGTCGCATGATTACGTTCGAGGTGAGGCACTGGATCACCAATCATGAAGCGGAGATCGGCACACCCGCGCTCGGCACGCCGGAGAGAAAGGCTGCACCCGGCAAGCCTAAACTGGGGCCTATGGCCGGATCGCACAACTCGGTTGGCGATATCTTTTACGGGTCGAAGGGATATCTCTCGACGGGAGATGAAGACGCCGCGACGTATAAGATATGGCTGGGCCGCGACCAGGAGCCGCAGCCGGCCGTTACCAAGGGAAACGAGCGAGCTCACTTTCAAAATTTCATCGAGTGCGTGCAAAGCAGGAAGAAAGAGGATTTGCACGCGCCGGCGGAAGAAGGGCACATCTCTTGCGCGATGATGCACCTTGCCAATGCGTCGTACCGGTTGGGAAGAACGCTGAATTTCAATCCGGACACGCAGGAAGTGATCGGAGATGAGGAGGCGGCCCGGCTGCTGCGGGACGGCGATCGTGGCTACCGCCAGCCGTTTGTCGTGCCGGAGGAAGTGTAATCCAGTTCCGGATCGAGGCGGAGAAGCGGAGCGTTTGATGAAGCGAAACACAAGGCGCGTGTTTATGAGGGGCGCCGTCGGCGCTCCGGCTATCCTCTCGGGAATGGGGATCGGAATGGCAAGAGAGGCGTCTCCCGCGACGGCCGATAGCCCCCGGCAGGCGCAATTTCCGGGCGTGGCGTATCGCAATTATCCGCGTTGTCTTCCGGATTACTTGCGGACCCTCGCGAACGCGTCCTATTTGAAGCGCAACCGGGCTGTGGCCGCACTGACGTCACCCGCCGCCATTCGCGAGCGCCAGCAATGGGCGCGCAAGACTCTGCTGGAATTGATCGGCTCTTTTCCAGAGAAGACGGACCTGAACCCGAAGGTGACGGGCTCTTTCGAGCGCGATGGATATCGTGTCGAAAAGATAGCCTACGAGAGCCGCCCGAAGCTGCACATTGCGGCGAATCTGTATATTCCGGCGAGCGGAAATGGTCCATTTCCGGCGGTGCTATTCCAGATGGGGCACTCGCTGAACGGAAAGGCGTATCACAGCTATCAGCGAGCGATTCAGGGGCTTGTGAAGCTCGGATTTCTCGTTCTGGCGTTCGATCCCATGGGCCAGGGAGAACGTGTCTACTATCCCGATTCCGGCGGGCTTCTCAGCCGCTTCGGAGACGCCGATGCCGAACACACAGTGCCAGGGCGCCAGATGCTGCTGGCCGGCACGACCTGCACGCAGTTTCAGTTGTGGGATGCGATGCGTAGCCTGGACTATCTTGCGTCGCATCCTCTTGCCGACAAAAACAGGCTCGCTTCCACCGGGCAATCCGGCGGCGCCACGTTGACAATGCTTCTGTGTACGGTGGACGACCGCTTGAAAACCGCTGCCGTGTTTAGTGGCAACACGGAAAACGTGGCGTGTAAGAATTTTCTTCCACCGGGCTCGACCGACGATGCGGAACAGGATCTTGTGGGAGGTGGTCCGCTTGGATTCGATCGTTGGGATTTGCTGTATCCGTTCGCGCCGAAGCCGCTGCTGATTTCGATCAGCGACAAGGATTATTTCGGAACGTACTCGCCGAATTACATCGCGAATGGATGGGAGGAATACAAAAAGCTGGCCGGTGTCTATCGCGTCATGGGGGCAGCGAAAAATCTTGCGTGGTCGGATACCCCGTTGCCGCACGGCCTCTCATACGACAGCCGGCTCCAGATGTATAACTGGTTTCTGCGCCACCTCGCGGACGGCGGCAAACAAGTGGAGCGGGAGCCGGACGTGAAGCCCGAGGAAGACGCGACCCTTTATGTTTCGTCGAGCGGCAACATGGTGCAGTCATTTGGCGGAGAGACTCCGTTCAGTTTGACAAAGCGGCGCGCTGCCGCTATTTCTGAAGAAGCGAAACCGGCTCGTCTGGAAGAATTGATTCGTCTGGAACGCCCTTCGCATGTACGGGCGAGCGTCCTGACGCAAGTTCCTTCCGCCGGCGGGGTGACCATCGCCGCCGTCGATTTCGGCGTTTCGCCTCAGCTTGGTTTACCTGCGTGGCTGTTCCGGCCGAAGGACGATTCGGCGAATAAACCTGTCCTTCTCCTTCTGCATCCGCATGGGCGCAATTCGGCGTGGCACGAAGACCAGATCTACCCCTCGCTATCGCGGCAAGGCGCACTCCTGTGCGCGGCCGACGTGCGAGGAATCGGAGATCTGGCTCAGGAATTCAGTTCGGGAAATCCCGGCTACATGCGCTCGCATCAGTTGGAAGAGGACTACGCCTGGTCATCTCTGATATTGGGCAGGCCCCTCGTCGGGCAGCGTGTCGCGGACATTCTGGCAATCGTTCAAGGACTGCAAGCCATCAAGGGACTTGAGAACCGTAAGGTCGTGCTTGCCGCGCTAGGCGGCATGACGATTCCCGCTTTATTTGCCGCGTCGTTCGAGCCGCGCATTACGAAGCTATACTTGGCCGGTGGACTTTCATCCTACCGCAGCATCGTCGAGACTGAAAACTATCACCATTCCCTCGCGGATTTCGTGCCGAATATTCTGGCGTACACGGACCTGCCGCGGATCGTCGCGCAATTAGCGCCACGGCGGGTGGTGATTGCCGGGCCACTCGACGGCGCGGGCTATCCGCTTTCCGCCGCATCCGCTCGGGACCTGTATAAGCAGGCGCTCACAGGCGGCCACCTCCAGCTTCGTGACAACGCCGATTGGGACGAAAACGCGCTCGGACAGTTCGCAGCCGGTTAATCGCTTGGACTTCGCGAAATCGGATGCTTGTAGGGACGATGCATGCATCGCCCGCGCCATATTGGCTCCCGTTCTATCATCGGTTGATGGCGAAGAACGCTCCACGCATGCCCGCGAAATTATCGATCGAGGCCGCTGTATTTTGAGCGCCCCGGTCCGCGTTTTGCAGTCGCCCGATATTCCCGCTGCAATCGAACTATCGATGCTTGCCGGCTGGAATCAGACCGAGTCCGACTGGCGAACGCTGCTCGCACTCAGTCCGGAAGGTTGCTTTGGCATCGAGCACGAAGGCCGGCTGGCGGCGACCACGGTGGTCACTTGTTATGGCCGGGAGTTGGCATGGGTGGGAATGGTGCTGACGCATTCCGACTACCGGCGGCGTGGTTTTGCGCGCCGTTTGCTGGAGCATGCGTTGGAATATGTGGACGCTCGGCGCGTGGAATCGGTGAAACTCGACGCGACGGACCAGGGCCAGCCTCTGTACGAGAGTCTGGGCTTTCGCGCGGAGCAGGAGATCCAGAGGTGGTCCGGGTTAGGACGAGATCCCGCGCACATCGATCCGCCGGTGTCTTCCGCGTTCTCGGAAATTTGCGCCGCGGATCGCGAAGCGTTTGGGGTAGATCGCTCTCCGCTGCTTCATGCGCTGGCTGGCCATACATCGCCGTTCGTGCTTGGCGGGAATTATCTTTTGTGGCGGTCCGGCGTTCGCGCCGCGTATATGGGGCCGTGCGTCGCTGACGAAGCGGAATCGGCGCGGCAACTAATAGAGCATTGCGCCGGCGCTGATGAGGCACGCTGGTTCTGGGATCTTCTGGCTGCCAATGAACAGGCTGCCGAACTGGCGGTTGATTTTGGCTTTCGTGTGGAGAGAAGACTGATGCGCATGGCGCGGGGCGCGGAACTGCGGGGGAACGACGCCGCGATCTACGCGATTGCGGGCTTCGAATTTGGGTAACTATGCCGATTGCAATTCAGACTGAAGAAGAACTGGAAGAAAGACTATCGCGGCCGTCAAGCGCGGACGCGGCCGCAATGGCTTCGCTCGATGGAGATCTGCTGATCCTGGGCGCTGGCGGCAAAATGGGCCCGAGTCTCGCACGCCGTGCGCGGCGTGCACTAGAACAAACGGGAGTTTCGAAACGCATCATCGCGGTCGCACGCTTTAGCAACCAAGATCTTGTCGCACAACTTCGTTCGCAAGGCATCGAAACGATCACGGCAGATCTTCTGGAACCCGGCGCACTGTCCCGTCTGCCGGATATCGGCAACGTGATCTTCATGGCGGCGCGCAAGTTTGGAACGAGCGGCGCCGAGCATCTCACGTGGGCGATGAACACGTATTTGCCTGGCTTGGTCGCGGAACGCTATCGCAATTCGAAAATTGTCGCGTTCTCAACGGGCAATGTGTACCCGCTTCGAGCCGTAAGCCAGGGCGGCGCTACCGAATCAACGCCTGCTGAGCCTGTGGGTGAATATGGCCAGTCGGCGCTCGGGCGCGAGCGGATGTTCGAATATGCCGCGAGCAAGTGGAACACGCAGGTTTCGATCTTGCGATTGAATTATGCCATCGATTTGCGCTACGGGGTGCTGCCGGATATCGGCCGCGCCGTGTACGAGCGGCGGCCCGTGGATGTACGAATGGGCCTGGTGAACGTGATCTGGCAGGGCGACGCGAACAGCATGTGCCTGCGTTCGTTTGCGCATTGCCAGTCGCCTCCGAATATTCTTAATTTATCCGGACCGGAAACGTTGTCCGTGCGATACATAGCGCAGGAATTCGGACGGCGCTTCGGCATTGAGCCGGTGTTGACCGGCGAAGAGTCGGGCACGGCGCTCCTCACGAATGCGGCGAAAGTGCACCGGCTATTTGGCTATCCGGAAGTAACGGCGCTCGATTTGATCGACTGGACGGCGGATTGGATCGCAAGCGGTGGGGGCACACTCGGAAAGCCGACGCATTTCCAGGTTCGGGATGGACGATTCTGATGAGCGTACGCGAAAAACTGCGGCAAGGTCTCGCCATTCCGGCGCATCCGTTGGCGCTTACCTCGGACCGCAAACTGGACGAACGGCGGCAGCGCGCGTTGACGCGCTATTATCTGGCTTCGGGCGTGGGCGGCATCGCCGTCGGTGTGCATACGACACAATTCGCGATCCGCGATCCGCGGATTGGGTTATTTCGGCCGGTTCTGGAACTGGCGGCGGAGGAGATGAAGGCTCGGACGGAACTAAAGATCGCCGGTGTTTCCGGGCCGACCTCGCAAGCCATTACCGAGGCCGGGCTGGCGCGATCGCTCGAATACGATGCCGCTCTTCTGAGTCTCGGAGCCTTGCGGGATGCGACGACAACCGAGTTGATCGATCACGCGCGCGCGGTGGCCGCGATCATTCCAATCGTCGGTTTCTATTTGCAGCCGAGCGTCGGAGGGCGTGTTCTTCCGTACGAGTTCTGGCGCCGCCTGACGGAAATTGAGAATCTGGTTGCAATCAAGATCGCGCCGTTCAACCGTTATCAAACTATCGATGTCGTCAGAGCCGTGGCGGAATCCGGACGCAGTGGCGAAATCGCTCTCTATACGGGGAATGACGACAACATCATTGCCGATTTGGTCAGCGCGTTCGAAGTGGGTGGTCAGCGAGTGCGCATCGTGGGCGGATTGCTCGGGCATTGGGCGGTGTGGACGCGGAGTGCCGTCGATTATTTTCAGGCGGCCCGGGAGATCTCACAGAGCGAAGCTCCCATACCACGGGAATTCCTGACATTGGGCACGCAAATTACGGACGCAAATGCCGCGTTATTCGATCCGTCGCACGCGTTCCACGGATGTATTGCGGGCCTCCACGAGATCCTGCGGCGGCAAGGACTCTTCGCCGGGCGCTGGTGTCTCGATCCGAACGAAGATCTTTCGCCAGGACAGATGGAAGAGATCGACCGCGTTTGCCGGCTGTACCGGCATTTACAGGATGATGAGTTTGTAAGAGAGAATCTGGATGCGTGGATGCGGTGAGGTTTGCACGGATGTTCGCGCAATTACCCCAAGCCTGAGCAGTGCTTGACAGCGCCGTCCACCAACGGCCTTCTGCGCACGTACCGGCTGTCCGGCGTGTAATTCAGTGTTTCAGTCGGCGGCGTCAATCTCGTTGACGAGGTCGGTTCTTCACTTTCCACTGCGACGCCTTGCAACAGAGCCTTCGTCCTGTGACGTCTCGAAGCCTTGCTACTTCTCTATCTGGTGATTCGATCAGCACATCCCACGAGTTCTTCAAAAGTTCGGCTTCAGTGATGAGAGCACTCCGATTCAGTTCTTCCGCTTGAATGAGGCGGGCGGCCCGCATCTCAAAAAGCGGCGCCAAGATCTTTCGATCTCGCTCTGGCGCTCTGTGGTAACATTCCGATGCATTCCAACCGTTGGCGCCCTTGAGCCATGCTTCCAGTCTGCCTCCGCATTGCGTGGGTCTGCTCGGCATTGCTCCTGTGTTGGCCAGCCTTTCCCCAGGGGTTCACCGTTTGTCTCAATTTTGGGGACAAGTCCAAGGCGAATCTTGGACCAACCCTTTGCGATCGGATGAGGTCCCACAATCTCTGCGTGCAGTCCATCTAAGACTCTGGCACTCGCCTACATTCCTGGTCGCGCGTATGCGGACGCGTTCACCAGGGCAAAACGGCTTATTCACGGTCTGCTCTTGTGTTGGATCACCGACTGTACATCAATCGAAACGCCACGGATAGAACCGTCCCTTAAATTTGAGCACACCTTCCCTTTTCTATGTGCCCGCGACACTAATCTTGAGTGAGCTCGATTTGGCCGAGCATCTATTTATGCTGCGCGGATTTTGTTGAGCGTTATTAGCCCGTTACATTGTCACCGGATTGCTAACAGCTCACTTAGCAGTCCCATCGTTCAGGCGGCCAGGTAAAGTACAACGTTGATCCTTCATCAGCACGGGATTCCACCCAGAGGGTGCCGCCTCTTCGCTCAACGATGTTCTTACAAATCGCGAGGCCTAATCCCGTCCCGGAAATCTCGGCACGATGCAGTCGCTTCAACGGCGTGAAAACTTTCGTTACATCAGCGGGTTTGATCCCGATTCCGTTGTCTTCCACGGCGAAAGTCCAAAGAGGGGCGTTCCGTTTCGCAGAAATCCGAATGCAAGGACGCAGACGCCTGCGATAGTTATGGCATTTCCGATCAGGTTTTGAAAAAGGCAAATCAGGCGGACCGAGTACCCGCTAATGACCGGCATTTGATGCCACATCAGATCCGCATCAGTCTCTTCGACCAGAGAATTGAGATTTGACTTTACTGTCTCCAGCACTGAATCGACGTTCACGGATTGCCAACGTGCCTCTGGATCTATTCTGGTTTCGGCGTACTGCAACAATTTCTGCAGCACGCCCTTTTCCCATTACGGATCGTTATTGAGGACTCGAGTTGGCGATTGAGTTTTACGGCGGCAGCGTGCTGCGCCGCACCAAATCCGCGAAATGTCGGTCAGAACGCAACGGATCGAGAGGGGGCTCGTTTGCGATTGCCGGAAACTGCGGGTCTCGTTCCTGGCATGCCTTCTCCAGCCACGCGAGCGCTTGCTCCTTTTCTCTGAGTCCACAGTAGACGACCGCTATCCCGAACGGCGAACCAAAGCTGTTTTGCTGTTGGGCTTTCAGGTTTTTAATGACGTCAAAGGCCTGGGCTCGTTTCCCGGACACAGCGTACGCATATCCAAGCCACGGAGCCAGTAGCGGGCTGTCGCCTCCGGGAAGGGTTGCGGATTCCCGAAGCTCGGATAAACCCTCCTGAAACATCCCTTTTTGCAAATATGCCTTGCCAAGCCAGCAATGCGCGTGAGCAGAGCGCGGCTCCAACTCGATAGTCTTGCGAATCTGCTCGATTGCTTCATCGTACCTTCGAGCCATGTACAGCACCCATCCGCGCTGATCGCTTGCATTGAGCGATATTGGATCGAGTTCACGTGCCCGGTCGAGTTCATCCAACGCTTCCCCGTGCCGCTGCATGGTGGTCAGCGTCTCGCCCCGCCATATATGGGCAGGGCTGTAGCCGGGATTGAGTTGAATCGCGCGGCGAAACTCTTGATCGGAGCCCGGCTGGTCCCACTTGAATACAGAATCATACAGGCCAAGCGCGGCATGAGCCTCGGCTAGTGTGTCATCAAGCGCCAAGGCTTTCAACGCTGCAGCCCGGGCCTTGGGGTACATGTTTTGCGGACGGAGATGGGCGTAGATGCCCAAGGAATTGTACGCGTTGGCCAATCCCGCGTAGGCCAGAGCGTAGCTTGGGTCCTTCTGGACGGCCCGATTGAAGTACTCGATACTCTTCTGCAGATCCTGCTCGGTTCGTTTGTTCCAGAAGTAGTTTCCCCTGAGGTAATTTTCGTGAGCGACCGGATCGACGGGCCGGCTACTCGACAGCCCGGCACGTTCTTGGGACGTCAGCTTGATCCGGATCTCGCCAGCAATTGCTCGCGCCACTTCCCCCTGGAGGTCCAACAGATTCCGCAGATCGCGTTCATAGCTCTCACTCCACAGGTGCATCTCCGGCACTGCCCGGATCACCTGGGCCGTGATCCTCACCCGTTCGCCGGCACGCAACAGCGTACCTTCCACCACCGCATCCACGTTCAATTCCCGCGCAATCTCGGGGAGGGGCTTCTTGGCCCCTCGATATCGCATCACCGAAGTTCGTGAAATCACGCGTAGCGCGCGGATCTTGCTCAGTTCCGTGATCAGCTCGTCGGTCATGCCGTCGGCGAAATACTCCTGCTCTTTGTCGCCGGACAGGTTTTCGAGCGGCAACACTGCTACTGAGGTAATGCCTTCGAAAGCTGACCGGCCAAACCAGTGAGAGTGCTGCGACACGGCGAATAGCGAAAAGGCAACAGCCGCTGTCGCCAGCGCAGGTAGCAGTTGCCTCACTCTCGGCCACTGAAGGCCTTTTTCCGGTTTAGAGGGTAGCATGGCGACCGCTCGCAACGCACCAGTCCACAGGTGTCGATGCGGACGTGTGTGCGGCGATCCAGTCCCGGTCATCAAAGACGGGCTCTCCGGTCCCTGAACTTCGGTCACGGCTGCTACGAATGAGTAACCTCGACCGGAAACCGTAGCGATATACCGATGTTGCTTCGGGTCATCTCCCAATGCCTTGCGCAAAGTGGAGACATTCTGAGTGAGGTTAGCTTCTTCGACGGCTGTATCCGGCCACAAGGCAGCCATAAGTTCGTCTTTAATCACGACTAGACCGCGATGACGGACGAGTACGACAAGTGCTTCCAGGCACTTTGCTGGTAGAACGACGGGTTCCCTGCCTCGGTAAAGGGAGCGTAACTCCGGGTTCAGAGCGAACGGACCAAATTGGTAAATCATCGTAGCTGGCCGTCGCCAGGTTATTTGCCTGTCGTTTTGAAAAGATTTTAGAACATTTCATTGTTCTTCACACGATTTTTAGATGTCCTCGGCTCAAGTCTGAGGCATGACACTTCGTGCGGCGGCCTTTCCCCATCTGTTCGCGGTCCTGTGTCTTGCGGCATTGCCGATCCGAGCTCAATTGTTTGTTGCCCTACAGCCGACGAGTTCACAGGACGGGGCGATTCGCCTCAACTTACTATTCGGGTATATAGGATCGCGGCACTTTCAAGCTCGGTTCTCGTCTCGGCAGAACCGAAGCCGGTCGTATGCTGCGAAATGGATCCGGCGCGAGCAGGCATCCAGAATCACCGCTAGGAACACAAACTCATCCTGCAAGCGGATGTAGGTGATATCCGCCACCCAGAGTTGGTCGATATCGGTTACCTCCATCTCACGGGCCAGGTTCGGATACACTTTCCGACCATGGTTGGAATCCGTGGTAATCACGAATTTCCGTTTGCGCACGCACAGCAGGTTGTCTTCCCGCAGGATCCGGTACACGCGCTCTGCATTCACCGTCTAGCCGCGCGGCCGTAACTCGCGCGTGATCCGCGGCCGCCCGTAACACGGCCACTGCAGCGCAATGCGTTGAATAGCATCTCGTAGATCCATATCGCGATCCGCGCGCTGTCGTTGCTCGCCGCCCCCAAAGCGGTAGAAGCCGGACTGGCTTACTAGGCCCAGCTCCACCATGCGCTCGATCGTTAGTCCCCGGTTGGCTTTCATTTCTTCTTGGACCTTCCGGTAGACCGCGGATTTCCAGTCAATGCCTGCAGCATCCGCCGTTCCTCGATGCGCTACAAGCATCCCTTCAAAAAATCGATTTCCAGCGCCTGCTGGCCGAGCTTGCAGTCCAGCTCCGCTATCCGCCCCTCCGACCAGCGCCGGTTTTCCATTGCCAGAAAACGCGTCCCCTGGCCCTTCCCGGAACTCGCGCCGCCAACGGTGTAGCACGTTGGCGTTCACTTCCATGCCCGCGCCACCTCCGCTATCGATACCCCTTGCTCCAGCCGCTGCACAGCCTTCAGCTTGAACTCTTTCGTGAACTGCCTGCGAGACAATCCCATGACTCAAATTCCCCATTCGATGAATTTTGAGTCTTAACCGTTTGTCTAAATTTTGGGGACAAGTCCAGATGGCGTAACATGTCTTCTTGGCTAAATCTTGAATAGGAGAGCTGGTTCTATGGCATATAGAATAAACGGCGCTTTTTGGCTTCTCGCTTTGCTTGCCGGCGCACCCGGGCTGGTGTACGGCGCCACTTATTACATCGATTCCAATCGCGGCCATGATACCAGCACGGGAACATCGCCGGAAGATGCTTGGCGAACTCTCGAAAAAGTGAATGCGACAGTGTTCAACTCCGGCGATCACGTGCTCTTTAGAGCCGGTGCGACTTGGAGAGGGCAGCTCTTCGTGAGGGTCTCAGGGTCAGACGGTCCACCGCTGGTCGTTGATCGTTACGGGCCCGGGGCAAAGCCTAAGATCGATGGTGGGGGCCGGGTCGAAGACGTCGTTCGGCTCTACAACATACAAAACGTGGAGATTCGAGACCTCGAAATCACCAACCATGGACCGCAGCCCGCCATTCGAAGAGGCGTTCACATCTTCCTCGAAAACTTCGGCACTGCAAGGCACATAGTGATTGCCGGACTCTACATCCACGATGTCAACGGCATCAACGGGAATGGCGACAATGCCAAGGACAATGGCGGGATCATCTTTCGAACGATGGGTGACAAAGTGCCCAGCCGGTTTGACGATCTCCGGATAGAGCGCAACATCGTCCAATCCGTTGACCGTTCAGGCATTGCAGCGCAGAGCTACCACGCTCTCCGCACACACTGGTTTCCGAGCCTGCATGTTGTCATTCGTGATAACTTCGTGGACGATATCGGCGGCGATGGTATTGTCCCTTGGGCGACTAGCCATGCCCTGATCGAACACAATGTAGCCCGCAACTGCAATCGGCGCGCCCACAGTTACAATGCCGGGATTTGGCCCTGGAGCACTGACGACTCTCTTTTTCAACTGAACGAAGCCTACGATACGCGGACTACGCTGGACGGCGAAGGGTTTGATTCAGACTACAACTCGCGCAACACGGTGTTCCAGTACAACTACAGTCACGATAATGAAGGCGGGTTCATGCTGATCTGCACACCCGTCGAGCGCAACGTGCAGGAGAACATCGGAAACGAAGGAACCGTCATTCGTTACAACATCAGCCGCAATGATCATACTCGCGGCTTTAACCTAAGTGGCGCTGAGCACACAAGAGTTGCTCATAACGTTATCTACGTAAGTCCTGAAACAGACATGCAAATGGTTGCCGTCACAAAGTGGAAGGGATGGGCGCGGGATGCCGTATTTCGCGAGAACACGTTTTTCGCGCTGGGCGCCGCGCGATTCGGCCATGAAATCAAACGCAATCACGACGGTACATACGAACTTGCTCCGGGCTTTGGCCCGGCGAAAGATATCGTCTTCGAGGGCAATCGCTATATCGGGAAAATCGTCGATCGGCCCAACGACCCTCGTGCGGTCGCCCAAGCGTTCGCGCCGGAACCGAAGCTAGATTGGGCGGGCCCTCGATTTGATCCGGTTGATCCAAATCGTTTCGATGCCTTTATGAAGGCGCACAGAAAATGGATGCTGCGACTGTTTGAGAAACAGTTTGGAGCGCCCGTTAAGCTTGGGCGCTGGTAAGTGAGAAGAACGTGCCTGCGTACTGAGTGCGCCCCAACGTATCGAAGGCCAGCACCGGAGCCACTTACAGCGGGGTTATGCGTGGACATGCCCGCGGAGAGCGATATCCACTCTGAAATGTCTGACAGATACAGGGGAGAACACGGCTGCCTAAGAATTGAAAACTACAAAGGCACATCTAGCGTTTGATGAGATCAAGACGATGCACTTAGTCTTCAATTCGATTCGTGTCATCAACATGGATGAAAGCAACTCTCGAACTGCACAGAATAGACTGCGAATTTGAACATCACTATCCTATTTCACGGCCGACTCACTTGCGACAGCGGCGATATCGTTCTTCAAAATCTCAAGATTTCGACGCAGGTCGGCAATCCGATCTCCGGTGGGCGCAGACGTTTCAAGCATGGCAAAACCCCTAAATCCAATGTCACGAATGGCCTGAAGCGCACCACGAACGGGAACGGCGCCGGAGTTGAGGTAGCCTTTGTCTTTAATATGAAAGGCGCAAATCCGGTCGCGCCCAAGCAGGCGAATTTCGTCAGGGACATTGAAGTGTCCGATATTCGTCGAGTTGCCGATGTCATACCAAATCTTTAAGGCTGGTGAGTTGACGGCTTGTAAGATGCCGATGTTGTTGTAGGCCGAGATGGTGTTTTCGAATCCAAGCACGACGCCCACATCTTGTGCCATCCGGCACGCTTCTCGCAGCGGACCAATCACAGATTTCTGTTCCGATTCTCGTTCGATCGCACATTTGCCGAAGAAGACCAGCATCAGAACGTTCGCGCCTAGCGCCTTTGTGATCGTTAAACCCTCGCGGATCCAATGCGAGGCCTGAGCGCTGTTATTCTTCAAGCAATCCTTGTGTAACACGTCCAAGTAGGTGTTTGGCAGTGCGACACGGTATCGCTTTGAAGCTTCGACGAATTGGCGCTGGAGTTGCGGGTTGGAGAGAAGCAATCCCCCCGAAGGCTGCGGAGTTCCAAGTGTAACCTGCACACCAGCGAGCCCAAGGCTTGCGGCTGACGCGACGGACTCAGGCTGCGATGCTTGACCGAGTACACCATCCATTACGCCAATGTTCAGACCGCTGAGCGGCCGCCCCGAAAGGCGGGCGGCGAGACAAGCGGACGCAAATACGCCCAAACTTCGACGTCGAGATATAAGGGAATCCATGATCCAAGCTCTCCTATCGTGTTCAAGTCCGTTTGCGAATGGACCGGTGCTGCATGTTAGCGTACAAAAGGCGCCGGATCGATGATAGCGAATTTCTCGGTAGCCTGTTGGAAAAGTGTTTAGTGACTCCCGGCGTTACAGAATGGCGCAAGAATACTCAGCTAATGTATATTTTAAAAACTTCTGCGTGCCTTGCGGCTCAGATCGCGGTTCACGACGACCCGCGGTCGATCTGAGAAAGCCGGTCGCGCCTAGCCGTTACCATTTGTAAGCCAGCTTTGAATTTCTCCAAAAGAACTTATCCATGACAGTTTGCCCCTTAGCGGCAAAATATTGGTGAACCACTTCAAACACATCCTCATAAGGCGCAATCGTCGTACTCACTGGCCAGTTACTTCCGTAAACGAGACGATCCGCGCCGAAGATGTTCCATAGTTCGTCGAGAGAGGGGCGATAGAAATTCAAATCCTTGGGAACGACGTTGCCGGAGCGACGGAGAACGTTTGACACTTTGATGTAGACCTGAGGACGCTGTCCCAGTTCGTGGAGAGCGTGTTTATACACAAGGCGATCCGCGGGATTGGGCGGCGGGTCAAACGGGAGGTGCTCTATCACTATCCGCAAATCCGGCACTATGTCGCTAATGCGGACGGCTTGGGCGAGAATGAGCGGGCCGCCAAGAATGTCCAGTTCGAGATCCGCCTGTGAGAGCAGCTTTAGGTCTTCAACATAAGGAGTCTCAGACAAATGTGGCCCAAATTCGGCAATGCGAATTCCGCGGAATCGACGGTTTTTGTGAAATCGTGCAAGTTGCTTGGAGAATCCGGGCGTTCCGGGCGCCAGATGGCCGATTGTTCCCACGATGATCGGTTCCTTGGCGGCAAGGTCGAGCACCCACTGGTTATCTTCCACAAGGGGACTGGCTTCGACTGCGATTGTTCCGGTGATCCCCAAACGCGCTGTGAGGCGTTTGAACTCTGCCGGAAACACAGGCCGGTAGAGCATTTTTTCGCCTTTAGAAGGCCAGGGGACGCCCTGCGGGCGAGTGGGATCGTAGAAATGCGTATGAGTGTCGATGATGCGATTTGGAGCAGCGAATAAAGCGCGAGAAACCGCGAGAGCCCCGCCGCCAATGAGAAGACTACGTCGTGAGATCATGGCGAACTGTTGTGATGTTAGGCATCTCCCATCTTCCTTTATCGAGATCCTTCAGCCGCGGTAATGAAACTTCTCTTTCGAGGAGTCAATGCAATCGTACTTTCAAATGTGGAATAAACCAGCCGCAACCGGAAGGATGAGTTTATGGTATCTAGAAATAGATTGATTCATAAACGTTTGAGAACGGGGCAATCGTTGCAGGCGATCGCATGACGAGGCGCAGTTTTCTGGCTTCCAGCAGCGCCGTCATGGGGCCGCGGTTAATCGGCGCCACAAAGACGACACCGAACGTCGTCGTGATTCTGTGCGACGATCTCGGCTACGGCGATCTCGAATGCTATGGCTCAAGTATCCATACGCCGAACCTCGACCGGATGGCAGCGGAGGGAATCCGCTTCACCAATTTCAACTCCGCGGATCCGGTCTGCTCGCCCTCGCGGGCCGCATTGTTGACCGGACGATATCCTACCCGCGTCGGCGTACCACGGGTCTTGTTCCCGCAAGATAAGGGCGGTCTTAACCTTGACGAAATAACCATGGCCGACCTGCTGAAATCACGCGGCTACAGGACCATGTGTATTGGAAAGTGGCACTTGGGACGACCGACACCCTATTTGCCGACCAGCCGCGGTTTCGATGAGTATTTCGGCATTCCATACAGCAACGACATGACTCCGCGTGTGCTGATGCATAACACCGATGTAATCGAGAATCCGGCGAATCTCGAAACTGTTACACAACGCTACACCGAGCAGGCTGTTCAGTTCATTCGCTCAGCAAAAAAGTCGTCGTTTTTCCTTTACATGCCACATACTTTTCCGCACATCCCGCTGGCGGCCTCGCCGCGATTCCGCGGGAAATCCGCCGAAGGTCTATATGGCGACACAGTGGAAGAAATCGATTGGAGCGTCGGCGAAGTGCTCCGCGCACTACGTGAAAACGGCGTGGAACAAGAAACATTAGTGCTCTTCACAAGCGACAACGGACCTTGGTATCAAGGCAGTCCCGGAAAACTTCGGGGGCGGAAGGACACCACCTATGAAGGCGGTGTTCGCGAGCCGTTTATCGCGCGCTGGCCCGGTCGAATTCCTAAGGGCAAAATCGCCGATGGCCTTGCCTCGATGATGGACATCTTCCCCACTGTGGCCCGGCTCTGCGGGGCGCCGCTTCCCCACAAACCGCTTGACGGCATCGATATCTGGCCCCTTCTTACCGCCGAAAAGACCTCCATCGAACGGCCTCCCCTACTTTATTTCAATAACTGGGATCTTCAATGCGCGCGATCGAAGGACTGGAAACTGCATGTTGCGCGGCACAACACCGCGGCATACGTTCCGGGTCCGAAGGGAGGCATTCACAACTACGTGTTGCCGCATCCGGAACTGTATAATTTGCGCGCCGACCCGGACGAGAGCTATGATGCCGCTCCGGAGAATCCACAAATCTTAAGGGAGATACAGTCGCAGATCGAAACAATGATCAAGACATTTCCCAACGAGGTGCAGCAAGCGTATGCCGAGACGCTAAGTCGCAAAGCGAATCCTGATACGGCAATCGGCGCATACCCTAGACCAGCTCAGTAGCAAAGGCATTCGCGTTTCTATGCTGGCGTCTTGTAGCCCTAAACGTTCGAATGCAATTCGCGCGATAAGCGATCCGGAGGCAAGCCAGCCAGTTCCACTACCGGGCGGACTTCGACCGTACCCGCCCGCGCTCCCGGAATCCTGGCCGCTATGCCGAGTGCCTCATCGAGATCCTTCGCGTCTATCAGGAAGTAACCGCCTAACTGCTCGCGTGTCTCTGCAAACGGACCGTCGGTTACAAGCCGCTTGCCATCGCGCATCCGGACGCTCGTCGCCGTTGAGGTCGGATGTAATGGAGCGGCGGCAAGATACTGCCCGCTTGCTTCAAGATCCCGCGTGAGCTTCGCGGATTCCGCATAACACTGTTCCCGTTCGGTCTCATTCAAGGCTCGCTCATCGAGGTAAATCAGCAACATGTATCTCATGCGTGTAACTCCTGAACTAAGTTTAACGGCCCCTGGTTTCCAAATTCTGTCCATCTTTCCGGGGGATCGGAAATTAGGCGATTGCTCCCTCTTTTCCAACGATTCTCCGTAGTAGGCCCGTCTGGCCGGCATGGTAAGCCTGATGGAAAAAGATCAGAGTCAGAAGCGATCGGACGGTCTCCTTCGGATCGTTGTTTGGCGAAAACGGAGCCGGAGCGTCCAGAGTCTCCGCAGTAAGACTCAAAAGCCCAGCATCGATCCGTTCAGCAGTCTCGTCCCACGCGTTCATAAGTTCTGAAAGTTCCCTGGCCTCGGCAGCATCCGTAATTGGAGAACTGCCCCGGTCATAGCGCTGTAGCGCGCTTGCCTCGATGACCGGTTTCTGTCCAAGCAGTGGGAGTGCGTGCCCGTAGACACACAGCAGATGGCCGATCACCCAGTTCAGGCAGTTTCCCGCGGGGCGAGGCTGAATCAGGCTTTCGGCCTGCGTCAAATCGGCGCTATTGAGCTGGACAACTTTGTGAACGACGTGAGCGCTACGCCGAAACATTTCGATTTCGCCAGCTTTACTCTCGGAAGTTTTTACGGATGAAATTGTGCTCATGATTTGCTCCTCACGCGGTTTGTTCCTCGGCTGAATGACAACACGATACTGAACTCTTTGGCGCCACATACCCTCCCGTCGCATCGACGAAACCTCCATCGCCGTATCTATCGTGGTGTCGCACCCAGTCCGCCAGGTTGTGATTGGGGCCGGTCTCGTTGCGGCCATTCGGCGTCAGATCAAGATACATGTACGTGCCAAGCACCTCCTCGTTTCCCCGGGCATAACTCGAATAGGTATGAAATATATCGCCGTTCGCATCCTTGTAGAAGACGCTAATGCCGGAAAGTTCCTCGATTGAGGCATCGGTCATTCTGTAGTTATAGAAAACTTTGCCGTTCGCCAAATCATCTTCGGTGAACGATACGTGATAGTCGAAATTGAAGTCGCTGCCCAATGACGAGACCCAATTGAAGCGCCATCCCATACGCTTTTTGTACGCTTCGAGCAGCGGTAACGGCGCGCGCGACATCACAATGAAGGTCACGTCGTGATGCGGGAGGTGCATATTCACCCCGTCGATATGATCGGCCAGAAACGAACATCCAACGCAGCCATCATCCAGTTCCCGCCTCCACATGAAATGGTAGAGGATCAGCTGGCTACGCCCGTCGAAAAGATCGGAGAGGCTCTTGCTTCCGTCCGTTGTGGCAAAAATATACTCCTTCTCAACCCTGACCCACGGCAGGTCCCGCCGCTGGGCACTCAATGCGTCGCGTGCGCGGGTAAGCTCCTTTTCTTTCGCCAGCAGCTCTTTGCGGGCCACCAGCCACTCATCTCTCGATACCACTTTCGGGTCGTCTACATTACTGTTCGCCATCGTGAACTCTCCATAAGTAGATCGAACGGCCGATGCCCGGATCGACACTCATGACGGAAAATTTATATAAGCCTATGAACCGGGAATCTGACCAAGCTGTCGAGGAAGTCTATCGCTCCGATTGGGGCCGGATTCTAGCCACTTTAATTCGGCTCTTCAATGACTTTGAGCTGGCCGAGGAGGCCGCGCAGGAAGCATTTGCGGCGGCAGTCGATCAATGGCGCACCACGGGTATACCGGAAGCGCCACGCGCATGGATTATCCAGACGGCCCGGCATAAGGTCATCGACCGGCTGCGGCGGCAAGCACGCTTCAGCGAAGCCGTCCAGTCCATAGCGGCGTCCGGGTTGAACCAGAGCGTTGAAGAGCCAGACTATGATAGCGCCGGTATCCCCGACGACCGGCTGCAGTTGATTTTCACCTGTTGCCATCCGGCGCTTGGGCTCGAAGCGCAGGTTGCGCTGACTCTTCGAACCCTCGGCGGTCTCGAAACCGATGAAATCGCTCGTGCTTTTCTTGTTTCGCCTACGACGATGGCGCAGCGGCTCGTTCGCGCGCAGCGCAAAATTCGCGATGCGCACATTCCATATCGAGTGCCCGGTGTGAACGAAATGCCTGAGCGTCTTGACGCGGTGCTGACGGTGATTTATCTCGTCTTTAACGAAGGCTATGCGACCACTCGGGGCGAACGGCTCGTCAGGACCGATCTTTGCGCCGAGGCAATCCGCCTGGGGCGCCTGGTAAGGACGCTCATGCCCCAGCCTCCGGCGGAAGCGGCCGCGTTACTAGCACTCATGCTTCTTCACGATGCGCGGCGCCATGCCCGTCTCGATGAAAACGGCGATCTCGTCACTCTCGAGGATCAGGATCGCAGCCGCTGGGACCGCGCGCAGATCGAGGAAGCATTGCCTCTGGTGGAGGAATCGCTTCGCGACGGACCGGGTCGTTACGCCATTCAGGCGGCCATTGCCGCCCTGCATTGTCACGCGGCATCGGCCGAAGACACGGATTGGCCCCAAATTCTCGGGCTCTATGACCTTCTTGAGCGCCTGCAACCCTCTCCCATCGTGTCGCTGAACCGGGCGGTGGCGGTCGCCATGGTGCACGGCTCCAGGCCGGCGCTCGCGCTCATCGATGCGCTCGCCGGCGACCTCGACGGCTATCATCTCCTCCATTCCGCGCGAGCCGATTTGCTGCGCCGGATCGGCTCCTCCGAGGAGGCTGCAAAGAGCTACGAACGAGCGCTGGTGCTAGTCACTAACGACAGCGAACGGCGCTTTTTGGAACGCCGATTGCGCGAAGTTCAGCCCGAAACGGCATGATCGGGCGGCGGCAAGCCGGCCAATGCCGTCCCCGCTTTTTCATGTCGAATGCGTCGATTTTTCTCTCGCTCGTTCGATATACCCCTGAAGGAGAAGTGATCATGAGATTCATGATGATTGTGAAGGCCAGTAAGGATTCGGAAGCGGGCGTTATGCCGAGCGAAGAGATTCTTTCCGCGATGGGCAAATACAACGAGCAACTGATGAAGGCCGGCGTGCTGCTCGACCTCGCCGGCCTCCAATCCAGTTCCAAAGGCGCGCGCATCAAGTTTTCCGGAGGCAAGCGCACCGTTATTGATGGCCCCTTCGCCGAGACTAAGGAACTGATCGCCGGATACTGGATCATTCAGGTGAACTCCAGGGAAGAGGCGATCGAATGGGCTAAACGGGTTCCCGCTCCGCATGGCGAGGGTCAGGAAGGTGAAATCGAGATCCGCCAGTTTTTCGAGCTGGACGACTTTGCTCCCAGCGACGCGGTGGACCGCGCGCGCGAACTCGGCAAGGAGATGGAGAAGAGAAAGAAGAAGTAACATTGCCCGGGCACAAATAGCAATCGCTTCATTTGTTTTCGGTCTCGATAGCACGCGCCGGCGCGCGGCCATGACATATCTTGAAAGAAGAACGATGAAGCGGAGGCAGTTCATGACCTTAAGCGGCGCCGCGTTATCCGCGCCCGCGGTATTAGCGCGGCGTCCCTCCAGCAAAAAGCCGAACATTCTGCTTCTGATGGCCGATCAGCTACGAGGCGATTGCCTCGGCGCCGACGGAAACAGCGACATACAAACTCCTAATCTCGACCGGCTGGCGAGTGAAGGAGCACGCTTTCGTTGCTCTTATTCTTCGACCCCGAGTTGCACGCCCGCGCGCGCGGCGCTGCTCACCGGCCTCTCTCCATGGCGCCACGGCATGTTGGGCTATGGCCGCATCGCCGAACGCTATCCGTTGGAAATGCCGCGATTACTGGCGCAGGCCGGCTATTACTCGGAAGTAATCGGTAAGTGCCACTATCATCCGCAGCGTAACCTTCACGGCTTTGAACAGGCTCTTCTGGACGAATCGGGGCGAGTCGAAAGTCCGGATTTCCGCAGCGATTACCGCTCCTGGTTTTGGTCTGTTGCGCCCGATCTGAATCCCGACAAAACTGGCCTGAGTTGGAACGACTATCGAGGCGCTGCCTATGCGTTGCCCGAAGAACTGCATCCTACCCATTGGATCGGTGAAACCGCCGTTCGCTTCCTGCGCAAGTACCAGCGTCCGCAGCCGTTCTTTTTGAAAGTCTCTTTCGAACGCCCTCATAGTCCGTATGATCCGCCGCAACGTTTCTGGAAACAGTACCAGGACAGAAATCTCCCTCCGGCAAGGGCCGGCAACTGGGCAAAGCGCTATGCGCCGCGTAGTGGACCCGGCTACGAAATCTGGCATGGGGATCTGGGCGAACGGCAGGTGCGCGAGTCTCGCCAGGGTTATTACGGCAACGTATCGTTCGTCGATGAACAGATCGGCCGCATTCTTGAAGTTCTCGAACAGCGCAAGCTACTCGATGAGACGCTGATTGTTTTTCTATCCGACCACGGCGATATGACGGGCGATCAACATCTTTGGCGCAAGTGCTACGCCTATGAGCCTTCCGCCAGAATTGCAACTCTCTTACGCTGGCCGAGCGGCCTTGTCGCGGCGAAACGGGGGCAGGTCCTATCGCAACCGATCGAAGTTCGCGACATTCTTCCGACACTGCTCGATGCGGCGGGCGGGCCGGCGCCAGCCATGAAATTGGATGGTCAAAGCCTCCTTGAGTTAATTCGCGGCGGAAACAACTGGTGCGAGTACATCGATTTGGAGCATGACGTTTGCTACAGCCCTGAAAATCACTGGAACGCGATGACCGACGGCCGTCAAAAATATATCTTTCATGCCCGGAACGGAGAGGAACAACTCTTCGATCTTGTGAATGACCCGCATGAGTTGCGTGACTTAGCATCGGAGCCGTCGCATTCCGAAACGCTTCTTCTCTGGCGACGACGACTAACCAACCACCTTGCCGAACGGGGCGAGCGATTTGTCAAGAATGGCAAATTGGTTTTGCGCCCTGAAAGCCTTCTGTATTCACCGAATTATCCCGGTTGAACCGGGCGAGTTCCCGTCAAAAGAGCGTGCCCATGTTTGGTATCGCTTGATACCCAATTTTTGATATACTGATACCGGGAGTGCCGTTCATGATCGAAGCCAGTATTGTTGCTGAGGTAATGGGCGGTGTTGCCGTTTTGGGCCACAGGCTGAATTCACTGCCTGCTCTCTCGAAGGCTGTCGCCGCTGGCCTCCCCAAACAGGCTCTAAAAAAGACGGCTTTGCGCGTATATCCTGTATCCCGCGATGCGACGCGCCTGATCTACCGCATCGTACCGGAGGCTACATATAAACGGCGGACCCGGCTCACGACCGCTGAGAGTGAACGCACGGAGCGACTCGCTCGGGTCGTCGCCGCCGCCGAATCTGTTTGGGAAGACCGTGATGACGCACGCCGCTGGCTGACAACTCCCCTCCGCGAACTAAGCGGCAGAACTCCTATCGAATGCGCCATGACTGAACTCGGCGCTCGCCAGGTCGAGGAACTGTTGGACCGAATCTTCTATGGTCTCCCGGCCTGACGGCCCGCTTCGCGCGTTCCGCATTGCCGATCGCCGCCATCCGATTTTCGATGGCGCGGGAGCCTATCTCAAAGGCGCACGCTGGACATCGCGTGGGCGAGCGGTCATCTACGCTGCTGAAACGTACGCGGGCGCATTGCTCGAAATGCTCGTCCACACGGGCATGACAGGCATCCCTCGTACACACGCCTGGATTGATATCCACATACCATCCACTGTGTCGATCGAAGAGGTCCGCGCCGGAGAGATTTCCGGCTGGGACGGCGACGACCAAAGCGCAAGCCGCGCGTTTGGAGATCGGTGGCATGAAGAACGGCGCACCGCTGTCCTGCTCGTTCCTTCGGTAGTGACCAATGGTATAGAGCGGAACCTGATCCTCAACCCCGAACATCCGGCGTTTGCCTCAATCAGCACTGGAACGCCTCACGATGTGAAATGGGACGTCCGCCTGTTTGACTAATGCGAGCGATTGCTCCCCGTCTCACATCTCACGCCGGTTCTCGAGCGACCGCGACATCGTTACTTCGTCCGCGAATTCCAGGTCGCTGCCGACCGGTATGCCCATGGCGATGCGCGTGACGCGTGGACCAAGCGGCTTCAATAGCCGCGCCAAATAGACCGCCGTCGCCTCACCTTCCACCGTGGGATTGGTGGCAAGAATGATTTCTTGAATCTCCCCCCGGTGAATACGGTCCACCAGTCCTTTGATCTTCAACTGTTCGGGTCCAATGCCGCGCAGAGGAGAAATTGCGCCGTGAAGCACGTGATAAAGACCCCGGAATGTATTCGTGGTCTCAACCGCCAGAATGTTGTGCGGCTCCTCAATGACACAAAGCAGGCCATGGTCTCTATGCGGATCGCGGCAGTAGACGCAGATCTCGCCATCGCTGATGTTGTTGCACTCGGTGCAGATCGTCAGCTTGTCTTTAATATCAAACAGGGCCTGCGCCAGGCGCTCGGCGTCTTCACGAGGCGCCCGCAGGAGGTGGAAAGCGATTCGTTGCGCGGATTTCTGCCCGATGCCGGGAAGCCGTTTGAATTCGGTGATCAGCCGCAGCAGCGGCTCGGCAAATTCTGCCATAGAAAATTACGCCGGCGATTTGTCTCAACGCCGTAGGCGCTAGAACATTCCGGGAGGGAGGCCCATGCCGCCCAACATGCCGCCCATTTTCCCTTGCGCCTCTTCGTCCACTTTCTTTGCGGCCTCATTGAACGCCGCCATCATCATGTCCTGCAACATTTCGACATCGCCCGCCACTTCGGGGTCGATTCTCACGCCAAGAACATTCTTCTGGCCGTCCATCTTGACCGAGACCATGCCGCCGCCGGCGGATGCTTCTACCCGAATCGCCGCAATCTCCTCCTGCAGCTTCTGCTGCATCTGTTGGGCCTGCTTCATCATGGATTGCATGTTGCCGGGGAGTTTCATAGTTTCTCTCGTGTCCTATTCATTCAAATTTCGCACGGCACGAACGTGAGCGCCAGGGAACAGTTCCTGAAACCGCTTCACGCCGGGATGAGACAGCGCTCGCTGTGTCACATTGTTGTCGGTAGGCAACTGCGCTTCGTTCCTTTCGGAACCGGGAGGTGGGCCGGTGGGAGCCGTCATGTTCGCGTCGATTTCGACGCGCACTTTCACCGGCCGTCCGAGCAGAGTGGACGCCGCCTTAGCAACCGCAGAGTCCTTCAGCCCGAGCATAAAGCTCTTCGCGCTCGTGAACACGATTTCCGCGCCGTCCACCCGCACATCCGCATGCTGAACGGCATCGGCGCTCATCTTCATTCCGGCCTCGGTAAGGGCCGCATGTAAATCGGTCTTAAAATCGCCCGTGTTCTGTTGGGCCGAGCCGTTCGTTTGACCCGGTTCCCGTTCCAGCGCAATCGCCGGGTGGGCTGCTGAAGCTGCCGGCTGTCTCGGTTCGGGTGGAGCGCTTGACATTCGCCCCGAAGGCGCCAGCTTTGCGATTCCGGTGCGCGGAGCCGGCGCGCTGGCGCGTAGCGGTGGAGGCGCATCCGCGCCGAGCTGCGAGATGGCTTCTTCAATCGATTGCAGTTTGCCGACTTGCACGAGCTTGATTAGTCCCAACTCCAGGTGCAGCCGCGGCTGCAGCGAAAATTGAAGTGTCTTATAAAGGTCGAGCGTCAATTGCAAGTAGCGCGTTAGGTCTTCTTCGGTGAACCCCACGGCGACCCCGGCCATCGCCTGCTGCTCGCGTTCGGATGCCGCTATCAAGCGCGTTGGTTTTCCCGCAATTTTCGCGACCAGAAGATTGCGCCAATAGCGAGCCAATTCGCGGCAGAAATGCTGCAAACTCTGCCCGGTGCGCTCCAGTTCTTGCACCACTTCCAGCATCTTCTCGCCGTTCTGCTCGCGCGCCGCGTCCGCAATGGCCTGTAGTGAATCGAGTGCGAATACGCCCAGCAACGCCCGCACTTCGTCTACCCGCAGAGTCTTGCCGCAGCAGGCGATCGCCTGGTCCAGCGCCGAGAGCGAGTCACGGACGCTGCCTTCACCCGCGTTGGCAATCACGGCCAGCACGTCCTGGTCGGCATCCACGCCTTCCTGCTTGGCAATGAATTCCAGCCGCTCCATCAACTCGTCGAATTGCACCGAACGAAAGCTGAACTGCTGGCAGCGCGAGGCAATTGTATTTGGGACCTTGTGAACTTCGGTTGTGCAAAGGACGAACACCGCCCACTCCGGCGGCTCTTCGAGAGTCTTCAGAAGCGCGTTGAACGCTTCATTCGTAATCTGGTGCGCCTCATCGATGATGAATACCTTGTACCGGTCGCGCGCCGGCCGGTAGCGCACGTTCTCCCGCAGTTCGCGCATTTCGTTGATGCCCCGGTTTGAGGCCGCGTCAATTTCGATCACGTCCGGCGAATTGCCGGCGGTAATCTCCAAACAGCTCGCGCATTCACCGCAGGGCTGACCAGTAGGCCCCTTTACGCAATTCAGACAACGCGCGAGAATGCGGGCCACGGTGGTCTTGCCCGTCCCACGCTGCCCCGCGAAGATGTAGCCGTGCGCCAGACGGCTCGTTCGAATGGCGTTTTCGAGCGTGGTTCGAACAGGCTCCTGCCCGATCAGATCTTCAAAGGTTTGCGGGCGGTACTTCCTCGCAATGACTTGGTACATGGGAATGCGTACAGGAGTGCTCTGCCAGACCCCGGGTGATCCGCGGCACACGAGCTAAACCGCTACCGTTGCTCCCTTCCGGACCTGGCGGGGTTTGCAGCCGCCCATTGCACGGAGCCCGGAGCCTGACAAGTATTCATCCTAGCATCCGTCATCCCGCAACTTCATCGACCAGTTTCTTCATCCGGGAAATCCCCTCGTGGAGGATTCCCAGCGGCGTAATCAGGCTCACAACCAGGCTGCCACCGCACTCCAAATCGAAGAAATATCCGGGCTGCGCAATCACGCCTTCCTGCTCAAGCAGATCGAATAGCCACTTCTCTTCGTGCTGCGTGCCCGGAAGCCGCACAATCGCCGACCACCCTCCTTCCGTATGTAAGGGATAGGCCGCGGAATCGCGCAGCAAATCCACCAGGATGTTCAGGTTCTTGCGAATCCGGTTGGCAATCTGAAGCTGCATCGATTCTCCGGCTGCAAGCAACGCCGGAAGCGCGCGCTGAACCGGCGTGTTGACCGAAAGATAGGTATCGAGGATCAATTCAAGCCGCCGCCGGGCGCGTTCACGCTCTGCCGCCGGACCGTTCAGGACAATCCAGCCGAGCTTCAATTGAGGCATGCCCGCCGCCTTTGATAACCCGTTTAGCGAGAACGAAAGTACGTCATGGCGATTAACCAGTGTCGTCGCTGTCCGGGCCAGTGGGTAATCGAAGAAAACTTCGTCGGCAATGACTGGAATCCCTCGTTCCGCGGCAAGGAGCAGTAATCGGTCCGCCTCATTGTTCTTCAGAAACGAGCCGGTCGGGTTATTCGGATTGACTACGACAATCGCGCGAGTTCGCCTCGAGATCCGCTGCTTCAGATCTTCGAAATCGATATGCCAGCTTCCGTCGTAGCGTAGCCAATACGGAACGATCCGCACTGATTCCAGCGATGCGAGGTATTCAAACAGGGGGTAAGATGGCTGCGGCACAAGCACCTCATCGCCCGGGTCGCAAAGGAGCTTGAATAAATAACCGTACGCCTCGCTGGTGCTTGCCGTCAGCAGAATGCGATCAATTTCGACGTCGAGCCCGCGCCGCGAGTAGTACGTTTGCACTGCCTCGCGCGACCTCGTTTCTCCCAGCGGATCGGGCATGTAACTGAGGTCGCCTGCCTTGCTCAACGCATCCGCGATTTCCCGGTGCGGATAGTCGAAATCCACTGCGGTGGGATTCGAAGAAGCAAGATCGAGCAGCGGAATACCGTCGCTCACGAGTCGCGAAACCCGCTGCGAGTAGGCGTTAGCGGAAAGAGACCAGGACAGACGGTTCGAGTACAATCCTTACTTTTTCACGCCGCTGACGCTGGCGCAAGCCGGAGTCCGAAATCGGAGCCGCCCACGCGCGGGTTTCGCAATTATTCAAAACCGGGTGGACCCAACTACCTCATGTGGAAACTCAACGCCCCCGCTTGGGTCTTCTTGCCTTCCGTCATCGTAAAAACCGTGCGTTCGACGCACGAGCCACCATCGAGAACCAGCGCCGGTTCAAGGACGTCGCGATCGAATTTTTCCACTTTGTCGGGTGGCAGCACCGGACGCAGGCTGTTCGTGATCTGCCCCAGTACGATGGCTCCGAGCCCAACCGACGTATTCACACTCCCCGGAACATTCATCGATCTGGACGTGCTCAAAATGGAAAACACACCGGTGGCGGAGCTGAGAGCAACGTTGAGAATGTTCAGTAGATTGCGCCGCTGGTTCTGCAAAATGGAGGCGAGAATGATCTGCCTGCCAATCGGTTTCAGCGCGATATTTGATTGAGTCAGGGCCTGGTAAATCTGGCTGCTCACCACCGACTGTCGGGTGTTCGTCACGTTGCAAATGCTCAGATCGTACGCGCCCACCCCTTTCGGCATTGTGCCGTAGTTCTGGGCCAGCAACTGCTTCGGAATGGGGGTTCCGCTCACTGCCAGGGTGTCTTCCGCCTGAGACCCGCTCGCGGCCAGCAATACCGCGGCGGCGAGCGCCAAAATCGTTTTCATGGAATTCTCTCGTTCCGCCGGAGTGCGTTCCTGTGCGCCCGGACGTAATCGAGAAGTAGCAGCCAAAAAGCCCGCGCGTTTCATCGTGTCTTCGCTACTACTTGATTTCGTTGATTAAACGATCGAAAGAAAAGCTGTGAATGCTTTGCGGTGGATTCCACTCCGCCGCGTTAGTAGACGACTTCCGGAACCGGAATCGCTGCCGCTGCCTGTTCGCCGATGCTGGCGGCGTGCCGCGCAATCAGCTCCAGGTGCTTGCAGATCAACAGCAGATGCACGTACACGCCGCCATCGCCGGGAACGCTCGTCAGCTTGAAAAGCTTGTCGTACAGCACGCGGCACTCCGACCGGAGATCTGCTTCCCGTGGTCTCATCGCGAGCGCGTCGTCGAGATCGTCGCTCGCCCATCCCTCAATTGCCGTCGAGAGCATTCCGTTGATTCGCCTTCCGAGCTCGGAAATCCGGTGAAGAATTCGTGACGTAGGGCGGCGCTGGATGGATGCTCCCAATGTCGCAATCTCGTCGGCATAATCGCCAATCAATTCGAGGTCCACGATCGCTCCGACGATGCCGGTTACCAGACGCGCCTCGTCGCCGCGTCTTCCTGGAGTGGCCATTGCCTGTAAGCATTGTTCGTGAATCTGTCGGTTTTGATCGTCGATTCGCGCCTCGAGTTCGTGAGTTCTCTCCGCCGCGGCGGGATCGTTGCTCGTCACTGTGGCAAGAGCTTCGTTGAGCATCGTAACGGTAATCTGCCCCATTTCGGCAAGATTCCCACGGATGGCATCAAACTCGTCCCGATGTCGCACTCTTTTCATTACGAATCATTGGACTCGCGCGAACCCGCCCTGGTGTCAAGATAAGCGGAAATTTCTGCAACGAATTGTCGGCCCGCTGGATAATGCGGTGTGCTCTCATCGGAAGAGTCGCCATGAATGGAGCTGAGTGTCTGCTGAGAACTCTCGTGAACAACGAGATTGGGACGTGCTTTATGAATCCGGGGACGTCGGAGATGCACTTTGTTGCCGCTCTCGACCGCGTGCCTGGGATGCGCGCCATTCTTTGCCTCTTTGAAGGCGTTTGTTCGGGGGCCGCGGATGGCTATGCGCGCATGCTGAGGAAACCGGCCGCTACGCTGCTTCACCTGGGACCCGGGCTCGCGAACGGCCTTTCCAATTTTCACAACGCGCGTAAAGCAAGATCGCCAATCGTAAGCATTGTCGGCGAGCACTCGACGCGGCACTTGCGCTACGATGCTCCACTCTCGGCGGACATTCCTGCCTTTGCGTCGGGAGTATCAGACGACATCCACGTCGTTCGCCAGGGGGACGAACTGGGGGATGCCACGCTGGCGGCCATCGGGGCGGCGGTTAAGCCGCCGGGGCAAGTCTCCATGCTAATTATTCCAGCCGATATCTCCTGGTCCGATGCCGGAGAACCCGTGGCGGCCATGGCCTTTCCGACTCGCGAGGAAGCGGGTGACGACGCAGTCCACGAAGCGGCTAATCTGCTCCGTTCCCAACAGAATGTCGGATTACTTCTCGGTGGAACGGCGCTGACCGGCGCCGCGCTTGAAGCGGCGGGCCGACTCGTATCTGCAACCGGCGTCCGTGTCTTCGCCGACCGCAACGCCGCCCGAACGGAATCGGGTCGGGGTCGCTTTCAACCGTGCCGCATTCCCTATTTCCCGGAGCCGGCTCGGCAAGCGCTCGCCGGTCTGCGCCATATCATCCTCGTTGAAGCGAAGCCTCCGGTCTCGTTTTTCGGATACCCAGGATGCCCAAGCGATCTCCTCCCGGAAGGCTGCGAAATCCACCATCTGGCGAAGATCGACGAATATGGCCCTTCCGCGCTCGCCGCACTGGTCCATGAATGCGGCTGCGGGAAGTCACACACGGAGCGAAACACGCAAGCGCCTACTCCGCTGCCCGAATTTGGCGACCTCACGCCGGATACCGTCGGAGCCGTTGTCAGCGCACTCCTTCCTGAAGGCGCGATCGTTTCGGACGAGACGGTTTCCTCGAGCGCGCCGGTGTGGAATCACCTGCTTCGCGCAGCTCCTTACGACCATTTGCCCGTGACCGGTGGGTCAATCGGTCAGGGACTTCCCGTGGCGCTGGGCGCGGCCGTGGCTTGTCCCGGACGCAAGGTCATCGCGCTCGAAGCCGACGGAAGCGGAATGTACACGCCGCAGGCCCTGTGGAGCATGGCGCGCGAATCGGCCGACGTCACGGTCGTCGTCTTCTCCAACCGGCGCTATGGCATTCTCGATGTCGAGATGCGCCGCACTGGCGCCGAAGGCTTTGGTCCGGCGGCGAATAAGATGATCGATATCGGTCGGCCGGATCTGGATTGGGTAATGCTTTCTCAAGCCATGGGTGTGCCGGCTGCAAGAGCTGCCGACACCGAAGAATTCCGGCGCCAATTCAGCCACGCAATCGGAGAACACGGTCCGCGTCTGATTGAAGCAGTGCTAGCCGGGAGTTAAATCATCCCTCAACCGCAAGCCGGCGGGCCGGGTTGATCCACAGCCAGCAGACTGCGCCGAGCAGATAGAGTACGCCCGTGATGTAGAGCGGCGCATTCCAATTCGCAAAATGCTGGACAATTAAGCCAACCACAATGGGGCTGAGCACGCCGCCCACTTGCCCGGAAGTGTTCATCGCCGCGCCTACGACGCCGGTATGATCGCCGCCGATCTCAATGCAGGTGCTCCACGCGGCCCCTAGCAGGAAATTGGAGGCCGCTCCCGCCAGCGAGATTAACACCACCGCAAGGATCGACTGAGGACACAGCGTCCCCGCGATCATGAAGATTCCGGCCGCCGCCAGCGATCCCCCGCCTACCGAAGCACGGCCAATCCGCAAACCGAAGCGCGCGGTCAGACGATCCGTTGTGAGACCCCCGAGCAGATCCGCCAGAACACTGAGCGTTAGCGGCAAACCAGCGGCAATCCCGAGCGAAACAGCGGAAAAACCGCGCGTAGCCTTCAGATATGTCGGCAGCCATGTGATGTAGAAATAGAAACCATATGTCTGCGTGAAATACATCCCGCAGAGTCCGAGCACGGAGCGGTTTGCAAGCAACGCTTTCCATTCCGCGCGTCCCATTTGATGACTATCGGACGCGTGCCGGCCCGCTTCTATGTACGCCAGTTCCGCGTCGTTCACCGACGGATGATCCGCGGGCTCATCGCGAAACCATCGAAACCAGGCAATCGCCCATACGAAACCCACCGAGCCGAAAACCGCGAACATCACCCGCCAGTGGAAATACCCAAGCAGCGCCGCTACCAGTAATGGTGTCAAGCCTCCGGCAAGATGTGCGCCCATGAAGAACGTTCCTTGTGCGGCGCCGCGCTCCTTCATCGGGAACCAGCGCGAAAACGTCCGCGCAACATTCGGCCATGCGCCCGCTTCGCCAACGCCGAACAAGAATCGTATGAGGAGCAGCGATACGTAGCTGAACGCGGCGCCGGTCATCATCGTGAAGACGGACCACCATAGAACAATCCTGGTAAGAACCCGCCGCGTGCCAACTTTGTCGCCCCACCACCCGGTCGGAATTTCGAAAATGCCATAGGCAAGGGTGAACGCGCTGAACACGAAACTCATCTCGACACGGCTGAGTTTCAAATCGCGCATCATGTCGGGAGCGGTGATCGAAATGCAGACGCGGTCGAGATAGGTAATGGCCGCGAGAGCCACCGTCATGCCAAGGACCTTGTAACGGGCTCGCGTACGGGCCGCCGCAAGAGCCGGGGCGCTCAACGCCGGCCTTTCAGACGAGATGCTTTATGCTCCTGAAGGAGAAGCTTTTGAATCGAAATAATCGGGGCATTGCGTTGCATCGTGGCAAATAAATCCGGTGTGCTTCTTAACAAGATATATTGCGGTAGTGGGAGCGGTGGGATCGGCTCCTAAGAGTCATCCTGCGATCCTGTTCCAAATCGGCACAAATGCGTCATCGTACTGGTACGTATCCTTAACACCTGACGTACTTCGATAGCCGTTACAGTATTTCGGTTTGCTTCCATTCCTGATTCAATCAATCAAGTAAGCACGATCCGAACGTCAAGCGCGCGGGTCGCGAGAAGAATCCGGAAGGTTTGGCCGTCGTCCCAGCCTTTCATCGAGGACGTCCGCTCCTTGCCTCTGAAAAGGAAAATACCGGTTGTCACATTGGATAGTACGAGTAAGCGCGGGTTCGAACTCGGCAGAGTGTCTCCATTGTTCCTATGACGAGGCGTCAGCGACTACGAAAGCTCTGCTGGCCGACGATGATGCCGAATTTTCGAGGGTCGAAATTATAGGTCCTAACGGCATTTTGCAGGCGGCTTACGAACGCGGCCACTTACTCCAAACACCTTACGCCGCTACTAAATCTCACGGGTGAGGCAATAGTTTTCACGCCCGCGCTAGCCTAACTTGGAATCGAACCCCATCGCTGGTTGGTACATACATCCTGGAGGAGGATAACGCATGGTACTTGAATTTTCGCACTGGGCGCCGGTAACAATGGCCGTTGTCGCCGGGCTTTTGATTCTGCTTCGTCACATGAACGTTTCAAAGGATCGCCGGTCTCTCGGCCAATGGACAATTCTCGCCCTGTACAGGATGGTTCGCTTCTTTTGGGCGGTAGTTCGCGCCGTCGATCTCGGTTATCTGGAGTATCGCCGTATCATTCAGGAATCGAGCATCGAGATCGAGAATGAGAAATTCCTCGGGAAAATCGTGAAAGTATCGCCGGGTGAGGACATCCACAACGCCCTGCAGTGGCAGCCGGCCGAAACCTTCGAATGCAGACTGTGATCCTACAAGAAAGATTTAGTCGGTGGTGGCGCGGACACTCTTGTCCGCCGTGCCGAGACTCGCCTCGACTCTGCACGCGGAGGAGCCCGGCTGAAGAGCCTGCGCCACGAAAAATCAACTGGGCCGTAAAGCGCGCATAGCGGTTAGTTCCTAAAGCCAGGCTAAGAGCCTGATCCACGGTTCTCGCCCGTCATCCTGAATATCGAATCTGAGAGCCTGCGCACAGTACGTTTCTATCTGCCGCTCGATGCACCCGCGTTAATCGTCGCTCCCCAAAATGGAGCCAATCACGCCGCCAACAACGCCGCCGCCGAGCATGTCCACGGCGCGGTGCTCATCGCCGCCATGCGCCGTAGGAGCGAGTTCGTGCCGCAGTCGCTCCAACGTCAGGCTTTGAACAATTACTCTTCCCGGTCCGGTCATTGTCGCCAGGAAAATGCCTTCGCCGCCGAAAATCGCCGTGCGAATGCTGCCGACCATCTGAATATCGTAATCGACGGTTGGATCGAAAGCGACCAGATGCCCGGTCTGAACCTGAATCTGTTCCCCGGCGGCAAGATCGAACTCGACGAAGTCTCCGCCCGCGTGAACGAACACGCTGCCGGGGCCGGTCAGCTTTTCAAGAATGAAGCCTTCGCCGCCCAATAAGCCCGCTCCCAGCCGCCGCACCAGCGCGATGTCCAACTGGACAGTGGACTGGGCAAACAGAAACCCGTCCCGTTGGACCATAATGCTCTGACCGGCAGCCAGGTCGAAGACGTGGATTTTGCCGGGATAGTGTCCCGCAAAACCGACTTCCCCAGCCAACTCCGTGTGGAAATGCGTCATCATGATCGATTCGCCCATCAGCTTGCGCTTGAACGCCCCGAGCAGTTTCTGGCCGAGACTGTTTCCGGTCATACGAGTCTCCCAATAAACATTCGAAGACTTGTAGACCATCTTGCCGGCTTCGGCGTAAATTTCCTGGCCGGGCTTCAGATGCACGCGCGCGACCTGTAGATTGTGCCCTTCAATGTTGTATTGCAAAGGCTCCGGCGGGAGTGCCGGCGGGTATGTGTTCGCCCCGGCAACCGCTCCACTGCCAGTCGGCGTGCCGCAGTTCAGGCAAAAGCGCGCATCGTTCGAAAGCTGGGTCCCGCAATTCGTACAGAAGGCCATATAGTCCAAATAGTAAACGACGTACCGGACGGAATGTTCCCTATTTCTCGACTTGCTGAAACGAGCCAACGCCGCACATTGCATCTTGACGCAAACTGGCAATTTTAGATAGCGATTAAGCCCTCTAAGTTTCAGAAATCACGGTCGGCAACGCTGTTGTTTCAGGTACTAGGGAACACGTTTCTGGTTTCAACAGATACCCTTTTCAATACGCCGTTTTCGTTGTACGATTATGGCTTGATCATGTTGGGTCGTGAAGAAATGGACCCGTTGGCGCCGCAGCGGGAGGCTGCGATGTTCTACGGGCTATTCCTGCGCGGACACCCCGCGGATGCCCTTCGGGAAGATATCGACGTGCCGAAGCCGATTCTCGCCAAGTGGCTGAAACCACGACGTTACGAAGATAATTTCCGGGATTCGCTACAGCGGATGTACGCCTACCGCAAGCAGGTGCTGGCGATTTTCGACGAGCTGGTCTTCAAAGAGAAGCACCGTATGCGTGTACACTGATTCGCCGTGCCCGCACACTTTCGATCCAATTGAGCCTACGTTCGGGTTTCTGTCGTGACCGGCGCGGCCACCGCCGCAGTGATTACTGCTCCTCGCGTCGGCAGTGTAACGGTGAACCTGGAGCCTCGGCCTACCTCGCTTGCGACGTGTATCTCCCCGCCGTGCGATTTGACGATGCTCGAGACAAAACTGAGGCCCAGGCCTAGCCCCTTTTCGGGATTCGGATCGGGCACCCGGTAAAAGCGGTCGAAAATATGCATCAGATGGTCCGCTGGGATGCCAATGCCGGAATCCTCCACGATAATGCGAGCCTGCTCGCCGACAGTTTCGGCCCATGCCTTCACCGTGCCCCCGCAGGGCGTATATTTAAGCGCGTTCGAGAGCAGGTTTGTAATCACCCGCTCCATCTGCGTTCGATCGGCTTCGCAGGGGACGCTCTCCGCGCGCGAAGTGCTGAGTTGCACGCCGGCCGCTTCAGCCGGGATCTGGAACTGCTCGACAAGGTCCACAACCATCTCGTTCAGGTCCACGCGGGTCCGATGAATCGGCAGTTGCCCCGTTTCCGAATACGAGAGCAGCAGAAGAGCCCGAATGAGATTCGAGAGGCGTTCGACATCCTGTAGCGCGTTCTCAATCGCTTCCCGAAGCTGCTCGGGACGGCTTGCCGTGAACAGCGCCACCTCCAGTTGCCCTTGAATCGCGGTCAGTGGGGTTCGCAGCTCATGCGAAACGTCGGTTGAGAACTGGCGGATTTGATCGAACGACGTCTTCAAACGCCGGCTCATTCGATTGAACGACTCGATTAGCCGGTCCAGCTCATCGTTGGCCCCTCGCAGCGGGATCTGCAGCCCCAGATTGGAGCCGGTAATATCGCGCGCCGCGTGCTCCACCGCCTGCAGCGCGGTCAAAGCGCGCCCCGCCGAAAACCAGCTTGCCAGCACGCACAGAAGAATCGCGACCGGCGTGAACAGGAAAAAGTAATAGCGGCGAAAACGGTTCAGGAGTTGCGTGTTGTCGGCGAGGCTGCGGCCTAAGGCTACATACCAGTTGCGATGGTGCACAGTGTCCACCAGGATGCTGCTGACTACACGATAGGGCCCGTAATCGTCGCCTGGAATCGTTTTGAAGATGGGAGTCTTCGTCGCTTCGATCTGCTTCAGTTCCTGGAGGATTGCGGAACGATTGGTCATCGGATCGAACGCATGGCCGGTCGTGCCGTACCATACGGTCCCGTCTTCACCGGCTACAACGTATGCCCGCTGAAGCCGGTCGACGGCGGCCGCTTCATCCGGATCGCTCATGTCCGCGAACCAGTATGGATGACCGTCACTTTCGTCGAAATGAATATAACCGCGGAGCGCGGCCAGTTCATCTACCAGCGCCTGCTCGCTCTGCCCCGCCAGGATTGTCCGCAGCAATGCCGTTCCCACCAGGCCCAGCGCGATGGTGATGACGGTCAATAGCAGCAGGAATGTGCTTGCCAGGCGAAAACGCAGCGTCCGAAATATCGTGATGCTTCGGATTCGCTGTACAAGCGTCTTCATGGTCCGCTACCGGTTATCAGAATGCGAAGAAGCGTCCTCCGTGTGTGGTGGATGCGTGGATTCCTGCGGGTCCGGAGCGTCCAGCATATAGCCGATGCCGCGGACCGTATGAATCATCTTGAGCGGGAACTGATCGTCGATTTTGCTGCGCAAATGACGGATGTAGACATCCACAATGTTCGTCAGCCCGTCGTAATCCATGTCCCAGACGTGCTCGACAATCATAGTTCGGCTGAGGGGCCGCCCGCGGTTGCGCATCATGTATTCGAGAATGCTGAACTCTTTCGGTGCGAGTTCAATGCCTTCATTGGCGCGTGTCACTTTCCGCCGGATGCAATCGAGGGCCAAGTCGCCCACCTGCAGCTTTTCGGGCGTGGGTTGCCCGCGCCGGAGAAGCACTCGTACACGCGCCAGCAGTTCCACGAATGCGAATGGCTTTACGAGGTAATCGTCGGCTCCTTGTTCCAACCCCTTGACGCGGTCGTCCACCGAATCGCGGGCGGAAAGAATCAGAATCGGAGGAATCACCTTCCGATTGCGAATCTTCTGCAGGACCGAAAGGCCGTCTGTATCGGGCAGTCCGAGATCGAGAATGACAAGATCATACTCGGTGGAGTGCACCATATCGACGGCAGCGGCGCCAGTGTTCGCTACGTCAACTGCGTAGCCGGCGCTCTCCAATCCCCGCGACAGGAAATCGGCGATCCGTTTTTCGTCTTCCACCACCAGAATGCGCATCGTGTTTTCAAGTCTAGCCAAAAGAAAGAACCGAAGCTACGTCGGCGCGGTCAGTCGCCGGACGCTCCGCGCGGGCTGGGCATCAGGCTTGATCGTAGAAATGCTCCGGAGAGGAAGCCGCGCTTCCGCGCTATCGAAAGAAGAGTCATCAGAACGACCAGAACCGCTGAAAAGAGCACCACCTGCGGAACCGTTAGGGATTCCTTCCAGATTCCGAACCAGCGCCCGTAAACCAGCTCGATATGCACCCAATAGACCAGCAACGACGTAGTGCCTAATTGGCAGAATAGGCTCCAGCGATGCGCAAGCGCGCCA
Organism: Bryobacterales bacterium KBS 96; assembly: GCA_000381625.1. Taxonomy (GTDB): domain Bacteria; phylum Acidobacteriota; class Terriglobia; order Bryobacterales; family Bryobacteraceae; genus KBS-96. The sequence continues at coordinate 5,162,115 of KB906767.1, forward strand.
TGGACCCAGACCCAGGCGACCGCCATCAGTATCAGCACAACTCCCAACTTGACCGCCGCGAGGCCAGGACTGTTCAGCCAGTACTCCGCCTTGGCGTAAACCGAGTACGGCAGATTCGAAAAGTACTGCCCGCCCATTACTAGGCCGATGCCGATGAGCATCATCCACTGCATCACCTTGCCCATGTCTTCAGGCTTAACGAGGCGGAAGATGCTTCCGACGGACATGCCGAATGCCAGAAAGCATCCCCAGGGGAATACGCTGAAGTAGTTGAAGTTCGGAACGAAGTAAGCGCGGGCGATCCACGGTATGCCGGGATTATCGATCATCGTGATTAAAGGCGACAAAACGGCAATCAAAAGTCCTACGATGGCACAGAAACGGACTCGCTCAATCGTGCTGAACACGGCCATGGGTGCCAGCACCAGCATGGTCATGCCCATGCAATTCAGAATGTCCACTCGCAGCAGTTCCTTCGCGGGGCTGTAAGGGTATCCCATGGCGAAGAGTGAAATGCGAAATAGAAACGCGAGCAGGAACAGGTATCCCGATCGCCGCAAGGCTGCCTGGACGCGTTTCCAGGCGGAGGCTCCCTGGCGCTCACGGCTGTCCATGAGGAAAGCGAACGTGATGCCGGTGATAAACAGGAACATCGCCGGAGCTTCGCCGCCGAAAAATTGCGAGAGCACATACGGCCCCTGGTCCCGCAGATCGCCGCGGGTGAATGAGTGGAAGGAATGTCCCTGCAGCATAATGAATGCCGCAAGTCCTCTTGTCCAGTCGATAAATGCGAGGCGTGGCGCCTTCTTCTTGCTCTCTGCCATTCCTAATGCTTCAGGCCAGACTTATTGGGGGTGTTCGACCTTCACGTCCGGGGGGGTATTTAACTTCAACGATCCTGCGCCTAAAGGAGGATTCAGCTCGAAATTGGTATAGGTGGCCAAACGGTAATTTCCGGAGGGATTATAAAACTTCTGCTGAACAGGATATCCGGAATCGAGCGGCAGCCACATCTCCACTTTGCTCAACTGTTCCCTTACGCTCTTTTCTTTCGGCGTGAGTTCCAGCTTTGTCGCATCGTGCCCGTTGATCTTCTCGGTTCCGGCTATTTTAATGTCGTAGCCCCTTGCCAGATCTTTGCCGGACGTGCCGAAACCAAGCAACAGATATTGGTCAAGGAGTTTGGAACTCTTGCCGAGTTTGTACACCTGTACTAGCTTCAGATTGGGGTAGTAGATTTGGACGGTCTTATCGAGGAACGCGATCGTCCGGGGACTATTGCCGGTGAACGAAATGAGGGCGCGCGTTTCGGCCTTGCTGCGCTCCATTTTCACGTCACCCGATTCCGTGGTGCTATCGCTCAGAATCGCCGTATACGTGACCATGGTCAAATTGGCGCTCATGCTGTGAAACTGCGGAGCGCTGGCATCCATGCGCGCGAGCGCGGATTGAACGGTCTCGGCGGGAGCGAGCCATGCCAGGGCGGAAAGCGAGAGCACGGTTACCACAAATAAGCGGTTCATTCAGCTATTAGAAAAGACGCGAAAACTAGGGAGTGGTATACGCGATAAAGCCTTTTACTTCAGGCTCCGCCTGATCGCGTATAGGCTCCACGTGTACGGAACGTGGCAGTTTCCCTGTCCGCTGCTGGATCAACTCGGCAGCCCGATGCGGCCGCAACTTCTCCGGCACGTTCTGGAGTAGGCCAGGCTCAATATAAACCCGGACAGATCCAGCCGTGGAGGAGAGCAAAACCACTCGATCCGCGCGAGGCTGATCCCGAAACCAGCTTCGCGGCGTGACAAAGATGAAAATTAGAATGAGGGTGACGACGACATCGTACGGCCAGGAAGCTCGCGGGAAATCCCAAAAAACGAACTTTCTAATGGTGCTGCCCGCAGACCCACCCGATTGGCTCTGGCCGGTAGTCATCTTGAACTAATGTAGCATCCGGCTCACGCTGCCAGGAATCCCGGAACTCACTCTCCCGGCAGGGCTTACTCGCTCCCGTGAACGGTGGCTAATACTTGCGCATTACCGCAAGCACGCGCCCTTGCACCTGAAGTTGCCCTGGATCGACATAAATAGGCTCCATTGTGGCATTCGCCGGCTGAAGGCGTACTCTGCCGTCAGGCTCGCTGTAATACCGCTTCAGCGTTGCTTCGTCGCCGTTGACCAGGGCTACGACAATGTCTCCGTTTTTCACGGGATCGTTCTTCTCAACCAGTACAAAATCGCCGCTGCAGATGTGATCCTCAATCATGGAATCGCCCCGGACCTGGAGCGCGTACGTCGAATCGGAACGAGCGAAATCGGAGAAGTGCAACGCTTCCGGGTTTTGAATCGCCTCGACCGGGGTGCCCGCCGCGATGCGGCCCATCAATTGCACCGCAAAATCGGCTCCTGTATGGCGCGCCTGCTCTTCAGTGACATACCGTTCTCCGATCTCGAGCGAACGGCTGTGATTGAAGCTCCGCCTTAAATAGTTCTTAGCCTGAAGCGCCTGAATGTGCTTATGCACCGTCGCCAGCGAGGCCAGGTTCAATCCCGATGCGATTTCCTCGTAGCTGGGGCTGTAACCGTTTTTCCGGATAAACTCAGAGAGGAAATCCATCAATTCTTTCTGTCTTCTTGTAAGCGCCATGGTGTTTCTCCCAGTCTCTCTTCCATTGTTGGCGAATAGATAACGAAAGTCAATGCCGACCTTCTCCCGGATGGACTAGCGAATGCCGCCCGGCGGCTACAAGAAAATTTGCCGATGGAATGGCGAATGAAAATAGATGACGTTTGCGAGCAAAAGGCACGAAATCCCCGGGGGACTCGCTTGTCAAGACGCGGTAATCGGCGCCCGGGGCCGCTAGTTCATCCCGCACATGCCGCCGCCGCAGAAGCCGGTATCGCACATGTCACCACCGCAACCGCCGGTCGGCTGAACCTCTTTTGCTCCGCCCGATTGCGCGGAGAACGTTGAGTATTCCTGGTGCAAATGGGCGTGCCCACACGACGGGCAACTGAGTTCGCTGGCTTCCGCGGCGCGCCGCACCAGCTTCTCAAATTTTGTCCCGCAGTCTTCGCAGCTATATTCAAAAATCGGCATATCGAAATTGCACGCGTATCCGCGTATCCCTTCCAAACTAACGAACGGTTCTATAAAGATTATCCCTCACAAGAATAGACCCGTAACCTTCCCGATTCCCCGCGCGAATCATAGAGTGAGGACACGCTAAGTGAGGACACGCTATTGGAATTCTGAGATATGCTCAGACCAGCTTGAGGAGGACTATCATGGATAACGTGAACCGCCGAACTTTTCTCGGAGGCGGAATTGCGTTGGCGACCACGCTGCTAGCCCCGGGAGCAAGCGCAGCCATGGGATCTCGCGGAAAGCCCCGGCTCGTGAAACTCGTGGAATTCGATCAGACTGGCAAACGTATAGGAGAAGTCAAAGTGGAGAAGGTTGTGAAAACGGATGCGGAGTGGAAGAGCCAACTGACGCCGGAAGAATACGCCATTACTCGCCATGCGGGCACGGAACGCGCCTTCACCGGCAAATATTGGAACAATCACGAGCACGGACTCTATAGCTGCATTTGTTGCGGCAACACGCTGTTTTCCTCCGATACAAAGTTCGAATCCGGCACCGGATGGCCCAGTTTCTGGCAGCCTATCGCTAAGGAAAACGTTGTTTCGCGCGTCGATCTGACCGACGGCATGACGCGAAACGAAGTACGCTGTGCAAAGTGCGATGCTCACCTGGGGCACGTCTTCGATGACGGCCCAAAGCCGACTGGCCTGCGTTATTGCATGAATTCCGCCTCGTTAAATTTCCATAAGTCCTAGTTCTCTGACCAGTAGATTCGTTCCTAGTGCGAAACGGCTTGCTGATACTCGCCGCTCGGAACTGATCTGCGACCGTGAGGAACTACCCATGGCGGACGTCCGGTTGCCTGCGGGGACCACCGCCGTCACGGAGTGCCCAGTCGCTGCGGGCCACCAAAGGTAATGCAGACGTCCGGTTGCCTGCACCGAACCGCGACCGTCAAGGAGCGGACGTTTTTACCAGCGTCTTCAGCGAAGCGGTTTCAACACTCCACGTGACGAACTTCGGCCGGCGTTGGCCGATTCCGGCGGAGCGTTTTGGTTTGCACCACTCCGTTCGCTACGATTTCTAATGCATGAGTATGTTTGAATTAAACGGACAAACCGCGATTGTAACGGGCGCGGCCACGGGCATTGGCGAAGCCATTGCCAGGCGGCTGGCGGCCGCCGGAGCAATCGTGGTGGTTGCGGATCGGGATTTTTCGGGCGCCACGCGGATGGCTGCGTCACTGGGCGGAGCGTCCTTCGCCGTCGAAGTCGATGTTGCGCAACCGGAGTCGGTCCAATTAGCTGTCGAGAAGGTTCTCGCGCGCGCTGGGCGCCTTGACATCCTAGTGAACAATGCGGGTATTGCGGGGCGCGCCGCTTCGCTTTGGGAGTTGACCGACGAAGACTGGAACAAGGTTATTGCGGTGAATGCAACAGGTGTTTTCCACTTTTGCCGCGCCGTGGTCCCGCATATGCGCGAACGCAGCTACGGCCGGATCGTCAACATCGCCTCGATTGCCGGCAAAGAAGGCAATCCCAGAATGGCGCCATACTCCGCGAGTAAAGCGGCGGTGATCGCTCTCACGAAATCCCTCGGCAAGGAACTCGCGACCGAAGGGATCTGCGTCAATGCCGTTGCGCCCGCAGTCGTTCGGACCCAGATATTGGAGCAATTGACTCCCGAACAAGTCGCGTATATGACCGACCGGATTCCCATGAAGCGTACTGCGAAACCGGAAGAAGTCGCGGCCGTGGTTCATTTTCTGGCGAGCGCGGACTGCTCGTTTGTTACGGGTCAGTGCTACGACGTCAGCGGCGGTCGGGCCACCTACTAGTCCAATTTGAGCGTAAGGTCTTGCGCCTCCCCACCATTCGCGCGCCGGTTCAGCTTAGAAACACCACAATTGCGGGCGTTCCGACCGGTGTATATTGCCCCGTGAACGTCAAGCGGCCGGTTTGCCGGTTGACACGGAACGTGGTGACGGCATCGCTCCGCTGGTTGCACGAATAAAGGAAATTCCCGGTGGGATCGATGGTGAAGCTGCGGGGATAGTCGCCGCGCGTCCACTCTTCGCCAACGAACGCAAGCTTGCCGTCGGCGGCGTCGATTGAAAAAAATGCAATCGTGTCATGCAGGCGGTTGCCCGCGTAGAGAAACCTGCCGTCGGACGAAATTCTCACTTCGGACGTAAAGCTCGTGCCCGTGAATCCTTTGGGCAAGGTTGATATCGTCTGCTTCGCCGTCAGCTTTCCCGTCGCGCCATCGTAGTCGAAGGCAATAAGCGTCGACCCTTCCTCCTGCAGCGAATAGAACCAGCGCTTATTCGGATGGAATACGATGTGGCGCGGCCCGTCTCCGGGCGGAACCGGTACGAAGGCCGGATCGTTCGGCATAAGCTTTCCGCGCTCGCTATCGAACTTCCAGACCAGGATGCGATCCATTCCAAGATCGGTCGAAATCACAAACCTTCCGGACGGGTCGGATTCGATGGTATGGGCGTGCGGTTTATCATGGCCGCTAATCGCAAAACTGCCCGGAGGGGCACTCGCTGCATGTAGCGAGCCGACCGGTCCATGATCGTGCTTCACATCGGTAGCATCGCCAACTTCACCGTTAGCGCGAATGGGCAGTACCGCCACTGTGCCACCCGCATAGTTGGCCGAGAGAACATATTTACCCGAAGGATGCACGCTGATATACGCCGGGCCGGCGCCTCCCGAAGCCACTGTATTCAAGAGCGTCAGACGTCCGCTCGATCGCTCAATGGAATACGCGCTCACCGATCCCGAAGAGGCGCCCTTGTATGTGTCCGTCTCATTCCCGGAATACAAATGCGTTCGGGACGGATTGAGAGCGAGCCACGAAGGATTTGAGTCGTTTTCGAAAAGCGCTCGCTGCGACAGTGCCCCCGTCGAGCGATTCATTTCGAAGAGGTAAATGCCTTTGCCGCGTCCCTTGCTGCCTTCAGGACCTTGTGGCGAACTGTATGTGCCAACATACGCCAGCGCTGGGCCGCCGTGGCTCTTATCCGGTGTTTGTGCCGGCCACGCGAATAAGGGCGCGGCTGCGAGGAAACCCGCGGTGGATCGAACGAAATTACGGCGGGAGCCGCCGCTAATGGGTCTGTTTGTAGACATGCAGTTTGTGAACCATTATCGTCGATACGTCGGCGACGATAATGCACATACTGCTGAAATGAGCTTTATTCCCACTCGATCGTTCCGGGTGGCTTGTTCGTGACGTCGTAAAAAACTGCGCAAATTCCCGGTATCTGAAGCAGTTGGTTCGTAAGGCATTCCAGATGGGCCGGTTCTATCAAGACAGCCTCAGCCGTCATGCCGTCGATCGAATCGATGGGCCGGAGCACGATCGATTCACGCGCGGATGTGGTTCCAATAGGAAGCAAAACAACCGGGAACTGCCATACGCTTTGTTCTATTCCGGTTTCGGAGGCGAATCTGCGGACAATCGCATCCGCCTCGCGCAGAATATCCAGCCTCTCACGCGTCAGATATGCCTCGAACAATTTCATCGAGCGCAGTGCCGATTGTGCGCCGGCCAGCGCCACTACTCGATTGATATCGCGCCGCCGGTTGGTGAGAGCGGGAGCTTCCTTGCGAATCATGTTGCTGGTGGGCGTTGCTTCAATAGCGAGTACATGGCGATAGCTGCGCGAATCGCCTTGTACGCCTACAGATCGAACCGGCAAAATCCAACCGTCCGCTGACTCCACCAGACGCGCGCCGCGAGAAGAACAAAGGCATCGTATAGCTAGCCCCGGGCCTGGGAATGGATGTCGCGCCAAAAATTCTTGCGGGACGCCGATCTCGCCGCCGATTTCGCGCACCTCGTCCTTGTAAAAAGACGTCAACGGCTCAATGATTCGATTATTATCGATCAGGGCCTGAATGCCCGCGACACGGTTGTGATGCGTCTTGATCAGATCCGCTTTCGCCGTTCCGCCCGATTCGATTGTGTCTGGGTAAATGGTGCCTTGGCCGAGAATCCAATGACCGTCGAGGAAATGGCCCGTCTGCAAGATACGTTCCTGGACTTTCACGAACTGCTCGCCAATGGCGCGCCGTTTCTGCTCCGGTTCGTGAAGACCCGCGAGCACAGTCAGAAATTCCGTATCTGCATGCTCGACGTGAAAATGCGCGGCCCCGAGGCGCTCGAAAATAGTTTGGACAAATTCGGTTTCTTCGAGCCGCATCAATCCTGTGTCGACGTACATTCCATATACGCGTTCCGGACCAAGCGCGCGCAGGCAAAGCGTGTAGGCCACCGTGGAATCGACGCCGCCGCTTACGAAGAAGAAAATACTTCGATCGCCGGCGATCTTGCGGATCTGTTCTTCGATGAGAGGAACTCGCTGCGATATATCCCAGTCGCGCTTTGCTCCACAAACGCCGAACAGAAAATTGCTCAGGATGTCCTTGCCGGCCGGCGTATGCACGACTTCGGGATGGAACTGTAGACCATAGATCTTTCGCGTTGAATCGGACATCGCGGCGACGCCGGATGTCTCGGTGGAAGCAATAATCGCGAACCCCGGCGGCGGTTGCGCCACGCTGTCCCGATGGCTCATCCAGATCTGCTGAGATGGCGCGACGTTCTTCCACAGAAAATCGTCGGCTGTTAACTTGAGTTGAGCAATGCCATACTCGCCGCGTTCGCCTTTTTCCACCGCCCCACCGAGATGGTGCGCAATCAGTTGGTGGCCGTAGCAAATGCCAAGGACCGGAGGACCGTTTCGCAGAAGAGCCGGATCAATATCGGGACTGCCGACTTCGTACACACTGCAGGGGCCACCCGAAATAATAACGCCTTTGCGATTCCGCAGCAGTTCGGCCGGAGTCTCGCTGGGCTGTACGTCGGCAAACACACCCAGTTCCCTCACCTTACGTGCAATCAGATGGGTGTATTGGCCGCCCGTATCGAGCACGGTGATCTGCGCGGCCGGGGCTGAAGAGGCCTGCGGCGATACAGTTGTACTGGAAATCGAACTCAAAGGGCTACTGCCAGTGTAACTGGTGAACCCGGCCAAACCAGCCGCGAATTTGCCGAGTAGTTACAGAACTCTGGAAACGGAGCCGCTGTGCGCGGGTTGCTGCGGTTTATCCGAACCCGCCTGCCGGCACGATGCGGCCCCGTGTCAAGGAAACTCCAAACGGAGGGCCGCACGTGAGCGCGCGTTGCGCGGTTCTCTAACCTTTTTTTATTTTTTCAAGCTCGCCCGGATGATTTCCGAATGTGCCTTCATCTTCGCGAGCAGATCGGAAGCTTTAGGCATGGCGTCTACCGCTTTTGCGACTTCGGGATCCTCTTCTACCTGAAGCTTTCGCGAATCCTCCAGGCTGAAGGCCGTGATGTACATCTCCTGTTGCAGACGGTTCCGTAGCCAGTCGCGATTGGCCGTCCAGTCGGCTTCGCTGAACTGAATGCCATTCTTCATGAGGTAATCGTGCAATTGGTTCATCACTGCCTCATCCGGCGTCCAGCCTTTCGGAAGGTGAGCCTCTTTGTCGCCGAAATACCGCGCCGTGAAACTGAAGAACGCGTTTTTGCGCAGGACGGCGATTTGGAACGGATTGGCCTTGGGCGGCTCGTATTTCTCGTCGGGCGCGATACCGCCGCCCCCATAAACCACACGGCCCAAATCGGTCTGCTTCACGTCTGCGGGATCTTTGGCGGTGGTCGGCCGTCCGTAGTAGTAGTCGAGGAATGACATCTTTGAGTAGTCGCGCTGAATTAGACGTCCGCTCGGCGTGTAGTAATGCTGGGTTGTCAGCGCCAGTCCGGTGTTATCGCTAAGCGGATAAACGGTCTGCACAAGGCCCTTGCCAAATGTCGTATCTCCGAGTATCCAGCCGCGGTCATGGTCCTGAAGCGCACCGCTTACGATTTCGGCCGCGGATGCCGTGTAGCGATCCACAAGCACGACGATCGGGTAATTCAAGCCGTATTGAGTGCCGCGCGCCAGGTATGGTTTCTCGCTATAGGCGCGCCCCTTGTGCGAAACAACCACTTGTCCTTTTTGCAGCCAGCGGCCCGCAACGAGAACCGCCTCCTGGAGCAATCCTCCCGGGTCGTTACGGAGATCGAGAACAAGACCCTTGATGTTCTGTTCGCCAAATTTCTTCAGATCGCTTTCCAGTTCATCGCTGGTCGTCTCCGTGAACTGGGTGATATCGATGTAGGCTATGCCCGGTTTGATCCAGAACGCGCCGTCAATCGAGTAGCGGGGAATCTCGCCACGCATGATGTTGAACACAATCGGCTTTTCGACGCCGTCCCGCTGGACCATAATCTGAACCTTAGTGTCCTTCGGTCCCCGTAGAAGGTCTGCCACCTCCTGGGTTGTCATGTTGTCGACGCGCTTATCGTTGACGGCCGTGATAATGTCACCCGGACGGATGCCGGCCTTGTACGCCGGCGAGCCGCCGAACGGCGCGATCACCATGGTTTTGCCGGAATGTGGTTGCGGGCCGATCTGCATGCCGACACCGTAGTACAGGCCGTGCTGCTCTTCGCGCATCGCTGCGAATTCTTTGGGGTCGAAGAAATTGGAGTGCGGATCGAGTGTCCGCAGCATGCCGGGGATGGCTCCCTTATAAATGCTCTTGTCGGGCGCTACTTTGGAAGCTTCGTTTTGCTGAACCAGGTCGTACACCTTGGCAAACGAATTCAACGCCGAGTTCACGGATTCTTCGGAACCAGACGGAGCCGCCGTGTCGGACCGTTGCCCGCTCGAGCCGAGGAGTCCTCCGGCCAGGGCGCAGCCCAGGATAAATGCCGGTAATACAAAAAGAGCACGCCGCTGGGCAGCCATTCAACCTCGCAGTTCTTCCTTCAGTATAGACGTCAATACGCGGGGACGCGGTGCGGAGAAACACGGACTGGATTCTTGCGATTTTCGAGTTGCCGGCGAAATAAGCCGTGAGAATCGTGCCGACGACTTAGCCGCTCACACGACGGCCGATTTCCGGCGCGCCGCCCCCATGGTTTCGCTGCGCACGGACTTTCGCGGCGTGTCGTCCAGCCGCCGGACTTGATCGGTGACGCAGACCAGGAACATAGGCTGGCGGGCTTGCTTCAGCAAATCGATGATCCTGTCCTGCTGGTCCTCAAGATAGATTGACCGCCCGTCGGTAAGGAGATGCAGGTTCGAACCGCCAGCCTGTGTCTCGGCGAGCCTGCGCCCCATCTCCCGCTGAAGAAAACGGAGCACCCGCCTAATCTTTTGAAGAGAAAAGCCTTTGCGGCGCAGTTCGGCGATGATTGTAATTTCGACGACTTCTTCCGGAACGTAAACGCGCTTGTGCCCTTCATGGCGCGGCGAGACTACCTTCCGCTCATCCCACCACTGTAGTTGCCGCAGGCTGACTTGGGCGATGCGGGCCACTTCGGTGCTGGTATAAGCTCGTTCGGGTTGTTCTAAATCAGGACGTGCCCTTCGCGTTTTGAACATATTCCCAGAAATCCGTTTGGACTGAAATAGCCCCCCAATTTTACTCCACTCGCGTGTAGTGTCAATAGGCTAGCGTATCGTGAATCTCCGCCCTCCGCGGATGTCCCTCGGCCGGCAAAAGCACGTCAGCCGCCGCCGACGAACTCGACTATCTCGAGTTCGGCTCCATTTGTGATAGCGGTTGCCGCCCAATCCCGCTTCCCGACAATGCGGCGATCGATCTCGACCGCCACTCTGTCGGGCTGCACTCCAAGTCGCCTGAGAAGCGTCTCGACGTTCTGTCCTTCGGGAATAAAGGTGGCCTCGCCATTTACTGTGATTTCAATTGTTTGTGGCTGCACTGGATGTCCAAAAGGTTCAACTCGATGGTCATCCGTATTATAGTGAAAGTTCCGGCTGCATCTCGCGGGAATCCAACGACATGCCAACTACGTATGCAGAGACGTATTTTCCGCTGCTTATTCAAATTCTGATCGCGCTTGCCGTTGCAGGCGGAATGATCGGCGCCTCGGCTTTCGTTGGACGAAAAATAAAAGATCGCGTGAAGAACTCGCCCTATGAATCCGGCATGGAGCCTGTCGGCAACGCCCGCGAACGATATAGCGTGAAATTTTACCTGGTCGCGATGGTTTTCATTCTGTTCGACATCGAAGCCATATTCCTTTATCCGTGGGCGGTCGTCTATCGCGAGTTGCGACTGTTCGGCTTCTTCGAGATGCTGCTGTTCATCGCCTTGGTTTTGTGCGGCTTTTTCTATATCTGGAAGAAGGGCGTGCTCGATTGGTCGACAGAGGCCCACGGCGAAAGAGAACAGGAGAATAAGCGTGTTGCCTGAGCCGCTGGCGGAGCATCCCGTTGCTGGTCCTCTCGATCAACGTTTCCCAGGAGCTATCGTCGAAGGAAAGTTCGCACTAGGCGAAGTGAGCCTTTTCATCGATCCTGCACGGATTGTCGAAGTATGCAGCGCGCTGAAACAGGATTTTGCCTTTGAACAGTTGACCGGTGTTACGGCCGTCGATTGGTGGCCGCAGGAGCCACGGTTCGAAATCGTCTATCAACTGCATTCCATCAGCAAGAACAGACGCTTGCGGCTGAAGGTGCGGATTTCCGAACACGATGGCCTCGATTCGGTGACGCCGGTTTGGCGGGGCGCCAACTGGTACGAACGTGAGGTGTTCGACCTGTTCGGCGTAACGTTTAGTAACCACCCCGACCTGGAGCGAATCATGATGCCGGCGGATTGGGAAGGGCATCCGCTCCGAAAAGATTACCCGGTTCACGGCCATCGGTATTCTTACGCGGATGAATAGATGACGCGCGACGAAGAGAGAAACAGCATGCGAGGGATCACAACTTGGACAAGCTAGAAACACACGTTGCCTCGCTCGACGCCGAGCACGAACTGGCAATGCCAGGCCCGGGCGATTTGTTTCCCGAACCGGACACCGCGCCGTCCGCCCGGCGCATGGTCCTCAATATGGGACCGCAACACCCTTCGACCCACGGCGTCTTGCGCGTGCTGCTGGAGTTGGACGGCGAGACAATCCTCCGAGCTCGTCCAGAGATTGGGTATCTTCACACCGGCATCGAGAAGGAGTGCGAGGTTAAGAAGTGGCAGCAAGTGACGCCGCTGACGGATCGCGTCGACTATCTTGCCAACCTGATCAATAATCTTTGCTACGCGCTGGCTGTCGAAAAGCTGCTGCAACTGGAAGTGCCGGAAATGGCGCAGTGGATGCGCGTGATGCTTTCCGAGTTGACTCGCCTCAACAGCCACCTGGTCTGGTTGGGTACGCACGCCCTCGACATGGGCGCGATGAGCATGTTCTTCTACTGCTTCCGCGAGCGTGAAGACATTCTCAAAATTTTCGAGATGTTCTCCGGCCAGCGCATGATGACGAGCTACATTCGCGTCGGCGGTTTAGCGCTTGAGCCGCCGCGGGGGTGGCAAAAGGTTGTTTCCGATTTCATCAACGGATTCGATTCGAAAGTCGATGAATACGAAGAACTTCTGAATGCGAATCCTATCTGGATGCAACGCACGAAGGGCGTTGGGATCGTGCCGCTGGAGACATTAATCGACCTTGGTGTGACAGGCCCCATTCTTCGCGCGGCTGGTTTGAAGATCGACGAGCGCAAAGACAATCCTTATTCAGGCTACGAAAAGTTCGATTTCGAAGTGCCGACATACACCGGCAACGACGTCTATGCGCGATTCCTCGTGCGCATGGACGAGATGCGGCAAAGCACCCGAATTGTGAAGCAGGCCCTGGCCGGAATGCCTGCCGGAGCGTGGATTGCGAAAGCGCCCGGCATCATCCTGCCCGACCGTGAGCAGATGAAGACGCAAATGGAAGCGCTGATCTATCACTTCAAGATCGTGACCGAAGGCTTCCCCGTTCCCGCGGGCGAAGTGTTCCAGGTGGTCGAGTCTCCGCGCGGCCAGCTCGGCTATTACATCGTAAGTAACGGCTCCAGCAAGCCGCACCGCCTGTTCATGCGAACGCCGAGCTTTGCCAATCTGCAGTCCATACCAGCGATGCTCGAAGGGCGTCTGCTCGCCGACTCCATCGCTTCGATGGGGAGCATCGATCTTGTCTTAGGGGATGTGGACCGATAAAAGATGACGTTTTCGCCCGCTCTCGAAGAGAAATTTGCACGAATCTTAACCATTTATCCTCCTGGCCGCCAGCGGTCCGCCGTTGTGCCGATGCTGCTCTACGCGCAGGACGAAATTGGTCATGTTTCGCAAGAAGTGATCGACGAAATTGCTCACCGCGTCGGCATCGCTCCCATGCAGGTGGATGAAGTTATCGGATATTACTCCATGCTTCACCGCAAGCCGCTCGGCAAGTATCACGTTCAGGTTTGCACGAACATCTGCTGCCTTCTGGTCGGCGGTCAGAGTCTCTTAGAACACGCATCGAAAACTCTTGGCATCGGCAACAAGCAGGTGACTGCCGACGGGCTGTTCTCTCTGGAGGAAGTGGAATGCATGGGCGCGTGTTCCTGGGCTCCTGCCATTCAAGTGAACTACGATTTCCACCACAAGGTGACGCCGGAACGTCTGGATCGACTCATCGAAGATATCCGCAAAGCCCAGGGGACGAAACAGGTTTCTTAAGGCATGATCTATAACGAACCGAGTCCGCTCGAAGTCAAAGTCATCTCACAGCGATTCACTCTGCCGAATTCGGCGGCCATCGATACGTATCTCGCGACTGATGGATACCTGGCGGTCAAGAAGGCGCTAGGGATGACGCCCGAAGCCATTATCGACGAGATGAAGGCTTCCAATCTGCGTGGGCGCGGCGGCGCCGGTTTTCCGACGGGCATGAAGTGGAGCTTCGTGCCGCGCAAAACCGATAAGCCGCGTTATATCATCTGCAACTCCGATGAGAGCGAGCCCGGCACCTGTAAAGACCGCTTGTTGATGGAGAACGATCCTCATCAATTGCTGGAAGGAATGATGATCGCCGGTTGGACCGTGGGATCCAACAAGGGCTATGTCTTCATCCGTGGCGAGTATCGCTATCTGATCGATATCGTGGACCGCGCCATTGCGGAAGCCTACGAACGCGGCTTCCTTGGTAAAAATGTGTTCGGCAGCGGGTGGGATTTCGACATTTACACGCACACCGGCGCGGGCGCGTATGAGTGTGGTGAAGAATCGGCGTTGCTGGAATCGTTGGAAGGCAAGCGTGGCATCCCGCGCCTAAAGCCTCCGTTCCCGGCCGTTGTCGGCGCCTGGCAGTCTCCAACACTACTGAATAACTGCGAAACGTTTTCGGCTGTTCCGGCGATTCTCCGGATGGGCGGCCCCGCCTATGCCGAGTTGGGTACGCCGAAGAATGGCGGAACGCGCCTGTTCTGTATCTCGGGCCATGTGAACAAGCCTGGCGTTTATGAATTGCCACTTGGGTTCAATCTGCTGCGAATGATCGACGAGGTCTGCGGCGGCATGCGGAACGGCAAAAAGTTGAAGGCGGTAATCCCGGGAGGTTCTTCCTCGCCTGTGTTGAAGGCCCAGGAGTGCGATGTGCCGATGGACTTCGACTCCATGGCGAAGTTGAAGACCATGGCCGGGTCGGGTGGTGTCGTCGTGCTGGACGAAGATACCGACATCGTTCAGCTTGCGATGCGCACTATGAAGTTTTACCAGCACGAGAGCTGCGGCTGGTGTATTCCTTGCCGGGAAGGCACCACTTGGCTGAAAAAAATCCTCGACCGCTTTCATGAAGGAGATGGCCGCTCCGAGGATATTCCGCTCATCGGAGAACTCGCAAGGAACATGCTCGGCCGCACATTCTGCGCCCTGGGCGATGCCGCGGCCATGCCGACCATCGGTTTCATCGAGAAGTTTCGCGATGAATTTGAGGCCCACTTGTTGAAGACGCAAGACCCCCAATCTCCCGAGTTGATCGTGCTTTAGGGCGTGAAGTAAAGGATGTATGGCTGACCTGGTTACATTCACCATAGACGGCAGGCAATTGCAGGCTCCGGCGGGCACGTTGGTGATCAACGCCGCGAAGAAGGCGGGAATCGAGATTCCGGCGTTCTGCTATTACGATGGCCTCGCGCTTCAGGCTGCCTGCCGCATGTGTCTGGTGGAAATTGAAAAGATGCCCAAACTGCAGCCGTCATGCACAATGCCGGTTGCGGAGGGCATGGTGGTGCATACGGATTCGGAGCAGGTAAAGGGCGCTCGCAAGGGCATGCTCGAATTTCTGCTTACGAACCACCCGCTCGACTGTCCTGTTTGCGATAAAGGCGGCGAATGCGAACTGCAGGACATGACCTTCCGCTATGGCGCCGCGGAAAGCCGCTTTGTCGAGATCAAGGTTCATGAGGATGAGAAGCAGTGGTCGCCGGTGGTTTACTACGACCCGGCCCGCTGCATCCTGTGCTATCGCTGCGTTCGGATCTGCGACGAAGGCTTGGGTGTCAATGCGCTCAGCATTGGGAATCGCGGCGTGCACTCGGAGATCATTCCAAACAATTCCGACCATCTTAATTGCGACGAATGCGGAGCCTGTATCGACATTTGCCCGGTCGGCGCGCTGACCAGCGGAGCGTATCGCTATAAGACACGTCCGTGGGAGATGGATCACGTCGGCACGATTTGCACCCATTGCTCAAACGGCTGCAAAACGACGCTGGGTGTCCGCAATGGCGAAATCATTCGCGGCAATAACCGCGATCGTTCGGGCGTCAACGGCGAGTTCCTTTGCGTCAAGGGACGCTACGCCTTCGACTTCACCAAAGCCCCTGGACGGCTCGAAACGCCCCTGATGAGGGTCAACGGAAAACTCCAGCCTGTCTCCTGGGCGCAAGCATTGGCGGCTGTCGGGCAAAAGTTCTCGGAAATCAAGCAGCGCAACGGCAAATTCGGCATCATTGGTTCCAACCACACAACCAACGAAGAGAATTTCTATTTGCAGAAGTTTGCGCGCCACGTCCTCGGTACGTCTAATATCGACCACCACCGGACGGGCGATATCACCACACTGATGGATGCGTTGCAGGGCAGGGAAAACGCGCTTGCAACGGTTGGCGATCTTTATACGACTAAGGCCGCCTTGATTGTCGATAACGATCTGGCGCAGCAGCAGCCTCTGCTTGCGTTCCAATTGCGTGCGAACTGGCGCCATCATAAGGCGAACGTTTATGCGGTTACGCCGGGACCGGTTCGCGAAGATCAGTACGCAAAAAAGATTGTCCGCGCCGCCGAAGGCCAGGAATTCGAAGCGCTCGAATCGCTGCGTGATCAATTGCAAGCCGAAGAGGAACTGGTAATCCTGTTTGGCGATCCCATCAAAGGCGATGCAGTACGAAAGCTCGTTGCCTTCGGGGATTCGCTCGGCAAACCGGTAAAGTACGTCTGCCTGGTCGATTATTCGAACTCGCGCGGCGCCGCGGATATGGGGCTGCTTCCGGATCTATTGCCCGGCTACCGCAGCGTTCGCGATGCCGGGCTGGAGCCGGGCTTGGCATACGACGAGATACTGAATTCTTCGGATCTGGACGCTCTATGGGTAATTGGAGCGAATCCTCTTTCGCGTCATGAACTCGTAGCGGCAAATGCATTCGTGGTAGTTCAGGATCTGTTTCTGACGGAGACCGCGCAACGCGCGGATATCGTGCTGCCTGCCTCATCGGCTTATGAGAAGGAGGGCACAGTGACGAACGTTTGCGGTGAAGTGCAGCAACTGAAACGCGCGGCCCGCGTCATGGGCTCGAAGCCGGACCTCGAAATCATCGGCCTGATCTCAAAAGAGATGAAAGCAAACATCGGTATTTGGAAGTCCTCGAAGGTTCTCAACGAAATTCGCGCCGAGGTTAGTTCTTATCGGTTCCCACTGATTGTCGTTGAAAGCGGCGGCGCCGCGGCGACGAATCCGGTGAATGGCCCGGTCCCCTCCACACGCTCCGACCTTGTCCAGTCTGCGCGGAACAATCTCTTCCATTCAGGTACTCTTGGCCGCCATTGCAGCACGCTGAAAGCGGTCGTCGAAGCGCCCGGCACGATCTACGGCGAACTCGTCAACGAGCCGGAGGAAGCGCTCGAACCGTCGACCACACAACAATGACCTTTATCGTCGTAAGTCTCATCAAAATCGCCATTGTCATGGCCTTTTTCATGACGGTTCTGGCGTATCTGCAATGGATTGAGCGCAAAGTTCTGTCGCATATTCAACTGCGGGTCGGTCCACGCCGGGTCGGCCCGCATGGCCTTTTACAGCCATTGGCCGACACCCTGAAGCTGTTCCTGAAGGAAGACCTGATGCCGGCGCATGTGAACCGCTTCCTTTATCGGCTGGCGCCTGCAGTTGCTGTCTTTCTTTGCCTTCTATCGGTCGCGGTCTTCCCGTTTGGCCCCGAAATCGAGATCTTCGGCGTGCGCACGCAGATGCAGATTACCGATCTGAATATCGGAATCTTGTTCGTGCTGGCGGTCACGTCGGTCGGTGTGTACGGCATCGCCATCGGTGGGTGGGCTTCGAACAACAAATATTCGCTGATGGGCGGTCTGCGCAGCGCGGCGCAAATGATCAGCTATGAACTGCCGATGGGCCTCGCGATTATCGCTCCGCTTTTGATGCTGAACTCCCTCAGCTTCCGTGAGATGGTGAATAACCAGGCGGGCTATTCGCTCGGATTCATTCCCCGCTGGACCGTTTTCCAATACCCTTTCCCGCAGGTCTTCGGCTTCATTATTTATCTGATTGCCGCATTTGCCGAAACCAATCGCATTCCGTTCGATCTGCCTGAAGCGGAGAATGAACTGGTGGCCGGATACCACACCGAATACAGCAGCATGAAATTTGCCGGCTACTTCATGGCTGAATATGCAAACATGACCACGGTCTGTTGTATTGCGGCGCTGCTCTTCCTTGGCGGCTGGCATCCCCTGTTTCCGGCGCCTTACTCCAATCTTGTGCCTGTCGTTGTCTTCGTGGTAGTCGCCGCCCTCGCCTTTTTCCATGGCTTGCAGCCCGCTCGCAAATGGGACAATATCACCTTTCCAATAGTCGGCGTTATCGCGCTCATTCTCGCCGGTCTGTTCTTCGTCCCGGTTTTAAATACTATTCTTATCCCGATATTCTGGTTTTTGAGCAAGGTCGGCTTACTGCTGTTCGTCTTCATCTGGGTGCGCGGCACGCTGCCGCGCTTCCGCTATGACCAGCTCATGCGTTTCGCGTGGACCTTCCTGTTTCCGGTTGCGCTGATCAACTTGCTGGTTACCGGGCTGCTTGTTGCCGTCACGACGGGCCACTGACGCCCTGGAGTTCGTAATGGATACGATTCTGTTCTTTATTTTCGCGATCATTGCCGTTGTGTGCGGCCTGAATCTGGTGCTGCAGAAGCATCCAATATCGAGTGCGCTCTCGCTGATCGGCGTTATGGGATCTCTCGCGGTTCTCTACCTGATGCTGGGCGCGGAGTTTCTCGCGGCGGCACAAGTGATTGTCTACGCGGGCGCCATCATGGTGCTGTTTGTGTTCGTCATTATGCTGTTAAATGCCGGCTCCGAGAAGCCTGGCGGCAAATCATGGTTTGCGCAGATCGCCGGGATACCGCTGCTGTTGGCCTTCATTGCGGTGATGGGCTTCGTCATCGAGACGTTTCTTCCTGCGCTACGCTCGGTGCGGTTCGGCAGTTTCGCGGGCGGCACCGCGCGCGAAATCGGGCGTGTGCTCTTTACCGAATACCTGTTGCCGTTTGAAGTGACTTCCGTGCTGATCCTCATCGCCATTCTGGGCGCCGTTGTGCTCGCTCGTAAGGAGATCGACTAGGCATGCATCACGTCCCCTTATCGTGGTACCTCATCCTGAGCGCGATCCTGTTTGCGCTTGGCATTGCCGGATTCATTTACCGGAAGAACATCATCACCGTGTTCATGTCCATCGAACTGATGCTGAACGCCGTGAATCTGAGTTTCGTCGCTTTCGCTTATCAGTTGCGTCAGGTTGACGGCCAGATCTATGCGTTCTTCGTCATGGTGGTGGCCGCCGCCGAGGCCGCCGTTGGCCTGGCGATCATCCTCACGGTGTTCAAAAATCGCAAAACGCTGCAGATCGACGAAATCGATTCCATGAAGCTGTAGCCCACCCATCAAATGAATCTCTGGCTCATTCCGCTCTTTCCTCTCCTCGGATTCCTGATCAACGGAATTTGGGGACGTCGCTTTTCGAAGGCGCTCGTCAACCTCTTCGCCGTCGGCTCGGTGGTCGCCTCATTTGCCTATGTTCTGTGGGTCCTCTCGGCCCTATACCCCCTGACAACTGCGCATACCGAGACTTACTTCACCTGGATACATAGCGGCTCTCTGCAAATCGGGTTCGACTTGACCGTCGATCGCCTGACCGCGATCATGCTGCTGATTATCACCGGCGTTGGCCTGCTGATACACATCTATTCCGCCGGCTACATGGAACATGAGGGCGGCTATCACCGCTTCTTCAGCTTCCTGAATCTCTTTATGTTCTTCATGCTGCTGCTGGTGCTGGCATCGAACTTCCTGCTGCTATTCGTTGGTTGGGAAGGCGTCGGACTCTGCAGCTATCTGTTGATCGGATTCTATTTCGGCGAGGACTTCGCGAACAATGCGGGCACAAAAGCTTTCGTCGTTAACAGGATCGGCGATTTCGGCTTCCTGCTCGGCATGTTGCTGATCGTCGTCCACTTCGGAACGCTCGATTTCGCCACGATTGCTTCGGCGGTTGCCTCCATGCCCGTCGAGGCGAGCGCCGGTGTGCTGACAGCCATCACGCTTCTGCTGTTCGTGGGCGCCACCGGTAAATCCGCGCAAATCCCGTTGTTCGTCTGGCTCCCGGATGCGATGGCCGGCCCAACGCCGGTTTCCGCCCTTATCCACGCGGCGACCATGGTGACCGCCGGCGTCTATATGATTGCGCGCGCAGCCTTCCTGTATGGCCACACGCCAATCACTTTGCATGTAGTCGCGCTCATCGGTTTGTTTACCGCCGTGATGGCTGCGACTATCGGCATGACGCAGAACGACATTAAGCGCGTGTACGCGTATTCGACGGTTTCACAACTGGGCTACATGTTCCTGGGCATCGGCGTTGGAGCCTATTCCGACGGCATCTTCCATGTAATGACGCATGCGTTCTTCAAAGCTCTTTTATTCCTGGGCGCCGGCAGCATCATTCACGGCATCGGCGGGGAACAGGATTTGCGGCATATGGGCGGCCTTCGCAAGTACATGCCCATCACCTTCATTACGCTGCTTGCCGCGAGTCTGGCGATCTCGGGCTTCCCGGGATTCTCGGGTTTCTTCAGTAAGGACGCGATTCTTTCGGCAGCCTATGACTACGCGCCGTGGATGTATTGGGTTGGCGTGATCACCGCGGGCATTACCGCATTTTATGTGTTTCGCGCATTTTTCCTTGCCTTCTTTGGGGATTATCGCGGCCACCACCACCCGCACGAATCCCCCTGGGTGATGACGTTGCCCTTAATTGTGTTGGCGGTGTTCTCGGTCGGCGGCGGATTCCTGAATGTTCCCAATTGGCTGGCGCCGATGTTCCCGAATGTGGAGCACGGCAGTCCTCTGCTCATGTGGATTTCAGCGGCTGTCAGCATTCTCGGCATAGTAATCGCCTATTACATTTACATTCTGAAGCCGGGGACGGCTGAGTCTATAGCCGCCGCAACGGGTCCGGTTTATAAGCTAATCGATCATAAATACTACGTCGATGAAATATATGGAGCGCTGATCGTCAGGCCGGTTGAGGCTTTTTCGCGGACGGTGCTCTGGAAGGGTGCGGATATAGCTGCAATCGACGGCGGCGTGGACGGCCTCGGCCATCGCCTCCGTGGCATTGGCGCTATTTTCCGGCAGATGCAATCCGGGAGTATTCGTAACTATGCAACCTGGGTCGTGCTCGGGTCGCTGCTGGTCTTATTCGTCCTCGGTCTCGCGGGAGGCGGACGATGAATATCCTGTTGCTGACGCTGTTCCTTCCGCTCGCCGGCTTTTTTGTTCTTTTGTTTCTGCCCCGCCAGTCTAAGTCGGGCTGGCCGGTTGCGTTGATCTTCTCGCTGGCGGCATTTCTTTCTTCATTGGGGTTGATCGGTCCTGCATTCAGCTTGCCTGCGCAACAGAGTTCGGCCGTGGATACGATGTGGGTAACCAATCTCAACATCCATTTCCACCTCGCGGTCGATGGCATCAGTTTGTGGCTCATCCTGCTGACGACACTGCTGATTCCCATCGGCATCTGGATTTCCGACACCCTGATCAAAGAGAGGCACAACGCCTTTTACGCGCTGCTGCTTCTATTCGAATTCGGATTGATCGGCGTTTTTTCCGCTTACGATCTGTTCGTGTTCTATGTCTTTTGGGAAGTGGCGCTGGTCCCGATGTACCTAATGGTCGGTGGCTGGGGCGGCGCGCGTCGCGGCTATGCGGCCGTGAAGTTTTTCGTTTACACAATGGCCGGCTCGGTGATGATGCTCACGAGCATCATCTATCTCGCCACGAAAGCCGGCTCATTCGATTACGCGCAAGTCCTGGCGGCGCTGAACAGCGGCACGGTCACGCTGTCCTCCACCGAGCAACTTTGGCTATTCCTCGGTTTCCTGCTTGCCTTCGCAATCAAGGTTCCGATCTTTCCACTGCACACGTGGTTGCCCATTACGTATTCGGAAGCGCCCGCCCCGGCGACGTTCTTAATTGCCGCGGTGATGTCCAAGATGGGCGCCTACGGGCTGATCCGCTTCTGCATCGCGCTCTTTCCGAATGCCGCGCACAAGTGCGCCGATTGGATCGCCGTTCTTGCGATCATTGGCATCATTTATGGCGCTCTGCTCGCTTTTGTTCAGCCGAACCTGAAACGCGTGATCGCCTATTCGTCGATCAGCCATCTTGGTTTTATTGTGCTTGGCATCTTCACGTTTGAACAGCAGGGCGCCGATGGCGCCGTGTACCAGATGCTCGCGCACGGCATTTCGACTGGCGCGCTTTTCATCCTTGCCGGATACCTGGAGCATCGCCGCGGTTCCATGGAGATCGCCGATTTCGGCGGCGTCGCCACGCCTGCTCCCGGCCTCGCGACAGCGTTCATGATCGCCATGCTGGCGAGCGTTGGCCTGCCGATGCTCAGCAATTTTGTGGGCGAGTACCTGGTTCTGCAGGGTGCCGCCTTTGCCAACTTTACCTGGGCCGCTTGGGCCGCTGTCGGCGTGATCCTTTCCGTGGTTTACATGCTGTGGCTCTATCAGCGGACGTTTTTAGGTAAAACCACCAGCGATACCGTCTCGTTCCGGGATCTGGGCGGGAGAGAATGGATTGCGATTGCACCGCTAGTAGTGATGATGGTTTGGCTCGGGACCTATACGCAGTCGTTTATGCCTCCGGTGACAGCCGCCACCCACCACCTCCTCGAACAATCGAAAATGAATCTTGAAATTCAGGTGCGCAACGCTGCGCCACACACTGACGTGCGGGCGCAAGTGCTCCCCGCCGTGGCGGAGGCTGGTCGATGATCGGCAACTACGTGCCGCACGGCGTCGAATACATTCGCATTCTGCCCGAGATCCTTCTTTGTATCTTTGGCATTCTCATCATGGTGCTTGAGGCCGTCACCGCGGAGGGCCAGAAGCGCATGCTCGGCGTATTGGCGCTGGTTGGCATCGTTGTGGCGTTTGCGGCGAATCTCTACGCCTACACCGTTCCCGGCCAGGCGTTCCAGAATGTCATCACCATCGACGCTTTCGCAACCTTTTTTCGTGGGCTCGTCCTGGTTGTGGGTTTACTGTGTGTCTTTGCATCCCTCGGATACCTTCGGCGGCAGCATGCGGAATCGGGTGAATATTACTCTCTCATTCTCTTCTCATTGATCGGACAATGCATTTTGTCGACGGCGAACGAGTTGATTATGGTCTTCATTGGCCTGGAGATCTCCTCGATTGCCACGTACGTGCTCGCGGGTTACTTTCGCGACGACCGGCGCAATAACGAAGCGGCGCTCAAATATTTTCTGCTCGGATCGTTCGCGACCGCGTTTCTTCTTTATGGCATTGCCTGGTGCTACGGTCTTACCGGTTCCACGAATCTGAACGAGATACACCGCGTTATTTCCGATCCCGGTCTGCGGCCGCCCGTCGTTCTTACTGGCATCGCCGCCGCGTTGATTCTGATTGGCCTCTTGTTCAAGGTTTCGGCCGCGCCGTTCCAGATCTGGGCGCCCGATGTATACCAAGGGGCTGCGAGCCCGGTCACTGCGTTCCTGTCGGCCGGTCCGAAGGCGGCGGCTTTTGCCGTGCTCCTGCGTATTTTCATGACCGGATTCGGATCGTTCAGCTTTCGCTGGGCGCCGCTGCTCTGGTCCATCGCGCTGCTGACGATGATTATCGGCAATTTCGCTGCGTTGACTCAGTCGAATGTGAAGCGCCTCATGGCATACAGCTCCATTGCTCATGCGGGCTACATACTAGTGGCCATCACCGCCGATTCCCAGTTGGGTATTGCGGCCGTTATGTTCTATCTCGCTGCGTACGCTCTCATGAACATCGGCGCATTCGTGGTGATCGGTCACGTGGCCGCAAAGAACGAGCGGTACGTGCGCATTGAAGATCTCGCGGGTCTGGCCAAGCGCCAGCCTGCGACCGCCGCTCTGTTCGCTCTGTTCGTGTTCTCGTTAATCGGAGTCCCGCTGACAGGCGGCTTCTTCGCTAAGTTTTATGTGTTCCGTGCCGCGTTGGAAGCGCATCTCGTTTGGCTGACTGTGCTCGGGCTGGCCACCAGCGCCGTAGCCGCGTTCTATTACCTGAAGATCGTCGTCGCCATGTATATGAAGGAGCCGGGCGAGTCGATGGCGGACCTCGCGCCTCTTTCCTCTGGAACGCGTGTCGCTGTCTGGGCCGCCGCGCTGGGCACGCTCATCCTCGGTATTTTCCCGTCCGTTCTGCTGCCCTTCTTGTCTTATTCGGCCAGTATGTTAGGGCGTCAATAGAACGAAAGCAAACTCGAAACGAAGCCGCCCCGCGTCGGTAGGCGGGTTTCGTGGTCGTCCGAACCGGTCGCGAAATGCGGCTCTGCGTGAAGGCATGCCGCGGCCGCCGTTCTAAAAATACTGCGTTAACTCCGTGATCCGCTCAATCGTCAGCAACCGCGGATGCCGTTCCGGAACGGCCTCCTGCTCGATGCTCCACGTGCGCGGATGCGGCACATACACCGCGCTTAATCCGGCGGACAGAGCCGGATTGATGTCGGATTTCGGAGAGTTCCCGATCATCCATGTTCGCTCCAGCGAGTAGTTGCGGTCGATTGCGAGATCGCGGTAGGCCTGTTCGTGTTTCTCTTTTACAATCCCGACGTGCCGGAAGAACTGTGACAGGCCGGATCTGTCGAGCTTTAACTGCTGCTCGTCGCGATCGCCTTTGGTGAACAAGGCCAGTTCATGCCGGCTGGCCAACTCCTCTAGCGTTTCTTTTACGCCTCCGATCACTTCCGGCACGCGCCCGAGAATCGCGTACGCATACTCCCGAACAGTTTCGACATCCTGCTCGCAGATTTCTCTCTCCGCCAGGTTTCGAAAGCATTGCTCCAGATTTCGTGCAAAATTTCTGGAGCCATAACCATGCACTCTTGCATTCGCGATTTCGATTTCATCCAGCACCGACCGGACCTGGTCCGGCGAAAGACACGAATGCGCGAGGTAATCGCAGAAGCGGTCGAATGCTTCTTCGAAGTAGATATTGTTTTCCCACAAAGTATCGTCCGCGTCGAAAATAAGGTAGAAACTTCCCATCGAATGAACGCTGTCACTCCGTATAGTGTTTGGCGTGCCCGTTCTGGGGACCGACGCGGCGCGCCAGCATCACCCGCTCACGCTTCGTAAGGTAATCCGGCAGGCTGCGAACAAAGAACTCCAGCCGCTCTGTTTCGGATTTCATGCCAAGTATCGCCTGGCGGTGATCCAGGTCTTCCACGAACTGGGCAAGCTGGAAGCTCAATTGAGGGTCGTCCAACCGCGGCTCGACGGACGGCTGCTCCTGTAACACATCGCGCAGTTTCTTGTATGCCGTGACCGCCCGGCCGCGCAATCGAGCTGGAGCCGCCTCCGCGTCGTCGTCATTGAAGAATTCCACGGATGCGCGCAAATAAGATTTTTCATCGTCCAGCGAAAGTATCTGAAACCGCCTGCGGCCCATCGTCGCCACATCGAGTTGGCCATCCGGGTAACGCCGAAGTACCTGTTCTACTGTCGCCGTGCAGCCGATATTTGCCACTCCCCCCTCCCGCGCCAGGACAACCCCGAACTCGCGGCGATCGGGAATAATATCGCCCATCATCTCCTTATATCGATCTTCAAAAATATGCAGCGGCAGGGGAGTTGCTGGCAGTAATACGAGAGAAAGCGGAAACAAGGGCAGGAGCGGCTCCGGCATGCTACCATTATCGGCTTCGCCGCCTCCAGACACGCCTTCATGCCGCGGGAAACGTTCGAACTCCAGGACAAAGTCGTTCTCCTGACCGGAGCTAGCGAAGGCATTGGAGCCGCGCTCGCGCGTGCGCTGCAGTTTCGCGGCGCTCGTCTTGCTCTCGTCGCCCGGTCCGAACAGAAGCTCAAGGAAATCGCCAGGCAGGAAGATCTCGTCGTCGCCGCCGATTTAAGTTTGCCGGCCGATCGGGCGCGGGCCGTTGCGGAGACGATTTCTCGTTTTGGCCGGGTTGATGTTCTGATCAACAACGCAGCCGTGGGCGTCTATGACAAGACCATCGCCGTTCCGTTGGAGCCGGTTCGCAAGATGTTCGAAATCAATTTCTTCGCTCCTCTGGAACTATGCCAGTTGGCGGTTCCGCATATGCCGCCTGGCTCCATGATTGTGAATATCTCCTCAATCGGCGGCAAGGTCATCCTTCCGTGGGCGACCCTCTACAGCGCGACGAAGTATGCGCTCGACGCCCTGACCGAGGGGTTGCGGGTGGAATTGTACCCACGAGGCATCCACGTCCTTGGCGTCTATCCGGGGCATGTGCGGACCGGCTTTCAGCAGCATATTCTCCACGGTCGCGCCGCCGAGGGTATATCGCCGCTTCGTAATCGCCTCACCATCTCTGCCGAGGAGTGCGCCAGGCTCATTCTTCGCGCGATGGAACGGCGTGGCAGAACCCTCGTCGTTCCGACGTTATACTGGTTCGCAGTATGGTGCGCGCGGGTGTTTCCCGGCGCGCTGGAAACCCGGTTGCGCCATATGTTGCAAGCGATAGATAAATCGGAATCATGACACTGAAGCTGAAGCGTACACCCGGGCTTTATCTGGTGGGCTTCATGGGCGCGGGTAAATCTACCATCGGCGCCGCGCTCGCCGACGAATTAGGCTGGCCTTTCATCGATGTCGATGCCGAGATTGAAAAGCGGGAGGGCGTGCCGATCTCAGAGCTGTTTGCGCAACGCGGTGAGGCAGCTTTTCGCGACATCGAAACCGATCAGATTCGCCGGTGTATTCACGCCGTTCAGTCCGGGGCGCCGAGCGTGATTGCTCTTGGCGGCGGCGCCTTCACCCAGCCGCGCAACTGGGACCTGCTCGAAGATAACGGTATTACGATCTGGCTCGATTGTCCTTTCGAGATCGTGTGCCAGCGGCTGGATGGCGACCACACTCGCCCGCTAGCCCAGGATCGCGATCGTTTTGCCCGCTTGTTTGAAGATCGCCGCCCGCTTTATGGCCGCGCCGACTTCCATGTGCAGGTCGCTGTCGAGGACGTCGACGCAATCGTGCAGCGCATCCTCCAATTGCCGCTCTTCTGAATCGCAAGTGGCAAAAGCGCTGTCCCCTAAATCGATTCAAAAACTCCGCTCCGGCGCCATGGCAATATTTCGCGCGGCTTTGAAGGCTTCCGCTGCCGGAACTGCAATGGAGCGTCACGTTAAGTTCTCTCCACGCGGACACATCCTTCGAGTAGGCTCACTCTCGCTGAAGCTCAACGAATTCGAGCGTATCTTCGTCGTCGGGGCAGGTAAAGCGGGCGCGGCCATGGCCGCTGCGCTCGAACAGATACTGGGACCCGAAAACGTATCAGGCGGTCTAATCAATGTAAAACACGGGCATACCCGGCCCGCGCCGAAGAAGATTCGTTTACGCGAGTGCGGCCATCCGCTGCCCGACCAGTGCGGACTCGACGGCGCTCGCGAGATGGAAGCTCTTCTGCGTGAATTGAATGCCGGCGATCTTTTGTTTGTCTTAATCTCTGGCGGCGCATCCGCGCTATTGCCCGCACCCGCGCTGCCCCTGACGCTTGCGGACAAGCAACAAACGACGGACTTATTGCTTCGCGCCGGAGCGGACATAGTTGAATTGAATGCCGTCCGAAAGCACTTATCCGCTTTGAAGGGCGGTCAACTGGCCGCGTTTGCCTATCCGGCAACGACAGTGTCCCTTCTGCTTTCGGATGTCATCGGCGATCCGCTCGATGTGATCGGCTCCGGTCCCACGGCTCCCGATTCATCCACCTTCGAAGACGCTCTGCGCGTTCTCTCGAAATACCAGGTGTCGAAGCAAGTGCCGGCCGCTGTTCTGGCGCGACTGAAACAGGGCGCGAAAGGGCGGCTGCCGGAAACGCCAAAGCCCGGCGACGCCATGTTCTCAAATGTTACAAATTTCGTGATCGGAAGCAATCGGCTGGCGCTTGATGCCGCTGCGGAAATGGCTCGTTCTCTCGGATATCGTCCGCTGATCCTGTCCAGCACCATGCAGGGCGAAACCCGCGAAGTGGCTCGCGTCCATGCCGAAATTCTACGCGAAGTTGTGTCCTCGGGAAGACCCATAAACCGGCCGGCATGCGTGCTTTCAGGTGGGGAAACAACCGTCACGGTTCGCGGCAAGGGCAAGGGTGGGCGCAATCAGGAATTTGCGCTCGCCGCCGCGCTCAGCCTCAGCGGGACGCCAAATGTCGCCGTCCTGAGCGCGGGCACCGATGGCACAGACGGCCCGACCGATGCCGCCGGCGCAATTATCGATGGTGAAACCGTTGCGCGGGCCTTGAAACTGGGCCTGTCGCCGGCCGGTCACCTGGCGAACAACGACGCCTATCCATTCTTTAAAGTGCTTGGCGATCTCGTGAAAACGGGATCGACCGGCACGAACGTGATGGATCTGCACATCTTGCTGGCAGGGTAGCCATTTACCGCTGCAACGCCGCAATAATCGCATCCGGGTCGTACACACACCCGCCCCATATCCCGCCGCTTGCATGAATGAGCGCCGCCCAGAGTCGTGTATCTTCAGGCAGCAACGGATCGGGAGCCAGATCGGTGCGAGCGGCGCGCGCCGCCAACCGTTGCGCGCCTTCCGCCGCGTCGAAAGTTTCATTGGCTTCGCCCACGAAATCGACGGAGCCTTCGAGCTTGTTACGGTTGATCGCTATCTCGATCAAATCGCCTTCGTGCAGTTTGCCGATCGGACCGCCGGCGAGCGCTTCCGGTGAAACATGACCGATACAAGCGCCCGTGGATACGCCGCTGAAGCGGGCGTCCGTGATCACGGCGACGTGCTTACCGAAAGGTAGATGCTTGAGCGCGGACGTGATCTGGTAAATCTCTTCCATGCCGGCGCCCATCGGCCCGCGGCAAATCAGCACCAGGATGTCGCCCTCATTGATCTGTTTGTCCTTGATCGCGTTCATCGCGGTGGCTTCGGTAAGGTAGACGCGAGCGCGGCCTCGCATCCGGTAAACGCCATCCGTATCGATCACTGCCGGGTCAATCGATGTGCTCTTGATGACCGAGCCCTCGGGAGCGAGATTACCGTGCGGAAAGCAGATAGTCGAGGTCAATCCACGTGAGCGGGCGGCATCCGGATTCATAATGACGTCGTCGGGATCGATGCCGTCCCGATCGCGTAATTGCTGCTTCAATCGTTGGCGTCGCTCGCTCTGTTCCCACCAGTCGAGCATCGTGTCCAGAGTGTCGCCGGAGACCGTGCGCGCTTTCGTATCGAGCAGGCCGGCTGACCGGAGGTGCAGCATCACTTCGGGAACGCCGCCCGCTAGAAATACCTGCACTGTTGCGAACCCGCTCGGTCCGTTCGGTAGGCAATCGACAAGCCTGGGCACTTGCTTGTTGAAGCGCTCCCAATCGCGCGCGGTAGGCCGCTTCAGGCCGGCATGAAACGCGATGGCCGGCACGTGCAACAGCAGGTTCGTCGATCCGCCGAAGGCCGCATGCGCGATCATCGCGTTATGCAAGGCGGCATCGGTAAGAATGTCCCGTGTGGCAAGTCCTTGCGCGGCTAGCCGCATGATGGTGCGGCTCGATCGTTTTGCCGTATCCCGCCAGATGGCCGAACCCGACGGAGCGAGAGCCGCATGGGGAAGCGATAAACCCAAGGCCTCGGCGACCACTTGCGATGTCGCCGCCGTTCCTAGGAACTGGCAGCCGCCGCCCGGCGATGCGCACGCCCGGCAGCCGACCTCCTGCGCATATTCAAGTGAAATGTGGCCGTGAGCGAAACGCGCTCCAATGGTCTGCACCTTGCCCGCGTCCTCGCCGTTTTCAGGCAGCAGCGTGACCCCGCCCGGAATCAGCACTGTCGGAAGATCTCGCGTGCCCGCCAAAGCCATCATCATCGCGGGGAGGCCTTTGTCGCAGGTCGCAATCCCGAGGACGCCGCGCCGCGTCGGCAACGAACGAATCAGGCGCCGCAGCACGATGGATGCGTCGTTACGGTAGGGCAGGGAATCGAACATCCCCGGCGTGCCCTGGGTGCGCCCATCACAAGGGTCCGTGCAGGCGCCCGCGAACGGCACCGCATCTAGCCGCTTCAGTTCGCGGGCCGCTTCCGCGACGAGCAGCCCAACTTCCCAGTGCCCGGTGTGATATCCCAGCGCGATCGGTTTACCGTCGTCCGCGCGCAGGCCGCCGTGCGTACTCAATAGTAGGAATTCCGGACCGCCCAGCTTTGCCGGGTCCCAACCCATGCCTGCATCTTGCGTGAGCCCGAATAGATTGCCCGATGGCGATTGCAGCAGCATCTCCGGGGAGATGGGCAGGAGCCCGGAAGGACCGGCGGCGTGTGTCGGCGTTTCGTAAATGGCTTGATCGCCGGAATCGAGTACTTGTTCAAGCGGTATTTCTGGCATGACCGCATCCATTGTAGTGGGACGCTTTACTGCCTTTTGCGTCGCGGTCGCTCGTGACTCTCTTCTCTGTCCGTTGTAGGGTCATGCCTCGACTGCCCTCTAGTCGGCGACCACTTTCACGGTCATTCCGTTAGCAAGGGCCACATCCGATGGCAACGCGACGCGATCCCCCGGTTGCAAGCCGGACTTAATCTCGATATTCGTCACGTTGCTGACTCCCGTCGTGACGCCTTGCCACTGTAAACGGTCCCCGTGGACCAGTTTGAAAACTCCGGAACCCTCTGGAGTGGATTGCAGCGCTTGCTTCGGTATGCTGACCGCGTTTTTCACAACGCTCGAAACAATTACTACATCGACATTCGTTCCCGGCAGGAGTTCGTGCCGGGGATTGTCGATAATGCAGGTCACCACGCCCACTTGACGCGTTTGCAACGCGACGATCTCGGTCGGCATCTGTGTCACCACGCCGGACCACTTACGGCCGGGACGCGCCTGCCATGTGATCTCGACGGGTAAATTCAGAGCCACGCGGCCAAGTTCGGGCTCATCCACGTAGACTCTCACGCGCACTTTATCCAGATCGCCGATCATGGCGACCAGGTCGCCGAGATTAAGGTAAGCGCCGAGTTTCAAATCGGTCTGCGACGCCGTATCCGTAGACGAACCGAATTGGTAGACCGTACCGGCCATCGGCGCCGTGATTGTCGTCAAATCCAAGCGGTGCCGCGCCAACTCCAGCGCGGCGCGCGCGTCGTTCAGCTTCGCCTCGCTGACGCTGCGGTCTTCCGCGCTTACGAATGCCTTGCGCTGGCTCTGCACGGCATCGACCTTCAGGCGGGCGCGCTGAACCGAGTCCTGCGCCGATAAAACTTCCTGCTGCGTGGCCGCCTTCTGCTGATAGAGTCTTTGAGTGGATGCGAGACTCCGCTCCGCTTCCTGCAGCGCAAGCTGCGCGTTGCGCAAATCGCTCTCCGATTGCGATAGCTCCGCCGCTTTCCCGCCCTGTTCTACAATCGTGACGTTTGCTTTGGCTTGTTGAACCTGAGCCAGCGCCGAATCGTAGGCGGCGCGCTCGGTCGAGTTATCGAGCACAACCAATGTCTGACCCGCCTTCACATCCTGGCCGCGCTCTATCGCAATCTTTTCCACCACGCCCGCGATTTGAGCGCGCGCGGCGGCAAATTGCAGCGGTTCTACTTTGCCGTTCGTCGGTATTGTGCTGGCGATGGTCTCCCGGTTGACCTCGGTGAAGTGCACGGTGGGTATCGATTCCTTGCGGTCCACCAGCCACCAAAGCAAAAGCAGGAGGACGACAACCAACAGAACTAGCCAGAGTTTTTTCATCAGAAATTCGCCGGAACGAAGCCACTGACCGCTCTGTTCCTGTTACGGGTGTTTCGACTCGGGCGATTGTCAATCATTTCGGAAATCCGTCGGGGAAAGCTCCTCAAACTTTTCTAGTTTGACAGATTCAGGCGCTGAACGAACATTTGGCTCGGGAATGTTTCGGCTACACTAAGGTCGTATGCTCTTCCGCATCCATCGAATGAAGGAGACAGCGCGTGAAGCGTTCCGCTGGGCGGCCCATACGAGTGGACTCGCCATTGCCAAGCCGAGGGATTACGAGGCGGCGGGCGACGTGGAAGCGGCGAGCGCCTACGACGCCTGGACACAACTGCGCAGCGGCAATTCACCGCTATATACCGGCGACATACTCGAGGACGAGTCGGCATCTCTTCTGATTGCAAAGTATGTCGGGTTTGAACGGGCGCAGTGGTGGACGCCTGAGCCGAAATCTGCCCCTCCATCTTCTGCCCCTCCATCTGCGGATGTGGGAGCCAGTGGCATGTCTGGTAATTCCGCCGCCCCGGTCCATTAGGAAACATCCAGGAGACGGATGAACTCGCACGGGCCGCTCACCCCGAACGAATTATACGCGCTGGTCTGTTATGTTCCGGATCCGCTTGGCGGCTTCCTGGATGCGCTGCGCGGCGCTATGCCGGGCCATAAGGCTTCGCCCGCGCATCTGACATTCCTGCCTCCTCGTCCGCTCGGAATCGATTCGGAGGCAGCCTCCGCCATTGTTCGCGATAAATTGCGATCGTTTGCGCCTTTCG
The DNA here is from genome assembly GCA_000381625.1 of Bryobacterales bacterium KBS 96. Taxonomy (GTDB): domain Bacteria; phylum Acidobacteriota; class Terriglobia; order Bryobacterales; family Bryobacteraceae; genus KBS-96. Next base: position 5,194,406 of record KB906767.1, read on the forward strand.
ATGTGGAATTGACGGAGGTTCAATGCTTCCCCCGCACGAACGTACTGTATCTCGGAGTGTCGGATGGCAATGCGGAAGCCCGAAAGCTGCACAACGTCCTCAACTCCGAGATGGGCCTGTCTCAGGTGGAGGAGTGCGAATACCGGCCGCACATCACCCTTTCGGCTCAGCTCGATAATTCGGAAATTGAGAAAATCCGGCGGCTGGCAGCGTCGGCTTGGAGCAGTTGGGTTCTCCCGCGGCGGTTCACCGTCCGGAGCGTCGCATTCGTGCGCCGGTCGAGCAGCGGCGTCTGGGAGCGCCTGTGGACCGAACCGCTCATGGTCGCACGCGCTCACCCCCAACAATGAAACGGCAATAAGCCTGCACCGAACCGCGGCCGTGAGCGAGCGGACATGGCCCGGCGGGCCGCGGAATCGGATGAAGAGGCCGTTCGACCCGCGCGCTCACGTGCGGCGGCTCTGTTTCCGGGTAACGTCGACACGGAGCCGCCTTGCGTCAGCAAGCGGGTTTTCCGGAGGCCGTGTAACGCCCGGTCACCGGCGCCGACCGCGACTGTCAAGGAGCGGACGTTTTTACCGGCGTCTTTAACGGGAGTCCCCATGGCCTGGCGGGCCGCGGAATCGGATGAAGAGGCCTTTCGACTGGCGCACTCACGTGCGGCGGCTCTGTTTCCGGATAACGTCGACACGGAGCCGCCTTGCGTCAGCAAGCGGGTTTTCCGGAGGCCGTGTAACGCCCGGTCACCTGCACCGAACCGCGACTGTCAAGGAGCGGACGTCATTACCGGCATCTTCAACGGAGCCCCTGACCGCCATGGAGGGGCCGCTGGTGGCCATGGGCACTACGTGCAGCGTTTCGTAAATACAGTAGCGTATCGAAACGCCACTCAAAACCGCTTGCTTCCGCACGCGGCTTAGCTCCGAACCACAGGGAGTGGCCCTCCCGCCCACCCGTCTTCGCAATTTACGAACAGCCGTACTAACGAAACCTCAGTCGAACAGCTCGATCTGCCGGTCGGCGGGTTTGGCCGGCTTTAAAGCGGCCGCTGGCGCGCCGACAACTCCCCGCAGCTCGGTTTTCCGAAGCGCCTCTCTCGGTACGAACACCTTCTGCCGGGAGGCGGAAGGCTTGGGCGGAACCAGGAGATAGCCTTGCGCCGGCCATTCCAGCAGATTATGAGACAGAATTCCGTCAAGTTGGTCGCCATCGAGAAAAGTAAACCGGGTCCATAAGCCTGGAACCCGGGGCCGCCGTTCGAAGAGTTTATGGCCCTGAAACAGATCGGCTGAGGCAAACTCGCTGACAAAGCACAATGCCTTTGCTTCGCTATAGGGCACGGCGTGAATGGTCCCACTCACGGTGATCAGTTCGATACGGTCCGCAAGCAGATAGGCAGCCGGATTCACGATCCCCTCCAGCGGCTGGCGGTCAAACCGGTAAAGGACAACTCGTTTGGCAGTGCTGGAAACCAAGTGGGGGGCCGCTTAGATCTTTTGTTTCAAACAATTTCGCGGATATTGTATCATCGTCAGGAATGGATGATATGACGCCGTTTGAAATTAGAATGAAGTCATATCTGCACTTTTGCATGGTGGAAAAGGGTTTATCCGCCAATAGTTTAGCCTCGTATCGCCTTGATTTGGAACGGCTTGCGAAGTTTACCCGCGGCGCGGAGCCATCGTCGGTGACGCTCGAAATCCTGCGTAGCCATCTTGACGCGCTCCGGGGCGAAAAAATGTCGAATAGGTCGATTGCCCGGCACATCGCGACCATTCGCGGCTTTTTCCAATTCCTCAACGACGAGGGCTGCATGATGGCGAATCCCGCCGAACTCCTCGCCGCGCCGAAAGTCGGCGCCAGCCTGCCCAAGTATCTCAGTGAACAACGGGTGGACCGCCTGCTGACAGCGCCGAAACCGGATTCTTCCACCGGTGTGCGCGATCGCGCCATGCTGGACCTCCTGTATGCAACCGGAGTCAGAGTATCCGAGTTAATCTCGTTACGCATGGCCGACCTCGATTCTGCGGCGGGAACGCTGCGCGTCACGGGCAAAGGCGCCAAACAGCGAATCGTGCCCGTTGGCCGGCAGGCCCTGCGCTCCGTTGACGATTACGTGAACGGAGAACGCCCCGCATTGCTGAAGGGCCGACCCAGCCCGTATCTTTTTGTGACTGCGCGCGGGAACTGCATGACTCGCCAGGGATTCTGGAAACTTCTTCGAGTGCATGGCAAATCGGCTGGCATTTTTCAGAACCTCAGCCCGCATGTGCTGCGGCACACGTTTGCTACGCACCTCTTGGAAGGAGGCGCCGATTTGCGCAGTCTACAGACCATGCTCGGACATAGCGATATCGGGACAACTCAGATTTATACGCACGTCCTGAAGTCGCGGCTGGAACAGACGGTAACGCAGCACCATCCGCGGGCTTCCCGCGGCAGACAGTCGTTAAGCGGGCAAAAAGCGACGGAACAAGGATAGAAAAGCCTATGAGCGACTACATGTTCATGCTCGACAGCCATTTGACTTCGGAGCAGAGTACGGTGCTCGCGCTTGTGCGCGACGCGGCCGCGAAGGCGAATTTGAACCTTTTTTTGACAGGCGGAGCGATGCGGGATATGCTCGGCGGCTTCCCCATCCGCGATCTCGATTTCACGGTGGAAGGAAACGCCATTAAGTTTGCCAAAACACTGGGGGCCGCCGGCGCCGAAATCGTTTCACTGGACGAGAACAGGAAATGCGTGGAATTGCTTTTCTCGGGGCAAGTCACCGTGGAAATTTCCATGGCGCGCCAGGAACGCTATACAAAACCCGGAGTGAGTCCCAGCGTCCATCCGGCCACCATTCACGAGGATCTGCGTGGGCGCGACTTTACCGTGAATGCCATCGGCCTTTCGCTCAGTAAGGCCTCCTTCGGATTGTTGCTCGACCCCACGAATGGTCTTGCCGACCTCGAACGAAAAGAATTGCAGGCAGTCGGCAATTACACGTTGTACGACGACCCCGCTCGGATTCTGCGATTGATCCGTTTGAGTGTCCGCTTGGGCTTTCAAATCGCGGAGCGCACCATGACGCAGTATCGCAACGTGCAAGAAGCCGGGCTCGCCGCGAAGATCGGGCCTGCAACTCTTGAGAAAGAGCTGCGGCAGATCGCGTACGAACCGCTGGCCTGCGAGGTCCTGCAGTCGCTGGAGCGCGAAAAGCTATTGAGTCTGTTTTCACCGGCGCTGTCCGGATCGAAATTCAATCCGACTGGATTTCAGAAACTGCATAAGGCCAAGCAGTTCCTGCCGTTTGGTATCGATCTGCGTATCGACCACTATGCGCTGTTTTTGAACGTGCTGTTTGAGAAACTCACGCCCAAGGAGCGGGCCGAGTTAGTCAAGAGGGTCGGTTTGCGGAAAAAAGAGGTCGATGCCGCCGCAAAGCTGGAACTGAACGCAAAGAAACTGGAGAAACAACTCACAGCGTCGAAACTGCAGCGGCCCTCGGCTTTATACGCGGTGTTGTCGAAAGCCCCGGGCGAAATCCTTCTGTTCCTACTCATGCGATCCACGCAGCGCTTGGTGCTGGACCGGATCAAAAACTACCTGCAAAAATACTTGCCGGCGGCCCAGGAGGTCACGAGCGATGCTGTCGTGGAGCATGGCGGCAAAGTGGGAACGCCTAAATTCGCGAAGGTCAGGGAAGAGTTGATCGCTGCGCGGCTGGATGCCCGGCCGAAGAAACCGGCGCCGGTTGAAGCGCCTCCGCCACCGCCCCCGCCGGCCGCAACGGGACGGCGCCAATCGAGCTGGGGCCGGTGACGGCAAGCTCAGTTTGATCCTGGTCTCTTAATCGCATAAGCCAATGAAGCAGGCAATAAGCCTGCACCGAACTGCTCATGAGCGTTGCGCCCATCACCAACGATGAAGCGATCATTGGCTTGCACCGAACCCCGACCGTCAATAAAGATTCCGGAGAAGTGAATAGGGATTCCGACGGGAAGGGAATAAAAAAGCACGTCGGGATCGGAATGATTATTCACATGCCGGAATGGCTTTCTAAAGAAAGCTTCTTCATCCAGCAGCGACTCTGGGCAACCAGCCCACGTTCCGAATCGCGATCCATGAAATAAAAGTTGATGACAGCGAAACCTCAACAGAACACGGAGCTCGACATTCGAAAGGGTATTCGTTCGTCGGTCATTGGGGTTGTGATCAACCTCTCGCTTGCTCTCATCAAATGCTTGGCCGGAGTGATTGGGCATTCCTTTGCCCTCATCGCTGATGGAATTGAATCGTTTGGCGACGTCGTTAGTTCTTCTGTTGTCGCCTTTGGCATATGGATAGCAATCAAGCCGCCCGACCAAAATCATCCGTACGGGCACGGAAAGGCGGAGCCGATTGCGGCGATTGTTGTCAGCCTGGCCTTAGTTGGTGCGGCGATCTTAATCGCCATCGAGAGCATATCTGAGATTCAAACTCCTCACCGTCTGCCGGAACCATATACGCTCGCGGTGCTCCTTGCCGTCGTGATCATAAAGATTCTGCTGTCGCGCTATGTGGGTTCCGTAGGCGAACACATAGAAGATACAGCGTGAGAGCCGACGCTTGGCATCATCTCAGCGACGCGATTACTTCGGCTTTCGCTTTCGTCGGTATCACGGTTGCGCTATTCACAAAAGATGCTGCAGCGGACAATTTGCCGGCCCTTTGCGCTTCGCCCATCATTCTGTTCAACGGCTTGCGCCAGATCAAGGCCCTTTACGCGAATTACTCGACACCTCTCCACCAGAAGCAATGGCCCTCGATGTGCGGCGAATCGCGGGACAAGTGGCAAATGTTGCCGGCCTGGACAAATGCTAGATCCGCAAGGTTGGCTTTCGATATTACGTGGATCTCCCTGTCCTGGTGGATGGCAGGCTCTCTGTCACCTCTGGCCACCAGATCGCACATCAAGTCAAGATTCGATCTTAGTCGCCGATCCGCGGATTGCCGAGGTTCTCGTGCATATTGAACCGACACTGGAAACTCGTAATTAGGCGAGACACGAGACATCGCAAACCGAGTAGTCCCGCGCCGGTCTGCTGCTGTCTTCAACACGTAGAGCCGCATCCATCCATGGGATGACAAGCTGTTTTCATCGTGTAGCACGTCACCCTGAAATTAGGGGGCGTGCTGAACAGATTTTTCAAATACTCGAAATGGATAGCGCTGCTGAGATGTCTGTTCTTCGTCACCTCCGTTCTGGACAATGCTCGGACTGTCCGGAGATACTGAATCAGAAACAATGTTGCATCCACATCGATTCAGTTTGGCAGTCATCTTACAGCGAAAGCAAATACTGCACGAGGTCGTCTGTTTCCTGTGTGGTTAAGCCCAGATTGAAGCAAGCATCATAGTGATTGACCACTTGATGAAGCGTAGCGAACCGGCCGTCGTGATAGAACCCTCCTTTCTTATGTGTGAAAATGCCGGCCAAAGGCGAAGTGCGATAGCTGTGGTCTGGGGCGCGATTTGCCTGAAAATCGTCAATGCATACATCGGCAGCCGGATGTAGATTCCACCCCGGCTCGGTCCACAGCGGCTCGACATGGCAGTTGTTGCATTTGGCTTTTCCGCTGAAAAGCTCATCCCCTCGTTTGGCAGCCTCTTGATTGAAATCCCTGCCAGGCTGCGGTTTCGGCGCTGCAATCGAGAGCTGGTAGAAATGTAAAGCCGGAAGCTTTTTAGTGATCAGGTCGTCGTCAGGATTGATGTGCGGCAAGTCCCCGAATCCATTAGCAGCAGCGATCGGGAACTGATTGGCGTTATTTAGACGTGGATCAAAGAATCGCCCTTTGCCGTGCATCTCCAGATTCGCGACGAAGGCATTCCAATGTGTTACCGATCCCCATCCCGTCCAAGTGTGCAGGTTTACACCCGCCAATCCGAATGCCGGCGGAATCAATACGGCCGCGGTGTTTCCATCTGGACGGAAGCCTTTCCCATCCAGAAACAGCTCAGCGTCAAACTTGCCGGGGCCCCACGCCATTAGCACCTTTCGGACCGTACCCACATCAACGCCAAGCAGTTCGGCGACCGGCTGCAGATTCGGAGCTAGAGAGATAATGGCGCCAACGTTGAGATCGCGGTTTGCCCAACCGTCTAATCTGCGGCCAATGCCGGGCGCTATAGAGTTGTCAACCGTCGAATGACAAAGAGCGCACTGAATTCCGATTGAGTGAAGTCCCCCTGAGGAATCAAACACACCTGTGAGGCCGATCACGGCATTCGCGCGCAGAAGCGCGACCGTGATTGCAGCGTCATCCAAACTTGCCTGGTTGAGCGTCGCTCGACCAAGGCCCGGATTGCCCGCCATCATACGTTCTTTCAGCTCGGGCAGTAACGCGGTAATATCCACCTTCAGGCCAAGGGCCAGGGCATTGCGCGGGCTCAGGCCCGGTCCAACACCCCCGAGAGAAGCACCTTCGACGGCTTGGTGCAGCTTTAACGTGTCCCCCCAAAATGCCTCGTCTCCGAAGGTGTCGAACCGGAAGGTCTGCCGGCCTTCACGAATCATTTTTGCCGCATTTGCAATCTGAGGATCTTCCGCAGCGTATGCGCTGTGTTTTTGACTCGTTTGCCAGATGCCAAGCGCGCCAACGGCAAAGCACGCCGTAATGAACCCGATCAACTTTATTTTTGACATCCCCATTCCCCCTGGGTGAATTACATAAATCAGGTGTCGACACCAGGTATCACGAATCGTAATTCACTCATTCGTTCGTATAGATAACGGGTCGGATCAAAGGTAACGGGCTTATTACTCCGGGTTTTGTAAAACTTTTGTGAATACACCTAACCTTGAGGCCGAAGGTCCTGATTCGAACACTTCCGAGAAATCGGGTAACGGAGTACTCATTTCCCAATATTTATCAACCAATCGCCAACGGCGTTTCGACACGCTATGAGTACAGCGACCCACTCGATCGTGTCACGCTCATCAGCTACGCCAACGTCGAGGAAAGTCGGAGGATGGCGGACATAAGACGAAGTGAGTAACTTCGGAATAACCTCAGAATAATCCCGGACGATCACTCTCCGGAAGATACTGGGCCGGAGCGTTCTACTGATTCTGCAGCCCGGCGTATCGCCACCCACCGGCGATTAGCTGCTCGGGCAATCTATCTCCTCTCGCCAGTTCTGGCAAATGACAGGAATTTTGAAATTTCTTTCTCTTGCGCATCAACAACTTCGGCCGTTGCCGCCTTCGCCCCGCTTGCCTTTGGCGCCTATCCTCACAAGCGAGAGGATCATCATGTCTACCAAAAAGAATCCGCCCGCAAGCGAGCCGTCGCGCTCCGGCGAACGATCTCCCAATCCCCCAACCTTGATCCGCCGCCCGCCTTCCGAAGCCCGGCTTCGCGCCAATCGCCTCAACCCGCAGAAATCGACCGGGCCGCGCACCGAGGAAGGGAAACAGCGCGCATCGCTCAACGCCACCCGCCATGGCCTCACCGCTCAGGTCCTTACCCTTACTCCCGAGGAACTGAAAGCTCTCCAGTTCCTCATCTGTGATTTCGAACAGCAATACTCTCCGGCCAATACGCAAGAGAAGCACCTGGTCCACATGCTCGCCCAATTGCAGTACCGCCTGCACCGCATCATGGCGACCGAGCACAACCTCTTTGCTATCGGCCTCACCGAAAACTCCGATCTCTGGGACGTCAATCATCCCGAAGCGCAGACCGCCTTCGTGCTCGCCGAAACGCTACGCCGCTCGAAAGATCCGCTGCTCACGCTATCCATCTACGAACAACGGCTGATGCGCCAATACGAGAAGGTGCTCAAGATGTTGCGCGAAGTCCAGGCTGAGCGCAAAGCCCAGGAAACCCGCGACCAGGAAGCAATCTACGAAGTCGGCATGTGCCACTTGGTCGCCGGCAAGGAGTTTCAACCGGCCGAGTTTGGGTTCGTTTGTTCAACTGCGGAAGCAGAGACGATCGTGAAGCGTAGGTGGACCCTCGAACACGCCAACAACGCCCATACCTGGAACTTCGACCGCGAATCCTGCGGGCCCGCCCTCGCCTTTGCTGCGTAAAATCCTCAACATGTTTGTTGCATGCCTCGCCCGCTCGGCTCCGAACGGGGCGAAAAACCTCGAATGCGGGCCGGGACGCGTCAGCGGCAGCGAACGCCGGGATAAACCGGCGTGCAGGCTTCTACTTCCACTTATGCAGCCGGATGAGCGCCGCAGCCGCCATGGTCTGAACCGCCGGATGCTTGTCGTAAAATAACGGCTCGATGTAGCGGATGCTCGACCGTGCGTTCTGCTGCGCCAGCGATTGGCACGCTGCTACTCGAACAATTGCGCTTGAATCGAGCAACGCCGATTCGAGAACGGCCTTGGTTGCGGCGCTACGATCGTCGGCGAGTTCCTGCGCCGAATACGCTCTCCCCGCGGCGCCCCGGTCCTTGAAGCTCTCCTGCGCGATGGAAATCGCCATTCCGGCGGGTCCGAAAAAGGCTCCGCTCGCTTGCTCGACGCCGATCAGTGCGAGTGCTTTCGGATCGCGCATTGTCTTCCTGGCTTTGTTCATGTACTGGCTGATCAGTCCATCGCCCTGCTCCGCCTTCCCGGATAGGATTTCGCGAAAAAGAACCACGCCGCTGTGGTCGCCCATATCCCACAGCGCTTTCGCGGCGGCGAAGGCAACCGCCGCCTCGTCGTCCAGCGCCTTGCGGAGGCTCGGAATGCCCGCGCGAATGTTCCCTTTGCCCAGAATGGCGGCGGCGAAGGCGCGTACCTGCCGGTCGGCATCGAGCAGCAGCGCGTTCGCGATCAGGTCCGTGGCTTTCTTCAGCGTTCCCAGCGTGCTGAGAGCCGCCAGCGCGAACTGCCGCTGTTGCGACTCCGAAGCGTGCGCGCAGTCTTCGAGCGTTGCCCATGCCTGATCCCGCCGGATATTCTGCTCGGGCGGCAGCGAGCGCGATTCCTGCGCGTCCGAATGGTCCGAAGAAGATCGGGGGTGGTTTGCCGCCTCGGCGAGAGATCCGGTGGACGCCGCGCCCAGGGTGGAAACGAGTACGAAGGTTCGACGATTCATGCCGGTATCCATTCCGACGGAACGCTATACGTTTACGTCCGTCAAATTGCATGTAAAATGGCTGCCTTACGCGTCTTTGCCTGTCATAATGTGACTGGAGAGCGGGCTCCATCCTATTGGAAACGACTACCTTAGCAGACCCGGAGGCGAATCCGGAAACGAATCCATGGATATCGGCGGAAGTCCGCTTCGACGAAGCGGCCGAACGGCTGGAACTCGACGACGGCACGCGAAAAGTGCTGCGTTCGCCGGCAATGGAGTTGACGGTCAACATCCCGGTTGCTCTCGACGATGGGCGTGTTGAAGTCTTCACCGGCTATCGCGTTCAGCATTCGATTGCGCGAGGTCCGGCCAAAGGCGGCATACGGTTCGCCCCCGATGTTTCATTGGACGAAATGCGGGCGCTCGCGTCATGGATGACGTGGAAGTGCGCGGTCGTCAATATCCCGTTCGGGGGCGCCAAAGGCGGCGTCGTCTGCGATCCCGCCATACTCAGCGAAGGTGAACTGGAGCGCATTACTCGCAGGTACACGGCGGAAATTTTCGATTTCATTGGTCCGGAACGCGATGTTCCCGCTCCGGACATGAACACAAACGAGCAAACCATGGCGTGGATCATGGACACCTATTCCATGCACAAGCGCCACACGGTCACGGCCGTAGTGACGGGCAAGCCGCTCAATCTGGGAGGCTCGCGTGGCCGCCGGGAAGCGACCGGCCGAGGCTGTTTGTTCGTCACGCTGCAAGCCTTAAAGAAGTTCGAAATGAAACCGGAAGAGACGCGGATCATTATTCAGGGCTTTGGCAATGTCGGCGGCATGGCGGCGCGTCTCATGCAGCAGGCCGGTTTCAAAATCATCGGCATCATTGAATACGACGGGGCAGTCGTCAACCCGAACGGGCTGGATATTGCCGCCCTTGCTCGACATCGTGTGGAAACCGGTTCTATCCTAGGATTCAGCGAGGGCGAAGACGTCGATAAAGATGAGGCTCTACTGTGGCCTTGCGACGTGCTGGTCCCGGCGGCCAAAGAAAACGTGATTACTTCCGCCAACGCCGATCGCATCAGGGCGAAAATTCTCTGCGAAGGCGCTAACGGGCCAACCACTTCCGTTGCGGATGCGATTCTCGCTGAGAAGCGCGTGTTCGTCATCCCCGATATTCTTGCGAATACGGGAGGGGTGACCGTCTCGTATTTCGAATGGGTGCAGGACCGGCAAGGTTATTTCTGGAACGAAAAACTCGTCAACACGCGGCTGGAAGAAATCATGGTCGAAAGCTTCGATGACGTTATTTCCTACGCCGCCAAGCACAATGTCCACAACCGCACCGCCGCCTATATGCTGGCTCTCGACCGGGTTGCCTCCGCCATCAAACAACGTGGCTTGTACGCGTAATTCAGCCATGCAGGCGTTCGCCCGATGAACGCCGAACCTTCCACGCCGCTGATGCGGCAATATCAGGCCGTCAAGCAGCAAGTGAACGGCGCGCTTCTCCTGTTCCGGCTGGGCGACTTTTACGAGCTTTTCTACGATGACGCCGTAACGGCGGCGCGTGAGCTCGAAATCACGCTGACCGCCCGCAACAAGGAAAAGGGCGAGCCAATCCCGATGTGCGGCGTGCCGTATCATAGCGCGGACGGCTACATCGCCCGCCTGATTCAGAAAGGCTATCGGGTCGCCATCTGCGATCAGATGGAGGAAGCCGGTCCCGGCAAGAAGTTGGTGCGGCGCGAGCTGAGCCGGATTGTCACGCCGGGCACCGCGACGGATGCGAGCCTTCTGCGCGCCCATGAGAACAATTACCTTGGCGCGGTGTTCACGAAGGGTGACCGGTCCGGGCTGGCCTATGTCGACGTCTCAACGGGCGACTTCCAGACGACCGAGCTGTCCAATGATGAAGTAGTCCCCACGCTCGAAACTCTGAATGTCCGCGAGGTCGTACATCCGGACGACCGGCCGGTGGGCGCGCCGTGCCTTGAAACGCCGGTCTCGTCCTGGGTGTTTGGCCCCGATTACGCCGGAAGACAGATTCTCGAACATTTCAGGCTCCTGTCGCTCGATGGCTGCGGTTTAGCCAATAAGCCGCTCGCGACAGCGGCGGCTGGAGCAGTCCTGCACTACCTGCGAGACACGCAGCGCTCCGCCCTCGATCATTTGAACCGGCCCTCCTACTACGAACGAACCGACTACATGGTCCTGGATGCGGCCACCATCCGCAACCTGGAGCTGACCGAGCCGCTGTTTGCGGGCGAGCGCCGCGATGCAACCCTCATTTATGTGCTCGACAAGACGGCAACGGGAATGGGCGGCCGCCTCTTGCGCCAGCGGCTGCTGAATCCCTCTTCCGACTTGCCGGAAATCGAATCGAGACTCGGCGCTGTGGAGGAACTCGCGGCCAAGGTCATCGTGCGAAGCGATTTGCGAAAGACGCTGGAATCGATTCTCGACCTGGAGCGCCTGCTCGCGAAAATTACGCTCGGCTCGGCCGGTCCTCGTGAAGTGCTGGCCCTTGGACGCTCTCTTGCGAGGCTTCCTGAGATCGTGAAACTGACGGCGCAGTTGGATAGTCCACGCCTGCGGCGCGAATTCGACGATGTTGCCGATGTGCGTGACCGGATTCTGCGAGCAATTTCAGATGAGGCGCCCGTCAACATTGCCGATAGCGGAGCCATTCGGGACGGCTTCGATGCGGCTCTCGATGAATTCCGGGATATCAGCCGGAACAGCCGCCAATACATCGCCGCCATCGAGACCCGGGAGCGGGCCGCCACCGCGATCCAGTCGCTGAAAATCCGCTTCAACAACGTTTTCGGCTACTACATCGAAGTCTCTAAGGTCAATTTGCACCTGGTCCCTCCAGCGTACGAGCGTAAACAGACGCTTGCCAATGCGGAGCGATTCACCACGCCGGAGTTGAAGGAACTGGAAGCGAAGGTTCTATCGGCGGAGGAGCGAATTCTTGAGATCGAGCGTACCCTTTTTCAGGAAATTCGCGGCTATGCGGCTTCCCAGGCCGAGCGTATCAAACGTGCGGCCTCCGTCGTCGCTGAACTGGACGTCTGCGCGGCGCTGGCCCAGGTTGCCGTGGAAAACCGCTATGTTCGTCCCCGATTTTCCGGCTCGGGCGAGATGCGCATTGATGCCGGCCGCCACCCGGTGATCGAAAAATTGACTGAGAAAGATGCTATCCGGTTCATTCCGAATGACTTATATCTCCATTCGGAAGAACACTTTCTGGGCGTCATCACCGGCCCGAACATGGGTGGCAAATCCACCTATCTGCGCCAGAATGCCTTGATCCTGATCCTGGCACAAATGGGTTCATTTGTTCCCGCCGACCGCGCATTGTTGCCGCTGGTGGACCGCGTCTTCACTCGGGTGGGCGCGGCGGACAATCTGGCGCGCGGGCGCTCCACGTTCATGGTGGAAATGACGGAAACTGCAGCTATTTTGAATACGGCGACGTCTAACAGCTATATAGTCCTCGACGAGATAGGCCGGGGCACGTCCACTTACGACGGACTCGCTCTGGCGTGGGCGGTTGCGGAGTACATTCACGACCACATTCGGGCGAAAACTTTGTTTGCGACGCACTATCACGAGCTGACGGATCTGGCGGATAAACTTTCCGGCGTAAGAAATTTGCACGTCTCAGTAAAGGAGTCCGGCGACCAGATCTTGTTCATAAGAAAGGTCGAACCTGGTACTGCCGACCGTAGTTATGGTATTGAAGTTGCCCGTTTGGCCGCCCTCCCCCTGCAAGTAATCGAGCGGGCGAGGGTGGTTTTATTGCATCATGAAAGGAGGGAGCACTCGGTATCCGAGGAGCTAGCCCCGGACGACTCTGGAACGCCAATTCAGATCAAGTTGTTCGAGCCCGTGAATCAGAGTCTAGCAGACCGCGTTCGGGCTCTGGATCTGGATGAATTGCGGCCCATTGAGGCATTACAGATTCTGCACGACTTGCAGCAAGAGTTACTAAAACGATGAGAGTTGCAGGCATAATGAGTGGCACCTCGCTCGACGGCATTGATGTCGCCATCATTGACATCACCGGCTCGGGCTATAAGGCGAAAATTAACGTCTTAACGAATCATTCGGTTCCGTATCCGCGGAAAGTTCGCGAAGCGTTATTGAGCATTTCCAATGCCAATACGCATACGTCTGAGATTTCGCGGCTGAACTTCCTATTAGGCGAGCTTTACGCTGAAGCAGTAGAGGAGACGGCGGAACGTGGTGGCATCCCGCTTCCAACCATCCGGTTGATCGGGTGTCATGGCCAGACGATCTATCACGAGGGCCAGGCTTCGGCTTACCTCGGGAAGAAGGTCTCCAGCACGTTACAAATCGGTGAATCCAGCGTGATCAGCGAGCGCACCGGTATTTCGGTGATCTCCAATTTCCGCGAACGCGATATGGCCGCGGGCGGAAAGGGAGCACCACTGGCGCCTTATCTCGACTACCTCCTCCTGCGATCCCGAGGACGCGGGCGCGTAGCCGTGAACATCGGCGGCATCGCCAATTTGACGGCGATTCCGGCCAACTCCAATACGGACAAGATTATCGCTTTTGATACCGGCCCGGGCAATATGGTGATCGATCAGTTGATGTCGCGCATCACGCTGGGCCGGCAAACGTTCGATCGCGACGGCGCTACCGCCGCCGCCGGACAGATCGACCCGAAGCTGCTTAATAAGCTGCTGAGGGATAAATACTTTCGCGCCAAGCCGCCCAAGACGGCCGGACGCGAGCAGTATGGCGCCGAATTTGTCAGCAAACTGCTCGATACCGAGCTCAGCACGGAAGATTTGATCGCCACGGCGACCGCGCTTACCGCGGAAAGCATTGCCCTCGGCGTTCGTAATTTCGTGATGCCCGAGATGCGGGTGGACGAAATCTTCGTTTCCGGCGGCGGCGCTCATAACCCCACTCTGATGGGCATGCTGCAGAAGGCGATGAATTCCATTCCGGTGCTTGAGTCCACCGAGGCGGGCCTCGATGTGGATGCCAAGGAAGCGATTGCGTTCGCGGTCATGGCCTACGAAACGGCGCACGACCGTCCGTCCAATGTGCCGAAAGCGACCGGCGCCAGACGCTCCGTCGTTCTCGGTAAGGTCACTCCCAACGGACCGAATGGCAATGGTTCCTCGGGCAGAGATCGGAACGGAACGAGCGAAACAGCGCATTCGGACTCGCGGGCGCCAGTGCTCGCGGCTTCGCGCAACGGCGCGAGTCATAAAGCGCGTCCGACCGTCAAGAACACGCTGAAACGCCAAGCTTCCGGCTCTAAAGCCAAGGCTGCAGCGCGCTAACGATTACTCCTGGGGTGGGCCGTGCCCACCCTGGACACTTGCAGACGCCAGGCGTGCGTTGCTGGCCGCTTTGCGGTAAGGCTTCTTCAAAAAACCCTCCCTTTTTCACCCGAATCGCAGTATTCTTTAACCGGGAAGCGGCCACTGCCAGCCCGATTGGCGTAATTACTCGCCGGGCCGCAGCCCTTGGAGCGTGGCGCGTCTTCCAGAGAGACGGTACCTAAGGAGGTGCGCAAAATGCCGCTTGATCGCCTTGAAGTCCGAGTCTCCATTCAAAAGGTGCTGCTCGGCCTGATTATCGTGATCGTTCCGTTGAGCATTATCGGGCTTTATCTGACAACGCGAACAGATACCGCTTTGAATCAATCCATCGGCACGCAATTCAAGACCCTTGCGGGCATCTATGGAAACGAGGTTTTCGAATTCTTTCATGATCGCGTGTCGGACGTCGCGACAATAGCCATGGACCCTGTCCTCGTGGACGGGGTGCTGTCGGCGGATCGTGGATACGAGGGGCAAAGCGAGTCCGCCATTGCCGCGAAAATCGACAAGATGCGGAAGTCCTGGAGCGCTCCGGCATTCGCCGGCGCGGCAGTGAAGAGCATTCTCGGCTCCAAGTCTTCCGAGGTTCTGACCCGCCACCATGAGATTAACCCGCTGCTGCTACGCCTGACCGCGACGGACGAGCGCGGCATCACAGTGGGCTCTACAACCCAGGTCATGCGCTATTCGTATTCGGATAACGAAGGATGGCAATCTGCTTACGCCTCCGGCAAAGGCGCCGTGACTGTTTCACCCATTCTTTACGACGATCTTGCCAAGGCATATTACGTCAACATAGGCGTGCCTGTCACCGAACCGGGCAGCGGGCGCCTTGCTGGCGTGTTGAGCGCCGCGGTAAACGTGTCCACACTGTTGAGCCGGTTCCAGCAGCCGCAAACCGGTAGCGGGGCCAAGCTCTTGCTGGTGAATGAGGATGGAACGATCATTAGCGGACCCGGAGCCGATGTGTTCGCCAGGGTTCGATCGAAGGAATTTTCCGCGATTGGCGATTCAATCGGCCCCGTGCGGGGCAAGGAAAACGGCTATGTCGTGGCCAACCTGGGCGCAGGCCCCACAATCATTGGCTTTGCCGACCTGGGCCTAAAACCGCACTTCAGCAATCTTGCCTGGACCGTGATTGTTTCCCAGGAGAAGAGCGCAGCCACGGCTTCGATCCAGCCGGTCATCCGTTTCGCTCTGTTGATGGTCCTGCTCGGAATGCTGCTTGTGATTCTGCTGGCCGTTTACTATTCGATCCATAAGAAACAGCAGTTCGCCGATATCGAGGAAGCGCTGCCGCCGGACATTATTAGCCCGCACGCGGTGTGAACGTTACACCAGTCCGTACCGGAAGCAGTCCGTTACATGGTCGTTCACAAGCCCGGTTGCTTGCATGAACGCATAGCAGATGGTCGTCCCGACAAATCGGAATCCGCGTTGTTTCAGATCCTTCGAAAGGGCGTCCGATTCCGGAGTGCTTGCGGGCAAGCGATCTTGCGATCGCCACGCATTTCGTTTTGGGCGGCCATCGACGAATCGCCAGACATACTCGTCAAAGCTGCTGAAGTCTTCCTGGACAGCAAGAAACGAACGCGCGTTTGTAAGAGTGGATTCGATCTTCAGCCGATTGCGGACAATTCCCGGATTCGCCAGCAGCCGGGCGATCGACTTCTGGTTAAAGCGAGCGACCTTTGCGGGATCGAACTCCGCGAATGCTCGCCGGTAAGCATCCCGTTTCTTGAGGATGGTGTCCCAACTGAGGCCGGCTTGGGCGCCTTCCAGAATAAGGAACTCGAAAAACCTGTGGTCGTCGTGAACCGGCACGCCCCACTCGTCATCGTGGTAGCGGATCGAGAGCTGGTTGCTGGCCCAGGAGCAGCGCGGACGGTCGAGAGATGGCATCGATAATCCATTAGAACAAGCTCTTGTATGGCTCAGTGAAATGAGAACGTGAATGGATGCAAGATGAAAGGATGGCCTCGGTTACGCTCGTGTCGGTCGAAGAATACCGTGGGTTCCGCACACAAATCCGATACGGCAGTAGGAAAAGGGCGCCCTAGTATGTCTGAGACATTGCCCGCGATTGTCTTCGGACACGGCAATCCTATGAATGCTGTGCTGGAGAACGGCTATACGAAACGTGGCGTCTCGTCTCATTCTGATGTAAGTGTATTGGGTCGAGAACCCGCATCAGCATGAGGGGGTTCTTACGCACGAAACAACCGTTGGGCTGAGTCGGAAGCCATAAGGCTGCCCGGAGATCAATGGCCGCTCTTCGGACCCAGCAGCTTAGTCAGGAACGTTGTATCGAACTGTCCCGCAATAAAATCCGGGTGCTCGAGGATTCGTTCGTGCAGAGGGATGGTCGTGTGGATTCCCTCGACGACGAACATGCTGAGAGCGCGCCGCATCCTGTCTATCGCCTCGCCGCGGTCGGCGCCATGCACCACCAGCTTGGCAACCAGCGAGTCGTAGTAGGGCGGAATCACGCCATCGGTGTAAGCCGCTGTGTCTACGCGGACTCCGATGCCGCCGGGTAAGTTCAAGCCGGTGATCCGGCCGGGCGAAGGCGCAAACGTCTCCGGATTTTCCGCGTTGATACGGCACTCGATTGAGTGGCCGCGCTGGAACAGCGGATCGGGAAGAATTTCTTTCAGCCGAAATCCCGAGGCAATGCGGATTTGCGCCTTCACCAGATCGACGCCGGTGACGAATTCCGTCACTGGATGTTCCACCTGGATTCGCGCATTCACTTCGATGAAATAGAGGTTGCCGGTCTCATCCATTAAAAATTCAATCGTGCCGGCATTGCTGTAGCCGATGGCCTTCATTGCTTTCCGGAGGGAGTCGCCGATCTTTTTTCGCAGCCTCGCCGAAACAGCGGGAGACGGAGACTCTTCGAGCAGTTTCTGATGCCGGCGTTGGATGGAACATTCACGCTCGCCGAGCACCTGAACATCGCCATGTTCGTCGCCCAGAATCTGGAACTCGATATGCCTTGGAGCCTCGATGAGCTTCTCCATGTACATGTCGCCGCATGTAAAGGCCGCCGCCGCTTCCGATTGTGCCTGGACAAGCAGGTTGGGCAGATCGGCCGCGCTTCGAACAATGCGCATGCCGCGGCCACCGCCTCCTGCCGCTGCTTTGAGCATGACCGGGTAGCCGATCTTTTCGGCGAGCGAAAGCGCTTCGTCCGCGCTGCCCAGAATGCCTTTCGAGCCCGGCAGAATAGGGACGCCATGCTCCTCCATGACGGCGCGGGCGCGCTGCTTCAATCCCATTGTGCGAATCACGTCCGGCTTTGGTCCGATGAATTTGATTTGCGACATTTCGCAAACTTCGGCGAAGTCGGCATTCTCGCTCAAAAAACCGTAGCCCGGATGCACTGCATCCACGTTCGTGATCTCCGCCGCGCTGATCACGGCGGGAATGTCAAGATAGCTGCGCGAACTCTTGGCCGGTCCAATGCAGATGGCTTCATCCGCAAAGCGGACATGAAGGCCGTTGCGATCGGCTTCCGAATAGACCGCGACGGTCTTGATGCCGAGTTCTTTGCACGCGCAGATGACCCGCAGCGCGATTTCGCCGCGATTCGCTATCAGAATCTTTCGAAACATGTTCTGGTGTCAGTTTGGGCGGATTGTAAACAGCGCTTCGCCGTATTCCACCGGCCGGCCGTTCTCCACCAGTTTCGCAACGAGGACGCCGGCGATTTCGGCCTCAATCTCGTTCATGAGTTTCATCGATTCAATGATGCACAACACCTTGCCGGGTTCCACCTGGTCGCCTACCTTCACAAACGTCGCGGCGCCGGGGGAAGGCGCATCGTAATAGGTGCCGACGATCGGCGATTTCACAAGAACATCCTTCTCGTCCTCTGGCGCGGGTGCTGGCTGCGTCGAAACGGGAGCGGCTGGGGCTACGCCGCCCGCAGCGGCGTTATATGCCTCCGGGTGATGCAATACAACCTCGTGGCCTATACCAAAGTTGGTCCGGATTCGGACCCGATTTTCGCCGCGCTGCAGCTCTAGTTCGGCAATCCCGGTTTCTTGAACCACACGAATCAATTCTTTGATCTCTTCAATCGTCATGGATTTCCTTCCTGCAGCAAAAAAAGTTCTACAGGACTATTAGGTCCTTGCGCGTTGGTGTCAGGACCTCACAACCATTCTTTGTTACGATGACCGTATCTTCGATACGAACCCCACCGAAGCCCTCTAAATAAACGCCAGGCTCCACGGTGATCGCCATGCCGGCTTCGAGGCGCCTCGCCTCTTTTCTTCCGATGCGCGGTCCCTCGTGAATCTCCAGCCCCAGACCGTGGCCGGTGGAATGGATGAACCATTTCTCGATCCCGTGCTTTTTTAGAACGTTCCTAGCCGACCGGTCGACTGTGCTGCTGGCGATTCCGGCCTTGATGCTATCTATCGCGGCGAGCTGGCTTTCGAGAACCGCGCGGTACATGCGCCGCGCTTTCGGAGAAAGACGCCCCACCCCCATAGTGCGCGTCATATCGCTGGCGTAGCCAGCAACAGTGGCGCCCATATCAACCAATAATAGTTCATTGGGTTCAATTACCGCCGCTGTTGGATGAGCGTGAGGCAGCGCCGTGCGCGGCCCGGTAGCCACAATGGTTTCAAATGAAGGGCCCTCCGCGCCAAGCCGCCGCATGCGATATTCGATCTCGGCCGCCAAATCCACTTCCGTCATTCCCTGTTTGAACGTCCGCAAAGCGTGATCGAATGCCGCGGAATTCAGTTCCACCGCTGCTTTGATAGTGGCGGCTTCGGCTGTCGATTTCACCATCCTTAGCTGATCAACGGCATCGTCAACGGCAATAAGCCGGGACGTCTTTGCATTACGCTTCAGGAAGTCATACGTCTCAAACGAGATGCGCGTCCGTTCGAAGCCCAGCCGCCTCGCGCCCAGCCGGTTTACCCAGGGCAGTATCTCACTCAGGAGGGCTTTCTTCGCAATTTTTACGTCACAATCGGATTCCAGAGGCGCTTGGGTCTGGTAACGGGGATCCGTGAACAGGAGCGATCGGTCCGCGGTCAGCAAGAGCGCTCCGTTACTGCCCGTGAACCCCGACAAGTACCTCACATTCGGGAGCGCCGTAACGAGAAATGCGTCGATTTTCAAATCCCGAAATGACTCAGCGACGCGCTCGCGCCGCCCGGAAAATTCAGTGATGTGCCTCAAGTAAGGTGTTTCCTCTCCCCTAGTTCCGGCCGCTTCCGGCTTTAACGCCCGCGCTGCTTTACGGCAGGAGAATCAACTTGCCCGTGGTTTTCCGGCCTTCCAAGTCCCGATGCGCCTGTGCCGCGTCGGCCAGGGGATATGCCTTTTGAATATGCAGGTGCAACCGGCCAGCCCGCAGCCACTCGAACAACTCGCTGGCTCGCCAATGCAAATCGTTGGAATCGCTGATGTAGTTGGCGAGGGACGGCCGCGTGAGAAACAGAGATCCCTTTTGGCTCAGGATCAGCGGATCGATGGGGCCGACCGGTCCGCTCGATTGACCGAAGCTGACCATCATGCCGCGGGCGCGGAGGCAATCGAGACTCTTGTGAAACGTGGTCTGGCCGACTGAATCGTAAACCACGTCGACGCCGTTCCCTCCAGTGATGCGCTTCACCTCTTCGAGAAAGTCCTGTTTGGTATAGAGGATCGTTTCGTCGGCGCCCTGGGCACGCGCCAGTTGTGCTTTCACCTCGGTTGAAACCGTGCCAATCACGCGAGCGCCCGCCAGTTTCGCCATCTGCACGATCAGCAGTCCGGCGCCGCCGGCCGCGGCATGCACCAGGCATGTCTGGCCGGGCTGAAGCGGAAAGGTGGAACGCGTCAAATAATGCGCCGTCATTCCCTGCAGCATGGCTCCAGCGCCTTGTTCAAAGCCGATGTCGTCCGGCAGATGCACAAGAGCCGTCGCGGGCACGGCCGCGTACTCCGCATAAGAACCCCGCGCCATGGTCCATGCGACCCGCGTTCCTACGGCAATGGATACGTTCGGTCCCACTGCGACCACCGTGCCTGCGCCTTCGCTTCCCAGCATCACCGGGGTTTCAGGCGCCTTGTAGAATCCCGTGCGAAAGTAAACGTCGATGAAATTGACGCCCGCCGCTTCCACTTGAACGAGCGCTTGCCCTTCCTTGGGCTCCGGCGCCGGCACATCGATGTACTTCAGATTCTCTGGACCCCCAATCGGGTCCGCAACCAAGGCTTTCATACGATGTGATTGTAACGTTGATCGAAGGAAAGACCGGCGCGAAGACGCCGCAAGAGGAGCCCGAAACTACTACGCGGCGGCGTTACGGCGGGTGAGCGTAGTATCGCGGCCGACGCCGCTTCACAATGTCCGCAGAATGCGCCTGGCATGCACGCGTGCCGCGAATCCCGCCAGAAGCAACACTGTAAAGGGAAACGCGATTGCCTGCTGGGCGAGCCGCAAAGGACCTAGTCCATGCAAGCCGACCCGGTGTTTCAGCATCGCCCTAACCATCCGCAAGCTGCCGCGATTGAGCCAGAAATAATCGGCGTTTTCATTGATGATCAGTACGTGTGCAGGCACTCTAAGCGCCGCCGCCCACTTCCACTTCGTCATCACCGATTCACCTGTACACATCAGGCAAACCGCCGAATACCCGGAACTGGCAAATTGCCGGAACAGCTTTTTCCGCGAATGGCGATCCGCCGCGTACTGGGTCTGAAATAAACGGCCTCTCGATGGGTCGAAACCCGGCGGAGGTCCGGGATGACACGTCAGGATATCGACAGTTCGATCGGGGGCAGCCGGATAAATCAGCCCTAAAAACTTCTGTGTCACGGTTCGCGAGCCGCTTTCCACAACCAGCAAACGTTCCAGGGAGGGCGTCCGGCGCGACAGAACAGAACGCATGGCCTTAGCGTAACAACATTTCTGCTCACAAGCCCGCGTTTGGGTGTATACTCGCCCGCAGAAAGGCTCGGCGTGGTGTTCTTCCTTCTCGTGGAGTAGCCGTATCCGCAAGGAATCGGCGGCCCGCCCGAAAGGCGAGGACTGGCTCACTCGAAACCCTAGCCGCGCTGGGCCTTCGCCTATTTCAGCTTCGGATACGCCCTTATCGGGTCGTATATCTCCTTTTCATCCCCCGAAAAGCTCGGTTGTGCGTACATTTTGCACGATAAGTAGCTGGTGGCGCTTTCCGGAGGACGATAAAATAAAGGTTCTATGGCATCCTCAAGCTTTTGGATAAAAACAATTTGAGCGCATCCTCGGTTACTGATTCGCCCGACATCATACAATCGTCGGTCCGGCGTTCCTTCCTGCTTGTCTTCTCCTGTACGGTTATTGGCGCTGCCGCGCAAATGCTGATCAAGAAAGGGGCGGGGCAGTTGGGCTTACATGTGACGCTTCGGCAGGTTCTACGCGATCCGTTTCTGGTGCTTCAATACGGGTTCCATATCATTGCCAATCCCCAATTGTTTGTCGGATACGCGCTGTACGGAATTAACACCGTTTTGCTGGCGTACGCGCTTAAAGGGCGCGAGCTATCGCGGCTCTATCCGATCATTGCGCTTACGTACGTGTGGGTTACGTTGCTTTCGGTGACCATGCTGCACGAGCACGTGAACTTCTTCCGGATCCTTGGCATTACGGCGATCGTTGCCGGAGTATCTATTTTGGGCGGCGGCAAGCTGGCGGGGAAGGGTAAAACATGAAACCGACGCCTCTCAGTTCCATCCTGCTCATTCTTGTCTCGGCGTTCATCGGTTCTTTTGGCGCCGTGTTCCTGAAGTTAGGCGCCGAGTACATGCGGCCGGGCATCAAAGGCATCGCCACAAACTATCGACTGGCCTTCGGCATCGCGCTCTATCTGCTTTCGTCCGTATTTTTTGTAATGGGCGTTGCCCAGGGCGAACTCACGATTTTGTATCCGATGGTTTCGATCGGCTACATCTGGACTCTGTTGTGGGCGTATCTCTTCTTCAAGGAACCATTCAACCGGGCAAAGGTATTTGGCCTGGTCCTGATCATTGCGGGAGTGGCGTTCATCAACCTGGGAAATGCGGGTCCCCATTAGCTTAGCTAGAGCGCCTTTAAAGGTTCTTTCGCGCTGGCCTGCCGAATCTTTCCGGAGTACAGCAGCCGCACAAATTCACCGCCACTCAATCTTCCGTTTCCCCACGCTTCTTCGTAGCGAGCCGTGGGCCGCGCTGCCTGAATCCGGTCGAGTGGATTGCCCTGTCGCAGCATCGTGTCGATTTTTTCCGTTACGTCCGCGAGCATGTCATGAAATGCCTGCAACTCGGCCTTGACGCCGACAGTTCCATGGCCCGGAATTAATGTTGTCCGCGCGTCGGCCTCGTTTAAAATGCGAGCGGCGCTCGCAATCATTCCCTCGGCGCTGCCGCCGCTTCCATAATCTATATAGGGGTAAATCCTGTTGTAAAAGAGATCGCCGCAATGGTACACGTTCGCATTCGCAAAACGGACGACGATGTCGCCGTCGGTATGAGCGGGAGGCAGGTGCTTGTATTGAACGATGTCGCTGCCATGCCGCAGTTCGCCGCTATCGACAAACGTTCGCTTAGGCAGCCCTTCCGGTGGTAACGGCTCCACAAACTGGTCGGGAAACGTCAGATGCTGGCTCGCGCTTAGTCGTTTCAGGCAGTTAACATGCGCAATGATCTCCGCTCCCCCGTTGCCGAAGTTAGGATTGCCGCCGGTGTGCCGGGGGTGCCAGTGAGTGTTGATCAAATACACCACCGGCGCCGCCAAATAATTCTTCAATACGAAATGGATGCCGCCGTTCTCGCGAGCCACCCCGCTATCTACCAGCAGCAGCCCGTCATCATCCGCGCGGTGAACCAGCAGGTTGGCGCCGGCTCCGGTAATTAGGGCAAGTTCGTCGTTCAGCGGCGTGAGGCGAACGCCGGTTTGAGCGTAAAGGGCGCTGCGCCTCAAAGCTACGGAACCCGTGGCAATACCCATAAACAGTTGGAACACTCGCCGGCGATTCACGACATTAGTCTAGCGGGTTTTTTGACGGAGTAATCAAATATCCGGCTGGTGCTCCACATCTACGTGGTGCGCCTTTAGTGCGGTTAAAAAGCCACAAGCCGCGCTGTCACGGCCTTTGTTGATGTGTCTTTTTAGACACGGCAAGAATGAAACAAGTTTTTTGATGTCAATGCGTTAGGAGATGACGTCTTATGGCTGTTATCCTGAAACGTCATATGCGCTATGAAACTTCCGTCCGCCGCCCGGTTGAGATCAGCGGCGTCGGACTTCACAGCGGCGCCCCGGTTCGTTTGCGCATTTCGCCGGCTCCCCCCGCCACTGGAATCGTATTTGTTCGCACGGATCTGAATCATTTCCGCATACCAGCAAGCTGGGAATACGTTGCGCGAGTCAGCTATGCGACCAGCCTGATGCGGGGCAGCGTTCTGATTTCGACCACCGAGCATCTGCTCAGCGTGTTCTACAGCATGGGCATCGATAACGCTCTGGTGGAATTGGACAATCTGGAAGTGCCAATCCTCGACGGCAGCGGCGCGCCATTCATCGATTTAATTCAGGAGGCGGGAATCCAGACCTACAGGCGTCCGCGCCGTTATGTTCGAATCGTCAAGCCCGTCCATGTTCAAACGAATGGCAAGAGTGTCGCCATTCTGCCGTCGGATCAGTTCGAACTATCCTGCCATATCTTTTTCGATCACCAGCTTGTCGGCGAACAAAGCCTGGAACTGGAAGTCACGCCCGCTAACTACGCCAGCGAAATCGCGCCCGCGCGAACCTTTGGCTTCGAATATGAGCTGGACGCGATGCGCGATATGGGTTTGATTCGCGGCGCTTCGATTGACAACGCAGTTTGTTTCACCCGAACCGAGGTCGCCAACCCTGGCGGGCTGCGGTTTCGGGACGAGCCCTGCCGCCACAAAGCCCTGGACCTCATTGGCGATCTTGCGCTAATCGGCAGGCCGTTGCTGGGGCGCGTGGTCGCCAATAAGGCTGGTCACGCCATGCACGCTCAACTGGTAAAGAGGATCATGTCCGACCCGAGTCTGTACGAGGTTGTGACGTACGATCAAGTGAAGGCCGCCGTGTTTCAGCCGGCGCTTGTCTCCTGACGATTGCGCTATCTTCCCAATTTCCTGTCATTCCTGCGACTACTCGCCGCGCCCGTTGTGGCCTGGCTGGCCGTCCGGCAGCGCTTCGATCTGGTCCTGATGGTTCTGATCCCGGCCGCATTGACGGATTGGCTGGATGGCTATGCTGCGCGACTGCTGGGCGTTTCCGGCGAACTCGGCGCCTATCTGGACCCGGCCGCCGACAAAATTCTCCTCGTTGTGTCGTTTGTCAGCTTGGGTGTTGTGGGTCAGATACCAATGTGGCTCGTCTGGCTGGTGCTTGGGCGCGACGTCGTTATTGTCACGGGAATTATCTTGTTATGGCTGCTCAGAAACCGTACGGAATTTCCCCCGCTGTTATCTGGCAAGATCAGCACCTTCTTTCAAATCGTGACTGTATTGGTAGTTCTACTGGATACGGTGTTCGAAATTCACTCCGTCGCGATACTGCGTCAGATTGGGATCGTTCTGACGGCCTTCTTCACCGGCTTCAGCGGGATCAACTATGTGCGCCGCGGGATTGTGATGTCTTCCCGGGAACCGGCGCCGAACCGGTTCTGATGCTCGCCGATGGCGGTGAAACGAGAAAACTTCTTATCCCGGAGCAACCCTATCCCTCCGGGAGAACTTCTAGCGTTCTCATCATTGACGGAGGCACACCCCGGGAGTAGCCTGAAGACATGGAGCCGACGGCTGAAAGTTACGTGCCTTCGCGAATCTATGCTCGCGCCGGCTGGTTCGGGCTGGTGGGCTCCGCTATTTGCATTCTGTGCGGCTTGCGCGCTCCGTTCGCCTTTATTCCGGGTTTTCTTTGTGGCGTGACGTCGGCGATTCTGTTCTGGCTCGCCGTTCAGCCGCGAGTTGTCGTTTCCGAAAACCAGTTCATGATTGGCGATCGTGCGATTTCCTGGCGGGAAGTACGGGAATTGAACAGCAGCCGCTTGGTTTCCCCTTTGATTCTTCGTATAAAGTTGACCAATAGCCGCCGCAAACTGCTGATTTATCCCGGCGAGCCGGAGCGCATCAGCAAATTGCTCTATCAGCTCAGAAAAAGCTCCACTCTTGCCACGTTTGATGGCGTTTCCTACAAAGATTACTGGACATGGTCCTCGATGGGGATGTTGAAAGGCCCTCACGCCTCGGTAGACCAGCCGGTCCGGATGATCAGCCAGGACGATGAGGAAGAAGTGGAACGGCTTTATCGTCAATTGAAGTCCGTCGGACATTTGGATTCCCGCTCCGATTCGAAGAACGAGCGTGAATAGCGGAAGCAGGCAATCGCCTCGACTGTGATGAGTCGCCGTCGTGGCTGGCTGGGCGGATGCCTCTCCGCCCTCGCTCTCCTGTGCTGCGTAGTCCTGATCGGCTTCGCCTTCCGCACGCAAATCCTGATTGGCCTCGGTAGCTTTCTCGTTCGGAACGAGCCGCCCGAGAAAGCGGACGTCATCGTCGCGCTTGCCGGAGACGACTTCGGCGAGCGTGTTTTCACCGCCGGCGAACTGGTTTACTTGGGATACGCGCCCTATGCGCTGATCAGCGGTAATCCTTACCTGCTTACAAACGGGGCGGATGAAACCATCGCGTACGCGGAGGCTTGTGGCTTTCCGCGATCCTACTTCCAGCCGTTCCGCTGCGATGCTGTTTCGACGCTGGACGAAACTCAGGACATCGCGGGTGAATTAAAGCGGCGGCGCATCCACAAAATTCTTCTGGTCACGAGTAACTATCACACGCGCCGCGCCGGTCTTCTCATGAAGAAAGCAGCGCCCTGGCTTGAAATACACACGGTTGCGGCGCCGGACCGGTACTTCACCCCGGACGACTGGTGGAAGAACCGAGGCGGCCAGAGGACATTCCTGTTCGAGTGGATGAAGACCGTCTCTACCTGGTTAGGAAACTGAGAGCCAGTACATTAAGAAGTAGATGCGTGAATCGATCTCAACGCTATGGCCTTATTTATGGCGTTACCGGCGGGGCCTCTCTCTCGGGTTAGGCGCGCTCATATTGAAAGATGCGATGGCGGCAGTAATGCCGATCATCCTGAAATACGGCGTGGATACACTGACGGCCGGTTTCCGACTGGCTTTCATCCTTGAACTCGCCGGCTTGCTCATCGGCGTATCGCTGGTAAAGGGAATTTTCCAGTATTGGATGCGCGTGATCATCATCGGGATTTCGCGCGACATCGAGTACGACATCCGCAACGATTTCTTTCGCAAGCTGGTCTCGCTTTCCCAGGATTTTTACGCACGCTACCGGACAGGCGATATCATGGCCCGCGCCACGAACGACCTGAATGCCGTCCGCATGATGTTGGGGCCGGGCGTTATGTACTGGACCGAGACATCGATTACATTAGTGCTCGCACTCATCGTCATGTTGAGCACCAATGTAAGCATGACGCTTATCTCGCTGATTCCCGCGCCCATCGTTTCGGTGGCGGTGGTTCTCTTTGGACGGCAGATTCATACGCGATTCGAACACATCCAGAGCATGTTCTCCGATATCAGCAGCAAGGTGCAGGAGAACCTGGCCGGAGTCCGGATCGTGCGCGCGTATGCTCAGGAGAACGCCGAAGTCGCGCAATTCGAGAAGCTGAATCGCGAGTACATCAGGGAAAATATCGGACTCGCGAAGATTCAAGGCATGTTCATGCCGGCGCTGCAGGGACTAATCGGGATTACGTTCCTGCTGGTTCTTTGGGCGGGCGGCGTTCGGTTGCTGCGGCACGAGATCTCGCTTGGCAGTTTTGTCATGTTCAACACCTATATGGGTATGCTGATCTGGCCGATGATTGCGCTCGGCTGGGTGGTTAACCTGATGCAGCGCGGAACGGCATCCTTGAAACGGATCAACGAGATGATGCGGCAGCCGGAAACCGTTAAGGCTCCGGAAGCGCCGGTCGATCCGGCGGAATGCTCGCCTGAAATTGTCTTTGACGAAGTGACGGTTCGTTTTGGCGACCGTGAGGCGCTATCGGAAATCAAATTACGCATTCGTGAAGGCGAGACCTTGGCGATCGTAGGCCACACCGGCAGCGGGAAGACGACTCTGGTGAATTTGATTCCGCGCCTGTTCGATCCCTCTCAGGGGTCCGTCGAGTTGGGAGGCGTCGATTTGCGGCGATTCCATCCGGAAAAGCTACGGCAATTAATCGGCTTCATTCCTCAGGAGACGTTTCTGTTCAGCGCGACTCTCGCGGAGAACATCGCCTGGGGCGCTCCCGGAGCAACTCGCGAACAGATCGAATGGGCCGCCGATGTCGCGGGGCTCGGGCCGGATATTGCCGTGCTTGCCCACGGTCTGGATACGACGATCGGCGAGCGCGGCCTCACGCTATCCGGAGGACAGAAGCAGCGCGCCGCCATTGCGCGGGCTATCTTGCGCGATCCCCGTATTCTGATTCTCGACGACGCTCTGGCGAGTGTAGATACCATAACGGAGGAAAGAATTCTTCGTGGACTCTCCGCTGTGATGCGGGACCGGACCACAATCTTGATTTCGCATCGGGTCTCAACCGTAAGGGACGCGGACCGCATTATCGTTTTGGATCACGGCCGCATTGTGGAGGAGGGAACTCACGAAGGATTACAGCGGCAGGGCGGTTACTATGCCGAGCTTTATCAGAAGCAGTTGCTCGAAGAAGAATTGGAGGCGATTTAGCCAATGACAAGAAGAGAGTTGATGGGATCGGTCGCGGCGGCTGCCGGAGCTGTTGCCGCGGCTCCGCTACTAAGCGCGCAGGAATATAAGATCGGCAAAGCGGACATCAAGATGGGCGTGGCTTCTTACTCGTTCCGGAAGTTCCCGAGAGCGCAAGCCATTCAGATGACGAAGCAATGCGGGACTCCGTATATCAATATCAAGTCCGTTCACCTGCCGCTCGACAGTACGCCGGAGCAGATCGATCAGGCAAAGAAGGAGTTCGAGGACGCGGGACTCATTATCGTCGGCGGGGGCACTTTCCGCTTTCCGAAGTGGGATGAGAAAGAGATTCGGAGCGCCTTCGAATATGCAAAGCGCGCGGGCATGCCGCTAATGGTTGTAATGCCGGAACGCGACATTCTGCCGAAGCTCGGCAAATTCGTCGAAGAATACAACATCAAGATCGCGGTTCACAACCATGGGCCCGAAGACAAGAACTTCCCGCGGCCGCAGGATGCTCTGGCGATCGTCAAACACATGGATCCCCGCTGCGGGCTCTGCATCGATATCGGCCATACCGCAAGAACGGGCGTGAATGTCGTGGAATCCATCGCCGAAGCCGGTCCGCGTCTGCTGGATATGCATACGAAAGACCTGAAGGACATGATGGTGAAAGAAAGCCAGTGCGATTGCGGCGCGGGCAAGATGCCGTTCCCGGCCATCTACCAGCAACTGATCAAGATGGGTTACAAGGGCTGCTGCAATCTCGAATACGAGATTCACGAAAACGATCCGCTTCCGGGCATGGAACGCAGCTTCTTCTACATGCGCGGCGTGTTGAACGGGCTCAATTATCTCGACAGCAAGCGCGCGTAATGGCATGCCGCGCCCGCGGCTTTATAAAATCTGGAGCTACCTTCGGCTTCTCACAATCGTGGCCATTTCAAGGCTTTGTGGCGAGCCAAGGGTCTCCAGGCCCTCAACGACGCCCTGCCGGTCGGCGGCCGGCCGATTCTGGCTCGCTTTCCATTTGCCTTCGATCCGCTCGATCGAGATTTCAACGCCAATAATGGCTGTGCTCAACGCATTGATGTAGTCTTTGGGTGCGTCATCAACACTCCAGGGCTGAGCGAATGCCGATTCGTTCCGATCGGTCAGTTCTTTCAAATGCCGAAGCAGGCCGGCTTGTTCCTCGAACAACCTGGCTCTTCCCCAAACATGGACTGCCACGTAATTCCAGGTCGGCACGACTTTCCCATGTTCTTTTTTCGACACATACCAAGATGGTGTGATGTAATGCTGCGCGCCCCGGAAGATAGCCAGTACTGAAGGCGAGGACTCCAGCATTCGCCACTGGGGATTAGCTCGCGCCAAATGACAGCGCAGCACTCCCGGCGGGTCGGCTTGGGGATCGAGGAACATTGGCACATGTGTTGCTTCCAGCCCGTTGGAATCGTTGCTAACGAGCGCCGCCAGAGGATGCTGCCGAATGAACGCATGGAGCACTTCGATTCGACTCTCTGCAAACGGCTCCGGATTGTACATATGGAGAGTGTGCCACAACGAGTTCTGTCCGGGGTTTGCGCTCTTCGTTCATCCAACATCTGCCTTCGTCAAAGCAGCCGGCCGTTGGATATCGAGCACGGGAATCTCGATGGTTGTCTTCGTCCCTTTCCCCGGCGCGCTATCGACGGTGAACCGGTAATTGGATTCGAATAGCACTTTCAGTCGCTCGTTCACGTTGCTTACACCGATGCCTTGCTCGAACAATTTCATCAGCTTGGTTTCTTCGATGCCGACGCCATCGTCCTCAACAACCATGTAGAGCCGCGACGCATCGCGCCAGATCCGAAGCCGGATCGTCCCGCCGCCCACCTTGGTCCCGAGGCCATGTTTGATTGAGTTTTCCACGATGGGCTGCAGGATCATGCTCGGCGCCAGTCGATCCAGCACGTCGTCATCGACTTGTTTTTCGAATTTGAGCTTGTCGCCAAAGCGGATCAGCTCGATGCCGAGGTAATCGTCGATAAACTTGATCTCGTCGCGCAATGGCGAGAAGCTATCCGTTTGCCGGAGCAGGCGGCGCAGAATGTTGGAGAGCTTGTAAATCATGCTGCGCGCCTTATCGGGATCGATCCGCACAAGCGTCGCGACGGAGTTGAGCGTATTGAAGAGAAAATGCGGATTGATCTGGTTGGTCAGCGCCGCCAGTCGCGCTTCGGTCAGGCGCGCCTGTTGAGCCGCCAGTTTCTTTTCCGCACGCGCCGTGGCCCAAATGCGAATGGGGATCGAAATACAGAACAGGGTTGTGACAGCGAGAGCGACGAAATGTACGACGATGTCGCCCGACCAGGTTCTAGCGATGGAGAACGTGCCGTGGACGGGGAATTCGGTCGCAAGCGCGATTCGCAGGAACTCGGTGGTGACAATGGCCGCATTGCAGACCAGATTGTACGCCGACCGTTGAATCGCGCGCCGTTCAAGTACTGTTCCGCGCCGAATGGCCTCGCGAACTACACGGTATAAATTTAAATCGATAAAAGCAGAAAAGTACCAGACGTCCTCTTTATCAGGCGCCAGATCGCGCATCAGCCCCCCGAGGACGCCGGCGGCCGCGAAGAACGGCATGGACATGCGCTCGCCCACCAACATCGCGGGAATGGATACGCATAGACCAGTAACCATACCGGTGACATAGCCCGCCAGCATGCCGGCGATGATCGCGCTTTCGAGAGCAAGATCAATTGCCTGGTATTGATTGGGGGTGACGATGCGCGCTGTCTCGCCCGCGCCGAAGATAAAGGACAGAATTAAGGCCAATTGCAGGCGCTCGC
Source organism: Bryobacterales bacterium KBS 96 (assembly GCA_000381625.1). GTDB lineage: Bacteria > Acidobacteriota > Terriglobia > Bryobacterales > Bryobacteraceae > KBS-96. The sequence continues at coordinate 5,225,425 of KB906767.1, forward strand.
CGATAGTCCTCTCGTCGTTGAGCAGGATTCGCTGGATATGGCGGAAACGCATCAGAATGCTCGCGACCGAAGCGGCCACGGCAATCTTGACGAGTAGCGAAACCAGATGTTGCTCTTCGAGCATGTGGGACGGGCGAGGACGGCTGCTTATCAGCCGAACTCTATAATAAGAGTAAGCTGTTGGTCCCTATAGATCTCTAGCGTCCATTTGCGCCGCTGCGCTTGGCGGCAGGACTGAGGAATTTTGTCGCAATTCACGCTTCGCAAGGCTGCAGAAGCAGATTTTCCGAGCCGCTTCGGACACTTTCGCATTTTCGGGTTTGAAGGATCGCGCGACGGTCAGGTTGAAGAGGCCGTGGCGCTGAAACTCGGCGATATATCGCCGGCGTTGGGCGCTCCCCTGGTTCGCATTCACTCGCAGTGTCTCACGGGAGATGTGTTTCATAGCCTGCGCTGCGATTGCCGGGCGCAGCTTGAACTTGCTCTCGATCAGATTGCGCACGAAGGCCGAGGCCTGCTCATCTACGAGAACCAGGAAGGGCGCGGCATAGGCCTGATGAATAAGCTGCGAGCCTATGAGCTGCAGGACCAGGGACTCGATACGGTGGAAGCGAACGAAAAGCTCGGGTTCGAGGCGGATCTGCGGGACTATGCTCTGACGGCAGCCATTATCAGATGGTTCGGCGCCGATAAGGTGCGGCTGCTCTCGAACAATCCCGATAAGATTTCCGCGCTCGAGAAAGCCGGCGTTCATGTAGTCGAACGCGCGCCCATCGTGGTGCCGCCGCTCGAAACCACGATCGAATATCTGCGCACAAAGAAGGAAAAGCTCGGACACCTGTACTAAAGGATGCGTTCCTGCGGTCCGAAACCCGGCGACGCATTCGTCGCACCCTACAACGACGTCTCTCCGGTGTGAAGCCGGTTCGGCGCCAGCGGGAGAGATCGTGCTAGAAAAGAAGTATTCCGAAAAAGGGTAAACGGCGGCGATTGGGCCGCCTGGGAGGGGCGTCATTTTTCGTTACGTTCCAGTAAAGGGACAGCCTTCGAGTCCTCAAGAGATTGCGCGAGCAATCTCCTGGAGCCGGCGTGAGTTCTTGCGCACTGCTACAGGCGCCGCCGCGGCCGGTTCGTTGTTCGGCCTCGCGCCGCTACGGGCGCACGCGTTGCCGAAAGGCCGAAAGGCTGTGGTCGTCACCTTCGGAGGAGGAGCCCGTGACGAAGAGACCTTCATGCCCGAGGGCCAGGAGAACATCCCTCATCTTCTGAACGAACTGATTCCGCGGGCGACGTTCTTCACACAAGTCGTCAATCGTGGTATTTTAGGCCACTACGTTGCGACAGCAAGTCTCGCGACAGGCGTTTACGAGACATTTAATAATTTCGCGGCCGTACCGCCGGACAATCCGACTGTATTCGAGTATTTCCGAAAAGATTTGAAGCGGCCGGCGTTCGATACCTGGGTGGTGGCGCCGAGCAACGGCTTCAACCGGATTGGCGAAAGCGATAACCGTTCGTACGGCGCCGGATTGGGCGCCGGCGTAATTCTTCCTAAGCGCCTGCTGGCTTCGGCGCTCGCGCCGGGCGAAGGGAACAAATACGATCACCTGCTTCGCGACAACTATGAAACGCCGCTCTATGCTCCACAGCTCAGCGGCAATGGGATAGAGCTACACGAGTTGGCTGAGGTGATGAAACTATCGGTGGCGGATTTCGTCGTGCATGCGAAGACACTCGATAGTCCGGATGAGCTGTCCGTGTACATCGCGCGTCAACTAATGCGCCAGCTTGCGCCCAGCCTTCTTTGGATAACGCTTCACGATATCGATGTAGCGCATGCGGGAGCATACTCGCTCTATATCAACGGCATCCAGCGATCCGATCGTCTGTGCGCCGAAATCTGGCGCGCCATCGAAAGCGAGCCTGAATACGCCGGCAAGACGACGATGTTCATTCTTCCCGATTTCGGCCGCGATTCGGACACCGACGCCGGCGGTAACGGATTTCAGCACCATCGTACCGGAGACCAGTTGTCACGCACGACTTGGATGATAGTGCTGGGCCCAGGCATTCGTGAGAACGTTGTCGTCGACCGGCCCGTGCAGTCGACGGATTTGGTCCCGACGCTGGGCGGGCTATTCGGATTCCAGGCCAAGTTCTCTCAGGGGCGGCCATTGACAGAGGTTTTGTGATGATTGCCGGCCAGCTCAAGCCCGAGCAGTTCGATGGCTATCCACCAGAAGCGAAGCGGCTGGCGACGAGCCATATTGCCCTTCTGCGGCAGCTTCCACTCGGCTTTTTGCCGTTATTGCTGAAAGAGCTGATCGTCTACGATTGGAAATTTCCAGCGGAGCGAAAGGAGCTGGACAAGCAATTCACCTATCTTGCATCGCTCTCGCCCGCGCAATTCGATCGAGAAATGTCGAGCTTCTCGGGACTGCGCCTATCGCCGGAACTGGAAAATTTCGACTGGATCAATAAACCCGGCATTTTCTCAGAACAGCTTTCGGCTCATCTTTGGGCTACGCACCAGATCGACACGTTCCGCGCTGCGGCCGTCGGTTACGTTCACAAGGTGAACGCGTCGGAACGCCACGAGCCTCTACCATTGCCCAGGTTGGGTATCGTCCTGGTCGGCCGGGGCGTAACCGCCAGTAAGCATCCGTTGTTCCGAAAGCTCCGGCCGCAGGGCGTCTACTTCAAGCAGGTGAATGCCGATAACGCGCACAAGCAGCTGATGGAACTCCTGGACGAACGCGCGCAGGCACATCCGTTAGCTTTCGGCCACTGGTACATCGATGGAAGCACGAGCGACACGCAGTTCCGCTCCGGCGTGACTTGCATATCGTATGCGTCCCTGCAATCGGTACGGACCGTTCTGGTGGACAAAATCGAAAAAGCGTACGAGTCCGGCATGGGTTCCGAAGCCCTGCGAACCATGCTCGCCGAGATGCGTCCCGAAGCCCTGGGCTCGAAAGCCCTGTCCGGCGATCCGATTCTCGACCGGTTCCAGATCAGTCTGCTGACAGAAGGCTCGGGAACGCAGATCTACAGCACGACGTTCGTGCAATGGGCGGCTCGTGAGGCGTTGCGGCGGGCGCAGCCGTTGACTCTTTTTGCGCGCTTTGCTCCTCGTCAACGCGAGCGGTCGATGAAAGAAGTGCTGGCGGGAACGCTGCTCACGCCGGGTCTTGACCCCGAGGGTTCGCTCATCGATGCCGATATGGGCGCGTACTACACGTGGCTGAATCAGCAGAGACTTTCCGGTTCCGGAGAGTCGCGCTTCCTGGTCTGGTTCGAAGATCACAACGAAGTTCTGGCGATCGGGCCGGAAGTGGCTCGGGGAGCTGAACTGGACAGACCGATTGTGTTTGAAGAGATTCTGAAGCAGATCGCTTGAGCCTCAGCTTCCGTGCCGGCTGTACTTCAGAATCGCCGCAACGCTGCAAACTTCCCTAATCTCGCCGTTGATCGCCATCTCCACTGCCTGCTCGAACGGGCGCCATGCGGTGACGATTTCTTCGACCGGATCCTGATCCACGCCGACGAAATGCAACTCGCGCGCTACAAACAAGTGCTGCACGTCGGTGGTCACGCCATTACATACATCAACGCTGCCGAGATCTTCCCAGCGTCTGGCCTCAAAGCCGGTTTCCTCGCGTAGCTCGCGACGGGCGACTGAAAGCATATCGGTTTCGCCTTCCGCCGATCCGCCGCGCACAATTTCATAGGTATAACGGCCGAGAGCGTAGCGCCATTGGCCGACAATCGCAATCTCGCCTTTGTCGTTGAATGCGAGCACGCCTATTGACGGCCGGATCTCAACCACGCCGTAGATGCCGGGCTGCCCGTCCGGGCGCAGCACCTCATCTTCGCGAACCCGCAGCCACGCGTTCTCGTAGGCAACCCGCGAACGTAAGGTTTTCCAGGGATTCCGAACGGCCATGCGCCGATTGTATCGTCCGTTAACTTTACAACAGTGCGAAGGGCAGTAATCCCTGGAGGCGGGGTCGATTTATATTTCCGAGTTTGGCTTTTCGTACGGCTTTACGAGATACTTGGCGGCTTCTTTCTGGGCTCCCGCCGTGTCATCGTGAGTCCGCATTGCCTGCCGGTATTCGTTCACCGCCCGATCGCGCTGGCCCGTAACGTCGAAGAGTTTCCCAAGATTGATGCGCGACCAGACTTCTACCCAACGGGGTTGCAGATCGCCATCAATCGCCGCGCGGAACTCATTCGCCGCCGATTGATAGTTGCTCTGCTTAAAGAACAGTTCGCCAATGCGATAATGCGCCAGCGAGCTGGTTTTGTTCACGTCCAGCGCTGCCTGGTATGCCTTCAGCGCATTCGCGAAGTCACCGACCTGGACAAACTGCTCTCCGCGGCGGATCGCGACTGAGACGCGCATCGTATTGTCCATGCGCAGAATCTTGTGGTCGGGATCGAGCGTGATGGATCGCGGCTTGCCGAAGGTGTCCACGCTGAATTCGCTCGCGGTGCCCGTCACTTCTACTTTCTTGTTCTCTGGATTGCCTTCCGTGTCGATACGAAGGTCGACGGGCATCCGGAATGTATCCATATCCTGCGCCACTTTGCCCACCACGCGGAATCCCTTTTGCGTCCGGAAAACCGTGTAGGACAGCTTGAACTCCGGAGCGCCGCTCGACTCGAGCCATTGCAGGAAGAAATACTTCAAATCCTGGCCGGACGCCTGCTCCATAACCTTGCGAAAGTTCTCAGTGTTGGCGGATTTGAAGCTGTATTGGTCCATAAAGGCCTTCACGCCTTTGAAGAAGACCTGATCGCCCACAACGCCTCGCAGCATGTTGAGGACGGCCGCGCCTTTCGCGGCAGTGAGCGCCCAGAACTCCGGTGAGTAGTCTTCGAGGCGTGACGCCTGAATCATGGGCGGATCGGTCACTGTCAGCGCCTCGACGTAATCGTTATGCAGGTCGTTGTCGGCCGCTCCGGGACCGCCGAGGTGCTGCAGATAAAGGATTTGCGAATAACGCGCGCCACCGTTGGTAAGCCATAGGTGGTTGCGATTCGATGGCGAAACCAGCACACCCCACCATTGCCGCGCGACCTGATCGGCCAGAACTCGTTGGTTCACCTGCGTGCCGATCGTCGATGGGGAAAGGAAAACAATGCCCGGCGCGGCGTATCCGTTCGGGGCGCCATCGTCGGTTTCGATCAGCGTCATGCTGGCTTGCGGGGCCAAACCATAATCGCTGGTGAAAAACGCCATCATTTTACCCGTTTCCTCGCCGTAGTTCTGCGCCACATTCGCATGCTGGTGGAAATATACCTTAGTCGAGATGCCTTCCGAGGACACGGTTTGCGGATCACCCTTTACGATGGCGAGACTACCGGGAAAGCTCGCATTTTGCGTGTAAGAGAACGAAGAGAGATTGCGGTCGCCGCCCAGCTTTTCGACTTTTTCATCGCCGCTCGCAATCACGCGATAGCCATCCGGCGTGGTGATGTGCAGGTCCGCTTTGAACCTGTCGACGGTATACCCGCTTACGGGGAACCAGCGCGCAGGATAGAGCAGGAACCCGATGTTAGGCTTCAGTTCGGCGAACGTGATGCCGTAAACCGGAGAATCCTGGCTACCGGTGAACTGACCCTCATACGTAAATGTAAGCTGCGTGGGCTGGTTCTTTGGCAACGGTTGCGAGAACGCCACGCGGACCGTCAGATTCTGGCCATCGCGGGTTGCCTGCAGTGGCTGACCGCCGCCGTCGACGACTTTGTCAACCTTCAGTGCGTTATTCAACTCGAAGACGGCGCTATCGGCATCATCAAGCGGCGTGAAATCCACCTTGGCCGTAGCGGTCAGCGATTGCGTCCGAGGGTTGATGTCCGCATCGATCGCGTAGTGCTGCACCTCAATTCGTGCGTCTTTCGGTTGTTCCTGCGCCAGTGCGCAAACGGTAAGGGCACAGAACAGGCAGGCCCATCGGATGCTCCGCATGAACTGATTGTCTCCTGTCACGCTTAGTTCCTGAAATGACCGAGTTCGGCGGCCATCAGCAGAGCCGCACGCTCGAAGGGATCGAATTGTGCCGTCAATTTCGCTTTGATGATGGCAAGGTCCCGCCGCATGCGCGCTGCGTTCTCCGGGTCGACCAGCAGAGGCGAGGCGGCATCCGCCAGTTTGTCCGGCGTCATTTCGTGCTGGATCAGTTCGGGAACGGCCATGCGGCCTGCGATCAGGTTCACCATGGAGAGATAAGGAACTTTGACAAGGCGCCTGCCCGCCCACCAACTCGCGGAAGTCACTTTGTAGTAAGTGACCATGGGCGTGCCTAAGACTGCCGCCTCCACCGTTACGGTTCCACTTGCCGCCAGCGCCAGATCGGCATTAGCCAAAACGTCCCAGGTTTCGTCCTCAATTACTTTGATGGCCAACTCGCGGATGGGTTCCCGAAAAGTTGCAAATACCCGCTGTTCCGCGAATCCGTTTGGCGTGGCAAGGACGATCTGTAAGGGGAATCTCTGGCGAAGGATTTTGAGCGCGCCTAAAAGGTCAGGCATGTGACGTTGCGCCTCGCCAGCCCGGCTTCCGGGCAGCACCGCGACCGTTAATGTCCCCGCATCGAGCCCATGACTCGCAAAAAAGGCATCCCTCGTCGAAGTAGGTTTTACGGCGGTCGCCAGCGGGTGGCCAATATAGGTTGCATCCACGCCGCGCGAGCGGAACCACTCCTCTTCGAAAGGAAACAGGCAGAACAGCTTGCGTACGCGTTCACGAATCTGCCGCACTCTGCCTTGACGCCACGCCCAGACCTGCGGCGCAACCAGGTAAAACACAGGCACGCCCATGGCTCGCAAATGGCGGGCAAGGCGAAGATGGAAATCGGGGCTATCGGTGAGCACGGCTGCGTCGGGTGGATCTTCGCGCAGGACGTGAATCAGCCTTCGGTATTCCCGGTAAATACCTGGAAGGTGTCCGGCCACTTCGGCCAGTCCGACAACTGACAACTTCGCGGAGTCGACGACGGTTTCGACGGAGGCTTCCTTCAGGCGCGGTCCAGTGCATCCGAAATAGCTTGCGGAATCGTAGTGCTTGTGAAGCGCACGGACCATTCTGGCGGCGTACATGTCGCCCGACGCCTCTCCCGCAGAAACCAAAATCCGCACGTTGGCCTCAGTGTAGCAGCCAGTTAGACGGCTGTTCGTGAAAGTTCGTCTGCTAGAATCGTCTCGAAAGTAGATGTCAAGCTCACGAGAGTCGGCCCCTATCAATCCGGCTCAGTCCAATTCTCCTCGCGTCAGCGTAGGGCAGTTCGCCGAGCGGTTTCGGACCGAAGCCATTCCGCTCAGCAACACCTTCAGCTACTTCTGCGCCTCGGTGCCTATGAGCGACGAGGTGTTGAAGGAGTATTTGGAAGAACCTATTGCCGCGCTGCCGCCTAAAATAGCGGCGATGCTGCCGCGAATCTCGATTTTGTTGGTGCCTTACCTGGAGCGCATGAACCCCAATGGCAGTCCGAAAGGCACGGGACGTCGCGCCGTTTTGCAAAAGGCTCTGGCGGAATTCGTGGTTTCGGAGCGCCCGGCCGAAGGCAAGATTTCCTGGGTATCGCAGGTCAGCTTCGAGAATGAAACGGTTCTTGTGTTCGCGTTGAAGGAACACGATGTAGCCGAATACCACTACCGCCTGTTCCGCCACCTGGCTGTGCTGGTGGCGGATAAATGGGATCCGGACACCAGTTCCAAATACCTTTCCCTTGTACGGGAAGAGCTCAACACGCGCGTGCATGGCGAAGTGGACGAAGAAAGCTGGCAGGCGAAGCAGACCCTGCTGCGGCGGCAAACCAACGTCAAAAAAGAGACGGCATCGTTCCTCGATTACGCGCGGCTGTCATTTATCGACACATTGACGCTGTACTTACACGGCATCTGCTGCGATATCGATGTCGAGACCGGCCCGCGGCAACTGCCGAGCCGCTATCTGCGCAAACGCCTGCAGCTCCTGCGAAGCCTTTATCCTGCGCCCAGCGGCTACGCAGTCTTTCCCGAAGACATGGAGACCACCCCGGCGCGTAAGCCGTAGGTAGCATCCGGCGGCCGTGCCCCTACGCGAAATTCCCCGTCCGTCGTAGGGACGAGGCATCTCTCGCCCGCCTAAATGTTTCCCGCAAGCAGCGCCTCCAGCATCATGCGCGCATTTTCTTTTCCCGACTCTCCTACTTCCCCGAGCGGTCCGACGCAACTGGGGCAGCCTGCATTGCACGGACACGAACGCACAAGGTCGAGCGCGCCTGTGAGTAGCCGGCCGCGCAGCGTGAATAATGGCTGGCTATGGCCGATCCCGCCGGGATAGTTGTCGTAGAGAAACAGATCCGGCTCCCACGTGCCGGTCGTTTGGGCGGCGTCGGTCAGCGATAGCGAGATATCGCGCGCATCGCACATCAGCAGAAGCGCTGCGATCGTCTTCATGAGGTTGCCGGCGGCAACCAGCGAGTTCTGCACCTCGGCCGATGAAAGTTCAGGAAACGTTTTGATAAATTCGGCGGGAAAGTGCAACCAGAACGCGGTGGTATGCATTTCCTGCTCCGGAAGGGACAGTTGGCCCGCGCCGACATTTTCCAGCGTATAAAACTTGATCTTCTTGAAGCCGACGACTTGCGATTTCACTCGTACTTCGCCATGTAGGGCGCTGGCTGCGCATGGCAAATCGGCCGCTTCGAATGACGCGATCTCCTTCACTTGCGTGTAGACGATTGCGTCGGTGAAATAGTCCGAGTCTACTTGCCGCACGAACGCTTTTCGCCCGTCATAGTCGAATTTATCGACTTGATATTGCCGGGAATCGTGCAGGTAAATCGCTTTCTCGTGCAGCGTCGTCAGCGCCGTGGGGAAATCTACTTCGGCGACGATCTTGTGATCGCCCGTTATGTCCACGACCACGAAGTTATCGCTGCTGACAGATCGCAGGCTGACGGCATCCGCCGGGTAGCTGTCGCTTACCCAATGCCACGCGTCGCCCGAATGATGCAGCAGTTTCAGATCTTCCGACAGGAAATGACATAGGTTGGCAATATCATGCGGTCCGAAGCGCTCACCATCTCGTATCGGCAGCTCAAAAGCGGCGCATTTCAAGTGGCTGAGCAGGATCTCCAGATTGTCCGCGTTGATGTAGGCGTGTTCCGGATTCTGCCCGAAGAAATACTCCGGATGTTCGACGATGTATTGATCGAGAGGAGCGCTGGAGGCGACTAGCACGGCCATTGACGCAGCCTGTCTCCGGCCGGCCCGGCCTGCGCGCTGCCACGTGGATGCGATCGTTCCCGGGTACCCGGCCAGCACCACTGCATCGAGCGATCCAATATCGACGCCAAGTTCGAGCGCATTCGTCGCGACCACTGCGCGGATATCTCCGTCGCGCAGTTTCTTCTCCACCTCGCGCCGCTCCTTCGGAAGATAGCCGCCTCGGTAGCCGCGAATCGCCTCGTGCGAGAAAGGAAGCTGCGCACAGGCATCTTTCAGGTACGTGAGTAGAACTTCCGTCGCCAGGCGGTTGTTGGCGAACACGAGAGTCTGTTGACGCTGGCGGATGAAATCGAGAGCGATGCGCCGGGTTTCGTGAAGATAACTCCGGCGAATGCCAAGCTCGCGATTCACGACCGGCGGATTGTAAAAGACGAAATACTTCTCGCCGGCCGGAGCGCCGTTGTTGTCGACCAGTTCAAACCGCTCGCCTGTGACAGCCTCCGCCAGTTCTTTGGGATTGCCGATCGTAGCGGAGGAACAGATGAACTGCGGTTTCGATCCGTAGAACTCGCACAGTCGCTTAAGCCGTCGTAGGACGTTCGCCAAATGGCTGCCGTAAACACCGCGGTAATAGTGCAATTCGTCAATAATGAAATACCTCAGATTTTCGAAACACTTCGCCCATTTCGTATGGTGCGGAAGAATGCCCGCGTGCAGCATGTCGGGATTAGTGAGCACCACGTTCGCGCGTTCCCGGATGGAGCGGCGCGCGTCCTGTGGCGTATCGCCGTCATAGGTGTGGCACGCGATGCCGCTTTCGAGTTGGGCGGCCAGCCCTTGCAACTCGTGCCGCTGATCTTCCGCCAAAGCCTTCGTTGGGAATAGATACATAGCTCTCGCGCTGGTATCGCTTAACAGCGTGTTCAGAACGGGCAGGTTGTAGCAAAGAGTTTTGCCGCTGGCCGTCGGCGTTACGACCACGACATTGCTGCCCGAAAGCGCATGGCGCGCCGCATCCGCCTGATGGCTGTAAAGCCGTTCAATGCTGCGTTTCCGCAGCGCGGACCGCAAGTCCTCATGGACCGTTTCCGGCACAGATTCATAGATTCCGGTCTTGGCCGGTTCGTGCCGGATCGCCCGGATCGGCGAACTGTCGTCTTCCATGGAATGCCGGAAGGAAGCGAGCGCCTTTTCGATGCCTCTGGCCGGCTGCAGCGCGGTCAAACCCGGTTCATCGAAGCCTAAGCTGAGATTCATGGTGGTTCGCCTTTTCTTTGCTACGGTAGCGCAGATTATGTGGTTTTACAACCTGCCTGTCAGCGGCCCAGGCTTAAATTTTGGGAGGCGCCGAAAAAATCATTCAGGCCGGCGCGCGCGGCATGCCGCGCCCCTACACCAGACTACCGTTGAGGGCAGGGGCCGGGCCCGAGCGTGATTCTGAAGTTGCCGAAACGGAGCCACATCGCGTGAGCGAGCGGTTTCGAGCGCCGTGTAATGCCCGGCTATTTAAAACATTTCACGACGAAGCCGGCCGGAGCTATCTATTCGTCAGCGCCATAAGTATTTTTGCCACTATTTACTATATGCTTACTAGCAGATATAACTTAGGGCCGGTAAAGAATTGTAGATTACTCGAATTTGTTCTGGAACTGGCGCGGTTATGGAATCCTGAAGCAATTCTTATTCGTCACAACAGTGTTGGAATCAACGGAAGTTGATGTTCCATGAGGCAAGCGCCTCCGCCCGGGAAGTTCAAGTTGTAATGATTTCCGGTGCGCTCTTCATCGGACCGGCTCAATATCCGCGGTTCGCGCGATTGCGGCGGCTGCCATTGAAGAGGAGGTCTGTCATAGGAGGTATATGTTATGCGACGTTATTTGTCTTTGGCCGTGATGGCGGCCGGCTTGCTATTTATTCTTGCTCCGTCAATGAAAGCGGATGAATGGAATAAGATGACCAGGATCTCGGTCAACCAGCCCGTCGATCTGCAGAATGTTGCGTTGTCCCCGGGCCATTACGTCTTGAAGCTAATGGATAGCCCTTCGGACCGCTTCGTCGTTCAAGTATTCAGCGCCGATCAGCAACACCTGATTACAACGATTCTTGCGATTCCGGCTTTCCGGATGAACCCCGCCAGTAAGACGAAGTTCGGTTTCTACGAATCGGCTCCAGGGCACCCGATGGCGGTACGCACCTGGTTCTACCCAGGTGACAACTTCGGTTTTCAATTTAACCCGCCGCCAAATTTAACCGGTAATGCTTCGGTAAGCCAATCCCACCCGACCTCGCCAGTGTCCGCAATGGGCGAGTAAAACCACGGCAGTGGCTGCGGCCGCCGGCTGGAGGCAGACGGCCGCAACCCTGCTCATTATTGAATTCCGAGCCCTCCCTCCGCCCATTCACGCCTCGCCCGCCCCTCCTCTCGAACGGTTCGTTCGACAATAGAAGTTTCCCTGCAATGCTCGACCGAATCACCGTGCATGGCGCCCGCCAGCACAACCTGAAGAACATCAATGTCGAAATTCCCCGCAATACGTTTACGGTCATCACCGGCCTGAGCGGTTCCGGAAAAAGCTCGCTTGCATTCGACACCATCTATGCCGAGGGCCAGCGGCGCTATGTCGAAACGCTCTCGCCCTACGCGCGGCAATTTCTCGATCAGATGGAACGGCCGGAAGTCGATTCCATCGACGGGCTTAGTCCGGCAATTTCGATCGAGCAGAAGACCACCACGCGGAGCCCGCGCTCGACTGTCGGGACGGTGACCGAGATCTACGATTACCTACGGCTACTTTATTCGTCCGTCGGCATCCCGCATTGCCCTCTGTGCAGGACCGAGATCGCGCGGCAATCGCCCGGGCAGATTTTGGAACAGGTGCTCGCGTTACGGCAGAACGAGCGAATTATGGTGCTAGCGCCCATGGTGCGCGGACGGAAAGGCGAATACAAAAAAGAGCTGGAGAAGCTCAGCAAGCAGGGATTCGTGCGGGCGCGTATTGACGGCGAACTGCGGGCGCTAGACGAGCCAATCAAGCTCGATAGGCGCAAGAACCATACCATCGAGGTGGTTGTTGACCGGTTAGTCGTGAAGGCCGGCATTGAACAACGCCTGGAGAATTCCATTCAGACGGCTCTGAAACTCGCGGAAGGGCTAGTTGTCATTGCGGTAGTAGGCGGTGAAGAGCGGCTTTTTTCCGAAAAACTTGCCTGTCCCAATGACGGCACAAGCATTCCCGAACTGGAGCCGCGCTCGTTTTCGTTTAATAGCCCATATGGCGCCTGTGAAGCGTGCAATGGCGTCGGCTACAAATGGGCATTCGATACCGGGAAGGTGATCGTCGATCCTTCAAAACCGCTGCTCGATGGTGGCCTCGGGCCAGGGGCATCCTCTTCGTTTATGCAGGCGCGGTTGGAGGAGGCGGCTGAACTTCTGAAAATCGATCTGGCGACTCCGTTCGAGGATTTGCCGAAGAAAGCGCGATCCGTTCTGCTCGAAGGAAATGTCTTGTTTCCCGGCATCTTGAACTTACTCGAGGAAGGCTTTGCGCAAGCGAGCGAGGGGTATCGGGAATGGTTGATGGAGTTCATGTCATCGAGCGAATGCCCGGCATGCAAAGGACGGCGGTTAAAGCCGGCCAGTCTGGCGGTTCAAGTGAAGGGCATTTCCATCGCGGAGTTCACGGAGATGCCGGTCTCGCGGGCAATCGCCGTTGTGAAGAGTTGGGTCTTCTCCGAACGTGAGTCGCAAATCGTGGGGCGTGTCGTAGAAGAGATCAGAAACCGGCTGCAGTTTCTGGAGGCCGTCGGTCTCGATTACCTCAGCTTGGCGCGCTCCTCCGCGACGCTTTCCGGCGGCGAGGCGCAACGCATTCGCTTGGCTACGCAGATCGGCTCGAAACTCCGAGGCGTGCTGTATGTGCTCGATGAACCATCCATCGGATTGCACCCGCGCGACAACGCCCGTCTTCTCGATACGCTGCATCAACTGCGGGATCTGGGTAACACCGTTTTGGTGGTGGAACACGATGCCGAGACCATCGAGCGCGCCGATTACGTAATCGACCTCGGACCAAGAGCCGGACGCCTCGGCGGCGCGTTGATGGCGCAAGGCAGCCCGCGGCAGATTACGGAAACGCCCGATTCCTTGACGGGCTCCTATCTGTCCGGCCGGCGAAAGATCGCGCTGCCGCTCGTGCGCCGCCCAGGAAATGGTCAAAGCGTATCGATCGTGGGAGCGCGCCGTCATAATCTAAAAAACGTGAATGTGGATTTTCCGCTAGGCACGTTCACCGTGGTCACAGGAGTTTCCGGCAGCGGCAAGTCGACTCTCGTCAACGATATTCTCTATCGCGCGTTGGCGAAAGCGATCTACAAGTCGCGCGCGGAACCCGGCGAACACGACGAGATCCTCGGCCTGGAGCACCTGGACAAAGTGATCGAAATCGATCAATCTCCCATCGGCCGTACACCGCGTTCGAATCCAGCCACCTATACCGGCGTGTTCACGGCCATCCGCGAGATCTATGCGATGCTGCCGGAATCGCGCGAGCGCGGCTATAAGGCCGGCCGGTTCAGCTTCAACGTGAAAGGTGGAAGATGCGAAGCATGCCAGGGTGACGGCCTGAAACGCATCGAGATGAACTTCCTGCCCGATGTCTATGTTACGTGCGATGTATGCCGCGGCCGGCGATATAACCAGGAAACGCTTCAAGTGAAATATAAGGGGCGCTCGATTGCGGACCTCCTCGAATCGACCGTAGAGGAGGCGGTCGACATCCTCGCGAATATTCCGCAAATTCAGGCAAAGCTGAAAACGCTTGTGGACGTCGGACTCGGCTATATCCATCTGGGACAGTCCTCCACGACGCTCTCGGGGGGCGAAGCGCAGCGGATCAAGCTGGGGAAAGAACTGAGCAAAAGGCAGACTGGCCGTACGTTTTACATTCTCGATGAGCCGACAACCGGCCTTCATTTCGAAGATGTGCGGCATCTCCTCGATGTACTGCAGCGCCTGGTAGATCTGGGCAATACGGTGCTGGTGATCGAGCACAACCTGGATGTGGTTAAGAGCGCGGACTATATCATTGACTTAGGGCCGGAGGGCGGCGAGGAAGGCGGCTACATCGTCGCTACAGGCACACCCGAAGAAATCATGCAGAGCTGCAAAAGCCATACGGCCACGTCGCTAAGAAAACTGATCCACGCGGAGAAGGTCGCCTGAACGACTACGAGCCATTAGAGAACAGAATTGCCGATGCCGCCGCGCCTGGAGCTATGCGGCGAAAGCCATTCTGGGGGTACGCCGACTTCGCTCTGTTTTTCGGGCTGGCGGTTGGCGGGCTGTTTATCATCATCGTTGCGCTTGCTTCCCTGATTCATCTTGCTCCGGAACTCGCAAGAAGTCAGCAGTTGCTCGCGCTCCCGGCGCAGTTCATTTTGTATGTCATCCTCTATGGCGCGGTGTGGGTGATCTTCCGCGTGAAATATGAGCAGCCGGTGTGGCGATCGCTTGGCTGGACCGGTTCGCGTTTCCCCGTCTGGCAGGCCATCATTGGCGGGTGCGCGCTATCGTTTCTCATTGGCTTGCTCGGAGCGGCGCTACGGACTCCGCAAGTGCATTCCCCGTTCGAGCAATTTCTAAGCTCTCCGGTGTGGATGGCGATCTTCGGGTTTTTTGCGGTGCTGGTCGGACCAGTTGCGGAAGAGACGATCTTCCGTGGGTTCCTGCAGCCGCCGCTGACGCGCGATCTTGGCGCACCGGCCGGCATCGCCATTACGGCCGCGGTCTTTGGTCTATTGCATGGGCCGGAGTACTCATACGCCTGGCAGTATGTCATCCTTATTGGCGTTGCCGGCGCGTGCTTTGGATGGGTGCGCTACCGCGCCGGATCGGTGATTCCTGCCGTGTTAATGCATGGTGGGTTCAATGCCGTCTTCTTTGTTTCTTCCATCTTTGTTCAATCACCGGTTCACAAATGACTTTCCCTGCTCTTGTCAAGAATTCTGTCGAAACGATCGAGTGGACACCCGAAGGGGTTGTCATGATCGATCAAACGCGGCTGCCGCGTGAGGTAGTTTATGTCACGTGCCGCGGCTACGTTGAAGTTGCGGATGCGATCCGAACCATGATCATTCGGGGCGCTCCTGCTATCGGCGTCGCTGCGGCAATGGGCGTTGCCGTCGGCGTCTTGCAGTCGCGCGATTTGGAAGCCGAGATGCCGATCATCTGCGAAACCCTCGCAAAGACGCGGCCCACGGCCGTGAATCTGTTCTGGGCGATTGACCGGATGCGCCGCCTCTACGAATCGTTGCGCGGCGAGCCGCTCGACGCCATTCGCGAGCGCCTGGTAAGAGAGGCGCAGCAGATCAAGCTCGAAGACATCGCCATCAACCAGGCTATCGGCGCGAACGGCGCGCCGCTGGTGCCCGACGGCAAAACAGTGCTTACGCATTGTAATGCGGGCGCGCTCGCCACGGCGGGTTTCGGCACGGCGCTTGGCGTGATTCGCGCGGCTGTGCAGGCCGGCAAAAAGATTGATGTGTTCGCCGATGAAACACGGCCCTTTCTGCAAGGAGCGCGCTTAACCGCTTGGGAACTGCAGCAGGACGGTATTGAAACGACGCTGATCACCGACAATATGGCAGGGCATTTCCTGAAGAGCGGGCGTATCGGCTGCGTGATCGTGGGCGCGGACCGCATTGCCGCGAACGGCGATGTTGCGAACAAGATCGGCACGTATGGCGTTGCTGTTCTTGCCAAAGAAAATAATGTTCCGTTCTATGTCGCCGCGCCGATTTCCACGCTGGACCTGGCGCTCGCCTCGGGTGACCAGATCCCCATTGAAGAGCGCGCTTCCGCGGAGGTGACGCATGTGCAAGGCGTACACGTTGCGCCCGAAGGCATACAAGTAGCGAATCCCGCGTTCGATGTGACGCCAAATCGCTATGTGACCGCCATCGTCACGGAGCGTGGCGTCGCGCGCGCGCCGTATCAGGAAAGCCTGCCGGGGCTGGCGGGAAAAGCTCTGGACTAAACGGCTGGGACGCTATCATTACTTCCGAACCAGCAACAGTCTGCTAATTCCGTTCGACCACGATTTCAGTTCCTTGCCGACTTTGGCGAGGACAGTGCGATGTCCTGTACCATGTCAGCCTCCCTCGTATGGACCACGCTCATACGCACGATCATCGCGCTTATCGCTTTCGACATTCGTGCGGCTTCGGTTTCGGAGTTTTAGGTATGTCGGCTGTGTCGGCCTACACGCTTCCGCGCATCACGGACGCCGCGACGCAGGCGAGGGTTGAGCGTGCGCTGCGCAGTCCGGCGGCGCGGCCCTCGCTCAGACCGGGGGCTTCGCTCCGGCTCGCAACCACGCGGATTACCTCACCCGCGGGCGCTGTTTGCGCAATTTGCAAGGCCTCTTGGAGGCCTTCAAAGAAGTCGTCGTCGTATTGATAACCGCGAATGAAACTGCGGCTGTTGCGCTCCCGGCGCGATTGGATCTCACCATCCAAAGCATCGATAAAAGGATTTGTGCCCACCATACAGCAGATTCTCCCGGCGTTGGCGAAGCCTAAGGCGTTCGCCTACAAGCAAGGCCAAAAGACTCGAATCGTCCCTGCCTCTCTGCATTCTAATGTACACGTGTGCATCAAATTTGCAAGCGTGTGCATAAATTCGCTCCAAGCGGTACCGTACCGTTCCTAGTACGAAGGCTCTAGCGGGTCTGCTTACTCATATCGGAGAGCTTCTACAGGGTCTAGTTTGGCTGCCTTGCTTGCCGGCCAAATGCCGAAGAACAGGCCAACGCCGACGGACACCCCTATCCCCAGGATTGCGGCCCACGCGGGTACGGCGGTAGGAAGAGACGTGAACACCAGCTTGCTCGCCGCTGCAATCATCCAGCCGAGGCCGATCCCAATGAGGCCTCCTATGCCGGTGAGCACCACGGCCTCAAGCAGAAATTGGGTGACGATGTCGATACGGCGCGCGCCGATCGCTTTCCGTATCCCGATTTCTTTCGTACGCTCCGTCACGGAAACCAGCATGATGTTCATTACGCCGATGCCGCCGACCAGCAGTCCAATCGAGCTGAGAACCACCATCACGAGGAATGTCATTGACGTGATCTGGCGGAATTGTTCCACCATTTCCTGTGCTGTCGAAAGAGCGAAATTATCCGGCTTGTTCACGGGCACATGGCGGTCGATGCGAAGGATTGTACGAATCTGGTCCATCGCCCTCGGTAGCATCTTGTCCTGAGCGAGAACGATCAGGGCGAGATCGTGCGCGTTCGGGTAAGCCTTTTTCATTGAAAAATAGGGCACTATCACGCGATTATCTGAATTACCGAAGAAGGAAGCTTTCGGCCGGTACATGGTCCCGATCACTTCGAACTGCTGGCCATCGACGCTGATCCACTTGCCGATGGGATCTTGGACAGCAAAAAGGGCTTTTTCGATGTCGGCGCCGATAACGGCGACGGGCGCGTGGTGGCGGCTCTCAAAAGCGCTGAAAAAGTGGCCCGTGTTCATATCGATCTGGCCCGTGTTTACATACGAATCTTCCACTCCGAGCAAATTGGTCTGGTAGACTGCGTTTCCTTTATATCTCGTTACCACCGGACCGCGCCGGGGAGGCCAAAGCATCGGCGACACCGTCGTGCAGGCGGAACATTTCTCCCGAACATCGAGCACGTTTTCATACGTGAGATCCTTGCGGTTCCGTTCCTCGGGCGTGAGGTCGGTGGTGCGGAAGGCGGGTGTTTTGAAAACGATAACCGAGTTAGGTCCAAAGCTGCTAAGGACGTTTGTAATGGCGCCGTCGAAACCCGTTAGAATGGCTCCCACGCCGATGATGGTGCCTGTCCCGATGATCACGCCCAGGATTGTCAACAGAGTTCGAAGCTTATGCGCCACGATCGTGTCGAGCGCCAGCATCGTGTTGTTTCGGACGGAAACAAAGGCTTTCATGATCAGTTCTCCGCGCGCAGCGCGACAATCGGATCGAGACGGGAAGCCTGCCGGGCAGGGTAGATTCCGAAAAACAGCCCGACCGCCACGGACAGACCGAGCCCGATCACCACAGCCGAAAGCGGCACTGCCATTGGCAGCGGCGTGGCGCCTCGAACCACAACGGTGAGCAGCCAGGAGAGCACGACGCCGATGAGCCCTCCGGTTCCCGCCAAAATCGCCGACTCGACCAAAAACTGATTCAGGATATCCTGACGCCGGGCGCCCAGCGATTTGCGGATGCCGATTTCACGTGTCCGTTCGGTGACGACGGCGAGCATGATATTCATAATGACCACGCCGCCGACGACCAGGAATACGGAAACGATGCCGACCGCCGTGGCCGCAATGGCGCCGGTCAAATTCTGCCATGCCTTGAGAAAGGTATCAGAGGCGAAGATCGAGAACGTATCGTCTTCCTGCGGCCGCAAATGCCGGAAGGCCCGCAGCAGCATTCTCACTTCGTCCTCCGCTTCCATCAGATGATTCTGGTCGATCGATTTGCAGACAAACTCCATTCCACTCTTCGATCCGTATGTTTTGAAATAAGAGGCAATCGGAACCATCACGAAATTGTCCTGAGACTGGCCGAACACGCTGCCCAGCGACTTTGCCGTTCCGACAACTTCGTAGGGCACCCCATCCACTTGAATCGTCTTAGCGACTGGATCGCGCCCTTCGAAGAATTTCTTCCGGACATCGTCTCCTATAAACGCGACGGGCGCGTGGCGCTGCACCTCATTTGCCGAAATGGCTCGGCCAAATTCCACCTGAATGTTGCTCATGGCCGGAATATTGTCGGTGATGCCTTCGAGATCGACGGTCTGCATGGTTGTTCCTTCGAAGGCCACCGTCACGCTCTTGCCCGCTTCCATCCCGATGTCCTTGAGCATAGTTGCGTGCGTCCTGATGAAGTCGTATTCCTCCGGCTTAAGCTGCGGATTTCGCCGCTGCATTTCCAGATATTTCTTGGGATCGAAGTTGCCGATGAAAGCCATGCGGACCACCCGGAACCCATCCGATCCCATGTCCGACAATTTGTCCGAGATATAGAGGTTCATGCCATGCACAAATGACGTCACAGCAATCAGTGTGGACGTTGCGAGAATGATTCCGAGCAGAGTCAGGAAGCTGCGCAGCTTATTTTTGCTGAGCGAATCCACGGCAATCCGGGCGGATTCCCAAAACGAGGCGCTCGGGCGGAAGTTTCGCTTGTGGCTCACAAGGGTCTTCTAGGCAGACGCAACCGCGTCCTGCTTTGTTCCGTGGATTGCATCGCCGGGCGCCGCGAGCTGGCGCTGAATCCAGTCGAGGGCGATGCCGTCCAGCCAGAACCGCGGTTTCCGGCGCGACAGGAACCCCAGATGCCCGCCGCTCTCGACGGCAAGCAGGCGGAGGGCCGGGTTCTGCTCGAATGCCGGGTGGCTAAATACAGGAAAAGGAATCAGGGGATCGTCTTTGGCTTGAATCACAAGCGTGGGCGTGCGAATAGCATTGAGGAAGCGTTGAGAGGACTGTGTCGCGTAGTAATTTTCAGCATTGCCGAAGCCGAACAGCGGTCCGGTATAACGGTCGTCAAACTCCCAAATACTCTTGATTGCGGCCAATCCCTCGGTCGAGTATACGCCCGGAGACACCAGCGCCTTTTCGCGAACCCGCCGCTTTAGGCGGCTCAGAAACCGCCAGGCGTAAAGACGGTTCCCTGGGCGGTCGAGGAGGCGGACGCAGGCGGCCAGATCGATAGGCGTTGAGATCGCGCACACGGACGCGATCAGGTCCGTGTCCCCCAGTTCGCCTGCCAGTTTGAGGGCGACATTGCCGCCGAGCGAAAATCCCACCAGGATCACTGGATCGCCAAAGCGCTCTCTCAGTTCTTTTACGATCAATAATGTGTCCGACGTGAGCCCCGAATGGTACATGGTTTCCGACAGCGTTTCGGTGTATCCGCAGGTGCGCATGTTGCTTCGATGCACTCCGAAACCGCGGACCAGCGCCTCTTGTGCGAAGCTTTTGATGTATCCGGCTTCGCTCGACCCTTCCAGACCGTGAAGGAAGACAATCTGGCCTCGAGCCGGGCGTTCCGGTTGATGCTCGATAACCAGAATTCTGGTTCCGGGACCGGTATCGTAGATTTTCCGGGTCGCTGGGAACCGGCGCTCGTCGATCTCGCGGGGCCAAAAATTCCCCGCAATCGTCAGCAGATGCGGGTTCCGCAGCAGCGGTATGAATTCACGGTCCACGCATCAATTGTAACTAGGAGCGTATGTGTGGGCATTCTTTGGGAAAAGGGTTGAAACTATTATGATGATGTCGGCCCGGAGGACGGATTGACGATACGACGAACCCTCATGATTGCGGTGCTTTGCTTTTTGCTCGCGCTTCCGCTGGCCGCGCAGATTCCGGTTCCGGCCAATGTGCCCGCGGCGAGCACGGCCCAGCCGCAGATTGCAGACACGCTAAACAGGAGTACTCCACGAGAAGCCGTCGTCAGTTTTCTTCGGGCTTGCCACGCTGGAAATTACATCAAAGCGTCCGAATATCTGGATCTCAGCCATATTCCCGGGACTGATCGGAAACGCCAGGGCCCGGAGATCGCACTTCAGATTGAGCAGATCCTGAATCGCAATTCGGAATTCGATACGAGTAAGCTGAGCGACAGCCCGGAGGGCAACCTCACCGATTTACGGAAGCGCAACCGCGAATTGGTCGATACGGTGGATACGCACAATGCGAAGCTGACCATTGAGCTGGAGCGCGTGGAATTGCGCCCAGGGCTGCAAGTCTGGGTTTTTTCGGCGGATACGGTGAACGCCATTCCGGGTCTTGTCCGGCTGCTTGGCGAATCGGAATTCGAAAAAAGCCTTCCGGAATTTCTCGTTAAGACCACGTTCATCGATACCGCGCTCTGGCGCTGGATTGCGCTCATCCTGCTTGTCTTCGCCTTGGGTCCATTAGCGCGCCTGATTTCGAGGCTTGTGCTGACGTGGCTGCGCCCGCTTCTGCGCAAGCGAACCCAAACGCCCGATTGGCGCGGTCTCCAGAAGTTGATTGGACCGGTAGGGCTGCTGCTTGGAGTGTTCGCCTACGGCGCCGGCGTTGGTCTCATCGGCCCTTCCGCGATGGTGCGCTTTTATGTTTCGCGCATCCTCACATTGCTTTTCTTTGTGGGCGTCGCGTGGTTCATCAGCCGGTTGATCGAAGTGCTCGCGAACAGGTTCCGCGTTTCCACCGACCCTCGCCAGCAGGCGATGTATCAATCGGTGCTGCCGTTGGGACTCCGCGTTGCGAAGATCTTTCTGTTTACGATTGCCGTTGTCACCACCATTAGCGTATGGGGTTATAACACCGCCACCATCTGGGGAACTTTGGGCGTCGGCAGCTTGGCGGTGGCTCTCGCGGCACAGAAGACCCTTGAGAATTTCTTCGGTGGCGTCTCCGTGATTGCCGATCGCCCCGTGCTCGTCGGTGATTTCTGTCGGGTCGGCGAGAAAACCGGGACGGTAGAGGACATTGGCCTCCGTTCCACGCGCATCCGCACCAACGACCGGACGTTGCTGACAGTTCCCAATTCGCAATTCTCGACCATGACGCTCGAGAACTACTCCCGCCGCGACAAGATGTGGTTCCATCCGACGTTGAACTTGCGCTGCGACGCTACTCCGGCGCAGGTGCGCCAGGTAATTGCGGCGCTGCATAAGATTCTGGACGAGCACCCGTTGGTCGAGGTTGGCAAGATCCCAATCCGGTTCACGGGCATCGGAAATTACTCATACGACTTGGAGATATTTGCCTATGTCCTGACGTCGCAATCCGACGACTACCTAAAAGTACAGACGGACCTGCTGTTACAGATCATCGACGCGGTAGAAGCGGCTGGCACCGGCCTTGCCGTCCCAGTGCAGGAGATTACCGGAACGGCGACCATTGCGAATGGTTCGAAGCCAAGCGTGAAGGCAGACGCATATCCAGTACCTTAGTATGGCTGTTCGTAAAGACGAGCACGTGTTGCAAAAGGGCCACTTGCTGGCGGTCGTGGCTCGGAACTGAGCCGCATGCCGGTAAACGGTTTTGAGCGACTCTTCGGATAGCTACTGCATTTGCGAAACGCTGTACTTGTAAGAGGATTTAGTAAATTCGGCAAAGGATCGTATGGCGCCCCGGACGGAGTGTCCAACCAACCGGACACCATCTTCGGGCGCCTGTGCTTTCTGCGCATCGCAAGAAATGGCTACGCGCTTTCGTTCACAGTCCAATAGATCGAATACCGTTCTTTCGATACCCGATTGAAAGGCACGAATGTGACGTCGCGTTGCTGGCCTTTCGTCCGAAACGCAAGGGATTCGCCCGCAATCTGCTCCAACCATGAGTCCGGTCCGCTCGAAGCGCGAAACTCTGGAACCTCCATCGGATGGTGCGCAACGTCCGGCCCTGCATGATTAATGATCATGTCCTCCGTCAAACCGTCCGCTCCCAATTTTCCCGCGAGCACTAGCGGGCCATAAAGAACTGCCTGCGTCGTGGGTTCGTCCGGCATGGCTTCGATATGAAGGTGCATCGGCATGTCCAGTTCGATGCGGTCGCCGTCGCGCCACGTCCTGGCGATCGTGAGATAGCTGCCGGGGCTTGGCGCCGCTTCAAGCAGCTTGCCGTTTACCCGGACCGATGCTTCGCGTCCAACCCAATACGGAATTCGCAAACGAAGCGGCATATTGACAGGCTTGGACGTGCCAATCACAAGAGCCGTGCCCGGCGACTCCGGAAAATTCGTTTCCTGGCGAATTTTGAAGCCTTTTTGACGCCAGTGCGCCTCCGACGGAATGAACAGATTGACGAACACACCGTCCCCGTCATGGAAGTAGATGCTGCTGTTCAGCTTCGCGAATTCCTCGACGCCCGTGCCGGTGCAACACCAGAACGAATCGTTTTCTTTGCTGAATGTTCTCCACGCGCCTGAAACGATGGAAAGGTAATATTGCGTCGCGCCATTTTCGATGTCAATGGCGCCTAGCCGGTGATTGTACAGAGTTCGCTCGTAGTAATCGAAATAACGCGGGTCCGCCGTCCAACGGTGAAGATGACGGGTCAGCTTCAGCATGTTATACGCGCAGCAGCATTCGTTCGTGTTCGAACTCAGCTTCAACTCTTCACCGAGATGGCGTGGCTCGACCCGCCACAATTCCGCGTTGCTTGTACCGCCTGTCACGTATGTTCGCGCGCTGGTGACCTCGTACCAGAAAAAATCGGCTACATCGTGGAAGCGCATGTCGCCGCTGATCTCATAACGCCGGGCCGCCCCGATCACTTGCGGAATGTGTGTGTTCACATGTAGACCGCGCAGTTCGTCGCGGCGTAGCGCCAACGGATTGAAAAACCACTTTTTCGTAAAGCGGTCGCCCACCGCGGCGTAACGATCGTTTCCTGTCGCGGCGGCGAGATTGTATAGCACGTCGTTCATTCCGCCGTATTCGGTATTGAGAACCTCCTGCATATGCGGCTCTGGAATGGCGCCCGTCCAGTTATCCGCCCAGTTTGCCATGCCCTCCAGCACTTCCAAAGCCTGTCTATTGCCGCAGTGCTGGTGTGTATCGAAGAGACCGGCCATGATCTTATGGATCGTGTAGAACGGCGCCCAGACTTTTTCGCGGCGATTCAAGCGGTCGAAGAATTCCGTTGGGAAGGCGCTCAGATAACCGCCGCCCAGCTTTTGCTGGCATTTCGCCAGCTCTGCCACGATATAGGCGCCTTTGTCGCGCAGCTTGCCATCACCCGTGGATGAGTACATCAGCGCGCACGCGGACAGATAGTGGCCCACGAAGTGACCGCGCAGTTCGCAATCCGGTTTTTCCCATCCGCCAAGCGGTTGCGCCGACGACGGCAATCCAGCGTTCACCCGAAAATTATGTAGTAGACGATCGGCGTCCAATCGCCTGAGATATGCCAAATTGGCATCTTGCGCGTGCTTGAATGCTCCCGGGAGCAGGCGGACTTCCGCCATCTCAAACGGCTCCACGCGCGCCGGCATATCCTTTCGTTTGAAAGCGATGGTTTCGCCAAATGGAG
Organism: Bryobacterales bacterium KBS 96; assembly: GCA_000381625.1. Lineage (GTDB taxonomy): Bacteria > Acidobacteriota > Terriglobia > Bryobacterales > Bryobacteraceae > KBS-96. The sequence continues at coordinate 5,249,719 of KB906767.1, forward strand.
AAATTTCTTCCGGCGCCTGCCGCTTGTGTGGCGCCGGCGGATTTTGCGGCGCCGGCTGCGCGCGTAACGGAGCTAACGTTCCCGCGCCGGCCAAAGCGGTTGCGAACGTACGCCGGCTGAAGCTTTTGCGATCGCGAAACTTGCCCATATTCTTCCCATTCAACGATACAACTTACGGGAGTGTTGTCGCCCCCGCTGCCCGGTGGCGCAATCGCGATTACCCGGTCATGTAAAAGTCTTGTAAATGTATCATTGCACCCCTTCCCGAGCCGTTAAACATCGGTTAATCTCGCTCTGATTGCACCGCGGAATGTCACTCGCCGCGAGTTTTCGAGTCGTTGCAAGGAGGAGCAAAGTCAAATGACTTTTCGACCTATAGCGGATCAATTCAAGCTGGGGACACGCGTCGTGCTAGCAGTCGCTCTGCTTAGCGCCACGGCCTCGGCGCAACACTATACGCAAAAGAACCTGTTTTCCAACACCGGAACCGGCGGAAGCATGACGGATCCCAATCTTGTAAACGGCTGGGGGATATCGCGGGGCTCGGCGACGCCGTGGTGGGTGTCGGACAACGGAACCGGAAAGGCCACGCTCTACATGGGGGACGGAACGAAGGCGCCGTTGGTCGTCACCGTTCCTGGCGCTCCTACCGGAACGGTATTCAACGGGACTAGTGATTTTGAAATTATGGGTAGCCCCGCCTTGTTTCTGTTTGCGTCGGAGGATGGGACCATTTCGGCCTGGAATGGGGCCGCCGGAACTCAGGCCATGACGGTGATTACGACGCCCGGCGCAATCTACAAGGGGCTCGCGATCGCGGACATTCGAGGCGTTAACTATCTATACGCCGCCGACTTCCATCACGGCAGAATAGATGTCTTCGATTCCAGCTTCCATCCCGTGAAGCGAGGCTTCAATGGCGACGGCGATTTCGATTGGGACGATTTTCCGCGAATCGACCATGAACTGCGGGGGTTTGCGCCGTTCAACATTGAGAACATCGGCGGGACACTGTTCGTCGCGTTCGCAAAACAAGATTCGCAAAAGCACGATGATGTTCCGGGCCCCGGAAACGGCTTCCTGGCCGCGTTCACGGCGCGTGGCAAGCTGGTGAAAATCTATCAGCATGGACCGTGGTTGAATGCACCATGGGGAATGACTCTTGCTCCCGATGACTTCGGCATATTCAGCCACCATCTTCTAGTCGGGCAGTTCGGTAGCGGACAGATCGCCGCCTACAATATCTCGTCTGGACGCTTCACGGCTTTAATGCTGGATCCGTCCGGTAAGGCGCTTGCAATCGATGGCCTTTGGGGCCTCGGATTCGGCAACGGCGGAAAGGCCGGTCCCTACAATTCGCTTTTCTTTGCCGCTGGACCCAATGAAGAATCGAATGGACTCTTCGGGGTTCTGACGGTGGCGCCCGGCGACCCCACTCAGGGCAACAGCAACTGATGCGCCTCCGCGGCGGTAGTTCGTGAGGCGCGACGAATACTCCGGCGTTCATTATCCCCGGGTGCTCATGGCCGAATAGCTAATACCAATAGATCGATAGATCGTCTAGGCCCCCGAAAGCGACATTGTTCGCTTCCGGGATTTTTTTTAAAGTGAGAAGCGTAGGACTCAGACCCCGCATGTCCCGGCGCGCTACCCCAAGTTCGTCATTAACCACTTCCTTGCGGTTGTGGCTGAGACAGCGCCGCATGTTTTCAACAGCTTTGCCGATCCGCGACCGCCAGGAAGCGGTTTTAACGATCTCACCGAACGCACAATACTCAAACTGACGAACTTCGGCTAGGGCTTAGGCGGATTGACCCAGCCGCGCGCTCCGGTCTTCCAAAAATTCTCGACCACATAGTTGTACAGCTCGACATCATAGCGGTCTATTTCTCGAATCCGGTCAATGGCGAGCTGAGGTATTGGCAGTGTCCGATCGTATTCGCCCATATTCTCTTCCTTGAGTTCCAGGGGAACGACGTTGATCCTTCGCCCTAAATCCTCTACGGCTTCGGCCAAATGTGGCTGAATGCCGATGTAGCTGAACTGCCGGTGAATGTTTTCGATCGCCTCTTCGAGCGTGCTCCGGTCGACGGCGCCGGGCGCCAGGAACTCCCGCGTCTTCCCTGTTAGCAATCGCACCATCACGTTGTCGAGTTCCGTGTTTTGAGCGGACGCAAAGTACCGCTCCATGCTAAGAATGCGGGCCGGATGTTGGGGGTCGTCGGATTTCGCTCGCATGTGAAAGTACAGCGAGACGCAACGCTCCACCGGATCACGCAGGATTGTGGCGTATTCCGATGGACCTGGTAAGAGCTTATGAAAACCATAGACAAAGTGCCCAACGAGGCATTCCATGCTTGCTAGTTGCGACTCAGTTAGGAATAGCAGGTGTTCGAGCGGAATGCCGGGCGGACCAGGATATAACCAGATCTGACGATCCGTGAACGGGTCGGTACGAAGAGCGGAACGAAGGGCTGTTCCGGCCGTTTTCGGAATATGCAGCAGCAAGAGACAGGGGCTGGCGTCTTCCCGATCTGCGGGTGGATTCGGGAGGATTTTTATGGGTTCCGCAAACGATCGGCGATCCTCCAGCAGTACTTCGATTTTCAATTCCTTTTCGCGAAGGAGATATTCAGGAATACGCAAGGAAAAGCCATGAAGCCCGTGGCTCTTAAACTTCGTTTCGATGTCCTTGCGAAAAATACAGGCCCACCGCTTTTCGATGAATCGGTCGTTGACGAAGAGACAAACATAGACGTAGCGACTGGGGTTGGACGTGTCCACTACCCATCCCCGCACTTCATCGCCGCTCAATCCGTCGATACAGCCTTCGAACCGCGGACCGACAGAAGCGGGCGCGAGGGCATGCTCTTCAGGCAAAGGCGCCGCAGCGGATGGGCGCTGCGCTTTCGACAGAAATGGAAGTCTCATTAATTGCAAATGGCGCCGTGCGGCGGTTGTACACAGCGCAAAAAAACAGTTTTACACGGCCGGCTGTTTTTACTCGAAAATTCCCGGGCTATTCCTGATCTGAGCCGGCAAACGTAAGCGACCCTTTCGCTTTTCAACCAGCCACATCACCGAAACCGCCGCCAACAACAGTATTGCGGGATCAATCGGGTGCCGGTAGCGGGGCGATGCGACGCTCACATATGAGATCAGTGGATACACGATGGGGGCGATGGCGATGGGAAACGCGTAAGGACTGTGACTTCGATAAAGCAGAACGATGCCAAGCGCCGCGGCCGCCGCCGCGAACAGGTTGAACAGCAGGATAAAGCGCAACCACCATGAGTAAACGAAAAGGAAGTCCCGTATGGGATCTTCGGAGCCGCCAGTCCATGTTGCGACGAATCGCGTTGCTATCAGACGCGCTTCCTCGCCCGGGTGCCCGGTTATGAAATGAAGCGCCTCACTTCGCTTGTGATGCATGTACGGGATTTCTCCCATGCGAATGTATTCGGCGCGTTCAGCCGGGTTCACAATCGGATGAAGTTCGCCGGTCCATCGATGCCCCACCTGGTTGTTATTGCCCATCCAGAGTTGTAGTCCCAGTACGGAACGGAGTGGAACGAGAGCGTGGAAGGTGCGATAATTTCGGACGGTCCAGGGAACGCAACACAGGCACGCGATTGCAAGCGCCGTCACGGGCCCGACCAGCCAGTGCGTTCGTTTTCGCCGGCGCAGAGCCATCCATGCCAGTAGTAGCGGCAGCAATGAGCCCAGTGTCGGGTTTGTCATCAACGTAAATCCCCACAGCAGGCCATAAGCCCACCAGCCGTGGCGGCTCTTTGATTCGGCGAGCGCAAGTGTAGCCCATAAAATGCCGGATGCGAGAAGGGCGGCAAGAGCAGTGTCCCAAATGTCCCGGTAGGGGATGACAATTGCGTTTGGAAATACAGCCCAGAGCCAGGCAGCAGTCACGGCCACCGCGCTTCCGCCGAGGCGCTTTCCGATAAAGAAAATGGGGATCGTCGCCAGCGCGGAGAAAAGAATGTTGCACAACGCCGCGGCGACGAACGAACCATAAGTGTAAACGCCGAAGACGTGGAAAATGCCGGCGAGAAGCAAGGGATAGATCGGCGTCATCCAGGCCGTCGGACCGGTATCGATGCGAAAGGGAGAGCTGAACCCGTGGCCGGTGGCAAGCGCATAGGCGATATTCCCCGGTTCAAAGAGAAATGGGATGATGCCGAGGGCATGACTCGGTCGAACGTGAGCGTATCCCCATGCGAAGATCAGCCGTAGAAGCAACGCTACCAAAAAAATGAACGGAAGAGAAACGGCCGCGCGCTTGAGTTTCGTCACGATGCGTAATTGACTTGCCGCAGCCGGGTTCTTGCCGGCAGGGTATTCCCGAGCATTGTCCCGCTCCTCACACGGCTGCTGTTCCAACCCTCAATGTACGGCATTGCGTGGCATGCCTTAGGCTGTGAGAAGAGACTCTGGAGGTAACGCTTGCGCGCGATCGTATTTTTTCTGTTTGCGTTGGTGGCGTCCGGCTATAGCGCGGAGAAGCCGGCTGACGCCGCTTACAAGCCGCTGTGGACTTACCAAGGCGCCTGGCTGGTGACACGTGCCGGCGGCGGGGCGGCCAAGCCGTATCCGCTTGTGAACGATTGTGCGTTGGTGGGCCTCTACTTCGCGTGCCAGCAGACGATGGACGCGAAATCCGGCGGCCTGCTGATCGTCATTCCCGCGGGCGCGCCCGGGCACTACTACACGCAAACGGTGCTGCCCGAAGGCCGTGCGACCGGCCGCGACGACCTCGAAATTTCAGGTAACAAGTGGATTTTTACGAGCAGGCGCCTCGAATATGGCAAATCAAAATACAACCGCTCGGTCTATACGTTTACGGACCACAACCATATTCACTTTGAACAGGCGCAATCGACGGATGGCAGTCACTGGAGCCCGACGGGGGCAGGCGATCAAGTCCGTACTAAAGCGCCGGGCCGGTGATGCCCGCTCCAGCGCCGAGCACCTTCAACCATGGGCCACCTTCAAAGCAATGCTCCCGCTCCCGGCGCGGGCGTGCATTCATAAAACAGCGGCGTAATTCGGAAGCGTTCTTCATACGCGCTTATTATCTTTTTCCGGAAGCATTCGACCGCGTCCGGCCTCACCAGATTGACGGTGCAGCCTCCAAATCCGCCGCCGGTCATCCGCGCTCCCTCAATGCCCTTGAGGGAGACGGCCGTCTCCACCAGAAAATCCAGCTCCTCGCAACTGATTTCATAATCGTGTTGCATGCTCCGGTGTGAGGCGAGAAAGAGCCGGCCCATTTCGGCGAGATCGACGGCTGTGGCGGCGGCCGAAAATTTCGATACCCGCTCGTTTTCCGTGATGATGTGGCGAGCCCGTTTGCGAGGTGTGGACGGAATACTATTCTGCACTTGCTTGAAACATTCTGGAGTCACATCGCGCAGGCTCTCGACAGCGCTGTTGGCCTTCCGGATTGCCGCCACCGCTTCGTTGCATTCGGCCACTCGCTCCCGGTAAGCCGACGATCCGAGTTCGTGCTTCACCATCGAGTTCACCGCGACGATGCGGACCTCCGGAGGCAACCTGACCGCCCGATACTCCAAATTGCGGCAATCGATCTGAATCGCCGCGCCCTCCTTCCCGAAAACGGAAGCGTACTGGTCCATGATTCCGCAAGGCATGCCCACGAACCGCGATTCCGCGCGCTGGCAGAGTTTCGCTAACTCCAGCTTGTCCATGCTTCGGTGACCCAGCAGCGCCAGCGCGGTCGCTACTTCGAGCGATGCCGAGGAACTCAGGCCGGCTCCTTCCGGCACCTCGCTTCGAATGTAGAGGTCACATGGCGCGATTTCATAACCCGACCGCGCCAGTTCTTGCGCCACACCGGCTACGTAATCGCCCCAATCGTGTTCTGGCAACGCGGACCCGATCTTTGCAGCCGGCCACTCTCGCGTTTGCTTGAGGTTGCTCGAATATACGCGTAGCTTGCCGTGCGAGGCGGAGGCCACCGCCACGTAACACGCCATTTCAAGCGCAATCGGCAGAACCAGCCCCTGATTATAGTCGGTGTGTTCGCCAATCAGGTTTACGCGTCCCGGCGCGCGAAAACAATCCGGCGCGTGACGTGTCTGAAACTGTTGTAAAAAGGCTTCGCTTAGCGCGCTCGCCGTGACAACCAAAGTAGAATCCCCCCAAATACGAACAAAGTCAGTCCACTCCACAGATTCACGTTGGCCTGAGTCAGCGGCGCGTGCGCATCCGGTTGCGCAAAGGAATAACTCAGCAGGATGACGCCGAGCAGCCCAAAGAAAATTCCCGTTGGCAATCGCAGGTCATTCATTTTCGTTTACCAGAAAATCACGTTCAGTATTACAAGCACGATGCACACAATAACTGCCAGCAACCCCGGCCGTTCATGCCAGGGCAGATTTTTCTCCTTGGTGGGAATATCGGTGAAGCCGTAGACCAGGTTGTGCAGTTCGGATTCGGCTTTCGGTTTCGTGACCAGGCTGATCGCAATCGTCACGACCAGGCAGGTTGTCCAGGCGAAGATCGCGATCCAGAAATTTTGCGCCATAGTCGAAGGGAAATGGTGCAGATTCGCGATCCAGGCGCCCTTGTTTTCAGCAAGTGTTAGTCCGTGCGTCATCGCCGCGGCCGTGGTTCCGCAAAGCAACCCGGTGAACGCCGCGTGCCCCGTCGCTCTTTTCCAGAACATGCCAAGCAGGAAGGTGGCGAACAGCGGCGCATTCACAAAGCCAAAGACGAGCTGCAGAAAATCCATAATGTTGTTGAAGTGTGTTGCCAGATAAGCCGTTCCCACTGAAAGCGCCACTCCGGCGACCGTCGTCACCCTGCCTACCCACAGGTAGTGCCGGTCCGGCGCGTTCTTGTGTATGTAGCTTTGATAGAGGTCGTAAGTGAACACGGTGTTAAAGGCCGTGACGTTGCCCGCCATGCCCGACATAAAGGACGCCATCAGGGCGGTCAATCCGACGCCCAGCATGCCCGATGGATAAAATTCGGCCATTAGGGTAGTCAACACCTGGTCGTAATCGGGGCCGCCGCCGGCCTTCAGCGGCAGTGTGTAGCCGCTCGCCGAATGCATCAGCGCCAAAGCCGCAACGCCAGGCAGAATTACGATGAACGGCATTAGCATTTTCGGAAAGGCGGCCACTAAAGGGGTTCTCCGCGCGGCCGACATGCTGTTTGCCGCCATCGCCCGCTGGATGACGAGGAAATCTGTGCACCAGTAACCGAACGAGAGAACAAATCCCAACCCCGCCACAAGGCTGAAAACCTCAACGCCCATCGGGTTTTGCGACGAACTCCCCACGTACTTCCACGCATGTGTCATCACCGGCTGCAACCGTGCCTGCACGCCCGCCCATCCGCCGGCCTTCGCCAAAGCCAGAATCGCCAAAGGTGAAAATCCCAGCACAATCAGGAAGAACTGCACCACCTCGTTGTAAATTGCGCTCGTCAGGCCGCCGAGAAATGTATAGATCAACACGATAATGGCGGAGAGTAGAACCGACTCGGTAAAGCTCCAACCGAGCACCAGTTCAAACAACAGCCCCAGCGCGTACATGCTGATGCCGGACGAGAAGATCGTCATCACGGCGAACGTGATGGCGTTCAGCGCGCGGGTTTTTTCATCGAAGCGCAACTTCAGATACTCGGGCACGCTGCGGGCGCGGCTGCCGTAATAAAACGGCATCATGAACAGGCCGACGAACAGCATGGCCGGTATCGCGCCCAGCCAATAGAAGTGGACCGTCATGATGCCGTATTTGGCCCCCGAAGCGCACATCCCGATCACCTCCTGCGCTCCCAGGTTCGCGGCAATGAACGCAAGGCTGGTGATCCATATGGGAACCGAGCGGCCGGACGTCAGAAAGTCTTCACTGGTGGAAACCTTGCCCTTGACGAGCCAGCCGATGCCCAGAACAAAGGCGAAGTAGAGAGCGAGGATGGTGTAATCGATTGGTGCGAGTGTCAAGCCCGTAGACCTCAAGAAAACGTTTTCAAACCGAATACGTTATATAAGCATAAATCGGACCAGTATAATCCTCGTCAAATGTGGCCACAAAATTATTCGCCGGTCGGTGGAAGCCTGTTATGGTCGACCGCGGTCGCGGCCCTGCCGATCCTGGTGCTGCTTTTTGCCATCGGAATCGCCCGTGTTTCGGCCTGGAAAGCCTCCGTTATTGGCCTGGGAGCCGCGCTGATAGTGGCCATAGCTGGGTACCGGATGCCCGTCCACCTCGCCCTGAGCGCCACGGCTTACGGCGGTGCCTTCGGCGCTTTCCCAATCTTCTGGATCGTTTACTGGGCCATCGTGCTCTACCGCCTAACTGTTGAAACCGGCAAATTCGAGATTCTCAAGGATTCCATCGGCCATCTCACTAACGACCGCAGCCTGCAAGCCCTGCTGATCGCGTTCGCCTTCGGAGCGTTTCTAGAAGGCGCCGCAGGTTTCGGCACCCCCGTCGCCGTCGCCGCCGCCATTCTTGCTGGACTCGGCTTTCGGCCATTCTTCGCGGCCACCATTTGTCTGCTGGCCAACACCGCCCCCGTTGCTTTCGGCTCTATTGGAATTCCGCTCGTCACGCTGAATGCAACCACCGGAATTCCCCTCCGCGACCTGAGCGCGAACGTGGGCCGGCTGGTTGCGCCCGTATCGCTGTTCATCCCGGCTTACCTGGTGCTCGTCATGGGAGGCCGCAAGGAACTCCGGCGTGTCTGGCCCGCCGCCGCAGTTTGTGGTCTCAGCTTTGCGGCCGTCCAGTTCGCGGTATCGAATTTCGTCGGCCCTTATCTCACCGATATTCTCGCTTCGCTTTTCTCCATCGTCTCCATCGTGCTGTTGCTCCGATTCTGGTCGCCGGACTATGACGCGGAGCCAGCCGGGGCTGCCCTCACGCGCTACACGAAGCGCGAGATCGTCTCCGCCTGGATTCCCTACATTGCGCTTGTCGTCTTCGTACTCCTTTGGAGCCTGACAGGTGTGAAAGCGATACTGAACCGCGTGACCTTCAGCTTCGCTTGGCCTGGTCTGCACAATTTCGTGCTGCAATTGCCGCCCGTCACCACCCACGCCGCTCCGTATGCGGCTATGTACAAAGTGGACTGGCTAGCCGCGTCCGGCACGTCCTGTGCTATCTCGGTGATTGTCGCCTCCGCGCTCCTGGGTGTCGGCCCGCTTCGCCTCTTCCGGATCTGCGCCACGACTGCCCGCCAGATGCTGCCGGCCTTCATTAGTTTCGTTGCCGTCCTTGCGCTTGCATTTGTCATGAACTACTGCGGCGCGACCGCCACGCTCGGCCTGGCGTTCTCGAGTGTAGGTCACATTTTTCCGTTCTTCAGCGCTTTACTCGGCTGGTTGGGCGTGTTTCTTACCGGCAGCGATACCAGTTCCAATGCGCTGTTCGGCAATCTCCAGCGAATCACTGCCCAGCACCTCAGCCTAAACCCCGCGCTGATGGCCGCCGCCAATTCCTCGGGCGGCGTCATGGGCAAAATGATCAGCTTGCAGAGCATCGCCGTCGCCTCCGCCGCCACGGGAATGAACCCCGACGACGAACCCAAATTGTTCCGCTTTACGCTGCGTCACAGCATATTTCTCGCCGCGATCATTGGCGTTCTCAGCATGATCTATGCATACGCCGTGCCGGGGTGGACGCGTTAGCCTAACGATTTGGAACTATCTACTCCACTGCAGTTTGTGAAGGGCATAGGTCCCGCGCGCGGCGCAATGCTTGCCTCTCGGGGCCTTCTGATCATTCAGGACTTGCTCTATTACCTGCCCTTTCGCTACGAGGATCGCAGCAACACCAAAGAACTTCGCGCGCTCGTGCCCGGCGAAAAGGCTACCGTGCTGGCCCGTATCGAGCAGGCCAGCTTGTCCAACTTCCAGCGCCGCTCCTTGGGATTCTTCGACGCCACACTGAGCGATGGCACGGGCACGCTCCTCGCCCGCTGGTTCAACGGAAAACATCTGGTGGACTGGCTGATTCCCGGTACGCGCCTGGCTTTGTTCGGCAAAATCGAATATGACCGCCGCCGGCTGGCCATGGTGATGGTGCAGCCCGAGTTCGAAATCATGCAGGACGACGATGAAGAAGAGCAGCTTCACACGGGCCGCGTTGTGCCGGTGTATGAAGCTGTCGGGAAGATCTCGACTCGCGTTTTCCGGCAGCTTCTCCATCGTGTCGTCGAACAAGTGGATTTGCTCGACGACGCACTACCCGAGGACATCCGGAGGCGTCTCGCGCTGCCCGGCCTCGCTTCCGCCCTTCGCACCGTGCATTCTCCTCAGGCCGGCGACGATATCCGGCTTCTGAATGAATTCCGTTCTCCCGCGCAGTTTCGTTTGATTTTCGACGAGTTCTTCTGGCTTGAATGCGGTCTGGCGCTTAAGCGTACCAAAGCGCGCAAAGCCGACGGCATTCCCTTCGAACTTTCCGAACGCGTGCGCGAACAAATCAAGCGCATGCTGCCGTTTAAGCCTACGTCTGCCCAGAAGCGTGTCATCCAGCAAATCGCGGACGACATGAAGCAGCCGCACCCCATGAACCGTCTGTTGCAGGGCGATGTTGGCAGTGGAAAAACCATTGTTGCCGCCCAAGCCGCGATTATTGCTATCGAAAACGGCTACCAAGTAGCCGTGCTGGCGCCCACCGAAATTCTGGCCGCCCAGCATCATGTTTATTTCCGTAGCTTGATGGAAAATCTCGGCTACACGGTCATACTGTTGACCGGATCGTCCACCGCTCGCGAGAAGCTGCAACTGAAGAAGCTCATGGCTGCCGGATACGCGCAGGTCGTCGTCGGCACGCACGCGCTACTTCAGCAGGATGTCGACTTTCACAAGTTGGGGCTTGCGATTGTGGATGAACAGCATCGCTTCGGCGTTCTGCAGCGCCTTACGCTGTTCGAGAAGGGCGCTCCCGCGGGCCGCCCGCCGAAACTGAGCCGCGACCGTGAGGGAGCGGCCGTCTTCAACGGAGCGGACGCCGTCAGAGCCAAGCCCGACGTGCTCGTCATGACCGCTACACCAATCCCCCGCACGCTCGCGCTTACCATCTACGGCGATCTCGATGTCTCGACCATTGACGAACTTCCGCCCGGTCGCCAGCCCATCAAAACCAAGCACGTGAACGAGACCGCTATCGAAAAGGTGTGGACTTTTCTCGCCATGCAGATCGCCAAAGGCCGTCAGGCGTATGTGGTTTATCCGGTGATCGAAGAATCGGAAACGAACGCGATGAAGGCGGCGGAGCAGATGTACGATCACCTCACCCACGAAGTTTTCCCAAAACTCTCCATAGGACTGCTGCACGGAAAATTGCCGGCCGAAGAAAAAGAAGCCGCCATGCGCCGGTTTCAACGGGGGGAAATCAACATTCTGGTCTCCACAACTGTGATTGAAGTCGGCGTCGACGTGCCCAATGCTACCGTGATGATTATCGAACAGGCGGAGCGTTTCGGTCTCGCGCAAATCCACCAGTTGCGCGGGCGTGTGGGGCGCGGCTCCCATCAAAGCTACTGCATCCTGGTCACTCGGAAAATGAACGACATTGCTCGCGAGCGTATTCGCACGCTGGTCGCTTCGAACGACGGCTTCCACATCGCCGAAATGGACATGCGGCTCCGGGGCCCGGGAGAATTTTTCGGCACGCGCCAGTCGGGCGTTCCTGGTCTGCGAATCGCCAATATTTTCCGGGATGGCGATATTCTTGAACTTGCTCGCAGCGAAGCACAGGCGCTGATCGCGGCGCCGCCGGAGCATGCCGATTTGCACGGCGTTGTGCGCTACATTCAGGAACACTGGCAGCGGCAATACGGCTTCGTCGAGATAGGCTGATCGATGCGCGTCATTGCTGGACAATTCCGCAGCCGCCGCTTGAAAAGCGCCCCGGGCTTGAACGTGCGGCCTACGCCGGACCGGCTTCGTGAAACGCTCTTCAATGTGCTTGCCCCCGAAATCGAAGGCACGGTTTTCCTCGATGCGTACGCCGGCAGCGGCGCTGTTGCAATTGAAGCGCTCAGCCGTGGCGCCCGGCACGCCATCCTCTTCGAGAAAAGCAACGCCGCGCTCGCGGTCATTCACGAGAACCTGAAAACGCTGGGCCTCTCGGATCGTGCAACGGTGATTCGCGGGAATGCGCTTTCGTTGTTGCCTCGGCATCCCGCCGGCATCGTCTTTCTCGATCCTCCGTACAGCCGCGCTAGCGATTACCAATCCGCGCTTGGCCTGCTGGCGCCAACTCCACTCGTTATCGCGCAACACGAATGGCGTCTGCATCTTCCAGATGATGCTGGATCGCTCCGAAAAACCCGTGTCATTCGTCAAGGCAGTAACGCTCTTTCCTTCTTTCGAACGCGCTCCGAACCCGAACCGGAACCATAAACGCCGTGGCGCAGGCCTCAGCCCAATGTCACTTGTTTTTGGTGGGGCAGACGCCCCGTCTGCGCGCGGCTCCCAGCCGCGCTCGTCGGATATTGCTGAGTTACCGAAGAGCCGGGCACAGGTAGAGGCCATAGGCGCTAATTTAAGAAACCTGGAAGCCCAGGATGGCGCTGCTCCTGTTACTTCCTAACAGCTCTGATTCAGCCTCGAATTCCCGGATGACCGATCACTCGGGAAGGTTAGAGGCGAAGACGACGGCGTTTCTCATTAGCTAACAGGTTGTTCTGTCCGGATTGCGCGTCATTCTGGCACAACTCGGAAATTATCCCCCAGGATTCGTAAACCTTGGCGGCTTTGCGCGAGTAGTCCGGGCTCGCTATGCTTCGGCGGCACTTTCCGAGATGACACCGGCTCCTGCGTGCGAAAATCCAGTCTCGAGGGACGGAAGCTCTTTTGGGGCGTTGCGCCAAATTCATTTGGTCGTCCTTGAGCATTTCAGGGCAGAATCGAGGCGACAACGTATGAACAGGCATCGCACTATCCACATCCTGAGAGCTTTGTGGCACTCATTAGGTTCGCGCCGGAACGACTAAGATATGCGAAAAGGGCTTACAAGAAAACCGCAAAGGGACGAGCCTGCAACGCCAAGCAAGAACTACATAACGCCAGGCGGCCTGCAGCGCCTCAAAGATGAGCACCGATTTCTGCTCACCAGGGAACGCCCGGCCGTGACGGAGGTGGTGGCGTGGGCTGCGAGCAACGGCGATCGCAGTGAAAACGCCGACTATCAGTATGGCAAGCGACGGCTGCGCCAGATCGACGGGCGGATTCGCTTTCTCACGAAGCGAATCGAAGCCGCGGAAGTGGTCGACCCGGAAACGCCGAGAACGGGGCAGGCCGCGACCAGGGCATTCTTCGGAGCGACTGTGCGCTATGCCAATGCCGCGGGAACGGAGCGAGTCGTGAGCATCGTCGGCCCCGACGAGGTCGATCTCAACCGCAACCACATCAGTTGGATTTCGCCTCTGGGGCGTGCGTTGATGAAGTCGGCCTCGGGCGATCGCGTAATTCTCCAAGCGCCGGGCGGCACAGAATACCTGACCGTGCTGGAAGTGTGTTACGAGCGCATTTCAGTGGAACCGTTCCGTGAACCACTTGGAGCCGAGGCCTCGGCAAAGCGTCCTTGCCGAGCCAATCGACCTAGCGAAGGTTAGCGAAAGGGGCACTGAACGTTCAAGACCAGCGTAACTACGAATTTGTGAGCTGATTCTACGGCCTGTTCCGCTATTATTTCGAATCCCATTCAGGAAGGCTCGCGTGTCACGGCCCAAGCGTTTACTTTCCGAATTGCTCCTGGATTGTCGCCAATCCGGTAATTGGCCGATTCCTATCCGATCCTGGTCTCGGGGGGCGCAGCATTTCGGAGATTCGAATCACGTCTCGCGAACGGATTGTGACACACTGGAGCCAAACTGGTGAACCTATGAACTTGCTTGCACGTACAGGCGCATTATGCGCGCTTTCTTGTTCCTTGATATTTGCGGCCGATTCCGCCGCGACCATTGGCCAGATCCATGACCGTGAGTTGTCGATTTTGGAACGGGAACTGGTTCCGTTGGCTGAGGCGATGCCTGCGGACAAGTATGATTTCGCTCCTGCACAGGGCGCGTTCAAGGGAGTCCGGACGTTCGGGCAACAGATGACCCACATCGCATCCGTAATGTATAGTATTTCGGGTACGGTCCTGGGCGAAAAGCCACCCGCTGATATCGGAACGGGCGAGAACGGGCCGGATTCGCTGAAAGGGAAAGACGCGATCATCAAGTACTTGAAAGAGGCGTTCGGCTATAGCCACAAGGCGATGCGGTCGCTGACCGAGCAGAATTTCTTCGAAATGGTTCAGGCGTATGGAAGTAAAACGCCTCGCGGACAAGTTGCGAGTGAACTAGTGTGGCACGGGTTCGATCATTACGGACAAGCCGTGGTGTACCTGCGCATGAACGACATCATCCCGCCAGCCAGCCGCTAATTGCTTCAGGCACTGACCGGCGAAAGATTCTTCATATACGCCCGGATTTGGCCCGGTGACAATGGGCCGGTTCAAGTCGATGAAGATCATTTGTACCGGCTGACGCGAGTTTGTTGTGACGTGCAAACAGAGCATGCACAATCCGCCGAAGCGATAGTCACAATGTCAGCTAAACGAAATGGGCTCGAAAAAACCTGCGCCTATTTTCCAAACACCTTGTTCGCTGCCGCTGCAGCCTCGGTGTCCTCCATCACCGGGTAGACTTCACATTCCAGTAGGTCCGCCCATTCGGCGACATGTTGTGCAACAGCGGTAAGGTCCCCTTCGATAAGATGCCATCCAATAATTGACCCTGGAGCGTGCCAGCGGCCGATAGTTTTGGCTTCAGGTGGGACCGGACCACCAGCCCGAAGGAATGCCTCCAGGGCAGTTCTATATTTGCCGGGAACAGTTCTCCAAACAATCATGATTTTCATAGGGCCATCCTTTCCAAGAAAGTGGTTCGGAGTTTACCACACCACCGACGCATTCTGGGCGTTTGGCCGGGCACTCGGAAAGTGTCGGCCAGATACGGACTGAAAAGTCGGCTTTCGCCCGTTGGCCTTGGGCGAGAGTTGCGGACGTCGCCTCAAGGTGATCGACAAATTCTTTCCCTCCGCGTTACAATTCTCTGATTGACTGGAGGAATTATGTCGAACAACATCCATACCAACCAGTCCTTTCATGCCGAGTAGCAAGCGACGGAAAGGATACCCCTCCGAGACACGCGTCAAGCGAGGATCGCGCGTCGTTCATGGCGACAAAGAACTGCTGGAAAAATTAGGGCGCAATGATTTGTGCCCGTGCGGCTCGGGCCGCAAGTTCAAGAAGTGCTGTCTTCGGCGCCGGGCTGTACGATGGCACGCGCAGAGACCACTTTCTTTAGGGACTAGAGAACAGCGGAGGGAGCAGATCTCCTTCCGCTATCGAATTACTCCCGGAAAGCCCGCTTCCGTCCGCTCACTCCCCTGACCCCACCCATTCCGAAACAATCACCCATCACTCAAAACGCCCACGCTGACGGCTCTCGCGTTTCCACTTCCAACTCGCCCGTAATCGGCAGCGCAGCCACGGGCAAACCATTCCGGAACACGGCAATCGAAACCCAGACCGAATCGCCGTACCGCACATGCAGTTCGCTCATCGAAATGGCGGTCTCATAAATCGTCCCGAGCGCGGCGCTGACACCCGCTTCCGGCAAATTCGTCTCTTCCAATGCCAATGCGCCCGACCGCCAACGGTGCTGGGCGTAGAACCGCTCGCTCGCCGCGTTGCGGAACTGCAGCCTGAATTCGAGATCCGGCTGCCGGGCTACCGGCTCGGAAAAATCCACGCGCAAGTACACGTTCCGTCCATCGCTGCCGTATCGTAATTCCTGAATGAGTGAGCGCTGGCTGTGCATCGCACCCGATCGTTGATCTAACCGGTACAGACCCGCTCCCAGCCATTCGAAATAAGAGCTGATCGCTCCGTCGATGGTGGCCTTGATCACCCCTGTTGGCGGCTCATGCAGTCCGAACGAAACGGTCGATAGGATCGGCCGCGACAACTCCGTGGGAACAGGCTCACCCAGCAACCGGTACACATTCGCCACGTGATCGCGAAAGAGCTGATCGAATTCCGGCCGGTTTGCGGAGCCGTGTTCCGGCCCGTACCACCAGCACCAATCGCTGCCTTCCGCGATCAGGATCTCCTCCCATGCCGTTCGCTTCGCCTCGTCCGATAACCGGTCCGCTCGCGGCGACGCCATTACGCGGTCGTAGGTCTGGCGCGCCGCCAGCAGAAACTCCCATGCCTTGTTGTCTTCTTCATGGCCGATCCACACATCGAAATTCGCCTGGATCCACGAGCCTGGAAAAATTCCCGTCAACTTCGTGGGAGGCATTGTCTTCAGCGCTTCTGTCACTGTCACCGCGCTCATCTGCCGGTCATCGCTGATTAGCCCGTATAAATGGCGCAGGAAGGGCCGCCCGCTCTCCTGGTAGTACTCCCATGCATTCTCTCCATCGAGAATAATGGGGACCAGCGCGTCCCGCCCCTCATCGATAATCGGGCGGCTGTTCGTCCGGATTTCGTTCAGGAAATGCTCGGCGGCGGCGTGAGCGTTCATCCGCGAATAAACGAACCCAATCAGATCGCTCAGGTAATGGTCGCGGAACAGGACATGGATCTGCCGGCCGTTCTGCTCCCACAGATAGGGCTGGTATGTCAGCGCTGGAGTCGCCGCCTGGTTGAGCGTGCGCGCCAGCACACCGTTATCGGTCGCAATCCATCGAAAGCCTAGTTCCGACGCCATGTCGAGAACCTGGTCCGACACCGATCCTTCGGACGGCCACACTCCGATGCTGGGCGCCCCGAACTTTTCTTCGAAGAAATCTCGGGACCGGACAAGCTGCTCCTTCGCATCGCCCGGATAGGCGAATCGTGACGGCAGTGGAACGTACGGATGGGAGATGCCGGCAATATTCGAATCGCAAAGAAGCGGCAGAATCGGGTGGTAAAACGGCGTGGCCGAAAGCTCGATCTGCCCGCGTGCCGCAAACTCCCGGTACACCGGAATCACCTTCCGCAGCGCCTCCTGCTGCTTGCGCCCGAGGAGCGCCTGATCGGTCGCTAAGAAGTCGCGGCCTTTTGCCGCAAGAGCCGCGACCTCCGCGTCATTCTGCAAATGCTCCTCGTCGAACCAGGCCAGTTGTGAGAGAACCTGAAGGTCTCGCAGCATCGGCACGTCGAATTTCGCCGAAGTCAAATGTGGATTGCTCTGCATCCGGTCCCGAGATCTCAGCAGTTCGGCATACCGGGGATATCGACCGATGAGACGTTCTTCGTTCGCTTGGAAAAAGTATTGAAGGATGAGATTCGTTTCTCGCCCGCTCAACTCCTCAGCCGGCTTCAGAGCCAGCCGTAAAAACGGATCGGCCGCTTCGCCTCGGGCGTATTCGTCAATCTGGACCAGCATCGACGGCACCAGGTTGAACGTTTGATGGACAGCCGGAAACTCTTCGAGCACTTTCACCATGCCGTAGTAATCTTTCAGCGCATGCATCCGCGTCCACGGAAGCTTGTATTCACCGGTTGCAAGGTCTTTATAGAACGGCTGGTGCATGTGCCAGAGAAAGCAGAGATAGATGTGGCCGGGCATCGAAAAAATGGTCCATCGCTAGTATCGCAAGCGATGGCGCCGCCGACCCTATGGCAGGGTGAGCGCTTGATCGGAATTCTTATCGCTTCGGCGCTAGCCGCTTGTGATACGATGCTCGGACCTCGGGCAGATTCGCCCGAAGCGGAAGGAAATCGGTTATGAACTGGACACGCCGCGGTTTCCTGGCGACTGGGCTCGCTAGCGCCGCGAGTCCGTCTCTCGTGGTTGAGATCGATGCCGCGCCGGCGAAGCGCGGTCCGTCGGTGGGCGCCCTCACAGCCGGCGAAACGGATACGCTGAAAGCGGCTGCCGATGAAATTATCCCGGCAGGCGATGGCATGCCGTCGGCAAGCGAAATGGGCGGGGTCGATTATGTTCGCAAGCTCGTCGAACACGAGCCTACGATTAGCGGCGATATACGGCGGAGTCTTACGGCGCTCCAAAAAGGGGCCAGGGAAAAGTTCAAGAAGCCATTCGACCAGATCGATCGCCAGAGCCGCGTTGAACTCCTTGCAAACCTGGAGAAAAGCTCACCGCATGTGTTCGCAATGCTTCGCGATTCCATTTACGAAAGCTACTACACGCAGCCGCGGATCTGGAAGCTGATCGGGTATGAATTTTATCCAACGGATCACCCTGGTCCGCACATGGAGCCATTCGACGAAGCGGTGCTTTCGGAAATTCGTAAGCGGCCGAAATTCTATCGCGAGGCGTAACGATGCAGGAAATCGCGGATGTGCTGGTGATTGGCGCGGGCGCGGCCGGCGCCGCCTTGACGAAACGTTTAACGGACCTGGGCGCCAAGGTCGTTTGCCTGGAGCAGGGCGGCTGGGTCAAACCGTCCGATTATCCATCGACGCGACCCGATTGGGAAATCCAGATCCGGCGCGGCGCGTTCCACTTCAGCCCGAACGTTCGCAAACGGTGGGAAGACTATCCAGTTGTCGAGACCGGCACGCACCCTCCGGACGTTCTGATGTTCAACGCCGTCGGTGGAAGCACGCATCATTGGACCGGACATTTCCCTCGCTTCCACCCGTCCGATTTTCGAGTACGGACCCTTGATGGCGTGGCCGAAGACTGGCCCATCTCTTACAAAGAGCTAGAACCTTACTACGATATGAACGATCGCGAGATGGGTGTTGCGGGAATTAATGGAGATCCCGCGAATCCGCCGCGGGCGAAGCGGCCGACTCCGCCGCTGCCTCTGGGCACGTTGGGCGAAACAATCGGACGCGGGTTCGACAAACTGGGCTGGTACTGGTGGCCGTCGGACAACGCCATCATCTCGCGGGATTACGATAACCGGCCGGCTTGCGAGCTGCACGGGAAGTGCATGTTCGGGTGCCCCATTGGCTCAAAAGCTTCGACCGATGTGACTTACTGGCGGAAAGCAGTGCGCAAGGGCGCGGTTGTGAAACCCTGGTCGCGGGTGCGGGAGATCACGGTCGACAAGCAGGGAAGGGCGCGCGGTGCGGTCTATTACGACCGGCAGGGGAAATTGCATGAGCAGCGCGCGAGCGTCGTCGTGGTTTGTGGAAACGGCATCGGCACGCCGCGGCTTCTGCTCAATTCGAGATCGCCGCTATTTCCAAACGGGCTGGCTAATTCCTCGGGGCTGGTCGGCAAAAACTTCATGCTGCATCCGTTCCGCTTTATTGAAGGCGTGTTCGAGGCGCCGATGAATGCATACGACGGCCCGTTCGGAATTCCCGCATTCAGCCAGCAGTTCTACGAGACCGACTCCAAGCGCAATTTTATTCGCGGCTATTCGTTCCTGCTGGAGCGCTCCTTCGGACCGCTGCATCATGCGTGGGGCGGCTTTGTCAATAAGCCTGTGCCGTGGGGAGCCAGTCACCATCAGGTGATGCGCCGGCGATTCCCGCATATCATCCGGATCAGCGTACTCGGCGAAGATCTGCCTGAAGAGAACAATCGCGTGGAACTCGATCCGGAAGTTAAGGATTCCAGCGGCATACCGGCTCCGCGCGTTGTCTACGGTTATGGCAAGAACAGCCTGAACATGCTGGAGCACGGCGGAGCCATGGCCCGCCAGGCGCTCGAAGCAGCCGGCGCCGTCGAGATTCTCGATAGCGGCGTAATCCAGCCGGCATTTCACCTGTTGGGAACAGCGCGCATGGGGATAGACCCGAAGAAATCTGTTGTGAACGCCTGGCATCGCACTCACGATGTGAAAAACCTCTATCTTGTGGATGGAAGTTCGTTCGCGACAAGCGCCGCGGTGAATCCGACATCAACCATCGGAGCGCGGGCGCTCCGGGCGGCAGACGGCATCTGGAAGAATCGGCGCGCGTGAGCAAACCCGCGCGCTGACGTGCGGCGGCTCCGTTTAATCCTGCTTGACACGGAGCCGCATTGCGTAAACAAGCGGGTTCGGACAACCGTGCTAATGCTCATTTCCCGCGACTCTGACGGTCAGCACTTCGAACGGATGAAACGATAGACGGATGCTGTTGCTGTCTACCGGTAAGCTCGCTTTGTCGTCTTCCACTCCTGTGCAAAGATGCGCGGCCGCAAGTTGAGTATGCGGGAAACGCAAGGTTATCTCCGCCGCCTTCCCATCGGTTTCCGCCAGCCGCAGAATCGTTCCATTCCCGTCCTCCGCCTGCTTCCAGGTAATCAGAGCAACATCTCCGCCGGTTGCCTCGAGAAAACCTGCGCCGGCCGCCGGCAACGGTCTCGGAGGATCGCCGACCTTGTCCTGTCCGACGACATGGTCCACTTCAGCCGGCCGCATCTCATCCATTCCCAGCCGAGTGAAGGCGCCGCCATCGAGACTCGCGGCGCTCGTCAGTGCATAGCGAAACGTGAAATCGCCGCCCTGTCCCGCCCGATAGTTCGTGTGCCAGTAATTATTCATTGCGTAAGAGAACAGGGTTCCGGTCTTCGGACGAAATACGCCGGGCCATGTGCCGCGGTTGATGTCGCCAAAGCTGGCAAGCGGCGTATCGAGAGGCACAATCCCGACTGTAACGTGAGGATCGTGCGCCGCCATCCAATATTGGATGTTGAACCATTCGAGGCTTCCGCCCTTCATTAGATTTCGCGAGGGGTCTACCCAGCCTTGCTGTGTCGCATATGCAAATCCCGGCGTGGAAACGGCAACCGGGAATGCAAAATACACGGCTTCTTTATCGGTCGTATAGTTCTTGTGAACTCTATAGCGGAATTCGATTTTCTTTACATCGTTGAAGAGCAGGATTTCTGTTTCGATATCGGGCGTGTTCAGACTTGAACTGGTCAAACGGATGGAGTCTCCCCAGGGCAGACGATCCACTCCCAGAAATCTGCCATTTGTGGCCGGATGAACAGTTAGTTTTCCGGGTGGCAGGGTGGGGAAGGGATTGATCATCTGCGTGTTCCCGTCTCCGCCGGTGACATATAGATATTGACCGAAGTTGTACGGGCTCTTGGCATCGACCAGGTCGCGCTGTAACTGCTTATCGTAGATGCTTGTCACAGCTCCCGTGTTCGGGTCGACTTTGATGCGATAGAACGCATTCTCGATCGTTTGGTCATACGAGTGAGGCAGTTGGGCCGGCGGTTCATTGCCGTACGAGATCCGAAAGCACTTGTACCCGACAGCCGGCAGGTCCTTCGCAAGGAAGCGCACATGCAAAAAGTGCTGCTTCTGATAGAGCACTTGCAGCGGAACCGTCTGGTTCGTCGCGAGGTCGATTAGCGTGGAATTTTCCTGCAGATCGGTTTCGACAAGCACATCGCGCCGCCAGTTGAGAGAATTAAATACAACCAGCGTGTTAGCAGGCACGTGAATTCGATCGGCCAACTGGCTGAGCGACCGATTTGTCACGTCCTCGATCTCGAGTGAAGCCCGGTCGGCGCGGCCGTCTTTCACTCGCAATTGCTTCACCGCCTCCTCATGATCCGGTTGTGAAACAGAGTTGTAGGAAGTCCATGTGTGCTCGGAAAACAGAACGATGTTTCGCCAGATATCGGTAAACAGTCCTGCCGGCGGATTCAGATCGGAATCAATCGAGTGCGTCACTGTGGAGAGAATCTCTGCCGATAACGCCCGGTTCTGATTTTCGCGGTCTTTGGCCGTGAAATAAGCATCGCTCTCGGCGCCATCTTCCCAATAAGGGCCGCCGTCTGCCTTGTAAGTGGGCAACTCTTTGCCGTAGTGCGCCTCAACGTAGTGAAAGAAATCGGGAAAGGTTGCGTACTGCAGCTTCGGATAGGCGAACTTCTTGTTCCAATCGTCCGCGAACGTAGCCGTTGTCGGGAACAGGTCGGTGTTTTCCACCTGCGTGCCGTAGATCAGCGCCACGTCCGGCCTATAGTCCGGCTTTGAATACGCCTGCAAAAAGATGGGCAGGGACTCGCGAATGGCAGGCAGTTCCGGCGGCAACCCGAACAACGTCTGCACCTGCATGTAATGGCGCGAATACCAGAACAGCACTTTTTTCCCGTCGGGGCCCTCCCACCAGAATGGTGATTTCTCATTCCAGTGTTCGTATTCGAAAATCGGCGCCCGATCGTTGTTTGCGGCCGCGACCCAATACTTCACTCCGCTGCTGGCGAGAATCGACGGATAACTGCCGGAATAGGTCGGCACGTCAGTGATATTTGCGTATTCAAACGGCAGTCCATATTGACGTGCCAGCGCCTTTGATTCATAGAGAGAGCGGTAAAGCGTCTCGAGCGATGCATACCCGGTGAGCAGATTGCAATATTGCGCCGGCAGGGCCATCTTGCCACTGCGAATCAAGTTGAGAATCTCATCCTGCTTCGATTTCGACCGCGTATCGAGTAACTGCCGCAAGTTCCACGATCCATCCATGGAGAATCGAAAATCGGGATGCTGCTTTATTAATTCGGCGGCCTGGCTCAATACGCGCGGCTGAATTTCGGCGACTTTGCCTTGATAGTCCGTATATCCAACGTCGAGATGGGTGTGCGGAACCACGAAGAGCGTCCATTTGCGCGCGGCTGTCAGGCTCACGTCGAAAATTCGCGGATTGCCGGAGGGAATAGACAATTTGCCGCTGGCCGTTCCAGTCCATTCGGGCACTTCGAACGAAACGCGTTCCTCTCCGAAATCGCGACCGCCCGTTAGTTTGGAGATGTAATGCTTCCCTCCAATTGCAAGATCGGCCGTACCGGTGGGAGTGGGGCCATTTGAGCGAATGAATGCATCTACAATTTCAAGCAGGCCCGCTTCTCCCTGCCGGTAGAAAATCGTTGGCTGCGCTTCGGCTGATATTTTCGCGGGCGCATATTTCTGCGAGATCCGCTGTTCCAGGCTCAACGCATCGTAAGTGATGCCGGAGAATTGCGGCTCGTCCGCCTGCGCCGGCGGATCGTCCAGACACGTAATCGTCAGGGTATTATCGCCCTGCTTTAGAAACGATGGAGGGATCTCAATATTCAGCGTGCTGTCGGACTCGTGCGGGTCGAATGCAAATGTGAAATCTCCGGGGTAGTAACTCAATTTCGGATGTAAATAGAACATCCCGGAATGGCCGTTCACATCGATCTGTAGCACCGGCACGCGAGGCTGCTCAATGAGCATCGCGATTTTCAGCAGATACACGCCCTGCAGCGACTTCAGTGGAAACCTTACCGCGTACGGATGCTTGATACCCTGACGGCCAGGCCATTCCGTTTTCCAATCGCTCTTTCCCACGGCGTAGGTAAGCTCGTTTTGCGCGGCGCTTGAAAACTCCAGCGGCGACCGATCGAACTTGCCAATTTCCCAAAGAGTCTGCGCGGAAGCGGCAG
The DNA here is from genome assembly GCA_000381625.1 of Bryobacterales bacterium KBS 96. Classification (GTDB taxonomy): domain Bacteria; phylum Acidobacteriota; class Terriglobia; order Bryobacterales; family Bryobacteraceae; genus KBS-96. The sequence continues at coordinate 5,273,092 of KB906767.1, forward strand.
TCAAGAATGAAAACGAAAGAAGGAACCCCAATAAACGTCTCATGTTCAACGATGCTTGCGCCGGCGTGTCTCGCGCCTCGCGTCTAATCCACCGAGAGTCTATCGCACCCGATATCCGATTGTGACTTGCCCTGAAACAGAGCCGTCTTACGTGAGCAAGCGGGTCGAAACGACCGCACAACTCGCGCACTCACGTGCGGCGGCTCCGATTATGGTTTGTCTCGGCGAGCCTGTGTCGTCTAATGGAAGCAATATGGCGATTCGAAAAGAGGCTATTTGTGTAGCGCCTACAGGCGACAGGTGCGGGGAGGGCGCGGTCTGGCACGCCGGAGAGCAAGCGCTCTACTGGACCGACATCAATCGTTTCCTTATACACCGCTTCGAGCCGTCATCCGGATGCGTGCGGTCGTGGTTCTTCAATGAGCCCGTCACCGCGCTTATATTGACCGATCGCGACGATACGCTGGCCGTCGCGCTCGGCTCGTGCCTCATTTTATGGCGCCCGCAATCGGATGAACGCATCGACCATACATTCCACTTGAAAGGATGGCCGTCGGTCCGCTTGAACGACGCCCGCGCCGATCCGCGAGGTTCTCTTTGGCTGGGCTCCATGCGCAACAACGTCGGCGCTGACGGTTCCGAGGGCGAAGCGGGTGGCACGGACGGAATTCTGCAGCGTCTCGATCCGGATGGGACCATTACCGAATGGAGGCGCGAGTTAGGCATCTCAAATACAATTGCATGGAGTCCCGATCAAACGCGTTTCTATTCCGCCGACACATTGTTGAACGAGCTCCGTGTCTATGATTACGACAAGAAGACCGGCGCCATCGCCGGCGAGCGACCATTCTTGACCGATTTTCCACGCGGTTCCCCTGACGGGTCCACCGTTGACACCGAAGGGTATCTGTGGAACTGCCGGTATGGCGGAGGATGTATTGTTCGCGTGGCGCCGGATGCCAATATCGACTGCGTGGTCGAAATGCCGACGAAAAACATCACGACCTGTACCTTCGGGGGCAAGGATCTGAGAACGCTCTACGTCACCACCGCGGCCGGTTCGACTCCCGCGAATCAGGTTGCCGGCGGACTATTTGCGATTGAAACGGATGTGCCAGGGCAGCCGGAGAACCGGTTCCGTGTTTTTGGGAACGTAAGCTGAAGGGCCAGCCCTACCTTGTTTCCACCAGTTCAATCGCATTGATCTCCGCATAGTTCTCTACCGGCACGAACTCGAGCGACAAAACACCCTGAGCGTTCGGCTGTTGGTTTTCGAAGACCCTGGTCACTTCACGGTTAATGCCGCCCGCCTGCGCTATGTCGAAGTTCTGAAGAAGCGCCACGCCGTTGCCATACACATTGAAGATGCGAGAGCCCGGGCCGGGCAGACGCGATTCGGGAGTTCCGAACCAGGTCTCGGCGAAATGGAGCGTCAGCCGGTATGTTCCCGGCGCCAGCGGTATCCGGTACTGGAAATGGCCATAACGTTCTCCGCGATAGAGCGCCTTGTCGCGCGCATCCAACACCGTGGTATTGCGCAGAACGGGGAATCCGCCGGCGAAGTATTCGTCGGCCGACCAGACGCGGCCATCCGCATCCGTCACGGGGCGATCTTGCGCGACAATTCGGACCGGCCGGATCATCCCGGGCGTGCTTGGGAAAATTTCGATTGCGTTGAGAAACGCAGGGGCAGTTCCAGGTATGAACTCCAAATGTAGCTTTCCATCGTTCGAAGGGGAAATATCCTTGAGGACCCGTTCGTCGAGGCGATTGGGCGCGCCTGCTTCGGCCAGTGCGTCGAACGACCTGAGCGCGGGTACGCCGTTGATTGAGACCTGAAACACGCGGCTGGATTCACCGCCTCCGCGCGGGTTGCCAGGTCCGTATTCCGTCTCCGCGAAGAACAGATGTAGCTCGTAAGTGCCTTTGCCAAGCGGGATATCATAGCGGAATTCGCCGGACCGTTGCGCTTTAAGCAGGTTCGGATCGGGCTGCCCACCAATGACTCGATTGCGTGGAATCGGCGACGATTGACCTCCGGTGAAATATTCGTCCGCTGTCCATCCATGGCCCTGCGCATCCGTGAACGGGGCGCCATGGTAGCCCGCCAGAAACCGGACTTCGCTTGGCAAAGGGGTGGCCGAAGTCCCAGTCCATTTTTCTTCCGGAGCGGATATCGGACTCTTCTTCCCCACATTGGAGAGCCGCAAGCTCAGACCGGCCGCGACCAGGCAGATAGCGACCGTCGAAAACGCGATCACCCACCAACGCCGCAGTCTCCAGACGGGTCTAGCCGTATCAGACTGTGCTTCGATTGTATGCACGACCTCAGGCGCAAAGGCCGCGACTCCGGGCGCCGCTGTATCTAAATCGCCTTCAAGCTGCTTAGCTTCGGCCAGTGGACTTTCTTGCTGCGAGCTGAAAGTTGGGGCGTACTGCCCGTTCGGGATCGTGATTCGTACGCAGTGGCCGGCGCCCGGGCCTTGGTAGTAGTCGTGAAGGCGCTTCCGTAGCCGATGAGCCTCCACTCGCACAATCGAATCCTTTTTGGGATCGAATGCCGCCGGCCGGCCAAGGGCTTCCACGGCGATTGTGTATTCCTTGATAAGATCGGCGCGCCCCTCAAAATGACGCCCGCAGACATAACGGAACATGTTCTCGAGCAGAGGAGCGCGATGAAACATGCCCGATTGCAGAATCGCTTCCACCTCTGCCAGTTCTTGCAGCGACGGAGTGGTGGCATCCATGAGATTCGGGGAAGAGTATATCAGAGCGGCCCCGCTCATGCTTCGGGCGCTAGTCCTGCTACTCACAAACTGCTGTTTCTTGCGTTAACGTACTTGAAAACAAAGGAGATAGCATCGTTAACGTAGCGCTAACCCCAACGTAACCGGCAAACCCTTGCTCTGCGCTTCGAACCCTAGTATATTCCCGTTAACCCTTTGTTGTTCTCTGTTGCGGGGGAGGTCTTTCATGCTAAAAAAATTGAACCGGTTGTTGTGCGGGCTAGCCATCGTACTACTCATAGGCACGGCCATTTGGGCGCAAGGTATGTTTGCGACGCTTACGGGCGTCGTGAGCGATTCAACGGGAGCGCTGGTTGCGAACGCGAAGGCCACGCTGCGCGATGCGGGATCGGGCTCGGAGCGAGTGACGACCACCGATAGCCACGGCTACTATACGTTCGCCTCCGTTCCTGTCGGCGCCTACATCCTGACGATAGAGGCTTCGGGATTCCAGGCATATAAAGTGCAGGACATCCGGCTTGGCGGTGCGGAAAAGCGGAACATCAATGCCACTCTACAGGTCGGCGTCACCAGCCAGACCGTTGAAGTGTCTGGCGCCGCCGATATCGTCGCTCCAGTCGATTCCGGGGAAAAATCAAGTACGCTCACGACCAAGGAACTGCAGAATTTTGTCCAGGTGGGCAGCAATGCCGCTGAGTACATTAAGATCATGCCGGGATTCGGCATGCAGAATGGGGCCGTGAATAAGTCGAACTACAGCGGCCAGACGATCGGCATCAACGGCAATGGCGACTCCGGAAGCCAGAGCCCGCTGAACAACGCCTTTAACTACAACGGTCTTCCGACCAACACGCTCGACATTGTGGCCGACGGCGCGCACGTATCGGACCCCGGTTGCAACTGCGACACTCCGGTGAACCCAAACTCGGATTTCCTTCAGGAGTTCAAGATATTGACATCGAACTACGGCGCCGAGAACCAGAAGGGGCCGGCCGTTATCACGTCTGTAACCAAAGCTGGCGGATCGGATTTCCACGGCAACGCGTTCTTCGACGCCAGGAACTACGTGTTGAACGCAAACGACGCGTACGCGAACGCGACTGGCACACCGCAACCCGCGAATAAGTATTACTACCCCGGGGGCAGTATTGGCGGCCCCGTGTTGATTCCCTTTACGAATTTCAATAAAAATCGAGATAAGCTGTTCTTCTTCACCGGCTATGAGTACTTTTATCAAGTCCTCGATACCGGCATATTGACGGCTACGGTCCCCACCGCCGGCATGCTCAATGGTGATTTCTCGCCCGCGGAAGTCGCAAAATTGGGGAACATCACGGCATCCGGCAAGGCTCCTGGGCAAGTGAATCAAACGATGTTCCCGGGTGGCCAGATTCCTGCCTCGCAGATCGACCCGAATATGCTGGCGCTGATGAAACTGTATCCGGCGGCGAACGCGGACCCTAACGCAACCGGGGGGTTCAACTACGTGAAGTCGGAAATCTTCAACCAGAACAACATTCAGTGGGTATCGCGAGTGGACTACAACATCAGCGATAACACAAAGCTGTTTGTGCGCTACAACTTGCAGCGCGAGACGCAGCAGTTTCCGGTTGGTCTCTGGTGGCGGCAAAATGACCAGGTCCCCTATCCAACTCCCGTTGAGGGGAAGAACCGGTCCGATTCCATAACAGGATCGCTGACCCACGTATTCAGCCCGACCATGACAAACGAAGTTGTCTTTGCGTATACGTTCGTCGGCTTCCCGAATGTCTTTGCGGACCCCAGCAAGGTCGACCGGAAGACTGTTGGCTACAATAACGCGGGGCTGTTCAAGAACGGCGTTTCGCAGATTCCTTCTTTTGGCGGAAACGGCGGATCGGGAGAAGCGGCTCTTGTTTTCCAGCCAGGCGGTTTTGAAGCCGGCGGCCCCACTTCGGGACTGTATGCCAATAAGTATATGCCGAGCGCAGGCGACACCCTGACGAAGGTTTGGGGCACTCATACGCTGAAAACAGGTTTCTTTTATGAGTGGATACGGAACGCTCAGCCGGCTAACAATAATACGAACGGCTACATGCAATTCGTGCCGTCATCCAATACGTTTACCTACGGCAACGCCTACGCCGACATGCTGACGGGCAACATGTCCAGCTACAACGAGGCGAACTTTAATCGCATTAACGATATCGCCTACAACACATATGAGGGCTTCATCCAGGATTCCTGGAAAACTACACAGAGACTCACGCTGGAATTCGGCCTGCGCCTCTCGCATTTTCAGCCTTGGGTGGATAACGAAGGGTTTGGCTATTCCATCTTCAACCAATCGCAGTTCAGCCCAGGATGCGCGGCGGCGCCGACGTTTTGCGGATTCCAATGGCACAGCAAGGATGCGAGTGTTCCACTAGGCGGCTTTCCATCGAGAGCTGTCTTCTGGCAACCGCGCCTGGGCGTCGCCTACGATCTTACGGGTAAGGGCAATACCGTCCTGCGCGGCGGTTGGGGCCGGTTCTACTATCATTCCGGCCAGTTCACAAACGGCTTAGATGCCTCCGCTGGTTCTGAATCGATCAGTTTGAATCCGACCAACTGGGGCGGTGCGGGACCACTGCTCGCAAGGAATCTCTCTTCGATCGATTTCAACGCAACCCCCGCCGCGCCCGCGGCCGTGGATAGCAGGGACGACAAGCAGCCTTACACTGACAGCTATAGCGTCACGCTGTCGCAGCGGCTGCCCTGGACAAGTCTGATGGAACTGTCCTATGTCGGAAATCGCAGCCGCGACCTACAAAATACCTCCGGCGGAGCGGGAAGCAACATCAATCTGGTTCCAGCAGGGGCGATGTTAGGAGAGGTCAATCCAGCAACTGCGGATGCAAATGCATTCCGTCCTCTGCAGGGCTATAGCGATCTCAACCTGGCGACGAACAACCTGTACGCAAATTACAACTCGCTTCAGCTTACGTGGGCGCGCCAGAGAGGGCGCTATACGATGAGCCTGAACTACACTTTCCAGAAGGCAATGGGTATTGTCGATCCCACGCGTGATCCGTTCAACCTAACAAACGATTACGGCATTCAGCCGGGCAACCGGACACACTTGTTCAATGCGGCATACTCAATTGAACTTCCGAGCCCCATTCGAAACAACAAGATTGTCTCAGGTCTTGTGAACGGCTGGCAGGTTTCGGGTATCGCGCAGTGGCAAAGCGGGGCCAACCTTACCTTCAACGGTGGCGGCAACGACAATTTCAATATGCAGTTGAACAATGCCATTATTCCCGGTTCAATCAGCGCCGCGAACCCGGATGGCATTCAGATCGGCAATCAGTCCATCTTGGGCACGAACGCGATTCAACTCAACCCGATCGTTACCTGCGACCCGACGAAGAACCTCGGGCCGCATCAATACATCAACGGAAGTTGCTTTGCGGCGCCCACCCAAGTGGGAGTGAACGGTCCGACCCTCTTGCCGGTGGCTTATGGTCCGGCCTTCTTCGATGCCGATCTGGGTATCTTCAAGAATTTCCAGATCAAAGAATCGATGAAATTGCAGTTTCGCGTCCAGGCTTACAACTTCTTGAATCACCCGTTATGGTCGTTCCCCAGCGGAACCAATAATCTGACCCTCAATTTCCAACAGGACGCGAGCGGTCAAATAACACAGACCAATCCCAACTTCGGGACTGCCACAAACAAGCAGGGCAATCGTATTGTCGAACTGGAAGTGAAGTTCTACTTCTAAAGGCGATCTCCGGGGCGAGGCATGACCTCGCCCCGGCATTTGCCTCGACAATTTCGCGCGGCACGCTACAATCGCGTCTGGAAGCTAGACTCTGCCGGTGCAGGGCCCGGTCTTCAAAACCGGCGTGCGGCGCTTTGTGTCACGGGTGGGTTCGACTCCCACTAGCTTCCGCCAGCTTAAGCTATTGAGTCTGCTATAGTTCCGCTAATGGACTGTTTCTGGATTGTACTCCAGATTACAGTGGTGATACGCTTTTCTCCGCGGCATGTTGAAGCTCTACCTTCGACATCGAAAAGATTGCGCCCGCTCGTATCCAAAAGAGAGGCGAGTCTATGAGCCTAAAACAGAGAGTGAAAGAAATAAGGATTGCGACTGTACAATCAGTGCCGAAAGTACGCTGCGTGGGGAGAATACGCTGCGTGGGGAGAATAACGTCACCAACAAATCCACTGGTACCGCAGACTGGAGCGAGGCGCAGCAGGTCATCAAGAATGGTTCGCTTGGGATTCAACAGTTCCGCCGTCCGAAATTGAACAAGAAAAACCCGACGATTGGCTATGGGTCCGAAGCTTCCTGGAGAGCCTCGGGCGTGCCGGCACGAACGTTGAGCCCTCCGCAAGGCGAAAGTTCGAGCTATTCGCGAATCCTCCCGTTGGATCACCTCGACACGATCAGCAAGTTTGTCGAGTCGTGGCGGAATTGGAACCCGAACCACAACAAGGCAAGTCCACCAGACAAGAAAATCCCCCGGCGCCGGGTATCCAGCAGCATTGTTGATGGTGCGTTTAGGCGTGCTTATATTCCGTGCCTCAACGCAGCTTCTTCCATCGGATCTACCCGGCGAGACATAGAGGTTCCTTCCAGATCTCGCATGCGCGCTGATTGGGCCAGCAAGCAATAAGGCTGCGCCGGGTAGCGTAGAGGCAGTCCTGACACTTGGATACATAGCTAGCGTCCCTGTGTGGCGGAGCGAAGCAGGATTAGTGATAAGTTGATGTAGTGATAAGTTATAGAGCAGCCCCACCTGCGAACGCTGCCATCACCACCTCGTCCCTCTGCTCGGCGTGGCGTGGGATGCCGGCATTGGCCAAACATTTCTGATTGCTGTATGAGGGATTTCGATAATCCCGAATGTCTCCGGCTTCTAGATGCCGCTTCATTTCCAGAATGCCTTTTTCGAGAGTCCATTGGGCCTGAAAACCTAGCAGTCTCTCTATCTTTATGAACGAAACACGGTAGTTGCGACGGTCAGAGTTGTCGATATGTTCGATTCGCGCATCTGGAAAGAACTTCTGGATCTTCGTACCGATATCCGAAAGTGTGAAATTCAGGTGCGAATCGCCAACGTTGAGGATCTCTCCTCCGAGGTGTTTGCGTGCGGTGAGCACAAGCATCATCGCGTCTGCGATGTCGGCGACATGAATGAACGGACGCCATTGCTGGCCGTTGTAGATTGTGATTAATTTCTCCTGATACGCCTTAGCGGTTAGGAGATTGACGACGAGATCGAAGCGCGGTCTGTACGAGTGGCCAAACACCGTTGCCAATCTCAGAATGGTTGGTTGGAAGTTCTCATCAGCCGCCGCCATCAGCGCTTGCTCTGATTCCACCTTGGTGCGTCCATACAGAGAAATCGGCTGAGCGGGTGCGGTCTCGTCCACCATGTCGTCAGTTGCCCCGTACACGCTACAACTGGAAGCGAATACCAATTTTCGGACGCCATCGCCCTTCGCCACTTCAATCAGCATGCGAGTGGCTGCGTAGTTGATCTCCGATGTCGTGCGGTGATCCAATTCACACGCGGGGTCGCCCACGATTGCCGCAAGATGAATAATCGAACCAACACCGTTGACTGCCTGCACCACGTGTTTCATGTTGCGGCAGTCGCCCTCGATTAGCTGAAACCGGTTGTGACATAGGATGTCTTGAATTGCTCCCGGTCCGTACAGGAGCTTATCGAGCACCTTGACTTGATACCCCTGCGCCAGCAAGCGACGAACCAGAATCGACCCGATATAACCTGCACCGCCGACTACCAGCACCGTTTTGCACCGATTCGTGACAGCGACCCCGTCGCGAGGGGCGACCTCGTAGCGCGAAACGAAAACCTCCTTAAGAAGCCGCGATGCCGGGACAACCAAGCTCACCAACACGGCAAAACCGACGGCAATCGAATGTTCGAGCATAACGCGATCATTCAGTGCAAAGGCGGAAACTGAGTAAGTGATTCCGATTAACGCACATGCTCCCGCCGCCCTTGCGGCGCGTTGCCGTCCGGACAAGCCGCGATTGTAAATCCCCCCAACGGCGAAAGTAATCGGGAATAGGGCGGCGAACGGACAGAACATCAGATAATAGTTCGCGAAATGACTCAGTTGTGCATGGACGCCGGTCAAATCGGCTGACGCAATTCTCCAGAGAGCCACGGCAAGCCATACCGCCAACATGCAAATATTGACGATAGCGAAATCAATTGCTGCCCGCACTCGGAACTCGCCGTGGGAGCCAAATGAACTCAGTCTGGTGATCATGATTCCTCCAAATACTCAAGGAACATTCGAGGTTTTAAGGCGCCGCCGCACAGACTTGGTGTGACTTGGCGATAAGAGGACGTTTTAGCTTCCAGAAGTTAGGCAGACGCAGCAGCCCTCGTAATCACTGGGGCCGAACGTGACCGCACCACGGCTGTCTGTACCGCCTCGATGACATCCTGAGTGTCTGCTTCGGACATTTTCGGGTAAAGCGGGAGGGAAACGAGACCGCGATATAGCTTTTCAGCGACCGGAAATTCCTTAGTTCGGTATCCGAAGACCTCGCGGTAAAAAGAGTGCCGGTGTACCGGGATGAAGTGCACACTGCAGCCGATCTCGGCTGTCGCGAGCTCGGCAATGAAGCTACAGCGATCCAGCTTCCCGTTTCCGTCCAGTTGTACGGGATAGAGGTGATAGACATGAGACCGGTCATCACGACGAACAGGGCAGTGGACTTCTGGAAGATTGGCGAACGCCGTATCGTAAGTTGCGGCAATTTCCTGCCTCCGCCGGATGAAGTTGTCAAGGCGGTGCAGTTGGTGAATGCCAATGCTCGCCTGGATATCCGTCATGTTGTATTTATATCCGGCATAGCGAACGTCGTACTCCCATCCTGCGCCGCGGGTATAACGTTTCCATGCATCGCGTGTCATTCCGTGCAGCGAGAGCAGGCGCATGCGCCCGGCGAGTTCGGGATCCGCGGTGGTCACCATACCTCCTTCCCCGGTAGTCAAGTTCTTTGTTGCATAGAAGCTAAATGCCACTGCGTGGCCGTGCGTGCCGATTTTCTTCCCGCGGTACAGCGCTCCTGCGGCGTGCGCGGCGTCCTCCACAACAGCTAGTCTATGCTGGACACCGATGTCGAGAATTTCGTCTAATTCGCAAGCTTGGCCTGCATAATGCACTGGCATGATTGCTCGCGTCCGGGGCGTGATCGCCCGCCTTACGCATGCTGGATCGATTTGGAAATCCGGCTTGACATCAACCAGAACGGGTTTCGCTCCCAGATGCACGACAACGTTTGCGGTCGCACAGAACGTCATTGTCGGCAGAATCACTTCGTCTCCCTGGCCAATTCCTAGAGCTGTAAGCGCGACGTGCAGACCGGCAGTGCAGGAACTTACTGCCACAGCGTGAGCGCAGCCGACATAAGCGGCGAATTCCTCTTCGAACCGCTTCACTTTTGGCCCAGTTGTGATCCAACCACTCCGCATGCTATCGGCGACCTCGGCAATCTCTTCCTCACCGATGCTAGGCAAACAAAACGGCAAATACGTTTTTCGCATTATCGACTATCTCCTTTGCTAACCCACTGCCTCTGCGAGAGCCAAGGCAATCTTTCGCGAAGCAGTGCCGTCGCCGTATGGATTTGCTTCAATTCCCGTGCTTCCCCACGCGGCATTCACTGCTTCAACTATCGAATCCACTGAGACCGGGGGCGCCAGCCGGTTCCACCCCAGCGCCACCGACTCGACCCATTCCGTCTCCTCGCGCACGGTTACACACGGCACGCGATGAAAAAACGCCTCCTTCTGCAAGCCTCCGGAATCTGTCACAACCAGGCCGGCGTTCACTGTAAGTTGCATCATGGGCAAGTAGCCCACCGGACCGCTCACATGAACGTTGCTTGCTGCCTTCCATCCGTTGATTAACCTTCGGGTCCGGGGGTGGACCAGGAAAACAACCTGTCTGGTAGTAGCAATGGTATTTAGTGAATCGAGCAAATATCGCAGCCGGCATGGTTCGTCTGTGTTCTCTGCACGATGAATGGTCGCGACTACATACTGCTTTCTGGAAAGCGGCAGATTCGCGATGCAGCCATTAGTGGAAGTCAGCAAGGACCGATACTGGAGAGCCGCGTCCAGCATTACGTCACCTACGACGTGAATGCGGTCGCCTGCAATACCTTCTCTCATCAGGTTGTCCCGTGAATTCGCTGTGGGAGCGAATAGCAGATCGGACAATGTGTCCGTCACTACCCGGTTCACCTCTTCGGGCATTCTGCGATTAAAGGATCGCAACCCCGCTTCGACATGCGCGATCGGGCGTTGAAGTTTGGCAGCTACGATGGCGGCCGCCAACGTTGAATTGGTGTCGCCAAACACAAGAATCCAGTCGGGCCTACAGGAGAGAATAGGCGTCTCGAGGGCTGCTATCATTCGCGCCGTCTGGCTAGCATGGCTTCCGGACCCGATGCCGAGATTGACATCGGGCTTTCTGATGGCAAGTTCTTCAAAAAACAGATCGGACATTTCCGGATCGTAGTGCTGCCCGGTATGAACCAGAATCTCCCGTAAACCGGCGTTTGCAAGAGCGCAACTTACTGGTCCTGCCTTGATAAACTGTGGTCTCGCTCCGACAACGGTGAGAACCACAGGTTTCATAATCTGTCTCAGCAATCAGTTGGCGGTGGCGGCAATTGCAGATGGCATCCATGCCAGCACGCTATCCGCCACGTAGGCCAGCATGTCAGCACTGAGTTCGGGATAGACCGGCAACGCGAGTACTTCTTGGGCAGCGGCTTCAGCTTCCGGGAAACAGCCATTCCTAATCCCGAGATACGCGAAGCACGGCTGTAAATGCATCGGAAGCGGATAATAGATCTCACAGCCAATCTGCTTAGCCTTCAACCAATCGAGTAACTCGTCGCGATTCTTTAGTCGAACGACGTATTGGTTGTAGATGCTGCAGGCGTTGGCAGCAATGTATGGAACACCGATATGGGAGCCGCCAAATCGGGCGTTGTAGTATGCAGCATTCCGGCGGCGTGCGTCATGCCACCAGTCGAGGCGGCGTAATTTTACCAGCAGGATGGCAGCCTGAATTGCGTCGAGTCTGAAATTTCCGCCCACATAGTGGTGAAAGTACTTCGACTGGGCGCCGTGGTTGCGAAGCGTTACCAAGCGCCGGTGCAGCGCGGGGTCGTTCGTGACGACCATGCCGCCGTCTCCGGCTGCACCCAGATTTTTGCTCGGAAAGAAACTGAAACAGCCCGCAGTCCCGATGGCGCCGGCACTGCGCCCCTTGTAAGTTGCCCCGATTGCTTGGGCCGCATCCTCAACCACTGCCAACCCGTGCTCTTCGGCGATTGCCAGGATCGGGTCCATATCGGCCATCTGCCCAAATAGATGAACGGGCACGATAGCTCTCGTCTTGCTCGTCACTGCGTCATGTAGCAAGGCCGGATCCAGGTTATATGTTCGCCTGTCGATGTCGACAAAAACCGGCGTGGCGCCAAGACGGGCGATGCAACCTACCGTCGCGAAAAATGTAAAAGGTGTTGTGATGACCTCATCGCCCGGCCCGATCTGCAGGGCCATCATGGTACTAAGAAGGGCGTCGGTTCCGCTTGACATCGCCACGGCGAAAGCACATCCGTACTTCGCGGCGACAGCGCGCTCCAGTTCCGTCACGTTCGGGCCACCGATACAAACCTGCGACTTCAGGACACACGCGACGGCGTCCATAATTTCGTCTTCGATGGTGGCAAACTGCGCCTTTAGATCAAGCAGTGGAACTTGCAAGCTGGATCTCCTTCCGGCAGAACTAGGGCGTCAGCAACTCATGGCGCGATCGGCCTTGAGAGATTGCTTCCACTCGCGATAGGATTTCGTTCCCGTCGCCATGTCTGAGGGGAGCGCAGCCTCCTCGTCAAGGTCCAGACAGCGGATGATACCGGGCCGGCACTCCTGATATCGCAGCCCGGTTTCCGGACAAACCATCACTCCATCGCGCTCCAGTAACCGGTGCCCGTGCCGGCTCATCCATCCTTTTTGGCGAGCGGGATTTCCCGTCATCAAAGCGTAATCCGGAACGTTTCGCGTCACAACGGCCCCCGCGGCAATAAAGCTGTAGCGGCCGATCTCCACTCCGCACAGGATAGTTGCGTTGGCCCCCACCGTGGCGCCCCGGCGGAGAATAGTGCTCTCGTAGAGGGCGTGGCGATTGATTTGGGATCTCGGATTGGTGACATTGGTCAGTACGCACGAGGGACCCAGAAAGACGTCGTCTTCAACTATGGTTCCCGTATAGATCGAGACATTGTTCTGAACCTTTACGTTGTCGCCGACTCGCACACCCTCGGCGATGTTACAATTCTGGCCGATTACGCAGCCTTTGCCGATTTTGACGTTTTTCATCACGTGAGAGAAGTGCCAGATCTTCGTGCCCTCGCCGATTTCGCAGGGCTCATCGACAATCGCAGTCGGATGCACGTAACAGAACGGAGGCGCAACGTACATCCGCTCCTCCATCGCCGGCGTTCTGTTCGCTCCTGCCGCCGGGACCGTTTCCCTGGAATCCAGCGCTCTCTGACAGGCGGCCAGCACTTTCAGAACCCTCAGGCCTTCAATGCCATCGCTAAGCGGACGAGTGTGCGAACTCACGCAATTGAGGAAGTGTTGGCACTCGGATCTAAGCGGCTCGCCGCTGTCGATCGGCACCGCAACGCCCTCGGCTTTGATGGCTTGCGGGGTCCCGTTCCTCCACGCGATACGGTGCGGATACAACATGAGTTTCTCCCGTGCAGTATCGTCAAACACCGCCATCTTCTCCGCACCGACGACGACAAGGCGCTGCTCTTTGAAGGGGTTCAACCAGCTCACAAAAATGTGAGCGTGCACACCGCTGGGAAATGCAAACTCGCTCGTCGTGACATCGGCAACGCTTGCATTCAGATAATGGGCTCCCTGGGAGGTTACCTGGCAAGGTTCCTCATTGATCAGAGACAACATTACCGAGATATCATGCGGCGCGAAGCTCCATAGAATGTTCTCTTCACTCCGGATCTTGCCGATGTTCAGACGATGCGAGTACACATACTGTAACTGTCCCAGCTCGCCTTCGGCGATAAGGTCCTTGATTTTGATCACCGCGGGATGATACTGCAGGACATGCCCGACCATCAGGATGCGTGAGCCACGCGCTGCGGCGGCAACGAGATTTGCTCCCTCATTTGCGTCTAAAGCAAGCGGCTTCTCAACGAATACATGTTTGCCAGCATCAAGCGCTAGCCGCGCCATCCGGTAATGCATTGTCGCCGGAGTTGCGATAACAACGGCATCGATCTTCCGATCCTGGAGTAGGCTTCGGTATTCGCCTGTAAATGCAACACCAGGGTAATTCGTATGTACGATCTCGGCGCGCGACTGTTGCTCGTCACAGACAATCTGGAGCGCGCCTAGCTCGGCGAAGTTCCGCACGAGGTGTTTACCCCAATACCCCATTCCCACAACAGCTATCTTGGGCGTCATCTTTACCTCCCAGTCAAATATTGATCTGCCGTCAGCGGGCGTTTGGATCGCGCTTCTCGATCCAGCAGAGGACGTGCGTCCGAAGCAACGGAAGTAAGTTGAAGAGTGTATAAAAGTGCGGATGTACACGCGTGACTCTACGGCTGATGGGCGGCGCCAGTGTGATATGCCTGCTGTAGGTCATGACGCCATTTGGAAACAGTTCCCTCACATGCCTCAGCGGCACGCCCCTTACATCCTGGTTGCTGGGGTTGTTATATACGAAGTCGTACCAGAGTACGCCGCCGGCTTCGCTGACCCAATTCCACATTCGCGCGGCAAGAGCCACTTGAAATTGGCGATCGATGATGGAAGTGAAGACTGTAGATTGAAGGACTACGTCAAATGAGTTGGGATCAAAGCGCGCATCCATCGCGTCTCCCGGTATCAGCCGAACTCCGGACGGAAGTATCGCGCGCGCAGTTTCGAGTCTGTCCGGTAGCAAGTCGTTGCCGGTCATGTTTTCGGGTTGGAAGCCGAGACGTAGAAGGTCGAGCAATGTCCGCCCCGTTCCGCATCCAATTTCGAGTACACGCAAATCACGTACGGCAGGTGGCCCCCAGTCACGAATCCACTGGTGCAATGCCCGCTCGCGTTCCTGTGTCGACATCAGCACCGAGAGATTTAAGGGATGATATAGCTCGGCATCGCGCTTTGCGGCGCGCCGCGCATATCGGGCCGCGATGGATGATGCTTCCGGATTCATTTGGTTAGCTCAGAACCGGTTTCAGAAACTCTCGCGCCAGCACGCGATAGTCATGCCGGGCAGTTACGTACTGTTTTCCGAGACGGCCCATTGCCGCAAGTCGATCTGGTCCAATGGCCATCAGGGTCATTGCGGCATTGGCGATCGCCGACGGGTTTTCCCCCGGCACCGACAGGCCGCAGCCACAGTCGCCGACGATATCGCTTGAGGCATCGATAGCTTGAATGACTGGCTTTTCTGCAATCATATAATCCATTAGCTTGTTCGGGCTCACGCCGAATTGAAACAGCGGACTGCGCTTCAGGCTAATGATCATGGCGTCCATGGACCCGATAAGTGCCGGAACGGTTCGCCTTGGCACGGACGGGAGAAAATGCACCTCGGCTAAACCAAGTGATTTGGCCAATTGCTGCAGCGAAGGTTTTTCCGGCCCATCCCCTACGAGCACGAGCGAGACTGCGGTGCTGGCTAGCGCCTCACCGGCCCGGACAACACTGTCCAAGGCGTTAGCCAAACCATGGGCGCCTGCGTATCCGATAAGGAAGCGGCCCTTTCCCCGAAGGCTTGCAATTAATTTCGCGTGTTCCGCCGGCAGTTCACTCGGCGAAGATTCCCACTCGCTCAAATCGACACCGTTAGGCACGTAAAGATACTTCTCGGGCGACATTCCACGGCTGACCATGTAGGGCTTCGCATTCGGCAGCATAGATACAACCCAGTCGGCTTCGCGATATGCGAAATCTTCGGCCCACTGCAGGAGGACTATGAAAGGATGCTTTGCCGACATACCGCTGAGTAACATCGGACTTAACGGCCAAAGATCATGCACTTCGAACATCAGTGTGGCCGCGGCGCACTTGGCAATCCGGTATGCCGGCACTATGTCCAACGGGTAAGTGGAGGAGGCAATAACGATGTCGGGACGGCAAGCACGAACAATCCACCTCGTGTATCGCATTACCTGGGCTACGAATGTCAACATATTGGCGACGCGCCGGGCGCCGTTGCCGCGATAGGAAGGCGTGCGTAGCCATAGGTACTGAATTCCGTCTAGCACCTCTCGCGAAAGGCCCGCCTCAGTGTGTGGATCGCGTGACCGCGAATGAGCGTGGGATGCAGCCACAATCGTGACGCTATGGCCGGCGCGCACCCATTCCCTAGCCATGAAAAACGGACGGTACTCCATTCCGTGCCGTAAGGAGCCGGCGTAGTGATTGATAAGAACAATATTCACGGATATTGCAGTCCAGACGTCTACAAGCTTTCGTGAAGGTAGATCTGCGAAGCCCTTAGCCGTGCGCATTCTTGTATTGACAAGCGTCTCAAGCGATCCGACCATTCCACGTGTGCTCCGCTCGCTAGCCCATAACCCAAAACAACCCAGCACAGCTTCGATAGCAGCCAGTCCTGCGTTACATTGACTACCAGAACGCAGGTAAATAAGGCGAAGGGCAGTGCTCCGTCTACGCCCAGCCGACCGCGCCATGCGCTCCAGAAACAGAGAGCCAGGCCCAAAAAGAAAGGAAGCATTCCGCAAACGCCAGTGCTGGTCGCGACCTCAAGATACAGGTCGTGTGAGTCCCTTCTCGCGAAACTCAATTTCGGATGTTGTGTGCGTCGGCCGAGTTCATATTGACTGTCAACGAGACCCCAACCGAGAATGGGGCGTTCCAGGAACATACCGTAGAGCGTTGGATACAGCTCTTCGCGGCCCGACATTTGTCCTTCTTCGAGCGTTTCTTCAAACCGGCCTCGCGTGGAAGGCGAGGAATAGCAAAGGGCTATTACACCGCCGGCAACTCCCAAAGTAAATAGCAGCCGAATTGCAAATGAACGTGGATTCCAAGTTCCTGTGGGAACCATCGACATTGCGAGCAAGCCAGCAATCAAGCCAACGATCGCGCCGCGCGATCCCATCTGCACCATCGCAAAACATATCGAAATGCTGGCGCCAGCCAACAAAATGCGAACAGGCCAGCGCCGGCGGCCAGCAAAACCTAGCCCTATCAAGATCAACAAACCGATGGCCAGATTCGCACTTGCGTTGTTGGGATTCTCCCCCCACGCTGTAAGTCTCTCCTCCGTTTCCCACCTTCCTAGGCTTGTGGTTCCGAAACCAGCCACCTGGAGGGCCGCGCGGATCACACAACCCGCCGCAATGGCCCACAGCATCATTCGCAGTGTTCGTGAATCTCGTCCTGCATTGTAGATCGTGGCCAGCACCAGCATAGGCTCCAAAATCTGAAGGATAAGCGCGCTGGACTCGAGGGGATGGTGTGCCCCTCCATAAAGCGTCGCTAGAACTCCGATGTACAGCCAGGCGGCGAAAAGCCACAATCCGCCCGGCAGTGCCCATGAAGAACCTCTGTCATATATGGCGGCGAACAACATCATAGCTGCCGTTATGGTTGGAACATCGACCGGTATTGGCCGGTTCGGGATGTCAAATGGGATAGACGCGAGAAACAGGTAGGCCGTCAAACGAAAAACCCGCTCCGAAGTAATACTGGCCATACCTCGCGTCTTTTTTGCTATTGCGTGGCGCCCAGAGGCCGCGCATATCGTCGTGTCACCGCGCGTACTGTCTCGTTCGCAGTCGACATCATGACAGGTGTCGCGGCCGCAGTTACCGCGTACCCTAGCACCAGCGCGACGGCAACTGCTGTGGTCATTCCGGTTGGCGATTGGAAGCCGCCACCGATGCACCAACGGCACAATCCCACGGTCAGTAAACAGGCGCCGATCGGAAGCCAGAAATCTCTGTAGCTCCAAATCCTGGTGAATTTGTTGTGGAGCGCCCAATCCGTATAGCCGATTTGCACAACTGCTGAGAATCCCTTGGCCAAAGCAAATGCACTCGCTCCTCCAATCGGCCCAAAAAGCTTAACGCCTGCGACGATCATCGGGATAACAAGTACGACACCCAAGCCCGTGATTGCGAGAGAGAACCGAATCAATCCAAGAGCGCGCTGTACGTTAAGCGACACCTCCAGGAAGGCGCTAACAAGACTTGCTATTACCAGCACCGCGGCGATGCCCGCGGCGTGATGCGCTGCTGTCGCGTCCCTGGTCCAGATGCGGATGATGGGGCCCGCGAAAAACACCGTTACGACCGTGACAGGCGCTAACACCACCGTGACCAGTTGAATACTCTTTGCATAGAGGTCGTTAACGGAGGTTATGTCCTCCAGCGCGGCGTGTTGTGAAAGACGAGGAAACACCGAAGCGCATACGGGCGTGACGAGCATGTAGAGGCTTGCGGCTAACGTGCACGCGAGCATGTAGTATCCGAAATCAGCCAATTGCAGATACCGCGACAAAATCACTTTATCAGTCTGGTTCAAGCAGGTCGAAAACAGGCTGACTCCGCTGATGGCAGCCGATAGGCCAAGTGTTGCTTTGAGCATCTGAACCCGAAAGCGCGGCCGCCCGTTTCCTCGTGGCAATGAAGACCACAGCGCCACGGCCATGGCGCTAATGGTGACCAGTGTGACTGCAGCCTGCACTAAGCAAAACGCAGTAACCGAGCGGTCAACAAACATCAGAATGCCGAGGGAAAATGCAACCTTTACGATGGCGCCGCCGCTGTAAATGGTATTCGCTATCAGCGGTTTCTGCAGAGCCATCAATCCGCCGAAGTACAAGCTTCCGGGCCATTGAAGCGCGATGCTGATAACCAGGCAGATGATCGCGATGCCGAGTGTAGACGCGGATAGCTGGTTGAACCGGAGCCAATTACGCGTCAGCACGGTAGCAAGCAGCGGTGATGCAGCACAGAGTAAGATTGCCGCTGCCCAATATGCGGCTTCAATCGTACGGAAGAAATCACGAATATTCTGCGCGGCGCCGGAACGAACGGATTGCATGGCCACTTCGCGACTGGAGGTCGTTGTCAGGCCTACTTCGAGAATTTGCAATACACCCTGCAGGGTGACGAACACACCAATGAACCCATAGCCCTCGGGTCCCACTAAATGCATATATATGGGCGCAGCTGCGAAATTCACGAGACCGGCTGCAAGCTTCGAACCCATCGTCACCACGACACTCTTTCGGACCGAGGCGGGACTGTTCGTTAAGTCTTGGTTATATTTCGGCATTACTGATCCGGCGATATGTTGAAAATGTCAAGCCAACGATCGAATACAAACAAGCGAAATAGCTGCTGACCTGCCTCGTCGGACCTATCGCGCATATCCCACACGGTGGCAGCCAGGCGCCGGACAGGTTCGCGCTCCAGTAATCGCCACAATGGACGGTCTGACCGTAGCCACAACTGCAATGCCGGCCGCATATATCCTTTCATCCATTTCGATTGCGGGGTTTCAAAACCGAACTTCGTGCGGCGGAAGAAGACTTTCGGAGGAAGCAGGTTGCGCAGCCCTTGACGAAGCGGCAACTTGGTCCAGCCGTTTCTGTAGAGCAGATCTCCCCGAAACGAGAGCACCAGTTCGATCAGCTCATGGTCGAGAAAGGGATACCGACCTTCGATGGAGAACGCCATCGAGTTCCGGTCATCCCATTTGAGAAGCCGCGGAAGAAACATTGTCCTGATCTCATAAACTCGTCGGGCACGTTCTTCTAAACTCAGAATGGTTCCGACTAACTCCGGGCGCGACGCGGATTTTGGCCCATTCCCGTTCAAGCGAATTGAAACGTGAGGTTTACTTCGCGCGCGGTATCGTCGCCATATGATCGGCAGCTGACGTACCATCTCCGAATTGCCGCCGGGCCACAGCGCACCGACGAACTGCCCTAGAACTGCGCCGGCCTTTCGCTTTCGGAGTAGTTCGCGAAGGTAGACAAAATACGATGGCCAATACGCCCCGAACAGTTCGTCGCCCCCTTGACCATTTAGAAGCACGGGCACCTGGGCCAAGCGCGCGAGCCGCGCGATGCAGTAGCTTGCATATATCGACGTGCTGGATACAGGCTCATCATGAACCCAGATCAACCGGTCAAGGTCGGCAAGAAACATCTCCGGGCCAGGCGTGTCGAAATGAGCTTCGTGACGAATTCTGGCGAGGACGGCGTTTGCATATTCCTTCTCATCCAGTCCGTCGCCTGGGAACGTCGACGTAAACGTGTGCAACGGCGTGTTGACGGCGCCGGACAGGTGATTCACCGTGACTGCGATCGAGCTGGAATCCAAACCGCCGCTTAGCGCACAGCCGACCGGAACGTCGCTGCGCAAATGCAGCGCAACGCATTCTTGAAATTTCTTCGCGAATCCAGCGCTGGCTTCCCCGAGACTCGCGCCGGCCGCCTGTATCTGTTCGGGAAACCAGTATGCCTCTGACGCACTCATCGTGCGTTGCTGCGCGTCGATACGAACCCAGTGACCGCCGGGCAGAGGGGCGATGTCGCGGAAAAGCGTACGCGCCGGATCTTCGTAGCCCGTTCGGAGATACTCGGTCGCAGCCGTCGAATCGAATCCAAATTTCAGTCCTGGCAGATGCCGAAATTGCTTAATCTCAGAGGCGACCGCAATGATGCCACGCCCTCTCCATATGTACACCGGTTTTATGCCCAGACGATCGCGGCAAACAACTGCCTCGCGGCGTTCGGAATCATAGATGACAAGGCCCCACATTCCCCGGAATCGCTGGAAACAAGCCGAGCCCCAATGAGCGTACGCGGCCAGAAGAACCTCAGTATCCGTTGCCGATCGAAACCGATGACCAGCCTTCTCCAGTTCCCGCCGCAGCTCAATATAGTTGTACACTTCTCCGTTGTACGTGATCCAGTAACGGCCGCGGTACTGCATCGGCTGCAGCCCTGCCTTGCTCAGATCGATGATGCTCAATCGGCGGTGCGCCAGCGCGGCGTTCCAGGTTGTTCCGAGAGGGCCAAACTGAACCGGGGTTATTTGATCAACTGCGAAAAATTCACTGCCGAAGCCATCCGGGCCGCGATAACTCACCTCGTCGCGCATTCGATTCACTGTCGCAACAGAGCAACGGACGTCGTTCGCTTTAAATACAGCAGCGATGCCACACATTGGAATTACCGTGTTCGTTCGACAGCAACGCCCTGAACTCTCGGCGAAATCACTGATGCGTTTCGCCGTTCCAAGATTGCCGCGTACAGGCCGGACAACCTCCTGGCGACGTCGTCAAGCGTAAGCTCTTGAGCGCGGATCGCATCGGGCCCGTTCGAGCGCTTGCCGTCCCGGATCACCTGGACAATCGCACGCGCGAGCGCATCAGCATTGTATGGACAGATGCCGCCCGGCGACACATTTCGGAGCCGCTCGGCGACGTCACCGCAAGGCACCGACACAACTGGCAACCCGCTCGCCATAGCTTCTTTCACGATGTTCGGTGACCCTTCATGAATCGAAGTAACGAGGAGGCAATCGGCTGCATTGAGGGCGAGGGCCACTTCGTCGGCACTGAAACCCGATAAGGTGCGCAGGCGCACCTGCCCGTGCGTTCTCCTCACGAGTTCCACTGTCCGTCGCGCTAACTCAGGGTTCTTTACCGCAGTGTTGCTTCCTACACTTGCATTGAACAGCACTATCGGGTCGTCAAGTGACCATCCCAGTTCGCGGCGGCAGTTCTCTTGGCTACGAGGGCGAAAATGGTTCACGTCGACGCCATTCGGCAGAATGACGGCACGTTGCTTGAGCGCTTCCGGTAATGCGGCGCGCAGGTTGTCACTTTTCACAATGACGCACGTGGCGAAGAGTCCGGCGAATAACCCAAGCCAGCGCGCACCAGCCTCACGCAGACGCCATCGCCAGCCATCAACTGGCGTGCCAAGAAGGTCATCACCGCAGAATGAAATCACTAGCGGTTTACCGCTCTTGATCAAATCGCCGACCAGCGCAGTTACTGAACCGTATAGTGCATGGACCAGAACTGCTTGACTTGTTCGCATTTCACTGCGCAACCTGAGAACGCCTCGCACCACGCCGACTGGCGATGTGCGGTCATCAAGTATCCCAACGTACGGCTGCCATCCTCGATTGCACAGTGACTCTATCTGTGCGCTCATAAACACCGAAATCCGTGCCTCCGGCCCGCGGGCGCCTGGGGCCAACATGAATGCGACAGGATGAAATCCGGGTGAGGACATAGAAAAGACGTCAAATGGAATACATCCGATATCCGTAGCGAGTGGCTGGCGAGAACCTTGGATCCCAATCGTTCAGCACCACTCCAATGACTGGTGTTGAATCATCTTCGAATCGCTGCCGTACCATGTGCAATGCAGATTTTGGCGTCGTCCCGGACCTCCCTACAAGAATCACGCTGTCCGCGAGACGGGCGATCACGCGTGCGTCAGGCAGCAGCAGCGCGGGAGGTGTGTCGATGAGGATGAAATCAAATTCTCTGCGGAGCCGTTCGAGTATAACCGGGAGGTTTTCAGAATAGAGAAGCGTAGTAGCCGTTGCACTGGTGGGGCCTGCCGGGACAATGGATACCGCCGGAACACACGTCTCATGCACCGCGTCCTTGATGGTAACCGGGTCGAATTTCTCCTCTGAAAGTAGGCTGCTCAACCCCAGCTCATTAGAGACATTGAAAATCTCATGCAAATGGGGCCTGTGCATGTCGCCATCGATCAGTAGGACTCGTTTCTTAATTTCTGCTAAAGCTATGCCGAGATTGCTCGCGACGGTCGTTTTGCCTTCGCCAGCGACGGCACTGGTTAGAACCAGCGCTTGCGGTCGGTGGCCGGACTCAGAAAACAGCAGCGACGCGACCACGTTGCGGAAAGAGGCGGCCGTGAGTGAGGACTTGTGTTGGACTGTGATCAGCTCTACTCGCTCCCGAGAAGACTCGGAACCACCAATAATAGGAAAACTCTGCGATGAAGGGATCAAGACGTCCAACGTGGCCTGTTGCCGAGTGCCCACTGGTGGTTTATGATTTCGCAAAAGTCTGTTATCGGAGATGATGACGCCGAGCTCGGGCGTATTCACGCACACGCTCGCCTCTCCCGGTTCTTCTAGCCTGGCGTGCACGTGCTCACGGACAAATACGAACACCACTCCGCAAAAGAAGCCGGTTAGCGTTCCAAGTGCCGAACTGAGAGCGGTTCGGGGTTTATATGGAAGAAGCGGCGGTTCGGCCGGGTCCACCACCCGAATATTGCTAGCTTTCAGTGCGGAAACTATATTCGACTCTTTGACCCGCCGTAGCATTGAGTCGTAGAGTTCACGGTTCGATTCGACGTCACGTCGAAGAATGCTGTATTGCACGCTAAATCCGGCATCACGATTCACGACCCCTAACTGACTTGCATATTGCGCTACCAGCAAGGTTTCCTGGCGTGTCGCCGTTTCATACTCGTCCTGAATGCGCGTGACGACTGCCGCGCGCTCGCGATCCACTGCCGCCTGAAGCGTTTGTACTTGCGCTTGCAGCCGTTGCATCTTCGGATTCTCAGCTGTGTAAAACATCGCAGATTCAGCCATTTGGCGATGTAACTCGGTAAGCCGCATCTGATACTCGCGCAGGCTTTGGTCATTCAGGACCTCCGGCAGCGATTCCGCCGGCGCGCTGCGGGACAGCTCGTAACGGGATTGTTTCTCCGCACACTCGGCCTGAGCGCGGGTCAATTCCGCTTGCAATTGGCGGAGCTTCTCTTCACTGACAGTACTGCGGTCGGTATTGTACAGCAGTCCTGTACGGGTGACATAGGCCTGCAAATTAGCCTCGCTTCGCTCGAGCTTGAGGCGGGTTTCTTGAAGCTTCTTCTCAAGCCATTCGCTAGTGTGCTCGCTCATATTCCACCGCGCGTCCAGGTTGCTCTGGATGAACTCATTTGCAAGCGTATTCAGGAAGTTCGCCGCCCATCGAGGGTCGGCGGAGTCAAACCAGATGTGCACGACACGTGTTTGCATCGGCGCGCGCACATCCAGCCTTTGGGCTGCGTCCCGCACGGCCTCGTCCAAACTTGGGCTCTTCAGAGGCATAT
The DNA here is from genome assembly GCA_000381625.1 of Bryobacterales bacterium KBS 96. Classification (GTDB taxonomy): domain Bacteria; phylum Acidobacteriota; class Terriglobia; order Bryobacterales; family Bryobacteraceae; genus KBS-96. Next base: position 5,297,040 of record KB906767.1, read on the forward strand.
GCAGTAGATTCCGCCAGGTACGAAGGCTCGCCGCGTCAGGGGCGGAAGGGTGCCAGTGCAGCTTCGTCAACACACGCGTGATAAGAGCCTTGCTATGAAAGAGCTCGGTCTGCGTCTTGATGTCTGATAAAGCTTCGTAGGTAATCGGCTCCGGCGTTGTCTCTGTTATGTGAACGTAGTTTGGATTTAGGTTCTCAATCTCAAGCGAGGTTTCCGCTTTATATATGGGGCGCTGTGCTAGTGCAACTAGCAAACCTGTTACCGTTCCCGCAAATGTTAGAGCAAGCAAGATTTGTTTTCGGCGGCTCGCGATCTGCAAGTACCGGAGAAGATTTATCGGTTGATAGGAAACAAGTGGTATCTCCGCGCGATGATAGCGCGGCCGTACCGGATCAATTTCGGGTATGAGGACATCTTCGCCTCGCCTATCGGTAGTCTTACGGAGCATGGGATTTAGCGGCGATATGTTGCGTTACCAGTCCCGCGCTGGCCGCCTTCCGAGAGCTGAACCCGCGATTCTGGCGGCACTGCATGGGACGACAAATACGTTAGGCTACAGGATAAAGTCTGGAGCAGTCGGCCGGCGCCATTTTCAATCGGCTCTATGCGAGAGGTTCCGGGCTGCGAGCCGCAGGACCTTGCGTCGCTCATATTGAGGTTCGATCTAAACTCTCAACTAGCGCCGTGTCTGTAAAAGGAGACGACGTGCGCCCGTTCAGCGGAAAGCCGACCGCCTTCCGTACACCGCCGATCACGTACCGGTCTATTCCGTCTCTCTATGTTTCTCTGTAATCGGCTGCCGGAAGTCCAATCGAAACAATCCCGTCAAAGCACCGGCCGTCTGAAACAAAATCGAAAGATCCTTCCAGAATGTCCATTCGCGGATGTATTCCGTCGCCAGAGCAAGCTTTTCTGGCAGGACCCACTGGACATAGGCCCCGATTGGGTCGGGTTCCTCGGCAAGGACCTTCTCTTCGTTACGAAAACGCAACGAGGCGAGATCTGTCAGACCGGGACAAACAGTCAGAATAAGCTCATAATCGCTGCGGAACATTTCTACATACCGCGGCACTTCCGGCCGGGGACCCACTAAGCTCATATTCCCCGTCAGAACATTCCACAGTTGCGGGAGTTCATCGAGCTTTGTAGCCCGCAGGAGGCGGCCGATAGGCGTGATCCTCGTATCCCCCGCAACGGTAATGAGTCGCTCCCCTGGGCGCTGAATCATGGAACGGAATTTCCAGATGCGGAACAGAACGAAGTTCCTGCCCACTCGGGTTTGCGAAAACAGGATCGGCCGCCCTGAGTCTATAAAGATCGCAAGTGCGATCAGAGTCATGAGCGGAGCAGCAACGAGCAGCAGAGTTGCACTCCCGATTACATCCATTCCACGCTTGGCAATCTTATCCATGGCTCGTATTGAATACCGTTCTGCCGACGGCTCGATCACGGCTTTTGTCGGCACGCATCTCTAAGGGTCAGAGACATTACTGGTTCGGCAATACGTAATTCACGAGCAAAACAATGCAGCCGCAGCCCAATACAGTGGCAATAATAGGAATGAATGAACCGATACGGAGTCAAGCTCGCTTTTAGGTCTCCAGCACTAAGCCGAGGTGACCCATGCGGAGTCGATCTGTGCCGATACCGAACGTTGCAGCAGTGTTATCGATACAAGCATTCGCCAGTCGCTCTTTTTTTTGAGTAGAATGCCCTCGAGTCCCTTAAGCGGGCCCGAGTTTATGCGGATCCGCTGGCCTTCTCGGAGGTATAAACATGGTTCCGTCACGAAACCTGACTCCGAGAGGAGCCGGACGGCCTCGATTTCCGCCTCGTCTATGGGGGTCGGTTCGTTGCCAAATCCAATGATGGAGACAATTCCAGGTGTTGTAAGAATGGGTAGCCGTTTTTTCATGTCGAATCGGCAAAACACGTAGCCTGGGAACAATGGCCGATCGGCTTCGACGACTCTGTCCGACCAGCGACAGTGCCGATGATATACCGGCAAGAACTGGTCAAAGCCCTTGGCTCTAAGCGATAGAGCTACAGTCTTCTCACAATTTGCTCTCGTGCGAACACCGTACCACGGCAATCGCGGCGATTGGTCGTCATTGTGCATAACGCCCACCTGGGATTGACTGATCGACCCGATATTTGAAATGTGAGCCTAGGGGGACAGGCTACCGCCACGTCTCTCCCAGTAGCTCGTGGGTCTTGAACATCTGGGATAGTTCACACTATGTCGGCAGCTCTAATGGGTAACATATGTCAACGAGAAATATAAGCCCCTATTTGACACAAACGAACGTAGAGTGGTACTAAAACGTACGTAAGTGACTTGCCGCTGACTATCATCACGAAGGTAGCCAACCTCACGTCTCCACGAAGCGCCTAACCTATATCACTCGGACTGGACGCATATTGCCATCCATAAGCTTAGGGTGAGCATGTAAGTCTATGTGAAGAGCGCCTGCCGCTTTCGCTTGTGCTTTAAAGTTCTTCCGGCTGGCCCATGCTTCGACCAAAATGCCATTAACCGTGAAATGTTCAGCGATGGTCGGAGCTTTGTTCCGCGATAGGTTCACTGCCCAACATACAGCTTGCGAGCCAGGTCCATTTAGCAGGCGATCGCGACTTCTTCGCAAACACGCTGACATGTCACACGGCCTAATCCGGACCCATGCCCACAACCAGCGCCACAGTAAACTGTATTCCATCTCTTCCGTCAGCAATCGTTCGCTACGCACTGAATAAAACATCTGGATTAACCAACTGCACCGGCAGCAGGCTTCTAGCGCAAATCGTTGGGTGCCCGTGTGTTCGCATACATGCAGTCGATCGGTCCAACATATTGTCAAGCGCTCCAGGTCGGCCATGGCGCGAATGGCTTGCGGCGAACAGTCCTTTTGCGCCGTGGTTCGGGCGACAGATAGCTGAATAAGATCGACTGTCGATGATCTTGGCCCTACAGAGAAAGTAGACATTTAGAATGTTCATGTTGTAACTTGTTGCAGGCAGTTCCGCATCCTGCTATATAGCGACTGGACCCGGCCTAGTGCGTTTACGCCGAAACGCAAAGAGCCGGTTCGGGTTGAGGTTGTCACCGTTGATCACCTGCAAATAGCCAGACCCGAACATCTGCCCAGGGCGCTACCCGAACTGTTCACCAATCGCGGTGCGCTTGCTTTACAAGCCTGCCGCGCGCCCGCCCGGCATTCTGGTGTCCTGAAACTTCGAGGAGTTGCGGCCGGCATAAACGCGACAAGGACGCGGTCGCTTCTGCCACTGAACTGGCTTAGGGCAACGAACAAGTCGAAGGCCAAATTCATAGGTTCAAATTCCTAAACGTCTGCCTGAAGGTCAAACTATTATGGAAAACCTGGCTTCCTTCTACTAGGCCGTCCGACTACGCCGTCGTGTTTTGTATCTCCCTCATTTCTATGGCTACCTGCTACATGAACTTCCCCAAAATCGAGAGAGAAGCAATCTCGAAGCGCCCATTATCAATAATATCCGTAGGCACCGATATCGAATGCCGCGTTTTGCAGCCTCGCGTTACCATCTTTGTCCACTGTGACCAGCGGCAAGACTGCATTTGTACCGGCCGCTATGGCGGGACTGCCTGCCTGAAGGTGAAAGTCGTCAGTTGAAACGTCGACAAAATCGGGATCTATCCCATCCAAATTGCTCGCCAAACCTGCATCGAATCGGGCGTTTGTGAGGTTGCTTGAGTTGCGATAACAGATATTGTTGTAGATCTGAGCGTCAATACTTCCGGTTCGGCTGTCATCGGTATCGTTGCCGTTGTAAATGCCATAGTGATTTACGCCTCGATTGTTGTTATATACGGTATTATTGTAAATCTTTGTTCCACGTGCTCCGTAATTGGCCGTAATGCCGCCCGAGTTGTTATATACCACGTTGTTATAGGCGACGTTGTCTATGCCATTGTATAGGCCGATGCCCACACCTCGCGTGCCCGAGCGCGCATTATCGTGAAAGGTGCTGTTACGGATCACGTTGCCGTTGATCGGACGACCATCCACTCCGGTATATGCCTGCAAACCCCATCCGGAGTTGTTATACACATTCGCATCATCAATTAGGTTATAGCTGCTTTCAACATAGAAACCATGGTGCATATCGGTGGTTCCGTTGTCGTGCACTGAAACGTTAATGAACTCGTTGTAGTCGGTGCGGTGCGCCGAGTCGCCCTGATGAATGCCTACACCGCTGCGCGGGGCGTTCCTGATTTCCGAATTCTTCACCCGAATGTGATGTGCATAGTCCGAACCGGCTCCATATGTGATTTCAACCGCGTCATACCGAACGTTGCGGCCGTCGAAGATCAGACCGTTCAGGATGATATACGAACCGCGCGTGGATTGGAAAACAAACTGTCCTCCTGACGGCTGAATCTCGACCTGTTCGCCGGGGTAGGCCGCCACCGTCACTGGAGTGCTCCAAGAGGCGCCGGAAGGAATTGTGTCGTCTATATTTTCGGCGTAAAGTCCCGCCCGGACCAGAAGTGTATCACCCGGCGCCAAGCATCCTGCAGCATTGTTGATGGTACGTTTTGGCGTGCTTATGCTCTGTGCCTGAACACAGCTTCTTCCGTCGGATCCATTCGGTGAGACATAATATGCATGCGTTCTCGATATAGCAGATGCATTGGGAAGAGTATTGAGATATAAAGCGAGGACATCAGAGTCGCTCAGAGCTTGATTGTAAATTAGTACATTGTCGAGAGTCCCCTTGGCAAAATGAGCCGGAGTTGGATCCGAGCCAATAGTGATTCCATAGGGACTTGCCGAAAGCGCCATTCCAGGTGTAAACGTATTGCCAAGGAGAGGCTGCGGGTACCCGTTCACGTACCCCTTTAGCGTGCCGTGCGCAAACGTGAAGGCAACGTGCTGCCATTGGCCAACCGCGAGACGTGACGCGAGGACCCCATATTTTCCATCTGCCGAAAACTGCGGTCGCAAACCGTTGAGCTTGATCTCCCAACTCAAGCGCTTCGCCAGGATGCGTGGATCCCACGTTGTCGTTTGCGGATTGATCCAGAATGCCACGGTTATGTTGGCTGATCCGTTGAGACTCCTGCTCGGAGGAACACTCACGTAAGTGGACGTACCATTAAGTGAGAGTCCCGGAGTATTAGCGTATCCCTTCGTCCATCCTGCTCCGCCCTTCAAGGTTCCTGTATTGCCATTCCCGGAGCTATCGCCGGCCAATGCGCCGGAACCCTCGTTAAAAAGCCACTCACCGGCCAGGTTTGTATCCGCCAAAGCGGGCAACGACAGAGCGCCGAGCAACACAAGAGTTGCAACAGCGACTTTAGTAATTAAATCGTACGGGGGAACCCCACGGGTAGGCATCGAGCGCATCACTTTCTGTAGAGGCAGGACGGGTGCAGTACTTTCGCCAATCACATGGAGAAAGTTCCGAGGCCCAACACTGTTCTTCCTAATAGTGCAAGGATGATGCAGTTCTTCTCTGATCATGCTGCCCACAGATCGGCAAGCAACGTTGGATCGGAAAAGAGAACCGCTACGCGGCGGCTTTCTGCATGAGTTCTGAAAGGCATTGAGAAATCTATCCTCCTGATGAGTATAGTGGACCCGACAATTCGGATCAGACAATGAGCTAAAATCTCGGGCGGAATCGTTGCAATGAGGGGTCGATGCTGACGGTGGGGAAGCAGTACGTACAACATTTTTTGATATATTCGAGACTGCACTTCAGGTTGCATCCCGTCCGCGGAAAGGGAAGATCCCACCTGAATGAGTTTTTTGGCGTCGAGCACTGACTTCTCTTCGGCCCGTCGTAGCGGATACCGGGTCATCGAAGGAGGAGTACATGTCTCGTCAGTTACCTCAAAAACCCAATCTCGAATATCTCAAAAAGCAAGCCAAAGAATTGCTGCGCGGAATGCGGCAGGGCAAACTGGCGGACGCGCAACATACACTGGCAAATGAGTACGGTTTCGCCACTTGGGCGAAGCTGAAGTCACACGTTGAGTCGCTGGGGTTCACTCCGGCGGAGGCATTGAAGGCGGCAGTGTGCGACAGCGATGCGCCACGCGTCCGCGAGGTCCTTGAGCGTTATCCGGAACTGCGCGCGAAGATCGACGATCCGCTGCCCAACTATGGCTTTGGCCAACACGCGTTATTCGCGGCCGTACAGCGGAGCGATCGGGCGACAATCGACGTGCTGTTACGCGCGGGCGCAAACATCCGGAAACGAAGCGAGTGGTGGGCGGGCGGATTCGGCGTGCTGGACGATTGCGATCCGAGCCTGGTGGACTTTTTGATCGAACGCGGCGCGGCGTTGGATGCGCACGCCGCCGCGCGGCTGGGAATGACGCCGAAATTGAGAGAGTTGGTGGAGGCGGACCCGGGCGTGGTGCATGCAAGAGGCGGCGACGGGCAGACGCCGCTGCACTTTGCCTCCACTGTGGAGGTTGCGGCGTTCCTGCTTGCGAACGGCGCCGGCCCTGATGTGTGCGACGTGGATCACGAATCGACGCCGGCTCAGTACATGCTGCGCGTGCAGCAGAAGCGGCACTATCCGGGGGATCGGCAGGATGTAGCGCGCTACTTAGTGTCGCGCGGATGCCAGACGGACATCCTAATGGCGGCGGCGCTCGGCGACACAGATCTGGTACGGCGGCATCTGGACATCGATCCCTCCTGCATCCGGATGAACGTCGGACGAATGGTTTCCAAAGCAGGATCAGCGCGCTGGCGGCACGATTTACATCTGGACACTGGGGGCGCATCGCACCGCACACACTTGTAGCGCGCGATTTCGGTCACGAGGAGGTTTTTCAGTTGCCCATGGAGCGGACGCCGGAGGACCTGAAACTCGCGCTGGCATGCGAACTTGGCGACGAAGCGGTATTTCACGAATTTCTTTCGAAGAAGCCGGACGCCGCCAGGATGCTGTCTGAGATGGAGCGGCAAAAGCTGCCCAACGCCGCGCGCAATAATAACACAAAGGCCGTTCGGCTGATGCTGGAGGCGGGTTGGCCGGTGGATACTCCGGGAGAATGGGAGCGACGGCGCTGCACTGGGCTGGGTTTAATGGCAATGCGGAGATGACGCGCGAGATACTGCGGTTCCATCCGGCGCTGGAATTGAAATCGCGAGAGTATGCGGGGACCGCACTTGCGTGGGCGGTGTACGGGTCCGGGAATGGTTGGCATCGCGACACGGGGGATTTCATTGGGACGATTCGGGCGCTACTGGATGCTGGGGCGGCTCTTCCGCCGCATGCGGAGGAACTTGGAGCCTAGCGCGGCCGTGCTGGAGGTGCTGCCATGAATGCGAACAAACGCCCCCTCTCCGTTACGATCCTCGGATGCCTGTATATAGCGGTGGGTACGGTCGGCTTTGTTTACCACTTGTCCGAGTTCCTGGCGAGGGATGCGTTTCAATACGACGCCGTCTGGGTCGAACTCGTCGAGTTCTTGGCGATTGTGTGTGGAGCATTTATGCTCCGAGGCAGCAACTGGGCGCGCTGGCTTGCGCTCGCCTGGATAGGATTCCACGTGATCCTGAGCGCCTTTAATGCGTTCCCCGAATTCGCCATCCACTGTTTGTTCTGTGCTGTGATTGCCTGGATTCTTTTTCGGCCCAAAGCCGCGTGGTATTTTCGCGGCAGTCAAATCGAACCAACATAGGTTCGAACTGCGCGCCGCGGCCGGTACCGCGACGGCCTTGGTCCAAGCGGTGAAGCGTCCGGTCAACGCGGTTGATCTCGACGCTTCCTTGCAGTTCAGAACAGATCGACGAGTCGCTCGCGCGCGAACGGCTGCTCGCCACGCTCTCGGGCTCCTTTGGTGGGCTCGCGTTGCCGCTCCCGACGATTGGACTATACGGCGTCACTTTGTACAACATCACCCAACGGCGAAACAAAATCGGCATCCGCATGGCGCTAGGGAGCTCAACAGTCGCGCGTACTTCGCACAACGTTAGGAGAAGTGATGATCCTGATCGGAATTGGTCTCGCAATCGGATTGGCCGCGATAATCGGCGCTACGCATTTCATGGCGAGTCTTCTCTGTGGGATCACGGCAAACGATCCCTGGACGCTTGCTGTAACCGCCGCGATGCTCGCCTTGCTGGCTATAGTAGCTGGATTTCTGCCCGCCCTCAGAGCTTCGCGTCTCGATCCGATGGACGCTCTTCGCGAAGAGTAGGAGGCAGCACGAACTGCCGAATGTGCGCGCCCGCTCCATTGAAGCCGTCCGCTCCTTGACAGTCGCGGTTCAGTGCAGGCAACCGAGCGTCTTCATCAAGCTATGGCGGCCCGCCGGGCCATGGGCAGTCGGTTGAAGACGCTCTGAAAGCGCTGGGCGTGCGGTTGCCCGAACCCGCTCGCTCACGCGAGGCGGCTCTGAGTCGGCAACCTGGAAACGGAGCCGCCGCACGTCAGTGCGCGGGTTGTGCGATGGTCCGAACTGGCTCCGTTGAGTGTCCGTTCGGTGCAGGTAGCCGGCTTCTTCATAAATTTCCGTGGCCCGCCGGGCCATGGGCACTCCATTGAAGACGGTCGCAAGAACGTACCAGTTCAGCTAAGCGGCGCGCGGAGTACACATTCACTCCGACCAGTCGAGTGCTGCCCATAGATAAGACGAGTAAGCAAGATTATCGAACCGGAGATCCGAAAGGCCCTCGGTTTCCACACTTACCTTCGAAGCACGATTTCTCCAACCTGTCCTAATACGCCTCAATTGACCTGGCTTCAGGTGGAACGTCACTTCACGCATTTCAGGCGCGCTCAATGTAAGGACGATTTCGTGATCGGTAGGATTGTAAACATCCAGGCGCATCAATATTCTTGGAAAAGCGAATTGAAACTCGGCCTTAACCGCTTTCGAGTCGTTCGCGCAGAGAGAAAACGTGCTCATTCGACCCATCGGAGGGCAAGCTTTCCACTGGTCCTTGCCCCAATCGGCAACACCGGAAGGATACTGACCGGTCAGCGGCACGTTCGCACCGATATGAGGATTATCGAAGTCGATGATTTGAGGAACCGGCTCTTCAGATGCGCCTTGTATGTCGATGTCGCGCGACTCGTCATGGCGGATCCTCATCACATGAGTCGTGTCGTTAAAGGTATAACCTGCCCGTTTTCGATCAGTTTCGTTCGATTCCGGCAGTCGAGTCAGCTTGTGGCCGCCGGACCACACGGAAGTGGGCGAGAAGTTTAGGCGCAATATATCAGTCGAAGCCGGGTCAAACGTGGAGTAAGTCACGGAGCCCTTCCCGTAGACAATTCGGGTGACAACTGAGCTTGAGCCGACAAGATGTGATTCATCTGCCGGCGCCCATTCCGGGACGGCCCACAATCCATCCATCAACCGGCGCGGCCCATCCGAGAATTCATCGGTGAACCACCATTGGTTGCCAAACGGAGCGTGCGCGCCCGCCGGCATACCTTGAAAATAGGTAACCCAGTTAAAGGAACGGAAAGCCTCTTCGCGATAAGCAACATCGCCTGTGCGAGCATAGTAGAGAGCCTCAACCGCGGCAAGTCGCGATGTATGGCTGTCGCAGCATTCGTTCGGAAGGTTGCAGCAGAACGTCTTGCCGTTGCCTTGTTCGGTAGTGACGGTGGCGCCATGAACCACATACTTCGGCCATTTCGGCGTGGTCTTCACCCATTCAATAAGTTTGCGTGAATTCTCGCGCCAGTTCGGGTCTTTATCCGGGTTCAAAAGAACGTAGCGCGCGTATTCCAAAGGGATAACCTGATTCATGTTTGCCATGCTGGGCGTGACATCTTCGAAATATCCAACCCAGATATTATTTTTCATCGGATACTTGTGCAGCCATTCCCAGGCGCCTTGCCGAACCTGCTTGAACGTATTAACATCGCCCTGGCCGAGCCGTATGAGTTCGTCGAAAAGCATGATGGGTTCGACCACGTTAGCTGAGTACGGCCCCATGCTTTTCCCCTCAATCTTTCCGTCGCGGGCATAACAGCGGACCGGCCATGGCGATTTGTTCGCGTCGCCCGGCGCGTAATTCTTGGCAAGCGCCGTGGCGCAGCGTATCGCTTCTTCCAGGTACTTGGTGTTACCAGTCATTTCGTAGAACCGCAGATAGGCATAGCCATCTTCACCGACAATGGGAGGTTCTAGAAAATCCTCGGCGTGGTGGCTCCATCCCGTATAACGGTGGTCACCCGGGTTCGCCGACGTGTACGGCACATGGGCCCAGGCATAATTGTCGGGTGTGAGGCCATTTTCCAATTCGTAATCCATAAAGGCTTGCAAGAGCGTCAGAGTATGTGAGTCACCCGTATACGGATAGAGACGTTCGATGAAACCTTCCATCATGGCGCGAAGATAGGCGGTCGAATTCGCCCAATGAAAATCGGGCTGCATCTCGAACGTGGTGCGATCGAAGTCGAAACAACAGTGGAAATAATAGAAACGCTGACGATTGTATTGGTCCCAGAGAATGCTCCACTGTGTCATCAAGTGCGAGTTATAGGAATATCCGGTATCCTCGGGCATCGGCCAGGGAAGTAGCTTGCGGCTGGCATCCAATGCAATAGGCCGGCCGGCGATGGTGTGGGCGTCTACTGTCGAGACCGTCTGGAACGGTTCCTGCGCTGCGATCGTGAACGCTGCAGCCAGAACCAAGAGAGCACAACTGCAAAAACGGGACATGTTCATCCTCGAAATTGTCAAGCGGCGATCCGCGGAGCATCGCCGCCCTCCAAACTTATTTCTCAACAAAAGCAATCCGCAATGCGGGACGTCGCCATCGTTTATCCAACACGCGCCAGATTGCGCTCGGTTAGTAGTTGTCTCAACGTCACAGGCAAGCGCCATGGGGTCGCGCGCACCATGCACGAAAAAACATCTCCCGGCGATAACGTCCGATGTGTTTTAGCAATTATCGCTTCCGAAAGTGTAACCGGACAACTGGTCCAGGCCTCGATTACGGCAACATAGTGGCCTCGCCAACCGCCATAGCTTAACCACAACCAAAGATACGGACACACGTCGAGGGGAAATTCGAACAAGAGCCCGGTTTGGCGATCGGGATATTCTAGTGCGTACCAACCTGCGGTGAGCTCTGTCGCGTAATGACCCGTGGAAAGTTTGCCGGGCGGCTCAACGCGGCTCATATCGACGGAATCGCCCCGTGTCTTTATCAGTGGCCATTCATAGCGTTGTCCCGGTTCGCCTAGACGCGGATGATTGGCTTGGCCAACGATGCCGGTGCGCGCCGGAATGTGGATCACGCAACCTGGCTGGATCGCATAGGCCGGATGTGTGCCCCAAATGAAGTCAATCGGATGGTGGCCGATGTGGTGCACACTGAACTCAGTTTCGACAGAGCCATTGCAAAGTCGAACGATCTTCCGCGCCTTAATCGGACTAATGGGCCCGAATGACGTAAGGGTAATGGACGGCTCCGATGCGCCTGCATCCAATGGGTCTATCTCCCATCGAATGGAACGCAGTTCGCCAAGATTCGGATACGCTTCTCCGTTGTGCACGCACGCTTCACAAGTAGGAAATCCGTCGTCCCAGCCGCCGCACCAGTAGTTATCGAAATTGGCTTCGATTGGATAAGTTTGCGGCGCAATCCGCGGATTATGCCACAGGAAGTTGTGCCCGGTGGTCCGGTCGATAAGGTCGAGAATTTTCCCGCCCACTTCCGGAAGAATGGAAATGTCCAGCGATTCGCTTCGAAGGCGAAGTATTTGTGGATCGGACGATGAACTTGTGATCATGGTCTCCGTGTGATCCTAAACATCATATGTTTGGAGAGATCGCCCGTCAAGGGGCACGTGAAGCCGGAATCACGTTTCCTAAACGCCACGTGCGAGTTCGCGAACGAACTCTGTCCGCCGCAAATTTAAATTGGGTCAGGCGCTGCCGAGTTATCTGAAGAGCGCGGCATAAGATTGAAAGGTATAACCATGCAGAAGCGCAGTTTCCGAAACGGGCGGCTTAGCGAACAAGTGCTCCACGAAATGCAACGCCTGATCGCCGAGGAGTACCCCGAACCCGGTTCCCGGCTTCCGAAAGAGGCTGAGTTGGCGGAGCGATTTCAAGTAAGCCGAATCGTAATCCGGGAAGCAATGAAGATCCTGGAGGACCGGGGAATCGTGGAGGTGCGTGCCGGCCGAGGCACCCTGACCGTCGCCCCGAACCCCGATCGAGTGAAGGAATCGCTTCTCTGGCTGTTCCGCGATCAGCCCATGCCCACGATGGCGGAAATGGAATTGATGCTGGAGTTGCGACAGGTATTGGAAGAAACTAGCGCCAGCTTGGCCTCCGTTCGAGCCACTGAAGAGGACTTAAAGGAAATTGAAAGCGCGCTGCATTGCATGGCGGAGGAAGATGGTGGGCTGGAAAGCCTTATTGATGCCGACCTTCGTTTCCATCGTGCTGTTTTGAAAGCAGCTCACAATCCTTATCTTGAAATGGTGCTCGATCCCGTAATGTCGACGTTCTTGCAGCAAATTAAGCTTTCCAACAGCTTCAACCCCGGACTGGAGATGCATCGTCATATCTTTGTAGAGATTCGAGAACGGAATTCCGTCGGCGCCCGCCAGGCAGTGCGCCGGCTGATGAAGAGTACGTTAGAAGACTCTCGAAGGGCTTTGAAGAACCTTTCCTAGCGTCTCATCCATTCTTTGCCTGCTCAGCCCGCTGTTTCCCCCTTATTTTTTACGGCGATATGAAAAGTTCTTGACCACTCTCTCGGTTTAAACATATGATGTTTAAACAAAAGGGAGGTCTTCATGGCCCACTGTTCCTTAAAATCTCCATGGGGTGGATCGACGCATCTGCCGGTCTGGTTAACTCTCGTCGGTTGTGCTGTGTGGATGGCCTCTCCTGCCGCGGGTCAAATCAACACAGGCAAAATTTCGGGAACCGTTACGGATTCAGGAGGCGCCGCCATTGCAACAGCCACAGTCCGCGCCATAAATGAAGCAACAGACGTTATCACGACGGTACGGACGCAGGACAACGGCGATTATTTGATCAATTTTCTGATTCCGGGCCAGTACGCAGTCGAAATCGAGGCCCAAGGATTCGCGAAACGAGTCGAGAGAGGATTGGCCGTAACCGCCGGGCAATCGGCGCGGCTGAATATCACGATGCAGATTGGCGAAATTCGCCAATCCGTTGAAGTACAGGCGCACCCATTAGCGGTGAATACTGAGAGTGCCGAACTCAGCCAAACATTCGGATACAAAGCTCTCGATCAGTTGCCAAACATCGATCGAAATCCCCTCTATCAAATGAATCTGATGCCTGGGGCCAACAATAGCAGCGGAAGCGGCAACTATGGTTCAAATGGTGGCGAGAATGGCTCAGCCGTCGGGCTGACGCGACCGCAGTTGAGTTCGATTGGCGGTGTAGACGCCAATGCGAACGGCGTATACATTGAGGGTATTTTCAATCGCGAACCGCAGAATGCCTACATCGGAGTTGTGCCTCCCATTGAAGGTATTCAGGAGTTACAAGTATTCGCCGGTAAATACGATGCCGAGTACGGCTTTTCGGGCAGCACGGTAATCAACGTCATCAGCAAATCGGGCACGAACGAGTTTCATGGGGCGCTCTTTGAATTTCTTCGAAACAACGCCACCGACGCGCTGAACTATTTTTCCACGGACTCCACGCCCTTTCGGCGCAATCAGTTCGGCGGCGCGATTGGCGGCCCCCTTTTAAAGAACAAGCTTTTCTTCTTTGCCGACTACCAGGGAACCCTCTTTGGAACGAGCAATCACGAATACACGAGCGCCCCCACGGCGAAGATGTATAACGGCGATTTTTCAGAACTCTATTCGTTGAGCCCTCCCGCGGGGACAGATGCCAGCGCGTACAGCCAACTTTACGATCCCTTCTCGCGGGTTTTCGACGAGAGCGGCAATGTTGTCTCCGCCACGCCGTTTGCTGGCAACATCATTCCGGCTAGCCGGTTCGACCCGGCCGCGGCCAAAATGAATGCCGATCATGTGTTTGGCACGGCTAATCTTCCCGGCCTCACCAACAATCTTTACTACTTGTATCGCAACACGCAAGATGCTCATCAGGCCGATGGCCGCATCGATTTCAATGCTTCCGACAAGCATCGTTTGTTCTTCCGATATTCGATCCTCAATTCAACGGCCGCCAACTCGACCGATATCAACCAATTTTTTCAAGACGGTCAAGCCAATTCTCACAGTGTGAACCAAAATATGCAGATGACGCTATTCAGCACGCTGAATGCGTCACAAGCAAATGAAGCACGCATTGGCTATAACCGCACTCACGTGAATACAAATGCAAATTCGATGACAAAGGACTGGAACAACTTCTACGGGATTCCGAATGGCAATCTGGGAGACCCGATTACGCAAGGCATTTTCGAGATTTCATCGTTGCCCCCGATATCAAATTTTGGGCAACCAGATTGGGTTGCGTTTATAATCAGCAACACCATTGCGGCGACCGATAACTTCACTTGGGTGAAAGGGCGGCACACAATCAAGGTTGGAATTAACTTGAATCACATTGAGGATACCTCGGCGGATACCATCGGCGGCGACGATCCGCGTGGCTCCCTGACGTTCGATCCTGCGATGACATCGTTCAACGGCGTTGCGCCGCCCTTTGCCTATTCGAGCTTTTTGTTAGGCGCAATGACCAGTAGCGCCCGGGCGCGATTTGTGAACGGCTGGCCTTATCAAACCTATTGGCAGAACGCCTTCTACGCGCAGGACGATTTCAAAGTGCTGCCATCACTCACTCTGAATCTCGGCTTTCGTTATGAGTTGACCACTCGCCCTGTCGAGCGATACAACCGCCAATCGAACTGGAACACGGCTACTAATCAACTGGTAGTCGCCACGAAAGACAATCGAAGTCCGTCCTTAAACCTCGACAAGGGCGACATCGGGCCGCGCATCGGTCTAGCGTGGTCGCCTGATAACGGCAAAACGAGCCTGCGAGCAGGTTTCGGAATTTCATATTGGCAGACGTACTGGACTGGGCCGCTGACAGTTCTTGGACTCGGCTATCCGAACTATGCTAAGCAGCAACTCCTTTCATCCAACAACTTGACGCCGGACTTGCTCCTTTCGCGGGATGGCCTTCCACTGGCGTCCGCCCAATATGATGCGGCCGGCAACCTGATTATCCCGGCTAACGCCGTGATTAGAGGAACAAACGCAAACTGGAAGAGCCAGCAAGTGGCTCAGACTTCGGTGAACCTGCAGCGAGAACTGTTCCGCGGAGTGCTTCTGGACGTGGGCTATCTCAGTGTACGCGGCCTTCATAACAACCATACGACTAATGTCAATCAAGCGCCGCCGCAACCACCGGGAGCGAACTATAACCTGGCGAGGCCGCTTGCCGAGCAATATCCTCAGTTGGGAGACATCCCCGTACAGTTCTCGAATACCGCGAGTTGGTACGACGCAGTGACCGCGCGCGTGGTCGCGCAACTCGGCAGTGGATTCACCGTGAGCGCCAGTTACGCGCATGGGCGCAATTTTACGAACGGAAACAACGTCGATCAGGAAAATCTCTATCAGTATTACGGTCCAACACAACAGGACATCGCACACACATTCAGTGCGCAATTCAGCTATGAACTTCCGGTAGGCCGCGGCAAGCGCTTTCTGGGGAACGCGAACCGCCTTGTCGATGGATTGGTTGGAGGATGGCAGTACTCTGGCTTCTTGACGATCCGCAGTGGGCTGCGATTCGATGTGCAGTCTTCTGTTAGCTTGCTCAATAATGGTCAAGGCAACCGATCAAACCGAATCTGTAGCGGGACTCTCCCGGATCCGACTGTCAACATGTGGTTTGACACCAGTTGTTTCGTGGACGTTCTTGTCCCGGATACTTACGGTAATGCCGGCATTAATCCTCTTCACAGCGATGCGCTTCAACAGCTAGATTCCTCGTTGTTCAAGACTTTTAAACTCACGGAGAGGATGAACCTGCAGTTCCGCGCCGATGCGTTCAACACATTTAACCATCCGAATTTTGCAGCGCCGGATGCGACCGTGGGCGATCCTTCCGCCGGCCAGGTTTTTTCGACGTCGGTGGATAACCGGCGGATGCAATTTGGATTGCGCCTTTTCTTTTAAACAATGCTCGCGTAAGGACTGCATACGAACATGGATTACCTGGAGATGTGGCGCGAATGCGTCTTGAAAATAGAATCGCGGTAGTGACCGGTGGCGGAGCCGGCATTGGACGGGCTATCGCCAGGGCATTTGCGCTGGAAGGCGCCAAGGTGGTTGTCGCCGATATTGACGGGGGCGCGGCGGCAGAATCGGTGTCTTCGATCCATGCGGATGGAGGCGCTTCCGTGCCCGTCACCACCGACGTGGCAAACCCAAGCTCGGTCCAAAGCTTGGTCGCCGCTACGTTGCAACACTATGGCGCGGTTCATATTCTGATGAACAATGCCGCCATTCAAGTGAACAAGCGAATCGAGGATACCGAAGTTGAAGAATGGAATCGTCAAATGGCCACAAATATAGGGGGCGTATTTCTATGTTCGAAATATTTCCTCCCTCACTTGCGCGCTACCCGCGGGGCCATTATTAATATGTCTTCTGTGAACGGCACATTTGTTGAACCGATGTGCGCGGGTTATTGTGCCACCAAGGCGGCCATCTTGGGATTCACCAAAGCGATTGCCATTGACCATGGCTGGGAAGGAATTCGTGCTAATGCCATCTGTCCGGGTTATATTGACGCCGGTTTGGCCGAGGGATACTTTCTGTCTCAACCCGATCCGGCGGCGGCGCGCGCGCAAGCCGGCAGATTACACGCTCTACGTAGAATCGGAAAACCCGAAGAAGTTGCCCGGTTGGCCGTCTTCCTTGCCAGTGACGAAGCGTCTTTTATGACCGGAGCCGCTGTCGCGGTGGACGGCGGTTTCAGTTCAGGTTTACCGCCAGGAAATTAATTATGCGATTGACGGAGAGACAGCTTAGGCTGCTGAATCACACTTTTATCGACTATCAAGCCACGTCGGAATTCCTCGAATATCCGTTGATATTCGAGCGTGCAGAAGGTTTGTATTGCTGGGATACGGACGGTAAACAATATTTCGACGCCATCGGCGGAATTTTCGTCGCCGTGCTGGGACACCGCCACCCGCGCGTGATGAAAGCCATGCGTGACCAGATGGAGAAGATCACGTTTGCTCCGCCGCTGCTAAGCACCACTAATGTTCTATTGGATTTTGTCGAGAAGTTGGGACTGGCGGCGCCGGGAAATCTCAACTACGTAAAGCCGTTCAGTGGCGGATCGGAAGCTGTCGAATCCTCACTGAAGTTCGCTCGGCAATATTTCAAACAGACGGGCAAGTCGAGCAAATATAAATTTATCAGTCGCTATTACTCCTATCATGGCGGGACGTTTGGAGGCATGGGCGCCAGCGGCAATGGCTCGAGAAAATCGAAGTTTGAACCGCAAATGGATGGATTCCTGAAAGTATTTCCGCCAAGCTATTATCGCGATCGCTTCTCAACCTGGGAGGAAGCGAATCGCTTTGCGGCACGCTCCTTTGAAGACGTCATCCTACAGGAAGATCCGGAGACCGTAGCCGGAATCTTAGTGGAGCCTATTGGCAACACCGGCGGCATTATTACGCCCACTGAGGAGTACTTTGAAATTCTGCGTGACATCTGCGATCGCTACGACGTGCTGTTGATTTTTGACGAGGTAATTACAGGGTTTGCGAAAACGGGACAGATGTTCGCCGCTCAAACGTACGGAGTGACTCCTGACATCCTATGCGCGGGTAAAGGCATTTCCAGCGGCGCATTGCCTCTGGGCGCCATGATCGCGCGTGAAGATATGGCGGACGCTTTTCGGGGCAGACCGGAAGACGGTGTTCACTTCGCACACGGTCATACCTTTGCCGGCAATCCGCTGGCTTGTGCCGTCGGTCTGGCAGTGCTTGAAGTAATTCAGGAAGAAGATCTGTGCGCTAAGGCGCGCCGTCTTGGCGAGTATCTGCGAAGCAAGCTCGATTGCCTGAAGAAATACGGCGTTGTTCGGGAGGTGCGTGGCAAAGGGACTTTGCTTGGAGTTGAGTTTGTGCAGAACACCAAATCGATGAAGCCCTTCCCTCAACTGGGCCGCGAATTCAAGAGGACTTCTCTCGAGCAGGGAATCATTCTGCGCACCGACCCCACGTGGTTTGCGGTTGCGCCGCCGCTGATCGCGGAAGAGAAGGATATTGACGAAATGTGCGATCTGATCGACGGTAGTCTCCGCGCCGCCTTGGATCGCGTCGAGCGCTCATGACCTTTAGATCGACAAAAGTGGTCGATTGGTTCTTGTTGCTTTCCTGCAACTTGATGTGGGCCAGCCAATTCGTAATGGTAAAGCTTGTGCAGCGGGAAATGGGACCGCTGTTTGCCGTCACATTTCCAATCGCGCTTTCCACTCTTCTACTGATCATCTTGGTGGGGCGCAAACCCGGCGCCCGCATAACGAAGCAAGACCTCTGGACTTTCGTGTTGCTTGGTTTGGCTGGCCAGCTTGTCGCGCAGTTGTTCATCACTTGGGGTGTTCGCCTGGCCCCTGCATCCGACGCCGCGTTATTGGCCCTCATCATGCCAATATCGACGGCGGTGATGGCGCACTTCTTGCTCGGTGAACGCATGACGCCAATTCGCTGGGTTAGCTTCGGGTTGGCCATTTTGGGTGTGTTGGTGTGTTCCGGAGTCGATTGGACCGGTCTGAATTTTGGTCGCGGCTACCTTGCCGGAAACATACTGATTTTCTTCAGCGTACTTGGGAGCGCCTTCTACAATGCCTATAGCAAAAAAGCGCTGGAGCGGCATTCTCCTTTAAAAGTGTTGCTCTACAGTTACTACGTGCTTTTGTTGGTGCTGCTGCCGGTGACGGTGGCCATCGAACCCGCGGGCTTCACAAATCTGATGCACTATTCGACAACAGTTTGGGTCGGTTTGGCTATTCTCGCGCTGTTCCAGTACTTTTTGTCGATGGTTATCTTCTTGAATGTGTTAACACGGCTGGATGCCACGCAAGCGGCGCTTTCTAATTATCTAATTCCGTTTTTTGGCGTCATCATTGCTGCCGCGGTATTGCACGAACGTCTGACGGCGTTTATGATCGCCGGCGGCATGCTGGCTCTTGTGAGCACTTTGCTGATCACGGTTTGGGATGATGCGCCTCGGCAAGGCCTTGCTGAGCACGAAAATCCAAGCCCCGTCGTGTAGCGCAAGTAGACAAACTGACGCCCGTTTTAAGGAGGCTTATGTCTGGAGAGTACATGAAACGATTGATTCGGCGGACAAAGTTGATAAATGAGCCATATTGTGCGCGGTTTAGCCGTATCTGCGGGTTTCCAGTGAGCGTCCTTCTGATTTGTCTGGCTTACGTAGCGCCGTTGGCCTTCGGAGCGGACACCATGGGCTATCACGAGGTGAAGCTCGATTCAACTGGTCACATTATTCCGTGGTATGGGAAATCGTCGGGCGAAGCGTACGACCATGTTGTTCGCCTTGTTTGGGCTTTCTGGCGCGACATGCGTTCGTGCTCTAATGGTGTTCCCGTCTATTTGCAGCATCAGGTTTGGAAGCCGGAGCAAGATGACCCGCGTGGTCTCGGCGGCGATCAGATCAGCATGGCTCTTTCGTCCTGGAATCTCCTTTACGACTACCTTGGCGACGAGGCGGTCAAGAATAACATGACGCGCATCGCCGATTATTGGCTGGAGCATGGAATGTCGAAACCGGCAGATTTGTGGGCAAATCTGCCATATCCCTATAACACCGACGTCCATTCAGGATGGTATGACGGCGATATGCGCGCCGGAAAGAACTTTCTTCAACCGGACAAGGCCGGAAGCTTTGGCGCTGAACTCGCGACGCTTTATAAAATCACGGGAAATCGGAAATACCTGGACGCCGCGACCAAAATCGCCGATTCACTGGCGGCGCATATCCGTCCCGGCGACGCAAACAATTCTCCCTGGCCTTTTCGCGTGAATGCGGTGACCGGCGAGGTGCATAGAGCAACCACAAAGGATGGCAAGCCGATCTCTGCATCCTATACGACGAATTGGAGCCCATCTCTTCGTCTGTTCAACGATTTAATTGCTTTGAACCACGGAGATGTCAGTCACTATCGGAAATGCGTAGAAATCACTACGGCATGGATGAAGCAATATCCGCTCCGAACGAATAAATGGGGGCCATTCTTTGAGGACATCAAAACGGCCGACTATTCGGACACAGAGATCAACGCCGATACCATGGCATTTTATATTCTCGACCATCCGGATTGGGATCCCCAATGGAAGCAGCAGGCTCGCGGAATCCTGGTTTGGTCTTATAAGACCTTTCAGAACCACGAATTCGATAAGTGGGGCGTCACGGCGATCAATGAGCAAACGGTCTACCGGGTGCCCGGCAACAGTCACACTTCTCGACACGCTTCAACCGAATTGCGATATTGCGAAGCAACCGGCGACTGCGAGTGGAAGGAAGCGGCGATTCGCCGCCTGAACTGGGCGACCTACACCGTTGAGAACGATGGCAAGAATCGCTATCCGCGCGACGATATCTGGCTGACCGACGGCTATGGGGACTATGTACGGCATTACCTGCGCGCGATGGCCGCGGACCCTGAACTCGCGCCGCCTGGTCAAAATCATTTGTTGCGAACCTCATCCGTTGTGAAGTCGATCCACTATGGCCCCAAGCTGATCCGCTATACAAAGTTCGATAAGGGATCTACCGAACTTTTTAAATTGGGAGCCGCTGCGCCGAAATCTGTAAACGGCGGATCGATGAAGTGGAATGCTAAAACGCAAGTGCTTGTTGTTGTGTCTAAGAGTCCGTCTATTACTATCAATTTGGAGTGAATGCCGTCGACGTGTCGGGCTCAATCTCTATCGAATGAGCATATCTCCCACGGCAGAGATCAAGACCACCGTGCTCCGAAATTCATTCGTTCCAAAATATTAATGAAGCCCGGATCCGAACGAAGAGGATCGTTCTTTTCGCCCAGTTCAAGAGAACTCAGCAGCGACTGTGGCGCTGGAACATAACGCGTGACCGCCAGTTCCTCCACTTCCGTCCAGGTGGAGCGATTGGCGGCGGTCGAGCGTCTGCTTCAGGCTTGCACTTGCAAGATGTCTTATAGCGACGTCGATGCTGCGTCGACCTTTGGGATATTTGCTTCGGCGGGGTCCGGGCGCGCCGGCGTTTCATTCCTGGAGATCTGCCATCACTTCGCGACTCCGAATCGAAACCGGCCGTGCCGTTATGCGCGGCCCCTTTCCTTCTCCATTCTAAAGATCCAGGCAAAAATCGATCGGCGCCTCGAAAAGTGTGAACAAGAAGCGCGAAAAAAGAATATTCAAATGAATGCTTGAGCATAAGTTTTTCAGGAGGCGAACGCACAGATGCAACTTTGGGCTCCGTTGGCTGCGGCTTTTCGCTCTGCCGACCGCTTTGGGCTGCGGCATGACCCTCCTGGCGCAGAACAACGCAGGCGAACTGCGAATATCAGTTAGGGACGAGAGCGGCGCGCAGATCGACGCCAAGGCTGAATTGGTCAGTCAGGCAACGAAAACCCATCAAATTGTGAACCTTCCGGTGGAGGGCGGATATTCTTTCAAGAATCTCCAATTTGGCATATATGCCCTGACCATAACGAAATCGGGCTTCGCGCCATCTTCCGACCTGATCGAAATTCGATCGGTGATTCCGATCACTCGCGAGATTAAATTGGCGGTGAACCCCGTTCAGAGTGTGATTGAGGTGAAGGATTCGGAAACTCTCATCGCTCCCGATCGGACGGCGGCAGCGTATTACACAGGATCGCGGGAAATTCGTGAGCGAAGAATGGCGCAGCCAGGGCGCGGGCTCATCGATCTCGCTGTCATGCAGCCGGGATGGACTCTCGAGGCAAACGGCATTCTGCACCCTCGCGAATCGGAGTATGACACGCAATACATCGTCAACGGATTTCCCGTGCAGGACAATCGCTCACCGGCCTTTGCGCGCCCCCTCGAAGCAGACGACGTGGAGTCCATGGTGCAGTATACAAGCGGCATTCCGGCCGAATTTGGCGATAAACTCGGCGGCGTTATCGAACTGAATACCGTCCGTAATACATCTCCCGGATTCCACGGCGTCTACATCGCGCAGGGCGGCAGCTTCGATACCCTGAGCAGCTACTTATCCGGTCAATACCTGTCGGGGAAAACAACTGTTTCGGCCAGTGGCGAAGGTTTCCTCACTGATCGCTATTTGGATCCTCCGACGGCGCAGAACTACACCAATCATGCGTCCAGCACCTCCTTCACTGGCTCCCTGGAACGGGACTTCAGCGATGCCGACCGGTTGCGGGTTTCCGTGATCAATCAGCAAACGTGGCTCCAGGTTCCGAACGACCTGCTGCAGCAGGCGGCAGGACAACTCCAGAATCGGACAAGCGGATCGACAGAAGGTCAGGTTTCCTATCAGCACGTCTTCTCCCCGTCGCTCTTAGGTTCCATTCGCGGGAGCGTGCGCGACGTCGGGTCGACTCTGTGGTCCAATCCTTTGTCGATACCGATTGACGCCGCGCAACATCGGGATTACCGCGAAGGATATTGGGATGCAAGCCTGGCTGGACATGCGGGCTGGAACGAGTGGAAGGCCGGAACGCAGGGCCGCTACGCATCCGTCAACGAAAAGTTTAACTACAACATCCTTGCGTACAGTCTCAATGGGGTTCCCATCTTTGATGACAACCTGCCGGAATCCTACACGTTCCGAGGACATGCTCCGGACCGGGAGCAGGCGGGCTACGGGCAAGACATGATGCACTTGGGCAATCTGAATATCAGCCTGGGACTGCGTTTCGATCACTATGATTTCTTAGTCAACGAGACGGCATGGAGCCCACGTGCGGGCGTTGCGTATAACGTCAAACCACTGAGTCTCGTTCTGCATGCTTCCTATGACCGCACGTTCGGCACGCCGCCATTCGAAAATGTGCTGGTGTCGGCGGCCCCATCCTCTCGGTTTGAAGAAGGCTTCTACCTGCCTCTACGCCCTTCGGGCGGCAACTATTATGAAGTTGGTTTGTCCAAGGCATTCGGAAGCCACATTCGCCTGGATGCAAACTGGTTCCGGCGCAACGTTAGTGATTTCGAGGATGATGATCTTCTGCTGAATACCGGAGTGAGTTTCCCTATTGCATTTCGGAAGGCAAATATTAGCGGTGTGGAAGTCAAGCTGGAGGCGCCTCGATGGGGCAATTTTTCCGGCTTTCTCAGCTACTCGAATACAACAGGGATAGGGCAATTCCCCATTTCGGGCGGATTGTTTCTGGATGACGACGATGCCGATCTGCTCAATGCGACGAACAAGTTTCCGATCTCGCAAGACATTCGAAACGTCGTGAATGGTTACGTCCGCTATCAGGTCCTGCCGCGCCTCTGGACGGCTTGGAGCGCAATATATACAAGTGGCCTTCCTATCGAAGATCCAGGCGAACTGCCGGATATGGATTTTCTCATCGCCCAGTACGGCAGCGATGTTGTAAACCGGGCGAACCTTAGTCGTGGCCGCGTGCGGCCAAGCTTTTCACTAAGCGCGTCGGCGGGACTGGATCTATTCCAGGGTGAAAGGACGAAAGTCGGACTGCAAGCCGATGTGACGAATATTACCGATCGACTCAATTTAATTAATTTTGATGGATTGTTGTCAGGCACCGCGCTGGCGTCGCCACGTGGCGCGAGCGCACGCCTTCGCATCGACTTTTGAAGCGAGTCTGCGTGGTGGCTTGAACTTGGTTAAGGTTGTCTGACTTGGGATCACGATGGCCGGGACGCATTTACAATATGGATTGAGTTTAAAGTTGAAATTCAATGAGTGATTCGTCCAGGACTTCGATTTTCGATCTGCTGCTTCTCAGGAAACCGGCCGTGGAGGAGATTTCAACTTCGATCGCAATTGAAGCGACGGTGACGGAATTATTCGAACAGTTCCGTCGCGGGATGCTGCGTTACATCGGTTCGCTTGGTTTATCGGTTCATGATGGCGAAGAGATCGTTCAAGAAGTATTCCTTTTGTTGTTTCAACATCTTTGCGATCGTAAGCCACAAGAGAATCTTCGGGGCTGGCTGTTTCGCGTGGCTCACAACCTTGCGTTGAAAAGGAGAATTGCTAAACAGGCTGCTACGAAGACGACATGCTGTATTTCCGCGGACGAGCACTACGATCCGCGGCCTTCACCAGAGGACCACCTCTTTTTTCAACAGCGCCGCGACCGCTTGCTTTCGGTATTGCATGCGCTGCCTGAACGGGATCAATGTTGCCTATACCTTCGTGCCGAAGGTCTGCAATATCGGGAAATCGCGGGGGTTCTGGACATTTCGCTCGGCAGCGTTTCTAAATCGCTGGCGCGAGCTATTCGGCGCCTCAGCAATGCCGATCGTTGGTGATCATTATGCGATTTGAGATAACTCATCTGTCTGACGAGGAACTTCTGCTTTCGGCTGATGGCGAACTGCCCGCCAAGCAAGCATCCGCCGTTCATGTCCATCTCGAAACGTGCTGGGAGTGCCGGACACGTTTCGCAGAAATGCAGAACGCGATAGGCGACTTCATCCATATCTATCGTGAGAGATCCCAAGTAAGTATTCCTCCGATAGATGGACCTCGGGCTCTGCTTCGCGCCGAAATCAGGCAATTCAGTTCCGCATCAACGGCACATGCCGGTCGCGGTTTTGTAGCGTCCACTACGGGCGGCGCGCGTGAGTGGGCCGTTTCCAGGGTTGTTGAGAAGGCTCTTAGGGTACCGCACGTTGTTGCGTTCGCGACTGTGCTGGCCACGTTCGCGTTACTTTTGTTTGTAGTCCATCTGCACCGCGCTCAATTGAGTCATCATGCATCCAAAGGTTCTTCCGAACTAAATGGCGCCATGCCTCAAGTCAGTTTGACTCCGGGGGAAACTGTGTCCGTAACGGTGCAGGATGTCTGCGCGCCGGATTTTCCGACGGAACGACAAATGCTGGTGCCGGCCTCTCTGCGGCGCCGCGTTTTTCAGCAGTACGGCATCAGCAACCCACGGCCCGATGCGTTCGAAGTGGATTACCTGATTACGCCGGATTTGGGAGGCGCAAGCAGCGCGCGCAATTTGTGGCCTGAGCCTTACCATAACACCATTTGGAATGCCCGCGTGAAGGATGAGTTGGAAGTTCATTTGAAGGACCTGGTGTGCAGCGGAAAGCTGGATATGGCGACGGCGCAGCGCGACCTATCCGGTAATTGGATCGCTTCATACAAGAAGTACTTTCAAACCGATGCCCCCTTGGGCAAACCTAGGCCGTTCCTGGCTCTGCTGGCGCGATTCAATCACCGGGAACTTGTAGGCGCTTTCCTGGCGCCCTGAGTCGAAGTAAGTTCCAGAACGCTGGATACATTCACACTGAAGCGATGGATACCGGGTCCTCTTCGACCCGCGGCGTGCTACCGTGTCGAAACAGATGAATAGAGTCAAGGAGAAAGTCGCTATCGTGACCGGTGGCGCGAATGGAATCGGCAAGGCCATTTGTGAACTTCTCGCCGAAGAAGGGGCCTGGGTGCTCGTTGCCGACATTGAGGACGAACCGGGCCGCGAGATGGTGCGCGGCATTGCCAAGAAGGGCGGACGCGCAGAGTATTTCCATGCCGACGTGTCGCGTCGCGAAGATGCGGCCGCCGCAGTTCAGAAAGCCGTTGAGCAAAACGGCCGCATCGATATCCTCTGCAACAATGCCGCTTATCTCGGGAAGTCCCATGCCATTCTCGAATCGACCGATCAAGAGTGGGACAAGTGCATCAAAGTAGCGCTGATGGGCACGCACTACTTCACGAAGGAGGCGCTGCCTTACATGATCCGGCAGAAAAAGGGTTCGATCGTGAACGTGGTGTCGATTCAGGCGCTTGCCGGGATGATGACCTCCGTGGCATATACGGCAACCAAAGCGGCGCTGCTCGGATACACTCTGAGCGCGGCCTACGATTACGGTCCGCACAACATTCGCGTCAATTCCCTGTGCCCCGGGCCGATTCAGACCCGAATTTCCGCCGGACCTGGAGAAGCGCATTACAAATGGCAGTGTGACAATACCGTGCTGGGACGTGTCGGATATCCGGAAGAGGTCGCCTGGGCCGCGCTCTTTCTGGCTTCCGATGAAGCCTCCTACGTGACCGGAGTGACGTTGCCTGTCGATGGAGGCTGGACATCAAAGTAGGCCTTACGGAATCCCTAGCGCAAATCCAGCACGCCCTCGGTTTAGTTGCGATGCAAGACGGTTGCGATTGCCCCAGACGGATTCCGTGTGATCCAGAATCTCTTCCGGAGTGAACCAGAACCGCTTCACTTTTCGCTGGCTGTGCAGCTTCGTTTGGTCGTTGTAATGTGGCGAGGACGGGTTTTGCGATTCGCCGTAAGGCAAAAGGCTCCAGACCTGTTTCGGATTGCTTTCCATCACAATCAGCAGATGCCCCCATCCGTCGTTGCACTGAATTTGCCCGTTACTCTGCTCGATTCCTTCGTCCGGATGAAGCACGCCGTATAGTCCCGTGCCGCCGAGGGGAAATGTCCCATCGCGCACGACCACGTTGATATCGCCCCAGCGAACTTCAGCTCTGCCGTATGTCTTCTGAATGTGCGCCAAGGCTTTGTCCAAAGCCTTCAGCGCCATCTCCTGTTCCTCGGGAGAATCGATATTTATCTCCCGCTTGCGGTTGTAATCCATGAACCGGCCGAATTTTGCTTCCGAGAACAAATCACGATACGACATGCCCCAGAAATAGATGTACGTGTAAGCGGCGGACTCTTTGCTCGACCGGCGATCCCACTTCTTAATTAAGTCCATTGCGTGCGCCATGCGTGGGTCGTGTCTATTTGCGTTCGCCCAGGCTCGTTCAAGCAGCGGGACGATAACGTCGGACGGAACGATCCACGTATCAAAACCGAGATCAGTCATTTCCGCCAGCGTGAATTTCTTCGACTGGGTCAAAATTTGGAATAACCGTTCGCCGCGCGTGTTCAAGGCTTCTTCGCCGGCATCCGCTTTGGGGGTCTGCTGTAGGTACCAGGGCGCCGGATCCAGTGGCTTCAGTCCCGAGTTTCGCGTTACCACCCAGGGCGGATTGTTGCAATTCTGTAGAAAACCCGAAGCCGGATTTTCCACCTGCGGATATTCTTTGAACGGCAGATAGGGACCCCATTCGGTATTTTTCGTCCAGCCCGGCACAGGCTTGCTCCAATCGTATCCAGGCGCTCTGCGGGCAACGTTTCCGTTGTGTACCCAGAAGATATTTTTAGGATCGGAGTAAAGAAAATTCCATCGCGGGATCAACTGAAGAGCAAGCGCCGCTTTGAACTCGGGAAGATTGCGCGATTTCATAATCCGGTACAGCCCGGTGGCGTAATTGACGCCTTCGAAATTAGGCAATTTGACGGAATAAGCACGGTTGTGTTCCCGGTCGAAGCTTACGATAGGGCCATGCGACGTGTAATACAGAGGCAGCGTTCGCGACTCCATGCCCTTAGCGTTCTTGATTTTGAACGTTGCGTACGACACGCGGATATCTCGCCATTTGCCGTCGTAGAGATACTGCAGATGGTTCTTCGGATTGATTTTCTCTTCGTAAACGTCGGCGATATTCGGTTGGTTCCAGGTAGCCGACCACGTGATCCTGTCGTTGAAGCCATCGAGGAACACCGGGCTGCCGAACCAACTGATGCCCGCGGCGTCCAGCTTGCCGGGCGTGATGAGTTGCGCTTCGTAATTCTGGAAGCGGTTAGCCCAGGGCATATGGGTGTGCTCGACGTGAATGATCCGCCCGTTCACGGACCGGCTGCGGGAGATCGCCCACTGGTTGGAGCCGAAATTCGGAAACGCATCCACTTTGTTCGTCATCTTCGAAAGCGCATCGTGGATGCTGTAAAACCGCATGTAGTTGCTGCGCTCAAGCGCCTCGATATCTTCGGCGCTCACGGAATCAATCCACGTCGGAATCGTAGCCCGATGTTCCGAAATGTAGGCGTTTATGCCACTCGCAAAGGCGGCCAGAATTTTGTATACATCAGGGGCGATCTGATCGCGATGTTCGACAACTGCCGCCTTCGTCCGGAGCAGTCGCTGCAGGTAGTCGCCATCCCAACGATATTCGTATGGAATGAAATGAAGATAGCCATCGCCCAGCGCCTTAATCCCCTGCACTTCGGCCCGGCGCCCCTGAGCATCGCGATACTGGATCATCATCTCCTCCAAATGATCCTGAGCCTGCGCGTAGCCGTAGCCGAAAAATGTCGCTTCTTCTGTATCGCCGACGATGTGAGGAGTGCCGTAATGATCACGATAGATGGTGACGTGAGCCGCGAGCGCATCGGGCGCGGCGAAAACAGGTGCGCTGGCGCACGCAGCCATCACCAGATATAAGAAGAATCTCAACTTGGCGCCTCCTCGCGGAATTCCGATTCTAGAACGAAATCGGCGATGCGGAGCGGAAAATCCATCGATCAGGCGATACGGTATTTCTCGATGACTTCCTGATTCACTTCAACTCCTAACCCTGGAGCAGTCGGGACTTCGAGATATCCGTCCTGCATGCGCAGGGGGTTGTTCACCAGTTCGCGGCTGAGCGGGCCTTGCGATGTGTTGAACTCGATGAACACGGCCCGGCGCTGAAACGCATTTAGGTGCAACGATGCGGCGGTCAACAAATCGGACGACCATGAATGCGGGATCACGAGCACGTTCGCCCGTTCGGCGATGTGTACGATCTTCCGCGCGACGGTGAATCCGCCGCAGCGCGTCAAATCGGGTTGCAGGATATCGACCTTCGCGCGCGTGATTAAGTCATGAAAGCCCCACTCGGTAGCTTCCTGCTCTCCGCACGCGATGGGCGTCTCGACCGCTTCCGCTAACCGGCGATATCCATCGTAATCCTCGGGATGGAGAGGTTCTTCGATGAAAAAGGGCCGGTATGGTTCGAGCGACCGCACAACCTGAATCGCCTGTTTGGGCGTGCGCTCGACGAACCACCCGGTGTCGATCAGCAGATCGATGCCATCGCCGATTTCCGTTCGTGCCGCTTCCACCAGCCGTACGTCTCGGCCGGCATCCTCCCCGAAAACGCCCCATCCGAATTTGATGGCCGTAAACCCTTGGTCGAGGTAGCGGCGCGCGGCCTCTCGCATTGCCTCCGGTGTCGCCCGGAATAACGTGCTGGCGTATGCCCGGACGCGGTCGCGCCATTTTGCTCCGAGGAGCACGCACACGGGCTGGCCATAGAACTTGCCCATAATGTCCCACAGCGCAATGTCAATCGCGGAAATGGCCTGAATGGCGACGCCGCGCCTCCCGTAGTAAATGCTGCCGCGGTACATCTTGTACCAGAGTCGTTCCGGTTCCAGTGGGTTCTCACCCACAATTAGCGAGGCTAGCCCTTCGAAGCATTCGTTTCCCGGTTCACTCCACGATGGCGCTTCGACGGCGGCCTTCGCGACCGGCGCTGACGTTTCCATGTCGGAATAACCCGTGATGCCGGCATCTGTCGAGACACGCACCAGTCCCATATATGTTGGGCCGAGCGGCTCTTCCGAACCCGCCGGGCGGTTGTATAAGCCCGGCGATTTCAGGACCAGAACCTCAACGTTGGTGATCTTCATCTATGCCGCGTCCTCGCCGATCACGTACAGGGTGAGTCCTTTCTTACATACGGCCGCGAAATACAGCGCGATAATGACGCCTTTCTTATGTGCGCGAATCTCCAGCGGCAGTGAACAGTGATTCGAAAAATCGTGGAGACTGCCGATCAGATCGCCCTTTTCGACATCGGCCCCCGGAGTAACCGCTGGCTCCCAGATGCCCGAGCGTGGCGATGGAATGTAATCGGACAGATTCGGCGCCTGCACCATTCGCGACGGCGTTGCGCGCGCGGCGTCCACGCGGACGATTTCGCCGCCCAGCATTTCGTAATGCCGCAGCACGTTTTTGATGCCTTCGTACGCGTGCCGCACTCCGCTGGTGCTGGTTCCTTCGGCATGTCCGAATTCGCCGCCGAGCGCTATCTTGCCTTCGTCCTCGGCTTCGTCTGTTAACAGACCCGACGCCATTTGCCGCGAATACACGAAGATAAATGGCGTATCGAAAAGCCGCGCAATTGCCGCGGTTTCGGCGTGCTGTTCGGCGTTTGGCAACGGATGAAACGAAGTGCAGAGCGGGAATACGGATTCCTTGCCGCCGGAGTGAATGTCCATCACCACGCGCACTTGTGGAAAGATGCGGGTCTTCACGAAGTTCGAAATGCGATAGGACAGCGTGCCATGCGCGTTTCCCGGAAAGGCGCGGTTCATGTTCACGTCGTCCTCGGGGGAACATCGCTGGTGAGCGCGGCATGCTGTCTCACTCAATTGCGGAATCAGAATCAGACGTCCGCGCATCTCCCTCGGATCGAGGTCCGTGCAAAGGCGTTTGATCGCAACCTGTCCTTCGTACTCGTTGCCATGAGTGCCACCAAACGCTGCAACGCCCGCCGGTTCCGGACCGCTGCCGCCGGCGGAGCCATTGATTACAGTCATGGGAACGAGCGAATAGCCCCAACTCGAATCGAGATGGAACGCGACTTGATAATGATGCTTGCCGGGCAGCGCGAAATCAATCTGGCCCGGATCGTGAATTACGGTTGGCGGCATGGTTGGAAGAAAGCGGCCCTCATTGCTGAAATTCTAGTACTCGCAGGCCACGATTCTCCCACGAAACAAGCCGGACAAGCCGAAGTTTCCATCACACTGGACGAATTCCGGCGCAAGCTACACGCGAATTTCAGACAATACCGGCACACGCGGTTGGCCGGTCCAACCCAGCCGGTCCGAAATTGCCACTGCCGTATGTTGAAGCTCGGTAATTAGCTCTTTCTGGTTTTCGGGACCTATCTGCTCGACAGTGGCGGAAAGACTGACTGCGGCGATAACGCGCCCATCCGCATTGAAGACTGGGGCGCCGACGCAGCGCATACCGATCTCTTCCTCCTGGTCGTCCAACGCAAAGCCGCGAGCGCGAGTTCTCTCTAAATCTTCTTTGAGCTTTCGCGCCGACCGGATCGTGTTCTCGTTGTGGCGCAGAAGACCACGCCGGCGAATGATCTCGTCGATCTGCGTTTCTTCGAGATACGCGATCAGGCACTTGCCCAGACTCGTGCAGTGTACGTCAAGCCGTTTGCCCGCCCAAGTCGCGACGTGCTGTCCGGCGACAGTGGCCGCCTTTGCAATCAGGGTCGCTTCCTGTCCCTCCAAAATCGCCAGGTGGACGGTCAGGCCCGTTCGCTCGGAAAGGCTGCGAAGCAGCGGCGACGCTTTCTCCCGCATTCCCGTGCCGTCGAACGCCATGTTCGCAATTTCCGCCAGTTTCATGCCGCACGCATACCGGCCGGTAGTTTCGCTCCGGTGCAGATATCCGAGACGCTCGAATGTAACCAGGATGGAGTGAATGGAACTCTTCGGAAAATCGAGGCTGCGCGCCAACTGAGAAAATGTGAGCCCGCTCCTGGATTTGGAGACCATCTCGAGAATCGTCAGGCCGCGATCGAGCGCTGGAACTAGAGGAGTCTTAATTGCCGCCATTCGAACCTGCTTTCAACCAATGGGAAGAACGAATAGTAGCATCGGATGCTGTCCGGCTTGCGATGCCGAATTATGAATTTCTGGGTTGCACATCATATCCTCTAATAGACTCGCAGCGGCCTAATCGGTCACGAGTTTCCGAAGGTCGCCTTTGGACAAATCAAGCGAAGGATTGAAATCCGGTCCGGCGGCATAATGCAGGAATCCGTCGAATAGGGTCATTGCCGTCGGGAACGCCTCGTCGAAATTCTCGCGCAACCGCAGCGTGGTTACAAGCAGTTTCCCACCTCCGACGTTGGCCTCCACGGCGTAAGCGACGCGTGAGAGATCTTTGGTCTTGCTGAGGAATTCCGAAGTGGTGCGAATGCCGCCGACGATTGGTTTGAGTGGGGCCGGCCAGCTATCAATAGGCAGCGGATACGCGCCCTGCAGTAAGTTGTAGAACTGCAGATCGCAGAAATCCTCATGCGGTGAACCCGCTAGCGCCGGATGATCTCGGACAAGTGTGCCGAGCGCGCCGCCGGAACCGGGGAAGAACGACGCGCCGCGATGGCTCAGGCTTTCGCGCGGCAGCAGCCACACCCGCCCGCCGTCATGCAGATGTTCCATTGCGGTCTGATCGAGGCTGTCGGTAATGAGTAAGTCAGCCGGCTTCATCTCCTTGCTATCCGATCCAATCCATGGATAAACGCGCCGCAAACCGGCCCATTTGATATCTGAGATAACGCCCATTGCCGCCGGCGTGCTGTGTACGCGCGGATAGGCCCAGAAATTCCAGCGGTTTTGATATGTCCCGTGCTGGGACTGGAGCGTCAACACCAGTTCCAGCTTCCTAGCAGTATGTAGACTTGAAGCATTCAGAACGATTTCCCCGATCTTCGCAACGTCTGCATCGGCTACCGAGATGTCACGAACGCCACCGCCACCGATTTGCTTGTTTCCATCCTGCAATGACCAGGACAGCGTCGCGCCTTCGATTGCTCCCGGGCCGAAGTTGGATACCTTGATGGCAACATGCTTTGGCTCGTCTGTCCACATGGCGCGGTCATTGACGCCGGCGCCGATCATTAGTAACACCGGAGCGTTTAATTCACGCCCCTGCTCAGGCGTAATTCCTTTCGGCTTCCAAAAATAGTCGAACCAGCCCTCCTCCCACGAATCGCCTTCGCCTGTGCCGCCGGGATAATCGACGATCAGCCAGTAGTCGTAACCGGTCACATCTTTGTTTTCGCGTACCCGCTCAATCTGATATTTACGGCCAAGTTGCTGTAGCCGCTGTGAGTTGCGGAGGTACTTGTTATAGACATCCTGCAAAGAATTCTTCTCCACCCAGGATTGTTTCGCCTTGAGCCAATCGGGCATCAGCACACCCGTGAACTTGTCAATCAAGCCGATGTCCGGCAATGAGCAGTAATAATCTCCGAACTCGTGGCGTATGGTCGGACGGTCCGGAGCCGTGCCTCCTGGGAGACTGACCATGTCCGTCGGACGCAGATCGAAACCATCGTTCGAGAGAATGAGTGTCGAAGGCGCCAGTTGCTTCGCCATCGTATAGAACTGGGCGATCGCTTCGACGAAGGTCTTCCGTTCCTCGTCGTTCTTCAGCCAGTGGAGATTGAATTCATTTCCGAATGCGAGGCTTAGAAAAGACGGATGATTTCGATAGGCCAGCAACACGCTTTGTAGTTCATTACGCAGATAGTCCTGATGAGCAAAGAAAAATTGCGTGTACGCGGCTGGCAATTCAGCCATGATGAGCATCCCCACTTCATCGGCCGCCTCGAAAAGCTCCTGTGGCGGAACCATGGAGTGATAGCGAACGGCGTTGAAGCCGAAGCTCTTGGCGAGCGAAAGCCTCTGTACGTAGACGGCGCGGGAGGCCGGGGGAAATCCGGTCAACACCTCAACGTCGTCGTCGCCATAACCACGTAGATAAATTGGCTGGCCGTTCAGCAACAGCCGGTTTCCGCGCGTTTCGATGGTGCGAAACCCGAACCGTTCCTCCGAGCGGTCGATCTGTTTCCCGCCTCGCCGGATTTCGACGGAAGCCGTAATCAGTTCCGGATGTTCGGGTGACCAGAGCGGAGCATCGGGCATCTCCAACTGGACCGTTGCTTCCTGGACTTTATCGGTTGTCAGTTCGATTGGTTCGCTGGATTTCGATACGCCGTGTGCGGACACGTGGACTGTGACGGGAGCACTCCTCGGCCCGGCGGTTTTAAGCTGTACTGCTACCGTGAGCAGGTGTTTTGCGACATGGCTGCTGATTTGAGTAGACTCGATCCATGTGCGGCCTGTGCTCTCAAGGTACACGCTGCCGTAAAATCCGCCCCAGTTGCCGATATAGTTCAGCATGCCGGTTGGCAGAAGCGGCTGCTGTTTATCGGGAGACTCATCGACCTTGTTTGGAGGATTGTCGATCCGGAACACAATGTTGTTCGCGCCGCCGGGATGGACTGCGTTGGTGATGTCAAAGGAAAATGGTGCGCTGAAGCCCTCATGTGCGCCGACTTTTGTTCCGTTGACGAACAAGGTAGCGCTTCGATGCGCCCCGCCAACGCGCAACCACACGATTCGGTTTGCCCATGAAGCCGGTATGCTGACTGATTTCCGATACCAGGCCGTTCCGGCATAGTCATGCCGTAGGTTACCGGATGGCTCGCCGAATCCCTGCGCCTGCCACGCTCCCGGTACGGTGATCGTGTCCGGGAAAGTGCCGCTGGCCGTATACCAGCGGTCAGAGATGCCTACATTCTGCGGGTCGAGCCGGAATTGCCATCGTCCGTTGAGATCGATTTGCGGCCGGGTCTGCGCCACGAGTAGGCTCGGCGGCACGAATGCGGCTATTGCCAGACAGATGCGGAGTTTTGCACGCGCCAATGCCATCTTTATTTAATAGTCGATTGCATCAGCGTTGTTCACAACGGTTTCCGGGCAGAAGAGGGGCGCCGATTTCCGATTAGCTGGAAACTGCGAGAGCAAAAGCGGTCTACAACCGTTTCCACGGTGGCTACCTTACGTATAATTCCCGCCATGGGTGAGTGGTTCCTCATCGAGAATCCACCCGGTTTAGAAAAGTCCCAGCAACAGGAAATTCATGAGAGCAATTTTAAGCGCGTTGGCGATAGCGGCACTCTGCGTGAGCGTTGCCGGAGCCGAGCAGCGCGTTCGGGTTCGAATGACGTGGGGAGAAGAAGCGCCCCGGGCGGACCGGTATTACGTAAAGCTGATTCCTGAAACTCCAGGCTTGCAAGTCACGACTGCAGGCGGCATTTCCCTGGAGTCGGGTGAGCAGAACCGCGATGGCGTCTGGCAAACGCAAGCCGGCGCCGGAGATGTCGACGGAATCGACTTCACCCTTACGGCGCCCGATGCACAAGACGCGACACTCCAAAACATGGAGGTCATTTGGGCGGATCTCATCGCAAACAGCGATGCCGATACCGCGCGGCGCCTGGGACAGGATGCGGCGATACACCCGCAATCTCCACGATTAACCATTCAAATGGACCAGGCCGGCACGCGCGGATTTACGGTTACGCTCGATCAATTACGGACGGCGAAGGCGCTCTGGATTCCTTCTCTGCACGTCTATCTCGCCACGGGCGGCGATCCGCTTAGCTTCGCCGCGCATAAACAGCAGTTAGCGCCCTGGGCAGGTAAACGCATTCTGGATCAAGTAGCCCGCGAGCCGGAGGCCACGTACAAGGAGTATACGAACCGTTGGGAAGATATGGGCGATCCCACATACGTGAATCCGCGCCCGCGCGGCCCTGGTCACATCGTGTGCCTGACATGGGATAGCGCCATTCCGAAGTTCGGAATCGACCGGGGCGCGGGCGTATGGAACGACTATGGGAACCCGGACCATTTTCGATTCTGGTTCAACTTCGGCGACATCGCGCAGGGCATCATTCATACGTGGAAGGGGCAGCATCTTCACGACGGTCTTCCGGTGATCACGACGAATTTTGAAAAGGATGGCGTCCGGTACGAAGTGGAACAGTTCGCGTATCCGCTCGACGGGCCGCCAAAGCAACGCCGTGGCGATATCGACATGCTGTTGATGCAGCAGGTCCGCGTGACAAATCTCGAAGCTCGTGCGCGCCGCATTCCGGTCACGTTCAGTCATCTTCGCGAGTTGCCGTCGGATATCGATGCGAAGATTTACGCCGACCGCAGTGGCGATACGGTCCTCTTCCGCGACCGGGCCTACAACCGAGTACTCTTCGCCGTCAGCGGTTTTTCAGGCGACCTCGACTGGAATGGCGTCCACGACGAAGAAAGCAAACGCCAAATGAAGCGCGTCGATGGGACGGTGTTTCTGGACCTTCCGGCACACGGAACCAGCGAGGTTGTCGTGAAACTCGCTTCGCCAATGGTTAGCGCGGAGGATGCCGCAAAGCTCCAAGCCATCGATTACCAGAAAGCCCGCCGGCAGACGCTCGACTTTTGGTCGAATTATGTGGCTCGTGGCGCGCATTTTGAGGTGCCCGAGAAGGCTGT
Source organism: Bryobacterales bacterium KBS 96 (assembly GCA_000381625.1). Classification (GTDB taxonomy): domain Bacteria; phylum Acidobacteriota; class Terriglobia; order Bryobacterales; family Bryobacteraceae; genus KBS-96. Next base: position 5,333,194 of record KB906767.1, read on the forward strand.
AAACGATTTGTTTCGCGCCAGCCTGTGGCACGCCCTACGATTGCCGCGCCGGCACGGCGGTTCGGGACCAGATGTCAAAATCGACCTCCCCTATTCGAACTTCGCCTACAGCCAGACCGGGACACCATGGCCCATCAATCAATCCGTGTATGTCGACTATATGCTGTACGACCTGCGCGGTTATCATTCGATCTCGGACGAAGAGTTATTAGCACAGTTCCACAACAATCAGGAAGCGGACGGGCACATCAACGGAGTTTCAAACTGGGGCGCGTACACGCCGGGCATGCTCTATGCGGTCGCACAGAATTATCTGCTCTCGCATGACCGCGCAGCGCTCGATCGGCTGATGCCGTATAGCCTTAAGGCGCTCGATTACTGTATGCGGCAGATTCACGAGGCGAATTTGCAATCCGGCGATAACCGCGGGCTCGTTACCGCGCCGCTCAACGACCTCACGGGTACAGGCGTGTGGGCCTTCAACCAGGCTTATATGTACGCCGGTCTCGATCTGTTCGGCCGTGTTCTAGAAGAAGTCGGAAATCCGCGCGGCGCGGAATGCCGCAATGCCGCTTCGCAACTTAGAGACGCCGCCGCTCGGGGTTTCCGGGCGGCGAGCATGCGTTCTCCTCTCGTTGAACTACGCGATCACACATGGGAACCCTACGTTCCCTCTGAGGCGAATACCTACAGGCGCATGTTGGACGAGTGGTATCCGGCGGATGTGGACACCGGCGCTGTGCATATGATTCGCCTGAAGGCCATAAAAGCCGATGGTCAGCTTGCGGGCTGGCTCCTTAACGACCACGAAGACAATCTGTACTTGAAAGGCTGGGGAATCGCGAACGAACCGGTGTATAACCAGCAGGCAACGGCATACCTGCTGCGCGACGATCCGAAAGCGGTGATTCGCGCATTCTATAGCTATATGGCCAGCGGCTTCAGCCATTCGGTTTTTGAGCCTGTTGAACACCGCTGGACGCACGGCCAGTACTTCGGCCCTCCCTCCACCGACGGCGCGTGGTTTGAACTGTATCGGAATATGTTGATTCACGAGCGCGATGATGGCGCTCTGATCCTCGGCATGGCGACTCCGAGAGCGTGGCTCGCCGATGGCAGGAAGATCGACGTGGAGCGCGCTCCCACTTACTACGGCGATTTGTCCATGACAATCGTAAGTCACGCCGCCACTGGGCATATCGACGCATCGGTGACAATGCCCATTAACGGCCGGCTACGCGAACTTCTGGTCCGCTTACGTCATCCCCAGGACAAAACGATTCGCAGGGTCTTGGTGAACGGCAAGAACTGGACCGACTTCGACACGCGCAAGGAATGGGTTCGAATCGCAAATCCGGGCGAGGCTCACTATGAGATCCGCGCCTCTTACTGAAGGAATCCAATAGGCTGGAATTCCAGGCCGATTGTGATTTCCGAGTGATTGACCCTGCGCCTTGGCGCCCCAAGAATGTAGGTAACTCAGGAGAATCGACTTTATGTTGAAGAGTGCGCGTTTGCTCGTTTGTATGTTGCTCTTACTTGCGGGAGGCTCCCAGCTTTTTGCTCAGGTGAGTACACAGGGCTCAATTTTAGGAACCGTCATCGATTCCAGCGGCGCTGTTGTACCTGGCGCTCAGATTACGGTCACAAACCTTGATAACGGACTGACAAAGAAGGACGTAACGAACGCGTCCGGCAATTTCGAAATTCTTGCCTTGCCCATTGGCACTTATTCCGTATCGATTGAGGCGCAAGGCTTCAAGACCTGGACACTCACTAAAACGGAAGTTACGGTTGGCGAGCGCAGCCGGATTTCCCCAACGCTTGAGATTGGGAATGTGAGCGAGCAGGTTTCGGTCGAATCGTCAGGCGGGTTATTGCAAACGGAATCGAGCGACGTTCAGACGGTGGTGCAGATGGGACAAATCCGGGAACTGCCTCTGAGTCAGCGGAATCCAGTCTCGCTCGTGCGCCTGGCTCCGGGTATGCGCTATCTCGGATCCGGCGGTCCTGAGCGCGGTTCTACCGTGCAGGGCATGGGCACACGTGACAATCAGACCGAGTTTCAGCTTGACGGCCTTAATTCAAATGCAGCGATGGACGAAGGCGGCATGGCGATTCCAAACGTAGACACCATCGCGGAATTCAGCGTCGAGACGAACGCCTTCAGTGCGGAGAGCGGACGCGATCCGGTTCAGGTGATCCTCGTCACGAAGTCGGGTTCCAATGCGTTTCATGGCGCAGCCTGGGAGTTCCTGCAAAATGACGCGCTGAACGCGCGCAACGCCTATGCCCTCACGGTTCCAAAACTCCGGCGCAATCAATACGGCGCCGCTGTCGGTGGCCCTATTATTCACGACAAAACATTCTTTTTCACGAGCTTCCAAGGCACCCCGATTCGCAGCTCGACGATCTATAACTCGACAGTTCCTTCGCAGGCGATGCTGAAGGGCGATTTCTCCGCGTTATCAAAGCCGATCATCAATCCCATTACGCATCAGCAGTTCGAGGGAAACATCATTCCACAGGATCAGTTCTCGTCGGCTGCGAAGTACTTCTTCCCCTACCTATTGACTCCGAATTCGTCCGATGGCCGTTTCCGGGCAGTCGCGCCGAATGCCGACACCACCTATGAGGGCCTGCTGCGAATCGATCATCAGATTACTCCAAATCAGCGTATCTATGGCCGCTGGGTGGTGAACAACAACGACACAAACACGCCCGACTACGAACCTTCCGTGCTGCAATACAATACAACGCGGCAGAATAGCGTGGGAGTGAACTACACCTACGCGATGAAGCCAACGTTGCTATTGACGTTAAGCGGCGGCTTCCTGAAATCGGATAACCGGTTCACTTCGCCAAACGCCGGCATTGAGAATTTGACGGCGGACGCGGGCATTCAGGGCATTCCAACAGCAGGGCGCGAAGCCTATGTGGGCTTGCCGAATGTAAACATCACCGGCTATACGGGCTTCAGTACGCCGTGGGGCGTACCCGGCCACCTTTGGAGCAGTGTAAGAAACGGCAAAGCCAGCCTGAACTGGATTTACGGCGCTCACTCGTTTAGCTTCGGATATGAATACGACGATCGCTCCGTTTACGGAAACCACGGGTCACACTCGCCTCGCGGCAGCTTCGATTTCAACGGTCAATACACCGGTAACGGCTTCGCCGATTATCTCCTTGGGTTGACGTCGGGAACCCGCCGGAACTATCCGCTCTACACATTCGGGCTGGTGCATTCTCCTTACTCGGCGGGGTTTGCGCAGGACTATTGGAAGATCCGGCCCAACCTCACGCTTTCGCTCGGCGTGCGCTATGAATATTGGCACTCGAAGGATCTGGAGCATGGAAATGGCAGCACATTCGATCCGAAGATCGGGAAAGTGATCGCCGGCGTGAATAGCGACGGCGAGGTCGATCTCACGGCGCAGCCGGTTGCTCCTTACCTTGCCGCGGCGACCGAAGGGCTTTGGGTTCCGGCGAACCAGGTTGGCGTTCCAAGTAGTCTGTTCAAGGCAAATGGCCATCTTTCGCCTCGCCTGGGGCTCACCTGGCGGCCTCTCGCCAGCAGTGATTTCGTTTTCCGCGCCGGTTACGGCACTTACTACAACGGCTTTACCGGCAATCGCTCGGCTTCCTCGATTGTTGGTCTGCCGTACTGGACTTGGGAATCTTTGTCGTTCGGGCCGCAGACGCTACAACCTTGGGAGACTGCCTGGCCAGTCGATCCACAGAACTTTATTCAGCCTTCGGTTGGCGAGGCGCCGGCCTGGAACATCGACGAAGCACGTACGCAGCAGTGGAACATTTCCGTTCAGAAAGGGCTGTGGCTGAATTCAGCTCTGACGCTTTCCTATGTTGGATCGCATATGAGCAACCAAGTTGTCATGCAGCCATTCAACGAAGTTGCGCCTGGGAATTATCCGGATTTGCAGGCGGCCAAACCGTACCCGGCATTCGGACAAATCAACGTGCTTGAGAACCTCGCGACATCGAATTACAACGGCTTGCAGGTGAAGTGGGAACGCCGTTTCGGGCAGGGGCTCTCGTTCATGACGTCCTATGCGTTCAGCAAAAACCTGAGCGACAATATGCCGCAGTACGAAACCGATCTACTCACGCCGTTTGCGCCCAATGGTTACAATCGCGGCCGCTCTGCGTGGGACCGTACACACATTCTGACGGCGAACGCAGTGTATGAACTGCCGTTCGGCCGCGGCCGCGCGCACATGGCGAATGTGAACCGCGCTGTCGATCTTGTGCTCGGCGGCTGGCAACTGAGCGGAATTTATAGCTTCACGTCTGGCGCGCCCTTGAGCATCTCCGCCCCGGGCGCCACGCTCGGCAATGGTTGGGACACACGTGCGAGTTTGATGGGAGACCCGGGAATCTCCGATCCAAGCGCCGCCAGGTGGTTCAATACGGCTGCGTTTGCGGCGCCGGCGGAATACCAATGGGGTAACTCGGGCATCGGCATCCTGGATGGCCCGGCAAACCACACCATGGACTTAGGCCTCATGAAGAATTTCTTTTTTACGGAATCGAAGTATCTGCAATTGCGCTTTGAAGGATATAACGCTCTGAATCATGTTAATCTGAACTCGCCCGGAACCACATTGGGGACCGGCAATTTTGGTCAGGTCACCAGTTCCGGTTCCGCAAGGACGGTGCAAATCGGTTTGAAGTTTTTGTTCTAAAGGGTGCATCGCGCAGACTGGCGGATGCCAGCACTCCACCGGTCTGCGCGCCTCGAGGTATGAATCCGGGTTACCTATACACAATCGCCGGTCTGCTCAGTTTCAGCGCTCTTGGCGTATTCCATAAGCTGGCGGACGTGAAGGGATGCCGGCCTAGCGCAATCAACGCGCTGCTGTATGCCTGGTCCACTCTTTTCAGTTTTCTGATTATGATGATCTTCCAGCATGCTGGCCCAGGGGCCCCTGCTTCGGTGATATCGATTGCGATACCATTCGGCATTTCGGCGTCCGTCGCGATCCTTGCATTACAGGCGGGAATCCGGCACGGGAACATTTCAACCAGTTGGTTAGCCATCAATCTGTCTTCGGGAATTCCTACGGTCGCATCGATTCTTATCTATCATGAGGCCGTTAATGCGCGGAAGGCGGTTGCTCTCGTATTGATTGTGCTTTCAATGGTCCTTCTATGGATCGATAGAAGCAAGCAGGAGCGTCGCCGCTCTTCGGCCGAGTCCATCACCGATGCGGCGTGTTATGAAAAGGAGCCGCAGTGAAGCGTAATGCCCAGGTTTGGATGAGGCTTATGTTGATCGCTTTCGTCGCGAACGGACTGGGCCCGTTCGGATTGAAAGTGCTGACCGAGCGTAACTTGTCGGCTTATCAGCCGCAATACCTGTTTTATTGGTACCTCGGGGGATTGTTCTTCGCTCTTCTGGCGCTTCTCGGCAGCTCGTTGCGGGTGAATCGGAAAGAAGTCGCGCTCGGCGCCTTCATGGGCCTCGCCAGCTTTTGCGGCCAGGCGTTTACAGGGCTTGCGCTCTCTCACAATATGCCCGGCTACATCGCCTTTCCACTGACAACAGGAGGATCTCTGTTCCTGGTAGCAACGGCCGGCATTCTGCTCTTCAAAGAAAAGGTCGGTCCCTATGGGATCGCAGGTTTAACGTTGGGCATCATTGCCCTGGTAACGCTGAGCGCCGCATAACAAGGCGCGGGAGGTAAATGGATTTGTCTTTAAACGCTGGAGGGTCCAGTCAGAGAGTGAATGGCAGACCGATGGCGGCTGCCGACGTGGAGTTGTTCTCTCACATCGAGCGGACGCTGTACACGGCGGTGCTCTCCGACGCTCTCGATGAAATGGGCATACGGGACCGCGCCATGCGCGAACACCTTCGCCCCTTATCGCCGGACCTGGTCTTTGCCGGCTGGGCGCGAACGGTGAGCTGCATGGATTTGCACTACGTCCATGAAGATTCGTACAGCTTGGAAATAGAGGCCTTGGACAGCGTGCTGCCGGGCGAAGTGTTGGTGGTCTCCACCGGGGAATCAAAACGAAATGCGCCGTGGGGTGAACTTCTTTCCACGGCGGCGATGGCGCGAGGTGGACGCGGAGCTGTAATCGATGGGCTTGTCCGCGATGTTAGGAAGATCGTCAAGCTCGGCTTTCCCGTGTTCGCGGCGGGCATTAAGCCTGTCGATTCGCGGGGGCGCGGCATTGTTGTAGATTACAACGTTCCGGTGGAGTGCGGCGGCGTTATCGTGTCGCCGGGCGACCTGATTGTCGCCGATTTTGACGGTGTCCTCGCAATTCAGGCCCGGGTGGTCGACGACGTGGTCCGTCTGGCGACAGATAAGGTGTCGCGGGAAAACAGCACTCGCGAGGAGTTGATGAAAGGCGCATACCTGCGCGACGTATACAACAAATATGGGGTGCTCTAAAGCGCGATGATTGTCGACGTACACACGCACGTGTGGGAGTGCCCGTGTCACATCGGTGAAAAGTTTATCGCGGACGCGCGAAGAACCGCGGGCGAAAGTTACAAGGACATCAGCGTCGATCTCGACAAGCACTGGGAAGCGATGCAGGCTGTGGACCGTGCCGTCGTGCTGGGATTTCGCGCCCGGCACGTCGGCGTGCTTGTCCCGAACGAGTATGTCGCCGGGTATGTCGCGCTTCATCCCGAACGGTTGATCGGCTTCTGCTCTGTCGATCCGCAGGACCCCGATGCTATCGAGCAACTGGACGACGCCGTCCAGCGATTGAAGCTGCGCGGGCTGAAAATGGGACCGATTTACCAGAATGTTGCTCCTACGGATTCGCGATTCCGGCGGATTATGGGCCGAGCGGAGGAACTCGGAATTCCGGTTCTCATTCACCAGGGCGCAACGTTTTGCGAGAACGTATCGCTTGAAATTGCGAATCCGCTGCAGCTACAGCCGCTCGCCTTGGAATTCCCACGCTTGCGAATGGTGATCGCGCATCTCGGCCATCCCTGGATTGATGAGACGTTGGTGCTCATCCGCAAAAACCCGAACGTATATAGCGATATCTCGGCGCTGTATTACCGTCCCTGGCAGTTTTACAACGCGCTGGTATCCGCGATGGAGTACGGGGTCCTCGACCGCTTGCTTCTCGGTTCCGATTATCCGTTTACAACGCCGGAGGCGACCATGGCGGCGTTACGGCAGGTGAACTCAATCACCGAGGGCACGAAGCTGCCACGCATTTCGGAAGCAAAAATTGAAGCGATGATTCATCGCGACACGTTGGACTTACTCGGAATCGGATGAAATACCTGCCTATACTTCTCTCGGCCGCGCTTGTTACCGCGGCGGCTGCGCAAACACGCACGGCTAACGTCCAAGTGTCATTCACGGAAAAAGCCGGTACGCTCGACATGCGTCGAATTTCGCTGGGGCAGGGCGGCTTGTCCGAAGAGACCATCTGGGGTGACCGCATGGTTGAGATTCGTGCGTTGCGGCCTCGCCTGGTGCGCCTGTTTTTGCAGGAATACTTCGATCTGCTTCCGGCTCCCGGCCAGTATCACTTCGATTCGCTCGATCGCTCGGTGGATCTCATCCTGAAAACCGGCGCCACGCCGCTGATGACCATCGCATTCAAACCGCTCGCCCTGTTCCCGAAAGTAGATCAGGATATCGTCGAACCCAACGACTGGAACGCCTGGGAAGACCTGATTTACAACATGGTTCGCCATTACAAGGAGCGCGGCGCCGGCATCCGCTATTGGGAAGTCGGCAATGAGCCCGATATCGGCGAAGACGGCGGATGCCCCTATCGCTTCACGCCCGAAAATTACTTGCCCTATTACCAGCACACTGTGGCGGCAATCCTGCGCGCCGATCCCGATGCAAAAGTCGGAGGCCCTGCCGTTGCGAATTATCGCTCGCCTATCTTGCCGGCTCTCATTGAGTTTGGCGCCGCGGGCAAGGCGCCGTTGAACTTCATATCCTGGCACATCTATAGCGGCAAACCTGCTCAAGTGCGCGAGACTATCGATTACGCCCATGGGCTGCTGGCGAAGCATCCTGCTTTATCTGTCGAAACCTTTCTCGACGAATGGAACATGTCGCTGTCGAATCCGGTCCGGGATCCGCGATTTCAACCGGCTTACGTGACCGAAACGGCGTGGCAGATGATTGACGCCAAGCTTGACTATTCGTGCTACTACCACATCCGCGACTATTACGTGGACGTCAACCGTTTCTCGCAATTCATGTCTCCGAAAGGCGCGGCGGCCATGGGGCGTTGGTGGAATCGCATGCCGCAATATGACGGCCTGTTCGATTACCAAAATACGATCCGTCCCGCTTACTTTGCATTTAAGCTGTTATCTCGTTTGTCGGGAGACCGCCTGAATTTCGAATCGTCCGATGCAGCGGTCCACGGCTTCTTTACATACGATCCTCTTTATCTGACCAACAATTTGTTGATCTGGAATTTCTCATCGCAGCCGGTCAAAGTGACGATTAATGCAAAGGATGCTCCGGGCAAGCTATTGATGCGGCCGGAACTGCTGGATGCGATGGCGGCATCATACGATGAGAATGCGCGCTTGCGTCCTCTCGATCCCGTTACGATCAAGCCCGGACCCTTCCACACGGAAGTGGAACTGGGACCCTATGGCATCGCGTTCTGGTCGTTCGAGCCAGCCCGGTAGGCTCAATCTGAGCCGGGAAGCGTCAGCGACCCTTTGCGAAGCCCTCTTCAGCTTCCTGGCTCTGATAACACGTTATTCGACATCAATCCCCTAATCCGGATACGCTGCGCCCGCTTTCACGATACGAATCCGATGATCGGTAAATTTGTAGTGTGCTCCCGGCAACTCCAGCTTAGGCATGTGGCAGGAAACGCAATCCTGCGTAGCAACCGGACAGTTGCGTGCCAGGGGTTTAGCGGCCGGTTGCGTGCCACTGGCATGACATGCCAAACACTTGCGATCGTAGGATGCATCGGCGGTCACCACATCCTCATGAACGTTGTGGCAGGCGGTGCAAGCGATTCGCTTGTCTGAAGGATCGTAGCACTTGCTGTTGGCCAAGCGATAGGGTTGGAAACGGACGTTGTTGATGTCGTGCGGCCCGCCCGCGGCAATCTGCGCCCAGGTCCGATGGCATTGCCCGCAGAAATCTGAGAGATCTTCCGTACTGAGTCCAGAGAGGCTCTTCATGAGGACCGGCTTGCCGCTGCGGAACCCTTCGACGTGCGCCAGAGCCGAACCATGGCAGCGCTCGCAGGCAACACCCGCAGTCAATTCTTCCGGCTTGCGGAATCCATCAAGATTCGAACTGGTCGTATGGCAGCCGAAACAGTCGCCCGCGCTGTGCCGGTCCATCACCCGGCCGGCGGCCTCCTCCAGGTTCTCCGGCTTGAGGTTCCGGGCGCCCATCGTCAGATCGAGACCATTCACCGCTTCATAGAAGCTGACGCGGCTCTCGTACATCTTTCCGCGGCTTTCAAAAATATATGTCTGCCCCGCTTTGCCGAGTCCAAAGGCATATTCGATCGGTACGGTAATCGTGTCTTTTCCGTCGGTGACGGTATACAGACTCCGTTCGTTCTTACGCTCAATCCGGTAAGCATAGACGCCTTGCCGAAAGGAAAGCGATGGGTGCTTTTGCAGAATGTCACAATCGGCCACACGTTCCATCGCACGGCCCATCGGCGTCTTGATTTGCGATAGGTACTCCCGCTTATGACACGCGGCGCAAGCATTGGACCCGGCCAGCGCCTGCCCGGCCGGCGCGGTCCATGCGAGGCTGCACGCCAGATTAAGGCAGAGCAAGACACAAGCGCTCCACCGGCCAAACATTATTTCGGAGTTACCCCTGGTTGCTTCGCCTGCGCTTTGGCTGTCAGCTCTTGCACGATGCTTCGTTCTCTATTTCCGTCGCTGATCCGTTTGAGCCGGAAGTAAGCGGTGGCCAAAGAAACGTGCGCCTGTGTGAATTGAGGCGCTTCCTTCACAATGGATTCCAGTTCACCCCGCGCTTCGTCTACGTTCCCCATCAGAAGCGCGAGCGTAGCAATCTGATATCGAGTTCGCAGATCGCCGGGCCGTACATTAAGGGCTCGGCTAAAGTATTGCCGCGCGGCTTCATATTTTTGGTCCTCGCGCAGCAGGACTCCCATTTCAAGATTCGAATCGTAGTTATAGGGATCGACTTCCAGTTCTGCCTTGAATTGCTTCTGTGCTCCATCGGGATCTCCCGTCGCCTGTAGCGCTTGCGCATAGAGGACGTGAACATCCGGAAGTTTCGGATTCAAAGCCACGGCCTTGGCAAACTCGTCTCTCGCTCCAGCCAAATCTCTGATATTCATTTTGGCGCTGCCGAGCATCAAATGCGCTTCCGCCGAATCGCCGTTGCGCAGAATTTTATCGACCAGCACCTGTCCCTGTTGCGCCTGGTTATCGCGGATCAAGGCCGTTCCCAGCAGATAAGCAATCGCGAGATCGTCGGGCCGCTGCAATTCTACGGGCTGTAAGACGCGGATCACATCTTTGTTCTTACCCATCCTGAGATAGCAGTCGGCAAGCAGTAGTGTCGCCTGGTCGCGGTGCGAAGCATCGGTATGCATTCTGGCCAGCTCGTTGGCGGCATCGCCGATACGGCCCATCTTGTAGTACGCCAACGCCAGATTGAGAGAAACGCCGGGCAGGGAAGGTGATTCCCGTAAAGCCTTCTTATATTCGGCCGCGGCTTCTTCCAGGCGGCCCAATCCGGCCAGCGCGGCTCCCAGATTCGAGCGGATAGTCGCCGCGTCCGGTTGGATCTTCAGAAATTCGCGATATTCGTTCACCGCCCCGTTGAGATCGCCCGCGCGTTGCTTTGCGATGGCGTCCTGCACCAATTCCTGGGGCGTCTGCGCCAGAACGGCAGGCGCGAAGCTTGCAGCAACAACCAGGCCGTAAATCCATTTGCTCATTGCGAGGCGCCTCGCCGGGATAGTGAGGCATTTGCCGGCGCGCTCTCTTTACGGATGGCCGCTTCGAGCCGGCGGGGTTTGAAATCCAGTTCGCTGAGCCCCGAGCTGAATACGACGCGTCCCTGCCTGTCCACGAGATAAGCTTTGCTAGGCCACGCGGCATACGCCCTCTCCGCCGATCCGCTCATGCTGTCGAGCAGCGTTGGGAATTCGATGTGAAGCTTTCGAAGGCACAGCGCCGCATGGTTGTGCCTCTCGTCCATCGTAGCGGCGGCTGGAAGAGCGATACCTTCGCGCTCGTTTTGCGTGCTCTGCCATTTGTCCGTTGAGTGCGCCTCGCGAATGTAGATCAGATAGAAAGGCATGCGGCCTTTGTACTCGGCGTATAACCGGTTCAAACTGTCCGCCGCTCCGCGAAAGTTAGGACAGGTATAGCTTCCGAACACCAGCAGCACCGGTCCCCGGTTGCGTAATCGAGCGAGCGTTGTCGCTTGTCCCGATCGCATTTGGATTGCCGAGAATTCCGGCGCCTGCTCTCCCACTTGCGGCCCCTGGTTCTGCTCCGGTTGCTTCGCTTCAAGAGCAGCCGCGAGTTGGTTCTCTCTCGCCGCGTCGCTCTTCAACGATAGTTTCGCGTACACTTGCGATAACAAGCGATGCACACTTGCCGACTGCGGCGACGCCTTCTCCGCAAGTTGCAATTGCCGCCGCGCCTCCGGAAGGTTGCCTTTCGCTACGTCAATTTCCGCCATCTGCCGCAGGGCGTCTACGGAATTTGGCCGCACTCTTAATGCGCGCGTAACCAGCGGCTCGGCGCCGGTCCATTCTTGACGTGCCGTCAGAATTTCGGAGAGCTTCAGATTCGCTTCAAAATCGTTCGGGTCGGCCGCGAGCTCTTTTTGAAAAGCAGCCGCCGCGCCGTCCGGATCGCCCGTATAGAGCAGTGCCTGGCCATAAAACGATTGAAGACCGGGCAGATTCGGATTGAGATCGATTGCCGCGGCAAATTGTTTGACGGAAGCCGGGAAATCCCCGGCGGCAAACATCCGGCTGCCTAACAGGAATCGCGCTTCCGCCGAATCGCCGTTGCGGAGAATGCGATCGACACGTTTCTGCCCTTCTTCAATTTGGTTGTCTCGAATCAGGGCCGTTCCCAGTAGGTAAGCGATGGCCAGATTATTTGGATTCTGCTTCTCCACGGGATGCAACAGCGCGATTACGTTCGCATTCTGCCCCATTCTGAGCTCGCAGTCCGCCAGAAGCAGAGTGATCTGCAGGTTGTCGGGAGCCATTGCTTTCGCTTGGGAAAATTCGCCGGCGGCTTCGGGAATGCGGCCCGCCTTGTAATAGGCCAGACCAAGATTGAGAACGATGCCGGCGTTGTCCGGGTCAAGGTCGTGAGCCTTCTTGTATTCCGCAACGGCTTCGTCGAACCGTCCCAGGCGTGAAAGTAGCACCCCCAGATTCGACCGCACGGCCGCCTCGTTCGGGCGCAGAGAAAGAAAATCGTCGTATGCTTTAACAGCCTGCTCGAGATCGCCGCGCTGTTGCATCTCCACGGCTTGCTGTAACAAAGCTTCGGGCGAGGGCGTCTGGGCCTTCAGCAAACCAGCGAGAAGTAAACCGGTCGCCAGCAGTCGGTACATGGAGAAGACAATTGTAATACCTAACGGTTCAGGCGCACTTCGGTCGGCTCAGGAATGCAAAACTTCCGTTTACTGCGATCACAATCGCGGAGTACCTGAGTCGAAGGGAACCACGCGGGCGTTCTATAACTTCCGGCCGCAAACGAAAGCGTTATGCAGCGGTTACGGGTGGGGTTCTATCGAAGGATTTGGTGGACCTGGAGAGATTCGAACTCTCGACCTCTTCCATGCCATGGAAGCGCGCTCCCAACTGCGCCACAGGCCCGTCCTATGGGTACGCACTCAGAATAACATAGCGAGGGCTTTCCGCCATTTCGTGCTTTCGACGCGCTTTCGAATCTTCTTTGACGATTTAATGTAAAACCTATTGACTCCATCCGCTGCGCGAGACAAAATCGGACGTTGCGTTAATGGTCCGCGGTTCTGCCGGCCATCTCCAGTGACTCCTAATGATGCAGAATTTCTCTTCACCGATATCGCGCTCTGTTCAGAGCATCGCCCACTCCGACAAACAGGATGTTTGCGCACTCAATGGCAGTATCGTAGATCTGGAGGATCTGATACACGAGTTGCGGCAGCCCTTAAGCACAATCGAAACGCTTGCATATCATCTTGAGATGACATGTGCCGACTTGACGAGGGGCGCTCGCTTGCGCCAGATTCGCGAGATGATCGCTCAGGCGAGTGTCATTCTCGATCGCGCTCGCGTTCCCGGCGCTAACTGAGTACAGCGTTTCGTAAATGCAGTAGCGAATCGAACCGCCGCGCTCAAAACCGCTTGCTGGCGGGCGCGCGGCTCAGTTCGAGCCACCACCGCCAGGGAGTAGCTCTGCTGCGATACGCCTTCGTGTTTACGAACTGGCTGTATTAGGCCTTTTCCAGTTCTTCTATACGGCGCCGCAATTCTTTCACTTGCTCCAGTACGGCCGGCAACTTTGCAAGCGCCGCAAGCTGTTGCAAATGCTGTTGAAGCGGTCGCGCGGGCGTGCCCCACACGGGCTCTCCCGCGCGCACAATCTTCGACGTCAGTATTCCCGCGCCGGAACCCACCACCGCTTGCGACTCGATCCTGGCCTTATCGCCCACACCTACCTGGCCTCCTACTACCGCATAATCGCCGACGGCTACCGCGCCTGAGAAACCTGTTTGCGCCGCAATCACAACGTGTCTGCCGATCTGACAATTGTGCGCGATGTGCACCATGTTGTCGAGTTTCGTTCCTTCACCTATCCGCGTCACGCCTAAGGCTGCCCGATCGATGCATGCGTTTGCCCCAACTTCGACATCGTCGCCGATTTCAACAGTTCCAATTTGTGGGAATTTCTCGTACCGCTCACCGGTGAATGCGAACCCGAACCCATCGGCGCCAATCACCGAACCAGCATGTAGGATTACGCGCGATCCTATTCGCACGTGATCGTACACCGTTACGTTCGCATGCAGTACGCAATGTTCGCCGATTGCCACATCATTGCCGATGACACAGCCTGGCGCAATCACCGAGTTGGCTGCGACGATTGTTCGCTCACCGATCGTCACGTTCGCCGCAATCGAACATCCATCGCCGATCTGTGTGTCTTTCCCAATCGCCGCCGTGCTATGAATTCCCGGAGCGGATTTGGACTTTGGACATAGAACCGAAATCATACGCGCGAACGCTGCTCGTGGATCTTGTACCCGCACGACAGTACGCCGCGAAGAGTTGTCGAAATCGGCCGCCACTAGGAGGCATCCAGCGCGCGATGACTTTGCGTGTACAGCCGCGCGCCGGTTCGCAACAAACGATAGTTCCCCGTCCGACGCATCTTCAAGCGAATTGACGCCCGTGATGGCGCGCGCTCCATCGCCCTCAACCTCGCCTCCGCATAGACTGGCGATTGCTTCAACCGTGACTGGAAACATTCCTCATAGTTAACATGGTGGTTCGCCTCATCGCCTCGTATGTCCGTCGACTCTTCCGCCCAGATTGCCTCCACGGCTCGCGTTCATCCGGACGCCGTTGTCGGTCCCGGCACGTTCATCGGAGAATTTTGCGTCATCGAATCCGATGTCGTTATCGGCGCGCGCTGCCTGCTCGAACCGTATGTCTATGTAAAGCGTTGGACCACCCTAGGCGATGGCAACGAAATCTCCTCGGGAACCGTGCTTGGAACCGATCCGCTCGACAAAGCATTCTCCGGCGGGCGCAGTTATCTCATCTTGGGGAACCGCAACAAGATTCGCGAGCACTACACCATTTCGCGCGGCACGAAACCCGAGTCCGTCACACGCATCGGCGATGAAAATTACATCATGACTTCGGGCCACATTGCGCACAACTGCACGATTGGGGACAACACGGTGATTGCCAGTTGCGCTCTTGTCGCCGGGTATGTCGAGATCGAAGATCAAGCCTTCATTTCCGGCGGTGTCGTCATCCACCAGTATTCGAAAATTGGACGCCTTGCCATGATCGGCGGCAACACTCGCGTGAACAGCGATGTACCGCCATATTTCCTCTACTCCGATTTCAATATCGCGGCCAAGGGGCTGAACATGGTTGGCTTGAAACGGGCGGGCTTCACCCACCAGGAAATCCATCACCTGAAGGCGGCATATAAACTGCTCTATCGCTCAGGGCTGAAACTCGACGATGCCCTTGTCCGTATCGAGCGGGAGATTCCCTCCGAGCACGCACAGAGCATTGTCAATTTCGTCCGTGGCAGCAAACGTGGCATTTGTCGGGAGTGATAGTTCGGAAAACGCTGCAATGGTTTAGGTCCGGGCCGACCGAATTGCGAATTCGCGCGCGCTTCGCAGTTCCTCGACCGCATCGCCAACCGGCAGAAATTCCATCGCGGCAATGCGATTGTACTTGAGCTCGGCGAGTTTCCGGAATATGTTCTTGTAGTTGATTTCTCCCGTTCCCGGCGCGTGGCGGCCGGGAACATCGGCGATGTGTACCAAGCCCACGTAGTCGATGTTGGTTTCGAGCTTCTCAATCAAATTTCCTTCCGCGATCTGCTCGTGATAGAAGTCGTACAACATTCGCACCTGCGGATGATTTACTTGCCGCATCACCTCGAATCCCTCCGCGACGGACGTCAGGTAATAACGAGGATTTTCCTCGGGATCAATGTTTTCAAGCAGCAGGCGCACCGGCTCGCCGTTGATCTTCTTGCCTTCAACAAGCGCTGAAGCGGCTTTCAACCCCTCAATGCAGCTATCGTGCTGGACGTCGCGAGGCATGCCGGGAACAACATTGCCCGACATGATAATGACGGCCGGACATTCGATCTTTTCCATAATGGGGAGTACGTCGCGCAGGTCGGACAAAAGCGCCTCGCGCTCTTTGGGATTGCCCACTGCATGTTTCAGGCCGGCCGTGGTGTCAAAGGTAATGCCGAGTTCTTTTCGCTTGGCATTGGCGCGTTTGAAATCGTCGGCCGACCAGTCCTTGTACTCGCCGACGAGTTCAACCTTCTTGTAACCGGCTTCGGCGATCTTTTCGAGACGCTGTTCAAACGGCAGCTTACGAAACACGGTCCACAGCATGACAGAAAGATCGAACGGAACGCCCTGCGCCGCTCCCTGCGTTTCCTGGGCGGCTGCCGCGGTGTTGGCGCGATCAAGGCTAGCCGCGCCGAATGCCAGCCCCGCGATGCTTTTTGAAAAAGTACGTCGATCCATATGAACCTTTCTTGAGCGGACGCGCTCTACTCCGGAAAGCATATCCTAAATGGCGTTCTTTCCAGGATTCCTGTCTGGCATTGGGAGCAAGGTAGTCTATGGTCCTATGTTTCCTGGAACTTTTCGTAAATGGGTTAGTCTATTCATCGAAAGGCGGTTGGTTCGGATACAAAAGCATCTCTTTATTGGACGAAGGACGGGGTGCATGGTCTACTTTAAGGAGGTTACCAGTGATTTCTCTAGCAAAAATAACTCTCGCACTAGCGGTAAATTTTGGCCTTCTTGCGACCTTGAACGCGCAAACGACCGAATATTCGTTCAAAGTGTTAGCCCGCACGGGCGAAAGCATTGACGGGAATACCCTGTTCGATTTGCTAGATGCCCCGGTTCTAAATGAGAGGGGCAAAGTTGTTTTTACCGCCAGCTTTTCAAGCGGGGAGGGCATCTTTACGCCTGATAGGCTTCTTGTCAAAAGTGGTGACACGGTTGACGGAAAGGCTCTCGCGTATGTCCGTTATCCCTCGCTCAACGATCGCGGGGTGGTTGCATTTCTTGCTGGCTTTCCAAATGGAAGCGGAATCTTTACACAATCTAGGTTGCTCGTGAAGACCGGCGATGCGATCGGCGGGCAGGCAATCAACACGTTTTACGCTGGAACCAGCCTAAACGATGCGGGCGAGGTTGCGTTCGAAGCGCTAGTAGGGGCGCCGTACCCGACGGGAACGGCTATTTTCACCACGTCACCCAATAGGCGAGGACGTGTCATTGCCACGGCCGGCGACACTATCGCCGGAGGAGTTGTGAATGATTTGGGTGTTCCGATAATAAACGACCAGGGCACGGTTTCATTCCGCGTCGGATTTCAGAATTATGCGGACCCGAACGATACCGGCATTATCACGGCGGAGTCGCATGGCCGGGAGGCCACAACGTTGCTGAAAAAAACCGGCGACACTATCGATGGAAAGCTGATTACCGTTTTCGGCTATCCGTCTGGAATTACGCGCCAGGGTGGGGTGATTGCTCTCGCAAACTATAACGGCGGCTCCGGAATCTTCGCTCTGGCGCCGCCCGTTCCCGACCACCCGCTCGAAATAGCCCAAAACGTGATCAACCCGCTAAAGCGTTCTCGCGCGCTCGCGAGGACGGGCGATACGATTGGCGGCGCCACTATTACGCAGTTCGGGCAAGCCGGCGTAAGCAAACGTGGAGATGCTGCGTTCTACGCGACGTATGCCGGAGGGCAGGGCATTTTCACGCCGGTCGCTCCGGTCATACGGACGGGCGATTCCATCGGTCTCGATAGGCTTAAATCGATCCTGTTTAACTCAGCGTCGATCAACTCTCGTGGCGTAGTTGTCTTTGCGGGCCAACTCGACGATAACTCCAAGGTAATCGTCGTCGCTGAACCACGCTAGCGTTTTGGCTCCCGGCGATCTTCTAATGCCGTGGCGCACGATTCATCGTGCTGGCGGGCAGTTCACTGCCCCGCTCGCCGTCTCCGCCAACGATTGTGTAGGGGCGACGCATGTCTCGCCCGCGGGGGACTACCGTGTCCGTTGCGCGACCAATTACACTGATATTGAATGACACTGGAAGAGTTAGAAAGAGAGTACGTTGCGCTCCGGCAGCAGGCTGAGGCTGTTCGGAGTTATCTTTGACGGTCCAGCCAAGCAAAAACAACTGACCGATCTCGAATCTGAGATCGGCGACCCCGAATTCTGGAACAACCCTGAAAAGAGCCAGCGCCTGATGCAGCAACGCAAGCGTCTGGAACAGGCCATCGCCAATTCGAGGCAGGTTGCGGACGCTATGTCCGATATCGATACGCTCTTTGAACTATCGAAAGAGGGTGAAGATGTCACTACGGAAATTGGGCGCGAGTTCAGTTCGCTTCAGGGTCGGTTGGAGGCCCTGGAAACCGGCATGTTGCTATCGGGCGAGAACGATGCGCGCGACGCAATCATCACCATTCATCCAGGCGCGGGCGGGACCGAGAGCCAGGACTGGGCGGAAATGCTCCTGCGCATGTATTTGCGATGGGCAGAGAGAAATGGCTTTCAGGCGGTTATTACGGACCGGCTGGAGGGAGAGGGCGCCGGTATAAAATCCGCGACGTTCGAGATCAACGGAGAGAACATCTACGGCCGCTTGCAGTCCGAGGTTGGGGTCCATCGTCTGGTTCGAATCTCGCCGTTCGACGCCAATGCTCGCCGGCACACATCGTTTGCCTCGGTGTTTGTCTACCCGCAGATCGATGACGAGATCAAAATCGATATCCGGCCCGAAGATCTGCGCGTCGATACCTTTCGTGCGAGCGGCGCGGGCGGCCAGCACGTAAACCGGACGGACTCAGCCATTCGCATGACGCACCTGCCAACCGGTCTCGTTGTGCAGTGCCAAAATGAGCGCTCTCAGCATAAAAATCGTGCGAGCGCGATTAAACAACTTCGCGCTAAGCTCTACGAGTTTGAGATGGACAAGAAGAAGGCTGAGGAACGGAAGGTCGAGGATTCCAAATTAGAGATCAACTTCGGCAGCCAGATCCGAAGCTACGTTCTGGCGCCCTACAGGTTGATAAAGGACCATCGCACAAAACTGGCGATTGGCGATGTGGATCGCGTACTTGACGGTGACCTCGACCCGCTGATCCATGCTTTTCTTGTCTGGAAGAAGACTGGTAAAACAGCGGGTGACAACAAGGGCGAACTGGAAGAATAGGCGAGCGCTTATCTCACGATTGGACGATCCCGAAGCGCGGGTTGTACGTTACCCGAACCCGCTCGCTAATGCGAGGCGGCTCTGAGCCAAGGCAACCTTAAAACGGAGCCGCCGCACCTCAGTGCGCGGGTCGTTCAGTCGGGGCCGGCTTCGTTGAAGAGACCGTGGAGCGGGTCGCGGTTTCCTTTAACCGAGCTATTTTTACCAACAAATGACATACCCCAGCAAAGCTGAACTCGCTCGTGCAGCCGGAATCCTGCGTGCGGGTGGTCTTGTCGCCTTTCCCACGGAAACCGTCTACGGGCTCGGAGCAAACGCGCTGGACGAGGCTGCGGTGCGCCGTATCTACGAGGCTAAAGGGCGCCCTTCCACGAGTCCGCTGATTGTCCATATCGCCGATTTGGAAATGGCGCCACAAGTCGCTGCCGAGTGGCCGAAGGCTGCACAAAAGCTAGCCGCGCGATTCTGGCCCGGACCGCTGACGCTGATTCTCAGGAAGCGGCTGGAAGTACCGGCGCTGGTGACTGCGGGGTTGGATACTGTGGGCGTCCGGATGCCGGCGCACCCGGTGGCGCTCGAACTGATTCGCCTGGTCGGTGTTCCCGTTGCGGCGCCAAGCGCCAATCGATTCATGGAGATTTCCCCCACCACGGCGGAGCATGTCCGCGTTGCCCTAGGCGGCCGTGTGGATTGCATTCTCGACGCGGGACCATGCGAGGTCGGAATTGAGTCCACGGTTCTGTCGTTGGTGGGCGGGCGCCGCATCCTGCTGAGGCCAGGTATGATTTCGCAGCGGCAAATCGAGGAGATAATCGGCCCGGTCGATCTGGGGTCGCAACCTGCGGATGGCGCTGGCCACGTGGCGCCGGGGCTCCATCAGCGGCACTATGCGCCAAAAACTCCCTTGTATTTGCTGGATGCCAGAGAAGCGCTGCCGGAAGGCCGTGGAAGGCTGCTGAATTTTCCCGGTGAGCCCGAGTCCTTTGCTGCGTCCCTTTATTCGGAGTTGCACGCCGCGGATGGGGAAGGCTGGGAATGGATTGCCATTCGGAAGCCGCCCGCAACGGTCGAGTGGGCTGGCATTCTGGACCGGCTCACTCGCGCGAGCCGGCATGAGGAATAAACAGCGTTCAACGTTCCGCGTTTCTCAGTCCCGACCACTGCTCGCAAAGCACGACTGAGTTGGCCGGATTGTTGGTTATGTATTTCAGCGTGGTCGGGCCAATCAGCGTGTGCATCTCTCCCGGAACTCTATCCAATAACCTGGATAAATCCTGTGCTGCCTGGTATTCGACACCGCGCACTGAATACGTGAAATAAACCGTATTCTCGTGTACGTCGGTCACCATCCCTTCGAGCAAACGTCCGTGGGCGCCGACATTCAACCGTCGAAGCCGCTCAGCCTCGTCCGGAGAAACGCGTCTGCGGAGGAGAAAAAACGCAATTGCCGCCAATCCGATCACGGTTGCAGCCGACCCGATCGGAACGCTCCAATTGATAAGTATTTCGTATAGCCCGAAGGGCATCTCGATCAGGATTTAACCAGCTCGAAAGCCTTGTTGTAGTCGGAGAGAAACTGATTCAGTCCCCTTTCCGTCAAAGGATGATCGAACAACTGGTCCAGTACTTTGAAGGGCATCGTCGCGATGTGGGCTCCCGCCTTGGCCGCCTCAACGACATGCAAGGCCCCGCGAATTGAAGCCGCAAGCACTTGCGTCCGATAGCCGTGCTTTGAGTAGATGGCAGCGATATCTTCAATCAGGTCCATGCCTGGCCAGCCGGTATCCTCGATACGGCCGATGAACGGGCTGATGATGTATGCCCCGGCCTTGGCCGCGAGCAGCGCTTGCGCCGCGGAGAAGCACAGCGTGACGTTCACGCGAATTCCTTCGCTCGACAAAGCCTTGGCTGCCTGGATTCCGTCGCGGATCAGCGGCAGTTTCACGACAACGTTCTTATGAATCGTGGCGAGTCTCCGGCCATCCGCTATCATCTCTCTCGATTCGGTCGAAACGACCTCAGCGCTAATATCGCCGTCGACAATATCGCAGATCTTTCGGATCTGTTCTTCCATCGGAACGCCTTCTCTGGCGATAAGGGACGGATTCGTCGTAACACCGTCGACGATGCCCCATGCCGCGCCTTTCCGCAGCTCTTGTAGATTTGCGCTATCGAGAAAAATCTTCATTGGATGTGCCGCTCATGGATACTGTGGCTCCACCGTTAGCTGTACCAGTTGCCTGCCGGGACGCCAGCCTTGAATCCGATGTTAACAGAGGCAGGTACTATCCGATTGTGTCAAAAGGTCACTTCTACCGCCGCCGAACGATCGCTCTTGTTGTTGTGTTCATCGATCGCGCTCACTTCGTAGCGGTACTTCTTGCCCTGTTGAACGTCCTTATCGCTGTATGTTGGAAGAGCTAAAAGGCCGGCCACGCGTTGAAATGGTCCACCGTCAACCGAACGATATATCGCGTAACCCTTGGTGTCCGGCTCGGGACTGCGGCTCCAGGACAGTTCAATGCTATTGGGCGTCGCCAGAGCAGTGAGGCCGGACGGAACGGACGGTGCGAATTTATCTTCAGGAGTGATCGACACAGCTTCTGACGGCTCACTCTGTGCGTTCGCGTCATCGTCGGTGTCTAATGCGATCACAGTGTAGTGGTAGAGTGTCCCATACGCCGCACCGGCATCGACGAATTCCGGCTTGTCGACCACGGCCACTTCCACGGCCCGCGACTCCTTCGGACCTTGCCGTAGTACACGGTATTTCAGCCCGGAACGCTGGGCCGGCCATGTTAGTCTCACGCCTTTCGGATCGCTGTCGGGTTTCACAACCGGCGGGAGCAGCGGCTCCACTACCTTGATCCGCACAATGTTCGACCATTGCGAAAATCGTTCGCCGCGTACGGCGGTGCGAACTGCGACAACGACACGTTTGCCGGCCAGGCTGGAGGCTGCAATCGACGACGCGATTTGTTGATCGGGTTCCTCGGAATCGCCCTTTTTCTTCTTTCGCGGCTCGGGAAGCGGAATCTGCTGCCGTGTCGCGCCGGCTGCCCAGGTATCCAGATCGAAGGGCTTCACATCAGGGCCGATTCGCAGATCGATCGAATCGAACCTGCGGATAAAAACGCCGTCGCTTGTTTCACCCGGCAGCGTGAACTGATAAGTGAGCTTCGTTCCAACCTCTTGCACGGTTAGATTCTTGATTGCCACCGGAATGTGGAGAGAAGGCGGCAACACGGGGCCGATGTAGCCACAGCTTGACAGGAACAGGAACACGACTACTACAGCGGTCCCAAGAGAAACAGGTCGCCGCATCAAAGAATGTACTTGCTGAGGTCCTGGTCTTTTACAATATCGGCGAGTTGCTTCCGAACATATTCGGAATCGATTCTGATGTTCTTCTTTTTCAGATCCGGACCGTTAAACGAAATCTCTTCGAGAAGCTTTTCCATGATCGTATGCAGACGGCGTGCCCCAATGTTCTCCATGCTTTGGTTGACTTGCGCCGCAAATCGAGCCACTTCCTGAATTGCATCGTCGCTGAAGGCCAGCTTGATCCCCTCGGTTTCGAGCAATGCCATGTATTGCTTGACCAATGCCGATTTCGGCTCCTTCAGAATCCGGATGAAATCCTCTTCCGTTAAGGAGCGCAACTCGACTCGGATCGGAAAACGGCCTTGCAATTCGGGAATCAGATCGCTCGGCTTGGAGACGTGAAAGGCGCCTGCTGCGATAAAAAGTATGTGGTCGGTGCGAACAAAGCCGTGCCGCGTGTTCACTGTCGTGCCCTCGACAATCGGCAGAATGTCCCGCTGGACGCCCTCCCGGCTGACATCAGGACCGTGGCCGCCTTCTCGCCCGGCTATCTTGTCAATCTCGTCCAGGAACACCATGCCATTGCGCTCCACGCGTTCGAGCGCGATTCGCGTCACCTGGTCCATGTCCACGAGTTTCTGCTCTTCTTCCTGGATCAGATACTCCAATGCCTCTGCCACCCGCATATTTCGCTTGCGTGTGCGGCCGCCGAACAGCCCAGGGATGACATCTTTCAGGTTGATGTCCATCTCCTCGACATTTCCGTTTGTTGAAACTTCGAAGGTGGGGCCGCGTTCCTTTACGTCCACTTCCACCATGCGGTCGTCGAGTTTGCCCGAGCGCAGTTTCTCACGGAGCTTCTCACGAGTTCGCTCGAGACTTTCGCTTTGTTCGGGCTGGGGAGGCATTAGCAGATCGAGCAGCCGCTCCTCCGCATTTTGTTCGGCGCGCTCAGCCACCTGCTCCAGCCTCTCTTCGCGCACCATGTCAATTGCGATATCCACCAGGTCGCGAATAATCGATTCGACGTCCCGGCCTACATAGCCGACTTCGGTGAACTTGCTGGCTTCCACCTTCAGAAACGGCGAATTGGCAAGCTTCGCGAGGCGGCGGGCAATCTCGGTCTTGCCGACGCCGGTCGGGCCAATCATCAGAATGTTCTTCGGCATCACCTCGTCCGCCATTTCGGGATCCAGCTTCTGCCGGCGTACACGGTTACGCAGCGCAATAGCCACGGACCGTTTGGCGTCCCCCTGCCCAATCACGTGCTTATCGAGTTCGGCGACAATCTCACGCGGTGTCAGTTCATCGAGCAGTGGTGTTTCTTCCGACGATTGTTGAGGTAAGTAGATCACCATCAGCCCAGCTCCTCGTAGGTGACATTGTCATTGGTGTAGATGCAGATCTCACCTGCGATCTTCATCGCCTTTTCGACGATGTCACGCGCGCCCAGATTAGTGTTTTCAAGCAGGGCGATAGCTGCCGATTTGGCAAAGGAGCCTCCCGAGCCAATTGCGGTGACCGGAGAATCTGGCTCGATGACGTCGCCCGTGCCGCTGACGATGTACATGTTTCCTTCGTCCGCGACCAGCAGCAGAGCTTCCAGATGACGCAGCATCTTGTCCGTGCGCCAATCCTTGGCCAGTTCCACGACGCTGCGCGACAGGTTGCCGTTATGTTGTTCCAGCTTTGCCTCGAAACGCGTAAACAGGGAGAAAGCATCCGCTGTCGACCCCGCGAAACCCGAGATAATTTTGCCGTTGTGGAAACGCCGCAGTTTTCGAGCGCCACTCTTCAGAACCTCGTTGCCCATGGTGACTTGTCCATCACCGGCAATCACCACCTTCCCATTGCGGCGCACGCACAAAATGGTGGTCGAGCGAATTTTCCTCTGCATTTTCAAACCTTTATTTCAACACAGCGGCACGCGCGGGATGCTCTATCCGGCATAGCGGTCATGCTTTTGGATGCGCTTTATCGTAGACAGCCATGACGTCCGCTAGCGAGACTTTGGTGTATTTCTGTGTGGTGGAGAGGCGGGCATGACCTAAAAGCTCCTGAATTGCGCGCAAGTCCGCCCCGTCCGCCAGCAGGTGCGTGGCATAGGCGTGACGGAAGCTGTGGGGATGCACCGTCGAGTCGCCGGTGGTTGCGAGAGCATAGAATTTCACCAGATCGCGGACGCGCCGGTCGGTCAGGCGAGTGCCCCGATTATTTAGAAAAAGCGCGTGTTCTCCCGGTTTCGGCTTACGCACGGCGAGGTAACGCTCCACTGCGGCCGCCGCGCGCTCGGGAACGGGCACCTGCCGTTCCTTATTCCCTTTGCCGCGTACTTTGAGCCAGCGTTCGTTGAGATCTATATTTTCCAGATCGATCCCGACCAACTCGCTCACGCGAATGCCGCATCCGTACAGCAGTTCAAGGAAGGCCACATCGCGTTCCCTCGAGGGTTTTTCAATGGGGTCGCCCGCGTCCACGGCATCCAGCATGCGGTTCGTTTTTTCCTCCGGCATCACGTCCGGCAGTTTCTGTGGGAGCTTCGGCGTGCGCAGGCGCGCGGCTGCATTCACAGTGAGGACGCCTTCCTGCCGCAGGAATTTGAATAACGAGCGCACCGCCGCCACTTTACGCCTGATGCTAATCGTAGTCAGACCCCTGCTGAACAGATAACTCAGCCACTCGCGCAACGTATTCCGATCGATGTTTTCGACATTGGGCGCCATCTCCCCAGGAGGTTCCAGGAACGTAGTGAATTGTTCGAGATCCGAAACGTAGCTGCGCAGCGTATTCGCGGATGCGCCGCGCCTCGTGAGTTCCGCGAGGTATCGCTCGATGGATAACCGTAGCGCCGCCAAGGCTTAGGCTCCGGCGGGAACGCTGAGCATTTCATCCATGGCGGCAATCGCTCGCCGACAGACCTCGGCGTGACGCGCCTTTTTGTCGTGTCGCATCCGCTTCCTGTCTTCCTCGTCAAGAGCGGGCAGCAAATCGAACGTGATATTAGCCGGCTGGTAACGATCTGGATCGGCATTCGTTACGTAATGCGTTAATGAGCCGAGGGCGGTTTCCCGAGGGAATGTCTCGACAATGGCGCCGCGCGCCAGCGCCGCCGCGTTCCGTCCCGCGATTAGGCCGGTTGCAATCGATTCCGCATAGCCCTCAACACCGGAAATCTGGCCCGCAAAGAAGATTCTCGGATTGCTCTTCAATTGCAGTGTAGGTCTCAGTAGCAGCGGCGAATTGATATAGGTATTTCGGTGCATTTGCCCGAATCGGATAAATTCGGCCTGCTCCAGTCCGGGAATCAGCCGGAAGACTCGCGCCTGATCGCCGAATCTCATGTGGTTCTGAAATCCGACAAGATTATAGCTGTCGGCTCGCTGATTTTCCTGGCGTAGCTGCACAACGGCATAGGGCCGCCGCCCCGACCCCGGATCTTCGAGGCCCATCGGTTTCATCGGGCCGAAGCGCAGAGTTTCACGTCCCCGTCGCGCGATTTCCTCCACTGGAAGGCAACTCTCGAAGTACGGTGTCTTGTCTTCCGGAATGTGCGGCTCGTAATGCGCGGCTTCGAGCAGCGCGGTCACGAAGACCTCGTATTGCTCCTTCGTAAATGGGCAATTGATGTAGTCGTCTCCGCCATCGAGCGATTTGCCGTATCTCGATGCCCGGAACGCGACGGACATGTCGATCGAATCCGCCGAAACGATCGGACTAATGCTGTCGTAGAAATACAAGCGTTCAGAACCGGTGAGCCGGCCGATGTCTTCAGCGAGCGCATCGCTGGTTAGCGGGCCTGTCGCCACGATCGTGATCGCATCGCGCGAAATCGCAGTGGCTTCTTCCCTGCGAATCTGAATGTGCGGATGTGACTCGATGGCCTTTGAAATCTCCCGGGAGAAGACATCCCGATCCACCGCAAGCGCGTGCCCGCCGGGGACGCGTGCCGCGGCGGCCGCGCGCATCAGAAGAGAATGCAAACGCCGGCACTCCTGCTTCAGCAGCCACGGCGCGGAGTTTTCCTGCTCAGTTTTGAGAGAGTTGCTACAGACTAGTTCGCCGAATGAATCGGTCTTATGAGCGGGCGTCCGTTTTGCAGGACGCATTTCATACAAAATCACTTCGGCGCCGTCGTTGGCGGCCTGCCACGCCGCTTCGCATCCGGCAAGTCCGCCGCCAATGACAACAATTGGAACCACGAAACTATTGTAGGCAGCGAGGTTGCTACTCGGAGGAACAGCTAGAACGGTATATCGCCCTTAGCGCCCCATTGTCGTGTGATTGGAGCAGATGGGCTGTTGCTTGGGTCTACCCACCACATCCCGTTTGCTGGACGCCATACGATGTAGTCGGCTTTCCCGTCCCCGTCGTAATCCCCGTAAACGGGAACATCCCCCGCCTCCCCCCATTGCACGGCGCTCGCCGCGCCCGAGTTGCTCGAAATCACGTACCAGACGCCGGTCCACGGCCGCCAAACTGCCAAATCGATCTTTCCGTCGCCATCATAATCGCCGGGCACGGGAACGTCTCCGGGCAGTCCCCACTGTTGGCCGGTGACGCTGGAATCTGCAATGTGCTGGATGTACCAGTTACCCTCCGATGGACGCCAGACCGCAAAATCCGTTCTTCCATCGCCGTCGTAATCCGCCGGCACGGGAATGTCTCCTGGGAGACCCCACTGCCTCGCGAACGGGGCGCCCGGCGCACTGCTGGGAATGATGTACCAAATGCCGCTTGATGGGCGCCAGACGGCAATATCGGTCTTTCCGTCGCCATCATAATCGCCGGGTACCGGAATGTCGCCCATTGAACCCCATTTCAGGGAGTAAGCGGCTGTTGGGTTACTGCTCGGGATGATGTACCAGTGGCCATCGGCTGCTCTCCACACGGCGCGGTCGGTGATGCCGTCGCCATCGTAATCGCCTGGAATCGGCGTATCGGATAAGGCGCCCCACCCCTGGTATTGGCTCTCCGCGGGATTGCTGTTGGAATCTGTATACCAAGCGCCGTTAGAGGGCCGCCAGACCGTAAAGTCCCATCGCCCGCCGCCGGTTAAATTCAGCTTCCGATTGCCCGGTCCCGAACTACCATTTCCAGTTCTGCCAGCCCCGGAAAACACACGTTGAACGACGCGGTAGATTTCATTAGCCACGACCATATGACCGGCTGTCGTGAAATGCCCCGCCTGCCAAAAAAAGTATTGGTCGGGGTCCACTGGCTGATCTGCCGCATTGTCGGTCGCGTTGATAAAGCCGTATGCCGCCGGATTGTCCATGAAACTCGTGAACAGGGCATACATGTCGACGCTGGCGATAATCACTCCCTGGCTCGTGTATTGATTCCGGAGTTGCGCTATTTCCGAGGCTTGTTGCTGATCGTAGGCGATGCTTGCTTCGCCAAACGCGCTACTCAGTTCCGCATTTGGGGCCTGCCCCGGAATCCTGTCAAACGGGGGCATATTGATCCACACAAAGTATTTCGCCCCCTGGGCAGCCAATTCCGAAATCTGTTGGCCGATGTTTTGCGCCGCGGCCGTTGCCGCCGCGCTCACAACCGACGGATCCGTCTGATTCGTAATATCGTTGGCGCCGCCCCAGAATGCGTAGAGCGCCGTCGGTGAGACCCCCGCGGCAATTGCCTCCTGCACCTGTGTCGCAAGGCTCGGGTACTGAGGCGAGCCGTCCGTCACAGTCGCCCCGGTAGCCGCATAATCCGTGCCGCCCGCGAGTGAAGCCGTCGGAGCGCTCAAGTTCAGTTTCGCCGCTAGTTGATCCGTCCAGATCAGCGCAGGTTGGCTGGTGGGCGGTGTCGTATTGGGACCATCCGTATAACGGTTGTTGGAATAATTGCTTTGTGGTGTGAAGGGTCCCCAAATGATCGTGCCATTCCCAACGTCTGAAACACTATCGCCGAAGACCACCAGTTGAGTGAATGGCAAATTCGCCGCTTGTGCGGCGGGCCCCAGCAAGAACGTTGCTATTAATGCAATGATAGAGAACCGCAGAGGACGTCCCAGCATGGCCGTCAAAGCGCTTGCCTCAAAAATCCAGATCCACTCATTTTCGATAATTTGCAGACTCGAAGGAGAGAGTCGGAATATCGAAAGTTGGTTTCAAAGGAACAATAAGTGGGGAAATGTGGGCAGGACATATCGGGCAGGCGACCTTTCCCTATCAGATCACTGAAAGAGATTAGTCCTGCTCGGATGGTAACATCCTGTCCGTCGGTTTTAACCGGCTTTGTCCTATGGCGCGGCGGGCGGAAGTGTAATGCTTGCTGCGTCGATTGCCAGGGCGCGCGAGTTGCGCTGCCAGGAGTACGTCAGGAACAGAGCGATCGCGATCAGGGCCATTGAAAGCCCAATCCATAAGCCATAAATCCCCAGTTTTCCCTGGAAGCAGAGCAGATATCCAACCGGCAGCCCGAATAACCAATAACCGCCGAGATTTACCAGCATGGGCGTGCGCGTATTGCCGATCCCGCGCAGCGCTCCCGTGGCGACGGTCTGTATTCCATCGAACAATTGAAAGAGTGCCGCAATCGCCAGTAGCCCCGTCCCAACGGTGAGTACACGAGCATCATCCGTGTACACCCGAAGAATCGGCCCTGGCGCCGCCAGGAACGTAATCGCGGCGCACAGCATGAACGCGCAGCCCAGCCCGATAGCGATGAAGCCGTCGCGCCTCGCCGAAACGGGATCGCGCCGCCCGATTGCCTGGCCTACGGCAACTGCGGCGGCGGAAGAGATTCCAAGCGGAACCATGTAGCTGAGCGCCGCGCAGTTGAGCGCAATCTGATGCGCGGCAAGCGCCGCGGGCGTGAGTCGGCCAGCCAGAATAGCGGCGGCGCCAAAAGCTCCGATTTCAAGCAGGATCTGGGTCGCTGCGGGGAAGCCGATGCGGAGCAGAAGCCCAATTCGCTTGGTGTCCGGTTTCCGGATTAGGCTGGCGAAGCCCGGCGCCGTTCCTCGCTCCAACCACCAGATGAACGCCGCAAGAGTCGCGGCCATATAGAGTCTGGCGAAACAGGTGGACATTGCGGAGCCGGGAACGCCGAGTGCGGGCAATCCCCAGTGCCCATCGATCAGCAGCCAGTTGCCCAACCAGTTCACGAGGTTCGAAGTCAGCAGAACCAACATCACGGGTCGCACATGTCCGACTCCCTGCAGATAACGCCGGCACGCGCCGTATAGCAGCAGCGGCAGTGTGCTCCAGCTAAGCATCGTGAGATAGGGTCCCGCAAGAGCGCTTACTTGCTCATTCACTCCGAAAGCATTAAACACCGGCGGCATGAACGCGAATAACGTCATCAGCAAAGGCGTCATCAGCAGCGCCAGATATACGGCCTGTGCCAATGAATGATGGCAATCCTCGCGGTCGCCAGAGCCGAACGATTGTGAAACCAGCGTGTCCAGACCGAGCAGAAGGCCCATGCCAAAGATGGCGAACGAATAGTAGGCGCTACTGCCGATTCCGGTCGCGCCGATAGCCGCCGGGCCTAGATGGCCCACCATGATGGTGTCGACGATGGTCATCGACATCCATCCCAGTTCGGCCAGCACCACCGGAACGGCCAGCCTGAGCATACGTGAAACTTCACGGCGAAAATCGAAGTTCGACGGAACGGCCCGGGCCTGCATACGTCTCAGCTTCGCATTGGAACGTATGCAGGAGGTCGGGCCGCCCAATATATCGAAGAAATCGCGTCAAAGGTTTCAAAATTTCTAGTTGCCGGCCCGGCCGTTGGGATGCTTATCTGAAAGCGTGTCTAGGAAGCGCTTGTCATTCGGTGGAAATGCAGCCCTGCTCCGCGCGGGATCGCCTGGTGGAGTCTCCGGTTCAGCGGATGCCGGTCCACTGGATGTAATGGAAAGCTGGTGATCGCGAATGGCTACCGCTCTGTTTCCGTTCGCCGGCTACTGGTGGCTCTATATCGCGTTTACCGCCGCCGTTCTCGTGCTGCTCGCGCTTGACCTGGGCGTCTTTCATCGGAAGTCGCATGCGCCGACTTTCCGCGAGGCAGCCCTATGGATGTGTATATGGGTTGCGCTCGCCATGGTGTTCTGTTTCGGGCTTTACTGGTACGCGTGGTGGAACTTTGGGGATATGCGCGCGAAACAGGCATCTCTCGAATTCCTCACGGGGTATGTCGTCGAAGAGTCTCTTTCGCTCGACAATATGTTCGTCTTCGTGCTCATATTCGGGTATTTTCGGATTCCCTCTGAATTTCATCATCGTGTCCTGTTTTATGGAATCTTGGGCGCCTTACTGTTTCGCGGAATTTTTATCGCGTTGGGCTCAACTTTGCTTCGGTTCGAGTGGGTGGTCATTTTGTTTGGCCTATTTCTTGTCTTTACCGGGCTGAAGATGATGCTGGGGCGCGAGCGGCAAATCGAGCCGGAGAAGAACTGGGTGCTCCGGTTATTTCGCAAGTTCCTGCCCGTGGCGCCGGATTTGAGCGACCAGCGGATGCTGGTCCGAATCGATGGCAAACCCCACGCGACGCCGCTGCTGCTGGCGCTTGCCGCCATTGAAACCGCCGACATTCTCTTTGCCGTCGATTCCGTGCCCGCGATCTTTGCCATCACTAACGAACCGTTCATCGTTTACACATCGAACGTCTTCGCGATTCTCGGGCTGCGGTCGATGTATTTCCTGCTGGCCGGCGCCGTCGGCCGCTTCCATCTCCTTCGCTATGGGCTGGCTGCGGTTCTGATCTTTGTAGGATTAAAAATGTCGTGGTTGAACATGCAGTGGGGAGGCCATTTCCCCATTACGATTTCGCTCGCCGTGATCGCTTTGCTCTTGGCCGCTTCCATCGGCCTGTCTCTCCTTTTCCCAAACCCGGCCGCGCCTGCCCGGTGAGTGGCGAAATTCGATTCGCTGAACCAATAGACTCGGACCGCCTCTGCGTGGCGATTACTCGCGATTCGCTACGTATTCATCGATGATTTCTGAAAACAAGACCGCTGATGGAATAGCGACGAGAGCCCCAGTGACTCCCGCCAGTTCTCCCCCGAGCAACAGTGCTATAAGGACTGCGGAGGGACATAGCTGTACCTGCGACTTCATGATTCTGGGGGTCAAAAACGCGTTCTCTACCTGTTGGTAGACCAGATAAAAGATTAAGACTCCGGTCACTTTCCAAAGGGAATCCGTGAGGGCGATCAAGGTTGCCAAGACAAAACTTAAAACTGAGCCAAGCAGCGGGATAATATTGGCGACACCGGCAAAAACAGCAAGCAGATAGAAGTATCGGATGCCGATTAGCCCAAAGACGACGGCGCTGGCGGACCCAAGAATCAACATCAGCATTGCCTGACCTATTAGCCATTTCCGCATGCGTGCGCCGGCCCGCAACAGCGTCGGCCTGAGGCGCTCTGCAACTTCCCTCGGAAACAGCGACATAGACCAATTGAATACGCGGTTGCCATCGAGAATCAGATACGCGGTGAGCGTGACAATTGCAACGGCGGATATGACTGCCTGGGTTGTATTTGTAATCAGACTCGCCACACCACCCGCGATGGTTCCGAAGTAGCGTTCGAGACCGCTGAAATTCACGTTTCGCAGGATTGGAACGGAACTCATTCTGTCACGTAGGTTATTGAGTCGTCTTGGCAATTGTTTGCCAAGATCTCCAAGATCCGAGACGATCGGAGGAATCGCAAAGACGAACAGTAGAACGAGAGCCGTTACAATCGTTGCCAGGATGATCAGAATGGCGGCGCCTCTGCTGGGCCGCCAGCCTAAGAGAGACACCCGGTGAACGGCATTTACGGCTGGAGTCAGAACCACCGCAAATACCGCGGCGACGTAGACGACAAGCAATGCGCTTCGGACGATGTAGGCAATGGCCAGCAAAAGTCCGATTGCAAAGCTCAACAATACAAGTCGCGCCCAGCGTGTCACTGTTCTATTGTGCACGGCGTCTGCCATCGAGCGTAAAGTCCGGAACCGACCGGGCGGATCGCGTTGCGGAACCCGCCTCCGAGTTCCGTTCCTTGCTTCGGAGGCGCGCTAGAACAGGAACTTCAAAGCGAGTTGCCCAATTCTTGGATCGCCCGCACCCTTAATGCTGCCGAATCCCGCGTTCGCGATCGTCGTGCCCGGGTCGTTCAGATTCACGCGATTGAATAGATTAAAAAACTCAGCACGGAACTGAATGCGATAACGCTCGCGATATACGGGTATGTCCTTGAATAGGCCTCCGTCGTAGGTGATGAGATTAGGTCCGCGAAATACGCCTTTCCCAAGTGTGCCGTATGTTCCGGTTGGGGGAAGCGCAAATGCCGATGGCTCCAGATCGTTAACGCACGGAGCGCTCAATCCGCAGCCGCCCGGTCCGAAAACGTTGCTGCTGACCGCAACGCCGCGATCACTGCCGAGCCCGGTTTGGGATTGGTCCTTGCCTGCCAGAATGGTGAGCGGGCCGCCGGATTGCGCCGATAGCAATCCCGATAGCTGCCATCCCCCCGCGACATACCGCAGAAAAGCGGACCGGTTTGCCAGCGTCGGCAGATCCCAAACGAAACTGGTCACCAGGCGGTGCGTGTGGTCGAATTCCGATGGGCCCCTATCGAATTGATGCCGTCCGGGCTGATTCCACGGGATCGGCGAAGAATTGCCCGAAACCACGGTGCCCACGCCCTGACCGCGTGGCAGATCGTCAATCGACTTGGACCACGTGTAATTAGCCAGGATGGTGAGACCGCGCGAGAACCGTTTCTGGATGGTCGCCTGGAGAGAGTTGTAACTGGAGTTGATGTCCTGTGCGGCTTGCGCAATACTGCCATATTCCGGGAATAACCTTCGCTGGTCCGTGCTGAGCTTGCTGCCGGGGATGTACACCGCCGGCGACAACTCGATGGTTTCGAGCAGGTGACTGGCGTGCGAGCCGACGTATCCGAGCCGGAACATCCAATCGCCGGCAAACTGGCGCTCCACCGTCAGATTGTAGTCGTAAGACACGGGCGTTTGATATTGTGCGTCGTTCCCCGGATCGTATGTCACAACCAACAGCGGCAACGGGAACGCAATGTCTTTCGGAGGCGGAAACGGCGCGGGGAACGGATTTGTAATTCCGGCATAGGGATTGCTGAACGATCCTTTGGGATCGGTTAAAGTGATCTGCGTACTGAACGGCGTCACATCGACGAACCGGTTGTTGTAGATTCCGTTCTGCTGCGAGTCGTAGAACATCCCGAATCCTCCGCGGATGCTTGTTTTTCCGTTCCCGCTCACGTCGTAAGCAAACCCGATACGCGGAGCAAAATTCTTATAGCTGCCGCGTATGCCGTATTTAGGCACATCTGGATCGCCTGGGAACAGCAGTCCCGGGGGCGCGTTGATGAACTGCTGCGATTGAAGCCCGGCGGAGTACGCGTCGGCCCTGAACTGCTCGACTCGGCCTCTGATCTCCTGCCACGGGAAGAATGGATCGTAGCGGAGGCCCAGATTCAAAGTCAGTTTTCGCGAGACGTGATAATCGTCCTGCACGTAAAGACCGAAACTGTTCACCAAGTTGTCCTTGAATTCGCCATTGCCCTGGCGGAACGTGCGGAGCTGCCCGAGCAGAAAGCTGGCCATCGCAAGATTCGTCACATCGGCGGTAAACGTGAACTGACCAGGCTGCAGGAATTGATTGCGCAGGATGACTTGCGCCCTGCTGGCGTCCACGCCGAAGTTCAGCGAATGCGCTCCAATCACCCAGCTAAACGAGTCGCTCAGATTGTACTGATTACGGGTGAACGTCGCCGGATCAGTTTGCGAAATGCTGAAGAATCCGTTGACCGACAGGCTCTCGATGATTTTGTCCCCTGGCGGCTCGTAGACATTCACGCCGAGATCGGCGGCATTGATGCTGCCGCTCGCCGGTCCTCGTTGTGAAGCCTCGCGCGCATAGCTGATCCGGAAGTCGTTCAATATCGTTGGGCTGAAAATGTGCGTCTCGTTCAGCATCAGGTTATGTGAATCGATTACCGTAAAGCTGCTGTTGTTCAGATAATTCTTCAGGTCGAGCGACGGTGCATTGTAGAAGCGGTCGAAGAAATACCGCCCGGTGAGCCGGTCCTTGTCGGAAATGTTGTGGTCGACACGGCTGACCATCTCGTCGAAATTCTGTGCAAGCGGCTGGCCGTAGAAGACGAGCCCACTGCCGCTGGCGGCGGGAAGATATTTCATCAAAGCGAGAGAAGCTGGATCGAAGCGGCTGACTGGAATGATGTTGCCCGCGAATGTCCCACCCCTCGGATCGTTGATTTGCGCTACTTTGCCAAGCGGGTTATTCGGATTGGATGCGTTCAGAAATGCCGAGAAATCGCCGTTTAACTCCGCCGTTGTCGGCACGTACGCATTACTCGAGTTGCTTACGTTCCGGATGCGTGTTCCCTGATAGCCGATGAAGAAAAACGTCCTATTTTTGCCGTGGTAAAGGCCGGGAATGACGATTGGACCGCCGAGCGTTCCGCCAAATTGATTACGCTTCAGTTGATCGCGTTTCGACGCGAAGAAGTTGCGGGCGTTGAAAACCGCATTCCGGTTGAACTCGAACAAGTCGCCGTGCAGTTCGTTGGCTCCGGATTTCGTGACGATATTTACGACGCCGCCGGCGTTTCCGCCGTACCGCGCCGAATAATTGCTAGTCTGTACGCTGAACTCCTGAAGCGCATCCGGAAACGGAAACGGCTGGTTTACGTTTGTGTAGATGTCATTGTTGTTTGCGCCGTCAAGACGAAAGCTGGTCTGGTTTTGACGTGAGCCATTCGCGGATAGCGTGACGGTGACGGGAAATGTTTTGGAACTGCCCTGATCGGCGTCACTACCGGGAGCGAGCACCGTTCCCGCCGTGATCAATGCCAAGCTCGCGGCGTTGCGCCCGTTCAGCGGCAGATCGACGATCCGGCGTCTGTCCACCACTTCACTCAGAGTCGCGGTCGATGTATTCACCTCCGGCGGAGCGCCTTCGACGGTTACGGTTTGTGTCGACTGCCGGACCGGCAGCGCCACATTCACCGTCGCGCTCTGATCGGCTTGCAGAACGATGTTCTTGCGAATATACGGGGCAAAGCCGGCTGCGTCAATGTCCAGAGAATACGTCGCGGGCTGCGTGGACGGGAAAACATAATAACCCTGCGCGTTTGTCATGGTTTCACGAGAAACCGACGTGCTCTGGTCCGTGATCTTCACCTTTGCGGATGGAACGACGCCACCCGATGGGTCCGTCACGGTTCCGACGATTGTGCCGAGACCTTGAGCGCGCGCCGTCATCCCGGCCCCTACAAACAGCGTCAAAAGCAAAACACGAAAGCACACTCGAATACTAAGCGGCATAGAGCAACCCACAGTCCTCCCAAACTATTTGGAGACGCTATCACCCGCGGCATTGGTGCGTCAAGCCTTGCCGTGGGATATAATTCCTGCCAACCTATGCCGAGCCTGCCTGACTATCTAGCCAAAGCATCGCCCAATCCCATTTCCAAACGTGCGCCCTGGTACGTGAACACCGCGCCCAGCTATGCCGGTGTCTTTCTCTGGATTGCGTTCTACCAATCCATTGCCCAAGGGACCATCGACCGGGCGGGCGTCGGAATTTGCATTCTCGCGCTGGTCGTCGCCGGATTGCTTTGCTACGGCCTCTACTATTACGCGCCCGCGATGCTGGGCATGAAAACCGGATATCCACTGTATGTGGTCGGCAGCTCCACGTTCGGAACAACCGGCGGCTATCTGATGCCGGGGCTGCTGATGGGACTGTTGCAGATCGGCTGGTTCGCTGTTGCGACTTACCTGACGACCACCTTCATTTTGAGCGGAGTCAAGGCAAATGCTCAGCCCGGAACTGTTGCATTCGCCATCATTGCAATTCTTTGGGGCTACATCATGGCATACATTGGCGTCAAAGGCATTCAGTATGTAGCCAAAGTCTCGCTTGCCCTGAACGTTATTCCGCTTGTGATGATCCTGTTTGTGTTCGCCAGAACGGCCCCCGGAATATCGCATCATACGGTTACGAATTCCGATCCCTTTGCGGCGTTCACAGTCCTGATCGCCGTCGTGATCGGATTCTTCGCGACCGCTGGAGCGGCCGGCGCCGATTTCGGCATGAACAACCGCGACCAGCGTGATGTGAAATGGGGCGGCCTGGTCGGAATCGCCATCCCGGTCTTAATTGCGGGAGGTCTGCCGCTGCTCTCGGTCGCCGGCGCGCGGGCGCTGAATCCTAATTTGACCAGCATCACGTACGGCGATGTGATCGGAGCAACCGGCGGTTGGGTCGCCAGTGTCATGTTTTTCCTTTTCGCGCTGGCTTCGGTCACGCCCACGTGTTTCTGCGCGTTCATTGCGGGCAACAGTTTCTCCACAATGATTCCGCGCGTGCCGCGGATGATGTCCACCATGACCGGCGCCACGATCGGCATTATTCTAGCGATCACCGGCGCCGCCGCCAACCTGGTGACGTTTTTTCAGATCGTCGGAGCCTCGTTCGGGCCGATTTGCGGCGCCATCGCGGCGGATTATCTGCTGTCCGGCCGGAAATGGGCCGGTCCGCGCCGGGGCGTCAACTGGGCCGGTTACATTGCGTGGGCTGTCGGTTTCTTTGTCGGCATTCTGCCATTCCCATTCATGCCCGTTCCCCCGGAAATCAAGCGCTACGCACAGCCTGCGGTGGTCTACAGCTTTGTCGTCGGTTTTGTTGTCTACCTGGCGCTGGCAAAGGCCGGCCTTCAACCGACCGCCGTTTCGTTGAAACCGGAAACAGATTTACTCAAGCCGAAACCTTCGCGCGCGTGAATCGGTCTCACCAGCGCCTGGAGGCGCAGATATGGCTGAGGCTGTGATCTTCGATATCGACGGAACCATAGTTGATTCAGTCGATTTCCACGCGAAGGCATGGCAGGAGGCATTCCGGCATTTCGGGCATGAAATTCGATTTGATGCGATTCGGAGTCAGATCGGTAAGGGCGGCGATCAGCTCATGCCTGAATTTCTCGATCCGGACGAACTGGGGGCCAAGGGAAATCAGATAGAAGAGTTCCGCGGCAAGTTGTTTAAGGAGAAATACCTGCCGCGGATAAAAGCGTTTCCCGGCGTGCGCCCGCTGTTCGAAAAAATCAAAGCAAACGGCCAGAAACTCGCTCTGGCATCGTCGGCCAAAAAAGATGAATTGGGCGCATATGAGCGTATCGCCAACATTGAAGACCTGGTTCAGGTTGAAACCTCGTCCGGCGACGCCGAAAAATCGAAGCCCCATCCGGATATTTTCGAGGCTGCTATTCAGAGGCTGAAAGAGCCGGTCTCGCGGGAGAACATCGTTGTTGTCGGGGACAGTCCGCACGACGCGGAAGCGGCTGGTCGCGCCAATCTGAGGACTGTCGGTGTACTATGCGGAGGATTTCCGGAACGGGTGTTGCGCGAAGCTGGCTGCATCGCGATCTATTCCGGACCGGAGGAACTGCTGCAACGGTACGACGAATCGCCTTTGGCTCGGCGCGCGAAACTCTGAAGTGGCAGGCAATAGCCGAATAGGATTTAGAGCTCCGTTCCGGTTCACCGATCCGTCTACAAACCGGTCGTTTCAAGTGGCGCCCGTTGCGCGTCTATTAGGGTAAGGAACGAAAATTGCTCAATCTGCCCAAATTAGAATCCGCCATCATCGGCCGGTGCGCGCTGCTCTCGCTGGCGCTCGTTCCGATGACCGCCCTGTGCGTGTCGCCAGACGTCCAAACTATTATTCAAAAGTCTGTCGAAGCGAATGAAAGGGACTTTAAAGCCGCGCCCTATTTCAATTACCGCGAAGAAGATCGCGACGGGCCAAACTCGAAAACTTACCAGGTGTACATGATCGATGGGTCGCCCTATCAGCGCTTGATCGCGATAAACGGGAAGCCGCTCTCGGAAAGCCAGAGCGTTCAGGAAGAAAAAAAGCTGGAGCAGGAAAAAGCGCGGCGTCAGGCGGAGTCAAGCAGCGACAGAAAGAATCGCATCGCCAAATATGAGAAAGACCGCCATCGCGATCACGAACTCATGCAGCAACTGACCAAAGCTTTCGACTTTAAGTTTGTAGGCACGCGAAAAATGGAGTCGCGTGACGTTTATCTTCTTAAGGCGACCCCAAAACCCGGATACAACCCTCCTAACATGGAGACACAAGTCCTACTCGGAATGGAAGGGCAGCTCTGGATCGACGCCGAAACGTATCAGTGGGTAAAAGTCACAGCCAAAGTCATCCGGCCAGTATCCATCGAGGGTTTTCTCGCGCAGGTCCAACCGGGAACGCGGTTCGAATTAGAGAAGATGCCCGTCGGCAACGGAATATGGCAGCCTAAGCACTTTTCAATGAAATCTCATTCCAAAGTTCTGTTTCTGTTCAACCGCCGTTCTCAAGCAGACGAGACCTACTCCGATTACCAGCGAATTGAAGGCTCAAATACAAAATCCGTCCAGCAGGGCTCCGGTAAATGAGCGGGATACACAGATGGCAACCTACGAGCTGGATTGTGCGCGCGAACGTTTTCCGATCTGTTTCAGGAAGCGCGGGATGGGAAAGAAGTCGTGATTGTGCGCGAGGATGGCGTTTTCTGCAAACTGGTCGCGGCTTCCCAGGTCTGGGCCGATGAACCGGCCATTACCCCACCGGGCAGCAGCGAGCCCCAAGCACAATAGCCGGCTTTGCGCGACCGAGGAAGCTCGCGCCGCTTGCCACTTTGCGCTCTACGCCGAAAGCCGCCGAATCGGAAGCAAACGCGGCCGCCGCGGCGCGGGATTCGGGCCGACCGCGCCCGTTTTGGGCACATTGTTCAAGTAGCGCGTTCGCAAATCGATTGCGCGCTTCGCGATACAAAACCGCCGATTGTTCCACATACATGCTCAATTCTTGATTGCGCGACAGAACATGGCCGTCCGGCAATTCACTCCGCTCGTGGAACTGGTCCATTGCGTCAGCCCATTGCCGGAACGCCAGATCGTATTCCATTCGTAACCGGTGCAATGCTTCTCGTTCCGATCTTGCAGCGCTCGACATACCCGTTTAGACGGATGAGACCCCACTAAAGATCCGGCGGAACAGCGAGCGAGCGAAAAATGTTCGTGAGTGGCCCTTGCGCAGAGATGAATGGAAGCCAGTTCACGAAATGAAGAGCCGGAGCTGCGAGCTATGGAGGAGCGCACAAGCGGCCTGGCCCCATCAAGGGCGATGAAGACAGCGCGGCGCCAGCGCCGAACCGCGACTTTTTACCGGCGTCTTCACCGAGCGCACAAGGACAACCGATTTTACGCCGTCAAACAGAGCGGCGAGTTCAATCCGTGACCGTTATTTTGCGCTGGCTCTGCGGCCGTGCCTTGCGAGGGGACTTCGTCGTCCCGCTGCTCTGCATTACTGCCATCACGTCGGCCGGCAGGCGCTGTTTCAAGGCATCGACGGGAGCGAATAAATCCCCCACATCGGCCAGACGCTGCAGTGCGGCTTTCGGTTCAAAACAGAGAGACGGTTCATTGCCGCTCGCCGTCGCTTGTTGCAGTTCCTCCCATCTCACAGGCAGCGAGACATACGGCTTCTTTCGCTTCGTTCGCAGAGAATATACGCCGACGGTGGTCTTGTGATCCGCGTTCTGAGACCAGTCGATAAATATTTTGCCCGGCCTCAGATCCTTCGCCATCTTCGAGACAATCAGCTCCGGGTGTTCATGCTCCAAATATTCCGCGATGGTCTTTGCAAATGGCTGTGTGGCGCGATAGGTAACCGGAGTATTCAGAGGCACATAGATCTGAAGACCTTTGGAGCCTGAGACCTTCGCGAAGCATGTCAACTTCAAGCGTTTGAGAACGTCTTTCAGCAGGAAAGCGACTTGCGCGCAGGTCAGCAGATTTGTGCCTTTACCCGGATCGAGGTCAAACACCACAGCCGTGGGCGAATCAATTTTCGGCGCACGATGCAGGAACGGGTGTAGTTCCAGACTCGCTATATTCGCGCACCAGACGAGTGTTGCACGATCGTTGATCAGAATGTAGTTGATATCTCCCTCTTTGCTCCGGCGCGGAACCGGAAACGTTTGGACCCAGGGTGGAGTGAAGCGCGGCGCATTCTTTTCGTAGAACGCCTTGCCGGCAGTCCCGTTAGGAAATCGTTTCAATGTGACTGGGCGATTTTTAAAATGCGGGAGAAGTAGTTCGGAGACGCGAATATAGTAATCGATTGCTTCTCCCTTGGTAAATCCAGACGGATAGAGCGGCTTTTCGAGATTGCTGAGCGTGATGGTCCGTCCGTCGATATCGAACGGATATTCCTTTTTTGCCATCTCACCTCTTCGAGGCACGTTGGATTGGCCGGTCAGGCCGTCTGGTGTTCGGGCCGCGTCTTTTTTTGTGCGGCTTCATTCGAAAGTCTGCACTTTTGCCATGACCGCAGAATCTCCGCGACGCTCCACGCTTGCGAGATGCAGCCACGCGGCAGATAGGGAGGTTCGGCGTCAAAGATTTCGCTGATCGATCCAACGCAGGCCTCTCGCAAATGAGAAACGAGGCCTTCCAATTGCGGCAGTATCGCCGCGCCGTCATCGGCATGAACCTTCAGCCAGGCATCCGTGTATGGCCCAAGGAGCCACGGCCAAACGGTGCCTTGATGATAGGCGGCGTCTCTCGATCGGAGATCGCCCGTGTAGGTAGGCTTGTAATCCGGGTGATCGCGCGACAGAGTACGAAGGCCAACCGGAGTCAGCAGCTTATCGGTCACGACGCCAATCACTGCCGCCCACCGCGACCGCTCCAGGACCGGATGGGGAAGCGAGATGGCAAAGATTTGATTTGGGCGGCAGGCGGCGTCGTCCCCGTGCTCGCCATCCACTACGTCGAAAAGATAACCGGGATCGTCGGCCCAAAATCGTTTATTGAACTGTTCGCGAGTGCGGTCCGCGCGTTGAAACAGGCTGTCGGCAGTCGAGGAATCGCCAGCTTCCTGCAGCCACCCAGCCAAAAGCATCAAGGCGTTGTACCACAACGCATTTATTTCGACTGCCTTACCACGCCTCGGCGTCACCACCCAATCGCCGACCTTCGCATCCATCCACGTAAGCTGATATCCCGGTTCGCCCTGCCGCAGCAGATAATCGGATGGGTCCACGCCGATTCCGAAGCGCGTTCCATTAATATGGTCTTCCACAATGCCGGCCAGCTTCGGAAGTAAGTACGCGAGTAACTTGCGATCGCCGGTGCTTTGCACATACCGGTCAATGGCATGAAAATACCAGAGGGTTGCATCGGCCGTGTTGTAGAGGCCTTGTTGCCTGCCCTCCGGGAACATATTTGGAATCAGTCCGTGACTGATGTATTCGGAAAAGGCTCGCAGGATCCAGCCGGCTTCGCGCTGCCGGCCCGTCACGATCGTCAGGCCTTCCAGGCTGATCATGGTGTCACGGCCCCAGTCAGTGAACCAGTGGTAGCCCGCAATGACGGTTCGCGGCTCGTCGCCCAGCGCAAGGGCTTTCGCGGCATCGATTTCCCTGCCGGCCGGCACAATAATGAACTGATCGGCCGCCAGCACCAGTTCTTCCGCCGGGCCTTCCCGCAATTCCACGGGAGCTGCCGTAATCAACTTCTCGCGGCGTCTGTATTCGGCTTCGAGCGCGGTTTTCGGCGTGATCGCCTTCGTAATCTCCCAGTTCTCTACTGAGGCGATCAACGTCAATGTCTCTCTCTCGCGCAGCTCCGCCCGGAAAAAGCCCGGACTCCACAGGGATCCTTGCCTCTCATATCCGCGGCTCTCTTCCGTGCGATAAAGGATGTCGTGTATTTCGACCGGACGGAACGTGAAAGGAGCTTGCGGCCCTTCACACCGCAGTCGGAGTGTCGGCAGATCCGATTGTGCGAAGATTTCAAGGCCGTCGGCCAAGGCTGTAATCGCGTATTCGTCCGAGACTTTATAATTCACAGGCGCTTCATATGGGCGGAAATTGATGCCGGGCCAGAGCGTCACGTGGATCGGCTCTTTTCCGGCTAGCAAGGTGTAACAGACGTGTACCAGATTCAGCCGATGCGGCAGATACACTCGCTTCTCTACAAGATAGTCCCCAATTTTGTATTGCCAGACTGGAAGGCCGGTCTCAAGATGGAATTCGTCAGGCTGCAGTGTTCGTTCCGTGCTGGTCCCGGTCAATTCCACATTTCCCGTGAAGAACGCGGTTTGCTCCGGCGCCTGCAGCTTCTCAGCCACGGCGTTCAGCATCATCATGCGCCCCAACGGACTTGGCATGGCGGCCACTAACAGGCCGTGATATCTGCGCGTCAATACGCCATTGACGGTGCCTGACGCATATCCACCAAGTCCGTTCGTCACTAGCCACTCGGATTGCTTGGTGTCGGGCAGGGGAGTTATGGTTTCTTCACTCATTAGCTATTCTTCGACTTTCATCGATCTTTACTGGCGCCTTTCCTTCGGGCAGCCATCACCACTGCGGAGTAAGCGGGTAAAATCCACTCTTCTCCTGTTTCGGGCGGATAGGTCCCCACGCCTCCGTATTTTGGATCTTCGCTCGACCAAATCATGTCCCATTGGGCTTCGTCGGGTGGGGCCAGCAGGGGCTCGGGAGCGGAACGGAGGTGCAGATCGATCCCGAGATTTACGAGCAGCAGCCGTTCATCGCGATGGCCTTGGTGTTTTTCGCCGAAATACCTCACTACGAAAGCATCGGGCGAAAGAACCGCTCCATCGAGAGATTTTCGGCTCGCCGCAAGCTGGAAGCACACGTCTGTCCGGCGAAGCGCGATCAAGTCTTTGTGAAGCGCGTACATCTCGTGGTTCCGCTCGCGCTCTCCGTGGTCGAGCTTGCATCGCGTGAACACACTGTGGTCGGCCGGATCGCTAAGCCGTTTCTTCATCTCGGGCCGGCTCAGGCTTCTAAACTGCGAAAGGAATCCGGCTCTCCCTTTCCGAACCTTGTCCGCGAGTTTGGGATCGTGGTCCGCAAAGAACAGGAATGGCGCCGTCGATCCGAATTCCTGCCCCTGAAAGAGCATCGGAATGTTCGGTGAGAGCAGTAATACGGCTGTAAGCGCACGAAATTTCGCCGGCTGGCTCAATAGCCGCAATCGCTTGCCCCGGCCCGAATTGGCCACCTGATCGTGATTCTCCAGAAACACCACGAATTGGGAGGGCTCCAGGTCCAGGCAACTTGTTCCGCGCCTCTTGTTTTGCCAGCTATACTCCTGGCCTTGATAAAGATAGCCGTACTTATAAGCCGAGACAAATTCTTGCGGGCTTCCTCGATAATCGGAGTAGTACGCTTCGTATCTGCCGGTCAGCGCAACGACCCCGGCGTGGTGAAAGTCGTCGTTCCAAAGCGCATCTACGCCATAACCGCCGTGCTCGGAAGACCGGACGTATTTAGCCTCCTGCGGCTCGTTCTCGCCGACAATCAGCAGACGCTTTCCTCCCGCTGTGTTTCTCGCGTGTTTGACCACGTCTTGCACGACAT
Source organism: Bryobacterales bacterium KBS 96 (assembly GCA_000381625.1). Classification (GTDB taxonomy): domain Bacteria; phylum Acidobacteriota; class Terriglobia; order Bryobacterales; family Bryobacteraceae; genus KBS-96. The sequence continues at coordinate 5,376,949 of KB906767.1, forward strand.
GAGATTTCGATGAATCGAAGATCTGCTGTGTCGCGTCCAGCCGGAGTCCGTCAAGGTGATACTCATCGATCCAATACGCTGCATTCGCGATGTAGAACTCACGCACCGGACCGGAATTGGGTCCATCGAAATTGATTGCCTCGCCCCATTCGTTCTCGTAGCGGCTGGTGAAGTACGCAGGCGAAAACTGTCTGAGGTAATTTCCGTCGGGGCCAACGTGGTTGTAGACGACGTCCAGGATCACGCCCATGTTCAGAGCATGTGCGGTGTCGACGAATGTCCGAAACTCGTCGGGCCTGCCATAACAGCGCGATGGTGCGAATAGGTCCACGCCATCGTATCCCCATCCGAAATCGCCCGCGAAATCTGCCACAGGCATAATCTCCAGCACCGAAATCCCCAGCCGGCTTAGTTCCGCGAGTTGAGCCGTAGCTGCGCTCCACGTGCCCTCCTGCGTGAATGTGCCGATGTGCATCTCGTAGACGACCTGACCTTCCTGGTGCGGTCCTCGCCACTCTCGGTCCGTCCATTGGAATGGAAGCGGATCGATTACTTCCGATGTGCCGTGCGGTCCCTCCGGCTGAAATCGTGACGCAGGATCTGGAAATTCCTTGTCCTCTCCATTCAGAAGAAATCGATAGCATGTGCCCGCGCCCCCGGATTCGGACCGCGCGGAAAAATATCCGTCCGGTTCAGGAGCCATCTCGACGCGATCGGGCGAACCCGGTCCGCCTTCCAACAGGATCTGAACGGATTTGCAAGCCGGCGCCCACAATCGAAAATCGACGGCGCGTCCACCGTCTTGTCCCGTAACAATCTCAGCGCCTATCGGGTATCTACGCATAAAGCGTTCCGTACGCTGTAGATGCTTCGTGCAGTTCGGATCATACGTACAAACTCATCGCCCGAAAAACTCCCAGGCGCCCGAAGTCTGTCTGCGAAGACCTGGCCCGTTCGGAAAGAATGCCGGTTCCCGCGGGTCGTTGTCTGCGTCCAATATGTGAAGCATGAAGTGAAATTTGGTGCTCGCGTCTGGCAAGGAAATTATGAAGAAATCAATTCTATTGACAGTGCTGGCGACAATTGGGGTCGGTGCGTCGGCCGGTTTGCTGCTCGCATGGCAAGAAGCAAAAACGGGTATTCCCGTCCACATGGTGGTGACGATGGAGCCTCGGCGCGAAAGTGTCATCCCACAGATCGATCGGGACAACCTTGCCGTTTACCAGGGGAAAGACCAGCGGCCGGTAACCGGCTTTGAACCGCTGAACGGTTCCAGCATGCAGTTGCTCATTCTCATCGGCGATTCCTCTGGCTCGGCATTCAACACGAACATCGACACTTTAAAGCAATTCGTGAATGCTTTGCCGTCGACCACAGAGGCCGGTATTGGTTACATGCGCAACGGCATGACGCAAATGGCGGCGAGTTTCACGAGCGACCACGCCGCGGCGGCTAACGGAATTCGCTTGGCGGCCGGCCCCGGCGGAGCGGACGTAAGCCCTTATGATTCGTTGACAGAGGCCATCAAGCGATGGCCTAAGAACGCAGCCAAGCGCCGCGAGGTCATTATGATAAGCAGCGGCATCGAGGGACTGGAGGGCGGCTACACGAGCAACAACCAATACGTCAATGCGGGAATCGCGGCGGCCCAAAAGGCCGGTGTCATCGTATATTGCATCTACGTCCCGAGCGTAGGTCATTACGGACACAGCTTCTGGCGTACGACGTGGGGCCAGAATTTTCTTTCTCAATTAGCCGATGAAACTGGTGGGGAATCGTATATGGTAGGCTTTTCAGCGCCGGTGTCGCTGAAGCCGTTTCTCGATCGGATCACGACGGCGATGCAACACCAATATCTGCTCACATTTACGGCTCGCGCAGAAGACAAAGCCAGTTTGCGGCCTGTGCGAATCGTTGTGATAAGCAAAGACGCCAGTATTGCGGCAGCCGATAAAGTCTACGTTCGGGCCGGTCTCTAGCTCGAGGAATGAAAGCCGCCCAAACCGAGCCGCGAGCCGTAAGCGAGCATTGATTCCGGGCCTACTTACTTGCCCAGTACGCGCGGTGTCCGATGTAGTCGGGGTCGGGTAAATTCGCCAATATAATGCGCCGGAGCTTCAAAATATCGACTTCACCCTCTTCCCGATAGAGCACCTTACCGTCGGGGGCGAGCAGCACGGTGTATGGCACGCCGGATTCCCACTTGGGGTCGAACGCCGCTTGCATGGCGTAGGTGTCGGTCGATCCGAACAGCAGATTGCGGCTGGAGGCGTGCTCCCGCTCAAGCACCTTCATCACGCCCGCCTTCTCATCGGGCATATTCGCCGCAACCATTACTAAATCGAAATCGCGCAGCCGGTACATGCGATATGTAGTTTCAATATCGGGGAATTCGTGGACACACGGACCGCACCAGGTCGCCCAGAAATTAACCAGCAATACTTTACCAGTCGTATTGGCGCGCAGCTTTTTCAGATCGTCCGCGGAGGCGAGATCCACTGTAACCGGTTCGGCTTCAATCTTCTTCATCTCTTCCGCCCGGCTCGCTTCTTTTGAAATCCACTTTGTTGAGCAGCCAAATACGCCGGTGTGTGTCACCTGCACGGGCTTTCCCGCCAGAAGCGCGTCGATTGCGTTGCGCGCGTCCTGCGTTTTGACCAGCGACTCGCGCTGGCTGTTGTCGATGCGCCCTTCGTACCGCAGTTTGCGCTGCTGATCGAAAATAAACACGTGCGGAGTCGCTTTGGGTCCGTATGCCCGCGATACCGATTGGGTTTCGCCGTCGTACAGATAAGGGAAATTGAAATGGCGGTAAGCGGCACGGATTTTCATCTCCGGCAGGCTGTCGCTGACGTCCGTGTACCCGAGTTCGTCGAGGCGGATCGCGTTCGCGTTGTTTGGTTCAATCGCAACGAGCGCCACTCCCTTATTTGCGTAATCGGCGGCCAGCTTTTTGATGCGGGGCTCGTAGAGTTGCGCTGTCGGACAGTGATTGCACGTGAATACGATCACCAGCACCTTGCTCGCGGCATAATCGCTCAGCTTATGGATTTTGCCGTCGATGCCAGGAAGAGCAAAGTCGGGAGCGCTTGAGCCGATAGCCAGCGTCGGATGAGGTTCATCCGCGAACGCTGCGACGGACAGCAGCAGGAAGGCGAGAAAACGCCACATGGTTGAAAAACTCCGTTCGAAAAAGCGGCGCCGCATTGCGCAGCCATTATCTTATCCGACCGCTATCGACGAGAAGGGCTCTTGGGGCCTATGGGCCGGCAAAGGTGGCGAAGACGCTCGGTAACAGCCGCTGAACGCGACCGTCAGGAGTAGGCATGGCCCTGCGGCCGCGGGATCGCATGAAGACATTCGATTGCCTGCACCGAACCGCGACTGTCAAGGAGCGGACGTTTTTACCGGGGTTTTCAGCGGACGTTTTCAACTGCGTTACTATCGGGCAGCCGAGCCGGTCTTAGTTATCCCATCCAACTTCGCCTGCAACTCGATCAGTTGCTGAACCGAAATCTGTTCTGCCCGAAGGCCGGCCTCCGGCAATGAATCGATGACTCGTGAGTCGTAGAAGCCTCGAAGATTGTTTCGTACCGTCTTGCGCTTCTGAGCAAAGCAGCGGCTCGCGAACTGCACGATGCTCTTTACATTTTCGGGCACGTTTGTGCGGCGCGTCAGACGGACCACCGCGGAGTCGACCTTTGGCGGCGGCGCAAACGCAGATGGCGGAGCCTTCAGAATCAACTCGACATTGCAAAACAATTGTGTGCGCACCGAAAGAAAACCGTAGTCGCGATTTCCAGGCGAAGCGCGAAGCCGGTCGGCAACTTCCTTTTGCACCAGAAAAACGGCGCGGGGAAATCCCTCATCAAGCGCGAGAAAACGCTCCACGATAGGCGAGGTTATGTAATACGGCAGATTCCCCGTGATCGCGGCTGGGCCCCACTGCGCCAGATCTATCTGAAGAACATCGCCTCGATGCAAGTGAAAACGTGAATCGGCGCGGAATTCGGTATCCAGATAGGATGCCAGCAAGTCGTCCAGTTCAATGGCGTGCAGTTCCTCGGTGCGGGACAAGAGATGACGAGTAAGAGCGCCTCGCCCCGGTCCAATTTCGATCACACGTGGTGTGGCGCCCTCGCACGCCGCGTCCGCAATGCGTTCGAGTATCGCCTGGCGGACAAGGAAATGCTGGCCGAGTTTACGAGGCAACTTTCAGTCTAGGTCAGGCGCGGCGGCACCATTATGGCCGAAACGCCAGGGGCAGGAACTTAATCTGGATATCGCCTGAAATCGGTTGCGCCACGGCAAATACGGTCGGTATCGAAGGCATCGCGATATTGGCCGGCTGCGCTTCGAGATCGGCTCTGAACTTACACTCGGGATCGCTTACCGCGTAATCTCCGGTACGGCCGTTCGAGTCGATGCTCATATTCAGGAAAACTGCATGAGAGCCCAACTCCACTGGGATCAGATTCGCCTCGGTTTGGGAGGAATAGGCCAGCGGCACTTCGTAGCTGACAAGCCTTGTGGTCGTGCTGATGGTGAAAACAAACGTGCCGAACAATACCAAGCTGGACAGCAGTCCGCCAGTGGCCGGAATGGCCAGTGGTTTCATGAGCTCGTTGATTCGGAAACACCATTTGTCCCAGATCGCCTTCCAATGCGAGCCGCGAGTAGCCAGCACCTCCGCGCGCTGGCGGGAAGCGATGACTTGAAGCGATGTTTGAAGCCGGTGCGGAATCAGCCGTTCCGGGACAGTCTTCAGGGCTGCCCGAAGCTGTGAAATCTGTTCAAAGTAGGTAGCGCAGTCTTCACAATGGTGCAAATGAGCCACTACATTTGAGCGCCGGTCGGCGCGCAAACGGCCATCGACATAGGCGGCGCTATGTCGCTTCGCAGTGTGGCATGAAATGGACATGCAAACTCCCGTCTGCTTCTAGACGAATGCCTCCGAAAGGCCAGGATCTAAACGTTGCGTTAATGCGCGGCGGAGAGCGTCTCGCCCGCGCAGGATGCGCGATTTCACGGTGCCAAGAGAAACCTGCAGAATGTCGGCGATCTCCTCATAACTTAAATCTTCGATGTCCCTGAGAACGACGGCCGTGCGGAATACGGGGCTCACTTCATCCAGCGCCTGTTCGATCAGCGCACGTGTTTCGCGATTTCGCGCCCAGTCGAACGGCGACGGCCCCGGATCGGGCGTTATATCGTAACACCGGTGTTCCTCATTCTCAGGCTCAATCGCCACCTCATGCTTGCGGTGTCGCGAGAACCAACGCCGGTGATTGTGAGCTTCGTTTACTGCAATGCGATATATCCAAGTGCGTAAGCTGCTGCGCTCCTGAAAAGATCCGACGCTCCGAAACACCTTGAGAAAAACCTCCTGAACTACGTCGCACGCATCGTTTTGGTCGCCAAGTAATCGGTAAACCATGCTGTAAACGGGCTGTTGATAACGTGCTAACAGCTCTTCGTAGGCTGATTCGATGCCCGCCCGGAGCCCTCGCAAAAGTCGGGCATCTTCCTCGGAAAGCGAGGATTGTGAGCCCGTGATGGAGAGCTTCACTATGGAGTCGGCCAAAACCATCCCCTTTCAAGACCGATTCTACTCCCGCCTGTTTCGCAGTACGACCGTTCACTAGCTCTGACACCGCTCCCCACCGGTAAGTTCCCGGAAATTCAGCGACATGGACTAAGGATTAGAACGGAACACGAAGCGCAATGAAGCGAGCCGAGGGTCGAAGGACAAGATCCCAAGCAAACCTGCGCGGTTCTACAATGAAGACGGCATCCCGTGGCCGAAAACAACGCTCTGCACACACCCGCGACAACTCTCGGTGGAATTCCGCTCAAACCCTTTTACTCGCCGGACGATGTCGCAGAAATGCCGTTCACCGCGCCCGGAGAATTCCCGTATACGCGCGGCATTCACCCAGCCATGTACCGGAAACGGTTGTGGACCATGCGGCAGTTTTCGGGGTTTAGCACGCCGGAGGAGACGAACGAGCGCTATCGCTATCTGCTGGAACAAGGCCAAACCGGGCTGTCGGTGGCTTTCGATCTTCCGACATTAATGGGCTACGACGCGGATGCGCCCGAAGCCGAAGGCGAGGTCGGAAAATGCGGCGTTTCCATTTCTTCGCTCGAGGATATGGAAGCGCTGTTCCGTTGCATCCCGCTGGGGGATGTGTCGGTATCGATGACCATCAATTCGCCCGCCGCCGTCATCTGGGCGATGTATCTCGCCGTTGCAGAGCGGCAGGGCGTTGCTCCGTCGTCGCTCTCGGGCACCTTGCAGAACGATATCCTGAAGGAGTACATCGCTCAAAAAGAGTTCATCTTTCCGCCCCGGCCGTCGATGCGGCTGGTGACGGATGTGATTGAATACGCGACACGACACACGCCGAAGTACAACCCGATTTCAATCAGCGGCTATCACATCCGGGAGGCTGGGTCCACGGCCGTCCAGGAACTCGCCTTTACGCTGCGCGATGGCGTCGAATATGTCGATTGGGCGGTCGAACGAGGGCTGCTGATCGACGAATTTGCTCCCCGGCTGAGTTTTTTCTTTAATGCGCACAACGACTTCTTCGAGGAAATTGCAAAGTACCGGGCCGCGCGTACAATCTGGGCGCGGATCATGCGCGATCGGTACGGCGCCCGCGACGAGCGAAGTCTCAAACTCCGTTTTCACGCGCAGACCGCCGGCTGTTCGTTGACATGGCAGCAACCGGTGAATAATGTGGTCCGCACGGCGGTTCAGGCTCTCGCGGCCGTAATGGGCGGCACGCAATCTCTCCACACAAACTCTTTGGATGAGGCCTATGCGTTGCCCGGCGAACACGCCGTGACCATCGCCTTGCGCACACAGCAGATCCTGGCCTATGAAACCGGCATTACCGAAACGCCCGATCCGTTTGGGGGCAGCTACTTTGTCGAAAAACTGACGGCGGACATCGCCGAAGCCGCCCGCACCTATATAGACCGGATCGACGGGATGGGGGGAATGCTTCCGGCGATCGAACGGGGCTTTCCGCAAGCCGAAATCGCCGAAGCGAGCTATCGATACCAAGCTGAAGTGAATGGAGGCGAGCGGATTATCGTCGGCGTGAACCGGTTTCAGGAGACCGAGGAAGAGAAACTGGATATCCTCGAAGTTGACGAATCCGCGGAGGCGCGCCAGGTCGCGAAACTGGGCGCGTTACGTAACCGGCGGGATCCGGAACAGGTGCGGCGCACTCTCGAACGCCTGAAAAAGGGGGCGGAAGGGCGGGGGAATCTGATGCCTTTTCTGCTCGATTCCGTGAAGAGCTACGCCACGGTGGGAGAGATTGTAGCGGTCCTGAAGCGGGTGTTCGGAACATATTCAGAAACAAGCGTTTTATAATCGGGGTAGTGTCGGTATGAATTTTCCAATCCGCGTCCTGGTGGCTAAGCCGGGCCTCGACGGGCACGACCGCGGCGCCAAGATAATCGCGCGCGCGCTACGCGACGCGGGAATGGAAGTCATCTACACGGGGCTTCGGCAGTCGCCGGAGATGATCGTGAACGCGGCGCTTCAGGAAGACGTACAAGTAATTGGATTATCCATATTGTCCGGCGCTCACAACGCCATCGTGCCGCGTGTCATGGAGCTACTCCGCGAAAAGGATATGACGGACGTGATGGTCGTCGTCGGCGGCATCATCCCCGACGAGGACGCGGCTGAGTTGAAAACGCTCGGTGTTGCCGAAGTGTTCCAACCGGGAGCGTCATTGGATAAAATCGTCGAATTCATTCGCGCGTCGGTAAAACAAGCCGCGTGAGCGGCTTCATGTGAACAATCCAGATGTTCTTCGTTCGGAAACCAGGGACAACTGGAGGAAAAGGAAATTGATGCAAGACAGACTGAACATTGCAGTCTTCGTCGACTACGACAACATCGAAATCGGTCTGAAGTCGACGCTGCGGCGCGAGTTTGATGTGGCGCTGCCGCTGAGCGCTCTGAAGGAGCGCGGGGACCTCGTCGCGAAATTCGCATACGCGAACTGGGGAAGACAGGAAGGCGCCACACGGCAGATGGCCGAGAACGCCGTACAAATGGTGCAGCGCATTCCCTCGCCGCGAGGCGACAAGAACGGCGCCGACATCAATCTGGCGCTGGATTCCCTGGAGATGGCGTTTACTCACGCCCATGTCAACGCGTTCGCCATCATCAGCGGGGACAGCGACTTTATCCCGTTGGTGAACAAGTTAAAGGAATACGGCAAGACCGTATTTGTCGTCGGTGGTAAAGCTTTTACCAGCACGATTTTGCAGCAGAACTGCCACGAGTTCATCAGCTACGAGTCGCTGCTCGAAGACGGCGATCGTATCGTGGCTACGCCCATGCCCGACCGGCGTGACCGGGGAGGAGATCGGGGCGATCGGGGTGACCGCGAACGTGGAGATCGCGAGCGGGGAGACCGCGGGAGAGACCGCAGAGAGAAGGGCCAGCGGCCTGCGCCGCTCGATTTAACACAGGCCATGCCGCTGGTGGAACGCGCGCTTCAGGTGCTCGAGCGCCGCGCCGTCCAGCCGCAGCTCGGATTGTTGAAATCGACCATGCTACAGCTCGACCCGGCTTTTAGCGAGCGGGCGTACGGCGCCAACAGCTTTTCGGATTTCATCGAGAGGCTCAAGAAGGCGGAGTTTATCAACGTCAGCGGCTCGGGAGGCCGCTACATCATCGAGCGTCGTGGCGGCGGTTCGGATAAAGCTGCTCCAAATCCGGATGAAGCGCTGCCGGGCCTGCGCGACGTGCTCGAAACGCACCGCTTCGATATCGAGGTGAATGACGGCGTCGCGGCGGACGAGTTGGAAGACTGGGTGAAGCAGGAGATAACGGACTTCAGTCCTCAGAAATATGGCTTTCAGCAGTTTGCCGAGTTTCTGAACTATGCCCAGGACAAGACGGTCGTTCGCCTGACGCCGGATGAGGACCGCGGACTCATTGTCTTTCTCGGGGCCGAGTTCTATCCGCCGGCGCTTCCCGTTGCCGAGCCGGAGCAAATGCTTGAAGAGGACGATGGGCCTCAGCCGATCGTCGAAGGCCAACCGACCATCTTCGAGCCCAATCCGCCGCCGCCCAAGCCGAAGAAGCAAACAAGACCGCGAAAGGCGGCCGCTTCGACGACGCGCAAGCCTCGCAAAAAGAAAACGGACTAGCGGGGTGGGCAGGCCTTTGTCTTACGCCGGGCCGCCGGGCCCGGCTCTTCGGTAATTCAGCAACATTCGAGAAGAGCGCGGCTGCGAGCCGCGCAGACGGGGCGTCTGCCCCAGCAGAACTAAACAATATTGGGCTTTAGCGTTGCAGCGTCGTGTCTCGGCGAAAGCGCCGAGTTTCAGCTCACCGCCAGAGCGGTTGCGTAAACAGCTTCCTTAGCCAGTCCGCCCCGCGTAGTAGCCTCTACGCGCACGCACGATGAAATTTTTATGGCCCCGCACTTTGATTCGAACCGTATGGAATAGCCCATCGTTCTTTAACGGCTCTGGCCGATAGAGAAGATTGTATTGATGCCGTAGTTCGTTGGCTATGTTTTCGAACGATTGGTTCAGATCGCTTGCCTGGAACGGGAAAAAAGCCACGCCGCCGGTCTGCTCGGCGAAATAGCGCATCACTTTATCGCCGTCGGTCGGTTGCCCGGAGATGTTGGTCGAAATCGTATAGACGACCACGTCGGCTTTCTGAGCCATTTCAAGCGCCTGGTCGCGGCTATGGTGGCTGTCGTCGTCCTCGCCGTCGCTCAGGACCACCATGGCCCGGCGGAACTTATACAGCGGCTGATCCTGCATCAATTTATCGTGACAGGCGAAATAGACGGCGTCGTACAGTGCAGTGCCGCCGCCGGGCCGTAGTCCTCGAATGGCGTTCTCCAGTTTATTTGTGTCGTTCGTGAGATCCGCGACCAGTTCGGCCGAAGAGTCGAAGCTGACGACGATCGCTTTGTCCTGGTCGCGCATTATGCCGTTAACGAAATTGACCGCCGCTTCCTGCTGGAAGTGAAACCGGTCGCGAATGCTGTTGCTGGTGTCCACCAGGATGGCCAGACGCAATGGCAGGTCACTCTCGGACGTAAACTCCAGGATTTCTTGCGGCTTCTTGTTTTCCGTCACTTCGAAATCTTTTTGAGTTAAGTCGGTTACGAAGCGGCCGTGCTTGTCGGTGACGGAGAACAACATGTTCACTCGCGTCACTTCCGAGCTAAATTGTGTCGGAGTGTTATCCTTTCCGGCGCTCGCTTGCACGGACTTCTGTTGTGCGTCAAGGGAACTGAAGCTGAGGGCGGCGGCAATTCCCAGGGCCGCCAGGCTGGCAACGACGTACTTCATTAAGGAGCTATGTCTATATTATCCGCCGTCGCAGTTCAACGCACGTAACCGTTCCAGGTAATCCTTCAGTTCAGGCGCCAGCGGGCTTTCGATCTCGATGGGCTGGCCCGTCGACGGCGATTGAAAGCGGAGCCGCTGAGCATGTAAAAAAAAGCGGTCGGGAGCCGGGATACGGTCTGCTCTACGAGGCGCGCCGTAAAGGCCATCGCCGACGATCGGATGTCCAATGCTCGATAAATGAACACGGATCTGATGGGTGCGGCCCGTTCCAATCTTCACTTCTAGCAAACTGAGGTTGGCGAGTTGCTCAATTGTCCGATAATGCGTCAATGCCGTGCGGCCTGACTCGAGCCTGGTCGTCATTCGCGTTCGGCGGACGGGATCGCGCATGATCCGTTTTGTAATGGTTCCTTGCGGAGGCGAGATATGACCGCGCGCCAGGGCAAGATAGGTCTTTTCGACCTTCCGTGCGCGGAACTGTTCGGCAAGCGACTGGTGAGCCTGATCGGTTCGCGCGACGATGAGGACGCCGCTTGTTTCACGATCCAGCCGGTGTACAATTCCCGGCCGTAGGTCGCCTCCGGTCGTCGAAAGCTGTCCGAAATGATGCAGCAGAGCATTCACAAGCGTGCCTCGATGATGACCGGCGCCTGCGTGGACCACCATGCCGGCGGGCTTATCGATCGCAATCACGTCGGCGTCTTCATAAAGAATAGTCAGCGGGATCTCCTCAGGCTCAGCCCTAAGCGGCGGCAGCGAGCCGGGTTCCACCTCGATCTCCTCACCTACGCGTAGTGTATGTGACGGGCGGGCTGCCGCGCCATTTACGCGCACGCGGCCAGTCTTTATCCAGCCCTGAAGGCGCGCACGGCTGTATTCGGGCAGGCGTTCATGGACGAACCAGTCGAGTCGCTTACCGAAGTCCTGGGCTTCCGCCCGCAGCATGATGTTCATGGCGACATTCCGTATTCTAGGGTCTGTGAAGAACGAACGCGAACGCAACCAACTCGAGTACTTGTTCGCGGCTTTGTTTCTACTTCTGCTTGCGGCTAAGCTGTGTCACATCCACATCCTATGGGCGGAAGAGGGCTACGCGTCTGCCGCCGCCGTGCAGATTCTGCACGGAAAAATGCTCTATCGCGATTTCTGGTTCGACAAGCCGCCGCTCGCCGCACTGGTGTATGTGCTGTGGGGCGGCGAGCCCGGTTTCTGGTTAAGATTCGCGGGCGCGGTGTACGCAACCGGCTGCTGTGTGGCCGCCTATCGGTTTGCGGCGCGCCGTTGGTCGCGGCGCGAGGGCATCTCGGCAGCCCTGCTGACGGCGTTCTATCTGATTCTCGACATCCCGGCATCAATCATGACACTCGGCCCGGATCTCTTGATGCTGCTGCCTGCCATCATGGCTCTCGATTGCGCCGGCCGGAAGCGCGCGTTCCGGTCTGGACTCTGGTGCTCAGTAGCCCTCGCCACAAACGCGAAGGCGCTGCTCATTTTGGCAGTGTGCCTTGTCTGGGCGCCGACGGGTTGGCTAGCTCTAGGGGCTGGTTTTGTCATCGGAACCGCACCGTGGCTCGCCTGGCTGGCGGCGGTTCATGCGTTTCCGGAATATTGGCGCCAGGTCTGGTGGTTTGGCAGCGAGTACTCGCGGCACACGTTCGTACGACATCCAGTGAGAGAGGCCATCCTGCACACGCTTAACTGGGCCGGCTTTCACGCGGCGATTGTGCTCGCCGCCGCGCTGTTTTTCTGGCGGGAACGGCTATGGAGAGACTATGGCTGGATCGCGTGGCTGCTTCTGGCCTGCGCCGGTGTATGGGCGGGCGAGCGCTTTTTCCTCCGCTACTACTTCATCCTGCTCGCGCCGGTGCTCCTGCTTGGCGCCGCCGGTTTTGTCCGCTGCCGGCTTTTCGAGCGGGTGCTGCTCTGCTTGCTTCTGTTGATTCCGGCGATCCGGTTCGCCCCGCGCTATTTTACTCTCGCCGGTTCGTTAATCGCGGGCACGCCGAATTCCTGGGCCGATACGGCTCTCAACCGCGATAGCCGGAGAATTGCCGCGGAGATCGATAAGCTCTCCACTCCCGGCGACACGCTTCTGGTATGGGGTTATCGTCCGGATATTTTCGCGTATACCCAATTGCCCGTCGCTGGCCATTATCTCGACAGCCAGCTTTATACGGGCGTAATCGCCGACCGGCATCTCTTCAGCACCGAAGCGACGTTCCCGGCGCCAGCAGCTCGAAATCGCGCTGAACTCGTTCACACGCGCCCGACGTTCATTGTCGATGGCTTGGGGGAGCTGAATCCGGCCCTGGCTATTACACAATATCCGGATCTGCGGGAATGGCTGGCCGGATACAAGCCAGTTTTTCAAACATCGGATTCCATCGTGTATGTTCCCGTGGGCCAGTAGTTCTATGTTCTCAACCGCCAAGGGGTAATAATGCCTCGCCAGCGGTCGCTTACGCTTCCCGGCTCAGATCCGACACTGGGCATATTCCGATTGCCGAAAGACCGGCCACGTTGAATTCTTCCATCGCGATTTGATATTGTTTTCTGCGAATGCGAAGACGAGAGTTTCTGGCATTTGCCGCGGCGCCATTGCTGCGCGGCATGCCTGTACCCAAGATCAAAGACATTTCCGTAATTGCCACCGAGCCTTCAGGCGTTCGGTTAACCGTTGTCAAGATTCAAACCGACCAGGACGGATTGCACGGCTACGGCTGCGCGACGTTTACACAGCGGGCCGACCTCGTGGTCGACGCGGTCAATCGGTACCTGAAGCCGTTTCTCATCGGCAAACCTACAGATGGCATTGAGGACTTGTGGCAGGCCATGTACAACTCTTCCTATTGGCGGAACGGCCCGGTACTCAACAACGCCATTAGCGGAGTGGATCAGGCCCTGTGGGATATCAAAGGACGTCAGGCCGGCATGCCCGTTTACGAGTTGCTCGGCGGCAAGTGCAGGGAAGCGGCGCTGGTCTACCGGCATGCTTCCGGAAAGGAGATCTCCGAAACGTTGGATCAGGCTCGCAAATTGATGGCGGAAGGCGCCAAAGCTGTTCGTTTGCAAGTAGGGATTCCCGGCATGGCGGCCTACGGTGCGGGAGGAGGCGCTAGACCGAAAGGAGCCGGAATGGCGCTGATTCAGGGCCCCGTGTTCGAGCCCGCCCCGTACGCGCGCCGCTCGCTTCAGCTTTTTGAGCAGGCTCGGAAGGAGCTTGGCGCTGAAGTCGACTTACTCCACGATGTCCATGAGCGCTTGCCTCCGAGCGCGGCCGTCCAGTTTGCAAAGGACATGGAACCGTACCGGTTGTTCTTTCTCGAAGATGCGCTATCTCCGGAGGACATCGACTATTTCCGCGAGATTCGGGCTCACTGTACAACTCCCCTTGCGATGGGCGAGTTATTCAACAGCCCGCACGAGTGGATGCCACTCATAAAGAATCGGCTGATCGATTACATTCGTGTGCATGTCTCGCAATCCGGAGGCTTAACGCCAGCCCGCAAAATCGCCGCGTTGGGGGAAGCATGTCAGGTAAAGACGGCCTGGCATGGGCCGGGTGACGTTTCGCCGGTGGGGCATTGCGCCAATATAGCCCTTGACCTGGCATGCTACAACTTCGGCATTCAGGAATGGTCGGGGATGGGAGAGCGCGAGCAAGCCGTTTTCGAAGGCTGCCCGCAAATGAAGGACGGCTATGCCTATGCGAACGAAAAGCCTGGCTGGGGCATTGAGGTGAATGAAACCGAGGCGGCTAAATATCCCTACGGCACGTTTGAAAAAGGCGAACACAAACGGCTGAATGGTGGATGGGGTGAAGTCCGGCGAGCGGACGGCACAATCATCAACCAGTAGTCTGTTTACCGGGCGCCCGCCGCGGCGGGTTTGAGCGTTTGGGCGCTGCGTGTCACTTCCAGGCTAACCGGAAGGCTGAAATGAAACGTGGAGCCACGGCCCACTTCGGATTCGGCCCAGATGCGGCCGCCGTGGCGCTCCACAATTTTCCGCGAGATGGAAAGCCCCATGCCCGTGCCTTCAACCTCACGGCTGTGCAGGCGCTGGAAGAGGCCGAAAATTCTTTCGGCGTATTGCTGCTCGAAGCCCTGGCCATTGTCGGCCACCGAAATCACCCATTCCGATGCGGTGCGCTTGGCCGACACCTTGACCACCGGCGATTCGCTCCGGCGATACTTGATGGCGTTGCTGATCAGGTTTTGAAATAGTTGCGTGATTTGCACCGTGTCCACGGCGAGGGAAGGAAGCGGCGTGTGCTCGATGCGGGCTTCGCTCTCCCGAATTGACGCTTGCAAGCTGGTTTCGGCGTCGGTCAGCAGCTTCTCGAAAGAAACCGCTCCCGTAGGCTGGCCGGTTTTACGCAGCCTCACCAGGGCGAGCAGTCCGCTGATCAAATCCGTCATGCGGCGGGAGGACGTCACGATATAAGTAATGAATTCATCGGCATCCTCGTCGAGTTTGCCGGAATATCGTGTAGCCAGAAGCTGGGTAAAACTTGTGATCGTGCGCAGCGGCTCTTGCAAATCGTGGCTCGCCACGTATGCGAACTGTTGCAGCTCTTCGTTCATCTGCTGCAGTTCGCGCGTCCGCTCTTCGATGCGATGTTCCAGCTCCATATTGAGCGAAGCCAGTTCCGTTCGCGCTGTGTCCTGGCCGTGAATGTAGTCGATCAGCATGTTATACAGCGCAATCAGGACGATAATCGTGATCGCAGTGCCCACCAGGAAAAACAGAAATACGCGGCGGTTGAGCGAGCGTTGATGATCGTGCGCGGCTGTCAGCTCATCGCTCAACCGGAGTTGCAGGCCATCGTTGATCCGTCGGATTTCGTCCATTGTGTCCTGGCCGGCGCCGCTTTTCACATATTCCAAGGCGGCCGAGAAACCGCCCTTCTGCTGGGCCTGCAACGTCTTTTGAACCTGCTCGAACTTGTTCTGAACCAGGTTTGTGAACAGGTCGACATCGTGCTTCATCTCCGGCCGGTCTTTGAAAAGAACGCGGCAGAGTTCTATCTGCGTCTTGATTTGCGATTGTGCCTGCTCGTATGGCAGCAGATACCGTTCGTCGCCCGTTAGAAGAAATCCGCGCTCCGATGTCTCGGCATCCTGCGCCAGCGCGAACATGGTATGCAGCGTCGACCGCAGGTTCTGCACCGTCAGGATCTCTATGTCCGTGTTTTCGGCGTTGGTGTTCGCGATGAAGAACATCAGGCTGAACGCAAGCGGAACAGTGAAGAGCAGCGCAAGACTGCGCTTGGTCTTCGATTGGACGGGAAGAGCCATCGGGCGAACTCATCTCATCGTAACGAACCTCGGAACTTCCCGGGGTATCTTCCAGCGCTTCGGAGTAGAATCGGCCTTATGAATTGCTTGGGTACATGGGCCCTCAGCGGTCTGATCGCAATTTCGCTGCTCGCCGGTCCGGCGCCGGCGGATACAATCTCGACTTCAGCGGGACCGGTCGAGATTACGCCGATTCATCACGCAAGCTTCACTCTGCGTGCCGGCGGCAAGCTGATCTACGTAGACCCGTCGCCGGCTTCGCTTTTCAGCGGTAAGCCGAAAGCCGACCTCATTTTGATTACCGACATTCACGGCGACCATTTGGATCCGGGCGCCATCGAGGCGCTGTCTCAACCGGATACTACGGTCATCGCTCCCGCGGCTGTCGCCAAAACGATCGCCGCAGCCAAAGTGCTGAAGAACGGCCAGAGCACGAGTTGGGGTGGCTGGACCATCCATGCCATGCCGATGTACAACATCAGGCGCGGGCCTAAGCCCGGTGAGTTGTTCCACCCAAAAGGGCGCGGAAACGGCTATGTCCTGACTTACGGAGGCAAGCGCTTTTATATTTCCGGAGACACCGAAAATATCCCTGAAATGCGCGCACTCAAAAATATCGACGTCGCTTTTGTCTGCATGAACCTGCCCTACACCATGCCGGTGGAAGAGGCGGCGGAGGCGGTGAAGGCGTTTCATCCGAAGATCGTGTATCCGTACCACTACAAAGGGCAGGACACGAAGAAATTCGCGGAGCTTCTGAAGGGCACGGGCATCGACGTGCGCCTTCGCGATTGGTACGCGAACTGAGCCGCATTGAGGGAATTTGCTTTAGGGCAGGCCCATGGCCCATAAGTGCTAACGTAGTGGCCTGGAAGTTGAATCGGCCGTTTCACTTGTTTGACAACTCGATCTGTCGTGCTCGACGGGCGATTGTTCTAGCTGGGGACTTGGACGAAGCCGCTGGCGCGGCGGACGCCCGAGGCGTGCCGGTCCTAATCCGATTTCTTTCGAAGATTTGAACCGTAGCTGGCCGAATCACGATCCACGAAGCCGAAGTAAACTCGTCCTTGTGGCACTCTCCAGACTAGAACCAACTGAAATCCTCCGAAAGCTAAACCATAAGTTCTCCTCAAACCTCGAATCAGCAATTGCCTCTCCACTGGCCACGCTCAGCAATATCGAAATCAAGACCCAGGTACTAGGCGAATTTGGCGTGTTTTTGCAAAAGGTCGACTCGAAAACACCTACTCAGAGCCAACTCGCAATGGTTGACGAGGAGGTGTTCGCAGACGTCGTTTCGTCGATGTATCTCGCGTCCATCGGACTCGTCATGCCAGCACATATGAGTATGCGGCGAGCATTGGAACTCGGAGTGGCATTGGTCTATCTGTGGGATCTTCCGCACGTGTTCTGGGGATGGAAAGAGTGCGACAAAGATCTGTCGTTCTCGGAAATGCTCGAGTATCTGGAGAGCAAAAGCTATCGGTCATTTCTAGCGAATACAATCAACTTTCCACTCGATGCCACCCTGGTTGACATCCGGCGCTTGCGGGAGATCTACCGAATAACGAGCAACACCACACATGGCAAGATTGCAACGCATAAAGTCCTCATGGGCGATGGCTTTTCTCATAGCGCTACCGAGTGGTCAGATTGCCTTGATCTGCTAGATGGCACCACCTCTGCGGTGATCCAGCTCTGGTTCCATCGTTATCCGAGCGCGGCACAGAATGTCAAGGACGCCGTCCCCGCATATGGTCGTATCTGCGACATTGAATAGAAATGGCAAATCCGAGCACAGACATTGATCTCCTGCAGGCGGCGCGTTGCGAGGACTTACAGTACTCACAGATAAAGGAACTGTCGGTCGAAGGTGATTTTGAACGTAGGACCATCAACACTTTGAAAGCGACCGGTGCTCACCTCTTGCAAGGTGCACGCGGGATGGGCAAGTCGATGCTATTGCGGCTTGCGGAAATTGAATTGGATGCTGCCTTCAAGGCGCAGCGTCAATTGGCAGTGTACGTAAATTTCAAAACGAGTACGCTTTTGGAGGGAGTCAAGGCAGGCGAGCGTGATGGGTTCCAGATCTGGGTCAATGTAAAAGTCCTCCAGGCGCTTCATGAGAAGCTGGCGTTCCTCAACTTGATCGGCTCAGGTGGAGATCGGGACCCATACTACCGCGTATTCCACATCGAGTCAGTCGAGCACACCAAGACAGTACTGCAAGACAAAATCCATTTGCTACAAAAGCTTGCGCTAAAAGAAGCGAATCGGGAACAGACGCTTGCCCAATTGGGCCAAGATTTCTTGGATCAGGTGCTAGATACGAATTTCCTTGTCACTGTGATCCACAGCATAATTGACCAGTTCCAACTTGCGAAGGTGGTGTTTCTCTTCGATGAGGCCGCTCACACATTTATTCCAGCTCAGCAGGAGATTTTTTTCGAAATCTTTAAGCTTCTTCATGGTGATCGAATATCGGTCAAGGCAGCCGTATACCCGACAGTGACGAACTATGGCCGCAACTTCGAAGTCGGTCAAGATGCGATCGTGATTGCGATGGACAGGTTCGAGCCGGGGCAAGCCGGCCGAGCTGAAAATCGGCAACTCTTTCGCAATCTGCTCGACAAGCGGCTTCCCAAAGGTGGTCCTTTAAGAAAACAGGTTTTCAATCGCGGGGAAGTACTCGACTTATGTGTAGATCTGTCCACGGGGAACCCGAGAGCTTTTCTGCATTTGCTGAATCGAGCGGTTGACCAGGGGTTTTCCGAACGTAGCGCCACGTTAGCAGCACAAGAGTATGTTGATCAAGAATTATTGCCGTACCACAGCAACTTGGCGAAGCGACTTCCGAAATACGCACCCCACGTTCGAATAGGTCTGGATATGCTACGGGCCTACATAATCCCTGAGATTCGGACAAAGAATCACCGCGAGACGAAGAGCGGCTATCAATCGGCTTTCTTCACAGTACAACGTGACATGTCACCTAACCTGAAATTGTCCTTAGACTTGATGTGCTATTCGGGCGTTCTGCTGAACAAGGGAACAGTGAAGATCGCGGAAAGACAGACTGGACTTCGATATATGATTCACCTATCGGTGTTGGCGACGGAAAAGACCTTTTCTAGCGCGAAACTTGCCGATGCAATGGGGGCCATCAGTCTCACTGACTATCGTGAGTTCTCCGCGAGTGATCCTCAAATCCAGACTTTCTTGCGGGCACTGCAGGAAGCTTCTGACCAATGCACGAACTGTTCGTCCCCTTTGGCAGCAAACGCTAAATTTTGCAGCGAATGTGGAACACGGACCGAAGCGCATTCTATTATCAGCACTCTTCTTGATGAGCCCGTCGCCAAGCTATCTATTAGCCACAGACTGGTCAGGCGTGTCACACCGAGGTTTCCGAAAGTCGGCGACGTTGTCCAGGCACCTCGACAAGATTTAATGCGGATCCCGTACATCAAGGAAGTCCGGTCGAGGATGATAAAGAACGCCGCTGATGAGTTCATCTCGGGATGATCGTGTGGTGGAGCGCGCGTGCCGTTTTGCCGTTCGCGTTCGCAACAAGTTTACTTCTGAAAACGCTCTTGTCTTCACTTTTTACTTCCGAGTCATCGGTCATCCGGAAGTCGAAGCCGAAATACTGAGCTATGGGAGAGTGACAGGAGCAGCGCCATCTTGGCCTTCCAGATTTCTTAAATAGTGCTAATGGGCACATGGCTTGCGCCGGTCGCGCCGCCCGGCTCCTCGATCATTCAGCAAGATCCGAAGAGAACGGCCGGGGAGCGCATGTGGGTGAGGCGTCTGCCCCACTAAAGCCAATGACCTTGAGCTAGTAATAGTCGGCGCAGCTCATAAAATACCCGCATCGCTCGCACAGCAGCTTGCATTTTCGAGAAATCAGGCGCTGGCTGCACACCGGACAATAGAGCATCGGTTCATCGCGTGAGTCCTCGTGCAGGTCCTCACGATCCGGGTCGGCCGGCGGCGCGGGAGGTTCTTCGTCCATGTGGCGCGTCTACGATCCTCATTATAATTAGGCGACGGTGTGGCCTTCCCAACTTCCGAACATCACCATGTCCACGAGTCTCCTGTTGTTCGACGCGCCAAAGGGCGTCATTGAGGCGGTTGTTGACACGCTCTGAACTGCCGATTGACGCGCTATTGCCGGAAATTGTAAGCACGGTCCGGCAACACCCCATCACATTACTTGAGGCCGAGCCGGGAGCGGGTAAAACCACGCGTGTTCCTCCGGCGCTATTGGAAGCCGGATTCGCCCACATCTATGTGTTGGAACCGCGCCGGATCGCAGCTCGCATGGCTGCCCGCCGCGTCGCGGAAGAACGCGGCGAACCCCTCGGCGAGAACGTTGGGTATCAGGTTCGCTTTGAAGAGCAGTCGAGCGCGAAAACGAAATTGTGGTTTCTGACCGAAGGAGTGCTGACGCGAAAGATCGCCTCCGACCCGGTACTGGCGCGCGCTCAGGTTGTGATTCTCGATGAGTTTCACGAGCGGCATCTCGAAACGGATCTGGCGCTCGCGTTGCTGCGGCGGTTGCAGCGGACTCGACCCGAACTGAAGCTGCTGCTCATGTCCGCAACGCTGGGCGGTGAAGCGCTCCGCGAGCGATTGGGAAGCGCCGTGCCGCTGCTGCGTTCTCCCGGCCGCCAATTTTCGGTTGAACTGCGTTATACGCCGCCTTCGGCTATGCCGCTCGAAGAGCAGGTCACCGCGGCCGTGGATATGGCCCTGCGCGAGATGGACGGGCACGTTCTTGTATTTCTGCCCGGCGTCGCCGAGATTCGGAAATCGATGCAGGCCTGCGAAGGAATTGCCCGGAGAGCGGGCGCGCAATTAATGCCGTTGCACGGAGACCTGTCGCCTGCCGAACAAGATCGTGTCGTTTCGCCTTCGAGCCAGCGCAAAGTCATTCTTTCGACCAACGTGGCCGAGAGTTCCATCACGATCGACGGAGTGCGCGGCGTCGTGGATAGCGGATTGGCTCGCGTGGCTTCCTGGTCGCCGTGGAGCGGATTGAGCCGGCTACGAATTGAAAGGATCAGCCGATCGTCGGCAATCCAGAGGGCAGGCCGAGCCGGCCGTACAGCGTCCGGGTTGGCGATCCGCGTCTATTCGGAAGAGGATTTCCGCCGTCGCGCCGAGGTCGCATTGCCCGAGATTCTACGCGCCGATTTGTCTCCCGTTCTGCTGCAACTCGCGGCCATGGGGATTGCGTGCGCGGAACTGCCCTGGCTGGAATCGCCGCCCGCCGCATCGCTCGACCACGCGCGAGAATTGCTGGTTCGCCTGGGCGCATTCTTACATGGCGAGCTGACGGACGACGGTACGCGCATGTCCGGGATTCCAGTACATCCTCGCCTGGCGCGATTCTGTTTGGAAGCAGACCGGCTGCGAGCGGGGAAACCTGCGGCCGCGATTGCGGCGCAGCTCTCGGAAGGACGCCTGCGTTTCGATTCGCAGCAGCGCAAGAATTTCGTATCCGATATTGACATGCTCGCTGGCTTCAATCAGTCGCCGAACACCGCGCGGCTCGCCCAGCAGATCCTTCGCTCGCTGCCTCGCTCACAGAAGGCCGAAGAAGATCCGCACGCAATTGAGAAGGCGTTGCTCCGCGGCTACCCGGACCGCGTGGCGCGCCGCCGCGGCGAGACCCTGCTGATGTCGACGGGGGGATCTGCGCGTCTGGATCGGGAGAGCGCCGTGCATTCCGATTTTCTGATCGCCGTCGAAGTGGAGGATCGGCCGGAGCAGGGCATGCCGCTCGTGCGCGTTGGGTGTCCGATTGAACCCGACTGGCTGTTGGACATGTTCGCCGAGCGCATCGCCACTCGCGAGGTTCTTGATTGGAACCGGGAGGCCGAGCGCGTGGAACAGGTGAGCACGCTGCTCTACGATGAGCTTGTAATTGACGAGTCCCGGCAACCTCCCGCCGATCCTGCCGAGGCTGCCGCGCTGCTGGCGCAGAAAGCGATCGAGAGCGGCATCGAGAGGTTCATCGATCAGGAAGCGCTCGACCTGTTTGTCGCGCGTGTGAAATTCGCCGCCCGGCATTCCGGAGCGTTCGAAATTCCCCCTGACGTTGTGGTGTCCGCATTGCGTGAAGTTGCGACCGGGCTGCGTAGCTTTTCCGAGTTGCGACAGGCCGTGTCAAAGGGCGGGCTTGAGCAGGCGATGAACGCGCTGCTTCCGGTTCGCCTGATTGATGAATTGGCGCCCACGCACGTCCGGCTGCCGGGCGGCCGTCGCGCGCCGATCGAATACTCGGAGCATCACTCGCCTTCGGTGGCCTCGCGTCTTCAGGATTTTTTCGGTATGCGCGAAACGCCGCGCGTCGGAGGTGGCGCGGTGCCGCTGGTAGTGCATCTGCTCGCGCCGAATCGCCGTCCGGTGCAGATGACGCAGGACCTCGAAAGCTTTTGGAAGAACTTATATCCGCAAGTCAGACGGGAATTATCGCGGCGCTACCCGAAGCATAAATGGCCCGAAGATCCGTATCAAACCGCGTCGGGCGTGTAGCCGCCAGTCAGATCTGCTGCAGGGCGGGGCATGCCTCGACCTTCCTCGCTTCAGCGGCGTAGATGCCATTACCGCAAGGCGCCCCTCTACGGTTTTTTCCATGCGAGCGTTACGCCGTCGGCAATGGCAAGCAGCGAAATCAGCACGCGGGAATCGCTCCCGAGTTTTTCGTTCAGAGCACGGAGCGCGCGAACGTCCGGATCGGTTGAGTGCGCGTCGAGAACATTGCCGCGTCTCAGCATGTTGTCGAAAACAATCAGGCCCTCCGGTCGTATCAGCGGCAGAGTCAATTCATAATAGGTGTCGTAATTGGATTTGTCGGCATCGATGAAAGCAAAATCGAAGCTGCTCTGCCCGTCCTCTTGATTCAGCCGCTGCAGTGTTTCGGCGGCAGGTCCGAGGCGTAAGTCGATCTTATGGGCGATGCCGGCCTCTTTCCAATAGCGCTTCGCCCGGCTTGTGTATTCATCGCTCACGTCGCAAGCGACAATTTTGCCGTCCGGGGGCAGCGCAAGTGCAGTGACGGTGGAACTGTAGCCGGTGAAGACGCCCACCTCCAATGTCTTTTTCGCGCCGAGCATCGCCAGCAGCACGCGGAAAAGCTGTCCTTGCTCCGGAGAAATCTGCATCACGGCATTCGGGAGCGATTGCGTTTCTTCCCGGCATTTCACGAGTACTGGATGTTCTTGCACGCTGACGTCATAAACGTACCGATTAATCTCAGCATTGACGAGGTAACTTCTTCCGCTGACCACGCTCAATAGCGTAGCGAATAATTACGCAGTGATTTTCGTCGCGGAAACCCGCTTGCTGACGCAAGGCGGCTCTGAGTGAAGGCAACCTGGAAACGGAGCCGCCGCACGTCCACGTCCATGCGCGGGATGTGCGAGCGCGATGACGCCGTGAACTAGACTTGGGGTGGGAATGTCTTCATGGCTAACGCGCTCATCTACGAAAAAAGCCCGTACTTGTTACAGCACGCTCACAATCCTGTCGATTGGATGCCGTGGGGCGATGCGGCTCTCGAAAAAGCAAGACGCGAGGACAAACCGATCTTTCTTTCAATCGGCTATTCGACCTGCCACTGGTGCCACGTGATGGAGCGCGAGTCGTTCGAGAACGAAGGGGTTGCGGCGCTGATCAATCGCGAGTTTGTGCCCATCAAAGTAGATCGCGAGGAGAGGCCGGATGTCGACCGCATCTACATGCTTTATGTTCAGGCAAGCTCGGGCAGCGGCGGCTGGCCCATGTCGGTCTGGTTGACGCCCGATCTGAAACCGTTCTTTGGAGGGACATATTTCCCACCCGATTCGCGCTATGGCCGGCCCGGATTTTCCGAAGTCTTGCAACACATCGCCAGCACATGGCGCGAGAATCGCGAAAAGGTTGTCGCTTCCAGTGAAAACATTACCAAACAACTGCGTAACTACGCTTCGGGTCCGGGCAAGAGTGGACGGCCCGACGCAACGCTATTCGAATCGGGCTACTCACCGTTCCGGCGTTCGTTCGATTCGCAATATGGCGGTTTCGGCCCGGCGCCGAAATTTCCGCGGCCAGTTGTGTTCAATTACCTGCTGCGCTTTTACGCGAGGACGAAGAACGAAGAAGCCTTGGAGATGACGGCGCGGACGCTGCGAGCGATGGCGGCCGGCGGTATGCACGACCAGCTTGGCGGCGGCTTCCACCGTTATTCCGTCGACCGGCATTGGTTCGTTTCGCATTTCGAAAAGATGCTATACGATCAGGCGCAGCTCGCCGTCTCTTATCTAGAAGCGTTTCAGATTACTCGCGATCCTGTCTTCGAGCGAATCGCTCGCGACATTTTCGCGTATGTGCTGCGCGATATGCGTCATCCCGGCGGCGGGTTCTATTCGGCAGAAGATGCGGACAGTCCCGATCCAGAGAATCCGTCCCACAAAGCGGAAGGCGCGTTTTATATCTGGCGCCAAAGCGAGATTGAAGAACTGCTCGACCGGAAGACGGCGGCCTGGTTTTGCCATCGCTACGGCATCCGCCCTGAAGGCAATGTGCAGGAAGATCCACACGGCGAATTCACGGGGAAGAACATTTTGTACGAGGCATTCACGGAGGAAGAAACAGCCCGGGAATACCAAACGTCCGCCACGGCAGTTCGAGACTCGCTGGATCCGGCGAAGAATGTTCTCTTTGAGGCGCGTGCAAAAAGGCCCCGTCCTCATCTGGACGACAAAGTCCTTACGGCGTGGAACGGGCTGATGATCTCCGCTTTCGCGAAAGGCGCCCAGATCCTCGGCGATACGGCTTATCTGGATGTCGCGCAACGGGCGGCGGATTTCATTCTAGGCGCGATGTACTCGCCGGAATCGGGCAAATTGCAGCGGCGGTTTCGAGATGGTGAGGCGGCCGTTGGAGGTTTCCTCGACGACTATGCCTTCTTCGCCCAGGCGCTGCTCGACCTCTATGAAACAACGTTCAATCCCGATCTGCTCGCGTTAGCCGCGCGCTTCGCCCGCGAAGCATTTGCCCAGTTTGAAGATGCCGAAAACGGCGGCTTCTTTAGCACTCTCCCTGGCGATGCGGATCTGCTCTTGAGAATGAAAGACGATTACGACGGCGCCGAACCGTCGGGCAATTCGGTAGCAACCTGCGTTCTGCTCCGACTATCCCATCTTACGGGCGATGATACGTTTCGGGTCCGCGCTGAGCGCTCGCTGCAGGCCTCCGCGCCGAAACTCGACGAGCAGCCGTCCCAGGCGCCGCAGATGATGGTTGCTCTAGGAGACTGGCTGTCTGAACCGGCGCAGGTAGTTGTCCGATGCGCGTCGATTGACGATCGCGTCCACAGATTTCTATCGGAGCGCCGCCGCCAGTTCGAGCCGTACACAGTGACCGCTGTCGTACCCGATGACGCGGTGGAGGCGCTTCGGCCGCTGGCTCCATTTCTCGCTTCATTGGACCGGCACGGCGACGCCACCGTCTACGAGTGCGCAAACTTCGTCTGCCAGTTGCCGCGCGCGCTGGACGGCGCGGGGGTGCAATCTCGCGAGCCTGAAGTAAACGATCGAAGTGCAACTCGCGGGCCGAATACTTGACGTTGCGTTCCGACAGTTATATTGTGTTCATGAATCGCTTCATCGCAAAGGAGAAGAACGCGTGAATCGGCGACATTTCCTCGTGAGTTCCGCCGCGGCCGTTAGCGCCGCGCCCCGCCTCATGTCCAGTCCGAATGACACAGTCCGGGTGGCCTGTGTCGGTCTGCGCGGGCGAGGCCGCAGCCACATCGAAGCCTACAGCAAGATGCCGAATGTAGAAATCGTAGCGTTTTGCGATATTGACGAGAACATTCTCAACAAGCGTCTGCAGGAATTTGAGCAGACCGGCAAAAAACGGCCCGCGTCTTATGTCGACGTGCGCAAACTGCTGGAAGACAAAAATATCGACGCGATTTCGATCGCGACTCCGAACCATAGCCATACGCTCCAGACCATCTGGGCGTGTCAGGCCGGCAAAGATGTGTACGTCGAAAAACCATGCTCGTACAACATGTTCGAGGCGAAGCAGATTGTGGCTGCCGCGCGCAAATATAACCGCATGGTGCAGCAGGGCAGCCAGAGCCGTTCTTCAGCCGCGCTGCAGGAAGCTGTTCAGAAAATGCGCGATGGATTCCTCGGTGAGGTTTACATGGCGCGCGGTCTTTGTTTTAAGTGGCGGGACACCATCGGCCATACGCCAGTTGAACCCGTGCCTGCCGGCGTTCACTACGACCTCTGGTTGGGTCCGGCGCCCGAGCATGCGTTCACGCGCAACCGTTTTCATTACAACTGGCACTGGTTCTGGGATTATGGCAATGGCGATCTCGGCAATCAGGGCATCCACGAAGTCGATATCGCCCGCTGGGGACTGGGGGTCCGGTATCCGAAAAAGGTATCGGCTATTGGCGGGCACTTCATGTTCAAGGACGACCAGGAAACGCCGAATACGCTGAACTGCTCGTACGAGTTCGACGACAACGGCAAAACCAAGATGATGGTGTTCGAAGTCCGCCACTGGATGTCGAATCACGAAGCCGGCATCGGCGAGCACGGCAAAAAGAAAGACTCGAACACGATCGGCAACTTGTTCTATGGCTCAAAGGGCTACATGGCAATCGACGGGTACACGGAATATCAGACCTGGATGGGAAAAGACCAGGAACCAGGGCCGACGGCGAAGCAGGGCGGCAATCATTTCGCGAACTTCATTACAGCCGTTCGCAGCCGCAATCGTGGCGAACTGAACGCGGAAATCGAGGAAGGCGCGGCATCCACGGTGCTCGTTCACCTTGCCAACATCTCGTACCGCCTGGGCCGCGAATTGCACTTCGATGCCGATACTTATAGCTGCACGGGCGACGAAGAGGCGACGCGGATGTTCACGCGGAACTACCGCGCGCCGTTTATCGTGCCGGAAAACCTATAACGTCCACAAAATGTTGTGAGAGCGAGGAATCTCCCGCCCTCTTGATTAAGGCTTGATCACACTAAGGCTTGACCACGCAGCCGTGGTGCTTGTTGGAATACTCGGGTTGAATCGCGTAACGTTTTGCGCCAACCAGGACTTTGCCGTATTGGAAGAATGGAGTCTCGCACAAATCCGCCATCTCTTGGCCGTATACGACGAGTGAATTGCGCGCCAGCCATGACGTCCCATCCGGGTCGGTAATCGTTTCGATGAGTTCGTGTGAAAGGACGTTGGCTGTTGAGTCGATCAGCGCGCCGTTTGGGCTTGGTTGTGCAACGGAACACCCGCCGACGTTCTGATATGGCTCCACTGTGTACAGCACATGGCCGACATCGCTAAACGTCACGCTAGCGTGGAAGGCGCAGAACACAAAAGTAGCTGGGTTATCCGGCGAATAGCAGTCGGAAGTTCCAGCCATGCACACATCGGTGCCCTTCGGCAGAAACACATGAAAGATGCTGTGGTACGGCTTGTTGCCCAAAGCTCTGGCGCCCGCATGCACAATGTTCAGCAGGTCGTTATCGCTGAGTGGCGCGAGCACCGGATAAGTTAGCTGGCCGCCCTGACCCAACTGATAACGGCGAATCGCGGTAGAACCGACATATTCGTCCGTCACATGTGCAAATCCGCTCCTGCTGAAATGGCTCAAGAAGTCGGCCGGATTCCCCCAGCAACCAGGAAGACAGTTCACGTACAACGGGTTGGATTGCCCCGTGGTGACGACTGGCCCATTATCCGGGTTCGTCAGGTCAGACGGGAAAAAGCCGGGCGCGGGTATAGTTGGCGTCTCATCTTGTTGATCGGCTTCGAAGTCTTGCACCTCGGGTGCGGGGGCCTGAGTGGGAGTGAGCGCTTCCGGCGTGCCGGATGGCGAAAGCACATCCTGGTTCGCTTTTTTGGGGGTGTTCACTCCAAGGATCTGAACTCGATAGCTGGATTTGTCGTAACTGGCGCCCTTATCCTCCGGTCCGACTTGCATCAATCGGACTCCGGGGGTTTGGGTTGCGTCTTGCTCATCTTGCGCACCAAGGCGCTGCTGCGTAAGTAGCGCCACAAAAAGCGCCGCCGGAATCACAACAAAAGCACGCCGGCCTACACTCCAAGCTCTTCCAGACATGGTAGTGAAATCCTCCTGATGTACTAGTCCTGTTTAACAGCCCATTGAATATAGGGCATCTCAGACGATCGGTCAATACACCGCAAGAGAGTTAGTTTGTATATGTAGCTGAGTTAGTTTTTCACGGGGCACGCAGAATTACGAGTGCCCCAGCACCTTATGGGGCCGGTACACTTCGTCGAGCGCCTTTAATTCGTCTTCGTCCAGCGTGATCTCCGTCGCCTTCACGGCGTCCGCCAAGTGCTGCATTTTGGTTGCGCCGATAATCGGCGATGTAATGCCCGGCTGCTGCAGGACCCAGGCAAGCGCAATCTGCGCGTTGGACACACCTCGCTGCTGCGCGATTTTCCCGACGCGATTGACCACTTCGAAATCAGAATCGTCGTAGTACATCGTCTGGGCGTATTCGTCAGTACGGGCACGGGCGGTGGAGCCGTAGTCCTCCTTGCGCCGGTTGCCTGCGAGAAAACCCCGCGCCAAGGGGCTCCACGGAATGATGCCGATGCCTTCTTCCTCGCATAGAGGAATCATCTCCCGCTCCTCTTCCCGATAGATCAGGTTGTAGTGGTTCTGCATGGTGACGAACCGGGTCAGACCCATCAAATCGGCTGTATAGAGCATCTTTGCGAACTGCCACGCAAACATGGAAGATGCCCCGATATAAAGCGCTTTGCCGGCCAAGACTATCTCGTGAAGAGCTTCGAGCGTTTCCTCGATTGGCGTCGAATAGTCGAATCGGTGAATCTGATACAAATCGACATAATCCATTTGTAGCCGGCGCAAACTGTCGTCAATGGCATGCATGATGTGCTTGCGCGAGAGGCCCCGCTGGTTAGGATCGTCGCCCATCGCGTTGAAAACCTTCGTGGCCACAACCACTTTGTCGCGCGAGGGGCCGAGGTCCTTGAGCGCCCTGCCGAGGACCTCCTCGCTTGCGCCAAGCGAATAAACGTCGGCTGTGTCGAAGAAATTGATCCCGAGGTCGAGAGCACGTTGAATGAACGGGCGGCTTTCCTCCTCTTCCAGAATCCATTCGCGCCACTTTTTGGAGCCATAGGTCATGGCGCCGAGGCAAAGCCGGGACACTTTCAGCCCGGTAGATCCGAGATTGACGTATTCCATACGGACAATTAGATCGTTTCGGGAGCAAGATCGGTCTTGATTCGTGGCGTTTGGGCGCATCTGCGTGGCTTGCGGACCAGGTTGCATTTTGGCCCGGGGCAAGCGCCCGATTATGCTATCCTCACGAAAGAAGGCTCAGGGGAGTTCTCCGTGTTTTTGCGCGAGAGTCCCGCGTCGGCGGTGCATCTCACTTCGGCTCAATTATTTGAGTTGGTCTTTTGGGAGCGTTGGTTTTCAACCGCCGGCACGTCTTTTTCAGAGTTGGACAGGTGGGTGAGTGGTTAAAGCCAGCAGACTGTAAATCTGCCCGCCCTTGCGGCGTACGAAGGTTCGAATCCTTCCCTGTCCACCAGCCTTGGAGCGATCTCTAATCGGATGAGCTTCGGGGAATGAAGCGGGCCGCTGTAGCTCAGATGGTAGAGCGCGTCCTTGGTAAGGACGAGGTCAGCAGTTCAATCCTGCTCAGCGGCTCCAGATAATTGCCGGGATAAACAGCCCGCCAGGAACTTGATGGCCTGGGTGTAGAAGGACAGACGACGATGGCGAAAGAAAAATTTGATCGGAGCAAGCCGCACGTCAATATCGGGACGATCGGGCACATCGACCACGGGAAGACGACTTTAACGGCGGCGATTACGAAGACGCTGGCGAAGCACAACCCGAAGGTGAAGTTCCGGGACTTCGCCTCGATCGACAACGCGCCGGAAGAGAAGGCGCGTGGAATCACGATCGCGGTGTCGCACGTGGAGTACGAGACGGCGAACCGGCACTATGCGCACGTGGATTGTCCGGGGCACGCCGACTATATCAAGAACATGATCACGGGCGCAGCGCAGATGGACGGCGCGATTCTGGTGGTGGCGGCGACGGACGGACCGATGCCGCAGACGCGCGAGCACATACTGCTGGCGCGGCAGGTGGGCGTGCCGTACATCGTGGTGGCGCTGAACAAAGTGGACATGGTGGACGACGCCGAGTTGCTTGAGCTGGTGGAGCTGGAAGTGCGGGAGCTGCTGAAGAGCTACCAGTTTCCGGGCGACGATCTGCCGGTGGTGCGAGTGAGCGCGCTGGGAGCGTTGAACGGCGACGAGAAGTGGGAAAAGGCGATCGACGAGCTGATGGAGAAGGTCGACGAGTACATTCCGGTGCCGGAGCGTGCGATCGACAAGCCGTTCATCATGCCGATTGAAGACATATTCTCGATCCAGGGGCGCGGCACGGTGGTGACGGGGCGCATCGAGCGGGGCATTGCGAAGGTGGGCGACGACATGGAGATTGTCGGGTTCCGCGACACGCGGAAGACGGTGATCACGGGCGTCGAGATGTTCAAGAAGCTGCTGGACGAAGGGCGCGCGGGCGACAACGTGGGCTTGCTGCTGCGCGGCATTGAAAAGACCGACGTGGAGCGCGGGCAGGTGATTGCGAAGCCGGGCTCGATCAAGCCGCACCGGAAGTTCAAGGGCGAAGTCTACGTGCTGTCGAAGGATGAAGGCGGGCGGCACACACCGTTTTTCAAGGGCTATCGTCCGCAGTTCTACTTCCGGACGACGGACGTGACGGGAGTGGCGACGCTGCCGGAAGGCATGGAGATGGTGATGCCGGGCGATAACGTGACGCTCGAAGTGGAGCTGATCACGCCGGTGGCCATGGACAAGGGACTGCGCTTCGCGATCCGCGAAGGCGGCCGGACGGTGGGCGCCGGAACGGTGACCGACATCGTCGAATAGTGTGGGGGCGAGACAGCCTCGCCCGCTAGTCAGGAAGGAAACGAATTATGCCGCGCGAGATTATTCAATTACAGTGCAACGAATGCAAGCGTCGGAACTACAGCAATACGAAGAACAAAAAGACGACTACCGAGCGCCTTGAGTTCAAGAAGTTCTGCCCGTTCTGCCGTAAGCATCAGCCGCACCGAGAGACCAAGTAAAATTGCTTCCGTGAAATCTGGCGGCCCTCTTGTTGGCCGTCGGCGATTAGGCCGTTGTTCTGGTAGTCTGTAAGTGAAGTGCTAGGGGCATAGGTTTAACGGCTAGACCAGCGGTCTCCAAAACCGCGAGTGGGGGTTCGAATCCCTCTGCCCCTGCCATCCCCATCTTTCCCCTGAAATACTGGAGAGGGTGAGAGTAGCGCTGGAGTCCGCCCCGCGGTCCGGCGTTGCATTTGGGTGTTCATACGATTTTTAGGAAAGAGTAAGACAATGGAATTAGAAAAGCCGCGGGAAGGGAACTGGAGAGTCCGGACCAGGGACTACATCGAGGACGTGCAGTCGGAGATGAAGCGCGTGTCCTGGCCGACTTGGCCCCAGGTTCGATCGACTACCATCGTGGTGATCATTTCTACATTTCTACTGTCCGGCTATTTTTTCGTCGTCGATTTTGTGTGCAATTCAATCATTACAAGGATCATCGACCTCTTCACGAAGTGATCGGGAAGGAAAGTTGAGAGGCATGGCTGACGAAACTTTGGACAACGGGGAACCCGAGCAGTTGGAGACAACGGACGAGGGCGCGCTGGCGTCCACCGAGACAGCCACCGGCGATGTCCCGATTCCTGCGGCGGATGAGACGGGAGATCCGGCCACCACGATGCATTGGTACATTGTTCATGCATACTCGGGATTTGAGAATAAGGTGGCCGAATCGTTGCGCGGCCGTGCGCAGGCGTTCGGTTTTGCATCCCGGGTCGGACAAATCCTGATTCCCACGGAAGAAGTGATAGAACTGCGCAATGGAAAGAAGGTCACCAGCAAACGGCTCCTTTATCCCGGCTATGTTCTGGTGGAGATGGAGATGGACGATGAGCTCTGGCACGCCGTCAAGTCCACGCCCCGGGTGACCGGGTTCGTCGGCGGAGGAACCAAACCCGTGCCGCTGACGGCCGATGAAGTGAATGCGGTCCTCTATCGGCAGCAGTCAAGCGCGGAACGCCCGCGGCCGAAGCTTACGTTTGAAAAGAACGAGACCGTCAAAATTGTCGACGGGCCTTTCACAAACTTCTCCGGCAAGGTCGACGAGGTCAACACCGACCGCAATACGCTGCGCGTCATGGTGACGATCTTCGGACGCTCGACTCCGGTGGAACTGGATTTCCTGCAGGTCGAAAAAATATAAGCGAGGGCCCGGCTTGCGGGCACATACGGTGAATAGAAATGGCTAAGAAGGTTACTGCTCAGGTTAAGTTGCAAATCCCGGCCGGCAAGGCGACGCCGGCGCCCCCCGTAGGCACCGCCCTCGGACCCCAGGGCGTGAACATCATGGAATTCTGCAAGGCGTTCAACGCAAAAACGTCGGCAAAAGACCAGGAGGGGTTGATCATTCCGGTTGTGATTACGATCTATTCGGATCGCTCGTTCACGTTCATCACCAAAACTCCGCCTGTTGCCATCCTGGTAAAGCGAGCCGTGAGTCTGGCGAAGGGATCGGCCGAGCCGAACAAGAATAAGGTCGGGACGATCACCGAAGAGCAGATCGAGGAAATTGCCAAGCTCAAGATGCCCGATCTCAACTGCTTTACGATCGAAGCGGCCGTCGCCCAGGTGAAGGGCGCATGCCGCAGCATGGGCGTGGACGTGGAAGTGAAAGTGGCCTGACGGCCGCTTCAGACTGCTGCATTTTCCAAATCCAGCAAGCGTGAGGGATTGACCACGGCCCTGTGGGCTACCAAGTGTTGAAGATGCTGGCTCCTGGGGCCGCAAGGATCGGATGAAGATGTCCGGTTACCGGCGCCGAACCGCGGCTGTAAAGGAGCGGACTGTTTATCGGACGCCTTCAACGGAGTTTTGTGCAAAGATTGCCGGGGGCGCCCTCGGAATCTACCTCCAGTCGGCACACAATCCCGCCCCCCGCAAACCAAAGAAACCAGACGGCAATGCACGAAAATGCGCGGCCTTCAGCCAAGCTTCCGAAGCGAATCTCGATTTTACCGGATATTTCCACTTTCGTCGGCGCGATTGCGCGATCCTGGGCATCCCTTCGAGGGGATTCTGTAACAGGTGACGATTTGGCACATCGCCGAATTGGCGCCGCGGAAGGTTGCAAGGCGTCTGTAGCTTTGCTACAGTGATGTTTTAGCACTCCACCTTGGGAGGCGAGAGCGCGATTGTGCCGCTCTTGCCGTTTGGACCAGTCATATTATGAGTCAAAAGCCCGGTAAGAAGTATACTGCCGCGGCGAATCAGGTTGAAGCCCGGCCCTATTCGCTGGGCGATGCCGTTTCGCTCGTTCAAAAAATTAAGTTCTCCAAGTTTGATGAGACGGTCGAGGTGCATTTGCGCCTGGGCGTTGACCCGAAGCACGCGGATCAGATGGTCCGCGGCACGGTGGTTCTTCCTAACGGACTCGGCAGATCGAAGCGTGTTCTCGTCATTGCTTCCGGCGACAAACTTCGCGAAGCTCAGGAGAACGGAGCGGATATCGTCGGGGGCGAAGAAATCGTTGCGAAAATCCAGCAGGAAGGCTGGATCGATTACGACGCGGTAATCTCCACGCCGGATATGATGCGTTCGGTAGGCCGGCTTGGGAAGGTGCTGGGACCTCGCGGTCTCATGCCGAATCCGAAGACTGGCACCGTGACGACGGATGTCGCAAAGGCAATCCAGGAAATCAAAGCTGGTAAGGTCGAGTTTCGCGTGGACAAAACAGGCGTAGTTCATGCGCCGGTCGGAAAAGTGAGCTTTGCAAACGAGAAACTGCTCGAGAATGCGAGCAGCCTCATCCAGGCGGTGATTAAGGCGAAGCCTTCCGCCGCGAAGGGCAAGTACGTCAAGAGCGCGACGATCTGCTCGACGATGGGGCCGGGCGTTGCACTGGACGTGACGGTAATGAACGTCAAGACCGTATAGCGCGGAGAGCGGGGCATCTGGCGAATGAAAAATAGAGATGAAAAGCGTAAAGATTTTGAAGACCTCAAGAAAAAGCTCGAGGAGAATGCCAATATCTTCGTGACCAGCTTTGAAAAGCTGACGGTGGCACAGGATTTTGAGCTCCGCAAAGTGGTGCGTGACGCGGGCGGTCAGTACAAGGTCGTCAAGAACAACGTTGCGCAGAAGGCGACGGAAGGCACTCCGGTCGAGCCGCTTCTGGCGGAAGTGAGAGGGATGACATCTCTCGCGTTCACCTCGGGCGATCCGGTCGCGCTCGCGAAGGCGCTAACGAACTATGCGCGCGTTAATTCGCAGTTCACCTTCAAAGCGGGCATGGTCGAGGGTCGCGTAATCGATCTCCAGGGGATCGGAGATCTGGCGACGTTGCCGGCCAAGGAAGATCTTTACGCAAAACTTCTGTTCTTGATCAACGCATCGGCGCAGCGCCTGGTGACGGCAATCAACGGTGTAGGCAGAAACCTGGCCGTTGTGTTGGATCAGGGTGTGAAGGAAAACAAGTTCAAGCAGTAGTCGCTGCTCGATGAGTCCATGTTTGGCGGGGTGATCCGCCATCAAGCAGGGAATAGTTATTTAACGGAGTCACAGGAAACGAAAAAATGGCGGATATCAACGCAATTGCTGAACAGATTGAAGGATTGACGCTGCTCGAAGCGTCCCAGCTCGTAAAGTTGCTCGAAGAGAAACTGGGTGTCTCGGCGGCGGCGGCCTCGGTCGCTGTAGCGGCCCCGGCGGGCGGTGGCGCGGCGGCGGCCCCGGTGGAAGAGAAGACCGAGTTTGCCGTGGTTCTCACTGCTGTGGGAGCCAATAAGATCAACGTTATCAAGGTTGTACGTGAAGTCACCAGCCTGGGGCTAAAGGAAGCCAAGGATCTGGTCGACGGAGCCCCGAAGACCGTGAAAGAAGGCGTCAATAAGGACGAAGCCGAAACCATCCGGAAGAAATTCACGGACGCCGGCGCCACCGTCGAGGTGAAGTAGGTTAGGGCGCGGTTCCGTTACGACTCCCGCGGGTGGTGTCATTTGACGTCCCCCGCGGAAGTTTGTTACTCTTGTGTGTGACGTCTCACCGGAGCGTTCCGGAATCGCCTCGTGATTTTAGCGTCTTTGCAATTTTCCCGCTGGTACCCTGCGGCCCAGCGGGCTTTTGGCGTGTCCGAAGAATTCTCTGACCGCCGGTGTGGTAGGCTGGTGATAACCGCCTGTTTGCAGGCTCGCCTTTTGTTTGTACCCCGAGTATTCGTTATCCCAAAGCTTTCGACCATTCCATCGTTTCCCGTGTGGCGCGGCAATCCGCGCCGTGCAAGCGTTTGCGGGACGGCTTCCAGCGCCGCCGCGGACGAACCGGGCCGTCAGGCCCTTTCGGGCTCACGACCCGATGTTAACGAGATAGAGTAGGCGCTCCGGACAGCGTCGCCCAAGTTTTTGCCGTCGGTTTCCAAAGGAACA
The DNA here is from genome assembly GCA_000381625.1 of Bryobacterales bacterium KBS 96. Taxonomy (GTDB): domain Bacteria; phylum Acidobacteriota; class Terriglobia; order Bryobacterales; family Bryobacteraceae; genus KBS-96. The sequence goes on from KB906767.1 coordinate 5,412,190, forward strand.
AGCGTAGATGCCAAACCAGTCAAACGGTTCTCCCCGCGAACGAGTTGACTTTTCCAAGATTAAGACCTCGATTCCCATCCCCAATCTCATCGAAGTGCAGAAGCGTTCCTACGAGCGTTTTCTGCAAATGGACCTCTTGCCGAAGGAACGCGAAGACGGAGGTCTGCAGAGCGTATTCAGCTCTGTGTTCCCGATTTCCGATTTCCGCGGCCTCAGCCAGCTCGAGTTCGTCGACTACTCCATAGGCAACTGGGAGTGCAAGTGCGGCAACCTCAAGGGCCTGCATCACTTGCGCACGATTTGCCGCAATCCCAATTGCGGCGCCGAAATCCGTACCGACCCTTTCCATTCGGGCGACGTGCTGTGCCATAAGTGCGGAACGTTCAACAAGAACATCGTGACCTTCTGCAACCGCTGCGGCGACCCCGTGGCTTTGCAGTTGAAATACGACGTGCCCGAGTGCGAAGAACGCGGCATGACTTACGCGGCGCCGTTGAAAGTCACCATCCGCCTCACGGTCTACGATAAGGACGCCGAAACCGGAAATAAAACCGTTCGCGACATCAAGGAACAGGAAGTCTTCTTCGGTGAAATTCCGTTGATGACCGAAAATGGAACGTTCATCATCAATGGCACCGAGCGCGTTATCGTTTCCCAATTGCACCGTTCTCCAGGGGTGTTCTTTGAGAAGGTGCCGGCCCAAGGTTACTTTCTTGGCAAGATCATTCCGTACCGCGGAAGCTGGGTTGAATTCGAGTACGACAACAAAAACCTGCTTTATGTCCGGATCGACCGCAAGCGAAAGTTTTACGGGACGGTGTTTCTCCGCGCCCTCGGTCTGAAAACTGATTCCGACATCCTGCGGGCTTTCTACCGGCTGAGCACCATTTCGCTGAAAGAAAGCAAACTGCTATGGAAGGTGAACGACAGCCTTGTCGGGATGAAGCTGTCGCACGCGATCACCAATAAGGCCGGGGACACTGTGGTTCCACAGGGCCGCAAGATCACCAACTCGGTCTATCGCGAAATTCAGAAGGCGAAAATCGAGCAGGTGGAAGTAGCCGCGAACGATCTCGAAGGCGCATTTGTCGCCGCCGACGTGATCGATATGAGCACGGGCGAGGTTCTCATCGAGGCCAACCACGAGCTCACTTCGACGGCGATCAGCCGCATGGCTGAAGCCGGCATTGCCTCTTTTGAGGTCTTCTTCCCCGAACGGGATGAGGCCGGTAACGTGATTTCCGCCACCCTGCGGAAAGATGCCGTGAAGAGTCAGAGCGACGCGCTGCTAGAAATCTACCGCAAGCTCCGTCCCGGCGATCCGCCGACGCTCGACACAGCCACCCAGCTATTCCAGGGCATGTTCTTCGACCCGCGCAAGTATGATTTCTCGCGCGTGGGCCGCATGAAGTTCAATATCAAGCTATATGACAAGGCGGATTCCACGCCGCTAGACAAGCGGACGCTCGATCACAAGGACTTCATCGACACAATCCTTTATTTGTTGAAGCTTCGCCGCGGCCTGGGCGCCGTGGACGACATCGACCACCTCGGCAATCGTCGCGTGCGCGCGGTCGGCGAACTGCTCGAAAATCAATTTCGTATCGGCCTGGTACGCATGGAGCGCGCCATCAAAGAAAAGATGTCGGTCTACCAGGAAATGTCGACGGCCATGCCGCATGACCTGGTGAACGCGAAGCCAGTGATGGCCGCCATCCGCGAATTCTTCGGCTCCAGCCAGCTTTCGCAGTTTATGGATCAAACGAATCCGCTCTCGGAAATCACGCACAAGCGGCGTCTTTCTGCCCTCGGACCGGGGGGGCTGTCTCGTGAGCGCGCCGGATTTGAGGTCCGCGACGTCCACCCGACACACTACGGGCGCATCTGCCCGATTGAAACTCCGGAAGGTCCTAATATCGGCCTCATCTCGTCGCTGTCCTGCTTTGCGCGGATCAACGAATACGGCTTCATCGAGAGCCCGTATCGTCGCGTGAAGGAAGGCGCGCTGGTCGACGAAGTCAGCATTCTGAACCCCGGTGAGACTGACTTTAAGGTCAGCCAGATCGTCCAGCGTGAGGACGTGGAAAAGGCTAATGCGGCTCTGAACCCCAAGAAGCAGGCCGCCGAGTATGAAGCCCATTGCGACTATTTATCGGCATGGGAAGAAGACAAATACCTGATTGCTCAAGCCAACGTCAAGATTGACGATAAGGGCCGCATTACGGACGACCTGGTCAACGCTCGTCAGGCAGGCAACTTCGTTCTGAAGCATCGCGACGAAGTCGAGTACATGGACGTCAGTCCGAAGCAACTCGTCTCGGTCGCCGCCAGCTTGATTCCGTTCCTCGAGAACGACGACGCGAATCGCGCCTTGATGGGTTCGAATATGCAACGCCAGGCCGTGCCTCTGTTGCGGGCGGAAGCGCCGTATGTCGGCACCGGCATGGAACATGTAACGGCCCGCGACTCGGGCGCGGTTATCATCTGCAAACGCTCGGGCGTGGTCGATTCGGTGGACAGCGAGCGCATCATCGTGCGCGTCGAAGGCGGCCACGAAGGCCAGCTTTCGCGCGAGGTGGGCGCGGACATCTACCAGATGACCAAGTTCAAGCGCTCCAACCAGAACACCTGCATCAACCAGAAGCCGATCGTGCATGTTGGCCAGAAGGTAAAGAAAGGCGATGTGCTGGCGGACGGTCCTTGTACGGACTCGGGTGAACTCGCTCTCGGACGTAACGTGCTGGTGGCGTTCATGCCCTGGCGCGGCTACAACTTCGAAGACGCGATCATCGTTAGCGAGAAGCTGGTGAAAGAGGATTATTACACCTCGATCCACATCGAGGAGTTCGAAATCGAAGCGCGCGACACCAAGCTTGGGCCCGAGGAGATCACGCGCGACATTCCGAACATCTCGGAATCGTTCCTGCGTAACCTGGACGAAAGCGGTATTATTCGCATCGGCGCCACGGTAAAGCCGGGTGACATTCTCGTCGGCAAAGTGACGCCCAAGGGCGAAACGCAGCTTACGCCGGAAGAGAAGTTGCTGCGGGCCATCTTCGGCGAGAAGGCCGGCGATGTTAAAGACGCTTCGCTCTACTGCCCGCCGGGCATCGAGGGCACTATCGTCGATGCCAAGGTGTTCTCGCGGAAGGGCGCCGAACTCGACGAGCGATCCAAACAGATCCTCACGGAACAGGAAGCGCGGCTCGAGCGCAATCTAGAAGACGAAAAGCGCATTCTGAACGATGAGCGCGCCAAGCGGCTGGAAAGGCTGTTCGAGGGCAAAACCCTGCTGGCCGATCTGCACGACGAAAAGACCAATAAGAAGCTGCTCTCAAAAGACGTTCCCCTGGAGCGGGATTTGCTCGAGAAAGTCAAGGGACGCGATCTGAAGCGCATGCGGCTTTCGACCAGAGACATTCGTCTGAACGAGCAGATCGACGAAATCGAAGAAATGACTTCGCGCCAGATCGCGGTGCTTGAAAAGATCACCGAAGAGAAAGTTGCGAAGCTCCGTAAAGGCGACGAACTGCCGCCCGGCGTCATTAAGCTCGTCAAGTGCTATATCGCCATGAAACGCAAGCTGTCGGTGGGCGATAAGATGGCGGGCCGCCACGGGAATAAGGGCGTTATCTCGCGCATTGTGCCTGAGGAAGATATGCCCTATCTTCCCGATGGCCAACCGGTCGAGATCATTCTGAATCCTCTTGGCGTTCCCTCGCGTATGAACGTCGGCCAGGTTCTCGAAACTCACTTAGGCTGGGCCGCCGCCAAATTAGGAGTACACTTTGCGACGCCGGTGTTTGACGGCGCCACTGAGAAGGACATTAAAGCGCAGTTGACGACGGCCGACCTGCCTTCATCGGGCAAGATCAATCTCTTCGACGGCATGACCGGGCAGCCGTTTGAGCAGCCCGTAACGGTCGGCTACATCTACATGTTGAAATTGAGCCACTTGGTGGATGACAAGATCCACGCGCGCTCTATCGGACCTTATTCTTTGATCACGCAGCAGCCGTTGGGCGGCAAGGCACAATTCGGCGGACAGCGTTTCGGCGAAATGGAAGTTTGGGCGCTCGAAGCATACGGGGCCGCTTACATCCTGCAGGAATTGCTGACGGCGAAATCCGACGACGTCTACGGCCGCGCAAAGATCTACGAAGCGATTGTAAAGGGCGAAGCGGCTGCCGAACCGGGCGTGCCGGAATCGTTCAATGTATTAATTCGCGAACTGCAGAGCCTGTGCCTCGACGTGGAACTGATGAAGAAGCCGCGCGAGTTGCAGGATATGGCGCACGCCGCCGATTAGGCGCTGTGCAGTATGTGTGGAGCAGGGGACCGGGAGCCGCCGAGGGCTTCCACCTCTGCTGTTTTGTGGGTTTGGCGAAAGGTAAATTAAGGAATCATTCATGTATCGTTCCTCTCCGTACGACAGAGCCAATTTGATCGCCGACTTCGATTCAATCCGAATCAGCCTGGCCTCTCCGGAGAAGATCCGGAGCTGGTCACACGGTGAAGTGACAAAGCCGGAAACTATTAACTACCGCACCTTCAAGCCGGAGCGCGACGGCTTGTTTTGCGCTCGCATCTTCGGCCCAGTGGCTGATTGGGAGTGTCTGTGCGGCAAATATAAGCGGATGAAGCACCGCGGCGTCATTTGCGACAAGTGTGGTGTTGAAGTTACGCTTTCCCGAGTGCGCCGCGAGCGCCTGGGCCATATCGAACTGGCGAGCCCCAGTTCGCACGTCTGGTTCTTCAAAGGACTTCCCAGCCGTATCGGCTATCTGCTCGATATCACCCTGCGCGAACTGGAGCGCGTCCTCTATTACGAAGCCTACGTCATTATCGATCCCGGTGAAGCGACCGGGCTCAACATGGGCGAGGTAATCAGCGACGAGCGCAAGCGCCAGCTCGATCAGGAATTCCCCGGCAAGTTCATCGCGATGATGGGCGCCGAGGGCGTGAAAGAGTTGCTGAAGCGCGTGGATGTTGAAGCGCTCAGCCAGATGATTCGCGAGAAGATGAAGACCGAGGCTTCCGCGCAGAAGAAGCTGAAATACGCAAAGCGTCTTCGCGTCGCCGAGAGCTTCCGGAAATCCGGTAACAAACCGGAGTGGATGATCCTCGATGTCATTCCGGTCATTCCGCCGGAGTTGCGCCCGTTGGTGCCCCTCGATGGCGGCCGTTTCGCCACTTCCGACCTCAACGATCTCTATCGCCGCGTAATCAACCGCAACAACCGGCTGAAAAAGCTGATGGAGCTGCACGCTCCCGATGTCATTGTGCGCAATGAAAAGCGCATGCTGCAGGAAGCGGTGGATGCGCTGTTCGACAACGGACGCCGCGGCCGTGTACTGCGCGGCGCTAACAACCGCCCGCTGAAGTCGCTCTCCGATACGCTGAAAGGCAAGCAGGGCCGCTTCCGGCAGAACCTGCTCGGCAAGCGCGTCGACTATTCCGGCCGTTCCGTTATCGTGGTCGGTCCCGACCTGAAGCTGCATCAATGTGGCCTGCCGAAAAAGATGGCGCTCGAGCTGTTTAAGCCGTTCATCTATCACCGGCTGGAGCAGCGCGGCCATTGCACGACAATTAAACAAGCCAAAGAGTTGGTGGAGCAGCAGGATCCCGTCGTGTGGGACATCCTCGAAGAAGTGATCAAGGATCACCCGATTCTGCTCAACCGCGCTCCAACGCTGCACCGCTTGGGAATCCAAGCCTTCGAGCCCGTGCTGGTGGAAGGCAAAGCGATCAAGCTGCACCCGCTCACCTGCACGGCGTTCAACGCCGACTTCGACGGCGACCAGATGGCGGTTCACATTCCGCTGTCGCCCGAAGCGCAGATCGAAGCCTCCACTTTGATGCTGGCTTCGAACAACATCCTGTCCCCGGCGCACGGCGCGCCGATCGCGACGCCCAGCCAGGACATGGTTCTCGGTCTCTATTACCTGACCAAGGCGCGCCCCGGCACAAAGGGCGAGGGCCGGACATTCGCGTCTATAGATGATGTGTTAATCGCGCTCGAAATGGGCGAGGTCGAAACCTTGACGCCGATTAAGCTTCGCCATACCGGCCGCGTCATCGACCTCTCGAAGGCGTTCGATAACCAGAACATCCTTCACACGGAGCCTATCGAATACGTCAAACAGTACATGGACACGACCGTCGGCCGCGTTATTCTCAACGACGTTCTGCCGAAGGAGATGCCGTTTATTAATGGCCTGCTGAAGAAAAAGGCTCTCACGCAGCTCGTTCAGTACTGCTATCTGAAGTTCGGCCTGCACACCACGGTGCAGGCGCTGGACGAAATCAAGAAGCTCGGCTTCCTCTACGCGACCCGCTCGGGCATGTCGATCGGCATCGACGATATGGTCGTTCCCGAAGATAAACCGGCGCTGGTGAGAGACGCTCAGAAACAGGTGATCGAAGTTCAGGAGCAATATCAGGAAGGCGCAATCACGACTTCCGAGCGCTATAACAAGATCATCGAAATCTGGTCGAAGGTGACCGAGCAGGTCTCCGACAAGATGTTTAAAGGCATGGAGGAAGACGACCGAAGCGGCCGTGTTCTCAATCCGATTTACATCATGGCCGACTCGGGCGCCCGCGGCTCGAAGCAGCAGATCCGGCAGCTTTCGGGCATGCGCGGATTGATGGCCAAGCCCTCGGGCGAGATCATCGAGAATCCGATTACCGCAAATTTCCGGGAAGGCCTGGACGTTCTGCAGTACTTCATCTCAACGCACGGCGCTCGCAAGGGTCTGGCCGACACCGCGTTGAAAACGGCCGATTCCGGCTATTTGACCCGCCGTCTTTGCGATGTGGCGCAGGATGTCATCATTACCGAGGACGATTGCGGAACTCAGGACGGCATCTACGTTGAGCCGATCATCGAGTCGGGCGAAATCATCGAGCCTCTGCGCGACCGTATCGTTGGCCGTGTGGTTCTCGAAGACCAGCTCGATTATGAAGGCAACCTCATCGTCAAGGTGAACCACGAGATCACCGAGGACCTGGCAAGCGCGATTCAGGCCGCTGGCATTGAACGCGTCAAAATCCGGTCGGTGCTCACGTGCGAATCGAAGCGCGGCGTTTGCCAGCTCTGCTACGGGCGCAATCTTGCCACTGGGCGCATGGTCGAGCGGGGTGAAGCCGTCGGCATCATCTCGGCTCAGTCGATCGGCGAGCCTGGCACGCAGTTGACGATGCGTACCTTCCACATCGGCGGCGCGGCGACCCGGATCAGCGAGCAGTCGACGCAGGATGCGAAGTCCGAAGGCTTCGTGAAGTTCCTCGGCATCAACACCGTTCGCAACAAGGCCGGGAACCTGGTTGCCATGAACCGCAGCGGCATCCTGGCGATCGTCGACGAAAAAGGCCGCGAGCGCGAGCGCTACCCGGTCGTTTACGGCGCAAAAATGAACGTCGAAGACGGCGCTCCCGTGAAAGCGAATCAGATTTTGCTTGAATGGGATCCGTACACGTTCTCGATTTTGACCGAAGTCAGCGGTCCGGTACACTTTAAAGACCTCATTGATGGCGTGACCGTTCAGGATCGGGTCGACGAGATCACCGGCTACACCCAGTTGGTGGTCATGGATTCGCCCGACGAGAAGCGCATGCCGACGGTGATTATCCGTCCGGAAGGCGGCGGCCGTTCGGATGAGAAGCGCTATCTGATGCCGACTCACGCTCACCTGATGGTGAACGACGGCGAGCAAGTTCACGCGGGCGACGTAATTGCAAAGATTCCGCGTGCAACCACGAAGACCAAAGACATCACCGGCGGTCTGCCGCGCGTGGTGGAGCTGTTCGAAGCGCGCAAGCCGCGCGAGACGGCCATCATGGCGGAGATCAACGGCGCGGTAAAGTACGGCGAAGTCAGCAAAGGCTCGCGCAAAATCTACGTCGTCGGCGACGACAACGAGCAGCGCGAGTACGCCATTCCTCGCGGCGTTCACATCAACGTGCAGGAAGGCGAGCGCGTTCGGGCCGGCGATCCTCTGATGGACGGACCGCGCAATCCGCACGACATTCTGGCCGTGCTCGGCGAACTGGAACTGCAGAAATATCTCGTCAACGAGATTCAGGAAGTCTACCGTCTGCAGGGCGTCAACATCAACGACAAGCACCTGGAGGTGATTGTTCGCCAGATGATGCGCTGGATCAAAGTCGACGACATCAGCGATACGGAATTCCTACCGGAAGAGGTTGTCGATAAATTCCGGTTCCGCGAAGAAAATCAGCGCGTGATCGAAGCCGGCGGACGGCCTGCCTATGGCAAGCCGGTGCTGCTCGGCATTACGAAAGCGTCGCTGTCGACCGAATCGTTCATCTCGGCCGCAAGCTTCCAGGAGACAACGCGCGTGCTCACCGAAGCCGCCATCAACGGCAAGGTCGATTACCTTCGCGGTCTCAAGGAGAACGTCATCATGGGCCGCCTCATTCCGGCCGGCACTGGCATGGATTACTATCACCAGGTCAAGATCGCTGGCGAGGATGTCGTGGAAGAGGAGATCGCTCCCGAGCAGGAAGTCGCGCTTGCCGACACGTTGCAGGACTATAGCGAGGAGACTCGGAACATCTATAGCGGTGGCCTCAGCGAAGACACCGGCGAAGATGTGATGAGCGCCGAAGAAATCTAAGCGCCAGACCCGATACCAACACAAGAAAAGCGGCTTCGATAGGAGCCGCTTTTTTACTTGCCGTAGATTGAATTTGGGCCGCTCCTTTGGCGGAACTCCCTCACGCCTGTTTGCCCGCCGCTTTGAAATCCAAACTTCAGACGCGAGAGAGCCAACGGATTTGGGGAGCAATCGCAAAGTTGATCTGCACAAGTACGATGAACGCGATGCTCACGTATGTGTCGATGAGGCACAGCGCGGCGCCGGCTGCATAAAGCGCTTGGCCGACGGTGATGCGGTGTTCAATGGCGCACCGGATATCCGGCGTCGTATCTTCGGTCACGAGGTCCGACCGAAGCGCGTACCGCCAACTTAGGTAAAGTACCGCTCCGAGAAGCAATACGTTGCCCCAGTAACAGAGCAATGCCGCCCGGTATCGGATGAACTCGGCGAGCAGCCTCGTCGAAAACGGCATGATGGACACGGCAAAAAGGAATGCAATGTGTATCCAGGTGAGATGCCGGTTTCCCTGAGTGAATCGGCTGAGCTGAGCTTGCTGGCCGTTCCAGAAGATGCCGAGCGTCAGGAAGCTCATCAGGTAGGCGACCAGTTGCGGCGACATCGCCGCAAGAGTGCGCCAGAGGTCCTGTTCGCTGTGGATGAGCTCTCTCGCGGGAGCGTGGAGGTCCAGCACGAGCAACGTCATTGCCACTGCGAAAATGCCATCGCTTAGTGCGGCAAGGCGCTCGATGCTGTGGCCGGCGATTCGGTTGTACGAGGTGCTCACGGATGCATGTTACAACCCTGTCCAGAGCAACGCGATGGTGAGGGCGATCATGATGGCGCTGGTTGCAATCGCAATGATATTTCCGGTGAGCCGGTTACGGTACTCCCCCATCAGCCGTGGCCTGTTAATCAGTAGCAGCATGAAAACCAGCACAAACGGCAGCAGAATACCATTTGCTACCTGTGAAAACAAAATTACTTTGAGAAGCGGCAGACGCGGGACCAGAACGAATGCGGCCCCGCAGACGATGAGCGCCGTATAGAGGCCATAGAAAATCTTTGCCTCGCTGAAACGCCGGCCAACGCCGGATTCGAATCCCAAGCCCTCGCAGATGTTATAGGCCGTCGCCAGCGGCAGGATGGCGGCGGACATTAAAGACGCGTTGATCAGGCCGATAGCAAACAATCCCGCGGCGAAATTTCCCGCAAACGGAGCGAGTGCTTTCGCCGCGTCGGCAACGTCGTTAATTTCCGAATGGCCGCTCTTGAAAATGGTCGCCGCGCAAGCAACCATGATGAAGAACGCAATCACGTCGGTGATGATGCACCCAAGGATCACGTCCACCCGGCACAGGTTGTAATTACGCTTCGAAATGCCTTTCTCGACGACTGACGCTTGTAGATAGAACTGCATCCACGGCGTGATGGTGGTTCCTATCAGGCCTATGATCATCGCAATGTAGCCAGGGTCCGTACTGAGATGGGGAATCACCGTGGCGCGCAGGGCCGTGGTCCAGTTCGGGTGGCCCAGCATCGCCGATATCGGGTAGGTGAAATAAATCAACGACAGCAGCAGCAGTACTCGTTCCACCGGCTTATATGAGCCGCGAACGATCACCAGCCAAACAATAATCGCGCCAAGGGGCACGGCGATGTATTTGCCGACGCCGAACATGCCAAGGCCCGATGCCAATCCGGCAAATTCGGCCGCGATATTTCCGAAATCGGCCAGACTCAGGACAAACATCGTGAAGAATGTCATCCGCAGGCCGAATTCTTCGCGGATCAAGTCCGAAAGGCCCTTGCCCGTGATCGCGCCCATGCGCGCGGCCATTTCCTGAACGACAATCAGCGCAATCGTGGTGGGAATCAACGTCCAAAGCAGTGTGTACCCATACTTCGCGCCGGCTTGCGAGTAAGTGAGAATGCCGCCCGGATCGTTGTCGACATTCGCCGTGATGAACCCTGGACCGATCACCGCGAGCAGAGCGAACAGGCGATAACGAAATACCGTCCAGGGTTTTACAGGATGACGGGTGCGCGTGTGCTTTGGTATGGAATGGCTATGCTCGGTTGGCTGCATCGGCACACGTATCTCGCTGACCTAAGGAGGGCCCATTGCTGAACTGTTGGGCACGGAGCCGCCGGGCTCCAAGGTCCGGAAAAGATCTCCTTCATTGTCGATAAGCCGTTCTGGCTCAACAACTCCCGGACCCACGCAGGACGGCCTGCGCTTCCGAACATCATTTCATTATGATTTTCAGACCACTCGTTACGCAACCCGAAACCGAGGCATGTTCGACGAGAATTGCTTTGCGGCCAGGAATCACCAATGCTGGTGGATTTGCACCAGGCGATTCCGGATTCTCGACTGCTAAGCTGCTGATTTTGGGAGGCTTGGAGTATGGCTGGCTAAATGCTCAACAGGTTGGCGGGGATTGGATTTGATATGAGCCGTTCACGAAAGAGAGCATTGGTTGTCGCCAGCGCGGTCCTGATTGGCTTCTTTTCATTGCACGCTCAGGACGAATCGGGAGACGATCCTAGCCACAGCGTTGCCCGCATCAGCGTAATTCAGGGGGAAGTGAATGTACAGCGGGGCGATTCAGGCGAAGTGGTCGCCGCCGCTCTGAACGCTCCGCTGCAGGCGCAGGACCATTTGCAAACCGCGGACGGCTCACGCGCTGAGATTCAGTTCGATTCCTCCAACATGGTCCGGCTCGCCGCGGGCACCGACCTTGGCCTCGGCAATATGGCGTACCGCCAATATCAGTTGCAGCTCGCGACCGGCACAATCGAATACCGGGTTTTGCGCGATCAAAACGCGGCCGTTGAGCTGGATACTCCGAGCATTTCCATACGGCCGCAACGAAGCGGCGAATATCGAGTGACGGTGACCCCGGATGGCACGACCACCGTGACGGTCCGCTCCGGCCAGGCGGAAATCTACAGCCCGCGGGGATCGCAGACACTTTCCGCCGGCCGGACCATGCTCGCTCGCGGCTCCCAATCGGACCCCGAGTTTCAAATGGAAGCCGCGATTCCGCGCGATCAGTTCGACGACTGGAATCACAATCGCGACCAGGATTTGCTTCGCTCGCGCAGTTATCAATATGTAGCGACCGATGTATACGGCGCCGAAGACCTGGACCCGTATGGCTCCTGGGTCCCCTCTACCTATGGCAACGTTTGGGCTCCTCGTGTGGCCGCGAATTGGGCTCCGTATAGCTCGGGCCGGTGGGTTTGGGAAGACTACTACGGCTGGACCTGGGTCAGTTACGACCCCTGGGGTTGGGCGCCATATCACTACGGCCGCTGGTTCCGGAACGGAGGCTATGGCTGGTGCTGGTGGCCCGGCGCGCGCTCGCAACGGTACTATTGGCGTCCGGCGCTGGTTGCGTTCTTCGGGTTTGGCGGCGGAGTCAACATTGGAATCGGTTTCGGGAACGTCGGCTGGACCGCGCTCGCGCCGTTTGAGGCCTGGCATCCCTGGTACGGCCGGCGCGCCTGGGGCGGCTACCGGAACCAGACCATTATCAATAACATCAACATCTACAATTCCTATCGCAACTCCCGGTTCAATAATGGGGTCGTCTACACACAGTTCAACCGGTTCGGACAAGGTCATGGCGCGTTTCTCTCGATGAATGGCTCGCAGATCCGCAACGCGTCTCTTGTGCGAGGCCAACTGCCGGTGACGCCCACGCGTTCGAGTCTGGCTTTCGTAAATCGCACGCCGGCTTCCATGCCGCAGCGATTTGGGGCCGCCCAGAATCAGCGGTTCTTCTCGCGCCAACGGACGATGCCGGCTCAAAGGACGTCGTTCGCGGACCAGCAGCGGAGAATGGCTGATTTCCAACAGCGTACGCTGGGCACGCGGCCGTCCCTTAACGCCGGTGCGCAAGAGAGAGTGGGCGAGTTCAGCAGGACTCCGGGAGCCCGTCCGAACGCGAACGTGGGCGTTGCAAGCGGTGGATGGCGGGTTGTCGGCGGGGATTCCAGCCGGCCAGCTCAGCAGGCGCCGAATGCGCTGCGGGCGCCAAACGCAAATTCGAACAGCTCCCGCCAAGGCAGCGCGTCCGGAGGATGGCAGCGATTCGGACAGGGGAACGCCACAGCGGGCTCAGAACGGAATGTGCGTCCGCAGGTCGGGTCCTCACAAACGCAGAGTTGGCGCAATATGGATACGGCGCGGCCGAATACGCAGAGCCGGTCGAATGCGGCATCGCGTCCTGAAGTATCCCAGCGGCCGTCGGGCAGCGGCTGGCACCGCTTCGGGGATCCCGGTTCCTCGTCCGGCTTTCGAGATTCCTCATCGAGCGATTCGGGCGGTTGGCACGGATTCGGTTCTCCGCAAGACAAGCCGGATAATGCGGCGCGCCCCAGCGGGAACAATCGCGGAGGATACACACAGCCTCAGTACTCTCGGCCCAGCAACAACAACTTCCGCAGCGAACAACCGGTGCGCATCAATCCGCCGATGGTCCAGCAGCGGCCAAACTACCAATCGCAGCCCAGCTATCAGGCCCCTCGCATGAGCCAACCGCGTTACAGCGCGCCGCGCGCGACGGAGCAGCGCAGTGCTCCGCGAAACGAATCCCGCGGCGGCGGCGGAGGCGGGTCTCGCGGCGGCGGGGAATCACGCGGTGGCGGCGGTGGTTCGCATGGCGGCGGCTCCTCCGGACATCGCCGTTAAGCTGCCCAACACCCGGCGCTGCAATCGATTTTCCCTCGGCCGTTCATGCCACTTATTTGGCGTGAGCGGCCTTTTTTTACGACAGCGAATCTGTAATCCGTGTAGGGGTGAAACATGCTCGCCCGCTTACCTAAATGACATTGCTCCTAAGCCGCCAGCCGGTCGCGGTACGCTCAGGAGTGTACAGCATGCGATGCATTTTGCTTCCGCTCGCTCTTGCAATCGCCATGAGCATTTCCGCTTTCACCGAAACGTTTCCCGACACAGCACAACTCAAAGAAATGGCGGCTCGTTTTGCGCCCACGCCGTTGCAGGTGGAGATTTCCGCGCTCTCGCCTGGCGACCGCCGCGCGCTCGCCAAGTTGATTCAAGCCGGCCATATCGTCGACCGCATTTTCATGGAGCAACTCTGGAGCGGCGACAACGCGCTTTATGAAAAGCTGCTTATTGGCCAAACTCCGCTCGACCGCGCGCGCCTGCACTTGTTTTGGATTTACAAAGGACCCTGGTCGGACCTCGATGCGCACAAGGCCTTCCTTCCGGATGTGCCGGACCGCAAGCCGCTGGGCGCGAATTTTTATCCGCTGGATATGAGCCGCGAAGGATTCGATAAATGGGTGGCCAAGCTTCCGCACGATCGGGCCGCGGCGGCGAAAAGCTTCTTTACGGTGATTCGCCGGGACTCCGCCACGCATCAGTTGTCCATTGTGCCCTATCATCAGGCATACCGTTCTTATCTGGAGCAGGCGGCGCAACTTTTACGAGAGGCCGCCGGCGAAACGCAAAACGACTCGTTGAAGCGATTTCTGAACCTGCGGGCGCAGGCGTTTCTCAACGACGATTACTATGCGAGTGACATCGCCTGGATGGATTTGGACGCCCCGATCGACGTAACGATTGGACCATACGAGACCTACAACGACGAGTTGTTCGGATACAAAGCGTCTTTCGAGGCATACGTTTGCCTGAAAGATGAAGTGGAAACGCAAAAGCTGAAAGGCTTTTCTTCGCACTTGCAGGAGGTTGAAGATCACCTTCCGATGGACCCGCAGTATCGAACAAAACTCGGCGGGCTAATGCCGATTCGAGTTGTGAATGAAGTGCTTTCTGCGGGGGACGGCAATCATGGCGTGCAGACTGCCGCGTACAATCTGCCGAACGACGAGAAAGTCGTCCAGCCGAAGGGCAGTAAGAAGGTGATGCTGAAGAACGTCCAGCACGCCAAGTTTGAAAGCACGCTTGTGCCGATTTCGAAGCTGGTGTTGCCTCCGCCTGCGCGGAAAAACCTCAGCTTCGATTCGTTTTTTACGCATATTCTGGCGCATGAACTCAGTCACGGCATCGGGCCGCACGAGATTCGAGCAGGTGGCCGGAGCACATCGGTTCGGCTCGAACTGAAGGATTTGTACAGTACGATTGAAGAGGCCAAAGCCGACGTGACGGGCCTTTTCATGTTGCAGTACTTCTTCGATAACGGCATTCTGCGCGGCGGCGCCGGGGCTGAGCACCGGCTCTACACGACGTACCTGGCATCTTCGTTTCGCACGCTGCGCTTCGGAATCACGGAGGCGCACGGACGCGGCATGGCTTTGCAATTCAACTATTTACTGGACCACGGCGCTTTCATTGCCCGGGAGGACGGGACTTTTGAAGTGGACTATGGGAAAGTCAAGGACGCGGTTCGAAATCTCGATCGCGAACTGCTCACCATCGAGGCGCATGGCGATTACGCGGGCGCGCAAGCGATGTTAAACCGGCTCGCAGTGATCCGTCCGGAAGTGCAGCGAGCGCTCGATGGCATGAATCACATTCCAGTTGACATCGAGCCGGTTTTCGCCACGGCGGACGAACTGGTTTTACCGAAGCACTCTTACCGATAGCAATGCCGAGCAAGCCGGTCCTTATCTATGACGGCGAGTGCGGATTCTGCCGCCTGTGGCTCGATTATGCGCAGGCGCTGTTAGGCATTTCCGTCGAATGGGTCCCGTCGCGGCAAATCGGCGATCGTTTTCCGAAAATCAATCGTGCCGAGTTCAAACGAACAGTCGTCCTGGTGGAGGCCGCCGGCGATATTCATCGCGGCGCCGCGGCAATCTTTACGCTGCTCGCGCTCGCGCCGAACCGCGGCTTTTGGCTTTGGCTCTATCGTGTGCTGCCGCCTCTCCGATGGATATCGGACGTGGCTTATGGCTCGATCGCCGCGCATCGCAATGCGTCCTATACGCTTACGAAATACTCGTTCGGACGCGTGATCCGCCCGCTGAATTACCGTATTACCGAATCGCTTTTTCTGCGGGTTCTCGGTATCGTGTACTGGTTCGCCTTCGCATCGCTGCAAGGGCAAATTGTCGGCCTGATCGGCTCTCACGGAATTACTCCAGTCGCAAGGGCGATGGCAGCAATGCACGCGGAAGCCGGATGGAAGGCCGTTCTCCTGGTCCCGAGTGTTTTCTGGTTCGGCAACAGCGATGCATGGCTTCTTTGGATATGCAACGCCGGCATGATCGCATCCGTGGCCCTGACCATCGGTGGCTGGCTCGGGCGCTGGTGGCAGCGAATTGCCGCTCTCCTTTGCTTTGTTCTGTATCTCTCGGTTTCCACGGTGGGCCAGCCGTTCACGCTATTCCAATGGGACGCGCTCCTAACCGAAGCCGGGTTCCTTGCTATCTTTGCCGGCATCCCGTTTCTCGTCTGGCCTTACAGACTGTTGCTCTTCCGGCTGATATTCGAATCGGGCTGCGTAAAGCTCCTGAGCCACGATCCGAACTGGCGCAACCTGCACGCACTGCGGTTCCATTTCATGACGCAGCCACTGCCGAACCCTCCCGCGTATTACGTGTATCAATCGCCGGGTTGGATACTCGATTCACTGACATTCCTCACGCTCGCGATTGAGATTATCTGCCCGTGGCTGTTATTTCTTCCTCGGCGTATCCGCCATTTCGGCGCCGTCTTGCTCATTATTTTGCAGATATGCGTGCTGCTCACCGGAAATTATGCCTTCTTCAATTGGCTTACCATGGCGCTGTGCCTATGGGCTTTTGACGATCGCGTTTTTTCCAAACTGGCAATTTTTTTGCGGCGTTCCACCGTGCTGGTGCGCTCGAGTGCGGTACGCCAGGCAACCACCGTCGTCTTGGCGGCGCTCATGGTTTTGGGCGGCTTGCAAGTCGTATCTCTGTTCGCGTCCGCCGCTGAACGCCCTTTCGGCCGTCTCCTTGCGTTTCTCGCTCCCTGGCAGATCGTCAATTCGTATGGGCTCTTTGCCGTAATGACGACGACGCGTCCCGAGGTTATCTACGAAGGCTCGGAAGATGCGCAGAACTGGCGCGAGTATTCGTTCAAATACAAGCCCGGAAACACGCATCGCTCGCTGCCTCTCATCGCGCCATTGCAGCCCAGGCTCGATTGGCAGCTATGGTTCGCCGCGCTTGGCGCTTACCAGGAGAATCCCTGGACCGGCAATCTGGCGGTGCGCCTCTTGCAGGGCGAGCCGGCCGTGCTGAGCCTGATGAACCCGCCGCCGTTTGCAAAACCTCCGAAATTTATCCGCGCGTCTATTTACGACTATTGGTTCACCACGCCTGACGAACGCCGTAAGACGGGAGCGATCTGGAACCGGCGTTATGAGCGCGCCTACATCCCGGCATTTTCGCTCGACATGTTGCGCCCGTCACACTAGCGCCCTCGCACGAGAGTGTTTGGGTAATGGTTGCGATAGCATAGTCGCCGGATAAGACATTATGGAGGCTTGAGACGAATGAAATTTGGCGTCAACGCGTTTCTGTGGACGGGGCACTTCGGGTCCGCCGACTTTGCGCTGCTGCCGCAAATCCGCGAGCATGGGTTCGATGGCGTGGAGGTCGCGCTCTTTCGGCCTTCGCAGTTCGAAGCTACCGCGATCCGGCGGGCGCTCGAAGCCAGCAAGCTTGAATGCACCGTTTGCGGCGTATTCCCGAAAGAGTTCAGCTTGGTCGATTCCGATCCCGCGGTCCGCCAGCGCACGCGCGCGCATTTGAGTGACTGCATCAAGGCGACCGCCGAAGCCGGCGCCCGCGTCATCGCGGGACCGCTCTACGCTCCCGTGGGCTATCTGCCCGGCCGCCGCCGTACGGCCGATGAGTGGAAATGGGTCGTGGAAGCATACCAGGAGCTGGGACCTGTTCTGGCCCGCCACAATGTTTTCGTGGGCGTCGAGCCGCTCAATCGATTTGAAACCTATTTTTTAAACACAACTGCTGACGGCGTGGCGCTCTGTGAACAGATCGGCCATCCGCGCGTGGGACTCCTTTGGGACACATTCCACGCCAATATCGAAGAAAAGAGCCTGGGAAATGCCTTGCGCAAGGCCGGGCCGCATCTAAAGCATGTCCACACGTGCGAAAACGATCGTGGCATTCCAGGCACTGGTCACGTGGATTGGGCCGGCGTGTTCCGCGCTCTGCGCGAAGTCCGGTACGATGGCTGGCTCACCATTGAGAGCTTTGGATTTACAATCGGTGAGTTATCGGCCGCCGCATCCATCTGGCGCGACCTGGCGGAGAGTCCCGAAGAGATCGCTTGGGAGGGCATCAAATTCCTAAAGCGCGCGTGGAACGGAGTTGCCTCGCAAGCCGGCCGGCAAAAGTAATTATCCGGCATGAATGGTGGCCCGTCCCTCGTCTTGAAGCTCATGCCTTACGTTACGCATCGCGGAGCCCGGATTTATTGGGAAGAGCATGGCGCGGGCGATCCGATTCTGCTCGTGATGGGCCTCAGTTTTACGCTCGAGATGTGGTATCGCATCGTGCCGTTCCTGTCCGCGGAGCATCGCGTCATCCTGCTGGACAATCGAGGTGTGGGGCGCAGTAACGTTCCGCGCGGACCCTACAGCATCGGCCTGATGGCTGAAGATGCGATGGCTGTTTTGGATGCTGCGAGTGTTACTGAACCGGCATGTCTGATAGGCGTTTCCATGGGCGGCATGATCGCCCAGGAAATGGCGTTGCGCTACCCTGAGCGGTTCGGCGCCATGATGCTTGTTTCCACAAGCTGCGGCGCGCTGTATCGGGGCCGCTGGCCCAATTTCCGTCGTGTGCCCCGGTTTCGGCGCTGGCTGGAGGCCGGCGGCGAAGCCCGCGACCGCACCTTCATTCGCTTCCTTTACGCGGATGAAACGCCGCGTGAACGCATTGAAGAGGACATTCGCGCGCGCGCCAATTTTCATCCGACTCTGCGCGGCGTATTAAGTCAACTCTGCGGCATCTTATGCTGGAGTTCCTACAGCCGACTGCCGCGATTGCGGTTGCCGGTTTGGGTGATCCATGGCGATCAGGACCACGTTCTTCCGCCCGAGAACGGTCGCATCGTTGCGCGGAGGATTCCCGGAGCTGAGTTCGTGCTCGTGCCGCAAGCTGGCCATATACTCGCGACCGATCAACCGGAGCTTACGCTGGAGATTCTGGGTAGGTTCCTGGCCAGTGTTAAGGGCATGCAGCCGGCAGAGCCGCGACTGTAAGGAGTGCCGCATGGCCCATGGCCCACCAAAATTGAGGGAGACGCCCCCTCTTCAGCACCGAACCGCGACGTCAGGGAGCGGAGTTTTTACTGGCTGTCTTCAACCCGAGCGGGCATCTCCAACCAAGCCGCGTTGGCAGCAAATCACTGATGCGCCGCTGGCCGCTTGACCGCGGGGCTGACGGGGTGCGCCGGAGCATGCGCGGCGGCCGCGCGGATTGTTCGTATCCTGATTCGTACAATGTGCACCGGCGTTACCGGTTTGTCATTCTCATCCGTTTGCACTTCCGAAATTCGATCGGCCACATCCTGTCCGCGCACGACTTCCCCGAAAATCGAGTAATTTCCCTCAAGCCATGCGGCTGGCGCCGTCGTGATAAAAAACTGCGATCCGGCTGTATTCGGGGAAGACTGTTTCGCCATGGCGAGCATGCCCGGCTTATCGAAATGCCGATCGGGGCTGATTTCGTCGTCGATGGAATAACCCGGGCCGCCGGTGCCGTCACCCGCCGGATCGCCGCCCTGGATCATAAAATTCTTGATGACGCGATGAAACGTCAAGCCCGTGTAAAAAGGTGTATGCTTCGCTTTTCCGTCGCGAGGGTCCGTCCATTCCTTGCTGCCCGTCACCAGTCCCCGGAAATTCGCCACCGTTCGCGGCGCGTCTTTTTCAAACAGAACGCACGTAATCGGTCCCATCGACGTATCGATTTCGGCGTACAAACCCGGCCCGAGCGCAGCCGGAGCGGTCTGGCCGGCGGCCGGCGGCGCCGGAGTGGCTTGCGGCGGCCGTGCTGATTGGCCCGGCGCAAGTCCCGCTACCAAGGCCATCGCGGCGAAGCATTGAAAGAAACACTTCATCTGGCAGCAATTATACTCAGACCCCGCATTCGCGGCGGCGTGCCATAAATTTCGAGCATTTACGGCGGATTGATAAAAATTATGGGATTGTATAGCGGCCTATATTCTCCTACAATTCAAGTTTGCCATGTCACGTGTCGCGATATTTCTGCCTGTTTGCGCGCTTTTGGCCGCAAGCGCTTGCTCTCAAAGCCCGGAGCGGCTAGTTGCCGCTGGAGACCGCTACCACGATAAACAGAAATACCGCGAAGCATCCATCTTGTACCGGAAAGCGATCGCCAAAAATAAAAAATATGCGGAAGCGTACTACCGCGAAGGGCTGAACCTTCTCGATCAGAAAAAAGATGCGGACGCGTCCAGGTTCCTGCGGCGCGCCGTCGATCTGAACCCGAACAACACCGACGCGGAAATAAAGCTCGCTCAAATTTATCTCAACGCCTACGCGCTCGATCAAAAGCGATTCGAGAATTTGCTGCCTGAAATTAAAGATCTCAGTGCGAATATTTTGCGGCACAATCCGAACGATTATCACGGCGTTCGCCTCCAGGCGTTCCTGTATCTGGCGGGCAAAGATATGCCCAAAGCCGTGGAGACTTTTCAAAGAGCCAACGAGCTAAAGCCGTATTCGCGAGATGTCGTCGGTTGGCTGGCGGAATCCCTTGCGGCGAACAATCAATTCGATCGGGCGGAGGC
Source organism: Bryobacterales bacterium KBS 96 (assembly GCA_000381625.1). GTDB lineage: Bacteria > Acidobacteriota > Terriglobia > Bryobacterales > Bryobacteraceae > KBS-96. The sequence continues at coordinate 5,432,563 of KB906767.1, forward strand.
CCTGATGCGGGAGATGATCGCTCGCGACAAAACCTGGGGGCCGGCGTACGATTTTCTGTTTCTGCAATACGCGAAGCGCAGCCGCCAGAACGATGCGGAGCAGGTGCTGAAAGAACGCGTTGCAAACGATCCATCCAGTCCCATCGCCTACACAAATTACGGCAACTATCTGGTTAGCCGCAATCGCTTCACGGAGGGAGAGGCCGTAATGAGGCGTGTTCTAAGCGATGGCAAGGCTTTCCCCGACGCCCATAAGCTAGTCGGCGATTTCTATATGCGCGCGGGCAAATTGCCGCAGGCGATCAATGAGTATCAGGCTGGAATCGAAGCCGACACGAAAAATGAGCTCGCCTACCAGCAGCGCATTGTCGCCGTGCTTGCCAGGGAGGCCGCTGCTGATCCGGCAAAAAAGAACGAAGCCATTCAGCTTGCGAAGAGGCTTGCGGCCGAGCATCCCAAAGATCTGGCCACCAATGAAATGTATGCGTCGCTTCTGTTGGAAACGGGGCTAAAACAGGACGTTCAAAGATCCATCGCGGAACTGAAGAGGCTCGTCGCCAAGAACAACACCGACGCAGTCCTGCATCTGGATTTGGCTCGCGGCTACTATTTCGAACACGATCTCGACAAGTCTTTGGCCGAGGCCCTCGAGGCGGTGCGGTTGGACGCGGCCCTGCTTTCCGCGCACACAGTGGCCGCTCGCATTCACGAAGATCGCGGGCAGCACGGACAGGCGCTCGGGCAGACGGATATTGTTCTTGCGCAAAATCCCAAGAGTCCGGAGGCTCGTTTCGTGCGTGACCAGGCGTTGGTCGGATTGAAGCAGTACGACAAAGCGCAACCCGAGTTGGAAGCTCTCGTCAAGCAACGTCCTCACTACGCCGATGCGGTTTATGAGCTGGGGAATCTGTATGCTTTGCAAAAGGAATATGGCAAGGCGCAGGCGCAGTATGAGGATTTGTGGAAGGGCGCCGGTCCGAATCATCCAGGCGACCTTCGGGGATTCATCGGTTTACAAAACCTCAAGATGCAGCACGGGCAGTGGAAAGAGGCGATTGCGGCAATCCACGATCTGGTGGAGAAATACCCGGCCCAGCCTCAACTTCACCTGGCGCTGGCGAATTTCGAAGCCGAAGCCGCCGCCGGCCTTAGCGCCAACGACCCGGAGCGGCACGACATGCTTGGCAAGGCGGCGAGCGAGTATGGCCAGGTCTTGAAGACCAATGGCCAAGCCGCGGACGTGTGGCTGAGGCTGGGCATTACGCAGCGAATGTTAAGCCAGAACGAGGCGGCGCTGACGTCGTTCAATCAGGCTATGCGAGCAAATCCCGCGGATGAGAAGGCTTCATTGAGCCGCGCCACGCTCCTCGAAGCCATGGGCCGGCAAGCCCAGGCGCAGGACGCCTACAACCAGGTGCTCGGAATCAACCCCGACAATGGCGTTGCTCTAAACAATCTCGCCTTTCTCAACGCGAAGACGGGGCAGAATCTCGATGTTGCCATGACGCTGGCGGAACGGGCGAAAAAACGAATGCCGGACAGCCCGAACGTTTCCGATACGCTCGGCTACGTCTATTACGAAAAGAACCTGACCGGTGACGCCATCCGTGAATTGCAGCAGGCGGTCGAAGCCGCCCCACTGAACTCGATGTTCCGGCTGCATTTGGCGATGGCGCTTTTGAAGAACGGCGACAAGCCGGGAGCCAAGCGCGAGGCCGAGAGCGCTCTCCGAAACGCGGAGGGTAACCAGCAGCAACAAATCCGCGGCTTCATCAGCAAAATTGGTTAGCAAGCGTTCGATCTTCTGCATTGCGAGGCAGGCCTCGCCCGATAAACTTCCGGTTGGATATGTTATCGGGAATGGGCCCGAAATTCTTCGCGACGTCCGCCGGCTGGCGCCATTGGTTGGAGCGTCACCACAATCAAAAACAGGAATTGCTGGTCGGTTTTTATAAGAAGGATTCCGGCAAACCGAGCATCACGTGGCCCGAATCTGTCGACGGCGCGCTCTGCTTTGGCTGGATCGATGGCGTGCGCCGGAGAATCGATGACGTCAGCTACAGCATTCGTTTCACACCGCGAAAACCTCGGAGCGCCTGGAGTGCGGTAAACATCAAACGTGTCGGGGAGTTAATGAGCCAGGGACTCATGCACCCGGCCGGCATCAAAGCATTTGAAGCGCGCCGTGAAGACCGCTCCGGTATCTACTCCTTCGAACAGAAGAACATCGATTTCGGTCCGGCACAGAAGAAGCAATTTCAAGCCAATCAAGCTGCCTGGAATTTCTTTTCGGAGCGGCCGCCATGGTATCGCCGGACCGCCACCTGGTGGGTCGTCAGCGCGAAGCGGCAGGAAACCAGGGACAAGCGTCTGGCCGCCCTTATAGAAGATTCGGAGCACGGCCGGACGATTCCTCAGTTGACCCGGCAACCGAAGCCGAAACCATAGATATGTTGATGTACGACGCTATTACTTCGCCGCGTCGCGCGTTATGCGTCAACTTGAAGATCACAGACACGTGGAAAAATACAACGTTCACGTCACGGATGTGCACGTACGGATCACCGAAGGCGCGATTGGTTCCTAGCGGCCATCCCCGCCAGATGGTCGTCGTGTTGGGTGCGCGGCCACTTACGCTGTGAATCACGGTGTGTTGGTGGCCGGCAATCGCGAGGAGCGAGACGTCTAGCGCCGGCGGCGGCCGATCTCACCGCATCGAGCGTCGTCATTTCTCCTGTGCGGGCAATCGCCCAGGTAGTAATGCTGAGCGTGTCTTCTTTCATATGATCTTTCGCGGAAGCAGACCATGACTTGCCGGCTATGGCCGGATAGCCGGCGGTCAGAAATCCTCCCGCATCGTCATAGGTAACGGCGGCTCCGCCCCCAATCACAACCTGGCTATCGCCCGCCTGCGCCGATGCGGCCGCGCGACTTCGCCCTGAGCCCATCTGAGCGATGAGTTGCGTCGGCTTGGGAATCGCACCGGGTAGCATGTTCCGGGACCGAATTCCAATGGCCCAGGCAGTGGCATAGGCTGCGTCTTCTTTCATGTGATCTTTTCCTTCGGCCGTCCACCCCGTCCAGACACCGTCGATCATGGCCGGGCCGCATTGAGTCAGCATCACTCCGTGGCTGCCATAGCCGTGGACAAGAGCGCCTCCGCCGGTAAGCGAATAGCCGGCCGGCAACACAGCCGTCGCTTGCGGCCTGCTGGTTCTGCGGTCGCTTTTGACTTCTACCCGTTTGACGTCCCAAATATCATCCGGGTCCACCAGATAGATCGCATAGGCAGTGACTTTGGCGGGTGAGGACAATAGATGTTCCTTTGAACTGGCGGCCCATACCTCGCCGGCCGGATACGATCCCGTCAACAGATTTCCGTGGCCATCGCCATAGTCCACGCTGGCTCCGCCTCCAATCAGTTTCAATCCCTTGGTCCTCGATTGCGCCACGATTTTTGGGTGGCCATCGGAAGTACTGGTTTGCTGAACGATCACGATTTGAATGGGCGGCTCGGCGGCTTGTAGTTCTCTCACCGCCCGATCCAGCGCTTCACACGTCTTGATGGCGGGATTGTTTCCGATACGCGCAAAAAGACTCGGGTTGGTGTCGCGCACCGCTTCACGAAATACTTCGCGAACCCATACTTCCTCGAGATCCGGCACAAGACTCAATGGCAGTGGCGGCTTCTGTTCGATGCGCTCGACAATATCCCAGATGGCGATTGGCTCCGCGCGATGGATCACCGCCAAGGTAGAGTTGAATGCCAGGCTTTGCTATCAAACCTCGCGTGGAGCGAGCCCGGCGCCGCCCAAGACTTTGATCGACACGCTGACCCTGGTATTGTCGGTGCTGAATCGCAGTTGATCGGCCTGCGCCTGCGCCGATGTGGTAGAGCCGACTACGGCCGCCGCGGCTTTGACCGCGCCGCCTAAGCCCAGGTGGGAAGCGGAAGCAGAAACTCCCCAGTCGGCGCCGTTCGAAACCGCCGTCTCCAATTTCTCTTTCCCGGACGCCGAAGTGTTCTGGCCGGTGGCGTTGAACTCATAACGGCCCCCCAGCGAATAGCGAGTAAAGAAGTGCGATCCGAAGCGCTCGTAAAAGCTTCTAATCTTATTTGTACGGCCGGCGCCGGCCGCAGTGCTGGCAATCGACATCAGTTCCTGCCTGGTGTCGCTGCTGAGTCGAATCTCCTTCTCCTTGAACTGAACCGTCTGTTTCGGCGCATAGACGTAGCGAATTTCGCCGTAGGTGGCGGTTGTCGTGCTATTGAATGTTTCCTGATCGCGCGAAGCCTTTCGCGCGTCCGCATAAGACGCCGCGGCGGAAACAGCCGCCATGCCGTTGCCGACAAAACCGGCCGCGGCTGCATCAGTGGATGTCGAAATCGAAGAACCGGTCTGGCTGGCGTAAGAGAACGCGAACGACTTGATTTCGGCGCCCTTATAGCGAATGCTGGTAGATTCCTGCGCTTCACTTGCCTTGGCCAGTTGCTCGGGAAGATTCGGCATTTGCACCAGTTTGGCGGAACGCTTCATCGTGATGCCGGCCGGAGTGATCAGCGCACCGCAGAGCATCTCCACGCGGCGCATCAGCTTCGCCAACGGCATTTGGGTCTTGTCGACGTACTTCAATGCGTTCGTGGCGCGGTCTCGGCGTTCTGTATGGTTGCGTCGAGCAAGGTCTTCAGATCGGCCTGGGACTGCTGAGCGGCACTGTCAACCGCTCGAAAGTCGACGTCGCAGGTATCTTTCACGCGGCTCAGCACCGCATCGTATTCCTTCGCAACGCTGGCTACAGTAACGGCCATGTTATCTTTGGCCGCGTCTTCCACCTTCTTTCGCAGCTTCTTTACGTCGTCGATGGCCTTGCGGAGCTCCCCTTCCTTCTTCTTCGCCTCTTTGGCGGCGGGCGAAGTAACCGTGCCGACTTCCTCGTCGATATCCTCCACCGCGATCTTTTCGAAGGATTCCTTGCCCTTGACGATCACTAGCCAACGAAGCAAACGGTAGCGCGTTTCACGGCCAAGTGGCATTCCAGTCACAAGCCGAGATATCGATACTGATGACGTCCGAGGCCATAGCGAGATGCCCGCTAACCGAGCAATCTCTCGTTATGCAATGAATATATATTGACACTCGATAAATAGAGCGCCAAAATAGCTGCTATGAGAAAAGGCTCCACCATATTTCTCCAAGCGGTCATCGTGCTCATTGGCATTGGCTCTCTTGCTCTTCTGCTTTGGGAACCACACATCGAAGGCAGGAACGCGCACGCCACCGTCTTTCAGATTTACTTCAACGATCCATTTTTGGCGTATGCGTACACCGCATCCATTGCATTTTTCCTTGCACTCTACCAGGCATTCAAGCTTCTTGGATATGTAAGAAGAGGTGAAGTCTTCTCGCAACGCTCAGTCAAAGCATTGCGGACGATCAAGTACTGCGCGATATCTCTCGTTGCTTTTCTCGTAGGAGCGGAAGCCTACTTCGCCATAGTGGTGCGCGGTAAGGATGACATCGCCGGGGGCGTCATGATGGGACTTCTACTGATCTTCGTCTCTGCAGTCGTCGCCACCGCCGCGGCAGTATTTGAAAGAACCTTGCAGAGCGCGGTAGAGCTGAAGTCCGAGAACGACTTAACGGTATAGCCGAAATCAGCATGCCGATCATCATCAATATTGACGTAATGCTGGCCAAGCGGAAGATGAGCGTCACCGAGCTGGCCGAGAAGGTCGGCATCACGATGGCCAATATCTCCGTCTTGAAAAACGGCAAGGCAAAAGCGATCCGGCTATCGACGCTGGAAGCAATCTGCAAGGCTCTCCAATGCCAGCCTGGAGATGTTCTGGAATATAAAGATTAGACAATCCCCTCATCGGAGGTGTGAGAACAAAAGCGGCTCACCACCGTCACGTGCCCGCAGCATACCGCGCGCTTTTTCCATAGTTATTTCATTGCGATGCCGTGAGGACGTGCCGGGCCCGTTTTGAAGGCCGTGTTGAAGTCAACATTAAACCGCTTATCCTCGGTGAGTGTATCGTGCGTAACTTTGAGAACGTGGACTTTGTGGTCGCCCTCATAGTGGATAAGACCCGCCTCATCTTCATTAAGGAAGTAGTCTGTCACGACCAGGCGACTATCGTCGTCGCTCAGCACCAGATTGTGCGGTCCAGCGTTCGCGCCGAAGCTGACAACGGATACCTGCTTCAGATTGAAGCGGTCGGTCGTGTCCAACATAACTATTTGCCCGGCCATGAACGTGCCCAGGATCAGCCGGTCGCCAGATTGCGGTGTCGCCATGATCTGGCCCATTCCGCCGGGCACCGGTGTGTCTACATGAGGCTCCACAGTCGACAGATCAAACACGGGAGTGCCAGTGCCTCGCTCGGGATCGATTAGATAGATGTGTCCGTCAAACATGCCCGATGTATATCCGTAGCCATCAGGATCCTTAGGGAGCATCTTCACGTCCATCGTGCCCTGCGCAGGACTGCCGTCTGGCGCAAACAGCTCGACGGTCTTGGTGATCTTGCGTTCCCGGTAGTTCCAGATGCGCACGGAACCCCGCAGTACGGGCCCCATAGAACTCATCAGCGTGCTGCTAGGCAGGATAAAGTCCGAGGTCATCATCAGATTCAGATCCGGACGCGCGGAGATGCCGTGGGGGTTGAACCCGTCCAGTGGCGGCTTGGTGGGCCACTCCTGGAACAACGACACTGTGCCAAAGTGATTTGCGACGAAATGCAGACGGCCGTCGAATTCTGCGACACGACCGGGCGCCATGCCGGTAGCCGAGCCCATCTGTGTGATTAGAAAGCCGCCGTTTTCAATCGGCAGAAAGTCGTCCGTCATGCTCGATTCCACGGCTTTGGTGGAAAACATAAAGCGTGGCTTCTTCGCATCGATTACGTTGAAGAAAAAAATTCCGTTCTGCCCTTTCAACAGGCTGAGTAGCCCCCCGCAAGCCAGGATGGTCTTGCTCGAATTAAGGTGGCAGTGGTGCGGTTCATTGCCGATATTGCCCGGAGGTGGGACCGGTACGACATTGATTACCTTTCCGTATCTGGGAGACTGTTCGTCAAAATCGATCACTGCAAGGAAATCCGGAGCAACGTGAGCCTCGTCCTGCGCCCAGATATAGAGCACCTTTTCCTTTTCTTGTCGCTCTCGCTCTTTCGGACCTCGCCCGGACTCGCCAAAGCTGGTCGAAGCCAGGCTGAGTATGAGCGCTGTTGCGAGGATTCTGATGTTCATTTGTTGCATTCCCCTTCGTCGCGGGCACGAGTCTCCGACCCGCCGATGTTTCTATTGCAGGTCGCCGCCAAAAATTTGTTCCGTCATAGAGAAAAGCGAGAGCAAGGACATGTATTCTGCAAGCTTCGGCAAAGTTTTTTGCTTGGTACAATGGGCCACACAGCAATGTTCGGAATACCGTCCGCGCCAGACACGGTTGCCCGGCTTATTGCGGATTTCCGCAAGGGTGATAAGGCGGCCGCTGACAATCTTGTGGAACTGCTGTACCCGGAATTACGAAAGTTAGCCGCTGCGAAAATGCGGGGCGAGCGCACAGAACATACCTGGCAGCCCACATTGCTGGTCAACGAGCTGTATCTCGCCTTGGTCAAAATCAAGGCGCTTGGAAACGGAGGCGGCGGCGATGAGGAGAAGGCCGCCTTTTTGGGTCTCGCCGGACGTATCATGAAGCGGCTTTTGATCGATCACGCCCGTCCTCTCTACCGCCGCGCGGAAAGAATCCCACTGCATGACACGCCGGACCTGGCTCGTACCGGAATGGAGAACGCGCAATTCGTGGAACAACTGCTCTCCCGTCTCGGCGCTATCGATCCAAAGCTCCGCTGCGTGATCGAGATGCGGGTCTTCGAAGGACTGACCGGTGATGAAATCGCGCAGCAGCTAAGTTGTTCGCCGCGCACCGTCGCAAATCTTTGGACGTTTGCGAAGCGCTGGCTCTCCAGGGAATTGGGGGGAGGCGGTGCGGCCGTCTGATGACTGACGACCAGTGGAGATTGGCATGGAAACTCTACGCTACTGCCGTTGATCTGACCGGAGACGAAAGGCGATCTGTTCTTGCTCCATACGAGACAGAACCGGAACTTCTTGACGAAGTAATTTCGATGCTGGAAGAGGCGCAGACCAACCTCGACGCGCCGCTCCCAAAGGCGGGGTCGAGGGGTGGCGCCGGCTTTGGCCGGTATCAAATACGTGAGTTATTGAGTAGCGGGGGCATGGGAGAGGTGTACGAGGCCGATGACCCCGAGTTGAGCCGCAAGGTGGCTGTCAAGTTTCTGAGCCCGGAGATGGCTGCCAGCGGTAGAGCTGTGGAGCGGCTTGTACGCGAGGCAAGGGCGGCCTCCGCGCTGAATCATCCGCACATCATTACGGTGTATGAAGTCATTCGCGTGAAAGATGATGTGGCAATCGCCATGGAGTTAGTGGAGGGGCATTCGCTTCGCCACTTTTGTGGCAAGCCGCAGGACATCGACCAAATCATCCTTTGGGGCAGACAGATCGCGCAGGCGCTCGCGGCCGCGCATCAACGCAACATTGTGCATCGCGATATAAAACCGGAGAATCTGATGGTGCGGGATGACGCCATTCTGAAGGTGTTGGACTTCGGGATCGCGGGCCAGCCGCAGAGCGAGCTAAAAAAAAGCGCCGGGCAATCATCCGGGTCAGGCGGAACGCTTAATTACATGTCGCCGGAACAGGCTCGCGGCGAACAGGCAACGGGCGCCACCGACGTATTTTCCCTTGGGCTAGTGCTCTATGAGCTGGCAACGGGTAGGCATCCGTTCCGATCCGCCTCGCCGATCGACACACTCCGCGCAATCACGCACGCTGAGCCCAAGCCGCCGTCGTCGCTCAATCGGAAAATTCCCACGAAGCTGGAAACCCTTCTGCTTCGGATGCTGAGCAAAGATCCGGCTAATCGGCCAACCGCGTTGGAATTGGATCAGCAGTTCACGCTTGCAGGTTTTATCAAGCCGAGCCGGCGTTTCCGTTCCATCGCGTGGGCGACGGTGGCTATAGCCCTTATTGCAATTTCTGGCGCTCTCACTCGATCATTTCACGACAGGCGCGTTTCCAAAAAGGACCCTCGATTTCTGCAGTTAACACGCCAGGTGAATGAGAACCGCGTCATCGCCGCGGCCATTTCAAATGACGGGAAAACGTTGCTGTTCGCAACATTCGCCGGCCCTGTCTACCGCCGTCGTATGAGCGACGGGCTCACTCAGCCTTTGGATACCCCGAGCGGCCTGCGGGTTGATCGGATCGCCTGGTTCAATGACGGATCGAAAATCCTAGTTGAGGGATCTATGACAGGTGCTCTGGACAAGTACGAACCGGGCATTTGGGTCATACCAGCAGAGGGCGGCAGAGCGGAGCAAGTGATAGCCGGGGCTCGGAACGGGGTTCCGTCGCCCGATGGCTCCCGGATCGCCTTCACCAGCACGGATGAATCGGTGCTGTCGGTGGCTTCGATCACCGGTGGCAACCGCCGTCAGATTCGGAGCGGTGGTGAGACCACTTCGTTCACCTCACTTATCTGGTCGCCCGACGGAAAGAGAATTGCGTTTCAGCAAGTAGAGTATGTGCCAACGGCTAATGTTGGCCAAAATCCAGGAGCGTTCCTCGCGCTAAACACTTATCGTCATGACTACGAATCGGTCGACGTAGACTCAGGGCGAACGATTGTTTCCGCGAATGGCTTCATCATGGAATCGCCGTGTGGTCTGAACGATGGAACTGTCCTATTTCTTCGGAATAGTACCGAGAACATCTCTGTCTACCATCTCTGGAGATTGCACACGGATCCACACACGGGAAGGTTTTTGAACCCGCCCCAGCAGTTGACCCACGAGGAGTACGATCTCAAACAGATTTCCGCCTCGCCGGACGGGCGGGAACTGGTTGCCGTTCGTGACGTAGACAGCCATCCCAATATTTATGTCGCTGGTCTGCCGCCCGCTTACCAATACCCTCGCTTTATAACGGTTCGGCGCCTTACGTTCACTGATGCCGATGAGTATCCTCATGCCTGGACTCCGGATAGTCGATCCATAATTTTTGAATCCCATCGGAATGGCAATCTCGATCTGTTTCGTCAAGGAATCGATCAAAGCGATGCGCAGCCGCTGGTGATCTCCAATCACCCAAAGGCTCTAGCACGCGTATCGCCGGATGGGAAATGGATTCTGTATAACGAGAAGAACCAGATGGGGCGGTGGAACGTAATGCGGATTGCGATAGGGGGCGGGCGACCGAAAACTCTTCTGTTAAACCAGGGCCTGCAGGGCGAATTTGCTTGTTCGTCGGCCACTGCGGGCCGTTGCGTCGGGCGAACCGTGCAGAATCAGCAGTTCTTGTTCTGGGATTTGAATCCTGTACGTGGCAAGGGACGCGAATTGGCGAGGACCGCTTGGATTCCTGCAATCGTGGGGGATTGGGACATCTCGCCCGATGGATCCCAAGTCGCCATTCCGAACCATGATCCGCGTAATGCAACGATTCGGCTGGTGCCGCTCGATGCACACGCTGGGGCGGCGGAGAAGGTCGTGACTATCAAAACACTGAAGAACCTGTCGGCAGTGGTGTGGGCTCCCAACGGACGCGGCTGGTACGTCGCGGTCGGCGGTGTCAATCGTGGGCTGCTCTTCTATGTCGATCTTGAAGGGCGAGTCATCACGAAACTGATGGAATCGATGGTAGCTACATATCCTGTGCCGTCGCCGGATGGTCGCCACGTCGCTTTTATGGATTGGACCGTAAGCGCCAATGTGTGGCAGGTATCAGTCCCGTGACCCCCGGCTTCGGAAGCCGCCGAGCAATTGCCAACTGCTCGTACAGGCGGACTTGCTCAATTTGTCCGCCCTCCGGAACAGAAGCTGTTTGTAATTAGATAGAGCTGCTGTAACGCGCCAGCGTTCTGGAATCCACTTGGATGTATAGTCGGCAACAGGAGAAATGAGATCCTCGATCTTGTTTCCTGCCACGCCTTTGCTCGGAATTTTGGAAATGGAATCGCTCCTCAGAACATCGGTTCCGATCAAGCTCCCGTCTCGAGCACCACGCGAAAACGGGCCTTGCCAGTCATCATGCGGGCGTAAGCTTCCGCAGCGCGTTCCAGCGGATATCTTTCTGTCAATGGCAGCACTCCGGTGATCTCACTGAACTTCAGCGTGTCTTCGGAGTCGATGGCTGTACCGCTCGGCCAGCCATGAATGGACTGCCGCTGCATAACCATCCCCGGCACGGCAGCCTGAATGGGCTTGGCGGGAACACCGACAATCACAAACTCTCCCGCATAGCCGAGGCCGCCCAGCGCCGCCGACATCGCATCGGCGTCGGTCACCGTGGCGAGGACCACCCTTGCGCCGCTCAATTTTTTGAGCGCCGCGGCCACGTCGGTAGTCGTGCTGTCGATGTAATGGCGTGCGCCCAGGTCGTGCGCAAATTGCTCTTTATCGGCTCCGCGCGCAATAGCAACGGTATTGAATCCCATCTTTGCGGCAAACTGCACTCCCAAATGTCCAAGGCCGCCCATACCCAGGATCGCTACGGTGTCCGGGGGCCGGGCGCCGCTGTTACGCAGCGCGTTAAAGGTTGTTATTCCAGCGCAAAGCAGGGGAGCCGCATCGACGCTCTTCAATGAATCGGGAATCGCCGCGATCGCCTCCGCTGGAGCCACTACATAATCGGCATAGCCGCCGTCGTAAATAACTCCGGGTATCAGTGGATTCTGGCAAGCGACCAGGTCCCCCCGGCGGCACGGTTCGCACCTGCGGCAGTGTCCGCCATACCACCCGACGCCCACACGCTGGCCCGGCTTCCACTGCGGCACACCCGCGCCTACAGACTCGACTCTGCCCACAATCTCGTGTCCCGGCGTCCGAGGATAGGTTATGAACGGAAGCAACCCGGCGACAGTAAGGGAGTCGCTATGACACACTCCGCACGCTTCGACTCGAACCCGCACCTCGCCCGCCGCGGGTTCGGGAACCTCCCGTGTCACCACTTCCAGAGGCGCTCCGGCCTTGCTTACCTCCACGTATCTCGCTCTCATAGCGTCAGCTCCTTTCGCCGATTGATTCCATCCGTCTGGACATAGTCAACGAATTTGTGATGCCCGTCGATCCTCATTCGGCGCAAATATCCTGTCCCCAGGTTCGCCGCTCGTGCGTCGCTTCTGTTTCCTGCCCCTATGGCATCGTGTACGTAATCCCGCTGGTGAACTGAAACGAGTTCTTCCTGAAACCAGGCGGCGGATTATTTAGGAACGTATCCATTGCGCCCAGCGTGATATTGAATCTCTTATAGACCGGCAGTGACAAATTCGCCGCCCCGGCCCCGGAGTAGGCGTTTAGATTGTTCCATGCGGGTGAGATCGAAATCTGCTCGTTAAAGAGAATATTCCGCGGCAGTTTGCGATTATAAGTTTCTGTAAACGTCGATCCTAAGAGATTCTGATTCTGGTCCTGCTCCGGATTCGGAATTTCGCCCGGATTCTGCTCCCCGCTCGCATCCTGAAACTGCTGGGATGCGTAATTCACGCTTGCTTTCAAGTCGAATTGTTGGTTGTCGTCTTTGATTAGCGTCCAGCCGATGCCGCCTCCGTACGTCTGCTGCAAATCCAGGCCTTGTGAAAAGTTGTGGTCAAACGCAGCCGCTCCAAATGCGTAAAAGCGCGGTGAGAAATACTCGTCCCGCTCCGTGTCCAGATGATAGATATCCGTTTTGACTGTCGGCGTGTTGGGCTGCGTCAATTTCCCGTATGAGGTGCTGAAATTCAGCGAGGTGCGATTGCGTGGATTCAGCCAGGTGACGGAAGGAATGGAGCGCAACAGCGTAACGGCGCCGCTGAACGCCTGGTTTTTCTGGGTGGCCTCCACAAGCGTTGCACCCGCTGTGATAGCGCCCGCCCAACCATGAAAGAAATTGGGATTGTTCAGGATATCGTTCTGGAACGTAGGCTCCGAAACAACGTAAGCGGAGTTGCCCACCGCAACGGTTTGCGGCGTGCCGCCCGGCTCCGGCGTCACTTGGATCTGTTGATTCGCGACCGAGAGCGTTCCCCGCGGGAACTGGCTTGCCTCTTCCTTCCTGTCCAGCTTCACGTTTTTCGGAATGACGGCGAATTTGTTCGACGAATGAATCTCCTTGACCTTGCTCCAATCCACGGTGACTTCGCCCGCAATATCGCTCTTAAACACCACCTTGGCTCCGGCCGATCGTTCCAACCGGCCAATTAATTTTTCGCCGTTTGTGAAAATAATGATGTCTTTATCCTGTTTGGCGTCGCTTTTCGGGTCCTGCGCGTACAGGCTAATTCCAGCGAGCAGACAAAGGGCCAGCGCCAGAGCCTTGGGCGCCGTGCAAAACGTTGCTGTGAACGGGTTTCGTTTGTGAACCATGTGTCGCAAATATGATCCTAGCGAACACGAATAATTCATCGGTTCTAGAGGAAAGCTGCTTTTCAAAACGACCGGTGAAGCCGGACGCAAGGCGCGCCGCTGCACAAGAGTCGAAAGGAAGTGTGGAAATGCCGTCGAAAGCTTTTGTCGATCGCATGTCGAGGACACACATTCGAATCGCGGTCCGGCGCCGGTATTGCGATAGTGGTGTAGCCGGGCAAACTTATTTGCAAATCGAATGATTGCGCCTTCAGATCCCTCCTGGCAGCCGTTTGCAATCTGGCTGATTTCACTCGCCTCCATCGCGCTCGTACTCATCCGGCCGAAGCGGCTCCCCGAAGCCCTCTGGTCGACCATCGGAGCGGGCTTGCTCGTTCTCTGTGGATTGATCACTCCCGTTCAAGCGGGACGAGCGGCCGGTAAGGGACTTGACGTCTATTTATTCCTGATCGGCATGATGATTGTGGCCGAACTCGCGCGGCGTGAAGGCGTTTTCGATTGGATCGCCGTCCATGCCGTAAACGCGGCAGACGGCTCCCGGCGGCGGCTATTCGCGCTCATCTACGGCGTCGGCATCGTTGTGACCGTTCTGCTTTCAAATGATGCGACGGCGGTTGTGTTGACACCGGCGGTGCAGGCCGCCGTGAAAGCGGCGCAAGCCGAACCGCTGCCCTATCTGCTGATCTGCGCCTTTGTCGCAAACGCCGCCAGTTTCGTGCTGCCGATTTCGAACCCCGCCAATCTTGTCGTCTACAGTGGCGGCTTGCCGCCGCTCAATCGCTGGCTCCTGACATTCGGATTGCCGGCGCTCGTCTCGATTGCCGTCACATACTTTCTGCTGCGGTTCCTCTCGCGCAAGCTTCTGAACGGCGGCATGGAGCGCAACCTGAGGGGCGGCGATCTGTCGTCTGCCGGGAAACTGACGCTGGGCGGCATCGGTGTCCTCGCGATCACGTTGATCGTCGCTTCTCTTCTTGGAAAAGCTCTCGGCGCTCCCGCTTGTGCCGCCGGCTTGGTTGTCACCGCGGGCGTCTGGCTGCGGGACCGCCACGTGGCCGTCGACATCGCCAAAGAGATCTCCTGGAGCGTCATTCTATTGGTCGCCGGTTTATTTGTGATTGTCGAAGGCATGAATCAAGCCGGCGCGCTATCCGCCGCCGTATCAGTGCTGCGTCACATGAGCGAATGGAACACGGCCGGCAGCGCGCTTACGTCTGCTTTCGGCATCGCGTTCATCTCAAACCTGATGAACAATCTCCCAAGCGGGCTGATTGCAGGATCGGCTGTCAACCTTGCGCGAGTCACCGGGCCTCTGCGGGATTCAGTGCTCATTGGTGTCGATCTTGGTCCCAATCTTTCGGTTACCGGCTCGCTGGCGACAATCTTGTGGCTCATAGCGATCCGCCGCGAAGGCCAGCACGTCGGCTTTTGGAAATTCCTGAGATGGGGCGTTATCGTGATGCCGCCAGCGCTCGTCCTTTCAGTGCTCGCGCTGCTGGTAGGGCCGAGCTAGCCGGCTCTGTGTCCAGTAAACCTGGAAACGGAGCCGCCGCACAGTAGCGGGTTGCGCGATTGTTCGAAACTCCCCATCTTTCGCAATGCGGCTCTGTGTTCGGCCGTTACTCACGATCCATGGAACGATACACTGCTATCAGTTTGCCCGCCACGCTCTATCTCGTTGCAACTCCCATCGGAAATCTGGAGGACATCACCCTCCGGGCGCTCCGCGTCTTGCGCGAAGAAGCGAATCTGATCGCTTGCGAGGACACCCGTCAGACCCAGAAATTGCTGGACCACTTTCAAATTCGCAAACCGACGGTCAGCTACCACGAGCACAACGAATCCAGCCGCACGCCCGAGCTGCTGGAGCGCCTGGAGCAAGGCGAGGCCGTTGCGCTGGTCAGCGATGCCGGGACCCCGCTTGTCTCCGACCCGGGTTACCGCCTGGTGGAAGCTGCCGTGAAGCGGGGAGTTCCTGTCGTCCCCGTGCCGGGAGCCTCGGCCGTTCTGGCCGCTTTGTCTGCTTCTGCGTTACCGCCGAACGAGTTTCGGTTTGTTGGATTTTTGCCGGCAAAGTCCGGCGCCCGGCGCCGTTTTCTCGAAACTCTCAAGCCGGAACACGGGACTGTGGTCGCCTACGAAAGTCCGCACCGCATCCTCGGCGCGCTGGCGGACATGGCGGAGATCCTGCCCGCCAGCCCGCTCGTCCTCGCGCGCGAGCTAACCAAAATCCACGAAGAGTTTCTTCGTGGGACCGCGGCGGAAATACTCCGGAATCTGAGCGCCCGTTCGTCCGTGAAAGGCGAGATGACTCTTGTGATCGGCGCGCCCCCGGCGCCGGTCGTGGACGGAGATCCGCTGGAGGAGGTCGCCCGGTTGCAGGCAAATGGCGTGGCTCGAATGGATGCGCTCAAAGCGGTAGCCAGGCAGTTTGGGCTGTCAAAGCGGGAGTTATACCGGATGGCGGAAGAGCGAGAGCATTAAGCGCGGAGCCGATCAGGCTATGCCTTGACCCTACAGCAAACGACGAATTTCATGTAGGGGCCGGGCATGCCCGGTCCGCCCGATTCCTGCCGAACGCGTAGGATTCGCAAGTAAACGGAATTGCCGTAAGCGCTCGCTACACTCTTAATAGTGAATCCATCGCAAGCCGAAAGCGGGACAACCGTGCCTGCCCGGCGGTCCCGGTCGCCTTTGTTGCCGATCTTCCTTGTCGTTGCGGTCGACGTACTGGGGATGACGTTGATCCTGCCGTTGTTACCGTTCTACACCGAACGTTTAGGCGCATCGCCAACCGTCGTCGGCGCCCTCATCTCCGTCTACGCCCTATGCCAGTTGGTCGCCGGACCGTTTTTGGGCCGGCTTTCGGACCGGATGGGGCGGCGTCCCGTCTTGCTGGCAAGTCAGATCGGCACATTCATCGGCTTTATTGTGCTGGCGATTTCGAACCAGATCTGGCTGATCTTTCTGTCGCGAATGATCGATGGCGGCACGGCCGGCAATCTCACGATTGCGCAAGCCTACATCAGCGACGTGACGAAGCCGGAGAATCGTGCGAAATCCTTCGCCATCATCGGCATTGCGTTCGGTTTTGGATTCATGGTCGGCCCCGGCATTTCGGGCTACCTGGCTAGTTTTAATTACGTCTATCCGATCATCGCGGCCGCCGCGCTCTCGGCGACGAGCATTCTTTGCACCTATTTCCTTCTTCCCCGGCACGAACCGGCGCATGAGGCCAACCAGGAGAACCCAGGTCCCGGGGGCCGCCGTCTCGCGCTCATCGAATGGGGCGCTTACAAAAAATTCTTCGTTGATCGGAAAATCCGGCGGCTGCTTCTGCAGTGGTTCCTGTTTGCGTTCTCCTTCTCGACATTTATCTCCGAGTTTGCATTGTTCGCCGAACGCCGGTATTCCTGGCACGGACGCCCGTTTGGCGTGCAGGAAGTCGGCTACGTCTTCGCATTCATGGGGCTTCTGGGCATCATTATGCAAGGCGGCATGGTTGGCCGCATGGTGAAGTGGTTCGGCGAAAGAAAGTTGGTGCGTATCGGTTTTCTGACAAGCGCCATCGGATACGCCGCCACGGGGTTCACCTATCATCTCGGAGGGCTGCTCGGGGTAATGGCGTTCTCCTCTATCGGCGGCAGCGGACTTCGACCGGCGCTTACCAGCATCATCACGCAACAGGCAGACCGGCGGGAACAGGGCGTGGTCATCGGGCTCACCCAATCCCTTACCTCCATCGCACAAATCGGCGCGCCCTTAATTGCTGGCGCCATGATCACGCATCACCTGCTCACATTGTGGGCTGTATGGGCAGGATTCGTTGCATTTTTGGCTCTTTTTGTGTAGTATTTGGGCTTTAATAGATACATTCACTACAATTCCATAGTCTATGTGCGTAGATTGGGGGCGTTTTGATGTCGCAGTATTATCGCGATCTACACGACCGGGAGCTTTTGAACCAGGCCGAGTCCATTTTGTTCGAGCTCAACCGCCGTCGGATGGTCGAGGTCCGCGTGCCCTGTAATGGGCTTTCGGACCAGGAAGAGCAGGTCTGTTGCTCGCTCGGCTCAACAGTTTGCGAAGGAAATCGTTTGAGCCTGGTGGTGAATCGCCGTTTCGAGCGCCCAGCTGAAACGTGGCGTGAAGCCGTTCAGGGCCATTAGTCATTTGATGGCGCTCGGCGTGCGTGCAGTTATCGCGGAACTGAGTTATTCTCGAATCCTCTGAACTGTTTATGCCTCCTGCCGCCCGCATTTCCGATCAAACTGCCCACGGTGGAATTGTCACCGTGGGGTTCCCGACCGTTCTCATCTGTAATCTCCCGGCCGCTCGCATTGGCGACCTGCACACCTGTCCCATGGTGACCGGCGTTGTGCCGCATGTGGGAGGGCCTTTTATTACGGGCTCGTTTACTGTGCTGGTTGGCAGCATGCCGCAAGCGAAGGTCGGCGATATGCTCGTTTGCGTGGGGCCGCCCGACACACTGATCATGGGCGCCCCGACAGTCCAGGTTGGCATGGCGGGAGCCGGCGGCGGAGGCTTCGGCTCGGCGATGGCCGGCATGACGGCGCTCGCCGGGCAACCTCCCGCTCCGGCAGCGGCGCCCGATTCGGCCACCTCCGAGATCCAAACGGATAATTCAATCGTCACCCGGTACGGGAAACAGATCGTGATCGAGGGGCCGTTGCGCTATCAGGCCATGGTGGTTCATGCCCTCCGCTCGTTTCTCGTTAAGCCCCAGGGGCAGCAATGGCAAGCGGAACAAGTGACCACGGGCAGGCATGTACGAATCTGCCCGGCCATCAAATTCGATAAGGACGTCCGATTATCTTCACCGAACCGCGACCGTGAGGGAGCGGGCGTCTTCAACGGAGCCGGTCGTGACCTCATCGTCCCTTTCGATCTCCCCGAAGCTGCGGATATCGACGGCGGCGAAGCGATTGGCCGCGCCTTGTGCCTGGCGGCGCAAGCGGTCTACCCGAGCGTCTCCAGCGATTCTCTGGCGGCATGAGATCCGGACAGGCTGCAGGTGAACGGCCATGAAGTTTTTCCTTGAAGTGAAAACCGGCTCCCAGGCCGGAAAACGGATTGATGTGGGGCGGGGAATGGCCGTCAGCGTCGGGCGCAGCCGGGCCGCAGTGCTATTTCCCGAGGATCCAACGATGTCGGGGTTACATTTCGAGATCGTGTCGGATGGCGCAAACGTGGGACTGAAGAACCACAGCCGGACAAACGGCACCCAGGTGAACGGCCGATCCGCCGGTACCGTCGTGCTTCGGCCGGGCGATGCGATCCGGGCCGGTGGCACTCAATTTGTGCTTCTGGCCGTGGAAGATACGCCCAGCGGGGATCTCACGTTCCAGAGTTGGCGTTTCGCGGGCGCCGCGAGCGAGTGGCAGGTTATCGAAGGCCAGGGACTACGTTATACGGGACAAACGGCCGCGCCGGTGACGATCATGGCGATTGAGGAGCCGCTTCCGCAGAATCACGATCTGGAGAAGTATATCGATATTCAACTCCTGCTGTTTCGCGAGCGTCTGCCTCAGGCCGAGATGGCAAAACGGGATATTTCCGTGCCCGGCTCCGACGCTTCGGCGGCACTGACGGTGCGAACGCCTCTGAACGATGGCCACGTCGCGCTACAGAGGCAAATTTACGCGTGCGCCGGCAAAACGGTGGGCATCGCCACCGCAACGGCGCTTGAGGCCGACTCGGCTGTCGTACACGAAGCGATCGAGGCAGTTCTGAATAGCGCCGCGTTTCAGCCGAAAGGTGAACCGCTGCAAGGACAGCCGACGCAAGCGATAATACCGGGATAATAGGTGGCGAGGCGCGGCAAAGCTACAAGCGGTCACGTCTAAGTACGGCTGTTCGTAAAATACGAACGCGTATGGCAGCAGAACCACTCGCTGGCGGTGATTGCGCCGGGGCATGCGCCGAATACGGACCAGACAAAGTAGCGACGGATCGAGCCTGGTGGCAAAGGTTCGGGATCGTCCTTTAGCATGGCTCCTCCAAACGCCGGAAGCCGTAGACCCGCTTACTGTTTACTTTCCTGCCGCGCTTGTTGGAAGTTGTCGACATTCGAACTGGTTACGAGCGTGGCCCCCGTGTCGACGAAAGTCGGATAAATCGAGAAGGCGTCCTGGGCCCAGTCGTGGTCTAGGTTTTGCGGCTTGTGGTGATGAACCAGATCGAGCATTTGCAATCCGAAATACGCCATCGTGAATGGCTTTTGAGCGATGGTTGCGGCGATTGTGCCCTTCTTTACCCATTTCAGCGTGTCATCGTTCGTATCCATTGCCATGACGATTTTATCCGTGATGTTGTCGCGATTCAACACATCGGCTACTTCCTGTCCAGCCGACGCTTCGAGACAGATGAAGCCGTCGATGTCTTTCCTCTTCTTTGCCATCAGATCGCTTGCCGTATCGAAGGCCACGCGCGGATCGCCTTTAATATCCACTGTGTCGACAATCTTCATTCCGGCGTGGTCGGCGAGGGCATCCTCGTAACCCTTCAGCCGCTCGCTCAAATTGAGCTGGCCCGGCATGGTGAACACGACGAAGTTTCCTTTGCCGTTCGTCCGTTTCACGAGTTCTCTCCCGCCGAGTTGACCGGCGGAGTAGTTGTTGGTGCCGATAAACATGAGCCGCTTGCTGGTGGGCACATCGGAATCCATCGTGATCACGGGAATGCCGGCGTCGATCGCCCGATCGATGGCGCCTTTCATGATGGAAGCGTCGGCTGCCGAAATAAGAATGCCGGATGTTTTTTCGAGCTTTGCGACGCGCTGGAATTCAGACAGCTCTTCGTTCGCGTCATACGTGTCCGGCCCCACCATCTCGGCCTTGACGCGGTATTGTCCCGCGATTTTGAGGAAGCCGTCCTTGGCCGCTTGCCAGTAGGGCAGCTTGGTGTTGGTGGCCACAAGGTAATAGTGCTCATCGACGGCATGCGCCGGGCTCGAGCAGCTCAAAACCGGCAAAAGAGCTGCCGGCAGGGTAAGGAAAATCAACAGTGTTCGCACTTTCATGCCGAATCACATTTTGACACACCATGCATAGTTGAGGAGCAAGCAGAAACCTGTATGGCGCAAATATTGACGCGAAACGGCGATATGACGCTCTATTTCGAGTTGCTGGCGTCGTGAACGTGAGCGGGAATGCTGAAGGACGGTGGACGGGCATATGGTCCACAGATACGAGGTTTTTGGGGCTGATCGCGATTCGGAAAAACATGAGGCATACACTGCTTGCTGTCCCTTCCGTTGAAGAGGTCCGCTCGAGTATGAGGCCGTTTGGGGTCTGGCGCCCGGCGATACCCCTTTATGCCAGCACGGAACTGCGACCGTCAGCAGCGGGCGTCTTTGCAAGCGGCCCCTTCGCCCGGCGGCACCCGTGAGACACTCCAAACATGCCGATGAAAATTCGCTGGGGTGTGCTCGGAGTCGCCGCTATTGCCACGAAGAAGGTCATTCCAGCAATGCAGAAGGGCGAGTACGCGACGATAGCGGCGATTGCTTCACGCGATTTGAGCCGCGCTCGACATGCCTCTGCCGACCTCGGAATCGAGAAAGCTTATGGCTCGTACGAAGAGCTTCTGGCCGATCCGGCCATTGACGCCATCTACAATCCGTTGCCGAATCATCTGCATGTGCCCTGGTCCATCGCGGCGGCGGAAGCGCGGAAGCACGTTCTCTGTGAAAAACCGCTTAGTTTGAATGTGACGGAGGCTCGAAAACTCCTTGAAGTTCGCGATCGAACGAACGTGAAGATCGGGGAGGCATTCATGGTACTGACCCATCCCCAGTGGCTTCGCGCGCGCCAGTTAGTGAAGCAGGGCGCTATCGGAGAGCTCCATGCGATCGCCGGAGCCTTCAGTTATTTCAATCGCGACGCGAGCAATATCCGAAACGTACCGGGCTACGGCGGCGGCGGTTTGATGGACATCGGCTGTTATCCGATCACGACGTCGCGGTTTCTATTCGGCCGGGAGCCGTCACGCGTGGTTGGCTTGTTTGACCGCGATCCGGACATGAATACCGACCGGCTGACTTCGGCGCTGCTCGATTTTGGTTCCGGTCATGGAGTGTTCACGTGCAGCACTCAGCTTGTGCCTTACCAGCGGATGCAGATCCTGGGAACAACAGGTAGAATCGAGATCGAGATTCCTTTCAACGCACCGCCGGATCGCCCCTGCCGTATTTTCATCGACGATGGATCCGAGTTGACCGGACGGGGGGCGCGAGTGGAAGAATTCGCGATCTGCGATCAATACACGATTCAGGGCGATCTGTTTTCGCAAGCAATCTTGAATGACAGCCCGGTTCCCGTGCCTCTCGAAAATGCGTTAGGCAATATGGCGGTCATTGACGCGCTGTTTCGCTCCGGCGAAACCGGGCGCTGGGAAATTCCCGCGGTGAGTTGAAGCCCATGTCCGAAACGCCGGGCGACCTTACCGTGTTACTGCGCCGGATGAACCAGGGCGACCAGACGGCGGAATCCGAACTCGCAACGGAAGTTTACGACGAATTGCGGCGTCTTGCCGCCCGCTATATGAGGTGCGAGCGAAGCGATCACACTCTGCAACCCACCGCTCTGGTGCATGAGGCATTCCTGAAGCTATTCGAGTCCAAGGACATCGACTGGCAAGGCCGTGCTCACTTTTTTGCGGTGGCTTCGCGCACAATGCGGCGCATCCTGGTCGATCATGCCCGACGCGTCCATGCCGGCAAACGCAGCGGCGATCGAAATGGTGTGCCGCTCGACTCGGCTTTTCTCTATGCGGAAGAGCGGCCCGCTGAACTGATCGCGCTCGACGAGGCTTTGCAACGGCTCTCCGAACTCGACCCGCGGCAATGCCGGATCGTGGAACTGCGTTTCTTTGGCGGTCTCAGCGTCGATGAGGCTGCAGAGATACTCGGTGTGTCGGAACGTACCATCAAGCGCGAATGGAGCGCCGCGCGAGCGTGGCTTTACGGAGAGTTATCGAAGCATCCCTGATGCGGCGTCAGGGCCGCAGCAGCTTCGACCACCAGCATTCGTGGCGGATTTCGGCCAGCATCTCGGAAGCGGATTGGAATCGCCGGGCGGGATCGGCGGCGAGGCTCGTCTGTATCGCTCGTTGCCAGCGTCGCGGGATTGCGTGTTCGCCCGGAAAGAGTTTCGAAGCGTTATGGGGTGGTTTGGCGCCGGACAGCATCTCATGGAGAATGACGCCTATCGAGTAGATGTCCGAACGAATGCCGGCTTCTCCGAGAAATTGTTCGGGGGCCATATAGGCAGGCGTGCCCAGCAGAAGGCTTTGGGAACCGCGAGACGCATCGCTGCGTTGCTCCGGTCTGGCAAGGCCGAAATCCATGATGGCGAGGCGCTCGTCCGAACCCGTCGCACACGAACAAATCATGAGATTAGCCGGCTTCAGGTCGCGATGAATGATGCCAGACTGGTGTGCTGCTTCTAATCCGGCGACAAGCTGCCGCAGCAGCGGCCATGCTTCTTTTACCGTCATCCGGCGCACGCGGCGAAGCCGGGCGGCAAGCGTTTCTCCGTCAAGCAACTCCATCGTGATCAGCAAGGCCTCACCCGCCGGGGTGTGGTGGGTGAAAATATCGTAGACGCGGCATACGTTGGGGTGGGTAATCTGGCGGGCCGTGTGGACCTCCCGCCGGAAACGCCGTTCAACTTCGCGATCCGCGTTCCATTGCGCCGCCAGGGATTTGACGGCGATCTTCGTGCCGAGTTGACGATCCTCGGCCTCGTAAACCTCGCCCATGCCGCCCGACCCAATCAACCGAATAATATGGAAACGGCCGCCCAGCAGCTCGCCTGGATGAAACTTCGGCTCACGCTTAGCCGCACTGGCGGCGTGAAAGTCCTGAGCCGGTTCCGAGAGAAATCCGGCGCCGGCCTCAGTAAGGTTTGCCAGCAATCGCTTGACCTCAGCCGCGACCAATCCATCGGGCAGCGATGCCAATCGCTCGTTCTGCCGTTCCGGAGAAGCCTCGGCAAGCTCCTCGAAAACCTGTTTTACCTGTTCCCACTGTCCGCCGGTCATGTACTGCAATACACGGTGGGATTACTTACCCCAGCGCTCTCCGCATTGTGCTAAGCCGGATTTCCGCCTCGTCGAGTGCTTTGCCGACGCTTGCGGGTCCCGTTCCTCCGGGAATCTCGCGAGTCTTCATTCCTTCGCCAGGCTGCAACAAAAGCGCCATATCGGCCGAGAATTCGGGAGCGAACGCGGCCAGCGCAGCGCCTGTCCAATCGGACGGTTTCTTGTTTGCCCTGACGCTATCGAGGACCAGTTTGCCAACAAGCTGATGCGCGCGATGGAATGGCACGCCGCGCCGCGCGAGTTCCTCGGCAAGGTCAGTTGCCACAACCCAGCTCTCTTCGGCGGCAGCCGCGGGTCTTTTCGGATCGAGGACGACCGATTCCGCCACGACCTTTGCCGTCGCGAGCGCTCCCGATGTCTGATGGAAGGCATCGAACAGCGGCTCCTTGTCTTCCTGCATATCGCGGTTGTAGGTCATAGGCAGACCCTTCATGGTGATGAATAAAGAAGTGAGGTCTCCGAAGACCCGGCCGCTCTTGCCGCGGATCAGTTCGAGAGAATCGGGGTTCTTCTTCTGCGGCATCAGACTGGAGCCACTGGTGACGCCGTCGCCGAGTGTAATCCAGCCGAACTCCTCGCTCGAATAGAGAATCCAGTCCTCGGCGAGGCGGCTCAAATGGAGCATCGCCATACTGCACGAATACAAGAAATCGAGAGCGAAGTCGCGGTCGCCCGAAACGTCCATGCTGTTGCGAGTGATCGAGGCAAACTGCAGGTCGTGCGCGATTTCATCGCGATCGAAAGGAAAACCGCTTCCCGCCAGCGCTCCTGAACCGAGCGGCGACACGTCGATGCGAGCCTTCGCCTGCCGCAGCCGTTCGAAATCGCGGGCGAACATCTCGAAATAGGCCAGCAGATAATGCGGCCAGAGCACGGCCTGTGCGCGGCGCAGATGCGTGTAGCCGGGTACTATGGCATCCGGATATTTGCGCGCAAGCGTGAGCAGTTCGGACAGCAGCGCGGCAAGCTGATCGAGCAGTGTCCCGGTGGACGTACGCAGCCAGAGGCGCGTATCGAGCGATACTTGCTCGTTGCGGCTGCGGCCAGTGTGGATTTTGTCGGCGAGCGCGCCGGTTTTCTCTTTGAGCTTGCGAATAACGAACGTGTGAATATCTTCATCGTCCGCTCCGTCGAAGTACTTCGGATCGGCGGCTTCTTTACCGATTTCTTCGAATGCCACAACGAGTTGCTGCGCTTCATCGCTTGTCAGAATTCCCGCGCGCGCGAGGGCGCGTGTGAAGGCCTGCGACCCGGCAATGTCGGCCTGCACGAGCTTTTTATCAAAGTGCAGCGACCCGGAGAATTGTTCAAAGATCGCGGAAGGCCCGGTTTCGAATCTGCCGCCCCAGAGTTTCATGTGTGTTTGGTGTCCTCACCACCGGGGGCGGGGGTTGGCATGCCCGACCCTACGCGCGATTTGTAGGGGCGAGGGCATGCCAACCCCAAAGCCTACACGCCACGGTTCGCTTACGCTTCCCGGCTCAGATTGAATGGCATTTTACGATGCCGCCTACTTGAACTCGAGAATCTCTTTTTCTTTCGCCTTCGCCGCCTGGTCTATCTTCAAAATATTGCCGTCGGTGAGCTTTTGGATAGAGTCGAGTGCTTGCCGCTCCTCGTCCTCGCTGATCAGTTTGTCCTTCATCAGCTTCTTCAGGTGCTCATTTGCCTCACGGCGTACTGTGCGAAGGCCAACCCGGCGCTCTTCGGCGATATGGCTGATCTTTTTCGCCAGCTCGCGCCGGCGTTCTTCGGTCAGAGGCGGAATCGGCACGCGTACAATTTTGCCGTCGTTGCCTGGATTCAGGCCGAGATCGGCGCTGCGAATCGCCTTCTCGATGGCGGCCAGCATGGATGTGTCCCAGGGCTGGACTGTAATCAGCGCTGGCTCCGGTACGTGCAATTGCGCCACCTGGTTGAGCGGAACACTCGATCCGTACGCCTCCACCCTCACGCTGTCGAGCAGGCTGATGGATGCGCGGCCCGTCCGAACCGTGCTCATTTCGTGCTGCAGTTCGGTCAGGACCTTCTCCATGCGGCTCCGCGCATCCGCATCCACCTGTTTTACATTCTCAAACTTATTGCCGCTTGACGGCGCGGCTTGTGGTTCATTCTTCATAACGCCGAAACCCTTATGCTACCGGATGACAGTGCCGATTGGTTCGCCCATCGCCATACGCATTATATTTCCGGTCACGGTCAGATTGAACACCACTATTTCCAGATTATTGTCGCGGCACATTGCCACGGCGGAGGCATCCATCACGGCGAGGGATTTTGCAAGCACCTCGGTATAGTCGATTTCCGCAAATTTGATCGCGTCGCCGAACTTGTGCGGGTCCTTGTCGTAGACGCCGTCCACCCGGGTCGCTTTGGCGATCACGTCCGCCTTGATTTCGAGCGCGCGCAGCGTTGCGGCCGTATCCGTCGAGAAATAGGGGTTTGACGTGCCTGCCGCAAAGATAACCACGCGGCCCTTCTCCAGATGCCGGATCGCGCGGCGCCGGATATACGGCTCGGCAACCTGGTGCATTTCGATGGCGGTCATCACCCGCGTCGGCACGCCTTGTTTCTCCAACGCATCCTGAAACGCGAGGGCATTAATCACCGTCGCGAGCATGCCCATGTGATCGCCCGTCACCCGGTCCATGTTCCTTGCGGCGGCGGCTACGCCTCGAAAGAAATTTCCTCCACCCACGACGAGGCCAATTTGAACTTTGGTCCGGGCCACTTCCGCAACTTCGGCCGCCAAACTCTGCACTCGCTCGGGATCAAGACCAAAAGTGTGCGCGCCGGCCAGCGCTTCACCGCTGATCTTCAGAAGAATGCGTTGATATTTCACCATGCGCGTGTTCGATCTGATGGTTGTTGGCAATTCCTCGTTCACCGCAAAAAAATGCCGGCTCACTGGAGCCGGCCGTTCATTTCAATTTATTCGGTTACCGGAAGCGGCGATGCTTCCGCTCCGGAAGTGTCCGCAGCCTCGCCCACTTTGTAACGAACAAAGCGCGCCACTTTCATCTCTCCCGAGCCGCCCGCTTTCGACCGGATCAGTTCGCCTACCGTCACGGCATTGTCCTTGATGAAGGGCTGTTCGAGCAGGCAAACTTCTTCAAAGAATTTGGCAAGCCGCCCCTCGGCGATTTTGTCCACCATCTTTTCGGGTTTGCCTTCCTGCAACGCGCGCTCCCGCTGAATTGCTTTCTCACGCGCCAGCACGTCCGCCGAAACGTCCTGCTTCGAGATGAATTGCGGATTTGCCGCGGTCACCTGCATAGCAATATCACGCACCAGCATCTCAAAGTCCGCGCTGCCGGTCACAGCCTCCGGAGCGTGAATCTCGACGATGGTCCCCACTTGCGCGCCCGTGTGCACGTACGAACCAATCACGCCGGCGGCGTTAACGTGCAGCCGCGAGAAGCGGGACACTGCAATGTTCTCGCCCAGTTTTGCGATCTTGCTCTTAATGATGTCGCTGACCGTCTGGCTCTTGTCTTTCGAGAACTGCTGCTCGTACAGCGCTACCGCATCCGCGGCGGCCTGTGCCACCTCTTCCTTCCGGACATAGGTCGGCTTCAGTTCCGCAATATGCTCGGTGATGTCGCGAACGAGATTCTGAAAATCCTCCGTCCGAGCTACGAAGTCCGATTCGCAGTTGACTTCCACCATGACGCCGGACTTACCGCCGTCGGAGATCTGAACTCCGAGCAGGCCTTGTTTGGTAGAACGGCCTTCTTTCTTCCCAGCGGATGCCAAGCCTCTGGTCTTTAGCACATCCACGGCCTTCTGAAGATCGCCGTCCGCCTCAACCAAAGCTTTCTTGCACTCCAACATTCCGGCGCCGGTCATCTCGCGGAGCTGCTTTACAAGTTGTGCCGTTATCTCAGCCATTGTATTTCCTCGCACACCGCAAGCGGGAAGCGCCATGCCTGGCACGACGCCCATCGCTTGCACACAATTCAGTCTAGTTGTTTATGGCTCGGCAACCGAGCCGGCCAATGTCTCCGGTGGCTCGCTGCCCGGCCCCTTGCGTGGCGTCTCAGCCGGTTCTTCGCTGGTCGCCATGCTCTCCGAGATCAACTGCTCCGCGTACTTCGGATCCAGATACTGCGTGTACTCTGTCTCCTCGCCCTCAGCGGTCTGTTCCTCTTCGCCGGCAACCTTTTCGCCGCCGAATTCCTGCTCGGTGGCAAGGGTGCGGGCTTCGGCGACTGCGTCGGCGATCTTTTGCGTGAATAGCCGGATCGCTCGCAGAGCGTCGTCATTGCCCGGAATCACATAATCGACTTCATCCGGATCGCAGTTCGTATCCACTACGCCCACCACCGGAATGCCCAGTTTGCGAGCTTCCTTCACGGCGATTGCTTCTTTGTTGGAATCGATCACGAACATGACGTCCGGCAGACCCGGCATGTCTTTAATGCCGGCCAGGTTCTGCTGAAGGTGCTTGCGCTCGCGTTCCAACCGGCCGATTTCCTTCTTCGCGCGGCCCTCGTACGCATTGTCGGCGGCCATCTCGTCGAGCTCTTTCAGCCGCTTGATAGAGCGCTGCACCGTAATCATGTTGGTCAGCAGCCCGCCCAGCCAGCGCTGGTTGACATAGAACTGCCCGCAGCGCGTTGCCTCCTCGGCAATCGCTTCCTGCGCCTGGCGCTTGGTGCCGACAAACAGAACGCTTTTGCCCTGCGCCGACATCTCACCCACAAACCGCATCGCATCTTTGAAGAGCTTCAACGTCTTCTGCAGATCGATGATATAAATCCCGTTACGTTCTCCAAAGATGTACTCTTTCATCTTTGGATTCCAGCGCTTGGTCTGGTGCCCGAAGTGAACGCCGGCTTCGAGCAATTCTTTCATCGAAATTGACGGCAAAATGCCTCCTTCACGAAATTACGAGGGGCGTCCTCGTGTAACGGTCGACAGCTTGGTGAATCACGCGGCCCAAAGCGGAATTTGCGTGGCCAAGCCGCCGCCGGTTGCGCAACAGGCGGCTCCGGGAGCCGCCTGCCACAAGGGATAAGGTTTTGAACGAAGAGATTAACGCTTGGAGAATTGGAAACGCTTGCGCGCGCCCTTCTGGCCGTATTTCTTTCGCTCATGCGCGCGGGGATCGCGCGTCAGAAAGCCGAGCTGCTTTAGTTTAGGACGCAACTCCGCGTTGAATTCAATGAGTGCGCGAGCCACGCCGAGGCGGCAAGCGCCCGACTGGCCTGTGATTCCGCCGCCGTCGGCGAGGATCAGGATATCGAATTTGTCGGCCGTTTCGGTCGCCAGAAGCGGTTGGCGGACGTACGCGCGGGCCGACTCGGTCACAAAATAATCTTCAAACGGCCGCTTATTAACCGTGATCTGTCCCTTGCCGGGCCTCAGAATGACACGCGCGGTCGCGGTCTTGCGGCGCCCGGTTCCCAAATGCTGAATCAACTTCGCTGGCACTAACTCCCTCTCTTACCTTCTTGCTTCTTTGCCCATATCGAGCGTGGCGGGCTTCTGCGCCTGGTGCGGATGCTGGTCTCCCGCGTACACCTTCAATTTGCGGTACATCTGCTTGCCGAGCTTCGTTTTAGGCAGCATGCCCGAAATCGCCAATTCCACCATCTTCGCCGGACGGGTTGCGCGCATTTTACTCGCGCCGGTTTCGACAAGACCGCCGGGATAGCCTGTGTGGCGCCGGTAAAGCTTCTGCTGTTCCTTCGCGCCGGTCAATTTGACCTTCGCGGCATTGACTATGATGACGTGGTCGCCTGTATCGATATGAGGAGTGTATATCGGTTTGTGCTTGCCCATCAAGAGCATAGCGGCGCGGCTCGCCACTCTTCCGAGTACGGCGTTTTGCGCGTCGATCACGTGCCACGCACGTGCAATCTCATGCTCTGACGGAAATTCGGTACGCATGGACAGACTTGTTCTTTCTATCTCGAAAACTCGAAACAATTCATCCTACCTGATTGGAAATGCAGGTGTCAAACGCACGGTCGGCGGCTCATTTTGAATTCTGCAATCACTGTCTGCCGGCCACATCGACTAGGCCGGCAACGGAGGCTCCACAATGGCGCTTCAAATTCTCGCAATCCCGGTGCTTGGGCTGGTCGGGGGCAGCGAGTTAACTGTCGCGGCGTTCGGGAATTCGAGCTGAGCAGGCAGCGGCCGGAAATACACATACCAGTACGCCCATCTCTCACGGCGTTGTTTGTTCGCGTGATGCCGTTTTGGATGGCAGGTTTTACACTGCTGAATATACGATTGCTTGCTGTTACCGTTCGAGCACCTGAACGGGTCTGCCTGGCGCCTCGCCGCGATTTCCTGTGCCATCCAAATTGCTGCTACTTTGTTCTCCCTCGTGGCCCCGTGCCGATCAACAATCGTATTGCGAAATGAACGCCGAATAACCTTCCGGACAACTGGAGCGCGCACAGGAACGCCGGTGGGGCTGCTATCACCGGTTGCGGATCTGTGAGTTGGTCGTTGCATTCGCAATCCTCATTCTCAGTATTGGCGTGCGCTAGCGGGCTTCCCGATCTGATCCGGGACTACGCCCAATTTCGATCCGCTCGCTTGTCCCGGTGTTAATCATCCACGGCCTTTTAAGATTAAATGAATGGTCGACAGCCGCCACCATCTTCGGTCCTACCCGCCGCCAGGCAGGGAACGTGATTGAAGCCACAACTCTGTACGTCTTGCTGATCGTGTTTTTCGCCACTGTCATTCGTTCGGCGTTTGGATTTGGAGAGGCGCTGATTGCCGTGCCGTTGCTCGCCTTGCGCATTCCGGTTGAAATTGCTGCGCCCCTGGCCGTGCTTTTGTCCATTACGGTTGCTGGCGTGGTTGTCGCGCAGGACTGGCGAAAAATTCATCTGCGGAACGCCGGATGGCTCGTAGCCTCTACGCTCTTCGGTATTCCGCTGGGCCTTTTGCTCCTGACGAGCGGCCATCAACAGGCGGTGAAGGCAGCGCTGGCAATCATTATCGCGGCGTTCTCGATTTACTCATTGCTCGGCCGGAAACCGCCCGAGCTAAAGAGCGACAGCCGGACTTGGCTTCTTGGCTGCGGGTTCTTCGCCGGCATTCTCGGAGGCGCTTACGGGATGAACGGACCGCCGCTCGTCATCTATGGAGCCATGCGTCGCTGGTCCGCGCAGCACTTCCGCGCAACGTTGCAGGCCTATTTTCTCCCGGCCAGCATCATCGGCATGGCTGGCTACTGGCTGGCCGGCCTATGGGTTCCGAGCGTGACGCATTACTATCTCGTTTCGTTGCCGGTTGTGCTTGCGGCAATATTACTCGGCAGAGCAATGAACCAGCGCCTGCTGCATGGAGAACGATTCCTCACCTATATTCACATCGGCCTGGTCGCCACGGGCGTGGTGTTGTTAGTCCAATCGTTCGGCCGATAGAGGCAGGTTTACGGACATCTCCGGCGATGGTCGTGCGGACACTTTAAGGAGGTAAATATCTCGTTCTGGAGATTCTGAATTATGGACCTTGTTAGCGCACGATTTATCGTGCTGGCGGGCAGTTTACTGTCCGCCGGACCGTGGGCTGAAGCCCACGGCGGCAAGCTGAAGCTCGCGCCACAATCGCTGCGGCCCTAAGTTAACGGCATTCGCCTGCTGAGACTCGCCTCGACACTACAGGCTGGAGAGCCCCATCACAACTCAATGTGCCTCCAGCTTCGAACAGATCCGCAATGCGTCAACTACGCCTCGAGTTGTGAAAATCCCTTGCGGGTCGACGATTTCCAGATCTTCGAGGCGAACTCCATAATCGCCGTAAAGTGCTTCGAATGCATGGAGCGCCTCGTTTCTCGAGTTGTAATAACACCATTGCCAACGCCCATCGATTTTGGCGTTCAGCATCCATGAGTCATGTTCGCTGAGATTGGCTGAGGGTTCGTCCGCCACTCTTCTTTTTTGCACACTTCACGGGCGCTCGCTACCCCGCAAATCCGCTAGATTCCTGGCGTTCGCCTTCTACCGTCTCAAAACCGGTATGCACCGTAGGCAAATGGGTAGTTGTAATCCTTTCCCCCACTTGTTTGTTTCAAGAATTGTCCCGCAAACAAATGCGCACAGCCGAACCCGAACGTCACTGCGCGATGCGGCTGATATTCAGCGATTGCATCGATCTCTTGTCCAATGTGGCGGCTGATGGCCGTCGTGGACGCCGGAATCACGACCTTGCCGGAATTGCCGTAGAGGGCATCGCCTGTCGTGGCAAGCCAAAAATTTTCATAGGTCTGTTTCAGCTTCCATTTCGTTCCGGCTTTTTCCTCCACGCCCAAACGAAATTGCTCTACGTTTCTCCAGCCCACCTGATCCGCGAACCCAAGCTTGTCGTGCGAAGAAGGATAGAGCTGATCGAACGTGCTCCACGTCCGGCCGCTGGGATCGCGTGTGCCGGAAGCGTAATTCACCGCGGCCAATAACCGGGGCATCGCCCAACTCTTGCGAAACGTTTTGCCCAACTCCCAGTGGGCCGCCCAGGCAGCGATCGATTTCGATCCGACCGAGCCCGACTGTCGCGCCATTTCCACGTCATAGTCAAAATCGGCCGGGATCTCGCCCGTCCACCGGAATCCTGTCGTCACCTCGTTCAAAGCTCCGGGCACGGGATCCTGGGTGAGCGATTCTCCGGGCGGCGCGAGACGCCAGAAGACAAAAGGCTCGATCGTCGCGCGTGGGATCAGGTGAGAGAACGTGGAATAGATCCCATGCAGGTTGTTGCCTTGCACATGATGATCGATCACGCCATCACGGTCGACTACGACTGAGGACGCAAACAAGCTGATCTTAAAATCGGGTTGATGCACATCCACACGGATTGCATCGAACGTCCGGCCGGTGTTCGACCAGTTTGACGGCCCGATGAGGCGCTGTCCGCCGAAACTAAGCACCTGACGGCCTGCAATGACGTCGATCCAGCCCTCGGTCGAACTGCCAAACTCGGCATACGCCTGGCGGATGTCCCAGGTATTCTGATACGGCAAATCGCTGGGTAAATGCTGATTGAAGAAAATGCGCGAGTCCTGGGTCTCTCCGAAGAGACTAAACCATCGGCTCGGCTTCACTAATAAATTGAGCCGCAGACGGCCTAAGAGATAGGAATCGTCCGCTTTGCCGAATTTGATTCCGTTTTGTCCTTCCAGTCGTAAGCGGTAATCGCCGCCGAACTGTAGCCACGGCGGCAGGCTGCGATTTAAGTCTTCGACCGGCTGGAGCCATCCGGAAGCATCCGCTTGCTGATCGTTGGGCTCGCCACCCTGAGCGGTGTTGCTGGTCTGTGGTTGTGGCGCTGCCGACATCGCCGCAATCGTCGCCGCAACGAAAATGAGTAGAGGTCTCGAGAAAACGCGGAGCAGCGGGATCATGTTTCCCGGAATCCAGTTACGCAGTACGACTTGCTAGCGGATAAAAGAGGCCTGTCGATCATTACTCTCCAGCGATTCATTCTCTATTTTGGACCGTGGCGGGAATACTCACGGAAGCACCCGCCCGATTAGCTCGCCGCGGTCGATCTCGACAAAAACCGATACGCGACGGAACTTCTTTGTTCAGCCGTCGTCTACTCCCTCACAAGGATCCTCGCACGCCTGGTCTTTAAGTAAAGTACAGGCGCGGACAAAATTATGGAAGCTTTTCTCAAAGATATCCTGCATTCGGTCCGCATGTTTCGCCGGAGCCCTGCGTTTACTGTCGCCGCGGTGGCCGCCCTCGCTCTCGGCATCGGCGCGAACACCGCCATTTTCTCGGTAGTCAACGCAGTCCTGCTGAAGCCGTTGACCTATCCCGATCCCGACCGCATCGTGCAGTTCCTGCTGACTTCCCCCCAAGGCTCAGGGCCGGGCGCGTCGGTGACTAAGTTCAACATCTGGAAGCAACAGACGCAGGTTTTTCAAGACGTCGCCGCCTACGATTTCGGAGGCCCTGGTCTGAATCTGACTGGTGGCGCATTTCCGGAGCAAGTCCAGGGCATACACGTCACCAAAGACTATTTCCGGCTTTTCGGAGCCGAAGTGGCAACGGGACGCACGTTCACGACGGAAGAAGACCGCCCCAACGGCGGCCATGTCGTCGTGCTTAGCAATGGGCTATGGAAACGACGCTTTGGCGGCGATCCGGGTATTGTCGGGAAAGCCATCTCGCTCGGAAATCAGCCGTATACCGTCGTGGGCATTCTCGCGTCCAATTTCGCGACGGATCCGCCCGCCGACCTCTGGCTTCCATTTCAGTTCGACCCGAACAGCAACGACCAGGCCCACTATTTCATCGCCGCCGCGCGCCTGAAGTCTGGCGTGACGCTCGGCATGGCCAATGCGCAGATGCAACTGGCAGCCAATCAGTTCCGGCGCAAATACCCCGGTGTCCTCGGCCCGAAGGACGGTTTTGGCGTCCAAAAGCTGCAAGACGCGATCGTCAGCGATGTCCGCTCGTCGCTATTTGTGCTGATCGGCGCCGTGAGCTTCGTGCTACTGATCGCGTGCGCCAACGTAGCAAATTTGTTGTTGGTTCGCGCAAGCGGGCGCAGACGCGAGATCGCCATCCGGGCGGCTGTGGGCGCCGGGCGCATGCGCATTATTCGCCAGTTACTCACCGAAAGCGTTTTGCTTTCACTTGCAGGCGGCGCGTTCGGCCTGGTTCTCGGTATGGTGGGGGTGCGCGCGCTTCTCGCTATCAATCCAGGGAACATTCCGCGCATCGGCGAACACGGCGCGGCCGTCACGCTCGATTGGCGCGTTCTCGCGTTCACGCTAGTAGTGGCGCTTCTGACGGGTATTTTATTCGGCCTGATTCCGGCGCTCGAAGCGACGCGTTCCGACCTCAGCGCCACGCTCAAAGAAAGCGGCGGGCGCACCGGCACGAGTTTCCGGCAAAACAAGGCCCGATCGTTGCTTGTCGTCAGCGAAATGGCGCTGGCGCTGATATTGCTCATCGGAGCGGCGCTGCTGATCCGCACATTCCTCGCTCTTCGCAGCGTAGATCCCGGATTCAACGCGCATAACGTGCTTACCCTGCAAATGTCGCTGACCGGCCCGCGCTTTGAGAAGACGGCGGGAGTGGCGCAACTCGCCCGCGACGGCATCGAGAGGATCGAGTCCCTGCCGGGGGTCGAGGCTGCGGGTACGACGTGCTGTCTGCCGCTCGAAGGCGGCTTCGGGCTTCCGTTCACGATCCTCGGGCGGCCGCTGACAAACGGTCCTTATCACGGCGGCGGCGGATGGATGAACGTCTCTCCGCGTTACTTCGACGTCTTCAAAATTCCCATGCTGCGCGGTCGGGCCTTCACTCCGCGGGATGACGGCAGTGCGCCCGGCGTCGTCATCATCAACCAGGCAATGGCACATCAGTACTGGCCTAAAAGCGATCCTCTGAAGGATCGAATCGTCATCGGTAAGGGCGTCGGCCCCGAATTCGACGAACCGGCGCGCCAGATTGTCGGTGTTGTCGCGGATGTGCGCGATGGCGGGCTGAATCGTAATCCACGCCCGACCATGTACATCCCGGTCGCGCAGGTTCCCGATGGCGTGACCGCGCTCAACGCCCGAATCGGACCTATTGCCTGGATCGTCCGCACTCGTGTTTCCCCGCATTCCTTGACATCCGCCATAGAGAAGGAACTCCGGGAGGCGAGCGGCGGGCTCCCCGTGGCGCATGTCCGCTCGATGGATGAAATCGTCGTGCAATCGACCGCGCGCGCTGATTTCAACATGGTGTTGTTGACCATTTTCGGTTGCTCGGCGTTGCTGTTGGCCGCCATTGGCATCTACGGCCTGATGGCTTACTCGGTGGAGCAGCGCACCCAGGAGATCGGTATCCGCATGGCGCTTGGCGCCGAATCGCACAATGTCAGAAACATGGTCATCGTGCAGGGCATGCGGCTTGCGCTTATTGGTGTAGCGATTGGGATTGCGGCCTCGTTCGGCCTCACGCGTCTCATCGCCACGTTTCTGTTCGGAGTAACGAGCTGGGATCCCGTCGTGTTCGTCATCGTGCCCGTCGTTCTGAGCGCAGTTGCTCTGTTCGCCGTCTGGCTCCCGGCGCGCCGGGCCACGCTTGTCGATCCCATCGACGCGCTGCGATACGAATAGCACGGCTTTGCCAACGCGTGTTATTTCAGGATCTTGGGTTCGTGGCGCACGATTCATCGTGCTGGCGGGCGGTTCACTGCCGCTCCCGCCAAACTGAACTTCGCCGCAACACGCAAAGCCATGCGCTATAACCCAGCGTGGCTGGGCGGATGGCGATGCCACAGACCTAGCCAAAGCATGGCTTTCCGGCTCAGACTCCGCGAGTTCACCCCGGAATTTCGGCGTTCCGCCTCTTCCCTTTCCCGTCTCGACTGCTTACAATGATCCGAGCCGCCCAACGCGGCGACACTATTTCTTATGAAGCATCTCTTCTTCGCGTTCGCGCTGTTGGGCCTGACCCTCACGCTTCGGTCCGCTCCCGAGAATGTCTCCGATATTTCTGGAAAATGGCATTTTGTGCTCGATACGCCCGGCGGCGACCGGGAGATGGACGCGGTCTTTCACTTGGATGGCGATAAGGTAACCGGTAAATGGGGAACTGCCGATGTGAGCGGCACGTTCACCGGAGGAAAGCTGGCTCTGAGCTTTCCATACACTTCCGACGAAAACGGCGAACGGGACACGCTGAAAATCACCGGTGACCTCAGAGACGGCAAACTGATCGGCGATTGGCAGTTCGGCGGCTATAACGGCACCTTCAAAGCAACGCCCGTAAAGTAGACGTAAGGCATTTGGCTCCTGTTTTCCGCCTTTTGTCTTCTTCGCCCGTTATACTCATCCAATGCCTGCCAACGACTCACACGATCTGAGCCGTTTCGGCTACACGCAAGAACTCTTCCGCGACATGGGAGGGTTCTCGAATTTCGCGATTTCCTTCTCGATCATTTCCATCCTGACCGGCGCCGTGACGCTCTACGGCTACGGGCTACAGATGGGCGGTCCGCTGGAGATGACGTTGGGATGGCCCATTGCCACACTGTTCACGCTGACCATCGGCATTAGCATGGCTGAGCTTTGTTCCGCGTATCCGACCTCGGGCGCGATGTATCACTGGGCTTCCGCGCTCGGCGGCCCAGGCGCCGGCTGGTTCGTCGCGTGGCTGAGCATTGTAGGGCTAATCGCCGCGGAAGCCGGAATCGACTATAGTTGCGCGCAATTCATGCTGCCCTTTTTTCGAGTCGCCGTATCGCCGCGCAATATCTTCATCGCTTTCGCGCTCACATTAGTCATTCATGGGTTGCTGAATCAGTATGGCGTAAAACTCGTTGCCCGGTTAAATGACATCAGCGTCACCGTGCATATCGTTGGCGTCCTGGCCATCGTCGTCGGCGTTTTCTGGTTCGCCCCGTTACAACCGGTGGGCTTCCTGCTGACGCCATCGCCGGCGGCTTCGATCAAGGCGCCGTTCGTCTGGCTGTTTCTTCTCGGCCTGCTGCAAGCGCAATGGACCTACACAGGTTTTGAAGCTTCGGCGCATATGTGCGAAGAGACTTCGAACGCGCGGCGAAGCGCTCCGTGGGGAATCGTCCTTTCCGTGGCGGTCTCCGGCATCGCGGGTTATGCTTTGCTGCTGGCGTTGACCTTCGCGATCCAATCCGTGCCGGGTGTCCTCGCCGCGAAGGATGCGCAGGGCAATACGATTCCGGCGGCGATCGCCATCCTTCAAACAGCATTGGGCGCGCGCATCGGAAATGGACTCGCTGCCCTTGCATCGATGGCTATGTGGTTCTGCGGCCTATCGTGCGTGACGTCCGCTTCCCGCGCCGTGTATGCGCTCGCTCGCGATGGCGGGATGCCCAAGCCGAAATTCTTCGCGCGGGTCAATCCGAAACATGGGACACCCGGGCCGGCGATCTGGGCGGTCGTCGTTGCGACTATCGTTGCCATGGCATGGTCGGGCGCAATTCCCGTCGTGACCTCGCTCAGCACCGTGGCGCTCTACCTGGCCTATATCATCCCGGTAATTCTGGGGTTACGCGCGCGCAAGCATGTCCCTTCCTGGACAGAATCCGCCGTCTGGAGCGCCGGAAAATGGGGACGGACCCTCAATTGGTGTGCGATAACCTACGCAATTTTCATTTGTTTTGTACTGATTATGCCTCCGAATGAATTGGCCGGGAAAACCCTCGCCGGCGTCGTCGCTATCCTGACGTTGATTTACTGGCTCAACGTGCGGCGGAAGTTCCGCGGCCCCGAGTGGGCGCGCCAGGCCGCCGTCGTCCCCGCAGGACAACCCCCCGCAGGAGCACCGAAATGACCGCAACTGAAGCGAAGCAATTTCTTCCGCCCGCCCGCCATTTCATCAACGGAAAGGCCGTCGAGGGCTCAGGCGGCGCTTCCATCGAAATCCGCAACCCGGCAACGGGCGAGCTTCTTACCTCTGTCCCGGATGCCGCCGCCGAAGATGTTGACCGCGCCGTAGCCGCTGCCCGCCAATCGTTCGAAAACCGCGCTTGGCGCGGCATGGACCCGTCCGCGAAAGAACGCATCCTGCTTCGCGTCGCCGAGCTGATGGAGCGGGACATAGAAAAGCTCGCCGCGGTCGAATCGCTGGAAAACGGCAAGACTTTTCGCGAGGCGCTCCGCGCGGATGTAAATCCCGGCATCGATTCCTTCCGCTACTACGCGGGCTGGGTCCGCCGCATTTACGGCGAGACAGTCCCGGTGGATGGGCCATTCCTGAACTACACATTGCGAGAGCCCGTGGGCGTGGCCGGCGCCATCGTGCCGTGGAATTACCCTACCTGCATCGCCACATGGAAACTGGCTCCCGCGCTCGCCTGCGGCTGTTCAATCGTGCTGAAGCCTTCCGAATTAACGCCGCTGACCGCGCTGATGCTCGCCGAACTGTGTGCCGAGGCGGGAGTTCCGGAAGGAGTCGTCAATGTCGTTACTGGCTACGGCGCAACCGCGGGAGATGCGCTGGCCCGGCACATGGACGTCGATAAGATCGCGTTTACCGGCAGCATTCGAACAGCACGATCTTTGCTGAAAGCTTCGGCCGAAAGCAATCTGAAGCGTCTGAGTCTCGAACTGGGCGGCAAAAACCCGAACATCATCTTTGCCGATTGCGATTTCGACGAAGCCGTGGACGCCGCATTCTGGGGCATTTACGCTAACAAAGGCGAGGTTTGCAGCTCAGGGTCGCGCCTGCTTATCCAGGACTCCGTACACGACCAGTTCATCGAAAAGCTGATTGCTCGCGCCAAAGCGATGAAAGTCGGCGATCCGTTCGATCCTTCCTCCGAAATGGGCTCGCAAATTTCAAAAGCGCAACTCGACCGCATTCTTGGATACGTGGATGCCGGGCGGCGGGAAGGCGCCGAACTGCGTTGCGGCGGCCAGCGCGATACCGAAGGCGCGAAAGCCAACGGCCTTTTCGTTCAGCCGGCCATCTTCACGGGAGTGAAGCCTCAAATGAAAATCGCGCAGGAAGAGATTTTTGGCCCCGTGCTCGCGGCCATTCGTTTCCGCGATGAGGAAGAAGCGGCTCAGATCGCCAACGGCACCATCTACGGCCTGGTATCCGCCGTTTGGACACGCGATATCCGGCTCGCCCACCGCATCGCGTCGCGCATCAAAGCAGGCTCGGTCTGGATCAACACCTATAACGGTTTCGACAGCGCGTCATCCTTCGGCGGATACAAGCAGAGCGGCTTCGGGCGCGACCTCGGCGCCCACGCTCTGGAGCAGTACACGAACGTGAAATCCGTCTGGGTAGGGCTATGACGCGGATCGACGACATCCTGCAAGACCTCACGACCGAAGGAATCCGTCGCATCAAGCTCGGCGTCACCGATATTGATGGAATTTTGCGCGGCAAGTACATCAGTCTGGAGAAGTTCGCCAGTTCTTTCGACCATCTTGGCTTCTGCGATGTCATTTTCGGATGGGACATTGGCGACGTGCTTTATGACAACGCCAAATACACCGGCTGGCACACCGGTTACCCCGATGCCATGGCCTGCGTGGACTTAAGCACCTACCGCCCCATTCCCTGGGAGCCGGGGACCGCGTTCTTCTTAATGGACCTATGCGCAAAAGATGGCTCGCCGCTCGGCATCGCGCCGCGCCAGTTGTTGCGTAACGTCCTGAAACGTGCGGAATCCGCCGGCTATCACGCGAAGTTCGCCGCCGAATACGAGTTCTGGTTTTTTCGCGAAACACCTCAAACTCTTCGCGAAAAGGGCTTTCGCGGACTCACGCCGCTCAGCCCCGGCATGTGCGGTTACAGCCTGCTGCGCGCTTCGCAGAATTCCGCGCTGGTGCTCGACTTAATCGATCAGCTCAACGGCTTCAATATTCCGCTCGAAGGCTTTCACACGGAAACCGGCCCTGGGGTTTACGAGGCCGCCATTCTCGTTGACGATGCGCTGGCCGCCGCCGATAAAGCCGCTCTGTTCAAAACAGCCGTGAAGGAAATCGGAGCACGGCACGGCGTCATTCCTACTTTCATGGCGAAGTGGAGCGCCGATCTTCCCGGCTCCAGCGGCCATCTGCATCAGAGTCTCTGCGCGGCGCACGGTGGAACGAACCTGTTCTTCGAGCAGGGCGGCGCTTCTCCGCTCATGCGCCACTACATCGCCGGGCTGGTGATGTATCTCCCGGAACTGATGGCGATGGTCGCGCCCACCGTCAATTCGTACAAGCGCACCGTTCCCGGCACGTGGGCGCCGATTAATTCCACATGGGGCGATGACAACCGCACCACGGCGATCCGCTCTATCGCCGGGTCGCCGAAATCGACCCGTATCGAACTCCGGCTCTCGGCTGCCGATATTAATCCGTATCTCGCAATCGCGGCGAGCCTCGCGGCCGGCCTCGAAGGGATCGAGAGGAAGTTGGAGCCCTGCGCTCCCGTCACGAATGGCTATGCCGCAAAGAGCGCCGCCGCTCTGCCTGCCGACCTGTCCGTGGCGTCCGCGAAACTGCGCGAATCGCAGATTGCACGCAAATGGTTTGGCGACGAGTTTGTCGAGCATTATTGCGGCACTCGCGACTGGGAATGGCGTCAATATCAGCGCGCCGTCACCGATTGGGAGCTTGCCCGCTATTTCGAATCCATCTGACGCTCCGCTGTATCTTGTAGAGGTGACGCATGCGCCACGCGCCGTTCGCAACTTCATGTTACTTTCCCGATTTTCTTTTCCCACGACAATCCTCTTCGGCTCGGGCGCTATCGACCGTCTTCCGGACGAACTCGCCGCGCGCGGCATGCACCGCCCTCTCCTGGTTACCGACGCCGGGCTGGTGAAC
Organism: Bryobacterales bacterium KBS 96; assembly: GCA_000381625.1. Taxonomy (GTDB): domain Bacteria; phylum Acidobacteriota; class Terriglobia; order Bryobacterales; family Bryobacteraceae; genus KBS-96. Next base: position 5,473,404 of record KB906767.1, read on the forward strand.
ACGCCCGCTGCCGCCCGCGTGCGCAAGCTGATTCCGCATGCGCCGGTGTTCTCCGCCGTCGATCCGAACCCCACGGAAAAGAACGTACTCGACGGCGTTGCTTTCTATAAGGAACACGATTGCGATAGCATCATCGGGCTTGGCGGCGGGTCGCCTATCGATGCCGCAAAAGCGATTCGCCTGAAAATCACGCATCCGCTCGATCTCGCCGAGTACGACGACAACATTGGCGGCGATGCGAAGATTACGGCGAATCTCCCCCGCTATATCGCGATTCCCACGACGGCAGGCACCGGCAGCGAAGTCGGACGCTCCACGGTCATCACCATTGCGGCGACCAACCGCAAGACCGTCGTCTTTAGCCCGCATCTCATTCCCGATCTCGCGCTCGCCGACCCGGAACTGACGACCGGCATGCCGCCGAAGATCACCGCGGGCACCGGCATGGATGCATTCACGCATAATGTGGAGGCGTATCTGTCGAAAGGTTTTCAACCCATCTGCGATTCGATCGCGCTGGGCGGCGCAAAGATCGTTTACGATCGCCTGCCGCAAGTGATGAAGCAACCGGACGACATCGAATCGCGCGGCCAGATGATGATCGCGGCGATGATGGGCGCTATCGCGTTTCAAAAGGGGCTTGGGGCCGTGCATTCGCTCGCTCATCCGCTCTCGAGCGAGTTCGGCATGCACCACGGCACAAGCAATGCCGTGCTCTTGCCCGCGGTTCTCGAGTACAATCGATCCTCGGTCCCCGATCGTTTTCGCGATCTGGCTCGCGACCTTGGCAAAGATATCGCTGAATGCACGCGCGAGTTAAATGAGGTCTGCGGCATCACTCCCCGGCTACGCGACTATGGCATACCGGAAAGCGCGCTGCCCATGCTCGCGGATAAAGCAGTTGAGGACGGTTGCCATCTGTTGAACCCGCGGGCCTGCACGCGCGAAGATTTACTGGCTCTTTACAAGCAGGCGTGGTAAGTGTGCGGCCTCTCCATCTCCAGGTCGCCTTCACTCAGAGCCGCCTTGCGTAAGCAAGCGGGTTCTTGAACAAACTCAATTCGCTGCTCTCAAACCGCTACGATCATAAGGCATGGCCAAGAACTTCACTGAGCTCTCCGAGCGCGAAATCCTGGCGCTCGCCATCTCTCTCGAAGAGGAGGACGGCCGTATCTACGCCGATTTTGCCGATGGCTTGCGCGACGATTATCCGGCCACGGCCGAAATTTTCAGGAGCATGCAAGCCGAGGAAGACTCGCACCGGCGCAGCCTCATCGAGCTATACCAGCAGCGTTTCGGCGATCACATCCCGTTGCTGCGCCGTCACGACGTCAAGGGCTTCGTGGAGCGGAAGCCGGTATGGCTCGTGCGTCCGCTCGGCATTCAGACTGCCCGCAAACAAGTCGAGATTATGGAGTTGGAAACGCGGCGCTTCTACGAGCGGGCAATCGAGCGGACTAGCGACGCCTCGACGCGCAAGCTCCTCGGCGATTTAGCCGAAGCCGAGCGCCAGCATTCCGCGCTGGCCGACGCCCTCGAAGAACAGCAATTGACGCCGGAGCGGCGCGGCCAGGAAGAGGAATCCCAGCGCCGCCTGTTTCTCCTGCAAATTGTGCAGCCCGGACTCGCGGGTTTGATGGACGGCTCCGTCTCCACGCTGGCGCCCGTCTTTGCGGCGGCATTCGCCACACAGAACACCTGGGATGCCTTTCTGGTGGGAATGGCCGCTTCGGTCGGTGCGGGCATCTCCATGGGATTCGCCGAGGCGCTCTCCGACGATGGATCGTTGACAGGCCGCGGCCGGCCGCTTGTGCGCGGCGGCGTCTGCGGCCTCATGACGACCGCGGGAGGAATCGGCCATACGTTGCCATTTCTGATTCCCGATTTTCACGTGGCGCTCAGCGCGGCCATTGCCGTGGTAGCCGTGGAACTGGCCGCCATCAGCTTCATCCGGCATCGCTATATGGACACGCCCTGGTTTCCCACTGCGGTGCAAGTCGTCATAGGGGGCGTGCTCGTGTTTCTGGCTGGTGTTTTTATTGGTAAATCGTAGCAGGGGGCTCGCGGCGCGGATAAGCGTATGCATCGCATGTGGCGCCCGCTTCAGCGTGCTGCGGTGAACTTCAGTTCGCCGTTTCCGCTCCCGCAGACCGCCGGCTAAAGTTCTCAACCGAGTGCCCATGGGCCTGCGGCCGAAATTGATAAAGACGCCCGCTCTCCTGCACCGAACCGCGACCGTGAGGGAGCGGACGCCGTTTGACATGCTTGCGATTCGCCCTTACGCTGAAAGGCATGGAAGTGCATCTTACACCGGAGAAGGAGAGCCAACTCCATCAAGTTGCGAGACGAACCGGCAAAGGCACGGCCGAGTTGGTACAGGATGCCGTCGATCGATTTCTTGAATACGATGCTCGCTTCATTGAGGCCGTGGAGCAAGGGCGCGCCGCGGCGCGCTGCGGCGAACTGGTGGAGCACGAGGCGGTGGTGGAGCGTATTGAGCGGATGCTGCGCTTGTAAATGCGCGTTCGCTGGAGCGGCACTGCAGCCGACGATTTAGCCCGCATAGTCGAGTACGTTCGCGAAGATAATGTTTTGGCCGCTCGGCGCATTGCAAGCGAAATTTTCCAATCGATCGCGGATTTAGCGAGCATGCCCGGAAGGGGCTGGGTTGACACGCGGAAGGTACCCGGGAATTGCTGCTTACGCGGCTGCCTTACATTGTCGTTTACGAGATTATCCACGATCGGATACAGATCCTTCGTATTCGACACGCGGCACAAAACTGGCCCTGATCGCGTTGCCGCCGCGAATGGGGTACGCCATCCTACGCGAATCCTGTGACTCCCAAATCTTAGACAGATAGCCGCAAACTAACGGCACTTACGATCGCGCTATTTTTGGCGAAACCAGGCGTTTGCCGGATGTGGAACGGGGGTCTGCACGGCTGGTGGCACGGCTTCCGTGGCCGGCCAGCGTTTGAAGCTGCCGGCGATAATATGGGCGTTGAAATAGTAATATTTACTGAGGACATCATAATTCATCTGCCACATGACGCGTGTATCTGCAGAGCGCTGTAGCTGTGCGGCGTCCAAAGCCTTAATGAGTACAGAACGCGCCGATTCATTATTCGCGCCAATCTCGACCTGAACTTGCCGGAACAACATGGTGGGCAGAGTCCCTTCTGTGATGCCAACATTCCTTTCCTGTGCCACTTGTCGCAATATCAGCTTCACAACCGTGTCCAGCTGCCGCGTTTCCTTCGGAAATGTGATCGGGGTATCTAACACCGGCTGAAACGGGATAATGTTGCCGTTTTCGTCTTTGGTAAGGACTTGTACGATGTGCGAGTAATCATTACCGGAATGGCGAACAGCAAAATAGGGAAGGTTGTCTGATTCTTTATAATCTTGCAAGAGAGCATCAATTGTCTTGATCTCCGCCGCTCGATCGTAGGGGCTCGCCAGCTCATTAAAAGTAAATTTGAAAGGCAAATACTTACGGGTTGCAATTGAAAGGGAAACAGGATCGCTCTTTTTGAGAAAACCGGGGACGTTGTTCTGTAAATCTTCTTCATTACTAATAGGGCCTTCTTCGTAAGTGATCCGCCATCCACACTGATTCTCAAGCTGCTGCGCGACATTTTGCAGTGGTCTCGGATCAGCTGGGTCGCTGGTCAGTGTGATTGACGCGCTAAGGGCGACATGGGCCATCACGAATGAAGCAAACAAACACGTAAGTGACAATTTCATTGTTAGATGCCTTTTGTTACTGCTGGAAACGGAATGCTTTAGACGAAGACTGTCCGGCCCTGGATGACTTGACAGAAGTTCCGTCAATAGTCAGTTGTAATGAATTTGTGTTTCCCTGATTCGTTGAACCGTAGGGCAGGAAGCTGCTCGTTCCACTGGTATTAATTTGCATTTGCTGCGGAACGGTAATGATACAAGGCAGTGCTAACCCTTTTTTGGCTCGATAATACTGGTAGTAGGCTGCTGAACTGGGGCTCAATCCAATATAGTCAGTTTTATAACTATTATTATTCTGAACCCACCATCTGCCGCCGGTTATCTGCGTTAGTTCTGCGACCGGGTCCCCAGGAGAATGGCAACCATCTGTTCCGCCGAATGGCGAAGTTTCGTTGACAACCCTTCCGCGAAATTGCTCTCCTTGGGCGGCATTAAAGAGATTCCCTTGAAATTCGGCTTGAGTAGTATTTCCATCGGCTGTATCCCAAGTTCCCAGGGCAGTGGATGACTCACCAGGTGGGATATTTACGGGAGAGGCCAGATTCACGGCGTCCGGCCCGGCCTGGCTGCCATCCGCGTAGTGGGAAGTGATGTATGAGACGGGACCGGCGTTGCAGACAGGTGAGACCACAGTTCCCGTCGTGACCACTGTTTGGGCAACCGTACAGCCGGGTTCGGGAGCGGTGGGAGATTGGGCTGTAAGCGAAAAGGCGCCACTTGCGGGATCGATACTCCAGTCACTTGCCGTCATTGACGAGAATGGGGTTTGGATTGGCGGCCAATGTTTGGGCTCGGCCAATGCCTACTAAGAGAAGAAGTATCCCAGCAAACACTACCGATCGAGTTGGAGCATGTCGCACTTCAGCAGATAACGCAAAGAAAGCAGGTTTCATACGATTGTTGTTTGACCATGGGCATTCGATTCCCAATTGGGCTGAATATTGTTATATTAACTATTATTAATAATAAAGCGAGTTATATGATTTAATCATTACGGATTAGTCCGATAATTATTAAAAACATTGCTGGTCCGAGAGGCAGAGGGATATGGCGCGGCAGAGGGCGGGCTGAGCCGGCGCCCCCCGACCCCTGACACACGCCGACGATTCCTTACACATTCTCCCTGCGTTTGCAATAATTTAGCTACCAATCGGCGGTAACCTTAGGAACCGGGAAACCATCGTTACAGGTACAAAGGCGGGCTGGTCAACCCAAGTGCGACGAATCGCGTGTTCTCTTTTACTGCTGGCGGCGGGCTGCTGTGTTCTCGCGGCGCAGAGTGGGGTTGTCCGCTCGGACGGCCAGCCGATTCCCGGCGCAACTGTCACGGTCACAAATGGCGGCAAGACGTTTTCCACCGTAACGGACACAAACGGCCGGTACCAGTTTCCGCCGTTCGGGTCTGGACCTTCCACCGTCGAAATCCGAATGTTCGGCTTTGACCCGTTAAAGCAGCAGGTCGACTTCAGCGCGTCGAAAACCGCGAATTTTGAACTGAAGCTGACCGTATCGCCGATGGCGCAACGACTGCTGGGGCTTGCGCGGCGGCAGAGCGGGGAAGGTGAACAGGGTCTAAGCGTCGCACCCCAACTTCCCGGAGCAGGCGGCACGCCAGGCGCGTCGGCGCAAGCCGCGCTGCAAGCGGCGCTCAACGGCGGCGAGCCGGCGCAGTTCACACCGTCGTTGCCGGCGAGCGGCGGGGAGAATAGCGAATCGTTTCTTGTCTCTGGAAGCTTGAGCCAAGGCTTGGCGCAGAATGCGAGGCCCGACACCAACGGCTTTGGATTGTCTGGGTTTGGAGGCGGCCCGAGCCCCGGAATGTCCGCGGCTTCCGGTGGGGATTTCGGAAGCGAGAATGAACAGGGAGCGGGAGGGCAAAGTCCCGGGATCGCCGGCGGATTTGCCGGCCGCGGTGGAGGCCCTGGCGGCGGCCGCGGCGGGTTCGGAGGTCCCGGCGGCGGTGGCTTTGGAGGTCCGGGGCGCGGCCCTCGCGGGAATAGCCGGTTCCGCGGAACCAATTTCGGCAACCATCGGCGCCCTAGCCAGATTCATGGGATGGCCTCATTCCAACTGAGCAACTCAGCGGTGAATGCGAAACCCTTTTCCATCACCGGCCAGGACGTGGTGCAGCCATCGTATGCGCAGAGCCGTTTTAGTTTGATACTCGGCGGACCGCTCATGATTCCGAAGCTGGTGAAAGATCCATCGACATTCTTCTTCATCAGCTACTTCGGCACACGAAACCGCAACCCTTTCTCGGCGGTCGCCACCGTGCCCACGGAATTGGAACGAGGCGGGGATTTCTCGCAGAGCCTGCAATCCGGCGGACCGCTGCAAATCTTCGATCCGGCGACGCACCAGCCGTTTCCCGGCAACGTCATCCCAGCGAATCGCCTGAATCCGATTGCGCTGAATTTGCTCAATTACATTCCTCTGCCGAACCAGCCTGGACTCGTCAATAACTACCAATTCCTGTACTCGCCCGCGCAGAACACCGATAACTTCGGGCTCCGCCTGCAGCGCAATATGGGGACCAAAGACAGGCTGGCGTATCAACTCAATTATCAGAATCGCAGCAGCCAGCAAGCGCAAACCTATCAGTTTCTGGACGCGCTCGACGGTTCCGGCATTCGCACCGGCTTGACCTGGACGCACAATCTGACGCTGCTCGCGGTAAACAGCCTGCAGTTCACGTTTAACCGGAATAACAACCAGGCGCTCCCGTTTTTTGCGAATGGGGCCGATGTCGCGGCACAGCTTGGCATTCAGGGCACGTCCACGAATCCGTTGAATTATGGGCCGCCGAATCTCAGTTTCACCAATTTCGGTTCTCTGACGGATTCGTCATTCACGCTCACAAGAAATCAGAGCCAGGCGCTCGGAGACAACGTGGTGCTGACGAAAGGTGAGCACACCATTTCATTTGGCGTGCAATTCCAACGGAACGACCTGTCGACTGAGACGGACCAGAACGGGCGCGGCTCTTTCATGTTTACGGGCCTTGCGACCAGCGCTCTAGCGAAGGGCCAGCCGGTTGCCAATACCGGTTACGATCTGGCGGATTACCTGCTGGGATTGCCCGAGCAGGCGTCGATTACATACGGTAATTCCAGCCTCTATTTCAACCAGAACGTCTGGAGCGCCTACGTCCAGGACGACTTTCGCGTGCACCCGCGCTTCACCATTCTCGTCGGACTGCGCTACGAATATTTCCAGCCGTTCCAGGAAAAATACGGTGTGCTAACGAACCTGGACATCGCGCCCGATTTTACGGGCGCGGCGGTGGTGACGCCGCAATCGATTGTCGGTCCATATACCGGAGCGTTCCCCATCGGTCTGATCAATTCGGATTACAACAACTTCGGGCCGCGTGTCGGACTCGCCTGGAAAGTGCCGGGCATCAAGCGTTCGACCGTAATCCGCGCCGGCTATGGGATTTATTACAACGGGCAGGCATATAACCAGTTCGCGCTGAGGCTCGCGCAACAGCCGCCGTTCGCGGTTTCGAACAATATCGTTTCGAGCGCCGCGAACGACCTCACCTTGCAAACCGGGCTGCTCGGTGTCGTGCCCGGCAAGAACACATTGAATACCTACGCCGTGAACCGGTTCTACAAAACGCCCTATGCGCAGACGTGGAATTTCTCCATCCAGCATGAACTGGGGCGCGGCATGTTCGTTGAAGGAACTTATCTGGGAACGAAGGGCACTTACCTTGACGTGTACACGTCGCCGAATAGCGCGCCGCCCGGCACGCCGTTGAACTCGGAAAACCGCTTGCCGATCCCGAACGCCACCACGTTCACGTTCGATACGCCGGTGGGCAATTCGAGCTACAATGGCGCGCAACTCCGTTTCTCCGAGCGCTTCAACCGGGGCCTGTCGTTTCGCGCGACCTATACGTTTTCGAAATCGATTGATGATGCTTCGGTGTTCGCCGGCACGGTTGCTCAGAATTATCGTGATATCGGCGCCGAGCGCGGCCTGTCGAGCTTCGACCACCGGCATGTCTTCGATATGAACTGGGTGCTGTCGTCGCGCTACGGAGTGAACCGCACAAGCTTTACCGCGCGGCTGCTGAGGGACTGGACTCTTAGCGGCGGCATTACCGCGGAAACCGGCAGCCCACTGACTGCGCAGATTCTCGGAAGCCAGGCAAACATCGCAGGCTCGGGCAATGTTGGAAGCGGGCGCGCCGATGCGACGGGCGAGAGTCTGGCATCGAGCTCGTACCTGTTTAATCCGGCCGCCTTTACCCTTCCGCTGCCTGGTCAATACGGCAACGCCGGCAGGAACACGATTCCCGGGCCCGGCCTGTTTTCAGTGAATGCGGCATTCGGACGATCGTTCCAATTCGGCGATACTCGCCGGCGGCTGGAGTTCCGCGCGCAGGCGACTAACCTCTTCAACAACGTGAACTATTCCAGCTACAACACCGTGGTGAATGCAACCAACTACGGGCTGGCGACGGGAGCGGAAGCGATGCGTTCCTTAAGTCTGGTGGTCCGGTTTCGGTTCTAAGCGATGCAAATTCCAATAGAAACTCTACGGGTTGGGAACGGGCGAGGCGTGCCTCGCCACTCCGGGAATCGGGCATGCGCGCCTCGCCGACGCGGCGCGATCTGTGGGTTGCTGATCGGCCTGCTCGCCCAACCGCTGTTGCCGCAGACGCCGGCTGGCCTGCCCGCGCCGCCGGTTCCGCCGCCGGGGGTTCAGATTGAACGCGGGGGTAGCGGCATCGCCAGTTTTTCGACCACCACCAGCCAGGTGATCGTAAACGTAACCGTCACCGGACGCGACGGGAAACCTGTAACGAATCTGACGAAAGATGATTTTCTGGTGTACGAAGACGGCAAACCGCAAACTCTGTTGGCTTGCCAGTTTGAGCAGCTCGGCACAAAACCGCTGCCGCCGCTCGAAATTCCCGTGGCTAGCTCGTTCGCACAGAGGCAGCCGCGGAGGCCTCCTGCAACGCCCAAAGCCTCACCTCAACCAGCACCAGCGCCCGAGTCTGAGGACGGCCGGCTGTCGAAGTATCAGGACCGGCGCTTAATCGTCATTCTTTTCGATTTCTCATCCATGGAGCCGGCTGAACAGGTGCGGTCGCGCGATGCCGCGCTGAAGTTTCTCGCGACGCAGATGACCGCCAGCGACATGGTTTCCATCATGGTGTTCGGGAGCGATCTGGAAACTGTGCAGGACTTCACTTCGGACCGCGACCAGCTGACCTCCGTGATCCAGCGCTTTCATATCGGCGAATCGAGCGAATTGGCCTCGGTAGCCGATGCGGGGCCCGATGCTCAAGACCAGAGCGGCATGTTTACTCCGGATGACACCGAGTTCAACATCTTCAATACCGACCGCAAGCTGGCGGCGCTCGAAGAGGCCGCGCGGAAGCTCTCGGCTTATCCGGAAAAGAAGGCGTTGGTGTATATCGCGAGCGGTGTTCCGAAGACGGGTGTCGATAACCAGTCTCAACTGGAGGCGACGGTGAATGCCGCGGTTCGCTCGAATGTTTCCTTTTACCCGATTGATGCGCGAGGCTTAGTGGCCCAGGCGCCGGGTGGGGACGCGACTCAGGCGGGCGCGGTCGGTAATAACCTCTACAGCGGCGGCGGGCAGAGAAGCCAGCGCGACAGCTTCGAAGATTCGCAGGAGACTCTCTACACACTAGCGCAGGATACCGGCGGCAAAGCGCTGCTCGACTCGAACGATCTCACCGACGGATTGCGCCAGGTGCAGCAACAAATCAATAGCTACTACTTGCTGGCGTATGAGAGCAAGAACCCGGCGCAAGATGGCAGATACCGGACGATTCAAGTGAAGCTAGCGCCGCGTCTCGCGGACTTGCGGGCGAAGTTGGATTACCGCAAAGGGTATTTCGGTCCTACGACATTTGCGCGGATGAAGGACACCGACAAGGAGACGCAGCTCCAAATGGCGATTAACAGCGGAAATCCGGTGACGGACCTTCCGATCGCCCTGGAACTCGACTATTTCCGCCTGGCCAAGGACAAATACTTCGTGCCGATCACGGTTCGCATCCCCGGGTCCGCTTTGCAGTTTCAGGCAAAAGGGTCGAAGCGAGCCACCGCTTTAGATTTCATCGCCCAGGTGCGCGACGCCAAGGGACGCGCGGCCGCCTCGGTGCGCGACACAATTCCTCTGAAGGTCAACGAGGCGGTCGCTGGAGAAGTGAGCCGCAAGCAGGTCCAATACGATACCGGCTTGACGCTGCCGCCCGGAAAATACACGCTGCATTTCGCAGCCAGGGAAAACGGCGAGGGCAAGGTGGGCACCTTTCAGACGGCATTCACGGTGCCGGACCTCGGCGGGGACAAGGCACTGCGGCTGAGTTCGCTGGTGCTGAGCAATCAGATTCAACCGGCAAATGATCAGCTTGCGGGCGTTAAGAACAGCAAGAAACTGATTGCGCAGAATCCTCTCGTAACAGAGGGACAAAGGATCGTGCCGAATGTCACCCGCGTGTTTCGTCCTGGCCAGAATCTATATGCCTTCCTGGAGGTCTACGATCCGACTGTGCCCGAAAACCTTCCGGCGAACTTCAAAATCGCGAGCGTGAGTTCCAGCCTGGCGCTTTACCAGGGAAACAAGATGGTCCTCGAAACGCCGCCGTCGCAGCTCCGGCGCTTTAACTCGAAACGCGATAATACTCTGGAGCTGCATCTTCAGGCCAGCTTGAAAGATGTCGCTCCTGGCCGCTATACGTGCCAGGTGAATGTGATTGACGAATTAGGCCGCAAGTTCGCTTTCCCGCGCGTCCCGGTAGTGGTCATGCAGAGCACCAGCCAGGCCGAAGCGGGCGCCGAAAACTCTATGCGGTGGGCGGACCTGGCTGAGCTACGCCGTGCTTTCGCCAAATTGCCGCCCTTTAACCGCGCCCGCAACCCTGCTAAAATGTGAATAGTCTTTGACCGCATCCGTCCTCTCTACGAGTGCCATTTCTGGCCGCCTTTCCCGTATCGCAGTTTTTTCGGTTCGGTTTTCTGAGCAGTCCGACAAAGACGTTTATTCTAGATTGGGGAGCCTTTAACACGATGAAACTATTCGTCGGAAACCTTAGTTTCCAGACCACTGAGGATGAAGTTCTTCGCGCCTTCACGCCGTATGGCAACGTGGAGAGCGTCAGTGTACTTACGGACAGGATGACTGGCCAATCGCGTGGATTCGGATTTGTCGAAATGCCGGATCGCACGGAAGCACAGAACGCGATTAACGCTTTGAACGGCGCTGAATTGAACGGACGCGCCTTGAATGTGAATGAAGCTCGCCCGAAGACCGAGGGCGGTGGTTTCGGCGGGGGTAAGCCCAAAGGCGGCTTCGGTGGGCACAAAAGCCGCCGTGAACCCCGCTGGTAAACATACTCCGGTAGGTTGAATTTAAGCGCAAGGCGGCCTCCGTGACGGCGAGTTCGGAGGCCCCTAAGACAACTTCGGCGCGAAGCACGAAGGGAGATATAACATGGCAGGTCGTGGACCGCAAACTTTCAAAAAACGTCAGAAGGAACAACAGCGCAAAGAAAAACAGCAGGAAAAACTGGCCCGACGGCTGCAACGTAAACACGACGCCCTGCACGGAATAACGACGGAAGATGCAGACGGGGAACCGCTCGATGGCGAGCCGCTGGACGGCGAAACACCTGACGAGACGAATCCCGATGGCGAAGCAGTGGAGCACCCGGTAGCGGAGCACCCAAATCCGCCGGCGGAGCAGCCGAAATCGCAGGCGGAGCACCCGCAACCGGAAGCAAAGCATCCGGAACCGCCCTCGGATTCCAGTTCTTCCGGCGAATAGCCGGAGCCTTACCGGTTCCACGAAGCTGATGATGAGCGAGATGACCCCCGATAAAGAAACGGTCAATTGGACTCGCACGGAACCCCGACTCTCAGGGACGGGATTGCTGCGATGCGTTATGTTTTCTGAGCAACAGTTACTCTGAAAACGTAGTTTCTCGGCCAGATCCCTATGCGCATTTTATTGTTCAGCGGCAAGGGCGGCGTCGGCAAAACCAGCGTCGCCGCGGCGACAGGCATTCGTTTGGCCGAACTCGGTCATCGTACGCTCGTCATGAGCGTCGATCCGGCACATAGCCTCGCCGATTCATTCGATCTGAACGATGCCCTGTTCCACGGCACGACGTCCGATCCCAAACAGGTTCGTGACCGGCTGTCTATTCAGGAAGTAAATGTGAATGCCGAGGTGAAGCGGCACTGGAACGAAATTTCCTCTTACGTCACTTCTATTTTGCGGACCAGCGGTCTTGGCGAAGTAGAAGCGGAAGAGATGGCGATCTTCCCGGGCATGGAAGAGCTCAGCGCCATGATGTACGTGAACATGTACCGGAAGGAGCAGACCTTCGACGTAATCGTGCTCGATTGCGCTCCTACCGCCGAATCGCTGCGCTTCATCAGCATGCCCACCACGCTCGATTGGTATATGAAGCACGTTTTCAAGCTGCAGCGAAGCCTCCTTCGCGCAGTGCGCCCCATCGCAAACCGCGTGGCGCCGGTTGAGCTGCCGCCTGACAACTACTTCAAAAACATCGAGAGCCTTTTCTCGAAAATCCAAGGTATCGACACTCTCCTCGAAGATCCCCAAATCAGCAGCGTCCGGCTGGTCACGAACCCCGAGAAAATGGTCCTCCGCGAGACCCAGCGCGCGTTTGTCTACTTCTCCCTGCATGGCCTCACCGTGGATCGCATCATCGTGAACCGGGTGCTTCCCGCCGAAATTCAAGATACGTTCTTCGATGCCTGGCGCGCCTCCCAGGAAAAGACTATCGAGGAAATCGAGGCCTATTTTTCCCCGGTCCCGATTTCCAAAATTCCCTTATTCCAGCACGAAGTTCTCGGCTACGAGCGTTTGCGGGCCCTTGCGCAAATCCTGTACGGCGCCAACGACGATCCGAGCGCGATCACCCAGGTAAGCCCACCTTACACTTTTATGCGAAACGGCGACCACTACGAGATCCAGTTGCGCGTCCCCTTCGCCGAAAAATCCGAGATTGGGCTTTTTAAAAAAGACGACGAACTCGTGGTTGAGATTGGCACTGTCAGGCGGCACGTTGGACTGCCAACTTCCATGGCCGCCCTTGAGCCCGCGCGCGCCCGGCTGGAAAAGAATATATTGGTGGTGGAGATGAGGAAGGCAGTATGAATGGTGCTTCAAATCCTGAGATGCCCGGCAGTTCCCGCGGCGACGCTGCCGGAAATGCAAATACCACCTGCGAGGCGGCAAGCGATGCCTTCTGGAAGCTAATGGAAGCGTGCGGCCTTCCGCGCGAGGCGACGTCGCATTTCCGGCAGGCCCGTATTGAAGTGCTGAAGGGCGTGCGCGAAGTGATCGACCATCGCATTGAAAATCTCTCCCGCGCAAACCGCAAGGGGACCCGGGTCGCGGTCGACTAGCCCCGCTGGAAATCGACAGTTCCCTGGATTCCAGCAGCTACTTGCATGTGGCGGCGCAATGTGTAATTATTCAATCTGGTGAATAAAAATTCACTGGAGCATCTAAATTGGCCGCGACGCTTTTTCATCCTGTTTCCCACGCCGGAACCACCGACCTCCGCTCCGACCTCGATCTGTCCTCCGAGGCCCTGGCGCAGGTTCTTGACACAACGCAGCAAGTGAAACAGTCGCGCCAGCGTTTTGCTTCGGCGTTGAAAGGCCGGTCCATCGCGCTGTTGTTCGAAAAGCCGTCTTTGCGCACGCGAATGACCTTCGAACTCGCGGCAAAGCAGCTTGGCGGAGATGCGGTGACCCAGGCCGGCATTATCGGCGAACGGGAGCCGTTGAAGGACATTGCGCGGAATCTCGACCGCTGGACCGATGCGATTGTCGCGCGTACGTTTTCTCAAAAGACGATTGACGATCTCGCACACTGGTCGCGCGTTCCGGTCGTCAATGCTCTGAGCGATCTCTATCATCCCTGCCAGGCGCTCGCCGATATCTTCACGCTGAAAGAACAGTTCGGCCGCCTGAAGGGCCTGAAGCTGACATATGTCGGAGACGGCAACAACGTAGCGCACTCGCTGCTCCTCGGTTGTTCACGGCTCGGAATCAACATATCGCTTGCGACACCAGCCGGTTACGAGCCCAACGCGGATATCGTCGAACAGGCCCGCTGCTTTGCCGAGTCGTCGGGCGCCGAGATTCAGATCACGAACGATCCGCACGACGCCGTAATTGCGGCAAATGCCGTCTATACCGATGTCTGGACTAGCATGGGGCAGGAATCCGAAGCCGCCGAGCGCAAAGAAATCTTTGCGCAGTATCAAGTCGACGACGAATTGATGAGCGAAGCGCGCCAGGATGCGGTCTTTATGCACTGCCTGCCGGCAAAGCGGGGGCAGGAAGTGACGGACGCGGTGATCGAATCGCCGCAATCGGTCGTGTTCGATCAGGCGGAAAATCGCCTTCATGTGCAAAAAGCGCTGTTATTGATGCTGCTGCAATAGCCGCGCACAAAACTGCCCGCCAGAGCGGCGCTTCTCCAAATTCAAGCGGAGGCTCCAATCGGCGCAGCCCCTCTATGCGAACTTGGTTATCGGAACAGGAGAAAACTGGAAATTGAGCAAAGTGAATGCAAAAAAGGTGGCGCTCGCCTATTCGGGTGGTCTCGATACGTCCATCATCATTCCATGGCTGAAAGAACACTATGCCTGTGAAGTGGTCGCCGTGTGCGGCGATATCGGGCAGGGTGGTGAAGAACTCGACGGATTGAAAGAGAAGGCGCTGAAGACAGGCGCGTCCGAAGTGTACGTCGAAGACATGCGCGAGGAGTTTGTCAGCGATTATCTTTGGAAGCTGGTGCGCTCAGGCGGCATCTACGAGCATAAATATCTTCTCGGCACATCTATTGCGCGGCCACTGCTCGCGAAGCGCCAGGCTGAAGTAGCGCTGAAGACCGGGTGCGACGCTCTCGCCCACGGCTGCACCGGCAAGGGCAACGATCAGGTGCGTTTCGAGCTGACTTACAAGGCCATTGCGCCGCACCTGCCCGTAATCGCCCCCTGGCGTGAATGGGACATCGTCTCCCGCGAAGACGCCATTGAATACGCCAAGAAGCACAATGTGCCAATCGCACAAAGCACAACCAAAATTTACAGCCGCGACCGCAACATCTGGCACATCTCCCACGAAGGCGGAGAGTTGGAAGATCCGGCCAACGCCGCTCCCGAACACATCTGGATGTTGACGAAGAGTGCGAAAGAAGCTCCGGATACGGCGGCCGAGGTGACCATCGGCTTCGAAGCCGGAAAGCCCGTCAGCTTGAACGGCAAAAAGCTCGCGGGTGTTCCGCTGCTCGAAGAATTGAACCGGCTCGGTGGAGAGCACGGCATCGGGCGAATCGATCTGGTGGAGAACCGCTTCGTCGGCATGAAATCGCGCGGCTGTTACGAGACGCCGGGCGGGACAATCCTGATGGCGGCGGCTCGCGAACTCGAAGCGCTCACGCTCGATCGCTACACGATGCACTACAAGCAGCAGATCGAACTCGATTACGCCGAGATGGTTTACAACGGTCTGTGGTTTACGCCGCTTCGCGAAGCGCTCGACGCATTCTTTGAGACAGTCGCGCGGCCGGTGACAGGTGAAATCACGATGCGGCTCTTCAAAGGCAATCTGGAGCCCGTCAGCCGCAAGAGCCCGAATTCGCTTTATAGCTTGAACATCGCCAGCTTTACAATGGGCGCCGAATACGATCAGAAAGACGCGCTTGGGTTCATCAACTTGATTGGCCTGCCGATAAAAGTCCGCGCCTCGTTGAAACAATAAGCGGGCGCGCCGCGAGGATCTACAATACTGTGGCGCCTTCAGCTTGCCGAGAGCGGGCAGTTGATTGCCCGCTCTCGGCAAGCTGAAGTTTCGCTCACTGCAACGGACTCCTCGGTTTTGCTTCCCCTCGTATCATGGAAGTATGCGAGTCGAAGCGGCGTTCGGAAAGAGGAGTCTCTCGTTGGAACTCCCCGACGGTCCTCGTTACGAGGTGTTGGAGGCTCGATCGGCACGAGCGCTAAGCGACGTTGGCAAGGCCCTGGCCGATGCTCTGGATTCGCCGATCGGACGGCCGCCGCTGAAGGAACTGGCGCGCGATCGTAAGACGGCGGCAATTTCGGTTTGCGACATTACACGCCCCGCTCCTAACAAACTCACGCTGCCACCTATCCTCGATCGGCTGCACGCTGCCGGAATCACCGCGGAAGACATTACCATCCTGATTGCAACCGGACTGCACCGGCCCTCCACGTCCGATGAACTCGACGTCATTCTCGGGAGAGAGATTGCTTCCCGTTATCGCGTGGTGAACCACAATGCGCGAGAAATAGGGCAGCATCACTTCCTGGGCAAAACAGCGCGAGGGACTCCTGTTTATATCGACGAACGTTTCATCGCCGCCGATCTTCACATCACGCTCGGTTTCATCGAGCAGCACCTGATGCTCGGATTTTCAGGCGGCCGTAAATTGGTGGCGCCCGGCCTTGCCGCGCAGGACACCATCAAGGTGCTTCACTCGCCGCTGTTCATGCGCGAACCGAAGGCGATTGAAGGCTCGATAGACGATAATCCGCTGCACCAGGAACTGCTCGAGATCGCGCGCATGGCGCGTCACGACTTTATGCTCGATGTCGCTCTGACGCGGACACGCGACATTGCCGGCGTGTTTGCGGGCGATCCGGTCGAGGCGCATGCAGCGGGCGTAAGGTTCGTGAGCGAGTCGCTGCTGGAAACCATACCGGAGCCAGTGGATGCCGTCATCACAACGGCGGCGGGTTATCCGTTGGACCTGACCTTCTACCAGGCCGTGAAGGGCATCACTGCGGCGCAACACATTCTGAAGCCGGGTGGAAAAATTCTGTTGATTGCCGAATGCGATGAAGGCGCGGGAGCCCGCGAATTTGCGGAGAAGCTGCGGCATCTGAAGACATACGAGTCGTTCCTCGACGAGCTGAAAGCCGGTCCCGTAACGGTCGATCAGTGGCAGTTGGAGAAACTGGCGTTGGTGGGAACCAAGTTCGACGTTTTGTTCTACACACCGGGATTGGCGAAAGCGGCCAGCGGCGGCCTCGCTGCAAAAATGTACGACAGCGTGGGTGAAGCGTTGCAAGCCTTGACGGCAGGTTTGCCCGCGAACGCGCGAATTGCGGTGATTCCTGAGGGCCCGTATGTCTATGCGAGAGTCGCGGAGCCGGTGGCCGCGTAGTTGTCAGTCGTTCGAAGGTTGGCCGCCCCGTAGCGGGCGGGCGCACCAATCCATCAGCAATTCCCACTCGGCCTGCTGGATTTCCATCGCGACCCGCTCCTGACTTGAGCCGGGGCGCTGCCGGGCCTCTTCGCAGAAATCGACGAATGCGGCCGGATTCCACCGGCTTCCCAATCGCATCGCTCCAACAGGATCTGTCGAAACAATTGCGTTCGCCGCTTTGAGGAGATTGGGAAAAATCGCATGCTCGCCGACGCGTTTGAACCAGTACTTTGAATTCGAAGCATCGGGTTCCATGCGATGCACAATTGCATGCCAATAATTACCTTCCGTGGATCCGACATTCTGTGCCACTTCGTGTGCGTCGTTCCAGAAGCCCAGGTAAAGCAGCAAGCCGGCGAGCGATGCTTCGGGAGAACTGGCTTCCGGGAACAGGTTTCGCGCCGGCGTGCCGCGCAGGGTAAGCGCTTGATCGCGAGCAACGCTTTCTTTGGCCAGCGGCATGAGGCGCGTATCGGCATCTCCCAGCAGCGCCGCAACTTCGTGCGTGAAATGGCTCAGATCGAGTGGCATGAGGGAAGCGTACCGCGTTTCCAACAGGCGAAATCGATGCAATGCAAAGCGGGGGCGTCAGCGACCATTCTGACCTTGAAAGCCGTGCTGCTGAGAGACGGAGGCCCGGATTGCGCAAACGAAGGTTTGCGCACGGCGGACGGTGTACGTTAGAGAGACGTAACTTCCATTACAACTCAGAGGGCGCGTGCGACTACAACTGTCGCATCATCGGTCTGGCGTCCTGGCGAATATTTATACATCGACGTGAAGATCGCGTGGACGATATCGTCAGCACATTGAGTTCTGTTTTGAAACGCAACGCGTAGCAGGCCCTCGACACCCCATTCCTCGCCGGCTGAATTCACAGCTTCGATGACACCGTCTGTATAGGCAACAACCAGGTCGCGTGGATCCAGTCGAAGCCGGCCTTCTTGATAGTTTGCATCGCCGAACATTCCGAGTGGTGCTCCGCCGGTTTCAAGCCAAGCGACCGAACCGTCTTGTCGGATTACAACCGGAGGATTATGGCCGGCATTCACATACCGCAGTGTGCGAGTTGGCCCGTCGAGAATGCCATAGAATAATGTGGCGTAGCAGCCCGGGAGCGATGACGCGTACACTTGCCGGTTCACTATCCTGAGCGCGGCTGCCGGATCGGTTTCCCCAAACGCCATGACTGTCCGAAGCGACGATTGGACGTTGGATATCATCAATGCTGCGGCAACGCTTTTGCCGGATGCGTCGCCGACGCTCACTGCCAACTGATCATCTTGCAGTGGCGCGAAATCGTAGCAATCGCCGCCCAGCTCAAGCATCTGGCGACAGCGCCCGCTGAACTCGAAAGTCTCGAGCGGCCGGTCGATTTCATGCATAAACCTCCGCTGCACATCGCAGGCAATCGCCCAGTCCCGGCTCACATCCATTACCACCGCATCGCTCGTCATTTTCGGACCTCCACCCATAGGTCGGTTTTCGACCGGCGGAATCGACATGCCCGACGCGAATCCGCCTCGGTGAAATTTTTTATCGGCGATGTCGAGAATTCGTCGTCGGCTCCGACTACGTCATGAAAGCGCGAAAGGAATTCGCTCAAAACTCAAACAAAGGGAGCAAAACAAATGAGATACATCCTAATGATGCACGGCACGAAGGCTGGGGTCGGAACATATCGAGCATGGTCGGAGCAGGACCGGCAGTCGCATATGGCGGTACTCAAGCAAATCAACAAGGAGCTGAACGAATCGGGAGAGTTTGTGGCCACCGAAGGCCTGGTGAGTCCTGATCAGGCGAAGCTCGTGCGCGGGGAGCGAGACGGTCTGCCCATTACTGACGGCATCTTTCCTGAGTCCAAAGAGTTCCTCCTCGGTTATTGGATCGTAGACGTCGAGACGCCGGAGCGAGCCTACGCCATCGCCGGGCGCATTTCAGCAGCCCCGGGTCCTGGCGGGGCGCCAACGAACATGCCGATGGAGGTCAGGCAGATCGTGAGCCGTCCGCCAGAGCAGCCCTGAAGGCTGAAATCAACGACTCAATTCCAAAACGAAGGACGGATGACATGAAGTACATTTTACTGATGAACACGATGAAAGCGGGCGATTACGGAATGGCTACATGGCCGAAGAAGGACCAGCAGGCACACATAGCATACTGGAGCAGCCTCAATAAGGAGCTCGCCGAGGCTGGAGAGTTCGTGGTCGTCCACGGCTTGGCATTTCCGGATCAGGCCAGACTGGTCCGGGCTGGCAGGGACGGGACACCGATAACCGACGGCGTGTTTCCTGAGGGCAAAGAATTTCTTGCCGGCTACTGGATTGTCGACGTCGAGAGCCCGGAGCGAGCCTATGCCATTGCCGCGCGAGCTTCGGCCGCGCCCGGTCCCGGCGGGACTCCACTGAATATGCCCATCGAGGTTCGGCAAGTAATGATGACTGTGCGGCCAGACGAGTTACTGTGACCACAAGAGAGCGCTCTGAATTGATGGTTGACTCGGACCAGTTTACGCAGATGGTTTACAACCGGTTATAGGAGAGACTAGATACGAAAACGGTCAAAATGAATCCGCCCTCCGATGTTGCCGGAGGGCCGAACTTAGATGCCCGTTCCGCGGATCTGTTGCGCGAACTCGCACCGCAGATATTAGGAGCGGTGGTTCGCCGTTTCCATGACTTCGCCGCCGCAGAGGATGCAGTCCAGGAGGCGCTGCTGGCGGCGACTATGCAATGGCCGAGCGAAGGTGTCCCTGACAATCCTCGTGGCTGGCTTATTCAGGTCGCGACGCGGCGCATGATGGATTATTTCCGCAGCGAAGAAGCGCGGCGGCGCCGGGAGGCTGAGATAGCTATCGAACCTGGAGGCATGGTGGCGGCTGCGGGCGTCGTTCCTGAATCGGAACAGGACGACACACTCACCCTGTTCTTTATGTGTTGTCATCCCTCCCTGACCGTTTCCTCGGCGATTGCCCTCACATTGCGCGCCGTAGGCGGCCTGACTACTGCTGAAATCGCACGCGCATTCCTGGTCCCGGACGTGACGATGGCGCAGCGGATCAGCAGGGCTAAGCAAACCATCAAGGCTTCGGGAGTACCGTTCGAATTACCAAGCAGCCGGGACCAGGCCCAGCGGTTCCGCACCGTGCTGCACGTCCTCTATTTGATTTTCAATGAGGGCTACACATCGAGCTCGGGACCGCAACTTCAGCGGATCGAACTTTCGCGCGAGGCCATTCGACTCGCGAGATCTGTTCACACGTTGCTTCCGGACGACGCTGAGGTCGCGGGATTACTGGCGCTCATGGTGTTAACCGACGCGCGCCGGGCGGCACGAACGAACGCGCAGGGCGAGTTGATTCCTCTAGCGCAGCAGGACAGAACCCTGTGGGACAGAGAGGAGATCGCCGAGGGTGTGGCGCTGATTTCCGCGGCGTTGCCGAAGGGCGCGGTGGGGCCGTATCAATTGCAAGCGGCAATTGCCGCAGTTCATGACGAAGCAACCAAAGCCGATGATACCGACTGGCCGCAGATTCTGGCGCTTTACGAACTGCTGAAGCGCATGTCCGAAAATCCCATGGTCGCGCTCAATCACGCCGTCGCGGCAGCCATGGTGCACGGCCCATGTAAGGGATTGGAATTGCTCAAAGCTCTCGACTCGGACGCGCGACTTGCCGGCCATCACCGCCTTGACGCTGTTCGTGCCCACTTGCTGGAAATGGCTGGCGACCTTCAGAGTGCAATTGCCCACTATCGGATTGCCGCCACCCGGACCACGAGCATCCCTGAGCAGAACTACCTGATGGCGAAGGTAGCGCGCCTCAACGAGATCACGGCAACCCGGGATAAAGGTGCAATTACCCCCGTGCCATGAATACGGGGAGTTTAATCGGAAGGAGTGCTGCAGCGCCGAGAGGGCGTCCTATACGAAGAATCGGTGGTCGGGCACTCGCCGCGAGTACGTGAGCCAACTTCCGGCAGTCTGCAACTGCCAGCAACTAGCCGCAATTACAAATGGTTTCCAGTTGTGCACAATGGGTTTCGGGGCGCTTAGCATTTCATTTTTCCGCGTAGATGATCTCCCCATTTCGAATCGTGTAGCGGATCTTGGAAAATGCTGAAGTGCTCTGAGCCGGGTCAGCACGCAGGACGACAAGATCGGCATCCATTCCCTTCGCGATCAGTCCGCTGTGAGTCGAGTAGCCGAACCGCTGGGCGGGATTCGTGGTGAGCGAAGCAAGAATGTCCTGAAAGCTCATTCCCGCGCGGGACATCCACTTGAATTCCTCGGAAGTGTCGAATTGCTCGATGTAGCCAACGTCCGTGCCAAATAGCACTTGCCCTCCTGCTTGATAGAAAGCCTGCAATTGCCAGGCTGCCTTGCTCATCCCCTGTTCGATATTCTCAGGTGAGGCATGGCTTTTCCTGGCTTCGACGTCCCAAAGCGTGAGCGTCGGGGTAAGAGCCATGTGAGCCGCCGTCATGCGCTGGACGAAAGACGGACTCCAGGGGGTATCCATGGGAGTAGTATGGGCGAGGATATCGACCCCGCTCTGAATCGCAACCTCTATTCCTTGATTATTGGAAACATGCGCAAACACAGGTTTGCCCGCACGGTGGGCCTCGGCGACGATCACCTTCGCCAGATCCAAAGGCATGGTCAAGATGCCATTGCGCTCCACGGAATTCGCAAAGATCTTAATGCCATCCGCGCCGACGTGGATCTGGTGGCGCACTCGCTCCCTTGCCTCCACAGTTGATTTCACCTCCGGAATGCTGACGCGATTAGCTTCGAGGAAGCTTTTGACGTAAATCGGGGCTTTCACCCAGAATGGCTCACCGACTGTGAGGATCCGCGGCCCTTTCACTTCGCCGCGTTCTATTCGATGGCGAATCAGATTGGTGTTCTGAAGCACCGAAGCGATATCGAAGACGGTAGTGAATCCCCAACGTGTGAGCATCTCTTGAAGTTGTGACGAGATCTGCTCGGGCGAGAGTTTGCCTGCATGAAGCAGCCCCGGCAGAAGAATGTGCACGTGGCTGTTCCAGAAACCGGCAGTCACGACGAGGCCCGCACAGTCGATTACGGTTATACCGCGTGGGACTTTGATCTCAGCGCTCGGCCCAACCGACAGAATGTGGCCGCTGTGCATAAGGATTGAGCCGTCTTCGATTGGCGGTTCAGTTGGTGAGAGATAAATCTTTGCGCCAACCAGGGCCAGTTCGGAGGCGTGGCTTTGGTCAGTCGCAAAAAATGCGAGGACCAGAAGAAGATGTACCGCCAGGCGGAGTCGCATGCTTAAAACATACGCCGTAAGCGCAGGAATGGTTCCGAAGTGGCTTTGGGGAACGGTTATTTCTTCCGCTGGATGGACCTAAAGACAATCCGAACAATTCTTTCCCTCAATGTTGCGCCCCATAAAGGTGATTAGCGTCGATATAGCTGCGCACCGCGTCAGGCAATTCCGGCGTGGGCTCTCCGCGTTCCAGCCGGTCTCTGATGTCGGTGCTTGAAATCGGGAGAGCCAGTCCATCGAGACGGTGAACTCGTGCGCCGGGCGGAATTGCAAAATCGTGGCCCGGCCGCGACACGACGATGAAATCCAGCCGGCAGATAAGCTCCCGCCAGCGATGCCAGGTCTGAATCTCGTCGAATGCATCCGAACCGATCAGGAAAAAGAGTTTGTCGCCGGGGCCAAGCGAAAGCGCGAGGCGTTCCACGGTATTGATGGAATAGCTGAACTGGTCGCCTTGTTCAAGGCGCGAAGCTTCGAACAGCGGATTGCCCCGGCACGCAAGCTCCACCATACGGTAGCGATGTTCAAACGGAGTGATCTGCGAAAGCTGCTTGTGCGGCGGATGGCCCGCCGGAATGAAGAGCACCTTCGTAAGCCGAACGGCGTTGGCCGCTTCCTGCGCGATGCGCAGATGGGCCTTGTGAACCGGATCGAATGTGCCGCCAAAAAGGCAGATGCGCTGGGCTGCCGCGCCGGGAGGCTCCGAATTCACCGCGCAGTCCCCGGCGCGCCGGTCGCTCGAAATTTGATCGCGGGCGGCGCGGGTGGCAAGCTCGTCGCACCGGTTGTTGTCCTCATGGGAGGCATGGCCCTTGGTCCACTTCCACGCGGTTTCGTGGCGCGCCACCAGTTCATCGAGCGCAATCCACAATTCCTTGTTCACCACGGGCTGCTTGCTGGCTGTCTTCCATCCGTTTTTTTTCCACCCTTTGATCCACTGGGTAATGCCATTTTTCACGTACTGCGAATCGGTCACGATCTCGACAGAGCAGGCTTCCTTCAGCCGTTTCATGCCTTCGATCGCTGCGGTGAGTTCCATGCGGTTATTGGTAGTGTGCGGTTCAGAGCCGAAGGCTTCGCGCTTGTACTCGCCATAGCGAAGAATAAAGGCCCAACCTCCAGGGCCCGGATTGCCGATGCATGCGCCATCGGTGATGAGTTGAACGTGTTTCACGATTTCTGCGAATTGTGTAGGTTCAGGCGCTGCAACCGACTGCTGGAAACGGCTCAAGCGAGCCGATGCACGCGGCCGCCCCAGGCGTCAATTGCTCTGCGAAGAACGCGTCGACGATGTCGAGTATGCCGCGTGCGTCCTGCGTGCGGTAGATCTCCGTGCGAAGCTTCGAGCCGTTGCGCACGCCGTGAGTAAAGTACGTCGCGAACTGCTTCATCTTGCCCACGGCGTCCTTCTCGCCTGCCGTTTCGAGCATCAGGTAATACGTCTTCATGATGTCGTAACGCTCATGGTCATCTGGCACGGTGTACGCGCCGGTCTCGATGTATTCCGCGATCTGCCGGAAAATCCACGGATTGTAGGACGCCGCGCGCCCGATCATCACGGCATCGCATCCGGTTTCCCGCTGCATGCGTACGGCATCTTCGGGAGTGATGATATCGCCGTTGCCGATGACCGGAATCTTGACCGCGTCTTTCACTGCCGCGATGCGCGCCCAATCCGATTTACCGCTATACCCTTGCTCGCGCGTGCGCGGATGCAGCGCGACGGCGGCAAGACCGCAATCTTCCGCGAGCTTCGCGAATTCCGTGTAGATCAGTTCCTTGTCATTCCATCCCGCGCGGAATTTGCACGTCAGTGGAATGCCGATAGCGGCGCGCACCTTGCGGAGAATGGTTTCGACTAATGGCAGATCCCGAAGCAAGCCGGAACCGCCGTTACACTTCACCACTTTGTTGACCGGACAGCCGAAGTTGATATCGACGACATCGAAGCCGCGGCTTTCGCAAACTTGCGCGGCTTCGGCCAGAACATCCGGGTCCGATCCGAAGAGCTGGCATGTGATGGGATGCTCTTCCGGCTCGAACTGAAGATAGCGGAAGTTGCGGTTCGGCTTCTTCGCCGTTTGTGTGCTGACCACTCCATGGGAACTGGTGAACTCCGTCATCAGGAGCCCGCAGCCGCCCTGGTTGCGGATCAGGCGGCGGAATACCGTATCGGTAACGCCTGCCATCGGGGCCAGCACGGTGGCGGGCCGGACGTCAATATGCCCGATCGGGAAACCGGAGGGGAACGTGCAATGCGGGGCGTCTTTATTCATCAATGGAGAATCGAAGGAAGTAATCGAGATAACAACATTTTAACGTGAACGCTGAAACGAGCTGAAGATACAATACGTTGACCAAGGTAGAAGGAGAGGCTTCGCTTGCAAAAGAACGTTGGGATCATCATAGCGGCATTTCTGGCCGGTGTCGTGATTGCGGGTGGTGGAGCATACGTGTTTACACGCATGCACCAGGGAAGTTCGCAGAAGGCGGTGACAGCAGCAGCGCCGGTTCCGGCGCCGGTTCCGCCCGCGGCTACCGTGCCTGCTGCCGTTGAGCCGCAGCCCGTTGCCGTGAACGAGAAGGCTACCGAGCCGCAACGGCCCGTGGAGGCGCGGCGAAAAGAAGCGGCGCCCCGGCCAAGTCCCGCTCATCGTCGCGAAGCCCAGGCGGCCGACCGCGGGGATCGGGAACATGCCGCTTCGGAGCCGCAACCTGTTGCCCAAAACGATCCGCCGCCTATGGTGACGCCGGATACCGCGCCGGCAACCGCGCCCCCTCCCTCGCCGGAACGGGCAACCCTGAACCCGCCGGCAGGGACAGTAACGGCGCCGCCGCCTCCGCGAACGCCTCAAACCGTGACGCTCGCCGCGGGAACGGCGATCACCGTTCGCATGAATGAAGCCGTTTCGACCGACAGCAATTATGCCGGCGACACATTCACGGCGAACCTGGACAAACCGGTTATTGTCGATGGCTATATCATTGCGGACCGCGGATCTCGTGTTATCGGCAAAGTGATCGAATCGCAAAAGGCCGGACGCACGAAAGGCCTTGCGAATCTTTCCCTCGCCCTCACCGAAATTCATACGACCGACGGACAAACCGTGCGCATTGAAACCACGCCTTGGGATAAACAGGGCCAGAAATCAAAGCGCCGGGACGCCGCTGAAATCGCGGGTGGCGCGGCGCTCGGGGCCATTATCGGCGCGATTGCCGGTGGTGGCAAGGGAGCCGCGATTGGAGCGGGCGGTGGCGGAGCGGCGGGAACAGGCGTAGTGTTAACCCAGCGGGGCAAGTCCGCGAGCGTACCAGCGGAAACACGTCTGACGTTCGCGCTTGACCAACCCGTCACCATCACAGAGCGTCTCAACCAGCAGTAGATCTCCAATACTGCCCGTACGCGCGATTGGAGATACTGACCCACCCTGGGTACCGTATGACACGGTTACGAATGTGCCGCTGCCCGATCTAACGGGTGAACGCCATCGGATTGGATGGCGTAAAGCTCTTTGTGGTGTGAACCAGAAACCTGGAGTTGATCGTCAGCGCACGCGCTCACCTCAAGCGGAGGGATCAATTTGTGCACCGAACCCGAGTGTCGGGGAGTGCCCATGGCCCGGCGGGCCGCGGAATCGGATGAAGAGGCCTTTCGACCCGCGCACCCACGTGCGGCGGCTCTGTTTCCGGGTAACCTCGAAACGGAGCCGCCTTGCGTCAGCAAGCGGGTTTTCCGGAGGCCATGTAACGCCCGGTCACCTGCACCTAACCGCGACCGTCAGGGAGCGGACGTCTTCAACGGAGTGAACCTCTTCAAAAGAGGTTTCTGGGCAACAGGCTGATGAACTTCGGTTCTTGAGGCAGATTGATTATCGGGAACTCCTATGCCCACGGAAGTTTTCAATATGAGCGGCCTGCCATGGTACGCCATCCGAGTGAAGACCAGTTGTGAGCAGCGCGTTCGCGTACACCTGGAGCAAAAATGCTACTCGGTGCTTCTACCGACACAGCGAGTCCGACGGCGCTGGTCGGACCGTATCAAGATCGTCGATACTCCGCTATTTCCGGGGTACGTATTCTGCCAGTTAGATAATCATTGTCCGGCCAAAGTGATTACTACGCCGGGCGTGTTGAATATCGTCGGCTTCGGCAGAGCGCCGGCCGCGATCGCGGACGCAGAGATCGCCGCGTTGCAGCGTCTCGTCCGCGCGAACCTCGATGCGGAGCCATGGCCCTATTTTGCCGTAGGTCAGATGGTGCTTGTCAGCGCCGGGCCGTTGGCTGGCGTCGAGGGCCGGGTCGTCAGTATTGCGAACTTACTGCGTCTTGTCATTTCCGTTACGCTACTGCAGCGTTCGGTGGCGGTAGCGGTGGAGCGGGAGTGGTTATTGCCGGTGAGAGACGCCGCCGTTCCGGCCGCGCAAAAAGCGATAGCCTGTTAACGCCGCGCGTAGCTGGCTATCGGCGCATCCGCAATCCGCGGCTTCCGGCTGAGTGGAACTGCCAGCAAGTTGCATTTTCCTGGAATGCCCGCGTCCACGCGCAGGAGGCCTTCCTCGGAAACGAGAAAGAGTTCGAAGCGCGGCTTGGCGAGCGAGCCGAGAATTTCGACGGCGTCGCCGGGTCTGCAATGGCAGCGTTCGGCAGCGGTATTCCATTGTTCAAAGAAAATAATCGGCGCGTCGGGACGGTTCAGTAATTCGCGTCCCCCGCGCAGCACCAGAGACTCGGCCCCTTCGACATCGATCTTGACGAAATCCGGTAGCGGTATTTCGCCGGATCTGTGCAACCGGTCTAGTGTCTCGACCTCGCACTCGACGGTGAGCGACGGGACACCGGGATCGCTCATTCCGGCGAGCATGTGATAGCCGTGTCCGGGTACGTGCAGCATCGCCTCTCCTGGTTGGTCGGAGAGCAGGCACTCGAAAAGCCTTGCGTGCGGAATGGCTTCGATGGTTCGCCGCAGGTTTGGCAGCAACGCCGGTTGCGGCTCAAAAGCGATGAGCCGGCCATCCGGCTTAATCAGGCTGGCAAAGAGAGCCGCGTGGTATCCGATATTCGCGCCGATGTCGAACACAATATCTGCCGGCTGAACGACCTTGCGAAAGAGAGATCGCTCGGCGCGCTCGAAATTCGGCTCCTCGGGCGCGGCGAGGAATAGCGATTCCTCCAGCAGGTCGAAGCCGGTTACGTCGATATAAATGGGGCTTCCGCCTTGGACCGTGACCGGTACGGAATTTTGCCCCCAGGCGAGTAGTTGGGCAATGCGCCATCCCCCACGTACGGTCTGGAGATTGTGCCGCAGCCAGAATTTCAGAAGCGAGTGCCAGGCGATCACGGATGCAATTCCGCTCCTCCGCCGGACGTGGCAGTCGCGTCCGGACCGGCTTCTATGGGTTCGATGGAAGGCACTTACTCAGAATAGTCGAAATTTTTCTCAGTTCCAGTAATTGCGATCGAGGTTGCGAAACTGGACGGCTTCAGCGAGATGTTTAGCGGATACTTTTTCGGAGTGATCGAGATCGGCGATCGTGCGGGCGACACGCAAGATGCGATCGTGAGCGCGCGCCGATAAATTCATTTTGCGAACCGCCATTTCGAGGGTTCGCTCGCCCGGCTCATCGAGCGCGCAAAGCTGGCGAAGCTGCGAGTGCGGAATCTGGGCGTTGTAGAAGCCGCGGGCTAGCTGAGTGGCCCGTGTCTCCTCCACGCGTTCGCGAATCTGCGCCGAGCTGATGCCATCGCTCTTTCCGCGAAGCTCCTTGAATGCGACCGGAGGCACTTCAATGTGCATATCGATGCGATCGAGCAGAGGCCCGCTGATTTTTGCGAGATACCGTTGGATAATGCCGGGCGTGCAGCGGCACTCGCGCGTGGGATCGCCGTAAAACCCGCAGGGCTGCGGCTTGCACCTTTAGCAGCCTGCTATTTGTCGAGCCCGCCGCGGCGAAATCCAGTAAACCGGCAGCCTGTCAGGCTTCTGCCGATCTTTACTCCACGTCAACGCTCCATATCAAGGTCAAGCTCGATCAGGTCAAAGCCACCGATGCTTGGGCCGAGAAAGATGCTTTGAAGAACTTGGCCAAGGTGCTCGAAATGGACTGGACCATAGACAACGATCCGGCTACATGCAACGTCTCTCTCGCCTATTTCCGGGAGAACAGTCTTCGTCTCGCCTATGTCGTTCAGCCTCGTACTGCCGAGTTTGACGGCACTATCCACATCAACACGAACCGCCACATATCAGGCATCACGATGGCGGAGATCCTCGAACACGAGACGCTTCACCTACTTGGACTCCAGCACAACCGAGATCCTTACTCCATCATGTTCTGGAAGATGGACTCCGGGGAAACGGTCTGGGGTCTAAGTCTGGACCATTTCGACGTCGAGCGACTCGGCAAGATGCACACACTTCGCCAGGGACACTCTCTGTCTCTGGCAGATTCGGCCCGCTCAGGGGCTTCTCAAAACTGAGCATTTCGGAGGAAATATATGATTGACCAAGACGTGAACTTTTACCGCGCCGCGAAAGAGGGGCTCCAAGATCCTCGTACCGGCATCTATGACGTGATCCAGGATTGTGGGCATTTGCACTCGTGCCCGGAGACTGCCGAAGTCTGCGGCATCGAGCTATTTGGAGAAGGCTGCTTCATGCTGCTCGACCAAGACGGCCGGGAGATTGGAGACTCGCCGGAAGACTACCCGGAGCCATCCGGGAATGAAGATGCAACGCTATCGTTCGATATTCACGATTCCGAGGGGAATGTTCTCTATGTCAAAGGAATGACGCTCGTATAGCTGCCCACCACAAACGACAAAAGGGGCGGGATTCTCTTTCCGAGAGTCTCGCCCCTAGTTGTTCTTGCGGCCCGGCAGTCTGCACGTCAATTTTCATTTCCCCATACTAAGAATCTATATATGGCAAAAACAGCCAGTAGCAAAATTACCGCATTTCATGAGGCCGGGCACGCACTGGCCCATGTGGTCTTTCACGTTCCATTTAATGCCGTATCCATCCTGCCGTGTGAAGATGGCAGCACCGGACGAATTGAACGGGAACCGGACGTGATCGATCCTCGGTTTACAGACTCGAAGCAAATTGATGAAAGAATCATTATTGCGTTGGCTGGACCGGCAGCCGAAGGAAGCTACGCCAAGCTGCAATGGTCGTTCGCATCTGAAGATTTTCAATTTGCGGTCAACGTAGCTGCTAAACTTCAACATCTCTCTGTTGAAGACGTGCAGCACTACTTGACGTATTTATGGTCCCGCACGCTGTCCCTGTTAAAGCGTCCGGGGCACTGGAATGCTGTTGAACAGATCGCAGACCATCTCTTGCAGCACGGCCGCATTTCATCCGAAGCCGTCTATGAAATCTATAAGAGGACGGTCCCGCCACTGGACCCTGATTCAGTTCTCTGGCGGTTAACTCCTTCTCCCTCTGAAACGCTTCAGGGAGGGATGCTGGCTTACAGCGTTCAAAAGGCCCTGCGAGTAAAGCGTGATCGACGACCATAAGACAATTCCTTGAACGGCCCGAGGGGCGGAGTCTCATCGGAGGCCCGCCCCTTTTGTTTGCCTGCGAGTCCTCGACCATTCCCATACCCGCTCTGATCGAACCCGCCATTTCCGCCCGCCGGCCTCGACTGTGAGCACCGAGTTGGGAATCCACCACCACATTCTCACCCAGCCGCTCTGTAGAGATCGATAGGCAGCGTCGAATAGACTGGTGGCATCCGTGATCTGCTCCGTGTGAGTCTCCCTGTCTTTCCCTTGGACGCTGACCGTACAGGTTTTCACCCAGACAGCATAGCAAATAATAGGCGAATACGACATGCCGAATGAAGACGATCCCGAAGACGATGAGGCGCCGGTTGAGATCGATTCTATGTGTTCCGCCCGCTGCCCGCATTGTGGAGAACTGAACGTGTTTCCAGGCTTCGAGCAGATCCTCGTATTCGTCTGCCACTTCTGCGGAGAGCCGGTCGAAGTGGAGTCGCCGCCAATACAGTGACATTCGAGAGCTTCGGCCGGAGGATCGCACTAATCTGTATGACTGAGCTTGAGAGATCGCATCGAGAACTCCGTGCTGCTCTGATCTTTGCCGCCCGGCGGATAAAGAAGCTGACGCCCACTCGGAGAGAAGATCCTGCCATGCCGCTACTGCGGAAGGTGATCCGGGAAGCTCGATTGGTGGCGAAGGCGCCCGATCAGATACGATAGATGGCCGTGACGATTGTTGAACGGCTTGGGCAAACCAACGCCAAACTGTTTGTCGGTGCGTTCCTGTTCAGCGCCTGCTTAGGCTCTGCTCAGACAACTGCGGCTCCGCAGTACGATTTGCGGCATGTTCGTTGGGGTATGACCTTGGAAGAGGTTCACCAGGCTGAACCGAAACTAATGATCGGGCTCTGTAAGAGCGGTACTCCAGAGTTTTCGTGCTGGGTCTTCGGCGAGACAATCTCCGGTATAACCACGGACATCATGTACTCTTTTCAGAAAAATCATCTGATCGGTGTTTGGTTTATCCCCCAGAGTACCGGTAATGATTCTGATACGAAGAACGCCCTGTACGCTTGGTATGACGCCCTTACCAGCAAATATGGAGAGGGGTACCTGTTTCTCGGCACTGCCCGCGTTGGCTATACGATTTCGTTGAATGGTTTCGATGCGGACGTCACGAGATTTCTCAAGGAAAACGCTGGGTTCCATGTGCAGTTCCAGCACGATCGAACCATTATTCACCTAATGGCCGCTATGCTCTCACTTGAGAACAAACCCGTACACGCTACAGAAATAGAATTCTTCCCGAAAGCCGATGATAACTTCTAGAATGTCTGCGAAGCTGCGGCCCGCAGAAACTGTGCCGATATAGCCTGGCCAGAGGTTTACGGTCGAGGCCCGAGCACTTGCATAACACCTTGGCATGCGATAGATTTTAGAACAATATAGTGGCTCCTTTTTATCCTCCCCAGCACCAGGTAAAACAGTTCCATTGCCCTTATTGCCAGGTCTTTTCAGACCAAAGGTGGGGTAGATGTTTCGTGCGCCCCAATGGCCTCACTGACCTCCTAAGCTTTGATGAGTTGACCGCATGTATTTGTCTCCATTGTCAGCAGCGGTCGTACTGGTATAAAGGTGAGTTGGTGATTCCGGCCGATGTGCCTATTCCTTTCGCTCACTCAGAGATGCCAGAAGAGTGTAGAGGTGACTACAACGAAGCAAGAGAAATCGTGGTAAAGTCACCGAAAGCAGCTTCGGCTCTATTGCGACTCGCGTTACAGAAGTTGATGGTAGCTCTAGGGCAAAAGGGAAAGAACATCAACGATGACATAGGCAATTTAGTGAAAGACGGTCTTCCTGTCAAAGTTCAGCAAGCTTTGGACATCTGCCGAGTTGTGGGAAACAACGCTGTTCATCCTGGAGAGATCGCAATTGATGACACACCGGAGATTGCCCATAATCTGTTCGAAATGATGAACTTCATTATCGAAGACAGAATCGCCAGACCTAAGCAAATTCAGACGCTGTACGACCAATTGCCGGAGAGTGCGCGACTGGCTGTTGAAAAGAGAGACGGTAAACGGAATTAACGCACGCTACAATACCGGCTCGATCTGGTGCGGCTTGCTCAAGTCCATAGGAGTGCCAACTGTCGGCCTATGCTTCCGGCTTCTGAGCCTTAAATCTGTCGAGATTCGCCGCGGCGAAGTGGCACAGCCTGTAGACGAACACGTACCGCACTGAAGACTTCTCGGTCGGAGCCGGAAGACTGTAGGAGAGAGCAGAGAATAGCCAGCCGGCCGCAAGAGTGAGAAAGAGCAGTTCCGTCGTCGAGAATGTATAGCCGAAGAGTGTCATTGTGATTGCTCCTACTGGATCGAGCCGGCCCCGGAGAACAGCACAGAGCCGGAAACGGAACTGCCGGCCGCTGGAGTCACCTCGCCCGCATCCGTCAGAAGTTCATAGGCTCCCAGATCGAAAATACTGTTTTGCGGCCGTGTGACCCCATCAATATCAGTTGTGGCGCCCGCAATTGTGGCTCCTGTATCTAACAGGGGGCTGGTAGCCTGCAAATGAAAATCATGATTTGCTGCATCAACAAATCTCGGGTCGACGTTTACATCCGACGAGCAGACCGCCGGCTTTGTTCCGTTGCCGAACCAGTCGTTAGGGCCGGTACAGGTTACAACTGATGTATCACCAGTCAAATAAAGTTCATTCGATGCAATGTTATAGACGATATTGTTGCGGAGGTTGTATCGGATATTGGGGGAGCTTCCGGCCACCAATTGAAATGCGGAATTCGTCGTGAAGTCGGTTACGACCGGGCCGCAGTCATACAGGGTATTGTTGAAAATCTCGACAGTTCCACTGCCCGCCGAACCATGATTGAGAATACCCGGCGCATAGATGCAAGCCATATTATAACCAGTCGAACCATCCGACCAACTCGTAGTCGTCCCTGTGTGGTACACAACGTTGTTGTAAACTTCGACTGGTCCCTTAGATGGGTCAACGGTTGCAATGTCGATTCCAGAGCAGCCAATATCATGCACTACATTATCGTGTATATGAATGTCGAACTGATCGTCGCCATTGTCCCCTGTAGGGGAAGAGTGCATCTGAATTCCATTACAAACAGTTGAGTTGGCGACCGTATTCCAGCCGATCCACACGTGGTTGGTGTCAGTAGACATATAGATGCCCTGCGCCAATTTACTACTCGCATGGGTGGTGTCGTGCACGTTGTTTCCGTATACATAAATGTGATCGGCTCCACCAGCGTGAACACAAGACTGTATTTCTGAAGCCGGGTCATAGCACGATACATCGCTTCCAATAAGCTGGCCATTCGTAGCTTCAAATGATACGGCAACATCTCCTCGGAATGTAATACCCGAGAAAACCCAATACGACACGGCTACTCTGATTCCAAAGTTGGGATTCCCGAGGGAATTTCCTATTGTCACCGTGGCGCCAGGATAGGCTAACCAGGCTATCGGATTTGCTGCGTTCCCATCAGCAGCGTTAAATCCCGAGTACAGCAATACAGTGGTTCTGAATCCCGTTCCATCATCCACCGTTTGCGAGACGCCGTTTTCAAAATAAACAGTATCGCCGGCCACCATTTGATCGCGGGCATGTAAAACGGTTTTCCAGCACGTGGGAAACTTGCCGTTCGCTGAGTCACTTCCTGACGTGGCAACACAATAGATATTTCCCGTTCGCACAGTGAAGACCAATGGATTCGAGGTACCACCACTGGTTGTTACGGCGATACTGCCAGATGCGCAAGTTGAGCCAAGCTGTACAACGATCTTCTGGTACCACATCCAGGAACCGCCCCAAGATACGACTCGCATACACGCCGAGCCATTCATCGTGACTGTTGACGATCCTTGCGTCGCGCCAAAGTGGTTTCCGTAGAGTGTAACGTAAGCTCCGGAGTAACTGCCGCTCGTTTCTCCGCCACTGTTTGGGCCTGAGGTCAGATCGCTAAAAAATAGCGTAGGAGTAGCACTTAGCCATCCCGATAGCATGAACAATGCTAACAGAAGTCTCATAGTTATTCGATCCATGCCCGGCCGATAATCACGCTCGCTGGTGCTGCCGACGGAGGTTTAATCGCCATAGCAACGCATCCATAAGCTCCGCTGCCTACGAATGTCGGATGCTGTGCCACTCCTGCACCACCAGTCAGTATCTTGTACTCAGCCATATCGCCTTGCCCATCGGTCGATGATTGCGTGTAGCCTGAACCCACACCTGTAATGTCATCGTCACAAGCTACCCAGATAGCATCGTTGTCCACGGTCGGAGTGATTGACACGGTCGGTGTTCCAGAGGAGTTTGACGTTGCTGTTACGTCGATCGGAGTCGACGTGTCCATGCCGGAGAATTCGGCAACAAAGACATTTAGCCAGGTACAGTTCTTGTTAAATGTGACTGTGAGTGTGGATGATGATGTACTGGGGGCATAAGCTTGTGCCGCCGCCATATACGTAAACACCGAACCAAAGACCGGAATTGTATTGTTGATCGTCCAGCCACTAGAAGTAAATGTCGCGGATGTTGGTCCATCGCCAGATGGGGCGCAGTCAGCACCAATGACGATAACATCTCCAATCGCATGAGGCGTATATGTTACTGACAAACTAGGCTGACTTGCGCTCGCGTCGGACGTTGCCACTCCACCAACATGAACAACCGCGCCGGATGCGATTGACGATACGAACAAGAGACAAGCTAGAAGCCTACTCATTGCAGGTCACTCCCACTTGTACGTACTTCGCCGTGGCGACAGCCGAGAGATTGACTCCGAGCGTGTCATTGGCCGAAACCGCCGTGCTGGTGAAGTCTGTTACCGTGCTCGATTGAATCGCCGTCCCAGTGCTCAGAGAGACGCCGCTCGTACTGATTGAGTTGGAACTGGTCGGAATGGCTGTCCCGGCTGCCGTCCGCCAGAACTTCACCGTTGCCGTACCAGCATCGGCCGCAATAGACCAGCCGGAGATCGAGCAAGCAAAGGGAACGGTAAGATACACCGTCTTGCCGGAAGTCAGAGCAGATCCACCGCCATCAAAGGTTGCGTTGATAACGCGCGGAATCGTTGAGCCTTTATATTGATTGGCGTTTATGGTTCCGGTGCTCGTATAGTCAAGACTTCCACCCGTTCCGATGACTAGATTGGCAGTGCTTGTGCCGCCTGTAATTGCAGACCATGCCGTCGAAGCGGTCGCGCTGGATGCGAGAGTGTACGTGGTCGTGTCGGACCCATTATCGGTAGCCGTAATGGTTATATTTGAGCCGGCCGCGAGATTAAATTTCGCCCTCTGTGTGGAAGCCGTGCCGTCATGTTGAAGCGTCTGGTTATAAAGCGTTGGAGTCCCGGAGATATCGGAGTACGCCGGTTGAGCCTGCGTAATCGTCCCATCGGCAGCGATGGCCGTCACGAACTTATGGGTTGCGGCCGCTTTCGGCTGGACCATACCCAATGCCGTTCCATCAGAGTTGAGATATTCGGCGTTGTGATCGGTCGAGGAGAAGAAGAGCTTTCCAGTTCCCGATGCCGGAGTCGCCGGAGTCGTTCCCTCTGATCCAAGAGCGATGTAAGCGCCTGTATTGAGCGTGCTGAATAGCTTCTTCCATGTATCTGTCTGCGAACAGAACCAAAGATCATGATTCGTTGTATCGAGATACTGAGCACCTGCCGTGCAGGTCCCCGAAGGGGCTCCGGCTGCACTGGTTTCACTGACGTTTCCTGTCCCGCTCGCTGAAGGCTTGTCGGTCAGATCGTTATAGCTGCCACTCGTCGCCACTGTCGCTAGACTGGTCGGATTCACCGGGATATAGCCCAGAGCAGTCGTAACATTGCTACTCGTGATGCTCGTTAGATAGCCCGCGCCGTTGGTGAGCGTGTTATTGTCCGTGGGAATAGTCGGCTTGCTGGTCAGATCGGCATAGCTGCCGGTTGTCGCTACAGTCTTTAGGCTCGTAGGATTAACTGGCGTGTAGCCGAGAGCCGTTGTCACGAGACTGCTGGTGATGCTCGCCAGGAACCCTGAATCATTGGTCAGATCGGATACTTTGGTCGGGATGCTCGGAGTACCCGTCAGATCCGAATACAGGCCGCTGGTCGCTACTATCGCGAGCCCGCCGGGGTTCACCGGAGTATAGCCAAGGGCGGTTGTCACGAGAGTGCTGGTGATCGACGTGAGAAAGCCGGAGTCGTTCGTCAGGGCGGATGTAGCGGTCGGAATCGTGGGAGTCCCGCTCAAAGATGTATACGGGAGCTTGCCGATAACATCGCTTGCCAGATCGACCAGACCCCAAGAGGGACTAGTTCCGCCGTGAAGGACGCCAGTTCCTTTTGCCAGCCGAGACGGAGCGCCTGAAACCCCGCCAA
This sequence comes from Bryobacterales bacterium KBS 96, assembly GCA_000381625.1. Lineage (GTDB taxonomy): Bacteria > Acidobacteriota > Terriglobia > Bryobacterales > Bryobacteraceae > KBS-96. The sequence continues at coordinate 5,509,624 of KB906767.1, forward strand.
AGATCATGTCTCCGGCAGCATTCATAGGATTGGTCATCCCTCCGCCCCCACCGCCGCAGGTCACATAGGAGAAGTTTCCGGAGCCGTCATTATTGAGACAGCCCACGGAATCGGTTAGAGGCTTCACCAGAAATCTGCTGTCATTGGTGAGATCGGAAGTCTTGCTCGGAATGCTTGGCTTACCCGTCAAACTCGCATACGTGCCGGCCGTAGCGACAGATGCCAGACTCGAAGGATTCACAGGGGAATACCCGAGTGCCCCGGTAACATTCAAGCTGGTAATACTCGACAGAAAGCCGGAGTCATTGGTCAATTGACTGACCGCCGTGGGAATCGTCGGCTTGCCCGTCAGATCACTATAGAGGCCGGAAGTTGCCACAGTCGCCAAACTGGATGCTGTGGCGTAGCCTGCTCCATTCGTCAGAGCATTGTTGTTCGTTGGAATGCTTGGCTTATTGGTCAGATCGAGATAGCTGCCTGAAGTGGCAACAGTCGAAAGCCCGGTAATCTGGCTCGGTAACAGACTCGGTATATCGCCTGCGACCAGCGCCCGGAATCCCGGCGCCGCGGAGACTCCAGATACCGGGCCAGCGAATACAGTGTTTGCCGCCTGCGATACGAGGGAGCCTGTCAGAGTCCCTGCACTCGTGACCGGTGAATTGCTCACCGAGAAAATACCCGGCAGAGACAGACCGACACTCGTAACTGTCCCGCTACCACTTGAGCCGGAGCCCGAGACAGTTCCCCATCGAATACCGAGAGGCTGCGAGGAGTCGGCAATGGGTACAGTTCCATTTGCCCCCACGTGTAGAGGCTTGGTCACCGTCCCGTTGAATACGCCGATATCACCTTTGGCCGTCAGCCGAACGACTGGCGGAGTATTGACTCCATCCTCGACTACGAGAGCCTGCACGATCTGAGGATCAGTCGAAGTTGGCACTTGCCAAGAGGCTCTGCTGGGAGACTGCCCTTTGAGGTCATACTGAACGCTATACGAGAACTCCGGGGTAGCCGTGTCGGTCGGCTCAAGGCTCACCGAGAATGAACCGTCTGCTCCTACTGTGACCTTCTTGTAGCCCGCTGGAACTGCTCGCCCTGTCGTGCTCGTGAATCTAGGCCAGGAGATCGTAATGGTTCCGGCCGTCGCTACAGATCCATCAGCGAGATAGACGGTATCTGTGATTGGCGTTAGTTCCGCCGGCCGCGCCAACATCGGAGCGAGAAAGAGAATGACCGAGACAAGTATCGAGTAAATATGCTTCATTTTGTGATGTCCAATAAGATCGTGTGGATCTGGCGCTTTGTCCTCTTCGGGATCAAAGCCTTCGATCATGCTGCTTTCCGTGCTTTGTACTTCCGATGGCCGTACAGCCGTGAACCGTAACTGAACTGACCGCCCGTAATGGTGACCGGATACAGACTGAACTCTCCACCGGGTCTGACTTCGACAATTCCAAAGCCGTTATTCCAGGTGTTTGCCCGGTTCTTCCCGTAACTTGGTGCTCTGTTACAGAGGCAAGGTAAAACTGTCGCCGTCCAGCGTTCTTCCATGTGAACCGGAGACGCTTTAGTCCATGCTTGATAGCTGTGACTGTGGCCCATTACGACTGACGCACAATAAGTCTCAACAGCTTTCTTGGAGTGATTCTGGCCGCCGCCGATGGTATCGCCGTGAATGGCGAATAGATTACTGGCGAGCTTAAAATGACCACCTTGGGGAATAACGTTCCAGTGTCGCTCTTGCAGCCGTAAGTGAGACTCGACCGAGAACATACCTTCTAATGCCGGTGATTCCTCGAATAATGCTGTACACCATGCATCATGGTTGCCTGTCAGCCACACTCGCTCTGCTCCCGGAGGGAGGAGCCTCTCTACTTGAGAGAGAATGTCTCGATCAAAGGCTTTCAGGTTTCTGTCGAGTGCTCCACGTTCCTGGAACAGTGGCTTCCCTTTGTTCCAGTGCGATATCTCGGCCATATCATTTTGATCTCCGCCGAATAAGAAGCCGTCTACTCGGTTGTGCTTTAAGAAGTCCAGCACGGCATCCCACGATGGAACATGATGCACGGGATGGTGCAAGTCGTATGCAAGTACCCAGAGCTTTGGGCTAGATGGCATTTAGGCAATCACCTTCATTCGTCGATCTGTACTCTGTGCGATCTGCTCTCGTATGCTCCGGGGCAGAACGATACAGCCCTCTGAAGCCGTGTGAGTCGAGTTGTCACCGTGGATCAGGAATCCACCGCGGCCAAACATGACATTGGAAATATCAGGAGAGAGTCTCATCGTGATTGGTCCGGTATGAGGATGCGTGTATTGCACTCCGATCTGGTACAGACCCTCTGGGAGCGGTCCGACATTCGGGACACTTTCCATCGCCGGATTGTCCAGCCCGGCGCCGCGGCCGGAATAGCCTGTGCCGATATCTTCGCCGTCGTGATACAGCCTGCCAGTCGATTGAGAATATGTCCACATGGTCTATTCGGCCCGTCTTTCCGGGAACCAGCGACTAGCGATATTGCCGTTGTAAAACGCTCTTTGGCCGTCTGGTAACTGAGCATGGAGTACGTCTCGGACGAACTGCTCACGTGTCTCCTGGTAGCTCATCTCTCGCTTGTTCTGGCAGATATGGAGAATCTCTCGCCTATAGTTCTCCGGCCCGGCCGCTTTCACTTGAGCCTTTAACTCATCGCATGAGCCGAAGTAGTCACGCCAGTTGGACTGTTTGACCGTCCATGTCTTGCGAGTCTTCCCCGGAGCCCGCTTAGATGTACGGCTGTAGAAGCATTTCTTGCCGATATATTGCTTGCCAGATCGCAGGTCAGTAATCAAATAGACGTACCCGACCGAGCCCGCCGGCGGACTGGTCAGAGCTTCACCGTGGTAGAGCCAGGCCATATTTATTTGCCGACTCCCAGATGGAAGAGAAGAGATACGACACCGCCGGTAGAGGCTGCCGCCCCAAGCAAGTACCAGCGAAATGCTTTCAGGCGGTCCACTGATTCCTCAAGTAAAGTTAGGCGTCCCTTTTGTCCATTCCCGATAATGGTTTTCATTCCAACCTCTAGCGCCGCGAGTCGCTCTCCGGTAGCACGAGAGAACTCGCTGTGGTCTGCTTTTAGAGCCTGAAGCTCCGAGAGGATCATGTTCTGTATGGCGGTGTCTTGGGACAAGGGCATTGAGTTACTCCGGTGATGCGGTTCTAGGTGACCGGCGTAATAGTGTGTAGCTTGCTCAGATCGATCGGTGAGCCAAGAGCCGCTTGATGAGCAGCCATCGCCTGAAGGATAATCGTCTCCAGAGCGGTGGCGATCTTCGCTCCCAGTGCAACATCAGGGGCAATCGGGCCAGCCAGGGGAGCCAGCAGACCGGCTAGGATCGTTCCTTCTTGGACTATCGTTTCGATGTTCTGTAGCGTTGTTTGGTCCATGATTACTTGCTCTCCTTTGCCGCCGCGGCCGGCTTGAATGACTCTCCGAGTTGCTGGATATGTGCTTCGAGAGCCAACACCATCACCTGAAGATCGAGAATGTCTTGCGGATGGGCAACGTTGATATTCTTCGACTTCTCATACGCCAGGAATGCTTGGTTTGCCACGTTGTACGAGGCAATCGCCTGATTGAGTTGCGTCTTGATCTCCGGGAACTCAACAGCCTCGCTCTTGAGATCTTCGAGAGCCGTCTGAGCGGTTACCAGATCGGCGTACACTTGCTGCTCGACCGAGGCCGGCTGCGATGGGCTGAATACGGTTATGGGCTTGTGGCAAGCTGCCGAAAGCATTAGCAGCGTGACGGCCGCTGTAATCTTGAATGTGTTCATCGTGGTGAATCTCCTAAAGCGAATGCGCGAAAACCGGTTCTTTGTTGGCCAACGTCGCTAACAGAGCGCCCATATTCATCCCGGTTGTGGCGCCCCATGAAGCGTAAGCGTCAATGACCCGCTGATCCAGTGGTGACGGGTCGAATGTCAACGGACATATCAACACGCGAGGATCTTGCTTCGCGGCGTCGATTTGAAGCGCACTGGTATACATCTGGACCAAAGTCCACCCGTCATCGGTCGCTGGAATCGTCGGACAGTGCCAATGACCAGTGCTGTAAGCACGACATACCGGAACCCGCATGTTCAGCGCCGCGTCGTGGAAGAATTGTGATAAAGCCCAACGTACTTGCATTAACTTGTCCTAACAAGGGAGAATTGGGTAATTGTGAATGAGTAACGGAACGCCAGAGAGTAGATAATAGTTTTGTTCGTCATATTCATCAGAGGCCACGGACATGAGTATCTTAGTGCCGAGGAACTCATCGACCGTTGCGCCAGTAACGCGATATGCCGGGACCCATTCACCGTCCCAATAGACGGACTCGCACGGGCTGACACGATGACCGTTGATCATGCGCCACGCAACGGATGCCTCAGTTGAGATCTGTAGGACTTCCCGGTATACGTCTTCGCCAGTCTTGATCGACTTGCCCTTAATCTTGTCGCCGGGCTTCACGTCGCCAGCCATAATCTGACCTTTGCCCTCGATATCCACTAACTCATTGGCTTCAGGGCAGAGTCCACTTCCGCCGCCAGTTCCGCTTCCAGTGCCGTCATTACTCAGGTCTAGAGTAGTAACCATGATTGGGCCGACTGGAACGTATCCGTCATTTGCCATCGTTGCCGCGTAATAGCTGTTTGGAGCTAGTGGCGGATAGCCGGTGAATGTGACTCCCAGCGCGCCCGTGCTTGCATTGACGCGCCAGTATGTGTAGTGGTCACGCGATGGGGCAAGCCCGGTGTAATTTAGTGAGCCGGCCGGAACGCTAATAGACGAACCATCGGATCTTACAATCGATTGTGCCAACCAGGTAAAGCTGATCGAGTTTTTGGTGTACGTGTAATTGATCTGAATGGTTTGATTGGGCAAGATCGATCCTTGAGTGCTCAAGATCGAAGACGACCCATAAACTTGGTTGCAGAAGACATCATCAAAGTGGCAGTCGCAAGAGATACCGCCCGCTGTTGCTTGAGTGCTACCCGTGTTGAACGCTGCACACTCCATCTGAATGTATGAGGCATTGCTCGGAATCGTCACGACACCAGCGACAAGTGTCCACGAAAATCCAGGAATGACCGTTCCGTTTCCGACCGCGACTTGATCTGGAGGGTAGACATCGCCTAACCATCCGCCGTTTGCATCTGTGTAGATAAGTCCGATACGCTGTTGAATGACTAAGCCAGAGGTCAACGGGTTGCCCGCTGAAGACGTTTGCGCGAGCTTTCCGCCAATGTAATACTGTGATCCGGGTATCACAGGAATCGCTGGAGACACAACACGAGCCGTTGCGCCCGCTGCCATCGTTTGAGCACCCGCCACTCGAAGTAACAGACTGTTATTGCCTGAGTTGCTGTATCCGTAGGACACATAGACTTCAAAGCCGCTTCCGGTCGCCGCGACTTTCCAGTCATCCGTTGCCGACCAATTGGTTGACAATATCGCGTTCAACGCCGAACCGACTTTGTTTGACTCAAATGAAGGGTTCGATATGAAATTGGAGCCATAGCTTTTGCCGGAAATGATGCCAGCTACGAGTTGGTTCCCTTTGACCCGGCTGTACGTTCCACCGTCCGTTAAAATGTCAATACTTTTGCCTGTCGTTATCTCTGCCCCGGATTCAGCAGGTCTGAGAGCTTCGACCGAGATGCCAGTCGAGTACTGGAGATTGGCAGCATGTTTATTCGCCACGTCGGCTGAACTGAAGTCAACGAAGTTCTTACTCGCCAGAGATCCAAGTCCGCTGATATGCCCGATGGTGATGTTCGATACGGCTGTAGAACTGACAACATGGTTCAGAGCCGTGGTCCAATCGCTCGATGCTCCATTGGATCTGATCGCACGGATACGAACGTTGTACGTGACTCCGCAGACCACGCCCGTCATGAAATAGATATTGGTGGTCGGACCGAAGTATCCGAGAGAATGCCAGTTTGCTGTATCGTTTGCCCACTGCCATTGGATCTCCAGGTGTCCGCCGGAAAGTGTAAACGGGTCGTCTGGCTCGATCCACGTAATCTGTATACGGGGTATCGTCACGCCGTCAGTTCCGACTACCGCTGAATCAAGGCCGGACTCCAGGATCAGGTTCGTGGGCGGATTGACCGACCAGCGATTAGCGATTGCCGGAGAAGTCGAATTTTCAGGGGTTCTCTCTTCGGAGGTGGACCAGAGATATACTGACGGGTCTGTCTCACATACCTGTACCTCGCACTGGAGAGTAGGCACGTCCTGCTGGCTGCTATCGCCTGAGCCGCTATCGCTCGAACTGCCTGAAGAAATGAACCGGAGAGATTGAATCTCTAGGTATTTGGCATCCCAGGAGAACCCGGCAAAAGTCTGCTGGATCACGTCTCCGGCTGTGGCGAGATATGCCGACAGAGACATCTTCAGCGTGCCTGAGCCTTGCTGACGATTCCGCATCAGATCGATCTTCATGAGCCGTTGGGCCATGCTGACCGACGTACAGAAACGATAGGAGCGAGAGGTGTAGAGCTTTACATTTCCATCCGCTGTTAGATTGGCGTCGGAGTCATAACCGTGAGCAACATCTTGGGCATATTCAGGAGCATCGGCAGGCTGCCAATCGGAGCCGAAAATCGAAGAGTCACGGTGATCCTGGTCGTAGCCGACCGTTGCGTAGGGATGCTTTGGGGCTATGTAAGTCGCTCGAATGGCATTGTTGAGATCGCGATACTTTCTCTTCGGAGACCATTTGACCGGGCCAACGATATCGTAATCCCAGAACTCCAGGCCGGAGCCATACCAGGCGCCCACGAGGATCTGGAACTTACCGCCCTGGTAGGAGAGTCGACCAGCACAGCAAGCGAGCATGGCATCAATAATGTCTCCGGGAGTGCTCGAAGTATCGAAGAAGCCATTGAGCGTATACCGGCTTTCCGTTCCGCCCGCCGCCAGAGCGACTTGCTCATCACATAGATTGGCAGCCGTGATGAGAGCATCCTCATCGATTCGGGTAGCATAATCGCATCCAAGGCCGAACTCGCTATTGCAGAGCACGTCGGCGATTATCAGAGCGGCATTGTTGGTGTATCCCCGAGTGCCGGTCCGAGGATCGTATATGTCATTCTTGCCGTGGATATTCGCTTTGATACCCGGCTGGCTCGGAAATACAGTCTGGTCGAACTCGCAGCGAATATACGATGCTGTCAGACCATCAAGCGTACAGGCACTCGACCAATTACTATCTCGCCCGCCGAGATCGCTGAAATACGTTCCAGGGACCGGCCCAAGCGAATGGCTGAAGTGACCTTTTCCCTTGAAGTCGTAACTGTTGCCCGAATCATCGAAGTGTGTACCGGAGTCGCCGCTCGTGAATAGCGCCCGACCATCGAGATACAGAGTGTCAATGCTTTGGCAAGCGTGAGCAGCCCATACGATGACTTGGTTGAGCATTTTATTGTCGTCGCTCGAACCCTCGTAAACAATCGTGCCTGCTACACGCATCTGACCGTATACGATCTGCCGGTATGCTGACGGTTGTTTGATCGAGAACTCTAGGGACGGCCCGGCTTGTAGAGCTTGGGAGATTCCACCGAGTAGCAGGGACGCGCCCAGACTTACAGCCGTGCCAGCGATAGCGACACCCCAGGCCGTGAGCAGTAATGGAGACGCGAGGCCGCCAGTGAGAACAGTAGCGATTACCGCGCCAGCAATCAGGGCCGCCCCTTCTACGATTTTTGCCATTAGTTGCCGACTCTCCAGGCTTTAGAGCATTTCTTGACGGCGAGTTTGCTCAGTCCCTTGTCCCCGACGAACACGGCATTACGGCCGTCCAGATAGACCACACCGAGTGCTGGTCCTTCGGAGCCATCGAAGAGCACCATGTCTCCCCGCTGGGCGAATAACACTGAGGGAAGAGCTTGCATCTCATATTGGGCTGCTACATGGACTGCAACGTCCTCGACACTGGATCCACCTGTAATCTCTTTGATCGATTTCAATGCGCCGGTCTGTGTGCTGTATTTGCCCCGGAACTCCGCGGCGATATCAGTCCCGGTCATCGCTTCGATGGCATCGGCGGTGAACGTGGCGCAATCTGTACCTGTCGCTGGATCGTAGGAGAAAGCAACGCCTTTCTTCGAGTCGATGTATTGGTGAAGGGCCAACTGCCAGTGATCTATTCTTTTGAGGGCAGCCATTACGAGTTACCCCACTGAATGAACTTGTCTTGAATCTGTGAGACGAACTTGAGCCCGCCATCATTCGGATGCCTTGCTCTCTGGTCGGCATCCGTGAGCCGGCCGCCACGTGCCCGCTGAAGATCTGAGAGCTTGTTTTCGACAGCTATTGAGATCGTTGTCGTCTCTGTGGACATGTCGATCTCCGGGGCGTCAAGCTCACCGATGTAAGCCGGTATCGGATCTCCAATGAGATTCCCGGATGAGTCCATGAATGCCAGGAATACTTGAGCTATCCCAGAAGTCGATACATGGTTGAGAGCATCTTGCAAATACTGATTCGGGATACCGGAAAGACTCAGTGTGATCCCTTGAGCCTGAGTCTCGGTCGTCTCGACTATCGGCGATATGTTGCCAAGCGTTCCGACACCCTTGAACGTCGTCCCGCTCCACACAAAGTCACCAACGCCAGACCAGACGGCAATAGATTCATTGGCAAATTGGAGAGTGACGAGAAAGAGCGGTCGAATGACGTTGGAGACTATTTGCTCTTGAGCGGCTATGGATATATCTCTCATTAGCGAGCTTCGACCGCCTTAAATGCGACTGAGTAGACTTTCATTTGGTTGACCGACCAGGATCGAGCATTGTCAGAGAGCCGGAATAAGCCAGTGGTTCCCTGAGTTACTACCGTCACGCCATCGGCTATTGCTTCCCGGAGCGATGGCCAGACTTCAATGCTGGCTTTCCCCGCGGCGTCGGCATTGACATCTTGGAGAACCATGTGCAGCCGGTATCCCACGGTGATGTAGTCGCCAGCGAGCAGCACGCCTTGAGCATTCGCCGTCCAGCCGCGCGTGTTGAGCGTAATTGCGGAGGCTAAGTGTGTTCCATCGGTTACCGGGGTTCCTGATCGAGAGCCTTGCGGATGCAAGCCTAAGACATCCTGGTATTGGAATACATTGGCCTTACCTCTCATGGCAGCAAGCCAGGCGATCCACTTCACGGCATCGCCCCGCTTCATCGGCGGTAAGCTGAGATCCAATTCCCAATAATCGGCACCGGACCAGATTTGAGTTTGGCTCTGCTGAGTGAATGGCGAAATAACCTGCCCAACGCTGTCGTGCATGGTCAGGCTCGCAGTCCGGAATGCTGGTCCAGACGGGAGAGACACAAGATTCCAGCCGAGGACTTGGGGATAAGACATTACGCGAATTTGCTCCTTGGCATGCGTCTTTTCATTTCGGCTTGCACTGCTACAGAGCCTTGGATTGCAGATCCATGAACTTGCGCGAGAGCACGCTGGACACGAGATTCCACGTCGGCAGCATTGGCGCCGCGGGCATCGACGTAATACATTGCGCCAGATCCACCAGAAACACTCTTCAGCTTGTTATTCGGGGTGATGTTGCCACTGACTCCAGGAGCGAATAGCTCTGGTCCGTTCTCGCCAACCATGTAGAACTTGCTGGCATCGATTCCGCCACCAATCGCTCGGCCGCCGCCGAATAGCTTGCTCGTGAATCCGACGATGCTACTGAGGAATCCACCACCGCCGGATTTACTGCCGCTATTGCTACCGAACAGGCTGCCGAAAAGATTGCCTTCGAGTTTGTTCAGCCCGATATTGGCGATCTGAGAGGCCAGGCCGGCGAAGAAGCCCGACCAGGATGTTTTCTGCCCCGATACCAGAGCACCAAGTTGGTCATTGAGGCCGGAGAAAGCATTACCGAGGACATCGTGAACACTTTTCGCAGTCGATTGGACGTTATCTTTCATCTCGCTGAAGTAACGAGTCGCTCCGTCGCGTGCAGTCCCGCCAAGCATCTGCTGACTGTCTTGCAGTTGGTTCTGAGCTTTCAGAGCCTTTACTTGAGCGTCAATAACATCAGGAGACTGCCCACTATTGCGGATATTGTTGATAGCAGCCTGTCTCTGAGCATCACGTCCGAGATTGGCTACAGCATTGAGTCTCTGAGTGGCTTCGGTCTGCCGATTGAGATTAGCGACTGATTCAGCGATGCCAGCGTTATGTTCCGCCAGAGTCTTACGCTTATCGGCCATTTGCTCCGGCGTGCCGGTCGGCATGGCGTTGTAATTGCCCCGGAAGATTGCATCTGCTCCCTTACTGGCATTGGCCGCCGTTCGGTTGATCTCATCGATCTGGAGTTGAACCTGACGGAGGTGCTCTACTTGCCGGATGTAGGCTTCTCGGTCTTTCTCCTGCATGTCTTGAGATTCAGAGGCGATCTGCTGGAGAGTGGTCTGCCATTCCTTCTGCTTTTGCTGTTTCAGTTCAGCGAGGGCGATCTGATCGTGCAGAATGGTGATCTGTGATTGCTGACCGAGCGTTAGCTTGGTCTGGCCTTGGTTCAGTGAGCTAATCTCCTTGGCTGCGTCCCCGTATCCTTTGGCGAGAGCTTGAGCCATTGAGTCACCGGCGGGAGCAGACGCGAGAGCATTGACACCAGCGAGTTGGGCTTTGAGTGCTGCTATCCGATCAGCGAATGGATTCGATGCGGCCGTGCCGTGCTTGGAGAGAGTGAGAACATCTTTCGTGCCTTGAAGTTTGACGTTCTTGTCAGTTAGGCCGACGAAAGTATCCTGTGTGTAAAGAGATCGCAGATAGCCTTGGAGATCGGCTTGAATTGCTGCCTGATCGCCTGCTTTCCGGGCCGCCAGTGTCCGAGCCGAGTACTCGCTGTACGACATGCCGGATTGCTGCCAGCCGACAGTGAGTAGGCCACGGTCTTTCTGAACTTTATCGACTGCCGCCTTTTGCGCCGCTACTCGCTGGATCTCCGTAGCGTAAAGACTGCCGAGAGTAGAGTTGAGAGCATCGCGAGCAGCATTCGCCGCCTCTGGAGTCTTGGCATTGTGGACGGCTGCATTACCGGAGAGCGTGGCATCATTGACTTTCTTCTCGAAGTCGGCAATCTGTTTCTCGACATCGCCGGTTTCAGCCTTGCCCATAATCCGGCCAAATAGCCCGATCTTGTTTTGGGCGAGTAACTGATCGACACCTGCCAGATCCTTGCTGAGAGACGCGCCTAGTTTGTCGGCTTCAATTCGCGCGTCATAGATGGCAGTAGCTAGGTTATTGGTCGGCTTGCCTTGCAGAAGATTGATGTCGTTCTGGAGCTTGGCATTGGCTTTGCCTAGCTCGTCATTCTGTTGCTGGATTGGATCGTTGATCGCGCGGAACGCCTGAGCGATATGCTCCGGAGCGTCTGAGAGATTCTTGAGCGCCTCCCGGAACTCGTTAACCTTATTGATCCAATTTGTAACGATGTCTCCGAGGGCAAGAGCACCGAAGATCGGGAAGAGCTTCTGAAAGGCAGGGCCTAATTGCAAAGTAGTCGCGAGAAACCGTTCGCCAGCCCTGAAGTTCTGGGCGCCTTCGAGAGCACGAAGAGCAGCCGATGTACCCTGTACTGCGGTAATCGTCTCATGGGCTTCTTTTTTGATCGACTTGAAGCCGTTAGTTGCTCCACCATTGCCGATCTCCCGGAGCTTCATATTGACGCTCTTGGAGAAGCCGGCCATCTTGGCTTCCGCCCGCGAGAGATCCACGGAGAACTTAGCCGTGTTTGCTCCCATCGTAATGACTACATTGCCGACAGATGTTTGACTCATTTGTTCTCCTTTCTCGCGTTTGTTTGGGCCATTAAGAAGATCCTCAAGTTTCTATCGATCTGCTTGCGACTGACTCTTTGTTTCTTCTCCGGCTTCTCTTTCGTCGTTGAAGGCATGAAGTCTGCCGGACTCGCTGGCTTCTTCGGGGCTCCCATCGAGAAGTTGCACACGGTCGAAGCAACGATGCCGGTTAATAACTCCTCGTATCGTCGCTGCTCCCGATGGCGTTCCATTAACAGGTGAAACTGTCGAGGAGTAAGCCGGAAGAACTCATCGTCTGTAAGCCTCAGATAGAACCGTGCAGCCGACCAGCACGATTCCCAAGTCTCCTGATTGCTTACTCGCTCGCCGGAGCCAGCGGCGTTTCGTCGTTTGGGTCCGGTTCATCCGTTTGATCCGGCATCGAGGCTGTCCACGTATCGACAATCGCCTGAGTGATCTTCGCCATGTTCGCGAGGCTGAACATCTTGCTGACATCGGCAAGAGTCATCTTGGGTTGAGCTTTGAGCACGCAGCCAAAGAACAGACCCCTTAACTGATTCGCATTCATGCCAGCGAGCGAGAACGCCGACAAGAGATTGATACCTGTAATCGACTCTGCCAGGGCAATGTTCCCGAAGTCGTAAGCGAGCTTTAGGTGCTGACCATCGATATCAACCTTGATATAACGAATCGTCGGATCTTCGGCCGTGCCGGCCACTGTTTTGGGTTTGGGCATATAAAGTGACTAATTGATCTGAGAGGTAAGAGGGACGGATACTCCGTCCCTCAGTCATTGACTAGCTACCCGCGGTGAACGCCAGAGGGCCTGAGATCTTGAGCTTGCCGGAGATTGCTTGGCCTTTGGTCGGAGCGAACGAGAGGCCGTCATCGGTCACAAGCGCTTTGAATGCCCAGGTATCGCCTGTGGTCTGAGTGCCCGTCTTCGGCGCGACAACAGTGAAGTTGTGGGACGCCAGTGCAGCGAATGCTGTAGAGAGATTCTGCTGGCCGGCGTCACCGCTGATGCGAGAGCCGCTGAAGCTCCACTCACCAGGGGTGATGATCGTCGCGATGAACTCTTCCTCTTCCGAATCAAAGTTAGTTGCGTCATCTGTCTGGGCTTGCCTACCTGTAAGCTCCAAGCTGTTTAATTCCGATATCTTCGTGAATACTTCGGGCGAGGCTCCATCCCCGATGCTGAGGACCATTCCTTTCGCGGTCCGCCTCTGCGTTCCAACGTAACTGGGCATATTGTTATTTCTCCTAAGTGAAAGTGATGATGTATTCCGCCATGACGCGAAACACTCTACTGCTGTCTGCCCAGTCATCGAGTACGACGCCGGGAACACTGCTAATTACTCGCGTGCCATCGGCAAGCTGTCCCTCGTATCCATCGAGGAGACTTGCCAGGGCAGCCTCTAATTCCTTTGCCGCCGGGTATGTGGTCGCCCAACAGTCAAACTGGACACGTCGCTCTTTTGCCGCCGCGCTGTCTAGGGCGATGTCGATTGAGCCGCTTACAGTCTGATAACTGAGGCACGGATACTCTGTGCTCTCCGGTACGACGACTTGATAGATCCTCGATCCGACCAGGGCCGCGATATCCGAATCATTGGAGAGCAGAGCTTGTAGGCCCTCGGAGAACATTACGCTGCCCTCTTCGATGACTTACTTGCTGACTTCTCAATCTCTTCCCGCATCGTCTCGACAAAGGCGTCTACAGCCTTTTGCTTGCCCGAATCAAATGCGATCCGCATGAACGGATTGGCCGGGACATGCTTGCCGGTGTCCTTCTTGTGCGGCTTGTGCCCAACAATGCGATGGCCAAACTCCAAGAAGCGGGCGATATGTGATTGCCAGCCGAAGCCCACTGCTCCGATTGCCGCCGCGCCCTCTTTATCGACTTGTACCGTCGTAACAAGTGATTGCTTGAGCAGGCCGGTATCAGTCGGAGTACGAGCAGCTACCTCTTCAGCCATCACAGTAATTCCGGATTGGACAGCCTTACGGACTATTCGCCGCTCGATGTCCTGCCCGAGAGCATGGAGATTACGGGCGATCTCATCCATGCCGGTAATCTTGACTGTGACGAAGTTATCCGACATGGGTTTGGCTCTCCAGGAGATACAGCTTGAGAATCGTTCGGCACTTGTCCGGGTCCAGAGCGGCTTGAATCTCGTATACCTTCGATGCGAATATCAGCCTCATTCCGGCCGTGATCGTCACCGATACCGGGTAACGCATCGTGAAAACATCAGTAACCTGAGTGCTCAGTTGATTGGCTTGGAACTGCTCTTTAGCCGTCAGGCTGGAGAATCCACCCCAGGGAGACAGAACATCGGTCCACGTCGGAATAAGCTGACCGTATGCGTCCGGCTGGTCTGCTCGCTGTTGAATCTTGACCAAGTGACGGAGAGATCCGATATCTACTGTCGTTTCGCGGCGTGTCAGCATCCGCCGCCCCATCTGTAGTTCAGGATTAGCGAATCAACACCAATCTGTAGCCTGATCGTGGTCAGCGTTGCGGCAGCAATTACCTCTTCTGTTCTGTTGTCGTAGAGTGCTCCGAGGAGCAAGAGAATTGCTTGCCTGAGAGGAGCCGCTACATCGTCCGGGGAATCAACACCAGCCGTATATCGGAGGTGGATTCGACCATCGGGCGCCCCACTGAGGAATCGTACTTCGCAGGGCTCACTGAGGAGATCAATTACGTACTTCGAGGAATCGATTGCTGTAGCCGTGCCGGAGTCATCGATTGACTCGACAGCATCGACTGAGCTTACCGGGCCGCGGGGAATCTTGATTGAGAAGGGCCGGCCGTAATACTCGTAATGCCGAAAGTGTCTGGAGGTCCAGTAATCCCACGTCTGGGTAATCAGAGCGAGATCGGTCCATTGCTCGATCTGGGTACGAGCAACAGTGATAAGAGATTCAATCGAGGTATCAAATGCAGTGTCGGACTCACGAAGATGGGCCTTCGCAGCCGTGAGGTCGATAGGCTCGACGGTCGGCTGAGTATAGATCTTCTCCGAGTATGAGTACGTGTGCATTGAAGTGATTGAGAGTCGAGAGAGGATACAGACCGGTAAGCCCGTATCCTCTGCTCTGGGGAGTTACTAGCTAGCCGGGTGAGTCAGGACACTGACCGCTTTGGCGATGGCGAGCTTGCCGTCAGCGCGAAGGGTCGCCTTGAACACAACGCCGTCTTTCATGAAGGCCACTTCAGTCGAAACCTTGAACTGGACTCCACGAACCTGACGAACGATCAGCTTGCTGAAGTCGCCGTAAGCGATGGACTTCGCACTCGCGCCGATGTCGGGCATCGAGTTGTTGATACACACGGCCTGACCGAAGAGCATGTCTTCCGCACCCGCCGAGGCCGGGAAGATAATCGGGCGATTGGTCGTGTCGTGGATCTGCACCAACTCCCCGAAGGTCGTATCGTTCAGCATCCAGATGGCATTCTTCCGGTACGCTTTGTTCGTGCCGTACTTTAGACCAACCAAGTCGCCGTAGGACACCGCAGCCGCGGCAGCCGCCGCTTTCGCCGTACCTTGCGATAAGAAACCAGTCGGCTTGCTCGATCCATCGCCAACAGTCAGATCCTCATTGAGGCCGTCGGCAATATCAACCGCCAACAGAGAAGCCAATTCAGCGGAGATATTCACCCCGTTGTCGTTCAGAAGCTCTTCGGAGAGAGTCACAACCGAGGGGTACTTGTAGGCTTTCAGCACGACTTGGCCAAACACGCGGTCGGTGTTGGACATCGTTGTGCCTTCAGCCGTGGCAGCCGCTTTGCTCGCCGTGTTGTCGTTCGTCGGTACGGGCAGATCAACGCCCGTCTCGGTCGTCAGTAGCCGGCCAACGTTGAAGGGGCCATCGACGTATTTCAGGGCAACCACAAGCTGGTTATAGAAGCCAGTCGGAACGATATCGCCGCCGCCCGTGGTCGAACTCTTCAGGTTGTCGCGATACTCGTAGGGGATCTTGCCTTTGGACCGGACGTGAGCCTCGAAAGCCGCATCGGCAGTCTCAGAGTTACCCTGACCCTGACGATTGCGCTGCTCAGTCGCCTCTTCGAGCGAACGCTCCAGACCTTCGTGAGCCTCGATGGCTTCGATGGTCGAACGCAGTTCCTTCTCTTCGGCCAACATGCGGTCGAAGGCTTCTTTCTCTTCGGCGTTCAGACTCCGCTTTTCGGCGGACGCTTTGGCAGTGTACTCGCCCATATCGGCGATCAATTTGGCGCGTTTCTGACGCAATTCAAGACTCTTCATAGCTTTCTCCTATGTGAAAATGTGATTACCAATTCCGCAGAACTTCGATGTACTGCGTCAGAGGCGTGATATCGATGTCGGTCTGTTCCGGCACGACATCATGGGCCGGTTTCTTACTGCGGAACTCTTCAAATACTTCTTTCGCCGACCGGGCCGATACAGACGTATTCGTGTAGGCCGGATTGGTCACGATGCTGATATCGAATAACTTGACCTTGAGCAGCGTCCGAGTCTCGGTGTCGTAATCCCAGTTCTCTTCGACAGCCTGAAAGCCGAACGAACAGCCTGAGATATCTCGACGCTGAACAGATACGAGCAGATCGCGAGCTACTTGGGTGTCGGGTAGATCAATTTCGAAATAGAGACCGCGAGTATCTTCTCGGAGAGCCAACGTACCGGCCATGTTTCGACCGAGCACTAAATTGTCGTCATGATTGAAGAGGGCAACAATGTTGTCGGCCGCGAGTGTTTCCGTGAATGCTCCGGCAGCAATCGTCTCGGTGAAGTACCCGCCGATCTCGGTCGGAAAGTCGAACGTCGCAGCGTATCCGACTAGCTTGCTTGGGTTATCTTCGGCAGCCCGTAGCTCCGGTGCAGACAGCCTGTATTCTTTATTCATTGGCTGGAGCCTCCGTGTTAGTTGATTTGCCGGCAGTCTTGCCGGGTCCGCGCCATTGGATTCCAGCGTCTTTGAGTTTCACGAGGGAGGCATTGGCGACTAATTCATCTCCGGCAGGATCATGCGGCAGATTCTCTTTACGCCTTGCTTCGGAGGGCTTGAGGACCCCGGACGTTACGCCAGTCGCATACTGCTCGAATCGAGTCTTTGAGTCGGTCCGAAGTAATACATCAGGATCAAAGCCGATCTTGTAGACTTTGCGCTCAGACGATGAGAGCAGGGTATTGTGGATCTCAGCCTCGATATTGGACATTAGAGGCTGGAGCCCATAAACCAGGAACTCGATAGCATTCTGTTCGGCGTTCCCTTGGGTCTGAGTGACCAATCCCATCGCCGCCGGGTGGATACCGAAGAGGATGCAGACTTCTTGGAGAGACATCCTGCGAGTCTCGACAAATTGGAGATCCTGCATCGTAAGGCCGGTACGGACATACTCGACATTGGCCTCTAGCAGAGGAGTACGGAAAGCATTATGAGCGCCACGAGCTTTGCGCGAGAGAGCTTCCTCGACTTTGCCGCGGGTCTTGTCATTCATGCCGACGGCCTTGAAGAAGCCGGGCTGGATCAGACCATTACCGAATAGTTGGGCAGAAGCTTCTTCACTCGCTTGGGCTAGACCGAGAGTGTTACGGAAGGCCGCGATAGTGGAGAGGCCGATACCCAGGTCGTTCGATTCCAGGTTTCGAAAGTGAATGACAGAGTTGCTCGTGTATTCGCGGGTAACACCATCTGGCTCCAGAATGAGATACCGGAGAGAGCCATCAGTCTGGGGCATCGTAGTGACTCGATCCCAGTGGTACGGCTGGATGCTGGTAACTCTGCCATTTGTCGAGACTGAATACTTCGCCAGAGCATTACCCCGAAGTAGGATCTGCTCGACGATGAATCTCTTGGCGCGGAAACTAGTCCAAGACGGATTGAAGCTTTCACCGAGTAGGGGAGACAGGTAATGATTCGGTTCCGCCTGCTGCCCATTCTCCGGCGTCTCCCGGAGAACTTCTAGCGGCATCATTGCCAGACAGCCTGAGATCAGATTGACAGCGCGATAAACAGCCGAGATCGACAGGGCCGAAGTCTCAGTTACTCTTTGGCCGGCCGTACTGGAGTACCCGCCAATGATAATTGATTCGCCGTCGTGATTGCCCCAAGTATCGCTACCGGGCGCAAAAGCGGACCGAGACTCTACATCTAAGAGGCTCGGTTGTCCTGTATTCGTGATGAGGCTGTTTAAGGAACTAATCACTAATTCGTGGGGCTCTAAAGTATATGTAGGCGAAGGACTAGCCTACTGCGACGGAAAGTGACTGACTTAGTAGTCAACCATCACAACATCGTGGCCGTCGGCATACGGATCTGGATTGTCGTAACCGTGTCGAATGGCTCGATCCAAGGCCATAATCGTGGCTACAATTGGGTCGATTCTCTTGTCTGACTTGTTATAGGCCGGTTTGGCCGGCTGGATGTTGCCTGAATGGTCCGTCTTGAGGTCGAGGCAGGATGCTGACCACTGGAGTAATGGATGTCCGCCGTGTCGTAACTTGGCATCTCTGACCAGTTCGAGGAATCGCTTGGTCGGCTGAGTCATCCCGGATATATTCTGCGGGATCGGGATAACTGTGAAGCCGTCTTTCTCCAGCCGGGCTGTAAGCTCGTCCATGCCCCACCGATCGACAGCGATCTCCTGCACTTCGTACTGCTCTGATAGCTCTTTGACCTTGGCGAGAATGTCATCGGTACGGATTACCCGCCCTTCGCACGTCAGTAAATGGCCGTGCTTGTGCCACTTCTCGTATGGCACTTTATCTCTTTGTCCCGCTTTGGGCAGCATCTCCGAGGGCAGCCAGGACCATGTTTCTACGTCGAAGGTGCCGGTATCGTAGTCAGGCCAGACTGCCGACAGAGCGGAGAGATCGAGTCTCGATGAAAGATCGATTGCCAGAAAGCAGGGCCGTTCTTTGCGATCTCCCCGGAGAGCCTCAGAGCAGAGCTTCCAATCTGCCAGCTCAATCGCGCCCTCGACTACCGAAGACAGCCATGTATTCAGGTGGAAGCGCCGGAATGAACGCTCTGCTACAGGGTCACCGAGAGCAGCCCGGTATATCTCCCGGAGAGCCTCGATGTCCATGTATCCGCCGTTTTCTTTGAGGGACGGATTGACTTTTACCCAGTTCGATTCGTCCTGGAAGTCATCCTCCGGCCCGAG
The DNA here is from genome assembly GCA_000381625.1 of Bryobacterales bacterium KBS 96. Lineage (GTDB taxonomy): Bacteria > Acidobacteriota > Terriglobia > Bryobacterales > Bryobacteraceae > KBS-96. The sequence goes on from KB906767.1 coordinate 5,528,582, forward strand.
TCCGAACACGAGAGGGTAGAACGTAGGATCTTGGATCTTACCCTCAAGTATCGCCATCGCCCGGTTGTGCATCGACAGAGCGAGCGGTGACTCGTCGGCGGATCCGGCCGTAGTGATGATTACCCGGAGCGGTTCTTTGAGAGTGGTGCCGGCCTTCTTTATGACTTCCCACAGGGCAAGCTGAGACTCAGCGTGCCATCGGTGAAGTTCATCGACCAGGACGTGCCCGCCGAATCCGTCATTCTTTCCGCCGTCGGCTGAGATGGCCCGAAAATAACTGAGCAGATCATTCCGCTTCTGAATCCATTTCGTCGCCGCGAGCGGTTTGAGGATGGTCCGGAGGATTGGAGACTGGGTAACGTAATTGAGCGAGACGTCAAATATGTTCTTCGTCTGGTTCTTGGTCGCCGCGGCAACAGTAACTTGGTTGTGCTCTTCGCCGCCGTAGAGTGCGAGGTAGATACCGAGCCCACCGAGCAGGACTGATTTTCCATTCCTACCGGGAACCTCAATATAGATCGTTCGGTATTGGCGCCGGCCGTCCGGTCGAAGTGTCCCGAAGACATCAGAGATACACTTCTGCTGCCAGGGCGGAAGTTTGACATTCAGCACCTTGTGAAAGAAGTTGAGCGCGTGTTTCGCTTTCTGTTGGCTGAAGGGCAAAGAGATTACTCGGGCTCGGTATCGTCATCGTCTAAGAGGAGATCAAGCTCGGCTTGTGCATCAAAGTTGGCGTCCGCCAGGCGAACTCGTGATGCCGGAGTGAGGCCGAACTCAGTGCAGAACTTCCGCATCTGATCGAGGGCTGTATTGGCGATTCCCACATGCGGGCTATTTATGGGATAGCCTGACTTCGGCGACTTGACGACCGTTCCATATTTTTGGCAGGCCAGCTCGGCTGCGATCCACCGGGAATAGCTGGAACAATAGGCTGCCAGTGCAGCACGATCAACCGCGGTAATCAATCCCCAGGGAGCAAGCTCTTTGACGATGCGTTTCCATTCGGCCTTGGCGATCTTATCCAAGTGGGCCGGGCATGAAGGAACACCGGTAGGCTTTGGAGCGCCTTTCTTTCCGGGGTCTGGGGTAGGTTTACGTCCAACCATGTTATTGTGTTTCTCCTCGACTCTGGCGAAAGAGGACATCTATATCGCCGTATTCCTCGAACTCTTTGCTCTCAACCCACAGGACAATGCAATCCAGCGGGCGATCATAGCTGGCGTCAACGATTCTGGCGTCCCGAGGTAGACCTTCAGCGGTAATCCCGGGCGGAACTGGATGCCGGAGGAACTCGACCAGTAACTCAGGTGTTATTAGGAGTCGTTTTCTTCCGATCATTATTTGCCCCCTGCTATCTTGCACAGGCTCATGCCGTAGTCGTTCGGCCCTTCGGGGATCACGATACCCTCTTTGCGCTTTAGCTGGTTGCGCCGAAAGGGCCGGTAATCTACGTGGTGGTGATCGCGGCCAAACTTATGGGCGTGACGGGCGTACTCCGGGTAAAGGTCGACCAGCATCTTGCTCTTCGGGTAGGTCCCTCCCACATAAATCGTGTCGGTGTTACCGCCTTTTACCGTCTGTGTGGTCAATTTCTTCTGCTGGAAAGTGTTAAACAATGCCGTACACCAACCATCCCGGAGCATGTCGAGAGACAAGATGGTGTCCTCGTTGTAGCGTCCGCGCCAGCGATACGGAATGTCGTTTCGAATCAAGTTACAGGAATAAATCCGAGTGTTGAACACTACCGGCGAATGCTTCTGCTTGCGGGGGACGAACATCTCATAGTTCGGGCCCGCCATGCCCACGTTCTCGTAGCGCAAACAGAAGTCTTCCATCACACGAAAGAAAGCCCCGTCCAGCACTTCATAGCGGAGGTTATTGGTGTAACGGAGGAAACGAACAATGTTGTCATCCATGATCCAGTGCCACGGATAACCCATCTCGATGCTCGTGTCCCAAATGAAGTTACGAGCCGGGCCGGAGCCAGTGGATTTAGCCGTGCCGAGGGCATCAAGCGTCTGGTAACTCTGCTTGTACGCCATGTCGAGTGTGAGGATATGCTCCTTCGGAATCACTGCGGCGTACATCTCATACTCCTGTGGCTCGACTACCGCATACCACTTCTCGATGTTCATGCGTTGGAGAGCCTTAATCGTCAGGCGACTATCGTAGCGGGAAAGCGTTGGGATGAATATGGGGAATTGAGGCTGCATTTATTCCGTCACGTACTTCTCGCTCTGTAGCTCTGCCCGGTCCTCTTTCGGGAACCAGAGATACTTCGTCTGAGGACTAATGGTCTGACTCAGAAGCTTCGCAAACTCCTGTACCGCGGCGTCGCTCTGGAAATGTATGATAATGTCCCGCACGCCTGTTTGGTCTTCGTTCGTGTAATCAGGCATCCCGACATATTCAGCGTTGGGGTCGGTCGGCGTTACCTCCTCACCGATCGCATCGGCTAACTCGGCATCCGTGAAGAATGGCTGGAGATCCTCAGTCGGGAACTCCGAGAGAATCGCCGGGTCCCATTCAAGGCCGATCTCAGCAGTCCGGTTGTCTGCTATGGCAAGCTGTCGAGCCTTGGCGTCGTCCAGATCCAAGTCGGTACGCTGGACAACTACGAGCTTGGTTCCGTCGGTCGGCACAACAATGCAGTCATCGGAGAGGCCGGCAGCCTGAGCATTGGCCGCAGTTTTATTGCCCGCAATGATGTTGCCTGACTTGTCCACGACAATAGATCGGCCGGCGCCGTACTTGGCGAGCGATTCTTTGACCAGTTCGTGACCACGTACAGTCCCTTTATTGGCGTTGTTGGGGTCGGGTTGGAGATCGGACAGGGTGAGTTTGGGTCGTAACATGATGTAACATTGAGGTTTAACGAATAACCCCTCGGTTCATTTATCCGTTTTTACAAATTAAAGCGGTGTGTGGTCTACCGATGGGCGTAACAAACATATTCAACCTCCCCAGGGGGCATCTGTATGTTATTGATACTGATAGAGATAGCTGCATACACAGTTATCGATCCCAGATGACTGGCCCGTATAGCTTGAGATCCTGCTTTGATTTGAGTTGGTGGCAGGCAACGCACATACTTTGGTGGTTCTCTGGATCGAGGACTGCTCCTCCGGCTGATATCGGGATCTTGTGATCCACTAAGAAGGCCAGAGTTACTCTGTTCTCACGTTCACATAGTTCACAGAGCGGATGAGAGATGAGATATTCTGCTCTGGCTTTCTGCCATGCTCTTCCGTATCCTCTCTTCGCCGCGGTCGGTCTGTACTCCGCCGCTTGTGGCTTGTGCATCTGACAGAACTTGCCAAAGCTTATGAGTCGGGAGCAGGTAGAGTTACCACAGGGTTTCACTGGTTGGATGTCTCCTGTATCCGGTAACTCTGTCTGAGTCTATTGGCTAGAGTTTCTTCCTTCTCTTCTGTCTCTGGCTTGCCCGCGGCCGGAATGATAAAGGCACGAGAGATCTCCTGGAGATACCTATTGACCAGATCCCGGTAGAGATCGGCAAATGAATCACTCGGACCACAATCACCCGAGCGGGAATTTAGACCCGCGTCGGCAGCGACCATAGTCCGAGTGAAGAGTCGCATCATCCCCTACAGCAACGGCTGAATAAACGACACCGACGCCGTGCTGCTTGCGACAATCGCGTATAAGTCATGAGGATTGCTGCCAACGCTCGGCACACGTACAGAGTCACCAGCCGCGACAGGATAACCGCCCGTACTTGTTTCATCCGGCGTTACAGTCGAACTGCCGAGATAGACGGTAACTGTTCCCTGATTCTTTACGAGGATTCCGTCGTTCTGTGATGCAACGGTCGCCAGTAATGTCGCCGTGGTGCCGATTGACACTGTGCCGTGGGAATAGCTAGAGTTTGGCATGTTATCTTGTGATCCTTTGTTTCATGAGTTGTCTAATTGGTTCGGAGAAGTGGCTGCCTGCTCGTTTGCCCGCCTGTCCCGGAGATTGTCGAGATAGGCTGCTCGCTGTGGGCAGTCATCTTTGGATCTGGGTATCGCGACAGAATCACCCGGACCACGATCAGATACCGTAGTCCGGGTGGCGAGCAGATTGGAGGTGGAGGACGATTGCACTTGCGGGGCTCACTGTACATGTAGTGAGCCACTCTGGTTACTGCGACGGATTATTTGCTCCTGCGGCAGATCGGAGTAACTGCATGGCTACTTCGATCTCATGTCTTATTTGCCGCTCCGGAGTGTTGAGCGCCTTGGCGATCTGGCGATAACCCATTGCTGGTTCCGTCAAACCGAGGTTGAGGGAGAGTATCTGTTGCTGTCTCTCACTGAGTCTGGCCCATAGTGTTTCTGCCGTGAGAGCATCCTCGTATGACTCTGTGGGATCGTCTTGGAGCTTCTCGGTTACGGCTGTGTATTCCCCGCCGCCCGAGAATAACTGGCAGTGTTTATCGGAGTAGGCGATACATCTCTGCCTCTGTCGTCTTGCCGCGCGACGGATGACTGTACGGCAGTATTCCGGGTGTGGCCGGCAATCCTGAGTGATTGCGATGAGGTCGAGTCGACATACTTGAGCAATGTCGTCTCTGTCTGATCGTGTTACCCCGCGAGTGGACTTCTCCAGGCTTGCAGCTACCTTGCGGATGTATGGGTCGTACTGCGCCAGAAGCTCCTCATCTGATATATAGGGTGCTGGTGTAGGTGCAGCCATTACAGCAACCCCAGAATTGCAGCCGCACAGAGTATCGTCGCAGCACCAGCGCCGAGAAAGAACGAGGGGAGTCCGTATGCTACGAAATTGTCAATATCCGGGTGGAGTCTCAGATATTTGCCGATTCGCTCGATTATTCCTTTTCTCTTTGAGTCGCCCGCGGCCGGGCTGTCGAATAAGCTGCCGCAAGTCCGGCAGTAATAAGACGCTATATCTTTCTCGCACGAGTTGGACGATTCTACAGCGCGTTGGCTGTCACACGTAGGGCATATCGGCATTACTGGATTCCTGCTTTCTTGATTGATTTCTTGGCGGCCTTTACTTGGTCGGCAGCATCTTGGGCGGTCAGATTGATGATTCGGCGAATCTGTCGAGTCATGTGCCGCTCTTCTGGCCTCGTCTCCCGGAGTCGTCGCTGAACTGCCAGGAGTACTTCGTTGCTCTGTCGATCGGTGAGCCGACGCTCGATCTTGAGTGTCTGGACGGCCATCTGTTCGTGAGCTAGGTGCAGATCGATCAGAGCCACGTCGGAGATCTGGTCGCTAGGCTGCTGACGCTGCATTGGCGATCTCCTGTACGGCCGGTATCTGCATTGCGGTGCCCCTGCTGCCATCAGGCTGGATTACTTTGGCCAAGACGGGGAAGTTCAGGGAGGCGAAGTCTCCGTGCCGGAAGATCGCCCCAAGATCCCGGACAATGGCAGCATCGACCAAATCAGCGTATGTACCGAGATACTTGACTCGGCGATCGGTCGTAATGGTGGCTACCCATTTATCTCCGGTGAGAGATCGTGTGACTCCCAGATAGCCTGACTTATTGCTCTTCGGCTTCCGTCGATTACGATTGTTTTCCGCCGTTGTCGCCGGCCGTAGATTGTCCGAGCAGTAATTGAGCGTGTCTCTGTCTCTGTGATCGACCAGCTTGCCGTCTGTGGGACATAAATACTGGTGCAAGTATTCATTTTTCTGGTCGGCCGTCTTGCGGTATGCGTAACATCGGCTGCCCTGCCGCATCAGTGTCCATTGGTGCCGAGATACTCGCTCGACATCTGCCAGATCGATCCTGAACTCTACAGGCCTGTCGTATCGGTCGAATATGACCAGTCGGCAGCCGTTCTCTGGGGCTGCCCAGATTTCATTGCGATGATAATTGCGTGTCATTTATGATTCCCCTGAACGGTCCGGAAACATCTAACTGTTTCTCTGTCGTTCGCTATTTTGGTAATATTCCGGATCGCATATCGACTTTTGCTGTATTTCAAGCCAGGCGCTCTTAGGCCATTGAAAACAAAGCAAAAATAAATATGCTGACTTTCTTGTTTTCACCACTTCACTTTTCGACTCTGTGGCAGTTGTGTTAGATTTCTGCCATTTGAGTCTCCGAGACTCATTCTCTATATCTGCGGATCTCGACTGACATTCCGGTCGAATGGCAAAATAAAGTGAAGAAAAGCGGCGGAAGTGTGCCTATGTGGACGGCGGTTCTATATACTAGAAATAGATATGAGCAGCCGGTGAGGCTTAACCTCTTCCCTTGCTGCTCACATTAAGGGTCCTTCGACAAAGAAATATCGTCGCAGGTTGCCTAGACAATGACTACATAGTCATTGAAGCCCCTCATACGGGCTGCCCTCCGCAGTCACTTTATTTGTCTCTTTTCGGGTGTGTGGGTCGCCGGCCAGCGGCCCAGACGCTTTTAGTCCCGGAATCGAGAAAGTAGTGCCGGAGAACGAAAACGAGACATATAAAATGATTCGATCAGAAATCAATCCATATATCCCACCTGCTCTCAGAGCGGGTTCATTTTGCGCTTGGCGCTATTTGTCAGCCTTACCCTCGGGAAAGATCCCCAAGGCTCCGTTTGATCCTCGTAATGGCTTCAAGCTGAAGCCGAACAGACCGACTACGTGGTTATCCATCGGATCGCTGATTGACTCGCTGACAGTCTCCAGTGGCTCCTATGCCGGTATTGGTCGACTCTGCACATATCCGACCGACCAGATCATCTCCGTTGATATAGACGATTGCTTCCTCGACGCCGGAGAACTGAAGCCTTGGGCTGCTCCGTATGCTCTCTCCGGGAGCTATACCGAGATCTCTCCTTCCGGCCGCGGGCTGAGAGTTTTCGTCCGGGGCGAGCTTCCCGCTGATATCGCTGTCGTCGGGTCGAAGAAGATCCACCAAAAGAACACAATTCCGGGATCTCCCGATTCCGAAGTCATGATCTCCCTGCGATCGGTCTACGTGACACTGACCGGCCGCCAGTATGGCTCTGCCACTGACGTGGCGCTTAACCAACCGTTTGTTGATTCTCTGGTAGCTCCGATCTTGGCTTCAGGGAAGAAATGCCCAAAGAAGAAAGAACAACCCCAACACCACAAATGTGAATTATTCTTAGCTGTCACCCCTGTTGTTTCCCCCGCTGAAATTGATTCCGCAATCGAATTATTGAGCCGGCCGGAAGTCGATAAATTCTTCGGCCCCGATTGGACCGGTAGTGGAACACGTAAGGATCAGTCTCCGAGCGGCATGATGGCTACCATTATTTCGGCCTGCTCTCGTGTCGGATATTCCGAGGCAGTCGCTCGTAGAATCTGGGAGAAATGGTGCGATCTGCATTCCCATAAGTTCCGGGTTGCTCAGTGGTGGACTTCATGGGAAAAGTTAAATCCCCAAAACCACAACCACTGTGAATTATTCTTATCTGTCACCTTCTCTGAGAATCCTACCCTGGAAAATGCCATTGATCTGGTATTTCCAGACAGTTACAGCCTTTCATCTCGGATACAGGCTATTTTCTATCGCTGCTTTTCCGCCGGCCTGAGCGAATCCGATGCTGTCTGGGCCGCAGGGCAAGAGATCTGCAAGTCTGGTGAGGATCTACTCATCCTGCCTCACCATGTCACTCACTGGTCGAAATGGGCGAATACGCTGCTCAATACCCATAGCAAGGGATTCCGCAACCGGAAGAAGAGAGGTCCCAGTGAGCAAGTTCAAAAAGGCGCTGCTCTCCGGAACGCTGGAAAGTCGGCAAAAGAGATCGCCGAAGAAACTGGAATTGCTTATTCGACGGTCAAAAAGCAGATATCGAGAGCCAAACAATATGGACTTTTGACGATTGAGTGCTCAATCGAAGTCGAGAACCCCAACACCAACACCTGTGAACTATTCTTAGCTGTCACCTCATCCGAGGATTCCACCCCAGAAGAAAATCTCCAAAACATATTTGAGCGTCACAGCCTTTATTTCACCTGGAGCGACACCGGCGAAATGGAATATGAGGAATGGCTGAACTGGTATTCGTCCCTGTCTGCCAATGCCCAGGATTATTATTTGGTGGACCTCGATCAGCAGGAGCTTATTGCCGCCGGTGAACGGGAAAAGGAATGCAAGGATACGTATTTCGCCTGTGAGACCGCATGGTACACGGGGATGAATGGACTCGATACTGAGCTTTGGGGCCGAGAGAAAGAAGCCGCCATTGAAGAGATCGGGCCGGTCGACTTCGAGGTGTTGGCGCAGTGGTTCCCGGGTCTGGTAGCTCGATATCGGGCCGCCTGAAAATAAATTCTCTGATCGTCGGACTTTTCCAGGAATCCCGCAGATACAGCTTTCGTAGGCCAGATTTAGGCCTCGGAAAGCGAAGTTAAATGCAAGTTGTTGAGTTTGGGCCGGAGATCGTATCCGGTCTGGTAGCGGCCGCGATTGAACAATCTGAGCGGGAGACGAAACTCCTAGATTCCCTTCGATTGGCGATCCAGAGCCGCCGGGTGAACGAGATTATCCGGCTGTCATCAGTACTGGTCGGAGTTGATGGATTCACTACAGATGTTCCTGATATAGTAGAGATCTATGAGCCAGCAGGCAGTAGCACTGATTCGGGTGTCCTCCGAAGAGCAGGCCCAAGAGGGTCTCGGAGGGATCGAGCGGCAGCGGCGTGATATCGCAGCTATCGCAGCGCGAGAGAACCTGACGATTGCGGAGACGTTCACACTTGAGGGCGTCTCCGGCAGCACGGTAAAACTAAACCCGCAGTTCCAGAGGATGCTCAAGGCAGTGAGCGGCGCCGGAATTGCGGGTTTAATCGTCTCTAGCCCGGATCGTTTGATGCGCTGTAGCGATCTCTCGGATCTGGCAGTGCTCGCCCCATTTGGAACTGAGGCTCTCCCTCGATTGATCTGGACAGCCGACACGACATACAACCTCTCTCGGTTTGAATCCCAGATTATGTTCGTCATGCACACTTTGATGGGTGGACATGAGAAGAGGCAAATAATAAAGCGTACCCAGGATGGCAAGATTCTCAGCCGGGAACGTGGCGATAAATGCGCCGAGAAGCCGCCGATCGGTGTTGAGTTTGTTGTTCTCGACCCGAAGGCGCGTACTGGAGTCTATCGCTACACTGCCGAGAGCAAGCGAATCCAGAAAGCCTTCTATCGCGTGCTCGACAGGGACATCTCAATCAAGTCCCTTGCAAAAGAAGTTGGCTTCTCGTGTTACCAGTCGCTCCGGCTGCAACTCATGAATCCTATATGGACTGGTGTTCGCGAGTACACCAAGAAGAGAGAGAAGCTCTCGCCCGGACCAGACGGACAGCTACGCTCTCGCAAGGTTCCCCGGCTGACTCCGCTCCGGGTAAAAATGAATCTCGAAGGTGAGCCGCTGATCCCTCAGAACGTCTTCGACGAAGTTCAGCAGATCCTAGCGGGAATCAATAAACAGCATGTGAGCCGGAGATCTGGCAAGAGCAAATTTGAACTCTCCGGCCTGCTACGTTGTCCCTGCGGCCAAAGGTATTACTCCAAGCACGATGAGCGAGACGGAAAGAGCGGCTACTATGTGTGCAAGAGCGGCTACTTCTCAGCGCCGAAGGGATGCGGCTATCCGATACTCGCCCGAGCAACCACAGACGCCACAGTGACCGATACGATTGTCTCCCTGCTTGGCACTCAAGAGACGCTGACAGCGATGCTCACAGTCGCCACGACTCCGAAAGATCATCACGCGCTCAAGGCCGAACGTGACCAGATCCGCCACCATGTCGAGACTCTCACCAATCGACGGACCAAGCTGATTGATCGGATTGCAGATGGCATCATTACGGAGGATGAAGCCGGCCGATCGATGGCAAAGATTCGGTCGGAGATCGAGACAGCCAACGGTCGACTCGCGGAGATCGAGAGTAAGCTCCGGGGCGCCCAGATCCCTGATATCGGCTCAGTCGTTACGGCCGTCGTGAAGCTCTTCCATCGGTTGAAGTTCCAGCCGGCAGATCGGCGGAAAGTCGTGATCCGGCAGATCGTTCAAGAAGTCCACATGGGCCCGAACAAGCAAGTCTTGGCTCTCCGGATCAAGGTTGGAGAAGGGCAGTCTGTAGTGCTCCAACCGGAGCCCGCCAAAGTAGTTGCTGCGTAGGGAGATTCGATACCTGCTATGATTAGATTGATGTCTGTGTCTGTTAAACAGTTAATCCATGTGGACAGGGGTTCATCGCGGCGACGAGCATCAGGCGCGCGGGGAAGGTGAGAGTACCATTGCTGCGGGCGATCATGACCGTTCCCTCTTCGAGAGGCTGTCGCAGCTGTTCGAGCACGTGGCGTGGAAACTCAGGAAGTTCATCAAGGAAAAGGACGCCTTGGTGCGCCAGGCTGACCTCTCCGGGCCGGGGGATTCCCATGCCGCCGCCAATGAGGCCGGCATCGGAAATGCTGTGATGCGGCGCCCGGAATGGCCGCTGACGCAGAATACCGATTCCCGGCGGCAGCACGCCGGCAACGCTGTGTACTTGCGTGGCTTCCAGCGCCTCTCGAAACGTGAGCTTGGGGAGAATGCCCGAGAGCCTACGGGCCAGCATCGTCTTACCGGAACCGGGTGGCCCGATCAAAAGCAGGTTGTGGTTTCCGGCGGCGGCGACTTCGAGCGCGCGTTTGGCCATGGTCTGTCCGCGCACATCCCTGAAGTCGGGATCGTCTGCGCCGGTTGCGGCGAAATCGGAAATCGCCGGCGGGGTTGCTGTGAAGCTGGCGGGCTCCTTCAGGAATTGGACCACTTCGCTGAGATGGCGCAATCCGAACACACAGACGCCCTCGGCAACGGCTGCCTCCGCGGCATTTTCAAGAGGAACCAGAAGATTGCGAATGCCACGCTGGGCGGCGCAGACGGCTATCGACAGTACGCCGCGCACGGGCCGCAAACTGCCGTCGAGCGAGAGTTCCCCCACCAGAAGATAATCGTCGGCGCGCGCGACCTCACCCATAGCGCCCAGGATGGCGGCGGCCATCGGGAGATCGAACCCCGCGCCTTCTTTACGCACATTCGCGGGAGCCAGATTAATCGTGACGGAGCGCGTTGGATAGCCAAAGCCGGAGTTAATGAGGGCCGACTTGATGCGTTCACGGCTCTCCTTCACGGCCGTATCGGGCATGCCCACGGTGATGAAATCGCGCTGCGTCCCCGACGGATACATATCCACCTCGACATCGATCAGGTGCGCATCAATGCCGTATACAGCCGCGCTCTGGGTGCGAAAGAGTGCCACGAGAGATAGTCGCGGCCCGAGAATATTCCTCTCAGGCGGAAAGGAATATAGGGTAGATGCAGGATGTAAGAAAACGGCAAAGCCCTGCCTTTACCGTGCCTGAAGTGAGGCGGACCCGGTGATCGCGATACCGCTCACCTTTTTCGCAAAGGCTCGCCCGAATCACTGCCCGGCCATGAGGGAGGGGACTGTAGCGGTGCTTTACGCTTGTTTTTTCTGAGCAACCGCGAAGGAGTAAACCATGGCCCGGCGGGCCACCAAAGGTGATGAAGGCGGCGGGATGCTAGCACCGAACCGCGACTGTCAAGGAGCGGACGTTTTTGCGGCCGTCTTCAAGGAGGGACGCCTTCAACGAATTGGTTAGCGGCTACCCTTGTACCGTCATGTTCACTGGGTCCCATCCCACAATCTTGCGTTTGAAGTAGCTCGTATTCGTCAGCAATGCCGGACCCGCCGCCCGCAATCCGAACGTCGGGTCTTCAATCATCGGGGCGTCTTCGCGTATCGAGCGGTAAAAATTCTTGTGATGTTCGAGCTGCGGATTCACGTCAGAGCTATATTTCTGCTCGCCATCGGGCCGAAGCGTGGCAACCGTCTGTTCAGGATGCTTATCCTCCCATGCCTTTCGCAACCGCTCCTGCATGGAATCAGCCAGGCTGCCAATGGTGTAGTCGAACTCCTGCCGCCGCGGAACGCGCTGCACTTGCATATCGGAAAAGCTCACCGACATGCTTCCTTCGCTGCCGATGAACCGAACGCCAAAATTCTCGTCCACGCCGCTCTTAAAATTGACTCGCAGAACCATGTTGAACGCAGGATTCTCCGCCGTTTTCGGATAGTCCATGGTGGCCAGCATGACATCGGGTACGTCGCGGCCATCTTTCCAGTAACGCAACCCGCCGGTCGCGTAAATGCGGTTGGGCCCATCCGAAGCCGTCACGGTATGCAGGCCGGTAATAAGATGCACAAAGAGATCGCCCGCGACGCCCTCGCCATAATCGCTATAATTGCGCCAGCGGAAAAAGCGCTTGGGATCCCAGGGATGCTTTGGGGCATCGCCTTGAAATTGCGTCCAGTCGCAGGTCGTCGTATTCGCGTCGGGAGGAATGGTATATTCCCAAGCGCCGGTCGCGGTGTTCCGATCGAGCCACGCTTCGACCATGTTTAGCTCCCCAATAGCTCCGGCCTTGTAAAGTTCGTGCGCTTTCAAATACATCAGCGAGCTGCGATATTGGCTGCCGACCTGAAACACTTTACCCGACTTCTTTTGGGCGTCGATAACGCCCTTGCCCTCTTCGATCTCGTGGACCATCGGCTTTTCGCAGTACACGTGCTTGCCGCCGTTCATGCAATCGATCGAGATCCGCGAATGCCAGTGGTCGGGCGTCGCGACAATGACGGCGTCGATATCGTTGCGGTCGACAATCTCCTTGTAATTCCGCGTCGTAAGCGTATCCGGCCCGTAAACCTCTTTCATGTGCTGCAGACGGCCGTCATAACAATCACAGGCCGCGATCAATTTCACGCCGGGAAGGGAAGTCGCTAGGTGCGCGTCGCCTTGGCCCATGCCGCCGCAGCCGATTAAGGCGATCTGAATCTTATCGTTGGGTGAGTACATGGCCGCTCTCTATGCCTCCACCAGTTTCATATTCACCGGATCCCAGCGAACGATTTTCTTTTCGAAATAGCTCATGTTCGATAACAGCGCCGGCCCCGCCGCCCGGAAGCCGAACGCGGCATCTTCCACTACCGGCTTTCGCGAGCGAACGGCGTGCGCCCAGTTGAGTACATGATCGTATTGGTCGTTGTAGCGCGGGGGTGCCGAAAAAACCTGGTGCCGGTCGGGCCGCATACTCCCAGCCGTCGGCCGGTAATTGGGATTGTACTGGCTGTGCGGATATTTGGCGGCGTACGCCTTCTTGATCTCGTCCTGCGTCTTGTTTGCAAACGTGCCGATAGTCAGGCCCGGTTCCGCCTCTTCGGGAGACGCGCTCAGGGTGACGTCGCGGCCCACCGTCATGACGCCTTTGCTTCCGATGAAGCGGAAGCCTTGATTCTCCTCGCCGCCATCCACGAAGTTCGTCCGCATTGCGAGATTGAACGCGGGATGCTGCGCGGTCTTGGGGTAATCGAACAGGCCGACCATGACATCGGGAACGTCCCGGCCGTCCTTCCAGAAGCGCAGTCCACCGGTGGTGTATACGCGCTCCGGTCCGAGCGAACTCGTGATGAAGTGCAGCCCGGAGAACAAGTGCACCCACAAGTCGCCCGCAACACCGGTTCCATAGTCGCGATAGCAGCGCCAGCGAAAGAACCGGTGCGGGTCCCAGTCGGTTTTGGGCGCATCGCCCTGAAATTGCGGCCAGTCGCAGGTCGTTGTATCCGCATCGAGCGGAACCGTGTACTCCCAGGCGCCTACGGCCGAGTTCCGGTCGTACCAGGCCTCCGCCATATTCAGTTCTCCGATAGCGCCTTGGCGGAAGAGATCGCGTGCTTTCGCATAAACCACCGAACTCACGCGCTGACTGCCGACTTGCAAAATGCGGCCGGTCTGGCGCTGCGTATCGACAACCGCGTGTCCTTCCTCCACGGCGTGCACCATCGGTTTTTCGCAGTAGACGTCTTTCCCTGCCTTCATTGCCGCGATGGCGATCGGCTGATGCCAGTGATCCGGCGTGCCGATAAGCACGGCATCGATATCCTTGCGATCCAGAATCTCCTGGTATCTCTTGGTGGTAAAGATGTCGCGCCCGTATTGCTCCTTCATGTGCTCCAGGCGTCCGTCATAGCAATCGCAGGCTGCGACGACCTTCGTCAAGCCCGTCGACGCGGCGGTTTTAGTATCGCTCTGTCCCTGGCCGCCGCACCCGATGAGGGCAATTTGTATCTTGTCGTTAGAGGAAGTCTTCTGGGCGGCCGGATGCGCCTGAGCGGCGAGCAAGGGTACACCGAGGCTCGCCCCGGCTACTCCGAGGAAGTGTCGTCTCGAGGAGGTCATCCATTACGTTTTATCAGATGACGAACTCGATGTTGTGCTCGTGGATGGGGTTGTGTCCGTTTTTCCGGGCTTTGCCGGAGCGGATTCGGCGCCTGAAGTGTTGCCGTTGGTTTTGCTTTCACTGGTTCCGGAAGAGCCTTTTGCGTAATCGTTGACGTACCATCCGCTTCCTTTAAAACGAAGCGCCGGCGCCGAGATCCGGCGGTGTACGGGACCGCCGCACTTCTCATGTACGGTCAACGGATCGTCTGCAAACTTCTGCATCACTTCGAATACATCACCGCAGTTTTCGCATTCGTACTCATAGAGAGGCATGTTCTTAGTTTTGTGGAGGTACGTCGTTCTTCTGAAGAATGGGGGCTTCCTGCTGATCCACGTTGATCGTCACCGGCTCCGGATTCTTTAGTTGAGCGACGGTGCTCTTTCCGGTAACGAGTTGGATCGCGTTCTTAAGAAGATTGTCCTGAACGTTCTTTGGCTCGCTCCCCGGAATCGGGTTGCCGCTTTCATCATAGTCGGGCGTCGTATCGGTTTCGGCCACCTGTACCGTCGGAACGACGCCGGTGTCCTGAATGGCTTTGCCGGAAGGCGAGAAGTACTTTGCCACCGAGAGAATCACGGCCGCGCCATCTTCCATTTCGACCGGTCTGCGGACACCTGCATCGCCGTAGGTTCGCTCGCCCACAACCTGCGCGCGCTTGCTGTCCAGCAAGGCCGCGGCCGCGATCTCGGCTCCACCTGCTGTCGCACGGTTGGTGATGACCACCAGCGGCCCGCTCCAAACCTCGTCTCCGGGCTTCGCGTCGAACTGTTTCTTGTCCACTCGCTGGCCCTGGAGCGCTGTAATTTCGCCTTTATCGATAAAGAGGTTCGCGAGTGGTACGCCATTTTGCAAGTCGCCCGTGGAGCAGTGGCGCAGATCGAGAACCATGTATTTAGCGCCCTGCTTCTTCAGGTCTTCCACTTTCGCTTTTACCTCGTCCGCGCGATTGCCTTCGAGGCTCTCCACCTGAAGGTAACCTACGCTGTCGGGCATCAGCTTCGCCGTGACCGCCGGATACTGGACCGCGGTTCTGGTAAGCGTCACCTTCGACGGCTGCGGATTCTTGAGTCGCAGAACCGTGATTTCGATCGTCGAATTCGGAGCGCCGCGCAGCAATTGCTCCGCGTACGCAAGCGGCATATCCCGCGTGCCCACGCCGTTGATGCTGTCGATCAAGTCTCCGGTGGATAGATTGGCCTTCGCCGCCGGCGATCCCGGTACGGCATCGACAATCGCCACGTATCCATACCGTTTCGCAAGCACCAGACCTACGTCCGCTAGCTTCTCATCCTGCATCTTTTGGTATTGCTTGTACTGATCCGGATTGAGATAGCTGGCGAAAGGATCGACGGATTCAAGCAAACCGTTGATCGCGCCCAGCGTCACGTTCTTCATGTTGGGCTCTTCAACGTACTCGAGCTTGATTCGCTGCAAGACCTCGGAATAGACCTTCAAGTGCCCGTACACGTCGTCCGGGGATACTGCGCGCCCGTTGATTGCGCCAAAAAGAAGCAAAACGACGACACATGTCGATGTGCCAACAACGGTCCATTTAAAACGGCTTGTCATGAGGGTATGGGACGCTTATTTATAAGTATAGCGGGGAAAAGTCCGACACCTCATTGGACGCGCGAGAGTTTCCGGAGTTGCTCTAGGAAAGTTCGCGGATTATCAATCCGTTAATCAAGTCAACGGTTTGAAAAGAAAAGAGATCGTCCCGTTGGGTTCGTTCGTTCAGTTGCGGAGGCAAGCCTAAGCGGGCAAATTGATACACTTCGGCACATGACAATCCAGGAAGAGGCCGCCGAAATCCGGACACAGACCGGGCCTATGCGGGCACTGCTCCTCCGCCCGTCGGCTGGCGGCAAATACCCGGGTGTGGTGCTCTATTCCGAGATCTTCCAAATCACCGGGCCCATCCGGCGTACGGCCGCGCTGATCGCCGGGCACGGTTATCTGGTTGCCGTCCCAGAGATTTACCACGAACTTGAGCCAGCCGGGACCGTCCTCCCCTACGACCAGGCGGGCGCCGATAAAGGCAACGCCAACAAGATCGCGAAGGAGATCTCGTCGTACGATTCGGACGCACGGACCGCTCTGGACTATCTGAAATTACGGAACGACTGTACCGGGCATCTCGGCGTGATGGGCATCTGCATCGGCGGCCATCTGGCGTTCCGCGCGGCCATGAACCCGGACGTTCTGGCGGCGGCGTGCTTTTACGCCACGGATATTCACAAACACAGTCTCGGCAAAGGAATGAACGACGACTCATTGCAGCGAGCCGGTGAGATTAAGGGCGAATTGCTGCACATCTGGGGGCGTCAGGATCCGCACGTGCCTCTCGAAGGACGCAACCTGATCAAGGCTCGGCTGGAGGAGGTCGGCGCGAACTATCAGTGGTTCGAGGTAAACGGCCAGCACGCATTCCTGCGCGACGAAGGTCCGCGCTATGACCCCGCTCTGGCACATCAATGCTACGGACTGGCTCTCGAATTATTTCACCGGCGCCTCGGATCCGGCGGCATCCAGTAGCGTTCCCCCATGAACGAGCAACTGGTCGATGTTGTCAAAAGCTGCATCCTCATCCTGGGAGCGCTGTTTCCGATCGTGAATCCGTTGGGCAACAGCCCGATCTTTCTTGGCCTGACGCGCGATTATTCGACCGAAGAACGCAACCTGCTCTCACGGAAGATCGCGGTGAACGGCTTCATTCTGCTGGTTGTCTCGATACTGATTGGCACTCACATCCTGAGGTTCTTTGGCATTTCCTTGCCAGTTGTTCAGGTTGGCGGAGGACTGGTCGTTATCTCCACCGGGTGGGCCATGCTGAATCAGAAAGCCGGCACGCGGAAGGGGGCCGATGCCGACCGGCAGGATATCGATCGCGAAGACTTGTCGGCGCGCGCGTTCTATCCATTGACGCTGCCGCTCACGGTGGGGCCGGGCTCGATCTCGGTTGCGATTACGCTTGGCGCGAATGCGCCGCATTATCGTGGTGTCGAGGATTTGTTGCCCATTTTGCCCGCGGTCATCGGGCCGGCCCTCGTCGCCGTGACAATTTATCTGAGCTACCGCTTCGCCGAGCGTCTGGCTGAGCTTCTCGGGGAAACGGCGATGAGCGTCATTCTGCGGCTGTCGTCTTTCATTCTTGTTTGCATCGGCGTGCAGATCCTCTGGAATGGGATAGAGGCGCTGCTAAGGTCCGTGCCGGCGCTAAGATAGCCACGCGGAGCTGGCGGAACGGCAAACCCGCTTGCTTGCGCAATGCGGCTCTGAGTGAAGGCAATCTACACACGGAGCCGCCGCACGTAAGTGCGCGGGTTGCGTGACTGTTCGAGAAGCCCGTTGTCCAGGCTGCCGCGTGTGGATCAGCTTCTCTCCATCTCCAGTTGCGCCAGCTTCGCAGCGTGATACCCGCAAAGGCCATGCACGCCGCCGCCCGGTGGAGTTGACGCCGAGCAGAGATACACGCCTTTCAGCGGCGTCCGATACAGCGAGCGCGTTGGCCGCAATGCAAGTTGGCGCAGTGTCTGAGCGCCGCCCAAAATGTCCCCGCCCGTATAGTTTGGGTTGTACCGCTCAAAATCCGCTGGTGACATAATGTGACGCGCCAGAATCAGTTTTTGGAACCCGGGCGCAAAGCGCTCAACCTGCCGCTCAATGCGCTCGGTCATGTCGACCGTTGAACCGTTCGGTACATGGCAGTAGGCCCAGCCTATGTGTTTCCCGGCGGGGGCCCGTGTTTCATCGAACAGTGTCGGCTGTACGAACAGCACGAACGGCTGCTGGGGCGCGGCATTCTCCCATGGCGCGCGTTCGGACTCAATCACGTCTTCAAGGCTGCCGCCAAGGTGTACCGTGCCCGCGCGCGCACAGTCTCTATTTCGCCACGGAACCGGGCCGCTCAGCGCCCAGTCCACTTTGAACGCGGCCGGGCCCAGCTTATAGGATTCGAGTTTATGCGCAAAAGCCGGTGGCAGTTTCTCTCCCGCAATTCTCAGGAATTCGCGCGGGCCAACGTCGCAAAGCACTGCATCGGCATCTCGAAACTCGTCAAGCGAGGGGACTCTTGTGCCGGTGGTTACGTTTCCGCCCAGCGACTGAAAGTATGACGCGAGCGCGTTCGTAATCTCTTGCGATCCGCCCCGCGGGATGGGCCAGCCTACGGCGTGCGCCGCCATTCCCAGCACCCAGCCGAACGCAGCCGATCCGGGCGATTCGAGCGGCCTCGCCGAGTGTGCCGAAAGTCCGGCGAACACGGCTTGCCCGCGCTGTGTTGAGAAGAGTTTTCTGGCTTCCCAGGATGCCGGCCGCAAAGCGTGCAGTCCGAAACGGCCGAGAAGCAGGGGACGCCGAGGAATCTTGAATGGCTTTAGCAGTTCGTCAGTCAGGAGCGACCAATCGTTCGCGAAACTTTTGGCCAAACGCCGGTATGGCTCGCGTGCGCCGAGGCGCGCCGCTGTCGCATCGACCGATCGTTCAATGACGCCGATATCGCCACTGTCGAGCGGATGCGCCACGGGCACCTCCGGATGAATCCAATGGAGTCCGTGTTCGGCGAGCGGATAGCTCTGGAAAACGGGTGAACTCACGCCGAGCGGGTGGACCGCCGAACAAACATCGTGGATGAAACCAGGCAAGGTCAACTCCGACGAGCGCGCTCCTCCGCCAATAAACGATTGCGCTTCAATCACTGTCGTATGAACGCCGGCTCGCGCGAGTTCAATCGCCGCACTCAGGCCATTGGGTCCGGAGCCGATCACATACGCATGCTTTGCCTTGACCGAACTCACGTCACCGTGCCGGCAGCCACCCTTCTTCGCGCAGCACTCGCTGCAATCCGGGGCTATCTAACGAGATGGCCGGAAAATAAGTGCTGATAAGCTTGCGCTTCCACCATGCATGCATGGCCCGGTGTTCTTCGGGCGTTGTGAAGTGATATTCATACAGCAGCGCGCGCACATAGCGCGGCGGATGGGCGGAGAATGGGTTGTATCGCAGCAGGCCCAGCGTTGCGGAGTCGCCTTCGAGCAGCTTGGCCATGAAATTCACGAACCATGGATAATTCTGATAATTCGACATTGCCGCGAACCACATCAGCCAGTCGAGCCGCAGATGATACGGCGCGATCTGGGGAGGAGTGTACGTGGGATCCGTTGGTTTGCCCTTAAACTGGTAGATTCTCCATTGCGTCGCGCTGGTAATGACGGCGTCTTCGGTTCCTTCCACAACGACTTCATAACGCGGGCGCGTAACGCTTCCAAAGGCTCCGTACGTGCCGACCAGGTGGAACGGGTTGTAATCGAAGTTCATCATCTGCCGGGCGGACAGCATGTTCACGACGACCGGGATGCTCATGATAAACACCAGTGCGCCGATCCCGATTTGAGCGTACACCTCGGCGCGTAACGGCGCCTGTAGCTGCAACGGGTGGAGATGGAGAAGGGAGGACCAGATTCGGTCGTCGATGGTTGAAAACGCCAGCACGATTGTGATGAGATTCAGCCAAGAGAGATTTCCGCTGGCAAGGAGGACGAGTTGAAAGACGATCGTCAGAATGCCGGCGATCGACGCGACCGGCTGCGGCAGGAAAAAGCCGAACGGAACAATCAGCTCGACAAAGTGGTTGAAAAGAACACCGCCCTCGTGAACCCACGCCGGCGCCCAATGAAAATACCAACTAAGCGGATTCGGCATCGGCTGCGTCTCGAAATACCAGTTGAGGCACGTCAGATTGCGCCAGCACGGATCGCCCCGCAGCTTGATCAAGCCGGCGCCGAACATCACGCGGAACAGCAGCCATCGCATCAGCCAAATGGGAATCTGCTGCGGCGTGGTGTGGCTCGATCCGAAAAAGATCGCGAAGAACATGGCTTCGAGCAGAATGGATTCCCAGCCAAACGAATAGAACGTCTGGCCCACGTTCACGAACGACATGTAGAGAACCCAGATCAGCGCCCAAGTCAGCATGGACATCCATGTGCCGTACCGGTCTGAGATGCCCGTAAGAACAAGGCAGGACAGAACCACTCCGGCCCACGCCGCTAGTGTGAAAGCGACGTCCTGCGGAAATAGGTAAAAAAGGCTGGGGCTTTGCCGGAAAGGCATCTGCTTCATGAAGTGTGAAGCCGGAAGCAGACCCCGCTCTCCGCAAAGAGCGCGGAACTGGTTCAGGGCCACCAGAAAGGCAAGCAGGCACACCAGGCCAAGCCCACGCAGAAGCACGAGCCGAGCGATCCAATAGCCGCGCGCGTCGAGCATACGAATGCCGCGTGTTGGACAGCGAGGCACCGGGCCCCGTTACTCGGGTAAGTGATGCTGCGACTAAGTTATTGATTTTATTGTGGCGCGAGCCTTAGCTTGCCGCCGTGGGCTTCAGCCCACGACGCGGGCACTGAACGGTCCGCCAGCGCTGTAAATCGTGCGCCATCGGGAGAGACTGCTCGCCTTTTATCGGGCTCAATGGATGTAAGGCTTTAGCATGAAATACACAACAACGCCCGTGATCGACACGTAAAGCCAGATGGGAAACGTCCACCGGGCGATGCCCCGGTGAAAGCGAAATTGGCCGCGCAGTGCGTACCACAGGGTTGTGAACACCAGCGGCACGGTAACCATCGATAGGCAGATATGGCTGATAAGAACAGTGAAATAGACGGGGCGAATCCAGCCATGCCCCAGGAACAGCGTATCGCCGTGGAAATAGTGATACGTGATATAGCCGAGCAGAAAGAGCGCCGAAAACGTAACGGCGGACAGCATGAACCGCATGTGCACAACGCGTTTTTTCCGGCGAATGTTGATGTAACCCAGAATAAGGCAGATCGCGCTGAGCGAGTTGAACACAGCGTTAGCCGCTGGAAGGCTATCGGCCCATGCCGGGGCCGCTACTCTGCCCTTGAAATAGATCAGCCAGATAAGAAAACCGAGGACGAGGCCGCTCAACGCGAGAATGACAGGGAGCGGCTTGCGGGCCAGACGGCGTGAATCAATCTGAGCGTTCGTCCCGGTAGGCACAAATCCAATCTTATCGTTCGTCCGTACTGGAGCCTTTATTGGCTGCCGCGGCGACAGGCCTGGATTTCGGCGGTTGAGCGCTCGCCTGTTCTTTAATTACGCGCCGTTGCGCCCGCCGGACGCGGCGGCGCTTCGCCAGCTTATCGTTGCGTGCCCGGTTGGTGTTCTTGGCAGCCATATGTTGGTACTCCTCACAGCAAGTATTGCAGTAGCCGTGGTCAATGCAAAGTCGCGTATCTGTAAACGCCGATAATACTGAGATGAAACTACGATGGAACGGCTTCGACGAACAGCTTGCCGGCAATCGCGAACCGTAGCGCATCAATGCCGGTTCCGGTCACGCTGGAAATTTCGAGGAAATCGTGGCCGCGTTCTTTCGTTTTTTTTCTAACGGCCTCGATGCGTGCCGGGTCCTGGCATACGTCGATTTTCGTGGCAACCACTAACATAGGTTTTTCCGCGAGATGCTCGCTAAAGCTGCGAAGCTCATCGAGAATCACATCGAAATCGTGGGCTGGGTCGCGGCCGCTCATCTCCGAGACGTCCACGAGGTGTACTAATAGCCGTGTCCGTTCGACGTGCCGCAGGAATTGGATGCCCAAGCCGTGTCCTTCATGAGCGCCTTCGATGAGTCCAGGGATATCGGCGACGACGAACGTACGCTCCCCTGCTTCGACTACTCCAAGGTTCGGTTCCAGCGTAGTGAATGGGTAGTCCGCGATCTTGGGGCGCGCCGCGGAAATGCGTGAAATCAGCGTCGACTTGCCCGCGTTGGGGAACCCAACCAAACCCACATCGGCCAGCAGTTTCAATTCCAGGCGCAAACGCCGCTCGTCGCCGGGTTTGCCTTCTTCGTGTTCGGTAGGCGCCTGGTGCGTGGACGTAGCGAAACGTGCATTGCCGCGCCCTCCGCGGCCTCCACGGGCTACTAGAAACGTTTGATCCGCCGCCGTGAAATCGAAGAGTTCCTCGCGAGTCTCCGCGTCGTAGACCGTGGTGCCCACGGGCACGGCGACTTTGATTGAATGCCCTTCCCGGCCGGTCCGGTTGCTGCCTTCGCCGTGACGGCCACGCTCGGCCTTGTGCTCCGGATTGTAGCGAAGATGGAGCAGCGTGTTGTAGTGCGGATTCGCAATCAGCACTACGTCGCCGCCGCGCCCGCCGTCGCCGCCGCTGGGACCGCCGCGCGGAACGAATTTCTCCCGCCGAAAAGCCAGGCAGCCGTTTCCTCCGTCGCCGGCCTTCACGGAAATGATTACTTCGTCTATGAACACGGGATTGAACTTGCAGGGAGTGTCTGAACAGCAAAAAGGGGCGGCATTAGCCGTCCCCGAATAGATGCGGTAGGCGTTCCGCTAGCTCTGAGCGATAACGTTAACGTACTTCCCGAGGCGGCCGCGATCGCGAAATTCGACCGTTCCGGGGATCGCCGCGAACAAGGTGTCATCTTTGCCGAGACCGACGTTCTTGCCCGGCTTGTAGCGGGTGCCGCGCTGGCGCACGATAATGGAGCCCCCCGTCACGAATTCGCCCGAGAAAACCTTGATGCCCAGCCGCTGCGAGTTCGAGTCGCGGCCATTCTTGGAGCTGCCTAAACCTTTTTTATGTGCCATGACTATTTACCTCGTCAACTCGGCTTAGCCGATAATCTCTTCCACCTTTACCCGCGTGTAAGCCTGGCGATGGCCGATGGTGCGTTTGTATTGCTTCTTGCGCTTGAATTTAAAGACCAAGATCTTATCGCCGCGGCCGTGGGCGGTAATCTTACCGCGAACACGGGCCGCCTTCACGGCGTCGCCGAGGGTTAGACCGTTGTCTCCGGAAACCGCTAGAACGCGATCGAATTCAACAGGGGCGCCGACCTCGCCAGCAAGCGTATCGACATCAATAGTTTGGCCGGGCGCAACGCGATACTGCTTTCCGCCCGTTTCAATTACAGCGTACATAACGATAACCTTTTCTGCGGGTTAGCGGCCTTAATGCGCAACACCAGAAAGCTGGACACAACCCAGGTATAAGCAGCGCCGGCCGAACTCTTTCATCATACTCGATGGCTTACCCGTTTGTCACTTCCGGTACGGCAAAAGCGGGCAGTGATCAAGCAGCGCGCCCGTTTAGCGGTCCCCCGCGCAAACCGGGCGACTACTCATCGAAATGCTTTCGCTGAATGGTCTATTATGTCTCAAGTGCGGACGAGCGCGGCGACGTATCCGCATGGCGCTGGTAAGGAGCGTACGGAGGAGTCCTCGCGCGCCCTTACGATTTGTGATCGCTGTGGCTGACGATCGGAAAGCGGCTTCACGAATGCCGGAAAGCCGGCGCTTGCTTACTTTGATGGAAACTGAATCGAGATTTGCCTCACGCTGCCGGCCACATGTTGCGGATTGACATTCCCGTTCCCTCGGTTGTCGTTTTGATTGGCGCTTCCGGGGCTGGAAAGTCGTCGCTTGCACGAGCGCTTTTCAAGCAGACGGAAATATTGTCGTCCGATCGATTTCGTGCGTTCATTTCGGACAACGAAAACGACCAGGCCGCCACTGCCGATGCATTCCAATTGCTTTATTTGGTGGCTCGAAAGCGGCTCCGGCGGAAACGGTTGTGCGTTATCGATGCGACGAACATTCGCGAACGAGACCGCGCAGGCTACGTCACGCTGGCTCGGGAGTTCGATTGTCCGGCCGTGGCGATCGTTTTAGATCCGGGGATCGATATCTGTATTGAAAGGACAACAGCGCGGCGGGATCGGGATATCTTGCCGGAAATTGTGCGGCAGCAGTACGCCGAACTGCGGCGGTCTCTGCATTCGCTCAACCACGAAGGGTATTCGCGGATATGGCTCCTGCGTGACTCTTTACCCGGAGCCGTTACTGTGTTTAGGCAGACTGCCTCGGTTCAAGCGCACACATCGCCAACTGGCGAAACGGTTTGAGATGGCGAATACGCCGCGATCACCGCTGCACCTGACTGACACTCGTTCAGAAGTTGCTGTATATGCGCGCGCTCGGAAGTTGCGATGAGGATCGCCTGCTGAATGCTGGCGCGGGCGTCGGCTCTGGCGAACGCAGTCATCTCTGGAGCTAGCGACGTCACGAGCGCGCGGTTTTCCGCGAGAAGATTCGTCAGACGCACATGGTCCCGTTGCGCAACGGCTGCCACGATTTCGGCATTTAGATGCCGCAGCCGTTCCTCGGAATTGGTGCTCACGCTGCTTTCAATTGCCATTCGAGTTTTTGTTGTTCGTATTGAACAGGCCTTCATAGAAAGTGTTCTGCTGTTCGAGTTGGTAGATTGCGGCATCGGACTGAGAAAGCTGGGTCAGAAGCGTTTGTTGAAAATTGTTGATGTAATCGACCTGATCGCCGATCGTAGAGTTCAGGTTGTTTAGCGATGCCGTGAGTTGTTCTTCTTCGTTCTTGATGGCGCCGGTGACTGGATCTTCAAGATTTTGGAGAGCCGAGTTGGCGGCCTGTATGAAACCCGACGTGCAAGTTCCCAAGTAGCTCGAAAGCGCGCTGAAACCCTGAGAGGCGGAAGCCTGGAATTCAGTCGAGTTGAATGTCAAGTGTCCGCTATTGTCCAGATCGAGCCCAAGGAACGAAAGTGGAGAAGAACTTCCGCCGGTGTAGCCATTAATGGCATGCAGCGCCGACTGGGCGCTAAACAAGACGCTGTCGCCCTGTAGCGCGTTCCCGCTCTGGCCGTGAGATTTGCCGAGTTGATCGGCCGTTGCGTTGTAAGCGGTCACAAACGACTGCAACGCCTTCTGGATCGCTGTTGTGTCCTGATTAATGGCAATCGTAGTGGGAGAACCGGTATTGGTTCCGAGCAGATTGACGGTTACCCCAGGTGAAAGCGTGATGGTATCGGAGTTACTGGTGATCGACGTCGGGAGCCCATCGAGTTTGTAGCTGGCCAGCGTGCCAGTGGCTACGGTGTCGAGTAGATCGTTCGCGCCGTCGTTCAATTGCACCGATACGGGCCCCAGATCTTTCGATTGGAGGGCGAGCCTGTAATCGGGAGCGCTGCTGCCGCCGACATTCACGATGGAAGCGGTGACGCCAAGCGAAGAACTCCCATTGATTGCGTCAACCAGCCCCTGAAGAGTGCTTTGTGCCGGAGTGACGCTTGTGTTCACTCCATCGACCGTTAAGGTGAAAGATGAGGCAGAGCTGATATTTTGCGATGCCGGGTTGTTCACGGTCTGAAAACCGGAGGCGCTTACGGTCTGCGTGCGGGAGCCGAGATTGGTCACCTCAAGCGTGTAAACGCCCGTTGACGCTCCGGCTGACAGTGAGACGCTAGCTACTGAAGGATTTCCGACCGAGGTCGAGAGCGACGCCAAACCCGTAGCGTTCGATAACGCCGCGACAGCGCTCTGCAGTCCCGTAAAAGTGTTGTCGAGCGATTGCAGCGCGTTCTGTTGCGCCTGCGCGTTTTGCTGCTGAATCTGCAGGTTTTGTAGATTCAGCGATTGCAACTGCACGGCACGGGTGAGAACCTGCTGGAAATCCTGGGAATATTTGCTCTGGCCGCCGAACGTGGCCACGGTGATCAGGGGGTTAATTGAGGTTGACATCTTGTACTCGCGATCGAGGTCGTCTATGAGTTTTCGGACCGGGAGCTATAGGACTAGTGCGAGGCATGCCTCGCCCTTACACGCTCCGGAGAGTTTTATTGTAGGGGCGTCGCATGCGACGCCCGCTCGGCCGCAAGTTACACAAAAGTGAGCTGGCATTTGGCCTCCAAGTTTATGATCGGCTGAGATTGGCATGTCATTAGAAAGAGTTGAGGGGCCGCCGCGTTTCCCACGGCGCCCCCTCCGAAGGCTCACTCAGATTATTGGAGGAGCTTCAGGACGGACTGCGGGATCTGGTTCGCTTGCGACAGCGCAGCCATCGTAGACTGCATCAGGGTCTGAGACTTGGCCAGGTTAGCCGCCTCGGAAGCAATGTCGGCGTCGCGAATTCGGGATTCGTCAGCCGCATAGTTGGTTACCTGCGACTGTGCGAGGCCGATGGCGAAGTTGAGCTGGTTAATGCCGGCGCCGACCGTTCCCTGGACCTGACCGAGCGTGCCGATTGCGGCCGCGATGGTCGCAATAGCCGCTTGCGCAGCCGTTGCATCGCCAATAGTGACGCCATTCAGCGCGAGTCCGGTTGCATCGACTGCAGTCGCCGAGAGGTCAATTGATTCAGTCGCCTGTCCGATCTGGGCGCCGTTACTCGTGCCGAGACCACCGCCGATATAGACAGACAGGTTCGTCTTGAAGTCAGTCGATCCTCCACCCAGGCCGATGTTGGCGGCTTGGCGTGTGATTTCCGCGACGTCGTTTTTGAATTCGTTATCCAGGGTGGCGTAATCGCCGGTGAACGTGCCGGAAGCACCCTGCACCGCCAGCGTCTTCAGACGGTCCAGAATCTGCGAAATATTCTGGGTGCCGCCATCGATGATCTGCAACTGACTGACGCCATCATTCGCATTGCGTATGCCCTGGCTCAGTTCAGTCCGCTGATTGCGGAGCGCATTGGCGATCGCCATCCCGGCGGGATCGTCGGCCGCACTGTTGATCCGGTACCCGGAGGTCAACCGGTTGATGGTGGTCTGCTGGAAGTTGCTGTTGACGGACAGATTCTGCTGGCCGTACAACGAAGCAATATTGGTTTGAATAGAAAGCATTTTCGTTTTCTCCTTTGACTCTCAGCAGATTCTTCCGCCAGCTTCGTAGCTCTTGCTATTGCTGGCTGCCTTCTGCTGTCAGTAGCCTTATCGACGTTCCAGCAGGGGCTTTAGAAAAAATTGTCAGTGACAATTCCTTGCCGCGGCGCGGTAGGGGTGATCGGCCGTGTAGTAGTTCACGAGCCGCCCTTCGTGCTCGAGCAACACTTCGCAATCCAGGCCGAGCTTCTCCATTTCGGCAACGATGTCTTTTGCCCGCCACTGAGCCGCCACGATTACGAGGTCCACAGGTTCTTGCTTCAGCACGCGAGCCGGGCGAATCATCTGTCCGCTGCCGGGCACATACGTTCCGGTTTTCCCTTCGTCGGAATCCACAACCAGCGGGAATCTAAATGCATCTATGCCGTAGGCATTCAGAAACGCAGCGCATTTGCCGACACCACCCCAAATAGCGGCGCGTTTTCCGCTACGGTAGATTTCGTCGAGCTGCCCGGAAATTTTCGCGGGAGATTTGCGGGCTGTACAAAAGAAATCCGTCGCGGCCCTCAGCCGCAAAACCTGATCCGCGAAATACTCGGTGCCGAGAAAGGCGTACACGACCTCGCCGTTGTAGCCGTGACCTAGCTCTTCCAGCCGGAACTGCGAGCGCGCGAGCATCTTCTGAAACGACTGAGTGGTGAAGTGAGAATAGTGTTCGTAGTAGAAGTCGCCGAGCCGCCCGACTTCCACGGCGCGGTCAATGCAGGGAACTTCGAAATACAACTGAACCTCGCGCTGCAGCAGCGCTGCTGCGAAGTTGATTCCCTGTAGAAGGCTGAGAGGGCTTGTCAGGTGCTCCAGAACGTGGCGGCTGACGATCATGTCCGGTTTCAGTTCGGGGATATGCCGGAATGGATCGAATAGGGCGGCGCGAAGCTCAACGTTCGATGCGCCGGCATGCTGGGCGCCGTGCGGATCGAATCCGATATAGCGACCGGCCGGGCGCGCCTCCGCGAGCGCCGCCAGAAAATGACCGTCGCCATGACCGATCTCGACAATTGTGGGCGCAGCAGGAACACGAGCCAGCGTTTCTTCACGGAGCTGGCGAATAAATCCACTCCAGGACGCTCCGCGGTTGAACATCAGGTTTGGCTTCGCGGAGTAGGGGACGTTCGAATAGTCGAAGGCAGCGTTAAACACATGCCCGCAGTCGACGCAGCGAACGAAATCGAGTGGAAGCCGCGGCATGGTTTGGGCCTCCACCTGGCTCGCCGGCCAGGCGATCATCGCCAGAGGTTGTTTCCCTCCGTCGTAAAAGGGAGCCCCGACGTGGAAGCCGCACGCCGGGCATTCCGCGCTGCGCATCTGCCTCACTTGCGCGGAGATCTCCTGTCCGGAGAGCGCCGCGGCCGCATCATTATTGGCGACACCAGCGGCTAAAGATTCCAAAGTAAGCATTTTCTAGTCCCTCGACAAATAGCTTTGAATTGAATACCGGCGTATTGGTCAAATGCGGCCGGAGTTCCCGCCGCAGACGGGCTAGCGTGGCCGTGTCGTTCGCAAGGTGGCTGGCTCTATCCGTGTATTCTTGCGACGATTCGGCGATCAAGCCCGTCAGCCCGCTATAGGCCAGCAGTGAGCATCCAAACCTGCTCATCGGGTGCCCGCCCAGCAACCCGATTACCGGAACCCCCATCCAGAGCGCTTCGCAAGTGGTGGTCCCGCCGTTGTACGGCGAAGTGTCCAAAGCGATATCGACCTCTTCTGAATAGGTTGCGAGCACCTGTGTTCGGTTGCCGGCCCGCATTTCGATTCGTTTTTGATCGATATCCCGATCACGGAAGAGCCGGAGTAGCCGCTCCCTGGTAAATGGATCTTTGTAGTTGCCATACATCAACAGGAGTTTGGAATCCGGATTCGCTTTTAGAATGGCCGTCCAGATATCGGCGATTGCGGGACCGATCTTCGCGGGATTATTAAAGCAGCCGAACGTAATAAATCCATTCTTCTCAAATGGCGGACCGCCTATTTTGGGAGCGTACGGGATTTGTTCAAAACAGACGCTGCTTGAGGGCAAGCGCAATGGTTCCTCAACAAAGGGCGAGGGCTCGTTTATCGGAGCGATCACTTCGTCCGCGATGACGTAGTCGACGGCCTCGAGCCCGGTTGAATCCAGATAGCCGCACCAGGTTGCCTGGACCGGCGCTGGTTTACGGGCCATCAGGCACAATCGATGCCCGCCCGTATGGCCAGACAAGTCCACGAGAATATCGATCTTGGCTTCCTGAATGAGGCGGGCGGCATCCGCGTCGCTGGTGTCTAAAATCGATATCCAGTGATCCGCACTCTTTTTGATGTGGCCGCTGTAATCGTCTTCCCTATTGTTCGCAAAACAGAAAACTTCGACGTTTTCACGGCGGTGCGCGGCCAGAACGTGCTTCGTCCAGTAGGAGACTACATGATGGCGAAAGTCTCCGGATACATATCCGATTCGTAACCGGCGGTCGGCCGTTCGTTCATTCTTGTGATCGGGCCACTGGCTCTTGAAGCGTGCAGCGAACCGGTCTCCCCATTCTTTGTGCATTGCGCGGAGGCGAGCGCCCGTGATGCTGGGTTCGTAATGCATCGTGAACAGCATTCCGCTGTGAAGAGCAGCATCGTAGGGACGCGCCGCCAGGTATTGCTCGTAATAAGGCATGGCGGTCTCCATGTCCCCAATGCGGGAATATCCCAAAGCAAGCGCTCCAATCGCATCGCTGCATTTCGAATCGAGGACCAGCGCGTGCGTCGCATGGATGAGCCCGGCGCTCACCCTTCCCTTATTGATGAGGATGGCGCCCAAAGCTCCCAGCGGCCGTGCATCGTGCGGCTTTAGCTCGTGCGCTTTCAGCGCGTATTCTTCGGCCTTGTCGAGTTTGTTTGAAACCCGGCACGCAACAGACGCATTGACCAGAGCCTCGAACCGATTGGGGTCGATCGCGAGCGCTTTTTCGGAATAGACGATCGATTCTTCCGGGTTGGCCAGCAGCAGATGACAGTGGCCAATTGCGGCATAGATATTGGCTTCGCTGATTTTTAGACTTTCGAGCTTGCCCGCAACTTCCTCGAAAATCGCGAGCGCTTTGGTGTGCCTTCCCGCGGTCTGGAGCGCCACGCCTTCCTGAAAACGGGAATTGATACGTCGGAGAAGTGTGTGGTCGACGCCTCGGATAACCGGTTGTGCATGAAAGGGCGGCCCACCTTTCCGGCGCGCGGTTGACTTCATACCGCATGTATCGGCGGTTACACCGTTCGACTTCAGACCGCGCCGGAAGAATTACTCTACTTTGACATTTGTCCGGCTTGCTCCACTTCTCAATGTTCCGTCTTTCCCGCTAGTAGATCCAGCACGTGCGGTATTAGGTCGCGAATCGCATCAAGCGATTCCATTGCGCCCTTCGGCGAACCCGGCAAATTCACGATCAGCGTTTCGCCGCGAGTTCCGGTCACCCCGCGGGATAGCACAGCGAATTTCGTGTGCTTCCGGCCCTCGAAGCGCATCATCTCCTCCAGCCCTGGAATTTCACGGTCGATCACGGCGCGGGTCGCCTCCGGAGTCACGTCGCGAAGCGCCACTCCCGTTCCGCCGGTTGTCAGAATCAGCCTGCATGCTTTGCCGTCCGACCACGCGGCCAGGCGTTCTTTGATCTCGTCTGCGTTGTCGGAAACCGTTCGCTGATGGACGACTTGCCAGCCAAGATCGTCGCACCGGGCGCGCAACGCTGGGCCGCTCAGATCTTCGCGCTTCCCCGCGGCCGCCGAATCGCTGACTGTCAGGATCGAAACGGTAATCACCTCCGGGCGACCTCGGTACGGCGGTACACTCCGCTTTTCCCGCCGGTCTTTTCCACCAGGTAGATCTCGCGGATCTCAATTCCCTTATCGAGCGCTTTGGTCATGTCGTAGAGAGTAAGTGCGGCCACGCTGGCCGCCGTAAGCGCCTCCATCTCGACTCCGGTTTGTGCGGTAGTGCTCGCGCTCGCGGTAATCGTAATCCCGTCCCTTCGGATCTTGCATTGCACATCGACGTGCGACAGCGGCAGCGAATGGCAGAGCGGAATCAACTCCGATGTTTTCTTGGCTGCCTGGATGCCGGCTATCCGCGCGATCTCGAGCGGATCTCCCTTAGGATTATCGGGCAGCGCCTTCAAGACGGACCGGCTCATCGCCACAAATCCGTGCGCTGTCGCCGTCCGCTTTGTCTCGGCCTTTCCCGAGACGTCCACCATGGCCACACGCCCGTCCGAATCGTAGTGGCTCAATTTCATTTTCATGGCTTTAGCAACACCCGGATGGAATCTCCTGCCACCCAACTCTCACGATTGTGGTCCGCGATTAGAAATACATTCGCGCGCGCGAGCGCCGGCAAATCGCTCGATCCCTGCCAAGGTTCGTGGCGCAGGCTTCCGTTCTCGCCAAGGCGTGCCGGAAGAAAGCGCGTGAGGCCCAGTCGGTGCTCGAAAGGAGCCTCGAATCTGGCTTCGACGATCGGCAGCAATGGTTCCCGGCGTCCGGATAACAGTTCGAGCGCTGCCTTGGCGAACAGCAGAAATGTCACCATTGAGGAGCCTGGGTTGCCCGGCAGCCCGAACACAAACTTGTCTCTTATGCGCCCAAACGCAACGGGCCTTCCCGGCTGGATCTTCACGCGCTCGAAAAGGAACTCCGCTCCCAACTGCCGCAGGCAGGGCTTCACCAGATCGTATTTCCCCGCGGATACGCCCCCGGAAATAAGCAGCAGATCGTAACGCAGGCCCTGCTCGAGTGACGACAGAAGTTCCGGTTCCGTGTCGCGGGCGACCGGCAGAATCACGGCCTTGCCGCCCGCCGCTATCACGAGGGCCGCCAATGAGTAGGAATTCGAGTTTCGAATCTGGTGCGGAGCCGGCGTCGAGCCGACGTCCACAAGTTCATCGCCGGTGGACAGTATCGCGACAGACGGTTTCCGGTACACGGCGGCGCCGGTATGTCCAGTCATCGCCAGCGTCCCGATATGGCTCGCATCGAGGCGTGCCCCTTCCGGAATGAGAGTGGTTCCTGCCTGTGCCTCCGCCCCTTGCCGGTTGATAAACTGTCCCACTCTCGCCGCTTGAGGGATCGTTACCTTTTCCCCCGAATGCTCGACGTGTTCCACCATCACTACCGCATCCGCGCCGCTGGGTACCGGCGCTCCGGTCATGATTTCGACAGCATAGCCCCGAGCCAGCGCCGGCTGTCGGCCTTCTCCCGCGCGTGTCTCGCCGATAATGGAAACCGTGCCAGGGGCGTCCGCAGCATGGATCGCGAAACCGTCTCTTAAGGATCGGGCAATGGGTGGGTAGTCGCGATCAGCCTTGATGTCGGCGGCCAGAATCCGGCTGTGTGCCTGCGCCAGTGGCACGGTCTCGACTGGTGGGGGCCTTACGACGCCGCCCACCGTTTCGATCACAATGCGCCTCGCGTCTTCCCACTCAATGGCCGGTGCTGCCGAATTTGCGTGCCCCACGTCTCGGATTGTACTGAACGGCGGCAGTTTAGCAACGGTAAATCGTCCTATTGAACCCCATTTGACACGGATAGGGGCTACAATGCGGAGCAGTGGCCGCCCTCCGTTTCGCCTGCCAGCCTGGTTGTACGCGCTGTTGCGAGGTTAAGGGGTACGTTTATCTCACCGAGGATGATCTCGTGCGCGCGGCGAGGTTTGTTAGCATGACGCCTGCCGCGTTTGAGGCGAAATACGTCATCCGTTATCGCCATCTGCTCCGGTTTCGGAAACCTCGCGGGGCGCAGTGCCATTTCCTGCAGGATGGGGGCTGCGGCATTCATTCCGTTAAACCTGCCCAGTGCCGCCTTTATCCGTTTTGGCCGGAACTCGTGGAAAACAGGACGGCTTGGATTCGCGAGAAGCACGAGTGTCCCGGTATCGGCAAAGGCGACTTGGTTCAAATTGGGACGGCATGTGAAGTTGCGTCCGAAATGAAACGCGCTTACCCGTCCATGTACCCTCCGCCGGCATCTCCTAAGTAGTTCAGTTCTGTATTTCTAAGGAACAGCAAGCATTCCCACGCGGCGGCGCTGATTGGCACGCTTCGTGCTTTCTTCCCCGCGTATGCTTGACCGAGTCTCGCAACAGCTTGAAAGATACATGGATCTGGTGGTGACGCGGCAAAAACTTGTCACCGCCAATATCGCGAACATCGATACGCCGGGCTATCGGACCAAAGACATCCAGTTCCAGCAGGAGTTTCAGTCTCTCGTCGGCGGTGAGCAGCCGCGGATCGTCGGCGTCCCGAACCTAAAAGTGAAGAACGACGGCAACGACGTTAGCCTGGACCGGGAAGCCCGCATGCTTTCCGAAAACGATCTGCGCTTTACGCTGGCCGAAAACATTCTCCACGACCGCATCAAAGAGATCCGGTCGGCCATACAGAACGGCGGCCAGTAATGAGCCTGTTTTCCGCTCTTTCGGTCAGTGCGTCGGGAATGTCGGCGCAGCGCTCCCGGGCGGAGTTGCTGGTCGAGAACCTCGCCAATGCAGAGACCACCCACACGCCTGATGGAGGGCCATATCGCCGCAAAGATGCGGTGTTTCAATCCACGGACGTGTCCTCTTCCTTTGCGGATTTGTTTCAGGTCGAGATGAATCCCGAATCGGCGGGCGTTGAAGTGAGCAAAATCGTGGTCGATCAACGCGATCCCGAGAAGCGCTACATGCCCGGGCATCCGGACGCCGACAAGGACGGATATGTCTCGTTTCCACGTATAAATCCCTCTGAGGACATGGTCGATCTGATTGGCTCCACTCGAAACTATGAAGGCAATATAGCCGCAATGTCGGCTGTCAAGGACATGATTCAACGTTCCATCGATTTATTACGCTAACCGGCAATTTATTGCGATCGCTAAGTACGCCGTTCCGCAAATACAATGGCGCATCGAAGAGCCGCTCTAAACCGTTTGCTGGCGGCGCGGCTCAGTTCAGAGCCACGGCCGCAAGGGAGTGGTCCCGTCGTAGGTCACCGTATTTATGGACAGTTGTACTAAGCAGAGAATTCATAACGAACAGCACAACAACGGATAAGGCTACAAAATGACCGCACCCATCTCTCCCGTGACACTTGCAAATCCCGCGACGGCCATTCAGGCCGCATCTCCCCTTGCCTCCGGCGATCCCAACGAGGGGAATGTCTTCCATTCGATGTTCAAGACCGCCGTGAATACAGTGGAGGGCTTCCAGGTTCAGGCGAATCAAAGCGTCGAAAATTTCCTCGCCGGCAAAAACGAAGACGTGCACACGGCCGTTCTCGCGACCCAACGCGCGGATTTGTCGTTCGAGCTCTTCATGCAAGTTCGAAATAAGGTCGTTTCGGCATATCAGGAAATTATGCGGATGCAGGTTTGACACGGATAGCGGCCATTCACCCGGCAAGTCCAGGCGCAGAGCATGAACCAACTCCGCAAATTCGCCCAAGGTCTTAGCCTCAGGCAACGCATAAGCCTGTCGGTTACGGCGGTTCTCGTTTTGGCGGCTCTCTATGCCTTTACGCGGTGGAATCACGAACGCAACTTTAAGCCGCTCTATTCGGACCTCTCGGCGGAGGACGCCGGCGCCGTCATCGCGAAGCTGGAAGAAGGCGGTGTGGAATACCGGTTCGGCGATAACAACTCGACACTGCTTGTTCCGTCCGGGAAGATTCCGGAGCTGCGGCTTCAGATGGCCTCGGCCGGCATTCCGAAAAGCGGACGGATTGGTTATGAGCTCTTCGACCGGACGAACCTGGGTACGACGGATTTTGCCGAACAAGTCAACTATCATCGCGCGGTGGAGGGCGAACTGGAGCGCTCCATCATGTCGATGAACGAAGTATCTCAAGCACGTGTCCATATCACTTTCCCGAAAGACTCCGTGTTCACCGAGAACCGCCTTCCGGCAAAAGCCAGCGTGCTGGTGAAACTGAAACCGGGCGCTCATCTTTCAATGCAGAATGCCCAAGCGCTCACGCAACTCGTCGCGAGCGCAGTTGAAGGACTTACGCCTGAATCGATCTCCGTGATGGATATGCAGGGCAATCTGTTGATCCGCCCCAAGAAACCGGGCGATGGGTCGGAGCCATCGGAAGAATATCTCGTCTGGAAGAAACAGATGGAGGCCACGACGCTCGCGAAAATCAATTCCGTGCTCGACCCGCTTCTCGGGTCCGAGAAATACCGCGCGAGCGTCGATCTGGATTGCGACCAGACGAGCGGCGAGCAGAGCGAAGAGACCTTCGATCCGACGCATTCGGTAATCACCAATTCGCAACGTACCGAGGAAGGGTCCATCAGCCGCGATACGGCGGGTGTGCCGGGCACTCAATCGAACCTGCCGAGGCCCACCATGCGAACCTCGGTCAACGGTGGGGGCGTCGCGAGGCGGACCGAAAACATGAATTACGAGACCAGTCGCATGGTCCGTAAGATGAAGCTCCCGCAAGGCATCGTCCGGCGCATGTCCATTTCGGTCCTGGTGGACCAAAACGTCAAATGGGAAGTGGCCAAAACAAAAGGCGCGTGGCCCAATAAGGTCCTTCAGGCCCCGTCGGCCGGCGAGCTGAAAGTGATTCACGACGTCGTAGCGGCCGCGGCGGGATTCAACACAATCCGCGGCGATCAGCTAACGGTCGATACATTGCCGTTCGAAGCGACTCTTCATGCCCAGCCGCCCACCTGGATGGCGCCTCCTGCATCCCAAAATAGCGGTCAGCCAACCAAACCTTGGACGCGTGCGCCTGTACTGCTAGGGGCCGTCGTTCTGCTGCTGCTCGGCCTCATGGCGGCCATGCTGCTCGGCCGATCTCGCAAAAGGGCGCGGACCGCCATTGCCGAATTGCAAAAACAATTGGAGGCTGCTCAGCTAGCCCGAGAGGAACAGGGAATAGTCGCTGTTGACGGGTCGCATTCAGGTACGGAGACGGGAGATGCCGGGGCGCAAAACATGGACGAGCATGAAAAGCAAATCGCCGGCATACGGGAAGCATTTAAGTTGCCGCCGATGACGACAACCAAAACCGAAGTCCTCACTAACCAGGTGATGCAAGAGGCCCAGAAAGATCCAGTCGCGCTGGCGCAGATCATTCGCTCCTGGCTGAGCGAAGAAAAGTGACCCTGAGGAGAAACCGTGAGTACGCAAGCAGTAACAGACGCGGCGAAGGCGATCGTGCCGGCGCCCGCGGAAATAGCGAAGCTGACCGGCATGCAGAAGGCCGCGGTTCTGATGGTCATCCTGGGAGAAGAGACTAGCGCCGCGGTCCTCCGAGAACTGGATGAGGAGGAGGTGCAGCGCATCGGACGCGAAATCGCCAGTATCCCCAATATCACCAGCGAGATTGCCGAAGACGTCCTGAGCGAGTTCTATCAGATGTTGGTCGCGCAGGACTACGTTCTGAAAGGCGGAATGGACTACGCCCGCAAAATTCTGGTGCATGCCTTCGGCGCGGATCACGCGCGCCGCTTGCTCGATCGCGTAAGCAAGGCGCTTGGAGGCGACGCGGCGGGCTTCGACGTGCTGCAGAAAGCAGACCCACAACAACTCGCGAATTTCATTCACAGTGAGCATCCGCAGACAATCGCATTGATCCTTTCGCATCTTGGATCGAAGCAAGCGGCCAATCTCCTGTATTCGTTGCCGTCCGAATTGAGGGCCGATGTCGCGGTTCGCATGGCCAGTCTCGACCAGATCTCACCCGAGTTCATCTCGAAGATTGCCGGGATCATCGGCCAGAAGCTGAAGTCGCTTGGCGAAACGAGCCGCGAAGCATACGGCGGCGTTCGCGCGGTTGCGGAAATGTTCAATCGTCTGGATCAGAATGCTTCCAAGGAAATACTCGAATCAATTGAAAACAACGATGCGCAGCTTGGCGAGACCATTCGGCATCTGATGTTCGTCTTCGAAGACCTGTTGCGAGTTGACGGCGCGGGTATCCGTGAACTGTTGGCGCGGGTAGACCGAAAGGCGCTCACCGTTGCGCTCAAAGGCACAAGCGAATTGCTGCGCAATCACTTCCTGGAGGTAATGTCGCAACGCGGCGCGGAAATGCTGAAGGAAGACATGGATGCGATGGGGCCGGTGAAGGTGAAAGAAGTCGAGATGGCGCAGCAACAGATTATCGCCGCGGTCCGGTTGCTCGAAAGCGAAGGCGTCATCAGCCTGGGCGACGCGGCAAACGACCAGTATGTCGACTAGGGTCATCGCGGGCGATCGTGCGGCGGCAATTCAGCCGATGGAGTGGCCGGCGCCAAGCAGTTCCGGAGCGGGCATCAACGATCCGGAGCGCACCGAACGAGAGAGCGAAAGTACAGGCCAAGCCGCCAGCCTGGAGGAGCGGATCGAGGAACTCGAGCGGGAGATCTCGCAGACGCGGGAGGAGGGAGAAGCTAAGGCCAGCGAGGCGCTGGCTGCCGGGCGGGAACAGGGCGAAGCAGAACTACGCCAGACGCTTCAGCAAGAGTTGCACGCCGAGATCGGCAAGCTTTCGCGAATGATGCAAGATCTGGTTGCGGCCGGCCCGGTCCTGCGGCGCAATGCGGAAGACGAGCTTGTGCGTCTGGCTGTTGCGGTCGCAAGGCGCATCCTGCATCGGGAGATCGCAGTCGACGGAGAGGTTCTGCTCGGTCTCGTCAAAGCCGCTCTTGAAAAGATCGATCAGCGCGAGATTCATGTGATCCGGACGCATCCCGACACCGTGCCATTGCTCCGCCGCGTTCTCGAGCAGGGCGGAATTGAGCGGCGAATCGAAATTTCCGCGGATAGGCATCTTGATAGAGGGGCTCTAATCGTCGAGACAGAACGCGGCCAACTTGACGCCTCCATAGAAGCACAACTGCAGGAAATTGAGCGCGGCTTCGCCGACATTGTCGGCAATCAAGGATAGATCATGAGATTGGATACGGTTTCGCAGCCGATCGATTTTGAACCATACTTTCGTTCGCTTGTGCGCAGCAAGGCGCTGCTGGCTGGCGGAGTGGTCACGCAAGTGGTCGGTTTGCTGATCGAATCGAAGGGGCCAGCGGCCGCCATCGGCGATTTCTGCGAGATTCGAACAGCCGCGGAGAGGCCGATCCGCGTACAGGTGATCGGTTTCCGCAACGGTCACGTCCTTTCGATGCCGCTCGAAGAGACCGGCGGCCTGCAACTCGGAAATCGCATTGTGGCCCGGAGCGACGATGCGCGCGTCAGAGTGGGACCGGCGCTCCTCGGCCGCGTGCTTGACGGATTCGGCCGTCCGATCGACGGACGGGGCCCGGTGATCGCGGAGGCAAACTATGAGCTGAATGCGACTCCGCCGGGACCCCTCGAACGCGAGAACATCGAGCAGCGGCTCACGACGGGAATTCGCGCTATTGATAGTTTGCTGCCGTGCGGGAAAGGCCAGCGCATCGGCATCTTCGGTGGAAGCGGTGTAGGAAAGAGCACGCTGCTCGGCGCAATGGCGAGGCACAGCTCCGCCGATGTCAACGTGATTGCCCTGATCGGGGAACGCAACCGGGAGGTTCGAGAGTTTCTTGAAAAGGAACTGAGCCCGGAAGGACTGGCTCGCTCGGTTGTGATTGTGGCGACCTCGGACCGCCCGGCGCCGCTTCGTATTCGTGCCGCATTCGTGGCGCTGGCCGTCTCGGAGTATTTTCGCGATCAGGGCAAAGATGTGCTGCTGGTGATGGACTCCGTGACGCGCCTGGCGATGGCGCAGCGCGAGATCGGCCTCGCCGCGGGCGAGCCCCCGAGCCAGAAGGGCTACACGCCATCGGTCTTCGCGCTACTGCCGAAAGTCTTCGAGCGTTCGGGCAATTTTCCGAGAGGCTCTATCACCGGGTTCTTTACCGTTCTGGTGGAGGGAGATGATTTCAATGAACCGATCTGTGATGCTGTCCGAGCTATCCTGGACGGCCACATACAGCTATCGCGCGCCCTGGGAACTCGCGGCCATTATCCGGCCATCGATATACTTCACTCCGTCAGCCGGCTGGCTTCCCGTATTGCTACATCCGGCGAGCGAACCGCTTCGCAGCGAATCCGCGAGGCGCTTGCGATTCTCGAACGGTCGGAGGATCTGATCAATCTGGGAGCCTACGTCTCGGGCGCAAACCCAGAACTCGATGCCGCCCTGCGTCTGAGTTCCGATATCGACCATTTCCTAATGCAGGATGCCGAGGCAAGCGCCCCGCTCGAGACAACGCTCGATGAACTGAATCAACTCGCCGCCGCGATGCCGGCGCAGTGAAGCGCGAGCAAGCGGGTGCGGACAATCGTGCCACCCGCACACTCTCCAGAAGCAGCGCGTAAGTGCATTTGCTTTCAACGCGAATTTTGGGCGCTGCTTTTGAGTCTAGCGACCTTGCGCCCCTCAGCATGATCTCCTACTGACGCGCGGCGGCTCCGTTTCCAGGTTGCCTCCATTCAGAGCCGCCTCGCGTGAGCGAGCGGGTTCGGACAACCTGCCGCCCAGCGCTTTCAGATGCGTCTTCAACGGAGTGTCCATGAGCCTGCGGGCCACCAACGGTCTCGAAGACGTCCGGTTGCCCTGCACCGAACCGCGACCGTGAGGGGCGGACGTTTATCCTGCCTTCAACGAAGCGCAATTCTCGAATCTGAGCTCCGCACAGTAGTAGACCAGCTACTACCAAATGTGGTAGAACAGCTACTACATGCCCACAAAGCGAAAAACAGACCGGATCGAACTGGTTTACGGCACGCTCGACATGTTGGTTTTGCGCACTTTGCGCTGGGGACCGACGCACGGGCACGGTATCGCCAAGTCAATTGAGCGCATGTCCGACGACGCCCTGAAGGTGGAGCATGGCTCACTCTACCCGGCGCTGCAGCGGCTGCTGCAGGAGGGTTGGATTACGGCCGAGTGGGGTGTTTCTGAGAATAAGCAGCGGGCAAAATATTACCGCCTGACTCCCGCTGGGCGGCGGAAGCTCGTGGCCGAGACGTCCCGCTGGGAGCGATTTGTGCGGGCAATTACCGGTGTCCTCACACCGGCGGAATCTAGGGAGGCGTAATGAGCTGGCGCCGTGAGTTTTCGAAAATCCAGGAGCTGTTTCGGCGGCGGAAGCCCGCCGACGATGTCGAAGAAGAGATTCGCTCCCACCTCAAGATGGAAGAGCGGGAGAATCTCGAATCCGGCATGTCGCAAGAAGAAGCTTACCGTGCGGCGATGCGCCGGTTCGGCAATCGAACGCTTGCGCGGGAAAGGAGCAACGAGATGTGGGGTTGGAGTTCCGCTGAGACGTTGTTCCAGGATCTCCGTTTCGGATTCCGGCAGCTTCGCCGCAATCCCGGCTTCACGGCTGTAGCTGTGCTGACGCTCGCGCTCGGCATCGGCGCCACAACCGCGATTTTTTCCGTCGTCAATTCGGTTCTCTTGCAGCCGCTGCCGTTCAAAGATCCTGGACAACTGGTTCAATTCTTCGAAACCGAGCAAGCGCCGGGCAATTACCCACTCAGTGGCGCCGATTATCTGGATTGGCAGACACAGAACCGGACTCTCGAAGCGACCAGTGTCTATTCCTGGCCAACGATCATGAACGCGAGCGGGGCGGGCGAGCCGGAATCGGCTGCTGTCGTCAATTCGCAAGCGAATTTCTTTGACGTGCTCGGTGTACAGCCCTTGGTTGGCCGCACGTTCGAGCCTGGCGAAGATGTCGCTGGTAAGAGCCGCGTTGCGGTTTTGAGTTACGGCTTTTGGCAACGGCATTTTGGGGGCGGAGCCGATACGCTCGGCAAAACGGTCGTTCTGAACGACGAGAAATACACCGTGGTCGGCGTGATGCCTCGCTGGTTCAATTTCCGGGCCGCAACGGATGTCTGGCTTCCATGCGATATGAGTCCCAAGGAACTTGGGCCGCGCGGCAATCATCATTGGAACGCGATGGGGCGATTGAAGCCCGGCGTTACGCTCGGTCGCGCTCGTGGCGACTTGCTGGCGATTTCACAGCGGCTCGAAAAACAGTATCCGGATACCAACAACAAAGTACACGCCGTCCTCACTCCCCTCAAGGACACATTGACCGGCGATTCCAAGGCTCCGCTGCTGATTCTTCTGGGGGCCGTGATGCTGATGCTGCTCGTGGCCTGTGTTAATGTCGCAAATCTGCAGCTCGCGCGCGCCAGCACGCGATATCGCGAAATGGCGCTAAGGGCCAGCCTTGGAGCTGGACGGTTGCGCCTAGTGCGCCAGATGCTCACAGAGAGCATTCTGCTCGCCCTTGCCGGCGCCGTGGTCGGGATACTGTTGGCATCGTGGTATGTGCGACTGCTCGAATCCGCCAAGTCAATTCCCATTCCACGTGCGAATCCGGTCCAAATCGACGGCCCCGTGCTGCTGTTTGCGATTGCGGTGAGCGTTCTGGTGGGAATCTTGTTCGGGCTGGCTCCCGCGCTTCGAATTTCCGAGTTGGGTCTCAACGAGGAATTGAAGGCGGGTGCACAATCGGTGTTGAGCGCCGCGCAAACTCGCCAGACGTTGCGTGATGCGCTCGTAGTAGCGGAAATATCCATTACACTGACGCTGCTGGTGGGCGCCGGGCTTTTACTGCGCAGTTTTGCGCGTCTGCGAAGTGCGGACGTCGGCGTGAATCCGCGCAACGTGCTGACCACGTTCATCAATCTCCCGGACACAAAATACACGACCCTTGCAAAACGGCGGCAGTTTTTCGATCAGTTGATGGAGCGTGTCCGGGCCGTGCCTGGCGTGAAATACGCCGCGGTCTCCATGGAGATTCCGATGCATGGCGGTAACAACGGTTACCTCAAAGTAGACGGCGAGACCGATCCGGCGCTATCGAACCAGCTCGTTGGATGGAACTACATCACCCCCGATTATTTCCGCACGTTGAGCATCCCGGTTCTTCAGGGAAGAAATTTGGATGCCGAAGATCTGGATCGTGCGGCGGTGTCCTCGCAGAAGTTGTTTGACCTGTACAAGGCATCGCAAGGAGGCAAGCTAAAGGTTCCGCCGGACGTCGCCTTTGTTGCGGCCATCAGTCAAACGATGGCGCGAACCTTCTGGCGAAATCAAAACCCGGTTGGCAGGTCATTTCATTGGAACAACGTGAAAGTAACGGTCATCGGCGTTGTTGGCGATGTAAAGGAGTACGGAATACGAGCGAAGGCGATGCCGCAAGCTTATTTTCCCTTTACGCTTACGCTTGCCTATGAAGGTTATGGCTATCTGACGGTGAAGACCCGAATCCCGCCGGCGGCGGTGCTGCCGACGATTCGCGGCCAAGTGCGGAGGCTGGACCCCAGTCTCGCTCTGTTCGAGCCGCAAACCATGGAAGAAGCCATCGCCGGCAATACACACGACGCGAGTGTTCAGGCGTTTCTGCTCGCCACGTTCGCGGTGCTGGCCCTCGTGCTGGCGGCTGTGGGCCTCTATGGCGTGATGTCGTATCTCGTGACCCAGCGCACGCGCGAGATCGGGATTCGCATGGCGCTCGGCGCGCAGCGATCGAACGTTTTGCGCCTCATCATGCGGCAGGGGGCGAAACTGACTCTGATCGGCATGGTGCTTGGGGCAATTGCCTCGCTGGCGCTTACGCGCTCTATGTCGAGTCTGCTTTATGGCGTCAGTCCCTCCGACCCGCTTACATTTACCTGCGTGGCCGCGCTCCTCGCGTTGGTTGCACTGGCGGCATATTACATTCCAGCGCGCCGGGCGACGAAAGTCGACCCGATACGAGCCTTGCGCTACGAGTAGAGAACATGACACGGTCGGAATGACCTACGTCTAAAAGGGGCTACGACTTCATATTTGGAATCGTTGGCCAAACTAATACGAGAACACGTAGCCCCGAGATAAGTCCCTGCCTGCCGGCTGTAATCGAGCCGGATGCAGGGGCTCGCTTGCCCGAGCCGTCCGCTGAATCGGCCGGCTTCACTAATTAAAAGTACAGCTTCAAGGCGAGTTGTAACTGGCGTGGCGTATTGAGCAGATCTCCGGAACTGGTCAGGCGGCCGAAATTCGGATCTTGTAGTTGGGTGGATCCGGTTCCAAAGCGAACGCGATTGAACACGTTGAAGGCTTCGGCCCGAAACTCGAGTTGCACCGATTCGTGTATGGGAAACACGCGCGTGATCGACATGTTCTCCGTCAAATTTGGGAATTGCCGAAGTTTTGGATTGTACCGCGTCGCATTCCCGTATGCGTCCAGCGATGTTCCCGTACCCTGCAACGGGAATGGCCCGGAGCCGTAGGGAGAGAAGAAGCGGTCCACCGCGGGATTGAAGCTGCCGTTTGCCCACTGCGCGGGTTGCCAGCCTTCATACGACGTGACATAGGCGGGTGTGCGGCCGTTCGATAACGCCAGGCCATAACTCGTAGTGACGGCCACCGGTGTTCCACTCGAATAGAGGTTTACGCTCGTTATGCGCCAATTGCCCAGCACCCAGGAGGCCGGCCCTCGGGTCAAGTATCTTCGGCCTTGGCCAAAGGGCAAATCGTAAACAGCGGCAAATTTGAAATTGTGAGTTACGTCAAATTGTCCGATCGACTTATCCAGCCG
Source organism: Bryobacterales bacterium KBS 96 (assembly GCA_000381625.1). Classification (GTDB taxonomy): domain Bacteria; phylum Acidobacteriota; class Terriglobia; order Bryobacterales; family Bryobacteraceae; genus KBS-96. The sequence goes on from KB906767.1 coordinate 5,572,099, forward strand.
CCGGTTGTATTGGTCCGCTGCTTGACCGCTGCCCCAATAACTATCGGAGTCGGTGAGCAGTTTCGAAAATACATACGAACTCTGAATCGTAAGACCCGCGGTGTATCGCTTTTGGAAGCTAAGAATTAGCGCGTGATACGTGGAATGGCCGCTGTGATCGCCACCGCCTGCATAGGTGTCGATTGACGAGTACTGCGGGTACGGACGGAGCGCCTGGGCGACCGTCGCGCGGCTTCCCCACTGTTTGATGAAGCCTGGATAGGGCTCACCGATGCCCCATTCGTTGGCGAGCGGCGATCCCAGTTTGCTATTGAGAACACCGATGCTTTGCGCCACGGAACCGAAGGCTGTCAGATAGCTGCTAGGCACCTGATTGTAGTTCAGCAATTGCGATTGCAGGTGGGAACCCATCACGCCGTTATAACCGGCCTCCACCACCATGGAGCTTCCAATCTGGCGTTGGATAGAGAGATTGAAATTATTGAACTCCGGGGGTCGGGTTGCTTCTTGGCCCTGAAACCAGGAAACACTAGCGCCATTCGAAACCGACGGATTGATGAACGGCGGAGGCGTCCAAGACGGCAGGCCTTGGTCGAACAGGAAGGTCGGATATAGTCCTCCCGAAGTATTGTTGAACGACTGCGTCAGAGTGAATCCCATATTGTGGGTCGACCCGCTGACCGTCGTAATCGCGCCGAAAGACCTTGCGTAAGAGCCACGAATCACGGTCTTGGAATCTTTGGAATAGGCAAAACCGACGTGGGGCCCGAAAGCATTGAAATAGGAATCCGCGAGGCGGCGCGAGCCGACGCGGCCGGCGCCGGAACCGGCAAAGATGACCGCCCCAGGACGGCCTGCTGCGCCGGGATTCGACGTCGTTGGAGAAAAATCGCTCCACTCGTCATTGAGGCCCGTTGGCGGAAGGGTTGTTTCCCAACGCAGGCCAAGGTTCAATACTAATTTACTTGTGATGCGCCAGTCGTCTTGAAAGTAGCCCGCGAAATAAGGCCATTGCTGTCCGATGAAACGGACGGTATCGAGCGAGCCGCTATCGGCATAGCCGAGCAGAAACGAGGCGAATGGATTTCCTCCCGCGTTTGGATTCGTGCCATTGGGAACGCCGGTCTCCGTGTAGCTGAATCCGGCGCAACCGGCCACGCATTGCCGGCCAAATCCGTTGTAGTGGCTCAATTGGTATTGTCCGCCGAATTTGAACGAATGATTGTTGTGTATCCAGGTGAAGTCATCGTTATATCCGTAGATCGTGTTCTCGGACCCGTTGTTGGCCTGCCCGCCAACCTGGTTCTGGAACACGCTCGGCTGCTGATATTGACCGAAGTAACCATTTGAGAACGAGAGATTCACCAGGTTTTGGTTACAGTCGGGCACATTCGGCAAGCAAAATTTATCTTTCCAATTTCCTGTGTATGCCTGTAGCGGGTTGTGATTCTGCCGCCAGTTATCGCCTCCGGCATAAAAATGGTTGAACTTCGTGGCGCTGAGCGCCCAATCCCAGCTAAAGCGGACAACATCGCTGTCCTGCCGCAAATCGTTGAAATTCGACCAAAGTCCGGGAAGGTTTGGAGGACCATCCGGCCCGGGCACCACTGACTCGCGATCATAACCGTAATAGCCGGAAATACGGTGCTTTTCGTTAAAGATGTGATCGCCCTTGATGCTCCATTTGTTAACCGGTTGGACATCCGTTCCATTATCGACGGCATAGTTATTGGTGACATAGCCGATCGTGCCCGGCGCTCCACTCACGTTGGGCTTAATGAGCCCGGCGCCTCCCGAGAAGACCGAGAGCGCTTTCTGAGCAAGAGGGCTAAACATGCTCTGCGGTATTTTGTTGCCGGCGAACTGGGTGCGCGTCACTGTTCCATCGGCGTTTTGCACTTGAGTCGTGGGATCGAAAATCGGAATCTGTTTTCCGCTTGCGTCGACCCAGTTGCTGAAATCGCCTTGGTACATCTCGGGAGTTGGGACTGTCGTCGTAAAGCCGGTAGCGCCGTTACGGTTCCGGAATCCCTCATAAGAGAAGAAGAAAAACGTTTTATCTCTGCCGTTATAGATCTTCGGTATCCAGACCGGGCCGCCCACCGTGACGCCGAAATCGTTCTGTTTATAGATCGGCACGGGGATGCCTTTCGAATTGTTGAAAAAATTGTTGGCGTCGAAATCGTTGTTGCGAAGGAACTCATAAGCAGAACCGTGAAATTGATTCGTGCCGGACTTCGTTACGAACGTCATGACGCCGCCGCCCGCATGCCCGTATTCCGCCTTAAACCCGTTTGTGTCGACAGTGAATTCAGTGATGGCTTCGACGGATGGCGAATTGGATGAGACCCAGCTTTTACTGAGCGCGCGAGTGGTATTGGCGGAAATCCCATCTAGCGTCGTTCCGTAGCTTGCGGCTTGTCCGCCGCCGAGCGAGAACCCATTGTCGCCGCCAAGGTTCTTCGATTCGGGCGTGAGGACAGCTAAATCGAAGGGGCTGCGAACCGCCCCGCCCACGACCAGCGGAAGATCGTTGACGAGTTTGTTCGATATCGTCACGCTGGATTTCGCATCTTCGGTGTGAAGCTGCACTGCGGATGCCTGCACTTCGACGGCTTGCTTGGATGCGCCGACTTCAAGAGCCGCGTCGGCCCGGACCGTCGTCGCCGCGTTTAATTTCAGGCCTTTTTCTTCAGACGGCCGGAAGCCTTGCGCTTCAACGCGGACGTTATATGTGCCGGCCGGCAGGCTGGGTGCCGTATAGCTGCCGGCTTGATTGGTGGTAAGAGTTGTTGCAACGTTTGTTGCGGTATTCGTAATGGTGACTGTGGCTCCGGGCACGACAGCGCCGGAGGAGTCACTCACCGAGCCAGTAATGGTTCCGCGCTCGGATTGCGCAAACAAAACAGAGACGGAGCAGCAAACGAGAACCAGAACCGCTCCCATGCGTCTAGTAAGCATCGTGTTCCCTCTTGAAGCTGAAAATTACGAGCGACCTCAATCGAGGGGTAAGCTTATCACGAACCGTCCCGCGCTCGCGATCAACAATGTTGCCTCACGCAAGATGATCTCCAGCGCACAACCGGGAGGTATGGTCAATGTTACTTACGGCAAAGCGGGCAACAGCGATTCCTCATACTTACCTCCGCGCAATCGCTTCTTCAAATTGCTTGAGCGGCAGAGTATTCATGACGTCGCCGGCTTGCAGCCAGCCGCGCCGGGCCATCGTAATGCCGTACTGCATATTTTGCAAGTGCCGGATCTGGTGTGAATCCGTCGATATGGTGAAGCGCACACCCTTGCGCTTGGCGGAACGCAATAGTGGAGCGGACAAATCGAGGCGCTCCGGGCTTGCATTTACTTCCAGCCAGACGCCACGCTCGGCGGCCTTGCTGGAGACAGCCTCGAAATCGAAGGGGAAGCCATCGCGCTGCAGCAAAATGCGTCCGGTCGGATGTCCCATCACGCGCATGGAGGGAGAGTCCAACGCCCGAAGCAGCCGGTCGGTCGCCTCCGCCGCTTCGAGATTCATATAGCTGTGTACGCTGCCGATCACAAGGTCCAATTCGGCGAGAGCATCTTCCGACAAATCCATGTCGCCGTTGCGCAGAATGTCGCATTCCAGGCCTGAAAAAAGCCGCAGTGGCAATCCTTCCCGGTTCAGCTCACGCACTTTCCTGGCGAAAGCGACCACTCGGGCTTCGTCCAGTCCATTCGCCATGGCAAGTGCTTTCGAATGGTCGGTGATGGCGATGTACTCGTATCCCATCGCTGCCGCCGCGTCCACCATCTCGCGCAGCGACGCTTTGCCGTCGGTTTCCGTCGTGTGCATGTGCAGGTCGCCGCGAATGTCGTTGAGTTGAATCAGCGCGGGCAACCGGCCCTCCGCGGCGGCGTCCAACTCGCCGGAGTTCTCCCGCATCTCCGGAGGAATCCACTGAAACCCGAGCCGTTGATAGATCTGTTCTTCACTGTCGCCCGCGACGCGTTCGTTCCCTTCGAGCGTGAACAGGCCGTATTCATTGAGCGTGAGCCCCTGTTTTACAGCCAGAGTTCGTAGGACGACATTATGCTCCTTGCTGCCGGTGAAATACTGCATGGCCGCTCCAAAGCTTTCCGCGGGCAGCGCGCGCACGTCAACTTGTAATCCCTCCAGTCCATATCGCACGCTGGCCTTGTTCGCGCCGCGGCCGAGGATCTCGTGTGCTTTGGCGTGTCCGGCGATATGGTCGAGCGAACGAGCGGCGCCCGGACCAGTGACGAGAAGATCGAGGTCGCCAATAGTCTCCTTGCCTCGCCGCAAGCTGCCGGCAGCTTCAACCCGCTCGATGCCCTCGATCTGCCGGAACTCCGCGATCAATTCATCGGCGATGCGGCGACCAAAGCTCAGTAGGAATCGGCCCGCGCTCTTCCGGTACGCCTCAATGGAGCGCAGCACTTTCTCCTCAAGCTTCGCGCCCATGCGCGGAAGCGACCGCAGCTTTTGTTCGCGGCAGATCTTCTCGAGGTCGTCGACATTTCTGACAGCATAGTGCTGGTAGAGAAGGGCAATGCCCTTGGGGCCGAGGCCCTGTATCTTCAATAGTTCAAGCGCCGAAGCCGGATACTTCTCCAGCATTTCGTCGCGCCGGTCGAATGACCCGCGTTGCACGATCTCAACCAGCGCGAAGGCGATTCCCTTGCCAACGCCGGGAATTCCGGTTATCTTGCCTTCGGTAGCTCGCACGATATCGACGACGCGTTCCGGATGACTCTCGATAGCCGCGGCGGCGTTGCGATAACTTCGAATGCGGAAACTATCTTCGCCCGCAATTTCCATCAGATCGGCCGTTTCCGATAACAGCCGCGCGATTTCCTTGTTTTCCATGTTTTCTTGCAGATTCTGGACTTGCGGAACCCGTTCGTTCAGGTTCCGCTCTCGCGCCTTCCGCGGCCGCCCGCGGTTTGAGGCTCACGCCCGTGCCCCGGTGACGGCTCCACGTGAACGAGCACATCCGCCACCCAGTCCAGCTCTTTCTTAATCTTCTCCTTCACCTGGCTGGCGATCTCATGCGACTGGCGGACCGTCATATCCGGGTTCACTTCAAGATGCAGATCCACATGGTACTGAAATCCCGTGCGCCGGGCGAAGCACTTTTCGATTCCCGCCGCGCCCGGCACATGCAACGCCACGGACCGAATCTGCTCCAGGAGATCTTCGTCCGGCATGATGTCCGTTAGCTGATCGGCTGTGTTTCGCATTAATCGCAGGCCCACGAATATGACAATGAATCCGATCAGAATGCCGCCAAGGTGATCGGCTTTGTGGAATTTTTCCGGGTCCCACACGCTCAGGCCGACCGCGACCAGTGCCACCGTTGTTGAGAGCAAGTCGGTGATGTCGTGCCAGGCATCGGCCGTTAATGACGTGCTGGAGATAAGGCGCCCGAAGCGAAATTTCAACGTAGCGAGCGCGACCTTGACAATGACCGCAGCAAATAGCGGGTAAAGGGCGAAAGCGGCCACTTGCCCCGGCGCCGACATCGATACGAAACTGTGCCAGCAGATGGCTGCGCCGGTAATTAGCAGAATAGCGCCTACCGCCAGGCCCGCCAGAGTTTCGTAGCGGCCGTGCCCGTAAGGATGGTTTTCATCCGGCGGCCGGCTCGCAAGCCACAACCCGGTGAATACGATGCCGGAGGTCAGAACGTCGGCGGTCGTTTCAAAACCGTCCGAAACCACCGCCGTCGAATTGGCGGCAAGGCCCACAATAATCTTCGCGGCGGCGAGAGCGATGCCGGCCATCACACTGATAAACGCGAGGGTGCGCCCCGTGCGTTCAAAGCTCCTCGCGCTCCGCTCCATACGGTTTGAGCATAACGCGATAGAGCGGCCCTCTCTAGAACGCTCGCCGGGAGCCGGCGATTGTGCTTAGTAGATACCGTTACTATAGAGATGAATCTATACGCCGGAAGGCTGGGCACGCCCGCCCCCGGTCCTGGTCTTTTTAAAGCGAAGCCTAAATTAAATAATAAGAAGGAAAAGCAAATGGACAAGCTTGCGCAGAACATCCAGGAGGCGTTCCTGAACAATGCCCGCAAGGACAAGATCTTCCTTACGATCTATCTGATCAGCGGTGTAAAACTGTCAGGACGCATTAAGAGTTTCGACAAATACTCGGTCATTCTCGAGACGAACAATCAGGAGCAGTTGATCTTCAAACACGCTATCTCGACCGTGGTCGTTTCGAAGCCATTTCATGCCCCCGGCGCACACGTGCCTTCGGGAACTCTGGCTCCGGGGGCGCCGGTTCCGGAACTGCCGGAGGGTTCCAACTGAGGTCACGCGTTGTGGAGTCCTCCCAAGGCCCTGCGGACCGCGGAAATGAAAGGCGACGCCGAGTTATCCGCACCGAACCGCGACCGTCAGGGAGCGGACGTCTTCAACGGAATGGCCGCCTTCAGGTGCTCTTTGTTTTGAATGCCGGCTTTATTTTTGAGCGCAAGTGAATGGAATCATCTCCGGAACGCGCGCTGATCGTTGGGGTCGACCTCACGCGAGCGCCGCGTGCGCAAAAGGCCTCCGCCGCCGGCGTGTCGCCCGAAGAGTCGCTGGAAGAGTTAGCGGCTCTTGCGGACAGCGCGGGCGCGATTGTCGCGGGCCGTATCCTGCAGCAGCGTCCGGCGCTTGACTCAGCTACGCTAATCGGGTCCGGAAAGGTAGACGAGATCAAGGCGAGCGTGCGTGGCGATCTCATCGATACCGTTATCTTCGACCGCGAACTCAGCCCCACGCAACTGCGGAATCTTGAGCGTGCTCTCGACTGCAAAATCATCGACCGCACTCAGTTGATACTCGACATCTTTGCCGCGCGAGCTCGCACCAGGGAAGGGCAGTTGCAGGTTGAGCTTGCCCAGCTCAATTACCTGTTGCCCCGATTGACGGGACGCGGCGTGCAAATGTCGCGGTTGGGCGGCGGCATCGGGACACGCGGGCCCGGCGAAACAAAACTGGAAACGGACCGAAGGCGCATTGCAAAGCGCATCGCAAAGCTCAAGCAGGAGATCGAGCGTGTCCGCGCTACCCGCAGCGTGCAGCGCTCGCAACGGCAGGCGGTCCCACTATCGACAGTCAGCCTCGTTGGCTACACCAATGCGGGCAAGTCAACGCTGTTCAACCGGCTCACTGGCGCCGAAGTGCTGGCCGATTCCCGAATGTTCGCGACTCTGGATCCCACCGTACGCCAGATCCGGTTGCCGTCCGGTAGAAGGGTGCTTGTCAGTGACACAGTCGGGTTTATCCGTAACCTGCCGACTACCTTGGTGGATGCTTTTCGAGCGACCCTAGAGGAGGTTACGGCGGCAGTGCTCCTGCTCCACGTTGTGGATGTCACATCTTCCGACGCCTCGGAGCATACCGCCCACGTACTGACGGTTCTCGGCGAGATCGGCGCCGAAACCACTCCTGAAATCCTGGTGCTCAACAAAGCTGATCGGCTGGAGCATCAGGGCGCCGATCAGGACCCGGAAACGCTGACTCATCGCATCATGGGGGAAACGGCGCGCCAAAACGCAACCGAAGCCGTGCTGGTTTCGGCGCAAACCGGCCTCGGCATCGCCGAACTGCTGGGTAAAATCGATCAGCGGATTGCGCTCGATCCCGTTTCACGGCAGCGGTTCCGGCTCCCTTTGGGCGAGGGACGGGCCATGCATCTGCTGCACGAGCGGGCGGCTATTCTATCGAAGGAGTATCTGGAAGATGCTTGCGATATCGTTGCGGAGACTCCCGAGTCGCTCCGCAATCTGTTGTCGGAGTACTTGGTTTCAGAATCTTAGCTGAGCCATGATTACGAGAGTCGTGCTTTGGCTGATTCTCTCGTAAACTGGTCTATATTGATTACGGGCTGAATGAACCTTCCGAACGCCCTCACACTGACCCGAATCTTCCTCGTCCCGTTGCTGGTCTGGGCACTGGTCGAGCGGACCCTCCGTCTCGCGATAAACGGCAAGCTGCTGATTGCCAGCGATTTCTTTGCTCTCACGGTGTTTCTTGCCTGCGCGGTGACCGATCTGCTCGACGGCTATCTTGCGCGGCGCTGGGGGCAGGTTACGACAGTCGGAACGCTGCTCGATCCGATCGCGGATAAATTGCTGATTTCAGCGGCTTTGGTGTCGCTGGTCGAGATCCGGCTCCTGCCGGGCTGGATGGCGATCGTCATTATCGGGCGTGAATTTGCAGTTTCCGGCTTGCGAAGCATCGCGGCCGCCGAGGGCTATACGATAAAAGCCAGCGAGTTGGGCAAGACCAAGATGGTGACCCAGGTGCTCGGAGTGACTCTTCTGATGCTCGCTATTCGGTGGCCGGCTATCCGATGGTGGGGACTGCTCGTGATGTGGGGAGTCGTCGTCTTTGCAGTCTGGTCAGCGATCGATTATTTCCGGCGCTTTTGGGGAAAGGTCGATAGCAGCATCAAACTGCGCCGGCGACACGAACTGCTCACGCTCGAACGCCGGAAACGGCGGCTCGAGAGGGCCCAGCGCAGCAAGAGTGGATCAAGCACGGCGCCCTCTACTCACTGATATTGGAAACGGGTAGTAGTTCCAGCCGGGCTGAAGTTGGCAGTAGGATCTCGTAGTCGGTCGGCGTGAACAGTACGGTCATGACCTCCCCGCGCGATCCGAGGCGGCCGATTTCTCTGCCGTTAAAAACCACATTGATGCCGCCCGCATTGCCTGTGCGAACCGTGGCGGTTTCGCGGCCCTCAAACACTTTTGTATCTGCCGCGGCAAGCAGGCCGCTATAGACGTGCTTGCCGTCACTATCGATCGAGAGCCAGGACTTTTCCAGTGCTGAGACCTTCAAGAGGAGGCGTTCGCCCGGAACAGTCGTCGGCGGGGCTGTTGCGCTCTGCCGATCCTGAGGCTGAGTGGCGCCCCGCTTAGCGGCAACCGCCGATGTTCCGATCTGGCCGAAGGCCACGGGTGGCGCTGTAGGTGACGAAATTGCCGGTGTTCCGCTCCCTTCGCTAGCTGCGGGTTCAAAGCTATTGCCGGAAACAGATCCCTGCGTCCGTTGCCACACCGCATAAAGCCCCGAACAGCCCGCCATTACCGCAACCAGAGCCAGAACAGGCAGAACCCACCGAAAGCCCGACCGCCGCTGTGGCCGGATTGCGGGTATTTTCCAGGCGTAAGTGTGCTCTTCCTGGCCCGGTACGAGGGGAGTGGGGAGCGATTCGGCGGAGGTGCGCACCGCTTCTTCCAGACGCGCGTAATCGAGCCGCAAGGCCTCCGCAAACTGCCGCGTAAAACTCTTGTAGAAGAAAGCGGACCCAAACAGGCCCACGTCGTCGGCCTCAATTGCCGAGAGACGGTTAAGCGAGATTCGGGTGATCGCCCCGATCTGTTCGAGCGTGAGCCCCTGCCTCAGGCGCTCCTCGCGAAGTGTTTGACCTACCGACTGCATTTCAACTTGCCCAATATTCCGGCAGTGTTAGTACGGTTATAATACAACAGTCGCTTTTTAATACCGAAACTCTCAGTACGACTGACGGATTTTTCTGAGCGCTCCTTTCCGAACTGCTATTACCATCGTCAAAACTGACTGTAATGTTTAGTCATAATCGCGTTTGTCGCGTTCTAATCGTGTGTTTTACGTTCACCGCCGTGGCCTGCGCTACTGCTCCGGTAAAGCCAAAAACCGCGTTTAGCGGTACACGCGCACTGGCTTACACGCGCCGCACGGTAGCTTTCGGCGTGCGCCCGGCCGGTTCTGCTGCAATCGGAAAACTGCGTGCTTGGATCGTTTCGGAACTGAAGCCGCTGGGCGCGGAGGTGTCGCTCGATTCATTTACGGCGAGAACGCCGGCGGGCCCGGTCTCCATGGCCAATATCGTCGCGAAATTTCCCGGCAATGGCAAAGCCGCCGTGGTGGTGACGGGTCATTACGATACGAAGCCAATACCGATGATTCAGTTTGTGGGAGCAAACGACGCCGGGTCATCGGCGGGGTTTCTGCTGGAACTGGCGCGTGTGATCGCTCACACAAAACACCAGGATGATGTCGTGTTGGTGTGGTTTGACGGAGAAGAGGCGGTCGGGCAGTGGTCCGATACGGACAGCTTGTATGGCAGCCGCCATCTGCAAACCAAATGGGCCGCCGACGGCACGCTCTCACGCGTGAAGGCGCTGATTAACGTCGATATGATCGGCGACAAAGATTTGGACATCGTGAATGACATGAACTCGTCGCAATCGCTGCGCGAACTTATGCTTCAAACGGCGGATGACCTCGGATACGGCAAATATTTCTTGAGAACCGGCGCTGGCATCGACGACGATCATATTCCGTTTGTCAGTGCAGGTACGAATGCTCTCGACATCATCGATTTCGATTACGGGCCGAACAATTCCTACTGGCACACGGAAAAAGACACGATGGACAAGCTAAGCGCCGGCAGCCTTCAGGTGATCGGCGACGTCGTCGTGAAGATGCTTCAGAAGCTGGACGGATGAGAAGCCTGCGCTAGCGCGCGGCGAGAATCGACGCTCCGCCATATGTGACGGCAGCGGCGTCCCGGAAGAGCTTGGTTTTCTGATTATTGGCATTCCAGGACGGCGCCGTCTTGGAGTTCGCGAGCTCCCAGACAACCGCTGCCGTCAGCTTGTCGATCTGCGCCATTTGCGAATAATCGATTTTGGGCCACTCGTCCTTGAGACCGTGATAGTCGGGAAACTCGAAAGCGGCGCAAAGGGTGTTGTCGGGAACGCCATACTTCGCGAAGCTGTAATTATCGCTGGCGCGAAAATATTTATCGCTTCGCTTATCTTGATAAACCCGGATTCCGTAGCTTTCGCCGGCGCGTTCGAAGAGAGCGCCCAGACTAGTGAAGTCAAAGCCCGTTAGCGAAGCGCTGCCTTTTTTGATGTCTCCGTCGCTTCTGCCCACTTGCTCGAGGTTGATATTCCCGATTGTCTGCTTCAGAGGGACGACGGGGTGCTCGGCATAGTAGCGCGAACCGAGCAACCCGAGTTCTTCGCCACAAAACGTCATAAAAATGAGAGAGCGCTTCGGGCGCACTCTTAAATTCGCGAATGCTTGTGCGATTGCAATGACCGAAACCGTCCCACTGCCATCGTCATTAGCGCCATTGTAGATTTCATCGTGATCGCTGGCCGGTTTTGCCGAGGTCAGTCCGGCCGCCGTCTTCAATGTCCCAATATGGTCGTAGTGCGCGGAAACGATAATGTAGGTATCCCTCAGCACCGGGTCCGAGCCGCGCAGTATCCCGATCACGTTTTTGCACTGGACCGGCTGATCTGTCCGTATAGTGTGTTTGCCGGGCTCCGCCTTCAGGTACTCGGTCAAATCGGCATTTTGGAAATACGTGTCGTGAACGGGAGCCTCCAGGCCGCTCGCTCGAAATCGTGAAGCAATGAAATCCGCCGCGACGTCCAGCCCGGCGGAAGGCGTATAGCGGCCGGAAAGCGCATCGGACGACAGAAAAGAAAGATCGCCTCGCAGCGCATCGGGCGTGATCGCGGTCAGCGCCTGGCGCAGGTCCGCGCTGGGGCGCGCGGGCGGCCGCAAATGGGCGTGTGATGCGTCGAGATAAAGTCCCGCGCTGAACAGGCCCAGACACACCGCAGCCAGCGGCAGCAGCCGGTTTAGATTACTTCGCATGGGCGATAGAGAGAGAGTCTATTCACACGATAGCGTGAGGACGGCGCCCATCAGGCCTCGGCCTCAGGGATGTCACGCCTGCGGAGCGATCCGTGCTTCTTTTCAGGTAGTTCTGTTCCTGGCGCTCAAACACTGGCATCAGTTTCTGTTCGATGTGAAGATAAGCTGCTTTGAGACCGTCGCGCTCGAAGATCCGGCCGATTCCGGCTTCTATTTCGCTCGCTTCACCAATGGACGCGAGAAAGCGGTTCGAAGTCATCCGTGCATACTTCTCGCCGTCAAGGCGCCCATCCTCGCGTAAAATCTTCTGCCGGGCGTACAGACACAAAACGGCATCGCCGATCCAGGCTTCTTTCAGAACTTCTTCGCGACGCTTCTTCTCCGGCATAACTTCATCGTGACATGCCGGGTCAGTGAATCGTGGAGCCAGAGACCGACACCACGCCGTGATCCACGAGAATTGACGAACCACGAGTAAGCTGCCCATAGGGGCGATCGTTCACAAACAAGTTATCGTTCTGGATGAGAATGTTCGTATCCCGGCAAGGCACGAAGCGATACTCTATCCGTCCTCCGGAAAGGTGCAGGGCTTGCGGCGGCTAAGTCGTATCGCAATGTACTTTATATTGTAAAGAACGCCTGAAGCTGCTCTGGACCTGCTCACCCGATGAAGCTAAACAGCGAGGTTCTCGGCAGGGCCGCATGGGCTTGTAGCGCGGCCTGCTGGGCGACTGACTCTTTTTGCAACTCCATGATGGCCGACACTGAATCGGCATCCTGCGTATTACTCAACTGAGTCTGCAATTGTGTATCGAGCTTCTGCTGCGCCGAGATGGCGTCCGAAACCTGGTTCTGGATTTCGCCGTAGCGCGCTTGCTGGCCGTCGAGGAAACTTGCCGCGGTCCCGATGTTGTCCGCGTCGGTCGCGAGGCCCGCGATATTGCTGGATTGCAAATCGTTGTACAGAGCTGTTAGCGACTGGAACACGCTGGTTGACGAGCCGCCGGAATCGAACACTTGCACGGCCGTGTACGAGATCGAGAAAATGGACCCGTTCGGATGTTCCACTTGACGCGTTGCGCTTGAACCTTGATAAGCGCCGATGCCGTTTGATTGAGTAAGATCCACGTTGAGATAGGGCGCTGTTTGATCGGAGTCGCCGCTGAATACGTACCGTCCTTCCACCTGCGTCTGGGTCAGGCCGAACATTTCGGTAATGATGTCTTTAACCTGGCCCGCAAGCTGCGTCCGCGTATCCACGGTCGTCGTGCTGCTTGCTCCTTGAGCCGCGATCTGCCGCACCCGGTCCATCAGCGTGGCGGCGGTATTGATGGCGCTTTCCGCTGCGTTCACTTCGGTCTGGACGCGTCCCAAGTTGTACTTCAACTGGCTGTTATGCGCGATCTGGGCCTTCACTTCCAACAAAGCCGAGACCTGATCGGGATCGTCCGCCACGGACTGCATGCGCAGGCCGCTCGAGACCTGCCGCTGAGCCGTGAGCAGCCGGCCTTCCAGGTTGGACAAATCCGCAAGGAAGCGTTCGTTGGCCGTTGAGATTGTGTTGAACATGAAATTAAGTTGTTGGAATGAGTCCCATTAATGTCTGTGTCATCTGGTTGATCACGGTGATCAACTTGCCAGTTGCTTCATAGGCCTGTTGATATTGCAGCAGCCGGGCCGCTTCTTCATCCAGGGACACCGAAGAATTCTGGGAACGGAGGCTTTGCGCCTGCGCGAGAAGCTGCTGCTGCGTCGTTTGATCGTCTTGCGCGTTCGAGATGTCGCGTCCGACCGCGGATGACAGGTTGCCGTAGAACTGCGTTACTGTGAATCCGCCTAGTGTTCCAATGGCGGCGTTTTGAAGACCGGAAAGCGCGACGGCATTGTCGTTTCCGCCCGGATTGCTCGAAGATGCCGCCGCCAACTGGCTGGCCGTGATGGATGCCGCCGCAAGCGTCTTGGCCGGAGCCGCGGCGTTATACGTAAAAAGGGGCGCGCCAGCCGAAACGCTTTGATCCACGCCCGAAGCAAGCTGAGCGTTGATGGCGCCGGCGACGTTCTGAGCGAGCTGATCAAGCTGAGACTGGTATTGGGGAAGCGTCGCGTTTCGGATCTGCACCAGCGCGCCGAGTTGACCGCCGCTCACGTTTGCGGTGATGTTGTTGCCGTTCGAGTCCAGTACCTGGGTGCCGCTGCCCGTCACCGCCGAAATGGCGTACTGCATCGTTCCAATGAGGAGCGGGCGCTGATTGCCCATGAAGACGCTGACCGTGCCGTCCTGTGCCTGCACTGTGCTGAATCCGGCGTATTGGGCCAGATTTTCGAGGTCCACATGGAGACGGGCATCGAGGCTCGGGTCCTGATTTTCCTGCGCGTCGCTGCGGCGCGCGCTGTTGATCCGTTGGATATCGGCGACGATCTGGTTGATATTGGCCACCGCGCTGCGTGTATCGGTATCGACGGCATTGCCTGCGTCCGCAAGGCTGCTCGCCGTAACGTTAAATGCCGCGGCAAGGCCTGACGCCGCGCTGATAACGCTTTGCCGCGCTTGCGCATCGTTCGGAGCGATGGTGAGTTGAGAAAACGATGAAAACAAGCTGTTCAGGCTTCCCGCAATGCCGGTCGTGCTTTGCAGGTCGAATGCCGGCTGCAGCGCCGCCAGGTGAGATGCCAGCGCCGACGAGAGTCCTAGGGCGGTCTGCTGAACCTGTACATTGTGCTCCGCATATTCATCGCGTGAACTAAGAACTTGTCCGACTTTGACGCCTCCGGATTGCGCGCCTATAAGATCGAAGGGAAGGGATTGGAAAACGGCGCTCTGCTTCACATAGCCGGGCGTATTGACGTTCACGGTGTCGTTCTGAACGACTTCCATGGCCATTTCGTAGGCCCCCATGGCCCCCGCGGCCGAACTTAACGATGTCAGCAAATTTGCCATACAAGCACTCTGTTCCGTTTAGATTTTCACGTCGAATCCGGGGTTATCGGGATAGAATTGCGATATCTTTCCGCCGGGCACGTAGGTCTGGGTGACAGCGGTGATGCGGCGCATCTGCGTCCATTGGATACGCAGGGCTCCCTCGATCAGCCGCCGGGCGCGAAGCATCACGCTCTCCACTTCGCGGATGTGCTCCGGGCAATGTTCTCCCTGCTGGCATGCCGCTTCACGCCACAGGCATTCGCCCGCATTTCCCAGGAGGAAACCAGCTTGCCGTATCGCAGCGGGAGTGGGTTCGATCAGCAGTTCAATCACCTGCTCGAGGATGTGCCTTACCTGTTTAAGGCCGCTGGGCGTACCCGAACCCGCCGCAAGTGTTTTCCGATCGGTATCCGGCAGTTTTTTTGGTTCCGGAATAACTCCTCCTAGCGTTTGCCTGCCAAACAGAATGCCGGTAAAGAATCGAATCAGATTCAAGATTCCCTCCGGTCACTGCAAAGAGGCGGCGATCAGCTTGCGGCTGATTGCAATTGCATCCACCTGGTATTTGGTTTGCTGGATGAGCCGGGAAACGC
Source organism: Bryobacterales bacterium KBS 96 (assembly GCA_000381625.1). Lineage (GTDB taxonomy): Bacteria > Acidobacteriota > Terriglobia > Bryobacterales > Bryobacteraceae > KBS-96. Next base: position 5,587,273 of record KB906767.1, read on the forward strand.
TATCGATTTTCGCGGCACTGGTTTTTACACTCGTTTGAACGTTATTCAGGGCGCCGCCAAGGATCGAGAGTTGGACGGCGTCGTTCGACCCCGAGGCATCCGGCCGGCCGCTGCCGGCGACGGGACCATCCGCCATCGCTGCCGGGATCGTGCGCTGAAGACCTTCGTTTGCGCCACGTTGATGGATTCTCATTGCCGCTCCCTTTGCATGACATTCTCGTCATAGGTCATATCGGCGACGGGGGCGCGAATGTTTAGGATGACCGCAAAACCCTCGCACTTGCGTGCGGCAACTCCGTTTCGAGATTGCCTTGACTCAGAGCCGCATCGCGTGAGCGAGCGGGTCGGACAAACGAGTAACCGCCGCACTTGCGCGCGGGGCTCCTACTCCTTTCCCCGCGTGATCGTTTCCGCCTCGGGTGGCAAACTATGTGCATTTGCGAGCAGGATGCTGACCTGCCACATCTGCTGGTCGTTCAATGCGCCTTTAAAGCCCGGCATGCCGCTCAGGCGTATTCCATTTTCGACTTTCCAGTATGTTTCGCCCGCCGGGTCGTCCGTCACGCCCTTGCCGCGGAACAGATGCGGCGGCTTCGGAAACATGCCCTTCGCCGCGCTGTTCTGTTCGTGCCCCTCGAACCCGTGGCAGAACGCGCAGTGCTCCTTGTAGATTTTCGCGCCGGCGATCAAGTTGTCCGGCGTGACGGAAATTGCCACAGTACGCGGATATTCCCGATCGAGACGCGCGTGCAGCGCCGTATGCGATGCCCAACCTTCGAATAGCATCACGCCGTCGGACGTGGATACGGGCGCCATTCCCAATTTGAAATAGAGGAACGCCCCAACGGGAATTAATAGGAAACCGATAATTAGGCCGATCAGAAATTTCATCTCGTTAGCTTACGGCACGGCGATTGAGGCCACGAATGGAGTTTTGGGATGATGATTCTGCATCAAGCTCCACGGCTTATGAATCAACTTTCGTTCGCAATGTTCTTGACGACGGCGCCGCCTATACGGCCGATTATTATTTCTACTCGCGGTAGCGCCGGCGATCATTTTGCTGAAGACGTCCATGCCCTGATACCATATCGGCCATACCCATGCTCCGAAGAGACCTTCTGAAAGCGATGACCGCGGCCCCGCTCATGCTCGGCGCGGACGCGCGCTTGAACGCCCAATCGGGCAAAAAGTATCAGGCCAACTGGGATTCTATTGACAGCCGCCCAACGCCGAAGTGGTATACAGATGCGAAGTTTGGAATCTTCATCCATTGGGGTGTTTATTCCGTACCGGCTTACGCGGCCGTCAATGTAAAAGATGAGAATCCGTATGCCGAATGGTATTGGAATTCGTTGACCGGAGGCATGGAGGGCAATGGTCCTGGTCACGGGGCCATGACCTGGGAGTTCCACAAACGCGTTTACGGCGCGGATTTCCCCTATTTCAATTTCGCGCCGATGTTTCAAGCTGAGAACTTCGACGCCGATCGTTGGGCCAACCTTCTGGCGGCATCAGGAGCTAAGTATGTCGCTCCCACTTCGAAGCACCACGAAGGGTTCACGTTGTGGCGCAGCGTGCAGGCGAATAACTCATGGGGGCGTCCATGGAACAGCGTCGACATCGGCCCAAAGCGCGACTTGATTTTAGAATTAACCGAAGCGGGCCGGCGCAAAGGCCTGAAGATGGGCATCTACTACTCGCTCTACGAGTGGTACAACCCGCTTTGGCTATCCGATAAGAAGCGCTTTGTCTCGGAGCATCTGTTTCCGCAGTTCAAGGACATCGTGACGCACGTAAAGCCGTCGATCATTTTTTCCGATGGCGAATGGGAATTGCCCAGTTCGGAGTGGCGCTCGCCGGAGTTGCTGGCGTGGCTGTTCAACGATTCGCCGGTTACGGATGAAGTGGTCATCGACGACCGCTGGGGAAGCGAAACGCGCCACAAGCACGGTGGGTATTACACGACCGAGTACACTTCCGGCATGCAGGCGTCGAATCATCCTTGGGAAGAGAGCCGCGGCATGGGCTTCTCATACGGTTACAACCGCATGGAAACCCTGAAGGACTACCACACAGGACGCCAGCTTATCCTCATGCTGATCGATATCGTCAGCCGCGGAGGGAATTTTTTGTTGGATATCGGTCCGCGCGCCGATGGCGGCATTCCCGTCATCATGGAGGAGCGGGTTACCGAAATAGGAGACTGGCTGCGGCCGAATGGCGAGTGCATCTACGGCACGCACGCACTAAATCAAACCCGGCAATGGGGCAAAGGAACGGTTCCGCATATGGAGCAGAAGGAATTTCGCGCTGAATACGACATTACTCAACTGGTCGATACGCCGCCATCCGGCTACGCGCGCGTCGATGCGTTCTTTACCGCCAAAAACGACGCCGTGTACGCGATCCTGCCCCGGTGGCCCGAGCAGGCGATCGTGTTCGACGGGTTCCAGGCGCCCTCGGGCGCGGCCGTGACTCTGCTCGAAACGCGAACGCCATTGCGGTGGCATGCCGAAGGAAAACGTCTGCATGTCGACGTTCCCGAGTCCTTGCGCGCGAGCATTCCCTTTCGCAACGCGTATGTCTTGAAAATGGCCGGGGTGAAGGCATTGTAGAGCCGTAAGCCGCCCGTGCATTGCCATCGCGTTGCGCTACGGTAGTGTCGTGGCCATTAACGAGACTCCGTCTCTCGAAGAACAACTGTCGCCACAGTCGAAGGCCACCTTCTGGCGGAATTGGATACGAGCCGGCTCGCTCGAATCGCACACTTCCCCCCAAAATCGAGCCCAGCCTTGGTATTTCGTCATTTGGCTGACCGGCGTCGATTACTTCTCTACTTTGGGATATCAGCCCGGCATTGCGCTTCTGGCGGCCGGAGTCCTCTCGCCTATCGCAACGGCCGTGCTGGTGCTCGTGACGCTGGCGTGCGCCGTGCCGATCTACGTCCAGGTGGCGGGAAGGTCGTATGTCGGGCAGGGGTCCATCGCCATGCTGGAAAACCTCCTTCCAGGCTGGAGCGGGCGGGTGCTGGTGCTCGTGCTGCTCGGTTTCGCCGCAACCGATTTTGTCATCACCATGACTCTTTCGGCTGCCGACGCGGCCACGCACGCGACAGAAAATCCTTATCTGCATCCGTTTCTGGGCGATGCCAACATCAGCGTCACTTTGATTCTGCTCGCATTACTCGCGGGAGTATTTCTCAAAGGGTTTAAAGACGCCATCCATCTGGCGACGGCCGTCTGCATACCGTATCTCGTCCTCAATCTGATCGTGCTGGGCCGGGTGATTGTGGCGATTTTCCATCATCCCTTCGCGTTTCCTCATTGGCATGACGCGCTGCTGGCGCAGACTAATTGGAGCCACGTGATTGTTGCGGCGATTTTCGTGTTTCCGCAACTGGCGCTCGGTCTCAGCGGATTCGAGACGGGCGTTTCGGTGATGCCGTTGATTCGGGGCAGCGACGAGGATACACGTCAGGATCGGCCGAAAGGGCGCATCCGAAACACCCGCAAGCTCCTGGTTACGGCGGCGCTCATCATGAGCGTAATGCTGATGCTTTCGAGCTTTGCGGCCACGCTGCTAATTCCGAAGGCGGCGTATGCCCCCGGTGGACCGGCCAATGGCCGCGCCATCGCCTATATGGCGCATCTCTACCTCGGCAACGTGTTCGGGTCCGTTTACGACATCTCGACGATTCTGATCCTTTGGTTCGCGGGCGCTTCGGCGATGGCGGGGCTGATGCACCTGGTTCCGCGCTATCTGCCGCGCGTGGGGCTTGCTCCCCAATGGGTCGCCTATCCCCGGCCGCTCGTCTTCGTGCTGTTCGGCTTCGACGTTCTAATTACGTTGATTTTCCGCGCAAATGTCGATGCGCAGGGCGGCGCCTACGCCACCGGCGTTTTGGTCCTCATGTCTTCGGCGGCGCTCGCCGCGGCCATCTCTCTCTGGAAAGAGCGCTCGTGGCTGATGAGCTTTTACTGCTGGATCGTCGTTATCGTGTTCTTTTATACGACCGGCACGAATATCGTGGAGCGCACCGACGGCATTATCATCGCCACTTGCTTTATCTTTTTCATTCTTCTCGTCAGCGGTTTGAGCCGGTATTCTCGCGCGAAGGAATTACGGGTCGAGGGGCACCAGTTCCGAAATCCGGAGTCCGAGAGAATCTGGCAAAGCATGGTGGGTAGGAAAGTGAACCTGATTCCTATCAGCAGCCTCAATCCCAAACTTCGCGCCGCCAAAGCGCGGAAGATCCGGCGCTTCTATAAGATCGACGGGCCGCTGGCCTTTGTCAGCGTTAGCCTTCTCGACAACCGAAGCGAGTTCCTTTCGCCTATCGAATTGGAGGTAAAGCAGGAGGGAGATCAATACACCGTGCAGGCTTCGCAAGCCGTAGCTGTCGCGAACGGAATTGCCTACCTGAGCGAGTTGCTGCACCCCATCTCGATTTTCCTGGGATTGACCCGGCAGAATATGATGCGTCAATCGCTGCGGTTCTTCTTAATGGGCGAGGGGGAAATAGGGCTGATGGTCTACACGATCCTGCTGCACTTCTGGGAGAAAACGCAAATAGACGACGAGCGCCCCTATATTTTTCTAATGAGCGACTAGGATCTCGCGGAGTGCCGTTACGGTTGCCCGTTACCCTTTTTGTCGCGGCCCAGTAACTTGTCAACCCAGGAGTTCAACGGATTGATGAGCAGCGTGATGAGTGCGCCAATCACGAGCAAGGCGCCGAAGAATATTACGTCCACGGAATCTATTGCGAATAAAAGCGCTGGAGGAAAGGCACACATCGATATCTCCGGGCATTTTCAGGATACACTGTGCAAACATTGTTACCAACACCGGACCGCGACCGTCGGGGAGTCCCCATGGTCCCTGCAGCCCGCAGAATCGGATGAAAATGCTTTTCAACCCGCACTCATGTGCGGCGACTCTGTTTCTGGGTAACCTCGACACGGAGCCGCCTTGCGTCAGCAAATGGGTTTTCCGGAGACCGTGTAAGGCCCGGTTACCTGCACCGAACCGCGACCGTCACGGAGCGGACGTCATCCGATCGGCTTCTCGCGAAACCGCCGCACCGTGCCGTCCGTAACGTTGGCTAGCGGGCGTCCGCTGTGCCGTGGCGTTTCCGCTGCTGAAACGCTAGTCCAGCGATAGCGGCGAAAAGGCCGAGCATGATAAGCCCCATTGAGGAAGGCTCCGGCGTGGCTGAGGCAACCAAAAGATTGCCGCCGAAGTATCCCGGATCGGAGCTCGAACCGTCGTAGCTGTTTGGCATGACAAGGCTAGCGCTAGAGATCCAGCGGCTGCCGACGTATTGCAGGCCGTCAGCCATTGTGTAAGCGCCGCCGAAATAGGTCTGAACACCTCCGCCCATTTGAGCGCCCACGACATAACTCTGGCCCGCAGTCAAAAGGGTTGGCGTAATCGGGTGGAAATAGAACGAATCCTGCGAAGGATCGCCCGACGTGACGATGGCGGATGCGAGGAGCGTTCCGGAATCCGTCCACAGGCCGACGTTAAAGTTGCCAGTCGGCAAAGTCAGGGAGGGCCCGGCAAAGATGCCCAGGCTGGTTGCATCCAGATCGCTAGTTGCCGTAAAGGCAAACCCATCGATTTCACCGGCTCCGTTATACGAGTTGGAGCTGACCAGTCCTGTCGGATTGATCGCCAGCGAATCCGCAGAGAGATAAAGTGGGGCGAGCATGCCCGCGGCAGCAACGAGCAGCAGGCGCAGTGCGTTGCCGGAAGATCGCTGAATTGTCTGAAGTCGCAAAGTAAAGCTTCCATCCGGCGCAGAATGGCCAGGAAATCTCTTCGAGTTTACAGGCAATCCTGATCTAAAATCAACAATTTAAAATGAAATTTTATGAGAACGCGAGATTAAGCCGGATTTCAGCCCGTTTGACGTGTATTTGGTATTACCTGCGGCTATAGCCGAATCAAGCGAACGCGAGGCACACTGCCCCGTCCAATTCGTACACTTTGCCCGATGGCTGCAGGAGTCCGGTCTTTGGATCACGGCGAAAAATGACAATATTGCCCGAGTCTTGATTCGCCGCGAGCAGCCAACGGCCAGTGGTGTCGAGTGTGAAAAATCGCGGCGATTTTCCACCCGAAGGAGTAAAACCGATGGACGTCAATTTGCCGGTCTGCTGATCGATGCTGAACCGCGCGATGCTGTCATGGCCCCGGTTCGATGCGTAAACGAAATGGCCGGTCGCATCGACCGCAATTTCGGCCGCGGTGTTCTCGCCGTGAAAATCGGAGGGCAGCGTGGACGCGGTTTGTAGATTCGTGAGCACGCCCTTTTCGGCATCCCAAGCTAGCGTGTCAATCGTGTTTCCCATTTCCGTGACGCAATAAGCCCATTTAGCCTTAGGATGGAAGGCGAGATGCCGCGGTCCCGTGCCCGCATGCGCAGTCCAATACGGCGGGTCGTTGGGCGTCAATTTCGCGGTGTTCGCATCGAGTCGATAGACCATGATCCGATCGAGTCCCAAGTCATTTACGAGAACGTAGCGGTTATCGGGCGATACTGTCGTGCAGTGGGTGTGCGGGCCTTCCTGCCGCTTTGGATCCGCGCTATGCCCGCTGTATTGGAACTGCGAAACGGCCGGACTAAGTTCGCCCTTAGCCATGATGCGGAAGGAATCCGCGCTGCCGCTTCCGTAATTGGCGACGAACAGCGCATGCCCCGTGTGGTCTACCGATAAGTGGCACGGGCCGCTGCCGCCGGAGGCGACCGAGTTGATCTTGTTGAGCTTCCCCGAGAGATGATCGATGGAGAAGCCGCTGACCAGTCCGCTATGCGTGCCGTTGTAGTTGCCCACTTCGTTTACGGCATACAATGCGCGGTGATTCGCCGAGATGGCCAGAAATGTCGGATTGGGCGTTTCCGCCATCAATCCGAGCGTGGTCAGTTCCCCGGATTTCCCGTCGAACCGGTAAGCATAAATGCCCTTGCTCGATTTATTTGTGTACGTGCCGGCATAGACGAGATGGCCGGAGGCGGAAGTTTGAGAGTACATATTCGAAGTGGCTAAAAGCGGAGTCAGGGAAGCTGTCTTGATCAAGGCGCGACGGGAAATGGAACTCATCGTACTTGGCATCTTATCTCGTTTGCTCCGGAACACAGCATCCCGCCTTTCGCGTCCGCGATAATGAAGTATGGCTGATGGCAGAAATGTTACCGGAATAGCCCAGAAGATCCTTCCTTATACGACGATTGCACTCATCATTGCGGTCCTCTATGTAGGATGGGTTTTCTATTCGCGGCATCGTGATGAGCGCGCGGCCGAAGAGGCGCTCGCCGCCAAAAAGGCTGCCGCCAACAAGAAAGTGGTGGACGCCTATTTCGGATCGGGCGAGGTGAAATTGCTGCAATTTTCCGTTGGTCCCACCCACTTGCACCGCGGCGAGAAGGCCAATATGTGCTACGGCGTATCGAACGCCGTGTCGATTACGATTGAGCCTCACGTTGAAGACACCAAGCCGTCCTACAATCACTGCTTCCAGATCGCGCCCACTAAGACCACCACCTACACGCTGACCACGAAAGATGCGAAGGGCCACACGGAAACAGGTTCATTAACCGTTCACGTCCAATAAATGCAACTCCGGCTCTCGCATACGATCCTCGCGCTCGTGCTACGGTAAAAAATATGTCGGAACTCAGCCGGATTGGCGTAGCCATCGACACCGATCTTCTTGCGAGGTTTGACCGCTTCATTGAGAGACAGGGCTATGCCAATCGATCGGAAGCGTTCCGGGATCTCATTCGCGACAAACTGGTGGGGGCGGCTGTCGAAGCGCCCGATGCGCCGGTCGTCGGCACGGTAACGCTCATCTACGATCATCACTTCCGGATGCTTCCCAACAAGCTGATGGATATTCAGCATGGCTATCACGACGTCGTGATCGCCACGACCCATGCCCATCTGGATCATCATACGTGCCTTGAAGTGGTGGTGCTGAAGGGACCCGGCCATCGCGTCCGCAAATTAGCGGATCTTCTGATCGGCGCCAAAGGCGTTCGTCACGGTCGTCTGGTTCTAAGCTCTCCGTCAACCGTTCTCTCCCAAACAGCTTAAAAAATGAGGCTATTACAACCAACTTCAATAAACGTGCCCGGCGGTAGCACGAAATAATAAATCGTATGTATCGCTTTCGCACTTGCTTACTGCTGCTGATATTCGTGTTCGGCATGGTGCGAACATCTGTGCTCCGCGCGCAGACTGAAGCAGTTGAAATTTCGGGCCAGGTCACCGACCCCCAATCGAATCCTGTTACGAATGCTCGTGTCACTTTGGACGACGTGCGAACTGGAAGCATAGATGCGACCAGCACGGGCGTGACCGGCTATTTTTCATTGCATGCGCCATATGGGGCCTACACGGTGAAAGTGACGGCCGCCGGTTTTCAGGATGTCGCCCGGACGATTAACGTCTCACCCACAGCTCCGGCAATCGACATTCAACTCACTAGCGTCGCGCAGAAGCGGGAATCCATCACGGTGGTCGCCGACGTGATGGAATCGAGCATTCTCTTTCCCGATCCGGCTCAGCGCGTCTACATCCGGCAGGAAACGCTGGACGCAAATCCGGGCAGGCCGGGAGCCCAGATATCCATTCCCGGGATACCTATCGAAACGGCATCGGGCGGCATTAAGGCGCCGCAGTATTTCGCTCCCGGCGTAGCGGGCGATCACGGAGAACCCATCGCACAGTACATCCAGGTAGGGTCATACCTGGTTTCGAACAATCTCTCGTCGAACGCACACGGGAACGGCTATGCTGATCCGAATATCATGATTCCCGCTACTCTCGAAGGCGTGCAGACCGATGGCGGCGCCTTCAATGTTCGCGAAGGGAATCACGCCGAAGATTTGTCGGCCATTTATGTCCTGCGGCCTCGGTTTGAACCGTTTGTCACAGTGACGGGCGACTACCGGGATGCCGATATCGTTGCCGGATGGAGCCCGGAGGGCCCGGATGTGAAATCGTGGGTCGCCGTCGAAGCCGCTTACGGCAACGGTTTCTTAGACCTCCTGGAACACAGGCAGCAGTACAAAGTAAACGGCTATCGTGTGTGGGCCGTTGGAGCGCACAACCTCACGCTTTTCGGGGCCGGATACTTTGGAACGTCTTATCTTCCCGGCTTGGTTCCGTTGGGCGTTCCCGATCTGCACGACACCATCGATTCCCGGCAAAAAGATCAGACGCACACGGGAGAACTGGCGATCAACGACGACTGGCGTTTGACGCCCGCCCAGACAGTACAGTTGGCGGGATTCTTTCGAACGTATAATCTGGCGCTTTACTCCAACTTCGGCGCTGGCTTGATCCGCCAAAGCGAATTCCGCACGGTTGAGGGCGGCACGGCCGCTTACATTGGTCGAATCACCGATAGTTTGTCGCTGCTGGCCGGCCTCGATTATCAGCGGGATGCGCCGCGGCGCCTGAATCTCGATCGTTATGAATCGATGGACACGGCCTACTATGGTCCATTTCAGAAGGTGACCTCAAACAACGTGACAATTGCCGATACCGCTCCATATGTCGCGCTGAATGGCTCCCTAACTCGCTACCTGCGCTACTACCTCGGATGGAGGCGGGATGAGATCCAGTTTGACAACGCCGATTTGCTAAATCCCAGTACTCGTACAACGACCGGATTGGCTTCAATTCGCCGAAATCAACGCTATCGTTCTTCCCCGGCGAGCATTCGATTCTTCCATGGGCCTCAGTCAGTTTCGGCGAAGCGTTCTTCACCAATGATCCTCGTATTGGAACGGGAACCGAGCGTGGCACTCCCATCAGCCGGTCGCATTCGTATCAGTTCGTCCTGGGAAAGACTCTGGCGGGAACCGATTTTCGCTTGACTCTGGGGCACACGACAACGGAAGCGTCGTTGGCAAAGATCGACGCGGACACCGGGCTCGAAGAAGACGAGGGGCCGGGCCGCAACAAATACATCACGGTTATGGCGCGCCGCTATTTCCCATTTGGGCTATTGCAGGCGTCGGTTTCGAAAGCCGACGCTCGCGACCTCGACAGCGGCTTGCCTACTGCCGAAGCGCCTAGGACGATTGTCGATGTGCTGGGGTGGTGAACAAGCTTTCTTTCCGGCTGCAGGCTCGGGCCGAGTACGAAGAGGTCGGACGAAAGCCGCTGGGTGATGGCTTTTCGAGTGTTCCGGTAAAGGAATTCCGCGGGGCCGTGCTGCGTTCGTTCCTGAATGAACGAATGGATGTGGGCGTCAATTTTATGATCGCTAGCGGTTATACCGGCCAGACAACGGAAGTGCTGGCCATCGCCGGACAAGGCGCTCTGTTCGAACAGGTCACGGGCGTCCGAGTGCCCTCGTACGTTAGCCTTTCCTGGACATATCGGTTCCGGCCGCGGCGATGAAGATGGGGAACCGCACAACCCGCGCACGTGCGGCGGATCGGTGTGTAGATTACCTCGATACGGAGCTAACTCACATGAGGTTTTGTCAGAAAACCCCCGGCGACCGCTTCGGATCCGTCGCGGCTTAGTTAGCAATATCGAATACTTGCAGCGTTTACCCAGCCACGAGCGCTAGCGAGTGGTCACGCCGCACGATTTTTATGGCCAAAAGACAGCGTCAAGAGCTTACGTCTTTGGCCATTCTGCCAATCGCCTGGGATACCTTTTCAGCGTCGTTAGCGGAAGCTGATTCCGAAACGGAATTCGCCAAAGCCGGGAAGATCGCCGCCACCGAGATATCCGCGGAACTCGCCGCGAAAGGCCAGGTGCGAATTCCACCAATAGTTGAGACCGCCGCCGAGATTTCCGTACGCGCCCGTCGTGCCGCCAATATGGGCAACGGAAATGCCGCCTGTGGCAAATGGATCGAATGCGTGCGGCGCCGGAACATGCACCGTGATATTGCCCGATGCGAGCAGTCCCGACGAATTCTTTTGAATGCCGCCGATTTCGCCGCCGATGCTGATGTGTGGAGCGGTGGCCCATTCCGCGCCAAAGCCGTAGCGGAAAGCCCCGCTCAAGTCTCCGGCCGTGGCGCCGATGAATCCATAGCCGAGGGACTGCGCCTTGGCGCTGCTCGCCGTCAATAACAAGCCGGCGGACAACAATAGGACGGAAGAAATCTGGTAAACGGGGCGCAAAATTCGATACAACTGTTACGATCTCCTTCTTGGTTTGTGTCGCGCTTTCGTGCCACGCACGAGGCGATTCGCTTGTGAAGCGGTTGAGACTTCTAGCAGCGGCAGCGCCGCGAGTGAACGTTCGTCACCTAGTCAAAAGTCTAACAACTCCTCGAAACGGGTCCGCCGATCGTCTTGACCGCGTTAGCCCGCGAATGGCGAGACTCCGTCGGCGCCGAACCAATCATAGGCGACCACCTTCCCTTGTAATCGCCAGTGTTCCGGCTCCGTGTTGTTGTTCCAATCGAGCGGTTCTCCGAGTGGCTGCGCGATGGATGCCGTCTCGAACGCGGCGCGAATCGCGGAGCGCTGCTCCGGCCCAACCGCATTCGGAGCGGCCGAAACAAAGAGCGGCACTCCGGCGCGAGCGAGCAAGTCGAGCCACTGGCGGTTGTACTTCCAGGGCACCTGGTTCGTAAGCCCGACGCAATCCGCGTCGACCGCAAAGAATGCGCCATGCTGCGGCGCCCGGAACGCCAGCGTGTTGACGCCCATTTTGCGCGTGCGATTCCAGCCGCGGCCACTCGTATCGTCTCCTGTACGCTGCATTTCAAAGAGTCCCGCGCTGAGATGACCGACTGTGTTGCATCCGGTGATCATCACGTCGCCGGCCCCTTCACGAATCGCCTCATACAGAGAACGAATAATTTCCGCGTTCGTGCGGCTGCGATCGGCAAACGACCAGCCTGCATCCGTGATCGCGGCGTCCATTGTGAAGCCCCAGCGTCCCATCAGATCGAAGGTCGAGAAATCGTGTTTGATCAATTCGTATCCCCAGCCAGCTAGCCGTCGCATGTCTTCTTCGACGCGGCGCCTGACTGCGGGGATAGTCGGATCGAGGGTAACGCCGCGATGCTCATCAAATTGCGTGCGTGCATTCGGGGATTGCAGGCGCCAACTCTCCGGTACGTTCTCTTTTGTGAACAGCGGTCGTGTCCAGATACCGGCGCGTACGCCAATGCGCCGCATATCGGCAGCCAGCTTTGCCATGTCGGGAAACTGCGGAGCGCCGCGATCCCACGGCCCCGCTGTTGCGTTGGGCTGCCAGCCATCGTCGATCACCATGAACGGCCGGTTGGCCTCGGTTGCCGGCGCCCACGAGGCGATGCGTTCCGAATCGCTCCGGATATCGTCGGCGGAACTCTTTCCATACGCGTAGTACCAGTTGTTCCCGCCATAGACCGGACTTGCCGGCATCCGGCGCCGATCGCACAGTGCGCGGCAAAACTGGCGAGCGGCGTTGAATGGGCTTACGTTCCTATACGATGCCTGGACGATGGTTGCGGCGACTAATTCCCGCTTGCCCAGTTGAACGCCTGTTCCGCCATTGCGCAGATCGAGCCAGAGGCTCACGCCATCGGGATCAATCTGCCAGAAACAGAACGCGGCGGGGTTGGTCTTCACGCCGCAAGCAGCGATTTGCGTTCCGCTTGCGGCGAAGAAGTACCACGGCAGAATCCGCTCCGGCTCAAGCGGGCGCCAGCCTAAATCTCCGTAGCTGCGCTCCCAGGCGTCGCCGAGATAGCTCAGGCCGCTGGCAGTTGGTCCGAGCCAGCGCAACCGCAGACGGTGCGGCGCCGTTTTGGGAGAGCGAATACGGACTGTGCGTTGCGGCTCATGAGATGACTCGTGACCTTCGATGCGGACAACAACATCGCCTCGATTCCATTCGTCGCGATGGCGTTCGAGATTTTCGAAGGTCGATTCCGTTTGTATAAGGACGCTGTCCGGCCCACGGCTCAGATCGACTAATAACGAATGTTCCGGGGGCTGACGAGTTTGAGCAGCATGACCGGCCCCGGCAACACCCGCAGTGAGCGAGCCAAGCAGGCCGCGGCGGGACAAAGAGTTTCCAAAATCCGTCAACATGGCGTTCTTCCAGGGTAAATCGGCCATGGGTTCGACAATTTGGACTGCCTTGTGCCAAGGCGAAGGCGAGCGCTGGCCTGCGAGATTCGCGACTTACTCCTCATTCGTAAGTGGCCGACAAAATATTCAGAAAAGTCCGATGCGAACCTATTGCCTGATCGTGGCCTGAAAAGGCTGGCCTAGGCCGGAAAGAAGTCGTCATGGATATGATCCAAGATGTTTGGGGTAAATTCCCTAAAATTAGACAGCGCCATTGTTAAGTCTCGGTAGCTGGCGGGGCTAACTATCGTATCCAATAGAGCGATTCCATGTGCAATTTCATTGGGTTGCACGGTTTTACGAAAATCTGAAAAATTCCGCGTCCTAATCTGCCGCTCGCAAACGAAAGGCAGGCCGCGTGCCTCTCCGACAAAAAATGGAGCGCGCTCTCATAATCGCAGTGCTATGTGTCTGTATTTTCCCACTGGCGCGCGCGAGCGAAAAGCCGTGCAGGGCATACGAGGACCTGCTGACAACCGGCCATCTAACTATTCGAGTTAAGCTCGATCAGGTTAACCAGGGTGACGCATGGGCGATGAAGCAAGCCTTGAATTACTGGGCAACCATCCTCGACATCAGTGTCGCCGTCGATAACGATGTCCGGAGCTGCAATCTGGAACTGCTCGAGACCGACGACTCAACAAATCGCATCGCCTACACGATCATGCCGCATTATGAAGGCTTCAACGGCGTCATTGCCTACAACACTCACAAGAGAGTTGCGGCTGGAACGCTCGTCGCGATCTTGATCCACGAATGCGGTCACATTTTCGGGTTGTGCCACACGCGAGACCGGCGAAGCGTAATGTATTACCGGGTGGATGGCAGCCAGATCGTTAACGGAGCCAGATTGCGTGAGCACGATATCGAAGAAGTCGGAAAGCTTCACGAATTGCGGATTGAGGGGGCGAAGCAACCGTTGCGGAGAAGTGAAGGCTCGCGGATAGGAATCCATCACGCGTAGTTATTATGCGTGCGCCCAAAGCCCTTCGTCAAGGAATCAATTCGCTCCGGCACGGTAACACATGAACGCGTCTGGCATAAGGCATATGCGAGAATCTGCATTCGGCTTGCGATGCGTGATCTCGCAGCAGCTTCAGATACCTCGTTCCATCAGTGTCGAAATAGAGAACTTGCTGCCGCTGGTTGCCGCGTTGCGTTAATGTGATGCGCCCGACCCAAGTAATACAGCTCTTGCTTGCTTTCCCATCCCATATAGGAGTGAAGGGAATGCCAGCTTACTCTTCAGTTTAGCGACTCCGTAGCCTGAAATTCTGAACCAGTACGTGAGGTACTAAGGCCATCTCAATAAGCATTGATATTTCCGCTTGCCTGATGTACTTACTGCTATGGGTCTATTCCGGCTTAGTACGTAATGTACTAAAATCGTACGACCCGCAGGAATGAAAGGAGTTGACCAATGAAGAAGTGGGTTATGAGTTCGTGCATGGGAGCCATTCTGGCGCTTAGTATCGGGACCGTTGCCATGGCCCAAGATCAAGGAAATGGCGTCGGAGAATTTTGCAAGCCTCTGACCGAAGAAGTTGGTGTGAGCAATGACCTCTGTGTTAATTGTGTCAACCAAGGACAAGACAACATGGCTGTCTGCATATGCAAGGACGCGGGGCTTTTTGAAGGTGAGCCCTTCCTCGGCTATGCCAACCTCGGCCAGTGCGTGAAAGCCATCCACGACGCCGGGTACTGAGATGCGTTTCTAACTGTCTGCTGGAAGGGCACGTGTAGCTGCGCTTCCAGCATATCCAAACTGCTTATGAGTAAGCTATCTAGGTCAAGTTTGGCAACTGTTGTTGCATCCGGTTTTCTCGGATGTGGCTGGTTGCTTTCAGGGTGGCTATTGCTACGTTCGTTTTCACTTGGGATAGGGCGAATTGGGTGGCTCGGCGGCGCTTTGGCGAGCGCTCCATGCCCCGGTTGTGACGAGATTCTATCAAGCTCATCCTCTTGGTTGTTGAAATTCCCCATCGCCGGGTGGGGCTTTGTCTATTTCGCCGCTTTGGCTTGTCTACTTAGCGTCCGCACAGCTTGGTCGAATCATATGGCCATGCTCCTAGCGGCGATCGGAAGTGGAGTAAGCCTAGTATTAAGCGTAGCGCTTTTCACGGCCGGCTCGCCCATATGCACTTTGTGCCTGTTCGTGCATTTATGCAACTTGGTCGTATTGGCCGCGGTGTACGTTCTGGTCCGGAGCGAACCGCCTCCGAATGGAACGAAGCTGCTTTCATTTCCAAGATGGCGGGCGGCGATGGCGATTTTGGCGGTGCTCCTTGGCGGAGCGATCCAGGGCGCAATACTGAAGCCACCGGATGACGTGCGAAAGACATTGGAAGAGTATAGATTCGAGCACCAGTTTCAGATTCCGATTCTCCCCGACGACCCAGTCCTTGGGATATCCAGCGCTCCCGTGCGATTAGTCGTTTTCAGCAGCTTTCAATGTCCAGCATGCCGTTCGTTCGCGGGAATAGCCCACCATCTCAATCAACAATTTCCGAACGATATGCAGATTGTTTTCAAAAATTATCCGCTCGGGAAAGATTGCAATCCAGACCTGGTGCGAGAAATGCAACCGCGTGCGTGTGCCGCCGCCTTTGCCGCGGAGGCAGCCAACCGCCAAGGCGATTTCTGGCAATACCACGACGGAATATTCTTCCAATCGTCGCTGCTAGCCACCGAACCCGAACTGCAGCGAATCGCTAGGACTTCCGGTCTGGATATCTCGCGATGGGAATCAGACCGGCGATCGCGAGAGATCGAGACAAGAGTAAAGGCGGACATCGGCCTTGGACATCTGTTAGGAGTAAGTGGTACTCCGGCTCTTTTTCTCGACGGGCGCCATGTGCCAGTAACCAGCGTGCCAATACTCGACCTGCTGATAAAGCGAGAAATTGATAAAGCCCCGTCGGCATTACAGATCTCACGGTAGAGAATTTCTACTTTCGGGAATTCCCGGACAGGCCTCTCCCAGAAACGCGAAACGAAACCTCAGCCGTTCGAGAAAATCTTGCTGATGTCGTTGTAGATCACGAACACGAGAATCATCATGATGAAGACGAACCCGACCTTAAACACCGCTTCTTTTACCTGCATGCTCACGTCGCGCCGGATTCCCATTTCGATCAGCAGAAGGAGCAGCGTTCCACCATCGAGAATCGGAATCGGCAGCAAGTTGAAGATCGCCAGGTTAAGGCTGACGGCGGACATCAGGGTAAGAAATACGACCGCGCCCTGATTCGCAGCTTCCCCCGACATGCGGGCGATCCCGATAGGTCCGGAAAGGGTTCGCGCGGAAATTCGCTGCTGCACGATGCTCTTCAAGGCATCGAAGATCAGCGAGACGTTGCTCTGGCTCCACTGCACTGATTGGAATAGGGCTTGGCCGAACGGCAGCGGCACGAGCTTGAATTTCGCTCCCAGCAGAACGCCGATCCGCCACATCCCATCGTGTCCTTTTTGCGGAATCACGGAGAAGTGGATGGGGTGCTCGTCGCGTGAAATGGTCAGCGACACCGGCTTGCCGTTCGATTGCTGGATGATGTCCTGCAGTTTCTGCATCGAATGGATTTGCTGCCCTTCGGCGCTGATCAGCACGTCGTCGGGCTTCAGCCCAGCTTTTCCGGCGCCAAGTTGGGAGTCTACCTGGCTAACGATTACGTCGGCTTCCACCAGCCACCCGGCCGTTCCGATGCCATCTTTATCCCGGGCCGGCACTACTGTGAAATTGAGCTGTTTGCCGTTCCGATCCACGATGACCGGCAGTTGGCGTCCTGCATTCAGCGCTTCTTTTGTCTGGATGTCCTGCCAGGTTGGGTTTTGAACGGTGCCAATCTGAATAACTCGATCCCCCGACTCCAAGCCAGCCGTGGCCGCCGGCGAGTGTGGAACCACTTCGCCGATTACGGGGCTATGCACGGCCTCCTGCTTCGGGAATTCCTTCATGTAAACGCCCGTCATGATGCAGATAGCCAGCAGAATGTTCATCAGCGGACCCGCAATGACGACTACGGCCCGCTGCCAGCGCTTCTTGGCCTGAAAACTGTCCGGTTGCTCGGCCGAATTCTCATCCCCCGGCTGTTCGCCGAACATGCGGACATATCCGCCGAATGGTATGGCCGAGACGCGAAAGTCGGTCGTTCCCCTGCGCCAGCCGAAGAGGCGCGGACCAAAACCGATGCTGAATGTTTCGACCCGGACTCCGACGGAAATCGCCGCCCAGTAATGGCCCAGTTCGTGGACGATGATCATCACGCCGAGCAGGACGAGAACCCACCATACGTCCTGAATGACGGACGATTGCCAGAATTGCAAAAACCAACTCAACAGATTGTTCCTCTCGACCTGGGGATCCCCACTATTTATAAGACGCCCACCGGGAAACTACGGTTCACAAGCTTTCGTTCGAGTCCCGGTGCTCCATTGTCACCGTGACCCGCGCCGGCTCCGCAACCACCTGCCGCGCAAGCTCCCGGGATGTCCTGTCTATTTCAAGAACTTCTTCTATTGTGGCTGGTTTCGTCGCGACTTGCCGCGATAAAGTTTCCTCGACAGTTTGGGCGATGCCAGGGAAGGGAATTCTGCCCGCGAGAAAGGCCTCAACCGCAATCTCGTCGGCGGCATTCAGCGTGCAAGTGGCTGAGCCGCCTTGCTCTTGCGCCTGGTAGGCGAGCTTGAGCAGGCGAAACTTCTCAAAATCCGGAGCCGAAAACGTCCAGGTTCTCGCCTCGTTCCAGTCCAGACGGGGCACGGGGGCGCGATCGCGCTCCGGGTAAGTCATGGCGTACTGGATCGGCATTCTCATGTCGGTCGCGGAAATCTGGGCGAGGATGCTGCCGTCGTTGTACTCCACCATGGCGTGGATCGAAGATTGCGGATGAACGACGACATCCACCTGGTTCGGCGGCAAATCGAACAGCCAGCACGCTTCTATGACCTCAAATCCTTTATTCATCAGCGTTGCTGAATCGATGGTGATCCGCTTTCCCATCTTCCAGGTCGGATGGTTCAGCGCCTGCTCGGGCGTAACGCGCCAGAGCTTTTCGCGCGGCGTCTCGCGGAACGGGCCTCCCGACGCTGTCAATATAAGACGCGTCACTTCCGATCGTTTCCCTCCCCGCAGGCATTGGTGCGCCCCGTTGTGTTCGCTGTCGACCGGAATCAACTCGGTCCCCAGTTGATGAACCGCCTGCATCACCAGACTGCCGCTTGCCACGAGCACTTCTTTATTTGCTAAGCCAATCCGCTTTTTGCGCTTAATGGCTTCATACGTTGCTTCGAGGCCTGCCACTCCGACAATGGCGGACATCACAAAATCCACTTCGTCAGCTGTCGCGGCCTGAACACGGTCGCGCGGTCCGGAGCCTAGCTCGGGCCACTGCTTTCGAGGCAAACCGGCTTCGTTCAGACGTTCCTGCAGCCGATCTAGTGTCTGTTCATCGGCCACTATGGCGATGCTGGGGCGAAACTCCAAAATTTGGGAGCACAGAACATCGATATTGTGCCCTGCTACTAATCCGTGGATAGTAAACCGCTCCCCATGCTGACGCACCACGTCCAGGGTATTGACTCCGATGGAACCAGTAGATCCTAAAAGGGTTATGTTCATAATTGGCGCAGCCGAAGCTACCTGGTAAAAGGGCTGGGGAACTCGACTGGAAAAAAAATTTTGATTTTTGTAGAGAAAAAGCTTGCGCTCTCAAAATTCATATTCTAATATTGGAAGTAAGCCAGGGAGGCAACTCCCACCAAAGCGAGACTAACCTCATAGAAAGACCCCTGAAGCAACACCTCCCTGGCGCCCGAAAGGGTCTTGCTTCTGTCTCTCTCCGCTAAAGATTCCAATTTTAAATGCTTCGTTGCGTGATGGGGTGTGCAATAACGTCCCGCTGGACCGCTCGCTGACGCTCGCGGCTCAACAGGCTCAACAATGGTCTGCCAACATCCGTTGATGACGCCGGTAATGTCCACTCCCTTACGGTCGCGGTTCGGTGCAGGCAACCGCACGTCTTCATCCGATTCCGCAGCTCCCAGGGCCATGCGTACTCCTTTATATGTGCGGTTCAGTGCGGGTAACCGGATGTCTTCATCAATTTCTGCGGCCCGCAGGGCCAGGATTACTTCCTCATGGTGGCGGTTCCGTGCTTTCAACAATTGCACCGAACCGCGACCGTGAGGGAGCGGACTCTTGCGGCGCGAAGAACAAGGAGAGCGACTGGGAGTCACGCGCAAACCTGGCATATTTGGTTGTTGAATCAACCTTTTACTTCCACTCCGACCAGCTTTTCCAGTGTCCGAATGGTCGCGCACATATCCGCATCGGCTTCGCCATCCGCCATCGCTGCCTGAAACATTTGCTGTGTGACCGCGGTTACTGGCAGCGGTACGCCCAATCGATTTCCGCTTTCGAGAGCCATGCTGACGTCCTTGTGCATCCACTTGGTCGAAAAGTCGGTGGAAAAGTCGCGCTTGAAAATTTTGGGAGCCTTCCCGCTCACTAAGCCCGATTTCGCAGCGCTGTTGTCAAGGATCTGGAACATGACCTGGGGATCCACGCCGCCCTTGGTTGCGAGCACCATTCCTTCATTAAAGGCCTGCATGAGATTCGCGAGAATGAGATTCTGCGTCAACTTTGCCTGTAAGCCCATTCCGGGGCCACCGCAAAAATAAAACTTCTTTCCCATCAACTCGAACACCGGCTTTGCTTTCTCGAAGACCGAGCGCTCGCCGCCGATCATGAACGTCAGCGTCGCGCCTTCGGCTCCGACCTTAGAACCGGTGCATGGCGAATCCAGATGCTGAATTCCCGCTGCTTCCAGTTGCTTTCCGTTCTCGCGGCTACCGTCGGGTGAAATCGTAGAGCAGTCAGCGACAATCAAACCCTTCCTGCCGGATTTCACGACGCCTTGTTCGCCGGTGAGCACTTCATGCGACATCTCCGTCGTACCGACGCAAAGGAACAATACGTCGACCGCGTCGGCAACGGCCCTGGGATTTGCGGCGGATTGAGCCCCAGTTTCCTTTTCAAAACGAGCCACTTTCGCTTGATTCTTTGACCAAACGGTGACCTTTTTGCCACTTTTTGCGAGATTGCGAGCCATGGGGTAACCCATGATGCCGAGACCGATAAATCCAACATTGTCCAAGGCCATGTTCCTACCAGCGTAACTCCCCGGCTCCGGAGGACCAAGGCGATACACTTTTATCGGAGGACATTGCTGTGTCCGACGTAGAGCATTCGACAGAACTGCGCCCGGAAACTGACGTTCTCACTCGCGGCTTCGACCCAAAACTGTCGGTTGGCTCTGCCCGCCCAGCAGTGTTTCGCAGCTCCACTTACGTTTTTTCCAGCCCGGAAGAAGCCGAAAAAGCGTTTGACATCATGGGCGGCCGGGCGCAACTTACTCCTGGTGAAAGCGTCGATCTGGTCTATTCGCGCTTCAATCACCCGAACGCCGAAATTGTGGAAGAGCAAATTCTTCCGCTGGAACCGGGCGCGCACGCCGCGGCGGTGTTCAACTCCGGTATGGCGGCCATTATGACCGCGCTGCTAGCAGTGGTAAAGCCGGGCGACAGCATCGTCTATACCGTGCCGATCTATGGCGGGACACAGACGCTAATTCTGGATTTTTTGCAGAGCTTCGGCATTATCGGAATACCTGTAAAGGCGGGTGATGGCGACGAAATCGACCGTGTAATCCGGAACGCACGAAATCCTCGTGTTGTGCTGATTGAGACCCCCGCGAATCCGACGATTGTCATGACAGACATTCGCCGCGCCTGCGATACGGTGGCGGCGATTCATGGCTCGGCCGGCGACGGCGCTGAGTCCCCCGCGCGCCCTCTGGTAATGGTCGACAATACGTTTCTCGGACCGGCATTTCAGCATCCGCTGGCGCTGGGCGCCGACGTTTCGCTCTACTCGGCGACAAAGTATCTGGGCGGGTACAGCGACATCATCGGAGGTGTGGCGCTGGCCCGCGACGCCGGGCTGATTAAAAAGATACGAGCGAAACGGAGTTTATTCGGCAATATCCTGCAGCCGGATGAGTGCTGGATTCTCGACACCCGCCTCCCAACAGTCCACCTCCGTATGAACCGGCAGAGCAAAAATGCGCAGCGCATCGCCGAGCGTCTTGCTAATCATCCAAATGTCGAGAAAGTCTATTACCCGACTCTGTTTGAGAATGCCGAGCAGGCGCGAATCCGCGACGCTCAATGCGATTTTCCAGGCGGGCTGATCTCGCTCGACCTGAAAGGCGGTAAAGCGGGGGCGTTCGATTTCCTTCGCAATCTGCGGCTGGCGCGAAACGCGGTTTCTCTCGGCGGCGTGGAGACTCTTGTCTGCCATCCACGCACCACTACGCATTCCGGCTGGGCCAAACAGGCGCTTGATGAAGCGGGCATCGGCGACGGACTGGTGCGAGTTTCGATCGGAATCGAAAACTGGCGCGACTTACTGGGCGACTTTGAACGCGCGCTGTCGAAGATCAATTTGTGACAAACAGCATGCGCCATGTAACGACGACCAGCGCGTGCGCCACCATCGGCGCTCGAATGCTGCCGCGCCGCAAATAAGCCGCGCCGTAGAAGCAACCAACCACGGCGGCGATCAGCGCGAATCTCCAATTGGGGAAATCGCGATACCAGAGGTGAGCGCATCCGTACACGACGGTTGAAACAAGGACGGCGAGCACCGCGGACCGCCGCCATTTCAGAATCGCTTGCAGAATAACCCCACGAAAGAAAAGCTCCTCGCTGAACGCCACCACCCACAAAGCGCCGAGGAAATACCCAGCCGCGAGCGCAATCCATTCCCATGCCGGAAAATGCCTGGGCGCGAAACGAGCGAAGTGTACTCCGGAGGCAAGCAGTGAAATAGGCACAATCGCCAGCGCATATTGAAGCAGCCCTTCACGCCACTCAGCGCCAGTCGGCCAAAACGATACCGGTCCCATATCCAAATCGCGCTGCACCAGCAGAACGACGAGCGCGAGACGGATCCACATCAGATGTCCCAAAACTTCGATATGAAGGTGTGCCGATGGCGACACATAGAGGCGCGGGAACACACGCAGCACCATCGCGGCGGCGAGAATTACGAGAAGTCCGACGTCATAAGCAATTCGGCGTGGAAGCACGACATACCAGAAACTAACGACGGCGCAAAGAGCCAGCAGAATCGCATAAGCATGGCTGTCAAACGTGCCGGCCGCCATGGTGACGATTACGTTGGGAATGACGGCGCTCGCGAGCAGGATCAAGGACTGCAACGCGGGCGGCTTGATTCTGGCGAATACCTGGCGAGTCTGCTCGAAGCCGGCGCCTACAAAAAAGATCGCTTCCACGAGGAAGGCGGGCAGCACGCCCGTCATGATCCAATGAGGATACGGCGACTTCTGGGCGGTGATGAACGCAGCGACGCACAAGGTTACCCAGACACAGAGCAGCGAAATGAAATACGGACGGAGTGTCCGAAACATCGCCCTCATCGTAGCATCGGCTTCGCTTTTGGCCGCGCTGGACATGCGCGGGGGCCAACCACCGCCGCACCTGCTGAAGAAGATTGCTCAACGGGAAGCGCAGAATGCCTACGCACGCGACAACTACACATACCGACAGACTGTTACGGTTGAGGAATTCAACGACCGCGGGCTGATCACGGGAACTTACCGCGACGTCCGCGATGTGGT
Organism: Bryobacterales bacterium KBS 96; assembly: GCA_000381625.1. Classification (GTDB taxonomy): domain Bacteria; phylum Acidobacteriota; class Terriglobia; order Bryobacterales; family Bryobacteraceae; genus KBS-96. The sequence continues at coordinate 5,610,082 of KB906767.1, forward strand.
GTTTTCAAAAGAAAAGGGCCGGTACGAAGAAGAACAGGGCCAACCACGGAACACGCTGAAGCGCATCAAGTTGACCAAGGAGGATTTTGAGGACATTCGAAATATCCAGCCTTTTCTGCTGACGAATGCCGAAGCTCCGCTCTACGATTCGAAGTACAAAGGCGAAGAAACGATGGATGGTTATCCCTGCTTCGTTGTCCATATTGAGCCGAAGCAGATTCTTTCTCAACAGCGCTTCTTTCAAGGATTGCTGTGGGTGCGCCAATCCGATTTTGCGGTGGTGCGAAGCGAAGGCCAGGCCGTGCCGCAAATCGAATCGCTAAAACAGGAAAATCTATTCCCCCACTTCACCACCATCCGCCGCGAGATCGACGGCAAATGGTTCTTTCCTGTTGAAACCTATGCAGACGATACTTTGTATTTCCGCACCGGGCCGCAGCGGATGCGCGTGATTATCCGGTACTCGAATTACAAGAGTTTCGGCGCGGATTCGGTGATCCGGTATAGCGAGCCGGATAAAAAATGAGGGGACGATTCGAGGCTTCATGTCAGCAACGGGCAGTGCACGTCCAAGTGGCAAAGATTCCAGGATCACACCGGCCGACTTCGGCGGAACTGCCGGATCCGAGAAGCATTAAGGAAAGAAACCCGGTAGAAGATGGATGAGGCATCGTCCCGTGGCAAGATAGGGAACAGCTATGCCAAAGGTCACCGTACAAATCGACCCGGCCGTTTGTATCCTGGCCGCAAACTGTGTCGGAATCGAACCGAAGCTGTTTCAGATTGCCGAGGAGCCCTACGTCGAGCTGATCGATGCGAACGGCATCTCGCACGGAACCGAATACACGTTCGAGCCCTCTGAAACAGAACTGGAGATGATCGAAGAAGCTGTCGACTCCTGTCCGACGCGAGCGATCAGCATGCAAACGGCGAGTTGAGGCCTTCTCAATTGATTCAGTGTTGACGCCCCATCACGAGCCGAGCAATGGCTCGGCTGCACTCGGTGACGATATAGTGCGAGCCGGATTCGTAAACCCTTCGCGACAGGACAGGCGCCATCGCCGGCACAGGTGAATCCGCGGTTCCGGGTCCACGTTCCGAAAATGAAACGCCCAGGCCGGAACGCCTTGGCACAGGCTGAAGTCCGGTAAAGCGCGCCGCCAGTTCGCAGTAGTAGACGCCGGGCGAACAATCAGGATCTATCCAGGGCATCTTCCTTGGCGCCGGCCGGTGGGTCACTCAGAGGTGAGCTTGTGGAACGACGTCACTCTGATCGTCTACAATTGTTGGTAATCTAGGCATATGGCAAAGCCAACCGATCTTGTGCAAGGCACTCTTGATCTACTGATCCTCAAGACGATCTCGCTCGAACCCAAACACGGCTGGGCGATTGCCAAGCGCATTCAACAGGTTTCACAAGAAGCTCTCCAGATCCAGCAGGGGTCCCTGTACCCGGCGTTACACCGTCTGGAGCAGCAGGCTTGGATCAAGGCCGAGTGGCGCACGACTGAGACCGGACGAATGGCGAAGTTCTACTCCCTTACGCGTTCGGGACGGAAGCAACTGGAAAGGGAATTGGCGAACTGGGTTCGTCTGTCGACGGCCATCAACATAGTGGTCCAGGAGGCTTAGCAATGCGGATTCTGGACAAAGCCCGTTTGCGGCTTCGATCGCTTTGCCGCCGTCCGAATGTTGACTTCGAGCTCGAAGCCGAACTTCGTTTCCACCTGGATCAGCTCATTGAAGAGAAGATTTCATCCGGTATGCCGCCCGCGGAGGCCCGCCGGGCCGCGCAGCGCATGATCGGAGGCATCGCGCAATACAAGGAGGAGTGCCGGGATATGCGCCGCGTAAACTTTGTCGAGGATCTTGTACAAGACGTACGTTACACGATTCGATCTTTAGCGAAGAGTCCAGGGTTCACAGCAGTTGTCGTCGCCACGCTGGCGCTCGGTATCGGGGCGAACATTGCCATCTTTACGATCGTGCATGGAGTGCTGCTGCGGCCACTCGACTATCCAAAACCCGGTCAACTGATGTATCTGACGGCAGAAGCTCCAGCCATTGGGAGCACTCGAAGCGCGCTCTCTGCGCCAGAGTACATCGAGTTCCGCCAGATGAACCGGTCGTTCGCGGAGGTTGGCGCCTATTCGACCGGCGGTACGGCGTACACAACCGGCGAGGTCAACCTCTCGGCCGGGGGGCGGCCTCTGCGGGTGCGCTCGATCTCCGTCGATGCACATTTGCTCAAGGCGCTTGGTATTCAGCCGGAGCAGGGACGCTTCTTTACTGACGAAGAAACTTCGCGTTGGACCGGGACGCTACCGCCACCGATCGCAATTCTCTCGCACGAATTGTGGCAAACAGCGTTTGGAGGACGACCGCTCGTTGGACAAAAGCTGGAAATCGAGGGCCGCCCTCACGAAATCGTTGGCATTATGCCGCCCGAGGCCGATGTCATGGATCACCATACACAGGTTTGGTTGCCTCTCTGGCTACCCCCGAATATGGCCCGGCAACGCGAAGCCCATGTCCTCTACGTCATTGCGCGACGGAAAGACGGCGTCACCGCTAAGATGGCACAGACAGAGCTGAGCGCGTTTCTCGTAAACTGGGGCGATCGTGTCGGCACGCGAGATCATGTGCCCACGAACCATCCCCTGCGCTCGGTAGACCACACCCTCCAATTGCAGTCGTTACAGGATGCGATTGTTGGGAATGCCCGCCGCCCGATCTGGGTTCTGCAGGCCGCCGTGGGATTCGTGCTGCTCATCGTCTGCGCGAATCTTGCAAACCTGGTAATGGCTCGCGCCGGTTCACGTAGACGTGAGTTTGTACTGCGAACTGCTCTCGGCGCTAACCGCGGCCGGCTACTCCGGCAGTCGTTAACCGAAGGCGCCGTAATATCCGGAGCCGGTGGCATTCTGGGTCTGTTGCTAGCCAGCGCTAGCGTGCGGGCGCTGATCCGTGCTTACCCGACTAGCATCCCACGGACAAGTGACCTTACGATTGATTTGCCCGTTCTGCTGGTTGCGCTCGGCCTGTCGACTGGGACTGCCCTGCTTTTCGGATTCGTATCGCTCGGGCGACGGAGAACGAGCAGTATGATGACTGCACTTAAGGAGGGCGCAAGGGCTGCCAGCGGCGCCTGGCGTCATTACGCCCGTCGTGGACTTGTGATAGCCCAAGTCGCTTTCGCGGTGATGCTGGTTATCGGAGCGGGTTTGCTAGTTCAGACAGTCTACAACCTCACGAGGATCGATGCAGGATTCGACCGGTCGCGGCTTGTGACATTCTCGATGACCTTGCCAATGGCGAATTCAGAACCCGAGACACGCGCGCAGGCATATCAACGCATCCTCGACAGGCTTCGCTCCGTACCGGGCATACTGGGAACGGCTGCCATGTCGGGTCTGCCGCCGAATCGGACTCGAGATGCGATCGCTACTCCTATCGAGAATTACACCTCCGACAATGGAAAGCCCTTTGCAATCATCGATTACTACCAATTCGTCATGGGCGACTATTTCGGGACAATGGGCATCTCGATCGTCGCCGGGCGCGGCTTCGAGCGAACCGACAACGCGTCCCAAGGCAAGGTGGCCATCGTCAATGAGGTTTTGGCGAAAAGGATCTGGAACGGACAGAACCCGATTGGTCATCGTCTGCGGCCTCCGGGTGGTTCGTTTGGCGCTAGCGATAATGTCTGGCATACGGTGATCGGAGTAGCCAAGGACGTCAGGCAGGGCGGCGTGGATCGACCGGCAGGAACTGAACTTTACATATCTCTTGATCAGCACGACGTCGCTCCGCCGAGTATGAATGTCGTGATGCGTACGACGCTGCCACCGGCCGCGCTATCAGGGACAATCGAGCGAATCGTGGGGGAAGTGGCCCCTGCGGTTCCCATCGTGCGGCTTCGCGATATGGATTCCGTGTTCGCCGAATCGATTCGCCGGCCGAGACTCCTGGCGCAGCTATTGGGTGCATTTGCCGGACTGGCGCTGCTGTTGGCAGCCATCGGCACTTATGGTGTGCTCTCCTACATGGTTACGGAGCGGCGGCGCGAGATCGGCATTCGGGTCGCCCTCGGCGCCACTCGCTCCCACGTGCTCACACAGATCATGAAGCAAGGACTTCAAGTCACGGCGTTGGGTGTCATCATTGGCCTGGCAGGCGCACTTGCCGTAAATCGGCTGATTGCGTCCCTGCTGTTTCGTGTGCAGCCTACAGATACCGTGACGATCGCGTTTGTGATCGCGACGATTACGGTCGTGGCGGTGGTCGCCAGTTGGCTGCCGGCGTGGCGCGCATCGCGGCTAGACCCAAATGTCGTGCTCAGAGATGAATAACAGCTGAGACGCTCTCTTACGGTATAACGCTATTTTGCTGCCTGGATCGCCTACACGGAGGTTGAGGACCGTGAAACCAAGCTCCCGCAAGTTGGCGTTGAAGACGGGACCGATTACCCGCGATTAACGGTGATGTATAGAAGAATCCATTTATCCGTATGGTCGCCATCCCGGTGAATAAGCCACATTATCCGGTACTCGAATTACAAGAGTTTCGGCGCGGATTCGGTGATCCGGTATAGCGAGCCGGATAAAAAATGAGGGGACGATTCGAGGCTTCATGTCAGCAACGGGCGTTGCACGTCCAAGTGGCAAAGATTCCAGGATCACACCGGCCGACTTCGGCGGAACTGCCGGATCCGAGAAGCATTAAGGAAAGAAACCCGGTAGAAGATGGATGAGGCATCGTCCCGTGGCAAGATAGGGAACAGCTATGCCAAAGGTCACCGTACAAATCGACCCGGCCGTTTGTATCCTGGCCGCAAACTGTGTCGGAATCGAACCGAAGCTGTTTCAGATTGCCGAGGAGCCCTATGTCGAGCTGATCGATGCCACCGGCATCTCGCACGGAACCGAATACACGTTCGAGCCCTCCGAAACAGAACTGGAGATGATCGAAGAAGCTGTCGACTCCTGTCCGACGCGAGCGATCAGCATGCAAACGGCGAGTTGAGACCTTCTCAATTGATTCAGTGTTGACGCCCCATCACGAGCCGAGCAATTGCTCGACTGCGCTCGGTGACGATATAGTGCGAGCCGGATTCGTAAACCCTTCGCGACAAGGGTGGATCTGAAAGTTCCGGTACCCACTTCCTACAGCTGGCAAACTATTCACAAATGATCGTATCCATAGGTAGTGCGGACCGAAGTAAACGAGAATTGCTGACGGGTGTGTACAACTGCAATAGAGCGAACCGAGTTGTTTAACCGACTCTCCTGACGGGGAACGCGGCCTTCAGACAGCCATTCCTAAGCAGTAATATCGCTATGCGCCTGGTTGAACCTTTTCCGAGCTTCAAACACGTATGCGCATTCGCGCCCGGGCGCCTTTACTTCGCCGTCCAAGAGTTCCAGCTTAATCTTGCTGATCGCAACGGCAGCTCCGGTGGCTAGAGAAAGAATGTGGTTCGACTCTGGGTTGTGGAGGAAATCGATTGTCGGTATGAGCAGCGCGGTAATGCTGCTGTTCACCAACGCCCATTTGCGGCGTCTCATGGCTCCTACATAAGTGTCAAGAGCCCAATCAAGTTCATCCCTAACGTCTGAATCGCAGCGCGCCTTCATTACCAGAGACTGTAGAAAGCGACGAAACTCAAACCGTTTTTCCTTCATCTCGACACGAAAGTCTATGATTTCTTCCCACGAACATCTCTCGTCTGGCAGCGGCACTGATTCCACTGCTACTTTAGCCAGAAATTCGATCGACCCTTGAAGGTTAGCACCACTGTCCAAACGAACTGGCAACTGGTGCTCACATACGGCGACGGCATCTACGTCACCATCATCATTAATCTTCATCGCAAGGCTACGAGCCATTAAATCGCGACGGTGATCAACATCCCGAATCGCAGAGTATTTCTTTCCTTTCACGAAACCGTTGAGCAAACCCGAACGAGGATCAAACCAAGGAAGGGTAATTTCACTGCTGAGCCCGGCCAGATGCTCCATGTATTTCTCGTAATCAGTATCGCGAGCTGGTTCCGCGACTACACCACGCTCGTATAAGAACATCAGATCGGCTACAAACGCTTCGTAGATCTCTGGGCTGAATGGCGGGTTGCCCGGATAATCGGAATAAAGCTGAATAACATGCAACTTGTCAAAGTAGAGCGCATATTGCTTAAGTTTGGGCGCACTGCTTAGTGTTGCTGAGACAGTTGCATGGACTTCGCGCATAGTGCACGATTATCTCAATTCGGCAGAGAGCGTCCCACGCCTCCCAACCAGATTGGAATACTTGCACCCCGCATAGTTTCTTGATTGCCGACGATGCGCCCCGGGATCCGTGAATTCCGCGCATCCGGCGCCCCACGGATCCATCCCAAGTTTCGCCGCACATTTTCGCCGTGAAGGGCCAGGGCCGTCAGCATCCAGCTTGGCCGAAGAAGCCGACTTGCAGTCCTCGCTGAACGTCCTGGACCGTGGGCACCGAGTCGGCCAGGGCGGCTATCACAGGGCCTCCAGAACACGCCGTCACGCACGCCGGCCATTCGCGTCAGGTGGCAGGCCGCCAGCACCCTTGCATAGACGAATTACTGGGCGAGACGATGCCGACCAACTATAGCGAGGACCTACCTGCCCGCGCATGGAGGCTGCAGAAAGGCGTGCGCCTCCAGGCGCTCGATGCACGTATTTACGCGTACGCGACCCTCTCTTTGCATCCGCCGAAGTGGTAATGACCTGATGGCGAAGCTGGTCGCGCTTGTTGCTCGTGATCCGCGGAGTTTCTTCCCGTTAATATCTAGTCAGCTGAGCACGGTACTGGGGCGACTGGCGAAGAAGAGATTGTGTGTCACTCATTTCTCCCCGGGCACTCAGACTCAACCGTGAGAGCATTGACCTCATGCCGCAAGATCTGGAACATCTCCGAGACGGCTGTCGAGAGCTTATCGATGCGACGAGCACTTGGATACAGCAAGCCAGTGAATCTAACTGGCAGCCCGCTAGGGGCAATGACGGACGAGCTTCGCTCTCCAATTTGGTCTTCCGAGCAATCGCAGTTAAGCAGTTCGAGAGCGTTATCACCATCCGTGAGCTTGACAATCGTGAGAATGGTTTCTCTGCCGTTCCACTGCTGCGTGCGATGTGCGAGGAAATGATATGGGTCTATTATCTTTCGAAGCTCGACCCGAGCACTAGGTCTTCGATAGTTGCATGCTTGGCTTCCGCTGGAGTGCACGAAACCTTCGTGGCCCAGGAGAGCTATGGAATACCGAATCGCGGGTTTCCTGAAAACTGGAAGGATGCTCTTGACGCTCAGTCTCATCAAGGGCAGATTGAGTTAAGGCAAATCTTCAAAGCAAAGGGCTTTACGCTGGGTTCGAAGCAAACCACTCCGAGTTTTCGTCAGATCGCAAAACGGGTTGGCATGGAAAAGGAGTACGACTTCCTCTATCATGCGACTTCCAGGGCTGTTCACTTCAGTGTGCCCGAACTTCTGAGGAGAATCTGGGGATGTCCTGGAAGCATGAAGATCTCGTCTCAAACCTTCGAGCGCTATTGGGCTGCGTTCTCTCTTTATTGGGGGTGCTGGTTATTTAGCCTGACATTCGTAGAGATACTCCTCCTTCTTCAAGCGCCGCGCATCGACGATCAGGCGGTGTTGCGCATACAAACCGCAATGGAACGAATAAAACAACGCGGAGCGATGCCCATCTTGACCACACAAGAGGTCTACTGGCCTGCCGAATGGAAGTAGCGTCGGAGATTTGAGAAAATCTTGTTGCTCGAACGGCGCTGTAACATTTTCCGTGTAAGTTGTTTTGGGCTTGGATAGGCTAGCAATAGCTGCTTTGGGGGCGAAGAGAGCCCGGGAGGGCGAGCGAAGCTCACCAAAGCAAGCGGCGGCTCAACCGGCCCGAATATGGTGGAGCTCACCGGAAACGTAAGGAAAACGGAAAGGAAAAGCTCCATGACTCAAACCAATCCGCTGGGAACGGCTCTTGCCGCTCGCAACGAAGGTTCCAAAGACTTCAAGAAACTATTGATGGACCAGGTGCGCGCCGGTGGCGGCACTCAGGCCATGGATACCAAACAACTGTTTCAGACGATGGTGAAGGACACGCTCGAGGCCTTCCTGGAGTTGGAACTGGAAGAGCATCTTGGCTATCCCAAGCACGATGCCGAGGGCCGCGGCAGCGGCAACTCGCGCAACGGAACCGGCAGCAAAACGGTGCGCGGAGATTTTGGTCAAGTCGAGATTGAAACCCCACGCGATCGCAACAGCAGCTTCGAACCGAAGATCGTCGCCAAGCGCCAAAGCTCAGTCGGCAACTTCCAGGAAGCCGTCATCTCGCTGTATGCACGCGGCCTGACCACGCGCGAGATCGAGCAGCGCGTCAAGGATATTTATGGCATCGAGATCTCGCCCCAGTTCGTTTCCCGCGCCACCGACGAGTTGCAGCAACAGATTGTCGATTGGCAGAACCGGCCCTTGGAGCGTGTCTACCCTATTGTTTTCGTCGATGGCCTGCGCGTGGCCGTACGCACTGACAAAGGCGTTCTGAAGAAATGTGTGTATACCGTGCTCGGCGTCGGTGTTTCCGGCCGGCAGGAGGTGCTCGGGCTGTGGATTGAAGAAACCGAAGGTGCCCGCTTCTGGCTCAAGGTGTTCAACGATCTGAAGGCTCGTGGAGTGCACGATGCGCTGATCGTTTGCGGCGATGGGCTCACCGGTTTGCGCAACGCTGTGGAATCCATCTTCCCGCAAGCCGACGTGCAACTCTGCGTCGTGCATCATATCCGCAACGTGACCAAATTCGTCTCTTATAAAGACCTCAAACCATTGTGCGCCGCCATGCGGCCGATCTACACAGCGCCCACCGTGGAAGCCGCTGTGGTCGCCCTCGATCGATTCGAACAACTCTGGGGAGAGCGCTATCCGATGTCGGCCGCCAGCTGGAGAAATCATTGGAACGATCTAACGACTTTTTTCAAATACCCGGTTGAGTTGCGGCGCATTTATACCACCAACGCTATTGAAAGTCTGCACTCTCAGATGCGTAAGAATATCTCCAACCGCAAAGTTTTTCCTCATGACGATGCGGTCTTCAAAATCCTGTTCCTGAATATTCGCAATTTTACTAATCGCTGGACCAAACGCCAGGGATGGGATACAGTTATGAATCAGTTGATGATGATTTTTGGCGATCGCCTCAAGCCTGACTTGATCGACTCGCTCTGATGACTGCCTAGCTTCACCCGCTTACACAGTTCCCGTTACAGCCTCGCTCGAACGTCGCTTTTCGCCTGAGCACCGGCGGAGGTGAGCGCTCCCCCTGTGTCGATCTCGTCGGGCAACCGGTTCCACCGCCCAGTGTACCTGAATGCCTATTTCAAGCAGCGCCACGATGTGAATACCATCGTTTCTTTCCGCGAGCGAGCGGCGCCACTTCAGACCGGAAACTCCCGGTAGATCTCCTGTAACGGCCATGTGTAGAGCAATCCATTTGTCCGAGTCGCCATTCCGGTGAATGAGGCCATATTATCCGGTACTCGAATTACAAGAGCTTCGGCGCGGATTCGGTGATCCGCTATAGCGAGCCCGAAAAAAATATGGGAAGACGGCTGCGCCTCGCGGTATCCGGAGCCCGCCTTGTGATCGGGTGCGGACTGCCATCCGGCTGGCCCGAATCTTGCGGTGGCGTCTGTTCCATGTGTTACGGTGATCGTAATCTGATTCGCGCCTCAGTCAAATCGGCGCGCATATGACAACGACAGATCTCGTTGAACAGCTAGTGGAACACAAGACGCTTGGCGCGGCGCCTCGCGAGGAACTGGTGTGGCTGGCCTCACACGGGTCGCTTCGACAATTGGACGCAGGCGCGGTGCTGACGGCGAAGGGCGCCCAGGTGGAAGGACTGTTCGTCTTACTGTCGGGACGCATCGCCATGTCCGTCGATCGGGGCGCCGGGCCTCACAAGATCATGGAATGGCGGGAGGGCGACGTTACGGGCATGCTTCCGTACTCTCGCCTGGTCAGCCCACCCGGCGATTCGGTTGCCCAGGAGCCCTCGGTGGTTCTGGCTGTTCATCGCGACCATTTCAGCGCAATGATCCACGAGTGTTATGAGATCACGTCGATTCTCGTCCACAGTATGCTCGATCGCGCGCGCACTTTCACTTCGAGCGCCTTGCACGACGAGAAATTGATCTCCCTCGGCAAATTATCCGCGGGACTAGCCCACGAACTGAACAACCCGGCATCCGCTATCGAGCGCGGCGCCGTGCTGATCGGGGATCGTTTAGAGGATTCTGCGCGAGCGTCGCGCGCGCTCGCCGCCACGGGGCTGACCAGTTCCCAACTCGCAGCCGTCGATGCTCTTCGCGAGGCTTGCACAGCCTCGCGGGGGCACAGCGCACGTTCGCCCATCGAAGAGGCCGAACGCGAGGAGGCCATTTCCGATTGGCTCGCCGATCACGGCCTGGATGCCGCCATTGCAGAATCGTTTGCGGACACGGCAGTGACAATCGAGGCGCTCGATCTTCTGGCTGGAGCCGTGGATGGACCGGCTTTGGCGGTCGCCCTGCGGTGGGCCGCGGCGGGATGCTCGATCCGCGGGATCGCGTCGGAAGTTCAGGATGCCGCAATACGTATCTCCGGCCTGGTCACCGCGATCAAGGGCTTCACGCACATGGATCAAGCGAGCGTTGCCGAACCTGTGGATCTGATACAAGGACTAAGAAACACCATCGCCGTCATCAGGTCGAAGGCGAGAGCGAAATCGGTCAACGTCGTGGTGGACGTGGAACCGGAGCTACCGCGTGTCCGCGGCTTTGCGGGCGAACTCAACCAGATTTGGGCAAATCTAATCGACAACGCTTTGGATGCTGTACCCGACTCCGGCCGCGTCGAAGTGCTGGCGCACCGCGAGCGTGAGCGTGTCGCGGTGCGCGTCATCGACAATGGAACCGGCATCCCCACGCAGATCGTCGGACGCATCTTCGACCCGTTCTTCACCACGAAGCCGGTAGGGTTGGGCACAGGCTTGGGACTCGATATCGTCCATCGCCTGGTCCGCCACAACGGCGGCGAAATTGCGGTGGAGTCGCAGCCGGGCAGGACAGAGTTTCGAGTCGTGCTGCCTCTTGCCGAGGTTGATGCCCGCGGAGGAACGATTTGAACAAACCGGTTCTTCTCGTTGTGGACGACGATCCACAGGTGCTCGCCGCAGTCCGCCGCGACCTCCGCTCGCGATACCGGGAGCATTACACGATCATGAGCGCGGCCTCCGGACAGGAGGCGCTTACGGCCGCACGCGAACTTAAAAGCCGCGGGGATTCGTTGGCAATCGTCATCAGCGATCAGCGCATGCCAGGTATGCAGGGGAGCGAAGTGCTCGCCCGATCGCGCGAGGTGTACCCGCTGGCGCGGCGCGTCCTGTTCACGGCCTATTCGGACATCGAAGCAGCGGTGCGGGCCATCAACGAAGCGCATCTCGATCACTATCTGTCGAAGCCGTGGGATCCGCCGGAGGAATGTCTGTTCCCGGTGATCGATGATCTCCTCGACGCCTGGCAGGCCGAATATTTGCCCGAAGCGAAGGGAATAAGGCTGGTCGGCGATCAGTGGTCGCCGCAGTCGCACGCGATCAAGGATTTCCTGGCTAGCAATCTCATTCCTTACCGCTGGCTTGATATCACGCGGAATCCGGATGCGCGCGTCCTGCTGGATGCGGCTGGGATAAATGCCGGCGAACTCCCGGCGCTGTTCTTCGAAGACGGATCCGTACTGCGCAACCCGGAGCCCCGTCAGGTGGCTGAACGGCTGGGCCGATCCCTCTCAGCCGCGTTCGATGTGTACGACCTTGCGATCGTCGGCGCCGGTCCGGCCGGCCTCGCGGCGGCGGTCTATGGAGCGTCGGAAGGGCTCCGAACCTTGCTGCTCGACCGCCGGGCGCCGGGAGGCCAGGCGGGCTCCAGTTCCCGGATCGAGAACTATCTCGGGTTTCCGGCCGGCGTGAGCGGCAGTGATCTGACACGGCGCGCCCTGCTGCAGGCGCAGCGGCTCGGAGCTGAATTTCTCGCGCCGCTTGAAGTGACCGGAGTCTCCATCGATGCGGGATACAAGCGCCTCACGCTCGCCGATGGCCGCGAGATCGTCACGCGATCCTTGCTGGCCGCCACCGGCATGTTCTATCGCGAGCTGCCTGCCCCCGGCGTAGCAGAGCATACGGGCGCCGGCGTGTACTATGGCGCGGCGACCACGGAAGCGCCGGTATTCAGCGACCGCCGTGCGTTTGTCGTAGGCGGCGGAAATTCGGCGGGCCAGGGCGCCATGCATCTGGCGCGCTATGCGAAAGAGGTTCACATCGTGGTTCGCCGCGATAGCTTACGCGACACCATGTCGCAGTACCTCATCGATCAGATCGAGAAGACGCCAAACATCCACGTGCGGTTTCGGACCCAAATCGAACGAGTCGAAGGCGAGGGCCATGTAGAACGGATCGCGCTGACCTCGCTTGACGATGGATTGTGCCGGGTGGAGCAAGCCGACGCGCTGCTTGTCTTCATCGGCTCCCGTCCAATGAGCGACTGGCTGCCTCCCGACGTGATGCGCGACGCCAAAGGATTCGTGCTAACGGGCCGTGACCTGATCGCAACCGAGGGATACACGCGCATCTGGAAGGAGCGCCGCGAACCGCTGCCGCTTGAGACAAGCGTGCCGGGAGTATTCGCCGCCGGCGACCTCCGCACCGGCGCGATGAACCGGGTGGCGTCGGCGGTTGGTGAGGGATCGATGGTGGTACGGCTCGCGCACGAATACCTGGCGATGACTTGAGCCGAAACAGCCCGCGATCGGCTACTTGCGTCGTTCGGTTTATGGTCGTCACCAGCGCCAAGCAAACGCAATCGCTCTCGCCAAATCGACGCTGAGCCGGGTCTATCAAAGCTCTCTTGACGTGATCGCCATTGAAATGATCCGGCACGACCCGGCTTCAGCGGCGCTTCAGGGCTTCGAGTTCTTCCAGAGTACGAGGCCAGTCGGACCGTAGGAGCCGGGAAAGGCTTCGATCCGCGAGGACGTTTCCACCTGTCTGGCATCGGGCGCAGTAGTTCGTTTCGTTGTCCGCGTAACGAATCCGTTGAATCTTTTCTCCGCATCTTGGGCAAGGTTCTCCATAGCGTCCGTGGACTGCCATATCCTTGCGAAACGCGGTCACTTTTTCCGGAAAGGCAGCTTCCGCTTCCGCGCGCAGGCGATCCACCCAGAACTGGAGCGTGTCACGCGCCGCGGTAAATAGCCTTTCCCATTCGTCCGGTTGCAGCTTGTGAGTGAGCGTGATGGGAGACAATTGCGCGGCGTGCAGAATCTCATCCGAATACGTGTTGCCGATGCCGCTTACCAGACGCGGATCGGTTAAAGCTCTTTTGAGCGTCCGGTTTTCGAGCGTGAGTGTGGCGCGAAACGAATCGAGATCGCTGGTGAAGACGTCGATTCCTCCGGGGTCCACGGAATGTAAACCTTCCTCGCCACTGAGGATGTGCAACGATGCGCGGCGTTTTGTGCCGGCTTCGGTGAGCACCAGAGAGCCGTTAGGGAAATCGAAGGCCGCCAAATTGTTGCGGCCCGCCAGCTTTGCCTCCGGCGGTCGCCAGTGCAGCCGGCCTGCAATCATTAAGTGAAGCGCCAGCCAAAGATCGTTCTCCACGCCGATTGCAATGCGTTTGCCGATGTTCCGCAGTTCGCGCACGACGCGGCCCTCCGCATTGGTGACTGGTGGTTGTGCGGTTCGCAGCAGAAACGCGCTCTGCAGTCGCACACGCTGGAGCGGTTGGCCGACGATGCGTGGCTCAAGTGCGCTGATATAGGCAGCGATATCCGGCAGTTCCGGCATGCTTATTAGCTTGCATGCCACCTCCGAAGATTGCAAGGTTCTGTGCGGCGGCGGACTGATGCCGCCCGGACCGGAGGCCAGTCGTTTGTGCAGGTATCGCTAAAAATCAAGCAGAGACAACGGGCGGAATTATAGTTTCGGCTAAGAGAACAGAGCCAATCTTGCGAGGCGTCGCGCGATGTGGCAACCGGGAGATTTTACCTCCAGCAAGTTTCCTCGCTTACCGGCGGCGAGCACGAACCAAACGATCGATGCCGCGAACCAGATGTAGGCCGAAGGAATCCGCGTGACCACCAGAATGATGCTTCCAACTATTGCGATCACGGCAGAAAAGAAGTTCACGCGAGCAGGCGTCATTCGAATCCTCATCTTTAGCTTCATCGATTTAATTCAAATTGGGCTCATTTCCCGCGTCGTTCAGTCGGTAGCGGTGCCGCCATGGAGAATGCGATCGTTGGCTGCCAGCATCTCCGCATGGAACGTGAGCGCATCCGGGTGGAAGTCAGAGCGCGGAGAGGGTTCAAGCACGAAATGGCCGTAGTTATCCGTACCGCGCACCAAAGTAGCGCTGTCGAGAACGCCGGTAAGCTGCTTTACGTAAGTTGGCAGATAACGGATCGCGAAACCGATGCGCCGAATTGCGCTATGGTTCGACTCGGAGCCGTGAACCAACATAACGTGATGCAGCGACATCTGTCCTGGCTCCAGGACGATATCCACTGCTCTCGACTCCTCGACCGTTACGGCAATTTCCTGGCCCCGGCTCAAAAGGTTGTCCCGCGCAAAGGTATCCCGGTGGGGAAGTTGCTGGAGCATATGTGTTCCCGGCACAACGCGCATACATCCGTTCTCAGCCGTGCTCGGCGTGAACGCGACCCAGGCGGTCACAACATCAGGTTTGGAAAGGCCCCAGTATGTCGAATCCTGGTGCCATGTTACGCGTGCGGAGTCGTGAGCGTTCTTTATGAAAAATCCCGAACCCCAGCATAAGATGTTGTGTCCCAGGATATCTTCAACCGGATCGAGAATGCGGGAATCGCGGATGAGTTCATTCAGCCAGGTTAAAAGCAGATGAGGCTTTCTGTTGATCCTGGCGGGCAATTGACCACCCTGCTTCGTTTCCACTTCTTCCAATTTCCCGCGCAAAGCGGCCGTTTCTTCGTCTGAGAAGACCGGCAAAGGGAATAGAAAACCCTGCTGCTGATACTCTCCTAGCTGGTGTTTGGTGAGTGTTTTTCCCATCGTCAGTTCCTTGCGTCGCCCGTCCGGATGATTTTATCGCCAGAATAGTTCGCAACCTGTATGAAGACCAACATTAATATTTCCTACGTGATCTTTTTGGCCGCTACTGCGGCGCTCGGCGGCCTGCTGTTTGGCTTCGACATCGCTATTATCACCGGCGCCGGCCCGTTCCTGACGGAGCATTTCAACCTTAGCGATCTCAGTTTGGGGTGGGCGTTCAGCTCGCTGTTGTTCGGCTGCGCCGTTGGCGCCACCGTGGCCGGGCGGCTAACTGATTTCTACGGCCGCAAGAAAATCCTTCTTGTTGTAGCGGCCCTATTTGCCATCACCTCGCTGGGAACCGGCGCGGCTCCGACCTTCACGTTCTTCATCATGGCGCGTTTCATCGGCGGCCTGGCCGTCGGGGGCGCATCCATTCTTTCGCCCCTGTATATCGCCGAAATCTCGCCGCCCTCACTGCGGGGCCGCATGGGCACGCTTTACCAGATGTCAATTGTCACGGGCATCCTTATTTCGTACGCCATCAACTATCTGTTGCGTGATGCCGGATCTGCGAACTGGCGCTGGATGTTCATCACTGGCGTGATTCCGTCGGTGCTCTTTTTTGCAATGCTGCTTTCGGCGCCAGAGACTCCCCGGTATCTGTTTATGGCCGGCAAAGAACAGCAGGGATTTGTGATTCTCGAGCGCATCGCGGGACGGGAAAGCGCGGAATTCGAAGCATCGGAAATCCGAGCCAGTCTGTTGAACAAACGGAGGGCGTGGCGCGATCTCCTCCGGCCCGGCATTCGGCGCGCCGTGCTGGTAGGCTTCTGCCTGGCGATCCTCGTTCAAGTGTCCGGCGTGAATACCATCATCGATTACGCACCCGCCATTCTGAAGTCGGCAGGCTGGAAAATCGACGCAGCGCTGTTCTCCACTCTCATCATTGGCCTTACGAATTTCATCTTTACGTTCGTTTCGTTCTGGGCAATTGACCGCTACGGCCGCAAGCCACTCTACATCATCGGTTCGCTCGGTATGACGGCCGCTCTTGTTGCGCTGATGTGGGCGGCCTTGATGGCACGGTTCCAGAACGCCGCTGTGCTTGTCTATATTCTGGTTTACCTGGCGTTCTTTTCTTCGTGTATCGGACCGGTCTTTTGGACGCTGGTCGCGGAAATATTTCCGAACGATCTGCGCGGCACAGCCATGGTAGTGCCCGTGTTGGCACAGTGGATAGCCAATGCGGCGGTGGTTCTCTTCTTCCCGCTTGCCTTTAATCAGATCGGGAAGGGGATCACGTTTGGTTTTCTGGCGGTGCTGGCGCTGGCGCAGGCCCTATTCACCTGGTTCTTCGTGCCGGAAACCAAGAACAAGCCCCTGGAGGAAATAGAGGAGTACTGGAAACGAGTCGCGGCCTCCGGCGCCGCCTTACGAGCAGGTAAGGGCAGTAGCTTGTAAGTCCATGCCGCAACGCGCAACCTGCCCGACCGGTAGCTTCGTTATAAATTCATAACCTAAGATTTGAAGTGGCCGCTCTAGGCGGCGCTAGAAAGGCACCCACATGACTCGTCGTACTCTTTTTGCGCTTGCGGGCGCGGCGTCTCTGAGCCGCGGACTGGCAAAAGCTGCCGAAGCCAAGAAGCAGATCAAGATCACGGGTATTGAGACAGATCTGCTGCGCTTACCCCCCTCCGAATTTACCGGGGATGCGATTCACGACTTCGGTTCCGCGGAGGGCGGCGTTGTTCTTCGCGTGCTCACCGATGCCGGTATTACCGGTTGGGGCTATAGCAACTTCGGAATGATCGAAGGTGGCCCGCGCGTGGTGCAGACTATTTTGGAGTACGAAATCAAGCCAGTGCTGATCGGCCAGGACCCGGCGTTCCCTAAAAAGATTCGCACCGATTTATGGCGCGCGCTGGAGTATCAAGGCGCGCAAGGCGTCACGCAGTTTGCCATGTCGGTGGTCGATATCGCCATCTGGGACATTCTGGGTAAGGCGGCGGGTCTGCCTGTTTATAAGATGCTGGGGGCCGTGCGCGACCGTATGCCGGTGTATGCGATGTGCGGATGGTATCGCAAAAACGATCGGGATCATTCGCAGTACAAACGCACCATAGATGAGACGCTCGAGATTGGATATCGCGCCTTCAAGGTGAAGGTCGGCCGTTATTCGCTCGAAGACGATGCGGAACGAATTGAATTCGGCCGGAAAACGGCCGGCAAGGATATACGGATTATGGTCGATGCGAATCAGGCGTTCAATCGAGTGGAGTCGCTGCGCCGCGGCCGCGTCTATCAGGAACTGGGCTGCTTCTGGTATGAAGAACCGATGCCGCCGTGGGATCACGAAGGCTATGCGGAATTGGCAGGCGCGCTGGACATGCGCGTCGCCACCGGCGAGAACGAGTACAACAAGCACGCTTTCATGGATCTTCTGCTCAAAAAGGGCGCCGATGTGGTCCAGCCCGACAATCGCCGCGCCGGCGGCGCCACCGAGTGGATTGAGATTGGGGCCATCGCCGACGGCTTTGGCGTTGAACTGGCAAGCCACGGCGGAGGACCGGCGAACATGAATATTTTGTGCGCGATTCCGAATGCAATCTACATGGAATCGGGCGGCAAGCAGAAAATAATCAATGGCGAAGTGCTTGCCCCGGAGGCTCCGGGAATGAGCAGTGAACCGAATCCTGATTTCATCGCCAAGTACAAGATTGGGTGACGGTCTCCTTGATCGGCATTGGGGGCCTTCCTCACTCAACCCGCGCGCCGATGCGCGCGCGCGGCCGCCCCGCTTCAGAAATCTTCCCACACGAGCGCGGGAAACAAGGACCGTATTACGAAGCCGCAGCGTTCATAAAGTTCAATGGCCTCGACGTTCGCGCACGTCACTGTGAGACTTGCCGAACGGCAGTTGGCATTCGTCAATGCCGTGAGCGTCGTCCGCAGAAGTTCGTAGCCGATACGCGTGCCGCGGACGCCGGGAATCACGCAGAGCTGTGTCACGTGGCCGGACTGAGAGGAGACCATGCTGGCCAGGCAAACGCCGCATACTCGGCCGCTGTGATCGTCCACGGCCACGAACGAAGCTCCCGGAGCGAAATGTCCGCAGCCGGGATAGCGAACGATGTTGGTCAGGAATCGCCGCGCGCCCGGGATGTTGCGGTACTGGTCGTTGATCTCGCTATCGATGTGTCCGCGGTAGGCCGCCGAGATCACGTGCGCCGCCTCTTCCTGAAAGCGGTCGGTCCAGGGCTGTACTCGGATGCGGTGAGTTGTCTCCTTTGCAGGAAGCCGGACGATGTTTTCCGCCGAAATCTGCATGAAGTACCGGTCGTGCCGCGTCGCCCAGCGCGCAAACGGCAGCGGCTGATTGATCGGCGCTTTCAGCAGCATCAATTGCGATTCGATCCGCCGTACGCCGGGCGTGTGCATCAGGCTGTCGACTATTTCGCCCAACAGCAGCAACTCGTTTCCCGAGCTTTGCCGGCTCGGGCGGACGTAGAAGTCGCCGATGAGTCCTTTGCGCTCATCGCAGACCTGGTAGGCATACCCGATCAGGTCGGGGCCGCTCCGCAGGGCGAAGCCGGTAAGCGACTTCATCTGTACGAAACGGCGCACGAGGTCGGCGGACAATCGGAAGTCCCAAGACAGCTCGCGCTCCCAGACCCGGATCTCTTCTTCCAGCAGGCTATCCAATTCAGCTACCGCGACCTGGCGGAGGTCGCAGACTTGAATTAGTGGTGCATCGCTTACCGCCGCCATCCTCGCGATTATATGTTGAGAGCCCCGGAGCCCGTCAAGACCGGTTGCTGTTGAAGGAAATGCTGGATGCTCTTCACCGCCTGCCGCGTGCGGTGATTATTCTCTATCAGGCTGAAGCGCACGAAGCCCTCTCCCATCGGGCCGAAACCGATGCCCGGAGAGACTGCCACAAGCGCCTCCTTCAGCAAAAGCTTGGCAAAGTCGAGCGAAGGCATGTCCTGAAACGGCTCGGGAATCCGCGACCACACGAACATAGATGCTTTCGGTGGGTTCACGCGCCAACCCGCGCGGTTCAACCCTTCGCAAAGCAAATCGCGTCGAGTCTGGTAAATCGAGCAAATCTGCGCCGGGGCGTCCTCGCACTCGCGAAGCGCAATGATGGAAGCGATCTGAATCGGCTGGAAAATTCCATAATCCAGGTAGCTCTTTATGCGGGCGAGCGCGGCGATCAGCTTGCGGTTACCGAGGCAGAAGCCGACGCGCCATCCAGCCATGTTGAAGCTCTTGGTCATGGAGTAGATTTCGATACAGTTCTCGGTGGCGCCCTCCACCTGCAGAATGCTGGGCGGCCGGTAGCCATCGAATCCCAATTCCGCGTAGGCGAAGTCGTGAATCACGTAGGAGCCGTGCTGGCGCGCCAGCGAAACTACTTCTTTCATGAACTCGAGGTCCACGCACACCGTTGTGGGATTGTGCGGAAACGAGATCAGAATGACTTTGGGGACCTTCGACGAAGTGCGATACAAAGTCTTCAACTCTTCGAGGAATGTAGCCGCGTCCGGCATGGGCAGCATACATGCCTCGCCGTCCGCCATGATCACGCCATATTGGTGAATCGGATAAGCGGGATTCGGCGATACAACGCGATCGCCGGGTCCGATAATGGCGAACAGGAGATGCGCCAGCGCGTCCTTGGCGCCAATTGTGACAATCGCTTCCGTTTCCGGATCGAGCACGACTCCGTACTGCTTTCGGTAGCGCGCCACGATGGCGTCGCGCAGATGCGGTATTCCACGCGACATGGAGTACCGGTGGTTCCGCGGATTGCGCGCCGCTTCGATTAGCTTATCGACCACGGGCTGGGGCGTCGCGCCGTCGGGGTTACCCATCCCCATGTCCACGACGTCGAGACCTGCTGCCCTAGCTTCTGCCTTCAGTTCGTTGGTAATCGCGAAAACGTAAGGCGGCAGTTTGCTAATTCGGTAGAAATCATCGCTAGGCAGCGGCATATCTCATAGTGTAACGAGACGGATGAAACCTCTCATACGTTCCGGTGAAGGGGGCTGGCTTCACCGCATCGTTCCTGGCCGAAATTCAGGCGAATACTCGCAGGACCTACGCGCCGTGCCTTTGTGCGAATTCCCAGGCATCGGCCACAATCCGTTCGAGATCCGCGCGAACGGGCTTCCAGCCGAGCGTGTTCTGGAGCTTTTGCGAGTCTGCAACCAGTCTGGGCGGATCGCCTTCGCGGCGCGGCCCGGAGATATACGGAGCCTTGCGGCCGGTGACCTTTTCAACGGCGGAGAGAACTTCTCTCACCGAGTGGCCAACGCCGGTGCCGACGTTGAACGCGCCGCCAGCGCCTCCGTTGAGCAGATGCTCAACCGCGTTGATGTGGGCTTGGGCTAGATCGCTGACGTGGATGTAGTCACGGACGCAGGTTCCGTCCGGGGTGTCGTAATCTTCGCCGAAAACGGTCACCGGCTTTCCGGTCAGGACGGCGCGGAGCACCAGGGGGATGAGGTGAGTTTCCGGATCGTGGCGTTCGCCCAATCCCGCTTCGGGCTCGGCGCCGCACGCGTTGAAATAGCGCAGCCGGATACTGTGAAATCCGCGATATTGGTCGAGTAATTCGATCATGCGTTCCACCATCACTTTGGAGTCGCCGTACGGATTAATGGGCGCAATCGGCTGGTCTTCAGTGATGGGAACTCGCTGCGGATTTCCGTACGCGGCGGCGGTTGACGAGAACACGAGTTTGTTTACTCCGGCCTGCTGCATGGCTTCGAACAGCGAAGTGGAACCTCCTACATTGTTCGCGAAGTACAGTTCGGGCGCCTTGGTCGATTCGCCCACGGCAATGTAAGCGGCGAAGTGAATCACCGCCTCGCACTGTTCTTCTCTTAGAATCGACGCAAGTTTTGCGGTGTCGCGCAGATCAACGACGCGTAAAATTCCTTCCGGAACGTTGGCGCGATCGCCACGGGAAAGATTGTCGGCAACAATGACCGAATGGCCGCTTTTACGCAGGAAATAGACCGTATGAGATCCGATATATCCGGCTCCGCCGGTGACGAGTATCTTTGCCAAATTATGAGTTTATCGAATGGACTGGAATGGATCGCGTCAAATGGGTAGCCCGATTGTCCGCTACAGATTGATGACATAGACTGATTCATTAAAGACCTCAACGCTAGATCCTGGGATTATAAGAAAGATTTTCCATGGCGCAGAATGACGACTTGACTCGCCGCGACGTGATGAAGCTTGCGGGGGCCGCGGGCATAACGGCCGCCGCGGTGACGACCGCCGCTACAGTCGCTGGACCAGGCTTCGTAAAGGCTCATGCGCAGAGCAACCAGATCCGATACGGCCTGATTGGGACCGGCAGCCGCGGAACCTACCTGCTGAGCCGCCTCGCAAAAATCGACAACGGGCATTGCGCGGCTCTATGCGATCTGGATGCGAATTCGCTCGATAAGGCCGCCAGTGTCATCGGCACGAACCCGAAGAAGTACAACGATTACCGTGAACTGCTCGCGGACAAGAACGTGGACGCGGCAATCGTCGCCGTTCCGCTTTACGAACATTTCCCCGTGACCCGCGATGCGCTGCAAGCCGGGAAACATGTCTTCTGCGAAAAGAGTCTGGTGTTTAAACCGGAAGAAGTTCATGCCTTGCGGGGGTTGGCGCCACAGCACGGCAAGCAGGTCCTACAGGTTGGATTACAGCGGCGGTATAGCCATTATTTCCAAGCCACCCGGCAGATGGTGGAGAAGGGAATTCTCGGAGACGTCACGCATATCCACGCCATGTGGCATCGAAATCCCGGCTGGGTGATGAGGCCGGGAGGGAAGAGCAATCCGAGGAACTGGCGGCTGTTCCGCGAGTTCTCGGGCGGGCTGACCGCCGAGCTGGCTTCGCATCAAGTGGATGTGGCCGACTGGATGTTCGGCGCCCAACCAGAATTTGTGATGGGCCTCGGTGGCCTGGATACGTGGAAAAACGACGGGCGCGATATCTTCGACAACATCCAGTTGATCTTCCAGTATCCAGGCGGCCGCAAAATGACTTTCAGCGCCATCAGCACGAACAGCCATTGCCCGTTCCTCGGCGCGTCGAGACCGGAGTTCGGCATCTGCATCATGGGGACAGCGGGCGCAGTCGAAATTAACATTGGCGACGGACAGAAAACGCTTCCCACGGCGCTGTGGTACCGCGAGCCGAGGCCCACGAGCATCTCTCCGGCCACTGAAAAAACCATAACGGAAGCGGGCGCGACCTTCGCCTTGGCCGGGCCGCGGAAGGGGCTTCCCATCAGGATGCCTCAGTATGAAGTCGATAAAGACAACGATTCGTTTATTACGCGCGAACTGAAGTACGCCCGACTGTGGCTCTATCAAAAGGGCGTGATGATTCCTGAAGAAGACGTGAATCCGGTGGACACCGAATTGCAAAGCTTCTTCCACGATTCGATGACCGGCGGCCATCCTAAAGCCGATATGGAAGTGGGGCTGGCGGATTCCACCGCGGTGATTCTTGCGAACGTCGCGATGGACGAGAATCGCCGCGTCTACTTCAACGAGATTCAAAATCTCGGTAAAGATAAAGTTAACGACGCGCTGAAAGAAGAGGCGAAGCACACCGCGTGAGCGAGCTACATGCCTCTAATCCTTCACGCCAGTTAGTGGCCCGAAAATTTGTATTTAAGACGCTTCTGGAAAAAATAAGTAACAAGGAATTCGTTTACTCAACGGGGCCGGGCGCGCCTGGATTTCCCGCGAAATTTGTTATCTGTCGTGCGGGCGAGGCCATCGCTTCCTCCTTTGCGACGATCGTAAATCCGCGGAGTTGACTTTGACAGCCACATATCCGGTAAACTGATATGAGGGCGTTTATAGAAGACGCTTAGTGTTGTTGGCTCGCTTACATAGCGTGCTGGCTTGTAAAAAATCGGATATTTGAGTTGGTGGACTCGAATCCAGAAGTGGCTCTGTGAGATTGTTTGTCCATCCTCCCCGCCTCGTCCCTTTTAGCGCACATGAGTTCCAACGAAAACGGCGCCCCCACTACTTTCCGAGCTTCGCTGGTGATCCCTTGTTTCAATGAAGGCAAACGCCTCGACGTTGCGGCGTTCCGGAGCTATCTTTCAGCGCGTCACGGAGTCCGTATCATCTTTGTCGACGACGGCAGCAGCGACGACACGGTTGAAGTGTTGCAGCGAGTGTGCCGGGGATATGAAGACTCGACACATATTCTGAAGGGCGGCAAGAACCGGGGCAAGGCCGAAGCCGTTCGGATGGGCATGCTTTATGCGCTGAACCAAGGCGACCCGCAGATCGTGGGATTCTGGGACGCCGACCTCGCGACGCCACTCGAGGCAGTGGAGAAACTGCTGCGCATTCTCGATGCTCGACCGGATATCGACATGGTGTTCGGCTCGCGCGTCAAATTGCTCGGAAGAACGGTAAATCGAAAGCCAATCCGCCATTATCTGGGCCGCATCTTCGCTACGGTTGTTTCGGTTGCCCTCGGCATTGCGATCTACGATACGCAGTGCGGAGCCAAACTGTTCCGAGTGCATCCGGATCTGCGCGAAGTGCTGGCCGAACCCTTTCTATCCAAGTGGGTTTTCGATATAGAAATCCTGGCCCGCTATATCGCTTTGTGCGGCAACGATCCCGCCCGCGTTGAACAAATGATTTATGAATTTCCGCTGCAGAAGTGGACGGACGTCGAAGGCTCCAAGGTGCGCCCGAAGGACTTCTTTGTCGCGATCTCGGATGTCATTCGTATCCGGCGCAAATACCGGTCGGGACGTCGACTAGATCCGGCTGCATCCGCCGAGCATCGAAGAGAAGCGATTTAAAAAGGCTCGCGGCCTGCTGCAAAGGCGATCCCTTGACGGAAGCCTCCCTTACGCTAAACAGATATTCAAACATAGGCAGACATGCAGAACGACCCTGTTCTTCAAGAATCTTCAACATGGCGCCGGATTCAGTCGGGCGCGGCCAATGCCCTGGTGCGCTTTGTCCAAGTTCACTGGGAGATCCTGTCGCTGCTCGTGCTGGCCGCGATCGTACTTTTGCCTGGGCTGGGCTCTCATCCTCTGGTGTCATGGGATGAAGCCATCTATGCGGAGATATCGAAAGAGTTTCTGATCCTGCATTCCTGGCTGACCCCTCACTGGAATTATCAGCCCTGGATGGAGAAGCCACCGCTCTTCCTTTGGGTTACGGCTGTTTTCTTCAAAGTATTCGGCATATCCGAGTTTTGGGCCAGGGCTGCGTCGGCATTTTCCGGAATCGGCGTTGTCGCCGTCACGTATCTTTGCGCGAAGGAACTGAAGGATAGCCGGCTTGGGTGGATTGCAGCTTTTCTGCTGCTCACGATCCGTGGTTTTCTTCAGATGGGCAGAAATGGCAAAACCGACATGATGTTGACGCTCTGGATGTTTGTCGGTCTATACGGAGTTTTGCTGCTTATCAAGGGGAGGCGCGCCGGCTGGTATTTGTTCTGGTGCGGCTCCGCGCTAGCTGTCATGACGAAGAGCGCCGCGGTGGCTCCGGTGTTCCTCACGCTCGCGGTTCTGGTGATTGTGCGCCGGGATCTTTTCGGGGTCATAAGCAAGCAATTTTTTATGGGCCTTGGGCTCTTCGTGCTGATCGTGGCGCCATGGCACATCTACATGGTCAGCCACTTCGGAGATGCATTCCTCGATCAATATCTGGGCCGCCATGTCCTCGAGCGATCCATGAGCCCTCTGGAAAATAACCACGAAGGCGTCTCCTACTATCCGATTCTTTTGTTGAAGTGGGTTTTCCCGTGGATTCTGGTAGTACCCATCGGATACTGGATCGCCTTCAGGCAAAAGACGCTGAATGTTTTTCATTATTTCGCTTTGATCATTCTCCTGTTCTATACGCTTGTGCAGACGAAGGTGGCGCATTATGTGGAGCCTATCTATCCGGCATTGGCGATCGTCGCCGCGATGCCAATCTATGACTGGATACGCTCGTGGCGCACGGAGCGAGTATTGCAAGCTGGTTTCGCGATGGCTCTCATCGCCGGGCTGGTGTGTCTGCCGATCCTTGAAAATCACATCGCCGCGGAGTACGGCAGCCCGGTAGTGGACCTCATTCGAGCGCATCCGGTCCGCGGCTACAATGGGCCGCTTCTGTTGTGCTCGGATCGAGTGATGATTACACTGGCTGCGCCTCTGTTCTATGCTCCGTCGAAAACGGAACAGGTCTATCTCGACTCCAAACCAATGAAAACAGATAGCGTGCGCATTGACCCGAAGACAATCGATAAGAAGTATTGGCATCCTGTTCCACTCACCTCGGAACTCAATTCCACCCCGGACCTGATTGTGATCAGCAAAGAGTTGCTGCCGCGTTTGCCGGCCTCTTCGAGGTTCCGGCCGATCGCGGGAACAACGGAATACGAATTGGGAATGCTGGCCGTGGACGGCAGCAAATCCGCCGCAGCCAACGTAAAGCGCGTTGTCAGCGGCAGGTGATGGGCTTCAGCACCGCATGTTATAGAACAACTGTTCGTATGCGTCGGTAACCGCATCCCAGCTATAGCGTTCCTGAACGCGGCGTTGTGCGAGACACCCCCAGCGGCCTCGCTCTTCCGCGGATAATCCGGAAGCCCAGCGGAGCTTCTCAACCAGAGTCTCCTCGGTGAAGGACACTGCCGCGCCCTCCGCGGCCTCTTCTGTTTCCGGCGTGGCTAAATAGAGGACCATCGCGCCGCGCCCCATTGCTTCGATGAGAGCGGGATGCGTGCCACCGACTTCCGTCGCCTGAATGTAGGCGAAGCAGTGCGATTGCAGTTCGCGGTAGCCCTCGCCGTAGATTGCGCCGGGGATGATGATGCGAGGATCGCGTGTGTCCCGAATCCGCCGGATGTAATCGGCGGCGTAGGGCGCGTCGCCCACGATTACCAGCCGCAGATTCGTTTCGACCTGCTCAAATGCCTGACGAACGAGCAGCGCATTGTTCTCCGGCTCCAAGCGGCTAACGTAGAGGAAATAGCCGCCAGGCTCCAAGCCCAATCGCTCCAGCGCCGCGGCGCCTTTCACCTTTTCGGTTTCCGCTCCGTACGGGATGAACGTCGATTCCTTTCCGTAACGCTCGAAATAGTATTCGCGGATTTTAGCCGCATCTGAAACGACCTCGGAGCAGCACCATGTGGAAAGCCACTCCGAGAGCAGATACCATTTCTTCGCGAATTGATTCCACTTCTTGCGATGCCGCTCGAGGCCGTCTACGTTCAGAGCGGTGGGCATCCCAAGTACGCGCGGCATCCACGTGAATATTGCGTTAGCGGCGTTGCAATAAAGGACAACATCGAAGCGGCGCCGCAGCAGGTCAAAGGTAGACAGGCCGGTATGGGCCAGCGTATCGAAATATTTGTGGCGAACGGTTGGAAGGTAGCGAAGATCGACGCCACGATATCTGCTGCCATCGTGAGGCGAGCGGCAATAGACTGTAACGCGATGGCCGCGCTCAACTAGGCGGACCGACAACTCTTCCGCGAACGTTTCGAAGCCGCCATAATTGGCCGGGATGCCACGCGTCCCCACGAGGGCGATCCGCATACCAGTTTGGGTCAAGGTTTCTTGAGCCAGCGAACGCTATCCGGCGCCGTGTTCTGGCACTTCACCGTGTCGGTGACGCCCGAAGAGATATTCGCGCACGCGCCTTCGGTCGCCGCTCTCATGGCGGTCATTTCAGAGGAGGCGCCGGCAGTTGTGCAAGCGGTCTGGCCATTGAACGTCATGCAAACCCGCACCTTATACGTGTCGCGTCCGATTGTGGAATAAAGGATCAGCGCAGCGAAGCCTGCGACAAACAGGGCGATAATGATTCCAAATTTTTTCAGAGCGTTTCCTCACGGAAGAAGTTGCCCATGCGCCGGAACTTTTCATACCGATCGGAGATAAGACCTTGACGATCGAGCGGCGCGAGTTCGGCGAGCGCGTTCTTAAGAGTTTCACGGAGCGCCGATGCGGCGGCATCATGATCGTTCTGCGCGCCTTCGGCCGGCTCTTTCACGATGCCGTCGATGATCTTCAGGCCCAGGAGATCCTGAGCGGTCATCTTCAATGCCTCGGCGGCGAGTGGCGCCTTGCCGGAATCCCGCCAGATGATGGCGGCGCAGCTTTCGGGAGAGATGACGCTGTAGTAGGCGTTCTCCAGCATGTAAACGCGGTTTGCGACTCCGAGCGCCAGGGCGCCCCCACTGCCGCCTTCGCCGATCACCACCGCGATCACCGGACAGCCCAGGCGTGACATTTCGCGAAGATTGTACGCCACCGCTTCCGCCTGGCCTCGTTCCTCGGCGTCAACGCCCGGGAATGCGCCCGCGGTGTCGATCAGGGAAATGACGGGCCGGCCGAACTTGTCCGCCAGGCGCATCAGGCGGATCGCTTTCCGGTAGCCCTCGGGCTTGGGCATGCCGAAATTGCGAAAGAGCTTCGCTTTTGTATCCTTGCCCTTCTGTTGGGCAACCACCATGACGGGCCGGCCTTCAAAATAGGCGAATCCGCCAATTGTCGCCTTGTCGTCGCCGTAGAACCTGTCACCGTGCAATTCTTCGAATCCGGTGAAGACTCTTTCGATGTAATCGAGTGCTTGCGGACGTTTCGGATGCCGGGCAAGTTGAACGCGCTGCCAGCTCGGATTCGTCAGCACTTCTGGCGGAGCGCCTGTCGGCGCTGGCGCCTCGTCCGGAACGGGAGCGTCGTTTGTAGCGACGATTGGGTCATCCGGCATACGATTACCTGGCGAGGACCTCCACTGACTCAGGACCGCAGATCTTCTCGACGGCCACCCGGAATTCACGGTCGGCGCGAACCTTCGAGCTTACGTCCATAATGACCGAAAAGTCGCGCGGCTTTTCCAGGCGTAAGCGTACTTCCGTATCACCCTGCTTGCGATGAAAGAGATCGTTCAACTCAGCCGCCTTTTCCACTGTTGTATCTTCTCTCAGCCAGACCCGTATCGATATAAGTGTCGGCAGATCGACGCGGGCGTCTTCAAGCGGAGTGATATCCTGCACGTTCAGCTTAGGCGGGCTATCTTCTTCACGCATGACGGTCGCCTTCAAAAGTACACAGGCGTCTTCCTTGAGATAGGGAAGCAGTTCGTCATAGCGTGTTGAAAACACCATCCCGTCAAGCGTACCGCGCCCGTCGTCGAACTTCATCTGCGCCCAGTATTTGCCCTCCCGGCTTGTCTTCCGCTGGATGCCTGTCAACAAGCCACAGAGGTAGATAACCAGCCCCTTCTGAACGTCTTCCAGTTTGTCGGTGGTGTGAGTGGCGAGATCTCCGATTTTGTCCGCGAACTGTTCAAGGGGATGGCCAGAAACATAGATTCCGAGCATTTCCTTCTCGCCCGAAAGCTTTTGCTGGGCCGTCCAGGGAGGGAGGGAAGCCAGTGGGTAGTCGTCCTCCTTCTGCTCTTCGATGAATCCGAACAGGCCGGCTTGACCCATTTCGCGGTCGCGCAGCGCACGGAGTCCGGTTTCCATTGCACGATCGATGGCATCCGTCAATTGCGCGCGGTTGCCGTTGAGAGAATCCATCGCGCCCGCCTTGACCAGGCTTTCGAGAACTCGCCGGTTTACCGAACCGAGGTTGACGCGCTCGCAGAAATCGAAGATTGTCTTGAAAGCGCCGCCCTCGTTGCGGGCGGCGGCAATCGCCTCAATCGCTCCCTGACCCACGTTCTTCACCGCTCCCAGACCGAAGCGGATCGCGCTTCCGGCCGGTGTGAAATTGCGGTCGCTTTGATTTACATCGGGCGGAAGTACGTGAATGCCCATCTCGCGGCATTCGTTGATGTACTTCACGATTTTGTCCATGTTGCCGGATTCCGAGGTCAGCAGCGCGGACATGAATTCGACGGCATAATGAGCTTTTAGGTACGCCGTGACGTAGGCCAGATAAGCGTATGCGGCGGAATGTGATTTATTGAAACCGTAGCCCGCGAATTGCTCCATCAGATCGAAGATCTTGACGATCTTCTTTTCCGGAAAGCCTTTCTGGACGGCGCCCTTGACGAAACGGTCGCGCTGCTTCGCCATCTCCTCGGCTTTTTTCTTTCCCATGGCGCGGCGGAGGAGATCGGCTTCACCGAGTGAATAGCCAGCGAGCAGGTTCGAAATCTGCATCACCTGCTCCTGGTAGAGGATGACGCCGTAGGTTTCTTCGAGAAGCTGTTTTAGCTCGGGCACCTCATAGGCGACCGGCTTGCGGCCATGCTTCCGGTCGATGAAGTCCGGAATCATGCCGCCCTGGATGGGGCCGGGACGGTAGAGGGCATTAAGGGCGCAAAGATCCTCGATGCGATCCGGACGGTAGCGGCGCAGGATATCTTTCATGCCCTCGGATTCGAACTGGAAAACGCCGCTGGTGAATCCGTTGCTGAAAATCTTCTCGTAAGTCTCTTTATCGTCGAGCGGCAGTTCCTGAATAACGATCTTTTCCCCGCGGTGCTTCTCGATGAGCTTTAACGCTTCATCGATAATTGTGAGCGTGGTGAGGCCGAGGAAGTCCATCTTCAACAGGCCTAGCTTCTCGATGCCGGACATGTCGTACTGCGTCACAATTTCGGTCTTGTTCGTGACGTAGAGCGGCGCCAGTTCTCTCAACGGAACCGAAGAAATCACGACGCCGGCGGCGTGCATTCCGGCGTTCCGCGCCATGCCTTCGAGCTTCAGGCTGACGTCGAGCACTTCCTTCACTCGCGCATCGCTGGCGGCGGCTGCTTTCAGTTCGGGATCGTTGAGGGCCTCGGTTAGCGTGATATTCAGTTGTTTCGGCACGAGCTTCGAGATGCGATCAACGTCGGCGAAGCTCATATCGAGCACGCGGCCTACGTCCTTGATGGCCGCCTTGGCCGCCAGAGTGCCGAACGTGATGATCTGCGCCACCTGCTCGCGGCCGTATTTCTCAGTGACGTACTGAATCACTTCGCCGCGGCGATTCGTGCAGAAATCGATGTCGATATCGGGCATGCTGACGCGCTCCGGGTTAAGAAAGCGCTCGAACAGCAGTCCATATTCCAGGGGGTCGATGTCGGTGATTTCCATGGCGTAGCCGACAAGGCTGCCGGCTGCGGAACCACGCCCCGGTCCCACGGGAATGCCTTTCGATTTCGCGAAGCGAATGAAATCCCAGACGATCAGAAAATAACCCGGAAACTTCATCTGCTGGATAATCTGAATCTCGCGTTCCAGCCGCTCGATGTATTCGGGAATGTCGTGCTTGAGCCTGCCCTGCTTGCGCAGCGATTCGAGATACGGGCGGCGCTTCTCGAAGCCTTGCCGCGCTATCCAGGCGAAATAAGTGTCGGAGCTGTGACCTTCCGGCACGTCGAAGCGTGGGAATGGATCCTTTACCTTTTCAAGCTTCACATGACAGCGCTGCGCGATATCCCATGTGATATCGAGCGCATGCTCCACTTCGCCGAAGAGCTTCATCATCTCTTCGCGCGTCTTTATGTAGAAATCCGGCGTCGAGAAGCGCATCCGATTCGGGTCCGACATCGTCTTACCCGTCTGAATGCAGAGCAGTATTTCGTGGGAGCGAACGTGGTCGTGCGTCAGATAGTGCGCATCGTTCGTGACCACCAGAGGGATGCCGGTGTCGGCGGCCAGCCGGTTCACTTGCGGCAATAGAATTTTGTCTTGTTCGAGCCCGTGGTCCTGTAACTCCAGGAAAAAGTTGTTCTTTCCGAAGAGATCGGCGTATTCGTAGGCGAGCCGCTTGGCGTCGTCGTATTTATCAGCCAGGAGCGTTTCGTTGACATCGCCGCGAAGACAGGCGGACATGGCGATTAAGCCCTTGGAATGCCGCGCCAGCAAATCTTTATCGATCCGCGGTTTGTAGTAGAAACCTTCGAGATAGCCGGTGGAGACCAGGTTGATCAGGTTTTTATAGCCTTCCTGAGTCTCGGCAAGCAACACCAAATGGTTATAGCGATCCGATTCCGAGCGAAGCTTGTGCCCCTGCTGGGACACATAGACTTCGCAGCCGATCACCGGGTGGACGCCATGGCTGTTCGCCTCGGTATAGAATTCGACGGCGCCGAACAGATTGCCATGGTCGGTCATCGCCACCGATGGCATTTCCTGCTGTTCCACGATTTCCATGAGCTGCTTGATGTCGCAGGCGCCATCAAGGAGCGAATAGTCGGTGTGGCAGTGAAGGTGAACGAAGGGTCGATCGGGCATGACCAGGTAATTCCAGTGTAACGGCACCACGCGAACGCGCGGCGGCTCCGGATTATGGGTTGCCTTCACTCGGAGCCGCCTTGCATGAGCAAGCGGGTTCAGACAGCCGGGCAACCCGCGCACTTGTATGCGCGGCTCCGTTTCGAGTTTGCCTCGCGTGAGCAAAGTTTAATCACTTCGCGCGGAACCTCAAGGCCGGGAACACGCTCCAACACAGCGGAGGGGTAAAGAAATGAAAAAGCAACTCTCGATTTTTCTGCTGGCCGCCTTTGGAGCGATTTCGCTCGCGGCCGCTCCCGCGGGGCAAAGCGACCAGAACAACGGTTCGGCCAAGCAAGACATGAAAGATGCCGGACACGCCACAAAAGAAGCCACGAAGAAGACGGGCAAAGGCATTAAAGACGGCACGAAGAAGGCCGCAAAGAAAACGAAGCACGGCGTCAAAAAGGGCACAAATAAGGCTGCGGGCGCTACAGAAAAAGGCGCCAACAAGGTCGAGCAGAAGACGGATCACTGAGAACGCACGATCCTGCTGTATTTCTGCTCCGGGCGGCTGAAACTATTCCGGGTTTCGCCGCCCGTTTCTTTTGAGCGCGCTTTCAAGTAATTCGGGAATGGAAGGCGGGCTATACTCGGAATATTTGCATCTGCCGATAGATCTTCCGGGACGACTTCATGCCGCAATATGACCTCGTTGTGATCGGCTCAGGCCCGGCGGGCCAGCGGGCGGCAATTCAAGGCGCAAAGACCGGCAAACGTGTGGCGCTTGTCGAGAGGCGTCAAGTCGTTGGCGGCGCTTCCATCAATACCGGGACGATCCCCAGCAAAACGATGCGCGAAGCGGTGCTGCATCTTTCGGGCTACAACTATCAGAACATCTACGGCGTTAGCTACCGGGTAAAGGACAAGATCACGATGGGCGACCTCGCCTTTCGTGTCCAGCACGTCATCAAAACTGAAATCGACGTGACGCAGGCGCAACTTTCGCGCAACGGCATTGAAGTAATGACCGGAATTGCGAGTTTCAAAGATCCGCATACTCTGCTCGTCACGAACTCGCACGGAGCACAGGAAGTGACGGGCGAAATCGTCGTGATCGGGACCGGCACCAAACCCGCGACCTCGCCAAAGGTTGCGATCAACGCGCGAACCATCATTAACAGCGATCAAATTCTGGAAATGCCTGAGATTCCGAAGACGCTGCTGGTGGTCGGAGGCGGCGTGATCGGCGTGGAATATACGAGTATGTTCGCGACGCTGGGCGTGCGGGTCACATTGATTGAAAAGCGGCCTCGCTTGCTTGAATTCGCGGATTCGGAGATTGTCGAGGCGCTTTCCTATCATCTGCGGGACCATCGCGTGACCATGCGGCTGAACGAAGAAGTCGAGAGCGTGGCAGAGACCCCGGATGGCGGCGTGGTCGCGAACCTTGAAAGTAAGAAGAAAGTGATGGGCGACGCGCTCCTGTATGCGGTTGGCCGCCAAGGGAACGTTGATGACCTGAATCTTCCGGCCGCGGGATTAGAAGCGGACAATCGCGGCCGCATCGCCGTCGACGCGGATTACCGGACGGCGCAGCCCAATATTTTCGCCGTTGGCGATGTGATCGGGTTCCCGAGCCTGGCGTCCGTATCCATGGAGCAGGGACGCATAGCGGTGGCGCGCGCGTTTGACAAACCCGCCAAATCGCAGCCGGCGCACTACCCATTTGGCATCTATACCATTCCCGAGATCTCGTTTATCGGAAAGACCGAAGAGCAACTTACCGACGAGGATGTCCCATACGAGGTTGGCGTCGCGTACTATCGCGAAATGGCGCGCGGCCAAATTCGCGGAGACACAACGGGCCGTCTTAAGCTGATTTTTCATCGCGAGACACACGACCTGTTAGGGGTCCATATCATCGGCGAGGGCGCTTCGGAATTGCTTCATATCGGGCAGGCCGTCTTGATTCTGGGCGGTAAGCTAGACTACTTTGTCAACACGGTGTTCAATTACCCGACTCTCGCGGAGTGCTACAAGGCCGCGGCCTTCAACGGCATAAATAAACTGACGAGGTTCCAATAGGAGATTCATGACAAGCGCTATTGGAGTTTTGGTCGCGGAACGCATCGCGGGCGCGTTAGTGATCGATCACGGGATTGCGGGCGCGGTTCGGAGTTTTCCGGAGCATAACTCAGTCAGCGATGCGCTGCAGGGAATGCCGTCCGAGATCATTGTTCAGCGCATTGTAGATGTCGTGAAGCCTCTGCTGGAGGGCTCCAAACCGTCCGCGATCGGCCTGGGCTTTCCGGGCATTATCCGAAACGGGGCCATTGAAGATTCACCCAATCTGGTTCAGTTGAAGGGCGTTCACATTCAGAACGTGCTGCGGGAGGCTCTGACGCCAATAGCCGCGGGCATTCCGATCGCGATCTTCAACGACGCGGATGTTGTGGCGGCCGGGCTCGCCGCTACGCGCGGCCACCTGGCCCGGCTGATCCGGGTCTGGACGCTTGGAAACGGTATCGGCTTCGGCCGGTACCCATTTCAAGAAGGTATCTGGGAAGGCGGCCACCTTGTGGTTACGCTCGACCCCAAGGAACATTTCTGCGGATGCGGCGGGAAAGGGCATCTTGAAGGCATAATGGGGCAGCGCGCCATGCGGCTGCGCTTTATGGATCTCGAGCCGGAAGAGGTATTCGAGCACGCCAAGCAGGGCGATCGCCGCTGCGTCGAGTTTGTGAAACTCTGGCACCGCGCGCTCGCGGCGGCCACGGCCAACTGCATTCACCTGGAGGGCTCCGGGAAGTTTTTTATCACCGGCATGAACTCGAAGTACTTGAATATTGCTCTGCTTGGAGACTACCTTCACGAAATGGTGAAGCTGACTCCTTTGCAAGGCTATTCGCTCGA
This sequence comes from Bryobacterales bacterium KBS 96, assembly GCA_000381625.1. Lineage (GTDB taxonomy): Bacteria > Acidobacteriota > Terriglobia > Bryobacterales > Bryobacteraceae > KBS-96. Next base: position 5,644,349 of record KB906767.1, read on the forward strand.
GATCGTTCCCGGCGGGGAAGAAATTGCATTGATCGGCGCTGCCGTGAACGGTTCGCAGTCCGTTGAGCGGAGCTAATTCCAGACCGCGCATTCCCGGACCCGCCTCGTGGTCTCCTCTCGGGCAAATCCGCGCGTTTCGAAGCAACCCTCTCCATTTCCTGACCGGGTTGCATCGCGAATACGGCGATCTCGTTCGTTTCCGCCTGATCCGCCAGCCGGCTTATCTCGTTTCGAATCCCGATCACGTTCGCGATCTGCTGATTCAGCATGGGGCAAATACCACAAAGAGCCTGGCGCTCCGGCGCTCGAAGGCGCTCCTCGGAGAAGGGCTGTTGACCAGCGAACCGCCGCTGCACACACGGCAGCGCCGCCTGATGCAACCCGCGTTCCATCGCGAGCGCCTGCAAAGCTACGGGAAATTGATGATCGCGACCGGCCAGGAATGGCTGCGCGGCTGGCGGGAGCGCGGCATCGCGGAGCGTCCGTTCGACCTGCACAGCGAAATGATGCAGCTCACGCTCTCAATCGTCGTGCGGGCGCTGTTCAGCAGCGATCTCGCGCCGCTGGCGGAAGAGATGAGCCGCGTCACCAACACCATCATGGAGATGTTCCCCTGGCTGATTTTGCCGTATGTGGAAAACGTGGAGAACTGGCCGCTGCCAGTGAGCCGCCGCTTCCGAAAAGCGCGTGAGCGTCTGGACGGCGTAATCTACGGACTGATCCGGGAGCGCCGGGCATCTTCCGAGCCGGGCGCCGATCTGCTTGCAATGCTGCTGGCCGCTCAAGACCCGGAAGGCGATGGAGGCCAGATGAACGATAAACAGGTTCGCGACGAATTGCTGACCCTGTTTCTTGCAGGCCATGAAACCACCGCAAACGCGCTCACCTGGACATGGTATCTGCTGAGCCAGAATCCTGAAGCCGAAGCCCGCTTCCACCGGGAACTGGCGGAGGTGCTGGGCGAAGGCAGGACGCCCGAGGTGGGAGACTTCGAGGCGCTGCCGTACACCACGGCGGTTTTCATGGAGTCGATGCGCCTCTACCCGCCGGCATGGGCCATTGCGCGCATCCCGAAGGTTCCTATCCAGCTAGGCGAATACGAGATTCCGGCGAAGTCGCTGTGCCTCGCGTGCCAGTGGGTGACGCACCGCGATGGCCGCTACTTCCGCGAGCCGGAGCGTTTCCTCCCCGAACGCTGGGTTCAGCCAGAGGACAAGCGGCCGCGGTTCGCTTATTATCCGTTCGGGGCCGGCTCGCGTATCTGCATCGGAGAACGCTTTGCGTGGATGGAGGGCGTGCTGTTGCTTGCTGTGTTCGGGCAGAAGTGGCGTTTCCGTCTTGCGCCGGATGCCGAGGTAGTGCCGCAACCGGTGATTACGCTAAGGCCGCGTTATGGCCTCAAAATGATAGCCGAACGCCGCGGATTGTCCGGGATGCTTGAATGAGTGCATGGCCTCTCTTCCGGCAGTCCGTGTGAATCGAAAGGCGGCGCTGCGCGTCGAATCGGGGCATCCCTGGATTTTTGCGAGCGATATCGTCGATCGCGGCGCGGCTTCCTCGGGCGATGCCGTGCGCGTCGTCGATCCCAAGGGCCGCAATCTGGGAACGGCGCACTATAGCTCCACATCGCAGATCACGCTCCGGCTTCTGGCGACAGGCGTGGAGGCTATCGACCTGGCCTTCCTGCGCCGCCGTATTGCCGCGGCCGAAGCGTATCGCAAGCTGGTCGTCGACAACTCCGATGCTTACCGGCTGGTCCATGCCGAAGGCGATCTGCTGCCTGGGCTGATCGTCGACCGTTACGGCGATTACTTCGTCGTGCAACTGCTCAATCAGGGAATGGACCGTCTCGCGGAGCAGATCGTCAGCGTGCTCGAAGAGCAGTTCTCGCCGCGCGGAATTGTCGCACGGAACGATGTTCCGACGCGAGCCAAAGAGAACCTTCCGGTTGAAGTGAGAAGTCTCTCGGGTGAAATCCCCGATCGCGTTTCCATACACATGAACGGCTTAGTCTGGGATGCGGATCTGCAGGGCGGTCAGAAGACAGGAATTTTTCTGGACCAGCGCGAGAACTATCTAGCCGCCAAACAATACGCGCAAGGGCGTGCTCTCGATTGCTTCGCGGCCACAGGGGGATTCGCGCTGCATCTTGCCGGCGTTTGCGAGTCGGTCGAGGGAATCGATTCATCGGCGCCCTCACTCGACACCGCGCGAGCCAATGCGCAAAAGAATGGAATCGCCAACGTGGAGTTCCGGAAGGCGGACGTGCTCGACTATTTGCCGAGCCTGGTTGCCGCGCACAAACGCTACGACATCGTAGTTGTCGATCCGCCTGCGTTTACAAAATCCCGCGGCGCGCTCGAAGGCGCGGCCCGCGGGTATAAAGAGATCAATCTGCGGGCATTGCGTCTGCTGGGTCCGGGCGGAGTGCTGGTGAGTTGTTCCTGTTCTCATCACATGAGCGAAGCCCATCTGCTGGAGATTGTCGCCGCGGCCGCTCTCGATTGCGGAAAGCGGTTGCGGGTGATGGAACGCCGGACGCAATCGCGTGATCATCCGATTCTTCTCACCGTGCCTGAAACACACTATTTGAAGTGTCTGATTTTCCAGGTTTTTGGGTGAGGCCGGAACGCGCCCTCGCGATTGGTGGGAGTGGAACCGGTTTCTACACCATACGTTCGTTGGGGCCCCAGAATGGTTCCGGGGTTGGTATGAACTCGATTGGAACTTCTGGAACGAAGGACCGGAGCCAATCGGCGCAATACTTCATACCTGCCTCTTCCGAAACCACGTGGCCAAGCAAGATCAAGGCTTTCCTGTCGCCTTTCGCTATAGAGTCTTGGACATACTCGAGCAGTTCCCACTCGCGTGTCTCTCCGGCGATAAGGACATCCACGCCTTTTTCCCGGAATTCCGGGATGCCCGGCATGCGGCTTACATATCCCCAGCTTGCCAGTGCCCGGTGGATCGGGAGTTTCGGGTCGCCCACTACGCGCATAGTTCGAACTTGCAAGCGAGATTGAATTTCTTTCGTTAGGCGTAGAAGAGGCACGCCCGGGAACACGAAGCGTCGAATGTCCTGCTGGTCGGCGTTATGCGCCCAGCCTAGCGCTCGCATCATCCCCACCGCTATTCCGTCCGGCCGCCGGGCATGCCAGTGATCGTGAAAATGAAATACGGTCAGATCGTGCTCGCGAATGAATTTCTCTTTGAACCGGAAGGTGGCGTCGTCCGCCAAGTCGCCGGTCTCATCCTGGCGCATATAGAACGGAGTCTCGTGTGTGATCACCAGATTCTTGCCGGCGGCGGCCGCGTGTTTGAGAACGTTTAGCGTCGCCATCATGGTCGTTGCGATCCCGCCAACAATCATGTCCGGACGCCCCGCAACAATTTTGTCAACGGTCTTTACGCGCCAGGGAATACCAACCATTTTTTGAATGCGCTCGATCGCCTCTGCCGCGGTTAGGCGCGCTCGGGACTGCTTGGTTAACGCCAGGCGCCCTGATGTGGCCGCCATCCCTCCGAGCACGACATTCCGGCGCGAGAGCACTTTGGAACTCATTTGTTCCAGAGTTTATCAACGGCGAATTTCCGGGACTCCACGCAAAAGAGATCGGCCTTTTGAGATTCGCGTACGGCTTATATCAGGCGATGGCGGCCCGGCGCGCTGCTCGATTTGCGTGCTGCATGGTGCGAAGAGTGGAGGCCGCAAACTCCAGTGCATCGATCAAGCTATCGCACTCCGAATCGCCGTCGAACACTAGTGAAACCTTCTTAGATCGTTCGGATGCTTCAAACGTCAAGTCGGCGCCGGTATCGGCCTCAAGAACCAGAACGGTGCGTCCGCCCTGTTCAGGACCTTGCGCTTTCGGACAGTTCGTGCCTACCGTCACGCGTAGCGTGTTCGCGCTGACAAGTTCGCGCGTGACCGCCGCGATCTGATTATCGTCGACCGTGAGTACGGAGTAGGTTTGGTGCATGAAAAGAGGATACCGGATGCGCGGCGTGGCTCTGTTTGGGGAAGCGGTCATACCGACCCATTGGTCCGCTTGGGTTGAAGATGTTCGCAAGAATGCCCGCTCCTTGACGGTTGCGGTTCGGTGGAGATAACCTGACCTTCAACCGATTCTCACTTGCGGTGCTTCTGGTGCGCGTGCATGGACGATTGTGCGCCGGAAGCGTATTCTGTTTTAAATGCGAACGGTGACGTACTTCGTCGCGAATAGTCTGGACGGCTTTATCGCGCGTCAGGATGGTAGCGTGGATTGGCTCTTCATGGACCAGGACTACGGGATGGCGGAGTTCTTCGGAACGGTCGACGTTGCGGTCATGGGTCGGAAGACCTACGACAAGGCGCTTGAACTGTCGCCCGCGGATGTCCTCTTCCCCAATATGGAGAGATACGTATTTTCACGGATGAAATCGAAGAGCGAATCAGGCGCAGCAAGATTCGTCTCCGAAGATGTTGAAACCTGGACGAATCGCTTACGAGAGAAGCCCGGGAAAAACATTTGGCTGGTCGGAGGCGGCGATTTAGTGCGGCAGTTTCTTCAGAAGCATCTCGTCGATGAGATCGTGCTTACCATTCATCCGCGTTTACTCGGAAGTGGGATTTCACTGTTTCCTCAGCCGTATCCGGAAACAGAGTTGGAACTCGCACACTGCCGTCAGTACTCGACGGGATTGGTTCAGGTCTTCTATCGGGTGAAATAGCCAAATGTTGCGGAGTTTTGACTCAAGGTGACGAACGAACTTCGGTTAATGCGTGGGCGTATCGGCCGGCGTTCCGCCGGCGTTTTTCCTCGAAAGCAGATATAGGCCGCCCGCGAGAAGCATGCCGGCCCCTGCCGTCGCGGTCATCACCGGGTAGGACGGCCGCTCCTGCACAAACCCGGCTTCGACGTATTTCGATTTACGCGGCGGCAACGGCTGATGCAGCGCCATCTGGATCACCTCGGCCAGATGCATTCCACGGCGCTTTGTCCCATGTTCAATCTGCTCTCGGCAGCTAAAGCCGTCGGCGACAATAAGCGTTTCACTGCCGGCCGATCGAACTCGCGGCAGAAGAACGCGTTCTCCGATTTTCATCGATACGTCGTAGTGGCCTTCTTCATAGCCAAATGAGCCGGCCAGACCGCAGCAGCCGGAATCGAGCAATTCTGCTTTGATGCCCATCCTCTTCAGCAAATTCGTTTCACTATCGATATCGAAGATCGCCTTTTGGTGGCAGTGCCCGTGAACCAGCGCATTTCGCTTGAGCACAGGAACACGGTAATCGACGCGGGCTAGGAAGTCGCTCAAGACGAACGTCTGTTCGCGCAAACGATAGGCATCCTCGTTTTTTGAAAGCATGTTTGTCAATTCGTCGCGGAAAACCGACGCGCAGCTTGGCTCCAGGCATACAACCGGCGTTCCGGCTGTAATTTGGGGCTGTAGTGCGGAGAGAATCTGAAGCAGATGCTTCTTCGCTTGATCGAGAAGGCCGTAATCGTACAGCGGGCGGCCGCAGCAGAGATGTTGCTCGGGAACCCGGACGCGGTAACCGGCCGATTCCAATACTTCGACCGCCGCTATTGCCGTATGCGGAAAGAAGTGATTGTTGAACGTATCGGGCCAGAGCACCACTTCGGGCCGGCGGTCGTCTTTGCGCCGTGTTTCCGTTTCATGTTGCGCGAACCAGGATTTGAACGTTCGCGGCGCAAATGCCGGCATCTTTCGATGCTGCGTAACTCCGGCCAGCTTCTTTGCGATACTCGATAGTCCCGGTGTCTGCGTGAGGAGATTGGCGAGATCGGGAAATTGCGAGGCGAGTTGTGCCCACCGGAAGATCTGGCCCATTGCGTATGCCGCGGGCGGGCGCGTCCGGCCTTCATAATAGTGCGCGAGGAATTCCGCCTTATAGGTCGCGACATCCACATTGACGGGGCAATCGCCCTTGCATCCTTTGCAGGCGAGACAGAGGTCCAGCGCCTCCCGAATGTGTTCGTCACGCCAGCCGTCCTGTATCACATCCCCGCGCAGCATCTCGAAAAGCAGGCGGGCGCGGCCGCGCGTTGTATGCATTTCATCACGCGTCGCATGAAAACTCGGGCACATCGTGCCGCCGTCGAGCCCGCGGCATTTTCCGACACCGAAGCAGCGTTCCGTGGCTTGCGCCAGGCTGCCATTGTCGTCGGGGAACTGAAACCAGGTCAACACCGGCTTGGGCTTGTAATCCGGGCCCTCGCGCAAATTGCTATCGAGCGGATAGGGATCGACAATCTTGCCGGGATTCATGCGCCAAAGGGGGTCCCATGCGGACTTGAACTCTCGAAATGCCTGGATCAGATCCGAGCCGAACATGATGGGAAGCAGTTCAGCTCTCGCCTGGCCGTCGCCGTGTTCGCCCGAGAGCGATCCGCCATGCCGCACGACAATGTGCGCTATTTCGGTCATGAATCCGCGATAGTTTCGGACGCCTTCGGCCGTTTTGGGATTGAAGGTAATGCGCGCGTGAATGCAGCCGTCCCCGAAATGCCCATACAGCGTGCAGACGTAATGATACTTGTCCAGCAGCTTGTAGAAATCGCGGAGATACTTTCCGACATTCTCCGGAGCGACCGCGGCATCTTCCCAACTCGGCCATGAATCCTCCACGCCGGGAACGCGGCTTGCGCCCACGCCGGCTTCGCGGATTTTCCAGATCTTTTTCTGGTTCGCGGAATCTTCGAGAAGCCGCATGCCGATTTGATCGTGATCGATTTCGCGAATCTTATCCATTGCTTTGCGCGCGAGCGCGTTGGCTTCCTTCTGTGTGTCCGCTCCGAATTCCGCAAGCAGCCAGGTATCGCCGGGCGCAAGCAGGTCCAGGCCCGCTACTTTGTTGCCTTTGCGTTGTTCGTTCTCGATCAGATGCTTCTGAAATGCTTCGAGTCCGATGGGTCCCATCTCGCGAATAGCAACTGTCCGGTCGCCTGCTACAAACACATTTGGATAAGCAATGACAACTAGCGATCGATACGGCGGGCTGTGCATCAGCCGCATTTTGGCCCGAAGCACGAGAACGCAGGTGCTTTCCGTGCCCACAAGCGCCCTGGCGACATGGAAACCGTTTTCCGGCAGAAGCTGATCCAGGTTATAGCCGGACACGCGCCGGGGAATGTTGGGATACCGCTCGCGGATCAGCGCCGCGTACCGGTCGCGGATACTCTTCAGTTTGGCGTATATGTCGCCTTTCCGGCCACCTTTGCGGATGATGGTTTCCAGTTCGGATTCGCTTGTCGGGCCAACCGTCATCCGCACGCCGTCGTACGTGAGAATGTCGAGTTCCTCGACGTTATCGACCGTCTTGCCGCCCATCACGGAATGCACGCCGCACGAATTGTTGCCGATCATGCCCCCAAGCGTGCAGTATTCATGAGTGGCAGGATCGGGCGCGAGAGTCAGATGGTATTTTTCGGCTGCATCCCGCAAGTCGTCGTCGATCAGGCCGGGTTCAACCCAGGCATACTTGTGACGCGAATTCAATTCCAGAAGTTTGTTCAGGTATTTAGAAAAGTCGATAACGACCGCGACATTGCAACATTGTCCAGCGAGGCTGGTTCCGCATCCACGCCCAAGAATAGGGACTTGGTGCTGCCGGCAGATTTCTATCGTGCGCATCACATCTTCGATGGTCCGGGGTATCACGACGCCGATGGGCGGCTGGCGATACATCGAGAGGTCGGAGGCGTACAGCGCGCGCGAACCATCGTCGAATCGTACTTCACCCTGGATGCGCCGGGATAGCGCGGCGCCCAGGCTCCGCGCTTGTTCGGAGGACACCGTCGTCGGCGGAGCGATCATTCGCCGTTCTCCTTCTTGCCGGTGATAATTTCCTTCAGCCGGCCCGCCGCTCCATACGAACTGGAAGGAAACAGCGCTTCATCCATGGCCTGACGGCCCATCGTTAGCGAAATGCGCCCGCGATCGCGTTCGCCTCGTAACAGCGCTTCGGCAAGATGCTTTGTTTCCGCGCGCGTGACTTGCGGCGGCATGGGCGGCTCGTTCGGATCGGTGATGCATTCGATCACAACCGGTCCATCAAGCGAAAGCGCTTCCTTGAGCTGAGACTTGCAGTGCTTCGGATTGTCGATGCGAATGCCGGTCGCGCCGCAGCCTTCGGCCACCTTGACGAAATCGATCGGTTTGAGATCGACGCCGTATTCGGGATTGCCGAGATAGATCATCTGTTCCCACTTGATCAAGCCCAGAGTGTCGTTCCTCAACACGACAATCTTCACGGGCAGATTATGTTGAGCAAGGGTGACGAGATCGCCCATCATCATGCTGAGCGATCCATCGCCCGTGAACGACACAACCTGGCGTCCCGGATACGCAACCTGTGCGCCGATGGCGTAAGGAAGTCCGGCCGCCATGCTGCACAGCGTCCCGCTAAATGAAAACTGCTGCCGGGCGCGGAGTTTCATCCGTGCGACCCAAGTGGTGACTGTGCCGGAATCTCCCGTGACGATCGCGTCGTCTTCGAGTAGTTGGCCCAAATTCCAGGCGACGACCTGAGGTTTCATCGGTTTCCCTGTGCGAGTGCCGCGCTCCTCCATCAGGTCCCACCAGTCCTCCATTCCCTTCTGCGCCTGCTGTAGAAAACTGCGGTCCTCATTGCGAGATAAATACATCAGCAATTCGCGCAACGTCGCCTGCGCATCGCCTACCAGCCCGATATCAACCGGATACCGCAACCCAATACGCTCCGGCTTGTCGTCAATTTGAATGCCGGTCGCCTGGCCCGGTGTGGGAAGGAATTCGATGTATGGGAATGAGCTGCCTACGATGAGCAACGCGTCGCAGTTCTCGAAGACATCGGAGGAAGGGCGCGTGCCGACTACGCCCGTTCCGCCGGTTGTGTAGGGGCTATCATCGGGCAGCACATCTTTGCCGAGCATTGCCTTTACGACGGGCGCCGCAAGCCGGTCCGCGAGTTGTTCTACTTCCTGCCGCGCTCCACGCGCTCCCGATCCCACCAGGATGGCCATTTTCTTCTTGCCCTGCAGTGCTCTCGCGGCCTTCTCCAGTTGCGATCTCTCGGGGACTCGTTTCGGTATGGTGAACGCTTCGGAGGTGTGCCCTTTCAGGTTGCGCTTCGAACGCTTCTCATCGGACATGTCGGCGATCTGATAATCGATGGGGAGTGCGATATGGGCGACGGCCCGGTGCCCGAGGGCCGCCCGGCACGCATAATCGACAATGTTTTTGGCATGCGCGGGACCCATCAGGCGCTGGTTGTAGAAGGCCACGTCCTGATAGAGATAGTCCTGGTTCATGTCCTGTAGATAATTCGTCCCTATCAGATCGTGGTAGGTCATGCCCGTGATGGCCAGCACCGGAGCTTGGTCGATCTTGGCGTCATACAGCCCGTTCAGCATGTGAATGGCGCCCGGCGCCGCAGTGGAGAAGCACACGCCGAGTTTGCCTGTGAACTTCGCGTACCCGGTGGCGGCCATGGCGGCTGTTTCTTCATGCCTCACGTGAACGTACCGGATGCGGTCCTTGTGCGTGCGAAGGGCTTCCATGAAGCCGTTAATGCCATCTCCGGGCAGGCCGAACACGACGTCGACACCCCAGTCGATCAGGCTCTCAACGAGAACGTCCGATGCAGTCATTAGCAACCTCAGTTATGAAGGAACGGCATCCCGCATTGGAAGGGGCCATCTCATTGCTGAAATAGGAGTGCCGTTTTGGTTCAACCGTGCTGATGACGACTCTCGATTTTGAAGTGTTTCTTCCAGCTAGGCGAACACCGTAAAATTGACGGCGCAAGGCGAGCGAAGCGGGCTTTAGTTCAGCCTGAACTTCGTCTGTTGTGCAATGTCCACTGACGATCCGCCCACCATGACGGTGTACTCGCCGGGCTCAATCGCCCATTGCCTTTTTGTATTCCAGACAGCCAACTGATTCTGCGCGACATGGAACGTTACGGTTCGGGTTTCGCCGGCTTTGAGATGAACGCGCAAGAATCCCTTTAACGCTTTGATCGGCGTCTCTACGCTGCTCACGTCGTCGCGAATATAAAGCTGGGCGACCTCATCTCCCGCGAGGGCGCCGGTGTTCGTCACGTCCACCGAGACCGTGATATCCGCCTTGCTGCCGGCCGGTGGGGCAATCGCGGAAATGCGATCGTATTTGAAGGTGCTGTAACTCAAGCCGTAGCCAAACGGAAACAGCGGCTTGCCGTTGCTGTCGATGTACTTCAGCACTTTGGACGGATGGTAGTTATAGAAATCGGGCAGTTGTCCCACTGTCTGCGGAAACGTAATCGTGATTCTTCCGGCGGGGTTGTTGTCGCCAAAGAGCGTCTCCGCAATGGCCCGGCCGCCGAACTCGCCCGGATACCATGCCTCGAGAATCGCCGGAATGTGCTTTGCGGCCCACGTGATCGTCAGCGGCCGTCCATTTTGCAAAACGAGCACGACCGGTTTGCCAGTCGCCGCAATGGCTTCGAGCAATTGCTCCTGATTGCCGGGAAGGTTCAAATTCGAACGGTCGAAGCCTTCTCCCGAAATGCCTTGCTTCTCTCCTAACCCGAGAATTACGACGTCAGCCCTGCTTGCGGTCGCGACGGCGGCAGGAATAGCGGCGCCGTCATTGAAGGCGATCTGGGCATGGGGCGCCAGTGCCCGGATTCCATCGAGCATCGTGACATGCTTGCCTTGCGCCGCATCGGAGTAATCGCCCAATCTAGCGACGTCCGCATTCGGCCCAATCACCGCGATGTGCTGGAGTGTTTTCGAGAGCGGCAGCAGATGACCGTCATTCTTCAGTAGGCACATGGATTGACGGGCGGATTCGAGCGACAACGCCAAATGCGCCGGACTGCGCCGCACTTTGGCGTCCAGATCGGGATCAATCGCCGGATGGTCGAATAATCCCAACTCGAACTTCACGCGCAAAACGGACGAGACGGCCCGGTCGAGCGCCTCCGGCGCAAGCGTGCCGTCCTTGATGCCGGAGACGATCGCGTCTTGAAAGACGTCGTGCTTGAAATCGTAGAACTGCATGTCCACGCCGGAGTTCAGCGCCAGCGCGATGGCTGCCTTCGCGTTCGCCGACACGCGGTGCTTGTCGACCAGTTCACGGATTGCGCCGAGGTCCGAGAGAACGAATCCCCGGAATCCCCATTCTTTGCGCAGAATATCGAGCAACAGCAAAGGATTTGCTGTACATGGTATTCCGTCGATCTCGTTGTAGGCGGCCATCACGCCCATGGCCTGCCCGTTGCGAATGGCCGGCTCGAACGACTTCAAAAGAATGGTGCGGAGTTCGCGCTCGCCAGCATGTGCAGGCGATGTATTGGTTCCGCTTTCCGGAACGCCGTACGCGGCGAAATGCTTCGGTTCAGCGACAACAGTATGATCCGTAGCCAGTGACGAGCCTTGCGCGCCCTCGACGTAAGCCAGGCCCATCCGGCCGCTCAGGTACGGATCTTCGCCAAAGTCTTCCTCGACACGTCCCCAGCGCGGATCGCGTGCGACGTCAAGCACTGGGCCCAGCACCATATCGACCCCCACGGCGCGCATTTCTGAGGCGATTGCCGCGCTGGTTTCTTTCGCAAGCTCCGGATTCCAAGTCGCCGCCAAATTGATAGGGGCGGGGAAGAGCGTTTCGTTGAAACCCATATATCCATGCAGTCCTTCTTCGATGAACAGCGCCGGAATGCCGAGACGCGAGTGATCCATGACCCACCTCTGGATACCGTTGGAAAGCGTCGCGTTGGGTGGATACAGATCATGAATGCTGCCTACGCCGAGATTGCCCCACAGTTGTTCCGCTCTGTCCGTCCGGAAAACTGCGTCGGGCGCCGCGTGGGTCCGGTTCGTGGCCTTGTCCACCAGATCCGGAATCCCGGCGTACATGTCGAGTTGGCGCGCCTTTTCGGCAACGGTCATGCGGCCCAGCAAATCGTGAATGCGCTCCTCGACCGGCAAGTTCGTCTGCTTGTAAGGCGGAGTTTGTCCGGAAGGCTCCTGCGCCCAAATGGCCGTTACGCTGCAGCTAAGAAGAAATAGAACTGTACAAATTGGTTTACGGATCGACATGTTTTGAGTTGCGGGGTGTTTCCACTATCTCGTATCCAGGATGCCACCGGGCCGCCTCATGCTCTACGGGTGCTTCGTGGCTCATATCGAACCGCCGCTGAGCCGCAGAGGATCAGGGCTCGCGTTATAAATCTAACAATCCCGCCTTTGCGATAAGGTTATCGCTATACAGTTCTACGAAAACTTATAGGACTTACTTAGGTATATGCCTATAGCTGATACAGCTTGTGCTCGGCTATACTAAACGCACATTTGTATCTTGGCTCGCCAGGGCATCTGTTATGGTCGCCTCACTCAGACGAGTCTCTCGTAGGTGACTTTTGAAACAACTGCTATCGCTTTGTATTCTTTCCACGTGTTTGTGGACGGCCCCGTCGTGGGCAATGGATTGGAAGCCCATATCCCCTGAAGACCTTGCTCTGAAAACGCCGCGTGTCGATCCGGCCGCGGACGCGGAAGCTCTGTTCTGGGACGTGACGGTCGCCGATGCCGCCACGAACAACCAGTATCCGTACACGCTGTACACGCATTACCTGCGGATCAAAATCTTTACCGATCGCGGCGTCAAAGAATTCGGCACGGTCGATATCGACTATTCGAGAAAAACGCACATCAGCGATTTGGCGGCTCGGACGATTGAGCCCGATGGATCCATTCAGGAACTGGCAAAAGACGCGGTGTTCGATCGGGTTGTGGTGAAAGCGGGTGGCCGCAAGATTCACGCAAGGTCGTTCGCCATGCCCGGAGTGAAGCCCGGAGCAATCATTGAATACCGGTGGCGCGAGAATCACGACGACGAACTGGCAAATTACGTTCGACTGCCGGGCCAGCGCGATATTCCCATCGAACACCTCATTTATCATTTGAAGCCGCTGAATAACCCCTATTTCCCGTATCGAATGCGGTACCAGCCGTTTAACATAGACCTTCCGCCGTTTCAGGCGGAGCGAGGCGGCTATTTCACATCGACGGTGAATAATATTTCGGCCTATCGCGAAGAACCGGATTCGCCACCCGCCGATCAGGTCCGGTCCTGGGTACTGATCTATTACGAATTGGATAAGAAGGAGACTCCGGAGAAGTTCTGGAAATCGGAAGGGAAACGCCTCTACGGTGTCTACAAGCCGCTCATTAAGGTGAATGGAGACGTGAAGGCGCTTGCCGCTCAAATCACTGCCGCCGCCAAGTCACCCGAGCATCAACTGCGGCTCATCGACATTTACTGCCAGAAAAATATCAAGGATCTGAGCGGCAATTCGGTGACCGAGGCCGACCGCCAGGCCGCGAAGGAGAATCACAATACAGCCGACACTCTCAAGCGTGGCATCGGAACGCCGATGGACATACAACTTGCGTTCGCGGCGCTGGCCATGGCGTCGGGGTTTGAGGCTAGGGTTGCCTACTTGCCCGACCGCGGATCCATGTTCTTTGCAAAGACCTTAATGAGCACATATTACCTGTCGGCCAGCGACATAGCCGTCAAGGTAAATGGGCGCTGGCGGTTATATGACGCTGTGTCGCGTTATATCGAGCCGGGGCGAACGCGATGGCAGGAAGAGGGAGTAGACGCGCTAATCACCGACGATAAGAATCCCGAATGGGTGAGCAATCCGCTCACGGCTCCGCTCTCGTCGCAACATCAGCGCACAGCCAGGCTGCGTCTCAACGAAGAGGGCACATTGGAGGGAGACGTCACCGAACTTCTAACCGGACATCCGGCCGAGACCTGGCGCTGGCAAAATACGGACCGATCCGTGCCCGATCGCGAGGAGCAACTCCGGACTGACGTAAAGAATCGATTGCCGGGCGCGGAAGTAACTCAAATCAAATTGAGCGATCCCACCGATCTTATGCAGCCAGTTTCGCTCGCCTATCACGTCAAAGTCCAAGGTTACGCCACGCGTACCGGCAAGCGCCTCTTTGTGACTCCCGCGTTCTTCGAATTTAACGAAGCTGCGCGGTATTCGAGCGGCGACCGGCGTTACGACATCTACTGGGACTATCCCTGGTCTGAGATTGAAGACGTCAACATTCAAACGCCGAATGGATTCGATCTCGATCACGCGGATGCCCCCGGAGGCCTGACTTTCGACCCCGTCGGCAGTTATACCGTGAAGATGCTCAAGACCTCCGATAACCATCTGCTCTATCACCGCGAGTTGATCGTCGGCAAAGGCGGAAATATTCTCCTGCCGCGGACAAGTTACCCGAGTCTGAAGAAGTTGTTCGATGGCATTCACGACCGCGATTCGCATCTGATGACTCTAAAGATGCAGACGGCCACCGTGGCGGGAGCGAAGTAACGGGAGCCATGCGAAAACTCATTTATCTGGGGCTATTCGCGGCCGCGGCCTCTCTTCAGGCGGCCGACACCGCGCCGGATTGGGTTCGGGAAATCAGCGGGCGCTCGCTGCCGGTTTATCCGGCCGAGGTGCGTTCGGTCACGCTGCTCGATGAGGCGCGTGCTTCTATTGATGTGACCGGAAGAACAATCACTCAATTCCGCCAGGCGGTTCGGGTGACGAAACTCGAAGGCCGGCGCGATGCCATGGCAAGCATTCCCTATCTGAAAGGGAACAGCAAAATCCGGGACTTCCGCGCCTGGCTGGTGGAGCCGAACGGATTCGTAAAAGCCTATGGCAAGGACAACACGGTCGATGCCGCCATGCAGGCGAGCTTCGAACTATATGACGAACTCCGCGTGCGTTTTATCGAAGCGCGCAACCCGGAAGTAGGATCTACATTCGCCTGGTCGGCCGAATTGGAGGAAACCCCCATTGTGCCGCAGGTCAACTGGTCCTTCCAGGGGCGTGCACCGGTCCTGCTCTCGCGGTACGCCGTCACGCTGCCCTCGGGGTGGACCGCCAAGGGCACGATGTTTAATCATGCCGCGATTGCGCCTCATGTTGAAGGGAGCACGTTCACCTGGGAATTGCGCGATCTGCCGTTGATCAAGAAAGAACCGGACAGTCCGAGCCTGCACTCGCTCGCGCCTCATCTGGGCGTGATCTTCACTCCGCCGGACGGTAGCCCGAACGCCCGAAACCTGGGTACGTGGCGGGATGTTTCCGCCTGGATGAGCACGCTGACCGATCCGCAGGCAGAAGCGAACGAGCCGCTGACCGCCAAGGTAAAGGAACTGATCGCGCCGGCTAAAACCGATTATGAGCGCCTTCAGGCGATTGGCCATTACGTCCAGAACATCAAGTATGTCGCGATTGAGATCAACCTTGCGCGCGGCGGCGGTTTCCAGCCGCACCTCGCGTCGGATGTATTCGCGAAGCAGTATGGAGACTGTAAGGATAAAGCAAATTTGATGCGGGCGATGTTGAAAGTCGCCGGCATCGATTCGTATCTTGTCAATATCTTTTCCGGGGATCGGGACCATGTGCGTCCGGAGTGGGCGTCACCTTACCAGTTCAACCACGCCATCATCGCCGTGAAAGTGGGGAATGAGATATCCACTCCGTCCGTGCTGCCAGATCCATCGATAGGACGCCTGCTTTTCTTCGATCCAACCGATGAGAGCACGCCTGTTGGGGACCTACCGGACGACGAGCAGGGAAGCTTTGCGCTGATCGTTGCGGGAGAGCGGGGCGGCATCGTTCAAGTGCCTTCCGCGCCGCCGGAAACGAATCGCTCCGATATCACCATCACGGCCGTGCTGTCGGATACCGGCGAACTCGACGCCACATTGACGGAGCGGAATCGGGGCCAACGGGCGGCCGACATTCGCCGCATCTACTCGCACGAACAACAGGCGGATTTTCAGAAGCAGATGGAATCCTGGCTTACCGGAACTGCAAAGGAGGTCAATCTGACTCAGCTTGAAACGAAAGATGCCTTCGAAAAAGAGCAGTTCGGCCTCGATATCGCGTTCAAGGCTCCGAGTTATGCCCAAATTATGCAGCAGCGGCTGCTGGTGTTTCGGCCGTCGATCGTGCAGCGCTGGAACGGGTTTGTGGTCCAGACCGATCCGCGAACCACTCCGGTGGCGCTCGATGCCGAGTGTTACCACAAGCAGGTGCGGGTGAAACTGCCCTCCAGCTTTAAGGTCGATGAGATGCCGGATGCCGCAAGTTTCACAGCTCCCTTTGGAAAATATTCATCGACTTACAAACTCGAAGCCGGCGACCTTCTCTTCACGGAAGAATTGGACATCTCGGCCGCGACCATCCCGGCCGAACGATACCCGGAAGTAAAGACGTTTTTCGAGCACGTCGCCGGCGCGGAACAAGCGCCACTGGTGCTCATCAAAAACTAGTCTCTGACCATGATGGTCAACCGACAACCTGCGCATCGGCGTGCGGCGGCCCCGTTTGGAAGTCCCTCTCGATGCCGGGTAAAGTAATAACGTGTTCACGCCAACGATGAGCGTGCTCCTATTTGCACCGAAGAAATCTCTATCAAAGTAGCGGGCCGTGTCCGGCGGATTGCAAATTGAATCGGGTACAACAATGAGCAGCGAGTTTTCGCCGGTAACTGCGCCGTCGTCTTCTAACGCTTGCCGGTGGCGCGGATGCCGCCTCGTCGCCGGTGTTCCTTTCGCGTGATATATCTCGTAGCTCCGGTCGGCCGGCTGCATAGCAACAAGGAGAAACAATGGGATTCGGATTTCATAACATTGAGCACGTTTTTGCGAGTATTGCGAGAGATACGGTCAGGACCGCAACAATTATTTCCGCCGTGGAGTCTCGCGTCGAGAAAGAGGCTCCTGAAATCGAAGCGATTACCGGCGCCATTTATCCGCCCGCGGTTCTGATTGAACGCGCTGCGTTTGGATTGCTGGGACTTGCGGCTTCCACCTCTACGACGATTTCAGACGCAACGAAAGCGCACGGCCTCAATATCGCGTTGGACGAGCAGTCCATCAACGAACTGCAGCAGATTGCAAAATACCTGAAAATGCGTGCGGGGTCCCTGGAGGGATCTGCTCTCTTCGAAGGTCAGCCCGCCACGCCAGCGCCTGTGAAGAATGCGTGACTGCAAGAGCCTCATGCAAATCATCATCGCCGGACTGGTGGACGGCCACGATCAGGCCTGCGAGAAGCAATTTTAGCGGGGCAAAGACGTATTGTCTTTGCTTCTAGGCGTGTTTGGCACAACCGTCTCGACACACGCAAGTAGTTCGACTATCGCTTGCGTGTCTCTGGAATTGAAGTGCTTTCTACGGCAGGCCTTCCGGGAAGTGCTGTCACCGCTGGCGCGCTGGTTGCGGCGGAACACCGCCGTATCGCTATGTAATGAGCCTCGGCGCAGCCACTCCCAAAACGAGCGAGCAAGTTACTGAGAATGGCGTAGTTAAAGAGCGGCTCACGATGCCGGACCTGCCTCCGGGAAAAACGCCCAGTGTTGCTCTTTCCGTTGAGGACGCGGTCGGGCATAAAGCGACGGCATTCACGTCGATAAGCATTGCTCGAAAATAATCGCACTCCCGTTCTGGCCTCTTATAGCGGAGGCCGCGAAGGCCTTTCTATTTTGAAACGGGATTCGTGGGGCCGCGCTTAATGCGGTCGTGGAGAGGAACGAGATCGCTCGGCAAAGGGGCGCTTGTTCGAGCTCCATGCCCGGAATACAGCAAGTCTTGAAGGGTAGTTGTACGCAATACGCTATCAATGGCGCCCTGCAGGTCGCGCCAAAGAGAGCGGATGGAACAGCCCGTCGAATGCGCGCAACTGGCCTGTGCGCCGGAATGCCGCTCACAGAAATCGTCTTCGTACATGCGGCCGCCAAGAACGGTAAGCGCATCGGCGACCCAGATGCGTTCGGGAGGAAGCGCCAGCGTGTAGCCGCCGACGTTGCCTCGAGCAGCCTTCACCAACCCGCCCCGCCTCAGGATGCGCATCAATTTGGCCACGTATGGCGTTGAGAGGCCTTCCTTGCGGCTGATCTCCGGGATAGTCGCGCTGCCATTCGGGCCTTGACGACCGACCTGCAATAGGCAGCGCAATCCGTATTCCTCGTGAGAACTAAGTTTCATCAACGTATCTTTGAAAGCGGAACGGTATCCGGACCAAGATCGAAACCGAGAGTCACTTTGGCGACGTCGGACATTTTGCTGATGTCCCAGGGCGGATCAAAAACCAAGTCGACTTTGGCCGATGTAACGCCCTCAGCCCGCAAAATTCTTTGTTCGACCTGCTGCGGCAAACTCCCGGCGACCGGACAATTGGGCGCTGTCAATGTCATTGTGACCACTACGCCTCCCTCGCTCGTGACCTGCACATCGTAAACGAGGCCAAGTTCGTAGATATTGACCGGAATCTCCGGATCGTAAATCGTCTTAAGTATCTCGACTATGCTGGCGTGAAGGTCTTGAGGCATGGTTCACTCCGTCGATACGGCCTGGGGGTCGCCGCGTAGCGCTGCGCGAAGCGTATGCCACGCGAGAGTCGCGCATTTCACCCGCATCGGATATTCGCGAACACCGGAGAAGACCGCCAGCTTGCCGAGATCGGGAGCGGGCGCCTGGTCTTCGGTCAACAAGTCACGGAACTTCCGGAATGCTATCTCCACTTCTTCCGGGGTCTTGCCTTTCATCGCTTCGGTCATCAGGGAAGCTGAAGCTGTCGAAATGGCGCAGCCGGCGCCACGAAAACCAATTCCCAGAATGTGTCCGTTCTCGATTTTGAGCTGTACCTGGACGCGATCGCCGCATAGCGGATTGTAGCCCTCAGCGCTATGGGTCGCTTGCTCGACTTCGCCCTTATTGCGGGGCCGCTTGCTGTGGTCGATGATCGTTTCCTGATAGAGATCGTTTAAATCGGACATTAGGAAAAGAACTCCTGCACTCTGCGGATTCCAGCAATCAGCGCATCCACTTCTTCTCTTGTGTTATAGAACGCCAGTGATGCTCGCGTGGTGGCGGCAATCCCAAAGCGATCCATCACGGGCTGCGCACAGTGGTGGCCGGTTCGTACTGCAATGCCCTCCCGATCGAGAACCGTTCCTACATCGTGGGGATGGGCGTTATCCACCACGAAAGAAATCACGCTGGCTTTGTTTGGCGCGGTCCCAATGATTCGAACGCCCTCTAGCTGGGACACGGCGTCCGTCGCATATTCCAGCAGTTCCTGTTCGTATGCCGCAATCGCATCCATGCCAACATCGTTGACGTAATCGATCGCCGCGCCGATACCGATAATGCCCGCAATGTCCGGCGTCCCTGCCTCGAATTTGTATGGCAAATCGTTATAGGTGGTCTTCTCAAAAGTGACCGAGCGGATCATGTCGCCCCCACCTTGAAACGGCGGCATGGCATTGAACAGCGCTTCTTTACCATAGAGAACGCCAATGCCTGTCGGCCCGAAGAGCTTGTGTCCGGAAAAAGCGTAGAAATCAGCGTCAAGTGCGCGTACATCCACGTGCATGTGTGGCGCCGCTTGCGCGCCGTCCACCACCACCGGAGCGTTCCAACGGTGCGCCATCTTGATCATATCGGCCAGCGGATTAACTGTCCCAAGAGCGTTCGAAACGTGCGAGATGGCCACCAGTCGCGTGCGCTCGTGCAGCGCCTTTTCGAATTCGTCGAGCGGAACGACACCGCGGTCGTCGATGTGAACAACGCGCAGGCGCGCCTGTTTCTCCTCGCAGAGGATCTGCCAGGGAACGATATTCGAGTGGTGCTCCAGCCCGGAGATGAGCACCTCATCGCCAGGCCCGATGTTTTGGCGGCCATGCGTCTGGGCGACAAGGTTCAACCCTTCTGTCGTGCCGCGGACGAAGACGATCTCGTTCGTCGAGCCGGCGTTGATAAAGCGCCGGACCTTTTCCCGCGAATCATCGCAAGCCGCCGTCGCGCGAGTGCTTAACAGATGTACGGCGCGATGAACGTTTGCGTTGTAGTGAGTGTAGTAGTCAACCAGCGAGTCAATGACTGCCTTGGGTTTCTGGCTTGTCGCAGCGTTGTCGAGATAAACCAGCGGCTTCCCATGAACTTTCTCGCGGAGAATCGGGAAGTCTTCGCGGATTCGATCGACATTGAACGCCGTCGCCGCGCGCGAGTCCTTTAAAACTTCGGCGTGAGCGCTCATAAAGCGCCTCCACTCGATTGCCGCGAAAAGACCAGACGCTCGAAGAGCGCCTTCTCAAGGTACTCGCGGATTTCCGGAATGCCGATTCGCTCAATGACGTCGCGGGCAAACGCGTAAATCAAAACGTCGCGCGCCTCGATCTCTCCGATGCCTCGCGCGCGCAGATAGAACAAAGCTTCTTCGTCCAACTGGCCGACAGTCGCGCCATGCGTGCAGCGGACATCGTCGGCCAGGATTTGAAGCTCGGGTTTCGTATTAATCGTCGCGCCCGGTGACAGCACCAGGTTCTTATTGGTCTGTTTGGCGTCGGTCTTCTGCGCATCCTTGCGGACGTAAATCTTGCCGTTGAAGACGCCGGTGGATATGCCGTCAAGAATGCCCTTATAGAGTTCGTGGCTTGCGGCATGCGGCGCCGCATGATCCAGCGCCGTATGATTATCGATGTGCTGCTTGCCGGTTGCGAGATACAGCCCGTTCAGCGTGCCCTCGCAGCCGGTCGACAGGACTGCGTTCACGTCGTTCCGCACCAGCAGGCCACCGAATGAAATATTGTGCGATTTGAAAT
Source organism: Bryobacterales bacterium KBS 96 (assembly GCA_000381625.1). GTDB lineage: Bacteria > Acidobacteriota > Terriglobia > Bryobacterales > Bryobacteraceae > KBS-96. The sequence goes on from KB906767.1 coordinate 5,665,018, forward strand.
TGGAATTGCGCGCCTGGTGTACCTGAATGGTCGCCACGTGAAACGATTGCGCGCTTTCCTCTTCCAGCTTCACATGCTCGACGACCGAGTTCTCGCCGGCAACGATCTCCGTTACGGCATTCGTGAAATAACGGCCGCTTCCTCGATATCTCTCCACAATCCGAACCTGGCTGTTGGCGCCGACAACGATCAAATTGCGAGGATGAGTCGTTCGGTCCGGAACGGCTGTGTAATCGATCCATACCGGCTCTTCGACAACCGTGTTTCTAGGAACATGCAGGAACGCTCCGTCTTCGAAATGCGCGGTATTCAGTGCGACGAACGCGTTCTCTTCGGAACTGGCGTAACGCCCCAAATGCTCCTCGATTAATCCCGGATGCTGTTCGAGCGCTGTCCGGAGGCTGTTTCCCGTAAGAGACGGCGCCTCGGCGGGGAATTGAGCTTTTGCGATGGCGCTAACGCTTGTGTACTTCCACTCTTCATCTCGTTTCGTCGGGTAGCCGCGGGTCTCGAAGCTCTCGGCGGCGCGCCTGCGGATTTCCTGAAGCTCGGAAGTCGCCGCCGCCATCATCGCACTGCCTCCGCAAGTTCCTCAATGCCGGCATAGCCGCTCTCTTCCAGTTCCAAGGCCAGCGATTTGCCGCCCGACTTCACGATTCGCCCTTGGGCGAGAACGTGAACGTAATCGGGAACGATATGGTTCAACAGACGTTGATAGTGCGTCACGACGACGATGGCTCGGTCCGGGCCGCGAAGTGTGTTCACGCCGTTGGAGACGATCTTCAGCGCGTCGATATCCAGGCCGGAATCGGTTTCATCGAGGACCGCCAGCCGCGGCTCCAGCACAGCCATCTGGAAAATCTCGTTCCGCTTCTTCTCGCCGCCGGAAAACCCTGCGTTGACGGCGCGGTTTAACAAACTCTCTTCCATCTCCATCAGCGCCATTTTCCGTCGCACGAGCGATAGGAAATCCATCGCATCGACTTCCGGCTCGCCCTTTCTCTTGCGGATCGCATTCAAGGCTGCCTTCAGGAAATACAGATTGCTGACGCCGGGAATCTCGACTGGGTATTGGAAGGCGAGAAAAATTCCACGCTGTGCGCGTTCCTCCGGAGCGAGAGTAAGCAGATCGTCGCCCTCATAGAGGACCTCGCCGGACGTGACCCCATAGAGATCACGACCAGCGATCACTTGCGCCAACGTGCTCTTGCCGGAGCCATTTGGCCCCATGATGGCGTGTACCTCTCCCGGATAAACCGTTAAGTTGATCCCGCGCAGAATTTCCTTGCCGCCCGCGGTCGCGTGCAGATCCTTGATCTCGAGAATTGCAGTTTTCGACATGCTTGTCTTGTTCACCTGGTTATCCAACTGATTTATCCGACGCTTCCTTCGAGACTGACGCCCAGCAGTTTTTGCGCCTCCACCGCGAATTCCATGGGAAGCTCGCGAAACACTTCCTTACAGAAGCCGTTCACGATCATCCCAACGGCGTCTTCCGTTGAAATTCCGCGCTGGCGACAGTAAAAAATCTGGTCTTCGCCGATCTTGGAAGTAGATGCTTCGTGCTCGACGCTTGAAGACGTGTTCTTCACTTCGAGGTAGGGGAACGTGTGCGCGCCGCACTTGTCGCCGAGCAGCATGGAATCGCACTGCGAATAGTTGCGGGCGCCCTCGGCCCCTTTAAGAATCTTCACCGCGCCTCGATATGTGTTCTGGCCGCGGCCGGCTGAAATCCCCTTCGAAACAATGGTGCTGCGCGTGTTCCGGCCCATGTGGATCATTTTTGTTCCCGTATCGGCCTGCTGATAGTTGTTTGTCAGCGCGACAGAATAAAACTCGCCAACGGAGTTATCGCCCATCAATAGGCAACTGGGATATTTCCAGGTGATCGCCGAGCCGGTCTCGACTTGGGTCCACGAAATTTTGGAGTTTGCGCCGAGACATTTTCCGCGCTTCGTGACGAAGTTATAAATGCCGCCCTTGCCCTCTTTATCGCCGGGATACCAATTTTGAACGGTCGAATACTTGATAGTGGCGTTATTGAGGGCGACCAGTTCAACCACGGCCGCGTGCAATTGGTTCTCATCGCGCACCGGCGCCGTGCAGCCTTCAAGATAACTAACGTGAGCTCCGTCTTCGGCAACGATCAGCGTACGCTCAAACTGGCCTGTATCCTTCGCATTGATGCGGAAATACGTGGACAGCTCCATCGGACAGCGAACCCCTTTGGGTATGTAGCAGAATGAGCCGTCGGTAAACACGGCTGCGTTCAGCGCGGCGAAAAAGTTGTCCGAGGGAGGCACGACAGAGCCGAGATATTTCTTGACCAATTGGGGATGATCCCGCACGGCTTCGGAGAACGAGCAGAAGATAATGCCTAGCTCGGACAGTTTTCCCTTGAACGTCGTGGCTACGGAAACGCTGTCGAAGACGGCGTCAACTGCAACACCGGCGAGGGCCTCACGCTCGTGGAGCGGAATTCCGAGTTTTTCGTAGGTCTGAAGCAGTTCAGGATCGACCTCGTCGAGGCTCTTTGGGCGATCCTTATTTGTCTTGGGGGCGGAATAATAGATAATCTCTTGATAGTTGATTGGCGGGTAGTGGATGTTGGCCCAGGTCGGCTCTTCCATTGTCAGCCAGTGCCGGTACGCCTTGAGACGCCATTCGAGCATGAATTCCGGCTCGTTTTTCCTGGCCGAGATCAACCGGATAATGTCTTCATTGAGACCGGCTGGAACCGTATCGGCTTCAATATCGGTGATGAAACCCCATTTATATTCCTGGTTGGCAAGTGTTTCGATTGAACTTAGTTGCGAAGCCATTCAATGCCCTCACCTCCAGGCTACCCAATCTATACTGATCAGTCAAGATTGGCGGCGCTGAATCCAACCCGGCAGCCGGTGATTTCGTTCCCTTGAAACCGTTATATGTCTTTCATTTGCCACCCCTACCGGATGCTACGCTTGAACCCGTGGCATTGCTTCAGTCCGACCTTCATCTCTATATCGATGCTGTCTGGATTTCGGCGCTAATCGTCTGGGTCGTCGGCGCACTCACGACAAAGCGGGCTGCGCGCGTCCAATCCCCCGGTTCTCGTCTGATGCAAGCACTCTTTTTCATCCTGGCTTTTTTGCTTCTCTTCCAGGATGCTTTTCGGTTGGGCCCGTTAGCGTGGCGTTTCGTGCCACGATCTTCCGCTGCCAGCTACACGGGTTTAGTCCTCACGGTTGTGGGCGTGGCATTCGCAATCTGGGCGCGTTTCTATTTAGGCCGCAACTGGAGCGGAACTGTGACAATCAAGCAGGATCACAAACTCATTCGGACCGGCCCCTACGCGTTGGTGCGGCATCCCATCTACACTGGTTTAGAACTCGCCGTCCTCGGCACGGCGGCCGCAATGGGAGAGATCCGGGGACTCGCCGCCGCAGGCGTCGCGCTGATCGGCATCAGGTTGAAATTCGGTTTGGAAGAGAAATTCATGACCGATCGGTTCGGCGCCGAATACGTGCAGTACAAAAAGAATGTAAAGACAATGATACCGTTCGTCTGGTAATGGCCGGCTACTGTTAACTGTGTTCGAAACTTCATCGGGAGAATCATGGAACGACGTGTATTTTTGAAAGAACTGGGAATCCTCTCTGGGGCTGCCTCGTTTGCGACCGGGCTTATGGCTGAGGCGGCGGCATCGCCACTGAGCCGCTTCAAGTTGGGAGCGATTAGCGATGGGTTCTCGCAGGACTTTGACGAAGCTCTCAAGATTATGAAGAACTATGGACTTTCTTGGGTTGAGATCCGGCACGTCTTCGGCGTCTACAACACGGAAGCCAATCCAGCTCAGATTCAGCGCATCAAGGATTCGCTCGACAAGTACGGATTCCGTGTATCGGTGATCGATTCGGCTTTGTACAAATGCGCCTTGCCGGGCACGACACCGGTAAAAGGCCAAAGAGACGATTACGCTTATGCAAAGCAGATGGATCTCCTCAAACGCGCGTGCGACCGCGCCCACGAGCTTGGCTCAGACAAGATCCGGGGATTTTCCTTCTGGCGCGTTGCTGAGCCGGCAAAGCTTTCGGAGCGAATTGCCGGAGAGCTTGGAAAGGCCGCCGAAGTCGCAAACCGTGCCGGAATGCGTCTGGTGATTGAAAATGAAGAATCGTGTAATGCCGCGACGGGGCACGAACTTGCTCAGATTCTGGGGATGGCTCCTGCGCATAACTTAGGCGCTAACTGGGACATTGGAAATGGATACGGGCGGGGTGAAGTTTCATTTCCGGACGGCTACAATGCCCTGGACAAGAAGCGCATCTGGCACATGCACTTAAAAGATATGACCTGTCAGGCCAATCTCAAGCACTGTTCTGAAGCTATAGGCGGCCACGGTCAGGTCGATCTGGTTGGACAGTTCAGGCAATTGCTCCGGGATGGATATCAAGAAACGATGTCGCTCGAGTGCGAGTTTAAAGCTCACGGACTCACGCACCTTGAAACCACCAAGCGCTCATTGCAAGGTATGCTCACGGCGATGTCCAAAGCTGTGGCATAGCACGGCTGGCGCCAAAACATTCACCGGAATTTTGAAGTTTCTTTCTGTTGGTTCGAACGCGGAGGCCGGGGCGATTCTGAAGCGCAGATGGACGCTCGAACACGCCAACAACGCCCATAGCTGGAACTTCGGCCACAAATCGTGCCGGCCCGCCCTCGCCTTCGCCGCGTAATCCCTCAATCTGAGTTGGGAAGCATCATTCATATTCAGCGAGCCCGGGACGTAGAATTGCCTCGAACTAACAGAATCCTCACTTTGCCGTGCCATGCAGCCACCGAACAAAAAGCCGCGCCCGATCGGGAATCAGGACCTCTTTTTAGCCTGGCCTTCTTTCCTATCGCCTTGCGATGTTCTTCGAAATCCTCCGTTCTCTTGTATTTTTAGCGCCTTTCGTGGTACAACTCCAGAAACAATAGTCTCTTCTAAGGATAAGTTTCATGATAATCAGGAGTGCTTTCAGGCAATTACTTTGGTGCGCTCTGTCTCTCGTGATAGCGGCAGTTTGCGTTTGGGGACAGGGAACGGATTTGGGCACGATTCGTGGGACCGTTACGGATTCGAGCGGCGCCGTCGTTCCAAACGCAACCGTTCAGATTCTCGACCTCGGCACGAACCGGTCGCGCGAGGTGGCGACCAACGCGCAAGGCGATTATCAGGCTTCCGGTGTGAACTCCGGAAACTATAAAGTATCCGTGAGCGCTCCGGGGTTCGGGACATCGGAGGTGACGGGCGTTGTCGTGAGCGGCAGCGACGTCGTCAGCGCCAACACGGTGCTGCATGTTTCGAATACCCAGTCCTCCGTCATGATTACCGGGGAAGCGCCCGTCATTCACACAGAAGACCAGACGATCAGCCAAACACTGAACAATCGGGCGGTGACGGAACTGCCGCGCGACAGCCGCGACGTCTATTCGTTTCTTTATCTGAATCCGAATATTACGCAGGGCGCGACGGATGGCGAGTTCAAATTTCTCGGCGCCCAGAGCTATGGCGCGAGCTATTCGCTCGATGGCCAGCGCTCGAACGGCGGAATTTTCGGCGATCACACGGCCAGCGCGCCCTCGCTCGAGGCCGTTGCGGAAGTGAATGTCATGTCCAGCGATTTCAGCGCGGAGTACGCCGGCATCGCGAATATTCGCATCACGACCAAGCGAGGCGGAGCGCAATATCACGGCTCGCTGATTTACGACAACAAGAACTCGGCTCTCGCGGCATGGACGCTGCAGGATAAGGACGCGGCGGCGAACTTCGCGCCGACGTCGTTCCAGAATAAATATCCGACGCCCTTCTTCAACATCAACGACCTGGGTGGATCGTTCGGCGGCCCTGTTCCGAAGCTGAAGAATACCTGGTTCTTCAGCTCCTACGAGCGCAACTGGTCAGTGACGCCGACCACCATCTATTCGAATACGCTGCCGCATCCGTCGCTGCTTGCGGGCGACTTCTCGTTATTGAACGACTCGGCAAAGCCGCTAGTGCCGGACGGTGTCGCGCTCACAGCGGCTGAGATCCAGAACGATACCGTTGGCGGTCTGGGACAGCAATTTATCCGCATTCCACAGCGCATGCTGAATCCGACTGTACAGAACATGATCGGCAAATACTTTCCGAAGATTGGCATGTCGGCCCCCATCAACCCAAATACAGGCCGCATTCCGGGCTATGCGACGCTTCTGCCGGGCGCATCGAACCAGGACCTTGGCACGTTGCGGGTCGATCACGATTTCAGCGATAAAGACCGCGTCTATGTCGTGTATAACGCGTCCGACCAGACCAGCGCCACCAATCCAGTGGTCTCGCCGTATACGGGACTCGGGCTGACGCAGGTGGACCGCCTGAACAACACCGTGTCGGCATCGTATACGCGCATTGTTAAGGCAAACATGGTCAACGAGCTGCGAGGCGGCTTTAACCGGCAGAACCTGTTCCAGCACAGCAACACAACGCTGAACGGGTTTTTATCGAGCATCGGTTTCAGCGGCGATGACATCAATGCTTATCAGTCCGTGGTAGGCCCGTTCGCGATGTCCACTTACGGCCATCCGGCGGTCAGCTTCAACAACACCTTCGCGACATTCACAAACGGTGGCCGCAACACGGACCGGCCGATGGACCAAAACCTGTCCACGTTCGGCGACACGCTGACCTGGATTGTCGGCAAGCACAACATGAAAATGGGCGCGGACGGTGTTTATAACCAAGCCGTCGATGGATTCGCTTTGAACCGCGGCAATCCGCGCGGCTCTATGACGTATAGCGGGACCGGGGCGAATCCACTCACCGATTTCCTGCTGGGACTTCCCCCTACTACTGTCAGCTACGTGCAGCAGCCTCGACCGGCGATGAACGTACACAATTGGGAGCAGGGTTATTTCTTTCAGGACGATTGGAAAATCAGTTCACGTCTCACATTGAATCTGGGGCTGCGCTACGAATTGATCACGCCGTTTATCGACAAAAACGATTTGATCGCGAACTTCGATCCGAATTACGTGAACCCCAGCACGGGGCAGAAGGGCATCTTCGTTCTTCCGTCGAAGAAGACACTGCAATATCTCGATACCCGCATTCTCAACTACGGATATGAATTTGCCGATCAGTCGGGGCTTGGCGTTGGCCGCGGCGTAGTCCGCATGGACAAGAACAACTTTGCGCCTCGCGTTGGGTTTGCCTGGCGCGTCACGGACAAAAGCGTCCTCCGAGGCGGATGGGGCATCTATTATCCGACCTCGGCCGCGCAGGGCATCCGAGACCCCATCGCGACCAATCCGTTCAACCAAGGCCTGACCAAGCGGGCCAGCGACGGTAATCCGATCGATGGTTGGCCTGGCAACGGCCAGACCGGCATCAGTCCGGTGACCGGCGGCGCCATTCAGGGATTTGGGAACGTCCCGTCCGTGAACGTCGTGCCGTTTGGCCTACAGCAGCCTCGAATTCAGCAATATAACGCTACGTTTGAGCAGGAACTCGGCTGGCAGACGTCCGTGCGGCTTTCCTACATGGGCAGTTACATGAGCGGGTTGATTGCCGGGACGGATCTGAACGAGATCAAGCCCAGCGACACGCCGTTTGGCACAACCATCGGAGATGGCGTGACGGCCTGCGACCCGACTGAGGGGAATTGCGATTATTCCGCCGCTGACCGAGCGCGATTTCGATTTCCGGCACTAGGCGATTACGTAACCAGTTTTGGAAATTATGGACACGGCAAGTCCAATGCATTCCAAATGCAAGTCGACCACCGGTTTTCGAAGGGTTTGATGTTCAGCGCCGCCTATACGTACCTGGACCAGAAGTCCACAGCGCTCGATACAGGCAACTCGAGTCTCGGCGGCGTCGCCTACGATCCGTTCAATCCGGATAGTGATTACGGAACCGATGGCTATGTGTCGCGGCATCGCTTCGTTGCATACGGTATCTACGATCTGCCGGTTGGCCGCAATCGCAAGTTCGGCTCTTCCATGTCGAAATGGACGGATGCGTTTCTTGGCGGCTGGCAAACCACGTTCAACATGTTCGCGAAATCCGGCATGGGCTTTACGCCGTTCTGGATCTGCGACAATTGCGACCCGGCCGTGCCGGGCAACATCGGCACCGGCGCGGTTGACGCCGTCGGCGATTTCAATGCGACTTCGTTCCGGCCCATCCTTCTCAGCAGCGACTATAACCAGAAGAACGGCGATGCTATTTGGAATGCCGCTGCCTTTGGGCTCCCGACGGTCGGAGCCGATCTGTTCACCCACCCGGGCGTCGTTCAGCGCAACTTCCTCTGGGGGCCCGGCACCTGGGGTTTGAACCTCGGCGTCCATAAAGAATTTCGATTCGGCGAGCGCGTTGCGGCAACTATTGGCGCGGACGTTGACAATCTGTTCAACCACCCATTGTTCTCGCCCGATTCCGATTACGGCGGGGGCGGCGGCGCGTTCGCGTTGCTCGGCGATTTCAATATTAACGTCGATCCGAATACGGCCAGAATATTGCCGATTACGGATGTCACGCCGAATCCGGATTTCGGGCGGTTGATCAACAGCTTTTCGCAGGAAGGCATCGACAGCCGCAGGTCGATTCGATTGCGGCTGCGGGTTACGTTCTAGTCAATGAGCTAGCGCTGGATGCCGGTATTCCGTGGCGCACGCCTTCAGCGTGCCGCGGCGAACTTCAGTTCGCCGGCTAGCGGACAGTGAACTGCCCGGCGGCACGATGAATCGTGCGCCACACTGCTAACGCAAAAGGGGCGTCATGTCGACGCTCGTGGATCGCAGTCTAAGTTGGGAAGAATGACAAGAACGCTGCTCGGCATTCTACCGGTTCTGCTCGCGACCGCCTTCGCGAAAGCTCCCGGACCTGCGCCTCGTTTTGACGCTTGGCGCATCATCGGTCCGGGCGGCGGTGGGACGATGATTGCTCCCACCATCAGCCCGCATGATGCGAATCTCGTAGTCGAACACTGCGACATGACAGGCGCCTATATCACCCATGACGGCGGGCTGTCGTGGCGCATGTTCAATTTGCGCTCGGTCGTGAACACATTCGCATTCGATCCGAAGAACGCCAATGTGATTTACGCCGGGAATGCCGCTCTGTGGCGGAGCGAGGACAAAGGCCGGTCCTGGAGCATGATCTTCCCGAACCCACGCAAAAACACGGTTGAGCATCAACTGGGCGATCATTCGGATTACGTGCTGACCAGCGCCGCCCCGGCCTATCCTGAAAAGCGCGGTGAAATCACGGCGATTGCCATTGATCCTGCCGGCTCGCAGCGAATCGACATTGCGTTCGCGGAAGGCCGTGGCGCTTCGGTGCTGCTCGAATCGAACGATGGCGGCCGCTCCTGGAAGCAGACGGCTAACTTCGCGCGGCCCGTCCTGAAATTGGCATTTAGCCAGTCGGGCTTGCTTGCCGTTTCCGGGCAGGCTGTTTACCGTATCGCGAAAAACGGAAGCAAAGCGTTAGCTCAACTTGGCTCGGGCATTACCGCAGTTTCGGCGGCGCACAAAGAAGGCGCGACCTGGTTCTATGCCACGACACAGGAGGGCGTGTTTGTTTCGGAAGATGGCGGGCGAACCTGGAGGACGGCGACGCCGCGACTGGGCCAGCAATCCGGCCGCTTCGAAGCCATCGCCGCCAGCGAGGAACATGCCACGACAGCGTACGCCGGATTCCGCGACCTGCAGCTTGGAGACGGGCGCGACTATCGGTTCAATGGCATCGCGAAGACGGTCGATGGCGGCAAGAGCTGGACTATCGTTCACAAGGAATCGAACAAACCATCCGCGAATCTCACCGGTTCCTGGATTGAGGAGCGCGCGCCTCAAGGCGGCCGGGACATTTGGTTCGACGCTCCGTATACTCTGGGCGTCGCGCCGGCGAACCCGGATATCTGCTATGCCACGGACCTCTTTCGCACATGTCGAACTTTAAATGGCGGAAAGTCGTGGGAAGAAGTCAACTCGGTAGAGGCCGGCACCGACCGCTGGACCACGCGAGGACTTGATGTCACGACGAACTACGGTGTCGAGTTCGACCCGTTCGATAGGAGGCATATCTTCATCGACTACACCGATATCGGAGCATTCCAAAGTTACGATGGCGGGGCCTCCTGGCAAACCGCGACGGTAGGCGTGCCGGAGCGTTGGCGCAACACCACGTACTGGCTGGCGTTCGATCCCAAGGTAAAGGGACTCATGTGGGGCGCCTTCAGCGGCGTGCACGATCTACCGCGTCCGAAGATGTGGCGCCGCCGCGACCCGCTGAGTTTTGTCGGCGGTGTCGCTATGTCAACAGATGGCGGGAAACATTGGACACCATCGAATCAAAGCATGCCCGAGACGTCGGTCACGCATATTTTGGTGGACCCCAAGAGTCCTGTGGGCAGGCGGACCATTTATGCCTGCGGCTTCGGACGCGGCGTCTACAAATCCACCGACAATGGCAAGACATGGGCTCTGAAGAATGAGGGCATTACGGAGCTGAAGCCATTTGCCTGGCGCATCACACTCGCCGACGATGGAACGCTCTATCTTGTGGTGGCTCGCCGCAACGAAGGCCGGTATGGTGAGACAACGGGAAGCGGCGCGCTGTACAAATCCGTCGATGGCGCCGGGCACTGGGTGAAGATGAAGTTGCCCAACGGCACGAACGGGCCGAACGGTCTGACGCTCGATCCACGCGACAACCGCCGCATGTACCTGGCGGCGTGGGGCCAGGAACGCAGCGACGTCGATACGGGCGGCGGAGTCTTTCTTTCGACCGACGCAGGTAACACGTGGGGTCCGATCTTTCAGGATTCCCAGCATGTTTACGACGTGACGGTCGATCCGAGAAATCCCGATGTGTTGTATAGTTGCGGGTTCGACGCCGCGGCGTACCGCTCGGTGGATCGCGGAGCACACTGGACACGTATTCGCGGCTATAACTTTAAATGGGGGCACCGTGTGATTCCGGACCCGAACGACGGATCGAAGATCTACATCACCACATACGGCGGAAGCGTGTGGCACGGACCAGCCGCGGGAGATCCGAAAGCAGCCGAAGATATATCGACGCCCGTGCCGGTCGCGCATTAACCGGCGCTGGCATGCGGTGGGGTTTTAGTTCGCCGGAAAGCGCGGGCAGTGAACTGCCCGCCGCACGATAAATCGTGCGCCACCGGACGTATGGCTCGACCTACAGAGGAGGAATCTTTTCGTTGAGAAACATCCTGGCGTTTTTGGCGGTGGCCGGCTCGATGTTCGGCCAAACCGTTGTGGTGCATCCTCAGCGCATTAACGATGTGCTGCTGAATCCCGGCATGGGGATTCAGACGTTTCAGCGGTTCAACGGCGACGCCCTGAATTCGGGGTTGAGTTGGTCCGAAGAGGGGCCGATAAAGCCGATTGTCCCTAGCGCGGCGCCGGTGGATTTTCCGGGGACAACGATTTCCTATTGCCGCTGGTTCTGGGAAACGCTCGAGCCGGAACAGGGACACATTCGTTGGGACATAGTCGATATGGCGCTGAAGGAAGCCGCGAGCCATGGGCAGAAACTGGCGATTCGTCTGATGCCCTACGACCAAAAGCATCCGCTGCCCGCTTGGTATCGCGCGTCCGGCGCCAAGCGCCTCAACAAAGAAGGCGACCCTATCTGGGAGCCCGATTTTAGCGATCCACTGTATTTGAAGTATTGGAGCGAGGTCGTGAAGCAGGCCGGCCAACGCTATGATGGCGATTCAAGGCTCGATACTGTGGATATTTCATCGGTCGGCTATTGGGGCGAAGGCTGGAGCGATTATATGCCTGCGTTTCAGTATCAAAAGAAGCTGATCGATATCTGGCTCGCGGCCTTTCCCACAACGCACCTGCTCATGAATTTCGATGAGCCGGATGCGTTGCGGTATGGGACGGCTCACGGCGCGGGCTGGCGTTTCGACTGCCTCGGCGACATGAGGACAAAGTGGTCGGCGATGCTGGATTCCTATCCGGAGCAGATCGTCCGTACGGGAATCGGCGACGTATGGAAGAAGAACCCGGTCTCGATGGAGACCTGTGGGGTGCCTGGGTCCTGGAAGAAGCATGGATGGGACCTCGGCTACATTTTGAATGAAGCGCTGCGCTGGCACATTACGTCCCTGAACGTGAAATCGAGTCCAATTCCTCCCGAGTGGAAGACGGCCTTCGATGAATTTCAGAAGCGAATGGGCTACCGCTTCGAACTGCGCCGGTTCGAGTACCCGACAATTGTGCATGCCGGCGGCACGATGCCATTGAAGATGTGGTGGGTCAACACAGGGGTTGCTCCGGTCTATGACCCGTACATTCTGGCCGTCCAGTTCCATTCCGATTCCGGAGATGCCGTGATCGAGGCGCCAGCCGACGTTCGGAAATGGCTGCCCGGAGATGCTTTGGTGGAAGAGTCGGTCCCGGTTCCCGCCGGGATTCAAGGCGATTACCGCATTCGGATCGCGCTGCTCGACCCACGCACTCACAAACCGGCCATACGGCTGGGAATCGCGGGACGCACGCCCGACGGGTGGTACGATCTAGGGGCGATTCGAGGCGAAAAACACCTTTAAAGTACTGAATCTACTGTTTCCTTCAGCTTTCGTAGGTATCCTATCTCTTTATCGTCCATGGACGAGGCGCCAGCGCCGCCGTAGCGAAACGGTTGGAGAATAGAGCTTGCAAGGAATCCTCAATTGACGACACTGGAAATGCTCGATGCCTTAGAAGCGGGACTTCTCGTGCTGCGCACTACGAATGAAAGTCTGATGGCGGAGCTGCGGCTGGCGAATCGTCAACTGGAAAGCGCGCCCCGATCGACACACCAGGTGAAGCGGAAGAGCCGCCGGCCGCCTGCCAAGAAGCGCCGATCGACCGCAAAGAAGAAGAAAGCGGCAAAGGTGCTGGAACTGCCTCATCAGCCAACGGCAGAACAGGAGGAGCGCTCCCTAGGGAAACGGCGAGCACTCGGCAGATCCATCCTGCAGCTACGGAAGCCAGCCGCTGCAGCCCCTGCCGGCGGATCTGAAAATGCGCCTGAAGAGCGTGGCTTATTCCAGCGCGACCGTCCCAAGTCCGACGAAACGGAATAGGATGCACGTTGGCCGAGCGGGGAAGCTCGACTCAAAGGCGAGCGAGTTATTCGGACAAGTACGCAACCCGCGCGCTCTCGTGCTGCGGCTCCGCTTCCGGCTTACCGTCCGCGGCTTTGTTCTCGATCCGCATTTTCCGCCGCCTTCGTAACCGATTTGGCGAGTTCGTCGGCTATTTGCCGCGCGTAAATCATATGCGACGTGACCGGCGGCGATGCTCCGGTATGAAAGCTCCACACGCGGTCGCGTACCAGGCGATCCGCTGCGGTGAGGCGCTCGCGCTGGCGCAAATATTCTATCCAGGATTCAACGACAAACGTTTCGGTCATGCGATCCGGTTCGGCCGTGTCCTGGTAAATGCCCCAGCGGATGGCGCCATCGCGCATGCGCACTTCGCGTAGCTGGTGAATCGCGCGCGTAAAGTCGTCGTAGTCTGTCCGGCGAATCCTGTATTCGACTGTGATCAGCACGGGGCCATCTTCCGGGCGAGGTTCGATCACCACTTGCGGAGCCGGCCGGTTGAGCGAATACGGGTTCAGATCCGGCAATTCGCCCTTCAATAGATGGAAACGGCGGGAAGCTACTATGCTGATGAGAAGGCCAATGCCGGAAGCCATCAGCGCGTTCGAAGTGGAAACATGCTGGGCCCAGAATCCCCACGCGGCGCTGCCCAGCGCCATTCCACCCTGGAAGATCATCTGGTAAGTTCCCAGCGCGCGAGCTTGCACCCAGGCCGGCACGGAAAGCTGTACCGCGACGTTGAATGTCGAGGTAGTGGACGTCCAGGCAAATCCGGCGGCAATCAGGGATAGAACGATCAGCGAAATGCTCTGCGTAAACGCGAGGGTGAACAGCGTTCCGGCAAACACGACGGAAGATACTTCCACGATATGATCGGCCTCGAATCTCCGCCGCAGTTTCGGCAGCGAGGCCGCGCCAATCACGGCTCCCGCGCCCATGCAGGCGTTCAGAATGCCGTAACCCATGGCGCCCTGATGCAAATGCTGCTGCGCAACAACGGCCAGCAACGCCCAGGCCGCGCTGACGAATCCGGTAAACAGAAATGCGCGAACCAGCACGGCCTGCAACGGCGGGGCGTGCCACAGATAGCGAAGGCCGGCGCGTATCGATCCAAAAACGCGCTCGGCCGGAAGCGCGCTTTTGAATAGCGGGGTGCGTTTCCAGGTGTAAAGGACAAAGATTACCGCCACAAACGACGCTGAATTCAGGAAGAAAACGGTTCCGGCTCCGGTCGTTGTGGATACAAACGCCGCGACCAGCAGCCCGCCCAGCGCGGGGCCGAGCGCACGGGCCAGGTTGAAACCGGCGCTGTTAATGGCAATCGCATCCGCCAGCTCAGAGCGCGGCACCAATTCCGGAACGATGGCTTGCCAGGCGGGATTGGTCATCGCCGCCCCAATGTTTAGCAGGAACGTGAGTGAAAGCAGCATCCCCGGGGAGATGAGGCCGGCGACGGTCAGTACGCTGAGAAGAAAAACAGCGGCCAGCATCCACGTTTGCCAGAAAATCAGAAGCCGGCGGCGGTCGTATATATCGGCGGTTGCTCCTGCGATTAAACCGAGCAGCAGGACGGGCAAACTCGCGGCGGTCTGCACCAGCGCAATCAGCAGGGGAGACGTCGTTAACGACGTCATTAGCCATGTGCCGGCTGTGTCCTGCATCCAACTGCCGATGCTGGAAACGATCGAGGCGAGCCATCGATTGCGAAACAGCGGACGCCGCAGCGGCGCCCAGCCGGAGGTTTCATCGGCGTTTTGAGCTGGGGCGGACACGTCTGGCCTCGATCATAGCAACGGAACTAATTTGAGCTCCCCAGGTCGGCACGCGATTCTGTAAGTTTCATAAAGCAGAATCAGAACGTGAGCGAAATTCCGGTAATCGAGCCGACGGCGTGTTCGTCCACAGGCAGGAGCGCGTCGAAATACGATGGTTGAAAATCGGACACCGGTGCACGAGAGACGAACAAATAATTGGGGCATCGATCTGAACTATGAGGACGCTTTCGGAAAATGGCATGAGACGCCGCCTGAAACGATCGGCGCGATTCTCGCCGCAATGGGCGCCAAAGAACGCGAACTCGCGCCACTACCGGACAACTCGGTCATCGTCGCGCATGTCGGCGAGCAACGAAAGCTTCCAGCGAACGCGACGATTGTTCTTGAAACGGGAGAAACCGTGTCCGCCATGTCGCGGTTACCGGCGGATCTCCCGGCTGGTTATCACCAGCTTCAATTTGAGGGAAGCGATCAAGCAATCCGGCTGATCGTTACTCCCAGCCAGTGCTGGCTGCCGAAAGATCTGCGGACCTGGGGCTGGGCGCTACAGCTCTACAGCGCACGCTCGCGCGATAGCTGGGGTATTGGAGATTTCGCGGATCTCGAACGGCTCGCCGAGTGGTCCTCGTCGAGTCTGGGAGCGGGCGTGCTGCTGGTAAATCCACTGAGCGCGGCAACTCCTGTGCTGCCGCAGCAAGCCAGTCCGTACTTTCCGAGTTCACGACGATTTCTGAATCCGTTATGGATTCACCTGCACTGGGTTCCCGGCGCCACTGCCGGCAGAATACCGCAGCTTGAGGGACTCGCGCGCGCTGGCCGTGAGCTGAATTCCGACCGCTTCATTCAACGCGACAAGATTTTCAACCTGAAGATGCAAGCTCTGGAGCTGCTTTGGCGCGAGTTCCCAGGCGAGGCAGCTTTTGACCGCTTCCGCAGAGAGGGCGGCTCCGATCTGAACACGTTCGCGACCTTTTGTGCTCTTGCCGAGCGGCATCAATCCGGATGGCACGAGTGGCCCGCGGCTTATCGCCATCCGGATGGCGGCGCGCTCGCTGAATTCGCAAAAGAAAATGGTGATCGCATCCAGTTTCATCAGTGGCTACAGTGGCTGCTCGATACACAGTTGGCGCGCTCATCTCGCCATCTGGCCCTCATGCGCGACCTGCCCATTGGAGTCGACCCGGACGGCGCGGATGCCTGGGCATGGCAGGATGTTCTTGCCAAAGGCATCGCAGTGGGATCGCCTCCCGATGAATTCAATACGCAATGCCAGAATTGGGGTCTACCGCCGTTCATTCCACATAAGCTCCGCGCGGCCCATTACGAACCGTTCATACAGACGATTCGATCCGCTTTCCGCCACGGCGGAGGGATTCGCATTGATCACGTCATGGGGCTGTTCCGGCTCTTCTGGATTCCGCAAGGCCTTCCGTCCGTAGAGGGTACATATGTCCGTTACGATGCCGACGATCTGCTCGGTATCCTTGCCCTGGAAAGCCAGCGGGCGCACGCCTACGTGGTAGGCGAGGATCTCGGAACCGTCGAAGAGGGAATGCGTGAAGAGCTGGCCGGGCGCCGCATTCTCTCTTACCGGCTCTTATGGTTTGAGAAAGAGGATCCTGAACGTTATCCGAAGGAGGCGCTAGCCGCCGTGACGACGCACGATTTGCCGACGGTAACTGGTTTGTGGACCGGAGTGGATCTTGCGAAACAGCAGGAACTTGATCTTAATCCGAACGCGGAAAGTACGGAAAGAATAAGAGACCGTTTGATTTCGATGGCCGCGCTAGAGCCGGACGCATCCAAAACCGAAGTTGTCGCGAGCGCATACCGCTTACTCGCGAAAGCCCCGTCTCGTATTCTGGCCGCCTGCTTCGATGATGCCGCGCTCGCGGAAGAACGTCCGAATATGCCGGCGACGACGTCCGGCCAAAATCCAAACTGGTCGCTCGCATTGCCGCGACCACTCGAGGAATTGATGAGTGCTGAACTGCCGGCACGCATAGCCGCCGAGCTTCGGCGGGAAGAAAAGACCGTTTGATGGACAGTTTCGGTTTCACGCCCATGGTTCAACACCAACTTTGTATGACGCTCAACCACGGGCGTGAGGAATTGCCGATGTCAGGCATGCCTTGCCGGAGGAACCAGCGTTCTGCGGCTCATGGTCGCTGCCGCAATCGAGAGTACGAAAACAATTACGCCGACGCACAAGCTGTTAATGAACCGGCCTGAGTTGAAGACGTAACCGTAAATCCAAGGTGAGAAGAACGCCCAGATGCCGAGCACCATGTTTGCCCAGCTCAAGCCCGTGGAATAGGCAGGACGCGCGACTCGCGCGCACCCAAAAATGAACATGAGGGCGCCGACAATCCACGAATTCCAGGCGTTGCCGGTAAGTGGCGCTCCATATACCCAAGGAGAAACAAAAAACCAGATTCCTGCGAGAAGGCAAATGGTGCTGGCCGCGCGTGCCCCGGCGAGCTTATTGCCATTTTCTTGAAGACCAGGAGTCATGTTATTTGGTGTCATGATTTTGCACCTCCACTAATACTGACGTTTCTCTTACGAGTTTCGTATATGGAATTATGCTGTTATAAGTTCGCAATAATGCCAGCTAACGATAGCGGCATTGAGTATTAAAACTAGAATATTCCTACCAGGGAATTTGAACAGGATCGCAACGATTGTCCGTTGCGGCGCCCCAGAGGCGCTTGTCAATGAGTGAAAAGCGATTGGCCGCGCCATTATTGATTCCGGACGATCGAGCGAAAATTCCGGCCTTCCCATTGATTCACCTGCGGCCAAAAGAAAGTAAATTCCACGGCGGTGCCCGATGGCAGGTTGGCGGTATGTAACACCACATAGTGAACGCCGAGGCCGGAGTCGGTGGTTTCGATGTCTTCGTTTGTCTTCCAGGCGTCGGAAGTCCACCGTACTTTGCCGCCAGCATGGCAATCGACGCGAAGATTCCTTCCGCGCGGGATGAATTTTCTTTGCTGTGTGAACGTCCAGATGGCGAAGGTGGCCGCCGTCTTCTGTTGCTGGTAGCGTTTGGCGGCTTGAGGCGGCAAGTCCCACACGCGTTCTTCGTGAATCGAGCGCAGTAGCTTAATGTGCTCGGCATGGGCCCACACGAGAGGCATGCTCGACCCGCTTGGATGCCCGTTAGATAGGTCTTGAGATGGAATATCGTCGCTGTCCCAGATCTGTTCCGGAAGTAAGCCGCATTCGCTCGTCTGCTTTTCAATGATGCCAAGCAGGGATTTCGCCGCTTCGAAATTCCCCCGGGCGACCTCATAATGCGCGCGTTCTCCGGCGAGAAGCGGCCAACCGCGGCCGACACCGGTCTTATCGAACGCACTGCCATCCGGTTTTTCGCCGTAGCCATCTAACGTATACCGATGCCAGACCGGCCCGGTTGAGACAATCTTCTTCAAAGTAGCGTCGATCACTTTCACGGTGTTGACGATCCGCGGATCGCTGGCGGATCGCAACCCGAAGCGGACAAGAGCGTATGTATCCGGACTCACTATTTCGACAGCGCGCCTGATAGCCCGATCGTCCAGGAGGTTCTTAATTCGGATGCGAGTTTCGTTCGTTAGTCCGTTCCTTACTACCTCGGGCGGAGCGATCCGGATATAGTAACCGTCAACCTTTAAGTCGCGGGACAGTTCTGTCCGGACGGCATAAGTAAATTCATCAATTGCTTCGTTCCACGCATCGGCCGTTTCTCTGAGAAACGTCGCCTGCTGGATTTGGCCTTTCTCATCCGCGAAATCGGCAGCCGCCAGAAGCGCGGCGATCTCGACAGCCATGGTGTAAGGAGAATAGCCCGCATTTTCTTCCCATCGATCCTGCTGTGTCAACGGACCATTGCGGACCAGATATTCCGCCGCTTTCCTAACCATGTTCCACGGATCCATGCCGTTGAGGGAATTCGCCCGCCGGAGCGCGTCGGCGAGGATGACCGTGAAGCTCGTGCTGTCCATTTGCGCCGCGTTCCAATGAGGCGTGCCGTCTAGCCACATGTTCTGCGGCCAGTTCCCGTCACTTTCCTGCGTGGTTTCGAGATAGAACAGCGTCTGGCGAGCGCTCGCCGCATCTCCGCAGGCAAGCTTCCCAAGAGCCGCTTGCACCATATCGCGGGGCCACAAGACGTGATACCCGCCGACTGCTTCGTCACCTCGTGCGCCGCCCCAGGGGATCGATAAGCTGGCAATAATGCCGCCCGGAAAACGTTTTGATTCGTGAACCTGCAGCATCGCTGCGCTGACCCGGTACAAGTCGCGCGTGGTCTGATTGCTGCCGCCGAGCTCCAGGTAAGTGCGTTGTGCATTTTGCCACTGATCCTCATACTGAAGGCGCACATCGCGAAAGTTCTGCAACAGTCCGGCGCGTGCTTGGTGGGCCGCCTCGGCCGCGTGTCCGCCGCAGCCAAGGGCGATTGTGAATCGCCCTCCCGTCGGCGCCCAATCGATTTCCGCGGCCAACCCGATGTTCCCGCCCAAAGCCTCCGTGTAGGACCAGGTCATGCGCTTGTGGCGGCTGATATCGGTCCATGGATCGCTGGTTCCGATGAATCCGCAACTCATGTTTCCGGACGAAGCTGTAGAAACAAGCGCCAGGGCTGTCGATCCTCTGAGCGCGAACAGCATCGGAATGTCTTTGTAGACGCCAATCCATCCATCGTTATCCGCGCCGCAATCGCCAATATGAGGATTCAACAGCAGGTAAAGGCGCAAATTCCGATTGTCAGCTGGTTTGAATTCAACATCCATCAGCAAAACGTCCCGGGTGGGATCGGTGACGATTTCTTTCTCGATCTCGTAAACTCCCTGTTTGCAGCGATTCCGTATGTGGAATCCCGGAACTCCAGTGCTGAGCCATCGAACCTCATGTTTCGTATCCGATCCTTCGTCGGAAGCGAACGAGTGTCCATCGGTAACGGCAAACCACAATTTCCGTGTGTTGGCTTGATCGATGCTTGGGAAATAGATCTCGTTCAAAATGCCGTCGGAGATGGTGAACCAGATCCGGCTTTCGGCTGAAAGGGCCGTTCCTACTGCGACCTTGGCGCCCGTCATCCAGCGGGCATCGAGGCCCGGTTTTCCCGGAGCGGGACGGTTCTTTTTCAGTTTGGTGGCAGCGTGGCGCTCAATATCAAAGATCATCGACTCGGTTACCTCGCGCTCGTTTGACTTCGGCGAGTGTCGTTTGTTTTCAAACAGAGCCAACTTAATTTGTCTTTTCTTCGCCTTGAGGACAAGGAGTCGTAACGGTATCGGCACGGAAATCATCCATTGGGAGGACAACCGTATGGCGAGCACCGTGTGGCGCGGTCATATCTCGTTCGGGCTCATCTCTATACCCGTGCGCTTGTTCCGGGCGGCTCGCGCCGAAAGAGTCAAGCTGCGGCAACTTTACCGGGTTCCGGCGGAGGCGGCGGCAGCCGATCGGAAACTACGTCCAACTGTGCCGGCGCTGGAACGGAACGGCGGCGCTACACCGCGGACTGCGGCGGCAGCGCCCGACTCGGATGCAGGCGAGAGCGAACCCGTGTTTGCGCCCGTTCGGCGGGCTGCCGTATCGGAGGACGATCGCAAGCTAATTCCAGACGAAACGATCGAGAAAGGCTATGAGTTTGAGAAGGGCCGCTTTGTCGCGATCGGCGCCGAAGAGTTGAAGGCGATTGCCCCGAAGACCGCGACCGAAATGGAGATTATCGAGTTTGTGCGTTTGCGGGAGGTCGATCCGGTTTACTTCGAGACGTCCTACTACATTGCGCCAGAAGCGGCCGGCGAGAAGCCCTATTCGCTGTTGTATCGGGCTCTTCAAGAAACAGGTCTCGTTGCGGTTGCGCGATTCGCCATGCACGGCCGCGAGCACATCGTTATTTTGCGTCCTGGCCGCCGCGGAGTCTTGTGCCACACAATGTATTTCAATTCGGAGATCCGGGCAGATCAGGAGTACCCAGCCGATCCCTCGGTTGTGGCAAAAAAGGAACTCGACCTGGCGAAGGAGCTAATTCACAGCCTCGCGATTGCATTTGATCCGGCGAAGTACAGGGACACGTATCGCGATCAACTCGCAGCACTGATCGCCGCGAAAGTCGAAGGTAGGGAGCCCTCTGCCACGAAGTCGAAACCTGCCGCGAGCCCGGTAATCGACATCGCGGACGCATTGCGCAAGAGCCTTGCCGCCGTCAAAAAGCCGCCGGCGTCCGCTAAGAAAGCAGCCGCCTCCGCTCGCAACTCCCGTGTAGATAAGCCCGTTGTACGTAACTCTTCAGGTCGGAGATAAATCGTATCGGCGGCGCTTTCGACGTCTTCTCTTATCTTGTTCGAAAACGGTTCGAGAGGCTGGCCAGTTTGTCGTCAAGCGTGGGCTGTGACTTCGGTGAGCGCTGCGGCGGAGCGCCATGCTTTATTTTAGGCAGATCGGAGGCCTGCAGCGCCTTTATGGACAATGCAATCCGCTTTGTCTTCGGGTCGGCCGACAGCACTTTCACTTTGACAATCTGGCCAACCTTTACGGCTTCGTTCGGGTCTTTTACAAAACGGTTCGACAATTCGCTGACGTGAACCAGGCCATCCTGATGAACACCTACGTCGACGAACGCTCCGAAATTCGTGACGTTAGTGACGGCGCCTTCGAGAATCATGCCGGGTTCGAGGTCGCCGATTTTTTTGATATCCGCGCGGAATTGCGGAACCACAAACCGATCGCGGGGATCGCGGCCCGGCTTTTTCAATTCTTCGAGAATGTCGCGCAGCGTCAACACTCCAGTCGATTCATTTTGAAAATTTTCGATGCGGATGGAACTGACCAGGGCGGGGTTGGCCACCAATTGCGCAATCTCCACATTTAAGGATTGCGCGATATTCTCAACGACCGGGTAGGATTCAGGGTGCACCGCCGTCCCATCTAGAGGATTTTCGCCATTGCGAATGCGAAGGAACCCGGCGGCCTGCTCAAACGTCTTCGGCCCGAAACCCGAGACGGCCATCAGTTGCACGCGTGAGCGGAAGGCGCCGTGCTCGTTGCGAAAGTCCACGATTTTTTGAGCGGTACGCTCATTGATTCCGGCGACATATCTCAGGAGCGCAAATGAGGCAGTATTCAAATCGACTCCCACGCGATTCACACAGGTTTCCACCGTGCCGGTTAGCGCATCGTTCAGCTTACGCTGGTCTACGTCGTGTTGATATTGCCCGACGCCAATCGATTTAGGGTCGATCTTCACTAACTCGGCCAGAGGGTCCTGCAAACGCCTAGCGATGGAGATGGCGCCGCGCACGGTCAAATCGAGATTGGGAAACTCCTGCCTGGCGATTTCGGAAGCCGAATAGATCGAAGCCCCCGATTCATTCACAACAACGCTGAAAACAGTTCCGAGCTTAGCCTCGCGCAAAATATCCTGCACGAAGGCAGAGGCCTCGCGCGAGCCCGTGCCATTACCGATCGCAATTGCACGAACGTTGTATTTGTGGATGAGGGTTAGCAGCGTGGCGGCGGCGCCCGGAAGGTCGTTCTTTGGCGGTAATGGATAAATGACGCCGTGATCCAGGAACTTGCCGGTTGCATCCACGACGGCGATCTTGCAGCCGGTGCGAAGGCCAGGGTCGACGGCAAGCACGGCGATCATGCCGGCCGGGGCGGTCAGTAGAAGGTTTTGCAGGTTTTCGCGGAAGACGCGGATTGCTTCGAGATCGGAGCGATCTTTCAATTCAAGCCGCACGTCGGTCTGAATCGAATTGTTCAGCAGCCGCTTCCAGGCATCCTCGATTGCCGTTTCCAACTGAGGGGTCCAGTCTCCAGTCTGCTGCAAGATGCGGCTCTTTAAGTAGGCGACGGGGCGGTCCGAATCGAGCTCGATCTGAAAATACAGAATGTTTTCATTTGCCCCGCGCCGGATTGCGAGCATCCGGTGCGAGGGAATCTTTGCGGCGGGCTCGCGGTAGTCGGCATACATTTGAAATTTGCCTTCCGGATCGTTCGCGCCGTCCACCGTCTTGCTGACAACGACGCCTTCGTTCATCATCAACTGGCGCAAGTGTTTGCGGAACTCAGCCGTTTCATTGATCTGCTCGGCGATAATGTGGCGTGCTCCTTCAAGAGCCTCGGCGGAGGACGCGACCGCCTTCTCTTCACTGACGAACGTCTGCGCGTACACCTCCAGGGGCAAGTCGGACGATTGCTGCTTCCATAGATACTCCGCGAGTGGCCCAAGCCCCTTCTCACGTGCGATCATCGCCTTCGTGCGCCGCTTGGGCTTGTAAGGAAGATAGAGATCTTCAAGCTCACTTCGATCGAGCACGGCTTCAACCTTCGCCTTTAGCTCGGGCGTTAGCTTGCCTTGCTCCTCAATGGTCGCCAGGACGGTTTCCCGGCGCTCGTCCAATTCTCTGAAGTATTGGAGTTTCTCGGCGATCGAGCCGATTCCGAGTTCGTCGAGATTGCCCGTCGCTTCCTTGCGATACCGGGCGACGAATGGGACGGTTCCACCTTCATCAAGCAGCGTGATGGTGGCGACCAGGCTCTTGAGCGGGATATTCAACTGCTCGGCAATATGAATGAGGATGTGTGTGGGGAGTTGTGTCGACTGCGGCATGCAACGTAAATATCCATGATAGAGGCAGGCAACTGGCGGATGAATCGGTTCCGCGCCGCCGCTTCGGACGTCTAAGCCCAAAAATGCGAAATACGTCACAAATTGTTTGAAACTTGCTCTGAATCGGTGTACTATTCATCACATCAATGTGGGTAACGGTCTCGTCCGAATTGGGGGAGAACAATCCTAAGTGTGACTCGCCGGCAAGGATCGGAACGAAATTCCGAGGAATCAGCCCGTTCCTTACTCGTCTGTTTCTGCCATGCATCGCGGCGGCATTTGCCATTTCGCTGTTCGCTCAGGCGCCAAAGCGCAAAGGCAACTGCATACCGCCAGCTCCGGACCAGGCGGCGGTCGACCGCGGCCAGAAATTATTCAGCCAGAATTGCTCGTTTTGTCACGGTAAAGACGCCAACGGCGGCGATGGAGGCCCGGATCTGATTCGTTCCGTGCTAGTGAACCATGACGAGCATGGGAATTTGATTGCTCCGGTAGTCCTCAATGGCCGTTCCCAGAAGGGCATGCCAAAGTTCAGCTTAACGCCAGCGCAAATTTCGGACATCGCGACCTTCCTGCACGCCCGCAACCGATATGTTCGCTACCGGCAACTCTATCAGGTCAAAGACGTGGTTACAGGCGACGCAAACGCTGGCGAGGCTTATTTCAACGGGGCGGGCCGCTGTAATACGTGTCATTCGGCCACAGGAGACCTGGCCCACGTGGCAAGGGAGTATGAACCTGAAGCGCTCCTGCGGACATTTCTATACCCAGGGCGGCGTGGCGCGTCGCCTCCAATCGAACGCACTCGCAAAACTGTGACTATCACGTTGAAATCGGGCCAAGTGCTTTCCGGGCCGCTCCAGCATCTCGATGAGTTCACCGTTTCGATGTATGACGCTTCCGGTGACTACCACACCTGGCCGCACGACGCCGTGCGAGTGGAAGTGCACGATCCACTGGCAGCCCATGCCGAACTCTTGCGGACCTATAGCGATACTGACATGCACAACGTGCTGGCATATCTGGAGACGTTGAAATGAAGCGCGATTTGCGTCTCGTTGCACTCATGCTGGTGTTGGCGCCGGCTGTGCTATCCGCACAGGGACTGGACCCCGCCAAATTGCTGCAGCCGCCGACGGACACGTGGCCCTCGTTTCATGGCGATTACTCGGGGCGGCGCTACAGTCCTCTGTCGCAGGTCAATGCTTCGAATGTACGGTCGTTGTCGCTCGCCTGGGTATATCGGGCGAACTCAGCATCCATCAAGTCAACGCCGCTTGAAGTGAACGGCGTGCTCTACTTCACAACTCCCGATAACGTCTGGGCCGTTGACGCGCGCACCGGCCGCGAACTCTGGCACTACGTCTGGAAGTCGTCCGGCGGCGACCATATCGGAAATCGCGGAGTGGGCATCTATGGCAACTGGCTGTTCTTCGAGACGCCCGATAATCATCTGGTTTCGTTGAATATCTGGGACGGTAAGGAGCGCTGGAACAAGGAAATCGCCGATCTGAAACTCGAATACTTTTCGACTACGGCTCCGATTGTTATTCGTAACCACGTACTGGTCGGTGTCAGCGGCGATTCCATGGACGTTCCCGGCTTTCTGGAATCGCGCGATCCGGAAACCGGAGATGTGCAGTGGCGTTGGAATTCGGAGCCGAGACCGGGAGAGCCTGGCTCGGAGACCTGGCCCGATGCCGACGCCATGGAGCACGGCGGCGGAATGACCTGGATGCCGGGCACATACGACCCCACGTTAAACCTACTGTACTGGGCCACTGGCAATCCGAATCCGGTAATGGCCGGGCAGGGCCGCAAGGGCGATGATCTGTGGACGTGCTCGATCGTGGCGCTGAATCCCGATACAGGCAAGATGGTCTGGTATTTCCAGGCATCGCCGCACGACACCCACGACTGGGACGCGGTACAGGTGCCCGTTTTATTCGACGCGGATTTCAAGGGGAAGCGCCGAAAACTGCTTGCGCAAGCCAGCCGCAATGGATATTTCTTCGTGCTGGACCGCACCAATGGCGAGAACCTCGTGAGCGTTCCTTACGTGGACATCAACTGGTCGAAGGGCGTGAACGCGAAAGGCAATCCCATACGCAATACGGAGAAGGATCCGGCGACCGATGGGCGGCTTCTCAGCCCCAGCGCGCACGGTGGAACCAACTGGCAGACGCCGTCGTTCGATCCCGATACCGGGTTGTTCTATCTTCATGCTGAGCAGGGATACAGCGTTTTCTTTCTCACCGACACGGATGCGAAGCCCGAAGGCTGGGGCGGGCGCGATGACAAGCTGTGGGCGCGGGAGTTCATTGAGGCGATTGACTACCAGACCGGCAAGATTCGCTGGACGCACGAGATCGGGCAGGGAAGCGCCTACATGGGAGTGCTGAGCACAGCCGGCAATCTACTCTTCACTGGCGACAACTCCGGCAATGCGCTGGCATTAGATCCCTTCAAAGGCCGAACGCTATGGCACGCGAATCTTGGAGGCGTGATGGACAACGCTCCGATGACATACGAACTGGATGGCCGTCAGTATGTGCTGCTGGCCGCTCATGACAGTTTGTTTGCATTCACGCTACCGCAATAGAGGAGAACGAAATGGAATCGATTATCGGAAGGCGGGAGTTTCTAGGAGTATCTATCGCGCTGGCTGCGACTTCATTGCGGGCGGCGGAGCCTTCTGTCAATTTCCCCACCGATCCACGGCAGAGACTCGCGGTTTCTTCGTACCCGTTTCGTGCTCAGATCGTTTCACCGCGCAACCCCGGCAACGGTAATGGTCAGGGCGCGATGACTCTTCCGCAGTTCGGCGAGTATATTGCCAGCAAGCTCCATGTGCCCGGCATTGAGCCTTGGGGCCGCCATTTCGAATCGCTGGAGCCGGATTACGTACACGACCTTGCCCGGTCCTTCAAACAGACTGGGCTTCGTGTCGTAAACATTACGGCCGATGCACGAGTACGGCTTTGCGGCTCAACGCCTGAGGATCAGGCTGCCGGTCTGGAGGCTTATCACCAGTGGGTGGACGCCGCCGTGATCCTGGGATCGCCCAGTATTCGGGTGCATCTGCCCCGGCCGCAGGCGCCCGGCGACATCGATTGTGCGGTGCAGAGTTTGAAGCGCCTGGCGGAGTATGGCGCCCGGAAGAATATCGTTATCAATCTCGAGAACGATAATCCGGCGAGCGAGGACCCATTTCGAGTCGTCAAAGTAATTGAAACGGCCAATACGCCGTTTCTGCGCGCCCTACCCGATTTCTGCAATTCCATGCAGATTCAGGATGACCAGCAGTACGACAACCGCGCCCTACGGGCAATGTTTGCGCATGCGTTCAATATCAGTCACGTGAAGAACATTGAGCATCACGGAGGCAAGACTCTTCGCGTCGATGTAGACCAGATTTTCGCGATTGCAAAGAAGGCCGGATACCGCGGCTACTTCTCAATGGAGTGGAGCGGTGGCGGCGATGCGTATGAACCTACGAGAGAGTTGATTGAAGCGAGTCTGAAGAATCTCTCGTGAGGCGGCTATAACGGACGATCCGGAACGGATCAGGTTCGGTGTGATTCGGCAAGGAACGGGTTTCCGTAGACGGCAAACCCGATTTGGGAGTAAGGGGGCAATATGATACGGCGATCGATTGCTGCTTTTTCATTTATGCTTTTCATGGTGCTGACGCTGGGTTCACCAGTCGCTAGCGCTCAGGTTCTTTATGGCTCGATGGTGGGAACCGTGACCGACCAAAGCGGCGCGGTGATCCCCAAGGCTGAGGTCAAAGCCATTAACCCGCAAACCGGCGAAACTCGCGACGTCACGACCGACGCTGCCGGACGCTATACTATCGGCAACGTTTTGCCAGGCGTTTACGAAATCCATGTAACCGCTACTGGATTCAGTGCAGTAACGACGACTGGTGTGACCGCCACCATTAACACCGTCACCCGAGTCGACGTGCAGATGCAAGTCGGCTCTCAGGCTCAGAACGTCACCGTAACCGGAGCCGCTACGGCGTTGCAGACCGATAAGTCGGATACTCATACGGAGCTTAGTCCGCACGAGTTGGCGAATCTCCCGCTGCCGAACTACCGGAACTTTCAAAGCCTCTTCAACCTGGTCCCAGGCGCGACGCCGGCGGTATTTACGAACTCCATTACCGACACTCCGCAACGCCCGCTCAGCACAAATGTGAACGGCACGAATCGGAATAACAACAATACGCGCGTCGATGGCGCGGCGGACGTCTTCGTATGGCTTCCTCATGCGACGCTATATGTTCCACCGGAGGAAACCATCGAAACGGTCAACGTCACTACCAGCAGCTTTGATGCGGAACAGGGCATGGCGGGAGGCGCGGCTGTGACGATCACGACGAAGTCGGGAACGAATGACTTCCATGGCGTTGCGTTCGCGTACTGGGACAACAACATGCTCGAAGCGCGCAACTTCTTTTATTACGGTAAGGGCAAGCCTTTCAGCCTCCACAATATCGATGGCGCCACTTTGGGCGGCCCGATCGTCAAGAACAAGCTCTTCTTCTTCGCGAGCTGGGAGGGCACGCGGGAACGGACAAACTATTCCGCGCTCTCCACGGTTCCCACAGCCGCCGAGCGGCAGGGAAACTTCAGTAGTTATGGAACGGCGATCTACGATCCCTCCACCGGGGATGCAGCCGGAAAGGGCCGCACGCCGTTTATGAACAACACTGTGCCCGCGAGCGCGTTCAATCCGATTACCGCGAAACTTCAAAGTCTGATTCCCATGCCGAATCAGCCGGGAACGACTTCCAACTATTTCAGCTCCGGCACGCAGGCTTTGGACCGTGACAACATCGATGCAAAGATCGATTGGAACCGTACACAGAACCACCACATATTCGGCAAGTACAGCGTCATGAAGGCGCTGGTGAATTGCCCATTCAGCTTGGGCGCGGCAGGCGGCGCGGGGCTTTGCAACGGCAATGGCGCGGATACAGCGCCTACGCTGACGCAGTTGGCAACGCTCGGACATAGCTGGATCATCACGCCTAATCTGCTTTTTGATGAAGTGCTCGGATTCAGCCGCATGGGGCAGCACGGCACGGATAGCTTTTATGGCACGAACGTCGGACTGAACCTCGGCATTCCCGGCACAAACGGCCCGGATATCCGGCAAAGCGGATTCCCGATTTTCAACATTAGCGGGTTTAGCAGCCTGGGCCAAACGGCGAACTATAGCCCGTTCTGGCGCAACGATCAAACCTGGACAAACAGCCATAACCTGACGTGGACTCATGGCGCTCATGAATTCCGGTTTGGGTTCGATATGATTCGCTTTCAACTCAATCAATGGCAGCCGGAAGCCGGGAATTTCGGCCCGCGCGGATTATTCACGTTTGACGGCGCGATCACCGGATTGAATGGCGGCAAGTCGCCGAACCAATTCAATGCGTATGCTGCATTTTTGTTAGGCCTCGATCAATCGGTCGGCAAAACATTGCAGAATCAATACCTGACGGGCCGCGAATGGCAGTTTGGCTGGTATGGCAGGGATCGCTGGCAGGTTAGTCGAAAACTCACGCTCGACCTCGGATTGAGATACGAACTCTATCCACTCGTTACGCGCACGCACACGGGCCTGGGCCGGTTCGACCTGGCGACCAACAATATCATTATTGGCGGTGTCGGCGACAACGACGAGAATGCCGGCGTGACAGTGAGCCATAAGTTGTTTGCGCCGCGCGTGGGCCTTGCCTACCGGGTGACCGAGTCCACAGTAATTCGTATGGGTTACGGCATCAGCTACGATCCTTTGCCCATGTCGCGTGTCTTCCGCGATCCCTATCCGCTGACGATTCCGCAGAGTTTCACCGGGCCAAACAGTTACACTCCCTACGCGTCCCTTTCAGCGGGCATTCCGCCCGTTAGCGTGCCCGATCTTTCGACGGGCATTGCTCCTGTTCCCACATCCACCGTGATCAGCCGTAGCCCGTTCCCCGGATTACTGCACCGCGGCTACATCCAGTCCTATAACTTCACGATTGAGCGTCAGCTTCCCAGTAACTTTGTAGTGAGCGCCGCATTTGTCGGCACAGCCACGACGCATCAGTTTGTGGATCATGAAATGAACGCTGGATATCCAGGGAGCGGAACTGCTGGACTTCCTCTGAACGCGACGCTTGGACGCAGAGTCTCGACCCTGTTTGAAGACGGCTGGTTGAGTTCGCATTACACCTCGCTCCAAATCGGCGTCAATCGCCGCTTCTCCAATGGTTTGCTGATCAAGGGAGCTTACACGCGATCGAAATCGATTGACATGGCAGACGACGACGGGCGCGTTGGCTTACTCTTCAACGACCCCTCGGAACTGGCTCGAAACGAAGCCGTCTCTGGTTTCGACATTCCGAACAACTTCCAGATTGGCGGATTGTACGACCTGCCGTTTGGCAAGGGCAAGACCTATTTCCAAAACGGGTTGGCAAGCCATATCCTGGGCGGATGGGAAGTCAACGGCACATTCAGCGCTTACTCCGGTCTTCCTTTCACGGTGACTGCATCGGGCGCTTCGCTGAACGCTCCCAACAATAGCCAGACCGCCGATCAGATTCTGCCTACCGTTGCGAAGTTGGGCGGAATTGGCGCCGGTCACCCATACTACGATCCGAACGCCTACGCACCTGTAACGGCCGTCCGGTTCGGCACGTCGGGCCGCAATACTTTGCGCGGCCCTGCAAACTTCAATGCCAACGTCAGCGTGTTTCGCACATTTCCCATCAATGAGCGTATTGGTTTGCAGTTCCGCGCCGAGTCGGATAACGTGTCGAACACTCCGCATTTTCTTGCACCAAGCGCAAACGTCTCTTCGGGAAACTTCCTCAATATCACCAGCGCCAATATGGATCAACGGCAATTCCGGCTCGGCCTAAAATTGTCCTTCTGAAGACCTATGAAGATCGCAATGACCAGACGTGAGATGCTCGCGGGGTTGGCGGCTTCTCCTTTCCTGAGAGGAAAAGCCGCTGACCCACCGTTTGAGCGAATCGATACCCATATCCATTTGAATCGAACTGCGCCCGAGATTTTGGCCGGCTTTCGGCAAACGCGGTGGAGGGCGTTGACCATCTGCGACTCGCGAGCGATCGGCGATCAACCGCCGGACCTCGACGAGCAGGTGCGCGGCGCCATAAAGCTGCATCGGGAGAGCAAGGGGCTGATCGCTTGGGCCACTTCATTCGACGCTCGTCCATTTGAACGGCCCGACTTTACGGAAACTACCATTGCCGGCTTAAAAGAGTGGTTCAAAGAAGGCGCGATTGCAGTTAAGATCTGGAAGAACATCGGCATGGCGATCCGGTCGAAATCGGGCGCCTATCTCATGCCCGACAATCCCGCGTTGCTGCCGATTTACGAAATGATGCAGAAACAGGACAAAACGCTGCTGGCGCATATGGCAGAGCCCGATGGGGCCTGGCTGCCTCTCGATTCGACTAATCCCGAGGTGGGTTACTACAGCAAGCATCCGGAGTGGTATCAATATGGCCGCAAAGGAGCCCCGAAGAAAGAAGAAATTCTGGCGGCGAGGGATCGTGTGATTGCGAAATATCCGAAACTGCGGGTTGTCGGATGCCACCTCGGCAGTAATGAGAGCGATCTGCCGGCATTGGCGAAGCGTTTGGATAATTATCCGAACTTCGCAGTGGATATGGCCGCGCGCGTGAGATATCTTGCCGCAGGCGATCATAAGGCCGTGCGTCAATTCTTGAATCGGTATCAGGACCGCATCACTTACGGCACGGATACTGTCTGGCGTACACAGACGGAGCAGCAGGTGTTACATTCGGTCCAAACAGCCCATGATCGGGATTGGAACTTCTTTGCCCGTAGTGACGAGATGAATTATCACGGCCACATGACCCAGGGATTGGCCCTGCCTGAAAAGTTGCTTCGCAAGATCTTTTATGACAATCCCGTTCGCTGGTTCCCTGGGATTGTCTGAGTAATTACCGGCTATTCGCCGGCTGAGTGTTGCCAGCCAGCTCCACGCTAATTTCTACGTGGTCGTCCACCCTGAGGAAAAAATTGCTCGGATTCTTCATGCCCCACTTCACATAAGGCACTTCGAAATGAGTTGCGGCTGTAAATTGATTTCCGCTCACTTGAACAGCGACCGCCGTGGTCAGCGGATGCGCGGCTCCGTGAATCGTGAATGTGCCATCGACATCCAGTGTCGACTGGCCTAGTGGAGAAATTGCGCCGCGAATGTGAGAAGGTGCAAAGACGATGTGGGGATAGAGACTGCTCTCGAGAATTTGCTTGTGCATTCGCGAGTCGCGAGAACGGTTTCCGGTGTTGCCGCTTCGGGCATCGACTACAATCTGGCCGCTGGCGATCGCTGTCGCCGGATCGACACAAATTGAGCCATGCTCAACTTCGAAGGTACCCCTTACGGTGTGTAATACATCCTTTAGCACGAACGCCACGCGACTTCGTGAGGCATTCACGGCAAAACACTCTTGATCTGCGCGGGTAACGAGGCAGCAACTCAGGATCGCGAAGCACGCCCCGGCGGCCAGTCTCATCCATCTATTTTGCAACAGTTAACGATCAATGTAGATAAAACAAGCTCAGCCGGGGCAAGCCGGCTTTTTCGAGCAATCTCGTGTCCAAATACCGCCTCTCCAGCATCGAGATTTGGTCCGCAGTCATCTTACCGCGATAGGGAGCGAGTTCGGAATCCAGATCGCGTCGAAGCTCGACCAGCAACTCGTCCGATGCCATACTGCGCGCAGCCGCGATCATCTTCTCTTCAAGCGCCGTCAAATGCCGCTCGAGATCCTCGAGATTGGTAAGTTTGCTTTCCGCTTCCGCGGCCAGACTCTGTAACGTGGCTCCAATGCCGTGATAGATCTCATTCTCTTTGTTTAAAAGCGCTGTTGCGGCGCCGGTCAAAAATTCCTGCACTTCGTTCACTTGAAAAGGCGCTTCCGAGGCCTGGCGCGCCCGCATTGCGCCTGCTCCGGACAGCCGCTGCGCCGATTCCATGACCGCCTGCGCGCAGTATGCCAGCGAATTCACTCGCCGTGCTTTGGTTTTGCGGCCGCGCCATTTTTCAAAAGATTCGTCGATGCCGCGTAGCACGGCTTCGAGTGGCACTCCCGAGTTCTTCCAGTTCTCTATCAAGGCCCAGTCCAACGGCGAAAGCAAAAACAGCGACGTGCCGCGGGCGCGCTGAAAGTGATCCTCGATCTCGGTGAAATAGTTAAAGTAGTTCGAAGGCCAGGTTGAATCGTCGTTTGAGTCAGGTGCTTCCGTGCTCATGACCGTTGGAGACGTTTCCAGACGAGGTGTAATCCGTGCAGCGTGATGTCCTCGTCGATGTCGCGGATATGCCGCGACGACTTTGCGATCATTTTTGCCTGGCCGCCAGTCCCGACCACTTTTGTTTCCGGCCCGAGCTCTCCGATTAGCCGGTCGATCAATCCATCGATCAAGTCCGTAAAGCCGTAGTACAGCCCCGACTGAATTGCCGTTACGGTGTTCTTTCCGATAAGGGCCGAGGGTTCGAGGAAATCGACCAGCGGCAGCCGCGCCGTGCGTGAGAACAGCGCTGAGATCGAAATTCCTATGCCCGGACAAATGATGCCGCCAAGATACTCCGCGTTGCCGCTCACTGTATCGAACGTAATAGCCGTTCCGAGATCGACCACCACGCAGGCCGAACGGTAGCGCTCCCACGCCGCGACGCTATTTACGATGCGGTCGGCTCCGATCTCGAGCGGGTTCGTGTACCTGATCGCAAGGCCGGTATCGGTTTCGTGCGTGACGAATACCGGACGGGTTCCGAAATATCGTTCCGCCATGGCCGTGAGGCTGCCATCCAAAGGCGGAACGACGCTCGCGATAATGATGCCGTCGATCTGCGCCAATTCCAGCCCGGCCAGGGAGAACAGATTGCGCATCAAAACGCCCCATTCATCCGCCGTCTGATCCTGAATGGTTCGCAACCGCCAGCGATGGACCAGGCGCTGGCCGTCGAATGCGCCTATCGTGACATTGGAATTACCTGCATCTAGAGCGAGAAGCATAGGTTGAAGATGAGTTAAGAGACGTCGGGACGTACGCCGCCTGTGTAAATAGTTTGGACCAATCCACTCTCGTCGCGAACCTTGAGAAAGCCGTTGTCGTCCAAACCTAGAGTGACTCCTCTATTCGGTCCCTGGTTTCCTTCGAAAACGATACGGCGATGCGTGACGTAACTGGAAGCCGCCGTGAATGTTCTCAAAATACTCTCCGGGCCTTGCTCCGCAAGCATCGCAGTGAATTCATCGAGTGAGTCGAGCAAGGCCACCAGCAACGATTCCCGCGCAAAGGAGCGACCTCCGGCAGCAAGCCGCAGTGAAGTAGCCGGCGTGCGCAGATTCTCCGGCAGGGAAGTCTGGTTTACGTTGATACCGATGCCGGCCACGATTGAATCTTCATTTAGCTGCGCCAGGATGCCGGCGACCTTGCGCTCATTTACGAGCACGTCGTTCGGCCATCGCAGATCGCAAGAAAGGTTTGTGATTCGCTGAATCGCTTCCGCCGTCGCGAGCCCAAGCAGCAGCGTCACAACAGGAAGGCCGTTCGAAGGCAACTTGAGACGCATAATTACTGAACAATAGATGCCCGCGCCGGCTTCGGAGTGCCACTGGCGCCCGAACCGGCCAACACCCGCCGTCTGCTCATCCGCGATAACGACCGTTCCGTGAGGCGCCCCGCTCGCGGCCAGTCCCGCAGCCGCGGTCATCGTCGAGCCAAGAGTCGAAAAATAGTGAATCTGACCCTCAGGCCGCTGTTCCCTCACAAACGAGATGTCGAGGGGCATGTCAATGCTCGAGTTCCAGACGGAAGCTGATGTCCACCGCTACCGCTGAATGCGTTATGGCGCCACAGGAAATGAAGTCGGGACCGGCTTCCGCGTAAGCGCGAATCGTTGACAAGTTGATGCCGCCGGAAAGCTCGACCGTGGCGCGTCCGTCGATATAGCGAATCCATTCGGCGGCTTCGGCTGGAGCAAGATTATCCAGCAGCAGTTCTTTGGCGCCCGCGGCAAGAGCCTCGTCCAGTTCCGCGCGTGTTCGGATTTCAACTTCAATCCGGCCACTGAAATCGCGAACGCGCTCAAGCGCTGCTCGAACTCCACCAGCCGCGGTGATGTGGTTGTTCTTGATCAGGACCGCATCGTATAGACCCTGTCGATGATTCGTGGCGCCGCCGGCCGCCGCCGCCATCTTTTCCAATACACGCAAGCCCGGAGTGGTTTTTCGCGTGTCGAGAACACGAGCTTTTGTTCCGCGCACGGCATCGGCGTGCTGGCGCGCCAGAGTGGCAATGCCGCTCAACCGCTGAATGAAGTTGAGGGCCACGCGCTCGCATGTCAACAATGTGCGCGCGTGGCCTTTCACATTTGCCAGAGTCTCTCCGTTCGATACAGTGTCTCCGCTCTTAGTTTCTAGATCGACGCGTGCTCCACCCATCGGACCATAAATGAGCGGCAGCAGTTCAATGCCCGCCAACGTGAATTCCTGTTTCGCCAGAAAGCGTCCGGAGGCCCGCAGTTCGGCCGGAACCGTTAAGCCGGTCGTGACATCGCCCGCGCCAATATCTTCCGCAAGTGCTCTTTCTACTGCTACGCGAACGTCGCGGTGAGTTATGTCAAACATGATGTGTTCAGAACTCTATGCCAATGTTGGCGAGCTTCCGTCTCGTCGTGACACAAAACACTGAAGCTGAGCCGGGAGCGTAAGCGACCCATTAGCGAAGCTCGATCGGATCGAAGCGAACCGTCTCGGTTCGTCTTGGGTCGCTTACGCTTCCGGCTCAGAATATCCCTCCAGTAAATTCTCGTTTTTCTTCAGTTGCGCCTTGTACTCAGCCAGCTTTGCACGCATTCCGTTTACGACCTTCTCGGGTGCCCTGCTCAAAAACGTTTCATCCGAAAGCTGACGCTCGGAACTGCCGATCACCTTCTGCAGATTTGCAATTTCCTTCCGCAGACGAGTCCTCGCCTCCTCTGAGCCGGCGCCGTTAGACGATTCCGCAGACGCTTCCACGCGGAGATCGAAATCCGGATTCGATCGCAGCAGACCGCCCTGTTGTGGGATACCGCTGGCCAAAGCAATCGTCAAGCGAGTCACCGTCTCAATGATGGCCAAATCCGCCGGAGCGAGCACGGCGGCATGAAGGTAGAGCGAAGCCTCGTATGTCATCTTAGGGTCGAGCTTGTTGTCGGCACGCAACTCGCGAGCAGCCGTGATGATCTGCCGCAGCAATCCGAAAGTACGATCGGCCTTAGTGTTGGCGATGTTTTGGCCCGGCTGCGGATAATGCGCCAGCGATATCGAGACGGGAAGTTCCGGTCTCTGACTTGTTTCATGCGCCAGCCGCTGCCATAACTCTTCCGTGACGAATGGCATGAACGGATGCAACAAGCGAAGCGCCGTTTCGTACACCGTCAGGGCCGCCTTCCAGTGATGATCCAGGCCGGAGTTGTCCTGGAAGCGAAGCTTTTTCACTTCTAGATACCAGTCGCAGAACTCGTGCCACACGAAGTCCCATAGGGTTTGCGCAGCTTCATGATAGCGGTGCTGGTCGAGCGCCCGGTTCACAACGCTCGCGCACTCGTTTAACCGACCGAAGATCCAGGCATCTTCCACCGGGACTTCGTTGGCGCCTGTTGCAATTTCGGCGGACGTTACATCGGCATGCGGCGAAACCCTTGCATCCACGCCGCTCTTCTCCATATTGAGGAAGAGCAGCCGCGAAGCATTCCAGAGCTTGTTGGCGAATGCACGCGCCGCTTCGATGCGGTCTTCCTTTAGCGCGATATCGGCGCCGGGCGCCGCGGAAATCAGCAATGCAATGCGGCAGGCATCGGTGCCGTATTGGTCCATCAGTTTTAGGGGATCGACGACGTTGCCCTTCGTCTTCGACATCTTCTGCCGGTCGGCGTCGCGCACAAGGCCATGCATGTGTACTTGCCGGAAGGGAACATCGCCCGTACACCATAACCCGAGCATGATCATCCGAGCCACCCAGAAAAACAGGATGTCGAAGCCCGTGATCAGCAGGGATGTCGGATAGAACGTCTTCAGATCTTCGGTCTGGTCCGGCCATCCCAAAGTGGAGAACGGCCATAGTCCGGAGCTGAACCACGTGTCGAGCACGTCGGTTTCCTGCTCGATCTCCGTCGACTGGCAATGGGAGCACACGGCCGGCGTCTCGCGCGCAACGGTGAGTTCCTTGCAAGCGCGGCAATACCAAGCCGGGATACGATGGCCCCACCACAACTGGCGCGAGATGCACCAGTCGCGGATGTTCGTCATCCATTGATAGAACAGCGTCACGCGATCGTCGGGTACAAACGTGATGCGCCCGCTTTGCACGGCCTCCATCGCCTTCTCCGCGAGCGGTTTCATTTTGATGAACCATTGCGTCGAAACCAGCGGTTCGATGACATCCTTCGAGCGGTCGCACTTGGCGATATTCACGGTGTAGTCTTCGATATCGACGAGTTCGCCCGATTCCTGGAGCGCCGCGATAATCCGCTTACGAGCTTCGAAGCGGCTAAGGTTTGCGTAAATGCCGGCCTCGGCTGTCATGCGTGCGTCCGTGCCAATGACGCGAATCAGCGGCAGGTTATGGCGCTTACTGGCCTCGAAATCGTTCGGATCGTGAGCCGGCGTGATTTTGACAACGCCGGTTCCGAATTTCGGATCCACCATCGTATCGGCGACGATGGGGATCTCGCGGCCCACCAGAGGCAGCCGGACTTTCTTTCCAATCAGGTGGCGATAACGATCGTCATCGGGATGCACCGCAACGGCGGTATCGCCGAGCATGGTCTCCGGCCTTGTCGTCGCAAGCACCACGCTTTCCTCGTTGTTAACCACCGGATAACGAATGTGCCATAGATGGCCAGGCTGCGCTTCGTGAATTGTCTCGACGTCGGAGATGGCCGTTTGGCAGCCGGGGCACCAGTTGACCATGTAGTCGCCGCGATAAATCAGGCCGGCTTCCCACAGTCGAACAAACGTTTCGCGCACGGCGCGCGACAAACCGGCATCCATCGTGAAGCGTTCGCGAGACCAGTCGACGCTCGCGCCTTCACGCCGAATCTGGTGCTGGATTCGGCCGCCGTATTCTTCTTTCCACTGCCACACGCGGCGCTCGAACTCTTCGCGTCCCAATTGGATCCGCTTCAAACCCTGTTGCGCGAGCTGCCGCTCCACAACCATTTGTGTTGCGATGCCGGCATGGTCCATGCCTGGAAGCCACAATGTCGTCTCGCCGTTCATGCGATGCCAGCGGACGGCCACATCCATTACGGTATGGTCGAGCATGTGCCCGATGTG
The DNA here is from genome assembly GCA_000381625.1 of Bryobacterales bacterium KBS 96. Lineage (GTDB taxonomy): Bacteria > Acidobacteriota > Terriglobia > Bryobacterales > Bryobacteraceae > KBS-96. The sequence goes on from KB906767.1 coordinate 5,702,923, forward strand.
CAGCGAACCGGTTACGTTCGGCGGAGGAATGACAAGCGAAAAAACGGGACGGCCGGGTATGACTTCGGCGCGGTACAGAGCGTGATCGATCCACCATTGCGCCCAATGCGGCTCAAAACGCTGCGGCTCATACACTTTTTCGAGTTGCATCCGGAAACTTCAGAGTAGCATTCGCAGGCTTTATTCATGCGGGTTGCAACAGGGTTTGAACGCGCGCAGATTTTGATTTTTACGGATATGCACTGGGAAAAATTGGCGCATTCGAACAAGCAGGTGACCCGCACTTGGATCGCGCCAGGCAAGCAGCCTTGATGCTACGACGCCAATACGTACGCTGTACGACGCCCGTTTCTTCCCCGGGCAGCGTCAGAATCCCAAATAGGCGGCGGATCGCCGGCCAAACCCGGTTGCTGCATCGGCCCAACTCAGCTTAAACGGCAGAACCTGATTGTCAGACTGCTTCGTCCCCTTATTATGCTGCGTATTTCCAACTCGATACGCGCCTCTATCGTTGTCAACTCTTCGAGTCGAGCCATTTCGTGTAGCAAGGTTTGCGTCCTGAACTTGATCCATTACAAGCCATTATTTCGGAGCCGCGACAGAGTCAACCGATTGCGAAAATCAAATTTTAGGGAGAATGTAGTGCATCTCAGTAATCCGAATCTCTTCGTGATTTCCGGCGGCCCCGGTTCCGGCAAAACGACCGTTCTCGAGGAATTAGCGAAGCTCGGACTCGAATATGCTCCTGAAGTAGCAAGGCGGATCATCCAGGAACAGATGCAGGCAGGCGGACGGGCGCTCCCATGGGACGATCGCGAGGCATACACCGCGCTGATGCTAGAACGATCCATCGAGTCGTTCCTCGAACACACGTCTGCGCCACGGCCGATGTTCTGCGATCGCGGAATACCCGATACGCTCTGCTATGCGCGATTGATTGATTTGCGTGAACAGGATGCCATACGGAGCGCTTGCAAGTGTTACCGGTACGCTCCACTCGTCTTTCTTGCTCCTCCGTGGGAAGAGATTTACGAAATCGATAGCGAGCGAAAGCAGGATTTTGCGGAGGCGGTGCGAACATTCGAACTGATGACCGGCGTCTACAGGGAATGCGGCTATGAAATTTCCGAATTGCCGAAGATAACGCCGGCCGCTCGCGCCAGGTTCATTCTCGAGCAACTCCATTTAGCGGTCTAGCACGTCTTCCCTCTGCCGGGGCGTGGCGGCAGAGCCAAAAACGTACGACGCGCGTTGAACGGCTTGTACAGCATAGCTGACGTAACGTCAACTGCGAGGGATATTGACAAGGAAAGCGTAGAGATGGTCAAAATGTCCTTGTGCAACCGATCACCCTCACACTGAAGAATTTTCGCTGTTTCCCTGATACGCGACCGTTACGCCTGGAATTAAAGCCTGGCATCACCGCATTCGTAGGGATTAACAATTCAGGAAAGTCTGCGCTTCTGAAATTTTTCGGGGAATGCCGCTTCATTTGGCAACTGTTCCAAAGCCCGCATACACTCGTAAACGTTCTTAATGGTGGACGGGCGGAATGGGCTAGTGTGTGGATAGCGGATGTGGAAGAACTATTTTGTAGTACGGCCGCACGCGATATTGAGATTATAATCGACGTGCCTTATGACGGCAAAGCGAATAGGGTTGAACTCGTATTGAAGCGAGACCGACAGCTATCAGCACGTTTCAATGGCTTCGAATCGCGCGGTTTTGAACTAGGAGAGAATGCGATTGTTCATCGGCCATCCGCGAGCCTTTTCCCGATGGCGTTCTTCGAAACCATGCAGTGCCTACAAACAACGCAATTTATTGGCGCATACAGAAACGTGATCAATTCGGACGGCGCGGGAGAGTATTTCGATATCAAGGTAGGCAAGAAGTTCGTCGATCTGTGGCGAGAGCTTAAGATGGGGGCTAACCTCAGAATGAATAGGCTGGCATTTAAGCTCACTGACGATATTCGACATATCTTTGGCTTTACGTCGTTTGATATCAACCCTTCTAGCGATGGCGCTACGCTCAAGGTTATGGTAGACGGACAGAGTTACAGGCTAGCGGAACTTGGATCCGGCGTTGCACAATTTATTATGGTCTTGACACAGGTGGCAATGGCGACACCGAGCTTTATATTGATTGACGAACCAGAACTACATTTACATCCATCGTTGCAGCTAGATTTTATTACAACGCTTGCGTCGTATGCATCGGAAGGTGTGTTGTTTTCGACTCATAGCATCGGCTTGGCTCGTAGCAGCGCTGATAGGGTGTTATCGTTCCAAAAGAAGGCAGACGGAACGGACGTTCGAAACTTTGAAGAAAACACCGATCTCGGGCAGCTTCTAGGTGAATTGAGCTATTCCGGGTACCGTGATCTGGGCTACGATAGCGTGTTGCTCGTCGAGGGCGCGACCGAAGTGAAGACGATCCAACAGTTCCTTCGACTGCTTCAACTGGATCATAAAGTGGTTCTTGTGCCGATGGGCGGATCGCAGATTATCAATGATGCCTCTGTATATGAATTAAATGAGCTAGCGCGACTATCGACCAAAATGAGTTGTCTTATTGACAGCGAACGCGTGCATCCTAATATACCGGCTGATACGAAGCGCCAAAAGTTTGTTGAGACTTGTAGAAGCCTACACATTGCCTGCCACATGTTGAACCGTAGGGCGATGGAGAATTATTTTACGGATCGAGCGGTCAAGCAGGTTAAAGGAAATAGCTACCGAGCTTTAGCAGAGTGTGAATCGTTAAAAGAGGTGACGCCGCGATGGGCGAAGTCAGAGAATTGGCGAATCGCTCGTGAAATGAAAAGGGATGAATTGGAAGGTACGGACTTGTGGCAGTTCTTGACGTCGCTTCAATAGCTCGCAGGCACAACATCACAAATGTGCGTGTGTCGGACAAACGCAAGTAGATCACATTGGGATTTGAGCCAACGTTCAGCCCGTCTCGTTTTGAGGCGGGCTTTTTGCGTTCAGCCGACGATAAAATTGAAGCAATGCTGCCATCCGAATTCGACGCTCTCAACCTTATCGATCCAAACCTGTCCTGGGGCGTCATATCGGGATTCTTCCCGCGTGATGAATATCCAGTCGAAGACCGCGCACGGCTCGATGAGATGTTCAGGGAAGACGTTAAGCGCTCATAACAGATGCGGCAGTTGATCCAAAGACAAGGTTTAGAGTTCACGTGTGCTGACGGAGCATGGACGTATCGAGGTACACACCAAATCTTTGATCGGTCGTTTGTGATCTTCACTGATGATGATGAACGGCTTGACCGAGTGATGTGGAATCTTGAGCACCGTTTTCATACAACGGGTACCGTCAGAAAGCATCGTCATTCTGACAGCACAGATGTTGTTACGTGGTCTGGTGAGTTGGTGAAACGTCCGCTTCTTTCAGAGAACACAATTCAAGACCCGTATTCGTTGACTCGGAACATGATGCGATATCGGCAGATTGGCATCGGCAACTCGGAGAATGCTGGGTTTATGAACGCTGTGCGATTGTAGACGTTCTGCAAGCGGCTGAACGGAAGCCCGGTTGATCAGGAAAAAATCATTGCTTGAAGAGCTTCGGCTTCTGATACGATGACGTGACCTATGATGTCGAACAAGGCGCTCGGGATAGGCGTTTTCGTTGTCGCGGCTTTAGGTTTTTTGGTGTTCTGTCTGTACCAGCTATCCAGCGGGCGTCCGACCGACAGATACAGTCAACCGTCTTTCAGCACTGGCAATCCCGCAGCGGATCACCTTCTTAGCATGTCCGAAGCGGATGTTACTTTTGTTCTCTCTGAAAGTGTTGGTGAGGGATGCTCCGGCAGCGAGTCGTTCTATATGGGCGTCGATAGAGACAACGACGCCTTCTGGAGCGTGAGGTGCGCGAACGGCGACAGCTACGAAGTGGAAGTCCGCCCCGATTCGGGAGGCAGCACTCGCGTCCTCGATTGTCCGACGCTTAAAGCCGTTGCCCATGTTTCCTGCTTCCAGAAGTTCAAAGATCAGTGAGCTCGTCAAAGCAATTGTTCATATTCATTCACCCCATTTTTGATATACCCTGCTCCACTCTGGAGGCAAAGAGCGAGGGTGGAGCGCAAATCGTCAATATTTTTTGGACAGCAGTTTCGGCATTGGCAACGTTGGATTAGTTGTTATCGGGATGGTTCATCTCCGCCATTCGCGTGATGGGATTTCCTTCAGTGTTCCGGTAAAGGCGCAATCAACTAAGGGCGGGGAAGGGAAGGACACCCGTCGTAAAAACCCATAAAAACCACATGGGAACGACGGGCTATTTCCCGCTAAGTAATTGAAACTAAATGGTCGGGGCGGGGCGATTTGAACGCCCGACCCCCTGCGCCCAAGGCAGGTGCGCTACCAGGCTGCGCTACGCCCCGACACTACCTTCGATTCTAAACTACACGCGTACTCGTTTCCGAAGCGGCGGAAGCAGCGTGCCTGCTCCGCCGCTTCCACGTTGCTTTACCACGTGATGAGCGTGATTCCACTTAACAACGCGTTGCCACGAACGTTTGTGAACTGAATGGTAATTCTGTTCTGTGCATCCGGCAGTATCCAGTAGTAGTCCTTTTCAACTCCCTTATACCGGCCGCCTGCCGCAACGTTGATATCGAAATTCTTGAGGAACGACTTGCCGTTCACAGTCACGTTGAACAGCCGCTCACCCGGCCCCGCCCTATCTTCGGCAAAATCCAACCGGAGATGGTACTTGCGCGGCTCCAGATTTTCGATTACGTAGGAGAATCCGGTGTCGCCGGGATTTGTGGTGCGCTTGCTCTGGTAAAGCAGCTCAGGACAAGCGTAGCGAACCTTGGAAATGTCGATGTTCTGCGGGATCTGATCGCAGTGACCTCCTCTAAAGTTCGTGTCGGCGGGATAGGGACCAACGGTCGGTCCGCATACATTGGCATGAAATATGTTAATTAGTTTCTGCGGCGGCGCCGGATGGCCCATGAGGATCGCGCCCTGTTTGCTCGAAAGCGTCACCGAATAGAGCACATGTCCGCTGCCATCTGTGTAGGCGCCGGGCAGTTGTACGGTTGTCGTGGCGCCGCCCGGAGGGTTCAACAATACCAATCCATCCGCGAAATCGCGCCGGATCAGGTTATTCCATGGATACCGGTCTCCCTGAGCAGCGCCTAGGTCGACGTTGACAGGCCATGGCAGTGGACTGAAGAAAGATGTACTGCCCGCGTGGGCATCGTTACCATTGTTGGTCAGCAGATAGGCTGCGACGGAATAATCGGTTGTGCCGTCGGCTTCCCAGTAGATGATGCCGGCGCCAAGGCTATGGACCACGTCAACGTACCGAAACAATTCCTGAATCGACCAAGCGCCGTTGTCGCCCGTCACTCCCGGATCGGTTGTGCCACGCTCGAGATCGATCCAGTTCGCTGCCTTGATCTCCTGCTGCACATAGGGATCGGATCCACGAGGGCCCGAGCCGGCAAACCAAAGCGCGTTGTGGACAATTTCAACATTCGGAAACGCCTGGCGGATCTGCGTCATGTAATCCGCGAAATACTTCTCCCAAGCCGTCGTTGTCATCGGAGCACCGGTTGCCGGATCGCGAGGCGCAACGATATGGCCATAGCCGTCGCCGGTTCGCATCACCAGGTTTACATCATCCAGCCATAGCCCCTTAAATCCCTTGCTGAGCACGGCGCGGGCATTATCGACCATATAGCTCCGGAACGCGGGATTGCTGATATCGCCAACGTATTGCGAACAGTGGCCGCCCGAACAGGCGAACGGAATATAAAGCATGTTTCCGTTGACGTCACGAGCAATCCACTCGGGATGCTGGTTATACACGTCAGACCCCGGATAAACTGCGTAGGAATCGATGTAAGCCCAGGCATTCGGATACCAGGAGAGCCGGTTGCCCCAATATGCCGGGCTCACCTTCATGCGCCATATTTCATCCTGAAACCAAAGTTGTTGAGATGGCGTAGGTACGTTCGTGTATTGGTCTGTTGCCGGATTTGTCCAGATTTCAAGGTGGACACAGCCGGGGGAAGATGTGTTCGTAGTACAAGATGCGGATAACAGCGCGGCGCTTCCCATAAATGCGAATAATGCCGAGATAATTCTTGCCGTGCGTCGACGGCCGGTAATAAAAGGAACGTGCTTTATCCTATCGACTCGAGATCCGTGGAATAAGAAGGGTGTAGACACAGAACTCCTCAAGGTGTTTTTCCTGAAAACGGACGACCTCTTGGGGCCAGTTTGTGTACGGCGAGCCGTGAGGGGCTATCGCAATCCGCGGGACTTCAATTTGCCGCGGATCGCCGGAATTTGGAGACAAACAGAGATGAATCTTCGTAAACGAGATTCAGAGTTGCTGGACCTGACCGGTCACGGGCAACATTGTGGAAGAGTGCAGCGGCTCCTCCATTCCGGCCTCGCGAAGTACGTCCGATACTAGTAGTGCAACTAGGCCGGATAAAATCTACGAGAGGATTTTACTTGTTGACCAAGCTGGTTTCTGAGGACAGGGAATAGCACGCTGTGCTATCACGGATTATCCCGTCACGCGGATTATTCCGACGGTGCTTCGTAATTTCGGACTGCAAGAACGAGCCGAAGTTACTCATAACGCAATGCGATCAGCGGATCGACTTTCATGGCGCGTAGCGCGGGAATGTACGTCGCCAGGAACGCTACGAGCGTCAGAACGATCGCTACTGCCGCAAATGTAATCGGGTCGCTCGCTTTCACTCCATAGAGCAAACTCGAGAGCAGCCGGGCCAAGCCGTAGGACACGGCAAGCCCGGCCAGAACGCCGATGCCCGCGAGCTTCATGCCTTGTCTGATAATGAGCCCGAGCATGGATTTCCGGCTCGCGCCCAAGGCCATGCGTATGCCCAGTTCTTGTGTGCGCTGCTCCACCGAGTAAGCCATAATCCCGTAGATGCCGATGGCGGCAAGCAGCAGCGCGATCGCGGCGAAGATGCTCAGCAATAGCATGTTGAAGTTCTGACGGGAAATCCCTTCGGCCAGGACCTGTTCCATTGTGCGGATCTGCGCGACGGGCATTTGCCCATCCACCGCGAGGACCTCCTGTTGAATTGGAACACTGAGGGATTTCGGATCCAGAGCGGTGCGGACGGCCCACGAAAGCGGGAGGATGCTGTTCGCCAGCGTGGTCAGGCCTTCGGGAGTCTGGCTTTGCGGAATGTACATGACCGGAACGTCGGCGTCGCCGAGGCCGGTTTCGCGCACATTTCCGGCGATGCCGACGATTTGCCGCGGAGGATCTGCAAACTGAGGCCCGAGGCCCTTGCCAATGGTGATTACGGCGCCGAGCGGGTCCTCCTTGGGCCAATATTTTTTCGCCATGACCTGATTGACGATCACCACCTGGGCGCCGTTTTGACTATCGGTTTCGGTGAAAACGCGCCCGCGCAACATCGGGATGCGGAACACCGAAAAGTAATGCGGCGAGACGGATCGCCATTGAACATCACCGTTGTACTGGCTACCTTTGGTGGGCGGCTTGCCTGCAATAGTGAACGGCAGATCGATTTCGTTTTGGGTCGGAAGGACAATTGCGGATGAGGCCGCCGATACGCCGGGCAGGTTTTCCACGCGCCGCGATACCTGCGTGACGAAATTCGTTACTTTCGCAGTGGCGCCGTATTTGCCGCCGCTTAATGAAGTCTGAAACGTCAGGACGTTATGCGCATCGATTCCGGAATTGGCCGTTTTGAGTCCCAGAAACGTTCGGATCAACAGCGTCGCGCCAACCAGCAGGACAAGCGCAAGCGTCATCTCTGTGATAACGAGTAAGCCGCGCATCCGGTTCTGGTGCTGACCGGTAGCCGATCGTCCGCTGGCTTCTTTCAAAGTCGAGGCGAGGTTCGGGTTCGAAGTCTGTAGAGCTGGGAAGAGTCCGAACAAAATACCCGTAAGCAGCGAAATGCCGATCGCGAACGCAGCGATGCGCCAATCGAGGAACGGCACAATGGCTGGGGCGCCCTCGGATGCCGTCAAACGCGGTATATTGCCCGGCGCCAGCATAAGCAACGCGCGCACGCCCCATGCGCCGAGCAAAAAGCCGAGGAGGCCTCCCACGCCGGCAAGCAGCACGCTCTCGGTCAGCAGTTGTCTTACGACACGCCAGCGGCTCGCTCCGATTGCGGCGCGGATTGCCAGTTCCTTTTGCCGGGTCGCGGCCCGCGCCAGCAGCAGATTTGCGACATTCGCGCACGCGATGAGCAGCACAAAGGCCACGGCGCCCAGCAGAACGAACAGCGCCGTTTTGACATTTCCTATCGTCGCGTCGCGCATCGGCACGGCCGCCACGCTCTCGGATTTGTCCATCCACTTCGGATTGGCCTTTCGAAACTGTTCACCAAGCAGCTTTAGCTCAGCGTTGGCCGCTTCGACCGTCACTCCCGGCTTCAGGCGCCCGGCCACGGACAGGTAATGGCCCTGGTTGGTGCTGTTCGGATCGGCTTGAAGCGGCAACCACACGTCGGCTGGGGGATCGGGCTTGAAACTCGCCGGCATAATCCCGATCACGGTATAGGAATCGCCGTTCAATTCGATTGTGCGGCCAATGGCGGCCGGATCGCTTGCGTAATGCGATTGCCAGAGACGCTGGCTGATCAGCGCGACCTTCGGACCTGAAGGCAGATCTTCGGCCGAGGTGAACGTTCTGCCGGCCAAAGGCGAGAAGCCAAATACTTTGAAGTAATCGGCGGACACGTGCATGCCCTTGACGGATTCGGGGCGGTCTCCGTGACCGAGGTTGAAGCCAATGCCGAAATCGTAGAGCGCCATGGCGGAGAATACATGGTTATGCCGCCAGGCCATGTACTTCGGAATGGAATTCGAATAACCCATGCCGTCTGGATACTTGCGCCCCAGCTTCATGATGCGGTCGGCCTGCGGATACGGCAGCGGCTGCAGCATGACCGCGTTTACCACGGAGAAGATGGCGGTGTTGGCTCCGATGCCCAAAGCCAAGGCGGCGATAGCAGTCAGCGCGAAACCGGGGCTTTTTCGCATCAGTCGCAATGCCTGGCGAATGTCGGCGGCAAAGGATTCCATGATGCTGCTTATTACGGATCGGCGGCGCGAAGCGTTCCGATAAGTAGGGAATTGCCGGAAAAAACCGCCCTGGCAGGGTGCGACCGTGCCGCCGGCGACACTCTTTGGATCGCCGATCGCGGCTCCGGCCAGCTCGTGTCGATCGCGATGTCCAAATAAGTTCACGGACATCGTAAATTCGTGGCAGGCGGAAGCATAGCGTTGTGTTCCCTTAGGGTCTGTTCCCTTAAGTTGTTGCGCGATGTAAAGGGAAGTTGTCATCAATGCCCGCTCCTCCTTTTTTCTAAAGGCTCTCCGTGCAGCGGTGCACTGACTTTTATGTCCCAGTGCTAACATATCGATCGACAACTGCGCCCCAGGGTCATTTGAGACCGGGCGTCTGAGAAACAAGGAGAAATGACGATGAAATTGGTGAAAGCGGCGTGGCTTCTTACTCTGGCGTCGGTGGCGGCCTGGGCCCAGGTCAATGCAGGCGAACAGAAACCTGAAGCTAGCCTGCCCTTCACTATGACCACGGTGGCCAGCTTTGAACTACCCTGGCGGCTGGCCTTCCTGCCCGATGGCCGCATGCTGGTCACCGAAAAGGTTGGTCCCGTTTGGCTGGTGTCCCAGCAGGGAGAAAAGATGTGGGTGAGAAATACGCCCCCAGTCTATTGGGAGGGCCAGAACGGCATGCTGGGAGTCTTCGTCTCGCCGCACTACGCCACCGACCAGAGCATCTATCTCACCTATCTCGAGCCGGGTGACTATGGCGGTGGCCTGGTTCTGGCCCGCGCCAAGCTGCACATCTCCGACACCTCGGCTAGGCTGAACAACTTCGAGGTGTTGTGGCGCCAGATGCCAAAGGGCAAGGGTGGCCAGGCAGGCGCACAGATCGCCTTCTCGCCCGATGGCCAATATCTGTTCCTCACGGTTGGCGACCGCCAGCGCTTCACTCCCGCCCAGGATCCAGACCAGCCCGAAGGCAAGATCCTGCGCCTCACGCTGGACGGCAAACCCGCCCCTGGCAATCCCAACTTCGGCAAAACCGGCGCGGCCACCATTCCGCTGATCGATCCGCCACATGACACCGAAGCCGCCAAGACCGCGAAGGTGGTGAGCACTTATACTTTTCCCGGCCCCAATCTCACGCCGGCTGAAACCTGGGCTAGCGGCGTCCGCACGCCCTACGGCTTGGCGTTTTCGCCCACCGGCGAATTGTGGGAGGTCGAGCACGGCCCGCGCGGCGGCGACGAACTGAACCTCATCGAGAAAGGCAAGAATTATGGCTGGCCGCTTGTCTCCTACGGCAATAACTATAACGGCGTGCCCATCCCGAAACCCGATACGCGTCCCGACTTGACGAAGCCAGTCATTTATTGGGCCCCGGTGATCGCGCCGGGCAATCTGATGTTCTACACCGGCACCCAGACCTTCCCGCAATGGAACGGTAGCGGCTTCATCAGCGGCTTGGAGACCAAGTCCCTCAACCGCATCGTCTTTGACGGCCATGGCGGCGCCAAACCCGCCGAGCGCTGGGATGTGGGCCACCGCATCCGCGATGTGGAACAAGGCCCCGATGGCTCGCTGTGGATGCTGGAAGACGCCAATCCCGGCGCGCTGATCCATGTGACGCCCAACGCGATCACTTCGCGTTAGGCGAGCAAGAAAGGAAAGGGCTGGAGCAATCCGGTCCTTTTTGCTTGCCGGCCGCCGCTTGTTTCCGTCCGCGTTTTAGGGCGATAGATTGAGAATCAATGGCCGGGTGAGTCAGCGCTCGGATAAATCGGATGAAGATGCTGTAGCACTCCCAACCGCACATCCGTTCTGGCGTTGTGATCAGAATATTCGGCTACTCTGGTGCGGATCATGGTGAAGCAGCAGGCGAATCATGCATGCTGATTAAGATCCGCTGCGGAGTCGGCGCTCGTGCGGGAAATACGTGACGTGAGTTTCGTCACGTACTTCCCGCGAATGTCCTCAGCCAGTAGTTGGTTTGTTTCGCAGAGTACGGGAGCGGCGGAACTGCGCAGGCGGACATCCAAGTTCCCGCTTGAACACGCGGTTGAACGCCGCTTCCGATGCATAGCCGACCTCGGCCGCGATCTCGCTGACGTTCGCGTCTGAAGACATAAGCATTTCCGCAGCCAGCTTAAGTCGCCACCGTGCGAGATATGCCATGGGAGGCTCGCCCAGAAAGTGACGAAAACGCTCAGCGAATCGCGTGCGCGAAACTCCCACTTGGTGGGCGAGGTTCGCGATGGTCCACGGGTGCGACGGGTTCTTATGCAGCAGCGCAAGCGCTTCGCCGATCACCGGATCGCGTGCTCCGGCGAGCCATCCCTTCTGCTCATCCGGCAGGTCCTGGATGAACCGTCGCAGCGTTTCGATGAAGAGAACTTCAGATAGCTTAGCGAGCACCACTTCGCTGCCGGTCCCTGGCCCTCCGGCTTCACGCACTGAGAACTGTATCGAATTCGCCAGCCATTGTCCCGCGGAATCATTCGCGATATTGACCACGAACATCGAAGGCAACCCCGCAAGTACGACTTCGCTCAACGTAGAATCGCAGGCCAAATAGCCGCACACGAATTTCGTAAGTTCCCCTCCACCGCCATAGTGGGCAACTTTGAGTCCATCGCTCAAATTTTTAGCGAAGGTTTTTAGCGAATCGACGGGCTTGCCTGCGCCGTTTCCCAGTATGTGCGCATCTCCGTGAGGAAAGATCACCACGTCGCCTGACCCCAGATCGCGCCGGCCCGCTTGGGGCAACTGCGCATATGCGCGGCCGTCGGCCAGATAGTGGTAGATGATCACGTGACCCGCTCCGGGGCAGAGCAGCGGAGCGACCTGGCTTGATTGAGACGACGCCAGGCACCAGGGAGCGGAAAACTCGGCATTGAAAAACAAGGCTCCTCTGAGCTTGATGATTTTCAGCACCTCGGAGAGGGCGTCCATGGCTCCAGCTTCGCTCGATTTGGACGTTTTCGGCAAGAATGCCGAATGATCGAGCAAGTTTTAGAATTCAGTTCGCCCAATAGTAAAGCCAGGAGGCAATAGCTATGAGTGTTCTAGCGAAACAGACCGGACTGGACGAATTGAAGACCCGCTTACGCAATACCTGGATGACAGGCGACTATGGCCGATTCAGCCGCTATATGGAACGCGATGCCGAGGCGTTCTACAGGCGCCTGCCCATCAAGCCGGGCGCGCAGTTGCTCGATGTGGGATGCGGCGCGGGGCAACTGTCGCTGATTGCGGCGAGAGCGGGGGCGCGTGTGACCGGGTGTGACATCGCAATCAACTGGCTGGCGCAAGCGCGTCGAAGCGCGGCCGCCGAGGGGCTAACAATCGTGTTTGAAGAAGGCGATGCGGAGGCGCTGCCTTACGAAAACGCCACGTTCGATGTGGTGGTCAGCCTAATCGCCGCGATGTTCGCGCCTCATCCGGAATTGGTCGCAGCCGAGCTTACCCGCGTGTGCCGGCCCGGAGGGATAATCGCAATGGCCAACTGGACGGGTCCTGGGTTCGTTGGACAAATGTTTAAGGCCATTGCAAAACACATTGCGCCTTCGGGTATGCAGTCGCCGGTGTTGTGGGGCGATGAGACGACCGTTCGCGAACGGCTGAGGAGCCGCGTCGCGAGTCTCGAATGCTCTCGCCACCTCTACGAACTCAGTTATCCGTTTTCGCCGGCGGATGTAGTCGAATTCTTCCGGGCGAACTATGGGCCGATGACGCGCGCGTTCGCATCAATTGGAGAAGAGGCGCAACAGCAGCTTCGCGATGAGCTGACCGACCTGTGGTCCAGTCACAATCGGGCTACTGACGGAACCACCAGGGTCGATGCGGAGTATCTTCAAGTGGTCGCGCTGCGAGACCAATGATCGGCAGCGAACCATGTGCACCGGGACGAGTGAATGCTCGGCATTGATTCAGCCCCGCAGTGTTTGATTCTCCTGAGTGTACGTCACCTGGCAATCCGGCAATTGCAGCACATCATTAAGGTGGCTCCGCCAGACTGGCCAAAGATTAACATCCGACCGGTTTAATCGCCGGCGTGGTTCAAGTCAACCCTGGAGTTTACACCTGGAGTCCGTCCCATGACCAGTGTGGGACCTTGAGTCCGCTAGGCACATCATCAGCGGAGTGGGGGTAGCGGGACATCGTTGTCGTGGTCGCCCAAGTAAAGTAGTCATGCAGCACTTGTCGGAGCGCAATGTCATCGGCTAATCCAACATCAACCAGAGCCTGGTCGAAGCCAGCGATCGCGCGCCGATCCATTTCCTCATGCTCCCCGTTTCCGCTGTGCATCCTCACGACCCTGCTCTCGTCACCATAGGAGTCCGAATACGTGGTCGGTCCGCCCAGGGCCTCGGCCCAATAAGCGGCTAATCGCTCTACATGCTGGGGATGGAAACCATGGCTGAACGCATGGCTGACTACCTCGTCGGCCATTACCCGACGATGCCAAGCCTCGGCAAGGCGCTGTAGGCCCTCGTTGCCACCCGCCGCTTCGAAGACAGTACACATACTTCATGATGATAATCTTCCGATGGCAACAGGATCACGGCCGTTCCCATTGACCAGCGCCGCAATCCAGTGCCGTGTGTAGAGATCGCAATCCGGTGCTACTCGCAACGAAGCGCGCTCACCGGATCGATTCGCGTGGCGCGGCGGGCCGGAATAATCGATGCAACGAGCGTCATCAATCCAGTCGTCACGATAACGGCGAAAATCGACCAGCCGTCCGCAGGCGTCAATCCAAACAAGAGTGACTGCAGATAACGGCTGAGCAGCAGGGCCACTGGTATACCAATCAGCAAGCCGCCCACAACCAACAAGAGGGCCTCGGAAACTACGGTCCAGACGACGTTATGCGGCTGGCCGCCGATCGCGATACGAATGCCAATTTCCCGCGTCCGGCGTCCGACCGAGTAAGCCATAATGCCGAACAAGCCGGCACATCCTAAGAGTAGGGAGAGAAATCCGAATAAGATCGAAAGCCTCGCGATTAGGCGCTCCCGGAGCAAGGAGTTATCAATGGACTTGTCGAGCGGACGAATGTACTCTATGCGCAGCCGCGGAGAGGCCGAATGCACCGCCTGACGTATCTGGCGGTCGAGGACCGCAGGAGCGAGCGAGCTGCGTATTTCATAATCGGTTCCCATCTGCCCATCGACCGGCTGCATATAGGATACGTAGAAGCGGCGCGGCGGTTGGTCTCGCACCAGATGATCCCGAACGTCTTTTGCGACACCGATTACCGTGAGCGTGAACTTCAGCCGGCTGTCATAGAAGATCGTCTGGCCGAGCGGACTCCGCTTACCAAAATAAAATCGCGCCATACTCTCGTTGATGACCGTTACGCGGGGTGCATGCGCGGTATCCGTATCAGCGAAATCGCGGCCCAGCAGCAGAGGAATACCGACGGTGGAGAAGTATCCCGGCCCGACCTGGTCAAAGCGGGCCAGAGAATCTTTTGGCGATGAAGGTTGGAACCCATTTACGCGAATGTGAGTTCCGGAGTCTCGGCCGACAAACAGGCCGTTATCGGAATAGGATGCGGCTACGATTCCCGGCTGCGTTCGCAGCTTTTCGAGAACACGTTGAGCGATCTCACCAATCTGCTCTCCCTTGTAGCCGGCGCCGATAGGATCGATTCTGGCCGTGGTGAGCCGTTCCGGAGAGTAGCCCAGGTCCTGTGTGCGGAGGTTGTATAACGTGCGAGTAAACAGCGCCATGCCGAACAACAGGGTTGTGGAGAGCGCAACCTGAATGACAACTACCGCTTTTTCGCCGGTGACGCGCGACCGGTTACCGGTAGTGCTGCGCTCACTCTCCTTGAGAACAGAATGTATATCGACGCGAGTCGACCGAAGGGCGGGGGCGACGCCAAACAGCAAGGTGGTCAGGATGGCAACGGCTCCGGTGAACAGCAGGACGCGGCCATCCGGCGCGAGGTTAAGCGCCAGGGCCGGATCGCCGGCGGAGACCATGGTGAACAGGGCACGGCTGGCAAGCCATCCGATGGGAACACTCAAAACAGCACCGAACAGAGAGAGCAGAAAGCTTTCGGTGATGAGCTGACGCACGAGCCGGGGGCGATCTACGCCAAGAGCCATCCTGGTTCCTATTTCACGGCGCCGAGCGGTGCCTCTTGCGAGAAGAAGATTTGCCAGATTGGCGCACGCAATCAGCAGCACCACGCAGACCATTGCCATTAATATCCAAAGCGGCTTTGCGAACTCGTTGCGGAGGCCCGAAAATCCTTTGCTACCATCGAGCAATTTGATTTTGTCCTGTTCCAACTCCCGCCGGCGCGCTTCGGAAAGACCGGCGCCTTCCTCCTCGACCAGGAGCTGGCGGTTCAAAATGTTGTTGGCTGCTTCGGCCTGTCCTACGCTACAGCACGGTTTGAGGCGGGCGATGATCTGCACCCACCGGGCCGTGCGGCGCGACAGCCAGTGACGGCCGGGCAGGAAATGTTCCTCCATCGTGAGTGGCGCCCAGAAGTCCGGGCGCTCACCAACCGTTTCGCCAATAAAACCGGGCGGCATAACTCCCAGAATCAGAAAATTCCGGTTGGACGGGACAACCGGTTGATCTTGTTCAAATCCGCTCGAGCCCCAGCCGCTATTCAGACGCCCTGCACCTAAGCGAATCGTCTTGCCGACGATGGCTGGATCTGCATGAAAGCGCCCCCGCCAGAGCGCATAGCTGATGACCACTTCCGGATGAGCGCCCGGGCCGGTGTCCTCAGCGTCTGAAAGAGCGCGGCCCATCATGGCCTGAACTCCGAGAACGTTAAAGTAATTACCAGAGACAAGGCGGCCCGTAAGTGAATTTTCCGGATTATCGCTTCCGTTGAATGCGACGTCAGCGAGACTGGCCGTTCCGGCGACTCCCGAAAACACCTGGCTGCGATTGCGGAACTCTTTGAATCGCGGGTAAGGCTGAACTTCGTCGAAAAGAACCAACTGCTCCGGCTGCGTGACAGGGAGAAAGCTGAGCATCACGCGATCAACAAGCGAGAAGATTGCAGCGTTCGCTCCTATCCCCAGAGCCAGTGAGAGAATGGCGATCGCGCTCACGCCCGGAGTGCGCGCCAGAATTCGCAAGCCGTAGCGAATGTCCTGAAGCAAGCTTTCAAACGCGGCACTCGTGCTTGCGTCTCGCATTTGTTCGCGAATAGCTGTGAGATTGCCGAACGAACCACTGCTCTGACTCCGGTGGAATTCGATTTCTTCCTGTATCTCCTCGTCCAATCGCTTCCGTCGAAGAGAGTTCATGAATTTACGAAGCATTTGTGTCCTCTCACGCGAACTCTAGGAATGACTTAACGGCTGCCGTATGCTGCTCCCACTTCTGCATCTCTTGTGCGAGCCGCCCGGCGCCTTTCTTGGTGAGCTGGTAGTAACGCGCCCGGCGATTGTTCTCGCTTTGTTTCCACTCAGCTTTGATTAGACCTGCCGATTCCATTCGACGGAGAGCCGGGTATAGCGAGCCCTCTTCGACTCGAAGCTGTTGACCGGATGCTGCAAGGATGTGGCAGGTAATGCCGTATCCATGTTGCGTTCCTCGGGCCAACGTCTGGAGAACTAATAGATCGAGCGTGCCTTGCAATGCGTCTCGAGGCATCGAATCACCCTTTCCTAGACGTCTAGGAAAGTATATCGCTTTGCATTTTGAGACAACGAACTGCGCTTTCGGAAACTCGGGTCCCAGAAAGGATTCTGTTCTCAGGCTGCCTTGTTTTCAGATCCAGGATCACAAGCGATCCGGACATTAGCGGACCGAGGCGGCTTTTCGGGGCTGAAACTGACGAATTCTGGGCCTGCCTCGTAAACGACGGCTTCTGCTCGGGAAATTACGCTCGCTTCAGACGTTCAGGGACTTCAGGTAAGGCACGCTCGGCGGCATCAGCGCCGGATCCTCTTCAAGCTCGACGAAGTAGTTCTTCACGCCGCCTGTTTTTGCGGCTGTAAAGACGGCCTTCCAATCCACGACCCCCTTGCCCAACGCAACCTGGCGGAAGCCAGACTTGGTGGAGGGGTCCTTCACCCAGTCCTGGCAGTGCATGGACAGGTAACGGCCCGAATACTTGTGGAAGTAGGTCACCGGGTCATAGCCCTCCTGCAAGGCAGAGACCTGAAACTGCAGCTTGGTAGTGGCGGGATTGAGCTCGGCGATCATCATGTCGTAGACCGGTTTGCCGTCGATGTATTTGGAAACGAAGCCTTCGTTGTGCAGCAAGGCGACGATGCCTGCGGCGTGAGCCTTCTCGGCGAAGGTATTGAAGGGCTCGACGTAACGTTTCACGTCGTCGACTGTCTGGGTACCCTTAGCGTTGAACGGTCCAAGCGCGGCGATTGCCATTTGCGTCATGCCGAACTCTTTCGCATAGGAAATGCTCTGGTCCGCCTTTTGAAAGAGCTCGGTCGGCGCCCAATGCGCGGAGATGCAGCCCAGTCCCCAGTCGTTCAGCATGCGCCGCAACTCCTGCGGCTTGTATTGCTGGAGGCTTGAAAAATCGGCGTAGCCGTATGGCGAGCACAGCTCAATCTGAGTGAACCCTGCTGCACGCAATCCCTTCATGGCGCCGGCGAAGTCCGTGCTGATCGACTTACGCACAGGGTAGGTCTGGCACCCGATCGGCAGGCCAAGCGGATTGCCGGATAGATATCGCGCGCCGGTGAGGAGAGCCGAGGCAGCAGCCCCTTCCATGAGAAACGTTCTGCGGTTGATCCTGTGCATGATCCCTCCTTAAGGGATGAAAAAAAACTATAGCACCTGCAGGAAGACTGCTTGTGGCTGTCGCTAGCTGTAGCTTCGGCGCAGATATAGAGAGCATCTTGATCATGGGCGATCGATACCGAGACTGATATTGGTCGCTCTTCGTCATTGTCTTCGTATTGCGCTCAGCTGAGTTCTTGGGCGAGTCCGATGAGAAGCCCTTCAGGCCCGCGGATGTAGCAGAGCCGATACGCGTCTTTATACTGGACTACTTCGCCTACGAGCTGCGCGCCGTGTTTGCGGAGCCTTTCAAGCGTCTCGTCGATGTCGTCCACAGCGAACATGACGCGGAGGTAGCCTAGAGCGTTCACCGGGGCGTTGCGATGATCCGCGACGACAGGCGGCGTGAGAAAGCGGGAGAGCTCGAGCCGGCCGTGGCCGTCCGGCATGCGCATCATGGCAATCTCGACGCGCTGATCGCCCAGCCCGGTGACACGCCCGGCCCATTCTCCTTCGATTGTGGCCCGCCCTTCGAGCTCGAGGCCGATCTCGCGAAAGAAATCGATCGTCGCTCCGAGGTCATCGACGACGATTCCTACGTTGTCCATCCGTTTGAGCGCCATGTGCCCAATCTACAAGGTGTCGTCTAGTCTAACAAGGGACGGATGGCGTCGTGGCGTGTCTCGCCAGGCAACCCTGCTTTGGGAAAGTTTCATCTTTCGTGGCCACCTACGGCAGTATTGGACACAGTTGTTTTGGCGGGCTTAGCCGAACGAGCCGACGTAGATTCTGGACTGTGGCGAGTAGCAAAAACTCTTCGGCTCCGTGCGGATCCTAAGTTTTCGTTCTGGGAGCTTACTTGCAATTGATGGCGCAGCGTTTACGAATTGTATCGGAGCCGTCGGCAATCCGCATTAGCCGCTTTCGACCCCAGAACTGTCAGCCCCGCAACGCCTGGTCGAGATCCGCGATGATGTCGTCCGCGGACTCAATCCCGACCGACACGCGAACCAGGTTATCGCGAATGCCCATCCGCTCGCGAACTTTCGGCGAGACGTCGCGATGCGAAGCCATCGCGGGATAGAGCAGCAGCGTGTGGACATCGCCGAGAGACGTGCCCGGAACCACCATTTTCAGCCGGTCCATAAAGGCCAGTACTGCCGGTTTATCCGCTCCTTTGATTTCGAAGCTGACCATCCCGCCAAAGAGTCCGGGTGCGAACGTACGTTTGATGGTGGCCGCGTCGGGATGTGCCGGATCGGCCGGGTAATACACACGTTCCACCGCGGGGTGAGAAGCGAGTTGGTTCGCGAGCCGGCAGGCGTTTTCGCATTGGCGGCCGAACCGTAAGGCGAGCGTCTTGATTCCCCGCATGGTCAGATAACTTTCGAACGGCCCCAGCACCGGGCCCGTAACGCGGGAAATGGTTCGCATCGTTTCGTAGTGCTCCTCATCGCTCACGACAATGCCGCCGAGCACATCGCCGTGGCCGGCCAAGTATTTTGTCGCGCTGTGGACAACGATATTCGCGCCAAGCGCGAGCGGCTTTATCATCATGGGCGTGGCGAAGGTGCTGTCGACCACCAGTGCCGCCCCCACACCATGGGCAAGTTCCGCAATCCGGCCAATGTCGCCCACGCGAAGGAGCGGGTTCGATACGGCTTCCAGGAAGACACAGCCCGGCTTTCTTGTGGCGATCGCCTTTTCCACGGCCTCACCGTCGCAAACGTCCACGTAGAACGTTTCGATGCCGAATGGCTCTAGAATCTGATCGAACAGCTTCACCGTAGCCCCGTAAATCGATTGCGAGGCGACCACGCGAGGCGCGCGATCGGTCAGCGCAGCCTGGATGGCGACCTGCACGGCTGCCATTCCCGAAGCGCAGGCGAGCGAACCGTGCCCGCCATCGAGCGCGGTGGTCAACTCTTCGAGCGCGTCCGCCGTGGGATTGTTGTATCGCGCGTAACTGTACCCTTCTTCTTCGTGGCCGAAGACGCGGTCGAGTGTCGCGGCCGAATCATAAAAATATGTCGTGCCCAGATGGATGGGCGTGGTCGAGGCGACTACGCCGCCGTTTCGCTTGCGATCGCCCGCGTGAACAACCAACGAATCGAATTTCATTTCCGTTTCCACCGGATACCTTCGCGGGTATCCTCAATCACAATTCCTTTGTCGTGCAGCAGGGCGCGGATCTCGTCCGCCCTGGCAAAATCTCTCGCCTTTTTGGCGGCGGCGCGTTCCTCGATATAACGCTCCACGCCCGCGTCGTCCAGCTCGTGCGATTCGTGGGACGGCCGCAGCACATCGAAAATTTGGTCGAACGCCGCCAGCACCTTGAGGGCGCCGGCGCGATTCTCTTCCCGGAACCGGCCTTCATCGAGCGCGCTATTCACATCGCGCACGAACTCAAACACCACCCCCAACGCTTCGGCGGTGTTCAGATCGTCGTCAAGACTCTCTTCGTACCGGCGTAGCGCCTCTGCCGTTTGCTGCCGGTTTGTTTCATCGATACCCGTCTCTAATTTCTCCGCCTTCAGCCGGCTTTCAACATTGCGCAAACGTTCGATACTGGCATTCGCTGCGTTCAGCCCGTCGAAGGTGAAATTCAACTTCTTGCGATGCGGAACTGAAGCAAGCAGATAGCGTACGGATTCGGGCGAGTATCCCTTGGCGAGCAGATCGCGAAGCGTATAAAAATTGCCGAGGGATTTCGACATTTTCTGCGATTCGATCAGCAGGTGCTCGGAGTGAATCCAGAACCGCGCGAACGGCCGCCCAGTGATCGATTCCGATTGCGCAATTTCGTTTTCGTGATGCGGGAAAGCCAGGTCGATGCCGCCGGCGTGAATGTCGAGTGTCTCGCCGAGATATTTCATGGCCATCGCGGAACACTCGATGTGCCAGCCGGGGCGCCCGTCTCCTAGCGGCGTATGCCAGTACGGTTCCTCATTCTTGCGGCCTTTCCAGAGCACGAAATCCCGCGCGTCGGCCTTCTCGTATTCGTCCATGTCCACGCGGGCGCCGCTGCGGATGCCGCTGAAATCGTTGTGTGAGAGCTTGCCGTATTCGGGGAATGTCGAGATCCGGAAATAGGTAGATCCATCGCTCGTATACGTGCAGCCTTTTTCGGATAACTTTTCGATGGCTTGCACCATCTCGCCGATATGGTCAGTCGCTTTGGCGATTTGCTCGGGCCGTTGCAGTCGAAGCGCGGTAGCGTCTTCGAAGTAAGCTTTCGTGAAAACTTCCGTGTACTCTTCGAGGGTCTTGCCTTGCTTGGCCGCGTTTGCGATGATCTTGTCCTCGACGTCGGTGATGTTCATCACGTGGTCAAGCTCGAAACCGCGATAACGCAGCCAGCGGCGCAGAATATCCTGGAAGGTGAACGTTCGCAGATTGCCGATATGGACGTAGTTGTAAACCGTCGGACCGCAGGTGTACATACGGACAGTGTTGTCGCGCATCGGCCGAAACTCTTCAAGCTCCTGCGTGAGGGTGTTGTACAGACGGAGGGGCATTTGCAGAGGTTAAGTCTCAATCGTAACAAGTTGGATTTGCTGGACCTCCGCTTTGCATGCCTGGGTTGCGAGGCGTGAAACCAGGTGCGGAGGCTTAAACCAACCGCGCACCCCCTTCCTGACGCAAGGCGGCTCTGTTTGGAGGTAAGCCAGAAACGGAGCCGCCGCACGTGAGTGCGCGGTTAGATGGTTGTTAAGCTCCGTCCACTTCCGCGAGATGCCTTTCTTCCCGATTTGTCTCGGGAAAAATTGCCATCGGAATACCCTGGCCGTTAATGACGTAATCCACCGCTGCGTTGAGGGCCTTCTCGCGCCATAGATATCTCGTACTTCCGTGTCGTGTCCAATAATGCTTCCTATGTATGCTCTTGGCACGAAGCGCCCGCGTGGCATAAGCCTTAAAATCCACTATCGCGCGCTCCGGACTCACGTTCGATTGAACTACGATATGCACGTGATTTGTCCGCACGTGTGCCGCCCACAGGCGCCAATTCCTATGCCCGGCAACAGTCTTCACGCTCGAGAGCACTTCTTTCCGCGCGGCTTGATCCATGATGAAAGGCAGGTCGGAAAGCAGGCGTTCTTCGAATCCTTGCCAGGTTTTACAGATGCCTATTAGTGGAGCCCCATATCGATTGCAGTTCCGATCTACAGTGAATCGTTCATCCCCATGCAGTCTAGTGCCGTAAGTAGAAAACGTCAGCAAATAGCCCGCAGGAACAGTCACAAGTGAATAGTGTGGCCGGCGAAATTGTTTCAGTTGTTCAAAGCGCCGCCGGTTGTCCAACCCGCTTGCTGACGCAAGGCGGCTCTAGGTGGAGGCAACCTGGAAACGGAGCCTCCGCACGCGAGTGCGCGGGTTGCCCCGTTGTCCGAACCCGCTCGCTGTCGCAAGGCCGCTCCGTTTGGAGGTTGACCGTGCCCGGCGCCTCAGTTCGTCACAATAGAACAAGATGTCTGCTTTTCGGTTCGAGATCGAGGCCGAGTGTCCGGTCACCGGCGCGCGCGCGGGTCTGCTGCACACCGCGCACGGAACGATTGAGACTCCCGTCTTCATGCCCGTCGGTACGCAAGCGACTGTTAAAGGCGTGATGCAGCGCGATCTCGAACACGATCTGGATGCCAAAATCATCCTCGCCAACACGTACCATCTGTTTCTCAGGCCCGGACACGAACGCATCGAGCGCCTTGGCGGCCTACACAAATTTATGGCGTGGCCGCGTGCTATTTTGACCGACTCGGGCGGCTTCCAGGTGTTTAGCCTGGATAGTCTGCGCAAAGTTACCGACGAGGGGGTGCTGTTCCACTCGCATCTGAACGGAGATGCGTGCTTCTTCACTCCGGAATCGACCGTCGATGTTCAACTCGCGCTTGGCAGCGACATCCAGATGATGCTCGATGAATGCCTCCCCTATCCGGTGACACACGAAGAGGCAACCGCATCGATGCGCCGCACTCTAAACTGGGCGCGCCGCGGTTGGGAGCACTATCGCAAGCGCGAGAAAGGGCTGAACTCCGCGCTGTTTCCTATCGTCCAGGGTTCCATGTTCCCGGACCTGCGCCGGAGTTGCGCCGAAGAACTGCTCGAACTCGAGGCGCCCGGCTATGCCATTGGAGGACTGTCGGTCGGCGAGCCGCGCCACTTGAGCCAGGAGATGACTGAAGCGACGGCTCCGTTGCTCCCCAAAGATCGGCCGAGATATGTGATGGGAGTCGGTATGCCCGAAGAGCTGCCTCAGTATGTCGCAAAGGGCATCGACATGATGGACTGCGTGCTTCCTTCGCGCAATGCCCGTAACGGTTATCTTTTTACCTCCGCCGGTAAACTGGTGATAAAACAGGCTCAATACGTCGAAGACGAGCGTCCCGTCGATTCTTCGTGCGGCTGCTATACGTGCCAGACACACTCCCGGGCGTACCTTCGCCATTTGTTCCAATCGGGTGAAATTCTGTATTCAACACTGGCTACCATACACAATGTGCATCATTACCTTGACATCATGCGCCATATCAGGCAGTCTATTGTGCTTGGGAACTTCCCGGAATTATTAAGGGCTTCCGCATCCGGCTCTGCACTGTTAGAGCCGGATGTGAGCCGCTAAGCTGTATCCTCAACTCGCCGTGGTCCGGTTGTCGAGGTCACGCTTACAGTGGCCGCGAAGGGTCTGGTTCCGGCGGTCCCCAAATTCGTGACAATAGGAAATATGTTGGACGCCGCGCTTCTTCTTCTTTTACAAACCGCGCCCGCTGGCGGGAACGCTCTTCTGAGCGGAATATTGCCGATCGTACTGATGTTCGCGATCGCTTACTTTTTGATTTTCATGCCCGTGCAGCGCCAAAGGAAGCATACGAAACAGATGCTGGCGAGCCTTCAGAATGGGCAAGTTGTGCTGACGTCGGGCGGCATTATCGGCACCATCATCGCCGTGAACAGTGATGATACGCTTATACTGCGCGTTAAGCCCGACAATTTAAAGATACAGGTTTCCCGGAGCTCGGTCTCGAGTCTGGTGACGGGTGAAGAGGCTGGCTCCACTAAGAAGTAGAATTGCGTTCGGGTTCAGCCTGCAAGCTGAAGTTTCACCATGAAGAAGAATCTCCGAATAAAGTTTTTGATCATCGTCGGCGTAGTGCTGGCATGCATTTACGGCATCATTGGCATCCCCAAGAGCAAGGCCGAGTTGGTAGAGAACTGGAATCGAAACATTCACCTGGGGCTCGATTTGCGCGGCGGCACTTACCTCGTTGTGCAAGTTCAGGAACAGGATGCCTTTAATTCCGAGGCCAATACGCAGGCAGACCAGCTTCGGGAATCGGCGCGGAAAGCGAACATCAACCTGGCCGAAGTCGACGTCCAGGATGCCAAGACGCTGGCGGATGCGGGCAAAGTGGCCATCGTCGTAAAGGGCGTGCCGACAACGCAAGCCGGCGATTTTCGCCAGATCGTGACGCAGCAGTTTGCCAACTGGACGATGACGCCGCTGAACTCGACGGATTATAGGCTTACCCTGAAACCGTCGGAAGCGATCGCGATGCGGCAGCAGATCCTCGCGCAGACACGCAATACCTTTGAGAAAAAAATCAACGGTTTGGGATTGTCCGAATCGTCTGTGCAACAGCGGCGCGCGGATACTGACGCCGAGCTGCTGGTTCAGTTGCCCGGTGTCGACGATCCCGCGAGGGTGAAGCAGATCCTGCAAACGGCCGCTGTCCTGGAGCTTTACGAAGTGAAGGCGGGTCCATTCCAGAGCCGCGAAGAGGCAATGGCGCAGAATGGCGGCGTGCTGCCGGTCGGCTCCAAGCTGGTTCATAGCCGCAGCGCTGGTAATGAAACCTGGTATCTGCTTTCGCGGGCCCCCGTGGTGCGTGGGCAGGATATCCGCGACGCTCGCGCGGAACAGGGCCAGCAAGGAACCTGGCAGACGACTTTCGTGCTGAGCCAGACGGCTGCGCGGCGGTTCTCTTCCTTTACCGGATCGCATATTGGCGACAGGCTGGCTATCGTGCTGGATGGCAATGTCATCACGGCCCCGAGCATCAAGGGACAGATCAGCGATAACGGCGTCATCGAAAATGTCGGGACGCAGCAGGAAGCCTCCGATCTGGCGTTGAATCTTCGCGCGGGATCGCTGCCCGCAAGCGTGGTCTTCATGCAGGAAAATACGGTCGGTCCGTCGCTTGGCAACGATTCCATCCGCGAAGGATTTACTGCCGGTATCGCGGGAGTTCTCGCCGTGATCGCGGCAATGTTGATCTATTACAAACGTTCCGGAATCAACGCCGTGCTGGCTTTGATTTTGAACGCCGTTATTTTAATTGCCTGCCTGAGTTACTTCGGCGCGGTGCTGACGCTGCCCGGCATCGCCGGCGTTATTCTGACGATCGGCATGGCGGTTGACAGTAACGTGCTTATTTTTGAGCGGATCAGGGAGGAACTGAAAGCGGGCAAGGCCATTCGAGCCGCGGTCGATACCGGGTTTGATAAGGCGCTGATCACGATTATCGACACCCACGTGACCACGGTAGTCTCTTGCGCCATCCTCTTCATGCTTGGAAGCGGCCCCGTAAAGGGGTTTGCCGTCACTTTGGTTATTGGTCTGGTTGCTAACATTTTCACTGCCGTGTTTGTGTCGAAGGTCATCTTCGATTGGGAACTATCCCGGCCCGTGCCCGTGAAGCATTTAAGTATTTGAGGCGTTGGAAAAAAATGGCTGTTTTGGGCCGATTATCCAGCTCCAGTTTGGGAACACTTTTTGACATGCCGGTGTCTACCTAGTTAATGCCGGCCCGTAGAGCTCGATGGAAATTTTCAAATCAACGAATTTTGACTTTCTGGGCAAGAAGTGGGCGTTCATTGCGCTTTCGCTTGTGCTCACGGCGGCCGGCCTGATTAGTTTGGCAATAAAGGGTGGTCCGAAGTACGGGATCGATTTCAACGGGGGAGCACAGATGACCGTGAAGTTCTCGCATCGGCCCTCGGCCGAAGAGATTCGCTCGGCTATCCGGAAGCGAATACCCGGCGAAATCGAGGTCCAGGAGATCACCAACTCGCAAGAAGTGATAGTTTCGACCGAAGTAAAGGACGAGAAAACACTGAACCTGGAGCGCCAGCAAATGGTGGATGCGCTCAATGATGCGTTTGGCCAGAAGAACGGCAAGCTGGATATCAATAATATTGGCGCGGCCGATCTTGCCGACCGCCTCCGCAGCCCCTTGCAAAACGCTTCGGTGGCGGTTTCCGAGGACCAGTTGCAAGCGCTGGCCAAAGCGATTCTTACCTTCCGCGATACCGCGCCACGTTCTGGCCTCATCCTGAATCTGGACCATCTCGCGTCCGTGCCGGGCGTCACTCCCCAGGTTTTACAAGTTCTGAAGCAGCAGTGCTATCCCAGTAGACTTCACTATTCGAAAGTGGAGGTTGTCGGACCGAAGATCGGCGCCGACCTGCGGCATCAGGCGGTGCTGGTGGTGCTCTACGCCCTTGCGGCGATGCTGGTTTATATCGCATTCCGCTTTGAGTGGGTATACGGAGTAGCGGCAGTAATAGCCGTTTTTCACGACACCATCATCACGATAGGACTTTTTTCGATTTTTAATAAGGCGATTGACTTGACGGTTCTCGCCGCATTGCTCACACTAGTTGGTTATTCGATGAACGACACCATTGTTGTCTTCGATCGAATTCGCGAGAACATCAAACTGCAGCGTCGTGGCTCTTTCAGTGAACTGGTGAATGCGAGCATTAACCAGACGTTGAGCCGGACGGTATTGACCTCGGGTCTGACGCTGCTGACTGCATTATCTCTGTATCTTTTCGGTGGCCAGGTGCTGAACGGATTTTCGTTCGCGCTGGTGATCGGCATTATTATCGGCACGTATTCATCGATCTTCATTGCAAGTCCGATTCTTATCTTCGGGAAGAATTTTGCGGACCAGCGCAAGAAGACGTCGAGGACGGCAACGCCCGCAACGCGCGGAGCGGCCAAAGTAACGAAGTAGCAGGCAAGAAGACAAAGTAATAGAATGTCAGTCCAGTCGCATCGCGCGGTTGGATAGCACGATAGCATTGGCTATCGGCCAGGACGAAAGAACTTGACGCGCGCCCCGTTTGGGTGCGTGATCGAAAACAAGGGGATTCCGATGTTTGAACAAACATTCGTCGACGGACAAGCAAAGACCAAACGGCCGGCCACAATTCTGTTGTCACTGTTCCTCCAGTGTCTGGCCATCGGCATCGCGATCTTGATTCCGCTCATTTACACTCAGCAACTGCAGACCGCGCAATTGAAGAGTATGCTGGTTGCCCCCCCACCGCCACCGCCACCGCCACCGCCGCCCCCACCGCAGCAGGTGAAAGTGGTGAAGCCGGTTGTGAAGCAATTTGTCGCAAATCAATTGATTGCGCCGAAGGTGGTGCCGAAAGAGGTCGCGAAGATTGAAGACACCGCTCCGCCTCCCGACACGGCGGGCGTCGTCGGCGGCGTCGGCGTTCCGGGCGGTTCGCTGGGCGGAGTAATCGGTGGCGTTGTCGGCGGCGTGCCGTCCGCCGCTCCTCCACCGCCTCCTCCGAAGAAGGCCGCTCCCACCGGGCCGGTGCGAGTCGGCGGCAAGGTGCAGGAAGCGAATCTCATCCACAAGGTGATGCCGGTCTACCCACCGCTTGCCAAGTCCGCGCGCGTGCAGGGAACTGTGGAATTTACTGCAATTATTGGTAAAGATGGCAGCATTCGCGAATTGAAGCTGGTGCGTGGTCATCCGCTGCTGGTAAATGCGGCCAAGCAAGCTGTTGAGCAGTGGCGTTACAAGCCCACCATGCTCAATGGCGAGCCGGTGGACGTTATCACTGATATAGTGGTGAACTTCACTTTGAGTCAGTAGTTAAGGACAGATCGTAAAGTTTAGAGGAATTTAGATTCAACCTTTTTAGGAGATAAGCATGCTGTTACAAGTTCAAGTATGGGCACTCTGGCTGCTGCAGGAATCCGAAGGGATCAGCTTCGATCCGCGCTCAGTCTGGGGCAACATGGGCACCCTGGCCAAAATCGTAGTCTTTGTGCTCTTTATTATGTCCGCGTGGTCGATTGGCGTTATGATCGATCGGCTCATCGCGTTTAGCGCCGCTCGTAAGCAATCGCGTCAGTTTGCGCCTGCTGTCGCCGGGGCGCTCCGTGAAGGCAAGCTCGACGAAGCCATCAAGATCGCCGACCGTTACAACAAGAGCCACTTGGCCAAGGTTGTTGTAGCGGGCTTGCAGGAATTTAAGGCGCACCAGCTCAGTAATGAAATTTCCGGTGAAGAGATCGAGGCCTCGCGTCGCGCTCTCGAACGTGCCCAGGCTATCGTTCACGCGGAGTTGAAACGCGGCGTCAGTAGCTTGGCGACCATCGGATCCACCGGGCCATTTGTCGGTCTGTTCGGAACCGTCGTTGGCATCATGAACGCCTTCCAGTCGATTTCAACTTCGAAGTCCACTGGTATCGGCGCCGTCGCCGGCGGTATTTCGGAAGCCTTGATCACCACCGCTGTCGGTTTGTTTGTGGCTATCCCGGCCGTCTGGATGTTCAACTACTTCACCAATCGCATCGAAGCGTTTGATGTTGAGATGGACAATTCCAGCTCGGAACTGATCGACTATTTCCTGAAGCGCAGCCAGCGAGTAGCGAAGTAGAGCCTTCAGGCAGGAACGCTTAGCTCAGGTTGAATCCTTGGCGGGGTGTGAAGACTCCCACCCCGCCACTAACATACCGGGAGCCAAGTAATAAGGGAGAACCAGACAATGGCCAAAATGAAAGCGCCCCCAGTCGTCTCGGAAATTAATGTCACGCCGATGGTCGATGTCATGCTCGTGCTGCTCATCATCTTCATGGTGATCACGCCAATGCTTTCGAAGGGCGTGAACGTGGATTTGGTGAAAGCGCATAACCCGGTCAAGATGCAGGAAGCCGATAAGGAAGACGCCATCATCGTTGCGATTACGCGCGATGGGAAAGTGTTTTTCAGCCCGGGAAACAGCTTGATTCAGATCGACCAGTTGCCGGAAAAGGTCAAGGATTTGCAATCGAGCCGCTCCGACAAAACGGTTTACATCAAAGCGGATGCGCGGTCCCGGTATGAAGTTTTCGAAAATGTGGTCGATTCGCTGAGAACCGCGGGAGTAGACCAATTGGGTCTGTGGACCGAGCAAATTCAGGATACGAATCGCCATAATCCGCCGGCGCTGTAGTCAACCGGTCTCGCAGCCAAACAATTTTAGGGTAAAAGAAGAAGGAGTAAAGCATTATGTCAATGGCAGTTGGCGGCAAGAACGCGGGCCCGCTTGTAGACATGAACGTCACGCCGCTTATCGACGTGCTGCTGGTGTTGCTCATCATCTTTATGGTGATCACGCCGTTGACGCCGCACGGTCTCAACGCACTGGCTCCGCAACCCCCGCCCCCGAATATGCCTCCGCCGCCTCCAAGCCAGGATCCGAACGTCGTCATTGAGATTAAGGCCGATCACAGCATGACGATTAACACCGATCCTGTCGCCGCGAAAGATCTGCAGGGCCGCCTTGCCGATATCTTTAAATCGCGCGCTCAGAAGGTGGTGTTTGTGAAGGGGGACAAGGACCTCGAATACCGTTACGTCGCTCTGGCGATCGACGCCGCGAAAGGCGCCGACCCCGACATGAAGGTCGGAATCATGACTCCCAAAATCGAGGCAGGCCAGTAACAACCCACGTCATCCACTTCAACCGCGCGGTGCTCCGCGCCTTGGGTGAAGTGGACGGCAGTGGACTGCAAGGAGAGACCAGCTACAACGTAGAGGGAAGGATCAGCGATGCAGAAATCAAAATGGATGATTCTGGGGGCGGCGCTTATTCTGGCGCTGTCCAGTGTGGCATGCAACAAATTGAAATCCCGCGACCAGATGAATCAGGGCGTCCAGGCGTACAAGAATACTCACTATCAGGACGCAATTAATCATTTCAAGCAATCGGTCGAGTTGGATCCGACGAACCAGAACGCGCAGTTGTACCTGGCGACGTCTTATTTCACTCAGTGGATTCCAGGCGCCGATACGCCGGAGAATAACCGGATGTTGTCGGCGGCCAGGGCCGAATTCCAGAAGGTTCTCGACAAAGATCCGAAGAACGAGACCGCGTTGGCGTCCATGGCGTCCATGGCTTATAGTCAAGCGGCGTCTGGAACGCCCGAGGAGAAAGAAAAGGATCTGGACGAAGCGCGGAAGTGGAACATCCGGCGCATTGAGACGGATCCGAAGAATGCGGAAGCCTATTACAGCCTTGGCGTCATTGCCTGGGCGGAGGCGTTTCCGGCTATCGGCACGGTTCGCGCCAAACTCGGCATAAAGGCTGACGACGACAGCCCCATTAAAAACGAGAAAGAGCGGGAAGCTCTCAAAGAGAAATACGGCAAAATCGTCGACGATGGCATGAATTATCTGCAGAAGGCCATCGATCTGAATCCCCAATACGACGACGCCATGACCTACCTCAACCTGTTGCTTCGGAAACGGGCGGATCTCGCCGACACGCCGGAAGACGCCAAGGCCGACTTGGCGCAGGCGGAGAAATGGTACAACAAGTCGCTCGACATTAAGAAGATGAAGGCTGCTCAGCCGCAGAAACAGCAAACCAGCTAAATCCCGGACTTTTCTTTTACAGCAAAGAGGCGGCGGACCGAAAGGACCGGCGCCTTTTTTGTATCCGCGTTTCCTCACGCGGGCAGCCTGGAAGCGGAGCCCTAGCGGAGATGGGGCGTGGCGTGCCTGGAGAAATAGCTGTAATCTGGTGCATAGCTAGAGGAGCGCGAACGTATAGAGAACGCCAACTCGCGGAGGCTCTAAAATGATCGGAGTTATCACGATTGATCGCGAATACGCCAGCGGCGGCGCGGCCATTGCGGCCCGTCTGGCTGGTCAACGCCACTGGGAATTGTGGGATCAGGCGCTGACCTCTGAGATCGCGAAGCTCGCGAAGTGCGAACAATCCGTTGTCGAGAAACGCGAGGAACGAAACGATTCGCTCTATTACCGTCTCATGAAGTCCTTCGTCCGCGGCAGTTTCGAAGGTAACATGAATACTCAGAAACTTGAGCTGCTGGATGCCGATGTAATGGTCCAGCTTACGAAGAAGATCGTGCGCCGGGTGGCGGCGGCCGGAAACTGTGTCATTGTAGGCCGCGGTTCCGCCTATTTCTTGCAGGATCTGCCCAATGCCTTCCACGTATTTGTGTACTCAACGCGAGAACAAAAGATGCGGCGGTTGCGGAAAGAAGGCAAGAGCGGCGCCGAGGCGGCGCACTTGATCGACACTATCGACCACGAACGCGCCGCCTTCATCAAACGCTACTATGGCAAGTGCTGGCCGGACCGGTATCTATTCCATATGATGCTGAACGGAAGCGGCGGAGAGGATTCCGCGGTCGACACCATCAATGCTGCCGTGGCGACGTATGATGCACACCATCCTGGCGGCTCCATCACGACGCAGGCGGCCATAAGCCGGAAGGCGCCGGAGGTCGGAGCCACCTCGCTATAAGTCATGGCCCGCGATTTTCAATTCAAATAATAAGTTCTGTAGAGCGTATCGCGCTGCTTCGGCGTAAATCCGGCATCGCGGATCAGTTTACGGAGTTGTTCCTCGGAGGCGCGGTGATGTGTACCGGCCGCCGAGACCACGTTCTCTTCAATCATGATGCTGCCGACGTCGTTCCCGCCGAATCGCAATCCGAGCTGGCAGACCTTCAGGCCCGGCGTCACCCACGATGCCTGGACGTTCAGGACATTGTCGAGGTAGATGCGGGAAAGCGCGAGCATCTTGAGGTATTCCACCGCGGTTGCCTCTTCTTTGACAAACCGCCCGAGCGACGTGTACTCCCGCTGAAAGAACCATGGAATAAACGCCGTGAACCCGCCGGTGTCTTCCTGAATTTGCCGGACAATTTCGAAATGATTGATCCGCTGCTCGATCGTCTCGCCGGTTCCGAACATCATCGTCGCTGTCGTGCGCAGGCCCAGCGAATGAGCCGTACGATGGACATCAATCCATTCCTGCACGGAGCATTTCAATCGGCTGATGCGATGGCGGACATCGGTGTCCAGAATCTCGGCGCCTCCGCCGGGTATTGAATCGAGGCCCGCATCGCGCAACCGGGCGATGGCGTCGCGCAGAGATAGGCCGCTGACCTCCGCAATGTTCACGATTTCCGGAGCGGAGAAACAGTGGGTCCAGATGTTGAAGCGGCTCTTGATCGAACTCAGCAGATCTTCGTACCACTCGATCTTCAAGTCCGGATGCAGACCGCCCTGCATCAGTATCCCGGTCCCGCCAAGGTCGATTGTCTCCTGGATCTTATCGAATATCGTTTCCTTGGGCAGGATGTAGCCTTCCGCATGTCCCATAGGCCGGTAGAACGCGCAGAAGCTACAGTACTCGGTGCAGAAATTCGTGTAGTTGATATTCCGGTCAATGATGTAGCTGACAATACCTTCCGGATGCAGTTTCCGCCGGATCTGATCCGCCTCCATGCCGATGCCGACAAGGTCGTCGCTGCGGAACAGGTCGATCGCTTGCTGTCTCGTAATCATGGTTTGCCGTTATCGTCCGACATATCGATTTTACTGCGAAGCTGCCTGCGCCAAGGCGATCTGCGGCAGCCCGGCGAGCTTTAAGAAGGCTTCCAGCCCCTTCATCTCCAAATCGCCGATTTCAAAATGAATGTAATGCGTCAGGTATTCGTTCGCCAGTTCGCGCGTAACACCCCGGATAGGGAACTGCTGCTCCACGATGTTGTCGATGTGGGCATGGCCGAACCGGTATGAGCCTTCGAGAATTTGACCGATGCCGTCGCCGAGCGGCGCTTTTCCCGCCCATAAGGCGAACACCATTGGAAGGCCGGTGAGGGCCTGCCATTCGGCTCCCAGGTCGAGCGTGTTGTAAGGCAGAGCGGCGGGATCCAGACGGAGCGCCGGGTCGCCGATCAGAAGCGCCGCCTCGCACTCGGCGAGCATATTCTCAAGAACCGGGGGCCGCGCCCGAAACTCAGGTTGGGCGCCGTATAGCTCTCGAAGCACCACGCGCGCTAACTGGACCGAAGTCCGCGAACTCAGATCTGCCGCAAGCGTTCTGATGCTCCTGACTGGCACTCGAGAGACCAGCAAAATGCTACGCACCGCGCCATGGCAGGCGATGCCATAACCTGGAGCGATTTCGAGCCCCTGGCGCGCCACTTCCGCAACCGGCGCCAAGCCAATTTGCGCTTCGTCGCGTTCGATAACCTCGGCGCAAATCGCGGGTATTTCAAAAGTCAGTGCGGCCTGTTCTCGTTGTGGACCGTGCTGCATGCCCCATACGAGCGGCACGGTGTTGAGATAGTTGACTGCGCAGACGCGGAAGGGAGAATTTGCGTACTTCAAATTCTATTTTATCTGAACGCGTTCAATTGACCAGCAGATACACCTCTATTCCCAGGCTTATTCTCCGATGATTTTCACTAGCACGCGCTTGCGCCGTCGGCCGTCGAATTCGCCATAAAAGATCTGTTCCCATGGTCCGAAATCGAGATTGCCGGCAGTGATGGCGACTACCACTTCACGGCCCATCACCTGGCGTTTCAAATGTGCGTCCGCATTATCTTCGCCGGTCTGGTTGTGCTCGTAGTGGGCCACCGGTTCGTGCGGGGCGAGTTGTTCGAGCCACCGCTCGTAATCCCGATGCAGACCCGATTCGTCATCGTTGATGAACACGGAAGCGGTGATGTGCATCGCGTTCACCAGTGCGAGCCCTTCCTGCACGCGGCTTTCGCGTACGCACGCCGCAACGTCTCGCGTAATGTTCACGAATCCTCGACGCGTGGGCAACTCGAACCACAGCTCTTTCCTGAAACTCTTCATATCACTCCTGCCTTTCTGGCTGCCGGACTGTTATCCTTTTAGAAATTTCGCATCCTTGATGGAACCATCGGCCGGGGAGCGGCCGGCGCGTGGATTGACGCTGCTCGATCATGGCGCCGCCTGGGCATTGTTCGTACTGCTCACCGCCTTCACCTTTACTATTGGCGATTATTCGCTTATCAGCCTGCATATCGTTTCGGCGCTGGTTCTGGCGCTGGCAGCCTTCTATCTTATCTTTGGCCTCCGCCAGACTTTTCATTGGAGCGTTGCGTTTGTTTGTCCGCTGCTGATGGCGCTTTATGGCGTAGGCCAGACACTCTGGTCCGATCAGAAGATTGTTGCGAACGGCTGGGAAAAGACGCTGTATTGGTTTACAGCCGCCATGATCGCGATGCTCGCCACGCAACTGTTCCAAACTGCGCGCCTGGCGCAGCAGTTCCGAACGGCATTCGCTCTCCTTGGCAGCGGGATGGCGCTGCTCGATGTTTTGCAGCAGGCATCGCATACCGGCAAGTATTTCTGGCTGTTTCCGAGCGGATTTCCGGATGTCTACGGCACGTTCGCTTACTACAACAACTTTTCGCAATTTATCGAGCTGAGTCTGCCAATCACTTTATGGCTGGGCTTGAATCACCGCGAACCTCGATACAACTGGTTGCTGTTGAGCGCACTTCAGATTGGCGCTGTGGTGGCGTGCGGTTCTCGCGCAGGCGCCGCAATCGTCGTTGCTGAGCTGTTTGCGCTTCTTTTCCTTACGTTTCTGCGCCGCCGCGGCGTCCTGTCGTTAAAGGTGATTGGCCTGACGCTGCTATTGAGTTTGGGATTCATTTACGTAGCCGGCTTTAAAACCGTGCTGCACAAACTAGAACGCCCCGATCAGCTTGCCACGCGGCGTCAGATCAATGAGGCGTCCCTGGCGATGATTAAAGCCCGGCCGCTGACCGGCTGGGGCTTGGGCGCGTACGTTCCCGTGTACAAGATGTTCGCTGTCTATGACGATGGAACCTGGGTGAACCAGGCACACAATGATTATCTGGAGTGGGCGGCGGAAGGCGGCATACCCTTCGCCTGCATCATGACCTTCCTGATTCTCTGGAGCGTACGGCCTTCGGTCCGTTCTGTTTGGGCAGTTGGACTCCTGGCATTCTGCTTACACGCCGTAGTCGATTACCCGTTCGCGCGAATGGGAACGTGCGGATGGTATTTTGCGCTAGTGGGCATGCTGGCATGGCGCCAAGCGGAGCAGAATGAAGCGAAGCGGCGCCGTCGGCGCTCGCGTCGTGAAGAAAGCGAATCGCCTGCGGCCATAGGGCAAGCGGAACTCCATCAGCGCTAACGCCCTCCGTTCGCGCAGTTTCCGGCTTCAAGGTCCGGATTTGTGATTCGCGAAAGACCGGTCAGGCCGTTCCCGAGTGCGGAGAAGGAACGCCGCCGTGCTCCGGCATTCGTAACCGTACCGGCACAAACGGGAACCGCTCGCCGCTTCCCATCGCTCCGCCGATCAGGGAGGCGACGCAACCGCACAGAATTCCGCCGAATATCACAAGGAACAGCGTCGAGGCTTCGCCCGCATTTAGTGCTGAGCTTGCCTGTGCTGTTGCCGCCGCAGTGTTCGTTGCAAGCGCCGGTGTCCGAAGAGCTGTAATCCATGTAGTTAGCACTCCGGAAAATAGCCACGCGGTAAACGTGAATGTCGCCATTGTGGTCAGACCCCATGTAACCGCGCCATGAATTCGGCCACTTCCGGACGTATTCGTGGACAAGCGGGCGGCTACCCAGGCGCCTGTAAATAAGGCGACGAATGCGGTAACGAAATACCAGATCTTTGCCCAGGTGTCAGTCCCACCAGGGCTCGACAAGGTGAAGCCGATGAATAGCCCGAAAGCGCTGAAGAGCAGCTCCATTGCAAGAGCTACGAACGTCCCGGCGAAAACGGCTGGCCATGAAATGCGTCTCCAAATAGCCGGTTGAGCCGGGGCAACATATTCCGAAGTTGTTTCTGTCATAAAACCTCCAATCGTTTCAATGAGTCTGTATGGAATATATAACCGTGAGTCATCCTTTCTTCCTCTCCGATGTTACTTAGTTCAGATTGAATAATAAGTACGTGCCGCTGGCTATTCAAATACCAAATTGACCACTGCAGTCAGCGCCACGGCATCTAAGATAGATAAGTCCGCCTGAGCCAGCATAACTCTGCTAGAAGTTATAAGAAGTACCTTTCCCCCACTATTGCCAGATAGTAAATGTGACAGGCCTGAAATCCGACCGGGCCATTTGATGACAGCCGTGAAGCCGCCGCCGATGGCTGCTCGTCGAAACCGGGGGAAGCTTGCTCCGTTGCGTCCGGATGGAAATAGTTTTTTTGGCGAGACATTAAGTAGAAAAGGCGAAAGTTGTAGGTCGCCCGTGGTGCTGGCCCAATATGTCGTGATACGATACTTTTGTAGTGCAAAAAGCGCAAGTCACCCCCGAGGTCGACATCTCGGCAAAACAGTATCGCCTGCTCGCGGAATTTCGCTACCGAATTCGTGAGTTTCTGCATTTCAGTGAGCAATCTTCACGAGATCAGGGTATTGAGCCGCAGCAGCACCAGCTAATGCTGGCCATTAAAGGGCTGCCGTCGGATGTTCGTCCTACAATCTCGGCGCTGGCTTCACGGTTATGTATCCGCCATCACAGTGCGGTGGAATTAATCAATCGCTTGGCGGATCGTGGCGCCGTCGTGCGCCGTACCCGCGAGGAGGATCGCCGCGAGGTTTTGGTGGAATTAACGCCGGAGGGGGAAGCCCTGTTGCAAAAGTTGTCTTTGCTGCACTGGCAGCAACTGGAGGCTTCCGGCCCGGAGCTGGCGCATGCTCTGGACAACGTCCTTCAGCGGGTAGATGAAGCGGAAGTGGGAGTTTAGATCATGAATTCGGCTTCAGGGGCCGCCATTCCAAGCGAAGAAGAGACTAAGTCAAAACATCACGGGAAGAACCCGGCTGGTGAATTGGGTGACTTCACCACGACGTGGCGGGTGGTTCCCATATGCGTCATGGCCTTTTTTATAGGACTGGTGGGCACGGCGTCCGCATGGGTTTTGCTCCGGTTGATCGGACTGGTCACGAATCTGTTCTTTTATCAGCGCTGGGATTTCGCTATGACATCTCCGGCGCACAACCAGTTGGGTTGGCTGGTTATCCTTGCGCCGATTATCGGCGGCCTAATCGTCGGCTTCATGGCGCGTTACGGCTCGGACAAGATACGCGGGCACGGCATTCCGGAAGCGATTGAATCCATACTGATGAGTGGCAGCCGAGTCGAGCCGAAGCTGGCTATTTTGAAGCCGATCTCGGCGGCTATCGCCATCGGCTCGGGCGGACCATTTGGCGCTGAAGGCCCCATCATCATGACCGGTGGAGCCTTCGGCTCGCTGATTGCGCAATTTTTCCATTTGACCAGCGCGGAACGAAAGACGCTGCTCGTCGCCGGCGCGTGCGCGGGCATGTCGGCGACGTTCGCGGCGCCCCTTTCATCGACACTGCTCGGCATTGAATTGCTGTTATTTGAGTGGAAGCCGCGCAGTGCCGTTCCCGTGGCCATTGCCGCGCTGACGGCCGGCGTTTGCCGGAGATATGTCCTTGGCATGGGTCCGTTGTTTCCAGTGCCGGCGCATGCGGCGTTTATCGGTGTCGATGGGGTGCTCGGGTGCGTGCTTGCGGGTATTCTGGGCGCGATCGTGGCCGGCATTCTCTCACGCGCTATTTATGCGGTGGAGGACGGCTTTACGAAGCTTCCGATCCATTGGATGTGGTGGCCGGCCATGGGGGCCGTTGTCGTTGGCGTTGGCGGATATATCTTCCCGCCGGCCTTGGGCGTGGGTTATGACGTCATCGGGCGTCTGCTGCAGGGCAATGTCCCACTTTATTTGATTGTCGGCGTCTTGTGTGTCAAGTCCGTCGTCTGGGTTGCGTCGCTCGGGTCCGGCACTTCGGGAGGCGTGCTGGCGCCCTTGCTGATGATGGGCGCCGCCCTGGGCGCCGTGGAATCGATGTTCCTGCCACAGTACGGCCTGGGCTTCTGGGAGCTTGTCAGCATGGGCGCCGTCCTATCGGGCACCATTGGAGCGCCGCTTACCGCCGCCGTATTCGCGGTGGAACTGACGCACGATATCAACATGGTGCTGCCGCTAACGGTCAC
The DNA here is from genome assembly GCA_000381625.1 of Bryobacterales bacterium KBS 96. GTDB lineage: Bacteria > Acidobacteriota > Terriglobia > Bryobacterales > Bryobacteraceae > KBS-96. The sequence goes on from KB906767.1 coordinate 5,740,831, forward strand.
GTGCTTCGTGGCCTACTTGGTTACGGTCTTAACAATGAAGCGGTCCATTTTGACCGAGAAGATCGCCCGCCGGGGTTATCACCTGAGCCGCGAATACGCGGTCGATCCGCTCGAGATCCTGTTCGTAAAGGAAGTGATGCGCACCAACCTTGTGGCGCTGCCCGCAACCGATACGCTTACCTCCGTGCGCGAATTGATGGTGCGCCGCAACGGCGCGCGCGGGCAGGACATTTATCCGGTGGTCGATAAAGACCGGCGCCTCGTCGGCGTCATTAACCGCGATCTGCTCCAGAAGGTGTTATCCGAATCATCTCCGGCGGAAATGAATAGAACGGTGGCCGAGATTGCCAGCAAGTCGCCGGTGATCGCCTATCCGGAAGAACCGCTCCGCGTGGTGGTCTACCGGATGGTCGAAAGCGGATTGACTCGATTCCCCGTCGTCGATCCGTGGGATCACCGCAAACTGCTGGGCATCATCTCGCTTGAGCACCTGTTACAGGCGCGCAGCCGCAATCTCACGGAAGAGCGCGCCCGCGAACGTGTCTTGCGTATCCGCTTCCCGCTCGGCGGGGAGTCGAAACAGAAATTGCCAGTCTAATTGACTGAACGCCGATTTTGTATCATGACGGATCGCCGGGGCAAACCCTCGAATCGTGCAGGGGCAGCTCCGGGACGCTACCGCGGGACGACCTGCACGACGAGTTCAACCGATCCATGGAAACCGAATTTTCCGAGCGGCGCGCTCGGATCGGGCCGTTTCACGGTGTCGACTGTCTTGCCGTTAATCCCGACCGTTACGGAGGCATCGGCAATCGCGACCTGCAGAGTGAAATAGTCCTTCGATCCGAGCGAAATATCGATGCGCTTTTCCGCCGCCTTTCCGGCCGCGCCGATAACCCGCCGGCGAAGTTGCTTGTTATCGAGCGAATACTCGATGCGGCTGCCGTCCTTGTCGTCGACACTCCACTCCACCGGTGTAAATCTCGAAAACCCGAAGCGCTTTGAAACCTGCTTCAGAATCGCGAACGTGAACGAGCCTTGATTGTGCCGCAGCCAGCTATCGCCCGATCCCTGGTGCGAGTACCACGCGCCGTCCGCCTTCCAATCCGGTGCATTTTCGAATGCGTCGATTCCCGTCGGCGAAGCTTTCTTGCTCGAGGCTAAGGTCCAATCGACAACCATCTCTTTTCCAGTAGCGACCGCCACCGTGCTGGTTTTTGCCGTATATCCATCCGCATTCGCCGTGACCTGGTAATCGCCTGGTTTCACGGATACGGATGAGCCGTTTTTCGCGTCGTGCGCGGCCGTGTCTCCAGCGCGGCGAAAGCTGATCCGCGCGTTTCCGGGATTGATTTCGAAACTCAGCGTGCCGGTCGCCGCCTTCGCCATTTGCACGCCCGCCACCTTGTTTATACCCGCTTGCCACTCGCGAGTAATCCCCGTGTCCTCGTAGCCCGCCTTGTGAAGCGTGACGGCATGCCTGCCGGGAGCGACATCCGAACTGAAGTTACCGGCCGGATTGGTAATGCCCGCGTGAACGCCGTCAATTATAACTTCCGCGCCCGCCGGAAGTCCGTCGAAAGCGAGTGTCGCTTTCTGAGGCATGGCCGTCAGATTGATTTGCAGTTGCTGCTGCTCGCCTTTCCTGATCTCCACCGTCTGCGCAGGTGAATCCTGATAGCCATCGCGAGACAGCTTGATGCTGTAAGTCTGCGGCGAGAGCACGATCAAGCGGCTGCCGTCGGCGAGCGGCTTCCTCCACTGCTCTCCATTCACAAACACTTGTGCGTCGGGCACATTGGACTGGACCAGCAGCGTCCCTGTGTTTCGTTCCGCCCCAAGCTGAACGGATAAAACCGGAACGGGGGAAAGCGCGATATTCAAATGATTTTGCTGATTTCCGCTCTGGACGACAAAGTCGCTGGGGGCGCTCGAAACCAATGTCACGGGTAGGCCACTAGCCGGAATCGGCTGTAGACTCTGGCCCGACAGGTTTCCCTTCAGACCGGAACTCGCATACACGCGCGCGTTGCCGCCGAACGAGCTGACAACCGTTCCGCTGGTCTGCGACGATTGGATCGGACCCGTGATCGTAACCGCTTCTTTGGGCGTCACTGTGAACGGAAAACTGAATACTTCGCGTCCGTTATCCAAAATTTTCAAAGTGTGATCGCCGGGCGGCAAGCCGTCCTTCACGATATTGCCTTCCTGGAGATCCGCGGTGTCTTTGCCGTCGATCACAACCTTGCCGGCTTTCAGGTCCGACGTGATGCGGAGTTCCGGAAGCGCCGGCTGTAGCGTAAATTGCACGGTGATTGGACCGGACGCGCCGGCGGGCACCGTGAAGCTCTGGACAGACCGCTGATAGCCGTCCGCGTCCGCTTCGGCCGAGTGTGCTCCCGGCGGAAGCGAGACGTCTCCGCCCGGTACGGGATGCCCGTCGACCAAATAACGAACGCCGTCCACATTGGCTGAAAACTTGACGGATGCGGCGGCTGCCGATACCGGCGCAGGCGTAGCGGCGCCGCTCGATTGATGCTTCACTATCACGTAAGAAGCGATCGCAATAACGACGACCGCGGCTGCCCCAAGGAGCAGCCAGGAGGATTTCTTTTTCGGGGCAGGCGGGGCGCCATGGCCGGAGGATCGAGTCTCCTCGGGTGGCGGCACGGGGGGCGCCGCATTCTTTGTTGGAGTGGGCGGTGGGGCAGCAGGCAGAGGAGATACGCGTCCCGGCACCGCTGGAGCTTCGGTCTTGCCGGGGGCGGCAGGTTCCGGCGCGGCCGGTTGGCGGCTGGTCGAAAGCGGCTGTACAATCGTTTCCGCCGGCATGGGAGTTCCCTGCGCGGGAGAAAATAGAGCCGTTGCGTCTAAATCGGCCGGTTCAACCTTCTTGCGGGCTTCTCCCCGACGAGCGTCCACCGCGGCGCGAACGTTCCCGTAGAGTTGCGAGAGCCGGATCTCGTTGGGATATGCCGCGAGACCCTGTTCCAGCTTTGCACGCGCTCCCTCGAGATCTCCCGCCGCCTGCAGATCGCGCACCTCAGTGAGATAGCCGTCGACGATTTCACGGCGCCTATAGTCGTCGATGAGACTGGCGAGACTTTTGGCAACCGGATCGCTGCCCTCGACATCGAGCGCTTCCGCCACAACCGGTTCCGCCGCGCGCCAGTCCTGGCCAACCAAAGCGCGGGCATGCTCGACCAACGCCCCCACCAGTCCCGCGCGGACGGCGTGGTTCTTCTCATCGAGCCGCAGAGCCTGCCGCAATTTTTCAATGCCCGCCGCGCAATCCTTACCGGCGCAAAGCTGCTGGCCTTCTTCGAGCAGGGAGTGAGCTTCCCGGCTCTTCTTCTGGGCCAGTTCAGCCAACTTCTGCAAACGGGTGAGCTCGCCGTCCTCCGGAAATTCGCCGAGGGCCTGTTGTGCCGTGTCTCCGGCCCTGTCGTACTCGCCCGATGCCATCGACCGGTCTACCTTTTCGACCCACCGGGCCTTGGCCTCTTCGCGCGCCTGTTCCTCGCGCCGCCGGTCCAGGCGCTGGATTTCGAAATCGAGCCCTGGATACTGGCGGTAGATGTTGCGCAGAATGTCCCACTGGCTGCAGGCTTCGTTGAATTGGCCGCTCTCTTCGAAATGGCGCGCCCGCGCAATAATCGAATTCACCAGATCGCGGCGTTCCTTAATCAACTGCAAAGATTGCTGAAAGAGCGGCTCGTTCGGATAGCGCTCCTTGGCTTCCTTCAGGATGTTGAACTTGCGGTCCAGATCGGCTTCGGCTTCCACCCGCTGGTTGATTTCGGCGATGGCTGCGGATTTCTCCTGGCGCTGCGTCTCCTCCACCTCGATCTTCAGCGACTTGAACATGGGATCGCCCGGACGGCGGCTCAAGAATTCGTTGCAGATTTCAAGTGCCCGCTCGAAATTGCGGTCCGCGAGCGCCTTCCGGCCTTCCGCGTAGCCGTTATGAATTGCATCGCGCTCCGAGCGGATCTGGTTGTAAAAGACCTGGTATTGAGCGTCGGTCTGCGGATTGGCGGAAAGCTGCCGCCCCAGATCGAGAACCTGTTCAAGCTTGCTCAGCGCGGTCGTGATCGCGCCGTTTTTATAAGACGAGAGGGCGGCTTCATATAACTTCTGCTTTTCCTCGCGGATCTTTGCGGCCTCTTCTTCCTTCCGGTCGACGTCGGCCAGGAACGACCGCGCATGCGTGTTTGAAGCGTCCACTTTGAGAATTTCTTCGACTGCCTGGCGGGATTGGCTGAAGAGTTGATTCTCGAGGTGCTGTTGAGCGAGGCGGAACCAGTTATCGATTTGCCGGGCGCTCCGCTGCCGTTCAATCTGGCTCTTGATGGCAAGGGCATCGACGTTGCTCGGATCGATTTCGAGAACGTCCTGCACTTTCTGGAGAGCGAGCGGAAACTCGTCCTCGTCCATTCGGATGCGCGCGCTGTCGATCAGTTGCCGCACCGTTTTCGAGCGCTTCGCCTGCTCGATCTGGATGCGCAGCAGCGACATCTCGGGATCGATGTTGCCTTCGGATTCGAGCTCGGTCAGGATCTCCAGCGCGAACTGGTAATCGCCCTCGCCGAAGGCTTTTTTCGTGCGCTCGATGCGCGGCTGGATTTTCGTGCGGTCGAAGCGCTCGATGTGCTCGTTGCGAAGCGCCTTCCGCAACGTGTCGGCGAATTCGCGCGCGTTTGAAAAGCGATGATACGGCTGCTTCGCCATCGCTTTGTGTACCGTGCGGCTGACGAGCGCGTTCACGGACGGGCTGATTTCGGATGCGGGCGGAGGCACGTGTGTCCGGATCGCATCGACCACTTCGGCCTCGCTTTTGCGTGCAAACGGTTTGCGAAGAGTTAACGTCTCGTAGCAAACAACTCCAAGAGAAAAGATGTCGGACAGCGGAGTCGCCGGCTTCATTTCGAGTTGTTCCGGCGCCATGTACTGCAGCGTTCCCTTGATTCCGGTCACGGTGCGCGCATCGGCCAGGTGGACGACTCCGAAGTCGATAATCTTTACCGTGTCGTCGTCCATCACGAAGATGTTGCTCGGCTTCAGATCGCGGTGCACCAATCCTTGATCGTGCGCGGCCTGCAGCCCGCGGCAAGCCTGGCTGATGATTTCGACCGTGCGCTCCACCGTCAGGCGCTGGCTGGCTTCCTTGATTAATGTGTCCAGTGTTGCGCCCGGTAAAAGGGGCATCACAAAATACGGTTTTCGCTGCCCATTTTCGGTATATTCGCCGGTATCAAGAATATCGACGATATTGGGATGGCTCAGGCGGGCCAGAACCGTCCATTCCTTCTCAAACAACTCGACCGCAGCCGGATCGAAGTTGCCCCACATCGTCTTCAATGCAACAAAGCGCTTGGTTACCGTGTCATACGCTTTAAACACGACTCCCATGCCGCCTTGTCCGATAGGCGCAGCTTGGATCTCGTATCGCCCACCGATCACCTGGGAACCCGTCATAACTGGAGTGGACTTTCAGCATATCAGCACTCACAACTGATTAGGATTAAGGTCGGGAAATTCTTTATTTGCAATGCCTGCGACGAATTCTTCGCCTCATAAGCGGGTGAGTTAGGCGCGCGTTGCCTCCCCCCTTATAAGTCGAGGTTCGGTGCGGAAGACGATGCCCGTGTGGGCTGCACCAGCGAACAAGGCCGCGTGTCAATGGGAGCGGCATTTTACGCGCATGATCCGCAAACTATATAGTTGAAGCGCATGGTCATCGCTGAAACGGAGCGATTGATTCTAAGGCATTGGCTTCCCTCTGACCGGGAGCCGTTTTCTGAGCTGAATGCGGACTCACGTGTTATGGAGTTCATGCCTGGCCTTCTCGCACGCGAGCAAAGTGACGCGCTCGCGGATCGGATCGAAGGCCATTTCCGACAACACGGCTTCGGACTTTGCGCTGTGGAACTGCGTCGTAACCACTCTTTCATCGGATTCATCGGGCTCAATATTCCGTCATTCGAGGCGCACTTCACACCTTGCGTGGAAATCGGATGGAGACTATCGGCCGATTGCTGGGGGCAGGGATTTGCGACAGAAGGCGCCCGTGCAATAATCCACTACGTATCCGAATGTATAGCGCTCAATGCCCTGGTTTCCTTCACGGTTCCCGCGAATATCAGATCCCGACGAGTCATGAAGAAGCTTGGCATGACTCACAGTCCGAGTGACGATTTCGATCACCCCTCGTTGCCGGGGGATCACCCGCTGCGGAAGCACCTGCTATATCGGATGTCGCTCAAAGGGAGACCGGGCGAGCAGTAAGGAAGAAAATTACCGAAGCCCTCTCCCGAGAGTTGGGGCTCACGGCTGGCGTGATGCCGAGTCTGACGGGTGTTAAACATAATTAACGTAATCTTAAGGACATATTCACCCGCCGGCTGCGATCCTGAGTACCAAGAGCGTAGGCTCGTTATCAACTTAGGAGATATCTCGTAAAAATGAAAAAAGCGATGATCGCAATGCTGGCGTTCTCTTTCCTGGCCGGCACCACCGTGTTTGCACAGGATGCAGCACCGACGACGAAAACGAAGAAAGCGAAGAAGCACCACAAGAAAGACAAGAAGAACGCTTCGACCGAAGCTCCGAAGCCCGGCAAGTAAGCCGATTTCCGGATAAAGGTTTTAAAACGGCATTCGCGCGGCTTACGGCGGATGCCGTTTTGTTTTTTCCGCATGACCGCAATCAGCGGCGGCCAATAAGCCACAGCACCAAAGAAACAACCGCGCTGAGGATGAGGCAGGTCACAAGCGGGAAATAAAAGGTCGTGTGCCTACCACGCCAGACGATGTCGCCCGGTAAGCGGCCGACGGGCAGGGAAGTCCTGGAGATCAAAACGACAACCACCCCCAGGAAGACCAGAACCAATCCGGCGGCAATTAGCAGCTTTCCGAAACCCATGCCTCTGCTTTTATGCTAGTGGTTCCTGGTTCTCGAAATCGAGAATTTGGACCAATTTTACTTGGGTGGCGCGGACTTCAGTCTGCCGCCTCCTCGTGTCGAGGCCTCTTTCGCGTAGAGCGGGGGCACGCCGGGTACATCTCACCAGTCTGAGCCGAATATCAGAGGCTGTATGTGCGGCCGCGGTGCGCCCCGATCAGGATCTGGAACAACCGGTTGCCAATTAGCTCATGCAGCGACAGCAACTCCTTATTGGCTTCGACGATGGAGTTTACGTCCGCGACGTTCGCGCCCGCGCCTCCGGCCTTCAGAGCATCCGTCGCCTCTTTGATAATCGGATCCGACTGGACCTCGCCCGCCATCTCCCACAGTGTGATGAAACGATCGACCGCACTCGGCAGGCTTACCGCGAACACGCCGTAGTTGCTGGTCGTCCGCGGCGGCTTGTAATCGAGATTGAACGGGCCGTTGTAGCCGTGACTGCGAAGCAACACCAGGACATTCAGCCAGTCCAGTGGATTCACCAACCCTACCGCGATATCCACGTCATGTTTCAGCCGGTAGCCGTCGTTGATGTCGAAGTGAAACAGCTTGCCGCATAACAGCGCTCGGGCGAGCGATGCGCGCGGCGCCCCGCCCCACATTAGCTCGTGCAGATATTCCGGGTTCAAGCCCACCATGTCGGGATACTTGATCAGCCCGGAGAAAATCAGCGCCAGCATCGCATCGGAGGTCGGCAGCAGAATCTCCGCCTGCGGCTCGAACGGCTTTGCTTCCAGGCAATGTTTCAGAGTGGGCCGCTGGTGCTTTTGGGCTAGCTCAATGTCCGCCTGGCAGGCGGCGTTGATGCCGTCGGCATACCACCGGAGTGTCTGCGTCTCGTCGATGGCGCCTTGCGTGTAGTAGCCGAGCGTGCCGGGCCAGTAAACACAATACTGCGCTCCGAGTTGATGGCCGATGGAAACCGTATTCGAAAGGCGGCGATTGGCGTATTCGCGAACGTCGGATGCCTCGGCAGCGGAGCTTGCGGCCCAGACCGGGTGATGGAACGTCTCGGTTGTCACCATCGAGCATTTCATCCCGTGCTTCGAGAGGCTGGTTTTAATACGCCCGACAGTCTCGTCCTGCTTCGAAGTAAACAGATCGTTTGTCGGAATTACGTCCGTGTCGTGCGTACACCAGTAGCCCACGCCGATTCTGCTGTATTCCTCAATCACTTTTTCGAACGTGATCGGTGAGCGCACCGGCGCGTGAAAGACTGCCTGACCCTCGTAAGCGACTGCCCACTGCGGCCCGGTGATGAAATAACGCCGGCGTACTTCGGGCGAATAGCTGCCTCCACTCGCCTGCATCAGCCGGTCGACAAGCGCTCGCTGCTTTTCTTGAGGTATCGGATTCATACGACTGCTCCATCATAAGCCCGACGCCGGAGCTACCAGTGTTGTGGGGCAGGCCCTCGGCCTGCGCCGGGCGCCCTGCCCCTTGATCGCTCAACAAAATTCTAATCCGCTCGTGCGATAAACTAGCCTCCGGAACACTCCATTTTTTCATCATGAGCGAGATCCCCGTCTATCCTCCCAGCCCCGAATTCGTCCAGCGCGCCCACGTAAAGGGAATGGCCGCCTATCGCGACCTTTATGAGCGCGCCAAGCAGGACCCGCCTGCGTTTTGGGCTGACATTGCCCGCAAGGAGCTGACGTGGTTTAAGGATTTCAACCAGGCTCTCGAATGGGAGGCGCCATTCGCGAAATGGTTTACAGGCGGGAAAATCAACGCCAGCTATAACTGTCTCGACCGGCATCTGGCGACACCGCGCAAGAATAAGGCAGCCATCGTCTTCGAAGGCGAACCGGGTGATCGGCGGTTCATCACTTATCAGGAACTGCACCGGCTGGTGTGCCGCTTCGCGACGGTCCTGAAGAATCGAGGTCTGAAGACGGGCGACCGCGCCATCATCTACATGCCGATGATTCCCGAGCTACCCGTTGCGCTGCTAGCGTGCGCGCGGCTCGGCATCATCCATAGCGTGGTTTTCGGCGGCTTTTCCGCGGAGGCATTAAAGGCTCGCATTGAAGATCTGGGCGCGACCGTGGTGATTACGGCCGATGGCGGCTGGCGGCGAGGCAAAGAAGTTCGCCTGAAAGATGCCGTTGACGAATCGCTAAAAGAAGCGCCGCAGGTTCGCGATGTGATCGTGTTTAAACGCACGGGCAGCTCGCTCGAAATGAAGGCTGGCCGCGACCATTGGTGGCACGATCTCGATGCGGAACTATCGAAGGACCCCCAAACGGAGGCTGCGGCCGAGCGCTGCCCCGCGGAACCGCTGGATTCCGAGCATCCGCTCTACGTCCTCTACACGTCCGGCACTACCGGACGGCCGAAAGGTGTTTTGCACACCACTGCCGGATACGTCCTGCAAACCATGATGACCATGAAGTGGGTCTTCGATCTGCAGGAGGACGACGTTTATTGGTGTACCGCGGATATCGGTTGGGTCACGGGTCATAGTTACATCGTTTACGGTCCGCTCGCCGCCGGCGCCACCTGCGTCATGTATGAAGGCGCGCCCGACTATCCCGCTTTCGACCGCTTCTGGCGCATCATTGAGAAATACCGGGTATCGATTTTCTATACCTCGCCGACAGCAATCCGCGCGATGATCCGGCAGGGAGACCAGTTGCCGAATTCGCACGACATATCAAGTCTGCGGCTGCTCGGCTCGGTCGGCGAGCCGATCAATCCGGCCGCGTGGGACTGGTATCACCGTGTGATTGGTAAAGGCCGGCTTCCCATCGTCGACACCTGGTGGCAAACCGAAACCGGAGCGATCATGATTTCGCCGATGCCCGGAGCCACGCCGCTGAAGCCAGGCTCCGGCACCCTCCCGCTGCCCGGCATTATCGCCGATATCGTCGATAGCAAAGGCGAACCGGTCGGCGAAAATCGCGAAGGTTATCTCATCATCCGGCAGCCGTGGCCGAGCATGGTCCGCAACATCTGGGGCGATCCCGAGCGATTCAAACAACAGTATTGGTCGCGCGTTCCCGGATGTTACTTCACGGGCGATGCCGCGCGCCAAGACGAAGACGGCTATTTCTGGGTGCTGGGCCGCGTCGACGACGTCATGAACGTCAGCGGTCACCGGCTGAGCACGATGGAGATTGAGTCCGCGCTTGTGCATCACCCGTCGGTTGCCGAGGCCGCGGTAGTCGGCAAACCGCACGAAATTACCGGCCAGGCGGTTTGCGCCTTCATCACGCTCAAGAGGGGCGATTGGAACCATGCCGATCTCGGCAAAGAGCTTCGGCAGTGGGTGGCAAAAGAAATTGGCGCGTTTGCCCGGCCGGAAGAGATTCGCTTCACCGATGCGCTGCCGAAAACAAGAAGCGGCAAGATCATGCGGCGGCTCCTGCGCGAGATCGTTACCACCAATGCCGTGACGGGCGATGTCACGACCCTCGAAGATCTGTCCGTCGTCGCGAAATTGTCCTCGCAGCACGACGAAGACTGAGGCCCAACCGGGGCGCCACTGCCCCTTTTGGTTCACTGATTGCCCATTGACAGGTCCGTCAAATTCTAATAACGTTTCATCAAAGAGGGGTTCTTTCATGAAGCGTTTCCAATGGGCCCTTGTCCTGATTGTGTGCGTTGCGGCGGTTGTGGTTGGACAAGCTGTGAATGCCACATTACTTGGCACAGTAACCGACGCGTCGGGGGCGGCCGTTCCTTCCGCCAAAATCACGATCACGGAAATCAATACGGGCGTCAGTCGTTCTTCACAAGCAAACGGAAGCGGAAATTACGTATTTCCGGATCTTCCTCCAGGTCACTATGCCGTTTCCGTCGAACAGACTGGATTCAAAAAGCAAACTCGACAGAACGTAACTGTGGACGTCAACACCAGCACGCGTGTCGACGTCCAACTTCAGCCCGGCGACATCACCGAGACAATTGAAGTGACGGCGGCTCCGCCGCTGTTGCAGACGGACCGAGCCGATACTGGCCGCAAGATCGACGCGGTGCAAACGGCCAGCATGCCTCTCGGCACGAATCGCAATTTCCAGAGCCTCGTAAATCTGACCCCCGGCACCACGCGCGTCAGCTACCAGCACTCGCATTTCTTCAACGCTGCGGATTCGCTGCAGACGCAGGTGAACGGTCAACCGCGCATGGGCAATAATCTGCAGCTCGAAGGCATCGACGACAACGAGCGCACCGGATTGTTGCAAATCCTGATTCCTCCGATTGAAGCGATCCAGACCGTCGATATTTCAACAAGTAATTTCGACGCGGAACTTGGCCGTGCGACGGGCGCCGTCACGAACGTCATCATCAAATCCGGTACAAACGACTACCACGGTGAAGTATACGAGTTCTTTAAGAACAGCGACATGAATGCCCGGAATTTCTTCGATCCAACCGTCGCGAAGATTTCCTATAACTACTTCGGCGGCACGTTTGGCGGCCCCATTATCAAGAACAAGATGTTCTTCTTTGGAGACTACCTGAAGGTTTTCGATCATGAGGCGAATACGAACCTGCAAAGTATTCCCACTACCGACTTCCGTACAGGAAACCTGAGCGGTTCCTCAACTACGATTTACAATCCCTTTACGGGAGATCCCACGACGGGCGCCGGGCGTACGCCATTCGCCGGCAATCAGATTCCCACGAACTTAATCAATCCGATTTCAACGAGTATTCTGAACCTGGTTCCGCAGCCGAACCGGCCCGGATTTACGAACAACTATTTCGCCGCCCTGCCATTTCATAAGGACACCGATTCCTTCGACGTGAAGATTGACGATAATCCAACGGACAAAGATCGAGTGAGCGGCCGCTTCAGTTTCGAGCGCCCATCCATCTTTCAGGCGCCCATCTTCGGTTCGGCCGGCGGCCCGGCGCAAGGCGCTTTCCAAGCCTCGGGCGTGCAGCGCACCTATAGCGGCGGCATCAACTACGACCACATCTTCTCTCCGACGTTGATCACCGAAGTTCGCGCGGGCGCGGCTCATTATCACAACGAAGCCTATCCCTCCGATTACGGCAACAAGGATTCCGAAGCGCTCGGCATCCCTGGTGTCAACGTTTCGCCCTTCACCAGCGGCATGACTGGAATCGACATCTCGGGATATTCAAGCCCGCTGATTGGCTACTCGGCAAGCTTGCCATGGGTGCGCGCGGAAGCGAATATCGACGTGGTCAATAACTGGACAAAGATCATTGGCAATCACACCGTCAAATGGGGCGGCGATCTACGCCGGGTTCGCGATGACCTGTTACAAGAGCAGACCTTCAGCCCTCGCGGCATCTTCCAGTTCCGTGACGGGCAGACGTCGATTCCAGGCGCAAAAACCAGCTTTTCGAACGATTTTGCGAGCTTCCTACTGGATCTTCCCAATTTGGTGGGCCGCGATTTGAATGTCTATTTTCCGGCTTACCGCGCGTGGCAATTCTTCAGCTTTGTACAGGATAAGTGGGTTGTGACGCCTAAGCTCACGCTCGATCTTGGCTTGCGTTGGGAGTTCTATCCTCCAGCCACGCCCGCGTTCTCCGGCGGTTTCTCGAACTACAATCCGGAGAATAATTCGTTGGTGGTAGCCGGCGTCGGCGATAATCCCAAAAACCTGGGAATGACGACTTACTACCATTACTTCGCACCCCGGTTTGGCGCTGCTTACCGGTTGACGGACTCGACTGTCATTCGCGCTGGTTTCGGAATCAGTTACATGCCATTCCCGGACAATAACTACGCCTATAACTTCCCGGTGAAGCAGAACAACGAGTTCGATCCGGTCGTGACGAGTTATGGCCCCGCGATTTTGCCGAATGGCCATGTCGCCACGTTTCAGAACGGATTCCCAGCACCAACCCCGGCGGTTGTGCCAGCCAACGGAATCATAACCAACCCCACCGCCAGCCAGCAGTATTTCGTTGTCAATCTCAACTTCAAACAACCGTACGTTGAGGCCTGGAATTTCGCGGTCCAGCAGGCCCTTCCGTACCACTTCACGCTGGATGCGGCGTATGTCGGAAACCGTGGTGTCGACATTTCCTCTCAGCCCAATATCAACGCAGGCCAGATCGTCGGAGCAGGTAAAGCCGGGCAGCCTGAGTATGCGTCGTTCGGACGAACCGCAAATACAACTTTGCTGTTCCAGGGATTCTCGTCGAATTACAATTCGCTCCAGGTCAAAGTCGATCGTAGATTCACCAATGGCTTCCTGCTTACAACGGCATACACCTGGAGCAAGGCAATGTCGTTCCAGCAAGGTGACGATGGCGGATTAATGTTCTATATCGACCAGCATCGGAACTACGCGCCCGCGGATTACGACCATCGCCAGGTCTTCGTGCAGAGTTACCTGTACGATCTTCCGTTCGGCAGAGGCAAGAAATGGCTGAATTCCGGCGGCCTCACATCCGCGGTATTTGGCGGTTGGCGTGTCGGAGGCATTTTGACGGTGCAGACCGGCTCTCCCCTGAACTTCACGTACAGCGGATCGGGCCTGCAGGCGCCCAGCAATGGCCAGACTCCGAATCTGGTGGCGCCTCTCCAGATATTGCATGGCGTGGGACTTGGCGATCCGTGGTTTTCGCAGTCGAGCTTCGCGGCGCCGGACGCCCTAACGTTTGGCAGTGTTGGCCGAAACCTGATTAGCGGGCCGGGTCTCTTCGAGCTTGACTTTTCCGTGTTCAAGACGATTCCGATCACGGAGCGTTTCAACCTCGAACTTCGGGGCGAGTCGTTTAACCTGACCAACTCACCGCAATTCAGCAATCCCGACGTCACGCTGGGCGATGCTAATTTCGGATACATCACCGGCGCGAGTGGCGGCCGTGTAATTCAACTTGGAGCGAAACTCAGCTTCTAAGTTGGGTTGTAGGGCAACCCGCGCAGTAACGTGCGGCGGCTCTGAGTGCAGGTTGCCTCGACACGAAGCCCGCCTTGCGCCAGCAAGCGGGCCGGACAACCGGGCGCTTACGTTATAGAATCGCCACATGGCAATTGCGAGAGACTTGCTTAAAGCAATCCGGCAACTCTTAAAGGCTCCCGGCTTCACACTCGCCGCGATTCTCTCGCTCGCTTTCGGCATCGGCGCTAATGCTGCGATCTTTACCCTGCTCGATGCGCTCCTGCTGCGGTCGCTTCCTGTCGAAGCACCCGCGCAGCTCGTGCAGATCGGGCCGGTCGGGTCCGTAGCCGGCCATCCAGGCGCGGTTCTGAGCCTCCTCCTGAACGGGCTGGCTTCCGATCCCACCGTGCAGGGCGTCTGCGGCTTTCTTACTCCGCTCAGCAATCTGGAAACGACGCAGCCCGTGAAGCCGGTCTCCGCGCTTGCCCTTACGGGCGACTGTTTCAAGACGCTTGGGATTCGTCCTGCCGTGGGCAGGCTGTTCGGCCCCGCTGAAAGCGAACGCAATGCTCCGAAAGTTGCGGTGATCAGCTACGACTTGTGGCAGCAGGACTACCACGGTGATCCTGATGTGATCGGCAAAATCGTTCGCGTGGAAGGGCGCCCGGCTACGATTATTGGCGTAACCGAGCGGCGGTTCAGCGGATTGATGCTGGGCTTTCCGGCACAAGTCGCTTTCCCTCTTGAGCAATTCATGCAGCCTCCACCCGGCATGGATGGGCAGCAGATCTTAATGGCGTATCTGCGCCGCAAAGCCGGTGTCTCCGTTAGCGAGATGCGCGCCCACTTGTCTGTCCTCTGGCCCCGGCTGCTGAAAGCTACTGTCCCCGCGGATTATCAGGGCGCGAAACGTGACCACTATCTCAAGCAGAAGCTTCTCGTTGTTCCCGCTTCCGGCGGAGTCGATTACACGCTCCGGGGTCAATTTGGCGGCCCGTTGTGGGCGTTGCTAGGGCTTACCGGACTCGTGCTGATCGTCGCCTGCGTGAATGTCGCGAATTTGATGCTGGCTCGCGGCCTTGAGCGGCGGCGCGAGATGGCGCTCCGCGTTGCATTAGGCGCAAGGCGCTGGCTGTTGATTCGCCAGCTTGCTATCGAGAGCCTGGTGTTGATCGTCGCGGGCATTACATGCGGGCTTGCGTTCGCGTACGCGGCAGATCACCTGCTGATCGTTCTTTTCCAGGCCCGAAGCACGGGTTTTGAATTATCCCTTTCACCCGATTCGCGAGTATTGGTTTTCGCGGCAGTTGCGGCCGGTCTTGTGCTCCTGCTGGCGGGGCTCTGGCCCGCCTTTCGCAATACCGATATTGACACGGCCAGCGCGTTAAAGGAAGCGGGGCGCTCCGTTGCCGGTCTGCGTGGCCGTGCGCGGCGCATTCTCATCGCTGGTCAAGTTGCCCTGACGCTGGTTCTCCTCACCGGGTCGGCCGTCTTTACCCAACGTCTCCGAAGCCTCGAAAGCGTGCCCCTCGGTTTTCAGGCAGCCGGTCTTCTGGATACGCAACTGATGCCGCTTCCCGGCGAACACCGCAACAGTTCCTCACTGGCGGCGTATGATCGCGAGCTTCTGGAAAATCTGAAATCGCTTCCCGGTGTGGAATCCGCTTCTTTGTCGACCGATGCGCCGCTTTTTCACCTTGCCAATCCCCAACCCGTCACAAAGAATTCTTCGGAAACCAGCACAATTTCGGCGAACAGCGTCGTCGTGGACGATTCATTCTTTTCGACCATGCAAATTCCGCTGCTGGCCGGCAGCGGCTTCCGTAATGACGATACGCCATCGGCTCCAAAGGTCGCAATCGTCAGCCAGATTCTCGCCCACAGATTATTTCCTGACGGAAAAGCCATCGGGCAGCGGCTGCATATCGGTCCGAGCGGCGAGGGAGAAACCGTAATCATTACGGGTATTGCGGCCAATGCGCGCCTGTTTAGCCTTCGCGGCGGCGAGGAATCGACTGTCTACCTGAATTACTGGCAGCACCTCGACCCGCGTCAATGGCGTGTGGTCCTGGTCAGGACCGCCGGCGATCCGCGGAACTTATTCAAGGCGGTGGAAAACAAAATACGCGCAGCGGGACACGAATACCCGCTTTACATTCGCACTCTGGAATTCCAGGCGGACATGAGCCTGATGCGGGAGCGATTGCTTGCCTGGCTTGCCGCCGCGTTTGGTCTGGTAGCGTTGACGCTTGCCGCGATCGGCCTGCACGGGTTGCTCGCCTACTATGTCAACAGCCGGACCGCCGAAATCGGTGTCAGGATGGCTCTCGGAGCGGAACGCCGGCAGGTGCAGTGGCTGGTCCTTCGCGAAGCGCTCGCGCTCGTAGCGCTAGGCGTTCTCGCCGGCATACCCGGCGCCTATGTACTCCTGCGTCTGGCTTCCAGTCTCCTGCCGGGAGCCGCCAATGGCGCTCTCCTCCCAGCCATTATTGCTGCACTAACACTGACGACCGTCGGCATCTTCGCCGCCTGGCGTCCAGCCTCGATCGCTTCGCGCCTCGATCCGATGACCGCGCTTCGCGACGAGTGAGAGCGAGCCATTTCACTCGAAGATGCGAGCGACTTCCAAATCACCGCCAAACATCGATAACGGCAGTTTATCTCCGGCGATGAATACGCCTGCGTCCCCCTCGCCCTTTGTCACCGTGATCGTTTTCCGTTTCGGATCGACGATCCAAAATTCCTGAGCGCCTGTCGAGAGATAAAGAGCGGCCTTCTCGCGTATCTCAGCCTTCGTGTTCGAGGGCGATAGCACTTCAATGACGATTTCGGGCGACCCGTGGAGGTTGTCATCGTCCGGCGTGGCATCCCATCTTTGCCGGGAGACGAACGCTACATCGGCTCCGCGCAGATCGTATTCCGGGAGGGCTCGAAAGGCGACTTCGGATTCAACCACTCCTAAATGCTCCGCTTTCGGGCGAAGAAGCCGGACCAGCCGCGATTGAATCTTCGCGTGTCCCATCTTTGGCCTCGTCAACGTAACCACCTGTCCCCAATGCAACTCCCGGATAACATCGTCACGATCGGGTAGTTGGCGGTACTGCGCTACGGTCATCAACAGTGGTTCGGCTACGGCAGCCATGCAATGCCTCAGATCCTATTATGAGCGTTGCCGCTCAAGCGTAGGAGCCCTTCCATGCGCCCCGGCCGACGCTAGCCTTCCGCCCGGTCAGCCAATCCTTCGAAGTCCGGCAGATCGTCGGTTGCTTGTCCCGCCAGGAATAACGACATCAGCGCTTCCAGGCCCTCGCGATCGTCTTCGTCGAAGCGATCCCGCTTTGCGCTATCGATGTCCAAGACGCCGACCAGTCTGCCCCAGTTCAGGAGTGGGACTGCAATTTCCGCCTGCGATGCCGGATCGCATACGATGTGGCCGTCAAACTGGCTCACATCTCCAACGACCAGAGTCTCCCGGTCGGCGGCGGCTTTGCCGCAAACTCCCTTGCCGATCCCGATGCGGCTGCATGCCGGGCGGCCCTGGAAAGGACCGAGGACCAGTTCTTCCCCCCGGAGGAAATAGAATCCGGCCCAATTGACATCGGGCAGTAAATGGTAGAGCAAAGCCGCGGTATTGGCGGCATTCGCAAGAAAATCCGGCTCACTTTTTATCAGTTCGGCAAGCTGATTATAAATCTGCTGGTAGCTTTCAGATTTGGGAATGCCAGCCGAAACCGGGACAATTGTGTGCATATCGGTCCTAAACAGTGTAACGCGCAAATCAATAGAAACAAGTCACTGAATTTTCGTCGCGCACGCTTCAACGTGGTGCGGTAGGGTTTAGCCCGCGGGCGGCAGTGAACTGCCCAGCGGCACGATGGATCGCGTGCCGCAACGTTCTGCCCGGAAAAACCCTGCTATCCATTCGGCCGCTTCCGCTGGTACGGCGCAGAGATGTAGCCCTTCGCCTCTTTCGCTGCGGGGGATTCCGGGGCGGTTCTCATCGTCTCCTTATACGCCTCGACCGCTTGTACATGTTCTCCTTGCAGGTCGTAAAGCTGCCCTAATCGTAGCCATGCCAGAACCGCTGTTCCGAGGTCGAGCCTGGAAGCGTTCGACGTCGCTCGTTTCATATCGGCAAGAGCTGGATTAAAATCGCCATACCAGAAAAGCAAATTGCCGCGCAGATACGCGATCTTTTCAACGGGCAGATTACGATATCCCGGCGCATGCTCCGCTTGCAGCCGGCTGACATCGTCCAATACCTGGAGAGCCGCCGTCTTGTTGCCCGCATCGCTGTACATCTGCACTTCCTCAAGCCGCAGCAGGTAATTCCGCGGAAACCGGGCTGCGCATTCTTTTAACAGCGGGATGGCCTGCTCGGGCTTATGCTCGCGCCGGTAAATCGCGGCGAGCAGGATCTGAGCGTCGTATTTGTTTAGAACTCCGTGCTGTGCCACGTCCTGCAATTCGCGGATGCCCAACTCGCGGTCTCCGTGAAATCCTGCGAGAAAGCCGAACATGCGAACGTAGAACGGCAGGCTGCCCACAACATAATCGTGCAATCCCTGGATCAGATACGCATCCACAAATTTCGGATCGACTGCGAGGATCCGGTCGCTGTACTTCCGCGATGTCGTCGCTTCATGAAGCGCCTGGCTCCAGGCTTTCTCCACGAGAAAGGCGTAATTCGCGCGAAGGCCGTGCGCGACGCTCAGCGCGTACAACGCGGGGATGCTATTGGCATCCTCCTTTAGCTCCGCGTTGCCGAGGTCGATCGCTTTGTCCAACGCATCTTGAAACTGCTTCCGGACGTCCGGCGAGACGCCCATCTTCGCACGTCGCAGAAAGGGATTGTTGCCGGTTACTAACTGGCTCTCCAGCGCTCCGCTGCGGAACATTTCCCGGTAGAGCACGGCCTGCGCGATGTGGTTGTAGGCTTCCGGGTCCTCGGGGTGTTCGTGCGCTTTCTGCTCGAATGCGGCGAGCGCCTGGTCGTATTCGTTGTTGTAAAAGTGCTGCCATCCCGGATGCTTCAGCGGATCGCGGAGCTTCATTGTGCTCGCGGCGAGCAATGTACAACAGAAAAGGCCCAGGAGAAGGGCTCTCATGCCCTCATTGTAGGCAGCCCCGCATCCGCGACGGCGCCGTCCTGCAATTTGCGAATCGCGAGGCGCGCCGGTTCCGATACTTCCGGCCGCGAGTCCCGGGCGAGCTTTCCGAGGGCCAGCAGAAATTTCGGCTCCCTGCTGTTCCCCATCGCAATTGCGATGTTTCGCAGGAATCCCGCGTATTTCGCCCGCCACACCGGCGTGG
The DNA here is from genome assembly GCA_000381625.1 of Bryobacterales bacterium KBS 96. Classification (GTDB taxonomy): domain Bacteria; phylum Acidobacteriota; class Terriglobia; order Bryobacterales; family Bryobacteraceae; genus KBS-96. Next base: position 5,759,925 of record KB906767.1, read on the forward strand.
TGCGGAAAACCGAACGAAATTCATCCTCCGTCATGGCCGCCAGCCGGTCGAGTGGCGGAGCAAACTCACGTGGTTGAAAGGCGGCGGCCTCCGTCCGCGGCGCCCGTCCGTTCCAGGGACAGACGTCCTGGCAAATATCGCATCCGAATACATTTTTTCCCATGCTGGAATGATGTTCGGCCGGAATTGCGCCGCGCTTTTCGATCGTGAAATACGAGATGCAAAGACGCGAATCGATCGTCCAGTCTCCGTTAGAACTCGGGACGATGGCGGTTGTGGGGCACGCGTCAATGCAGCGGCGGCACTTGCCGCACCGGTCCGGAGGAGGCGAATCGGGCTGCAGTTCCAGGTTCAGCAGCAGCTCTCCCAGGAAAAACCAGGATCCTTTCTGTTGATTGATCAGGCACGTATTTTTGCCGATCCAGCCAAGCCCCGCCAGCCGCGCGTACGATCGCTCGAGGATTGGCGCGGTGTCCACGCAAATGCGATGTTCAAAGCTCTCGCCCGCTGCGCGCTCCAGCTCTTTCGCCACGCGCGACAACCCCTCGCGGAGCGTGTCGTGATAATCTTCGCCCCAGGCATATCGCGAAATCCACCCGCGTTCGGCGTCGGATAACGCCGTTGAATAGGGATACGGCGAGTTGTAGAGCTTGCCCACGCAGAGAATGCTCTTGACTCCGGGCAGCAGATTCGCCGGATCTTGACGAAGCTCGCCGCGCCGGTCGGTCAAATAACGCATCTCGCCCGCTGCGCCTGCTTGCACCCAGGCGTGGTATCGTCCGTAATCCTCGGCGGGACTGGCGCCGGCAATGCCGGCCAGGTCGAACCCGCACGCGAGAGCAATTTTCTTTACCGCCGCCGCTGTCAGATTCTGCAGCATGGCGCAGTGCTACCCTCAGTTTTTAATCCCGTCGCGCACCTCCGCCCGCGCGAAACACATTCGAACATGCCCGATCCCGCACTTCTCGAACTTAGCAATGTTTGCGTCCAGCGGGGCGATCGCCTTGCCCTCGACCATCTCAGCCTCTCCGTTCAATCGGGCGAACATGTCGCCATCCTTGGCCCGAACGGCAGCGGTAAATCCACACTCATCAAAACCATCACTCGCGAATGCTACCCGCTGTTGCAGCCCGATTCCTCGTTCCGTATTCTCGGCCAGGACTCCTGGAACATCTTTGAGCTTCGATCTCGCATCGGCGTGGTCAGCAACGATCTGATGGCCAGTTGCACGCGCGATATCACGGGAAGGGAACTGGTGTTGTCGGGCTTTTTCGGCAGCATCGGCATCTGGCCGAATCACCATGTCACCGATGAAATGGAGGCGACCGCCGCTCGCGTGATGGATTCGCTCGATGCCGGGCGCCTTGCCAATCGCTGGCTCGACGAAGTTTCCTCGGGCGAGGCGCGGCGGCTGCTGATTGCTCGCGCTCTGATCCATAATCCCAGCACGCTCTTACTTGATGAGCCCACAACCAGCCTCGATCTGGCGGCGCTCTATGAACTTCGCACTTATCTCCGCCGGCTCGCTCAATCGGGAATCGGTCTATTGCTTGTCACACACCATTTGGACGACATCATCCCCGAAATCGATCGGGTCGTTTTGCTGCGGAACGGCCGCGTACACGCGGATGGACCCAAGGCCGAGGTGCTGCAACCCGGCTCGCTATCGGAGTTGTTTGGCGCTCCGGTCGAGGTCTATGAACGCCGCGGCTTCTATCATGCCTGGTGATGCGTACAGGTGCCTAAGATTAAGATAAGAATGGAGTTTAGCTTCAACAACGGTGTCATTCAGTCCCGATAACGACCAATCAACCCCCAATCGCCACTGTTCGGTTCCTTTTGCGTTGGCGTCGCGGCTAACTGCTACTACACTAAGCTAGTTAGCAGTTTCGTAGTCCCGTTCGGAATATCAAAGGAGGATACCGGGCTTCGGCTCAGGAATTACAAAGAATGCACAAACCAATCAAATACGTCGAAAAGGCGGTCACAGTCACCGCCAACGTTGCATGGAATGTCTTCGACAAGCTGAACCAGATTAAGCAGAACCCCTCCTTTACCCCCAAATGGGCCGAGAAGCCGCTGCTGAAGAGTTGGCAGAAGTCCAAGCCGCCTCTCGGCTGGCCGCGCGAAACCGACTCGCTGTGCCCGAAGTGCATCCCCGAAATTCGTAAGAAGATCGTTGACGGCGAGATCGACTACCGCATTTTGCTGAACGAATCGGTCGGCGAAATCAAAGCCAAGATCATCGAGCGCGATGGAAAGATCCTCATGACCAAGGAATGCCCCATTCACGGGCATTTCGAAGACGTCATGTCAATCGATCCGGCGTTCATGCGCCATCTGGAAGAGGTCTTTCCGGGCCGCGATATGCGCGCGCACAATGACGAAAAGCTGCACAACCACGGTACGAGCACAATCACTCACGGGCGCGGTTCGGTGCTGACCATCGACCTCACCAATCGCTGCAATATGATGTGCGATCCGTGTTTCATGGACGCCAATCAGGTTGGCTTTGTTCATGAGTTGAGTTGGGAAGACATCAAAAAGCTGCTCGACGACGCGATCTCGATCAAGCCGCGCCGCCAGATGTCCGTGCAGTTCTCCGGCGGCGAGCCGACTCTCTCGCCCTACTTTCTGGACGCGGTTCGTTATGCGCGCAAAGTCGGCTACAACAGCGTGCAGGCGGCCACCAACGGAATCGAGTTCGCCAAGAGCGCCGAGTTCGCCAAACAGGCGGCTGAAGCGGGGCTGCGCTACGCCTACCTGCAGTTCGATGGCATCGGCAACGCGGCCAATTCGCATCGCGCGGTTGGCAACTTGTTCGACGTAAAGCTTCGCGCGATCGAAAACTTGCACACCGCGGGCGTCGAGATTGTTCCGGTTGTCACGATTCTCAACGGCATCAATAACGAGCAGGTTGGATCCATCATCCGCTTCGCTCTCGATAACCCCAAGAAGATCTCGTTCTTGTCGTTCCAGCCCGTCTCCTTTACCGGGCGTGACGAGGCGATTACGGCCGATCGCCGCCACGCGCAACGCTACACACTATCTCATCTCGCGCACGACGTGAAGAATCAGGTTTCGATGGGCGAGCCGACCCGCGACTGGTTCCCGATCTCGTTTATGAGCACGTTTTCCGATTGGGCCGACCTGGTGCACGGACCCGCGGCCGATTGGGGCCAGTTGAGCTGCGGCTGCCATCCGAACTGTGGTATCGGCATGGCTGTCATGATCGACAAGGAAACGAAAGAATTCCGCCCGGTCACCCAGTTCCTCAACGCCGAACAACTCGCGAAAGACACTGCTCGTGTTAACGATGCGGCGCGCGGGAGATTTCTCTCTGTAGCCGGCGTTGCGCTTGCCCTTTTGCGCAACTACGATCCGTTCCAGTCGCCGAGCAACTTCAAGATGATGGACCTGCTCCAGAAATTCGACAAGTGCTTCGGCGCCAGCGGAAAGAACTACGGCAAAGTGACGGGCGATCGAACAAAAGACGATATCGAAATGCGGCGCCGCGATCGCTGGAACTTCCTCTTTATCGCCGGTATGTGGTTCCAGGATCTGTTCAACTACGATTTCCGCCGCACGGAACAATGCATCATCCCGTACGCGACGCAGGAAGGTGAAATCTCCTTCTGCGCGTATAACACGGGTGTGGGCTGGCGCAATATCATCGAGAAGATGCATATGACCGCCACTCTCACGAAGTGGTATGACGAGCACGGCCGCCATGAGATTTTCGCTGGGAACAAAGCGGTGCCGCTAGCTTCCCACGATCACCGCCTGGCTCTTCGCGAGGAGGATGTGAACCACGGCATCCAGACCGATCTCGACAAACTCGGCATCGCCAAGAACGCGCGTCAGGAAAAGATGCGGAAGCGCGACGAGGCGTTGAAGGAAAAGCTCGAGAACGAAAAGATGGCGCGCCTCTATCGCGAGCACATCCTGGGCGAGAAGAAAGTCGAGGGCTTCGTGCCGCTCGATGGCTTGTTGGGCTCGATGCCTTCGAAGCCGGCCGCGCCGGCCGAGAAGCCGGAGGAAGTCGGCGCGATGGGCGACTAGTCCGCGCGTTTCGCTTTATACCAATTTGATCCGCCGGGCTGCCGTAAGTGTGGCCCGGCGGTTTTTATTTGCCGACGTGTGTCGGCTTCGTTTTCCGTTTGCCTCGACACGGAGCCGCATCGCGTAAGCGAGCGGGTTTGGATAATTGCAAAACCCGCGCACTAACGTGCGGCGGCTCTGTTTGAGGGTTGCTTGACTCAGAGCCGCATTGTGTCAGCAAGCGGGTTGTTTCGGAAAACCGGGCAACCCGTGCACTCATGTGCGGCGGCTCCGTTTGGAATGTATGAGCCGATCTGATTCAGCGCTCCAGCAGCTTCCGCTCAATCATCCAGTCCTTTAACCGGTCCGGCCATGTCGCGACCGGCAGATTCGTCGCCCTCAATCCAAACCCGTGCTTGCCGCTCGCATAAATGTGCATCTCGGACGAGATACCCTGTTTGTGCAGATCGAGATACAGATTCACCGTGGTAACAACGTGCGAAGGATCGTCGTCCGCGCAGACTAGAAATGTCGGCGGCGCATTCTTGGGAACGGTAATGGTCCCCGGTTTGAAGCCCGGATAGACAACCACTGCAAAATCCGGCCGTGAACTCACGCGATCGATCGGATCGCCGGCGCTGCCGTTCCCTGCATCGAATCGCGTCTCCATCAGCGCTGACAATTCGCCGCCGGCAGAGAACCCGATGAAGCCGATGCGATTTGGATCCACGCCCCATTCCGTAGCGCGGCTCCGCACAATTCGCATCGCCCTTGACGCGTCCGCGAGAGCGTCGCCCTGCACGGTATAGTGCGAGCCCGGCGCCCGCGCCAACCGGTATTTCAAAACGAACGCCGCAATTCCGTTCTTGTTCAGCCAATCGGCAACCTCCCAGCCTTCTTTATCGATCACAAGCTGGGAGTGTCCGCCGCCCGGCGCGACCACCATGGCGGCTCCATTCGCCTCCCCCTGTGGCGGTAGGAATACATAAATCGATGGATGGTTCACGACGGTGAACTTCTTCGGCAGCTTCGGATTTTCAGAAGGCTGGGAAACGTCAGGCGCGTTCTGTGCGCCCGGCGCGCCGTCCTGCCAAAGCGGGATTTCCTGTCCACGGTCCATCCCGAACAGCACGCTCGAAAATAGAATAAAACTGCAAAGGATTCTGAGATTCATGGCAAAGATAGAGGAGTCTATCACAGCAATCGCGACGCAAGACCGGCATTGCTGGCCTTCGGCGAGACGTGCGAACATACTTTTGAACTCCTGCAAGGCGGTCCAAGCGGGTCGGGGAAACGGAGCCTCACGTCTGAAAACCCACTGGAAACTGATCTGTCTTACTGCGGCCGCATGCGCGATCGCTTCCGCCGCGACGCCACTTGCGCTCGATCCGGCGAATCCTCACTACTTCCTGTTTCGCGGTAAGCCTGCCGCTCTTGTTACTTCCGGTGAGCATTACGGCAGCGTCATCAATGCCGATTTCGACTATGTCCGATATCTTGACGAACTCGCTCGAAATCATCTAAATTTGACGCGCATTTGGGTCGGCCCTTATCGTGAGGTTGCCGGCAGTTTCAAAATTGCCGGTAACACGCTTGCGCCGCAACCCGCCAGTTTTCTGCCGCCATGGCCGCGCTCCAACGTTCCAGGCGCGGCGGACGGCGGCAATCGATTCGATCTAGCCCACTGGAATCCGGCCTATTTTGCACGCTTGCGCGATTTTATCGGCCAGGCCTCGCGCCGCGGCATTGTGGTCGAGGTGAACCTGTTCTGCCCTTACTACGAAGAGGCCATGTGGAAGGTGAGTCCACTGAATGCCGCGAACAATATCAACGGAGTGGGTAACGTACCGCGGACCGAAGTGCTGACGATGAAGCATTCCGGTCTCCTCACCATTGAGGATGCCATGGTCCGTAAGATTGTGACCGAGTTGAACGGCTTCGATAATCTCTATTACGAGATTTGCAATGAACCGTACTTCGGCGGCGTCACGCCCGAATGGCAGCGCCACGTCGGCGGTCTAATTCGCGCGACGGAGCAATCGCTCGCGAACCGGCATCTCATCTCGCAAAATATTTCGAACGGATCGAAGCGCGTTGAGCAGCCTGACCCGAACGTATCCATCTTCAACTTCCACTACTCACGGCCTCCCGAAAGCGTTGCAATGAACTACGGCCTCCAGCGCGTCATTGGCAATAACGAGACAGGCTTCGACGGGCAGGCGGATGCTACTTATCGGATTCAAGGTTGGGATTTTCTGGCTGCGGGCGGCGGTCTTTACAATAACCTCGATTATTCGTTTGCTGTTGGGCATGAAGACGGCTCGTTCCATTACGATGCCGCTACTCCAGGAGGCGGCAGCTCGGCTCTCCGTAAGCAACTCGGCATTTTGTCGACATTCTTCAACTCGCTCGATCTGGTCGATCTTCAGCCCGTCGATGCGCGTGCAAAATCTCCGGAGCCTAACGCTCCTACGCTACGGGCGATTGCCGCCGCTGGGCGTGATTACGTCGTTTATGTTTATCACGCTCGCATCGATCCCAAGGCTAAGCCGAAGTACATTGTCGATTCCACAGTCCATTGCGATAAGCTCTTACTCGATTTCCCGCCCGGCAATTACGAGCAATACTGGCTAAATACCCGTAAGGGCGCTACGGAAGGCAAGAAGCGTTTTCATCACTCCGGCGGCGAGCGTACGTTCGAATCGCCCGCTTATTCGGAAGACGTCGTGCTCCGGATTCGTCGCATAGGGTCGCGTCAGCCGTAAACGCGGAGATCTCCACCCATCTACATACCCGGTCTACCGGGCCTCATCTACCCGAACCAAGGGATGCCGGAGAACGCGGCGGTTTTCCTAACCTTGGAATTATCGGAAACACCATGGTCCCCCAACGCGTTTTTGCCGCGGCAGTTCTTGCGTTCCTGCTGCTAGGCGCTTCCTGTTCCCGGCCGGGGAATGCGGAAACCAAGCCGGCCGGCGACACGAGCTCCTTGCCTATCGTGGCAGTCCAGAAAGCGTGTACCAATACTCTCTCCCGGAATCTGACCTTGACGGCGGAATTCGAGCCCTATCAGGAAATCGACGTGATGGCGAAAGTGGCCGGCTATGTGAAACAGATCAATGTCGATATCGGCGATCGCGTCCGGCGTGGGGCGCTGCTGGCCACGCTAGAAGTTCCGGAAATGTCCAACGAGCTTGCGAAAGCGGCGGCCGGCGTCGAACGCAGCGATGCGGAGGTGAAGAAGGCGCAAGATGACGTGCAGCGCGCAAAAGCGGCGCACACCATCGCTCATCTGTCCTATCAGCGTCTTAGCGACGTTTCGAAAGCCCGGCCGGGCCTGGTGGCGCAGGAGGAGATCGACAACGCGCAGAGCAAAGACCTGGTGACGGAAGCTCAAATTTCGTCCGCGCAATCGAGCCTCGCGGCCGCCGAGCAGGAGTTGAAGGTGAACCAGGCCGAACAGGCTCGCCTCAAAACGATGTTCAACTATACGATTGTCGCCGCTCCGTTCACTGGCGTTATTACGAAGCGGTATGCGGATACGGGTTCCATGATTCAGGCCGGCACCTCCTCGCAGACGCAGGCGATGCCGATTGTCCGGTTATCGCAAAACAATCTGCTGCGGCTCATTCTTCCCGTGCCGGAATCGGCTGTTTCCGGCGTTCATATCGGCCAGCACGTGGAGGTGAAAGTGCCGACTTTGCATCGCTCTTTCCCCGGAAAAGTGGCTCGGTATGCCGATAAAGTGCAGCTTTCCACGCGAACCATGGATACAGAGGTGGACGTGCAGAATCCGTCGCTGGTGTTGATCCCCGGCATGTACGCCGAGGTGAATCTTCAGTTGGCGGTGCGCAACAACGTCCTGACCATACCAATCGCGGCGATTGACAACAGCGATAACACGACACGCGTGTTCAGGGTGACTTCCGAAGGCGTTATCGAGGCCGTTCCAGTTACTCTCGGCCTCCAGACCTCCACCAATGCCGAAGTGCTTTCCGGGCTGAAAAATGGCGACATGATCGTCGTCGGCAACCGCGCCGGGCTTAAGGCGGGTGAAAAAGTTCAGCCGGCGGTTGTCAGCCTCTACGATTCAAAAGCAACTTCGTAATGTCACGTTTTGCGATCAAAACCCCGTATTTCATTGTTGTTCTCTGCCTGGTGATTCTGGTTGTCGGCACGGCGGCCGTCCTGCGCATGCCCGTGGACATGTTTCCGTCCATGGATATTCCGGTTGTCGTAGTGGCCACGTTTTACAACGGAATGCCGCCTGAGCAAATTGAGAACGACATCACCAGCCGCTTTGAGCGTTTCTTCACGCTTGCGAGCGGTATCGAGCATATCGAATCGCGTTCTCTCACCGGCGTCAGCATTATCAAAGTCTACTTTCAGCCCGGTTCCAATGCCGATTCCGCGGTCACCACTATCTCGAATCTCGCCATGGCGCAGTTGCGCCGTCTACCCCCCGGCACCCTTCCGCCGGTGGTGTTAAAGTTTGACGCCTCGAGCCTTCCCGTGTGTCTGGTCACTTTCAAGGGGCAGGGTATGAATCAAACCAAGATCCGCGATCTTGCGCAATTCGTCGTGCGCAATCAGATCGCGAGCGTGCCGGGAGCGTCGGTGCCTCCCCCGTTCGGAGGGCGCTACCGCCAGATCATGGTCTACGCCGATCCCTACAAGCTCGAAGCCCATCAGCTGAGTTTGATGGATGTGGTGCGAAGCATCAATCTGGCGAATCTCATTCTTCCGGCTGGTGACGTTCAGATTGGGCCGCTGGATTACAACATCTACACCAATAGCCAGCTCAACAGCGTTCAGGAAATCAATAATCTCCCGATCAAGACGGTCGGCACGAGTCCGGTAAGAATTAAAGACATCGGTGTGGCCAAGGATGCCTACCAGATTCAAACCAACCTTGTGCGGGTGGATGGCCAGCGCTCTGTGTATTTACCGGTCCTCAAGCAAGGCGGCGATACAAACACCATCGCCGTGGTGAATGGGGTCCGGCAGACGATAGGCAAGCTGTTCGACGTCCCAAAACAACTGGTGAGCCGTGTGGTCTTCGACCAGTCGCGTTTCGTCAAAACCGCGATTGACACTCTGCTTCACGAGGGTGGCATGGGATTGTTTCTCACGTCGCTGATGATTCTGATTTTTCTCGGGAGCATGCGTGCGACCGTGGCGGTGTTCTTCTCCATTCCGCTGTCGGCGCTCGTGACGTTTATCGCACTGCAGTTAGGCGGCAGCTCGATCAACAGTATGATGCTGGGTGGCCTGGCGCTGGCGTTTTCAAGGCTGATCGACAACTCGGTCGTGGTGCTCGAGAACATCTACCGGCATCTCGAAATGGGTGAACCGCCCGAAATTGCGGCGGAAGTGGGCGGCCGCGAAGTGGCTCTGCCCGTACTCGCCGCGACCCTTACCACCGTCGTGGTTTTCTTCCCCGTAACCTTCCTCTACGGAGTGAGCCGCTATCTCTTTTCGGCGCTGGCTCTCGCCGTGGGACTTTCGCTGTTTGCCTCGTTCGCGGTGGCAATGACCGTTGTTCCGCTGTTCTGTGCGCGCTTTATCAAGCACGCGGGCCAGCACGAGACGCCATCGGCGGAGCACGATGTGGATTACGCGCCGCCGCGCAAAGCGGGTTTTGGCGACCGCTTCAACGCCTGGTTTAACCGGCATTTTGAGCGTTTTCTTGGCTCTTACGATCGTGCCGTGGGGGTGACGCTGCGCCGTCCGGTGCTCACGCTGGCAGCCTTCGGAGTCGCGTTTCTGGCGAGCCTTCTTATCTTCCCTCTGCTCGGCGTTTCGTTCTTTCCCCGCACCGACGCCGGACAATTTGTCATAAACCTGAAGGCGCCTCCGGGCACTCGCCTGGGCGTAACGGAGCGCGAAGTTGCGCGGGTAGAGGACATTATCCGGCAGACGGTGTTGCCTAAGGATTTGGGAATCATATTGTCCAATATCGGCACAGTTCCCGGTTTTTCCGCGATCTACACGACGAACTCCGGAATGCATACGGCGTTTGTGCAAGTGAGTCTCAAGCCTGGGCACAAGATCGGCAGCTACGAATACATGGCCCGGGTGAAGCGTATTCTCGCGGATCGGATGCCTGAACTATCCGCCTATTTTTCAAGCGGCAGCCTTGTCGATGCGGTGTTGAATCTTGGCCTTCCCGCGCCGATCGACGTTCAGATCGGCGGCTCCAATATGCAGCGTAGTTACAATCTGGCGCTGGATCTTTCCCGGAAGATTCAGCAAATCCACGGTGTCGCCGACGTTTATATCCCACAGGATCTCGATTATCCGGCCCTGAAACTAAACATTAACCGAATGCGAGCGGCCGAGTTAGGCCTCACGCAAAAGGAAGCTGTCGACAACATCATCACCGCGCTTACCTCTAACCAGATGATCGCGCCCAGCTACTGGATCGACCCCAAGAGCGGATTCGATTACATGTTGACCGTACAATATCCGGAAAAGCAAGTGAATAACTTGCTTGATTTGCGCTCTATTCCCCTGCACGCGCCGAATTCTCCTGAGCCTACCCGGCTTGACGCCATCACCGGCATTACGCGCGTCGATGCTCCTACCGAAGTCGATCATTATCAGATCCGGCGAGTCATTGATATCTATGTGCGGCCGTTAAGCGAAGATCTCGGCCGAATCGCGAACCGGATCGATTCGATTGTCGCGTCGACGAAGATTCCGGAAAGCACGTCCGTGACTCTGCGCGGCATGGTGCAGGGCATGCGCCAGTCGTTTAAGAGCTTTGGAATCGGTTTGTTGCTCTCGCTGGCATTGCTCTATCTCATTCTGGTTGCGCAGTTCCGGTCCTTTGTCGATCCGTTCATCATCCTGCTGGCATTGCCGCCGGCGGTTTCCGGCGTTTTACTGACGCTCTGGATGACCGGCACGACGCTGAATGTCATGTCCCTGATGGGCATTGTGATGCTTGCCGGCATCGCACTCTCGAATAGCATTCTGATGGTGGAATTCGCGCACCGGCTGCTCCAGGAGGGCCGGACTGTTGCCGACGCGATTGCCATTGCCTGCCGCGTCCGGTTGCGTCCGGTTCTAATGACGTCGCTTGCCACCATCATCGGTCTGCTGCCTATGGCGTTCAAGATGGGCGAAGGCAGCGAAGCGTACGCGCCGCTCGCGCGCGCTCTCATTGGTGGGCTGACGCTTTCCGTGATTCTGACCGTCTTTCTCGTCCCCGCCGGTTTTCTGCTGGTTTATAGAAAACGCGACGCTCACATTCGCGAATCTGTGACGACGGGCGCCGTGGAGGTTCAAGGGTGAATCGTTCACTGACGATTTGTGCCGCTGCCCTGGCCGTCGTTGTTGCGTGCTTCGCGCAGAACCAGCCCATTCCCGTGCCTCCGACAGCGAAGCCGCCGCAACCTGCGCCGGCCGCTCCCGGCGCGACGCACCTGACGCTGCCCGAAGCCGAGCAGATGGCGCTGAAGCAAAACCCGAAAATCAGCCAGGCTCAGTATCAGGCGCGCGCGTATGGTGAAGTGGTCAGCGAATTTCGTTCCGCTTACTTCCCAACGGTTGCAGGCAATATCACGGCCGTGGGAGCCGACGACGGAAGCCGTCTCGCGGCGGGAGCGCTCAACAATCCGGTGCTCTACAGCCGCGTCGGCACGGGCGTGACGCTGAGTCAATTGATCACCGATTTCGGACGAACGCCGAGTCTGGTGCAATCGGCATCGCTCGGCGCTCAGGCGCAGCAGCAGGCGCTGAACTTTACGCGCAGTGACATCGTGCTGCAGACGGACGGAGCGTACCTCGGCGTGCTGCGGTCACGAACGGAACTTGCGGTGGCGAAAGAAACCGTGCAGAACCGCCAGCTTGTAACGGATCAGGTGCAGGCGCTGTTTCAGAGCAAGCTGAAGTCGTCGCTCGATCTCACGTTCGCGAAAGTCAACCTGGCCGATGCGCAGCTCTTGCTATCGGCAGCCGAGAACAACGTTCGCTCCGCCGAAGCGGAACTGGCGCGAGTGCTTGGGCTGCCCGCGAACACCTCGTTTGCGCTTGTCGATCCCGCCATGCGGGAACAGCCTCCGGGCGATTCCAACAGCTACGTGCAGCAGGCCCTCCAGAAGCGGCCGGATCTGCTCCAGCGCCGTCTCGAAGTGCGCTCAAGCCAAGAATTCGCGACGGCTGAAGGACGCTTGACCAGGCCGAGCGTAGGGCTCTTCGGATCCGCCGGCTACGTGCCCGCGGGCGTGACACAAGTGCCTGGCACATTTGGCGCGGTCGGGGTCAATCTGAACATACCCGTATTCAATGGCGGTCTGTATCGCGCAAGGCGGTATGAAGCCGACGCCCGCGCGGCGGCGGCCGAGCAGGGGCTTCACGACCTGGAGCTGCAGATTCGCCGCGATGTCCGCGTGGCGTGGCTGAATGCCAATAACGCATACGAACGGCTGGGGTTGACACAGCAATTGCTCGACCAGGCGAAACTTGCGCTCGATCTATCGCAGACGCGCTATCGACTTGGGCTTTCGTCCATCGTCGAATTGAGCCAATCGCAACTGCAATATACGTCGGCGGAAATTGCCCAAGCCAGCGCGAGATACGACTACGAAGCGCAGCAGTCTTTCCTGCAATATCAGGCGGGTTTGTTGCACTAATCCGAAGCGACGCCGAAATGTGGCCTTTGCACACTCATCGTCAAGAACCCGTCACTCAATCGCCTGCGTCTGCAGAGCCATTCATGATGGCCGTGTTGCCTCAGCTAGCCGAGCAACAGCGCCTCGCCTGGTGCGTGGACGGCAGCGCCTGGAGACTCGATATTGTGTTCACGTTAGACGAGGCGCTCCTGCGCGCGGAGCGGGACAAGCCCTCGGTGATTCTGCTCGACCGGGACCTCTCGAATAGCGACTGGCGCGCGGCAGTTCACAAATTTTGTAAGCTTCGTCCCGCTCCCAGCGTCTTGCTTGCCTCGCCCGTTGCCGATCAATATCTCTGGGACGAGCTTGTCGCGAACGGCGGCTATGATGTCGTCATTAAGCCGTTTCAGGCAGGCGAGTTGAAACGCGTCATCGCCTCGGCGCATGCCTTCTGGAAGAGCCGTTTGCCGCGCGGGTAAACGGCGGTAAACGGTTCTTTCGTGCTATTTGGCGATGGCGTAGCCGCTCATGGACACAACTTGCGGACTCCCGTATGACGTGTCGTTGAAAACAAGCGAAGTGCTCCGTTCGCCTACCGCCTTCGGAGAAAAGTCGAACGACACGGCGCACGTCGTGTAGGGAGCGACCGCCGAGCCGCACGTATTTTGAGTGATCGCAAAATCCTGCGTGTTGCCGCCGAAGAATTGAATGCTTGTGAAGCGGATTGCCGGGCTTCCGGGATTGTAGATATAGACCACGTAGGACCCGCTGGTCTCGCCGAGATGGCGAGTGGGGAATTGCCACGTCAAGCGCGAAAATTTCAGAGGGGCGCTGACCGCAGTTCCGCTGATGGATATCTCTTGTGGACTATCGCTTAGATCGTCAGTGAAAACTAGCCCGGCGTACCGCTGGCCCGGGCTCTCGGAGAAAAGTTGAACGCCACCGCGCATGTCGTGTAAGGCGCAAGTGTCGAGCCGCAGGTATTTTGAGTGATCGCAAAATCTCCGGAGTTGCTGCCCCCGAGTTGAATGCTGGTGAAATGGACCGCCGAGCCGGTCGGGTTGTAGACGTATTCCACGTAAGATCCGCTGGTTTCGCCAACCGGGCGGGTCGGAAATTGCCACGATAAGCGCGTGAATTTCAGTAGGTAACTCCCACCGCCACTGATAGGCACAACCTGCTGGCTGTTCTTTGTGTTGTCATTGAGGACGAGGAACGTCGTCAGTTCACCCGCGCCGTAAGGAGTTAGAGTCAGAGTTACGCTGCAACTCGCATTAGCGGCAAGAGTCGGGCCACAAGTCGTTCCGGTAATCTCAAACTCCGGCGGGCCGTTTTCTTCGTCGAATTGCGTATTGCCGCCGGCAAGTTTAGGGCTGGCTAAAGCCGCCGTCTGCGGTCCGGCGTTATAGATTGAAATCACCCCGGGCCCGCTCGTCTTCCCAATCGGAACCGGACCGAATGTGAACGGAGATGGAGAAATTTGCAGATCTGCGTCCACGATCGGCTTAGCCGTCAGCAGAAGCGCATGCTCCTGGTAATCGGGAACGGCGGCATCACCGGACGCAATAATCTGCCCGGCGTTGTTAATACCGTTTGCGTTAGGTCCGTTCTCATAACCCAGGTTCCAGCCAGATCCGGCCTGAAGAAGAGTGCTCAGATCGATGATTTGCCCATTCTCCGCAAGAAATGGGTGGAAGGTATGGTCCTCATTCATAGCGCCACCAACCACTTGTGCGCTTTCGTTGATGCCTGTAACCTGACCGTAGGGATCGCTGCCAATTGCGCCGAGGTCCGTGAATTTTCCGTCCTGCCAGAGAAACGCATGAGATCCGTCAGCCCCGTACTGGGAGCCCGCCACTTGGCCCTTGTTGTTGATCACGGGCGGCCTAATCGTAACGAAACCCGGCGCTAACTTGCCCAAATCGGTCATCTGCCCGTCCTGCCACAGAAACGTATATTCGCCAAAATTCGAGTAGCCGACAACCTGCCCGCTATCGTTAATGCCAGTAGCCACGGTATCAACGTCGGCTCCGCCCAACGTGCCGAGATCCGTCATCTGGCGGTCCTGCCACAGAAATGCATGATCGGCGCCGCTCGCCGTTAGTGAATCGCCGACGATTTGACCAAGGTTATTGATGGCTCGGGCGGAACTTTCTGAGCCCCCTAAAGTGCCGAGATCCGTCATCTGGCCGTTCTGCCATAGAAACGCGTGGCTGCCGCCGTTGCCGCTAGAGTTCTCCGCCGTTCCGACGATCTGGCTCTTGTCGTTAATCGCTAGGGCACGGGTAGAGTCGTAGCCCGGCAATGTGCCGAGATCCGTCAACTGGCCGTTCTGCCATAGAAATGCGTGATGGACGCCTTGGAGATTCGTATCCATATAGGCCGTCCCGGCCACCTGGCCGCTGTTATTAATTCCCGAAGCCTCACTGGTCTTGTAGCCAGGCAATGTGCCCAGATCCGTAACGGCGTAAACGGTGTATCCGTTTTGCGGTGGCTGCTGCGCCATCGCAAGGCCAGCCACGAACACCGGCAGACAAAGCACGGTCCAAATCTGCGACCGAAAATAGCGAGATTTCATAAGCCGTGCCTCCGGTGCACGGATGCATCTTACTGTGACCCGATAGCAGTAAGTTGACGTCTAACCGAGTGAATTTATATCACAGTCCGAACAAATTTCAGCGGGGAAAGTTACGGATAGGTATTTAATCGGAAATCGCGATAATAGATGAATTACAAGGAATAACGCCTGAATATGCCATATTTAAGTCGTGTTGAAGCAATGTATCACGTGATGGCCCGTGGTACTTTAACGCTATTCAGCGACCGTCGGTGGATAATAAGAATCGCTCGTGAAGCAGAATAAATACGACGATCCCGAATTTTTTGCCAGTTACAGCCAGATGCCGCGTTCGGTTCGCGGGCTGGAGGCCGCGTCAGAATGGCCCGTTTTGCGCGCTCTGCTTCCGGACCTCCGTCACAAGCGGCTGCTCGATCTCGGCTGCGGGTTTGGCTGGCACTGCCGCTATGCGCGCGAGGGGCAGGCGCGGCGAGTTGTTGGGGTCGATCTCTCGGAGAACATGCTGGCGCGGGCGGCGGACATGACAGCCGATCCGGCAATCGAGTACCGCCGCTCGGCGATCGAGGACATCGAGTTTCTCCCTGGAGAATTCGATGTGGCGTTCAGTTCGCTGGCGCTGCACTATGTCGAGAGGTTCGACGCCGTATGCCGAAAGATTCACGAGTTCCTGACGCCTGGCGGCGCGTTTGTCTTCTCCGTGGAGCATCCGATATTCACGGCGCTGGCGGCACAACAATGGCATTTCGGGCCGAATGGCGAGCGGCTTCATTGGCCGGTCGACGACTATCACACGGAGGGTCCGCGCCACACGCATTGGTTGGCGGACGACGTGGTCAAATATCATCGAACCGTTGCGACTTACGTCAATACGTTGATCGATTCCGGCTTCCGCATCTCGAAGCTCCTGGAGCCTGAGCCATCGCCGGAACTCCTGGCGGAGCACCCCGAGTTGATCGACGAGCGCCGCCGTCCGATTTTCCTGTTGATCGCGGCGGACAGAGAATAAATCTCGTGTAGGGGACGGGCAGGCACGGCCCGAGCGTGATTCCGGAATGCTCGAAACGGAGCCGCCGCACGTAAGTGGGAAGGTTGCCCGGCAACACGAGATAGCGTTACGCTAGCTGATCACGCCCTTACGTACCGCATACAGAATTAACTCCGGAATGCTGTGCAGATTCAGCTTCTGCATCAGATTGCCGCGATGCGTGTCAACTGTATGAGGGCTTAGGTTAAGCGCCGCCGCGATTTCTTTCGTCGTCTGCCCTTCGGCCAGCAGTTGCAGCAGCTCACGTTCCCGCGGCGTCAGCAGTTCATAGCTATCCTCGACGCCGCGCTGCCTGATCTGGCGCACGTAGTCTTCTACTAACAATTTGCCGATCGCCGGAGAGAAGAACGCCTTGCCCTCGCTGACCGCGCGCACCGCGTGAATCAGGTCGGCTTCGGCCGAGTCCTTCAACAGATATCCTCTTGCGCCCGCCTTCAGCGCTCGAAGCACGTAGCTCTCGTCGGAATGCATGCTGAGGATAACAATCGCGGTCCTGGGGCGGGCCGCGACGATGCGCGCCGCTGCTTCAATTCCGTTCAGCGTCGGCATCGCAACGTCCATGACAACGACATCGGGCGAGTGCTCTTCGGCCAGTTGGATGGCCTCGCGGCCGTTGCTCGCTTCACCGACGACGCCAAACCCCGGCTCCCGTTCGAGCAGCAGGCGGAGTCCTCCGCGCATCACCGTGTGATCGTCGGCAAGAACGATTCGAAGCGGCTTCATCCCGTTTTCGCTCACCATTACGTTCTCACGACGATGTCCGAAGTAGGCCGTTCGGCCGCCCATACATCGTTATCTCCGGCGACGGCTCAAGCGGCAGGGGCAATTCCACGGAAAGAAGAGCGCCTGCGCCCTCCTCCGACACGACGCGAAAAACGCCGCCTAGATGTTTCACCCGCTCCTCCATGCCCAGCAGCCCCAGTCCTTTGTCGCGGCGCGGTTGAAAGCCCGCGCCATCGTCCTGGATGGAGAGAAATAACCGCGTGGGCTCCTGCTTCACGTGAATCCGCACGCTCTGGGCTTTCGCGTGGCGGTAACAGTTATGCAGCGCTTCCTGAACGACGCGATATACGCAGGTCTTGTGCTCCTCCGGCAGTTCGTCGGAAACGCCCTCGGCAGCGACATTCACTCGAAGTCCGGTTGTGCGCGACACTTCACGAGCCTGCCATTGCAGCGCTGGGGCAAGTCCCAAATCGTCCAGCATCGAAGGCCGCAACAGGAGCGACATGTTACGGACAACGGCAACGGTTTTCTCGGCCAGTTGCCGGATCGACTGTAATTGGCCTTGTAACGGATCTCCCGCGGTGGCGGGCAACTCTTTGGCAAGATTGCCGGCGTTCAGCAACAGGGCCGAAAGCGATTGCCCCACTTCGTCGTGCAACTCGCGTGAAATAGTCCGGCGTTCCTGTTCCTGTGCGTCGACCAGCCGTGCCGAGAGCTCCTGCAACTCGCGTCGCGCATCGACAATCTCGCGAAATCGCAGTTGCGCCTCCCGCTCCAAATGCAGTATGCGATACATGCTGACGGCCGCGAGCACGATGCCGATGCCTACTGTCAGCGCGAGCATCAGAATCATCCGCAGGCGGAACTGCCGGAAGAGTTGCGTTAACAGCGTATTCCCCTGTTCCAGTTGGTGCTCGTTCACCTTGCTTACCTGATTGGCCAGGCTGATCATGGTCATGCGGCGCGGCAGCACCTGGTCCCGCATAAATGCATAGCCGCGTGAACGCCGTTCCGGCGCATCCCACGCCAGCGCGGGCTTTAAGGCATTGAAATAATCCGATAATTCTTCCGCGAGATGATTGAACGGCGCCACTTCCTCCGGATTCAGCATCTTGCGATATTGGGCGATCGAGGCTTCAATCGTGAGGCGAGTCTTTTCGAAGTGCGCGCGGTGTCCTTCCGCCATCGCGTCGTTGGGTTCCAGAAGGAAGTCGCGGACGTAGGTTCCCGAAAGATAAATGTCAGACCGGAGTTGCTCCAGAATGCGGTCGCGGAGGATGTAATCTTCACGAATTCTTTGATTGCGGGTCTGGATTTGGCGCACCACCGACAGTCCGCTGATGCCGGCCAGAGTAAGCAGAGCTAACAGGCCGCCGAAGCCAATCCATAGCAGAAACTGCGTCTGTTTTCCGTCTGTTCTTACTTTTACGGATAGAGCCACTGTCGAGGGAACATCCTCTACTTACTATGACATTGCGCGGGCGGCGCAAGCTCACTTTCGGGCGGCGGGCTGCTGCACGAATATCTCGCAAGCTCGATCGAAAAATGCCGTTACTTCCGGCGTGTCACCCACTTCGGCGTTCGCCATCATGGAGAAGACAATCCAGCGGCCTGATGTTGTGAGCAGATAGCCGGATAATGCTGAGACATGTGAGAGAGAGCCGGTCTTGGCATGCACGCGCTCTCCACCCATCAACCCTTTGAAACGCCGCCGCAGCGATCCATCAATGCCGCCGACCGGCAGCGAGTCGAGCCATAACTTCTTTTCTGGGCGCGTCCACATGTAGCGCAGCAGCGTCACGGTGGATGCCGGCGTTGTCACTCCTTGCCGCGCGAGGCCGGAGCCGTCACCGAAATCGTAGCCATCGTTCGTAATCCCGGCTTGTTGCAGAAACTTCTGCCGCTCGTCCAGACCGGCCGCGAGCGTTCCCACATTGCGCGTGGCGTATCCAACCTCCCGTAGCAGCATTTCCGCGTGCAGGTTCTGGCTGACTTTGTTGACAACCTGAACGATCTGCCACAAAGGCGCGGATTCGAGAGATGCCAACTCCGTGCCCGAAGGAAGACTCGCGAGCAGCGGCGCGTCCAGCGGGTCCGCAACATTGTTCAAATCGCGATGCAGCGCCCGCGCTTCACCGTTCACCACGATGCCGCGCTCTTCCAGCGCTTGTTTTAGGGCTTCGGCAGCGAACAGAGCCGGGTCCGCCACGGCGACGTCTTCCTGGATTTTGGAAGCGCTCCGTCCGATCGTGCCGGAGAGAACCAGTTCGTTCGAGCCCGTCGGCCGCGAGATAGTGACGTGGCTCTCGGCGGAATTGTCGGTGACCACTTGATTCAATACGACGAAGTAGCCCACATTCGGCTGAAGGCAAACGTCCGCCAGATCGCCCGTCTCCGCCCCTTGCACGGTGAGGCGAACCGCGCTGTCGTTCACTGACAGCGCGCTCACCGGAGCGCCGTAGTACCAGAGCGCGTCGTCGAACGTCCAACCGTCCGGATAGGGATCATAGGGATAGCGAGTGTCATCGCCAATCACATCTCCGGTTATGCGGCGGATTCCCCATTGCGCGATCTGGTCGGCGAGCTTATCGATCGCCGCCAGCGGATCGTTGTCGTGTGCATCTTGCGAGAAGGGCAGAATGCGTCCCGACAAATTGGGATCGCCTCCGCCGATCAACGTCACATCCGGTATGTCGGTTTCGCCGGGCATCACCTTAGCAGTGGTGCGGACGCTTGTCTTGAACTGGTAGTTCACGCCAAGACGCTCAAGCGCCAGGGATGTCGTGTACAGCTTCGTGTTCGATGCAGGTGTGAAGAATTGATCCGCGCCCTGGGCGGCCAGTAATTCGCCGGTATCCGCGTCCGCAAATTCGAATCCGATGTGTCCGCGCCTCAAGTGCGGAGACGCTGAGATCAGCCGCTCGATCTGAGTCTGGGCGGCTTCAACCGGTGTGTCCGTGGCCGCGAATGCAGGCGGAAGGAACAGCAACAGTATCAAAGCTGGGAGAATTTGTATCGCAGTGTTTTGCCAGGGAGTGCCCACGACCCTGCGGCCCACCCAAATTGATGAAGACTCAATCGCTGCTGCACCGAACCGCGGCTGTAAAGGAGCGGCCGTCTTCAACCTAGCGATTTGCGAACGGAATCGGTCGTGCATGCCGAAGGCGGATTATACTTCACCCATGAGTCTGAGACCGTTTTCGTTGGCTTCCGGCGCCATCTTTCTGTTTGCCACCCTCTCGACGGGACAGGGAACCAAAGTCAAAGCGAATGCCGACCAATATTTCGCTCATGCCACCCTCGACAAAGGCTATTCCATCGGCGTCGATTTCCTCGGCAAATATCTACCTGTCCCCGGAGCGACTGTCTACAGCGACGAGTACATCTTCGTGGAAGTCGCGCTGTTCGGCGCTCCCGGGCGGAAGATCGATATTCACACCGGCCAGTTTGTGTTGAAGATCAATGGCCGCGAACTCAAATCGCAGCCTCCCGGCATGGTGACGCTTGAGGATAATTTCCCCGAGATGGTCGCGCGTCCGGAGATCGTTATGGATGGCGGCGTCGGGAATGGCGAAGTGCAAGTGAGCGGTCCGGAAACGAAGCAGCGTTTTCCGGGTGACGATCCCGCTCACATGCCGCGCCGGATTCCTCAGGCTTCCACCGATTCATCGCAAGGCCAGGTTTCGAAATCCGGTAAAACTCCGGATGAAATTGTCAAAGCGTCGGAGCTGCCCGAAGGAAGCCACGCGCTTCCCTTAGCCGGTTATCTGTTCTTTGTCTATGAGGGTAAGTTGAAGAAGATCAAACACGCGGAACTGGAGTACACGGGGCCGCTCGGCGGCGCGAGCCTGACTCTGCGTTAAGCTCACGCCGGCGGTTCACCACGCAAATCTTTCTTTAACAGCGAAGCGTCGGGATTGCTTGGCCGTTCACGGTCGCCGCCCATCAGCTTCGACTCCAGTATGATCAGCAGCATCAAAATCAAAACCGCCACTGATCCGAAAGCCGGAATCAGCATCACGTAGCTCATTCCCATGTAATACCCGACATAACCGAGCAGCCATGGCGCCAGCATCCCGCCGGTAATAGCGAGCGAGAAGATTCCATTGAAGAAGCCGGGATGATAATCGAACCGTCGCCCAATTTTTTCCGCGACAAGCGCATAGATGGGGGCGAAGGCGAGGCCCGTTACGATCGTCGCCAGCGCCGCGCCGAAGATCGTGTTGGTTTTGCTCAGCAACAGATAGCCGAACATCGCTGTCGTGATGCTGCCGGCAAGCAGCTTTGTATGGCCAACTCTCGTCAGCAGCAACTGCGCGGTGAGGCGGCCCGATAGGAGCGCCAGGAAATAGATCGCCAGAACAAATATCGCCGAGGCCGGATTTAAACCCAGCCGGTGAATCAAAAACAGCGGCAGCCAACCGGCTAGCGCCCATTCGTTGCCAAACTGGAAAAACAGAAGAAGGCTGAACAGAACGGCGGCGACGCTGCGGAGGTCCTTCAGCGATCCCCGAATAGTATCTCCATGCAGCCGGCCGCCTGTCGTTAACGCCGGGGACGGCCGCCGCGAATACACAAGGAGGTAAATGAGTGGAACGATGGCCAGGCCAATGGTGTCCCACTGCATCGAAAACACGAAACTCGGGGCGATCGGGTAGCTTATGCCGACCAGCACTGTCACCAGCAGGCAGCCCGTACCAAACAGCAACCCGCTCACATTGATAGCTTCCGCCGCATTCTCTTCGTAATAGGGTCGAACGACGTGGAACAGGCACGTTAGCATCACTCCCGCGCTCATGCCGAGCAGCGCAACGCCGCCCACGCGCCACCAGAGGCGAATGGAAAACAATGGAAACGAGAGTTCAAGAAATCCGAGGAACGCGATGAAGCAGGCCCCAATGCAAAGCGCCTTTACGGAAAACCGGCGAAGCAGCTTTTGGGTAATAAATCCCAGCGCCAACACCGCGCCGTTCAGCGCCAGAAAGTGAACTCCGATTATGCGGGGATCGGTGTCGAGTTGATACTGCCAGGCGACCAACAAGGATCCCAATGCGCCCATCAACATGCCAGCCAGCAGAAATCCCCAGGTCCAGCCACGGGGCGTGCCGTTCGCAAGAACGGCAGACTGGCTCTGTTGGCTATCGGGCATTGACACGGAGGACGGACGAACCTAACATGGAACTATCACTGAGAGAGGAGGTGGTCCAGTCGAATGAATTCTGGTAGTGACTGTAGCATACGACGAAACACGCGCGAGGTGGCCGACTGTTAAAGTCGCCGTTCGTACGTTCAGGTCTTGTCAGTGGCAAGGCCGCCGTTCCTGTGGACCGGCCGCCTTTCAGCGCGAGACGTAGCTAGAGTAGCCCTTCAAAAGGGAAATAGAGGCCTCGCCCTCGGCGTATGCCGGCGGCGAGGCCTTGTGATATTATAAGGGTTGATTGCGTTTCGGACGCATGTTTCTAAGTGCCTCCCATTCAGCAGTCTCCCCTTCAGTTCGAAAGGATTGCTTAACTTCATGAAAGCAGGCATTCATCCGGCCTACGAAGAATTGAACGTGATTTGCGCCTGCGGCTCTACGTTCAAGACCCGATCGACGCACAAAGGCGATATCCGTGTCGAAATCTGCTCCAGTTGCCACCCGTTCTTTACAGGACGTCAGAAGCTGATCGACACCGAAGGCCGCGTAGATCGATTCCAGAAGAAGGCCGCCAAATCCCGGGAAATCGCGGCGCAAAGAAAAGCTGCGGCAGACGCAAAAAAGACAGTTCACTAGCCGTTCGTAATCTGCTGTAGCCGCAGGAAGGGATGTCTTGCCGCTAGATGATCGGATTAGTTTTGAAAGTGGCGGAGAGCGCTGAACTCTCCGCCATTCGTGTCTTCGAAGATCTCGGCAGAGCTATTTAGCGGGTTGGCTTTCCTGCTCGCGCTGCTCCCGGACGCGCCGTTCCGCAGTCCGTTGCTCCTCAAGCTGGTGCTCGCGCACATCCTGCTGTTTTGCCTTCTCTTCTTTCTCGTCGAGGAACTTATCGTATTCAGCCTGCTGTTTTGAGTTCAGCAGGCTTTTCATCGCCGCAATCTGCTGTTGTTTTATGTCGAGCATCTGCGGCTTGTATTTGTCTTTTACCACTCGTACCTTCGCGCGCGTGTCGTCCAGGATGTCGTTTAGCTTATCCACCTGCAGTTGCGTCAAATGTAAACGCATCTGCAACTCGTTGACGTACCGGGTCCGCCAGTCGTCGGCCGCATTGACCGCCGCTGTATTGTATAGCCGGTGGCCTAAAATCCCGGCAGCCAAACCAAGAGCGAAGATTATCAGGCCGAATAATAACGCAAGCTGCTGCGGACGCTTCATAGTCAGACTAGTGATTGTAAGTCGGTGGCAACATCACCCGGGGGCGGGAGGAACCAGCATCCAGGCCGTGCTCCATTGTGAGATCGGCAGCCGTCAGGACATCCGCATAGGACGCGAATCGAGTGGTTTCGGGGCCTGCGGACTGACGGGGCACAAAGTTTAATGCCGCAAGCACGAGGCAAGCCGCGGCCGATACCGTCACAAGCGAACGCGCTAGCTTATCGAACACTAACGAAAAGCTGCGATTTCGTTCAATGCGGTCCCATACGCCGGGCATGAAGTTTGGGCCAGGCTCAATATCGGGGCAAGCGGCCCGGTAACGCCTGAACAATTCGTCGAGTTCCCGGTTATCTTCCGTCATCCCTAAATCCCTCACCTTCCACTCATTGAAACCTACCGGGTTGAAGGCCACCGCTCCCGGTAAAGCCTATAATTTACCATTAGCCTTTGCGGCCTGGTAGGCCTTTAGCACCCGTTGCCGGGCACGGAACAGCCGAACCTTTAAGGCATTCTCGTTTACCTTGTAGACCGCCTCGAGCTCTTTCAGCGACAACCCCTCGACCTCTTTCATCGTAAGGAGAAGGCGATCCTCATCCGACACATGCCGGAATAATTCATTGACAAACTCTCGAACGCGGCTTTTTTCTTCGTCCTCTACATTACGCTTCCCGCCGGCGATCGAATCGGCCATGATCACCTGTTGCTCGGTCATGTCGGCCATTCGGAACTCGGGACGCCGTTTGCTGCGCCGAAGGTAATCGTAAGAGGCATTGATTGTCAGGCGGTAAAGCCACGGCTCGAAGACCTCCGCTGTCCGCAACTGCTCCAAAGAGTAATACAACCGGACAAATACCTCCTGAGCCACGTCCTCCACATCCTCGGGGCGTCCGATCAATCTCGATATCGTCCCAAGTATCCGTTTCCGGTAGGCTGTCACAACCTGATTAAAAGCGCCGGCATCGCCTCCCTTAGCCTTTTCAATCAGTTGCTGCTCGACAAGCATATCCGGTTTTGCTGCCGGATATCACACATTGGCCCTACGAAGAGCTAGGCGTTCCGGCAAGTAGTTAGGTTACAAGGCTTTGACGTGATTTCCAAACCATTGTCCGGATGAGGCTTGTCAGCGGGGGCGAGAGCCGCCTTATAGGACTCCAGTGCGTTGATCTTTGCGCTAAGGGCAGAGCGGCGGGCGTATAGGCACTCCAATTCCGTGCGGAGTAAGGTCGGCGCCCCCCTCCGGCAAGACGAACCACCATGAGGCATAGAACTATTAGTACCTATCTCCGCGGCAGTTGGCAACAGCAAATTCGCTGCGAATCTCAAAGGATTTTGTTCGGATTCACCCTGCCGCCCCCGCTGGCGTCTACTCGTTTTCCCCGACCAAACGCCTTCCTCGGCCTGTTTCCACGTACAATTCCCATGATGGCCTTTGATTTCGATCTGGAGTGCAGTACATGCCTTGTGAGGGCCTGACCGCCGAGAACTACGACCTGTATGTCCTCGGGCTCGCCGACGATGTTGTGCGGCTGGAGATCGACAACCACCTGGATGACAACTGTTCGGCCTGCTATGAGGGGGTGCGGCGAAGTCTTGGGCTTTGGACTTTATATGCCTCCACGCTGAAAGACGCTCAGCCTTCCGACAGCTTGCGATCCCGCCTGGAGCATCTGGCTGAATTGACGAAAAAAGTCGTCGTTCTTCCAACCCGCGTTCCGGTCTATCGCCGGGCGGCGCGCGGCGTCATCGAAGGGATTGCCGCGGCGATGGCGGTCCTGGTGGCGGTCGCGTCCTGGTACGCGGGCACCAGGTATTCGCAGCTTAAGGACCAGCAGTTGACCGCGGAATTGGACGATGCGCAGCAACGCGTCTCAAGCCTCCAGGTTTCGCTTAAAGAAGAAAGAGCTAAATCCAACCAGGTGCAGCAAATACTCAAGAATGCGGGAAAGCCGGGCGCGGCAAACGAACAGGAAGCCACGCGGCAGAGAGTCCTGCACCTCGAAGCCGACGTGAACCAATACAAAGCGGTGATTGCGCGCGATCAGGCCAGCGTTGCCGAGAATCTGCGCGTGATCAACACATTGTCGGAGCCCAGCGTCCGTTTTGTTGCGTTGAAAGGGCTGGATCCCGCGCCCTCAGCCGTCGCATATTCTTTGATCGTCGAGAATGCCAAGATCCTGGTTGTGGCTTCAAACCTGCCGGCTCTCAATTCCGCGCAGCAATATCAGCTATGGCTGTCGCGCCGGGACGATCCGAAGATTGTCAGCGGCGGGGTATTCGCTCCCGACGAGAACGATCGTGCGGTAATCGAATTCTCCGATAGCGAATTGATCAACAACATTTCTGCGCTTGCCGTCACGGTTGAGCCCGCCGGAGGAAGTTCGGTTCCGACCGGAGATAGAATCCTGAGCACTGCAGGCGAGTAAGAAATCCCTCTCCTTTCGCCCGAAATTCCAACCGTTCTCGCGATATCATGAGAGTTGAGACTGTCAATTTGAGACTGCATTTCCCCAGTCTTCTTCTTTTTTTGTTCTTGTCCAGGCTGGCGTTTGGCGCGATGGCGTCGGTGTCTTGCCCAGCCGGCGTTCCGATTGGTAACGTGGATCTTCGCGTGCTGGCTCCGGACCAGAAGAATCCTCTGCCTCTACGCACTATTAACCGTCTCGAAGAAGGCGACACTATCGTTTATTCGCCAATTCTGGGCACAAATCAGAAACGATCCGGCGATGTATCGCTCGTTCTGGTCCCCGTCGTTCCGGAATCGAAAGACCAGCACCTGATTGTTCTCGAACCTAAGCCGGCCGGCAAGGCCGAAAAATGGAAGGTTCCGCGTAAGATATCGGTTGTCGCCTTTGTTTATGGGGCCGACGGTTTGAGCCGTGGCAAAGTGAAGGATTTCCTCGCGAAAGACGAGGACCTCGTCACCCAACTCGCCGATTATGCGGAGAAGACCGCCCAGACCGAGGACTTAATCCAGGCCCTCTCTTCGGGCGATAGCTCCAGCGCGAACGTAGATGCGGCCTTGCAAGGATTTGCCTCGCAGTACGGTTTAAGCACTAAGATCGACCGTACCCAGCCCGCGAACCAGCAAGCCATGACCCTTTTGCAGACCTTGAATCCGGCGCTCGCGACGTATGACCCGCTGGCGTCGGCCAGTTCGCAGCGACTGAGCCAGACGGCTAGCCTGGCGACGTCGGTGGCAGGGCTTTTCTTCGGAAGCCCGGTGGGACTCGCGGCGGGCGGCACGGCGATGCTCATCGATTTGAAGTCGCTCGCATTCCCGAAGTCCGATTTTCGCTCTTCATTCGCTGAAAAATTGCCAAACGACGGTTTGGGCTTGTGCGGCAGCCGCACTCCGGCGCCGCCTCACACCAAAGTCGCTTACCTCTGGGCAACGCGTGTGCCGAACATCGGGCCGCCGCAAATCACGGCGGGAAGCGCCAGTTCCATTCCCGTCACCCAGAAATCGCCGGTGCCGGTTGAGGCGCCTGACTCGCAATGGAAATATGTCGATCGCGTGCGCAACTGGGAACTCGTGAACGACAGCGGCAAAGCGTTCCCCATCAAGGTCACCAAACTCGTAAATCCCAAGAGTCTGGAATTGGATCTGAGCAAGGTGACCCTCAATCCCGGCAAATATCATTTGAGAGCCGACTGGGACTGGGATCCGTTTACGGTCACCGGCAACATTGATGTCCAGCCACTCGGAAATTTCGGCAGCGCACGCCCCTCCCCGCAATCGCAGGATCGCCTGATCGCCGGGGCCGGTAAAGTGAAGGTCACGCTCGAAGGGAGCGATTTCGAATTCGTGACCGGTGTGCAGTTCGAGAAAGCGGAAGATGAATTTGCAAAGCCTGCGCCGGTGCCTTTTATTTTGCCGTCCGGCCTCCGGCGCGGACCTCAGAAGCAGATGGACCTCCTGGTGGAAACCCAGGACTTAAATCCCGGAGCATACAAGTTTTTGGTGTCGCAGGTTGACGGACGGGCACATCCGGTGCCGGTCCAGATTTTGCCGGTTCCGCCGCAAATTGACAATTTACCGATTCTCATCAGCCAGAATGAGCGTTCGCGCATGTTCACGCTCAAGGGCCAGCATCTGGATCTGCTAACCAAATTGCAGACATCGAAAGGCACGATTGCGCTCGGCCCGGCGCAACCGAACCAAACGGAGCGCTCCGCGACGCTCCGCGTGGATACAGATCTGAAGGCCGCCTCTACGTACGATGTGAAGGCTTTTATATATCAACACAACGATCCGGTAACCTTGCCGAACGCCATCCACGTGGTCGGGCCAAGACCCGTGATCGAAGGCGCGAAGCTTTCGGCGCCGCCGGATATGGGCGTTGCTTTGCAACCCGGCGAACTGCCTGCGGGTTTGTTCATCAGCAGCCTGCTCCATGTGCGCAACCTTTCGGCGAACAGCGCCGTCCAGGTGCGATGCCAGGGACAGGAAAATAACACTGCCACGCTTCATCTTGGCGATCATTCATCGAGCGCCAGTTTGCAGCAGCTTGCGCCCGACCAGCTATTTCTGTCGTTTGACACGAGCGGCCGGCCTGGCGGCTGCGTGCTGCAGGTTGCCGTCGATAACGGACCCGACGGTGAATCCGCGCCCTGCGAACTTGGCCGGTTGCTTCGTGTGCCGAAGATCGATACCTTTCAGTTGATCAATAACCAACCGGCGGCTCCGGCATCCGCCACGTCATCGAGCGCTGTGCCGGGAGAGGAATCTGGCGCGACTGCTCCGGAGCCGGCACAACAAGCCTCCGACCCGGCCATTCCGCCCACCGGCGCGATGCCCCAGACCGGTCAACCTGCTGCTCCAGCCGCTCCTACTGAGAATGGCCGCTATGCGGCGACTCTTACCGGTACGGATCTTCAAAACATCGCCCAAGTTGGCTGGGACGCAACCAATGGCACTGCTGTTGTCGACCTTCCCGCTCCCATACCGGGTCAGGGACTAAAGCAGTCCTTGCATGTGACCTTGCCTGCTCCTGTACCCGCTGAGCACGCGCCCTTGTACATTTGGCTGCGCGGCGATACGACGGGGCGCCTGACAAACATCCACGACTGATGAGAGGTCGTGTCGAAAATTTTCAACAGGAAAGTTGGGTTGTTGGGAGTCCCGATGAATCTGCCGCCTACCAAAATTGATAAGGGCGCTTGATTGCTTTCCTGCCCCGAACCGATCATGAGCGCACGCGCTCACCCCCAATAACAATGAAACGCTCCCTCGGCCGCCCAACCGTGAGGGAGGGGACTGGAGCCGTGCCTTACGCCTTGTGTTTGCTGAGCGATCGATGATGAGCGCAAGGGCTTACCCCGAGCAATGAAACAAGCCAATAAAGCCAGCACGGCCCGGGGTATCGCCCAAACATTCTAATACAGAAATGTCTTACTGCGATTAAACATTAACTGCAACCCGACGTACTTCCACAGTTGTGGCATTTGTAGCAAGAACCGTTCCGGGTCATGATGCTTCCGCACACCGAGCACGAGGGCGCGTCAGTTGTGTTATCAACGGACATGAACGGCAGCGCCTGTTGCGGTTCGACCTCGGTTGGCTTCAGCACAGCCGCTTCGCCTGCCTCGCTCAGTTCGGTAATGCCGAGGAAGCGATGTCCCAGCCAGCGGAAGATGTAATCGATAATCGACTTCGCATACGGGACTTGCGAATTGTTTGTCCAGCCGCTCGGTTCGAAGCGGACGTGGCTAAACTTGTCGACAAAGAATTTCAGCGGGACACCGTACTGCAGGCCGTAGCTGATGGAGGTCGCGAGCGTATCCATCAATCCGGAAATGGTGGAGCCTTCCTTCGCCATCGAGATGAAAACTTCGCCAGGGGCGCCGTCCTCATACATGCCGACGGTGATATAACCCTCGTGGCCCGCAATGGAGAATTTGTGGGTGACGGACTGCCGTTCGTCCGGCAGTTTCCGGCGAACGGGGCGGTACACGATTTTTTCGATGGTGGCTGGAGCCACGGCGGAAATCGCCGTAGCTTTCTTTTCACCTTTGCCTGTTCCCGAGCTGAGCGGCTGCACACGTTTTGAGCCGTCACGATAAATCGCGACTGCTTTCAGTCCGAGTCTCCAGCTTTCCGTGTAGGCGTGCATAATGTCTTCGGCCGTGGATTCCTCGGGCATATTGATGGTTTTCGAAATCGCGCCGGAGATGAAGGGCTGTACCGCGCCCATCATACGGATGTGTCCCATGTAGTGAATGAAACGCGTGCCGTTCTGGGGCCGGAAGCTGCAGTCAAATACCGGCAAATGCTCCGGCTTGATGTGTGGCGCGCCTTCGATGGTGCCGGTGGAATCGATATGCGTGACAATCTGATCCACCTGTTCCGGAGAATAGCCGAGCTTGATCAGGGCCTGTGGAACCGTATTGTTCACGATCTTAATGACGCCGCCGCCCACAAGCTTTTTGTATTTAACCAGCGCGAGGTCAGGTTCCACACCCGTCGTATCGCAATCCATCATGAAACCGATGGTGCCGGTGGGGGCGAGCACTGTCGTCTGTGCGTTGCGGAACCCGACCTTTGCGCCGAGTTCGTGAGCGCTACGCCAGCATTCCTCGGCAGCCTCGAACATCGCAGGCGGCACAAACTTGCCATCAATCGCATTGACCGCGTTCCAGTGCTTGCGGATCACTCCGAGGAACGGTTCTTCGTTGACCGCGTATCCTTCGCATGGGCCCACGGCTTCCGCGATGCGCGCGCTGGTGAGATATGCCTGGCCGCACATAATGGCGGTGATTGCCGCTGCGAAATTTCGGCCGCTATCGCCATCGTATGGCAAGCCGATCGACATCAGCATGGCGCCGAGATTCGCGTATCCGAGGCCGAGCGGGCGATAATCGTGCGAATTCTTCGCGATCCTCTCGGTGGGATAGCTGGCATTGTCGACGATGATTTCCTGAGCCACGATGATTGTATCGACCGCATGGCGGAAAGCCTCCACGTCGAAGTTGCCGTCCGGCCCCACGAACTTCATCAGATTCAGCGACGCTAAATTGCAAGCTGAATCGTCGAGGAACATGTATTCCGAACAGGGATTTGACGCGTTGATCCGCGCCGTATTTTTAGACGTGTGCCATGCGTTGATGGTCGTATCGAACTGCATGCCCGGATCGCCGCATTGATGCGTGGCTTCCGCGATCTGCCGCATCAACTCGCGAGCCTTGAACCGCTTCACCGGCTGGCCGCTTGTCACCGACCGTGTCCACCAGTCCGCGTCGTCGGCGACGGCTTGCATGAATTCGTCGCTCGCGCGCACCGAATTATTCGCATTCTGGAAGAATACTGAACTGTAGGCGTCGCCGTCGAGCGATGAATCGTAACCGGCGTCGATCAGCGTGTGCGCTTTCTTTTCCTCCTTCGCTTTGCACCAGACAAACTTTTCAATGTCGGGATGTTCGGAGTTCAGAATCACCATTTTCGCGGCTCGCCGCGTCTTGCCGCCGCTCTTAATAACGCCGGCGAACGCGTCGAAGCCTTTCATGAAGCTCAATGGGCCGGAAGCGCGCCCACCGCCCCACAGCGAGGCGTCCTCTTCGCGAATGCTCGAAAGATTCGTGCCCGTTCCCGAGCCCCACTTAAACAACATGCCTTCTGTTTTGGCCAGGTCGAGAATCGATTCGAGCGAATCCGTCACGGAATTGATAAAACACGCGGAGCACTGTGGACGGTTCTCGCCCGGCTGAAGCTTCCTGACGACCTGTTCCGCTTCGTCGAAATAGAAGCCGTAACCGCGCGCTTCTTTCACGCCGACATTGAACCAGACGGGCGAATTGAAGCACGCCTTCTGGTGAAGCATCAGGTGGGCCAGTTCCATTCGGAAGCTTTCGCAATCTTCCTTGGTCTTGAAATAATTTCCGGCGAAGCCCCAGTCCGCAATGGTGTCTACCACTCGGTGTATGAGTTGGGCAACGCTGTTCTCGCGTTCCGGCGACCCCATCCGGCCGTGAAAGTATTTGCTGGCGACAATGTTCGTCGCCGTCTGAGACCAGTCGGCTGGTGTTTCGATGTCCCGCTGCTCGAAAATGACAGATCCTTTGTCATTGCCGATCGTGGCGGTACGTAATTCCCAGGTGATCTGGTCGTACGGAGTCTTTCCCGGCTCCAGCTTGGCCGTGAAATAGCGGGGGAAGGCAACGCCCCTCCGTTCTTCTCTCCGCAACGAGCGGTGTAACTCGGCGACCTTTACGCTTAGATCAACGCTTAACTGTCCCATTCACAATGCCTTTCTCAGATTCCCGCCTGTGCGCGCCGGCTAAAAAACACCCGGTCGTGGATAGGTGGCCAACTAGGCAATCATCCCCTATATCTAGTGTCCGGTCAAGGAAAATATCTATATACGGTACAGTGATTTGCGCACCAGCCTTGAGGCTCTTCCAGGCGAAAAATCGGCGGAGAGGGTCAGGTTAATCTGAATGCCAAGCGTAGCCTTATCTAATTAGATGCTAGCGCTTGCCGGATGGCTTCCTCGGCCAGCGGCGCCATTACATCGTACCCCGCCGTATTCGGGTGGAGACCATCGAATGTCAGATTTTTCCTGAACATCTTGTGATCGTCGATTGTTGCCGTGTAGTAGTCGAGGTACACGCCGCCGCTCTTTTGGCAGTAGCTCTTTATCCATTCATTCAGCGCTACGATCTTCTCCGGCGGCCGCCGCTCGGTTTGGGGCTTGATGTAGTCGCATACCGGCGTCAGCGAAGAGAGCACCACTTTAATGCCATTCGCGTGCGCAAGTTCCGTCATCGACATTATGTTGTTCTCAATATCCTCTAAACTCTCCGGGCCGGTGTTCCCCGCGATGTCGTTGGTGCCGGCCAGGATCACGACGACTTTCGGCTGTATGTTAATGACGTCCGGGCGGAACCGCACTAGCATTTGCGGCGTCGTCTGGCCGCTGATGCCACGGTTCACGTATGGCTTGCCGGGAAAAAACGAGCCATAATGGCGGCCCCAGCCATCGGTAATTGAATCTCCCATGAAGACTACCCGGTTTTCGCTCGCGGCGGGCGGTGGCAGTTTGGCATTGTCGTCGCGATAGCGGGACAGATTCGCCCAGTCCTGCAGGGTTTTTTGATCGCGATCGAGATTGTGCTGAAGTTTCTGTATTTCGGGGGTTGCGGCCGGCGCTTCGGGAGCGGTCGTCTGCGCCCACGCCATCAGTCCGCACAAAAGGCCCAGTGTAAGGAGTTTCATGCAGTGATTGTACAGAGCCGAATCTCCCGACAGCGCCGAAACTGTAATCGGATGAGCGCTCGCCCGAGGCGATGAAAGACCTTGAATCTGAGCCGAAAGCGTGAGCGACCATTATGCCGGACCAGGCCAGTGTCGAGACCATCTCGGCGAGTTCGAATACACGGGATAGCTTTTCACTCTTTCACCGGCGCTAGAGTAGATCCCATGAAGGCCTGCCTGCTACCTCAGCCCATGCCGATCGATTCGAACCCGCTGGTTTTTGCAAATACGGAACCGCCGCAACCGGGTCCGGGGCAAGTGCTGATTCGAGTGGGCGCCTGCGGTATCTGCCGTACGGATCTTCACGTCATCGAGGGTGAACTGCCGGCCCGCAAATCGCCGGTAATTCCCGGTCATCAAATCGTGGGACAGATCGTTGACCGTGGCTCGAACGTGACCGGCCTTCAAGTCGGCGATCGCGTCGGCGTCGCCTGGCTGCATCGAACTTGTGGCGTCTGCCGTTTCTGTCGATCGCAAAGAGAGAACCTGTGCGTAAAAGCGGACTTCACTGGCTACACGGTTGACGGCGGTTATGCCGAATACACCGTTGCGGACGAGAACTTCGTCTATAAGCTCCCCGAAAAAATGACGGACCTGGAAATCGCGCCGCTTCTCTGCGCCGGTATCATCGGATTTCGCTGCCTTCGCATAACCGGCCTCTCCAAAGGACAAAAGCTCGGATTATATGGTTTCGGGGCCGCCGCGCATATCGCTATTCAAATCGCCCGCTATTGGGGCTTGGAAGTGTACGTCTGCAGCCGCGAGCAGCGCCACTGCGATCTGGCTTTAGAACTCGGCGCCAAGTGGGCCGGCACGCAGCCCGACAGTGTTCCCGTGGCGCTCGATGGGTCCATTATCTTTGCTCCGGCTGGCGATTTGGTTCCACCCGCGCTGCGTGCGCTCGATCGCGGCGGCGTGCTCACGCTGGGCGGCATTCACATGTCGGATATTCCATCATTTCCCTACGACATCCTCTATTACGAGCGAGTCGTTCGCAGTGTCTGTAACAACACGAGACAGGATGGTGAAGATTTTCTCGATACTGCCCAGAAAGCAGGCGTGAAAACTCACATCGAAGTATTTCCGCTATCAGATGCCAACCATGCGTTGTATGCGTTGAAACACGACGGCATCCAGGGCGCGGGAGTGTTGAGTGTCAGGCCGTAGTCCCGCTCCTGCTTCGCATCTTATCGTGGCGCAGGCTCCTGCAGCGTCGAGATCCGTCTCGACGAGCGTTCCTGCGAGAGGCAGCCGCCAAGGCGGCTCTCGGCAGACACAAATGTCTGCGCCGATGCGCGCATGCCTATTTCATAAACCCGCTCATGCTCGTGGTCTTGGCGCACAACTCATCGTTCATCGGATCGTCGAGCGCAAGCAGTCGTCGCAGTTCGGGCGACAGTGCCGCCTGTGTCTCCGGCCGCAGCAGGCACTTTTGATACTGCTGCTGCGGTTTGTCCCACCGGCAATAGAACGAATGAATCGCCCGCCTTGGAACGTCCGTACGATTGGCCGTGCCGCCGTGCCAGGCATGCGTGTTCATCACGACGACGCTTCCAGCGGGCGCGAGCACGACGATTTCCTCCGGATGCGGCGCTGCCGGGTCGTCGAGCGCGTCTTGCGGTAACTGTCTCGACCGATGCGTGCCCGGCACAATCCGCGTCGGGCCGTTTGCCGGCGTAAAATCGTCAAGCAGCCAGATGGTGTTGCACACGCAGTAACCGTTCTCGTCCGGTAACGCCCCGGCATCGCAATGCAGTGGCTGCGCCTCTGGCGAATGCGGATCCGCCGACCGTGCATTCAGGCTGCTCAATTTAAATTGAGGTCCAAGTACATGACCAACCAGTTCGAGAACGCGGGGCATTGCAATGAGTTGTTGAAACACTTCGCCCTTATCGACCAGGTTCGCCAGCCTCCGGGCATGCGGCTCCTGACGAAATTCGCTTCCGGCGTTCTCCCCCTCTTGCCGATACAGTTCCTCGACGCGACTGCGTAGCGCCTGGAGGAATTCCTCCGGCATGAATCGATTGAGCACCACGTAGCCCTGCTCATCGAGTTGCTGCAACTCTTGTTGCGTCATGAAAAAAGTCTATACCCGATAGCACGATGAAAAGTTACCCGGCTACTGTATCGAGCACATCGATCGTCTACCTTGTAAGGAATGGCTTTCTTGCGTGGCGCCCTGCTCGGGTTGTTCCTTGCTTCCGCGGCAGTTGCTCAAAACTTCGTGCCGTTATTTGACGGTAAATCGCTCGACGGTTGGTTTATTGTCAACAAACAAGGACCGGGCTTTCTGGTGCACGATGGCCTGCTGATATGCCCCGCAAACGGCGGCCAGAAATTAATGACGGAGAAAGAATACGCCAACTTCATCCTTCAGTTTGAGTTTCGGTTAGAGGCGGACGCCAATAATGGCATTGGCATCAGGGCCCCGCGCGTGGGGCAAACATCCAAGGCTGGTATGGAGATTCAAATTCTGGACCAGACAGGGCCGCTCTATGGTCCACACAAATTGAAACCGGAGCAGTATCAAGGTTCCATTTACGACGTATGGCCCGCTCGATCCGGATTTCTGAGACCGCCCGGGAATTGGAACCGGGAAGAAATTCGTGCGGATAGCCGCCACATTGCCGTCCGGCTGAATGACGTGGTCATTCTTGATGTGAATCTCGACCTCATTCAAGACCCGGAAACTCTTAAGATGCATCCCGGTTTGCAGAGGAAATCGGGCCACATTGCACTGCTCGGCCATCAGAGCCGTGTGGATTTTCGAAATCTCCGGGTTGCCGTCCTGCCCTAGGCGAATCAAAAGGATGCGGCAAAGGACTCTAGAGACATGTCCGGCCTACGTGAAATTCGTAGTCTGTTGTAGGGCGAGGCATGCTTGCCCGGCTTACCAGATCGGGGAAGCCTCGGCGATGGAGAGACGCGATACGACGTTGGTCATGGCGATTTCTCTCCTCGTGCCATATTTTCAATCTCCGAGCTCGGAGTACCATCAGACATGCCGCTGTGACGGGCCGGAGGTTGTGATAAATGAAAATACTCGTACTCCTTTTGACTGCTGCCACTATGCTTCTAGGACAAAACAATAAAGAGATTCGTGTGATTGCGTTCGGAGCGCACCCGGACGATTGCGATATTCGAGCTGCGGGAACGGCCGCGCTTTTCGCGAAGATGGGGTATGCCGTCAGGTTCGTGTCGGTGACCAATGGCGATGCGGGGCATGAGACTATGTCTGGGCCGGCGCTTGCAGCGCGGCGGCTGCGGGAAGCCAAAGAGTCGGGACGGCGGCTCGGCATCGATTACGTTGTTTTGAACAACCACGATGGGCAGTTACTGCCGACGCTCGAGGTGCGCGAGCAGATTATTCGTCAGATTCGCGCCTGGAAAGCCGACGTGGTCCTGGCGCCGCGTCCGAACGATTACCATCCCGATCATCGATATACCGGCGTTTTAGTGCAGGATGCCGCATACATGGTGGTTGTGCCGTCGGTGACGCCCGATGTTCCGGCGTTGCGGAAGAATCCGGTGTTTCTGTATTACGAAGATCGATTTCAGAGGCCCAATCCGTTCCGGCCGGATATCGCGGTACGGATTGATGACGTGATCGATCAGAAAGTGGATGCGTTGGACGCGCACGAATCGCAGTTCTACGATTGGCTGCCGTGGGTCGATGGGAAGCTGGCGGAAGTGCCCAAGGATCACACGGAACGCAAGGAATGGCTGAAACGCGAGAGGACGCCTACGATTACTCCGGCCGTTCGTGCTGCCCTCGTCAAGTGGTATGGCCCGGAGACCGGTAACGCCACGAAGTACTATGAGGCCTTCGAAATCTGCGAGTATGGCGCGCAGCCGGATGAGGCGCGTATCCGCCAGCTCTTTCCCATGCTCCATCGGTAAACGTGCCAACTTCGCGTTTTGAGCTTGTGCCGCGAAACCAGACCACAATTCGCAATGCAGATGCGTTTCACGATGAGGTCGACGCTTACCCTGCTATCACGGTGATACGGCGGCAAACTCAGGAGCCGCCGTTGTCCCATCTTGTCGCCGGCAAGGAGTTCCGTCGGCCAGTTGGGCTTTGTTTGTTCAAGCGCTGAAGCCAATGTTCGTCCAAGGGGGTAAGGGACACTCGAACAGACCAACACCGTGCAGAGCTGGAACCTGGCCGTGAACCCGGCGCCCCACCTTTTCACGTAAATCTTCGCGTAAATGCTGAATCTGTCTCGGGAAGCGTTAGCAACCCCCGGTGGCGCACGTCTTCAGCGTGCTGCGGTGAACTTCAGTTCGCCGTATCGAGCGTGCCGCCTCGGAACTCCTGTCGAAACCGGCGATGCCCTCCACGGCGCCATCCGGAATCTCTGTCGTACCGGAAATCCAGTTCGCCCCGTCCCCGCCGCCGCTTTTCGAAAACAGCGCAACAATGGAGGGCATAGGATGTCTTTATAGCCGTAAGCCACAAACTTGATATTTTCAATTGAGTTACGATTCACTGATCTACAATCCATCCGTTGGCCATGACGGAGCTTGAGCAAATCCGAGAAATCTGGAGGGAAGCGTCGGCACGAGGCGAATCCGGCGTTCTTGCGTCCGTGGTCCGCATCCACGGCTCCGCCTATCGTAGGCCAGGCGCGCGGCTCCTCCTGACTTCCGGCGGAAGGCGTTCCGGCGCCGTCAGTGGCGGTTGCCTGGAAGCCGATCTCGTGAAAAAGGCCTGGTGGTTGACGGAAGGTGGCAAAACAGCCCTTCGTCGATATGACACAACAAATGAAGGCGAGATTACCCAGGAGTTCGGCCTCGGCTGTAATGGCGTCATCTATGTGTTGCTCGAGCGGCTGGAGCAATCGGCCATCCCTATTTTGGATGCAGTGGAGGAAGTGCGGGTAAGCCGCCTCCCAGCGGCGCTCGCGGCCGTGATCGGCGGCAGCGATCAATCGCCTGTACGTCTCGGCGATCGCTGGCTACGGCGCGCTAACGGAGAAACCGCAACCAACATCGCAAGCCATCAACTCGTCTCTCTGATTGAGCGGGAAGCGGACCTCGCGCTCGAACAGCATTCAACACGAATCGTGAGTTGGGAGGCCGCTCGCGAGGCTCTCGACGTATTTGTGGAGCCGATTTTTCCATCGCT
The DNA here is from genome assembly GCA_000381625.1 of Bryobacterales bacterium KBS 96. GTDB lineage: Bacteria > Acidobacteriota > Terriglobia > Bryobacterales > Bryobacteraceae > KBS-96. The sequence goes on from KB906767.1 coordinate 5,797,660, forward strand.
GCGCCTGCTGATCTTTGGCGCGGGCGAGGACGCCGTGCCTATGGCGAAGCTCGCGAAGTTTCTAGGCTATGAGGTAATCGTTCTCGACGGCCGTTCTCACTTCGCTCATGCCGGGCGGTTTGCGGCCGACCGAGTCATTGTGAATTCGGAATCCGACCCGCTGGCTGGGATTGTACCCGACCAATGGACGGCCGCCATTCTGATGAGCCACAGTTATGCGCAGGATCTTGCCGCGCTTTGCGTGCTTGCCTCGCATCGGCTGCCGTACCTGGGTTTACTCGGGCCACGGAAGCGCACCGAATCTCTTCTCAGCGACGCCGGACTCGAGCCGGAGCAAGTTCTGCCGCCCCTGCACAGTCCGATGGGACTGGATACGGGAGCCGATGGCGCGGAACAGATCGCGCTGTCCGTGATCGCCGAGATTCAAGCAGTCGTTAACCAGAGGGCGGGCGGCAGGCTCCGCGAAAAAGCCGGTCCTCTTCATCCGCGTTCCATCGGCGATGCTGAGCGCGAGTTCTTTAACCGTTCAGTAACATGTCCGCTTACGGACTAAGGAGGACTCAAACAGAATGTCCAAAGATACTGAAAAGGCGCCTGAGCAAGTCTCTAAACACGGGCTTGCCAGACGCGGCTTTCTGAAAGGGGCAGGTATCGGCGCTGCCGGCGCCTCGGTGCTGGACGGGGTCAACCTGTTCGCGAAAGAAGTTGCAAAGTCCAGTGACGCTCCGACAGTCGGCCCTGGCCGGGTCCCCATTTCACTTCACATCAATGGCAAGCCATACCGGCTTCTGATTGAGCCCAGCACCACGCTTGCCGACGCGCTCCGGTATGAACTCGGATTGACCGGCACGAAAGTGGTCTGTGACCGGGGTTCTTGTTCAGCTTGTACCGTGATGCTGGACAAAATGCCGGTGTGTTCCTGCATGATGCTAGCTGTCGATGTGGAAAACCGGAAGATCACGACCATTGAGGGCCTTGCTCAGAACGGCGAACTGCATCCGGTGCAGGCTGCTTTCGTTGAGCACGACGCCCTTCAGTGCGGTTTCTGTACGCCCGGCATGGTGATCAGTTGTGTCGCCCTGCTCGAGCGTAATCCGAATCCGACGCTGGCCGATGTGAAACTGGCGACGAGCGGCAATATATGCCGCTGCGGGACCTACCCTAAAGTGTTTGACGCGACACTGGCGGCCGCGGGCGCCAAACGCGCATAGGAAGGAGGATTCACAAACATGCTGATGAAGTTTGTCGATGACTCGAAAGAAAACGTTCCGAAGCGCAGTGAGTCTCTGATTGTCGGCATCAAAGGCGACGACATGCATCAGGCGCAGGTTCAGATTCCCACCGAGGAGCCGCCGCCCCTACCCGAGAACGATCGACTGAAAGCGATTGGGAAACGAGCGACTCGCTGGGACGGAAATCTGAAAGTAAGCGGCTCGGGCAAATACACCGCGGACATTCGTCTGCCCGGCATGCTCTATGCCCAGATGGTCGACGCCACTGTCCCACACGCCAAAGTTGTTTCCATCGATACAACGGAAGCGGAAAAGATGCCTGGCGTAAAGGCCGTACATGTGGTGGAGCATGTTCTCGGCAATGCGCAGCTCCGCGACCCAAAGCAGGAACTGCCGTCGAAATACCCAATTGTCCGGTACGCCGGTCAGCCGGTTGCCGCAGTTGCGGCTGTCTCGCCGCAGCTCGCGAGAGCCGCGGCGCTAAAAGTGAAAGTGAAATACGCACCGTTGCCGTTCGTCGTCGATCGCGACGACGCGAGAAAGCACGATGCGCCGCTCGTCTATCCAGGTCCGGCCGATCAGGCGGGCACCGCCGGCGGTGGTGGCGGGCCGAAGAACGTCCCGCAAGTTGGCAACGTACATGGCCCTGCCGAACACAAAGTCGGCTATATCGACGAAGGTTTCTCGGACGCCGCGGAGGTGGTCGAGGCCCGCTACATAACGCAGGTGCAGACGCACTCGGCGCTCGAGACACATGGCGTGGTTGCCGATTGGAAGCCGGACGTGCTCACGGTCTATGCGTCGACGCAAGGGACTTCGACGGTTCGTGATGAACTGGCCTATGTTTTCAGTTTGCCGAAAAATAAAGTCCGGGTGATCACCGAATACATGGGCGGCGGTTTCGGCGCGAAATTCGGCGCCGGCAATTTCGGTGTGGTCGCGACGCACCTTTCAAAGAAAGCGGGCGCGCCTGTCTGGCTAATGCTCGACCGGCAGCAAGAACATCTTTCGGTTGGCAACCGGCCCGATTCCGACCAGAGCCTCAAGATCGGCGCCAAGAAAGATGGCACGCTCTCGGCAATCCAACTTGTCAGTTATGGCACGGCGGGCTGCGGCACAGGCGCGGGCTGCTCCGGTCCAGCTATCAACATGTATAAGTGCCCGAACGTGCACACGCAGGAATACGACGTTTTCATCAACGGCGGTCCGGCTGCCTCGTTCCGGGCGCCCGGTCATCCGCAGGGCTGCTTCGCGCTTGAACAAAGCATTGATGAACTGGCGGAAAAGCTTGGGATGGACCCGCTCGATTTCCGCGACAAGAACGACGAGTTCGAGCCGCGCCGAGTGGAACGCCGCATCGGCCGCGCGAAGTTCGGCTGGGACCAGCGGCGCAAGGCGGGCAGCGATCCCGGGCCGGTCAAGCGCGGCATGGGCGTCGCGCAGGCGGTTTGGTATCGCATCATCCATATGGATTCGGCCGCCGAAGTGCGCGTCCATCAGGATGGTTCGGTTGAATTGATGTCGGGCGTGCAGGATATCGGCGGCGGCATCAAAACGGTGCTGGCACAAGTGGTCGCTGAAGAGTTTGGATTGACGCCGAAGGACATTAGCATTCGCATCGGCGACACGCAGTATCCATCCGGTCCTCCCTCGGGCGGAAGCTGTACAACAGCCTCCATTACTCCTGCCGCGCGCAACGCGGCGTATCAGGCGAAGCTGGCGTTTCTCAGGTCCGTTGCGCCGGCTTTGAACGTTTCCTCGGACGATCTCGTGCTGCAGGATGGACATGTACGCTCAAAATCCGACTCGTCTAAATCCTGGACTTTCAAGCGCGCCGCCGCGAAAATGCGCACGTCCGAAATTGCCGCTCGCGCCGATCGAGTCCCGGATTATAAAAATGTCGGACGCCGGCTCAATTACGGTGGCGTCCACTTCATCGAGATTTCAGTCGACACCGAAATGGGACACATCCATGTGGAACGCGCGCTCGCCGTGCAGGATTGCGGCCGCCCCATGAACCCGCTGCATCTCGAGAGCCAGATCAACGGTGGAGTGCTGCAGGGCATTTCCTACGCTCTCTACGAGAACAGGATTCTCGATAAGCAAAAAGGTTTAATGGTGAACCCCAACTTCGATTTTTATAAAGTCATTGGAGCGCAGGAGACGCCAAAAATCGAGATACATGTCATCGAAAATTATCTCGGTCTGAGTTCGACGGATGCCGGCGGCATTGGCGAGCCATCCACCATGGCCACCGCCGCCGCCATAGCAAACGCATTTTATAACGCGACCGGAGTTCGCATGCGACGCACGCCCATGACGCCCGCCGCGGTTCTGGAAACTCTGGGCAAAGTAAGGAGCGTGACCGCATGAACCGCTTTGCTTTTACGAATTGCGATACTCTCGATCAGGCTTTGAGCGCGCTCACTCCCGGGGCGGAGCTGAAGGCGGGCGGCACCGATGTGCTCGACCGGATGAAGGAGCGGATCTCGGCGCCGGAAAAGCTCGTTAACATACGCAATATACAGGCTCTCCGCGGGATTGACGAGAGTTCGACCGGCCTGCGCATCGGCCCGCTGATGACGCTGGGCGAGATTGCCGAGCATCCTGCGATTCAGAAGAACTACACGGCGCTTGCCAATGCTGCCGCTCACGCCGCCACGCCGCAGATCCGCAACATGGGGACGATCGGCGGCAATTTGGTCCAGCGCCCCCGCTGCTGGTATTTCCGTTCCGCCGATTACGATTGCCGCCGCAAGGGCGGGGAAACCTGCTATGCGCAGATTGGCGATAACGAATATCACGCGATCTTTCATAATTCCATCTGCGCTATCGTTCATCCGTCTTCTACGGCGGTGCCGTTGATGGCGCTCGGCGGATCGCTCGACGTGGCGTCGAGCGATGGCAAGCGCACGATACCGCTCGAAACGTTCTTCCTTCTCCCCGAGCAGAACTGGACAAGAGAAAACATTTTGCGTCCGGGCGAGATCATCACCGCGATTAACGTCCCGAAGCCCGCCTCGACCGCTCGGTCGGCCTATCAGAAGTGGGCCGAACGTGAAGGGACGGATTGGGCCATCGCGGATGCGGGCGTGGTTCTGGACATGGATGGCGACACCTGCCGCAAGGCTGCGATCGTGGTCGGCGCGGCCGCTCCAGCGCCATTGCGAATGCATGAGGCGGAGGTAATGCTGGCGGGAAAGCCGATCACTGAAGAGACCGCGCGCGCCGCGGGCAAAGCGGCTATGGTGAAGGCGTCGCCCCTGACGCACAACGCTTATAAGATTCCGATGTTTGAAGTAGCGATCTACCGGACCATTTTGCTGACGGCCGGAAAGATGGGACCGGACCCGAGCGCTGTTGGAGGTCGAGCATGATTGAAGAAACCGCAAACGCGACCAAACCGTGCCGGTGCATTCGTACGAAAACGATTTACGGCTCTTACGCGGGCAATATGGAAGATTGGATTACTGGAGTATCCTCAACGGCGTCCTTCTGGTGCATGAAGACGATGGGTCCTGCGGGTCCAGATGAGCACTTTGTGCACATCGGCCAGTGCGGGCCACAGCGAATTTGCTACGAACCCGAAGACGATTGACATAGTAGAGCCCCTGAGATCCCCGTATTCTTACGGTATTCTCTCGCCGCCTATCGACTCGCAATCTCCCTGAACGAAAAGCACCGCCCTATCGGTCTACAGAGTGGGCGGCGAAGGACTTCGGATGCGCGCAAGTATTCGCGAGAAAGCGCCGCCCATAAGGAGCACAATTATGGCGGATAGATACGACAATCGATTCAGAGATCGTTGGGCCGAGCGCGAGCGGGATCCGGAGTTCGAGGAACGTCGCAACCGCAGCGGTTACGGCTACAGCTCATCGTATTATCCCGACCGGGAGGGTTGGGAAGATCGCTCGGACTACGAGAGCCGCCGCTCTTCCGAAAGCGATTACGATCGCGACGAAGCCACTCGCCGCGGTGGTGGTTATCGCGGCGAACGAGGCTTTAGGGAAGCGCCGGAAGGCTATACAGGCCGCAATGAATATACCGGTCCTTAGAAAACATCCCTGGGCTAGGTGGATACGGTTCAACCACTTAAGTCTTTGAGAGCGATATAAGGAGTTGCCGGAATTTGAACCTGGATGCCGAGGGCTTCGAGCCTATGAATAAGCCGTTTAGCGGTACGGGCCGGATTGAGGCGATCGAAGTAATCATCCCCGGGGTCCCGATAAGGCTGTTGGTGGCGTAGCAGATGATAAGCAATCAGCAGGATCTTGTGGGCCGTTGCCACGATCGCCTTAGCCCAGCCACGCCTGGCTTTGACGCGGTGAAAGAAGGCCCGTAAGTAACCCTGCTTGCAGTGCGAGGCGGCCCAAGCGGCCTGCGTCAGCACACGCCGAAGCGTGCGATTTCCTTTGCGGCAGCGGGTGCTCTTTTGCTGACCGGCGCTCTCGTTCTCTCCGGGAACGAGCCCGGCCCAACTGGCACAATGATCGGCATCGGGAAATACGGTGACGTCCGCGCCTAATTCGGCAATCAAGTGCCAAGCTACGAGCTGGTCGACACCGGGAATGGTGACCAACCGTTCGATGTCAGCTGCGTAAGGGATCATTTGCTGCGCCACGCGTTGTTCAAATAGCTTGATCTCAGCCGTCAGAAACTGATGGTGCCGGTACAGGGATTCCAGCATGCTTCGATGAAACTCACTGAAATAGCCCTTCAGCGATTCCTTCACCAGCTTCTCTTTCTTACGCAGACGCCCACGCACCTTCCAGCTCAGAATCTCGGGCGAGTCTTCGCCTCGAATCAGGGCCTCGATAATGCCTCGGCCGGTCACTCCCATCAAATCGGTCACTACAGAGGAGAGCTTCAAGCTGGCGGTCTCAAATAAATCTCGAATCTGGTTGTGCAGTTCATTACGCTGTTCCAGCAACGCGATGCGATGCCGTAGTAACACCCGCAACTGGCGAATCTCCGGCGGCGGCACGAAGCTGGCGTCCAGCCGTCCATCTTGTAGAAATTCGGCAATCCGTTGCGCATCCCGCCCGTCGCTCTTGCGCCCTTGCAGCGCTTTGACCTGTACCGGATTCACCAGCAACAGCCGGAATCCCTGGTCCTCCAATACATTCCACAGTGGCCGCCAATAAACCCCGGTGGACTCCATTGCAATCTCGTTCACCCGGAGTTGCCTAAGCCAAACCCGCAACCGGATCAAATCGTTGCGGAAGCTGCCGTACGTCTTCCGTATTGCCTTGCCTGCTTCCCCCACGGCCGGCAGCACACATATCACAATGCTGTCCTTGTGAACATCCATGCCGCAACAGCGGCGGTATCCTTCTTTCATCGTTGTCGTCTCCTGCCGCTAGGCGAAGAACGCTAAAAGTAAAACGGTCATTCCTTACCGGGCTTCCCACCTTGCGGCAGGAGCCGCACTCTTCTATTCCCAAAACGCGTCCCAGCCAGATTCACAAACGGCCTTAACCGCGCCAGACCGGTCCCGGCTTAAGTCGCCCGCGGCACTTCCCACTCTCCCTCACCACGTTTTCATCTCCTTCTGTGGCCCCGCCATTGTGATTCACAGCGGATACAGGAGTCACGTGGAAGGCCGCAGCCAGGCTGGCTCCGGCTACGGGCAAACGCCGTTCGGCACAAATTGGGGCACGGGAGGTTCAGGCCGCCACAGACTCGGCAGCCTCACCGAATCGGCCGCATACGGCGCTCGCAGTATACTCGGCGGCAGAGAAGGGCGGTATTCAGAGGAGAACTACGGCCACGCCGGCCGTGGCCCCAAAGGGTATCGGCGATCCGACGAGCGGATCACCGAAGAGGTTAATGAGCGGTTAACGCGAGATCCGGAAGTGGATGCCACTGATATTGAGGTGCGGGTTGACAGCGGAACCGTTACGTTGAGCGGAACCGTGGAGGACCGGCAATCGAAACGCGTTGCGGAGGATATTGCGAACGACGTGTGGGGCGTAACAGACGTCCAGAATCAGATTCGCGTCCATCGATACGAGGCAGGTTCGACGAGTGGAGCCGGTGCCTCGCCGTCAACCAGCGCCACCGGGCAGACGGGTACGGCGCAAACTGCCGGGCACAGTGCGACGGCCGTCACGCGCCACTGATCGGTTGATTCGTTAAAAGGCGTTGCACGAGGAGCCCGATCTGCAAGAACTCCGCGAGATCGGACGACTTCTGGAAGTAGGCCGTGGCCCCCAGTTCATGAATTCTCGCCCTCTCCAGAGGCGATTCCGACGAGCTGATCACAACGACCGGAACGCCGCTGCAACGCCGGCTGGCGCGCAGCCTTTTGAGAATATCTTCTCCGCTTTTACGGGGTAAGTTCAGATCCAGAAGGACAATTGATGGCGGCGCCGATTCCAAATCTTTGTCCACGCCATCGATGAGGCGAATCGCTTCTTCGCCCTCGGTGGCGGCCTGCAGTTCGAAGGATGTCAGCTGCCTGTCCAGAGCCATGCGCACCAGCAGAGCATCGGGTTCATTGTCTTCAAATAGATAAATCAGCGGGGCCGACCGGTTGTTTGGAGCCATTAGTTGTCTAATCGAGCGGTAAAGAAAAGAAAAAAGTAGAGCCGTTGCCCGGCTGCGATTCGACCCATATATAGCCGCCGTAGGATTCAATAATCTTACGGCAGGTGGCAAGGCCGACACCGCTCCCGCTCCATTCGTCGCGCTTTTGCAGCCGTTTGAAAAGGCCGAAGATGGTGTCTTGATACTGCGGCTCAATGCCGATTCCGTTGTCTCTTATCGAAATTTGCCACACTTCACCGATCCGCTCGGCAGAAATTTCGACGGCGGGAACCCTCTCGGACCTGTACCGGATCGCATTTTCGATGAGGTGATGAAAAACCTGCTCGATGTGGAATTGCTGTATTCGGAGCGCAGGCAACTGTTGGCTGCGGACGGTTGCGCACGTATCTCGCACTAGCGCATCGAGATCCTCAAGTACGTCCTGCACCACCAAATTGAGGTCCAGCGGCTCATCGGGCGCCGCAGTCACGACCGACGATCGCGTGTAATCGAGCAGGTCGTCTACCAGCGCCTCCATGCGGCGAGCGGCGTCGGAGATGTAAGCGAGGAAGTGGTCTGCCGAACCGTCGAGCTGCGGGCGGTATTTCTGTTGCAGCATCTGGCAGGAAAGCGCCAGATTGCGCACCGGCTCCTTCAAATCGTGGCACGCCGTGAACGTGAACTGCTCGAGTTCGAGGTTCGCCTTCTTCAACTTTTCTTCGCGGCCCCGGTGCTCCTCAATGTCCATCGCCGCTACGTCCCATAGCGGAAATGCCGAGTCCGGATATGCAGCCGGGATGGCGCGGATCAAATACCACCGGTACCCATCTGAGATTTGCAATTGCAAACGGCCCTCCCAGCGAAAGGACTCGCCGGCCCGAACGCAGGAGTTCCAGTGTGCGACGGCATCGGCGCGTTCATCCGGATGAACAAGATAAGTCCATTCCGAGCCAAGCGGGAGGAACGCGGCGGCTGCCGCGGGGCCGGCGAATTTTCTCACCGCGCCCAGGATATCGGCTTGCCAGAGAAGAAAAGTCGTCGGGGGGGCGGGCTGCGCCACGCCGGCATCGGTCCTCGACGCGGCGGCAGCCGCGGCAAAAGGGCCCCCGCTCGCCGTGGATACGCCGCGCGTTAGATCCAATTCGTCAGCCAATTTGACCTCCCGGCGCAATAGCAAGCCAATATCCGGCGCGCATCGCAATAGCTAAGGTTACCCGGCAACATGACGCTTCGAAGAGAGATGATTTGTGAATCGAACAATAGTAAGTAGTGCGCAGGAGACAGGAATACTCGTAAACATACCAGAAAATTGCCAATCCTGTTTTGCGCGCGTAACTGAACCCAAACGTAAGGTCGCGCAGCCGAAGTTACGGTTTCGCCTTTTTAAAGCGAGCGACCACCCCAGCGCTTCAGGTCACACCGTGCTGGCGAAAAAACTTCGAAAGCGATAAGCCCAGCAGCTCCAATTCATCAAGGGAGTGCGGCTTGCTCCAGTACGCTTCCACGCCCGCCGCCGTTGCCCTGGCGCGCTCTTCCGGCAGTGTCGAAGATGTTAGTATGGCTACCGGTATCGATTTGAGACAGGGAATTCGTCGAATCTTTTCGAGGACACTGAGGCCGCCGACCGCCGGGAGATTTAGGTCGAGAATAATAAAGCCCGGCAATTCCCGGCCTTCATTAACAACGCCTTCGAAGAACGACAAGGCTTTTCGACCATCTTCCAAAACGAGCAAATGATAGGCGATTTGCTGGTCCGCGAGAGCCTGCCGCAGAAGATCGACATCGCCCGCATTATCTTCAACTACTACAATTTGTATGGGTCGGCGTGGCGAAGTCTCGAAACGATCTTCTCGAGTGCTCGCCCTCTCCGGCGGCTGCTGCGGAATTGGACGGCCATTAACCTGGCTGCCAACACTGTGACTCGCGATGACCATTTTTTGTGCCCGTTTAGCTGGTGGCCCGAATTGTTTGCTACAGCCGCATCCCCGACCAAGCGCGGCTTCGACAGCGCTGAAAAGCAGTTCAGGCCGGCGATGACTCTTCCATTTCAAATGATAACAGCCGCCGGGGTTTCAGATGCAACCGTTTGCATGGCGCGGCGATCTTCGATCCGGTGTAGGGGACGCGGCATGCCGCGCGCCCCGCTTCGGGAAGCGCTGTGCGCGAATCGTTCATGCACTCTCGGCGCGAGCACAAGAGGGAACTCGTCATGAGCGTGCCTGAGCGGCGAGGTCAAATTTGGCTGATTCGCCACGGCGAAACGGAATGGAGCCTTTCGGGCGCCCATACGAGCCGCACCGATATTCCCCTGACCGAAAACGGCAAAAAACAGGCCGGAGCTATCGGGACGTTTCTTTCCGGTAAGAGCTTTTCACTGGTGCTGACCAGTCCGATGCTGCGGGCGCGTGAAACCTGCCGGATCGCGGGGTTCGGCGATGTCGCGAAGATAGAGCCGAACCTTCACGAATGGGATTACGGCGTCTTCGAAGGATGCAAAACACACGATATGCGGAAGGAGGCCCCGAACTGGTCGATCTGGTCCAGCGTGATTTCCGGAGGAGAGGCGCTCGACGATGTGGGTGGCCGTGCGCGTCGGGTGATTGCGCGAGCTGCCTCGGCCGATGGCGATACCGCGCTCTTTGCGCATGGCCACATCCTTCGGATATTGGCCGCCTGTTGGTTGAACTTAAATCCCGATGCGGGCCGCCTTTTCGCGCTCGACGCCGGCAGCATTAGCGTTCTGGGATACGAACATGCGAATTGCGTGATCCGGCTTTGGAATCGGGCGGTTTCCGTCGCGAACGACGATCGCGCTTAGCCTATTCTTCGGGAAATTCAGTGAGCCAGGACCGGATGCCCGTTTTCCAACTGCCGTGCAGCGGCGATTTCAGCGCCCGGTTGATGAGTTCGCGGTCGATAATTTCTCCTTTGTAGAGTCGTACGATATCGGCTACGCTGACGTGTTCCGGGTCTTCGCTAATCCGGTGGATCGTATCCCCGCGCTCGAGTTCTCCTTCAGTGACGACGGAGAAATAAATACCGGGGCGGTTGCTGTTCCAAAACTTCTTGACCATTTCCGGAAGGCCGAAACGGATGCCGAGTTTGAAACAAGGCATGCGCGGCTGCGCAACCTGAACAATTGCCGAACCGATGCGAAATCGATCGCCAATGTGGACGGCTTCTTCGTCCATGCCTTCGGTGGTAAGGTTTTCTCCGAATACGCCGGGCGGCAGATCGAAGCCCGGCAATTGTTTTGTCCAGTACGAATAATGCTCTGAAGGATACAGATAAACAGCTTTATACGGGCCGCCGTGAACAGTGAGATCCGCCTGACGGTCCCCCTCGAGGTTATAGCCGCGCAGCGCTATTTTCCCCTCGACCGGCGATTTGAAAATGCCGGTAAGGACGACTCCATTCGGAACCGCGATTTCCCGCGGCAGGCCGACGTTCACTGAAAGAACCCGCTTTGTGTATGGATCGTTCATGGGCGAGGAATGCACGCCGTATGCTTCAGGCGTCTTCTCATTATGCTGATAGAGCAGCGTGAGTGATATACAGCGCGGTGAAGAAGACCAAGGATGAACAAACGAGAACTGCTTTCCGCAGTCTGAGCCGCCTCTGCTTTTATGGCGCTGGATCCAGTATTTGCGGGCACGGGGATGGGAAATGGGCGGCTCGGCGGATCGCCTACCTGCTTTGCTGTGCGGATGCGGTCTATACCGCGGGCGGAGCGGGCGATGGCGATTATCGAGCACTGCCACAAGGTTGGGTTGACGGGCGCCGAGTCGTTTCTGCCTTCAACCGACCCCGAAACGGTCAAGAGTATCCGGCGGAAGGTGGAAGCTTACAACATGCTCGTCGTCTTGAACACGCGGCTTCCGAAAGAAGAAGGCGATGTGAGTTCGTTCCATGCCGCCGTGGCTGCATGCAAAGAGGCCGGCGCCCAAAGAGCCGCTTCCGCAGGTCGACAAACTTTCGCCGGCCGCGCAATTGAAGGCCGAAGATCAATATAATCGGCGCCGCATCAATTACTCGCGGCAGAATCTGAACCTGTGATAGCGCCGTCGCCTACACGAAAGTTGTAATCTGTTGTAGGGTTGGGGCATCGCAGTTTCACCACGAAACAACGATCGGGAGGTGATCGGAGAGCGGGTTCGCGGCAAACCCCATCTGGTTGATCACTCCCGTAAAGTCAACCGCCGTGACTGTGACCCCGTTCGGACCATGGGACCCAACAACAGCCCAGTCGTATGTGCTGACCAGGGCGCTTTTTGCGTTATGCGTATGACCGCCGTTGGGGCTGGCGAAATTGGTGTGATAGCCATGAACACTCGTGCAAAGGTCCATCGAGGTCGCAAACTGCAACGGACTACAGTTTAAATCGCCGGCGAGCACGAAGTCGCCCTGGTAATCCTGATTGAGCGATTCCGCGACCCAGGCGACGAGAAACGCCGATTTTGCACTGGCATTCGCGTGATACACAAATACATTCGTACCGCCGAACTGACCGGCGTATGCCGCCGGCCGCTTGCTCTGCTTGCTGAACTTCCCACCGCCCTTCTTGTAGGGCGCTTGTCCGAAGACATCCACAAAATCGTTGATGTCGGCCCGTTCGAGGTCATGCGCGCTGAGATCGTCGTTAAACGCCGAGTAGGCCAACTGGCCCTGTTTTTTCGACGCCGTATAAAGCTGGCGGCTAACCGGGGCGTCTCCTAGCTGTACGTCTCCGGTCACTTCGCACAGGAGGGCAAATTCAGCGGCATGCTGGTCGAAGATTTGCACCAGTACACCCTCGATGATGATTTTCTTTTCCTGGCCGCTGCCGCCGCCAAGGCGATAGGTGTTCCAAAATGCAAATGCCGGCATCGTCGCTGCTCCTTTCCTTGACTTGACCGAATTTAATCGGCTTAAAACCGATTCGGCTGGTAAATTTAATCGAATGTATTCGGAATAACGCAGAATATCACGCTAAATTCACAGTGCTTCAAAAGCGGGAAATGCGGTGAAATCGGCCGGTGATATCATCCGTCCAGATTCCGGTATTCCGTAACCATGGATTTTGAATCGCTTCCAAGCCGCCGCGATCTTCTGGACCTGGCGATGCGCGCTGCCGCGCTGTCGGGAGCGGCCGAATTCTTTGCAGGCTGGCTGAAAGCCGCTCAGGATCATCACGGCGCGGGCGAGCACGCCGCCCCGCCCGAGCCTCCATTCCTGCGCGATTACCAACCGAAGTTCTTTGAACCGGACGATTTTGAAGCGCTACAGGCTTTTACCGAGATCCTGATTCCGACCGACGATACGCCGGGCGCCCGCGAGGCGCACTGTGCGCACTATATCGATTTCGTATTGCAAGCCTCCGGTCAGGTCCCTAAAACGCAGCGCGCGTGGCGGAACGCGATGCGGGCGCTGAAGAGCGTCGGCTTTCACGCGGCGGATGCGAAGGGCAGGGAAGCGCTTGTCGAAGCCATGTCCCAACCGGAGCGCGACTCTTCCGCGAGGCATCCGGGTTATTTTGCCTACCGGCTGATCAAGGCGCAAAATACGTTTGCGTTTTACTCGTCGCGCGCTGGCATGATCGAAACTCTGGACTACAAAGGAGATACATACAACGCGACCTTCCCGGCATGTAACCATCCGGAGCATCAGGTCGTTTAGTTGGCGCGCGGGATGAGGAGTTTTGATGGCGAAGAGTTATGACGCGATAGTTGTGGGATCGGGCGCGTGCGGTGGTTGGGCGGCAATGCAACTCTCCAAAGCGGGCATGAAAGTGCTGATGCTCGAAGCCGGCAGTTCCGTCGATCCAGCGAAAGACTTTCATCATACGCTCCTTTACCAGATGGAATATCGAGGCAAAGGAAAACCGGGCTTCCTCCGCCGTTACAGCGGGAGTGAGCAGAATTATCGCATCATGATCGATAACCAGGAGAACCCGTACACGACATCGCCAGACACTGTGTATCACTGGGGCCGGTCGCGATGCCTCGGCGGCCGCAGCCTACACTGGGCGCGTGCGAGCGATCGCATGGCCGAGTACGAATTCAAAGCGGCTTCGCGAGACGGCTACGGGATGGATTGGGCCGTGAACTACGCCGATATGAGCCCCTACTATGACCGCGTCGAAAGATTCATCGGCGTGAGCGGCGCGGCGGAGGGCTTTCCGCAATTTCCCGATGGAGCATTCCTGCCGGTGATGCCCCTGAATTGCGCGGAGGCGATTTTTACCGCCGCGTGCAAGAGTCTGGGGTGGCCCACTACTCACCGGCGCCTCGCGCAGCTTACGCGGATGCACAACAACCGGCCGCCCTGTCATTACTGCGGGAATTGCGTGAATGGCTGCGATGTCGGCGCGATGTTCAGCACGGTTTCAAGCACTCTCCCCGTGGCGATGAGGACCGGGAATCTCGACGTCCGCACCGATAGCGTTGTGGCGCGAGTGCGCATGGATAGCGAAAATCGCGCTCGGGGAGTTACGTACATCGAGCGGTACACGATGAAATCCGTGGATGTCGATGCGAAATTCGTCGTCCTGGCTGCCTCGACGCTTGAGAATACCCGGCTGATGCTGCTCTCCGCCAGAGGCGGCCTGGCGAACTCGAGCAACACACTTGGCCACTACATGATGGATCAGGTGGGAGGCGGCGGCGTCAGCGGATTTCTGCCCAAGTTGAAAGGCGGTCCGAGCCGTCTCGACGACGGCAAATCGGCCGGCGTCACCGTTCCGAACATGGTGAATTTCGACAAGAAGACCGCGCGCAAGGATTTTATCCGCGGCTATGTGATGAATGCGACTGGAGGGCAGAGCGAATATCCGCGGTTCGCGTCGGCGCTGCCTGGTTATGGATCGGCATGGAAGAAGGAGATTAAAAGCCGCTATGTAGCCCAGGCGCGAGTCTGGATCGCGGGCGGCGAGATGCTGGCGCGGAAAGAAAACTTTGTCGAACTCGATCCCGAAGTGAAGGACCACTGGGGCATCCCGGTGCTGAATATTCATTTCACCCACTGCGATAACGACCGGAAACTCCTCGCGCATTTCCAGCAAACAGCGGAAGAATGGTTTCGGAAGGCGGGCGGCGAGACGATGCAGGGCATGGGAAGAAGCGGGCCCGTTGGCTTTCCCGGCGCTCCGGGTTCGCCTGATGCCGATACGAACCGCACGACTGCCGATTCGGGCCCCAGCCGTGGCGCGGCCCGGGAAGGCGAGCCAAGAGCGAAATCGAAAGAACATCCTTTGGCCGGTTCCATTCACGAAGTCGGCACGGCGCGAATGAGCGCCAATCCGAAGCATGGAGTTTTAAATTCTTTCTGCCGGACCCACGATATTGCGAATTTGTATGTGTTCGGCGGCAATGCGTTTCCGTCGACAGGCGATAAGCATCCGACGCTGACGATGCTGGCGTTGACAGCGCGCGGCTGCGATCAATTGCTGGAACAGGCAAAGGGCGGAAGCGCCTAGGCGACTGGCCTCGATGCCTGCCCTGGGGATGCACTCACAATCGGAAGGTGATACATTCTTCATGAACCGTTTCCACGCCGGTTCGCGATTCTGCGCTGACGCCACTATTCGGCGCCGGTTGCCCTGCGAGGTTACTGTATGAGCCATTCAACCCGCCGAACTTTCCTGCAAGCTTCCGCTCTCTCCGCGATTGCCGCCACGCGCGCCTGGGGCGCTAACGACAAGATCAACGTCGGCATTGTCGGCATTGGCGGCCGCGGCACGAATCACATCGAGTATTACGCGAAGCAGCCGGACGCGCGCATCGCGGCGCTCTGCGACGTTGATCAGGCGCATCTGGAGCGCGGCGTCGCACTGGTCCAGAAGCTGACGGGTGAAAAGCCGAAAGGCTATGAGGATATGCGGCAGCTCTTCGCCGATAAAGCGATTAACGCCGTCTCGCTGCCGCTGCCCAACCATTGGCACGCGCTTGCCACAGTGTGGGCGTGCCAGGCCGGCAAGGATGTTTACGTTGAAAAGCCCGCTTGCCACGATCTCTACGAAGGCGTGCAGATGGTTGCGGCGGCGCGCAAGTATGGCCGCATCGTGCAGGTCGGCTCGCAAAGCCGCAGCATCGCTCATAAAATACGCGCGGTCCAGATGCTTCAGGATGGCGTCATCGGCAAAGTGTACATGGCGCGAGGCCTCTGCTTTAAGCGCCGGAAATCCATCGGACACACGCCGATCGAGCCGGTGCCCGCCGGAGTCGATTGGGATAAATTCCGCGGTCCCGCGCCAATGGTGCCGTTCACCAAGAATCAGTTTCTCTATAACTGGCACTGGTTCTGGGCGACCGGCAATGGCGATATCGGCAACCAGGGCGTGCACGAAATGGACATTGCCCGCTGGGGTCTGGGCGTCAATTTTCCTCGTTCCGTTGTCGCAAGCGGCGGAAAATACGCCTATGATGACGACCAGGAGACGCCGAATACGCTCATCGCACGCTTCGACTACGGCGATAAGGAACTCGTGTTCGAAGTGCGCGGATTGCAGACTAACCACGAAGCGGATCTTTCTCGGACCGAGAGCAACTGCATCGGCAACCTGTTCTACGGCGCCGACGGATGGATGGCCGTTGATGCGGAAGGATACCGCATCTACAAAGGGCAGAACGAGGGCAAACTCGCCGAACAGGCGAAGTACGAAGAGCCTTCGATGACCGATACCATGCCCCACATCG
This sequence comes from Bryobacterales bacterium KBS 96, assembly GCA_000381625.1. Classification (GTDB taxonomy): domain Bacteria; phylum Acidobacteriota; class Terriglobia; order Bryobacterales; family Bryobacteraceae; genus KBS-96. Next base: position 5,814,092 of record KB906767.1, read on the forward strand.
CGAACTTCCTTGCCGCCGTCCGCAGCCGCAAATACCAGGATCTGCACGCCGATGTCGATGTCGGCCGCATCTCCGCGGACCTGTGCCATCTTGCGAACATCAGCTACCGTCTCGGAGGTCGTCTCCTTGCCTTCGATCGGACAACCGAAAAGTTCGATGAGAATGCCGCGAATCAACTGGCGCATCCGCAATATCGAGCGCCATACATCATTCCGCAACTCGCGTAATTAACCTGCTTTTGGCGGAATTTAGGGGGATGTTTTGATGGCTTCAAGCGGCTTCATGGCAGAGCGGGGAATACAAGCGTTCGGGTTCTGCCCGCCGGCGGCCGGACCCTGGCGGGTTGCTTTTGCGGACAAATCGGAGCGCACTCCGAGTGGAGAGTCAGGGCAGAATTCCGTCTCTCACTCGGCTGACAAGCGAATTCAGCGGCCCACGTCGAAGCCCAATTTACTTCTTGTCGAAGATAATGCCGCCGACGCGATGCTGGTCGAAGAAGCGATCGAAGTCCATGAGGTGATCGTGCATCTGCACGTTGTGGTCGACGGCGAAGAGGCCATTGCGTTTATCGAACGCGCGGAGCGGGATCCGCGGGCGCCATGCCCGGACATGGTGCTTCTCGATCTGAATCTACCCAAGAGAAGCGGCTCGGATGTTCTTCAGCGTATTCGCCGGAGCGAACGCTGCAAACACGTCCCCATAGTCATCCTCACCTCTTCCGATTCGCCGCGGGATCGATCCGAGGCTTCGCGCTTGGGCGCCACCCGTTATTTCCGCAAGCCGACCGATTACGACGAATACATGAAGGTGGGGAAAGTGCTAAACGAGGTGTTGGGCGAACTGGAATAAGAAAATAGCGAAGATCAATGGCGATTTTTTCTAAATGTTCCTTTTCAAAGGCGCACCCGGGTCGGCGAATTCAGGAGCGACGCATCCATAACTCTTTCGCAAGCCGTAAGGAGTGGAAAATCCCAGCCCGATAGAGGCAGGATTCAGTTCGTCACTCAAGAAGTGCTTTTAATCATTTACTCAAGAATTTCAGTCACTTCTTTATTGATCCATCGCCGGATCAATCCATCGTAAACGCCGCCGCCGACCAAGCCCCCGATCAGCGGACCGATTATGGGTATCCAGAACGCGCCGGTTCCGTCGGTCAAGCCGTTATGCCTGAAGCCTGCCATAACCGTGAAGACGCGAGGACCGAAATCCCGGGCAGGGTTAATGGCGTACCCGTAAAGGCTACCGAAAGACATGCCGATGGCGACCACGCTTAGACCAACCAGTATAGGCGCGATATTTCCCGATGGCGCGAGATTACGATCATCGGTAACCGCGAAAATGATGAGCAGCAACAGGGCTGTCCCGAGAATCTGGTCGTACAAGCCTGCGCTGGGAATATTCGGGAATGCGGGGAATGTGGTGAAGACGCCCGCCGTGTGCTCGCGCAGCGGATCGAACACGTTGAATTGCGGCCGGTATTCGAAAAACACTGCCGCCGCGCCCACGAAGGCGCCGACAATCTGGGCGCCGAAGTAGGGGAGGACTTTTTTCCACGGAAAACCGCGGAAAACCGCCAGCGTAAGCGTCACCGCCGGATTTAAGTGCGCACCGCTTACACGGCCCGCAACGTACACGGCGAAAGTCACGCCGAGGCCCCAAGCCAGAGTAATGTTCGTATAGCCGCCGTTCACAATTTCGCCCTGGGCGCCGTGGCCGAAGAGCACCACCATCGCAACTACGCCGTTTCCGAACAGGAGAATCACCATGGTTCCGAGGAACTCAGCGAGGAGTTCAGCGGTAAGCGAGAACTTGGACATATTCCGAGTGAGGATAGCAAACCGTCTCGCGAACTCACGTTGTATCCTTAGCCCGATGAGATATTTGCTCGCTCTAGATGAGGGAACGACGAGTGCCCGCGCTGCCTTGTACGACGAAGAAGGACGGCGGTTAGCCTTGGAAACGCAGCCGGTGGATTGCCGGTATCCGCGGCCTGGCTGGGTGGAGCAGGACGCCCGGCAGATCCTGGAGCGGCAACTCGATACGGTGAAAGCCCTCCTCACAAGCCGCGGAATCAAAGCGCGAGAAATCGCAGCCATCGGCATCACGAACCAGCGTGAGACCGTGATCGTCTGGGACCGGCGCACGGGGATGCCTCTCGCGCCCGCGATCAATTGGCAGTGCCGGCGCACGGCGGAATTTTGCACGGAGCTTGCGAACTCGCCGCACGCTCAGACCATCACGAGCAAAACGGGTCTCGTCATCGACGCCTACTTTTCCGGCAGCAAGATTCGGTGGATTCTCGATCACGTAGAGGGTGTGCGGGAGAGGGCGGACGCCGGCGAGGCGCTGTTCGGCACGGTAGACAGTTGGCTGATCTGGCATCTCACCGCCGGCAAGGTGCACGCGACCGATATCACGAACGCATCGCGGACCATGCTGATGAATCTGGCGACGGACAACTGGGACCCGGAACTCCTCGACATTCTCGGCATTCCGGCCGCCATGCTCCCTCGTATCATTCCATCGCAAGGCATCGTCGCTGAAACCAGCGCATTCGGTGGTCCCATTCCCATCGCGGGAATCGCCGGCGACCAGCAGGCGGCGCTGTTTGGGCAGGGATGCTTCCGCAAAGGACTACTCAAGAACACCTACGGCACCGGCTGCTTTGCGCTGCTCCACACAGGCGGCGAAATTCCGGTATCCAAGAACCGGCTGATTGCGACGCGCGCGGCATCATCTGGAGACGAGAGGGCATACGCTCTGGAAGGAAGCGTGTTCATTGCCGGGGCAGCCGTGCAGTGGCTGCGAGATGAACTACAACTTGTGGACTCTGCGGAAGAGACCGAAAGTGTGGCGCTTTCGGTTCCGGATGCGGGCGGCGTCTATTGTGTTCCGGCTTTCGTCGGCTTAGGGGCGCCCCACTGGAGACCGCAGACACGCGGCACAATTACCGGGCTCACGCGCGGAGCCAGCCGCGCGCACTTGGTTAGAGCTACGCTCGAAAGCATCGCTTATCAAAGCCAGGATCTTTTTGAAGCGATGGTTGCCGATAGCGGGCAGCCGATTCAGGAACTCCGCGTTGACGGCGGCGCCGCCAGAAACAACTTCCTGATGCAATTCCAGGCAGACCTTGCCGGCTGTCCCGTTATCCGGCCCGAGGACACGGAGACCACGGCGCTTGGCGCGGCGTATCTGGCCGGACTCGCGACCGGAGCGTTCCGCAGCACTGAACAGCTCGCTGAACTTTGGAAAGCCGAACGGACATTCGAGCCACAGATGCCCCGCAGCGAGCGCGATCGTCTGTACTCGGGATGGAAAAACGCGGTGGAGCGAGCGGGGTGAGGAGTGAAGTCGACAGGTCCACATTTTTGACTCTTTAGAAACACAGGCAGAAGCCTCAGTGCTTGCTGTTTTCTGCCTGACAGTGATGATCGCGTACGCGGGCGAGGCATGTCTCGCCCTCTTATTTGGTAATCGCAGTCACTTTAGATTTTTGTAAATCGAAGCGTAACTATTCTCCTCGTCCGTCCGAATCTCACCTTGAACGGCGCAAACAGCAGGCGGGTAGCACGGCGCGCCGTCACAAAAGGAGATACGAATGAGACGGATTTTGACTGCATTGACCATTGCCATCGTTTTCGGTTTTGCGAACGCCGGGATGGCTAAAGACGTTGATTCCCATGACGCAAAGGCGGTGTTCGTCATGACAAATGCCGCGAATGGGAACGAGATTGTCGCCTATTAGAGCCGACAACGGCATGCTGCAACAAAGCCGAAAATTCTACACCGGCGGAAGAGGAAGCGGCGGCCTCATCGATCCACTGGAGTCTCAGGGATCTTTGACGCTCAGCCAGGATCGCTCCTTTCTATTCGCGGTGAATGCCGGCAGCGGAGACATTTCGGTGTTTCGCGTCCACCATTCCAGACTCGTTCTGACGGATGTCGCGCCGTGCGGCGGCAGCTCGCCGAATGCGATAGCGCAACACGACAATCTTGTGTATGTGTTGAATACGGGCGGCAGCAGCAGCGTAGCCGGGTTCCGATTGAGTCAAAACGGCAAGCTTATGCAGATCAGCAACTCCATCCGGTTCCTGAGCACGAACACGAGCGGCGGCGCGTCGCTGGCCTTTAGTCCAGACGGGCGATTTCTACTCGTAACAGAGAGGCTAACGAATAATATCGATGCTTTCACGGTACAGCCGGACGGCACACTCTCTCCAATTCTGGTAAATTCGGATCCGCAGCCCGGCACGTTCGCCGTGATCTTCACACCGGGAGGCGCCGCGCTCGTGGCGGAGACCGGACCCGCCGGCGCGCAAAACGGTTCCACGATTTCGTCTTACGCTGTTCTTGACGACGGTACACTGTCCTCTATTACTCCGGGAGTTCCGACCTTGGGAGCGGCGACCTGCTGGAACGCAATAACTCCGGATGGCCGGTTCGTTTATACAAACAACGCCGGCTCCGCGACCATCTCCGGGTTTGCCATCGATCCGAACGGAGCGTTAACGCCGCTGCCGAACACCATACAAGCAACGAATCCGGCCGGAAGCTCCAATCTGGATCTGACGATCAGCTCCGATGGCAAATTTCTCTACAGTCTGAATGCAGGCCTCGGCGCGATCGGCATTTTCCGCATAAACAAAAACGGAAGCCTCACGAGTGTTGGCTCAGCGGGCGGGATATTGGCGCATCACGGCTTCAACGGCATCGCGGCTCTCTAATCAGCCTTGGTAGTAGAAATAGAGCGAGTTCCATCCCCGTGCGAATTTGCGATTTATAATTGTCATCAAGTAAGCCGGCGCGAACACGGGGCTTGGTGGCCGACGCGGAAAAAAGGACTGCACGATGACATCGACGCAAACGGTCGGCTCGGTTGGTTCGCTATGGCGATACCCGGTCAAGTCGATGTTGGGAGAAGAGATGAACGCGGCCCTGGTCACGAAACGAGGTCTGTGGGGCGATCGTGCTTACGGACTGATCGACCGCTCCGATGGAAAAATCGCCAGCGCCAAAAACCCGCGAAAGTGGCCACAGCTTTTTAGCTTTCGCGCGACGCTGGCCGATCCCTTGAACGCCGGGCAGATCGCGCCTTCGGTCCGCATCACTCTCCCCGACGGCGACATGGTCAGTACGGAGCAGTCGGACGCCGACGAAGCCTTATCGAAGGCGCTCAACCGCGACGTGACGCTTCGCGGGATTTCTAACGCATCGCCCAGCCACTCCGCGGGTACTTCCGAGGAGTACTGGCCGGATATCGAAGGGCTCGATTACCGGAATACCGTCACCGATTTCGGACTTCCGGAAGGCACTTACTTTGATGCCGCCTTCGTACACGTGCTGACCACGGCCACGCTCGACCGGCTGCGAGCGCTGTATCCAAAGGGGCGTTTCGAAGTCCGGCGCTTTCGTCCAAACATTGTCGTGTCGAGTCCGGAGGGTGAAGAAGATTTCGTGGAGAATGCGTGGCTGGGGCGCACCCTTGCGATAGGAGACGATGTTCGCATAAGCATCACGGTTCCCTGTCCCCGTTGCGTGATGACAACGCTCGCGCAAAGCGATCTTCCAAACGATGCCGGCATTCTGCGCACGGCCGCGAGTTACAACGGAGCCAATGTTGGCGTATACGCGTCTGTGTTGCGCGGCGGGAAGGTGCGCCGTGGTGATGCGGTGCAGCTTGAATGAGATGGAAGCTTGGGGCTTGCGCCCGAATCGAGCACGGGACAAGACACCATACGTCGGAATGCCGCTTGCAATCACTTAGAATCAAATAAAACTAACTTGAACATTGCATTGGGCCGTCCTTGGCGCTCTCCGAAAACTCTCGCGGTAATGAATGAAATGAGTCGCCGGAATATAGGCGCGGAGGCGCCGTGGTTTTTCAGTTTTCCTTAATGCAGCAATCCCAGACGCCAAAGCCGATCATTATGGCGCAGATGACGGTCAGGCCCACAAGGTTGTAGGAAGCCACATTCGTATTCGGATCTCTATTTAGGTACTTTCCCCAACCTGTGACTAGGACGCAGCCGGCAACTATGATTTCAAACCAGTTCCAAAACGAGCTGCCGCCGTTCGGAGCCGCGGAAGAGATTGGCCCAAAAAGTATTATCATCGCTGGAGGCAGTTCGGGAGCACTCATTTCCATATTCCCGTGGTGATCGCGGCTATTACGCGCGGCGAGGCTTGGGTCTTCGACCTCCTTCCACACGATTCGTCCCCTGTAGCAATGTCTTCGGCGCGATCAGCCGCCAGGCTTCATGGATGTGGAAAGCCAATTCCTCGTCGTTGATGCTGTCCAGTTCGATGCCGACCCAGCCACGCACGCCAACGTAGGGAGGTTTGAAGAATGTCTCGGGCGATGCGCCAATTAATGCCGGTTGGACACCCGGCGCGGCAGGTATCCACACCGCGACGTGCCCATCGTTGTGATGGTTGTTGGCAAACATTGCAAATACTTTCTTGCGGACGAAGAAGGTCGGCTCGCCGTGCGAGAGTTTTTCCGTCACCTCGGGCAGCGCCGTACAAATTCGCCTTATGCGCCGCAAATGCTCGCCGTTGTTATCGGATTTGGATTCGGCCATGGCGTTACTGCCCCAAATTCTAACAACCTCCGCGTTTAGTGGGAGAATACGCAATTCGGATTACGCGTAGTTTCCAGATTCATCGAAAGTCCCGGCTGCGAACAGGAAGCGCCGGAGCGGCTTGCTGCGGGTCAAGATCTTTCAGTTGCGCGGACCAATCCCACACATAGCGTGCGACCACGTGTAACACTTGGCCCTCTCTTTGCACAACTCCCTGGCAGGCCAACAGTTTTCCATGATAAACAGCGGCATGATACTTTTCGTGCACGTGCTTCCAAACGATTAGATTGGCTGCTCCAGTTTCGTCTTCGATTGTGACGAAGATTGTTTCTTTTGCCGTTTGCGGATGCTGGCGGAATAACACGAGTCCCGCCACCAGAACGGTTTTTCCTGCTCCTATCGTTTTCAACTCCGCTGCTGTTGTGACTCGTCTTGCTTTCAGATGAGGGCGCAGGAAGGTCAGCGGATGTTGGCGCAGCGTAAGTCCGGTAGTCAGATAATCCGCCAGAACTTCCTGGCTTCCCGTTATCGGTGGCAGATCCGCTTCAGGTTCGTCAAACAGATGGGCACTGGCGAACAGTGGAGGCATCTTCCCGTCGAGAACGCTGGTCTTCCAAAGGGCCTGCCGCCGGTCGACTGTCATTGATGAAAACGCATCGGCCTGGGCCAGCCTATCGAGCGCGCGGCGGCTAGATCCAGCACGCCTTGCGATCTCACCGGGCGTGCGATATCCAGAACCTCGTGCCGCAACAAGCGCCCGCGCCTCTTTTTCGGGGAGGCCGGAGACCATATGCAGTCCCAGCCGGACAGCATGACGCGAGGAGTTTTCGATGGGCTCCATCGTTGTCTCCCAATTGCTGTGATTGACATCGATGGGGCGGACTTCCACTCCATGCTCACGAGCATCGCGCACTAGCTGGGCCGGTGCGTAAAACCCCATGGGCTGGCTATTCAAAAGCGCCGCGCAAAAAACATCAGGGTGATGGTGCTTGATCCACGCAGAGACGTACACTAAGTTCGCAAAGGAAATGGCATGTGCCTCTGGGAATCCATAAGTGCCAAACCCTTTGATCTGATTGAAACAGCGCTTGGCGAATTCTTCCGGATAGCCATTTTCCCGCATGCCCTCGAGAAAACGCTCTTCCAGCAAGCCAATTGTGCCGACGTGTCTGAATGTCGCCAGCGATCGACGCAACTCGTCGGCTTCGTCAGGCGTAAAGTTAGCTCCGACAATAGCAACCTGCATGGCCTGTTCCTGAAATAGAGGAACGCCGAGCGTCTTGCCAAGAACAGCTTCCAATTCCGGGCTGGGGTGCTCTACCGGATCCTTTCCTTCCCTCCGCCGCAGATAAGGATGCACCATATCTCCCTGAATGGGGCCTGGGCGGACAATGGCGACTTCGATCACCAGATCATAAAACTCCTTGGGCTTGAGCCGGGGCAACATACTCTGCTGTGCGCGGCTCTCCACCTGGAAGACCCCGATAGAATCCGCATTCTGAAGCATCTCGTACACCGCAGGATCTTTTCGGTCAATTGTGGCGAGCGTGAGTTCCTTTGCATAATGAAGCTTCAGCAGATCGAAAGCTCTTCGAATGGCGCTGAGCATTCCCAGGCCGAGAACGTCAACCTTCATCATTCTTAATTCGTCAATATCGTCTTTATCCCACTGAATGACGGTCCGATCCTGCATTCTTGCGTTTTCAATGGGAACCAACTCGTCGAGGCGCTCACGGGCGATCACGAATCCTCCAACATGCTGTGAAAGGTGGCGAGGGAAGCCGATTAATTGATTCATCAGACTCACAGCAAGCTTCCGGCGTTCCGGTGAAGTCTCTCCCGATAGTTCCAAAACCTTGCTCACTTCTCGAAGAACGCGCCGCTTGCGGTAGTGGACAACAGTAGCGGTAAGCCCGGCGCGGTCTCGCCCATATTTTTCGTAGATGTGTTGGATGACCTCTTCCCGGCGTTCGTGTTCAAAATCAACATCGATATCCGGCGGTTCGTTTCGAGCGGATGAGATGAATCTTTCAAAGAGCAGCTTGCATTCCACCGGATCGGCTTCCGTGATTCCCAAGCAATAACAGATGACCGAATTTGCAGCCGATCCCCTGCCCTGGCAAAGAATCTCTTTGCTTTTGGCGAATTTAACGATCTCATGGACCGTCAGAAAGTACGGCGCATATTCACACTCGGCAATCAGTTTCAACTCATGATGAATCTGCTTCTCGAATTCTTCAGGCACGCCTTTGGGATATCGGCTCCTGGCTCCATCGAATGCGCGGCGCTTTAAATCCTCGAATGCCGACAAGCCCGGCGTGACGATCTCTTCGGGGTATTCATAGCGAAGCTCATCGAGAGAAAAGAGGCATCGATCGGCAATCTCGATGGTTGCTTCAAGAGCACCCGGCCACTCGGAGAAGAGTTGAGCCATTATCCGCGGCGGTTTTAGGTGACGCTCCGCGTTCGCATCCAGACGAAACCCCGCTTCGGCCAGCGTGCATTTTTCGCGGATGCACGTTACTACATCCTGAAGCATCTTCCGCCCTGGGTAATGATAAAGCACGTCATTCGTAACAACAATCGGGATGGCCAAAGATCGCGCAAACCCGGCTACAATGCGAATCCATTGCTTGTCGTCACCACGACAGGAGTGGGTCAACGCAAGGTGAAGATTTCCCTGAAATAAATCGGCACACTGTTGAATATGAGTTCTTGCGGATTCGGTAAGAACCTGCGGGAAAGGAAGAATAAAGTGCTGGCCTTCGGCGTGATCCGCAACATCGGCGAGATCGAGAAGACATTCGCCTTTGCTTGCCCGGCGCCGGCCTAACGTCAGTAACCGGGTTAAATTCCCGTATGCCTTACGATTCTTTGGATAACAGAGAATGCTTTCGCCATTTTTCAGATCGATACGACACCCCACAATGAAGCGAGTGTGGAGTTCCTTCATCTTTTTCAACGTGGAATGCGCGAGAACAATGCCGGACAGCGTATTCCTGTCGGTGAGAGCAATTGCAAAGTGGCGGTATTCATTGGCCGCATTTACCAGTTCCTGTGGATGTGATGCTCCACGTAAGAAGCTGAAGTTGGACGATGCCTGTAGCTCTGCATATCGCATACAACGTCCTAAGCAAAGTGTCCGTGCAGAAACCAGTGTTCGGATGAATCGCGAAAAATCCAGAAGCGGAGTCCCTGGTCATCCTCAATGCGGTAGTAGTCGCGCGTACCCCAGCGCGAATTGGAATCGCGCCACCACTCGGCGGTCAGGCGCTCCGGACCTTCCAGACGGACAATCCGGCGCTGCCGCTCTCCTATGAAAAACCGCACGGGCGATCCTCCGGGAATGAGGATCGAAATTTTAATGCTCATGGGGGGATGAATCAAACGAACTGGCCGGATACGGTAAGCCGGCCATTCCGCGCCGGCGATGGGAGACACAGCGGCGGAACGAAACTCCACTGCCTGTTCCGGGAGGTAACTCTCGCGCACCCGGATACGATTCACCTGATCAAAGCCCAATTTCATGCCGAAGCGATCGACTAGCGCATTGAAGGACGATTCGTCTTCAACGGGATTCGCCTGCGAAAGACTCAGTTGGGTTGGATGGAGCGCTTCAACATCAAGCACCGAGAGCACGAATGTTTCGAACCCAAAGCCAGATTTAAGAGTTTCTAACACGCCTTCGAAAAGACGCATCAGATGAGGAATGGAGCGCGTGGGCTTCGAAGTACGAATTTCACATCGATCCACGGTTCCATCCAACCGATAGCAGGCAAGGTCCATGTGCCGCGAACCCAGACGATTTCTTTCGAGCCGCTTACAGATTTCTTGGAGCAGGTCATGCAGCACATATTCAACCGCACTGACAGTTGAGATCGGCTCGGCAAGAATTCGTGATGCTCGATACGGCGCAGCCGGCCGCCATGGCGTCAACGGCTCTTCCGCTTGTTGAAATATCCGATCGAGACGCCAGAGAAGAGTGGAGCCGAATCGCGCGGCCAGCGAACTGCGAGGGATTTTCCGCACCGCAGAAATGGTGGATAGGCCGAGCCTTCTCAGCTCAAGAACAATTTCATAAGGAAGCCGGAGCGCCTCGACTGGCAAAAGAGCAAGCGCGGAAGCGGCATTCCCTCCATGAACGATGGATTGTTCACCATAGCGCGCCAGCGCCCATGCAATTCCCCATGTATCCGCGATGGCGCCCTGTGATTGAATGCCCATCCGGTGAAAACGCCGCTGAAGATCGAGAAAGAGTTTGTCTTCTCCGCCAAACAAATGAATGCAGCCGGTGATGTCGAGAATGATGCCATCGCTTCCGTCGGCCGCCGCGAGCGGCGAATAACGGTCGCACCATTCGACAAGCTGCGTCAGTCGATCGTCGGTAACGTCAGGGCAGAAAAGGCTGAGAAAACGCCGCGCCATCTCATCCTGCCAGCGCCTCGCGCGTTGTCTGCGTGGCCAATTGATTGAACAAAGTATTCAGCCGTTGTTCGCGCCATTCGATGGTCCAACTCCCCGGCCGTCCCCCACGGCAATAGAGAAGATCGAGAGCCCATGCCGGCTCGTCGAACCTTTGTCCTGGCTTCCCCACATGGGATGAAACCTTCCATCGTGTGATGGGCGCCGCGATTGGTGCCGAAGTGACCGGGCCTAAGAGAAAACCCGTTGCTCCGCTGCTTTCCGCTGCAAGTTGCAGGCGGCGGGAACTTGTAAGGTCCGCGCTATCGAGTATCGCCATCACCGCGCTCACTTGCGAGCATCGAAGCGCTTCCATCGTCGCCCAGGCGATATCCTGCGAGCGCCGCGCCGAGACGAGAAGAAGCCGATCCAACCTCACTCCGTAAGGAAGAAGCCCCAGCGGATGCAAGGAGCGGTCGGGCGCAATATAAACGATATTGCCTTGCTCTCCGGCGATGCGCGCCGACAGGATCGAGGAGAAAGCCAGAGCGCTGGCAACACTCGCGCCTTTCACTTCATGAATGCATCCCACAGGCAGACCGCCATGGGGCATCCAACGATCCACCGCATCCGCAATCGGAATGGTGCGCGAGAACCGCCGCTGTGTTTCTTCCAGGCAGCCGAGCTGATCGCGGAGTTCCTGAAGAGTCGGATGTGACATTTCTCAGCCACCAGCATACCACTGTTTTCGCGTTTTATTCGCCAAGCCCGGAGCTTATTTGAGATCGCATTCATTCCCTCGTTGGCTCGCTTTGTCTCAATAGGACAGCAGCCATTTCGGGCGTAACGACTCTCACCGGCGAGTTAGGAAATCCAGCCGAATCTCTGGTGACAATAAAATCGCATCCAGTCGATTCCGCCGCTGCGGCCACAACTGAGTCTTCAAGATCCCGCCACTTCAAATCCAGGGCTCGCCGGACGATTGCGTCATCGAGCGGAGCAATGCGAAACACCTTCAGGATGGCCGTAATTGTTCGTCGAGCTGATTGAGAGTTTTGTTCCTTTTGAACAAGATAATAGATGGTGGTGACTCCATGAGCCGCTAGAAATCCGTCTGCCGCGCCCAGTTCGATAGCTGCCCAAACCGAGGCACTGGCGCTCACATGAGGTTCGCGGTCGAGCAAAACGTCCAGAACGACATTGATATCAATGAGGGCTTTCCTCACCGATACTTCTCTCTCAGATGTTTTCGGTAATCGTCCAAATCGGCTTTCTTGAGACTGCCCCGAAGAGACCGCAACACAGGAGGTTCCGTCGCGGGGACCGGCGGAGCCGCAACTGCATCAAGGTAAATTTCAACGAGTCTCGAAACGGAAAACCCGTGCTGGTTCGCGTAGCGTTTTGCCCGTACGATTACCGAATCGTCGATGCTCAACGTTAACTTCGACATATACGTATTTTAGCATTTATTTTATACGTATCACCGTGCGGCCCCAGCCCAAATCAAGCCGGCGCTAGATCAATAGCTCCAGCGCCACAGATTCGCGCCGGCCGTGTAGCCTGCGCCTACGGCGGCAAACAGCACGAGATCGCCGCGCTGCAGGCGGCCGTCGTTCACGGCGTCGTCGGTCGCCAGCGGAATGGTGGCGGCAGTGGTGTTGCCGTATTTGTCAATATTCAGGACCACGCGATCTTCCGGCAAGCCAAGGCGCTCCGCGGTCGCTGTAATGATGCGCTTGTTGGCCTGATGCGGAATCAGCAGCTTGATGTCCGCGGGCGTGAATCCATGCCTCTTCAGCAGGCAATCGCACATCTCATACATTTTCCGGACCGCGTACTTGAACACCTGCTGGCCATCCTGCTTGACGTAGTGAAGCCGCTTCTCAACAGTCTCCGCCGACGCGGGAAGCCGGCTTCCGCCGGCGGGCATTTTCAGATACTGGCCGCCGGAACCGTCGATTTCGTTTAGATGACCGATAAAGCCGAGGCCGGCTTCATCAGTCGGCTCGACCAGCATTGCGCCCGCGCCATCGCCAAATAGGATGCAGGTCGTGCGGTCGGTGTAATCGAGAATGCGAGACATCGTATCGGCGCCGATCACCAGCACCTTTCGATGCGTTCCGCTCATGATCATGCTTGCCGCCGTGGTGAGGCCGAATACAAAGCCAGAGCAGGCCGCGACCAAATCGAAGCCCCACGCCCCCGTCGCGCCGAGCCCATTCTGGACGAGGCACGCGGTCGACGGAAACAGCATGTCCGGCGTCACGGTGCAAACGAGAATGGCGTCGAGATCGCTCGCGGCGATACCGCGCTGTTCAAGAGCCGCCTGAGCGGCCTTCAATGCCATATCCGAAGTGGCGACCTCCGGATCGGCGATGTGCCGCTCACGGATTCCTGTCCGCTCAACTATCCAGCGGTCGTTGGTTTCGACCATCTTCGAAAGGTCGTCATTGGTCAACAGACGAGGTGGAACATAAGACCCCAACGCGCTGATTTTAGCCCTTGGCAAATAAGCTCCTTAATTGGTGGATCCGAAACATCTAGTGTTACATTCGGGATTGATGCAAGTCGAGGCAGCGCTGCTGTTCGAAACAACCGAACAGATCTATGCACGAGTATTCCAATATTTCAAACCGCGCACAGCGCCGCCTCGCATACGTATCGAGTATAAGAAATATGCAAACGCCGATAGCCGCATCAGCTTGACGGAGGGCACTCTGCGGGTGCAAATCAGCGACATGCTGGAAGGAGCTCCGGCGCCGGTACAGGAGGCGTTGGCGCGCATTCTCATCGGAAAGCTGTATCGCAGAGAGCCGGACGACCGTGCCGTTGCGGTCTACCGGCGTTATCTGAACCGCGCCGATGTACGCCGCGTGCTTCATCTGGTGAAGCAGGAGCGCGGCCGGAAGCAGTTTCGCGGGCCGGCCGGGAAGCACTACGATTTGCACCGGATGTTCGACGATCTGAACGTACAGTTTTTCGGCGGCATGATGGCCGAACCGCGGCTTGGGTGGAGCATGCGTCCCAGCCACACAACGCTGGGACATTACGATCCTTCGCACAACGCGATTGTGTTGAGTTTAATTCTCGATGCGGCGGACGCTCCCGAAATTGCCGTGCGCTACGTTCTGTACCACGAGATGCTGCACTTGCGGCATCCCACGGTTCACAAAGCCGCGAGGCGCTGCGTTCACACCCCGGAATTTAAAGCGGACGAGCGGCTTTTTCCTGATTTTCAAGAAGCGAAATCGGCGCTGAAGCGATTTGTCGAGAGAAAGCGCGGATAACGCGCCCGCGCACCGACGCGCGTCGGCTCCGAGATTCATCTCGGCACGGCCGACACGAGTGTCGCCATCACCGCCAAATGGCGAGCATGGGCTCATTGGCTCGGAATCTCGGATAACGGGAACCGCACAAACCGGATTCTCTGCCGCTTCCAGGTATACGTAATGTCCAAATCGCCGTTTTTTGCTTCAATCATCGCCGGATACGAGTATTCGCCGGGCTCATTCTCCAGCGTGTAAAACATCCGAAAGTGTATGCCATCATGACTGACCGCAAGATTCAGCGGCGTACGGCCCTTCGGCGTGTTGTTGTAGATGAGCACGATCCGGCCGTCTTTCAGTCGCACTGCGTCGATGCCGGAGTTCGGATTCGGCACGTCAAGCGGGCGCGCCGCGGTCCACGTCAGTCCGCCGTCCGCCGAATCGGCAATGCAGATCCTGCCGATCTGCGATGTCGACCGGGCATACAGTCGGAGTTTGTTTCCACCCATCGAGACTACCGATGGCTGAATGATTCCATAGGTTTTCGTGAATTGTGAGAATCGCTCGCTTGGAACGGTAATGGGCCCGATCCGCTTCCACGTCTCGCCATTATCGGTGCTGCGCTCAATCCATGCCGCCCACGAATGATAGCTTTCCACTGAAGTGCCGCTGACGATAACGCCGTCTCCGGTCACCAGAGGCTTAGCCCGGATAGGCCCATAGACGCCGGCAGGCAGATGTTCGACCGAAGACCACGTCTTTCCGTCATCGTCACTGAACCGGCGCGCTGCCGTCCAATCGGAGGGATGCGGTCCGAATTTGTAATAAAGCCAGAGCCGCCCCGTTTTTGAGTAGAACAGAACCGGGTTATAACAGGCGATTTCGTGCTCACGCGCCAGCTCGACGGGCGCCGACCATCCGGACTCGGAGCGCCGCGAACCCCATATCGCAACGTCGGGATTACCTTCGTCCGATCCTCCGAACCAGGCGGACAATAAATCGCCATTGCGGAGTTCGACAACCGTCGAAGCATGCGCCGACGCAAAAGGGGCGGACGTGTAAACAAATTCTCGAAGCGGCGCCGCTCCCAGGATCGCGCAGCAACTTAGCAGTAGAATCACAATTTTCATGATTGTTAACGGAAAACCAGAGTAATTGGCGGTTAGTCCATCGGCTGATAACTTCCGAGGATTCTCAGCATATTTGAAATTTCTTTCAAATTATTTAGTGCATTTGCGACCTGAATATCGTCACTATGCCCAATAAGATCTACATAAAATAAATATTCCCAGGGCTTTCCTCGTAAGGGGCGGGATTCGATTTTTGTTAGATTCAAATCACGCAGGGCGAAACAGGCCATCGCTCGAAACAGTGAGCCGGGATGGTTGGGCGTCGAGAAAACGACGGATGTCTTCCAGCCTCCGTCCGTCGACGTTCGCTTCAACGGCCTCCGATCCAAGAGAAAGAATCGCGTGAAATTCTGCCTGTCGTCCTCTATGCCGCGCTTGAGAATGACTCCGCCATAAATTTCCGCCGCAGCGGCGGAGGCGATCGCCGCGGAGTGGGGGGGGCGTTCGTCGGCCAACGTCTTCACGCTGCCGGCGGTATCGTAGTGCGGAACTTTCTCAATATCCGGATGCTCTTTGAAGAAGCGGACACATTGGTTCAGCGCGACCGGATGCGATAAAACGCGCCGCACGTCACGAAACCGGGTCCCAGGCATCGCAATCAATTGGTGAGAAATGCGAATGCTCGTTTCGCCGACAATCGGTAGATCGTACTCGAGCAGATGGTCGTAGTTCTCATGAACGCTTCCGTGCAGGGTGTTCTCGATCGGAATTACCGCGTGTGTCGCTTGCTTCGCCTGCAAGGCGCCGAACACTTCGTCGAATCTCGGGCAGGGAAGGATGTCCACGTCGGGTCCCAACAATTTCCGGGCGGCGGCGTGGCTGAACGCGCCAGGCTCGCCCTGAAACGCGACTTTCGTCTTACTCCGTTTCCTCATCGGAGATATCATCCCATCGAGGCGTTTTCGGATCGGGCGTTCCCAGCAGATCGAGCACGCGATCGACGGAATGATCGACGATGTCCAGTATGCTTTGCGGCTTATGATAAAAGCCCGGAATGGGTGGCGCGACGATGGCTCCCATTTCCGTGACAGCGGCCATCGAGCGTAAGTGTCCAAGATGAAACGGCGTCTCTCGAACCATAAGGATCAGTCGTCTGCGTTCTTTCAGGCATACGTCGGCAGCCCTCAGAATCAGGTTCGAACTGATGCCGGCGGCGATTGCGGAGACGGTATGGATCGAACAGGGCGCGACTACCATGCCATCGGTACGGAACGAACCGCTGGCGAGCCTGCATCCTATATCCTCAAAGGGATAGGTATAGTGCGCGAGATGCTTCCAGTCCGCGGGTAGCGTATCCATCTCTAGATGGGAAGTGCGTTCAGCCGCCCGGCTCAGGATCAGATGAATCTGAATGTCTCGATGCCCACGTAGCTTCTCGAGCAGCCGAAAGCCGTAAATCGAGCCGCTCGCGCCTGTGACCGCGACTACTATTCTGCGCTGCAAACCTGGTTTCCTCCGCTCTGTTCCGAATTCGGAACAAATTACGCCCATCCATGATAATCTACTGCAGTGTATGAGCCTTTACTGCACAGTAACTTGGCTGTGCCTAGTCCAAATTCGTAAGGGTAATACCAGGACTTATCTTTATCTAGCATGGAAGATGCCGGACTAAAATTCAAGCGTGCGCGAGAAAAATTGGGACTTCGTTACCGCGATGTGGAAGAAGCCAGCCAAAAAATCGCCGATCGGCGAAAGAACGCCGAATACTATGTGGCTCTTAGTAGACTGTCAGACATTGAGAACAGGGGGATCGTACCAAGCATATTCCGCCTTTATTCGCTCTGTGCGATCTATCGTCTCGAACTTACATTGGTACTAGATTGGTACGGAGTACGCCTTGCCGATATTCCCGCAGACGCCTCCCTTGTGGAAATTGCGTCGACCCACCTGCTTAACATGCAGGCGCGCAGTGAAGGAGAAATCTCCATCCCACTTTCTCTGAATGTCGGCGCCGACTTACGAAAAACCTTCTTCTTGAACCGCTATGTGCGTGAGTGGGGTAAGTTACCGCTACAAATGCTCGCGGGGCTGGACGTTAGACATCACCGCTATGGATTTATCGGCTGGGACGATTGGAGTATGTACCCGGTGCTCGCACCCGGGTCACTCGTGCAAATCGATGAAAGCAAGAAGAGAGTTGTGGCTTCCGGATGGACTCATGAGTTTGAACGACCTATTTACTTTTTGGAGCACCGGGATGGATATGATTGTTGCTGGTGCTCGTTCGATGAAGGAAGGCTGATTTTACAGCCGCACCCATCGTCGCATGTTCCTGGGCGAAGTTTCCGATATCCGGACGATATCGAGGTAATCGGACAGGTGGTTGGGGCCGCTATGCGTTTGGATCTGGGAAAGCGACACCATACACGTTCTTGAGAAGTCCAAGTATCGCTTCGAAGTCCGAGCAATGCTTTTGGCGCTCCGGGCCTTGGATGGAAGCGGGTACGAGGTTCTTATAAGGAGTAAGCCGCAGCCAGGCGTCGAGCAGATCGTCTTTAGCTGTCGATTCGATTGTCGAAATGTAGAGGTCGAGGTCGGTTTTCTTCTGTTCGAGTGAATAGGCCACCCACTCCTGGAAGATCGACTCATGGCTGCGCCGCAGAGCGCGATTTGCGTCCGCGCTGTTGGGATTCAAGGAGAGGCCATAGTGCTCATAGCGCCCCGTGTCCGGATTTCGAAGGCTCGCCAGATAAACGAGCTTGCCATACGAGCTAGGGATATGCGACAGCGTACGCTGCCACAGGTCGTCGACAGCTTCCCGTTCGTGCTGGTGTGTCCGAAATCCCTGCATCTCTGTCTATTCCGGTATGCGGTCTTCCACCGCGACCGAGCCTGCACGGCCTAAGTTAGCCTCATTCTAACAGGTTGTTCTGATTTCAGAAAACGTCGGTAGTACTAGCGCCTACTGAGTCACCGCGCAGCTTATCGTGACAGTGAAGTTACACATTCACAAACACTTGCAGCCATGAAAACCTTTAATTTCCCGGTCGTTGTCGTTGCGTTGTCTAGCGCACTCTCATTGAATGCCGCCGCTGTGCGAATCCAAAGTTCCAGCTTCCATGTTACTTCGGTAACCAGCGCGGAGATTCCGATGCCGAATCCGAATTCGCCGAAGCGCCCGACGCTAACCGCTGAGATTCCGATGCCGGACCCGAATTCGCCGAAGCGCCCGACGCTGACCGCCGAGATCCCGATGCCGGACCCGAACTCGCCGAAGCGC
>KB906767.1:5832800-5871216 GCA_000381625.1 Bryobacterales bacterium KBS 96
CCCGAATTCGCCGAAGCGCCCGACGCTGACCGCCGAGATCCCGATGCCGAACCCGAATTCGCCGAAGCGCCCGACGCTAACCGCCGAGATTCCGATGCCGGACCCGAACTCGCCGAAGCGCCCAACGCTGACCGCCGAGATTCCGATGCCGAACCCGAATTCGCCGAAGCGCCCGACGCTGACCGCATAGACCCAACAATTTCCGCCAATATTTGGGACTTCCAGCGATCTGCTGTTAGCATGAAGACAAATACACCGGCAGATGCCTTTCGAATTAGTGGCAGAATACCTGAACGTGTCCGTTGCGATCGTTCTGATTCTACGGCTGATCACGCGTAAGTTATTCGCCGGGCACCGGGTCTTCGGCGCCCTGATCGCCTTTGATCTCGCTAGCTCACTAGCTGTACTTGCAATGCCATGGGATCGATTTGGGCTCGATTACCGGTTTGCCTGGCTGGCGATCATTTCGGTGAGCTGCATCCTTTATGTATGGGTCGTTTACGCCATGCTCAGGACCGTGATGATCAACCACCCTGGCATCCTTAAGATGTCGCGCAGAGTGTCGATCGTCTGTTTCGTGATTGCTGGACTGCTTGCGCTTGGTTCCGCTCACATTGAACTCGCTGCTTTGAATCTCCAAGCGGATTCGACAAACCTTGCATTCTGGGTGGAAGTCTCCTTCGTGGTGGAGCGGGCGCTTTGTACTGCATCTCTCGCTTTACTTGCCCTGATGTTGTTCTTTTTGCTCTGGTTCCCTGTGCAAGTCAGCCGCAACGTTGCGGGGCTTAGCGCCGGGTTGCTTGTTTACTTTGCCGCAAAAACGGTGCTCATTTTTGGCCGAGATGTTTGGTCGCCGGATTCGCTTCGCTTGGTCAGTGCCATCATCATCTTGATTTCCACTGGTTGCTTGCTTTTTTGGGCAATATATCTAACTCCGACTAGGGAGTACGCCCAAGTTCGTATTGGCCATAGCTGGAAACCAGCCGACCAGGAACGGCTTATGCAGCAGCTCGAAGCTCTGAATTCAGCTCTTCTCCGCAGCCGGCAGTCAACGAGGATACCTACGCTTTGATAGGACTAGCAGTACCGAAGCCGCGAAGATCTATCGGTTTAATCTGTATAAATAATGCTCGGTACTCTTGATTCAGTTCTTTTACTCTGGTACTCTCAACTCTAGCGGAGCTTCTTCTTTGATCCTCGAATTTGAAATTGCGCTGACTGCACTCTCCGGCCTAATGGTGGCGGGTATTACTCCCGTCCTGTATCGTTTGTTTAAAACGACCTCGCTGGATGACGTGACACCGGAGTGGTTGGAGTCGTTTTCTGTAGATCGCTATCGACCCATGGCAGGTCTGCTCTCGAATGAAGACTTTGCGTTTCTCTCGCGCCAGCCTGGGTTCGACCCGAGCCTGTATAAAAAGCTGCGTCGCGAGCGGCTTTCCATATTCAACCAGTATCTCCGGCGTCTGATTCTCGACTTCAATAAACTCCATGTGACGGCGCGTTTCCTCGTGGCGCGTAGTTCGATCGATCAGTCGGAACTAGCGGCCAAACTGATTCGCCTCCAATGGGCGTTTCGCGTCGAGGTTCTCAAAGTGCAGCTTCGTTTTCTCCTCTGCCGCATCGGCGTTGGCGCCGTGCAGGTGCAGGCCGTCATTGTCCGGCTCGAGCAGATGAGCGATCAGTTAAGCGCTCTCTCGTTGCCGCAGGCAGCCTAAATCCACGCTCCTGTTTCCATCTTTGGCAAACCGGCTAGCTGCCTTAAGCGGCAATCGCCTTCCATCGTGCTGGCTGGCGTTGGGGATCCAGCGAACTGTCCAAAATGCCCGTTCGGCGCTTCCACTTGCATGCTGTAACGTTTCGAAATAGCGATATATTAAACTGGCAGTCACTTGAACTCCGGCGTCGAGGCCGGTAACTACCATGCGACTCGCCTTCTTTGTTTTCTTCTTGCTCGCGCCGTTCGCCGCTTCCCAGACTAGGCCTGCTTTCAGGCCGCTCGCTCCCCAGGACTTTGCCGTAATGGCGTGGGGCAGTTCTCCATCGGACCCCGATCAATTGGCCGGCATGAAAGACGCGGGTCTCAATATCTCGGGATTCTGCCGGGTAGAGGATCTCGATCGGGTGAAGGCGGCCGGACTCACCTGCTTTGTGAATGACCAGCGGATAAACGGCTATAACTTAACAAATTTGCCGTCCGACGAGGAAATTCGCAAGAATCTCGGCGAACTCAGCAGGCAGGTGGCCGATAACCCGGCGGCGCTCGGAATTTTCCTTCATGATGAGCCCAACGCCGCGGCGATGCCAGGTTTGGGCAGATTGGCCGCTCTGGTCCGGGATGCGCTGCCCGGCAAGTGGCCTTATGTAAATCTTTTTCCTTACCGAGTATCGCCGGCCATGCTTGGGACGAGCGATTACGATTCCTACGTCCGGATGCTGGTAAAAACTATCGGCCAGCCATTTCTAAGCTACGACAATTACTCGCTGGTTAACGGCGAGATGCTGGATCCCTTCTACACCAACCTTGAAATTGTCCGGCGGCTGAGCCTGGAGACGAAAACGCCATTCTGGAATTGCATCCTGGCGAACTCGCATTTCAACTATATGGAGCCTTCGGACGCCACCTTCAACTTGCAGGTCTACAGCACAATGGCCTATGGCGGCCGTGGCATTCAGTACTTTACGTATTTCGCTCCGGAGATCGGCAACTATCGCCTCGCGGCCGTCGATCAGTTTGGGAACCGCACGCCGACGTGGGACATGCTGCGCCGCATCAATAACCAAATTCATGCGCTCGCGCCCACGCTCATCCGGCTGCACAGCACCGGCGTGTACCACTACCCCGACGTTCCGGAACAGGGCCAACCGTTATCCGCCAGCAAACTTGTCCAGAGCGTCGAGTTGACGCAACGGTATGTGCGTCCACCGATCGCCGGTCGAATTCTGATCGGGGAATTTGAAGACGACGATCATCGACCGTACTTTATGATCGTGAACAAAGATCTGAAGAATTCATTTCAGTTTCGGGTGCATCTTAAGCAAGCGAATCGCAAACTGATTCGTATCTCTTCCTATACCGGAAAAGAAGAGCCTTTCGGACGCGAAATGGATTGGCTCGCGCCCGGAGCCGGCATTTTATTTCGAGTTGAATAGGCGTCCCCAACGGTGGTCACGTGCGCGGCTACATCCTCATCCTTGCCGGATTCTTTCTGCTGCAAATGGTATCCGGCCAGGAAACGAATCCATCGCAAGAAGCGCAGAGAGCCGGTCAACTCGTAAAAGAAGGCAAGCCGCAAGACGCGATTCCGATCTATTTGCAGTTAATTCGAATCCTGCCAGGGCATCCCGAACTGCTCATCAACCTTTGTGTTGCTGAATTCAAAGCGAAGCACTATGAAGGCGCTGTGCAACATGCCGAAGCCGCCCTAAAGTTAAATCCGAATCTACCCGCAGCCAATTTATTTCTCGGCGCCAGCTATCTGGAATTGGGGCAGTATACCAGCGCAATCGCTCCACTGGAGACGGCGCTCACGGCCATGCCGGCGGATCGAAACGCCCGCCTGATGCTGGCGGAAGCGTTATCCGGGGCGGCTCGCTACGAAGAAGCGCTGAAACAGTTCCAGAGCGCCGCTGAAGTTCTTCCAAGCAGCCCTCGCGTCTGGTATGGCATTGGGCAAGTCTATGAGGCACTCGCAAAAAGGGCATGCCAGGACGTCGAGGACAGGTTTCCGGATTCCGCCTATAGCTGGGCGCTTGCCGGAGATTCGTATTTGGCGGAACAACGGTTCGGAAATGCTTACGCGGCATATCGTCGTTCCCTGACGAAAACGAAAACGCCTGTGCTCACCGGAGTGCATCAGGGGCTTGCGCGGGTGTACACGGAAACAGGCCATCCCGATTGGGCTGCGAAGGAGCAGGCGCTCGAAAGCGCCATACCCAAAGCGCCGCAAACGGGCGGCGAGCCGGTGGCTTCTTATTTACTGTGCAAAGCAGACCGGAATCGTGCAGCCGAGTCCTATGCCCGTTTGGCGCACCTGGCGCCTTCGGTTGAAAAGCATCTTCACGCGGCGAAGGTTCTTGACGCGGCTGGCCGGCATCGCGAAGCCATTTCCGAATGGCAGAGCGGCCTCCAACTCGCTCCCGAAAACGTTCAGGCGCAACTGGGACTGGCGTGGTCTTTTTATCAGCTTCGCGACTACGACGCCGTTTTGCCGCTACTGGCCCGTTTGCTGGCAATGCAGCCGACGTCCGCGGAAGTGAATTTTCTATTTGGCGCGACACTTCTCAACCTGGAGAAGCCCGATGCGGCAATTCCGTACCTGCAGGCAACCCTGAAACAGAATCCTCAAATGCGCGCGGCTCAGGCGGCGCTTGGGCAGGCTCTGTTGCGGTGTGGGAGGCCGGAAGAGGCGATCCCTCATCTGCAGGCGGCGCTTGTCGAAGACAGCGACGGCGACACTCACTTTCAATTGTTTCGCGCCTTCCAACTTACCGGCAAGGCTGAGTTGGCGAAACAGGCATTCGCAGATTACCAGCGATTCCGAACGTCTCTCTTACAAAGGGAGCGGAATGAGCAGCCGTCGACGATTGCCGCGCCCCCGTATTGAAACAAACGGGAGTGCGTCAGCAAGCGGGTTTGGACAGCCGCATAACTCAAACGCTGATCCGTCCGCGGCGTATCCCCGACTCGTCGGGATGCATAACAACACCGCGACCTCCGCTACTGCGCTGCCTCACGAACATCGAGCACTTGATTCGTGGGCACATTGCGTAATTCCTGCCGGATGCCACTGGGCCACCGAATCTTAATTAGGTCGATTTGTTTTTGTTTGCCAAAACCAAAATGCACGCCGCCATGGCTCGACGACGCATAGCCGACGGCGGTCGTCATATGGTTATATTGATCGCCGATGTTGATTTCGGCGCCAATTCCGTTTCGATTGCTTTTTGTTCCAGTCAACCGCAAAGTGAGCCAGGTGTTTTCAGCGGGGCTGACATTCTCCCAAAGCTCGGCTGGCTGACCCAGCGCGGAAACGACAACATCAATTCTTCCATCGTTGTTAAAATCTGCAAAAGCCGCGCCGCGATGGGCGCCCTTCGCCGAGAAGCCCTCACCCGAGCCGGCCGATACGTCCGAAAATGTTCCGTTACGGTCGTTCAGAAAGATGCTGTTGTGTTGTTTGTATTCGGTTGCTTCAAACGCTTCCACTCTGTCGTTCACATGCGAATTTGTAGTGAAGATATCTTTCCAGCCGTCGTTGTTGAAGTCAAACATCCCGATGCTCCAACCGCTGTATATCCTGCTGAGTTTACCCATGCGGCTCGAATATCCAGCGTCTGTGAAATGGCCATGGCCCTGGTTTCGGAATAGCGGGAATGTCTCGCCGGACAGAGCCGTGGCAGCGATATCGGGCAGGCCGTCGTTGTTGAAATCTCGAAAGTCCGCGCCCATATTCGAAATCTCGCTGCCACTGTCCAGCAAAGCGACTCCCGCTTGAAACGCTACCTCCTCGAAATGGCCGTTTCGCAGGTTATGAAACAGAAAATTGGGCATCTTGTCGTTTGTGACGAGAATGTCCGGGAAGCCATCGCGATCGTAATCGGCGATGGCCACCGCCATCCCTTTCCCCACGTGCGCCGCAATGCCCGATTCCGCGGAAACGTCCTTAAAGGTGCCGTCGCCCTGGTTATGGTACAGCCGGTTCGGAAGTCCTTTGAAGAATCGCGGGTGGCAGTACACCCGGATGTTACCGGCGGGGTTGCCACAGAAAACATCGAAGGCCGGGGACCATTGCACGTAGTTCACAACAAACAGATCGAGCAAACCGTCGTTGTCGTAATCAAGCCAGGCGCCGCCGACGGACCACGCATCACTTTTGATCCCCGCTTTTGTTGTGACATCTTCGAAAGAACCGTCGCCTCGATTGCGATAGAGAATATTCCTCCCGACACCGGCGACGAACAGATCGATGTGACCGTCATTGTCGTAGTCGCCTGCTGCCGCTCCCATTGAATACCCAACGCCCGCAACACCCGCTT
Source organism: Bryobacterales bacterium KBS 96 (assembly GCA_000381625.1). Lineage (GTDB taxonomy): Bacteria > Acidobacteriota > Terriglobia > Bryobacterales > Bryobacteraceae > KBS-96. Next base: position 5,838,840 of record KB906767.1, read on the forward strand.
CGCGTGTCACATCTTTGAACTTGAAACCGCCGAGATTGCGGTATAGGCGATTGCTGTATTTCGGCGAATTTTTTTCGAGAGACGGAACAGATGCGCCATTCGTGAAATAAATGTCGGTGAGGCCATCACCGTCATAATCAAACGCGGCAATCCCGCCCGGCATGGTTTCGATGAGGTGTTTGCGATCAGTCGGACAATTCTCAAGAACAAACCCAATTCCGGCCTCGCGAGCCACATCGCGAAACCGGATGGGCGCGGCCTCGTCAAGCGCACCTTGCGGGCTAAGGGCGCCCAACAGGACGATGTAGCAAATCACACATACTCCCGCCATACCGGCAAAACGCGTGAGTCTTGCTTGCCGCATCGACTCAGAATATCCAGTTTGCGGTCTCTTGCGAAGCATATTCGAAGTCTTTCATTGTTTTCCTCTTGACAACGACTCAACTTTCGCATTGAATCGATCTAATACGGTTGCACTATGGGTCCAACCGGGAAAGTCTTGGGGGTCGCATGAGACGTGCTCTCGTTACGGCTTGGGTTTTGGTCGCAGCAATTCTTGTCCCCGCGGTGAACGCGCAGGGTCCTGTCGGAACATTTAACGGAACGGTCACCGACCCCGGCGGGGCGGTTGTGCCGGGCGCCGCAGTCGTGGCTACCAACAATGCCACGGGGCAGGAGTCGAGGACGACAGCCACCTCGACAGGCGATTACACATTGCCTTATTTGCCGGCGGGCACCTACACCATCCGTGTGACGGCGCCAGGATTCCGTACGGCAGCGGCGGAAAACGAAATCCTTCGCGTGGCGCAGACCATGACCGTCAACATCAAATTGGAGGTTGGCGGCGTCAACGAGCAAGTTGTGGTGAGCGATAAGCCGGAACTGCTTGAATCGAGCTCGGCTGAAATCGGTCAATACATTACAAGCCAGGAGTATAAGGCTTGGCCGGTTACTGTCGACGATGGGCAGCGCCAAATTCAGAGCTTTATCTTCAGCAGCTTGCCGGGCACCACCGGCAATACGTTCCAGGGTTCCATTAATGGCGGCCAGCAGTATTCCCACGAGATTCTGATCGAAGGCATCCCGGTCGGCCGTTCCGATCTTTCGGGCGGCAACAATAACGAGTTCAGCCCGTCCGCCGAGGCGATCGGAGAATTCAAATTACAAACTGGAGCGATTGGAGCGCAGTATAACGGCGGGCAGACGGCTGTCGCTAATTTCACAATCAAGTCCGGCACAAACGATCTGCACGGGTCTGGTTTTTACTACCTGCAAAATGAAGCGTTCAATTCTATCCCGCTACAGAACAAAACCTTCGGCGGGACCAACGCTAGAAATCGTACGAACAACTGGGGGTACTCGATTGGCGGCCCGGTTTACATTCCAAAGATCTACAACGGGCGAAACAGGACCTTCTTCTTCACCAATTTTGAGAAGACCGAAGTAAATCAGCTCACATTTAACGGGTTCAGCACCCTACCCACCCCGGCGTTCAAGAACGGCGACTTTTCGGCGCTTTTCGATCCCAATTTCACCGGGAATCCTCTCTCTGGAACTCAGGTGGGAACGGACGCTCTCGGCCGGCCCATTGTATTCGGCCAGATCTACAACCCGGCAACCACCCGCACTTTGCCGAATGGCAGCATCGTCCGCGACCCATTTCAGGGGAATATCATTCCTCAATCCGCCTGGGATCCGGTCGCGAGAAATATTATAGAGAAGGTTGGCATCCAGGACCCGCAGTTCAATAGCATGCTGCGCAACATTCAAAAGCTGGGCACTGGCAGCCCGTTTTTCCATGAGCACATCATTGGCGTGAAGATCGATCATCAGATTAATGACAAGAACCGCATCTCGGGTTATTACAACCAGAGCTACCGCAACCGAAACAATACTTGTGGCACTGGTCAATATCTACCCGTCCCAGGCACCCCGACCAGTTGCTGGCAGGAGCAGACCACACCTGGCAATATGGTGCGGCTGTCGCTGACTTCTACAATTTCGCCAACCTTGTTGAACCGGCTGGCAGCCGGCTATAACCGGTTCCTGAATGAAAATGGCGCGCCTCTGGCGACGGTGAATCAGAATCTCGCGAGCCAAATCGGCCTGCAGAACCTACCCGGCACGATTTTTCCGGAGATAAAGTTCTCCGGCAATCCGTACCAGGGAGGGAGCCTTTCCCAGATGGGTGTCGGCTTCGAGGATTACAGCCCGAACGGGAGCTATATTTACCAGGACGATGTGACCTGGATACACGGCGCGCATAGCTTCAACTTCGGCTACGACTACCGGCGATATTTTTACAACGATCGGGCCTTGTCCGATGCGGGAAACTTCACGTTCAATCCGAAACAAACAGACCTGCCAGGATTCTTGAACGATACCGGCCATGCATTTGCCAGCTTTCTGCTGGGCGGAGCGAATAATGCAAGCCACAATATTGTCGGCTACAGCCAGGGCTTTCGCCAACCGCAGCATGCGTTGTATGCGATGGACGACTGGAAGATTACGCCAAATCTGACCATCAACCTTGGATTCCGATGGGAGATCATTCCTCCGTTTTACGAAGTCACCAATCGCATGTCTGAGGTGGATTTGAACGTTCCAAATCCCGAAGCAGGCAATCTTCCGGGCGCGCTCGTATTCAAGAACCGGGTCAACGACACGTATTGGAAAGAGTTTGGCCCCCGCTTCGGAATTGCATACAAGGTTTCGGATCACATGGTGGTGCGCGCCGGCTACGCGATCACAAACACGCCTCCCATCGCGAACAATTGGGGGTATGGTGGATTCACGTTCGGATTCAATGGAACTGTGAATGTTCCAGCGGGCACCAACGCGTCGGGATTTGTGGACGATCCAGCCATCTATCTCAACCAACCGTTCCCAAGCCTGAAGTCGCCGCTGCCGAACAAAGATCCTTCTTCGGCAAACTACAATGACGTGACGACGACTGCCCGCGACGCCAACCGTCCGGGCTACACGCAAAACTACAATTTCACAATCCAGTACGCGCTGCCAGGCGAGACCCTTTTGGAAGTTGCCTACATCGGCAATAAAGGTACCCGGCTCTGGGGCGGTTCGCCGGGTTCTGGAGGCTATAGCGAGTTGAATGGAATACCGTCGAGCTTCCTTGCAATGGGCGATATCTTGAACGACCCGGTTAGTCTGCACCCCCAATACTCGCCCTTTCCAGGATTCGATCAGAGTCTCACGGTGTCCCAGGCACTGCGGCCTCATCCGCAATATTTTGGAGTCGAAGAGAATTTCCCTTACAACACAAATTCCAACTACAACTCTCTCCAGATCACGGCCACCCGCCATCTGACTAACGGACTGGGATTTCTTGCCGCTTACACATGGTCAAAGGCCATCGGCTACGTAGACTCCAATGGTCCCGCGAATTACTACACCATAGCGCAGGATTACTATAATCGCAGCCTTGATCGATCGGTAGCTTCATTTAACATTCCACAGTCCTTCAAGCTGACCTGGGTTTGGGACACGCCGTTCGGAAGAGATCGCCGCTTCAATTTGCACTGGGCTAACCCCATACTGGGTGGCTGGCAACTCGCGGCCATTCATAACTACACTTCCGGAAATGCCGTTGCCGTTTACGAATCGGGAGTCAATAGCCCTCCCGGGTTCTCGGGCGGTATCCGGCCCGACGTGGTCTCCGGACAGAACGGAACGATGGGCATGCCCGGTAAAGTCGACGTCCAACTGCCGACACCGTATCTGAATGCCGCTGCATTTATCGAAAGTCCGGTGACAGATAACGGCACACCGTTACGGGTGGGCACCGCTCCCAGATACCTGCCGACCATCCGTGGCCCGGCGAACCTTAGCGAGACTTTCCGAATCAGTAAGAAGTTTTACATGGGCTCTGAGAAACGGTTCTTCGGACTCGGCGCTACAATGACCAATCCATTGAAAAGGAAGCGTGCCTCGTTTGCCTCTCAAACTGTGGGGGATCCCGCATTCGGGATGCTCCTGGACGGAGGCGGCGACCGAACGATACAGCTCGACGCACGAATCGAGTTTTAGAGCGTATATTCACCACGGCGGCCCGGCGTAATTAGCCGGGCCGTTCGCATAATCAGGTAAGCAGTTCTTTAATGCGTTTTCCCAGCACGTTTTCCCCATTCCTGGCGGTCTTAGTCTTCGCCACCATCTCCTGCAACAATCGGAAACCCGAGGCAACGCCAGCACGGGCAGCCTTACAGCCTTTGAACCTTGTCGTTGTAACGATCGATACGTTGCGGCCCGATCATCTGCATTGTTACGGCTACCCCAACATTCAAACGCCGGCGCTCGACGGACTGGCGCGCAACGGCGTGTTGTTTGAAGATGCGGTTGCGCAAGCGCCCCTGACGCCGCCCTCACATGCCAGCATCTTCACGGGCCAGTACCCGACGGTTCACCACGTACGCAACACCGGCGGCTTTGTTCTTCAATCCTCGTCAAGGCCGATCGCGAGGATTTTGCACGATCAAGGCTGGGACACCGCGGCGTTTGTCAGTTCGGCGGTTCTGAAGAAAACCTTCGGCTTCAACAACGGCTTCGATGTTTACGACGATCAGATGCCTCGGGGCGGAAATCGCCGGGACTTTCGCGAAGATCCGGAACGCCGCGGCAGCGACACGGTCGACCGCGCGCTTCAATGGCTGAACACGCAATCCGGCAAGCCATACTTTCTTTGGGTGCATCTTTACGATCCGCACATGCCATATAATCCTCCGGGCGAGTTCAAGGAGAAGTACAAAAAGCACCCGTACGACGGCGAGATTGCCTATGTCGACCAACAAGTTGGAAGACTCCTCTCGGCTGTCGGCAAAAAGTCTCCCGCCGGTAGGACGATTATCGCCGTGCTATCCGACCACGGTGAAAGCCTGTCCGAACATGGTGAGTACACGCATGGCGTGTTTCTTTATGACGCGACGCTGCGAATCGCGTTCCTGATGTCGGGTCCTGGAATTCCTTCCGGCAAACGCATCAAACAGCAGGTTCGGAGCATCGATTTTTTGCCGACCGTCCTGAATCTGATGGGCGGTGAGGCGCCGTCTAACGTGCAAGGCGTCAGCCTGGTTCCGGCCTTTAACGGATCGACGGTGCGTACGGAGATCTCGTACGAAGAGACCTTGTTCCCCAAATTGAGTATGGGGTGGTCTGAATTAAGGGGGATTCGCACTAGCCGTTGGAAGTACATCCGGGCGCCCAAGCCAGAGTTGTACGATCTTGTTCACGATCCCCACGAGACGACTAATGTGATTGAGCAGCAACCCGCGGAGGCGCGGAAACTCGAGGCTCAGCTACAACGCATTGTGTCTCCCGGCGGCGGAGATGCCCCGGAGAAGGTAAAGACCAGCCTGGTGGATCCACGCACGGTAGACCAGTTGAAATCACTCGGGTATCTATCCGGAGCTTCTCCGCAGTCCTACGAGTTAACCGGCACTGGCATCGACCCGAAGGACCGGGTCGATGTCTTGAAGCTGATTTATATGGCGGAAGATCCGCAGGCGCACGTGCCCGCCGCACGAAGGATCGCCTTGCTGGAACGGGCGTTGAAGCAGGATCCCACAGACCCATCGCTTTACCACCAACTCGGCGGAGAATATGAGAATTCCGGCCGATATGACGACGCTGTGAAACTGTACGAGTCTGCGCTGGGGCGGGGAATCGAGGACGGTAGACTGCATTCTCGAATTGCGGATCTTTACCTTCGCAAAGGTCAGAAAGACAAAGCGATCGTAGAGTATGAGAAGGCCGCTCGCATCAATCCAACCGATCTTGAAAGCCAGACCAATCTGGCCACGGCGTACCTTGAGAAGGGCCGTATCGACGATGCCGAGCGAGTATTCAACTGGGTTCTTACGAACGATGCGGATGATGCGGCTGCAACCAATGGCCTCGGTCTTATCGCTATTCAGCGGCGCGATTTCACCGCCGCGCGCGCCGATTTCGAACAAGCCATTCAGCTCGATCCCGATCTGGTGGAGGCCCAGATGAATCTCGGCCTTATCTATGAAATGGCCGGAAATCGCGATCGCGCTCGCGCGCATTTCGAAGCGTTTCTGGCGAAAGCGTCCGTCGCCCAGTATGGCAGCGTGATTCCGAAGGTGAAGCAGGAATTGGCTAAGCTGCAATGAAATGTTCCGGCGATTCACCTTGATACTGCTCGCGTCCGGACTCCTTTTTGCGCAGGAGCAAACTGGGTCCAACTGCGATTTGACTCGAAGCAACTCTCTCGACGTAAGCGCGCGGGAAGCCATGGACGGCCGGAATTACAAAATTGCGGCCTCGCAGTTCGAGGCAGCGTATGCCGCCTGTCCTCGACAGACAGCAATTCTGCTTGAGTTGTCGCGGGCACGGACTCTCGAACGAAACTTCGGGCAAGCGATCGCAGCGGCGCGGCAATATCTGGAAACCGACTCTGGTTCAGTGCCCGGCAAACTTGCTCTGGCAAATGCTTACTTTATGGAGCAGCGCTTTCAAGAAGCACGCTCTACCGCTGTTCAAGTTATAAAGGCCGAACCGGCGAACAGCGCCGCGCTCAAGATCAAGGGCAATGCGGAATACCTTTCGGGCGAGGCAAACCAGGCTATCGCTACATTTATCGATCTATTGAGTCGGCATCCCGAAGATAGCGAGGCGGCCTATATGCTCGGGCGCATCTACTATCAGGAAAGTATGATCGATCGGGCCATCGGCCAGTTCGAGCGCGTTCTGAAAACCGATCCGCGGTCGTACAAATCATACGATAACCTGGGGCTTTGTTACGAAGCCAAAGGCGACAATGACAAAGCAATCCGTTACTTTCTGACAGCGATCAAAATTATGGAAGAGAGCAGCGTGACTTACGATTGGCCGTACGCAAATTTGTCCGATCTGCTGTTCAAGACCGGCGATGCGAAACGAGCCTTCGACGCGGCCTCTAAAGCTGCGGCGATGAATCCGTTCTCCGCCCGAGACTTTTATCTCGGCGGAAAAGCGCTTGAGAAACTCGGCAAGACCAATTTGGCGCTGAACTGGCTGCATCGATCGACAACGCTCGACCCGGCGTATCCTGAACCGGAATACCTGCTTGCCCAGATCTATCACCGGCTCGGTCAAGACGAACAGGCCGCCGCCGCACGCAAACGATTCCTTGCGGCCAAAGCCCGCTCACCAGCCACGCGACGGTAAGCTTGTGGACGCCGAGTTGCGAACATAGTGGGTCTCGATGCCTTCGTGTAATCGGATCATTTCTATGCTGGAATCAAAGCAGAATCTGACTAACTGGGCAGGCAATATTTTCTACGGCACAAGCCGTCTGCGCGAGGCCGCATCTGTCGAACAGATACAGTCTATTCTCCGCTCGGAAAGTAGATTGAAGGTTCTCGGCACGCGCCATTCTTTCAATTCCATTGCCGATACGGGCGATACGTTTCTGTCGCTCAAGCCCATGCAGAAAATCGAGCTCGACGTGGATGCCCGTTCAGTGACCGCCGAAGCAGGAGTCACATATGGCCAGCTTGGCGCGTATCTCGATAACGAGGGATTTGCATTACACAACTTGGCTTCACTCCCACACATCTCTGTTGTCGGCGCGTGCAGCACTGCCACCCACGGCTCCGGCGAGAGAAACGGCAATCTCGCTTCCGCGATCTCCGTCCTGGAAATGGTTACCGCCGCGGGCGATCTGGTGAAGCTCTCTCGTAAGTCAGACGGCGAAGTGTTCCAGGGGGCGGTCGTCGGACTTGGTGCGCTCGGCGTAATCACTCGGGTCACCCTCGACATCCAGCCTACCTATATGGTGCGGCAATACGTCTATGAGGATCTGCCGCTCTCCCAAGTGGAGACTCACTTCGATGAAATTCAAGCGAGCGGATACAGCGTCAGTTTGTTTACCGATTGGCAAAAACAGCGTATTAACCAGGTCTGGATTAAGAGCCGTGTCGGCGATGCGCAGCCGTTCGGAGCGCCTCAGGAATTCTTTGGGGCCAAGCTGGCCACTCGAAATCTGCATCCGATCGGCGAGCTTTCTGCGGAGAATTGCACCGAGCAAATGGGCGTGTCCGGACCATGGTGTGACCGGCTATCTCATTTCCGCATGGGCTTTACCCCGAGCGCCGGGAAAGAACTTCAATCGGAATATCTCCTGCCCCGGCGCCACGCGGTCGAGGCGATCCTCGCGGTCGAGCGACTGCGCGATCGGGTGGCTCCGCATCTGCTGATCTCGGAGATCCGAACCATTGCCGCGGACGAACTGTGGATGAGCACCTGCTATCGGCAGCCAAGCGTTGCCCTTCATTTCACCTGGAAACCGGACTGGCCGGCAGTCAGACGAGTGCTTCCGCTCATTGAACGAGAACTATCTCCGTTCCAGCCGCGACCGCACTGGGGCAAGCTGTTTACAATGCCTCCGTCCGAACTGAGATCAAAGTACGAAAAGCTGGACGATTTCGTCAAACTGGCGTTGCGCTACGATCCGAAGGGCAAGTTGCGGAACGCATTCCTAAACGCCAACATCTTTACAAGCTGAGCGTTTTATTCACCATTTGAAACTTCGGCGTTGACAGGCCGTCCGTAGTTGCCTTAAGCTGTCGGTATTCGACATGTCGAAAGCACAAACGGAAATACCTTACGGAACGCTTGATCTTTTGATATTGAAGACCCTGGAAACGATGGGAGCAATGCACGGCTATGCCATCGCTCGTCGTATTGAGCAGGTTTCCGGCGAATCCCTCCAGTTAAGCCAAGGTTCTGTTTATCCGGCCCTGATTCGCATCCAACAGGAAGGCTGGATTCGTACGGATTGGGGAATTTCGGAAACAAATCGGAAGGTCAAATTCTATTCGCTGACCAGGGCAGGGCGGAAACAACTTCTCGTTGAGGTCGCCAATTGGGAAAAAGCCACGGCGTTAGTGGCTCGTTTCCTGGAGGTATCGACGTGAACCTTCGTCGCCTGTTTGCAAGCCTGCTGGCGCTGATGCGCAAGCGGCGCCTCGATTTGGAGTTGGAAGACGAGATCCGCGCCCATTTGGAACTGGCGGAGAGGGACGCCGTCGAGCGTGGTTTATCACCGGAAGAGGCGTACCGGAAGGCTCGCCGCGGCTTCGGAGGAATCGAACAGATGAAAGAAGAACATCGCGATCGCCGCAGTTTGCGATGGATCGAAACGCTGCTCAGAGATTTTCGATACGGATTGGCTTCGCTCCCGCGTGCGCCCGGCTTTACTGCCGTCGTCATCAGCATCCTGGCGCTCGGGATTGGCGGGACTGTCGCCATGTTCAGTGTGGTGGATGCCGTTTTCGTGAAACCTCTTCCGTTTCCGCAACCCGATCGCATCGTCGGCGTTTGGGAGGCTCCGCGTCCGGGCGCTGTCAACGCCACCACCGTCCCGCAGTTTGTTGCTTGGAATCGACTGGCAAAAGTCTTCAGCGCGCTGGCGGCGGAACAGCCTATCCTGGCCGCGCTAAACGATAAGAGTGGACCATCGCGAATAGCGGGCAAGGCGGTCACGGCAGGGTATTTCAAGGTGTTCGCCAGTGGAGCCAAACTCGGCCGGACGTTCACATCGGAAGACGATCGGCCTGGAGCCGGGCCCGTCGTCATCATCAGCCATGCCGCTTGGCAAAGCTATTTCGGAGGCGATCCCGGCATCTTGCACCGGCGCCTCATCCTGGATGGTGAGGCGTATCAGGTCATCGGCGTGCTTCAGCGTGGCCCGTTCGATCGTGACGAAACTCAATTCTGGAAACCTCTCATATTCACTCAGGATCAGTTAGCAAGCGACGCGCATTGGCTTACTGTTTATGGACGGCTGAACGCCTCGGCCACTCTAACCAATGCTCGCGAACGAATGCGGGCTCTTTACGCTGCCTTGGACGAGACTGCGCCAATGAAAGAACGGGGAGGCACGATCGTGGTTGAACCGCTTAAGCAATTGCTAGTCGGCTCCAATCTGCACCGGTCGATTTCGGTGGCCTTCGGCGCCGTCCTCCTTGTCCTTCTGATCGCTTGCGCGAATATCGCAAATCTGCTATTCGCCCAAGGCGCCACGCGCAGGACGGAACTGGCGGTTCGATCCGCTCTGGGCGCCAGCCGTGGCCGCTTGGTCGCCCAGTTACTCACCGAGGGTTTTGCGCTTTGCCTGCTGGGAGGCGCCGCGGGCATTGCCACCGCGTGGCTATTGATCCGCGTCGCGACTCCCTTGCTGTCGCAGTCTCTTCCTTTCACGGCGGATGTCAGCCTCAATCTGCATGTGCTCGCCTTTGCCGCAGTGGTTGCGTTGGGAGTTGCGGCGCTTGCCGGAGTGCTGCCGGCAGTGCAAGCATCGTTTGGAAATTTGACGGATTCTCTCAAGCAATCCGCTCGCGGTTCGTCTGTCATGCACATTCGCGTGCGACGTAGTATCGTCATTGGCGAAGTTGCTCTGTCACTCGTGCTGGTATGCGGCGCTCTGCTTCTGGCTAGAAGCTTGGTTAAGCTTCAACAACTCGATACGGGCATCCGTGTCGAAAACGTGATCACCATGTCCGCCGACCTCCCACTTGGCGCATATCCGACGCCACAGAAAGCCGTGCTCTTCTACGAAGCCGTCGCGCGACGGCTTCGCTCCACGCCGGGCGTGGCGAAGGCTGGCCTTTCAACGTATTTGCCCCTTGAGTGGATCAGTAACGGCGAGGCAATGCAAGTCGCGGGCGCGGAAAAGCTCGTACGCGTGCGGTTCAAACGTGTCGATCCAGGCTATTTCAGCACGTTGGATATTCCGGTGCTGGCTGGCCGGGGCATCACGAATCGCGATCGCGAGGGGGCGCCGCGCGTTGTGGTCATTAATCAGGCCCTGGCCGCGGGGCTGAGAGACATTGCCCGAATGGCGAATCCCGTCGGGAAAATGGTTCGTTTGTCATCGACCGATTACACGGAAGTTCAGCCGCTCATGTCGGACGTCCAGATCGTCGGTATCATTCGAAGCGAGCGCACGTCGTCGCCGGGTAGCCCAGACCCGGCTGTGGTGTACGTACCCTTGGCCCAGGCGCCAAACCCGCATATCAAACTCCTCGTCCGCACTCACGAGGGGACCGCCTCTATCATGCCCTCCATTCGGCAGGCCGTCCGCGAAATCGATTCCAACTTGCCGCTCGGGGATGTTGCCACAATGCAGCAGGTTCGGGACCGCACACTCGCCGGCGCAAGCCGCCCCGCCTGGCTGATCGGAATCTTTGCCTTTGTAGCGATCCTTCTCGCTGCAATCGGTCTTTATGGCGTGCTCGCTTATTCCGTAACACAACAGCGCCGGGAACTCGGTATTCGCATGGCGTTGGGAGCCCGCCCAGGCGACGTTCTTTCACAGGTATTGCGTAGGGCGCTGGTGATGGTCTCCGTCGGCCTAATATTTGGTTTGATCGGAGTTTTTGCGCTAACAAGAGTTATCGCAAATCTGTTGTTTGAAGTCTCTCCGCTCGATCCGCTTGCGCTCGCCACGGCGTGCATTTCGATGATGGTGATCGGCCTGCTTGCCGCATTCCCGCCAGCCAGCCGGGCCGCGCGTGTCGACCCGATCGCCACCCTACGCGATGCCGGCTGACCTTACCGCGATACGACGGGTAGCCAGACGGCGCTTGCCAGATCGCCTGAACGATAAACAGTCTCCGTCGCTTTCTTGTATTCGGATGGCTTGGCGAAGAAGATGTTATCGACGTATGTCTGGGGATTCCGGTCATACAACGGGAACCAGGTAGATTGAATTTGGACCATAATCCGATGACCGGGCAGGAAGACGTGATTGGCAGTCGGTAGCGCGAAGCGGCATCGTTGCGGTTTGTTTGCCGGTATGGGCGAGGGATGCTCAAAGCTCTCGCGATAGCGTCCGCGAAAAATATCCATCGAAATAGCAAGTTGATACCCGCCCATCTCGGGTTGGCTCGGCACTTGATCGGGATAGACGTCGATGAGCTTAACGATCCAGTCGGCATCGGCGCCTGAAGTGGCCGCGGAGAGATCGGCGATCGGCGCTCCGCTTACGCGCAACGGAGAGGTCAGCACAGGAGTCTGATAGGTCAGTACATCGGTGCGGTCGGCGACAGAACGCTGGTCGGCAACAAGCCATGTCTGCCAGCGGGCCGAATCGGCAAAGTGTACAGGGCGAGAAATATAGGGAACTGGCTTAGCGGGATCGGAAACGTAGGAATCCGATCCTTCTCCCTCGGGCTTTTGAAAGCTCAAGCTGAAAGAGGACTTGAGATACAGCGGTTTCATCGGCGATGCGCAACCGCTATCGCAGGCGAGCGGCCAGTGTGACAGCCGGTCCCAATGATTTTCGCCGGTGTTGTAGATGAAGACCGGAGGCGTGTTTGCTTTGGGCGCGCCGGGCTTCAGATATTGATCGAAGAAGGGCTTAAGCACATCGCGGCGGAATTGCAGAGCGGTATCCCCGTCCCACTTTAACGGTCCAAGGTTATAGCCATCGTAGTTGACTTGACTATGACGCCATGGACCCATCACCAGAAAATTATGATCGGCCTGCCCTTTGGCCTTCAGCGCAAGGTAACTGTGAATGGCGCCCCACATGTCCTCCTGGTCCCACAATCCTTGTATCCACATGGTCGGGACGTTCGAAGGCTTTTGTGCGACGAGTTTGTCGAGCGCTTGTCCCTGCCAGAATGCGTCGTAGGCTGGATGGTAGAACAGCTTCTCCGCCCACGGAAGATTTTGCAGCCCGTGCTCGTGCGCATAGTTTCCCGCGGAAACGGCGCGGCGGAATGTTTCGTAGTCGTCGTAAGCGCCGCGCTCAACTGCTTCCCCTTCCCCGGTTTTTGTCGTTTGGCTCGAAGTGTAATCGAAGTTCGTTTGGCGAAAAGCCCCGTAGTGAAACCAATCGTCACCCATCCATCCATCGACCATAGGGCTTTCGGGAGCGGCTACTTTGAGGGCGGGGTGGGGTCCAAGCAGAGCCATCACGACAGTGAACCCTTCATATGACGACCCGATCATGCCCACGCGGCCATTAGATTCGGGTGTGTTCTTTACGAGCCAGTCGATAGTGTCATAAGCATCGGTTGTAGGATCGACGTTTGTCCGGTTGAGCGGACCGATGACCGGGCGCGTCATCACGTAACTACCCTCCGATCCATATTTGCCGCGCACGTCTTGAAACACTCGAATGTATCCATCGGCGGCAAATACTTCATCGCCCTCCGGCAGTTCCGCAACCATGTGGATGCTATTCGTGCGGGCGGCGCGTTTCGACGCGTTATACGGCGTGCGGGTGAGAAGAATCGGCGCGTTTCTCGCTCCCTTGGGAACAACGATCACGGTGTGTAACTTCACGCCGTCGCGCATGGGGATCATGACATCGCGCTTGATGTAGTCGTACTGGTCTTGTGGCGGCGTAAACTGCTGGGGGATGTCGCTGCGCGCCGGTGCTTGATCAGCTTTTGCAGGCGGAGCGCCGGCATTCGGATCTTTCGATGGAGGCTGCGCGGAGGAGCCTGACGTAGCGGCGGCGGATAGCATCGCCGCGATCAGGACTGCTTGCAATAGAAAGGACTTAGGTTCGGAACTCAGCTCCATACGTAGATTCTAAACAGTGTGCTTTTGCTCTATCGCCGCAGTCGCCCGAACCCGCTCGCTCGCGCGAGGCGGCTCCTGAGCGGAGGCAGCCAGGAAACGGAGCCGCCGCACTAAGTGCACGGTCCATCGACGCCGCCTTTGCTGGCAACCGACTCTATTGCCTCAATTCGAATGCGCCAGTTTGCCGCCCGCCCAAACGCGATGCACCCGGAACTGGTCGTCGAACTCCACGAAATCCGCAACCTTGCCTGCCCGGATTTCGCCGTGCCCGTTTTCGATTCCCAGCAGCTTTGCCGGCGTGTGAGTCGCCATCCGGACGGCATCCACTAAGGGAACGTCTACGTCCGTCGTCATGATCCGCACTTGATCGATGAGGCACGTCGCGCTACCGGCAAGCGCCGATCCGTCGGCGAGCAGGCAGTAGCCGGGACCCATCTTGCACGGCAGTTTGCCGAGCATAAATGTCGAACCGACGGGTAACCCCGTCCCGGCAAGGGCGTCGCTGATGAGAGCCAGCTTGCCCGGACCTTTGGCGCCATACGCGAGCTTCATCAGAGTCGGGTGTACGTGGAAGCCGTCGGCAATCAGCTCGCAGGAAAGCTTGTCTTCGACTAGCGCGTATTCCGCAAGACCCGGTTTCCGGAATAGACCGCTCTTCGCCGCGTACGTCATCGCGTTGAACTGATGCGTGACTTTTGTTAGACCGCGTTCGATGCCTGCTTCCGCTTCCGTTTCCCGTGCCTCGCTATGCCCCGCGCTCAGGACGATGCCCGCCTTCGAGGCCCGCTCAATCAGCGAGAGCGCATTCGGCAATTCCGGCGCACACGTCATCTGCGAGATTCCCGCCGCATGTTCCACCAGCCAGCAGATGTCACCGTCCGTAGCCGGGCGGATCAACGCCGGATCCTGCGCTCCCGCTTTACTCGTTGCCAGGTGCGGCCCTTCCAGATGCAGGGGAAGCAGGTGCGCCGCGGATCGGGTCCGCGCGTGTTCCCATGCGCTCAGCACTTCGTTCATGCGTTCGTATGTGGTGGTTGCGAGCGTGGGACATAGACTCGTTGTGCCCCGCGATAAATGATACTCCGCGATTTTCAGAAACGCTTCCGGCGTGCCGTCGAGAAAATCCGAGCCGTTGCCGCCGTGAACGTGGATATCGATAAAACCCGGCGCAAGATATCGATTCACGCCGCCGAACGACTCAACCGAATCCGGCGGTTTACCCTGGCCGAAGTCTTCGATTCTTCCTGCATCGAACCTGATCCACGCATTCTCGAGAATGCGATCAAGCAGCACAAGTTGGACGGAATGGATACATTGCATCTCTAATAACGACCTATGTGAGCGAGGATAGCAACACGTTGTTCTCGAATCGCGCCGTGAAGTCGTCTCGTCGGTAACTCACGCCGCGAGCTAATTGAATTACACTACGCCGGCGCGCTCGTCATCTATGCAAATCGTTACATGCGGAGGCCGTCGTTTAGCAACTTGCGTGCCAATCATAGCGTCCAATCGGTAGAGCTTGGAGGATAAGAATGAAACGCTTACGGAGCTTTGTATTTGCCGGTGTGCTTGCTTTCGTGGCGCCCCTATTTTTGAGTGCCACGACAACCCCATCCGCGAATCCGGCCATGGACGACGAGAGCCGCATCGTCAAGAAGGTCGGTCACGAGTTGCTCATGCTGCCCTACTATTCGATTTTTGACGATTTGAGCTACACCGTTAGCGGCAACACCGTAACTCTTTATGGAGATGTCGTGAGGCCAGTGCTGAAATCCGACGCTCAGAACGTGGTGAAGCGTATCGAGGGCGTGGAGCAGGTCGTCAATCAGGTTCAGGTCCTGCCGCTTTCGAGCTTCGATAATTCGATACGCTGGCGCGCGATGCGAGCCATCTATGGATATCCGATGCTGCAACGCTACGGCATGGGCGTCCACCCGTCCATTCACATCATCGTGGATAACGGCCACGTTACCCTGAAAGGCGTTGTCGACAGCCAGGCCGACAAAAATGTCGCTTACCTGAGAGCCAATGGTGTATCTGGCGTCTTCTCGGTGACAAACGATCTGCAGGTCGCCGATAACCACAGTTAATGTGACCGCGAGAAGATTCGTAGGTCCGCGGGGCTGCCGTTTTTCGGTAGCCCTTTTTTTATTCGTCTTTCGAGCCGAAACATTGCCCGTTATAATTGTTCAGGCCAATCATGGGCACGCTATCCGGTATCGACTGGTTCCCGTTGTGGTTAAGCCTGCGCGTGGCGGCTCTCGCGACCGCGGCGGTACTCGTCATCGGAACGTGGGTCGCGTATATGCTCTCGCACAAGACCTTTCGCGGGAAGGACCTGATCGATTCGCTGATCACGCTGCCCCTGGTGCTCCCGCCCACGGTTCTCGGCTACTATCTGCTTGTTTTGCTAAGCCGCTCGTCGCCGCTAGGCCATGTATATGAATCAATTTTCGGACAGCCGCTTGTGTTTACCTGGCAGGCCGCCGTTGTCGCCGCGTTCCTGCACTCGGCGCCGCTCTTCATTAAAGCCGTGCGCGCCGCGCTCGAAAGCATCGACCATCGTTACGAACTGGCGGCGCATAGTCTCGGAGCCTCGGAATTGCGCACGTTCTTCTTTGTCACACTGCCGCTCGCGAGAAACAGTCTCTCCGCGCTCGCCGCACTGTGTTTTGCGCGGGCGCTCGGAGATTTCGGCGTCACCATTATGCTGGCCGGCAATATCCCCGGCCGGACGCAAACGCTCTCAGTCGCTATCTACGACGCGGTGGAATCGGGCAATGGCGGGCTTGCGCGTGTGCTTGTCATCATCGTCTCTCTCGCGGCAATCGCAATTCTTTGGCCCGCGAACTGGCTCGCCAGGCGGACGAAACCGGGGATAGCGGGTTAGCGCATCGGTATCTATGATTGATGCGCGAATCGTCAAACGCCTGCCAGCGGCACAGGGCGGCGATCCCTTCGAGCTGAACGTGCACTTACGATCCGAGTCTCCGGTCACAGTACTGCTCGGCGCAAGCGGAGCCGGGAAAACGCTCACGCTCAATTGCCTCGCTGGCTTTGCTCATCCCGATGAAGGCCGCATTCTCGTGCAGGACCAACTCTTCTTCGACGCTGCAGCGGGAGTGCATCTTGCGCCACAAAAGCGGCGGTGTGGTTACATCTTTCAGGATCATGCCCTGTTCCCGCACATGACGGTGCGCCAGAATCTGCGTTTTGCCATCCAGTCTTCGCCGCCTCCACGTCCGGGCCGCCTCGAACGCCACCGCCGCATTCAGGAGATGCTCGAAGCCTTTGAACTGGCGGATTTATCCAACCGCCAACCGCACGAACTTTCGGGCGGACAGAAGCAGCGGGCTTCCATTGCAAGGGCCCTCGTCATTCAACCGCGCTTGCTGCTGCTCGACGAACCGACGCGCGGCCTCGATGCGCGGCTCCGTGCGAGCTTTTACCAAATCCTGCTGAGCACGAAGGCAAAGCTAAAGGTTCCCATGATTGTGGTGACTCACGCCCTCGATGAATGCTTCGAGCTCGCCGATACGGTGTGCGTCATCGACCGCGGCCGGTTGCTCCAGACAGGGCCGAAGGAACAGGTCATCGCACGTCCGGGTTCAGTCGAGCTGGCGCGGCTGCTTGGCATCTACAATTTGCTGCCCGCCGAGATTACTCACCTTGATCCAGGCCGGAAGTTGAGCCGGCTTCGCCTGGCCGGCCAGGAAATCGAAGGCCCGTATCTGCCGGCTACGCTGCGTGGAGATTCCGGGTGGCTCTGCGTGCCTCGGCACGAATTGAAAGTGTTGCCTTATCCTCCCCAGGCCGGCGATAACCAGCTTCTGCTGGAGGTTGCGAGCAGTTCCGTGACGGCGCGTGGCGTTCAACTTGAATTCGCCAACGGCCTTGTCGCTGAAGTGAGCCAGTCCGATTACGAGGATCTGCGTGGAAGCCGGGAGCTTCGCGTCGCCGTTCCTCGCGGCGCGGTTCATTTCCTGGCTCGATGAAGAACGCCTCCTGTCTTTGATAAAATCCGCCGAGATGAGTAAACGTTTTCTGCTCGCATTTATGCCGGCAATTCTAATCGCGGGCGTTTCCATTCCCGTTATGAAATGGAAGCCGAACGACCGCAGCCGTCCGTTGCCGCCCGTCATTACGCCAGGCACGGCAAGCACCCAGAGCGAAGCCGGCAAGCCGCCGTCTGATGCCGTGGTGCTCTTCAACGGGAAGGATTTGTCCGCTTGGGTTGGTAAGAACGGGCAGGCTGCTCCTTGGAAAGTCGGCAACGGCTATTTTGAAGTTGCGCCCGGATCGGGGGACATTCACACAAAGCAAGCGTTTGGAGACGCGCAGTTTCACGTTGAGTGGGCCACGCCGAATCCGGCGACAGGAACCGATCAGGCTCGCGGCAACAGCGGCGTCCGGCTGATGACTTTCTACGAGCTTCAAGTATTGGATTCCTACCACGCCAATACCTATGCGGACGGCCAGGCTGGGGCCATTTACAGTGAATATCCGCCCCTGGTCAATGCCTGCCGCCCGCCCGGCGAATGGCAGACCTACGATATCGTTTTTCACGGACCGCATTTCTCAGTCGGCGGCGAACTCACACAACTCGCCACCGCAACGGTGTTTCAGAACGGCGTGCTCGTTCAGGACCACGTTGCGCTCACGGGCCCCACGTCAGGGAGAAAGCCTTATAAGCAGCATCCGCCGAAAATGCCGCTCGATTTGCAGGATCATCATCATCCGGTGCGCTATCGGAACATCTGGGTTCGCGAGTTGCACGAGCCGGCGCCATAGAGAGCCGGATGGCTTTGTACTGACTTTGTCCGTACGCTTGCCCATGCCTGGCACCGCCGTCGATCGTCATGGTGCGCTGTTCTTCAGCAGCCGTGCGACTACTGTTTGGCGTTCGGATGCGTCTTCACCGGGAACGCGCGCAGCAACTTCGACCTCTGGTCGCAGGGCGGAGCGGGCGGCGGTATCTGGTTGTGATCCAACGTGTTTGACGGCGGCACTCGCAAGATTTTTGCGCGATCCGGCGTGCGCGGAAGCGGCGGTTTCGGCGAGGCCAGGGGAATCGAACAGACCCTCGGCGCCTGCCGATCCGCCATCCACTTGAATGGGGCTGCCGACGGAACCGTCGCCCCGAAAGCCGACACCACAAGCGCCGCGCTCAGGCTCAAGGAAAAGAGG
Organism: Bryobacterales bacterium KBS 96; assembly: GCA_000381625.1. GTDB lineage: Bacteria > Acidobacteriota > Terriglobia > Bryobacterales > Bryobacteraceae > KBS-96. The sequence continues at coordinate 5,857,584 of KB906767.1, forward strand.
CGCATACAATCTTCCTCAGAGAATGTTCCTGCCAGTTTAGACGGAGCGATGGCGGCGTCGTGCCCAATTTCGTTTTTATATGTTCGTGGTCCGTTGTAGGGCAAGGCATGTCTCGCCCGTTGAAGTAAATGCGCGCCCCTCACGCCTGCACGACTGTCCGCCGCCATTCGTCATCTATATACAACCATCACGGGAAATGAACCGGAGTGCGAGGCGACTTACAGCCACCCGTTGTATCCATGCCTGGCGAAAAAACGTACTGGAAGATTGCGCGAATTTGGATTAACGTTTACTTAGACCAAACTACATGCTGAAAGGGAGTGTGGCGCCGGAAGGAAGCGTTGCGCTCTGGAAAGGGGTGGGTTGTGTCATTTTTGACCGCGCGGAGCGTCTGCCTCGCGCTTCCTCTGCTTGTATCGGGGTTCCTGTTAGCGGACGATACGAAGCCAAACTTTACTGGAACGTGGGAGTTGGATGCCGCAAAGAGTCAGATGCTGCGCGGCGGTGAATCCATTCAGCTTGCGATTCAGGACGACTCCGGCAAAATTCACGTCATCAGAACGACGCATCTCGCGGATGGCAAGGATGTAACCACCACCTTCGAATGCACTGCGGACGGAACAAACTGTTCATACGAAGATGGCGGACACAAAGCGCAGGTTTCGCTCTGGTACAACGGACCCGCGCTAGTGGTTCTGAAAACGGATGGGCCCTCGGACGATCAGGTCTCGCAATCGAAGCTCGTGTTATCGCCAGATCAGAGCACGCTGGAAATGGATGTGACGCATATCACTCCGGAAGGCAAGGCGGAAACGATGGTGTTCACTAAGAAGAAATGAGCCGCTTCTCGTGAAAATATCGTTAACTGGAACGTAGAAATCGGGTAGACTACTATCTCATGCGCCTCGGCTCCAGTCAGGCCGTGGGTGAAGGAGAAAGCATGTCTTCTTTCTGGGGTAACACCCGTTTCCTGCTCGCTTCTTGTATTCTTGCTGCAATCGCCAGCGCCGCCGCGGTCGCCCAGACAGCGCCCTATCGGACGACGTCCGCCGAGAACCAGCGCACTGCCTGGTATCGCGATGCTAAATTCGGCATGTTCATCCACTGGGGGCCATATTCTCTTGCCAGTGTAGAGGCATCGTGGCCCATCATGCGCCCTTCAGCGCAATTTCCCATCACGCAAGCGGAGTACACAGCCCTGCCGGCTCGCTTTAATCCCGTTCATTTCGATCCCTATGCGTGGGTTGCTCTGGCAAAAGCCGCCGGCCAGCGTTATATGGTGTTCACCACCAAGCACCATGACGGCTTCTGCATGTTTGACTCTTCTTATACCGACTACAAAATCACCAAAACGCCTTATGGGAAGGACATTGTTGCTCAGTTGGCGGAGGCCTGTCACCGCGAGCAAATGCCGATCGGCTTCTACTACTCGCCGCCGGATATGCACAATCCCAATTTTCGAGATACCTCGCTGCCCGCCAGCAAAAACTGGAACGGGGAGCCCACGCGCCCCGAATGGCCGGTCTATCTCGATTACATGGAACTGCAGCTTCGCGAGCTTCTGACTCACTATGGCGATGTGGCGCTGATCTGGTTCGACGGCCTTTACCATCAGGAAAAATACGATGGCGTCCGCATGGCGCGCGCTATTCACGAACTGCAGCCGCGAACGCTGATCAACAACCGCATCGGCATACCCGGCGATTTTGAAACTCCCGAGCAATTTCTACCGAAAACGATTCCGGTGAAAGGCCACGAACTCGATTTCAATCACCGTGAGGCGGGTTCGAAACCGGGAGAAGTGCCGGCGCCCGAAGATTTTCGTCTTTGGGAAACCTGCATGACCATCAATAACACCTGGGCCTACAACAAGAATGATCGCGATTTCAAATCCGCGAAAGATTTGATCCGAACCTTAATTTCAGTCGCGGCCAAGGGCGGTAATTTCCTGCTGAACGTTGGGCCCGAGCCGGACGGAACCATTCAGCCTGAATTTCAAGAGCGGCTGCGGACCATCGGCAAGTGGTTATCCGTGAACGGCGACGCCATTTACGGAACGACCTACGGGCCTCTGCAGAACCTTTCATTCGGCCGCACCACCGCAAAAGGCCGCAACGTATACCTTCATGTTTTCGACTGGCAAGATCAGCTAACGGTTCCGGGTCTTTCGGACAAAGTAGAATCGGTCACCGCGCTCGCCACTCAGAAGCCGGTTCCGTTCCATCAAAACGGCGATCAAGTCGTAATTGATGCCAAGGGGATACAGCCCGATCCCTATGCCACCGTGTTCCGGTTGCAAATGCGTTAGGGCACGGGAGATCAACAAATGAATCGAAGAAAATTTAACTCACTAATCGGCTTAGGCGCTCTCTCCACCGGTCATGCCTTTGCGGCGCCGGCACGGAAATTCGAACCTACCTGGGACTCGCTCGACACTCACAAAGTCCCCGAATGGTTCCAGGATGCGAAGTTTGGCATCTTCATCCACTGGGGTCTCTATTCCGTTCCGGCCTGGGCTCCGCCGACCGGTGAACTGGGCAAGGTCGATTGGACCAAGTGGTTCGAGGATAATCCCTACGCCGAGTGGTACCTGAACTCTCTGCGCATCACCGGCTCGCCGACCTACGAGCACCATATCAAAACGTACGGCAAGAACTTCGATTATTACCAGTTCGCCGGGAAATTCAACGAGGGCACGCAACAATGGCGGCCGGAGCAATGGGCGGCGTTGTTCCGCAAGACCGGCGCCCGCTATGCCGTGTTGACGACGAAGCATCACGATGGGTTCCGCCTCTGGCCGTCGAAAGTTCAGAACCCGCATGCGAACGGCCGGCAGCTCTCGGCGAAGCGGGACTTGGTTGGCGATCTCACCTCGGCAGTGCGCGCGTCGGGCTTAAAAATGGGGCTGTACTATTCCGGCGGCCTCGATTGGACGTTCACGAGCCAGCCGATCCGGAACCGCAAGGATTTGATGGATCGCGTGCCGCAATCGGAAGAATACGCGCATTACGCCGACGCCCACTGGCGTGAGTTGATCGACCGATACCAGCCGTCCGTGCTCTGGAACGACATCAGCTACCCGAAGCTGGGCCAAATTCCACAGATCTTCGCGCAGTATTACAACACCGTGCCGGATGGCGTCATCAACAACCGTTTCGGCGTGCCGTTCTCCGATTACACAACCCCGGAGTATGCCAAGTACGACAAAATCACGCAGAAGAAATGGGAATCGTGCCGCGGCCTGGGGTTCAGCTTTGGCTATAACCAGGTCGAAGGTCCCGAGCAGGTGATTGCTCCGGACAAGCTTGTCGCTTTGCTTGTGGATATCGTCAGCAAGAATGGCAATCTGTTGCTGAACATTGGGCCGAAATACAACGGGGCCATCTCGGACATTCAGCTCGACCGTCTGCATAAGCTGGGCGCGTGGCTCGATACGAACGGCGAAGGAATTTTCGGTTCGCGCCCCTGGACACGGCCATCCGCGACGGCCCCGGATGGAACCGATGTGCGCTTCACGCGTAAAGGCGACAGTCTCTATGCATTTTTCCTGGCGCGCCCTCGCGGTGAGACACTCACCTTGCCGTCGATGCGCGCCGCGGAAGGAACCACGGCTCGTATTCTAGGAACATCGCTGGCGGTCTCCATTTCTCAGCGAGGCAAAGACTTGGTGCTCGCCTCGCAAGGCCCGCTGCCGGCGGGATATGCCATAACGGCTCGCATCACTCCGCCGCCATCGCCCATTGCGTGATGAAGCGCCGAGGCGGAGCCGCGAGTTGTCAGGTTGTGGCGCACCCATTCATCGTGCTGCGGGCAGTTCACTGCCCGCTTCTCGGCAGCCGGAAAGCATCCCTGGTCTGCTACAACCTACAAATCAATAACTCCCGCTCGTAAATCATCTCCGGTGGTAAGTGGTCATGTAGCACAATAAATAACTCCTCATGACCGATAACTTCGCTCTTCCACGCAGCCCGATCCACATTCTGTAACTCTTCAAACTTCTGCTTGGGAAAGTCGAGGCCCTTCCAGTCGATATCGGAATACTGCGGCGTCCACCCGATCGGCGTCTCCTGCCCATGCGTCCGGCCGTGTACCCGGTCGACAATCCACTTCAGCACGCGCATGTTGTCGCGAAAGCCCGGCCAGAGAAACTGGCCTTCCGCATCTTTGCGGAACCAGTTCACATGGAACAGCCGCGGCGTCACGCTCAGCGTGCGCTGCATCTTGATCCAGTGCCGGAAATAGTCGCCCATATGATAGCCGCAGAAAGGCAGCATCGCCATCGGATCGCGCCGCACTTTGCCTACCGTGCCCGTGGCCGCCGCCGTCATCTCCGACCCCATCGTGGCGCCCATGTACACGCCCGCGCTCCAGTTGAACGCCTGGTACACCAGCGGAATCGTGCTCGCCCGCCGCCCGCCAAAAATAATGGCGCCGATCGGCACACCGTTCGGATCTTCCCACGCCGGATCGATCGTCGGACACTGCGAAGCAGGAGCCGTAAACCGCGCGTTCGGGTGCGCCGCCTTTGCTCCGGTCTGCTTCGCGATCTCCGGCGTCCATCGGTTGCCCTGCCAGTCGAGACACTCGGCCGGCGGCTCGTCCGTCATGCCTTCCCACCATACGCCGCCGTCGGGCGTCAGCGCGACATTCGTAAAAATGCTGTTGCGCGAAAGCGTCGCCATGGCGTTCGGATTCGTCTTTTTCGACGTGCCCGGCGCCACTCCGAAGAATCCCGCTTCCGGATTGATCGCCCGCAGGCGCCCGTCCTTGTCGGGCCGTATCCAGGCGATGTCGTCTCCTACCGTCAGCACCTTCCAGCCTTCGAAGCCCTTCGGCGGAATCATCATCGCGAAATTCGTCTTGCCGCACGCGCTCGGAAATGCCGCCGCTACGTAGGTCTTCTCGCCGTCCGGACTCTCCACGCCGGCGACAAGCATGTGCTCCGCCATCCAGCCTTCGTCGCGCGCCATATTCGACGCGATGCGCAGCGCGAAGCACTTCTTCCCCAGCAGCGCATTCCCGCCATAGCCCGATCCATAGGACCAGATCTCGCGCGCTTCCGGAAAATGGACGATGTATTTCTCTTTATTGCACGGCCACGGGACGTCTTTCTTTCCGTTCACGAGCGGCGCGCCCACGCTGTGCATGCACGGCACAACGCGCTTCTCGTCGCGGTCGATCAGCTTAAACACGGGCATCCCGATGCGCGTCATAATGCGCATGCTCACTACCACGTAGGGCGAATCCGTCAACTGCACGCCAATCTGCGACATCGGCGATCCGACCGGCCCCATGCTGAACGGCAGAACGTACATGGTGCGCCCTTGCATGCAGCCTCGGAACAGGGTCTTCAACTTGCGCCGCATCACGTACGGGTCTTCCCAGTTGTTCGTCGGCCCGGCGCTATCCCGCGAGAGCGAGCAGATGAACGTGCGATCCTCGACGCGCGCGACATCGGCGGCATCGGAGCGGGCATAGTAACATCCCGGCCACAACTTCTGATTCAGCTTGATGAGCGTGCCGCTCGCGACCATTTCGGCATACAACCGGTCGCGTTCTTCTTCGGACCCATCCACCCAATGAATCGCGGCGGGCTTGGTCAACTCCGCCATCTTGTCCACCCATCGCAACAGGTGCTTGTTCTCGCTCAACGGAACTGCATGGTTTCGATGTTTCATAAAGACGCCAGAACCATAATCGTACGCGGTGCACCTCACGATTTCTTAAGTTGTTGCTGATCATCGGTGGCGCACGCTTCAGCGTTCTGCCATGGGCTTCAGTCCATGGTTTGGGCGGAGCGTGCTGAAACTCGCACCAGCACGCTGAAGCATGCGCCACGCCGCTGCTGCGCCGCCCGCAAGATCGTCCTATCATTTAGGGACAAGGGAGGTCGCCGTGTTATCCAACGATCCTGTTCTTGTGCCCCATCCCGAAAAACTGATGCCTCTGCTGAACACCAGAACCGTTCTAAATCTGGGCGGCATCTGGGGCGCGTTAAGCTCCGGTCAGACCGTAATGGCCTCCGACGGACGCCGCTTCATCTGGTCCGCGGACAGCATGACGGTCGTTTACTCGCAACAAGGGAAATTCTATTCGCAAACCGCGAAAGGCTTTGCAGGCGAAGTCCGCACTGCGCCGATGGTTCAGGCCGGTCGAAGCGCAACGTTCATGGCGCGGGTTGCGGAGGTCGAGGTCAAACTGCTGATGGGCATTGTTGCCGGGGCCAGCGCAGTGGGCTTTGCGGCGGTCATCGGCACGGAAGTTCTGGAGTTTGTCGTCGAGAACCGTGAAAACTTCAACAAGTGGAACGAGCAACTCCGCGCCGTGCTCAAGGCGCGAAGCTTTCTTAAGATCCATACGCCGGTGATGTACGATAAACTCTTCGATTCCGTATTGAAGCAAGTCTACCGGGACGTCAAGGGCAAATTGCCGGATGCCATCACGCCCGAAATAGTGGCCTTCGGCGTCGGCGTCATCGTGGGAAGCGTCGGGAAGAAATTAGCCGCCGGGCGCTTCTCGCTGCTGGTCGTCCTCTTCGCGGTTGTGGAGCAACTCGCCGTCCGGTTCACGCTGTCGGTTGTGCCAGGAGCGCTAACACTGACGAAGGAGCAGTACGCGAAATTGGCGGAAGAGATCGTCCGCAAGTTGCGCGAAGCGGGCGTCACGCTGGAAGATTCGGATGCAAAGCGCATCATCGACGAAGTGCAACAACATCCCAAAGAAGTAAAACAAGCATTCGAGATGCTGAAATCCGCGTTCCAAAGCCACGTACAAACGCAAGCACGCTAAATGATCATTTGGCGAGGCCGCCCCACAAAAATAAAGGAAATTCGGGAAGGAAGCACTCATTCGCCAATCGCGGCAACGCACAAACTAGCGGCCCTCGACTCGCGCGACATCGGCCGCATCGGAGCCGGCGTAATAACACCCAGGCCACAGCTTCTGATTCAATTTGATCTCGCCATACAACCCGTCGCGTTCTTCTTCGGACCCATCCACCCAATGAATCGCGGCGGGCTTGGTCAACTCCGCCGTCTTGTCCACTCATCGCAACAGGTGCTTGTTCTCGCTCAACGGAACTGCATGGTTTCGATGTTTCATAGAGACGGACTGATCGTATAACAACGGCCGCCGGCACGAGTGGGCTAACTTAAGGTGTGGCGCACGCACTCTTGCGTGCCGCGTCGAGACTTTCTCGACGCTTGCACTCAGCGGGATTGGTCTCAATGTATGCTCTTATGCGCTCGAATTCGGCTTGGTCTCGTACCAAGTGGTGGTCGTAAGACTCCTTCTGCCAGAAGGGCTCTCCGGTTCGCCCCAGGAGTTGATTGGCCTCTCGCGCGGTAGCAAAGTAAGGAAGAGCTGCAGAAAACAGAGCAAATCGAGCAGCAGAAGCAGCCGGAGCTTTCTCCTAAGCCTCTTCGCGGCGCCGGCCTTGCAGACTCGTCACCTGAAAACGGTTCCTAAGAGGTTACTCCGCCCGAAGTGCCTTCATAGGATCAACCCGCGCTGCCCGCCATGCAGGAGCCGCCGCAGCCAGCGCGCATGCCAGCAGCAACAGACATGCGGTGACGATCAGCGTAGGCAGGTCGAGAGGCCGCACGCCGAAGAGGAACGATCTCACTGCAAGTCCTGCCGGCCATGCGCCCGCTATACCGAATAGCAGGCCGGCTGCTTCTGTCAGGCCGACCTGCCGGAGAATCAGACTGACGGTTCTGGCTCGTGAAGAGCCAAGCGCCATGCGGATGCCGATCTCCCGCGTCCGCTGTGCAACCGAGTACGCGAGGACGCCGTACATGCCGACTGCCGCCAGCAGGAGTGCGGCAAACCCGAATAGAGATGCCAGCCGTAGCGCGAGGCGCCGGCCGTTAAGCGATTTCTGCATGGCGTCGTCCACGCGCTGAATGCTCATCTCAGCCATGTTCGGAGCCTCCGTTTTAAGAACGCCGCGGATCTGGCGCTCGAGCGTGGCCTGCGGCAGCGTGGAACGCACCACAAATTGCGGCGCAGTCCCAAAAACAATCGATCCCGCTTCGTTATCGGCAGGAAACTGTCTGGAGTCGATGAAGACAGCGGGCGGACGATCCGCAATGATTCCCTGCGCGACTGCGTCGGGAGCTACGCCAACGATGGTCAGCGGCGTCTTCATGAAGCGATTGTCTCGATCTTTGGGGTCGTCGCTGGTGAACTGCACGACGTTTCCCAGCGCCTGCTGTCCTCGCAAAAACCGGCGTACAAATGTTTGATTGACGATGCAAACGCCAAGCGTTCCTTCCGTGTCCGTCGGCAGAAAACTCCGTCCCTGTAGCATAGGAATCTTCATGGCGCGTGCATATCCGTCGCTGATAAGGCTGACGAAGACGGATGAACCTTTAGGGACTACCTGTCCGGATAAGGCGAATGTGCTATTGAGGAACAAATTAAAGCTGGAAAACGGGACAGATGTTTGCGAAGCTGCTGCCTGGATTCCGGGGGTAGCCGAGAGCCTGTCGAGCACGCGCTCCATCGTTACCTTCGCGACCGGTCCGCTGATCGAGGGAGTTTCACTCATCAGCACGACCGATGTTACATCCTTTGGATCAAAGCCGAGAGGCGCCGTTTCGAGAGCACGGAACGTGCGAAGAAAGAGCCCTGCGGTGGCAAGCAACACGCAGGTCAATGCGATTTCGGCTACGACAAGTGTGCTGCTCAGTCGCAACCGGCTAACGGTGCGCACGCCTTGCAAAGGCCTGCGTAGACCGGCGTTCCGCAGTCCTGTGAGCGAAGGAGCCGCTGCCGCCAGCAGTCCTGTAAAGATAGCCAGCACGACACAACCTGCGAATACCGCGGGATGCAAAGTAAGTTCATTGAAGCGGGCGTATTGGAATCCATAGGTCTTGCGCGCCCATGCAATCAGGACCAGGGAGAGCACAAGCCCCAAAGCGGCTCCGAGCAGCGAGAGGAGGACGCTCTCTGTTGCGATCAGTTGCAGGAGGCGGATGGGACCGGCGCCGAGCGCGGCCCGTAAACTCATCTCATTGGCGCGTGCGGCGCCGCGCACAATTTGTAGATTGGCGGCATTGGCGCACGCAATCAGCAGGAGCACAACGCAGGCGCCGAGCAGCGCCAGTAGTGCTGGCTGCTCGCCGCCGACAACCGTGGAATGGTAGGAGCGCAGGCTTGCATAGCCACCGTTACGGTCGCCCCAGTGATTTTGCACAAACACCGAGCGGAGTTGTTGCTCCGCCACAGAAATATCTGCGCCGCTTCGTAAACGAGCCATGGATTGAGCGCCCATGAAACCGTTGTAATCCTGGGACTTCGCATCGAGTCGAAAGGGAACGGCGACCACCGGCGCGTCGAAGGTTTGCGGAGAGAAGTAGAAGCCCTCTGGCATAACGCCGATGATCGTCATGAGGTGGCCGTAAACGGTCAGCTTTGAACCGATCACGCCCGGATTGCTGTGCAGCGTTTCACGCCAAAACGCGTTGCTGACTACGGCTACGTTTACGTTCTTGTCCAGATCGGTAAACGTCCTGCCAAGATGTGCAGGTATGCCTAGCGAGCGGAAAAAATTCAGTGAAGTTTCAAACGTCCCGGCCATGCGAACGCCATCTGCGGTCCTCACCGGCTTCGGCATGCTGGTAAACTCCAACACGTCCGCAAAACTCGGAACTGCTTTCCGGATCGTGTTCAGTTGATCGAAGGTAAAGTTTCCCTGCTCGCCCGATTTGTCAGCACGAACGAGCATCACGAGTTGTTCCGGGTGCGGCAGCGCGATCGGACTCAGGAGAACGGAGTAGACGATGGCGAGCATTGCCGTCGCGGCGCCAAGCCCGAGTGCGAGCGTGAGCACTGCGGTAACGGCGTACCCCGGCGCATTCCGCAGGCCTCGCCATGCGTAACGGGAATCCGCTAACAAGCTTGCGCAACTGCTCGCGACTGTTTTCATCGGCTTTGTTTCCGTAGTTATCGTATTCAGTTCATGACTCGCGTTACAAACTGGCGATGGGAATGGCGAGGTGATCTGCGCCCAAACCTCCATCGCAGCCGGCCATTAACCGGGGGCTTTGCAAAATAAGTATACAGTCAATTTCGCGTCTAACGCGCTCTTTCCACTTCGAGGGCGCGGAACAATGTCTACAAAGGTTGTCGATTTCGCCGCTGCTCATTCGACAGGGACTTGAAGGGCAATAAACGTATGCTGCAAATGCGCTTGGATCGATTGCATCGCACTCTATCGGGATACGTAGAACGCGGACAGATGCCAGGGCTGATTGCGGCTGGTGAGCCATCGTGATGAGGTTCACGTCGAAACCATCGGCGCCTTGGCTTTTGATAATCCCGCGCCCATGAGGCGCGATATTTCTTCGGTACGTATTCCAGTTGGGGATTCGGGATGGCCGTCGACACTGCTGGGCGGGGTCGTCCGCGACGAGTACATTGGATTTGAGTTGTCTTATGGCCCAACCGAACAGCGGCATCGGAAATGTCACAACGAATACGGGGCTCGTCGAAATGGCAATGGCGTATTCCCGCAGCCGCGTGCTTTGTGCCGCTGCACGTCTCGGTGTTGCCGATGCACTGGGAGATGACGTGCGTAGCTAAATTCCGCAGAATGGCAGTTTGTTGATCGTTGAATTCATCCTTCCTCCGCTCGTCTCGCATGCAGATTCGCAACTGGAAGGCCACCTGATGAGCGACCTCAACATGCTTGCTGTCACCGGCGGTAGAGAGCGTAGCGAGCGCGAATGGAGAACTCTTCTTGAGGCAGCGGGCTTCATCCTGACCGGGGCATACCCGGTTGGAGGCGACAATCTGATGGTTCGGAACGTCGAGATACTCGAAGCGAAACCGGCTTGGGAACAATCGCGATCGGCTCCGGGCATTCGGCTGTTCCAGATACATGCCAGAGGATCGGTAATGTGAAGTCGTTAGTCTTCATCGGAAATGTCCCGGCGCAGAATTGTTGGATGAAGCTGGCTTGTCGTTCGCCGGGATATTTTCGATAAGGTGATTTGGAGGGAGCCGCTGGCGCGGCGTGACGAGTATGGAGTTACTAACGCAACGTCCTTTGGCGTTCGACTCAGTTCAACTTTTTTCCTCTCTCGAATCAAGCACTTACTTGATCCTACGTTTCCCGCCCATGCTACTGTGTGTCCGAGCCATGGCGCTGCCCGCGTCTTCGGCTCCGCGTTGCGGTCGAGCGACGCAACCTCATAACCGAGCCGGGAAGCGTCAGCGACCACTCTTAATGCTTCCCGTTCGGCGAAGCCCCCAACCGAAGGAGATCCTTTATGTCCACCGCCGCTCAACTCGCAGCAAACCTGGCGAATGCGCAGGCCTCCACCGGCCCGAAATCCGAAGAAGGAAAGAAACGTTCCTCGCTCAATGCTCTGAAAACCGGACTAACTGGACGCACCATTCTGATGCCCGGCGACGATGCCCAGGCCTACCAGGAACACGTTTGCCGCTTCATTGATGAGTTCGAGCCGGCCACCGCCCGCGAAGAAGAATTGGTCCAATCGCTCGCCGACACGCGCTGGCGCCTGCTGCGCATCCCCGCCCTCGAAGCCAATATCTATGCCCTCGGCCAGCTTGAATTCGCGGAGAAGTTTAGCATCGAAACCGGTCCGGTTGCCGCTGGACTCATCCAGGCGCACACGTTCCTCGCTTACCAGAAGCAGTTCAATAATCTCGCCATCCAGGAAGCGCGCCTCTGCCGCCGCTTTGAAAAGGAAATGGCGGAGCTGAAGCAACTGCAGGCCGAACGCTTTGACCGTGAACGTCGCGAACTCGACGAGGCCGCCCGCCTCTATCTCGCCGCCCAACAGGAAAGCAAGCCCTTCGATCCTGCCGGATTTGGCTTCGAATGTTCAACCGAACAAATCGAGCGTCACCTGAAGCGCCGCGCGTTTCGGATGCCAGCTTCCAACATGCCCAAAGCCGCTTAAAACCGGGAAGCACTTGGAATCTGCATCGAGTGGACATAAAGGCGAGACATAAAGGCGATAAATAACTCGAAGTCTGAGCTGGAAGCGTAAGCGCCTTCACTCTGGAACAGCCAATATGCACCGGTGGCCTCTCTGCGTGTCTTCTCATAATCTCGGGTGGACAGGTACTCGGCGCGAGCAGGCCCCCTTCACTTGCTTCGCGTGATCCTCTGTATTCGCTGGATACCGTGCAGTACGCGGGTCGAGCGGGCATTTGGGTGCTGACTTTCCTGGATCGCGGCACTCTATCTCTTGCTCGATTTGATTCGGTAATTCTTTGCAACGGATTTCATCTTGAGCACTCCGTATTAATAGGAGAAGAGATAGACAAATGAAGTCAGCAATTAAGGCAGCGTTGATTGTGGCAGCAGCGATTGTCACCACCTCGGCATCCATGCCGTTCGCACAGGCGCAATCAGGTGGCGCAGCGCCGACCGATCCGCAAATCGTTGGAATCGTACTCGCGGCCAATCAAATCGACATCAATTACGGAAAGCTCGCGCTTTCGAAATCCAACGACAAAGACGTCCGCGGATTTGCGCAGCAGATGATCACGGATCACGCCTCGCTCCAGAAAGCGGTCCGCGATCTTGGCGCAAAACTGAAGGTTACTCCCGCCGACAGCGATACCAGCACTTCGCTCAATAAACAAGCGAAAGAGACCACCGCAAAACTCAAGAAGTTGAACGGCCAAGCCTTCGATAAAGCCTATGTTGAAAACGAAATTGCTTTTCACAAGGCGGTTATTAACGCGAACGACAACGTGCTAATCCCAAGTGCGAAGAATAGTGAGCTCAAATCTGCTTTGGAAGGGGCAAGGCCGCTCTTCCAGGGGCATCTCGAGCATGTGGAGCATATCCAATCGGCACTTCAATGAAAAGCCGGATATGAACAAACGAATTGAGAAAACGAACGACAAGCACTGATTTGAGAGAGAGAACGTATGGCTATCGATTCACATGGGCGGCAGCAGTTGTGTTGCTCACCGCTTGCCTATCGTTGGCTGCATGCTCCGGGGGCGCTAAGGCGGCGCCCTCGGCCAATAAAGAAATCGGCACGACGGCAGTCGAGCCTCTAAGTAGCGAAGCGCACCAAGGAAAAGTGCTGATTAGCGGATTTAAATTCCAGCCCGAAACCCTGACGATAAATGCCGGAGATACGATCGAATTCACTAATGCCGACCTGTATCCTCACACGGCAACTGCAAAGGCGATAGGTAATCTTCCGGCGTTTGATTCCGGCTCCATCGCGAGCCATGCATCCTGGCGCCTTGTCGTGAAGACTAAAGGGACATACAACTATATCTGCACCTTCCATCCAAATATGCGCGGAAAACTGATTGTCCGTTAACTGCTGAAGTTTAACTACATTGAAACTCTAGTTACTCGTTTTATGATGCGCTTTGACGGCGGCGGTTTCCGCCGCCTCAGGCGCATTTCCTATTAGTAGCTCGACGTTTCGAATGAAATCGAAACTGCCGAGCTGCGTTGTTGGTCGCGCGCTCTGCGGACTGGCAATCTCGTATGCGCAATACTGTTACCGGATGTGGACGTGGCTTCTCCGCTCGTCGAGGATGCCCGCTTTCTAGTTGAAACGCGCGACGGAATTTCCTCCTGATCATGCCACAGTGGCGTGACGAAGAGGGAGACCTTTGATGACCG
>KB906767.1:5872461-6285156 GCA_000381625.1 Bryobacterales bacterium KBS 96
TTCATCTGCGACTCTCCTTGCAAACACATTTGCCGGAGCCTATCACCGCTCCGGCGAGAGTCGCGCGTTTCAACTAAATTCCGGGCATCCTCCGCTCGTCCCACCTCCAGTTCAACTTTTTTCTTTCTTCGAGTCAATTACTTACGCCATTCAGCTTTTCCCGCCCATGCTACTGTGTCTCCGAGCCATGGCGCTGCCCGCGTCTTCGGCTCCGCGTTGCGGTCGAGCGACGCAACGTCATACCCGAGCCGGGAAGCGTCAGCGACCACTCTTAAATGCTTCCCGTTTCGGCGAAGCCCCCAACCGAAGGAGATCCCCTATGTCCACCGCCGCTCAACTCGCAGCAAACCTGGCGATCGCGCAAGCCTCCACCGGCCCGAAATCCGAAGAAGGAAAGAAACGCTCCTCGCTCAATGCTCTGAAAACCGGACTCACTGGCCTCCATCAAGCAGCCTGATTTGGGAATTCCGAGAGCATGCGCCACAAAGCGCGAACGTCTACCGGATACGCCGGGCGCGGAATTCGCCTTCGAGCTTCCACGTCTTGGCATCCGGCTGTAACGATTCGCCGGTCCAATGAAACGAGTCCGGCGTAATCTTGGTGTACATCCAACGAGTTGGCACGCCGTTGGAGCGGGCGCCGACCTGAACGATATCCTTGCCGCTCCAGCGCCCAATCTGTTCTTCACGGTGGCCGGTCACTGGATTGATCCAGGTGATACGCCATGCCTCGATCGATGGGTCCCACACGCGCAGCGTTATGCCGTACATATTGTTGGTCTTGCTCAGGCTCTCGTGACGGTCGGAACGCCGCGGCATGATCCAGATGTCCTGCACGGCGCGCCCTTCGAGCGTCCAGCAAAAGTGGACCTCACCCTTAATCTCTTGAGCCGTGACGTCCACCGCGGAATAATGCCGGATCTCCAGTTCCCAGCTTCCAATGAGCCATCCGTATACGTCGGCCGTTTCCGGTATTTCCCGCGAGCGCCCCGAGGCGGTGAGGGCGGTGCAAAAGCCGGTCTGAGTGGCAGCTTCGTTCGTTGTCATGGAATCATCTCCTTGCTACAACTGTTATGCGGCTACTCGAAGGAAGAGTTCTTGGCAAAAATTGCGGTTGAATTGGAGCGAGCGCTGGCGCACCGGGCAGTAAATGGTCTGCCGGGCGATGCCACTCCGCGCGTGCTTGCCCGTGGTCGGGACTGGACGGTGAGCGACGTGGTCTGCACTTCCGGTCCTCGAGATCGTTCCTTCGAAGAGCGGCACTCATGGGTCTCCATCGCTGTTGTTGCCGCGGGGAGTTTCCAATACCGGTGCAAATCCGGTCGCGAGCTGATGACCCCGGGCTCACTTTTACTCGGCAATGCCGGCGAATACTTCGAGTGCGGCCATGAACACGCTGCGGGAGACCGGTGTGTCGCGTTTCAATATGCTCCGGACTATTTCGAAGCGCTGGCGCCACCCGCTGGAATTGTTCCGGGCTTTCGCCTTGGGCGTCTGCCGCCGCTGCGCGCCTTGTCGCCCCTCGTCGCGAGCGCCTGCGCTGGTTTGACCGGATACAAAAATGCATCGTGGGAAGAGTTAAGCATTCTGTTTGCCGGTAGCGTAGTACAGCTAGCTTCCGGAGTGTCACGCAGTGACGGAAGTAACTCGGCAGCGGTTGCGGCACGCGTGACGCAAGCGGTACGGACGATTGAGCGGCATCGCGATACGCCGCTGGATCTTCGATCGTTGGCGCTGGAGTCGCGTTTGAGTCCTTATCATTTTCTTCGTGCCTTTTCGCGGCTAACCGGCCTTACGCCGCACCAATACGTTCTTCGGACTCGCCTGCGGGAAGCCGCGCTGCGGTTGACGGATTCGGGGAGCGCTGACATAACCAAAGTTCTCGACGTTGCGCTGGATTGCGGCTTCGGCGATGTGTCGAATTTCAACCGCGCTTTCCGCGCCGAGTTCGGAGTGAACCCGCGCACATACAGGCTGCAGGCTCAGCGGCGATTCTGTGAGTAGTGTTTCGCCTGACGCGGAAGAACTGCGCAGTAAGCTTCAGCGCGACGGCTGTCTGGTGCTCGATATAAAAGTGATGCCGCATGCACGTTCCGGAGAAGTGTCGGAGCTAATGGCGAATGGCGCTCTGAAGATCAAAGTGACGGCGGCTCCGGAAAAGGGCAAAGCAAACGACGAGGTTTGCGCGGTGCTCGCCGCGTATCTGGGCGTACCGAAGCGAAATGTGGAAGTAATATTCGGACGAATTTCGCGGCAGAAGCGCGTGCGCATTTTGCTGTAGCGATTTGGTTCAACGCCGCTTGTAAAAAATTGAACTCTCTATGATGGTCTATTGACAAATGAGATCTCATAACGGGAGTAATCTTCGATTCACGGCAAAGGCCGTTTTCGTGCTGGTGTTTGCCGCAAGTGCGTCGCTTGCAGCCGAGGGGCCGCCGGAATGGGCCTACGGTACACGGGCCGCTCCGGCGCCGCAAGGCAAGCACAAGCCGCATGCCGCGCCTGACAACGGATTGAAACACGTCCCGGGCAGCACTCTGGAATTTACCAGGGCACAGATCAACGATCCCTTCGGTCCGGCCGACTGGTTTCCGGGCGATCATCCCAAGATGCCCGAGATTGTGGCGCACGGCCGCAAACCTCAGATCTGGGCGTGCGCCCTGTGCCATTACCCAGATGGCAAGGGACGTTCGGAAAATGCCGGAGTTTCCGGTCTTCCTGTTTCCTACTTCATCCACCAGATAAACGATTTCAAAAACGGCCTGCGGAAGAGCGCCGATGTCCGGAAGAAAAACACAAACCTCATGATCGCGATCGCGAAAGCGATGACCGATGACGAGGTGATAGAGGCCGCCAACTACTTTGGCGCGATGAAGTGGACGCCGTGGATCAAAGTAGTCGAAACCGAGAGCGTTCCTCAAACGCGCATCTCGGTCGGCATGTTTCTCCCCGTGGAAGGCGGCGGCAAGGAGCCGATCGGTCAACGCATTATAGAAGTGCCGAAGGATACCGATGCCACCGAAGTGCTTCGCAATCCCCGATCCGGTTTCATTGCGTATGTTCCGGTGGGCAGCATTGAGAAAGGTGAAGCGCTGGTGACAGCCGATACCAGCAAGACCGTTCGATGCGCGATTTGCCATGGAACTGACTTGAACGGCCTTGGCCCCGTGCCTGGTATTGCAGGCCGCTCGCCGAGTTATCTCGTCCGGCAGATGTACGACATGCAGCAAGGCTCCCGGAAAGGCGAGTGGGCGAACCTGATGAAACCGGTCGTCAGCGGACTGAGCGAGGAAGATATGTTGAACATCGCGGCCTATGTCTCGTCGCAGGCGCCGTAAGAGAGCGGCTGCGTTGTAGCCTTGTTCTCATGAAGACATTCGTCGGAGCATTGCTGGTTGTGGCCTGTGCCGTCGCGCTGCCCGGGGTTGAGCCGCAGCAGTTGTTCAATGGGAAAGATCTCAGCGGCTGGGCCAGAATTCCCCGCCACGAGGGAGCGCCCGCCAATCAAGAGCCGGGATTTCGCGTGGAAGATGGACTGCTCATATCGCGCCCCGACGCGCCGGAAGACGACATCTGGTACACGCGCAAGAAGATTGGGAACGCTACCCTTCGGATTGTCTATAAAGTTTCAGATAGGACGGCGAACTCCGGCATATTTATACGCATTCCTGTTAAGCCTAAGTCGGAGGACGACGCAATCAACCGCGGCATTGAAGTGCAGATTGACGAATCGGGCGACGATTGGCATTGCACTGGAGTGCTTTATTCAATGACCAAAGCTAAGGCGAGACCCTATAAACCCGCCGGCGAGTGGAATACGATGGAGATCGCCATGAAGGGGCCACGCACAACTGTGACGCTGAACGGCGTTCTGGTCACCGACTACGACGGCGTGTCACCGGTTCCACCGAAGAAGGGCCGCTACGAGCCGGAACGCGGGCCGCGTCCGGACAGTGGTTACATCGCCGTCCAGCATCACGGAGGCGAAGCGACGGTCTGGTTTCGCGAGATTAGTCTCGAATCGGAGAAGTAGCGGCCTCGATTGCCTATTTAACTCTGTGCGGCGGCGCGGCGGCGCCTTCCACTAAATAAATAGACATCGGCGCGCGGACCGAAGAGCGGATCGTCGGACGGTTCGATTCCATCTACTCGCGGGATGGGGTCGAATATGATCTTGCGTTTCTCCTCGTTGTGGTCGTCTGCACGTTCGTTCAAAGTTATCGTGCCGAGTTCAAGCTGACGGCGATCTTTGGGCCAATGGATCGTCGCGTCGTTTACCGGGTCTCCGCTCTCAGCTAGCTGAACCATCAGGCGAAACTCAACTGGACCCCGTGCGATCCGCTCGGAGATGTCATCGAACAGGAAGTTTGCGGATTTGGCGGCGGCTTGCTCTGCGCTTAGGTGTTCGTTGCCGGCGGCCGGCAGAAAGCGGTAACGGCCATACCGTGCAACGCCATCTTTGTTGGTGAATTTGAAGGCGCTGACGGCGAAGAACGATTCCCTGGCGAAGCTTGCCGGAATGGGTTTAGGCGCCTGAACGAACTCTAGCGCCTTGGGGTGGCTGCCGAGAAAAGACTCAATCGGGGTCGGCTTCGGAGCGTCCGGACCGCTATTCCCGATTGCTCGCAACAGTTCCACAAATTCCTCCGCGGTCCGTGTCGGGAAGCCATCGTGCGAATGAGCGACGATGTCCGTGTGGACGTGCTCGGCGAGATGGAAGCGTATGGCAAATCCCCGAGGGCTGGCTGCGTTTGGGTCGTTGTCGGCAACCGTGGGAACGCCCGCAAAATTCGAAAAGCGAACGGTGACAGGAGTTGACGAGCGGCCAATATGAGGCGCCCGCGTGAGGGAGGACGCTTCGGAAGAAGGCGTGAAGACGCCGGTGAGCATAATGCCCTTGGCGTGTGCCGGCCTGAAACCGGCATGTTCCCCGCCGTTGAGTTTGTCTAATGCTTCAATAACTCGATGGTTAAAATCTGTTGCTGTTGAAGTTGCCATGCGTTTTCCTTTCTGTTTTTTACGATTCGGGCGTGGTCCCGGCGCCGGATCGCTTCACTTTCCAGGGTATGCCGAAGGCAGGCAGTGAAACGATCGCGGATGCAAGTATCGGCATTTCGCGATGGTATCCGCTAGGGGAAAGCAGGGGACCGCGTTAGGCGTCTACGGACCCGGCGGATTCTTTCCATCGCGCTGCTTCTCGGGGTTTTTCCGATGCCGCTGGCGTGGTCTGGCCCGGTTTCATTCTGCTTTCCTTCAATGCCGCGCGCCGGTTAGAGACCCGAAATTCGAGCAAACTGCCCGGCAGAGGTTCTCGACCTTTCAGTCGCCTAAAATCTCCAAGTAACCCTATTGGGCTTGTGGGGATTCTCGAATTGACGAACAATGAAAGAGGGAGGTCCGATGTCAAAGATTCTTGATGAAGTTCTGAAAGCAAACCAGGCTTATGCCGCTTCGTTTGGCGAAAAGGGCAAGTTGCCGATGCCTCCGGGCCGTCGTTTTGCGATTTTGACGTGCATGGACGCCCGACTGGATCCGGCGAAGTTTGCCGGACTCTCCGAAGGCGACGCTCACGTCATTCGTAATGCAGGCGGCCGGGCAACAGAGGACGCGATCCGTTCTCTCGTGATCTCGTATAAGCTGCTCGGAACGAAGGAGTGGTTTGTCATCCATCACGTGGATTGCGGAATGCTTGCGTTCACGAACGAAGTCATGCGTGATCTTCTATCGAAGAGCCGCGAAACGGCCACCATCGAAAACGGAAAGTGGAAAGATGTTGGAACTAGCGGCGGATCGAATGAAGGTGACTATATCGAGTGGCTTCCGTTCAGCGATCTTGCCAAGAGCGTCACTATTGATGTGACAAGGCTGCGCGCTCACCCGTTGACGCCGAAGACAGTACCGATCTATGGATACATTTTCGACGTGAAGAGCGGTAAGCTCGTCGAAGTGCCCGAAGCGACGAAGGCCGGCGCTGTCGGCGCAAAGTAACGGCTTCGGTCTGAATTCTAGTGCCGCATAAAAAACGTGTCGTTTTGTCCTGGAGTAGCGGGAAGGACAGCGCGTGGGCCCTTCATCTGCTCCGGCAAAGCCAAGAGCTGGAAATTGTCGCCTTACTCACTACGTTCAACCGTTCAGCCGATCGCGTCGCTATGCACGCCGTTCGACGCGCGCTTGTCGAAGCGCAAGCGGAGCGAATCGGCTTGCCTTTGTGGACAATCGACCTGCCATGGCCCTGTTCCAATGACGTTTACGAAGATCTGATGGGTGGGGCTGTGCGGCGCGCGGTTGTTGAAGGAGTAAGCGCGATCGCTTTCGGCGACCTGTTTCTGGAGGAGATTCGCCAGTACCGGGAGCGCCGCCTCTCAGGAACCGGCATCGAGCCGCTGTTTCCATTGTGGCGCATGCCTACTGAAAACCTGGCGCGAGAAATGATCGGCGCGGGAGTGAAATCCCGTGTCACGTGTGTAGATCCGAAGAAACTCGACCGCTCATTTGCGAGCCGCGAATTCGACGCGAAGTTTCTGAACGAGTTGCCGCCGATGGTCGATCCATGCGGCGAAAATGGCGAGTTTCACACATTTGTCTACGACGCTCCGGTCTTCTCTCGGCCAATTGCTATTAGGAATGGCGAGGTCGTCGAGCGCGACGGGTTCGTGTTCGCCGATGTGTTGGGGGCGTAGGCAGCGGATGAGTTCGTGTAGGGGACGGGCATGCCCGTCCCGAGCCTCACGGTTGTGAACAAAACCTGCGTCTTACTGCCATCCTCCGCCTAGCGCCCGATATAACTCCACGACTGAAACCAGTTCGTCGCGCCGCAGACGCGCCAGCGTAAGCTGGCCCTGGAACAAGTTGCGCTCGGCGTCGAGCACCTGCAAGTAGCTGTCGATGCCGCCCTTGTAGCGCAGTTTCGAGAGGCGGTCCGCATCTTCGAGCGCCTGAACAAGCAATTCCTGCTGTTTTCGCTGCTGCACGTTCTTGTCGTGCCCGATCAGCGAATCCGAAACTTCCCGAAACGCGTTTTGAACCGCTTTTCGATAGTTTGCGAGCATCTCGCGCCGTGTCGCTTCCGTTAGACGAACATTATTGCGAATCCGGCCGGCATTAAAGATGGCGAGGTCCGCATTGGGAGCCAGCGCCCACTGGCGAGCCGGCCCTGTGAACAACGACGATAACGACCGACTCTGTCCGCCAACGAAGCTGGTTAGCGAGATTTGCGGGAAGTAGAGCGCCTTGGCCGCGCCGATTTGCGCATTTGCGGAAATTAAGGCATCTTCGGCCTGGCGGATATCCGGCCTTCGCTCCAATAACGTGGATGGAAGGCCGGCGGGTATCGCGGCCGGTTCCGGAAAATTGGAAAGACTCACACCACGCGCAATCGCCGTCGGATTTTGACCGAGCAGCAGGCTTAGAGCGTTTTCCGTTTCGCCAAGCGCTCGTTCCGTGGCCGCAATTTGCGCGGTGGCGGTGTATAGAAGTTCCTGGGCCTGCCGTACGTCCAAACCGGTTGCCGCCCCGCGTTCATGCCGGGCTTGTATGAGCTTCAGATTGTTTTTCGCAGTGTCTCGTGTTTGTTTCGCGATCTCAATCTCACGGTCCAGTTCCAGCAAATTCAAATAATTGGTGGTGACGTCGGCGATCACGGTATCGACAACGCCGTGGCGAGCTTCTTCGGACGCGAGATACTCCGCGCGGCCGGATTCCGTCAGCCGGCGCAGACGACCCCAGAGGTCAAGCTCCCAAGACAGCGAAAATCCTGCTTGCGTGTAGCTTGATGCCAAGTCCAGGCCGGCTGGAACAAATGTGTATGAACCCACCGACGAACTACGCGCCGCGACAAATTGTCCGGTGGCGTCGACAGATGGAAACAATACCGAGCGGGTAATTCCATACTGAGCGCGTGCTTCGAGAACGCGTTCGGCGGCAATCGCCAGGTCGTTATTATTGGCGAGCGCGGTTTTGAGCAACGCCGTCAGAGTGTCGTCGTGAAACAAATCGAAAGGCCGCATCCCGGCAATGGACGCGCTAGTTGGCGCCGCGCTGGCTGGCTCGCCTTTGAACTGAGGCGGAACGGGCACTTGTGGCCGCTTATAATTCGGACCCACTGCGCACGACGTGAGCAAGAGGGCTCCAAGTAAGGGAACAACCGCGATCCGAGTCATCGAGAAGCTCCTACTACGTCTTCCAGGGATTCCGCGCGCGTCTTCTTGCGGCGCTCGGCGAGCCGGGAGACCACTACGAAACAAACGGGCACCGCGAAGATGGCCAGCAGCGTAGCGGCGTTCATGCCGCCGAATACTGCCGTGCCAAGAGCGCGGCGGGAAGATGCTCCCGCGCCCGTCGCCAGCACCAGTGGAAGAACGCCGAGAATAAATGCGAATGACGTCATCAAAATCGGGCGCAGCCTCAGTTGCGCTGCGTCAAGTGCTGCCTCAATGGTGGACATGCCCTCTTCGCGCCGATCTTTGGCGTATTCCACAATCAAAATGGCATTCTTCGCCGCGAGCCCAATCAGCGTCACAATGCCGATTTGTGTGTAGATGTCGTAGTCGTAATGGCGCAGGAAAACGGCAAGCAGGGCTCCGAAGATCCCGAGAGGAACCGCGAGCAGCACCGCGAATGGGATGGACCAGCTCTCATACAGCGCCGCAAGAAAGAGAAAGACCAACACCGCAGCCAACCCAAAGGTATAGCCCTCTTTGCCTTCCGCCAGCTTTTGCTGATAGACCGTGCCGGTCCACTCATAACCGTAGCCTTTGGGGAGCGTCTTGTTCGCCACCTGCTCCATTGCTGCCGCTGCCTCGCCGGAACTATAGCCTGGAGCGGCCTGCCCTAGAATATCGATCGCTCGATACCGGTTGTAGCGGTAGATCACTTCAGGACCACTGACCTCTTTCACGCTGACGAGCGTCCCGAGGGGCGCCATGTCGCCCCGCGAACTGCGCACGTAAAACCGGTTGATATCCTTTACACGATCCCGGTATTGCGCGTCGGCTTGCATCAAAACTTTCCATGTTCTGCCGAAGCGGTTGAAATCGTTGACATACAATCCGCCAAGAAACGTCTGCAGCGAATCGTAGACATCGCTCACCGGAATGCCGAGCGTTTGCGCTTTGTCGACATCCACGCTGACTTCGTATTCGGGAACGTTGTCTCGAAATGTGCTGACGACGTTTCCAAGTTCGGGGCGCTGCCGCGCGGCCGCCAGGAGTTCATCCGCAGTACGGGACAGATCGGCAATACTACCGTTGCCGCGATCTTCCAGCATCAGCTCAAACCCGCCGGAAGTGCCGAGCCCGAGTATCGGCGGTAGCCCAAACGCGAATGAGAACCCGTCGCGCACCTGGGAGAAGCCCTGCTGCGCATGGGCCAGTATGGCCTGGAACTGAGTCTGTTTCGATGTGCGATCTTCCCAGGGTTTCAATGTGCCAAAGATCGTCGCGACGTTCGAGTTGTTCGTCGAAGTGACGAAATCCATGCCGCCGAAGGTAGTCACCTGCTGCACTCCCGGCGTGGACGCCAGAATCTTTTCGATCTGCGTGGTCGTGTGCTCGTTGCGCCGGATAGAGGCTCCATCCGGCAAGCGAACGGCTGCAAAGAAGACCCCCTGATCTTCGTCGGGCAGGAATCCGGCAGGAAGCGTTTTAAACAGGAAGCCGGCCGCGAGATAGAGCGCCGCAAGCGAAACCATGGCCAGGGCCGACCGGCGAATCAAAACGCGGACGCCCGCGAGATAGCGATGCGTCGTCCACTCGAACGCTTGGTTGAATCGATTGAAGAAACGCCCCAGTAGTCCTCGTGTCGAGCGCCTCGGCCGGAGAATCATTGCGCTGAGCGCCGGAGTGAGCGAAAGCGCGGTGAAGGCCGACAGCAGCACTGAGACGGCGATGGTCAAAGCAAACTGGCGATAGATCTGGCCGCTGATGCCCCCGAGGAAGGCTACCGGGATAAAGACCGCCGCCAATATGCACGCGATGGCGATGACGGGCCCCGAAACCACTTCCATTGCGCGAAAAGTCGCTTCTTTGGGCGTCATTCCGAGGTCGAGATTGTGCTGGATCGCTTCTACCACCACAATGGCGTCGTCCACCACCATCCCGATGGCCAGCACTAGACCAAACATGCTGGTCATGTTGATGGTGAAACCAAGCAGAGGAAAGAGCGCAAACGTTCCGACAATTGAAACGGGAACCGTAAGCAGGGGAATCAGCGTGGCGCGCCAGTTCTGCAGAAACAGGAACACCACGAGCACGACCAGGAGAATCGCTTCGAGCAGAGTTTCAATAACGTCGCGAATCGAAGTGCGGATGAATTTAGTGGCATCGTAGTTAACGTCGTATCGAATTCCCGTGGGGAAAGACTGACTCGCCTGCTTCATGAAAGAGAGAACGCGATTCCCGGTATCGACCGCATTTGCCCCAGGAGACAGAAACACGATAATGACGGCGGCGGGATGACTGTTCAGTCGGCTGAAATTCGCGTAATCCTGAGCGCCGAGCGATGCGTGTCCAAGATCCCGAAATCGCAAAAGGGAGCCATCCGGTTGCGCGCGGACAACGATATTGTCAAACTGCTCCGGCGTTTCTAGGCGTCCCTTGGCGTTGACCGGATATTGAAAATCGCTGTTCCCACCGACCGGCGGCTGTCCGATGGCGCCGGCGGGGTTCTGTCTGTTTTGGGCCTGGATCGCGTTGTTTACATCCGTTGCGGTGACGCCCAGTTCGGCCATTTTGTCCGGATTCACCCAGAGGCGCATTCCGTAATTCTGCGGCGCGGCCATGCGGGCATCGCCGACGCCCGGCAGGCTGCCGATTTTATCGACGAGATTGATGGTCGCGAAATTGTTCAGAAAGAGCGAGTCGTAGCGGCCGTCGACGGAGGAAACGGCAATGGCGAACAGGAAGGCGGACGAGACTTTTTTGACGGTGACGCCTTCACGCTGCACTTCCTGTGGAAGTTGCGGCATAGCGACGCTCACTTTGTTCTGCACCTTCACGGTCGCCAGGTCCACGTCCGTGCCCAGCTCAAAGGTGACATCAATCGTCAACGCTCCGTTGTTTGAACTGCGCGACAGAAAATAAGTCATGCCGTCGAGCCCGGTTAATTGCTGCTCGATTGGTTGCGCAACGGTTTTTTCGAGATCGAGCGAGTTGCCGCCTCGATAATTTGCGGTGATCTCAACTACCGGCGGCACCACCTCCGGATAAGTAGCGACAGGCAGTCCAGGAATGGCGACGGCGCCCAGGAGCACGATGACGATCGCGATTACAATTGCGAATACAGGACGATTGATAAATAACTTGGACATGAAGAATCCCGTTAAGGCGAATGCTGTTAATTAGCTTCGGCGGCGACAGGCGTCGGGTGATAAGGCTGCGGATCGACAACAGAGCCCGGCCGGACGGTCATCAACCCTTCAACGATGACGCGATCTCCGGGTTTCAACCCCTGCTCGACGATCACGTCGGGTCCCGCATGTTCTCCCAGCACCACGCTGCGCGCCTGGGCTTTGTTCCCGGGTCCCAGCGTCAGCACGGACTGCATCCCTTGCAGTTCTTCGACTGCGCGCTGTGGCGCCAGCAAGGCGTTTTGGCGTTCGCGGATTCGCACACGAATCCGGCCAAATTGACCCGGCAGCAGAACGTGCTTGGGATTCGCGAACGTGGCCTGCAGTTCGAGAGTTCCGGTTTTCGGGTCGACCTGGTTGTTCGAGTTCTGGATACGACCCGCGTTCGGAAAAACAGAGCCATCCGCCAACAGCAATTCCAGCGGTGAGTGATGCAGATCGTCGGAGCCGGCATATTTCAGGAAATTGAGATAGTCCGACTCACTCACTTTGAACCGCACCCAGATGGGATCGAGCGGAACTACGGTGGTTAGGGGCTGCGCGGAATTTTTGGTGACAAGGCCGCCGACCTGAATCAGACTGTCTCCAACACGTCCGCTGACCGGAGCGACGATGGTGGCGTATTCGAGATTGAGTTGCGCCGTGCGCAAGAGCGCCTGATTGGCCTGCAATTGCGCGGTTGATGTAGCGACTTGGATTCGCGTCGATAAC
The DNA here is from genome assembly GCA_000381625.1 of Bryobacterales bacterium KBS 96. Lineage (GTDB taxonomy): Bacteria > Acidobacteriota > Terriglobia > Bryobacterales > Bryobacteraceae > KBS-96. The sequence goes on from KB906767.1 coordinate 5,884,516, forward strand.
CGCGTCTGTTCGACGTTTGCCTCTTTTGCTTCCACATCCGCGTGATTTGCTTTCAATTCCGCTATCGCGTTATCGAGATCCTGCTGTGCGGCGGCATCCTGCTGAACCAGTGGCGTAAGCCGATCGACATCTTGCCGCGCCTTCAATTCGTGCGCCTGCGCCTCGGCGAGATCCGCCTGGGCCTGCAGCAGCGCGACTTGACGTTTTGCGAACTCAACATTTGCTTCGCTTTGCGCAACGTCGCCTTTGGCCTTCGCGACATCCGCTTGATAGGGACGGAGATCCAGAATATAAAGAGGTTCTCCCGCTTTGACATCGGCTCCGGTTTTGAAAAGGCGCTTACGAATGTAGCCATCGACTTGGCCGCGAATTTCCACTTCGTCGCGAGCAAATGTCTGCGCCGCATATTCCGCGTAAATAGGAACCGAGCGCGGCTGAACTTCGACCACGGACACACTAGGAGGAGGTGGAGACGCCGGCCGTTCGGCGTAGCCCTTACTGCAAGCTGCGGCAAACAGTAAGACGAATGCAAGGAGCACGATGGCGATCCATGGCAGTTTCGAATTGAGACCGGAATAAATGGAAAAAGGAGAATTACTGAGGCGAGGCGTCATGAAGCGTTCCTGAAAAGAAGATGCTCTTCAGAACCGCGAAGACGCAGCTTTATTAACTATCCAGTCAGTCAGTTAACGATTTCTGGCTAGATAGCTTTCGAGCCAACCCAGGCTTTGAAATCGGGCGTATAATCGAGGCGGGAATATACCATCGGGTTCAAATAAATCATGTCAACGCCTACAGTTAGCCGGCGCGGAAGTGTGCCGGTCCGCGGTCGCGACCGTGAAGTTACGCGCGCGGCCATTCTGGCCGCCGCCGAACAGGAGTTTGCCAAGCACGGTCTGGAATCGGCGCGCACGGAGGACATTGCGGAGCGATCGGGCGTGACCAAGGGCCTGATCTATCACTATTTCGTGAGCAAAGAAAAGCTATACGAAGCCGCGCTCGAACAGGTGTTTGCACCCCTCCTGCTATCGCTGCAACAGTTCGCGGAACCCGATGCCGATCCGGGCGAAGCGTTGGACCGGGTTGTCCGGCGCATTCTGGACCTGACGGCTCGAAAACCAGGTGTTCCCGCGATGCTGTTCTTTGAAGCGATTCAGAACCGAGGCGCTTACTACGACAAGATTGGTTTTCCATCGCTGTATCACTTATTGGCCACCATCTTGGAGCGCGGCCAGCGCCAGGGAATATTCAGGCCGGTGGACGCCTGGCATACGGCGATCAATATCGTAGGCGCCTGTTGTTTCTATTACTGTACGGCGCAACGCCTGCAACGTATATGGCCCGGCAACGGGAAGCCACTGAGCGCGGAGATGATTCAGCGGCACGGGGATGAGGCTCTGGCGCTGATTACGGCAGGCGTGCGAGCGTAAGCAAGCAAGTAAGATCCATGGGGCCAAATCCGTCGTAATCCGATCGTTCGAACTGGACCGCCAGGCGCACTTTTACTGGAGTATTGTTGGAAGAAAGATTATGTCTATCCAATTCACCGTGAATGGGCGGACGACTACCGCCGATGTCTCCGCGGAGACCCCGCTTCTCTGGGTGCTTCGGGATGTACTCAACCTCCATGGAACGAAATACGGCTGCGGCATCGGGCAGTGCGGCGCTTGCACGGTTCATTTGAATGGTCAAGCCGTACGATCTTGTATGACGCCGGCCGCGAGCGCCGCAAACGGGCGAGTCACCACTATCGAAGGGCTTTCGCCGGACGGCAAGCACCCGCTGCAAATTGCCTGGCGAGAGATCGACGTCCCGCAATGCGGCTATTGCCAAGCCGGCCAAATCATGTCCGCCGCTGCGTTGCTCGCCAAACACCCTCATCCAAGCGACGAGGACATCGATGCTGGTATGAACGGCAATTTGTGCCGGTGCGGAACCTATCCGCGCATCCGGCAGGCGATTCATAAAGCGGCGCTAATGCAAGCCAAGGCTCCCGCTGCCGGCGCCGAAAAAGGAGGCATATAAGTTATGCGCCTAACCCGCCGCTCTTTTCTCCAAGCGACTGCTCTCTCCGGTGGAGGGATGATGCTGGGCCTGTACTCCGCGCCGAAAGCGCTCGCGCAGGCTCACGGACAGCCGCCGTTTGACGCCAGGGCTTTTATCCGCATCGCGCCGGATGGAACCGTGACGCTCGTCGCCAGGAATCCTGAAATTGGACAGGGTGTCCGGAACATGCTGCCCATGCTGATCGCCGAGGAACTCGAGGTCGACTGGAAGAAAGTCAAAGTGGTACAGGCCGATCTCGATTCGAAATATGGCTTGCAATCCACGGGCGGCAGCCGTGCGGCCTCGAACAACTGGGTTCCAATGCGGCAAGTGGGCGCCGCCGGACGGCAGATGCTGATTGAAGCCGCGGCGAAAATGTGGGGTATTCCCGAGTCGCAGTGTTACGCGACCAATGGCCGCGTATACGATCGCAAGACCGACCGCTCGTTGGGTTATGGTGAGCTTGCGGCGACCGCGGCCACCATGCCGGTTCCCGACTTGAAATCCGTGGTGCTAAAGCCGGCCAACGAGTACAAGATCATCGGCCAGTGGACGCCGGGTATCGACGTTCCCGATATTACGGTCGGCAAAGCGATATTCGGCATCGATTTCACAATGCCCGGCATGCTCTTTGCCGTGTATCAGAAGTGCCCCGTTTTCGGCGGCAAAGTAGCCAGCGCGAACCTGGATGAAATTAAAGCCATGCCGGGCGTGCGGCACGCGTTTGTCGCCGAAGGCACAGTGAAGGTTGGGCCGGTGATCGAACGCGATCCGGGGCTTGAACCGGGTATTGCCATTGTGGCGGATACGTGGTGGGCGGCGGAATCGGCGCGTAAGAAACTGCAGGTGAAATGGGACGACGGTCCCGGCGCTAGCCAGAGTACACAGGAGTTTGCGGCGCGCGCTCGGGAGTTGGCGCGCCAGGCCCCCGCCCGCACACTGAAAAACGACGGCGACGTGGATGCCGCCATGAAGAGCGCCGCGAAAACGGTAGAAGCGGAATACTCGTACCCCTTCATTTCGCACGCGCCGCTGGAGCCGAGGAATTGCAGCGCGCGGTTCAATAGCGGCAAGCTCGAGATCTGGACCACCAGCCAACAGCCCGGCCGCGGCCGTGAACTAGTTTCGAAGGCGCTCGGCATACCCGAAGACGACATTACGATTCATTCCCTTCGCGCCGGAGGCTCGTTCGGCCGGGGCCTTTACAACGACTACATGGTGGAGGCGTCGTATATCGCAAAAACGGCCGGCGTTCCCGTCAAGCTGTTATGGACGCGCGAAGACGATATGACGCACGACTACTATCGTCCCGGCGGCTTCCATTTTCTGAAAGGCGCGGTGGATGGGTCGGGCAAAATCGTCGCCTGGAGCAATCACTTTGTCAGTTACGGCGAGGGAGAACAATTCTCCTCTTCCGCGGGCATTCAGGCATCCGAGTTTCCTTCGGGCTTCGTTCCGAATTTCGCCATGTACTCATCCGTGATGCCGCTAATTTTGAAGACCGGCGCGTTGCGGGCTCCGGGAGCGAATTCACAATCGTTCGTCATGCAAAGTTTCATTGACGAATTGGCTCACGCCGCCGGCAAGGACCCGGTGCAGTTCCGGCTGGATCTGCTGGACCATGAACTCGCGCACGCCGGCGAGAAGGAAGAGGCGTATAACGCCGCCCGCATGCGCGTAGTCGTTCAACTTGTGGCGGAAAAATCGGGATGGGGCCGGCGCAAGCTGCCGAAGGGCACTGCTTTGGGAATTGCGTTTCATCACAGCTTCCAGGGCTACTTCGCGCATGTCGCGGAGGTGAGTGTCACACCAAACAAAGCGATCAAGGTCAGCAAGGTTTGGGCGTGCGGCGATGTCGGCAGCCAGATTGTCAACCCGACCGGGGCCGAGGCTCAGGTGCAAGGCGCCATCACCGATGGTTTAAGCGAGCTGATGCATCAGCAGATCACGCTCGAACGCGGCAAGGTTGTCGAAACAAATTACAATCAGCATCAGTTGCTCCGCATCAGCCAGGCTCCTCAGATCGAGGTGCATTTCCTGAAGACCACTTATCCGCCGACCGGTCTGGGCGAACCGGCCTTGCCGCCGGTGATACCGGCAGTGTGCAACGCGATCTTCGCGGCCACGGGGCAGCGCATTCGCTCGCTGCCGCTGGCGAGCAGCGGATATAGCTGGGCGTAAACGGGCCGCGCTACCGGGGAAGGCGTCATCGCTGACGTGTCAAGAAGGCGCCAGTCCTGCCTGTGGTGGCAACGCCAAAATGAATGGGAAACCCCAGTTTAGTGCGGCTCCATTTCCTTGGGCAACCCCACTTCTCCTGAAACCGCCTTGCCGAACCATAAGTCTGGATGGTCCGCCAACTCCATATCGAGTGCTTGAAGCTTGTTAGCTGGCCTGGAATACTCATATCGAACGATCAGCTTGTAGCCTTGATGGAGCAAGGTGCTGGCTGATTGTTCACGGCCTAAATCCCTGCCGACCACTCGCAATGGAATCCATACTTTCAAAGCAGTTCCTCCCGGCACCTGCTTTTTGACAGTCGGCAGACGTAGGCCCACTTTGACTAGGGCGGCAGGTCCTCCCGAGCCTATAAAGATAAACAAATACTTCTCTTCGCCGGTCTTCGGATTCACAGCCCACACTCGAAAGGGAAACCCGGCGAGATCACCGCCCTCCCCGAGGTCTATTGTGAAAGGGCGCTTTCCTCGATTGGCGAAAAAAACATTCAACTGTGGATTGCGATTCTCACTGGAGATATTGATCCCCAACTGTAGAGCGTCCTGCTTTGGCCCCCAGTGTATCGCTGAACGCGATCGGCAAAAGAGAGGCGAACTACCCATTGACAGTAGACAGATAAGCAACATTCGCTGAGGAAAAGTCCGCCTCATAAGAGGATCTCCTTTATCGGATCGGCGTAATCGTCAATTGTAGTTGCATCCTCCGTTTCGACGCGGGGTCGTCCGAGGAGAATAAGACGGATGGTTGCTTCAGCGGCAATACGACATTCGATTCCCATTGATTGTTTCGGATGATGGGCGGCGAGGCAGGCGCGCTGTTTGCCCCGTGACTTTCCATCACGCTGCTAATGTCAGCCTTTATGTTTAGAGAAACGCCATTATCCGTGGCTTGCAATCCGCGACAGTCGATATTGACGCCTACATCGATCTGTTGCCATTCAGTATTTGCTCCAGTGGTTGAGGAATACGGCACTTTCTCGCCTGCACGAATGGAACTTTGTCCCATTTCACTCATGATCATGGAGTAGGAGCGGCTGTTAATTACCCGCTCATTATCGAGTTCCTGCACCACAAAAGTAAGGTGATAGGACTTTTTCAAAGCGCTCGTTGGTGTTTGTGGAGCAGTGGGCTTCTTTCCCGATGCGCTTGCATCACTTTGCGCCAGGCACGTCAGGCTCATCAAGCCCGCCAAACCGAGCACTATCATCGATCGCAGCATCTTTTCTCCTTTGCGTCCCACTCTAATCGGAGTGGTTTGATATCAATCGCCGTAATGCGGATTGGCTTGACCGGACCGCCAAAGTAAGTCAATTCTCTCGGAACGTCCTTAGCATCGCGGGTGGCCAACTGGATCAGCGCCCGTTCTTCACTCGTCAGGGGGGCCGGCGTTGGGAACTGAGGTAACTTCGGTTCTGTTGGTTTTTTTCGAATTTTTCGCGGCTTAGCAGCATTCGCAGGCACAAACGCAGGTTCGGGTACAGGAATCGGTCGTACCTGGGGCGGTGCTTCACTTTTCCTCAAAGCAAGGATTGTCGTATTTGCCGGGCGAGTTTGTACCGGCGTTTTGGGGGTCGCCAACCAGAACAGGCACACGATGACTGCTGCCGCCGCTGCGGCAACAGCCATCACTGAGAGTTTCATCGAACGCGTGCGCCTCGCCCTCTCAGTGACCCGCGCCAACGTGCGTCGTTCCAGCCCCTCAGTCTCAGGCGCTTCGCAGTAGCTCGCCAGGGCGTCATCCAGCGCTTCGTCCAAATGATCCCGCTGTTCACGCATGGTTGTAGCCCTCCATTCGCGCCATCTTTTCTTTCACTAACGCCCGCGCTTCCATTAGAAGCCGCCGCACGGTGCCCTCCGGCAAGTCCATAATGGCCGCTATCTCGGGCGTCGTCATCTCTTGAATTGAGGAAAGGGCCAAAGGTCTTCGCAGCTTTTCCGGCAGGGCATCAATGAGCCGGTAAATCGTTCGACGCCGCTCTGCTACGACGTACGCTCCTTCCGGGGTGCTTTCTTCGGAGACAACTTCAGGCGGTTCGTATTTCAAGGCGGAGCGCTTGGCCGGTTTCTTGCCAACCGCCATCCGCCACGCCATACGCGCCAGGAAGCGCCTTTCATCCCGCATTTGCTTCCATGCCCCGGTTCGGAACAGCTTTAAAAATGTGTCCTGCACGACGTCTTCCGCATCTTCGGCATTCCGCAACACTGTATACGCAATGTGAAACACGAATCGCGACTGGCGCTCCACCAACAGCGCAAACGCCGCCTCGGGCTCTCGGGCGGCCTCTTGCCCTAGCAAATTCGCCCACTCACTGACTGTCGTTCTGGACACGAGATCCGCATTCATGCTGCACGTACATCAACTAAGACCGTTCGAGCCCTCACCGCGCTCAGTTTTTTCGCAAATACAATGGAGGGCGTCTAGAACAGCGAAAAGAGACAGAAAGGGGGAACGGCAAATCTAACCTTGGTCATCGCAGAGTGTACCAGTAGATCTCCCGGATATGGGGAGCGGGGAGCGGTCCACTTTCTACAGTTGCTTGGTACAAATAGAAGGATGTCCCGACGCCAACTGATCCGGCTTTCCTTGATTCCAGCGCTATGCCTGCTGACCGTTGCCTGCCGCAACAGAGGCCCCCAATCCACGGTGCGTATGGCCGACCTTCACACCGAGAAGCAACTGCTCTCAGGCTTTTACGATCTTGAGGGAGGCGCCTGGCGCTGGACGGGCAAGGTATTCGAAGTTCAATTGGCCGTTCCGCCCGATGGCCAGAAGAATGGCGCCATTCTGACGTTGCAAGGCACCATGACACAAGAAGGTCTGGACAAGCGCGGCGGTCAGGTGATACTGAGTTCGGCGATAGGCGCCGCCGATCTGCCGCCCATGACGATCTCCAAGCCCGGCGAGTTCATCTATCGCGAGCCGGTTCCCGCAAACGCGTTGACCTCCAGCACCGTCACTGCGGATTTCCAAATTGATAAAACGTTCACGACGACCGGCGATGCCCGCAACCTTGGCGTGATCGCCACCGTGATCAGCCTTCATCCGCGATAAACGCGCACATAGCCTTCGCGTCTTTCACATTGATTCGCGCGGTGTCCCCGCGCAATGTAATTTTTCTGAGAAGTTTTTTCCGTAACCCGTACCTATTGCTATCGGATCTCTGTCGACGATATCCGAACCGCTGCGATAGTGAACCGTTTGGTGAATGCCGGGCACTCGGGATCATACCAGCTTTTCATTAGTACCCGTGTTGCTGTAGCCTTGCGTCTGATCCGGCAGCGGCCGGATGAAACAACGGTGGCTGTTATTGATCTGAAAGGCGGAAAGGTAAGGTTTTGGCGCGGCGCCGCCGATAAAAGGTCCAGGCGAGAATGCTTAATGGGAATCAATTAGATCCGGTGGCCCGCAAGTGTCGGGTAGATATGGTGTTTGAATTGCTCGGGGTCTGTGGTATGATTTGGAGATCTCTCACGGAGTCCCTGCCGATTGGCGGAGCCAATGAAGCCCGGACTGTCGGCCACTCCGAAGAGAGCAGGCCCGCACACAGCCCTTTCACTTCGAAATTGCTGCCGGCCGGCGCGGCTTTTAAACCACTCCGTTTTGTGGTACCGTTTTTGAACCCTTTGACCGCATCTTGCGTCTAAACGACAAGGTTGAGTTAGTTGGAGGTTTTTTATTTGGGTAGCGACGTTTGAGAGAAGGAGAAATAAAAATGACGAAGACCGAACTGAGCAAATTTAAGAAAATTTTGGAAACAAAGCAGGAAGAGCTGGAGCGCATCGTTAGAAAGCGCGACGCGATCACCATCGAGAAAAGCGCCGACGCGCTGGATGAAGTCCAACATGCCTCCGAGCGTGAGTTGGCAATCCGCAATCTCGACCGTGAGTCTCACCTCCTCCGTGCCGTGAGGTCGGCTCTCCGTCGCATTGATGAGGGTTCGTTCGGTATCTGCCTGCATTGTGAGGAAGAAATCAGCCCGAAAAGGGTGGCCGCCGTGCCGTGGACTTCCTTGTGTATTCAATGCCAGGAGCAGGCCGATAGACACCGCGAAGAGGGCACCGAGGACACGTTCGAAGAGATGCTCGTTAGCGCCGCGTAACCTCGTTTACAGCCCTTACTCTCTCTATTCATATACCCCGGCGCGTGACCCCGAAACGGTTCACGCGCCGGTTTTTTATTGGCAGGGATGGTGCGACGAAAATCGTTGAAGCTAACGCCGTCGAGGCACGCCCCGATCCTACAATCGTGCGATAAATGAAATCATTCGACCGGGATCTTCCGGTTCGCGCCTGTAGGAAAAAAAATCTGTAGCCTGGCAGAATGTGCACAGTCCGGAGTCGTAAATATGCGCTGCAGAGACTCCCGCCGCGAGCAAAATCCGCCGGTTCGCCTCCGCGAGATCGATTCGTTTGCGCGATAAAGTTTGCCCGTGTTCCGCCCATTCCGGGAAAAACTCCTGGAACTGACACGCCACATCACTTCCCACTTCATAGCAGCATTTCCGGATACATGGGCCAATTGCGACGCGTAAATTCGCAGGGTTGACGCTGAAGCCGGTTTGTAAGCCCTCGACCGAGCGTAAGGCGATTTTTGCTACCGTGCCGCGCCAGCCGGCATGCACGGCGGCAATGCTACGAGTGTTCGGGTCCATCATTAGGATCGGAACACAGTCGGCCGTCCGCACACCGATTCGCTCAGCGGGCTCACTCGAGATTAGGGCGTCGCCTTCGCGGCAGCGGTCTGCCAATCCATGCGCATTCCATACTTGCGCCGAATGCACCTGGCGAAGCGTAATTGCCGGATGGCTCGCGAGAAATTCCGAGGCGTGCCGGGTAGAGAACCCGTGTTCCAACCAGTCGAACGCTTCGAAGGGGATACAGCGGAAGATGCCGCTGTTGTCCTTACGGAAATCCAGGGACTCGACGGATTTGCCGCTCACCGGATCGTGATCAACTCCTCGGCGCCCACGGGTTGCTGGACTTGAGCAACCATCACGCGGCGTTTGAAGTCTTCGAGCATGTCTTCCTGCAACCGGACATAGGTGGGTTTTCGGACCAGGTGAGGCGTATTGTCGATCTTGTCCTGTAACTTCAGCAGTGCGTAGAACAGGTTCTCCGGGCGGGGGGGACAACCCGTGACATATACATCGACCGGAACGATTTTATCGACGCCCTGCAGCACCGAATAGGTGTTGAATGGACCGCCCACGCTCGAACAGGCGCCCATCGAAATTACCCATTTCGGTTCGGGCATTTGTTCATAGATCCGCCGTAGAATCGGAGCCATCTTCAGAGTGACGGTGCCGGCCACGATCATCAGGTCCGATTGCCGGGGACTCGGGCGGAACACCTCAGCCCCGAACCGCGCAATATCGAAGCGCGATGTCGTGGAAGCAATCATCTCAATGGCGCAACACGCCAGGCCGAACGTTAGGGGCCAGAGTGACGATTTCCGAGCCCAGTTGAAGACGTAATCGACCGAGGTCGTGAGAAAGTTGCGCTCGAATTGGTTCTGAATAAAGGGCATTGCCGACGAACTGCTATGCCTTCAGTGTAACGCCCAAAGGTCCTGAATCCATATCGGAATGCCCGTGATTGCTGTCTATGCGATGCTCGCTCCGCGTTTGGCCTGATCGAGCCGGTACCATTCAAGCGTCAGCCGCAGCCCCTGCTCGAAGCTGTATTGAGGCTCATGTCCGAGATCCCGCACGGCCCCGGCCACGTCCGCTTGAGAATCGCGTACATCTCCTGGCCGCTCCGGCGCGTATTTCGCGGGAAGGTCCACGCCTTCGATCGCTTGCAGAAGAGCCCATGTCTCATTCAGGGTATAGCGATTGCCGTTGCCTGCGTTGTACACCTTGCCGGAGACATTCGGCGCTTCCGACGCCTTCAACAGCAGGTTGACCACGTCCTCCACAAACGTGAAATCGCGCGATTGTTCTCCATCGCCGTAAATCGTGGGTTTGCGGCGCTCCAGCAGACAGGTCAGAAAAATCGATAGCACTCCCGAGTAGACGCTAGTCGGATCCTGCCGCGGACCGAACACGTTGAAGAAACGCAACGAAACCGTTTCCAGTCCGAAGCAGGACGCGAAAACGCTCGCATAATACTCGCCGAGCAGCTTCTGGACGGCGTACGGCGACTTGGGGCGGGGAAGCATGGTCTCTACCTTTGGCAACACCTCGGTATCCCCATAAGCCGACGACGAAGCGGCGTAAACCACCCGTCCTACGCCACCCTGCGCAGCTGCGCGCAGCACGTTGAAAGTGCCGTCAACATTGGCTTCGTGGCTGGGAACCGGATCCAGAATCGATTTCGGGACGGACGGGATAGCGGCCAGATGGAACACCCGGTCCGCGCCGGCAAGAATCGGAGCGATTTCGTGATACCGGCGGATATCTGCAGTGTGCACCTTGACCTGATCGCTGATCTCGTCCAGGTTTTCCCGCTTTCCGGTCGCGAAATTGTCGATCGTTTCGACGCAATGGCCGGAGCGCAATAAGCCGCGAACCAGAGCCGAGCCAATGAAACCAGCCCCCCCGGTCACAATTGAACGCTTCATGTTTCTCCTTGTGAAATTGCGCAGCGCGAATGACGACGACCGCGGCTGCTTTGCGCGCAAACTATCGTTGTGAGCGCAGGTGCTCAAGTGCTCCGCGGGCGATTGCCTCCGCTCCGCGCGCGAAATCAAAAACCTCGAGCGAAACCCAATCCCTGTATTCTAAATCGGCTAAGGTCTTAAGAAGTTGCGAGAAGTCGTAATCGCCAGTGCCCGGTTCGCGGCCGTCCATTTCATTGACATGGATATGCGCGATATAAGGAAAGAATCCGCGGATGAGTTCGGTGTGTGGAATCGTCTCATCCACCGCGTTGTGAGTGTCGAACATCGTCCGGACGGCCGGACTGCCGATCTGTTCCACGATGGCGACAGCCTCCCCGAGCGTGTTAATCACGTTGCTCTGACTCTTCGGAAGGGCCTCCACCAGGATTCGCACGCCGCGATCTTCCGCGTGAGGCGCCACCTTCGCCAACTCGCTCGCAAACACCTGCGTAGCCTCGGCCGGCGGCATTCCTTCGACCGCGTTTCGTTGCTTTGGCGATCCGAACACCATGACGCCGTTGTCGCCCAGATCGGCGCATAAATCGATCAACTTGCGGATGTGATCCCAGCTTCGCGCCCGAAGCGATGTATCGGGAGTTGTGACGTGCAGACCCGCGGGCGACACCATTAGCCAGTGCAGGCCCACAAAAGAAAGCCCGGCGTCCGCCATCAATCGTTTGTATCCACGGCGCTGTTCCGCATTAATCTCTTCCGGCGATTCGGCCAGAGTAAACGGAGCGATTTCGATGCCGTTGTAGCCAATCTGCCGAATGGCTGCGCATGCGCGGTCGAACGGCGTCTTCTCGAAAACCTCATTGCATAGGGAAAAGCGAAACGGCGGCGCCATCGAACCCAGTGTAGCGAGGGCTCTAAACAGCGCCGCCGTTCGACGGCTCGACGGGTGCGGCTATTCAGGAGCGTCGAGCCTTACGTGAAGTCAGGTGAACTCAGATCTTCGATGCAGTACCGCTCTGCGCGTCCGCTTCCGCTTTGAGGGCGGTTGCCCAATCGTCCGCTTCCTTCTGCGCCTGCTCGCGAGTGATGCCGTAGCGTTCCTGGAGGCGACCTATTATCTCGTCTTTTTTGCCGCCCATATAAGTTAAATCGTCATCAGTGAGCTTTGCCCATTGCTGTTTCGCCGAACCTTTCACCTGTTTCCATTTGCCTTCGACCTGATCCCAGTTCATATTGCTCGTTTCTCCTTCCGCTCGGTTGAAGATGCCCCTCCCTTACGGTCGGGGTTCGGTGCTGGCGCGCGTCTTCGTCACCCTCGTGGCGGGCTACGGCGCCATTCGACACTTCTTCAGAAGCACGCTGAACGCCAATGATTGAGCGGCCGTTTGCATTCAACGGATTACGGAGACATTGCAATTCTCGCGAGCGAACACCCGGAAAATCCTTCCCTCTGTGATACTCAAGGTTTGGACAAAATTCATGTGTAAAGACGGCGTTCTGCTGGAGACTAATTTCTTCGACCTGCGGCTGCGAGGTAGAGGCAAGGTGCGGGATATCTATGAACTCGGCGACGATCTTTTGTTCATAGTCACCGACCGGATTTCCGCTTTCGACTGTATTCTCGGGAGCGGCATTCCTTGTAAAGGGCGCGTTCTTACCCAGACGTCTCTATTCTGGTTCGACTTCCTGAAAGACCTGATTCCTTCGCATGTTGTCACGGCAGACCTACGGAAATACCCGTCCCGGCTGGCGATGCTAAACACGTTCCTCGACGGCCGTTCCATGATTGTGAAGAAGGCGAAAATGGTCGAGGTGGAGTGCGTCGCGCGTGGTTACTTATCGGGTTCCGCCTGGAAAGAGTACCAGGCGCTGGGAGCGGTCTGCGGGATCAAACTTCCGCTTGGCTTGCGAGAGAGCGAGCGTCTGCCGGAGCCGATCTTTACACCGGCGACAAAGGCGCAGACCGGGCATGACGAAAATGTATCGTTTGAGCAGATTGCCTCGCAAATTGGAACTGACCTGGCTACGCGCTTGCGCGACCTCACGCTGACGATCTACAGCCGGGCAGCGGCGTATGCGGGCGAGCGCGGCTTGATTCTGGCGGACACGAAATTCGAGTTTGGCTTCATCGGAGACGAGCTTGTGTTGGCCGACGAGGCGTTAACCCCCGATTCCTCTCGCTATTGGCCCGCCGACGGCTACGCGCCAGGTGGTCCGCAGCCCTCTTTCGATAAGCAGTATGTGCGCGATTATCTCGAAACGCTGAACTGGAACAAGCGGCCTCCCGCCCCGAAGCTGCCCGCTGAGGTCATCGGGAAAACGAGCGAAAAATACCAGGAGGCTTATCGGCGGCTGACCGGCAAAGCCTTATGAATTGGTTCGACGCGGTGATTTTGATACTGATCCTCGCATCCGTTTTGTCGGGCCTGCGAACAGGGCTGGCCCGTGTCGTGATGCATCTGGTGGCCACCATTGCCGGTTTCATCGCCGGCTTCTGGTTCTATGGAATTGCCGCGGATGAACTTGCGCCGTGGGTGCATGACCCAGTCGCCGCCAAGATCGCCGGCTTCGCTCTGATTTTTGTCGGAGTTATGATCGCCGGATCGCTGGCCGGGTGGCTAATCGCCCGGCTATTTCGACTGATTGGCCTTAGCTGGCTGGATCACTTGCTCGGCGGCGCGGCGGGATTTTTGCGAGGCGTCGTGATTGTGGCGGCAGCCGTAGCTGTGATTGTTGCATTCAGCCCGCTATCGCCACCTGCGTTTCTCAGCGAATCGCGGGTAGCGCCTTACGCGACGCGCATCTCCTCCGTTCTCGCGGAATTTGCGCCGCGGGAACTTCGCGAAGGATTCGAACAGCAGATAGAGAAGCTGAAGCGCCGGTGGGCTCCCCCGACATCAAAGGACGAAAGGATTGTTTAACTTGCAGTTATTGATTTTCGATCTCGACGGAACACTGATCGATTCAAGCCAGGATATCGCGATCTCCACCAATGCCATGCTGCGGCACATGGGCCGGCCGGAGATAGACCAGAAGACGGTGAACTCGTACGTTGGCAACGGTGTCGGCATGCTGGTGCGGCGAGCTTTAGCGGTCGAGCCATCGGCTCCCGAATTCGAGATTGCGCAGGACTATTTCATCAAGTACTACCGCCGGCACTCGCTCGAACATACGCGCCTCTACCCTGGCATTCGAGATGTGCTCGCCGAGCTTCAATCTTCCGGCTACAAAATGGCTGTTCTGACCAACAAGCCCGCTCGCATCAGCACCGACATTCTTGGCGCTTTGCAGGTGACCGATTATTTCTTCCAGGTGATTGGCGGCGATACGCTGCCGGCCAAGAAACCCGATCCTATCGGAATCGAAACACTGCTGAAAGAAAGCGGTGTAGATCTCAATGACGCGTTAATGATTGGCGACAGCGACGTCGATATCCAAACGGCGAGGAACGCTGGAATCAAAGCCTGCGGCGTGCTTTGGGGACTGAAGCCCGAATCCCTCGAATTGGTGAAACCCGACTTCACCGCCGCGGATGCCGGCGCGTTGCTGGCTCAAATCTCTGGAACAGCCATGGATGCGGCAGTTGTCCGCTGAGTTGAGATGATGGAGAGAGGAACAGAGTTCCACGAGCGAGCTTTGCTGGTACCATTGACACCCCTGTCGATTCATCTGACGGCCGTTTTCATGAAGGCGCCGGAAGGATATATAGCATTTGTAGAGGAATTGCCGGGCGCGAACACGCAGGCCGATACCCTCGAAGGCGCTCGCGAGAATCTCAATGAAGCAGTAACGCTCGTTCTCGAAGCAAATCGCGTGCTTGCGGAAGAATCCATTGCGGGCGCCGAGGTCATCCGTGAAAAATTGATCGTCTCCGCGGCATGAAGCGGATAGATCGTCTTCGCTACCTCAAAAGGTCGGGATGCGAGCTTTTGAGAGAGGGGATCGGCACACAGTATACGTAAACCGGATTGCCAGAGAGTTCGGCGATTCCACGGCATCGCGAAATCAACGAGTTCCTCGCGCGAAAGATTTGTGACGATCTTCAGGTCCCCAGGCCAAAATAAGCCACCTTCATTTCCGGCTTAAGCAGGGGTGCCCTTTCCACGTGAAGCGTAACGGTAACTCGGTGTGCTTCGTGATGCCGATCCGGGGCGAAATTTCGATCTCAAACTCCGGCTGTGATTTCCATTGGCGGATCTGCAGATCGCCTCTGTCCAATCGCGCACCGTATTCGTTGCGTGTGATTGCCAGCGCCTGCGTCAGCTTACCCGGTCCATTTGTCAGCATGCACGGTTTGCCATGGCACGCGCGCCGCTCCCGCATTTCCATCAGGCCCGTCAGCGGTTCCAAGGCTCGTAGCAGGACGCACCCGGGGATTCCGGCAGGTTCCGCGACGACGTTCAGGCACTCGTGCATGCCGTAAATGAAGTAGACGTAAGCACGCCCCGGCGGCCCGAAAATAGCCCGGGTTCGATCCGTTAGCCCTCGCGATGCATGCGCCGCCAGGTCATTCAATCCGAGATAGGCTTCCACTTCCACCACCATGCCGGCGCTCCGATTGTGAAACAATACACAACCGAGGAGGCTTTTCGCCACCTCGATGGTTGGCCGTTCATAAAACGCCAATGGAATCCGGCGCGTAGCGTGCAGCAGCGCCGCGCGGGACCAGGGATCGGCGTTGCTCGAACCTCTTCCGTCATTCAATTGATGGTGGTTGTCGGGAATTTGCAATTTACGGTAGAACAGTAACACGACTGGTGGTCTGGAATGCGGCTATTCACAGCGATTGATCTGTCCGATGACGTTCTCCTGCGGCTAGACCGGCTGTTGGCGATGCTTCGTCCGGAGGCGCTCATCAAATGGAGTCCGTTGGACAACCTGCACATCACCACGAAATTCATTGGCGAATGGCCGTCGGATCGCTTGCACGAGTTGGAAACGGCGCTCGCCGAATTACTACCCCGCGAGCCGTTTTCGGTTGAATTGCGCGACCTTGGCTGGTTTCCGAATGAACGGTCGCCGCGCGTTCTATGGGCGGGCGTGCATGCCGGTCCGGCGCTCGAACAACTCGCGCGCAATATTGAAGATCGCCTGGCGCCGTTTGGCATTGCCAAGGAAGATCGGCCGTTTTCACCCCACTTGACGCTGGCCCGAATCAAAAGCCCGGTTCCGCTGAATCGTCTCCGCCAGAAAGTGGAGGAGATACAACCGGCGTCTATCGGTTCATTTGAAGTGAGCCAGTTCTGCTTGTTCCGGAGCGATCCGGGATCGCATTCTTCTATCTATCGCAAGCTACAGGTGTTTCGGTTTCAGAACGCGCTCGCGGCCTCGTAAATTGGCGAATCGCCTCCGTGCGTGCCCTTACGTCACCGGCCCGGGGTTAAACGGCGCAAGCGCATTGTGGAGGCCCCAGTGATCCGCCCATGTTTTCTTTCGTCCGCTTGCGACGTCCAGCACGAACTCGAAAATTTCACGTCCGGCTTCTTCAAGCGTGCAGTCGCCGGTCGCGACGCGGCCGGCGTCAATGTCGATCAGGTCCGGCCACTTTTCGGCGAGCGCCGTACGAGACGAAACTTTCACGACGGGAACTAGCGCCAAACCGTATGGACTACCTTCGCCCGTTGTGAAAATATGCAGATTCATGGAGGCGAGCTGCTGCGTTCCGCAGATAAAATCGCTTGCGGGAGTGGCGGCAAACACCAGTCCCTTGGCTGTTACTCGTTCTCCGTGTCCGGCGACCGCCATCAGGGCGGTGCTTCCCGCTTTTGCAATTGAGCCAAGAGCCTTCTCGACGACGTTTGCCAATCCTCCCCGCTTGTTGCCCGGCGTGGGATTGGCCGATCGATCGGCTTGGCCCTTGGCGAGATAGTCGTCATACCAGCGCATTTCGCGAATCAAATCCAACGCTACCCGCTCGTTCACTGCGCGAGGCGTCAAAAGATGTACGGCGTCCCGGACCTCGGTCACTTCGGAAAACAGAACCGTGGCGCCCGCGCGCACCAGTAGATCCGCGGCATACCCCACGGCGGGATTGCACGTCACTCCAGAAAATGCATCGCTGCCGCCGCATTGAAGCCCGACGACAAGTTCCGAAGCCGGGCACATCCGCCGCTCCCGGCGGTTCAAAAACTCCAACTGCCTTTCCGCTGCCCGCATGAGCGCCGCCACGGTTTCGGCAAAGCCACGTTGATCCTGAAGGCGAATGAGGTTTGAATCCTCGAGTACCGGCAGGGCGTTCGCAAATAGTCGTTGCGGCTGCAATTTTTCGCAGCCGAGGCTGACTACCAGGGGCTGCCCGGCCACGTTCGGGTGAAGGCTGATGTGCTTCAACGTTCGAATGGGGATGGCCGCGCCGGGCGCCTCGATGGCGATGCCGCATCCGTATGTGTGCGTGATCGCCACGATATCGTCTACATTCGGATAGCGCGGCAGCACTTCGGTTTTCAGCCTTCTGACGGCGTAATCCACCGTTGGCGCGACGCACTGCACGGTCGTTGTGATCCCCAGGATGTTTTTTGTCCCTACACTGCCGTCCGCGTTGCGAAACCCCTGGAACGTGCGGCCTTCGAGCGGAGGAAGCGGCGCCGGAACGTTTGTCGCCAGCGCAAGCTGCTCCAGCGCGGGAGCAGCCGGCAAGTCCAGCATCTCCTCGCGAACCCAACTGCCCGCCGGAATGGCACGGTTGGCGCGACCGATGATCTGCCCGTAGCGAAGCACCGGACTACCGCGCTCAATCGTGCTAATCGCTATTTTGTGCGACTGCGGAATGTGTTCTCGGGCCGTGAGTCCGCCGCTGAATTCGGCGCCGGATCGCGCACCCTCCGGGTCCACCACAATCGCGACGTTGTCGCGCTCATGAACACGAATACAGCGAGAGGGGGCCAAACCGGATTGTAACCCTCGATTTATCTGGCTTTGTGATCGGCAGTATATACTCGACCGTTTGGCTCCCGGACCCTATCTCCTGCTGATCACGGTTGCCGCGATTGGATTTCTGCTTGCTCTTATCCTGATCGCGCGCATGCACGCCTTCCTCGCCCTGTTCATCACCAGCATGGCGTTAGGACTCGCGGCGGGCATGCCGGCTGTGAAAGTGCTCAAGTCGATGCAGACTGGCTTCGGAGACGCACTTGGCTTCATCGCCGTCGTCATCGGCTTGGGAGCGATGATCGGCCGCTTTCTCGAAGATTCCGGTGGCGGACGCGCTCTCGCCGATTGGCTGCTGCTCAAAAGCGGCCGCGATTATGCGCAGTGGGCAGTCCTGGTGGCTGCGTTTCTTGTCGGGCTGCCCGTGTTCTTTGAAGTTGGCTTCGTCATTCTCGTGCCGCTGGCCTGGAGCGTTGCGCGCGAATCCAAGCGCTCCGTACTGCTCTATGCCCTTCCGCTCGCCGCTGCCATGACCATTCTGCACGCGCTTGTGCCGCCGCATCCGGCTCCGTCTGTCGCGGCGCAGTTGTTGGGCGCGGACGTAGGGCGCATCATTATCTACGGCATTATTCTCTCGGTCCCCTTGATGATCCTTGGCGGAATCATCTACGGCAAGTGGATTAGCAAACTGCTGCCGGCGCCTGTTGCCCCTACCGGGGATGCAAACGGAGTCAGTGAGATTTCGGACCGCTGCCAGCCTTCCGTAGCCATTGTCGTCATTGTGCTGGTCCTTCCCGTCATCCTAATCTTTATAGCGACACTCGCCGACTATTTCCATGCGCCCGGCAAGGAAGTCTACGATTTCATTGGTCATCCGTTCACGGCGCTGCTGCTGTCTGTTCTGACCGCCATGCTCTTTCTAGGCCTGCGGCGCGGGCAAAGCCCGGAGCAGATTACAAAGGCCGCGACAAAATCTCTCGCGCCCATAGCGACGTTGTTGCTGATCATCGGCGGAGGCGGCGCGCTGAAGCAGATAATTGTCGATTCTGGCGTCGGAGCCTATGCCGGAAAGGAGCTGGCTTCGAGTTCCATTTCGCCGCTGCTGGTTTGCTTTGTCACTGCCGCCGGGTTGCGGGCCGCGCAAGGCTCTGCGACGGTGGCTATTGTGACTGCCGCCGGCATCCTAGCGCCGCTGATGAAGCAGTTTGCGCACGTCTCGCCCGAGTTGCTCGTCCTGGCCGTATCCTGCGGCGGCACGAGCATCTCGCACGTGAACGATGCCGGCTTCTGGCTGGTGAAGGAATACCTGGGACTTAGCGTTGCCGACACTCTAAAAAGCTGGTCGGTCATGAAGCTGATCATGGGAGTTGCGGGGATCGTCCTCGTGATGCTGGCGCAAGCGGTTTTCTTCTAAACCGTTTGAGTCAAAACCGGCCGATTCCGTGGCCCCGGGGCCATGCGTACTCCCTCGCCTCCGCGGCTCAGCCCTCGCGTACCGTTCTCCCGCATTGCCGCGTTTCTGCAATAACTGACGGTTAATGGCGATACGCGGGTTGTTTGCTGAGCGGCCGGTTCAAATATCGAAACTTCCTGCATTTCGCGCAGAATATTTCCCGTACTCAGGCCCCTATCCATGGCTCGACGGAGATGATGCATTCGAACGTATCGATGACGTGCTCCAATCCGGCGAAATCAGCCTACAGGAAGCCGAGAAGTGCCGCTACTGGTCGCAACACGGCTATATCATTCTCGAAAAGCTGATCGACGGTCCGATTCTCGACGCGGTATGGCAAGGCTACGAGCGCGCTATTCAGGCCGGCAGAATCAAACTGGCTCCTGAGGCCGCTGCGGAGCACGATCCATATCCTGGACGCTACCTTAACCCGCATAAGAAAGTAGGAGCGTTCTGCCGGATTCTGAAGCATCCGGGACTTCTGCGCTGGTTGAGCGTGCTAACGGGCCGCGATCCCAGGCCGCTGCAAACAATTGCGTCGCATAAAGGCTCGCAACAAGGAATTCATTCAGACTCCATTCACATGACGACGTATCCCCTTGGATATCTCACCGCCGCATGGATCGCCTGCGAGGACATACATCCCGACTGCGGCCCGCTTGTTTATTACCCAGGTAGCCACAAATTGCCGTACGTGTTCAGTAAGGATGCAGGCATATCTGAAACCGATTTCAAGATTAACGGCTATAAGCCCTATCACGCAAAATACGAGCCGCTAATCCAGGAGTCAGTGAGCCGGATCGCGCCGCAATACTTTCATGCCAGGAAGGGCGACGTGTTGATACGGCATGCCAATCTAATCCACGGCGGCTCTCCGCCTAAGAATTTGGGTCTCTCCCGTTACTCGATTGTCTGCCACTATTTCGTGAAGGGATCGTTCGTCTATCGCGACCTTGCGTCGGCTCGCTCGAAAAGCCAGTACATGGGCACGTGCCTCCTGCGCGACGAGACCGGAAACCTCAAAGGATTGCGTGGGCTGTCGCGCTTCAACAAATAGGCTGGTGCGATAACACCGAGTTTTCCCGCCTACTGGATTCGGTAAACTCGCAGCCATGAAGGCATTTATCATAAAGGCGCCCGGACAAAGCGCGATCGGCGATATTGCGCAGGCTATGCCCGGCGACGGAGAAGTCCTGCTGCAGACGCGGATGGTCGGCTTCTGTGGAACCGACTTGAGCACGTTTCGGGGCAAGAATCCGCTGGTTTCATATCCGCGCATTCCCGGCCACGAGATTGCGGCGACTATTGTCGACGTTGGCAAGGGCGCCCCCGCGCATCTACGCGCCGGTCTGAATGTTACAGTTTCTCCATACAACAGTTGTGGTGCGTGCGCGGCATGCCGCCGCGGAAGAACGAATGCCTGTCTTCGCAATGAAACGCTCGGTGTGCAGCGCGACGGCGCCATGAAGGAATTTTTTACGGTTCCCTGGCAGAAAGCGCACGTGGCGGAAGGCCTCTCTTTGCGGGAACTGAGTCTTGTCGAGCCGCTTGCGGTCGGATTTCACTCCGTCTCGCGCGGGCGCGTGCAGAGTAGCGACAAGGTGGCCGTCATCGGTTGCGGCACGGTCGGACTGGGGGCTATCGCAGCCGCGGCCCGCGCGGGCGCGAGCGTTATCGCCATCGACTTGGACGACCGGAAACTCGAGCTTGCAAAACAGGCCGGCGCTCATTATCCCGTCCATTCCGGCAACGAGCCTCTTCATGAACGGTTACTGGATCTCACAAACGGGCACGGCCCCGACGTTGTGATTGAGGCCGTCGGTACGCCAGGCACATTCCGGACGGCCGTGGAGGAAGTGGCTGCCACGGGTCGCGTCGTCTATATCGGCTGGGCGAAGGAGCCGGTAACTTATGAGACAAAGCTCTTTATTTTAAAAGAGCTCGATATCCTGGGTTCCCGAAACTCGCTGACCGAGTTCCCGGATGTGATCGACATGCTGCAGCGCAGGCAGTTCCCGGTTGAATCCACCATCTCGCGAACGGTGCGGCTGGAGGAAGCCGGAGACGCGCTGCGAGCCTGGAGTGAAGCGCCCCAGGCGTATAGCAAGATTCTCGTCGAGATGGCATGACGGGAATGGAATACAGGGCGCTCGACGGTACGGATCTCAAAGTCTCGGTTATCGGTTTCGGCGCTTCGCCGCTCGGGAATGAATTCGGCGCCATTGATGCTGACGAAGGTGAACGCGCCGTGCGCCACGCCATCGACAGCGGCATCAATCTTTTTGATGTTTCCCCGTACTACGGCCGTACGCTTGCCGAGCAGCGGCTGGGCAAAGCATTAGCGGGCCGCCGAGGAGACGTGGTTTTGGCTACAAAATGTGGGCGCGACGACGTGAATGGCTTCGATTTTTCGGCGCGGCATGTGGCGGCAAGCGTGGAAGAGTCGCTCAGGAGGTTGCGGACGGACTACGTCGATATCCTTCATGCGCACGACATCGAATTTGGCGATCGCGAGCAGATCGTCCACGAAACGATTCCGGCATTGAAAACGCTGAAAGAGCAGGGCAAAGTGCGTTTTATCGGCGTCACCGGATTTCCGCTAAACGTACTAGCGGATGTAGCGGTCCGGGGCCACACGGATGTCGTCATGTCGTATTGCCGCTACAACCTGCTCGTTCGCGACCTCGATACGGAGCTGACGCCTGTCCTCCGGGAACACGGAATCGGGCTGCTGAACGCTTCTCCGCTTCACATGGGCATTCTCACCGAATGCGACCCGCCCTCGTGGCATCCCGCGGCCGACGAGGTGAAGCAGGCGGGCAAGGCGGTGGCAGCCATTTGCCGCGGATACGGGATCGACGTTTCGACGGTTGCGCTGCGCTTTTGTCTGGACTATCCGCATGCCGCATCCACCCTGGTTGGAATGCCCCGGTGCAGCCAGGTAGACGCAAACCTGGAGGCTTTGATCGCGACCATCGATCCGGCGCTTCGGGCGGAGATCGATAGGACGGTGGCGCCCGTTCTGAATCGAGTCTGGAAATCCGGGCGCCCGGAGAATCATGAGTAGCGTCCCTACTTTTCCGCTAGTAGCCTTAGGATGCCAACTGACTTCGTCGGGCCGTCGCCGAGCATTTCTCGCGGTTAGTGCCTAGTTTCTACATTCGTTGTGTATGCAATAAGATTGGCAGGAAGACCCATTAACTGTACAATCTCGACATGGGCGCAAGCTTGTTTTGGTAGGATGCGCCTTAACTGTCCAGCCGTTAAGATGTTTAAATTGGATTCGTTCGCCCAGTATTTGTATTTTGTGTTTTGAATGAGCCCTCGAAAGACTTTTGGAGGCAAAAAATGTAGAAGCGGCAGTCCCGTGTGGTGCTCGAATGGGAACCAGCGGTTAGGTGTAGTGACGAAAAACCCCCTGCCTACCCTACAGATCTCTTCAAGAAATGTGGCTTGCCATTCCCGATTTCCCGTGTGCTCTAACACCGCGTTACTGAAAACTACGTCAAATTGATTATCGGCGAACGGAAGGGGCTGTCCCTGCTGAACCTGTTTGTATTTCAAACCCGGATAACGTGCCGCCAGATGGGATCCGTTTTCAGTTCCGACGCATGTAATCTGGGCCGAAAAGGGATATAGTTGCTCAAAATAATTTGATTCCGCATGCGTGGTGTCGCTTGTGACTCCAACGTCAAGCACGGTTGTTTCCGCTGTTGGCTGAAACAGCTCCATGAATCTTGCAAACATTTTTCTGCGGGCACGCAAAGCCAGTCGTGAAGCTAGCGGCAGACAGCCGGAGTGTTGATAGTAAACTGACGTTGCGTTTGTCTTGATACGGGACACTTTATTAATAATATTCTCGATTGTTCAGCTTAGAGTAGTCGCCTAGCCAACTCCACCGGACATACGCGACGGCTAGATTTCGCTAGCTGTGCTTTCCAGCAGTTTAACACGGGCTCTATCGGCGCCTGCGTGATAGCCATGGACATCGCTACTCGGAGCGCCGGCTCCCTCGCGGCTATTACGGCTATTAATGACTTATTTAATAAGAGCTTCCACTCAACGACCATAAACTCGACGCCAACCGCTGCCGTTTGAAATGTTTGTTACGTTCCGAAGGCGGGATCAACGGATCAAATTTTAAACCGACTCGACCTGCGGGTTCCTCCATAGTCTAATGAAGGAGTGATCGCCGCGCCGCGCCAAACCACACGCCGGGAGCCACACGCAATCGCTAAGAAGGTGTCCGGAAATCGCGATTGGCTCCCGCTTCTATACCTATTTCTGGCCGTGTTGGCCGTAAAAGGTATCTTCTTGGCACTCGATCCCGACCCCAAGTTCATGCTTGGCGATTCGGCTTCGTATTTGTGGACCGCAATCTCCGGCTGGATACCGTACGACAGAAGCTTTGCCTACGGCTTCCTTCTGGGGCCGATGGCGGTATGGCCCGGCTCTTTGACTGTGATGGTGGCGACGCAGACGTGCCTGGGCGCGATTGCCGCCTGGCTTGCCGGCTTCTGCCTCATCCGCTATTTCAATGCTCGGCTGTGGATTGCGGCGCCGGTTGCGCTGCTTTGCGCGGCGGAGCCTCTCCAGTTGTTCTCCGAGCGCATGGTGATGACCGAAGCTGTATCGACCTTTTTGTTTGCGGTTTACGCTGCGCTTGGACTGGGCTATCTCAAGCGGGGTTCGCTCCTGGTGCTCGGTTTGGCGCAGATTGTGTCGGTCGCGCTCATCAGCATTCGGCTGAGTTACCTTCCGATCGTCGTCGCGAACTCGCTGCTATTGCCGCTCCTCGGGCCGGAAGCGCGACCGATGTGGACAAGCGTTTGGCAAAGGCTGAGAAGGACGGGCAAGGCCGAGGGAGCGAGCCGCCGCCCCGGCTTGAATGCCCGCTGGTTCGCGATCCACCTGGCAATATCCGTCGTCTTAAGCCAGGGGTTGTTATACGGCTACCGCTTGAAGAATTCGGAGCTGACCGGCTTTCCGCCCGCTTATCTGTACACGGATGGCCCCTTTCTACTGGGAGATTGGGCTCCTATCGTTGAGCCCATCGACGTACGCGATCCCGTGCTCCGGAAGAAGATATTCGGTCCGTTGACAGTGCCGCTTAAACCCCGGGCGGCGCGCGATGCGCATCACTTTGCTCCAGGAGGCCTAAGATCGACCATCGAGGCAGCGACCAGGAAGTGGGATGGCAGCGTCGACGTGGTGCGCGCCAACGAGTTGGCGAAAGAAATTGCGATTCATGCGGCGGAACGCGATCCTCTCGGCCTTATCGATCTCTCGGCGGAAACATTTGCCGATTACTTCAACATAAGCTACTTCCTATCGAGTATCGAACTCGACGAAGGCGCGCATCATCAGGTGCCAACGCAATTTTCGGACGAGATCTGGAAATACTTCCACGCGCGATATCAGCAATTGAACCCGGGTTCGCTCACTCAGCGCTGGCATCATGCAGCTGTCCCCTGGTATCTCTTCCTGTTGTTTGTTCCGCTGATCTTTACCTGCCTTGCCTTAATGGCGCAACGCCTCTACGCTCCACAATGGATTTTTTTGGGCATCATGGCCTGGGCCGTTGTATTTCAAGCCGCCGCTCTAAGCGCGGGACCTACCGAGCGGTATCTCATGCCGCTGGCGTGGCTGGCGTTCCCGATGATGGGGGCCGTGGCTACAAGCTGCGCGAGGCGCTGGAGCGGAAAAAGACCACTTAAGGCGGCGCCGTAAAGGGCAGTTGCCGCCCGTTGGTCTGGAGCGATGGTTTACTTGCGCGATCCCGCCGGTTTACCGTTCTCGGCTGCCGCGGCAACCGCCACCGGCACGGGTTCCCCTTCCGTGCTCTTCGTGAGGCCCAGCGTTTTGCGCAGATCCACATCGATGCGGTCGCGCACGTCGGGATTGGCCTTCAAAAATTGCTTTGCATTCTCGCGGCCCTGGCCGATGCGATCTCCCTTGAAGCTATACCAGGAGCCGCTTTTTTCCACCAGATTCTGAGCCACGCCCAGATCGATCAGATCGCCTTCCCGCGAGATGCCTTCCCCATAGACAATGTCGAACTCGGCCTCGCGAAACGGCGCGGCCACTTTGTTCTTCACCACCTTTATCCTGGTGCGGTTTCCAACCACTGTTTCGCCGTCTTTGATGGCCGCAATTCGCCGGATATCGAGTCGGATCGATGAGTAGAACTTCAGCGCCCGGCCACCGGTAGTCGTTTCCGGATTGCCGAACATCACGCCGATCTTTTCGCGAATCTGGTTAATGAAAATCAGGCACGTATTCGATTTCGAGACAATGCCGGTCAGTTTGCGCATTGCCTGCGACATGAGCCTTGCCTGCACGCCCATGTGCGAATCGCCCATCTCGCCGTCAAGCTCCGATTTCGGCACCAGCGCCGCGACCGAATCGACGACCAGAACATCGATCGATCCCGATTGAATCAGCGCGCTGGTGATTTCGAGAGCCTGCTCGGCGAAATCCGGCTGCGAAACCAGCAGGTTATCGACGTCCACTCCGAGTTGCCGGGCATATATGGGATCGAGTGCGTGCTCAACGTCGATGAACGCAGCCATGCCGCCGGCCTTCTGCGCTTGTCCAACCACCTGTAAGGCGACGGTTGTCTTACCGGAAGATTCCGGACCGAATATCTCGCAAATCCTGCCGCGCGGCAGGCCGCCGACGCCCAGAGCATAATCGACCGAAATCGATCCGGTGGAAATGGTGGAGACAGGAACGATGGCGTCCTTCGCGCCGAGGCGCAGGATCGATCCTTTTCCAAATTGCTTTTCGATCTGGCCGAGCGTTACGCTCAGGTTTCGGGTGCGATCTTTTTCGTCCATGGAATGATCCTCGCTCGCGTCCGGGGGAATGCCTTTCAAACAAAGATGAAGCGCAGCCGGGCCGCGCTCCGGGGGATTCCTCAAGTATAGCGCCGAACAAATTAAGGGTGTTCTGTTTCGGTGAGCCTTGTGAAGATCGCCGTGCTACCGGCAAAGCGGTGAGTTTCAGTTCGCCAGAAACACAAGAGTTCTCCCGGAGCGTCAGCTTTTACTTGAGCAGCAAAGGAGAGCGGCATGGGCCTGTTCCCGCTGCCGCCCCTCCATTGCAAATTGTTTATGCCTCGACGGTTTGCCCGACCGGTTGCCCCGCGTCCAGAAGCGCCAGACGTTCTTTCAGGAACTGCTCCAGGGTCTCAAGCGACTTCGTGAAGCCCTTTATGCCCTCGTCCAGCTTATCGTGGGCCATGTGATTTTCCGCGTGCATCTTATCGAACGTGGCTTTGTCCATGGAAATACGTTCGATATTCATCGATTTCGCCTTCGCCGGATCCAGCTTGCGCTCCAATTCCCCGGTAGTCGAGTCGAGTTCGCCAAGGAATTGTGGGGAGATGGTGAGCAGGTCGCATCCGGCCAGCTCGCGAATCTCGCCCAAGTTGCGAAAGCTCGCTCCCATCACCTCGGTCTTATAACCAAACTTCTTGTAGTAGTTATAGATGGTCGTAACGGATTCCACGCCGGGATCTTCCGTCGGTGAGTAGTCTTTTCCGGTGGATTTCTTATACCAATCGAGAATGCGTCCGACGAACGGCGAAACCAGGGTGACGCCCGCTTCCGCGCAGGCGATTGCCTGGTGAAGGCCGAAGAGCAGCGTAAGGTTGCAGTGGATGCCTTCTTTCTCAAGTATTTCGGCGGCACGGATACCTTCCCAGGTCGACGCGATCTTAATCAGAATCCGCTCGCGCGAGATGCCGGCATTTTCGTACTGGCTTATCAGATCTCGCGCTTTGGCGATTGTTGCCTGGGTGTCATAGGACAGCCGGGCATCCACTTCCGTGGATACGCGTTTCGGCACAATCCGCAGAATCCGCTTGCCAAAAGCCACCGCGAGGCGGTCAAAGGCGAGAGACGCAATCTTGTCGTCGCTGGCGCCCGGCCCCGCATCGGTCCTCGCCTGCAGCAGCGTCTCGTCCACAATTCCCGCATAGCCGGGCATCTGCGCCGCCGCCGTAATTAAAGATGGATTGGTCGTTGTGTCACGCGGTCTAAATTTCTCGATTGCTTGAATATCGCCCGTATCGGCAACGACCACGGTCATCTCGCGCAACTGCTCCAGTAGAGTTCTTGCCATTGTTATTCCTTCCTCTGTGGCACGAATCGAACCGGCGAGCCGTGCCGTCCACTACCAGAGTATCGGGTTTGTGGCTCTACGGCACGTGCGTCCGCGATTCAAAATGCTTATACTGCTTTGATTTTACAATTTGGTTGTTTTGCGCCGCTATCGCGGCAAAATGTTGCAAGCCGAGCGATCAAAACCTGCAAAGGCTCTCTGAAGATGTTTCGGCGAGAGGCGCCGATTGCTTTTTTATATGCGGCTGAATCGGAGAGATCTCGGCCTGATGCATCTGCCGGAAACACAATGGCTTGCGTACGATCCGCGCGTTAGCGAGCTTTGAAGATCTGCATAGGGCGTGCCGTATGCCGTCGGCATGTTCACTGAGCAGCCAGAGCTTACACTCGGGAAAATGGTTGCGGATAAGAGCCGCGAGAATGAGGCCCGACGTAGGCCGCATGTCCAGATCCGCAACAACCAGAGAGGGCCGGATTCGATCGACGCGGCACGATTCGATAACCTCGCTGACGCTTTTCATGACAATCACCGAGGATGTCCGGACGGCGTACGGGAGGTCGTCAATGCCGGAAAGATCGTCCGTCACAATCCAAGTCACGTGCTTTCCATCTATTTCGGCAAAAGAGCGCCTCCTGGAGTCACTTCGCGCGGGCATTTCGGTTACTTTAGTTCCGCTGCTTTTGTTCGTGGTCGCGCGTTTTGAGGTGTCCGACACTGTCCCGGAAGATGCTCGGAGATCAAGCGAGGTTACACTTGCAGTTGTACGAGGCGTGTTGGTAGGGAATAAAGAATTCAAGAAAACTCCACGTTCATGTAGCAATCGCATTACGGACATATCAGACGTTAGAGACCCGGCCCAAGCGTCGCCATAATACAAATGAATACAAATTGAAGCGAGCCCTGGCGCGGGTACGCAGTAGTGCAGTAATCGAGAAAGAGGTCGATGTCGCTACGAATCGAAGATTACGCGCTGATTGGAGACGGCTCCACCGCCGCTCTTGTCGGAAACAATGGATCGATCGACTGGCTCGCCTTCCCGCGATTCGATTCCGCGGCGTGCTTTGCAGCGCTGCTCGGAACCGAGGAGAACGGTCGCTGGCTGATTGCGCCAACCAGCAAGAACGTGCAGGTGAAGCGCCGCTATCGGCCCGCTACCCTGGTGCTCGAAACGGAGTTTTCGACGAGCGAGGGAACCGTGGTGCTCACGGACTGCATGGACCATCAGGACGGACGCCACGATGTGTATCGTCTGATTCGCGGGACTCGCGGACGGGTAGCGATGCGGATGGAATTGATCATCCGGTTCGAGTATGGTTCAGTCGTTCCGTGGGTCACTCGCATTTACGACGGCCGATTGCGCGCCGTTGCCGGTCCAGAGCAATTGACGCTGGCGACCCCCGCTCCGCTGCGGGGGGAAGATTTGAAAACGCTTTCTGAATTCACCGTGGAGGAAGGCGAGGAAGTTTCTTTCTGTTTGACCTGGTCGCCCTCGTTTGAGAAATCGCCCCCTGCACGTGATGCCGCGCCCACGATTGAGCACGTGGCCCATTCTTGGGAGCATTGGGCAAAGGGGCATAAACCCAAAGGCCCGTGGCCGGAAGCCGTCCTCCGCTCACTGATCACGCTAAAGGCATTGACGCATCACTCAACCGGAGGCATAGTCGCCGCCCCGACTACGTCGTTGCCGGAGCAGGCCGGGGGGCCACGCAATTGGGATTACCGCTTTTGCTGGCTGCGCGATTCCACTTTTACGCTGTATGCATTACTCCAGGCCGGATTCGAGGAAGAGGCGAAAGCATGGAGAGAATGGCTTTTGCGGGCAATTGCGGGCAGTCCGAGCCAAATGCAGATCATGTATGGTGTAGCGGGCGAACGCCGCCTTTCCGAATATGAACTCGACTGGCTGCCTGGATACGAGAACTCATCCCCGGTCCGAGTGGGTAACGCTGCCTCCGAACAGTTGCAGTTGGATGTCTATGGCGAAGTCCTCGATTCGCTATATCAGGCGAGGCGTACCGGCCTAGCCGGATTGGAAGCGGCATGGAATCTTGAAAAGGCGCTGGTTAAACACCTGGAGACTATTTGGCATGAACCCGACGAAGGCATTTGGGAGGTGCGCGGAGGCCGGCAGCAATTCACTTATTCGAAGGTGATGGCGTGGGTGGCTTTCGACCGCGCCGTGCGAACCATTCAGGAATTCGGAGCCGAGGGGCCGGTCCACCGCTGGATCAAGCTTCGGGATCACATTCACAACGAGGTGTGCCGGCATGGTTTCGATCGGGAAATGGGTTCGTTCGTGCAATTCTTCGGCAGTAAAGAACTTGACGCGAGTCTGCTGCTCATACCACTAGTTGGTTTCCTGCCTGCCGACGATCCCAGAATTCGTGGGACGGTGGCGGCGATTGAGAAGCACCTGCTGGTGGATGGCTTTGTGGCGCGCTATAACACCAACACTGCAGTGGATGGCTTGCCGGGTCGCGAAGGAGCATTTCTTGCTTGTACTTTCTGGCTGGCCGATAATTACGTTCTGCAGCATCGTGATCAAGAGGCACGTGAGCTGTTCGAACGATTGCTAGCGCTGCGAAACGATGTCGGCCTGTTGTCGGAGGAATACGATCCGCGAGCGAAGCGCATGCTTGGAAACTTCCCGCAGGCACTATCCCATCTTGCTCTGGTTAACACCGCGCATAACTTGTCCGGAGGAGAGAAGCCCGCGAAGGAACGCTCTTCGCGATAGGCGCCGTATTAGGGAGGTAACTGGTTTTATGCAGGACCCGCGGGAAACGTACCGGACTGAATCCGATCCGATGGGCGAAGTGGCGGTGCCCGCGGATCGCCTCTGGGGGGCGGAAACCCAGCGTTCGCTTCAGCACTTCTCCATCGGAGAAGATCGGGTTCCGCTCGAAGTGTACGAGGCCTATGGGTATATCAAGAAAGCTGCCGCAATCGTCAATGCCCGCTTAGGTAGACTGGCACGGGCAAAGGCGGATCTCATCATCCAGGCAGCGGACGAGGTGATTGCCGGCAAGTGGAATTCCGAATTTCCCGTGCATGTCTGGCAAACAGGCTCGGGCACACAGTCGAACATGAACGTCAACGAAGTGATCGCCAACCGGGCCATTCAACTTGGGGGCGGAGCCGTAGGATCGAAATCACCCATCCATCCGAACGACGACGTCAATATGTCGCAATCGTCAAATGACACTTTCCCCACGGCGATGCACATGGCCGCCGTGTTCTTCATCGAGAAAAAGCTGCTGCCCATGGTGAGAGCGCTAGGGCATGCGGTTCAATCGAAAGCGATCTCTTGGGCCGACGTGGTGAAGGTTGGCCGAACCCATTTGCAGGATGCCGTTCCGTTGACCGTTGGCCAGGAATGGTCCGGTTACGCGACGCAAATAAATGAGGCCGCCGCGAGGATTGAACGAAGCGACCACGAATTACACGCGCTGGCGCTCGGAGGCACGGCCGTTGGCACCGGACTGAATGCGCCGGCGGGGTTCGCGGAGGAAGCGGCGGCCGAAATTGCGAGACTTACGGGCTATCCGTTTTACACGGCGAAGAACAAGTTTGCAGCTCTCGGATCGCTCGACGCCATGGTGCAGGCCATGAGCGCGCTGCGCGGTCTCGCCGTGGCGCTAATGAAGATTGCAAACGATATCCGATGGCTTGCTTCCGGACCTCGCTGCGGAATCGGAGAACTGCGCCTGCCCGCGAATGAACCGGGTTCATCCATCATGCCGGGCAAAGTGAACCCCACGCAATGCGAAGCGATGGCCATGGTGTGCATTCAGGTTTTCTCGGCGGACTACGCGGTCGCTTTTGCCGGCTCGCAGGGCAATTTCGAGCTCAACACAATGCGGCCCATTGTCATCTACAATTTCCTGCATTCCGCCCGGTTGCTAGCCGATGCCTGTGAGAACTTCCGGGTGTTCTGCGTAAACGGTATCGAGCTAAACCGCCAGCGCATAGCCGAATTCGTCGAAAAATCGTTGATGTTTGCGACTGCGCTGTCTCCCTCAATTGGCTACGATGCCGCCGCTGAGATTGCGATGGAGGCCGCCGAGCAGGATCTGACGCTTCGTGAAGCCGCCGTCGGATCGGGAAAAGTCAGTGAAGCGGAATTCGACCGCATCGTCGATCCACTCCGAATGGTGCGCCCGCACGATCGGGAAAGCCATTAATAGGCGGGAGGATCGCTGGCCGGGAACGTCATTTCGAGCGCACGATCCATCTCTGTTTCGGTGACCGCATTATCGCCGTGGCGGTCCTTCCGCCTTTGCCATATCACAAACGCGGTAATTCCGATTCCAGCGAGCAGACCGATTGACAGCCATTTTTGCGCGCCGTTCGCATATTCACAACTCACCTGCAATCCTCCTGGATCGTCGTTCGCCCCACAGTACGATGCGCGCCAGCCCTTCTTTGTGACAGCCAGCCCGTAGGTAAGTAACAAATCCCGTAAGTTATTGTCACCATACGGGATCGCCTTGCAAATTTTGGGAGTCCGCCTTCTTGGCGTCAATGCGGAAACCGGCTGGAAGCTGATCATCAGCTTCATCTTCATCCTGTGTGTCTGGCTTTTCAGCCGCGGGCTGCGCGCCCTGACATCGCATCTATGGCGTGACCGCTCCGGCAAGCGAATTGAATTCTGGACTCGGCAAGGCATTCAGCTTGCCACCGCGCTTGTTGAGGTGATCGGGATACTGTCGATCTGGTTTGACAATCCCAGCAGGCTAGCGACGTTCCTGGGACTCTTCACCGCCGGGCTCGCTTTTGCTCTGCAGAAGGTGATAACCGCCGTGGCGGCCTACTTTGTCTTACTTCGCGGCAATACCTTCAACGTGGGCGACCGGATCAGCATGGGAGGGGTTCGCGGAGACGTTATCAGCCTCGGCTTTATACAGACGACCATTATGGAAATGGGGGAGCCGCCGCCGGTTCAAAGCGACGAGCCGGCTATCTGGGTCCAAGCACGGCAATACACGGGGCGCGTCGTGACAGTCACCAATGACAAAATTTTTGAGGAGCCTGTATACAACTATTCACGTGAGTTTCCGTATATCTGGGAGGAAATGCGTATCGGAGTGCCCTACGGCGCCGATCAGGCGCGCGCGGAGCGGGTCCTGTTAGATGTGGCGCGCCGCCATACGACCTAAGTCAGTGAATTGAGCGAAGCCGCTCTTAAAGAGATGGAGCGGCGATATTTCATGCGTCGCTCGGAGATTGCGCCCCAAGTCTTCTGGCGCCTCACGGACAATTGGCTGGAAATGGCGTTACGGTTCGTCACAAAAGAATTTGGAACACGCCAGGTCAAAGACCGGATGAGCCGCGACATTTTAAGCGCATTCGATGAAGCAGGCATTGAAATCGCGTCCGGAACCTACGAGATTGTCGGCATTCCGCCGATCCGAGTTGAATTGCGGACTCCGGCGCGCGATAGCGATCGATGATCACGGTTAACTGTGGAGCCAATGCGAGTCGCGCGAATCGTAACTTTGAGGTCCATACGTTAGCAGGAGAATAGCATGTCCACCGAAAATCGAGAACAACGAAAACAGAACGCCCCCGATCCCCGGGGCGCCGGTCCGAAGCCTCCGTTCAAGGAAGATCCGCAACCGCCGCCCGCCAGTGAGACGAAAATGCGGACAAAACCGGATCACGGCGAAGAATCTTATCGAGGCAGTTCGCGTCTCGCCGGGATGAAAGCGCTGATTACTGGCGCCGACAGCGGCATCGGACGTGCTGTTGCGATTGCATTCGCACGGGAGGGCGCCGATATCGTGATCTCATATCTCGATGAGGACGAAGATGCCGCGGAAACCGAGCGATGGTTCAAGGATGCGGGGCATAAGGCGCTTCTTGCGAGAGGCGATATCCGGGAGGAGCAGGTTTGCCGGCAACAGGTGGAACGCTGCTTGAGCGAACTCGGCTCAATTGACATTTTGGTGAATAATGCCGCATTCCAGATGACGCACAAGAGCATAGAAGAGCTTTCTTCCGAAGAATGGGACTGGACGTTCAAAACAAACATCAATGCGATGTTTTATTTTGCGAAAGCGGCTCTCCCGAAAATGAAGGCGGGCGGCTCCATTATTAACACAGCTTCGGTCGAAGCATACCAGCCAAGTCCAGCTTTGCTTGCCTATTCGGCGACCAAAGGCGCAATTGTCACATTTTCCAAATCATTGTCGGGTCTCGCCATAAAGCAAGGAGTCCGAGTCAATGCCGTTGCGCCGGGGCCGGTATGGACGCCGTTGATTCCATCGACTATGCCTCAGGAGAAAGTCGAGAACTTTGGGAATAACGTCCCAATCGGGCGGCCGGCGCAACCTGCTGAACTGGCGCCGATGTACGTATTTCTGGCTTCGAAAGAGGCCCGTTTCATTACGGGCGGTTTGTTCGATGTGACCGGGGGGAGAATGCTTCCTTGAGTCGGCGGCGCGATTGATGCAGGTTGAATCGTTGCTAGCGGGTGCGCAGGAACCAACAAAGGTTCTAGCGCGCCAGATGGCAGCGTCCACTGCGCCACCATCAACAATTTATCGACTATATTTGCGTGGTATTGGGATGCCACCTGAACCCAACGAAACAGCCCGCCAAATCAGGCACGGAATTTTTGTACTGATCACGGCGGCGCTGGTGATCCTGTTCGTCTGGTGTGCCTGGGAACTGCTGCTGCTGGCATTCGCGGGACTTCTGCTCGGCATTATTCTTCGCGCTTTCCTCGAATTTGTCGAAACGCGGACTCATCTCGGCCCCCGCATGTCGATGCTGATCGTCATTGTTGCGTTATGCGCCGCGCTCGGATTGACGGTATGGCTAATTGTTCCCCGAGTGATCGCGCAAGCCGGCGAGATTGCCGGCTACGTCCCCAAATCGTTGCATCAGGCCGCGAGCTACTTTAATCAGTTCGATTGGGGCCGCAACATGGTTTCGGTCGTCAAGCGATCCATTGAGCAGTTGAACATCGGATCGAAGATCACGTCGATCACTTTCAATTTGTTTGACGCTGGCGCCGGCGCGGTAGTAGTTTTTGTGGTCGGCTTCTATGGGGCACTGGAACCGCGCACATACGAGCATGGGCTCCTCGTATTGATTCCAACGGGCCGCCGCGACCGCGCGGAGGAAGTGCTCAAAGAGGTCATTCATACTCTGCGTTGGTGGGTCCTCGGCCAACTGGTTCCCATGACGGTGCTGGGCGTCGCAACCATGATCTCGCTGTGGCTCCTTGGAGTGCCGCTCGCATTTACCCTCGGCCTGTTTACCGGCGTCATGATTTTTGTCCCATACATCGGGGCGCTTCTGTCGGAAATCCCCGCAGTGTTGATTGCGCTGCGACAAAGTCCGACAACGATGGTCTATGTCATCGTTCTCTATCTGGTGATACACGGACTGGAAGGATACATACTCACCCCACTGGTCCAAAGGCGTGCCGTGCGTCTTCCGCCGGTGCTCACGGTACTGGCTCAACTCTTCATGTGGATCATTGCCGGCTTTCTTGGCGTCGCGCTCGCTACGCCGCTGGCGGCCGTCGGATTGGTGCTGGTCAAAATGCTCTATCTGAATCAGCACATTGAGCACTGATTGACTCGCGCTACTGGCGGAGCGCCCGATATTTCCTCAGCAACTCGTACATGACCACTGCGCCGGCGCTGGCGACGTTCAGGGAATGTTTCATCCCAAGCATGGGAATGCGAACATGCGTGTCGGCGAGATCGAGCAGGGGCCGTGAGAGTCCTTCCACCTCGTGGCCGAAAAGTACACAGAGCGGAAATCGGGGACGCCAATCGAAAATGTCCACGGCATGCATACTGGTTTCGATGGCGGCGATCTCGTGGCCGGCCCGACGCAGTTGCGTGACAGCGGCGGCGGGGTCGTCAAGGGCGGTCCAGCGAACGCGTTCCTCCGCGCCTAGCGCCGTTTTCTTTACGCCTCTATGAGGAGGCCGTGCGGTAATGCCACTCAAATACAGATGCTCAATGCCTGCTCCGTCGGCAGTACGAAAAAATGCGCCGACGTTAT
Organism: Bryobacterales bacterium KBS 96; assembly: GCA_000381625.1. GTDB lineage: Bacteria > Acidobacteriota > Terriglobia > Bryobacterales > Bryobacteraceae > KBS-96. The sequence goes on from KB906767.1 coordinate 5,919,827, forward strand.
ACATACTGCGCACATTATCGAGCAGGATGCTAACCGGTAGATTCAGCCCTTCATAGGAAGAAGCAGCGGTCGTGGCGATGTAGGGAACTCGCTCCATTACGAACGGCGGTGAAGACCCGCGCGTTTCCACAGATCGTCCACGCGCTGCTTCACATCGCTCGACATCTCAATCACCGCCGGCCAGCGGCGCGTGAATCCTTCGGATTGCCATTTGGCCGTGGCGTCAATTCCCATCTTGGAGCCATAATTCGGCAGCCGGCTCGAATGATCGAGCGAATCGATCGGGCCCATCGAAAATTCGATATCGCGCTGCGGATCGATGTTGTTCAGCGCTTTCCATGCGGTCTCGGCGACATTCTGCACGTCCACGTCCTCATCCACGACCACAATCACTTTGCTGAACATCGCTTGACCCAGTCCCCAAATCGCATGCATCACCTTGCGAGCATGGCCCGGATATGATTTGCGCATCGAGACCAGGATCAAGTTGTGAAATACACCCTCGGCGGGCATGCAAATGTCCCGGATTTCCGGAAGTTGCATCCGCATAAGCGGCAAAAAAATCCGTTCGACCGCCTTGCCCATGTAGAAATCTTCCATTGGCGGCGGCCCGACGATAGTCGTTGCGTAAACAGGCTTCTTCCGATGGGTGATGCACTCAATGTGAAATACGGGATAATCGTCGTCAAGCGAATAGAATCCGGTGTGATCGCCGAAGGGGCCTTCGCGGCGCATCTCTCCGACTTCTACGTAGCCCTCGAGAACGATCTCAGCGTTCGCCGGCACTTCGAGATCGGAGGTTTCGCACTTCACCATTTCCACCGGCCTCCCGCGCAGGAATCCGGCGAACAGCATCTCGTCGATTTCCGGCGGAAGCGGTAGGATCGCCGAATACATTGTGGCCGGATCGGACCCAATTGCGACCGCTACGGGCATCCGCGTTTCTTTACCGGAAGCTGCCAGTCTACGGTAATGTTCGGCGCCCTGTTTGTGCTTCTGCCAGTGCATGCCGGTCGTCTGGCCGTCGTATACCTGCAGGCGGTACATGCCGCAATTCCGTTTTCCGGTTTCCGGGTTGCGGGAAAACACCATCGGCAGAGTGATGAAGCGGCCGCCGTCACCCGGCCAGCAGTGCAGGATCGGAAAATAGTCGAGGGAAAAATCGGACCGGCGAATCACCTCTTTACAGGCGCCGTCCGAAACCGTTTTGGGGAATGCCGAGCTAATCTCGGCCAGTTTCGGCAGCATCTTCAGCTTGTCCATGAATCCTTGTGGCTTCTGCATTTGCAGGAAGCCCGCGATGCGTGAGGCAATCTCTTCCACGTTGCCGACGCCTAGCGCCAGTTCCATGCGGCGCATGCTTGCAAACAGATTGATCGCCGCCGGAACATCCGATCCCTTCGGCGCGTCGAAGAGCAACGCCGGGCCGCCGGATTTTACCGCGCGATCGGCAAACTCCGTGATCTCCAAATGAGGGTCAACCTCGAACGGGATTCGGACCAGCTCCCTCGTCTTTTCGAGCGCACGGAGGAAACTACGCAGATCGTCGAATGGCATGGTGATTGGCTACACCCATTATCATGAGTATGATCTATGAAAATCGCTCTGGTGACCGGCGCGAGCCGCGGTATCGGCCGCGCATGCGCGAAACTGCTGGCTAAGTCCGGATATCGCGTTGTACTCGCTTCTCGAAATCTCGACAAGCTTCAGGAACTTGCTCGAGAGATCGGTGAGGCGGGCGGCCACGCGGACGCGATCGTAATCGACATGGGGTCTCAGGAGTCCATTGCGAACGCGATGGCAGCCGCCGCGAAAGACTTTGGACGCATCGATATTCTGATTAACAACGCGGGCATCACGAAAGACGGTTTGGCGGTCCGCATGAAACCTGCCGACTGGGAGCGAGTGCTTGCGACGAATCTCAGCGGCGCCTTCTATGCCATCCAGAAAGTGCTTCCCGCCATGATGCGCGAACGATGGGGCAGAATTGTGAACGTCTCGTCAGTCGTGGGGGAAATGGGCAATGCCGGTCAGGCTAACTATGTGGCGTCGAAAGCCGGCCTGATCGGACTTACGAAATCTCTGGCGCACGAAGTGGGTAGCCGCAACATTACAGTGAATGCGATCGCCCCCGGGTTCATTGAAACCGATATGACGCAGGTTCTGTCGCAGGAGCTTCGCGACAAGATGGTCGCGAACACGCCGCTGCGGCGAATCGGCACGCCGGATGACATTGCGCACGCCGTGAAGTTTCTGGTAAGCGATGAGGCGAGCTTTATTACCGGACACGTGCTCGACGTGAACGGCGGCATTTACATGTAGCGATAGCCGAGCACGCGAATGCTCTCGTCCTCGTTTATCAGATTCGATTTATAAAATCCGCGGAACCGTTCGGCGATCATCTTCATGTCCCATTGCGCGTTCGGATAGAGCATGCTCCAGCGTAATGGTTGCTTACGCTCCCGGCGCAGATCAAGGCTTTTCATCGTCCTCGGCATGCGATCCGTTCTTCCGATAGAGTTACCGAAGGGCGCTGCTCCGCCGCCGTCCGAATCGATACGGGTTGCGTTCCCCGACGGCAGTCGCAATCGCCGGGGCGGCTGACGGATGCATTGCAGCCAGTTCTCGAACCGCTCTCTCGGGCGCTGCAATCGCAGGCTGACCTTCCGTTGCAAACTCAGGTCCTTCCGTCATCGCGAGAGCCGTCGCCAGGCCCGCGATCAGCGGCATGTAAAAAAGGTACGCCATGCTATCGACGCAGAAATGCATTAACAGGACCACAATCGCAACCAGAATCGTAAACGCATATTGCCGGACATTATCACGCGCGGCGCGCTTCGCCTCGCGATCGATGCGCCACACTTGCCGCAACGCGCTCGCAAAAATCGCGAGCAGAATCAAAATGCCCGGTATACCAAGCTCACTCGAAACCTGCGTATAGCTGTTGTGGCTGGCCTGCCAGTCGACCGGGCCGCCTTTCTCCTTTGCCAGACCGACCGATGCCGGCATAAACACGCCCATACCCACTCCGAACAGCGGATTCCGAAGGGTCAGCTCTACGCTTTCGCGCAGCTTCTGCTCCCGGGACCGCGACGATTCCCGTGCTGAAGCCGCCGCCTCTCCGTTTACATGGGAGGTGAAGAGAGTGAGGTAGCGATCTAACGACGGCTGCGAAAGCGTCAGTAACCCGACTACACACAACACGGAAACCGCAACAACAATTTTTGCCTTATCCATTGCCGGCGCGCGCATCAGCGCGAGAAGGATCACCACCGCTCCAATCAGAAGCCCTTCGCGCGAAACCGTCTTTACAATCAGAAACATTTCGAGCAGGCACACTCCCCCGAGCAGCAGCCTCTTTATCCCTTTGCCACGAACCGCAAGTAATACAAGGAACGATATGCCCAACCATAAATGGAAGGCGATTTCATTTGGGTTGCTCAACGTGCCAAACCCAATCAGCCGGTCGTCCACGCCGTTGCCGCCGCCCGCGTTCGCAAGACCGGGCAGCACCAGCACGGCCGCCGCCATAGCGGCCCATCCCATCGCTGACATTGCCCGCTGGAACGCCGGCCGCGTGCCCGCGAGCCCAACCACTATGAAAAACACCAGCAGCGATTTCAGCCAAAGATTCGCGAATTGGTTCAGGCTTTCCGAACGCCAAGTTCCGAAGGGCATGCTGATCAGCATCCACGACGTCCAGAGGACCAGCAGCACGCCGATCTCCGTCTTTAATGCGCGAATCAGGTTGCCCGTAAGGATTGCCGCCACAAGCGCGATCGTTGTGACCAGCATCATTAGGCGGAGATTGCCCAGCCCGAACATCCCCAGCATTTCGAGAATGCGGCAGAACAGCAGGAAGACGTATAACCCAACGATTTTTGTGGAGAGAGTGCTGCGACCCTCATCCGGATTTGCCGGCGGCGGAGCGGCAACTGCGGTCATGCGGATGCTTTCTACAGTCTAGTCCACGCCCGGTCGTGGCGCCGCCGCCAGGATCTCTTCAAATTCCCGTGTCACGGCCTCCCAAGAGAATCGTGTTGAGACAAGCTCCCACGCGTTGTCGGCCAACTGCCGACGGCGCGCCTCCTGCTCCACAAGCTCGATGCACGCTGCCGCGAATCGCGCCGGGTCGTCTTCGATCGTTAGATGCCGGCCGGACGTTACCGGCAAACCTTCCGCTCCGACAGTTGTCGATACAACCGGCAGGTGCGCGGCCATTGCCTCGAAGATCTTCAGCCTGGTGCCTCCTCCGATTCGCAGCGGAACCACCGCCGCCAGCGAGCCCCACAACCACGGTCGGACATCGGATACAGTCCCGGTGACTATCAGTTTCGAATCCCTACTTGCCAGTTGCTCCACCGAACGATCCGGCTTACGACCCACAATCGCTACTTTGCACCAAGGCAGGCGCTCTCGGATCTGCGGCAGAACCTGTTCCGCGAAGAACAGCGCCGCATCGACATTGGGCAGCCAGTCCATAGAGCCCACAAAGACCAGATCGGCCTTACGCTCTGCCTCGGCGGGAGGCTTGAAATAGTCCAGGTTGACTCCCGTGGACACATGGCTGATGCGGCTGACGCCATATCGTTCGCGCATTTGCCGTTCATCGGCTTCAGAAACGGCGATCACATGGCCGGCAGCCCGGCACACTTCGCGCTCGTATGCTTCCATCCGCCGGGCCTGCGACCATAGATACCAGCGAGTGGCGCGCCCGTTCGTTAGGGCAGCATGGCGGCGCCAAATGGCCGCTTCCACGTTGTGCTGGAATAAAACGGCGCGCGAGATATCGGGGATGTTCGGCGACGGAAACAAAAAGTCGCAAACAAGCGCGTCAAAGGGCAGCATCGCCAGCAATTCCCGGATCCTGCGCTGCATCGCGCTGGAGCGATAGCGCGCAACGGCGACCGGCAATCGCGAGACCAGCCCCGCTGCTACCTGGGCTCCGAAATGCATCGAGCCTCTTGGCGGCGCAACATGATGCACAGAATACGCCGCCGTGCAATATTCACCGCATCGCGCCTTTCCTTCATCACTGGCGCCATCGTTAAGGCAGACGTAGTGCACTTCGTGCCGACGGTGCAGACAGCGAAGCATCTCGAGCGTGCGGATTTGGCCTCCGCGCGTTGCCGGATGCAGGAAATCGGTTTTTGCCCAGAGAATTCTCATCGGTCGATAGCGGAGCGAAGACATGCCCGCCTCTCCACCAAGCTAAACGATTTGCACCTGGCGTGACCCTTCCGGCGCAGCTGCCGCAGTCTGCTACTCTGTTCGCGTGAGACTATACGACATCGACCCGGGGCCCGAAACTCCAGAAGTCGTGCGAATGATCGTTGAGATCCCGAAGGGCTCGGCGAATAAGTTCGAGTACGACGGGAAATTGAACGTCTTTCGCCTGGATCGCGCGTTGTATTCACCCATGCACTACCCGGGCGACTATGGGTTCATTCCGGGAACGCTTGCGGAAGATCGCGATCCTCTCGATGTGCTCACGCTGGTAAACGAGCCTAGCTTTACCGGCTGCCTGATTGAGGTTCGCCCGGTTGGCGTTCTGTACATGGTGGATAAAGAAGAGCGCGATCAGAAAATCATGGCGGTGCCAAACAATAATCCGCGCTTCGATTCCATTCACACTATCGATCAGGTCTTTCCGCATGTCCGCCGGGAAATCGAGCACTTCTTCTCCATATACAAAGAACTGCAAGGCAGCAAGACAAGAATGGAGGGCTGGGGCGGCCCCAAAGAGGCCCGAAAATTAATCGTCGATTTCAGGCACGCCTATCTGGAGAAGTACCAACCGGCCACAACCACAGAAGCGTGAAGCGCAAATGCTCGGGGCGCGCATCGGCCACCCGTCTTTGTAGGGTCGAAGCATGCCCCGAGCAAGTTAGAAATGAGCTTGGCCGCCGCGATCAAGGCAGTTGAATTCGCTTCGACGTCCCGGACTGATACTCGCGCCAGAGGTTTTGGAAGAAGGACGACGGCAGCACTGGCGGCTGATATTCCATAATGACGCCTTCGCTTTTCAGCTTTGAGACCAGCGCCTGCACATCGATCCGCTGCACGTCCTTATCATTCTTTGCCGCCATGGAGGCAGCGACGCCGGCTGCCTGACCAATAATCATGTACTGCGGCTCCATTCGCAGCGATGAATAGGCCACGTGGCTCGCCGAAAGGCAGACCGGCGTCAACAGGTTCGTCGCCTGATCCGCTTTGGGGAGCATCACGCGATATGGGATCTGGTAAGGCTGCACGGGCACCTGTACGTCGCCCTCATTTTCCACATATCCGTCGGGTGTCGCCACCCTTTGTACGTTATGGGAATCGCTGTTGTAGGAACCCATACCGATCGGATCGGGCTTCGCGCGATCCGTCTGCAGATCCTTCTGCGTCATGACATATTCGCCGATCATCCTTCGCGCTTCGCGGATGTAAAGCTGATTCGGCCAGTTGGCCGTATCGCGAAATTCATCTTTCGCCAAACCCCAGCGGTTCACCTCATTCTGGAGCGGCTTGGGAACGCGAGGATCGTGCGCCAAAAAATAGAAAAAGCCCTTCGTGTAATTCACATGGTCTTGCCAAATCTCCGCCTGGCGGGCATAGGAGCCGGTAGGATAATCCCAACTCGCACCGAGATAGTCGGTCGAGAAGGGGCCATTATTATTGAAGTCCGCTTTATGGTTCGGAATCGGCGCAATCAAGGTGACTTCATGAAGATATGGTGAGCGGCCGAGCCGGGCGGTTTCCGCTTTGAGCAGCCGAGCCAATAACTCGTAGCGTTGCGGATTGTAGCCGGGAGGCTTCGGAAACGCGACCTGGTTGGCCGGATCGTCGGAAAGAATCATCCGGAAGTTGTATGACTGTACCTTTTTGTCCGCGGAACCCGGTGTGCCCTTCGGCCCCGCGCCGATCTCGGGCAATAGATGGTGCTGCGAGTCATAGGCCGAGATCTTATCCACAAACTGGTGCTTCGGAGTGTGTTCGCGCACGCCGGCGAGAGATTCGCCGTATTGTTCCGTGGATTCGCGGCCCCAGGTGTATTTCACGCCGGATTCGGCCATCAGATCCCCTTCGTAGGAACAATCGATGAAAATCCGAGCTGGATATACTTTGCCATCGTCCGTGGTGATGGAAATGACGCGTGCGCCTTCCTTGCGGACACCATTGTGTTCGCGCAGGCGATGCCCGAACCGTACTTCGACATGCGCCTCTTCGAGCATTTCGCGAAAGACCTGCTCGCCTACGTGCGGCTCGTAATACCAGGCAACGTCCTGCGCATAGCGGTTCATGCTGTATTTGAGTCCGACGCGCCAGTAGAACTCGAGGGCATCGCCGCCAATCACCTGTTTCTTGCCGAAATCAGTGCGCGACAGGCCGCCGGTCGCCATGCCGCCTAGATGATGACGCGGTTCAAGGAGCAGCACGCTGGCGCCCGCGCGGGCCGCCGCCACGGATGCGATTACTCCGCTCGCCGTCCCGCCATAGACAACGATGTCATGTGGCGATTCGGCGGCAAGCGCCCCGACGGGGAGCAGTAACAGGAAGGAAGTAAGAAGGCGAGGTAGCATTCGATACCGTCATTCTCAGCCACAGTGCTGTGAAGAAGAAGTTTCCAGCAGTATTGTTACGCTCTGTTACGGACGATTATCAGCAGGATGGATGTAGCGCGGACACTCGTCTCGGCACGTCTGGTCTCTCGCACACGGGCCTGCGTCATTTGGAACGCCCTTATGATTGTGGAAACGCATGCAAGGCCAGCGGCCAAACGCGAACGAGTTCGTCCGCGTTCATTTCCGCGGCCACTACAATTTCGAAATAAATTGGAGAGCCTTTGGCTCGCCATAAACGGTTAAGCTGATCCAAGCCGTTTGTCGAAGTCAGAAACGAGACCAGGGCAGCGGTGTGGCGCGAAGCCAGAATCAGCAGATGCGTCTTCGGGGCGTTGCTATTGCCCGGCAGCATCGCAATCACTCCAGGCCACACCGAGCGTTGCTCGGATTCATTCACCACCTCAAAGCGCTTTGCCTCGCCCCTGGCCGGTTGGTGATTCAGCACAAAGACTTCGTGTGGACCAAGGGTGAAATTCATCCGGTCAAGGTACGTTTTCAGCGGGCTGAGCGTGCCCCAGGTTCCCAGCGCAATCACGTTCTCCTTGTCCAGCGCCTCAAGCGGCGCGCTCGCGCTGCTCATCACGCTCGGGGACATGCCGGTCGCATCGAGATATCGCGCAAGCCGGACGGCCGCGAACGTGTCGGAAGTCACCGTGTAGCTCTGTCCCAGCGACGGAGCGCCAAACCGCTGCTCCAGAAATTGCAGAGTAGGTGAATGAGCCGCGTCCTCAAAATCGTTGATATCCGTATCCCGGAACATCAAAACTCTGTTCTCTTCATTGGTTCTGTGGCTCCAAGAAAAGAAGACAGGCGTCGGCAACAAGACCCGCGTCTGCCTGCCATTAGCCACAAACATCTTCCAGAATGCCGGCGGCGCCGGAGGCGTTCCCCAGTCCGCCCGCACTCGATAGAGCAAAATGCCCAGTACGCAACAGATTACAAATAGCGCGCAAGTGCTGGCCGCGAGAATCCCCGTCCATCGGGAACGTTTCGCCGGCGCGGGAGCTTCGATTAAATCCGGCTCAGGCGGAATAATCGTCTCAATCTGCAACTGGTGCGCCCCAAGCGGAATCACCAGCCTCTCGGTTGAATGCTTACCGTCCTCTTCGTAATATTTGTCGAGCCGTTGCCGAAGCCGCGAGATCTGCACCCTCACCGTCGCATCAATTTTGGGATCGAAGAGCGGCCCCCGTCCGAGGGCTTCGGTCGCAATCGCGTACTCGTTCAACGCCTGGTCACGATGGGTCCACAGATAAATGAGAAGATTGCGCAGCGTCTGAGCCTTCTCGAAACACCGGCTTTCGAGAACCGACGCGACGCTCGCGGGAATAGACTGGTCCGCATCGGCAAGTTTAGGTGAACAGACGGAGTTCGGTGGCAATGCGAATTTCCCTGAGCGGATTGGCTCCTATTCTATCGCCTCCAGGACTTGTTCTCTGGAATCCAGCTGTGCTGAAGAGGTCCGCTGCCTCACGGTCGCGGTTCGGTGCTGGAGAAGAGCAGCTTCAACTCCTTTGGTGGGCCGCAGGTCCTTGCGTCCGATAAGCCATTGAAATAGCGGCGTAACAGAGGGTAACAATACCCCCAGAAACTACCTTCGCGGCCATCGACCGTGTAGACCGAAGATAGATCATTTTCACAAAGCTCAGGGGTATTGCATGGATTCCATCGCTCTCAAGAACTTTCGCCGCATCCTTCCCGTGGTTGTTGCGGGGCTCAGCGCGCTGCTGCTGGCGCCGTGCTCGTCGGCGCAGAGTTTTCAAGCTCAAATTACCGGCGTTGTCAAGGATTCAAGCGGAGGGGTCGTGCCCGGCGCCACGCTGACGGCTACGAATATCGCTACCGGCGTGAAATCCTCAAACGTGAGCAATTCGGAAGGGGTCTACCGCTTTCAGGCGTTGCCGCCCGCGGAATACCGGGTCACTTGCGAGTTAAGCGGCTTCAAACGCTTCGAACAAGGTCCGATCGCGCTCCAGGTCAATCAAGTCTTTGCGCTTGATATCACGCTGCAGCCCGGACAAACCAGTGAGCAAGTCACTGTCACCGGCGCTCCGCCCCCGCTTGAAACGGCAAGCGCCACCCTGGGACAGGTCGTCACCACCCGCAGCATCGAGAATCTCCCACTGAACGTACGAGACCCGCTGGCGCTTGTCGGCCTCACGCCAGGCGTCACGTTCGGCCCCAATTTCGGCAACGGCGGCGGTCAGGATGTCGGCCGGAACTTCTTCAAGTCGGATTTCAATGTGGGCGGCGGCCGATCGGGCTCCCAGGAGATCCTGCTCGACGGCGCCCCCGATACGACCTCGGACATCAACCGCGGGGTGATCGATCCGCCGGTCGATTCCGTGCAGGAGTTCAAAGTGCAGGCGAACAGCTATGACGCGCAGTTTGGGCGTACATCCGGCGGCGTCGTGAACGTCATCACCAAATCCGGCACAAACGCTCTCCATGGCGTCGCCTATGACTTCGAGCGCCACAGCGTCATGGACGCCAATAATTTCTTCAACAATCGCAGCGGGCTGGGTCTTTCTTCATTTCAGCGCCATCAATTCGGCGGCAATCTTGGCGGCGCCGTGCTCAAGAACAAGTGGTTCTTTTTCGGCGACTATGAGGGATTGCGCCAGGGCTACCCAACCACGTCCATCACGACGGTTCCCTCCGCTCTCCAGCGCCAGGGAGATTTCTCTCAAACCTACGCCAGTAACGGCAGCCTGATCACGATATATGATCCCAATACCCTCGTCACTCTGCCTAATGGTTCCCGGCAGCGAAGTCCGTTCGACGGCAACGTAATTCGGCCGGACCGCTTCGATCCCGTTGCAGCCAATACGCTCCAGTTTTTTCCCGCGCCGAATATCGCCGGCAATCCCGTTACGGGCCAGAACAATTACATCTATTCCGCCAAGTCCGTCACGAATAGCGATAAATACGATTTGCGCACCGATGCCAATTTCACCGAAAGCACGCGAATGTTCTTCCGCTTCTCGCGCCAGCAGGATTTGCGGTCGGTGCCCGGCAACCTGCCGCTCCCGATCGGCGGCGGCCGGAACACTTCGGATCACTACACGCAAGCGGTCGCGGATCTGACACACGTGATTTCACCATCCACGGTGGCGGACATGCAGTTTTCTTTCACCAGGGCGCTCGCATCGCAAGTCGGTGCGTCGCAAGGGTTCAATCTGTCATCGCTCGGCTTCCCGGCCGCCTATCTAAGCCAGGTGCAATCTCAGTTTCCGGTCTTTAACATCGGCGACACGGTGGGCACATCAAACGGAAGCGATTCCTTCACCCAGTTCCAGCCTCGAAATATGTTTTCCACCCTGGGGAGCGTTAGTTATCTTCGCGGCAAGCACAGCTTCAAATTCGGCGGCGACTGACGCATCCTCGATTTCAACGAAGCGCAAAACACGTCCGCTTCGGGCACATACTCCTTTGGCCGCACGTTTACGCAGGGACCCAATCCTATCCAATCGAGCGCCGCGGCCGGTTACGGCTTCGCTTCGTTCCTCTTAGGCGATGCGGCGAGCGGCACCGTGCGGCAGATCAATCCCATCTCCACGCAAGGGTTCTACTACGCTGCGTTCGCGCAGGACGACTGGCACGTAACCGAAAAGCTGACGTTGAATCTCGGGCTTCGTTGGGATGTGAGCATCGGCAATCGCGAGAAGTACGATCGCCTCGCGTACCTGGATTTGGGGACTCCGAATCCGCTTGGCCCGCCCGCCGGACTGCCGGATTTGCAGGGTGTGCTCGGCTGGATTGGCGAACGGAACAGCCTCGACCAGCAGAATACGGATTGGATCAATTTCGGCCCGCGCTTCGGCCTCGCCTATAGCATCGACTCCAAAACAGTGCTGCGCGGCGGATATGCCATCTTCTTTCTGCCGAAAACCGTACAGGGAAATGGCGATGGCGCGATTGAAGCCTTCCGGGATACGCCGATGGTCGCCACCATCGATGGGGTTACGCCCGCCAATCGCCTGAGCAATCCCTTTCCGCAAGGCATTTTGCCGCCGCTCAACGATCGCGATCCGCTAGCTAATGTGGGCGCCAGCGTAGGAGCGCCGACGCGTGATTACAGAAACGGCTATTCCCAGACCTGGAGCTTTGGCATTCAGCGCGAATTGCCGTTTAAACTCCTTCTCGACGTCCACTACTGGGGCAATAAGGGAACGGGGCTGCTGACCACCTGGAACATCAATCAAATACCCAATCAGTACCTGGCGCTCGGATCGAAGTTGAATGACAAAGTTACGAATCCGTTTTACGGCCTGATTGCTACGGGCGCGCTTTCGGGGCCCACTACTTCGCGGCAGCAGTTGCTCCGGCCCTATCCGCAGTATTCGGGCGATTCCGGGGTCCAGCAGGTTTTCGTGTCGAACGGAAATTCGACGTATCACGCAGGCACGATTCAGGTAGAGCGGCGGCTTGCGACCAATCTCACGTTCCTCGCCGCCTATACGCGTTCCAAAGCAATCGACGACGTTCGCACTCCTCAGGACTACTACAACCGCACGCTCGAGAAAGGCTTGTCGTCCTTCGATGCGCCGAACCAGTTTGTGTTGAGCGGGGTCTATCAACTTCCATTCGGACGCGGGCGGAAGTTCGGACAACAATTAAACCCGGTGCTGAATGCGATCGTCGGCAACTGGGATCTTGACGGCATTCTGCGTATTCAAAGTGGCCAACCCATCGGCATCAGCCGGCCTTCGGTGAACAACGGCCAAAGCGCAAAGCTCGCCAATCCCGGAATCGGCGAATGGTTCGATACGAGCGCCTTCACGGTTGCGGCTCCATTTACTTTCGGGAATGTTGGGCCAGTCCTGCCCGATGTTCGCACCGACGGAATGCGCAACCTCGATGCCGTTCTGGTGAAGAACTTCTCGTTCAGTATCAAGGACAAGCAAATCACGGCTCAGCTTCGCGGCGAGTTCTACAATTTGTTCAATCACCCGCAATTTGCCTCGCCGAACACGTCAGTTTCGTCGCAAAGCTTCGGGCAGGTTACGTCGCAGGCCAACAACGCCAGAGACATTCAGATTGGCCTCAAGGTGAAATTCTAACGGCGGCGACATGCCAATGCCGTGCCGCACGATTCATCGTGCTGGCGGGCAGTTTAGTGCCCGCCGTAACACCGACAGATCTCAATTCGTAATCCGCGGTGGATCAGTTCACGTTCAACTGCTTGACAATCTCTTCGCCAATCGCAAGCGAAGCCGTGGCGCCAGGGCTGGGCGCATTCAACACGTGAATGGAATTGCCTAACCGCTGTATATGGAAATCCTGGACCATTTCGCCGGTTGGATAGAGCGCCTGTGCGCGGACACCCGCGCCGCCCGGCTCCAGGTCCGTCGTTCGTATTTCCGGAACCAGCCGCTGAAGGGAAGCGCAAAACAGATTTTTACTGAAGGATCGCCGCATTTCGTTGAAGCAGAGCTTCGGGTATTTCTTCAGAAACGCCCAGAGCCCTGGATATGTGAGGGCATCGAACAAATCACGCACGCTGATGTCGCGCTTGCGATATCCTTCGCGCGCGAACGCCAGCACGGCGTTGGGTCCCGCTTCGATGCCGCCGTGAATCAGGCGTGTGAAATGCACGCCGAGAAATGGAAATTTCGGATCGGGAACAGGATAGATTAAATTCCGTACGAGATGCTGCCGCTCGGGCTTGATCTTGTAATACTCGCCGCGGAACGGCACAATGCGCAGCTCCGGTTTTAGACCCGCGAGTTTGCTCACACGATCGCATTGCAAGCCGGCGCAATTGATCAAGACATCGGATTCGAAATCGCCCGCGGTCGTCGTCGCTACCCAGCCATCCGTCGTCTTCTGCAAATGCGTGACTTTCGCGTTCGTGAGCACCCGTCCGCGAATCTGTTTCGCCAGAGCGGCACAGACGCCTCTATAGTCGACGATGCCTTCTTCCGGAACCCGGATGGCCGCGATCCCCGCGACGTGCGGCTCAATCTCTCTCATTTGCTCAATGCGGAGCATCTCGAGCCCGGAGAGCCCGTTCTTCCGACCCCGATCGAAGAGATCGTTCAGACGAGGGAGTTCCTCCTCTTCAGTCGCCACGACGAGCTTTCCGCAGATCTCGTGGTCGATGGAATTTTCACGGCAGAACTCGATCATCTGCCGGATGCCGCGCACGGCCAGACGCGCTTTCGTCGAACCCGGCTTGTAGTAGATGCCCGCGTGCAAAACGCCACTATTGTTCCCGGATTGGTGTTGCCCGACCGACTTCTCTTTTTCGAGCACAATCACCTCGGCGTCTGGGAATGTTTGGCCCAGCCGAAATGCAGTTGCCAGTCCGACGATGCCTCCACCAATGACTGTGATCTTCTTCGGATTCACTTCACCATCTTAGACACCGCGCCGAATTCGCACTCACCTCGACACGGAGCCGCATTGCGTCAGCAAGCGGGTTCGGATAACGCGACAACCCGCGCACTCTCGTGCGGCGGCTCCGTTTCGAGTTTGGTAGGTTGGCATGTAAGCCGCAAAAGAACGCGGTCGAGGCATGCCTCGACCTACAACAGATAACGTGCGTTTCCTATACGGGCCGCGCATCGGATAGTGCGGCGGCTCCTGTTTCGACGCTGCCTTCACACGGAGCCGCCTTGCGCAAGCAAGCGGGTCGGACAACCGCAAAGCCCGCTCACTCGCGTGCGCCGGCTCCGTTTCGAGCTGGCCGGGTTCTCAGTGGGCAAGCGCTACATTCAGCGCGCCTTGCCGGTAGCCTTCCACATCCAGAGTTATGAAATGAAAACCCAGAGATTTGAAAATCTCCGCAAAGCGAGCGAACATCTCAGGGTTCATGGCCGATGGCAACTCGTCGCGGGCAATCTCAATCCGTACGAGATCGCCATGGAACCGGACACGGAACTGCCGGAAACCAAGCGCCTTGATTGCTTCTTCGCCCTCTTCGATCGTCTTGATCGTTTTCACATTCACGGGTGTTCCGTACGGAACACGGGAACTCAGGCACGCCGCCGCTGGACGATCCCAAACGGAGAGCCCGGCGCGGTGAGCGAGTTCGCGAATCTCGGCCTTCGTTAGCTCGACTTCGGCCAGCGGCGCCTTCACGTCGTGCATCTTGGCGGCGCGCTGGCCGGGCCGGTAATCGCCCAGATCGTCCTGATTCACGCCATAGATGATGTGCCGGTAGCCGTGCTCCTCCGCATAGCCTTCCAGTTGCGTGAAAAGCTCATCTTTGCAATGAAAGCAGCGATCCTTGTCATTCTTCACGTAATCGGGATTGTCGAACTCATTCGTCGCGATGTATTCGTGGCGAAAACCGGCTTCACGCGCGAACGCTTCGGCATCGCGTTTATGCGATTCGGGCATCGAAGCTGAATCCGCCGTTACAGCAACGGCATTGTTTCCCAGAACGCGATTGGCCGCCCATGCGAGATAGGCCGAGTCCGTACCGCCCGAATAGGCCACAATGACGCGCTCCAATTTGCGAATGCAATCAAATAGCGCATTCTGCTTGGCCTCGAGATCCGTTGAGTCGGAATTCGGAGAAGAGGCCTGAAACGTGACAAGAGAGGCCATATCTGAAGTATAGCGTTCACGCCGCAATTGGGCGCATCGTCGCCGTCAATGCCTTGGTAACGTAGAAAGCATGCCGGAAGTTGCCACGAAACGAGTTACCGCTCCGCGGAGATATCTATACGGTCCCGGTCCCACCAATGTCGATCCGCGCGTCTATGACGCCATGACGCAGCCAGTGGTTGGCATGCGCGATCCATTTTTCTTCGAGTGCATGGCCGATGTACAGGCCAAATTGCGCGACGTCTTCGGCACACAGAACCAGATGACATTCCCAGTGCCGGGCACCGGCAGCTCGGGTATGGAAGCGGCTGTTTCCAACTTTGTCACGCCCGGCGGCAAGATCGCCATTTTCGCAAACGGCGTATTTGCCGACCGGCAGACGGAAATGGCTCGCCGGCACGGGGCGAACGTGGTGCGGATCGAAAAGGAATGGGGCAAGGTCTTCACTCAGGAAGAGGCGGAGGCATTTATCGAACGCGAAAAGCCCCAAACCGTCGCGTTCGTACACGGCGAGACGTCTACTGGAGCATATCAGGCAATGCGGCCGATTACCGCAGCGGCCAAGCGTAGCGGCGCTATTACGATTGCCGATTGCGTAACAACACTCGGCGCAATGCCCGTCGAGATCGACGCGAACGAAGTCGATGTCGCCTATAGTTGCACGCAAAAGGGACTGAGCTGCCCATCGGGACTGGCGCCGATCACCATTTCGCCAAAAGCGTGGGAGTGGCTGGAGAAGCGTCCGGCGCTTGACAACTGGTATCTCGATCTGCGGATGCTTGCGAAGTGGTACGAACCGCCGCACGTCTATCATCACACTCCGTCAACCACCCTGTTCTACGGCATTCGCGAGGCTCTGGCCGTCATTGAAGACGAGGGCTTGAAAAATCGGTGGGACCGGCATTACCGGGCGCATCAACGACTGCTCGCGGGCATCGCTAAGCTCGGATTCGAGCCGTTCGTGCAGGAACCGGAGAATCGCATCTGGCATTTGGTGACGGTGAAGCCTCCGGCCGGAGTCGATGAAGCCGCATTGCGGCAGAAGCTGCTCGAAAATTATGGCATGGACGTTTCCGGCGGCATCGGCGCTCTGGCGGGCAAGATTTTGCGCATCGGCATTATGGGCCCGCTCGCGACCGACGAGCGCGTGGATGCGCTACTTGAGGCGCTCGCGGCGTCGATGTAATCGCGCATCATGCGGCATTCTTGCTCGTTGGGAATACGGGCGAAACAATAGCGGCGTACTCTCGCGACAGGCGCTTCTCGAAACCGAACGCCTCAGAGCGTCGTCTGATCGAGAGAATGAAATATTTTCTTACACTTCTGGGTTTTTCATTATTCTTTTCATCCTCGGCATTTGCCTTGGGCCCGTTCTCAATTGGCGTGAAGGGCGGCGTCGGGATAACCGACGCTTTTTCGGATACCACTCAAAGCGGTGTCGGCATTACCCAACGCACGTTTTCAGATTCCAACGACTACATCGTGGGGCCGATGGTGGAACTGCGGCTTCCGTTTGGCATTGGCGCGGAAGCCGATGCGCTCTATCGCCCGCTACATCTGACGACGCAGATTAACAACTCGCTGACCGGCGCCGTTACAACCTCCGGCTCCACATCGAGTTGGGAGTTTCCAATCCTTGCAAAGTACCGCTTGAGTTTTCCCATCGTGCATCCGTATATCGAGGCGGGTCCGAGCTTCCGCAGCCTCGGCGGCAATCTGGACTATATGTCCAAGGCAGGCATTACTGCGGGGGCCGGTATCGAAGTGAACGCGCTGCTGCTGCGAGTCGCTCCGGAATTTCGCTACACGCATTGGGGCTCGGATTCAACGGCTAAACCGGGTGTCATTCACGCGCCATCGAATCAGAATCAGGTGGAGTTTCTGGTTGGACTGTCGTTTTAGATAAATCGCGAGCCGTGCGTGCAGGGCGGCGTATCGCCGACGGGCGCGGCGTGCCGCGCCCCTACAACTTCGGTCGTAGCGGCATGCCCATTATCAAATCGGCTTCGGATTCTCCAATCCCGCGAGTGGGGCCGCGTTCAGCAACGTGCTTTGCAGCTTCTCCAATCCGCGCGGACCGGCGGCCAGCAATAGCGCGCAAGCCACCAGTGGGGTGATACCCGCGAGCACAATTGCGAATCCGAAATGTTTCTGCGGCCCGAGACTCCAGCCGGTGATGAGAGGCGCGGCCACGCCGCCAATCTGCGAGATTGTGTTGAGAAACCCGATGGTGCGCCCGACCATGTACGCGGGAGGGGTGTGTTGGGCAATTGCCCAGTAGTTGGCGCTCGCTACTCCGAACGAGCAGATGGAGATCACAAGAATGGGGAGCACAGCGCCGCGCCCAGGGATCACCTGGAGCAGTAGAATGGACCCCGCGCCCAGCAGTCCCGCCGCGGTAAACAGCACGCGCACCCGAAATACGGCGTTGTACTTCGTTGCCAGTTTATCGGCCGCCCAGCCGGTGATGACGTTGGTGACGGCCATCGCGAATAGGGGCGTCGAAAGAATCCGGCCCATCCCCATCATCGAATATCCGCGCGCCATCGTCAGGTAGGCCGGCATCCACGTCAGAACGAAGTACCAGTAATAGGAAAAGAAAAACACGCAGGCCGACATCGCCCAGAGAGTGGGGCTGGCAATGACGGCGTTGGCGGTGCTCCGCGTCCAAGGCGCGCTCGCAACGGTTTGCGTGGGAGGTTTCGCTTTGCCTCTTGGCGCGTAATAAAGCCACCACGGGAGCCACAGCATCGCTCCGAGGCCTGTCGTCGCGAACATGAAGCGCCAGCCGAACTTGGTGAGCAGCGCCGCTCCGAGCAGTGTTCCGATGGCGGGACCGAGCGTCTGGCCGGAGACATAGATCGAGGTCGGTAAGCCCTGTTCACGTCCTTGAAAATTCTGACGAATAAACGCCAGACTTGCGATCGGACCCACGGTTTCGGCGAAACCCAACACCATGCGCAGTCCGAGGATATCCGGCATTCCTCGGCTGAGCGCAATGCCGGCGGAAGCAAGGGACCATATCAAGAACGCGGCCGCATACACGCGCCGGATGCCGAAGCGGTCCACGGCGAACCCCGCCGGTATTTGAAACAAGGCGTAGGTCCAGAAGAACGCGGATAGCAGCAGCCCCATCGAAGCCGGAGGCAGGTTGAAGTCGCGCATCACCGCCGTCGCGGCGATGCTCAAGTTTCCTCGATCGACGTAGCTGATCAGGATGCCCGCGAAAATAATCGCCAGAACGGTCCAGCGGCGATTCATGGGGTGCGATTGCTCCCGGCTCTCGACAGCTTGTGCTGGAAGTCCCAGCCTGCTAGTTCATCCAACAACCGGAAAACTCCATTGCACGCAGCTTCGAGAAAGCGTTCACCTTTTTCGGCGGTCGCCAGATTCGGCATGCCTAGCACGCCGGTTTCGGAGAGTTCGTCGAATTCGTTAATGAGAGAAAACGGCGGCTGTTTCAGCATGTCGATCGTCCGATAGCCCATTTCGGGGCTGGGACCGGCGGCTTTTGCTTTCGACATGTCCACGAGCGCGGGGTCCGTCGCGAGCAAAATCGATGTTTCCATTTCGCAGGCATGACCCATGCCGCCCATCGGCGATTCACGGATCGCGTTAAAATCGTCCGCGGCCAGATTCCAATACGCGGCATACACGATGTAAAGATTTTCGAGCGATTCGAATTCGCTCTTTAGTTCACGCTGGGCCACTTTGCAGGGAAGATCATTGCCGCCGTGACCGTTCAGCAGAAAAATCTTGCGGGCTCCGAGATGAATGAGTGAACGGCAGATGCCACGGATCATCTCGACGTAAGGCGGGATATCCAGGCTGACGCAGCCGAAACGGCGGTGATGAGGCGAATGCCCTAACCACTGCACGGGCAGAAGCACGATCTGGTCCGATCGCTCCTGTTCCACGCGATTCGCGATGTGCGAAATGATCAGCGAATCCGTAAAGACCGGCAGATGCGGTCCGTGCTGTTCCAATGATCCGAGCGGGACAACGAACAAACGCTTCGACAGATCCGCGAGTTCAGGCCACCGGGCATTCTCAAGGCGCATCAATCCAGAGTATCTAGTATGCGCTCCGGATGAAAGCAGGATTCGCTTTGCGACGCGGCCTCGCGGGAGTAGCCCTCCACTGATATCTGCTCCCTCACGGTTGCGTTTCAGTGCGTCTAACAAATGCACCGAACCGCGACCGTGAGGGAGCGGACCGGCATAGTTCAGCAACTGCCCACTGATATGGGGCGGCTCCGTATCGGACTGTCCTGCTTAAGCCCTGCAGTATTGCGATTCGACGGTTGGCCGGTAATTGACCTTCAGATGAGGCGTTTCGAGGCGTTTCTCGTCCTGTAGTTTCGATGTTAGGCAGCTTTCGAGAATCCCGCTCGTTAGCAACGTTCGATCGATCGAATAGGGCGCTTTCCGGGTGGTAAACATCTGCTCAATTTTTGAAACCAGGCATGCCGAGTACGTCACGTTCGGAACCGGCGTGAGCAGAAATTGCGTGGAGACCAGCCCTTTGCCACGGACGCGCGCGGAGAAGTTGAAATCCTCGACGGCGCCGGTCAGCATGAGCATCGTCGCGCGGAAGCCATCGCGATATTCGATGAGATACGCAGCCGGATGAGGAACCAGTCCCGGCAGCACGCCCGAGCCGACCAGATCCTGCGTTCGGCCGTCCTTTATCGTCAACCCCATCGGCGTATCACTGCGGGAGAGCGCGGAACTGAGCAGTCCTTTCGACCAGACCCCCTTGTCACCGGCCTCCCAAACTTTGTTGCCGGTGATCATCTGGACCGCTTTGACGCCCGTCTCGCCGCCCTTGCGCCGCTCGACCATGCATTGAAGCGCTTCCAAAGCATGAAAATCCATCGCGTCGGAACCGCCGACGCCCACCATCACCGCATCCTCGATATGAGCATCCAGAGGCATTTCGACATCGGGGAGACGCCACGTCACCGGCAGCGAAGAACCGCCTAGCATCGGGAAACCGAGTTCTTTCGAAGCCGCGACCATCTTCGACGCTTTCTCGAAGCTGTATGACAGGTGCTTATCGTTGTAGACCGGGACGGCGCGACCGCTATCGCGAAACACTTTCGTTGCTTGTTCGAAGAACTCATAGCGCGGATAAAGTATCTGGCCTTTTTCGTTTTTGGGATAGTCGCCATGCTCGCCAACAATCAAAACCGCGTCGCAGGCGAGGCTCTTGCCCCCGCAACAAATCGCTTCGGCGACGGTTGGATAGACGCGAAATCCGAATTCGCGAGCGCGCGCCTCGCTGAGATCGCCCTCCGGTTTTTGATCGACGTAGAGCGAGACGACTTTCACGTTCGGCTGATGCCATTCGCCGTTGTGCGGATAGCCAACCAGAAAGCGATCGCCGATGTGCTGGCCGTGCGACAAATACTTGTAAACCGTCGTCACCACGGCAATCCGTAGCGGTCCGTTTGGAGCCGCGCTTGCCCGGGCCGCCAGAACCGGGGCCAAGGCAGTGGAGGCGAGAAAATTGCGCCGGGTGATCATTACGTTCTCCAAAATGTGGACTCTCGCCGCGGCTCATACCGTATCGCCAATTGCGGCGTATCGATGCGTGTCTGATTTCGATATAAGCTTTCGACTCCCGCCGCCGTCAGTCCGGTTGTCAGCAGAGTTCTTTCAATCGGGTATGGCTCTTTATGAGTCAGCATCATGCCTTCAATGTGATGAACCAGCGGGCTGAAGAAATCCGCGAGCGTCGTTCGCCCGTCCGGCATCGGCAGGTACATCTGCGTGGACAGAATGCCGGAAGGCTGCTTCATCCGGGCCGCGAAATTGAAATCCCGGATTAGTCCGTTCATTAGCAGCATCGTGCAGCGCAATCCATCGTTGTATTCGTACGTGTAGGCGACCGGCTTCTTGACAAGTTCGCGCATTTGCTCGCGCGTTGGGAAGATGTCGTTGAATCCGGGGCGCGCCGGCGTCAGCGTGTGGCTGCGGCAGAGTGCCGCCTTCATCAGATCGTACGACCATGCGCCCTCCTTCATCGCGTCCCAGAAGCGATCGCCGCGATAGGCCTGCAGCGAGCGCACGCCCGTCTCACCGCCGGCGCGGCGCTCCACCATGCATTGAACCGTTTCGAGGCCATGAAAATCGTAGCTATCCACGCCGCCGTAGCAGACGCACAGCGCTTCGCTCACGGAAGATTTCCAGGGCATGTCAATCGATGGAATACGCCAGGTTACCGGCAGGCTCGACCCGGCCATGAACGGGAAGCCCATGCTTTTCGATGTGTCGTACATCTGCTTGGCCCATTCCCATTTCCACGAGAGGTGCTTGTCGCTAAACAGCGGCACGCTTCGCCCGCTCGACTTGTACACGGAGACAATCTGCTCGAAAAATTTGTAGCGCGGATATTCGGTCTGCCCCATCTCGTTGTGAGGGTAATCGCCGTGCTCGCCTACGAGGACCACGCCGTCGACAGCGAGCTTGCTGCCGCCCCGCGTTAATGCTTCCGCAATGGTTGGATAGATTTTCATCGCGGGGAAGCGAGCGGCGCGCTCGTGGCTTAGATCGTCTTTCCCGACCTGATCGACATACAAAGCGACCAAGTCCATGGGCGGATGATGATATGTTCCGTTCCAACCGTAGCCATCGAGCAATCTATCGACGATGTGCTGCGCATGAGAATACTTGCGATAGACGGTGATGACCGCCGCAATTTTCGGGCGGTCATGAGTAGTTTCTGGCATCGAAATCCTTACCGGCTAAACCAATCGCACTTGCTGGACGTGGATTTTGTCGTCGCTGAACTCACCCAGTTGAAGCATTCCCGCGATCTCGATATGCTCTACCTGGCAATTCAGAAACTGGCTGGCTCCGTCGGGTTTCGAAAGGGCGATCGGCGCCATGCCCACCTGCTTCCGTTTCGCGTCGATCGCTTTCCATCCGGTTTTGTCCAGGGCGACCGGGTCCGTTCCGAAGTAGAGCGTCTTCGGCTCCCACATGTACTGAGGTCTGCCTCCAGGGCCACCATGATACTGCGCCTTCACCGCATCGACAATGTGCAGCACCACTTTTTGCCGGATGACCGGCAGACTGACCACCGACGGAATGAACACTCCGCAGGCGTTTAAGGTGGGCGTCAAATGGCTGCGGTTCACGTTGTTGACAAATCCGTGCGACATATTTTTCAACGTGATTGTCACGCCCGCCGATTGATGGTGCTTCAATACCGGCAGATTGATGATCTTATTCACCCGGCTGGTCACGATCTTCGCCACATACGAGCGCCGGACGTGCGGATCGTTCGGGTTATCGCCGGGCTTGATCAGCGCCATCTCCATGAAGTGGTTTTCGTCGTAGCCGCCCATATCGAGCTGCACGTTGTTATAGCGCTCCGACGCGGCGTCAAAATGCACGCCTGCCGGCAGCCATTTGGGGATTCCCGCCTGGACCGCTTCTTCGCGGTAGCGGTTGAATACGACGATGTTCGGATTCGTGACGCCCGCCTGGTTCAGGCCGTCGAGAATCGCGTGCATCACCGACGCGTCGGAGCAAAGCTTCGCGCCGCCCACCGGGCTCACCTTGATGCCGACCACGTCTCCCTTCTCGAAGAACGATCGCCACGCATCCTGCCAGCTCGGCGCGCCGGTCAATTCTTTCATCCCGCGTTCCATCATCTGGCGGACGGGCTCCGGCTGGTACACGCCGGAAGCGATGCAGCCTGAATGCTCCACCGCGATCACGCGTCCCGGATACGGACCGGGCATTCCGAATTTTGCTGGTTCCGCTTTACTCTTTGACGCTGTCAACGCAGCCGTCGCTGCGAGCAGGCTCCCTCGAATCCATTGCCGGCGTCCGGTCTCCATGGCGTCATCTCCTTTCCAACTCAATGAGATTTTGTCACACTTCGTGTGCTGCCGGCGAGCAAGAATCCGCTGCCGGAATCAGTAATTCTGGAATCCCGCGCGCTTCAGCCCTACTGTCGCTTCGCGGTTTTTCATAAACGTGCTCCACACGAAGCTGGTGCGAAGATTCTCGGCCATCAACATCGTGATGCCCGTATCGATGCCGATCACGTCCGGGTCGTACCAATTCTTAAGCGGGTTGAATGCATTAACGAACCCGTAGCGGCTCCATGCGTGTGTCCCATATTTTTCTTTGATGTTTTTCAGCACCTGCAGCGTCGGCTGCGGCAGAAACGCCAGCGAGCCCCCCGTCGCGCTTGGGACTACGGATCCGTCAATCGGCCCCATCTCCGGGGGGCCGCCCCAGATCACGTAGCCGTGTTGCGAATCTGAGGCGGTAATGCCCCACAGATCGTTGCTGTAGTCGGGAAATTGCTTCGCCAGCTCCAGGCAGAACCGCCGGTGCGCTTCGGTTGCAATCGCCGAATTTTTGAAGTAGTCGGCGTATTTGTCGCGTTTGCCGCGGAAGTCGAACCACGCTTGCGAATACTGATGTACGAACAAGGGCGCAAACGAGCCGATGTACCGGAGTCCGTCGTATTCAAAAATCGTTCGCTTCCAGGCGTTCCATGTTTCAGCAGGCAGAGGATGCGTCGAGGATCCGAGCCCCAGCAGATACATCATCATGAGTTCGCTGTAAAGATCCCAGCGATAGGGCAGAAAGCCGAGATCGGGCAGCCAGCCTTGCGGCAGAAGCGAGGTGTCCTCAGAAAGCCAATTCCATTCGACGCGATTGAAAATCTGCCGGGCCAGGCGCGTAATATCGGCGTGCCCGAAATGTTGACGGCACGTCAGCACGCCGCAGAGCAGGATTGCGGTGTCTATGGAAGAGAGCTCGGAGTCCCACGTTCGGTCCCCAGTCTTCACGTTGGCCCAATGGTAAAAAAATCCGCGGTGTGCGGGCATCTTCTTCCAGAGAAACTGCAAGGTTGCCAGCACGCGGTTCCGGGCGTCGGCATGCGAGATATATCCGCGCTTCTCGCCGATGCAAAGGGCGGTAAGGCCGAACCCGGTCGCGGCGATGCTCGCCACAACCGTCTTGTCGGTCTCCCGTACATTGCAGCGATCTTTGATAAGTCCCGTTCCGGGGTCGCCTTGGTCCCAAAAAAACTGGAAATTCGCTTTCTCCAGGTCGTCCAGGAACTGATCGTCTTCTTTTGACAGCGTGAAACCTGTGGGCGGTGTCCAAGGTTTAGGAGGTTGCTGTTCTGCCGCGGCTTCCAGTACGGCGGGCCCCAATAGGGCGCCAGCCGCCATGCCGCGCAGCAGCCCGCGCCGCGAAACCAAATGGCTATCGATGTGTTTGGCCTCCACCCACATTAATCTAGACGATTGAAGGAGGGCTCTCGTGTCATGCCGATGCTGCGGCTCGAAACAAGCGCTGCGATTTGGGCATCGTAGAATCTGATAGGCATTGGGATGACAAGACGACAAAAAGCGTTGCTCGCGTCGGGAATCACTGTTGCCGGCGGCGTCGTCGCTTCAGTGTTGCTGATTATTCGTCAGCGGAGTCCTGTTGTCGCCAGGCCTATCACCGTCGAGGGCGCGGTGCTGCGTCAGGACAGCGATCCCAGGAAAGAACAGCCTATCATCGATGCGGAAATCGCCGCCAAAGCCGGCGCCTCCAGCGCCGACGTACGAACCGATTCGTCCGGATTCTTTAAACTGACCCTCCGTCCCGGAGTTCTGCCCGGCCAATTCGTCGCGTTTAGTTTCCGCCATCCGGATTATCTGCCGGTCGACATCGTCGATATTCCGGGAGGTCAAATCTACATCATTCGCATGACTCCTCTCGTGAGCGAGGATGGTCCGAAGCCCAGCACGCCCGCAGTGCCGATCGGCGAAGTTCGCCTCAGATATTCGGTGAAGGCGACGAACACAGTGAACGTGAGCAGCGCCGCAAAGGCATTCGTCGTTTCGAATATCGGCAATATCCCCTGCGAGGGGCGCACGCCGTGTTCTCCCGATGGTAAATGGAAAGCGACGGAAGGATCTATCGATCTCGATGCCGGCGAGGGCAACGAATTTCAAAACGTCAGGGTATCCTGCATCGCCGGGCCATGCCCGTTCACAAAAATTGAGCCGTCGAAACCCTCTCACCCGGCGCGAAAGGTGACGGTTTCCGTGCTCAACTGGTCCGATCCGGCGACGTTTCTGGTGGAGGCCGAAGTCATTCGCACGATGCGCAGCGACATGATTCGCGAGTTGTACCCGGTCATCTTCGGCGAGGCGATGAACTTCACGTTGCCCGCCGCGGCGCAGGGGCCTAGCATCCAAGCCGATCTGAATGGTCAGCCCATTGTGTTTCCACTTGGGCCGGCTCTGAAGTTGTCATGGGCTAACTGCAGTCTCACGGTCGGTTCCGACGGTTCCAAAGCTTATCGATGTGAACTGAAGGCCGGATATCGATTCAAGTAAAACGTTTCGCGCGGTAACCGTAAGCGCCGGTAACATTCAATATGTACTCATGTCCTACTGAGGGAGAATCCGCATGGCCACGACAAACACATCATTGGCTGCCAGTCCCAAAGAACAAAACGCGCGGAGCGCCAAGGCCGATCCCGCGAAAGAAGCAATTTCGCCGGTTTCCACCGAATCTGATCGGGCGGATGCCGCGGCCGGACGTTCCACTGCCCCGCAAAATGCGCCGGCGCACGAAGACATCGCAGTTCGCGCCTACCAGTGCTGGCACGAGCGAGGTTGCCCCGACGGTTCTCCCGAAGTGGACTGGCATCGCGCCGAAGGCGAGTTGCGGTCGAGCAAGAATCGTTAAAGCGCCGCTAACGCGCATGCCTCAGTCCACTACTATCCGGCGCCGCGCATTTCTGCGGAATGCCGTGGCGAGCGCTGTCGCCGTGCCGCTTGCTTCGGGCCAGCAGAGTTCTGGTCCGGCCACGCAGGCGGGGATCGGCGCGAACGAATCTCAATTGCCGAAAACGTCCTCTCCGGGCGACTTAAAAGGCGAAATGCTATATCGTCCGCTTGGCCGCACGGGTGAAACCGTTTCGGCTATTGGCCTTGGCGGCTCGCATATCGCCAAGCCCACGCTGACGGAAGCGGAAACGATACGCCTGATTCACGCGGCAATTGATCGCGGAATCACGTTCATGGACAATTCCTGGGATTACAACGAAGGCAGAAGCGAGAGGCTGATGGGGAAAGCTCTCTCCGAGAATCACTCCCGGAACAAGGTCTTCCTTATGACCAAAATCGACGGCCGTGCGAAAGGTGTGGCCGCCGAACAAATTGACTCCTCTCTAAAGCGCTTGCAGACGGACCATGTTGATCTCTTGCAATTCCACGAGATCCTCAGATATGACGATCCGGACCGCATCTTCAGCGAGGGCTGCGCGTTGGAGGCGGTTCTCGAAGCCAAAAAAGCGGGAAAGTTCAAGTTCATCGGTTTCACTGGGCATAAGGACCCGCACGTTCACCTGTACATGCTGGAGGTGGCCGCAAAGCACAGTTTTCGCTTCGATACCGTACAAATGCCGCTTAACGTGATGGATGCGCACTTTCGCAGCTTCACCCATTTAGTTGTGCCGAGGCTGACCGCGGCAGGAATTGGCGTTTTAGGAATGAAGCCCTTCGGCGGGGGCGATGGGATCATTTTGAAGAGCAACACCGTGAAACCTGTCGAGTGTTTGCACTATGCGCTCAATCTGCCCACTTCCGTTGTAATCACCGGCGTCGACAAGCAGCAGGTGCTCGATCAAGCCTTCGAAGCTGCTAAGGCGTTCCGCCTAATGGATGAACAGCAGACCGCGTCGCTGCTGTCGAAGACAGAACAAGCCGCGAAGAACGGCCAGTACGAGTTGTTCAAGACCACGGCGCATTTCGATACGACGGCCCGGCACCCCAGATTGGCTGGGGTCCGACAGCCCGGCCGTACAGAAGCTGGCCCCCGAACTCCCCGGCTGATCTTCTAGTTGCCTGAGTGTTTCGAGACGCGCACGCAGTCGATCAGCATCGTTTGTGGAGTCAAGGAGCGGACGTCTTCGACGGCCAACTTCGGGGGGCGCTCAACTGCGAGTCGAATCCGCGGCAGCGGGTTTGACTTCGGTTCATGGCGATAAACTCGAAGATCGGCCCACCGTGCGTCTGTGTACCTTCGAAATCCGCACTCATCTTGGCCGCTGCCGGCGGCTCGGGCTCTTCCTCGCCGACGGCGTTCTAGATATCAATTTCGCGACGGCCTGGCGGCTCGCTGCGGAAGGCGTTCTGAATCCGCATCAGCTCGCCAACGCGCTTGTTCCATCGGGTATGCTTCTATTCATCTCTCTCGGAGAGAGGGCGCTTGCCGAAGCGCGTCTGACAATCGACCGATGGAAGGAATCGAAACCCGATGGCGGGCCAGGAGGCGAGACACTCCTGTACGCTCGTGATGAAGTCCATTTCACGACGCCACTGCCCGACCCCCGTTCGATCCGCGATTTCTATGCGTTCGAAGAACATGTGCGCAAAGGTTTCGCCAAACGGGATGAACCCGTGCCCAAGGAGTGGTACGAACTGCCGGTCTACTACAAAACCGCGGCACACAACCTGCTTGGTCCGGAAGCGGATGTCAACTGGCCCTCGTTCACCCAAAGGTTTGATTTCGAGTTGGAGTTAGCGGCAGTAATCGGCCGCGCCGGGCGGGACATCAAGGCTGCCAACGCCAGTCCATACATCTTCGGCTACACCATCATGAACGACTTCAGCGCACGCGATATCCAGCGCCGCGAGATGAAGGTTCGCCTAGGCCCCGCGAAGGGGAAGGATTGGGCGACCGCGCTTGGGCCCGTCATCGTAACGGCGGATGAGATTCCAGACCCGCACAATCTTGCAATGTCCGCGCGGATCAATGGCGAATTTTGGTCGAGCGGAAATTCAAAAGATATGTTCTGGAGCTTCGAGCAGATGATCGAGTTTTTGACAGAGGACGATTTCATCCAGCCCGGCGACATTATCGGTTCCGGCACGGTCGGAACTGGTTGTGGCCTTGAACTGGACCGCTGGGTACAACGTGGCGATGTGATGGAACTCGAAGTTGAGCACATCGGCGTGCTGCGGAATCGCGTACGATGAATGGCAAGACACCGGAACAAACCCCTTCGTACTGCCAGCGGTACCGCGCCAAGCAATCCAACCCCGAATGTGTACGCTAAAACTTACTATGCGCTTGGTGCTCTTCGCGGCTGTTCTCGCTATCTCGATGCTCGGTTGTCCCGCACAAACGGCCATTCCGGTATACAGCTACAAAGTCGTTCACGTTTTTCCGCATGATGGCGCGGCATTCACCGAGGGGCTCTTTTATCGCAACGGATTTCTTTATGAAAGTACCGGGTTGCCAGGACGCTCATCAATCAGGAAGGTGAGACTGGAGACGGGCGAAGTCGTGCAACAACTGACCGTTCCCGAGCCTTACTTCGGAGAGGGAGTCGTCGCGTGGAAGAACCGGCTGATCGAACTCACCTACACTACTCAGCTTGGATTTATCTACGACCTTGACACGTTCGCATTGCAGGGCACGTTTCATTATCCCGGCCAAGGCTGGTCGATGACGCAAGACGGAAAACAAATCATCATGGACGACGGAACACCCGACATTCGATTTTGGGATCCCAAGAGCCTGAAGGAAGTCAACCGCATCAGAGTGACGGCAAATGGTGAGGCGGTAGAGAACTTAAATGAGCTGGAGTGGGTCAACGGTGAGATCTATGCCAATATCTGGCACACCGATCGTATCGCGCGCATCAATCCCGCCAATGGAAAGGTCCTTGGTTGGATCGACCTTACTGGTTTGCTGCCGAAAGCCGACTTTTTGCCTGAACCCGACGGATCTGAGCAAGTTCTGAATGGAATCGCCTATGATTCCAAACGGGATCGTCTATTCGTGACGGGAAAATACTGGCCTAAGTTATTTGAAATTCGGCTTCAGAGAGGATCGGATATTCGGTAGCGAACCTGCTGCGGTTACTTCGTTCGGGAAGTATCGGACAAACACTACTCCGTTTCTGCCTATGCCTTTGGCGATTCCATCTGCGCATTCAGAACTCTCTCCGCCGTCTCAACCCCATACACGGGCAGCGCGGGATCGATTAGCAGTCCAATCTGATTGAGCCGCGCGTTTGCCCAGGGCGCTATGTCGCACGATTTCAGTGCATGCCACTTACTTTGGGTGGAGCAGGCGCCCAGCTTGCGCGCGGCTCTCCGCCGCGCTCTTCGGATCTTGCTCTCCTACTGATGCACTTTCACAACGAAATACGTAAACGTTTTTCCGGGCGCGAGCTTCAGTTGATGCGGCGTATTCGGCGCGATATGGACGATATCGCCGGCCGCGAGTTGCTGTGACTCACCGCCTGTGATTCCGCTCCCGCGCAACTCGCCAGGGCTTTCCGTCTTGGCTTTCACCATCTTGCCGCCCGTGACGAGAGTTGCTTCGCCCTCGACCACCATGAAGACGTCGGCATCGTGAGCGTGGAACTCCGAAGACCCGGTCTTATCGCGAAAAGCAATCATGGTCAGGTGGTTACCGTAGCGTTCGAGAGTTTCCCCGGCGAACCCGACTCCATTCTTCTTGCTTTTCGCGGCAAGCTTCTGCGTCATCTGGTGCAAATCGGCAGAGGTGTAAAGGTCGACAGGCTTTTGTGCGGCGAAACACATTCCGGCAAACGAGAGAGAGAGAGCAAGCAGTGTAGGTTTCATGAATCGAGCGGAGTCTCCAAACTCTTTACTATAAACGCATAGCTGAAGGCCGTGTCCTTAAATCGCCCGTACCGGCCGGAGGCGCCGAAGTGGCCGGCTTCCATGTTGGTTTTTAGCAGATGCAAATTCCGGTCGGTTCTGGCGACGCGCAATTTCGCTGTCCACTTAGCCGGTTCCCAATAAGACACGCGCGGATCGGACAGTCCGGCCGTAATCAGCATATGCGGATAGGCTCCCGGCTTCACGTTATCGTACGGCGAATACGATTTGATGTAGCGGTAGTAGATCTCGTCCTGCGGATTTCCCCATTCCTCGTATTCGCCTATGGTGAGTGGAAGCGTGGGGTCGAGGCATGTCGTCAGCGTGTCCACGAATGGAACTCGCACCACCACGGTATGAAACAGATCGGGCCGCATATTTACCACGGCGCCCGCCAGCAGGCCGCCCGCGCTGCCTCCCTGGATTGCGAGTTTCTCTTTCGACGTGTAACGTTCCGCGATCAGATGCTCGGCGCAGCCAATGAAGTCCGTAAACGTGTTCTTCTTCTGAAGCAGCTTGCCGCTGTTGTACCAGGCGCGGCCGCGGTCGCCGCCGCCGCGAATATGTGCGATGGAGTAAACGAATCCGCGGTCGAGCAGCGAAACCAGCTCAGAACGGAACTCAGGTTCGGATCGTATCCCGTACGAGCCATATCCATAGAGCAGCAGAGGCGCGCGTCCGTCTCGTGCAAATCCCTTTTTGTAGACCAGCGAGATCGGAACCGCTGTTCCATCTTCGGCAGTCGCCCAAATACGTTCGGATGTGTAATCGCGGGCGTCGTAACCGATGATTTCCGTCCGTTTACGCAACTCACGGTCCTGGCTCCGCATGTTGTAATCGAATACCGACTCCGGCGTGACCAGGGAGGTGTAGGTGAAGCGCAACGTATCCGTGTCGAAGACCTCGTTCGGCGCGCCGCCCAGAGTGTACGCAGGTTCGTCGAAACGGATGTAGTGTATGTCGCCGGTTACCAGGTTCTGAATCCGAATCGCGGGGAGACCTGCATTGCGCTCGTGTACAACCAGGTAATCGCGGAAAGCATCAACGCCCTCGATTGTGACGCCATCCCGCATCGGGAGAAACTCTATTGCGGTCTCCCACCGCGGGCTTTGCGCGGACACAAGCAGGATTCGGAATTCCTCCGCCGCATCGTTTGTCTGCACGTAGAAATCGTCACCATGCGATTCGACATCGTACAGAACGCCCTGCCGGCGCGGCCAGACAATCTGGAAGTTTCCCTCGGGAGCGTTTGCGTCCAGGAAATAGACTTCGGATGTGACTTTGCTCTCGCTCTGAAGGAAGAGATGCCGGTGATCTCTGGATTTATACAATTCGACTTCGAAACGCTCATCCGTTTCTTCAAAAATCAGGTCGTCTTCTATGTTGCCCAAACGGTGGCGCCAAATCCGGTACGGACGCTTGGCATCGTCGAGCGTCACGTAAAAGAGATGCTCATTGTCGTTAGCCCACACCAGGCTGTAATACGTGTTGGCAATGCTGTCCGGCAAGACGCGGCCTGAGGGAAGATCTTTGATCCGCGTTATATAAATTTCGTCGCCTTCCGTATCGGTGGAGTATGCGAGCAATTGTTCGTTCGGACTCAGCTCGAAATTTCCAAGAGAGAAGAACTTATGTCCAAAAGCGATCTCGTTTTCGTCGAAGATGATTTGCTCGGGGCCATCGGGAAGCCGCCGGCAATGAATCGGATAGGCTTTGCCTTTTTCGGTCCGCGTGTAATAAAGAAACGATCCGAGCGGGAAGGGAACACCGCTATCGTCCTCGTGGATTCTCCCGAGCATCTCCTCATAAAGCTTCTGCTGCAGGTCCTTAACCGGCTCCATCACATGTTCGGTGTATCGATTCTCCGCCTCCAGATAGGCGAGCACCTCGGGATTATCGCGTTCTCGAAGCCAGTAGTAATTATCTACGCGCACATCCCCATGACAAATGAGCTGTTTCGGAATCACGTTTGCGATGGGAGGAGAAGCATCCATATTCGAGCGAAAGCAACCAGAGTAGCGCACGCCATCGCTCGCGCATGCCGCGTCGGCTATGCTGTCTGTTGTGCGAACCGTTTTCACGGTGCTTCAGGAAACCGCTCATTCTTACGGCAGCGCCCTTGCGCTCCATCAACCCACCGGTTCGAAAGACGGACCGGAATACGAGACGTACACCTGGACTGATTGGGAGCGTATTTCGCGCGAGATAGCGTGTGGTCTGCACTCGCTGGGACTCGCCAAAGGCGGCGTTGTCTGCACTCTTTCGGAAACGCGCGCCGAGTTTTACCTGGCGGATGTCGGGGTCATGGGGGCCGGCGGCGTTTCCGCAGCTCTCTATACAAGCTATCCGATAGCGGAACAGGTGAAGACACTGGCGGCGATTGCGCCAGAGTTTCTGTTCGTCGAAAATCCGAAAACGCTCCGAGCGCTTTCGGATTCCATCGGCGGCGATCTTCCGCGTCACGTCATTCTGCTGACGGGCGAAGCCGAAGGCGCGATGCCCCTTGCTCGCCTGCGCGAGCTGGGACGCAAGTTGGAATCGCAGGATGCCGGAGTCTTCGAACGCATGCTCGAAACGGTGATGCCGTCGGATCCCGCTATTCTGTACCTCACTTCCGGCGCAACCGGAACACCGAAAATGAGCCTCACGTCACATGCGGCTATCCTGGCGAACATTGACGAGGGTCCCAAAGTGCTGCCCATCGGTCCCGAGGATTCTACCATCGTGTTTCTACCTTCGGCTCACATTGCGCAGCGCGTAGTGCTCGAATTGGTGCCGCTGCGGATGGGGGCGCCTGTCTGGTTTTCCGAAAGCCTTTCGAAACTCCCCGCCGAGCTACGCAAAATCAAGCCGACGTTCTTTCTCGCCCCCCCGCGAGTGTGGGAGCGGATGTACGCGACCATCTGCAACGAAGTCCGCAAACGTCCGGCTATCGCCCGGAAGCTGTTCTACGCGGCTCTCGGACTGGGCATGGAAGCGAGCCGCCGCCGGCAAGCCGGCAAGCAATTGCCGCTCTGGATGTCGCGCGCTCTCAAAGTCGCAAACCGGGTTGTGTTCTCGAAAGTGCGGGACCGGTTGGGGGGACGCCTTCGCATCGCAGCCAGCGGCGCGGCCCCCCTGGGCAAAGATTTGTGCGAATTTTTTGCGGCGATCGGCATGCCCTTGATAGAGGGATATGGGCTGACCGAGACGGGCGTGCTCTGCTTTAATCCGCTGGAAAGGCCTAAGCCGGGCAGTATTGGAACGCTCCTGCCGAACGTTCAGGCTAAGATCACCGCTGATGGCGAATTGCTTGTCAAGTCGCCGACGATTTTTATCGGCTACTACAACGATGCGGAAGCGACCCGGTCGGTTCTCAGCGACGATGGTTGGTTTTCCACTGGTGACATTGCCGAAATGGATGCGGACGGCTACTACTACATCACTGGCCGCAAGAAAGAGTTGATTGTCGCGTCGAACGGGAAGAAGATTTATCCCGCGCGCATTGAAAGTTTGTTCAAGATGGAACCGATCGTGAATCAGATTCTGTTAATTGGCGATCAACAACCGTATGTCACCGCGCTGATCACCGTAAATGCTGCCAATGCCGCATCACTGGAAGGCGTGAACAATGGCAGTGATCGTGCGAACGTGATTCACTCCCGTGCTGTCGCCGACGCGGTTCAGGCCGCCGTGACCCATGTGAATGAGCAGATCGCGGATTTCGAGCGAATCCGCCGCTTCAAAATTTTGCCGCGGGACTTTTCAATTGAAGAAGGCGAATTGACGCCGACAATGAAGATACGCCGCGCCCAGGTCATCGAGAATCACCGGGATCTGGTGAACGAGTTATATCTAGGGAAATAGGACGGGTGGCAATCATCTGGTGGCGCACGCTTCCAGCGTGCTGCGGTGAACTTCAGTTCGCTAACGAGCGGGTAGTGAACTGCCCGCCGGCACGATAAATCGTGCGCCACAGCGTAAGAAATTAGAAACTCAACGACGAGGCTACTTCAGGCGCCCTTCGCTTTCCAGAACTGCATTTCATCCGCTGACGGGCCGTACATGCCTGGAAACTCGACGTTGTTCAACCGCAGATATACGCCCAACTGTGCCCGGTGATGAATGATGTGATTCATCACCACACTGCGCAGCACGGCAGTTCTGGGCATCGAGAGGATCGTGTCCTCGCCGAACTTCAGCGTCCACGTCTTGCCCAAATCTTCATCGCTTGCTGCCGCGATGGCCGCGCGCGCTTCCTTCACGTTCTTATCGAAGGCGTCCAGTAGCTGCTGTCGGTTGTTCGCGGAGAACGGCTGCTGGCCCACATCAAGCTTGAGGACTTCCGTATCCAACGTGTGCTTTGCCCAACTGGGCAGTTCCGCGACATGGCTCGCGAGCCGCCCCAATTTCATCGATTTTTCATGCGGAACATAGTCGAATTTGCCGTCGGGAACGAGTTCCAGAAGCTTCCGTGTATTCCCCATTTCCTGATCGAACTCAGGCAGTAATGTTTGGCCGATTGGCATAGAAGTTGATTCCTTTCGTACTGGAGAATAACACGGCCACAAGGGGAATACAAGGCGAAACTAGTCGTCTTGACAAATTGCTTTCAACGATCTCGGATATCGTGTCGTATATCGAACGAAGAATGGAAGGGCGACGGCTTTGAGGCGATCCGGGTTGTGTCGATAGCACATTCGATGAGCGAGCCAACCGTGATGCGGCAATGGATAGCCCGCGCGAAATCAGGCGATTCAGCCGCATTTGAGCAGTTGCTGGCGCTGCATGGCCGCATGGTGTTGCGAACGGCGCAGCGGTTGCTTCTGAACGACGCCGATGCGCAGGACGCG
Organism: Bryobacterales bacterium KBS 96; assembly: GCA_000381625.1. Lineage (GTDB taxonomy): Bacteria > Acidobacteriota > Terriglobia > Bryobacterales > Bryobacteraceae > KBS-96. The sequence continues at coordinate 5,954,503 of KB906767.1, forward strand.
GCTCAGGAAGTATTTCTGCGATTGCACCGTTCGCTGCACAAGTTTCAGGAGGAGCGAGATCTGATCCCCTGGCTGTATCGCATCACAGTGAATATCTGCCACGATCAGCGCAAGCGGCGCAAGCCGGCGGTCACATTTGAGGAAACCACGGAACTCGCGGCGCGCGAGGCCAATCCCGAGCAGCAGTTGAACGCTGAAGAGCGCAGGTTGCTTCTACGTGCCGCGCTCGCCGGCTTGAGTGATCGCGAACGGGATGCGATCGTGCTACGTGACATTGAGGGCTTGTCGACCGCTGAGGTTGCTCGGATTCTCGGCACGACCGAGACAACTGTGCGGTCGCAGATCTCGATGGGAAGAGTAAAGCTCAGGCGGCGCCTTCAGGAAAGCATGGAGAAGAAGTTATGAATCATATCGACGAAAGGATGCTCGCACTGCTCGATTCCGGCGATGTTGACGCGCAAACGGCTGCCGCCGCCGAATCTCATCTGAGCGAGTGCCCGTCGTGCCAGGCGCTTTCGGCGAATTTTGCGGCGAACGGCCGTTGGCTCCAGTCGCTGGGCACGGAGCCCGGCGCCGACGAGCTTGCGATGCTGACTGCCGGAACGCTTTCGCGAATAGAAGCTCGTCGGCAGCCACAGAAATTGTGGCTCGCGGCTTCCAGCGTGGCCGCCGCGCTCGTGCTCGGCGCGCTGGTTTTTGCATGGCGGCCGAGGACTCCGGTCGCTGAGCCGCCGACAGTTGCGCAAATCTCGCCGCCGCCGGCAGCGCACGCTGCTCCTCCCGCGCCGAAGGTAGCGCAAGTGGAGCAGTCTGTCAGACGTGTTCGGGCAAAAATACGGGCGCGACCCCACCGTCCGCGGCTTGAATCGGTTTCGCTCATTTCGCAAAAGGACGCCCCGCCAATTTTAAAGATGAATACCAACGATCCCAATGTAGTGATTCTTTGGGTGATGAACGGCAACTCACCCCAACCGGAGATTAACCATGAATAAGAAGCTTGCAGTTCTGATGATCGCGTTTGCGTGGTGTGTGGCAGGGCAGGGGACTACCGCATCGACATCGAAGCCTGCCGAAGTCGAGACAAAGCTAATCCTGCTGAAACATGCGAGCGCATCCGGCGTTGCGAGACTCCTGCATAACGCAGGATTACCTGTCGCAGGTGATAATCTTCTCCGCGCAATTGTAGTTCGGAGTACGCCGGACAAGATTGACCAGGTCGAACGGATTGTGAAGCAATTAGACGCCGAACCGCAGCCCTTGCCACAAATCGAGCCTACCAACTGCGACTTGATTATCTATGTGCTGGGGGGCACGAAAACTTCGCCCGGCGAAGGCCAACTTTCTCAGAGCCTTCTCCCCGTTGTGAGGCAGCTAAAAGCCGTGTTTCCGTACCAATCCTACCGGCTCCTCGAAACGCTTTCGCAGCGAACGCGCGTCGGAGAGAGCACGACCTTGGCTGGTATTTTACCCCCGTTTGAAGGATCGAACAGCAATATCCCATCTAAATATGTTCTTATCTATACGCTCGGCAGTGTCTCGAGCCAACGCGGCCAGTGGATCGCGAAAGTTGATAAGTTCAGCTTCAACGTCAATAGTTATTTCCGGGTCGACAACAGCTCATTCAGCAGAGATGCAGAGGTGAAGTCTAGTTTCGACGTCAAGAGCGGCCAAAAAGTCGTCATTGGCAACGCAAGCGTTACCGGTGACGAATCTATTTTCCTCGTTGTCGAAGCGAAGCCTGTGGAGTAACGACTATTTCGACAAACCATCCCGCTCTTTGTATGGGCGCGGCACGCCGCGCCCGCCAATGTTAACCTGCTGCGTACTCATCCGCCCCGATTCTTTTCTTCATCCCCAGCCGCAACAGCAAATACAGCAGCAGCCCCACCGGGCCGACGAGGAAGGTTCCGACGAGGCATGGGATCACAAGCACATGGTGAATGCCGATCCGTCGTGCATCCCGCACTTCCCAGCTTCCAATAAACAGATCGAAGGCAAGATAGTGAATCCAGCCGGCCAGCACCATGCCCGGATTCTGAAAAATGGCAAAGACCTGATCGAGCGATCCAAATCCCAAGTGCGAGTTCCAATGAGCGGCAAACAGACCGAGATACAACGCCGCGAGCGGGACAATCAGAAAGAACGTGGTCACTCGCTGCGTCCATTTCCAGCCCGGCAGAAATACCAATAGCAGCCAGCCCGGAATCACGGCCACGCTGCACACATGAAATAATTCGCTGAGATACATGCCGCGCGCGGTCAACTCGTCCGTTTCTCGTCGAACGCGATGGCATCAATTTCAACCTGCACGTCGCGTGGCAACCGCGCCACCTCCACCGTGGAACGCGCCGGCGGACTCGACGTGAAATACTTCGAATAGATTTCATTCATCTGCGAAAAGTCGCTGAGATTCTTCAGAAACACAGTCGTCTTCACGACTGCGTTCAACGAGAGTCCCGCTTCTTCCAACACCGCCTTCAGATTTTCGAGCACGCGTTCAGTCTGGTGCTGGATACTTCCCTCCACCAGATGTCCCGTGGCCGGATCGATTGGTATCTGTCCGCTCAAAAAAACCAGATTGCCGGTGCGAACCGCCTGAGAGTACGGCCCTATTGCCTTCGGCGCCTTTTCGCTGGAGATGATCTCTTTCATAGCTGCTCCCAGGGTGCGGTCTAACCTTCGATTATGCAATGACGCGGAGATGGAAGAAGGTTAAAAACAGAACTATCGCCTAAATTGCAGTGTTCCGATCAGCTCGCGAACGTTGCCGATTTTCTCATCGCGCAAAAACTCATCCAATTCGTGCGCGATCTTGACCGGAGCTTGCGGGTTCCAAAAATTGGCCGTGCCAACCTGGACCGCTTGTGCCCCCGCAATTAGAAACTCTGTCGCGTCCTCTCCGCTCGCGATGCCGCCGAGCCCCACTACCGGAATCTTGACTGCCTTCGCCGCCTCGTATACCATTCGCAATGCAATTGGCTTGATCGCGGAGCCGGAGAGGCCGCCGAAACCAGCTCCAATCCGCGGCTGCCGTGTCCGCGCATCGATGGCCAGCGAAACAAACGTGTTTACGAGCGAGATGGCGTCGGCGCCCGCTTCCTCCGCGGCCTTAGCCAGCGGCTCAATGCGCGCCACATTCGGCGAGAGCTTCACAATGAAGGGCCGTTTCGCAATCGCGCGCACGCCTTGAACGAGCTCCGCCAAAAGTTGTGGATCGCTCGAAAAATAGATGCCGCCATGCCGCGTGTTCGGGCACGAAACGTTCAACTCGTAACCCGCCAGCCCCGGATGAGATTCGAGGATGCGAATAACTTCGAGATAGTCTTCACCGCAATAGCCAAACACGTTTGCGAACACCGGAACCTGGAAGACGGCTAATTTCGGGAGTTTCTGCTCGACAAACTCGCGCACGCCGACATTTTGCAGGCCCACGGAATTGATCATGCCCGCGGTTGCTTCCCATAACCGCGGGGCCGGATTTCCCGCCATGGGCTCTCGCGAAAGCCCCTTCGTGACAATGCCGCCCAACGCATTCAGATCGACGAGATGCGCAAATTCGAGCCCGTAGCCGAATGTCCCCGAAGCGGCCAGCACCGGGTTCCGCAGCGCGATGCCGCAAAGCGATGTTTGGAGACGGGAGCTAGTCATGACCGCTCACGTCCATGTGCGTCGGCACTCGTGTCGACGTTATCTGCCCGCCAATCTGCGGGCTGCTCAACGCGCCGCCTTTACTTTCGATGCATCCAGCGATTCGTCGACGAGCCTTGCCGCTATCTCTTGAATCGCACGCCACGTTTCCCGTACATCCTTTTCCCGTGTCTGCATATTCCCGATCGCAAAGCGCAACACATAACTGCCACGCAAGACAGTATGTGAGAGAAGCGCTTTGCCGCTCGCGTTGATCTCCGCCAGCAACCGCCGGTTGAACTCGTCCCCCGCGCGATGGCGGAAGCAAACCAGCGACAACTCAACCGGCGCCGCGAGTTCAAAATCGCGATCTCCGTCCACCCATTGTTTCAAAAGTTGGGCAAGCCTCAAGCTCTCGCGCAGCATTGTCACGACGCCTTCGTGTCCGTAATAGCGGAACACATACCACAGCTTCAGCGCGCGGAAGCGGCGGCCGAGTTGGATGCCATAGTCCATGTAATTCATGGCGCTCGCGTCTTCCTCGGTCGTCAGATATTCCGCGCTTAGCGATGCCGAGCGCCGCAGTACTTCGGGATGACGTATGTAGAGCACGCTTAGATCCACGGGCACGAACAGCCCTTTATGCGGATTCATCACCAGAGAATGCGCTTGCTCCACGCCTTCTAAAATATGCCGCATCTCGGGAACTACCGCGGCCGATCCTCCATATGCCGCATCCACGTGCAACCAGAGGTTGTGTTTTTGGGCAATCGCGGCAATCGCCGGCACGGGATCGATGCTTGCCGTCGACGTGGTCCCGACTGTCGCGACCACGCAACACGGCCGTTTGCCTGCCGCGAGGTCCGAGACAACGGCTGCTTCGAGCAGTTCGGGCCGCATTCGGAACCCGGCATCCACGCCAATCTTGCGCACGTTTTCCTGCCCGAATCCGAGCGCCAGCGCTGCCTTCTCTGCCGATGAATGAGTCTGCTCCGAAAGATATACGATTAACCCCGGTCGCATTCCTTTCGTTCGCGACTCCGGATCGGCCCATTCCCGCGCGGCCGCAAGCGCCTGAAACGTGCTGACCGAGGCAGTGTCGTAGATAATGCCGAAAAACTCTTCCGGCAATTGCAGCCACTGCCTCAGCCACGACAGAGTTACCTGCTCCAACTCCGTCGCAGCCGGAGCCGATTTCCAGAGCATCGCATTCACGTTCACGGCCGCGGCGAGCATCTCGGCTAGAATCGCGGGCGGCGACGAGGAGATGGCAAAGTACCCGAAAAAGCGTGGATGATTCCAGAGCGTAAGGGCAGGGAAGATTAGCGATTGAAATTCCGCGAAGATGTCGCTAATTGGCTCGCCGCGTTCCGGAGCCTTCACCGGGAGCTTCTTCGTCAGCTCGCCTGGAGCCGTGCTGGGCAGCACCGGAAATTCACGCACGTTCTCGAAGTAAGTTGCGATCCACTCCGTATGCTGTTTGGCCGCTTCTAGAAATTCTTCCGGCCGCATCGCCGGGAAATCCGATCCATCGCTCACTCGGCAGTATCCTTTATGCAGCGTGATGACGCCGCTTACTTTCAGTTTCGCAGCAGCGGTTTCTTATGAGCACACCTTCAACACCGCGGGAAGCCAGTCGCGGAACCACGCTCTGAATCTGTCGAGATCCGCCAGATCCGCTTCGTCGAGCGGTACTGCGAAATGATCTTGACTCCACCCCCGCAATACGGCCGCCTGCTTGATGCCAATCGTCGCCGGGAACCGGGAGATCCAGTCGAGAAATCTCTGTAGTTCTTCATCGAGCGCCTGTACGCGATCCTGCCGCTTTTCGCGTAGCGCCTTATCCATCGCGACGATAAGTTCAGGCAGTGCCGCCGCCACACCGGAAACAATGCCGCACGCCCCCGATTCTCGAGAGCGAGCGTAAATTCTCTCATTGCCGGAGAGCAGACGGAACTCCTGCTTGCGACGAAACTCGTTTAGCTTCTGGAACAGTTCGTAGTCGCCGCTCGCATCTTTAATTCCCGCGAACAATCCCGTGCCTAGCAGCCGCTCCGCAAGCGCTCCGGAGATTGGGTTCGTAAACGCCAGTGCGTTGGAAAGATAAATGGGGACGCGTCGTTCGATGAACTCCGCAAACTGAACATAAAAGTGGAAGACCTCTCCGTCTGAGTACTGGTAAAAATATGGCGGCATCACGAGGAGTCCGGCTGCGCCGGAGTCAATCGCGCCTTCCGCCAGAATCAGGGCGCCGTCCAAGGTCGAATGCGAAACGTTTACCAATACGGGAACCCGGCTGCGCCGTATGGCCAGACCAAGCGTATGTATCCGCTCGGTGACATCGAAATGAACGAATTCGCCGGTTGCCCCAAAGAGCGCCAGCCCATCGACCCCGGCCCGAACGACTACATCCAAGTAATCGAGCAGCGCCGCCGTGTCCGGCTCGATCGAATCCTTCCGGCGCGGTGTGGCAAGTGCCGCATAAACGCCTTCGGCGAGAGCGGGGAAAGCGCTGTGAGCCATAGCTTGTCGCGAACGGGCGAACGGCTGCTTGTTTAAGCATTCTACACGGCGCGAGGCCGTGGCGGCTTAGTGCGGCTGTAGGCGCCGGTCCATTGTTTGCGTGACCAGAGCGCGTGGATCCAGCAAGTGCTCGGGTTTGAAATGTTTGCTGGACCACTTGCCGCCTTCTGCAAATTCGATTCCCAGAAAGTAGCTGCCGTCGCGATATAGGCAGTACCGGATCGCGCCTTTCAGTTCCCCATCGCCGTAGCGGATTGCCACGGTGGAACCGCAAATCACGGCTGCTTCGAGGCTCACGCACGCTCCCGATAAAGAGATATCTTCCAGGTGGGCCGTGCGAACGCAACGGCTCCCGGATTTATCGCGCCATTCGAGTTTGACTAGTTCGGCGCAAAGCATACGCGCTTCTGTGCGGCGTTCATCCATATACAGGTCTTATCGGCAGCGCCGCGCCTCGCCTGAATGAGGATCGATCCCGCGAAGTACTGGAACTGCGGCAAAATAGCCGGGCCACTACGGTTAGCAAGATATAGTGGCTACGAGGGCGGGTTCGGCCCTTCCGCATCGGTCCGGATCAGCGGATCGGCGAATCCGACGTATGCAACCGCAGCTTATTCCCCCGCCTGCCCCGCATCTGAACACGCGCATGAGCCTCATCTTGCGGCTCGCCTTTTACATCGGGACGGGTCTCATCGGATTACAGATTATCCCGCTGATCTTTGTGTATCTGGGGGGAACGGTCATTGCCGCGACCGTCGGCTTATTCTTTCTGGCGGTCATAGCGAACCTCTTGACGATGCGTGTCTTCGACCGGCGCCCGTTGACGGATATCGGCTTGGGAAGCGGGCGTGGCGCCGGACAGAATCTCGTGTGGGGACTGGTGCTCGGCGGTGGCGCCGCCGCACTGATGATGTTGGCCCCGCTCATCGCCCAGGCTGCTCATTTCCAGTCCCGTCCGGAAGGCATTTTCGCGTGGCCCGATCTCATCTTTTATCTGGTTGTGCTGCTGTTCGGCGCGGCCGGTGAGGAGATTCTTTTCCGTGGATACGCCTTCCAGCTACTAATAGAGAAGGCCGGGCCGTGGGCTACGGTTCTGCCGGTCGGCGTCCTCTTCGGCCTGGCTCATTCCGGTAATCCGGGCGCCACCTGGCTTGCGGTTTTCAACACCATACTCTGGGGCGTGCTGTTCGGCTACGCCTTCCTCCGCAGTCGCGATCTCTGGCTGCCCATCGGCCTCCACTACGGCTGGAATCTTGTGCTTCCCCTGTTCGGATCTAATCTGAGCGGGCTTACAATCGAGATAACGAGGTACGGCTACAAATGGGACTTAGGCCCGCTCTGGAGTGGTGGCAGCTATGGCCCGGAAGGTGGAATTCTCACCACCGTCTTTGTTTGCGCCCTGTTCGCCGTGCTCCATCGCATCCCCATCGTTCCGCAAACGGCGTGCATCGCGGTTTCTCTGAACGAGCCTGCCTAGCGGCGTTCCTCACGCTGCTGGCGTTTTCCGGCGTACTCTATGCCGATAAATTGAGCTTCGACGAACGAATGGATATCACGCGCGGCCTCATGGCGGAATTTGCTAAGAGCAAGGTCACGCTTCCCCGCGCAAAGAAACCGCTTGTCTTTCACAGTAACGGAAAATATGACCGGAAGAAGTGGCAGGAGGACCTGCTTGATAACGGCGCGGCGGCCCGGGTGGGCGACCAGGTTCAGATCACTCGTGTACTCATAGAAGACAAAAAGATTATCTTCGAAATTAATGGCGGATTGAAGACCGGCCGCCACTGGTACGACCACGTTGAGGTCGGCATGGGGCCGAATCTGTCACCCGTTAACACCGGCCAGAACGAGAGCCCTACGGCAGGTTCTACTATCGCGCTGGAGTTCCCTGGTAGCGTCCCTTCTCTTACTGTGAACGACATCAAACAGATGCTCGGCCCTCTCTTTGATTTTTCGAAGCATTCGGCCACTCAGAACTACGTCGAGAGCCTGCCTGCCCCCATTCAGAAAGCCATTAAGGAGCAGCACGCGATCGAAGGCATGAACCCCGAGCAGGTAATGCTGGCCATGGGCCATCCGAAGCGTAAGACCCGGGAAGATAAGGACGGAGAAGAGATTGAAGACTGGATCTACGGAGAGCCGCCCGGAAAAATTACATTCGTACGGTTCAGTGAGGGCAAAGTTGTCCGCGTGCACGACGATTACGCGAACATAGGCGGCTACACAGCGCCGCCGCTACCTCAACGCTAGCGCGGCAGAGGTGGCCCACAGTCGCTTCCTGGGCCGAAATTCTGCAAATTAAAAATGGCCTTTGCATAAAATATAGTTATGCCCATTAAGGTAGGTATCAACGGCTTTGGCCGTATTGGACGAAATGTCGTCCGTGCCGGTTTGCACAACCCGGCAGTAGAGTTTGTGGCCGCGAACGATCTGACCGACACCAAAACGCTGGCCCACTTGTTCAAGTACGATTCGACCCTCGGCACTCTCAAGGAAGACGTCCGCGCGGAAGGCGATTACGTCATTGTGGACGGTAAGAAGATTCGAATTTTCGCGACGAAGGATCCCGCGGAAATCGATTGGCCGTCACTCGGCGTTCAAGTAGTTGTGGAATCGACCGGACGATTTACCGATGCCAAGGATGCCGCCAAGCACCTGCGCGGCTCCGTGAAAAAGGTTATCATTTCGGCGCCGGCGAAGAATGAGGACGTCACCATCGTGCTTGGCGTCAATGACGGAATGTATGACCCGAAAAAGCATAACGTGGTTTCGAATGCATCATGCACCACGAACTGTCTCGCTCCGGTCGTGAAAGTGCTGAACGACTCGTTCGGTGTCGAAAAAGGATCGATGACGACGATCCATAGCTACACGAACGATCAGAATGTACTTGATTTTCCGCATAAAGACCTGCGCCGCGCTCGCGCCGCTGCAATTAACCTTATCCCGACGTCTACAGGCGCCGCGAAGGCCATTGGTCTGGTTCTGCCGGAACTGAACGGCAAACTAGACGGCTATTCGATTCGCGTGCCGACGCCGAATGTGTCGCTTGTCGACTTCGCCGCCGTTCTCAAGAAAAACACGACCACGGACGAAGTGAACAAGGCTCTGAAAACGGCGGCCGAAGGTCCCATGAAAGGCATTCTCGGATATACTGCCGAGCCTGTGGTTTCGAGCGATTTGCTGCACAACCCGGACAGCTCAACTGTCGATTCGGACCTGACCAAAGTATTGGACGGCAACTTCGTGAAGGTCGTCGCCTGGTACGACAACGAGTGGGGCTATTCGAGCCGCATTGTCGATTTGATTGCGTTCCTGGGTGAAAAAGGACTGTAAACTAGTCTCTAAGGTAAAGCGGGCGACGCGCCTCGCCCGCAAACCCGACGACATGAACGTGGCTGTCAATCCTTACGTCTCACGCATCACGATTAAGCCGGGTGTGCGTTCCGGAAGGCCGTGTGTTCGCGACACACGCATAACGGTACAGGAGATACTTCGCTGGCTTGGTTCAGGCGTAACGGAAGAAGAGATCCTGAGCGATTATCCGTATTTAGAGAAGGATGACTTCAAAGCCGTCTTTGCCTACGCGGCGCAGTTTCCGGATGCCAGGGCCTCCGGACTGTGAAGTTGCTGTTCGATGCCAACTTATCACCGAAGTTGGTTCTTAGGCTCGCGGGCTTATTCCCGGATTCAGTTCACCTTTTCGATCTTCCGTTGCCCCGCGACGAAGACGATCGCGTAGTTTGGGAATACGCAAGAGCGAACGGATACGATATCGTTACCACGGACGGAGATGATTTTCCCCCATTGGTGCGGCGGTTCGGTTCTCCGCCTCGTGTAATCCTGCTTGAGAGCTGGCAATTTCCGACCCGCGTTGCTGAAGAGTTACTGCGGGCGAACTCGATTCTGATCGCCGAGTTCGCCCGCGGCGATAAAGGATTATTGATCCTCAGACGTTAGAATCCATATCACTTCAGCCACAGCAACACCGTTCCGTGCACCGGCACTTCCGCCGTATATCCGGTTTTCGAAACCTTCACGTCCTTGTGCGCCCACAAATCGCGTGCATGCTTCGGAGCCTTCACGCCGGCGTCGGACCATTGCAGCGTCACCTTGGCCGGTTGATCTCCGCGATTGAAAAACGCGAGCGCCGTGGCGCCGCCTGCCAGCGGCCGCGTCCAAATCTCTGTCTCACCGTCTGTTTTCGCTAGTTTCGCCGGTTTGCCAGCGCGATCCTGATCGATGGCGATAACGTCTTTATTCAGGAGGATGCTCTTCGTCTCAGCGGACATGTCTCGCACATCGTTTCCAGCCAGCAACGGCGATCGCAGCATGGACCACATCGTCATGTGTGTCTTGTACTCGTTGTCGCTCATGCCTCCGTTGCCGATCTCGAGCATGTCCGGATCGTTCCAGTGCCCGACCGTGGCATACGGCGCTATTTTAAGCTGGCTGAACCCGATCTTCGACATGGATTTCCAGTTATCCGAGATATCGCCCGTCGTCCGCCAGGAATTGCCGCCGACCTTCGCGCCCCAGTTCCAAACGTCCTCGCGCCCGTACTGGCACAAACTGAACACAATCGGGCGGTGCGTCGCCTGCAACGCGTCACCCATCACCTGATAGAGCCGCTGCATGTCAGTGTCTTTATAAATAGCGCTCGCCGAACACCAGTCGTATTTCAGATAATCGAATCCCCACTCCGCGTACGTATTCGCGTCGTCCGTTTCGTGTCCGAAACTACCCGTATAGGCAGCGCACGTGGTCGGTCCGGGCGACGAATATATCCCGATTTTCAATCCCTTCGAATGAACATAATCGGCAAGCGCCTTCATGTCCGGAAATTTCGTATTGGCGTGAATCCTGCCGGAGGCGTCGCGTTCACCCTGCCAGGTATCGTCGATGTTGACGTAAATGTATCCGGCGTCTTTCATCCCGTTCGACGCCATCGCATCGGCAATCTCGCGCACGGTCTTGTCGTCGATCCGGTGAGAGAAATGATTCCAACTGTTCCACCCCATCGGTGGCGTTCGCGCAAGCCCGTTATCGGGAACATCGTGCAGCGCCGGCAGAGGCCGCGGCGGGGGCGGAACCATCGCTTGTTCGCTGCTACGCTGCGCGTCACCCTCTTCGATCACCTTACCGTCGGCGGACTTCATCTCCAGATGCAGACGATCGCCCGTAAGCGATCCCTCCACCGTCCGTTGCCGCCTTCCATTGCCGACGGCGAAATGGAATTTACCGTTGTCGACAGTGCCATTGGCGATCTCGATATTTCTATAGTTGAAATCGACACTGCCCGTCAGCCCACTTCCCTGCTGATTCAGCTTAAAAAATGTTTTTCGGTAAGTCCCGTCGTTATTCGAAGTGCGAAGCAGCCAGATCCCGCTGAGATCCGTCTGCGCACTGAGGTACGCCAAGCCGCTGGCGGCGAAAATGCCGAACACAATGAGAGCGCGTTTCATAACCATAGATCGTATACCCAGGCAGCTTCGAGAGTGTCCGAAACTTGTGGCGCAGGCTCTTAGCGCAATGTCACTTAGTTTTGGTGGGGCAGACGCTCCGTCTGCGCACGGCTCCCAGCCGCGCTCTTAGGATCTTGCAGAATTGTCGAGGAGCCGGGCGGGGCGCCCGGCGCAGGCCAAGGGCCCGCCCACAAGCAAATGCCCGAATCTGGAAAATTGAATGGCATGGGCTCTTAGCGGCTCTTAGCCTGCAGCCTCAAGACTCGTCTCGACGGGCGTTTGCGCGAGATGCCGCGTGTCGAGATGAATCTCGGCACCGCAGACACGAGTGTCCGCGCCACCATCGACAGCAGCTTATCGGTTTTTTGTTCCTGCTCGCGTAGCGCACGTCTTCAGCGTGCCCGCGGCAAACTTCAGTTCGCCGTTATGCTGGGACTGCTCGTAGAGACAGACGTCAATACTGGCCGGCAACTCCAGGCTTGGCTGCGACGTCCGTCTAAATAGGCACCAGCCCCTGCCGCAGGCCCAGCGCCACCGCTTCCGTCCGCGTCGAAGCACGTAGCTTGCTGAGTATCGACGCCACGTGAAACTTTACGGTGTGATCGCTGATGCCAAGCTGCCACGCGATCTCTTTATTCCCAAGTCCCTCCGCCAGCATTCGCAGCACCTGCAACTCTCGCGGACTCAGCGGTTCGGACAAACCCGCGGCACGCTGCGAAGCGCGTGGCGTCTCAAATATCGCTTCCGACTGCGCGGGCGTAATCACCGTCAGCCCCTCATTCGCCGCGACAATCGCGGCGACAATTTCGTTGGGAGCAGCGCTTAACGGCAACCATGCTCGCACCGGTCCTGCGTGCTCCCATCCGTCGAACGGCTCGTCGTTGAGCAGCACGACGGGCACGGCCTCGAACGTTATCTCATCCAGCGCAATGCCGCTCGCCAGAATAACATCGGGATGAGCGCTCGCCGCGCCGCCCTCTGAACGAACGCCGATCGTTTCCATGCGATCGTCTTCCGCCAAAAGCGAAGCGAGACCACGTGCAAATACAACTGGGGCGGCAATAATCAAAACCCGAATCACGCAGCGCTCATTAAAGGTGTAGGAACCAGGCGGACGGTCACCTGCCGCTGCGCCTGCCGGCTGCCGCGAAAGAAGAAGAACCGCACCGTATCGCTCGCGTCCAACACGCTGAACAAATCGGCCGGGGACGCGAGCGGTGTTCCGTTCGCTGCCACAAGTATGTCGCCGGGCAACAGCGATGCGCATTCGGCCGCGCCTCCGTTGACGAGTTCAAGAACCAAAAGGCCGCGTTGTCTCCTCGCGTCGCTACTCTCAAACGCGATCGGACGAACGATAACGCCGAGACTACGAGTGGGTTGGGTTATTATCAGAAATCGTTGAATCGCGGAAGCAGGAATCGCAAGCGCGGGTCCTCCGGCAATAATCATCGTATTTACACCGAGCAAATCGCCATGCACGTCCGCGAGCGGCCCGCCGGAATTTCCAGGCGCCAACCGCAAATCGCTCTGAATCCATGGTGTCTCTCCAAGTCCCCGCAAGCGGCCTGTCGTATAAACGAAACCTTTCGAAACGGCTCCGGCAAATCCAAGCGGATTGCCCACCGCAATGACAGGTTGTCCCGGTTCTACGGTTGACCCGGCGAATGAAACGGCGGGAGCGTCCAGGCCGTCCGCGCGAAGCAAAGCCAGATCGCGCCGTTGGTCAACCTTCAATACTTCAGCTTGTTGCGCTGGTCCATTCCATGGTTCGATGCAAACCTGGCTTCCGCGCACCACATGAGCATTAGTCAGAACGCGACCGCCGTTTAGAACAATGCCCGATCCGCACCCGTGCTCGTAGCCGTCGCCGGTTGTCACTCGTACGGTTGAGCGCCTCAGCAATTCAACTGTGTGCCCTGGAACCGAAAACGGCATTTCATTGCCTCCTCTGGGCGCGCTCCGCCACCAGAATCTCGGTAACCACCGGCGACCCCGCGCGTAGAATCGTGAACCCCACGGCGCTCCCGATTGATTCTCCCCGTAGGATCGCCTGCAGGTCGTCGACTTCCCGCAATGGTTTCTCATCCGCCGCCAGCAGAATGTCGCCCAAATGAATCCCGGCCTTCTCCGCGGGACTGTCCGATTCAACGCTAATCACCATCAGTCCGATCTCGCCGGCTGCCGGCGACTTGCTACGCAGGCGCTCGGGCAGCGGAATCGGTTGTAATCCGACGCCAAGATATCCATGCCGTATTCGCCCTTCGCGCAAAAGCTCCTGGGCTACCCGATTCAGCGTCGCGAACGGCACGGCTAGCGTCGAATGCCGCAGAAGGGCTGCCGTTGCCATTCCCCAAAACCGCGTGTTCGCCGAGAACACGCCCGCTCCCGCCTGTGATGGATAGAGGTTTACGTCCAGCCGCAAAAAGCGGTCCAGAGCGCCGCCGCGCCAGGAACGCCGTGCAGGTCCGACCGCGCCCAGAATGCCGGCGCTTGCCGAAAGCCCGGAGTCGATTGTCCGTCCCGTCACAATGGCGAGCGCGCCCGGCCTCATCTCGGAATCCTCCTCGGGCGTCACGGGGGTCAGCGCGTCTTGCTCCAGTCCCAATATCGCCAGATCCAGCGTTGGATCGCGCCCGAGAATAGTCGCCTCCACCCGTTCGCCGCCGGGTAAGTGTACTGGGATCTTTCCTTCCCGCCGCACCGCATGATCGTTCGCCGCAATCAAATTTCCAGCAATGGCTACTCCGCTCGTCACGCGATAGGCTGCTGCCTGAATCGCCACTACGCTTCGCCCGGTCTCGTCGATCAACTTGGACAGAGCGGCGGAATACCCGCTCAGGTCGAATTCGGAAACTGCATTCATATCTACAGTCTGCTCGTGCTCCACCGACGCTGCATCCGCCGGTTGGCTAGGCTGCCACCCGGATCTTCAGCCAGCCGGCGCCATCAAGTGTCGACAGTTGGACTGGCATTGAGCAACCGGTCAGCGGCCCGCAACACTTCGTCCACGCCGATGGCGTCCATCGAGTCGCCGCGAATCACTGCGACGTTTTCTCCGCGCGGAGCCCATACCTGCGGATCGCTCGCGCCGAATAACGCGATCGCGGGAATGCCGGTTGCCGCTGCAAGATGCGTGATGCCCGAATCGTTGCCGATGAACAGCCTCGCCCCGGCGATCCATTCGGCGAGCGAGAGCAGATCGTCGAAGTGTCGTGCCCGCGCCAGTTCTTCCTCCGGTCCGGAAGTCCACGCGACCGGCCGCTTCAGCCGGCAGGCCAGTTCTTCAAATCGATCAAGAGGCCAATTCTTCCGCTTGCTGCCGGAAAAAGGATGGATGATTACTTCGTCTCGAACCGGCCCTTCGGGAGTTTCGATGCGTGGCGCGAGTCCCATCGGCGCGCCTGCCTGCCGAGCGAAGAAATCAATTGCGTGAATCGCGTCCCCGGCTCCGGGCAGCGCCCGGAAAAACCGCCAGTTCCCATTCAGACGCAGCGCCGCTTCGCGAAACTCCGGCCGGTTCGACCCGTACCAGCTTACGATCGAATCGAAGTTCGCCAGCATTTCACGCAGCGCGGCGGGCGGATCGCCTTCCGCTACGCCGAGCAGATCGAGTCCAGTGTCCGGGAGAGCGCGGACGCGATCGGCAAATTGAACCAGCGGTACGAGCGCGGACGGTATCCACACCTCCGTGTATCCCGCGCCAAGATAGTCCATCGCCGGAAAGCAGGTCAAACAATCGCCAATTGCCCCCGGCCGAACCAACAGACGCCGCATTGTGACGGGTTATTGAATCGAGACAGGCACTTGCACCGCGACAGTGGCTGGCCGCTTGCAACTGCGGCTGTCGCAGGCTTGATAGCGAAGCTTGCCTTGCATCGTTGCGATGCCTGCCTGTGCTTGCGGAGGGGCCAGAAATTCAGTGTCGATCGTGAACTTGCCCGTGAACACGCTAAGTGTATCGTCGCCGACCTTTACATCTTCCGGCTTCGGATAGCTGATCTGCTTCGTCTGTAAAGGTCCGCTCGTCCATGTCAATTTGATGGGAATCAGAAACTCGTCTCTCGGTTTGTCGCTGTTAACATGGAAGCCGGAGCGGAGACTGATCTGCAGCTTCTGCTGGGCCGTCTGCCCTCGCTTGACGCTCAACGTTTGAGGCGTCGCGATATTCACGACTCCATCAGCGGATTGCGCCGAGGCTAAGAAGGGCAGCAGCAGGACTGCCGCTGTTGCTAAGCACCGCATCCTTGTTCGTGTCGTTAAGCAGGCTCTTGATCTCGCTGATGTAGTCATCCTTGCCTATCAATCCCACGTGAGTATCGACCACTTTCCCTTCGCGATTAATAACAAAGGTAGTTGGCAGCGAATCGATGCCGCCGTACAAGTTCGCGACTGCGTCGTCTCCCAACACTACCCGGTAATTCATCTTGTGCTCCGCGATATACGGCTTCACCGCTGCCCACCCGTCGTCGTCCATCGCGATTCCAAGCACTTCAAACCCCTGGTTCTTATATTGCTGTTCGAATTCCATGAACCACGGAATCTCGATCTTGCAAGGCCCGCACCAGGTCGCCCAGAAATTCAGCAGCACGACTTTTCCGCGATAGTCCGACAGCTTTACCGCGCTTCCGTTGGCGTCTTTTAGAGTGAATTCCGGCGCCGTCTTCAGGCTGCCATTCTGTTTCGCCACGCCTTTGACATGCACCGGGTCCGTGTCGGAGCACGAATAGAGAAGCAGCAAAGTAGCGGATAACAGCAAAGCGCCGGTCTTCAATAAGTTCACGGAACGTCCTTGCCTTTAGTATATCGACGCATGTATGACTGTAACGGCGATTCCGATTCACGACGCACTCGCGTTTCTATTCACGCGCGGGAGATTCGGATGTTTGAAAGAACGGTGGCGCGCCGGTTGCGCCATTCTTCCGGCAGCCGGAAGTAGCGATACCGTTTCACGCCGCTGTAGCTCCATGCCGCCGTATCGCAGAAGCTTTCGCAAACGTAAGCTCGCCATCGGAGATAGCGCTGCGCTCGATCGCTGGGCAGGAGCGATTCTCTCGCCACCTCGGAGGATTCCCCGAGCTCGCCCGCCACGCAAGCTGTGTGTTCTTGGAGCAACACCTGCTCGAATCCGCGCCTGGATTCATTCGACAAGCGGATCCAGACGAAATGGAAGATCTCGTGGGTCAATGTAAGCCGGAGCAGCAGAGGATGCTGTAACAAATCGTCCTCAAGCACGATACGGCGTTCGCGGAGAAAGCTAGCCGCGTGTACCGCTTTGCCGCGACCGGGCTCGCCCGTGAGCAGCTTACCGCGATGGGCCGTCAGTTCAGGCAGGAACTGCAAATGGATTGGGCTGCCGTCGAGATCGGGCAGCCCGGAAAGATAATCACTTAGCCACTCGCTCACTGGCCGGTCGTGGATTCGCGCCGGCGGCGCAAGCGTTTCGTTATTTGCCAGGCTTCGGCTGGCCAGGAGCAGGGTGAGCACTAGGAGCGGGGTGAGCGAGGGATGGCGTCGTGGCGCCTACTTTTCCCGGAAGGTTGAAGAAGTCGGGATCCTGGACCTGGATCTCGTACTGCTTGCTGTTGCTGTCGAGCACCTTCCGGACCTGTTGATTTTTCAATGTAGTCACAATCTCTTCTTGCGATTGCTCGAAGGTTTTCTTGTTCAGGTTGTCGACTTTTAGAATATAGAAGCCGTTGCTCTCGCGAATGGGATCGGTGATATCGCCGGCTTTCAGCTTGAACACCGGATCGCTGATCTCTTTGGGCAATTTATCGGGCGAAAAGGAGCCGAGTTCGCCGCCTTTGGCCGCCGACGGCTTGTTATCGGATTCGGTCTTCGCGGTTTGCGCGAAGTCCGCGCCGCCTCTGATCTTCTTTACCAGGTCGGTAGCTTTTGCTTGCGCTGCATCTTCGGTGCGGGCGCCGGGCGTCCCCGCCGCGGGCGCCGCTGCTCCGGCCGGTGTAAAGCCGACGAAAATCGCGCTCAACTTCGCTTCCTGGAACTCCTGCGGATGCTGGTCGTAGTAGCTCTTCAGTTCCGCCGCGGTGGGGTTAGCGCTGCTGCTCACTTGGCCGATGTAGGCCTGAGCCATCAAGTTCTCGCGGTAGAACTCGAGCTGCGATTTCCAAGGTTCCTGTTGCCCCAAGTGCTGCTGCTCTGCGATGTCGGCGAAATGCCGCATCATGAAAAGCTGTTGAAGCGCATTCGTCAAGCCGCCGGGACTTTGCTCGAAGCGTTGCAATTCGTTCGCGGGCATGCCCTTCAATAGCTTCAAAGCTTGTTCGGCGGTGACTTTCTGGCCATTGATAACCGCGACAACGCGGGTCGGTTCCTGCTGGGCTACCGCTGCTGGACCTCGAACTTTCAACTGCTCCGGAGTTGTAGCCGGTGTGGAAGATTGAGCCGGCGCCGGCGATGTGGATGGGCCTGGCGCTTGGGCCCAAGCGAAGGTGGAACTGAGGAGAAAAAGGGAAAGAATACTGCTCTTCATGGGGAGGTGAGTGTACAGGCCCTCCCAGCCTAACACAACGTGAATATGGGCAAAAGTACTTCTGCGGCTACTTCTGCGGTTCGACGGCCGCCTTTCTCAATCCCTTCGTCCCATTCGTCTTTCCCGTTGCACTTACCTGGATATTGTTCACGACTTGAACCGCTCCCGCTGACCTTGCCATTCGTGTTGCGGCCCCTTTGTGCTGCATGACGTTTGTGGATCCCTCCCAGGTAACTACCCCATGCGACACATGGAATCGAAATCCGTCCTTACCCACCTTCGACTTAGCCAGTTTCTTTTCGAGAGTCTGCTGAATCTCGTTATCGCTGGCGGTTCCCGGCTGGGGTTGAGTGGCTCGGTGGCTCGTGCTGGCCGCCCGGGCGCGTTCCGCCGGAACGATTAGGCCGAGCAAAAGCAGGATCGTAGCTGCGATACGTATCATCGAGAACATAGTGCATTCCGCCGCCGATTTTCTCGCGAATAATTTCGCGAGCCCCCTACTTGTGGGATTTTCATGCATGTCTTGGATGAAGGAAACCGTCAAATCTGAGCCAGGAGCCTAAGCGACCCAAGGCGAACCGGGGAGGTTCGCGTCGATCCGTTCCGGCTTGCTGTTTGGTCGCCTACGTTCCCGGTTCAGAACCGGCATTTGCGTCAATCGAAAACGATTGTCTGTAGCGACGAGTCCCGGCGAGCCTCGGAAGGGTTCGACAAACAAGCGACGCTGATCTCCAGTCTCTCGCTCAGGTTCGATACAATTGGCGCCTCATCCGGAGAGGACTTCATGAAACGCGCCTTACTTTTGACTGCCGTGCTATCGTCCTGCCTCACAACCCTCGCCCTCTGGGCGACAGGGATGGTGACATTGCCCACCACCGTGAAACTGGAGAACTCTCGCGTGAAGGTCAGCGAAATCGATTATGTGCCCGGCGTGCCGCGTAAGCACTATATTCGTCAGACCGATCAAGTGATTGTCTTCCTTGACGACTGTAAGTACCAGCGCACCGACTCCATCACGCACGAGAAGACAATTCGCGTTCGGAAGTCCGGTGATGTCATTTTTCATCACAAGGGCGACGATGCTCCGGTGCTGATCAATGTCGGCTCAAAGATCTACCGAAGTTTGCTGATCGAACTGAAGTAATCGCCGGGCGGAATCAGGGCGACTGCCGGGCGCCGCGCAGAACATTCAGAATCACGATTCCATCTTCCGAAACGCGGTACACAACCAGATACGGAGTTCCTGTGATGACAAGCTCGCGCGTATTCTCAACGCGACCGGGACTAGCCAGGTATGGCAGTGAACGCAAACTCTGCACTCGCTCGTAGATCGCTCGTCTGATTCTATTGGCTGTTTCCGGTTTGCGATCTGTTTCGGGAACAGCCTTCAATTCTGAGGCGGCCTGCATCGACCATAGAACTGTCAAGCGCTTTCCCGCCGCTCCAGCCACCTTCGAACGCTTTTATTGGTAACCGCTTCGCCGCGCCGCACTGCCGCGATGCTGCCCCTGACCTTGCTTTCGAACCACTCGTTGTAATCGGCCAACTGCTCTGCCGCCCTTTGGCCGTTCGTCCGGGACTCCGGTTCGTTCAGTTTCGCTTCGGTTTCCGGGACGAGAGGCCGTTCCATAGCTGCGAGTCTAGCGTCTCCTGCGGCCGATGTCCATGAGCGCTGTGGTGTATTCCTTTTCAAGAGAATCAAAACGATTGATCCTCGGTTAAAGTCTGTGCTATCTCTCCGCTTATGCTTGGCCGGCGCAACGCCCTGAGAAACACCGCTATTGCCGTTCAAGACAGTATGGTGGAAACCTACGGCGCAATCAGCGTGGTCGTACTCCGGCAACGTTTCAGCAGATTACGTCTTTAATCGGTACAGCACTGCTTCGGTCGCGCAGGGTTGCCCACAACGGTTGTGCCGGGCGCAACGTCGCGCGTCACTACGCTTCCGGCGCCAACAATGGCATCGTCGCCAATAGTGATGCCGGGCAGCAGAATCGCTCCTCCGCCGATCCAGACATTCTTTCCGATCACAATGGCTTTGCCGTTCTCTAGTCCGCTCGCCCGGATTGCCGGATCTCTTGGATGATCCGCAGCATAAAACTGGACATTGGGACCGATTTGCGTTCCCTTGCCGATACGAATGGGCATCACATCCAGGAAAACCGCATTGAAGTTGACGAACACGCCGTCGTCAAGATAAATGTTGCGGCCGTAATCGCAATAGAACGGCGCCCGGATCGTTGAGTTCTTCCCCAAGCCGCCCAATAGCTGCTTCAGAACGTTCCACTTCGAGCCGGGAGCTTCATCCGCCGCCGCGTGGTTGTAGGCTTGGGACAACGCTGCGGCTTAGTCGCGTTCCCCAACGAGCTCCGGCGCGGATGCGTCGTAGAGGTCACCCGCAAGCATTTTTTCCTTTTCGCTTTTCTCTTGCTTATCGATATTGATGCCCATCACTCTTTCAATTTCCTCGCTCGTTCAACGGCTGCTGACGACGCAGACCGCGCCCGACGGCCGAATGTTCGTGGCCTTCGCCGCTAATCGTCAGGCCGCATTTTCAAGACATTCATCTCCCGGTTTTCACGGCTCCAAAATGCTCGCAAATTCTGTTACATTCAAAGTGGCGTGATTGGTTCACTCACATCGAATAGAATAGCGGCCGGGCGTGTTCTCCCCGTGTTGCTGGCTATTCTCTTTATGGGGAGCGCCGAGCCTTCGCTGCAACAGGGCGTTAATGGGGGCGGCAGCTCAACCCGCTGTAAACACGAGAAACTGGTTTCTTCAAGTGCGGCGTACGAAAACGCCCGTACGGCTCTTTGCTTGCTGCCGGCTCTGTTGGGGCACGCCTGCCAGACGAGCTCAACCGCAGTTTCCAATGCCGCGCTGCCCGAATCGTCCAGCGCCACGGACGTCCGGGTTTTGCGTGAGTCGTATCAGGCATTTGACTCCGCCCGGCGGCCGTTGACCTCTCATTCCCGTCATCTCTGGCAACGTCCTCCTCCTTCTGCCTAGAACTCCTTGCGTCTGACTGGCCAGCGGCTGCGAGCTCCATCGCGTTATACGGCTAAGTCGTTGAAATGTAAGTTCTAGCTACACTGGAGGCAGAAGTACTTATGATTCTCGAGGCACAGTTTGCCAAGGTTTTTGGCACGAAGCACGACCGCGAAGTGAAGAGTTTGCGGCCGATGATTGCGGCCATTAACGATCTTGAGCCCCAAATGCAGTCTCTCTCGGACGAGCAACTGGCGGCCAAAACCGTCGAATTCAAAGAGCAGATTGCGAACGGTGCTTCGCTCGACGATATTCTCATTGAAGCGTTCGCCGTATGCCGCGAAGCGGGCCGCCGCGTTCTGAATATGCGGCATTTCGACGTGCAGTTGATCGGCGGCATCGAATTGCACCGCGGCCGGATCGCCGAAATGAAAACCGGCGAGGGCAAGACGCTCGTCGCCACCCTGCCCTGTTATCTCAACGGGCTCAGCGGCAAAGGCGTACACGTTGTTACGGTCAACGATTATCTGGCGAAGCGCGATTCGGAGTGGATGGGCCGGCTTCACAAATTTCTTGGTTTGACCGTCGGGACCATCGTCCACGACCTCGATGACGACGAGCGCAAAGCCGCTTACGGCGCCGATATCACTTACGGAACGAACAATGAATTCGGCTTCGACTACTTGCGCGATAACATGAAATTCCGCCTGGACGATTGCGTGCAGCGCGAGCATAATTTCGCCATTGTCGATGAGGTCGACTCCATCCTTATAGATGAGGCGCGTACGCCGCTCATCATTTCCGGTCCGAGCGAAGAGTCGACCGATAAGTATTACAAGGTCAATCGCATCATTCCGTTTCTCGAACGCGGCGAGGTAATCGAGGGCAAGGAACCGGGCCAGCAGTACACTACCGGCGATTTCACCGTTGACGAAAAGCATCGCGCCGCTGCTCTAACCGAGCAGGGTGTCTTGAAGGTGGAAAAGCTTCTTGGCACCGGAAACCTCTACGATCCCGCCAACATCGAGATGAACCATCACGTGCAGCAGGCCCTGCGTGCGCATGTGCTCTATCAGCCCGACCGCGACTACGTGATTCAAGATGGCAAGGTGGTGATCGTCGACGAGTTCACCGGGCGCCTGATGCCCGGCCGCCGTTGGAGCGATGGTCTGCATCAGGCTGTCGAGGCCAAGGAAAACGTGAAAATCGAGCGTGAAACACAAACGCTCGCCAGCATCACGTTCCAGAACTACTTCCGCATGTATAGGAAACTCGCCGGCATGACCGGCACCGCGGATACGGAAGCGACGGAGTTTAGAAAGATCTACAATCTCGCGGTAACGGTCATTCCCACCAACAAGCCGTTGATCCGGCTGGAGAGCCCGGACGTCGTTTACCGCACCGAGGAAGAAAAGTTTCGCAATGCCGCGAAGGAGATCAAGGAGTCGAATGCAAAGGGCCGCCCTGTGCTCGTTGGCACTGTCTCGGTGGAAAAGTCGGAAAAGCTGGCGTCCATTCTGAAGAAGATGGGCGTCAAGCACGAAGTGCTGAACGCGAAAAATCACGAGCGCGAGGCCTCGATCATCGCGCAGGCGGGACGCAAGGGCGCGGTCACCGTTTCCACCAATATGGCCGGCCGCGGCACCGATATTTTGCTGGGCGGCAACCCGGACTTCCTCCTAATGGAACGGCTCAAGAAAAAAGGCAAGCCGCTCGAAACTATTCCGCAGGAAGAACTCGAACAGGAACTGGCGGGCATCAAGGCTGAAATCGAGAAAGAGCGCCAGGAAGTGATCGCGCTCGGCGGACTGCATATCGTCGGCACTGAACGGCACGAGTCGCGCCGCATCGATAACCAGCTTCGTGGACGCGCCGGACGGCAGGGCGACCCCGGCAGCTCGCGCTTTTTTCTTTCACTCCAGGACGATCTGCTGCGCATTTTCGGCGGCGATCGAATGCAGCGCCTGATGCTGCGGCTCGGCATGGAAGAAGACGTGCCGATCGAGTCGAGGCTTATCTCCAAGCGCATTCAATCCGCGCAGGAAACCGTCGAAGCGCAAAACTTCGCTTCGCGCAAACACGTTCTCGAATACGACGACGTGATGAACAAGCAACGGCAGGCCGTGTACGGCATGCGGCATCAACTGCTTGAAGGCGTGAACCAGAAGGAGCGCATCCTCGAGATGGTGCGCGGCATCGTTCAATCTTTTCTCGATCAATTCTGCCCGCCGAATAAGCATATCGATGAGTACAATCTCCTGGGCCTTCAAAATGCGATCGTGAATCAGTTCGGCGTGAAGATCGAAATCGCCGATGTGGAAGGACAGCTCGCGACCGACCTCGAACAGCAGATTTTCGATACGCTCGTTGGCCGCTACGACGAGAAGGAACGTATGGTGGGCGCCGACAATATGCGCGAAGCCGAGCGCATCATCATGCTGAACGTCATCGATAACCAGTGGAAAGATCACCTGTTATCGATGGATCACTTGAAAGAGGGGATCGGACTTCGCGGATATGGCCAGAAAGATCCGCTGATCGAATATAAGCGGGAAGGCTTCGAGATGTTCCAGGACATGATGGAACGCATCGAAGACGAGACAATCCGGTATTTGTTCTTCCTGCGCATCGAAACGTCCGGAGGAGATGTTCCCGTGCCGTATCCGGAGCCTGAGGACGAGGAAGAAGATGAATCGGAAGAAGAGGCCGAACTAGCGGCGGTCGCCGCGCAGCGGGAGGCCGAACGATCGGTGCTCGACCTCACGCGCAACATCCAGCGGAAAAAAGAGAAGGAACTCGCCGCCATGCAGTTTATGGGCGGCGAGGCATCCAGCGCGCCACAGGCGGCGTCAAATCCATACAAGAACGTGGGACGCAACGATCCGTGCCCCTGCGGCAGCGGAAAGAAATTCAAGAAATGCCACGGAGCCTGATCGCGCTAGCGGCGATTTTCCTCGGCTCAATTGCCTTCGCGGCCCCGGTGTCGCTGTTGCCGGCGAATTTGGGTTCGTATCGCAAAATAGCATCCCAGGCAATCTCCCCGGTTGACCCGCAGGTCTTTCAGGAGTTTGGATTTACGTCGGCGGAGTCCGCCAGTTACCGCGGCCCGAAGGGGCAGGGAACTCTCGCCGCTTACCAGATGAAAGACGCCACGGCCGCACTGGCCGCTTGGGAATGGCTGCGCCCGGCCGATTCGCGCCGGTGCAATTATTCACCGTATTGCGCCGAAGATCGCGGCCGCGTGCTGCTTCTGGATGCGAATTACGTCCTGGAATTTCGAGGCGTCACGCCGAGCAAGGATCTCCTTCAGACGCTCGAAGCCGGCCTTCCGAACCGGCGCGAATCGGCCCCCCCGCCGGTTCTGGCGTTCGTTCCGCATAAGGATTTAGTCTCCAATTCGGCGAAATACGTTCTTGGCCCCAGCGCACTTGGCAAAATCGCCCCCCAGCTTGCAGGCTCCAAACCCGGTTTCGACGAGGGGGCGGAAGCGCATTTTACGGAATATCGCCTCGATGGCGGGTTGGCCAAACTGGTGTTGTTTTATTACCCCAGCCCGGAGATGGCGCGGCTTCATGTAGTCGCCTTTAAGTCGATTCCCGGCGTGCAGGCGAAGCGATCGGGAGTGCTGGTGGCCGTGGTGCTGCCAGGAGCGACTGAGAAGCAGGCGGACGCTATTCTCGGCCAGGTGGAGTATGAGGCGAAGATCACCTGGAACGAATCGCCTCAGCCTGATCCGATGCCGGTTTTGTACAGGCTTTTGGTCAATATCGTCTATCTTTGCATCCTGTTAGCGGCTCTTTGCTTTGCCGCTGGTGTAATGTACGGAATGATGCGGCTGTATCGTCGCCGGTTTGGGACGCTCGAAGAAGACGAAGCGATGACGACACTTCATTTGACCGCCAGAGAGTGAGCGAGTTCACGTTTATTCGTCAGGCCAGAACTGTTTTCCACAGGGGGCAAACCTTCGTTTTGACGCCGGCCGGAAAACAAGACGACCCATAAATGGTTTGACTGGAGCGGTTTGGACGGTGGAAAAAAATTCGGGAAAATCGGCCTTGACTTCCCCCCTCGCTCGCCCTACACTCCAATCACAAACAGGTTTTGTCGGTTGCGAAGCCGTCGAATCTGATTCTCCCATCAAACGTAAACCTGCTTGTGCAGGCTCCTGGAAACAGGAAGGGAAAGTGCTCATTCACCAAAGAATGAGCATTTTCTTTATGCGGCTCGCTCCGCGGAAGCCCGTATAGCCGTGAGCCTAGCCGGATCTCCAGGCAGGCGCCTAACCAGTCGGGCGTCGCGGTAAGCGGCTTTTCACGTTACGCTAGCATCATGCGGCCGCCCCCAACGAAACCGGAAGAACTGCCGCAAAGCTGGACCCAGCGCCTGCAAGCTTTGCGGAACGTTCCTCCGCTCCTAAAGCTGGTCTGGCAAACCAGCCCGGGGCTCTGTCTGGCAACGCTTGTCTTGCGTCTGGTGGCTTCGTTTGTTCCGCTGGCGATGCTGTGGATTCCCAAGCTCATCATCGACCTGGTCGTTCGTGCAATCCGTCACCAACCGATAGATAACGTTTTGATTTGGAAGCTGTTAGCGCTTGAGCTGGCGCTTGCGGTTCTTTCCGATGCCCTGTCCCGGTTCACCAGCCTGGTCGACAGCCTTCTGGGCGATAAGTTCACGAATCATGTCAGCGTTCGGCTGATGGAGCACGCCAACTCGCTCGACTTGGTTTCGTTTGAAGATCCAGTGTTCTACGACAAGCTCGAACGGGCTCGCCGCCAAACGACGGCGCGGCTCGGTATGCTGGCGACTCTTGCCGGCATGACCCAGCAATTCATTACCCTCCTGACGATGATCTCGGCTGTGGTTTTTTACGCACCGTGGCTCCTCGTTCTGCTGATCGCCTCCACAATCCCCGTATTTCTGGGCGAGACTCATTTTGCGCTGCTGAACTACTCGATATTGTTCCGCTATACTCCTGAGCGCAGAGAGCTTGACTATCTCCGCTACCTGGGCGCAAGCAACGCCAGCGCGAAAGAAGTTAAGATTTTCGGCCTGGGCGGCTACCTGATTCGCCGGGCGCAACTTCTTTTCGATCGCTTCTACGATGAGAATAAAGCGCTGGCCATGCGGCGGGCGCTCCATGGTCTTTTTCTGGGTTTGATCCCGACAGGAGCATATTACGGGGCGTATGCGTATATCATTACGCGCGCGCTGGCGGCCACAATTTCGGTCGGCGATCTGACGCTAATGGTGGGGGCCTTTTCGCGAGCAAGAACGATCATGGAGAGCCTTTTCTCCAATCTCGCCAATGTCTCCGAGCAGGCTCTTTTTATCAAAGACCTGTTCGATTTCTTCGACAGCAAACCGGCCATTGTTTCGCTCCCCGATGCGCTGCCGGCGCCCCGCCCCATTCGCCACGGCTTCGATTTCCAGAATGTCTCATTCTCCTATCCGGATTCGGACCGCAAGGTGCTCGACGGCGTCAGCTTCCGATTCGAACCTGCCGAGCGAATTGCGCTTGTGGGCGAGAACGGAGCCGGCAAGACCACTCTAGTGAAGCTGCTGGCTCGCCTGTACGACCCGACGGAGGGCCGTATTCTCCTCGACGACGTCGATCTTAGGGAGTACAGCGTCGACGATCTGCGGCATGAGATTGGAGTCATCTTTCAGGACTACATGCGCTATGACATGTTAGCTTCTGAAAACATTGGAGTTGGCCGGATTGAGAACGTCGAGGAAGAGCAGCGGATCATCCGTTCGGCGGAAAAAAGCCTGGCTGCCGGCGTGGTGGACTCGCTGCCGCAAAAGTATCAACAAATGCTGGGAAGGCGCTTCGAGGGAGGCACAGACCTCTCTACCGGGCAATGGCAAAAGGTGGCGCTTGCGCGGGCCTACATGCGCGACGCGCAGATCCTGATTCTGGATGAACCGACTGCCAGCTTGGATGCCCGGGCGGAGTTTGAGGTCTATCAGCGATTTGTCGACCTGACGGCCGGTAAAATGGCGATTCTGATTTCCCACCGATTCTCGACCGTTCGTATGGCAGACCGCATTTTTGTGCTGGCCGATGGCCAGATTGTCGAGCAGGGCAATCACCAGCAGCTTGTGGCGCTGGGAGGCCGCTACGCCGAACTCTTCGAGATGCAGGCAGCCGGATATCGATAGCGAGTTCGAGCTAGGCACGCCTCGCCCTCGGAGATAAACCAAAACGGCGCTTATTTAGCCTGCCGCGCGTGTGAGCGGCCGGTCGTCTTCTCCCCATGGTCCGCGCCGCCCCCAAGCGCCTGGATGAGCGCGGCTGCCGGGGCTGGCTTTACCAGTAGTTGATCCACAAGAAGCCGTTCTGGCCGCGCTTCGAGAACGTTGGCTCGGGCTCCTGTGAGCACGATGAGGCGCATTGCGGGATTCATGGTTTTCAGATCGCGAATGAGAGCGAGGCCGTCTTCGATCGTGGGTAACCGCAAATCGATCACGGCGGCGTTTGGGCGCTCCTCTGCGGCGATTGTCTTCGCACTTGCGGCATCCCCGGCTTCCGACACTTCAAATCCCGTCTGCGACAGTAACAAGGCGCGGATCTCGCGCTGGTCCGCATCGTCATCGATAATCAATATTTTCATGGAGACACAAACGGCGATAGGCCGGGCCTATTGAGCGAACTTGATCTGCGCGACTGCGAGTCGCGGCATCGCCTGATTCCAATCGGCTGGCAGCGTATCGAACGGCAGCCGGAAGTCCCGAGTCTGTTGCGGCGTGAACGGCTTTGCCGTGGCGCGCACAATCGGAACCTTCTCCCGATGCACCTCGCGACCGTCTACACCGTAAAAGATGCAGTATACGTCCACGGAATCCAATGTGCGATTGCCTTTGTTCGTGATTTTGCCCTCTATCTCGACGACCCGCTGCTGCATGAAATTCTCTGCCGCCTTCATGCTGACATCGCTCAAATCAAGATTTTTGACGTATGCCTTCGATTCCGCCGATGCAGGACTATTATCCGGTTTCGGAGGGCCGGAGCGAAGGTAAAAATAAGCCGTGACCAGCACAGCCAGCGCGACTGCTCCGATAATAATTGGTATGTAGGATGCCTTGCGTTTTTCAGAAGCGGAGCGTGGCATAACACGATAAGCTCAAACAACAGGGTACCCGAGTACGATGCCTCGGCTGGGTGTTTGTTTCGTGTTCTAATCGGGATGCAACCCGAAGACTGAAGGTGTACGTCAGACGTTCATGAAGTTTGCGCCGTCCCTGTTAGCTGCCGCGATGTTCTGCGCGCTCTTGCCGCCCGGCGCGCAGGCGCAGTATGGGCCTGAGATGCCTTTGCCTGGCATTCACCGCAGACCTGGAGATTCTTCGCAGGACAACAGCCAACCTTCACCCAAAGACCATGCTTCGTCGAAAGACAATTTCGAGGCGGAGGGCCGGGTGCAATCAATGGACGCCAAGGCGCTGCTGGTCGCGACCAACGACGGCCGGCTCTTGAATTTCAAGCTGACCGATTCCACCCAGTTTGTTCGGAACGAGAAGGCCATCACGGCGAATGCGATTCATCAACGCGCAACAGTCCATGTAGTTGCAAATGAGGACGGTGAGAGCTATCTGACGGCGCGGCGCGTGGAGTTGCTGAAAGATCCCGCCGCGCCGCCGACGCCCGGAGTATCCTCGCCCGGGGCGCCGCAAACCGCTGCGGCCACTGAGGAAGTGCATCCCGAAGTGCTGGGCACTCCCGTGGACGCGCCAGGCCGCCCCGTTCTGCGGCGTGGTGGTCCCTCCGGCGAGCACGAAGGCTCCGTGCCGGGCGCGGGAATCGGCGCAGCCAAAAATCGGACAACGGCTGAAAATCGCGGCTCGGGAGACGACGATTCCGGAATCATCATTGAGGCGCCAGCGAAGGAGGATGCGGCGCCGGGCAGCAAGCCTGGATCAGCATCGTCACAGGAACTCGTTCATAAAGCGAAGGACTGGGTCGGCTCGTTTTCGGGCGGCCTTCCGAATTATGTTTGCCAGCAGATCACCACGCGCTACCAGGAGGAATCGAAATCCGCGGGATGGCAGGCGCTCGACGTCGTGACGGCACAGGTTGTTTATGAAGACGGAAAGGAACAGTACCGCAATATCACGGTCGGGGGCAGGAAAACAAACAAGAGCATGCTCGAACTGGGCGGCGACACCTCAACCGGCGAATTTGGTTCAACGCTGCGCAGCCTGTTTTCCGATGGAAGCCAGGCGCAATTTAAGTATTTCCGCAGTTCGAACTGGTCGCGCGGGAATGCCGTAATCTACGATTTCAAAGTGGCGCTGCACAATTCCGACTGGCAGATTCGAGTCGGCGGCCAGACGTTGGTCCCGGCCTATAGCGGGAGCGTGTGGATCGACAAGGCGACAGCGCAGGTGCGGCGGATCGAGATGCAGGCTGATAAGATTCCGACGGATTTTCCGCTCGACACCGTGCAATGGGCCGTCGATTACGATATGGTTCCGTTGGGAACCGCTTCGTTTCTTCTGCCGATTCGCGCCGAGAATCTCGGATGCCAGCGCGGAACGTCTACCTGCATGAAAAACACAATCGAATTCCGTAATTACCAAAAATTCGCCGGCCAAAGCACAATTACGTACGACAAATAGGCCGTGTTGTTCCGGGGCTACATCTTTATCGCGACGATGCGCAAGCGCCGATAGTCGGCGATCCAGCCGTCTTCACGCCACAGGATGGGCCGCAACACGTTGAGCACTTCATCGAGCGCCTCTCTCCGCCGTTCGGGAGGCAGTTGCTCAAAGTAATACCACTTGAACTGGCGAATCCAGTCTTCCATGCCATTCGTTCCTTCGAGAGGCGTGGGACGGTCGAAGAGTTGCGCAAAGCGAACCTCCAGGCCGTTTGCTTCGAGGACGGAACTGTATTCACCGACGGACGGGAAATACGTGCGGGACTTCGGCATTGTGACAGTTTCAAAATGGCAAAGCACCGATTCGATGGCATCTTGAATGTGACCGATATTGCGCCTGCCGCCGAGTTCCGCCACCAGTCTGCCATTGCGTCGCAGAGCCCGTGAGATGGCTGCCGCGACGCCTTCGACGTTGGTCATCCAATGGAGGGCAGCATTTGAAAACACCGCGTCGAATTCATCCTCGAATTTCATCTCGCCGGCATTTTGGAGCTGAAACCGCAGTTGCGGAAAGTTCTGTCGCGCCTGGCCAATCATTTCGGGGGATGCGTCGATCCCGACCACTTCGGCTCCGCGTTGCGCAATCCGATCCGTCAGATGACCAGTGCCGCACCCAAGGTCGAGAATCCGTTCGCCCGGCATCGGATCGAGCAGGTCAATCACGCCCTGTCCCAATTTCCAGACGAAGCTGTGTTTTGCTTCGTAGAGTTCGGCGTCCCAGTTAGCTTTTGCGCTCACGTTTTAATGATCGCCTATTACCGGCACGGAGCCGCCGCAAGTGCGCGAGTTGCACGGTATCAAAAATACCGCGCTCTTCGCTTATCCTTGGATTTGCGAATCGGCATTCATACATCGACCGCAGGATCGATCGAGCGCTCCGCCATCAAAGCGCACGAACTGGGCGCCAACACGTTCCAGATCTTTTCGTCAAGCCCGCGAATGTGGCGCGCGAAGCCGCCCGATCCTGCCCAGGTCCATTTGCTCAAACGCGAACGGGAACGTCACGACTTGAAGCCGCTTGTGGTGCATGACAGCTACTTGATTAACCTTGCGAGCGCCGATCCGGTAATCCGGCAAAGGTCGATCGAAGCGTTCACCGGCGAGATTGAGCGATCGCTCGTAATCGGCGCCGAATATCTAGTCGCACATCCGGGCAACTATAAGGACTTGACGCTCGAACAGGGGCTTCTCAACGTCGCTGAGGGCCTCGCCAAGTCGTGGCGGGCAGCCGACAGCGCCCTGAAACGCGGCGCGGCGCTGACGATCCTTCTTGAAAACACGGCCGGCGCCCGCAACCAGCTTGGCGCGGATTTTGGCGATCTGGCAACGCTCCGCACTCTGGCCGGTCCTTATCTGGATATTCCGATCGGCTATTGTCTCGATACCTGCCACTGCTATGTATCGGGTAGAGACATCTCGACAGAAGCCGGACTGGCCGCGTTCATTCGCGAAGCAGACGACTCTCTGGGCCTGGACCATGTCCCGGTGATCCACGCCAACGACGCAAAAACGGCTCTCGGCTCACACCTTGACCGTCATGCCCATATCGGTGCTGGTTATATTGGAAAGGAAGGCTTTCGCCGAATTCTCAGTCATCCGCGGTTGCGGGACAAGGCGTTTATCCTCGAAACGCCGGTTGACAAACCGGGTGACGATCTCCGCAACGTGACTGCATTGAAGGAGCTGGTCCCATTCCCGAACAAGCGTTTGACCACCACAGAATCGAAACGAAGTGGCACGAGCGGTGGAAGAACGATCCGGCGCTCTACGTAGCCAATTCACCCGATAAGCCCAAATATTACGTGGCGGAGATGCTGCCCTATCCGAGTGGCAAGCTTCATATGGGGCACGTCCGCAATTACTCCATTGGCGATGCGCTTGCACGCTATATGTGGATGCGCGGCTACAATGTGCTGCATCCGATGGGCTGGGACGCATTCGGTCTGCCGGCGGAGAATGCCGCCATTAAGCGCAATCTGCATCCGCGGCAATGGACCAACAGCAACATTGCCCAGATGAAGGCGCAGATGCAGCGCATGGGCTTCGCGTACGACTGGTCCCGCGAGATTTCAACGTGCGAGCCCGAATACTACCGTTGGAACCAGTGGTTCTTTCTGCGCATGTTCGAGCGTGGTCTGGCGTATCAGAAAGAGGCCCTGCTGAACTGGTGCCCGGAATGCCAGACAGTCCTTGCAAACGAGCAGGTAGTGAATGGCTGCTGCTGGCGTCATGAAACAACGCGGGTGGAACAGCGGGCGCTGAAGCAGTGGTTTTTCAGAATCACCGATTACGCCGACGAATTGCTGCGGGATTTGAATACGCTCGAAGGCGGCTGGCCGGAGCGAGTCATCACCATGCAGCGGAATTGGATCGGCCGATCGGAAGGCGCGGAAATCGATTTTACGCTCGAAGGCAGCGGGAAAGAAATCCGCGTGTTCACAACCCGCGTCGATACCATTTATGGCGCAACCTGCCTAATCCTGGCGCCCGCCCATCCTCTGGTTGAGAAGCTGATCACAGCCGAAGCCGGCCGGGCGCGTGTGAAAGCGATGATCGATGCCGCGGCTCGCAAAGACCCGGCCAACGCCGAAAAGAACGGCTTGTTCACCGGGCATTACGCGATTCAGCCTTTCAGCGGCGCTCGCGTGCCGGTCTGGATCGGCGATTTCGTTCTGATGGGCTACGGCACGGGCGCAATCATGGCCGTGCCGGCGCATGATGAACGCGACTTCGAATTCTGCCGCAAATACGGCATAAGCGTGCGGCCTGTCATTCGTCCCGCCGATGGTCCCCTTGCGGACGTTGCAACGATGAAGGAGGCGTTCACCGAATACGGCATTGTCGAAGAGTCAGGTCCATGGTCCGGTTTGCCGAGCGGCGAGGCACGCGCGCGCATGGCTGCTTACGCGAAAGAACACGGATTCGGCGAAGCGGCCATCACGTTCCGCATCAAAGACTGGGGAATCTCCCGCCAGCGCTACTGGGGCACCCCCATCCCCATCATTCATTGCCCCAAGTGCGGCATGATTCCTGTGCCGGAAGAAGATCTTCCGGTCGTGCTGCCTCTGGACGTTACGATCACCGGGGAAGGCCGTTCACCGCTCGAAAACGTTGACTCCTTCATCCACGTCACTTGCCCCAAATGCGGAGAACCGGCCAGGCGTGAAAGCGACACCATGGACACGTTCGTCGATTCGTCCTGGTATTTTTATCGATACTGCGATCCGCACAACACGCGGCTCCCGTTCGATCCAGCGGTCGCCAACGCGTGGTTTCCTATCGATCAATACATCGGCGGCGTCACGCACGCAATTCTTCATCTCATTTATTCCCGCTTCTGGACGAAGGTGATGCGCGACATCGGCCTCGTATCGAACGCCGAGCCGGCGAAGAATCTGTTTACGCAGGGTATGGTTCTGAAAGACGGCACGGCCATGTCGAAATCCAAAGGCAACGTGGTCGATCCCGACGAGATGGTGGAAAAGTACGGCGCCGACACCTGCCGCTTGTACACGCTGTTCGCCGCTCCGCCTGAACGGGACATGGACTGGAACGAATCGAGCGTGGAAGGCCAGTACCGTTTTTTAGGCCGCGTCTATCGATTCGTCACCCGCAACGTCGAACGCATCGGAACCGGCGAACGGAACGATGCCGACCGGCAGGCGCTCCGGAAACTGCATCAAACCATCCGCAAAATCACCGGCGACTTCGATAGCCGCTGGCATTTCAATACGTCGATCGCTTCGCTGATGGAGCTTGTCAACGAGTTGTACTCGCTCGAAGACAAGCTGTCGCCAGCATCGCTGCGCGAGCTTTTGGAAGCGCTCACGCTGATGCTCGCGCCGTTTGCGCCTTATACGGCGCAGGATTTGTGGAGCGGCCTGGGCCACGGGACACCGGTATTCCGCGAACCATGGCCGCCATTCGACCCGGCGCTTGCCAAGGAAGATCTGGCCGAGATCGTTGTGCAGGTGAACGGGAAGGTTCGCGGCCACGTGCAGGCTCGGTTTGGCGCGCCGCAAGATGCGATAAAGCAACTCGCGCTTGCAAACGACAAGGTTCAGCCGTTTCTCGAAGGCAAGCAGATCGTGAAGACCATCGTCGTTCTGGACAAACTGGTTAATATCGTTGTGCGGTAACTGGTGCTTCGCGATGCTCGAACCCGCTCGCTAACGCGAGGCGGCAGACGTCCGCTCCTTGACAGTCGCGGTTCGGTGCAGGCAACCGGGCGTCTTCGTCACCTCGTGGCCCGCATGTCCATGGACACTCCCTCACGGTTCAGTGCTGGGCACATGGCAATCTCGCACAATAGAAGCGATGGGCTCACTCAATGGACAAACCGCTCTCGTCACAGGGGCAAGCCGCGGGCTCGGACGCGCCATCGCTATCGCTCTTGCCGAAGCAGGCGCGGATGTCGCGATCAACTACAACCAGCGTTCCAGCGAAGCGGAAGAAACGGCCGATGCGGTCCGGCGCCTCGGGCGCCGCGCGAAAGTCGTCCAGGCCGATGTGTCGAACGCAACGCAGGTAGACGGCATGGCAGGGCAGATAACGTCCGCTCTTGGCTCCGTCGCCATTCTGGTGAACAATGCCGGCATCGCGAAGCCGCAGGCGATTGAAGAAATTACCGAAGAGGATTTTGAGCACGTCATGCGAGTCAACCTGACATCCATGTTTCTGGTGACACAGCGATTTCTGCCGGACATGCGCGTGGCTCGATTCGGCCGCATCGTCAATCTGTCATCGGTGGCGGCGCAGGTCGGGGGCGTCGTCGGTCCTCACTACGCCGCTTCGAAAGCGGGCATGATCGGTATGACGCACGCCTACGCTAATCTTCTGGTGAAAGAAGGCATCACCGTCAACGCAATCGCGCCGGCGCTGATTGAAACCGAGATGGTGACAAATAATCTCAATGCGACTGCGGCGCGGATACCGCTGGGCCGGTTTGGACGCGCGGACGAAGTTGCATCCGTGGCGGTCATGCTTGCCACGAACGGATACATCACCGGGCAAACGATCAATGTAAACGGCGGCTGGTATATGAGCAGTTAGCGTTCCTATTTTGGCCTGGCTGCTGGCCCTATGGGAACGCCGAGCTGTTCTTCCACCGGATAGCCTTTCGCAACCCAGTCCGTATGGAAATTTGTCGGAATATCGAGCACCTTCACATTCGTGAAGCCGAGTTTGGTCAGAGTGCTATAGGCAGGGCGAACGTTGGGGCAGTCAACCATCGGACAACATCCGCAATAGATCACAATTTCTTCGTTCTTCTGCAGGTTCGCGGCCGCTTTCTTCAGCGATTCGATCCCTTCGGCGCTGCGGCCGGGTCCCGCAAATTCGGCGTGAATGATGTGCCGCTGGCGGTAGAGAACAGGAAACGCGACACAGAGGACGGCCGGTCGCGCTCCTTCGGAATTCAGCTTTTTTGCGAGCGCCGCGGGACTCATTAGGGCGCTTTGGGGCCATGGTTCCGCCGCAGACTGCTCTTTGCCGAGCGCAATCGTCGCGGATGCTGCGGCCGCGCCTACCCGCATCACAAAAACACGTCGATTCATAACAAACACATCTTGTCACGTTTATGCGGGTGGCGGCGTGATATAACTCTGCACTATGGAAAGTAACCGGCGTCAATTCTTGAAGGCCACCGCGGCAGTGACCGCTCTCTCGCAAAGCCGCGTCCTTGGCGCGAATAATCGGATACGCCTCGGCGCCATCGGCACCGGCCATCGCTGCCGATATCTGCTTCAGGTTGTCAACAAGGTCGGCGACGCCGACATTCAGGCAGTATGCGATGTCTATCGGCCGAACGCCGATGAGGCCAAAGAGAAATCCGCGCCGCACGCCGATACGTATGCGGATTATCGTCGAGTCCTTGACCGCAAGGACCTTGACGCCGTCGTTATTGGCGCTCCGGATCACTGGCATGTACACATGCTGCACGACGCGCTTGCCGCCGGAAAGGACGTGTACATCGAGAAACCGCTGACCCATAGCATCGCGGAAGGCGAACGCGTCATGCGGACGATGAACGACACAAAGCAAGTGGTGCAGGTCGGGATGCAGCAGCGAAGCTGGCCTCATTTCAAAGAAGCGAAAGGCCTAATCGATCAAGGGCTGCTCGGCCAGATCACGCTCGTCGAGACGTATTGGTATCAGGATTACCTGCCCTCCACTCGTCCGGCTCCGGACGTCGACCTATCGCAGCTCGACTGGAAGAGTTGGCTCGGCTCCGCTCCCGAGCAGCCGTTTGATGCCGAAAAGTTCCGCCTGTGGCGGTGGTATTGGGATTTCGGTGGCGGAGCGATGACCGACCTATTCACGCACTGGGTGGACGTGGCGCATTGGTTCATGGATCATGACACGCCACAGACTGCGCTGACCATGGGCAATCGATATATCCGCCCGGAGTGGGATTGCCCAGATACCATCAATTCCTATCTCGAATATCCGGGTCACTTCAGCATCACGTACACCGGCACCCTGAACAGCGGCATTGACGACGGCGGATTAATCTTCCGCGGCTCACAAGGCGTGTTGCAAATCGACCGCACCGGATACGAGTTGAGAATGGAGAAGAAACGTAATTCTCCGCAGCCGGCCGCGCCAAATCGCAGCGCGCGAGGCGATCATGACGGCACCATCGATCACATGCGTAACTTTTTCGAGTGCGTGCGCTCGCGCAAAACGCCGCATGCGCCCCTCTCGGCGGGAGTGTCGGCCGCGCGCGCCAGCCACCTGGGCAATCTCGCATTGCGTGATCACAGGCAGGTCCGGCTGGAAGAAGTGACGGCGCCGGATTACGCGGCAGAAGCGCGGAAAGCCGCCAGCGCTTCATAATGTGAGTCCGGGCCTTGCTAAGAGGCGCAAGATCGCTAGTACTGTGACCGTCAAAAGCACTCCGCTGAAGACGCTTTGAAAGCGCAGGTGTGTAGGTAGGTTCTCCGAACCCGCTCGCTCAAACGCGAGGCGGCTCTGAGTCGAGGCAAACCGGAAATAGAGCCGCCGCCCTGCGTGAGCAAGCGGGTTTTTCGGATGCACAATCCGCGCGTGTGGCTCCGTTTGTGATTGCCTGGATAATGGAATGTGGTCCTTCCGTCACCGGAAACAAAATTCGAGGATGCAAAAGTAGAGTTAGGAAACATTCGATCCAAAAGCGCGTCAACCGCGGATGCTGCGAGCTCCGCGGATGCTGCCGGCGCAATGAAAGGAAAATGAACTTGCCAACTACGGAAACGCAAACGCTCGAAGATTTATGCATAAACACGATCCGCATACTCTCCGCGGACGCTGTGCAAAACGCCAACTCGGGCCACCCGGGAATGCCGATGGGCGCCGCGGCAATGGCGTATACACTATGGGACCGGTATTTGAAGCACAATCCCAAAGACCCGAAATGGTTTGACCGGGATCGCTTTGTGCTTTCGGCCGGACACGGATCCATGCTGCTCTACAGCCTGCTTCACCTCACCGGCTACGATCTTCCGCTCGAGGAATTGAAGCGCTTTCGGCAGTGGGGCAGCAAAACGCCGGGCCATCCGGAGCGCGGGCACACCATTGGCGTTGAAGTCTCCACGGGGCCGCTCGGGCAAGGTTTCGGCAATGGAGTCGGAATGGCGATTGCAGAGGCTTGGCTGGCGGCGCGATACAACCGCCCCGGTCATAACATCGTCGATCACTATGTCTATTCAATTTGCGGTGACGGCGATTTAATGGAAGGCGTCACGCAGGAGGCGGCCTCCCTTGCAGGCCATCTGAGGCTCGGTAGATTGATTTATCTCTACGACCAGAACCATATCTCGCTCGCCGGCGGCACCGACCTGTGTTTCACCGAAAATGTTGCGGAACGATTTCAGGCCTACGGTTGGCATACACGAAGCGTAAAGGACGGCAACGACACCGAAGACGTGGCCGCCGCCATCGAAGAGGCGCGGCGCGAAACGAACCGGCCGTCGTTAATTCTGTCGCGCACCCACATCGGATACGGCAGTCCCAAAAAGCAGGACAACTTTTCCGCCCATGGCAACCCGCTTGGTGAAGAGGAGTTGCAGGCATCGAAGAAGGCGCTGGGCTGGCCGACTATGGACAAGTTCTTCCTGCCTGAAGACGCAGTGAAGCAATTCCGGACGGCTATCGATAAGGGAGCTAAGGCGCAGCAGGCATGGGAGCAGAAACTCGCGGCCTACGCGAAAGATTATCCGAACGAAGCTAAAGAATTCGAGATGATCCGCAACGGCAAGCTTCCAGAGAACTGGGCGGCCGATCTGCCTTCGTGGAAGCCGACGGATAAGCCAATCGCGACGCGCGTTGCCGGCGGCGAAGCCATGAATGCGCTCGCGAAGCATATTCCGAACCTGATTGGTGGTTCCGCTGATCTGAATCCATCGACCAATACTGCTCTGAAGGGAATGGGGGATTTTCAGCCGCCCGAGCTTGCGGGGCCCGGAACATTGGGCGCTGTTGGTGGCGAATGGAGCTACGCCGGCCGCAACGTCGCCTTCGGTGTTCGCGAACATGCGATGGGCGCTGCCGTAAACGGCATGGCCGCTCACGGTGGAGTGCTTCCGTTCAGCGCGACATTCCTTGTGTTCTCCGACTACATGAAGCCCGCCATTCGCCTCGGTGCGCTGAGCCATCTGAAGTGCTTCTATGTATTCACGCACGATAGCGTTGCGGTCGGTGAGGATGGTCCGACGCACGAACCTGTCGAGCATCTGGCTGGACTGCGAGCGATTCCCGGGCTGACCGTGATTCGTCCCGCGGACGCGAACGAAACCGCCGAAGCCTGGAAATTCGCTGTCCAGCATGACGGGCCGACGCTGTTTGCGCTGACGCGCCAGCATGTTCCTCATCTCGATCGCGCCAATGCGAAGAGCCCCGACGTAGCCAAAGGCGCGTACATCATTTCCGAAGCGGAGGGCAGAAAGCCGGACGTGATCTTGATTGGAACCGGCTCGGAAGTAGCGCTCTGCATGAAAGCGCAGGAAAAGCTGAAGGGCTATGGCGTGAACGCGCGGGTCGTCAGCATGCCGAGCTGGAATCTGTTCGCGGCGCAGGATGAATCGTATCGCGAAAGCGTTTTGCCGAAAGCAATTAAGAAGCGTGTCACTATCGAAGCCGCCTCATCGCTCGGCTGGCGCGAATGGGCCGGCGATGAAGGGACCATCATCGGGCTCGATCACTACGGCGCTTCGGCCCCGGGAGACGAGATTTTGAAGCATTTCGGTTTCACCGCCGAACACGTCACCTCAGCGGCGCTGCGGCTTCTCGGCCGCAACGACGAAGCGTCGAAGGAATACGGCGGAGAAACTTCGTTCGCGCCAACTTCGCCGCAAGAAGGCCATTCGTAAACTGCACGGCTTACGATGTGAGGAAGAACCGGCGGCGGTTTCTTCCTCACCATGACAAACCAGTTCTCAACATTGCCCGGGCAATTATTAGCCGGGAAAGTGATCTTCTTAACCGGCGGCGCCCAAGGCATCGGCCGGGCATGCGCTCTCGCCTATGCCGCGGCGGGCGCCCACGTCTCGATCGCGGATCGCAATCTTGCCGCCGCGGAAGAGACGGCGGCCGCGCTGCCGCGTAAGTCGTTAGCGGCCCTGTGCGATGTCGGAGATCGCGCGTCGGTTGAGGCCGCGATTCACAGAACGATTGCAGTGTTCGGCAGGCTTGATGCTGTTCACAATAACGCCGGGATTTCGAGCCCATCATCCCCTCTGCATCAAACCTCCGAAGAGGAATGGGACGCTCTTTTTCAGACAAACGTAAAAAGCATTTTTTGGACGACTCGCTTTGCCGTAGCGCATCTGGCTGCCGCGCGGGGCTGCATTCTCAACACGGCGAGCCTTGTCGGCGTTATCGGTCAATCGCAACACGCGGCCTATGTTGGCACAAAAGGCGCGATGATTTCGCTGACAAAAGCAATGGCGCTCGATTATGCTTCGCTGCACATACGCGTGAACGCAATCTGTCCCGCCGGAGTGTGGACGCCGCTGCTGCGCGAGTGGGCCTCCCAACAGCAAAATCCCGCCGAGATAGAAAGCTACCTCGATCGGATACATCCTTTGGGAAAGTGCCCCGAGGGGGATGTGATTGCCGATGCGGCTGTATTTCTCCTCTCCGATATGGCGCGCTTCATCACAGGATGCATTCTGCCGGTAAGCGGCGGAGCCGAACTGGGCTATCGTGCGTAGATGAAGATGCCAGCTCTCCAGCACCGAACCGCGACTGTCAAGGAGTGGACGTTTTTACCGGCGTCTTCAACGGAGTGGCCATGGCCCTGCGGGCCACCAAAGGTGAGGAAGACGCTTGGTCGTCTGCACCGAACCGCGACCGTGAGGGAGGGGACGTCTTCAGCACAATGCCAGTGATATCGTAGCGGCAAGCCGCGAAATCTTTCCAATGCCATGAAACGTCCCCAAACAGGCAGGTTCAAATTTGCTCTACTGTGCGCCGGACTGCAGCTTGCCCTCTCCGTTCCCGCTCTGCGCGCCGAGATCGTTCCAGGTCAGACGCCTCAAACTGCAACCATACGCGTGAATGCCGCTCATCGTGCTGCCTTCACCATCCCGCGAAGCATTTTCGGCAGCTTCCTCGAACCGATCGGCAACTCCATTAACAATGGCCTCTGGGCGGAGCTTCTGCAAAATCCGAGCTTTGAAGCAAATCCGTGGAGCGCTTCCGCCATCGCCCGACTGATCCAGGACGAGCCCTCGCTCAGCCGTGCCTCGCAGCTTGCTTTGCCATTACCTTGGGAACCGCTCGATGCATCGGAAGGCAACCGCTACGAACCCCGGTACGGTGACGCGGCGAATTCGTGGCGATCTCTCGCCATTTTCGGACTGCCCAATAAGCCAACGGGCATCCGGCAGAGCATATTTCTCCCTGTTGGGCGTGAGCTTCAGTATTCCGGCAGCATCTATTTAAAGCATCTGAGCGGGCCTTCACGGATCGAACTTTCGATACGGCGGCATGACCGGACCGAGGAAGTGTTGAGCCGGGTTGACCTCGACGCTTCAGGGCCGCGATGGCGGAAGTATTCGTTCAAGTTGAATCTCAAGCCGAATCAGCTCGCGCTACGTGAACCGGCCGATTTCGTTATCCAGGTACAGGGCGATGAGCGTGTTGTTGTCGATCAGGTCTCCCTCATGCCGGACGACGCACTCGACGGATTGGACCCCGAGATGGTCGAGATGGCGCGCGCGATGAAGACCCCGGTGGTGCGGTTTGGCGGCAATTTCACCTCGGGCTATCACTGGCGTGATGGCATCGGCCCGCGCGATAAGCGGGCCACGATGATCAATGTCGCCTGGGGCATCCCTGAGTACAACCAGTTCGGCACGGATGAGTTCCTTCACTTTTGCAAGCTGATCGGTGCTGAACCGCAGATCGCTCTGAATCTCGGCAGCGGCACGCCCCAAGAGGCGGCCGACTGGGTGAACTATGTAAACCGGCACTGGACGGAGCGGTCGGGCGGCCTGCTTTGGGAATTGGGCAACGAGCTTTGGGG
This sequence comes from Bryobacterales bacterium KBS 96, assembly GCA_000381625.1. GTDB lineage: Bacteria > Acidobacteriota > Terriglobia > Bryobacterales > Bryobacteraceae > KBS-96. The sequence continues at coordinate 5,995,765 of KB906767.1, forward strand.
CAACTGGAATCTCGCGTATCCTACTCTCGAAGAATTGCCCGCACGCACGCTGAGGTTCAGTGAGGCTGTGCGCCAAGTCGATCCTCATGCGCGTCTGATTGCGACCGGGCAGGATCCGGACGTGTACCAGAAGTGGAACGCCGCTCAGCTTCAAAATCCGGCCCGTGCGTTCAACTATCTCTCGACTCACTTTGTCGTGACGACGGACCGGACTGTCAGCGGCGATCGATCCCCCGACTTTCTTGCCCAGGCGGCCTTTGCTCTACCGGTGGAATTAGGCCGAAAAATCGAGGCAATGCAGAAACAGATTAACGACCATCCGGCATTTCGCGATAAAGCGCATATCGCCTTCACGGAATGGCTGTATGTTTGCTGCGGCGGAGGCAATGCCGACGCGCCGCGGTTTGACAACATGGGCGGGGCTATCGGAGCGGCGGGTTTCTTCAACATGCTGATGCAGCACGCGGATGTAGTTCCGATTTCCGATATGACCGGCATTATCGAATTTGCCGGAATCTGGAAGAAACGTGGTGTTGTGTATGGAACGCCGTCCTACTATGCTTTCCGCTTATATTCCACGGCGGACACGAGCGCTCCGGTCGAAGCCAGCACAGATGCCGGCACATACGACGTCCACAAAGGAATCACGAGGCTACCCGAGATTGCAGACGTTCCGTATTTGGACGTCGTCGCCGCGTTGAACAAAAGCGGCGATGGGTTGACGCTGTTTTGCATTAGTCGCCATCTTACGCGCGATGTTCTCGCCAAAATTTCCATCGAAGGATTTACGCCCGCCGGAAACGCCCGTATCGAAACCTTGCACGCGGGAAGTTTATACGAGGGCAACACGGATACACGGCCGAAGGCAATCGCGCCCGTCGTTTCAACGCTTACCACCGGCGGCGCCCAGTTGGAATGGACGTTCGTCCACGAAAGCATCTCACGCATTGAACTGCACAGCCGCTGAGCAGAAGGCGATGAAAACTCTGAAACTGAGCCGGGAAGCGTAAGCGACCATTACTCTGGCCCAGCCGGCAATTCTCGACCCAGAGCCAAATTACGTAAGCAAGCGGGTCTAACCACTGCGCAACTTAATTAATCGAAATCCGTTTCAGCAGTTTGAAATTCGTCAACATTTTGCCTGTGCCAAGAACGACCGAAGCCAGTGGATCGTCGGCTAAACAGACTGGCAGGCCCGTTTCCGAACGGATTCGCGCATCCAGGTTCTTCAATAAGGATCCGCCGCCGGTAAGGACGATTCCGCGATCGCCAATATCGGCGCTCAACTCGGGCGGAGTGCGTTCGAGAGCGGTTCGAATGGCTGTGACAATCGTAGCGACGCATTCCTGTAGTGCTTCACGAATTTCGCCGTCTTTGATGGGGATTGCTTTCGGCAAGCCGCTGATCAGGTCCCGGCCTCTCACGTCCATCGTTCGAGGTTCGCTGAATGGGGCCGCCGACCCGACTTCCATCTTGATCGCTTCCGCGGTGCGCTCGCCTATCAGCAAACTATACTGCCTCTTTACATAGTTCATAATCGCGTCGTCCATCTCGTTCCCGGCGACGCGCAGGGAACGGGAATACACGACTCCAGAAAGCGACAGCACCGCGATATCGGTAGTGCCGCCACCGATATCGACAATCATGTTTCCGCACGGCTCGGCAATGGGTAGTCCGGCTCCCACGGCCGCCACCATGGCCTGCTCCACAAGATAAACCTCACTGGCCTTCGCACGGTAAGTGGAGTCCAGAACCGCTCGTTTCTCCACTTCCGTCGTCTCGCTGGGCACTCCAATCACAATGCGCGGATGAACGAGTCTTTTCCTCTTGTGTGCCTTGTGAATGAAATGGTTTAGCATTCGCTCGGCTACTTTGAAATCGGCAATCACCCCATCCCGAAGCGGTTTGATTGCCACGATGTCCGCCGGAGTACGGCCTAGCATCTGTTTAGCCTCGTTGCCGACGGCCTCCACTTCTCCCGTCTTCCGGTTAAGGGCGACAATCGATGGTTCATTGATGACAATGCCTTTGCCATCGGCGTAGACCAGTGTGTTCGCCGTGCCAAGATCTATGGCCAGATCGGATGAGAACAGACTGAGGAGCGAGCGACTATTCATACAAATCCCGAGCGATCCGGTAACCCTTCAGCAACTCAGGTGCGCGCGCAACCGGAATTATCTCAGTTGCCGTGAGATATTTTTGAGCCGGCTGGCTGGGCCTTGCGCCTCTTTGCGGCTCGGGGACCTTGGCGAACATCCCGCTCGATCCAACCGCCTGCAAAATAGCTGTGTCCCCAGACTACCTACTTCTTTTCGCTCTGAAACAGCAGCGGGACGAAATTCGATAGATTCCCCCGCCACACCATCCACGTATGCATGCCCGGCGTTTCGATATCGACGTGCTGGATGTCTTTCGATTTCAGCCATTCACGGAACTTCCGATTGAAGTCGATCAGGTGATCCTCCGTGCCGCATGCCACCCAGAGCAGGCGTATCCGCGAATTAACCTTTGCATCCAATTTGGGAAATAACTCATTGAAGTCTTGCGACAGACCGCCCGCGCTGAACGACCCGATCCAGGCGAAGCGGTCTAACGCATTCAATCCTACAAACAGCGATTCCGCGCCGCCCATCGATAGCCCGGCGATTGCCCGGTCGTCCCGGTCAGTCGAGACGCGATATTCCTTTTCCACCTGGGGCATCACCTCCGTGAACAACGCCTCGCGGAAGTTGTCGTAATTTCGCTTGCGAAGGTCCTGGTCCCGCAGCGTGGGCCCGGTTCGCGAAACGATCTCGGGCGCTCCGTAGCCGAGCGGCATCACGATCAGCATGGGCTTCGCTTTGCCCTGCGAGATCAGATTATCCAGAATGATGTTGGCGCGTCCCACCGCGGTCCAGCCACTTGCATCGTCGCTGTAGCCGTGAAGCAGGTATAACACTGGATATTTCTTTTTCGAATGAGGATCGTACCCAGGCGGAGTGTAAACGTAATAGTCGCGGTTATCGCCGACCACTCCCGAGTGATAGAAACGATGATGCACCTCTCCGTGTGGCACGTTGTTCATTTCCCAGGGCAGAGATGGCGGCCCCGGTACGTGAACCATACTATGCGGGCTGAGAAGATTGGGGGCGATTAGCGAATTCATGGGATCGATCAGGTGAAGCCCGTCGGCAACGAACGAGTATCCGTAAATCTCGGGGTCGAGTGGCTCCGTCGTGATACTCCAGACGCCCTGATCGTCCTTCTGCATTACCGACGGCTTCCTGCCGTCCAGAGCGAGATTGACCTCCTGGGCGTTCGGGTCCCTGAACCGGAACGTGACGGTTCTGTCCGGATGCACTTCGGGCGACTGAACAGGCGGCGGAGCCTTCGGAGCTTGGCCCCAGGCCGCGGCCGCGGCAATCAGCAGATACAGGACGGTTTTCTTCATGGTGGATGAAATTCTCTGCAACAGGTTCCTTTGAGATCGTTATCGATTTTACACATTCGGAAGCCGGAGGCCGAAAAATTATTTTGCATCGTTTTGTCGATTTCAAAGAATCCATTCGTCGTATCACTGTAAGCCGGACTCACGGAGTCGAAGAAACGCGAACCTTGAAAGGGAGAAAAAGCAATGGATTACATGTTCTTGATTTACGCGGACGAAGCAAAAAGGGAGGAAATGACGCCCGAGCGAAAGGCGTCGTCAATCAACCGTAGTTGGGCCGTTATAGACGAGGCGACCGCCCGTGGAGTTTTCAAAGGAGCGAGACCGCTCGAATCCACCCGAGCTGCGTTTACTGCGCGCGACCGGCATGGCAAAATCGGCATAACGGACGGGCCGTTCGCCGAAACGAAGGAGGCGCTTGGTGGTTACTACATTATCGACTGCGCCGACCTGGAGGACGCCCGATACTGGGCAGGCCGCCTGGCCCAGACCGGGTGTGGCGCGAGCATCGAGTTCCGGCCTTTACGCGCCATTCCCCAGCGCCAGGACACGATCGCTCCGGAGAACGAAGTCGCGTCTACTGTGAATGCCTGATACATGTACAGCCTGCTCATTTGCGCAAACGTCTCCAGGCGATCGGAAGTCTTAGGCGGCCAGATGATGTCGCCTCTCTTGCGATATGCTCGGACCAGGGCAGTCCCTCATGAACGTGCCGAAGCAGTTGTGGCAATTCGGTTGCGCCGCCGTCTTCCTTGGTACGCTCTACGCCTCCGTTCAGCACGCCGCTAATCAACGACCTCATCCGTTTCGCGAATATCCAGGCGTCGAATACCGCATCGGAGATATCCCGCTACCACCGGACGCCGGCGCAAAATCGGAGTGGGCATTTGCGCGCTTGATGTTTCCACCGGGGCCCAATGACGGCTACCGTGGGCGGTTCGATGGCGATTGGCGAGAAGGGCTTTCCCTGTGGACCCAGGATTACCCGCGCGCCGACCGCCATTTTTCCGAGGCCGTACGGCGCCTCACGCGCATTGATGTGCGCTCGGTCGAGCAACCCGTCAATCTCGACGATGGAGACGACGTCTATAACTGGCCGTGGCTCTATGCGGTGCAGGTGGGCGAATGGGGCATTACCGATGCCCAGGCCAAAAAGCTACGGGATTATCTATTGCGGGGCGGGTTCTTTATGGCCGACGATTTCCATGGCACGCTCGAATGGGCAGTCTTCCAGGCAAGTATGAAGCGGGTTTTTCCCGACCGTCCGATCGTCGACATCCCAGATAGCGATCCGATCTTTCATACCGTATACGACTTGGATCACCGTTACCAAGTGCCCGGCGCCGAGCACCTTCGGCTTGGTTATAAAAACGACGGATATGAAGCTCGCTGGCGAGCCATTTACGACGACAAGGGCCGCATCATGGTGGCCATGTCGCTCAATTCGGACATAGGAGATTCATGGGAATGGGCCGACGATCCACGCTATCCGGAGAAGTTCTCTGCTCTGGGAATCCGCCTGGGCGTGAATTATATCGTCTATGCGATGACGCATTAAGCGCGCCTCCCGCGTCCTACTGATAGCCAGCATATGGATATCGAACACTTCAGACGCAAGCTCGTTGAGCGGCAGAAGGAACTGACCGCCTCCAGTAACCGGTTGGCTGACGAAGCCCGGCAGTCGGGCGTTGCTGAAGTCGAGGACCCGATCGATCAGGTTACCTCTACGGAAGCGAAAGCGGCCGACTTTCAAGAGGCCGGCATCGAAAGACAAGAACTCGAAGAGGTTGAGGACGCGCTACGCCGCATGCACGAGGGCACATATGGCAAATGCATCGATTGTGGACGGCCTATCGAACCGGGCAGGCTCGAAGCGGTTCCGTGGACGCCGTATTGCTTCGACGACCAGAAAAAGCGCGACGAAGCTAACGCCAAAGCTGGCGGCTGATTCCCGCCTCTAATTCGCCGCCGCTTCATCTCCCAGATGTTTTCCAGGGACAAGATAATTCTGGACGTAATCCTGCACGGCGGCGGACAGCGACATCTGGGCGCCCGAATAGCCCGCCCCCCGGAGCTTCGATAAATCCGCGCACGTATAGTACTGATATTTGCTTCTCATGGTCACCGGCATCTCGGTGAATTCAATTTTCGGTTTGCTTCCAAGAGCTGTATAGAGGGAATCGACAAGCGTTAACCATGTGGTTGCACGGCCGGAGCCGACGTTGAAAATTCCGCCGCCAGACAGATTTTCGGCTAACCAAAGTGTGCAGTCGACGGCATCTTTCACGTAAACGAAGTCGCGCTTCTGTCCGCCGTCCGGATATTCGGGACGATAGCTCTTGAAGAGGCGCACCTGGCCGGTTTCCCGAATCTGATGAAAGGCCTTATAAACGAGGCTGCTCATATCCCCTTTATGTGCCTCATTGGGTCCGAACACGTTGAAATACTTTAGACCGGTCACGACATCGAGAATGCCCGCCCGCTGGGCATAGCAGTCGAACATCTGCTTTGAATACCCATACATATTCAGCGGACGCAGCGACGAGAGCGGCAAATCTTCCCGCAATCCGGTTTCGCGCGCGCCGTACGTCGCCGCCGACGAGGCATATAAGAATCTGCGGCCGCCTTCCAGCGCAAAGTGAGCCAGCGCCTTCGTGTATTCGTAATTGTTTCGGACCAGATAAGTCGCGTTCGTTTCCGTTGTCGACGAATGCGCGCCAAGATGAAAGATCGAGCGGACGTCCGCGAGTTGCTGTGGCTGATTGAGAACCAACGTTTCCAGATCGTCGGCTTCAAGGTAGTCGGCGTATCGCAGCGGCGCCAGATTCTTCCACTTGTCCGACGCGCGCAGAAAATCGCTGATCAGGATATTCTCGCAGCCGCGCCGGTTCAATGCCCAAACGATAGCGCTTCCGATGAAACCGGCGCCTCCGGTCACAAGGATTCTGCCCTTCGATAAATCAGTCATAGCGTAGGCTCTCTTTTGTGTTTGTAGGAGCAAGGCCCGTGGCGCAGACTCTTAGTCTGCAGCCACGACGCCCGTGTCGAGGTCCGCCGGGTTGGCATGAAAGGCTACCGGGTTCCAGCCCGGCCCTCGTTTCCTCGAACAATAAGAATGGGGATACCTACGTGATGACGCACGCTGTTGATCGTCGTCCCGAAGATCAGGTCTTTCAGGCCCTTGTGGCCATGAGATCCCATGATAAGCAGATCCGGTTGCACCTCATTGGCCACGCGTGCGATCTCGCGGGCAGGGCTGCTCCCATACTGAACGCGAATTTGCGCCCGGACGCCTTCTTTCAGCAAACCATCGGCAATCTCTTCAAAATAGTCCTGCCCTTCCGTGATCTCGGCGGTGGATGCAAGTGAGCCGTACATCCGGCTTGCCACGCCTTCTTCCACATGAAGCAGGATCACCTCGGCATCGTGAGATTTGGCAAGAGTCACCGCATTCGCTAGCGCGGCGGAATCGGCATCGCTATGATCGAGCGGGACAAGAATGGTTGAGTAGCGGGGCGGAACCGTGGGTGTGGGCCGGATCGCACTAACTGCCAGCGCCACGCGGCCGGCATGTTCGGCGCGCCTGCGGAACATCGGCCAGCAGATAATGACGACCAGGATGTACGCGAGCCCTCCGAGACCTAAGACGAGCGCGCCAACGACAAGCGGTTTGTAGTCTCCGCTGTTTGCGATCCACGGTGCGATGAGAGTCCAGGCCAACCAGATATTTAGCGCCAGAATAATGATCGCGATAATCCACGCGAGAGTTTGGACGATCCGCTTGTTCGCGAATTCTCCCATCCGCTTCCGGTCGCTCGTTAAGTTGATAAGTGGAATCACGGCAAAGGGCAGTTGCAGGCTGAGCACCACCTGGCTGAGTATGAGCAGGCTGTAAGTGCCCTTTTCGCCGGCATAGTAGATCGTAAGGGCCGCCGGCGTGATCGCCAAAAACCGTGTCACCAGCCTGCGCAGCCATGGCTGCATTTTGAAGCGCAGGAAGCCCTCCATCACGATCTGGCCGGCCATGGTTCCCGTCAGAGTGGATGACTGGCCGGAACACAGCAGCGCCGCGCCGAACAGCACGCTTGCGAGGGCGGTTCCCATTAGCGGACTCAGCAGCGCATGAGCTTGTTGAATCTCATCGACAACAATGCCGCGCTTAAAAAAAATGGCCGCCGACATGATCAGGATGGATGCATTCACAACCAGCGCCGCGTTAAGGGCGACCATCGAATCGAAAAGATTGAAGCGGCATGCCGTGCGCTTCTCCTTCGCCGTCGCGCCGATGTGGCGTGTTTGCACGAGCGCCGAATGCAAATACAAATTGTGCGGCATCACGGTCGCGCCGAGTATGCTCACTGCGAGATACAGGTTTTCCTTCGTCAGGTGCGGCTTCAGGCCGCCGAGGACCTCTCCGACTCCTGGCTTCGCCAGAAAGATTTCGAAAATGAAACAGCCGCCGATCATGGAAATCAGCACAATCACGAAGGCCTCGATCACACGGATGCCATATCGCGTAAACCACAGGATCAGCAACGTGTCCGCGGCGGTGAGCAGCACCCCAATCAGCAGAGGAATATGAAATAGGAGTTGAAGGCCGATCGCCGCGCCCAGTACTTCGGCAAGGTCGCAGGCGACGATTGCAAGTTCGCACAAGAACCAGAGAGCGTAGGAGATCCCGGCCGGATATTCGTCCCGGCAGGCTTGCGCCAGATCGCGCCCCGTCACAATGCCTAATCGCGCGCTCAGGGTTTGCAGCAGCAACGCCATCAGGTTGGCCATTACCAACACCCAGAGAAGTTCGTAGCCGAATCGCGCGCCGCCCCCAATATCGGTTGCCCAGTTGCCTGGGTCCATGTAACCAACGCTGACCAGGTACGCGGGCCCCGCAAAAGCAAACAGCCGCCGCCAGAAAGTCGTGTGCGCGGTCCGCACGGTCGAGTGGACTTCCATGAGCGACGGCGTAGCCGCCGTTGTGGATCGGTCGTGAGACATAGCCCTAACTCACATTATCCAAGTAAGCACACTTGTATCCCCAAGCTCGATGTTACGGCAAGGAACGGAATGAGTAGGCCCGCATGGCGCCAAATTGATCCGCGTACGGCTGCGCGCACGCCGTTTCTTAAAGCTCCAGGAAGAGCCTATCGGTAACCGGCGCCGGGAAACCGGCTATTTTTTGCTCGCGGCGCTTCGAACTTTAATTTTCCGGCGCCGCCTTCGCCGTGCCCGCAAGCCCCAACTCCGTCGCGCGCGCCTTCATCGCTGCAATGCAAAACGCAATGTGCTCGTCGAGATCTACGCCCAGCTCCTTCGCACCGTTGTAAATATCTTCACGGTTTACAGCGCGAGCGAATGCCTTATCCTTCAACTTCTTTTTTGCCGACGCCACATCCACTTCGAAGATGCTGCGCCCCGGCTTCACATACGAACAGGCCGTCAGAAAGCCGGCAAGCTCATCGCACGCGAACAGGCTTTTCTCCAGTAAAGATTCGCGCGGCACGCCGCTATAGTTTGCGTGTGAAAGAATCGCCCGGCGGATCTCGTCGCTGACGCCGCGTTCCTTCAGGAGTGCCTCGCCCTTCATGGGATGATCGGGCGCCGCCGGATGGATCTCCCAGTCGAAGTCGTGCAGCAGGGCGGTTACTCCCCAGATTTCTGCGTTCTCGCCGTATTTCCCGGCGTAAGCCGTGACGCAGGCCTCCACTGCCAGCATGTGGCGGCGCAGGCTCTCCGATTGCACGAATTCACAGACGATCGACCACGCCTGATCTCTCGTCATCTCTTCTAGGCCTCTTCGATCTTGACGGACTTCAGTTCATCGCCCTGCTTAACTGCGTTTACCACGTTCTGTCCGGAACGAACCTGGCCGAAAACCGTATGCTTGCCGTCCAGCCAGTCGGTTGCGATATGCGTGATGAAGAACTGGCTTCCGTTCGTGTTAGGGCCGGCATTTGCCATGGACAACGACCCTACCTGGTGCTTGTGCGGATTCGCTTTCAGTTCATCTTCAAATTTATAGCCGGGGCCGCCGCGGCCCGTCGCCGTCGGATCGCCGCCCTGGATCATGAAATTCGCGATCACGCGGTGGAACTTAGTGTCGTCGTAAAAGCCCTCACGGGCAAGGAATACGAAGTTGTTCACCGTATTCGGCGCTTCTTTGGCAAATAGATCGCAGACAATCTCTCCTTGCGAAGTATCGAATGTCGCTTTGTAGGACTTATTCGGATCGATGGTCATCGACGGCGGAGTCGAATACTGTTTAGCCATGTCCCCAGTGTAGCGACCGGCCCCGTTCAGACATTGCCACGCTTCATCTCCCCCGCCAAATAATCCGTTGCGCGCCAGGAAAGCGCGAGAATCGTCAGTGTGGGGTTCTTCTCGCTCGCCGTAGTAAAGGCGGAACCGTCGACCACAAAGATGTTCTTCACATCGTGCATCTGGCAGAACTTGTTCAATGCCGACTGACGCGGATCGTCGCCCATCCGGCACGTGCCGTGTTCATGGATTGCCGATCCCGGTGCGTCCAGCCATCCGCGGCTGTACGGCAAGGTTTCGGCTTTGGCGGAATGCAGAATCTCCTCGCAGGTAGAGTACATTTCCTCGGCCATCTTCCGCTCGTTGTCGCCGATCTGGTATTCAATTCGAAACAGTGGAACGCCGAGTTCGTCGGTCTTGGTTTCATCGATGACGATCCGGTTCTCCGCGCGCCCCAATGTCTCTCCGTACGGGTGCAACGCGATCATCGCCGGATAGCGCCGCCGGATTTCCCTCTTCAAATCGGCGCCGAATCCGGGCAACGTGCTTGCCCAGGGAACGCTATCCTGCGCGCCGCAGCCCCAGAACTGCATCCCATAACCGCGGATGTAATCGCGCCGCCGGCCGTCGCGATGATTGAACCGCGGCATATAAATGTGCTCGCCGCCGATGCCGCTGTCATCGTAGACCGGGCCGTCCATCAGTTCGGGAGCGAAGCCGTACATGTGAAACCGGATCTGCTCGCAGAGATAGCGTCCGATGACATCCGACGAATTGCCGATTCCATTCGGGTGTCTATCTGACTTCGAGTTCAGCAGAATGCGTGTCGAGTCGACGCAGGACGCGGCGACCACTATGATGCGCGCTTTCATGCGATGCTCTTCCTTCGTCCTGCGATCGAAATACTGCACACCGTTCGCCCGGCCTTCATCGTCCACCAGGATGCGCGCGACAACTGCGTTGTCAATCACCTGTAAGCGGCCCGTCTGTAGAGCCGGCTCGATGAGAAAATCCGATGAATTGAAGAACGCGCCGACATCGCATCCGCGGCCGCACGCGCCACAGTAATGGCATTGCGGATGCCCGTTGTGCGGTTTTGTAAGCACGGCGCGCCGGCCCGCCACAATCGAAATGCCGGATTGTTTCGCGGCCTTTTGCAGCAACCGCTCGCCGCAGCGAGGCGGCGGGGCGGGCAGCATATATTTGCTGCCGGGCAGGGAATCCTGATCGTCCGTGCCGCCACAGACTCCGATGAACTGATCGACCTTGTCGTAGTACGGACCGATATCGGCATAGCGGATGGGCCACGGAATGCCCCAGCCGTCGCGCAAAGGTCCTTCGAAATCGACATCGGAATAGCGCAGAGCCACGCGCCCCCACACATTGGTTTTTCCGCCGCGTCCCCAAACCCGGTACAACTCAAAAGGGCGGCCTTCCGGCGTCTCGTATGGCTGCTCCTTGTCGCTCAGAAAGAATTCCTGCGGATGCAGGCCCTTATCGAGCCGGTCGGTCCATTGCCAGGGCTTCACATGCGACCAGAACTTGCCGCGGTCGAACTTCTCGCCCGCATCCAGCACCAGAACGTTAACGCCCTGCCGCGTGAGATTCCAGGCCGCCATTCCGCCGGCTGCTCCGCTGCCTATCACCACAGCTTCGTAATTAGGATTCGATTTCTTGATCTGCATCGCCCGTCGTTTTATGCTGGCCAGTGTTCGGGATGTGTACATCCAGTGAATGAGGTCCGGTAGCTGTTTCCCTTATATCCGAGTTCGTGCGCCAGTCCTGCCTCCGACCGGTAATACCATTCGAGGGTGAGCTTCTTCAGCGATAAAAAGAATTTGCCCTGTTCCGTTCCCGTGGCTTCGGCGGCAGATTTAAGAATCCCCGCTTGCCGTTCCGGATCGAGAGACAGGAAATCCTTCGCCTGCTGCTTTTGTGCTTCCGCATTGACGTATTTCAGCCCCGCCTCGAACTCGTTTTGCAACTGAGCATTGCCGCTGACCACCCGGTCGACGCGATAATCCACGCCTACCTCCGCTGCGCCGGGCGTATCCGTTCGTGGAATGATCATGTCGACGAGCCGCGTAATTGTTTCGAAATTGCGGCCATGAAAGTAAACTGGCGGCGGCTGTTCACGCTGCCCCGGTTTTTCGGAAGGCATAGCTTCCATGTCGTGCGTTGCGCCTTTTGCGGCAGGCATTGCCGACACGACAGCCGCCGAAGCCGAACCGGCCGCGATCGTGACAAGAGCTTTGCGTCTCGTGGTCATTGTGCTGAATATTGTTAGGTTACTTGTACCATGCCGCTTACTTAAGAAAGCGCCGAAACGGAGCCGCCGCACGTCAGTGCGCGGGTTGCCCGGTTGTCCCAACCCGCTCCCTTACGCGACGCCGCCCCGTAACTGGGATTTCATGACGCACGCTTCAGCGTGCTGCGGTGGACTTAGTTCGCCGGGGATCGGCAGCCTGGTCAATGCCGGTAAAACGCTAGCAACGAATCGCCAGTTCGAGGCGTTGTCCCGCTCGCAAAGGTAATAGTGTTCGCGCTCAACGTGTAGTCGATGTCCGGCCGCTGCAAGGCTCCGTTCTTAAAAAGTTGCAAACTTGCGGCTGGGTTTGGAGCCGTCATCACACTGAAAACCGCATTGACGCCGTCGATGGTTCCCGCGGGTGTCTCCGCGTCGGCAAACTGGGCGACGGAGCCGCTGCCCTGTGCGCGATAAAACGCCGTCAGGATATCGCCGGTCTGTGGAGTTGCCGCCGGCACGAACGTAACGGTGTTCGCGGCCAGGCTGTAATCGACGCCTTGGCGCTGCATCATTCCGTTCCGGTAAAGCGAAAGGCTCGAGCTCGGGCTGGGGGTTTGGCTTAACGTGAAGACTGCATTCAAACCATTGATGCTTCCGCTCGGCAGGTCCGCATCGACAAACAACGGGTAAGGAGTTGTGCTGCCGCACGCGCCGCTGCTGCCGTCGACATGTACGCAATCGCCGCCATTGCCGCTCACCGAAGCGATGCCCCCGAAGTCGTCGATCATGGCCGCGTGCGCTGGTGTATAGGTCGATCCCTTCACGGGCCTGGCCGCCAGATCGGCGCTCAGATTGATGACATTGCTCTCGCTCAACGGCAGCGTAATCGACCCTGACCCGCCGCCGGTTTCGCCGCCTGTGTTTGGCGGATTCGAGACTCGAATTTCGCTCAACGTTAGAGGCGTCCAGCTCGGAGGCACTTGCCAGTATTCCGTCCATTGCTTCGTTCCGTCGTTCGATTCATACTGGGCCGTGTATATGGCGCCAGCGGACGCATTCGTCGTTGGCACAAGGACCAGGGAGATGTAGCCGTTCGTGATGTTCAGCGCTGTGCTATGCGGAGCAATGGTGGCGCCCGCCGCCGAGGTGAAACCCTGCCACGAGATGATCACCTGCCCGTTGAAACTGGAACCGTCGGCGTTGTGGACGGTGTCCCGGATACTCGAAAACGTCTGTGCCGCCAAGGGCACGCCAGCCAGTGCGGAGTACGTCAAAAAATATGTGAACAAATGGCGGAGTCTTTGCATGTAGTCTCGCTTCGTTTATCGCCTCAATCGCAGGCGATTCGAGTGTAGAGGCGCGCTGGCGCTATTGTTCGCGGCGGCCATGGGGCGAAGTGGGCTAAGTGGCGGGAATCCAAAGGATTAGCGAAATTCAAAAATCGCGAAAACCCCGTGACCGCCTTCCGCGGCCTCTTGACAATATAAGGGATTCGCGTATATATGGAAGTATCGATATATGGAAGCCGAATCCCCTGATCGCGAATGGAAGAAAGGCAGCGCGGAACTGCTGATCCTTTCGCTTCTTGAGCAGCAGCCGCGCCATGGCTACGATATCTGCAAGCTGATTACGGCTCGCTCGGGCGGCGCGCTGACATTTCATGTCACAACGCTCTACCCGCTGCTGTCGCGATTGGAAGCTCGCGGTCTTGTGCAAGGCCGCTGGGTGGAAAAGGCGGATCAGCGCCGCCGCCGTTATTACAGCCTCACCCCAAGCGGCCGCAAGGTGCTGGCGAGCCAGCGTAAGAGTTGGCAGGACTTTGTGTTGGCGATTGGCCGGGTGATGGGTACGGAAAATGCCTGACTGGAAAAATGAGATTCGCAAACGGCTCGAAGCGCTCGGGATTGAACCGGCGCGCGAGATCGGGATGATTGAGGAACTCTCGCAACATCTTGAACAGCACTACGAGGATTTGTTGTCCGGCGGCGCTGACGAGAAGGCGGCCACGGAAGCCGTTCTTGGCGAGCTTGCAAACAGCGATCTGCTCGCTTCCGGACTTACATCCACGGGCCTTGCGCCCAAACAAGATCCGGAGCCGCAAGCGGCCTTACCATCCGGAAATCCCGTGCGGGACTTTATGCGCGACTTACGCCACGGATTGCGCACGCTGCGGAAAACACCCGGATTTTCGGTGTTTGCTGTCTTGACGCTGGCGCTCGGTATTGGAGCCAGCACTACCGTGTTCACCATTGTTAACACGCTGCTTCTCCATCCACTGCCGGTCGAAGATCCCGGTGGTTTGGTCGCGATCTACACAATTTCCAGCGCTAAGAATGCCGGGAAATCCGGAGGGCTTCTCCCTAGCTCCTATCTCAATCTGAAAGATTACCGGTCACGGAACCAGGTTTTTAGCGAGCTCTCGGGCTACACTCCGCCGCTCGTAATGACCTTGAAGCGTAGCGCCGGGCCGCAGCGCATTTTCGGTCAGCTTGTAACGCAGAATTACTTTGAAACGCTCGGACTGCGCGCAGCCAAAGGGCGATTCTTCTTTCCGTCCGAAAACAGTACGCCGGGGTCCGCGCCGGTGGCGGTTTTGAGCTTCGCCTCCTGGCAGGGGAAATTTGGAGGTGCGCCGGATATTGTCGGCCGTGCTCTCGAAATCAACGGCGCCTCGTTTACGGTGATTGGAATCGCACCGAAAGGTTTTATCGGCGTAAGTGATGTATTCGGGCCGGACGTTTGGCTGCCATCGACCATGGCCGCGCAGGTTCTCCCGGCTGAGCTTCACAATGCCTTGAGTGATCGGGGGAAACCTTTGTTTCATGCCGTGGCGAGGCTCAAGCCGGGCGTAAGTGGCTCGACTGCGCAGGCCAACTTGCGGACAATTGCCGCCACATTGCAACAGGCATATCCGCGGGACAATGAAAGCCGCACGGTGTCCGTCCAACCCATTACAAGCGAGCTGTTTTCTAGTACGGGCGGAGAGAATGGCATCGCGTTTGGAAGCGCCGGTTTGCTCGCGATTGTCGGGTTCGTTCTGCTTATTGCCTGCTCAAACGTCGCCAATCTGTTGCTGGCGCGCATCACTGCCCGAAAACAAGAGATTTCCGTGCGACTGGCGATCGGCGCAAGCCGTGGCCGCGTGGTTCGGCAACTTCTTGCCGAAAGCGTTCTGCTTGGGCTCTTAGGCGGCGTGGCGGGCTTCGCGATCGGTTACGAAGGCTGCCAACTTTTATGGTCGCTGCGGCCGCCCGACGTGGTTGATAACCTTGTCGCTCCCAGACTCGACATGACCGTGTTTATTTTTGCTTTTCTCGTTTCCATTGCGACGGCGTTCGTCTTTGGCGTGATTCCTGCCATTCGCGCTTCGAAAACCGACGTGATCGAAGGCCTTCGGGAGGAGACGCGTATTGCCGGCCTGGGAACGAAAAGCGTTATGTTTGGAAACGCATTGCTTGTTGGGCAAGTAGCTCTCTCGCTCGTCGCATTGGTCGTTGCCGCTCTGTTCCTGCGAAGCATCCAGCGCGCCTACCAGATCGACCCGGGCTTCGACACCAGGCATCTTGCCGTTTTCATGATGAATCCCGAGCAGGCAGGCTATAACGAAAGCCGGACGAAGGCGTTTTATCGCGACGTTGAGGAACGTGTTTCAACGCTCCCCGGCATCGCTCAGGCGAGTTGGGCCTCCAACATGCCCTTCTGGTCGAATCCTTCGCGCGGATTCGCAATTGAAGGACGCGAGCAACAAAGGAAATCCCAGGCCTTAATGAGCGTGGTGAATACAGTCGATCTCGGCTACTTCAAGGTAATGAACGTTCCCGTTCTGAAGGGAAGAGATTTTGCCGATACCGACCGGCAGGAATCGCGGCCGGTTGCCATCGTCAACGACTATCTGGCGCGGAAATATTGGCCCGGTGGCGGCGCTCTGGGAAGTCGGATTCGATTGTCGGGCGACGCGCAGCCGCGATTGGTAATCGGCGTTGTAAAAACGACGAACTATACAACGCTCGGTGAAGCGCCCCAAGCCTGCGTTTACCTTCCACTGCGCCAGAATTTCGCGAGCGGAATGACCCTCTACGTTCGTAGCGCGGCCGATCCCACTTCCATCCTGAACGAGGTGCAGCGTGAAGTACGGAGTGTAGGTCCGCAGCTTGAGATCAGTGATATCAGAACAGGTGACAAGATCATCAACCAAGTGCTCTTCATTCAGAAAATCGGCGTCGGACTTTTGGGCGTATTCGGGCTGCTTGCTTTGGCGCTCGCAAGCGTTGGATTGTACGGCATTATGGCTTACTCCGTCCATCGCCGGCAAAGAGAGATTGGAGTGCGAATGGCAATGGGCGCCGAACAAGGAGCGGTTCTGAGCCTGATTCTTCGCCGGGGAATGAAATTAGTCGGAACCGGAATCGCCATTGGGCTGGTTGCTTCACTCCTCATTGCCCGCGTGCTTGCGAGGATGCTGTACGGCCTCAGTCCGGCCGACCCCATCAGCTTGGCTGGCGCTTCCGTTGTTTTGATTCTCGTCGCTTTCGTGGCCTGTTATATTCCCGCGCGCATGGCAAGCCGTCTGGATCCCATGGCCGCGCTACGCGAAGGGTGATGGTCGGTTGGTCCCGCTCAACGCAGCGATGGCTTCTCACAAGCGAGGCTGAGGTACGATCTACAGATACCTATGAAGCGATTTGCGGCTGTAAGCGTATTGGCGTGCCTGCCACTTGTATTTGGTTTTCTCGCTGCTAAAGATCTTCCGGTTCCGGAGTTCCACAGTTTATTTAACGGCAAGGACCTGACCGGCTGGGTGAACGTCAATACCGCCAAAGATACCTGGCGAGTCAAAGACGGCGTGCTGATCTGCTCCGGCCATCCTATCGGCGTAATGCGCAGTGTGAAGCAATACGAGAACTTCGTCCTGCATATCGAGTGGATGCACATCGAGCCGGGTGGGAACTCCGGCGTATTTGCGTGGAGCAGCGCTCGTCCGGATGCGGCCAGCCGGCTGCCTGACGGCATCGAAATTCAGATGCTCGAATTGCAGTGGCCCGAGTTGCACAAACACAACGGAATCACGCCGCCCATCGCGTATGTGCATGGCGAGTTGTTTGGCGTCGGCGGTGTGAAGACAACGCCGGATAATCCGCGAGGCGAGAGAAGCAAGTCCATCGAAAATCGTTGCAAAGGGCGGGGACAGTGGAACACGTATGACGTTGTCGCGGTGGACGGCGTTATCAAACTCGCGGTCAACGGCAAATTCGTAAATGGAATCAGCCGCGCCACGCAGCGAAAGGGATATCTTTGCCTCGAATCCGAAGGAGCGGAGATCCACTTTCGCAACATCAAAGTCATGGAACTGCCGCCGGGTGTAACGACCCCGGATCAGGTGGCCCCGCTTGTTGATTAGCGACGGCCGCGACACGAAATTCATTCTGCTGTAGGGTTGAGGCATGCCTCGACACGCCATCGATCAAATACAATGATGCGGATGTGTTCGCGCATTCATTCCATTGCTCTGAAGACGCTTATCGTTGTAGCGGTCGCCGTTTATCCGTTCGCCAGCGCGTCCGCCGCTCCATCGAACGTCACTTTCGCTCAGGCGGCCCCCTCCGTCGACGCCTACGACTTCGTCGAAGTGACTGTCAACGTCAAAAACCCGGATGCGCGCAACCCGTTCACGGACGCATCGGTCAGCGGATCTTTCGAAATGGCGGGTACGGACCGGCATTGGCAAGTGGATGGATTCTGCGATTCTCCGGATGGAGCCGTTTACCGGATCCGGTTCATGCCGCCGGCTGCCGGCAGCTATAAATACAACATCTCTTATCGCCAAGGCGCGTTTCAAAAAGAATACGCTGGAGTATTTCGTGCGGTGGACAACCATCGCAAAGGGCCGATTCGCATCGATCCGCAATACAGATGGCATTTCATCTGGGAAGGCACAGGGGAGCACTACTTTTTCAATGGCACAACCGCTTATTGGCTGACGGGTTGGCGGGAAGAGCGGATCATCAGGTATAGCATCGATCGTCTTCACCGGCTCAAAATAAACCGCATCCGCGTGACCGTTGCGGGCAGAAGCAACCGCTTCTATGGCGAGCCTGTGATGATCGGCGACAACTACACCAATTTGCCCACGCCTTGGCCGGCGGAAAGGCCCGACGACTTCACGCATCCCGGCTTCGACTACACTCGCTTTGACGTTCCGTTCTGGCGGAAATTCGAACGCATGTTGCGATATGCCCGTGATGAAGACATGATCATTTCGGTGGTGCTCGATATGAACGACAACAAAATCCACCCCGCCGCCGGGAGTGAAGACGAGCGGCGTTTCATTCGATACGCGGTGTCCCGGTTCAGCGCATTTTCGAATATCACGTGGGACCTTGGCGACGACCTGGAGGGCTATCGAAGCGACCAGTGGACGCACGACACCGGAACGCTGATCGAGCAGTGGGACCCGTATCGTCACCTTGCCACGAGTCACCCCATGAAGACCGTGCACCAGGACCGCGCATCCGCATGGTTCGGATTTACTTCTTATCAGGATTGGTCGCGCAAGCAGCACGCGCTGATGCTTGAATCGCGCGAACTGCAGAAGAAGACGGGGCGAATCATCCCGCAGACAAATGAAGAGTACGGCTATGAGGACCACTATCCGCCGTGGGCGGAGCCGGGATCGGATTCAGCCGATATCTTGCGCCGGACCGCATGGGACATCGTGATGGCCGGAGGATATCAAACCGCGGGCGAAACTTGCCGGCGTGGCACGAATATCGCTCCTGATACCGGCGGCGGCTGGATGAACGGCCGTGGCGACGACACCATGACGATGTTCCTGGGATACGAGCACATGGTGGATTTTTTCACTAGTTTCGAGTGGTGGAGGACGGACCCTCATGATGATCTCGTGGATAGAGGCGCCTACTGTCTCGCGAAGCCGGGCGAAATCTATGCGCTCTATTTGCCCAAAGGCGGAAAGGTGACGGTCAAACTGGAGCCTGGCAGTTACAGCGCAATCTGGTTCTCGGCGCTGACCGGAGAGAAGATCGCGCTCCCGGCCGCCCAAGGACCTTCCTGGACCTCACCGGAAAGCCCGGACCAGAACGATTGGGCTCTGCTGCTGCAGCTCAAGAAATAATACTGGACAGGCGGTTTGTTATGGGATGTTAGTCGCGGCGAACCATTCGGGTAAGTGTCCTCTTATCTCTGCTGCGGCTGACGAACTTCGCCAAGTCGCCGCACAGCTTCTACAGCGATCGTCGCGTTACTGAGACGAGCCGCCCAGGTAACCCAGACTTCGCAATTGCTCAATCGTCTGGCGATCAAGAGTCGATTTGCCGCCATGGCCGAGAACCACTCGGACCTTATTCTGGGCATTGATCCAATTGCCGATTTCCGTCATCAAGTGCTCAACTTCGCGAGGATGCTGCTCGGCTATGTTCCTCCGTTCCGCGCGATCAGTAATCCGGTTGTATAGCTCAACTCGATTCAAGCCCACCTTTGCGGCCTTATCGCGGTAAATGAGCTTCCATTTCGCATCGATCAGGGCGAAACTATCCGTTCGGTTTTCCCGGATGGGTCCGTCCGGCTGGGCGCCGGGGTGAGCGAAACGCGACGTCATCACCGGGCTTCTTCTCTGAAACGCCTGACCTCTCGCCAGCGGCGCCAAGCTCCGTCCTTCCACTATCTGCGGAATCCTAAGGCCCAGTAGGTCCAGCACGGTCGGCATTACGTCAATCAACTGCACGGGATTCTCGATCCGCCGGGGCGTTGGAAACAAGCCAGGATTCCACATGACAAAAACACAATGAGCCAGTTCCTGATAGAGCGACTGGCCGTGGGCAGTCCAGCCGTGGTCCCAGAACTCCTCACCATGATCGGAAATGACGATGATCAGCGTGTTCTGCAGAACACCAAGCTCCTTCAGCTTATTCACCAACAGTTCCAGACTCTGATCGTTGTGCAGAATTTCGCCGTCATAGCGGTCGATTGCCTCGTGAATGAATTTGTCGGGATTGAGACCTGCTTTGATACAGCTCTCGCGATTGAAGACCGCTCCGCCGCCATATTGGCGGCTATTCTCGAAACCGGAGTAACTTCGATCGAAGGCCGCGTTCTCCGCCGGATTAGCGAATTTCGCGTCGAATGGCGGAGGAGGCCGATAGGGCGCGTGCGGGTCTGTCGCGTGCGCGTAAAGAAAAAATGGTTCGTCATGGTGACGTTCCAGCCACGGGAAAACAACCTTGTTCAACGCCGCTGAGTCGGTGCCCCGATCGGCTGCCTCGGTACGTTCACGGAGGACAACCGGATATTCCAGCATGTAATCGAAGCCGCGCTGCAGCCCGGTTGCCCGGCCAACGAAGGGATTGGAGACGATGCTAGCCGTGACATAACCGCTTGCGCGCAACTGCTCGGCGATGGTCGTCGCGCTGTTCGGAATGGTATCCACATCGTTGACAATGCCGTGGGTAAACGAATAGAGCGACGTCATCAGAGAAGCGATGGACGCCTTGGTCCAGGTGGCCTGCGCCTGGCAATCGTTAAACACGATTCCCGAAGCGCCCAGCCTTTTGAGAAATGGCGTCGTGTCGCGCCCGTACCCGTAGACACTGGCGTGGTCGGCCCGAAGCGTATCTATCGTATAGATGAGAACGTTTGGACGCCTCTTCGGAACCGGATTCGTCAGCAAAGGATTTGCCCACAGCCCGACCGTTCCTTCACGCTGCGCGTCCGTCCTGAATACAAGCTTGACGTTTCGACCCGCGTACCGGGACAGATCCACATCCGCGTCTTCCCAGCTATCAGCATCGCTGATTGTCTTCGAATAAAGATCACCCGAGGAACTCTCCACGGACACTCGAAACGTAACCGGACTGCCTTTCGCGGCAATGCCCATCCCGAAATGAACATGCCCCTTGGCCGGAACCGAAACCGGGAAGGTAATCGTCGAGGGCGAATGGACGTAAACGACGTTGCGATACTCATCGCGCTTTCCTAGCGATTCGCGGCCGGCGGACTGAGGGAAGCTCGCGGGCTTCGGAATCAACTTAATGGAGTGAATCGCGACGAGAGCGGATAGGCTATCGGTGGGCATGATGCCGAGCAGGCGAGAGCCTTTCGGTGCATCCACGTTTACATCAAAATGGTAGACGTTGTATTGGCCCGGCGGCCCCAGTTTCTGTTTTGCTTCAAAGTCGCCAATTTTGATTTTGATCTCTTTACCGCCTTGCGCCGACATGCGGATCTCGACTGCCGAATAGAGATGCCAGTCGATCGCCGGCTGCTTCGGCGACAGGATTACGGGCGTGGAGCCGTCGCCCTTCACCATCAGATCGCCATTACGGTATCCGATACGGCCACGCGCGAGCTGCCAGGTGATGTCGGATTGGGAAAAGAAATCCTTCCAGGTGATCGGCTCGGCCGCTGCGGTGGCAAAGGCCGCCTTTGAAGCTTTGATCGACGCAGATTGAAGTTGATCGTCGAACCGGAAGAAATTTCCTGTTTGCGAGCGGCCCGGAAGGCCGCTCGCAAACAAGGTGAACAGCGTAAAAAAAGCTAATGGATACCGCAACTCTTTCTGTTTTATCTCACCTTAAAACTCGAGGCGAGCGCCGATCTGAATAATACGCGGCGCATTCGGCTGTGAGCTCTTGTTGATCAGTCCTGTTGTCGCGTTCGGCAGGTTTAGAAGCGGGTGGTTGAAGACATTGAAGAAGTCGCCGCTTAACCGTACCTTCAGCCTTTCACCAAAGTAGAAGTACTTATAGAGCGACACATCCTGACTCCAGGAAGACGGAGTGAGCATGAAGTTCCGTGCGTTATAGCTTACGTTATCCGTGATGCTGGTTTTCACTACCGTTCCGTCGGCAAGCGTCTGCGGCACAAGATTATCCAGGTTCGGTCCGATCGGGTGCATCGTCCGGGCGCCGCGATCGATGGGAACCAATTTTTGAAGCTGCGCGGCATTCACGTTCGTAGCCTGGGTCGGATCGAAATCGCCGGCAAACCAGAGCTTTTGATTCTGGCCGAAGATGGTCATGTCCATCCGCTGGTCGCCGCTGAGCGATGGATTTCCGAACAGGTACTCGTTGGAGGGCACCCCCATCCAGAAACCGTTCGCCCAAGTGCCGATGAAGCTGACCTCCCATCCACCGACCAGCGCATTCGTTGCCCAGTTACTGTTGCTGAGGAATTTCTTCCCTTTGCCGAACGGGAATTGATATACACCGTGCCAACTGATTCGCTGTGGTGGAACTTGGCTCGAATTGGTATAGAGAAGCCGTAAACGCTGATCGGCAGTCATGTTCGGATTGCCCAAAACCTCGTTGTTTGCCGGCACAGCTCCCACGGTCGCGCCCCCATTAGTGCTGGTTGCATTAAATCCGGAAGACGTTCCGTTGCCACCCGAGCCGGATGAGGCCCCTCCCGTGTCGTTCGTCGTCATGGCGTGTGTGTAGACATAGAACAATTGGAACGATAGGCCACTGCTGAAGCGCCGCTCAATGTCGGCCTGGAACGAATTACTGTTCGAGTAGCCATTGTGTTGGAGAACGCCAGTGGATCCTGTCAGATTCCAGTTCGGGTTCACCTGGCGCAGGTACGAAAGCGAAGGCGCTTGCAGTCCGGTTTGCGCCTGGTAATTATATTTTGAAGTCGGAGCGTTTACATCCCAGCTCTGCTGCAGGTTGCTGCCGTGGTTGCCGGTATACGCGAACTTCACAAGAGTGTTGGGCATCAGTTCGTGCTCAACGGAAAACGTCCATTCCTGCGCTCTGTCGTCATTCCAGTGATGGGCATCCATCGCCAGGAATCCCTGCGCGCCGGGGCTGACGCCTCCGGGGGACACGGTGGCGGCGCCTAGCAGATCAGTGGGCGCTGGTACAGAACTCAGCCCGTAGACAGCATTCGCGCCGTTGAGTTGATCCACAGTATTGGAATATCTCAAGTTGAGGGGCGGATTGGAGCGCATCGATTGCAAGAGCTGCGACAGAGGCATCGGCCAGTAGTAAGTGCCGTAGCCGCCGCGAACCACCCATTTATCGGTGATTCTGTAGGCCACCCCCACATGCGGTGCGATATCGTTCCAGACATTCGGCGTCAGTGCGCTTGGGAAACCAATCGAATTCGCAGTCACTGCCGTCAGGCCACGCGCGGCCCATGAATCGATCACCGCCGAGGGTAGCCCTGGAATGCTGTTCAGCGTCGTGCTTCCGGGCAGCACTACCTGCATTGACGCCGGGTTGGTGAGCGTGCTGAGATCGATATTGTCGAGACGATTGTATTTCTCTTTGTAGGGAGTCCAGAATTCCCAGCGCAATCCAAGGCTCAATGTCAGCTTCGGAGTGACCTTCCACGTGTCCTCTCCATACATTCCGATTTCCTTTTGTTGGAAATAGAAGTAGCCGCGATTGTACTGGTTTGAAAGATAGGCCGGAATCCCGAGTTCCAAACTGGCAAATCCGGAACCGGTATAGGGGACCTGCTGCTGTCCGACGGGATCGAAGAGCCCGGTCCAGTCACCGTAGAAGGAGTCCGATCCCTGCGATTGCTGCAACTCCTCCACGTTGTTGTATTCCTGACGGCCTTTAAAGCCAAACTTGAACGTGTGTTTGTTCTTTACCCATGTGATGTTGTCGTCGATCTCGAACTGAGTCAAATGCTGGGCCTTGTGGTTGTCGGAATCCCAGCCGCCGCCATACAGAAATTGGCTGTTGTCGGTGTATAAGGTCGGCCAGCCAGTTGCGCCAAACGGGTTCGGAAGCCCTAGTTTTTCGTCCCAATTTACGTTGTCCGCACCGGTGCCCGATGAGTTCGGCGCCCGGAAAGCAGATAACTGCAGCTCGTTGAGAAGGGTCGGACCGAAAGTATGCGTGTAGTGGCCGACGATGGAGTAAACTTTCGAGTTCTGCAACCCGGTTCCGGGACCGTCGGTTACGCCGGGCGGCGGATATCCGTACCTGGCGCCTGCCTGCAAAAAGTTAGACCAGGATTGCGTGTAGCGCGCCGAGAGAGTATCTTTTTCCGAGAAGACCTGATCCACTTTGCCGGTGATGCTGTTCGTATCCGTGGACTGAGGGTAATAGGCTTGAAAATTGTTGCCGGTCCAGGGATTTTGCGCGGCATTAGGACCAGACGGTAGCGCCGTGAAGCTCTTAAAGGCGTCAATCACTTTCGTATTCAGAAGATTCTGGGGAATTACGTTGCCCGGAAATGGCTGGCGGATTCCCTGCGCATCCGTAGTGTAGGGATTGTAGATGGTGATTTTATTGCCGCTTGTATCCGTGGCGTTACTGAAATCGCCATTCCACATCGATTCAGTGGGAACCGCGGTCTGCGCGAAGACCTGCTGCCTCTGTCTGAGAAGCTCCTGGTCGTAGAACCAGAAGGTTTTGTTTTTGACGATCGGACCGCCCGCCCAGCCGCCGAACTCGTTGCGGATCAGTTTGGCGGGAGTATTGCCGTCCTGAATCGCGCGTGCAGCCAGACCGTCCGCGTTGCTGCGGAACGTTTCAAACAGGGCGCCGTGGAACTCATTCGTGCCACTTCTGGTGACCAGTTCGATCGTCGAAGGGCGATCGAACGCCGCGCCCGAACCGGCGGTCTCAATCCGGTATTCCTGAACCGTGTCGAGTCCGGGTTGCACGCGCGAGATTCCTCCACCGAAGCGGTCGACATAGGACATTCCGTCGAGCAGCATTTCGGTCGAGCCCACCATCATGCCGTTAGTGCGGGGATTCCCGCCGCCCTGGGTGTTCTGCCCACCTTCGACGCCTGGCGTCAGCGTGAACAGGTTGGCAATCTGGCGTCCGTTGAGCGGCAGATCGTGAATGGTAAGAGCCGTCTTTACGTCGCTAAGCTGCGCTCCCTCGGTAGTGACCGGCGACGCAGCGGACGAAACCTCGACTTTGGTCTGTATGTTTCCGACGCTAAGGGTGGCGTCGACAGTGACAGTCTGGCCTGCTTCAACTTGCAGGTTGCCCTCGAATTTCTGGAAGCCGGGCGCCTCAACATCCAAGACATAAGCGCCAATGGTTACGCTCCCTACGTAGTAGATCCCCGACTGGTTCGTCTGGCTCCTCTGGGCAACGCCCGTCGCCGTGTTCTTCAGCACAACTGTCGCATTCTGAACGGAGGCCCCGGACGAATCGCTGATCCTGCCCGTCACGATGCCACGGCCGGTCTGCGCGGCGAGCGGCAGGGCCGCCAGCACGGAAACAATACACAACTTTCTGATGTGTCGCAAGAAAGCCTCCACCATACACTTCTTCTACGAGCAGAAGAAAAATATGGGGCGAGCATACCAGACCCTCAAAACCTTGTCAAGCAAACTCGTCAGTTGCGCAACCTCCTGATGGAAAAATTGCTAAGGGGCGCTCTACCGGGTACTTAGTTGCATACGGTACGAAACCAAGTGTGATGGAAATGGCGTGTTGCTGGCTGCCGCGCGGCCTCAATGGCGCTCGTACAGCAGTTTGCCGCCGAGCCAGGTTTGCTCCACCTGAATCTGGCGGATTTCGTCAATCGGGCAGTGCAGAATATCTCGGTCCAGGACCACGAAGTCGGCCAGCTTTCCCTTCTCAAGCGAGCCTTTGTCCTTTTCTGAGAAAGTGATGAACGCGTTGTTGATGGTATAGAGCCGTATGGCTTGCTCGCGGGAGATACGCTGCTCCGGGTGCAGTGGCTGTTTCATCCAGCGGGGTTGGCGAGTAACGGCGATCCACATCCCCAGGAAGGGATTGTAGGGGTTTATCGACCGGAAACTGCCGATCTTCTGCATATGGTCAGACCCCCCGCCCACTACAATGCCGTTATCGAACAAGGTCTTATATGGCTGGAAATATGTCAGACGCTTGTCGCCGAATTGCTTTTCGAGTGTTGCTCCGTCGAGCCACAGCCAATCCGGTTGAAGATCGAGCACGATCCCCAAAGCCTTAATCTTTGAAATCTGCTCGAGAGTCATGAAGTTCGAATGCGTGATACATGGACGTGCCGCCCGAACGGGAAAGTCGTTGTTGATTTCGGAATAAGCATCTACCATGGCCTGAACCGCTCCGTCGCCGACCGAGTGCGCAGTGTACTGAAGACCATGGGCGAGCGCGAACTTTGCGATTTCATAAACCTTACCGGCCGGGATATATCGCATACCCCGGTAATTCGGGTCCGTAATGGAATAAACTTTGCTTACACCCCATGGCTTCAGCATGTAGGCGCTCCCAGTCAGCATGCCGCCATCCATGTACGTCTTAATTCCGCGCAGCCAGAGCATCGTGTTGTAATTGTGCAGCGGACTGCGTGCCGCCGACAGCATACGTGCCTCAATCTGATCGACCGGGAGCTGGGCGTCGACGCTGTACATGATATACACGCGGCAGTTCAATTGCTTACTGTCCCGCAAGCGCCGGTAAAGCTCGACGCCCTCATCGCCCAGATCACGCTCGGAGATGCTGGTAATTCCAACAGAATTGTAGTCCGCCAGCAACAGGCGTAGGCGGTGCAATCGATCTTCGATCGTTGGCTTTTTATCACCCGAATGAATTTTTACAAGCCGGCTACAGTTGCGAAGGATACCGGTGGGTTCACCACTCGCATCGCGTTCGATCTTTCCGGGCTTTCCATCCGCGATCTGAAAATTCTTATCGATGCCGCTGACTTTTAGCGCAAGGGAATTGACGGAGGCGTCGGGCCCCGTGCCAAAATAGACCGGGTTGTGTGGCGCGGCTTGGTCCAGTTCGGCCCGCGTGGGGAATCGCTGGTCGCGTAACCGGGTGATGAACACCTGTGTGAGGACAATCCACTCGCCTTCCTTTGCCACTGCCGCGCGGGTCCGGATATAACGAAGCACATCGGCAATGGTTTCCATCTCGGGGACGGGGTGGTCGAATTCATACATGGCGGCCTCACTCGCATGGACATGCGAGTCCATGAGACCCGGCAGAGCGGTTCTGCCCTTCAGATCGACGCGACGCGTTTTCGGACCGGCGAGGCGCGTGATCTCATTCCGCGAGCCTACGGCGACGATCCGGTCCCCTCGAACCGCGAGAGCATCCACAACGCGGAACTGCGGGTCTACGGTGACGATCTTTCCGTTGTAGATGATAAGGTCGGCATTTTGCGCCCAGGCAGGCGTCAGGAAGAGAGCGATTATCGGGAGAAAGCGCCAGGGAGACATCGAATGCAAATCTACCACTCCGGGCGCGTTGCCGCATCCGGAACTTAGCGGTTGACACTATTTTATAATTCGACAATACTGGAATTGTAGAAGGAAGGAGTCTTGTAAGTGGCGAAATCGAAGGACGAGCCCGATATGGCCCGTTTTGCCGATATGTTTTCGGCAATGGGGACCGAACCAAGGTTGAGAATCATGCGTCTTCTGCTCGCTGCCCATCCGGACGGAATGGTTGCGAGCGACATCAGCGCGGAACTGGATATTCCGCCGTCCACGCTATCTCACCATCTTGACAAGCTCAAGAACGAGGATTTGGTGAACGTCCGAAGGGATAGCAAATTTCTTTGGTACACGGCCAACACCGAGGTGCTGAAAGACCTGTTGGGTTTCCTCTACGCCGAGTGCTGCACACGCAACCGGGCGATTGAGCCCAAGACAATCCTGCAGCTTTGCCGCTGACCTTACAAGAGAGGTACAAAATGGAACTGAAAGAAGTCGTCAAAGAAAGATATGGCGCGGCCGCGCGCCGCGTCGCCACCGGAGAAGATCTGCCCGCCGACTGCTGTTCTACAACGTCCTGCTGTGGTGGTTCGGCGGCAGCATCCTGCGATCCGATCACGTCGAATCTGTATGGCGAGAACGAGGCCGGGCAGATTCCCGAACAGGCGCTAAAGGCCTCGCTCGGCTGTGGAAACCCAACGGCGCTGGCCACGTTGCATCCCGGCGAAACCGTGCTGGATCTGGGTTCCGGTGGCGGCATCGATGTGTTGCTGTCGGCCCGCCGTGTAGGGCCAACTGGCAAAGCCTACGGTCTGGATATGACGGACGATATGCTGGCGCTCGCGCACGAGAATCAACGCAAATCCGGACTTGAAAACGTCCAATTCCTGAAAGGTGAAATTGAAAACATTCCGCTGCCCAACAGCTCAGTCGACGTCATCATTTCCAACTGCGTGATTAACCTTTCGGGAGATAAAGACCGTGTGCTGCGCGAAGCATTTCGAGTGCTGAAGCCAGGTGGACGCTTTGCGGTATCGGATGTAGTTGTGCGTGGTGATGTGCCCACCGAAATCCGCCGAAACATGGAGTTATGGGTGGGTTGCATTGCGGGCGCCATGGAGGAATCCGAATACGCGCGCAAGTTGGCCGACGCAGGTTTCGGCGATGTCGATATCGAGCCGACGCGCGTTTACGACATTAACGATGCGCGCGCTTTCCTCTCCGGTCAAGGTTTCGATGTGGACGCTCTGGCTCCTCAGGTCCAGGGCAAATTCATGAGCGCGTTCATCCGCGCCATGAAGCCGGTGTCGGCCTGCTGTTCACCCGACTGCTGTTCGTAAGGACAATGGATGGCCAAAGTTGCCATAGTTCCGACACAATCGGTAGCGGCGCGCCTTGACACTTTCGAGCGTTATCTGCCGCTATGGGTCGCAATGTGCATGCTTGCGGGCATAGCGCTAGGCAAACTGCTGCCTGGAATCGTCACTGGTCTACGATCGATCGAGTTCGTGCGCGGCAGTCAAATCAACATGCCCATCGCGGTGCTCATCTGGCTAATGATTACGCCTATGATGATGAAGGTCGATTTCTCGGCCGTGAAGAATGTGGGCCGGCGCCCCACTGGTCTGGTTGTGACGCTTTTGGTCAATTGGGTCGTCAAGCCCTTTTCGATGGCGCTATTGGCGTGGGCCTTCTTCCGGTTTCTGTTTGCGCCATTCATTACGCCGGCCGAAGCGGACCAGTATATTGCCGGTTGCATCATCCTGGCCGCGGCGCCTTGCACGGCAATGGTGTTCGTATGGAGCCACCTCACGAATGGCGACCCTGCATACACGCTTGTCCAGGTCTCCGCGAACGATCTCATCATGCTCGTGCTTTTTGTGCCCATCGTGCAGTTCCTGGTGCATGGCGCGTCCTCGCTCATTGTGCCCTTTAGCGTGCTGTTGACTTCTGTCCTCGTCTTTATCGTTGTGCCGCTGCTTGCCGGCTCCTTACTTCGCATTTGGCTTGTAAGGAAGCACGGCCACGCTTGGTTTGAGGTACTGTTGCTACCGAAGTTTGCGCCCGTCACCATTGCCGCGCTGCTTTCAATGCTGGTATTGATCTTTGCCTTCCAATCCGACAACGTTACCGGCCGGCTATTCCATGTGCTCCTCATTGCCATACCCATTACGTTGCAGGTCTACTTTAACGCTGCATTAACTTACGGCCTAATGAAGATGTTCAAGGTGGAGCACGCCGTCGCAGCGCCCGGTGCACTGATTGGAGCTTCCAATTTCTTTGAACTAGCGGTAGCCACCGCGATTGCTCTTTTCGGACCGGAATCCGGCGCCGCGTTGGCGACGGTTGTCGGAGTCCTGGTCGAAGTGCCGGTGATGCTCTCCGTCTGCTCAGCTTGCAACCGCACTCGCCATTGGTTTCCAATCGCGGCAACGAGGTAATCCGTGAAAGAACGCGTTTTGATTCTCTGCACTGGAAATTCAGCCCGAAGCCAGATGGCTGAAGGCCTGCTGCGACACGATGCGGGCGGCCAGTTTGAAGTGGAAAGCGCCGGCACGAAACCCGGGATCGTAAGGCCGGAAGCCATTAGCGTGATGCGTGAGTTGGGCGTTGATATTAGCGGCCACCGCTCCAAGCATGTGAATCAGTTTGATGGCGAGCGATTCGATTACGTCATTACGGTGTGTGACGACGCTAAAGAGAGTTGCCCCGTGTTCCTCAATGCCGCAAAACGGTTGCACCGGAGTTTTGAGGACCCTGCCGCCGTGAACGGCTCCGAGGAAGAGCGGCTCGTAGTGTTCCGGCGCGTGCGCGATGAACTCCGCGAGTACTTGCGGGAGTTCGCGAGCGGTAATGCTCGCTAGCCTGGCTGCTTTGGCTGCATCGGTGGGGCTCATCTCCCCGGATCGAGTGCCGGAGTCAAGATGTCCAGAGGCCCAGGCTTGCCGTTTACGGAGCCGTGCCAAACGCTTCCGCCGAATGTCGTGATGTAAACCTTGTCTCGACTCGCTGGATCGGGGATGACGCGATGGCCCCATTTGAAATTGAAGCCGGGAATGCGCGTCCAGTGCTCGCCCCGATCTTTCGATTGCCAAGCGGACGATTCGAAACCGGAGGCATACAGATGCTTCGAATCACGCGGATCGATGGTGACGTCGTAGACGTGCTGGTCGCGGTCGAGCACACGTTTCCAAGTCTTGCCTCCATCGTTTGACAGATAAATGCCGCCGTCCTCGCCATGCAGACCTTTCGCTCTGGCCCAAGCCGCGAGGT
This sequence comes from Bryobacterales bacterium KBS 96, assembly GCA_000381625.1. Classification (GTDB taxonomy): domain Bacteria; phylum Acidobacteriota; class Terriglobia; order Bryobacterales; family Bryobacteraceae; genus KBS-96. The sequence continues at coordinate 6,026,128 of KB906767.1, forward strand.
AAAGCCGGTCCGCTGATTTGGGATCGATCGCAAGACCATTCGGACCGTTCACGCCCGCCGGGAGCGTAACGGGATGCCAGGACTCCGCATTGTCCCTCGACGTGTACACGGCGCCATCGCCAGGATTGCCGATGCTTCCGTCTTCCGAGCGGCGTGCAATCACAACATAAAGCGTTCCGTTCGATGCGCGCGCCAGACGCCAGGCGAACGGCTCTTTTTGCGTGATGCCGTTGTTCTTCAGCGCCCAGGTTTTACCATCGTCGGTGCTCTTATAAACACCTCTGCCAAATGCGGCGACATATAAGACGCGAGCGCCCACGCGGCTCGTGGGGTCCAACAGAATGTCGGTCGGGGCGGTTTCCGGCATCCCGCTGTTCGATTTGACCCAGGTCTTGCCGCCATCCTCGCTGCGGCAAACTCCGCCGCGGTAGCTCAGGACGGAATTATGCCGCCACATCTTCGGGCGCGGCAGATCGTGCGTGCCGCTGTTAACGCTCCACATGAGACCAGGAGTTTTGGGGTCGAACGTCGCCCAGTACGTTGTGTTTACCCATTCCCGAGGTACGCCGTGCGTGGAACTGACCCAGGACCGGCCGCCATCTTCGCTGCGGAAGAGGCCGATATCGGTGTAATCGATAAATTGCCGCTTTTGATGAAACGGGTCGAAATGAACGCCGTAATTCGTCGTGACGTCAAGCCCCGTGCTGGTCCATTCGCCGCCCGGCGCCTTACGAGAGTAGACAGCGTTCCAGGTCTTGCCGCCGTCGGCAGTTTGCATCGTCCGGCCGTAATCCGTGCCGTAGCAAAGGTTCGGATCTTGTTCAGCAACGCCGAGCATCAGCGGATTTTCGCCCCAACCCGTGCCGAACCGTTGGGTGATCCAGGCATCGTGTATATTCGCCGCGGGTTGTTCATTTTCTTTCCATGCCAATTCCCAGGTTTGGCCAGCATCGGATGTCTTGGCGACGCCCATCCATGTGTGACCGTTAAGGTCCAAATGATTGTAGGAGAGATACGCCGTCCGAGGATAGAGCGCGCTGGTTGCCACGGCTAGCACACGCGCGCCAGTACCCGGAAGCGAGCATTTCTGCCAGCTTTTGCCTGCATTATGCGAAACGAAGGCGCCCTCGGCTGAACTCGCATAGAGCAGAGGCTCAGGACGAAAGCCCATCGAGACGGAGGTGAACGAAGCGGGCGTGGAGAAATGTTGGAGCTTGCCGCTCCTCCATACTGCAATAGAGTTTGCGCCGGCGATATACAACGTGCGGGATTGCCGCGGAGACCCCGAGTCGATCCAGATATGGTGGGCGTTTTCCGGAAGGGTTTGTTCGCGTTGCCATGTCTTTCCGAAATCCCGCGACACAAACAGCGCAGCCTGTTTGTTACGAGTTGCTGCCGCGTAAAGCGTTCGCGAATCGGCTGGATCAATCGCCAGAGCCGTAATTATGCCCAGCGGGTCTGGATCGGCGACGATCGTTTCGTCGGCATGGTCGGAATCCATGCGAACGCCCCGAACCGCTGGCGGACTTGGGTAGACAAGACGCCATGTCTCACCGCCATCCGTGCTGCGCCATAATCCGGTGACTTCGGCGTATATGGTCTTGGGATCGATTGGATCGAAGGCAAAGAAACGCACCGTGCCGCGCAGGTTGAACATACGCCACGACTGTCCGCCATCGTGCGTGATGTAAGCGCCGGTCATATCGCACGAAACAAGCACCGTGTTCTTGTCGTGAGGACTTACGGTCGGGTTGAACATAGCCCCTCCGCCGCCGGGACCGATAACGCGGAAATCGCCAGGGCGTCCCGCCCATAGTGACGCGGCAAGCGCAAAAATCGAGAGGACGCGCAACTGGGCTTGAAACATTGACTCTTTCGTTCCTTTTCGATAATCTTCTTTTGTTTACTCTCTAGGAAGTTGTAGCCCGTTGTCAATGCCAGGTTCTTGTGGACGCTGGAAATCAACGGATTGGTGTTGCCGATAATCTGAGCGAAAGGCGAGTTTGAATCGTTGTCTTCTCAAAAGGTCTGCTTAGGAATTGGTTTCTGGCGGCGCGGTTCGCTCCCCGACGGTCGTGGTTCGGCGCAGGGCTGGGCTTGCCAGTGGCTAAGCCGAGTGGCGAGCTCTTTCCACTGCTGCGCGATCGCGCTCGCTATTCTTGCGGGCTCGCTGCCGCCCGCGATGGCGCAAGTACGGGTCTGGCAGGGCACTATGACGCTGCCGACTTATGAAGAAGGGCAACCCGATCCGAATCCGCCGTTCGATATCTTTGAAACAAGCCGGTTCAATTATCCCTACACGCTCCGCGAGAATCTGACGAACCGCCGCGAAGAACACGCGTGGCGCGCGGTCTATCTCGAAAACGAATATCTGAAATGTTCGGTGCTGCCCGACATCGGCGGACATCTCTATACGTGTACCGACAAGCTCAGCGGACAATCGATGTTCTATGCCAATCCATCGATCAAGAAAGCGCGGATCGGCTATCGCGGAGCCTGGGCGGCGTTCGGCATCGAGTTCAATTTCCCGGTTTCGCACAACTGGGCCTCGATGTCTCCCGTGGACTTCTCCTATGCGAAGCATAGTGATGGCAGCGCTTCCGTAATAGTCGGCAATGTGGATCGCGTTTATGGGATGGAGTGGACGGTGGAACTGCTGCTGCGGCCGAAGTCTACCCTCCTTGAAGAACGAGTTTCGTTGAACAACAGAAGCGACGTCAGACACCGGTTCTACTGGTGGAATAACGCGGGCGTTCAGGTTTGGGACAATTCGCGCATTGAATACCCCATGCGCTACGCGGCCCACCACGGATTTGCCGCAGTGCAGCCATGGCCTGTCGACGAGAGCGGCACAGATCTCAGTATCATTCGAAATCACACGCACGGACCCGTTTCTTTATTCGTGCATGGCAGCCGCGAGCCGTTCATGGGCATCTGGAAACCGAAAACGGATAGCGGCGTGGTGCATTATGCGGACTACGGCGACCTGCCGGGTAAGAAGATCTGGTCATGGGGTGTCGATGCGGACGGGCTCGACTGGCGCAAAGCTCTTTCGGACAACGACAGCGCCTACGTCGAAGTGCAAGCTGGGTTGTTTCGTAACCAGGAAACGTATGCATTTCTTCAACCGCGGCAGACGATTCGCTTTTCTGAATACTGGATGCCCGTACGGGGCATCGGCGGCATTGCCCGGGCAAACCTGGCCGGAGTCGTGAACCTGAGCCGCGACGGCGCCAAATTGAAGGCAGCCTTCAATGCGAATCAAAGCATTCCCGGAGCGACCGTGCGCATTCTTGACGGCGACCGGGCTCTGTTCAACGAGAAAGTAGACCTGGCGCCGGAGCGAACGTGGTCTCACGAAATCGGTATTCCGGATGAGCGGCAAAAGTACACGTTCGAATTGCGCGATGCCGCGGGAGCAGTGTTACTGAGTCAGACCGAAGGCAAGTACGACTGGACGCCGAAATCCGAGATTCACGTCGGACCGCAGCCGTCCTATCACATGCCCGCAGCCGGCCAGCGCAGTGAAGACGATTGGATCCAGCTCGGCAAAAATCAGGAGCAGAATGGAGAGCTTCTGAACGCTCGCGATACATACCGAGAGGCTTTGCAGAAGTTCCCGAAGAGCTTCGATTTGGGGAAAGCGGACGGACGCCTCGCCGCGAGTCTGCTGTTGTATAACGAGGCTATCGAGAAGCTGGAACCTGTGCAGCGGCGCGACACGCCCGATCCGGAGATTGCGTATTATCTCGGCATTGCCTATTCCGGTTTGGGTGAAACACGCAAGGCGCTGACAGCATTTGAGGCGGCACAACGGCTGCCATCGTTTCATGCGGCAGGAACTTTGAAGCTCGGGGAACTGCGCGCGCGCGAAGGAAACCTGAAAGAAGCGGAGCGGTATCTGTCCGAGTCGTTGCACAGCGCCCCCGATGACGTGCGTACGGCGGAAGAACTGGTTGCCGTGAAGCGCGCGGCAGGCGAAGCGGACTCGGCGCGATCGCTGGCGAAGACTTGGCTTGCCAAGTCTCCCGTCAGTTACTTCCTTCGCGAAGAACTTGGCGAGCCGGACCTGCCGCATCTGGCAGCCGACCCTTATCGGGTTCTAAACGTCGCGTCGGAGTACATGCGGCTGGGACAGTACAAGCAAGCCCTCAGCGTACTGTCGCGAGAATACCCGGCTGTGCCGCCGGATCGGAGCGAACCCGGATCGGTGCTACCGCAAAAGCATCCGCTGGTTGCGTACTATCGCGGATATTGCCGCGAGAGGTTGGGCCAATCGGGCGCCGCGGACTATGCCGCGGCATCGAAGCTATCGACCGCGTATGTGTTTCCGAATAGCGCCGAAACTCTTGCCGTGCTGCATTCTGCGATTTCGGCAAACGCAAACGATGGAACCGCGCATTACCTTTTGGGCACGTTCTATTTTTCGCGAGCCTTGACGGACCGGGCGCTTGCCGAATGGCAAAAGGCGCGTGAATCGAACCCGAACATTCCGGTTTTGGACGCGAGCATGGGACTTGCTCTGCTGCGTGTAAAGAAGCAACCGGAACGCGCGCTTACCGCCTTTCAACATGGCGCGAACGCAGATCCGAAGAACGATCAGATTTATTTCGGGATGGATCAGGCGCTCAGTTTGCTGGCGCGTCCCGCCACCGAACGTGCCGCCGCGCTGGCGCGCTATCCGAACCTTGCGAATATGCCGACCGAGATGGTTTACGAACTCGCGTTGAACCGCGCCGAAGCGGGCGACTACGACGGCGCCATTTCGCTTTTTCACAATCGCTTCTTCGCGCGTGAAGAGGGCGGAACCAATGTCCGCCAGGTGTGGTTGGAAGTGCGCCTGCAGCAGGTCCTCGCGCTCGGGAAGGCACGGAAGTGCGATGCGGCGTTGTCGGCGGGGCAGCAACTTGGGTCAGCGGTTTCCGGACTAGCGTTCACGCAGGATGGACTGGAACCCTATCTGAATTCCGCTCGAACGCAGTATCTCCTGGGCAGCATGGAATCGCAATGCAGCCATGCGCAAGAAGCGGAAACTCGGTTTCGGCGCGCCGCGCAAGCCACGCAGCCTGACCAACTGATCTGGGCGCGAGCGGCGGCGAAGAGGCTCGGCAACTACGATGAGACAAAATGGCGGGACCTCATTCAGAACGCGCTGGCGCACGCGGAGGCTCGCGCGCAGGCAGGAACCGACTCAAGCTCCTCGCTCTATACCGCCGGCGCCCTGGAATCCGCCCTTGGCGACAAACAGGCTGCTGACGCTAAATTTAAGGAAGCGCTCCTCTTGCCGGACCGGTTGCTCGCGTATCACCTGATCCGGTTGGCGCGGGCAGGCGGTGTGCCCGAGTGATGCGTAAACCGCTCGGCGTTGCTCACGAGTGATCCAGATCCCCGCCGATTCGGGCTTCGGAACGATCGACGAATTAATTCTCTACGTGTTGTGCATTTTAGGACCCGAGGAGACGGAGTGTATTGGTGGCTATAAGCCGACTTTGAACGAAGCCGCTGGCGCGGCAGCCGACCGACCAATCGTTGATGCTAGCGGACAGGGCTATCACAGGAGATTCCTGTGACAATACTCATGGAGCGGATGCGAGAAGAAATTGTACGCCGCAACATATACTGTCGAAGGCTTCGCCGGGCATCGTTGGACTTTCTCGCAATCCGTTGCCGATGTGGATCCCACGGAATGGGGTGGCAGGCCTGGCCAGTTGTAACCCTTTCCAATTGATTTTGCTGCTGGCATTCGCCGGGTCTTCGATCCACTCATCTCAGATCGATGGGAAACCGTTCTTTAATGACACGAAACAAGATACTCTGCGCGATAATTTTGGCTCTTTGGATTATCCCGATCACCTTCAGATCGAACTGCTTCGCCGCGGCCCCGATCACCTGGAGCCCCGCCGACGCCGGTTTGCGCCTCGGACTAAAGACGGAGCAATCCCGGATAAATGCCAATCTACGCGTGGTGCTCAATAATGTGGGTCCATCGAACCTGAGTGTGTTCGTTGCAATGAAATCCGGGAACGGCGCTTGTTACCTGTTTCAATTCACCGCCATCGCCGCGGACGGAAGGCGGCTATCCATATCGAATTTGAGTCCCGAATCCTGCCAGCCCTCGGCCGGATTAGTCCTGCCTGAAGTAATTAGCCTCGCTCCTGGCGCAACTCGCGAATTTGCGTTTCTGCTCAAGCATCTTGTTTACATGACTAAGGGTAGGGACATCACTCTGGACAGCCTATTGCGACAGGGCTATGCGATCAGTGCATCACTCAAAATCCGACAGAAGGATCTGGATGGGGCTTTGATGGGAGGCGTCCCGCAACCGGCGAACGGCCGCTTTTGGACAGGGCGCTTAACTTCACCACCACCAAGACCTTAACTTGATTTGACGATTAACTTCCACGATCTGATGACGTTCTTCGCCTGCGCACAACCTAACTCTCAAAACCGCACGCTCTTCAAATACTTAACACTCTGCGGAATCTGCTCAAGCGGCTTATCGCTCTCATCTTCGATGTAATAGCGCTTCACGCCAGTCGCTTTCGCCGTCTTTAGCACAGCCGGCCAATCGATCTGCCCGGAGCCTACGGGCACGTCGTCGCCGGGCTTTGCATCCGGCGTCAGACCCCCATGCACGCCCTTCTTAGGATCTTTCAAGTGCATTAACGGCCAGCGTCCTGGATATTTCTTCAGCAATGCCACCGGATCCTGGCCGGGCCACACGATCCACATCGTGTCCATTTCGAAATCGGCGACGCCCGGTTTCATTCCCTTTGCCAGCGTGTCGAATAACGTTCCGTCCGGCGATGGCTGGAATTCGTAGCCATGCACATGGAATGTAAAGTGAATGCCGGCTTCTTTGAACTGCTCGCCCCAGTTGTTAAAATTCTTGATGGCATTCTGGCAATCGTCCATGGTGAACTTGCCCTTATGCGGAATCCAGGACACCATCGTGTAGCTGGAGCCAAGCGCCTTCACGGACTGGACGCCTTGTTTCGCATCCTTCTCCATGGCCGCCCATTCGACGCTGGTCGAGGTCGCCTTCAGGCCGGCGCGATCGAGCGCTTTACGATACTCCTCGGGAGTACGCTTATCGAAGCTCGCGACCTCGACCTCTTTGAAGCCAAGCTTGCGGATGGTGTCTAGCCCCTGATCGAGGTCTTTCGCCAAAATGTCGCGCACGCTGTATGTTTCGAGCCCTAGCGGTCCTGCGAAATGTTGCTCGGCGGCGCTGGCCACGGCGGCGGCGCCCATTATGGTGAGAAAGGAACGGCGTGTTGTCATACGATCCAACAAGAGCATATCGAACTTTGCTGAACCGGCGGCTTCGGGTCTGGCATAATCGCCGCAGACTCTCTTGTGCCTGAATCCCACTTTGTTTCGCCTTACGATGCCATTGCGGCGCTTTATCATCGCGCTTGGGACGACTGGTATCTGCCGGCCGCGCTCCCCGCGCTGGAGCGCTTGTTCTTTTCGGAGCTTGCGCCTGGCGCACGCGTGCTGGATGCGTGCTGCGGTTCTGGCCATGTGACTCGCGAATTGGTGATACGTGGGTATGACGTGACCGGGCTGGATTCCTCCGCTTCGCTGATCGCGCACGCGCGGCAGGAGCTTCCCGAAGCGAAATTCATTATCGCCGATGTGCGCGACTTCTCGTTCTCCGAGCCATTCAACGGAGCGCTATCCACGTTCGATTCGCTGAATCATTTGCTGACCTACACCGACCTTTGCGCGGCGTTCCGCTGCGTGCGCCGGACGCTTTGCACGGGCGCTCCGTTCTTCTTCGACATGAATCTGGAAGAGGCTTACGAGATGGACCTTGGCGAGTGGATGAGATGCGAGCGGGAAGGCTATCTCGGCTTCACTCGCGGCATCTATTCGCGAGCTACCCATCGAGCTCGTACAGAGATCGTCTGGTTTGAGCGGCAACAAGCGCCCACTTCAGCACGGAACCGTGATCGTGCCCCGGCGGCGCCCATGGCCGTTCGGGCCGCGGAAGTTAGTGAAGACGCTCGGTTATCTGCACTGAACCGCGACCGTCAGGGAGCGGACCCCTTCGACGAAACGTCCGGGCTTTGGCGGCGGCGCGATGCCGTGGTCGAGGAACAATGCTACACGGTTGACGAGATCGACGAGGCGCTCCGGCGAGCGGGCTTCGGGCGAATCGAGCGCTTCTCGGCCCTTCAAGCCGGCGTCACGCATAGCATTGGTTACGGACGTGTCTTTATCCGGGCATTTGCGTGATTGCGGCGTCGCCGGCACATTCGAATTACTGCATCGCCCCTATCCGGGAAATGAATGGACCCGGCGAACGCCCTATTGGTAAGCGCCCAATGCTTTTGAGGAATTGCTGACTCGTGGTGCGGACATTCGTGTCTGCCAGCGCCGGGACTCATCTCGAAGAGCCCGCAAACCGGCCATGCCTCGAAATCAGGTGACATTTGCCACCGTTATTGGCCCATCGCTATTCAGGTCGGGAATTTCTGGCGCGCTCCGGTACCCTTTACTTGAGACAACCCGCCGGATGTCGTCACTTCCTTTCCGGAGACTAAAGCAGGCGAGACCGGCGCGCAGGCCTGCGGCGAAGCAGCGCCACATGGCCGCCTCGTTCCTTTACTGCAGACTGAGAATCTACCGATGTGCCCGAATTGCCTGTCACATGATTGTCAGCGATCGCAGTGGCGTTGGTGCGATGTCGCGGCAATGGTTGCTCTCGCGCGGCCATACCGCTGCCGCACGTGTTACCGGCGATTCTACGTCTGGCTGTGGCTGCGCAGGGTGGAAATGTCCCATCGCGACTGATGTGCTCCACGCGAAAGTACCTCGTCGATTTCGAGGCCGTCACTTCATCTCTTCGGGCAATAGCCAGGCAGTAGCTTACACTTGGCGTGTACCGGAACATGTGTGGAATCGCAGGGTACGTATCGGTGACGCCGATCTCCGATCCGGACTCCGTCATCAAGCGAATGACCGGCGTGATGGCGCACCGCGGGCCCGACGATTCGGGTTTTTACTCCGATGCGCATGTGCGGATTGGCCACCGCCGGCTCAGCATCATCGACGTCGCGGGAGGCCACCAGCCGATGGCCAACGAAGATTCGAGCCTTTGGATAACCTACAACGGCGAGATCTTTAATCACGCGCAAATCCGGCCAAAACTCGAACTGGCGGGACATCGTTATAGGACTCGCTGCGATACCGAAACCATCCTTCATGCTTACGAGGAATTTGGTCCTGCGTGTGTGAACCAGTTCCGCGGCATGTTCGCATTCGCTATTTGGAACGCGAAGCAGAAACAGCTTTTTTGCGCACGCGACCATTTAGGCAAAAAGCCCTTCTATTACGTGTGGACCGGCAAGCTGTTCGCGTTCGCCTCGGAGATCAAAGCGCTGCTGGAACACCCCGCGATCTCTCCTGAGCTTGAACATGGCGTGCTACCCGAGTATCTTGCGTTCGGCTACGTCAGCGAGAATCGTACACTTTTTCGAGGAATTCACAAGCTTTCGCCGGGGCACACGCTGACGCTCGATTTCAATGGCCCGCGGACACAGTTTGAGGTTGCAAGGTACTGGGACGTCCCAGCGTGTACTCCCGATGCCGGCGCGGATGAAGAAGGACTGGCGCGGGATCTGCGCCGGCGCCTCGAAGAATCCGTAAGCATGCGCTTGATGAGTGATGTGCCCCTCGGCGTCTTTCTCAGCGGCGGACTGGATTCAAGCGCCATTGCCGCCATCACGAAACGGCAGGCGGCCGGCCCGGTAAAGACGTTCTCGGTGGGATACGCCGAGGAACGCTATAGCGAACTCGGCCATGCGGCTCGGGCGGCAAGCGCGATTGGGACGGATCATTATGAAACGCGCTTGAGCCTCGCCGATTTCTTTGAGGCATTGCCGCGTCTGATCTGGCACGAAGACGAGCCGATCGCGTGGCCATCGAGCGTGTCGCTGTATCTCGTCTCGAAGCTCGCGGCCAGGCATGTCAAAGTCGTGTTGACAGGCGAGGGGAGCGACGAGTTGTTCGCCGGATATGAGCGATACCGCTGGCATCTGCTCAACAGCCGGATGGCCTCTCGTTATAGTCATGTGCCGGGCGCGCTGAGGCGTTCCGTTCAGGGCGCGCTCGAAACGTCATCGTTATTGACCGGCGATGCGCGCCGCAAACTTAGGCATACGTTTCTGGGGCGCGACAACACCGTTGAATCGCTGCTGCTCGACAACTTCTATGCCGCCTTCTCACCCGGAGAACAGGCATCGCTGCTGAAGCGGGCCGGAGCGCCTGCTTACAAGAACTATTTGGCGTTCTTTGGCAATCGTGCGAGCGATTCGCTGCTATCGCGGATGCTTTATGCCGACCAGAAGACGTACCTGGTGGAGCTGCTGATGAAGCAGGACCAGATGAGCATGGCGTGCTCTCTCGAAAGCCGGGTCCCGTTTCTCGATCACGCGCTGGTCGAGTTCGCCGCGAGAATTCCGGATCGTTTGAAAATTCGCGGTAAGGTCCAGAAATCCCTCTTGAAGCGTGCGGTCGGAGACCTGCTGCCGCCCGAAATCGTTCATCGCAAGAAGCTGGGATTCCCCACGCCCCTGCGGAAGTGGCTGCTTCACCCGGAGAGCGAACCGCTCTATAGGGCATTAACCAATAGATCGGGATTCCTCCAATCTATCGTTAATTCCAAGCCTCTCGATGACCTGATTTCCCGCCACAGAAGTGGAACGGAGGACGCAACCGACCGGTTGTGGCGCTTACTGAATTTGCAGTTCTGGGGCGATCTTTTCCTGGCTGGCGGGAACGCGAGGGCTGAGCCGCGGCCGCGAGGCAGTACCCATAGCCCTGTGGGCCATCAAAGATGATGAAGACGGCGGCGTACCAGCATCGTCGTGCATCCGGACAATCCGTTTCGTGCGCCGGCGGTTACGATTCGGGGTAAAGTATCTCGTGGCAGTTACCGATAATTCCCATGAGTAATGCGGGAAAGAGTTACAATTCCCCGGAAGGGGTGTGGTGTTGAAAAGAGGAGCATGCAGGAGTGGCACGCGGTCGCAGCGCAGGAGCCCGCTGGAATGCTGGTATTGCCCGTGAGGCGGCGCATTCTGATTGTCGACCCTTCCTCTACCAATCGCAGAGTGCTGCGCGAAATGCTCCGCGAGTTGGGCCACCAAGTCATTGAGGCCAAGTCCACAACCGAAGCGTTAAGTTTGATCTCGCGCGATGCCATCGATCTCGCGCTCGTGGACCTGTTAGCGCCGGAGGTGGGCGGCCCCGCCCTTTGCCGTGTCTTGCGTAGCCATGCGGCCACGCACCTGGTTCCTATTATCCTGATCACCGATGCCCCGGATGCCGACAAGGAATCGATCGGCATTGCCGCGGGCGCGGACGATTTCCTGGTCCGCCCCATGCGGACCAGAGTGCTGCGGGCGCGTGTACAGTCGGTGCTGCGCCGCAAATCCGTTCTGGATTCTATGGATGAGGCAGAGGCCGTGCTGTTTTCTCTGGCGCAGTCGGTGGAAGCGCGCGATCCAGCTTTAGGCCAGCATTGCCAGCGGTTGGCCCTGCTCTCGTCCACGCTCGGCGTCGCCATGGGGCTCCCGGCGCCGGATCTGGTCGCGCTGCACCGCGGAGGCTATCTTCACGATATCGGTAAAGTGGCCGTGCCCGATAGCATCCTGTTTAATCCCGGACGACTGAGCGAAGAAGAGTGGCGCGTCATGAAAGAACATCCCGTCCGCGGCGAGCAGATCTGTTCTGGGATGAAATCTTTGAAAAGCGTCTTGCCCATCGTTCGCCACCATCATGAGCGCTGGGACGGCTCAGGCTACCCCGACGGACTCCGTCGCGAAGAGATTCCCCTTCTCGCGCGGGTGCTGCAGATTGCCGATATCTTCGACGGTTTGACCAGGGAACGGCCATACAAGCCGGCCTACACGTCCGAGTATTCTCTACAAATCATTCAGGAAGAAACCGCCACGGGTTGGCGCGATCCTTTGGTGGTCGAAGCGTTCTCGGACATCTTTCCGCTTTTCAGCAGCGACGACTTGCTGTCCAGATCGTCTCTGCAGGCGCTGGCGCTGTCGTTGCAGGAGCAGAATGGCTGGTGTGTGGAGGACGGCCGGCAGGACGCGAGTCGCATCCAACACGCGCCAGTTTCCGAAGCCATGTAGCGCGCCCCGGTGGACGGTTCCCGGCAGGGAGCACCATGGTCCCGCGGGCCGCGGAATCGGATGAAAGACGTTCGGTTACTTGCATGGAATCGCGACCGTGAGGGGACATACCGGCGTCCTCAACGCGGCGCGGCATATTTAGGCAAATCTTCACTTCTGAACATGGCTGCTAGACTGGCTTCATTATGCGGTTTCGCACCGTCCTGGCAGGGATTTGCGCTCTGTTTCCGGTTGTGCTCTTTCCCGGATTCTCCGCTTCCGCAAAGACTCCGGTTACCGCGCGCCATGGCATGGTTGTGGCGCAGGAGCCCATTGCCGCCGATGTCGGGCTCGCTGTTCTGAAGCACGGCGGCAACGCCGTGGATGCTGCCGTTGCTGTGGGTTTTGCGCTGGCCGTCACGCATCCGGCGGCGGGCAATATCGGCGGCGGAGGCTTCCTGCTTGTCCGGCTTGCGAATGGCAAAAGCTATTTCGTCGATTTTCGGGAAGCCGCCCCCGGCAAGGCCAGCCGGAACATGTATATCGGTCCGGATGGCAAGCCCACCAAAGATAGCTTGTTCGGATGGCGCGCTTCCGGCGTTCCCGGTTCCGTCAAAGGGTTTGCGGAAGCCCACGAAAAATGGGGCACAAAGAAATGGGCCGAGTTGCTCGCTCCTGCCGTGAATCTGGCGCGCAATGGCTTCACCGTTGATAAGACGCTGGCAGGTGAGATCGCTGGCTCCACCGCCAACCTCGAAAACGATCCCGAGTCGAAGCGAATTTTCCTGCGAGACGGGAAGCCCTATAAGGCGGGTGAAACATTTCGCCAGCCGGAACTCGCGGACACGCTCGGACGCATCGCGGCCAACGGCGCGCGCGATTTTTATGAAGGCGAAACAGCGCGAAAGCTTGCGGCCGCCATGGCGGCGCACGGCGGCTTGATCACCGAAGCCGATTTGAAGAACTACCGCGCAATCGATCGCAAACCGCTCGAAGGCGGCTATCACGGCTATGAAATCATTACAGCGCCGCCGCCGAGCGCCGGCGGCCTCGGCATTCTGCAAATGCTCGGAATCCTGAATGGAACCGGGTTCGAGAGCGATGGGCCGAACTCCGTAAAGGCCGTCCATTACACGACTGAGGCGATGCGCCGGTTCTACGCGGATCGCAGCGAATATCTCGGCGATCCCACCTATTACGATGTGCCAGTCCAACAATTGCTAAGCCCGCGCTATCTGGCGGAACGGCGCGATTCCATCGATCCCGCGCGAGCGACACCCGCCGCCGGCATACAACCGGGCCGGATTCTCTCGGCGGCGGCGCATGTCAACCAGCGCGAGAGTTCCGAGACCACGCATTTCAACATTGTCGATGCGCAAGGAAACGCGGTAGCCGTCACCTACACGTTGAACAACAGTTTCGGGAGCGGAGTCACCGTCCCTGGGCTTGGTTTCCTGCTGAACGATGAAATGGACGATTTCGCGGCGAAGCCGGGATCGCCGAATATGTTTGGACTGATTGGCGCCGATGCGAACGCGATACAGCCGGGAAAGCGCCCGCTCTCGTCCATGAACCCGACGATCGTTACTCGCGGCGGCAAGCTGTTCATGGCTGTGGGGGCGCCGGGTGGATCACGCATCACTACCGGCGTCCTGCAGGTGATTCTGGATGCGATCGATTTCCACATGAACCCGCAGGATGCGGTCGATCTGCCGCGATTTCATGATCAGTGGAAGCCCGACATTCTGTATCTCCAAAAGGGCTTCAACCCGGACGTTGAGGCAGCGCTCGTCAAGATGGGATACAACATCCAACCAATCAACGACGTCGCTCGCGTCGAGGCCATCATCGCTCGAAACGGTCTGCTCGAAGGCGGCACCGAGTCCCGGCACAACGGAAAGGTCGTCGGCTATTGAAATTCGGCAATGGACGGCGAGCTGTTTTTTTCACGGAGAGGAAGACCGCACGGTTTATCTGTACCTTCCACGCGACTTGGGAAAGAGTGTTACGTCACCAGCTTTCTGATGGATCGCACTGGAAGGGCAATACCACATTCGCGCTAACGTAAGTTGTGGCGCGCGCACTCTTGCGTGCCGCGTCGAGACTTTCTCGACGCCGATTTCTTTTTTGAGAGCTTCTCCGAGCCGGGCGCATCACGTTACGCAACGCGGCATCGGCAGCAGCAAGTCTTCTTTTGCGACACTGATCGAACGATGTATCTGAATCGGCTGCGGGATCACGTCTCGCGAGTTGGCATGCAGATTCTGGCGTATTGCCTCATGCCAAACCACGTTCATGTGGAAGCCGTACCGGACCGCGTCGATTCTTTAGCGAAGGCTTTGGGCGCACGCACAACGAATACGCGCGATGGGTTCATATCCGAGAGCGCCAGACCGGCTATCTCTGGGGGAATCGCTTTTTCTCTTGCCCTCTCGACGAAAGGCACTCGCTGAGACGTTGCGCTACGTCGAACTGAATCCCGTCAGAGCAGATTTGGTGGAAGGTCCTTGTGAATGGGCGTGGTCCAGTGCGCTCGCAAGAATGAACGGAGCAGATCGATACGAACCCCTGCATCAAAGTGCGTTCCGTGATAGCCATATCGGAGAAAACTGGAAGCGGATATTGGAGTTCGGATGGACCGACGATGCGTCACAGCGCCGAATTCGTACTGCCACGCGTACAGGCCGCCCGCTTGGAAATAGCCCGGCGAAGCGCGGCACAAAACCAAAGCTCCGTCCGGAGGTCACGCTGAGGAGTTTTGCATTTTCGTAGGCGGAGTCCCCACGAAATTTCCCGTTGCCCGAAATTTCCCGTTGGGGATCGCTAACGCGCGATACGCCGCCATTACTCTGTTTGGACACTGATCCCTCCGGATCCCTGCCCGTTCGCCGCTGCTGACCGTACTTATCTGCCGGGTTCTCCCAAGCCACCCGAGGCGCCTCCGTGCGCCCAGACTAACTAATTTTGCTTCGCTCTTGACAATTACTTACCATGAACGTCCCCTAAATTTCTCTGCCACGAGTGCTGGGAACCGGTTGAAGTGGAGAGTACGCTTCAATGACTGCCAGCTTATCGTCATCTTAGAGTATTCTGTTCTTGAAGGAATGTACTCTGCTAAAGGGCTGGCATCCCTGTTAGCCGTTCTTCTGCTGTCGCTTGGCTGCATGAAGAAGCCGGAGCCGGACGGGTATCGAGTTGTCGGCTACGACGCGGCAAAGAATCAATGGACCGTCATTCGGACTGACACGTCTGACGGGAAACGTGTCAAAGAGAAATTGGTCCTCGTTTGTGATCTTTACAAATTGGGCGACGACGACCTTTCGATTGATCCTCGTGCTTGTCAATTGGAAGTCGGTGATCTCATGGTGGTAAATGTATCGACTTCCGACCCCCAAAAAAGTCTCGACATCTTCAAAATGTCTGGACCATCGGATGAGAGATTAGTAATTACAGAGGGCGACGGTTCCAGCCGAGTTTCACAACAGTTCGTAATCGTGAAGGATGAGATTTTACCGGACAAGAGCGACCGTTGAAGTTGCCGCCCGTTTGAACGGTGAGAATCGCATCGGTGATCCACAAATATCGAGACCCCCATTCCTCTACACCGTCGGCCTTGACTTCGCGAAGAATGTGATATCATTCCGCCGCCGATGAGTGAGAATAAAACGGATATGGAGAAGCGCCTTCAGCAGGCGATTTGTGAAGGGCTTGATCTGCCACGAGAGAGCGTCACAATATGCGAAGATCAGAACTACCCGAAGCTAAGTCTTACAGTCAAAATACCGGGCATCGATGAACCCTGGAAGAAATCCCTAAATCAAGCCATATTTCACTTTGAGCCAATAGTCCGAGACATAATCCGAGAACTAACCCCTTGGATTGAACTAGGGCGAGCACAAGCTAATCGCAGCGAAAATTGAGGAGCGATCTCCTGAAGCTTTGCTGCCGGGCGGAAGTTGTAGCGATGTAGAAACGAGGTGCTGTGGCTTACGAGTGGGGTCGGTTCATCTGGTGGCTTGGACAGAACGCCGCGGCGATTCAGGCTCTTGCGGCGATTGTCGTTGTCCTTCTCACCGTTGCGCTCGTTTTCGTCGCCGGCCGATATGTTCGCCTGACGCGAGAGATGTCCCAGACAATGCGGCAACAGTTGGCTGCGGCATTTCAACCAAATATAGGGATCATGTTTGCGCAGCCACTTAGAAGCGAGTCCTGGAACAATGGCGTCGCATCGGACGGTATTGCCGACACGCTTCAGATTCAAAATAGAAGCGCATCTCCTTTGAAGTTACACTCAGTCCATATCAGCATTTCTTTTGGCGACAGCCGATATCAAAGATGTGATAAGGACTTTCCTTTTGAAGACATCGTTATTTCACCGGATTACATAAAGCAAATACATTTCGATATTACGGTTCCACACACAGCCAGTCAGAATCGGTTCTACAAGTTGGCACTCGTGGTTTGCAGCGATTTGGCTGATGTAAACGAGCATTGGTTTATAAAGGTTGATAAGGGTGAAATCAGCCATCATCAATTCTCTAAACTGACCAACAGAAAAGCTGATCTAAAACGGTTTTCGACCGAATTGGATAAACTGAGGCAGATCTACTTCACGCGGCTCATTGAGGATCAGCAATTTCCTGAATTTACCCCTCCGGCTTCTGGGCCTTAGCCCTGTCCAAATTGGCCGCGGCCAAGTGACACAGTCGGTAGACGAACACGTACCGGACTGAAGACTTCTCGGTCGGAGCCGGTGGACATTTCGATTTCGAGGACAGGCTACGAACTTACCAATTAGGATGGCAGCACCGCAAACAGCCTTCGTCCCGCTCGGCTCCGCAACCCAGCAAAGGTGCTTTCAGGCAGCGGCCGGCGGGAAGTGATCGTAAATCCATCTCCCGACCCCAAAGTTTTCCCGTCCTCGCTTCAAGCCGCAGCTCGCCACGGTTATGATTCACAGCTTTTTTGAACTTCTTTTCTCTTGCGTATCAACAACTTCCGCCGCTGCCGCCTTCACTCCGCTTCCCTCCCGCGCCTATCCTCACGGCAAGAGGATCTTCATGCCTACCAAAAAGAATCCGGCTGTAAGCGAGCCGTCGCGCTCCTGTGAAGCATCGCCCAATCCCCCAACCACCATCCGCCGCGCGCTGTCCGAAGCCCGGCTTCGCGCCAATCGGCTGAACGCGCAGAAATCGACCGGGCCGCGCACCGAGGAAGGGAAACAGCGCGCCTCGCTCAACGCCACGCGCCACGGCCTCACGGCTCAGGTCCTCACGCTTACTCCCGAGGAGTTGAAAGCTCTTCAAGTTCTCATTGGCGATTTCGAAAAGCAGTATTCGCCGGCCAACACGCAGGAAAAGCATCTGGTCCACATGCTTGCCCAATTGCAGTACCGGCTGCACCGCATCATGGCGACCGAGCATAACCTCTTCGCCATCGGCCTCACCGAAAACTCCGAGTTCTGGGACGTCAATCATCCCGAAGCTCAAACTGCTTTCGTTCTCGCCGAAACGTTGCGCCGCTCGAAAGATCCGCTGCTCACACTCTCCATCTACGAACAGCGCCTGATGCGGCAGTACGAGAAAGTGCTCAAGATGCTCCGCGAAGTCCAGGCCGAGCGCAAAGCCCAGGAAGCACGCGAGCAGGAAGCGATCTACGAAGTCGGCATGTGCCACTTGGTCGCCGGCAAGGAGTTTCAACCGGCCGACTTTGGGTTCGTTTGTTCAACCGCGGAAGCAGAGGCGATTGTGAAGCGCAGATGGGCGCTCGAACACGCCAACAACGCACATACCTGTAACTTCGACCGCGAATCCTGCAAACCAGCCCTGGCTTTTTCGAGCGCCGCCTAGCCTGGAGATTTCCGGACCAGTCAACGAAATTACCAAATCAGCTATCACACAACCGAATCGACGGGGCTTGGTACGATGCGGTAGGCAACCTGCCATTGTTCGCTGCCGATTGAGCGCATTGCATGAAAAAAGTTCTTTCTAGTCACCTCTTCGCAAATCATCGGCTTACCGGAGTATGGCTTGAGAGAATTCGAGCTGCCGGCTTTGACGGGGTGGAGATCTTTTGCGCGCGCCAGCATCTCGATTACACCGATCGGGCGCAAGTGAACGAGCTGGGCCACTGGTTCCGCGATTCATCTCTGCAGCTCTGGTCGTTGCACGCGCCTATGTATACCGACACTGTCTGGGGCCGGTCCGGTCCTCAGTCGGTCATCAATATCGTGGAGACCTCAAAGGTTCGGCGAATTGCCATGGTGGACCAAATTAAGCGCGCCATCGAAATTGCCGATCAAATTCCGTTCCGATACCTGATTCAGCACATTGGCGTCTCGGGCGAAGAGTTCAGCCAGGAGAAACTGGACGCTGCCTTCTCATCTCTCGAAGAGTTGAAAGTATTCGCCGGCCAGCGGGGCGTTGAAATTCTGCTGGAGAACACACCCAACGACCTGTCGACGGCGCGGCGGCTGAACTATTTTCTATCCTCCACGCATCTGAACATCGGCTACTGCTTCGATCTCGGTCATGCTCACATGGGGCAGGGAATTCCCCAGGAGTTCGAGATTATGAAGGAACGCATCCGGTCCACGCACATCCACGACAATGATGGTATGTCGGATTCGCACTTTTTTCCGCTTCAACGAAAGGGGAACATCGATTGGCCGTCGTCGTTGAAGCTGTTGGGATCGCTACCGGATCAATATCCGCTCTTGCTGGAATTGCGCGAGGACCCCGATGTCGACCATCCGATCGCCGAAGCGAAACGGACCATCGATGAACTGGCTACGCTCATCTATGAATAACGAAACAGGGGCAGCACCGTCAGTACCAGTCATCACAATCGCGGAAGCGGCTCGGCATGCCGGCGAAACCGTGCGACTCAATGGCTGGCTCTACAATCTGCGCAAATCCGGCAAAATCGTGTTCCCGATTATTCGCGATGGCAGCGGCCTCATGCAGTGCGTTGCGGTGAAAAGCAATTTGCCGGAAGACGTGTTCGAAGCGTTAAAAGGGCTGACGCAGGAAAGCTCGTTCACCGTCACAGGCAAGATCCGCGCGGAGCAGCGCGCCATCGGCGGCTATGAACTCGATGTGGAGAGCGCCGCGATCTTTCAACGCGTTCCCGAAGATCGGCCGTATCCCATTACGCCGAAAGAACATGGCGTCGATTTCCTCATGGACCACCGGCATCTCTGGCTCCGGAGCCGGCGCCAGCATGCGGCCATTCGTGTGCGCCACGAAGTGATCAAGGCCATTCGCGATTACTTCGATTCGCACGGCTTCACTCTGGTCGATACTCCCATCTTTACGCCGGCGGCCTGTGAAGGGACGACAACCCTGTTCGAAGTGGATTACTTCGAGGACGAAAAAGTTTATCTCACTCAGTCCGGCCAGCTCTATAACGAGGCCAACGCCATGGCGTTCGGCAACGTCTACTGTTTCGGTCCGACGTTCCGGGCGGAAAAATCAAAGACGCGACGGCATCTCACGGAATTTTGGATGGTCGAGCCCGAGATGGCTTATGCCGATCTGGAGGATGTGAAACGCGTTGCGGAAGAGTTGATCGTCTATATTGTCGGCCGCGTTCTCGAAAACCGGCGCGAAGAGTTGAAGACCCTCGAACGTGATATATCGAAACTCGAATCCGTAAAAGCGCCGTTTCCGCGCATCAGTTACGACGAAGCCGTCAAAAATCTGCAAGGGAAGGGAAGCGAAATTCAGTGGGGAGGCGATTTCGGAAACACGGACGAAACGCTTCTGACCGAAGATTGGGACCGCCCCGTTATCATCGATCGCTATCCGACCGAGATCAAAGGGTTCTACTTTCAGCCCGATGCCGTTCGTCCGGAACTCGCTCTGGGCGTAGACATTATTGCGCCCGAGGGTTACGGTGAAATTGTCGGTGGCGGCCAGCGCATTCACGATCTGCAACTCCTCGAAAAAAGATTGGAAGAGCATCATCTTCCGCGCGAAGCTTTCGAGTGGTATCTCGATCTCCGGCGTTTCGGCTCAGTCCCGCATGCCGGGTTTGGGATGGGTGTCGAGCGATTCGTCGCGTGGATGTGCGGCCTCGAGCACGTGCGCGAAACGATCGCTTACCCGCGCATGCTCTATCGCACGCGCCCGTGACCCAGGCATTTGCTTGTGGGGCAGGCCCTTGGCCTGCGCCGGGCCGGCTCCTCGACAATTCAGCAAGACCCGAAAGAGGGCGGCTGGGAGCGCGCGCAGACGGGGCGTCCACCCGCCAAAAGCAAGTGACATTGGGTAGAAAGGATTCGATAACATGATGCGCCTGTCCCGTATCGCGATCATCGGCGCGCCTCTCGATCTGGGCGCCGGACGCCGCGGAGTCGATATGGGGCCGTCCGCGCTCCGTCTCGCGGGCCTGGGGCCGCGCCTGGCCGCGCTCGGTTATAAAGTCGAAGACCTTGGGAATGTTTTCACGGAGCAGCAGGAGAGCGCCCCGTCGGGTCCGTCAAACGCCAAGTATCTGCCGCAGATCGCATCGGCCTGCAGCGTATTGGCGGAAATGGCCGAAAGAGCGGTAAACGACAACCGGTTTCCACTTATCCTCGGCGGCGACCATTCGTTGGCGATAGGCACGGTAGCGGGCGTGTCCGCTGCCTGGCGCCGGCGAGGCGAGAAGATCGGCATCGTCTGGATCGATGCGCACGCCGACATGAATACGCCCGAATCCAGTCCCAGCGGAAACATACACGGCATGCCGCTTGCCTGCTGCATCGGACGGGGGCCGGGCGATCTCGCAAACCTGTTGGGGCATTCGCCCAAGGTTGAGCCAAGAAATGTTGTGCTGGTTGGCATCCGCGATGTGGATCTCTCCGAGCGCGAACTGGTTCGCCAGTCGGGAGTGACGGCCTTCACGATGCGCGACATCGACGAGCGCGGCTTGCGTGAAGTAATGGAGAGCGCCGTCGTTATCGCGGGCGACGGCACGGCCGGGATTCACCTTTCGCTCGACATGGATTCTGTCGATCCCGATGAAGCGCCCGGTGTCGGCACGCCTGTCCGCGGCGGCATGACCTACCGCGAGGCTCACCTGGCAATGGAAATCGTCTGCGATAGCGACCGGCTGATTTCCATGGAACTCGTCGAAGTGAACCCCGTGCTGGACGCCGCCAATCGTACGGCAATGCTCGGCGTGGAGTTGATTCTTTCGGCTATGGGAAAGCGGATTTTGTAGCGTAAATCCGTAACGTTGTGGCGCACGTTTTATCGTGCTGGCGGCAGTTCACTGTCCGCTCTCGGCGAAGTTCTCAATGCATCACCGTTTCCTCAGGCGGGGCAAACTTCTGTGGAGAATGCCGCTTCGGCCAACCGCTGCACGTGCGTCCGGATATCGTGCGGCCAGTTCCGGATTTCGTCCTCAAACCGGGCACGGTTGGATGCATAAAGGGCGCGGCTGGCTTCCTCATGGCCTGGAAGATTGCCAGTCATGGCCGACATGAAGCGGTTTGCGGCGTCCATCGCCAATTGGGCGCGTTGCCCGGCGGGGTCCTGCTTTCTTGCCTCGTCCACAAGTCTGCGGAGCGCCGCCGAGGCCCCGTTCCGTTGTTGTTCGAGCCAGGCCCAGTGGCGCGGCAGCAGCGAAATCTCGCGTGACACTACGCCAAGCTTCGGGCGACCGGGTCCGTTGTGGACCGGCGCCGGTAGCGCACGAGCCAAAACCTCGCTGGCTGGCCCGCGAAGTTCGAAATCCACCTGCTGGCCGGTCTGATCCTCAAATAGAATAATCGAGACCTGCCCCGCGTCAAATCGCTTCTTCACATCGAGAAGCACCGCCTTGAGCGGTCCCGAGGCAATCATCTCTTCGCCCGCAAAGGCGGTATAAGTGCGTTCGTCTTCCATCTGGTCTATTTTACCCGGATAATATCCAGCAAGGCAATTGTTCCCGGGTAAAAATCGCGAACTGAGCGGGCAAAGCATTATTTTAGCGAGCGGGAATTTTTAGCCCGCTGCTTGGGTACTGTCTGGCAAGGAGGGCCGAAGGCGCTCCAAAGGAGAAGAACTTGCCTGAGAAAATTAAGCTCAATGCGGGCAGCGACAATATAGACCGCCGTGGATTTCTTGAATGCATGGCGTGGGCGGGCGCCGGTCTGGTGTGGACTGTAGGCGGCGGCGTACCGGGTTCCAGAGCGTTCGGCCAAGAGATAAATAATCAAACGGCGGGCCGTTCCGGCTTCGGTTTCGTTCAGATCAGCGACAGTCATATCGGCTTCAATAAAGCCGCCAACAACGACGTAACCGCGACGTTACAACTAGCTATCGATAAGATCAACGCACTCGATGAGCGGCCGGACTTCCTCATTCACACCGGAGATCTGAGTCATCTTTCGAAACCCGGCGAATTCGATACTCTCGATCAGATTTTAAGGTCTTGCAAGGTAAAGCAGTCTTTCTTCGTACCGGGAGAACACGACGTGCTTACCGGCAACGGGCAGTTATATCTGGAGCGCTACGGAAAGAACACAAAGGGATCGGGGTGGTATAGCTTCGAGCATCGAGGCGTTCACTTTGTCGGCCTGGTAAACGTAGTGGATCTGAAGGCCGGCGGACTTGGATCGCTTGGCTCGGATCAATTAAATTGGCTTGAAAAGGATTTGGCCGGCCTTTCGAGCAGCATGCCGCTCGTGGTTTTTGCCCATATCCCGCTCTGGACCATCTATCCAGAGTGGGGATGGGGAACAGACGATGGCGCGAAAGCCCTGTCCTATATGCGGCGATTCGGCTCGGTCACCGTGCTGAACGGACACATCCACCAGACAATGCAGAAGGTAGAGGGAAATGTTAGCTTCCATACCGCAATGTCGACGGCGTTTCCACAACCGAAGCCCGGAATGGCTCCGTCTCCGGGGCCAATGAAAGTGCCGTCCGGACAATTGCGGGAACTGCTTGGCGTTACGGATGTGAACTATGTGGCTGGCCGCAATCTGCTCGCGGTTGTCGATTCCAACCTCGCGGCGAATCCGGCGCGGAAACCGAGCAATCAGGACGCCCGCCCTACCGCGCAAGTGAAGATAGACAATTTTTCCTTCACGCCCAAACTTCTTAGCGTGAAAGCCGGGACGGCGGTTACGTGGACGAATGGAGACGACGTGCCGCACAATGTGGTCGGCACAAAAAAAGAATTCTCGTCTCCAGTTCTTGATACCGACCAGACGTTTTCCTTTGCGTTTCGAAACCCCGGATCGTACAAATACTATTGCAAACTTCACCCGATGATGACCGGGACAATCATCGTGACTGGTTAACAGATTAGTTTGTATGCAAATTGCAAAAGCCCTGTAAATCGAAGCGCCGGCGTGCAGCCAATCGCGGCAGTTTGCATCTTCTTGAATGTTCCGCCGCGTGGCTCTAATTAGTAACCGATGCCTCCCACTGTCGATCTGTTTGAAAAAATGCTTCTGCCGCACCTCGGCGCCGCTTACAATCTAGCGCGATGGTTGACCCACAACGCACACGACGCCGAGGATGTTGTTCAGGAATCGTATCTGAAAGCGCTGCGCTCGTTTCATACGTTCCGTGTCGAGGCAGACGGGCGCGCGTGGCTCTTAAAGGTTGTACGGAACACATTCTACACATGGCTGCAAAGGAATAGGGACCATCGGCTGTCCACAAACCTGGCGGATGAGCCGCAATATGCGGATGGCGCTTCCCTGGACCCCGAAGCCGTGCTGATCAAAGCGGCAAGTCTTGAATCCGTTCACAAAGCGCTTAAAGATTTACCGCTGGAGTATCGCGAAGTATTGGTTTTAAGAGAATTTGAAGGATTCTCGTACAAGCAGATTGCCGAGATCTCCGATCTGCCGATCGGCACCGTCATGTCGCGGATCTCACGAGCGCGGAGGGATCTCCGCGCCCGGCTCAGTGATGCGGCCCAGAAGGTTGGACAATGAACTGCGAAGAATTCAACGGTCTGCACGATCTTTATATCGATGAAGAACTCGATGCCGCGAGGATGCTCGAATTTCAGCGTCATCGGGAGTGCTGTCCCAATTGCCAGGCGTTTTCCGTCAGCGACGAGGAGTTGCGCCAACTGTTACGGTCGCCCAGCCTGCGTTTTGAACATCCGCGAGATCTGGAGGAACGAATCCACGCGGCTATTGGCCATTCCCAACTTCCGCAAAAGCCTGAGCCGGTTCGCAAGCCATTTTTCAGACCGCGTATGATGGCCGCGTTTGCCGGGGCGCTACTTATTTTGAGTCTCCTGTCGATGCTTATGCTCAGGCAGGTTTCCCGAAGCCGTTCCGTGCAGCAGGAAGTTGTATCGAGTCACATTCGATCGCTCATGGCGGATCACCTGACGGACGTCGTGTCATCCGACCGGCATACAGTGAAGCCCTGGTTCAGCGGGAAAATCGATTTCGCGCCGGCCGTAAAGGATCTGCAAGCGGAGGGATTTCCGCTTAAAGGCGGAAGGCTCGATTACCTGGACGGACACGCGGTTGCGGCATTGGTGTATTTGCGCCACCAGCACAAAATCAATCTTTTCTCCTGGCCATCTCCCGTTGCGGATTCCCCTCCCAAACTGTCGAACGAGAGGGGGTACAACGTGATTCACTGGGCGCAAGCAAGCATGAGCTACTGGGCGGTATCCGATGTAAGCGCCCAAGAGTTGTGGGAATTCGTGGGTGATCAGCAGCGATAATTTTTCAATTTCACTTGACAGCCAATACTGTGTGGCGCACACTGTGTATAGCACAGTGGGTGACATACAGTACTGGCCATGAACGACGATCTATTTGAAAATCTCAGGCTTGAACTGCGCCGAGGTTGCCTGATTCTCGCCGTTCTGGCGCAACTGCGGGCCGAGCATTACGGATACACCCTCCGAAAGGCGCTCGCCGATACCGGGATGGCGATTGACGAAGGCACTCTTTACCCGCTACTACGCCGGTTGGAAACGCAAGGCTTGCTCGTCAGCGAATGGCGGGAACAGGACAAACGCAACAAGCGGTTCTACCGCGTATCAGCCGCTGGCGCCCAAATTCTGGAGCAACTGCTGCGAGAGTGGCGCAGTATTAATTCCTCGCTGGACCGCATTCTGTCGTCCGGAGAGGAAATCCGCGAAACGGACCAAATCTCTTCCGCGCGGAAAACGGCAACTGTGAGCAACGTGGAGGCATGATTGTGGACCTTTTAGAACGTTATCTTCAATCCATCAGAACGTTTCTTCCCAGGAAAGCACAGGATGATATTCTGCGCGAGCTGTCCGAAAACATCCTGTCGCAGATGGAAGAAAAAGAGGCTGAACTTGGCCGTCCGTTGACGGAGGCGGAGCAGGAAGAAGTGATCAAACAGCACGGCCATCCCATCGTGGTCGCCGCGCGCTATGGGCGCCGTCAATATCTGATTGGCCCCGGGCTGTTTCCGATTTATTGGCTAACGCTGAAAATTGCACTTCTAGCGGCGCTGGCCGTGCGATTCATCGTCGCCATCGTGACAGTGCTGGTCAGCGCCGATCCGGTCCATCAAATTCTTCCGGCGCTGCTAGCGGTTCCTCTCGTCGTAATTCCGGTGTTTGCGTGGATTACCGTAGCTTTTGTAGCATTCGAATTCTTCTCGCCGCGCGTGAACCTGCGTTGTATCACCAAGTGGAGCCCGCGTTCGTTGCCTGCGCTTGTCAAGCGTTCGGATGTTATCCCGCGAGCCGATTCCGTGGCTCAAATCATCATGGGCAGCGCGTTCGTCATTTGGTGGCAGTGCATCCCGGCCGCGCCATATCTCCTCTTTGGGCCGGCCGCCGCGGCAATCGGTCTGGGGCCTGTTTGGACTCGTCTGCATTGGCCCATCATTTTGCTGGCGTTGGCGGGCATCGTGCTGGCATCCGTGAATCTGTCAAGCCCGCACTGGACGGCCGCCCGCACCAGAGTTCGGCTGGCGTTGCGCGCGGCGGGATTTGTGCTCGTGGTCATTCTTGTCAGGGCGGGCAATTGGATTGTCATGGTCGATGGAGTTGGCGATCCGGCGCGATACAACGCCCTCCAAATCGTGAATCAAATCTCGTTTTATTGCTTAGTTTGTGCGCTGGTCATTATGGGCCTGCAACTCGCGTGGGAATGTGTGAACCAATTTCGCGACCCTCTATCACCACGCGCCCAGCGCTGGTACGCGCTCCGAAGGTCATAGGCCGTCAGAATTCGCAATCACTCGAAAAGGGAACCGCGTGCTACGCCTGTATCTGATTGTCCTCTGCGCCTCCGCAGCTAGGCCGCACGCCGTTTGCGATCGTTGAATCTGTGTTAGGCTAACCGCAATTTCCGGAAGCCGTCTAAGAAGCTCGTGGAGTCGCAATGGAACAACTGACCAGAGATGTTCGGTTTGGCCTTCGCATGATTTGCGCCAGCCCCGGCTTTACGGCCGCAGCTATTCTCATGTTGGCGCTCGGCATTGGCGCCACGACGGCTATTTTTAGCTTTGTCGACGCCGTTCTTCTCAAACCCCTGCCGAACGCATTGTTAACGTCTGGGAGAAGCCTCCGGGAGCCGATCGTAACGGAATCTCTACGCTAAATTTTCTCGATTGGAAGAATCAAAATACAGTCTTCACGGTCATGGCGGCGCAGACGTGGGACTCGCTGACGCTGACCGACGCGGATGTGCCGGTGGAGTTGCGGGACGCGCGCGTGTCGGCGCCTTACTTCGATATTTTCGGCGCGAAGCCGATGTTGGGGCGCACGTTTGCGCGCGATGAAGATCAACTCGGCAAACAATACGAAGTGGTTTTGAGTAACCGTATCTGGCGGAGCCGGTTTGGCGCGGATCGCGGCATCATTGGTCGCCGCATCCGGCTCAGTGGCGCGCCCTACACGGTGATTGGCGTGATGCCTCCGGGACTCTTCGATCGAGAACGTCAGGACGTGTGGACGCCGCTCGCGTTCAAGCAGGCCGAGATGACGCGCGATTATCACTGGATGATCTCGTGGGCGCGGCTGAAACCCGGCGTGACCGTTGGGCAAGCACGCGAGCAGATGAAGGCCATTGCCGCACGTATAGAACACAACTATCCCGAGTCCAACAAAGGATGGAGCGCAACTGTTGATCGATACGAGGACAGGCTGGTAGATGATCGCCTTCGCCGGTCGCTTCTGCTGCTGCTCGCCGCGGTCGGCGCCGTGTTGCTGATTGGCTGCGTCAATCTCGCCAATCTGCTGCTTGTGCGCGGCGCGGGACGTGAGCGCGAAGTCGCCATCCGGGCCGCGTTGGGCGCCGGCCGCGGGCGGCTGATCCGCCAATTCCTTACGGAGAGCGTCTTGCTGGCGGGCGTAGGAGGCGTTTTCGGGGTTGCGCTGGGCTGGTGCCTGATGCTCGGGCTTAAGGCATGGATACCGGCATTCTTCCTGCCGGCCGAAGCCAACGTTCAACTCAATGATCAGGTGTTGCTGTTTGCGGCGGGCATCGCGATCCTCACCGGAATTCTGTTTGGCATCTTCCCGGCGCTTCACAGCGCGCGGACCGATCTGGTGGGTTCGCTCAAGGAAGGCGGCCGGGGAGCGACATCCGGCATGGGCCGGACGCACGTTCGAAATGCCTTGGTGGTGGCTGAGATTGCAATAGCTTTTGTTTTGCTCTCCGGCGCCGGCCTCTTGATCCATAGCTTTTACCGGCTGCAGCAGGTCAATCCGGGCTTCGAGACCACAAACGTGATCACCATGCAACTTCCTATGACCTCCGAACAATATCCGGACGGCCCCCGCATTATCAGTTATGTGGGACAGATACTCGGGAAAGTGCAGGCGGTTCCGGGCGTACGCGATGCCGCTACCACCAGTGCTCTTCCCCTCCAAGGCTGGCCGGATGGAATGCCTTTTCTGATCGAGGGGCGGCCTTTCGTGGACATTTCCAACCGGCCCTCGTGCGGTTTCAAGCCGGTGAGCCCGCCTTATCTCTCCACGCTTGGAATGCACTTGATCAAAGGCCGCTGGCTCGCCGAAACGGATACTCCGGGAACGTCTGCAGTCGCGGTGATCAACGAGACGATGGCGAAGCGCTATTTCAAAAATGAAGATCCGCTCGGCAAGCGTATTTTGATTCAACAGATCATTCCCGGCCAGCCCGCCCTTGGACCGGAGATCCCCTGGCAAGTCGTGGGCGTGGTGGCGGACGAAAAAGCATACAGCCTTGATGGTTCGAGCACGGGTTTGTATGTCTCGTACAAGCAAAGCCCGAGCACCCACACCGCACTAGTGGTGCGGGGCGCCATCGATCCTGCTGAACTCGTGAAGTCGATTGAAAGAGCAGTCTGGCAGGTCAACAAGAATCAGGCCATCGACGAGGTCAAGACGCTGGAGCAGATCAAGTCGGATTCTCTGGGAGCGAACCGGTTGCGCACCATACTGCTGGGCGTCTTTGCCGGGCTCGCATTATTGCTTGCCGCCATCGGGGTCTATGGAGTCATTTCTTATTCAGTGGCGCAGCGTACTCACGAAATCGGCGTCCGGGCCGCATTGGGCGCAAGCCGCTGGGCTCAACTCAGCCTGGTATTGAAGAGTGGCATGGTTCTTACGGCGGCCGGCCTGGCCATCGGTCTTTTGGGGGCGCTGGGTCTTACGCGCTTGTTGTCGAGCCTTTTGTTTGGCATCAGCCCGCGCGATCCCTGGACCCTGATGCTGGTCGGCGTCGTACTGGCAGTGATCGCAGCCGCAGCATGCTACATCCCGGCGCATCGCGCGGCTCGGGTCGATCCCGTTGTTGCGTTACGGCACGAATGACCGACCGAGTGCGGTCGAAGGGCCTTTCTTCAACAGAGTCTCCTGTGTGCATCGGAGGCATGCTGTCATCACGTCGGAGTGCAAAATAGGTCATGGCCAACATGGCCAATCCACCGTGCGACGAAGGCGTAATGCTCACAGGCCGGTTCGATCGGCCGTGTGCCGGCGCCGGCGCGTGGGTCCTCGCTGCGGCGATTCTCGGTTCGAGCATGGCCTTCATCGACGGCACTGTCGTGAACGTCGCGCTGCCCGCGCTACAGTCCGCATTGCATGCAAGTATAAGTAGCGTTCAGTGGGTTGTCGAATCCTATGGGCTCTTTTTAGCGGCGCTGCTCCTCACTGGCGGATCTCTTGGCGATATCTATGGCCGCCGCAAGATCTTTGCCATCGGCGTGATCGTATTCGGCGCCGCTTCGGCGTGGTGTGGAGCCGCTCCCAGTATTGAATGGCTCATTGCAGCCCGCGGTCTGCAAGGCGTCGGCGCGGCGCTGCTCGTGCCCGGAAGCCTGGCGCTGATCAGCGTTTCTTTTCCTGCTAAGGAACGAGGGCGCGCCATCGGAACATGGTCCGGTTTCACGTCGATTACTGCGGCAATTGGCCCCGTTCTCGGGGGATGGCTCGTTCAGCACGGATCCTGGCGGTGGGTGTTTTTCATCAACCTGCCGCTTGCGCTGGCAGTTCTCGGCCTGACGATCTGGCGTGTGCCGGAAAGCCGCTCCTCAAACACCAGCCAGGGGGTCGATTGGCTCGGCGCCCTACTGGCCACGATGGGACTTGGCGGCATCGTCTTCGCACTGATCGAATCGGTTCCGATCGCCGGTATGGCCGGTTTAGTTTTGCTCAGTGGATTTTTCTTTGTAGAAGCGCGCTCACCGGCGCCGATGCTTCCGCTGCAGCTATTCCGTTCGCACAACTTTACCGGGGCCAATCTGCTGACGTTATTTCTGTACACCGCGCTCAGCGGTGTACTTTTCTTCTTTCCGCTGAACCTGATTCAGGTGCAGGGCTATTCCGCGACTGAGGCCGGCGCCACATTGCTGCCATTCATTCTGCTGATGTTCTTGTTGTCGCGCTGGTCCGGCGGATTGGTCGAGCGTTACGGCGCTAAGCGGCCGCTTGTTGCCGGCCCGCTGATCGCGAGCGTTGGGTTCGCATTGTTTGCCAGACCTGGCGTCGGCGGTTCCTACTGGACCACGTTTTTCCCTGCCGTGGCGATACTGGGGCTCGGTATGGCGATCAGCGTGGCGCCGCTTACGACAACCGTGATGAACTCCATACCGAAAGACCGCGCCGGTGTGGCATCGGGCGTCAACAATGCTGTCTCACGAGTGGCGGGCGTTTTGGCGGTCGCTGTTTTCGGCCTCATCCTCAGCAGCGTCTTCAACAGGGTTCTCGATCGGCGCTTGACCCATCTCGATTTGCGGCCAGCCGATCGCGAGCGGATTCACTCGCAGCGCGATAAACTAGCCGCCATCGAAACGACTGACCCGCGGGAGCGGCAAGCTGTGAATGAATCGTTCGTTGCGGGTTATCGCGATGTACTGTGGATTGCCTTCGCGCTCGCGATTGCGAGTTCAGTGAGCGCAGTGATGCTTATTGGAGATGACCTAGGCGAATAGGGACGCTCTCTTCCATCGGATTAAGCGCCACCCGGATGATTGCATCCTGGGCGATTACGCCTTCCGAGGCTTTCGCCATCTCCGTAGCGAAGCTGTCATAAGTACGGGGCGCATGCCCAAGAAGGTTCGCGAACCGTTCGACATCGGTATTGGTCGAGGCAAAGCCGCGTTCGAAGTGCCCTTGGAACATCATGCGAAGATCAAGCGCCAGCCAGGTTGGGGCGTTGGCGCGCATCTGCTGTTCCCAGGACATCTTCGCTGGGCAGACGCTGTGATGAAATCACTTTATGCCTCGAGATGCTTCTTCCATCGCGGTGATCGTTGTCGCTCTGTGCGCATCATCCTTTGCTGTTCTAGCTGCTGAACCTCACAACACGCTCTCAGCGAAGGAACGCGCCGAGGGCTGGCAGTTGCTGTTCGACGGCAGGACCATGAATCACTGGATCGATCCCGCCGGCGAAATTCCGCCCGGCGACGCCTGGAGCATCGACGATGGATGCCTGAAGGCTAAGCCGCATCCGCGTATCACGGAAGATCTGGTGTCGCAGCGGAAGTATCGAGACTTCGAGCTCCAATGGGATTGGAAGATCGCGCCCGGCGGAAACAGCGGCATGAAGTATCGCATTCAGCGTTTTGTCGTCCTCTCAAAGCAGACAGTGCCCGCCGGCGCGAAGCGCTTCGAGGATAAGGTCGATTACGCTATCAATCACAGCACCGAAGCCGATCGATCGAAGATCGGTTCCAGCGAGCGCGCACAAGTGTACGTAGTCGGCTTCGAATTTCAGATGATCGATAACGCGCGCCACCCGGATGCCCGGCGTGGCCTGCTTTATCAGACCGGAGCGCTATACAGCATCATGGGTCCATCGCAGGCCGCCTCAAAACCCGCCGGCGAATTCAATCACTCACTGCTGATCGTGAAGGGCGAACATGTCGAACACTGGCTGAATGGTGTGAAGGTGGTTGATACAACGTTGAACACGGAGCAGATGAAAAAGGACCTGGCGACGCGATGGGGCGCGAACTCGGAGGTGTACCGTCTGCTCGTCGATCAACCTGTGAAGGATTGCCCCATCAGCCTTCAGAATCACGATAACGACGCCTGGTTTCGGGATATTAAGATCAAGCCGCTTCCGTAGAAGGGAAAAAGCCATGGGGCTGGTAGGTTACAGAGCTGGGAGATCTGGAGCCAACGACCTCTTTGCATGGAATTTACTGAGCAAGGCTCCGACGCCAGCTCCAGTCGAGAGATGAACCGCCTCGTGACGATGAGCTAAATCAGACTTTCGTTCGCGGCTTCAGTCGCTGACGCCTCACCACCTCGACCATAAACTCGTATGCACGCCCGAGGAGAACACTTTCCGAACGTTACCCGGGATTCAGCCTGAACGGATGCTACCTGGCTCAGCGTGTCCAACAACTGACACACCTGCCGGAGCGCAGCAATCCGATCCCTTTTCGTCCTGCGACTTGCAGCGCCTGGACGTGATTGAAGTTGGTATAAATGTCGACTCACTGGATCTGTTATTGTACTAGTGTGTCATCGTCGGACAATCTGATACCGCTATCGCCGGCCGTGTTCCACATTTTGCTCTCGCTCGGCGAAGGCGACCGCCATGGCTACGCGTTGAAGCGCGAAATTGCGAAGCGCACGAATGGAAAGCTCAAACTCGGACCGGGTGTGTTATACGGATCGATCAATAAGATGCTGGACCTCGGATTGATTGAGGAATCGGATGAACGGCCGGATCCGCATCTCGACGACGAGCGGCGACGATATTACAGGATTACGAGCTTGGGGAGGCAAGTCGCGCGGGCGGAGGCAGCGCGCATGCGGGAACTCGCAGAAATGGCGGCGGCAACTTTCGGGAGGGCCAGACATGCTTAAGTTCTATCGGATTCTGTTACACCTCTACCCCACGGCATTTCGCGAGGAGTACGCGAAAGCCATGGAGCATGAGTTTCGGGATGAACTAGCCGAAGCGCAATCGGGGTTTCCAGTTGTCTGGCTTTGGATGCGTTTACTGCTCGACTTCACGACTTCTCTTCCCGTTCAACTTGCGATCGAGATCGGACGCGACAGCCGGCACGCGTTGCGGCTTTGGGCGAAACGTCCTTGGCAGACGGGCTTTGCGGTTATAGCGCTGGGCGTTGCCATCGGCGCGAATACCGGCGTCTTCAGCGTCGTTAACGCACTGTTGTTGCGATCCTTGCCTTTCCGGGATCCGGCCGGGTTGGCGGCATTAATTCATTTCCTTCCTCCGCATGATAGTGCGGCGCAATTCGATTCCTGGCGCCGGCATTCGAACTACCTCCAGGATGCCGCGCTGTTTGAAGACGGCGACTTGAATATCGGCGAGCCGCAACATATGTTGCGGGCGCACATCACAATGACTTCGCGCAATTTCTTTTCTTTGCTGGGTTCGGTACCGGTAATCGGAAGAACATTTGCATCGGAAGATCATGCAGTCGCGGTTATCAGCTATGGGCTGTGGCAAGAATTGTATGCCGGCAGCGACAAAGTCCTCGGGAAGACGATCCGCGTCTACGGATTGCAACCGCGCCCGGACGAGCCGTTGAGGATTATTGGCGTGATGCCGGCGAATTTCGATTATCCGGCAAGCACAGTTTTATGGAAGTCGCCGGAGTATACGCGTGGTAACAACGGATGGGCGGCGATCGGCCGTCTGGAACCCGGCATCGGTTGGACAAAAGCTCGGGCAGCATTCGCGGCCGATGTGCATCACCTCGAGCCGCATCGCAGGTTTCGGGCTGATTGGATTCCGATGATGATGCCTCTTGCAGACGAACTGGCGGGGCACGTCAAAAATGCCTCGCTTCTTCTGATGGGTGTTGCGGTATTGATTTTGCTGATTGCCTGCGCCAATCTCGCGAATCTGATGCTGGCGCGGACGGCCGACCGGCAGCACGAACTTTCGGTCCGTTCTGCTCTGGGCGCAAGCCGGGCGCGTCTCATCCAGCAAATACTCACGGAATGTCTGCTGCTGGCGATCGTTTCGGCTGGGCTTGGCTTGATCGTTGCGGTCTGGGCAACTTCATTGGCGAGCAAAGTGCAACCGGCCCCGTTGCCGTCGCAGACCTACACCATTCTTGATGTGAGAGTACTCGCATTCATGGTCGGGGTCGCGGTGCTCAGCGCAGTGCTTTTCGGCCTGTTGCCCGCGTTGAGCGTTGGCCGAATACATTTGTTTGTGGCGCGAGGGTCTACCGAATTGCGCAGCTCGCGGATCGTGCGAGATGTGCTGGTTGCGGCACAGGTAACGCTCACAATTGTTTTACTTACGGCTTCAGTATCGGTGATTCAAGCGGTTTCCCACGAGCTTCATATCGACCGTGGATTTAGGGCCGACGGTGTCGTTACCGCGAGCGTCGCGCTGGATGGCACGGTCCGCGACAAGCCTGGGCTACGGCTGCAGTATTTTGAACAGGTGCTGAATCGTCTGCGGCGCCTGCCGGAAGTGCGAAATGCAAGCTCCACCGAGTTCTTGCCTCTCTTGTCTGGAAAGTTCATGGGTGGTCCGTATGCGTTTGACGGTCATCCATCGGCGCAGGGCATGGCCGCCGATGTCATCCCAATCATGGCCGATTACTTTGCAACGACGGGCGGGCATGTTCTTTATGGGCGCGAGTTTACCGATGCCGAAGTCCGATCTAACGCCAAGGTCTTGCTGGTCAACGAAACATTCGCGAGGCTTTGGCTGCGGCCGGCCGATGCCGTTGGACACATGGTCACAGGTCCGGATGGGACCGTGCGAAAGATCGTCGGCGTCGTCCGAAATCTTGATTTTATGGGTCAGTACATCTCGGATGTTTTCGATGTGGATCCGCCAGAGACGTTCATTCCGGCGTACAATCCCGGAGGATTTGACTCGACGTTCGTCGTGAAGGTCGAAGGTCGGCCCGAAGACCAAGTAGCCGCGATCCAGGCCGCTTTGCAGTCGGTTGATAGCGGCGTTCCCGTGTACGGCGTGGAAACGATGCAGCAACGGATGGATCGGGCCTTCGCCCGTCCGAAGTTCTATCGAACGGCGCTGGCCTTCTTTGCAAGTTTTGCTCTGTTGCTGGCGCTTATCGGCATCTACGCAGTCGTTTCGTATGCCGTCACGCAGCGAACACACGAGATGGGTGTAAGGCTGGCGCTAGGGACAACGCCCACGCGCTTGCGCACGAGGCTTGTCCGCCACGGTTTAGCGACTGTTGTCGTTGGCGCTCTCGGCGGAATTGCCTGTGCTGCGAGTACCGGGAAGCTGTTGGGCGGTCTGATTGAAGGAGCAAAAGGCTTTGACGTTGCGACCTATGTTCTCGCGACGATCTTCATCTGTCTGGTTGCGGCGGCGAGCATCTGGGTTGCCACTCGTCGTATTGCCAACATGGATGTGGTCGAGATTCTTCGCGCAGAGTAGGTTGGCGCGAAAGCGCCGGCGCGTGGTTCATCGCGACCGATGAGCTGCTTGCAGAGGCGCCGGCATCCAGCATTTGTCGGCCAGTTCCGTTAGCGTGGAGTCCTATTTTGACTCTTCGTGCGCCTTTCGGATGGCATCGAGGATTGCTTGCCCGTTCGGCGATCCCAACCCGGTGCAGGCGTCCCAGCCCTGTTTGGTCGAATACGCGCCGTTTGTGCCCGTAGCGATGTCGTTCAGTGCTTTGTGCTGCATTACCGTTCCGTACAGCAGCGGGTTCAGGAAGCCGGCGCGGTATCCAAGTTCCTCGTTTATCAGCGCGGTCAGTCCGGCCCATAACGGGGCCGACGCACTGGTTCCACCGGCCACGCCCGCAGTCCCGCCAACAATAACAAAGTAACCGACTTGCGGATCGGCGGATGCGGCCACATCGGGCACGCCGCGTCCGGCAAAATTCGGCCGAACAGTTGACCTGGGGATGCCCGCCTGCGCCTGGTAAGCCGGCGCCGGAAAAAACGTGCTGATGCCGCCGCCGGTTGCGCTCCGTGTGTCATTGTTCCACGATGTTTCGCGGGCAATCTTCCCGCCCTCTGCTATTAGCGTTGTGCCGCCGCAAGCGACCACCCAGGGGCTGGATGCGGGGAAATCGACGTGCGGCTTGTCGTCCGCCTCGCCATCCGACGATCCCGCATCGCCCGCTGCGCAAAACACAGTAATACCCATCAACGCGGCATCGTGAAACGCCTGATTAAACACGTCGAGAGCCTGCCGTGTCCACCGGTCTTCCGGTCCGCCCCAACTGATCGAAATGATCGAGGGCTTGCGCACCCGGTCGTGAATCGCGGCATTGATCGCATTCAGGAAGCCCTGGTCGGTATTAGGAGCGAAGTAGACCGCGAGTTTCGCGCCCGGCGCAATTCCTCCGGCAACCTCAATATCGAGGGCTACTTCGCTATCAGCGCCACTCGGATCACCGGTCGCTTTGTTCACCGCTCCGTTCACCGATACCGCCGAAATTTTTACGTTCTTCAGCCCGAGTTGCTTCCAGTAATGCTGCAGGTCTCCGCTGCGGTAGCCGCCCCCGAGTTCAATCAACGCGATGGTTTGCTGGTTGCCCGTGGCGTTCGCAGGAAAATTGTAAAGCCCGGCAAGCTGGCGAGGAGTATATGAGCCTGTGCTTCCCTCCCGCGGCTGAAACTGTTTGGACGACCGCGCTGGAGGCCGCGTATCCAACCCAAGCACGGCGATGACCCGGCCTGCGAGTTCCTCGGGTACATACAGATGCCCTCGCCGGCTGCGATAGGTGCGCGCGTCGAGGCGATGCAATTCGACATCGGCTCCGAACGCCGAAGTCACATCTCCAAAGCTGCCGGAAACGACCACCGTCCGGGCCCCCGCATCCAAGTGCACGATTGAGAAATGGCGTTCGAAGCAGAACCTCTCCACGGCATCTATGTCTTGCGGATCGGCGCCGTGCAGGGCGGTCAACTCGTCGTGCGACAGATACATATCGAGATCCCACGGATGTGGCGCATCCTGTTTACGACGCAATACAAGCGTCACTTCCAGTCGTTCGTTTATCGCAGGACGGCCTATTTTGATCGCTTTCGGAGAATGCTGCCGGTAACTGCCACGCAGCGCAACGCGAGAAGGCATGATTTTGTACTCCCGGATAGAGCGTAACCATCGCGGCTGCCTCCTTGACTTTGCTTCAGGAGGACGCGGCCCGTAAGGGGCCTTTTTTCAAATTCATAGAGGGAATGAAAATATCGGAGGTTTCTGTGACTGTGGAGGACGGAGAGCGGGCCACAACGGCGAGGCGTCAGTGCCCCAGAATCTGCTGATTTGTGTCCGTTAATTCGACCGCAAGGCAACCATCGGATCGATCCTGGATGCTTTCCATGCGGGAATATACCCAGCGATCGCCGCAACCGCGATCAGGACGGTTCCCACCTCGATAAATGTGACCGGGTCGCCGGACGTTATCCCGTACAACAGAGTTCCGAGCGCGCTCGACAAAACTCGAGACCCTGCCATTCCCAGCGCGAGACCTAAAGCGGCCAATCCAAGCGTCCGGAGCACGATGCGGCGTTGCAGGTCGGCGGCGGACGCGCCAAGCGCGATCCGAATGCCAATTTCTTGCACCCGTTGATTGACCGAATAGGAAATGACAGCGTAGATCCCCAGAGAAGCGAGCGCCAAAGCGAAAGCCGCGAATCCGGCCAGCAGCAGCATCAGGAACCGCCGTGGCGACACCGCTCTGTCAACGAGATCCTCGAACGTTACAAACTCGCGGACGGGTAGATTCGGGTCGATCGGCCGAAGAGCCGTTCGAATGCCTGCCGCCAAACTGTCTGGTGGAAGCGCGGTTCGCACTACCAGTTGCATGGCTGCATAATCGCCGGTTTGCCGCATCGCGAGATACATCTCCGGCCCACTCGCCGCTTCGAGAGATGCATGACGAACATCGGCGACTACGCCCACGACCAGGCCCAAGACGTGCTGCCGGCGGTAATCGGTAATCGTTTGACCCACCGGGTTCTGGCCAGGCGAAATTGTCCGGGCCATCGTTTCATTGATTACCACTACGGGCTCGCTCGATGCGCGATCTCTCTCCGTAAACACTCGCCCCGCCCGCAACGGAATTCCGGCCGCCTCGAAATATCCGTCCGTCACAACGCGAATATATGGCTCGGGGTGGCGGTCCTTTTCGTAAAACTGTCCTTTTACAGATACCGACCACATCCGATCGTCCCGCAGCGGAAGGACGTCGGTGATCCCGGCTGTCGTAATACCGGGAACAGACCGTGCGCGGTGTAGCACATCATCGATAAAGGAATTCTGCTGCGCCAACCTCGAGATGCGAAAACTCGGGTCAATTCTGAGCGCGGCCGCTCGCTCCGGTTGAAAGCCAAGGTTCACGTCCAGAACACGAAGAAAGCTCCGCATGAGCAGCCCTGCTCCGACCAGTAAGGTGCAGGCGAACGCAATTTCGGAAACGACGAGTGCGTCGCGAATCCAGGCGTGCCGCTTGCCGCCGGTCGACCCGCGGCCAGCGTCTTCGAGCCCTGCACGAAGCGATAATTCTGAAATTTGCAACGCCGGCAACAATCCAAACAGCACGCCGGCGCCGACCGCCGCCAACAAAATGAAGACGAGCGTGCTTCCGTCGATCTGAACGGTCGAGAGCAGAGGAAGCTCGAAAGCATGAAGGTGAGCCAACCCGCGCGTGCCTGCCACGGCGAGAATCAGGCCTAATGCGGCGCCACAACACGAGAGCGCTACGCTCTCGGTGATCATCTGCCTAACCAGCCGAAAACGTCCCGCCCCCAAGGCCCTCCGCATCGCCAGTTCCTTTTGCCGCGCGCTCAACCTCGCTAATTCCAGATTCGAAAGATTCGCGCAGACGATCAACATCACTATGCCGACTGCACAGGACAGCACGAACAGCGCTGGACGCGCTCGCCCGCTCACGTGCTGCGCCAGCGGCATCAGCCGCGGAATAATGCCGTTCCGCTCCGGATGCTGCTTGTCGAGTTGCTTTCCCAAAGCCGTGAATTCCGCTTGTGCAGCCCGCACCGTGACCCCGGGCTTCAGCCTTCCGATGATCCTCATGGTGTTACCACGCGGCTTTGCTTGATCCGTCAGCGGCCACGGAACAAAGATATCCATCTGTGTGCCGGGAGTGAAGATGCTCCCGAAATCGAAAGATGCAGGCAGTACGCCCGCCACGGTCACCGGATGATTGTCCAATATCAGCTTCCGGCCCACCACTCCTGGATCCGATAGAAACTGCCGCCGCCAGAAGTTGTAGCTCAAAAGCATGGCCGGAGGCGCGGAATAGCTACCGCGGCACTCCTCAGCGGTGAACGATCTTCCGATTAGAGGCTGAACTCCGAGCATCGCGAAGAAGTTCCCAGTGACGGGAACGCTCGTCAGACGCTGCGGGTCACCAGTCCCGGTTAGCTCCCTATTGCCGACGCCCCAATCGGCGAATGCCGCCAGATCGGAGAATGATCCGTTCAACGCCCGGAGGTCCGAATAGTGCTCGGTTTGGGTATTGGTAGATTCGTTGCCGTTGCTGATCCATACCAGTCGTACGGGATCGCGAAATGGGAGTGGACGAAGCAGCAGGGCATTGACAACGCTGAACACAGTAGAACTGGCGCCGATACCCAGGCCGGCGATGAGGATCGCAAAAACCGTGAATCCGGCATCGCGCCGCATGCCACGAAACGAATAGCGCAGATCGTGCCAGAGATCACTCATCCAGCGGGTAGTCCAGGCAACCCGAGCGTCTTCCGATGTCTGTGTCATATTGCCAAATTTTCTGCGCGCCGCGGCGCGCGCTTCCGCCTCCGGTATGTCTTGGGCGACCAGGTCTTGCGCCATGGACTCGATGTGGAATTCCATTTCTTCCCACAGCAGGCGTTGCCTTTCGCTCTGATTCAGCCAATACCGTAAACGGCGTCGAAAACGTTTCCAAATGGAACCGGCTTGCATGTGTGCTCGCTTCGATCAGGCGAATCCCATGATGCGGGCCACTGCCCCCGTGACCTGGCGGTAACGGGCAGACTCTTCAGTCAGATGTTTACGTCCGTCGGGCGTGAGTTTGTAGAAACGAGCCCGCCGATTGTTCGCCGACAGGCCCCACTCGCCTTCAATCCAGCCATTCATCTCCAGACGCTGGAGAGCCGGATAGAGAGAGCCTTCTTCAACACGCAGCAGGTCATCGGACAGTTGCTGAATCAGTTGCGCGATCGCGTAGCCGTGCAAGTGGCCGCGCATCAGTAGTTTGAGAACCAGCATGTCGAGCGTGCCCGGTAAAAGGTCGGCCTTCGGTTTCTCGCTTCCCATAGACAATCTGATTATAGGACGACAGAGTTCCTAGTTTGGTTGGCTAGAAATGGAGATTTTTTAATCAGGTAGGCTGTAGGAGTGAATGACGAGCCGCTCTATTACACACCTGGCGAATTGCCGGAGCGCGAATCGAAGTCACGCCTTTTCGACGGACCCAAAAAAAGCTGCGATTTCTCGCAGCCTTTCTGTTTGATGATCAGGAGGAAATTAATTGTCGTCGCTGCTACCGCCATCGTCCGGACGGCGCTTCAGCTTTGGACGGTCTTCGTCGTCGCCCTTCGATTTCTTCGAGCCGTCGGTCTCATCCTCAATCGGCCCTGTCGAATTGGGGTTACGGCGGAGCGTCGGCTTATTCGGATCGGACGAAGGCTCCGATAGCTTGCGGCGGTTTTCAAGCATCGCAAGCCGCGCCTTCACATCGTTGAATTCCGATGTCGTCACGACGTATTCGGGCTTCGCTTTCAAGATATCGGCGATTTCCTTTTGCGCTTTGGCAATGCGGTCGTCTGTCGGAGGGTGTGTCGAAAAGACTTTCGAGACTGTACCCGGCTTGCGTTTCTCGAGCGTTTGCACTTTCTCGAAGAAATCGACAAAGGCTTCGGGATCGTAGCCGGTCTTGTACATGTACTGCAAGCCCAGATAATCGGCCTGCGCTTCGAACGCGCGCGAGAACTTCAGGAAGCTCATTGGGATCAGCAGACTAGCGCCTTCATAGGCGGCATACCCGGCCCAGCCGCCGCTGAACATAATCAGTGGGATGGTCGCCAGGTTCGCGATTTCGCCGCGCGTGGCCTGCCGCGTGCCATGGCGCGCCGCAACGTGCGCGATTTCGTGCGCCATCACGCCGGCCAGTTCGGCCTCCGTATCGGCCTTTAGAATCAGGCCCGAGTTCACGAAGAAAAAGCCGCCGGGCAGCGCGAAGGCGTTCACCGTGTCATCGTCGAGGACTTTGATCGTGAATGGAACTTTCGCGTCGGAGTTGCGGACGAGGTTCTGGCCGATGCGGTTCACATATTCGGCGACGACCGGATCGTTAATAATCCGCGACTGGCGTTCCACTTCCTGCGCCATCTGCTTGCCGAGAGCGATCTCTTTCTCGAGGGAATAGAAATTGACGTGCCCGGAGACATTGCGGTCGCCGATATCCGCCGGGTCGTTGTATTTACCCTTGTCGCTCTTGTCGCTTTTATCGGTCTTGTCGTCGCCCGCGAAGGCCGTCGGCGCGATCGTGAAAACGAGA
This sequence comes from Bryobacterales bacterium KBS 96, assembly GCA_000381625.1. Classification (GTDB taxonomy): domain Bacteria; phylum Acidobacteriota; class Terriglobia; order Bryobacterales; family Bryobacteraceae; genus KBS-96. The sequence goes on from KB906767.1 coordinate 6,067,139, forward strand.
AGCAGGTAAGCCATCGCCAGGCTGGCGGGCTTGCGTATCCGCGACTTTAAGAACAAACGCCGCATTGGGTACCTCCAGGGCCTCGGGCCGATTGTCAATACAGCCCTTGCTCCTCCGCTCTTTTAGTATAGGCTCTAAATCCGGCTTTGGAATCGAGGAAACCCCTCCTCAACCGCATGGAGCCCTTTGATCTATTAACGTATGCTCATGTCTATGGGTTTCTCTTCGGTCGCAAAAGAATGCGGCGCGGCCTCCCAGCCCCTGCACGAGCGTTACCGGGACGACTTTCCAGTCACGAGCCAGCTTACCTACTTGAATCACGCGGCCGTGGCGCCCCTTTGCCGCCCGGCGGCCGAAGCCATGAAACAACTGGCCGATGATGCCCTGAACTACGGTTCTCTGCATTACGACCAGTGGATGGCGGCTTACCAGGGACTTCGGAGCGCCGCCGCCCGCCTCATTAACGCCTCCTCCGGCGAGATCGCGATTGTCAAGAACACTTCGGAAGGGGTTGCCACCATCGCCCTGGGGCTTGACTGGAAATCGGGCGACCGCATCGTGGTGTTCCAGGAAGAGTTCCCGGCTAACTATTTCCCCTGGCTCCGTTTAGAGAGCAAAGGCGTTCAGATTAGCCGGCTGTCCATCCATGATCCGCTTGATCGGATTGCCGAGGCGATTCGCGGAGCCCGGTTGCTGGCGATCAGCTATGTCAATTACCTAAGCGGCTACCGGGTAGACCTCGACACCATCGGCCGGCTCTGCCGTGAACACAACTGCTTCTTTTTTGTGGATGCCATTCAAGGCATGGGAGCGTTCCCGATCGACGTGGAGCGATCCCAGATCGACGCTCTCTCGGCCGACGGTCACAAATGGATGCTTGGTCCCGAGGGAAATGGCATATTGTACGTCCGAAAGAATCGCCTCGATCAAATAGAGCCAGTGGAATTCGGTTGGACAAACGCCGCCGGTTACGCCGACTACGCGTCCCGTGACATGACCCCGAGGCCGGACGCCGGGCGGTATGAGTGTGGCACCCTGAACACCATCGGCTGTTTCGGGCAGCGGGCGGCGATCGAGTTTCTGCTTGCAATCGGCGTCGAACACATCACCGCGTCCGTGGAGCGCCTGGCCGACCGTATCTATCGCGGCGTTCGCGCAAAAGGCTACGAAGTTCTTGCGGAACGCACACTCGAAACCGGCTCGGGCATTGTGAGTTTCCGGCATCCCCGGGTAGATGCCCGTGAAATTGTCACCAAACTCCGCGAGGCGCGAATCGCCGCGGCCCCGCGCCAGGGCTGGATCAGGACATCACCGCATTTCTATATCGACCCGGCCGAGATCGACCGGATGCTGGAAGTGCTGCCGGCGGTGTAAGGCGAGGGCAAACTTTAGCGGGCAGTGAACTGCCCGCCGGCACGATGAATCGCGCGCCACAGGACGACAAGGAGCAACGAATGGCAACTCTCGGTCTCATTGAATACGAAGACGCCGGCCCCGAAGCGCGGGCAGTGTTTGACGATATCCGCGCCACCCGGAAGACGGATTGGATCAACAATTTCTGGAAGGCTCTCGCTCATGACCCCGTGACCATGCGCCGGACATGGGAGAGCATCAAGGAAATCATGGCGACAGGAGCCCTCGATCCGCTGACAAAAGAGCTGATTTACGTTGCAGTCAGCGTAACAAATCAGTGTGGATATTGTATTGCATCACACTCAGTATCCGCTCAAAAGAAGGGTATGACGAATAAAATGTTCGCCGAATTGATGGCTGTGGTCGGTATGGCAAATGAAACGAACCGGCTGGCGAGTGGCTATCAAATCGAAATTGATCCTGAATTCCAACGGCCTTTGGCTGGCGATTCCGGAACAGCAAGCATTTGAAGCTTTGTGAGTTATCGTTTTCTGTGGCCTACAGGAAAAGGCAGTAAAATGCCAATTTATGTGAGATAAATTGCTATATGGAATTCAATAGGAAAGTATATGTCTTCCTATATTTTCCTATGGCTTGACAATCGACAAATCCCTTTTTACAATCGCACTAACTTTTCGCTCAGCAGTTTATTCCCATATAACAGGAGAGTGAATGAGTATAACCTCACGATTAAAAGCACTGCTACGGACGGCTCCTGACCGCCCCACCGTTTTAGTAACTCTGCTCGCGGCTTTAGTCCTGGCGCCGGCGTTGTCTTTCGCCCAGGATGTCACGGCGGCGATTACCGGCCGCGTTACCGATCCAAGTGGGGCTGCGGTCGCCGGAGCGAAGGTGACCGCGATCGACACTCAACGGGGAACCGCTTGGCCGACGGTAACGAACGGCGACGGCGTTTATAATCTGCCGCGTATTCCGGTGGGCACTTATAATGTCAAAGTCGAAAACCAAGGTTTTCAGATCAGCCAGCAATCGAACGTGACGCTGCAATTAAACCAGATTGCTCGCATGGACTTTCAACTTCAGGTCGGCAACATTTCGCAGTCCGTGGAAGTTACGTCGGCCGCTCCCATCCTGCAGACCGAATCGGCTCAGTTAGGGCAAATCATCGATTCCCGCACGAACACCGAATTGCCTCTGGCGACTCGCAATTACGTGCAGTTGACCCTGCTTGCGCCGGGCAGCGTGCACCCCAATCCGAGCACCTTCAAAAATGGACAGACAACGGCGAGCAGCGGCCGCCCCTATGTGAACGGCAACCGCGAGCAGGCCAATAACTTCATTTTGGACGGCGTCGATAATAACCAAGTCTCAGACAACTTGGTCGGCTATGCGCCGAGCGTGGATGCTATCCAGGAATTTAACGAAATTACCAATAACGCCTCAGCCGAATTCGGCAATTTCATGGGCGGCATTATCAGCACCACCATTAAGTCCGGCACCAATCAATTCCATGGCAACGTCTTTGAGTTCTTCCGGAACGACAAATTAAACGCCAACGAATGGGCGAACAATTTCAAGGCCGCGAAAAAACCGGCTCTCCGCTGGAACAATTTTGGCGGCACGTTCGGAGGCCCGATTAAGAAAGACAAATTGTTCTTCTTTGTCGATTATCAGGGGCAGCGGCTTGATACGCCCACCAGTCTCACCTCCACTTCGCTCCTCACGGCACAGGAACGTGTCGGGGACTTCTCGCAGCTTCTGAACCCAGCTTTGACTGGAAAAAAGACCGCGATTCAGCTTACGAACCCTTATGCAGGTGGCGCAGAGTTCGCGGGAAATCTCATTCCGACCAACCTTTTGAGCCCGGCGGCCCTCAAGATTGTCACATCACAGTATTATCCCAGCGCAAACAACAATCTTCTGGTCAACAATTTCCTGTATTCGACGCAAAGCGCTATTAATGGTGATCAGGGCGATGCCAAGGTAGATTGGAATATCTCCGACAAAGACCGGATGTTTGGCCGTTACTCCCAGAGCGTCATCGATAATCCGACAACAAGAAGCTATCCGCTCCTGTACAACTCTTTTGCGAATTATCCAACCCATAATGGCGTTCTTGATTGGACCCGCACTGTTACCCCCACGTTCGTGAACGATGCCAGGATTGGTGTGAACTATGTTCTCGTGAACAACGGGGCAGCGGCTAACAACCTCAACAATTTCGCCGACACGGTTGGGATACCGGGCGTTCCGTCCACGTTTTTGCCTTCGCAGGCCTTCACCGGAGGCGTTGCCTCTAACTTCGGGACCGCTGATGTTTACCAGTTATTTGGCGACACAGTGATCCAGTACGGCGACACGGCCATCCTGACAAAGGGTAAGCATACAATGCATATCGGTTTTCAAGGATGGCGCCAGCGAATCAATACTTTCTACTCGGGCAACAACGGACGAGCGGGCACGTTCACCTATGACGGCCGGTATTCCGGAATCGCCGAAGCCGATTTCTTGATGGGTCTTCCCTCGATTGTGGGCGGCGGCATCAACGGCGGCACCTGGGGACAACGCGCGAACATCTTCGCGGCGTTTTTCCAGGACGATTATCGAGTTTCGCAGAACCTGACGTTAAATCTCGGACTGCGCTGGGAACTCCACACTCCCTGGGTGGAAGTCCACGATCGCCAGGTGAACTTCGGCCTTATCTCCGGCGCTGTTGAACAGCCTGGTCAGAATGGAAACAGCCGCGCTCTTTATAACACGTATCAAGGCGCGGCGAACTTCCAGCCTCGTATTGGGTTCGCCTGGACTCCGGCCGGAAGCAGTTTCGTGGTTCGTGGCGCCTACACACTTTCTACTTACCTCGAAGGAACCGGGACGAACCTTCGCTTGACGCTAAACCCCCCGTATTCTTCCGAACACCAGCTCAACTATACGACGGAAAAAACCACATTGCCGGGTTCGACGCTCGACCAGGGCTACGTTCCATTTGGAACCACGACCACCGATCCGTACCACAACGCTCTGATCCGTCTATGGGATCCGAATGTTCGTCCGGCGGTGGCAAATCAATGGAATTTCACTGTACAGAAACAGTTTGGCCCCACGACCACTCTGCAAGTGGGATACGTCGGACAGCGAACCACTCACCTAATGGTGCCTATGCCGTATTTCCAGAAGCAACTGATCTCTCCTGGAGTAACGGCGCCGAGCCCGTATCTCTCTGGTAATCCCTCCCTTGTCGCTTCTCTCGGAAAGACTGGCCAGATTTCCGGCACTGCCTCCAATGGCGACCAGACCTATCACGCTCTTCAGGCTGTCATGCAGAAGCGCCTCAGCGACGGACTGCAGTACTCGATTGCATATACCTGGTCCAAATGTATGTCCGATGCCATCGGCTATTATGGCGCGGGCGGCCAATCGGGCAGCCAGTCGGCCTACTGGCAGAACCTTTACGATAAGAAGTCGGAATGGGGCCCTTGCTTTTATGACGTCACGCATGTGGTTACGGCGAACGTCATCTATGAACTGCCGTTTGGACACGGCCGTCACTTCGGGAAGAACATGAATTCCGTAGTGAATGCCGTCGTCGGCGAATGGCAGCTTAGCGGCATCTACAGCGTGCATGGCGGATTCCCCCTCACCATTCGAGCGAACGATACGACAGGCACCGGATCCCGCGGTGGCCGGGCGAACTGCCTCGTTCCGGGCACAGTTTTCGGTACGCAAAATTCGCCCGTCGGCGGTTACCAATGGTTTGATCCCTCTGCATACGCCACGCCGACCGGCACCTTCGGGTCTTGCGGTAACGGAACGATTCGTGGACCCGGCTTAAATACGCTGGATTTGAGCCTCGTGAAGCGTTTCTCGATTACCGAGCACCAGAGCCTGGAATTACGAGGCGAAGCCATCAACTTCACGAACACTCCCATTCTCAATGCGCCAACCCATTCAGTCGGGGCAACGAATGGCCTTATCAACGGCTCCCAGGGAGCGCGCAACGTACAGCTTGGGTTAAAGTACGACTTCTGAGGTGGAGCGACCTTATCAAGCCCCACCGGGTTTGATGACGTTCGATATGGGCCGGCTTTCCGATGAACGAGAGGAAAGCCGGCCTCTTTCGTTTGGCGCAGCACGACGCTAACTATTCCTAAGTCCCAGCGGGCCGTATCGGAGTTCCGGTACGGCCCGTTCTTTGTGCATGAATTTTCCGGCGCTCGCTCGCGACCCCACGACATGCGGCGGACCTGGGAGAGAGTATCAAACGTTCGCCAAATTGATGACCGTTGCCGGTATGGCAAATGAAACTCACCGGCCGGCGAGCGGGCGCCATCTGGAGATCGCGCTGCGTTCCAGGGCCCGCTCCCTATTAATTACAGAACCAGAGCTATTGAAAAAGCGAGGCTTACGCTTCGCCTCGAAGGTTCAGGTTTCGATAAACAGTAATCCATCTAACATATATGGAAAACAAAAGAAATGACTATGCTTTCTTATACTTTCTTTTGCCTTGACAGTTGTGCCGGTCCTCCTTACAATCGCATTAACTTTCCGAGTAATTGTCTAAACGTCGCCGGTCACGCTAAAACGAAAAGCTCCGGCAGGAGGATTGAATGAGGAGAGTCTCACATTTTAATTCCTGGCTACGGTTGGCGCCTTACTGTGCCGCTGTAGCCACTCTGTTCGCGGTATTGACCCTCGCGCCAGCATTGTCTTTCGCGCAGGAAGTCACGGCCGCGATCACCGGCAGGGTGACAGATCCAACTGGAGCGGCGATAGCCGGAGCGAAGGTCACGGCCACCGATACACAGCGTGGAACCACCTGGCCGACTGTAACCAATAGCGACGGTATTTATAACTTGCCGCGCGTTCCGGTCGGCACGTACAACGTCAAAGTGGAAACCCAGGGATTCCAAACAAGCCAGCAGTCGAACGTCACGCTGGTGCTCAATCAAACTGCGCGAATGGATTTCCAACTGCAAGTCGGCAACATCTCGCAGTCGGTCGAAGTCACGTCGGCGGCCCCCATCCTGCAGACCGAATCGACGCAACTGGGGCAGGTGATCGATGCGCGAACGAATACCGCACTACCGTTAGCGACCCGCAACTACGTGCAATTGACGCTGCTTGCTGCGGGCACGGTCCACCCCGATCCGTCCAGCTTTAAAAATGGCCAGACGACAGGCGGCAGTGGCCGTCCCTACGTCAATGGCAATCGCGAGCAGACCAACAACTTCTTGTTGGACGGCATGGACAACAACCAGGTATCGGACAACCTGGTCGGCTATGCTCCGAGCGTCGATGCGATCCAGGAATTCAACGAAATCACGCAGAACGCGCCAGCCGAATTCGGCAACTTCATGGGCGGCATTATCAGCACCAGCATCAAGTCGGGAACAAATCAATTTCATGGCGGCGCTTTTGAGTTCTTCCGCAATGATGTGCTCAATGCTAATAGCTGGTCGAACAATTTCAGCGATGCAAGCCGGGCGGCGCTTCGCTGGAATGAATTCGGAGGCACCTTCGGCGGCCCGATTAAGCGCGACAAGCTTTTCTTCTTTGTGGATTACCAAGGGCAGCGCTTCGATACGCCTACGAGCGTTTCGGCGACTTCTCTATTAACGGCAAAAGAGCGCTCGGGGGATTTCTCAGAGCTGCTCACAAGCGCCAATCCGGTGCAACTCTATAATCCGAATGCGCTGGATAGCGCCGGTAACCGCGTTCCCTTCGCCGGAAACATCATTCCAACGAACTTGCTGAGTCCGGTCGCATCGAAAATTGTCAATTCGCAGTACTATCCCATGCCCACCAGCGGCGGGCTCGTCAATAACTACTTGTATTCGACGCACAGCGCGATTAATGGCGACCAGGGCGACGCGAAGGTCGACTGGAACATTTCCGAAAAGGACCGGATGTTCGGCCGCTATTCGCAAAGCTTCATTGAAAATCCATCCACCGACAGCCGGCCATTGCAATACAACAGCTTTAACAATCTTCCGACGCACAACGGGGTACTTGACTGGACACGCACGGTTTCGCCGACCATCGTGAACGATGCGCGCTTCGGAGTCAATTATGTCTTCCTCAACAATGGAGCCGCTTCGAACGGCCTCGACAATTTCGCGCAGACGGTTGGTCTGCCAAGCATTCCCTCGGCCTTTCTGCCTTCCATGACCCTTAACGGGGGTAATGCGGCCTCGATTGGCAACTCGGATATCTTTCAGCTCTTCGCCGATACTGTCATCCAATACGGCGATACGCTGATTGTCACGAAGGGCTCGCACACGATGCATCTCGGTTTCCAGGGGCAGCGCCAGCGCGTCGATACGTTTTACTCCGGCAACAACGGACGGGCGGGGACATTCACCTTCGACGGCCGCTATACCGCCGGGCCAAATCCGCTGGCGACCGCGACGGCGGGTAAACCGGGCGCTCCCGGAGCCGGTATCGCGGAAGCCGACTTTCTGCTGGGCTTGCCTGACGACATCGGTGGCGGCGTCAACGGCGGCACCTGGGGCCAGCGCGCAAATATTTTCGCTGCCTTTTTTCAGGACGATTGGCGCGTCACGCCGAATTTGACGCTCAACCTCGGACTGCGCTATGAATTGCACACGCCTTGGGTCGAGGTGAAGAATCGCCAGGCCAACTTTGATTTATCGACCGGTCAGGAATATATTGCCGGCCAGGGGAGTTGTCCATACAACAACTGCGAGGCTCTGTACAACGAATACAACGGATTGACTAACTTCCAGCCTCGTATTGGGTTTGCCTGGACACCGGGCGGGGGCAAATTCGTGCTCCGCGGAGCGTATACATTGTCTTCCTATCTCGAAGGCACGGGCACGAATCTTCGCTTGCCGATCAATCCGCCATTTGCCGGCGAGCACGAGTTGGACTATACGAAATTAAGGACCGGCCTGCCCGGTTCCGTGCTCGACGATGGCTTCAATCCTTTCAATTCTGCTAGCATCAATCCGCTGAATGGAGCGACTCTTCGGGTGTGGGATCCCAATGTGCGCCCGGCGGTATCGAATCAATGGAATCTGAGTGTCCAACGCCAGCTTGGTTCAACGACCACCTTGCAGCTTGCTTATGTAGGCCAGCGCACCACTCATCTGATGGTTCCGATGCCCTATTTGCAAAGTCAACTCCTGCCTGACGGCACGGTAGCGCCGACAGCGTTCTTCGCCGGCAACCCGGCCCTGGTAAGTGCAATCGGACAGGTGTCGGGCACAGCCTCCAATGGTAATCAAAGCTACCACGCTTTGCAGGCAGTCATGCAGAAGCGTCTGAGCGAGGGTCTGCAATACTCACTCGCCTACACGTATTCGAAGTGTATGTCCAATGCCATCGGATACTACGGTGCTGGCGGACAGTCCGGTAGCCAGTCCGCATACTGGCAGAATGTGTACGATTCCGCGGCCGAGTGGGGGCCGTGTTTCTACGATGTAGAACACGTGTTCACCGGCGATGTTGTCTACGACATACCCTTCGGGCGTGGCCGCCGATTTGGAAAGAACCTGAACAGAGCTGTTAATCTGGTTGCCGGAGACTGGCAGGCGAGCGCCATCGCGAGCTTCCACGGCGGGTTCCCCCTAACGATCAGCGGGCCGGAGAATTCGGGAACTGGTTCCCGCGGCGCGCGGGCGGATTGCCTGGTTCCCGGCACGGTATTTGGCACGCAAAATTCGCCGCTGGGCGGCTACCAGTGGCTCGATCCAAACGCCTATGGACCTGCCGCCGCCGGAACTTTCGGTAATTGCGGTGTAGGGACGATACGTGGGCCTGGATTGCACACTATCGATTTGAGCCTCGTCAAGATATTCCCAATCACGGAGCGCCAAAACCTGGAGTTCCGAGGGGAGTTCATTAATTTCACGAACACGCCCATACTGAACGCTCCGGACCACGGCCTCGGCACGAATCTCGGTCTTCTCAATAGCTCGCAGGGTGAACGGAACATTCAGTTCGGTCTGAAGTACAGCTTCTAACGCCAACCTCATTCCAATAAACAGCGGGCCGGTTCGCAATCGCGATCCGGCCCGTTTTGTGTCGGGGCAACCTGGAACGGAGTACCCATGGCCCGGCGGGCCGCAGAATCGGATGAACGCGCCTTTCAACCCGCGCACTCACGTGCTGCGGCTCTGTTTCCAGGTTGCCTCCACTCAGAGCCGCCTCGCGTGAGCGATCGGGTTCGGGCAACCGCCCGCCCAGCGCTTTCAGAGCGTCTTCAACGGAGTGTCCATGGCCCGGCGGGCCACCAAGGTGACGAAGACGCCCGGTTATCTGCCCGAACCGCGACTGTCAAGGAGCAGACGTTTTTACCGGCGTCCTCAACGGAGCCGCTGCACGAGAGTGCGCGGGTTATCCGAAAAAACCCGCTTGCTGACGCAAGGCGGCTCTGTGTCGAAGATGCAAGAGTTACCGGCTTTTGCTGAGTGGCTCAAGGCAATGGTCGCTGACGCTTCCGGCTCGGTTTCAAGATTTTGTTGCGTTGAGTATGCGATCCGCCTATCTGAGGGGTTTGGATTGCATGGCTCGGTGTGCGAATTATCGGTTCTCCGGCCCAAAGAAAGGCGGTCCCGAAGGACCGCCGGAGTTTTGGCTGCAATGTGGAGGGTAGTTATTTTTTGGAGGATTTAGCTAGCTGGCCCTTGGTTGTCTCCGCCACAACGCAAGCAGCCGCTGCCATTGGAGGAGCTTCCAAATTGCTCTCGAGCATGTTGGCCATCGCGGTAACTTCCAGACCTTCGGCTTCCTTGGTGAAAGCCAAACGCCGATCGTCGGAGTCGTAGTCTATTTGAATCCAGTCTCCCGACAGCACTTGATCGGTTGCGATCAGATTTGATAGCGGTTGCACCAGGAGGCGTTCGATGGCCCGTTTGAGATGCCGGGCTCCATATTTTACATCCGTGCCTTCGCTCAACAGGAAGTCTTTTCCCGTCGCCGTTACCGTGAAAACAAACGATTTTTCCGAGGGCGAATGCAGTACGCGCTGTTGCACCAGACCCAACTCGATGTCGAGCACTCGCCGCAGTTCCGGGCTGCCGAGCGGTTTGAACACGACCACCTTATCGATGCGGTTTATGAACTCGGGCGTGAACTTCCGGCGCGCTGCTTCAACGCCTGTCTTCGAGAGTTTCTGATTGAGCTTCTCGTCGATCACGACGCTTCCGTTATTGGCCCCATTCTGGTGGAAGCTTTGGAACCCAAGCCGCGGAGCGCTCAAGGCAGCCATTTCGGTCGCTCCGAGATTGCTGGTCATAAAGATCATGCAATGTGAGAAGTCTACTTTTCGGTTGTCGCCCAGCGTGAGAATTGCCTTGTCCAAGATGCCAAGCAACAAATTCCAGAGAGCATCGCTCGCCTTCTCGATTTCATCAAATAGGACAAAGCTCACTTTCACCGTATCGGTGTGATACTGATTCAACACTTCCTGGCTAAGCAGGGGATGCGTTTCACGATGTCCCAGGTAGCCCGGAGGCGAGCCAATCAGCTTCGCGATCTCGTGACTGTGCTGGAATTCAGCGCAATCGATTTTGATGACCGCGCGCGGATTGTGGATCAGCGATTCGGCGAGCGCCTCGACGGTCCGTGTTTTCCCGGATCCCGTCGGGCCCAAAAAGAGAAAATTCGCAATGGGGCGGCCCGGAGCGGTCATCCCTGTCAGATACATCTGATACATGTCGACGATCTGCTCAATGGCCTCGTCCTGCCCCACAATCATTTTGCGGAGCGTACGATCCAGGGATTCAGCCTCCCGTCCCGTCTTCGTCGGATCCAAAGCTTGGTGGAGTCGGCTCATGGTCCTCTCCTCCTTTCTGCTAGCTGCCGATACTGCATTGAGCAAGCCGAATTCCAAATCGATTTCCGGTAGTCTCCTCGCTTGCTTCATCGCCCAGTCACCCCGCTTCATGAATGATTGTTGTTCCTTCTGCATCGCCGCCGCTCACTTCCTTGGTGGCTTTGTGGGCCTCACTTCCACGCGGCTCACCAACGTACGCCCAGGCTTTCGTAAAATGTCCAACACGATTTCCGCGATATCCTCCGGCGCAATCTTCCACTCGGATTTCTCCTGTCCGGAATGTCCGCCAAATTTAGTGTCCACGCTGCCCGGCATAATGTAGCTGACCTTCACATCGTCATGACGGTGGTCGAGCATGAGCGCTTCCGTCATTCCGTTTAATCCGAACTTCGACGCGTTGTAGGCGGCGCCGCCGGCAAACGGGTTCTTTCCCGCCAGGCTGCTGATGTTTACAATCCAGCCGCCCGTTCCGGAACGGAACCGGGAGAGCGCTTCACGGCTGCAATAGAATGCTCCCGAAAGATTTGTGCCAATGGTTTGGTTCCATTCTTCGATGCTCAGTTCGGCCGCCGGCCGAAACACCGCGCTGCCCGCATTGTTCACGAGAATATCGAGGCCTCCGAGTTCATGGTCGGCGAACGAAAACAACTCGCGAACGGCGCCGCTGTCACTTACATCGGCCACACAAGCGGCGACTTTACGGCCGGGGGCGCTCGTTTCAAGTTCAGATAAAGCAGGATCGATCCGCTGTCGATTCCGGCCGCAGATCACGACACTGGCCCCTGCGGACAGAAGCGCTCGGGCCACGTCGAGGCCGATGCCCTTTGTGCCGCCGGTGACGATGGCTTTCCTATTTGCTAAAAACTGTTCCATGAAGCTATATTCACTTCGTCGCGATCGGCCGGTGGTTTTACACCACCGTCTGCTTCATTGATGCTTGAATTTACGCGCTCAGTTGCTAGTAATGCGACGAGCGTTGAATTTCGGGGCGATTCCATGGACTTTGTGCAGTACTGGCCGATTCTAAAGGGGAAATATCCAAAAGCGGATGGAGTACCGGAATCGGATGGCATCGTGGCGCCATTTACATTGCCAACCCGGAGCCAGCCATTGTTTCAGAACGGCCTCTTATACTGGTTATAGGGCAATTCTCACAGAGCACTCCGGACACATGAGCATTTTTTGGCTGCGCACGGCCGCCGCCCTCTACGCCTGCGGGCTGATCTATTCGCTGCTGGTGATCTTCAAAAAAGGCGCCCGCTTATTCATGCCAGCCCTCATCGCATTCGCGACGGGCGTGGTCTTCCATTTGGTTTCAATCGTGGAGCTTTGGGCGGAACTGGGCCACTTCCCCATCAGCAACTTCTATGAGACGACCTCATTTTGCGCGTTCCTGATCGCGGTCTTCTTTTTGATTGCGTACAGCTATTACCGGATCTCTTTGTTCGCGGTCTGTCTATTTCCCCTCGTATTTTTTATGACGCTAATTGGGGCCACTGAGTTTCCAGTCGCAAGCTGGACGAATCCACAGGTACGGAGTGCGTGGCTGCTGGTGCATATTGCAACGGCGCTGATCGGGTATGCGGCTTTGGTGCTGGCGTCCATGGGCTCGGTGTTCTACCTGGTGCAGGAGCGGCAGCTCAAGCGCAAGGATGGCCCCGTAGCCCGGAAAGGACTGCCGCCATTGGCAACGCTCGATCGACTGATTACGCAAGCACTGAACATAGGCTTCCTGTTCATTACGATTGGCACAGCGACGGGCATTGTCTGGGCGTTTATCGAACGGGGCACGCGCTGGGTCGCCGATCCGGAAATTGCGTTTTTCTTATTTACGTGGGCGATCTACCTGGCGATGATCTTCCTTCGCGTGTCGGCGGGCTGGCGCGGACGCAGGCTGGCGTGGCTTGCTGTGAGCGTGCTGGTGTGCGCGATTGTGACCTGGGGCATTCACTTAAGCTTGAGGAGCCTGCTCCTGTAATGAAGCTTGCCGTTGCCGGTTTAAACCATCGCACCGCGCCCGTGGAGGTGCGCGAGCGTGTTGCGTTTCGAACCGGCGAATTGCCCGATGCGCTACACCGGCTTCACGAGCAGCCGGGGTTGCGCGAGGGACTCATTCTCTCAACGTGCAACAGAGTCGAAGTGACCGCCACGCTCGAAGACTTTGCCGATCCGGCGCCGCTGCTGTGCCAGTTTCTTGCGGCAACTCATGGATTGGCCGTCGATTCCCTGCAGCCGCACCTTTATCTCTTCGAAGCGGAAGACGCGATTCGCCATCTGTTCCGCGTCGCTTCGAGCCTCGATTCGATGGTGGTGGGCGAGCCTCAAATTCTGGGCCAACTGAAGCAGGCTTACACCGCAGCTCGCGAGCAGGGAGCGCTCGGCAGTTATCTCGACGCGGTGCTGACTCGCGCCTTCAGCGTTGCCAAACGGGTGCGGACCGAAACCGAAATCGGCCAGAGCGCGGTCTCCGTAAGCTATGCCGCCGTGGAACTCGCGCGTGAAATTTTCGGTTCGCTGAACCGGCGCAAGATCATGATCATCGGAGCGGGAAAGATGTCGGAGGCGGCCGCCCGACACCTGCAGCGCGCGGGCGCAACCGACATCCTGATAGCCAATCGAACCCGCGACCGGGCGGAGGAAATGGCGCGGCTGTTCAATGGCGTTGTGCTTCCTTATGAGCGGACGCTGCAACGGCTGCATGAAGTGGATATCGTCATTACATCCTCCGGGGCTCCGCATTACATTTTGACTAAAGAGTCGGTGCGGCGCGCAATCGAAGCCCGCCGCAGCCAGCCGATGTTCTTCATCGATATCGCCGTGCCGCGTAATATCGAGCCCACCGTCAACGAGCTGGAACACGCGTTCCTCTATGACATCGACGATATGCAGCGGATCGTCGACCGCAACTTGCAAGGCCGCAAGGAAGTGGCGAACGAGGCGGAGCGCATTGTGGCGCAGGAGGTCGAACGGCTGGCGGCGCGCCTTCGGGCGCGGGATATCACGCCGACGATCGTGAGTCTCCAAGAGCAGCTCGAAAGCGTGCGGCTGGAAGTGCTGACTCGCTATCGCCCCCGTCTGGGTGAGTTAACGCATGAGCAGGAGCACGCGTTGGAGGCATTGACGCGGGGTATTATCAACAAAATTGCGCACGGGCCGATTTCGGAAATGCGCCGCCAGGCATCGGAACAGGCGAACGAAGACGCGGGCGATGCCGTGAACCTGTTGCGGCGCATGTTCCGGCTAGGGGAGAAGTAAATGCCCCAAGTGAAATTAACAATCGGCTCCCGTGGTTCGGCGCTGGCACTCTGGCAGGCGAACTACGTTGCCGTCCGATTGCAGGAACTTGGCGTTTCGACCGGAATCGAAATTATCAAGACGATGGGCGACCGTTTGCAGACTGCATCGCTCGTCAAAGCGGGGGGCAAGGGGCTCTTCACGAAGGAGATCGAAGAAGCGCTGCTTGGCGGTACGATTGACGTGGCAGTGCATAGTTTGAAAGATCTGCCGACCGAGCCGGTAGCGGGTCTGGCGATCGCCGCAATTCCCGAACGGGAGGACGCGCGCGACGTCCTCCTCGGCTACTCGTTGCAAACTCTCCCGCGAGGAGCGCGCGTTGGCGCCAGTTCGCAGCGGAGATCGGCTCAGCTTCTGGCGTTACGGCCGGATATACGTATCGAACCCATTCGCGGCAATGTGGATACGCGCCTGCGCAAGCTCAAAGAAGGGCGATACGACGCCATTCTGCTGGCCGCGGCCGGGCTGAACCGCTTGGGGCTGGCAAGTGAAATCGCGGAGTATTTTTTGCTGGAACAGATGTGCCCGGCGGCGGGGCAAGGCGCGCTGGCAATCCAGACACGCGAAGGGGGACCTGCCCGCGATTTGTGCGCGCAATTGAACCATTTTTCGACAGAGCGGGCCGTTGCCTGCGAGCGAGCACTGCTTGCCGCGCTCGGCGGCGGCTGCCAGTTGCCTGTAGGAGCCTATGCCGAAATGGCAGCGGATCAGTTGCGGCTCACCGCCGTGGTCGCCTCGCCCGATGGCTCGAAGGTGATTCGCGATCGCGCAATCGGGCCGGTAAGCCAGGCTGAGCAATTGGGCAGCGCACTGGCGGCGGATTTTCTCGCGCGCGGCGCGGCGGAGATTCTGGAGAGCCACGTTGCTTAGCATTTGCGTTCCCGGTTTTCATGCTTGCCAGATTCTGGATATCGGCACGATGGTCGCGCAGAAGGATTCGTCGAGGCGAGTCTCGACGCTGCAGGCTGAGAGACTGCGCCACGTGCCGGGGATATGAGCCGTCTTCGCGGGCAACGGGTTGTTGTTACGCGGGCGCCCCATCAGGCTGAACAACTGGCCGCTCCGCTGCGTGAACTGGGCGCCGAGGTGATCCTGTTGCCCGTGATTGCCATTGCGCCGCCATCCGATCCGCAGCCCCTTATAAGCGCCGCCGAAAGGATGGACGACTACGATTGGATCGTCTTCACAAGCGTCAATGCGGTGACCGCGCTCGCGGCGCAACTTGCCAAGAACGCACAGCCGCGAGCGCGCGTTGCGGCTATCGGCGCGGCAACTCGGGAGGCTGTCGAAGAAATCGGCTGGACGGTCGATACGATGCCGCCGCAATTTGTAGCAGAATCCCTGGTGGAAGCCCTCGCCGCCGAACCTCTCGAGGGCAAACACGTTCTAATGCCGTGCGCGGCCGTTACCCGCGATGTCATCCCGCGCGCTTTGTCCGCACAAGGCGCCATCGTGCACGTTGTCGAAGCGTATCGGAATGTGCCGCCGGAAGGCGTGGCAGAGCGCGCGCGGCAGGTCTTCTCCACTCCGACGGCGCCCGATTGGGTCACGTTTACCAGTTCCTCGGCAGTGGACAATTTCGTCAAGTTCGCTGGGGCCGATGCGCTCAAGAATGTTCGCATCGCCAGCATCGGTCCGATTACTTCCGAATCGGTGCGCAAGCATGCGCTGACCGTGGCGGCGGAACCGGCTGAACATTCGATAGCAAGCTTAATAACGGCGATGGCAAACTATCGGGAATAATGGCCCGTTACCAGAGTGGTCAGATGACCACTTTGAGATGTATGATGAGAGCGAACCTGTCATGAAATCAAAGGTCATCAGCGCCACGGAGTTTAAGGCCAAATGCCTCGCATTGCTCGATGAGGTGGCCGAAGAGGGTAGCGCTATTACGATCACGAAGCGTGGCTGTCCGGTCGCCGTTTTGGGGCCGTCCGGGAGAAATCCTTGTAAGTCCCCTAGAGGGGCGTGGGCCAACAAGTTGAGTCTCCATGGCGATATCGCGAACATCGATACCTCGGATCTTTGGGACGTTGTGCGAAAGTAAATCGGTTGATTCCCCGACTTTTGCTTGACACACATATTCTCATCCGCTGGTTTTCGGACCCGAAAAAGCTGTCGCGGAATCAGTCGCGGGTTCTCGAACAGGCAGTGAAGAGAAGCGAGCCAATCGCGATTAGCGATGTTACGCTTCTTGACTGGCAGTTCTTCTGAGCGAAGGCAGCCATCGCATCAACTCAAGCATTGACGATCTGTTCGCGGACCTGCAAGATCATCCATTATTCCGGATTCTTCCGGTCACATACGAGATCGCGGCCGAGGTTGCCTCGATGGGGCCGTCGCTGCGCGATCCAGCGGACCGCGCCATCGTAGCGACGGCACGCATGCATCGGCTCGTGCTAGTAACTTCAGATCAGCGCATCATTGAATCGAAGCTTGTTACCACGGTCGAGTAGCCGGCCCACCTACTTCGTCGCCACGCTGCTTTGCGCCGGAGCCTCCAACTCGTTTAGAAGCGCGGGGGCGTCGTACAGCTTACGAAGGGCTTCCATCATCGCGCCCGGATGAACGGCAACCGCGCGGTTCGTCTCAATATCGTAAATGTAATCGCCGACGAGGCTTTCGATGTTGCCATCGAAAATGAGGCCGACGAGTTCGCCATTCCGATTAATCACCGGAGAGCCGGAATTGCCGCCGATGATGTCGCAGGTGTTGACGAAATCGAGAGGCGTAAATAGATCCAGACGGTCGCGGCGAGCGATATAGCGTTCCGGCAAATTAAACGGTGGTTTGAAACCGAAGCTGGTCGCCCGGTCGTAAAGCCCGAAGAATGTCGTCTCCGGCGGCGCGATGGTTCCATTCATCGGATAGCCCTTCACCGTTCCGTACGATAGCCGCAATGTGAACGTAGCGTCGGGATACGTGGACTTGCCGTATGCGGCGAAGCGAGCCTTACCGATCTTCTGGCCGGCCTCGGTCAGAACGCTTTCAACGTTATCCTCGCGCCATTTGATGAACTCGCGGGAAAACGGGTCCATTTTTCGAGCCAGGACGATTAGGGGATCGTCCGACGCGTCGACCGCAGGCTCTCCTCCCTTCACCAAAGCTTCGCGTACTTTGGGGTCGGCCAGTTTCGTGCCCTGGATTGCCTTCGCAGCCACTTCGGCAGGTGAGTGACCTTCGAGAACAGCCTTCACATAGGCGTTCCGCGGACCTAACAACTGCTGGGCGTAGGAGAGATCGTCCGCCAACTCGACCTGTTCCAAGGCCGGATAGACGGGGGCGGGTGAGAACATCTCAAACCGTAGCGAGCCAAGTTGGGCATCGTGGAAGCCCGGCAACCTTTGGCCGTCCGGCTTTTTGATCTCTGCTACATACTGAACGATAGTCTGCGCGGTTCCGGTCAGATTGGAGGAATGCGAGAGGGCAAAGCGCTCGTCCAACCGGCTGGCCATCTGCTTCACCGCCGCGGCAATCTCCGTCCAGGCTGCGGCATATTCCGGATGCTGTGTTGCCACGATCTCGCGGAATTCCTTTTCACTGGCCTCTTTGCGCGCCATGAGCTTGGGATCTTGCAGGCCGTTGTACATGCCGCCTAAGGCTTTCAGGCTGTTCGCCAACAGAAAGAGTTTCGTCTTTGCCTCACGCGCCTGTTCGGTTCCTAAACTCGAATACTCTTTTAATACGCCGGACCTGCGCTGCAGCGTGCGGATGACGAGCGGCAGCCAGGAATCGCGTTGATACTCCAGTTGAGCCAGAGTGTCGAGGCGCGAGGTTGAGCCTGGATTCCCGGAGACAAAGACCAATTCACCATCGTGAGCGCCTTTGGGATTGAATCGGAGGAAGTCCTTGCTTTCCACCGGCACCCCGTTTTCGTAAATCCGAAACAGCGCCATGTCCAGGTCGTAACGCGGATAGGTGAAATTATCGGGATCGCCCCCGAAGAAGGCGATGCCCTGTTCCGGAGCGAAGACCAGACGGACATCCGTATACTTCTTGTACCGGTAAAGCCAATACTCGCCGCCGGAGTAAAGTGTCACGACATCGGAGCGCAGTCCGGTTTTGTCGAGACTTTCCTTCTCGATCTTTGCGATTTCCGCTTTGCGCGCCTGGAACGCATTCTGGTCGCTCATGCCCGGTGTTACGACAGACATCACGCGAGAAGTCACGTTTTCCATGGACATGAGAACGTTGACTTCGAGATCGGGGCTTTTCAGTTCCCGGTCGCGCGTGGCGGCATAGAAGCCGGACGCCACGTAATTCTGCTTCTCGCTCGAGACCTTCTGCAATTGACTCAGCGCGACGTGATGGTTGGTGAGTACGAGACCGTGAGGACTGACGAACGAGCCGGAGCCTCCGTCGTTGAAGCGAACGCTGGAGAGACGGACGTGATCAATCCACTGCCGCGTGGGAGTGAAGCCGTATTTCTCTTTCAGTTGTTTGAGCGGCAGATTATCAAAGGTCCACATGCCCTCCTCGGCCCGGGCCAAAGGGAGCAACGCGCCAGCCAGCAAACAGACAAGCAGAGTATTTGAACCCGTGCGCATTATGGAGACGACCTGTGGACCGAGTATACAACTGCAACAAGTGCGGTTCCCCCGCCACCCGGACTCTCGCGTTTGCCGGGCACATATATGAGAGAGTGAATTGCTGTCGGAGTTCGTCGAAAGGAGAATGCGAGTGCGCCAACTGCTGTGTTTGTTTATTGGGAGCCTGTTCTGTCTGACGATCCACGCCGCCGATACCAGTAAATTGAGCCAGCGGATTGCTTATAAGATTGCCGGATTTCCAGGGAAAGTGAGTCTATTTGCCGAGAACCTGCAAACCGGCGCTAGTTACGGGCTACTCGCCAATGAGCCGGTCCGCACGGCGAGCACGATCAAGCTTGCCGTGATGATCGAATGCTTTGCGGAAACCGGGGAAGGGAAGTTGAAATGGACGGAACCGCTGGCGGTGAGCGCCGAAAATAAAGTTTCGGGGTCCGGAGTCTTGACGGAGTTCTCCGATGGGGTTCAATTGCCCGTGCGCGACGTGATGCACCTCATGATCGTTGTGAGCGACAATACTGCGGCTAATATGCTTCTCGATCGCGTAACCGGCAACGCCGTGAACGCGCGCATGGCCGGATTGGGTCTGCGGCAGACACGCATAATGCGAAAGATTCTAGGCGATGCCGGACCAAAGGGAATTACGGTTGAGGGCGCGAAACCGGAGAATCGCAAATGGGGAATCGGCCGGAGCAGCCCGCGGGAAATGGTCGAAATTCTTGAAAAGCTCTATCACGGGGATCTGATCAGCCAAAACGCCTCGGCAGAGATGCTCGCTGTAATGAAGAGGCAGCAAGATCACAGCGGCATCGGCCGCGACCTGAACGATGTTACGATTGCCAGCAAATCCGGCGCTCTCGATCGTCTACGCAGCGATGTCGGAATCGTTTATTCCGAGCGAGGTCCCATCGCCATGGCGATTACCGTGGACGATATTCCGGAAGTGAACTGGACGGCCGATAATCCAGGAAGTCTGCTGATCTCCGCTGTTTCCGACATCCTGATTGACGAATTGGGAGTGGCGAAAGGAGCCGCCGGGAAATAGCAGCTTCAACCCGCGCGCACTGGCGTGCGGCGGCTCCGTTTCCAGATTGCCTCGAGGTGCGCTTTTATTTCTTTTCCATGCCGCTAAGCGCAGCAAGTACTTCCTCGCTGTGCACTCTGGGATTCACGCCAGTCCAGACTTTCACGATTTTGCCTTCCGGGTTGATGAGAAAGGTGTTGCGCGATGCGATCTGTGTGCCGCCCATGTCGCGTAGCGAACCGTACTGACTCACGACCTTCTTTTCCGTATCCGACAGCAGCTTGAATGTCAGACCCTGCTGGGCGCAGAACTCTTTGTGGCTGCCGGTCGTATCGACGCTGACTCCCACGATCACGGCGTTTTCCTGGCTATATTTCGACAAGTCGCGTTGGAAATTGTGTGCTTCGATCGTGCAGCCCGGCGTGCCGTCTTTCGGATAAAAGTAGAGGACTACCCACTTCCCTCGAAAATCAGCAAGGCTGATGTTGGTTCCATCCTGCGAGGGCAACGTGAATACTGGCGCTTCTTGCCCTGCCTGGGGCATGGTTTCCGACGCAAGCACTGTTTGCAGCGCAAACGGAACAGTCAGCAGGAGAGCGGAGAATGCGAGCCGCGATCGAATCATTGGGGGTAGGTTCCTTATTAGTTAGCGAGCCCTTGAAACCGTAGTAATAACATAACCCCGGTGAGAGGTTCGTTCCCGGAATAGCAGCAAACAGCTGCGGATCGGGTATCGACGGCCGCCTGCCTGCGTACGTAACGAAGCCGGCCGGCTGGGGTCAAACCGTTCGGGACGCTCCGCGGTTTCGCGAGTGCAATCTGTAATAATCGATGTCCCCGCCGCGACGAATATGCCGGCGATCTTAGTATGAGATATGGCTAAACCTCAACACGATGGGCGTCGCCGGGTTGCAATCGAGGGTGTGAAGCCCGAAATCGACGCGGGACGATTTCCGGCGAAGCGGGTAATCGGGGATCTGGTTCGCGTGGAAGCGGACATCTTCACAGATGGGCACGATTCCATTTCGGCGGCGCTTCTCTTTCGGCACGAGAGTTCGCCGTCCTGGAGCGAACAACGGATGCAGCCCGACGTCAACGACCGCTGGTTCGGCGACTTTCGCGTAAGCCAGTTGGGGCGTTATTTCTACACCATTCACGGTTGGGTCGATCACTTCGTTACGTGGCGCCGCGATCTGCTGAAGCGTATCGACACGAATCAGGACACTCCGGTCGACTATCTGATCGGCGCCGCTCTTGTTGAAGAAGCGGGTGCGCGGGCTTCGGAGCTAGATGCGGAGTGGCTGTCGCAGGAAGCGGGCTTTCTTCGCTCGGCAACCGACATCGCGGAGAAACGCATCCGCGCCACAAACGAAGCGTTGGCGCAGACCATCGCCAGATTCCCCGATCGCCATCTCGCCACGCGCCTCGATCGCGAACTCGCGATTGTGGTCGATCCGCTACGCGGGCGGTTCAGCGCGTGGTATGAGCTGTTCCCCCGTTCGACCTCGCCGGTTCCCGGCCAACACGGCACGCTGAAGGATTTAGAGGCGCGGCTGCCATCCATCGCCGAAATGGGCTTCGATATTGTGTATCTGCCGCCGGTTCACCCCATTGGAGTGAGCTTTCGCAAGGGCCGCAATAATACGCAGACCCCGCAATCCGGCGATGTAGGGAGTCCGTGGGCGATTGGCGGCGTCGAGGGTGGACACAAGAGCTTACACCCCAGCCTGGGCACGCTCGAGGATTTCCGGCGGCTTGTAAAGCGAGCGTCCGAGCTGGATCTTGAAGTCGCGCTGGATATCGCATTCCAAGTTTCGCCCGACCATCCGTATGCCAGAGAGCACGAGGGATGGTTCAGGAAGAGACCGGACGGAACCATTCAGTATGCGGAGAATCCGCCGAAGAAATACCAGGATATCTACCCGTTCGACTTCGAAACCGGAAACTGGCGGGAACTCTGGGACGAATTAAAAAGCGTGTTCACGTTCTGGATTGAGCACGGAGTGCACATTTTTCGCGTAGATAATCCGCATACGAAGCCCTTCTCGTTCTGGGAGTGGGCCATTACGGAAATCAAGCGGGAGCATCCGGAGACATTGTTTCTCTCGGAAGCATTCACCCGGCCAAAGATCATGTACCGGTTGGCAAAGCTGGGGTTCAGCCAGTCTTACACTTATTTCCCGTGGCGGAACACTAAATACGAACTAATCACCTACTTGACGGAATTGACGAAGACAGACGTCCGCGAATTCTTCCGCCCGAGTCAATGGCCGAATACTCCCGACATCTTGACCGAGTTTCTTCAAACGGGCGGGAGGGCCGCGTTCATCATCCGTTATGTGCTGGCGTCGACGCTCGGAGCAAGCTACGGTATCTACGGCCCCGCCTTCGAATTGCTGGAAGGACGCGCCTTGCGGCAGGGCAGCGAGGAGTATCTGGATTCGGAGAAATATCAGATCCGGGTCTGGGACTGGGATTCTGCCGATAGCCTGCGCGGCCTGATTTCATCGGTGAACGGCATTCGCCGCGACAACCTGGCTCTTCAGAACGATTGGAGCCTGGAATTTCATCCAATCGATAACGATCAACTGATTTGCTACAGCAAACGTTCGGAAGACGGAGTGAATCTGGTTGTCGTGGTCGTCAACCTCGATACGCATTACACCCAATCCGGATTCGTGGAACTGCCGCTGGAGCGATGGAATATAGATGCGAGTCACCAATTTCAGGCGCACGATCTGCTGACGGATGCCCGCTATTTGTGGAGCTCGCATCGAAATTACGTGCAATTGGACCCGCACACGATGCCGGCGCATATCTTTCGGATCCGCCGTAAGATTCGGTCGGAGGCGGATTTTGAATATTTCCTCTGAGCGGGAATCCGCGTGAATTGACGGCTTTCCTCAAATAAGCAACCCTTTATGACATTTCCCGAGCCTGAAAACGACACCGCGCCGGCCAAAGAACGGAATGCCGCCCTAAGCAGCATACCGGTTATTCCCGTGGAACGATGGGAGCTGTTTCTGGACGACAACCTGCTGTCACGCATCGTCCAAGAATTGCCATCGTTCCTGATGTCGCGCCGCTGGTACAGGGATAAGACAAGAGCTATTCGCGAGGTCGGCATCGACGCAGTCATCTCGATGCCTTTGTCCGAAGCCTATATTTTGGGCGCGCGCATCGAGTACGAAGAAGGCGGCCGCCAGTTCTATCTCATCAGCCTTGCGCTAGGCGATGTCGAAGAGGATTCGTTCGCCAGAGTGCGACGCTCCGATGGATCGGAGAAATGGCTTTACGACGCTTTCCGCAGTGATGCATTCCGCAAGGAGTTGTTCGCAACCATACAAGGCGGAACTTCGCTTCGTGGGAACAACGCGGAACTGGCGGGATCGCAAACGAGGGCGTTTCGGACGACAGTGGGGCGTCTATCCGAGAACGCGCCAACGAGGCTTATGAACGTGGAGCAGACCAACACCTCCGTGGTTTATGGAGATCGCTGCATATTGAAGGTTTTCCGCAAATTGGAAGAAGGCATCAACCCGGATGTCGAGATCGGGGCGTTTTTGACCGAGCACGGTTTCCGAAATACGCCAGCGGTCCTGGGCTGGCTGGAGTACATCCCGGCCGAGGGAAGGCCGATGCAGGCAGCCATTCTGCAGGAATTCATTCCCAACAAAGGCGATGCCTGGAAGTACACGCTCGATTCGCTCGGCGGATTTTTCCAGATGGCGCAACAGAAGAGGGAAGCGCCCCCCATCTTGAAGGCGGCGCATCCGCTCGAAATGGCTTACCTGGAAAGGGAAACGCCCGGGATCGAGATATTCGGCGATTATCTGGCGTCTGTCCGGCTGCTGGGGGAGCGAACGGCCCAAATGCACGCCGTGTTGACTGACGTGAATGCGGGGCCGGAATTTGCGCCCGAGCGAGTGACGTCGGAATCGAGAAAAGAGATGTATGACGCGATGGAGTTCCAGGCGGACATATCATTCGATCTCTTGCACCGGCAACGCGCTAATCTCGCTACCGGGGTGGCAGAGGATGCCGATCGGGTGCTCGCGCAAGAGCGGCAGATCCGGGAGCGGTTCAGGCCTTTGCTCGATCGCGACATCCAGGCGCTTCGCATCCGGCACCATGGTGATTTTCATCTCGGGCAGGTCCTCTATACCGGCACGGACTTCATGATCATCGATTTCGAGGGCGAGCCCG
This sequence comes from Bryobacterales bacterium KBS 96, assembly GCA_000381625.1. Taxonomy (GTDB): domain Bacteria; phylum Acidobacteriota; class Terriglobia; order Bryobacterales; family Bryobacteraceae; genus KBS-96. The sequence goes on from KB906767.1 coordinate 6,091,383, forward strand.
CGTTGCCGCTCGCTGCCAGAAGGAGCAAGCAAATGGCGATGCGCGATGTCGCGGGCATGGTGCGGTCGTTCCAGTACGCGCCGTACGCCGCGTTGCTAGGACAGGCTTCTTTGGAATACGCCGAGGACGAAATGCCTGCGCTTGAAAAGTGGGCTGCGTTCTGGACGGCAGTAGTGAGCGCCGAATACCTGCGCGGCTATTGGGGCGCCGCCGAAGGCCACTCGTTTGTGCCGCCTACTCGCGACGAGAGGTGGCTACTGCTCGATATTTTTCTGCTGCAGAAAGCGCTCTACGAGATCGGCTATGAATTGAACAACCGTCCGGCATGGGTCCGGATCCCGCTGCGAGGCATACTCGGGTTGATGACTTGATAGCGGCCGGTTTTGAGGGATGGGCGCTTATGCTCAATGTCGTTTACTGAAGATCCTAACGCGTTTTGAATAATCGCTTGCTTACGCTTCACGGCTCAGTTTCGAAAATGCAAGAATCACTCTCGGGCCGGACATGCCCGTTCCCTACACTGTCGGTTGTAGGGTCGAGGCATGCCTCGACCGCCCTAGATTCAAGAGTTTTCATCTCTGAAGCCGATACAGTTCGCGAACTACGGAATGAAAAGCTGCACCTCTACGGAGTAGGTGACGGAGTCGCCCGGCTTTAGAATCACCATTCCCGTGTCTTTGCCTTTCCATTCCTTGCCGAACGGGTCGCCCCAATTGAACTGAGGTTCAAACGCGACGAATTGCTTCTCCACTGGCGCATAAGCCTGGAACGCTGAAATCTGCGGTGAGATGCCGATGATGCGCACCCCATATTTGGCGACAGGATCGGTGATTTCCGCCGTGACGTGACCGTTTGCATCTCGGTTGAGATCGACAAAGCAGTCATCCAGGAAGGTTTTATCGAGCGCGAGGCCGCCCGGCTTGTTGAATGCGTATTTGCCTTTCAACGGAAGCAGCCTGCCGGTCGGGAACACGTCGTCGTAATTGTTTACCTGGGCCATCATCTTGGCGGGAATGGAGAGGCGCGCCTGTTCGCGATCACCGCTGGGAAGCGCGAAATACGGATGCCAGCCGATTCCCACGGGATCGTCCTCATCTCCGGTGTTCTTCACCGTGACGGTGAATCCGAAGCCCTCATTGTTCAGAGTGGCTGTGACGCTTACGTCCGATTTCGATAGCCAGTGGCCGTCGAAATCGCCGGCGTCTAAAGCGCCAGTTACCGAGGCGGCGTCGTCACCCGATTGCAGGTTTACGGTGTCCATGGCGCGATTGAGAATCAACCCGTGCATCGCGTGCAGTTCGGCACGAGGCTTTTTGCCGTGGGAGTTCGCGTTAAGGGCGACCTTTTTGCCAAGGATCGTCGCTTCGATAGTTTTGCCGTCGGGCCGCAGTTTTCCGCGAATGCGGTTCGCAAACGGGACGAGGATGGCCCCGCCGGCCGAATAGGACGCCTGACCGTACTGATCGGTAGGTCCGTTGTTAAGGAGTTGCGGCGCCTGATCGAGGGGCGGGCTGACCAGCACGTCGATGATGCCTTTCCCCGGAACGAACGCCTTAATCTTGAAGATATTCATGCCGCGGCCCGGAAGAATATCCGCGCTCAAAATCTGCGGCTTGGTCGCATCAGAGGATTGAGGCTGGCTCAGCTCAACCGCCTTCTTCCCGTTTACCGTGACCTCGGTTTCTTTGGCCTGAAAGCGGTGCTGCGGTTGGGCCGTTTGCGTTTCCGGAGGTTTCGAGGAAGAGCAGCCTGCAAGCGTCAATGCAACGGCAATGGGGAAACAGAGTTTCGCATTCATTTTTATCGGGTCCTTATCGGCGTGGCTCCGCAATCATATCGCGGCGGGTTGCTGGTTCCGCCGGCAGCGCGGCGCTCTCGGGCGGCCGGAACCTGTAAGCGCTTCCAGAAAATATCGCGCTTTCAGGCCCTGTGTCAATCTCATTTGCTGATTTCTCAAATCGAATGAGGCACAATAATAGAAATATGTATCCGTTCCTCTATGCCCTGGCGGGTCTGATCGTCGGGATCATTGCCGATTTTGCTTACGAGATGCATGCGAGGTTGGGCGTCGCCTTCCCCTACACCATGCCGCCGGTTGAACACAGTAGCGTGATTGTTCGCGCGCTGATCGGGATGGTGTTCGGCTTCGGCTTCGCCATGCTCGGCAAAGCTCTCGGGTGGTACAAGCACGACGATGAGATCTGCGGCGTCGCTGTCTCGGCGATTCTCGCGCTGGTCCCGATCTACATGTACAACCAGTGGCTCATCTGACGCCTATTCAAAAAATCCGGCTTCGCGCAGATCGTTGAGCAGTTCTCCGCTCGCATTGCGCGGATAGCCGAAGTCCCAGAACGGATTACCGTCCACGCTTTCCCAAACACGGCGATCGCTTTGGGTTAGCATCTGCTTTAGGCGCTCGTCCGCTTCCGCGATGCCGGCCTCGTTTTCCAACCCGAGCGTTGTAATCACTCCCCGTAGGTCCAGATCGTTCCGGTAGTCGTCGAAGCCGTAGCGGTATCCTCTCTCCACTTCCGACACAAATTTCTGCCAGCGTTTCACGAGCCCGGCCTTGCCGCCGCGCACGATGTGCGGTGGATAGCCGTTGTCTTCCAGATAGCCGGTAATTTCGTCGTCCGTCATGGTTTCCCGGCGGGTTCTCCGGCCGCCTGCTCGCCTTTGCCTTCCGCGGACAATAGTTGGCGATAGCTCTGGAGCGCATTTCTGAGCGCGGCGCTGGCGGCTTTCCGTCGCGCTGCATCCGCTGTATGACGGACGGCCGCATCCAGATCGCGCACCGCCGCCTGGTAGTTCCGTTCCGCGTCTTCCAGCCTGGCTAAGCCTTCGTAGCACCGGGCAAGCTGATAACGGACGGTACCGCGCAGCGTGTCGGTGGCCGGCAGACTTGTTTGGGCCAGCCTGGAAGCCGGGTCCGCGAAACGAAGTGCGTCCTCGGGCAAGCCCAGGTCCAGGTAGACTTGCGCTGTCAGACTATTGGCGTCTATTCTTTCCCGCTCCGCCGACGCGGGCAGCCGATCGGCTAGATTCACGGCTTCGCGGCAGGATTGTTCGGCTTCGCGCGTTCGGGATTCGCTCACCAGGAAACGGCAGCGCTCTACCGCTTCACGATACTGATCGAAGCGGCCGCTGGCGGATTCACCCGCAAAAACCGGGCACGCGAGGATCGCCATGCATCCGAACCGGCCGATGCGTCCCATTCTGCTTCGATGATAGCGAGCGTGATATTCTCGATCCGGCTCCTCCCCCGCCGATAAGACGAACAGGACGCATCCGCCACGGCGATCCATGAAACATTTTTACGCTGCTGTGTTTGATCGGTGCTATAACCGAAGGGTGCCTGGTTTGGTCCGCCATTGCGGGCATGAGGGTAGCCGCCATCGTTAAAGTTTGCGTATTAGCGAGCAGCAGTTCGGGGAACTCGGCATTTATCGCCACGAGCAGAACTCGTGTGCTTATCGATGCGGGCCTGAGCCGGCGCGAGATTACGAAGAGACTGGCGGCAATTGGCGAAAACGTCGAGCAACTCGATGCAATCCTGATCACGCACGAGCATAGCGATCACATCTGCGGCCTGGTTTCGCTCGCAAAAAAATTCAACATCCCGATTTATCTCACGCATCAGACCGCGCCGAGCATCGATTGGGGAGACGTCACGCCGCGGCTGGAATGCTTCCAGGCGGGCTGCCGGTTTCCCGTAGGCGATTTTGAGGTCGCCAGCTTCACCATCCCGCACGACGCCATTGATCCCGTCGGATACGCAATTGCGGCGGAAGGCATCCGCGTGGGCATTGTTACGGATCTTGGCTATGTGACGGATTCCATCAAGATGCACTTGCGCGGCATGAACCTGCTGCTGCTGGAATCGAATCACGATCTCGGCATGTTGAAGGACGGGCCGTATCCGTGGTCGGTGAAGCAGCGAGTGATGAGCCGCCGCGGGCATCTCTCGAATGAGGTGGTCGCCGACTTCATTCGGGAGGATCTCGACGTTACCGTAACGACACTGATCCTTGGCCATCTCAGCGAGCACAATAATCATCCGGAACTCGCGCGCCAAGCCGCCATCCGCGCGCTGGACGGCCGGACTTTGTTCACCAGCCTGGTCGTGGCCGAACCCGGCGTGCAGTCGGATGTGTTTACGTACTGACGCCCGGTGGCAGAGCGGTCAAGGTTGAGCAGCCTGGACCCGCGGAGTAGTGTGGCTGAAAAACACTTGCGTCTTCTTCGGTTACAGTGGAAACAGAGGCCGTTTTCATGTGGATATGATTCCCGTCAAGCCTGAGCGTAAAGCGCAGTTGGAAGACTACGTCCAGCGGCACGGACAAAGATACCGCTGCGGCGCTTGACGACGTCTTATCCGCATATTTGGAATGGGAGCGCCAAGGCTTTCAGGAAGCAGTGGAAGGAATTCGAGAGGGCTATGAGGACATGAAAGCGGGACGCACGCAACCCGCCGGTGAAGCCTTCGAAGATTTACGCGAGAAGCATGGCCTTCCGCGTTGAGATAACCGCAAGGGCAAAAGGCAATGTAGATGTCATCCTGCGATGGCTGCTCTCTCGGCAAGCCGGCGATGCCGCCCGGCGCTGGTTTCAGGGGTTAACAGATGTGGTAGCGTCGCTTTCGAATTTTCCCAGCCGCTGCTCGCTGGCTCCTGAAAGTGCTGTCGTTCCTTTCAAAGTGAGGCAGTTGACCTATGGCCGCAAGCCGCGCGTCTATCGAGTGCCGTCCACGATTGAAAACGATGCGGTAATTGTTCACCACACTCGGCATGGCCGGCAGAAATCGCTGCCCGTCATTGATCGATCATAATAGAAAGCCATTCTGGAAGCCGATGCGCATTCTTCATCAGCGCCTAGCCTCCAGGCCTCACTTTCGGCGCTCGCTCCAGAGTCTTGACGAAGATATGCCGCTCGCTGAGATAGAAGTTCAGGAGGGCACAGGCGCAGATGGCGACAAGATTCGCTATGAGGTACGGCCACTTGAAAAGGCCTGCGAATACCCACATCAGGAGCAAATTCCCCAGTAGCGAAACCATTCCGTTCGCGAGGTTGAAGCGGACGAGCCGCCATAAACGTTGTCCCAAACTCTCCGCTAGGCCGACGCCTCTCCAGGTAAAGACTTCATGCCAGATGAAGTTATGCAGAAGGGCCGTTTCGACAGCCATCGCCGTGGCCCAAAGGTATTGCAACTTCAGTCCGCGCGTGAGCGCTTCTAGAACGGCAAGCTGGACTATGGCTCCCAAAACACCGACCAGGTTGAACTTGAGCCAGTGGCGGAACACGTTTATGGGAGCCTTTCCTCAACGAATAGTTGCCGCGTGTGCCGTATGGCAAGCACGATAAACATTCCTCCCATAACGGCGATGGCGCATACGCCGCCCACATCCAACGACAGATAATCCGCTCCAAAGATATGAGCCCGAGGCCAACGCATCAGAGCCAGAATGCCGGCAGCCAGCATGATACGCAGTTCCGTGGGCGAGAAGTATCCAACGGAAATGTTGAATCGCCCCAGGGTGTAAGCCGCCAGGTAAGCTTCCACGGAGAGCATCAGGAAGGCGATTACGACGCCCATCGCCATCGCGGGAGTCATCAGTCCGCTGAGCGCCATTCCGGTTGCGATGAACGCGGTGGACAGGCAATCGCAGATGTGATCGACGTAAAAGCCGTAGCGTGGGCGCTGCTGGTTGCGATGCCGGGCAAGCGTTCCGTCCAGGGAATCGCCAAACCAGTTTAGGGCGAGCGCGAAGGGTACACCAAGAAGCCAAAGGATGTCGAATCGTGCTCCCCAGAAGCAGAGGCCCGCTCCGAACATGGAGAGAATCGCAAGAAGTGTCAGATGGTCGGAATTCACCCAGGAAGGAAAACGGCGAACCAGCCATTGCAAGGCAGGACGTTCGAGGGGAGCGAGGAGACTTTCCTGTTTCCGTTTGGCATGCGTGAAGGTCCCGGTTTGCTTCATCTGGCTGATTCTACGACGCCGGACATCGGGACGGCTTCGGCAGCCGCCCATGCCACAATCAAAGTTCACGCAATGATTGCCCGCTACACGCGTCCGGAAATGGGCGCCATCTGGACCGACCAAAAGAAATATGAGTGCTGGCTTGAAGTTGAGCTTGCGGCTTCGCAAAGCCTTGCCGAACTCGGCGAAGTGCCTGAAGATGCCGCGGCGGCGCTACGATCCAACGCGGGATTCGACCTCCGCCGCATCCAGGAAATAGAACGTGAAGTACGGCACGATGTGATCGCCTTCACGACGGCGGTTGCGGAAACGATGAAGGCTAAGGGCGCAGGCGACGCCTCCCGCTGGCTGCATTACGGGCTGACGTCGAACGATGTCGTGGATACTGCGCAGGCCCTTCAAATTAAAGCGGCTTCGGCCTTGATCGCCAAAGGGTTGGATGAACTTTCGGTGGCGCTGAAAGGGTCGGCCTTGCGTTACAAACACGCATTTCAGATCGGGCGGACGCACGGGATTCACGCCGAACCCATTACGTTTGGCCTGAAACTGGCCATCTGGTGGGACGAACTTCAGCGTCATCGAGCGCGTTTCGCCGCGGGAGCGGAAGAACTTCGCGTGGGTAAAATCTCGGGCGCCGTCGGCACGTTTGCGCATATCGGACCCGAAGCGGAGGAGAAGATCTGTGCACGGCTTGGCCTGAAGGCGGCGCTGATTTCATCGCAGGTCCTCTCGCGCGACCTACATGCCCATTACATCGCCACTTTGGCCGGTATTGCCGCTTCGCTCGAAAAAATCGCCCTCGAAATCCGCCATCTGCAGCGAACCGAAGTCCGCGAGGCGGAAGAGCCGTTTGCCGCGGGACAAAAGGGGAGCTCGGCCATGCCTCATAAGCGCAACCCGGTGACCTGCGAGCAGATCTGCGGACTTGCGCGAGTCGTTCGCGGCAACGCGGAACCGGCTTTTGAGAACGTCGCTCTCTGGCATGAACGCGACATTTCTCATTCGTCTGTCGAGCGCATCATTCTCCCGGATTCCACCATCCTGATCGATTACCTGCTCGCGAAGACCACCTGGCTGATCTCCGGACTTCAGGTCAATGTGGATCGTATGCGCCGCAATATCGATCTGACCCGCGGGCTCATCTTCTCCGGTCAATTGCTGCTTGATCTTGCGGCTGCCGGAATGCTCCGCGAGGATGCCTATCGGCTGATCCAGGGGCACGCGATGCGTTCCTGGGAAGAGGACGGAGACTTCCGCGCCGCCGTTGCAGTCGATCCGGTTATCCAGGAACACCTCACTGCGGATGATCTCGACCGCGCTTTTTCACTGGAGCGTCAGCTACGCCACGTCGATGCTGTTTTCGACCGTGTTTTCGGCCCTTCATAATTCAGAGAGCTACCCGTTTTCCGGCTTCATGCTACTCGGGAATGTAAGTTGTATCGCTGATCTCCTTCGGAAGCTTACGAAATTCTCGTGTGACAAGAATTTAACAAATTATCCTGTACGAAATTGTCTCTTTCCGATTACACTGTAGTCGGACCAAGGAGTCACATGGCCTCGAGTATTCGGAAAGCGTCGGAGTTGGAGTTCGAACTGGCTCGTGTTTTGCTGGTGGACGACGACCTGACCTCGCGGTTGACGCTGAAGACGGTTCTTGAAGCCGGCGGGTATGCTGTTGATTCGGCGGCTTCGGCCGCTGAAGCTGTCGGAAAGTTGGACGCGAGCCAGTACGAATTGGTGCTGAGCGACCTGCAGATGGAATCGCCCGAGGCGGGGCTCAAGGTTCTGGCGCATGCCCGGCTCATGGATTACAAGCCGGCGACGGCATTGTTTACCAGCTATCACAACAGCCAGCCCGACCTCCGGCGTTCGGTGCTCATCAAACCGGAGGATGTGCCCGGATTACTCGGTAAGGTTGCCGACCTGATCAGCCAGCGGGCTGCCCGGATTGTTGCGCGCCAGCTCCGCCGCGTGAACTAACGTTCTGGTCTGTTGCTCGCCGGGCGGGCTCCTCTTCTTTACACTCATGGATGTTCCGGCGCCGAGTCTTTCTCTGTTCCCTTATCGGCTGTTCTTCCAGGCATCTGAAGCTTTAGAATTTCCCGACGCCGGCGCGAGCAATCTGATTCGCGGCGCTCTTGGGACTGTTCTGCGAAGAGGGGCCAGCGACAACACGGGGACCACGCCGCTGGCTTATTCCTGGCTTTTTGCACCGGTGCGGACCGGCGGAGCGAGCGGTTTCGCCGATCCGCCACGCCCATTTGTGTTGCGGGCGGCGACGCTCGATGGGCAACGCATCGAGCGCGGCGAGTTCTTCCACTTCGATCTGCATTTGTTCGAGCACCGCGAAGAGGCGCTCCCGCAACTTGTGCTGGCTTTTAGCCAGCTTGCGCGGGTCGGCCTTGGTCCGCGTCGCGCTCGCGTTGAGTTACGGTCCGTTGAATTGCTCGATGAGACTCGCCAGCCGTCGCTGACGGCTTTTGCGAATGGCCGGATCGCGGCGAACAGTCCACGCCCCCTCGTCTTGTCGCTCTCGGGCAGGATCGCGTCGGCTTCGCGGATACATGTCGCGTTTGCCACGCCGACGGAGCTGAAGGGTGACGGAGTTCTTGCGAGTGCTCCCGAATTCGGCATTTTATTCGCGCGATTGCGCGATCGCATCGCCGCCTTGTGCAATCTGTACGGCAGTGGCCCGCTTCAGATCGATTTTCGAGGAATGGGCGCCAGAGCCGCTCAGGTGCGCTTAGTCGATTCCGAACTGGAATGGCACGCCAGGGAACGGCGCAGTTCGCGAACCGGTCAAACGCACCCACTCGGAGGATTTACCGGAACGGCGGCTTACGAGGGTGACCTTGCGGAATTTTTGCCTTGGCTAAGCGCCGGATACTGGACCGGTGTTGGACGCCAAACGGTCTGGGGCAAAGGAGTTATCAACCTGGTGCAAGACCGGCAGCCGTAGCTGGAATTTGAGATACAATCGAGCCGGGAGATTTAACTAATGCCCCTGGCGAAGCTGCTTCTTTGGCCGGTTGCGATACTGTTCGCCGCGCAAATTCAGATTGCTGCTGCTGCCGATCTCACTCCCGGTCTGAAACCCGGGATTGACCGGTTCGCACAGATGCACAGCGGAATCACCCCGGAAGCGTCAAAAACTCTGGTGGCAAACCTGCCGCTTTCGATGTTAGCGCCTGGTGGGGCGCAATTAGATTTGCCGGCTCGCGGCTGGTGGGCAGATTCTAACCCAACTGTGTGCGCCATCCCTCTGCGGGAGATGCGGATCGACCATCCGGAGCGGTTCGCGAGCCGGGCAGCGGAATTTCCGGGAACTCGCGATCCAATGCCGCGGGCCAAAGTGCCGGCCCCGATTTGTGACGCGAAGTTTCTAGCCAGTCTGCGGTAGCGAGGACAAAAGCGTTACGACCGAGGAGCAAGCATGACGAATCACGCATCTGCGCTCGATCTTTGGCCGCCACTGGCTTGGGACGAATGGAAAGAGACGGCTTCCACTCTTCACATGTGGACGCAGATCGTAGGTAAAACGCGCCTTGCGCTCACGCCGCTCATGAATCACTGGTGGAATGTGCCTCTTTATGTGAGCGCGCATGGTCTATCCACCTCGGCAATTCCTTACGAAGGCAAGCTGTTCGAAGTCGAATTCGATTTCGTTCAGCACCAGTTGCATGTTCGCGTAAGTTCCGGAGCGGCCAGGTCGGTCGCGCTCCGTCCTCAGTCCGTCGCGTCATTTTATGACGAATATATGTCGCTGCTTCAATCGCTCGGCATCGAAGTGAAGATCCACGCCACTCCCGATGAAGTCAGCGACCCGATTCCATTTCGCCAAGATGATAAGCACGCTTCTTACGACGGCGAGTATGCTCATCGCTTCTGGCTGATCCTTTCCCGCGCCGATGTGTTGTTCAAACGTTTCCGAGCGCGATTCCTCGGGAAATCGAGTCCGGTGCATTTCTTCTGGGGTAGTTTCGACCTGGCGGTGACCCGGTTTTCCGGCCGTCCGGCGCCGCCGCGACCAAATGCGGATGCGATCACGCGCGAGGCTTACTCGCACGAGGTGATCAGCGCCGGGTTTTGGCCCGGCAACGGTGGATTGGGCACAGCGGCGTTTTACTGCTATGCCGCGCCGGAACCTCCCGGCCTCGATCGCCAGCCCGTCTGGCCGGCGCAGGCGTTCTATAGCAATGAATTGAAAGAGTTCATCCTCAAGTACGACGATGTACGTGCGGCAGAGTCGCCAGACCACGCCCTAATGGAATTTCTGCAGAGTTCGTATGAGGCCGCGGCGATCCTGGCCGGTTGGGACCGCATGGCGTTGGAGCGCTCCGTCTGTCTGGAGAGCGCAACATCATGAGAATGAGCCGGCAGCGGGCCACAGTCGGACGAGGACCGGATCCACGCGCGGGCAGTTGTTATAAGCGGTTGCGCTCGCTCGAACGATGAAAGGATCAATGGCGCTGCGGTCGTCGGAGCCCGCTTGCTCGCGCAAGGCGGCTCTGAGTGAAGGCAGCCTGGAGGAGTCGCCGCAAGCCGGTGTCGGGTTACGGTCCGCTCGGTTGATGACGTCCGCGCCGTTAACGTCCGCTCCCTGACGGTCGCGGTTCAGTGCAGGCAATTATGAATGAATTCATGAGGATCATTTCTTTCCGCAATGATTGATGGTGAGCCGAGCCTTCAGTCCATCAACTTCGAAATACGCGTATACCCGCTTTGGCTGACCGGTAGCTTCGTGCCGTCCTGCAGAATGACGGCACGGCTATCTTTTGTGTACGGTTCGATGCGTGTCACCCGTTCGACATTCACAACATAGGAACGATGAATGCGAATGAATTGCCCCGGATCTAATGCTTCCTCGAGGCTTGAAAGCGTCTGCTGCTTCAGAAGCTGCTTTCCGGCGATGTGGACCGCAACGTAATCGTCCTGGGCTTCGAGATAATCGATCTGCGCTACCGGGATGACGTGCACGCGCGCGCCATCTTTAATGACGAGCCGTTCCAGGTATTGAGAAGGCAAGCGCGCCGTTGCCGCGAGATCCGCGGCGGCAGGCATTCTCTGGTGTAATCTTTCCTTCGCCCGTTCGACCGCCGCGTCGAACCGTTCCGCGCTGAATGGCTCTAAGAGGTAATCGACCGCGTGTACTTCGAAGGCTTTCATCGCATATATGTCGTATGCCGTGACGAAAACGACTGCGCTATCCGTTCCAATCAATTCAAGAACCTCGAATCCGTCGAGTTTCGGCATCTGAACATCGAGAAAGATCAGATCCGGCTTGCATTCATCGGCTGCTTTCACGGCTTCAAAACCATTGGCGCACTCCGCGACGATTTCGATATCGGCATGGCGCATCAGCATCTAGTTGAGCAGCGCGCGGGCGAGCTCTTCGTCGTCGACAATCATTACTCGGATCATTTCAATACGCTCTATCTACTCGCGGGGCAATACTAATTCAACTCGAAACCGGTCTTCTTCGGTCGAGACCTGGATCGCGGCCCGAGGTCCGTAAATCACCCTCAGGCGCTTTCGGATGCTGTCGAGGCCGAAGCCCGCCTGCCGGCTTCGCTTCGAATCCGGATCATATGAGTTCTCTACGATGAGCCGCAGTGTGCCGTCGGCGTGTTCGGCCGTGAGCCTCAAGAAACCGTTCTCCACAACATTGGCGATTCCATGCACGATGGCGTTTTCGACCAGCGGTTGTAAAATCAGCGGAGGCACGGCATCCGCTTCGCACTGCTCGGGGATTTGTTCGCCGAGGGCCAGCCGCTTGCCGAATCGCACGCGCTCAATGGCGAGATAGGTCCGCACCGGCTCAAGCTCCTGACGCAGCGGAATGCTGCTCTGCTCGCTCATTCCGAGTGTATTGCGCAAAAACTCAGAGAGCTGGATGCACATGTCGCGCGCCTTATCCGGATCGATGCTCGTCAACGCGCTAATGGAGTTCAGACTGTTGTATATGAAATGCGGGTTGATCTGCGCGCGAAGCGCCCGCAGCTCCGCTTTGCCCGCCAGCAGCGTGGCCTCGCTTTCGCGGCGCTGTGCCGCCTGCGATGCCTCGACTGCAAACATCGCACAGTGAATGGCGACAGATAGCAGATAAAACATCACTCCCGCCAGAAAGATGAGTGGCAGGACGCCCGAGATCTGGGCGGATGGAATTCCGATTACCCACGCCAGGCCTCTTGCGAGCAGGACCCAAAGGCCGCCTCCGATGACGGCATTCAAGGCCTGGGTGGTGATCAGGCGCTGAATGCCTCCTTCACGAATGGGGAGGCTGCGGCAGACATAGGCCGCCGCGAGACAGACGAACGCATACACGAGACAGAGCGGAATACAAAGAGCAAAGGCTTGGGCCCAGCTCAAGTGCGTGGGCGCCAGGGCCGACGTCATTAGAGCGCCTAGCGGAATCCACGCCAGCAGATACAGGCCGAGGCGGCGGGCATCGCGAAGGATCGGATGCATATGTTAATTCTTGATGGTGATTCCGCCAAACATAGCGAAGCCTTCGATAATCAGGCGCGGTCCGGATATATTCTGTTCGCGATGCAGGGTTTCGTCGTTATAACCACCGAAAATTGGAGATCCCCGGAGGTCCACCGTCCACGATTCGGGAATCAGCAGCTCAATACCGCCGAAAATGGCGGTTGTGGTAATCACGGCTTTTTCGCCCGCCATCTGCGCTTTGCGAAGATCCACCTTGTAGCCGCCCAAAATAGCGGTCATCTCAGTGCCGGTGAATGCGGGATCGCTGATGCGGCGTTCCACTCCGCCGAAAATCGTGAACGACTCCGGCTCGGCATTGCTCGATTCATTGTGCGCCGGCGTCAGGGCTTTCCACAGCAGCGCAGCTCCTGCGGCAACTAAAATCAGGGGCCATAGATTATCCGGGCGGACCGGCAGATACCCAAACTCGCTCAGTTCGAAAATGACGCCCAGTGAAATTAGAATAATGCCCGGCACCGTTCCGGCGGATGTGCGCTGCATGAGTTTCGCAGTTCCGACAATCACCAGAATCATCGGCCACAGACGCCAGATATTGAAGCTTTCGAGCACATGATTTTCGATCAGCAAAAAGAGAATGCCGATCGTAATCAGAACAAAAGCTCCGACGAATTGGCCCCGGCCCCGCCGGCGGTGGCGAAAGCGGTTCATCTTAACGTTCCCGCTCTCTCCAATTGTGTAAAAGGATGCCATAAACACCTGTGGCAATCAGCGATAGCGGCCAGATCAGATTTGCGATCTGGCGAACTACTGCGACATCCAGATTGGCAAGCAAATAGAGCCCGCCGATCAATAAAATTAGGCCGCTGATCACGATTTCTATATCGACCGGCAACTTTTGGTGTGGCATTTGACGACTGCTCCTTGCGGATTCAAGGTAAGCGAGGAGGGCCGTCCGGAGGAACCGCTCTTCGGCGAATTGCGGGTGGTTACCGGCGAATGGCGAATCATCGGTAGGCAGAGAACACCCGGCGCCCAGCGAGTACAATTGTGCCTATGCAAGGTAAGCCCAATGTGATCGCGCTCTTGAATGAGGCGCTGAAGGAAGAGCTAACTGCGATTAGTCAATATTTCCTCCATGCCGAGATGTGTGAGAACTGGCACTACAGCCGGCTTGGGGACTACATCAAAAAGCAGTCTATCGACGAGATGAAGCACGCTGAGGCGCTGATCGAGAGAATACTTTTTCTCGACGCCACGCCCAACATGACCGAGCTTCTCCATCTCACCGTTGGACAAAACGTAAAAGCTCAGCTTGAAAGCGATCTTAAGCTGGAAGTCGCCGCTGTCGCCATGTATAACCGCGCTGTTCAGGTTTGCCGGGACGAGGGCGACAATGCATCGCGCGAGTTATTCGAGCGCCTGCTCAAAGACGAAGAGGAGCATGTCGACTGGTTAGAGGCGCAGTTACACCAGATCCGTGAGATTAGCTACGAACGCTATTTAAGCCAGCAAATCAAAGACGCCTGATAGAACTCCGCCATGTAATCGATGCGAGATTCCCGCAAGCGGGGCTCGCGGTAGAAGCCGGCCGGTCCGGCTCCATTCGGGGCGGAGTTTTCTCCGTCAGGCATCAGTTGCAAATCATTTGCTGATTTTCGTTGACTCAGGCGTGCCGGTTCCGTAATATGGACCAAAGAGGTCGGATATGAACGAACGGGCACGCTGTAGCGATGTTGCCGGAAATCAACAACAAGGGGGCCACATCCCTTCGTCTTCTAAATTGCGACTGAGTCGCAACTGGAGACGGAGGCGGTGACTCCCGCATTGGAACGGCGCTGGCTGTTGGACGAGCTTGTCTCGAAAGGCGTTCGCATCACCACGCAACGCCGCGCGATCGTCGAAGTGATTCAGGAGGCCAAAGAGCATCTCGACGCGGGGGCTGTGCTCGAACTGGCCCGCCAGCGGGAGCCGAACGTCGATCGAGCGACAGTCTATCGAACCATCGAACTCCTAAAGGAACTCCGGCTCATAGATGAGTTGGACCTGATGCACCTGGAAGGTGAAAAGCACTATTACGAGGTGAAGACGATGAAGGATCATATTCACCTTGCGTGTTTTCGCTGCGGCCGCATCGAGGAGTTTTCGAGCCCGCTTTTTGAGCGGCTAAAAGCGGAAATTTCAAAACGATCCGGGTTCAACATCCGGGTTACCCGGTTGGAAGTAGGCGGCAGTTGCCGTGTTTGCATGTCGGGCGATGCCGCGGCGGAACAAGAGGAAAAGGATGAAAAAACGGAAGCTGCTATAAGCGGCTAGAAATAGAAAGGTCTCCACAGCCAACTTTGGGCGAAGCGCTATGGAGACCCGCGGATCGACAACCTAAAAGGCTGGCGACCACCTCATTATAGAGCCGCCAGACGCGGATTCCGATATCCGAAAGACAGGCTTGCGCCCTCATCGAGCGGGTTGCCGGCAGACCTTCGGTTTCCTTTCCGAACATGCTCACAAACCAGGATCTCGCGCAACAATTGCGAGCCTGCGGCCGTCATCATGAACCCCGTTCGCAAACGAATAGGCGGGTTGCCGAGGAGTAGAGGAAACAACTAGTGAGAAACAAGATCAAGCCGATGCGCAAGCGGAAGAGGCGGAGAACTAGCGCGACAAGCGCGTGGCCGGTGGCGTATCGATGGGCAGCGATGGGTACGCTGGTGGCATATTCCGCGATTAGCACGAAAACCATCGCCTTGGCGCAAGATGCTCCCAGGTCCCGGCAAACGCATGGACCGATGCATCAAACGCAAGGCTCGCAACCGGTTCGGCGTTTCGATATTCCGGCGGGATCGTTGGATGTGGTGCTGACAGACTTTGAGCGGATTTCCGGCTTGACCGTGGTCGTCTCCCAGGAAGGCATTCGGAGTCTTTCTTCACCAGGAGTGTCCGGCGTCTATACTTCCGAGCAGGCGCTTGGCAAACTGCTGGCCGGCACCGGCCTAACCTATCGCCTCAATTCGGCGAAGACCGCGTCTTTGGACCTCAAGAATATCGCTACCTCCGTGGACGTGACCACAAGCGTGGACATCCTGGCAAGCACCATGCCCAAGTTTTCCGAAGCTCCGCTCGACACCCCGCAAACCATTACTGCCGTTTCACAGAAAGTAATGCAGCAGCAAGGTACGACCACTCTGCGCGACGCCTTGCGAAATGTTGCTGGAATCAGCCTGGCGGCGGGCGAGGGCGGCGCGCAAGGCGACAGCCTGACGATTCGAGGTTTTACGGCGCGAAACGATCTCTACATCGACGGGATGCGCGATTTCGGGAGCTATTACCGGGATCCGTTTAATACGCAAGAAGTCGAAGTGCTGCAAGGTCCCTCCTCGGTCGTCTTTGGCCGCGGCTCCACTGGCGGGGTCGTCAATCAGGCAACCAAAACTCCGGGCCTTATGCGCTTCATTTCCGGCGATGCCGACTTTGGCACGGACCTGACGAGGCGGGGCACGATCGATATCAATCTGCCAGTGCCGAAATTGGGAAGCGGCGCCGCTTTCCGGCTGAATGTAATGGGTGATGAAGGAAAAGTGGCGGGCCGCGATGTCGCGGAGAATCGCCGCTTTGGCGTGGCGCCGTCGTTGTCTCTTGGACTCGGCACGCCTACGCGCTGGACTTTCAGCTATTTCCATCAGAACGCGGACGACATTCCGGATTACGGCATTCCCTGGTTGTTTAATGGCCCGGCGCCGGTTCCTCGCAACAACTACTACGGTCTCAAGGACGATAATTATCTCCGCACCTATGACGACATCGGCACGGCCAAAGTTGAACACGACGTCAACAGCCGTGTCATGTTGCGCGATCAGGTCCGCTACGCGAATTATGTGCGGGATGTATTGATTACGGAGCCCCAGGTTCCCTCAAGCGTGACGCTCGATACACCACTCAGTTCTATTGCCGTTACTCGTCACGAGATCGGCGTCAATAGCGTCGAGAGCTTTCTTGATGAACAGGCGGACATGACGGCGCGCTTTGAGACGGGATTCATTCGCCACAACGTTGTAACGGGAGTAGAGGTGGGGCGTGAAACATCGAATCCCACAAGACCGGCGTGGGCAAACGTCCCATCGACGAGTCTGCTCAATCCGAATCCCGATCAGGATCTCTCCGGCAATGTGACGATCAGCTCGATTGTCCACGCGACTGCCGTTACCGCCGGCGCGTATTTGCTCGATACGATGAACCTCGGCAAACGTTGGGATCTCGCGGGAGGATTCCGCTGGGATCGCTTCGATACGGATTACAGGCAATCCGTCGCGCCCGCCAGCGCGTTTAATCGCGTCGACCAGATGCCGAGTTGGCGTGCGGCTCTTGTCTATAAGCCGGTTTCCATTGGCAGTATTTATTTCGACGCAGGCACTTCGTTCAACCCGTCGGCCGAGTCGCTCTCGCTCAGCGGGAGCACAGCCAGTCTGCCACCGGAGAAGAATTTGACCTACGAGTTCGGCAGCAAATGGGAATTCCCTCACAGCCGGCTCTCGCTACGGACTGCGTTGTTCCAAACCGAGAAGCTGAATGCGCGCGAACCCGATCCAACAAATCCGCTCTTGAACGTTCTGGCCGGTACGCAGCGGGTGCGAGGCGCTCAATTCGAAGTGCGTGGCCGCTTGACCAGCCGCTGGGACATGCTTTCGAGCTATGCGTACCTTGACGGGAAGGTGGTGAGTTCGAACTACTATCCCGATTCAATCGGAGTACCGCTCGCGAACGTGCCTCGAAATACTTTTAATTTCTGGAGCACTTACCGCTTGCCCTGGCGCGTGGAGACAGGTGTGGGAGGGAATTACGTTTCGAGCCGCACTGCCAGCGCGACTAAGCCATTCGATCCGACGAGCGGGCTCTTGAAAGAAGCGCCCGCCTATTGGGTGTTCAACGTGATGGCAAAGCGCAAGCTTACGGAGCACATAGACATGCAGGTCAACGTCAACAACATCACGAATCGCTATTACTACGACGAACTGCACCCGGCGCACATCGTGCTTGGGCCGGGCCGGTCCGCGCTAGCTGGACTGCAGTTCAAATTCTGATTCCCGAAGAGTTTTTCACCAGATGCTATTACCAATACCCGACGTGTTGACTGCCGACCAGGTTCTGCGAGCCCGGCAGATTCTCGATGAAGCCGAATGGGTGGACGGCCGCGTAACGGCCGGACATCAGTCGTCTCGCGCCAAGGACAATATGCAATTGTCCGAAGGCTCGCCGGCCGCACGCGAGTTGGGAGGAATGATCCTCGCCGCGCTGGAACAGAATGCCCTATTTATTTCGGCCGCGCTTCCCGCGAGAGTTTTTCCGCCGCTTTTTAACCGCTATCAGGGCGGTCAAGCGTTCGGCACGCATGTGGACAACGCGATCCGTCAGGTGACCGGGACTCCGCACCGCATTCGAACCGATCTTTCCGCCACACTGTTTTACACAGGGCCCGACGAGTATGAGGGCGGGGAATTGGTCGTCGAAGATACGTACGGAACACACAACGTGAAGCTTCCGGCGGGCCATCTGATTCTGTATCCCTCCACAAGCCTTCACCACGTCCGCCCGGTGACGCGAGGCGCCCGCATCGCTTCGTTTTTTTGGATACAGAGCATGATCCGCGACGACGGAGAACGCACGTTATTGTTCGACCTCGATGTAGCGATTCAGCGGATCAACGGCGGAGGCAACGATCCATCGACGGCCGTGCAGCTCACCGGCATTTATCACAATCTGCTTCGGAGATGGGCCGACGTTTGAAACCTTATGAGCTTTCGGAAATTCCTTTTTTGGATTCACTTGGTCATAGGCTGCGCGGGCGGAGCGGTCATTTTAGTCATGTCGATAACGGGCGTGCTGCTGATGTATCAACGTCAAGTTACGAACTGGTTCGACAACGATCTTCGCGCGGCCCCTCCACGAGAGCGCGCCGCCCGCCTGCCAATGGAGACGATGCTTGCCGGGATTTACTCTCAAAATGGCCCTAAGCCGTCGGCCATCGTGTTGCGCTCCGATCCAGCCGCGCCGGTCGAAGTGAGCTACGGCGGAGACCGGGTGCTTTTTGTTAATTCCTACACGGGCAGCGTATTGGGGGAGGGTTCGCGAAGTGTCCGGTCCTTCTTTCGAACCGTGGAGGACTGGCATCGATGGCTGGGAGCGGGCAATGAGCATCGCGCCGCTGCCCGCGTCGTGACGGGCGCCTGTAATTTCGGCTTCCTCTTTCTGGTCATCACCGGTCCGATTTTGTGGATTCCCCGGAAATGGTCGCGGCAGAGCATCAAGGCCGTCGCCGTCTTTCGCGGCGGTCTTTCCGGACGAGCGCGAGATTTCAACTGGCATAACGTAATCGGCATCTGGTGCGCCGCTCCGCTGCTTTTAATTGTGCTGAGCGGCGTCGTGATGTCCTATCCCTGGGCGAACAATCTGGTGTATCGGCTTACCGGGAACGAACCACCGGCGCGGGGAGCCCGGCAACGGCCCGAAGCGGAATCGCGCCGGGCCCAACGGCACAGAGACGATGTGGCGGCCGGACCAAGCTTCGCTGGATTTAATGCGTTGTGGGCGCGTGCTGAGCAACAGGTTCCGGGCTGGCAGAGCCATAACTTTGAGATTGCCGGCGAGCCGCGGAGTCATGACCTTCACCATCCATAAAAGCAGCGGAGGACGTCCCGATCAGCGCTCGCAGCTCGCGCTCAATTCACGCACTGCGGAACTGATCCGCTGGGAGCCATTTTCGAGCTATAACGCCGGACGGCGCCTTCGATCGTGGTTTCGCTTTCTCCATACTGGCGAAGCGGGAGGCATAGCGGGACAGACCGTTGCTGGAATTGCTTCCGCCGGCGCGGCCGTGCTTGTCTGGACCGGCATTTGGCTTGCTTTCCGCCGTCTGCTCGCCTATAGAAGACGCATAAAAGGGCAACTGGCAGCCAGCTTGTCTGAGAAGGATTATGCAATGAGCGGGAAAGGCTAGGTCCCTCCCGCCGGATTCCAGCCTGATGCCAGCGTTTACTTACAGCCGGTATCGAAGCGATGCGCCTATGCCGCCCACATTCGCCAGGAGCGCCGCGTCTTCGATGAATTTCACCTGAGCGCCTGTCTGTTGCGCGCGCGTCACAAGAGCATCCGGTATCTTAACTTCGGCTCCCGATCCCGGTGGCAGCCTACCTATGTCCGGGGCAAGCGCCTCATGCAGGTCTTCCTTGTCTGGATGGAGTTGCTCAAGAGCGGTGCTGAGGAACAGGGTGTCTACCTGGCCGTTGGCCAGAGCCGCCAGGACATCGTGCACTCCGACGGCAGCCAATCCGCCTGCCCGATACTCGTCAATCATCGCGGCGACGCTCTCAGAATCGGTCTGCGCATCGTGCTCTCGCATCGTCGCCAGAGTCATTGTGAGTAATTCGTGCTCCGGGATATTCATGTCCAAATTCTTTTCCTCGATTACCTTTGCAGCCAGAAACGGGGAAAGCTGCTCGCGCAGAATAGGCAGAATGACTTCGTCGCCCGCAAGAATGATGTGTTCAATGCCTTCTTCCCGCACGATACGGTCGAGCTGGTCTATGACCTCCTTGCCGTGGCGCAGGTGGTAATTTTCCACATGGAGTTGATACCGGCGCATCGACCAGCCCGCTGGACTTCTGAAGGGCGCCGTGCTGACGCCACTCTGGGCACGGCTTCTGACCTTCGGGTTTGTCACCGTCCTGGCCGCGAGAGTACGCGCCAATCCGAAAACGAAAATTCGCGCTGAGTTCGTGTCCGCTATCACAGCCGCATAGGGCGGGTACTCATCGTTGAGCTTGGCAAGAGTGTATATGTGGGGTTGGTGATAAACGTAAAGCTGATTCCTCTGAATGGGAGCATCGAACTGGAGCGCTTCAAAAAAATCGCCGGCGCCAGAACAGGCGAAAATTGCCGCGCCGTTTGAGGAAGGAAGCAATTCGGTACTTAGCCATGACGTGATTTTTTTAACGTCCCTATCGAAGCTGTCCCGTTCAGGCGATCCTGGCACGTATGTACTTGCCCGCGCCTTTAGCTCTTTGCGAAGAAAAGGCTCGAAGTTGTCGCGCCCATGTTGATCCGGCTGAGTGTTCAGGTACACACTCAACACCGGCATAGTCGTCGGGCTGAAGTTGGAGAGTTCCTTCAACTTGTCTTCGAGCATTGATGGAGTGGGCATGTATCTCCCTCTGCGAGGTCCTAACTCATTCTCACGCCATCCCATTTCAAGCGTCAGAGAATAGAAGGCGCAACGTAAGGATAAATGGCCGGCTAAAGCGCCAGTGCGGAGCTGGTGGCGTCTTGCTTACTGAAGGATCTGTCGCAGGCTTCGCCCTTCGACATTCGGCAGATTCACGCCCAGCAGAGCGGCTAATGTCGGGGCCACATCGAGATTGGGAATCTGTTCGAGCCTGACTCCCGGGCGAATACCGTATCCGGCAGCAATGAAGATCGCGTCCATATCGGGATCGCTAGCCAGATAGCCGTGGCTGCCTCCCTGTTGTGCGGCGGGAACCACGACCGCGCCCCCGCTCGCCGTGGGCCGCGAAAAGGTGTAACCGCTCTTCGCAAATAGAACAACGTCCGCCATCTGCGGATCTTTTTGTGGATCGGGCAAACCGAGCGAAGGAAAGTCTTCGCGGGTAGCGATTCGCTCGATGCCTTCGACTCCCTGCAATGTCTGTCGAATTTTGGCGACCAATTCCGCCGTGTTTTTTTTATTGAGATAAATCATGGCGCTGCCGCCTTCGGGAACGACGTAAGCATCATGGTCGAAAGATGCAAGGGCTATCGATGGCCGAATCTGTTTATGGAACGCTTTGAATCCGTGATCGGAAACAATGAACACAGTGGTCCGGTCTTCGAGTCCGGACGTTTTGATCGCATCGAGGATTTCTTTTACGCGGGCATCGAGAAACGCCATCGCCGCTTCGCTTGCGAGAGTCTTCGGGCCGTAGCGATGCTGCGTCGAATCGAGTGTCAGGAAATGCACCAGAAGCAGATTGGGCTTGTGCTCTCGAATTAAGTAGGTGGCAGCCTTGGCCCAGATCTCATCTCGCCAGACAATATTGTCCTTATCAAAGTTCTCGACATCCGATCGCGTTAGAGCGCCATGCTCGATCATCTCCCGCTCCAGCGCGCCGTCTGGCGATGCTTGCTCCGGGAAATGCCAGTTGATGGTCCGGGCATTATGAATCGCCACCCAATCGACCTCAGCCGTCGTCAGCCCCTGTCGCGATGCCACGTCGTACACGGTAGTGGCATCGACCATTTGTTCTTTATCGATCCACGGCTCGATCTTTACCGGCGGCCATCCACCCGTTCTCGTGAGTGTTCCGTTGAAGAGGAGGCCGTTTTCCGGTGATCGCACGCCCGTTACCATGGCCGTATGATTGGGCCACGTCACGGTTGGATTGATGGGGCTCATCCGCTTGGCGCTCGATCCTCTTTCCGCCAAACGGCGCAATGTAGGAACCGGCAATTTAGGATCTTGCAACGTATACGCCGGGAATCCGTCGAGGCTGATCACGACCACCATCCGGCGCTTTGCTGGAATCGTAGCGGCGCTCGCGGCAAGAACAAAAGCTGCCATCAGCACCGTCGCGACGCAAGTTCGTTTCATAGTTCTCTTCTGCATACGCGCTATTACGAAAGACCGGCCCCCCGGGTATTTCCGGCCAATCTTCAATGATATGCATTGGCGAAAAATATCCGGCGATCTGGGGCATTCGACGGATCATTGCCTTTTAGTGATTACAAGGGGGAGGAGAAGGAGTGTTGCAAAGTGCCTAGCGCGGGACTCTCTTCCATAGAATCGACGATCTCAGAATCACGCCAACTATTGAGATAAGCCGCCGAATGAAGTTCCGAAGCGAAGTAGGTCACATGGAGCGGAGGCTTGCCTGGTCTCGGCTGGGCGGCGGCTCCGAACTCTTTGAGGTAGAGTCCGTTTGGCGACTACTTGGTCGCATGCTTCGGTCGCTATGGACCGTCCGGCAGTTGAAGTTTCTCAAGCGCGTCGAACTCTCTTTGTGGGCTATTGCTGTTTTACTGTTGCCTTTACCCATGGCTCGGCGCGCCATTTACATGGGGCTGTCTCGATTGACAAAGCCTCTCTTCTTTCGCTTGTTAGCTGGCGCATAGTCGCCCCAGGGCACTGGCGTGCAGCGGCTTCCGTTTACTCCAGCCGCGCCGCGGTCGACACGGGCTGGAGGTTCATGCTTGAAATGCGCGACGTAGGGAAGCTCATGCACACCGACAGCCCGCCTTTGGGACGGTTGAACGCCTCCACCGACCCGCCATGGAGGCGTATGGTGCGGTCCGTGATTGCCAGGCCCAGGCCGATGCCGCCGCTTTCCCTGTCACGGGCTTCCGCAACACGATAGAAGGGCTCGAACACGTGCGGCAGATCCTGTTCCGGCACTCCGCGCCCACAATCGCTGACGGTCACCGATACGGACGAACGCGAGCACTGCAATTCGACCGTAACGGTTGTGCCCTCGTTTGTGTACCGGACCGCATTTCGCAGGACGTTCTCGAACGCGCTATGCAGGAGTTCGCGCGATCCTTCGACGTGGCATCCTTCCTCGGCGCGCAGGTCGATGTGGACGCCGCGTCCAATGGCCTCGAACGCCGCATCGGCGGCAATATCTTCGAGTAGTTGTTTCAAATCGACCGGTTCAAGAACCTCCGGTCTTGGGATCGCATCGAGACGGGCGAGCGTGAGGAGCTGTCCGATGAGCGTATTGAGGCGCTCCGACTCACGGTCGATGCGGTTTAGGAGCGGCATCGCATCCGCCGCAACGCGCCGTTGCAGGAGACCGGACGCCAGCGCCAGCCGGGTAAGCGGAGATCGCAACTCGTGAGAAATGTCGCCCAACAAGCGCCGTTGCGATTGCAGCAACTGTTCCTGCCGGGTGATCAGTCCCTCGATCCGCCGCGCCATTTCGTCGAAGTCTTTTCCCAGTTCCGAAACCTCGTCTCCCCGTTTTAGGAAGGGGTCATTGCCTACGCGGGCCGTAAGATCGCCGGACGCAAATCGCCGAGCGACTGCACGAAGGCGGCGTATGGGCGAAGCGAAATAGCGAGCTAATCCGTAACACACGATCCCGGCCGTCACCAGTAGCGCCAGAATGCGCAGCAGCCATGTCCTCAGAGGAACTGCATAGGCCGGAGGACGGCCGTGCGGGAGGTCATATAGAAGTACATAAGGCAGGTTTTTCGGGCCTCTCGCGGGAGCTGCGATCAGCGTTTTCCCACTTTCCCGGATGAATTTTGATGAATTTGTGGCCGCGGCGCGCTTCGCCAGGTCGCTTACGAATGCCGGGAGCTTTTCCCCGCAAAGATCCTTTCCTTGGGTATCGGTAAGGTTCCTGCGTAGGTCAAGTTCGGGAAACGGCTCCTGCCGGTCGAAAAACGCCTGAACCGCGCTGCAACCCTGGTTGTCGTAAATTGCCGCTGCATCGTGCCCGTAGAGCTGGATAAAAGTGTGGCTCAGGCGCCATCGGGGAAGGGTGACGTCGGGTTCGGTCAAATAGACGCTGCCTATCAGAACCGCAACCAGCAGGACCGTTGCCGCCCAGAACCACAGAAATATCCGTATAAAAAGAGTACGCACTCCCGCGTTACTTACCTGCCGAGACAACGGCGTATTGATAACCGACGTTGCGCACCGACTTAATCCGTTCCACTCCCTTGACACGAGCGCCGAGTTTGCGGCGCAAGCTGCTCACGTGGTTATCGATACTTCTATCGAACACAGCGAATTCCCGTCCGAGCACGTCCTGGAAAAGCTGCTCGCGCGGCACTACCTGCCCGGCCCCATTGAGGAGCACCCGCAGCAAATCGAATTCCGCTGTTGTCATGTCGATCAATTCACCGTCCCGCCGCACCACGCGCGCCCGCGAGTCCAGTTCAACATCCCCGACAACAAGAATATCCGAATTAGGCGGCTCGCTTTCAGCCCCATCGTGGGTCCGCCGCAGGATGGCATGGACGCGGGCGACCAGTTCGCGCGGGTTGAACGGTTTGGGGAGGTAATCGTCCGCCCCAATCTCCAGCCCGACAATGCGGTCAATGTCGTCGCCGCGCGCCGTCAGCATCAGCACGGGCACGTGCGATTGCGCACGGAGTTGCCGCAAGACTTCAAAGCCGTTTAGCCCTGGCAACATCACGTCGAGGATCACCAGCGAGTAATGTCCGCTCAAGGCCTGCTTCAGGCCGGTATTACCGTCCTGCGCGAATTCGAGGCTCAACCCCTCGTTCAAAAGGTATTCGCCGAGCAGTTCGCCCAACTCAGAATCGTCGTCAACAATCAGGACGCGGCGCAAGGAACCTCCGTCCTCTGTTGTAGCGCAGTCGTTGCGTAAGATTGGGCTGAATAGTTCCGGCATGGGGAAACCGGGGGATTAACGCCAGTGTTGAAACGCGGCGGCCGTGGCAATCAGCGGACGCGCAATCCGCAGGAAACAAAGCGCTGTATCGCTTGCGTTCTGTTTCCTGAGATGTGCGCCGTTCGGCGGCGTGTTGGGGTGTTGGGGACTAACCGCCGAATGTCTTGCGAGCGCGGGTGTCGTCATCGCGCTCAAATGCCGTAATCTGCTGGATTGGAAGTAACCGGAGCTTTGCCCCGCGCCTCCCAAGGGGGCTGAAAATACATACGCCAGGAAGAGGAACGAGGCGCCTGCCAGCACCGTCCAGATCCAACGCGCTATGGTTGCCCGCTTCATACATCCTCATCATGCGTCCTCGGCGATAGCCGCACGGTCCGAAAATGTATTCGGCGTGTAAGGGTTTGTCGCGAATGGAGCCGGTGGCGACGAGGAACATTTACGCGCCGAAATCCATTCTTTTGAGCCATTCACATCTTGCGGACGCTCGGCGATGACGGCAATGCCGGCCGGTATCCAGGAACAGGACAACTCCTTGCTGTCGTGACACGCCGCTGCATCCGTCTCTACCTGTTTCGTTGCTTCCGCGAGCACTTCGGCGTTGTCCGCCGCAAGGACGGCCATATCGTGATCGGACTGGCTTACGCGGCGCAGATAAATCAAGCGGATGTAGCGGCGCCGCCGTGGCAATTGGAACAATTTCACCGTTGGATTTGGCTCTGCTCTCGTCACGCCGTTCCGGGTGGTTTCCGCCGATAAGAATTGAATACTCAATCCCGCCCACTGCTTTTTCCGCACAAGATAGAAGGATGTTTCGTATCCCATAAAATCTTTACCCGCGGAGAGCGTCATCATGTTTGTACCGGTCTGTTGAACGTTCGGGGTAAGCCGATACCCGCCGGATCGCAGCAACGGAGTGACCACCCGCAAGCGCCACCCTGGCTGGAGGTCCAGATACGATGTGTTCACTGCCGGCGCCGGGGGAGTCCGAACCCTAGGTGACGCGCAGGCAGATAGTACGATCAGCAAGCAGACGAGTGAGTAAAAGGCCTTGTGTGCATTTATACGCATGATGTGAAAAATTTAGCATGACGGCGCTTCCCGGTCAAGCAGCAGACGTTTTGCGGCCAGTGCAAGCTTGCGGCGATAGAATGGACGCAAGTCGATTAGTAAACGCCATCTTTACAGGTGAAAGTGTTAATCGCGACTATCCGGATGTTTTTGAGGTGAAATTTCTGATGGCTACGACACGATCTGTGTTGGTCATATTCGGTTTTGTAATCGCGGCTTTGCCCGTTTTCGCGCAGGACGGAACGGCGCCGGCGGTCACGTTCAACAAAGATGTGGCTCCGATTTTCTACCAGCACTGCGTTGTCTGCCATCATCCGAACGACATCGCTCCGATGTCTCTGGTCACATACAAAGAAGCCCGCCCGTGGGCGGCGGCGATTCGCGAAGCCGTTGTGCGGCGCGTGATGCCGCCGTGGCACGCGGACCCCCACGTTGGAGACTTTCTGAACGATCCGCGTTTATCCGATAAGGACATTCAGACGATCGACGCCTGGGCGAAAAGTGGAGCCACGGAAGGCGATCCCAAGGATTTGCCCGCGGCGCCGTCGTTTCACGATGGCTGGCATATCAAGCCCGATGTCGTGTTAACCATCCCGGAACAGGTTGTCAAAGCCGGTAATCAGGACGATTACGAATACATCTACGTCCCCACCCATTTCACGGAAGACAAGTGGATCCAAGCGGCCGAGGTGTTGCCCGGAGATCGCCGTGTTGTGCATCACGCGACGGTCAGCGTTGTCAGCGCCGACGAAGCTCCGAAACTGATCGAGAGTCACGCCGGCGTCCAGAAGCAGGATAAGTATCACTTCAGAACCGGCAAGGTGAATCACATGAAAGCCGACGCGCCGGTTGCCGATGACGGCTGCTCGGCCAGCGCCGACGGACAACTGCCCGATCCAACCTCCGGCGGCATCAATCACGTACCGGCGATCTATCTTCCAGGACACTTAGCGGAAGTGCGGCCTCCTGGATATGCGCTGAAGATTCCCGCCGGTTCCTATCTGCAATTCCAGGTGCATTACAGCAACCGGCTAGGCAAGGACGTCACCGATCGAACCAGCATTGGCCTGGTGTTTTCCAAGGAGCCAGTGACCCATGAAGTGGCGCAGTACGAGATCTGGAACAACTGGTTTCAGATTCCGCCGAATGATGGCGACCACAAGGTGACATCCTGCTTTACACTGCCGAAAGACGTGATGGTGGTGGCGTACACGGCTCACATGCACTTCCGGGGGAAGAGTATGACGACGGAAGCGATCTATCCGGATGGACGGCACGAAGTGCTCTACAATGTTCCGAAATATGATTTTCGCTGGCAGGAGACCTATTTCCTGAGACATCAATTTCTCATGCCGAAAGGCACGAAATTGGTGACGACTGCTTACTTCGATAACTCCGCGAATAACGGGCTGAATCCGGACCCGTCAAAGACAATCCGGTGGGGCGAGCCGAGCACCGAGGAGATGATGGGCTTCTGGCTGGCGTATGCCGACGTCACGCCTGTCGATGAAAAAGCGGTGGGAAGTGCGAAAGCGGGCGTGGGCGGCGAGTTGTCGGCGAAGAAGTGAATAGCGCTGCAGCAAACATCGGTGTTCGGCGTGCCTCGCCCCGGTCGTTTTCGCAATTGATCAACCGGCGGGAATGCTTGGGATTACTGTTGGCCTCTCGCTGCGCTCTGGCCCGGCAGCAGCAACCCAAGGGCGTGCCTCCATCGAAAGACTGGGTCTGCCCCATGGACCCGGATTATCGCTCCGATAAGCCGGGTAAGTGCCCGCGATGCGGCATGACCCTGGTGCTGCACGTGCCGGATCGCATCGAATACCCGCTCGAAGTAACGCAATCGCCGGAACTGCTGCGGCCTGGAGATACGGCCACGCTGACCTTTCGTGTCCTGAATCCGGCGACCAATCAGCCCGTCAAGCACTTCGAGATTGTGCACGAGAAGCTGATGCATTTATTTATCGTCAGCGAAAATCTGGGCTTCTTCGCGCACGTACACCCCGTGCCACAGCTGGATGGCTCGTTCGTCCTCAAACAGCAGTTGCCTGACGGTGGTATGTACCGGATGCTTGCCGATTTTTACCCCTCCGGTTCCGTACCGCAACTTGCGGTGGATACACTATTCGTTTCCGGGACCAGCAAGCACATCGATTTATTGCCATCGCTCGCGCCGTCGAAGTCGGTGAATCTCACGGCTTCGCTCCGCTTGGAGCCTGCCATTCCACTGGCCGGACTAGAGACGAAGATGTTTTACACGTTGCAACCCGGAGAAGGGCTGCAGCCTTATCTCGGCGCCTGGGGCCACATGCTTGTGGCAAGCGCCGACTTGGTCGACATGATTCACCTGCATCCATTCATCGCGAACGGAAGCCCTGACGTACAGTTCAATCTCACTTTCCCGCGTCCCGGGCTCTATCGCATCTGGACGCAATTTCAACGGCAGGGAGAGGTGAACACGGTCGTCTTTACCGTGCCCGTGAAAGCGTTGTAGCGCGCGAAGAGGTAGCCTCCATTGTTTCGAGCGCGAAGCGCAATGGTTCGGACGATTCGACGATTGTTCCCGGAGGCAGTTGAACAGGTTCGCGGAATCGGAATACACGGTTCCACTTCGGATCGAATCGATAGAGCCATACCAGCGGCTGAATGCGGCCATCGGGCAATTGCGCGACGATGCGCGCGGAAGTGACAGGCTTGTCGGGTACGGGGCGAAGGCCAAGCGCGGTGAGCGGTTCCCGCAATGTCGTGCGAGTGGCGATCGTGACGGCATCGCGCAGAGGGGGCATCGGAGGGGCCGGCGCCGCAGGCTGCTCTTTCGGCAGCAAAGCTGGATCGCCCTGCGGAGCGCCACCGACCACCCAGGCGGTGATGATGATGATCTCTTCCTGGGTCAGAGCGTGATCGATCAGCAGGTTGCCAAAACCTTTCACAGCGCCCCACGGAGGCATGGAACGGGAGAGCACCTGCTCTTTGATATCGACGGCCCAAGGACGGGTTTCCTGATAGCTGGTCAAAGGAACGGATGAACCTGCGCCGTGACAAGATAGACAGCGGCGCGCGAAGATCCGTGAGATATCGCGGCTATAGGTGAGATTGGTTGTGATGATGTCGTGGGCAGCCAAGGGCCCCGCCGCCAGCATTGGCGCGAGCAGGCAGGTAAGTGCAAACTTCCTCACTTCCTTCAGCATACCGAGAGGCTTCACGGCTGCCTTTGCGATTGCAGTTTGTCTACACACAGAGCCGCCTTGCGCCAGCAAGCGTTTTTCGGACAACCGCATAACCGTGCACCGGCGTGCAGCCGCTCCGATTGGAGTTTGCCTACGCACGGAGCATCTATTTCTCGTGTTACTTGCTGTTCTGTTTCGCCTTCGCCGCTTGGGGCTTAATACCCGCGAATGCCTTTAACGCATCGTCGACACTCTTGCCCGTCAGTTCGTAAAGCGAAGGCTCGCCTTCGCGCTTTGCGATGTAATTTGCGCCTGACTTAGTGAACGAGGCCTTCTCGACGCGTTTTCCATCGTTTGATGTGACGGTTATATCGATTGCGGGATTGGCAAATCCGGTGGTTGGGAATGACGTCGCCGAGAGATCGCGCAATTGATCGATGACCGCCTGCACGGACGAGGCATCCATTGTCTTGCCGTTCGATTTCCAATCCTGTCCGCTCTTTGTATAAGTGGTTTCGCTAGACCCGTTGCGAAACTCCAGCTTCGTCGGATCGCTGAAGCCGAAATCGAAGATTTTGTGGTTCCGGAAATCGGCGAGAGTCTTGTCGACGCTCGATCCCAGATCCGACGATACCTTGTACATGCCGGCCACAACCGAACTCTTGGCGTAGTAATCGTCTTTGTTCTTCCGAACATCGAGCGATTGCGGGCCGCCGGCATCCGTGACCTTTACTGTAGCCACGGGCTGTCCGGCCGCGAATAGGGCTGCGTCTTTCTTTTCGTCGGCCGCCGCGCCGGTGAGGTCCATGCGTGCGTCGCCCAGCTTGCGAACCAGTTCTTCCACCTGGAAGCTGTCGGCGCGGTAGGGGCCGGGTTTTACTATTTGCCAGTCGCCCTGATTGTTCTTGCCAAAGGTCAAATCGCCCTTCTTTGTAGTTAGCTCGATGCTGGTAAGTTTTTCGGAATTGAACGTCAGCAGGCGTTTGTCGCGAAGGTCGTTGACGGATTTGTCGAACGAGCTCTTGACAGAGGAGGAGACGGCGTAAATCTTGGGATCGGAATCGGCCTTTGCGTAAACGAGAGATCCTGCGGGCGCGTCGTCCCCGAATTTGACAGTGTCCTTTTTACCATTCTTCAAATTCAGCGTGACCGTCAAGCTGGGATTATTCAGGCCATACTGTGAGCCCGCGGAGCCGTTCTCCGCAACCACACTGTCGGCGTTCAGGGGCGCGAGCGCCGACGTTAAGCCGGACACAGCATCCTGGTCCGCGGAAACGGTCGCAGGCGCGATAATCTGCCATTTCCCGTTTGTGCGTTTGAGGTCGATGCCGGTCCCGTCATTTTTCTTGATATCGATCTGCTGAAGCTGGTCGGCGGGGATGTTGACCAATTTCACGGTGTTGGAGGCGGTGGTGGAACTCGCTGATTGAGGATGTTTCTTTGCCCACCACACGCCGGCGCTGAGGGCAGCGAGAAGAACCGCTGCCGCCACTAAGCTTCGTGGTTTCATTCGTTATCTCCGCTTCAGGAAGATGCTGACTCCTGCCGCAATCATCACGAGAGGCAGGAAAATAAGCGCGAAGTAGAAGAAGATGCGCATCTGCGCGGCCGAGACGTTGAGACGCCGGTCTTGTGTCTCTTTGGGCCGGATAGAGATGAGATCTTCATCCTGGGCGAGCCAGTTGATCGCATTCATAGCCAGATCTTTATTTGCATTGAAGTCGATGAAATTATTGGCGAGGAAGCCGGAGTTTCCAACAACAACGAAACGGCCTTGCGAATTCGACTTGCCGGTGGAATATTCGCCGGATGCAGCTAGAACGAAAGGCCCTTTCTTGTTCTTTGGATCGCCAAGCGTAACAGATGCCGAGCTCAGGTTCGATGTTGCCTCGGCGCGGTCGCCCGTGGAGAACAGCTTTTCAGTAGTGCTCTTGCTGTTATTGGCGATGTTCATGGATTGCGCCAGCGGGAATGCCGTGGCGGAGTGCAACTCGCTCACAATCGCTTGCGTGCCGTAACTGGTGATAAGCGGCACTTCAGGACCGACGCCGAGCAACTGGCCCATGGGATTGACTTCGAGGACCAGGTTGTTGTCGAGCGTGACGCCCCAGCCCGCAAGCATCTTCTCCAAGGAATCGTTTTTGCTGATCGTTTCGCGGCCCATCTGGAGAGGCGGATCGAGCAGGAACATTCCCCGGCCGCCGTTTTCAACATATTTCTGAATAGCAGCCGTCTCAGTCGGCTGATAGTCGTAGCGCGGCCCCGCGACGACCAGAACCGTGCAGTCCTTTGGAACGTCGGGCGACTGCAGCAGAGAAACAGCCTTGGCGGTGTAGTTCTCCTTCGATAGCGCATCCTTTAGCCGGGACAGCCCGGAGCTTCCGCTTTCATCAAGGCTGTGCTCGCCACTGCCCTGAACAAAGCACACCTCTTTCGTGCCGCCCTTTATGGCTCGAATGAAAGCGCCGGTGATGCCTTCTTCCGTGAAGTTCCGTGCTTCCTCACGTTTTCCATTTACTTCGACGTAGGCGGTTCCGGGAAACTTGACATTGTAGGACCGCGCCACAGTCGGGTTTTTAACATAATCGATGTACTGGATGTGAATCTTCGGGGAGAGATTCGCGTAACGATCCAGGAGAGCCTTGGCCTGATCGAACTTCGCCGTCTGGTCGATGTAAGTGATAGTCGCGTTAGCCTTCAGATCCTTGACAATCTTTTGCGTCTGCTCGGAGAGCGTGTAGCGCTTGTTGGCCGTCGCGTCGTAAGTCTTGTTATAGCGATTGGCGAGCCAGTTGATCATCACGAGAACCGCGATGATCACGATGACGTACAGGGCCGCGGTGGCGCCATACTTCGCCTCGCGGGCCGTGCCCGCTTCCATCGGTCGTTTCGCTGCCATCTACGCCCTCCACCGCATCGACTCAAGCGAACGAGCCGTCAAAAATAAACCGAAGAAAATCATGGATAGATAGAAGATGAAGTCTTTGGAATCGAGAACACCACGCGAGAAGCTGTCGAAATGACTCACGATCGAGATATAGGAGAGCACTTGCGCCACGCCCGAACTGTCAAAGGCAGTCGCCCAACTCAATACAAAGAGAATGAGCGCCAGGGCGAAGCCGATTGCGGCGGCTACGATTTGATTCTTCGTTAGCGTGGAGATGAACGTACACAGGGCAAGAATGCTCGCGCCTTGCAAAAACAGGCCGACAAAACCGAGCGCGACGGGTTTCCAGTCGGGATTGCCGTAGACGAACAAGAACGAGAAATCCGCCAGAATCAGCAGAAGCAGAGCGCCGTACATCAACACGGCGGAAAGCCACTTGCCGAGAATAATTTCTAGATCGTGGACCGGAGAGGTGACAAGCAGTTCGATGGTGCCCTGCCGCTTCTCTTCCGCAAACAGGCGCATTGCAAGCAGCGGAAGAAGAAAGAGAGCGATCACGGCAACGTTCGAAAGCACCGGGACAATAATCCGGTCGTTCAAATTCATAGGCATCGATTGCCCCATCATCTGCGATTGCAGACTGTCTTTAACGAAGAACGCTGACGCGGCGTAGGTGAAATAGCCGCCAAGAAACGCGAAGACGGTCAGCAAAACCCAGGCGATGGGCGATACAAAATAGCTGTAAAGTTCGCGGCGGCAGATGGTCCAGACGTTTCTCATTGCTGGCCTCCATCCGGCATCCCGCCTGTCAGTTGCAAGAAAACTTCTTCGAGGCTGTAGCTGAGCGATTTCATTTCAAATAAGTTCCAACCGGCATTTACAACTGAACGAGCTACGTCGGCCCGTGCGCTGTGGCCGGGAAGGCTCTCCACTTCAAACGTAAGTTTATGATCCGTGGCGTGCTTGAACAGGACTTTGCTGACGCCGGATAAGGATTCGAGCCGCTGCTGCACGTCGGATTGTCCGGCAATGCCATCGGTTTCGAGCTCGAGCGAAATGGCGTCGGACCCGCGCATCCGGTGCGTCAGATTCTCCACCGAATCGGTCGCTACGATATGGCCTTTGTTGATGATGACAATCTTCTGGCAGATCGCCTCGACTTCCGGGAGAATGTGCGTGCTGAGAATAATGGTGTGCTCGCCGGCCAGGTTCTTGATCAGCTCGCGGGTTTCGTTGATCTGCTTCGGGTCAAGTCCCGAGGTCGGTTCGTCGAGGATCAGGACTTCTGGATTGTGAATGATGGCTTGAGCGAGGCCAACGCGCTGGCGGTAACCTTTCGACAACTTGGAAATAAGCCTGTTCCGGACGTCGGCGACGGCGCATCGCTCGGAGACCTCATCGACGCGGCGTTTCAGATCCGGCCCGGTCATCCCTTTCAGGCGGCCTACAAAGGCGAGATAGGCGCCCACCGACATTTCCGGGTAAACAGGAGGCGCCTCAGGCAGGTATCCAATGCGCTTCTTCACTTCCATCGGCTTTTTGAACACGTCGTAGCCGGCGACGGTCGCCGTGCCGTCGGAGGGCGGCATGAAGCAGGTCAGCACTCGCATTGTTGTCGTCTTGCCTGCGCCGTTAGGCCCAAGAAAGCCGACGATCTCGCCCTTATCGACCGAGAACGAGATATTGTCAACGGCAATGTGACGCGCGTATCTCTTCGTAAGACCTTCAACTTGAATCATATGGATATACGGAACTGCCACGTGCGCTCCGGAAGGTATTGCCGGAAGCGCACGCTTGGACGCACCACGCCCAAACACATAGCGTAGCGGACAGCGGAATCCCTGTCCATTTGGACGGACGAAGAAACGGAGTGTTTCGTTGATACGTAATGTGGAGCGAAATTCAGGCCAATCCCATAATCTGGAAGCCGGCGTCGACGAAAATCACGTTACCGGTCACGCCGCGGCCGAGGTCTGATGCGAGGAACACGGACGTATCCGCAACTTCTGCCGGGTCGGTATTACGGCGCAGAGGAGCATGCTCCGCGAAAGCATCCAGCATCTTAGTAAGATCCTTGACCGCGCGCGCCGAGGCTGTCTTGATCGGGCCGGCCGATATCGCGTTGACGCGAATGTTCTTCGATCCCAACTCGCTTGCCAGGTAGCGCATGCTGGCTTCGAGGGAAGCCTTCGCAACGCCCATCACATTATAGTTTGTGACGACGCGAGTGGAGCCAAGGTAAGTAAGCGTCTGAATGGAGCCACCATCCGGCATCAACGGTGCGATGGCGCGGGCAACCGCCACGAGAGAATAGGCGCTCACTTCCTGCGCCAGCAGGAACCCGTCGCGGCTGGTTTCAAGAAACGGGCGGCTGAGGTCCTCTCTGTTGGCGAACGCGATGCTGTGGACGCAAGCGTCGATTCGTCCTGCATCTATCCTTAGTTGACTCACTAAGGAATCGAGTTCTTCCGGCTTTGTGACGTCGCAGGGAAGAACCTTGAACGCTTTTAGTTCGGCGCTAAGATCTTCGACAGTCGCTTTCTGGCGCTCGCTCTGGTAGGTCAGGATGAGCTTCGCGCCTTCCCGAACATAGGCGGCCGAAATGGCGTAGGCGATCGACCATCGATTGGCGATGCCGAGGACGAGTGCGGTTTTGCCGGACAGAAGCATAAATAGTTAGTGTAACGGGGCCGGTTGCGAATTATCGCTTAGAGTGGGGTTGGAAGTTGAGGCGTTCTTCGTTCGTATCAAACTCATTCGCTTGCCGTAGGAAGTTCCACACCGTCTTGAAGCCTTCCGGTCCGACGCGTTGCCAGCCGTCGTTAATCGCGTCCTTCTGAAGATCGCTTAAATGCCACGAGAGCGGTGGATTACCTGCTTCTTTTGTCGCCGTGAATTGGAAGACGACCGATTCAACATCGATTTTGCGATCGGCGCAAACCTGTTTGAGCAAATCGAACTCCATATCGTTATGCGCCAACTGCCCGCAGCTTCGGGCATTCAGCATCGTCTCGACCGGAGCGTAAAGTTGATAGAACCAGCCGCGCGTGTTGTCGGGTCGGCTGGGCCGTCCCGGCGGAAAGCCACGGATTTGTAAAACCAATACACGGCGAATATGCGTTGTCTCAGCGGCAAGAGCCTCTTTCAGCCATTCGACTAGAGTGGCCATGCCGTAGTTATCGTAGTAACCGCCATCGACCACGTGAAATTGTGGCTGGCCGGGGCCTCCGAGGTCGGCGCGGGCCGCTGGGGTCACGAATGGAAAGGTTGCGGAAAGGCGCGCCGCGGTTGCAACCGAGAGGTCATGATCTTTGTACAATTCGTAAAACTGGGAGCACGCCTCATGTGGCTTCTCGAACTGCGTGGTTCCGATTAACAGGCGCCCGCCGCTCTCTGTAAGCGTTCCATTGAATAGATTGGCTGGGCGGTCTCCGTTTGCAACCGACGTTCGCCAGTGTGCCAAGCCGGCGCCCGTTTCCGGCAACAACCTGATGAATGCGTTTTCGAGAGCATTCCCGCGATCCTGAAACCGGCGCCATAGAAACGGCGTAAGAGTCCTCCACACATCGGGATAGATCAGTCCCCAAGCGATCTCGTTGAGGCACGATGTTTGAGAGCGGCGGACGACCTCTTCGAGATGAGAGCCCTCGGCGGGCAATCCATCTTTCGAGTAGGCGGCTGTGAAGAACATGGAGCCGACACTGCCGCCGGAAACGGAACTGATGGCCCGAATGGAATGCGCGAAGATGCTGGGCCTGGC
The DNA here is from genome assembly GCA_000381625.1 of Bryobacterales bacterium KBS 96. Taxonomy (GTDB): domain Bacteria; phylum Acidobacteriota; class Terriglobia; order Bryobacterales; family Bryobacteraceae; genus KBS-96. The sequence continues at coordinate 6,127,093 of KB906767.1, forward strand.
TGGTTCGGCCGCGCGCCAGGCCCGGTCCAACTCGCAGAGAACTTTTATGCTCCACGCCGCCGATTGAATGCCGCCCCCGTTGGCGGCGACGAGAACGATCGAATCGAATTTTGAAGACTCCAGCACTTCCGAAGGGCTGGGAACGGGATCTTGGCGGAAATCGGCGAATACGTGATAGTAATGATCCGACTTTGAGATCTGCGCGGTTGCGAAGAGATAAAGAAAGACGACCAATGAAACGGGAACCCTATATAGGTCGAGAAAGAACGATATGCCGGTGAGAGTCCAACACGCGAGCGTTGCAAGCAGAAGCACGTAAGCGAGGCTCGGGACATTTGCGAATAGCTTTAGCCGGAAGTAATGTGCGAAGCCGAGAAAAAAATAAACGGCCAGCGTGAGAAGAAAGCCGGCGATCGCGATTCGCTGCCCCGGCAGTAAATTGCCCTGCGTATCCAGATAGCCGCGCATGAATCCGATTACGTGCTGTGTCGGCCGATGTGTCGCGAATATTTCCGGGAACGCGACGAAGTATTCGAGCGAAAAACGTCCAGCCATCAGTAGCGCGCCCGAAATGCAATACCCGGCGGCGATTCCCCAAGCGAGCCGTTGCCAGCGGGTTGTTTGCTGCTTGACGGAGTAGCGCAGCGCGAATAACAACAGCGGAACGGGAATCAGGCACATCGTCCAGACAAGTGACCACCGCGGTACTTCCGTGAGCGGGCGAAATGCCGGTTGTTGCAGCCCAAAACGAGCGGGACCATAACTGAGCACCATCCACCCTGTGATCAGCGCCGTCCAGGACATGACGCAGGTCGCGACGGTGACGGGCACTATTTGGAGACCGGTGAGGTCCAGGAGATTCGCTAATAACGAGCGGGCCAGTTTCAATGCAAGCAGTGGGAAAAAAAACAGGAAGAAGGCAGTCATCAGCGGGAAGCGCAGGACAAACAAATGCGGCAACAAGCTTTCCATAGACGGCCGCCAATTCGAGAGCCACTCCTCGTCAAATGAGCCTAAAGCAGATTGTAAATTGAAACGGCGACGGATGGGGCGCTAGATGTCCTGTGCGCGGCCTTTCCACTCGCCGCCGCGCCCTCGCCAATAATTGGCGGCCGAGTGAAGTGTGGCGTACAGATAGAACACAGCCACCAGTGGCAGCGAAACAGCCCAGAGCGGATTCCGCCGGTAGAACCGCAGCAGGGGAACGTACGCCCCAGCCATCATTCCCAAGGCGAGTGCGCCGCATATCATCGCGGCCGGTATGCCCAAGCGGAGCAGCGCAACCGGCAAAACGTATGTGAAGAGCAAGCCGAGCGCCGTCGCTAGCAGCAATGCAGTCGCATGCCGAAGTTGGTTGAATGCCGTACGAGAAATCATGTTCTCGATTTGCCGGAAGCCGCCGTAGCTCCGAATACTGGACGCGTCGCTAGTTAAACCAAGCCCCACGCGCCCGCCCGTTCGCTTTACTCTACGCGCGAGCGCGCAATCGTCGATAATTTCGCCGCAGATCGCCGCGATGCCGCCGGCTCCCTGCAATGCCGCGGGCCGGATCAGCATGCAACCTCCGGCGGCTGCGGCCGTTTTCCGTTTCCCGCTTGCGACCCAGGCCGGCGGATAGAGCATAAAGAAGAAAAAGACGAAGGCCGGAATCAATATCCTCTCGGCGAACGTCGCGGTCCGCAACTTCACCATTAGCGAAGCCAGATCGAGATTCCGGGACTCGGCCCAACTGATCAACTGCCGCAAATTGCCCGGCATATGTTCGATATCGGCATCGGTTAGCAGAAGGAAGTCGGGTTGTCTCTCCAGCGCCAGTTCCACGCCTTGCGATACCGCCCACATCTTTCCGGTCCAGCCATCTGGTAATGGTTTACTGCATAAGATGGTCAGCGTTGCATCGCGGCCCAGACCGCTAGCCGCCTGCTTCGCGGTCTCTGCCGTGCCGTCGCTACTGGCGTCGTCAACCAAAACGATGTGGAGGTTCCCGTCATAATCCTGGCGAAGCAGCGATGTGATGGCGCGTCCGATAACATCCGCTTCGTTTCGTGCAGGGATAACGACGGCCACCGCTGCCGCTGTCGGCCTATTCACCGGCGCCGGCGGCAGGCTGCGGCGGACGCTCCAAAACAGGCCGCGTCTCAGCAGCAGATACAGCCAGATGACGACCGGCAGGACGGAAACCGCAACGAGGATCGCTTGATTGGACACTACGGCTCGGCGCCTAAGCGGGCTGCTGCTGCGTCATGCAATGAAGAGTTCCAAGCCCCAGAACCAGATCCGTGCAGGCAATTCCCACGACAGTTCGATCGGGAAACAACTCGGCCAATTTGTTAAGAGCGATACGGTCGTTCGGGTCGTTAAAGGTGGGCACCAGAACAAGTTGATTCGCGATATAGAAATTCGCGTAGCTTGCCGGCAGGCGTTGTTTATCGAAGTAAACTGGCTGGGGCATGGGCAGCGTTTCAACTCTCAACGGCTGCCCATCCTGGTCTCGCATCTCCCGCAGCAAGGCAAGATTTTCGCGCAGCGGCTCATAATTGATTTCGTCCGGGTCTTGCTCGGTTGCCACGACGATTGTTCGCGAATCTGTGAAACGGGCCAGATCGTCCACATGCCCGTGCGTGTCGTCGCCGGCGATTCCGTTTCGCAGCCAGAGCGTATGGCTCACGCCAAGATAGTCGTGAAACACCGCTTCGACCTGCCACTGCGAAAGTTCCGGATTGCGTGCCTGCACCGGACTGAGCAGGCACTCTTCCGTGGTGAGTAGCGAGCCGACCCCATTCACATCGATACTGCCGCCTTCGAGGACGACGCGTTTGCCGTTGATGACCGGAGTCCAAATGGGCCATTCGAATCTCTCCGCAAGTTGCATGGTGACGGCATCGTCGGCGCGATGATTCCAGTACTTTGCCCATCCGTTAAACCGCCAGTCAAGAACGCCGCGCCGGCCGTCCGCATTCGTGATGAAGATGGGGCAATAATCGCGAGTCCAGCTACGGTCTGTTTGAATCACTAAAAAGTCGACCGCGCTTAGATCGGCGCCGGACTTCTTAAGCACACTGCGAATTTTGCGCTCCGATGCGGCGTCTTGAACCAGGATGCGAACTCGTTCGAAACGCGAGAGATGCCGCACGATCTCGCCATAGATCCAGGCAATGGGCGCGAATTTGCCTGGCCAGTCCGTGGTTTCATGCGGCCACGCGATCCAGGTTGCCTCGTGCCGCTCCCATTCGGCGGGCATGCGGAAGCCGAGCGGCGCGGGAGTTTCCGTCATTTGCTGCATCGGAGTTTAGCGGAGCCAGCGTTCGGTGATTGGAGCATACGCGTCGATGCGGCGGTCGCGGAAGAAAGGCCAGTTGCGGCGAACTTCGTCCATGCGCTTCGGATCGCATTCGGCAACCAGAACTTCTTCTTTGTCCGCCGATGCCTGTGCGATCACCTGGCCGAATGGATCCGCCACAAACGAGTTACCCCAAAATTCAATCCCGCTGTCGGACGGTCCTTCGAAGCCGGTGCGGTTGACGGCCGCGACATAGACGCCGTTGGCGATTGCGTGAGCGCGTTGGATGGTGCGCCAGGCGTCGAGTTGTGCATTACCGAACTGCGACTTTTCCGAAGGGTGCCAGCCGATAGCCGTCGGATAGAACAGAACGCTTGCTCCCTGCATGCTCGTAAGCCGCGCGCCTTCCGGATACCACTGGTCCCAGCAGACCAGGACACCGATGCGCGCGTGCTTCGTCTCAAAATTCTTAAACCCCAAATCGCCCGGCGTAAAGTAGAACTTCTCGTAATACAGAGGGTCGTCCGGAATATGCATCTTTCGATAAAGGCCGAGAGTCGCGCCGTCGGAATCGAGGACAACGGCAGTATTGTGATAAAGGCCTTCGGCGCGCTTCTCAAAAAGTGAGGCGACAATCGAGACCTGCAACTCTCGGGCAACCGTGCTTAACGCATCGGTCGAAGGGCCGGGTATTGTTTCGGCCAGGTTAAAAAGCTCGGCGTTCTCTTCGCGGCAAAAATACTGTGACTTGAACAATTCCTGAAGACATACGATCTCCGCGCCTTGGTCGACCGCCTCGCGAATGCCGCGAATTGCCTTTTGGAGATTTTCGTCCAGACTTGTCGTGCATGTCATTTGCACCATGCCGATCTTAAAGGCTTCATCGCGATGCGCGCCTGGCGCCGGTCCCCGGTTTGCCGGTTGTTGCATAGTTCTATTGTCCTCAGCCGCCGCTTTAAACGCGATGGAGGCTATTGAAAATCAAGCAGGCGAGGTCTGCCTCGACCTATACCAGAGGACGGTCTTCGTGTAGGGGACGGGCATGTCCTACCCGCGCGCGAATCTGGAATTCTCGACGGCGAGCGAGATCCCGGCCGCGGCGCGAGCGCGTTTACTGAGGCTTGGCTGGAGGTTGGGTCGCCTTGAAGTAGTCCAGGCGTAGTTGATGGGCGATCTTTTCGGCTACATCTTCGCTTGCCCCGCGGAACTTCGCGCCATGGCTTTCCTGAGTAGTCGCCCACAGCACGTCGCCATCGCGATTGCACAAACGCACTGTCGCGTACGCCTCGTGTTTGCGCTCGCGAATGTGGTGAGACTCAGTTTCCCCGACTGATAGCCCCGTGTATGCTCCGGCAGAGCGCGAACGGCTGGAACTGCTGCCGCTGTACGCTCCTCCGTTTGTATGAGCATTGAGGCCTTCCTGTGAATCGAACGCGTCGGTGTAGTCCTTGTCGTTCGCGGCTCCTCGTAAAACGGCATCCGCGCGGTCCGGGTTATCGGTCAGCACGAAAAGGTGCGTCTTTTGCAAGCTGCCGATCAGTAACTGCCGAATGGCTTCCGCCGTGTCGTTTCCGGCGAGCGGTTCTACATAAACGCGCGTAATTCCGGCAATTCCGGTCACTAGCGACGCATTCGGGGCAAGAGGAGTGGGAGTCACCTTGCCGACCTCCTGAGCGCCCGCCGTATCGGGCTTTTTGCCCGGCTCGGTTGCCGGCGCGAGCCCAGCGAATAAGGCGAGCAGCAGCAGCGAACGTCTCATCCCTTGCCCGCCTGCCTTGCCTCTTCATCCTGATATTGAACCTGCTGGCCGGTTCTCGCTTCCAGCGAAACGAGCGTAGCGCGAATATCGTTTTTGTCGATGCGGAAAATTAATGCCTCCTGATGCCCGTCGTTATCCTGGAAGCCAATCGTCAGAAAATGCTCTCGCCTCTTCGCCAGCAGGAAAAGAGGGGAAATTACGACCGCGGGCAGGTAGCGGCGATCCACTTTTTGGCCGTATTCGAGCAGGTTAATGCGTTCGTAAGGAATCCGAACCTTTGTGTGCTTTGCAAGAAATACGAAATAGGTCTCGTCGACGGTCCGGATATAGCCGTTTGTATGGATCGGGATATCGGGCCGCGTTCCTCCCACGTAGTCGGCTCTCTCGCCTTTCTGGCCGGCGGAAAGCGGAATCGTCGCGGCAAGGAGCAGAAGGAGTACCGGCCGAGTGCGCATCCGTTATAACTTGTGTGTGGAAGTAGAACATTTTCTCACCGCAAGCGGTGTTTTCTTATCGATCTCACGGGCCGCTCGACGGCTGGCCCGTAAACCTAAAGAAAACAATCGCAGTGGCGCCTCGTTACACAACGGATCGGCCCGTTCCGTACAATCGGCCATACGCTCCAATCCGGTACGGTTTTGGGCGGAGAACTAGTTAAAACGACGGAATGAATCGACCATCGCAGCGGATCGTGACACTGGGATGCGCACTCTGTCTTGCCATTTCCGTCGTACGAACCAAGGCCGCGAATGAAGCGCCGTCAACTCCGGCGGACCGCCTGATCCGATCAGAGTATCCCGCGACGCTGACGTTTAGCGAATTGGTTGCACTTTCGTCGCAGAATCCGGCGCCGTCCGATCTCGAAAGTCATCTCTCGAAAGTTCTGACGGAACCGTTCGTCAGCAACGAAGCGACTCTCCTGGGTATGAAACCCGTGCGGCCTCGATCGTCCGGCCTCGGGACCGTTCTTCGCGCGGTTGAATGGAATATCAACCATGGACTGAATGCAAGCGAGATCGAGTTGGCGCTCTCAGGCTCAAAAAAATTCGAGGAGGAGGCGCGCACACATGGTTTGGCGAATGGAAACATGGCGGCCCGAGTGCGCGATCAGCTGGAAGCGCTCAATACCGCGGACGTCGTCATCCTAAACGAAGTGGATTTGGGCATGGATCGGACGCATTACCGCGACATCACCCGCGATCTTGCGGAAACTCTGCATATGAACTATGCGTTCGGTGTCGAGTTCGTGGAACTGAACCGGCTCTATCTCGGTGTCAAGAAGTTGGATTCCGTCGCCGCCGGGCTAGAGCATAATCCATCCGAAGTGTTTGGCGTCGATCCGAAACAATACCGCGGACTTAACGGTAATGCCGTGTTAAGCCGTTATCCAATCCGTAGCGCCCGAATCGTGAGGCTGCCTCAGTGCTACGACTGGTACGGTGGCGAGATAGGACAAATATCCGACCTTGAACGCGCAAAGCGTTGGTCCGCCGAGCGGATATTCGAAGAGCGCGTGCACAGGCAAGTGAGGCGCGGAGGGCGTAACGCGTTGATCGTCGATCTCGCTGTTCCCGAGTCGCCGACTGGCGTGCTTACGGTCGTTACTCCTCATCTGGAGAACTATTGTCTTCCTAGTTGCCGGCAGCAGCAGATCCGTTTCTTGTTTAATCAGATCGCCGGCTGTCGAAATCCGGTAGTGCTCGGCGGCGATCTGAATACGACAGGAGAGGACGGAACGCCGACTTCCATCAGGCATGAGGTCCTTAAACGCATACTCGATTACAAGTTCTGGGCGCGACGGGCGATGCTCTGGTTCGTTCCCGTTCCTTTCTACAGTGTGATCGACTATCCCATCAATTATGTAAAGAACTATCACGATCCGACGGCGCTGAATATGCGTCTTATCGCGCCGAATTCTTCCAAGCCCTTGTTCAGGGAGACTCATGCGTTTCGATTTGACGACGGAGGTTCGTTCGACTTCAAGGGCATCCCCAGAAGATCGTTCCATCGCAAAGGACGAACGCTGGCGAACAGTAACGAGCGTGCGTGGAAAGGATTTGCCGTTACATTCTCCTTCCGGCGGACAATTCCCCTATTTGGCAAATTCAAGCTGGACTGGTTCTTTGTGAAGCCGCCTCCGGGCGATCCAGCGGGCGCCGGACCTGTCCCGTTCAGCCCTTATCGAGGAAGGACGATGCAGGAAGTGAATACCGCGCTCGGAGAGCGCATTTCCGATCATTGTCCGATTAGCGTGGATCTGCCCCTCAGGTGACGAGATTAAAGCGGCCTCCGGCGCAAACCGCTCGACCGCCGCTCTCGCGCGGCGGGTTCTTGGTAGTCAGGCGATTGTCATTGTTCCGGAACTCCCGTCCCATGTTTTAATTGACTGTGTAGGCGGCAATAAGCATCGCGTCTTAACAGCTTCCTTAGCAACTTCCCGAGGAGCATGAGTTGAATTTGAAAGTGGCAGAGCTCAGTCAAGTTCGTGAACCGTCCGAACGATGGACAACAACGGATGCGGCGGAACTGTATGACGTTGCAGCCTGGGGAAAAGGTTATTTCTCCGTCGGTGAAAACGGCAACCTGATCGTCCATCCGAGCAAAGAACCGGACCGCCGCATTGACCTGAAGCAACTTGTCGACACATTGGAATGGCGCGGCATCTCCCTGCCGATATTGATTCGCTTCGGCGAGATTTTGAAACACCGGCTGAGCGAATTGCATCAGGCATTCGATCTTTCCATCCGTGAGCACGGTTATCAGGGTGGCTACTGCTGTGTATTCCCCATCAAGGTGAACCAGCAGAGGCAGGTCGTCGAAGAGGTGTTCGAGTTCGGCCGTCCTTACCGGTTCGGGCTGGAAGCCGGCTCGAAACCTGAGTTGCTCGCCGTACTGGCCATCGCCGACAACGAAACGCCGATCATTTGTAATGGCTTCAAAGACGACGAGTATATCGAGATGGTGATGCTGGCGAGCAAAATCGGCCGCAACATCACGCCCGTCGTCGAAAAATTCACGGAACTCGAACTGATCGCCAAGCACGCCGAGCGGGTCGGCGTCCGGCCGCGAATCGGGCTACGCGTGAAACTGGCAAGCCGAGGGTCGGGACGCTGGAAATCGTCCGGCGGTTATCGCTCGAAATTCGGCCTGACCGTAACCGAGGCCCTGAAGGCCGTAGAGTACCTGAAAGAGCGCGGCATGGAAGATTGTCTGCAGCTTCTTCATTTTCACCTCGGCAGCCAGATCACCAACATTCGCCAGATCAAGGGCGCGGTCATTGAAGGCGCGCGCGTCTACACGGACCTCAAGCGGATGGGGACGGGGCTAAGGTTCATGGATGTCGGCGGCGGGTTGGGCGTCGACTACGACGGCTCCCAGACCGATTTCGAATCGAGCGTTAATTACACGCTCGAAGAATACGCTCGCGACGTCGTCTATCACATCCAAAGCATTTGCGATGAAGCCGAGGTTCCGCATCCCACCATCATTACGGAGAGCGGCCGTGCGGTGGCGGCTTATCACAGCGTGCTTGTGTTCAACGTGCTGGGGGTGAGCGGCTTTGGCGAGGATGATCTTCCGGATTCGATTCCGGAGGATTCCGAGCAGTGCCTGATCGACCTCTACGAAACGAACAAGTCGGTCAGCAAAAAGAATCTGCTGGAAACTTATCACGACGCGCAACAAGCGCTCGATTCGGCGCTGAATCTATTCAGCCTTGGATATCTGCCGCTCGAACAGCGCAGCCTCGCCGAGACCTTCTATTGGGCCATCTGCCGCAAGATTCACAAGCTCGCGAAGGAACTTGACTACTTTCCGGAAGAGTTGGAAGGTCTGGACGCCATGCTTTCGGATACCTATTTCTGCAATTTTTCGTTATTCCAGAGTATGCCGGATAGCTGGGCGGTGAAGCAGCTTTTTCCGGTCATGCCGATTCACCGCCTGAATGAGCCGCCGACACGAAAGGCGGTTCTAGGCGACATATCGTGCGATTCCGACGGTAAAATCGACCAGTTCATCGACCGGCGGGACGTTAAGAAGACGCTGCCGCTGCACACCTTCAATCACCAGCCGTATATTCTCGGCGCCTTCCTTGTGGGCGCTTACCAGGAGATCCTTGGCGATCTGCACAACCTTTTTGGCGATACCAATGCTGTCCACGTCACTCTCGACGAACACGGCGACGTAGTGTTGGAGACGGTCGTGCAAGGCGACACCGTGCGCGAGGTGTTGAATTATGTGCAGTACAACGTGCAGACGCTGCTAGACGACTTCCGCAAAGATGTTGAGCGCGCTGTCCGGGAACAGCGCGTCGGGTATGAAGAGGCCGGCCGCCTGCTGAAATTCTACGAAGACGGCCTGCACGGCTATACCTACCTGGAGCAGTAGATTGTCCGATCCGCTGCGGATCGTTCTGGTCTCTTCGCGCAATCCGCTGAACATCGGGGCCGCGGCGCGGGCCATGAGCAATTTCGGGTTCACCGATCTCCGCGTCGTGAATCCTTACGATGTGGCTTATCGCGAAGCGCGCTCCGCCGTGCGGTCGCACTATATCCTTGAGCAGTCACGGCAGTGTTCGACGGTCGTCGAGGCCATTGCCGGATGCACGCTCGTGGTGGGCACAACTGCCGTCGGCAATCGCGATTTGCACATTCCACTCTACCGGTTGGAAACTGGAGCCGAACTGCTTCGCGAGCACCTGGCTTCGAGCGCAAAAGCAGCTCTGTTGTTCGGCTCGGAGAAATTCGGGCTCTCGAACGACGAAATGAGCCATTGCCATTGGCTGATGCGGATACCCACAAGGTCGGAGCATGGCTCAATGAATCTGGGGCAGGCGGTCGCCATCTGTTTGTATGAAATGCGGCGCCAGGCTGCTGCTGTCAATCAGCCTGCATTTGAAAAGCCGCCGGTTGCGTCCTCGGAAGAATTGGAGCGCCTGACGGCGGTGTTGATGGACCTGCTTGTTGAAAGTGGCTACGCGCAGGAACGCACGCTGGAATCCACTGAATTGAAACTGCGGCGGTTGATTCGCCGTATAAACGTTGCCTCGAACGATGCGGAAGCGTTGCTGGGCATGTTGCGCCACGTCCTCTGGAAGATGCGTCAGGCACGATGATCCGGCGCCTCGATTATGCAATGCAAATGCTATTCTGATGCCGGTGACGAAAGTACAGACGACGTATCCGCTCTCGCGTAGGTTGACCGATACGGATTCCGCGAGCCTGGCGCGCGTCATAGTGTTTACGGCATTTTGGCGGCGCGGCTATCCCCCATTGGGTCTTCTTCCGCGAAAATGCCTGACTTACTTGCGATCGGCGGCGGCGGTTCCCGTGTTGCAACCAAAATCCCATAGGCGGAAATCCGTTTCGCCATCCGTATATTCAATCAGCGCGTATTGTCCTGGATCGAGCGGTTTCTGGGGCCAGATCTTGTACAGCCCGGCGGCGAGTTGGCGTTGAAAAGTGGCGATTTGTTTCGGATTTTCAAAGTTTTCGTTCGTGATTGGCGCGATTTCGATATCTTCCACGATCCGTACGCCGTTCTTTGGTTCGAGCTTGATAATTCCGAATCGCTGCTCCTGCTCCAGCCGCAGATAGAACTCGGGTTCGGTCTCGCCGACACTAAACTTGGCTTGCTCTCCTTTGAGCTGGACCGTCACCTTGCCAGCCACCAGGGGAATGGGTGTAATCATTTTTAGCGCCTGGCGTCTCTTGCTCTTCACAAACGTCGACTCCGCGTAGTCCAAGGTCTTGACCTGGCCGTTCTCCAGGAAATAAGCGCCCGCGTTCATTGGGATTTCTTCAACAATGCGCCGCTGCGCGCGCTCGAATTGCTCTTCTTCGTCTTCGAGTTTCGTTTGCTGTTGAACGTCGGCTGCGGCGCGCTGGCGCTTGGCTTCCGTCTTCTTGAGATCGCAAAGCGCGACCGGAATATCTTCCCACTGGTCCCGCTCCGTGCTGTAATAATGCACCCGGTCGCCGTTGATCCTGTATTCGCGGGCCATCTGGTAGTCGCCGTTCTTCAGATACAGTCTGAAAGAACTTCCGAATGCCAGCGAAACGGCGAGCACGAAGAGAACAAGAACCCGCACGACCGCTATTTTACCCGGCTCCGTACGAGAAGACGTGCGTGGGCAAACATAGGCGCCCAAAGCCTTCCTCTAACATGGAAATTGATGAAATACCGTAAGCTTGGCAAAACGAATCTGGAACTCAGTGAAATCGGTTACGGCGCCTGGGGCATCGGCGGTAACCAGTGGCTGGGAAACAACGATGACGAATCGCTAAAGGCGTTACGCCACTCCTTTGACCTTGGCTTAAACTTTATCGATACTGCTCTGGCTTACGGCGATGGCCACAGCGAGCGGCTCGTGGGAAAAGCGGTTCGCGATTCCGGAAAAGAAATTTATATCGCTACCAAGATTCCGCCAAAGGATCAGGTATGGCCCGCGTCGCCAAAAACGCCGATTGACAAGGTCTTTCCGTACAAGTACATCATCCGGTGTACCGACGAGAGCCTTCGCAATCTGAACCGCGAACAGATCGATCTGCAGCAGTTTCATGTCTGGACTGATGCCTGGACGCAAACCGAGGAATGGAAGCGGGCGATTGAAGATTTAAAGAAGAGCGGCAAGATTCGGTTCATGGGTATTTCCGTCAGCGAGCACGGACCAGACACCGCCCTTGAAGCGTTAAGGACGAATCTGATTGATGCCGTTCAGGTGATCTACAACATCTTCGATCAAAGTCCCGAAACGAATCTGTTTCCGCTTTGTCAAAAATTGAATATCGGCGTGCTGGCGAGAGTGCCTCTCGACGAAGGCGGTTTAACGGGTACCATCACGCCCGATACGCAGTTTGAACGAAGCGAGTTCCGCGCACACTACTTCCGGGGGGACCGGAAACAGCAGGTTGTCGAGCACGTAGAAGCTCTCAGGAAAGATCTCGCAGGCATCCCCGGCACTCTGCCCGAGATTGCTCTGCGCTTCTGCCTTTCGCATCCGGCCGTGACAACCGTCATTCCGGGTATGCGGCGCGTCAAAACCGTCGATAGCAGTTGCCGCGTATCGGACGAAGGACGGTTGCCCTCAGACGTGCTCGCGATCTTGAAGCGGCACGCATGGGACCGGAATTTTTACGAATAGCTTACCGCCCAACTACAGTGTCCGAGTACTCTCCCGATTCATCCACGGTAGAAAGTTCTTCTCCGCCAATTAGGCCGGCCGCTAGGTGACCCTAATTCACGGCGGCTTCAGAATTGATCAGCGAAAAGTGACGATCTCCATCGCATAGTTCTGCGCGGAACTGGCGGTGAGAGAGGTTTGATACGATCCCGTGGCCGAGACGATGCGGTCGAGCAAGCAGACCGTGGCTCCATTGGAATCATTAGTTTGACTCTCGATGGTCCAGCCGCTGGCAGGACTGGAACAGAAAGGATTCGATGCTCCTGTCGCCGCCCAGGAAAAGAGATATTCATTTGCCGCCGTGGTAGTAACCGCGGCGGACGACCATGCGGTTGTCGACGTGAGGGATTCGTGAAAACCGGATTGATCAAGCGGCGTCGAGGAATTCAGCCCGGCCACCTCCGCCACGGCTACCAATAGATAGGTGCTGCCGCCACTGAAGTTCAACGTCAATGAGGCGGCGCCGCCGGCAGTGGACTTGGCGTAGTAGAAATTGTTGTAGATGGCGCTGCCGGAGACGTTATGGTAGATCGAAGTTGCCAGACCGCGTGTGAACGCGTCTCCGGAACCGTCGGTCACGCTGCTGATATCCAGAGGCCAGAAGCTCACTCCCACAATCAAAGTGTGCCCTGCGCCAGTGGCTTGGGGGAGGGTAAGGGTGACCGTTCCGCCGGCAGTAGGCTGGCGGCTGAAGGTAGCTTTCTGGATCAGAGAAATGGCGGGGAGAGCAGTCAGCGTGAAACCGTTGGACAGAGTGCTGGATTGGCTGTCGGGATTGGTGACCGTAACGTTGCGAGAACCCAGGATGGCGGCGGAGCCGATGGCGATGTTGGCGGTGAGTTGAGTGGCCGAGTTGAACGTGCAGGAGTTCACGGTAATACCCGCTCCAAAGCTGCAGGTGGCGCCGCTTTGGAAGTTGCTGCCGGCGAGGATGACGCTGCTCAAATTCTGGCCCTGAGCGCCGGAATTGGGATTGACTGAGCTCAGCGTTGGTGGCGGAGGCGGACCAGTCGTGGTCACCGTGAAGCCGTTGGACAGAGTGCTGGATTGGCTATCGGGATTCGTGACAGTAACATTGCGAGAACCCAGGGTAGCGGCGGAGCCGATGCTGATGCTGGCGGTGAGTTGAGTGGACGAGTTGAAGGCGCAGGAGTTCACGGTAATACCCGCGCCAAAGCTGCACGTGGCGCCGCTCTGGAAGTTGCTGCCGGCGAGGATGACGCTGCTCAAATTCTGGCCTTGATTGCCGGAACTGGGATTGATTGATCTCAGCGTGGGGGGCGGAGGCGGCGACGATGACCCGCTCTTGAATGTCACGATCTCCATTGCATAATTCTGCGCGGAACTGGCGGTGAGGGAGGTCTGATACGATCCCGTGGCCGGGGCGATGCCATCGAGCAAACACACCGTGGCTCCGTTGGAATTGGTTTGAGTCTCGATGGTCCAGCCGCTGGCAGGACTGGAACAAGAAGGATTCGACGCTCCCGTCGCCGCCCAGGAAAACAGATATTCATTTGCTGCCGTGGTGGTGACTGTGGCGGATGACCACGCGGCGGTAGCGGTGAGTGAATCGTGAAAGCCGGATTGATCGAGCGGGGTGGAGGAATTCAGCCCGGCTACCTCCGCCACGGCCACCAATAGATAGGTGCTGCCGCCACTGAAGTTCAAGGTCAATGAGGTGGCCCCGCCGGCAGTGGACTTGGCGTAATAAAAATTGTTATAGATGGCGCTGCCGGAGACGTTATGGAAGATCGAAGTTGCCAGACCGCGCGTGAATGTGTCTCCGGAACTGTCGGTCACACTGCTGATATCCAAAGGCCAGAAACTCACTCCCACAATCAAAGTGTGCCCGGCGCCAGTGGCTTGGGGTAGGGTAAGGGTGACCGTTCCGCCGGAAGTAGGTTGGCGGCTGAAGGTAACTTTCTGAATTAGAGAAATGGCGGGAAGAGCAGTCACCGTGAAACCGTTGGACAGAGTGCTGGATTGGCTGTCGGGATTCGTGACGGTGACGTTGCGCGAGCCAAGCGTAGCGGTGGAGCCGATGGTGATATTGCCGGTGAGTTGAGTGGCCGAGTTGAAGGCGCAGGAGTTCACGGTAATACCCGCCCCAAAGCTGCAAGTCGCGCCGCTTTGGAAATTGCTGCCCGTGAGGATCACGCCGGTCAAATTCTGGCCCTGAGCGCCGGAAGTGGGATTGACCGAACTCAGTGTGGGCGGCGGAGGCGGACCAGCCATGGTCACTGTGAAGCCGTTGGACAAAGTGCTGGATTGGCTGTCGGGATTCGTGACCGTAACATTGCGAGAACCCAGAGTAGCGCCGGAGCCGACGCTGATGCTGGCGGTGAGTTGAGTGGCCGAGTTGACGGCGCAGGAGTTCACGGTAATAGCCGCCCCAAAGCTGCAAGTGGCGCCGCTCTGGAAGTTGCTGCCGGTGAGGATGACGCTGCTCAAATTCTGGCCCTGAGCGCCCGAACTGGGATTAACAGAACTCAGTGTGGGCGGAGGCGGCGAGGATGACCCGCTCTTGAATGTGACGATCTCCATCGCATAGTTCTGCGCGGAACTGGCGGTGAGCGAGGTTTGATACGATCCCGCAGCCGAGGCGATGCGGTCGAGCAAGCACACCGCAGCCCCGTTGGAGGAATCATTGAATTGAGTCTCGATGGTCCAGCCGCTGGCAGGACTGGAACAGAAAGGATTCGAGGCTCCCGTCGCCGCCCAGGAAAACAGATATTCATTTGCCGCCGTGGTGGTGACTGCAGCGGACGACCATGCGGTGGTGGGCGTGAGTGAATCGTGAAAGCCGGATTGATCGAGCGGGGTGGAGGAATTCAGCCCGGCCACCTCCGCCACGGCTACCAACAGATACGTGCTGCCGCCACTGAAGTGCAAGGTCAATGAAGTAGTGCCGCCGGCAGTGGACTTGGCGTAATAAAAATTGTTGTAGATAGCGCTGCCGGAGACGTCATGGTAGATCGAAGTTGCCAGACCGCGTGTGTACGTGTCTCCGGAACCGTCAGTCACGCTGGTGATATCCAGGGGCCAGAAGCTCACTCCCACGATCAAAGTGTGCCCTGCGCCAGTGGCTTGGGGAAGGGTAAGGGTGACCGTTCCGCCGGAAGCAGGCTGGCGGCTGAAGGTAACTTTCTGGATCAGAGAAATGACGGGGGGAGCAATTACCGTGAAGCCATTGGACAGAGTGCTGGATTGGCTGTCGGGATTGGTGACCGTAACGTTGCGAGAACCCAGGGTAGCGGTGGAGCCGATGGTGATGCTGGCAGTGAGTTGAGTGGCTGAGTTGACGGCGCAGGAGTTCACGGTAATACCCGCCCCAAAGCTGCAAGTGGCGCCGCTTTGGAAGTTGCTGCCGGCGAGGATGACGCTGCTCAAATTCTGGCCCTGAGCGCCGGAATTGGGATTGATTGAGCTCAGCGTTGGTGGCGGAGGCGGACCAGCCGTGGTCACCGTGAAGCCGTTGGACAGAGTGCTGGATTGGCTATCGGGATTCGTGACGGTGACGTTGCGAGAGCCAACGGTGGCGGCGGCGCCGATGGTGATGCTGGCGGTGAATTGAGTAGCCGAGTTGAAGGTGCAGGAGTTCACGGTAATACCCGCCCCAAAGCTGCACGTGGCGCCGCTCTGGAAGTTGCTGCCGGTGAGGATGACGCTGCTCAAATTCTGGCCTTGGTCGCCGGAAGTGGGATTGATGGAGCTCAGTATGGGCGGCGGGTGCAGCGCGCGAAACAAGAAGTTAGCAGTGATTTGCTGCATCGCTGGAACGATGCCCTGGCTAGGCGGGAAGTCGTCGAGACCGAGACTCCACTCCATCGTACCGGTTGCAAAGACCAGAGCTCCGCTACCGGCGGTATAGATGGTCATGTCGCCAAAGACTTGCGGATCGTCGCGGGGATACGGGGAGTGGGCGAGGACGGTTGCTCCGGATGGCGGGTAAAGGGAATCGGTTTCGTATCCTTCCACGTTAGGGAAAATCGTTCCGTTGGTCACACCTGTGCCATCGAATAACCAATGAGACGCATTGGTGACCACGATGTCAGACACAGTCGGCGCCGAGAAGAGGTTGTATTGAACGCCTAGGAGTTCCCCTTCGGGCTCTCCTAAGTCCCTCCACCGAGTGGTAACGAGGCTAGGATCGGAAACGGGATCCATGGAAGCGAGTTCTTTGTAGCTGACCATGGTCCGGTCGGCAATGCCGGTGGAAGAGGGCTCGAAGCGAACTTGCCAAAATAATACGTTGCTCGCAAAAATCCCGAGATGGACCCCGGCGTCGCGGCCTTGGGTCACGTTGTCGCGCATGTTCCGGGACCAATATTCATCGTGTCCGACCACCAAAAACACCTTATGGGTGAGAACTGTATTTGGATTTTCGTGGGTGTCTATGTCGGTCGCGTAAGTGATATCGTAGCCTTGGCTCTCCAGCCACCGAACCATCTGCATCTCGTATCCGGGAGCTCCGTTTAGGCTGACGAAATCTCCGGCGCCGAAATTCCGCCAGTAGGGGCGATTGAATGAGACCTTGACGCCCGTCTTGACGCCAGTAGAGTCGGTGGTGTAGAGAGAGCTACCTCCCCACTCGTTGTACGCCTGATAAGTTGCGACGCTGGACTGAAACAGGATTGGCGAATTGCGAGCATCGTCGCGCACAACGAAAACGATGTAGCTCTCTTTCGCCGGTGAGGACAGCGACAGCTTGACCAGATAGACTCCGCTGACCCAGTCTGTTGGAATTGTTAGGCTGTAGGAAACACTCCAATTGCATTCCACAATACCCGTGCCGAATGGTTGATATACCGGGGCGGGCGGCATTGGCTGAACAACGCCGGGCAGAGTAACCGGGCCCAACATGAGACGGCCGCCCGTCCCGCTGTACCAGCCCATCCGAAAAACCGAGAGTGTGTAGGAGTTTGTATTTATGGTCCGAACGTGAAAATCGATCGTGCCACCCTGATTCACGCTGGTCAGCGAAGCATAGCCCTGGATTTCGGCATTAGCATAGTCAGCCGGATTTAGGTCATTGCTTGTGAACATGGTCGCTCGATTCGTGAGCTGCCAGGCGGTAGTTCCAGGTTTTGTATTTTCCACGGCCACAGAATCCGCTGCGTGGAGAGGGGTCGCTGTAATCAAACAAATACAAAGACACAACGTTCGAAGTAAATAGCGTAGGTGTGATGTGGGAGCCTCTCGGTTCCATAGTCTCGCGCCCAGCGCAAGGCTTTCGCTGGCTGCGGTACAGTTCACCGCCGTTCTTCGACGCGATGGATGAGATGGGCCCATGGCCTCCGCGCGAAATTGTCGCCCGGACGCTCACCTGCGCCCGGTATCCTGTGCTGAAACGCAAGGCTAACAGCCCGGTGCTTCCTTGACCAGTACTATGCGAATCAGTACCATTTCGCTTTCATTCCCATTCCACGCGACAGAAATGCTACGCACACATTTTCTGTTGGCCACCTACACGAAGGTCTGATATGCTACTCCTGTAGTTTTCCTAATGAAAAATAGACGTGATGAGAAAGCGGACGTTCTCCAGGGAACTCTGATTCTCCTGGTTCTGCGAACATTGGACGCGCTCGGACCGCTGCACGGTTACGGTATCGCTCGCCGCATCGAGCAGATCAGCAAAGACGTGCTGCAGCTCAACCAGGGCACTCTCTATCCGGCGCTCTTGCGAATGGAGCAGGAAGGATGGATTGCCTCCAAGTGGGGAGCGTCCGATAAGAACCGCCGCGCAAGATTCTACTCCATTACTTCGGCTGGGCGGAAACGGCTCGCGAAGGAAACCGAGGATTGGAAGCGCATGTCTTCGACGATTGAACGCTTCCTTGGCTTTGATCCGGAGAGCTTGGCGGAGGAGGGGGGATGAGCTGGATTAGCGTCGCTTCGGCTCGGGTGCGTGGCCTCTTCAAACACAAGCTGTTAGAGCGCGAACTGGACGACGAAGTTCGCTTTCACCTGCAAATGCAGATCGATGACAACCTCAACGCCGGCATGAACGCCACGGAGGCGCGCTATGCGGCGCTGCGCAGCTTTGGCGCCGTCGAGTCGATGAAAGAAAATTACCGTGAACGCAGAGCCTTCGTTCTGATCGAGACGACGGCGCAGGACTTACGGTATGCGGCGCGGACTCTGCGAAAGAGTCCTGGATTCACGATAACCGCGATAGCAGTGCTGGCGCTGGCGGTTGGCGCCAATACTGCAATGTTCAGCGTCCTCAATACCGTTCTACTCCGGCCCCTTCCCTATCGGTCGCCGGAACAGTTGGCGATGTTGTGGACCGAGGATGCGACGCAGAACCTTCGCGAGGGCAGATCGGCGCTTTGGGATGTCGAACAATGGCGGAATCAAAGTCGGAGCTTCGCGGATATGGCCACCTTCGATGCCGTGAATACCACACTGACCGGATCTGACGGCGTAGAGGAGATTGTGGGCGCGAGCATCTCTCCCAACCTGCTTCCGCTCCTCGGTGTCCGGCCCGTCCTGGGGCGCAGTTTTTCGATCGAAGAAGCCGAGCAACAGCAACGGTTGGTCCTGATCAGTTATCGCTTCTGGCAAGCGCGATTCGGAGGCTCGCACGATGCGCTCAGCGCGACCCTTGTGCTCAATGGCCTGCCTTATCAGATCGTCGGCATCCTCCCTGCTGATTTCCAAATCGCGCGGCTTGACGCAGACGTGTGGGAGCCGCACAGGAGCCGCCAGACCGTGCGCGGAGCAGAAACGTGGTTCGTCGTTGGACGACTTCGACCGACGGTGACGTTCGACCAGGCCCGGGCGGAGATGAGCGCAGTCGCCCGCCGCGTTAACGATCAATTGCCGGCAGCCGAAAGGAACCGGGACATCACCGTCGTCCCATTGAGTCTTTACATGGTCGGACCCCAATCGCGACTGGCATTGTGGATACTCAGCGGCGCCGTATTTTGCTTGCTCCTCATCGCTGCCGCCAACGTCACAAGCCTTTCATTAGCGCGCAGCGTCGCCCGCGCGCGAGAGATGGCCGTTCGCGCTGCGCTTGGAGCAAGTGCTGGACGGATCGTGCGACAGTTGCTCACCGAAGGCGTGCTACTCGCGGCGGTCTCGGGACTGATTGGCACACTGCTCGCCGTAGTAGCTATTCGACTCATCCGCGCCTTTGGACCTGGCAACTTGCCCCGTCTGAATGAAATAAGCCTCGATCTCCGCGTCCTCGGTTGGGCCTTGACCATCTCCATACTCGCGGGAATTCTGGTAGGACTGTTGCCCGCGATTGCGGCGTTGCGCCGCGACCTGCGTCCCTCCGGCGAGGAGGGTGGCAGAAATGTCTCGGGCGGAGCGGTCACCCGTCGAATCCGCCGCGCGCTCGTGGTGGCGGATTTTGCGCTCGCGATCGTCCTGCTCGCAGGCGCCGGCTTGCTCGTCCGAAGCTGGTGGTACGTGAACAGTATTGATCCGGGATTCAGATCTGAGCGAGTCCTTATGATGGAACTCTCCGCCCCGCCGACCTTCAGCATCCCCGCGCAACGAACCGAACTTTATCACCGCATGCTCGGAACGATCCAGGCGGTTCCGGGCGTGGAGAACGCCGGCATCATCGGCGATCTATTCATTGCGAACAACAGGGAACAAGTTGTCACGGTCGAACGAGACGACGAAACGGTGTCCGCGCGGCTGCAGTTTGTGGGAGACGAGGTCAGCGCGGATTTCTTCAAAGCCATCGGGACGCCGCTGCTCCGAGGCCGCTTCTTCTCGATCTGGGATGGGCGGGATGCTCCGCCGGTCGCGATCATCAACGATGCAATGGCTCGGCGGTCGTGGCCGGGGCACAATCCAGTGGGCAGAAGGTTCAAGTTGGGCCCGCGGGATTCCGACCGCCCCTGGTACACAGTTGTGGGTGTCGTGGGCGATATGCGGCGGCAGGGGCTGGAGCGCGAACCGTTCCCGCAAATGTTCGTGTCGCTCGCGCAGAGTCCTCCTCCGCGCAACGTGGACCTCTTCATACGAACCTCGTCAGACGATCCGATGGCGCTGGCCGGGGCGGTTCGGGCGGCCGTGCGTCGCGTGGAGAAGAATGCGCCGATCTATGGAGTGGAGCCTTTGGAACAGCAGTTCGGAACCTATCTCGCGCAGCGTCGCTTTCTGACCTCGCTGCTGACCGGTTTCTCGCTCGTGGCGCTGCTGATGGCCGCTGTCGGGATCTATGGTCTCATCCAGTACTCCATCGCGACGCGTACGCGGGAGATCGGAATCCGCATGGCTGTGGGCGCTCAAGCCGGGGAGATTTTCCGCATGATCCTCAGTGAGGGACTGAAACTGAGCCTGATCGGATTGATGCTCGGGCTGCTTGAAGCGCTGTGGCTGGGGCAGGCGGGCTCCAGTCTGCTGTTCGGTGTCACCCCCTCGGATCCATTGACCTTTATTGTGGTGTCGTTATTGCTGATCGCGGTCGCCGTCGCGGCGTGCTGCTTCCCCGCGCGACGCGCCATGAAAATTGAACCGATCGTCGCGTTGCGGCAAGGGTAACGAATCCTATTCGTTGCGCAAAGCGATCATGGGCTCGATTCGCGTAGCTCTGCGCGCCGGAACGCAACTCGCGAACAACGCAGCCAAAGCCAAAATAATCGCCACGCCGCCGAAGGTCACGGGGTCGGTGGGTTGCACGCCATACAACATCTTCGCCAGTAAGCGTGAAACGAGCAAAGCTCCCGCAAGGCCCACAACGGCTCCCGCCAGCGCCTGTACAATCGCTTGCCGCATCACCATCCGCAGGACATCGGTCCGGCTCGCGCCGAGCGCGATACGTATCCCAATTTCGCGCGTGCGCCGCGATACGGAGTAGCTGATTACGCCATAGATCCCGACCGCCGCCAGCACGAGCGCGATCACAGCAAACACCCCCAGCAGCAGCATCTCGAAGCGCGGCTGCGCGGTTGCGTCGGCCACCACGCGATCCATCGTTTGCACATCCGAGATCGGCAGGTTGCGATCGATCGACCACACGGTCTGTTTCACGGCCGGAGCCAGGTCAGCCGGATTGCCGGCGGTGCGCACCACCAACGTGATATAGGACATATGCGCTGTCATATAGGCTCCGCCCTCTCCCAAAAAATCATGGTTCTGCAGGGCGGAGAGATACACCTCCGGGTCGGGTTTGGCTGCCCAATCCGACTGTTTTGCATTGGCGGCGATGCCAACGATGGTCAGCCACATCGGCTTTCCCTCCTCGTCTTCAATCGCGATGCGTTTCCCGATCGGATCTTCCCCTGGCCAGTATTCCTGGGCGGCCCGTTCGTTTATGACAACCACGCCGGGCTCACGAGCATCGTCTCTGGGGGCGATGGCTCGGCCTCGCCGCAACGGCAGCCGCATTGTTTGAAAATATTCCGGCATGACGATGCGATAAACGGCATCGGGCGATTCGCCGGGGCGCGGTTTCGGGCGGCCCTCGATTGCGAACGACCGGTCCCACATATCGCCTCCCAGCGGCAGATGGTTGATCGCACTGGCGGAGGTCACGCCGGGCAGCGTTCGGACCTGCTGGAGGAGCCCGCGATAGAAGACTGCCCGCCGGTTCGGTTCAGCCTCCTTCGTTCCTTCGACCGATACCACCATCGAGAGCACGTTGTGCGGGTTGAACCCTGGGTCCACGGACTGCAGAGCGGAAAAGCTGCGAATCATTAATCCGGCTCCAATCAACAGGATGAATGCCAGCGCGAATTCGGAAGCTACCAGGAAACTGCGCAGGCGGTTCCGCCGGGCACTGTCGCTGTCGCCGCGGCCGCCCTCTTTGAGCGCGTCGCTCAGGTTTCCGTCAGCAGCGTGCATGGCTGGCGCCAGCCCGAATACCACCGCTGTCAGCACGGTAATGCCGAGTAGGAACAGGACGACGCGCGTATCGACGCCTACCATCTCGACGCGCGGAATGTATGCCGGGCTGAGCGCAACGAGTGCTTTCGTTCCCGCGACTGCGAGCAGCAAGCCGGCTGCCGCGCCGAGGAATGCCAGCAGCAGATTTTCCGTGAGGAACTGCGCGATTACGCGGCCGCGGCCGGCTCCTAACGCGGTCCGCACCGCGATTTCCTTCTGCCGGTCGGCTGTACGCGCCAGCAGCATATGGGCAACATTGGCGCAGGCAATTAGCAGCACGAACCCCACCGCGCCCAACAGCATCAGCAACGGCGTCTGAATCTTGCCAACGACATTTTCCTTCAGCGGAGTGACTGCTACCTCGCGATTCGTGCCCGGATACTGACGTTCCAGGCGCGCGGTAATCGCTGCAATCTCCGCTCGCGCTTGCGCGAGCGACACGCCCTCTTTTAGGCGCGCGAAAACACGCAAGCTGTTGCCGCCCCGGTCGTGAATGCGATTCCCCAATGCCATCGGCGCCCACATCTCCGCCTTCACCGCCCAGAACGGCGCGAACTTAAACGCGGGTGGCATTACGCCCACCACCCTGTATCCTTCACCGTTCAGGGTGATTGTCTTTCCTAACACACCAGGATCGCGATTGAACAGTCGCCGCCACAGGCGATAGCTCAATATCACCTCGTGGTCCGAGCCTTCCCGGTCTTCGCCGGCGACGAACAAGCGGCCCAGCAACGGCTGGATGCCCAGCATCGGCAGCAAGTTCTGCGTCACGTGCAGGGCGCTAAGGTGCTCCGGTGAATCGTTTCCGGTGAGATTTGGAGTCCAGTATTCCGCCGCCCCCATCGCTTCAAACGAACGGCTCTGGTCGCGCCAATCGATATAGTTGGCGGCTGCGACCGGACCGGAACCGTTGTGCAAAACAGTAACCAGGCGGTCGGGATCGTTGTACGCCAGAGGGCGGAGTAATACGGCGTTCACTACGCTGAAGATCGCGGTGTTTGCCCCGATGCCCAACGCCAATGTGATGACCGCAATAGCCGTGAAGCCCGGCGTTCGCAATAGATTGCGGCACCCGTATCGGACATCTTTAACTCGTTGCTCAGCCCACACAAAGGAACGCGCCTCGCGATGCAGTTCCTTGGTCTGCTCGACGCCTCCGTAAATGCGACGGGCAGCCCGCCTTGCCTCTTCCGAAGACAAGCCGCGGCGCTCAAAGTCGTCTTGCAGCATCGCGAGATGAGAGTCGATCTCGCGGGTCATTTCACGTTCCGCGCTCCCGCTGCGGAATAGGTTCGCGAGTTTAGCGAAGCTTCGGCGCATGCATCACGCTCCTTCGGAAAGCAGCTTATCGACCAGCCCGGACATTCTCCGCCAGCGCAGCGTTTCCTCCGCCAAGGCCTTTTCTCCGGCCTTAGTGATGGCGTAGAACTTCGCCTCGCGATTGCTTTCCGTTCGGCCCCATTTCCCTTTAATCCTGCCCTGCTGTTCCAGCCGCACTAGAGCCGGGTACAACGTGCCCTGGTTGAGATGCAATAGATCTTCGGAAACTTGCTCCAGGCGGGTCGCAATCGCGTAAGCGTGTTGCGCTCCCATCGTCTGGAGCGTTCGCAAAATGATTAAATCGAGCGTGCCCTGCAGGACGGCAATGCGGTCCGCACCTTCACTTGACATTCAAGTAAACCTCTCGGCCAAGTATGCGATAGCTTTACTAGGCTGTCAAGTGAGCTGAATAATTTCGATGATGCAGGTGCGAAAACTGAGCCGGGAGCGTAAGCGACCCAACAGCGAAGCTCAAATTGTCGAAGCGAACCGTGGCCGCTTCCGCTCCCGGCTCAGTTTCGGCAGTTTCTATTGCCCGTTTTGTTCTTTGAGATAAGTGGCTTCGGCGCCCGACCGGCGCCGAGTACCTCGCCAGGACTTTTTACCGCTGGCTTAACCCGCCGTCGACCGCTATAATCTGCCCGGTAATGAACTTTGGCGCCGTCAAGAAGTAATGCACGGCTTCCGCAACTTCCTCCGCGGCCCCCGCTCGCTTCATCGGGGTGGCATCGATCATCTTCTGCACCATGGGCGTCACGTCGTTGAACGCAATCACGCCGGGAGCCACGGAATTGACCGTAATCTCCGGCGCCAAGGCTTTTGAAAGCGCTTTCGTCAGCATGATGACCCCCGCTTTTGACGCGCAGTAGTGGACGTTCTCCGCCCACGGGCGAATACCGCCGAGCGAACTGATGTTGACGATCCGGCCCGCTCCCATTTCCTTCATCATCTTTGCGCCTTCCTGGCAGCAGAAGAACGTGCCTTTCAAATTCACACTGTGAATGAAATCCCAATCGGCTTCGGTGATATCCAGCGGATCGAATTGGGTGAACCGTGCGGCGTTGTTCACCAGGCAATCGAGCAGGCCGAACTCTTCCCGAATCTGCCGAAACATCTGCCGGATTTCGTCCACTTTCGAAAGGTTGGCTCGAAACAGCGGAGCGCCGCCGCAGAGTGCGGACACTTCGCGCGCATTTTGCTCCGACTCGCCGTAGTGAATAGCGACGGCGAATCCGCGTTTTGATAATTCGATCGCGATAGCGCGGCCAATGCGTTTTGCGGCGCCCGTGACGAGAACCCGTAATTTTCGGTCAGGCATGGATGAATATGTCAGTGCCGGCGTTATTGACTCTCGAAGAATTCGCGGATGGTCGACATTGTCTTCGCAATGTCGCGATCCGTATGCGCGGCCGACAGAAAGCCCGCCTCGAACTGCGAAGGAGGGAAATAAACGCCGTGATCCAGAAGAAAATGAAAGAATCTGCCGAATCGCGCGGTATCCGACCGCTTGGCCGATTCGAAATCCGTAACCGGCCCGGGCTGGAAAAAGAACGTGAACATCGAGCCTACTCGGTTCACACAAACGCCTTCGGGCACATACGAAGTGAGTTGTGCCGCACGCTCTTCGAGAGCGTCGTAAACCTCTGGGTGCTGCTCAAGATAATGCAGCATGGCTATACCGGCGGTCACCGCCAGCGGATTTCCCGAAAGCGTCCCTGCCTGATAGATAGGTCCCACGGGCGCAACCTTTTTCATGATGTCAGCTCGGCCTCCGTAGGCCGCAAGAGGAAGTCCGCCGCCGATGATTTTGCCCATCGTCGTCAGATCGGGCGTAATGCCGTAGAGTTGTTGCGCGCCGCCGTAGCTCAATCGAAAGCCCGTCATCACTTCATCGAAGATCAGCAAGGAGCCGTGACGCTCCGTTATCCGCCGCAAGCCCTCGAGGAAACCGGGCTGCGGCGGAACGCAGCCCATGTTGCCGGAAACAGGCTCGGTGATGACAGCCGCGATTTTGTCGCCACGCTCGCTGAATACCTGCTCGACTCGATCCAGGTCGTTGTAGGGCAGGGCAATGGTTGTATCGGCAAATTCCTTCGGTACCCCGGCGGTGTCCGGAATGCCGAGCGTCGCCACGCCGGAGCCGGCTTTCACCAGCAGCGAATCGACGTGACCGTGATAGCAACCTTCGAACTTAACCGTCAGCGTCCGTCCGGTGAACCCGCGCGCGACGCGTAGCGCGCTCATGGTGGCTTCGGTGCCGGAATTCACAAGGCGCACCATTTCCACGGAAGGCACGGCGTCCACGATTAGTTCGGCGAGTTCGACTTCGCGTCCGGTCGGCGCTCCGAAGCTTGTTCCGACATCCAGCACGGCTGTCAGAGCCTCGATTACATCGGGAGGCCGGTGGCCTAGAATGAGCGGACCCCACGAGCAGATGTAATCGATATACTCGTTGCCATCCACGTCATAAATGCTGGAGCCTTGGCCGCGCGCAATGAACCGAGGTACGCCGCCCACGCCCCGAAATGCCCGCACGGGAGAGTTCACGCCGCCCGGAATGGATTCCTGCGCGCGAGTAAACAGAATCTCCGACTGCGTTTGTGTCATACGCGATGGCCGAGAACCAGCTTGCGGATGAAGAAGCTCATTACAATTTCGTGGAGTGTCCCATTTACGTTTCGCAGAAGGGTATTCTTCAACTCCAGATACGGCTGCGTCCCCGCGAAGAGATCCTGCATGATGTCGCAAAATTTGGGGCTGCGCCGCATCAATTGAATCATTTTGGTCGGAACCGCCGTGAAGAAGAAAGTGCCGCCGAACATCTTCTTCGCGAGGCCCGCGCCGTAGGTGAGGTCGAGTCCGAAATCCTTTGAGATCAATTGCCGGTAATGTTCGGCGCGTCTGGATGGTTCCTCATCGGCAATTACCGTCTGGCTCGCCAGGTCGCCCGATCGGAAAGCGTAATAGAGGCCCTCGCCTGTTATCGGATCCACTAATCCGCCGGCATCGCCGACCGCCAGCCAGCCGTCACCCGCCAAGCGGTTATTCCGCCATCCCCGCAAATCGAGTGATGGCAGCATGTGACCATAGAAGGTTGCGTTCTCACGTGAGATGCCCCGCTCATCCATGTAGCGTTCCAGGCGCGCACGGAGGCACTGAGCCGACTCTCCCTTCCCGCAGATCCCAACCGACAGATGGTTGCAGCGCGGAAAAACCCAGATGTAGCCTTCCAGGTTGGACAGAAATTGAATGTCGATGTGTGTTTGCTGATCCGGAACGTAGTAGCCCAGCGCATACATCGTGTCTTGTGGCGTGTAGCGCGTTCCCACATCGCGTAGTGGGTTGCGTGCGCCGGTGGCGACGACGCAGAAATCGGCATTCAATGTGCCCGAACGGGTTCGGATGTGCCAGCCGTCGCTGGTGCGGTCCAGTCCGAGTACGCGGGTTTTCTCGATCTCCGCCCCGGCCGCTTCCGCGCGCTTCAGCAGCATTTTGTTCAGTTCGAATCGCGAATAAATTAGCAGCGGTTGGCGCAGGGCCATCTGGACGGACCCGGCCCTTGGCGCCGCCAGGTGTGTGTCCGTCACGATCTTCTTGGGCGTCTCGTTTTCAAGCAGATAAGGATATTGAGTATAGGCTTTGTAGGTAACGCCGCCTCCGCATGGTTTCTCCCATGCAAGCTTTTCGTCGAGAACGATCGTTCTCAGCCCTGCGCGAGCGAGACGTTCCGCCGTCGTGGACCCGGCCGGTCCGCCCCCCAGTATTGCGACCGTTTTCATTGTGCCTGACCTTGCGGACTGCCGCCCGGCGGCGGTGTGGCCGGCATATTATCGACCGGTGGATGTCCTGGCGGGAGGCCGTTTGCAGGAGGATGTCCTGGAGGCAGATTATTGGGCTCCGCGGGCGTTCCGCCGAATCCGTGGCCCTGCGAATCCGACCGTCCGATCACAACCCAGTGGCCTTCTTTGGGTGCTAGCGTGTAGATCATCACCATCCCGCCTTGAATGGAAGTATCGCCTTTCGGACGAAATGAAACGGTTGCTTTTGCCTGGTCGTTCTGAAAAGTCACTTTCGTCAAATCGATGTCAAGTGACTTGAGGTCGAGCCCCGTGCGCTTCGACAGATAATCCATCAAATCCGCGCGAACTTTATCCTGGTTTTCAAGGTTGCTCCGGCAGCCCGTCACGACGCAAAAGGCTACAATTGGCAGGATGGCGAGGCGAGGCACCTCCCGATTATAACCAGCGGTCTAACAACAATTTTCCGGTTTACGCGTCCATAGTCAGTAGCGCACAAGAGGTAAATGTGGGTTGGCCGTTACACGTCCTGATGAAGGGTATGGGAATTCAAGCTCTGGTGTGCACGGCTGCGATTGCGCTGGCGCCCGCCATGGCGAGCGCCGTTACCATCCCCGCGGGAACGACCATTCAAATCCGGCTGACCTCCGCTGTCTCGAGCCAGAAGCCGTCCGGCCAGCCGTTCACTGCGGTTATTACGGTTCCTCTCTTTATGAATGGAGCGGCGATCATCGCCCCTGGGGCCGAACTTTCGGGCAAGACATCCGATGTGAAGGCGGTGAGCAAACCGGATGAGGCTGCTACACTCAGACTCGTTTTTGCCACGATCAAGCCCAAAGGTGGCCAGCGGCAATCGATTGCGGCCGAAGTTAGCTCCGTCGATAATGCGCGGGAGTCGGTGGGGGCGGACGGGTTAATTACCGGCATTGTAGCGTCCCAGACTTGGTATGGCCGCCTTAACCAGGGCATCGGCAAAATGTCCAGCAATCATCCCGGTCTCGCGGATCTTCTGGGCAGCGTGCGCGATTCGATGCTGAAAGAAGTGGATGCCTCCATCACCTATGCGCCGGGCGTCGATCTAGAGGCGAAACTCACCAAGGCGCTCGATTGGAAGCAGCCGGCCATAAACTATTCCGTCGCACCGATTGAACCTGCGGCGGAACTTGCCACCCTGGTCGGCGCGGAACCAAACCGCACGACGGCGGCCAGCCCGCCGTCGCCTTCCGACCTGACGAATTTCATGTTCATCGGTAGTGCTGCGCAATTGGAAGCGGCATTCAAGGCGGCGAGTTGGTCTGCGGCGGCGGAACGAAACGACACTTCAACCATGGAGACGGCTCGCGCCATCATCGAGGATCGCGGTTACAAAGAAGCGCCGGTTTCGTTGCTGACGCTCGACGGCAAGGCCCCCGATTACGTCTTCCAGAAGCAGAACGACACGTTCGCGATGCGCCACCACATTCGCATTTGGCGGCGTCCGCAGACGTTCAATGGGGCAATCGTGTGGATGGGAGCGGGCACGCACGATATTGGCATCGACTTCTCCGAGCAGAGCCGCTCGTTTACGCACAAAATCGATTCGAATATAGACCGGGAGCGCTCGAAGGTTGTGAACGATCTGTTGTTCGCTCAGGCGGTAAAAGCTCTCGCTCTGGTGGACCGTCCAAACATTCCGCAGAACGTCACCAACGCGACGGGCGACAAGCTGATCACCGACGGCAAGATCGCCGTGCTGGAATTGAGGAGTCTTTGAGTAGAGTAGCGAAACTCTCGCCTATTGCGGCGGTCCGACCGTAATCTCGTTATCGACCGACTTTACGCCTTTTACTTTCTTGGCTAGCTTCTCTGCTTTTTTCTTGCCCTTGTCCGTGTCGACGCGGCCGTGAATGGTCACGACGCCATCTTTCACGGCGACGTCCAGCGCCCCACCCTTGACGTCGGGATCGTTGGCGAGCCGCATTCTTACCTGATCGTAGATACGGTTGTCGGCAGCGGCCGGCGATTTATCCGCGGCAATCAGGCCCAAGGTCGACATAACCGCCAATACCAGGGCATAACGAAGAAAGCGTTTCATTTCGAATCTACTCTGAGCCTACCATTGCGCGCCAATCGATCGCATTTAGAAACTCGGGGTCTTCGCGCCAGTTTCGATTCACCTTCACAAAGAGCGAGAGAAATACTTTGGCGCCGGTCATCTGTTCGAGTTCCTGACGCGCCTCTGTCCCAATGCGCTTGAGCAGTTCGCCTTTACGGCCAATCAGAATCGCCTTCTGGCCGGGACGTTCGACGTGAATTGTCGCCGATATTTTCGTTAAGCGCGGCAGTTCTTCCCACCTCTCCACCAATACGGCGACGGCGTGCGGAACTTCTTCGCGGGCCGCTCGCAGAATTTTCTCGCGAATGATTTCTCCAGCCAAAAAGCGCATCGGCTGGTCCGTCATGTAATCCTCGGCGAACAGCCGCTGGCCTTCCGGCAGATAATTGACAATCGTTCGCAGGAGATCGTCGACGCCGGAGCCTTTCGCCGCCGATATCGGAACCACTTCCACGAACGGATGCAAACTCAGATATCGTTCGGTAAGAGGGAGCAGCAAACGCTTGTCGTCGAGCCTGTCAATCTTGTTCAGGACCAGCACTGCATTTTTCGCATTCCTCAGCACCGCGGCGGCGTGCTCGTCTTTTTCGCTGACGGACTTTGTCGCATCGGTGACGAACAGCACAACGTCGCGGCCTTCAAGAGCGCCGCGGACGGTGGCCATCATGCGTTTATTGAAGAGGTTGTCCGATTTGTGAATGCCGGGCGTATCCATGAACACGATCTGCGCTTCGGGAAGCGTTACTACGCCTTGAATCGATGTGCGGGTGGTCTGCGCCTGCCGCGCCGTAATGGCGACTTTCTCGCCCACCAGCGCATTCAGCAGCGTTGATTTGCCCGCGTTTGGCCGGCCCAGGATCGAGACAAATCCGGTACGGTATCGCTCAATGCCGCTCATACCGACGCTGCCTCCGCATTGCGCGAAACACGCACCTGCTCCACCCGGAGTTCATTGCCCGCAAGCACATCGATCTGAATACCGTCGCGCTTCACCGATTCGCCTACTTTCGGCACGTGTCCCAACCATTCCGCCACCAAGCCGCCCACCGTCGTCGACTCGGTGTCCTCTTCCGGCTTGAAGTGCAGCAATTCTTCCAGCCGGTCCAGGTCAAGGCTGCCAGGCGCAACAAACGAGTCCTCCGATTCCTGCCGCACGTCGCGCCCGGGCTCGTGCTCATCCCGGATCTCGCCCAAAATCTCCTCAACCAGGTCCTCCAGCGTGGCGAGGCCCGCCGTATTGCCGTATTCGTCGATCACGATCGCCATGTGAGTGCTGTCCCGTTGTATCTCTCGAAGAAGATCGTTCACCGGTTTGGTTTCCGGCACCAGCCGGATAGGCCGGATCAATTCGCGTACGGTCTTCTCTTTCCTCTGTTCCGGATCGAGCTCAAACATGTCACGTACGTGGACGAATCCAATAATACGATCGATATTGCCTTCGTAAGCCGGAATTCGGGAGTACTGCTCGTGAAGCACAAGTTGCCGCAGATCGTCCAGCGGTCTGTCCGCCGCGATCGCAATAATATTGGGGCGCGGCGTCATCACTTCTCGAACTGTCTTATCCCCGAAAGCGACTACCTGCTGGATCAGGTGGCGATCGCCTTCCTCCAGAATCCCCTCTTCCGCGCCGGCGGTAATCAAGGCTTCAATGTGTTCCGACGGATCGGCTGGCGTCTGTGAATCCTCCGCAGGCTGGCCCAGGTCGAGCAAATTCTGAAAGAAGCCGAGCGGGGCTGATAGAGGCGAAATCGACGCGCCCACCAGCTTTGCGAACGGAACCACTCTTGTCATCCATTCACTGCTGAGGCGGCGATAGAGAAACTGCGGAATCGCGTAAGTGGAAACCAGCATGACGCCCAGGGAGAGCCCAAGTGATTCGAGCACAACTTGCCAGTACGGCACGCTGGTACGATTGATCGCGCAATAGACAAATACGCCGACAAATGGCAGCGAGACGTGCTTGAGTAACGAAAACCGGAGAGCGCCCTTCTCCGTGTCGTATCCAAGCTTGTCCTGCAAGTTTTCGCGAAAATACGATAGGGCCTTGGTTTCTCGTTTGATGAGCCGCAGCGATTCCAGATAGAGAAGTTGCAGATACGACCCGAAGACGAGCAGCACGCCCAAGGCAAGCACCGCCACCCAGCACAACCATGTCATCAGCGCGCCCTCGCGATCAGCGTAACGGGCAGCCCGAACTCCTTGCGCCACTTCTTTTCCGCTCGGGCCATCTCGCCGCTGTCTCGTTCGTGATCCATGCCGGTAAGGTGCAGTACTCCATGGAGCATCAACACTCGGATCTCATCGAGCACGGAGTGTTCCAACTGCCGGGCCTGTTCGTCGGCTCGTTCAATGGATATCGCAAGCTCGCCCGCTTCGCCGTTTGAATCGCCTGCTGGAAATGAAAGAACATCGGTCGGGTAATCGTGTTCCAGGAATTCGCGATTCAGTTGCCGCAGCTTCCTGTCGTTGGTGAGCAGACAGCAAAAGCTCCGGCCGTTCAGAACGCGCTCGGTCAGATCGGAGGCGAACCTTTGCAACTCGCGCCTCTGCCCGGCGCTGAGCCGCAGCCGCGAAGGAAGCGCCTGAAATAGGAAACTACTACTGCCGTCGGAAGACATGGTTACGTGCTATGCGATCGACGGCATTTCCGGAATTTCTACGTTAGCGCCGGGGAGCGGTTCGGACGCAGGTTCCGGTGGCGCATCGGGGGTAAGCTTCAGAGCAAGCTGGCGCCCTGTCCCCATGAGTTCGTTGTAACGGTCGTATGCCCTCACGATCCGCTGCACTAGCGTGTGCCGCACTACATCGCGTTCATCGAAATTGACGAAGGCAATGCCTTCCACTCCACCGAGGATCTCCACGGCATCCATCAATCCGCTGCGCTTACCCGCCGGTAAATCGACCTGCGTCCGATCGCCGGTCACCACCATCTTGGAGTTAAAGCCCTGCCGTGTCAGAGCCATCTTCATTTGCTCCGCCGTCGTGTTCTGAGCTTCGTCGAGAATAATGAAACAATCGTTCAGCGTCCGTCCGCGCATAAACGCTAGCGGGGCGATCTCGATCGTATTCCGTTCAATCAGTTTCTCCACCTTCTCGGCATCCATCATGTCGAACAGAGCGTCGAATAGGGGCCGGAGATACGGGTCGATCTTCTCCTGCAGCGTTCCCGGAAGAAACCCAAGGCGCTCGCCTGCTTCCACCGCGGGTCGCGTCAACACAATGCGGCTCACGCGCTTGTTCAAGAAGGCCGAAACAGCCATGGCGACAGCCAGGTAGGTCTTGCCGGTGCCGGCTGGACCGATGCCGAACGTGAGATCGTGATGCTCAATGGCATCTACGTATCGCCGCTGGTTGACGGTCTTTGGGGCCAGCACCTTCTTGCCGAACGAGCGCGATTTCCCGCTTTCAACGAGCCGCCGCAGCGAAGCGCTCGGGTCCGCCGTAACTACCCGCATGTAGCTATTTAGATCGCCGTTATTAAATACATGGCCTTCTTGGACAAGATCCATGTAATCTTCGAGAATGTCCTCGGCTCTCCTGACCTGAGGCTCCTCGCCCTCGAGTTCGAGCGAGTCGCCATCAAGGAGGCGAGTTTTTAGGTTCAAACCCGATTCCAGTAGACGGATGTTTTCGTCACGCGTCCCAAACAAGGACTCAATTCCGCGTGTGATCTGAACGCAAGTTTTCATCTATAGATTTGTTGACGCTCTCGAAGGTGCCAGGAATCGATAACCGCACAAAGGTAGGAGCGGGGCAGGGGGTGCGCCGCCATGACTCACACGATTCCGCAGGCGCGGAAGAGCGACGTGCATCTACTTGTAATTATACCAAGTTTCGCCTGACCGTGCGGCAGGTGGTCGCAGTCTGCTGTCGGGGTAAGGCGTGCTTCGCCCGCGGGTTTCGGGCCGCCTAATCGCTCGGAATACAGGCCACACTCATCCAGAACGTCAAGGCGGAGCGGATCGTGCCGATGAACGAATCGAGATCGACTGGCTTACGCAGATAGCAGTTCGCGTGCAATTCGTAGGCCTCGCGGATATCGCGCTCCGCGTCGGAGCTGGTCAGAACCGCTACTGGGATGCTGCGGAGCGACTCGTCGCCTTTGATATGCCGGAGAACGTCTTTCGACGTGCCTCTGGGAAGGTTTAGATCCAAAAAAATCAGGCTGGGGCGCCGCCCGTCTTCATAAGGAGGCTCCTGCCTCAGATACTTCAGTGCCTGCTCTCCATCCATTGCAATCTGCAAAGCGACATTCAGTTGCGTGTCCCGCAACGCTTCTTTCATGAGCCGGATATCGCCGGGATTATCTTCGATTACAAGTATTAATCGCTGATGCAGCACAAGCAACCTCAAGCAACAAGCAAAACGTACAATAGCAGATTCCCGCCGTAGAACTTGGAAACAGGCGGGCGCCAATCGTGAAACCGCGCAGGCCAGCCCTAGTTTTTGAATACCGGCTAGGCCTCTGACCGTGATACTCGGTTCTTCCGCTTGCTCACACGTGCGGTTCCGTCCCGCTACTGAGCCGCGAACGGAACCCAGCGTTCTTGATGGTCAGAGTATCAAGCGACCGGAATGCCGGTATGGACGAAGTCATCCCCTTTAAACAGCAATGGCAGGCCCAGGTGCGCCGCAGTTGCATAAGCGATGCAGTCCGCAAAATTCAACGCGGCTTTGTGATTGCCGCGCCCGAACGTTCGGTAGGCCTTTCGCGCCCGTTCGGCCCTGTTCCAATCGACCGGCACAATCTCCGGCGAAAGATAGTAAACCATCTGATCGAACGCATCGCCCCGGCCGCGAGAATCGGCAACAATACTCGCCTCAAGCAGCGTGGCCGCGGATAGATAAACGCGCTCGGCTTTCACCAGAACATCGCGGAAGCGCTCGGCATCGCCTTCTCCCAGGAGCACGGCGATCAACGCGGAGCTATCGACTACGATCACGGCTCCATGCCGTGGAACAATTCAGCCCGTTCCTCTTCGGTGTAGGACTTCAGATGCATGTTCCGGGAATCTCGGATCACCTGGTCGAGAAACTTTGGGAGATTTTGTCGCCGCTCGCGCCGTTCCCTCTCCGCGGCCGCCTCCCGCAGCAACCGCCGGAACAGCTCCGTTTTGCTTATGCCATCCGAATTTGAAAGCTGCGCGGCTAATCGGCAGACCTCCTCATCTGCGATGTGCATCGACATATACATAATTGTACATTGAATGTACAAGATACGCGCAGACATGGACACAACGGTCAACCAGCGCTGATGACAGTGGTAGGGGCGGCAGGACTCGAACCTGCGACCCTTTGCTTAGAAGGCAAATGCTCTATCCACCTGAGCTACGCCCCCACGTCGAAGACAGCACTCGCGACGGCTTAAAATGCCGCTTGCAAGTTCAGTCTCTTTATTTTAGTGGAACGCGCACTTTTATTCGATGGTGAGCAGCAGATCGCGCGCCTCGACAGTTTCATGCGCCGCGACATACGCTTTTTTGACCACGCCGCTCACCGGAGCGTAAACCGTCGACTGCATCTTCATTGCCTCCATCACCAGCAATCTTTCACCTTTCTCCACGCGCTGTCCGGATTTGACGTGCAGGATGGTGACCGCTCCTGGGATGGGAGCGCCGACTTCGCCCGGCTTGCCGGGGTCCGCTTTCACGCGGGCGCTGGCTGCCGCCTTTAGCGATTTGTCCCGAATCTCGACCTCTCGGGGCTGTCCGTTCAATTCGAAAAATACGGTTCGGAAACCGTCCGGGTGCGGATCGCCGACGGTGAGCAGCCGTATGAAGAGCGTTTTGCCCGGTTCCAGTTCGACTGTAATTTCCTCGCCTTTCTCCATGCCGAAGAAAAATTGCGGCGTTGGCAGCACTTCGACATCTCCCCAGGCCTGACGGGCTTTTGCGAACTTCGTGAACACGGTCGGGTACATCAGGTAGCTCATCAAGTCGGTCCGGCTTTCCGAGCCCGTCTGTTCCCCCACCGTCTTGGCCGCCTTTTCGAGATCGGCGGGCGCCAGCCGCTCGCCCGGACGGCCCTTATTCGGCTTCTTGCCACGCAGGACGACGCGCTGGATCTTTTCGGGCCAGCCGCCTTCCGGCTCCCCTAGCGAGCCCATGAACATATCGACCACCGAGTTCGGAAGCGTCAGGTGATGATCTTCCGGCAAGTTCTCGAGATCCTTCACGGTCATGTCGTGGCTCACGAGAAAAATCGCGAGATCGCCGACCACTTTGCTCGACGGCGTCACCTTCACAATGTCGCCGAACGCCAGGTTGACGTCGGCGTACGTCCGCGCGATCTCGTGCCATCTTGCTCCTAACCCGAGCGCCTCGGCCTGCTCCTTCAGATTGGTGTACTGCCCGCCTGGCATTTCGTGAATGTAGACTTCCGACATCCCGGATTTCGGGGCGTTGTCAAACGGAGCATAATAGCCGCGAACCGTTTCCCAGTAATCGGCGCAATCGCTAAGCGCTTCGAAATCGAGACACGTGTCTCGATCGGTGTGCGCGAGCGCCGCGGCAATCGAGTTCAAATTCGGCTGGCTTGTCGCGCCGCTCATCGACGACATCGCCCCATCGGCGGCATCCACTCCCGCTTCACTCGCTTTCAGGATGGTAGCGGCGTTGATTCCGCTGGTGTCGTGCGTATGCAGATGAATGGGGAGGCCGATTTCGTCCTTGAGCGCCTTCACCAGCTTGTACGCCGCATACGGTTTCAGCAGGCCCGCCATATCTTTGATGCCCAGAATATGCGTGCCCATCTTCTCGAGTTCTTTGGCGATTCGGACGTAATACTGCAGCGAGTACTTGTCCCGCTTCGGATCGAGCAGATCGCCCGTGTAGCAAACGGAAGCTTCACAGAACCGTCCCGTTTCGAGCACGGTTTCGACCGCTACCTGCATGTTGGGCAGCCAGTTCAGCGAATCGAAAATCCGGAAAATGTCGATGCCCTGCGCGGCTGCTTCTCTTACGAATTCGCGCACCACATTGTCCGGATACGCTGTATAGCCGACAGCATTTGAGGCTCGCAGCAGCATCTGAAAGCAGATATTCGGAATGTGCGTCCGAAGCTGCTGCAAGCGCCGCCACGGATCTTCGTGCAGGAAGCGCATGGAGGCGTCGAACGTGGCGCCGCCCCACATTTCCAGACTGTAAAGCTGGGGCAGCTTTTTCGACACGTATTCGGCAATCCGCAGCATGTCGTATGTGCGGAGGCGGGTCGCCATCAACGATTGATGTGCGTCGCGGAACGTTGTATCCGTGAGCAGCAGCGCAGTCTGCTTCAGCGTCCAATCAGCAAAGCCTCTCGGTCCAAGCCGGTCGAGTAACTGGCGGGTTCCATTCGGCGCCGGAGTGGCTGGCGACTGCGGGATGCGCGGCTCACGGATGATTGCGGGGCGGCGCTTCTTTGCCACCTCCGGATTTCCATTCACAATTACGTCCGCCAGATAGGTGAGCAATTTAGTGGCGCGGTCGCGCCGGGCCGTGAATTGAAACAGCTCCGGCGTTTCGTCAAGAAAATTCGTAGTTGTTTCACCGGCCTGAAACACCGGATGATTCACGACGTTTTCCAGGAACGGAATGTTCGTCTTTACGCCGCGGATGCGGAATTCACGAAGAGCGCGATCCATCCGCTCGCACGCCTGAGGGAAATTTTGCCCCCACGCCGTCACCTTGACGAGGAGCGAATCGTAAAACGGTGAGATGACCGCTCCGCCATACGCCGAAGCGCCATCGAGGCGGATGCCGAAGCCCGCGGGCGAACGGTACGTGTGAATCCGGCCGTAATCCGGGACGAAATTGTTGGCCGGGTCTTCAGTGGTGACGCGGCACTGCAGAGCGGTGCCGTGCAGCGGGATCTCGGATTGCGCCGGTAGCGCGATCTCCGGTCCATGCAGGCTCAGCCCCTGGGCGACCTGGATTTGCGTGCGCACAATGTCGATGCCGGTCACCACCTCGGTGACCGTGTGCTCCACCTGAACCCGCGGGTTCACTTCGATAAAGAACCACTCGAACGTGTCGGCGTCCACAAGGAACTCGACTGTGCCCGCGTTGTAGTAGTTTGCCGCGCGCGCGAGGGCCACGGCCGCATCCGCGAGTTCCTGCCGGACCCGATTCGGCAATCCGACCCCGGGCGCCACTTCAACTACTTTTTGGTGGCGGCGCTGCACGGAACAATCGCGTTCATAAAGGTGGAGAACGTTGCCATGCCGGTCGCCGACGATCTGAATCTCGACGTGTTTTGCACGGCGTATGTAGCGCTCGATGAAGACCGACGGATTTCCGAATGCAGCACCCGCCTCCTGCGCCGCTTCTTGCACCTTCGCCGCCAAATCGCCTGGATTGATGACTACGCGCATACCACGGCCGCCGCCCCCGAAAGCCGCTTTCACGATCAACGGGAACCCGATCTCCTCGCCCAGCGCCGCGAGATCGGCCCTGGCGGGATCGACGCCGTCTTCCGTACCGGGCACTACTCGGATGCCCGCCTTTTGTGCGAGCTTGCGGGCAGCGGTTTTATCACCCAGCATGTCCAGCAGTTCGGCGCTGGGCCCGACAAATGTAATGCCGGCCTGCTCGCAGGCCCGGGGAAGATCCGGGTTTTCAGCGAGAAAACCATAGCCTGGATGAATGGCGTCCACGCCTTTTTCCGATGCAAGCTCGATGATGGAGCCGATATCCAGATACGCCTGAACCGGCCCCTTTCCCTGGCCAACAAGGTATGCCTCGTCTGCCTTGAAACGATGTAGGCTCAGGCGGTCCTCTTGGGAATAAACAGCGACCGTGCGGAGGTGTAACTCGTTTGCGGCTCGCAGGATACGGATGGCGATTTCGCCACGGTTGAGTGCAAGCAGTTTTCTCATGGAACGTCTGACAGGTGGGAACTAAACCGCAAGCGTAACATGGAACATCGCCGGCTCCTGCGCCGTATAACGCTTGAGAGGACAGGGGAAACAGTCAAAATGGGGAATAATGGAATGCCTATGGGTAAGCGGACCACCGGCATCTGGTGGGGCAGGTCCCCGATCTGCGGCGGCCGCGTAGGCCATCCCACGAAAATTGATAAAGGCGCCCCCTCTCCAGCACCGAACCGCGATCGTGAGGGAGTACCCATGGCCCGGCGAGCCGCGGAAATTGATGAAGAGGCCGTTCGCCCCGCGCACTCACGTGCGGCGGCTCTGCTTTTGGGTAACATCGACACGGAGCCGCCTTGCGTCAGCAAGCGGGTTTTCCAGAAGCCGCGTAACGCCCGGTCACCTGCACTGAACCGCAACCGTGACGGAGCGGACTTTTTACCGGCCGCATTCAGCCGCGCGAAGCGAGTGGCGGCGGTGGCGCTTCTTGGGCCCGTATTGCTGCTCACGAGTTGTATCGGACTGGGTGATTTTGATCGTGTCAGCGAGGATTTCCACTATTCGCATGATCTTCAGCCGGGCGGCCAACTTGACCTCGAAACCGACAACGGCGCCATCGATATTACCGGTTGGGATCAGAACCGCATTGATATTTCCGGCCAGAAATACGCGCCTTCCAAAGCGGAGTTGCAGCAGGTAAAAGTTGTCATTCAGGTCGAGGGTGATAACGTGAAGATCCGCACCGATCACCCGCGCGGCAGTTCATGGCACGGCGGCTATGGAGCCCGTTATCAGATTCGCGTGCCCCGCCGGATCGCGCTCGGTTTGGTCCAGAGCACGAACGGCGCTATTACGTTCGAAGATCTAATTGGTCCTGGCCATGTCCAGACCACAAACGGAAGCGTCTCGTTGACCCGCATCGAAGGAGATTACGACGCGCACACGACGAATGGATCGGTTCACGTTCAGGACAGTAGCGGCAACGTTCGCCTGCACTCCACAAATGGCGCAATTAGAGGCAATCTGAAAAAAGGCTCTGTGATTGCGGAAACTACAAACGGCGGCGTGGATTTCACGGTGGATTCACCATCGCCCTCGCAGGCTTTCCGGCTGCACTCAACCAATGGCGGAATCACGCTTCGCTTAACCAGCTTCTCGGACAATGCCATCAAGGCGGAAACCACAAATGGTGGCATCACGCTGCGCATCCCAGGCGACACTAACGCCATGCTGAGCGCCAACAACTCGAATTCGAGCATCACGACCGATTTAACTCTCTCCGGATCGGTTAATGAGTCGAAGCATCACGTTTCGGGTCAGCTCGGGAGCGGCGGACCACTCATCGAGTTGCACACCTCAACCGGCGGCATACATATCGAGAAGAATTAGGAGTCTCGAGAAGAATTAGGAGTCGTTTCTACTGCACCCGCGCAGCGGCGGTTCCGAGCAGTTCGGTTGCTTCCAGTTCCGGCCGTGCCTCACCATCGGCGCTTCCATTCTCGCCACCAACTTGTGTCCCCAAGTTGTAATGCGTCCCAAGCGGCATCCATCGACTTCCGGTCGCCCGCAAGAATGTTCCGTCGGCTCACGTCAGACGGCAGGTTCACTAGCGTTACAAACCGGTTGAGCACTTCCACCCGTTGTTCCCCATGCGTTCGGCCGAGCAAATGCCAGAGAGTCAAGCCATCTCTTGGCCGAGCGCCGGATAGCACAGTCTTTAATGCGTCATCGCTCCCAGTGGCGTCGAATTGGTCGAGGGCGGCCGTCATCGTTGCGGGAGCATTCAAAAAGTATGGAGTGCCGGGACCGCTACCCTGCCTAGTTATGCATGCCGCGCCAGCGGGAATAAACGATTCAACATCGTGCCATTGGAACGCTACCCAACCGGTTTCGACGGTCAATAATCCGGCGCCATTCTTCGCCACCCGCAATGTATATTGGCAGCCCAGATCAACGGCATGGGCCGAGGGCGTATCAACGATAAAGCTGGTCGGGGGAGCCCAGATCAGCGCACGAATCGTTCCGTGATCGAGCGCCAGTCGGTGTTCATCGTCGCGTGCCGAGAGCACGCGAAGCCGGGAATTAGGATCTATATGGACTTCGCCGATAAATTCGGATTCCATAACTCCATGCGTGGCTTTTGCGGTCTCGATCACTTGGCCCGCGCGGACCACTTTCTCTTTACCGCCGGCTAACGATAGCCGCCAGGAAGTCACCGAGTTCTTCGTGCGCACTTCGTGTAGGAAAACCGTTGCGGCAATTCCGATCAACAGAATTGCCGCGGCGGCGGTCCATAAAAGCTTTCGTTGAGCCCATGGCGGAATGTTGCTAGCCGTCGTAGGTTGCCATGATCCCTGCCACCTCAATTGGCCGAGCACTCCCTCGAGATGCATGATTTCCTTGTCCTGCTCGCCGCTTCGATCCCACAGATAGTCTTCGTTCATACTTTTGCCTGCTCACCCAAACAAGCGCGCAACAGCTTCATACCCCGGCACAAATTAACCCGCACTGAGTCGGCCGTTAATCCCGTGCGTGCCGCAATCTCAGGCCCGGTCATACCCTCCACCAATCTCAGAATTAGCGTTTCGCGGTAGCTTTCTGGTAAGCGCTTGACGACGTCCAATATCGCGAACGGCTCCAGGGCGGGTGGCGTCCTCCCAGCAAGCAGGCGTCCGGGATTCAGCATGGCCTTTCTCGTCCTCCGATGATCCGCGGCCGCTCGGCGCGCAATCGAGATCAACCATCCACAGAAAGCCGCCGGTTCGCGCAAGTTGTGTAGTTGCTCCAACGCCTTCACGAACACGTCCTGCATCACGTCTTCGGCATCGTGATAATGGACATGAGCGAGAATTATCCCGTGGATAAGGCGCCCGTATCGTTCGTAGAGCGTGCCGAAAGCCACGCGGTCGCCGCCCTGCGCGGCACGAACCAGCGTGGCTTCTTGTAGTCGGGTTTCGGCCTCTATCAGCACGATGGTTGATTGGTTTAGCTTTCAGTTTATTGAGCTTAGAGGGCGACTGGGTATGCTCGTAAGGACCTCAGCCACTTCGCGGTCCGTCGGCCGATGCGAGAAATGTTTGATAGCCGCCCAGTGAAAAGAGGTCCTCTCAAACGGAACGACCACTCCGGTTGCATAATCCTTGTATTCCGGGTTCGTCGCAATCAGCTTGACGGCCCAGGCGCCCTGCTTCGGCCATTCATGTAGGACCGCGAAAGTCCCCGGTGTGGTGAGTCGAATGATTTTTAGCGGGATACTTCTACGTATTCCGTTTTCAGTGCCTTCTGCCGTTGCGGTGATCGCTGTCTTCTCCGGTGATTGGCAAGCGGTTACGCGTGCAACCAATACCGCATTCTTCTCTTGAGCTTCGGGATTTTCGGCTGGATTCCCAATCTGCAGCGCCAAGGTTCCTGCGACGAGCGAAGAGGCGACGATCGAGGCCGCACAGATCAGCTTATAAAGTGTCCGCATTTCCATGTCTCCGTTCCAGAACTTGAAAGTTCTGAGGACAAGACGGGACCTAAGCGAAAAGTGTTAACAAGGCGCCCAGAAACGTTTTGACAAACTCGCGGACGGAATGCTCTGAGCCAGCAGAATTGAAGCTGCTCCGGCCTCCCTCAAGTGTGACTTGGGACTGGCGTATCTGCTGCGCACGTCTTTAGCGTGCTGTAGTGAACTTCAGTTCACCGCCGGACGTTTGGCCTTTAGCGGGGCAGGTCCCTCACTCACTGCCGCTTCGTTGTGGTTACTTTCCGTATTGCTTCGCGGCCTTGCCGATTGATGGTTCGGCCTTGGCAAGGTCTTCCGGATTCATGATTGGTCGGAAGGAAACTTTTGCGTTGAAGGCAAGAAACCAAGGCTCACAGATCGCCGGAATCTCCGATGAGTCCTTCATGTCGAACACGATTGAGCCCGACCGCTGGCCATTATCGTCGGCGAAGAAATAAGCTGCTTCCGGTTTGAGATCAGCTAGAATTTGTTTGACGGTTGATCCCAGTGTTCCGGCCTTGGCCGCGGCATTTCCGGTTTCCACTGGAATAGATACTCTCAGCAACATTCGCATGGTTTCCCTCCTGACGAAGAAGCCGAATAATTATATACCACCGGCCTGAGTATAGGGGTTCCCACCGGCCCACTTTCCGCGTGAGCAGTATCGTCGATAAAGTCGACAAGTGGTAATACCTGGGAGGCGCGCGAATCCATAAGCCAGAAACCGCTGGTCTGAGCAGTGCCAAATGGTGTTTGCGGTAAGTCTTGCTTCATTAGCTGGACGTTGTGTTGGTTCAGCGTGAAATCGAGTGTGGGCGCTCTCCGTTAGTGATGTATGTATAGCGCGAGTCTCGGCGGGCCCGAAGCGCGGCCGATCGCAACGGTGACCGGCACGAGGAAGCACGGACGGAAACTGCAACTGGCGCCGGATACAGACATCGTTGCGCTCCGTCCAGGCGGTGGGCTGGCTTGACGTAGAGGTCATGCTCGAAGCGAAGGCCAACTGGCTAGAGAAAAAGACCGATGAATCCAGGGTGCGAGGAGCGTTTCAACTTTCAACGGGATGATGCGCCGACATCGGGCGGATCAGATGTCCTCAGGGCAGGGTGGCTCGCGGGTCTGGCCCCGTTTCAACTTCCGAGTGGCGCGTGAGAACTAAGCCGCTAGCGCGGCGGACGCAGTTGCGTGGTGGTTTGAGGCAGGGATAGCGGTACATTTCGGTGTCACAGAGAGGAGTTTCTGTGACACCACTACGTCAACGGATGCTGGACGAGCTTCAGCGCCGGAACTACACACCAGACACGATTCGCGGCTACATTCACGCCACCAGGGAGTTCGCCGAATACTTCGGCAAATCTCCCGAACTGATGGGCGCTGATGAGGTGCGCGAGTTCCAGCTATACATGACCGCGAGAAGAAGCTGACCCTCGGCACCATCGCGCTCCTAATGGCGCCCTGCGGTTTCTTTACCGAAAGACTTTGCGCCGGCGTGATATCGACATCGACGACCTGCCGCTGGTGAGAGCGCCCAAGAAGTTGCCCGTTGTCCTGAGCCAAGAAGAGGTCGTTCGGCTTATCGAAGCTGCTCTGAACCTGCGGCACCGCACGATCCTGATGTTGCTCTATGCGACCGGACTGAGGAGAGCCGAAGCCGTCCACCTGAAGATTGGCGATATCGATCCGGCGCTCATGCTGATCCATGTGCATCAGGGGAAGGGCTCGCGCGGCCGCGATCTGCCTCTCACGCCGAAGCTGCTCGAGGCTTTGCGCGCCTATTGGCGGTGGTGTAAGAACAAGCCTCGTACGTATCTGTTCCCGAGCCGTGTGGAACCGATTCAGCCAGAGCGCCCCCTCTCCGATAAGGTTGTGTGGAATGCCTGACATGAAGCAGCGCTACGAGCCGGGCTCACGAAGCGGATCGGACCGCACACCTTGCGGCACAGCTTTGCGACGCACATGCTGGAGGCCGGCACGGACCTGCACACGATCCAGCTCTTGCTGGGATATCAGCGTGTCTCAAAGATACAGCGATTTATCTGCATGTATCCCGCTTTCTCCTCCGGTTTTTGCCCTCCAGCCGTCATTACTTCGGCAGTCGGAGACACAACCACGCCCGCCGAGTGCCCCCCACCCGTATTGTCCGAATCACAGCGGCTTTCCAAACCCATAGCTCGTAGTTGCCAAATCGCCGCGCAGCCGCTTCCTTCTTACGACTCGGTCCGAAGCGGCCCGGCTACGACCACTACTCCTGCGTTCAGCTCTTTCTGCCGGGCCGCTTCCGATAGAGATCTGTCGTAATTCGTTCGGTACAGTAAATTCGACATCCGAAATCACGAATCGACGTAAGCGAAGCGCCCCTACAGTGCTTATCAGTGCTGATCCTGAGGGCCGGTCCAACGCCGGAACTTGTCCTGCCAGTTCTCGACGACAATGAAAGGAGGCGGCGCGACCGAACCGGTGGTGGGCAGGACAAATCGCTGCCCGTCGGGAGAAACGTCGAATTGAAAGTCGCGCGGGGTATTGAATTGGGAAAGACCCGCAATGCGGAATAGCGGCTTGGGGTCACCGGATTGAAGTTTGTCTTTGAGCGGCACCGCAAAGATTTGATTATCGAGTCCCAAGTAGAACAACTCGCGTCCGTCCCCACGCCAACGCACCAGCCACGCGCCGTCCCTGGAAACTTGCCGGCGTTCGCCGACGAGGTGGGCGAGCGGCTTGGGATCGAACATCTGAACGTAAACTTCGGGACGGCCCGACTCAGTGGAAACAAATGCGAGCTCGAAACCGTCGGGCGAGAATGCGATCCCCCATTGCGCGAATTTGTTCTGCAGGAACGGAATGATCTTGTGCTCCGCCGTGTCCGCAATGTAAGCTGTTGTCACTTCGTGCGGCGCGCCGTCGTCAAAAGCGATGAATCGGCCATCGCGGGACCAGTCGGTGGGCAATGTAGCGAGATTTCGTTGCTTGTCAAACTCGTTGGTGACGCCGTTCGTCGCCACATCCAAAATTCCAAGCCGCGGCCCGCTGCCGACGTTCCGTGATCCCCCAAAGGCGACGTGGGCGCCATCGGGAGCCCATACCGGTCTGCGCTGTACATCGGGCGGAAACGTAAGCTGACGAGTTTCCCTTCCGTCGGCATCGAAGATCCAAATTGCAGCGCCGCCGGTTTCCGGATTCCACACTGTCGCCGCCACGCGCCGCCCGTCACGCGAGATTCGAACGTTGCCCCAATGGGGGGCGGATTTTCCCAAGCTTGCGACGGCGTTACCGGCGCGATCGTACCATTTCAACTCAGAATTTGGGAAATCGGCCTGGTAGACCAGGACCCCGTTGGCCGAA
Source organism: Bryobacterales bacterium KBS 96 (assembly GCA_000381625.1). Classification (GTDB taxonomy): domain Bacteria; phylum Acidobacteriota; class Terriglobia; order Bryobacterales; family Bryobacteraceae; genus KBS-96. The sequence continues at coordinate 6,172,047 of KB906767.1, forward strand.
ACCGAAAAGCTGGCTGAAAGAGTTGGGCCGTAGTAGATGACATTTGGCGCAATCGGAAAGGCTTCGCCCACAACACGAGAACGGTTTGCGTCGAACCCCTGGGCGAGGAGGTTTGCGCCGCGCATAAAAAGAAGGTATCCGGGCTCGTCTGCATGCCGCGCGGGCGCGTATTGAACCCGGGAACCAGTCTCCATCAGCGAGACCGGCTTGCGCACCAAGTAATCCGACTCCATCGCACGATAGCCCTGTACAGCTGGATCAAACGCTACATAGATCAAGCGGTCGCTGCCCGGCACAAATTGAGGCCAGCGCCCGGGATCGTCAGCTGCCAGCTTCCGCAAGGCACCGTCTTCGGCGCGCAGACTGTAGAGGTCATGTAGTCCGAGATAAAGCAACAGGTCCCCGTTTGCGCGCCACGTTCCGACCTGGGCAGCTGCCGCAAGTGCAGCCACGGAACGCTCGGAACCGGTTTCCAGATTCAGCTCCATGAGGGCTCGCTTGGTGGAAAAGAAAATGGAGCGGCTATCTGGCGGCCAGAACACTGATACCGCTTCCGCCGTAGCCGGGAGCAGGTGCATCTCTGTTGAGTCAAGCTGGCGGATCCAAACATTCGTTCCGCTCGCGGTGGTAGCAGTAAAGGCGAGCCGCCGCCCATCGGGCGAAATGGCGAAGGCTTGCCGGGTTATGGGCACGGTAAATAAGGCACCGGGCGGCGGAGGAACCTCGAACTGCACGACCGGCGGCGGGGCGGACGGAACCGTTCGCCGAAACCAAAGCAATAGCGCGCCAGCCGCAAACAAGCAGCCAGCGACGACAAAGGCCGTGAGCGCGACGGTATGCTTTGCGGGCCCGACACGCGCGGGCTTGGCGATGGCCCGTAGGGCGGGCGGAACGTGTTCGCCGCTCTGGCGCCCGAGTCTGCGCAGATCAATCACCAGCTCCCGAGTGGATTGGTAGCGCGCTGCTGAATCCTTATCGAGTGCCTTCTCCACTACCATTCGCAACGCGAACGGAAGGTCGGCACTCAGCGGCGAAGCAGTCCCGTGAATAATTGTTTGCAGCGTCTCCAGGTCTGTAGCGCCCTCGAAAGGCCGCCGTCCCGCGATGAGCTCATACAAAACAATGCCGAAAGAGAAGATATCGCTGCGTGCATCGACCGGCCGGCCGGAGGCCTGCTCGGGCGACATATAGGGGATGGTTCCAAAGATGATTCCCCGACCCGTGCTGTTTAGGGTTACGGAACGTATTGCATCGTCCGAGGAAAGCGGTTGCTCCAGCTTGGCCAGACCGAAATCCGATAGTTTGGCGCTCCCCGTCTTGCTCACCAGCATGTTCTCCGGCTTGATATCCCGGTGCAGAATACCGGCCGCGTGGGCCGCCGCTAACCCATCAGCCACCCCGGTCATCAGCTCGACTATTTCGCGCCAGGTGCGTTTCTCCGCGCGCGCCCAATCGCGCAGCGTGCCGCCATCCATGTACTCGGTGACAAGATATTGACGGCCGCGCAGATCACCAATATCATGCACGGTCACAATGTGCGGATGATTGAGTGAGGAAGCCATCTGTGCCTCGCGCTGGAAGCGGCGGCGCGCAGCGGGATCGGCCAGATGTTCGAACAGGAATTTAATAGCCACTGTCCGGTTAAGCCTGGTATCGACCGCGCGATAAACGACGCCCATACCGCCCTCGCCAACTATCGCTCCGACGCGGTAGGCGCCAAGCTGCGTGTCCACCCTGATGTCGACCGAAGCTGCCGCGGTATGTGCTACGGCGCTGCGCTCAAGAAAACTGCCGGAGCGCCGGTATGCGGCGAGAAGAGATTCTACTTCGGAGCGAATAGAGGCAGGCTGCTGGGCGAGGTACGTTGCCTGCTTCTCCTCCGGCAGATCGATAGTGGCCGCTGCGACGCGCTCTACTTCGCTCCAGTCCGGACTGTCTGGCCTAGGGTTCATGTGCGAGGGCTTCCTTCGAGATACCGAAAGAGCCACGCCTTTGCGATTATCCAATCGCGCCGTACCGTGGCTTCGGTCGTTTTCAGGACGACGGCGATTTCCTTGGCCTGCAGCCCGGCGAAAAACCGCATTTCGACCACCCGGCATTTCCGGGCATCGAACGTAGCAAGCTGCTCGAGCGCACCATCCAACGCCACCAAATCACAGGTTCGCGGGATGGGGATGCTGAGCGCGTCGGCAAGGGGCACGTGAACCGCACCGCGGCCTCTCTTCCCGGCGGCGCGCCGGCGTGAGTAATCCACCAGGATGCGGCGCATCATGTGGGCGCAAACTGCGAAGAAATGGGCACGGCTCTCCCAGGCCGGCTCGTCTTGCCCGCACAGGCGCAGGTAGACCTCGTGCACGAGGGCGGTGGTCTGCAGCGTATGGCCGTCGCGCTCGCGTCGCAAATGGTAATGCGCGAGCTGCCGCAGCTGTTGATAAACGATCGGCACAAGCTGATCCAAAGCCTCGGTATCCCCGCCGTTCCATCTTCGGAGTATGCTGCTGGCCTCGCCGCCCGGTCCCGCCATTCCTCCCTAGCGTATCGGAAAAAGTTCTTACCGGGCTATCAATCTGTGCTCTGCTCTGCGCTGTATACAGTGAGGGCGCTTCGGAGCCCCGATCGGTGTGCTCTCCTGCCGGTCGCGCACAAGGCCTAAAACCGGCTGTGCGCTGCTAGCGAGAGCAAAAGGAGAAATCTATGAATTGCAGATGGATCGTTTCGGTGCCGGTGCTCGGCATGCTGTCAGCGGTGTTGACATTTCCTCAGTCAAACGCACTATCACGGAAGTATACGGTGTACGATCTTGGTCCGGCGGGCAACCCGTTCAGCAGCGGCAGCTCCGTCAATAATCGCGGTGTGGTAGTCGGCTCCGATACCGTTTCGGATGGCGGCAGTCCCACGTCACACGCCGTCCTTTGGTACGGCGATTTATTTTTGGATTTGAAACAGATCGCAGACACGCGACAACCGGGACTGCTGGGACCGAACAGCGCGGCTGGGGTCGTCAATGACTCCGGTCTCGTCCTGCTAGGCGGCGAAACTCTACTCCAAGACCCTAATAATGAAAATTTCTGCGCGTACGGCACCGGCCTTCAGTGTGTCGCAATGCTTTGGAGTAAAGGCATCCTCAGTCCGCTCCCGAACCCCCTCGGAGGAACGAATAGTGGATGGGGTTGGATGAACAGCAGAGGTGAAGTAGTGGGATATGCGGAGAATACAGTTCGGGATCCAGAGTGCCTTGCGGCAGCTCCTAATGGCACGGGGCCGCAAATTCTGGACTACGACGCCGTTATCTGGGGACCAGCGCCCGGCCAGTTCCGGCGATTACCGCCGCTACCTGGCGACTCTGTCGCGCTAGCGTTTGGTATCAACAACTCGAGTCAAGCGGTCGGCATTTCAGGTAGCTGCGGTAATACAGTGATTCCCCCGGGTACTGCCGGACCGCACGCCGTGCTTTGGGAACGCGACGGAACGGTTCACGATCTCGGTAGTTTTGGGGGAACATCTAATCCGGCAATCCTGGGTGTCGGAAATGGAGCTCTTGCGATCAATGACGAAGGTGTGGTCGTTGGCACTTCGGCCCCTCCTAGCAACACGGTCAACCAACCTTTCCTGTGGACCAAAAAGAAAGGGATGCAGCACCTTTCGCTTTTGCCGGGCGACGTTGTTGGGGCGGGCCTGGACATCAACAATCGGGGTGAGGTCGTTGGAGCATCCATAAGTCCGGGAGGCCTGGCTTCTGGAACCCCGAGCGCCGTCGTGTGGCAGAACGGCACGGAAGGAGGGGTGACCGATCTGAACGTGTTCTTGTCGCCAAGTTCGTCCTTCGTCGCGTTGCTGACCGCTTTCGGAATCAACGAGAAAGGACAGATCGTAGGTTTTGGCATGACGAGTAGTGGCGACATTCACGCCTTTCTGGCCAATCCTTGTGAACACGAGGACGGCGACGAGAGCGCCGCAACTGGTACGCGAGCCGCGCCTGCTAATCTGGCGTTGTCCCAAAGCGTCCGGAGGATGATTAGCGGACGGCTCGGCATTGCCAAGTGAGTCGATATCAATTCTGGCGCCGCGTGTGCACCTGACTCGTTCTCTGGTTCGCCCGCGGCTGGGTCGCTCGATGGTTACATCCCGATCCGCCGCGGCGCGTTTGGGAGTTCGGGTTACGAGCGGACTGGCTTGCAGTTACGCGGCTCAGCGTCTGGATGACTTAGCTTTCGTCACCTAACCAAAGAAAAATGTGCCGTGAGCCAATCTGATCCCTCCCCCAACGTTCCGCACGCTGCTGTGTTAAATCGGCCAACTCCTGGATGGTCGGCAAACAGGAAGTTGGGACGGATTACGACTCGATGTGATGGCTTGGACATGGTTAATTTCCGAGTCGTCGTCGTAAGACTTATCCGTTTCCCAATCGGTTACGAAAGCCGCCGGCTAGCGGATCAGCGAGCTCTGCCAGACGCGGAATAGCAATTGTTTGAGCTGAGCGAAATGCTTGGACCCCAGCTCAGCGCTCCATTCGTGCTCGATGTCGCGAAGTATGTCGTGTATTTTTGCGTATGCGGCGCGCCCGCGTTTGGTAAAGCGGACGATTCGCATGCGGCCTTCGTCGGGCGCGTCGCACCGGACGATATAACCGAGAGCTTCGAGGCTTCGGAGCAGCTGGTTCATGGCCTGTTTGCTCATCCCCGCGCGCTCCGCCAGAGCGCCTGGGCTAACCCCATCCGGACCGGGAAACTGCAACACGGCGATATGTGGCAGGCGTAGCTCGTCAAAACCCGCCCTATTGAGCTCTCTAATGATATGGCGATGGATTGCTTGAGCGGGCACGCGCAGTAGAGCGCCGATGAGCATGTCCTCGGGTTTGATCTGTAAATTCTTTGGCGGCAAGCGGATTGACTTTGTCCGTAAACTGCGTTTACTATCCTACAATGGTAAACGTAGTTTACCGATGAGGGAACCCCCATGACTCAACAAACCATCGACCTCCGTGTGAATCCTTCCGAGGAAAGCATCTGTGTAGGGCCGCTCACGATACGGTTCCTGCTCACCGGAGACAACTCGACCGGCAGCATCGCGGCCTTTGAAATGACTGTGCCTGGCGCGCAGCGCTTGCCGGCGCCAGCCCATAGCCACGACCATTACGAGGAGACGATCTACGGTATCAACGGCGCGTTGACCTGGACTGTCAACGGAATACAAGTCGACGTGGGGCCGGGCCAGGTGCTGTGCATTCCGCGAGGCGCGATCCACCGGTTCGAGAATAACGGAGCCCAGGACGTGAAGGCACTCTGCGTGATCACGCCAGCCGCCATAGGTCCACAGTATTTTCGGGAGGCTGCCGAGGTGATCTACGCGGCGGCCGGTGGCCCGCCGGACCGAGTCAAGATGGCCGAAATCATGCGCCGCCATGGCCTCACCCCGGCGCCGTAGCAGCCACTGCGAGGCGGAGTAGCTCATTGGCCTGGATTAGGGATGAGGATGATGATGATGAAACCTGTTGTGGTGGCTCCAGGTGAGGGACGATTATTGCGGTCGGGTCCGCTGGCACGGGCGTGACGGTCAAGGCGTCGGGCGCAGAGACTGGCGAGCTGTTGCACCGTCTGGGAAGGACGAGTGCCACCAGGGACGGTGAGCGCGGGACCGCACTATCACCGCGGGCGCGACGAGTTCTTCTACGTTCTCGAAGGTGAGTTGGTGCTGCGCGTCGGCAACGAGAGACACGCCGCTCGCGCCGGCGCCTTCGCCTTTATCCCGCGCGAAACGATCCACGGCTTTCACAACGCGAGCAGTGAGAGCGCGACCCTCTTAGTCATGCATCATCCCGCCGGTGTCGAGCGCTTTCTGGAAGAAATGCAGCAATTGGCGGCGCGGCACGGAGGTAGAGAGGAACGGGCTGCACTTGCTGCTCGCTTCGACATGATCCCGGCGCCGGCGTCTACGGAGACCTAGCGTCAGTTAGCGAGGCCTGATTTGATGTGGGCGCGCAGCGTTCCTCGTGTCAGAGGCACGTGAAAGCAAAGACGGCAAGTAGATTTCGAATGAAGGCGGCACGTACCCGATGTGTTCGCGCCCGAGGCTCAGAACCACGTTCTCTTCCTGCTGAATTTCTTGGACGCAGCGCAAGGTGCCAGTCGGGAAATAGCGCCACACGCCATCAATGGCGGAACTCCCGCGTAGTGATTCATTAGAAATGTGTTATTCGGCTAACGCCCGAATCGCCGGCAAACAGGAAGTTGCGAAGACGGGGAATTCACACGCAGGCCGACGGCCGAAACGATGGTTACCCGTCACTCGTTCCCGTCCGACACCTGCATCAGGTGATAGCATTATCGCGGCACTAATGACTTCAGATTTTGACGGAGTGAATCAACGCGTGCTTGATACGAATCCGCAGCTAGATCCCGGTCCCATTCTGCAGACGGCTTTCGCTTTCTGGTCCTCCAAGGTGCTCCTCACCGCAGTCGAACTCGGCGTATTCACCAAACTCGCCAATCGCCGCACCACCGGCACGGAACTAGGCGCCGAGCTTGGCCTGCACCCGCGCGCTGTCAGCGATTTCTTTGACGCACTGGTCGCAATGCGCTTCCTCGAACGCGAGGGCGACGGCCCGTCCGCGAAGTACTTCAACACGCCCGCGAGCGCGCTTTACCTCGATAGCGGACAGCCCCGGTATGTGGGCGGCATTCTCGTCATGCTCAATGCGCGTCTTTTCAAGTTTTGGCACGACCTACCCGAGGCCTTGCGCACTGGAAAGCCACAGAATGAGGTCAAGCATGGCCAGAAGGGAATGTTTGAGGAGCTTTACGAAGAGTTGCCAAGACTCGAACAATTCCTCGGGGCGATGACTGGTCTCTCGCGGATTAACTTCGAGGCCCTCGCCGCGAAGTACGATTTTTCAAAGTTCAAGACACTTTGCGATATCGGCGGCGCGACTGGCCTGCTCTGCATAGAGGTCGCCAAGGCGCATCCGCATCTGCAATGCATCTCGTTCGATCTACCGCCGGTAGAACCGATCGCGCGAAAACACATCGCGGCCGCCGGGCTGAGCGATCGCGTTGGCACAGCCTCCGGCGATTTCTTTAAGATCCCATTGCCTAAAGCGGACATAATCACCATGGGGATGATTCTCCACGACTGGAATTTGGAGAAGAAGATGCACCTCATCCGCGCGGCCTATGATGCCCTTCCAGCAGGCGGCGCGCTGGTCGCCATAGAAGCCCTGATTGACGACGCGCGCCGTGAAAACGTTTTCGGTTTGCTTATGTCCTTGAACATGCTCATCGAATTCGGCGACGCATTCGACTATTCCGGGGCGGATTTCCGCAAGTGGTGCGAGGAAGTTGGCTTCAAACGCTTCGACGTGATTCATCTTGCAGGAGCGTCCAGCGCCGCCATTGCGTACAAATAGTCATCCCTGGGGGAGCAACCCAATGTGCCTTGGTCAACGTAACGTCGCCGCGAACTTGCGGGGCGTCGGTGTCGTCGTGCTATGGAGACCGTTGCATGTTACTCCCAGTGGGTGAAAGGCGATCGCGTTGGGCATTATTCCTCCTTTGGTGTTACTTACGACTTCATGATCTTGAGGCGATAGCGACCGATAAACCGTAGTTGGATGTTCCGTACAGTAGTGGTGCAAAACACCTCTCACAAGCTGGCATGTGGTTTGAGTGTGCGACCTGAAAGTGATGAATCATGCGGAATATGGCCAATAGACGGTGGGTCGCGGCTCGATATCGGTGTTGGCTCAACCACAGTTCGATGAGGCCCGAAGGGCTCTCATCGACCTTTTCTCTGATAAGCTAAAATCCACATATTTAGCGGTTGTGTTCTTTTGAGCGTTCGGAGTAAAAGGAAAGGATTACGAATAGTGTCATATCGAAAAGTTTCTAAAATCGCGATTGTAGTTATTGGCGGCTGCCTTTTCTCCGCCATGGCAAATGCCCAACAAGAGAATACACTTACTGAGCAGGAAAAGACCGGCGGCTGGCGGTTACTGTTCGACGGCAAGGATTTGAACGGCTGGCACTCCTATCTGCAACATAGCGCCGGTAAAGACTGGTCTGTTCAAGATGGCGCCATCATGTTGAAAAAGAATAACAGCGACCCTTCGAAGGACTACGCCGATCTGGTGACCGATCAACAGTTCGAAAATTTCGATCTCAAGCTGGAATGGAAGGCAAAGCCTTGTATCGATAGTGGCGTCATGTTTTACGTTCAAGAATCGCCGAAATATAAACAAACCTATGACACGGGCCTTGAAATGCAAATCGCGGATTTGGCCTGCACCGTTCCGGATAGCCGGGAGATACTACGCCGCTCCGGCGATCTTTACGGTCTTATTTCCACGAGGGTCAACACGGTAAAGCCGGCGGGTGAATGGAATCAATTCGAGATCGTCGCAAACCGCGGGCATCTTCGGTTGATCCAGAACGGGCAGGAAATTTCTACCCAACTGTGGGACGACGCCTGGCGGGCGCTGGTGGCCCATAGTAAGTTCGCTAAGTGGCCGGATTTCGGAACTTTTCGCGATGGTCATATTTCCCTGCAGGGCACTGAAGATAAGGGCGAATCCCAAATTAAGCTCTATTTCCGTAATATCAAAATCAAAAAACTGTGAATTGATTCTGCCTAATGCAGATTCATATCAGATCAATCTGGCAACTCGGGGAGAACTCATTTCACTTGTTATCCGCCGGCGACAATAGACAATTGAGCGAACCCGTTGCCGCACGTAACGACAGATTGGCAAAGAACTCCGTCCCCCGGTGTCCCAATGGCGAATCGAGTTGGGCAATCTATTGGACCGAAACCTCAGGAAATTCGCCAAATGAGTGCTCTATTCCACAATCCTAGCGGCCGAGTGCCACAGTTACTTTCCTCGCAGTCTCTCGACGAGCCAGGCCAGAACGGATTAACTCTATATCGGAACGATCGAACGGAAGCGGTTTCCTCGCCATCCCCGCAATATCTCCAGTGGTCCAGTGAGCCTTCATGACGCCTTCTCGCGAATGCCGGTCGATGCCTTCCAGAATGTGCGTGATTTCGTGTACCAGCACATGCGCCAGAAGCATCGGTAAGCTGCTGCCTGCGCACGGCCCAACAAATTCGCTCGCGCTGCCGCACGCCGCGTCCTTTACGCGGTCGTAGAACACCGTGATGTGAACTCCTTCAAACTCCTCTGCATATGCCAGCGCAGCCCGATGAAGGAATTTAGGACCGCCCGATGTGATGTCGACAACAATCTTCTGCCCGACGGCATCTAGCTTTGGCTTTCTGGTCTGCAACTTGAGGTTCACGCCGGCTTTTGCGAACATCTCGCGCGCAACGGCCTCGGCCAGGAACAGTGTCGGTATCGGCACTTCGGCGTTACGAAGGATGTGCACCGTGACGGATGATTTGCCGTCCTGCTGGTTCTTACCTGCGGCGCTCGCTCCTGCCAGAGCCGATCCCGAACCGGCTATCAGCGCGAGCGTGTTTGCTACGAGCGCGATCCGTAAAGAGCTGTTCATGCCATGTCCTCCTGTGGTTACGGACAGGCTCGATGAGGTCAGGCCCAATCTCAAGGGACTGAAGCTTGCTTGTCACTGCTTTGTGTCTGTCCGCCGAAGTCGTTGCAGGAACGTGTGATTCCTCGAACTATGTCCCGGCTGGAGAGGCGTTCAGAACCCACGCTCGAACGGAAGACAGCAATCTGACTTGTCGGAAGGGCACGGAAGGATTATGATTCCAGGGTTACTGGTCAGTTAGTATGCCGGGTATCGAGCAACAGCAGTCGGCCTTTCGGTTCGGGGTCTTCGAGTTAAATCCCCGGACGGGAGAGCTCCGAAAGCACGGCGTGAAGGTGAAGCTGCAGGAGCAGCCGCTCCAAATTCTCACTCTTCTGCTCGAACACGCCGGGGAAGTCATCACGCGGGAAGACTTGCAGAAGCGCCTCTGGCCTGAAAACACGCATGTCGATTTCGATAATGCCATCAACAGCGCCGTACGTAAACTGCGGGAGGCTTTAGGCGATAGCTCGGAGAATCCGCGTTTTGTGGAAACGCTGGCACGACGAGGATATCGGTTTATCGCGCCCGCATCGCGGGCCCCCATCAATCATTCCCTGCGAGAGGCGCCGTTCGATCCGCGGAGCGAAACCGTGGCCCTTCCCGTTAGCCCATCAAGGCCGGCGGCCAGAAAACGCCACCGGTGGTGGATAGCCTGTGCGCTCACCGCCGTGCTCGTCGGAACAGGGGTAGGTCTTTGGCGCTGGAGAGTTAGGTCGGACCGGGTCAGCTACGGCATGCCTCTCCCGGCTGTGCCTCTCACTGGCAATCGGGGTTATGAGGGGTTTCCGACCTTCTCGCCGGAAGGCTCTCGCGTTGCGTTTTCCTGGGAACAACCGGGTAAGGCAAGTGCGAACATCTACGTCAAGCTAATTGGCGAAGGCGATCCGATTCCCTTGACGATGAACTCCGACAACGATTTCGCGCCTGCCTGGTCGCCGGATGCCCGTTGGATCGGCTTTTTACGGGTGCGTGGGCCCTCGCATGCCGCCATCATGATCATTCCGTCCGTCGGTGGAGGGCAGGAGCGGGAATTGGCTGAGATCTCCTTTGGACTGAACGGCGTTGTCGGCCACGGGAGGTCTTATGCGGCGCCTCCACCTTTTCTGGCCTGGTCCCGCGACGGCCGATGGTTGCTCGCTCTGGAGCAGAAAGCTCCTGACGAAGCACTTTCGATTGTGCGGGTTTCGCTGAAAACCGGTGAGAAGCGCTCTCTAACTTTTCCCCCGAGGCAGACGAATGGGGATGGAAGCGTGGCCATATCGCCTGATGGGCAGACGCTGGCGTTCACTCGCACCCTCGGTCTCTTTGAAAGGGATATTTATGTGGTTGCGCTCGCCGGAGACATGTCGCTCCGAGGGGAGCCCAGACGGCTGACCTTCGAAAACAAGGAAATCGACGGCCTCGCGTGGACGGCCGATGGGCACGGCCTGGTCTTCTCCTCTAAGCGCGGCGGCCGCCGCGAGTTGTGGCAAATAACGGCAATGCCTTCCGGTCAGCCGGTCCGGCTGGTGGCCGCCGGCGATAACCCGCGGGAAGTGGCTATTTCCAGGGAAGGAAATCATCTGGCGTATTCCCATCAGTGGCAGGATTGGCATATCTGGCGCATGGCCTTGCAAGCTGATAAACGACAGCAAGCGCACACTTTGATTTCCTCGAGCCAGCTCGACGGCTCTGGCCGGTATTCGCCGGACAGTCAGCGCATCGCGTTTGAATCAAATCGCTCCGGTAATGATGAGATTTGGACGTGTCAGGCAGATGGTTCCCACCTTGTCCAACTAACGGCATTTCGAGCCTGGGCCGGCAGTCCGCGGTGGTCTCCCGATGGGCAGAAAATCGCCTTCGATGGGAATGCCGCCGGGAATTGGGATATTTATGTCATAGGTTCACAGGGCGGCCAGTCGATTCGGTTGACTACCAGTGGAGCAAACGAGGTTCGGCCTAGCTGGTCGCACGATGGCAAATGGATCTACTACTCGTCGAAGCGAACGGGGCATCGGCAAATCTGGAAGATTCCAGCGGCGGGTGGCGTTGAAGTCCCGGTCACAAAACATGGTGGCTATGTGGCCTTCGAATCCCCGGACGGACGGGATCTTTATTACACCAAGGAGCAGGGTTTATGGAAAATGCCGGTCCGAGGCGGAGTCGAAAGCCGGGTCTTGGCCTCGCTATTTCAAAATAATTTCGCACTGATGGGGAAGGGCGTCTACTTCCTGGAGAGTTCGGCGTCGTCTAGAACCACTCTGCGTCTCCAATTTTTGGATTTGAAGACAAAGACCATCAAGTCCGTAGGGGCGGTTCCTGTTCCAATAGGTAACGAGATGAGTGTTTCGCCCGATGGGCGATGGATGCTGTTCAACAAGAGCGATCGCGGCGACGGCAGCGGATTGATGCTTATTGAGAATTTTCACTGAAGAAACCTGGAAAGCGCGCTCGGCCTGTTGATACGTAAACTATGTGGCTTCAACTTGAACAAGATCTGGCGCAACTGCTCTGTGCCAGAGTTTTCCAGGAATTAACCGCTGATCAAGGATGCTAACCTGCGGGATCTTTCGAATGTTGGAGCAGTCCGCGATCGCGTCGTTTACTGCATCACGAAATGTGGCGACACTTAATGGGCCAGGAGAAGACGGTAGACGTTCCTGCCTTTCATATATCTCCGGTCTCCTGTTTCACGTCTCCCGTTTCCGCCTGCTTACAAGCTCTTTAAAAACGCAATAAGATCGGCCTTCTCTTGGTCGCTAAATCCGATATGGAAGCGCGTATTGTAGAAGTTCACAACATCGTTGAGTGTGGCCGCGGAGCCATTGTGAAAGTAAGGCGGCCGCGCCGCCAAAGCGCGCAAAGTGGGGCCTTTGAACTTGCCGATATCGGCGCATTTTCCGGTTATCATGGCGCGCCCCGGGTCTGTCGTTTGGATCGTTTCTTGAGTTGAAAAACAATAAAGCGTATAGAGAGGTAGATCCGGCGTGCGCTGCGAGGCATCGGCCAATCCGATGTTTAGAGGCGCGGCAACCGAATGATCCCCGACGTTAGGCGTGTCATGGCATAGCGTGCAATTGCCTTTCAGCGAGGTCGAGGGCAGCCCCGCAACATTGTCGATCGTAAACGATTTGGTGTTGAAGATTGCTTCTCCCCGGCGAATCGATTCGCGCGCTCGCCGCCTCTCGCATTCCTCTCCAAAGGATCGATCGTCGTCGCTTAGACCGAATTGAGCAAAGCTTGTGAACGCTTTGGGATCGAAGGAAAGTCCTTGCGGGTTATTGCCTAATGGATCGTTGATGCCGATAAAGAACGGCTGCCTCGAAAGATGTAGCGCGCCGCCCAATCCGCCGGATTTATCTAATCTCCCCGCCCGGCGGTCTGCTATCTGTGCGGTATAAGTCGCTGTTTCGAAGGCCACGATAGCGGCGATCTGTTGTTGCGTCGGCGGCGTGGATGCTTGCGCGTGGCCGCTCGTGGCGTCTATGGCCTGTTGCGCTAAATCTTGAAGAACGCTTTGATCTACGGTGTTCTCGCGCCCATCCCACATCACCGTGGAAAGAAATCGTAAATTGGTCGCGGGCAGCACGCGCCTGTACAGCGATAATGTGCCGGGGGTAGACGTACAACCGTAAGGATCGTCCGTGGACAGCACGGCAAATTCAGCATTTGCGGGAACCGGCAACTCAACGCGAATCAGTCCTTTGTTGAGCAGTAGGCTGTAAGCCTCTTTCGCCTTGGAAAAAGTGGAAACGTCGGCGCCTTCGCAATTCGAGCCGTCGTTCGTTCGGAAGAGCGGGTCCCTACCTCTCGTCATCCGGAAGCGTTCTTGGATATGCTCCGGTGTGATGGTCCAGGCGTCTGAAGCTTGATGGCAAGAGTTGCAGGACCTGCCGTTTGTGCCCAAAGATTGGAAGAAAGGATTATTCTTCTCAAAAGTTGGCGCCGCGGCGATTGTGCTGAATTCCCCAGCTTGGTCGTGAAAAATAAGTTGGTTGAGGCGTTCCTTCTCGTGCGCCCCCACCACAATGGAAAACGTAACGACCGTGGCGATCGAAACAGCGGCTAACCGACTCATGAGGTTCCTCCAGGAGCCTTCCGAAATAGTTCGAAATGAAATATTTTGAAAGTCGTTTGCACGTTGCAGCCCATTACGGATGTTTTCCAGACTCGCTAAGTTCGGGAACGGCCTTACGATTCTTCATTGCGATTGCGCTATCGCTTAAGAGGGCAAGCGATTCATTCGTTAAGCGGATGGTGAGTCGTTTATTATCCTTCCGGAGAGCCGTCGCGTTTTTGTCGCGCGAGAGCCTCTTGGTTGATATAGCAAAGCCCGGTGATAAGACGGCAGTCACCAAGGCAACTTCAGTTCAACTTTTTTTCTCTTTTGAATTAACCATTTAGCCCATCACCCTTTTCCCGCCCATGCTACTGTTCCTTCGAGCCATGGCGCCGCTCGCCAAGCTCCGCGTAGCGGCCGAGCCACGCGCCTTACAGAACCGGGAAGCGCTGGCGACCAGTCTTGTATCGCCCGCCTCCCATATCCGAGCCGGGAAGCGTCAGCGGCCGTTTTAGTATTGCCTCGCCTCCCACCACAGGAGATCCCCTCATGTCCACCGCCGCTCAACTCGCTGCCAACCTGGCGAACGCCCAAGCCTCCACTGGTCCGAAATCCGAAGAAGGGAAAAATCGCTCCTCGCTGAACGCTCTGAAAACCGGACTCACTGGCCGCACCGTTCTGATGCCGGGCGAAGAGGCCCAGGCCTACCAGGACCACGTTTGCCGCTTCATCGATGAGTTCGCGCCGGCCAACGCCCGCGAAGAAGAGATCGTCCAGTCTCTCGCCGATACGCGCTGGCGCCTGCTGCGCATTCCGGCTCTGGAATCTAACATCTACGCTCTCGGTCAACTCGAATTCGGAGAGAAGTTCAGCATCGAAGCCGGTCCTGTTGCCGCCGGACTCATCCAGGCGCACACCTTTCTTACCTACCAGAAGCAATTCAACAATCTCGCTATCCAGGAAATGCGCCTCTGCCGCCGCTTCGAAAAGGAAATGGCCGAACTGAAGCAGATCCAGGCTGAACGCTTCGACCGCGAACGCCGCGAACTCGATGAAGCCGCCGGCCTCTATCTCGCCGCCAAACAGGAAAACAAGCCCTTCGATCCCGCCGAATTTGGCTTCGAATTTTCAACCCAACAAATCGAGGCCTACCTGGAACATCGCGCCGCTCGAATTCCTCCTTCGCGCCTCTGCCAAGCGGCGTGATCTGCTGTGGAGCACGTCCCAGCGTCTCCGGTTCCATATAGCCGCCGACCACTTCTAATCTAATCGGGTATTTCTCCCAGAAAGCGGGAAATTTCTCTTGATAATCGGGCCAAGACTGGTATAGTCGGCATATGGCCCAGGTAGGCGAACTTCAAGAATTATCGTTTGATAAAGCACAAGTCCAGATCTATGCCTCCCGGCAGGATCTGGGGGCGGCGGCCGCCCGCAACGCTGCCGAACTGATTCAGCAGGCAGTGCGCGAAAAAGGTCGAGCCAGAATCATGGTGGCCACCGGGAATTCGCAGCTTGATGTCGTCGCGGCGCTCGTCCTGCGGCGCGATATTCAATGGAGCGCCGTCGAGGTCTTCCACATGGATGAATATGTTGGAATCGAAAAGACCCATCCTTCGAGCTTCCGGTACTGGATTCATAACCGGTTGGAACAGAAAGTCCACCCTGCGCGCATCGAGTACATCCAGGGAGACGCTCCCGATCTCGACGTCGAGATCGCGCGCTATTCAAAAATGTTATCCGAAGCTCCCATGGACGTGGCATTTGTCGGATTCGGCGAGAACGGGCATATCGCGTTTAACGACCCGCACGTGGCGGACTTTCAAGATCCCGCTGTTGTGAAGCGCGTGCTGCTGGATGATGTGTGCCGCGCGCAACAGGCCGGAGAGGGCCACTTCGCCAGCTTCGACGCCGTTCCGAAAGACGCTCTTACGGTGACGTGCTCGGGCTTGTTCAGCGCGGCAAGTTGGGTCTGCGCGGTGCCGGAGCGTCGCAAGGCCGAGGCCGTCCGCAATGCTCTGGAAGGTCCTGTTTCGACCGCATGCCCGGCGTCTCTTGTTCGCCGCCATCCCAACGCGCACGTATATCTCGATCGGGAATCTGCTTCGCTGCTGTCTGCGGTGAGCGACAATAAATCGCCTGCCTAAGGCAGGCGAGAGTGCATTCATAAATGCCGCGAGCCACCCAATCTGCTCTGGCAGCGCCTGCTGGCGTGTCCTCCCGGCGTTGGTGGATCGTTTGGGCGCTGTTTCTGTCGACGGTCATCAACTACATCAACCGGCAGACGCTTTCGATCCTCGCGCCGGTCATTACGAAAGAGTTCCACCTCGACCATACCCAACTTTCGCAGATTTTCGGCGCGTTCCAGTTGTCTTACGCGGGCACGTGGCTCGTGGGCGGCATCTTTCTCGATATCGTCGGCACGCGTATCGGACTTTCCATCGCGGTCGTCTGGTGGTCGCTGGTCAGTGCTGTCACCAGCCTTGCGAATTCGGCGTCCATGTTCGAAGGGCTCCGTTTTCTGCTCGGCATTGGCGAGGGCGTGAACTGGCCCGGCGCAAGCAAGGCCGTCGCCGAGTGGTTTCCTCCCCAGGAGCGCGGCCTCGCGGTCGCCATATTCGATAGCGGATCGAGCGTTGGCGGCGCCATCGCGGCCATCGCCGTTCCTTGGGTCGCGCTCGCGTTCGGCTGGCGCTCAGCATTCGTTTTATCGGGCTTGCTGGGCTTTCTCTGGCTGATCGTGTGGCTGCTTGTTTATCCGCGCCGTGGAACGCCGGGCGGCGCCGCGGCAACTCGGCCCGCCACTGATCCGCGGCGCTGGCTTCCAGCGCTCAAGCGCAAGGAAACGTGGGCCATCGTGATTGGGCGGTCCCTCACCGATCCCGTCTGGTGGTTTTATCTGTTCTGGCTCCCTCAATATTTGAGCGATGCGCGCGGCTTCAGCCTGAAGCAGATTGCGATGTTTGCTTGGATACCCTTTATCGCCGCGGATGCCGGGAATTTCATCGGCGGCTTTGTCTCGGGCGCTTTGATCAAGCGTGGCATGCCCGTTTTGCGCGCCCGCAAATGGGTGTGCGCTGTCAGTTGTCTCCCGATGCTCGCCGGCATCCCAGTCGGCATGGTGTCGAGTCCCTACACCGCCTTGGGCCTCATCTGCTTTGCTCTGTTGGGATACGCGAGCTGGTCTACCATGGGCCTCACGCTGCCGTCGGATCTGTTTTCTCCCGATATCGTCGCTTCCGTCACCGGCCTCAGCGGCTTGGGCGCGGGTCTTACAAGCACGGTGTTCACCTTGCTGGTCGGGGTGCTGGTGGACCATTTCTCTTATGGGCCGGCCTTTATTGTGGCCGCGCTCGTCCCGCTAGTTGCGACATTCAGTATCCTTTATTTGATCGGCAACGGCGAAACTCCAACACCTTCGGAGCCGCTTCCGGTTTCGTGATATTGGAAAACAGCCATGATGAATTCACATAGGGAGTGCCCCATGGCCCCACCGGCCGCAAACGATGACAACGAACGCCCGCTCCTTTACAGCCGCGGTTCCGTGCTCATCCGGAGACGCCCTGACGTGGCGCCGAACCATAGCCGTCAGGCGGCGTCCACGAGGCTGCGGTTGCCAGCACCGAACCGCGACCGTGAGGGAGCGGCCGTCTTCAACGCAAGGGCATCTGTAGCCGGGCGATTGGCGCCGGCCTGGAAAGACGCGAGATGAAAGGAAAAAAAGGCGCGGGGAGAAACCGGCCATCTTTCCAGGATTTGGCCAAGCTTGCGAAAGTGAGCACCGCCACCGTGTCGAGGGTTGCTCGCGGCCAGATTACTGTGGACCCGGAGATTCGCGCTCGCGTCCGGAAGGCGGCTGAAGATCTTGGCATCGATCTTGAGCAGAGGAGGCACGAGAGGTCCACCATCATTGCGTTCATCCTGTCGAACCGGGATGTGCTTCACAGCTTTCAGGCCAGGATTCTGCTGGGCGCTGAGAACTACTGCTCTTCGCAGAACAAGGAACTGCTCTTCATGTCGCTCCGGTATTCGCCGTCCGTGCCTCCGAAGGATCTGCACCTTCCGCAAGTGCTGAGCCAGCGTTCGCTCGTGCGGGCCGTGATCCTGGGCGGCACGAATTCGCCGAATCTCCTGGCGGCGTTGCGTGAGCAGGAGATACCGTTCGCCGTGCTCGGAAACAATGTGATCGGCAAGTGGGATTCGACCGAATACGATGCCGTGTATTCCGACGACATACAGGGCGCGTTCGACCTCACTAATCAACTGATCGCCGATGGCCACCGCGATATCTGGTTCGTGGGAGACGTCGAGCTTCCCTGGTATGCGCGATGCGCGCAGGGGTACCGCCACTCCATGCAGCAAGCCGGGTTACAGCCGCGATTGAGCGAAATTCATTCCGACGATCGTCAGTTAGGCTATTTGGCGATGAGATCTATTCTTTCGCGGCGCGAGCCCGTCAGCGCTGTGTTCGCCGGGTCAGACCCGATTGCGCGCGGCGTCTATGATGCAACCCGGCAATCCGGCATGAGGATTCCGGAAGATATCAGC
The DNA here is from genome assembly GCA_000381625.1 of Bryobacterales bacterium KBS 96. Lineage (GTDB taxonomy): Bacteria > Acidobacteriota > Terriglobia > Bryobacterales > Bryobacteraceae > KBS-96. The sequence continues at coordinate 6,190,173 of KB906767.1, forward strand.
ATCGCTGGCTTCAACGACAGCGAAGCCACGCTGATGTATCCGCAATTGACAAGCGTGCGTGAGTTTCCCGAGGAGTTGGGGCGCCATCTCGCTGAGTTTGTGCTGAGGCGGGTGCAGGAACCGGATCGCGACCCTCAGCAACTGACGATACCGACTCGAGTCATTGTCCGCGACTCGACTCGCGTGCTTTCGGCCGCGAACTTCGAACAGGCCCGGCCGGAGGCTGTCGCGTTATCGAAAATATAAAAATATAGATGTCGGCGCGTAAAATGGCGGACCTGCCGCGCCAGTGTAAAATGGTCTCCAGAACGCCTCTTCCGTTGCGGGCTTTGCCAAAATCGCAGCAATAGGCCGACATAGCTCAGTTGGTAGAGCGGCAGTTTTGTAAACTGCGGGTCGGGGGTTCGAGTCCCTCTGTCGGCTCCACGTTTTTCCTTCACACCGTATGCTTCTGGCCCAGTTGGTAGAGACTTCCCGCCGTGTTTCCGAAAGCAGCCGCCGCCTGGAAAAAGTCGATCTGCTCGCCGCCTTGCTCAAACAGGCGGGGACTGACGAGAGCGAAACGGCCGTGGCGTTTCTTTCCGGAAGTACGCGGCAGGGGCGTATCGGAATCGGCTACGCTTCTGTCCGTGCGGCGTCGGCGTCGCCCGCGGAGGCCGCGACGCTCGAAATTCTGGATGTGGACCGCGCGCTGGCTTCGTTTGCCGCCGTGATGGGGCGGGGCGCCGAGCGGCAGCGGCGCGACATCCTGCATGAGCTGTTTTCCCGAGCAACCGCGGAAGAGCAGCACTTTTTGACACGTTTGCTGCTAGGGGAATTGCGCCAGGGGGCACTCGAAGGAGTGATGCTCGACGGGTTGGCGAAGGCTTCGGCCGCAAGCCGCGATCACATCCGCAGGGCCGCGATGATGGCCGGCAGCGCGCAGGCGATCGCTTCCGCGCTTCTCGAAAAGGGCGAAGCTGGACTCGATCAGTACGATATCCAATTATTCCGGCCCGTTCAGCCGATGCTGGCGCAGACTGCCGAAGATGTATCGAGCGCTCTGGCGGATCTGGGCGAGTCGGCGCTCGAATTCAAATTCGACGGCGCGCGTGTGCAGGTGCATAAGTCCGGCGATGAAGTCGTGGCGTTTTCGCGCAGATTGAATGACGTCACTGCCGCCGTGCCAGAAGTAGTTGAGGCTGTGAGAGCGTTGCCGGCAAAGGATTTGATTCTCGATGGCGAAGTGCTCAGTCTCAATCCGGACGGCAGGCCCCAGCCATTCCAGATCACGATGCGGCGGTTCGGCCGCAAGCTCGATGTAGACCGAATGCGGACCGAACTTCCGCTTTCGCCGTTCTGGTTCGACCTGCTGTATCTGGATGGCGCGAGTCTCATCGATGAAGCGCAGGCGCGGCGCTTCGGTGCGCTCACTGAAATTGCGCCCGCCGGGTCCGTGGCGCCACACACGATAACCGCAAACGCCGAGCGTGCGGAAGAGTTCCTGCACAATGCCTTGGGCCGCGGCCATGAGGGCATCATGGCGAAAGATCTCAATGCTGGCTACGCGGCGGGAGCCCGCGGCCAGAGCTGGTTAAAAGTGAAGCAGGCGCGCAGTCTCGATCTGGTGATCCTGGCGGCTGAATGGGGCAACGGACGGCGCCAGGGCTGGCTGAGCAATCTCCACCTGGGAGCGCGCGACACGGAAAAGGGCGGCTTCGCTATGCTCGGCAAGACCTTCAAGGGACTTACCGACGAAATGCTGGCATGGCAAACGGAGCAACTATTGAAGATCGAGATCGCGCGCGACAGCTATACGGTCCATGTGGAACCCAAGCTGGTCGCCGAAATCGCGTTTAACGAAATTCAGGTCAGCCCGCGATACGTCAGCGGCTTGGCCTTGCGGTTCGCGCGAGTGAAGTGTTACAGGCTAGACAAGTCGGCCGGCGATTCGGACACATTTGAGACCGTGCGAAAACTGGCTGGACTTTAGACTATATGCGTGCGAAGTAGAATTGCCGTCGAAGTAGAATTGCCATAGATAGAGGTTCATGGATCTCATTACCATCGACACGTGGGCGGACGCGCAACCGCACGACTACAGGCCCGATCTCGAATCGGGCAATGTTCTGTTCTTTCCGGCAACGCCGTTTTCGCTGCCCGAAGCGACAAAAGAGCTTCTACGAAGTCTGGATTTTTCGGGAACGGCAGTCCACAAGAACATCGCCTATCGTCCGGCAAGCGATCGGATTACCGGTGTCGATGCCGGCGCGGAAGAGCAACTGCGCGCGGTGTTCAAAGATTATTCGCGCAATGTTGTCCGGTTCGCCGCGGATCTGCTCCCCGATTATGCGAAGAAGTGGAAATTGGACTATGCCAGCTTCCGTCCTTTGGAAGAGCAGGGCCGCGACCTGCCGACCAACAAGCGAAACGACTTAATGCATACCGATGCATTCCCGTCACGGCCCGTACATGGTAATTTGATCCTGCGGATCTTCACCAATATCCATCCCACAAAATCTCGCGTATGGGTCACGTCAGACCCGTTCACAAAGGTAGCGGAGCGCTACGCAAAGGATGCGGGGCTGGATGATTTGGCCGCGGAGGCGGCATCTACAATGGGAAGGCTGCGTGGCCAGACTGTCCACGCCATGTCGGGCTTGGGACTCCCGATTGCGGACCGTTCCGCATATGACCGGTTCATGCTTCGCTTTCACGAATACTTAAAGCGTAACGAAGAATATCAGCGCGATTGGGCCAGTTATCGGTTCGAGTTCCCGCCGGGGTCGACGTGGCTGGTCTTCACGGATGTTGTGCCGCACTCTGTTCACTCGGGCCAGCACGCGTTGGAGCAGACGATCATCGTCGCTCGCGATTCGATGGCTGATCCCGAGAAAGCTCCGGTATCGATATTGCAGCGGCTTTGCGGAAAACCGCTCCTCGGGCAAGCCGCGTGGTAAGTTGCGGCCCGCCCGGAGCAGGAAAGCCTAGGACGGAATAACGAGTTCCTGACCTACCTGGATTTTATCGGGATTGTCCAGCTTGCCGCGGTTCGCTTCAAAGATCCGGTTGTATTGATTGGCGTCGCCGTAGAACTGCTTGGCGATTTTTGAGAGCGAGTCGCCCGGCTGCACTTTGTAAGTCCGCCCTTGGCCGCCGCCGGCTGCGGCGCCAGCCGCGTGCGTCTGTGTCGGCGCAAGCGACGGATCGATACTGAGATCGCATGTCACATCGCTATAGTTTGAATCTACGGCTTTGATCTGATTCCAAACCGCATTCTTCGCCTCCTGCGAAGGCGCGGCGCCCTGTATGAACAGCTTGTTGTCCTGTACATGCAAATGAGACAATTTAACCCCATTCTGCTGAACGGCATCCAGGGCCGGCTTATACTTATTCTTGAGTTCTTCCAAACGTTCCATGCGCGTTACTCCTACAAGCTGGATGTGACTCGCTGGAAATTGTTGCGCCCTAACTACCCAAAAACAGCGGCCGGATGTGCCGGTCGTAAAGGTTGCCGGTGACGTGCGGCGCGATCCGGTCTTCCATCTCGCTCAGCAGATCGGTGTAACGCTTGCCCATCTTTGCGGCGACTTTGAATCCCACGTGGAGAAGCTGGCGGAAGCTGCTGTTATAGGCCGGACATTTCGGATCGTGCCGTAGCGCGGACGCAAACTGATCTCCGGACCATCGGTTCACTTCATCGGGCGCAGGCAACTTTTTGGGATCGATATCGATGACACTGGCATAGGGCACACACAATTCGTCGCGATGCGCATAGGCTTCCGCATAGACTTCTTTGGCAAGAGTCAATCCCTGCTCGCCGCCCTGCGCGAGGCCGATTAGTTCCTCCAGCCAATTCGTTCCGGCGGTTTTCAAATGCACGCCGGCGTCGAACATTTTTAGCGATCGATGCATGGGCCCGTACAGCGAGAATTTATCGCTGCCGGAGTGCACGCTGAGCTTAAGGTTGGCCGGCAGGCCGTACTGCTTCACTGCGAATGCAATGGCGGCGATGTCGTTCGAGAACTCCTCGGTGAACTTCGCCAAATCTCCGACGTAATCGACGCCCTTATTGAAACGGCCGGTGAATTTCGGAGCGATGGTTTGAATCGGGATGTGTTCATCCGCGATCGCCGCCAGGATGATCAGCAATTCGACCGGAGTTTGTGGCGAGTCTGTCTCATCCATCGAGACTTCGGTGATGAATCGGCCTTTGCCTTTCTTCTCCTCGATGTGGCGGTAGATCCGGCCCGCTTCCTTCACCGCCGCGACGTATTTGCCCGCTGTGCCGGCGACAAACTCACCAGTGATGTGGAACGGGCGATCGACTCCCGGAATTTCGATGTCGCCCCTGATCTCTGGATGGCGGGCGACGAATTGATCGATGCTCGTTGGATCGGCCGGTTTGCCGATCCAATCGGCTACGTCGATGGTGTAAAAATCGCACGGCTCGATAAATCGGTCCACCGTGCCGAGGTTGATATGGTCGGCGTCCAGATGGTACGGCCGCTTCCAATTAAGCGCCTTTACTGCTTCATCCGCGGCTGCACGTGTGCTTGCCGGTTCGGAGCCGATGATCGTGTGTTCGCGGTTTGACTTGTTCCAGACCGGGATGACCTCCACGCCCTGCTCGTCGGCGAGCATACAGGCGCGTAGCTGGGCCTTCGCCTGGTGGGCAAATCTGTCTCCGACTCCGATTGAATATTTTGCAAGCTGAATGTGCCGATCCATCTCATCTGTAACATTAACTCGTGATCCCATAAGTTGCTCAATTTACGGCAGTTGCTGGTATGGCCAAATCCTGCGTATCCGGCGCGTATGCTTCGTTTGACAGGTGCGCTAGAACCGGGTCCGCGTTCCAGACGCGCTGCTGTGTCGCTTCCATCTTGCTCTGCCGAGCGGCAATCCACGGAAGGTAATGCTTCTCGGTTGTGCGAATGTTGCCGTGACCGAGCAGGCGCGATATCTCGTCTATCGGCATATCCGCTAGGATGTTCTCAACCGCGAACGTATCGCGCAGCATGTGAGGGTGCCCGTGCGGGATGCCGGCCGCCAGGAACACTTTAGTGAGCCGGCGGGACCATTTATTCTTGATCCGCCTGTATTCCTGCACATATTCCTCTTGTGTTGCGCCGCGGAGGGGCCCGGTCCAAAACCAATATGCCGGCGATTCGCGCGGGCATTGGGCCAGCGCATCTACCGCCGCCTGCGGCAGCAGGGTAGTCACGTATCCGCCCGTCTTCATCTGGCGCAATGTCAGCCGGGCGCCCGTCAAACTAGAACACGGCCTTGTGATGCTATCCGAGATACGCAGGCCCGAATACCTCAGCAGCATCACGAGCGCGTAATCGGCATGTCCGGCTACGCGTGCGGCGCGGAATATCTCGATCATTTCCGCCTGAGTGAATGGCTGCGTTTTCTCAGTTCCGTCCGTATCCGGTAGCGGTAGATCCGCCGCAACGTCCGCGGATACCATCTTGCGCTTCGCCAGATAGGACCATAGCGTTTTTATGTGAACGGTCGAATTGTACCGGGTGAGCGGCGCCGCAATCTTCCACTCGGCCTGTAGCGCCTCCAAATCCGACAGTGTGATTTGCTCCGCGTAGCGAATACCTCGCGCCGCACACATGCCCTCAAGTGTTTGCAGCTTTTTGCGCGGATTGCGCGGCTTTCGCTCCATGAACACGCACTCATACAGATAGATCGTTTGAGGCTTGGCGTTGCGGTTCTCACGCAAATACTTCATGAATGTATTGACCGCATCGCTAACTGTGATTCGGTCGCCGGTGTCAGGCGCATCGATATACCCTTGCGCTTCCCACTGCCGTACCCGCGCCGTTGCTAACGTCCAGTTTGATGTTTTCAGGGAATGCGCTTTTACTGGCTTACCGGCCAGCGTGCCGTCTACGTGTATTGGGCAGGAGCAGCGCCGATACTTGCGCCCCGCCGCGACGTGCGGGCATGAGAGAATGTGCCTGCGATATAGCGCGATCATGCGCTTATTGTAGCGTTTGCCACGCATCAAACCATTACCCGTTCCGAAACAATCGTTCCAAGCCCGCTACGGTTGTCTATAAAATCAATATTTATAAGCTCAATAACCTTTATTTATAGGCAAAGCTTGCGGCCGTCCGCTAAACTGAACTCAGATCGCTCGTAATGTTACGAGTTGCTCCCTAACTCGCTACGCGACATTTGTCACCTTGGCGCAGTTCCGACCGAGGATGTAGGACATCCGCCCGCAGGTCAACACCACGAACCAATTCGGTGTGTCCATTGCATTGGATCTCCGAGAATAAAGAAAGATGGCATCTATATGGCTACATCTTCAATTTTGAGTAGCGGCCCCTATCAAGTCCTTTATGACGCAATTTGTAGTCATACACCCGTCGCCGCCATTTACAACGATTGTTTTCGTGAGTTCTGCCCTCATGTATTGGGACTGAATAAAGAAGGTAAGCCGCAGGTCCTTGGTTATCAGTTCGGCGGCGAGAGCAAAAGTCGGCCGATTGAGCCTGATGGATCGGCCTCAAATTGGCGCTGTATGCTGCTTGATCAGTTGACGGATGTTCATGCTGTACCCGGCTCGTGGCATACCGCACCAAACCATTCGCGACCGCAGACCTGCGTCAAATTGGTCCACATCGAAGTCACGGACTAGCTTGTCCCTCGGATGACTTGAACCCGGGTGGTAGATTCCTCTATGCGGTTCTTCCAAGCAGCATATTCGATGGCTCGTTCTTTCGCCGAAGGTCCTGAGAACACCGCGACATAGACTTCTCCATCCGGGCCCACGGCTTCTACATGCCAGTGATCGGTGTATAGAGTGGATTCAGCAATATCGAATCGCAGCGGCGCTGTCTTCATAATTTATGACCTGCCCACGCTTCCATGATATAAGCAGCCGCTCTTATTTGAAGCATGCAAAGAAAAAAAGCCCGCGCGTGGCCAAACGGGAGCGGCCGGCCTAGTGGTGTGCCGTAAAAAGAGTCACCCCGCGGGTGACTAAGCCGCGGGGTGTTGTAGTAATGAAACTGAGATCGAAAGATGAGTAGGGCGCGCGAGGCGCCCTATCGCCGAGCGTTAGCGGACGCCGCTGATAACAGTGAACCAGTTCGGCCGGAACACTTGGAAGTCACAGCGGAGGTATCCGCGAATAAGCACCTGTAGCTGGCTGAAGGCATTGTTGGTGCCGTCTGACCCTACGCGGGTCGCCTCGATCGTTAAATTGGTGCGGACACCGAAAGCACTTTCATTCCAGTCGCCCACGACGATCTGTGAGCAATCGGTAGACGCGCCTACGGTGAGATTGTTCGGGACGATTGAGGTCATGTACTGCGGGACATTCTGAAGCGTCGAGGGAATACGAAGCGGATTGGTCTGTGTATCCTTCAGCTTCCCGAATTTATAGAAGCTCCGAGGAGACATGACAATAGCGCAATTCTCCGGGTTGCCGTTGTTCGTCGCTACGTCCGCCAGCGCATCTTGCAGTTGATCGTAGTTTGCAATAACCGCGCCGTCCGTTCCGTTCGTGATGCTGTTCGTGCCCGCGACGTTCACGATTCCGACAGGTTCGCCGTTGCCGGCAGAACCACGGAAGGCAACACGGTCCATTTCGACCGCGAACCCTTTGGTGAGAGCGTTCACTACGATTTGTGATGCTTGCGGCGCGCTGTCCTCGAACAGTTCGACCGACATTGAGACGATAGCTGCAAGAGTCTTCGTCTGGAAGGTGACCGCATCGAAAGTCAGTCCGTTCGAGGAGATGGCAACGTTTTCCCCACGCCACGACATCGCAGGATCACTGAGTTGCCGCGGATAGCGAAGCGAGTTACTATCCATCGGGACTAACTTAGCGCCCGCTTTCTTAGTGAATGTCTGGTTTCTCGCGAGGTCAATCCATTGAGCAGCGTATTGCGCCGGCACGGTATATCCGCCGTTTCCGAGACTGCCCTCGGTCATAACGGCGCGCTCCTCTTCAGCTCCCCGCCAATTGCCAGTAACTATGCCCTTCAGATACTTCGGCATGTCGAATCCGGCGTGACGCGACTCGCCAGGGATGATGTCAGCCAGACGCTCATCGGCACCCAGTGCGCGGAGTTCGCCAGGCATGAGCGGCGTGCTGCCGGCGCCGCGGTTGCCGTTGCTGTCGATACCGCTGCGGGTTTCGTCCAGTGAACGCGCGATACCCTCGGTCGCTTCGATGGCTTCGATGGTGTCCGTCAGTTCATTGACCTTCAACATCAAGCCCTGGTGATCGTCTCTTTCGGCTTTCGTCATGGTGCTGCGGCCCTCAGTTTGGACCTTGTCCACGATGTTTTGCATCGTGCGGATGTGACTAGCACGCTTTTGCTTTAAATCTAAAAGTTGTGGCATTGAATTATTCCCGTAAGTGAATTTGCGTTCTCGATTGGAACGTGCGGGAACTTCAGGTAGGCTACTTGCCGCCCCTCCGTCTCTCGCGCTTAAGCTGCACTGCCGCCTGGCAGCTTGCCTATGCATCGTGTCGCTCCTTTGTTTCGGTATGGGGTGCGCCTGCACCCCGTACCACCGAGACGAGTAAGGAACGAACTGCCCGTTTAGTGGTTTAAGCGGATTGCTTTACCCCGGCGCGCGCCGGAAGATCAGTGCCTTTGATGTTCCTCGCAGGACACCGGCCGCGCTGGAATCTCCAGCGGATTACGCCAAGGCGTGCTATCTTGCCGCCGATCGACTCTGTGTAGGCGGCTATGCCAGGGCCGCAAGATGCCGGCCGCGCGCTGTTTTGCGCGGCAGTGCCAGAGCAGATGCAATGAGATCTGTTCTAGCCAGAATGCGCCGGGGTGCCTGCGCGAGTCGCACCATTTAACGAGATCACGAAGAAAGCTAGCCACCATTTCCAATTCCAGCGCTTTAAGCTGGCCGAGGTCTGTTTGCGAAAGCCAGAATTCGCCCGCTAGGTTCCTGTAGGGGGGATTGTCAGCTTCTCGGTTGACCCAAGCCCGTATGATGGACTCACGGATGCGATTACACACGGCAACGACACGCGGCGGGGCGGGGCGGTAAGCCAGCCTGCCGACTTCGGCCTCCAGGTCGCTGTAATCACTTTCTCGCCAATAGCGCTGGTTCGGGATCGCCACGACTTGAAACGTCATATTGCTACGCTCGAGCCGAACGCACTATAGAGAATGCTTGCCTTCGCGTTTGGGTCTAACCCGCCGTGCGTTGCCGCGGTATAGGTGACGTTCGGCGCCATACGGATTTCGTAGCCGCCGCGGAGTCGGAGAGATCTGGAAAAAGGCAAATGTATTTGTAGCCCTAAGTTATTATTCTGCCCGCACGGGTTATTGGTTAGCCGCCGATAGCCAGGCGAGAATGCACCGCAGACGTCTGTATTGAACTGCGCGAACCTGGTAGGGGATGGCGTCTGTGAGGCTATGGGGGTAATTAGCAAGGGCGCCGCATTGTCAATCGTCACCTCAAAATACACGTCCAGTTCGGCCGGGTTGCCGCTGCCGTCCACGATGTAGTACTTGCCGCCAGTGTCGTAGTTAACATCGATGTTGCCGAGGGAAGCGTTGTGGATCTGGATGGCAGCACTCTGAAAGGTGCCTTTCGACTGTGTGATATTCAGAAGTTCAGTGAATGAATCGACCTTGCCAGTAGGTGAATTTAATGGGCCGTCTGGTAGGTCCATCAATAGCTCCGTGAAATAGGGGGCAGCGTAGTGCGGCATATTTTTCTGGAATATAAGTAGGAACTAGCGAGATAAAAGCCATTGACATGCGGACACGTAAAAAATAAATCGCTTCAAACGGGTGGCTCGCAATTTTGCGGCTTTTTCAAGAAAAGGATCGCAATGGTTTGCGCCGCCTTCTTCTGCTTTTCTAATACTCCCCCTGGGTCTGGCAGTCCGCTTGCATTGGCTTCGCGTGCGGCGTGCCTTGGTCGCCGCGTGTTATGTCCGTGTCGTCGTAGCGCGTTGTACCGGTGGTGAGACTGTATTGCCTTCGAACTATGAGTGACTGACTGAATTATTTCGGCGGGCGTGAAGGGCGGTGTCCTGAGGCCGGCGTGTCGGTCGCTGATGGAGAGTGTGGGTCTGAACCAGTCTTGAACAAGTCTGAACCAGTCTACCGCTAGCCTGTAAGTCGTTCTGATAGTTACTGTTAGCTTTATTTTCTGCCCTTGAACCAGTCTCAGGGGGCCGCACGAACACTTTATATTTTTTGAATTGTTTTGAAAATGTTTTCTATTTAGACTTGTTCAACTGGTTCAAGTTAGAATAACTAACAATGTAATCAATAAGTTACGGTGAACCAGTCTCCATTGTTAGACTTGTTCAAGACTTGTTCAACTGGTTCAAGTTGGTAATAAATAATACAAAAGCCGGTCACCTTTCGGTAAACCGGCCTTGGGGTTATCTGATTTTAGGGGGTGGCTTTATTCTTCCCTCCGGTATCTTCGCGGCCTTCCCGGTTCGCTCGTCTGGTATTTTCGATAGCCGAGAACCGTCAGGCAACGGGCCACCCTGATTTTATCGGCCTGTGTCCATTGCGCCGGCGATTTTCCGATACCTGATACGAGAGTACCGCCCTGCCAATTGCCGGCGAGTATTTCGTCTATCGAAACGTCTTCTCGCGTGTCGCAATACTTCCGAACAAGTTCTTGCCACGGGTCGCCGTCGTAACGTTCCGCTTGCTGATCCCGCGCGAGTGCTTCGAGTTCCGGCGTGTCCATGTACCACTTTTCGCCGCGCCGGTACGCTGCCACTGCTTCAGCCCATAGCTGATCGCGGAACACTTCGACCCATTTAATATCCGCTTTTGCTGCCAAACATCGAACAGGCCAGAATCGGCGCCCGCCTGTAGAGTCCTTAAGGTACTCGGTTTCGTTGGTTGAACCGATGAAGATGCACTGCCGCCGAACGTCCATTGCGGTTCGGCCGTATGGTGGACGGTAGCGGTCCGTTGAGCGCGAGGCGAACGCCTTGATGCGGGATACGTCGGCTTTAGAGAATCCGTCAAGTTCTGCAATTTCCACAATCCAGACACCCGCGATCTGTATTGCCGCGTCCTTGCTGCTAAGATCGGGCAGTTCATCCGTAAACCAATTGCCGGCGAGGGTCTTGGCAACGGTCGATTTCATGATGCCCTGCTCGCCTTCAAGGATAAGAACGCAATCCGCTTTGCAGCCGGGTTCCATGATGCGGGCCACTGCCGATATAAGCCAGCGTTTGCCTACGGCCTGAGTGTATGCGTCTTCGTCGCATCCGAAGGTATGAGCAAGCCAGTGATTCAGACGCTCTATGCCGTCCCATTCAAGCGATTTCAGGTATTCGCGAACGGGGTGAATCGTGCGCAGCCGGGCCACGTAGTCAACTGCTTCTCTAACCAGTGAAGTGTTGAGCCTCTTGAACCATGCTAGCTCCGTAATGAAATTGTTTAACCCGGTAGCGTCGTGATCCCGCAACTTCGCGCCGGCAGCGATGCCACATGGTAGATCTCGCGTAATGTATGGCGATTGAGTAAACTCATTGAACACAATCCCGCCAGCAAGTTCCGGCGCTTTACTGAGGACATGAACAACGTTTCGCACTTCGTTAATCGGCGTTTCGCTATCTTCAGCCTTGGTAAGCCCATCGCGCCAGTTCGGATCGCCTTCGATTTGCTCGCTCGGGTCTTCCGGCACATAGTAGTTTTTCTGCCCAATCGGGTATTTCGCTATGCTTGCGGCTAATCGCCGGATGTTTTTATCCGGGCCCGGGCGCTCGCATTGCTTGTTGTTCACGGCACTGAGCGCGGCGTAAATCGATTCTTCGCCGTGTCCGTCGTGGCGCATCTTGCCGCCGATCGAAAGCAGGGTTGAGTGCTGTGTCCCGTGCGGAATTTTTTCGGGAACTATATGGATCTTCTTTTGCTCTGCCGTGTCACCTTTAAGCATGTCGAGCAACCACGCGGGCGCCGCCGCAATTACGCCGTTAGCGCCCTCTATGCCGTCCCAGTCGTAGTCTGTTCCGGTATCCGGGTGGATGGATGGCGCCGCCGCAATGTATCCGTTGTGGCCTCGTATATCGATGCCGGGCGCATCTGTTGTGCCGAGCTTGCCTTGTGCGTTGCGAACGTCGAAGCCCGGCATCTGAAACAGATAATGCCTGCCGCCCGTTGGTGTGATCTGCTGTACCGTGTCGGGCAGCGCGCCGTGCTTGCGCTCCAGTGATTCCAGCGTCTCATCGCCGTTGTGCTTCGGGTCCACGTCGAGGACGAACAATCTATGCCCCGTTGCTATCCCGATGTTCGCATTTGGATGTTTCTTGAGCCACCATTCCTGAATTTGCTTTATGTCCGTCGTGGCGTCCAGTAAACCGCGCGAGTCCCTGTACGGCTTCTTGCTGCGTGGCGCGAGCGGAAACACCGGCCAGCCCTTGACCGCGTATGAGAATGCGCGCCAGTAATGAGCGTTGCCGAAGTGCGGATCTTCCGGCTGCGCCATTAATTGGTCCCATTCGGGTTTCTTTTTGTCGGCATCAATGACTGCCTTCATCTCATCAAAAAAAGCGATAGTATTGCACGTCGTGCTACTCTGTAGTTGCACATTGGTTTTAGCCAACCTTTCTGATTTCGGGCGCCCGGTTCCAGCCGGGCGCTTTATTTTTACTGTTTGAGTCATTGAGCGTCCTTCCATGCGGCGATTGCCGCCCGTATTTCATCGCAAATAGCCTGCAAGTGGTAGGGTATGCTTTGCGCATTCGCGCGAATACTTTGAGGCATGACGGCCTCAACCGGGTATGGCTTATCCTGCCGGTCCGTGGGCCTGATGTACCAAACTCGAATGTGCCCGCGTCGGCCTTTAGCGCGGGTCGAGATAGCAGCCACCTTGCGGCGCCGGGAGACTGCCGCCTTGATAGAGCGGACGCGTCTCTCTCTAAGCCAGCGTGACCCGGCAAAGAGCGCCGGGTTCACTATCTGTATTCCATCTTCCGCGCTGCCTGGTTTGCGCCATAGCAAGGTAACGTTGATCGGTTCGTGTGATGCGTTCATGGCGTCCCTCAATTCGCGGCCGGATTGTGCCGGCCGCGGTACTCGACTACTTCCGGTTTCTTCGGCATCAGGTGTGCGTCGTGCTCAATTTCTTTGACCACTTGCCCGGCCCGCTCGACGGCGTGCTGTAGCATGACTTTCGCGTGTTCTGTGTCGGAGTTCGCCAGTAGGAGTTGCACATGCTTAAGCTGCGATTCCAGCAGCCCGACTTGCTTCTTCGCTAGGTCGAAAGCTACGAACACGCTGCCGAGTCTCGATCCGCTCAGTAGCAGCATGAACGTGTACCCCAGTTCCGGGAATCCGTTGCTGCCAGCCAATACCGCGAGCGCCGCTATGTTTTCCTCGTTGGGTTCATCTATATCCCGGCGCCAATGATCGACGGCCGCATGGCTCACGCCCAATTTCCCTGCGAGCCCCCGAAGGCTCAAGCCCATACCGCTCATCAGCCGCCTAACGCACTCGTTCGCTGCGCTTGGATACTTTGCTTTACTGTTTTCCATGTCGTCTATGCCTTTCTGCTTGTGGATGGTTCCCTTACATTCTGCCTGTAGTAAGAAGCCGGATTTTCATCTCGGCCCTCGCATATGAAGTAGGGATTCAAAAAAGACCTGGGGCGAATGGCCACAGATCTAAGCCGCTTCGCCCCAATAACGGAAAATCCGTATGTAAAGATTTGTAAACAGTAACTTACTTAACTTAAAGAGTCACTTTCAGCCGAATTCCCCGTGAACAGCGCCTTCTTTTCAGTCGCGATCGTGCTTATCGCCTGCCGCAATTCCGCACGGGTCGTAATGGTCCGGTCTCCGTGTTTTACCGGCAGCGCGGCGTCCAGGTCGCGCACGATCGCGCGGTGACACGCGAGTACTGCCGCGGCAGTGTCTATAGCGCCGGCAACGCGGCGGGTTGTGGTCTGGTTTGTCAATTCGTTCTCCTACTCTCGGTACCTGCACGATGTACATGCAGTGATTGCAGTTTAAAACATGCATTGCGTGCATGTCAACAGTGCAGGTATAATTTTTTTATGGGAAAGAAGCCACTGCCGGCCGCCGTTGTGGCGCTTCGAGGGAAGCTGGGCCTGTCTCAGCAAGTTTTCGCCACGAACCTAGGTATCTCGATACGCGCGCTGGCGAACTACGAGAAGGATCGGGAGCCGCCCATTGAGTTGCTGCTTTCCCTCAGTAGTTTGGCGCAAGGGAAAGGCGATGATGCGCTCACACGGACGTTCTCTGACGCCTTCACGGATCGGCTGTTTGCGTCGCTTCAGGGTAGGCGTGTGCGCTTGCTACGAGTCGAGCAGCCAGCCGGCAAAGAAACACACTCCGGCCTTTTGCTAGTCACAATCTCTAATCGAGAACAAACAAAGCATGCGCTTCGCTTCTTTCAGGAGTTCGCGAAAATACCCGAGCCCGAATAAACGCCCACGTAGCTCTTACGTAGCTCCGACGTACCCACGATGCCCAATTTGCACGATTAGCATTCAATAGGATCAGTAACTTACGGATTTTACTGAGCGGCGAGTCATCCTGTAACGATAACTCACGGAGTATTGCCGAACTTCTTGCATGAATTGACGGAAACCACCTTGCGGAATGGGAAATCGTCGTAGGGCGTGGCGCCACGCCATAGATTGTGCCCCTCCGCGGATAAGTAATACACTTCAACGTCGCGATGAAGGCGTTCCATGATGTCCGCGTATTCGCGAACCAGACATCGCGCGGGTTGCTCGGATAGTTCAGCTTGATAGCTCAGAATCTCGATAAGATGCTGCCGGTGAAACTCGGCATCCTGGCCGACCAGAACATGATCGATGCTGTGCAGAGTATGTCCGCCGGGTTTCAGAAATCGGCGGATGCCGCCGAACAAACTTCCGAGCCCCGGCTCATGCACGTGTTCCAGGACGCTGATGGAGTAGATGCAATCGTAGCTGTTCGGTTCAATGTCAGCGAGCTTATCGGAGAAAACGTCCTGCACAATCTGCACGGATGGATAGTGTTCGCGATAGTAGGCAACCGCTGTGGGCCCTCGGCCGGAACCGTCGTAGGGATCGACCACCGTGACGGCATAGCCCAACTCACAGAGAATTTGGGCGACAACCGGTTCGCCAGCCCCGATCTCAAGCAACCTGCTGCCCGGGGGGAGCAATCCGAGAATTGCCTTTGTTGTCCACGGCCGCTGTAGATCTTTCAAGTCGCCCTGAATGGCGCTTAGAAATTGGAGGTGATCACGGCTATCGCAAAAATCGCGCACGGTTCCGTAAGCAAGGTCGTCGACGTTAAACGCGCCCCGGTAGCGTTGCAATAACTCCGCACGCTGCGCTTCGTTCAAAAGAGTCGTTTCGGGATGATTGCTCTGCACCAGGAAATTATCTCTTGTCGAGTTCAACGAGATCGCACGAGAGGCCAGATTCTTCGGGCGTAGCGTAGCGGCCGGACTCCACTCGCGCCGGCGTTCTGAAGTGCTGGCGCAGATGGGGAATGTATTCAAGGAACAGCGCAGGGTGCCCCGCCGCGATGTGGTTAAAGAGGACCAGGTGTTGATGAATCTGCCCCATATCGCCGACGTGCGGGACCACCGGACGGTCGAACTTGCGCGCGAGAAGGCTGACGGTGAGAAATTCGCTGACGCCGGCGACCCGTGTGCAATCCACCTGAACGAAGTGAACGGCTTCGGCTTCGAGGAAATTTTTGAACATCACTCGATTGGGTACGTGCTCGCCGAGAGCGATTCGCATCGGAGCAATCGCCTGGGCTAGTTTGCGATGGGCGGCGACATCATCCGGATGCGTCGGTTCCTCCATCCAATAGGGAGAAACGTCTTGAAGCAGGTTGCACACTTCCAGCGCTTGCGGCAGTGTCCACTGCTGATTCACGTCCAGCATCAGCAGCGCCTGATCGCTGATGAGTTCGCGGAGCATGCGCGCGCGCCGCAAGTCACGCTGCGGATCGCGTGAGCCAATCTTCAATTTGAACGCGCTGAA
The DNA here is from genome assembly GCA_000381625.1 of Bryobacterales bacterium KBS 96. Classification (GTDB taxonomy): domain Bacteria; phylum Acidobacteriota; class Terriglobia; order Bryobacterales; family Bryobacteraceae; genus KBS-96. Next base: position 6,206,148 of record KB906767.1, read on the forward strand.
TCCCGCGTCGAGCGCCCGGCGCGCGTTCTCCCGGACACGTTCGTCGTCATATCCGAACCAGCCGACCGACGTATCGTAGCCGGGATAACCGGCCTGAAGTACCGCTTCCCGAAGCCCTCGCGTTGAGCGATGCTTGCGCAAGATCTCGATTGCGTCAGCCTCGGTCAGGGCATCCTCAAGATAGCTAAGATCGAGGAGCCGCACAATTTGCTCTGCCGGCAGGTCCAGCAGCAGGCGCCAGAGAGGAACGCCGCGGGCTTTCGCCCAAAGGTCGAAGCAGGCGTTTGTGACGGAAGCCAGCGCGAGATGCACGGCGCCCTTATGGGGCCCGAGCCAGCGCAATTGCGGATGATTGGCGAGGCGGCGCGAAACAGCGCCGAAATCGGACATCAATTCCTCGATGTCCTTGCCCGCCAGTTCTCTCGCCAGTAGCTCAATCAGTTCGCAGACGATCCGATTTCCTTCGCCAAGCGTCAGGACAATGCCAGTTCCGACGAGTCCCTGATCGGTATTCAATAACGTGACTGCCAGGCAATACTCGGACTCTGAGTGAACGGCGTCGCTGCCTGCTCCGGATGGCAATGGGTAGCGCGCATCGAACGACTGAACAGATTGGATCACGGTGGTGGACGGCACTGACTTGCTCCTTCGTGCTTTAGATTCGCAGTTCGAGTAAGCTTATCTCGATGTCAACAATGCAACGATTCGGAATGGTTTTGCGGCTAAAGCCGGACGCCATCGATCAGTACAAGGCATATCATGCCGAGGTCTGGCCTGAGGTGCTGGACATGATTCGCGAGTGCAACATTCGCAATTACTCGATTTATCTGAAAGACGGTTATCTCTTCAGCTACTTCGAATATCACGGCAGCGATATCAAAGCCGATCGGGCCAAAATGGCGGCGCACAAGAAGACTCAGGAATGGTGGGCCATTATGGAGCCGATGCAACAGCCGTTGGAAACGCGTGCGGAGGGTGAATGGTGGGCTGAGATGGAAGAGGTGTTCCATACGGATTGAAATAGCGGAACCGCCGCGCTAATTGGTCTATAGTAGGGAAGCCTAGAAGCGGAAAACGAAACTCATATGCGCCGGCGAGACGCAGGAAGGTTGGCTGATTCAGCATCCGGCCGGGTTGGCGCCTCCGTCATTCTATTGTTTGTGATGCTGGCGGCGGCCCTTGACGGTCAGGACCTTGAGACCACTCTCCAACCCAACCGCGACCGCGTCATCTCCGTATTCGACGAAGTGAAGGATACCAGGGAACGGCAGGCCCTTGTCGATCTTTATAAACTTCGCACGCCGGGTGAACGAGCGGCCTCGGCCGAGCGATTTCTTTCGGCTTATCCGAAATCCGATTTCCTGGCGGACGTTGACGAACTTGCAGCGAAGGCTTACGTCGATACGGGCGATATACAACGGGCGTTGTTTCATGCGCGGCGATCGCTGAAGATCATGCCGGAGAATCCGCTTCTGCTGGTCACCATGGCGAATGCAACGGATGCGGCTGGCATGGCTGAAGACGCTCAATCGTTTGCAACGCGGGCGCTTTTTTACCTGCCGATCATAGCTGGGCCGTCGTCCATTCCAAAGCGGGATTGGCTGGCAATTCAGCAAGAGATGCAAGCCTCGTGCCTGGTAATTCTGGCGCGCTACTCATTGGCGAAAGCGCTCGGGCCGCAATCCGGGAGAGAACGCGCCTCATTGCTCGCCGCCGCGGAAACGAATCTACGCCAGGCGCTTTCACTCAATTCCGTGGATGGGGCCGCGTGGTATCTGCTTGGGATTGACGAATTAACGCTAGGGCGCCGAGACGCGGCTGCCGGCGCGTTTGTTCGTGTGGCGGAGCGCAATGGCGCTCTGGCCGCGCAAGCGAACGAGAAGTTAAAGGAGATCTATCAATTCTCGAAGAACGGTCAGACGTTTGACGAGTTTATGAGGCGCGCTCAGGAAACGCCCGAAGCCACCGCTCCGGCGGTTGTTGTTCGCCCAAAACCGCTGCCGGAGTATGCCGGTTCGCAAGCCTGCCGTCTTTGTCACGCCCAGATTTCCGAAAGCTGGTCGCACACGGGAATGGCGCGGATGCTTAGCCCGTACCAGCCGAAGAATATCATTGGCGATTTCACCAAAGACAATGTTGTCCGTGGGGGCGAACGCGACGAGTGGCGTGACGGCCAGTTGGTCGTTCAACCCGGAACTGGCGCGCCCGTTGCGAGAATGTTTGTCGATAATGGACGTCACTATTTCCAGGTGAAAGAGCAGGATGGCGAATGGCGGCGCTATCCGGTCGACTACACCATTGGCTCGAAATGGGAGCAGGCCTATGTGACTCGCAGGCCGAATGGTGAATTGCACGTGTTTCCGTTGCAATATAACGTGAGACTTCATCAATGGGTGGATTTTTGGAAGGTTCTCGACCCGCCGGGCAGCCCTCGGGCGGATCTGTCGAGATGGGGCAAATTCGACGTCTGGACGAACTATGAAGCTAACTGCGCGGCCTGCCACACCAGCCAGCTTCGTAACAGGACTGGCGGCGGGTTCGAAGCAGGACATCTGGAGTTCCGAGAACCTGGCGTGGATTGCGAAATGTGCCACGGTCCTTCACAAAAGCATGTGAAGGCGATGCGCACGGGTAAGACTTACGAGAAGATGCCTCTGGAGCCGCCGGTGGATTTCAACAAAATCAACTCACGAGAGTTTTTGAAAATCTGCTCGCAGTGCCATATGCAATCGGCGGTCCGGAATCCGGGCCCACACGGCGAGCTGAATTATTCGCGAGAGAGTGATTTCGTTCCTAGCTACCCGCGGCGGCCGTTGACGGAATTTTCGCGCAAGGGATTCTACAAAGATGGACGCTTTCGCCAGACGACCTTCATCGTAGAGGCGTTTTCACGGTCCCAATGTTTTCAGGCCGGCAACGCCACGTGCGCGAGCTGTCACGATGTGCATACTCACGATCCCGCGTCAAATCCGGTTTCGCTTCGTTACCCCACGGAGCCGGATCGCATGTGCCTGCAATGCCATTCAAGTTACAAATTGCCGGCGGAGCAGGCGCGGCACGCGAGACACACGGCTGCTGCAAAAAGCGCGAAGTGTGTAGATTGTCACATGCCGCGAATCACGGAAGCACTGTTGTTCCGGGCGCGCACGCACAGGATTGACGATATTCCGGACGCGGACATGACCGCCCGTTTTGGGCCTGAGGATAGCCCGAACGCTTGCTTGCTGTGCCATCAACCGGCGGCTTCCGCAACGGAGTTGTTCGCGGAATGGAGCAGGAAGTGATTGATAAGCTGCTTGCCATCGTGGCGCAGACACTCGTGTCTGCCGTGTCGAGACTCGTGTCGGCGCGGCAGGCCGAGAGCCCAATGTCACTTAGTTTTCCCACATTCGGGACTTTGCTTGTGGGGCAGGCCCTTGGCCTGCGCCGGGCGCTCCGCCCGGCTCCTCGAGATCTAAACAACACCCGAACAGCGCGACCTGGGGTCGCGCGCAGACCATGGATCTGCCCCACAAAAACCAAGTGGCATTGGGCTGTGGGCCTGCGCCACGGCGTATGGGGAATCGTGGCGTTCATCTTACCTGCTTCGGTGGCGTACGGAGCCAGCGGCTATGTCGGTTCGAAGGTTTGCGCGGGCTGCCATATGAATGTTTATCGGACCTTTTCGAAGACCGATATGGGGCGCTCGTTGTCGCTTGCCTCGAACTCCGAGCCTGCCGTGAGAGTGAAACAGAGCGTTGTGGTTCACAACGAAAAGCTGGATCGCTACTTCGACGTTCATAAAGCTTCAGATGGGATTTATCAGAGTGAGTATCAGTTGAACGCGGACGGTTCGGACGCATTCCGTAATACGCAGAAGCTCGCGTACGCCATCGGGAGCGGCCGTAACGGGACCGGGTACCTGGTTGAGAGAGGTGGATTTCTGTTTGAGGCGCCGCTTTCGTACTATTCGAGAACCGGTGCATGGGCGATGTCGCCGGGTTTTGAGGAAGCCGATGTGGGGTTTAATCGTCCGGTGCTCGAAGGATGCGTCGCTTGCCACAGCGGTCTGGCGGAACCCGTGCCTCCAGGTGTTGGCGAATATCGGAATCCCCCGTTCAAGCAGATGGCGATTGGCTGTGAGAATTGTCATGGGCCGGGAGCGTTGCACGTTGCGGAGCGCAGCCATCAAGCGCCGGTTCACGGAGGCAGTGACCGGTCCATTGTGAATCCGGCAAAACTCGATCCCTGGCTGGCCGATAACATCTGCATGAAATGTCATCAGGGCACGGCGCTCCGTATTTTACAGCCTGGCAAGAGTTATCACGATTTCCGTCCCGGTACGCCACTGAACGAGACGATGGCGATTTTTGCGGCTCCTCTGGGGCGGGATGAGGCCAATGTCTCACCTCTGCTCGAACATTTCACGCTAATGAGTCTGAGCAAATGCTACATCGCCATGAAGGGGCGAATGAGCTGCCTGACCTGTCACGACCCGCACGTCCAGCCGGAGGCAAACACGGTTGAGTATTTCAGAAATAAATGCCTTACGTGCCATGTGGAGGCGAGTTGCAAATTGCCGCTTTCGACGCGTCAGTCCCAATCGCCATCGAACGATTGCGCCGGTTGCCACATGCCCAAGCGATCGGTTACGATTATTGCCCATTCGGTGCTGACCGATCACCGTATCGTAAAAACAAAGGACCAGCCATTCCCGACGGCGCTCTTCAATTCAAGCAAGCCGCTCCAATCCGGTCTGATCCATTTGAATGCCGTGCCGGGGCGCATAGACCGGATTCCCGCGCTTACACTCTTTCGCGCTTTCGCAGAACTGGCGCCGAAAGATGCCGCCTACCGCCCGAACTATTTGCAGTCACTCGATGAGGTCGCTCGCACGGATGCGGATCATCCGGAGGTGTTATCCGCGCTCGCGTGGATGCACCTTGCGGACGGGCCGCGGCACGACGAAACGAAGGCGTTCGATGAATTATCGCGCGCCGTTGCCGGTGGAACCACCCGGGCTGCCGACTACGAAAAATTAGCCGATCTGCTCTCAAAATCCGCGCGTAGGTCCGAAGCAATTTCCGTGCTGGAGAAGGGCATCAAGCTTGCGCCATCTGAGGAGAGGCTTTATAAAAAACTCTCGCTCATTTACATTTCCGATCGTCAGTACGGCAAAGCCTTAGAAACGATGCGCGGCACCGTCCAGCTTTTCCCGGAGGATGGATTCATGCGGGAGTTGCTGCGGAAAGCGGAGCAGGGAAGCGCGATATCCGGGCGCTAGCGATATGCTCTATCGAGATTATGCAAACCATCGATGCGCACCACCATCTCTGGAAGTACGACGCAAAGGATTATTCGTGGATCGGGCCGGAAATGGGAGTTCTCCGGCGGGACTTCACTCCAGTGGATTTGCACAACGAATTGCAGCAGGCGGGAGTGGACGGCGCCATTGCGGTGCAGGCCCGGCAAACACTGCAAGAAACCGATTGGCTGCTGGCGCTCGCGGCGCAGCACGACTTTATGCGTGGAGTGGTGGGCTGGGCGCCGCTGATTGAAGCCTCCGTCGCTGGAGAGTTACAGCGCCTCGCCTCTCAACCGAAGCTAAAAGGGATCCGCCACGTTCTGCAGGATGAGCCTGACGATCTCTACATGCTGCGGGATGATTTCAATGCGGGAATTTCGCAGCTCCGCCGCTTCAATCTCGTATACGACGTCCTGATTTTCGAGAGACACCTGCCGCAGACGATTCAATTCGTCGATCGCCACCCGGACCAGGCGTTTGTGATCGATCACATCGCCAAGCCGCGCATTCGCGATGGAGTCCTGTCGCCATGGCGTGAGAATTTGAAAGAACTGGCGCGGCGAAGCCACTGTTTTTGCAAGCTGTCCGGAGTGCTGACGGAAGCGGATTGGCGGGGCTGGCGCTCCGAACACATTCGTCCGTATCTCGATGCCGCACTCGACGCGTTCGGGCCTAAACGCTGTCTGTTTGGCTCCGATTGGCCTGTACTTTTACTCGCGAGTTCGTATGCCGGGTGGGCCGGAACGGTACGACGTTTTGTTTCGACCCTATCGTCCGCTGAACAGGAGCGCGTTTTGGGTGGAACCGCGGCGGAAGTTTACCGGCTCGACTAAGCTCGATCGCTTAAACCTTCAAAAACCAGCGTTTTCGATACAGGGCATAAGCGAGCACGTACATCAGACCCGTGTATGCAAGCGCATAGAGCAGTGAAGAATTCGCTGGAGATGCGAGCGGGGCGAAGATCGTCGCGAAAATCCAGTGGTGCAGCGAAATATTCGACTCGCCGGACGTTACGTGAATCGTGGAGAGCACAGTAGCCAGCAACTCCGAGACCATGTAGATCGTAATGGCGTTCATGCCCATGATGACGAGCGGCTTAACGATGCGCTTGTAGCCGAGTCCGTCCACGCACCAGACGAAAATCGCAAAGACGATGAAATCGAGGCCGGCCATGAAGAGGGCGAACGAGTCCGACCACAGATGCTTGTTAATGGGTAGCCATATGTTGCAGATCATGCCCGCGGCGAGCAACAAACTACCGGTCAGGAACAGCCAGGTTGTCCGTTCGGCAAGTGTTCGGCGCAAGCGTAAAATGTGGCCTGCCATGATCCCGAGCAGTGTTGTCACAATCGCCGGCAGTGTGCTGACGATGCCTTCGGGGTCCCAAGTCTTGGTTGACGCATAGTTGTGTCCGCCGAGTACGATGCGGTCGATGTAGTGAGCGAAATTGCCCGCAACGTCGAGATGCCCTGGGCCGTAGCCTGGCACCGGGACCAGCGTCATCAGCATCCAGTATGCCGTCAGCAGCGACCCAATCCAGATCAGTTGCCCGCGCAGGCTCGTGGTCATGTAAATGAGGGAGCAGATGAAATAACAAATGGCGATCCGTTGCAGAACGCCGAGTATGCGCTGAGTGGACAGATCGAAATGCGGAAACGCATAGATAAGTAAGCCGAACGCATACAGGATGACGGAACGCTTGAAAATTTGCGCCGTGAGCCGGCGGCGATCCGCCCCTTCGCTCAAGCGTTTGCCGAGCGACAGCGTAATGGCGACGCCGACGATCCATAAAAAAGAAGGAAAAACCGTATCGGTAAGGGTCCAATCATTCCACGGCGAATGCTGAAGCGCATGGTATCCGCCCGGCCCTCCGCCGTCGTTCACCAGCACCATCAGCATCATGGTGATGCCCCGGAAAGCATCGAGAGAAACCAGCCGGTGTGAAGCCGGCTTCGCCGGTACGGCCGCCGCTGGCGCGGGAGTGGACTGAGTAGAGAGATCCGCCATCTGAATGGCTACTTTACCGCATTGAAGGTGTGATGCAAAATCCGCTTGCTCGCGTAAGCAAGGGGCTTCGGACAACCCAAAATCTGCGCACTGAGGTGCGGCGGCTCCGTTTGCACGCTTTTATTACATCCGATCTGCCGCAAAAGGGTATACGCTCAAAGGCATATACGGAAAAAGCGCGGTCTTAACCGGCCGGGGCTAACCAAATGGGCGCTTGTAGCGAATAGACAAGCGAGGCCGGTTTTGAACCGGCAGGAGGACATTGAGATGAAATTGATTCCATCGCTTGTAGCCGCTCTCGGTGTGGCGTTGTTGGTTCCGTTCTCCGCGCTGGCGGCGCAGCCATTCCCCGATCCGGCTGTAGACGCGTCGCTCTCCGCTGGAAAGGGCAGCGAGACTGCTGTTCTCGCCGGTGGCTGTTTCTGGGGCGTTGAAGCTGTTTTCGATCATCTAAAGGGCGTGAAGAGTGTGGTGGCGGGCTTTTCCGGAGGCGGCAAGTCCACCGCTCATTATGAAACGGTGAGCACGGGCAGAACCGGGCACGCCGAATCCGTAAGGATCACGTACGACCCGTCGCGCATCACTTACGGGCAGTTGCTGAAGATCTTTTTCTCCGTTGCCCACGACCCCACGGAACTGAACCGCCAGGGGCCGGACGAGGGCACGCAATATCGTTCGGCAATCTTCTACGTAAGCCCCGAGCAGAAGAAGGTGGCCGAGGCTTACATCCAGCAACTCGATCAAGCTCATGTGTTCCGGCATCCGATTGTGACGCAGGTGGTCCCATTTCAGGCGTTTTACGCGGCCGAAGAGTATCATCAGCACTTTGTCGAACGAAACCCCACCTACCCTTACGTCGTGTACAACGATCTCCCCAAACTGGGGCATCTAAAAAAGCAATATCCCGATTTGTACCGGCGATAGCGCCGCTCGCGGAACTGGACGGTGAGATACTGCCGTTCAGAGCATGACAATCGACGAACTGGAAACCCCGGCGGTCCTGGTGGACCTGGATGTGATGGAGCGGAACCTAGCCCGCCTCGCCTCTTATGCAAAGAAACATCGGCTAACTCTCCGTCCTCACACGAAGACGCATAAGATTCCCGAGTTGGCCAAACGGCAAATCGACAGCGGGGCGAAGGGCGTCACCGTGGCGAAACCGGGTGAAGCCCGGGTGATGGCGGAAGGTGGTCTTGGTGACATCATGATCGCCTATCCGCTCGTGACGCCGCCGAAAGCACGGGCAGCCGCGGAACTTGCCCGCGATCGCGCCATCTGCGTGTCGTTGGATTCGGCGGAAGCACTGGAAGCGTTATCGCAAGCCGCGGTGGCGGCGGGAAGCCGCATTGGGGTGCTGGTCGAGATCGATGTCGGTTTTCATCGTTGCGGCGTCGGCAGTCCCGAACAGGCGCTTTCTCTGGCCCGGCATGCGATGGGTCTAAAGGGCCTGGAGTTTCGTGGTCTCATGTTCTATCCGGGGCATCTCGGGAAACCGCCCGGCGAGCAGACTGCTGGCATTGCGGATGTAAGCCGTTGCCTGGCCGCTCACTACGAAACATTCCAGAAAGCTCAAGTCGAAATTCCAGTTATGAGCGGCGGCTCAACGGCGACTGCCTACCGTTCGCACGAGTTCAGCGGAGTCAATGAGATTCGACCTGGCATGTATCTCTTCAACGACCGGAACCTGCTTTCGTTAGGCGTCTGCTCGCCGGAGGATTGTGCGTTACACGTCATGGTTAGCGTCGTGAGCACGGCGGTCCCGGGCCGCACGATTGTCGATGGCGGATCGAAGACGTTTTCGTCCGATCGCTCAAAAGGCGAGAAGGTGACTTACGGGCTAATCCGCGAGGATTCGCATACGGATTTCATTGCGCTCTCCGAAGAGCACGGACACCTCGACACAACGCATAGTGATCGTAAGTTTCAAATTGGAGAGCGTCTGCATATCCTTCCCAATCACGTGTGTGTCACGGTCAATATGCACGACCAGATTTACGGAGTCCGAGGAAATACGGTCGAGAAAGTCTGGCAAGTGAAAGCACGGGGCAAGGTGCAATAGGCGATGGCGCCGGCGACATTGCTGTTGAAGGGTGGAACGCTCATCGACGGAACGGGCGCGCCGCGGCGTAACGGAGATCTCCTCATCGCGGCGGGCCGGATCGCGGCCATGGGCGCGGCGGAAACGGCCGGAACTGTAGTGGATTGCACTGGTCTTGTGATCAGTCCAGGTTTCATCGATAGTCATAGCCATTCCGATTTGCAGGTGATGGAAAATCTCCCGGAGAAGATTCGCCAGGGCGTGACCACGGAAGTTGTGGGTAACTGTGGGTTCTCCGCGTATCCGGCCCGCGCGGACCGGAAGGCGCTGCACGAGTTCGCGAACGGCATCTTTCGCGGTGACGATGGCTGGGGCTGGACCAGTGCCGCGGAATACCTCGGCGAGGTAGAACGCCGGACTCGTTTTGCCAGTGTTGTCTCGCTCGTGGGGCATGGCAGTTTGCGGATTGCGGCTGCCGGACCGAAGTTAGGCGCCTTGTCCGAGCGAGAACAGGACACGATGGAGGGCTGTCTGGAGGATGCCTTGACGGGCGGAGCGGCGGGCTTCTCCACCGGCTTGATGTATGCGCCGGGATCCAGCGCTCCAAGCGAGGAACTGGAGCGGTGCTGCCGTGTGGTTGCGCGGCACGGCAAAACTTACGCCACGCACATTCGCGGATACAGTTTTCATCTTGAAGAAGCCATTGAGGAACAACTCGATCTCACCAGAAAGTCGGGCTGCCGGCTGCAAATTTCGCATTTTCAGACGGTCGGGCGGATGAATTGGGACCGGCAGCAGCACGCACTCGAACGGATTGAGCGGGCGCGAGCGGAAGGCATCGACGTCGAGTTCGATTGCTATCCGTATGTCGCCGGGAGCACGGTGGCGACACAGCTTTTGCCGCAGTGGACCTTGGATGGCGGTATGGAAGCCCTGCTGGCGCGCCTCGCGGACACCGCGCAACGCGAAAGCATCGCCAGCGAAACCATTGCCGGGCTACCGCATCGCTGGGAAGACGTAGTGATCTCTGCAGTTGGCTCGTCGCGAAACGAAGCGGTTGTGGGGCGCAACGTTCAGCAAATCGCGGAGATGCGTTCGAACGAGCCTGTTGAGGCCCTGATGGACCTGATCGCCGAGGAGCAGGGCGCTGTCAACATCATTTCTTTCAACCAAAGCGAGGACAATCTCAGGCAGTCGCTCTGCCATCCGCTCTCTTCGGTCATCAGCGACGGCTTTTATGTTCACGGGCGGCCGCACCCGCGCTTATACGGAACATTTCCGCGATTACTAGGGACCGTTTGCCGCGAAAAGAAATGGATGCCGCTCGAAGAGGCCGTTCATAAAGTCACTATGAAACCAGCCGAGCGATTCCATATTGACAGACGTGGCGTGCTCAAAGAAGGATTTGCCGCGGACATAGTGGTGTTCGACCCGGAAACTGTGGATTCTCCGGCAACGTTCGACAATCCACAGGTTTATCCGGAGGGAATCTACGCGGTTTTGCGCAATGGCGAGGCCGTGTGGAAGTCAGAGGTTTGGCGGGGACTCTCGCCTGAACGGTGAGCTTGGCTACTGCGTGGGGCAGCGAAAATCTTGAAACTGAGCCGGGAGCGTCAGCGACCGAAAGCGAAGCTCGAAGAGATCAAGGCGAACCGGTCGTTACGCCCGTTCGACGGTTATGCTTTTACTTCCGGAATATCTACCCAGCAGCGCTTCCGCCAGGATTCGATGCCCTTTTCGGCAAGCTGGACGCCTTTGGCTCCTTCGAGGAGCGTCCAGCGGAACGGCTCGTTTTTAACGACGTGGCGCAGAAATAATTCCCACTGCTGTTTGAAGGCGTTGTCGAAGTTTTGCTGCTCGGGCGCTTTTTGCCATTGATCAAAATAATTCAACGGACTATCGACATCCGGATTCCAGACGGGGCGTGGCGTTGCGCCGTAAGGTTGAATCCAGCAATGGCGCAGACCCGCGACAGCCGAGCCCTTCGAGCCGTCGACATGCAGCGTCAGCAAATCGTCGCGGCGAACACGGGTTGCCCACGAGCAATTAAAATGCGCGACGATATCGCCGGCCAGTTTGAACGTGGCATACGCGGAGTCGTCGGCTGTGCAGGGATACGCGCGGCCCGATTCATCCCAACGGCTTTTGATGTGAGTTGCACCCAGGCACGAGACCGATTCGACGTTGCCGAAAAGGTTGTCGAGGACGTAGCGCCAGTGACAGAGCATGTCGAGGATCATGCCGCCGCCGTCTTCTTTGCGATAGTTCCAGGATGGGCGCTGCGCCGGAATAGGATTGCCTTCGAAGACCCAATAGCCAAATTCGCCCCGAACTGAAAAGATTTCGCCGAAAAAGCCGATCTCACGCAGCGTTTGCAGTTTCCTCAAACCGGGCAGCCACAGTTTATCCTGCACGACGCCATTTTTAACTCCGGCCTTTTTCGCGAGTTCGTATAGTTCAAGCGCCGTTTTGAAATCCATTGCGATCGGCTTCTCACAGTAGATATGTTTTTTGGCCGCGATCGCCTTCTTAACGGCAGCGGCCCGGCGGTCCGTCGTTTGTGCATCGAAATAGATCGAGTAGGCCGAATCCGTAAGGGCGGCATCCAGATCGGTCGTCCAGGCAAGCCCTCCGCACTCTTTCGAGATCGCTTCCAGCTTCACTGGATTTCTTCCCACCAGCAGCAGATTCGGCAGAATCGTTTCATTGTCAGCGAGGGCGACGCCTCCTTGTTGCCGGATTGCGAGAAGAGATCGACGCAGGTGCTGATTCAGCCCCATGCGCCCAGTGACGCCGTTCATGATGACGCCGACTTGATGAATGGTATTTTCGCTCATGCTCATTTTTATTTGTCGAATGTCTTAGTGCATTGCGGCTGTGCGCCTGCCGGTAGAGGGGGAACATCCACACCTGCCTTTGGCAGCGTGCCATCGAGTTCCTGGCGCCAGTGCGCGACGTCGCCGGCCGGTCCGTAGCAGTAAATCATGCGGAGCGGAGTGTCGCCCGTATTCGTCAACTGATGAAACACTCGCGATGGAATGTATACGGCCTGCCCGCCCGATAACGTCTTGCGTTCTTCGCCAAGGCACATTTCGCCGGTTCCCTCAATGATGAAATAGATTTCTTCCTGCTCCTGGTTGTGCCATGGAACCTGACCCCCATGGGGCTCGAGCGTCACATTCCCCAGCGAGAAATTTGCTGCTTGGATAGGGCTCGCGCCACCTACAACATTTTGCGTCCGCCGCCGGGCGGGGTAGGTGCGGCCGTCTATTTTCGAAAGGTCGGCAATCGTCATATCTATTCACTCCAAAACGTCAGATAAGGCTTGTTCTCGCCAATTCGCAAGATATACAGCGCCAGTTCGCGCGCGTGGTAATCGCCCCACATGCTGGCCTCGCCGCACGGAATGGCGTGGCCTTCGGGAATGAAATCCCAACCGTTCGGCCGGTGATAGACCGAGTGAAGCAGCAGGCCTTCCTGGCCGGGATCGGCGCTCAGATAGGGATCTTCGAAGAGCGTCGAGCAGACCGTTAAGCCGGCCCGCCAGTACCGATCGTTTTTGAGGAACCGGCCGAGCCGCAGCAATCCTTGCGCGGCAATGGCCGCCGCCGAGCTATCCACGGGCTCAAACAAGTTGAACGGCTGCGAAGCGCGTTCTCTCCATTCGCCAAGGCGATGCAGGCCGGGCGCCCCGGTATCCCAATACGGCACGCCGTCGAGCGCGGTGTTCTCGATATAGAAATCGCAAGCTGCCTCGGCCGCCTGTTGAAACAGACTTTCAACGCGGGGACGTCCGCCGAAGGGAACAAGCTCGCCATCCTCCAATGTGTGCAGAAACTCGAGCTGTTCCGCGAAGCCGCACATTGCCCAAGCCAGGCCTCGCGCCCAGGTAGTGAAGGGCGAATAGCCTTGCTGGGTGTTGGGGCATCGGAAGTTGCCGTCGTTCGGGTTGAAGATGCTCTCGTGAGCGACGCGTCCGCGGACGTCGTAGATGTCGCGGCCCTTTCCGTAATAAACGGAGTAATTCGCGGTAGCCTGCGCGTGCTGGATCAATCGCTCGAGCAGGGAAATGCGGCGGTCGTTCTCGCCCATAAGGGCGTGGCCGAGATGGTGGCCAATTGCTAGAACGCGAAGCGAACGAATGGTGTCGACAAAGAGCGATTGCGGGCCATTGAACGAATAAATGTAGCCGCCGCCATCCGACGTCCTGGACCACCGGGCCGCCTGGACCGCCGCGGAAGACTTCAGCGCCACTTCGTAGAAATTGCGTTCCCACTCGTCGGCGTCCAATCTGCCTTCATTCCAAAGGCGCAAGAGGTTGCCGTATGTGCTCACGTTATTGAAGCCGTGATCATGCACACCGATATGTGAAACGTGTTTTGCCATCTCGGATACGGTGCGCTCACGCCCGATATCGAGAAACTTGCGATCGTCCGTGGCATCGAACTGCAAAATTGCGGAGCCGAACTGGAAACCTTGTGTCCATTCGGTCCACCCCCGGCTGGTGTATTGACCGCGGATGGTGTAAACTGGCGATCCGCTTGCCGGGTTCCATCTCCGTTCCAGCGCTTCTATCTTGGCCGCCGACAGATCGAAAACGCGGCGCGCCTTGCCTTCGAGACTGGCAACCGTAATATCCTGTGCAATTTTCATGCAGAAGTTCTCTATTGAAATATTTTCAAAAATATAGAACGATCCTCATGATGCCAGACGCCGAAAAATTTCTCCAGCATGCGCGACCCAAGGCGACGAAAATCATTGAAGCGAAGCGGCCGAGGCATACCTCGCCCGCTGGGAAGGTGCTCCGTATCGGTGCACCTCAAACTCTCCGCCGTCGCTGATTTTCGCGATGCCGCAAAAATTGATGAATGGCAAACAGGAGGATAAATGCCGGGACAATGGCGAAATAAGGCCAATAAATCAGGATAGGCGGCAGCGGGTCCAGGACTAACAGCGTTCCGGCCGCGGCGGCTTGTTGCCCATTCCGATCCACAACCACTTTGACATCCCAGCGCCCCGGCGAAGGGATATCCGCCTGGGATGCATAGAGCAGCTTGTTCGTGGCTTGGGCCCTGGTTGCGTCCAAGATTATCGTGCGAGCGCCTTTCCGGATCACAATATGAACGGCAGCGTCGAGGAGAGGCTGGTGGGTGGCTTCCGATTCCAGCAGAACGCTAAGATCGACGCGGCCCGGCCGCAGCGGCGCCGGCGTCGTGAACAGAGATACCCAAAACGGGCCGGTTTTCTGGCGAAACTGGACTGTGCCGCCGTCCGCGAGCAACGTCGCGGGGCAGAGTAACGCACACAATAACGAAAGCGATGGAATCGCCCGGCGTAACGGCATCAATGCATCATCATTGTGCCGCGCATCTGCATCGGTTGGAACAGAATCCAAATGCCCGCCAGGTAAAGCGCGCACGCAAGAGCCCCCCACGGGCCGGCTAAGCGCAGCCTGGAAGCAATGCCCCTCGCGTAGCGCTGCGAAATACGCCAGGCGATGTATAGCGTCAACAGCAGCCCGGCATCGAGAAAGAGGATCTGCAATGGCGTTAGCCAGGACGGAATTAGAGCGTAGGACGAGAGGCTCCAATCGACAGGCGCCGAACTCTGAAGCAGGTCCGCCCAGCTACGCTCCAGAACGGGGATCGCTGTCAACCATCCCGCCGCGAGATGATAGGCAAAATGCGCGGCCCACATGGCGAAACCGATGGGCACGAGTGCGAGTCCGAAGCTCGCTGTGAGTCTACGCCAGGGCGTGCCGGTTCGCCCGGCCATCCGGCTGGCAACGGTGCATAAAAAAACGACCGCGGCGGGCACAATCAGCAGCCCAAATGCAGCGAGGAGCAGGATGATTAGCGGGCGGGGAAGCGCGCCAGCAACAGCGCTTTCGAAGGAAACCACGGGCGCGATCATGCCGGCCGCGTTTGCAAACGCTCCAAAAACCAGAAGCAACGCGAGCGCCGCGACATCGAGCCGCTTCGACAGGCGCCCGAGGGACGACCGATAAGGATCGGCGACCAGCGTTGCCGCGGGCGGGACCGCGAGGATTCCAACGTTGTCGTGAGGACAGGCATGAACGCAATCGAGGCAGAACGTGCAATCGAGATTGCTTGTTTTTTTCGGCTGAAAGAGGTATAGCTCGCAGCCGCGTTGCGTAGCGTTTCCTCGAATGCAGTCGTAGGTCTGGCAGTTCTGGCAGGTCTTCTCTTCGCGGACCTTGACCTCGAACGGAGACACCAGCGAATTGATGAAATTGAACTGGCCGATGGGACAGACGTATTTGCAAAACGCCGCGCCCCGAAACAGTCCATCAATTGTGAACGCCGCGACGAAATATCCGGCGACGATCCATGCGGTCCACGCGGGGCTGTTCCAGAGGCTGAACGCCTCATAAGCCCATAGATACAGAACAAGCAGGCCCGCGGCGAACCATTTCGATCGCAATTGAGCGGGCCAGCGGAAGCGAGCGGGCAATATGCGTTTTGCAAGTTCGCGAGGCAGCATGAAAGGACACGCCATGCAGAAGAAATTGCCGGCGATCAGCAACGCGAGAATCACGAGCCCCCGCCAGTGGATCCAAGGCAGCACTCCAGCGAGATTCATGGGCGCCATTTGCGGGCCCATGAATCCATCCACCACGATGGCGGCGGCGAGCAGCAGCATCACTGCTTGCGCCATGCGGCGGCTATATTTCCATCGCAGCACCGCGCCCAACAGCGGGATTCGGAGTAGATCGAAGATCTTTCGAGATTCGCGGGTGCGTTGGATTTGAACCAGGCCGGTCGCCGGCCGCGGCGCTGCTTCCCGCTTTGGAGTTCCACCCACCAGACGTACCACGATGATTACCGCGGGAAACAGATAAAAGATGGAGCCGGGCACCCACATGATGCCACCGGCGAAACTCTGGTCGGTGCGGGGATTGATGCCGGCGAATGCGTTGCCGGCGTAGCTCGGATACAGGATCTTGTCGGCAAAGATAAATGTCGCGGCAACCGCCGTATTCACAATGTCCGCCAACAGAAGATAGGGCACGACGATCCAGCGGTTCCAGCGAGGACGGCTCGGCCATGGCTGAATCACCGGCCACCAGAACAGAATCGCGGTCCAGAAGAAACACGCGTGCTCCAGCCGATGCCATGACGGGGAACTGAGCGCAAGCTCGTAGAGCGCGGGAAGATGCCACCCGACGGTGCTGATGTTATACGCCGCCCAGGCAAACGCAGGCGAGATCAGCACCGCGCCCACGCCTCGCAGGACGGGCCAGCGTAGGAATGGCCCCAGAGCCTCGCGCACGAATTTGCGAGGCAAACCGCGAAGCATCGGGAGCATTGGCTGCCCGTAGAGGATGAGCGGCGGCGCAATCATCATCAACAGAAGATGCTGCACCATGTGGACGCCGAGCAGCAGCGACGAGAACGTGTCGAGCGGCGATTCGATTGCGACGAAGACGAGCGCGAGCCCCGAAAGGAACGACGCAAGCTGAGAGTCTGAAAACTCGGATGGAAGCACGCGCCGGAGCCGAAGCCAGCCTCGAACGTAAATGCCGGCCGCGAGCAGGATCGGGACGATTACCTGAGGATCGAACGACCACGAACTGAACGCCGCGCTTGCAACAGTATCCACTGCAATTACTGCGATTTGCCCGTCATGCTTTTGCGCACCGCTTCTCCGACGCCGCGCTCTTTTGCATTGGGGTTTCCCGATATTTGCGGCTGGGCCGAATCGCGTGCTGGCGGATGGCTCGGCGGGTGAAGTGTCAGCATATACGCAACCAGCGCGTCCACCTCGGCCGGGCTGAGATTCTTTCCATAGGCGGGCATATTGCCGCCGCCCTGGATCACCTGCCGGATGAGCTGATCGCGAGTGAGCCGCGTGGCTACGTCATCGAGCGCGGGACCGCGCTGCCCGCCGTGTCCTTCGAGACTATGGCAATTACGGCACTGCTTGTTTTGCAGAACCAGGGCGCCACGCATTTCGAGCGGCGTCCGATGCTGCAGCAGATCGACAGGAACGGACTGACCGCTCCAGGCATTCATTTTGGGCGACCATGGAGCAGTGTCTCCCATATACGTCAACGTGCCTAGGACGAGGAAGATGGTGATCACGCTGAGCACCGCGACGGGCCTTTTACGCGCGCTCTTTTCTCCCGTTCCGGAAATAAAGGGCAGTATGAAGAGAAATCCGACCATCAACACCGGCATCACGAAGAGGACGATGGTTTCCATCCAGTCCGGCAGTAGCGCGAGCGCGGCGAAAACGGACAGGAAATAAAAATCTGGACGAGGCACGGTGTCGACACGCGTGGGGTCCGGCGGCCCGGACGGCCCCGCGGGTCCAAAAATCGCCGAAAACGCGAGAATCAAAACCAGCACCAGGGCCGCGAAGATGAGGTCCTTACCGATCGCATCCGGCACGAAGGGGACGCCCTGTTTCTCGATGATCTTCTCGTACTCGCCGTCGTAGGTATCTCGTCGCACCGGTTTGCCGGGAACCGGATATTCGTTGATGCCTTTTGTGAGCACCAGGCGCAGGTGCATGCCGACAATGCCGATAATGATCGCGGGGATGACGAAGACGTGCAGAGCGAAAAAGCGCGACAGCGTTTCACCGGCAATGATAGGGCCGCCGAGAAGAAGGTGAACCAGCCTGTCTCCGATAAACGGCACGCGTCCCGTGATGGAAGCGCCAATGCCCAACCCCCAGTACGCATCTTCATCGAAGCGCATTACCTGGCCTGTGAACGCCATGGCGAGAGTGGCGACGAGCAGGAAGACGCCGCTGACCCATGTCAGCTCGCGCGGGTATTTGTAAGCGCCGAATAGAAAGACCTGCACCATGTGCAGAGTCATCAGCGCCACCATGAAATTAGACCCCCAATTGTGAAGGGCGCGCAAATACCAGCCCAGATACTGAACATGATTCAGATATTGAAGGCTCTTCCAAGCTTCGTTGGTGGACGGCACATAGACGAGCGCGAGCAGCGTGCCGGTGACGATCTGCAAAATAAAGCACAGCAGCGTCGCGCTCCCGAACACGTAAAACCAGCTTCCAGAATTGGCGGGCACATGATGGCCCGCTGTCGACTGAAACAGTTTCGTCAGGTAGAGGCGCTTATCGAGCCAGTTGTAAACAGATCGCAGCATAAGGGAGTAGCGTTTCTTACGACGTCAAGGGTTCGGAGAGCGTTGGCAGGATTCCACCCTTCACGTAGAGTTTGCCGTTCTCGACTTTCGTGCTGTATTCGAACAAGCCCCGCGGCGGCGGTCCGGCGGCTTTCGAGCCATCTTCGTAGTAGACTCCTCCATGACATGGACACATGAATAGTTTTGATTCCTGGAACCATCGGACCGGACAGCCCAAATGGGTGCAGTTGATGGCGAATACCTGGAATTTGCGCTCGTCGATGCGGCGGACCCAACAGGGAATTTCCGCGGTGGCGCCGTCCCAGGGACGCGTAAAGGGATTTCGATACGTTGCGAGACGCGTCTGCCCGGTGACGTACGTATTGGCGTCGCCCAGGGGAATCCAGGCTTCGCTCCCGACTAGTTTGGGATGGGCGAAAGCGGAGAATATGTAACCGACGATCGGTATGGCCACGAGCACGCCCGCGACGGCATTCACGGCGACGCCTACTTTAAAAAGGACATTGCGGCGGGTTGGATTTTTCACCTCGTTTGCTGTTTGTTCGGTCATTGCTTGGGCTCCCTTTCCGAACCGGGGCCGGACCGATTCGAGGAAGAGTTGTTGGTGGATTGGTTTTCGGCCATCATGTATCCCTTGGGGCGCTGCGAGGCGAGCCAGGCGACAACGTCCGAGATGTCCTGGTCGTTCATGACATGTCCCGGAATGCGGTGACGCCAATCGGGCATGCCCCAGTCGATTCTTCCGACGATGGCAGTGGTCCGCAGATATTGATCGCTGGCGAGCGCCAGGTAATTCGGATCTGTAATAGGTCCCGCCATGCCTTTGAAGCTGCCGAAGCCGTGGCACATCATGCAGTTCCTCATGTACTGCGCCTGCCCGCGTTTGGCGTCTCCCTGCGGCGCTTTCGCAATGCTGTAGACGGGCAGAGCGGCGCCTTGCAAATTGACCGGCTTGGCCCAATCTTTTTCGATGCCGTCGACGATCGCTTGAATCTGCTTCTCCGCCAGCGGGCCTCCACTGCTTTGCGCAAACGCGGGCATGGGGGTTCCGGGACGCCCCTTTTCGATCACGTTATACAAATCCTGCTTCGTCACAAGCGCCAGATATAACGGATCGTTCAACCTTGGTCCGGCTCCCTTCTGTCCGGACACGCCGTGGCAAGCCGAGCAATTCTCAGAGAAGAGTTGATGGAAATCCATCACTGCCTCAGGTTGTTTTGCTTGCCCGGTCGGCTTACCGCAACCCGAATTGAATCCGAGGAGCGCAATCAGCGGCAGTGCGGCGGCGGCAGCCTTCATTGCCGTCCTTTACCGTCCGGCTTCTCCGACCATTGGCTTTCAATGGCGGCGCGTTCAATAAAGGGAAGATTCTGCATCGTATCGATACGTTGTGTTTTGGCCGCGACGAATCCGGCGACAAGACCAAACGCAATTTGGCAGGCGATAAACCAAATCCAATTGATGTGATCGTTTAAGGCAGGGTTGGTGAGAGCCAGCGTCGCGGCGATCAGGCCGGTCCAGAACAGCGGGACGATGAATCCGGCCCATAAAGGCGCCCGCCGCGGGAACATCGGCAGCGTCACCGCATAAAGGACGCCGACGAGAATCGACGTAATAGTATGAACTCCGACGGCAACGCCGAAAGCGACGAGTTGAAACTGGCCAAGCGCGGTCTCGCCGGCTTGTGAGATCGATGGAAGCACCGTGGCCGCGAGCAGATTGACCGGATACCAAATGCTCCCATGCGCGACTTGACCGTAGATGCAGGCAAGTATCGCCATCGCGATACCGCCCGCAATTCCTCCCCAGATTCCGGCCTTATACGGATGGACCCGCTCGGGAATTCTCATGCGGTGGTGCGCGGCGCCCACTCGTAGACTTGCGACGGAACGTCCGGTGGTCCGCACCGGCACAGCCCAATCGGCTGGATGCCGGACAGGAACTTCCTCGTGCAGTTCATGCGGAATCACGTCGCGCCACCAGCCGACGGCCGCGCGCGCCGACAGGACGAATCCGACGAGAGTCACGACGTAGTTCGTGACGATGCCGGTGAGCAACAGAGTGACTCCGAATGCGAGGATCATCGGCCAGAACGAAGGCGCCGGCATGTCCACTGCATCTGGATAATCGTGTTTTGTATCTTCCTCGGCCATTTCTTACCTACCAACGATATACACAACCGTGAAGACCACTACCCAGACCGCATCGACGAAATGCCAGTACCAGGAGAGAAAAGTGACTCGCCGAATCTGCGTGTGTATGGGGAAGCCTCGCATGGTTACGATGAACACAATCAACAAAAATGTCATGCCCACGATCACGTGAGTCGCGTGCAATCCGACTAGCGAATAGAAGGTGGACCCGAAAACGTTCGTGGCGATTGTTAAATGCTTGTCATAGATCAGGTCGTGCCATTCGACTCCCGTTTCATATAGGAATACAAGGCCCAAAACAATGGTGACGGCCCACCACATCTTGAACATCGCCATTTTGCGGTGTTTAAGCGCGTGCTCGGCGAAGACGATGGTGCCGCTGCTCGAGAGCAGGCAAATGGTCGCGAGGACCGGAAATTCAAGAACGTCTTTCGGGAACGGACCTGTCAGGCTTTTGCCGATGTAGAAAAGATAAGCTATTACGAAAATCGAGAAAAGCGAGATTTCGGTCAGGATCAGCGAGATAATGCCGACCGTGCCTCTATCGGGCAGCCTCCATTCGGTCTCAACAGGTTGTGTGGCGGAACTAGCCATGATGATCTCTATTCGTACTTCCAATCCGGATCTTCCGGATGTTTTAAATCCCAGAGGGGGCGGCTGCTGCGAACTTCCGGATCGGTTTCGTAGTTATATTCGGGTGGCGGCGACGTTGTGGTCCATTCCAGTGTCCAGGCATCCCACGGATCGTCGCCCGCCCTTTCTCCTTTGATGAGGGCTCGAATCACATTCCATGCGAAGCAAATAATAGCGATGGCCTGAATCGCCGCTCCAATCGACGAGATCATGTTCCACGGTTCCCAGCCGCGTCCGGGAGCATACGTGTATACACGCCGCGGCATCCCAAGGATGCCCAGGATGTGCTGCGGATCGAATGTCAAATGGAAACCGATGACAAGCAGCCAGAAATGCCATTTGCCGATCGTCTCGCTCAACATTTTTCCGGTGGCTTTGGGAAACCAGTAATAGATTGCGGCGAACACACCGAAAAGGAAACTGCCGGTCAACGTGTAGTGAAAGTGAGCGACGACAAAATAGGAATCGGTCAACTGCCAGTCGAAAGGCGTGACAGCCAGCATCACTCCGGTCAGGCCGGCAATCAGGAATTGAAAAATGAATGCAACGCAGAAAAGCATCGGCGTCGCAAAACGAATCTTGCCGCCCCAGATGGTCGCCAGCCAGTTGAAAATTTTCACGCCCGTGGGCACCGCCACTAAGAAACTCGCGGTTGCGAAAAAAATGTTCGAGATCGGAGCCATGCCCACGGCGAACATGTGATGCGCCCAAACGCCGAAGCTGATGAAGCCGATGGCGACCACGGCGCCGACCATCGCCTGTCTGCCGAAAATCGGCTTGCGCGAAAACACCGGCACAACCTCGGAGACGGTCGCAAACGCCGGGAAGATGAGAATGTAAACCTCGGGATGCCCGAAGATCCAGAAGAAGTGCTGCCATAAGACAGCGGATCCACCAGCCTGCGTGTTAAAGAAATTGGCTCCAAGATAGCGGTCGAATAGCAGCATGACCTGTCCCGCGGTCAGCGGCGGCAAAGCCAGGATTACCATCCACGCGTCTACCACCATCACCCAGACGAACAAAGGCATCCGCGAAAGCTTCATGCCCTTGCAACGCATGCTGAGCGTGGTGGCAATCACGTTGATGGCGCTTACGATACTTCCGATGCCGCTCACCAGAATGCCGAGAATCCAATAGTCGGTGCTTGTTCCGCGCGAAAACGCCCGTTCGGTTAACGGCGCATAGGCGAACCATCCAACATCGGGCGCCGACCCGGCGCCGAACAAACCGTTCGCGCCGAGATAGCTGAAATAGAGAAGAATGCCGCCAAATAGAAAAATCCAGTAACCGAACGCGTTCAACCGCGGAAACGCCATGTCGCGCGCGCCGATCATCAGCGGAATCAGATAATTCGACATCCCGGCGATGATCGGCATTCCCACCAAAAAGACCATCGTGGTGCCGTGCATTGTGAACAGCCGGTTGAAAGTTTGCGGACCGACTACGTGGTTTTCGGGAACAATCAACTGCGCTCGAATCACCATTGCCATGACACCGGCGATCAGAAAGAAAATGATGGCCGATGTCATATACATCAGGCCAAGCCGCTTGTGATCGACCGTTGCCACCCAACTGTACAGCGCCTCCGACAACGAGAATTCGCGCTGCCGTCGGGATTTTTCCAAGGGATAGTCGACAGTTGCCATGGGAGTCTTCGTTACTTCAAAGTGCGCAAATACGCCACCACCGAATCCAGTTCATTGTCCGTGAGGTGCATCGCGGGCATGAGGCACCCGGGCTTGATTGCCTGCGGATCTTTTATCCAGGCGCGCAGATTTTCCGGCGTGTTCGATAATACTCCGGAAGCGAGATATTTACGGCTCATCAGGTGCGTTAGATCGGGTCCAAACACGCCAGAGGCGGAAGTGCCTTTTACTGTGTGGCAGTTGACGCATGAAACCGAAAGAAAGGCTTGCTTATCCGCCGCTACGGATGGGTCTTCGACAGCCGGGAGCTGCTGCTCCGCCACCCATCGTTCGAAATCGGGTTTCGGCTGGACGAT
Source organism: Bryobacterales bacterium KBS 96 (assembly GCA_000381625.1). Lineage (GTDB taxonomy): Bacteria > Acidobacteriota > Terriglobia > Bryobacterales > Bryobacteraceae > KBS-96. The sequence continues at coordinate 6,229,408 of KB906767.1, forward strand.
CACGTGGATCAGCATGTTTGCGTGCTGGGTTCCGCAGTATTCGGCACAGTTGCCGATGAAGTCGCCGGCTTCATGAGGATCGATCCACATATCGTTGGCGCGGTTGGGAATGACGTCTGTCTTGCCATTCAATCGCGGCACCCAGAAGCTATGAGCGACGTCCACGGATTCGAGCTTCAGAAAAGTAGGTTGCGGATGCGCTGTATCGCTCAACGGAACATGAAGCTCATTTGCGGTGACGATGCCCAGGCTAGGGTAGCGAAACTCCCACCACCATTGATGTCCCACAACCGTCGCGTGCAGCGCGTTGGCTGGCGGCTTTGCGTTCTGTACCGAGGCGATCACGCGGGCGCTGACCATAATCAACACAAACACGATCAACAATGGAATAACGGTCCACGCCGCTTCAATTTGATTACTGCCGTAGACTTGCGGTGGCTCGGCGTCGCTGTCCCCCGGGCGACGACGATAACGGATGATGGCATACGTCAGCAGTCCGGCAACCACCGAAAAAATGACGGCGCAGATAATGACGGCCAGGAACGAAACGTCGGAGATTTCATGCGCGGGCGTTGAGAGTGGCCGGAATATGTTCTCAATCGGATGATCGCCGGCCGTGCCGGCGAAGACCAATTCCGCGCATACCACAGTGAGCACAGCTAATCGACGTGTCATCCCCTTGTCCCTTGACCTGGCGGCCAATTCCGCTCGCGGCGAGCGGAACACAATTCGCGACGGCTTCAAATAGATCGGACTATTTTGGAGCCGCCATCGTTGAAGATCTATTCTTTCTCAAATCTGCGCACCCACCAATTAAACGCGAAGGGTCCGAAACGGTCAAGCGAAATGCACCCAGCGGCAAATTCCAGATGCCATCGTATACGAAGAGTGTTTTAACAACAACTCCGTTACCGCTGGGGCCCCGTGCGCCACCGCGACCATTCGTTACGCCCGCGACATTTATGCTTCGTGCATTCAATTCGATTCAATCGAGATGAAATACCTGTTCGAGCTGCAAGAAACCTTCGTCGGGACGGCGTCCATTCAGATCGGCGAAATACTCGGCCATCTCGCGCTGCCATCGGGTATTGACATCTTGCGCTGCCATCTCGCTCAACGATTGTTGCAAATCGTCCGTTTCCAGATAGCCAACCAGCAAGCCGTCTTCGCGCAAGAACAACGAATAGTTGCGCCAGCCTGTCTTTCGCAAGGCATCGAGCATCTCGGGCCACACATTACGGTGCCGCTCCTTGTACTCGTCCAGGCGATCGGGTTTTACCTGAAGCAGGAAACATATTCGCTCCATAAACTTCAGTTGGCTTGCGCCCGCAATGAAATCTGCAAGCGCTATCAGCTCGACTAAGAAACAATCTTAGCAGCCGCGCCAAGAGAGGCAGCCATTAGCGGCGCGAGCAAGATCGTATCGATGTGACACAAGATCCCGAAGCTGAGATGGGAGCGTAAGGTCAATGCCGTCTACCGGAGCGGCGTTCATGCCGGGCATGCCCCTGGCCCCCTACAAGAAATTCGTAGTCTGTCGTAGGAGCGAGGCATGCCTCTCCCGCCTAATTCAAGTGCCACCGATGCTTGACGCCGGGCTATCTGAACTCAGCCCTCGGACGGTGATCCGGCGGCTTGACTCGCCTGTGGTATCGATCGTGATCTCAATCCGCTCACGCGGCAGCAATTGCGGGAATCGTTCGCCCCATTCGACCAGCACCAATGCACGCCGATCGAGCAAGTCTTCAAAGCCGAAGCCGCGCACTTCTTCTTCCGTATCCAGCCGGTAGAGGTCCACATGATATACGCGGACAGGTTCACCGTATTCGTGGACGATCGTGTACGTCGGACTCGATACATCGTCGGCGCCGGCGATGCCCAAGCCGTCTACAATGCCTTTCACGAGCGTCGTCTTTCCCGCGCCAAGCTCGCCCGACAGCAGCACTAAGGCGCTTGCGGGAAGCTTTTGCGCCACCGCGCGGCCCGCCTCGCGCGTTTCCTCGTCGGAGCGCGTTTCAAACTGCAGCACGGCACTCCGCGATCGCCGTGGGCAGGTAGTGCAGCAGATCGGTTGCAATGACCGGCTGTTCGCCGAGTTCCCCGGCGGCCAGTTCTCCAGCGCGGCCGTGCAGCCAGACCGCAGCGGCAACGGCGCGCTTCCAATCCGTAAGGAATTGCGCAACCAGGCCCGCAATCATTCCGGTAAGAATATCGCCCGTGCCGCCCGTGGCGAGCGCCGGGTTTCCCGTAGGATTGACCCAGGCATCTCCATCGGCGAACGCGATTACGGTGCGGTCGCCTTTCAGGACAATTGTTGCGCCGGATCGTTGCGCAAGCTCGCTAGCCAATTCCAGTCGCGCCGCTTGAACTTCCTTCGCCGACTTTCCAGTCAGGCGTCCCATTTCGCCGGGATGCGGCGTCAGGATACGTGTCCTATGCGTTTGCAGGCTGCCTCCGGCAAGCGCATTGAGTCCATCGGCATCCACCACCATGGGCTGTTCGACACTCTCATAGAGTTCGCGGACCAACTCGACCGTTTCCGGATCCGTGCCAAGTCCAGGGCCCAATGCAAGCAGCGTTTTGTTTTGCAACAGGATTTCTATATTTTCTCGAGCCGCTTTGGCGATGTGACCCGCTGTCGTTTGCGGCAATAGTTCGGTCATCAGCTCCGGAGAGACGCCGGCAATGTTGGGAATGGCGCTACCAGCCGAGGCTACCGTCACAAGGCCCGCGCCAGTTCTAAGAGCGGCAATGCCCGTCATGGCAGGAGCTCCGGTCTTGCCGACGGATCCCGCGACCACCAGCACATGGCCATACATGCCCTTGTTCGAATTTCGCGATCGAGGAGCGAATAGCCGCGCGATGTCGCCGGTTCTCGTCAGCCGCAGCTTGTGTCGATCGTTGTCCTCGCATAATTCATCAGGTGTCCCAATGGGATAAACCGCGAGGCGCCCCATCGCTTCATAGGATGGCGATAGCGCCTGGCTGCGTTTCAATGCCGTGAAGGTGATGGTATGGCTCGCCTGTACGTACTCTCCTTCGGCTACTAGCTCATCGGTTGGAAATCCCGATGGGATGTCGACGGCCACCTTTAGCGCATGGGGGAATCGCGTATTGATGGCGCGGATTCCGTCGAGCGTCGCTCCCTTGGCCGGTCCTTTAATGCCGGTTCCGAGCAGCGCGTCGATGACAAGCGTCGCTTGCAGCGCCTGCTCCGGAATGTTCGGAAACGTAGCGCATCCGGCGGCGAGCAACATGGCTCGCGCTTGTGCCGCATCGCCGCTCAATGATTCGCGCGGGAACGACTCGATAACGGTGAGTTCCGCGCAAAGGCGGCGTTGAAACAGTTGTCGCGCGACAACGAAGCCATCGCCTCCGTTGTTTCCTTTCCCGCAGAATACGACAATTCGATGCCCAGCCAGAGGAGAGAACATTTCGCGGAGATAGTCCACTACGCGGCTTCCGGCGTTTTCCATCAAGATCGGGCCCGGTATGCCGCGCTCGATCGTGAGCCTGTCCACTTCACGCATTTCGGCGGCGGTCAGAATTTTCACAAGATCTCCAGGCCAATGTCATTCAGTTTTCGAGGCATGTCGGGTTTCCGGGCTCGCCGGGACGAGTCTCGGCGCTGCAGACACGTGGCGGCGCCACGAGTAGGAAAATTTCCTCTGGGGCGGGCTCATAGTCGAGGCATGCCTCGCCACCACAACAGATTACGATTTCTCGGGTAGGGGACGCTCCATAACTAAGTGACATTGGCCTCCACACGGCGCGCAATCAGCAGAGTCATATCGTCCGGCATTTCGTCGGCTGCATGCCAGTTGCGCACGGCGTCAATAATGCCGCCGATGATCGCCGAGTCGTCCTGATGGCGGCTCCGCTTCACAATCTCGATCAGGCGATCTTCTCCAAACATTTCGCCGTAAGCGTTTTCCGGCTCCGTGATTCCGTCCGTGTAGCAAATCAGCAGGTCGCCGGGCTCCAGCAATACCTTACTTTCGTTGTAGACGGAAAACGGAAAGGCGCCCACGACCGTGCCATTGATGTCCAGAAGAGATGCGGAGTTTTTGCGAATCAAAATGGGCGGCAGATGTCCCGCATTTGTGTATGTCAAAGTCCCGGTTATCTCATCGAACAGTCCGAAAAAGAAAGTCGTATATTTCTCGGGCGCGGTATGCGCATAGACCTGCCGGTTGAGCTCCGATACCACTCGCGCGGCATCCAGCAAGCCGACGCTCCCGTGATCGAGTCGCTCGGCCGCCGCGCTGGTTTGCGCCCGCAACGCGGCCTGAACCGTGGCCATCAATAATGCGGCCGAGATGCCCTTTCCAGCGACATCTCCAATGCAAAACGCAAGCTTGTCCGTGTGTACCGGCTCATAATCGTAATAATCGCCTGAGACCACCCGCGCGGGATCGCAGCAGACGGTCAGGCGCAATCCACGTTGTGGAGGCGCAATCTTCGGGTATAGCTGCATTTGCACTTCACGGGCAATCTCAAGTTCAGCCTGCAGCCGCTCTTTTTCTTTCTCGACAGATAAGAGACGCTCCAGATTGCCGGTCATCTGGTTGAACGATGTGGTCAGCTCGCCGATTTGATCCCCTCCGCGAACCGGAATCCGGTGACGGAAGTCTCCATAGATAACCCGCCGCGTGCCCTCGTACAATTCATTGACCGCGCGCATGATTCTGCGCGAGAGGGACACTCCGATGACAAGCGCGACGATTTCCACCAGGAGGAACAGGATCGCGACCGCGATCATGGCGCCGACCAGGACCGATCGCAATTGATCTGTTCCGGTGAAGATTGCGGAGAGCACGGCGGACGGACGGCTCCTTACCAGCAGCACCGCCGAGTATTTGCGGTTCGGATCGTTCCAGTCGTAGTGCGGATAAAACGCCACCCAGGGGACATCGATGTCGAAGCGATTTATGGGCGGAGGAATAACGCCCGCATTGTGGATCGCGAGAGGATGCGGCTGAGGCTTGGTATCTTTTCCCGGCTTCCGGCTGGGCTGCCAACCACGCTGTTTCTCAAAAGAGAAACTATCGAAATTCTCGCCGCGATGAGGCGTTTCCGTGAGAACAATCTGTCCAAGGTTGGGCACCAGGTCCGCGATCAACGCATCCGTTAGCGGCGCGAGAGCCGTAATGGTTTCACCGGGTTTCACAATATGGGACCAGCCATAGAACTTGCCGTCGCGTTCGAGCAAGCCGTGCGCGGCCTGCCAGCCAGGTGGCAGATTCAAAGGCGGGCTGTCCGGCGGATAGCCGTGTTCACCACTCGCATCTGACGTATAAAGGCGAATGCCGGGAAAGCGCACCTTGAAGTACGCGAGAATGTTCGGCGCGGCATACTTCCGGTCGTCCGGAGTAGTTTTCTCCAGGGCTTCCGCCGCCGCCTGGATTGTCCCCAGACGCCGGTCCAGTTCGGAGCTTGCAAGATGGATAGCTAGTTCGCTTGTCAGGGCCCATCCGCATAGCCCGACCAGCACGAGGATCAGCAGGATAGGCAACACACCGGTCAAGGCATATACCGTCAGCAGCCGGTTCCGCAGGCTCCAGAGGGACCGGCTCATCAAGTACCGCAGGGAACGGATGGCCAGCCAGATTCCGGTGACCGCAAGGACAATGATGTCGAGCACCAGAAAGAATCCGGTGTTCCCGGCCAGCAGCAGTACGATGAACAACGCCAGCGCGATCGCAAAGATCAGGCCAACACGTCCCACGCTGCCATAGAGGTTCCGCATTGATGCCCGCATGCGATTCGAATCGGCCATATTCTACTGCTCTCGCGGTGCTTGCATTCTCAGGATAGCCGTGAGCGCGCGATCTCGGGCGCTTCCTCGCTCTTCGGCAGCGTCTCTTCGGGCTCCAGGTAGTACTTCGTCAAGCCTTCCTTCAGTATTTGCAACGCGGTCGCGGGATCGTCCGCGAATCGGAAAAGATCCAAATCCGATTCCGCGATCATGCCGTGATCCACCAGCGCCTGCCAGTTGATGACCTCGTTCCAGAACTTCGAGCCATACAGCACAATCAGGATTTTGCCCTCGAGCTTTTTGGTTTGCGCAAGCGTCAGGATTTCGCCCATTTCGTCCAAGGTCCCAAAGCCGCCCGGAAAGACGACCAGCGCCTTCGCAAGGTAGGCGAACCAGAACTTGCGCATGAAGAAGTAATGAAATTCGAACGACAACTCCGGCGTAATGTAAGGATTTGGCCGCTGTTCGAAGGGCAAGCCAATGTTGAGGCCGACGGTTTTGCCGCCTGCTTCGTAGGCTCCTCGATTCGCCGCCTCCATGATGCCCGGACCGCCCCCTGAGCAAACGACAAACCTGTTCATGCTCTGGTTCAAACTGGCGGACCATTCCGTGACCAGGCGTGCGAGCTCGCGTGCTTCTTCGTAATACTTGCCCAGCGGGCCATCTTCTTTCAGGCGCGCCGACCCGAAAAATACGATCGTGTCCTGGATCTTTTCTTCTTCCAGATGCACCAACGGCCAGAGGTATTCGGAAAGGATTCGCAGCGGACGCGCCTCATGACTTTCGATGAAAGCGTCGTCCTTATACGCTACGGGGCGATGGAAATAGTCTGGTGGGACCGTGGCCATAAATAAATGCGTTTACCCAATCACGGAGTACACCGTCCCAGAATACTGGACCGCTGGATTTACTCGGGTTCGCCGCCCGCATTGGGGCTGTTCCGGTTACGCATCTGGCGGTCGAGTTGACGCACCAGTTTCCACATTTCGGGCAATTTGGTGAACGCGGTGCAGGCTCGTAGCCAATCCCGGACTTCGAATGCGGGCGAGCCGCCGACTACCGTATTTTCCGGAACGTCATGTCCTACTCCCGCCTGTGCATACACGGTCGCTCCCTTGTGAATGGTGATGTGTCCGGCCGAGCCGGATTGCCCGGCCATAATGACATTCGCCTCGAGAATTGTGCTGCCGGCCAGCCCGGCCTGTGCGCAGATGATGTTATCTTCGCCGACGATGCACCCGTGGCCGATTTGGACTAGGCTGTCGATCTTAGCTCCCCGTTTTACTCTTGTTTCGCCCATGCTGGCACGGTCCACGGACGTAAGGGTCTGTATTTCGACGTCGTCCTCAATCACTGTCACGCCCGACTGAACAATTTTGAATTGGGATCCGTCGGCATGTTTGGCGAACCCGAAGCCGTCTCCGCCCACGACCACCCCGTTGTGCAGGGTCACTCGATCGCCAATTCGGCAGAACTCGCGAACCGACGAGTGCGAATGAGCGGTGAAATTGTCGCCGATCGTGCAGCCATCGTAAATCACTGCGTGTGGGTAAATCGCCGCATGCGCGCCTATCGTAACGTTCTCCCCGATAACGGCATAAGCGCCGACTGAGGCCCCCGCGCCGACCCTGGAGGAAGGTGCAATAATCGCGGTCGGATGAATGCCAGGTTTCTGCTTGGGAGGCTGATAAAAGATCGCCAGCGCGCGGGCAAAGTCGTAATAAGGATTCCCGGAAATCAGTGTGGCGGCGGCGATCCCGGCCAGCCGCTCGGTCGCAAATACAGCGGCGGCGCGAGTCTGTTTCACCTTCGGCGCATACTTCAGGTTTGCCAGGAAGGTGACTTCGCCGGGCCCGGCCTTTTCGAGCGTCGAAACGCCGGCAATTTGAATGCTCGGGTCGCCGGCGAGTTCACAGCCGAGTTGTTCGGCGAGAGCACCGAGAGAAATGGAGCGCATAGAACTAGATTAGAGAACAGAGCCGCACGCGGTTGCGGACGCCAGCTTGCTCACGCAAGGCGGCTCCGTGTGGAGGCAACTTGGAAACGGAGCCGCCGCACGCGAGCGCGGGGGATGCGCGGTGCTTGGAAACGCCGGTTCGATCCACCCTACTTTGTAACCAGAGCGTGCTTTTCCCGGCAGGCGTTCGAGCAATAGTAGAACGTTTGATCGCCTAGCCGGCGTTGGAAAGCAGTGCTTTCCGCGACGAAGGTACCGCAAACCGGATCGCGGTGCAGATCGCCGCCGAGTTGCGCGCTCGACTGACGGCCTTTCGCCCGCGGTGGCGCGTCCGGACGCCCCGCAAAGTTCCCGAAACTCTTCATCACCGCGCCGACCACCGATTTCACAATCGAGATCACGATGATGAGGAGAAGCGTGTACAGGATAAATCGAAACATCTGCGGCTACTACCACAATACAAAGAAAGGTGAGGCAGCCGGGACCGCCTCACCTTTCTTGACGCAAAGCTGCGCGCGAATTACTGCTTTTTCTTGGTTTTCGACTTCGAGGCGCTGGGAGCTTTGTACGTCGTATTCACGGAAGAGCCGAGTTGGGTCAACATATCCTTTGACGATTGCGCGTACGGACCATCCGGCTTTAAATCCAGGTATTTCTGGAATTGATCGGCGGTGCCTTCCGGCGGCGTGATCTTTCCGCTCGAATCCACCTGCGCTTTTGCCATCAGGCAGATGCCGTATTGATAATGGGCGTCGGCATAGTTCGGGTCGGCATCGATCGCCTTCTTAAAGAAATCCGCGGCTTCGTCCGATTTCCCGGTGTTGACCAGATTCGCGCCGAGATTGTAGTATGCCTTCGCCGCCATCTGCGGGTCGAGCTGAGCCGCCTTTGTCAATGCCTCTGTCGCTTCCGGAATCTTGCCTTCCGCGCCGTAAACGTTGCCGAGTTGGTTGTACAACGCCGCATCGTCCGGTTTCAATGCTAGGGCTTTTTTGTAGGCTTCGGCAGCCTTATCCAATGTTGCGTTGCGTTGCGTTGCAGGCTGCGACATGCCCCACTGATACTCCACATCCCCCAGGCCCGCCCAAATCGCGATCTGATTCGGATCGATCTCGCCGGCCTTTTGGAAATGTTGCTCAGCCGTCGCGTAATCCTTGGCCTGCGCGGCCGTTTTGGCCGCATTGAACTCGTCGTTCAACGCTTTGTTCTTCTTGATTGACTCCGACTGCTCCTTCATCTGCTTTTCGAGAGCAGCCTTTTGTTCGGCGCTTAGACCGCGCTCCTGCTCTTTTGTCAACGTGCCGCTTTGGGCCGCCTGCTGCATCGCAGCCTGTTGCTGTTGAGCTTTTTGTGCGTCGAAATCAACCACGGTCGTGTCGCCGTATTTCGATCGGACGCCCTTAACGGAGTCGACGACTTTGCCGTCGATCTCGCAGTTGATGTCATATGTTCCGAGCGGCAGGCCGGTGTAGAACCAGTGGCCTTTCTTGTCGGACTTCACTTGGTAATGGCCTTTGATGTCGGTGCGCTGCAGTTTGATGAGAGCGCCTTTTACCGGCTGGCCGTCTGTTCCTTTGACGTGTCCTTCAAGTGTGGTCACCTGAGCCCACGCTGCGCTGGCGCACAGCAAAATGAACCCGGCGAACAGAAGGAGACGCCGCAACTGGACGAGCATATCGATCCACCTCTAATACGTATTCTGGAATAAGAATACTACACAAAAGGACGGGCGCTGGAGCGGGCGTGTTACCAGGCGCGGCAAATGGCGCGGAACCTACAAAGCACTTGCTCGTATCCTGAGCAGGGCATGGCACATCTGACTACTAGGCCTTTTTATCAGGCCGGGCATACGGTCGTTCAGTTTCGGGTGTAGAGTTATGATGGGATCAACTAGGGGTGTCTTTTTTTTGAGGAGTTTGCCGGTCGTTGCGGTGCTATTTGCGCTTTCTTTCCCGCTATTTAGCGCGGCAGCCTTCGCGCAGGTCAATCCAAAAGCGGAAGAGCTTTATAGCAGGACAGAGTACGAATCGTCACTCGCGCTGCTGGATAAGAACAGCGGGGATGGCGCGGTCAACAATTTGATCGGCCGCGACTACTTCATGATGGGAGATTTCAAAAAGGCGGTGGATTTCTTTGGCAACGCGGCGGCTATCGATCCAACGAACAGCAACTACGCGCTATGGCTAGGCCGCGGCTGGGGCCGCCGGGCGGAGACGTCCACCCCTTTGCTGGCCCCGGTGTACGCCTCGAAAGCCCGGCAATGGTTTGAAAAGTCCGTTCAGCTTAACAACCGCAACCAGGAAGCGCTCAGCGATTTGTTCGATTACTATCTGGAAGCTCCCGGGTTCCTCGGTGGCGGCTTTGACAAGGCTCAGCGCGTGGCCGCTCAGATTGCAAGCATCGATGCGGCGGAAGGTTATTTTGCGCGCGCTCGCCTCGCCGAGCAGCGGCGCGAATACGAAACGGCTGAGTCGCAGTTGCGACATGCCATTGCGCTCGCCCCGCTCCAAGTCGGCCGCGTGCTGGACCTTGCCAAATTTTTGGCAAAGCAGGGCCGGGTACAAGAGAGCGATGCGCTGTTCAACAAGGCGGACCAGATGGCCCCGAACACACCCAAGGTATGGTATGCCCGCGCCGATGCGCTGATTAAGCAAAAGCGGAACCTGGTGGAAGCGAGAGAACTGCTCCAAAAATACCTGCAGTCTCAGGTCACGCCGGACGATCCTTCGAAGCACGATGCGGAACGGCTCCTGAAGCAGGCCAACGGAGCGTAATGGCGTCTATGCGGCTGGAACAGAACCGCGCGGTATTGGCGGGCGGCGGAGCCGGGCGCACCCGGGCCGGACAGTAGCGTATGGAATACGCAGAGGCTGTCCGGTTTAGTCTTCAATCGCTTAAATCGAACCCTCTTCGCACCTTCCTGACCGCTCTCGGACTCATTATCGGGAATGCGTCGGTCATTCTGGTCGTAACCATTTCGCTCGTCGGCAAGGACTTTATCCTCGATCAGATTCGAGGCATCGGCTCCAACCTGGTCTACGCGAATTACGAGATGTCGGGGTCCAATTACGCCGCTGCGGAAGCCGACTTCATTAAGATCGCCGACCTCAACGCAATCCGCGACGCTCTTGGTTCGGAGATTGTCGCCGCCACGGGCGTGATGCAGACAAGCAGCCGCATCGTGATCAATGGCCGAGAGCGGGATGTCACCATCAACGGCACGGACGACCAGTACGCAAGGGTCCGCAACATCGTGCTTGTGGCCGGCCGCAAGTTCGACCCGAGCGATATCCAGTTACGGGAGCGGGTCGCAATGATCACCGAAAAACTCGCTCTTCGTTTATTTCCCTCCGCTACCGCGGCCGTCGGACAAAGCGTGAGGCTTTTCCAACTCAAGTTCAGCATCATTGGCGTTTTTAAGGAAAAGACCAGCACGTTCGGTATATCCGAGATTACAGACGACACCGTGATGATTCCGATCACGGTGGCGAAATATTTTCTCCCCTATGAACGGGTGGACCCGCTCTATATCCAGGTGCGTTACGCGGAAAACGTGCCGCGCGTGACGCGTGAAGTGAAGCAGATTCTCGAGGCCCGTCATCGTCCCGGCGCCCGGTACAGCGTCGCGAATCTATCCGCAATCCTGGATGCGGCGAAATCAATCGCGCTGATTCTCGAAATTGTGTTAATTGTCGTCTCGGCGCTCGCCCTCATCATTTCCGGCATCGGCATTATGAACATCATGCTGGTGACCGTGACGGAACGAACGCGGGAAATCGGCCTGCGTAAAGCGGTCGGAGCATCGAGGAAAGAAGTTCTCGGGCAGTTTCTGACCGAGTCCATCATGATCAGTGTCGGCGGCGGATTCATCGGCATTCTCATCGGTATTGCCGCCCCGCTCAGCGTCAGTCTGCTGACGAGCGTCAAAATTCCGATCTCGTCCCTCTCCATTGTGATCGCCTTTGCGGCCTCGGTATCCGTGGGCGTCGGGTTCGGCATGCTTCCAGCAAACCGGGCAGCCAACCTGAACCCGACGGAAGCGCTCCGGTACGAATAATCCGAGGTCGTCCCGATGCCGGCAAGCACGCGCTTGCGGATAGTGATACAACAGAACGAATGTCCAGCAAAGTTAACGTTACCCGACGCGGCTTGCTCAGCTCCTTCGGCGCGGCAGCCGCGATTTCGTCGATATCTCCCGCACCCCTGTTTGCACAGCCGGAGAACACCGGGCCGGCCACGTCGACGGTCGCTGATCGCGACCGCCGCATGAAATGGTGGCACGAAGCGCGTTTCGGAATGTTCGTCCATTTCGGGCTTTACAGCGTGCTCGGACGGCACGAGTGGGCCATGGAAGAGGAAGGGATTCCGGTCGCCGAATACCAACAACTCGCGAAAGTTTTCAACCCGAAGCCTCATGCCGCGCGCGCCTGGGCAAAACTCGCCAAGCAGGCGGGCATGAAATACATGGTAATGACCACCAAACATCATGAGGGCTTCTGCAACTTCGATACAAAACTGACGAACTATTGCGCTCCGAAACAGGCGGCCGGGCGCGACCTGGTTGCTGAGTACTACGAGGCAGCCCGCAGCGAAGGTCTGAACGTTGGCTTCTATTATTCGCTGATGGACTGGCATCACCCGGACGGCGCCCGCTGCGCGGATGATGAAGCCGCCCGCCGCCGGTTTGTCGATTACACGCATGGCCTCGTTCGCGAGCTATGCACGAACTACGGCAAGCTCGACATTCTCTGGTACGACGTCGCGTGGCCGCTTTCGCCAGAGGGCTGGGAATCGGTCAAGATGAACAAGATGGTGCGGCAGCTTCAGCCGGACATTCTCATCAATAATCGCGCCAAGATTCCGGAAGATTTCACCACGCCGGAACAGCACATCCAGGCGTTTGCCGAACCTTGGGAATCGTGCATGACTATGAACGATAGCTGGGGCTATCAGGCTGCCGACGACGACTGGAAATCTCCAAAGACGATTACGCGGAATCTGGTTACCTGCGCGCGTGGATATGGCAATTATCTTTTGAATATCGGGCCCAAAGGCGATGGCTCCATTCCCGACGAATCGGTCGAGGTTCTCACGAACGTTGGCCGGTGGATGGATAAGAACGCGGACCTGATCCATAAAGCGGAACTCTGCAAGGTCAGAAGCTCCAATTTCGCGAACTTCACACGAACCGGCAATAAGCTGTACGTTCACGTCCATTTCTGGCCGGGCCAGACGGTGGCCGTCGGCGGCTTGACGAACAGGGTGCTCTCGGCGAAGCTCTACCCCTCCGGGCAGCCGGTGCAATTTCATCAGGAAGATTTCCGAGTGCAGTTCTTGGGCCTGCCGGAGACTTCGCCCGACCCGCTGGTGAGCGTCATTGAAGTGGAATGCGATGGCGAGCCGAACCAGGACACGCTGAGCATTCGCAAGAACCGGAAGCGCGAAGGAGTTGGAATATAACGGCGGTCTTCAACCGAGTGTGGATGGCTCAGCCGGCGCCTGTGAAACGCGCGCTGCAGTCGGTGCTTGACCCTGGTGTTCTGAAACAGGAAGTGTTAGATTTTGGTACACCCCTGTCGTTTTGAGGAGATGACGGCAAGACGATTGAAACAGCACTTTCCTTCGTTACGTCGAAACTGCTATATATTCTAGGGATATCCAATACTGGGCTCTCGCACCGGCTGGAGAGTCCGAAAGATATCGCATGCCATCCAGGCTCGTTTCAGAACTGGCGAGGATGTCCGTGTATTCCCTACACGCTTGAAGGAGAACGGTAAGTAATATGAGTACAGCACCGCAGCAGCCCAGCTACATCATCCCGCCGCCCCAGGCCCCGAATTGGAAAACGCCCTTGATTATCGGTGCGTTCCTCCTGCTTGTGGCCTTCAATGTCTACCTTTACATGCAAATGGAGCATCTGCGGAACGACACCAAGGCGGAAATGGCGAAGCTGGGCACCGATCTCTCGGCGACGGTGGAACAGATTCGGATCGATTCAAATGCGTCGGTCCGCCAGGCAACGAAGCGCGTCCAAGGCGTGCAGGAACAGCTCGAAGAGGAGCGCCGCGCCGCCGACCGGGCGGTTGGACAGGCCAAGATCGACGCCCAGCGGAAAGTCGATCAACTGCAAAAGCAGGTGCAGACAGAGCAGACGCGCCAGCAGCAGGTGATCGATCAGGTGAAACAGTCGGCTGAGACGGCAAATACGAAGCTCGATTCGGTCTCAACCGATGTTGGCACGGTGAAGACGGATCTCGGGACTACAAAGAGCCAACTGGAGCAGACGATTGCGAACTTGAAGCGCGTGACCGGCGATGTCGATTCACACGCCAGCCTTATCGCCACGAATGGCAAGGAACTGGATGCATTGCGGGCGCTCGGCGAGAAGAACTACTTCCAATTTACGATCGCCAAGTCGAAAAAACCGCAGAGGGTCGGCGATATCACCGTGCAATTGAAAAAGGCGGACGTCAAGCATAACCGCTACACCATCCAGGTGCTGGCCGACGATAAGAAAGTGGAGAAGAAGGACAAAACGATCGATGAACCGGTCCAGTTCTACACGTCGAAATCTCATCAGCCATACGAGATCGTAGTCAATCAAGTCCACAAGAACGAAATCGTCGGCTATCTCGCGACGCCTAAAGTTCAGGACGTGGCACGGTAGCGCGGCGGGGCATGCCCCCCGGTTCTTCGGCTTCTTTGCCTCGTACTGTTGTCCCCTGTTGGTTACGTCCAATTCAGTGAGCTGGAGCATCGTCCGATACGACGGCTCTCCTCCTGTGAAGTGCTGGAGTGCGGAGTTGAATGCCGCACTCCATCCTTTTTTCGTGCCCCGCGCTTTTATTTCGCGATGGATTGAAGGCGTCCGTTGCATCCTGAAGGTATGAAGGTTATCTCCTCGAAAGAGATTCTCAAGAACAAGCTGTTTACCGTCACCGAGGAACGCGCGGTCGATCCCGATGGCTTCGAAATCCATCGCTCTATCGTCCGCCACCCCGGTTCGGCTGTCATGATGCCGGTAGACGACAAGGGCCGGGTGTTGCTGGTTCAACAATACCGGCTGCCAGCCCAGCAAAAGCTATGGGAAATCGCGGCCGGCCGCATCGATCCCGGCGAAACGGCGTTGAAGGCGGCGAAACGAGAACTGCGAGAAGAAACCGGATACTCCGCCAAGAAATGGGTGAAACTTGCTTCGTTCTATCCAAGCCCTGGGTACGTAGGGGAAAAGATGAATTTGTTTCTGGCGCTGGACCTTACGGAAGGCAAACCGGAATTAATGGAAGACGAGCGCATCGAGACGCGCTGGTTCAGCCGCAAGGAACTCGGGGAGATGATCCGATCCGGCAAAATCATGGACGGCAAGACAATGGTGGGCTATTTCTTCTGGCTCGACTGGTTAAAGCACGCGGCGCGGCCCTAAATTCGCTTGAAAGCCGCACGGCGGCAACGTTTACTTTCGCGATTCTGTATGCTTTATTGTGATGCAGTCAGTTACCCTTATCGCCAGCGGCGACCTGCGCCTTTCCGCGAATCAGAAGTGTTGGGCCGCCCAGAATCGTACCGAAGAGGCCGTTACCAAGGCCATCCAAAGTTTTGGCGTTGATGTGAAGCGGGGACACCCGTATGTTGCCGCCAAACAGCACGGGTTCATCGATTCGCAGAAGTATGGCATGGAGGTGTTTCGCCAGATTCCGGCCGAAGCGCCGCTTGTGGTCGTCGAAGCTGTTTGGCAGTACAGCCATCACGTGCTTGCGGGTTTGATCAGCCACCGCGGGCCTATTTTGACCGTCGCCAATTGGAGCGGGGAATGGCCAGGGCTCGTCGGCATGCTGAATCTCAACGGATCGCTCACCAAGGCTGAGGTGAACTACTCCACGCTGTGGTCCGAAGATTTCACCGATGAATACTTCCTGAGCCGCCTGAAGGCTTGGCTGAGCGGAAAGGCGGTTACTCACGACGCGAGCCACGTTCGTAGTCTCTCGACCGTCAAACTGCCCGGCGACGCGGAGAATGTTGGATTTTCCGAAGCGCGGCGGTTGCATCGGGACAAGGCGATTTTGGGAGTGTTCGATGAAGGCTGCATGGGCATGTTCAACGCGATTGTGCCCGATCATCTGCTGAACCCGACCGGCGTCTACAAAGAGCGGTTGAGCCAGTCGGCTCTTTACGCCGCGATGCGGGCCGTGCCTGACGATGAGGCTAACGCCGTGCGCCAATGGCTCGACGCGAAAGGCATGAAGTTCAAAACCGGTCCGAATCCCGAGACCGATTTGACTGATGGCCAGATTCACGACCAGTGCCGCATGTATATCGCCGCTCTCAGGATTGCGGACGATTTCGGCTGCGATGCGATCGGCATTCAATATCAACAGGGTTTGAAGGATCTCGCGCCGGCCTCCGACCTTGTCGAAGGATTGCTGAATAATAGCGACCGGCCGCCGGTGAAATCGGCCGACGGCAGCCGCGTTTTATACGAAGGACAGCCGCTCCCGCACTTCAACGAAGTGGATGAATGCGCCGGTCTGGATGGAATTGTCACCAACCGCATCTGGAATGCGCTCGGCTACTCGCCCGAGAATACACTTCACGATCTTCGGTACGGCGAACAATACAACGGCGACTTCGTCTGGGTGTTCGAGATTTCGGGCTCCGTGCCTCCAGCGCATTTCGCGGACGGCTACAAGGGCGCCGTGAGCGAGCGACAGCCGCCAATGTACTTCCGGCTGGGCGGCGGAACCGTGAAGGGAGTCAGCAAGCCTGGCGAAATCGTGTGGAGCCGCGTGTTCATCGAAGATGGCAAACTGAAAGCCGACCTTGGCCGTGCCAAAGTTGCGAAGTTGCCGCAAGAGGAGACGGAACGCCGCTGGCAGATCACGACTCCACAATGGCCCATCATGCACGCCATCACGTACGGCGTGTCCCGCGACCAAATGATGGGACGACATAAAGCGAACCACATTCAGGTGGCGTATGCTCCGGACGCGGCGGCGGCCAACAAGGCGCTGGCGGCCAAAGCGGCCTGTTTCCGGGAGCTTGGGCTGGATGTAAGCATCTGCGGTACGGAGAACGGGCTCTAGAGAGCGCGGCTATTCAGCGGGTTGAAGAACCTCTCCCTGACACGAGGCGGCTCCGTGTGGAGCAAACCCGGAAGCGGAGCCGTCCGAAAATCCGCTCGCTGACGCGCGGCGCCTCTGTGCGGAGGCAGAGCAGAGCGCCGGCCGAACGGTTACGGTTGGAAAATGAGTCCATACACTGATGATTCATTTTTCCCACCTGTTCCGGCGGTCGGTCGTCTTTCTGGCCGTTCTGTTGGGAGCCGGTTTTAGTGTATTGGGGGCTTCCGCGGACGACCCCGAAGATTTTAGGATTGAGGTCACCGGTGACGCCTGGATTCTGAACACGGCGGGGCACATACAATCGGGTAGCCTGCCGATCGACTTGAAAGGCGATCTAGGCGTCGAAGAAAACAAGCCTACCTTTTTGGGAAGATTCGTTCTAAAACCGGCCCGGCGGCACCGCATTATTCTCGAAGGCACGCCTTATACTCTCGATGGCCGGAACCAGATCGTCCGCTCGATTGTTTACAACGGCCAGACCTTCAATGTTTCGGATACAGTTGTCTCCAAAGCGAGCCTGGACTATCTCTTTGCCGGATATCAGTACGACGTGATCAGCAACCCTAGAGGCCACCTTGGCTTCGAGGTGGGCGGCGCCTACCTGAGCGCGGATGGATCTCTGCACGGCCTCGCGAGCGGAGTAACGGCATCGAAGTCGCAAACGATCGGACTGCCGCTGGTAGGCACGGAATTTCGTGTGTTCCCGGTTCCTGCCAGTCATTTGTTCGAATTGAACGGCGAAGTAAAAGGGATGGCGCTTGGCGACTATGGACATTATTTGCAAGCCGATTTGAATGCCGGCCTCCAGGTCAAGCTCATTACGTTCGAAGCGGGATACCGCTTTGTGGATGCGAACGTCCATCAGACCGGCGCAAGCCCAAGCGGAGTGAGTCCGCGATTTAAAGGCATAGTGGCCGGGTTGGTATTCCGGTACTAGCGGCATCGGCGGCGCTTCACTGGCTGCCGCCTAGCCGGGTTCATAGGCCATCGCGCAAACCGGATCGGACGCGCTGACCTAAGTAAACCATTGCCGATGCGATAAACTTCTCGACTTGGGCATGTGGCGACAGAATCATGTGAGAATACTTCCGCTGATCTGCCTGACGCTTTTTGCAGTGGCCAGCTCAGGGGCCGAGGAGTACGCGCTCGGTCCCGATTCGCAACGTCAGGCCGGAGTTCCCGAAGGCACAGTCACGAAATATAGCTGGACGAGCAAAGTGTTCCCCGGCACGGTGCGCGATTACTGGGTCTATGTGCCCGCGGAATACGACCAGAGTACGCCTGCCTGCCTGATGGTGTTTCAAGATGGCTCCGGTTTCGTGAACGAGAAGGGAAGCTGGCGTGTGCCCGTGGTGTTCGATAACTTGATTCACAAGCACGAAATGCCGGTGACCATCGGCGTTTTCATCGACCCAGGTGTGTTGCCGGTAAAGGAGCCGGGGCAGCGCGAGCGATATAACCGGAGTTTGGAATACGACGGTCTAGGCAGCCGGTACGCTCACCTGGTGCTGGACGAAATTTTGCCTGAGGTCGCAAAACACTATAACGTTTCCACTGATCCGAACGACCGGGCGATTGCCGGTTCGAGTTCCGGTGGAATCGCAGCGTTCACGGTCGCGTGGAGTCATCCGGAAGCCTTCCATCGCGTGTTGAGCTTCATCGGGAGTTACACGGATCTTCGCGGCGGCGATATCTATCCCGCGCTGATCCGCAAGTCGGAGCCGAAGCCTCTCCGCGTCTTTTTGCAGGATGGCGATCACGATCTGAACATTTATGCGGGCAACTGGTACCTGGGCAATCAGGGCATGGCGTCCGCGCTGAAATACGCCGGGTACGACGTCAAATTTGTTGTTGGAACGGAAGGTCACAACGCGAAGCAAGGCGGGGCCATCCTCCCGGAGGCGCTTCGCTGGTCGTGGCGCGACTATCCTCGAAAGATTGTGGCGTCTACCGCCGGCGGCGATCGCATGTTTGTGACGGAGATTTCCGATCCCGACAACCCTTGGCAGAAAATAGCCCAAGGCCATCAATTTACCGATGGGCCTGCCGTGGATCGCTCCGGCGATGTCTACTACACAGACGTGCCCGCGGGCAAGATATACAAGATCTCAACGGCCGGAAAGGTATCGGTCTTTAAAGACCATGCCGGGCAGGTCACCGGCTTGATGTTCGGCGCGGATGGCCGCTTGTATGCTTGCGAGGACAGCCGGCGGGAAATCGTGTCGTATGGCCTCGATGGTTCGGAGCAGATCCTGGCTAAAGGAGTTCACTCGAACGATCTGGCGGTGAGTAAGAACGGCGGCGTATACTTCACCAATATTGCGGATCATTCCATCGGATACATCAGCCCGAAGGGCGAGACGCGCGTTGTCTACCGCGGCATTGAGTTCCCGAACGGCATTGTATTGTCGCCGGATGAATCCCTGCTTGCGGTTGACGACTCAAAAGGCCGATGGGTGTGGTCGTTCCAAGTCGAGCCGGACGGATCGCTCAGCAATGGCGAGCCGTTTTACCGGCTGGAAACTCCGGATGAGTCGTCCGCCACGGGAGCCGATGGCATGACGTTCGACAGCCTTGGTTATTTGTACGTCACAACGAAGCTGGGCGTTCAGATCTGCGATCAGCCCGGGCGCGTTGTGGCCATATTGAGCAAGCCCCAACCGGGTTCACTGTCGAACATCTCATTCGGCAGTCCCAATATGGATTACCTGTACGTGACGTCGGGAGATAAGGTGTATCGCCGCCGCTTGCGCCGCACGGGAGTGCGGCCGGGGGATCTGATTATGCCGCCCAAACCGCAGCTTTAATCGGAGTCTCCGCTGCCTCGCTAGGGCTTCGCCGTCGCCCGTGCTGCCGCGGCAAACGCCTCGAACAGCTTTCGATCCGCCGCGCTGATTTCGATGCGGTCTTCAGGGTGCCACTGAACGGCGACAACAAAAGGCGCAGATGCGAGTTCAAGCCCCTCGATGACTCCATCCGTTCCGCGAGCGGAAAT
The DNA here is from genome assembly GCA_000381625.1 of Bryobacterales bacterium KBS 96. Lineage (GTDB taxonomy): Bacteria > Acidobacteriota > Terriglobia > Bryobacterales > Bryobacteraceae > KBS-96. The sequence continues at coordinate 6,249,237 of KB906767.1, forward strand.
TTTCAGATCGTTTCCCACCCGGTCCACTGCCTGGTGGTGCCGGGAATTGACCTGGTGACAGCCCGGGCCGATGATGCTCGCGAGATGCGTTCCGCCGTCCACCACAACCGAGTGCGCCGCCGGGTGCTGTCGAGGCACATCGTCAGGCATCCTTCGCTTCACGTGGACCGACGATGAATCAAGATGCTGGTGGAGCGTGCCGCCCAGGTGAATGTTCATCAATTGCAGGCCGCGGCAGATGGCGAGCACCGGGACCTGGCGGCGAAGCGCCTCGGAGAGAAGATCGCACTCCATTCGGTCGCGCGGGTCGTCGGGCGCGTCAGTCTCCGGGCCGCGCTCCTGACCGTAACGCGCGGGATTTACGTCGACACCGCCGGTGAGCAGCAATCCATCGAGGGCTTCCAGGCAGGGGCTGCCATCGACCGTTAGCCTCACGGGCTCGAGACCCGCGGCGGCTACTGCAAATTCGTACGGAGCTATCTTGCTCTCGCCGCAAAACGTAACTCCGATCCGGTTGCCCATTGCTTCCAGGATAGCTGGGTGTTGGTAAACGGCTTAGGGGTGCTCTGAAGTGCGGAGCGTTTAGCGCCGACAGTGCGCGGTTTGTACGGTTGTCCGAATCCGCTCGCTCACGCGATCCGGCTCCGGGTGGAGGCAAACTGGAAACGGAGCCGCCACACGACGGTGCGCGGGTTACGCGGGTGTGCGAAAGAACCCGCTTTGTTCGGCTCTAAAACCGCGGCATACACTTGATGAGATGATGCCTCTTTCTTCTCGCCGTTCGTTACTCACCGGGATGACGGGCGCCGCGACTCTGCCGCTTCTATCGCGAGCGGCAGCGAGCCGGCGCATCCGCCTCGGCGGTCCCATCTTCCTCAAGTCCAACGATCCTCGTGAACTTGCCCGCGAGCACCGGCGCCTTGGGTACAGCGCCGCGTATTGTCCGGTCGTGGAGGTCACCGACCGCGATCGCATTCGAGCGATTGAAAAGGCATTCGCCGCCGAAAATGTCGTGATTGCGGAAGTAGGCGCCTGGAAGAACATTCTCGATCCCGATCCGGCGAAGCGGAAGGCGAATCTGGATTATGTCATCTCCCGCTGTCATCTTGCGGAAGCGGTGGGGGCGAAGTGTTGCGTCGATATAGCCGGTTCTTATAATCCAACCGTCTGGTATGGCCCCGATCCCAGAAATCTGTCAAAAGAGTTCTTTGACGCGACCGTGGATAACTGCCGCCATGTTATTGATTCAGTGCGCCCGAAGCGGACTAAGTTCACGATTGAGATCATGCCCTGGAATCTGCCGGATGGTCCGGATTCCTATGTGGAATTGGTGCGAGCGGTAGACCGCCCCGCGTTCGGAGTGCATTTGGACGTTTGTAACGCGGTTAATAGTCCACGCCACTTTTACAATAATGGTCGTTTAATTCGCGAGTGTTTTCAGAAGCTCGGGCAGTGGATTGTTTCTTGTCACGCGAAAGACCTTCAATGGGTTCCGGAATACAACGTACATTTCCGGGAAGTAGTCCCCGGCCGCGGTCAAATAGACTATGCCACTTATTTGCGGGAGTTAGCCAGCCTTCCGCGAGACGCTCCACTTATGCTGGAGCACCTAAAAACCTCGCAAGACTACGAGGAAGGTAAACTGCATATCCAAACTGTAGCGTCAAAAATTGGTATTTCGTTCGCATAAACTTCCCTCAGCCCGATTGTGCAGGCCAACACACTATGAGAGTATGGTTGTGTCGTTTGAGGCATTGTCGCTTTTGCCGCTGGATGAGTCCCCCCGTTTCCGGTCTTTCCCGCAGAAAGCTTGCATCCCGGATGACACCACTGATCTGCTGTTCGGGGAAGTGGAACGAGTACCGAGTTCGGGAGCTAACCTGCACCATTCGCTCCCTAGGCTCGGGCGAAGGAGAGTGAAGGAAGTGTCCAGATTGTTCGTAGGGAATCTGCCATACAAGGCAACTGAAACGGATATCCAATCGTTTTTTTCAGAGGCAGGAGTTCAGGTCGATAGCGTGAATCTCATGCGCGACCGATTTAGCGGCGAAGCACGCGGTTTTGGCTTTGTCGAAATCAACGATGAGAACCTCGCCACTCAGGCGATTCAAGCATGTAACGGCCGGCAACTGATGGGTCGTGCTTTAGTTGTAAACGAAGCCCGTCCCGCCGAACGCCGTGAACGCTCCGATCGTAGCTTTGGCAACGAAGGCGGAGGAAGGCAGCAGCGCGACTTTGGCGGCAGCCGGAATCGCTGGTAACTCCTCGAAAGCAACTTATCGAGATTACGCGTGGACCGTGCCTATCCGCTCGCGGATGAGGCAATGCTTCGCCCTTACCGCAGATTATGCGTTCGTTTAGGGGCGGACATATCCAATCCGTCGTAGGCGTTACAGTTTTGTCAACATACCTACCACTGCGTCCGCATCGGCCGTCACTTCAACCGGCTTATTGCCGTAAGTGGAGGTAATCGGTTTGCCTCCCGGCGTCTTTAGTTGTCCTGTGTGATAGCGGTAAATATAATCCGGGTCTTTCAGTACGTTACCTGTCAGTACGCCGACAACATGATCTTCCCGCCGGATAATATGGCTGGCGACTAGCTTCCTGATTCCGGCAAGTGTTGCTGCCGAGGCGGGCTCGCAACCAATGCCCGCGCGCCCGATGACCGCCTTCGCATCCGCAATCTCCTGCTCGCTAGCGCGTTCGACTGTGCCGTTCGTCCGGCGTAACACCGACCACGCCTTGGGCCACGAAACCGGATTGCCGATGCGAATGGCCGTGGCGAGCGTCTCGGGCGATTCCACCGCCCGGAATTTGTCCTCCCCCGGCGCTTTCATGAATTCGTAGAATGGAGCCGCGCCCGCCGATTGGATCACCGCGATTCGGGGTAGTCGGTCGATGAGCCCAAGCTCGTGCATTTCGAGGAAGCCTTTGCCGATGGCGGCGCAGTTGCCTAGATTGCCGCCGGGCATCACCACCCAATCGGGCGCCCGCCAATCCAATTGATCGAGCATTTCGATCGCGATGGTTTTTTGTCCTTCGATCCGGAATGGATTGATGGAGTTCAACAAATACAAGCCGGCGCGATCGGCGATCTGCCGAACGAACGCCAGGATTTGGTCGAAATTCGCATGCACCTGTAGTGTTAAGGCGCCGTATTCCAGCGCCTGCGATAGTTTGCCGAAAGAGATGTTGCCATGTGGCAGGAAGATCACTGGTTTCAAGCCGGCGGCACTAGCATAGGCTGCCATTGAGGCAGACGTATTTCCGGTGGAAACGCAGCCAACAAGCGTTCTCCCAAGCTGCACTGCCTGAGAAACTCCGCACGTCATCCCGTTGTCTTTGAACGATCCGGTGGGATTGAATCCCTGGTGTTTGAACGTAAGAGCGTCGAGCCCCGCATATTGGGCGGCGAGTGGAGCCGGCAGCAGAGGAGTGTTCCCCTCGCGCAGAGTGACGACCCGGCTGATGTCCTGCAGAAACGGTATCGATTCTCGGTAGCGCCAGACGCCGCTCTGCTCAAGGGCGGAGTTGTCGAGGCGTCGGTTGCGCCAAAGAGTCTTCCAACCGGAGACGCCGGCGGCGTCCCAGCGATAGCTCGCTTCGAGCAAACCGCCGCATCGCGGGCATTGGTAAAGCACGGAGTCGATAGGGTACTTCTCACGACAGTTATCGCGGAAGCAGACCAAATAAGAACACATGAGCCTTCATTATAGAAATGGCTTTGAAGACGCCAGCGGAGTGGACGTATTTGGCATCGCTGATTGCGACGAAGATAGAATTTTAGAACGGTCGAATGAGAAAAATAGGGGGCTTAGGCAACGGGGAATCTGAGGTTGTGCCTGCCCCCTGTCCACGGTCGTTATAGGGCTGTTTGAACTATACTCCGGTAATGCCGGTTTTGGACCCGGAGTACTACTACAGTGCGATTACGAGCAATAGAAAGCGAAGGTAAGTAGCTGGCTGCGTCGCCGTGACTCGCGCCTTTGGAGTCGATCGGCCCCCGGCGGGCACTCGACTTCACAGTACGGAAGAGTTGCACCGTCTATGCTGTGACTGAATGGACCCGCTCGAAGAGTACACGGCGCGGAGCGACCGGTGGCGCGCCGCGCACCGCCTGCTGGCAGGCAAATTCATACGGATCAGCAACTGGCGCCTGGCCGTGATTGCGACGGCAATTATTCTGGCGTGGCTCGCCGTGGCCCGCTCGGCTGCTTTGGGTGGACTTCTTCTGATCCCGCTTGCCGCGTTTGTGTTTCTAGCCGTCTGGCACGAGCGTGTATTTCGGAAACAGCAGTTTACCGCGCGTGCGCTTGCCTATTATGAACGAGCAATCGCCCGGATGAAGGGCGCCTGGGTGGGAACCGGGAATGCCGGCGAACGCTTCCGGGACAGCGCTCACATTTATTCCGAAGATCTGGATGTGTTCGGAAAGGGATCGTTATTCGAACTCATCGCTTCGGCCCGCACCGCAGCCGGAGAGCGTACGCTCGCCGATTGGCTGCTTGCGCCCGCTTGCCGTGACGAGGCGGCCGCCAGGCAAGCGGCCGTGCAGGAGCTTCGCGAGCGCCTCGATCTCCGGGAGGATATCGCCCTATTAGGTGAAGATGTCAGGGCAAGTGTGCATGCCGACGTGCTCGATCGCTGGGGCTCTGCTCCCCCGGCGGGATTCAGTTCGCTTGTCCGCTGGATCGCTTTACTGTTAGCGATCGCCGGCATCGCTTCTCTCCTTGCGTTTCTCGCTCATATTACTCCCCTTTCTGTATTCATCGTGATTCTCGGGCTCGACTTCGTGTTTATCGCCATCCATCGGAAACGGATCGCAACTGCAATTGGGGGAGTTGAGACTCCCGCGGTGGATCTGCAGATTCTGGCGCTATTACTCGAACGCCTGGAGGCAGAGGACTTCAACAGCCCAAAACTGAAGCAGATCCGCGCGAATCTCGAAGTGCATGGCCTGCCCGCGTCGAAGCGCATCGCGCGGCTCAAGCGATGGATTGAAATGCTGGATTCGAGCGAGCACCTGTTCCTGCGCGTCGTGAATCCGGTGGTGCTTTGGAAAGAGCAGTTGGCGATGGCGGTGGAGGCGTGGCGGGTCGAAAGCGGCCCCTTCATTCACGGCTGGATTTCGGCGGTTGGCGAGTTTGAGGCGCTCTCTTCGTTCGCATCGCTCGCGTTTGAACGGCCTGAATGGATTTTTCCCAGCCTGGTTGACGTTGCGAGTCCACGTTTTGAAGCGCAAGACCTGCGGCACCCTCTGCTTCCGCCCTCAAAATGTGTTCCGAACGACGTAGCGCTTGGCGGAGATACGCGGGTGTTGATCGTCAGTGGTTCGAATATGTCCGGGAAGAGCACCTTACTGCGGGCCATCGGTTTGAACGCCGTGCTGGCGTGGGCCGGCGCCCCGGTCGCGGCCGCTTCGATGCATATCTCATCCATTCGGGTGGGAGCCTCCATTCGTGTTCTCGATTCATTGCAGGATGGGCGCTCCCGCTTTTATAGCGAGATCGTGCGCCTGCGGCAGATTGTGGATCTTGCCGGCAACACCCCTGGCCCTCTGTTCCTGCTCGATGAAGTTTTGAGTGGCACCAACTCACACGACCGGAGGATCGGCGCTGCGGCCGTAGTCCGGGCGCTGGTTGCTCATGGAGCGATCGGACTGATCACCACTCACGATCTTGCTCTGGCGACGCTCGATCAGGACAAAGGCCTCGGTATTGTAAACGTGCATTTCGACGACGAGATCGAGGATGGACGCATCGAATTCGACTATCGCTTGAGGCCTGGTGTGGTCGTCCGCAGTAACGCGCTAGAGCTGATGCGCGCAGTCGGGCTACAGGTTTAGCCCATCGCAACGTTTATGCCGATAGCCTCAACAATGCAAGCCGTCCATCTCGAAGACGGCAAGGTAATGGTTCGCGATGTGCCGGTTCCGGAGCGTCCTCCGGGCTTTGCACGAATACGGCTGGTGAAAGCCGGAATTTGCAACACGGATTTGGAGCTGCAGCGCGGTTATTATGGATTTTCGGGAATTCCGGGACATGAATTCACCGGTGAAGTGGTTGAGGCGGACACGCCGGAATGGATCGGCGAACGCATCGCCGGCGAAATCAACCTGGCTTGCGGGAATTGTGAGTGGTGCCGCCGGGGCCTGGGCCGCCACTGCCCGACCCGCACCGTACTGGGCATCGTAAATCACCCTGGCGCTTTCGCGGAGTATATTCTATTGCCCGAACGGAACCTGCATCGTATCCCCGCCAACATTTCGACCGATTGCGCTGTTTTCATTGAGCCGCTGGCCGCCGCCTGCGAAATTCTGGACCAGGTTCGTATTGAGCAAGGGACGAGAGTGGCGGTTCTCGGCGACGGCAAGCTGGGCCTGCTGATTTCGCAAGTGCTCCAGCAGCATGGAGCGAGAGTTGTCCTGTACGGGCGGCACGCCGATAAGCTGCAAATCGCAGCCGCTGCCGGCGTCGAAACCTACGCTGGCGGTGAGCGGCCACAAAAGCAATTTGAATTTGTGGTCGATTCCACGGGCTCGCCTGCCGGGCTGCGCGAGGCCGTATCGATGGCCCGGCCTCGTGGAACCGTAATCCTGAAATCGACAATACACGGTGAGGTCGCGGTGGATACCGCGCCGATTATCGTCGATGAAGTGACGCTTGTCGGTTCCCGCTGCGGCCGTTTCGAGCCGGCGATCGAGTTGTTACGCCAAGGTCGAATCAACGTCACGGCCATGCTGTCCACCGAGTTTCCGCTGGAGAAAGCGCCGGATGCCTTTGCCGAAGCCGCGAAACGTGGCGTGCTGAAGGTATTGCTGACAGCGGGCTCCTAATAACACCTTTACTCTTGCCAGGCGGCAAACACTTATGTAAAATACCCATAATAGATTTATGCCTAAGAAAGAAATGCCTTCAGGAGCACTGCTGCTGCTCATTCTGCGAGTTCTTCGCTCGGGCCCGCTGCATGGCTACGCTATTGCCCAGCGGATTCACATCCTCTCGTCCGAAGTGCTGCACGTGGAGGAAGGGGCGCTCTATCCCGCGCTTCAGAAGATTCTGCTCAAGGGCTGGGCGACATCCGAATGGGGTGTTTCCGAGACGAATCGCAAGGTCCGCTTCTATCGGCTCACATCCGCCGGCCGCAAGCAGCTCGAAGCCGAATTATCCAGCTACGACCGGGTGAATAAAGCGATCCAAGACGTTCTACGCACGGCCTGAAGGGAATCCATGAACGAGATATTCCGCCGCCTCCGCTATCTGCTGCACCGCCGCCGCTTCGACCGGGAGTTAGCCAACGATATGGAGTTTCATCGCGAAATGGCGGTGCGCGAAGGCGTCCGGTTTGGCAGCACACTCCGGCTCCGCGAAGAGGCGCGCGACGCATGGGGCTGGACGTGGATCGATCGCTTGTGCCAGGACGTCCGCTACGCGGCTCGAAAGTTGCGAAAATCGCCCGGCTTCACGCTCGCGGCGGTGCTGATGCTTGCTATCGGCATCGGCGTCAACGTGGCGGCTTTCGGCTTCTTCGATTTGATGGTCCTGCGGCCGCTGCCCGTCGACGATCCGGTACACTCGTGCGATTTCATCGACGTTCCGTGCAGCGTTATGCGTACGCTCTGCCCTATCCGGAAATGGCGTTCTTCCGCGAATACTCCACAACGCTTTCAGCCGTACTGGCTGTGAACGCGACCAGGCTTGCGGTCGAGGGTGAGGAGAAACCGCTCAACGCAAGCTTTGTGACCGCCAATCTCTTTCAGGAACTCGGCGCTCGCGCGCGGCTCGGGCGGATGCTCGATCCGGCGCGAGACTCGGCGCCCGGTGCGGCGCCCGTGGTTGTTCTCGGTTATGGATTCTGGCGACACCACTTCGGCGCCGATCCGTCGGTCATTGGAAAAACAATTCGCCTAAATGACAAGCCGGCAACGGTGGTCGGCGTTGTTCCCCCGGAATTCAGCGGCCTCAGTTTGGATGCGCCCGATTTGTGGGCGCCGATCGCTCAACAGCCTTACTTCGCGAGCGGTAGCCATCTGCTGACAGACTTCTCCGAAGATGGCAGCGGCGTGCAGATGTGGGGCAGGTTGCGGGAAGGCGTTACTCCGAAGACGGCCGAGGAGGAATTGAAGTCGCTGGCGGCGGAATTGCGCCGGCAGCATCCCAACGAAATTTGGGAAAACGAGAACCTGCCCGGCGAGCCAAGCGGCTACGCAAAAAGTTTGCGAATCCGTAACCGCCGTGGGACCGGGGCGGAAGGTCGCGACGAGATGTTTCCCATTTTCGCTTTGGCGGGAGCCTTGTGCCTCCTGATTCTTGCCTTTGCCTGCGGCAATCTGGGAGGCTTGCTGCTGGCCCGAGGCGTTGCCAGGCGCCGGGAGATCGCGATTCGCGTTGCGGTGGGGGCCGGAAGCGGCCGGCTGATTCGCCAGTTATTTGCTGAAAGCGTTTTGCTCGCTTTGCTCGGATCGGCCGTGGGCCTGGCATTGGGTTACGTTGTCTTGCGGGGCCTGATGCTCGTGACCGAAGCTCCGGCGTGGCTCAGTCCATTGCCGGATTGGCGGGTGGTTCTCTTCGCCGCCGGCATTGGATTCGTGGCGGCGGTCTTATTTGGCCTGACGCCGGCCTTGCAGGCCGTCCGCCAGCGCCACAGAGCAGCTTTCACCCGGCAATTCCTGATCGGAGCGCAAGTCGCAGCCAGTTGTGTGCTGCTGATTGTGGCGGGCCTCCTGGTTCGGGCTCTGGACCATGCGACCTCCACCCATCCTGGTTTCGAATACCGGCAAGTGATTTCGATAGACCCGGGCCTCTCCACTCACGGCTACTCACCGGCGAAGGCGCGGGCTTATCTCGACACGCTCCAGAGCCGTCTCCGCACTCTTCCTGGCGTAGAATCTGTTTCGCTCACGGATACTCCTCCTTTGGGAAACAGGGTGTCCGCGGCAAATATCGACGTCGATGGCCGCTCTGCTGAGATCCTCATCAATCACGTCGATCCGCAATTCTTTCAAACCATGACGATCCCGATCCTGCGCGGTCGCAACCTGACGCGCGGCGAAACACACGCGATTATCGTAAGCCAGTCAATGGCTCGCTTTCTATGGCCTGCGGAGGGTCCGTTGGGGAAACAATTCACGGCGGGGTACGGCGCTAGTGGAACGCCGGTCAACTATACGGTAGTGGGAGTCGCGGGCAGTGCGCGGTTAGTCAAGCTCGAGGATTCCGATTTTGTGGAAGTCTATTTCCCCATCGAGGCAGATGAGCTTCCTTCACTATTTGTCCTGGTAAAGACGTCTGCTCCGCCGGAAGAGGTTATTCGCCCGGTGGCATCGATTGCGAAATCGATTGACCCCGGAACTTTTCCCGAAGTTCAAATGATGAAAACGTCATTCCGGCGGAAATTGCGTGGCGCGGAATACAGCGCGGCCTCCGTAGGCCTGCTGGGTTTCGTCGCGCTTTTTCTTGCGTGCCTCGGTATTGTCGGATCGGTGGCCTATGCGATCTCGCAGCGCACCAAGGAAATTGGGATACGAATGGCTCTCGGCGCGAAACCTTTGCAGATACTGTCGGCGGTTGTGCGCCAGCTTTCACTGCCGGTCGCTGTCGGTCTGCTCTCGGGAGTTGCGGGAGCAGCCGCTCTATCGCAACTCCTGCGCCAGGAACTTTATGGCATCAGCAATCTCGATCCCATCGCTTATCTGGGCGCCATTGGAATTTTTGCAGCCACCGCCGTCTTGGCCGCGCTGTTGCCGGCTAGACGCGCGTTGCGTATCGATCCGTTGCGTGCCCTTCGTTACGACTGAAGCCTTATTAATAGACGAAGCGGGGAAGTGACCGACGTCCGATCCGCGCGCTATATGCGAGTGCGTGGGTTGCACGGTAGTCCGAATCAGCGCTGTGTCAAGGCAACCAGCAAGCGGAGCCGCCCCACGTCAGTGGGCGGGTTGTGCGGCAGTTCGCTTGCTCGCGCCATGCGGTCCGCCGGTTAGCCATTCCAAATTGAACTTTGCCAACACAATTCGTTCGTGAGGAAATTCGCCGCCGGCTTCATACAAGCACCAGATGATTCCGTCCGGCGAAACAGCCATGTCCGCATAACCCGAAGGACCAGGTTCCAGGACGCGTTTGACAGGCCAGGTTTTAGCCTCGTTATAACTCAAGCGGACCGTCAGGTTGCGACGGTCCTTGCCTGCGATCTGCTTGCCATCCGATCTCGATAAATTGTCCGGGTTCACAAATAGAATCCGGTTGCTTCCTCCATATCGCTTCGTCGATAGGCGGACAATGCTGGCGAAGCAAATCGGATCTGGTAAGCTCGCCTGAAATTCGGGCCTGCTCCAATGGTGAGCGCCGTCTTTGCTGGTCACGACCAGACGCTCGTTCCTGGATGATGCCGTTCGAATATTCAGCATCACTCGCCCGTTCGCAAGTTGCACTGCGGTCGTTTCGTTCGGGTTCGGTGTTTTCAAAGTGTTTGGGACGGCGATGTCGCCGCGACGCCACGTTTTTCCATCGTCGTCGCTATAAATGGTGGAGTTTACGGATGGCTGATGGCCATTTCCTTCCGTGCCAAGCGCAAGCCAGATGGGAACAAGCAGCCGGCCATTGTTCAGTTGGATTCCGTGGCCGGGGCCGGTTGCGGCGACGCGCCATGGATACTCCGGTCGGTAGGCATCAAACGTCGATGTGACGTCTACGGGAGTGGAGAACGTCAGGCCATCGTCGTCGCTCCGCATATAAAAAATCCGCATGTAATCGCGGCAGAAGAGGAAATGAACAGCGCCGTTCTTGTCCGCAATCGCAACCGGATTGTTATACGTCACATCGTCCGGCTTCCCCTGCTTTCTTTCAATAGCCACGGTGCTTCGGGGCAGGGGAGGGACATGCGCAATCACACGCTGCGGCGAGAAGGTCTTGCCGTTATCGGCGCTTCGGCGCATCACAATGTCGGTCATGTCCCAGTCTCCGCCGGTATAGCGTCGAGCCTCCGCGTAAGCCAGGATGGTCCCGCGAGCGGTGATGACAATTCCAGGAATACGATACAGCTTATAGCCGCCTTCACCCGCACGCCAGAGATCTAGCTTTGCAAGAAACGGCTCCGCGCAGAAGGCCACGGAAGTCGCCAGCAACATATGAAATAGCAAGAGCGCAATGATGCGTTGGATTTGCATGGTCTTTTTCAAAACTGGTTATCTCGCTCCGCCGCGCATTAATCTTTCGGAGGACCTGGCTCTGATCGGAACTTTCGAACGCGATGAAATGTCATGTAGTTGGCATCGTGGGCGCGGGGAGGCCCTCCGGAGTCATCGTCGAAGGCCGTTCGCGACACCGCTACAATATCCGCGCCGTCAAACTGCCAATCCACATATTGGAAGCCGTACTTTTGGGGATCTGTATGAGAAAGAACGATTCGCTCAATTCGCCACTGATGTAAGTCTTTGGAGGACATCAGCGCCAGCGTGTTTCGCACCGACGCCGGATTCGTCGCCGATAGAGGGTATTGGGCCAACGCCGGATTGCTGAGTGTCCAATACCGACTGCTCTTTTTGTCGTAGCGGATAGTGAACTTTTTACTCCCACCCGGAAAATCGACTAAACCTTCAAACTTCAGTTGTCGATTGGCTTCTTTCAATATGGCGGCGCTCTCGACGTTGTCGACGCGAAGAATATCGAGCACCGAACCATCGGGCGCGACGACCGCATTTCCCTCCAGCCAGGTGGTTCCTTTGGCGGCGGCGGGCGGATACGGCAGACGCGGCGTTCTCGTCCAGTTCTGAGCCTGAAGCAGGTTCGCATTCGCGGGCGCCGACAGCATAAACGCCTGAAAGTGTCCCCAAGGCCCGGGTGGATGATATTCAAATGCTCGCCAGAGCCGGCCACCTTGCTCTATTACCGGCACGGGCGCTGTATGGTAATTGGCGTCCGAGGTAAGAAACGACGGATCGCTCCAGGAGAGTCCGCCGTCTTTTGATTGGCGGATAACGATTCTGCCATATTCGTAATTCGTGCCCATCAGATACAAGTTGTGATGTGCGAGGAACAGGTTCGACCAGAACTGATCTTTCAATTCCGCTGTCCGCTCCCATGATTGGCCACGATCTCTTGAGCGAAACACGCGAGTTGTCGCCGAGACAGATTGTCCGGATTTCGGACCAAAGAAATCGTGGGAGGCGACATATTCGCCATTCGGAAGAATCACGATGGAGGGCGAACCGATATAGCGTCCCGTTTTCGCAGGTTCATGATCGATCACCACGCCCGGTGGAGCGGGAGCCCCAATGGCTATCCACGGGGACAGAATGAGTAGCGTTGCGACAATGCGGTTCATATTGATCGTGCTGATGGATTGTGCGCAGAGGCGAACTCCGGCGAATCGAAATCCAACAAGAATTGCGGCAAACGATTAAGTTACTCTCTCCCGGCCTGAGTGTCCACGCCGGCGGAATCTCAAGCGCGCGGGCCTCCAACGCGCCGCTGTGTGCCGAACGTGCCGCCCTTTGAAGATGGAAACACGATTAAATGATTTAGGCGCCTGAAATCGGAACCCATCATTCACAATAGAAGATCAAGCTGTGCGCAAGGCAACGGACCACCATGAAAACCTTTCAGCGACACGGAGTCGCACTTTTTTTCGTCTTCGGGAGTTTGGCCGCTGTTAAATACGGCCTGGGTGACGCTAACCCGAGCAACATCCTGACCGGCCAATCCGCGTTCGTCTCGTCCACAACGGTAAAGCCGGGCTTATTTCGAAAGGTGATCGTCGACAGCCTTCCGAAGCCGTTTGCGACAAAATCCGTCACGACAAAGTCGCGAATTGTTTCCAGACCGGAAGGAGTGCTGCCGCAGGCGCCTTCAGGGTTTAACGTGAATCTTTTCGCGACGGGGTTAACGGAGCCTCGTGTCATCCGTGTGGCGCCCAATGGCGACATTTTCGTGGTGGAGACGCGGGCGGGACGGGTTCGCGTGTTCCGTGGCATCACCGCCGATGGCAAGCCGAAGAAAGAATCGGTTTTTGCGAGCGGCTTTCATGAACCATACGGGATGATTTTCTATCCAGCCGGCAAAAATCCGAAATGGCTGTACGTGGCGAATACGGATTCGGTGGTGCGCTACGCCTACGCGAACGGCGACCTGACGGCAACCGGAAAACCGGAGACGGTCATCGCGGCGCTCCCTTCGAGCCGCCCGCGAGACCTGGACGCAGTGCGCGCCTATGATCGTGCTGTTGCTTTGGGAAAGGCGCCCCCGGATCACGGCCACTGGACTCGCGACCTTGCATTCTCGCTGGATGGAAAGCGGCTGTTTGTCGGAGTAGGATCGGCTTCGAACCTCGACGATCCCGACGATCACCCGAGCGAGACTCGCCGCGCCAATATCCTGGAATATACACCGGATGGCAAGTTCGTGAAGATCTATGCTTCCGGTATCCGCAATCCGTCCGGCATCGCGGTGAATCCCACGACCGGCGAGTTGTGGTGCTCGGTCAATGAGCGCGACGGGCTAGGCGACAATCTTGTGCCCGACTACATCACGCATGTTGAAGAAGGAGGGTTCTACGGCTGGCCCTGGTTTTACATGGGCGGTAACTGGGACCCACGTCTTCAAGGCAAGCATCCAGAACTGAAGAGCAAAGTCCTGGTGCCGGACGTGCTCCTTCAGCCCCACAGCGCTTCCTTGCAAATGACGTTTTACGATGGCTCGCAATTTCCCGCCGAGTACAAGGGCGATATCTTCGCAAGCCAGCATGGTTCATGGAATCGATCCGTTCGCTCCGGTTACGAAGTGGTTCGCGTTCCGCTCAAGAACGGGCATGCAAGCGGAATCTACCAGGACTTTCTCACTGGATTCTTGACCAAGAGCGGCGACGTTTGGGGCCGGCCGGTGGGCGTTGCTGTTGCGCCGGATGGATCTCTCTTGGTTTCCGACGATGGCTCCGGCTCACTCTGGCGGGTCAGTTACGCTGCTACTCATAAGAGTGCGCTGTGAAGTCTTTCGAAACTCTGTTGAAAGTCGGCTTTCGAGCGAGCTTGTTCCTGGCGCTAGCCGCGGCTCCGGCATTCTCCCAGGTGACGGCCGCAATTTCCGGAACAGTGGAAGATCAAGCCGGCGGCGCCGTAAGCGGCGCGGTCGTCACAGTGAAGAGTTTGGAAACGGGCTTGTTGCGGACCACAACGACGGATGAGGCCGGCGCCTTCAAAGTGCCTTCTCTTCCGCTTGGTCCGCAGGAAGTGACTGCGGAAAAACCGGGATTTAAGCGCGAGGTCCGTACCGGCATCGACCTGATTGTCGGACAGGAAATGGTTTTGAAACTAAAACTCGAGCTTGGCCAAGTCTCACAGCAGATTACCCTGTCGGCGGAAGGTCCCGTTGTGAACACGACCACAGCCGAAGTCTCCGGCTTCGTGGGACAGCGCGCGGTGAAAGATCTGCCGCTGAATGGACGAAGTTGGGATAATCTTGTCGCGCTGAATCCAGGCGCGGTCAACTATAGCTTGAAAAGCCCGAACACCACCACCAGCAACGGAAACACATTCACGGTGGCGGGGCGGCGTCCCATGGATAACTTAGTCCTGCTCAATGGCATCGAATACACCGGAGCAAGTCTGGTGGGCGTAACGCCCGGAGGCGTCAGCGGCGGGCTGTTGGGCATCGACGCCGTTCGGGAATTCAACGTTTTAACAGATACGTATTCGGCGGCTTATGGGAAACGCTCGGGAGGACAGATTAGCGTCGTGACGCAGTCGGGTACGAACGCGCTGCACGGATCTGTTTTCGAGTTTTTACGCAATAGCGCTCTGGATGCCCGGAATTATTTCGATCAGGGGCCGGTTCCTCCACTCAGAAGAAATCAATTCGGAGGCGCGCTTGGCGGCCCGCTAAAGAAAGATCGTCTATTTCTGTTTGGAAATTACGAAGGATTTCGGCAGGCGCTGTCCGTCAGTAATGTTGCCGTCGTGCCGGATCGGCAGGTGCGTCAAGGACTCTTGCCGGATGCATCAGGCATATATGCTCCGGTTCCGAAGTTGGACCCTTCGATGTTGAGATACATGTCTTTCTGGCCTGAACCGAATGGCCCGGAATTAACGGTCAATGGTCATCCGAGCGGAACCGCGCTTTCATTCAATTCACCCCGCCAGAAAATTCGCGAGGATTTTGGAACCGTGCGCGCCGATTACGTTCCGCGGGATCGCGACTCGTTCTCGTTCGCTTACACAATAGACGATGGAGACAGCCTTACGCCGCAGTCGGACCCTCTATTCGGATCGGATCTAAAGCTCCGCAGTCAGGTGGCCAGCTTGCAAGAGATCCATATCTTCTCGCCACGGGCGCTCAATACCTTTCGCGCCGGTTACTCGCGGGCGGCATTCAATTATGACTCGTTTCCGCTGGCGCCCTATCCTGCGGACCTCTCCTTTGTGGCCGGAAGCGGTCCGGGCGGGATTGTGATTTCGGGCGGCCTAACCACAACCGGTGGATCGGCAATCACCGCCGCCGGCCCGAACAATGCCGCAAATGTTTGGAATCGAAGAAATCTGTTTACCTGGACCGACGATTTTCAGATCACCACGGGACATCATCAAATTAGCGCCGGAGTCTGGTTTCAGCGGCTGCAGGATAACGAAAATACGGCGTCCACTACATTAGGCCAAGTCAACTTTTCGAATTTGCAAAGCTTTTTGCGAGGAACGGTCAGCAATTTCAATGTTGTTCCGAACCGCACGGGCTTGGGGTGGCGAACTCTGCTTGGCGCCTGGTACGTCGAAGACACCATCCGTCTCCGGCCGAATCTCACGTTACAACTTGGTCTGCGCCACGAATTCACCACCGGCTGGAACGAAGTGGCAGGAAGAGCCGCCAATTACATCACCGATGCGCAAGGAATCCTTCTCACCGATACACGCGTCGGCAATTCCGCGCTGACGCGGAACAACGCCACGCGCTTATTCGGCCCCAGGATCGCAATTGCCTGGGATCCTTTCGGAGATGGGAAAACGGCAATCCGCGCTGGGTTCGGCACGTATTATTCCTTGCTCGACAGTCTCAGCAAGCTGAATGCGCTTCCACCGTTTAACGGGACGCTGGCGTTCTCCAATGAAGCGTTGTCGTCGATTGTGCCCATCATTCCCGGTACGCCGCCACAGCCGTCCTGCGGGCCGGGAGCACCGGCGAATTGCGCCATCTATTCTCCGCAAGGCGTTCAGCCGGACGCGAAGACACCCACCGTTGAGCGATGGAGCTTCAGAGTGGAGCGCGAGTTGAACTCGAACACCGTGCTTCGCTTAGGGTACGTCGGATCGTTTGGCTACCACGACCTGATCAGCATCGATCCGAACAGCATTCCCGCCCGGATTTGTGCAGACCCAAGCGGTTGCCAATCCGGAGGGACCGGAGCGGCGCGGGGCCGTGTTGCTTCAGGCACCCAATACATACCGGTGGGAACTCGCCCGAATCCGTATCTTTCGAGCGGCTTTTTCTGGTATTCCGAGGGCAACAGCGCCTATCACGCGCTGGAGTTAGACGTAACGCGGCGGATGGGGCAGGGCCTGCAACTTCGGGGAAACTTCACCTGGTCGAAAAATCTGGACATCAATTCGGCCTTACAAGGCGCTCAAGCCAATAATCAGGCGCAGATGGTTATGGACCGCAACGATTTGCGAAGGGATTGGGGACCTTCCGCGCTCAACCCCGCCGCGCAATCGAGCATCTTGGCTACGTATGAGCTGCCTTTCGGCAAGCACAAGCGATTTCTGAGCGACGCGCGCGGGCTGGAAAACGCGTTAATCGGCGGTTGGCAATTGAATGGAATCGCTACCTTGTTGAGCGGTTTTCCGTTCACCCCGCAGACGGGATCGAATCGATCGGGAGACGGAGACACGAGAAATCCCGACCGGCCGTCTCTCAATCCGAATTTTGCGGGGCCAGTCATACCCGGAAAGCAGACTCAATGGTTCGACCCGAATGCATTTGTGCTGCCGGTTCCGGGGACTTGGGGGAATCTCGGCCGGGGAACCTACCGTGGACCGGGCTTGGCTACCGTCGATTTGTCGCTCTTCAAAGACACCGCCGTCTCTGAAAGAGCGACCTTACAGTTCCGGGCCGAGTGCTTCAATCTACAAAACCGAGCCAATTTCGGCGCGCCGAACGCCATCGTCTTCTCCGGTGGGACAATCAGTCCCTCGGCCGGATTGATCACGAGCACCACGACGACATCGCGGCAGCTTCAATTTGGCCTGAAGCTGATCTTCTGACGCACATGCTCCCCGTCTCGCGCTATAATATCTTTGTCGATAGAGAATAGGGTAGATCTCGGCCCAATCCATAATGCCTTCTCAACAGAAAGAAACCGCTGCGGCGCGCGCGGAACGGCTGAAACAAGAAAAGAATCCGTGGGAATGCCTGGAGGAAATCCGGCAGTTCGCCAAGGGGGGCTACGAATCCGTTACGCCTGAATGGGTGGGAACCTACTTGCGCTGGTGGGGTATCTATCCGCAGGGCGATGGCAACGGCGTGCTCGGCGGTAAAGGCGGCGTCGGCCAGACGGTCCCTTATTTCATGCTGCGCATTCGCATTCCGAACGGGATTCTTTTTTCGCATCAGGTGCGCGTAATTGCCGATCTATCGAAGCAATACGCCCGGGGTTTGGCCGACATCACGACGCGGCACAACATTCAACTGCACTGGGTCCCGATTGAAGCTTTGCCCGACATCTTCGAGCGGCTGTGGCGTTGTGGGTTGACCACGATGTCGGCTTGCGGCGACGATCCCCGAAACCTCACTGGCTGCCCTTTGGCGGGAGTGGATGCCGACGAGATTTGCGATGCTTCGCCGTTAGTGCTTAGCGCAAACAAAATGGTGGTCGGCAACCCTGAGTTCTACAACCTGCCTCGCAAATATAAGATATGCATCACGGGATGCCGGTCGTGGTGCTGCTATCCGGAAATAAACGATGTTGGCCTTACCGCAACCAAGAGAGTGCGGGGCGATCGTGAAGAGATTGGCTTTTCGCTACGAGTGGGCGGAGCGCTGTCGAGTGAGCCGTTTTTCGCAAGGCGGTTGAATGCGTTCGTGCACTGGAATCAGGTGCCCGATGTGATTCGGGGCGTCACGCGTATTTTTCGGGATTCCGATGTCCTGCGGCAGCACCGTGAGCGCGCCCGCATGAAATACCTGTTCAAGCATCATGGCTGGACCGAGGAGAGCTTTCAGCAAGAGCTCGAACGGCGCATGGGTTTCCAATTGGACCCGGCCGAACCGGAGGAGGCGCCGGAAGACGTTTTCCGGGATCACCTAGGCATTCAGCCGCAGAAACAGCCAGGTTATTTCTACGTGGGTGGATCGGTGCTACGAGGCCGCATTACGCCTGAGCAATTGTTCGCGGCGGCGGAACTTGCGGATTCGTTCGCGAGCGGTGAGCTGCGAACGACGCTGACGCAAAATCTCGTGATTATCAACGTCCCGGAGCGAAACGTGGATGCGGTCGCGAAGGAATTCAACGCGATCGGCTTGCCCGTGGAGGTCAGCTCGTTCCGCCGCGGCATTGTTACCTGCACCGGTACGGAGTTCTGCCGGCTGGCCATTACCGAAACAAAGAATTTCGCTCGCTGGTTGACCGAAGAGTTGGAAGACCGGCTGCCTGGGTTCGAGCAGCATCTCAAACTCAATATCACCGGCTGCCCGAATAGCTGCGGCCAGCACTGGATTTCCGACATCGGCATCGAAGGAAAGAAACTGCGGGTCGATGGGAAATTTGTCGACGCGTATTATTTCTGCGTCGGAGGAGCGGTAGGCGCATTCCAATCGATTGCGCGCCCTCTTGGATATCGTTGTACGGCAACGGAAGTGCCTGCCGCTATTGAACGGCTGTTACGCGCTTATCTGAATTCCCGGCAGGGCGACGAAAATCTGCGCAAGT
This sequence comes from Bryobacterales bacterium KBS 96, assembly GCA_000381625.1. Taxonomy (GTDB): domain Bacteria; phylum Acidobacteriota; class Terriglobia; order Bryobacterales; family Bryobacteraceae; genus KBS-96. The sequence goes on from KB906767.1 coordinate 6,268,143, forward strand.
TCTTTGCGCGGCATAGTGACGTCGAACTGCGCTCGTTGGTGGCCGGCGCCGACATCGAGCCGGTACAGCGGGACCCTTCTCCCGGCCGCGTTCCGGCCGGCGTTGCCGGCTGAGCCATCAAAGGTGATGAAGGTCGTTTGCACCGAACCGGGGCCGTGAGGGAGTAAAGATGGGCGTACGGGCCGCGGAATCGGATGAAGACGTCCAGTTACCAGCACCGAACCGCGACCGTCGGGGAGCGGACGCCTTCAACGGAGCCGATGCCCGGCGGGTAGGCGATAGGTAATTCGAGAGCTCAAGTTCTTTCTTGAGACGCTGACTCTCCTAAACCGGCGATTACTAGAACGCCTCTCGTTCAAAGTGAAGGACTGCCGGATTCCTCTGGCACGTTGTTGGTTTGAGCGGCATACACGTCCAAGACCTGGCCGCGGGCCTTGCTGATGATCTGGTAATACTGCGAAGATTTGCGGCGAGTCAAGCTCATCCATACGGCAACGAAGGCGTCGGCGCTCGTGCCGGCGGCTCCTAGTCAGCCCTGCACTCTCTTCTCGTAGCCTTTCCAGAATGGCTCACGAAGATCCAGCTTTCGAATCTTGCCTGTTCCGGTCTTCGGCAGCGGACCTTCCACAAATTCGATTCGCCTTGGCAGCTTGAAGCGGCTCAAGCCTTTCTGCAAGTGTTCCAGCAACTCTTCGGGTTCAAGTGAATGTTTCGGTTTTCTGACCACAATCGCCACAGGCACTTCTCCCCACTGGGGATCGGGAGCGGAAACCACGGCGCACTCCAGCACGGAGGGATGCGAGTCAATGGCCTTCTCGATTTCGAGCGATGAAATATTTTCACCGCCGCTGACGATGATTTCTTTTTTGCGGTCGACGATCAGGATAAATCCGTCCGTATCCCAAACAGCCATGTCTCCCGTATGCAGCCACACGGGTTGTCCTCCGGGTTCGCCGCCGGGCCCGGTCAGCACAGTGGCCGATCCCACGGGATCTTTGTAATAGCCGCTCATTAACCAATCCGCCGAGGCAATGATTTCGCCTATACTCTTCAGATCTTTGGGGACATCGTTCAATCTCTCGTCGACAACGCGCAGACGTGCTCCGGGAACGGACCACCCGGTCATCGCTCGCCGGCGCCAGCGGTCCTCGTCGGTTGCATAAGAAATGCTGCCTTTCTCGCGCGCCATCGATAACACCGGCGCCGATTCCGTTAACCCATACCCGGCGAAAACTTCGCAGTGAAACAGCTTTTCCAGCCGCTCGATTAACGCCGGAGAGGATGCCGCGCCGCCGAGGTTTATTTGCCGCATGGACGATACATTCATCCGTTCTGCATTCGGAACGTTTAGCAGCGCGTTCGCCATCGTTGGAACCAAGGCCATGTCGGTTGCCCGATGCCGCTCAATCAGCTCGAACACGCGAACGGGGTCGAAACGCCGCACCATTACCTGCGTGACGCCCAGCATGGTCGAGCTATGCGGGTGTCCCCAGCCGTTCGCATGAAATAACGGAATGGTGTGCAGGTCCACCGTGGTTGCCGGCTCTACATAAAGCGTGGCGACGCTGAGCGCATGCAGATAAAGCGCGCGATGAGAAAGCATCACGCCCTTGGGCGTTCCGGTGCTGCCGCTTGTGTAGAACAGCTCCGCAATATCTTCATCGGCGTTCCTGTATAGATCGAGTGCTTGCGCTGGGTGAGCCGCTAGCAGCGATTCGTATTGCGGCGAATCGCTGTCTTCGTCATCAAGAGCGATGAAGTGGCGGATGCCGCGGCAGTCCGCGCAAAAATGAGGAATCGCCGCCGCGAAGTCTCGCTCATAAAGCAGGATCGACGGTTCCGCGTGAATCAGAATGGCCGTGAGTTCGGGAACCGTTAGGCGCACGTTCAGCGGCATGACGATCGCCCCCGCCTGCACCACGCCAAAATAGGCTTCGAGCAGCTTGTGAGTGTTGAAGCTGAGATAGGCGACGCGATCGCCCTTGGAAATGCCAAGCGCGCTCAGCGCGGACGCCAGCCGCCCGCAGCGTTCTCCGAATTCACCATATGTAAATGTGCGCTCTCCGCAAACAATGCCCGGTTTGCTCGAGAAAACATCGAGGGCGCGCTCGAGGCAGCGCAGAGGAGTAAGCGGCAGAGGCATCGTGCCGGATTCTATCGCAGCCCGGCCTCCCGCCGCTCACTCCGGCCGTTGGTACTGGATTGAGCTATCGACTTGAGCGCGCCGGAACCCGGAGTTTTCGAGCGAAATGGTGATCTCACGATTGATGAAGAATACCGCGCGCAGCCGGAATTCAGTGCCGAAACTTACGGGAAACCAGACTCCATCGTCAAACCTGCGGTACTCGACGTTAAAGCCCAACCCCGGCAGATCCGTACCAAGCACGGTCCTCACCAGGAACGGAATGCGCCGGGAGAGCTTCGTGAAAACGGTCATCGGTTGAAACTCTTCCTTGTCGATAAGGGCTTCGCCCGCCCAGGTAATCTCATCGTGATCGCGCGGACCGAATCCGATCCGATACGCCTGCCGGCCGGCGGCGGTCCGTTCGCCGAGCAGCTTGAACCAGTAGTTCTTTTGTTGATCGCTTGTCAGCGGGAAGAGATCTCGTCCCAAGCCGTCTTTCGAATGTTCATTTGCGCAGTCGTCGCGCATGTCTTCCACCAGATCGCCATCGATGCTGTCTGATTCCGGGCGCGGCTCGCCATCATAGTCGATGTATTCACCCTTGTGCCAATAGCGGCCGTCGAGACTCTTGACCTGCTTTTCGGTTCCGGACGTGGTTGGTGTCACACTATAGACAGTTGTCTCCTGCCGCAGCAGCTTTCCGTTGGGGCGGCGCGTGGCGACGCGAATGCGCTGCTGGTAGATGTAATCGGCGCGCTGTTGCTCGGCCTTGTCCTGATTGGCTGCCACCCGCTCCATGATCTGTCCGGCCGTAAGGGATTGCGCTTGAAGCGATGCGCACGAAGCGACCAGCAACAGCGGGTAGACGCACGAGCAAGCAAATCGCATCCTGCCAGCCTATACGAACGAAACGCCTCCTAAGATTCAAAAAAGCGCGAACCCGCTTGCTGACGCAATGCGGCTCCGTACAAAGGCAAACTCGAAATGGAGCCACCGCACATCAGTGCGCGGGTTCGATCGGCAATGCCCACGCAAAGATCGCGCTGCCGGCCGGCGTCAAGAGGTACTGCCGTCCGCCCAACTCGTAGGTCATCGGCGCGGATTCCATCCGTGCGCCGAGATTTACGTGCCACAACGTCTTCCCGGTCTCCGGGTCCAGGGCCAGCAAATTGTCGGAATTGTCAGCCGTAAATAGCAGCTTACCGGCTGTCGTCAGGATTCCCGCAACGCCTTCGCCTGTGCCGATTTCGTGCTTCCATCGAATGCCGCCGGTTTTGTAGTCGATCGCGACAAGCGTCGAATCCGCCCACAGATTCCGGTCGCGGCCCGCCCATCCTTCGGGCTTGCCTTCCGCGGTCATGTAGAAAATGCTCCACAGCCGCCGGGCGCTGGCATAAAACAAGCCTGTCTCCGGATTGAAGCTTGGCGCCATCCAGTTAGTCGCGCCATCGGAACCGGGCGACACAAGCGCTCCATCCGGTTTCGGCTCCTTCGCCGGATTCGGAATCGGCTCGCCGCGAGAATCGATTCCCTTGGCCCAGTTCGTATGAATAAACGGCGCCGTCAGAATGTGCTCGCCGGTGCTTCTGTCGAGCACAAAGAAATATCCGTTGCGGCTCGCCTGCGCGAGCAGTTTGCGATGAACGCCGTGATATACATCGTCAAAAAGCACCGGCGTCTGCACCGCGTCCCAGTCATGTGTGTCGTGCGGCGACGGCTGGAAGTGCCAGTTCAGCTTGCCCGTGTCGGGATTCAACGACACGATGGAGCACGTGTAGAGGTTGTCCCCTTTGCGAATATCGCCATTGAGCACCGGGTTCGGATTGCCGATGCCCCAGTAGAGTTGGTTCAGATCAGGATCGTAAGTGCCCGTGATCCAGGTCATGCCGCCGCCGTGGCTGATCGCGTCCGTGCCTTGCGGCCAGGTTTCCGATCCGGGTTCCCCCGGCTTCGGCTCCGTGTCCCAGCGCCACTGCACTTTTCCGGTGTCGGGATCGACGGATTCCAGGAATCCCGGAATATCCGTCACGTCGCCGGAGACGCCGACAATCACGTGATTGCGAACGACCAGCGGAGCCATTGTCGCGAAGTACCCGAGCTTTGGGTCGGCCAGTTCAATCTCCCACAGAACTTTGCCGTCCTTTGCCGCGAGAGCGAGCAGATGGCAGTCGGCTGTTTCAAAGTAGAGTTTGTCCTTGTACATGCCGACGCCGCGCTGCCCGATGTGGTCTCCTGGCGTGGGCCGATTGTAGTGCCAGATCACGCGGCCATCGTGCGCATCGGCGGCCCAGACGTTGTCGGGCGCCGTGAAATACAGAATGCCGTTGACTTGAAGCGGCATCGACTTGATGGCGACGGATTTCATCTGCATCACCCACGCGAGGCTTAGTTGCTTCACATTGCCCTGGTTGATCTGCGAAAGCGTGCTGTAGCGGCGCCCCGAGTAGTCGCCATTAAACGTCGGCCATGAGTTCGTTGCCGGTTTGAGCAGCGCCGCGGGGTCCAGCCCCTCGTCGGCGGCAAAGCAGCAAGAGGCAGCAGCGGCCAGCAACAGCGCGGCAAGAGCGATACGGTTCATGAGTTTCCTATTTCAACGTCTCCAAATACGCGAACAGGTTGTGGATGTCCGCATCTGTGTATTTCTGCATCAGCTCGCGATGAGCCGCCAGCGGATCGTGGATCGCTACTTTCACCTGGTCCTTCGGCCACGAATGATGCCATCCATCCTGCGCGACGATGCCGATCCGGAACTCGTCGTTATGCGTTACTTTGCCGTCATATTTCTGCCCGTTCGAAAGAGTCACGGTTGCCGTTATATTGTCCTCGCGGGCGGGGTAGACCATATGCTGCTGAAGGTCGATGGGTGAATACTTCGTGGCAATGCCCGCAAGATCGCCGGTTACGGAATGGCAGCCGGAGCATCCTCCCGCTCCGTTGAAATAGGCCTTGCCGGCATCGGCGCTGCCCGTCAGAAGCTTCGCCAATGGATAATCGCCGGGAACATGGGCGCTGTGTAGCGCTTCATATGCCTGGTGATGGAGGAACGCCACAATATTGTCAACCTCGTTCTGCTTCAGTGTCGGGAACGCGGGCATGCCTTTGTCCGGGCGGCCATTACGGATCACCGGCTCGATCTGATCGCCGTTCTTATCGTGGCTGAGAATCGAGGAGCGGATCAAGTCCGGGCCGCGCCCACCGGTTGCATCGTTTCCATGGCAGAATCCACAGCTCGATTTGAACTGCTCCTCGCCGCGGGCGACAGCAGCCAAATCCTCTTTGGGTCCTTTTTGGGGAGCGGTCGTCACATCGTGTTTAGGCGGCTGCTGCTTGGCAGGAGTCGGTTTATCGGCCTGGCACAACGCCGGTAGGCCGCAGAACGCCGCGGCCACAAGACTCACGAATAGGGCACGAAAACGCATAAGTAGTTTTATTCCACAAAACGGCGGAACTGTTTGAGGGCGCCTCAGCTCTTCCGGAAATACGCGACGCCGTTGCGATACTCGAAAAAGCGGACCCGGTCGCCGATTCGCACCCTGGAATCGATAATACGGCCGGTTAAGCGGTTGCCGGCATCCAGATCGACGATAGCGAGTTGATAGGGCGCGTCCGCGGCGTACGCTTGCGGCGGCGCCCAGACGACTGTCTCGGTATAGACTGCGCCGTCACCCGGGTCTCTCAAGCCACTCATCCTATCGCACGCCCAAAATAGTTACGACGCAGGTGGCGCCGGAGCCGCCTAGATTCTGCGCCAGGCCAGTGCGATGCCGGGCAACCTGCCGTTCGCCGGCATCGCCGCGCAACTGCATAACAACGTCACAAATCTGCCCAACCCCGGTTGCCCCGACCGGATGGCCTTTGGATTTTAGCCCCCCACTGGTGTTGATCGGTATTTTGCCGTTGATGGCCGTGCAACCGGCAGCCGCAAAAGGACCTCCGTCGCCCTTCGCGGCGAAATCGAGGTCTTCGGATGCAACTATCTCGGCGATCGTGAAGCAGTCGTGCACTTCGGCAAGTTCAATATCCCTCGGCCCTAAGCCCGCCATGGCGTACGCCTTCTCGCCAGCCGTTCGGACGGCGCCGAAAGTAGTGATATCGTCTTTCTGATCGAGCGGTACGTGATCGGAGGTTTGCGCTACGCCGAGGACCCGTACAAAGCGGCTGGTAAACTCGTGCGCGCGGTCGAGCGGAGCAAGCAGAAGCGCCGCGGCGCCGTCGCTCACAAGTGAACAATCGTATAAAGTTAGCGGTTCCGCAATGGGTTTTCCGGCCAAAACCTGCTCCAAAGTGACTACTTTTCGCATGTGCGCGAGCGGATTTTTGGCGCCATTGGCATGATTCTTCACCGCCACCGCCGCCAGATGTTCGCGCGTCGTCCCATATTGATACATGTGCCGCCGGGCGATCATGGCAAACAGCGCGGGGAAGGTTGCGCCAGCCAAGCCTTCGCCCGACATATCGCCGGCGCCCGCGAGAATCTCGGTTACTTTGGGTGTCGGCTGCGAAGTCATCTTCTCCACGCCGGCGACGAGCGCGACGTCGTAGATGCCCGCCGCCACGCTTTGCCAGGCGTGAAAAAACGCGCTGCCGCTCGAAGCGCACGCGTCCTCAATGCGCGTACACGGAATACCGGGGCTAAGTCCCGCGGCCATGCCAATGTAAGGCGCAAGATGATTCTGCCCAACGAAAGAAGGGCCGGCGAAATTGCCCAGGTAAAACGCCTCTATCCGCCCAGGGCGAACGCTCGAGTCTCCAATCGCGTTTCCGATCGCTTCTACGGCGAGCGAGCGAATATCGCGGTCCGGAAAAGCGCCAAACGCGGTTTTTCCGATGCCGATCACCGCGACAGGCCTCATATAAACTTAAGGATAGCGCCGATGGAATTCGCGGTAACGTGTCCGATCGTTGTCCTGCAAAAGCGCTCCACGGACCCGGCGCGAAATAGGCTGAAGGGTCCAAGGCGCCGTAACTGCACGTTTGTGCCCGCGGAGCGTCACTTTTATGTTGGATCATGCAGACGGGCTGGAATAACACGGCAGTTATGGCTGGAACCGATTCGGAATTTGCCGGACTCGACGTGGAGAGCTGCATGAAAGACCGCCCGGGCCCCCTGGCCGGCACGCAAGCGGACACAGCCGCGCAGGACGCGCAGACGCTGTTTATCCAGCAGAACATCCGCAGAATTTTCCTGCTGATTTACCGGATTGTCGGGAACGTGGACGACGCGCAGGATCTCACGCAGGAGACATTCATCAAAGCGCTGCAGCGGCAGTCGCAGTTGAAGGACCTGGACAAAGCGGCGCACTGGCTTTCGAGAATCGCAAGCAATACCGCGATCGATCATCTACGGCGCAATAAGAAAGTTTCCTTCACCGAAATCAGCGAGACGCCGGAGCCCATCGTGATCTCGCAAAGCGAGACGCCGGAGCAACTGCTGCTGCGGGGCGAGCGGCGGATGCAGCTTGACGACGGACTGGCGATATTGACCGCTCGGGAGCGCATGGCTCTGCTGCTGCGGGACGTGGAAGACGTGCCGGCGGACGAAGTCGCCCGCCAGATGAATTGCTCCATGGCGACGGTGCGGTCTCACATTGCGAATGCCCGAATCAAGTTCCGGAAATATCTCGAAACGAGGAAAGTATGAATTCGCGTAAGAGCGGCGGTCATCCGCGCGTTGAAGCGCTCGCTCTCTTTGCGCGCGGCGATCTCGCCTGGTTCGAACGACGGCCGATCATGTATCACGTCCGCTATTGTGCCGAATGCGAGCACGAAGTGGAACAGTTTCGGGCGTCGCTTGAGGAATTACGGCGTGGCGCATCCGCCGGATTACCGCCAGCCCTTGAGCCGGCGGGCGATTGGTCGCGGATTGAACGCGAGATGACCGGCAACATCAACGTAGGGGTGGCCGCCAGCCGCTGCATCGAGAAGGTGGGAAGCCGCCGGCTTCGCGGTTGGCGCGGCCCCGCGGTGATCGCCGGATTGGCCATAGTGTTCGTCGCCGGCTGGTTTTTGAACATGCCGCATCGCGATACTGCGAGAATCCTGTCGGCTTTGCATTCTGCCTGGGGCGGCATCCAGCCGCGGAACGGCACGGTTGTTCAGGCCACATCGAAGGGAGTCGCGGTTCGGGCGCAAGGAGCCATGCTGACGCTTCTGCACCCGGGCGCCACCGATGTCACGGTATCGGTCAACGGCGCCGGGTCCGTGGGGGCCCGGTACGTTGATGACGAAACGGGTCAGGTGACAATCGCAAGCGTTTATGGTCAGTAGTCGGAAGCAGGCACTCGCAGTTCTCGCGATGCTTTTGGCTGCGGCCGGATCCATTGCAGCCGAGAGTCACAACCACATGCGGTGGCTCGACGTCGAATTTCCGCACGATGCGCCTATTTCGCTGGTCTCGTTCAGTCTCGGCGATTCAACCACCGCTTCGGTGCGCGGAACTTCGCTGGCTCTGGATCTGCACACTTCCCTCACTCTCCGGAATGCCAGCGGGAAATCCATCCGCGGGCTTACCCTGAGCGTGGAGGCGCAAGACCTGACGCCCAGCGGGAGAGCTTCGGTTACTGTTCCGAGCTTGAATGCCGCGCCGGGGGAGATTTTCCCCGTGCGCGTGGACCTTGAGCTATTGCGTCCGTTCAATACGCCCCGGAATGGAGGCGCTCTCGTTCAGGTTACCCTCGATGGCGTTCTGTTCGACGATTTATCGTTCTATGGCCCCGATAAGCTGCATTCGCGCCGCAGTCTTACAGTTTATGAATTGGAAGCGCGGCGAGACCGTCAATATTTTCAACGGCTGATCGCGCAGGGCAACACCGCGAAACTGCGCGAGGAAATGAATTTTGGCCTGCCGGAGTTTCAATCACCGCAGCTTGGGCTCGAACTTCTTCACGATCCGCGCTCCACGACGGGCAGCGAACGGCCCGTATCGGTCGCGATCGTCTCGTTTCCGGATGCGCCCGTGCAAATGGTGAATGGCGCCGCGACCATCTACAAGAACGAGGTGAGGACGCCCCATGTAGACCTGCGAAATCGCTCGGCGAAAACGGTCCAGAACATCGAGATGGGATGGATACTGCACGACCAGGGCGGAAGCGATTTCATGGCGGGCCTTTTGCCCGCGCATATCCAGATTCGCCCTGTCCAGCAAGCTCGTGTGCAAGAGAACGGTGTGCTCCGCTTTTCCCACGCCTCCGGCTCGCCGATTCTCGTGGACGGAGTCACTGCGTTCGTCAGCAACGTCGAATTTGAAGATGGGAACTGGTGGATTCCCAGCCGGAACGACATTTCCAACAGCACTCTGGATGCGTCCTTAAAGCGGACGCTGATTACATCGCCCGAACAGCAGCGACTTGCCGAGATCTACCGGCGGCGAGGACTGACGGCGCTGACTACCGAACTGAAGAAGTTCGGGAAGTGACGCCGGGTCGTTGAAGACGTCCGCTCCTTGACAGTCGAGGTTCGGTGCAGGCAACCGGAAGCGCCGGGCGCGTGGGCGCCCCTGACCATGCAGCAAAAGCCTAACTTCCGCTCAATGTACACACATACATTGCGGCGCGGAGTTATTTACGGTTCATGCGCTCAGGATGAACAACGAAGAGGTAATAGGCCTGCACCGAACCCCGACCGTCAGGGAGGGGCCCACTCGCTCGACGCGCTCCAGGGTCATCGAGCACTCCGTTAAAGACGCCCGCTCCTCACGGTCGCGGTTCGGTGCTGGAGGGTCGGCATCCGCTCGATACACATAGCATTTTACTGCACGCAGTACTCCGCGCATTTGCCAGAAAGTATTCGCATTGTATTCCTATTCGACCGGGAGCAAACTGGGCTTATAGCCGGTTCCGGCCTATGGCAGCATCGCGCGAAGTGTTTCATATGCTGGGTGGTGGATGAGCGCCGGCCATCGCGCATCGAGGGCGGCGGGCTCAATCTGAACGACACATGCCCGACGAAAACCCATCTCCGGATAGCTCCGAAAAGGCAGAAGCTCCTCTCTTAACCGGGTCGGCCGGGGACGCCGCCGATATTCCTCTGCTTCCCTTCCAGGTTGTGGGGATTGGCGCGTCCGCCGGTGGGTTAGAAGCCTACAGGGAACTGCTGCAATCGCTTTCTCCGGAAACCGGAATGGCGTTCGTCATCGTTTCCCATCTATCGGCGGAGCACAAGAGCCAGCTTGTGCCGATTCTCTCCCGCTATACGGCCATGCCGGTCATCGAAATTGCGGATGGGATACGTTGTGAGTCCAATCGTGTCTACGTGCTTCCGCCGAATGCCCGCGTCATTATCGACCGGGGCTGCCTGAAGTTGGAGCCGCGGCCAGCGCGCGACCGGGTTCCCCGGCCGATTGATTATTTCTTCCGCTCCCTTGCGGCCGACCAGAGAAACCATGCCGTGGGTGTAGTTCTCTCCGGCTCCGATTCTGACGGCGCACTCGGTCTGAAGGCAATCAAGGGCGAGGGTGGAATCGCGATCGTGCAGAGTCCCAGTTCGGCTCGTTTTCCGGACATGCCGCTCAGCGGAATTGGTGGGGACCATGTCGATCTGGTGCTGCCGCCGGACAGGATTGGGATCGAACTGGCCCACCTCGCGGAGCAGTTTGCGCGTCCTGAACTGAAGCCGCTCGAAGAAGGCAATATTCCACAGGACGATGAGCGGCAGTTTGCGCGTATCCTGGCGATGCTGCGAAGTGTCTCCGGCATCGATTTTCGAAATTATAAACCCACCACGCTCCGGCGGCGGCTGGCGCGGCGGATGTTGTTGAAACATTTCGACAGTCTGCCGGAATACGCTCTTTACCTGCAGGGCCGCCCTGGAGAATTACGGGAACTGCAGGAAGATCTTCTGATCAACGTAACCCATTTTTTTCGCGACCCCGACGTGTTCGATGCGTTAAAAGCGGAGATTTTCCCGCATCTTCTGGAAGGCCGCCCAAGCGACCAGCCGATCCGCATCTGGTCGGCCGGCTGTTCCAGTGGCGAAGAAGCGTACTCGCTTGCTATGTGTTTGCTCGAATCCGTGGCCGGGTTGCCGGTCGAGCCTTTCATCCAGATCTTCGGAACGGACGCGAGCGAAGAATCGATTGAGAAGGCCCGGGCTGGCGTTTATCCGCTGAGCATCGCCAGTGAGGTTTCTCCGGAGCGCCTGCGCCGCTTCTTCGTGAAGGCCGGGGAGAATGGCTATCAGATCGCGAAACGCGTCCGGGACCTTTGCGTCTTCGCGCGCCAGAACCTTTGCAGCGATCCTCCCTTTTCACGAATGGATCTCGTGAGCTGCCGCAATGTTCTCATCTATCTGACTCCTCAAATTCAGAACGTGATTGTTTCGACGTTTCACTATTCGCTGAAGCAGTGCGGCTTTTTGCTGTTGGGCAGTTCAGAGTCGCTGCGTGACCACTCCGAGCTATTCACTCCCGTCGACCGTGGCAACAAGTTCTACACGAAAACGGGGACCACGCCCCATATTCCGCTCTCAATGATCTCTTCCGCTCATGCGGCGGTCCAGGCGAGCGACTCGACGCCCATGCAGTCGTTCGGTGTTTCTTGGACCGAACTGGAGCTACAGCGTGCTACTGACCGCGTCCTACTGGCGCGCCACGGCCCTCCGGGCGTGGTTGTTAACGACAAGATGGAGGTGCTGCAGGTACGGGGTCAGGTCGGTCCGTATTTGCAGATCGCGCCTGGGATGACGAGCTTGCAGTTGCTGCGAATGGCCCGGGACGACTTGGTCCCGGTCCTGTATGATCTCCTCCAGCGCTCGATTGCGGAGGACGTTCCAGGGCAGGTCGAAGGCGTCCGTGTCCGTAATGAGGACCAGGTGGACGAGATATCGATCGAAGTATTGCCGATTCAGAGTATACCCGCCCGGCCGCGATGCTACCTTGTGCTCTTTCTAACATCCGGGGCCAGCCGGAGCTTGACGGAACGGCTCCCGCCACCGGAGACTGCGGCCTCAAGAACTGCCGGCGATCGGACGCCTGAGGTTGAGCAGCTTCGTCTGGACCTCTCTACCTCGCGTCAGTATTTGCAATCGCTGATTGAGGAGCGCGATATCCGAAATCAGGAGTTGACCAGCGCCTACGAGGAGGTGCAATCGGCTAACGAAGAACTTCAATCCGCCAACGAAGAACTGGAAACGGCAAAAGAGGAGTTACAGAGCACAAACGAGGAGCTTCAGACCATCAACGAAGAACTCCGGACTCGAAATGTTGCACTGGTTCAGGCGACCAACGATTTCACGAATCTGTTTAACAACGTGAACATTCCGCTTATAATGCTGGGGATCGATCTGACCATACGCCACTTCACGCCGCCGACCGAGCGGCTGATGCGAATCAGATCCACCGACATCGGGCGGCCGATCGGGGAAGTCCGGCTGAATCTCAAGCTGGAGGCGGTTGAGCCGCTGCTGCAAGAGGTGCTTGATACTCTGGCCACAAAGGAAATGGAGGTCGAGGACCGTGAGGGGCGCTGGCATCTTCTTCGCATCCGGCCCTACAGGACCGGGGAAAACAAAATTGAGGGCCTCGTCCTGGTGTTGCTCGATATCGACCAGTTCCGCCGCGCCGAGCAGGCCCTGCGCGACGCCAGGGACTTCGCGCAGACCGTTCTCGAATCGGTCCCGGCCCCGCTGGTCATTCTCAACGAAGAGTATGAGTTCCGGAGAGTGAACGCAGCGTTCCGTTCTCTTTCGGGCCTGGATAGCTCGGCGCTCGAACATCATTCGTTTCCCGAACTCGCGAACCTTATGTGGAACCTGGGGGGACTGGCGCCCAAATTGGATGAAATGAAGCGGAGCGGGGCGAAAGAACTCGATTTTGAGCACTGGACCGGCGGTGCGGACGGAAAAGTATTTCGGTTTAAGGTATTGCCGGTCCAACTGGAAGGCCGGCAGCTCCTGCTGGTGATGCTGGACGATGTCACAAGCCAGAAAGAGGCGGAGCGGGTGCTCGAGGAAGAGCGGCAGCGTCTGGCCGGCGAGGTGGCGATCACAGCCCAGGCGCTCGATCGCACGCAGAACCAAATGCGAGAGTTGGCCGGCAGTCTGCTCAATTCTCAGGAAAACGATAGCCGGCGGTTGGCGCGCGACCTGCACGACGATGTGGGCCAGAAGCTCGCGGTCTTGCAGATCGAGATTCAACGGCTGCTTGATAAACCCCCTGCCGAGCCGCAGGAGCTAAAAGAACGCATGCAGAGCCTGGTGGAACGAACTGTCAATATTTCGACCGACGTTCGGACTCTATCGCACCAATTGCATCCGGCGATTATCGAGGATCTGGGGCTGGCGATCGCGCTGGAAGAACTAGTGAAGGAATTCGGCCGCAGCGAAGATATGCCGGCCACATTCTCCACCAGCGGCGTACCTCCGAAAATATCTCTCGAGATGGCTACCGCCCTGTACCGGATCGCGCAGGAAGCGCTGAGTAACGTCGCCAAACATGCTGGGAAGACCCACGTGCGCGTAAATCTGGCCGGGAAGCAAGGCGGTCTTCTCCTGCGCATTCGGGATCTGGGCCACGGGTTCGAGACGAGCCAGGAGAGGCGCGCCGGACTCGGTTTGGTCAGCATGGAGGAACGAGCGAGGCTGGTGGGCGGCATTTTTCGCGTCCAATCGCAGGTCAACGGAGGAACGTCGGTGGAGGTGGAAGTGCCTCTGACCGCCGAGCCCGGCGTTCAGGCGAACTGAGCCGAGCAGTGGGGCAGACCCACCGTCCAATGGCTTTTTTGGGGCCGCGGTGATTGTGGCGCGAGCTTCAGCTTGCGGCCGTGAGCTTCAGCTCACAGTCCGGCGGCCAGTAAACTGCCCGCCAGCACGATAAATCGTGCGCCACAATCCCCGCCTGCGCCCGGCTCCCGCCGGGGGCGCCTCCGATTGCTCGAGAAGCCGGGCGGAGCGGACCTCTCCCCACCGCGCCAGGAATCCGCGCTATTGTGGCTGACATGGACAGACGCGAAGCGATCTCTACCATTACCGGGCTGGGACTGGCTCTTGCCGGACAGGCCGAAACCATTTCAAAGGACATGCCCTACCGCCAGTTTGGGAAGACAAGCGAAAAGGTCTCCGCGGTGGGCATTGGCGGTTACCATATCGGGGTTCCCAAAGACCCTCAGATTGGCATCCGCGTTGTGCGGACAGCGCTGGATAATGGCATAAACTTTCTCGATAACTGCTGGGACTACAACGGCGGTGAGAGCGAACTCCGAATGGGGCAGGCGCTGCGAGATGGTTATCGCCAGAAAGCGTTTTTGATGACCAAGTTCGATGGCCGCACAAAGAAGGCTGCGGCACAGCAGATCGACGAGTCTCTCCGGAGGCTCCAGACCGATCACATCGACCTGATCCAATTTCACGAGAATATCCGGCTGGAGGACCCGGATCGCTTTTTTGCGCCCGGCGGAGCGCATGAGGCCATGCTCGACGCCAAGAAAGCGGGGAAAGTCCGGTATTTCGGATTTACGGGGCACAAAGACCCGTCGGTGCATCTGCGTATGCTCGACGAAGCCGCGAAGAACAACTTCCATTTCGATGCGTGTCAAATGCCGCTGAACCCGTTTGACGCGCAATTTCGAAGCTTTCAACACCAGGTTGTGCCAGTTCTGGTGAAAAAGGGCATTGCCGTGCTAGGGATGAAGTCGATGGGCGATGGACTGCTGCTCAAAAGCGGCGTCGTGACGCCGGTGGAATGCCTTCGTTACGCGTTGAGCCTGCCGACCACGACGGTGATTACCGGCTGCGAAAGCATGGATATTTTAAATCAGGCGCTGCACACGGCGCGCACATTTCAGCCGATGAGCGATGCGGAACAAGAGGCGCTGCTCGCAAAATCAAGGACGCCGGCATTGAGTGGCCGTTTTGAGTTGTTCAAGACAACAGCAGTGTTTGACGGCACGGCGGCTAACCCGCAATGGTTGGGTTGATTACAGTCGAATCGATAGAAGTTGTAGTAGAATGAGGCTGGATTGAGTCGGAATAAAGCGTTATTGTGTACCCTTAGCACTCTTAGAACGGATGGGTATTGCGTTTTGTTCCAGAATAGGTAGAATTCAGTAAGAATGTGCATCCAGTTCGCGCTCTTGCTCATCCAGACCGATGCTCGCCATGCGGTTCTATATGCCGTGTTGGGTGTGCTGCTCGTTGCGCTGTTAACGGCGGCGGCGGTCGCGCATAGTTTGTGGCAATTCTTCTTCTGGCGGCCGGCTGAAATTAATCCCGAGTGGCTTGAAGAATTCAGCGTTGCCCGGTATCAAGGGCTGGCAAAGCTCTTCGATCGGGAAGATTTCGATTTCCTTGCCCACCAGCCTGGCTTCAGCCCCGAACTGACTGCACGGTTGAGGGCCGACCGGCTAAAGATCGCATCTTCTTATCTCGATCGCCTGGCGCGCGATGTACGGCAGCTTCTGTCGATTGCAAATCGGAGTCTGGCGACAGCCACTCACGATGAGGGCGATTTCTCTGCCTTTCTGTTAAAGCAGGAATTCCGATTTGCGGCCGGGCTGCTGTCGATTCGATTTCAATTATTCCTGATGCGCTGCGGACTCCTGCGTTACGTGCGGTTCAATGCGGTGCTGGATATTCTGCCGCCGCTCGTGATGCAGAGCAAATTACTGAGCGCGGCTGCGTAGTAGCCAATCGGAGCCGACGCCTCCCAGGTTACCTGCACACAGAGCCGCATCCCATGAGCGAGCGGGTTCGGATAACCGGCAACCCGCGCCATTGCGTGGGGCGGTTCCGTTTCCAGATTGCCTCCGCTCAGAGCCGCCTTGCGCAAGCGAGCGGGTTCGGACGACCGCGCAACCCGCGCACTAACGTGCGGCGGCTCCGTTTCCAAGCGTCGGGGGTGGCTCTAATTCGGTGGCGTGTTTTTGCTTTTCAAACCCGCCCTCAACTGCGTCATAAAATTGCTGACGCCCATCAATTGCTCTCGCATGCGCTGGCGCTGATCTTCCGATAATCGCGGACCTGCGGTGACCTGCACTGCTTCGCCTTCGCGCGTGAGGGTAAATGTCCAAAACAACAGGCAGGCGACGGCCAGCGTAATCGTAATCGTGTTAGTAAGCGTGGCGAATTGAATCCCCAATTCGCTGAGAAAAAATCCCTGTGCGGCCAGCACACCGAAGAACACGGCGTACCCAAGGCTGTAGTGCACGGTGTTCTTGGGCAGGCGCAGACCGAAGCGCAATAGGAGCGCTTGCACGACCGCTAGAACGAGCAGGATAACGACCATCACTGAGCGCTCCACAACTAAATAGAGCCGCAAAAGGCTAGACGCTCCGGCAATGTGGAAGATACTGGGCAACGCCGTTAGCCCAGCAGCAACGATAGCGACCGGAACTGCGATTTTTACCGCCAGCTTTCCAGCGGATCTGATGCCTGGAAAATCCTTGAAGACATGATCGAACAACTCTAGGAGCACAAACAAATAAGACAGCCAAAGCACAGGTTCCGTAAAGAAATAGAACCTTGCATAAACATCGCTGTCCAAATGCAGGCCGAAGACAAGCGGGACGACCACTTGGCAAAGGGAGATTACCAGATAAGCTGAGAAGTACTTGTACCTGCGGATCAAGCCTTGCCAGGAAAGCCTGATCAGTAGAACCAGGACAGCAGTGGGTTCGACATATTGGAGGATCGACTCCGCGCTCGCAAGCTGCGCCATTTGTACGAGGGACTAGCGCCCACAGTCTACCATCCGGCCACTTTACAGGCGCCGGCATTCGTCACAGCGAGGCGATCGGTGACAATCTCATTTGCCGTTGTTGCAGGGATAGCAGTGAGGAACCGGAATAACGGTTTCGGCACTGCCCGAGAAGGCGACTAGCTGCAATGCGACGAAGGCAGCGAGGAAGAGTTTGCGGAGGTTCATGGTTTTCGTTTTCCTTTGGTTGAATGAAGTGGCTA
>KB906767.1:6285671-6690628 GCA_000381625.1 Bryobacterales bacterium KBS 96
TTGCCGTTGTTGCAGGGGTAGCAGTGAGGAACCGGAATAACGGTTTCGGCGCTGCCCGAGAAGGCGACTAGCTGCAATGCGACGAAGGCAGCGAGGAAGAGTCTGCGAATGTTCATACAAGTAAGATCCTTTCTTCTAGGAATCAGTATCTACGCCAACACATCTATATAGATGCCAGTCTATATAGGTGCCTACGAGGAATCGACCATGAGCGGCTCTGCCGCCGCTTGAAACGCCGATCCCTAAAACGTAACGAGAGCCACAAAGCCAAGGTATGAACCATTGCTTCGACCTGCTCCTATCTAAATGGTCCGAGGTGAACTAGGGGAGGCGCAACAGCCCCTTCTCCGCCGGTGTACTGGTAACCCAAAGCATATCCGGCGAAAGTGAAAAAAGTGAAAGACGTACTATAACCTTACTCAAATCGATACCATCTTGGTTGATTCACGAGAAAGCGCCTTCGAATAACAGGCATTACCATACGGACTAGACAAGAGTGGACGTGCTCTAGTTAGGGCGATCAATGCCTGTCGGCCTCATGAGAAACTTTAACCTTATTTGACTGCAAAATGCAAAGTTTGATATAGGCAAAAGTAATTTCTTCCCGGCGAGTTCAACGCCATCCCGCGGTTTCGTACACATGCCGGCGACTCTCTTCAACGCGCCTTCCGGCGCCCGCATATACTGTTAGCGATCTGTATGAGCGGGAAGGAGTATAGAATTCCATGAATCGTCGTCAATTTCTTCAGAGCAGCGCCGTTGGCCTCGCGGTGTCCGCGATGGGCAGCTCTTCGATGGAGTTTGACAAAGAAAAGCCGCGGCGCGTGGGCCTGATCGGCTGTGGATGGTACGGCAAAGCAGACCTGCTCCGGCTGGTGCAGGTCGCCCCCGTCGAGGTTGTCTCTCTTTGCGATGTTGACAGCCAGATGTTGAATAACGCTGCTGACCTGGTGGCCGTTCGGCAGAAATCGAGAAAGAAGCCGCGTCTTTATGGCGATTACCGGCAGATGCTGAAGGAGAAAGATCTCGACATCGTCCTGGTGGACACGCCGGATCACTGGCACGCTCTCGCGATGATTGAAGCGGTGAAGTCGGGCGCCGATGTCTGGGTGCAGAAGCCGATCAGCGTCGATGTCGTGGAAGGGCAGGCGATGCTTGCGGCCGCGCGCAAGTACAAACGCGTGGTGCAAGTCGGAACGCAACGACGCAGTACGCCGCATATTATCGAGGCTCGCGACCGCATTATCCGCGAGGGGAAACTCGGGAAAATCGGCCTGGTGGAGATCTATTGTTATTACCACATGCGCGCCAGCGGAAATCCACCGGCTGTCAATCCGCCGGCGTATTTGAACTACGAAATGTGGACTGGACCCGCGCCGATGCGGCCTTACAACAAGTTGATCCATCCGCGTTCCTGGCGCGCATTCATGGAATATGGAAACGGAATCGTCGGAGATATGTGCATCCACATGTTCGATATGACGCGCTGGATGCTTGGACTTGGATGGCCCAGTAAAATTGGCTCCACGGGCGGCATATTCATCGATAAGGCGAGCATCGCGAACATCTCCGACACACAGACTGCGACGTTCGATTATCCCGATTTGCGAGTGGTGTGGCAGCACCGTTCCTGGGGTCACTCGGCGGACCCGAAGTATCCCTGGGGAGCCACGTTTTACGGCGATCAAGGAACGCTCAAGGTAAGTGTGTATAGCTACGACTACATTCCTCTGGAAGGAGGGCAGGCGATTCACCGGGATGTCACCTACGAGCTAGAACAATATCCGGAAGATAAGACCGAAAAGGACCTGGAAAAGCACGTGGCGCCGGCGATCCGCTGGCATATGCGGAATTTTCTGTCGGCTATCGACTCACGGAGCAAACCGGTGGCGGACATCGAAGAGGGATACATTTCTACCGCGAGCTGCATCATGGCGAACGATTCGATGAAGCTCCGGCGCGAGTTCGCTTGGGATCCGGCGCGCCGGGAGGTGGTCGGCGACGAAGAAGCGAATCGTCTGCTGCGCCGCAATTATCGTCAGCCATGGACGCATCCGGAGCCCGACAAAATATAACGGCGGCGCAGACCACACCAGGAAGATAGGCTCTTTGTGGCGTACGCTTCAGCGCGCCGCAGTCGACCTCAGTTCACCGTTTCCGGTCCCGAGGACCGCCGGCTAAAGACCGGCAACAGCACCATAATCGTGCGCCACGGCTGATTTTTCAGAGCATCCCGCTGCACCGAGGAAACCGAAATAATCCACATCCCGACGAAGCACGCGGTTAATGCGCCGCAGTTGCCGCCGACGCAGTGCTTGGGGCAGCCCCATGCTGGCGGGCTTTACCGGCTTCGCTCGTTCGTAACAGCGCGAATCGATATAGGATAGGCGCGACCATCTCGTTGATAGCAACCGCGCCAAGCACAAGCGTTTCGGCTTCGGCGCCGATGCGTGGAAACGTTTTGACGAACAATAGCGCCAAGGCGAGCGCTAGTCCGGCTTGCGGCACAAGCCCAAAGCCCACGTACTTCCGGATGTGCTCTTCGGCTTCAGCCACAGTCGTGGCGACCCAGCCAAGTGTAAGGAATCCGGCGGCGCGCACCGCAACCAGAATGAGCGCGGGAATTCCGACGATCAGTAGCTCGCGGATGTGAACGGTTGCGCCTGTCACAGCGAAAAAAACCACGTAAACGGGCAGGGAAGACTCCTCGATTTCCGCTTGTAGGCGGGCGCCGTGGCTGGTCCCGTTGCGTATGAGCATGCCGGCCGCAAGAGCGATCAGCAGTGGGTCGAGGTCGATTCGCTGGCCGACCTCGGCGACCAGAAAGGCCGCCGCTACGACGAAAAGAGCCGCGCTGCCTTTCACATACTTGAGATACACCGCGATCACGATCCCCACCAGGCCGCCGATAACGATAGAGCCGAGAATCTCCCAGCTCAGCGCTCCAGCGGTTTGCAGCGCGTCGGCATGCGATCCAAGAAGGACTTTAGCAATGGAAGATACGACGGCGAACAGCACGATGACCAGCAGGTCGGACATAACCACGACACCGAGAACGGTGCGGGTCAGCGGTCCGTCGGATTCCATTTCCGAGTGCAGCGCAACGACGACAGCGGGAGACTGGGCCACCATCGTTATTCCCAGCACAAGGGCCATCGCCCATTCCTGCAGAGAGGTGAGTCCGTGCATGAATGGAAGCAGGGGCTTCGACAGAAACGCGGCCGTGGTAATCAGGCAAATGGTGCCGCAGACGGCGATGAGCGAGAGCCAGCCGATGCTGCGGAACAGGGGCTTCATGGAACGAAGATCGAGCTCGACGCCGGCCGTCAGAGCGATCAGTGCGATGGCTACCCCGGTGAAAATTTGCAGGTTCGAAACCATGGGCTCGCTTACGAGTCCGAGGACCTTCGGGCCGACCACGATGCCGGTGACCAGATATCCGGTGAGCCTCGGCATGCCAAGCGATTTGAAAATCGACCCGGCGAAAAATGCCGAGAGCAGCAGATAGCCGCAGGCGAGCGCGGTGCCGGCGGCGCCGCTGCCCATGCTGGGATCCGGTGCAAAAGAGCGCGCTGCTTCCATTAATCCAGCTAGGATGAGAATCAATAATATGCGCATCGCAGGCTAGGAAATGCCAATGAGGTGCGGTTCATCGAGCTCGCTGCGGCGCGCCGCGATCTGCACGATGATCTCGGTCACGATGGCGCCCCCGATCACGGCAGTGACCATCCAGGAGACCGTCGGACCCGAGTACAGGTCCTGCGCGTTTACGACAATGGCGATCGACAGCGCGCCAATGGGCGACAAAATCAAGCTGCGCTGCTCGTCGGTTGTCAGGCCTCCGGGGACGCGCTTGCGGCAGAAAATGACGGCGAGCCATTTGCCGAGCAATCTCGCAATGACGAAGAGCACCATCAGGGCCCAACCCTGCCACTCCGTCACGTCCCAAAGCGAGCCGGCCACCAACAAAAACAGGAGATAGATGGGACGCTCCATGCGATCGAGGGCTTCGCGGATGCGGTCTTTCGACCGGCCCGGCAGGTTAACCAGAATCAGACCGACGATAAAGCAGACCACGAGAGGCGATAGACGGAGAAAACTGGCCATTCCGGCCGTGAAACAAACAGAGCCTAGAACCAGGACGCTGAATTCTGGGCCGCGCTGGACCTTGCCGAGTGTGCCGTAGATCACTCCGCCGATCATGGTCCCCATGCCTAGTGTGATGAATAGCCATGCGGTTCCCGGCAGGCGCCAGGCAACGGAGCCGTCTTGCGGCCGGAAGTACGCGGCTACAAGCATCAGTCCGACAAAACCCGCGAGCTGCTCAAGCGTAACGATGGAAGCGACGCGGTCGACTGAATAATTGGCCGCGCCGCGCGCCTCCAGCATCTCTGGGGCGCCATAGGCGGTCATTGCCCCAGCGGTGGCCAGCATCATAGCGTCGCGGAGCGAGATGGTGTTGGCGGGCGGATTCTCAATGAACAAGAGTAGCGCTACACATAGCCCGAGAATCGTGGCAAAGGGAATGGATGCCGTGATCAGGCTGGCGCCGCTGGCGCCGGGAACAATGGAATCCGCAAGGCGGGAATCGAACCGGAATCCGATAGTAAAGCCGATCCACCCAAGTCCGAGAGCTAGCAGCGGCCGGATTTCCCAAAGAACGGATTGGGACAGGATGCCCACGCCAGGCAGGTGAGCGATCACTCCAAGGAACACGAATGGAAGACCGGCTGTGACCACCTGGGAAATCTGTAGTTTTCGCTCAATTTCCTGTACACGCGGATGTCCCGCGAGGTAGGCGAGGCCGGAGATAAAGACCAGCCCGAAAATAACTTTAATGACCTCGGATGCCGACTCAAGGCCGCTCCTCTCGATGTTGCGTTTGGGCGGAGCCGGCAGCCGTGGCGGCGGTTCCAGAAGGATGGGCGGCGGCGTCTGCGTTTCCACTGCTTGCTGGGGCGGCAATTGCGGCGGCGGCTCCCAGTTGAACTGAGGAGGCGGAGGGAACGTGAAGACATTCTGCTTCGACGCCGGCGCCGGGCCCGCTTTCGCGCGCGGCTGCGCGGGAGCGGTGGCCCGTTTCGAGTGGGATTCCGGGGGAGCAAATGCCGGTTTGGTTTGCGATTGTGCCGAAACGGCGCCCGGTTTTGCCTGCGGCTGGGCGGCAGCCTGGCCCTGGGAAGCAGCCTGGCCCTGGGAGGCAGCCTGGCCGCTGGAATCCGCCTGGGCCGGGCCAGATTGCGGCGTCGGCGATTGCACCGCTTGCGCTGCGCCTGCCGCCACCGCCAGGAAAAGCCAACCCGCAAAAATTCGTAATAGCGATTGCATTACATTTTGCAGATGAGTGCGCCTCGCAGGTAGAAGTATGACACGTTCCGGAGAGGCCATATGCCAGATTGGATGGGGCTTGAGGACGGACGCTGTCATCGATTTTTCTTTGCCGGCGCGCGCTTGTCCGATTATCGTTGATGTCTAGGAGCGTTTGAATGGGAAGAGCTGGAATAGGGCGATTTGCGAGGACATTTCCAGCCAAATTCGCTGCCGCGGGCTTGTTCACCGTTCTGACCGGCCTCGGTTTGAGCGGCCGGGCGAAGCACAGAGCGGCGGGTACGCCGGGGCAGTTCGACTATTATCGGCTCATGCTTTCCTGGTCGCCGGAGTATTGCTACAGCCACCGCGGCGACCCGCAGTGCACTGGAGCGCCGCATTTTGGCTTTGTGGCCCATGGATTTTGGCCGGAGTATCGCAACGGGGGCTGGCCGCAGTACTGTAGCCCCGCGTCCGGTCTGGCGAATCCTTCCCGGATGCTCGATATTATGCCAAGCTCCCAACTCATCTTCCACGAATGGCAGCGACACGGAAGCTGCTCCGGACTGACCGCCACGGATTATTTCCATCTGCTGCGGAAAGCATTCGAATCGATTCATATTCCATCCAGCCTTCTGCATCCCCGGCGGCAAACGACTATTAGCGTTCAGGAAATAAAGGCCCTGTTCGAGCACGCAAATCCGGGTCTGGGCGCCAGTTCTTTGGCGGTTTCCTGCCATGGACGGTATCTCAGCGAGGTGGCGATTTGCCTGAGCAAGACGCTTACACCGGTACCCTGCGCCGCCAGCGTCAACTGTCACGAAGCGGAGCTAGAAGTCGCTCCGGTGCGGTGATGTCCCAGCATTTTGGATGGGCGAATAAACTACAAAGCTGAAAATCATACCAGAAAAATCTGAGGCGAACTTGTTCGAGAATCCGAGCTTCAACAAGGGACATATTTCTCGACAGCACTACTTCGGCGGTGTCAGTAGCAGTACTGCTACCCCGGACGAGGCTAGCCGGCGAGCCGAACAACCTTGGACAACCGAGATCACTTCACAAATGTGCGAAACTGTTTACGACATCCGAGGGTCAGTCCTGTGATGTCCGTGTTTCAAGCCCGGCGGAACGTCCGCGCCGGGTTCCCGGCGAAGTCCGTAATAGCCCAAATTTATAGCTTTCCAGTGCAAATGACCGACGGAGCAAGATGAAGAACCAAGCAGAGCCTTCTCTTTTTGCCTCCGTGGAGCAGCCGTTTGAGTGGCGTAGCAAGGCCACCAGTATTGTCATTCACCTGGTTATTCTGATCGTTGTTCTCCTGATTCCGGTCGCGGTGCTGCAAACGCAGGAACCGGTTCAAACAACGGTGATCTACATGCCACCACCGTTGAAGGAGTACAAGCTGAAAGTCACCGCGCCGAAGATGCCATCACACGTCGCCGCTATTCGCCCGAAGCCGGCGCCCATCCCTCCTCCTGTGGCGCCTCCGCCTGAGATAAAGGCGCCTCCGGTCCGGCCCGAAGTTCACCCGGAGCCGGTTCAGCAGCGTGTCGAAATCGCCGTTGCCACTCCCGCGCCGAAGCCGCAACCAATGACCCCTCCGGCTCCCCAGATTCATACGGGAGTGTTCGAAACAAAGAAGCAAGCTGTCGCCCCGCAGGCGGTCAAAGACGTGAAGATCGGCGGATTTGGAGATCCGAATGGGGCCCGGCCCTCCGAGAACAAGAATGCCCCGACGGCTCTGGCAAAGGTTGGTCAATTTGACCTTTCGGCTGGGGCGAACCAGGGGCCGGGAGGCCGGCGCGGCGCCGTTGCGGTAGGGCAGAGCGGGTTTGCCAGTGCCGCCGGCGCGCAATCGTCCGCCAAGGCGCCTCGGGGCACCGTTGTGAGTGGAAGCTTTGGAGACGCCGAAACAGGAACGGGCGGCGGTTCCGGGCATAGAGGGGCCGTTCGTAACGGTGGCTTCGACGACGTGGCGAGCGCCGCCCCGCAGGCGGTCAAGCGCGTAGTCTCTCCGCCGGCGACTCCCGTCGAAATCCTGTACAAACCGAAGCCGGCCTACACCCAGGAAGCGCGAAATTTAAAGCTGGAAGGCAATGTTCTGGTGGATGTCGTTTTCTGCGCTTCGGGGGAGATCCGCCTGGTGCGGGTGGTTCACGGATTAGGGCACGGCCTGGATGAAGCGGCACAGCAGGCCGTCATGCGGATCAAGTTCCGGCCGGCAACCCGCGATGGCGCGGCCGTGGATACGAGAGCCACGGTCAGCATTACATTTGAAGTTACCTAAGAATTACGCCGAAAAAGGCGCGGAAATACGCAATACTTGTTGTTAAAAGATCACCGAATGATGCACATCTCAAGAATTACGAGCGCCCTTGTATTGGGACAGTCGCTCTTTCTGGGGGCGGCGCTGGTTGTTTTGCCGGTGCACGCGCAAACCGATCCTCCAAGTTCACAATCCGCCGCGGCCCCAGCCAGAAATCTCGATGAGGCCGTGGATCGCATCATCGCGAATGAGGGCGAGCTTTACAAGCGGCTGAAAACCGTTCATCCGGTGGTTGAAACATACATCCAGCGGATGCAGAAAGACGCGGATTTCGGGGCAGTTCCGAAAACCGATTACTACTTTCTAGGCAAGCTCGATGTAAGCCACAGCGTAAAATCGGACTCGTTCATTCCCGATCCCAGTTTGCCGAAGCGGATGTTGGGTGTGTTTTCGAACCTGGTTTCGATTAACTTTCTGCCGGGCGGCTTCGCCACGATGGTGATGATGGATCCCGGCCAATTCGACCGCCAGCATTACCAGTTCAACTATTTGCGACGCGAGTTCCTCGGCGATGTACGATGCCTCGTCTTCGATGTGTTGCCGCAAAAGGGATCGGGGAAAGGGCGTTTCGTCGGGCGTATGTGGGTGGAAGACCAGGGATACCATGTGGTCCGCTTCAATGGGACTTACGGCGAGGCGGCGCTCAACCACAGTTACTCGCATTTCGACTCCTGGCGGATCAATTGCGGACCGGATCTTTGGCTCCCCGCCTATGTCTACACGGAAGAAAGCTCGCAGAAGTATGAACTCGGTCTGAAGACCATCCAATTTAAGGGCCAGACCCGCTTATGGGGATACGAATCGAAGAAAGACCGGATGGAAGAGGCTTTTACAAACATGACGGTCGAAGGTGTGGACGACAGGAGCGACAGCGCGGCCGAGAATTCCCCGGTTGAAGCCATGCGAATGTGGGAGCGGCAGGCGGAAGATAACGTGATCGATCGCCTGCAAAATGCGAATCTGATGGCGCCTTCCGGCCCCGTGAACAAAGTGTTGCAGACGGTCCTTCAGAACCTGGAAGTGACGAACAACATTTCAGTAACGCCGGACGTTCGGGTGCGCATCCTGCTGACGACGCCGCTCGAATCGTTTACGCTCGGCCATACGATCGTGATCAGCCGGGGCCTTTTGGATGTGCTGCCGGACGAGGCAAATCTCGCCGCCGTGCTCGCGCATGAACTCGGCCACATCGTGCTGGGCCATCAGCTCGACACCAAGTACGCGTTTGCGGATCGGATGTTCTTCGACGACGACGAAAGCTTCAGCAAAATCGATGTTGGTAGAAGCGCGGCGGATGAGGAAGCCGCAGATAAGAAGGCGGTGGAGATGCTGAAAAAATCTCCGTACGCCAGCAAGCTTCCGCAGGTCGGCTTGTTTTTGCGCGCTCTCTCAGCGCGAAGCGGAGACATGCCGCACTTGATTCGGCCCATGATGGGAGGGCGTCTGGCGAACGGCAAGCAGGACCAGCGCCTCACTGCGATCATGGAGATGGCTCCGCCGCTGCACTTAACGCGCACGGATGAGATTGAGGCGCTTCCGCTCGGATCGCGCATTAAGCTCGACCCGTGGTCCGATCGTCTGGCATTGGTGAAGACGCAGAATGTACCGCTGCAGTCGGTGAAAGAAAAGGTGCCGTTCGAAGTCACGCCATTCATGCCGCATTTGACACGCCTGAATCAGACCCAGAGCGTGGCGGCGGCCGAGAGCGCGGTTTCGAAATAGAGCGCGTTCTTTCTCACAAAAGACAAATACGAGGCGGGGGCCCTTTCCAGCCCCCGCCTCTTCCTCCGATTTGGCAGGCATGTAGTGTTAACCTACCACCGTTCCCGAGTCTTTTAATTCCGGTAATATTTCTGGTACCGAACGAGTGGTTCCGATCCAGGATCGTCGACCCGTACCATTTTCAGTTCCTTGACTTCGGCGCCGTAATCTTCGCACAGGGCGTTTGCCGCTTCCAGGGCCTCCCCACTGGATGTAAAAAAGCATTGCTCCCACGCTGGACCTAACTTTACCCGAAGTAGCCAGCCGCTAGCCGGGCACGGCGAGAAATTCAAATGCATTATGCCCCACCTTCGTTTTTGCATACCGGAAGGCGGGAGTACAGCTCGGATTGTTATCAGTGAAACTCTTTCGATTACGTCTTATTCGATCCAGTTTAACTGCTAATCGAGGCAGACTGAGAAGGGTTCTAAGAGTTTGCAATGGTATCGCAAAACCTGGTTGGCATACGTTATGATCGCCCCGATATGCTTTTGCGCACACGGTTGTCCGTCAGACTCGCAACCCCGTTCGGGCGACGTGAGATTCGTAATTTGAAAGAACAGTTCCCGGACAAAGCTAATGAGATAGATGGGGCTGTTAGAGATTACTTAAAGGCGGAAGGCCCCGGAAACGAGGCTGAGTTCATCGGCCGCCTGAAACGCGCGTACGGCGTGTAAGCGGCTGCTCGACGCCAATGCTGCCGGCCTTGGTTCGCGCCGACGCGAGGCCCCTTGCCCGGAACGAAGCTCAATGTAAGTAGGGCTGTGCGGAATTTCCGAGAAGAATTACCAGCTCAACCCACTATCTAATGTTGGGTCCAATCTCGCCGATAAAAAAGGTGCGGCGTAATCATTCAAAAGATCCACCGCGAAAACCGGGCGCATTGAAAGTATTCTTGCATTCATTTGTTGCGAATCGCTCGGTTTTCAAAGACAATTGAGCTAACGTGTTACGAATTGTTGCAGGCATCGTTCTGCTCGTCGTCGTACGGTTCTGGGCTTCCAATCTCGACTCGGTTGTGAGTCAGAGTGAAGCTTATCTGCAAATCGCAGGAATCCTGATCGTGATTATCTTCGCCGGATCTCTTATCGGCAGAGGAGTGGAGTCGAAGAGGCGAAAGCGGCTAATTAGAACTAATAGAACGGCCGTGCTCGCGCGAGCGGAAGAGAGTAGAGCCAGGGCTGCTTAAAGCGAACTTTCTCCCAATCGAAAGCTATCCGACCTCTAGTACTTTGCAATGTAATTCATTGGAACCGATTGCGCCGCTTGGGTGTGATATGCTGTCCTTCCAAATGATGATAGTTGTTGTACTGGGCGCCTGGGTGATGTTGTCTTTCCCATTCGCCATCATCGTAGGCCGTGTTATCGCCACGGGTACTGGCGCTCATCAGAGTGCGGTTCACCCCGACTTTTGGGCGAAATAGTCGAGCCGAACCATACGCTTACCGGCTTCTTCCCAGGATTTCAGCGCGTAGGCGTTTTGTCCTTTGCGGCGATCTGCTCGATAAATTTGACCTCATCCGGTTTGTATGCCGTGCCGTCGGCCTTAAAAATGTCGTGGAACCAGACTGCCGGGGCATGCCTGATATAGGGATGTCGCCAGGAGTCCCACGGTAGATATGTCTGGGTTTTGCCCGCGACAAATCCCCAGTTGTAAGCCGCAACGTCATATTTCCTGGCGACCGGCAAAATGCCGGCAAACGTGCTGCCCTTCGGGCGAGCCATGTACTCGGTGCAGAGGATCGGCCGGTGATATGCCTGTAACCACTTCACGCGTTTTGCAAATTCGCCGGGTGGATCGTAACTGTGAAATGACGTAACGTCAGACAGCTCAAGCTGCTCCTTCGCCATTGGCGAAAGTGTTGCCGGAGATGACCAGTCGCCCTGCCAGACACCGCTGGTCAACGGCTGGCTAGGATTCGTCGAGCGTGCCCAGGCGAACGTTTGTGGTAGCAATGCAAGCACAAGTTGGACCTTGTTGGACGGCTCTTCCTTGCCGTAGCTTGAACTGTTCGGATTATCGGGCTCGTTCCAGATATCCCAGCCAAGAATGCGCGGGTCATTTGCAAACGCGCCGACTACTCCTTTGACGTACGCCTCTAGACGGGGATACTGCGGCGGATCCTCCAACGCCTTTGCGCCAGGGCTCTGCACCCAGCGAGAATTGTGAACACCGGGTCTGGGGGCTGGCTGCCGGCCGAGATGCGGAAATGGGTCCCAGCACGAGTCAAACAGCACAAAGAGCGGCCGGATGTGGTGTTTATTCGCGATAGTCAGAAAAATGTC
Organism: Bryobacterales bacterium KBS 96; assembly: GCA_000381625.1. GTDB lineage: Bacteria > Acidobacteriota > Terriglobia > Bryobacterales > Bryobacteraceae > KBS-96. Next base: position 6,297,352 of record KB906767.1, read on the forward strand.
GATGCGCTTTTTGAATCCGTCGGGGTCCTGATCCCAAAGCAGGTCGTGTAGAAAGACGCGCATGGAATTCATGCCGAGGTTTTCAGCCCAACCGAGTTCCTTATCGATCTCGTTTGGGTCGAAGGTGTCGGGCTGCCACATCTCCAGTTCGTTTACGGCGGAGGCCGGGATGAAATTACTGCCTACGATCCAGGGCTGCCGCCGATACCACTGCTGTGCGGCTTGCTCCGACCAGCGCCGCGGTTGAGCGGCGGAACCCGCCTGAACGACCGCAACCAAGGCGGCAACCAGCGAGATAAACAGGGAACGGCGTGTCGTCATATAAGCGTAAGAGGGCCGTTCACGATTTTACAAGTTCCCTTGGGTCGCTTTTAAGTCGCTTCTAAGGTGATGAAGACGGTTGGTTGCCTACACCGACCTGCGACCGTGAGAAAGCGGCCGTCTTCAACGGAGTACCCGTGGGCCTGCGGCCCACCAATTTGAACGGACCGGAGACGACGGCTGCGTGTCGGCGACAATAGTATTGGTGCGATTCGCTCTGCTGCTTTGGCTCGCGCTCCTGACGGTTGTTTCTCTTGCGCCCACCAGCCTGAAGTGGCGGGTGGGAACCATGGGACCCCTCCATAACTGGGATCATTTCCTGGCGTTTTTCGTGACCGGAGTGCTCCTCTGCTGGAACGCCGGCCGAGTCTCATCGTGGCTGCTCCGTTGCTTGGCGGGTATAGCCATCGCGGCGATCCTTGAGGGCATGGAAGCTGTCGTTTATCACAATCCGTTCGAGTGGCGCGATCTCCGCACGGATTCTCTGGGAATCGTTCTGGGAGCCCTGGCAGTGACCGGAGCGGCCCGCTTGTTCTCAGCGATTGAGATGCGCCGCGCAAGCACACGACCTATTGCAATTCCGGCCAGCGATTGTCTATCTGCCAGGGGCCGGAGGCGAACTTGCGACAAAATCGGCCCCAAGAAATAATCAACCTAGCGTCGATAGCCGCCGAAGCGGCGCGAGCCGCCATAGAAGCCACGTCCGCCATAAAAGCCCCGTCCATAGAAGAACGAGAACTGCGGTCCCCAGTAATACGGGTAGTAGCCTGGGCCGTAATAGTAAGCAGGCCCGTAATAAGGCGGTCCATACAGTGGAGGCGGCGGGCAGCCATAAGGGCCACAATAAGACGGCTGCCTTGCCGGTGGCGGTGGTTGCTGAGCGGCGTAGGTTTGACGGTAGTCGTCCGGCTGCACATAACGGAACGCCTGCGGCGACCGGTCTGTGGAGAATGTGACTGGAGCCACAATTCGGAACGTGAGAACCGACTCCGGATAGAGTACGGTGGCGTGGCCCCGCGTCAGCAGCACGCCAATAGTGCTGGCCGCTGCGCCGGCGGCGGCTCCAAGACCCGCTCCGTATCCGCCTGCCGCAGCCGCGCCCACAGCGGCCCCAAGAGCGGTGGTTCCGCCGATCGCCCCGGCATCGCGCCCCCGGGAGGTTCCCGCGGTGGAATTCAGGAATTGAGACTGAATGGGCATCTGCTGGCCATCGGCCAGTGTGAGGTCAGTGAGCTGAATGCCAAGCTGCGATACGCCTTGAACACGGCCGGCTTTCTCGGCATTCGTAACCCGGCCACCTACGGTCTCTCCTGGCTGCGCGGCAACCACGCCATCCACGACAAGCGGACGAACCAGCGTCGCCGTGAACGAGTCGCCCACGTGGCTTTTATCCGAAGAGAGAGCCTGATTTAATCGCACCGTGACGAAGGTCCCGGCCTTAATGGTCAATTGCGGCGGGACCGGAGAAGCCGGCGGCGCATTCGGCTCCGGCGATTGTTGTGCGTTGGGATCGCCATTCCGCTCCGGAGAGTACCCCGGAGAGTAGTTCGGGTCTTGCGAGGCATTCTGGGGCTCGCCTACGCGCTTCCATCCACCGGTTTGCCCTGAGTCACCCTGCTGATCGGGTGGTGGAGTGTAGGGTTGATCTTGCGCAAAAGCAACGCCGGTCGCGCCCAGCAGCGCCAATAAGATCGATAAGAAAGCGGAGCCAATTGGTTTCTTCATAATGTGCTCACCATTTGACGGTTGAGGAACGATGCGCTCGCGTAACAGCACGGGGCGTGCCAATCGTGGGAGAGGCGTAAATCGTTGACGAACCACGAAGAGTGCGGAGCTTCCGCTGGTCGGAATGCACCGGAGTGGCCAAATTCAACCATTTCGTGCCGAAGCCGATAGTGGGAAGGGCAAGGCGCCACGATTCCGTTCGAATCGGTTATGCTATACAAATTGAGCTTCGCGAACGTTAGAGGTACGTCTGTACCTAACTATTGCGTGATGCTCGCGCATGGCCGTTAGGCTGCAACAGAACAAATAAAATTGAATGCCGCGTCATGGCATCGTTAGAGGCGCGCCTCGTGAAACTTGGTGTGCCGGTTAGGACTCGGTTCATGGGGATGTGGATTCTTGAGGTATTGCTAGGCTCCGAATGGGAGTGGTGTCGGTTCGACAGCGAGGCCGAGGCGCGCACAACGTATGCGGCAGTGCTGTCGGACTATAAAGATGAAGTGACGAGAGCACAAGTAGTCACGCCGAACGGCGTCGTTCAACAATTGACGCATCGGAACCAGGAGGCATACCCTCCGCTCGGAATGCCGGTCAAACCCCAGTCAGATAATTTCGTCGTGTAACCACACCGCGCTTTGTCTCGCCTCCCTGAGTAAGAGTGGGAGTATCGATATAAGATGGCGAAGGTGAACTGGCGCATTGTGCCAGGTTTCGCCTTCGCCTCCGCTTTTAATCGCTGCAAGAAACTCCGTGGTGTGTTGCAGGGTCGAGGCACGCCTCGACCGTTTTGGCGTTCAATGATTTCATCGCCTTGCGTGCGATTCCAACAACGCTCAAACCGAGAGAAACGGCGCTGCATTCTATGATGGAGCTTTGAAGGTCTCCATGGTTGCTCCTTCGGCGCGCGAACTGCTTTTGCGCGTCTTTTACGCGGTCCTGATGTCCGCCTCGTTGTGGGCCGGCAGCGCTTCGGCGCAGGTGATTGATTTTGAATCGAACGGTCTTCATTACCAGGCGATGACGCGCGATGGCGTTACCGTCACATTCGCCAAACTGCCGCCCCGAATTGCGAATTACAGCATTGTGCAAGTCACGGTAACGAATGGCTCTCCCGTTTCGTGGTCGGTGCGGCCCGAAGACTTTACGTTCTACCGCCAGGACGGAGCGAGTATTCGCGCAACCAACGCCGACGTCGTGATTCGCTCATTGCTGGACCATGCGAGTAAGAGCGACGTCGTCAAACTGGAGGTCCTTTATGAAGCGAGCATTTATGCGCTGCCCCCGGACTACCGTTCCACAGCCGGTTACGAGCGCCGCCGGGAACAGGCGATGACGATCGCGGTAAATGCGAAATTCAAAGCCGCCGCCGCCGCCTCGGCGATTACGCTGGTGCCGACGAAACTGAAGCCTGGAGAATCGACGGATGGAGCGGTGTTTTTCTTCAATCGAGAAAAGCTATTTGGTCCAGGGCGCCTGGTTGTCAACACAGCGGGAGAGAACTATCAATTCGATGTGTTTCCGGACGTGTTGCTGAAGGCGAAATAGAGTGGATATTGACGATAACAAGTTAAACGGCTTCATCGATCTTCACGCTCACACGGACGCCTCGGACGGGTCGCTGCCACCAAGCGACCTTATTTCGATGGCTCATAAGATCGGCTTGAGCGCGCTCGCGATCACCGACCACGAAACATTTGCCGGCTTCGAAACCGCTCGTTCCGCAGCGGGCGAATTCGGGCTGGACCTGTTGCGCGGCATAGAACTGAACACGTCGGTGGCGGTTCCGAACACGGTCGGGCGGCGCACTCTGCATCTGCTTGCCTATTTTCCCGCCGGCGAGCCTTCGCTCTCGTTTCAAGAATGGATCGCGTCGCAGCAGGAGCAGAGGCGCGAGCGAAACCGCAATCTGGCGGAGCGCCTGCAGCAGCAAGGTATCCAAATTACGCTGGCGGAAGTGGAAGCGCGCGGCCGCAGCGTGGCGGGCCGGCCTCATTTCGCGCGCATTCTCGTCGAAAAGGGATACGCCACCGATATTGCCGATGCCTTTCAGCGCTTTATCGGAGAAGACGCGCCGGCTTTCGTGGAAAGGATTTCGCCATCCACACAAGATGCGATCGAGATTGTCCTGCTTGGCGGCGGAGTGCCGGTCATCGCCCACCCCGTGCGGCTATCGCTATCAAAGCGGCGGGAGGAGCGGCAGTTATTCGAAGCGTTGAAGGACGCCGGCCTTGCAGGTCTGGAGGTCATCCACTCGGATCAACCTGCCGGATTGCAAGAGTACTACGGGCAGGTGGCCGCCGAATTAAATCTCCTGCCCACCGGCGGTTCGGATTTCCATGGGACGCCGAAGCCGAAGGTTCACTTGGGACGAGGCATTGCGGATAATGTTCGAGTGCCGTTGGAGTATTTGCAGCGATTGAGAGAAATGGCGTAGCGCCCCTTCGCTCACTGGTTCGCCATAACCGGCTGCGAGAACTTTGATTCCGATTCCTCCTGTCCACGCCCACTGCCGTCGGAATCGTCAAGGTATCGCGCGGTCTCTGTCGATTCCATCGGAATTGTTGTGTGTTTATGTTTCGGGCCCAGGCCCAGACCGATCAGCGCCAAAGCGGTGATTTTGCCTTGGTTGTCTATGCCCTGTTCTGTTTGGAATTGCTGCAGAGCGGCAACCGATTCAGGACCCCATTTGCCGTCCAGTTCTCCGTGGTAGTATCCCTTGCTCGCGAGCGCCTGCTGGATTTGCCGGTAGCGCGCAGCAGTTGGATGCAATTGATACCGGCGGACTCTGGTTCTACGAGAGCGCCGCGAATGCCGGCGCCGCCTAGTATGCTTTGACGTAGACCGGACTCGCGTGCGTCGATGAGAAACGCGGGATTTCTGCTGCGTCCGTTTCGAAGCTGAGTGGCGGGAAGCTGCGATCGCGCCGGCGGGAAGAATTGTCAAGCCGATCGCTACCAGGAAAAGAAACAACCTCATTCCCAAATCGCATCCTATCAAGGCGTGGCGAGGATTACAAACAATTTCTGGAAATTCGACAGATACTTGACGATTGAATCGGATGTTCCTCGGGAGTGCGGCGATTTTATTGAAATTGGATCCGCTTCGTTGAACACGTCTGCTCCTTCACGGTGCGTAACGCACCGCTGCTGTCCCCTCCCCTAACGGTCGGGGTTCGGTGCAGACCAGTTGACCGTTTCGCGATTGGAGCGAGCGCTTAGGCTCATGATCAGCTCGGCGCCAATCCCGGGCGCAATGCGGTGCTGCACCGAACCGCGACTGTTAGGGAGTGGACTCTTTTGCGGGCGTCTTCAACGGAGCGGACTCCAGATGCATTCAGGTGTTTCAAAACGCGATTCGCAGAGGTCGCATGAGCACAACGATAGTGAGCGATGAAAACACCAGCAGCCAGACAAACCAGGGTAAGTCCAATCCGATCCATTCCATCGTTCGCGAAGGATAATCAATTTCGATCCACTCGACGTTCCCTTTGGGAAGGGGCGATTCCGTCGGATGCCAAAATAGCTGCCAAAACGATCGAACACGCTTCGTGGACAAGAACTCCGGATCAGTGCCCGAAACGATTTTCTTGGTGACGATCTCGGTTGGAAAAACAACGCGCAGCAATCCCGAAGTGGCCTTCACTGCCCGGATACGCCAGCAAACCTGGCCTGTGCCTTGCATGCGCACAGCGGGCGTTGCGACTTCGATCCCATCCGGGGGCTGTAAGATCGGCGGGGCAATCAGAGGACCGGGAGGATGAGCCAGCTTTATCGTGACAATCGAGTCCTTGGAAATTGCGAGCGGCGCCTTCCCATAAAATGGCTCCATAACGGCGAACAGGAATAGCATCGGAATGGCCAATATCAATGCCGGTCGCAGCATCAGCGCCAAATAACGAATGTTGAGCGTCACTAAGCGGACCTGCGCGCGCCAAATGAGGCCCGGCTCATCCACAAAAAGCCGCAGTTCGTAGAGGCATGCTTGAATCTGGCGCCGTATCTTCCGGATCGCCTCCTGATTGGAAAGCTTTCGCAGGATCAGCAAAAACACAAGCCCAACAGCTATTCCGATTCCAGCGAGGCTAATCATACTGCCTCGATAGCCATGCACGTATCCATTCCTGAGCCATGTCTTTGAACGAGACGTTGCGGCTATTCCAAATAGCCGAGTCCCTTCATCTTCTTTACGATCTCTTCGTCCGATTCCGCATCTTCGAGCCGTGCCAGTTCCTTTTCCACGATGTGTTGCACGAACTCTTCCGGCGAGCTATATCCCGCCAACTCGCTACATTTCTTGATTCGCTCGATCAAATCTTTGTCGAATTTCAGTGTTGCCTTGAACATTTGGCGTCTCTCCGGAAAATTCAGTATCGCGTTCGGGCCGGGCATATCCGGCCGCTACAGGAGTTCGCAGTCTGTTGTAGGGGAGGCATGCCTCGCCCGCTTTGTGCCAGGTTAACCATTTGCTAGCTAAGTGGCCATGCGCTCTCCATTTAGTAAATTGATTGGCCAATCATCTCCGATGGTTTGGATATGCCAAATTCGGAAAGCATCGTAACGGTCAAATCGTAAAGATGCGGATCGGCAAGCTTGCTCTTCCGATTGCTCAGCAGCACTCCCGGCACGAATTGAGGGGCAATGCAATGGTCGCCCCGCCACTCGTCAGTGTTGTCGTCGATCAAGTCTGCCGGCACGCCTCCGAGCGCCGTTTGCCACGACGATCGATAGCCGGGATAGTAGCCGACGATCATATCCGGGGCTGTGTCGGAAAGTGCCTGATCGGTTTCGTCCGGCTCAGAGACACTCGCCACGACGGGCTTTCCGTTTTTGGGGTCCCGAAACGCCAGCAAGCGGTCGCGGATGCTTGTCAAAACAGTCTTGGTTTCCTCCCCGGGAGCAACAATGCCATATCGCTCGCGATCGAGTTGATTGACGTAAAGAGCATTCAGGCCAATGGAATATGCCTTCGTTCGCGACCAATCCACGTGCGCGAACAGTTCATCGCTTCCGGTTTGAGCCGGACCATTCAGCGTCAAAAATCCTTCCTGCATAAGCCAGGTATTCAGATTTACCGCTCGATCGAAACTGGTAAAGCCATGGTCGGACATGACGATGAGCGTACCGCGGCCCATGTGCCTTTGCACCCAGCCGACAGTTCGATCCACCAGTTTATAAGTGTTCAGTAAGTCGTCCTCATACTTGCCCCAGAGCATGTGCGAATTCTGATCGACTCCGAAGAAATGGAAGAACAGCAATCCATTCCGAAAATGCGTCAAGCCGTGTCGGAGGACCTTCAACAGCTCGCGAGATACTTCGCTGCTCTGAGCGAGGTATTCGTCTTTAGTGAAGACATGCTGCCGGTACGCGGCGGTGTCCTGGGCCATACCCTGCGTGTAAAACGGCCCCAGGGCGCCCGCAAGCGTACGGCTATAGGAACCTGGTGAGGAAATGGGTAGATCGGGATTCGCGGGATCGATATTCACCGGCGAAACGTATATTTCGAGACGAGGGTGGACTTGCTTCAGATAGATTCGGAATATTCCTTCCGCGCTCTGAATCCACGGAACGAGCGAAAAATGCACATGAAGCCAGCGCGACCATTCACCTTCGTTCAGCACAGTCGTTTGATTGTCGACTTCAAACCGGGCCGCGGCATTTGCCGGATCTATAAAGACGCGAATATCCGCAACTGTGGGCGCACGATCTTTTCTTAGGGAATTGTCCGGTCCGCGAACGCGCAGAACGGCACGCCCGTCCGTTACCCGGACTCGAACGATATCTCCGCCGGGGACGTCGCCCGGCGTCCGATCCGGGTCATCCGTGTAATACGAGAATTCACCAAAAGTCCCCCGAAGGTCCGGAGTTCCCATCCCAGAAAGCGACTTACAAGCGTCGCACTGGACCGGTGGGAAATTCGTGGGCATGCGAAGAATCGTAGCGGGCACGTTGTGCGCAGAGAGTATTTTCCAGAAGGGCATGCCTTTTCGATACGTCTCGATATGGCCGTGCGAAAGCGGCAACAGATAAGGGCCTAACGGTAATGAAATGCCCCCTGTCGCCGTTTCGCCCATGGACGAGCGCGGCAGCAACGTATCCGGATCGCGTTCGACGAAATCAAAGACGCCGTGCCCCGTGGGCTTCATACCGGTAATGAACGTGGACCAGGCTACCGGGCTCTGCGGTGGGGTGGTTGTAGCGAGGCGCTTAAATTCGCCCTCGTGCCGGAGGCGGTTCAGGTTCGGAAGATCCGCCCAGTGTCTTTCGAGAAAACCGGGATCCATGCCGTCGATCCCTAGAACCACAATTCGCTTCCCGTGCGCGCTGGATAATACCTTCTCCGTATGGCACGACATCTCCGCGAACGCCGCAAGAATGCAAATAGCCGCTGACAAGTATCGCTTGAATCGCAAAACGGCTGTAGCGCTCTTCCGGCGCCTCACGGCGGCAAAGCGCCTCCACGTTGGGTTAGCCGACATCGACACGCAGAGGCTTGCCTTCCATCCAGCGCGGCGGCTCCAATCCGAACAGACTCAGCGCGGTCGGCGCCATGTCTTCGATTCCAGGATTATCGGCCTCTACTCTGCGATTGCTGAAGAAGACGCCCGGCACCAGCATTGGATCTACACAATGGTCGCCGCTCCAGGCCTTGCGATTATCCTCAAAGACGTGTGCGGTGACTTGCCCCACGGCGGCATCCCACGACGTTCGATACCCATCGTTGTATCCGACAATCAGGTCGGGTGCTTCCGCGGCGTACGGACCTTTGTAAAGATCGCTTGTCGCATAGACGGTTCGGATGCCGACTTCGTTGCATTCGTCGTCGAAGAGGTTTGCCAATCGCCGAATGAGTTCCCGTTTTAGCAGTTCCGCTTCATCGCCCGGCGCAACGGTTCCGCCGGCCTCACGGCCCTTCAGATTGATATAAAACCCCGCCAATCCAACCGCGTACGCTTTAGTCCGGCTCCAATCTACTCCGCGGAAATAGGGACCGCTCTCGCGGGCTCCGTCCTGCAATACCAGGTAGCCGTTGTCGCGCAGCCAACTGTTCAGGTTGATGCCACGCCGGAAGGAACAGAATCCGTGATCCGAGAGTACGAACAGCGCTGTTTTGTCGTCGGCGTAGCTCGATGCGAGCCCAACCAGGTTGTCCATCTTCTTGTACATCTCTTCAATCGTTCCGCCGAACGCTACCGCGGAAGCCCCGTCATGGGCGCCATTCGAATGGAGGTAGCGGTAGAACATGTGCTGTATTCGATCGCTGGTGTCGAAGACGCACGCAACAACGCCACGACGCGTTTTCTCCATCGCGTTCCGGAACATTGCTTCCCGTTCCTCCAGTAAGAGATATGCCTGATCCAGAAAGTTTTGTTCGCTAATGACTCCTTCGTTTAAAGCCCATGTGTCTTCCGCCATGCCAAGCGTCGAGAAGGTCCCGAACAACTTGGCTAAATACGCCGCGTAAAACGATGGATGGCTCACCGGTAATGCCGGCTTCTCCGGATCGATCTGTATGGGCGATACATATAGCGAAAATTCAGGCTCGGTTTCAGTGATCAGGAATCTGGCGATGCCGGATATCTTAAAGCCGGGTCCGGCTCGAAACGCCAGTTTGATCCATCGCGAATACACTCCCGGTTGAAGAGTTACCGATTCCTTGCCGACCCGCAAGAGGTAGACCGGGTCTTTCGCCTTCTTCTCAATCCGAAACGGAATCCGCAGAGCGCCGGCGCTTTCTTCCAGAGTGTTATCCGGGCCCTCCAGTTCACCCTCAAAGCGATCGCCGGCGCGCTTCAGCGGATAACGGCTGCCGCCCTCGTAGGTTGCCTCGCCGAGGCGCGTTGTGAAAAAAGAGAAGCTCCCTTGCGTGCCGCGCAAATCCGGAGTCGCCATCGCGGAGAGTTGCCGGCCATTGAACTTGTCGGGCGGAAACGTGATCGGCACGCGAATGATGGTCGAGCCGATGTTTTGCTCTCCGAGCAGTTTCCAGAACGGCTGGCTCTTGCGGCGCATCTCAATGCCAGGCCGGGATAGCGGAATCTGCCAGCGGCCTATCCGCAGCATGCGCCGCGGTTTGGTGACATGCGCCGAGGACAACTGCGGCACGTATGTTTTCAAACTGCGATTTAGAAAATCGAAGATATTGTGCTTTGCAGGATTGACGCCCGTTGCAAATGTCGACCAGGCGACCGGCGATAACGACGGGTAGGTTGTCCTCAAGCGGCTATAAGCGCCCTGCTCTTTCAACCGTTGCAGGTTCGGGAGCTTCCCTTCGCTCATGAACTTCTCAGTCAGCCGTGGGTCTAGGCCGTCCAGCCCGAGAAAGATGATCTTATGCACGCGCGCATGACGAAAGCCCTTCCGGCGGCGCACCAGACGCCAGAGCATTCGAAAGGGCCAGGAGAGAAACGAAACCAGTCCCAGAAAGAAGCCGGCGACGAGTGTCAGAAACGAGCCGAGAAAAGCGAATCCGGCGCCCGGTCCGATATACGCCACTTGCGTTTCGCCGGCGTGGTGCTGGAACGAACAGGCAAACCCGGCCACCACCAAACAGAGAAGGACTCCATTCGTTACCGCGGAGATCCTGCTTTTTTCGGATTGTCTGGATGTTCTCATCGGAGCTTGCCTTCGATCAAAGGCACTTCCCATACTTTTGGGTGTTGAATGGGGCCGTGCCCGAAATAGCCGTCTTCTCCAAATAATTCGCCGTGGTCGGCCGTAATGGTGATGTATGTGTTCTTCGGCACAAGGTCGAAAAGTTCCTCAATCACCCCATCGAGATATTTGACTGCTCGAACCTGCCTCTTGCGCAGCTTTTCCAGCTTTTCGCTGTCAAAGAACTTCTCCTTGCGCTTGATTAGCTTCCCGCCCACAACGTGGTCGTCCAGATGCTTAAAAACGCCGTGAACACCGCTGATGCGCGGCCATTCTTCTGGAGGCTCGTCCGGTAACGCGTAGGGGTAGTGCGTTTCACCGACGTTCAGAAGATAGAACGACGGATGCTCTTCCGAAAACGTCATTTCGCGCAGCATGGCGCGCATGTCGTTGTGGTTTTCCATCAGCTTGTAGCTATCGAATCCTTGGTTCAAGATGGTCTTCGGATTCAGCACCGGGAGCGAAACACGGGCGTGGGTTCGATATCCCAAGGTCTCCTTGAGGAACAACGGAAGATAGAGTCTTGGCACTAGAGAAGCGAATTTCAGATCTTCCATGCCCAGCCGCTCGTTAAATTTCAGGAATTCTGTTTTGTAATACTCCGACGCGTAAACATGCCGGGGACTCTTGTGCGGAAGCAATCCGATTAACAAGTTGTAGTGAGAGGGAGACGTCCACGACGCATAAGACCAACGTCGCTCGACGGCGCCTAATTTCTTCATTACCCGCGGCCGGGCGCGCACCAGAGAGTCGTACCGGCAGCTATCGAAGACGATCAAGATGTAGTTGTTTCGTACCGGCAGACGCGTGGACACGCCCCCATTCTACTCCGCGGGCAGATTAAACATGAAGCAATGTTAATCTGAAATTGTCCGTCGATTTTCGTCCGCGAACGCACTGGTCTTGCAAATATGAAATGACAAACCGGCGCAAATTTATTTCCTCGGTGTTCGCCGCCTACCTCGCCGCCGATCGTGAGTTGCTTGCCGAAACTTCCTCCCACACGCCAAATTTCGTGCTGCTGCTCGCCGACGATCTCGGCTACGGCGATCTTTCCTGCTACGGCAGCACCGAGATCCATACGCCGAATCTCGATCGAATGGCGGAAGAGGGCGCCAAGCTGGAAGAATTTTACGCGTTTCCAACCTGCACACCCTCACGCGCGGCGCTGCTTACCGGTCGTTACCCGCTTCGCTCGGGATTGACCAGGGTTCTGGCTCCGAAGGAGCATTTCGGCATTTCCGATTACGAGATAACGCTTGGCCAGGCTCTCGAATCGTGTGGGTATGCCACGGCATGTATCGGCAAGTGGCATCTCGGCGACATGCTTCGCTATGGGCCGAATCGCCATGGGTTTGAATATTTTTACGGCCTTCACTACAGCAACGACATGACACTGCGCGTGGTGGATTGGCCGCCCATCCGGTTATATCGCAATGAGGAGATCATCGAATCGCCCGCGCATCAGGACACTCTCACGCAGCGCTATACGCAGCAGGCAATTGAGTTTATCGACCGCAACAAAGCCAAACCCTTCTTTTTGTATTTGCCGTATACGATGCCGCACGTTCCTCTTGCGGCCTCGGCAAAATTTCGGGGCAAGTCTTCTTATGGTTTATACGGCGATGCGGTCGACGAAATTGACTGGAGCGTAGGCCAGATTTTGACCGCTCTAAAGGCTCGGGGACTCGATCAAAATACCTTGACTGTGTTTACAAGCGACAACGGGCCGGCCATTCGCACGGAGTTCGTTAAGCGCGCCGGCAGCGCCGGTCCTTTTCGCGGCGGCAAGGGAACAACGTGGGAAGGCGGCACACGAGTGCCGTGTATTGCCCGATGGCCGGGGCACATTCCCGCGAATCTCAAGCTGAAAGGCATTGCTTCTCTGATGGACCTTTTTCCAACTTGTGTCGAAATCGCGGGAGGAACGCTGCCGCCGGATCGTGTAATCGACGGAAAGTCGCTAGTCGACTTTATGGAAGGCAAAGCTCCGTCGCCTGAGCATGAGTTCTTTTATTACAGCGGGAGGCGGCTGTTTGCGGTGCGGGCGGGGAATTGGAAGGTTCACTTTATCAGGCGGAAGCGCGGCCCGAAAGGCCACTTGAGCACACCCGTTTATTGCCATCCTCCGGAGCTTTATAACCTCGAAAAAGATCCAGGAGAACGGGATAATGTCGCGGCGGATCATCCAGACCTCATTGAACGCCTCAGCCGGATCGCGCTGAATTTCCAAGCGTCAATGGATCCCGGCAAACTTCCTCCGCCATTTTGGAGAACATTTTTGCCATGAGCGGCGCTCGCCTCGTATGTTTTGTTGCTGCGCAGAGGTGCAGGTTTGAGCGTCTTCACTTCTTTAGGAAAAAATTATGCGGATTACCTGGTTGATTCTGGCTGCGGCGCTTGGCGGATCGTGTTTGTGGGCGGCGCCCACCGATGCTCCGCTGCCCAACGTGCTGCTAATCTCTATCGATACTCTTCGGGCGGACCATCTTTCATGCTACGGATACGCGCGAAGAACCAGTCCCTATATCGACGGGCTGGCTCAGGAAGGAACACGTTTCTCTCGTGCCTATACTGTCATTCCCCTAACGGGACCGGCACATCTTTCGCTTTTCACGAGCCGTTATCCCCAGGAGAACGGCGTCAGGCGCAACGGAGTTGCTCTTCCCGACAACCGCGCCATTGTTACGCTGCCACAGATTTTGCGCGGCCACGGTTATCAGACAGGCGCATTCGTCAGTTCGTGGCCCCTGCTTGGCCGGCTGACGCATCTCAATCGTTATTTCGACTCTTACGATGAACATCTAACTCGCACATATCAACTGTTCAATTCGAGCCGCTACGCGGAAGACGTCACGCCTCGTGCGCTGAAATGGCTTCACAAGCACGCAAACAAGAAAAAGCCTTTCTTCCTTTGGGTTCACTATTTCGATCCGCATGAACCGTATCTGTTCCGCGCGGGCTTTGATCCGGCGGATGTAGACAAGGCGCATCCTTATCAACCGCCGAAAGACGACGGCATGCGCGAGCGGATGCGCAATTACGATTCGGAGATTTATTACACGGACCACAGCATCGGCAAATTGCTTGCGGCGCTGGATGCCATGCACATCAAGGATTCGACCATGGTCGTGCTGGTTGCCGACCATGGCGAGAGCCTCGGACAACACGGCTATGTCGGCCACGGACGCCATCTATTCGAGGGCATCATTCACATTCCCTTCATCGTCCGCTATCCCGGTCATGTCAAGGCCGGTCAGGTGATCGACACTCCCGTGTCGATTATCGACGTCACGCCGACCATCGTCGATCTGACGGTGAAGAACGTAGAGGCTGCCAAGGAGAAAGTGCCTGTCGTGTTCTCCGGCCGCAGCTTGGCAAGTTCACTCAAGGACGGCGGGCAGCCGACGGATCGGCGGATTTACTACGTCACATTTCCGGGTAAGAAGGGATATGCTCCGCAATGGCTCTCCTGGATGTGGGTGCAAAATGAAGAGCTGCCTTCGCATTTCGGACGGATCGACGACTTTTCGAAAGCGATCTGGGACCCGGGGAACAAGAAGCTGTCGCTGTATGACCTCCGCTCCGACCCTCATGAGCTTCACGCTCGTATCCTCACGGCGAGCAATTCCACTTATGAGGCTGACACCTCGGCGCTAAAGAAGTGGTTTTCACGAACGGAAACTCGTGCAACCGAGCAGAAACTCAGCCCGCATGATGAAGAAGTGCTGAAGAGCCTTGGATACGTGCAGTGATCCCAAGCAGCTCTGAAAGTTGAGTTCGAAAACGGAAAAAGCGAGGTGGCCACGATGCAAAACATCGTGGCCGCCTTGTTTGGTTGAAGGCGTCCTGATGAAGATGTCCGCCGCCTGTCGTGGCAGCACTCTTCAATCAGAACTCGATGCGCACTCCGACTTCGCCCGTGCGGCTGCCGCCAAAATCGGCTTTGCGCGCCTGCGTGATCTGGCCGAAACTGTTGCTATCGATCGCCATTTGCGGATCGGCTAGATTGGGGTGATTCGGAAGATTGGTAAATGTCCCTTCGAGTTTTAGCCTGATCCGCTCGGTGATCGAAAACGTTTTGGCCAGGCCCATTGACAGGTTGATTGTTCCTGGGCCCTTGATAACGCCAAGCCCCGAATTGCCAAACCGTCCGATGGGCGCAAGATCTTGGCCCGGCGTGACGCCAATCGTGCAGTCCGTTCCCGGCTCCCAGCCGGGCGTGCCCGGACAAGTAAACGCGCCGGTATCGATCCAGTGATCGCGGGTCGGGTTGCTCAAATTGCCGTCGCTGACACGGTCCGGATGTTGGGTGCGCTGAAAGCCTGAGCCGGTGCCGGACGGGTCTCCCGAGGAGAAGGTGGGCGTCATGAACGGGCCCGACTGCCAGAGGAAGATGGAGCTCAGGCGCCAGCCGCCTAGCACGGTATCGACAATGGCATTGGAATTTGAGCCGAACTGCCGCCCTCGTCCGAACGGCAACTCGTAAACGGCAGTCGTCAGCCAGCGGTGCCGCCGCGTCGCATAAACCGGACCGTATTCAGCGCGACGGTTGTAGGCGTCCATAGTGCGGCCGCCGGCAGTCTCGCCCGCAAACCCACTCGGGTTCGGTCCTTGATTGTCGGCCATGTTGTTGGCGAAGGTATACGTCGAATTGAGTTGTAACCCGCCACGCAGGCGATGATTCACTTCCACTTGTCCCGCGTTGTAAAACGCGCTTGCGCCGGTATCGCGCGTGTTTACTTCACCCCAATTGGGGAATGGGCGGGAACTCAGCGGCTGCTGAATGTAAAAGTCCGTCGAGTAGTACGACTGGTTGTAATTTTCGGCCCACACCAGCGAATACGTGCGCTGGCTGATGAAAGACAGGCGCAGGCCGGTTGCCTGGCCAATCTCACGCTCGATGGATAGATTGTATTGGAACGAATACGGGTCCTTGAAATGAATTGCGTTTGCCGTTCCAAAGTAAGCATTGCCGAGATCGTCGGCAACGATTCCGCTTCCGCCTGGTGAGATCTGCGGCCAAACGACGGTGGGTCTTCCTTGCGTGTCGAAGTTGTTGAACTGCCGGGCATCCGCCTGCAGGGTTCCGGTCAGCGAATAGAACACGCTGCCTAAGACGACCACGTTGTAGACGCCGAATCCGCCGCGAATAACGGTTTTGTCGTCGCTGAACGGACGGTACGCAAACCCGAAGCGCGGAAGCAAGCGGAGCTTCGGCACGAAGCGCAAGCCCTCTGGAATGCCGGCTTGCTTGGCCGAGAGCACGGGAGTGCAAGGTGCGCCGTTGTAGGATGGCCCATCGGTGCTTCCCAGTTCCGGACAGGCATTAAACGAGGCTAGGTAACCTGGAGCGAGATTCGCCTCCTTACCCGTGGGATAGATAACTCGGCCGGATTTCGGCACGCTGGGGTCGAAGTTGCCGATGTTTCCGCCGGTGTCTTGATACGAGGGGTGATATTCGTATCGCAGACCATACTCGAGTGTCAATCGCTGATTCACTCGGAAACTATCCTGCGCGTAGTAGGCATAGTGTGTGGTGACGCCGTCGTTGTCGTTCTTCACGATCGCGTAGGATGTCGAGTGCGGCAAGCCCAGCAGGAAATCCGCGAACGGCGCTCCGGAGAAATTGCCGGTGAAATCGAAATTGCCGTAGTTGTTCGCGCCGATGAAGCCGAGGTCCGATCCCGCGCGCATCCGGCGGATGTCGGCGCCGAATTTCATCGTATGGCGTCCATGCGTCCAGGTCAGATTATCGGTTCCCTGGTAGGTATGCGACTTACTGAACCCGTCCACTCTGTCGATATTTTCGCTTTCCAGGTTGTTGAAATTGATTTCCGGAAGCCCGTTAAACGGATACTTCGGACCGAGGCCAACCAGGCCAAGCGAATCGGCAAACGCGGGTCCATCGAAGTCCATCCCGTTGGTGCTGTCGAAATTCGTAAACCCGAAACGCGCTTCGTTCAAGAGATTGGGCAGGATCGTGTAGTTATGCGATACCACAAACATTCGGTTCTTCTCCAGGTTTTTCACCGAAGGCAGGAGAAGTTGGGTTGGCTTCATCGTATCCGTATTAAGCCATGTCCACCGGCCATAAATGGACTGTTTCGAGGTCAGGTAATGGTCAATACGAATGTCGTACTGGTTTGAGTTATAACCGTTGTCGCGATTGTCGATGTAATTGGCATCGTGTACTGTCGTCAGGTCGCCTGCATTCGGCAGCGGATAGAGAGAAAGAATTTTGTTCGAGACGTCGTTAAACTTCGATGTTGGAATGATATTGTTCGCGTAAGGAATTCCAGTGACGGGATCTTTGAGCGTCACGTTCTCGTGGCTGAAATCGCCGTTGCGCATCGCCTCGGTCGGCACGCGATTCTGAATAGTTTCGCCGCGTGGGAACGTGAAACGCTCGAAATCGCCGAAGAAGAACGTCTTGTCCTTGCCGTTGTAGATCTTCGGGATAATAACGGGTCCGCCTCCGCTGACGCCCAGATCGTTCGCGACTTTCTGCGGTTTCGTGATGGCGCCGTAGCGGTTTGCGTCGAACGCGCGGTTCTGGCTGTACCAGAAGACCGATCCGTGCGCGGCGTTCGTTCCGCTCTTTGAGATTGTCGTTACATCGCCCGACTGGCCGTATTCGGCGTTGTTTCCCACCGCCTGCACCTTCATCTCGGCAATCATTTCCGTTGACGTGAATGCTTTCCGCTGGGGGCCGTTGCCGGTGACGTCGGTTGTGGAGATGCCGTCCACCGAATATTGGGTCTGTGAAGGAAGATTGCCCTGGATGGTGAAGTTGCCGTTGTTGTCGGATTGAACGCCGGGAAGCGTGGCGATCAGGTCGTAGGGGCTGGTGCTGTCGGCGGCGCGAGTATTTGCCGGAAGCGACATCAATTCGCCGCTATTGATGCTCGATGAGATGGTCTGTGTGTCCGTTGCGATGACGCCCGCGCCGGCTTCCACCGTAACGGACTGGCTTACTTGCCCCAATTGTAGGGTGACGTCCACTCGCAACGTCTGCCGGGCTACGAGCAGCAACCCGGTGGCGGTGGATGTTTGAAACCCGGAGGCGGTCGCCTCAACCTGGTAATGCCCCGGTTTCGTGTTCACAGCTTCGAAATCGCCGTTGCTATTCGAAACAACATCGCGAGTGGTGTTCTCGTCCATGTTGGTGATTGTTATTTTGGCGTTCGGCACCGTGGCGCCGGAGTTGTCCTTAACGGTTCCGAGGATCACGCCGAACGTGGATTGGGCAGATGCCCAGGTAGCCAACATGAGGCAGGCGCACAACAGGGCAGCCACTCTCGTTTTCAAAAAGCTCATCATTAGATTTCCCCCAAAGAATCTAAAAACACAACGACTACAAAACGCGAAATAACGCGGCAACCCGCGTATTAACGTGCGGCGGCTCCGAGCGCAGAATGCCTTGGCACACCGCCGCCCCGCCTGAGCGAGCCGGTTTTCGACCGTGCTGCTTACCGATGTTCCTCATGCCGAGACAGCCTTCGCCGGAGTGGAATTGCGAACCACCAGCCGGGTTGAATAGCAAACGCCGATTTGTTCAATAGGCGGCCGATGTTCGATCAGGTCGATCAGCAGGCGCGTTCCCATCGCCAGCATGTCGTACCAGGGAATCTCGACGGCGGTGAGCGGCGGGTTGGCGAACGCCGTTTCGTGCGTGCCGTCCATCGCCACTACCCCCACGTCGGCAGGAATTTTTAGCTTCAGATCGAGCAGCGCTTTCAAGCATCCAAGAGACGCTCTATCG
Organism: Bryobacterales bacterium KBS 96; assembly: GCA_000381625.1. Classification (GTDB taxonomy): domain Bacteria; phylum Acidobacteriota; class Terriglobia; order Bryobacterales; family Bryobacteraceae; genus KBS-96. Next base: position 6,315,814 of record KB906767.1, read on the forward strand.
CCAGTCACCACCAGGGCTTCGGGAGGCTTACGCCGCTGCATAATTTCGCGAGCGCCGGCATAGCCGCCTTCGACGTTCAACTCGATTTCCGTCACCAATTCCGGATCGACTGCCGCCCCCACGGACGCATGCGCCTGGCGAAAGCCTTCTTGATAGAGCCTGTGGCTCATATAGCAGGTCCTGCCCAGGAGCAAGCCAATGCGGCGGTATCCGCATTGCAGGAGGTGTTCTGCCGCCACGTAACCAATCTTCAGGTGATCGGGACCGATGTAGTTCAAGGAACTGTCGGGCAGCACTCGATTTACTACGAGAAAGGGAATGTCGTGGCTCCGAAATGGTTCGGAGTCATGCATCTCGTCCTTCGTGCGGAACAGTAGCGCGCCGGCGAATTCACCACGGGCGATCATCTCGTCTTCGGCTTTTTCACCGAGGTTCGAGTTGTACGCGCCCACCATGGCTCCGTATTTGAACTGGGCGGCTACGTCGCAAATGGCATTTAGCCCCTGCTCCGTGAAGTTGCTGCGGATACCCCAGTGCTCCGCTTCGGCCGGCATCAGGAAGCCGATAAGGCGGCTTTGTCCGGGCTCCCGGTGCGCCACACTTGGTTGATAGTTCAGCTTGCGAACCGCCGTGAGCACCTTGCGCCGGGTTCCCTCATTAACGCCGGGCGCGCCGCTCAAAACGCGGGAAACAGTGCTGGCGGATACACCGACTTCGCGCCCTACCTCGTCGAGAGTCGTCTTTGCAAGCATTGCAAGATATTTGCAAAACTGTAGCAGTGACGGCGGTGTTCTGTCAAGGAAAAATCAACACTTGCGAAATAGGGGAATGCCGCGCCTGAGAAACGGCCGGCGCGGCCGCCGTCATTTCACTCGCGGCACGCCGTAGTTGTGGATCGCGGTAATGAGTCCGATACCGCCTAGCACACTGTTCGTGCCGGTGAACATCACATCGGAATTGTGATTGCGCGAGAAATGGTGCATGAGAACTTGCGTGCCAATCGCCCCGCCAGCAATAGCCAGTTTGAGCGATAGGCCGCGTGATGCGTTAAATTGGCCGTTCTGGTTGCCGATGACCGGATTTGCTTCATGCTTGCCCAGCGAGCTTTGATAATCCATGAACTGTCCCGCGGCCAGGAATCCCATCGAGCCAATCCAGGCCCAATGCCGCGCCGGCGTGTGGGGCCTTTCCGGTACGGTGGCAATGGTGACGATGGGCATAATCTCTTGCGCGTGCGACAACAGCGCAGAGATAAAAATAAGTAAGCACACGCCAAGTGTACGTTTCATATAGGTCTCCAGCGGACAAAAAAGTTCTTTCCGGGTATAGCTTTCCGCGGGACACAATATGCTCCGAACCGTTAAAACTGGCGGTTATTTAGAGGAGTATCTTGATGGCCGCTTTTACGCTGTTTGCCCAGTCAATTTGTTCACGCAAAGCAAGATGCACTTAGTGGTCCAATGGCGGAAGTAACCGAGCGGCAAGCGTTATATACGGGAAAATACGAATGTCGACGCCAATTTCGGATTTCAAGAAGAACCTAGGACGCAACGTGGTCAATTCCGCCGGAAAGTAGATGGATCACGACCCCTCGAACGCAAATGTTTTGAACTAATTCCGGAATCGGCGGCAAAGCGTCGGACCGATTGTAAGGGAACCGGCTGGAAGCCCGCGTGGGCAGCGCAGCTATCAGATGCCGATGAACGCGGCGGCGGCGCGAGAGCACACGGAGGGAGTGTCCATGGCCCTGCGGCTAGCAAGGGTCACGAAGACGCCGGGTTGCCGGCGCCGAACCCGACTGTTAAGGAGCGGCCATCTTCAACGGAGCGAAAGCGCCAAGCTCGGGAAGCGATGCAGCGCGTCATCCGCGAAGAGTATGTGCCGCGCGTAAGGCGCTGCCGGTCAGGGGGGAAGCGGCGAGCGTAATAGGTGCGAGGCTAGCGCTGGCGGCGATCGATGCTATTGCCTTTTTTTTCAAGCCCGTCGAGGATTGAAGCCACTGCGAGATAAGGGAAACCCGCCGATCAGGCCGATAGCCAGCAACGTGGATGAGAATGCGGACGCTATTGAGCCGGCCACGAGAATCCACCCAACGTGCAACAAGCGTTGATGTATCTCACGTTTTCTTCTGGTTGCAAATACGCGACTGTGTTACGCCGGACACGTTCAAGATTGCTAATTGCCAGAACTTTGGGCACTAGAGAAGATTGCGGTCTGCCGAATTGCAGCGCAGAATCCTCGAACGGCGTTGCCCAGCGCTCGCGTTGAATCGGCATAGACCAGATCGCCAGATCGATTAAAGGCAGCGAATTTATTGTGCCTGCGGGCTAGCTTGCCCGATTCACGCTCGAATTCAACTCGATAATCTGCTTTTTGAGGGTCATTCGTGACAATAACGTCCGGGCAGCTTTCACTGAACGTCTTCATCACTTCGACGGTTTGTGGGTGAGTGCTGCCCAAACCGAAATGCCTCGAAGGGGTGAATGACCACGAATCATTGGCCGCCTGGACAAACACTCTCGCCTTGCCGGTTGGCTGTGGCAGCGGATCGCTCGCCGAGAAATTCAATAGGCGCGGTGAAGCTCTCCTATACGCGGGCGGAAGGTCTAGCGCCCATATCGCAAGAGTGGCCGCGCGCCCCGCTCTTCGGTGCGCAACAAAACCCCCCTGCAAAGCAGCCTGCTCACTACTGCTTTCATGACTGGTGATTGCTGACTGGCGATTACTGTGCATACAATTGTATGCTATAGATGTGCCGGTTATCTGGGACGACGAGAAGCGAAAGCGGAATCTGGAGAAACATGGGATCCGTTTCGCGGACGCCGCACTGGTGCTCGAAGATCCGTATGCGCTCACGATCACAGACGACGAATCCGATTCCGCGGAACAGCGGTTCGTGACGATGGGAGCCGACGCGCTGGGTCGTGTGCTCGTCGTCGTTTATGCCTACCGTGGCGAAGACATTCGGCTCATCTCGGCGCGGCCGGCTGAGCCCCAAGAACGGAAGGAGTACGAAAATCGATGAAGACCTACGATTTCAAGAATGGCAAGCGAGGCGCCGTCCTTCCGGTTGCGGCCGGGAAAGAGCGCATAACGATTCGCCTGGACGCCGACATTTTGAACTACTTCCGCGAACAAGTCGATGCCGCGGGCGGCGGCAGCTACCAGGCGCTGATGAACCAGGCGTTGCGAGAGCATATTGAGGGAGCGAAGGCGCCGAAGATCGAAGAACTGATACGGCGCGTCATCCGCGAAGAGATGCGCCGGGCGTCGTAAGGCGCCTCGGGCAGGCCGCCGTCTGGCGCCCATCAGTTGCGGCCCAACTCTAGTTGCTCGGAGCAGAACTGCCGCCGACACCGGTGTCGCTCTGCACGGCTCTACCGTCCGGGCTTCACCCGCACGATTCAGGCGTTTTGGAACGCGATGAATTCGAAGCTGCCGATGCCTGGGAGCGCTCAATGGGCAAGCTGAACAGCGGCGACGGAAAACGGCAGTGAAACGGAATGCTAGGATATGCTAGGTTTTTCTCGGTAAGTTGTTGAAAAATTGGTAGCGCTAACGGGAATCGAACCCGACTCGCGCCGTCCGATCTGGTCCGATCCAGCCGTAACTAGCTGATTCTGCGTGGGTGCAGGCCGGCCTTTCCTGCGCGATCACCGTTACGGAACCCTATGGTGTGATCAATGTGTGATCAAAGAAATTGCAGTCATGGCCCCCGACTAAGACGACGAAACGGTGCTACTCAGTCGGCGGATTTCACCGACCGCGACTCTGGCATACTCAGACTTGTGACGATCCGTCGTCCGGCAGCGAAGCCGGTGGGAAAAATGCGCAAGAGCAGGTTGCCCGGGAAAATCGCAGCGGTCACCCTCTCAATCGCGACGATGTGCGCCCTGTTCCTCAGTTGCTCAGGGAAACATGCTGAGAGAGAGCCTGAGCCAATCGCGGACGCACGTGTCGACCTCAAACCGCTCGGGCTACCACAGGACTTTTTTTCGCGCAGCGAGGAATTACCACGAACGATTATCGGATATCGATTTGTTGTGTGGCTCGACGAGGACGATATCGTTGTCGGTTTCAACACGAGTGCCAGCTCACGAGTTGCGGCTGGCCGCAAGGTCGATGGGTCCGCGCGACTGCTTCTCTTCAGCGGCGCCGGCGTTTTGAAGCGCCAACGCGATATAGCTTATCTTGCCGATGGTAACGGCGAACTCGTCGCAGAAGGCCAGGCAATGGTAGGACCCGGCCGCACCCTGCTGTTTGGATTTCAGTCAGTAAATCTCGACAACCAGGGCAGGAACGAATCAAAATCAGGAGTCCTGCTGCTCGATGCGAACCTGCAGGATGTCGCTCGCATTGACCGTTTTCTAGAGCAAACAACGTTCGTCAACCACGCCCTAGTATTCCAGCAAAGCTATACGCTTGGCCAACCGCGAACTTACGATGTGTTGGACGGCTCCCCTCCTTCGCAGATAAAGCAATGGAAGCGGTACTGGCCGATAGATGCACGAGATCGGAAGTTTGGGGAGCGGGGCGTCGCCTACATGACTTGCGAGCAAGAGCTGCGACCTAATGAATACAGTTCGACCGGCGTTGTCTACGCGGGGGCGAGGCAGCGCTGCACAATGCACGCCGAGGGTGACGACGGCAACTGGCAGGTAAGCTTGCACGATGGTGAAAACGCCCAGATAATCGGGATCTTGGCTGACGGCAGCGTCGCGGGACAAGTCAGCACTAAAGATAGCAAGGCAGGGCAACTGGTCATCTGGAAAAAAGATCAGAGCGCAGAGCCGCTGCCATGGATTCCCAAAGATTATTGCGGGTCGGTACAAAGCACAGCTCGCAATATGTCTCGGTACGCTGCATTCGCCTCATGCGACGACCGTAGCGATTATGGCAGGTGGATGGTCTTCGATCGCACGTCGCAAGCTGCGCTTGTGAACCGAAGGTTTCCGAAAAATGGACGCGCGGCTTTGTCGCCAGATGGATTACACTACGCGACCTTTGAGTCCGGCGAACTGCGAATCCACTCTCTGCCAAAACCAGAGTAACTCGGCAAATCAATCCTTACCCGGGAACGGATCTCAGCGCGCAGACCGCGAAGAGCAGCATCTGAAGTCTCCGACTGGGGGATACTCAACCGGAACTCCGCTCCGCTTGGACACAAAATCCGCTAATACTTGCCGCTGCTCAACCGTTGCCTCCGCCAGCCCGTTCATGGTTGTCCAAATCGCGCCGTCTCGAAACCGCAAGTACAGCGCGCGCTCCCTCGACCAACCTCCCCTTGAATGAGCACTTGGTGCCGAGTAGTAGTAAGCCAACGCAATGCTCTCAATATCGGTGTACGGGTGACGGCGTTCAGGCATCGGCCACAAAGCCTGAGTCACCATGTGTTCACTGGCGAACCGGCTGTGCACCGGGATTAGGGAGAGTGATAACGCCAAGAGGGCTGTGGACCACACGACGGAGATCTTCTGAAGAAAGTCCGGCAGCACGGGATTTTGCCAGGACCGCGGAATCTCGCGCTTCAGGGCGCCATTGAAGAGTCGCGCTTTTATTCTGTCGTGAAACAGCAAAACCAAGCCGAGAGATGCCATGCAAGGCGGCATAAAGAAGATGATCCACGCTGGACGAAGCACGAACTCGGACATCTCCCTGCTGACGGCATGCGTTCTGTTCAATGTGCTCAAAATGAGGTATCCGCAATACGAACCAATCGCAATCTCGACGAAGGCGAATAAGCATTCCGATAAAGAGTTGCCCCGACGTGGCATTGGGCTCAGGGCGATGTCGGCGAGATCCTTGAGGCTCTTCCTCCCACGTCTGCGGTCAAGCTTCGGCTTGCGTTGCACGAGCGCAGAATAGCACTCATCGGCGCTCTCGGTTTTGGCGGCGACGACCGACCTTTTCGCAGCGTTCTCCTCACGCGTGTCGGGGCGTTAGAGCGGGGAACTTCTTTCCAGCGGATGCGAGCACTGCCCTGAGTGCCCGGACGGCTTCAGCGCCCAGCAGGAAAGCCCGCGCATTGAAGACTTCCAAATTGTGTGATCAATGTGTGATCACAACACTCGGATATTTGGATCTGGAGCCATCAACTAACGGGAATCAAGCTGGATGTACTTGTATGTTATTGAAACGATGGTAGCGCTAACGGGAATCGAACGCGTTCAGACCTACTCCGAACCGTCTCACCTGGTGTTAAGTTATTGATTTTGGGTTCACCGGCTGCCTCACTTGTTGCCTGATTTCAGCCTGTTTTTGCGGCGTGTCATGTCCGTGTCAGGACGGAGAGTAAGTGGAACGTCCAAAACTTCCCATTTTTCCTCCCTCATTTGAGGGACAAAACCGGGAGCCCAAAAACCTCAAAAACCCGCGATCGCGAAAATTTCCAGTTTTGCCGATTTTTGCGTTTGTGTGCGCAACGGTCACGGAAACAAAAACTGTAGAGATCGAGATCGCCCCGGGCAATCCAGGGGCGCACTTCCGGCGCCCCCTTTTCTGGCTTGCGGAACGGCTAAGACGGGAACGACTTTACGGTCTCTCGGAGCGCGGCGCTCTGGCGCTCTTCGAATTCTGGCGTGCCGGCTGTATAGGCACGGTCAATGCTGGATTGTGGATTGCTTCGAGGCTCGGAGCGAAACAGGGATATCAGACTTTCGCCGGCCGCCTTCAATCGCTCGAGGCCGCGCCGCTCTCGCGCCGCGGATGAAAAATCGATCGTTTCTTTGCTCAAGACATTTCTCCTTCGGTTTGATTGAGGCCACCAAGGAGAGGAGATTTTCGAGGGGCTTATCCTCCGGGCTCTCCGGCTTCCCGTTCACAGCGCAATGCCTGCCGTGCCGCGCCTTGCCATGTCTGGTTTAGTGGCCGAACTGATTGTACGGCCAAAGCGATTTGCCTGCAAGAGGCGAAAGATCCAGTACGCCGCGCAGACCCGGCGCAAAACGGCCCGAACGGGCCCCATCGCTCAATCCGCCTTGGCTTGCTCTGCCGGCCTCGGTTTTTGATTTAACGCCCAGTTCAGGAGCCATTTGATTGCGGCCGCCCGGCTTTCAAATCTGTGCCTGAACCGGAAATCGTCCAGCCGCTTCATAAGCTCGGAGTCCACCACGAAATGCAGGAAAGGTTTGTCGTTCGCCATTGACCGTTAGAATAACCGGTATAACAAGTATTGACAATACTTCGATACCTACGGTATAACTTGTTGTGCCGATACGACACCGCATTCGGCTCACACTGAAAGGAAAAACACGCAATGCTTCACATGGACGAATTGACAACGCCGGCGCTCGAGCGGGCTGAGCCTGATGTATTTCTGACGCTTTGGGGATGCGAATCAGAACCAAGCCCTGAGCGCACGCCGCTTCAGCAGTTCCGCGATAAATACTCCTTCCTCGATCAAACTGCCCTTGTTCGGTCGCTGGACCTGAATAACGCCAGTGAGAACGAGCTTGGCCTGCTCGCGCAATTTCGGCTTGTCTGCAATAGCGACGATCTCATTTCCAATTTCATTACGGCGCTGGTCACGGCGCATTTCGAGCAGATCAACTCGGATGAGGCACTGACTCCGGGCAGCATCCAGGGACGGCTTGACGGTTTGAAGGCGATTTGGGCGGATGAGGTTCACGTCGCCAGGTGGCTGCTGGCGCGGCATCCGGAGCTGGTGAAGGAGGTGGCGTAAGCATGGTCGCTCGAAAAACCCGCCGCCGCAAAACGATAGTTCTAACTTTTGCGGCAAACAGCAGTACTGAATCGGAAACCGGTAGGATTCGGCGCGCGGCGCCTGTAGTCCAGATGCCGTTGCGCAATCCGGAGGACACGATCACGCAGGGAGACCTTCAAGGCCTGCGAGTTAGCTGGGAGATCGTGAATGAGCTACTCCGCGCGGCGTCTAACGTGGAGGATTCGCTTCAAGAACGCATCCGTGCCGGAGCTGCCATCGAGCCCGGGAGAGAGAAATTCGAGCACAGAGGCGGGGTTCTGAAAGGAATGGAGAGATGAGCGCGAAAGCTCCGGTCCCTGCCGCCGCCCCGAAAGAAAAGAGCAAGCCCAAAATAGTGTGCATTCGGCAGGGGGCCGTAATATCGCAACGCGAACTGACGGACTTGCGCGAGGAGTTGGAACGCTGGTTCAGAGAGTTCGAAACAATCACGGAATACCGGCTCGAGATCAAGGAACGGATCCGCCAGGGGGCGACAATCGAACCCGGGATGGAGAAGTGGAATCACGAGCGCGGGAATGTAGAGGGCGCTCGAATGGGTTGAGGCTCGGTGAAAACTGGGGATGGAGGGAATTCGTGTATCCTAGTCACTGTCACGTTCACGAGGCACGGTAATGAGCACAAAACAGCCGGCACTGGCATTAATCAACGTCATCGCCTGGGCCTGGCTTGCCGTCAGTATTGCCCACTGGCTGGAACGCGGTTTTGCGCTATTTGGCGCGAGCGTGCGGAACGCGATGGGCTTCTGAAAGCCATACGCCGCGTCATCCGCGAAGAGATGCGCCGCGCGTCGTAAAGGGCCCGGGCGGGCGTTTAGGTGATGATCCATATGAACGGCCGGGCCCTCCGGCGGGCCGCTCCAAACGTCTGAGTCGCTCCATTGGTCCACGTCGCCGCAGTGAAACTCTGAATGTCGGTCCAGGTCGCGCCGCCGTCTACGCTCTTTTGCAAGGTGAAATCGTGCGGCGTCTGGTTCGGGTTGCTGGTTCGCGCCGTGATCGAGAACGATCCGACCGTCAAGCCGGAAGAGTTGAACCTGAAAGCCAGCCACTGAGGAGAGGCGACCGTAGGGGTGGCGTTTGACGCCCAATAGGTGGCCGCGTCTCCGTCGAAAGCTTCGGCGGATCCGTCAGTTCCTTCTCCCGAGTAGACAGATAAGGCTGACGATGCACCGTCGGTAAATGATATTGGAGTTCCGCCAGAATCGTATAGCGTCCATTGCACTATTGAGCACACGCCTGTTCCGTCAGTGGAGGTGATTAGAAGCCGGAACGCGTCGCCCAAGCCAAAGCTTCCGACCGAGAAGGTCTGCACTTGACCCGCCGAAGTCCACGGAGCGCTGTAATTGCCGATGGTGCTCCAGGTTGAGCCGTCATTACTCCCCTGAAGGCTCCAGCTATCGGGACACTGAAAAAGAATGTCGTTGCGAATCGCGATCGAATACGTCGCTGGCGTTACGGCCGAAGGGAATTGATACTGTATCCAGTGAGGAGAGGTCGGAGTAGCCTGCGAGCTCGTTGCCCAAAACGTGCTGGCGTTCCCATCAAACGCATTGGATGCGGCTCCGAATGTGACATCGTCTGCCGATGCGGTGCCGCCCGTCGTCGCAATTTGAGAGCCTCCCGAGTCGTAAAACTTGATCTCCGCTATCGATAGAACGTTATATGTGCTGTTGATGGCGGAGAGCCGCCAATAGCTGTACGTGAAGCTCATTGATGGTTCTCTTTCCGCAGCGCGCGGCCGTTCACCTTCACCAGCTCGACATTCGCGCACTGCGGGCCCTTGTCGCCGCGGACCAGGTCAAATGAGACTTCGGCGCCCATTGGAAATGCCGGCATTTCGCCGCCTTTCGAGCGAACGGCCGAGATGTGAAAGAACACGTGCGCGGCATCCGGCCCGTCGCCCGCAAGAGGCTTGACAAAACCAAAGCCACGTTTAGCGTTGAAGTGAGTTACGATTCCTGTCATTGTTCACCTTCGAGTTATCGGGGGCGGTAATGCTTGGCCGCCCCTGGGTTGTTTTTCTGGATCCGTGCGACATGCGCGGCGGATCAATTTTGCCTTAGCCCGCGAGACGCTGCAACTCGCCGGCAAAGGCCTTCAGGTCGCGCAGGATCGCCTCATCGACTCCGTGCTGTGGTGAATGAGCCCGCAAGCGTTTCAACTCGCGATCGATCTGTGTGAGGCTCTGGAGCGCGGTAGCGTCCAATTCCTCGGCGGGCATAGACTTCAGAAGCCGCGAGACGTCCGAGAGGCTCTTAACGCTGGTAACGGTAGCCTGCTCGTTCATCGGGAAAGTCACGATGCTGACCTCCCATAACCGCACTTCGTTGAGCATGCGGCCGCCGTCCGGCGTGGCCGCGGCCTTGATCGTCTCGAAGCCGATCGAGAGGCCCTTCACGATGCCGGCCTTCATAAACTGCTGCGCCTTCTCCGCTGTCGGGTCCACTAATAGCAACTGACCGTTGAGCAGTAAGCCTTTCGGGTCGTCTGTGATTCGCCCGATTCCGATCGGCGTCCGGGCGTCATGCTGCCAGAGAATCGGGTAGCCTTTGCCCTGCATTTGAATGCTCTGGGCGAAGCATCCGGGCATGCAGATATCGCCGCCATGGTCGACGTTGCCGTAGGTCGAAGCATAGCCGGAGAAAGAGCCCGATTCGTCGGGCTCCCCTCGGAGCTTGAACTGAAAACTTTTGTGCTCCATCAGTGGCGCGCTCCCTATGCGGGCGAAGTGGTGAAGCTGCCGTGAATGAAACTGGCCGGGCGTTTGACCACGAGCGCGAGGCGCTTCTCACCGCGAACGGCCACGAGATTTTTCACGAAGTAGTCGGAGTGGCTCGTGCTGATTTCTACCTGCGTTTCCATGCGATCGCGGATTTCCGCCGCGGCCTGGTCGCCAGAGCCAACGAGGAACGAGCCTTGCGCGATGCTGGTCGTTTCAATGATCGTTTTATTGAACAAACTCGGCATGACGTTGGTTTGCGGATCGCCCAAAATGTAGCGGCCGTACTGGTCTTTGGTCAAACGCATGTCGGTCCAGTCCTTCGGGTGAACTACGACGAAGGTAGGCACGATTTCTTTCGCCGTCGCGAGCTGGCCGATCGCGCGCCCGACGATGTCGATTTTGTTCCAGCCAGCGGAAGCGCTCAGAAGGCTCGTATCGAAAGCACTGGCTTGCGTGATCAGACCATTCAAATTCTCGCCAGTGCTGTCGCCAGAGAGAAGCTGAAGCTCTTCTTCGAGGTTCACGTAATATGCGAGCGAGCCCTGGATGAACGAGGCCAATTCGCTGAAATCGTCCAGGATTTGCCGCGTTGCCGGGATCCAGGTAGCGATAGTTCGGACCTTCTCGGATGCCGACGTGAAAGTAACTGCGTTCTCCGCTTTGTCGCTCGCCTCGACTTGTGGCGATGCGATGCTCATGGGCGACGAGACTTTCACGAAGTCGATCACCTGGAGCATGGTGGGCCTGGCCGTAAGCGCATCACGAACGGTCAATTGCTGCCGCGCCTCCGGCGTAATGCCGGGAATGCGATCGATCTGGAGGACGCCAGTGGTTTGGCTGCCGGCCGCGGCCGATGTGATCATCGCCTTGCGATCGAAGATCATGCTCTTCGTGCCGCTCAGGGTCAGAATGGCAGAGCCCCGCTTATCGTGCAGCAAACGCGCAACGGCGTCGTCTTTCTTCAACTCTTCGGCCAAATCGAAGCCGGCGCCCCCAAGATGACGGTCAGAGTTCGCCTTGTCGATAGCATCGAGCTGAGCTTGCATTTTCTTTTGCTGATCGGCAAAGCCCTGCACTGAGGTTTGAATGCTGTCCAAGACGGACTTTAATTCGATGTTTTCAGGCACTTTGAAACTCCTACGAACGAAATTGTGATGTGAACCGCGAGTGCAGGACGCTGCTCGCCAGATTTGCGGACTGCTCGCCGTGCCGGTTACTATTCGAGTGCCTTTGGCTGCTCGAACCCGACGCGCGAGTGTCAAAAACAGTATGCCTCGAAAATGTTCCGGTTTCAAGCGAGGCCCCCCGGATTGATTGCGGCGAGCAACTGTGGCCCGATTTTGTCGACATGCTCGATCGCCGATTGCAATTCGTCTTCGCTCGCATCGGGATCCTGAGCCTTCAAAAGCGCCGCGCGGCACGCCCGAAGCGCGCGCAACGTCCCAGCGTCTCGCGTGAAGCCGTGCACCTTCGCGGCCTGAAGCGCCGGCGTCAAGCGCTCGAGCCTTTCATTGAGCTGCGAGTTCAGCTCGAATGTCATGACTTCGGCTCCGTCTCGTCGTTGAAGAGCTTCTCCAACTCCAGAATTTCGGCCCGGGCCCGCTGTATCGCCGCGGTGTCGATCGCCAGGCGTGAGGAATCGGGCGCCTCCTCGTCCGCAACGGCCTTCGTGATCGAGGCGATCATCTCCAGCGTGAGTGACTGGATCCGATGCAGCGACTCGATTTGAGCCTGCTGTTTGCGGGCCACGTCGAGCATGCCCTTGAGGGCGGTGACAATATCGCTACTCAGTTCGTTTTCCATCAGTAAACACCTCTCTCGAAGAAGCTGGAATCATCATCCGCGGGCTTCTTCCTCGCGCTCGCGGGCGTCAGTCCAAACTCGTTCAGGCACGCGGCCAGGCGCCGGCTTGCATCGCTCAGGAATCGAACTTTCGGATTTGGCCTCTGCATCGTCGCGCCGGCGGATGTTTTGGCTTCGTAACAGTAGCCTTCGCCTTCGATGTCGCGCGAGAGCTGGCGCCAGGCGGCGTACGTCGCGCAGAGAAGCGCCAGGGCGGGCCCATCAGCTGTTCGAAGGATATCGGGCTCGATTAGCGGAACGATTTCGCGCCAGGCGGTCTGCGCTGCCTCGGAAAGCCACTCCGGCGGCGCGGGAATGGGTTCAACTTTTTGTTTTTTCGGCATACTCAAATTGCGTTCTAAATCGCGGAACTTCGCGGCATAGTTGCGTGCGGTCACGGAGCCGAAGTCTGTAGAGATTTACTCGCCCCTGGGTGCCTTGTAACGTTCACGCGAGGCGAGCTATCGACCGGATCGCGCCAACGAATCTCCAATGTTTGCCCGCATCTGGGGCATATCGGCCGCGAATTGCAATCGATGTGAACGCTACAGTGACATCGGAAACAGACCACGTTGTACTCTTCAATCTGACGTCCGCTCATCTGATTTCTCCTTCGAAAACCCGCGCAGAAAACGACTCAAAAACGCCCGAATCGTGCGGGTGCATGCGGGTTTTTTGCGACAAACGAGCGCGCACAGCCGTCGCCCATCGGACCAAGCCGGAATGCTCGCCGCCGAACTTCTCAGGGTTCGCCAGAACAACGTGGGCCGCGCGGCGGTTGCTCTCATCGAAGCCGGCAAGCCGCGCGATCGGGCTCGAGCGGGGATGCAGACGCAGTCCGAGCTGTTGGCTATTGTTCATCACGCCGCGGTTCCCTTCGCCGTTCTCCCGCACTCGCACGGCTCGTACAATTCGCTCTCCGGCAGCTCGGTCCAGCGGGGTTGCTCAGTTATCCCAGGTTTGTAAGTGAGCCCGGTGTCGCCGCATCGTTCGCACGCTGGTCGCGATCCGTCGCGGGCTTTTGACGATTTCGGCGCGCCGTTTCGCAGAAATGCGGGCACGGTTGTGAGCCACAAGCCAGCAGACTGTTGTGACGCCTTATGAGTTTGGCGCACCGCGGCCGCAATCTCGGCGTCCGTAGCTTCCGGACAAACCCGTCGAGCGGCGGCCGCGATGCGTTGCGCGATCGCCGCGTCCGCATCTGGGAAAAACGACGTAATGGCCGCGAACGTCGTCGTCGTCTGTTGTTCGTCTGTTGTGCTCTCGTCGTCGTCTGCTCTCCCTGGGAGTTTGTGTGGAGAGTGTCCGGACTTTCTGGCGTATTCGTCCTTATATTTGAGGACGTTAGGAACACAGATTCTAATCCTTCCATCCTGACTCTCGGACACTTGCATGAGATGTGCGCGAAAATCTTGAAGAAGTTTGCGGAAAATCCGGCGGTCCAGGTGGGTGATCTCGCACCATTTACGCTCCGAGTGCGTTGCCTCGGGCAATGGTTTTTGGCTATCCATGGCCGCAGCGATATCCTCGACAACCAGCCAGTACATGCCATAAGCGGCCGCGCCGTGGCGCTCGAGTAATGCGTCCATTGCGTCATCCGCATGCGCCATCGTCAAATGTTTAAGCCACCGCACCGTAATGCCTACGCCGCCGTCGTGCTTTCCGTTCGAGCCGGGCGCGTTCCTTCGGCAAGGATTCGCTCGATTTCGGAAACTGGGATCAACACGCGCCCTTTAGGGCCGCCGACTTTGACATGCGCGATTACTCCTCGATACACCCAGCTTCGAAGTTGCCCTCGTGAAAAGGGAGAAATTTTCGCGCCCTCGGCCGGGCTCACGTATTGCTTCAGGTTGCTTACGGCATTCGATTCTGCTTTTACTTCATTCGAATTTTGCATTTGCATGAAAGCTCTTATAGCAGCGCCAAGTGTCTCGTGGGAAGACTTGGCGCAAGGAAAATCACTTGCCGCACGATTCGAGCCAGCGTTCCAGTGCGGCGCGGGGCACGTAAAACCTGTTCCCGACGCGGATGCTGGGCATAGAGCCGTCCCTGAGTAGCTTGTAGGTCGCGCTGATACCGAAGCCCGTATACGCGGCGGTCTGATGTGGAGTGAGCGTCGTTTTGTTGGCGCTCTTCACGTTGCGTTTCATCTTGTGATAGCCTCTGTTCTTGAAAGGAAGTGTTTGACACCGCGTTAATACCGATTGGTATTAACTGATCAATTGGTATCAAAATGCCACGGCCAACGTCAAGGAAAAAATCTAAACTCTCGATGGCGGTCGCCGAGTTGCGAACACGCCTTGGAATGAGCCAGCAAGAATTCTCAAATCGAATGGGCGTCGCACTGAACACGATCGCGAGGTACGAGAGCTCGCGAGAGCCCGACGGAGCCGTACTTCTTCGCTTTGCGGAACTAGCCACGAAGGAAGGGTACGAAGACCTGGCGGAGAAGTTTAACGACGCATTCAGAGAGTGGATCTTCGGCGCCACCGAAGGTAGCGACATTGCTTTGACCGCGTTCCGGACCCGCTACGCGGGACGTCCGGATTACGGACTTCTCATGCTAAAGCTGTATAGCCTAAGAGAATTTGACTTCGCCGCGAAATTTCAAAGAGTCGTTCTTTATTTGCGGCGGTCGAAGAACGAGAAGCAACGGGAAGAAATTTTGCGTGCGCTGGATTCTGCGGTAAAGGCCATCGATGAATACCCTCTGACAGTTGAGTTCATTCAAAGGGCGAAGGGGAAAGGCGGGAAATGACCGGTTCAATCACGAAGCACAAACAGGCGAACGGGCGCATTTCCTGGGGCTATCACTTCCGGCCCGGCAGGGATGCGGCCGGCAAGTGGATCCGGATTACAAAGCAGGGCTTTTCAACGAAACGCGAGGCGGAGGACGCTCTCCGCGACGCGATCACCTCCAGTCAGGCCGAACCGGCCGCCGCGCGCGATCCCCGGAGCTTCTCTGAATTCTTTGCCGCTTGGATTCGCGAATATGCGGAGCGTCAGTGTGAGCCCAAGACCGTCGATCGCTACGTCGAGCTCGGCGCATATGCCAGCCGGCATTTCGGAAGCATGCCGATCGTCGACCTCACACCGTTGACGCTGGAACGCGCATTTAACGAACTGCTCGATCACGGCGGAAAGAGGACCAAGGAACACCCGAACGGCCGCCCGTTGTCTCCGAAGACGGTTCGGGAAATAGCCTCGGTCGTAAACGGCACGCTGAAGACGGCGAAGCGCTGGCAAGCGATCAAAGAAAACCCGATGGGCTCTGTCGAGCTGCCCAAGCTCGCGCACAAGCAAGCGCAGGCGCTCGAACGCACGCAACTCGAGAACGTCGCCACTTGGGTGCAAGGTCACGAGTGGCTGGAGCTGCTGATCGAACTGGACGCGGCGACCGGCTGCCGCCGCGGTGAGCTTCTCGCGCTTCAATGGCCCGACATCGATTGCGAGAACCGGATCCTGAACGTTTCGAAGTCGCTTCAGCAAAGCAAACGGGCCGGGCTTCGGATCAAATTGCCAAAGGGCAAGAAGACGCGCCGCTTTCCGTTGCCTGCGTCCGCAATTGAGGCCGTGCGGGAACACAGAAGGCGTCAGGAGCGATTTCGAGACGCATTCGGGCCCGACTACAGGACGGATCTCGATCTCATCTTCTGCACGCCGGAAGGCGATTATCTGAAGCCCGATAGCGTTTCGTCGAAGGTGAGCTTGCTCATGCGGAGCCTGGGCCTGCCGAAGGGCGTTTCGCTCCACACCTTGCGGCATACGCACGCGAGCCATTTGCTCTCGATGGGCGTCTCACTGCCGGCCGTCTCGAAGCGCCTCGGGCATGCGAACACGAACGTGACCGCTCAGGTCTACGCGCACGCCCTGGAACGTGACGAATTCGAAGCGGCCGACGCCTGGGAACGTTCAATAGGAAAGCTGAACAGCGGCGATGGAAAACGGCAGTGAAACCGGCGTGTCATGTTGTGTCATGCTTTTCCGGCTAAGTTACTGAAAAGATGGTAGCGCTAACGGGAATCGAACCCGTATTTAAGCCTTGAGAGGGCTCCGTCCTAACCGTTAGACGATAGCGCCAAATGCGGGAAACTTCTATACATTATAACAGTCCGGGTCTCTCCGCGGAGGCAGTCGATGCGGTTGAGGGACAGTGAAAAAAGAACCCCGCGTCTTGCGAGCGCGGGGTTAACACTGTACGGATGAAACAGTCTTGAAAAGAGCCTTCGGAATCATGATGAAACCGGAGGTAAGTGCCTTAATCGGCGTAAACTGCGGAACTGTTTCGGAAAATGCTCCTGCTTCCATGATAACTTTCCGGGGAGGCTTTTCGGTAGCGATGCGCCCCCGCCGAGTACTGGAACCGCATCAACCACCACTGCTGCTTCCACGCACAAGGCGCCGGTATTCCATACCAATGCAACGGTCCATGATGACGAGCAAACCGAAGCTTTCCGCTTTCGCCGCCGCTTCGCGATGAATGACGCCCTGCTGCATCCAGACGCAGCGGGCGCCTTTGGCGATGGCGGCGTCCACGATATCGGGAACAAATTTGGAGCGGCGAAAGATGTTGACGATATCGACCGCGCCGGGGAACGCATCGAGCGACGGAAATGCTCGCTCGCCCAGCACTTCCACTTCGTTCGGATTCACGGGGAAAATTTTGTAGCCCCGCGATTGCATATATTGGGAGACTCCGAAGCTCGCACGCAGCGGATTACCCGATAAACCCACAACCGCTATCGATTTTGACGATTGCAGAAGCTCGCGAATGGCCGAGTCATTCATGGCCGGCCACCCGGCCGCTATGCGCGCGATGTGCCGCAGCTTGAGCAACCGGTCGCTTGCCGGACGGTTTATCCTTCTCGGTCTCGTCCTCGCTGTCCATCTTGAGTACGCGACGGAAACGGGCGACTTCCTCGCGAGTCAGCGTGCGGTATGCTCCCGGTTTCAGCGCCCCCAGTTCCAGGAAACCGATCTTGACGCGCTTTAGCTTCTCGACCAGAAAACCGAAATGCTTAAACATGATTCGGATCTGATTCTGACGGCCTTCGGTGATGGTGACTTCGTACCAGGGATTCACGGTTTGCTTGACGATGCGCAGCCGCGCCGGCGCGGTGCGCTTCCCGTGCATCGGAACGCCCCTACGGAACGTCTCTTCCTGCTCCGCGGTCAGGATGCCATTCGCTTTCACGAGGTAGGTCTTCGGCAGATGATTTGCGGGAGACGTGATGCGATTGGCGAATTCGCCATCGTTGGTTAACAGCAGCAGCCCCTCGCTCGCGTAATCGAGGCGCCCGACAGGATAGATGCGCTCGCGCATGCCTTTGAAGTAGTGCATGACGGTGTCGCGGCCTTCCGGATCATGCACCGTAGTGACGACGTTCTTCGGCTTGTTGAATGCGTAATAAATGAAGTGCTGAGGAGCCTTGAGGCGCTGGCCGTCGATCTTCACGTTATCCACCGTAAGATCGGCCTTGCTGCCGAGTTCCGTGACAGTATGGCCATTGACGGAAACGCGGCCGGCGACAATCAGTTCTTCCGCCTTTCTGCGGCTGGCGATGCCGGCGTGAGCGAGCAGTTTTTGGAGGCGTTCTTCAGGCATGGGGTTCCGTCTGCTCAGGATTATCTTCTGATTCCTCAGCTTTGGCGATTTCAGAATCGGGCCGGGCATTTCCTGCCTCTACAGCAATTTCGTAGTCTGTTGTAGGGGCGAGGCATCCCTCGCCCTCATCGCCTTCGGTGTGCGATCGTTCGTGCGATAGCGTTTCGGACGCTTCGGGGTCTGTCGCCGGTTCGATACCCTGCTCGACGGACGGCTGCTTCGCATCGGCCTCGCCTTCAGAATCGTCCGGCTGTTCGGCTAAGCTGCTTTCGTGCATCACCTCGGTCTGCCCGGCCGGGACGGAGGGTTCCTGAATATTCGTCGGCGTTTCGTCGGTGAGCGACAGACGTCCAAGTTCCTCAAATTCCTTGAGCGTCGGCAATTCGTTGAGTGAGCTGAGGCCGAACTGGATCAGAAATTCTTTCGTTGTCTTATACATGATCGGCTTACCGATCACGTCTTTGCGACCCGCGGTGGCGACCAGTTTGCGATCAAGCAGCGTCTTGAGCACGCCCGCTCCCTGCACGCCGCGGATCTCCATAATCTCGGGCGCCGTAATCGGTTGCTTGTAGGCAACCACGGCCAGCGTTTCCAGGGCGGCAAGAGACAGCTTGAGCGGCGCCTGGAGCTTCTTGACGAATCGGCGAATGGATTCGTGGTGCTCCGGCTTCGTGCCCATTTTGTAGCCGCCGGCGAGTTCGCGCAATGTCAGCCCATGGCTGGGCTGCGCGTATTCCTCAATTAGTTGCGCAAGAATTTCTTTCACCGTAGCGAGCGGCTGTTCGACGGCGCCAGCAATCTGCTCCGGCGTCAGAGGTTCGTCGGTGATGTAGATGGCCGCCTCGATGATGGCCTTCAGAGTCGTGTGAGGATCTTCGTCCGGCGTCAGCCCGGTTACGGCTTCGGCGATCAGAACATCGTCCAGTTCATCGTCTGAAGCGGCATCCGGCGAGGCATCCCCCACCTCTACCTGCGATTCGTTCTTCGAAACCGTGTCACCGCCGGCGGCGCCACTCTCGCTGCATTCGGCCTGCGTCGTTTCCGCATCGACCGCCGGGTCGTTGATCTGTTCTAAATCCTGCATCCGTTTGGTTATTGATATTCCCGATCTACCGCTTCCATGGTCTCGACAGACTCAAGGGCCTGTTTGAAATTCTCCCGCCGGCGCAAGCCGATGTCTCCGAATAGATCTCCCTGTGTGAGGTCGACAGCTTGCAACTTCACGAGCTCCAGGATTGCGAGAAACAGACAGATCATGGCGCGGCGGCTGCGCTGGCGTTCAAAGAGCCGGGTTGCCGAAAGCAGCTGCGATGGGCGTGAATGTTCCAGCTCGTAGCGCAAAAACCGGATCATATCCGGAACGCTGACGTCCTCTTTCCCAATCTCGTATTCCGGGCGGCTCTTGGCGCGTTCGACCACGGCCTGCAGTGTTTTGACGAGATCGATCAGGGTGACAGCTAGTCCGGGGCCCTCATCCTCGTTGATGAATTGCTGAATCTGGGGATTCGACCAGATCGCTTCCTCAATGACACGTTTCTGCTGGAGCATTTCGGCGGCGTTCTTGAACCGCTCGTGCTCAATCAGCCGTTCCACCAGTTCTTTGCGAGGGTCCTCTTCAGGCGCAATTTTGTCGAGCTCCGGGTCGCGCGGGAGCAGCAGCCTGCTTTTGATGTGAATCAGCGTGGCGGCCATATACACGAAATCCGACGAAAGCTCGATGTCGAGTTCCAGCGCCCGCTGCATGTAGTCGAGGTACTGCCGCGTGATACTGGCTATGGGGATGTCGTAGATGTTGACCTGCTGTTTCCGGATCAAATCGAGCAGCAGATCGAGCGGGCCCTCGTACTGCGCGAGATGAAAATTCAACGGCGACGACACTGCTTTCAAAATAGCAGGAGTGAAGCCCACAAGCCGGTTCGGGGACAAGCCTAGAAAGGCGGCTCCTGCTCGGGCTTTTCGACGGGCGGCATTCCACCCAGATTGTCTTTCTTTTTCTCCGCCTCGCCGGCGGCTCCCCTGAAAAAGAGGTTCACGGTGACGTTGTGGGCCGTAGTGTCGGGCACGAATGTAGATTTTGTCGTGCCCAGATTGTCCATAATACCCATCTCTTTAATCCGCTTCAGAAAGAAGTCCGGGTAATCGGGATTGAAGGCCTCCCCAGGCTTCTCGGCCCACAGCTTACGAATGGCAGGCTCGCTTTGGATATCCAGGCCGTGAACGTTGAGAGTTTCAAATTTGTAGACAGGGCCGGGCTGCATGGCATAGATGAGATTGACGGTTAGATTCTTGTCGTTCTCCTGGTGAGACAGTTGGATGGCGGCGCTCAAATGGCCGCGATGGCGCATGAAGTCGACCAGATCGCGGCGCAACTGCTCGGCCTTGCTGCCGTCGAAAACCTCCCCCTTGCGGAAGTGCATCATCGACCGGATGTCGTCGGCCGACACTGTGCCGCCACGGAATGTCGACGTGCCGAAATGAAAAACAGGGCCTTCCTGAATTTCCACGTGTACGACGTAGCCCGCGTTTTCAGTCGATTTCTCGCTTTGAATCTTGGGGAAAGTGACAGCGACGTAGCCTTTGGCCGCGTATAGTGTTTTCGCGGCGCCATTGAGGATTTCCCGGATGCGTGTGTCGGAAAGGCGCTGGCCAATGGCGACATCGTTCAGCGCATGCTCCAGAGTAGGAGTATCGATCGCCTTATTGCCGGTGACGGTGACGCGGGCTATGCGTGGGAAGGGCGTATCCGGCCGAATGATGACTGCCGGGTGGTTCGGGTCCTCGGATGAGACGAAGCCTTTGATTTTCAGCGATGGCTTGGTCTTCGCAATGAATTCCTGCGCGACTTCCGCATACTTATTGACCACGGCCGACGTGGCGGGAATCCGGTCGTTATAGAGCAGCATGTGCGCTCGAAGATATTGACGAAGCGCATCGTCGGAGACGCCGAGATCTTCGAACTGCAGCGGAAACAATTCATCGAATTCGGTGACTTTATAGGTCACTTCATATTGGGCAGGGTTAGAACCGGTCCATCGGAACTGATACTCCACGTTCGAGAAGAGATCCGTCGCCAACAGGCGCGATTGCGCGGCGCGGAATGCCGCGGGGGTGGCCGGTTCTTCCGATTTGAGTCCGAGGACTTTCTTGATATCGGCTGGTTTGTAAATCTTGTTCCCCTGAACGATGATGCTTTGAATAATACCCGGCGGAGCCGCCTCCGTCGATTTCGCCTGGGGAACCTGGGCCGCCGCTAACAATGCCAATGAATACAGCAGCAGAGCGCTGCGGAGCAGAGAGACCATCTACGTTAATTGTACGTTTCAGAGGAATACGGGGTTTCGGGAGACAGGGGGTGCAGGCATCAGCGGATTGGCGGGGCGATGCGGATCGTGTTGCGGTAGGTTCCCTGCACTTCGATCTCGAAGGGGCGATGCGGGACCGGATCCTGACCAGTCAGATGGTAGATATCTACTCCGGCGCCAGGGCGCTCTGCTGGAAACGTGGCGACGTGCTCCCAGGAGTTCGGATAGTCGCGGATCATCCGGCGGAGCAGTTGATAGTGTTCGAGCGGCTGGGGGCCGCGGGTGCGGTCCAGAACGAGAACGCCGACCGGAATGGCCGTGAGATACGCCATGACCGCTTGCGGGGAGCTAAATCGTGAGCGGTAATGCCGGTTGTTCCAGTCGCTCGACGCGAGCACACGCCCCGCGCGCAAGATCACATGGCCGGGGCGCGGGCGATCGCGCGCGGCCATCTCGGTGATGAGCATGCCTTCTCCGAACGCTTCGGATGCGCAGAGAATCACCTGGTTGCGGTAAAGCGGATTGTTTTCGAGAGAGGCGGCCGCTTTACGGAAGCCGTACGATTGCTTGCGGGGTATGTAGAACACGGTCGCGAGAATTAGCGTGAGCAGCACTAGAGCCACCGCATCCGCCAGGCGCGGCGTGGGATTGCGGCGTGCAACTACAGTAATGAGCGTAAGTCCTCCGCTAATCGCAAACAGAAGAACGGCCGGGATGGCGGCGATCAAGTAACGATCGTTCAATCCGCTTGGCACAAAGCAGTGAAGGATGAGTACCGCAAACACGACGGAAATGAGAGAAGCCCAGCGGCCATTGATCCCTCCGAAGCGCAACGCGGGCACAAGCTTGGGCGCGAGCCCGGCGAGAAACAGGAGGGTAAGCACGAGGCCGATGGTGGTCAGCAAATGGATGCCGAAGAACTGCGCGGCCCTAGCAGCGTAGGCGAGACCCCAGGGATACTGAAATCCCGGGGTGACGAACTGCCGGGTCAACAGCATCCATGGGAGGCAAACGAAGCCGGAACCGGCGGCGGTGAGCCAGAGCGCTCTGTTGCGGAGAATCGCGAACCGGCGCGTCAGAATTATCGAGATCGGCGGCAGCAGAATGAGCTCAACGCCATCGCCTTTTGTGAGGACGGCCAGTGAGGCGAGCGCTCCGAACCAGATAATGTCGCGAGCGCGGCCGGAATCGAGAAACCGGCCCCAGCGAACGGCTGCCCAAAGGACGAGCAACGCCAGTCCGGTATCGACCATTACGGTGGATGTATATTGCTGGACGACCGGCAAAAACAGGAAGATGGCGCCGCACGCCAGTCCCGCGAGTGGCGCCTGCCATTCTTCCATGACGAGATAGAAAATAGTTGCGGCGATCAGCGCCGTGATGACCGCCATCAGCACCAAAACGGAGGCGATAGAGTCACCGAACATCAACATCCACAGCGCTTCCGCTACATAGAACACTGGTGGCCAGTGGCCAAGTCCGACCTTCGGATAGTGCGCGTAGTAGCTCTGGGCAAACGCGGTAGGACTCGACGGAAAACCCTGAGCAATGTAGCCGCGGACCATGAGTCCGGTGACGTAATGGGAGGCGTCGTCGAACTCCGCCCCGATCTCGGTCCGGTAAGCGTGTGCGGACTGCTGCAAAAGGAACGTGGCGGAGAAGAAAAGCGCGAACGCGATGCAACAAAGCACGAGGGTGCGCGCCTGAATCCGGCTGAACGATGCCCTCCGGGGAACGGAAGGCTGGATTACGCCATCCACACCTGGTTCGGCAACATGCAGTGCGGCGGCCGGCCGGATTATCAAACCTGGCCTCGCGGCACGGGGGCAGTGGCGTACAAACGTACGCGGAGGATGTCGAGGCGATGCGCGCTCACTGGGCTTCTTCAGATTATCGCTGGTCCGAAGACTGGAGGATTTTACCGGTGTCTCCGAGCTTACAAGCGGTGTTTTGTCAACCGCGTGATTCTTTCGCAAACTACGGTAAATAAAGGGCCAATGATACACTGAAGGGGAAAATGGCATACGACTTAGTCATCATCGGCAGCGGTCCGGGCGGCTATTCCGCGGCAGTGCGGGCCGGCCAGTACGGATTCAAGACGCTGCTTGTCGAGAAGTCGCCAAGGCTGGGCGGAACATGCCTGCTTGTTGGCTGCATTCCGACGAAAGCGCTGCTGCAAACGGCGGAAGTTTGGGACTACTTCAAGCATCCGGAAGAGCAGGGAATCGCCTGCAAAGATCCGCAACTCAACTACCCAAAGGTTCTCGATCGCAAGAACTCGATTGTGTCCAAGCATTCAAAAGGCGTCGAGTTCCTGATGAAAAAGAACAAGGTGGAGGTGGTGAAAGGCTATGCCCGGCTGCTCGGTGGCGGCAAAGTGCAGGTCGATACCGATCAAGGCCAGCAGACGTATGAATCGCGGTTTATTATGCTCGCAACGGGATCGGAGGCGCGCATGCTGCCCGGCCTGCAGGCGGACGCAAACCAGATTCTGACGAACATCGAAATTCTGAATCTTACGAGCGTGCCGCGGTCATTGGGCATTATCGGCGCGGGGGCGGTCGGCGTGGAGTTTGCGTCGATTTTCAACCGTTTCGGGTCGAAAGTTACGGTTTTGGAAATGTTGCCGCGGATGGTTCCCGTCGAAGATGAGGACGTATCGAAAGAACTGGACCGGTACTTCAGAAAGACCGGCATTCGTGTCGAGACGGGAGCGAAAGCGGAAAACATCCGGAAGAATTCGAACAGCGTCAGCCTGACCGCGACGCTCGCGAACGGCAAGAAGGAAGATCTCGAGTTCGACAAACTGCTGGTTGCCGTCGGACGTAAGCCAAATACCGACAACGTCGGATTGCAGGCGACGGCGATTCAGCTTGATCGCGGGTTCGTCAAGGTGGACGCCTTTCAGCGCACGGGCGAGCCGAATGTATACGCAATCGGCGACATCGTAGCGGGAACACCGCAACTCGCGCACGTGGCCACGATGGAAGGCCTGGTGGCGGTGGCTCACATGGCAGGCAAGCCGGCAAGGCCGGTGAACCGCAACCGGATTCCTGGCTGCACCTATACGGAGCCCGGCATTGGAAGCGTAGGTCTGACGGAGGCGCAGGCGAAAGCGCAGGGCTACCGAGTGAAAGTTGGCAAGTTCCCGTTCGCGGGCAACAGCAAAGCGACCATCCTCGGAATGCACGAGGGTTTCGTGAAAGTGATTGCGGACGAGAAGTTCGGAGAAATTCTCGGCGTTCACATCATCGGGCCGCATGCGTATGAACTGGTTGCCGAGGCGGTGACCGCGATGGAAGCCGAGGCAACGGTAGAGTCGATGATGTCGACCATTCATGCTCACCCGACGCTTTCCGAAGCTGTGGGAGAGGGCTTCAACGCAGTTAACGGCCTGGCGATCAACGCGTAATACATTGGGAGCGCCGCGCTCTCAAAATCGATCTTATGAGGCAATGTGAGCTCCTGGATCTCGGGCGCCTGGAGTGGATAAAGGCGTTTCGTACCCAGCAGCAATTCGTTGAAGAAAGGAAGCGCGGAGAAGGCATCGACCGTTTTCTCTTCGTGGAGCATCCACATGTCGTGACTCTTGGACGTAATGCGAAAGACGAGCAAGTGCTGGCGAAACCGGAGATTCTGGAGCGCGCGGGCATTGCATTCGAGGAGACAGACCGGGGCGGAGGAGCGACGTATCATGGCCCTGGACAGGTGGTGGGGTATCCGATTCTCGATTTGCGAGAATGGAAACGCGATGTGCGGGCCTATTTCCGTGGCGTCGAGCAGTTTCTGATAGATGCGCTAGCTAGTTTGGGCGTCGAGGCCGAACGTTCTCCGGAGCGCGGCCATGAGGGCGTCTGGGTGGGCGGCGCGAAAATTGCGGCGATCGGGATTCACATTAGCCGCTGGATTACTTCGCACGGGTTTGCATTGAATGTGGATACTGATTTGACCTATTTCCAGTACATCGTTCCCTGCGGATTGTCGAAACCCGTGTGTTCGCTGCGCAGCTTGGGCTGCACGGCCAGTCGCGAACAGGTGAAAGAAGCCATCGCCGCCGCGTTCGCAAAAGTGTTCGATTATGAACTGGTGATGGCATACCGCGAAGCGCAGGAGATTCGATGACAGACGTTGTGATGCCCCAAATGGGCGAAAGCATCGTAGAAGGAACGTTGACCCGCTGGCTGAAAAAGACCGGCGAAAAAGTGGAGCGGGACGAGCCACTATTTGAGATTTCAACGGACAAGGTCGATACGGAAATTCCGTCTCCCGCGGCCGGAACTCTGAGCGAGATATTGGTCCAGGAAGGCGCCACGGTCGGCATCAACACAATTGTTGGCCGCATCGATGACGGGGCCGGAGCATCGG
The DNA here is from genome assembly GCA_000381625.1 of Bryobacterales bacterium KBS 96. Taxonomy (GTDB): domain Bacteria; phylum Acidobacteriota; class Terriglobia; order Bryobacterales; family Bryobacteraceae; genus KBS-96. The sequence goes on from KB906767.1 coordinate 6,341,372, forward strand.
CGGCGGCGCCGCCCAAACAGGAGTCCGCGTCGGCTCCCACGCAGGCTCCTCCGGCGCCCGCGCCGGCCACTCCTGCTCCGGCCCAGGCTCCCGCGCCTCCAGCCGCCGCCCCACAAGCGGCCGCGGCAGGTCCTTATCCGTTTGAACCGGCTCCACAATCCGCGCCTCAGGTCGAAGAGGAAAGCGGACCGCTGTCGCCGCTGGTGCGCAAGATGGCCCGCGAGTACAACATCGATTTGTCGCAAGTGCGAGGCACTGGCGTAGGCGGCCGCATCACGAAGCAGGATGTTGAGGCCTACATGGCTTCACAAGGGGCGCGCACGGTGAGCCAGGCGGCAGCGCCTCCTCCTCCTCCTCCTGTGGCACAACAGCCTCCCACAGCGCCCAGCCCCGCTCCAATTCAGGCCGGCGCCCCGGCTACAGCGCCCATGCCCCGAGCTGAAGCGGCAAAAACGCGTGTCGAGCCCATGTCAACCATGCGCAAAAAAATCGCCGAGCACATGATTGACTCGAAGCGCACTTCCGCGCATGTCACCACCGTTCATCGGGTGGACATGACGAAGATCGCCAAGCTTCGGGAGAGGGCAAAAGGCGAATTTCAAGCGCGAAACGGATTTTCACTGACGTTTCTGCCCTTCGTCACCGTGGCGACCGCGCAAGCGCTGCGCGATTTCCCGCTCGTCAACGCATCTATCGACGGAAATAACGTCATCTATCACACCGACGTCAATATTGGAATCGCTGTCGCACTGGACGAAGGTCTGGGCCTCATCGTTCCGGTGATTCGCAATGCGGATGAAAAGAATGTGGCGGGGCTGCAGCGGTCCATTGTCGATCTTGCAACACGCGCTCGCTCCCGCCAGTTAAAACCGGATGAGGTGCAGGGCGGCACGTTCACCATCACCAACTTCGGCAGCTTCGGCAGCATCTTTGCGACGCCCGTGATCAATCAACCGCAAGTCGGGATCATGGGTATGGGCGCGGTGGAGAAAGTGCCCGCCGTAGTGGATGGCGATGCCATCGCAATTCGTTCTCAGGCGTATCTCGCACTGACATTCGATCACCGTCTGGTGGACGGGGCGCTTGCCGATCAGTTCTGCCAGAAGGTAAAGAAGGTTCTGGAGAACTGGGACCAGAACGTTTTGTAGGGCATCGGGACACGAAGACGGCAATAGTCGCCGGCTCTTACGTTTACCGAACCCGCTTGCTGACGCAAGGCGGCTCCGAGTGAAAGTAGCCTACAAACGGAGCCGCTGGTGCGAGTGCGCGGGTTTTTTAATCGGGGCTTGCCGGCGCTTTAAAACTCACATCTACGTGCAGAGCCAGCAGAAAATTGGCTATCGCATTTTGCGCATTGCGCTGCGCCGCATCGAGAATACCCATCTCTAGCGCTGCCGTCCTGACTTCGTCCAGGGCTTGCAGGCGGGCCTTGTGCTCCAGGTCCGGATCATAGGCCACCCAGGGTGTCCACCACGTGATGCGGCGATCCCACACTTTTGTCGCCTTTTCATCCAGAAAGACGTTGAGAAGCTTGGCCGCCGGAAGTTGCAACGTAACGGAGCGCTTGCCCCTGACGACCACATCCGCCCGCGTTAATGCGGCGAGATCCACCCCGGCGAGGGCCTGTCCTTGCACCATCAGCAGAATCGATTCTTCGCCGAGGGGGACTTTGGGCTCGGTCATGCCGACTACGTGCTGTATGCGATATTTCACCGTCACGAGTTGGTTCAGTTTTTTGACCTGTGTGATTACAGCCGGCGCGTTCAGGGACCTCATCGTGTATGCGCCATTCAGGCCGTCGAACTTCAGATAAGCCCAGCAGATCGTCAGGAGTGCTATCAGGGCGGAGGATGTGATCAGCGCAAGTATTTTCCACTTCACAAGGGAACCTGCCTACAGTCTGAATGGTGGCGTGTGCCAGTGACAAGTGTTCGATTCGCGGAAAATTGCGCCGCCTTTTCCACGTTCCGATTCGCGGCGCCGTCAACCATGAAGTCGACCGGCCGTGGTGTTTGCCGAAAGCCCCAAATAAGTAGGTAAAGAGCGTAACCGATCCATCCGAGTGAGCGCCTTAGTTGCTAATTGTCCGGCAGGATCATCGATGAGCAGTGCAGCGAGATCCCGATTTACTCGGTGAAGCAACTGCCGCCGCTTATAAGCGGCCTAGATAGAGTGTTCCTATAAGGGGATTGGGCTGCGCTGGGCGGCATATCCGGCCCGACACTAGGAGTCAGTGGGAGATGGCAGTGAACCTGCGTCCAGCGCTCGAATTGGAACGGTTCAAGGCAACCACCCTCCTGGATGTGTAGGATGTTTAATTTTGACTTGACGTAGCCATGCCGACGGCATTACTATTGCGTTTCGGCTTTTGTACTGGTAACTGATTCCACATTCAGAAAGAGGTCCGTGCATGACCTTCCAGGTTGGGGAGAAGGTGGTTTATCCAAACCACGGTGTTGGAACTATCGAGAACATAGCGTCTCGCTCTTTCGGCACTCAGCAAGAACGCTTTTACCTGCTTCGGCTTATTCCGAACTGCATGACCATCATGGTCCCGTTCTCCCATGTTGGAGATGTCGGATTGCGGAAGGTGACAAAGTGCAGCGAAATCTCGCGTGTACTGAGTTATCTCGCCGCAGGGCGGCCCAGTTGCGTGCAGGATTGGAAGGATCGCTTCAAAGAGAACTCGGACAAGATGAAGAACGGCAGCCTTCTCGAAATTTCCGAGGTATTCAAGACCCTGCTGATGATCCAAACGGCCAAACCACTATCATTTCGCGAGAAAAAGATGCTGGACCGGGCGCGCTGCATGGTGATTATGGAAACATCCATTGCGAAGAGTGTTCCGGAAGCCGACGCCATTACGCTGATCACAAAAGCGCTGGCAAAGTCCGGACTTCCCATGCCCGAGGCGCTGTAGGACGGCCGTTTTGCGAATTCCGCGAAACGGCTGTTTATTAGCGAAATAACGAACCAGTCGCCTGGCTTGCTACACTGGATGAGTTTGGATGTCGGGGCGTGGCTCAGCCTGGTAGAGCGCCTGGTTCGGGACCAGGAGGCCGGAGGTTCGAATCCTCTCGCCCCGACCAAATCCCCTCTTCAAATTGGTAACCTCTGTGCTTGCGCGGTGCGGGGCTTTCCGTACCTCACCTGCACGCGCACTTTGTCCCAGCGCAACCAGAAAGCCTTTCAGCCCGAGCGGGCGATGGATTGGCGATCGAAGCAGGGAACGATGCTCCCGGCTTAATGCGTCGCCGCTCAGGCCTAGCTTTGCGATTCCCCCAAAGTGAACAGTTACTTGTACACTTGAGATATGAGGACATTGAACGTCAGCGATTTTCGGGAACAATGCCTACAATTGCTGGACGGTTTACCGGCAGATGGCATTCTCATTACCAAGCGCGGGCGACCCGTCGCCAAAATCACGCCCGTTCCTTCCTCTTGCTCGAACCTCATTGGAAGCGTGAAAGACCTTACTTCGAATCCGGAAGACGATCTCTTTTCGACTGGAGTTGCTTGGGATGCTGAATCTGGATACTCATATTCTGGTAAAAGCGTTCGAGGGAAGCCTCACGCCGCACGAACAAAGCGTTCTCACGGAAGACCCTGAATGGAGCATTTCGGCGATTGTGCTATGGGAGATCGCGAAACTGCACCAACTCGGTCGTCTTCGGTATGGGCTCGATTATGAACCTCTCGCCACGGCGTTGGATCAACTATATGTTTGGCCCATAACTCGACAAGTATGCTTGAATTTGCGATCTCTGGATTTTCGTTCCGATCCTGCGGACGAAATCATCGCGGCCACAAGTTTGACCCATGGCATTCCGCTACTAACCCGAGACTCCCGCATTCGAAAATCAAAGGCTTTAAAATTACGGTAGCTTGCAGCGCAGTCGCTTATCCCTCTGCTTCCAAATCGCGCTTCGAGCGCTTGTGAGCGGTCGCACGAAACCGCTAGCGCCACGCTGCACCGTTCCGTACTAAATCCGATGTCCTTTGCATCCAACTCGCGGGAGGACAACCGCTGTGACCGCAAAGCTTATCCAGGAACAGCCCCGCACGTACGTGCTCATTCTTGAAACAGGCGACGAGATCGCAAGCACTCTGAAGCGATTCGCAAAAGATCATGGGCTCGCCGGAAGCAGCTTTAAAGCAATTGGCGCATTGTCGGACGCGAAAGTAGACTGGTTTAATTGGCAAACGAAGAAGTATGAGACCGCCGCGGATATTCGCGAACAGATTGAAGTACTCTCGCTAATTGGCGATATCGCGCTCCACGACGGAAGCCCGGAAGTACACGCGCATATGGTTGTGGGCAAGAAAGATGGCACTGCTCACGGCGGTCACCTTGTTGAGGCCCATGTCCGGCCGACACTCGAGGTAATTTTGACGGAAGCTCCCGAAGAATTGCGGAAAGTACACGATCCGGAATCGGGCCTGGCCCTCATACGGCCCTGAGAAAGAAGTGTTTGGCGCGCACTAACAAGCGGCGGCTCTTGACTGTAGGTTGCCTTGACACGGAGCCGCATCGCGTCAGCGAGCGGGTTTTTCGAATAATCGCCAATCCACGCTCGCGTTCACGTGTCGTTGCTATCAACATAATCCGCGACGTCTTTGGCCATCATCAGGCCTTCCTGCGTCGGTATCACCCAGACCTGGACTCGCGATTCCGCCGTCGTAATGGCTCCTTCGCGATCTACCGTATCGCTATTCCGCTGCCGGTCCAAAACTGCGCCACACCAGCCGAACTGTTCGAAAATCCGTTCGCGAATTACGGGCGTATTCTCGCCGATGCCTCCGCCGGCCACGATAGCCTCCGCTCCGCCCAGGGCCGCCAAATAGGCGCCAATGTATTTACAAACTCGATAACAGAACATGTTCACCGCCAGATCGACGGAAGGGTCGGAAAGACGCCGCTGCAGTTCGCGCGTATCCGCCGATATTCCGGAGACAGCGAAAAGTCCGCACTCCTTGTTTAAAAATTTCTCCACGCGATCCGCATCCATGTTTTCCTTTCGCATCAGATAAGTCACGATGGCAGGGTCAATGTCGCCGGATCGCGTTCCCATCATGAGGCCTTCCAGAGGCGTGAACCCCATGGATGTATCGATCGACTTCCCGCGCTGGATGGCAGCGGCGGACGAGCCGCCTTCCAGATGCAATGTGATCAGATTCAGCTCCGCGAGTGGACGACGCGCAATCTGTGCGTAGCGAATCATCATGTACCGGTGCGATATGCCATGAAACCCGTAGCGCCGGATTCGATGCCGCTTCGAGAGATCGAGCGGAAGCGGGTATAACGCCGCTTTCTCGGGAATCGTCTGATGAAAAACCGTATCGAACACCGCGATCATCGGAATCCGCGGACCTCCTCTTGCCTGCGCCGCACGAATCACTTTCAGGGCTGATGCGTTATGTAATGGCGCCAGGTCTTCCAGATTCTCGATTTCACGTACAACTTGATCGGTGATTCGCGCAGGTCGACTGAAGCGATCCGCGCCATGCACAACTCGATGGCCCACCCGGTCAATATCCCCAAGACCGCGGACTCCGTTTGCTCCGGCCCCGCCGTGCTCGATCCAGCCGAAAAGCAACTCGGTCGCGTGTCCATGATCCCGGATTTCAGTCTCTTCCTTGTGACGAGTTTGTTTATTTTCCAAAAGAGCAAATGCAGAATCCGCCTTGCCGATGTTGTCGTAGGTGCCGGCAACAAGACTGGAGCCAAAGCGGGCGCCTTCATCCGAACCACCGCTGTCCGGCTCCGCCGCAACGATCTCGAATTTCAGGGAATTGCTTCCCGCGTTCAGCGTCAGCACATTCATGGGCGCTTGTTGGAGATTAGACCCGCGGGCCGGTTGTTTTCATGTCGCGCCCCCGGAACGAAAAGTTGTGGAAAGATGCTTGGTGAACCAATCGCTCGCGAAGCTCGCAACTTGTTCGAGAGTCCCTGGCTCTTCGAACAGATGAGTGGCGCCGGGAACAATCTCGAGCTTCTTTGGGCATTGAAGCTTGCCCAACGCCTCTTGGTTTAGCTCAATAACCTGGCCATCGTTGCCCCCCACGATGAGCAGCGTTGGCGCTTTCACTCGTGGCAGCGCCGTTCCGGCCAGATCCGGCCTTCCACCGCGCGAAACGACGGAGCGTGTCGATTCCGGTAATTGAGCGGCCGCAACCAGGGCCGCTGCCGCTCCGGTGCTTGCGCCAAAGTAGCCCACCGGCAAACGGCCGATCAAGGAATCGCCGGCCAGCCACTCGGTCGCTTCAACAAGCCGGTTCGCGAGCAGATCGATGTCGAATCGCAGATGGCGCGTTTGTAGATCGATCTGTTCCTCTTGTGCCGTGAGCAGATCGAGCAGGAGTGTGGCGAGATTGGCTTGATGGAGAACGCCGGCGACATACCGGTTGCGCGAGCTCAGCCGGCTGCTGCCGCTGCCGTGGGCAAAGACGACAATGCCGCGCGCATCGATGGGAATCGTAAGATCGCCGACAACGCCGGACGGCGGAATCTCAACGGAGCGTTCGGAAATCTTTGGTTTGGCAGTCATTTGCCCTCTTGTTCGCCGGCCTCAACATCCCGGGAAACTACGGTGAATTGGCTTACCCAACTGCTTTCTTCGATGGGCGCCGGTTTATTTCCTGTAGGGAGGACGCCAGGGGGCGATATGCGTTTCGGAGCGCGGCTGTATTCCAGTGCGGGTATGTTCCATGGAGCGGCTTATTTTATCCGCAAGTTCGCCGCCCCACTGGCGCTCGACGAACCACAACGCGAGATCGATTGACGACGTGACACCACCGCACGTAAGAATATCGCCATCGTCGACGACGCGGGCTTCGACAACGCGCGCCTTCGTCCGGCGCAGATCTTCCAGCGCGCCGTGATGGGTGACAGCAGCGCGGCCGTCCAGCAGCCCCGCGGCAGCCAGCGCCATCGCTCCCGTACACACACCGGCCAAAATGACTTGGGATTCGTGCAGCGACGATAGAGTTTTTGTCAAAGCGCCGTGCGCGATCTCCCGTCGAATGCCGTTGTTGGAATTGGCAACCCAACCGCCACCCGGCACGACGACGAGATCGGGCGCGGTATTGAGCACGCCGTCCGGATGAACTCGCAAGCCGAACTGCGCCGTTACTTCGGATTGCGGCTCAAGAGTAACAAGTTCAACTTCGATATCTTTCTCGATCTTTGCGGCCCGGCGAAATACCTCCTGAGGACCCACAAAGTCAATCTCATCGGCTCCATCGAAAACCAAAATGTCGATCCGCATATTCCATTTTCACAGGCGTCCCGGCCCTCGATCTCAGGCGTAACAGCGCCTCTGCGATAGAGTGTCAGATTGACCCTTTGAAACGAAGGGTTCAGCGCGAAAGGACGAAACGATTCAGTTTATGGCAAAAATCAAAACCGCTATCGTCGGAACCGGTTTCATGGGTAAGGTGCATACGGAAAACGTGCGGCGCTTGGGAAATGTGGAAGTGGCGGCTGTGGTGGGAAGCAGGCCGGAGCGAGCGAAACAATTCGCCGAAGCCATGGGAATTCCGAAAGCGGCGGCGAGCTTGAAAGAAGTGCTCGACGACAAAGAGATCGCCGCGGTCCACATTTGTACGCCGAACGTAGACCACTATCCTATGTCCAAGGCGGCCATCGAGGCGGGAAAGGCCGTTCTTTGCGAAAAGCCGTTGACCTTGAGCGCCGCCGAAGCCCGCGAACTGGTCGAACTGGCGAAAGCCAAAAACGCTATCAACTGTGTGCAGCATAATTTGCGCTACTACCCGGTCGTGCAGCAGATCCGGCAAATGATCGCGCACGGAGACCTCGGCGACATTCTGATCGCGCAAGGCACTTACTCCCAGGACTGGCTGCTCTACGATACCGACTGGAACTGGCGGGTCGACACGGAAGAGAACGGCAAGCTGCGAGCCATGGGAGACATCGGATCGCACTGGATGGACATGATCCAGCACCTCACCGCATTGCCCATTACCGCCGTATGCGCCGACCTTGCGACATTTCACAAGACCCGCAAGCGCCCGAAAGGCTCGGTCGAGACCTTCTCCGGCAAGAAGCTTCAGCCCGGCGACTACGAAGAGTTCCCCATTACGACTGACGATTTCGGAGCCGTGCTGATTCACCTGGGTGATCGCGCCAAAGGAGCTTTCACGGTCAGCCAGATGTCGGCCGGCTGCAAGAACCGCTTTTCATTTGATATTTTCGGGACGAAAGCCGGCGTTTCGTGGAGCCAGGAGCAGCCCGATACACTCTGGATCGGACACCGCAACGATCCAAACCAGATCATTATCAAAGACGGCTCGTTGCTCTATCCCGCCGCCGCCAAATTCGCGGACCTGCCGGGTGGCCACAGCGAAGGATACGACGATTCACACAAGCAGGTGTTCAAGAATTTCTACGCCAGAGTCGCCGATCCGAAGGTCCCGATCGACTATCCGACCTTCGAGGATGGCCTGCGCGGCATGGTCCTCCTGGAAAAAGTCGCCGAGAGCGCCGCTCGCGAGGGTTGGGTCAAAGTTTAGGCTAAATGGCCCTTATAGCGTCCGAGACTGCAATACGGCTGGGCAGTTTGCATCGGAGTGCTTCCCGCCTGGCCCGTGTCCCGGCAACATCGCGCATTGACAGGACTGAGCTAGAAGAGGATCATTCGATTAGAGAATTTTAATTACAAAAGGGGTGTCGCATGACGACGTTTCGCGTGTTCACGCTACTGGCGGGCGGTCTTGGTATCACCGTGTGCTTACCGGCACAGGTTGCCATTTCGACGCATTCCGGTCTCATTCAGTTCACCGTCGGTTCCGTGTACGTCGGCGACAAACCAGTTCATAAGACCACGACAAATCTGCCTGACGTCAAGAATGGGCAGGTGCTGCGTACCGGCAGCGACGGCAATGCCGAGCTTCTATTGACACCGGGTGTGTTTCTGCGCCTTGGCAACGACGCGTCCGTCCGGATGGATTCGAATGCGCTGAGCAACACGCAGCTCACGCTGCTTTCCGGCGTGGCGATGGTAGAGTGCGACGAGCTTCTCGAAGATAACGCGGTTTCCTTCACGGTCGGAAAGCAGGTCGTTGAGTTTCGGAAAAAGGGCCTGTTCCGCCTGGAGGCCAATCCGCCTTCGATTGCCGCTATCAAGGGCGACGCTTTCGTTACGGGCACGTTAAACACGACCGTAAAGCACGGAAAAGAACTGGCGCTCGATACAGCGGTCCCTCAACTGCAAAAGTTCCACCTCAATAAGAAGGACGATCTTTACCTCTTCAGCCAGGCTCGCGCGGAAGACAGCGCCTACGCCACGAACGTGACGGCCAGCAGCCTGTATTCATCGGGCTACAACTGTGGCGCTTCCAGTTGGTATCTGATGAGCTCCGTCGGCATGTATTCCTATCTGCCGTGCAGCGGAATGTTTGCAAATCCCTTCGGCGCGTACATGCTGGGCCTGAATTATGGTTATCTCTGGAACGGACCAAACTACTACGTTCCACCCATGGGAATGATCGGCATGCCCGTTCGGGGCGGCGGTGGCGGTGGAGGCGGCACGGTTGCCGGAAATGTCCCTAACGTGGCTGCCACACCGGCGGCGCATCCGGGAGGAATCGGTTCAACGCCAGGATCTCGGCGTGTTCCGCTCCCGGGGACGGCGCATCCCGAGGCGGCGAATGCGGCCATCGCGAGCCGGGGTACTTCGGTTCCGGTTTTCGTCGGCCCGGGTTACCATGGGGCGCCGCCGCGAGTTGAGCTATTTCAGGGGGCGCATCCATACGCGCGGATTATGTCCTCCAATCCCGGCTTTCACGGCAACTCCGGTATGAGGAACATGACCGGTTCCGCGATCTCCCGTCCGGCAATGCGGAATATGGCAGGTCCGGCGATCGCCCATCCGACGATGCGGAGCATGGGGGGCGGCTTCCACGGCAACCCGGGCGCCATGCGCAACGGTGGTAATTTCGGCGGCGCCCGTCCGATGGGCGGAGTACGCAGCGCTCCCAGCGGCGGCTTCGGTGGAGCAAGTGGCGCGTCGCCTGCTGCCGCCCCAAGTGCTGCTCCGGCGGGCGGCGGCGGCGCGCGCGGCGGACCTCGCAGCCGATAAGCGTACCTATTTCCAGTTTGGAATTCACACGCCGGTGTCGCACGATTCGTCCTTGCAGGCGGGCGGTTTCCCCCCGCTCCTCGGCGAGCGCTAAATTGCTCCTTCCACGCGGGTGTTCGGGATTTACCAAATACGCTTGAGAATACTCACCCCGAACCGCAACCAATTTCAAGAGACCAATCCGCAATGCAGATTGTCCGGGCGGCGTGTGACAAACGCGCCGGACGGCTCTTGAAAAGGAACTCTGACGGCTGATGGCCACTGCAACGGCAAAGGCGCCAGCAACCCAAGCGACCATTACTCTCGACCGTGAGTCGAAAACTCCTCTGTACATTCAGCTTTGTAACGCGCTTCGCGGCTTAATCGAAAGCGGCGTTTTTCCCATTGGCTCCGCGCTTCCAAAGCTGAAGACTCTCGCGGTTGAACTCGCAGTCTCGGAGAGCACCGTTCGCCGGGCATTCCAAAAGCTCGCGAGTGAAGAGCGCCTCGCCGGAAATGCCGGTTCGGGTTTCACGGTGGCTCCATTCGCGCCGGCCGGCAACCGGCAGCCCCACGGTTCATCTCGCCGCCGCCAGGCGCGGAAGCAAACGCCATCCGACGCCGCCCCGGCTCGAGAAGCAGCGCTGCCTCAACATGTAGCCGCCCCAGTTCAGGAGTCAGTTGCCGTCAGTTCTGCCCCGTCATCCGTTTTGTTCAGCCGCATTGCGGCCGCCGGGCAGATTGACGCCTCACGCCTGCAAGCATCCGGGCCGCTTCGCCCGTTTCGAGCCGGTTTCCCGGAAACGCAGGAATTTCCGCTCGATATCTGGGAGGGCCTCCGGAGCCGTTTGCTGAAAGAGAAATCGGCTGAGCTTCTCGACTTCTGCGGAGCGTTCGGATACCTTCCGCTGCGCGAGGCCATCGCCGCCCGCCTCCGGGCCGCGCGGGGCGTCCGGTGCTCCGCCGAACAGGTTGTCGTTTGCGCGGGCGCGCAACAGGCTCTCAATCTGGTCATTGGTACGCTCATCTCTCCCGGCGACTTGGTTGGCATGGAGGAGCCCGGCTACTACGGAGCCAAAGCCGCTTTCCAGCAGGCCGGAGCGCGCATCGCTCCACTGCTGGTCGATGAGGAGGGCCTGAATGTTCCAGACGCCCGGCGGCAGAACATTCCCGCGCTCCTCTATACAACTCCGACCAACCAGTTTCCGCTTGGGGCGGCGTTATCTCTCCCACGCCGTCTGGCCCTGCTCGATTTTGCCCGCCAGACGGACACCTGGATACTCGAAGACGACTGCGATGGTGACTTCTGCTACTCCGGGCGCCCGCTGCCCAGCTTGCAAGGAACAGATAATTATCATCGCGTCATTTATCTTGGTTCCACCGGACGGACGCTGTTCTCTTCGCTGGAAATCGGCTACCTGGTTGTGCCCTTATCGCTCATGGAGAACTTCTCGAAGATCAAAGAAATCATGGGCGGCCAGCCCTGCGTTATCGATCAGGCTACTTTGGCTTCGTTTTTGAGCGAAGGCCATTTCGACCGCCACGTCCGGCGCATGAACGTGCTGTATTACCAGCGCCTGCAAGCGTTGGCCGATTCGGTGCAATCCGAATTATCCGGCTTTATCGATCTGGAGCCGGCGCAGGGCGGGTTGCACGCGGTGGGCTGGCTCGCTCGCGGCCTGGAAGAGGAGTGGGTCACCAGTAGCGCTGCGCAGGCCGGAATCGAGTTGCCGCTGCTCTCGACCTTTGGGAAAACCGCCCTTATGCGCCCAGGAGTGGTATTTGGCTTTGCCGCTTTCAGCGAGAAAATCATCCGCCAGACTGTGAAGTCGCTCGGCGACATGCTGCGAGGTCCGCGGATACCGAAGGCTCTGCCGCTGGCGGGGGGAATGGAAAACGATAAGCCGGGTTTCTTCCGGCGGATGTTTGCGAAACGCCAGGATGGCCGTTAAACCGTTGGGCTATTATCTCTCATCTACGGCCGGGCAATCGATAGACCCAAAGTTGGCAATCCTGGCCGAAGTCTCTACTGCGCGGCCTTGTCCAGCCGGACCACTTCTCCGGTATCCAACTGATACTCCGCCTCGATTACGGTCAATTTGCCTTGCTCTTTGGCGTGCCGCAAAACTTCGCTGTGCGCCAGCACATCCATCGCGCTCTGATGCACATTTTCTTTGATTGCGGCTTCGATCAGCGCGTCTCCCGTCGCGGAACCCTTCACCTTCTCCACCGCGGGACCAATTTGGTCCACCATGGCCTGCAGATTCGGTGTCGGCATCTTTTCGCCAGAAGCGGCGGCGGTGACCGCCCCGCACTTGGTGTGGCCCAGCACCACCAACACGGTGCTGCCGAGGTGATCGAAGGCATACTCCATGCTGGCGAGCCCCAACGGAGCAGCAATGTTTCCGGCTGCGCGCACCACGAACAGGTCGCCCAATGTCTGGTCAAAGACCAACTCCGGAGGCACGCGGCTGTCGGAGCAACTCAGCACCGTGGCGTTCGGGTGCTGTGACTTCGTCAGCGACTCGCGAACACTCACCACGGCGCGGGACTTTAGTTTGCCGGCAATGAAGCGCTTGTTGCCGTCCATAAGGTCCGACCAGATCTTATCTGGCGACTGTGCCGGACGAACCGCGTGTCCGTGATGCGCCGCCGGCGCGGCGGGTTGTTGCGCAGCCGCGAACGTCGCGAGAAAGAAGATTGCCAAGCAGGCAAGTTTAGATCGCATGTTGTCCCCCGAAATCGCCTGACTATAGCACATGGAGTTACTGAAAGGAAGAACAGACTAACTTGCCAGGCGATTATCTTCGAACCGCAGGTTACGCTTTCCTATCCCAGGGTGACGCTTTAGTCCGGGCTTGCTAAATCCGTGGCGCTAAGAGTTATCTCCGATCAGACGGCGCACGCCGTTCCGATGCGCGAATGCCCGCACGCCTAAAATGAGACCATGTCAAATCCTTGGCTCTCCATACCTCTTCAGGATTATGAAGGGCACATGTGCTCCGCAGGCGTGCGGCAGTTGACTGTCTTGGCGGAACTTTTCAAGGCTGCTCTCGACCGCTATCGCCCCGAGAGTGTCGCGGTGCTGGGGGTAGCGGGCGGTAACGGCCTGGAGCAAGTCGATTGCGCAGTCACCAAGAGGATCGTTGCAGTGGACATCAACCATCAGTATCTCGATGAGGTCCAGCGGCGGTTCAGCACGCTTTCCGGCTTGGAACTCCAGTGTCTCGACCTCGCCGAACGGGAGGTCAGTCTGGCTCCGGTGGCGTTGGTGCATGCGGCGTTGATCTTTGAACATGTGGGATTTGGCGTCGCGTTGGAGAATGCACTTTCGCTTGTCGCGCCTGGGGGCAAGTTTTCCGTAGTGCTGCAGTTGCCAAGCGAGGAGGAACAGGGCGTTGCTTCCACGAAGCACAAGTCGATGCTAACGCTGAAGGAGAATTTCGTCCTGATCGACATCGGTGAGTTTCAACGCTTGCTGGAGCAGAAGGGATTCCAGGTAATTGAGCAGGAAACCCGACCCTTGCCCGCCGGAAAGGCGCTTTGGCTCGGTGTATTCGCCAAAGCCGGTGACGCCTGTGCGAGCGCGTCCGAACACGACCGCAGTTAGCCTCCTGAAAAGCTCTTTGGCGCGTCGTTAAATTTCTCCACCCTAGCGGCTCATAACTTTGTACGGCTCTGATACCAGAGCGGCTCTCCGCAAACTGCCGGTCGCGTTCGCGCGTAATGCGAAACTAGGAGTAGATTCCCATGATAGGAAATGAGATACGGGCGAAGTTTCTCGATTACTTCGCCGGGCAGGGTCACCGCATCGTTCGCAGTTCTTCGTTGGTTCCCGCCAATGATCCGACGCTGTTGTTCACGAACGCCGGCATGAACCAGTTCAAAGAGGTCTTCCTCGGACTGGAGAAACGCGATTACTCGCGGGCCACGAGTTCGCAAAAGTGCGTCCGCGCGGGCGGCAAGCACAACGATCTCGAAAATGTGGGCTACACGCGCCGGCATCATACGTTTTTCGAAATGCTCGGCAATTTCTCGTTTGGCGACTACTTCAAGAAAGAAGCGATTGCTTACGCCTGGGAGCTGGTCACCAGCCCGAATTGGTACGGCATTCCGAAGGACAAGCTGTACGTAACCATCTTTCGCGAGGACGACGAAGCCGAAGAGCTATGGCAAAACGTCGCGGGCCTTTCAAAAGATCGCATTTTCCGCCTCGACGAGGCCGACAATTTCTGGCAGATGGGCGAGACCGGGCCCTGCGGCCCGTGTTCCGAAATCCACTACGATCTTGGTCCGGAGGCCGCGGAGGCCGGCCGTGAGCACGAACAGTTTCCATCGGATGCGGGCGGTCGATTCGTCGAGATCTGGAATCTCGTGTTCATGCAGTTCGATCGCGCTGAAGACGGCAAAATGACGCCGTTGCCGCATCCTTCCATTGATACGGGCATGGGGTTGGAGCGCATCACTGCGGTCCTGCAGTGCAAGCTGTCGAATTACGATACCGATTTGGTCCGGCCCATTATCGAGCGCGCGGGCGAGTTGCTGAACATCCAATATGGCGTCGACGTGAAAAGGGACGTCGTTCTGCGCATCAATGCCGATCACGCGCGCGCCACGGCGTTTCTGATTCACGATGGCATTCTGCCGGCTAACGACGGCCGCGGTTACGTGCTGCGCAAAATTATGAGGCGGGCGATGCGCAACGCCCGTCTGGCCGGCGAAGCGGAGCCGTATCTCCACAAGCTGACGGCCTTTGTCGCCGAGTTGATGAAGCCGGCCTATCCGGAACTGATGGAGAGCATCGAGCGTGTTGCACGCATTGTGCGCGACGAAGAGAATCGCTATGCCACCACATTCCAGATTGCCGAGCGATTCTTTCATGATGAGGCAAAGTCCGCCGTCAACGGTGTTCTACCGGGCGCCGCGGCCTTTAAGCTATATGACACATATGGCCTCGCGCTCGATGAGCAAGATGAAATGGCTCGTGAATTCGGTCTGAGTATCGATCGCGAAGGCTTCAGCGCCGAGATGGAGAAGCAGCGGACCCGCGCTCGCGCCAGTTGGAGAGGCGCCGACAAGGCGCAGATTGCAGAAGTTTATAAGGATTTGCCAGCTGCGGAATTCTTGCGGGATACGTGGGAAACTCCAGTCGAAGTGTCGCGTCTGATCGCGAGTTCGAAGGAGCCCGTCTCCGAGGTGTTCGAGGGCCATGCCGAAGCGGCTTTCCCGAAGACGCCGTTTTATGCGGAATCGGGCGGCCAGGTTGGCGACACCGGTGTGTTGCTCGATCCCGAGACGCGCGAACGAGTGGCGATCGTCGAAGGCGTCTTCCGGCCGACTCCGGGGACGAGTATCCATAAGATATATGTGCTGCGGCCAATTAAGGTGGGGCAACGGCTCATCGGCCAGGTGGACCGGCTGTTGCGCGGCGCCACCATGCGCAATCACACGGCAACACATCTGTTGCATGCCGCGCTACGCCAGGTGCTGGGCACGCACGTGAAGCAGGCCGGCAGCGTCGTTGAGCCGAATAGATTGCGTTTCGATTTCACGCACTACGCCGCGCTGACACAGGATGAGTTGCTCGAGGTGGAACGTCTGGTCAATGAGCAGGTTCTGGCAAACGCCGGCGTGCACACCGATGTGATGGACCTCGACCAGGCATTGCAAACTGGGGCCATGGCGCTGTTTGGTGAAAAATACGGCGAGAAAGTACGCGTCGTGCAAATCCCCGGTTTCAGCAGAGAGTTATGCGGAGGCACCCACGTAGAGCGCACCGGCGACATCGGCCTGTTTAAAGTGATTTATGAAGGCAGCATTTCAGCCGGCGTACGGCGCATTGAAGCCATAACCGGTACCGGAGCCCTTGAACGCTTCCAGCAAACATCGGCATCCGTGCAGAAGGCGGGCCAGTTGCTCCACGCGACGGATACGACTTTCCTCGAACATGTCGAAAAGATCCTGGAGCAACAGAAGATACTCGAGAAGCAGGTTGAACAACTCAAAAACAAAGTTGCGCAGTCGCAGACCGAGCATCTCCAGGGCCGGTCGCTTAACGGAGCGACTGTGTTGGCGCACCAGGTTGAAGATATGGATCGCGCGCAGTTACGGACCCTTGCCGATTCGCTGCGCAATAAGTGGCGAAGCGCCGTGATTGTTTTGGCGTCGGTTAACGATTCCGATATCGCGATTGTCTCGGCCGTCAGCAAAGATCTCATCAAGAAGGTGCAGGCCGGTAGGCTCGTGGGCGATGTAGCGAAGCAGGTCGGTGGTAAGGGTGGCGGGCGGCCCGATATGGCGGAAGGCGCCGGCAAAAACAGGGCCGCGTTGCCCGAAGCGCTTGAGGGTGTGTACGAAACCGTGGCCGCCTTACTGTAGCGCCGGATTTCCGTCTGTTCGTAATAGAAGGAGCGAATACATGGAGCAGTTCGATGTGGTGATTGTGGGGGCCGGGCCAACGGGCCTCGCCTGTGGCATCGAGCTGAAACGGCGCGGAATTTCGAACGTTCTGTTCGACAAAGGTTGCGTTACTAACTCGCTGTATCACTATCCGACGAACCTGGTCTTTTTCACTACGCCTGAACTGCTCGAAATCGGCGATATCCCGATGACCTCGCTCAACGAAAAGCCGGGACGCACCGAAGGACTCAAATATTACCGCCGCGTAGCCGACCACTACGGGCTTGATATTCGCCAATACGAACGGGTGCTCGGCATCGACGGCGGCAACGGCGATTTTGTGGTCCGCACAGAAACCGTGCGCGCCGATTTTAATTGCTACCGAGCGAAGAAGATTATTCTTGCCACGGGTTATTACGATATTCCCAACTATCTCGACGTTCCCGGAGAGGATTTACCCAAGGTAATCCATTACTACCGGGAAGCCCATCCCTATTACAATCATGATGTCCTGGTTGTGGGCGCTAAGAACTCGGCGGCCATTGCAGCTCTGGAATTGTTCTGGACAGGGGCGCGAGTGACGTTGGTTCACCGCGGCGCGGGTATCTCGAACAGCGTAAAGTATTGGATCAAGCCGAATATCGAGAACCGCATCAAGAACGGTGAGGTCAAGGCGTACTTTCATAGCCGGGTGAAGGAGATTCGCCCGTATGATGTCGTGCTGGAAACTCCCGACGGCGAAGTCGTTATCAAGAATGACTTTGTGTTCGCCATGATTGGCTATCGCCCTGATTTTGAGTTCATGGCGGAGCACGGGATTCATCTCGACAATTCGACGAACAAGCCCATTACCAATCCCGACACGCTCGAGAGCGAACGCAAAGGCATGTATCTGGCGGGCGTGATTGTGGCAGGAACTCACACGAATGAAATCTTCATCGAGAACGGGCGCTTCCACGGCAAGGTGATTGCGGAAGCAATCGAAAAGTCCCTTCACCATCATCCGGCGATCGAGTGATAACACTCCAGTAGGATCTATGCCCAGCACATCTGAACAAATGCGATGGGACCAGCGCTACCGCGCAGGCGAGATTCTGTTCGGCGAGGAGCCGAGCCTTTTTCTTCGAGAGCAGGCGTTTCGATTTACGCCGGGCATGAAAGCCCTCGCTGTCGCGGACGGGCAGGGCCGCAACGGCGTATGGCTCGCATCCCAGGGGCTGGATGTTTTGTCGGTTGACATTTCCGAAACGGGTCTGCAACACGCGCGTGAACTTGCCGCGCGGCGCTCCGTGGCATTGCAGACCGAGGTCTGCGATCTGACGACATGGACTCCACCGCTCACTGGGTTCGACGTCGTGGTCGAGATTTCAATTCATTTCCCGGGCGAGGTTCGAAGGCAGGTACATCGAAATCTATCGGATGCCGTGAAGCCGCGAGGGCTGTACCTGATCGAGGCCTTTCACGAAAATCAGTGCGGCCGCGCTTCCGGCGGACCGAGAGACCGCGACATGCTTTCTACACGCGACAAACTTCTAGAGGACTTTCGAGAATTCTCCTTTCTGGAGTTGATGGAAGGGACGGTCTTGTTGAACGAAGGGCCAAGGCATCAGGGAGAAGCTTGGATGGTCCGCATGGTGGCGCAAAAGTAGCGTTCACGTGAATTCTTCAGCGGTCTTTCAGATTTGCCGGTTACACTGTGGCTCAAGAGTACCCGTGCCATTCAGGCCAAAGGAGGCAAAGATGCCTGTTCGAAATCTCACAACGTTGCTGGCGCTGCTGGCCGCAACCTGTCTGGCAGCACCCGCGCAGCAATATAAGTTGACCCATTCCATTCACATCGGGGGAACAGGCGGTTGGGACTATCTTGCGGCCGATTCTCAGGCGCGCCGCCTATACGTATCGCATAACACCCAAGTGGAAATACTCGATCTCGACACAGAAAAGATTGTCGGCAAGATCCCGGGTGCCGATGGCGTCCATGGCATCGCGCTGGCTCCGGAATCGAATCGCGGCTACATCAGCTCCGGCCGCAACGATAAAATCCTGGTGTTCGACCTGAAAACGCTTAAAGTGTTGAACGCAATTACGGCCGGCTCCAACCCGGATGGGATTGTGTACGAACCGGTTAACGACCGGGTGCTTGCATTCAATGGCCGCAGCAAAAATGCAACCGTGGTCGATGCTGCTACGGACATGACACATACCATCGCTCTCGATGGCAAACCCGAGTTCCCGGTCGCCGACGGCAAAGGCGTGGTGTTCGTCAATATTGAGGACAAGAGCGAAATCCAAAAGATCGACGTCAAAACGTTGAAGGTGGAAAGCACTTGGCCTCTGTCGCCCTGCGAATCGCCGTCGGGCCTGGCCATCGATCGCGCGAACCACCGGTTGTTCTCTGTATGCGACAACAAATTGATGGCGATCGTGAATGCCGATTCAGGCAAAGTAATCGCAACGCCCGCGATTGGCGAAGGCCCGGATGCAGCGGCGTTCGATCCCGAATTGAAGCTGGCGTTCTCTTCGAACGGCGAATCCGGAACGCTGACCGTCGTTCAAGAGCAGGGCAGCGACAAATACCGCCGTATCGAGACAGTGGCCACAAAACCCGGCGCGCGCACGATGGCGCTCGACGAAAAAACGCACAAAATCTATCTTTCCGATGCCGAGTTCGGTCCCGCTCCAGCCGCAACTGCCGATCATCCGCGCCCCCGCCGATCCATCAAACCCGGCAGTTTCAAAGTGCTGGTCGTCGAACGCAAGTAAGGTGGGGCAGACCCTTGGCCCGCGCCGGGCGTCGCGCGCAGATCTGCCCAACTAACGTGAGGGGCATTGGGCTCCTTACTTGACGTGCCCCCATCGCCAGCCGCGGCAGCGCTCGTCCCGCAACACAAGCGGATCGAACTGCGCGATGCCTTCTATATCCGCTTTCCGGAAGTGAGTATCGAACGCCGCGTTAATGTCCTCGATGAATTCATTCGCCAGGATCGCGTATCCAGTATTCGTGGGATGAATGCCGTCAAGTGAGAACAGCCCGCCAAGGAAATCCGTGGTCAAATTCGTTCCGCGGAGCTTGTATCCGTTCGTGTGGAGCCGATCGAATAACGAGAACACGTCTACGAATACCGCTCCCGGCTGTGCAGCCGTTAGTCCCTGAATAATGGTGTTCATCTGCATGGTGACCTGACGGATGGCGGCCGCCGCGGCAGCCGTCACAACGCACGGAGCGCCCGAAGTCGAGCACGCGGCGGGTAGCGGACCGCTTGTCGCATTGGTTAAAATCGCCTCCACCGCCGGCAGGGCGTCTAGAGTCACAAAGTCGGTCGGGTTGGTTCCCAGAGCCACATCCAATTCGTCGAGAGGAACTTTGGCTTCCTGAGCCAATGCAGATACTGGAATGAAGAAGGGCGTCTCGGTGACATCGGGCAGGTTCGCCACGATCAGCGTCGCGTGTGTTGCCGCCAGGGTGTTCAGAAGCGTGCCATAAGATGTGCCGAAGGCGGTGAGAAACGCCTGCAACGCCGGCGGCGATGACAGAGAAGAAACAAGCTGCCCCGACGTAACGGCGCCGAGGATATCGTTGTTGCCGATGTCGACGATAATCGCGGTAGGATTCAGCGCGACAGCTTGTTCCACTTGGCTACGTGCCGGACAAGGGAACAGGATCGGGCATGGATAACCCAGCACAATATCCGTCGCGAGCTGTGTTTCATCGGTGCTGTTAAGGTTGTTGTCGGGCTTACGATTAAGGGCGTCGGCCACCGTCTGGAGAGGCACCGCAAGATCTGTCACCTGCTCGAAGGGATTAAGGCGCGGGAAAATCAGTTTACCCGGCACCTGTTTGATTACTGGCGGGAATTGTGCGCTGACCAATTCGAGCGTGTTAGGCGCGCCCGGGTAAGGAACTAGCGGTAGCGTAAGACGCGCGTGCACGTGTCGCGCAACCACACTGGCAAATCCGTGGATCTGCTGAAAATCGGCCAGCGAGTCGTTTTCGACTCCGGCCGCGAGCGAATCGCCCACGACCACCAATTTCGAAAAATCAATTTTACTCCGCGATTGCGCCGGCAATACGGCAGTCGAAACGCACGCGATCAGGCAGACAATAGCTCCGCGGCACAGTGATGTCCTCAGTTTCAAAGCGAGACCCTCCGGAGTCGAATTGTATCCCGTTTGAAACGAGGGATGTCTTGATCGCCCGTTTTGGCCGCACTGTCATTCACGGCGCCCAAGCGGGGAACTTTGATTCTGCTGTTAACATAGCAGTCATCTCTTTAAAGCCTAAATACAAAGCCATACGAATGGCGGCGGAAGGTGAACGTGTGTAGTATCTGGAGAAGAATATGACTCTGTTGATGCGCGCTGAACGATGGCTTGCTCCATTACTTGTTTTAGTTCTTTCCAGTGCCGCGAAAACTCCGGCGCCGGATCAGTTCACTCCCGTAGTCGCTTCTACGCTTACTTCCGGCTGTCAGCCGTTTCCCGGAACGGATGGCAAACGGCACGTCGTTTACGAGTTGGTGCTTACGAACACCAGTCCTACTCCCGCCACCTTAAAGAAAATTGAAGTGGTGGATGCGGCTAATCCATCTCGGATTTTCGCGAGTTACGCGGATCATGATTTGATGTTGCGTTTGCGAAGCACGGGAAATAGCGCTGTTGAAAGCCCGGAAATTGAATTCAACAATACGCGGCTCTTCCTGATCGATCTGGCCTTTGGCTCGGGCGTCGCGCCCCCCAGCGTTTTAGCGCATCGCATCCAATTGCTCGGGGCTTCAGCCCCCAGCCATAACCCGGCGAAGCCCGTTCCGCTCAGCTACACGATCGCGCCGTTCAAACTCTCTCTGAAGAAATTGCCCGAGATTGGGCCGCCGCTTATCGGTGATCGATGGGTTGCTATCAATGGTTGTTGCGGAGTTGCGGGCGTCCACCGCTCGACCGGGTTCGCCGTAAATGGCCGGATCTCGTTCGCGCAACGTTTTGCTATCGACTGGATGCGGCTGGATGACAAGGGCCGGATGGTGCATGGCGATCCGGCCGATGTGCACAACTACGCCTCGTACGGCGCTGATGTGCTGGCGGTGGCAGATGGGAAGGTTGTTAGCACACTTAATGATCTCGACGATCAAGTTCCCGGAAAGTTGCCGGATCCGAAGACAATCAACATCGAAAACGTTGACGGCAATCACGTAGTACTCGACCTCGGCAACGGTGTCTTCGCGTTCTATGCGCACATGCAAAAGCATTCCATCACCGTGGCTCCCGGCGATCGCGTGAAACGCGGCCAGGTATTAGGGCAACTAGGAAACACCGGAAACAGTTCGGCCCCTCACCTGCATTTTCATCTTATGGACGGGCCGTCGGTATTGGGTTCGAGTGGCATACCATACGTGATCGACTCATTCGCCTTTGCCGGTCAAATTCCGGAAGAGAAGTTTGCCGCTGCTCCCGGTGTCGAAGGTGACTGGAGCGACGGATTACTGCACACGCCCAGCTCCCGCGACAAGCAATTTCCGATGGACCTGACCATCGCGGATTTCGCCGGCAAACGATGAAGATTCCCTTCATGATTCTGGAGCGGCGCCAGCTCACGGCGATTCGTGCGACATGTCCGTCCTGGTCACGACCTTTCTGCCAAACAGAGTCTGAATTCCCGCGTAAGCGCTCTTCGGTAGTGAGCGGACGATTTGCTTGCGTTTATCACGGAACGCAGTGCGGCGCTGGCGAACGAGATCGCGTAGAATCGACCCCGCGATCTCCCCCATCTTCCAGACGCCATCGCGAAAGCCTCGATTCATTGCGGGGCTTTGCCGGTGTGCCTGGTCCAAAGCAAGCGTGTCGGACGCAAGTGCGATCCCGTGGTAATAGATAATGCCCGCGGCCAGTGCGCCCTGTGTTAATTCATCTCCAGCCGACTCGATGAGAGTGCCCAACACGTGCAATCCAACTTGTCCGACCGTCAAAGCCATAGTAGCGCCGAGTTCCAGGCTTTTGGTCGCCATGCCGAGCAACCCGGCGTGCTGAAGGTTCAGCGCTTCGTCCAGATCGAAGTCGCTGTCGGAGAGATGATGAGAGGCGCTTTCCATCAAATCTCCAGTAGCGTAAAGGCCCATGCCCGCTTTCTTGATCATCAGGTTGAGAGCGAGTGAATCTTGCCGGTTCAAATAGCTGTTAATGAATAGACTGGCTCCACACCGCTGGATCAATAACCTCCAGGCATGCCAGGACGGGCGCTTTCCCAAACGCGAAAGCACATGCAGTTGCA
This sequence comes from Bryobacterales bacterium KBS 96, assembly GCA_000381625.1. Lineage (GTDB taxonomy): Bacteria > Acidobacteriota > Terriglobia > Bryobacterales > Bryobacteraceae > KBS-96. Next base: position 6,364,112 of record KB906767.1, read on the forward strand.
ATTCGAGAGCGGCGGCAAAGATTGTAAATAAATCGATGTATTTGTTGTGACTGATGCCGACAGTCAAGCCCGTTGTGAGCGCGCGCTCCGCGATGTCCTTTTCCAGATCCAGAAGCAGCCACTCGGCTTGTACTTCATAGCTTGCCGCCGGGCTTGGCGCTTCTCTTGTGGCCCATAGGTCCGATCTCAACAATGCCGCCAAGTGCTCGCTTCGTTGTTTTCGTTGCGTGGCGCTGGCGCGATAGGGCAGAGCTTGCCATCGGGAGTAGCGCGAACGATTGCGCGCATCCGGCCACGTAATTTGCAGCTTACGGAACCAGAGGCGCCTGTACCAGACGCCAAGCACTGCAATGCAGAACACACCCAATATAGGTCCGGAGGCAAGCGCGGCGACCATAAACCAATCCGGACCGTGGCGCGGCGCGGCGAATCCGAGGCTTTGCCGTGCGCGCTCCGCCAAAGCGATCGCGTAATTATACAAGATGAGCGCATAACCGGACAGGACGACCAACAGGCCGGCGGCGGCGGCCCACAACAGACCCGATATCAGGAACTGTCCGCGGCGGCGCAACCCTTCCAATGCAGGATCTGCGGCGGAGCCGGAGTTGATGGCCATACTACATTGTGCTTCCTCTCGTTGCGCGTCTGCGCTGCACGGCCACGCTCATTCAGGCTGTTTTCAGATGCAGATTCATAAATTTCAAAAATTGGTCCCAATCGGAGGGAATCGTGCCGTGGCCGCCGCTGTGCATGTAATATCCGATGTCGTGGAGGATCGGCTGCCCCGCGGCCGGCATCTTGTCCGTATCCAGCCCTTGTTTACCGAGAAAGTGATAGACCGGGCCCGCTGCCGCCGCTGCCAGGAATTCGCCTTTCGGGTCGGACCATCTGTCCGTGTCGCCGGTTTGCAACAGTACCGGACGAGGAGCCATCAGCGCAATCAGCATATGCCCATCCACCGGCAATTGGTTCACGTGATCGGCATACTTCCGGTAGTTGGCGCAGAACTGATAGGCGAATCGGGATGGAGCCGTCAGATGTTTGATTGTCTCGCCATAGTTACGGCGGCTCAATGCCGCGCCGCCTTCTCCGGAACAACTGGCGATTACCAGGGCGAAGCGCGTGTCGTGAGCGCCTGCCCACAGGACCGTTTTTCCCAATCGTGAAACTCCAAGAACGGCTACGCGCTTCGGGTCCACGCTTGCGTCGGTCTCGAAATAATCCATGATTCGGCTGAGGCCCCATGCCCAGGCGGCGATTGCGCCCCATTCATCCAGCGCAAATGCCGTTTCTCCGGGCTTCAGGTAGAGCGACCTGACGCCATAGACAAGCTCACCGTCAAAGTCCGGCTCAATATCGCCGTAATATGCCGTGGCGATGCCGATGCCCCGCGCCAAAAACGGCGCAACGTTCAGTTTCGGAAAATGAGAACTTTTAGGCGCCGGAATCTTCTTCCTGTCGCGGCCCCAGATTTCGCCGGGCTTGATGCCCGAATCGTCGACGGCGGTGGAATTGGCTGAAAAGCGGATATTCAGCAATAACGGAACGGGCTTATGCGTTCCGGCCGGGAGATACAACAGCAGGTCTACCTTAGGCCCGGTCTTATCCTTCGAGAAATAGATTGTTACTTGCCGCCGAATTGCCGTCCCGTCCAGCGCCGGCGTCCCTTTTTCAAATACGTCAAAACTCATCCCGGGCGGACGCCCCGGACTGCGGCCGAACTGATTCTCCTCGAAAAGATGTACAGTTTCCGGCCGGCGTTTTCGATACCAGGTTTGGGCATCGCGGACTGGCTGGCCATTGGCGAGAGTCAGCGGGTCCGGAAGAGTGTAGGTCCCGACGCGCGCTTCATCGTAGTTGACCGGAATACCTGCAACGGTTTCCGGCGCGTTCGTGTTTTGTCCATGAGCTGTCGACAGAAGCAGCCCGGACCCAAGCGTTCCTATGGCCCGGCGGCGTGTAGTCAACATGCACACATGTTATAGGAATCGATCTGTGCTGATATGGCCAGCTCTGGAACAAGAGTGGTCCATATGTCCGCGTGGCAAAATAAGTCTCGCGCTATGAAACTGGCACTAATTCTTCTTATCGCCGCTTTTACCGGCGGTGGCACGTTCGCATCCGCTCAGCAGGCTTGTGAAACGCTCATCAATGTCGCCGCTCCCGGATTGCAAATCACGTCTGCGGCATTAGTCTCCGAAGGCCCTTTCGTGTTGCCGAACGCCGCGCCCGAAACCCAGCCGTACGTACTTCCGGCATTCTGCCGAGTCGCCGGCGTTGTGACGCCGGAAGTGCGCTTCGAACTCTGGATGCCGAAGCAATGGAACAAAAAGCTTCTCGCGGTGGGAAACGGCGGGCTGGCAGGTTCCATCGCTTTCGGCGCTATGGTGAAACCGCTGCGGCGCGGATACGCCACGAGCAGCACCGACACTGGGCACGTCGGAGACTCGACGGATGGATCGTGGGCCCTCGGGCATTATGAGCGGGTATTCGACTTCGCCGACAGAGCGGTTCACGTCATGGCGGAGGCCGACAAAATCATCATACGGGCTTACTACGGCGCACGGCCGGCCCATTCGTATTTCAATGGATGTTCCCAGGGCGGCCACGAAGCTCTCATTGAGGCGCAGCGCTATCCCGAAGACTTCGACGGCATCATCGCCGGCGATCCTGCCAACAACTGGACGCGTCACTATATCGGCGCTCACCTGTGGATTGCGGTTGCCTTGAACGGCGACGGCTACATTCCAAATAGTAAAGTCTCACTAATCGCACAAGCCGTGAACAACGCTTGCGATGCGCTGGATGGCGTTAAGGACGGAGTGCTTGCCGACCCGCGGCGCTGCCACTTTGACCCCGCATCCCTGCTTTGTATAGGCGCGGACTCGCCAGGTTGCCTGACAAGCGCGCAAGTCGATGCAGTGAAGAAAATCTGGGCCGGCCCGCGAACGGCGGATGGCGACCAGATTTATCCAGGGTTGCTGCCGGGGGGTGAGGCTGGCCCCGGCGGGTGGGCGACGTGGATGACCGGAAACGGACCGGGAACGGGACTCCACAGCCGCCTGGGAATTCCGTTTTTCAAGTACATCGTGTTTGAAGATCCCAATTGGGACTATAAGACTTTCAAGTTCGAGGGAAGAGACGGCTTCGATGGCGATATTGATTTCACCGATAGGAAATTAGGAGCGATCTTCAACGCTACCAATCCAAATCTCACCGCGTTCAAAGCAAGAGGCGGGAAATTGATTCAGTATCACGGCTGGAGCGACCCGGATATTTCTCCGCTGAATAGCGTCGACTATTACGAGAGCGTCGTGAACCTCATGGGCGGCAAAAGCGTGCACGGTATGAGCGAGACGAAGGACTTCTACCGCCTTTTCATGGTTCCGGGAATGCAGCATTGTGGCGGCGGGCCGGGAGCCTCCATTTTCGACATGGTGGAACCGTTGGAGCAATGGGTCGAACACGACGTGCCTCCGGAGAAGGTTGTTGCGTCACACGCAACCGACGGCAAAGTTGACCGTACCAGACCGCTCTGTCCTTTCCCTCAGGAAGCGAAGTGGAAAAGGACGGGGAGCACGGACGATGCATCGAATTTCACCTGCGTGCTGCCGGATTTACGGTGAGTAATAGTTAGCGCCGCATGATTGATAAGTTTGTTATTACACTAGAAGCAGAGGACCGAACCGTGGCCACAGGTCAACTTGTCTCTCTCGAAGAATATCTGCACACAAGCTACCGCCCGGATTACGATTACGTCGAAGGCGAGCTACGCGAGCGAAACGTGGGCCAACACGATCATTCAAGACTCCAATTCCTGATTCTTCTTGCGTTGGGACGAAAAGAGGAAGAGTGGCAGGTTCATACGCTTCCCGAACAACGGCTGAGAGTCGGGCAGCGAAGGTACCGTATCCCGAATATTCTCGTCCTGGATGCCGCCGCGCCGCGCACGCCGGTGATCGAAACTGCTCCGTTGCTCTGCATTGAGATTCTTTCGCCGGACGACAGAATGTCGGAGATGCTCGATCGCGCGGCCGACTACGTCGGCATGGGCGTGCCGGAAACCTGGATCTTTGACCCGGCAAAGCGAAGAGCTTACATTTACGGCTTGCAGGGACTGCATGAAGCCGGCCAAGATGCGACCCTCCGCTGCGGTAACGTCGAGATCGCGCTGCCGGACATCTTCAGCAAACTTTGAAGTCTGCCGGCGCTCATTCTGCGGATTCTTCGCCGGGCGGACAAATCACGGATCTGACCACTGCGCCCAGGCGCATGAACTCCTCGTAATCGGCAGGTTTGCGGAAATAGTGATTCGCGCCGAGGCGGGCAGCGCGGTCGCGGTCGTGCGGCGAGTTCGAGGATGTGACCACCACGACCGGAACGCCCGTCCATTCAGGGCTTTGCCGCATCTTAAGCAGAATTTCATCGCCGGTTCTTCTGGGAAGATTTAAATCCAACAATACGACGTGCGGACGCGGTAGTCCTTCTTCATCGATCTTATCTATGAAGTTGCTGATCTGCTCGCCATCCTGCATCACATCGAGGTGAAACTCCAGGCCCGCCAGCGTGAGGGCTTCTCGAATCAGCAGCACGTCGCCCGGATTGTCTTCAGCCAACAATGCGCGGATCGGCCCGTCGAGCGGTGGAGCGCTCATGCTAGCGCTCCGCTCCCGGCACGGTGAAGCAGAAGGTCGAGCCTTTATTCTCTTCGGATTCAACCCAGATCCGGCCGCCATACCGCTCGACAATCTTCTGACAGATTGCCAGGCCGATACCTGTGCCGGCATATTTATCCGAGTTGTGCAGACGCTTGAAGATGCCGAATATGTGACTTGCATACGCAGGTGCGATCCCAATTCCATTGTCCTGAACGCATACCTTCCAGAATTTGCCCTCCGGCTCGCAGGTGATTTGAACCTTGATTGCCGTTTCACCGCGATATTTGATAGCGTTCCCGATAAGATTTTGAAACAGTTGGAGGAGGTGGATTTCTTGAATTTTCAGTGCTGGAAGCGCATCGCAAGTGACCACCGCGCCGGCTTCGCGGATCGAGGTCCCCAGATTCGAAAGCGACTTCTCAAAAACCGCATTGGCGTCCACCGGCGGAAGTTCGTCAGCGGCATAGTTCACGACTTGCGTGTACGCAAGCAGGTCTTTGAGCAACATCTCCATTCGCCTCGCGCCCTGTAAGGTGAACCCGACGTACTTCTGACCCTCGCCATCGAGTTGCCGCCCGTATTTGCGGGCGAGTATCTGGCTGAAAATAGCGACCATTCGTAGAGGCTCCTGAAGGTCGTGTGACGCCGAATAAGCAAACTGATTCAGATCCTCGTTGGCCCGCTGCAACTCCTCGTTCGACCGCCGCAACGCCTCCGCGGCTCGCCTCGATTCCGTGAATAGCCGCGCATTCTCGACGGCCGTTGCGGCGCGTCTCGCCAGTTCCTCGGCAAGCCCGAGGTCGGCCTGAGTATAACGGCGGGGCGATTCCGCCATCACAAAAGAAAGAGCGCCGAAAATCCGGCCATTTGCGATCAGCGGCACGATGATAACGGAGTGCAAGCCGAGTTTTCGAACGAATTCAAGATATTCAGGGCTTCTGGACCTTTGAGCCAGCATCTCGTCGGAAATTTCTTCAACTAGAATGGATTTACCGGTGCGCAAAGCGATCCGATCGGCATCCATTTCCGAAGCCGGGAACCGGCGCCGGAATTCATCGGCGAGTGCAATCTTTTCGGGCTCGCTGTGTTTGACTGCAACTCGCCTCACCTCTCCCGATTCGTCGAGCAAGTCCACGCTAGCCCAATCGGCGAACGTCGGGACGGCCATATCCGCAACAGTAACGAGCGTTGCTTCATAATCGAGCGACGACGAGAGCGCCTCGCCGGCTTCGGCCAGGAAGCGTGCTTTTCGCTCCTGCGATTCCGCCAGATGTCTGAGCCTGATTTCACGCGAGTACAGCTCCGCTGTTCCGAGCGCCGCCGAGGCGAGGTTCCCCAACGCGGCGGCGACACGCACTTCCAAGTCCGTGAATCGATGTTGTGTCCGGTAATAGAAGACAATCGTACCTCTGACTTCATTCTGAATCCGGATCGGCACGGCGACCAGGGACCGGATGCCTTCGGCGCGGTACGCGGCAAGCCGGGTCTGCCAGAGAGGAGCGCTTTCCACATCTTCAATAACGACGGGTCCCATCGGAATCTTATTTATGTCGCCGTCGTCATGCTTTATGAAGCCGTTATACCTCTCCGTCAATCCTTCCATTGCTTCGATGCGCCACGCGCCGCTCTGTTCCGGCCGCCGCCACACCGAATAAGCGTCGGCCTCGATAAAACGTTTGGCCAGATCGAGAATCGTCTCCAGTACGTCCGTCGATTCAGGAGAAGCCAGCAGGGCGCTTGATGCTTCGACCAGCAGCGCAAGCTGTTTTTCGACTGCCTTCTGCGCGTCTTCCGCTCGCTTACGTTCGCTGATGTCGGTGAACATCGCAAGCACGCCCAGAAAAGCGCCGTGTTCATCAAGGAGGGGATTCGCCGCGATGTTCACCCATACTTCAGATCCGTCCCGGCGGCGCAGCCGGAAATCGTAAGGGCTAACGGGACCGTGCTGGCTCGCCGCAAACTTGTCTAGCGCTTGTTCGCGGTCCTCGTCGAAAATAAAATCGAAAGCCCAACGACCGATCAACTCTTCCGCCGTGTAACCAAGCAATCGGCCGATGCGTTCGTTTGCAAACGTAGTTTTCCCGTGCCCGTCGACAGTCCAGATGCCTTCCGCGGCCGTCTCGACAATCCGGCGATACCGTGCTTCGCTCTTCTGAATCGCTTCGCGATCCCGCTTACGTTCGGTTATGTCGTTGATCAGGACAACAAACCCCTGAACCGATCCATCTTCTCCCCTGTCAGGTACATACGTGGCGCTGACGTCGCGAATCGGAGTGCCGGGGCGGTAACGGCGGCTGAGTTCGAAAGTGACAGTTTCTCCTTGTAATGCGCGCTCCATCAACGGGCGGAGTTGTTCAAACGCCTCTCTACCGAATGCCTCCGCCACTGTCTTCCCGGTGGTTTCGTCTATCGACGCGTCCATCCAATCTTCGTAACGGCGGTTGACAAAGCGATATCGGAAGTCGCGGTCAATATATGAAATCAAGCCGGGCAAACTGTCGATGACCAACCGCAGTTGGGTTTCGCTCGCGTGCACTGATCGTTCATCGTGCCGCCGTGAACCCGCGGATCTCGCGGCGCTATTGCTCCTAACAGAGTCAGACCGTTTGTAACCGCTTGTAAGTGGGCGAACGGATTTATCTTCGTCGTCCCCGTGCTCCTCATCAGGCGCGATCACAAGACCTCCCGGTTATAAGCTCCCGCCTTGCTGATTGTAACGAGTCCGAAAGCAAGTTTGTTGCATAGCTCGCATTGCAGAGGAATAAATTTTCGAGACCAGCGAATGTAACGGCCGCATGGCAACCTGGTCCAATATCAAAATGGCCAAGGGAATCTTCCGGCGGAGTGGGGAATCGGCCGGCAGTAAAGCGTACCCGAAGAGTGAGGCAGTAGACACGTCAGGTGAGAAGCCCGGCGCGGATGCTTCGCCACGGCAGCAATTGGACGTACCAAACAGCACTGCCCGCGCTGACGCTAAGCGCTCGATCGACTCGCACCTGATTGAGCTGCGAGCTTATGTCCTCTGGGAAGCTCGGGGACATCCTATCGGTAGCCCCGAAGTGGACTGGTTTCGAGCGGAACGGGAGTTGTTTGAATCGGATTATGCTCCGTACGCACGAGACGTCAAGAGTTGACGCCGCTCATCGTCTTTGAAGGATTATTACCGATTCGGGAGGGATGAATACACTTGCCGATTCCCTCGTAATTCCCTGATCCGAAGCTAGAACGATCTCGTCCCGCTCCTCGATCGGCGCCACGAGGCGAGTCTTGGCGAAATTTGAAATCACGATAAATGCGCCGCGCCGAAGCGCCAGGAAACCGCGCTTTTCATCAAAATCTACACCCGTGTCTTCGAGACTTCCGCTTGTCAGGTCGCTATTCGATCGGCGGAGCGCAATCAGCCGCTTGTGCCAGTCGAGCAGAGCGTCATGCGGAGGCTCGCCGGCTTCCTGCCAGTTCAGCTTCGACCGCTGAAACGTCTCGGGCGCCTGAGGATCGGGCACATCTTCCGGATTCCACCCGAACGCGGCGAATTCATTTTTTCGCCCTTCGGAGACGGCGTGCCCCATTTGCGGATCTTCGTATCCGGTGAAGTATTGGAATGGGGCTGACACCGCAAATTCCTCGCCCTGAAACAGCATGGGGACAAACGGCGACAGTAGAACGAGAGCCGCCGCTATCTTCAGCCGTCCGATGCTCATGAGATGGGAACTTCGGTCTCCTCTCGCTCGATTGCCGATCTGGTCATGGTTCTGGAGATAGCCGAGGAACCGGGTCGCGGACAGGTTGACCACCGGCCGGCCGTGAATGCGTTTACGAAACTCGGAATACACTCCGTCGTAAACGAATACGGATTTCATTGCCTTTGCCAAATTCGCCAGCGATCCGAAATCGGCATAATAGCCGGTGCGCTCGCCCGTGAGGACGGTGTGCAGCGCATGATGGAAATCATCGCTCCACTGAGCGTCGATGCCGAACCCGAATGCCTCGCGAGGCCGAACCACCGCCGGCTGATTTAAATCGCTTTCGGCGATCAGCACGAGCTGACGTCCCAGATGAGATTCCAAGCCGTCGATTTCCATTGCGAGCTGCTCCAGAAAATGGATGGCGGAACGATCGAAAAAAGCGTGAATCGCATCGATTCGCAGGCCGTCGAAATGATAGTCTCTCAACCACATGCGAGCGTTGTCGCAGAAGAATCGCCGGACTTCGCGACTACCGGGCCCATCGAGATTTACTGCTGAACCCCATGGCGTTTCGTACGTATCAGTGAAGTATGGACCGAACCGGCCCAGATAATTTCCGACCGGGCCGAGGTGGTTGTAGACCACATCGAGCAAAACGGCGAGACCGTTTGCGTGGCACGCATCCACCAATCGCTTCAGTCCTTCGGGACCGCCATAAGCGTGATGTGGCGCATACAGATCCACGCCATCGTATCCCCAGCCGCGATCGCCCGGAAACTCGCTAACCGGCATGATCTCGACATGGGTGACGCCCAGATCCACAAGATGCGCAAGCCGCTCGATTGCGCTCTCGAAAGTGCCTTCAGAAGTGAACGTGCCGATGTGCAGTTCGTATACGGCCGCGGAGGATAGCGGCGGTGCTTGCCAGCCCTGGTCGGTCCACCGAAATGCGTTGTGATCGACGATGCGCGATGGCCCGTGTACTCCAAACGGTTGAAAAGCCGATCGAGGATCGGGGAGCGCGGTACTGGACTCGTTCAAAACGAACGCATAATCGTCTCCCGGCCTCGCCTGCTCAATTTTCAAACGCCACCAGTCATCTTCATCGCGCTCTAGCGAATGGAGCCGGTCTGCCAGTTTCACTCTCACGTTGCCGGCTCGTGGCGCCCATACTTCAAACGTATGCATGTGATCTACTGCTCGCGAACCAGGAGCGCGACGGGAAAGTCGCTCAACAGTTCCTGTAGCTTCACCGCTCCGCCGGAAACCGGCGCTCGGGTGAACTGGTTCTTCCACTTGCCTGGCCGGATTGTCAGAGTTGTCGATCCCCACGAATCGCCCAGCGACAGAACCAGGCGGGGCGCAATCACAACGACGTCATTTGTTCGCTCGAACGCGAGAAGATTGCCAGCCGCGCGCCCTTCGCCTTTCAACGGACGATAGTCTCCTCCACTCGTAAACGCATGCGGATACAGACGCCGCGTTTTCAGTGCCTGGCGGATCACCCATAGTTTCGGAAGGCCTTCCTCTTCACGCTCACGAATCTGTCGTGCAGTCAGATGGTCAACCTCGCTCAGCAGGCGCCGCCGGAGATCGTAATCGACTGGCCTGCGGTTGTCCGGATCGACCAGGCTCAGGTCCCACAGTTCCATCCCCTGATAAATATCCGGCACGCCGGGACAGGTCAGCTTCAACAGAATCTGCGAAAGAGAGGTTACGCGAGCTGGTCCGATGAGAGGCTCGACGAACTGCTTCAAGTCGTTGAGGAACTCGTTATTGTCGCAAGCTTTTGCAATGAATTCACGAAGAGCTTTATCGAACTCTTCGTTCGGGCTGATCCAGGAAGTCTGCTGCTTGGCCTCGCGAGAAGCTTTCTCCATGTACTGCTGCAGCCGTTCGACGGAAATCGGCCACGCGCCCACCATGGTTTGGTACAGCAGATATTCCATGTTGCGGTCCGGCATGGCGCCGCTGCGGAAATGTTCGTTCATCGCCGACCAGCGCCGTACCGCCTCGGCCCAGGCATCGGGGATTTCAGACAGCAATGCGATTCGCGCGCGTACATCCTCACTGCGTTTGGTGTCATGCGTGGATGTCGCGAGCATTGTATTCGGCCGCGTAGCTTGCAAATCGGCGCAAAAATCGTGGAATTGCTTTGGTGAGATCGCCGGATCGCCTGGATTGCCGCCGACCTCATTCGCCGAGGTGAGGCGGTTGAAGCAATAGAACACGGTATCTTCGACGCCCTTCGCCATCACCGGGCTCGTGAACTGCTGGAATCGCATCACAAACTCGTTCTCAATAGAGCCGTGAATTCGTAACGTGAGAACATCGCGAATGAAATCGAATAGCTCCGGATCTATTTCGGCGCGTTGAAGTTTCGCGGCTTCCACTGCTTCTTCGATGTAGTGAATATCGATATCCGTCACTTCGCCGCTCTGCGCCACCATGTAAGTGCGGTAAACCGGAAAAGACGCCGCGATTTCACGAATAGCGCGACCAACCTCCTGGCGCGTGTAATCCCGCCGGTCTCGATGGCTTTCGCAGACCTGCACGAAAAGGGAAGTGATCCGGTTGAGGTCGCTTCCAAGAATGGACCGCATCACGAGCTCTTTTTTGTCGCGGCAAAGAGCGGAATAGTCGATGGATTCACCCGTGAATTCCGCGTAGAAGTCCGTCAACTTGAGCAATCCGTCGGTGTCGATGAAGAGCCCGCCCGCCTCGTTGAGGAACTCGTATCCCGTAGTGCCGTCAATTGGCCACGATTCCCGGAACCGCTCGCCCGGTTCGAGAATCTTTTCGGCGACAATCCAGACGCCGGGGGCCGCGTCGCGTAGTCGTTTGAAGTAGTATTCCGGATTGCGCAACCCGTCCGGATGATCTATCCGGATGCCGTCGAGAACGCCCTCTTTCAGCCATTGGAGAATCAGCGAATGCGTATCGAGGAATACGTGGTCGCTCTCCATCCTCAGCGCTACTAACGTGTTCACGTCGAAAAAACGCCGGTACATCAGTTCCTGGCCGGCTGTCTTCCAGAAGGCCAGCCGGTAATTCTGGTGTTCGAGAAAATCGTCAAGGTCGTCGGAGTTTGTGTTGAGTCTCTTTATCTGATTGTCGATGGCGTGCGCGGCTTCTTCCGATTCGCTGCACAGACGAGTCAGCAGGTTTCGGATCACTTGCTTATCGCGGTGCCGCGCCAATACGCTGCCCCGATCCGTCGATGTGGGGTCGGGTAGTCCGGCATACGAATCCGCCAGAAACGCGAGATAGTCCGATTGAACTTCATGTGCCGCCGCGGACAGCAAGGGAGGAAACGATTTGGGAGCGACCGGCAGGCGGTGATCGAAATAGTTGATTAGAAACTCGCCGCCGTTGCGGCTCACACTGATTTCATGACGCGACAATACTCGACCATAGTGATCGCCAAGAATAGGAACCAGCAGTTTATTCCAGAGTTTTCCTTCGAGCGGTTGCCAATCGATATCGAAATACGAAGCGTAGGGACTCGATGGCCCATTCTCTAGGACATCCCACCAGTATTGGTTGTGTCGGCCGGCAATCGCCATGTGATTGGGGACAACATCCAGCACCTGCCCGAGCTCCATCTCCCCGAGCCGCTGGCAGAAGCGCGCATGAGCGTCCGCTCCCCCGAGTTCCTGATTCACGCTGTGGTGGTCCACTACGTCATAGCCATGCAAGCTGCCGGGCGCCGCCTGCAAATAGGGCGAAGAATATACATGGGAGATGCCGAGCTCGCGCAGATAATCCGCTATCGCGGCTGCAGCGTCGAAATCAAAGCCCGCATGCAACTGCAAGCGATAGGTGGCGACCGGTATTCTGGACACGGTATTTTTCGAGCTATTTGACGGCACTTATATTATTTTGCCGCCTGCCCCGAATCATTTGCGGGAACTCGATTTCTTTCGCGCGGTGCTTGAGGTGCGCTTGGACGTGGTTCGCCGCTTTGCGGCCGATTTAGCCTGCTTTGATAAGGCGCGATGGGAAGCGGCGGAGTGGCCTTCGCGCTTCAGCGCGCGCTTTGCGCCCGCCGATCTTTTGGCGGACGTCTTCTTCGCTCCGGTCTTGTGCTGCCCGCGCTTTCTGTCCTGTTCCGCCTTCTTCCGTGTGGCTTCTGAGGCCTTCCCTTTCTTTGGGGCGGGAAGATCGACGCCGGCGCGGCGCGCCTTCGATAGGCCGATTGCGATCGCCTGTTTGGATGACTTGGCTCCGTGCTTTCCGCTGCGGATGTGCTCCATTTCCTCCTCGACGAACGCCCCAGCCTGAGTGCTCGGGGACTTGCCAGCTCTCTTGGCTTTCGTTGCTTTTTTCAGTGTCTTTTTTTCAGGCATAATCTTCATCTCTCGGTTGTCATTGCACGATGCCGCATCTTTCCAATTCAAAATTCGGCGGTGTTGCATCGTGGGCCGGCCTGTAAGCGGGCGCTTATCTATCAGATGCGCAATCGGGAGACTTTCATACATAGGGGACGACGAATGTAGGAAATTGAAGCTCTCACCACCAATGAGGAAACTGTCAATTGGGGGGCGAATCCGGGAGGAGACTGCGGTGGCGCCTTACGTCTTACCTTTTCTGAGTAATCGCGCCGGTGCAAGCCGCGCGCGGGTGTAGCTTACCTTGACACGGAGCTGGATTGCGTAAACAAGCGGGTTCTTCGAATAACCCGCCACGGTCCCCGGTTACCCTGCACCGAACCGCGATTATCAAGGAGCGGACGTCTTCAACTCCGGGCACTGCTCTAACGGGTCGATTTCGCCGCGCTGAGCGCCGCGTCGTAGTTCGGGTGCTCTGCAACTTCCTTCACGTACTCGACGTGCCGGATCTTGTTGTCCGTGTCGATTACAAATATCGCCCGGCTTTCGATACGAAGATCCTTGATCAGGGTCCCGTAACGCTCTCCAAATGAACCAGTACGGTGGTCCGAAAGCATCTTGACATGATCGACTCCGAAGGTTCCGGAGAAGCGCTTCTGCGCGAAGGGCAAATCCATGCTGATGGTGTAGATGTCGACATCGCTGAGTTCCCCGGCAGCGTCTTCGAAACGCTTGGTTTGCGCATCGCACACGGGTGTGTCGAGTGAGGGTACAACGCTGAAAATGCGGATCTTATTGCCGGTATCTTTCAGCGTGACGGGCTGCAGATTTGGGTCGACTACTTCAAAATCGGGCGCGGTGTCGCCGGCCTTCAGTTCTGGGCCTGCCAGCGTCAGGGAGTTGCCTCTCAAAGTTGTTGAACGTCCGTCGTTAGCCATGCGCCCCAGTGTAACAGCCAGGCTGAACTCCGAAAACCTGTCGAATTCACAGGGAATAATTTCCGGGAACTTTCCGCCGCTTTTCAGCGTAAAGTGGGCTGAGAGGTTCATTATGCACCGAGCCTGGCTTGCTTTAGCCGCAATTCCGCTTTTCTCCTGCGCCGCATTCGCCGGCGTCGATCAAGGCCTGTTGAACCTGGTTCCGCCCGCCAGTAAAGTGCTCTCCGGCGTTCAGGTGGATAAAAGTAAGGATTCTCCTTTTGGACAGTACCTGCTCAACCGTATGCACGATGGTGACTCCGGATTGGAGAATTTCGTCCAGTCCACCGGGTTCGATCCCAGACGCGATGTCCAGGAGCTTTTATTCGCGACCACTGGCGATCCAAGCCAGCCGCGCATGGCGGTTCTCGCCCGCGGTTATTTCGATGCGGCAAAGATCAAAGCCACGGCCCTCAGTCACCGAAGCCAGATTGAAACCATCCAGGGCATCGACATCCTTCTTGGCGGCGAGAAATCGCATGGAGCTGTCGCTGTGCTCGAACCGACAATCGCCGTGGCCGGCGATAGGGCGCTCGTTGAATCCATCGTAAGAAACCGAAAACAGCAGTCGGTGCTCGATTCGCCGGACCTCGCTGAGAAAGCTCAGACGGTCAGCAGCGCCGGCGAGGCGTGGTTTGTGTCACTGATTCCGGGTTCCGCGCTGCCGGGCAATGCGAAAATCCGCGCTCACGGCCAGCAGTTTAATGGCGCTGTGATTCAGTCCATTCTCCAGTCGGACGGAAGCGTGCATTTTGGCGACAAGGGCATCGATCTATCGTTCGAAGCTCTCACTCGCTCCGAGAAGGATGCGCAGTCGCTGGCGGATGTAGTGCGCTTTTTTGCCAGTATGGTCCAGATGCAGCGCGAAAACCATCCCGAGGCGGACTTGATGGCCAAGTCTCTCGACACCATGCAACTTGCGACAAAGGGGAACACCATGCACGTGTCGCTTGCACTACCCGAAGCCGCAGCGGAGCAGATGCTGCGCGGGTCGCAACAGCCGCATAATCGCGCGGCGCTGAAGTAACATCTGATGGATTAATGCAATTTCGAAACTGTAGCGGATGAACGGATCGCACATCTAAGGCGACGAAAACCTGACCCGGGAGCGTCAGCGACCCAATAGCGAAGCTCGAACAGATCGAAGCGAACCGTGGCGGTTCATCTGGGTCGCTGACGCTTCCGGCTCAGTTTCGATGGCTTTTCTCATAGGAGCCGCGATAGCGCGGACGTCTTCCACAGCGAACCCTCATCGGCCTGCCGCCGGCATCTCCCTCAGTAAATTCGATATTGCACGAACCAGCCTGCGGTAGTTTAGATCTTCCAGGCTGCGGAACGGGAACCAGTCGCCATCGCGCCAACTGGAGAAATACCAGCGGGTCAATAACGCAATCTCTTCAACGCGAACGCCTTCGGTGCGCGGGTGTTGTAAATGCGTCGCGAGAGCATCCCGTAGTTCCCGATCGAGCGATTTGCCCTGAGATTCCGGCTGGGAAAAATCGAGGTGCAGCGGGTCTTGCCAATACCCTGCCAGCATCGGCCAAAGGGCAATTCCGCGGAAACGTGAGCCGAGCGTGAGCGCAAGTCCATTCAGGCGGCTCACTTCGCAAATGACATTGTCTCGCAAGGCGCCGACTGCCTTTACTTTTTCAACTTGTTTATGGAGTCTCGCGGCCTGTTCAAAATCTGTCTCCGCGCTGGCCCGGTCGCGAGCAGCCGTCAGCAAAGCGAGTTGATGGCGTCCGTTGGTCTCGAGAAAATCGCGGACCCGGGCCGTCTCGGCCGCATATTCCTCCCGGGTAACCGCTAGCTGGCACGGCCGCAGGCAGAGATTCATCTCGCCATACATGCAGCCGGGGTGGTCGGCCGATACCGCGAGTCTTTCATTGCAGCGCCGGATCTGGAATAGGCTCGACGTTTCGAGGCAGAACGCGTCCGCCGCGTCGCGGCTGGGGAAGGGCCCGAATGTCGCGGCCGTCCTCCTGGGAATGCTATTCTGCACGGAAAGCCTGGGGTATGGATCGAATTCGAGGAGACTCACAAACCACGGAGCGCGGAGTTTCAGACGTTTCTCATAATTTTCGGGATCGTGTTGCCGCGCGAGCCCGTATAGAAGAAGCGATGTTTCGAGCCGCGAACCGGTCAACCAGAATTGAATGGCGGACAGATTTTGCCGAACCTTGGACAACCGCCCGCTGGCGTCTCCGGCGTGCGACAGAAGACGCGAAAGCCGCCGGGGGAGAGAAGAACTCCAGCCAAGGTACGGAGTGCCCGCCCGGGGCGCCAACAGGTAAACTCCGGGCGCCTTCGGAATGCCCTGGATCTGCTCAGGCAATTCGGGATCGTGCGGATCGAGTACGGAAGGAGACGGAATCATCAAGGCTGCAATACAGGAATTCCTGTTTGATTGTAAAGCGAGAGGCCTCGGCTTCGATTACGGGCGGGACTTGACACTCAATGGTTGCAGACTAGAATAAGGGAAACTTCGCTATGCAGGATTGTCAGCACGAGCGGACTGAATTTTTATATCGCCGGGACGGCGTGGATTATGTTCGTTGCCTCGATTGCGGTCAGGTACTCGAGGCCGAGGACTTGGATTCGGTTCCCGTATATGAAGACGAGGAAGAAGATCCAAAGTCGCCTCGCCGGTAAGGTGTCGTTTCCTCCTTTATTGCGCCTCGCGTGGTGTGACGTGCGATCCTAAGCGGGAAGGCATGCCGGGTCGCGCCAACACTGCAGCACTCGTTCCCAGCCCTCTTGCGAACGATCCGGTGCGCGTCGTCTCCATAGGCGGAGGCACGGGACTCTCGACAGTCCTTTCGGGTCTGAAGGAGTACGCCCGAGGTGTACATGGCGAGTTGCCAGCGCTTGGGCCCCCTGAGGTCGACATCACCGCCGTCGTGACGGTGAGCGATGACGGCGGCAGTTCGGGAAGGCTCCGGCGCGAATTCGATATTCTTCCTCCCGGCGATATTCGAAACTGCATGGTGGCGCTCTCGGAAGACGAGGCCCTGCTTTCGAAGCTTTTCCAATATAGATTCCACTCGGGGGCTGGACTGAAAGGGCACAGTTTCGGAAATCTTTTTCTTGCGGCGTTGAACCAGATCACGGGAGATTTCAGTAGCGCTGTCCGGCTCTCCTCTGAGATTCTGGCCATCCGCGGCAATATCTTCCCGGCCACCTCATCGAATGTCACGCTGGAGGCCAGATTCCCGGGTGGAAGAGTTGTTTCCGGCGAGAGCAAAATCAGCAAGAGCCGGCAGCCCATCGAGAAGATTTCGCTGAAACCGAGCCGTTGCCGGCCGTTGCCCGAGGCATTGGACGCCATTGCGCAGGCCGATATCATTACGCTCGGACCCGGATCGCTCTACACCAGCGTGATCCCGAACCTGCTGGTGAAGGGCATTCCCGAGGCGATTGAGCGCTCGCCGGCCCTCAAGCTGTATTTTGTGAATCTGATGTGGCAGCCGGGCGAGACGTTGAACTTCACCGCATCGCAGCACGTGGAAGCCATTCTGAAGCACGCGCGCGGCCGGAAGGTGATGGACTACGTTGTCCTGAATACCGCTCCTATTTCCGGCGCTCTTAAGCGGAAGTATGCCGAACATAACGTAGAGCCGGTAGACAACGACTTCGAGCGTCTGAACGCACTGGGCGTCAAGATTGTGGCCGCGGATCTGGTTGGCGACTCGAAACTTGTGAGGCATCAGCCTCGCGCCACGGCAAAAATCATCGTGGCTCTCGCGATGCGGTCGCGCCAAGATCGGCTCCAAGACGATCGGCTTCCTGAGGACCGGCTTCAAAAGCCCAAGGTGCGGCTCATTCGCCGGCGCGTCCGATTGCAGCTCTGAAATTTCTTGTGAGATGAAAAGCAAAACGACAGTCGCTATTCTTGCGGCGGGCCTTGGCACCCGGATGCGGTCTAGTAAAGCCAAAGTCCTGCATCAGGCAGCGGGCGATACGCTCCTGAACCATGTCATTCGCGCGGCGATGCATGTCGCTTCGGCGGAACACATCGTGGCGGTGATTGGCCATCAGTCGGAGCAGGTGATGGCGAGCGTCAATACGCCCGGCGTTCTCTTCGCCGAACAGAAGGAACAAAACGGCACTGGGCATGCCGTGTTGTGTTGCCGGGAATTGATTGTGTCACGTCCGGGAAATCTTTTGATCCTGAATGGCGATGGTCCCCTGTTGAAGCCGGAAACGCTAAAGGCGCTGGTCGATCTCCAGGAGGAGCGCGCCGGCGGCGGTTGCATTATCTCGACCGAGGTTGCCGATCCCACCGGGTACGGGCGTATCGTTCGAAGTGCCTCGGGCGACATCGCCGCCATTGTCGAAGAAAAAGCCGCAACGCCGGAACAGCGGCGCATTTCGGAGATCAATACCGGCGTCTATATCTTCGATGGACCTTTGTTCTGGAAGTACATCGACGAATTGAAGCCGGAGAACGCCGCGCGGGAATACTATTTAACCGACATGGTCGAAATTCTTGGCAGGCACGGGCATTCCGTTTCGCCCATGCTGGTGGCGGATGAAACCGAGTTGCTTGGCATCAACACGCGCGCGGAACTTGCCGTGGCCGACCGTATACTGCGGAACCGAAAGAATCACGAGCTCATGTTGAGCGGCATCACTATCGAAAACCCCGATTCAGTGCTGATCGATTTCGGCGTAACCGTCGGGCTGGACACGCTGATCGGCGCGAACGTTCAACTTCGCGGGGCCACGAGCGTCGGCGCTAATTGCAGCATCGGAGCCGGCAGCATCTTGCGGGATTGTGCGGTTGGCAATGGCGTGAATATACTGCCCTATGTCGTTGCGGAGAACACGCGGATCGGCGATGCCGCTTCGATTGGACCGTTCGCACGTTTTCGCCAGTCCGTAGAGCTGGGCGAAAATGTGCACATCGGGAATTTCGTCGAGCTGAAAAAAACGACCATGCGCAGCGGCGCGAAGGCGAATCATCTGGCGTACCTGGGCGATAGCACCATCGGAAGCCGCGTAAACGTGGGCGCCGGAACCATCACCTGCAACTACGATGGCCAGAACAAATTCCCAACTGAGATCGGCGACGATGTCTTCGTCGGCAGCAACTCGACTTTAGTCGCGCCGCTCCGTTTAGGCGCGGGATCTTATGTGGCTGCCGGCTCTGTGATCACCGACGATGTCGATGCGGATGCATTGGCGCTGGGCCGCGGGCGGCAGGTGAATAAACCGGGCTGGGCCAAGAAGCGCCGTGAACGGAATCGCGCGAAGGACGGCGAACCGCGCAAGTAATGCTTCGATCGATCCCCGGTTGCGCAGAATCGAAATAGCCGATGAATCCTAACCCCGCGCTGGGCGTCTTTTTTCACTGGTTGGGCGGCCTCGCCGCCGGCAGTTTCTATGCGCCATACCGCGGCGTTAAGAGATGGTCCTGGGAAACCTATTGGCTGGTCGGCGGCGTCTTTAGCTGGATTATCGCGCCCTGGCTTCTAGCCTCTCTTCTGACCAGGAATCTCCTCTTTGTTCTTCATCACACTCCCGGTGGCGCCTTGTTCTGGTGCTATTTCTTTGGGCTGTTGTGGGGCGTAGGAGGCCTGACATTCGGACTCACAATGCGCTATTTGGGCCTGTCGCTGGGTATGGCGATCGTCATGGGACTTTGCGCCGCATTTGGCACGCTCATGCCCCCCATCTTTAACGGAACCTTTGCCAGTCAAGTGCTTGGCACGCTTTCCGGACGCGTCATCCTGTTCGGAATCGCGGCCTGCCTTGTTGGCATCGCCATTGCCGGACTGGCGGGCATCTACAAAGAGCGGTCGATGTCGCCCGCGGCCCGGCGTGCATCGATTGTGGAATTCGATTTGAAGAAGGGCTTTGTCGTGGCGCTGCTTTCGGGCGTGATGAGCGCCTGCTTTGCTTACGGGCTCGCCGCCGGAGATCCCATGAAAGTTTTAACCGTCCGCGCTGGAGCGCCGAATCTATGGCAGGGCCTGCCGGTCCTGATTGTTGTGCTCTTTGGCGGGTTTACGACTAACTTCGTCTGGACTGTGTATCTGAACGTTCGCAACCGAACCGGGCATGAGTATTTTGCTTCCGATTTGCTGGAGCCATTCACGGGCGCGGGTAGCCCCCAGTCGATCGAAGAGACGGCTCTCACCGGACCCACTGCAACCGTGCTCTCTCACGCACGGGCCGCGACCATGCAGCAAACCGTCAGTGTGCCGCTTATTCGAAATTACCTGCTGTGCGCTCTCGCCGGCGTGACCTGGTACATGCAGTTCTTCTTTTACACGATGGGTGAAACGAAGATGGGTCGCTATACCTTTTCAAGCTGGACGCTGCACATGGCCAGTATCGTCATCTTCAGCACGCTGTGGGGTGTCGGTCTCAAGGAATGGAAAGGCGCAGGGCGAACCGCGATTCGCCTGCTCATCCTCGGTCTTCTGATCCTGCTCAGCTCGACCGTCATCATCGGCTACGGCAACTATCTCGCATTGCCTTCGTAGCGTATTTCGTCACAGTAATGCTGCGGCGCGCGGTTCATCGTGCTGGCGGGCAGTTCACTGCCCGCGCCTGAATCCCCGGCCTCCCCCTGCACGCGCGGGTGGTGCTTCTCGTCCTGATACTCTGACAGCGTCGATAGCCGAAGTAATCTAAAAGGAGGTGGCGCCCTGCCGTTAGTCGCCGGAGTGGACCTTGGCGGAAACGCCGTTAACTATACCTTTTTGGATAGGCAGGCGCGATTTCTGATTCAGGGGCTTTGCGAGTTTCCTTCGCGTGCCCGGGAAGGTCCTGACGTCTGCCTCCGTCAAATCGTGGGCGGTCTCGAAATCGCCGCCAAACAGACCGGCATTCGGCTTAAAGATGTGGTGGTTATTGGACTTGCCACTCCCGGTCCCGCGACCGCGGCAGGCGTGCTAAGCGCACGAGGCTCCACGAACTTTTTACATCCTGGATGGGCAGGATTCGATATTCGCGGAAATCTTTCCGACCGGGTCGGAAAGCCAGTGACTTACCTCAACGATGGCAACGCAGCAGCGCTCTGGGGCCATTTCGCGCTCTTTGGCGAGAATGCGCGAGCGACATCCATTTCCGCAATCATCGGCACGGGTCTTGGCGGCGGTGTGATCACGAACGGCAGTATCGTAAAAGGCAGAAAGGGATTCGGTGGAGAATTAGGCCATGTTCTGATTCCCTATCAGGCAATTAGCGGGGCTACCGGGCTGGCGCCGGAATGCAATTGTGGCCGCCTGGGAGACCTGGAATCGTTATGTTCCCTCACCGCGATTGAGAGATGTCTTCTTCCATTTTTTCTTGCCCGATATCCCGGCCACGAACTTGGAAATACCGTCGATCTTCACCAGGCCGCAAAACTTGTAAGAGGGTTGGCGGAGCGCGGCGATCCAATGTGCAAAGAGATCTTCCGAGTGCAGGCGCACGCGCTCGGTTTGTTTCTGGACCTGATGGTCAATATTTTCGATCCCGATGCTTTAATAATCGGGGGAGGCGCGCTGGAGACCTCGGAAGAGTTCCAGCATTGGTTCATCGACGCGATTCGTGAGGCCATGCCCACCCAGAGGGAAGAGCAGGCGGATATATTGCTCCACATTATGCCCAATGGCGACACGGCCGGCGCGCGCGGCGCCGCTCTCGATGCGCTGAAGTTCGCCCGGCAGGGCGGCAGCGTAACGAATGAACGTGTGGACGAAGCGACGGGCGAGGTCAAATGAGATTAGGCTCTTAGCAATGAAGCAGTTTCACTACACTTCCAATTTCTACTCTACGCTGATTCCTCGGTCGCATCGGCAAGAGAGATACTGCCGATAGTGAAACGGTATGTCAATCCTGCGAGTGTCAAAAGATTACGCCGGAAGGCGCGCCTTGGATGAAGAAGTCTTTACAGACGCCTTGAAGCGAGTTCCACGCCGAATGGCTCGTCTATCGGTCTGCCTTCTTGACCGTTACCAATCGCTTCAATCCCCCGATCCCCAGGTGAGTCGCTCGTCCGGCGCGCTATCCTCGATATGTACGCGCCCGCGCACGCAATCTGTCCATGCCCCACTCCGATTATCTGGAACGGCAACTCCGCCGCCTCGTCCGTCCGCAGATCCGCAATGCCGGCGAATTTCTCTATGATGACGTTCTTCTGAAGCAAGGCAACCAATTTAAGGTCATCGCGCAGGTGGTCGAAGGTAAGGAAAGTCTTGCGGTCACGCTGTCGCGGCGTGGCCCCGATTTGTGGGTCGATTGTTCGTGCCCCGGACGCAGATCTCGCTCCGTCTGCCCGCACATCTGGGCCGCGATTCTTGCCGCCGACGCGAAGAGTTATCTCCTGGGCATGGTCGGTGACGATCTGAACGGCATTCAGTATTCCGATGACGTCCTTGAATCGGTGTCGAGCAGCTTCATTCCGGCTCTATCGGGAAAGGGAAATGGGACGTCGAATTCAAAGGTGCAAGCGATTCATCCCCCCAAACCGGAGCCCGACCCGGAATGGAAGCGTGCGCTCGGAAGTTTGCAGTTTGACCGCCCGCGCAGTACTGCGTGGCCCGCGGAGCGCGAAATCTACTACATTGTCCAGCGGTGGACGGCAGTCACGCCCACCATCACAGTGCAACTCCGAATGCGCGACCGGACCACGTCGGGAGGTTGGGGGAAACTCAAACGCGATTCCATCGAAGCAGTTGCTCTCCCAAGTGTCCAAGGCCATCTGGATCGCGAGATTTTGACGACGGCGCTGGGTTCCGATGACGGTTGGAGTTTCACGCGATCGCGGCTCAACTCGGAACTCAGGTTGGCCGGAGCGCAGGCCGAACTGTTGCTCCCCAAAATGTGCCAGACGCGCCGTTGCCTGTTGCAATGGGAAACTCCCGGCGAAGAGAATCTCTCCGAATGCCTCTTGTGGGATGATGGCCCGCCCTGGAAATTTCGGCTCGCGTTCCAGGAGCCTACGGGCGGCGCCTGGCGGTTAACCGGTTACTTTGTCCGCTCGCGCGATCGTCTGGAATTCGAGCAGGCGGTCGTCGTCTCCAAGGCGGGTTTGTTGGTTACATCGACTGCAATCTCGAGGCTTCATGTCGATCCATCGTTGAGTTGGATTGAACTTCTGAGAAGCCACGCTATCGTCGTTCGGAAAGAGGAAGGCGAGCAATTCTTAAAAGAATTCATCTCGCAGCCGTTTGTTCCCGATATCGACTGGCCGGAGGACTTGAGGCCGCACGAGATCCGGCCTGAACCGTCCCCCATCGTTCGCATTGCGGACTCTACCTATTCGTGGAATAGGAACCCGCCCATGGATGCGGTTCTGTCGTTTCATTACGGCGAAACTGAAGTGCTATTCGGAAAGGGCTCCCACGCGTCCTACGATGCATCCGGCCGCCAGATCGTTTGGCGAAATATCGATAAAGAGCGGCAATTTGGAGCCATACTTACCGGCCTGGGATTGAAGTTCCGCGATGACGTATGGCAGGCGCCAAGCCCATTCTGGCAATTCACGAAAAAGAAATTGCCGGCTGTCCTCAGCGAGCTGATGTCGCAAAAATGGCGCGTTGAGGTTGCGGGCCGCGCGTTCCGCGAAGGTGGTCCCGTTGAGGCCTCGCTTTCCTCTGGAATCGACTGGTTCGATCTGGATGGTTTCATGGAGTTCGGCGGCGGTCAGCGCGCCAGCATACCCGAGCTTCTGCGCGCCCTGGAGCTGAACCAGCGCACGATCGATCTGCCGGATGGCTCCATCGGCATCATCCCCGCCGATTTCGAAGCCAGGTATGGCGCGCTCGCCGGAATCGGCCGGACCGAAGGACAGGCGATACGCTTTGCCCGCAATTCCGCCAGTCTGCTGGACGCTCTGCTCGCGAGCCAGGAAGAGGTGAAGACAGATGCAGTGTTCGCTCGCATGCGCGAAAATCTCGCTCGCTTTCAAGGCATAGAACCCGCTCCGCAGCCGGGCGGCTTCGAAGGGCAGCTCCGCGACTATCAGCGCGAAGGCCTTGCCTGGATGCATTTCCTGCGCGAGTTCGGGTTTGGCGGCTGTCTCGCGGACGACATGGGCGTCGGCAAGACAGCACAAGTGCTGGCTCTTCTCGAAACGCGCCGCGAGTTGCGGGACGAAGCGGGCGGAAACGCGCCCGCGTCTTCCCTAGCGGTAGTGCCTCGGTCGCTGATCTATAACTGGAAACAGGAATCCGCTCGATTCGCCCCACGATTGCGCATCCTCGATTACAGCGGCGCGGAACGCCGCGACAGTTTTCGTCAGATTGCGGGCTACGATCTGGTTTTATGCACCTACGGCACTATGCGCCGCGATATCGTTGAACTGCAAAAGCTGGAGTTCGACTACATCATCCTGGACGAGGCTCAAGCGATCAAGAATCGCGATAGCGATTCCGCCAAAGCCGCCCGGCTACTGAAAGGCCGCCAGAAACTCGCTCTTAGCGGAACTCCCGTCGAGAATCATCTCGGCGAACTATGGAGCTTGTTCGAATTTTTGAATCCGGGGATGCTCGGATCTTCTTCGGCCTTCCGGGCAGGGAAGCGCAGTCTCCGCAATCCGGACGGAGAAACACGCAAGCTCCTCGGCAGGGCAGTGCGTCCCTTTCTTTTGCGGCGCACCAAATCGCAGGTCGCGCGCGAACTGCCTCCGAAGATCGAGCAGACTCTGTATTGCGAGTTGCCGGCCGATCAGCGGCGGCTTTACAACGAATTGCGAGATCACTACCGGCGGCAATTGCTCGGCCGCGTGGAACAGGATGGCATCGGAAAATCGAAGATACAGATTTTGAAAGCCCTTCTGCGCCTCCGCCAGGCAGCTTGCCACCCGGCGCTTTTACAAAGAGGACGCAGCGATGATATGAGCGCCAAACTGGAATCGCTCTTGCCGCAACTGGCCGAGATCTCTTCCGAAGGCCACAAGACGCTCATCTTCTCGCAATTCACCAGCTTCCTCGACATCGTTCGCAAGCATCTCGATCGCCAGCAATTGACCTATTCTTACCTGGATGGGCAAACGGTCGATCGCCAGGCGGTTGTCGAACGCTTTCAGAACGATCCCGAATGCCCGCTCTTTCTCGTGAGCCTGAAGGCCGGAGGCGTGGGACTCAACCTGACGGCCGCCGAATACGTGTTTCTGCTGGACCCATGGTGGAATCCGGCGGTAGAGGCGCAGGCGATCGACCGCACGCATCGCATCGGGCAATCAAATACCGTCTTCGCTTACCGGATGATTGCCCGCGACACTGTCGAAGAGAAAGTTCTGGAGCTGCAAAACAGAAAGCGGGATCTGGCGGCGTCCATCATTTGCGAAGACAACCGCCTTGTCGGCAATCTGCAGCGCGAAGACCTCGAATTGCTGCTGTCCTAGCGGTGTGCCCCGGGGCGTTCCAGAACCGGGTCGGTCATGCCCGACTCCTACAAAATATGCGTTTTGCCTAGCGGCGAGGCATGCCTCGCCCGCTCACCGATAAATCTCTACTCCGGCTGCTGAACCGCCGCCGCGCGCCTAAGAAATCGCCCTCGAACCCACCGCATAGCGCGCTCCAGATCCGCCGGATCGACGAATAGAACGTAGGCCGACAGCAGCGCCCATTCAAACAACGGCACGTTCATCGCGTATTCAATCGACAAATGCAGCAACAGCCCAAGCAACAGAACGGGGTATCGCAATTCTTTAAACCAAACGAAGACGCCGAGCGAAAATTCGATGGCCATGGTGAACCAACTCTCTATCCTCACCGCGACCATGTTCTGCAGAAAGGCCGGTACCGGAAAACGCCGGAACTGGTCCAGGTGCCAGACATAATAAAGCGCCGTGCCGTCCACCCAATCGGATCCCATCGACTTCCACCAGCACGCAATCAGGTAGGCGAACGCAAGCTCGAACTGGATCATCCGCTGCGCCCACGGACTTTTCGGCGCAATCTCCGGCCCCTCCTTCCCCCGGCGGATACGTATCAGGCGATCGACGGAGAGCGCCGCGCCCGCTGGCGCAAACATAAGAAAGAACGCGGACACCCGCATGAACGTGTCGCCCGGATGAATAATGTACGGGTTCCGCTGCTGGATGGAGGCGAGGCAGATGAACACGGCGATGCTGCTCGCCCGAGTCATAAAGCCCACCAACAGGAATAAAGTGAATGCAAGAAACACCCAAAACAGGACTTCCGGCCATAAATTGCCGGGCGGCATCAGCGTGAACAGGTTGATGCGCACACCTGGCTCCAGTTTGTGTACGGTCGCCATACTGACCCAGCCGTCTTGTCCAAACCACGCGAGCCAGTCCGGGCTCAGCAGCACCAGGTCGGCAATCGCCAGCAGCGCCAGAAGGATACGGAATACCGCGACGGGCAGCGGCGATACCGGCGCGAAGAAAAACTCATTCCACGCTTTCACGAGAGCCTTTACGCTCATTTCAAATCCTCGGGTTTTACAAAATACGTGAACAGGACGTTCGCTCGCAAAGGCGTTGCGCGATACGAGCCGTCCGGACCGGGTGGCCCGATTTGTGAGGAATACCAGATCAGCAGCACGACGGCCGGCGGATTCGATGGGTTGTGGTTGTTCAGCCGTGCGATACGCCGCGCTACGTCCGGCCGGATTGCGGCGAAGGAGTCCATTCTCAGGTACTCATTCGCGAATTTTCTGTACCTCTCTTTGAAATAGCGCTGCGTGTACCCGAGTTTCTCCATGCGTGGAAACTTCCACTTGTGAATCTCGCCGTCGTTGTACGTAACGAGCGCTTCCACGTAGCCGTTCACCTTCATGGGTTCGGGGGCGAACATGTTCCAGCCTTGGAAGAGACCTGCCCAAAGTAGATACGGCCGGACGGTGTCCCTCACCACGCCGATCAGGGGTGAGTTGAGCGGTAGCGCCCAGAACGTGATCGCAATGAGGTGAAACAGCAGGAAAACGCTGATCGCAGCGCGTTTGGCCGTCCGCGGCTCTTTGAGGCTCACGCCCCATCGTAAACGAGAGCGGCTCTGAGCCTGTCAATCACGGACAAAGTTCCACGGCCAATAGCCTGCTGTAGGGAAGGGGATATTGCGCGGTGGCGATTGTGCCATCTATGATGCAAAACAATGGGGAATCTCTCGAAATACAGTATTGCCGCGCTATGTATTGCGTTTTTATCCGCCGTTTTCGTCGTAAAGGCGGCCGATTCTTGGGACGATCGCGACTTTCACGGCAGTTGGAAGCTGAATCCTCAACAGAGCGGCTTTCACGCTCTTCATGTGCGGCCGGCCGATACGCTCGAAATCGAAGAGAAGGGGCAGGAACTGCGCTGCCGGATCGACGGCGGGCGGGAAGAATTGTACCTGACGAATCGAAGAGAGACCACGAACAAGATTGGAACGGCGACCGGGAAAAGCATTTTGAAATGGGAAGGCGCCGCGCTTTTGTTCGATACGTTGGTCGATGGCGGCACGGAGCAGGACCGCTATACGCTGATGGATCGATGGAAGCTCACCAAAGAGGGCCGGCGTTTGTTAATTCACCGGCAAATCGTGCGCCGGCGCGGGGAAGTGGAAGCGGATCTGGTATACGACAGGCAATAGGCACTCGCGCAAACCGCTACAATGTGGGCGTGAAGATTTTCGCTCTGTTCCTCTGCCTCGCTGGCTTGCTTGTCGCGGCCGCCGATCAACCCGGCGACTTCACCATCCGTTTCGAGCCTACCGCTAAACTCCAGGCCAACGTCGAAGTGCCGTTCGACGTGCATGTCACCGATAGCCGCAAGCGGCCCCTGCCGCAGGCGCAAGTGGAACTGTCGATATCGCCCGTCGATAAGCCCACCGTCGAGACTGTGAAGGCTTGGTTCGTGCAGCCTGGGTTGTTTATCGCCAAGCCCAAGTTCTCGTCCGATGGCCAGTGGTCCGTTACCGTGAAGGTGAAACTGGGCAACCTCGTTACCAGCAGAACCATCGAGTTCACGGTGGTTCAATAGCTGGGCGGTGTCCGGCAGCACGAGCGAGTGGCTTAGCACGCAGTTTGGTACACACAGTGGCGTCTCGAAGAGCCCTCAAAGCCGTTTGCTGGCGCGCACGGCTTCGGTCAGAGCCACGACAGCAAGGGAGTGGTCACGGCCCCGTGGGCCGCGGAATTGGATGAAGATGCCGGTTGCCTGCACCGAACCGCGACTGTCAAGGAGCGGACGCTTTTACCGGCGTCTTCAACGGAGTGATTTTCGATCTACGTACGCCAGGAACATTTACGATTCAGGCTCAGAGAGCCACCGGTTACCGTCAGTGTTAGCGTATTGGATTTGATAATGATCTCCGCCGCCGTAGACAATGGAACCACGTATTGGAACAATCCGGATTACTTTTTGAGCGTGGGTGACGGCGCTTCGTATCCGAGCGGTAGTTCGTTTGCGCCGGGTGGCGGCCCTGCTTATTACGAGACCCAGTATATCTATCTGGGTTCCACGGCGCTTCAATTATCCAGCGCCGGGCCGACCATTACGAGCATCAGCCCTTCCGGCGGCACGGTTGGAACCTCGGGCACGATTCACATTTACGGCGATAACCTCGTCGATCCGTTTACCGGCCAAGCGACCGCGGCCATCCCCCGCTCCGGCGTCACCCTAAGCGTCGCGTCGGCGACGGAGTCCGTGGTCGATCTGAACGATTCGATTGCGACGAACGCTACAACGGGGAATCAGAACATGACGCTGACGACCCGCTTCGGCACAAGCAACACGGCGCCGTTCAGCATCGGAGACCCGACGCCGGTCATTACTTCGATTAGTCCGAATTCGTGGAACGCCGGCACGAGCATACAGGTCACCGTTACAGGCCATGGTTTTGGGACGAACCCATCGCTTACGATCACCGGGCCAGGAGTCTCCGGGTATTCAACGGGGGCGGCGAGCGACACGCAGATTGTCGCAAACGTCACGATTGCGGCGAACTCGCCCGGCGGCGCGGCCACGATCGAGGTGCAGTCGCACGGTTACACGGGTAGCGGCTTTTTTCCTGTCAACCCCGGCCAACCGCCGCAGGGCTCCAATACCGCGAGCGTGAATCCTATTCCGGCTCCGGTACCGCAAATCATGTTCCAAGGGGCCAACGTCTCGGGTCAAACTGTCAACGTGATAGCGGGGCAGCAAATTGCGCTGACGATTGGGCCGCCGCCGCCTGGATTGCACGTGAGCAGCCGCACCTGGTCGGGCGTGAATGCGGGCGATGCGATAGCGGGGTGGACACCGGGCCAGCAGCCGCAAATCCCATCTCCCAGTGGCGAGAGCTTCGCGTTCTATTGGGTCAACGCTGGGACAGCGGGTCAAGCAACATACAGCGTTACGTACACGTGGACGCTGGATAACGCGCAGCCCGCTAACTCGGCAACAGCAACATTTAATGTCCGGGGACCGGCAAATGCGAACATATCGCCGACGGTTGGTAGTGTCGAGTTGCAGCCGATCAACGGCAATTCTATTGATCCGGCAGGTGCGCCTACGATGCTTCTAACCGGAGTACAAGCGTCTTCCGGACAAGCTGGCATTAAATTCTCCGCTTCCGCTACGCTTCCCAGCGGCAACACAGGAAGTTATTCTTGGGTCCAGCTAATAGGAAGTGACTTGGTACACCTTCTCTGGCCCAATGGGCAGCCGGGCTATCCTTCGGGGCCGCTCAGTTGCACGACATTTTCCGATCCAGCGTATTTTCAAAGTCCAGATGCAAGTGAGCCAGCACTCGATAATACATATCCGTACGGCTTAGGTTACAACAACGTATACACAGTCACTGCGCCCAACGATACCGCCACTGACGGACTACGATTAGCTCCACCGATAGGCTATACATTCGGCGAAATGGCACGCTCATTCACCGCAATAATGTACCTACTCTGGACGCCCACTCCAGACCGCGCCTGCACTGGAGGAACCACTTGCACCATACCCATACCACTCGGGAGCCTGAACTGGATGTGGACGGGGGATGCGATCAATACGTTATCGACAACCCAGGGTATAAACAACACAACATACATCCTGACAGGTTGTCAGACCGCCGCCGCGCCCGCTAGCGGGTTTGCGGCTATTTCGGCCTATCCGGTTTGGAAACTGACCGTTGCTAACGATCGCCTTAACTGCCAGTAGTATACGAGGAAAGCGAATATGAAATCCTTAAGCACATGGGTGTATTTGACAGTAATAGCAAGTATAGTCGCCGCAGCGCCTGCTCAACCAGCAACAAAAGATGTGTCCTATCGTCTGGAGATACAGCCGAGTACTGTGAAGCTGGGAGCGGCCATACTAGGCAAGCTAGTGGCAACGAATACATCGAATCACAATATAGACCTTTATGTGGATACAAGCGGTTACGCGCATCCAAGTGGTTATACGGTTTACGTCCGGGATGCCCAAGGCAAGGCCCCTGGATTTAAGCCGTCGGCGCTGGTGGTTATTGGGTCGAGCGCCTCAAAGACTCTAACGCCGGGAGAAGCGACAGAGTTTAAGGTCGACGTAACTAATCTCTACCATATCGATAAGCCGGGCTCGTACAGCATTCAAGTACAGAAGCGAAATGGTAAAGGAAAAATACTTGTCGAATCAAACACGGTTACGATGACTGTGACGCCGTGAGAAGTGACGTTCTTAAAAACTACCATCTCCAAGCACAACTGTCCCCGATATTATCGTTAGTTATTGTGCTTGTGTTAACAAGCGTCAGCTTTTGCCAAAATACAAATCCATCGTTTTCGATTGCGATTAGCACGCCGGGCAACACTATCACTTCCGGTACTAAAATACGGATTGACGTAGTTATGAAAAATACTTCGACTCATGCCATCTCGGTATCGAAGGTCATCCGGAACGATGAGGCAGAGCTTGATCGCCACATAGTAGTGCGCAACATACGTGGAAACGAACCTGGTGAAACGAAGTGGGGGCGCCGCCGGCTTCACGGAAAAGAGCCGATTTCGGCAGGGGACAACGCAAGCAGGATTGCCGGCCATTTGAATCCTGGCGATACTCTGCATGAATATGCAATTCTTAATAATATAAATTCTTAATAATATATATGATATGACGGTGCCCGGCAAATACAGCGTCAGAGTGGATCGGCGGGATGTTGAGACTGACAAAATCGTAAAATCAAATACGCTCGTTATTAACGTGACGAGGTAAATGCGACGTGTCGACGAATGCGGAAATGGAATCCGGACGATTTGAATATTGACCCGCTTCGGCACAAGCAACGCGGCGCCGTTCAGCATCGGAGATCCGACACCGGTCATTACCTCGATCAGTCCGAATTCGTGGAACGCCGGCACGAGCATACAGGTCACCATTACAGGACATGGCTTCGGAACAAACCCGTCGCTGACGATCACCGGGCCGGCCGTTGCCGGGTATTCAACGGCGGCGAGCGACACGCAGATCGTCGCAACCGTCACGATCGCCGCGAACTCGCCCGGCGGCGCGGCGACGGTTGAGGTGCAGTCGCACGGTTACACAGTCAGCGGCTTGTGGATTACGTCGGCATGCCGTCCGAAATTCACTGTAGCGGTTGCGGCGCTCGCGATCGTGGCGTAGCCCAAAGAGCCTCGGCTGCGCCCACATCAACGATCCAAAAAAAGGGCGAGGCATTGAAGCCTCGCCCTCTGTCCAGTTTTTGCTCGCGGTTTAGAACACGTACAAAGGCGTTCCGGCCGAGGGAAGTATCTCCTCGTCGACGCCCGCCGCCACCGGTTGCCCTTCGAGGTCGCCGATCTGACGGCAATATAAGCCGTTTTCGCCGAGATAAATCTCGAATTCGGCCGGGTGGGGCAGAGTCCCCTGAATGAGCGCTTCAGAGAGCGGATCTTCGACGTATTTCTGCAAGGCGCGCCGTAGCGGCCGTGCGCCGTAGCTCCGGTCCACGCAGGTCTTGTCGAGGATATATTTCGCCGCGTCGGAATCGAGCTTGATCTTGATCTGCTTGGCCATCAGGTTGGTATTCACCTGCTCAACCAGCAGTTCAACGATTTTCAGCAGGTCTTCATCCAGCAACGAAGTGAAGAGAATGGTTTCGTCCAGCCGGTTCAGGAACTCCGGATTGAACGCCCGTTTCACTTCGCTCATTACCTGATCTTCGATCTTTTGCGGGATGCCGCTGCCGGTAGTGGGCGCGGAGAACCCGATCTGGCCGCGCTTATCGAGGAAGCGCGCTCCGAGATTCGAAGTCATGATGATGATCGTGTTCTTGAAATCGACCGTGTTACCGAGTCCATCGGTCAACTGGCCGTCTTCAAACACTTGCAGCAGGATGTTGTAGATGTCCGGATGGGCTTTTTCGATTTCATCCAGCAGGATGATCGAGTAGGGCGCGCGCTTCACGCGTTCGGTCAATTGGCCGCCCTCCTCGTAGCCGACATAACCCGGAGGCGATCCGATCAGCTTCGAGATGGAATGTTTCTCCATGAACTCCGACATGTCGAACCGGATCAGCGACTTTTCGCTGCCGAACAGGAACTCCGCCAAGGCGCGCGCTACTTCGGTCTTGCCGACGCCGGTCGGGCCGAGGAACAGGAACGAACCAGCCGGCCGTTTCGGCGATTTCAGGCCGGCGCGCGAACGCCGGATGGCCCGGGCCAGCGCGGAGATGGCTTTCTCCTGGCTGATCACTCGCTTGTGGAGTTCTTCCTCGATGCGCAGCAGTTTCGAGACTTCCTCCTCTTTGATAGCGGTCATGGGCACGCCGGTCCAACGGGCGACCACGTCCTCAATATCGTCCTTCGTCACGAGACCGGTGGATGTATCGTCGAGATTATATTTATCGCGAAGCTGGCGCAGGTTCTCGCGTTCCTTGCGCTCTTCATCCGAATAGAAGCGGGCTTTCTCGAATTCGTGATTCGCAATGGCATTTTCCATCCGGTGCACGATGAATTTGATCCGCTTCTGAATATCGGCTACTTCTGTCGGCAGCGTGGTCTGGCGCAGTTTCACACGGGCGCCGGCTTCGTCGATCAGGTCAATTGCTTTATCCGGCAGGAACCGGTCCGGAATAAACCGGGTCGATGCGTAAACGGCGGATTCGATCGCCTCATCCGTGTACGCTACCGCGTGGAATTTCTCGTAACGCTCCTTGATTCCGAAAAGAATCTTGATCGCGTCGCTTTCGTTCGGAGGCGGGACCTTTACCGCCTGAAAGCGCCGTTCAAGCGATCTATCCTTCTCGATCGATTTTCTGTATTCAGCGGGCGTGGTCGCGCCGATGCACTGGATCTCGCCGCGCGAGAGCGCCGGCTTCAGGATGTTGGCGGCATCGAGCGAGCCTTCGGCCGAACCTGCCCCAACCAGCGTGTGCAGCTCGTCAATGAAGATGATGGCGTTCTGGTTCTCCATCAGCTCCTTCATAATCGTTTTCAGGCGTTCTTCAAACTGGCCGCGGTACTTCGTGCCCGCGACGATCAGCGATAAATCGAGCGCCAGGATGCGCTTCTCCGACAAGAATGAAGGCACATCGCCGTCCGCAATCCGCTGCGCCAGGCCTTCCACAATTGCCGTTTTGCCTACGCCGGGCTCTCCGATCAGCACTGGATTGTTCTTGGTGCGGCGGCAGAGAATCTGTACCACTCGATCCACTTCGCCATCGCGCCCGATAAGCGGGTCGAGCATTCCGTCAATGGCGGCCTGCGTCAAGTCGCGGCTGAACTCGGCCAGCAGCGAACTTTCCTTCGGCCGGCTCGATGCGGTTTTCTCCGATGCGGACCGCGCGATTTCCTCGCGAACAGCCGAAAGGCGCAGTCCTCGCTCGTGAAGGATCTCCGCCGCGAAGCTCTTCTCTTCGCGCAGCAATCCCAGCAGCAAATGCTCGGTTCCAATGTGCTTATGGCTAAGCCGTTCAGCCTCCTCCGCTCCATACGCCAGCACGCGCTTGCACTCGTGGCTAAGCGGAAGGTCAACCGACGTTGAGACCTTCTCGCGAACTGTCGTGTGTGCTTCAATCTGCTTGCGAATCGATTCAATTGCGGCATGAGACCGCAGGAACCGGTTCGCCAGCGCTTTGTCCTCTCGAAGCAGCCCCAACAGCAGGTGCTCCGTCTCTATATAAGGACTCCCGAACTGGCTCGCCTCGTATCTTGCGAAGAAGATAACGCGGCGCGCCTTCTCGGTATAACGTTCAAACATAATCGCCACCGTCGAGACGGGTTGCGTCTCGTGCTACTCCGGCCGGCTGCAGTCCCGGAAACTCCGGAAAAGAAAGACGGCCCTTCTTTAACTCTAAAACCCGGTCGCAGCGTTCCGCGAACGAGAGGTTGTGAGTCACGAAGATCGATGTCAAATCGTGCGTTCGATGCAGGTCGGTCAACAGGGTCAGGACCATCTCGCCTGTCTGGTAATCCAGGTTCCCGGTTGGCTCGTCCGCTAGCAGCACCCGCGGTCCCCCGGCCAACGCTCTCGCCAGGGCGATCCGCTGTTGCTCGCCTCCCGAAAGTTCACCCGCCCGATGCGCCTCACGGGCGCTCAAGCCGACCTCGTCCAACTTCGTACGCGCCACGCGCGCTGCTTGTTCCGGCCGGACACCGCGGATCAGGAGCGGCATCGTTACGTTCTCCAGTGCCGTAAACTCAGGTAGCAGGGATGGGTTCTGCCACACGAAGCCGAGGGTCTTGTTACGGAAATCGGCCAATTCGCGCTCAGAAAGCCCTGATACGTCTTGTTGGCCGAAGTATATCTTACCTTTGGAAGGCCTGTCCAGACAGCCAAGCAGGTGCAGCAGCGTCGATTTACCGGCTCCGGATGCGCCGATGATCGCGACGCGTTCTCCCTGGCGTATATCGAGCGATAGATTCTCGAACACTACCAGATCACTCCCACCCGAGCGATAGATTTTTGCGAGCGATTCCGCTCGGATTGCGCTGCCCGTGCTCAAAAAAAGGTCCGCCTACCTATAGAGTAGAACGACCTTTCGCAAATACCTACTAATACTCCGTACTACAACGGATGACGCGGGCCCTGGCGAGGTTTCAAATACCTGCCCGCCGGCTTTGGTTTCGTAATCTTTGTAAAACTTTTGTGGCTTTTGATCTCTTGGCCATCCGGGAGTTGCCGTCGGCGGCTTCTCCTCATACAATCTTCAGAATGCCTGTCGACAATAGCCGGAAGGGGGAAATTCGTGAAGATCGGCCTACTCCCGCTTTTGCTTCTGTTCAGCTTTAATCTTGTCGATCTGGCAAGTTTGGGCGCCGATGTGCCGCCCGGCCCGCGCTACGTCGGGTCCACGGTTTGCAAGGCCTGCCACGCGCAAATCTACGAACGTTGGAAAAAGACCAGAATGGCCAATGTCGTGCGCGACCCGCGCGAACATCCGGATGCGATTTTGCCTGACTTGGCGAAACCCGACCCGCTGGTCCATTTCACGAAAGACGATATTGCGCTGGTCTACGGCAGCAAATGGAAGCAGCGCTATTTCAAAAAGGTGGGCAGCGACTACTACGTGCTTCCCGCGCAATGGGATGTCACGCATCAGATCTGGCGTCCGTACTTCGTGAAGAACGGCTCCGACTGGTGGGCGCCGTTGTATCCTCCGGACAACATGAAACGGCCGACCGGGCCGCTTTGCGACGGCTGCCATTCGGTGAACTACAACATCAAAACAAAATCTGTGACTGAATGGAACGTTGGCTGTGAACGCTGCCACGGACCTGGAGGTGAGCATGCGAGCCGTCCCTCTCGCACGAACATTGTCAATCCCGCTCGCCTCGATGTTGTTCGAGCGAATGACGTGTGCATCCAATGCCACTCACAAGGCCAGCCTTTGAAAAACCCGATCGAAGGTCAATATTACGACTGGCCGGTCGGCTTCAATGTCGGCCAGAAGCTACAGAATTTTTGGAGGCTGGAAGAACACAAGCTCGGTGAAACCACGTTTACGCATTTCCCGGACGGGACCGCTCATAAGAACCGGATGCAAGGGAACGATTTTGTGCAAAGTCTGATGTACAACCGCGGCGTCAAGTGCTCGAGCTGTCATGATGTCCACGGCACGGAGAACAACGCGCTGTTACTCAAGCCGGCAACAGTGATCTGCCTCGAATGCCACGGTCCTGGATCGCCAAACGGCCCGCATACCGCCACGATTGAGCAACACACGCATCACAAGGCAGGGAGCCCGGGAAACGATTGCGTTTCGTGCCACATGCCCAAAATCGAGCAGACCATCGCCGATATTAATGTCCGGAGCCACACGTTCCGATTCATCACGCCTGCGATGACCGATGCGTACAAAATTCCGAATCCATGCACGACTTGTCACAGGGATAAGTCGGCCGCCTGGGCGACGGTACAACTGAAAAGCTGGCCGAACGTTTCGCCGTGGCGCGTTGAGTAGCGCCGCTGTAGGGCCGAGGCATGCGCTCCGCCCTGTAATCTCCGCTTTACCCGTGATTCGACCGTATCGCGCGCAATTGATTAACGTCCTGCATTAGCGCATCGCGGTCCTGGCTCTGCAGCGTGTTGTGATCCAGAATGTTCTGGATGTCCTCGATTGCCGAGTCCATCGTGTCTTTGTCGAACTTGCCCTTCGTGAAATGCCGGTCTAACTCGGACAGATGATGTTGCGCGTTTTTATAGCGTTCCTGTTCCTTCTTGCTGTTGCGATGAAACGAGGCCGCACGCTGTAAATCCGATTGTGTCCGACTGACTATATCCCGCCCCCGATCGAACCTCTCGCTTTGGGCCGCGATCGCTGCGCCGGCGGGTATGAAGGCCGGCGCAGCCAGGCCCAAACCCATCGCGACAATAGTGGTTCTAAGCGCCCTTACGTGAATAGCCATGATTCCTCCAATTCCACTTTGTGGACGCCTGGAGAAAGTCGGATGGAACAGCTAATTAGACTCGGAGGAGAGCCGGGTACTTCCGTTTTCCATGAAGTTGTAGGCAATCATGTGGCAAATGATGAGGTGGGCGTCTTCGATTCGTCCCATGTGCTGCACCGGCACCTGGATATTCAACTGGGCCAGGCTTCCCAGTTTCCCACCGTCGCGGCCCGTCAAGGCAATGGTCTTGCAGCCGGCGCTATTGGCAAACTCCACGGCGCTCAGCACATTGGGTGAGTTTCCGGAGCCGCTGATCGCCATCACCACATCGCCGGTCTGTGCGAAGTTCCTTAGCTGCTCCGTAAACACGCAGTCGTAGGAAACGTCGTTCGAGTACGCCGTCAGTGTCGGTAGCGAATCCGTCAGCGCCATAATTCGAAATCGCTTGTCGCGCTGATAGCTTGCGCCCTTCACGATGTCGCAGGCGAAGTGCGATGCCGTCGAGGCGCTGCCGCCGTTGCCGCAAACAAAAATGTGCCGGCCTTCATCCCGCGCCTGTGCCAGCCACCTCGCGGCTTCATTCACTTTTCCGTCGTCGATCTTGTCGATTGTCTCAATCAGTTGCTGTTTATACGATTCGCTGAAACTCATTTTGTCTCCCCGGCAAGAACCAACGCGCCATAGAGCACGCTATCGTCGCCCAGTCCGGCTGGAACGACTTCGATGCGCGCGCGCGACCAACTTGTAATCTGCCGCCGTAATTCGGTTCGCAATGGCAAAAACAGTTTCTCGCCGGCTTTGGCGATGCCTCCGCCGATCACGATTCGCGCCGGATTCAATATCATGATAGCGGCTTTCAATCCCAGGGCGAGATTCACTACGTATTCGCGCACGAACTCTTCATCCTGCAGCAACTCTTTGGCCGGCTTACCGTAGTCCCGCTCCAGCCAGAGCCCGCAGCACATTCGCTCGTAGCACCCGCGCGCGCCGCATAGACACTCCGGCCCACCGGGCCGGATCGTGAGATGGCCTAATTCGCCGCCGTATGAATCAGCGCCGCGGTAGGCCGTTCCCTGCCACACGATGCCGCCGCCGATGCCCGTCGACAGGGTCATATAAAATAAAGGATCGGCGCCCCGGCCGGCGCCGAAGTAATATTCTCCGAGCGCTCCTACGTTTGCGTCGTTGTCCATCACCGGCCGGACGCCGCACAGTTCGTCGAGTCTATCCAGCAGCGGAAAACCTTGCCAGCCGCCGACATGCGTCGATAGTGTTATAGTCTGCCGGTCGAAATCGACTGGGCCTCCAAATCCGACGCCAACGCGCTCGGCGCTAAAGCCTTGTTTCTCTCGCCAATCGCGGTAAATCAGGGAAATTTGCGAATAGAGCCACTCGGGACCACCCTCCCGATCCGTTGCGCGCGATTCGCGCAACGCCATAAGGTCCCCATCGAAACCCGCCACACTGAATTTTGTCCCGCCGACGTCAATTGCGAGTGTCTTCATTCGCCCGCTTTCTCCGCTTCGAGCAACTCGCCGGGATACGCAACGCCGGTGCCCTCCTTCATAATCGTGATGGAGGCGACAAGATGCCCGAGGCGAGCCGCGGCATGGTGATTTGCTCCCGCCGCCAGTGCGCACGCCGCCCCTGCCGTGAAACTGTCGCCAGCGCCGCAAATATCCACCGGAGCCACGACGCGTTTGGTCATTAGCCATGTTTCGCCGGCTTGGTTCAGGATCTGCACGCCGTTTCCGCCATGAGTCACAAACATCGCCGGCGCTTCGGTCGTTTTAAGAATGTCCGATAGCGGCGCGTTCCCGCAGCGCGCTCGCGCTTCCGACGCCTCCTGGTGATTCACCTTCAGAACGGCTGACCGAAAATGCTCGATCCTGCGGCGGGAATCCACCCAGATCAGTTTTCCCGCGCCCGCCAGTTCAGCGAGCGTGTCTCGCGTTGCGGCGGTCACAATTCCGCCGCGCTCCGTCTCGGCTTGATCGGAGACACAGATCAGATCGAAATCGCGGCCGTATTTCCGCAATTGCTCGCAGACCGCGTCCTCGACATCCACCGGGATATCTTGCGTGAATACGAAATCGACGCGGGACTTATCTTCGACGCCCGTCTCCGAATTGATCAATTTTGTGTAAGTAAATGTCGGCAGTTCGCTGTTTTTAACCAGTAAATCGGTGCGAATGCCGCGCGATTTCATCGCTTTCAAAAGTTCGTAGCCATGTCCGTCGTCCGCGGCGAGGCCAAGGACGGCGACATCGCCCACGCCCAGCGATCGAAGATTATTCGCGACCGTGCCGGCCGCGCCAGGCGTCGTTTCCGTACGCGTGACGGCCGTTCGCGGCAATCCCGTTTCTCTCGATGCTTCCGAAAGGGATGGTTCGTAGATACACCAGCGATCCAGGCAGATATCGCCGACCACCAGGACGCGCATCTCCTTCATTCGGCGCAGCAACTCGGAGGCAGTCATGAGGCTGTAGGCGCCGCGCTCAGTCGCACGATGCAGATGTGCGCGACGTTCATCCATCTCGAAGGGATGAAGGGCAACGCGCTCTCGAAATCGCAAATCGTCTCACACGCGCGGCGGCCGCCATTGCCGCGCTGAACGATCTCAATCATTTTGCTCTATTGTGGCATGCAATGTCACGTGTTTGGCTTCCCGTCCGATCTGTAACGTCGATTGAGCGTTCATTACGGATTGGCAATGCTCGTATTGCCAGCTTCATAAGGTCGATATCCGAAATTATCTTGACGGACTGGTATTTTCAGCAGTACACTGCACACGTTTGCACTCAAGCAAATTCTTATGTGGACCTTCACGTCGAAACTCAACCCGTTCATCACAGCTCTGTTCTGCCTCATCCCGTTCGCAACCGCCCCCTACTTGACGGCGCAGGCGAATTTCACCGCACAACTGCGCGGAGTTGTGAAGGACGAATCGGGTGGAATCGTGCCTGGCGCGAAGGTCGCTATCGAGAATGAAGCCACAGGCGTGGCAACCACCGTCGTAACGGATGGTAGCGGACGTTACGCTTTCGCGGCGCTGAAACCGGCTACCTACAGAATCACCGTCGAAGCGACCGGATTCGCCAAACTCGTGCAATCGGGTGTCACGCTTCGCGTCAGCCAGCAGAGCAGCCTCGATCTGCAATTGAAGATCGGCAGCACAACCAGCAGCGTCGATGTGAAAGCCAATGCCGTGCTCCTGAATTCCGATAATGGCGAACTCGGTCAGGAGATCACAAGCCGCTACATTACCGAAATGCCATTGTTCAATCGCCAGGTGGAAAAGCTCGCCTTTCTCGCCCCTGGCGTCACCGAATCCCAGGGCTACGCCACCGATCAAACCAACGAGAACTTTGTGTCGAACGGCCAACGCAACTCATCGGCCGAGATGCGGCTCGATGGCTCTATCCTGAGCGTCCCGGAAGCGGGCGAAGGCGCTATGTTCTGGTCGCACTATCAGCCTTCTATTGAGATCATCGATGAATTTAAAGTGCAGACCAACGGTTTCTCGGCGGAATACGGGAGCAATGGCGGAACCGTGGTCAACATCATCAGTAAGTCCGGCACAAACGAACTTCACGGCAGCGGCTATTGGTTCGGCCAGCGCGCCGCGATGAACGCCAACGATTTCTTTGCAAACAGGGCAGGGGAAGCCAAGCCCGATTATGCCCGCGATCAGTTTGGCGGAACAGTGGGCGGTCCGATCGTGAAGAACAAGATGTTTTACTTCTTCAACTACGATCAGACTCGATTCAATCAACCGTACACGCTCACGACCACCGTTCCCACCGCCGCGCAAATGCAGGGAGATTTTTCGCAGACGTTCAATCAGGACGGGAGTCTGCAGCAGATCTATAATCCCGCAAGCGCCATGAACAGGCTTGACCCGGAGGGTCAGCCGGACGTTGTGAGGGCTGCTTTTGCGAACAATCGGATTCCGCAATCGCAGTTCAACCCCATCGCCGTCAAAATTCTTTCGCTTTACCCCAGTCCCACTGGCGCCGGTGACGCCAATACCGGGTTCAATAACTTTACGAAAAACTATCTGCTTGGCCAGCCGGCGCACCAATACAATCTGAAGGTCGATGAAATTCTGAATGAAAAGAATAAACTGAGCGGGCGGTTCAGCAAAGGCTATCTTCGCCGGCAATCGCCGGAGGATTTTCAGGGAGCGGTAGGGCAGGGCGACGAGAGGAACGACTACTACAACGGCGTCCTCGAATACACCTTTACACCCACGCCGACATTTATATGGACCACGCGTTTAGGCGTGGACCGCCACCATCAGACCCGCTATCCGGACAACAACGTAGATCCGGTGTCGGTAGGCTTCCCAAGCATTCTCGAAACCGCGAATGGGTCGAATGTGTTTCCGGAAATCGACGTCCAGAACTATCAAACGATGGGTCTCACCGGCTATACGCAAACCATCGAAGCACAAACCCAATTCGTTCTCGATTCGACGGCGAGCAAGGTCATCGGCGCCCACAATGTGCAATTCGGAGGCGAATCGCGAATTCTGTTGTCGAACTTTTTCCAGCCGCCGCATCCCAGCGGGCAATTTTCTTTCAGCCAGGGACAGACAATGCAGTATTCCCTCGATCCGAATTCCGCTCAGGGGAATGGAATCGCTTCCTTGTTGACCGGCTGGGCCGGCGGCGGCGATTTGAGCATTCATCCCAGCGTCGCGGAAAAGTCACGTGAGACTTCCTTCTTCATCCAGGACGACTGGAAAGTAACCGACAGATTAACGCTGAACCTCGGATTGCGTTACGAGTTCAGCACGCCCTACCAGGATCGCTACAACCGTTTGCAGATTGCGAATTTCACGGCGGACACCGGAGTTTCGGTGCCCGGCGTCGGTGAGATCCGCGGCATCGATCAATTCAGCGCTTATGGGAAACAACACGCCAACACGGATTGGAACAATTTTGGACCGCGGCTCGGCGTCGCCTTTCAACTCAATCCTAAAACTGTGATTCGCGGCGGAGCCGGCATTTACTACGGAGTCAATTACGCAACGTCGTATCAGGATCTCGGTCCCGCTTACCGCAAGGATTTGAATTACTATTCCAGCTTGGACAACGGCCTGACGCCATTCGCCACGCTGGAAAATCCGTTTCCCTACGGCAACGTCGCGGCTCAGGGAACCAAGTACGGCAACCTGAACGGCTGGGGATTCCCATCCGGATCGAACCAGAGCAATACATTTCGGAATGCGGAGATCTACCAATGGGCGGCATCCGTGCAGCGTGAGCTTCCGGGTTCGCAGGTCATCGAGCTAGCGTATTCAGCCAATCGCAGTACACATTTGCCGGATGCCTATGTCCGCAACCGCAACTTCGTCAGCACGGCTCTTCGTGAACAATATGGGACGAGCGGCTTATACGCTTACGTGAATAATCCGTTTTATCCGTACTTTGTTGGCCCGAACGCCATCTTTAACGAGCCGGATTCTCTTTACAGCCAGCCGACCATCCAACAGATCAATCTGCTGAGGCCTTATCCGCAATTTCCCGGCGGATACGAGGGCTTCGCCGAATTTGTGGCTAACTCCTGGTATAACTCGCTGCAGGTGAAATATGAGAAGCGTTATTCCAAGGGACTCAATATCATCGCGAGTTACACGTTCGCGCATCAAACCGACGATTCGTCCGCGAGTTCCAACGGCTGGTTAGGGAATTCGCCGAGTTTACAGGACCCCAACAATCTCCGCGGCGAATATTCGGTGGCGGCGACGGATGCCGTTCACCGCCTCGTATTCAGCGCGACGTACGAACTCCCCTTCGGGCGCGGCAAACTGATCGGGGCGAATTGGGGCCACTTAGCAAACGCCGTTGCGGGCGGCTGGCAGGTGAACGGATATCTCACGCTTCAGTCCGGCTTGCCTTTGAATGTCTACATGAGCAACGGGCGTCTGGCCGATGGAAGCCAGCGGCCAGACGTTTCCGGAGATCCCAGGAGCCAATACAGCATCAAGGATGTGGTCAATGGCCAGGGAGCCGACAACTATTTCAACGTTGCCTCATTTTCCGATCCGGGCGACCAGATTGCCGGAAATGAACCTCGCTTCAGCGACGTCTTGCGCGGAGACGGAATTCGCGATCTGGATTGCTCTTTGTTCAAGAACTTTTCCTTCCGCGAGCGGTATAGAGTTCAACTGCGCGCGGAGTTCTTCAACTTCACCAACACCGCTAGATTTAGAGATCCGGATACCGGCTTCGGAGACAACAGTTTCGGCACCATCTCGTCGCAGGTCAATCAGCCGAGGCAGGTGCAAATGGGCGCCCGCTTCACCTTCTAACCGCTCTCGAATAGTGGCGCGGATACTCGTATCTGCCGCGCCGGGACTCGTCTCGGCGCATGGCGGAAATTCCGCAACGCCGGCGATGTTTTGTGTTCCACTACCTGGTGGGG
Source organism: Bryobacterales bacterium KBS 96 (assembly GCA_000381625.1). Taxonomy (GTDB): domain Bacteria; phylum Acidobacteriota; class Terriglobia; order Bryobacterales; family Bryobacteraceae; genus KBS-96. The sequence goes on from KB906767.1 coordinate 6,406,921, forward strand.
CACGTCCTCGATCTGCGGCGGCCTCGTAGGCCGCCCGCTCTATGTGCCAGACGAGGAGTGGGCCTGGGGGGCCGCCGCAGCCCAAGGCGCCGTCACACACCACACACAAATGCCGCGTCCGCTTCGCTCAACTCACTCTGCCGGTTGATTCAATGCAAAACTGAACAGCGTGTCGCCCGCCGCAACCAGAATATATTGTTTGCCATTCAGCATGTACGAAATGGGCCCTCCGCTGGGGCTCGATGTCAGACCGGCACGCCACAGGATATTTCCTTTCGCCGGATCGAAGGCGATGAGGTAATTGCCGTTGCTTGTGAATAACAGCTTGCCGGCCGTGGACAAATTCGAAACCACGCCGCTGCCGCTCGGCCAATCATGCCGCCAGGCGATGTCGCCCGTCTTGTAATCGATCGCAAGCAACGCCCCGCCGTCTCCTCCGGCAGCGCGATCGAGGCCGGCCCAACCTTGCGGATGCTCGTCCGTATCGGTCAGGTAGAACATGCTGTAGGCGCGACTGGACCCTACGTAGAATAAGCCGGTCTCAGGATTAAAACTGGGCGCCGGCCAGTTCGTCGCGCCCCCCGATGCCGGCGATACCAACACCCCATCGACGGATGGATACTTTGCTGGATCGGGAATAGGCTGTCCGTTCGCATTGATCTCTTTGGCCCAGTTCACGGTATCGATAAATGGTTTCGTCAGGATGTGCTTGCCATTAGTTCGGTCCAACACGAAGAAGTAACCGTTTCGGCTTGCTTGGGCAAGCAGTTTACGAGGTTGTCCGTCAATTGTGCCGTCAATCAGGATGGGCGTCTCATTGGCATCCCAATCGTGTACATCGTGGGGGGAAACCTGGTAATACCAGGCCATCTTTCCGGTATCCGGATTGATTGCCACGATCGAGCAGGTGTAGAGGTTATCGCCTTTGCGGCTCTTTTCCGCCATCACCGGATTCGGGTTGCCGGTGCCCAAATAATAAAGGTTAAGCTCCGGATCGTAAGTACCGGGCATCCAGGTCTGTCCGGTGCCATGGGCCGCGGCAGCCTCATTCGGCCACGTCTCAATGCCGGGCTCACCTTTGCGCGGCGTGGTCCACCACTTCCACTGCAGGGCTCCGGTTTCAGGATCGCGCGATTCGAGAAATCCAGGGTTGTCCAGGTGATCGCCGCCGATTCCAACCATGATGTGATTCTTGATAATTACCGGCGCAACCGTGGATGTGTAATCGAGCTTAGGGTTGGCGATCTGGACTTTCCATCGCTCTTTGCCCGTTTTCGCGTCCAGGCTGACGAGATGGCTGTCGGGCGTTTCGAAATACAGCCAGTTTTCGTACATGCCGACGCCTCGATTGCCAATCGTGCTGCCCGTGTTCGGTGGATATTGATAGTGCCATAGCTCGCGCCCGTTGCGCACATCGGCGGCCCAAACATTGTTCGGAGCCGAAAAATAGAGAACGCCGTTCACGAGCAGCGGCGTCGCCTTAATCCGAATGCCGCCACTCGATTCCCCGGTGAAGCGGGCCGACCAGGCGAGCGATAGGGCGTGAACGTTCGATGAGTTGATCTGAGTCAGAGGGCTGAACCGGCGGCCGGAATAGTCGCCGTTGTACGTCGGCCACATGTTCGCCGGCTGCTTCAGCAGTGCAGCCGGGTCGAGCCCCTGTCCCCAAACGAGGCAGGGAAGCGCCAGGCAAATACCGGAGAAAAGCGTGCGGGAGAAATTCATTTCAGTGTCACCAGATAGGCAGTCACGTTGTGGATGTCGGCGTCCGTATATATGCGGAGCATGTCGGTATGCGCCTTCAGAGGATCGTGCACTTCCACTTTGGGCGTGGCGCCGTTGCGCGTGAACGAGTGAAAATCGCCGTCGGCATCATGCAGGGAAACCGTAAAATCGTCGATGTGATCGAGGACGCCCGAGAAGGATTTGCCCGGCGACAGTGTTACCGTAACAGTCGGCAACGCCGCGTCGGAATCTTTCGAATCGGCCGCGGCGCCCCGGCGTCCGCGCCTGCCCTCGCGCGGTTGGAGCCAGCGCGTTTGGAGCGACAAGGGTTCATACTTGCTGCCGATACCCGCCAGATCGCCGGTCGCGGAGTGGCAAGTGCTGCATTTCCCCGTGGTGTTGAAGTAGACCTTACCTTTTTGGGCATCACCCGTGACCACATTGCCGAAAGTATACGTTCCTCGGTGGCCGGCGGCATACGTCTGGACGTGCAGCCACGCGACGACGTCCGCTATCTCCGGCTCGCTGAGTCCAAGCTTAGGCATGCCTTTGTCGGGACGGCCCTCCCGAATAACCGGTGCAATGAGCAATCCCTTCTCGTCGTCTAAAACCAGCAGAGAACGCACCAGACTCGGGGCGCCGGCCCCTCCCCTCGCCAGGGCTCCGTGGCATCCCGCGCAATACTTTGCGTAAGCCTTCGATCCTCGCTGGAAAGCGGCGGGATCTTCTTTCGCTCCCGCGATCGCGGCGGCGCTAACGCCGTCGTTGGTGCTGGTCTGAGCCGCGAGCGAGGCAGACGGCTCCTGGCCCAACATCAGCGTTGCGGCAGCGGGAACAAGCACTACCCACAAAAAATATAGCTCCGAGTGACGAATCATTCTCATAGGCCTGAACTATCGAGTATATTCTGCGCCACAATCGAGCACGGAAGGCGCTGAAACGGAGCCGCCGCACGCAAGTGCGCGGTTCACGGCCAATGAACACCACTTCGCTCTCTACAAATCGCGCCCACAGCGAGAGAAGAAGGCACGCCTTTGTGGCGCACGCTTCATTGTGCTGGCGGGCAGTTCACTGCCTGCTCCCGTCGAACTGAATTGGACATCCGGCGATCGCGCCGCACGTTGCGCTTTCGCGCCGGCGGCAATCGAATTTGCGGTCACGCTCTACCGCGAATGCGGTCAAGTTCGCGGCGGTTACGCTTCGAGGGCCTGCCTTCGTGAAACGCTTCGAAATGCGGCATCGCTTTGTGCTCATCCGCCAGCTTCTGCCGTAATGTCTTGCTCGCTTCGGTCTCAAGATAGAGCGTCCGCGCCACCGTCGCCGGACCCCGCATCTCGCTCAGAAGCAAGACCTCCACCTGAAACTCGCCGCTGTCGTTCTTAATTTGCAGAAGGTCGCCGGCGCGCACTTCGCGCGAAGGCTTGGCTTTCTGTCCATTGCACTCAATCCTGCCGAGTTCGCAGGCTCGGGCAGCGATCGCGCGCGTTTTGAAGAAGCGGGCGGCCCAAAGCCACTTGTCCATCCTCACGCGGTCCATGGTCCATTCTCGTACGTGACGGGATGTTTCTACAGCCCGAGGGCCACCCAAGTTGATGAAAACGGCGGCGTGCCAGCACCGGACCGCGACTGTGGAGGAGCGGACGCTTCAGCACCTTCAATGGTGGTTCTGTCGCAATACTCGTCACAATTAACATAAACGGCAATTTTGTTGACGCACTGGACTAGCGCGTAATTCCTGAACGCGCATTTGGTTCGCGCCGCGAGGATGCCCGCTTTCTAGTTGAAACGCGCGACGGAATTTCCTCCTGATCATGCCACAGTGGCGTGACGAAGAGGGAGACCTTTGATGACCGCGAGCTCCAATTCTTTGACGAGGATGGGAATCTCACGATAACCATGCACTCGATTCCATCTGGACTCTGCCCATAACAAGCCGCTGGCAACCCAGCGGAGATGTTGATCGCCGCCCTGCCAGCGCTTCACATTGCGGCACACGGTCTCCACGATGGAGAAGGCAGATTCGATCGGGTTGGTGCTCGCCAAGCTGGTCCGTAGTCGCGGCGGCACACGCAAGCGGTGAACCGTGAGGGTGTCTTCCAGACCTTCTTCCAGACTTCGGGCAGCGCTCGGATTCAAAGCCATCAATTCTCGGAGGAGACGCAGCAACGCTCGTCGGGCATCGATATACTCGCGCATCCCGTAAGCACTGAGCAGCTTTTGCCGGACGTGCGCCTGGTGCTCCTCGGTGAGGTGATCGACCACGTTTCGGACCTTGTGGACTTGACAACGTTGGATGAACCCTGCCTTCCCAGCGGTCCGCCGGACCGCGGCCGAGAGCGCCTTGCCACCATCTAAGACATACAGCCGTGGAACTTCGAAATCCACGCCTCGCTCCCGCAACTCGTCCAATAGCTGCTTCACCACCGTGGTGTTCTCGGTGGCGCCTTGCCGCAGCCCCAACACCAGCTTTTGGCCGTGCACCGTGATGCCTAACACGGTGATCAACTGTTGGTCGTCAAAGTTCGTTCCGTCGATCATCATCGCGCAGAACGCATATTCGCGGAGCGGTCGCGCCAGCAATTTGTCCAAACGTTCCCGGCTGGCCTCAATAAAGTGCTCGCTGATGGTGGACTTCTGGATCCCATACGCCTGTTCTAATTCTTTGACCACGGCGTTGTACCGGCGGGTCGTGATCCCGTGCATCATCTTTTGCCATACCGACTCCTCCATCAGCGAGGCGCGCTGCAGCAACTCGTAGCTGCCCAGCGGCACTTCTCGTTTTCTGGTGTCGCGCACTCGCGGCCTCTGCAGCGGAATCTTCTGCCCACCCACCACGCAATAGCCAGGTTCACTGCCCCAGCGATTGTTCATCCGCGCCGCGTTGGCTCGGTTCTTCTCTCCCACCAATGCCGTCACTTCGTGTCCCATCACGCTTTCGGCCAGCTTGGTGAAAGCGGCCATCGCCACGTTCATCAATCCACGCTGGATCAGATCAAGAACCTCTTTGAGTGGAATCACCAATTGGATCGGTTGGTTCTCTTCGGCAGCGAACTGACGGAATTTCTGTACCGCACGTTGTTTGTCAATCTGGTATCGTTTCTTCATCTGCGACTCTCCTTGCAAACACATTTGCCGGAGCCTATCACCGCTCCGGCGAGAGTCGCGCGTTTCAACTAAATTCCGGGCATCCTCCGCGCCGCCGTTTGTCAGTTCCATTTTTTTCTTCTCTCGAATCAACCACTTACCCATCATGCCCTTTGCCGCTCATGCTACTGTTTTTCCGAGCCCGGGAACTGCCTGCTTCCGGCTCTCCGCATCGCGGTTGAGCGACGCAAAATTCGAAACCGAGCTGGAAGCATAAGCGACCAGTTTAGGTATCGCCTCTCACTACAGGAGATCCTCATGTCCACGGCAGCTCAACTCGCCGCCAACCTGGCGAACGCGCAATCCTCCACCGGTCCAAAATCCGAAGAAGGGAAAAAGCGCTCTTCTCTCAACGCACTGAAAACCGGACTCACCGGCCGCACCATTCTGATGCCCGGTGATGATGCCCAGTCGTACCAGGACCACGTTTGCCGCTTCATCGATGAGTTCGAACCGGCCACCGCCCGCGAGGAAGAATTGGTCCAATCCATGGCGGACACACGCTGGCGTCTGCTGCGTATTCCGGCCCTCGAAGCCAACATCTACGCTTTTGGTGCGCTCGAATTCGCGGAGAAATTCAGCGCCGAAGCCGGTCCCGTTGCCGCCGGACTCATCCAGGCTCATACCTTCCTCGCCTACCAGAAGCAGTTCAACAATCTCGCCATGCAGGAAGCGCGCCTGTGCCGCCGGTTCGAAAAGGAAATGGCCGAACTGAAGCAACTTCAGACGGAACGTATCGACCGCGAACGCCGTGAACTCGATGAGGCCGCCCGCTTCTATCTGGTCGCCAAACAGGAAAACAAGCCGTTCGATGCCGCCGAATTTGGCTTCGAATTTTCAACTGAACAAATCGAAGTTTACCTCAAGCAACGGACAGCCCGGATTCCGGTTCCGGTCATCCCCAAAGCGGCCTCAAGCTCTGAATCGTGAACTCCACTGGCCTCTTCGTGGCGCAGACACTTTGTCGGCCGCGCCGGGACTCATCTCGGTGCTTGCCGGAGATTTTGTTACATTCCCGTGTTCCCGAATCTGATGGCGAAGAACATAACGCTACAAATGTTTTGTTTACCCGGAGGCCAGGAAAGTAAGTGACAGTGCGCCATCACCCGGCTTTTCGGACATTCGGCAAAATCTGAAGATCGCGGCTAAGGCGCCCGCCCCGCTGGCAGTACCAGCCACTGAGTTGTTCGATATGATGTAGCCCCTACGCCGGGAGATAATTGATTGTGGCGAATGTGCAAAAGACGCAAACAGCTATCCCACGGAAACTGATTCGCCAAATTACGAAGGATGCTGCGCGACCGAACCAGCTTCGGGACGCCGCGTTCCGGCGAATGATCCGTTCTATCCCCAGGGGCAAAGTCGCCACATATGGCCAGGTGGCAGCTGCTGCGGGATATCCTCTGTATCACCGTGCCGTGGCGCGGCTTCTTCGAACTGCTCCCGTCGGTTCACTTCCGTGGCAGCGGGTCGTAGGGTCGGGAGGTGAGATCAAACTTCGTTTTGAATCGGGTGCGGAGCAGCGCCTCTGCCTCGAGATGGAGGGAGTTAAGTTTCGCGGCCGTAGGGTGGACCTCGCCTCTCACCAGCATGTGTTCAGAGGTTGGGAACTGGAATAGTTAACCTCCGATTCCGAAATTTTTTCATCTTCTAACGCGATCCTGGCGACAAGAGGGCAGAACCTTCTTCGACTCTGAGGCGCCGGATGACAGGCACAAGAGCGCTGATAAACGCCTCGCGATACTTCGACCACCTTCCGGGATAGGGGAATTGAAGAATTTGACCCTGCCAGTTTGCCCGTGCAACAGCATTTTCCACGTTACCGGCGATAGAGCGGAGCACTGGAGCGATGATTCCCGGCTGAAAGCGCGTGATCTCCCGAGCAAGAAGCTTTTCGCCGTTGCGGCACATCGCCCGCCGTAAAGACACGTCGAGGCGGTCGATGGGTTCATGGCTCAGGTCCGTCAGATAGCAGCCGCGCGCGCGAAATTCCGTAAGAAAATTCTCGTCGTCAATTTTGGAGTCGGCAATCTGAAAGGCCATACGCATGGCGCGATACAAACCGGAATCTCCGGAATAGAAAAACCGCCCTGATGCCGGTGGCGACTCGCCGACAAACAGCAATTGGATACGCGGCGGCCGGAAGCATTGCCGCAGTCTTTCGCGTTCGCGTCTCGTTCTCACAACCATCTGGCGATGTCCACGCAGCGTTGAACGGAGGCGCCACACAACTTGGCCGTGTGAATAAGGCTCATTAAAATATCGCCAACCTGTGCTCTATTCGGCGTCTTGTAAAACAGCGCATTCTTGCGATGCAAAACCGGGTTTCAGAACTCGCTCATAGAAATTGTTATCGAGTGGTGCGTTCGCCTCTCGTAGAAAGGCGTTCAGCCAGCGCCAATGGCGGAGCAGATACGTGCGGCAGTCGATCGCTCACAAATACAACTTCGGCAGATACTCGATTTGCTCGTGAAACGGCTGCATGCTGCCGTCCGCGACGGCGTACAGCCGCTCGTGGCTCGCAATAGCCGCCGTGCTCATCTCCTCGTATGGCTTGTTACAAACATCGAGAAAGCCAATGTTATAGTTTTCGCCGTCGGACCGCCCGAGCGCGGATTCGTCGTAGAGAGTGAACCAGTGTGCGCCTACGCACCAAGGGTCCGCTGCGGCGTCTTCAATGTAGTTCCGATACGCCTTCCCGCGGTCTGCCTGATTCTTCAGGCGCCCGATGCCCGATGCTGGCAACCCCACATCCAATGCCCCGAAATGATATTCGCCCACCATCACCGGTATGCCCAGCATGGAGTGGATCTTCCCGGCGACATCACGCGGCAGGTTTTCGCGGTAGCAGTTCAGGCTAAAGACATCGAAAAATTTCATTCCTTCCACTGCCCATTCCGGTGGAATGCCTGCCCAGCGCATGCCCAGATTGAGGTGATGAGGATCTGCTTGCTTGCAGGCCTTGGACAACACCGAGAAATACCGTTCCACCATGCGCACGCTAAACGCTTGCAGATCGCTTACTGCCGGCGCGCTCAGCTCTCCGCTCCACTTTCCGTTTGCGATGCGGTCGAACGTGACCGGCTGTCGCCACGCCGCCGCAAGCGCGGACTCCGAGCCATATTTCTCCTTCAGAAATCGCGCGAGTTCTCTTCGCGTGGCGCACGATTCCGTGTTGTAGAGCATGCCCGACCCTGGGGTCTCACTGCGAAATCCCCACGTGGGCTCGTTCATCAGAAAATATCCGATCAGAGCGGGGTCGTTGGCCATCTCGCGAAGCGGGGCGGCATAGTCGGCGGCATCCGCCTCGAATCCTGGATGGAAAACATCCGGAAAATCGCGATAGATCGCGCCGGAGCGCTTCCCGCGAAATTCCATCGGCCGGACATAAGGAAACCGCGCGGCGCTCGCAAATTTCCAATCGGACCAGTTGCCGACCGTGTTGAAGCGCAGCCGTTTCATTTCCGACAGCGCGATGCGTGACCACTTGTCCTTCCAATCATCGCGCCCGAATGCGCGGATCATATTGGCGGCGAGATAGTTCACCAGCTTGCCTTCGGCCTCGCCTCCGTCGACGGCGTCGTAAATCTCCGCAAATTCGCCTTTGGGATCGGGCCGCCAGCTCAACGCGCCCTCAATGCCGTCAAATCGAGCGTTCGTATCAACCCGGACGCAATCAAGCCCGGTGGACCAGAACGCATAGCCATCCGGGTCTACCAGCCACGAGCGGCGTCCATCTGTGTGCGTGCGAAAAAAGCCGGAGCCCTCACCCAATTTCTTCTTCTGCCAGCCGCCCCAAGCGGAGAACTCTTCGGGCCACTTGATGCCCGATACGTCTTCATACTGCTTCTGTATTCGGCCCTTGAGTTCCTGAATCGAGCGGGTCTTCGCCGGCCAATTGCGCTGTGCGCTTTGCCCGAATCGATCGAGTAATGCGCCCTTCGGCAGCGCGGGCTTCGATAGTTTAGGAACCTCACTCGTCGACATCATCGGTGCAGTCATGCACCACCGCACCGGATTCGGCCCCTTGCGAAGAATCTGCAAAGTCACGCGGTCCACCTTCGCCGGATCGACGCGATCGCCCGAAGCCATGGGTTTCAGGAAGGCGCCTTCGCGATCGATCATCCAGCGATTCTGGTTCAGCAGTTCAAGCGGCAGCCGCATGCGGAGCGAACACTGGGTCAGGGCGCCGAACGTGAAGCGGAACGTAGGTCCTCCCGCCTCTTCCTGCAAAAGCAAAACGAATACCGCGAGGGCATCGCCATCCAGCAGCATGTCCGCCGCGATGTACCTTACATTTGCCAGCGCTCCTGGTTTAAGCCGGTAGACGAGGCCGTCGCCTCCGGCCCCCGCAACGTACCAGGCCGCGTTCGGTATCGGAGTCTTGCCGGCCTCTGTTGAAATGGCTCCCTTCATCTCCGGGTCGCCGAGCCGATCGCTCGCTGCGGCGCGGGCGGAAAATCCAATCGGGACAACCATTGCGCTGGCGGCGGCGCTCAAAAATTCTCGTCGTTTCAAACACACCCCCGCGCTCCGGACTCGCAAGCGCGATTCATCTATTCTATTGCCGATCGCCGGTTAAATGGGAGAGACGGCACATCAGTGGCGCGGCAGGGTGAATCGAAACGTTGAACCGTGGCCGGGTTCCGACTCAACCCAGATGCGTCCGCCATGGTGAGTAACGATCTTCTTGCAAATCGCGAGCCCTAGTCCCGTGCCCGGGTGCTCACTTCTGCTGTGCAGGCGCTTGAACAGGCCAAAGATGAGCTCGTGATAATCCGGAGCAATGCCAATCCCGTTATCTTGCACGGCAAACAGCCATTCCGATTCCGTGGAGTCGAGTTTGATGCGAATTTCCGGGTCGGCTTCGCTGCGATAAGTGATGGCGTTGCCGATCAGATTTTGAAACACTCTGGTGACCTGTAGGGCATCGCCCGAGACGACCGGCAGCCGATCGGAAACGATCCGTGCGCGAGCATCCACAATTTTCTGCTCTAAATTCGCAAGCGCCTCATTTAAGGCGATATTGCAGTCGACTTTCGAAAAATGTTCCTCGCCTTGCGAGTCCAGCCGCGAGAGGGCGAGCACATCTTTTACGACGTCCTGCATACGTTTGGCATTTTCACTGATATAGCCGAGATATTGCGTCGCGTCTCCGTGGAGTTGCCCTTTTAACCGGCTGTCCAGCAATTGCGCGTATAGCGAAACAACGCGCATGGGTTCCTGGATATCGTGGCTCGCCGCGTATGCGAATTGGGCGAGTTCCTCGTTCGAACGGAGAAGTTCTTCCGTTCGCCGCTGGACACGTCTCTCCAATTCCGTGTTCAGGTTTCGGATTTCCTCATCTACCCGCTTTCGATCCGAAACGTCGCGGATCGCCGTTATCAACACAGGCCCATCCAGGTCCTCGAACGAGTTCAAGCTGATTTCGACCGGGAACGTTGTGCCATCCCGCCGCACTCCGGTCAATTCGCGTCCATGAACCACAGCGTCACCGTACACGTCGGCTTGCTCGTTCGCGGCCGCGTTACGGTTCCAATCGGGAATGATGGCGTCTATCTTCCGTCCCAGCAATTCGTGCCGCGAATAATGGAATAGCGACTCCAGCCTCGAATTCACCAGCGCGATATCGCCGTTTTCATGGCACATCACCATGCCGTCCGGCGCCGCCTCCAGAACACATCGCAGTTTCTCTTCTTCTCGCTTCAGAACCGTCGCCTGATCGCGCAGCACGCCGGCGTTCCGGCTCAATTCCACAAACACCGACACTTTGGAGCGTAGAATCTCCGGGATAATTGGCTTGAACAAAAAGTCGACCGCGCCTAGATCGTATCCGCGGAACAAGTGCGCGTCGCTTCTGTAGGCGGTCAGAAAAATAATTGGAATCTGGCGGGACCGCGGCCGGCTCCGTATTAACTCCGCGGTCTCGAAGCCGTCCATGTCCGGCATCTTCACATCGAGCAAAACCGCGGCAAACTCGTCGCTCAGTAGATGCCTTAGCGCCTCCGTCCCTGAGCCGGCCAGCACCAATTCTCCACCCACGCCCTCAAGGGAGGCTTCGAGGGCGACTAAGTTCTCTGGTCTGTCGTCGACCAGAAGTATCTTAACCGGTCTTTCGTTTACGTACACTTCGTATCGAGTTGAAACAACTTTCTAAGCGAATCGGATATCGCAATCGCGTGTAAGCCACACACGCATAACCGAAAACAGATGATCCACGTCCACGGGCTTCGGTATGTAATCGGAAGCGCCCGCTTCGATACATTTTTCACGATCTCCCTTCATAGCTTTCGCCGTAAGCGCAACGATCGGGAGATGCTCGAAGTCCTTTATGCCTCGAATCGCGCGAGTCGTCTCGTATCCATCCATCTCCGGCATCATGACATCCATCAGCACAAGATCGATGTCGGGAGTTCGGCTGAGGAGCTCAATTCCGGCGCGTCCGTTTTCGGCATGAATCGCCTCAATATTGTGCTGTTCCAAGACACTGGTTAGCGCGAATATATTCCTGACATCGTCATCGATGATAAGAACCTTCCTGCCGGCTAAAGTTTCATCATTCCGCATGACTTCAGCGACCATTCCACGCTGCCGATCCGAGAGATCGGATTCAGCCCGATGCAATAGCAGGGCCGATTCGCAAGCGACTCGCTCGATCGTCCTTGCGTACCGGACGACTGTCGAGCGGGATAAACGCTTTATCGATTCTAATTCATTTTCCGGAACTTTCGCGTTACTAAACAGGATGACCGGCGGAGCTTTGCATCCAAACCGCTCCTGAAGCGCTTCGGCTAACTCAAGAGCCGGCGCATTCTGTTCGGAAAGATCGATCACGCACGCCGCGACGCGCTCGCTCTGGACGATCGCGAGAGCTTGCCCGGCACGATCCGCTTCGAGGATTTCTACATCGTTTCCCTCCACCGCGCGGCGAAGCAGGCTGCGGAGCGCCGCATCCGGGCTCACCAGCAACATCCTTTTAACGCTTGGGCGCATGGATTCCTGGAGGTCGGAAAATACCTCCAGCAGGGATCGTTTTGCCGTGCTCTTTTCGAGATAAGTCATCGCGCCGAGTGCGAGGGCAATCCGCCAGTTTTCGTCTCCGGTAATCACGTGTACAGGAATGTGGCGTGTGGCGGGATCGTGTTTCAGCCGGTCCAGGATAGTCCAGCCGGCGATATCGGGCAGGTGGATATCGAGCGTAATTGCTCCAGGACTGAATTGCCGCGCCAGACCCAGCGCAATCGATCCATTAAGCGCCACCAGGGCCTTCAGTCCTCGATCATGCGCCAAATCCATAAGAATGCGGGCAAATGTTACATCATCTTCGACGATAAGCAAAGATGGATCGCCCGGTTTAATCGAGGCGCGATCGTCTTCAAGGACCAATCCATCGATCCGCTCGGATGAATTCTCCGCTGCATCCGCCCGCATCTGCCCGTTGTCGGCGTGTTCCAAAAAGCGAGGAGAGGAGGCCGGGTTTAAAAGCGGCACGGCAGACTCCGGCAACTCGGACCTGAGGGGGCTGGAGCCCGGCACGTAAATCTGCGGCAGGTAAAGCGTAAATGTGCTTCCGGCCCCGGGAGTGCTTTGCAACCGGATCTCGCCCCCGAGTAAGTGAGCGAGTTCTCTGCTGATTGAAAGTCCGAGGCCGGTGCCGCCGTATTTTCGGCTCGTCGTGCCGTCGGCCTGCTGGAACGCCTCGAAGATGATCCGCTGCTTGCTTTCGGCGATGCCGATGCCGGTGTCGATCACCGAGAAGGCGATTACCCGCTTGGCGCGGTTCAACACAGGGTGGCCTGCGGTCCAGCCTTTCGCCGCTTGCTCGAATTTCAAGCTGACGCTGCCCTTTTCTGTAAATTTCAGGGCATTCGATAACAGGTTCTTGAGGACCTGCTGCAGCCGTTTCGCATCCGTATGAAGTGTCTCCGCGGCAAGGGCCATATCGATATCGATAGAGATATCAAGTCCTTTTCCCTCGGCGACGTGGCGGAATGTCCGGAAGCAGTAGTCTCTTAGATCTGTAAACCGGACGTTGCCGACCTCGACGTCCATCTTCCCGGACTCGATCTTGCTGAGGTCGAGAATATCGTTGATTAGCGCAAGCAACTCGGTCCCTGAGCTATGGATGGTTTCGGCGTATTTCACCTGCTTCGGCAACAGATTCTTCTCGGCGTTCTCGGCTAGCATCTGAGCAAGGAGCAGAAGATTGTTCAGCGGCGTCCTAAGTTCATGGCTCATATTCGCTAAGAACTCGGACTTGTATTTCGAGGTAAGCGCAAGTTGCTCCGCTTTGTCTTCGAGCGCTGCCTTTGCCTGCTCGATCTCCTGGTTCTTGGCTTCAACTTCCGTCTTCTGCTCGGCTAAGAGTTGAGCCTTTTCCTCGAGTTCCGCATTAGTTTTTTGTAACTGCTCGGCGAGCGCCTGACTTTGCTTCAGCAGTTCCTCTGTCCGCATGGTGGCGGCGATGGTATTGAGCACGATACCCAGGCTCTGCGTGAGCTGGTCGAGAAATGCCAGATGAATTTCGTTGAAATAACTGAATGAGGCGAGCTCCAAAACAGCCTTGGCCTGCCCTTCGAAGAGCACAGGCAGCACGATAATATTCAGCGGCGTGGATTCGCCGAGGCTGGAGCCTATCTTGATGTAATCGTTCGGAACGTTGGTGACAAGGATGCGCCGCTTTTCCTGAGCGCACTGCCCGATCAAGCCCTGACCCACTCGAAATTGAACCGGCATGTCCTCCGGCGCGCTCGCCGCGTAGGCCGCCAACCGGTTCAAAGCGGGTCCCTCTTCCGTCGAATCCGAAACGTAAACCGTCCCCTGTTGCGCGTCGACGAGGGGAGTCAACTCCGAAAGCAGGAGCTTCGATACGGCCGTCAGATCTCGCTGGCCCTGCATCATGCCAGTGAACTTCGCGAGATTTGTCTTCAGCCAGTCCTGATCTTTATTTTGGCGGGTCGTATGCGCCAGAGTGCCAATCATTTCGTTGATTTTGTCCTTCAGGGCAGCGACCTCTCCCTGCGCTTCCACGGAAATGCTTCGCGTCAGGTCGCCGCTCGTTACGGCGTTCGCCACATCAGCAATCGCGCGCACCTGCGTGGTCAAGTTGGCTGCAAGCTGATTCACGTTGTCGGTCAAATCGCGCCAAATACCGGCGGCCCCGGGCACGCGTGCCTGGCCTCCCAGCTTTCCTTCGACGCCAACCTCGCGCGCCACCGTTGTTACCTGATCCGCGAATGTCGCCAGGGTATCGATCATGTTGTTGATCGTGTCGGCAAGTTCCGCGATCTCGCCCTTCGTTTCGAGAACCAGCTTTCGTTTTAGATCTCCGTTCGCCACGGCGGTGACGACTTTAGCAATACCGCGGACCTGAGTCGTCAGATTGGCCGCCATCGAGTTGACGTTCTCCGTCAAATCTTTCCACGTGCCGGCCACGCCCTTCACGTCGGCTTGCCCGCCAAGCTTGCCCTCCGTGCCGACTTCTCGTGCCACGCGCGTCACTTCCGAAGCAAAACTGTTGAGCTGGTCGACCATTGTGTTAATCGTGTTTTTCAACTCGAGAATTTCACCCTGGACCGTCACCGTGATTTTTCGGGACAGATTGCCGTTCGCAACTGCCGTGGTCACTTGCGCGATATTGCGGACCTGGCTGGTCAGGTTTCCCGCCATGAAGTTCACGCTGTCGGTCAAATCCTTCCATGTGCCGGCTACTCCGGGTACGTACGCCTGGCCTCCCAGTTTGCCTTCTGTGCCGACTTCGCGCGCCACGCGCGTCACTTCCGATGCGAAGCTGTTGAGCTGGTCGACCATTGTATTAATCGTGTTCTTCAGCTCCAGGATTTCGCCGCGAACATCGACCGTGATCTTGCGTCCCAAGTCGCCCTTGGCGACTGCCGTGGTCACCTCGGCGATGTTGCGCACCTGATTCGTCAGGTTGCTTGCCATCGAATTGACGCTCTCCGTGAGGTCTTTCCAGGTGCCCGCGCCGCCCTTCACGTCGGCTTGCCCGCCAAGCTTTCCTTCCGTGCCAACCTCTCGCGCGACTCGCGTGACTTCCGATGCAAACGAGCCGAGCTGGTCGACCATCGTGTTGATCGTGTTCTTTAACTCCAGGATTTCACCGCGCACATCGACCGTGATCTTGCGCGACAGATCCCCATTCGCGACAGCCGTGGTCACTTGAGCGATATTGCGCACCTGCGCTGTCAGATTGCCCGCCATCGAATTCACGGAATCTGTTAAATCTTTCCACGTTCCGGCGACGCCGCGCACGTCGGCCTGCCCCCCGAGCTTGCCTTCGGTTCCCACTTCGCGTGCGACGCGAGTAACTTCCGAGCCGAATGAGCTGAGCTGATCGACCATCGTGTTGATGGTGTTTTTGAGCTCCGAAATTTCGCCGCGCGCGTCGACCGTAATCTTGCGTCCCAAATCGCCCTTGGCTACCGCCGTCGTCACTTCGGCAATGTTGCGTACCTGATTGGTCAGGTTGCTCGCCATGGAGTTCACGCTCTCCGTGAGGTCCTTCCAAACGCCGCCCACGCCTTTGACATCCGCCTGGCCACCCAGTTTGCCCTCGGTCCCAACCTCGCGCGCCACGCGCGTCACTTCCCGGGCGAAAGCGTTCAACTGATCGACCATCGTGTTGATGGTGTTCTTCAACTCCAGAATTTCGCCCATCACGTCGACCGTGATCTTGCGCGACAAATCGCCGTTAGCTACCGCAGTGGTTACTTCGGCGATATTCCGGACCTGGCTTGTCAAATTGCCGGCCATCGAATTGACGCTTTCCGTGAGGTCTTTCCAGACGCCGCCCACGCCACGCACTTCCGCCTGGCCGCCCAGTTTGCCTTCTTTACCTACCTCGCGCGCGACGCGTGTGACCTCTGACCCGAAGCTATTGAGCTGATCGACCATCGTGTTGATGGTGTTCTTCAATTCCAGAATTTCGCCGCGTGCGTCGACCGTAATTTTCGTGGAGAGATCGCCTCTGGCGACGGCCGTAGTCACCTGTGCGATATTCCTGACCTGCGCCGTCAGATTGCCGGCCATGGAGTTGACGCTGTCCGTTAGATCTTTCCAGACGCCACCAACGCCGCGCACTTCAGCCTGGCCCCCAAGTTTCCCTTCGGTGCCCACTTCCCGGGCAACGCGCGTCACTTCCGAGCCGAAACTGTTGAGCTGATCCACCATGGTGTTGATCGTGTTCTTCAACTCTTGAATCTCGCCGCGCGCATCGACCGTGATCTTCGTGGAAAGATCTCCGCGGGCTACGGCCGTCGTGACCTGCGCGATGTTGCGGACCTGTGCCGTTAGATTGCCGGCCATGGAGTTGACGCTGTCCGTTAGATCCTTCCAGACGCCGCCCACGCCGCGCACCTGGGCCTGGCCGCCCAACTCTCCCTCGGTGCCCACTTCGCGGGCAACGCGCGTCACTTCCGACGCGAAGCTGTTGAGCTGATCGACCATCGTATTCACAACCCGCGCCGTATGCAGGAACTCGCCTCGAAGCGGACGCCCATCGGCATCAAGCGACATGGTTTGCGACAGATCGCCTTTGGCGACGGCGCCGATCACTCTCGAAACCTCAGTGGATGGCTGAACAAGATCGATGATCAACCCATTCACGGCCTCGACGGAGTCCGCCCACCTTCCCGAAACATCGCCGAGAGAGGCGCGGTGGGTGATCTTCCCTTCTTTGCCAACTGAATGATTGATGCGCTGAAGCTCGCTGGCCATGCGCCCATTCAACTTGAAAATTTCGTTTAATGTATCGTTGATCTTGCCCTTGACGCCCGTCTCGCCAACCGGCATGCGCACAGAGAAATCACCCTCCCGAAATGCCGTCAAGGCGTTCAATAGGGCGCCGGCATCGATTGCTTCCGTGGGCGCATTGCGCGAACTCATAGGTCACTCCTAAACTTCTTGGATGAAAATCGCGATCACCCCACATACGGATGCAGCCGATCCGCGCGACGTGCTGATTCAAGCACCTTGGCGTTTTCGCCATTTGTTTAAATCGCGGAGCGCGGCAGCAGCGCGAAAGGGACTAGCCGCATGGAGGCGTTTCAGAACCCATCCTGCATCCAGTCAATTTACTATTGTCGCGCGAGGCGCGAGCGGCCCTATGCTATGCCGGAAACCTTCGCCCAAAACCCGCCGGCCGGCGTTCGCGAGAACCAAGTCCTACAATTCAGAATGAGCTACGGCTGGAAGACGGGAATACGGCTCGACTGAATTTGAATTGAAATCCGATGATGCGAATTTGTTTCTACGCCGCTTTCGCGGTTTCACTTTATGGCGGATTTGTTTCCGCGGCCGATGACCCGAAACTTCCCGAAGGACCGGGTAAACCGGCGTTCGAGCGAATGTGCAGCCGCTGCCACGGCCTGTCTATCGTCACTACATCGAAGCGCACTCAATCCGAGTGGCAAGACACAGTCGACAACATGGTGCGGAGAGGCGCGTCGGGCTCGAATCGGGATATACAAGCGGTGGTTGCGTATCTCACGGCGCACTTCGGGAGAACCGCGACCATGGCGGAGGCGTCTTCAACCGGCGGTGCATCTTCCCCACGGCGAGTCGTCGTCGATCCCACCGCGAAGCAAGTTCCTGGCAAAACCGATTGGAGCATGTTTGGTCACGATCCCGGCGCGATGCGCTATTCGCCGCTCGCGCAGATTACCGCCGCCAATGTCAAACGACTGACCCGGGTGTGGACCTATCACACCGGCGAGCCTGGCCGTATATTTCAAATGACGCCCCTGGTGGTGAACGGAATCATGTACATCACGGCGCCCAGCCAGAAAGTGATTGCTCTGGAGCCGGAAACCGGGCGCACGCTTTGGACGTACGATCCGCACGTGAAACATGGCAGTGGCGGGCGCGGGGTATCGTACTGGCCGGGGGACGGAAAAACTCCACCGCGAATTTTGTTGCCCACTCTGGATGGGCGATTGATCGCGCTGGATGCGAAAACGGGCAAGCCGGCGGCGGGCTTCGGCGACAACGGCGAACTGAATCTCCGAACGGGCTTTGCGGACGATTATCCAGGCGCCGAATATTCCGTGACATCGCCGCCCGCAATTTATAAGAATCTCGCGATCTTCGGCCCCGCGCTGCAGGAAGGCCCGAGCCATGGTCCATCCGGCGACCCCCGCGCCATCGATATTCGAACCGGCAAACTGGTGTGGCGATTCCACGTACTGCCGCGTCCCGGCGAGCCCGGCAACGACACCTGGGGGACGAATGGCTGGAAAGATCGCTCGGGCCCCAGCACCTGGGGGTTCATCACGGTCGATGCGGCTCGCGGTCTCGTGTTCATCCCCGTGGGCAATCCGGCGGACAGCTTTTATGGCGCGGATCGCAAAGGTACGAATCTCTATTCCAATTCGGTAATCGCGCTCGACGCGAACACAGGCAAATTGCGCTGGCACTATCAGATGATTCACCACGATACATTCGACGACGATATTGCCGCGCCTCCGGCGTTGATCGATGTCGTGCAAAACGGGAAGAAAATTCCCGCTGTCGCGGACGTAACAAAAACCGGACTGCTGTTCATTCTAGATCGCATGACCGGCAAACCCATTTTCGGCGTGGAGGAGCGTCCGGTCGCAAAAAGCGATGTGCCCGGCGAGCAGAGTTGGCCAACTCAACCATTCCCGCTAAAGCCGCCGCCGCTCGCGCGCAACAGCATCACGGAAGCTGAACTGAGCAAACTATCGCCCGAATCCGAACGATTCTGCAAAGAGCTGCTTACGAAATATCCGAATCACGGGCCGTACACTCCTTATAACCTCGAAGGCTCCAGCGTTTTCCCCAGCGCGATCGGCGGACCCAATTGGGGTGGTGTGTCGTTCGACCCTCGCCTCGACTACATCTTTGTGAATGTGAGCGATATCGGGTCCATTGGACAGATGGCGAAAACGCCCGCGGACGCCAAGGCCCTTCATGGCGAGCCGCCGATGCCGTATCGCAACGTGAACGGCTATGCGCGTTTCGTCGATCAGAATCACTATCCGTGTAACCAGTCTCCCTGGGGCGAACTTATTGCGGTGAATGCCGGCACGGGAGACATCGCATGGAGATCCACGTTAGGCAGCTATGAAGAACTCGACGCCAAAGGCATTCCGCAAACCGGGACGCCCTCTCTCGGAGGATCGATTGTGACGGCGGGCGGCCTGTTATTTATTGGCGCCACGAACGATTCGCGCTTTCGTGCTTTCGATTCACATACCGGCAAGCAGTTATGGGTGACGAAGATCGATGCATCGGCAAACACCACGCCCGTCACCTATCTCGGGCGTGACGGCAAACAATATGTCGTGATTGCGGCCGGCGGTTCCGGGCACATTCGATCGGTTGGACGCGGCGACGATGTAGCCGATAGCGTGATTGCGTTCGCATTGCCGTAGCACAGATATTCCTGTCCAATGCCGATTATTTTAGGTGTGGCAGACGCTCCGTCCGCGCGGGGCGCCCGGCGGCAAACCTCCCCTGCTGCAACTCAAGCTAGGAAGCCGGAAACCAGTTCAGGCACGATCTTGCTGGACAAGATGTTGTAGTGTGTGGCGCCGGGCACAATGCCGAGTCGGGCCTGCGAACGCAGTGAGCCATCCAGCCCGGCATCGTGCTGTCCTCCGCCAAGCGCTTTATAAAATGCCACGATGTGTTCGGGCCGGACCGAATCGGCATCGGCAAAGACGAGCATTGTTGGAGATTTGATTTGCTTTATGGCCCCGGACCAGTCGAAATCTTGAGACTCCATTTCTGCGATTTTCCGGAGCAGCGATTCCCAGTTGACCTCGGGATACATTTGGCCGAGCGGCGATCCCTTGATATTTGCCGCAATCTGCGAGGCATGCGCGTTCATCTGATCGAAAGCCGCGTTCACTTCCGGAAAGGATCCGTCGTGTTTCATGGCTGCTGAAATGACCACCAGGCGATTGACAACCGCAGGGTGCCGGATGATTGTCTGCAGTGCGACGCCACCGCCCAAGGAATAACCCAACACATCGGCTTTGGGTATTTTCAGATAGGCGAGCAGGGCAGCTACATCGTCTGCCATGAACTCGAATCGGAGCGCTCGATTTATATCTTTCGTGTGTCCATGTCCTTGCAAGTGAACAGCCAATACCTTTCTTGTCTTCGCCAGTTCCGGCAAGATCTGGCCAAACACTTCGCTGGCTGAAACGCCCCCGTGGAGCAAAACGATTGGCGGTCCTTCGCCGTGGACCTCGTAATAAAGCTGTAATCCGTTGATGTCCGCGTACTCTGAACTAGGTCTCCGCATGAACGACTCCAAAAGTAATGATGACTGCCCTCTAGGGAGCAACGCGGCCGCGTTTGAGGCCACACTTGCCAAGCCGATAAAGTCTCTTCGTAACACGCATTTTCTCCTGGATTCACGCTGTCACGAGATTAGTCTAGTTGATTGATTTTCGACTCAAATTTTCGCAGGCATTGCAACCCGGCAGTTTGTTCTCTGGGCAGCGCAGCCGTGCGGCTCGTTAGCCCCGATACGGTGCGAATCGATCGTCCGGAGGCGGTAATTTTGGCTGCCTCAGTCGGGGCGAGAGCTAGCCAAAGTGACCGGCTCGCCCCCAGAATACGAGACAGTAACGGCGTTTTGTCGTTCGTAATCCGCTGGATGGCGACTAAAACGTTTGAATGATGGGTTAGTTCTTTCGGTAACAGACCTCTCCGCTCATCCCTGGACTGAGCAAGCACAATTGGTCGGACCACGTCGCCCCACTGTCCCTACTTGCGAGTTCGAGCCGGAAAAAGAACGTGCTTCTTCTGCCGTCGTCTCCGCTCAGAACGAGTTGATTTCCCTCGAACGAGTACGAGCCATCTCCGAAGAAGGCCGTCGTTGTAACTGAATCGCGGGAATATTGCTGCCGGGCAGCCGCCCCGGCGTAACGGCCGTCGGAGTGAAACTCGTATCTGTTCCCGACCGTTCCCGTAGCTGCTATCCACGTGCCTGCGAGTTTTTGGCGAATCAGGTTCTGCTGCTGCCCGGATTGCGCGCCCTGCAACGTTAGGCTGTAAAAGAATCCCGGCCACACGTCGCGAACCAGTTCTCCAAAACAGTTACTCACGATGAAGTCTTTCGATATTCCGTAAATCGTCGCGATCCGGTCCCCTACCTTCGCGGTCAGAAGAATCGTCCCGATCCCTTTACCGTCGCCTTCCTGTCCGCCTACTAATTTGTGGATCGTGAAGAACTCCCACCCTCCGGGCGATGTCCCGCTCGCCAGTCTCGATGGCTGACTCGGATAGGAAGCGAGAGGGTCCGCCCTGAAGATATTGCGGAATGTGCCGATCGCGACATCCGGCAACCGCGCCGAACTGGCCTCCTCCATCGGCAGAATCGTGATCTGGCATCGCTCTCCGTTTTGGTACACGGGCGATGTCAGGACGATCTGGTCGCGCAATTCCTGCTCGCTCCATTGAGGAGGAGGCGTGAAGCTATAGCCAAGGGGACCGCCCCTGACCGAACTCGCCGCCCCGAACGCCCCCGTCCCAGGCGCTGTCGCGCCAATTGCGGCCCTGCCCTCTCCAGTAGCCGTCGCGGGCGAATTTCCTCCGTAGCCGTTGTGCAATTTTAGATTGTGGAAAAACGCGTTGAGCTCGTTGACATATGAGTTGGGAGAAACTACTACCAGTACGCTGAAAACACTTCCGAATCCCGTCGCGGTCGAAAGTAGAGTGCGCATCGCCACGCCTTGCTTCATCGTATCGGCGGCGCCGATCACGACGGTCCAGCCGTCCTGCGTCTCAAGCGACTTCCGCGAGGCTTGCTCCCCAACTCCGAAAGTGCCGCGGATTCGGGTCGCCCATTCGCTGCCGAAGTTCTCCTGCGCGCCAGCCTGACTGGCCCGGCTCGGGAATAGGTAAATCTGGCAGAACTCCGTCCGCCGCAAAATCGCCTTGCGCTGCTGTAGTATTAAGACGCCGTTCTGTTCAGCGCGGCTCCATCCCTGAGGCGCTACGAAGGTGGCAATATCGAAGGTTTCAGTCTGCCCCGCGACCGTCTGGGCGAGTCGGAGCGCCGTTGCAAGCAACAACACGCCTCGCATGTTTCACACCCCCAAGGTGTTCTGACAAATTATTTCACAATAACCAGTAATTTGTTGGACGTTTGGCTGACACCAAACTGAAATGAAATCTACTTCTCCCGTTACTCCGTTGGCAGCGAAGAACTGGAGCGCTGCCGAATTTTCCGAGCAACCGGCCGCGTTATCTGACCGGATACTGTAATCGAGTTCGACATAGTCATACGTGAACGGCCCTTCAGTGCCTGCTATAGCCAATCGGGCTTGGTCTAGTGGAAACTGGTTTGCAAGATAGAAGTCGGTAGCTGCCAAAGGAGAGGGCGATGAACGTTACGTGCCCAACCAAAACGTTTGCGCGCTGGATGCTGTTGTCCATAATGCTAATAGCAGCACGCGCGTTGTCTGCACAACAGAGCGGCGATCCGCGGCAACTGCAGAAAGAGGGCATCGCGAAGATCGATCAATGGGTGGACCACGTCCGCCGCACTGGTGACGCTAAAAGCACAGCTTCCGATCTCGCTGCCGCGCAGTTGGAGCTAAAAGAGAGCTTTGATATTTTCACGCAGCGCCAGGACTCTGCCGGCGCCGCACTGAGTGTGATCAAGATTGGCCACATCCAACGGATGATGAACCAATTTCGCCAGGCAGCGACGATCTACCAGGAAGCGCTTGAGCTAGCCAGTCGCGCTAACCGAGCCGATTACCAAACCACTGCATTGTCGTACCTGGCATATACCGAGCTGCAGCTTGGCGAAGTTGATGCGGCCGAACAGCATGCTCGTGACGCAGTTCGCATCGGAGGTGGTTGCGGCAACAAGGACTTTTACTTCGAGGCCCTAGATACGGATGCCGAGATCGAAGTGAAGCGCGGCAATCTTGCGGGAGCCAGCGATGCTCTGGATCGTGCCTTGGCGATGAGCGTGCTGGTCGACAAGAAAAGGCTGTATATCGCCTACATGGACCGTGCCGACATCTACGAGCAGGTCGCTCGCAAGTGCGACAACGACCGCACTTTTGATGTCTGCTTGCAATCGATCGAACTGGCGCGCGCCGACTATGAGAAGGGACTGGCTATCACTCAGGAACTCGGCTACACGTACTTCACAAATATGTTCCGGGATTTCCTGAAGAACTTAGCCGTCCGCAAGGCGATGATCCTGTCCAAGCAGAAGAACGACGCAACGGTAATCAACGCAAATCTCTTCCATCCGCGACAGCCTAAGGACGTGCTGGTTACGAATTACTTCAGCTCCGGCCCAATGGATGCTTCGACGATGGCCTTTGTCGAACGCGCCTTCAAGGAACTGCGCGACTGGCAGGCCCGAATGCAACAGCAAGGCCTCACGGTGCTCGATCTCAATCCGTCCGACCTTTGCCTCGAGGGCCAGTACGAAGAAATGAAAGGCAACGCGGACGCCGCGCTCAAGGCGTACGCCCGGGCAGATGACTCATTGGAAAAAGATCGCCGCAGACTGGGAGACGAGCAGGCGCGCGGAGCCTTCATGGAAGACAAGCTCGCCTGTTACTACCGGCCCGCGCTGATACTGCTCCAGGCCAAACGCTACCCGGAGGCCTTTGCCATTTTCGAGCGCGCCCGCTCACGCGCCATGGCTGATTTACTGGCCAGCCGTCCTTTGAGCTTGGGCAGCCAACAGGAGCGCGCGCTGTACTCGCAACTGAGGAGCTTAACGGTCAACATCGCTGCGCAACAGGAAAAATTGTTCAATCTGACCGGCAGCCAGGACCGTGACCAGAACGCGAAAAGAATTGTCGAGCTGCAGCGCAACGTTGCGGGGTTGCAGCAGCAGTATGAGCAACTGGAAACCCGCATCACCAGGGAGGCTCCCAAGCTTAACGAACTAACATCCGCGCAGCCGGTCACCCTGGCAAGTGTTCAGCGGGCGGCCGCGAAAGGAAACTACGAGGTCCTCTACTATGTTGTGATGGAACACGCCCTGATTCTCTGGTACATCAGTGGCGACGCGGTAGAAGTAAAGGACGTTTTCCTGCCCCATGTCGAAGTCATCAAGAAAGCGGCTGCCCTGCGAGCGAGCCTGGTCGCGCGCCGTGACACGCCGGACGCTCGCTTCGATGAAGACACTTCGCGCCAGTTGTTTCTCTTTCTGATCCAGCCGATGCTCGCTTCTCTCAAAGGCCGTCACCTCGTGCTGGCGCCGCACGAGGAGCTGAACTCAATTCCATTCCAGGCGCTGCAAGACCCGGCGACAGGCAAATACCTGGGTGAGACCTTCGCTATCTCGTATGCGCCCAGTGCTACGGTACTGTCGACTCTGGACAAACAGTCCACCCTGAAGAGTGGCCTGCTGCTGGCGGTAGCCGATCACAACATCCATGAGGCTAGTGACGAAGTGAACGCTATCGGCAAGCTTTATCCGGGACGCAGTAAAGTGGTCGCTCAGGAGGTAGCCAGCACTGCCGATATCAAGAGCTGGGTTGGTGACTACAACGTGGTGCATCTTTCAGTGCATGGCAAGTTCGACAGCGCCGATCCTTTGCTGTCTTACTTGCAATTCAAGGATGCTCCGCCCGATCGCGGAAGACTGACTGCCGCGGAGATGTTCGGCTTGCATCTGCGGAAGAACGCTCTGGTGGTCCTGAGCGCTTGCGAGACCGGACGCGTCGAGGCCACGCACTCGAACGAAGTACTAGGGATGGTCCGCTCGCTGCTCTATGCCGGTGCTGGCCGGCTGGTGCTTTCCTCCTGGGAGGTTGACGCGGGTTCCACTCGATCCTGGATGGAGACTTTTTATCAACAAGCCCAGAACAGCTCTCCGTCGGAAGCAGCTCGCAGGGCGCTGGTTGCGGTTAAAGCCCATCCGGAGTACAGTCATCCTTTCTTCTGGGCGCCGTTTGTCATGACCGGACAATAAAATGGCCGAATCGTGGAATGAATTTACCGAGCAGTTGGGCAGTGTGGCCGGGAAATGGACGGCCTACGCCGCGTTCGGCTCCTTCCTGCTCTATCTGCTTGGCTACCTGACTCTGCGCTTTCAGCTCGCCACCTACGGCGTGGCCACCAACCTGGACCTGTTCGATGAGAAATATCTCTTCGCCGGATGCCGTTTTCTGGTGTATCTAGTGTCGGCCGTGCCAAACATCCTGATCATTCTTTTGATCTTGGCGGCCATTGGCTATCTGCCGTACAAACTGGCGCCGGCCTCGCTTAAGGACGTTGTAAAGCGTCGGGTGTCGCAGTGGTGCGCTGCGCCGACGCACCTTCCACTACTGGGCGTGGTACTTGCGGTGGCAATGATCCAGTTCGTGCTGCGGAGGGCCTTTGCCTTTGGCAATTTACTGTTGCGCAAGGAATTGCCGGATGAATGGCTCAGCGCGATGCTGCTGGCCAGCGACGGTAAGGTTTCGCTCTACTTCAGCGGATTGGTGGCCGGCACGCTAGTCAGCGGCTGCATTCTTGTCTATGTCCTACGCCATGAAACGGCAAGCACGGCTTCCTCTCGCTTCTGGCTAGGCCTGCTGGTGTTCCTGTTTGCGGTAGAGTTTCTGCTGCTGCCAGTCAACTATGGCGTGCTGATCTCGACACAGCAGATTCCGCGTGTGGCGGAAATCAGCGGTGAGCCGGCAGCACCAGGGCAAACCGCATGGATGCTGTGGGACAGCAAGGAAGCGGTCGTCTATTTCGTTCGCGATGCTGCTGAACTGCGCATGATTGTCACTGTACCGAAGAAGGACGCGCCGCTCAGGATTGTCGCCAACGATGATATCTTTTGCACACTATTTGGCGGGAATGGAGCCCAGTTCCGCCCGTGTCCCAGGTAGAAACAACATGATGAACCGGCTGATCGCTTGCGTGCTTTGGCTGACTTTGTTCTTGAGCATCTCCTTCGGACAGTCGCAGAGAAATGCGCCACCCAAGCAACAGAAGCAAACGTCCTTCACCGAAAGACTGCTGAAGTTCCTCGGCATCTCTGACAGTCCCGGCACCCTAAAAGGTCCAGGCGACGAAGTCGTAAGTGGAGAGCTTTGGCTGGCCGATCTAAATTCCCTAACCACGCATGCGCTGACCTCCGGCGACGGGTATCAGTCTCCCATCTTTTTGACGGGCACAAAGGAAGTTCTTTCCTTGCGCCGCGGCGACGTGGTGCAGATCCCCGCAACTGGCGGCGAAGGCAAGAGACTTTACTCCAAGGACACCATCCTGAAGCTGGTGGCCGCCAGTTCTGCAGACTCGGGAACCGTGCTCGTGCTGCTGCGGGGTGAAGGCGAACGCCACCCCGGTGTGGGTCTGCTAAAGATCAGCACCGGAGCGATCACGCCGGTGCCTTATGACGCCAACTCCAACCAGGATCTTCAGATGGTCGAAGACCTCACAGGCTGGTCACGTACCTACGCTGACAAGCGCATCTATGTGAAGCGGCAAAGTAAGCAGGCGCTCTCCGGCACAGTGGAGTGGAGCGACGTCTTTCTACAGGTGGGCAATCGGCCAGCCGTGGATGTCAGCCAGTGCGCCGATGTCAATTGCGGCCAGCCATCGCTCTCCGCTGACGGACATTGGCTGGTGTTTGTCAGGTCCACGGAGGAATGAGGGAAGGATGAGATGCGTTTGTCCGTTTCATTCGCCGCGGCATCAGTGCAACACTTAATGAACGATAAGTCGGCTTTCGCCCGCATAACTTTCGTGATCGCGAACTCCCGAATGTGTTCCGCATGGCTATGTTGTCGCTCAACTTGCCTTCGCGGTCAGGTTTGCCGAAGAATCTGAAGCACTCGATATTACCTGTTGCTTTCCCGACAGAAACTGTGGCATCCTCCTGTTGGTAACCCAATGACCTTCACCCGGAACGAAGCCGCATGAAACAGAAAAAGGATGTCCAGCAAGGAACGCTGGCCCTGATGGTCCTGAAGACCCTCGATGTGCTGGGACCGCTGCACGGGTATGGCATTGCACGACGCATCGAGCAGATCAGCGGCGATCTGCTTTCAGTCAACCAGGGTACGCTTTATCCCGTCCTGCTGAAGTTGGAGCAGGAGGGCGCGATCGCTTCTGACTGGGGCCCCTCGGAAAACAACCGCCGGGCGCGCTTTTATCGGCTGACGCGCGCGGGACACAAATTGCTGGAAGCCGAAAGACGCGATTGGGAGCAGACCGCGGCGATTATCGCGCGCTTCTTTGAAGTGAAAGCGCAGGATCTGGCATGAAATCCCTCAATCGGTTATTCACACGCGTTCTTAACTTCACGGCCAGGCGCCGCGGCGGCGAACGGCTCAGAGAAGAGATGGAATCGCATATAGCGATCCAGACTGAAGAGGGCATCCGCGCCGGCATGACTCCCGAAGAGGCCCACCGCCGCGCCCGCCTGAAGTTCGGAGCGGTGGAGGCGGTTCGGGAAGACTACCACGCCGAAGAGAGCCTGCCATTTGTGGACAACCTGCTGCTGGATATCCGTTATGCGCTACGGGTGCTTCGGAGATCTCCCGTGTTCACGGTTGTCGCCCTACTCACTTTAATGCTGGGGGTTGGAGCAAACATCGTCGTCTTCGGCGTGTTGAATGCAATCCTGCTGCAGCCTTTCGGTGTAAGCGAACCACAGAGCCTGTATCAGCTTCGCCATAAGCAGTGGATGAGCGGAAGACTACTGACTACGTCCTATCCCGCGTTTGAGGATTTTCGAAGGCGAAACACTACCTTCATCGGGATAGCCGGAGTCTACGGATATTCCCACGCGGCGCTGAGCTGGCGTAATGCGGTGAGGAATCTCCACGGTGATGAAGTCACCGGCAACTATTTCGATCTGTTGGGGGTGCAGCCGCAGATAGGGCGATTCTTTCACGCAGTGGACGAGCATGGTCCGGATTCAGCGCCCTATGTGGTGTTGAGCGATGCTCTGTGGCGAAGCTCGTTTCAAGCTGATCGGGGCGTGATCGGGACGACTGTAGAGTTGAGCAAGCATCCGTTTACGGTCGTCGGCGTCGCGCCGGCAGAGTTTCATGGCATGGAGCGGTTTGTATGGCCCGACTACTGGATTCCCATGGTGAACGAGAGGCAGGTGGAGGAAGGGGATTACCTGCATAGCCGGACATCGATAGCGGTTACGGTGATTGGCCGGCTTAAGCCTGGTGTGACGCCGCGGCGGGCTACGGAAAATCTGAACGCGATTGCGGCCGAGCTGGCGAAGGAGTATCCAACGACCGATGACGGTTTGCCGCTGCGGTTGATTCATCCGGGCCTCTGGGGTGACGAAGGCGATGTCATTCGCGGATTCCTTTACAGCGTGACCGTGCTGGCTCTGCTGGTGCTGATGGCGGCCTGCGCGAACCTGGCAACTCTATTTGCGGCGCGCACGGCGGATCGCAGCCGGGAATTGGCGGTCCGCGTGGCTCTTGGATCGAGCCGGCGGCGGCTGGTGCGGCAACTGTTGACCGAGGCGGTGGCGGTGTCGCTGATGGGCGGAGCAGCGGGGCTGGTGGGCGCGGGCCTGCTGCTGGGGGCGCTGAACCGCTGGCCCCGCGCGGCGGAAGTGCACCTGGCCGCTAATGTGGATGCGCGTGTCTATCTGGCAGGCCTCTTATTGACACTGGGAAGCGCGCTGCTGTTTGGGATGGTTCCGGCGCGGCAGGCGTGGCAGAGCAGTCCCTTGCAGATGATGAAGAGCGGGCCGGCGGATGCAATGCGCCTGCGCCGGTTTGCGCTGCGGGACCTGCTGTTGGGCGCGCAAATCGCAATCTGCACGCTGCTGGTGACGGCCTCGCTGGTGGCGATGCGCGGCATGGTGCGCGTGCTCCACGCCCCGCTGGGCATCCAGCCGCAGGGCGCAATGCTGGTCGATTTGGACCTGAGCCGGGTGGAACCGGCAGGCGGCGCGACCGTCGAGAAAAAGAAAGCGTTGATTGAGGCCGTGCAGAGCATCCCCGGTGTGACGGCGGTGGGCACGGTAAACCGCGCGCCCTTCACCGGCGGGATGCACGGGATTCCGATATTCCGGCCGGGAGCGACCGAATTCAAGCTGAACAATTCCGTGCTGGCGCCGTACGTGTTTACGATGTCCCCAGGCTACCTGGAGGCCGCCGGCTCCCGACTGCTGGGCGGGCGGGATGTCTCCTGGCATGACACTGCAAGGACGCCCCCAGTGGCGGTTGTGAACGAAACCTTCGCACGGAAGATGTGGGGCGAAACGCCTGCGATCGGACAACACTTTATTGTGTGGGGCCACCTGACGGAAGTCGTGGGCGTGGCGGCCGACGGCAAATACCACGATATGCAGGAGGCGCCGCAGCCCGTCGCATATCTGCCGTTATCGCAAAACGACCAGAACGAAACGGTGTTTGTGGTGCGGTCGCTGCGGACGCCGAGGGAGATGGCGGCGGCGCTCGAGCGCACACTGCGCGGCATCGAGCCGAACGCGCCAATGACAGTGCAGAGTTGGCCCGATGCGCTGCGGGGCGAACTGTTACCGGCGCGGGCGGCGACCGTGGCGCTGGGCGTCATGGGCCTGCTGGCGGCGATGCTGGCGGTGACGGGGATCTTTGGAATGGCCGCGTACAGCGTAAGCCGGCGGATGAGAGAGCTGGGCATCCGGGTGGCGTTGGGAGCGCGGAGAGTGCAGGTAATGCGCGCGGCGGTGGGACGCCCCATGGTGCTGCTTGCAGTGGGATCGGCGGTAGGGCTTCTTTCGGGCGTCTTCGCCAGCCGCTTGCTGGGGCGGATTGTGTATCAGGCGAATCCGCGGGATCCCGTGGTCCTGGGCGGCGCGGTGCTGACGATGGCGCTCCTGGGCATAGCGGCGTCCGCCATCCCGGCGAGGCGAGCGCTCACCGTCGATCCATCCAAACTGATGCGGGAAGAGTGAGGCAGGCTGTGAAAGAACTTGCCCAATTCACCGTTGGCCCTTCGCCTTTGCCTCAACCTCGCGCCACTCCGAGTCGCTCAACTCGATGCCTGCCGAGGCAACGTTTTGTTCGAGATGCGCGACGGACGAAGTACCCGGAATGGGGAGGATCGCCTTTGAACGGTGGAGAAGCCACGCAATGGAAAGCTGCGCGACGGAAACTCCGTGCCGTTTTGCGGTCTCGCCGAGCGGGCCGTCCGGTTGCGCCAGTTTGCCCGCCGCCACCGGGAACCATGGTATGAATGCAAGCCCGTGCCGGTCGCAGTAGTTCAGCGTCTCTTCATGCTCGCGATCGCTGATGTTATAGCGGTTCTGCACGCTGACAATGCGTGCAACTTTGTTTGCCTGCTCGATCTCTTTGGGGTTCACTTCCGATAATCCGATATGGTGAATCTTGCCCGCGTCCTGCAGTTCCTTCAAAGCTCCAAGCGACTCCTCCACGGGCACTTTCGGATCGATTCGATGAAGCTGATACAGGTCGATTCGCTCCACGCGCAAGCGCCGCAGGCTCATCTCCACGCACTGCTTCAGGTACTCGGCGCGTCCGACGGGAATCCAGGCATTCGGCCCCTGGCGCGTCAGACCGCCCTTGGTTGCGATGACAAGATCGTTGGGATACGGGTGAAGTGTTTCGGCGATCAGGCGCTCGCTTACCTCGGGCCCATACGAATCCGCGGTATCGATGAAGTTAACTCCCAGTTCAATCGCCCGGCGAAGTACGTTGCGCGCCTCCGCAGGGTCTTTCGGCTCACCCCAGATGCCTTCGCCCGTTATGCGCATGGCGCCGAATCCAAGCCGATTCACCGTCAAATCGCCGCCGATTGTTAATGTCCCGCTGGCTTTCGCGTTGATTGTCGCTGTACTCATGCGGGTTCGATTCAACACGTCTAACGATTGTTTCGGGAATTGGGCGGAATGCCCGGGTCCACGTTTTAAGCTTTCTTTCAGCTTCCAGCGGCATCCTGATAGTTGCGCCTGACCGGGAGTTCGGTCCGCGCGGCTTAACCATGCTCGTAAACTCAAATCGGGATTTCGATCTATGTTTCATGTCACGAGCTTGAAGCGGTGGACAACATTCGCGCGGTTCTGGCCCGCTTTGCTGCTGGCGGCCGGTCTTCCCATACACGCGCAGGCGCCGCCCGCCGATATACCCGCCGATATACAAGTAGGAGCGCCGACGCCTCCCGAAAAGCGTCAGCCGGGAAGACCGGCTCTATCAACTTCGTCCACTTCACAAAGCCCGCTGAATAACCGGCAGTTGGAGCAGCCGGCAACTCAGCCGAAGACGCGATCCGGCGGAAACGCGCTCGTGATCGATCTGAACGACGCCATTCAGCGTGCCCGGAAATACAGCCCGCAACTCCTCACAGCGGAAACCACGGGCCAGCTGGCGCGCGAGGACCGGGTGCAGGCGAAAGCCGCGCTGCTTCCGGGCGTCAACTACCTCAATCAATTCATCTACACCCAGCCGAACGGCACTCCATCCGGCGTGTTCGTTTCAAATGATGGGCCGCACGTTTATAACAGTTGGGCCGTGGTGCACGGTGACTTGTATGCGCCGGCGAAGATCGCCGATTATCGCGCCACCATCGCGGCGGAAGCGGCCGCGCGCGCGAGGACGGAAATTGCTTCCCGAGGTCTGGTTGCGACAGTGTACCAGGCCTATTACACGCTCGCCTCTTCGCAGAGAAAGCTCTTGAATGCACAGCAAGGCGTGCGCGAAGCTCAGGATTTCGTGGGCGTTACCCAGAAGCAGGAACAGGGCGGGGAAGTGGCGCATTCGGATGTGATCAAGGCGGAAATTCAACTGGAGCAGCGCCGGCGCGATTCCCAGGAGGCTCAATTGGCTCTCGAGAAAAGCCGGGTCGATCTTGCAGTATTGTTGTTCCCCGACTTCCGCCAGGACTACTCGGTGGTCGATACCCTGGAAAGCAACCCGCCACTTCCCGCTTTCAGCGACGTGGAACAGCTCGCCGAGAAAAAGAATCCCGATATCCGGGCTGCCGAGGCTACCGTTCGGCAGCAAACGTTCGGCGTCTCGTCGGCGCGCGCGTCGCTGCTACCGTCGCTGACTTTCGATTATTTCTTCGGGATTAACGCCAACCAGGTGGCGCTTTACGATCGTGAACACCACAATAATCTTGGTTCGTCCGCACAGGCACAATTGAACATTCCGATCTGGACCTGGGGCGCGGCTCGCAGCAGGGTCCATCAAGCTAAATTGCGATTGCAGATGGCGAAGCTCGATCTTACGTTTACGCAGCGTCAGTTGCTGGCGAATTTGAACTCGTTTTATCGGGAAGCATCGGTTGCCCGTGACGAGGTTGGCTCGCTTCGCCATTCGCTCGACCTTTCGTCGCAGAGTCTGAAACTCACTCTGTTGCGCTATCAGGCCGGCGAATCGACGGTGCTCGAGGTCGTGGACGCGCAGACCACGCTGACACAAGCGCGTAACGCGTTTGACGATGGGCTGGTTCGATACCAGCTTGCTCTGGCGAATTTGCAGACGTTGACAGGAGTGTTTTAAGAATGGATAGCAAGACGTCAGATCGGCAAGAGCAGTTCCGGCCTCCAATGGGGGCGGCGATGACGCAATTGCGGCGCGTCGCTTCCCTGTCGCTCGTGGCGTGCTTTATCCTTCTCGCCGCCTGCGGAACGAGCGCGGATCGAGGTGAAAAGCAAGCCGTTGCTCCCGTGCAGGTTGCTTCGGCAACGCGGGCGTCCATTCAGAACGTCATCACGGTCGACGGAGTGCTATATCCGTTGAATCAGTCGACAATTACGCCGAAGGTGAGTGCTCCCGTCAAGCAATTCTTTGTTCATCGCGGAGATCATGTCCACGAGGGACAGTTACTTGCCACGCTCGAGAATCGCGACCTCGCGGCTGCGGCGCTGGAAAGCAAGGGAATGTACGATCAGGCACGGGCGAATTACCAGGCCACTACGGAAGCCTCCCTTCCCGAAGAGCTGACAAAATCGAAACAGGACGTGCAAGCGACTAAACAGGCTGTCGATGCCGCTGAGCGCCAGCTAGAAAGCCGCCAAGCTCTTTTCAAACAGGGCGCTCTGGCGCGAAAAATGGTCGAGGACGCACAGGTAACGGCGGCCCAGGCGCGCAGCCAGTATGAAACGGCGCTCGAACACCTGAACGCTCTTCAGAACGTCGGAAGACAGCAGCAGGTCAAGGCCGCGCAGGCACAGGTCGAGTCGGCGCGCGCTCACTATCAAGGCGCCGAGGCGCAACTCAGCTATACCGAAATCCGCAGCCCTATTTCGGGCGTCATTGCGGACCGTCCGCTGTACGCGGGAGAAATGGCAAGCGCCGGTTCACCGCTCCTGACTGTCATGGATATCTCCAAGGTGGTCGCGCGCGCCAACGTGCCGCAGAACCAGGCGTCGAATTTGACCGCCGGCGATGCCGCAACCATCACCTTGCCGAACGGGACCGGCGACAGCGTGGGAAAAGTGATCGTCGTTAGTCCGGCAGCCGATCCGAACAGCACTACAGTGCAGGTATGGGTGGAAATTCCGAATCCCGGCGGCAAGCTGAAACCCGGCACATCGGTTCGCGCTTCCATCGTGGCGGGTACGCTAAAGGACGCGTTGCTGATCCCAACGTCCGCGCTTCTCTCATCGGATGAAGGCGGCGAGTCGGTGTTCGTCGTCGGTGCGGATTCCGTGGCTCACGAACGCAAAATTGAGACAGGCATTCGCCAGGGGGACCAGGTGCAAATTCTCAAAGGCCTATCGTCTGGCGATCGCGTCGTGACAACCGGCGGACTAGGACTTGAAGACGGCGCCAAGGTACAGGTCCAACAAGCGGAAGCCACCAGCGGGGAGAGCGCTGCGGAGAAATGAACGTGCTCCCGCAAAACGCGCAATCGGCCGGCGGCTCCGGCGCTGAACATTGGACCACGCGCCGCGCTAAACCGATTATCTTCGTCGTTCTCACACTTGTGGCGGTAGGAGTCTATCTCGCGGCCTCGATTCCCATCTCGGTTTTTCCGACCACCGATTTCCCGCGCATCGTCGTCGCCGTGGATAACGGCGTCGCTCCGATCGATCAGATGCTGGTGAATGTCACACGGCCGATCGAAGAAGCCGTAAACACGGTGCAGGGTTTGGATCGCGTGCGATCCATCACCAGCCGGGGATCGGCCGAGGTCGATTTATTTTTCTCCTGGAATATCGACATGTTCCAGTCCCTTCAGCGCGTCAATGCCGCGATCGCAAGCGTCCAGCCGATCTTGCCGCCAACGGCGCGAATCACGACGAACCGCCTGACCTTCGCCGCTTTTCCCATCATGGGGTACAGCTTGACCTCCGATTCAACGCCACAGACGGCTCTATGGCAACTTGCGACTTACACCATCAAGCCGCGCCTGAATCGCTTGACCGGCGTATCAAATGTCGTGATACAGGGCGGCCAGCGGCCTGAATTTGAAGTGCAGCCCGACCCGTCCAAGTTAGTCGAAACATCGGTCAGCATTCCAAACATCCTTGACGCAATCGCCCGAGGCAATCTCATCGATTCACCGGGCCTTTTTGAGAACAACCATCAACTCGTGCTCAGCCTGGTCAGCGGGCAAGTCCACAACATCGACGATATCTCGAACATCGTTGTTAAAACCACGCCGGCGGGCGCTCCCCTTCGCATAGGCGATCTTGCCTCGGTTTCGCACTCTGTCGAACCTGTGTATACGGTTGTGACGGCTAACGGGAAGCCAGCTGTTTTGTTGAACCTCTATCGACAGCCAACCAGTAATACCGTCCAGGTGGCGAACGAGCTTCACAATGAAATCCAGAGCATCCGGAAAACGCTGCCGCGCGGCGTCGTCCTTGAACCTTTCTACGATCAATCGGAGATCGTGAATGAGTCCATCAAGAGTGTTCGCGATGCCATCCTCATCGGCCTGATTTTGGCCTCGCTGATTATGGTGCTTTTCCTGCGCGACTGGGGCACCTCCGTGGTCGCGGGCCTGGTGATTCCCGCGACCCTGGCAATTACCTTCATTGCCCTGCGAGCCATTGGCCAAAGCTTCAATCTGATGACGCTCGGCGGCCTCGCCGCGGCTGTTGGCCTGGTTATCGACGACGCGATCGTTGTCGTGGAAAACGTGGTGATGCACCGCGACGCCGGGCAGTCGCGCTCGGACGCAATTCGGAACGCGCTCAATGAACTGCGTGTTCCTCTCATCGGTTCCACCGTAACTCCGATCGTCGTCTTCCTTCCCCTGATCTCGATCACCGGCGTCACCGGCACGTTCTTTCGCGCGCTGGCCGTTACGGTCGGCGTCGCCTTGCTAACATCTCTGGCCCTCGCGCTCACCTGGACGCCAACACTGAGCCATTACCTGATCCGCAACAGAAAGGGAGAGCGCCGCTCTGAACATGCGAGCGTACCGCCGCGCCTGATGAGGATCTACGAGCGAGTTCTACGCGCAACGCTCGAACACAAATTGCTGGTAGGCGGACTTGCGCTCGTCCTGATTGCCGGCTCTTACATTTGCTACCGAAACCTGGGCACGGACTTACTTCCCAGCATGGATGAAGGTGGGTTTGTGCTGGATTACGTGATGCCGGCGGGGTCTGCTTTACAAGATACGAATCGCGTGCTATCGCGGGTGGAATCCATCCTCAGAGCAATTCCCGAAGTGCAGAGTACATCGCGCCGCACCGGCATGCAATTGGGGCTAGCCGCCGTTACGGAAGCAAATACCGGCGACATCTCAGTCAAATTGAAGAACAAGCGCAGCCGCGGCATTGATGAAATCATTGCGGAGGCGCGTGAAAAGGTCAATAAACAGGAACCGCTGCTCGATATCGAGTTCACGCAGACGCTCCAGGACATGATTGGCGACCTGACGAGCGCACCGCAGCCGATTGCCATCAATCTGTTTTCTCAAGATCCTGGGCTGCTCCGGACGTGGGCTCCCAAAGTGGCCGATGCGATCAAGAAGATTTCCGGTGTGGTGGATGTCATGAACGGCATCGATAACACCATCAGCGGCCCGGCGACCGTCTTTCAAGTGAATCCCGCGGTCACGGCGCGAGCGGGCTTCACTCCCCAGGAAGTGGAGTTGGACGCCAGCGCAATCATGCAAGGTGAGCCGGCTCCGCCGCCCGTCGTTCTGAACGATCGCGCCTACACGATTCGTGTGCGCTTTCCCGAAAGCACGCGCGCCTCGGTCGCGAGCATCGCGAACACTCTTCTTGTCAGTTCCACAGGCAGGACCGCCACACTGGGATCGCTCACCTCAATGGTGAATCTCCCCGGCCAAACAGAGATTCAGCGGGATAATTTGCAACGCGATGTTACCGTCACGGCCCGGCTCGAAGGGCTCGATTTAGGCAGCGGAATTGCCGCTGTACAAAACGCGATCGCGGCACTGCATCTTCCGCCCGGTATTCGTATTGAATACGGCGGAGGATATCGAGAGCAGCAACAATCGTTTCACGAACTTGTTTTTGTTTTGCTGCTAGCGATCGTGCTGGTCTTCATCGTTCTTCTTTTCGAGTTCGGCAGCTTCGCGGCTCCCGTTGCCGTCCTTTCGTCGGCATTGCTCTCGACGGCAGGTGTGTTTTTGGCCCTTCTCATCACCAACACGACATTCAATATTTCGTCGTTCATGGGTCTCATTATGGTCATCGGTATCGTCGCCAAAAACGGCATTCTGCTGCTGGACGCCGACCATAAATTCCGCGCCGAAGGAATGACGCCGGAACAGAGTATGATTCAAGCCGGCGAGCGCCGCTTACGACCCATCATAATGACGGCCCTCGCGGCAGTGGCCGGCATGCTGCCGCTTGCGTTCGCCTGGGGAGCCGGATCGCAGATGCTACAGCCGCTGGCCATCTCCGTCATCGGCGGGCTGCTCGCATCCATGGCGCTTTCATTGGTAATCACGCCGGCCATTCACTACTACCTGAGCGACCGCAAGCCTGGGGTGGTCAATGTTCCAGTAATCGAGCACGTTTCGTGAAGACATTCGAACGGGTGTGCAGGCGATCGCGATCACAATCTTCGCGCCCGTCGCCGGCCAACGTAATGAACCACCTCAAAACCGCTCCTCTTATGGCCGGACGGTTTGCGTAGCGTTACGCTCGGGTTTCCCTGGCCTCGCCTGGCTTCCGGCGAATTGATCGCTTTCGTGTCGCGCACCAAGTTAAGGTTGCGGATGGGGCGCTTCTCACGGTAAAGTGTGAGATGGAACGTTCGTTGTTCCATCCCGCTCGCGTCCCCATCGTCTAGCCCGGCCTAGGACACCGCCCTTTCACGGCGATAACAGGGGTTCGAATCCCCTTGGGGACGCCAAACCGTCGCAAATCAAAGTGAGCCCATACCTGCGCCGGGCACCATAACTGCTCTCTCCAAATCTTCTCAGTCTGTATTTTCCGGAAATGTATGGTGGGCGCGACAGGACTCGAACCTGTGACCTCCTGCGTGTGAAGCAGGCGCTCTAACCAACTGAGCTACGCGCCCGGAAGCGGCTGGAGTTTCTATTATAACCGGGCAATGACGTAAGGCTAACTGGCCCGCTCCGTCACTAGTTCCACGACGGCCTGGAGCGCTCGTTGCGCTGGGCTTTCTGGGAATGTGGCAATCAGCGCGCGCGCCTTGGACGTGAACGCATGAGCTCGCTCGTAAGCGCGGGGAACCGTGCGATGCTGCTCCAGAATCTGGAGTACGCGCATGAATGGCGCCTGCTCGTAATTGCCGTCGTTAATGACAGTTTCGACGATCTGGCGCTCTTCCGGAGTCGCTCGTTCAAGTGCGTAAATCATCGGCAGCGTGACCTTGCCTTCTCGCAGATCGTTGCCGGCGGGCTTGCCCAAAATCTTTTCGGTGGAAGTGAAATCGAGAATATCGTCCACAAGCTGAAACGCCATGCCGAGATTCCAGGCGAAGTCGCTGAGTTTTGCCTCGACCGCATCGTCCGCGCCCGCCGCTGCCGCTCCAAGCCGGGCACACGCTGAAAACAGGCAAGCTGTCTTGCGGTCCACGAGCTCCATGTAATCGGCTTCGGAGATGTCGAGCCGCCGTAGGCGCTCCAACTGCAATAGTTCTCCTTCGACCATCATCTGCGTGAGAGAAATCAGGGTATCGAGAATATGAAAATTGCGCTCACGCAGGGCGAGTTGAAACGCCTGCATGTAGAGCCAGTCGCCCGCGAGCACCGACGTATGATTGCCCCACACGACGTTAATGGAGGGCCGGCCACGGCGTGTGCGGGCCACGTCGATGACATCATCATGCACCAGGGTGGCCGTATGGATCATTTCGACCACCGCAGCCAGCCGGCGGGCGGTGTCGGTGGCCGGGCCGAACAGACGCGTGGTCAACAGAAGCAGAACTGGGCGCAGACGCTTGCCGCCGCCAGCCTGCAGATATTGATTGATAGTTGTGATGGCTTCGACAGAGGCGACTGACTCCACTCCGATCTCTCGCTCGACAAGCGCGAGATCGGACTGAACAAGTTCAGAAATTTCGTGGCCGAGGACTGACTGACGAAGTTTGGAGAGCATTCCCGTTGAAACCCTTGACCTAAACCCCTTCAGTGTAGCTTGCAGATTCGCGTTTTGAATTCGCGGGCGGCAATTCCTCTGGCAACAGTCCAAAGATCCGTTCGAAATTCGACGTTGTCCGCGCCGCGAGTTCTTCGAGCGAAACGCCGCGAACGCCTGCAATCACGCGTGCAGTGTGCGTAACGTAGGAAGGCTCGTTGCGTTTTCCCCGATGCGGGACAGGGGCCAAGTACGGAGCGTCCGTTTCAATCAGCATGCGATCGACTGGCGTGATACGCGCCGCTTCGCGAACTTCCGCCGCTTTCGGAAAAGTCGTCACTCCTCCAAAACTGAGGAAGAAACCGAGATCCAGACATTCGCGCGCCTGTTCCGAATTACCCGTGAAGCAATGCAGCACGCACGGCAGCCTAACGGGAGCCCACACCGTTCGTAGAATGGCAAGCGTATCGTCCCAGGCGTCGCGCGTATGAATTACTACCGGCATTCGCTGTTCGGCCGCCAGTTCAAGCTGCTCGCGAAAAACAGGAAGTTGCGTATCCTTCGGAACGCCCCAGTGATAATCGAGCCCAATTTCACCCACGGCCTTAACTTTGGGATGCCGCAGGAGTGAGCGGAGATTCTCGAACGTGTTCAAATTTGATTTTTGCGCATCGTTCGGATGAATGCCTACTGTCGCAAATACGAACGAATAGGCATCGGCAAGACGAACCGCTACTTCGAGATCGGGTGGCCCGTCGCCCGTTCCAATGGAAAGCATGTATTTCAGTCCCGCTTCCCGTGCGCGGGCGATCACCGCGTCGCGGTCTGCGGAGAACTGCTGGTCATCAAGGTGACAGTGCGAATCGACAAATTCCAAACGGGCAACCTATTTGAGACGCGCGCCTACGGGGATGTCTTCCCTGAAGCCGGCAAGAACCGGGAGTCCACCGTCGATGCTGGCTGCGACGATCATTCCCTGCGATGTGAGGCCGCGCAATTTCCGCGGTTGAAGGTTCGCGACAATCACGACCTTGCGTCCAATCAACTGCTCCGGTTTGTAGGCGAGAGCGATTCCGGCGACAATGGTGCGCGGCTCCGGTTCGCCGATATCGACTTTGAGATGCAGCAGTTTATCCGCGCCCTTTACGGGCTCGGCGGATTTCACTTCGCCGACGCGCAGGTCGACCTTAGCGAAATCGTCAATTGAAATCAGCTCCGATTGCTCACTCGCTTTGTCGCCGGGCGGCGGCTCCGGCTTTTTGCCCATTAATGCGTTCTGCCGGTCTATCTCAACGATTTCGAGTTCCTGCATCTTTTGGATGGCTGGCTTGGAGTCGATACGCGGAAACACAGCCTGCACCTTTCCAACCGCCTGTCCGGGCGTCAGTTTGCCCCAAACGAGCACATCCGCGCTAACCAAATCGAGAGGTGTGTCCATGCCCAGTTGCGTCCAGATTTTCACCATGGACGTGGGCATGACGGGATAGAGCCAGCCACAGATCAGCCGCAGACTTTCAGCAGATGTGTACAGAGTTTCGGAAAGCTTACTCTCGGCCTCCGGATCGGCCGCGCGCGCTTTCACCAATTTCCAGGGAGCATGCTCCACGATGAATTTATCGATTTGCGATATAAATGCGAGCACCGCCTCAATGCCGCGCGTGAAATCGAATTCATCGAAATGACCGTTTACCAGATCGGTCGTTCGGGCGGCGCTTGCCGCAATGTCCGGGTCGCCCGCCGAAGCGGGAATTTTGCCGTCGCAATACTGATGAATCATCGTCAGCGTGCGGCTGGCAAGATTCCCGATACCATTCGCCAGGTCGGCGTTATAGCGATCGATTAGCGCATCGTAACTGAAATTCCCATCCTGCCCGAAAGGAATTTCACGCCACAGGAAATATCGCAGCGCATCGGAACCCGCAAGCTCATCGCCCGCGCCCATCACCTGCGCAATGGGCCCAGGCCGCACCACATTGCCGCGCGATTTGCTCATCTTGCTTTCCTGAACGAGAATCCAGCCAGTCGCAAAAACGCGCTTGGGCAGCGGCAATTCACCCGCTATTAGAAACGCCGGCCAGTAGATCGCGTGGAACCGCAAAATATCTTTTCCGATGAGGTGCAGATCGGCGGGCCAGAGATTCGTTCCTTGCACCGCGCTCATGTAAGAGATCAGCGCGTCGAACCAGACGTAAAAAACATGCTTGCCTTCCACCGGCGCCGGGATGCCCCAGTTAATCGTGGTTCGCGTGATCGAAATATCCTTCAAGCCCTTTTTCACGAAGCCGATCAGTTCGTTGCGGCGCGTGTCCGGCTGTATGAACTTTGGCTCACGCTCATACAGAGAGAGAAGCTTGTCTTGAAATGCCGAGAGCTTAAAGAAGTAATTCTCTTCGGTGACGGTTTCAGTCAGGCGTCCGCAATCCGGACAAGGATCGCCCGGCTTGGCATCGGTTACGTACAGCTCGTCGAAAAAGCAGTATTGGCCGGTATAGGAGCCTGTGTAGATATATCCGTTCTTTTCGCAGCGCTCGAACAGGTCGCGGACAACCGCGAAGTGCTTCGGATCGGAAGTCCGGATGAAACGATCGTAGGAGATTCCGAGCGTTTGCCACTGGCGCACGAATTCATTCGCGATCGTGGTGGCGTATTCCGCCGGCGTTTTGCCGATCGCCTTTGCGGCGCGTTCGACTTTCTGGCCGTGTTCATCGGAGCCGGTTGTCAGCACAACGGGGTCGTAGCCCTGCTGTTTCTTGTGCCGCTTAATCAGGTCCGCGCTAAACGTGCAATAAGCCGTGCCGATATGCGGCGCAGCATTCACGTAATAAATCGGCGTTGTCAGGTAATACTTGCCTTTGCTCATTGGCAGACTAGGAATGGATGCCTTTCAAGAAACTCATACTAGCTTCGGCGATAACGGCGCGCAGCGGGGCGTTCTTCTCAATCGCGAGGCGGCGGCAATCTTCATATTCCGGAGCAAACGATCCATTCTCGGAATGCTTCACGCGCACGGTTCCGTACGAAGTGGGGACTTCCGAAAAGGACCGCTGTTGAACGCGGCGCTCGGCCGAATAAATCCGCATTCCCAATGTGGACGTCTCGCGAAATAAGACTGCCGCTAACGTGTCGGTCAACTCCGGAACTGCGATCACCGTCAGTTTCGCCGCCGGCCGGTTCTTTTTCATGAACACGGGTTCAAGCGTCACATCCAGAGCCCCCGCTTCGAATAATCGCTCCATCGCGTAGCCCAGAACTTGCGGTGTGGAATCGTCAATGTTCGCCTCGAGCACCGAGACTGTCGTCGATTCGGATGCCTGTGTCCGATCGCCGATCAGCACTCGGAGGAGGTTCGCCTGCATAGGAAACTCCTTATCTCCGGCCCCGAAGCCCTGCGCGCGAACCGTCATCGGAGGGGGGGCGCCAAACCCGCGGGACAGAGTGGCCAGCAGCGCCGCTCCGGTCGGCGTGGTCAGCTCGGTTTCGGGGCCGGCGGCGTAAATCGGTATTTGGCGAAGGAGTTCCGC
The DNA here is from genome assembly GCA_000381625.1 of Bryobacterales bacterium KBS 96. GTDB lineage: Bacteria > Acidobacteriota > Terriglobia > Bryobacterales > Bryobacteraceae > KBS-96. The sequence continues at coordinate 6,448,738 of KB906767.1, forward strand.
AGTAGCGGGCGCCGGAACGGGGAGCAGTCCGTGCTCGGTATTCACTGTGCCGCTGCCGACATTGATGCGCGAAGCATAAACTTCGCCGACTTCAAGTGAATCGAGCGCGACACATGCGCCGAGGATGTCGCAAATAGAATCGACGGCGCCCACTTCATGGAAGTGAACCTTTTCAATGGGAATATCGTGCGATTTTGCTTCCGCTTCGCCCAGCTTCCGAAACACTGCCAGCGCATTTTGCTTGGCTCGCTCGCTTGCCTCGCCGGCCTGAATGATCTTCTCAATATGCGGCAGATGACGGTGCGCCTTCTGCTCGCCTCCTTCCACGTGGAATTTGGACGCTCCCATCCCTTTTCGCTTTGTTTTTTCGAGGCGAAATGCTGCGTCAAGATTCAAGCTCCGGAGCGAAGCTTCAAGCGTGGCCCAGTCGGCGCCCGCATCGCACAGAGCGCCGACCGTCATATCGCCACTGATACCCGAAAACGCATCAAAGTAACAAATTGTCATGGAGCCAACTCGAGGAGTGCGGCCGCGCAGGAAAACTGCGAAGCTTCTTCTATCTTACAAGTCACGCCCAAATGCAGCCGTCAAGCGTAACAGGCGCTAATGAAACAGGCACTTGTAATGAAGGGGTGCGGGCGCTTGGGGTTTCGGGTATTGAAATAAGCGCCCGCGGTCGTTACGGGGATGTACTTATCTAACGATGGTCGCCATCCGAAGGTTACTCGTCTCGAAAATAATTTTTAAGCCGGGCATCCCCCATGGAAAGCTATTCGAATATCCCCTCAAACAGCACCGAACTGAGATAACGCTCGCCAGCATCCGGAAGCACGACGACGATGTTCTTTCGCTTCATTTCCGGCTCTTTCGCCACGCGGACGGCGGCGGCCACGGCGGCGCCGCACGAAATGCCGCAAAGCAGGCCTTCTTCTTTCGCAAGCCGGCGAGCCATCTCGATCGATTCCTCGTTTGTAACCTGCTCCACACGGTCGATGACGGAAAGGTCGAGAACGTCGGGGATGAAGCCCGCGCCGAGACCCTGAATCTTATGGGGTCCGGGCCTGAGTTCTTCGCCGTTCAGCGCCTGGGTGATGACCGCGCTCGCGGTCGGCTCCACCGCAATGCTGATCATCGGGTAGTTCTTTTCGTTTTTGATGAAGCGCGAAACGCCGGTGATGGTGCCGCCGGTGCCGACTCCGCTGACCAGGACGTCAGGCTGACCATCTGTGTCGTCCCAGATCTCCGGCCCAGTCGTTTCGAAGTGAATACGCGGGTTTGCCGGATTCTTGAACTGCTGCGGCATGAAATAGCGTTCCGGATCGGAAGCCACAATTTCTTCGGCTTTCGCGATTGCCCCCTTCATGCCCTTTGAGCCCTCAATCAGAATCAATCGGGCTCCAAACGCGCTCAACACTTTGCGCCGCTCAATCGACATCGTGTCGGGCATTGTCAGAGTAATGGGATAGCCCCGCGCTGCGGCGACAAACGCCAGCGCGATCCCGGTGTTGCCGCTTGTCGGCTCGACAATCTCCTTGCCCGGCCTCAGTAGGCCGCGTTCCTCCGCGTCCCAAACCATCGAAGCGCCAATGCGGCACTTCACCGAGAACGCCGGGTTACGGCCCTCGACTTTAGCCAGGACGGTCCCATGGGCGCCATCCACAACTCGATTCAATTTCACCAGCGGCGTGTGGCCGATGCTGAAAGAATTGTCCTGATATGTCACGCAAATACCTCTATATCTCCCAATTTGGGATGTAGTGTGTTTGTTTCTCTTTCCAGGAACGCGCCATATCGCCAAACGAGGTTTGGTCGAGGACGTCGGAAATCGCCTGATCGACGCGCCGCCAGACATCTCCAAACGGATCAGCGATTTTCGAATTGCGGGGATGGCCCTTCACATTCTCGACCGCGCGCAATACTTCGCCGACGGTGATAGAATCCGGCGATTTTGCAAGCAGATAGCCTCCTTCCGCGCCGCGCCGGGAGTCGACAAATCCGCTTTGCTTCAAGCCGGCCAGAATAAGTTCGAGAAACTTCTGCGGGATCTTCTGGCGGGCGGCAATATCCGCGATCTTCACCGGCGGCATCGCCGGAGAGCCTGGCGGCAGACCCAAGTACTGCACTGCAAGGTCAAAGACCGCTTTCAGCGCGTACTCGCTCTTTACGGAGATGTTCATTGTTTCTGCCAGATAAGATTGTAAACCCTGAACTTGATGGACAAAGCGAATTTGGCAGGACCCGCCGCGAAGTCGAGAGGAATGCCTTCAGGCTTTCCGCGGATCGGTTGAAACTCTGCTGCCCGCGATTATCTCCTCTCTTCACTACGAACCGCTGTCCGGGAATTGGAATATGATGGCCTGGAACGCGGCACACAGTTACGAACCCAAGAGAACAGAGGAGAACCATGGCAACTGCGATTTCCCCAACCGAATCCAAAACTACGATTCAGCAGACAAAGCTTTTGATCGACAACCGATGGGTCGATAGCGTATCCGGCAAGAAGTTCGACACCATTAATCCTGCCACGGGAGACGTTCTCGCGCAGGTGGCCGAAGCGGATGCAGCCGATGTGGACCTTGCCGTGAAGGCAGCCCGCAAGGCGTTTCATTCGAAAAGTCCCTGGCGGCGGATGTCGGCTTCGGAGCGCGGCAAGCTGATCGCGAGGCTCGCCGATCTCATTGAAAAGCATGCCGACGATCTTGCGACGCTCGAATCGCTCGACAACGGCAAACCACGCCATGTGGCGCTCGCCGCGGACGTGGCGTTGACCATCGCTTGCTACCGCTATTACGCCGGATGGGCCGACAAGATTCAGGGCAAAACGATTCCGATCAACGGCGATTACTTCTGCTACACGCGCCACGAGCCGGTAGGCGTGGTCGGGCAGATTATCCCCTGGAATTTTCCGCTGCTGATGCAGGCGTGGAAAATGGGGCCTGCGCTGGCCGCCGGCAACACAGTGATCCTAAAAGCGGCGGAACAGACGCCGTTGACCGCCCTTCGCATCGGCGAGTTGATTCTGGAAGCCGGCTTCCCGGAAGGTGTCGTGAACATCCTCGCCGGATACGGACCCACTGCCGGGCAGGCGCTGGCGCGGCACATGGACGTCGACAAAATTGCGTTTACTGGTTCCACGGAGGTGGGACATCTCATCATGCAAGCCTCGGCGGAAACGAATCTGAAGCGCGTCACGCTCGAACTTGGCGGCAAAAGTCCGAACATCGTCTTCGCCGATGCCGACATGGAACAGGCCGTCGAAGGATCGCACTTTGCTCTTTTCTTTAACCAGGGGCAATGCTGTTGTGCCGGCTCGCGAGTCTACGTGGAAGAGAAGATCTACGACGAATTCGTCGAGCGTAGCGTGGATCGCGCGAAACGCCGTAAAGTTGGCAATCCGCTGGAAGCCTCGACGGAACAGGGACCGCAAGTGGACGACGCGCAATTCGATAAGGTGATGAGCTATGTCGATGCCGGCAAACGAGAAGGCGCGAGCTTGCTATGTGGCGGCGAACGCGTGGGAGACCGCGGCTATTTTGTCGCGCCCACGGTCTTTGCCGACGTGCAAGACGAAATGAAAATCGCTCAGGAAGAGATTTTCGGCCCCGTGATGAGCATCCTGAAATTCAAAGATACCGACGAACTGGTCGAGCGCGCGAACAAGAGCATGTACGGTCTGGCAGCCGCCGTCTGGACGCGCGATATCACCAAGGCGCATCAGATTGCGAACAACGTGCGCGCCGGCACGGTGTGGGTGAACTGCTATGACGTGTTCGACGCCGGCGCGCCTTTTGGTGGATTCAAGCAGTCGGGCATCGGCCGCGAATTGGGCGAGTACGGCCTCCAACAATACTGCGAGATCAAAACCGTGACGGTAAAGCTGTAATCGCCGCGTGCAGGCGAGGAGTTGCTCATGAGCGCACGCGCTCATGAGCAACAGCAAAATGTTCATTGGCCTGCACCGAACCCCGACCGTGAGGGAGAGGACGCCTTTGATCGAGCACACGGCGTCCTCTCTTTCTTACACCGTAAAAATTTCGCGCGCTTCTTTCAACGAGCTGAGGTAATCGCGTCCAGGCGCGGGCGAGTATTCATGGGCGCAAAAACCATCGAATCCCGTCGCGGCAATCGCCTTGGCGACAAAGTTGTAATTCAATTCGTTTGAGCGATTGTCGATTTCGTGGCGGCCGGGGACGCCGCCCGTGTGGAAGTGTCCGATCCACTGCATGTTCTGCGTGATCCGCCGGACGATATCGCCGTCCATAATCTGCATGTGATAGATGTCGAACAGCAGTTTCACTCGCGGCGAGTTCACTCGCTTGCAGAGAGCAACGCCCCAATCGACGTGATCGCACATGTAGTCGGGATGATTCACGCGGCTATTGAGAAGTTCAGTGCAAATGGTGACGTTCTTGTCCTCCGCCTGCGCTTTAATCTTATTCAGGAATAGAGCGCAGTTTTCGAGTCCTTCCTCGTCGCTCATGCCGTCGCGGCTACCTGAAAACGTAATCAGGTTCGGCGATCCCGCTTCCGCGCATTGATCGATCAGCGTCCGCATGGATTGTTCAATACGCGGATGGTTCTCCTTGCGATTCAATCCGACCTTTATCGTGCCGCCGCCGCCGGAGCTCATCGTCGAGATCAGGCCGTACTTCTTGAGCGTCGGCCAGCGGTCCGGCGTCTGTAAATCGAACCCCTGGAACCCCAGTTCAGCGGCAAGCCGGCACTGCTCTTCAAACGCCATACCGTGTCCGAACACGCTCCCGCAGACGGACTGTTTCAACCCGCCAAAGTTGGGTTTCAGCTTGAACGCGGCCGGAGGATTGCGATCGGCTGCCGCCGCTGGCGCTGGCTGCTGCGCGGCGCTCGATACGGCTCCGATCATGGCCGTCGCGGGAAAGAATTCTCTGCGTGTCATTTGATCTGAGATTCTATCTCACGCCGCAATAGGCATGGTTGCTCCGTCGTCAAAGCCGAAGCCGAGCGCTTCCGTGGCAACACGCAGAAGGTCGTCCTTGTGCTCTTCGAAATCGGCTAGATCGCTGAACCGGCGTAGATTTCGCTTGAATCCGGACCGCAGTTCCTCCACGGCGTGATCGAGCCCAAGTTTCGGGATATTGATTTGGGTAAACTTCAGAACCTCGTCCATCAGCGCGGTCTCGATATGAAACATCCTGTAGATCGGCCGGCGATTCCCGGCTACAAATCTCTGAACCTGGCAAGAGGTGTGACTCACTACGTCGTAATAGCCCCCGGCCTGCTGTAAGTCGCCGATCAGTTTTAGTTCCTCCGTAAGGCTCCGTCTGGCAGTGCGGAATGCCTGATCGAGCGTTGCAGTCTGCTGCAGGTCGTAGGTGAATATGTGCTTGGGGCGCCCATGATACGGCCGCGTGCAACTGAACACCAGCAGCGAATAGGCCGTGATCCGTCGCTCGAATGCTGCCGGATGTTGGCGCAGCCACTCTCGCGCCCAGTGCCTGAGCGCCGTTTGCATTGCTCGTGAAACTGTCGAGTAGACAGGAAAATAATCGGATCTCCGTTCCCGGGGAGCCGATAGCCATGCGCTGAAATCGATGCCGGCCGGAGTGGCCGGCGGTTTATCGACGTTCCATCTTTCACTCCGATCGACTTGCAGCGATGCCCCTGCCGGGGCGCTCGAAGGCATGATGAAGAGCTTTCCCATATTTCAATCTCCTGATTGCTCGCGGGAACGTGTAGAGCAGCGCGTCCGCATTTCCGGCGAGCTATTCATTGGCGTGTTGCCCCTGGAACACAGCCGGAGGCGAACTCAGTAAAGCACACGGAAACTCCGGGCCAGAATGATTTTTGCCGTCCTTGGACAACAGGTAAGCTGCAAGTCCTTCAGAATTCGAAAGAAAGAAAATTTGCGAGGAATCGCAAAAAGCTGTGACTGCCCCCGCGCTTGCGACCGGGCCGCTTCCGAAGGCGCGGAAGCTTTCAAATAAACGATCCGTTACACTGGAATCTTGGAGAAAAGGGTTTGAAGCAAGCACTGCTTTCTTTCATCGGTGTATTCGTGTTTTCGGCCTCTACGTTTGCGGCGAGTACGCTTGCGCCCGCTATTCGAAAAGCTCCGGAAGTGGCATTTACTGTGCCTGGAAAAGGCCAGGAGCTTCTCAGCCAATATCGCGGCAAAGTGATCGCGCTCGAATTCATTTTCACCACCTGCCCGCACTGCCAGGCGGCATCGCACGTCATGAGCCGCTTTCAGAATGAGTTGGGCCCCCGCGGCTTCCAGGCGCTCGATATTGCGTTCAACGATAATTCCGACCTCCTGGTGGGCGATTTTGCCAAAGAACAGCAGACGACGTTCCCGGTAGGCTGGACAACCCGCGACCAGGTGCTTGCGTTTCTTGGCATCTCGGCCGTTGACCGGTTTGTCGTTCCGCAATTGATTTTGATCGACCGCGACGGAATGATTCATTACCAGACGCCTCCCCTAGGAGACGAAGAATCATACAAAGAGGACGTGATCCGCAACCGGATCGAAGCGCTCCTCGCCATGCCTTCCGGGCATCGTTCAGCGGCGTTGCACCACACCGCCGTTGCTCACAAGCGCTAGAGTAGTTGTTGTAGTTTCCCTGTGCGCCCGTAGCTCAGTCTGGATAGAGCGTTTGCCTCCGGAGAAATATCCTGGTCTGGGCGGGCATGCAGTCAGAAGTGGTCCCGTAGCTCATTTGGATAGAGCGCGTGCCTCCGGAGCACGAGGTAACTGGTTCGAATCCAGTCGGGACTACCAAAACTCGCCAGCGCTCACCGGAGTGAACGCCGCTGTATTTGGAACTCACGTGGCGGGCTAACGCCCTTTGAACCCTATTTGCAGCGCGCGGATCTGGCCGTGGAAAATTCTCATCTTGAAATCTTGCCCGCTAAGGCTCTCTTTCACTTGCTATAAAGCGATCAAAAAATGTTTCAACGTATGTCGCTTGGCGACTCCGGTCTAAAAGCCCAGCGAATTTGCCGGTGAAATGCCAGCGTCGCTACGCTTATAGTTGGTTTGTCTTTGGTTGAATAGAGGGACGTTATCCACAGTCGTCGAACCGGCCACTTGTGGAAAACTACTTGTGTTTTGCTAGAGACAGCAGGTGACCTCGCCGGTACGAATTTCGCTACGCTGACGTGTGACGTCTCTCGGAGAGGCTCGACCGGCGAGATACCTGGTTTCCCAGACGAATTCTCAGATGTTGTCTGAATCGTAGTTCAGACTCTGCTATAAGCTCTTCGCAGCGGAAACCAGCACACCTTGCCGAAAACCGAAATTTAAGGAGACCGCCAACAGGATGCATTTTCGAGACGCCGAAGAACCCGTTGCCGAGCCCGATTGGGCGGCTTTCATTGCCGTCGATTGGGCCGATCAAAAACACGATTGGGCCATGGAGATGCCGGGCGGGAACATACGGGAACGAGGTCAAGTGGCACATGCTCCGGAAGCCCTTGATGCCTGGGTAACGCAATTACGGCAACGATTTGGCGACCGACCGATTGCGGTCGCACTTGAACAATCGCGCGGTGCTCTGTTGTTTACTTTGAGCAAATACGCCAACCTGGTGCTGTACCCACTTCACCCGCGAACTACAAGCTGCTTTCGTGAGGCGATGTATCCGTCCGGCAGCAAGAGTGACCCGCTCGATGCCGACATTCAGCTTGATTTGTTGGTGAAGCATCGAGACCGCTTGCAGGTTTGGAAGCCGGACACAGAAGAAACGCGGCTGTTGCAGTTCCTTGTGGAAGACCGCCGTCGGCGAGTTGACCAAAAGACGGGCTTGCTAAATCAGCTGACGGGCCGGTTGAAGTTGTATTTTCCGCAGATTCTGAGATGGTTTCCGTCCGCCGATTCGGCGCTGGCGTGGCGGTTCCTCGAGCGATGGCCTGATCTGCAGTCCGCGCAGAAGGTATCACGGCAGAAGTTGAAAGCCTTTCTCACGCGAGATGCTCGTTCATGTCCAGCGGATGTTGACCAGTTCATCAACCGGATTCGGGAGGCGATGCCGGCCACACAGGATCGCGCCGTGGTGAGCAGCTCGACTGTCTTTGTACAAGGTCTCGTGTGCGAACTTCAACTACTGCGCGCGACGATCCAGAAGTACGAGAAGCAGATCGAAGCCATCGTCCAACAGCACCCCGACTTTCCGATTATGAGTTCGTTTCCCGGTATTGGGAAAGCACTGGCCCCACGTCTGATTGCCGCCCTCGGAACACAACGTGAGCGCTTTCCGGACGCGGGTAGTATACAAAGCTATAGCGGCATTGCACCGGTGCGCGAAGCCAGCGGCAAGCGCGAGTGGGTGCATGTGCGATGGGCATGCCCGAAGTTCGTCAAACAGACTTTTCAGGAATGGGCACAGCATTCGATGACGCGTTGTGCCTGGGCGCGCAGACACTATGATGCACAGCGGGCCCGCGGCAAAGGTCACCAGACGGCGGTCCGCAGTCTCGCCTTTAAGTGGATACGCGTTCTCTTCCGGTGCTGGAAAGACCGGACTCCCTACGATGAGAATCGGTACACGAAGAGTCTTGGACGTCGATCCGCCACGCCGAATACCGATGTGCGAATAATGTGGAAAAATGTCGGCGGCTTCTCGAAACCAGCTGCCTTTTCCGATTGACTTCGAAACTCAGATGTCTCCGATCGCGTTCGCCTTGAGCCCGGAATGCTGTTCGGCTTCCTTCGGAAACACCGTTCATCTTCGCCGGAATCCGCAATTCCGGACCACAGGGCCCGCAGAGCGTGTTCTAATATTGGCGGTACCTGATGAGTGCTTCCAATTCAGCAATCGGAAGGCGGTCAAATAAATTCCGCATTCTACTTTCGACTCTCCTGTTCGTGAGTTTTGTTGCTGTGGCGTCAACACTCCAGGCCGCCCCTGCAAGAGCATCAGACCGCAGTCTCGCAGCCGGCATCAAAGCGACGCGTGAGCTAATCCGGCAAGGGAAGGTGGTTGGGGCGCTTCAGAATCTGGAAGCGATTGGGAGACGGTATCCGGACGACCCCGAGGCGAAACTCGCCATAGGAGAAGTATTCCAGGAACTCGCCGCGCTCAGGGCAGAACAGTTGCAAAGAGTAGCCCCGGATTCGGCGGCAGCTCACGAGCTCCTGGGGAAATCCCTGGAATCGCGAGGAAAGCTAATGGAAGCGTTGGCGGAGTATCGGTACGCTTTGGAAAAGGGTCCAGCCATTCCCGGCTTGCATTTTCTGATCGGTAATCTGGAGTGGAAGCTCAGGAAGTTCAATGCGGCAGAAGCGGAATTGCTGAGGGAGCTAAATCTCAATCCGCATCATGCGGAGGCGAATCTTCGAATGGGGCAGATTCTCCTCGTAGTTCAGCGTGACCAGCCCTTACGCGCGGTGGCTTATTTGAGAGAGGCAACAGCAGACGACAAGAGCTTGCTCGAAGCGCATCGCGAGCTGGGTAAAGCCTTGCGCCTTTCGCACAAGTTTCAAGAAGCGCTCAAGGAACTGCAGTTTGTAGCGGCACAACGTCCGAACGATAATTTCGTGCATGCCCAGCTTGCGGCGGTTTACAAGGAATTGGGCGATCGCGAGCGAGCCCGCCAGGAAATTGAGATTCACGCGCGGATTTTGAGGCAAAGACTGCAGGCATCGCAAAGGATGCGGACTCAGCAGGCGCATTAATGACTGGCCTCAGGGCGGCCTTGGAGAAGAGCTTGAACTCGATCTATGGAATCCCGGAGCCCAGGACGTTCGGGAGTCAAGGCAAATGCGGCCCGGTAAGAGGCGAGCGCGGGACCGTAGTCCCCTTCAAATTCATATGCTTTAGCCTGAACGATGAGTCCGGCCGGGGAATCCGGATACTTCTCGCCCACTTCGTTTAGCAGAGAAGTTCCATAGGTTGCATACGTTTCAGCTAAAATCCGGAGAGCTTCGGCGTTTGAGGGATCCCGCTTTAGGAGCTGCTCGAGAATTTCAAACCCTCGTATAAAATCGTGACGGGCGAGTTTAGTTGTTCCTAACCAGAACATTACTTCCGGCTCCTCCGGATGCAGGAGGTTAGCTCTCGCGAGATGAGCGTCAGCCATAGCGAACTGATTCATTCGATATAAGTCAATCCCCAAGAACAGCTGGGAAACCCAAAGAGAATGGTCGAGTTTTATGGCATGCTGAAAGGCTTCCGCGGCCGATGTGAACTTGTTCTGTAAATGTCGAACCAAGCCTAAACGTTGATAGAGCATTGCGTCGTCAGGATGTACTGAGACAAGCTGATCGTATATTGCCTCAGCTGACGGAAAATCTTTGGCAAGCTCGGCGTTTCGGGCAGCGGTTAAGTCTGGCGGAGACCTGACTTGCTGCCCGAACAAGAGGGCGGCTAGCATTATATTTCCAGCAAAAAGAGTGGTCAAAACAATAACTTTAAAGCAAATTGAATTTGCCGTTGTGATGTGTCCGTGTCAGTAATTGAGCCAAAAGTCGTATCGCCCAAAGTGTTATCCGGCAAGCTAAAGTTAACGTTGTTGAAGATATTAAAGAATTCAGCGCGGAACTGCAGTCGGAACCGCTCGGTTAAATTAAAGTTCTTGAAAGCGCCCAGATCGGTGTTGTGAAAAGCCGGCCCATGCAGCGCATTACGGCCAAGGTTTCCGAATGTGTACTGTGGAGCAACGGCAAAAGCCCCGGTATTAAAAAAGGCGCCGCCCGGGCCATATGTCGATTTAAACCCCGACGGAAACGGATCACCAACTAAGTCGGGCCGTTGCGCATTGGAGCGAGCTCCATTATTAGCGTTGTCGAAGTTAATCCCGATGTTAAGGGCGCGGCCAGTTTCGAGCGTGGTAATTCCGGCGACCTCCCAGCCGCCGAGCGCATATTTCACGAGCCGATTGGAACTACCCGCTCCAGGAACCACGTAGACATAGCTCGCGTTGAAAACTTGCCGCTGATCGAATCCGGAATCGCCAAGATCACATTTGATACATGCGTCATTCTGAGGAGACGATCCACCGAATTCGGAATTGAGGTCGATAGAATGCGACCAGGCGTAAGAACCAAGGAGGCTAAATCCTTTTGAAAAACGCTTTTCGACCTTAACAGTAAGCGCTTGGTAGCGGGAGGTGGCGATATTTTTCAATTCGCTGAAGGCTCCAGCGAAAGGCCACTCCCGCCGAGGGTCAGGGTCCCCCGGGCCTGGCGGCGCATCATTCGAGTTCAAAAAGCTGCTTAGATGAGTACCCTTCGAGCCCTGATAGTTTATTTCGAGTAAGACATCCTGAGCGAATTGATGCTCCACGCCAAGGTTCCAATTCTGCATGTACGGTGTTTTAAGATCGCGTGAAACCGTGTGCTGGTTCTGAGGTGTACTGGATGCTGGATCAAATGTCAGGAATAAACCCTCCGTAGGAATCAGCGGACTACCGGGAATATTGAGACCAGTCAAATTGTCCGAGACCGAGAAGGGCCAGCCGCCACGTGAAGAACTCCACTCCCAAGAATAGTTGGAGTTGTAAAAGATACCGTAGGACGAGCGGAGCGTCGTGTTTGGCGCTATGAGATAGGCGAAACCGATCCGAGGCGCGAAATCCTTATAGCGCGGATCCGCGATCTGAGGGCGCACGTTAGCCGGTTGCCCGGTAATCGGATTGGTGGAGGCCCATATAAACTGTCCGGTCAAGGTATCGAATCCGCTAAGACGGCCACGAATGTGATGCGGCCACTGATCGTATTCCCACCGAAGGCCAAGGTTTAGGGTCAGCTTTGAGTTCACCTTGAAGTCATCTTGAATGTAGATGTGGTGCAGAAATTGCCGGAGGTCCAGATCGTCCTGGCCAACAATCCGACTAGCAGTAGACGGAAGGCCCAGCAGAAAGCTGGCAAACGCCTGCCCAGAGTTGTTCACGTTCTGCGGATCCGCGGTTGGCGTGGACGTGTAACCGAAGTTACTGAATACTGAGTCGTGAAATATACGGAGCCGCGTCAGGTCGTAGCCCAAGGTGAAACTGTGACGGCCGATGACCTTATTCAGGCTGATTGAACCTTGGTAAGTGAAATCAGGGCCGTTAACCAGATTGCCCAGGTTCGGCCCAGCGTAACCGCTGATTCCGAAGTTGATCGGATAATCGAAGTTTCGAAAGTTCAAGGGCGTATTGGTTAGTCCTGCATCCCGATACACGTTAATGAAGTGTTCAGTTGGCCCCTGGCCAAGGTTAGCGCGAAGGTATCCAAAGCGGAAGTTCAAGATAGTACTGGGGTTAAACAGGTGAACGTCATTTAAGACGGCGCCGATATAATCGTTGAAAGTACCCTGAAATGCTTTTGGAAGGTTTCCGGGAGCAGTCTCGCTGAGATTTGATTTCGAAAAACGTGCGTAGAAATTGTTCTTGTCCGACAGCCTCTGGTCAATGCGAAGGTTGATTTGATCGTCATCCCGAGCTGTGCTTCGCGTGTCCACATAGTTACTGGTTTGACCCGCAAGGAGTGTCGTTGGAAACCAGTAATTGGCATACGCAGTGGCATACGGCTTAATCAGAGCCGCCGGCACGATATTCCCGGCGAATGGGTCGCGGATGAGGTTTCCGGTCAGCGGGTCAACCCGGGTCGAATACGGATTATAAATAGTTGGCGCTACATTTCCGGCCTGATCGTGGGACAGATCGCCACCGATCATTGCTGGGGTAGGCACCGTTTGAAAGGACGTGTTTCCCCTTCGAATGCGCGTTCCCTCGTAATTGAAAAACCAGAAGGTTTTATCGTGACCGTTGTAGATCTTAGGGATTTGAACTGGGCCGCCTACTGTGAAGCCAAATTGATTTTGCCGGAATTCCGGTATGTTGGAGGCGAAGTAATTGCGTGAATCAAACTTGTCGTTGCGCAGAAACTCGTAAACGGTTCCGTGGTACTGGTTCGTACCGGCCTTAATCATTATGTTGATGTTGGCGCCAGCAGCCGCGCCATACTGGGCGCCTGTATTTGTCGAAATCCTAAATTCCTGGATGGCATCCACTGAGGGGTGAATTGCGGCGGTCTTAAAGAAAGATCCGTTGTTGTACATCCCGTCTAGAGCATAATAGCTGTTGTCGCTTCGATCCCCCGCAACCGCGAATGTCTCTCCTTGAATCGTTTCGGCCCCGGCGCTGGTGCCACGAACCGCGCCAGGGGTTAAGCGGGTTAGATCGTTGAAATTGCGGCCGTTGAGTGGCAGTTCAACGATCTGAGTATTCGAAATAACAGTGCCTACGCTACTTTCCTCGGTCTGAAGGAGAGCGCCTTGGGCCTGAACCTCCACCTGCTGATTCACCTGACCTACGGTGAGGTGAAAATTGAGCGTAACGGCTGCGGAGACATCGAGTTTGATGTTATCTTGCACCTGCTGTGTGAAGTTCGGCGCCGTAACTTCGACACGATACACGCCAGGCACAAGCGACCGCGCGGCGAAGTTACCTTGTGCGTCCGACGTAACGTCGCGAGGCACATTCGTTCCTTTGTTGATGACTTTGACGCTAGCGTCGGGAACCACTGCCCCAGCCGGGTCCGTGATACTCCCAACAATTGTGCCGAGTTCTGTAGATTGGGCCTGCAAAAACTGCGGGACGACTGCAAGAGCGACTACGAACAGAAATGACAGAAGAGTGCGGACGACGCGATACTGCATCCTAGTTCTCCCCCAGCTTCTAACTGTTTAGTACTAGCCTGCAAGAAGCGTATCATTACTATTTACGCCTGCCAAGGATTTTTTTGAGTCCTCCTTTCCAGGCAAATTCGATGGCGATATTGCGGATTCGTGGATAGAATAGCCCTTGACGGCGTGTAAAGAAGGTATAAGGGCAATTAACAGGAGCCGGCAGAGAGATGAACCAGCTTCAAAAGGCTATCTCAGCCGGATTATTGGCGACAGGGATACTCTGGGCTGCTGTGGCGTCCCGAGCGTTACTAGTCCGCCAGGCACGACTTTCGATCGATAAGAACGAGTTTGGGAAGGCCCTTGCGCTTCTGGATGAGGGCAAAAAGATGGATGCCCGTGACGCGGAGATCTCATATCTGCGGGGCTACGTGCTGTACCGCCAGCATGAGTTTGAAGCCGCTAAGGAAGAATTCAAGACAACAATCAATCTTGCGCCGCCCGGTCTTCAAAGCAGATATCTACTCGGGCGCATGGCCCAATTGCAGGGCCGGTACGGCGAAGCAATCCGCTGGCTTGAACCATGTGCCCGGGCTAATCCGCCCATCGAGGACGCGCCCGCGCGGATCAGCAAATTGTATTGGGATACAGGCCAGGTGGAGGAGGCCCGGAGTTGGATCGCGAAAGCTCTTACTTTGACTCCGTGGGACGGAAGCTTACACTACAGACTCGGCCGCATTTACCAGCAAGCCGGACAGGGTGAACTGGCGAGCCGAGAGTTCACCGAAAGCATAAAGAGTAAGACGGCCGACGCGGAGGGGGTTCGAAAGCTGATGGAGTGTTCGAGGGCTTTGGCGTCGCACGACATGGTGTCTGCGCTCCGAATCCGCGGTGAGTTTCTCAATGACCCGCGGTTGGATCCGGACCTTCTGGTGGCGCTAGGAACCGATTTCGCAACTGCGGGTGCGCTGGGGCAGGCAGTCGGTCTATACGAATTGGCCGCTGCCCGCGATTCCCAATCTTTTCAGGCTCAGTTTAATGTTGGGTTGGCAAAGCTCAATATGAAAGAACCGGCGGCGGCGGTGGCGCCCCTAAAGGCCAGCTTGCAACTTCTGCCGGTTTCGAAGCAAGCAAATGCGGCGCTTGCTCTGGCGTATGTCATGCAGGGAAAGTTCAAGGAGTCGGTGGATCCGCTTCAGGTAGCCTGGGAGGCCGACCCTGAAGACAGAAAAACAGCCGGACTACTGAGTCTCGCCTATTATCGAAGCGGCGCCGCATCGAAAGCCGTTCCGATCCTCCGGCAAACCCTCGAGAAATCCAAAGATGATCCCAAAGTTTATTTCCTCTTGATTGACTGCCTTAATGCAACAGAGAAGCAGGAGGAGGCCCTGGCGGTGTCCGATGAGGCGCTAAGGCTTTTCCCGGATCTTGCGAAATCCTGGCTTGGTAAAGCGCAACAGCTTGCCCGCCTTGGAAGATATCACGAGGCTGGACCACTGTTTGCGAAAGCAGCCGAACTCGCCCCTGGCGAGGTCGAGCCGTTGCTGGGCTTAGGCGAGGCGCAGCAAAAAGATGGCAAGTATCAGGCTGCTCTTGCATCCTATCAGCGGGCTTTGGAAAAGGACGGTGACCTGACCGCTACGCTCGGCGCCGCCAGGAGCCTGGTTTTCTTGAATCGTTTGGCGGAAGCACGCACCCTATTGGAGCAATCTGCTGTAAAGAACCGGAGCAGTAGCCAATTGCATTTTGAGTTGTCGCGAGTCTATGCGCGCCTGGGCGAGAAGGGGCTCGCAGAGGAGCAAACGCGGATTGTGCAGCAGTTGCGAGCGCAGACCGGACAAGAGGATCGGAGTGCGAGCGCTCCTCGATGAATGCACCGGGAATATTATTGGTAGCATTGTCCGCGGCCGGCGCAGTTTTGCCGCTGTTTTCCATTCACGAAAATGAACCGCCAAATGTGACTTTCGAAGATGTGGCGGGCAAAGCTGGCATCCGAACGCTAACCGTCTCCGGAGGAAAAAAGAAAAACTATGTACTTGAAGTAAACGGTAGCGGGATTTGTTGGTTCGACTACAACAACGACGGCTACGTAGATCTATACCTGGTGAACGGTTCCACCCTCGAGCAATTACAGCATAAGAGCCGGGCTCCTGGTAACGAGCACAATCATCTATATCGCAACAACGGCAATGGAACTTTCACCGATGTAACTGAGAGCGCACACGCGGAGGGAAACGGATGGGGCTTCGGATGCGCCGCCGCGGACTACGACAACGACGGCAACACAGATTTACTCGTCACAACCTTCGGGCCGAATATTCTCTACCACAATAACGGGGACGGTACGTTCACGGACGTATCGAACCGGTCGGGTCTGGCAGGAGGCAATATATGGCACACGGGAGCGGCGTTTGCGGATTATGATGGCGACGGATTGTTGGACGTGTACATTGCTGGATATCTCGACTTCAATGTGCTTCATCCGGAACTGAAGACGTGCGAGTATCGTGGCGTTCAGGTGCACGCGTGCGGTCCCCTCGGCTATAAAGGCGCTCCCGACGCGCTTTATCACAACAATGGGGACGGAACATTCACAGACGTGACGATGAAGGCAAAGGTTGTGGACCGGGCTTTGTACTTCGGCTTTTCAGTGGTATTTGAAGATCTGGACGGCGACGAGCGCCCGGATATCTTCGTGGCGAACGATTCGAATCCGAACTACTTCTACCGGAATCGAGGCGACGGCACATTCGAAGAAAACGCAATGGCGGCGGGGCTCGCCTACAATAGCGATGGTAAGGAGATGTCCAGTATGGGCATTGCGGTAGGCGATTACGACAACGATGGGCGAACCGATTTATTCGTGACAACCTTTGCCAACGACAATTATGTGTTGTTCCATAACGACGGGAAAGGACTTTTCTCGGATATGTCGTTTCAATCGGGTGTAGGCGAGTCAACGGTTTCGTTTCTTGGCTGGGGCGCCTTTTTCGTGGATTATGACAACGACGGATTTAAGGATCTGTTTGCGGCGAACGGGCATGTGTATCCGGAAGTAGATGGCAAACTGAATCGCGAGGTCTATCGTGAGCCTCTGCTGCTGTTTCACAATTCAAAGAATGGCAAATTTCAGGAAAGCGATGAAGCTGCCGGTTTGCGCCGTCTGCCTGCTCATTCAGCGCGAGGGGCGGCTTACTGCGACTATGACAACGATGGAGACCTCGACATCGCGGTATCGAATATCGATGAGCGGCCTCAGTTGCTCAGGAACGAAGGCGGTAATCGCAAACATTGGCTTGAAATGCGCCTCGTCGGGACCAGGAGCAACCGCGATGCCATCGGTGCGCGGGTAAAAGTGCGAGCCGGAGAAATCGTCCAGTGGGACCGCGTCCGTACCGGAGGCAGCTACATCTCAGGGAATGATCTACGGCTTCATTTCGGCCTTGAGGATCACGATTCGGCTGATTCGATTGAAATACGTTGGCCAAGCGGCGCAATAGAAAAGCTTGAGAACGTCCCGGCAAATCGGGTTCTCACGATTCAAGAAGGCAAGGGCGTCGTGCGCTCTCTGGCTCCTTCAAAGCCGTCTTGATTTATATATGATGGTGTCGATAGCAATGAGGCATCGGAGACTGGAAACAATGCCGGGCCGCCTCTAAAACCCCAAAGCCAATGAAACGCAGAGTTGTCCTCCGCTCCCTGATGAGCATCCCAGCCGCAGTTGCAATTCCGGCGAACCTTTTTGCACAACAAACAGAAGGAAAGACGGCTATCCGCGAGAAGGGTGTTCCGGCCGGACCTCCCGTGATTGCGCCGGGCCCGAGTGAGACACCGGTTACTCCCGTCACTCGTGCGGACGCGGCAGCCGACATGATGATTAGAACTTTCAATGCGGAGCAGTTTTCCGCATTATCGAAGTTCAGCGAATTGGTGGCTCCCTCCCAGGAAGATGTTCCCGGGGCACGTGAGGGGGACGTTCCTGAGTTTCTCGATTTTTTAATCGGCGATTCCCCACAAGATACTATTCATTTGTATAGGCAAGGTCTCGATCAGCTAAATGCCGAGGCTCGCCGAAGATATGGCAAACCATTTGGAGATATCGGGCCCGACGATGCTCAACCGATACTCTCGCCTTTGGACCAACCCTGGGAATTTAATGCGCCCAGCGAGTCACTTCCCAAGTTCCTTCGCACGGCGAGGGGTGACATCATCAAAGCGACGCTGAATTCAAGAAGCTACATTATGGCTGTGTCGCAGTCGCGTAGAAGTCGTCAAGGTTCTGGTTTGTATTGGTATCCCATTGAGTAGAAAACATGCCCGGCAACGAATTTGACGTTTTAATCATTGGTTCGGGTGCGTCGGGCGGAACTGTCGCCCGGCGACTCACGCAGAAAGGCATTCGCTGCCTGATGCTCAATGCCGGACCAGCAGTTGACTTTCAACGTGACCGGGTTTTGAAGAAAGTGTATGATTTGCCTTACCGCGGCTTCGGCCAGCCCGGGCGTTTCCCCGATTTGCGGTGGGCCGACGAGTACAACGGGAACGTCTGGGCGGACGCGAAAAAGAATCCCTATACATACGATCCAGGGCGGCCTTACGAATGGGTTCGCGTTCGCCTTGTTGGTGGACGCACATTGTTCTGGGGCCGATGGTCTCTTCGATTGAGCGATTACGAATTCAAGTGCAAGGACCATGATGGTTTCGGCGAGAACTGGCCCATTGAATACAAAGATATTGCACCTTACTACGATCGTGTGGAACCCATTCTGCGGGTGTCCGGCCGGAATGAGGGCTGGCCTCAATCGCCCGATGGAGTTTTCATCGAGGATAACTCTCCCGATAGCCGCAGTATTCAACGTTTCAAGGAGTCGGCAAAGCGCCTGCACATCCCCACAAGCAAGGCCAGGCTTGCCACCGGACAACTTGCCAGTTCTGTAAACCGGTTTCTTCCAGATGCGCTAGCCACGGGACGGCTGCAAATCGTGGCGAATGCCGTCGTTCGTGAAATCGCGATTGACCGCAATACTGGTTTGGCTAACGGGGCGCATTTCATTGATCGAGAGACAAAGCAGCAGTACCATGCGAAAGCGCGCGCGGTCGTGCTGGGTGCATCCACGCTTGAAAGTACTCGCATCCTCTTAAATTCCGGCATAGCCAATTCGAGCGGAGTCCTGGGGCACTACCTTTTCGATCAGTTCTATATCACGGACGTAGTCAGTTGCGTGGTGCCGGAGGCTCGTGGTGGACGCCCCGCAAGAGGTCTGATGGGCGGCGACGGGTATGTGCCGCGGTTCCGCAATCTGAACGAACGCGACAAGCGATTCATTCGCGGTTACGCCTACGTATTTAATAGTGGAAACACGCCCAGTCATCAGTATCTGCCTGGGTACGGAGACTCGCTCCTGAAAAAAATCAACCAGATCGAGGGAGCCGGGTTCAGCGTGTGGACTATGGGCGAGACGCTTCCCCGTTACGAGAATCACGTTCGCATCGACAACTCAGTCGTCGACGAGTGGGGCATTCCAGCTTTGCATGTCAGCCAGAAGTACTCGGAGAACGAGTTCGCGATGGCAAAAGATTCGATGGAAACGGCGGAAGAATTGTGTCGTGGCGCCGGCTTCGAAGTCCTTACCAAACACTGGGAGATGATTCCGCCCGGAGCGAGCATTCACGAATTGGGCACCTGCCGGATGGGAAATAATCCGAAGACTTCGGTTCTCAACAAGTTCAATCAGACTCACGATATTAAGAATCTGTTCGTTGTAGACGGGGGCGCCTTTGTGACCGGCGGCTCTCAAAACCCGACACTGACGATTTGTGCCCTTGCCATGCGGTCAGCCGACTACCTGGCAGAACAGATGCGTACGGGGGTGATTTGAAGATCTGCTTGCTGGCGCTGTTTTCAGCCGTCGCAGTCTTCGCAGACGATCCGTCCACGGCGCCCATTCAACCGATTCCGTTCAGCCATAAACAGCACACGGTTGCGGCGCATCTCAAATGCAACGAGTGCCATAAAATGCCTGATCCCGGCGAAATACAAACGATACCGAAAGCGAAGACCTGTATGGCATGCCACCAGACCATCAAAGCCGATGGCCCCGACATTAAGAACCTCCGGGGGTACGCAGACTCTAACTGGCCCATCCCCTGGATCCGCGTTTACGAGATTCCGGGGTTCGTAAACTTCAGCCATAAGATCCACCTGGATCGCGGCGCGTCCTGTCAGACTTGTCATGGCCCAGTTGCAAAAAGAGATCGCCTTTGGCGGGAAACAGATATCAGCATGGGGGGCTGCGTAGCATGTCATCAGGCAAACAAAGCGTCCGTGGATTGTGGCTTCTGTCATGATCTTCAGCATTAGGAGGTGAGTTGGTGGTCGAACTCTTGACGCGGCGCAGTCTGCTGAAGGCAAGCGGAGGCCTGCTGGCGCTCCAGAAGCACGACGCTTCCGACCGGCTTGGATTGAATTGCTTACTGGATTCGAACGAGACGTCTGCGCGGCGCACCCTTCATGCCGCACGCCAGGCGGGTTTCCGTCGGATTCAGGTGTACTTCGACTGGGTGCATGCCGATGAAGCTTACCTTCACGGTTTACCACGCTGGGTGAACGAGGAAGATCTGCAAGTGGACGTGCTTGGAGCCTACGTAAACTGCGTGGCACCGAGCATCCTTATCATGGGCACTCGCGCTCAAGACCTTGACCGGGCTATCGAGTTGGCGCCGGAACTCGGTGCCAAACGCTTGACTGCTTGGACCGGCGGGTACGGTCCGGCGCTTATGGCGGCAGACGCTCGGAACTTTACGCCGACCGCTTCGGACGCGATTTTGAGAACACTTGAACCACGGTTCAAACGACTGGAAGAGCAGAAGCTTCGGCTTGCGCTCGAATCCTACATCACATTAGCGTGTCCTGACGCGTCCAGCCTGCGACGACTGCTCGACCGTACGCCACACTTTATCAACGCAGTTTTCGACCCACCAAATCTGACACCCATCGCTCTGTATGGACACCGCGACGAGGTACTGCGCGAGATGTTGAAGACGTTAAAAGACCGGGTTGGCGTCGTGCATTGGAAGGACTTCCGACTGGCCAGAGATGGCCAATCTTATGATCTGCCAGGACCGTTGGGTGGCGTAATGAACTACTCGCTCTTTCTCAAATGCGTAAAGCAACTTCCTTCCGATACGCCGATCATGGCGGAGCATATCTCTCCAGCGCAGTATTCGGAATTTCGTTCGAAATTGAAGCCTATCTTTGTTCGTGCGTTGGCCGAATGATCGAGAGCGCTTCGGCTATGGTGGTTTTCTGACTTTCGGCGCTTAGTTCTCCTCCACGTATGGTCCAGGAACCGGATCTGCTTGGATCCGGCAGTGCCCGGCGAATAGCTGGGGAGAGAATAGCGGACAGCCGTATTACTCGGTCTTGCCCCGCTCGCGACGCGCGCTGGCGGCTTCCGAGCATCAACAGAAGCAGATTGAGCAATGGTTGGCGGCACTGGGCACACCGCAGCAGGCCGCGTTCCGGTGCCGCATCGCTCTGATGCCCGGCCGAGGTGAATCGGAAGTAGCGATCGCCTCTAAGTTGCAGCCTAAGGGCCGTGTATTCCGCTGCCGTGCCGACGCTCCCAACCGTGATCTTTACTCCCGCCAGTACTGCGTGCGGGTTCCGGGGGAGGCGAACGGATTTTCGCGATAGCCCGGAATCGTGTTCACCTTCACGCGGAAATCCGCAATAGACGCTGATTTCGGTATTCGAAGGCGGCCCAGTTCGGCGGTTTAATTTGGCCCACCCAGAAAGGGACGGGTACTCTGATTCGGGCAAGGCTCGAACGGAGGGGACTCGTTGGACTGGAGAGCAAAGGTGGAGCTATTCGAACAGATCCGTCGGGAATACGAGTTCGGAGTGGGCACGATTGTCGGGGTGGCCAAGAAGTTGGGCGTGCACCGGCGGATGGTGCGAGAAGCAATCGGCAACGCTGTGCCGAAGTCGCGGAAGAGGACGGAGCGACCGCGGTGGAAGCTGAGCACCGCAGTGGAGTTCATTGATGCCGTTCTGGAAGCTGACCGGAAGGCTCCGCGCAAGCAGCGGCACACGGCGCACCGGATCTGGGCGCGGATTCAGAGCGAGTTGCCTGATTGCAAAATCGCCGAGCGGACGGTTCGCGAGTACGTGCACGATCGCAAGGTTGCGCTTGGGCTGATCGTTCGGGAGACGCATGTTCCCCAGAGCTATGGATGGGGCGTGGAAGCGCAGGTCGACTGGTATGAAAGCTATGCCGACCTGGCGGGGGAGCGTATCAAGCTGCAGGTGTTTGCGATGCGCAGCATGGCGAGCGGCGCAGCATTTCACCGCGCCTATCTGCATGCGACACAGCAAGCGTTTCTGGAAGCGCACGAGTTGGCGTTCGCGTACTTTGGCGGCGTGTTTCGCAAGCTTCGTTACGACAACCTGACGTCGGCGGTGAAGCGGATATTTCGCGGAGCGCGGCGGGAAGAGACGGCCCGGTTTATAGCCTTCCGTTCGCACTGGCGATTCGAAGCTGAGTTTTGCACGCCGGCCGAGCCGCAGGAGAAGGGCGGCATCGAAGGAGAAGTCGGATATTTTCGCCGGAATCACTGGGCGCCTGTGCCGCAAGCCGTAGATATGGCCGATCTGAACCGGCAACTAAAAGAGGCTTGCCGGCAGGATGAACATCGGGTGATCGCGGGCCGCGAGCAGAGCGTGGGAGCCGACTTTGTAATCGAACGGGATCATCTGCTGGCGTTGGCTGCGGAAGGCGCCGACTTGGCGCAAACGAGCTTTCCGACAGTGAATTGTCTCGGCTGCGTGAAGGTACTGACCAATGCCTATTCCGTGCCGCTGGCCGCAGGCACAAACGTGCAAGCCAAAGCCTACGCGAGCACGATTGAGCTGTGGCACGAAGGTCGATGCGTGGCGCGGCACGAACGTTGTTATCGCCGTCAACAACAGGTTCTCGATCTGGAACATTATCTGGATGTGCTTTCCCGCAAACCGGGGGCGCTGGCCGGATCGAAGCCACTGGAGCAGAGGCGGCAAGCCGGGCTATGTCCGCCCAGCTTCGACAGAATCTGGCAGGCTCTGATCGAGCGGCACGGAAAGCAAAACGGAACCAGGCAAATGATCGATCTACTCAAGCTTTCACACAAGCACGGGCAACTCAGATTGCAAGAGGCGATCGAATCGGCTCTCGCGAATCATTGCTATGACGCGGCGGCGGTCCAGCACTTACTGAGCGCCGAAGAGCTGCGCCATAAATCCTGTGAGCCTATGGATGTCGGTGGGCTGGAACACTACGTTCGACCTCTGCCGACGATGCAGGAATACGACCAGTTGCTCGGTATGGGGGCGGCGCAATGAGCACTCAGATGGCGCAGTTGCAAGAGGCGGCGATCAAAGCGCATTGCAAGAGCTTGCGCATGCCGATGATCGCCACCCAGTTTGGCACGTTAGCGGAGCAGGCGATTCGAGAGAAGAAGACACATATCGGGTATCTCGAAGCTCTATTACTGGCCGAGGTCGAAGAACGGGAACGAAACACGATTGAGCGCCGGATCCGCGAAGCGCATCTGCCGCGAGTGAAAACGCTGGAGGAATTCGATTACACGCAGTCACCGAACGTGACTGCGGCGAAGATGCGCGATCTGGCTGAAGGCGGCTACATCGATCGCGCGGAACCGGTCCTGTTTATCGGCGAGGGCGATCCTGGGACATTCTGCACCCCCTTGCTACATCATTGAAAACACAAAGCATCCTGATTGCCGATTAATGGTCGACGGACTTGCTTTTCCGATTCTCGTCAGCTGAAAACCCACTTAGCGGTCCACAAACATGGGTAATATCGTCTCCGACGCAGAGGAACCGGCCCGTACCCGACGTTTTGCGTTTCTTACAGCCTGCAAAACTTCCGCGGATTCGACAGCTTCTGCCGAGATCTCCCAAGGCGCCCAGGGCACGACTTGAGTTGCTGGTATATCGCCGGAGTCAATCAACCGCCGCACTACCTTATGGCTTACTTCCAAACGTTTTGATGCCTCCTCCAAAGTGAGGCTTTGGCGGCTTGATGTTTTCGCGTCATAGGCTGGCCACTCATGGTAACTGCGCAGCGAACGGATGCGGCCTTCAGTCCAGGTATTTCCCGTGCCGGTTCGGAAGGTGAGCCTGTTCAGAGTTGCGGCGATCTGATCATCCGGGAACTTGCCCGCCATCTGGCGAATGATCTCTAGAGCCTCAAGACTCGTGCAACGGCTGTGTTTACCCGTCGGATTCTTCTTCATGCGAAGCTCTGAGTGTCGTCCGCCTGTCCAATGAATCATCAAAACAATCTCAGCCTTTGCCTCATCCACATCGGCGATGATCTCCTCAATCAGAATCCGAATGATGCGCTGCTTTAAGCGCATCTCCGTGGTCGCCGAGTTCCAAACGGCGGGAAGGTCTTGCGCCAGACTGCAGAGCGTTTCTTTGTCTGGTATCCGTGTGGCGGTATCAGGAAGTTCGTTTTGACGCAATCGCTGTTCGATCTCTCCAGCAGATTGCAAGGCGGCGTTCCATCGCGCCTCCAACTCTGCCGCCACGAGACGATTATCTGGATCGACAGCCTCATAGCGACGAGCTGCCAAACGTACTTCGTATTGCGCTTGTTCCAGTTCCAGTGAGAGCACACGATGACGCTGCCGTTGCTGTTCGGCGACACGTGCCGCAACCTCCAAAGCTGCCTCGATGGCGTTGCCTTCCACAGCCTTCAGGATCTCAGCAGCAATGGCACGGTCCGGCCGCAGGCCACCAAACGAGATGCACCAGTCGGCGCCATGATTGATATGCGCACCGCGGCAATGGTAGCGTGGCACCTCGCCGTGCGAGCCGCTGTATGCCACGTGGAGCATTCTTCCGCAGCGCCGGCAACGCAACAATCCCGCTAACAAGCTCCGTCCACCGCGGGCCGCCTTTGGTTCCATGCGTGATTTCATGTGCGCATTATCAGTCAGCATCACTTGGTTACGTTCAAACTGCTCCCAAGCAATGTAACCGCAATGGTGGTCACGAATCAAGACCATCCAGGTATCGACCGGCTTGAAGTGTCCGTCGCTCTTTCTGGCCCGACCGTCGATCACCTTGGTTCGCGATTCTGTTTTGCCGAACGCATAAGCGCCCGCATACATCGGATTTCGGACCATGTGCCAGATCGTGTTGTATACCGGCAACTTCCAAACGACGCCGTTTCCGGGAGCCTCCACAACCAGTGCAGGCAGGCTCGTCTTCTCTGCGCGAAACCACAACAGCACTTGCCGGGCGCTTCCCAACTCCGCCATTTTTGCGAATACCAGATGCACAGCCTCCTGCACGCGCCGGTCTGGGTCAATCTCTACTTTGCCGTTCTGCGTCCATCGGAATCCCACTGGCAATCGGAACTGCAGTTCGCCCCGGCGCGCCTTCTGGCGAATTGCCTCCAGCGAACGTTGCCGTAGCAGGTTTAACTCAAACTCACTCATCGTTCCCTTGAGTCCAAGCAAGAGCCGATCGTTGAGGGCGCAGGGATCGTACACGCCATCCGGATCAATAACGATGGTGCGAACCAGGCCGCATAGCTCGATGAGATGGCGCCAGTCGCGACCATTGCGGGCCAGTCGCGACGCTTCGATGCAGAGCACCGCTCCTACTTGTCCGGTGCAGACTTCCGCCACCAGATGTTCAAATCCGGGCCGTTCTACCTGACCTGAACCGGAACGGCCAAGGTCCTCATCGATCACTTCAACTTGCTGGAAACCAAGCTGACGCGCATGATCGGCAAGTCCATATTGCCGGCGTTGACTCTCCTGATTGTGAATCACTTGCCCAGGCGAGGACTGCCGAATGTATACGATGGCACGCCGCTTCAAGTGATCTGGCGATAGTTTCGGATTCATCGCCGATCTCCCTTGTCCGGCTCCGTTGGCTCGACGATCGCAGCGTTCAACAGCAGGTCGGCGAGCGCAATGGCGAGTTCCCGTTGTTTGTCCTGTGGCAATATCATTGGTTCGCTGTTACAAAGATGTAGGTTCATCTGCGTTATCAATGGCGTTTCTTTTTGCGTCACTCGTGCCCTCCTGTAGCATCGGTTCCAGTGATGCTTTATCGCGTTTGCGGTTCGAATGCAATCTGTCCAGCAATGTTCGCAACTCAACTAGCGCCGCGGCCGAAGCTAGAGGTGTGCCAATAGTGACGTCAGGAGTCTTTGCGGCGTCCGCGATCCACGACGGGAATCCGCCGATGGTTCCGTCGGGCAACTCGCAAAAAATGTACTCTCCATGTGGAAACTTCACCCTTCGCTGAACCCGGAGACTCTGTCCGTATAGCGGGTGAAACTCATAATGAATCTTGATGATCTCGGGTCTATGGGCATTATGTTTCTGGCTCGTGTGGAACCGGTAAGACTCACCTGCTTAGCGGGCTTTGTGTAGCCGCCTGCCGGCAGAAGCGGCGTGTCCGTTTCACGACGGCCGCCGGCTTGGTCAACGAATTGGTCGAAGCCAAACATCAACTGCAACTACGGCGCGTGATGACGCGCTGGAGCCGCTACGATCTGATTGCGATCGACGAAGTCGGCTACGTGCCGCTGGCTGAAGTGGGCGCCGAGTTCCTATTTCAAGTGGTGGCCGAGCGGGCTGAGAAGGCGGCCGTCATTCTCACGACGAACCTGCCATTTTCAGAATGGACGCAGGTCATTCCCAATGCGCGGCTCTGCAAAGCATTGCTGGATCGCATCACCGACCGCGCTCATATTCTGGAGACCGGCACGGAATCTTATCGC
Organism: Bryobacterales bacterium KBS 96; assembly: GCA_000381625.1. GTDB lineage: Bacteria > Acidobacteriota > Terriglobia > Bryobacterales > Bryobacteraceae > KBS-96. Next base: position 6,475,130 of record KB906767.1, read on the forward strand.
TTCCGTCGAACGGCCGAAAAGCAGAAGAAAGGAGCCAAAGCGAACTGACAAAGACTGAGCTGTGGAAATGCCGGGCGATGGAAAGCCTGGAAAACCAAGATCAGGTTTTCCATCCTTCCCACCGTCCTTGGAAATCGCTTCGCGATTCCCACTAATGGAATGGTCCGCCGCTCGCCATCATCCAAGCCGACGGATTATTTTTTAATTTTGGGAGGTCATCGTGAAGATCCACGCAATCGGCATTGATTTGAGCAAGACGACATTTCATGTCGTCGGTTTAGACGAAAAGGGAGCCGTGGTGCTTCGAAGGAAGCAATCGCGGAAGCAGCTTTTGATCTATACGGCTAACCTGCCATCCGCCTTGATCGGGATGGAGGCATGCGGGGGAGCGCACTATCTTGGTCGAGCATTAGAAGCTCAGGGGCATCAGGTTCGTCTGATGCCGGCGCAGTATGTGAAGCCGTTCGTTAAAACTAACAAGAATGATTATCTGGATGCAGAGGCGATTGCTGAGGCTGTGCAACGCCCGACTATGCGGTTTGTGCCGATTAAGAGCGATGAGCAGTTAGATCTCCAGGCCCTACATCGGGTGCGCGATCGCTGGGTCGCCAGGCGGACTGCCGTTATGAATCAGATTCGCGGCTTCTTGATGGATCGGGGTCTCACGGTACGTAGAGGTCCCAATTATCTTCGGGAAGTGCTTGTCCCAGTTCTGGACGACTCCAATGCACTTTTCTCAGGGCGAATTCGCTGGCTGCTCAGAGAACTCCAGGCCGAATGGAACGAGTTAGAGACTCGCATCGAAGAGGTGACTGGCCAGATCGAGGCCATTGCTAAAGAGAATGAAGAATGTCAGCGATTGATGGAGATTCCAGGCTTCGGGCCCCTGGTTTCCACTGCGCTTACCGCGGCGGTCGGTAACGCTGCAACGTTCTATAAAGGCCGAGATCTAGCCGCCTGGCTCGGATTGGTTCCACGGCAACATTCCACCGGCGGTAAAACAAGGCTTCTGGGCATTAGCAAATGTGGAAGTGAGTATCTCAGACGCATGATGCTCCATGGTGCCCGATCAGTTGTTATGCATGTGGCGCGAAAGAAATCCGCGCTCGGGGCTTGGGTAGAGCAACTCAGCGCGCGGACTCACCGTAATGTTGCGGTCGTGGCACTGGCGAACAAGATGGCGCGAATCGCATGGGTCATTTTGCACAAGAGTGAACGCTATCGTCCGGCAGCTCTAGCCCCGGTATCGCTCAGCCCTGCCGGTGCAATGTAACGCGGTATGGATCAGAAGACACTACCTTCGCCCTTTCTGATCGTTTATAAGCCAGACGAAGGCGTCCGTCCAGGCTCTTCGATGAACTCGCTGCGCTCGGCCTGGACCGACACCTTCGTCTGGCTTCGGAATCAATGATCAGGGCGAAGCCGGAATAGCTAAGCCGTGATCGGCAGCGGGTTTGATTTAGACGAGACAGTTGGAGTTTACTTGCCAGGTTTGCTAAACAGATCGATGAATTGGTTAACGGTCCCATCCGGCATTACTGAAACCTGCGTGGGCATGAGGACGTTGAAGTTCGACCCACTTTTTAGGACAGCTATGCGCGGATTTCATTGTGGCCAGAAGCTTACACTTCACAAACAGGCCGGATACATTTGCGCAGACCGTCTCTTCCAATCTCAAAGAATCTGCTTGTAAACGGGCGGCGGACCATACAATTCCCACAGCTTCGACCACGGCTTCCTATATATAGGAGAAGGCTTAAAACGGCCTTCCTTATAGAATCAACAACTTAGGGTGGGCCAAATTAAACCGCCGAAGTGGACCAAGTGAACTTGCCAAACGCAGACGCCGTGTACGTCAAATCAGCGCCGTTCACCATCCATAAACGGAGGTACGCCGTGAGTTGTAAACGAAGCGAAGTTTTTTACGGGCGCTGTTTTAAGCCTCGGTGTCATGGATGCGGGGCTTCGCGCTCCGACAGCGGCTCGTAAGCGTGTAGCGCCCCAGAGACGTACTGTGGCAATAACGTCCAGAGAAACGGTCATCCACATTTCGTTCACCTCCCCGAATTGCAGCGTGATGGAACTGTCCTTGATCCATATGGAGGGGCTTTGGGCGAGCACTCTTTCAATTCTTCGGATTCGGAAGGTCTTTGCATCTACCCAGATGTGCTCAAGTATCAGGCCTTTTTCCTTGCGCTTAGGAACGATGCGCAATACATACTCAGGAATAAGGCCGAAGTTCTTCAAATTGGCGATTGCAATTCTCACCCATTGGGCCGAGCTTTTCCCGAATCAGTTCTGCGAGCCCGTTCCTGTTGGTCCGGTTGAACTGTTTGGCCGCAGTCCTGATTTTAAGATGGCGGACGACTATGTCAGGCCGGAAGGCCTCACATATACGGTTTGAGCGTTAGACGTCGAGCGCCGGGATTAAACCGGCATGTTGTTGGGGATGAAAGAGCCCTACAAGAAAGGAAAAAGCGAATCCATCTTGGCCCCGAGTCTTGCGGCGAGCATCGCGAGGTGCTGGTCGAAGCGTAGACAGGGGTATCGGTGGGCGGGGCGATTGAGCTTCGAAAAACGCGTCAATCAGGACGCCGACCTTCTGACGTATTGGGGAAGGCAACACGGCTGGTCGCGTTAGACGCGAGTGATCAGCCGGTCCTGCGTAGTCTGAGAACCCGCGCACGCCGAGAAACAACATGCACGAGAACCGGGAGACCTCTGGAGTGCCTCCTCCCCGTCGAGGGCGAGGCCGGTCCGAGAAGATGCAAAATCGAACGTCGGACATGCACGCTTCAGAGGAGTCGGACCGCGCCATAGTACCGATGAACGAGCCGAACAAAGAAGGGCAACCTTCGGCGGAGGTTGGGGAGGGAAGGGCGCGGGCCAAGGAAAACATCGCTCAATCCAACACGAGCCCGACACAGAGCGGGAAAAGAGTGTCCCAGGGATTGCGCGGTGTGCGACAAGCAGCACAGATAAGGAAGCAAGAACGCTTTACCGCTTTGCTCCACCATGTAACTGTTGATCTGCTGCGGGAAAGCTTTTATGCCTTAAAACGAAAAGCTGCACCCGGAGTGGATGGCGTGACATGGCAAGAGTATGAAACCGGACTGGAAGGTCGGCTGGCCGACCTGCACAGTCGGGTGCAACGTGGAGCGTATCGGGCGAAGCCCTCACGGAGAGTCTACATTCCGAAGGCTGACGGTCGGCAACGGCCGTTAGGTGTCGCGGCACTGGAGGACAAAATCGTTCAACAGGCTGTGGTGACCATCCTCAACCAGATTTATGAGGTGGACTTCAAAGGCTTCTCGTATGGGTTCCGACCCGGTCGCAGCCCGCACCAGGCGCTGGATGCGCTGAGTGTGGGTATTCACCGGAAGCGAGTGAAGTGGGTGCTCGATGCAGACATTCGTGGATTCTTCGACAATGTTTCGCACGAGTGGGTAATGAAGTTCATCGAGCATCGCGTGGCCGATCGCCGTATGCTTCGCCTCATCCAGAAATGGCTAAAGGCCGGGGTGTCGGAAGACGGCGAGTGGTCGGAGACTAAGGTAGGAACGCCGCAAGGTTCAGTGGTTTCGCCGCTGCTCGCTAACGTATACCTGCACTACGTTTTCGATCTGTGGATAGAAGCCTGGCGCAAGAGAGTGGCACACGGCGACGTTATTGTCGTCCGATACGCCGATGATCTTGTGGTGGGTTTCGAAAGCCGAGCGGAAGCCGAAGTTTTCTTGAACTCATTCAAGGAACGGCTGGCCAAGTTTGGCCTGGAATTAAACACGGAGAAGACGCGGCTGATCGAGTTTGGGCGGTTCGCCGCTCCAAATCGGGAGCAGCGTGGTGAGGGAAGCCGGAGACCTTTACGTTCCTGGGTTTCACGCATTACTGCGGGAAGCGACGGGGCAATGGAGCTTTCATCGTCTGGCGCAAAACGGCCAAGGAGCGGATGATTGCGAAGCTACGTGCAATTAAGGCGGAGCTACGTTATCGGATGCATCAGCCGGTGGCGTTGGTTGGTGCTTGGCTGCAGAAGGTTGTGGTGGGTTATTACCAATATCACGCGATTCCCGGAAACCTGGATCGGTTGCGCATCTTTGGGCAGCGACTGCGGAGGTTGTGGCGCTTGGTTCTAAGTCGTCGCAGTCGAGACTGTAACGGGAACTGTGTAAGCGGGTGGAGTAATAGCAATCAGAGCGCATCGACCAAGTCGGGCTTGAGCCGATCGCCAAAGAGTAGCATCAACTGATTGACGACTATATCCCATCCCTGACGTTTGGTCCAGCGGTTCGTAAAATTCCGGATATTGAGGAAGAGTATTTTAATGACCGATTCGTCAGTCGGGAAGAGTTTGCGGCTTGCGATATTTTTTCGCATTTGCGAGTGCAAGCTTTCAATGGCGTTGGTGGTGTAGATCATGCGGCGCAACTCGACCGGGTATTTGAAGAAGGTAGTGAGACTGTACCAGTGAGTACGCCACGAGGCCACCGACATCGGATAGCGGCTGCCCCAAGCTTGCTCAAACTGATCGAGCGCCAGTTCAGCTGCCTCGACAGTCGGGGCCGAATAGATGGGGCGCATGGCGGCGCACAGCGGTTTGCGGTCTTTCCAGGAAACGAACTTGGTGACATTGCGGATGTGATGCACGACGCAGAGTTGCACGTCGGTTTGTGGGAATGCGGACTCGACCGCGCCGGGCAAGCCGGTGAGCCCATCGCCACAGAGGATGAGAATGTCACGCACTCCGCGCGCCCTCAGATCGTTCAAGGTTTTCAGCCAGAAACGCGCGCCTTCGGTTTCTTCAATCCACAAGCCGAGCACTTCCTGTTTGCCGGCGAGATCGACGCCCAGCACCGTGTAGACGCATTTTTTGAGCACGCCCTTATCGGTGCGCACCGCCACACGCAGGCCATCGACAAAGACGATGGGATAGACGGCTTCTAACGGGCGGTTCTGCCATTCGGTGATCTGTTGCTGCAGCTGTTCGGTGACGCGGGAAACGAACTGCGGCGAGATCTCCACGCCATAGATTTCCTTGGCGTGTTGCTCGATTTCGCGCGTGGTCAGGCCGCGGGCATAGAGGGAGATGACGGCCTCGGAAAAATTGCCCACCGACGTTTGCCGTTTGGCCACGATCTTGGGGTCGAAGCTGCTGTTGCGATCGCGGGGAGTTTCAATCTCGATTTCGCCAAAATCACCGCGCACGGTTTTGGCTGTGCCGCCGTTGCGCGAGTTGCCGCTGCCACGGCCTTCGGGATCATGCCTGGGATAGCCAAGGTGCTCTTCCATTTCCAACTCCAGGAAGGCCTCCAGCGTGTCCTTCACCATTGTCTGAAACAGTTGTTTGGTATCCATGGCCTGGGTGCCGCCCCCGGCGCGCACCTGGTCCATCAACAATTTCTTGAAGTTCTTGGAATCCTCCGTGCGGGAGGAAAGAGCCGTCTCTAGCGGTTGTGTCTGAGTCATGGAGCCTTTGCCTTTCGTCTTCATCGGTCTACAGGTTTAGCTCCACCAGAGTCAGGCCGGGTCGAGCCGCCGCTTGCTTGGGGGCTTCGGTCGCCCTCCGGGCTCCCTTCGCCCCCAAGCAGCTATTGCTAGCCTAATCCAGCCCAAAACAACTTACACAGAAAATGTTACAGCGCCTCGCAGGTCAATGCGGCATGCTGCCGTGGGATCGGCTCACCCCGATCTTCAGCCGCTGGATTCCTATCGCGCGTGTTTTGCATCCTTATCCAATGGAACGTTTCATCGCCATTCATCCAAGGTGGGAGCCGTATGCGTAAACGCGCTCGTACGGTTCTGTGCGGGGGGCGATCAGTGATGGTTGTCCCTACCGCGTCAACTTGACGTGACGCCGACTCTTAAGGAAGGATTTCCTTCCCTCCCTTTCTGTTGGGGTGGATGCACCCGGTTCGGAGCTTCACGGGAGTGACTCCTCAACGCTTGGCGGCTTTCGATTGCCGCCTGCGCGTTGTAGCCCTGAATGATGCCATCGGCGCCTGGCATGATCTGCGATTGCGGATCGGTGAAATTGTACTGATTCTCGTCCTTCGGTTTCGCCTGATCCGGTGCACCGCGTTCGGCCGCCGCTTTCTTCCGCGCTCTGGCCTCCAGTGCCCGTTTGGCCTACCGGATCTTCTTTAGACGGGTCTTGCGGTGCCCAGTTCTCCCGGCAGTTCGTCGCCCCGCTTGTCCTTGCCATGGCGGATATGGTTCGCCATCTATCCGATCAGGTGGCTTTCTCCCAAAGTCTCGACCTTCACCGGTCTGTTGTATCACCAGAAGGGCCACGGTCTTGGAAAGACGGTTGTCACCTGATACGCCACGGGCATACCTCCGACGACTCCTAAGTAGACAGAGCTGTTATTGTTTTGCGGCACTGGATCGGCCGGGTCGCTTAGAGACCGCCCTCTTCGGCAATCGCGGAACAACCTGAACGCCCGCCCAAAGCGTAGCGATCGTTTGCTCGACCACGAGATTCTGGTCAGGCAAGTCAGGCACAACCCCTTGTATGACCATGAGCGTGGCGAGGCCGAAGATCGTGTACCACCAGGTGTGCGCTACCACTATGTCATCCCTACTTGGCAATCCTTCATCCCTGGCCACATCGAAAAAGAGCTGTACGAAACGTTGGAACAAAGGCGTGCCAATGTCGTTGATATATTGTCCAGCGCGGATGCCGTTGCGGTTTTCCGGCCCGAAGAAGACGTTGCGGAACTGCTGTGGATGGGCAGTGCAGAACTGAATCAAGCCACGTGAGGTCGCAAAAAGACGCTCTTTCGGTGCAGGATGTTTGGCGGCAATCGCGTCGAAATTCTGAATCAGCAGCCCGATCGTCTCGCTGCTCAACTCGGCAAGAATGTGCCATTTGTCAGGGAAATGCTGGTAGATCACGGCATGCGTATAGCCGATCTCTTTAGCGATCGCACGAAGCGTCACGGCTTCGTAACCGCGATCGGCAAACATTTTGCTGGCAACCGCAAGGATTTCGCTCCGCAGCCTTTCCTTGCGCTCTACCCGGCGACTTGGTGATGTGGATGTCACTTCAATAGCTTAGTCCGTTTTGACGATTTGTGCGACCGCTTGTTGTTTTATCACCATTGGTTGCAAAAGCGCCTCTCATGGCACAGCGGTTGATGTGTTCACAATAAAAACCAGTGATTAATTTGCAACCAATGGTTTTTGGAGGCCTCTAATGGTCAGGCCGCTCATTTGCATGGGTGGCCAAACAAGGAGAAAACGAGCATGTATTTAGTCATGGGCATTACTGGAAAAGTTGGGGGCGCCACCGCGCGGCATCTGCTGAAGCAAGGCAAACAGGTGCGAGCACTTGTGCGCAATCGCGAGAAAGCGGCGGAGTGGGCAGACCAAGGCGTGGAGTTGGTCGATGGAGACTGGAACGATGCGCCAGCCATAGCGGCGGCGCTCAAAGGTGTTGAGGGCGCGTTTGTTATGTTGCCGGCTGTGTGGGCACCCTCGCCTGATTACAAAGAAGCAAAGGGCGTGATTGCGAACTATGTGGAGGCGCTGACTGAGGTAGTGCCCCCGCGCGTGGTAGCGCTCTCGTCGATGGGCGCGGATAGAACAAGCGGGCTGGGGATGATCACGGCCTTATCACTCTTGGAGCAAAGTTTTCGCAGCCTGCCATCTCCGGTCGCATTTGTGCGCGCAGGCGGCTTTTTCGAAAACTTTCTTTTCGGCTTACAGGCCGCCCAAGGCGGAACACTACCGGTCTTCTACAATCCAACAAGCCGGAAATCGACAATGGTCGCGTCAGACGACATCGGCGCAGAGGTGGCAAGGCTTCTGACCGGGCCGGCGTGGTCAGGGCATCGCGTCGTCGAGCTGGGTTCGATGGTAAGCGCGGATGAAGTGGCCGGACAATTGGGTGAAGTCCTGACACTCGACGTAAAAGCCTTTGCAGTCCCGCGCGCAGGGTGGGCGGAAGCGTTCGAGCAGTTTGGCGTCCCGAAGGGCCACACTGGACCTGCCGAAGAAATGTTTGAGAGCGTTAACGCGGGATGGATGGACCTCGGAATCACGGGTACGGAGCACGTAGCGGGTACGACGTCCGCACGCGATGTGTTTGCCGCTGCACAGAACGCCGTCAAGGCGTAAGCCCGGGGCAAGCAATATGAAAGCTGGACACAAAATAGATAAACCCGCGCGGGCAGGTCGAGCGACTCAAATAGCCGCGATGGTAATTACCGGCCTTGGTCGCCGGCGCTGTAACATTTTCCGTGTAAGTTGTTTTGGGCTTGGATAGGCTAGCAATAGCTGCTTTGGGGGCGAAGAGAGCCCGGGAGGGCGAGCGAAGCTCACCAAAGCAAGCGGCGGCTCAACCGGCCCGAATATGGTGGAGCTCACCGGAAACGTAAGGAAAACGGAAAGGAAAAGCTCCATGACTCAAACCAATCCGCTGGGAACGGCTCTTGCCGCTCGCAACGAAGGTTCCAAAGACTTCAAGAAACTATTGATGGACCAGGTGCGCGCCGGTGGCGGCACTCAGGCCATGGATACCAAACAACTGTTTCAGACGATGGTGAAGGACACGCTCGAGGCCTTCCTGGAGTTGGAACTGGAAGAGCATCTTGGCTATCCCAAGCACGATGCCGAGGGCCGCGGCAGCGGCAACTCGCGCAACGGAACCGGCAGCAAAACGGTGCGCGGAGATTTTGGTCAAGTCGAGATTGAAACCCCACGCGATCGCAACAGCAGCTTCGAACCGAAGATCGTCGCCAAGCGCCAAAGCTCAGTCGGCAACTTCCAGGAAGCCGTCATCTCGCTGTATGCACGCGGCCTGACCACGCGCGAGATCGAGCAGCGCGTCAAGGATATTTATGGCATCGAGATCTCGCCCCAGTTCGTTTCCCGCGCCACCGACGAGTTGCAGCAACAGATTGTCGATTGGCAGAACCGGCCCTTGGAGCGTGTCTACCCTATTGTTTTCGTCGATGGCCTGCGCGTGGCCGTACGCACTGACAAAGGCGTTCTGAAGAAATGTGTGTATACCGTGCTCGGCGTCGGTGTTTCCGGCCGGCAGGAGGTGCTCGGGCTGTGGATTGAAGAAACCGAAGGTGCCCGCTTCTGGCTCAAGGTGTTCAACGATCTGAAGGCTCGTGGAGTGCACGATGCGCTGATCGTTTGCGGCGATGGGCTCACCGGTTTGCGCAACGCTGTGGAATCCATCTTCCCGCAAGCCGACGTGCAACTCTGCGTCGTGCATCATATCCGCAACGTGACCAAATTCGTCTCTTATAAAGACCTCAAACCATTGTGCGCCGCCATGCGGCCGATCTACACAGCGCCCACCGTGGAAGCCGCTGTGGTCGCCCTCGATCGATTCGAACAACTCTGGGGAGAGCGCTATCCGATGTCGGCCGCCAGCTGGAGAAATCATTGGAACGATCTAACGACTTTTTTCAAATACCCGGTTGAGTTGCGGCGCATTTATACCACCAACGCTATTGAAAGTCTGCACTCTCAGATGCGTAAGAATATCTCCAACCGCAAAGTTTTTCCTCATGACGATGCGGTCTTCAAAATCCTGTTCCTGAATATTCGCAATTTTACTAATCGCTGGACCAAACGCCAGGGATGGGATACAGTTATGAATCAGTTGATGATGATCTTTGGCGATCGCCTCAAGCCTGACTTGATCGACTCGCTCTGATGACTGCCTAGCTTCACCCGCTTACACAGTTCCCGTTACAGCCTCTTGTCGCCTTCATTTGGGTGTACTTCGGAAGGTTATATCTAATTCGCGATCCCGACGAATGGAGGATCGCCAATCAGCAGCTCGGATACCCGCTCTATATCATTCCTCTGATTGGCGTGACCCGCATCCTTGGTGGCATGGGCCTTCTGATTCCCAATGTGCCTCGATTGACTGAGTGGGTTTATGCTGGTCTCGCGATCAATCTTTCACTCGCGTTCTATTCACATCTGAATGGCGGTGGCAGTACTTGGGATAAATTTGATCCGATTCTCGTCATGGCGTTCGTCTTTGCTTCGTATGTATTAAGACGCTGCATGCGCGCAAACAGGTGGTCGATATGAAGAACACGCTCGGGCGGGTGGCCAACCCCAGCTTTCTCTTGGCCAGCACCACCGCAATTGTGGCGCCCCATCCATCTCGCAGCTTCATCGCGGGATGGGTGGGACTGCACCACAGCCTACACCACCTCCGCCCCAGCTATCCTCACCAGCCAGAACGGCGACCGGTGGAAGATATCGCCCTCCCGGTGCTGGCGGCGGATAATCAGCCGAACTTCCGCACCATATCCGATTTCCGCAAGATCCATTTGAAGACGCTGGAGGGACTCTTCGAGCAGGTTCTGAGGATCGCGCTGGAAGCGGGTGCCTTGAAAATGGGCCGGGTGGCGCTGGACGGCACGAAGATCAAAGCCAATGCCAGCAAGCACAAGGCGATGAGCTATGACCGGATGAAGAAGAAGGAAGAGGATCTCCGTTCGCAGATCAAAGATCTGATGGAGCAGCCGGAAACGGCGGATGCGGAGGAAAATGCGGCGACTCCTGTCCCCGACTCCTGCGATACACCGCCACCCAGGAAAGTGACCCGCCGGGAATTGAACAGACCCACGCAATAGCCGTAAACCAGCGCTGGCCACGCTTCTCACTGACGTACACTTCATCCATCGCCGAAGATCGAGCTGGTCGATCACGTCGCTGACGACATACGGCAGATGATTTTCGGACAGCCACTTCCCTCAGGCTCGGCGGCAGCAGCAAACCACATGAGCGTAAAGTCGCCATTGCGCTGATTGAATGGGCGCGCCGGCACGACGGCGGGATGCGCATTCTACGTCAAAGTGCGTGAAACGTTGCAAAGAGTCCTTCCCAGAGGTTTTCCGCGCATCCGTTACTTCGGCTTTCTCGCCAACCGCCGCCGCGGTTTATTGCTGCCGTTGTGCCGTGGCCTGCTCAATGTTTTTCCTCCTCCGCCCGTGACAGCCAGCACGGCAGAGAGTGCATTCCATCCGTGCCCTCGCTGCCTATCGCCTATGCGCATCATCAAACGATTAACGGCGACCGAACTCTCACGCGAGGGTTACCGTTTGGTGGCAGTCCTTGATAGCTCGTAGCACTGTCTCAGTCTCGACTCCTTTGCGTGCCTCGCCGCACGCGTTGCTCCACGTGTGTCCGACCACCAAATCGCGTACTATTTCGACCTGCTTGAGACTCTCTCACCTGATGCTTTCCGCTCGAATGCAGACCTGTCTGTCCTGGAGCATCACGAATCAGGCCAGCACATACCTTCGTTTCCTGAGCTGTTCTGACCTTAGTGGCATTCAAAGCCCATAGCTCGTAGCAAACGTCGCGCCGCGCAGCCGCTTCCTTCTTACGACTCGGTCCGAAGCGACCCGGCCCGCAACATTACACCTACGCGCAGCCTTTTCTGCCGGGCCGCTTCCGATAGAGATCTGTCGTGAGATAGAGATCTGTCGTGATCCAGGCACAACCTCCCGGATGGACGTCCAAGACTGCCTCCATTGGCCCGAGGGCGCCCGCGGAACCCGAGGGCGGTATACTCAGCAGACTCACGAATGGGAGATCAAGTATAGGTCGAGTTGCCCGGATCGCCGTTGATGTGCCTGCTAACTGTGGGATGGCGTGATGCTGTAGCAGAAACGCCGCTAGCACTCTTCCCGATCAATGAAAAATCGATTGCCCAGATGCACAAACAGCATACGCTCGCCTCAGCTGAGGTGAATGATCCCGCCTATAAACGGGAGCGGCGATGTCAGGGTCTCTGGCTGCATGATGTGTTAAAGGATTTCGGCCAGGGCAGGCATCCGGAAACCGAACCACTGCTCAGGGCCGCGCTTCGGTGGTCGGAAACGATACTGGCATCGGTTTAATTGCGAAAGCTTGTTGGGCGTAAGCCTGGCTGGTCAGGGGGAAATACCCAGCCGTCGCTGCTCAGCGGTTACTCGGGAATGACGGAACGCCATCCAGTATCCCCGAGTCGGACCCGGTTATCTGCTCCGCGTGGGGCACGCGCAGATGGGATTTTACGGCGATCGGGGGAAATCGCCCAGAGTGGTTGTAGAATTGAGGCGGAAACTCGGCGTGTATGGACGTGATTACTACATAAATAGTGTGTAATACGACTCGAGCGGCAACAGTTCGGCGCTGAAATTCTGCGTGCGTGTGATAATGCACCATACCGCAAGCGAAATAATGAAATCAAGCGAGGTAATTTTACGAGCGACCCAGCGAAAGACCAAGATCTAATCACCCTGGTGCCGAAAGACGGCATCATCGTCTCCAATTCCGGCATGAGCAAGGATGGCGGCAAGATCAAGGGCGCCAAACCCACCAAATTCGCCTTATTCACCGAAGACTGGATTCAGATGCAGAACTTCGTGACGGCTGCATTGAAGCTTCCGATCAGCGACGGCGATTTCGATACCAAATACGGCGAATTCGACGCCAAAAGCAAGGACGCTATTACCCACTGCGTGGGTGCATTCAAGGAACTGCACGCTTCGGCGGAGGAGTTCGGCAACCCGGCCGTTCTGCTGAAGGAAATACAGAATTTGAAGGGCGGAGCGAAGCCGCCGTCGATTTACGGCGAGATCGTGTGGGTTGCGAATGCCATCGCGGATGCGGCAAGGACGTTTAAGTTCACCTATTCCCAACTGGGGCAGGTGCTGACCGAATCGATGCCGAAGGAGGAGCGCAGAGAAGCGCTCATCGGAATACTGACGGGACCCGGCGGGTTGCGCGATACGGCTGTCGAAATGGGGACCAAGGCTGACAATCTCGTCAAGCGGCTGGCAGCGTTTTCCGGGAAAATCAGTAAAAACCAGGAGGCGATCAACGCTTATGCCAATTCGAGCGGGCAAATCTATAAAGAGGCCGTCGCCAAAGTCGGGGAGTTGGGCGAACAGCTCTCAAAGTTGAGAGTCGAAATTCAAAAGGCCAACGACGCTTATATCGGATATGCCGCGGGCGCGGGCGGCGGAGCCGCTCTTATCTTTATTTTCACGTTCGGACTGGGGTGGCCCGTCGCTCTGGCCTATGGGGTCGGCATGGGCGTAGGCGGCGCCGAGATGGCAAGGCAGGCCATGGAAAACTTCAAAACCGAGCTCGAGAAGGCAAAAGGAGATCAACAGAAGAAACTCGTTTTGCAGGCGGATCTGGAGGGGCTCAACGCGAAGATCGGCAGCATCAAGAATCAAGTGGATGCGGTATGTGCGGGATTGAAGACGATTGTCGGCGTCTGGAACAACCAGGTGTCCGTCCTCGATTCGATTGTCAAGAGCACGGAACTCGAAAAGATGCTTACGTTTACGGCGATTAACCAGAAGCTGGGCATTCTCAATGCGCAGGAGAAATGGAATCAGGTCGCTACGGATACGACCGAATTCACTAGCAATGCATTCGTCGAGTATCGCGAGGAAGTAAAGAAGGCCGCCTGATCCCGATTTTTTAAGATCAGGGATTTCATTTCCACGAGCCGCGAGAGCGAGCCGTAAGTCACGAGAGCGAGGAAACTGGTATGAAGAAACGCCCCGATTGGGCGGAATTGAACGGGCTTACCTCCGGATACGATTATGAGCAATGTAGCGCGGGAGAGGATCAGGCTATCTTCTGCCGGTTGCACCTAAAGCTCAGCGACGTGAAAGCCAGGGTAAGCTCGGCTCTTGGGGGCCCTTCCAAACGAGTTCCGTTTCTCTATATCTTCGCCGACACGCTCGTGATCGACGAGCCGTTTCTGCCCTCGCCTTCGACGACGATCGTGGCGCGTGCGCTCACGATTGAAGGCGGAACGCCGTTGGTAGCACCAGATCCCCGTACGGGCGCCGGCGGCGTTTGCGCCATCCAAATCCTGACACACCAAGTGGAAGACGGGCCACTGCAGTTGACGATGGACGGAAAGGAGCCGTTGCAGGCGCAGTTAGACGGCGGCGCACCCGAATCCATCCGGTTTGTCACCGGCGAGCCGCTCAGGCAGTCAAAGGGAGCGCAAGAGTTGCTTGATCTGCTGCGCCATCCGATTGCGTGGAACGGCCTCAAGGCCGGCTTCGCCGCCGCCGCGATTCTCTCGGAAAGGGACGGGGAGGAGAAGAAAGCCAGCATCGCGATCCTTCGCTGGATCTACCAGTGCTGCGCGCTCATCGGGAGCGAGGATGGCCCGTTTCAGCGAGAAGCGGCGGATCTCAGCTACCAGAGTTCGTCGCTGATGGTGCTGACAGGGACGGAGGGCGGGCCCCCCTACGTGCCGGCGCTGTCGCAGGGTTTCTATGCAGAGCGCATCGCGGGACTGCTCACCGTGGTCCAGAGTTACGAGCAGAAGATCGACCAGCTCGACACCCGCTCCGATATCAAGCAAGCCGTTCAGGCGATTGCGTCAGCTATTAAGGATGTCGCCGCCGAAGAAATCAAGCCAATAAAAGTCGCGATCGGTAACACGGAGAGCGAACTCAAATCGCTGCAGAAGCAGTACGACACGCTGATGTGGCAATTTGTATTGCAGAGCCGCGACATCGGCTTCAAGCGCGTCGTTTTCCAGAACGCGCTCGAAGAGAAACTGTTCTGGGACAAGGTCAAGGTGGTCTTCGACCTGATTCAGGCGATGGTGGGAATGGCCGTTGCCGTTGGGTCGATCGTGGCCGCTCCGGAAGCTACGGTGGGACTGGCAGGGGCGGCTATGAAAACAGCCGATGGAGCCATCTCCCTGCTCTCAAGAGCGCTTGAGGCCGGCGCGAGTCTCGAAGATGCGATGCTGGGGGCTTTTGCAAAGCTGAAGATAGCCGCGGAGCAACTGAAGAAATTCCAGGAATCACTGGCCGACCTGAACAAGAGTGGTAAGGCACTCTACGAGGCCGCACAGAAGGCTCAATCCACGCTGCCCAAGACGGGAGAACCGCCCCAATTGGCCGCTCCGGCCTGGGCCGAAATCGCCACGATGGACCCGGCGATGGAATGGAACTTGTTCGCGAACGCGGTCGAGGCCTCCATGAAAAAGCACGTGGACGAGAAGATCGGCGGGGCCGATAAGTATCTACTCAGCCTGAAGGCTTTGGTCGAGTACGGCAAGGCCATCAACGGCAAGGCCGTAGCGATTGCCCAGTTACAGGCCCGCTCTCTGGAATTGCAGGCGCAGAAGGCGGCCGCCGAGATGGCGGAACAGAGGTGGCGGTCGCTCGAAGCCGAGAGCGTGGGCGATCTGCAAAAGAAGGCTGCGTTGAAAGCCTTGTTATTGCAGCGCAGCATCACCGCGAAACGGGCGTTGCTGATCGCCGTGAGGGCATTCCGGGCCGCCTACCAGTATCGCTGGCTGAAGGATCCGGGTCTGCGGATCTCGCTCGAGATGAACTACGTCGAGTTGAATAAGCAACTCGTCGACATCAAAGAGGAACTGGAGAAATTACTTACCAGCGCACCTCCGGACCAGAGGTTCGACACGGAGTTTGTGACGTTGCCGGTGCGGCGCGCGGGTCAGCCGGAAACGCAGGATGCTGGCGGCAGCTACGCTTTGCTTACCCCGAAGTCGAAAGAAGGTCCGTCCGAGGCAACCCTGAGTTGGTCCGTGCCGATCGAAACGCCGTACTTCCTTCCGGATGACGGCAACATAGCCTTCTTCATCGAGGAAGGTTGGTTCTATCTCGACGGCGCCAAACCGAACAAGCAAGGCCGTGTCTGGCTGAAAATCGGCGCCTCCGGACAGTTCAGCAACGGCTATGGGAGGTTCGGCGCCGATCGGCACTTCGTGTCCGCTCCGGCGGAAACGCAGGCGATGGACTTCATTTACGCGCAAGGGCGGGATGGCAAGCAAAGCGACCCGAGCGCAGGCGGCGCAGGGACGCCCTGGAAGCCGGCGGCAGTGGTGAAGGCCTTCTACATGACGCCCTCGCCGTTCACGCAGTGGACAGTACGGATTATGGACGCGAGCGCACTCGACGATATCGTCGCCATTCGGGTGCGGTTGAAAGGTTATTTCCATCGAGCAGAGCTGGGCGCGGAGCGCCCAGGATGGGACAAGCAGGAGCAGCACAGGACCGACGGGACGGCGTGTTTCAGGAAACTCGGGGTTCTGGCCGTTGGCGCTCGCCCAGACGTCAGCCTTCGACTTCCCGAACAGGAGGACAAGGCCTTTATGTGGAAAGCGCCTTCCGTCCACCCGCTTCAAGTGCTCGAAAATAATTACCAGAGGATCGTCCGCCTGGCCGGCGAAAAGCCCGGCGTCGACCCAGTCAAGGCGGAATCGGAGACTCTTTCCCGGTTCTTTATCCAGGACGCGGGGCAGGCTGAGCCTTTTAAAACATTCGAACCGCTCGACCAGCCTGAGGGGCAGCATCTCGCCGCGGTCAAGATGAACCACCTCATCGCCTCGTTTTACCTATACCGCTTGCTGGTCCAGTACCGGGCCGACGCGGGCAAGGAAATCAGCGACGATCTGCGGGCGGACCTCAGCGGAGACCTCACCAAACTCCTCCACAACGGCGACCGGGCCAAAATGAATTGGCTCTCCGACTGGTTGACAAAGAAGATCGCGGAGTTGGGCGAGAAGATCGACGAACGGAACGCGCGTGGCAAGAAGAAGCGGTTCATCTTCTTTCTGAAGGGCGGCCGTGCGCTCAACTACTTCCTCGACACTCCCGAGAAAGGCGAGAACGACTGGGATACGCAGGTGGTAATCGATCCGAGCCTGCCGGCGGACGAGTGGTATCAGTGCTTCGCCGAAATCCACGACGTTCTGCTGGCGGCCCTGAAGACGTTCAAGGTTGAATTCACCGAACTGGTTCAGAAGAACTGCGCTCCGTTTGCGGAGTACCTCAGGGACAAGGCCGGCCCACAAGCCGGGGAGGACGAAGAGGCCGACGAAAACGAGGCGAACGACATTCGCAGCAACACCGACCACGCGAGCTGCAAGGCCGAACTTATCGATATCGGCCTGCCGCGGCGCGACTCCGCATCGGCGCTGGAGGAGTGGAGGCGCCTGAGCGCCGCGAACGCTCTGCTGAAATCCCAAGGCGTCGTTTACCCGCACCGGGAGTATTACCTGAACGAGTACCTCATGATGATTCGCGACGCGTTCCTCCCGGACGCCGAAGTGAGAAAAGCCCCGAAGAGGATCTTAAGGCTCGGCCTGATCCTCAAGAGCGATCGGGGAAGAGATGGGGCGCTGTCCCCCGCCGAGACAAAGCGCCTCTCCGCCCTCCCCAACACGGCGAAGACGATTGCGGCGCTCGGTGATAAGGGGAGGAAGGAACTGCTCGGCGTCATATTCACCCAATTCGTGGAGGCCTACAACCTGCTCCAGGACCCGGAACTCGCCGCCTACTTCGACCAGAAGTGCGTATCGTTGATCCAGACTCCCCCGAAGCTTCCCAAAGGGCTCGCCGAGTTGCTCGATGACGGGCAGAAAATAACCGCCGGCGACATCGGCATCGCGCACGAGCTCTCGACGCTGATGGACAATCACTGGAAGAGCCGGAACGATTTCTTCGAAGAGAGCGAGCGGCTCCGGTTCTTTACCGGCTTTGTGAGGGATCTGTCCCGAGCGACAAGGAAGGGCCTTAAGGATGTCGATGCCCAGTTCGCGGTGGCCGGAAGCTATGCGGCCCGACTGCATTCCGGCCGTCTCCGGATCGCGCCGTCCGGCCTCGAGCCGATCCGCCGAATCCTGGTTAAGCTCCAGTGCGCGCAGGGCCGCAACGGGGTTGAGGTGATGGGCGCCGTCCGCGACACCATCGGGAAAGCGGCGGATGCCACAAACAAGTTCACGGTGACCGAGGTGGCTGAGGGGGACAAGCAGTCCCTGCTGCTGTACTGGAAGGAGAAGACGGCGATAGGGGACTTCACGTACGCGCCGCTGGTCATGAAGATCCGGGTGGCCGAGCAGAAGGGAAGCCAACTCCCCGTGCTTGCGTCCATCGACGGCATCCCGGTCCTCGACCTCCGCTACCTCGTGGCGGACTACCGCAGGAAGACCTCAAAGATCGACGAACGGGGCTCCCGGCGCGTCCTCGCCTCCGCGACTGCGGCCGTCTCCGAGATGCTTTCGAAGTTCGATTTCGACTCCGACGACGCGGAGTAACCCGGCCTTATTTAGAACCCCTTATGAGAGAGCTGTTTCGAAGTCTTGCCGTGGCTGCCGTTCTCACGGGTGCGGCGAACATGGGTTTTTCGCAGGTGGCGGCTGATCGACCTGTTGACGCCGGGCCGGCGCTGGAAGCGATTACGCTGCTGGGCAGGTTCCCCGCCGAAGTCGAAAGGATTACGACGGAGATTTCGCGAGTCCCTTTACCAGCAGGGGGAGTGAGTTACGAGTGCAAGTACCCACCAGCTGGAAAAGCGATATTCTTCGTCAAAGACAAGACATTACGATATTCCAGCAAGATTTCCTTCTCCGGGGTGGCTTCGGGGCTGCAGCCCGCGCTTCAAGCCGTGCAGACTTCAAGCAAGCAGTTTGCGGGCAGCTTTACGCCCATGCTGCGAAAATGGGCGCAAACTTCGCTCCCTCAGTCCAGCGCGGCGTTTAACAGCGCATTGATCGAGATCCAGACTGTTCAGGACGAGATGAAGAGGGGTATCGGCCCCAGCGAGTCGCAGCGGACGAGAGTGATCGCGGCGCTTGATCGCATTCTGGCGAGCCTGAAAGACGGCAAGGGGGAACTCACCGCAATGACCGGTATTCTGGGCAAATATCTTCTGGAACAACGGGCGGCGCGAGGGTCTCTGTCCAACTGGTCGGCAAGCGCTACCGGGCAAGTACAATCCTACGGCCCAAAAATCCGCGAGGAAATTAACCAGCAGCGATGCAAAGGGGATGGGCCGGCGCAACTCGACACGCTCGTGCGTAACACCAATGCGTCGATCACCACGATCAACGACAAAATCAGGGAGTTGGAGAAACGCGACAACGAAGCGGACAAGGCCCTCTCGATCGTTCTCGGCACTTTTGTCGGGTACTCTTCCCGCTATGAAGCGGTGACCAGCCGGCTGAAGGTAGTGCAAGAGTCTCCTTTGGGAAGCACCATTCAGAGCCTCCACCTCGCTATCGCGACAAGAACCTGGCAGGATCTTGTCGAGGCCGCTAAGGCGTCAGGGTTGTAGCCGCCGCGCCTTCCCACTCCCTCGTCATCCGATTTCCTGTGATCTGCCGGAGTGGGGATGGGTGCGGTTGAGGCTATGCAATCCTGCGTTTGGCCCGCCTGATGGCCCACGCTCTTGACATGGATGCAGCAATAGCTGCCGAACGGTCAACCAACATGGCAGCTATGTTTGGCGGATCTCCAGTAGCTGATCGGAAACGGCGTTGTGGGAAATTCGCCGCCTCGGGCGAATTGTCGGCAATCCGGACAGAACTCGCCTTGCGGTTGATAGATCCGCTATAGTCGCGAACGGGTAACCGCCCGCTTGAGGCCGTGTTGCAGTTCGATGAAGGCGCTGGTAGCGGTTTTCGGCGCGTCGCTGAATTCAATCGGCGATAACCTGATTCAAGACGGAACCGAGCTGGGCAACATGGAGCCATGGCGTTGTTGATCGATTGCCTTCCTGATTTCTGCAACGAACTACGGTTGTTGTCGCTGGAATCCGGCAACCCCGAGATCGCTGAACAGATCGGAAGCCTGCAACTCGTGGATCGTTGCCGGTGCAGTGATGAGTTTTGCGGGACCTTTTACACGGCGCCTAAGCCAAACGGCGCCTAAGCCAAGAGGAAGCTACGGGCCGAAGCACGAGAATCTAGAGTTACCCGCGAAAGAGGGCATGATCATACTTGACCTAGTGACGTCCGCATAATATAGAGGAACGATAAAGCATGTTCTAGCGTCTGGGTAAGCATGGGGAATCCGCGCGGAATGAAAGCGGTGGCTTTTTTCCGAGAGGGATTGAATAACAGCGAGATCGGCCAACAACTTCAAGTGGCCAACCAGACCGTCAGCCGCTGGCGTAAGGAATATCAGGAAGGTGGAAAGAAGGCTCTCAGCAAGGCGGGGCGCGCCGGTCGGATGCCGCAGCTCGATGCGGATCAATACGGGAAGCTTGTGGAGTGTCTGCTGGCTGGTCCCGAGAAACTCGGTTATGAGACGCCGCTGTGGACCTGCCAGTGTGTCGCGGATCTGATCGAGCAGGAGTTTGGCGTCCGCTATCACCCGGGTCATGTGTGGAAGATTCTTCGCGGGTTGAACTGGAGCCCGCAACGGCCCGTCGGTCGGGCGCTGGAGCGGAACGAGGCAGCTATCCGCGAATGGAAACAGCACACTTGGCCGGCCATTAAAAAAAAGCTCAAAAAGAAGGCCGCACGATCGTCTTCATCGACGAAAGCGGGCTGACGCAGAAGCCCCATCTCTGCCGGACGTGGGCGCCTCGCGGCCAGACACCCATTCTGTTCCACCATTTCAACTGGAAGAATTTGTCGCTGATCGCCGGTCTAAGCATCTGGAATTTCTATTTCGAGATGTTCACCGAAAACATCAAATCGCCCCATGTCGTGATCTTCCTCGACAAATTGTTGCGCGTGATCCCCCGCAAACTGCTGATCGTCTGGGACGGCTTGGCGGCGCATCGCGGCAGCCTCGTCAAGGACTTCATCGCGAGCCAGCAAGGGCGGATCGCCATCGAGCGGCTTCCGGCCTACGCCCCGGAGTTGAACCCAGTGGGATATATCTGGGCTCACCTGAAGCGGCATGAACTGCCCAATTTCTGTGCCAAGGACCTGTGGAGTTTGGGTGATTTCCCGCGTAACAAGCTTAAACGCATGCGCCGCCGCAAACCATTACTTCTCGCCTTTTGGCGGCAATCCACTCTTTCTTTTTAGAACACGCTATATTATGCGAACGTCAATAGATTCATTGCGGTGACGCCTTGGAAGCTGCCATCCAAAGCTGCTTCTGCTGTTGAGGTAACTGGCGCCATGGTGTTCGTTTTCATCACTTGAGTTGGCATTGTTGTGGATCCGTGTCTATTTGACGCGTTATGCGCGGCGGGCAAGATGCGCTGATCAACCGCGATCCGGGTTCATCTGTATTCCTCTTTCCTTCCTGATGTACTTGGCACCGCTTCAGCCGACACCCGTTGCGCCCGGCACTTGCACCCGTTCTGCTTTGCACTCTTTTGTTCTTCTGAGGTAACGCACCGCAGACGGTTTCGGTCCCACCACTAAGTTCGAGGACTGCGCCTTTCGCAAATCCGGCGAAAAACTTTGCGGTCCCCCGAAAAAGCACGTTCGCAAGTTTGGGAGCAACCAGCCTCGCGTTTGAGTGCCCAAGCACAGCCGGGCAGAAAGAAGGAAACACTCAATGAACCTTAATCAGCTTTCAATCATCGGATTTGTCGGCAAACACGCCGAAACCAAGCAGCTACCGAATGGCACTCCCGTCACGAAATTCTCCGTCGCAACCAAGCGCTCCTGGAAGGACGATAATGACACGTGGCAACAGAAGACCCAGTGGCACAACGTCGTCGCGTTCGGCAAGAGCTTCGCGCAAGTGGCCGATCGGCTCGTTAAAGGTGCGCACGCGTTCGTGCAGGGAGAACTAGCAACCGGGGAATACGATCGCACCGTCAGAGTTCCTATCGGTAAAGACAAGACTGTCGAGCACACGATTCCGCAGCTCGTGGTCGAGCTGAAGGCGGACACGATCCGAATACTCAATCGCTCAACCGGTAGCGGTGAACAAAGCGAGGCCTCTGAACCGGCAGTCGACGAGGTCCCCCACTGAGGGGCCTCGTGCAGTTTCAAGAGATCACCGGTTTTTCAAATCGACTTGGCCCAAAATTGGCCTACAGGGATGCACTTCGAGTATCAACACTGCAAACAGGGCATTTAGCGCTGCTGACCAGTTGCCTCCGGAGCAAAAGGTCGTAGGTTGAATCCTACCGGGCGTACCAAGACTCAAGCAGGTTAAGCGACGTCCATCCCGCCGGGATAGTCACCCATCGTTGCATTCCGTAAAAAATTTAGTTCTGAGTGCGAAGAAGCACGTACAGCGATGCCGCCCATCTGAATACCGAACCGCCGCACCATTCAACGGGAGCGATCGTTGGGGATTCCAAAAATCTTTCGACAACGACGCGTGTCGCCACGGAAGCGGCCATGCGGATTAAAGACGCTCCGACACAGGCGTGGGGGCCTGTGCCGAATGCGAGTGGGCCGGCCGCCCGGCGTGTCAAATCGAGACGATCGGGATCCGGAAATTGCTCCGGATCCCGGTTAGCGGAAGCCAGCAGGAGAATCACGCGGGCGCCTTCTGCAATGGTGATTTCTCTGAGTTTCAAGGTGGCCCCCGAGTATCGCGAGATCTTACGAGTCAGACCGGCGTAGCGCAGCAGTTCTTCCATCGCCTGAGGCATCAGGTCGGGCTCAGCGCGCAGCCGGGCTAATTCTTCGGGATGGCGAAGCAAAGCCAGCCATGCGTTGGCCAAGAAACATGGAAGAGTTTGCGAGAGAGCTACGAATACCGCGCCACTCCTCGGGATTGTGCTGTCTCGCAGCATTTGCTTCAGCTCAGTGTTGGCTTCGGCCGCAGCGAATTGCAGAGAAGAATCGGCGGGATCGGCTGTCGCCAGGGATACCTGCCGCGCGAGGCTCGCCAGGCGTTCGGCGCGAGATGTATCGGCTCCAGTCACAATTACGGCCGTGGCAAGAGACCAAGGCCTGGCAAATTCCCGGAGAATGTCGATCGGATGCCCGCCGGGAAGCCGGTCAACCAGTGTGTATGCCAGCGGTTCGATTTGCACTTGCCACTCCGCCAGCCTCGCGGTAGAAAGCGCTGCCAAGGTTTCCGAGCGCAGCCGGGATTGCATGCCGGTATCGCTCACTTCCTTTGGCTCATTCGTCAGGCGCAGTCGTGGTTCACGAAGGGCAGCGAGGACGTCCGCGTGGCGACTAATTACCCACGCATCCTGCGATGGATCATAGTATGGCGCCACCGGCCGCGGTGGAAGAAGCGGATCGAGAAGCTGGTCGTTGAGCGGAGTGTCGGCTGACAATTTTTGGAACCACGTCCATTTAAGGGCAATCCGCCGATTCAGTAATGAATCAAAAACGGATCACCTTGCAATATCGGGCAGTGCTGAACATTATAGTCAGATACACACCGTATCTCAGGGCGCCGCATCACATTTTGCAAGTTTTTTACAATAGATTGCTTCGGACGAAACGAAGCCCACATCGGTAAAATGGATCGAAACGAATTGCACGGGTGTACCTCGAAACCATGAAAGCGGACAGACCGACTTCAAACGCGATTAACGTAACCGTACCCGCTTTCAAGGCCGCCCTGATTACCAGCCAGCTCGAGGCATTTCGCAGAGGCGCAATGGCGAAATCGTGGAATAAGATGCCGAGCAAGTATGCCAGCAGAAAATCCCAGAAGTAACTCGCCAATAGCTCCGATCCGAGCAGAGTAAATCCCGTCAGGAATATTCGGTATTCAGCGATGATGTAACCAACGTACATCGGCTCCGCAATGCGTGGCGGCAACCCAGAGTTTTTGCCAGAACGGTTTCTCTTACTATTGCTTTTCGGTTCCGTGACCGGTTCCTCGCGAGTGCATGTGATTTTCCATGCGTCCGTTTGCGATCGCGCTTGCGCGTCCCGGCCAGGCCGAAGTACGTCCAGAGCGCAAAAGGGCCCAAGTAAAGCGCCGTGATTGGCCAGACAAATCTCATCACCGCCATCTTTTGCGGATGGCCGATCAGATCGATCGCGATGATGAGAAGCGAAACTCCTAAACGACGAGAGACGCAATGCTCAAGACATGTAGCATGATTTGCGGCTCTGCGCCGGGCAGGCAGGAATGGCGAAACCTTAGATCATTTCAGCGAGTGGAAACGATCGGTGGCTGCGAGATGGCTCCAGATAGTTCTGCCGGTGCGTGGTGACGAGAAACTTGGTGAACCCTGTGTTTTCGTTAGGCAGATTGTACTTTTTCTGCAGATCCACGCCATCCATTTCCTTCCGTATCTTCTCGAAGAGTTGTGCCGATGGAGCAAAACCGACGAAGTGAACTCCGGGTTTCGGAGTCGGACTCACCACGCCGTCGGAGCTGAACTCAAAAGGATTTTCGACCGTATCGAAGTCTTGCCGGAGAAAGAGAACTGTTCCCTTGGGCAGACGGTCGCCGTAGACGGTGGTGGTGTCCTTATCGAGGCGAGAGAGGAATTGCATCTGAGCGTTGTGACCCACCACGCCATGATTTTTCGCGTCCTCCTCCAGTTCCTCCTTAAATGTGGTGGTCTCCGGCGCCTGCGATGGCGAAAGGACTTCGGGCCCTTCGGTTCGGCGCGGGTGGAACATCCGGCGCAGACGCCCCTGGTGTTCCAGCCCATACCAACCTTCCAGATCGAGTACGATGTGGGAAAGGTGCATCATCGTGCCGTGCGCGAAGTAGCTGTCCGGTGTCTGATCGGTATAGCCCGGAATTGTTTCGAAACTGGGCAGCGTGCCCTGAGCGAGGCCGTGCACATGGCTGGAGGTGAACCCCATAAAGAGCATAGCTCCGGCTGGAATCTTTTCGGCACCCGGAATGCCCAGACGCAACGCCATGGTGCGCGGCATGCCTCGTCCGGCAAAACCGCGCCGGATAGAGGTCACATTGAAGAGGTCGCCTACGTAGACGTTCTCCACTGGGATGCCATTCAGCGCGTGCGTACCGGGATGAAAGAGCGCGCGCATCACATCGTTTATATGTTCGTTGTAATCGCTCTTGAAATGAAACGAGACGTCGTTCCGCTCGAGCACCAATTGTTCAGGATCTTTGGGAAACTTGATAGAATCGATCAAAGCCCATGCCCCCGGCTTGCCGTTTTCAATGGCGCGGGGCATCAGCTTATCTGTCACGGCCCTTGGGATGAATTCCTGGAAATACGAGAGACCGTACGCCACTTGAGTTAGTATGCCGCCGGGGTTCAGCGGATAGACTCCCTCAATTTCGTCAAGAGCCGCGCTTAGGCGCGATTGCGCGCGCCGCAACGCATTCTTGTCCCCCTTCTGCAAGTTAAGCCGGGCGGTGACAACCGAATGCCATAGCGGCACGCACGCCACCGGAATGCCCAGATGATCCTCAACATTGACGCCGGGTAATTCGTATTGCGTCTTCGGAGGTGTGGAATAGGACCTCTTTGCGTAATTGACGACTCCCGCCCAATCAAATGCCGCTGCAGTATCCAAAACAATCTCCTTTGTTGTGATTTTTAGCCTGTTATCGAGTATTACATCACACGCCGCTCCGCCAAAATCCTGGATCGGACGGTGCTAAGATACTGCCCGCTTCATGGCGCAAAAGGAGCGGATTTGAAAGCAAAAAACGGAGTGTTCGAGGTTGAAATTGCTGTAGATTCGTATTCATAACAGCTCCGAAAGGAAGAAGATGGACTTACCAGTGAAGCGCTCAATCGCTTTCCCGGAACCGCTCGTGGAGCGAATCAAGCACGTCGATTGGACGCGCGTCGCGCGGGATTTAGACGCACAGGGTAGCGCGCTGCTCAACGGTGTCCTCTCGCCGGAAGAATGCCTGGGTTTAGTGGCGCTGTACCCTAACGATGCTCTGTTTCGCAGCCGTGTCGTGATGGCGCGGCATGGCTTCGGGCGCGGCGAGTACAAATATTTCAGCTATCCGCTACCCGGCGTTATTGCAGACCTCAGAACGGGTATTTACCCGTATCTCGTTCCGATCGCCAATCGTTGGAACGCCGATATGAACGTCGGCGTTCGGTACCCGGAAACCCACGAAGATTTCCTCGGTCGTTGCCGCCGAGCGGGCCAAACCAAGCCGACGCCGCTTCTGCTTCAATATGGCGTTGAGGACTACAACTGTCTCCACCAGGACCTCTATGGAGAAAATGTGTTTCCGCTGCAGGTGGCGTTTTTGCTATCTGAGCCCGGCAAGGATTTTGAGGGCGGCGAATTCGTGATGACGGAGCAGCGGCCGCGGATGCAGTCCCGTCCCATCGTCGTGCCGCTTCGACAAGGCGATGGCGTGGTGTTCGCCGTTCACAATCGTCCAGTGAAGGGCGCGCGCGGCTTCTATCGCGTGAATCTCCGGCATGGCGTCAGCCGCATTCGCTCGGGTCACCGCCATACGGCCGGCGTTATCTTTCACGACGCGACGTGACGTGACGTGCACGCCGATTCATTCCGCTGCCTGGCGCTCGCGCCATTTGCGTATCGCCGCGGCGTGTTTTGGGTAATGACTATAGGTGTCGAGACGTAGGCGATGTCGGAACCGCGTCTCAGTATGCAATTGATCTTCCGGCGCCTTCTCGATGAGTTCAATGAGTTGGCTGTGGGTGTCGTTCAGACGCTGTTGTACCTGGGAGAGCGAGAAGTTCTTCCGCTCCTCTGTCATTTGCGCGTTGAAGGCAGCAATGCCGCCGTACATAGCGGAGTATCGCGGTGGCTTTTCACCGTTAAGAATTGCCGGCAAGTGTTTTAGCGCTTCCTCTTCCCACGTCGTGACATGCGCCAGTATGTCACGCACGGACCAGTGTCCCGTGACGCCAGGCTCCATCAACTGTAACTCCGACAATCCAGCATAAGAGCCTTGAAACTCCCGCCATGCCACTTCAAGCCGTTTCAAAAGTTGTCGTCTATCCACGGGTATGTTCCTATTGTCCGGTCAGTATGGCATTCGCGGGAGCTGTAAAAAAATCCGAATATTGCTGTTGAATTCGAGTGTGCGACCACGGCGCTCAATTGTACGCCGTCTGGCATCTACCCGACATTCTCAGATCGTGAGTTCGATTCGGTTCCAGGCGATTGATATCGTGAACTAGACAGGCGCGGGCTTATTTGCGTGCGTGATAAACTTCGCTAAGGACGCCTCAAATCGGATAGCAGCAGTCGTCGCTCACGTGGCCCGGAAAAGATTACTTCTCTGGATCTACTTGAAAAAATCGGAGATCTGCACGATGAAACGCCCTGTGTATTGGCGCCTGTCTCGATTCCGCGACCTCCCGGCGTGTTTTGCCCCGATGAGCACGTCGATTGCAGTGGGTGGCGGAGCGATGGGTTGCCGACGCAGGAGATGGCAAGCGTGATGTTGCAGGGCATCAAGGAAATTGATGTGCTTTGGATCACCGCCGGCCTCGGGTGTGACGGCGACACCATTTCCATAACCGCGGCCACGCAGCCCAGCATTGAGGACCTTGTGCTCGGAGCCCTGCCCGGAATTCCCAAGGTGAACTTCCATAACCCGGTTCTCGCCTTTGAGGCGGGCGACGAGTTCATGAGTTATTTTCATCGTGCGGCGGAGGGTCAACTGTCTCCCGTCATTCTCGTGATCGAAGGATCCATCCCCAACGAGCAAAATAAAGACGAAGGATACTGGGCCGCTTTCGGAACCGACAGGCAAACTGGCCAACCTATCCTTACCTGCGACTGGATCGACCGGCTGGCCGGCCGCGCGTGGGCCGTAGTTGCCGCCGGAACGTGCGCTACCTACGGCGGCATACATGCCATGCAAGGGAACCCAACCGGCTGCGTGGGCCTGGCCGATTATCTCGGGCGGGATTGGAAATCCAGTGCCGGCATTCCGATCGTTAACGTGCCCGGTTGTCCTGTTCTGCCGGACAATTTTATGGAGGTGCTGCTCTATCTCCTTTATCATGCCGCGGGCCTGGCGCCTTTAATTCCACTTGATGAAGTCTTGCGGCCAACGTGGCTGTTTGGTCAGACCGTGCATGAAAGCTGCGATCGAGGCGGCTACTACGAACAAGGGGATTTTGCCGAAACGTATGGCTCGCCTCAGTGCATCGTGAAGCTAGGCTGTTGGGGACCCGTTGTGAATTGCAATGTCGGAAAGCGAGGCTGGATAAACGGCATCGGCGGCTGTCCCAATGTGGGCGGCATCTGCATTGGCTGCACAATGCCTGGATTTCCGGACAAGTTTATGCCCTTTATGAATCAACCGCCGGGTTCATTGCTCTCTTCCCACGCTGTAGCGACGTATGGCCGGGCTATCAAGACGCTTCGAAAATTTACCCAGAACTCGCTTAATAAAGTGCCCGAGTGGAGGCGGCCCGCTCCAAATCTCGACAAGTCTCTTTCATCTTCCGAGAAGACGCACTCTCATGCCGACGAGTGAAACTCTCGATCGCGGCAGTTCCGAAGGCATGACCCTCGAAAGCGCGCAAGCTCTGCTGCTTCAACTCGCAACCGTCTTGCCAGCGCCAGGCTTTTCCGGAACGTCTCTCTCGTCTGAAGAAAAAGTGGCCGCGCGAACGGCCGAACCGCCCGAAGTCGCAGCTCGATACAAAACTCTCGTCGAGCAAATTCCCGCAGTGATTTTCATGGCCTTTCTCGATAAAGGCCTCAGCGAAGCTTACGTCAGTCCTCACGTCGAGACAATTTTGGGTTTCACCCAGGAGCAATGGCTCAACGACCCGGTGCAGTGGTACAACCAGATTCATCCTGACGATCGAACGCGCTGGAGCATCGAAGCCGCGCAGCTAATCCTCTCCGCACAGCCATTACGTTCCGTGTATCGAGTGATCGCGCGCGATGGGCACGTCGTGTGGTTCCATTGCCAGGTAAAAATAGTTCTCACTGAGGATGGCCGCCCATGGTTCATTCATGGTGCGGCGTTTGACATCACGGATCTCAAGCAGGCGGAGATCGCTTTACAACAGGCGCACGATGAACTCGAAGCCCGTGTCCAGGAGCGCACCGCGGAACTGGCGCAAGCGAACCGCAACTTACAACGGGAAATTGCCGAGCGCAAGCGAGCGGAAGCCGGGCTGGCTCGTACTGTTGAAGAGCTAACGCGGTCGAATGCCGATTTGCAGCAGTTTGCTTACTCCGCCTCGCACGATCTGCAGGAACCGTTGCGGATGGCTGGTCTTTACAGCCAGATGCTCCAGAGAAAGTTCGGCGGCAAGCTCAGCGCGAGCGGAGACGAATATATCGGCCATATCGTGACGGGCGTTAAACGCATGGACCAGCTCTTAGCCGATCTTCGCGCGTTCATCCAAAGTTCCACGAAAGGCGAGGAGCCGGCGCAGGATGTGGACGCCGGCGAAGCGCTTAACCGCGCTCTCGCAGGCTTGACCGCCGCAATTGAAAGCAGCGGCGCCTCGATCACACATGGGCCTCTTCCTTGCGTGCGCATGCACGAGTTTCAGCTAGAGCAGTTGTTTCAGAACCTGATCGGAAACGCGATCCGGTACCGAAGTGAGAAACCGCCGCAAATTCACGTGTGTGCCGAGCAATCCTGTGACGAATGGAGATTTTCCGTTCAAGATAACGGCATTGGCATCGACCCGCAATACAGCGAACAGATCTTTGGAATGTTTAAGCGTCTTCACAACTGGGCCAGTCATCCCGGCACAGGCATGGGGCTTGCGATTTGCAAACGAATTGTTGAACGCGCCGGAGGCCGAATTTGGGTTGAATCCCAGGTCGGGCAAGGTTCAACATTCTTGTTTACCATCCCAACCCGGAAAAACCAGTCGGCCGAGTAGCCGGGAAGCGTAAGCCTAATGCCGCGTTTGTGCCGTCCGCTGGAGAACTGGCGGCCCGATGCTGATACTATTGCTTCCTGGGCGATTTGACTCTGACGGTATGAGCACGGAATCCATTTCTCCAACGGAGGCCGATCGCACCAAACCGTGCGTCGCCTGCAAGGAGCCGATACGAGCGGATGCTGCTGTCTGTAGGTATTGCGGCAGCGCTCAACGTAAAGAGCCTCGCAATTCCACGAAGAAGATTCTGGCATGGGTAGCCAGCGCGGGCGCGGTTTTAGGCTTGCTGACCACCATTTATCATCTCTACACTCCGGCTCACGAGCTATTTGCCGATTCGGCGGAAACTAAAGCGGCGATGCGGCAGGCACAGGCGCTGTACCAACAAGCAGACTACTCAGAAGCGTTCGAAGCATATACCGAAATACTCAAAAAACATCCACGAAACAAAGCCGCCGGTGAGGCACGATTGCAAGCGGCCATGGCGCGGGTCAGGAACTTTTCGGTTACCGGCGCAGCGGATGATAAATCGGTCGCTACGCGGGCGGGCGTCGAATTAACTGCAATGATTCGAGTGCTCGAACCGGCAGCATCGGAAGCCACGGGGGAGAGAGGCTCCGAATTTACCGCGCATCTGGGCTGGGCGCACTTCCTTAAGTTTCGTATCGCTGAGAGCGATGTGTTTGAAAGCGCCGAGCCTTATCTTCGCAAGGCGTATGCTCTCGATAGAGGAAACGTGTATGCGAATGAGATGTTGGGAAACTGGCTACTCCAAACTCATCGGGGTAGCGTGCAGGAAGCGAGTACGTACTTACGGACAGGAATTGTTAACAGCAGTAAGGAAAACAAGGCTTGGGCAAGACGCTTCCAATTGGGCGCATTGATTCACAACGACGATCCGGGAGCGCATAGTGAGCTCGCTCGAGTTGCCAATGAAATGCGCAAGAACGGTGAAGTGCTCGATAACAATCTAAAGCACGATATTTTGGAAATTTACGCTCCTACTGTAACCAGACTTGCGGAATTGGATGAAGCGCTGTCGGCGGCGCCATTGGCCGAAATGCGGGCGACCTACGAGTGGCTGGCCGATGGAGGGGATAGCGCGGATAGCGAATGGAAACAATTAAAAGGACAGTACAACCTGGCAAGAATGGAGGAACTGGCGGGGCAATCACAAGAGGCGCTTTCGTTATACCAACAGATTGAACGGCATCCGCTCGTTGCCATGACGGCCCTTGCGGCGCCGACCACAAACGCGATCAATCGCTTAAAGGCTAGGAACTCGAAGTTACTTGCGGGCAAGCCGGGACCAGGGCCCCGCTAATCTATTACCGAGCGCCGCTTGACTTATGGAACCCGCGCCGTCAGGACCAGACCGTAGTGGCCCGGGAGAGCGCCAGTCGGCGCCTGAATTGCGCCGTTGCTGACGATGTATACCGACCCGGATAGCTGATTCGTCAGCTTCGTCCCGTCGGGAATGCTCAATTGATACGCGGGGATAGAAACGGAGTGGCCGACGGTATCGTTGTTCAGAATCACAATCGCCCAACTACCAGCATCCCAGCGACCATAGCTGTACACCTTATCCGTGTCGTCAATCAGAAGGGTCTTGAAAGATCCATCCGTGAACGCGCTCACTTGCTTATGAACCTGAATCAAAGTCTTATAAAGCGTCAGCAGGTTTTGATTCCACGTATTGCTATCCCAATTGAATGTTCGACGATTATCCGGATCGTTATTGCCGGTTAACCCAACTTCATCGCCGTAGTAGATGGAAGGAGAGCCCAAGTAGGTCATTTGAAATAAGATGGCGAGCTTCATCTTCCACTCATCGCCGCCCGCGCGCCAAAGAAAACGTGCAGTATCGTGTGTACTCAGCGAGTTCATCATTGTTAGCTGGGTTGGCCTCGGATAATCCGCGAGCGTGCCTCGCAGCCACTGGTCGAACCCGGTTACGCTCAGGCATTGCCCGGCCTCCTCGCCATGGACGTTCTGGCAATCGATCCATTTGGATACCGGAATGTTGAACCCGTTGTAGTTCATTACCGCATCCCATTCTTTGCCATTCATCCACGCATTTGCGTTCTGCCACTGCTCGCCGAGCATCAGCGCTTCCGGATTTACGCCCTTTACGTACTGCCGAATTTCCCGCCAGATCGCGTGATCGTCGACGCCGCCGCAACTGCCCGCATCGGGTTCGCTGCTGATTGTCACCAAATTGTCAGCCACGTCATAGCGCCAACCATCGGCGCTATAGGGAGGCTTCAAATAAGTCTGCATCACGGAATTGGTTCGGCGATATAGATCGTCACGCAAGCCCGAAGAACCGTAATTTAACTTCGGCAGGCTCGTATAACCACCCCAATCGCAATAGACTCCCGGCCAATTCAAAAACACATAGCGATCGGACCAAGTGCTGCTCCTGCTTTCAGCCGCGCCATCGGTTGTATACAAATGTTGCTGGTCGAACCACTGGCTGAAGGTGCTGGTGTGATTGAACACCCCGTCGAGCAATACCGCCATCCGGATATTGCCGCTACTGTGAGCCGTGCCGATCAGCTTCTCCAGATCCGCATTCGATCCAAAGTGCGGGTCCACGGTCGTGTAATCTTGCGTGTCGTACTTATGATTGCTTGGCGATTGGAAGATCGGGTTCAAATACAGGGCGGTCACGCCCAGAACGCCTTTCAGATAGGAATCGATCTTTGCAGTAATGCCGGCCAGATCGCCGCCAAAAAAATCGTCGCCAAAACCCGGTGTCTCGGGTGGCTCCGACCAGGAATTATGCTGATAGGCGCAGCGCCCGAAATACACGTAGCTGCCCTGCGGGCATTTGCCATTCACCGGCAGGACCGGCGAACTCGATCTGAACGGCAAGTTATTATTTGGGTTGCCGTCGTTGAAGCGGTCCGGGAAGATTTGGTAGTAAATTGCTCCCTTGGCCCATTGCGGCGTGTGGAAACCGGGAACGATCCAGAAATCTCCGGCGGAAGGCTCCGCGGAAGTGATGCCGCGGGCGTTCAGCCAAGCGGTCGCTGTTCCGTCGTTGATTTGGAAGCGGTAATACTTGAGCGATGCGGAAGGAGGCACTGTGCCTTGCCAGAAGTCGAACCTGCCCGTCGCGTCGCTTTTCACCCGGCTCAAAGCAATCCAGTGAAAGGAATTGTCGGCTGTATCGAAATATTTGATGTTGGCCGTTGTAATGTCTCCAGTAAACACGCGTAGCGTCAGCACGACAGGCGTGGCGCTGCCCGGTTCGGTTGGATTCATGTAAAGGGGCCCCTGATCGGAAAACAGGCCGTCCCATTCAACGTTGTTGTCGTTGTTGGCGCCCAGCAGGCGTTGTTGTTGCCAGCCGCCCAGAACCGCTATCAAAAGACCTGCCTGAATGCATTTGCGAAGCTTCGGACGGCGGACCCGCCTACCGTTATGAATTCCGGTCCAACCGCAGATCCTGTCTGACGGCGCGAATTTGTCAAGGCAAAAGGTTCTGAGAAGGTTGCGCACAACAGCCACCTCCGAGGCAAATTCTATGGCACGCACAAGGCCACCAAGGCTAACAGATTACCTCAAAGTTCGTCGGTAGGTACTCCACTCCGTTTGTGCTGCGTACGTACGATTACATCGCGTGAATCTACGGGTATGGGCCTGGCGATTTTCAAATGAATTGTCGAGCGGCCCGGAAACCCGAATTTTGAGTCGAATCTCACGCCAGGCAGGATTCAATATTTTCGTTTACCGACCCGCCCGGGTGGAGTAAATGACGCTATTCCGCCTTCTTGTAATAGCCGTAGGTGGACGCTTTCCAGAGAAACCAATTCTCAACACAGTTAAGAACCAAGCCAAGCAATTTTTCCTTTGGCACGGTTGTGATGGCCTGCAGGCAGTGCTTCCGCTCGGTATGGTCCGGTCGAGCGACGACAATGACACCGTCGGAGACAATTTGGACCAGTTCATAATCGGTAACCGCGGCAACTGGCGTGGCATCGAGCACTACGTAACTGAACCGGCCTCGCACTTCGTCGATGAGCGAGCGCCAGCGCTGCGAATCAAGCAATTCGGCTGGGTTTTCCATGCCGTCCCCAGCCGCCAGTATCCATAGGTTCGGAAGTTCTTTGGTCCTTACGAGCGCGTCGTCAAGTGTCGCGCGTCCCGAAAGAACGTCGGACAATCCAGGCAAGGGCGGCAGGCCCAGCATCTCCGCGACTTTCGGCCTTCTGAGATCGGCATCAATCAACAGGATTGGTCCGTCACGCTTCAGGGCGAGAGCCGCCGCAAGGTTAATCGAGGTCACGGTCTTTCCATCGCCACTCGATGCACTGGTGATCACCAGGATCTTAGGTTTTTTCGGATGATGCAAAATTCTCGTACGAATGATGCGGTACTGCTCCGCCGCAGTCGAGTGTTCCTCCTCAAACGGGAAAATCGGGTCGAGAGCCGAAAGCCGTAACGGAACGACGCGCGACGGCAGTTCCGGTGGGCAGAAATTTCGAAGAGGCTCGTCGCGGCGATTTCGGTCCGCGGCTCGAACTTCTTCCAACCGGACACTCCGTGTCGAGATGTCCTCGAGATCCAGCAGATCTGTTTTTTTAATGACGTCGAAAATCTTGCTCATTTTGTTCCCATACTTGGCGCCGAACTGAACCAATTGGTCCACCTGAAGAATTTAGTAGTTTTTCTTTCACTAGGCATATACCGCTGGAGCGATTTGAAGTCCAGCGGCGCCGCATCCGGCACTAGAGGAGCCGCCGCTCGTGCCGATGGCGCTGGTTGTGCCGCACGAAGGGCGGCGGGTTGTTCATCGCCGGGAAGATGCAAGTCCGCGATTACCTCCCGAATTTCTTCCGGCCCCACCCGTTTGCCGCCTACACCGAAAGCGTTTGTCAATGCAGAGTCGCACATGACATTGATAACTCGGGGAGTGCCTCTGGAGGATTCGGCGATCAGGGCAATCGCACTTTCGGAAAACGGCATGGCTTCCTTGCCGCCGGCCCGGGCCCATCGCGATTCGATATAACGCTTCACGTCCTGGCGCTCCAGCGGATCTAGGCTCAAACGAACCGCGATTCGCTGTTTCAATTGCCGCATTGCGGTAACGTCGAGAAGCAGCTTCAACTCTTGCTGGCCTGCAAGAATAACCTGCAGCAGTTTTTCTTCCGATGTCTCGAAATTTGAGAGCAGCCGGACTTCTTCAATTAGATCGGACGTCAGTAGATGGGCCTCATCCACCACCAGGACGGACGTCTTTCCCTCGCGATAAGCCTTAAGCAAAAGCTTTTTTAGAAGGAAGAGCCGCGCGGCCTTGCTTGACGGAATATCCGTCACGCCGAAATCGATCAGAAGATACTCCAGGAATTCCGCCGCGGTCAGCGTAGGATTCACAATCACGCTGAAATGGGCGCAGGTTGCAGGAATGGACTGGAGAAGTTTTTTGACCAGCGTTGTCTTGCCGGTTCCGGCTTCGCCGATCAGAACCAGAAACCCCTTTCTCGCCGTGACAGCAAACAGCAACCCCGCAAGTGCTTCGCGGTGTTTGGGCGTCAGGAATAGAAAGCGAGGGTCGGGTGTCAGCGAAAACGGATTTGCTTCCAGACCAAAGTGCTCTAAATACATGCCAAATATCCACTCCCAATTCGGGCCGAGCCGGCCGCCGGCAACATGACGTCTAAGAGGATGACAATTCTTTTATAATTAGGAAACATTTAGCGCCTTCCGGTCGTGACTCATCTGAATTACGGGAACACGGCCCAGAATCACCGTGCCGAATGGGAGCTCCCATTCGCCCAAAAGCTCTTGTTTGCGGTATTCAAGACCGAATCCAAGTAGCAGCCCGATAGCCAGTCCCACGATGCTCCCAACGGTGGTCAAGGCCGCGCGCTGAGGTTTGAACGGCTTTTGCGGCGCGCGAGCCGGATCGATGATGTTAAACCGTTCGGACTTTTTTGAGCGTTCCATGTCGGTTGCCACTCCGGCCGCCAGTTTCTTATCAAGCAGCGATTTGTAGTTGGCCTGTGAAATTTGATAATCGCGGGTGAGTGCGGCCATTTCCTGCTCTACGATGGGAAGCCGGTTTGTCCGTGATTCAGCGCTCGCAATTTGGCCGATTAAATTTTCCCGCGCCTTTGTTGCCGCTTCCAGATTTCGCTTTGTCGCGATCAACTGAGTACGAAGCCCTGCAATTCGTTCCCGGTCGCGCAGCAATTCGGGCGTGACGACCACCTGTTGGCCGGAAGCTGCTTGCCGATTCGCATTGGATCCATCGGAATTCGTCGATGGCTTCGGCGCGTTTGCGAGTTCCACCTGCTCGTCTCGCTTTGCGATTGCAAGTTCCCGCTCCGCTTCCTGTACGTCAGGATGGTTCGGCGTGTATCTCGTGCGGAGTGCCTGGAGTTTCGACTCCAGCAATTCCACGTTCGTCTTAGGCCTGCTTGAATCGCCGATGAGCAGCGCCGAACCGTGCGCTTTCGGCTGGAGGCTTCGTACAAGAGCGGCCTCCTCCGATTCCGCCGAGGACAAGGTCGTTTCCAACATCATCTTGTCGTTCTGTCCTCGGTTGATCGCATCCTGAGCGCCCTGAAGCTGTACACGCATGTCGCCGAGGGCGGTGAGAATGGAATTTTCCTGCTGCGGCAACTCTCCGTTGTGCTGGAGTTTGAACTGCGAGACCTTAGCCTCCTGCTCGTCAAGGCTCCGCTTCGCTTCGTCGAGCTGATTGTCCAAGAACTGTACGGTGCCCTCGGCCTGATTCTCGCGGGACCGATAATTTTCCGCTACGTAGAGCCCGGCGAGCCGGTTCGCTACTTCGGCAATTGTCTTCGGGTCGGTTCCCTGATAGCTCAACCTAAATGCCGCCATTCTTCCGCCTGTCCAGCTATGTTCGACTGTTACGTTGATGTCCTTGCGCATCTGCTGAACGATTTCGTCCTCGGTCAACCGCTGCCTTTGCTGTGGATAGAGGTTGTAACTGTTAATGATCTTGAGCAGACGAGTCCGACTCATAATGTCCTGGCTTATCAAGGCGAGCCGATCGGCGATGTCCGACCCGACGGTGGAGCTTACGAAGTTTTCAGGAATCCGTTGGGGATCTACTAATACCAGGACCTCTGCCTTGTAAACAGCCTGCAATCTCTGCACAACTACTGCTGTGAGGGCTGAAATCACAAGCCAGACGGCAATGGCGAGCCGCCGGCGTTTCCACAGCATCCGCGCAATCGAGAGCGGCGAGAATTCCGGTGAGGTAGAAGTCGCTTGGGTCTTAGTAGTGGTAGGCATATCCCTAGAGTGAGCGATCGCTCATAACCAAAAGTATTGTTTGCTTTTCCTACAAGAAGCACAGGACGGGCCAAACGTGGGGTGGCAAGCCTCCCCTTTCACGCATCAGTGCCCGAAAGTTGAAAAACGTCTAAATTACAGCATCCAGAGCCAGCGATATTCGGAGGACATCTGTAAAAGGCAAACGATCATTACGGGAACTATTCCAAATTGAGCAGACTGTTTCCGATATTTTGGTACGGCGCTTGGTTCTTGTTGACAGTTATCACTCAGTGCAGTTGCTTCGCTCACGCCTCTTTATCAGGAATCAAGACCAGCGTATTCGCATAGAACTAGAACACCAAGTCAGGGCCCGGCAACCAAACGAATTCCTAACTTTCTTCAGAAAAACTTTGTACGCTTTCGGCGTTGTTCTTGATCTACGGTAATTCCGCGCGGCGCCGACAACGCTCTCGGGCCATTCGGAAGGCAAAAGGTCGATCAGGGAATGTCGAACACAAGAAGAGCTGCGAAAGGTGCGGCAAAACAACCAAAAATTGGCAATTCTCCGAGCAGAACAGCGGTCGTTTAAGTACTATACATACCGGGATATCGGTTTTAGCTACTGCTGATCACTAACAGTTTACGAAGCCTGGAATTGAAAGTCGGCGATCCGCTCAGGCGAATTTGCGATCTGCTGAATCACCCGTGCTCGATCGATGGCGCGGTAAACGGACTCACGGACCGGATACGGCTCGTGGGCATGGGCATTTTAGGAATAAAGGGGAATCTGTATGTTGACTGAATGGCTCCGGCAGTTAAGCGTCAGCTTGCTGTCTTCATGATTTCTTAGCCGTGCGGACCAAACCGGTCCGGCGCGGCGTATTCAATTCGGCTTTCCGCGGCGTGTGTGTTTTGTTGGGATATTCCCGCAATATGCGTGTGCCGAGTTTTGGCGCCGGTCTCCATCGGTTGGGCGGATCTACCTGCCCACACCGTTGTTTTGCCGGCCCTTTACCCAAGCAAAAGCAAGTATGTATCGACGGCCGGACGAGGATAGGCGCCTCTGAGGACACGTGAATTGGAGTTTCGATGTTGAGAGCAAACGAAAAGAACAGATATTTCGGGAATAAGCTAAGGACGATTCTTCTGGCGGCATGTGTCTTGAGCTGCATTGGCGCGGTGTCCGCATCCGCGCAGCAAGTAGGCCTTGCGCTTAACTCCGGGAGCGGCAGTCGGGGTGGTCGAGTGACGCTTAACGTCTCGCTCAGCGATTCGGGCGGCGCGCAGCCGGCCAGCTTGGAATGGAGCATGAAGTATTCCGCTACCGACATCACCGGCATCACCGTTTCGGCCGGCCCGGCGGCCTCGGCGGCGGAGAAAAGCATCCTGTGTAACAGCGGCGGTGGCAGCACCACCTGCATCCTCTCCGGTCTCAACTTCGGCGCCATCTCCCCGGGGATTGTGGCCACCGCCACCTTCCAGATTTCGTCGGGCACGCAGAGCTCCAGCATTCCCATTCAGGTTGCAAATACATTTGCGGCGAGTGGTGATGGCTCCGCGATTTCCGCGTCGGGGACTAGTGGAACCATTTCGTTTGGAACGCAGACCGTCCTTTCCGGGTTTTCCTGTTCTCCCGGCAGCGTGAATACTCCCGGTACGGTGACATGCACCGTGTCGATCGGCGGCGCGGCGCCATCCGTTGCCTTCCCGGTATCGCTGTCGACCAACAATGCCAGCGTAACCGGGCCTGGAAGCGTCAGCATCGGAGCCGGCAGCACAAGCGCCAACTTTACGGTAAATGTTGCGAAAGTTTTGCAGAATGCCACGGCGACGCTGACGGCAACCGCTTCAGGCGTCAGCAAGACGTTTTCGCTCAATCTGGCGGCGGCGGGCTCATCGTCGCCGCCGCCCTCGGTAAGCCTCTCTTCCTTGTCCTGCACGCCGTCAACTCTCGGTTCCGGCGCGTCTACGCTGTGTACGGCTACGCTGACAGGCGTCACGGGATCGACCATTTCCCTTGGCCTGAAAACAAGCAATAGTTTGATTAACATACCGTCGAGCGTTTCGGTTGCCGCGGGTTCATTGTCGGCCAAATTCACTGCCACGGCGGGAACCGTAACATCGAACCAGATCGGCACGTTAACGGCGGCCTATGGGGGAATTTCGAAAGCATTCACACTCAGCCTTGCGCGTGCTGTTGCTTCGCAAACGACAAACGTGTTTTCAGCGAGTTCGGTTCCGGGGACCGTTACGGATGGCGACAACAACTCCGTCGAACTGGGGATGAAGTTCCGGTCCGATATTGCCGGCACGGTGACGGGTATCCGTTTTTATAAAGGGCCCTACAACAATGGGACTCATACCGGTCATCTGTGGACTAAATCGGGTTCATTATTGGGAACGGTTACATTCCCGAATGAATCATCGTCGGGATGGCAGCAGGCGAACTTCGCCACGCCGATCTCGATTCAAGCCAACACGACATACATCGTTTCTTATTACGCGCCAAGCGGCCACTACTCGTCGGACCAAAACTTCTTCAGGTCGGCTGTCGACTCCGCGCCTCTCCATGGGCTTCAGGATGGCGCCGATGGTTCCAATGGGGTTTATCGCTACGGCTCCAGCGGCTTTCCGAATCTGAGCTGGAACGCGAGCAACTACTGGGTGGACCTTGTCTTTAGTTCGGTCGTGGGGAGCGGCATCCAAACGTCCGGATCCTCCTCTGCTTCGGGGACGCTATCGGCCTCCCTCTGGCCCCCTCAGACAATTCCTACAATCACAAGCGCCTCCGACTCCCAATCTGTTGAATTGGGGATGAAATTCCGCTCCGATGTGGCCGGAACGATAACAGGAATCCGGTTCTACAAGGGGGCGGGAAACACCGGAACTCATGTCGGACACATCTGGTCGAGCAATGGTGCTCTTCTTGCAAGCGTCACCTTTACGCAGGAAACGTCATCCGGCTGGCAGCAGGCCGGTCTTGCAAAACCCGTCGCGATTCAGCCCAACACGACGTATGTGGTTTCTTATTTTGCTCCGAATGGGCATTATGCGGCGAATATTCAGTTCTTCGGTAGATCTGCCGATGACGCTCCACTGCACGCGCCCGCCGACGGACAGAGCGGAGGAAACGGAGTTTTCACATACGGCGCCTCTGGGTTTCCGAATCAAACTTGGAATGCAAGCAATTATTGGGTGGATGTAGTGTTTGCGGCGGGAGGTGACAAGTGATAGGAAACAAGCGCAGATCGAGCCCCCGGCAAATTTTCGCTTTTATTTGGAGAATATTAATGATTTCCCGACCTAAATTGCAGGAGACCGGGCGCTTGACGCAGATTGCTTCCAAAGCTGCGTGTTACCTGTTGATCGGCACATGCATGCTTTGTCTGCCAGCGAAAAGCCAGTCGGTTCCGCCGTCAATCTTCTTCACGGATATTACGAGCGGACCCAATACAGGCGGGGAAAACGTAAATGGGTATTCCGGAGCTTACGTCACGATTTACGGAAATAACTTCGGGAGTTCCCAAGGGAGCTCCGCGGTTACGCTCAACGGTCAAACGTGCCTGCGGGTCGTTTCATGGGGAAGCTCGTACCTGTGGTACCAAAAGCTGGTAGTGCAGCTCGGCGCGAACTGCGCGAGCGGGAGTCTGGCCGTGAGAACCCAAGCGGGAACGTCGAATGCAGTTTCGTTTGCGGTGCGCTCGGGGAACATTTATTGTATTTCGACCAGCGGTAACGATAGCAACAACGGCAAATTCCCGTCGTCATGTTGGGCGACCATGGCGAATGCCGCCCTGCGAATGACGGCCGGTGACACCGTCTATCTTTTGAACGGAGTGAAAAATGTCTCCACCACGCAATTCTCGGCAGTGGTGAACATCATGGGAAATCCGGGCGGTTCGGCTTCGATGCCGATCGCCTTTGTCGCCTATCCGGGCGCCACCGCTACAATTGGCGATCTGAACAACTCCACCTATGCAATCCGTGTTCCTCAGGTCGGCGACAACCCGGCCTACTATGTGATCGCCGGATTAACGATCCGTGGGAATGAGGCCATGGACGTGTTTTCGGCCGACCACTGGTCCATTATCGGCAACGACATGAGCTGCACGACAAATGGTTGGAGCTGCTTCCATGCAAATGGATCGACGAATTTATATCTGTATGGGAACAATGTTCATGATATTCATGGCGCCGCAAAGCTCTACCACGCGGTCTACTTCACGACGGATACGAATCACGTCTGGCTGGGATGGAATCTTGTCGACCCCGACCCAAGCCATACAGGGGCCGCGGGATGCCGGGGGGTTCAATTCTATTCCACCGGTGGCTCCGATCAATACGATTTACACGTCCATGACAACATCATTCGCGACACGGTATGCGATGCGTTGAACTTTGCCACGATAAATCCCGATCAGGGCACAGTGG
Source organism: Bryobacterales bacterium KBS 96 (assembly GCA_000381625.1). Classification (GTDB taxonomy): domain Bacteria; phylum Acidobacteriota; class Terriglobia; order Bryobacterales; family Bryobacteraceae; genus KBS-96. Next base: position 6,516,257 of record KB906767.1, read on the forward strand.
AAGCATATAACAATGTGATTTATCACGCCGGCACGGGCCCGGACCCGGACGGCCTGGCCGATTACTCCTGTATCTACGCCGATTCAGCAAGTTCGCCCCGGACGCCGGTGGCGCTCTACAACAACAGCCTTTACGACTGTGGAGCGCGCGGGTTTTCCGGCTTGTCCGGAGCGTTCAAAACAGGAATTCCCATACAACTCCGGAACAATATTGCATACATGACAAACGGGGGCGAGGCGTATATCAACGGCTCATGTTCCAATTTGAGCGGTGGCAACAACATTTGGTTTGGGAACGGCTCCGATCCATGTTCATCGAACTTGTCGAAAGATATGGGTGTGAATCCCGCGTACAAAAGCGCGACCGATTTGCATTTGACGTCAGGCAGTTCGGCAATCGATAAGGGGCAGGCCATTGGTGGGCTAACCCGTGATATCACTGGCGTCCCGCGGCCGCAAGGAGGCGGATATGACGTCGGCGCCTATGAATATTCAAATGGAACAGCGACTGGTAAGCAACCCACTTGTGATTTGAATGCAGATGGCGTTGTGAATAGCCTGGATGTAACAATTGCGATTAATCAAGCCCTCGGGATCGGTGGCTACAACAATCTCTCTTTGACGCAGGATGGCGGATGGAGCGTCGTTGACGTGCAGCGCGTCATAAATGCGGCTGACGGGCAAGCCTGCCGGATCGGACCCTGACCGGGGAACATCTTTTGCGATTCGTAAGACGTGAAAGCGCCAATGCCGGGGCAGGTTCAAAGGTTGAGCCTGGCCCTGCATTATCACCCTCAGTTTGAACTCGCTCCTGTGCCGGCACGGCGACGCCATCTGGCACCATTCTTGCTACAGAGTTCGTATCGACCTGAGCACGAAGGAGTATTTGGCGGAATGGTTCTTACTTATCACGAGATTGTGCCTGAACAAGCGACCAGCTTGTATGCAGTTTCGTCTCGGCAATTGGAAGAACATTTCCGCCTGCTTGCCGATTGGGCGTCGCCGCGACATTCTCATTTGCCTCCGCTGGATGTGACATTCGACGATGGGCATATATCTCATCACAGATACGCGCTGCCGTTGCTTGACAGATTCGGGCTTCGCGCTACTTTCTTCATTACAGCCGGTTGGACAGGCTCCCGGTCCGGATACATGGCCGCTGCGGAGTTGAGGGACCTGCTCGCCCGTGGCCACGCCGTGCAGGCGCATGGCTGGTCGCATAAAATGCTTACGCGGTGCCGTCCGGTCGAACTATACGAGGAACTTCATCGATCAAAAGAGGCGCTCGAGGATACACTCGGCATCGGCGTGGATACGATGTCGCTTCCTCACGGGCGCTGGAATAGGCATGTACTTGAAGCCTGCGCGCAGGCCGGGTACAAGAAGGTCTATACGTCGGATTCCTCGGTTATTTCTCAACCGAAGGAAGGAGTTGCCCTGGTTGCCCGCAGAACCATGACCTGTAACGTGAGTTCTTCCAGATTGGAAGCAGTTCTGAGCGGCCGAACGAAGGCGATCGACAGATCTGAGAGTATGGGCAGGCTGAAGGGTGCAGCCAGGCGGCTGATAGGCGAACGATTCTATCACCGGCTCTGGTGTATTGTTGCGCGCGAACAGGAACATCCGGTGCAAGCGGATGACGTCTCCAGTCCCGTCGTGAAGCCGAAACGAATTCTGCAGTTGATTAGCAGCGGCGGATATTACGGCGCCGAAAGCATGCTGGTGAACTTGGCCGGATCGCTCGGGATTGAGGGATGGCAGAACATCGTCGGGGTTTTTCGCAATTCGGGAAATCCTCACCTCGAAGTCGCTAAGCGGGCGGTCGACCAAGGATTGCAGGTTGAGATCATAGACTGTGGCGGACGGATGGATTGGCGCGCGATTGCGCACATCAAAACTCTCATTTATCGACATGGAATCGATCTCGTCCACACCCACGGATTCAAGCCGAATTTTTACGCGACGCTGGCAACTCCGCCGGGTATTCCCCTTGTCGCCACATATCACCTAGATTGGCCGGATAGAGGTGTGCTTTTGCATTGCTACCATCTCTTGGACCGCCTGATCCTGAAACGCTTCGCCAAAGTCGTTGCCGTTTCTGAGGCGATTGCGAAATCTCTCGTTCGATCGGGTTTGGGCTCTCGCCGTGTTCAGGTGATTGCGAATGGCGTCGATTTCAATCAATGGCCGTCGCCGGACCCGGTTCAGCCGATCGAAACCGGAGCACGGAACAAAACCGTCGTCGGCGTGGTCGGCCGGCTTGTTCCACAGAAGGGGCATATCTATCTTCTTCAGGCTGCACGCTCGATTCTGTCGGCCTTTCCCCAAGTTGAATTCGTGTTTATCGGCGACGGGCCGGAGAGAGCCAGCCTGGAGCATGCAACTGCTTCTCTCGGTCTGAGTAGTAACGTCAGATTCGCCGGTCAGAAATCCGATATGCCGGCTGTTTACGCCGGGATTGATATCCTCGTTCTGCCTTCGATCAACGAGGGTATGCCGATGACATTGATAGAAGCTTTGGCCGCCGGCCGCCCTGTTGTGGCCACCGCGGTTGGAGACGTTCCGAAGCTGATTCGAGACGGTGAAACGGGCTTTCTGGTCGAGCCCAGAAATCCCGATGCTTTGTCGTCCGCAATCGCTAAACTGCTGTGCGACCCACCCCTCTGCTTGCGGTTCGCGGAGGAGGGCCGGAGGCGCGTTCTTGTGCACTTCTCCGCCAGAGCAATGGCCGACGAATATCGGGAACTTTATAGCAAAGTTTTAGCGATGGCTTCCAGTCGATGCAAGCCATTCCCGGTTCTCAAAGATCGCAAAGAATCTAGCTTAACTCGAACCTAAAATTGTCGGTAGTACCGAGGACGGGGCGCCGTAAGAAACGCCAGAAACTTACGTAAAGCGCGGCCGAGCAGCAGCGTCGGATACGTTATCGCTTAGACACCCACTGAGAATGTAGCAGGAGCCGAGGGCACGCAAGCGCGTGGAGTTGAGCTCGTTCAACTTCTCGTCAATTCGCATATTCAGGCGAGACGTTATCGTGCATAAAGGGGCGGGAAGAAGCGAGAAATGGAGAAACCTGTCCTCAAGAATGCGAAAGCCATGTTGCGCCATCGCCGAACGCGCCTCTGCCGGCCGATGTTTACGAGGTAAAAAATCGAAGGCCATCGCGCCCTGTTTTCCGCCCACAAGGAGAGAGCGGAGCCACGATGCAAATGACTGAGCGCCAGGCAGTCTCTTTAGATAATAGATCGGAGTCGACAGGCTCACGGTGTAACCAAACTTGTTCGTGAAGCAAAATAGGAAACGGCCGTTCGGCTTCAATAGGCGTGCGGCCTCCGCCAGTATTCTGTCGTCTGTTTCCAAATAGTCGATGACTCCGGCGCAGGTAACGGCGTCGAACGACTCGTTTGGCAACGGCACCGCCTCGACGTCGCCAATCCGATAACTCCATTCATCGGCGATCCCAGCCGATTCGGCGAGTTCCCTACTGTGAGCGATCATGGCGGGCGAGGCATCCAGACCAATGCCGCAATACCCCATATTGGCCAGATCTCTAGTTAACAGTCCCGGTCCGCAGCCCAGGTCAAGTATGCGGGATCCGCGCGGAAGGCGCCAATTTTGTACAGTCTCAAGAATTGCATAGTGCCGCGTCCACAGGAGGTCGCCGGTCGCTTTGACCGAGTATCTTTCGTTATAAATCGAGGCCTTCGAGCGGAAGTACTCGATTGCATTTTCTTTTAGCATTAACAAACCTTTCGCAATTCAGCGCCCAGCACCCAAGCCCGGGCTAACGATCCTCGGGGGATGCCGTTACACGGCAATTCATTTGAGAGCCTAACGCTCCAGGGAATAATGCTCTGATGTCAAGCAGGCAGTGGGCGCGCGCTACTCCATACACCAGAAAAAGGACTGCGAGCGGAATGAACCCTCTCCATCGCTTGCGGCGTGCAGCCAACCTGGCGCTCATCATTAGCGGAGCGAAGACAATAGCGATGCACCCGCCGAAGAGCAGCTCTGGTCGACTCGAGCAAATTTCGAAAACAGCTCCTGCCGCGATCGAGACTAGACAGCACAAGGTATATAGAGCAAACGATATCGCCCGGGCATTTGGAAGCGCAGCCAGATTTCGCAGCGTGACCGCGAGAACATGCTTACCGTGCCAGCGCTGTTTCCGGTAAAAGTTCGCAAGTGTTTGCGGTGTTCCGAAATGCATCACAGCGAGATCCGGGTAAGCAATCACGTCGATATCCACTCTTCGCGCCCTGTTGCAAAAGTCATAATCCTCGTTGGTTTCTAGAGTTTCATCGAAGCCACCAATTTCGAGAAATGTTGTCTTCCAGACGATCAGGTCTCCCGAAGGCACAAACGGCACAGGTCCGTGCTTTTCTCTTTCGTCGTAGCCGTACCACGATTTTGCAATCCAGGAGGAAAATGGGGGAATGCGGTAGAAGGCGCCTGTGACCGCATGCGACGAGGAGAGGGCTGTCGCCTTCAGGAGCCAGTCCCGGCCGGGACTGCAATCCGCATCAAGAAATGCAAGGACCTTGCCACGCGCGAGGGAGGCGCCGCGGTTCCGTACCGAGGAAATATATCCAGACGGCATTTCAACGATTTGTAGATTTAGCCGGTCTGAGTAGGTGAGCGCAAGTTCGATCGTATCGTCCGTGGAACCGTTGTCGACCAAAATAACTTCCCAGCTATCTGCCGGAAAGTCCTGCAAGATCAGAGCGTCGAAACATGCAGGGAGAAAGGCGGACACATTCCTGGCGGGAATGACGACCGATATCTGGATTTTGCTAGATACAGGTGGATTGCCTGTTTGGAACCGGTCAGATAAATACATTTAATTAACAAGGGCGACTAGGCCCGCTTCGTTTCAAAGTCTTCGGGTTGATCAGTTTAGAGAGCAGGTCCTCAAATCGCGTGACTGCCTTCTCAACCGTGAAGTTCGCAAGGACCCTGCTTCGACCTTTCCGTCCGAGGTCAAAGCGCATGAAGCTGTTGTTTATTAAGAGCTCGAGCTTATCGGCGATTTCCTTGATGTTGTTTGCATCGACTCTAAAGCCGCTGACTCCTTCCTCGATGGCATCGGCAGTGCCTCCACTGATGCCGCCTATCACCGGAGTACCGCAAGCGTTTGCCTCTAAGAATACGATCCCGAAGCCCTCGGTATCACCTTTGATATCGCGGTTCGGTTGTAGAAAGACATCAGCGGCTCCGAAGAGCTCTGGCAATTCCTCCGACGCAACGAATCCGAGGAATTTGATGTGAGGTAAGATGCCGAGATCGGCGGCTAACGCTTGGAGGGCAGGTCCTTCGGGTCCTTTTCCGCCTATAACGTAGAGCCAGTTCTTCGATATTTTGCGCTCGCGATGCAAGGCGGCGAGGGCGCGCAGCGCCTGATCGAACCCCTTTCTGCGTTCAAGCCGAGCAATCGATAGTATGACCGTTGTTGCATCCCAGCCTAAACGAATTCTAATTCGATTACGTTCGGGTAACGGACGAAACCGATCGGGATCGATAAAATTGGGCAGAAGAAAAAGGCGGTCGTCAGCAATCCCGGTGAGGCGCTGCGTCAGATCGGCCGTGTAACGGCTAACAGCGATGTTCACAGCAGCTTTCTTGATCGCAGCTATTTGGCATTGACGAAAATAAGTTCTGATGAGGGGCGGCCCGGGCGCGAGTGTGAGCTCCTCGCCGTGTATATAGTTCACCAGTGGAATCTCCCGGGGAATCGTCCTGGCGAGCCATCCACCCGAGTAAGTGCCGCCACAAATTACTAACTGTGGCTGTAATTGCCGTATCAGATGATTCCATTCGCGCCGATTATCGCGGAAAAAGCGAAAGCAGTGCGCCGCTCGTTCGACCGTCGACTCCTCCTTTCGTACCTGAAATTCATATTGACCAATCCGGCAAATCTCGAAGCCATTCAGGCGTGGACATTGTCGATCGTAGTGGTCGAGTGTTTCGATATCGCATTCACGGCGATCACTGACGAGCACGAAGCGGAAATGTGCTGCGCGCGTCGCGAGTTGAGAGTACACCTGGACTACGCCTCCATAGCATCGAGGCAGGAAATAGGGCGCCGCCAGAAGGACAAGGGGACGTGTGTCAGCAGAATTTCTGGCTAAGATTGCGCTGGCCATTCTCGTGATCCGTTCCTCAGACCGCCGACGCTCGTGCGAATCTTGCGCCAGTGGCGGCCGGTTCGTCGGATGAAGCCGGGGGAACGGCGGCCGACGCTGCGTGTTTCACGATCCTGCCGGGGACGCCCATTACTGTAGCGCCGGCCGGCACGTTCCTGGTAACCAGAGTGTTCGCGGCTACTCTGGCGCCATCGCCGACCGAAATGCGGCCTACGACCGTTGCGCCGGTTCCAATATAAACGTTGTTCCCGATGTGGGGGGCGCCCCTTTTCCCGAGACCTGCCGTGCCTATAGTGACATTGTGTGTGAGATTGCAGTTTTCGCCAATCCGAGCGTCCATATTGATGCGGATTCCGCCGTAGTGCCCGATGTACAGGCCTGGCCCGATCTTTGCGCTAGGATCGAGCCGCATTCCCATAAAGATCTCAAAAAGGAGGCTGCCGCAGAAATACCAGGGGCGGAGCAGCAATCTGAGGCAGCGATTCTTGTTTTCGTTGTAAAGCCAATAGCCCCAGCGATACCAAAAGATCAGCCACAGCGAAGGATTCAGCGCAAGTCTTGGCCAATCGTCTCCATGTCTTCTGGATCGGTCTACGTCTCTGCGAAATTCCTGTATCATTGCTGTTTCACTCGAAAGTTCAAATCAGTTGTGCGGCGACTTCGCAATCGTCCGTCATCTCCATCGAGCTTTGAGCGTTCTCCGGCCCGCCATGTGTGAGTCGGCCGGCGCTGATTGCCACGCCTCGCTCTATCATTCCGATGAGCAGAAATGTATAGCCCGAAATGGAGATGTAGTTAAAACGATCTCCAAATATATTGACAACCACGACACAAACTATATAGGCGCAGCCTCCAATGCCGAGCGCGAGAAGACGGTCATCCTCGGCGGTTCGGATCAGCCGCCGGCAGGCGAACCAACAACTCCAAAGGAGCCACAAAAATGCGCCGACGCCTAGAATTCCTTGCTCACACAGGACCTTAAGATAGTAGTTATGAGTATCGTGCAGTTCGTCGCCAGAAGTTAGATACCAAAAGGTATTGAACCCGGTGCCTGTGATCGGATAATCGGAGAAGAACGACATCGCCCTCTCCCACATGACGATCCGTCCTTCGCTCGAGGGGTCCAAAGACCCTCCCGAATCCGTCATCTGAACACGTTCCACGACGGAAGGAGGCACCAGTGAGGTCGGAGCCACACAGAGCAGAATGCCTGCAATGACGAGTGCTGGAACCCATTTTCTGTTCAAGAAGAAGGCTAAATAGATAAAGCCAACCACTAATCCGAGGTAACCACCTCGCGAAAAGGTGAGTGCCAAGGCAATCACTCCAAGTCCCGCGACGGTCATCAGCAGTAGCTTCGGAATCCGGCGCACCGATTTGGCGAATCCCACGAACAGCAATGCTGTCTGGGCAAGGAATGCCGCCAGTCCATTCTCTCCGGCCGTGCCAAGGGGACCGGCATCGCGTAGCGCATAAGAGAATGAAGAGAAATCCCTGCCACGAATACTGAGGAAATAACCTCTCTCGACCAATACGGTTCCGGCACAAAACGAGACCATTAGGGCGGTTATGTCGCTGACGCTCTCGATTGCTCCGTATGCTAGAAACGCAAGAAACGGCATTCGAATGAAGTTCTTCCAGGTGCTGACTCGCTCAACGCTGAACCATAACGGAAGCTCGTAGTGATTGAGTAGCGATCCGAGCCAAAGCGAAAGGTATGTATAAAAAGCGAGGATTAGGAACGGCCGCCGGAGTCCGATTGCCGGCAGGAGTTGGCGGCGATTCTTTAGCAGCCCGATCGCTACTCCCAGCATGAGAATGTCGATTGCCTGACTACCAAGCGGCAGATTTGCCAGCTTGTATCGCATTGTTTCGTTCGGCAGCAGCGGCGCCAGCAGCAGCAGTCCGGCGAGTGGTCTCCAGAATATGGATAAGCCGAACCCGGCCCAGATAGCCAGGTAGAACACAATCGGCAAATAGACACCGAGTCCAGTGTGCATAATGATCGGCGACGAAGAGGCTCTGTAGGCAAAACTGTGAGCCTGAGAATTTTCAGGCCGCCAGTGCCCACAGACCGTCTGCGCTGACAACGAAGTCAGCAAGGATATGGCCAAAAGCGTCTTGCTTCTGTTTGACTCGAAGGATTTCCCGGCGAGATCCTCGTAATTTGCTCTTCTTATCAATCAAAAGAGCAGTCCGCCGGCTCTATTTTCATCCGGAAGCCTAATTTTTAGGAATAAGGGAAAGATTTCGGATTCGAGCTTGATTCGACGATTAAACCGCGGGCCCGGAGGGGCGATTGGCTTGCCACTGTTGTTGTGGAGCACTTCGTGCATGGTTCAATTCGGGGCCGGTTTACGCTGCCCGTCGGAGAAAGATGACAGCATGAAATCTATCGCGCGAGTCGGGAAGGCGGCGAATGAACTGGGACGCCCACAACAAGTGGGTGTTCTCTACATAATCGACCAACTGTGCCGGCTGGGCGGCGCCGAACGCATTCTGTTGCGCATGATCGAGAGGCTTCCGAGAGAAAGATATTTGCCTCATTTGGTGACGTTCAAAGTGGCCGCCGGGTTGGGAATTACCGATTCCCTCTCCTGCCCGCTCTCTACATACGCCCTGCGCCGCACGTATGACCGAACCGCGGTTGAAACGGCTCGAAAGATCCGGCGACTGATACGGACTCAGGGCATACAAATAACACATACATTTCACGAAACGTCAGATCTGTGGGCAGGACCGATTGCCAAACTGAGCGGCTGCCCCGTCCTGATTTCAAGCCGCCGGGATATGGGCTTTCTCCGCCATCGGAAACACCAGGTTGGTTATCGATGGCTCCGTCCCTGTTTTGATCAGGTGCACACTGTTTCGGAACAAGTGCGAAATTTCTGCATAAACCAGGACGGTTTGGATCCTGAGAGGGTTGTAACGGTCTACAACGGAGTAAACCTCCCATCCGACCGTACAAATTCGGATCGTTACGCCATCAAGAAGCGGTTTGGGCTCGATCGTCACAAGCGCCTAGTGCTTTCGGTAGGAAATATCCGACCGGTCAAAGGATTCGATGTTTTTGTCGAGGCAGCTGCGCACATCGCCCGCGCGGCGCCAGACACGGCGTTCGCGATTGCGGGAGAGGACAGCGACACGGAATGTTGCCGGCAATTGAGGGAAATGGCCAGCGCTCGCGGGCTCAAAGATAACTTCTTTTTGCTCGGCGGCCTCGACGACGTGTATCCGCTGCTTCAGGCGGCCGATGTTTTCTGCCTGCTTTCACGCACGGAGGGCTTGTCGAACGCTCTTCTCGAGGCAATGGCATGCGAGTTGCCCTGTGTAGCTACAGCCGTTGGTGGAAACCCGGAAGTTGTCGTTCCCGAAAGGAGCGGTTTTCTTGTACAAAACGAGGATTTCGAATCTGCCGCCCAGCGCGTGATCGAGTTGCTCGAAAAGCCGGGGCGAGCGCAATCGATGGGTGCGTACGGACGACGGGTTATTGAGGACAGATTTACGACCGAAGTGATGATGAGGAGATTGACCGATTCCTATGAACATCTGCTGTCTGTTGCTCGCAGCAAGAAGTCCTGACGTGTTCGGCGCCTTGGCGATCACTGCGGCAGCGCTCCTGTTTTACGTCTACGTCGGCTATCCTCTGCTGCTGGCCATACTCGGGCTATTCTTCCGTCGGCCCCGGACGAAAACGGGCTACACGCCTTCAATTACTGTTCTGATCGCGGCCTACAACGAGGAGGCGGCCATCCGTCGGAAGATCGAACAGACGCTATCTCTTGAATATCCGGCCGATAAGCTGGAAATCCTCGTCGTGTCGGACGGTTCCACGGACCGGACGGACGAAATCGTCGAATCGGAGCCGGATCCGCGCGTCCGACTGCTCCGGATGAAGGTGCGCGGGGGGAAGACGAACGGACAGAACGAAGGCGTGAAGCAGTGCCGCAGCGAAATCATAGTCTTTTCCGACGCTACGGCGATTTATCACACGAAAGCCCTGCTCTATCTCGCGTCGCACTATTCGGACCCTAAAGTCGGGGCAGTGAGCGGACGGTACAAATATTTCGATCCCGAAGATTCGTCATCGACCGGGCTAGGTTCGGTCGCGTTCTGGAATTACGAGAACATGATTAAGCGCCTACAGTCCCGCATCGGGACGCTGACCGGCTGCTCGGGGTGCATCTATTCCGTTCGGCGGAGCAACTACGTTCCTTTGTGGCCGGACGCCTGCAGCGACCTGGTCCAACCGCTATGCATTGTCAGAAACGGCTATCGCGTCGCGTTCGAAGACCGCGCCCTGGCCTACGAGGAGACGACCAAAAACGCGAGCCAGGAATTCCGGATGCGGGTGCGTGTCGCTACCAGGGGCATGCGGGGTCTATTGAGCGTTCCCCAGTTGTTGCAACCATGGCTCCATGGATGGGCCTCGTTCCAGCTCTTTTCGCACAAGCTGCTTCGCTGGCTGGTCCCAATATTCCTCATTTTACTGTTTGCCGGTAGCGCCGCGAATCTGAACGTCACCTCGTTCCGGCTGTTGTTTGCCGCCCAGGTGCTGTTTTACAGCGTCTGTTTGTTCAATTTGCTGTTTCCGCTGCACCGCCGCTGGAAATTACTGGGTATCCCATTGTTTTTCTGTACTCTTAACGCCGCCGCTCTGGTGAGCATTCTTGAAGTACTGCGCGGACATAAATTTACGACATGGGATCCCATTCGTTGACTAGCGCCATGAAAATAGAATTTCTAACACAAGAAGATCCGCTCTATATTCTTCCATTATTTGAAGAGTTCTTCCGGAATTATGCGGGAGAGTGCGAGGTTGTGCGCGTATCCTGCTGCCGGACGATGGGGAACCGTCCCCGAGTTCAGATGGTGCGGGAGCTAACGGCGCTTTATGGACTTTTGGGGTTCACTCGCCTGCTATGGCGGGTGGCCTGGTCGCATCTCCTGAGCTCTCAAAAACTGGAGCGGCGGGCGAATCGGTTCTTTTCGCTCGCACAGCTTTGCCGGGCATTTGGCGTGGATTACTTCACTGTCGATAATCCTAACTCTCCCGATTTTCTGCGGGGAATTAAGGATCGCAATTCGGACCTGATCGTATCGGTCGCCTGCCCCTTCATTCTGAAGAAGCCGCTGTTGTCCGCCCCGCCGCTGGGCTGCATCAATATCCATCATGCTCCACTGCCTCGATACAAGGGCATGATGCCGACGTTCTGGCAGCTTTATCACGGTGAAAGAACAGTGGGCCTGACGGTTCACTATATGGGCGAGAAGCTCGACGAGGGAGACGCGCTGCTTCAGGAAAGCTTAATGGTGGAACCGGGGGAGTCGTTGGATCGCTTAATCTGCCGTTCCAAACGCCATGCAGCGCACTGTCTGGCGCGGGTTCTTCGCCAGCTTGCCGCAGGCTCAGTCGAAAAGCGAAGTTTGGACCACGAAAAGGGAACTTACTTCACGTTTCCGACTGTCGCGCAGATCCGCGAATTTCAGAAGAGAGGGCTGCGGGCGATTTAATCTGGCGTTTGGCGCGTGGCCATAGCCGTGCAGACTCAAATCGGAAAGCTTTCGAGAAAAATATTAGGTGATTGATGTCAGCAACGTATGAATTAACGATAAAGCCGCGTAAAGGGTGGCAGCCGATCGACTTGAAGGAACTCTGGCTGTTTCGCGAGCTTCTGGGGTTCCTGGTTTGGAGGGATATCAAGGTCCGCTACAAGCAGACAATCCTAGGCGGCCTGTGGGCCATCCTGCAGCCACTCATTGGAACGATTATCTTTGGCGTGATGTTCAGCAAAGTCGCGCCGATCAAGACGACCGCACCGTACATTCTGTTCGTCTATGCCGGGCTGGTACCTTGGACATTCTTCGCGAATTCTTTGTCGATGTCGAGCAATAGTCTGATTGGAAGCGAGCAGATGATAAGAAAGACCTATCTTCCCAGGGTGTTCCTTCCACTTGGAGCGATATTGGCCCTCGTGCTGGACATGCTGATCGGATTCGCACTCATGTCTGTTCTGCTCGTCTACTACCATTATCCCGTGAGCGCGGCTTTGCTTTGGCTGCCGGCGTTGATGCTGGGCTGCTTTTTCGTTGCGGCCGGCATGGGGCTGACGCTGTCCGCGCTGAATGTTCGCTACCGCGATGTGAAATACGTGGTTCCGTTTTTCACACAAATGCTATTCTTTTTGACCCCTGTTATTTACCCTTTGAGCTCCGCGCCTCCGAAACTGAAAGTGTTGCTTGCATTGAACCCGATGGCGGGAATGATCGAGGGATTCAGACACGTGATCCTTGGATCCGCAATGGCCGGGGATTTAATGTGGACTTCCGCGGCTTCAGCGACGCTGCTCTTCATCGCGGGGCTGTTTATGTTCCATCGGATGGAACGTACCTTCGCGGATGTGATCTAGGACAAAACATGCAACCTGCTATTGAAATCAACGGAATTTCCAAACGTTACCGCCTCGGCGAAGGCGCTCAGATGTACGCAAGCTTCCGGGAGGCTTTGAGCGGAAAGTTGAAAAATCCCTGGAAGACCAAGGGAATCGGACGGCAGAGACGAGGCGAAAAGAACTCGTTCTGGGCTGTCAAAAATGTGAGCCTCAACATCGCAAAGGGCGAAACCGTAGCCCTGATCGGTTCGAACGGCGCCGGAAAGAGCACGCTGCTGAAAATCATCTCTCGTATTACGGATCCAACGGAGGGTTACATCAAAGTCAGAGGCCGGATGGGCAGCCTTCTGGAAGTTGGGACCGGCTTTCATCCCGAACTGACGGGCCGCGAGAATATTTACCTGAACGGCGCCATTCTGGGCATGCATAAGGCTGAGATTGATTCGAAATTCGATGAAATTGTCAGCTTTGCGGGGATCGGTAAGTTCTTAGATACGCCGGTGAAGCGCTACTCGAGCGGCATGTATGTGAGGCTTGCGTTCTCCATCGCTGCGCACCTGGACCCCGAAATCCTGATTGTTGACGAAGTGCTGGCGGTGGGTGACGTTGCGTTCCAAAAGAAGTGTCTGGGTAAGATGTCGGAAGCGTGCAGCCGCGCGCGCACAGTCGTCTTTGTGTCGCACAATCTTGCGGCAGTCGAGAGCCTCTGTAGCCGGGGCGTCGTTCTGCACCAAGGCGGCATCGTGTTCGATGGCCCGGCGAAGGACGCGATTCAATTCTACCTGGAGAATCTAGGTGGAGATGGAGGCGCCTCGAGGTCGAATATTGTCGATCTCGCTTCATCGCCGGGCCGCCCGCCTAAGTTCCGGCCTCACTTGAAGAAATTGGAGTTGTTTAACGGCGACGATAGGCCGCTACGCGGCGATGTGCCGGCTGGAGGAGCGCTGAAGGCGGTAATTCGTTTTGACTTGGATACACCTTGCACCAGCTTCGATGCCTGGATTGCGTTCGACACTTTGGGCGGACAAAGGGTCTGTACGGCTCATTCGTCATACGAACCGGACCGGGAGCATGAGGAGCGAGTTGGGCAGCAAACGTTCACGTGCGAGATTCCCAGCTTGCCGCTCATTCCCGGTGAGTACAAGGTTCACGTAGGTTTGGATATCGCGAGCGGCGAAGCCGATTGGATTGAAGATGCAACGCGTTTGACTGTGTTGAAATCCGATTTTTACGGCACCGGCATTTTGCCAACAAAGGGACTATTGCTACTACGGAATCGTTGGAGTCTCGAATATCAGCGCGAGGCTGTCGCGGTATGAACCCAATGGTCAGTTTCGTCGTCCCGTGCTATAAGCTTGCGCACTTGCTGGGTGAGTGCGTGGAATCGATCTTGGGTCAGACGTATCGGGATTTCGAAGTTCTGATCATGGATGACTGCTCGCCCGATAACACGCTCGAGATAGCACAGTCGTTCACTGATCCTCGAATTCGGTACATCCGCAATGAGCCAAATCTCGGGCACCTTCGAAACTATAACAAGGGAATCGGGCTGGCTCGCGGAAAGTACGTGTGGTTGATCTCCGCAGATGATCGGTTGAGGACAACTCTGATTCTGGATAGATATGTTGATCTGATGGAAAGAAATCCAAACGTTGGATATGTATTCTGTCCTGCCATTAGCCTAGTCAATGGGATGGAATCGCGAGTGTTGCATTCGCATGGGCCATCAGACCGTGTCTTCAAAGGGAAGAATTTCTTAATCCACTTGCTTGACGGTAACTCAGTCGTAGCCGCCTCTGGGATGGCTCGAAAAGACTGTTATGACAAGGTTGCATATTTCCCATTGGACATGCCGTGGGGAGGGGATTGGTATCTCTGGTGTCTATTTGCGCTTCATTATGAGGTTGGATACTTTGCTGAACCAATGGTAAATTATCGTTCCCACGATCTGAGTATGACCACGTTTCTCACCGAGAATGCGCCAGATCTCTGCAAGAAGGATGATTATGTCATTTACTGGCGTGTTAAGGAGAAGGCTCAAGCTCTTAGATGCCGACGGGTTGTGGCTAAATGCAGGCATATGATCTCGTACCAAGGCGCAAGGACTTTCCGAAGAAGTAGTGCAGAGGACGCCGACTCGCTGGTTGCCTGGAAGGCATCTGTGCGCTCATTTGCAAGTAATAGAGCAGAGGAACGGTTGGTTATTGCAGGGCTTCATGCATGTTTAGGCGATCAGCAATATCTTGTTCGCGATTTCTTGCGTGCATCCGAAGAATATCGAAGAGCGCTGAAGCTTTTCCCGGCGGATTGGAAGACAATCGCCAAATTGACGCTGGCTCGACTTGGCTCTGGTGGCGTAACGTTCAGAGAGACCGTTACTCGCATTTGCTTCCCAAAATCCGCGAGGAGCGTTCCATCTCCGATAAAGACGCCCTCGAAGGGCAGGGAAGTATGTCGCTAGAAATCTCTGTTATTGTGCCGACGTATAATCGTGCGGAGCTAATCGCGTCCACCCTGAAGTCGATTATTCAGCAAACATATCGGCCATCTGAGATTATTGTCGTAGATGACGGGTCATCGGACGATACGGAAGCTGTCGTTGACGGCTTTGGTCAAAGTGTAAAATACACGCGTATTGAGAATTCGGGGGAGTGTCGCGCCCGAAACATAGGAGTTCAAATAAGCTCCTCTCCCTGGGTTGCTTTTTGCGACAGCGATGATCTGTGGCATCCGGAAAAGCTGATGCTACAGGCGCGCATAATTGAGTCAGCGCCGAATGTAGAATATTGCTTCACTAATTTCAAGACAGTAGTGAACGAGAAATGGTCCGATGAAACGAAATTTGATACATCGCCTCCGGGCTACTGGAATGTGCGCCGGAGAAATATAGCATCAGACATGTTTTTAGTCGATGAGCCGATGTTCTATCGGCTGTTGCAGCACCAGCCGATCTTCCCTACGACGTTGATGATGAAGCGTACGTTTTTTGAAGCCGTGGGGTGTTGGAACGAGGCGCTAGGGAGAACGCCATCGGTTGATTTGGAGTTCCATCTTCGGTGTGTCGCAAGAACTCCGCTCGGTGTAGTCTCGGCTCCCGTTGTCGGCATACGGAAACATTCCTCCAATTTCTCCGGAGATTTAGTTCGGACGACTTTAGGTGAAGTAAAGGTGCTTGAGTATGTTCTCGCTAACGATCCTCATGCCGCGCAGCATCGCAGCGCGATTTCGCAACAAATCGTCAGTCGCAGTAAAGCTGGTGCGGCTGAGGCATTTAGAACCGGCCGACTTGAAATTGCACGAGATTTTCTCAAACGCGTGCCGTGGGAAGCACAGCCTTGGGTTTTACGGTGCGAGAACGTCGTCTTGAAAATGCCAAATTGTATCGGAAAAGCCTTGGCTGGGATCGGCGCCTCATCTACGCCTGAACGTGCGAATTAGCCTCCTTCTGCACATTTGCACACCTGCAAACGACGACGGCAGACGAATCTTGGAATTTTGCTTTCGCAACGCGCGCATCTCGCATGGTTCCGGTCGGCTGCTGAAACAATTCCCTCAAACGTCAGCCGCCATCAGCCGGATCTCTACTTCAAGGCCACTTGGCGATCTGTTCCGGCATTGAACGGCGCCACCGCACGCTTCAATACAGCTTCCTACCATCGCGAGGCCGAGGCCCGCGCCGCCTGTCTCTCGTTGCCGGACAGATTCCGGACGGTAAAACGGCTTGAATACCTCATCGAGTTCACCCTCCGGCAAACCAGGTCCGTGATCGCCGATACGAATCCAGACGTTATTGCCGTCGTCTGTCGCGGAAATTGTGATTGGACCCGCATCACCCGCGTAGCGAAGAGCATTGCGCACAAGGTTCGAAAGGGATCGGAACAAGTAGTCCGGATACGCTCTGACCTCGAGCCGTTCATCTATGTCTACTTCGATAGACGCCCGGTTGAGGATGGCCGGTAAAGAGTCCGCTCTGTTGAGTACGCCGGCAAAAGCGTCCGCTCCTTGACGGTCGCGGTTCGGTGCTGCCAACCGGGCGTCTTCATCAGCTTTGCTGGACCGCAGGCCCATTGACGCTTCCGGCATCTCTCGTTGCAACACTCGTTTTACTGTTTCGTAAACATTAACGCGTTCAAGGCCTTTGCCCGCAGCATTCATCTGAGACTTTGAGAATGCCAGCAATTCATTGACAAGGCCGGCCATGTGCTGCACTTCTTCCTGCAAATCTGAAATGTACTCTTGTTGCTTTGGCGCCGCGCGCTGTTCCAGAATTCCGATGGCCAACTGTATCCGCGCGATGGGCGAGCAAAGCTCGTGCGCGATATCGCCCAAAAAACGCTTCTGTCCGTGAACGAAGCTGGCAAGCCTCCCGGCCATGCGATGAATGGACTCGCTCAATTTCCCGAGCTCGTCGCCTCGCCTATTAGGGATCTCTATATCGAATCGTCCTTCCGCAATCTCGCCAGTGGCTCGCGCCAATTGCCGAATCGATCGAGTCAACCCACGAATAAAAGGAAGCCAACAAGCAACCGATAGGAGCACTACGGCGAGGATTAGCCCGGCGTATGGCTTGAAGTCGAAGAAGAACGGATTGCTCCAGAGGGAGGGAAACATCCAGACCAGCGTCCCGTGTAACGGATGCCGTAACGACGAGTTTCGAACGGGTATGCGCGCGCCGGCCCAATACATCGTCGGATTTCGAGTTCTGATCAGGTAAAAGGGGCCATGCGGTCCTTCCTTACTCCTGGCCGCTTGTGCTTTCGCGTGTCCGGAGGCCGCATCGTCGAAAGGGCCGTGATCTTCCTTAATCCAGTCCGCCAGAGGGGAGGGCAAGCTGGTTGCCTTCCCGGCCATACGTTCTCCTGAATTATTGAAAAGAAAGAATTGTGCGGGATAAATGGAGGCATACCGCGCGAGCACCCCAGTCCAGGCGTCAGGCTGGTGCTCGGGAAGGTCCAATGCGATGAGCCGCGAAACGGACAAAATCCGATCTTGCACAGGGGCAAAGACGACAGATCCCAGGTTGAGCCGAAACTCAGCTTTGGCAAAAATTGCCAAAGCGGCGAGCAGCGGAAAGAAGTTGAGGAAAGCCAGAATCAAAATCTTGGCCGACAACGAAGCGCGCGCTCTCATACCGGGGATTCCGTTCCAGGTTTGCGCATCATATAGCCCGCTACGGACAGTGACAATAAATTTTGGTTCCTTCGGATCGTCTCTCAGCTTCTTGCGCAACGAGGAGATGTGCACATCCACGGAACGATCGAACACATCGAAATTCCGGTCCGCCACATCGAGCAGCAATTGCTCGCGACTCTTGATACGGCCACGCGATTTTGCGAGCGAAAGCAGCAGATCAATTCCGTTGCGGTTGGCTGTAACGGCTCCGTGCCCATAAACGCGACACGCGCATTACAATCCAATTGAAGCTCGCCGACAACGACTCGCCTTGTTTCCGGCGATGTTTGAGAATTGGTCTGTACCGATCGGCGTATTACCGATCGTAGCCGGGCAAGCAGTTCGCGAGTTGAAAAGGTCTTGGGCAGATAGTCGTCCGCTCCGAGCTCCAGACCGACAATGCGGTCCGGCTCTTCACCGCGGCCAGTCAACATCAGTACGGGAATGCGCGAGCGGGCGCGCAACTCGCGCAAAGCTTTAAAGCCATCGAGTCCCGGAAGCATTACGTCCAGAATGACGGCGGCAAACGGTTCCTGAAGGTTTAGCCTATCGATTCCGAAAGGACGTATAATCAAATCCTTCTATGCAGCGAACATGAACGCGTAGCCAGGTGCGGCTCAGGTTGCGCCGGAGCGCTAACGATAAGGGTGTTTACCCGGTTGAAGGTCGGCTATGTCCACGCCCGCCAAGATCAAGGATCGATACGAGTTGCGAACCGTGCTCGGTCGCGGTGGAATGGGCACTGTCTATCGGGCGTTCGATACCGTTTTCCGCCGTGAAGTAGCCATCAAAATGCTGCGCGACGTGAACACGCAGCTATTAATCGATCTGTTCTACCGGGAATGCAGTGCGCTCGCAACGCTGGCCCATTCCAATGTCGTCGATATTTTCGACATGGGTACGTTTGAAGACGAGGGTGTGGCGCGGCCCTATTTCGTCATGCCGCTGCTGACGGGAAGAACCCTCCACGATCTCATCTATCCTCACCGAGAGCCGCTGCCGCTGCCTCGATGCATCGACATCATCTGCCAGGCGTCACGGGGCCTGCAATGCGCTCATGATCACGGATTATTGCACCGCGACATTAAACCAAGCAACATTTTCGTGATGAACGACGATTCCGTTCAGATCATCGACTTCGGAGTCGCGCATTTCACGGGCAACCAATCCACGGGTATGAAGGGGACGCTGCAGTACATGGCGCCCGAGCAAATCGGCATGAAGCCTCTCAATAGCCGCAGCGACATTTTCTCGCTCGGCGTGGTCTGCTACGAATCGTTAACGGCCGTGCAGCCGTTCTGGCGGACGCGGGAAGAGGACGTTGTCAAGGCCGTGATGCAGGAGAATCCGCAGCTTGCTTCCGACCTGCACGCCGGCGTTCCACGAGCCGTCGCGCTTGTGGTCGCCAAAGCCATGGCGAAAGATCCATCCGCTCGCTTCTCATCGGCCAGCGAGTTCGCGAATTCACTACAGAAGGCATGGCATAACGAGCCGCTGCGTCCGGCGCCCGCGGCAACCGTCAGAACGAGATTCGAATTCGCCGAGCGCAGCTTTAAAGAACGTGATTTTCAATTTGCATCCGAAATACTGAATGAACTCGAATCCGAAGGATACGTCAACGAGCAGGTTCTCAAGCTTAGACAAGACGTAATTCAGGCGATCCGGGAACAATCGACCAACCGCTTGCTCGAAAATGCAAAGCGCTGTGTCGATGAAGAGGAGTACTCACTGGCGCTTCGGAAGATTCAAGACATTCTCGAACTCATGCCGGAGCATCCGCCGGCTCTTGAACTCAAGCAGCGAATTGAGGATGCGCTGACGGAGCAGAAAATATCCGAGCTGCTCCGCGTTGCGGCCGAGCATCTCGAGCATATGGCGCTTACGAGCGCTCGCCAGGTGGCGCAGGATGCGTTGAATCTGAAACCGGACGACGCACGGGCGAAAGATCTTCTGAAGAATATCGAGTTGAAGCAACAGGACGTCATCAGGAGCCGCCGGGAACAGGAAAGCCTATTCCAAGCTGCGCGAACTGCCTGGGCCGCCGGCAATCTGAGTCTGGCGATCGAACGATTCGAGCAGGAAGCGGAATCGATACGCCGTGCAGCCGGCCGGCGGGACTGGTGTCCCGAGCACAAGGAAATCGAGCGTAAGGTGCGCGAAGAGCGAAAAGCTCTGCAAACGGATTTGGCGGAGGCCCGCCGAAAGCTGAGGGTGGGCAACCTGTCGGCCGCCCTCTCATTGTATGAGCGCCAATGCGCCCGCTACCCCGACGAGCCGCTCGTGCGTTCGCTACGACAGGAGATCGAAAGTATCCAGCGAGAGAACGTGGATCGCCAAGTGGAGGACCTTGAGGCGCGGCTATTGACGGAGCCCGACTTGGGCAGGCAGGCCGCCACAGTGGCAGAAGCTTTGAAGGAGCACCCGGACCAGGACGCCTTTCTTAACCTGCTGGCGCAAATTCAGGCAAAGCAGAAAGCTGCCGATGCCGTGCTGGAACTTGCTCGAAAGCACGAGAAGAGTGGAGAATACGCAAAGGCGCTCGAAAAATGGCGTCAGCTTGAATCGATCAACCCTGGCTTTCCGATGCTTGCCGAGGAGATGAGCCGCTTGACGGAGATTTGTAAGCGGCGGGAGGTCGAAGCCAAACTCTCAACCGCTCACCGCCTGTTTCAATCGAACCGGCTATCGGAGTGCAGCCAGATCTTGCAGCAAGCGTTGGAGTCCGCTCGCGGGAATACCTTGCTTGAGCGGTTTATTTTCGACGAACTGAACCAGCAGGCGGAGCGCATACTGCACACGGACTGGCGCGCCGCGGAAACGCTTGTGAAACAAGCCGCATCCATCCGCCAGGAATGGCAGCCGCCTGCCCGCATACGTGACACGATCGGGGTCATGCGCGCCGAGGAACACCGCTCGCCCGCAGCGGCCAGTGTGCAGCATCAGGCTGCCCCGGCCGCTTCGGGCGCCCACATTGAAGGCGCGGCGCAGATAGTGTCCGAGTCCGCCGCTATCACCACGGCGCGTGAACCGGAAAATGTCGTGGAGCGGCTGAGGGAATTACAGGCTCTGACGGACAACCCGGCAAATACGTCTTATCTCGATGACTACATGAAACGATGCCGGGCTCTTGCGGGACGAGAGCAACCGACGGCCGAAGTCAGCCGCCTCGCGCGGGCGATTGTGGAGCAGATTCTTGCGCTTCAGGCAGCGCGTTGGGCATTTACGAAAGGCGATCGCCGGGAGTGCCTCCGAATCTGCGATCAATTCCTTAAAGGCAATCCCGGAAGCGCTTCCTTTCTAATGCTTAAGTCACAAGCGCAAAACCAGATTCAGTAGGTCCACGGTGCGCGAGTCTCTGATCGCGACAGACGATTCCTCCGCTTGCTGACGCGCGCGGTTCCGTTCCGGTACGCGCCGCGACCACCTTCGCCGAGCGGGTATCCCGGCGCGGCCTTGGAACGACGGGACACATGCCACTGGCGCTTGAGTTCTAGCGGGTTATTTGTAAAGAATCTGCCTCCGCGACGGCGCCAAGGCGCTTGAAAGACGCCTTGCGAACCGCGGGAAGATATGCGCCAAACACCATGCGCGCGGGATCGGGGTCCGAAATCCGGAGTACCCCTACATTCTCAATCCAATCCATATAGCGCGTTTCGAATTGGCTGTAAGCTACTCCTGTCGTTATGCCGTAAACTCCGGCTCGCACGTCCAGCCGGAACGAGAAGCGATACAGGAAGCGCTCGCCGGCCTTAACCTGCGGCACACTGAGTTTCTCCTGGTATGTATTCAGGCCGATGATGTCCGTGCCCAGGCGGTCGCGGAGATAGAACCCCACGATGTGAGTCTCGACATCCGCTAAAAATTCAATCACGACGTCGAGCGATACGGTTTCGCCGAGGAGGACGTGGTCGGTAGCTTGTCCATGGCTATTTCTGAAAACCACTTTGACAATACGGGCGGAGCCGTCGCCATGCCGTAGATATCTGAACTCGTTTTCGGAATCGCGGATTTCGAATTGCACCGCCGCGCTCGCGGCATCTTCGTCGTCAAATTCGGCATCGTCGAAATCCGAAGCGTCGTCAGGCGAGAGCGCATCCTGTTCGAGTTCGCCGTAGTCGGTATCGCGCTCCAGGCCGGCCATTTCCATTTCTTTCTGCTTTTCCAGATCGAAATTGGCCGTGATGAGCGAAAGATACCAGTTCGCCATGTGAACGGGATTGCCGCGGTTCACGACGCGGCCCTTTTCGAGCACCACGCCGTAGTCGCATAGCCGCTTAATAGCGTCGGAATCGTGACTGACAAACAAAATCGATACGCCACTGTCGCGCAGGCGCTTGATTCTGGCCATGCATTTCTGCTGAAAGCGAGCGTCTCCGACAGCGAGCGCCTCGTCGACAATCAGAATCTTCGGATTCACGCTGATCGCGACGGAAAAAGCGAGGCGAACACTCATGCCGCTCGAATAAGTCTTCACCGGATACTCGAGGAAATCGCCGATGTCGGCAAAGCCGGCAATCTCATCGAACCGCTGCTGCACCTCTTCAAACGTGAGCCCCAACAGGCGCCCGTTGAAGAACACGTTTTGACGCCCCGTGAATTCAGGGTTAAAGCCGCTGCCCAGTTCGAGCAGGGCCGAAACCCTGCCGTTCACGCTCAATTGGCCGCAAGTGGGAGCCATTGTGCCCGCGACAATCTGCAGAAGAGTGCTTTTGCCGGATCCATTGCGCCCGATAATTCCGACCGTCTGCCCGACAGGAACTTCCAGGTTGATGTCCTGAAGCGCCCAGAACTTATCCGCATTGCGCCACTTCGGAAACAGCAGATGAACCATGCGGTCGGCGGGCGTTATAAACCGGTCATAGCATTTGGAAATGCCATTCAGTATGATCGCCGGATCGCTCATTGAAAAAGATGGCTAACCTTCTTGAATAAGTCGAATAGAGCTGACTTCACCCGTTCTTCCCCTAGCGCTTCCATCCTAACTCAAGCTTAACCCATTTGGCGTCCACGCAATTCCCCACGGGTGTCGAGGTGCGGTCAACCTGCCGTTACCGCCCGGAGGCTGTAATCGCACGCCTGAACATCGAGGTTGGGATTATAGTAACGATCGCCGGACTGTATCGCAGGCTCCCAATAATCCAGCAGAAGGTTGCGATCGACAAAGTCGTAATATTTTCCTCGGGAAGAAGACTCGTGATGGATGAACCGTGCCCGCGGCGTGAAAATATTTCGCTTGTTCTGGTTCAGCGCCTTCAAGCAGAGATCGACGTCCTGGTATTCCGTGAAAAAGTGTTCGTTGAAGCCGCCAATCTGGTCGAACAATGCGCGCCCGATCATCAGGCACGCAGCCGTAACAGCGGAAACTTCCCGTGCGGAGGACAGCGATCCCGCGTAGCCGTCGGTTGACGGCGATGCGCCGCGCGAAACGTGATCTGCCGTCCCGCGGCATCCGAGAACCACGCCCGCGTGTTGAATTGTTTCGTCCGGGTAGAGCAGAAGCGCTCCCACCGCTCCGGCGTCCGGCTGTTCGGCATAATAGAGCATCTCCTGGATCCATTCCGGCGTCACTATTTCGATATCGTTATTCATGAAGACCAGATACGATCCGCGAGCCTGCTTGACCCCCAAGTTATTTGCTTTAGAGAAGTTGAATGTTCCCGGAAAAATAACACGATCCACGGGCGCCGTTCTAAGTACGTCGAGGGCCTCCGGATCGGACGTCTCATTATCGACGCAAATCACCTCGAAATTCGAGTAAGTGGTTTTCAAAAATAGAGTATAAAGGCATTGTTCGATCATCCCAGGGTTGTCTTTAGTTGGGATGATGATGCTAACCATCGGCGATTTCACGCGGCTGCGGGGAGCGATCTGCACTCGATGCGGAAACGGGCCGCGTATGGCGTCCGCCTGCAATCCCAGACGATTCAAATGCTCCTGGACCGCGGCGGTCTGCAGGCGGCTTACATCGCCTTTTGCTTCGCTGCTCGCGGCGACACTACCCGGAATGGCGCGCCAATGATAGAGAATTTTCGGTATGTGCTGTATGTGTTGTGTCCGTTCCGAGTAGCGGAGAAAGAACTCGTAATCCTGAATGCCGTCGAAACGAGAATCGAGGCCGCCGATTTCCAGCGTCAAATCGCGGCGAACGCACAACAGATGGCCGATATACATGACCCCCCGAAAATACTCCGGCGACCAATCCGGCTTGTGAAATGGCTCGAAGCTCATGCCCGCTTCGTCTGTCTTATCGGAATCGCTGTAAACGGCGTCGTATCCCTGCCGGCACGCTTCGGCGAGCGAACTCAGAGCGTCGGGACTTAGCAAATCGTCATGATCGAGAAAGCACAGATACTGGCCCGAAGCGATTTCGATGCCCTTGTTGGTTGCCGCGCTGATTCCGTGCGGTGTATCCAATTTTAAAATCTTTACGCGGCCAGAGCGCTCCAGATCCGGGAACAGTGTTTGAAATTCTGTTGCCGACGAACAATCGTCGACAATGCACCATTCCCAGTTGTCCATCGTTTGGCGAAAAACGGAAAGGGCGGCTTCAACGAACCAGGACGGTTTAGTATTCCAGGTAGGCGTGACAATGCTGAATAAGGGCGCTTCGGAGCGCGGCGTCTCAGCGGCCGCGGCAATCAGGAAGAATAGCTCTGTCCAGGGCACAGCCGTGATGCCGAACTGGTCTTTCCTCAATACCTGAGTGGGCGTTAACCGTTTCAAACTGTAGTTTTCCTCATCTCTCGACAGATTTGGGCTGTAGTACCGATCGTCCGCGATCTCGTCTCGCCACCTATGCTGTATATAGTTGACTCGTTCGATTTCGGGAAAGATTTCTCTCTGCCCTTTGGATGCCGACTCGTGATGATGGAGAACGGCGTACGGTGTATAGATAACGCGATATCCTCTGGCTTGAATTTTCATGCAGAGATCGACATCGTTGAAATCGATCGGAAGATTTTCCTGGTCGAATCCCCCGGCTTCCCAAAAAACATCCGCTCTGGTCATGAGACAGGCGCCAGTGACGCCGCCGACATTACGAATGACATCCGGAAGATCGAAATAATGCCGTTCATCGCTTGCCAGCCCACGAAACGCATGTCCGCAGTTCTTACGGAATCCCATAAAGATGCCCGCATGCTGGATCGCGCCGCCGGGATACAGGAGTTTAGCCCCCACGGCGCCCACTTCAGGACGAATCGCCTGTTCAACCATCGCGTCGAGCCAATCGTGCGCGATGACCGACATGTCGTCATTCAAGAACAGCAATAACGGCGAATTGCACTGTCGCGCGGCGAGGTTGTTGATTTCCGAGAAGTTGAAAGGATGGCAGCGCCAATCGATATAGCGCAACGGCGCGGAGCGCGCGATATACGAGGAGACGAGTTGTCTTATTTCATCGCCGCTGGAGTTGTCGACGACAACGACCTCATAACGCGAATACGAAGTCAAATCGAAGAGGCTATCAAGGTTTTTACGAAGGTTATGAGTGTTGCCACCGGACGGAATGATAATACCGACCTGTGGCTCTCCCGGGATTTTGTATCGAACGCGCCAACTACCCTCATGTAACCCCGTTTCAACTCGGTCTCCGTTCTTGGCGCGGTTGCAATGGGACTGGAGAACGGCGCGTATTTCGTCGAGATCCTCCGTCCCAGTTTGCCCCTCCGGCGGCGCGTCTGAGTGAAGAAGAATGCTCGGGATGTGCTCGATCCGCTTCGCGCGCTCGCTGCTCTTCAGAACCAGGTCATAGGCTGCGGCCGGTTCCGTCCCGGCGACGATTGGGTCCACTTCTTTTAAAAGGGATTTTCGCACCACGAGAAAAGCGCCGATATAATTAAACGATAAGAGCAGATCCGGCGACCAGGCGGGTTTAAAGATGGGATTTTGGCGCCTCCCGCTCTCGTCCAGGTGGTCTTCATCGGCATAGAGTAAATCAGCTTCCGGATTCTCTTCCAATCGTATGGCGATATGCGCCAGCGCGGAGGGGGCCAACTGGTTGGAGGCGCGTAGGATTGCAACGTACTCGCTTTGAAGGGCGTCTGCCAGGTCTCCATAGCGCCACGGCTGCCGCGGATCTTGAGGCGGCTCCGCGGCGCGTATTCGTTTGTCCTGTTCGGTAAATTGCCGGATCACGTCAAACGTTCTGGAGCCGGTCGTCTCCGTGGGGACTGCGATCAACCGCCAATCCGAGTAGCTTTGCCGCATAACCGAGCGAATGGCGCGGGCCAGGCGTATTTCGTCGTCAGCCCCGGAAACAGGCATGAGAATGCCGAGTAAGGGCCTATTCTCGATAGTCTCCAGCCGTAATCGCAAGAGTGCTTCCGCGGGCCGTTCGAATTCCTCAATCCATCGTTCGTAATCGGTGGGAAAGCCCCGATCGTGATCGATCGCGACAACGGTTTCCACTTTGCCGGCGATGTTTCCTTTAGAACGCACGCGCACTTGTATCGGAATCCGTCCGTTCGGGAGCGAGGAAGCGTGCAGATCGAGAGAGAATAAACGCGTACTCCGGCTGTCGGCATCCAGGACCGATGCCTGGAAATTCAGACGCGTTTCCTGCCAGTGCGCGTTCAGCACGGGAAGTCCGAGCGCCTCAACTTCGATTACATCCGATTCATGCAGCCGTTGTGCCTCGCCTCGAATACGAATAGCATTGGTCCGTGGCTGAAGGTCGAGAGGGCTCGGCTCAAAGAGGGCGATCCGGTGCATCGACAAGTTACCCATCGGCTCTAGCCTCGCCGCTCATCTCCGCGGATGCGCAGTGTTCGGCTCTGATCTCGGTTAGCACAAATGCAAGGCTTCTCGAATCGCTCGAATCGTTGGCTTGGGGCGATAACTGCGCTTGGCCGCATTCAAGCCGCAGAATGAAGCTTTCTTTGAGCGGCTCGTGACAGTCAACTGCAATCGCAAAGGTTCCCTCGCCAACGGAAGCGTGAAGAACGTGTCCGGCATTAATAAAAGCATCAAACCGCGCCGTGTCTGTCTCCGGTGGCCGCCAGCCTCGGATTAAGAGTTTATCGACGGGCTTCAGCGGACGGATGTGAACTTCAACGATCGGCGCGGCCCATCCGTCGCCGTAAATGCCCTTTGATCTTCCGTCCTGCAGAACGTAGCCTGTCACCGGAGCCCGAACGGTGGACTGCAGTTCGTGCATGTATAAGAACTGGTCGTCCAGTTGACGCTCTGTCTCTTCCTTGAGCTTTTTGTAAAACGCCAGCCACTGGTAATGAAAGTCCAACAATTCCCGCAAATGGTCTATGTCGTCCGTAGTCAGTACGTAGCCGGGCGCGAAATGATTGGGCAAAAGCGGTTTTCCGTTGAGAATGGGAGGCAGATCAGGGTCGGTATGCCTCCGGCGCAAAGATTCCGAGCCGGCGCTCTGTTCTCGGATGTGGTCGAGTTCGCCCATGTCTCCATTTTGCGCAATGCCGCGGGCCGATGCCGAATTTAAGGTATGGCTGTGGCCCCGGTCGCGCTCGACTCGTACGCTGCCTCAACCGCCGCCATGGTTTTCAGCGCATCGTCCACCGAGGTCGGTAAGCAATCGATGGCGCCGTCGAGAAAGGACATCAGACTAGCCATGCTGCCCGTGAAAGCATCTGGAAACCATGAGCCAGCGATCTCCACTCGTTGCCACTCAGGCGGCTTGTCCGGCTTAAGGGTTATGTATTCGAATTCGTCCGGTTGGCCCTTCGGATAGTCAAGGAGAAGCCCCAGGCGGGTTTTGATGGCTCCTCGTGTTCCTTCCCATTTGATATAGCTCTCCTGATGGCGCGGGCCGAATTCGTGCCCGTGATTTGCGGTGATATTCGCCCGTAGCGTATCGCCGTAGTCCAGGATGATGTTGGACCGGGTGGACGCCAGTTTCGGCATTGATGGATGCTTCACGGTTTTTGTGTATACGCCTTTCGGATCGCCGAAAAAGGATCGTATCAGGTCGATGTAGTGAATCGAATGATACAGGACTTCGACCCGCGGCGCGCTCTCCAGAAACGTCCAGAGATGCCACGGCGTATAAACAGTAACGCGAACTTCGACATCGTGAATATCGCCGATAAGCCCCCGGTCGATGATGTCTCGAGCAGCCAGCGTCGCGGGCGCAAATCGTAGTTGGAAATTGACAGCCGCCGACAATTGTTTGGAACGGCAGAGATCGCGAATGGCTTGTGCCTCTTGGAGGTTTTGTCCCATCGGCTTCTGCATCAGCACCGCCGCCCCGTCCGGTAATTGGGGTATCAGCCCGAGGAGTGCGGCGGCCGGGACTGCAACGTCGAAAATGCAACCTGCTGGGGCGGCGCCGAGAGCTTCGGGAAGTGTCGCAAACGCCCGCTGTATGCCGAATTCACGCGCGAGCGATGTGGCTCTGGCGGCGGCGATGTCGTATATGCCCGCAATCTCAAACCCCGCCTTCCTGTAAGCCGGCAGGTGAGCGTCGCGCACGATGCCGCCGGCGCCGACGATCACGATGGGCCGCGTGGTCCGAGGCCGGTACGCGGCTGGAATAACGGAGAGATTCATGAAATCCTTCTCCCGTGGGCGCGCGGACGCCTCAGTCCGTCAACAGGTTCTGGACGCCGATCACGGGGCGATTTGCGAAACGGGCGATGCCGAAAACGCTTGAGAAGAGCCTACCAAACGTGCTCCGCACGCGCCAACGCCCCAATCGCTACGCTTCGAGAAATTGACCGGAAACAGAATGCGAATGCGACGGTAAGGCGCGATTCCTCTCCTTTCCTTTAGCGGCCCTTGTTTTGAGCCCGGAACTCCATTGCGGCGAGCGCCGCAAAACCGAGCGCAAGAATGACTCGGATTCCAATCAGCCAAAGCTTTTCGCCAAGTATCGCGCGAACAATCGCGAGAAGAACGAAACCGATGGCGATTGCAACGTACCACCAAGCCAGTAGTCGAGAACGACGGCCGCGCATTGAATCCAGCCACCGTTGTACCGCATGGCGGAATCGCCAAATGTCCCTGCGCCTGTTTTGGTATTTTGAAGGTAGTGCGTTTGCGCCTGCCCTGCGCGCGGCTAAAGCAGCAAGCTTGAAAGTGGGTATCGAGATGATTTTCGTTACTTCTGTGTCTAGCCGCACGTCCCACGAATCAAAAGCAACGATGAGATTTCCACAGATGTCCCGTCCAAGACCTTGCGCAGCGTCCTTCGTCCCCGATCGCGCGATTGTCACGTGTCCGGTCACCGCGCAAGGATTGTGATGATTCGTGTTTTTTCTGCGGCGATGGTTGTTGCCGCCGCCGGTTTTCTCCTCTCCAGTCCGCCGCCGGCCCCGGCCCCCAAAAGTCCTCTCGTCGACGTTTTGACAAATCGTTACGATAACTGGCGCTCGGGCGACAACAGCCGCGAAACTCTCTTGACTCCAAAGAACATCAACGGACAGCAGTTTGGGAAGCTGTTCGAACGCAGCGTGGATGGAGATATCTACGCACAGCCGCTGGTGAAGAACGGAGTGCAAATTCCGGGCTTAGGACCACGAAACGTCGTCTATGTCGCGACGACCAACAACAACCTGTATGCCTTCGATGCCGACCTTCCTCAAGTGGGGGATCCCTATTGGCAGGTTGGTAAAGACGTTCTGGGCGACCCGGTGCCGCGCGCCGATGTGTCCGACCTGAAGCCGCCCGATCAGTATCTGAATTTCGAACACAATATCGGCGTGGTTGCGACGCCCGTTATCGACAGCGGAACTAACACGATTTACATCGTTGCGAAATCCCGCTACTCCGGCGGGTACCGCCACCGGCTATTCGCGTTCGACCTTGCCACCGGACATGAAAGAAAAGATCTCGGCAGCCCGGTGAATATTGAGCCGACGGCGATGGGGAACGGCGTGGGAAATGTCGATGGCAAAATCCACATGCAGAGCCGTAAACTCGTGAACCGGGCCGCGCTGCTGCTGCAGGACGGCATTCTGTATGTCGCGTTTGGCGCACATGCCGACGGGGAACCCCGGTTCGATTATCACGGCTGGATTGTCGCGTACGACGCGCACACGCTGCGTCAGGTCGCTGCGCTCTGTACCACGCCCGATGGCATTCAGGGAGGTGTCTGGCAGAGCGGGGCGGGTCTTGCAGCCGAGCCTCGCGAAGGCACCTTCCCGCTGATCTATGCGGTTGTAGGGAACGGAAGCGCAATCGGGCGCAATGTCGGCCAGTCGATCCTCCAAATGTATCCAGGCGAACTGTTGAGCGCCAAACAAGACTTCACTCCTTCGAACGTGGGCGAGATGAACGACCTCGATCTCGATCTGTCCACCGGGCCGGTGCTATTTCCGGACTTGCCGTTTATGCTGGCATGCACGAAGGACGGCAAGTGCTACGTCGTCGACCGAACCAACATGCACCTGGTTCAGGAGCTCGAGGCGGCGAAGAACAGCGTGGGCACGGGCCGCGCATCCAACATCCATGGCACGCCGGTTTTCTGGCGCGATTCGAACAACGCGCTCTTCATTTACGTTTGGGGCGAGGAGGATTTCCTTCGCTCCTATCGTTTTGACGGAAAGCGCTTCGTCCCGGCAGGGCGCAGCCAGTTTCCGGCTCCCCCGAATAGCATGCCCGGCGCCGCTCTCTCGATTTCGGCAAACGGGACGGCATCGGATAGTGGCGTGGTGTGGGCGTCGCTGCCGATCAAAGATGACGCGAACAACGCCACCGTGCCTGGAGTGCTGCGGGCGTTCAGCACAATGGACATTTCGCATGAGCTATGGGACAGCGAACAAAATGCCGGACGCGACCGGCTCGGCATGTTTGCGAAATTCTGTCCGCCGGTCGTGGCGAACGGCAAAGTGTACATGGCGACATTTGCGCCCCCTGCCGACGCGCCGGCCGGACCGGGCAAACTCGTAGTCTACGGACTGCTGCCGGCGTCGTGATCCATTGAGCGCCCATGGGCCTAGGGCCCACCCAAATTGATGACGACACTCGCTCTCCAGCACGGAGCGGCTCATGAGCGGCCGCGCCCACCCCCAACAATTAGACGCTTATTGGCCTGCACTGAACCCCGGCCGTGAGGGATGAGACCGCAGCGGTGCTTTACGCCTTGTGCTTTCTGAGCAACCACGACCGTTTGCAGCGGGCTCTGCCCGCGGGATCGACGTGAGCGCTTGCTGCATATACGGCGCCTCACGATATGCTGTGTTCCTGATGATGGTGAGATCGTTCCAGCTTATGCTGCTTTGCCTGCTGCTTTCGTCCCGGGTGTTGTGTAACGAGAAGAAATCGCAGTCCTGGAGCGGAATTGTCCGGACCGTTGCAGGCGAGCCGATAGCGGGAGCGCTCGTGCAGCTTTCTTCCAGCTCATCGAAGTTCACTGACGAAACATCCTCGCGAGGCGAGTTTCGGTTCAAGGCGCTTCCCGTCGGCCAGTATAGGCTTTCGATTGTTTGGAAAGGTTCGGTTGCCGCCTATACCCGGTCCTTGGAGCTTCCAGCCGGAGCCGCGCCCGTGCAACTTGAACTTGCGAGCGATGGAAGTCTCACGGTCCATGCTCCAGACGCCGCGGCAGCAAGCACGGGCGGCGAAAAGTTGGAGCAGCGTGCTGTTTCCGAGTTGCCCTTGAACAAGCGCGATTTTAGCCAACTTCTGCTGCTCGCCGCGGGAACGATGACCGACTCGAATGGCGCGACCAATTTCACCCAGCAGTTCGCCATCAATGGGCAACGAGGAACCGCGGCGGTGTTTGCGATGGACGGCGCGGATATCAGCGATCCGGAAATGGGTGGCGCGACATTTTCGAATTTCAATGTGGACGCCGTTCGGGAAATCAAATCGAGTTCAGGGTGGATGCCGGCGGAAATAGGGCGTGGCGCGGCGGGTTTTACGGATATCGTCACTCGTTCGGGCTCGGACAGTTTGCACGGATCGGCGTACGAATTTCTCCGTAATGCGGCGTTCGACGCTCGGAACTTTTTCGATCGGCGATCTCTCGCGAATCCGGGACGCATTCCGCCGTTCCACCGCAACGAGTTTGGATTAACCAACGGCGGTCCGGTTGTTCTCCCACGCATCTATAGCGGGCATGGCCGAACTTATTACTTCGTCGAATATCAGGGATTCCGGCAAACTCTCGGAACTACACAGGTGATCCCCGTACCGACACTGGACGAGCGTGCGGGACGCGATACAACCGCTTTCCCGGGAGACACGCTCTTCATTCCCGTGGACCCGCGTGTTGCCAAGATCCTCAGCCGCTATCCGGAGCCCAATGACACACAAGGACCGTACGGGACGCGCACGTACGCGACATCCTCGAAGGTCGTGACCGACAGTGACCAGTTCTCAATCAGGATCGACCATAAGCTATCCGAAAAGGATCAGCTATTCGGCCGGTTCAGTTTCGACGACATCACGGGGCCCACAACGAACCCGAGCCAGACCGTTCTCGATCCGAGTTTTGCAGTCCGCTACATTGACCGCCAGCGAAATGCGATGCTCCGCTACACGCGCACGGTCTCGCCGCATTTCACGTTCGATTCGTCCATCAGCTTCACTCGAACCACGCCCTCATTTCCTACCACCAACCACACAGATCCGGCGCTTAAATTTGGCGATGGTCTATACGAATCGTTTAATGCGGCAGCCGGCTCTGTTACGGCGGCGATTGGAAATCTGTTACAGGCGCGCCAGAATTTCACGTATGTTCGAGGCCGTCACACCATTCAGGCCGGCGTGGAATGGCGGGGGAATCGCGACACCACCTATTTCGGCACCAGCCCCAATGGCGAATATACGTTCGGCGGCGGAACGGCTTATTCACCGGTTTCCATACGCTCCGCCAGCGGCGCCCGTAACATTGCGGCGGGCGATCCTTTGCCCGATGCGCTGTCCGGGCTTCTCACGGCGAGCGCCTTTGCGTATACGATTGCGGTGGCTCCGCCGCAGTTTCCGCAGGGTAGCGGAATTGGAGTAGCGGCGATCTCGCGCGACGCCCTAAACTTTTTTCTCCAGGACACCTGGAAAGTATCCGATCGGCTTCTGCTTAGCTATGGTCTGCGATACGAGCTGAATTCACAGATTCGTGAACGGGCCAACAGAACCTCAATCCTGGCCGCCGATTCTCACGGTCGGCAAAGCTATCTCATCAATCCGCTGCCTCCTTATGGCCTCGATTTGAATGGCTGGGGACCGCGGCTCAGTGCCGAATGGCGCGCGCCGGGGAATCTGGTCCTGCGAGCGGGAGCGGGCATCACAACGCTGCTCCCGAATCTTTGGCAGGATAATTTTCTTACTGGGGGCACGCCCTTCGTCGTTAATCCGCGTTTGACGGCGACTCCCGGAGTTCCTATCCAATTTGGAGCGAACATTATGCCCGACCAGCTCCCTACGGCGTTCACGCCGGCAGGCCAGCCGATATTTGCGGCTGGAGATACAAAAGCCGTGCCGCCGAACACGGAACTGGATGTGAACCGGTTCGAGACAGACCTTGCGGCGCTCACGCCGGATCACCAGATTACGCCTCTGAACATATCCACCATGTCTCGCGATTTCCGGAATGGTTACATCGGAACCTGGACCTTCGGATTGGAGCGTCAGTTCTCCGGAGTGACGGTGAACGCGGCATATGTCGGAACCACGGGGGTAGCGCTACCAGCCGTGAACTTCCCCAATGCGTATCCCGGCGCCGATCCGCAATTTGCGCCCTACACGCAATTTGACAGCTCGGGTAACGTAATTGGAGGATTCGGTACGGAAAATCTGATGACGAACCGTTCTCATTCCACCTATCATGCTCTTCAATTTTCAGCGCAAAATAATTTGAACCGGTTTGGGCTTGGATTCCAGGTGAGTTATACGTGGTCGAAATCCATCGACGACACCAGTTCCGTTCTGGGCGGCTTCATCGCGGCGTCCTCCGGCGCAGTTGCTCAGGCTTGGCCACAAGATCCTTTCCATACGAGTTCCGATAGAGGTCCCTCCACCTTCGATATCACTCATGCAGTCACGCTTAGCCTCGTGCAGGAACTGCACGCCGAACGCGCGCCGCTCCTCCGTCCGCTTGGGAGATCACTCACCGAAGGCTGGGAGGTTCTCAGCATTTCCACAATTACCAGCGGGCCGCCGTTCACTGTATATTCCGGTATTCAGCAGACGGGGGTGGGATCGAACGGCACCGACCGCCCGGATCAGGTCGGTGCTCCCGTATTATCGACGAGCCGCAAAATCCGCGAGGATTACTTCGGCCTTGCCAATCAGAACGCTTCCTTCTTTTCCATTCCGACCAACGTAAGTGGAGGTACAGGTCCGAATCTGGGCCGGTTTGGAACTCTTGGCCGCAATACATTTCGCGGTCCGGCATTTCATAACTTTGATTTCGCTCTCATCAAAGACACCCGTTTCGGCTCGCGCGGATCGGGAGAGCTTGCCACCGTCCAATTGCGCGCGGAGTTCTTCAATTTATTCAACCTGACGAATTTCGGCTTGCCCGCAAACATCGTAAAGGGGCCAGGTTTCGGCGAGATCAGCCGCACAGCCGGCACGTCGCGCCAGATTCAGTTCTCGTTGAAGGTGATTTACTAAGTACGCCGTTTCGTAAATACCGTAGGCTATCGAAGAGCGCTCAAAACCACCGCTGGCGCGCACGGCTCGGTTTCAGAGCCACGACCGCAAGGGAGTAAACATGGCCCTGCGGGCCGCAGAATCGGATAAAGACGTCCGGTTACCAGCGCCGAACCGCGACCGTGAGGGAACCGACCTCTTCAACGGAGTGGCCACGAACTTTTGCTAGCTGTGTGGATGGCCTTGCGATTCGGCTTCATTCAGGATTCGATTCTTTTCATCCACAAATACGAGTGCGGGTTTCTGTTCAGTGAATTCCGTTTGGTCGAGCCAGGAAAACGCCGCAACAATGACCTTATCGCCCACCTGCACACGCCTCGCTGCCGCGCCGTTCAGCATTATTTCACCCGATCCGGCCTTTGCGGGAATGGTATATGTCTCGAATCGCTCTCCATTGTTCACGTTCCAGATATGAACGCTTTCGAAAGGGGCAATATTGGCGGCTTCCAACAACTGCGTATCGATTGCAATCGATCCTTCATAATCGAGATCGGCTCCGGTCACAGTCGCCCGGTGAATCTTCGCTCTCAAAAACTTGCGAAACAAACCTTAGTTCCTTTCCTGACCGCCCGGCCATCGCATGTTGTCGATGAGCCGGGTCGAGCCGACCCATATCGCTCCGGCAATGAGCACTGGGCCGTCGATACGTTCCACCGGCGCCAGTGTGCTCGGCTCGACGATTTCGAAGTACTCCAGCCGCACGTCTGCATGTGTCCGGAACATCGGTTCGAGTGCTTCGCGAATGGTGCTTGCCGATCGCTCGCCTTCATCGAGCCGCGATCGTGCTTCGTTAATCATTTGCGGCAATAGCGTCGCGAGCTGCCGCTGTTCGGCAGTCAAATGCTTATTGCGCGAGCTCAACGCAAGGCCATCCGGCTCACGAACTGTCGGTATTCCGACGACGGCCACCGGCATGTTCAAATCCTCAACCATCCGCCTGATGACGGCGAGCTGCTGCGCGTCCTTCTCGCCGAAATAGGCGCGATCCGGTCTGACGATATTGAACAGCTTTGCCACAACAGTAGCGACGCCCCGGAAATGTCCGGGTCGAAATGCGCCGCACAAGTGATTCGTCAAACCAGGCACGTCCACAAATGCCCGTTGCTCTCGTGGATACAGTTCCGCTGCAGAGGGCGTGAATACCAGGTCCACGGGAACGGTTGAGCACACTGCCATGTCCGCGGCCAGAGTTCGTGGATAGCGGTCCAGATCGTCCTTGCGATCGAATTGCAACGGGTTAACGAAGATACTTACGACGACGAAATTGTTTTCCCGCCGCGCTTCCTGCATCAGCTTCAGATGTCCCGCGTGTAGCGCTCCCATTGTCGGTACGAATCCAATGGAGCGACCATGATCCCGCGCATTCTTGACAATCTCCACTATTGCTGGAATGAAAGACGCCAATTCAGGCATTCGCGGCAGGCTCCGAGGCGATAGGAAATTGGCCCGATTTTACTTCCTGCACATACGTTTTTGCGGCGCTTACGATGCTTTCGCCAAGGGAGGCGTACTTTTTTGCAAATGGCGGCGCCGGACCGCGTGTCAGGCCCAGAAAATCGTAACTGACCAGAACCTGCCCATCACAATAGGGACCCGAGCCGATGCCGAAGGTGGGAATCGTTAAGTGGGCGCTTACGTCGCGTGCGAGCGTGTCCGGAACGCATTCCAGCACGATGGCGAATGCGCCTGCCTGTTCCAGCGCCATTGCGTCGTCGGTCAACTTTTTCTGTTCGTCCTCTTTTTTTGCTTGGCGGCGGAATCCGCCCTGCTGATGAACAGACTGTGGCATTAGCCCAAGATGTCCCATCACTGGAATGCCAATTGAAACCAAACGAGCCACGGTGGGAACTGCCGGTTCGCCGCCTTCCATCTTGATAGCCGTCGCCTGTCCTTCCTGCAGTAGCCGTCCCGCATTTCGCACCGCTTCGGAAATGCTTGCCTGATAGCTCAAAAAAGGCATATCGGCAACCACAATTGCGCGCTTGGCGCCGCGCCGAACGGCACGTGTGTGCCGCACGATGTCGTCCATCGTCACCGAAAGCGTGTTGTCCTCCCCAAGCACAACCATGCCCAGACTATCGCCAACTAACAAAACGTCGATGCCGGCCGAATCGAGCAAGTACGCCATCGTGGCGTCATACGCTGTCAGCATCGCGATCTTTTCGCCGCGTTTCTTTTTTGCTTCGAGATCTGGTAGCCGCAATGGTTTCGGTGTATCGGACATGTGAATGGTTGCTTGTAGGCGCTCAACTAGCAGGTGAACATTTGCAGCGACTGCGCAAGCGCTTCGGCTTTCTCCTCTGATAAACCGCGCCGCTGAGCAATCTCTAGAGTGCGCAATCCCGCCGACGAATATAGGCCCGCAGTCTTCTGGCGTGCAGTTCGCAAGGCTGCCATGTGCGCACGCACCGTGGCGCTATCGCCCCGTTGGATGGGTCCCGTAAGCGCGAGATCGGGGCCCAGTCGCAAGACGTTCGCGGTTGTAGCGCGCACCAGCGGTGCAATTGCGCTAAGCGCGGCGGTTCGAGATAATCCTGCCTGTTCCAACAGTTCCAATGCCGCATCCACCAGCGTTGCCTGGTAATTGCACGCCATCACGGCCGCAGCATGATAAAGGGGCCAGCGGCGGGACTCGATCCGCAGGCACTTTCCATCGAGCAACTCGACCAACTCCTCAGCCCAGGAGACCGCTTCCGCATCTCCCGCTACGGCAAATGCCGAGCCTGGCAATGCTGCGACTCCTTCCACGGCGGTCGGAATTGTTTGCAGCGGGTGCAATACGCCAACGGAATTCCCGGCTTTCGAAAGCTCCGAAAGCGTTTCCGGTCCTTGGCTGCCGCAGGTATGAAGGACCGTTGCGCCTTGCAATCCCAAACCGGTAAGCTTCGATGCAACTTCCGGCAAGCCATCGTCAGAGACAGCAACTAGCAGGCGCTTCGCCTGCTTTGTGATCTCTTCCAACGACACTGGTGCGGCGCCAATCCAGGCGGCGGCAGTTTCCGCCGATTTCTTGCTGCGGCTGGCGATGACAACCGGAACGTCTCCGTGCTCCCGCAGCAATCTGCCGAGCGCCTGAGCCATGCGCCCGGCGCCGACGATGCCAACGGTTTCTGAGGTGATATTCATGGAGGCGGGAACAGAATGAGCTTGCGTTACCCCGCCTGTGCGAAGCAGTGCAGCCTGCGAAGCGCCAAGCCCCGCTTCCGCTATTTTAATTCAACGCCTTCCGCGGAGCTTGTCTAAAGGGCTGTGGTCTTTTCCAACGTGGTCGCAAACCGAAAGGTCATATCTCCGTAGCCTTTCGCAGTATGTCGAAAAACTCTCGACAGGTCCGGGTAGTCGAAGACTTAGTACACGATTCAAACATCCGCTGGATCACCTTGGGCCCGACCAACTGCGCCGAACAAATAGCAAAGCCTATCGATGCAGCGCGCCAACGCTGTTTATCGAGTTGTTCTAGTAACTGTATACACGATTGGCTGCTTCGGGGCGAGTCCGTATTTGCTTCATCTACTAACGCCTGGATAATATACGCGCTGGCGGAAACTTTTACTGCCCAGAGCAAAATCCGCTTGAGCCAACCTCAAGCATGTCAACACCTCTCGTTCCGATCTCATTGTGGCCATGCCGTTGCTGCACCCTGCCAGATGGCATCGCCATGTAGCAAGGAGCAATACGAATGAAAATGACGAAACTTTGGGTAGCTTCAATGGCCGCAGCCATTGTACTGGCTGTCCCTCAACTTACCCCGACGTTGCAGGCGCAATCCGAGAATCAAACGCCTAGCGCTCAGCAAGACCAACAAAAGACGAAGACCTTCGTTGGAAAAGTCGTTAAGGCGAAAAATGGACAATACGCGCTGCTGACAGACGAGCAGGCGGGAAAAGGCGCCTACTTGGACGATCAGGAAAAAGCCAAACAATTCGAAGGTAAAAATGTCAAGGTAACCGGAGTCCTCGAACTGTCGAAAGACCCACGTCGTTAACATTGAATTAGCATAAACAGCTAAGCCACTGAAAGTAACCTGCTGGATTGGTGCAACCGGGGAGGTCGCACCAATCCACGGGAAGCCGCAACATTTTCACCATCTTGAAAGTCGCGGATTTGAGTTCACCTTTCCACAGTCATCCAGTCCGGAAATGGGTCGCCTCCCTTCAGCTTTCCCGAAACGATGGCTTTCTTGGCGGCGTAAATCACCTGTTCATACAAAGACATGCCGGGCTCAAAGGTAAGCCGGAATGGAATCACAGCCGGACGCACGCTAATGAGGTGGTGCGCGAGCCGGTTTTCCACAGCGATCTGCCGTTACTGCAATTTCTTTAGTGCGGATTCGAGCCGCTGGCCGCCCGCGAGTACCGGCGCAAACAGGTCGCCTTCCTTGCGAAAGCGCGCCAATACGTTTTTGATCGTGAAATCCGCCGGATCGAGCCCCTGTTTGACTTCGCTCCACTTCAACGGAGTTGAAACCGGAGCGCCATTATAAGCGCGCACAACGTAGGGAGCCGCGATGGTTTTACCGCTGCCGATCTGCTGCCAATCGAAATAAACGCGGCCTTGCTTGCGGCTGCCCACGCTTCGTGGGGCCGTGAACAGATCCGGACTTTTCTGGTTTGCCAAATGAAACAGGATCTCGGCAAAGCTGCGCGCCTGGTCGTAAGAATAGATCGGTTCGAGCGGAATGTAGACATGGAGACCATCTCCGCCGGTCGTCTTCGGATAGCCCTTGAGTCCCACGCGATTCAGGATGTCACGCACGATCTGAGCGGTCTCCACTACCCGGTTGAACGGGCAATGGAACGGGTCAAGATCGATCAATATCCAGTCGGGGTGTTTGAGAGAACCGATACGGCTCATCCATGGGTTGTGGTCGATGCAGCCGAGGTTGACCAGGTAAATAAGCGAAGCGCGATTGTCGGCGACAGCGTAGTTGATTGTTTTCGGCGGATGACCTTCGTGAACGGGTTCCACCCTCAACCAATCCACGAAATGCTCGGACGCGTTCTTCTGAAAAAAGAATTTGTCGTCAATTCCATTCGGGTAACGCTTCAACGACAGCGGGCGATTTTTCAAATGCGGCAGCAGCAACGGGGAGACTTCATCGTAAAAGTGCAAGAGATCGCGCTTGGTGTAGCCGTCTTTCGGAAAATACACTTTGTCCAGGTGCGTCAGCTTCAGCGTGTGTTCCCCAATTTCGACCACCGCTTCCTTGCCGCTTAGATCGAGAGCGGTCGGGTGATCCCGGGACGCGTCTTTCGATTGCAGCCGCTTCTTCGCAGTATCGCGGGGCGATTTCTGTTCGACCTCTCGTACAACCTCCGCCGGGCGTTTGTCTTCGCGAAGGCCCGCGAAAACCGGCGCTCGCAGCATGCCCTCGTTGGTCCATTCGAGAAATCGAACCTCGCAAACCAGTTCTGGCTCAACCCAGGTCACGCTTTTGATCCTGGGCTTGGGTGAAAGCGGGCAATGTTTGGTGATGAGAGGCTCGAGCTTCTGAAAAATAGCTTTTCGCTGCTTGGCGTCGAAACCGGTTCCCACCTGGCCCGCATGCTGCAGAGTCTTTCCCTTATTCACACCAAGTACGAGGGATCCGAAGTATTCTCGTTCCCCTTCCACGAACCCGGCGATCACAAATTCCTGTTGATTTTGAACCTTCACTTTCAGCCAGCGCTTCGATCGCGCCGGTTCATAGGGGCTTCGCCGATCCTTGGCGAGGATTCCCTCAACGCCCATTCTTTGGACGGCTTTGAGAATCGTGTCCGTATCCGCGGCGAAATGCTGGGAATAGCGCACGACATCGTTCCATTCGACGCTCTTCTCCAGTAGATCCTTGCGTGTTTCAAGCGGCACGCCACGCAAGTCATATCCATCGAGGTACAGCAAATCGAACAGAAACAGGTGCGCGGGATTTGTCCGCTGCAGAATCTCGATGTTACGAGCGGTCGAGATGCGAGGCTGGATCAGCTCAAAGCGGGCGCGCCCCTGTTCGTCGAGCACGGCAATTTCGCCATCGACAATAGCTGTATCTGCCTGGATCAAAGAAGGCAAACTGGCGAGTTCGGGATACTGCTCTTCCGTGCGCTTCCCGTTTCGAGATTCGATCCGAAGCTTGCCGTTTTCAATAAAGCAGAGCGCGCGAACGCCATCCCACTTGATTTCGTAGAGCCATTGCTCGCCCGCGGGCGGCCCATCGACGAGGGTTGCGAGCATCGGTTTGATGCTTTTCGGCATGGCCGCTTTCTTCGATCCCGCAATATGCTCGGGGTCGATCGGAGCGTCGTTGGCCGCGATCTCCTCCTGGCTTCGCTTTGTTTTGACGCTCCAGGCGTGCTCTTCCGGAGTCCATCCCGGAACGGCATATTCATCGGGTTTCTTGATTAGCAGCCATTCATTGCCCTTTTCGCCGCGCTTCATCCGGACCAGCGCAAATGCGCCATGCAGTTTGCTGCCTTCGAGTGAAAATTTGAAATCGCCGCGTGCCAGTTGTTGCTCCGCCGGCGGATCGTCGAGCAGCGTATAGCGCCCGATGTCCCAGAGCATCACGCTCCCGGCGCCATAGTTGCCGGCTGGAATATTGCCTTCGAATTCGGCATATTCCATCGGATGATCTTCCACTTTCATCGCCAGCGATTTGCGTGTCGAATCGAGCGTGGGTCCCTTCGGAACGGCCCAACTTGCAAGCGCGCCATTGATTTCAAGCCTGAGGTCGTAATGTAAATGGGAAGCCCGGTGGCGCTGCACACAGAAAAGGCCTCCCGTTACCGCTTTTGCCTTGGGACGGGATTTGCCAGGGGCCGGCTCGGGAGTTTTGTCGAATTTGCGCTTCTTGGCGTATTCGTCGAGCGGCATGTTCGGATTTTACTAATAGATAGATGGCCCGGCGGCGCCGGTTGCATGTGTCCGGCTAAAAGAGCGGTTCTACTCCGGGCGGGGTAGGGAACGGATCACGTGCGTTTTCAAGCTGCGTAGCCAGTTCGAGTAGCAATTCCTCATCATAAGGACGGCCCACCAGTTGTACGCCGCAAGGCAGGCCTTCCTCATCGAAGCCCATCGGCACGACCATGCCCGGCATGCCAAACAGATTGAACGGCGTCAGCGGCATCATGGCCTCGAACAGGCCAATTTCCTTGCCGGGAGTCTTCCACCGGCGCGTCCGATGCGGAAAGGCTGTCACTCCGCAGGCAGGCAGCAGAAGCACGCGATGGATTTCCATCTGCCGCAGAAGCTTGGCGCGCATGCTGTCGCGTTCGGCGAGATTGTTTAGAACTGTTTCGACGGTCGGCTCAGGTTCGTCGATCGCTCGTTTCAGAAGTTCCATTCCGGTCCAGTGGAGCTGATCTTCTTTGCCCAAAAGGCTTTCTTTCGTCATTCGCGAATGGATCTGGCCGAAGAAAAACCACCAGAGATTCGGCGCCCGATCCACCTCGGCCGGCCGGAAGCTTTCAACCGCGAAACCCAACTCCGCCAGCAGCGTCTCGGCTTTCACTGTGGCATCCGCCATCGCTGCCATTACTGGAACGTCAAGCCAGCCGGGCATTATGCCGATTCTGAGCCGCTTGTTCTTCCACGGCGACAGGTCCGGCGCCCGCAGCGGTATAGGAGTTGAGAACGGATCGGCCGGGTCGAATCGTGCAAGAATTTCGAAAAGGATTCTGACGTCCTCCGCCGTTCGCGCCATCGGGCCGATGACGCCGAGCAGGCCGCCAGGATGCACGATCGGCGGAACGTGTCCCGCCCCCGAAATGCGTCCCGGCGTCGGTTTTAATCCTGCGATGCCGCAACAGTGAGCGGGAAAACGGACCGAGCCGCCGCCATCGCTGCCCATCCCGCCCGCGGAGCAAAAAGTGGCGATTGCCGCCGCCTCGCCACCGCTCGATCCGCCCGCCGTTCTGCTCTCGTCCCAGGGATTGTTCGTCCTTCCGATAATGCGGTTATCCGTTTCGTAATTCATCAGGAACTCAGGACAACTGGTCTTCCCGATGATGATCGCTCCAGCGTCACGCAACAGGCGGACGGATGTGGCGTCGTCGGCCGGCCGCAGTTCCCGGTTAAGCAGGCTGCCGCAGTGTGTCGGGCTACCCGTGACATCGAGGCTGTCCTTGATCGTTAGCGGAATGCCTTCGAGTGGCCTCGCATTCTTCTGATAAATCCGCTGTTCAGCTATGCGCGCTTCAGCCAGAGCTTTCTCAAAGAATGTTTCGATGAATGCGTTCATCGACGGATTCTTTTTGTCGATCTGTTGAATCGTCCGGACAATCAACTCGACCGGGGAGATATCTCCGGACGATATCTTCTGCTGCATCTCGGCGAGAGTCACAAGCCTAGAATAACCGCCGGTTTTTACGGCCGGCATGGGCTAGCTTAGATGGCTGAAGGTTTGCTAGGATTCCCGCCAGAGAGGGTTTCAGATGAAAATACAATTCCGATTGGCGATAGTGGCGCTTGCTACTGCTGGCTGTTTGCTTGCTGACGTAAGCTATCAGGAAACAGTGCAGTATACCGGGGGAAGCCTCATCGACATGATGCGTGGCATGAGCAATAGCCCAATGGGCAAACTGATGGGCGGCCGGCTGTCGAAAGGGTTAAAGGATCAGACTTCGAAGGTCTATCTGAAAGGCAACAAGCTGGCGCGCATCGGCGAGGATTCTTCAACACTCATCGATTTGGATGCCGGGACCATGACGACCATCGATAATGAACATCGCTCGTACACGGTAATGAGCTTCGATGATATGAATCGTCAAATGCAGGAAATGCGGCAAAAGATGAACAAACGCGGCGGCAGCGCCGACCTGAAGTTTAACGCGAAGGTCGACGCGACGGGAAACACTCGCGAAATCGACGGCAACACCGCGAAGGAATACATCCTGACGGTTACGGCCGAAGGTCAGGAGGGCGCCGGAATGAGTGTCCGTTCGGATATGTGGGCCGTTCCCTCCGAACCGGGCACGGACGAACTGCGCGATTTCCATAAACGGCTATCGGAGAAGCTGAACTATGCTTTCGGAGGTGGTATGAACCCGATGATGGGCAATGCCGGCCAGGGCTTGTCCGAGTTACAGAAGGAAACCACAAAGCTGGAGGGGTATCCGGTTCTGCAGGACACGGCAGTAAGCGGCGTACAATCGCCGATGATGGGGCGGAACGGCAGCGGCGATTCAAATGGCCCGTTTATAA
The DNA here is from genome assembly GCA_000381625.1 of Bryobacterales bacterium KBS 96. Lineage (GTDB taxonomy): Bacteria > Acidobacteriota > Terriglobia > Bryobacterales > Bryobacteraceae > KBS-96. The sequence goes on from KB906767.1 coordinate 6,559,706, forward strand.
CGATGAAAACGCAATCGAGCAATTTCTCGGCTGGACCTGTCGAGGCAGCAGTTTTCCAAATTCCTTCCGATTACAAAGAGCACAAAGCGCGTCATTGAAGCGCGGCCTCGATCCAGGTGCGCGGCTCGACGACGCGGGACCGCGCACCGAAAGCATCCCATCCTATTGCAGTATCCCTACGTTCGGCTATTCGGCGCTCCCGTCTCGCTATTCGGTCAGTATGTCTATCGGATTTTGCCTAGCAGTCTTGGTACCTATCCGCTATTTTCGGTTGCACTTGTAAGATTCCGTATAAATGTAGAGTCGGTACTGCCTGCACACGGCGAAACCTCGGTACTGGAGCGGATTGTTCGGCCGGCGAATATCCCGTAAACTCGACTCAAATTCTTAATGAATTTCGGAGGAGAGGGAAGTGAAAGCCGGTAATTCCAGTAGGCCAGGCAAAGCCTCGGGGATTTTAAACAGTGGGTGCACGATTCCGGGAGTCAACCTGCCGAATGGCTGCTCGAATTCCGGCTTTGCCCTTTCGTCTTATGGTGTGCGGATCGCGATTGAAACAAACGAGCCGGGAATCCTGAAGCGAATACCGGAAGATCTGCTTCCAGGCGCTACAATGGCTGGCTCACGCAAAGCCGACGTCCGGTTCTTCATTTCGCGAGACGACGAACACGCCAAGGGCTTTGCCCTATATGAAGACCGCCGGCCGATTGCCCACGCCCGCTCTTTGCCGCAGTTGCTGGTGACGTTAGAAGCGGCTGCGCAGCACGCGGTAGCCCGGCTCTGCCGGAAGCACGTATTTATTCACGCCGGCGTGGTTCGGTGGAAAGGCCGTGCGATTATTCTCCCGGGTCGAAGCTTCAGCGGGAAGAGTACCCTTGTGCTGGCTTTAGTACGAGTAGGCGCTACCTATTACTCGGACGAGTTCGCCGTCGTTGACACAAAAGGCCGCATTCATCCCTTCTCGAGACGGCCCCACGTGCGGACGGCCTCGGGTCAAAAGCTTAGAAGAAAGTTGCAAGCGGCTTCACCGGATACCGGTGGCAAATTACCAGCGGTGGCGGAGTGTACGGTTGCCGTTTGCAAATACAAACCTTGCGGCCGGTGGAAACCGCGATCGATGACGAAAGGGGAGACTCTCCTGGAATTAATGGGCAACACCGTCGTCGCGCGGACGCGCCCGGAGGATTCGTTGAAAATTCTCGCGAAGCTTGTCAGGAAATCGACGGCATTTAAAACAGTACGTGGCGATGTCGGCGAATCCGCACGGGCGCTGCTGATGCACGTGAACAGCAGGACGCCTGGAATGAAAGGAACTAGACTATGAAACCGTTAGCACGTAAAAAAGATATCATCGTCGAGGAATTACCGGGAGAAACGGTAATTTTCGATAAGAAGAATAACAAAGTGCATTGCTTGAATTCGATCGCTCTCACCGTGTGGGCGAACGCAAACGGCAAGCGCTCAATTGCCGATCTTGCAAAGATCGTGGCGGCGGAGTCGGATTGTCCCTGCGACGACGCTGTAATCGAGTCGGCAGTTCACCAATTGGCTGAGGCGGAACTCATCGAAGAAACGAGTACCGAGAAACTGCTCTCCCGGCGCGATGTGGGACGTAAACTGGCGTTGGCCGGCTCCTGTGCCGCCCTGGTCGCTACTATAGTGGCCCCCACTCCCGCGAAGGCATCGTCCCAGGATCCAACCGGCTGGCATACGGCTCACCGCAGTGATGGTTGGTTTTGGCCGGAACCAACCGCGTTCAATGGCGCTGGCAAAGGCTCGCCTAAATACCAGTTCGGAAATCGCCGGACGAAGCGCCACCACGTTCCAAATCTTCGGAACAGCTAATGGGCGGAAATCCGTCCGGAACAGTCGAACTGTTCCTGTTGTGCGCCAGGACGGGTCTGTCCGAATCCGATTGCGAGCGAATTCGTGAAATCGTACGGAACGGACCCGACTGGGACCTCATGCTTTCGCTTGCTGAGCGAAATGAAGTAATGGGTCTCGTCCACAGCAGTCTCTCGGGTGTTTGTCCGGAACTGCTGCCGCGGGCCATTCGTAGCCGCTTACGTTCGACGGCGTTGTTGTACGCCAGCGATGGCTTGCAGCTAACCGTTAAGCTAGCCGAGGTTCTGCAACTGTTCGAAACGGAAGGAATCGAGGCTGTTGTCTTGAAGGGGCCGCCGCTAGCTGTGTCCCTTTATGGCGGCGTTTCGTTGAGGCGATTCGGCGATCTGGATATCCTCATACACTTCGACGATTTCTCGCGCGCACGGGATCTCTTGTTGCGGAACGGCTTCCAGTGGGATGGGAAGGGCTCGGAGTGTGAACCAGGTACGCTGTCCGAGACCGACAAGCATCTTTCCTTAGTACATTCAACGCAAGGTGTTGCTCTCGAACTGCATTGGTCCTGTGAGGAGCCGGCTGCCCGGTTTGCCCTCACTACCGAAGACGTATTCCAGTCCGCGGCGCGGGTTTTGCTTCCGGACGGAACACCAGCGCGCTGCCCCGGGCCCGAAGAGCAATTTTTGCTGCTGGCCGCGCATGGCGCGCGCCATGGATGGAAACACCTGAAGTGGGTCTGTGACATTGCCGGGCTGATCCGCAAGCGAACGGATATGGAACTCCATGCGGTGCTGAAGAGGGCCCGGGAGCTGGGCTGCCGCAGGAGAGTATTGTTGGCACTGGCAGTTGCGGCCGAATTACTCGGCGCGCCGCTACCGGCGCCGGTACTGGGCGAAGTCGAAGCAACTCGATCTCTGCAAAAGCTGGTGATCGAAATACGAGGAACTGTCACCTCGCCACAGCAAGATAGGCCTCCGAAAACATCCGAAATTGCCGAAGACCGGCAGTTGAGGTTCGCGATGTATTGCCGCGAGCGGGCTTGGGACCGGCTACTGCTTGCGGGGACTCGCTATTCCAGCAGCGTCCTCCCGAATTCGCGGGATTTTGAATTTGTGAAGTTGCCGGCCGGGTTTCGTTGGTTGTATTGGCTTGTGCGCCCGGTTCGCCTGCTTTGCTGCTATGGCCTGCGTTGTTTTACCGAGCCCTCGCGTTGGTTTGCGGAAAGCATACGGGGCTAAGCCATTCTCACCGCGGCAGACGCCCTACCGATCTCTCCAGAACAACTCCGCATCGGAGCGGCGCACGTAGTTCGCATCCGCAGAAATCGGGTCGAGGGCCGCTCCACGTTCCAGATCTAACTCCGCGCAATATGCAACAGCCGCCGCCAGCGAGCGTGGGGCTTCGGTCCACGTATTCCCGTCAAAGCGCGAACCGGCCATGGCCGCCCGGAACGGCGATCCGGCAGCAGTTATCAATTCGCAATCGGTAGTGATCTGTTCCAACCACGCCGGCAGCTTTGTCACGGCTTCGCGCTGAATCGGCTGGAGTTCTGCGTTGTACAGCCCAACATACACGTCACCGCGGCGGGCGTCCAGAATCACGGCGCGGCGATCCGAATTTCCGAAAAAGGCAAGAGCGCGAAGGTTGGAAACGGCCGCCACCGGCCTATTCATCGCTTCCGCCAGCCCTTTCGCCGCGGTAAGCCCCACGCGTACGCCGGTAAATGAGCCGGGGCCAGCCGCGGCTCCGAAGCAGTCCACAGTTTCCAGCGCGACTCCGTTTCGTTTCAAAACTTCATCGATATATCCAAAGATTACGTGCGCAAACCCCTCCGGGCTGTGCAACGGGATTTCTGCTACTGTCCGGCCGTCAATCCGCAGGGCCACGCTGCCAAATTCCGTGGTGGTGTCGAGCGCAAGAATGGTCACCGCGAAATCTGATACACCTTCGATATCGAGTACGCTTTACCAACCGCATTGACTGCGCTGACAGTCACGTTGAGCAAAGCCGATCTGGTCTTCATGAGCTGAGCGGGAAACTCGAACGAGCCGGACGCGCCGAGTGCGAGCACTCGAGGTCCCTCGCCCTCCGCAACGATTTCTCCTGTCCAAAGATATTCCATGCTCCGCGTCGCGCGATTGGCTCGCGTGATTTTGATTTCATACGTGGCTGGCTTGCCGGCTTCCATCTCTTGACCGGCCGGCTCGACAATTTGGAACGGAACCTTTGCCGGGTCAAGTTCAATTTCCTGAATAGGGGCCGATACCGATTCGAATCGGTAGCTCTTGAGCATCGACGCTTTCTTGCCTGTTCGTTCCAGTTGCAGCAGCCAGCCACCTTTGCCGCCGGGAGTCTGCTCGCTGAAGGCGTCTTGTTTGACATCTTTCAATTCGATCGTCTCCCCGGAGACCGGATTGATCCAATGGGCGTCGTATTTATGTTTCTCCGGAAAAGTAATTTCGACGATTCCCGGTTGCTGCGCGTAAAGCAGATACTCGACATTATCGAGACCGGCGCAGCGCGCGCCGTCGACATCGAAGAAGGGCTCGAATTCCCAGTGACGGACATTCGACATGATCTTGAACCAAAGGCGCATTGCCTGAATGTTGGCTGGATTCTGCGACGCCTCAAAGCGCATCGTGGGGTATTCGCCATTCGTCGTGGTCACCCAAAGCTCATGCCGAAATGCATCCGGCTCAACGCCTTGTATTACGTGGATCTGCGGAGCTGCCGTAATCTGACGTTCCACATCACCAAGCTGGGGATTCGCGGACGCTTCGACGATGTAGTTCTCCCAGCTATCGCGCAGCAGCATGGACGAAGTCTGCCGTGCATCTGTGGATCGCGGATGCTGGAAACTATCGTATTTGCCCAGCAGAGAGCCAATGTCATCGAGTAGAGGGCGGGCGTGCGGCTGATCTTCGAAGCGCTCTATGCCTTGCCAGCAAACATTTAGCGCGCCGTAGCGGGCAACCAGGTAACGAACCAGCGGCTCGCGTTGTTGCGGCGTGTCCATGGCGCCGGTCTTGAGGAACGAGCCGTCGGCAAGGATCAGATCGAGCGTGAGGCCCAGGCCATTTGCATAGAGCAGGCGATCGTCGAGAGCCGAAAAATAAGCCACGTCCGGCTCAGAATTGGCCGATAACGGCTTGCCTGCATGGCTATTTTCCGTCAGTAGGACGCCTCGAATGTGCGTGAAACCGTCGCTCTTCCGCGCATCCGCCCATTTGCGAAATGCGGCATCGTCCAGATCGATCCAAGGCGCTTCCGCCGACATCCAGAGATGAGGCTGCTTATTATCCGTGCGCCAATGGCGAACATTCGCCACAGCGACGAAACCGGGAGCGCTGTCGTCCGCAACTGCAAAGGTCGATTGGCGATTGTCGAAACGCTTAAGGACGGAAGTAATGCGATACGTCCATGTCCCCGCCTGGTTCGGAGTAAAGCGTACCCGTAGCGTGCGGCCGCCGTCCCAGAATGCTCGAATCAAATATGTAGTTGCATCGGGGCCACGGAATGCAACATTTAGCAACTCGTCACGAAACGGAGACTTACCGGACGGAAGTTCGCCCTCGCTCCACTCGAAGCGCAGTTCACAAGGGCTGTACTTCGCCACTCCGGCATCGCAGGAGGGCAGGGAAGCGGCCTGGCCCGGTACGGCTGCGGGAGCCAGAAGCGCCAGAAGAGCGATGGCGAGGCTGCGCATATTGTAAAGCGTACCGCGAACGTTGAAATCGCCCCGAATGGCGCGGGCTGGCTGCGATATCCCTACAATAGAGACATGACGTTCTCGCCCCTGCGCGCCGGCAAAATTGCGATTCTGTGCCTATTGAGCGTTGTCCTGTTGGGCGCTCAAGACTGGAAAAGCCAATCGTCGCTGGCCGGCGTCGACCTGTCGGGTTTGACCGCCGCTCAAAAAGCGACGGCGCTGAAGCTTTTGCGCGACGAGGACTGTTCGTGCGGCTGCGGTATGAAAACGGCGGAATGCCGCGTGAAAGACCCGAGCTGCTATTACAGTCAGGGGTTGGCGTCCGTGATCGTCAGTTCACTGAAAGAGGGTAAGACCGAAACCCAGGCACTCGCCGCCGCCACGAAATCCAAGTTTGCGCAAGGACCGCAGCAGGACACCCGGCTGCTCGACGACCCGGTGTCAATTCCCACCACGGGGGCTCCGGTGATCGGTCCGGCGAATGCTCCGCTGACGCTGATTGAATTCTCCGATTTTCAATGTCCCTATTGCATCAAGGCTGTTCCTCAACTTCACGCTCTGCTGAAAGCCTACCCGACTCAGGTGAAGCTCATCTTTAAGGAATATCCGCTGGAGATTCACTCCCAGGCTGCCTTTGCCGCATTGGCCGCGGAAGCGGCGAACAAACAGGGGAAGTTCTGGCCGATGCACGATGCCCTGTTCGCCCACCGCCAAGATCTATCGCGTCCGTCCGTCCTCGCCATCGCAAAGGGAATTGGCCTCGAAATGAAGCGCTTTGAAGCGGATCTCGATTCGCCTCAAACGAAACAGACAGTCGTTAGAGATATTCAGGATGGCGACCGCGCTGGGGTGGAAGGCACGCCGACATTATTTATCAACGGGCAGCGCTACAACGGTGCGATCGCGCTGGAAGCATTGAAACCCGTGCTCGATGCGCAACTGAAGCACCCGGTTGCCGAGGGCAAAACCGCTTCTGCTCGGGCGCCGTCGCAAATCCGTTGAAGGCACGACGCCTTCGCTGCAAATCCGCAAGTAACGCTTCCGCTCGAACGTCATCGGACATTCGAGGGTCCTATGTCGCAGGTAAAGGTTTTTGGCGCCGATTGGTGCGAACTGACCCAGGGCGCGCGCGGATTTCTGGAACATCGCGGTGTGCCGTACGACTATGTCAACATCGAGGCGGATAGGGACGCGGCCGAGTGGGTGCGCGAACAGAACGGCGGCAAGGAGCGAAAACCCACTCTGGATATAGCGGGCGAGATTCTTGCCGAGCCAAGCAACGCGGCGCTCGAACAAGCGCTGCGGAGCAAACACTTGTTGGACTAGAGTCGTTCCGCTCCTTCGGGGATCTGCCCCGGATTACCATGGACGTGTGAGGCGGACGAATACATGGCACAAGTGAAGGCAGCTCCCAAGAGCTACGACGTTGTGATTGTCGGCTCTGGGGCCGGAGGCGGAGTCGCGGCGCAAGTGCTCGCAAACGCCGGCGCAAAAATCTGCATGCTCGAAGCAGGCGATTTCTTCGATTGCACAAAACAGTCGGACATGTTTGCGTGGCCGTACAATGCTCCGCATCGCGCGGCATCGAGCAATGAGAAACCGTTCGGCTACTTCGATGCGACATTGCTCGGCGGATGGCAGGTGCCAGGCGAACCGTACACCAATGCTCCCGGATCGGACTGGATGTGGTGGCGCGCGCGCATGCTCGGAGGCCGCACGAATCACTACGGCCGCATTTCACTTCGCATGGGGCCGTACGATTTCAAGCCTTACAGCCGGGACGGCAAAGGTTTCGATTGGCCCATTACTTATGACGATCTCGCGCCATACTACGACAAAGCCGAGGAACTGATCGGTGTATTCGGATCGCATGAAGGTTTGGAGAACACGCCAGATGGCAAGTTTCTGCCTCCGCCGGCGCCGCGAGCCTATGAAAAGATCATCAAGGCGTCCAGCGACAAGCTCAACATCCCCTGCATCCCGTCGCGCTTAGCCATCCTGACCCGGCCAATTCATGGAAGACCGGCCTGCCACTATTGCGCGCAATGCGGACGGTCCTGTGGCGTGAACGCAAACTTCAACTCGCCCGGTGTCCACATCTTCCCGGCCATGAAGACCGGCAATCTCGAACTCCGCAATAACGCGATGGTGCGCGAGGTTCTGGTCGGGCCCGACGGACTCGCGCGCGGCGTTTCTTACGTTGACAAGAAAACACGCAACGAAGTTTCCGTCTACGGCAAAATCGTCGTGCTCGCCGCAAGCTGCTGCGAGACCGCGCGAATCATGCTCAATTCGAAGAGCAGCCAGTTTCCGAACGGCATTGCCAACTCGATGGGACTGGTGGGCCGTTACATTATGGATACCGTTGGTTCGGCCGTAGGCGGTTTTCTGCCGATCCTTCAAGACCTGCCACCGGAGAACGAAGACGGCGTCGGCGGCATGCATATGTACATGCCGTGGTGGCTCTACAAAGAGCAAAAGGCCAATAAGATGCCGTTCGCGCGCGGCTATCACATCGAGATCGGCGGCGGCCGCGGCCTCCCGGAATCCGGAGTGCTCAGCGGCTCGGAGCAACTGCTTGGAGGCGGCTACGGCATGGAATTGAAGCGGAATCTGCGCAAGATCTATGGAGCCGATGTCTACTTCGCCGGCCGCGGCGAGATGATCCCGAACGAGAACAGCTACTGCGAAATCGACCCCAACACGGTCGATCAGTGGGGTATCCCGGTGCTTCGCTTCCATTTCAAATGGAGCGACGACGAGCTTCTGCAGGCCAAACACATGCAGGAAACGTTCAAAGAGATTATCGAGACTGCCGGCGGCATCGTGACAAATAGCTCCGGACCGGAGGATCGATGGGGCATTTCTCGCGGCGGCGAAATCATTCACGAGGTCGGGGCAACCAAGATGGGCGATGATCCGAAGACCTCGGTGTTGAATAAATATTGCCAGGCGTGGGATTGCAAGAATCTCTTCATCACCGATGCGGCGCCGTTCGTAAGCAATGCCGACAAGAACCCGACGCTGACCATCAGCGCGCTCGGGTGGCGCACATCGGAGTACATTGCCGATCAAGTGAAGAAGCTGAACGTGAAGGTGTAGCGGAAGGACAACACCATGTGGTCTTCGAGGCATTTCAGGTTCCGGGTCACCTGGTTTTCCCACATTCAGGACGTCTGTCGGTGAGGCAGGCCTTGGCCTGCGCCGGGCGCCCGGTCCAGCTCTTCGATACTTCAGCACGGTCCGAAGAGCGCGGCTGGGAGCCGCGCGTAGACGGGGGCGTCTGCCCCACCAAAACTAGGTGGCATTGGACTCTTAGTCTGCTGGCTGGGGCTCATGCCAGCGAGTGCTCTGCGCCAGGTCTTCATTAGCCATGGATCGTTATGGTTACCGATATCGGTTACCATATCAGATATGAGTAGACCCACCGACCTGGTCCAGGGGACGCTCGATCTCCTGGTTCTCAAAATGTTGGCGTTGCAGCCGATGCATGGATGGGCAATTGGTGAGCGTATAAAGCAGATGTCCAAAGACATCTTGCAAGTTGGCCCCGGCTCACTCTATCCTGCGTTGCACAGACTGGAAGGGGCCGGCTGGATTAGCGCCGAGTGGTCCGTCAGCGAGGATAAGCGTCGGGTGAAGTTTTATTCGATCACCAAAGAAGGACGCAAGCGCCTCCGGCAGGAAGCGGCCGACTGGAAACGGTTATCCGGCGCCATCTCCTCGATCGTTTTTGAGAGTTAGACGAGGCTGCGAAATGAGAGTCCTACGGAGCTTACGGTTGCGGTTAACCTGGCTGTTCAGACGTTCAGAGGTCGAAACAGACTTGAGTGACGAGCTGCAAGACTACATCGAGCGCCAGACGGAACGGCACGTCGCTAGTGGACTTTCACCTGAGAGCGCGCGCCTTGCAGCGCTACGGGACGCGGGCGGGATAGAGCAGGTAAAGGAAGAATGCCGGGATGCGCGTGGGACCGCCTGGATCGAGAACACACTACAGGACATCCGCTTCGGGTGGCGCATGTTGCGCAAGAAGCCTGGATTCACCATCGTGGCGGTATTGACGCTGGCGCTCGGAATTGGCGCGACCACCGCGATCTTTTCAGTCGTCAAGGCAGTATTGCTGGCGCCACTGCCATACAAAGAGCCGAACCGCATCGTGGCGGTGTGGACGGCGAATCCGGCGCGGGATAACCAACCGCACTCCAGCACGGCGGGCGATTTCGCTGCATGGAAGCAACGGAGCGGTGTTTTTGAGGACCTGGCGCCTTCCTATGACGACGAGAAGACGCTTACTGGCGAGGGTGCTCCGCAGTTGCTGATCGGCTATGCGGTGTCGGCGAACTATCTCCGGATTCTTGGCGTTGAACCGCAAATCGGGCGGCTTTATACGGATCAAGAGGACAGACCGGGAGTCCCGAAGGTAGCGCTCCTGAGCGACCACCTTTGGCGCACGACGTTTCATTCCGATCCCAACATAACCGGCCGGGCGATCACGCTCAATGGAAGCCCGTACACCGTGCTGGGTGTGATGCCGCGCGGCTTTAACTACCCGACCACGGTCGAGGTCTGGACTCCGGCAGCAATGACTACGGCATCCTTCGACGATTTCAATCACAAATACGTGCGCATTCTGGGACGGCTCAGGCGGGGAGTAACGCTCACCGAAGCGCAGCGCGCTATCAATATGCTGGAAGCGGAAGTGGCTGCCGCGCATCCGGACACGGACACGGGCAATCGTGTCGTTCTGGTTCCTCTCCGTGAGCAACTGGACGGCGACATTCGTAAACCGTTACTGATTCTCCTGAGCGCGGTAGGGCTTGTGCTGTTGATTGCATGTGCGAATACCGCGGGGCTGGCGCTGGCGCGCAATGCGGAGCGGCAGAAAGAAATAGGAGTGCGGCTGGCTCTGGGTGCGACGCGGTTGCGATTGCTGAGGCAATTTGCGGCCGAAAGCCTGCTGCTGGCGACGATCGGCGGCGCGGCCGGGATGCTGCTGGCGCTTGCCGGGACGCATCTGCTGCTGATGCTTTTTCCCAATGACGTGGCGAATCTCAATATCCCCAAAGTGACGCAGATCCCGATGGATCGCGGTGTCTTCCTGTTCGCCGCCGCTATCACCTTGCTCACGGCGCTTCTATTCGGAATCGCCCCCATATTGAACGCCATGGGAAGCAAGGGCGGTAGCGCAATGAAAGAGCCGGCGCGCGGTAGTGCGGCAAGCGCATGGTCGAGCCGCTCGCGCAGTGCACTTGTAGTTGTCGAGGTGGCCTTATCGCTGATGCTGCTAACTGGCGCCGGATTGGTCGTCGCGAGCTTTAACAAGGTGATGAACGCGAATCTCGGGTTTCAACCGGATCACGTTCTCGCGCTGGAGATATTCCTTCCGCCCAATCGCTATCCTGGCAACGATCCGGGCAAAACGCGTGCGCTGATAGCGAACGTCGTGAGAAAGATGAATGTGATCCAAGGAGTGGAATCGGCTGCCGCGACGAATTACCTGCCGTTAAGCGGCTTTTGGGGAACCACCGCCTTTCTGCTTCGTGGACAGCCGCCGCCCAAAGAGGGACAGGGTCCTCAGGCGGACAATCGCGTGCTCACTCCGAACTACCTACACACGATGAAAATCCCTTTGCTTCGCGGCCGGGCGTTTACGGACGCGGACCGCTCGGGTGGCGCGCAGGTAGCGATGATCAACGAAACGCTGGCGAAGCGATATTTCCATGACAGCGACCCGGTTGGTCAGGAGCTGAATCTGGGCACGGCGGGGAAACCCGATTGGTGGCGGATTGTGGGCGTCGCCGGTGACGTGAAAGCGTTTGGCCAGGATCAGCCGACACATGCCGACATTTATCGGCCCTTCGATCAGTATCCTTTTTCAATCATCGCGTTCACTCTGCGCATGGACACCGATCCCGCCGCGATGATGAAGGTCGCAGAACAAGCGTTATGGAGCGTTGATCCCGATTTAGCCATCTTTAAGTCAATCCCTATGGATTTGTTGGCATCCCAGACGCTCGCGGTGCGCCGCGCTAGTTCGACGTTGATCTCAGGCTTCGCGATTCTGGCCCTCGCGCTGGCATGCATCGGTATTTACGGAGTAATGGCCTATGCGGTTGTGCAGCGTACTCAGGAAATTGGCGTACGGATGGCCCTTGGAGCACAGCGCGCGGACGTGCTGCGGATGATTTTAGGATTCGGCTTCCGGATGACGTTGGCAGGTGTTGTCATCGGTCTGGCGGGAGCACTCGCATTTAGTCGATTGCTGGCGAGCCTACTGTTCCAGGTCAGCGCGCTAAACCCGCTGATCTTCTCGTTTGCATCTGTCGTGTTAGTGGGAATGGCGCTCCTCGCATCCTTCTTGCCGGCGCGACGGGCGACGCGGATCGACCCCATGCAGGCGCTACGAGCAGAATAAGCCTCTTTAGCGCTAAAACGCCTCCAGGCGAAAACGCGGTGCTGAAAAATTGCGCTTCTGCGGCTCCACGCCAGAGCCGTGGCTGCATCGTTGATAAGCTATCATCGCAACGCTTCTACCAGCAGTAGCGGCGCTTCCTTAATTTTCATCCTGGGAGGACAATGCGGTGAAGGACGGAACATTCGAGCAAACAGGCGCTTCGCGCCGGGATCTGCTTCGAGGGGCGGTGTCAGCGGCAACGTCTTTTGTGATTGTTCCGCGTCACGTCCTGGGAGGCGTCGGTTATGTGGCGCCGAGCGACAAAGTGACGATTGCCTCTATCGGGCTAGGGCGGCAAGGCCAGGCGATCACCATGGAATTGCTGGCTCGCCCGGACGTGCAGATTGTTGCGGTCTGCGACTGCAACCAAGAGAGCAAGAATTATGCCGAGTACGGCGACAACGCGCTATTGAAGTCCGCGCGCCGCCTGTTGGGCCCAGGCTATGAAAATTGGGGTGAAGATCTCGCCTCGCCGGGCGAAGCGCAGCTCACTCACGACTTTCGAACCAGCTTGGGAATGGGCGGCCGTGAACCCGCGCGCCGTTTGATCGAAGCCTACTACGGCTCGCGCAAAGGCTCGGCTTCCGGCGCGTACAAAGGGTGCGGCGCATACAAAGACTACCGCGAACTGCTTGCCAAACAGCAAGATCTCGATGCCGTCTACATTGCCACGCCGGATCACTGGCATGCCGCGATTTCGATTGCCGCGATGCGGAAGCGCAAACACGTTTTCTGTCAGAAGCCGATGACGCACAGCATTGCCGACGCCCGCCGGGTAGCGGCAGTAGCGCGTGAAATGAAGGTCGCTACGTCTGTTGCGATCAACAATCCGTCTACTGACAGCACGAAACTGATCGCCGACTGGATTGCCGATGGCGCAATCGGAACTGTCCGCGAAGTCCACAATTGGTCGAGCCGCCCGTATTGGCCGCAGGGAATCGAGCGCCCGAAAACGGTGGACCCCATTCCGGAGGGCCTCGATTGGGACATGTGGCTGGGACCCGCGCCGGAACGCCCGTTCAATAACGCTTATCTTCCGTTTGTCTGGCGAGGCTGGTACGACTTCGGCGACGGCTCGTTTGGCGATATGGGCTGTTACAGTTTTGCCGGTGTTTTCACAATTCTGAATCTGACGCCGCCGGTCTCGGTGGAATCGAGCACCACGCCGCGCTACGACGAGACGTTCCCGAAGGCTTCCATCGTGTACTTGAATTTCCCCGCCGCGGAGCGCCGCCCGGCGCTACGGATGTCCTGGTATGACGGTGGACTCAGGCCGCCGCGGCCCAAGGGCCTTCGCAAGGAGGATCAGAGGCTGTTCGAGAGCGGAGAAGAGGGCGAGGGCATTCTGTATGTGGGCGACAAAGGTGTCCTGCTAGGCGGATTCAACGGTGAACATCCCAGGGTCTACCCCGAATCGCCGAAGTACCAGACGCCTCCCGTTCGAAAAGAACATCACCGCGATCTCGCGGTAGACCAGTGGATCGCCGCCTGTAAAGGCGGCCCGAGTCCTAAGGCGAACTTCGAAAGTGAAGCGCCCGTGACGGAGGCGTTTCTTTTGGGCTGCATCGCGCAACGTTTGCCGGGCGAACTTCTTGAGTGGGACACCGGGAAGATGCGCATCACGAGTTCGGAAAAGGCCAACGAGTATGTGACCCCGGTTGTGCGCAGCGCATACAAAGTTTAGCTAATAGGCCAGCGATTGGCGACATCCCGCCGACAACAGCGCCGCTCGTTACTGTGGCTTCTCCGGATTGCTATGGCTTTGTTGATCTTGCTGTTTGTCTTTCTTGCTGCTATTGTTCTTGCCGTCGTTCTCATGGGTTTGCCGCTGCACACGCTTCTTTTGTTTCTTTGCGGTTTTGGCTTGTGTGCTTTCTGGATTGGAACTCTCTTCTTTCTGCTGCTGCTGATCCGGATGGCTTGCGCTTTGAGCGAGTAGCGCTCCGGTTCCCCCGGTCAGTGAGGCAGCAATGACGAAGGCGGCTAGTTTCTTCATATCGAGCTCCACATTTGCCGCTCGAGTCGGTTTACGAGCGACACATCCACTATATGGACAACCAGGAGGCCGGTTTAGTTTCTCCGGCGCGCTTAATAAGGCTTTTCGCCGGTAGTGTTGCCGTGCGGGTCATATTCACAAACCCAGACTTCGCGGTTGTGTCCCCGGGCGACGGCGCAGCCGACAGTCTTTGTGTCGCGCCAGACGATCTGAGTGTAATGGCCGCACCGCCCGCGGCAGGTGTTTGTGCGGTACTCGTAATTGGTTGCTTCGGACGCCCACGCGTCCACGACACGAGAGGGGGTTGCCGAGGCGCCCGAGATCTCGAAGAGGTTCTCGCCATATTGCGGGTGGGGATGGTGCGCGAACTGGTTCTTGGCGATCAACTCATCAGCCCATTCCTGTGCGACCCTCGCAAGCTCATGCGACCAGGACAAAGCAGGGACGCTCACCTTCGCACGAACGGCATTATGGGCCGCGAGCATCTCCTGCGGCAGGGAGTTACCAGCGGTTTGTGCCGCGAGATGAATTCCGGCGGATGTCACGAGCAGCAACGAAATTAAGGCAAGCCGGATCATAGGCGCCTAGATTGAAATTTCTAACGGCTCCGTCGGGTTAATAAATGGCCAGCAGAGGACTCCGAGCAGATACATGCCCGCCATCGAATACAAGAAGATCTCGTAATGACCATGAGTAGACTGAAGGATATATCCGCCAACAACAGGAGCGACGAATCCGGCGATATTTCCCATCATATTCATGGAGCCAGCCACGGTGCCTGCGAAGCGGTGACCTACGTCCATGCAGGTTGCCCACGAACCCGGCATTACCAGATCATTGAAGAAGCTTGTGAGACCCAGGAATGAGATCATCATCAACGGTCCTCGCATCTGGATGGTGATACACAGCGCCACTGCCGCTCCGAGAAAGCCCGTGATTGCGAGCAGCCGGCGTGCCCGGGCAATGCTGCCAGTCCAGCGTTCCACGCGCGGCGCGATTAATCCGCACGACAGCGATCCAAGGCCGCCGCAAAACAAAGGAACAAACGCAAGGAATGCGCGCTGGTCGTCCGACATCAGCGGATAGCGGGAGCGCAGAAATTGCGGGAGCCAGGTGATGTAGAAGTACCAGGGGTATGACAAGCAGAAATATTGCGCCCATAGCAGCCAGATGGTTCTGGAGCCGATGAGTTTTCGCCACGGCACGTTGCCATGACTTCCGCTGAGCCCTCTGTTTTCCTTCAGCAGCTCGAGTTCGGCTGCATTCACCGATTTATGATCTTCCGGCCTATCGCGGTACCACCGGAAAAACAGAACGGCCCAAATCACACCGAGCGAGCCGAATAGCGGGAATGCGAACCGCCAGGTAGTGAATTTCAGCACTTGCACGACGAGCAGAGGAGTGACCGCACCCGCCCACCGCGCAGCCGTCCACATGATTCCCTGCATCTTCGTTCGCTCGTGCTTTTGCAGCCAGGTGCTGAAGGCTCTCGTCAGGTTCGGAAAGCCGCCTGCTTCGCCTGCCCCGAACATAAACTGCACTGTTACGAGAGAGGAGAAACTCCAAACCGCGCCGGTGATTGCCGTGAAGCTCGACCACCAAATGACGATGCGAAGTAATACCTTGCGCGGACCCAGCCAATCGCCCAGCCAGCCGCTGGGCATCTCAAATAGTGCGTAGGCGATGGCGAACGCTCCGAAGACATAACCGCGTTCCCAAGGCTGCAGATGAAGTTCCGCTGCGATACCCTTGGGCCCGGCCATCGCCTGCGACATCAACACGCGATCAATGTAAGAAAGTATGGCGAGGGCGACGGCGAAAACGACCACCCAATAGCGGGCACGGCTCGGTTTCTGATTCGTGATAGGAGCTGGTTGAACTTCTGAGGCCATTACGTCTTAAGTTCAGCCATCGTATCACTGCCGATGAACCACGCCGCAGGTTCATCGAACCGTGATTTCTATTTGCTTGGTCCCCTGGAGCGCGCTCCGCTCGATCGTAATGCGGTCCCGGCTTACGGCCCCGGTGCTTGACGATTTCAGAGCTCGCCCATCCGGTGGATGAATATGGAGCACGAGGTCGCCCTCAAACCCCTTCGGAATGTCGAGAGTCGTGCGCCACTCATCGTCGCTCACCGCGATTGTTGCCCAACTGATAAGTCCGAAGCGCGTCGGGCATTTGTTGACACGGATTTTTTGTCCGGCCGCGAACCAGTGTTTCGGAGCGGCTTTCTGCAAATGGCAGACATCTTTGTTGTTCTCTTCGTAGCAGAGCAGCCAGCGCAAGCCCAAGGTAGGCTGCAACTCGCTATTGATGACGGCGGACCACCCGTAAGGGCTTCCCTCGCCAGGATAGCTGCCGGGAATGTATGCGTCTTCCGGAGCGTAGCGGTTTCCGGAATCGGCGGCGTAGCAAACCAGCGCGTAGAGCGTCAGCAAAAACGGGCGGTAATCTTCCTGGCGAATGCGCACGGCGAGCGTGCCATGCTCCATGAAATTGGAACTCCGATAGCTGTCGCCGTCCGTGTTCAGGCCGACGATCTGTTCGCCCGCCATTTCGCGATGCTTCAGATGGCCGAGATCGAGCGCGGGATCGCCCCAATCGGCAGTGAACCAGTCCATCATGAAGCGGTGGTTTTCGTAGCTGGACAATTGCGTGGGCTTGTGATGAATGTCGTCAGGGCTGAACGGAGTGATGCCGGACTGCTGCATGTCCGGATCGCCTGCTGCGATCGTCGCTCGGAGCGATCTCTCGATGTCGCCGCGCATCTGTTCCGCAATTGCCGCGATTTTCGATGATTCATCCTGCAGGTCCTGCAAATGATGATCGCGGCCCGCGCGCGCGAGGCAGCGCGCATGTTCCCGCAAACCGCGCCATGTCCAGGCCGCGTTCTGGTAATAGTAGGGGTGCGATTCGGGAAAATCGTTCTGCGGTTCGCCCAGATCGGCTTCGGGAGATCCCCAGATCAGCCCGTGCCTTCGATCGCCGGCGGGAAAGGTGGTCTTGCTGTATTCGTATCGATTCAGCACATACGCGATCATCCTGCGAAGCACTGGTAGCCGGCGCTGAAGGTTATTGAGATTCTTCGTGTAATCGTAAGCACGCGCCGAATTGGTCAGGAAGACGCCAGTGTTCAGCGGCCCCTCCACCTGATCTTGGGTGTTGTAGGCAAAATTACCGTCAGGCAGGATGTAGTGATCGAGGTAATGCTGAAAATACGGCTCAACTTCTTCGGTCAAATTCCAGAGCTGCTGTGCCCAGACAAATTCATAGTGGGCAACCGGAAATAGCGCGTGACTGCGTTCAGGAATTTTAGTGTAGGCGCCTTCTCCAATTTGATACGTCGGTTCGAGTCCGCGATAGCTGCAGCGGGACAGCGTAATGCCGGCGCGCGCCGCGTTGAGCAGCCACGGATCGGGAATCTCGACGTTCATGTGATCTTCGAAAAAATGGCGCCAGTAATTCCAGATACCAGCGAGTGCACCGTAGAACCCTTCGGGCGAAGTGTTCCAGTAACGGTCTAAGTAAGTTGTCCCATCTGTATCAATTAGCAGGGTTTCGCGCTCGGACACGGCCTTCGCCATCTCTTTCGGAATCGTGATGCGGATGCGGCCGAGCGGTTTAGCATCGAGCCCATCCGGCAGCATCACCATTGCTTCGTAGCCGGCGCCGTACTCCGGATTCCAGACGCCGATATCCGCGACCGGCAGGAAGCCGCCCAACAATGTACGCTTGCTGTAACCCGGAACATACGCGTATATCTGCGGATTATCTCCAGGAAAATAGCGGGCTGGATCGAACACGGCGCCAGCAAGATCGGGCGCCCAGAGGCCTTGCCCCTCCGGATGCGAGTTGAGCTGGCGCGACGTTCCATCGGCTGTGAGGAAGAGCGATTGCAGCGGGCCGGCTTGCTGATTAGCCACCAGCGTCCATCCGATGTATTCTTTCCCGAGCGCCGCGACGTTCTCGAAGCAGGGATCTTCAGATGAATTCAGAATGTACTGCCCGGCTTCGTCTGGACCGAGAATGTAACGAGGTCCGCGCCTTAGGCGGACGCCATGAGGCGTATTGGTGGGGCGCGGCTTGATGTTTGAAAGCTTGCCGATGCTCTTCGGTATTCGGTCGATGACGCCTTGAGCTTCCGTCACATATGCGATGACGCCCTGGTGTGTGGCATGCTTCTCGAAGATCGCCGTGGCCGTTCCATTCATGTTGGCTACGGCGAGCAGATGCCAGCCGTCAATTGCATCGCCGCGCTTCAGCGCTTTCGATTGGGAGCCCAGCGTTACCGACACGCCGCTGTCGCTAATCGATGTCACCGAGGGCGGCTTGGCCAGGGCTTCTCGCTCGCCCGCCAAAAACAAGCTGTACTCGTTCGGAATGCGCCCCGGTTTGTACTTGCTTTTCGGTAATGCCGGCTTTACGGCGCCCGAGGCGGAAGCGGTGACGGCGAATCCCGCCGCCGAACTTTGTCGTAGAAAATTACGTCGATTTAGCTTCAAACTGACGGATTGTATCGCAGTATTGCTTTTCGCCACACGGCTGCGCCGCCTGGCAACCCGCGTACCCTCGTGCGGCGCGGCTCCGTGTGTGAGTATGCCTCGACACAAAGCCGCCTTAGCAAGCGCGTTCTTTGGCAACCGGCCAACCTCGCACTGGACTGCGGCGGCTCCGTGTGCAACCGGGATAATCCGCATTGGCGGCATGTTATCGTGCAATCACGGAATGTCGTTAACGGTTGAGAGTCAGTGTGTTACGTTTCCATCCCTTGAGCTTGATTGCGGCGTCAGGTTGTTGAATGTGGACGTTGCCTATGAAACCTATGGAACGCTCAATCCGGAGCACACCAACGCGATCCTGATTCACCATGCATTTTCCGGCGATGCGCACGCCGCGGGCATGAGTACTGACGGCCAACCCGGATGGTGGTCGAACATGATCGGCCCAGGGCTTGGCTTCGACACGGACCGCTATTTCGTTATTTGCACGAATGTGCTAGGCGGGTGCCGCGGGACAACAGGACCGGGCTCTATCGATCCGTCTACGGGCACGCCATTCGGAATGCGATTTCCGGTGATCACGATTGGCGATATGGTTCGGCTCCAGAAGTGCTTGATAGACCATCTGGGTATCAAGAAATTGTTGGCGGTTTCCGGCGGCTCCATGGGCGGCATGCAGGCGCTGGAGTGGGCTGTTGCCTACCCGCAGTGCGTGGCCGCGGCGATCCCGATCGCCACCACGGCGCGCCACAGCGCCCAGCAGATTGCATTCAACGAGGTTGGCCGCCAAGCCATCATGGCCGATCCCGATTGGAACGAAGGAAATTACTACGACGGCAAGCCTCCGGCGCGAGGTCTGGCGGTGGCCCGCATGGTGGGACACATCACGTACATGAGCGACGCGTCCATGCGGCAAAAATTTGGCCGCCGGCTGCGCGACAAAGACGCGTTTGGCTACGATTTTTCGGTAGATTTCGAAGTGGAAAGCTATCTGCGCTATCGCGGCAATCAGTTCGTCAGCCGGTTCGATGCGAACTCTTATCTTTACATCACGAAAGCGATGGACTACTTCGATCTATCGGGAGGTAAGCCTTCGCTCGCCGCTGCGTTCGACAGCACGACCGCGCGGTTTCTGGTGCTGAGTTTTACAAGCGACTGGCTCTATCCTACCTATCAATCGCTCGAAATTGTCAGTGCGCTGAGGGGGCGCAATATCGACGTCGCTTTCTGCGAATTGCCGTCGAGTTATGGCCACGACGCGTTCCTGGTGGAGGTGAAAGAACAGACCGAGATGGTGCGGGGATTCTTGGATAGCGTGTACCGGGATGTGCACCGATGACGGCGAAAGCGGCCGAAGAGCTTTCGAAACATATATTGGCGCGCCGCGACTACGCGATGATTGCCGGCATGGTTCCGGCCGCGTCGCGCGTTCTCGACCTCGGTTGCGGCGAAGGTGAATTGCTGGCGTGGCTCAGGGAATACAAGAACGTCGATGCACGAGGCGTCGAGATCGATGGAGCGAAAGTGCGAAAGGCAATCTCGCGCGGCGTCTCCGTCTATCAGGGCGATCTTGAAAGTGGATTGCGCGATTACCCGGACGAGAGTTTCGACATGGTGATCCTGAGCCAGACGCTGCAGGAGATGCGTTATCCGCTCGGTGTTCTTCAGGAGATGCTGCGCGTCGGCAAGCATGCCATCGTATCGTTCCCGAATTTCGGTCATTGGACAGTGCGGGTGGCGCATCTGCTGAGCGGGCGCTCTCCTAAAACCGAGTTATTCCCCTACGATTGGTTCGACTCTCCAAACTTGCACTTTCTGACGGTGGATGACTTTGTTCACCTGTGCCGCAGGGAGGGCTGGACCATCGAGAACCGGATCTCGTTGCAGGGGAACCGGGAGGTAAAACTGCTGCCGAATCTGTTTTCGGAAATGGCTGTGTTTTCTTTCCGCCGGTAACCGGTAAGAGGACCTTTCTCAAAAGTTGAACTGGTCGATATTCTCCCTGGTGAATACGAACGGCGACCCCAGAATGATATCCGTGCCTTCAATCTTCACGTCGCCCAGCCGGCCTGCTTGAAACGACGTTGCGCCGCTGTGTAATTCTCCGCGCGCCAACGCTGCCGCGGCTTTCACCGTCAGATAAGCCAAGTCCCGGGTTTTCCAAAGCACCACGGCTTGAATCACGCCTTCGTGTACATAGGGCTTGCACAGGTTCGGCAGCGATAGCCCAATCACTTTTACATCCTGCCGCCCCGATTGCTTCACCGCTTCGGCGGCGCCGGGGACGCCGGGCGCCGAGATGCCGATGATGACTTTGACCTTCGGATATACCTTCAAAATGGTCTGCGTTTCGGAAAACGCTTTATCGCGATCGTCATCGCAGGGCCGCAGAATCGCAAGCTTCATCTCAGGATATTTGCTCGCCACGCGCTCCTTGATGTACTGAATCCAGAGATTCTGGTTGGCCGCGCTGAGCGCGCCGGTAATGATCGCGAACTCGCCTTTGCCGTGCAGAATTTTGGCGGCTTCATCCGCCAGCGTGCCGCCAATTCCCTGCGGCGTGGCCTGGTTGATGAAGTAGTCGCGCGCGTCCGGAGCGGCGTCGGCATCCCACGTCACCACTTTGATGCCCTGGCTGCGTGCTTTCCGCAGAACGGTGGAGATACTGGCTGCATTGCCGACGCTAACCGCAATCGCGTCTACATGCCGCGTAATCCAACCCTCCACAAATTCATTCTGTTTCGCCGGGTCAACCTGCGTCGGGCCATCCCAGATCAAGTTGACGTTGAATTCCTTGGCGGCTTCCTCGGCGCCCGCGCGGCAACTGATAAAGTACGGGTCCCCCTTCGATTTCGGCATCATGGCCACGGTAAGGCGGCCCTGGCCCTCCTTTGCGGCCGTAGTATCACCGGACGTGCCGGAGCGCAGATTCTTCACCAGATACCAATTGCTGCCGGCAACAATAAGGGCGCCTACGATTACGGTGGAACATAGAATCGCCAGTTGTGAGTTCTTCATTTCGAATTCTTGATTTTCTGCTACTGCCGCACGCTGCCGCGACGCGAGCCGTTCGAGAGCAATGGTCAGCACCAACAGAACGCCCGTTGAAATTCCCGCCAGTTCGGCCGGAAGCGCCGCCAGGTGCAGCCCGTCTTCCAGTATGACGATGGCGGCCAGGCCGAGTAGCGTACCGCGAATGGTTCCCGATCCTCCAAAGATCGACGTTCCGCCAAGAACGACCGCCGTGATGGCGATCAACTCATAGCCGGTGCCCGCATCCGACTTGGCTTGCCCGATATGCGCGACATAGATCAGCGCGGCGATGCTCGATGCGAGACCGGAGAGCAGATACACCAGTGTGAGCCTGCGTGTCACCGGAATGGCCGCGTATCTCGCTCCGTGTGGCGAGAGCCCGATGGCGTAGAACGCGCGGCCGATCACACTCCTATGCACCAGCAGCCAGTAGAAAACGATGGCGGCCGCGAGCACCAGCATCTGCGTAGGAACTACGCCGGCGATGTAACCTTGTCCCAGGTACAGAAATGAGGCTGGTAAATTCGAGTAACTTCGCGCGCCTCCGGTAATGCCCTCGGCAATTCCCCGGAACAGCGAGTAAGTTCCCAACGTGACGATCAACGGGGATACGTTTAGGCGCGCGATCAGCAGCGCATTGATGCCGCCGCCAAGCAATCCCACAATCAACGCACAGACGGCAGCCGCCGCGAGCGGAAAGCCGGCGACTTGCCACAACCCGCCGAACACAACCGCGGCCAGTCCCATCATCGAGCCTACGGATAGATCGATGCCGCCGGTTAGAATCACCGGAGTCATCGCCAGCGAAATGAGCCCGATTTCCACGGCCAGCCGCACGCACTCAAAGAAGTTGGCGGCAGAGAAAAAGTTCTTCCCGATCGTACTGAACAGCGCGATTTCCACTGCAATCAGCAGCGCCAGTATGAATTCCTGCCGTTTTGTCGCGCGATTCATAATGGGAGCGGGATCACGCCAAGGCCGGGCGCTTCTCCGCGCGCGATGCAAGTGCATCAAACAGGACGGTCACAAGAATAATGCCGCCTTGTATGGCCTTCTCCCAATAAGGGCTGAGTTGCAAATAAGTAAGCGCGGGTCCGATGATGCCAAGCAGGGCGACACCGATGAGAGTTCCCATCAAGCGCCCACGACCGCCGGTAATCGGCGTGCCTCCCACTACGACGGCGGCGATCGATTGCAACTCTAAACCGATTCCCGCGTTTGCCGGCACATCGGAAAAGCGTACAGCATTCAGCACCGAAGCAAGTCCAGTCAACGCGCCGACCAAAACAAACGCCGCGAAAACGACCAGCTTCGTATTGATGCCGGCTAGTCGCGCCGCTTCGGCATCCGACCCGGTCGCATAGATGGAACGGAAGGCCGGCAGGTTATGGCTTGCCCACAGAATTGCCAGAAAGAGTACGGCCGTCGCCGAAAACAGAACCGCCTCTCCGGCCGCCTGCCCCAGGCCAAACCATTGAAAGTTCGCCGGCAGATTCTCGACCCAGGCGCCGCCGGTGGCCCAGTTCAGGGCCTCGCGCCATGCCACCATGGTCGCGAGCGTAACTACAATCGAGGGCGCTTTTACAAACGAGACCAGTCCGCCGTTGGCCGCTCCCAAAGCCGAGCCAATCGCGATGCCGGCAAACGGCAGCATCCAGATGGGCAACCCTCCACGCGCGAGCAATCCGCCGCAGACGCCGCAGATTGCGAATAACGAGCCCACGGAAATGTCGATTTCCGCGACTACGATCACCAACGTCATTCCGGTTGAGATCAGCAGCACGGACACATTCGCGAGCGCGATATCGCGCAAATTGCCCAGCGAATAGAAAGAAGGCGCGGCAAACGCCAAATAAATGAGAAACAGGGCGAGCGTGATGAATCCCGCAAACTCGCGTTGCAGCAGTTTTCTCAATCGCCCACCGCCGCGTGTCCGAGCGCCAGTTCCATCACCGTATGTGCATCGGCATGATTGCGATCGAGCACTCCTGCCACGCGTCCGGCGTGCATTACCGCGATGCGGTCGCTCATTCCAAGCACCTCGGCCAGTTCAGACGAGATCAAGATAATGCCGATGCCTCGCGCGGCCAATTCGCCGATCAGCATGTAAATCTCGTGCTTGGCGCCAATATCGATACCCTGCGTCGGCTCATCCAGAATCAGCACGCGAGGCTCGGTCATCAGCCAGCGCGCGAGCGAAACTTTCTGCTGGTTGCCGCCGGAGAGATTCCGCACGGGCGTATCGACGGAAGGGGCTTTCACGCGGAAACGCTCGCGGTATTCCTCGGCGACGCGCCGCTCGGCGGTGAAATCCAGAAAGCCGCCGCGAGACACTCGTTCGAGGCTTGCGAGCGTCGTGTTCATGGACACGGGAAAATCCATGATGACGCCATGGCGGCGCCGGTCCTCCGGCACATAGGCAAGCCCCAGCGCCAGCGCTTGTTGTGGCGACTCGATTCGCACGGCTTTGCCGCCAACCGCGATGCTTCCTCCGTCCGCTCGCGATAATCCAAACAATGTCTCGGCGAATTGAGTGCGCCCCGATCCTACAAGGCCCGCCAGGCCCAGCACTTCGCCACGGCGCAGAACAAATGAGACATCGTGTACCCCGCGCGACACGCAAGTGAGATGCCTTACTTCAAGCACCGGCTCTCCGATCGTGCAATTCCGCTCTGGAAACACGGCTTCCATTTCACGGCCCACCATGAGGCGGACTAAATCCCGGTTCGTCATCTCGGCCATGGGGAATGTGCCCATGCTTTCGCCATCGCGTAGCACCGTCACGCGGTTGGCGAGCGCGAATAGCTCCTCGAATCGATGCGAGATATAAATGACCGCCGCGCCACTCTTCCTCAGCTCATCGACGATACGAAATAAGTTCTCCGCGTCGCGATCGCCCAAGGATGCCGTCGGTTCGTCCATGATGACGAGTCTGGCCTCGGCGTCCACGGCTTTTGCGATCTCGACAAGCTGCTGCTCGGGCATGCTCAAGGAGCTGACGTACGCTTGTGGGAGCATATCCGCTCCCACCCGGCTCAGCAGTGTGGCGGCATGCTCATTGCGCTTCCGCCAGTCGATGCGTCGAAATGCGGTTGGCGGCTCATGTGCAAGCGCGATATTCTCCGATACGGTGAGGTCCGGAAACAGCGCGGGTTGCTGATAAATGACCGCAATTCCGAGAGACTTGGATTTCGCCGGCGTCAGATGCTCGATCGGGGTTCCCTCCAGCCGGATCTCCCCTTCGTCCGGCTGGAGCGCTCCGGCAAAAATCTTGATCAGCGTCGATTTGCCCGCTCCGTTCTCACCGACTAGCGCATGCACTTCGCCGGCGCACACTTCAAGCGATACGCCCCTCAGAGCGCGTACGCCGCCAAACGATTTCCTGATGCCTACCGCTTCAAGGACCGGGATCACCGCAAGAACGCTTCGGGGAGACCTCCGTCAACCGGGATCACGTGTCCGGTCGTCTTGGCGCTGAGATCGCTTGCCAGAAAGACGATCGCCTCCGCGCAGTCGTCGGGAAGAATAGGATCACGCGTCAACGTGCGTTGCGCATAGAATCGCGCCAGTTTGGTTCGCAGATCCTCCGTGCTTTCGTCTTCCGTGAACGCGATTTTGTATTTCTTGAGCGAGCCGATCACGCGATCGCGTGGAAACATCGCGGAGCCCGCGACAACCGTGGCCGGCGCGATGCCATTGACCCTGACCAGCGGCGACATGCCCACCGCAAGCTCACGAATCAGTTGATTCACCGCGCTCTTGCTGACATCGTAAGCCTCGCTTCCGTGCTTCGGAACGACGGCGTTTGCCGAACTGGTCAGCACGATCGCCGCGGGCAGTTTCTGATCGTTGAACACCCGGCGCGCCTCATCGGCGAGCAAGTAGTTGCCGGTGATATTGATTGTAAACGTCTTGCTCCAGGCATCTTCTCCAAGTTTTCCATTGGAGGCAACCGGGAAAATGGCTGCCGTGTTGATCAGGACATCCAGGCCTCCGAAGCGCAGCACCGTTTCACGTAGCGCCTTTGCGATGCTCTCGCGCGACGTAATATCCAGTGATACCGCCATCGTCATTTCGGCGGAGGTGATTTTCGACACTTCCTCGGCCACGGTTTCGGCGCCTTTTTCGTCTCTATCAGCGATAACGACTTGCGCGCCACGTTTGGCCAGTTTCAGAGCCACGGCGCGGCCGATACCGCTACCCCCGCCTGCAATCATTGCGATCTTTCGGCTAAACTCCAGCTCTGGCGGCATGCGCTGCAGCTTGGCTTCCTCCAACGCCCAGTATTCGATTCGAAACGCTTCGAGAAACGGCAGCGCCACGTAGTTACGCAAGCTCTTGAAGTTCTCCGACTGCTCGGCGCGTTTTGCCTGTGGCAACGTTTTCGGAGCGCGGGCGCCCTCGTCAAGAGCCGTCGCGCCGGCCATTACGTGAATGGCGTTGATGAAAAACTCACTCGTAATGCGCGCTTCCTTCTTGTTTTTGCCGAATGAGAACAGACCGAGTCCGGGAATGATCACCACCGACGGATTGGCGTCGCGCAACTTGGGCGAGTCCTCGTCCGCGCACTTGCCGTAGTAATCGCCGTAGTCGGCACGGTACTGCGCCGCCCCCTCTTCGATCCGTTTTCTCAACACCGTCAGATCTTCGGATTGAGGGTTCCACGGCACAAACATCGGTTTGATCCTCGTCCGCAGAAAATGGTCCGGGCAACTGGTGCCAAGCTGGGAAAGCTCCGGAGCCCACGCTGAGTTGGCGAACTGCAGCGCGTCCTCCGACGGTGCATAGTGTCCGATCGAGCGCTTGGTGGTCGCCAGCGCGCCTCGCAAAATGGGAAGCACTTCGGCGGCAATATCGCGCCGGTTATTAAGCGCGTCCGTGATCGGTCCGCCGAACAGCTTCTTTCCGGCCTGATGCGCCGATACGAACTGGCCCAGTTCGTCAATCGTGCCAATGCTATTCAGATAACATTCGCGCTGCGTTTGTCCCCACGTGAACAAACCATGGCCGCCAAGTATGATGCCATCGCATTCTGGATTCTCGTTGACTATGTTGCGGAGCATCAAGCCCAGTTCAAAGCCGGGACGCTGCCATGGCAGCCACACCAAGTTGCGGTGAAACCGCTCGTTGAATTCGGCCATTTTCTGCTTGCCGTTAGCGCTGGCGGCGAGTGCGATAGCCCAATCCGGATGCAGATGGTCGACATGCGGGAAAGGAAGAAAGCCGTGCAACGGAGTGTCGATGGATGCGGCGACTTTGTTTGCGCCGAAAGCGGCCAGTGGGTAATACGCTACCATTTCGTCCTCGTGCTCCTCGCCTTCATAGAGCGAAATCAGTTGTTCCAGCTTGTCCAGATAGAGCAGCGCGAAGCCGGATTTCGCGATGGAACCGAGATCGCCGCCGCTGCCTTTCACTGCCAGGACGCGCACCGGTTGCCCGCTGAATGGGTCCGGCATGTCGATTTTGGAACTGGTGTTGCCGCCGGCGAAATTGGTGATGCGTAGATCGGCTCCCAACAGATTCGAGCGGTAGCGGAGCAGTTCAAGTGGATCGCTTTCGAGTTTCGACGCCACCTGGTCGTCCCAAAGGTCTTTCAGAAAATGCAGAGGAGCGGTGATTGTTTGCGACATACGGGTCTCACGCCTAGGATACTGAAATCATCGGCGAGCGAATTCGTTCCGCATTGCGAAACGCAGTAGGCTGCCTTTCTTGCGACGAATTGCTTGATGGCGAAGCCAAAGGAATAGACCTTGAAGAGGAAAAAAAATTCTTGATGAAAAACTAACCCTGTAGTAGAGTGGACGACAGAAGTAGGTTATGCCTGATTGCCGCGTCAGCAAACTGGAATTGCAACTCCTTGAGAAACTTTGGGAACTGGGTCGCGCATCAATACGCGAGGTCCGGGAGAGCCTGCCAGACAAACACCGTCCAGCTTACACAACCGTACAGACGATGATTTATCGCTTGGAAGAAAAGGGAGCAGTCAAGCGAGTCAAGAAGATTGGAAACGCTCATTTGTTTGAGGCGGCTCTGACTCGCAAAGCTGTTCATCATCGTCTGATAGGCGATCTCTTGGATTTCTTTGGTGGGTCACCGGCCCCGGTCGTCTCTCATTTAATTGAGACCGGCAAACTCACTCTGGCCGATGTGCAGGCGATTGAGAAGAGGCTTGGCGCTCTGGAGAAGGGAAAATGAACACCGCGATCGGCTTTCATCTGATCGAATCCACCTTGTTTGGCGCGGTCGTCGGGATATTCGTGTTTGTTTTTCAGAAATGTGGAGCCTCTTTTCGCTACGCGCTCTGGTTAGCCGCTGTCGCGAAGTTCCTGATTCCAGTTACTCTGTTTGCCATGCTCGGCATTCGTTTCGGATCACTTTTGCCTTCCGAATACTCCCCCATGGCGGGCGCGGCAAGTTTTCCGGTCCGTGCATATCGAGCCTTAAATGCGCCTGCCGCTTCGCTGGCGCATCCCCATTCCACACTTCTGATCACGATTGGCGTTCTCTGGATTAGCGGAATTCTTCTCACGCTCGGAATATGGATTCGTCGTTTCCTGACATTCCACGAATCTTCGGATTTGCCGGTCGAGCGGGAACAGCAGTATTGGAGCGGCTTCGGCAGCATTTGCGAATTCGGAAAGCAGTTCGCCTGAGGTTAACCGGCGGTGAATCTGAACTGGCGCTGTGGGGCATCTGGCGGCCAAGTATCCGGATTCCGCAAGGCCTCTCGTCGCAACTCACGCCGATCCAATTCGATTCCGTACTGCTGCACGAACTTATTCACGTCCGCCGCTGGGACAATCTGGCGAGCGGCTTTGTACACGTCGTGGTATGCGTCTTCTGGTTTCATCCGTTTCTCTGGTGGGTGGAGCGGCGGCTGATTGTGGAGCGTGAACGTGCCTGCGACGAAATGGTGGTCCAGAGCGGCGTGGAGCCTGAAACTTATGCCGCCGCCATTTTGAAAGTCTGTCGTTTTCAATTGGGGCACGTTATCGCAGGCGCGTCAGGCATTTCTGGATCCGATCTCAACTGCCGAATGGAGCTGATTATGTCGAATGATTCAAAAAACGCAAACGCGGGTCTTCGGCGAGTGTTGCTGACGGCGCTTGCGTCTGTTATGACTCTCGTACCGTTTGCTATTGGTTTTCTACAGCAGCCTACGCTTCGCGCCCAGCAGTCGTCTACGTCCGTGGGATCAAGGGCCTGCCGGTATGCTGATGTTGAATATCCGCAAAGCACTGT
The DNA here is from genome assembly GCA_000381625.1 of Bryobacterales bacterium KBS 96. GTDB lineage: Bacteria > Acidobacteriota > Terriglobia > Bryobacterales > Bryobacteraceae > KBS-96. The sequence goes on from KB906767.1 coordinate 6,588,484, forward strand.
GTTGCAAATGGGTACAATTTCGTCTTCGCCTAAAAAGGTTTGCGTACAAGGCTCGTGGCAGAAGACCAACCGGGCTGCCACCGCTGTCGCCAAAGACAGCACCCAGAGCCCAGCCATTTGCAAGCCGCAACAATCCACGTCGCCGAAGGCATGTATTTGTGGCGGTGTTGAGTTTTCACTGGGAGCAATGGTGAACACGCCGGATGGCGCAATGCGCTGCGACAAGTTCGTGCTGGGCCAATTCACGACATGGCGCGCCGTAACATCGAGCGATCTCGGGAGAAGCCAGTAGATTGCCAAACGCGCGTTTGACAGGCCATCACCGCGGGTTTCACAGTTATCCAAACTCGCGCAGCGTGACGCTGACAGGCTCATCTCTCAGCGATAGCGCCTCTTAACGAAGAAATCGATGCTGACAAAGCCGTATTCATCTCTGGTCGCCACCGCCGAGAGCCGTGGCGATATGGCCCATTCGACTTTGATGAGCTGGTCGTTGGTCTGAGTGACGTCCGTCGTGTAGGTGAATGTGACGGTCGGCGTGACTTGCTGCTGTAGCGTCACGCGCGCCTGGGGCAGCGAGGAGCCTTCGGCAAATGTCGGATCGATCTTTATTTCGCTGACGCCGAATACACGCTGGAGTCGATTAGCCAAAGGAGCGGCCACGGCCTGGCTCATGATTGCCGATTCCCCCATTTGCGCGACGGACTGCTGTGGCGCGATTGGTTGATGTGCCGCAATCGTCGGATCCGAACTGGGTGTTCTTCCGGTGGCCAGCAGCGCAACGATCTCGTCGAATCGCAACGGCGGGTCGGAGCGGTACGACAGTTTCATGTTCTCGATAGGGCCGGAGACACCAAGAACCACCTCGACGCCCTGGGCCTTGGTTTGCAGGCTGATATCGAGAATGGGTTCGATGTCGAGCGGGTTGTAAAACGAGATCGTGCCCCGGTTGACCGTGTACTGATTACCGAAAAATACGAGCTTGCCCTGCGTAATTGTGACGCGGCCTGTCATTCCGGGGCTGGCCGCGGTTCCGCGCAGCCGGAGATCCGCGGTTCCCTGTAAACTCTGCGCTAACGCCGTTTGAAATTGAACGTCCGGCGAAGTCCGGATGCGCAAATCGAGCCGCATGCCTGTCAGGACGCCGGATGGGGCCGAAGGCGTTTGCGGCGGCGTGCCGGCCTGAGACAACAGAGAGCCGAAGTCGCTCTGCCTGTTAAACCCGATCTTCTCCACGGTGACATCGCCGCTTAAAAGGCTGTGCTCGCTATTGCCGCTCAAGGAGACGGAAGCGCTGTTTACCAGGCTCGCCCCGCTATAACGTGTACGCACGTGTGACGCCGTCGCGCGCAAGGCATACTGAATCGTTCTGCCGGTCAAAGCCGCGAATCCGTGAGCCGAAAGCTTTCCGCCCCCGGATTGAGCCGTGAGATCTTGAATGACCGCGGTCGTTCCATTCAGCAGAATAACGCCGTTTGCGTTCGAAATTCCATTGGGAATGCTGGCCAGATTCATCGATGCATTTTGTAGCGCCAGTTTGCCGTTCACCTCCGGGTGATCGAGCTGTCCGCGAATCGCCGCTTGCAACGTGATTTGCCCGGACGAGTACAGATCGCGATTCAGATCTTGCAGCAAAGACAAGTTTGTCTTCGCGTTGATATCCAGCTTCAGCGGCGTTGGTCCTTGTAAAGCTGCCGTGCCGCCGATGGTGATGTCGGTGTCGCGCCCCGTGAAATGCGCGCTTCGCACCGTCACAACGGAATGGTTCAACTCCGCGACAATCGGCTGCGGATTCTGTAGGGCAACGAACCTCGCCCCGGTGGCTTCCGGTTCGCGAGCCGCCGCCGTCAACTGAAGTTGCGAAAGCCGTAAGCTTGCGTTCAGGTCTTCGGGCTTGCTGATAGGCCCCTCCACGGAAAGCTGGCCGGCTAACTGGCCGTCGAAATCCGAGCGCGTCGTGGATGCCGCAGTTGTGAGGAACGGTTGAAGATTCGAATACTTGACATCCGAGAACGTCAGATTTCCTTTCACCGGATAGTTGCCGGAAAGCTGTGCCTGGCCGCTGCCATGAATCTTCGATTTTGCGAAATCGGAATCGAACTGCACCGAAAGTGAATTACCCGATGTCTTGGCCTGCAATGTTGCTCCGCCAAACGATTGCTTATTTAGCGCAATATTCTTCGCTGCTACATTCGCATCCAGGCGCGAAAACAGGACTTGTTCGTGCCCCGTCCGATCGTGCAAGGTCGCGGCCATATCCGTAACCATTTCGAGAACGCCGCCCAGCCCCGGCTTGCGCTCTTGAACGTGCTGCACGCGCGCCAGTTCAATTCCGCCGCTCTCGATATGCAGCTTCAGTTGCCCTTCTTTGAAATCGCCGGGCGCATGCACAAGAGATCCGTTCAGCTTTATCTGGCCGGCAGGCGCCTCCACCCGCAAGTCGGGAATGTTCACTGTCTTGCTGGAGTACTCTAAGCTGCCCTGCAACTGAGTCACTGGCTCGTTATAGATGACCCCTCTTGCGAGCGTCATCGTCACGTCGGCATGCGGGTCGCTGAACGTTCCAGTGAAATGTCCGGTAGCGTCGAGGGCGCCGCTAGCCGGTATGTCGTGTACATCGGCGATGGTCAGAGCTTTCTCGATTTGCAGGTTTTGAATTGAGGCGTTAGCCGTCGTAGGATATCCGGCAGCGAGCGTCGTCTGGCCGGAAGCTTTGATCGCTGAGCCGGCGAAATCCGAACCCAAATCGAACTGCAAATTGTTTCCGGTGGTGTGCGCCGTCGCGTTCAACCCGCCAATCCTCCCGGACTTATCTCGTATATTTGCGGCTTCTAGACTCCCGTTCAAGGACCGAAGCGCCACACGAGGTTCCGCGGGCGCCTGCTGCAGATCGGCGGCGGCAGTTGCATTTACCTGAACGAGTCCGGCAAGTCCGGGCCGGTTCTGTTGGAGCACCTTGAACTGCGCGAGGTCAATTTGATTGCTCGTCACCTGAAGGCTGACATGACCAGACGAAAAGCTATCGCGTGGATGTGTGAACGTGCCGCTCAGAGTCGCTCGAGCGGCGCCGGCCGTAATCTCGACCGGCGCCAGGCGGACCAACTGATCCGATAAATGCGCCGTTGCGTCGAAACGATCGAACGGCTCGCCGTAGGCCGTGCCGTTCACGGCGGAAACGGTAGCGGTTCCTTGCGGATTCCCGACCGTTCCGCCGATTTGCGCGGAAGCATTCAGGTCTCCGGTCAGCGACGGCTCCTTCCGGCCGGTAAGCGCCATCACATCGGCAAGGTCGGCATTCTGAATCGTTGCGTCCACCGCCAGTGGCGATTCCGGAGTTGCGCTCCAGTGGTGGAGGCCGACGGAACCTCCAAATCGCGCCGCGAGCCCTTTGCTGGCTAGCACGCCATTCTTGACCGTTGCTCCCGCAGGTGAGGCGGCCAGGTCCGCGTTGAAGGTGTCGAACCGGCGATCCTCCACCGAAAAATGTGTAGCCGAGGCATGCGCCGTAATGTCGGGCGCGGAAAGGCTGCCGTTGACGTCGGCTGTAATGTTGGCTCTTCCGCCGGTCAGTGTAACCGGCAATTGGCCTGGCGCATTCGCGGAGGCAAGTGCCAATGCCGGCAGAAAGTCGTTCAAATTGGTTGAAGCGAGCTGCAGGGCCAGGTGTCTGCCCAGGACACCCGACAAGTCGAGGCGTGAGTGCGGAAGCGCAATATAGGAGTGATCGAGCGAAACCAGCGCGGTCGCGCCGCTGTAATCCGCATCGAGGCGTCCCGAAACCGGGATGCCGCGTGGTTCGGGCGCGATCGCGAGCCGCGCCTGCGCGATAAAGCCCGTCGCCCCCTTTACCTTTAGGTCCCCGCGCGCGCTGATTGGACCGGAAATGACGCCTCCGTATCCCACACGCTTGCCGGCCAGGTCTGCCGACAGACTTTGGAGATCGAAGTTCCGAAGTTGTCCCGTTAGGCGCAATTGGGAAGCATCTCTCAAATCGGCGTTGCCATAAAATCCACCGCCCAGGATCAGCAGTTTCAAATCGTTCAGGGCGACTGTGTGTGGATCGGCTCTGACCGCTGAAGAAACGGATATGTTTTTCAGAACGGTCTTCCCATCGCGCAACGATAAATCCCGAGACGCAATGTTGCCGGTCACCAGGTAGTCCGAGGCGCTGTTGAACCGTGCGTTCCCGCCCAAAGTAACCGCGCCCGTTGGTTTGACGGAGCTTTTCATTAGCGATGCGAGTTGCTTCAGCGCGATGTTGCCGCTGAAGCGAAGCGATGCCGGTTGCGATGGGTCCTTCAGCAGCCCGGCCGCTTGAAAGTTTGTGTCCCCCAGACGAACGTCGGCGGAAGTAACGCGAATCGTTCGGTCGTCCATGTGACCGTCGAAGTTAGCGGCCAGATCCGACGGAGCGCCGTTTTGCCCCGGATAAATGGGCGCCCCCGAAGCCTGTTGCACCTCCGATAACGAGAGCTTTGCGTCCAACTTTGCATCGATAACCGGCGACGCGAGATGTGCAAGCCGTGCATTCAAAGCGATTTTCGATGCGGGCGTCGTTACGCTTGCGTTCGATACCTGCACGCTATCTCTGCCAATAGAGAGCGGGATCCGCACTTGCGCCTCGACGGGTTTCCGATTCGCATTCGAAAGATAGAGCGGATTGATGGAAATTGCGCCTTTGTATTCCGGAGTTTGCGAATTGTAGAGAAGTTGGGCCGTGAGGTTTTCGCCGTTGGCGCTGAACCGGACCTTGCGATCGGCGAATTGAATCACGCCGTTCCGGATATCGAACCGGTTCACCGCGAGATCCACAATCGTCTGCAGCGTCGATTTATTGCCCTTGGTTTGTGCCGCCGGTTTGCTGTTCTTGGTTTCGGCTTTCTTGGGCGTCGGCAGGTTCGTCTTGCCGTCCGCAAAGACAATCAAGTTGGCCGAAGGCTGAGTCACGCCCAGATAGGCCAGGTCGATGGCGTGGCTCGAACTGAAGAGCTTCAGCCGAAGCACAATCTCATGTGCGTTGAAGAGCGGAGCGCTTCCGGGGGGCTCCGTTCCGTGAATAGTGAGATTCGTGATGGTCGCCTGCAGGCTCGTCCAACTGAATGCAAACGACTTCAGATCCACGGTTCCGCCAGTGGCGTCCTCGATGGCCGTAACGATCTTCTCGCGCACGAAATTCTGAAACCAGCTTGTTTGTACGATGACGATCGCGGAAACGAGAAGCAATATTAGAACCGCCGCAATTCCAATTCCGATTCGGGCCAAAATTTTGGATCGCCTGGTCATGCGAGACCTGCCTCCCGATAGTCGATCTTGATGGCTTGACGGCGAGCCTTCAGCCATGAATCGAATTGCTGGTTGACCTGTTCGGCCGTCAGCGTCTGCTGAATCTGATTGTGGAGCGCTGCGAGAGTGTCGGGCTTTCCCGGATTCTGTTTGCGCAATTGCGGCAAGTGCTCGCGATAATATTGCTCGATCTCGTCATCGCTTACCAGGATCGCCGGTCTGAATCGCGTGTCGATGAATCGCAATACGGTCAACTGCCAGGACAAATACTCCTTGAGCTCCTGTTGCGTCAGGCCGTACTGCGCGAGCTCTTTTTTGCATTCCGCGGCTGTCGAGCAGCGGGATTTTTCGACCCCCGCAAGTGTTTTCAGTACATCGGACTCGCTCGGCACGGAGTACATTCCGACCTCGATCTCCCTCCGGATGAGCATCTGGTCCACCAGCCGGCTCGCCGCGGCGCGCCGGGCTTCTGCGCCGAAATCGGCCTTCTGCTTATTGATAAAGCTGACGAGGCGAATATCGCGGTTGATGTCGCTGTCCTTAATAATCTTGTCCCCGCCGACCACGATGGCGATCCGGTCGATGATTACGGCGCGAAGCATGATGCTGAGTAGCAGCGTGATAAACACCGCACGGGTACACATCAGAACGTCTGTCCTATCGAGAAGAAGAACTGGAAATGGCCGGTGTTTTGTTTCACTGGCGTACACTGCGGCGGCAACTGGGACGGAGGCAAATTCGGATTACACGCCAGCAGGTCCTGGACATTGCCTTTGAAACCGTAAAAGCTGGGAGGATTAATGCTGTAGGCGAGGTCCACACGGATGGGGCCGACGGGTGTGTTGTACCGGATGCCGATTCCCGCCGCGTGAACCATATAATCGAAATCCTGCAGACTCGGCTGCCGGGCGTTAAACGAGATATGGCTGAACGTGCTGTAAACATTGCCGGCGTCTTCGAACACCACGCCTCCAATGTTGTCGCCAAACAGCGGAAACCGCAGCTCAACATTGTTGAAAAGCAGAGTATTGCCGCCAAGCGGGAAACCGGTAGGTTGCGTGGGCGGCGCCCCGGGGCCGGCTGGATGGCCGATATCGCGCGGACCGGCCTGATTCCACGCAAATCCTCTGTTGGTCGCGTCTCCACCGCCGTAAAATCGCTCCGGCAACGGAATTGCATCGGCCGAAGTAACGCCGGGCGGCAAGTTGTATGGTTTAATCACGCCAAGCTGCGTCTGCCTCGCCAGCACCAGCTTCGATCCAATCCGGGTATAGGTGGCATTTCGCCCAAGCACTCGGAGAAAATCTCTTTGCGATCCAAGGTACTTGGTCGAAATCCCCACGTCGACTGTGTTGTAAATTCCCCCGTGCGGGTCCGAAGGATCGTCGCGCCTGTCTTCAACCAGATTCGCGGAGAACATGCCGATGCGGACCGGTTCCAATAACTGCGGAACCAGCAGTGTCGGTATGACAACATCGCTCGTGCTCACTCGCCGATAGGACATTTGTAAGCGAAGCGTAGTTGGCTTTGACAGCCTTTCCGAAATCTGCGCCGACACTTCCTCGCGCCTCGAAGCAAACGTGGCGATATCACGCGAAAAATCGTAGAGTCCGGTGACCGTTAGATCTCTGCCTGGCACATCGCCCAGATTTGGCGCGATATAGCTGAGCCCCGCCCTTTGGCGAATATTGGAGGCTATGCCGCTGAAGGTGGCAGTGTGCCCGATTCCAAACATGTTTAGGCGGCTCACATTTAGAGTGAGCCGCGGGCTGAATCCGGTTGTACCGGCGGGTGTGCTTAAATTGCTGGCCGTCGGGCCGAAGCGCGCGACCTCCGCGCCAACGCCCACGTCCACCGTGTACCGGCGCGCTTCCGTAAAATCGTACAGTACATTTTTGTACTCCGCGGTCCCATCCGGATTCTGAATGCCCGTGCTGATGCTTGAAAAGATCCCCAGATTATAGAGGCGCTGTTGCGATGAACTGATTTCGACCGGCGAAAGTGGATCTCCTTCGTGCATCGGAATATCCCGGTCCACCAGGCTGCGGCGCGTGTTCCTCAGACCTGTGACAATCACGTTCCGGACAAACTCCTGCGGCCCCTCCGTGATTTCATAATGCAGCACCACTTGGTGAGGTGGTCCGGCGGGTGTGGCGCTCCATTGGAATGCGGCCTTGGGAAATCCATCCCTGTAATACAACGTCAAAATCGCGTTGCGGTCGGACGCTACATTTAACGTACTGTAAGGCTGCCCGGAACTGGACATCAGCCGCCCGCGCAGCGTATCGCCATTCATCCGGTGGAGCCCTGAAATATCCAGTTTCGACACAATCCATTGGGCGCCTTCGTCGATGTTGAAGGTAGCGGCAAGTTGGTTTTTTTTGCCGTTATAGTTTTTCTCGATTGTCGAGGTCACCTTTACATCGCGAAACCCGTTTGCCAGATAGAGGTCGGTAATCGATTCTTCATCGCGATGCCGGAACGCTTCGCTGTAACGCCCATGCCTGAACTGGAACGAGGCGGGCTGAAGAATCATCCGCTCTCGAAGCGTGCCGGTCTTGAAATAGTTGTTTCCGTGGATCTCAATGTGCTCCAGTTTTTGGCTCTGGCCCCGGCTGATGAAGTATTCGATGGTTTGCTGGTCCTTCTCCGGCGGCAGTTCGCGGAAAGTTACGTCGACATCGGGATAGCCTTTGGATTGGAAGTAATCACGAAGGTTCCGCGCGCCTTCTACCAGGAGATCCTGGTCCACCGAACCCTCCTGATAAATGGGCACGTACTTCTTGAGTTTCCGCTTCGAGACCTTCGTCTCCATCGCCTTCACGGTAATCTTCGGTCCCGCCTCTATGTCTAGCGTCGGCTGCGCGCGCCGGCCCTTCGGGATGTATTTCATGGACTTCAGCGCGACGGAAGCCTCCAGGCGATCCTGGCTCTGATATTTCTTCTCGATTCCTTGCAGTCCGGAAGTGGTTAAGGACTGCGTGACTTGACGCCACCGCCCAATGAACCTTATTTTCCAACCGGTCGCATGAACGATAGTTTCATTCGATAGTTTTGTATCGCCCTCAATAACCGGCTCTTGGTACCGAGCCCTCTTGCCGGTGTCCAAATGAATTGTTACGTTGATCTGCTGAGTGTTCGGATCTTTCGAAGTGGTGAGGCTCACCTGATGTTCGAAAAGGCCGTTTTGGGTGAGAACGGAGGAAATGTTGTCCCGGGCAGCGTCGAGCGAAGCGGGATCGAAGGGCGCTCCCAGAGTGAACGGAGTTAATCCTAGAATCTGCTGCCTGTTCGGCGGAGAGTGGACTTTTCCGGAAAGGCTCACGTGTCCGGTAAACCACGTGAGGGTGGTCAGAAACCGTACGGCAACGCCTCCTTCGGCGGCTTCCGCATCTACCTGAATGTCCTGGTAGTACCCGGTTGCGAAGAGCTGGTCGATCGTCCGTGCTACGTCGGCCTCATGCAGTGGCGCGCCCTGTTTGACGGCCACGGCGCTTGCAAGGTCGCGCGGATCTAAAGGCTGCGGGGAAGGGACGTACTCAATCCGAACAATCCGCTTCCCTTCGAACGGATTTCCTTGAGGAAACGCCGGCCGGAGCGCGAACGGCAACAGGCTCAAAGCGCACAAGGCGACGCGCACCGGGAAACGGAACGGCATTGGTTGTTTGCTCTTGAAGAACACAGGCCCAGAGGCGCCGGAGATACAGCGGTTCACGCAAGCGGAAAAGCTGAGTGCTTCCTAACTCGAAACGGCGATCACCGGAAAACTGAGGCTGAGTCGATTCGCGAAATTCTCCTCACGGCCATTAACGAGCGTCTATGAAGATGATACTTTGTGCGCGTGTTGCTGCCTTTCGCTCCGTCTCCCATCGAACTGTGGACGCTCATTTCCCCGGTCGTGTTACCTGGGCAGCTACCGAGTACAGGGAGGCTCGCGAACGAAGCTGATCTTGAGCGCGTTCGCTCATTGGCCAGCACTGACCGCAATGTCCGGGAGCGGCCGTTTCAACTGGGTGGCCTTCCAATGTCTTCTGCGTTCCATTACCCGGCCTGCGGACAATCCCCGGAAGCCTGCTGTCGCAGGCGTCGGCGCAATTCAGCGGTCTGCTTCCGATGACAAAGCAGGCAAAGGGTCCGTAGATTCGCAAGGTCACACTCGCCGCCTCCCTCGACGACCGGGATGATGTGGTCCGCATCCCAGAGGCTTTTGCGACTCATCCGCTTCAATCCCCAGCGGGCCAGCAGCTTCTGTCTCTGCCTCGATCGCGAGCGCTTCAGCTCGATAAAAGCTGCGTAGGTATCGACGCGGCAAAGGGAGCACACGCCCTTGTCGCGTTGAAACACCTGTTCGCGAAGATAACCGGGGTTCGTTCGGAGGCGCCATTCATGCACGCACCATTCCGAGCAGAACGTGAATCGGCCGCCCGGAACTTCCAGACTGCACCAGCGGCAAAGTGCACGATCATTTGGTCCTCTTTCGAGGCGATCGCGCTCGGCGGCGCCCCCGGGCATGGTGCGAGAGGTGCTCATTTGGAGAAAACGGTCCTTGGAAACAACCGTTAGGTCATTTGTTTTATACCAGAACCTGGCTTGGTTGCGGCAAACTTGCGGAAATCCGCGCGGCGGACGGTTTCGCTCGCGCTAACTTCTATATATTTCTTAACGATCCGGTTTTGTTCACCCACTTCACAATTGTTCAGCCGTGGCTTATACTGTAACGACTTAGCCGTGTATTGAAGGGCTGGAATGATTAGTCAATTTAATGGCGTGAATGGCCGCCAAACCGGTGCACGCCATTCGGACGATCCATTTAACGGGTTTTTCTCGCAGGAAAAGATAGCAAGCTTCGGAAAGAACGATCTGCTCGATGCGCGCGCCCGGCGTGTTTTCGACCTGACCGCGCGTGCCTGCGAAGCCGGCGTTTACCCATACCAGATTCCGCTCGAGGGCCGGTCGGGACCCTGGGTCGTTGCGGATGGCCGCGAGTTGTTGCTGTTATCGTCCTACGACTATCTCGGCCTGCTTGGCGATCCGCGTGTCGATGAAGGCGCCATCAACGCGATTAGGAAGTATGGGGCCGGCACCGGCGGCGCCCGCATGTTGACAGGAACTACAGATCTGCACCAGGAGCTTGAAGCGGAGATCGCCGCGTTCAAAGGTACGGATACAGCCCTGACGTTCAGTTCCGGATATGCGGCAAACCTGGCCGCCGTCTCGGCCTTGCTCGCTCCGCAGGATCGGGTGATTCTCGACTCGTTCTCGCACCGCAGTCTTGTCGATGCGTGCCGCCTCGCGGGAGTATCGCTGCAGCGTTTCCGCCATAACGATATGGAATCTCTGCATCAGGAGCTTCGTTCCGGCGCTCCGGCCAACCGCACGCTCATTGTTGTGGATGGCGTGTATTCCATGGACGGCGATATTTGCCGTCTGCCGGAAATCATCGAGGTAAAGAAAGAATTCGGCTGCTTCCTGATGGTGGACGACTCGCACGCGCTCGGGGTCATTGGCGCTACCGGCCGTGGTACGGATGAACATTTCGATCTTCCTCTCGATGACATCGACCTGTGGACCGGTTCCATGGCCAAGGCCATTCCATCGACTGGCGGATATATAGCGACATCCGAGGAACTCGGCATTTTCCTGCAGCATGCCGCTTCGCCGTACGTCTTTTCCGCCGCGCTCTGCCCGCCTGCCGCCGGAGCCGCGCTCGCCGGATTGAAAATTCTGCAGGCCCAGCCCGAGCGGCTGGAGTGCCTGAAGCGCAGTGCGGATTTTCTTCGCGACGGCCTTCGCGGCTTGGGCTACGATGTCGGATTGTCGGAAACGCCTGTCATTCCAGTAATCCTTGGAGACGACCCAGCGGTGGCGTTTATGGCAAAGCGTCTCCGCGATCTTGGAGTGTTCGTCTCGCCGGTGCTGTTCCCAGCAGTGCCGCTGGGCTCCGCTCGCCTGCGCCTCTGTGTCACTGCCGCCCATTCGCACGAAACCCTCGAAATCGCCCTTGACGCTTTCCGCAAGCTGAAGCAGTAGCCCTCCGAGCCAAGGCAATCTGGAAACGACGCCGCCGCAGTGAGTGCGCGGGTTGTCCGAACCCGCTTGCTTACGCAAGGCGGCTCCGAGCCAAGGCAACGTGGAAACGGAGCTGCCGCACGCCCGTGCGCGGGTTTTTGCGGCTCTCCGAGCCGGTTTGCAGTAATCCTCCGCCATTCCGCGTCTACAGGGCGTATATCATACAGAGATGAAAGGAGCTTAATGCTTAAAGTATGGACGAATGCGGTCCTGCACAAGTTCATACAGTCGCGGCTTGAGGGCTATCGCCTGATCGTCGTGTCGAACCGGGAACCCTATCACCATCGCTATACGCCCGATGGACGTGTCGAATGCTCACGTCCGGCGGGTGGAATGGCAAGCGCTCTGGAGCCTGTTATGCGGGCTTGTGGCGGCCTTTGGATCGCACACGGCAGCGCCGATGCGGACAGGGCGGTTGTAGACAGCCACGACCACGTTGAGATTCCCGAAGGCAACCCGCAATTCACGCTCCGGCGTGTCTGGCTGACAAAGGAGCAGGTCCAGGGCTACTATTTAGGCCTTTCGAATCAAGGACTGTGGCCTTTATGCCATGTAGCGTTTACGCGCCCTTACTTCGAGCGCCGGGATTGGGACCAGTACCGCGAGGTGAATCAGATATTTGCGAACGCGGTGCTCGAAGAGGCGGCCGATCAGCCCACGTTCGTCTTTATTCAGGATTATCATTTCGGCCTGCTGCCGAGAATGCTGAGCGAGGCGAACGCGAATCTGATTGTCGCGCAATTCTGGCATATTCCGTGGCCCAATCGCGAGGTTTTCCGTTCATTCCCCTGGAAGGAGGAGTTGCTCGACGGCTTACTGGGCAACGATCTTTTGGGCTTCCATCTGCGGCACCACTGCCAGAATTTTCTCGATACCGTTGACCGGGGGATCGAAGCGCTGGTCGATCCTTCGGTTTCTGAAGTGTTCCGTAAGGGGAAGCGAACCCTCGTGCGCCCGTTTCCCATCAGCATCGACTTTGACGCTTACACCGCGATCAGCCAGTCGGCGGAAGTTGAGAATCACATGAACTGCTGGCGCCGGCGTATTCCGCTCAACGGAAAACGTTTGGGAATAGGCATCGACCGGCTGGACTACACGAAAGGAATTCCCGATCGGATTCGTGCCCTGGATGTCTTCTTCGAGGAGTGTCCCGAATATCGCGAGCGCCTGATGTTCGCTCAGATCGGCGTTCCCAGCCGTTCGAGTCTCCCCGCTTACCGCGAAGTCGAGCGCGAGGTAGATCAGCTTGTCGAATCCGTGAATTGCCGCTGGGGCACTGACCACTGGCGCCCCATTACGCTCTTCAAGCGCCAATTCTCGCGGGCGGAAATGATTGCTCTTCATCGCCTGGCGGATTTCTGCGTGGTGACGTCCCTGCACGACGGCATGAATCTCGTCGCCAAGGAATTTGTTGCGAGCCGGATCGATGGGGACGGGGCGCTCGTTCTGAGCCGGTTTACGGGCGCGGCCCGCGAGTTAAGAGACGCCATCCTTATCAACCCGTTCTCCATTGAAGAAACGGCGTCAGCCTATAAGCAGGCTTTGGAGATGCCCAGCGAGGAACGGATCAGGCGTATGCACCGGCTAAGGGAGGAAGTAGAAACGAATAACATTTACGCTTGGGCCGGAAGATTCCTGACGGCCTTGACGAGGTTGGAATTCCCCGATCGCATGGAGAACGTGGAGAACCTGGAGAACCTGGAGGCGGAAGAATGACTGGAGCTAAACGGGCGAGGCGTCCTGAGCCTCTGGATTTAGAATCGGAAGACTGGCAGCAGCGCGTGCGCTCAGCTTCCTCTATCGGCCTGTTTCTGGATTTCGATGGAACCGTGTCGCCGATTGCCGCGACCCCTCTGCTTGCGGAGATCGATCCGGAAATCCGCGAAACCATTGGCTGGCTCGCCGCTCGCGACGATATACGTGTGGCGATTGTCAGCGGACGCTCCCTTGAGGACGTACGCGCTCGCGCGGGCATTGAGCACGTAATCTATGCCGGCAACCACGGGCTTGAGATCGAAACCGATACTGTATGCTTCAGGGAGCCGCGGGCTGAAAGTCTGCGTCTGGAGCTTCGCGCCCTGATTTTGCAACTAGAGCTGGCGCTCAGCGGAACCGATGGAACTCTGATCGAGCAGAAAGGGCTCAGCGCCAGCGTCCACTACCGGCAGGTCAACGAGGCGTTACGTGACTGGGTGCAGCAAACGGTCCGGCAGACCGTCGAAAGATCCCGGTCGTTCACGTGCAGCGCCGGCAAAATGGTGGTGGATGTCCGTCCGGCAATCGAATGGCACAAAGGCCACGCCGTGCAATGGATACTCGATCGCGTTCTCCCGCCCGGCGCTCTTCCGATTTACATCGGGGACGACACAACAGATGAGGACGCGTTTTTCTTATTGTCCAAGGGCATCACCATTCGAGTAGGCGAGGCTGCTGAGTCGCATGCTGGTTATTCGCTAGCCGATCTCGATGATGTCCGGAACTTTCTGTCGAAACTCGGGGTACTACGATCTAATGCAGAAAAAGGCTCTCAAGAACGTACTTGAAGGCGATTCGCTCTGGTACAAGGATGCCATCCTTTATGAACTTCATGTCCGTGCCTTTAGCGACAGTAATGCGGATGGCATGGGCGATTTCCGGGGGCTCACCGAGAAGCTCGATTATCTGGAAGATTTAGGCGTTACGGCAATTTGGCTGCTGCCGTTTTTCCCGTCGCCCTGGAAGGATGACGGCTACGACATCGCAGATTTCCGCGATGTACATTCGGCGTACGGGAACCTACGTGACTTCCAGGTGTTCCTGAAAGAGGCTCACCGTCGCGGACTTCGTGTCATTACCGAGCTGGTCATCAACCACACTTCAGACCAGCACACGTGGTTTCAGCGTTCCCGACGCGCCGCCCCCGGGTCGCGCTGGCGCGATTTTTATGTCTGGAGCGACACTCCCAACAAATATACCGGCGCCAGGATCATTTTCAAGGACTTCGAAGCTTCCAATTGGACCTGGGACCCGCTGGCGAAGGCCTATTTCTGGCACCGTTTCTATTCTCATCAGCCGGATCTCAATTTCGATAATCCACTGGTCCGCCGCGCCGTGTTCCGCACCATCGATTACTGGGCTGAAATGGGCGTTGATGGTTTCCGGCTGGACGCCATCCCCTATCTCTACGAACGCGAAGGCACAAGCTGCGAGAATCTGCCGGAGACCCATCAGTTCCTTAAGGATCTGAGGCGGCATCTGGATGAGAATCATCCGAATCGCATGCTGCTTGCCGAAGCGAACATGTGGCCGGAGGACGCTGTCGCCTATTTCCAGGACGGCAACGCGTGCCAGATGGCGTTCCACTTTCCGCTCATGCCTCGCATGTTTATGGCGTTGCGGCTTGAGGACCGTTTTCCGATTGTAGAAATTCTTCGCCGCACTCCCGCCATACCGGAGAACTGCCAGTGGGCTTTGTTCCTGCGCAACCACGACGAGCTGACCCTCGAAATGGTTACCGACGAAGAGCGCGATTACATGTACCGCGTGTACGCGAGCGATCAGCGCAGCCGCATCAATCTTGGGATCCGGCGGCGTCTTGCTCCACTTCTCGATAACGACCGCCCGCGGATCGAACTGATGAACGGGATGTTGTTTGCGCTGCCCGGGACGCCCGTCATTTATTACGGCGACGAAATCGGGATGGGCGACAATATCTACCTCGGCGACCGCAATGGCATGCGCACGCCCATGCAGTGGAGTCCTGACCGCAACGCGGGCTTTTCGTTCGCCAATCCCCAGCAGCTCTATCTGCCCGTCAATATCGACCCTGCTTATCACTACGAAACCATTAATGTCGAAGCCCAGCGTTCCAATCCGCAGTCGCTGCTAAGTTGGACGAAGCGTCTCATCGCGCTGAGAAAGCAATATAAGGCGTTTGGCCGCGGCACGCTGGAGTTCGTGCAGCCCTCGAATCATCGCATCATGGCGTTCATCCGGCGATATCAGGACGAAACCATTCTTGTGGTCGCGAACCTGTCGCGCTTTGCGCAGCCGGTTTCGCTGAATCTCTCCGAGTTCGCCGACTTCACGCCGGTCGAAATGTTCGGACGAACCGAATTCCCCCCCATCACCGAATCGCTGTATACGCTGACCATGGGCCCGAGTTCGTTTTTCTGGTTTGCCCTTGAGCGCCGCCGCGTTCGCGACGAAATCGTGGTCGCTCCAGGCGAACCGGACGTCGAACGCGAATTGCCGCTTGTGGTTGTCTCATCGCCGGAAACGCTCTGGCAGAACGAATCGCGTATAGTGCTGGCGCGTGCTCTCGCTGCCTTTGCCGCCCGGCAGCAGTGGTATCTGGGCGGCTATCGCCAAGTCCGCACTCAATCGTTTTATGGGCTGCTCACCCTTTCGCCGGGCCGCCTTTACATCGTTCTGCTCCAACTGGAGTACACGGAGGGAGATCCGGAAGTCTACTCCATTCCGATTTCGCTGCAAGCGGAGCCCGCCGGCTGCGCAATCGCCAACGTTCGTATCGGATCGGCCACTTCAATCCTGAGCGAGGCTTCGGAAGATCCGGAATTCGCCGAAATTCTTTTTGACATCGTCAATAAACGCAAGCGCGTCACTGGGGAGCGCGGCATTCTCACGGGTCAGCACAATCGCTGGTTCCGCAAAGCGATGTCGGGACTCTCGCAGCCCCTTGCCGCTCAGCCTTCGCCGTGCGGGTCTCTCAAGACGCGCATTCGCTTTGCCGATCGCTTCGTTCTGAAGCTTCTCCGCTCGGTGGAGCCGGGCGATCATCCCGGAGTCGTGATGAGCCGCCTGCTCACGGAGACGCATTCCTTCCCGTACGCCGCCCCGCTCGCCGGAACTCTCGATTACCAGCAGGGAAACCGCGTGACGACTCTCGGAATTCTGCATGGCTTCGTCGAAAATGAAGGCGATGCGTGGACTTTGACTCTGAACGAGATCGCCGGATTCTACGATGCCGTCCGCGCGGGCGGACCGAAGTTGCTTTCCGTGGTGGAAGCGGCGCGTCCGCAGGTTTTCTTCACGCTCGACACGATTCTCCCGGAGCATCCGAGCGAACTGAGCGAGATTCTCGGCGATTCCTTGAAAAATGCCGAGCGCATCGGCGCGGAGCTTGCCGAAATGCACGGTGTGCTTGCGCGCGACAATCCCGATCCCGCGCTGGCGCCCGAGCGCTACAACGATTTCTACCGGCAAAGTCTCTACCACAGCATGCTGAGACTCCTTTCGCGCCGGTTCGAGTTTCTGCGGCAGCACTACTCGGAGCTGCCCGAGAGCGTTCGCGAAACTGCCGTCCAGGTGCTCGATAGAGAGGATCAGATCAACGCGCGGTTCCGGCTCATCTATGAACTCCGCATTCAGGCTGTGCGGACGCGCTATCACGGCCTTATGGGGCTGGAACATATCCTTTGCTCTAACGGTAGTTTTACCTTCATCGACTTTGAAGGCGATCCGGCTCGTCACCTTAGCGAGCGATCCATCAAGCGCACTCCCCTTCGGGATGTCGCCAGCCTCCTCCATTCGTTCGCGCACGCGCTCCAGGTTGGGATGTTGCGCGAAGGAGCGGATACGCGGCACGGCGCATTTACGCCCAACCAGCTTCGCAACATCGGCGCCGTCTGGTATACGCAGGTCACGTCCGCGCTGATGCGCGCCTATTGGCGCAAAGCGGGACCGTACGAGTTTCTGCCGCCTACACAAGAGCAGCAGGAGGCGCTTCTGAACGTTCACCTCCTGGAGCGAGCGCTTCTGGATATCCGGCCGCTCTTCCGGCGTTACCGCGAGCTTGTTCCCGTTCCCTTGCGCATCATCCTTCTGCTATTGGGCGTGCCACTGCCGCAGTTGACCGAAGACGCAGAACTCGCCTCGAAGCTGTAACCACCGGCGCTCGCATGATGATTGAGCCGCGACGGCGTCCGGGCGTCAGCGGGCTTGTGGCCCACCAAAGACGATGAAGACGTCCTATTTATCTGCACCGGACTGCCACGGTGAGGGAGTCCCATGACCTAGCGGGCCGCACCGAACCGCGACCGTCAGGGAGAGGACGTCACTAACGGAGCGGCCGCCAACTCTCGGGACCCACCATGCCTGTCCGCTATGCTTGATTCAAAGCTCGTACGTCTTACTGGACCTGAGTCGATATGAACTTTGAATACACATCGGAGCAAATACAGCTCCGCTCCACGGTTCGCGAATTTGCGGCGGCGGAAATCGCGCCGCATGTCATGGAGTGGGACGAGAACCAGATATTTCCGCTCGACGCGATCAAAAAAGCCGGTGAATTAGGACTGCTCGGCGCCATTTTTCCTGAAGATCTCGGCGGCGCCGGGTTGGGCTACATCGATTACGCCATCGTCATCGAGGAACTGGCGCGCGTAGACCCGAGTGTGGCTCTTATCATTGCCGCGCACAATTCGCTCTGTACCAATCACATTTATCTGGCAGGCAGCGACGAGCAGAAGCGGCGCTATATTCCGAA
Source organism: Bryobacterales bacterium KBS 96 (assembly GCA_000381625.1). GTDB lineage: Bacteria > Acidobacteriota > Terriglobia > Bryobacterales > Bryobacteraceae > KBS-96. Next base: position 6,606,323 of record KB906767.1, read on the forward strand.
ACTCGCGACGGGCGAGTGGATCGGGTGCTGGTCCTTGACGGAACCGGAAGCCGGCTCGGACGCGGCGGGGACGCGATCGACCGCCGTGTTGCAGGATGGGCACTGGATACTGAACGGCGGCAAGACATTTACCACTAATGCGCAATACGCCGATGTCTGCGTCGCCATGTGCGTCACCGACCGGCAGGCATCGCAGCATGGGATTTCGGCGTTCATTCTCGACAAGGGCACGCCCGGCTTCCGCGTTGGCAAAAAAGAAAATAAGCTTGGCATGAGAGCGAGCGCCACGGGCGAGGTGTTGTTCACGGATTGCCGGCTATCTCCGTGCCAGTTGCTCGGGAAACCTGGCGAGGGTTTCGTCGATAGCCTGCGCATTCTCGACGGCGGCCGCATCTCCATCGCGGCCCTTGCCGTCGGCACGGCGCAGGGAGCCTTCGATGCCGCATTGAGGTATTCCAAGCAGCGCAAACAGTTTGGCCGCTTCATCTCCGAATTTCAAGCCATCCAGCACAAATTGGCGGACATGGCGACTTCCATCGAAGCGGCGCGCCTGCTCATGTTCCAGGCGGGAGCCATGAAAGATGCCGGCAAGCGCGTCACAAAGCAATCGGCGATGGCGAAGCTGTTCGCTTCCGAAATGGCGGTGAAAGTCTGCGATGAGGCCGTGCAAATCCACGGCGGCTACGGCTTTATCAAAGACTATCCGGTCGAGAAGTTTTATCGCGATGTCAAGCTGTGCACCATTGGCGAGGGCACCAGCGAGATCCAGCGCATGGTGATTGCGCGCCAGTTGCTGAAGGAATAGCTTGGTAACCGGATCGCTGTCGGAACGCGTGCTTGCCGGGGACTTGCGCGCTCTCGCGCGGGCCGCGAGCCTTCTCGAATATGGTCGCGACAATGGCCGTGAGCTGTTGAGCGAGCTGTTTGACCGGACCGGCCGCGCCATCACGATCGGCATCACCGGGCCGCCCGGCGCGGGCAAGAGCACCCTCGTCAGCGCGTTGACAGGTACCCTGCGGGCAAACGGAAAGACGGTTGGTGTCCTCGCGGTGGACCCGAGCAGCGCGTTTTCTCGCGGCGCCATACTCGGTGACCGTATCCGCATGCAGGAACACCACGCCGACCCTGGCGTCTTCATCCGCTCCATGGCGACTCGGGGGCAAATGGGGGGCCTCGCCGCCGCGACACTCGATCTGGCTCTGCTGCTCGACGCTGCCGGGTGGGATGTTGTGCTCATCGAGACGGTGGGAGTCGGCCAGGACGAAATCGATATCGCGCGACTGGCCGATGTCACAGTTGTCGTGCTCGTTCCGGGACAGGGCGATGATATCCAGGCCATTAAGGCGGGAGTGATGGAGGTGGCGGATGTCTTTGCTATCAACAAAGCCGATTTGCCCGGCGTCGAGGGCTTGGAACAGGAGATTCGTTTTGTCCAGAGTCTGTCGGATAAGAATCGTTCCGTGTTCCCGGCGCCGATTCGCCGCGTGATTGCCAAGGAGGGGCAGGGCATCGAGGAATTGTTGAAGACCGCCCTCGCGATCCTGGAAAAGAAAGGCCGAGCAGGCGACCGCGCCGACATCTGGACTGCCCGAATTCGCGAACTGTTTCGTGACCGGCTCTTGTCGCTCGTACCGGAATCTGCGATTGCGGAGCAATCCATTCGAGTGAGCCGCCGCGAAATCGATCCGTTTGCAGCCGTAGAGAACTTGATCCGGCTGGCGCTCAGCGAGAAAGGTGAGCAATCGTGAGTATTGAAATCGACCACCTCGGGGTTGCCGTGCGCGGTCTCGACGAAGCTCTGCGTTTTTGGGAACGGCAACTCGGAATGCCGCTCCAGGGCCGAGAAACAGTCGAAGGTGAAGCTGTTCGTGTGGCCATGCTGTCCGCCGGTTCCCCACGAATTGAGCTGCTGGAGCCGCTTAACGAGAATTCCGTTATTGCGAAATTTTTAGAGAAACACGGCCCGGGACTCCACCATATTGCCCTCAAAGTCGACGATCTGGCCGCTACTGCGGTTCGATTGAAAGATGCGGGAGCCACCTTACTGAACGAGCCTCGAACCGGCGCCGGCGGCCACGAATACATATTCGTCCACCCGCGATCCGCGGGCGGCGTGTTGCTCGAACTCATTCAGAGCGGACCGGGCAAGGCACAATAGAAGGTTTGAAGGAGAGATGAGTAACTTGGAATCACAAGCGGATATCGGCATCATCGGTGGCAGCGGACTTTATTCAATGTCGGGCTTTGACGCGCAGGACGAAGTCCGTCTCGAAACTCCTTTCGGCGAGCCGTCCGATGCCTACATCGTCGGCACACTGGAAGGAAAGAGAGTGGCGTTTCTCGCGCGGCATGGGCGTGGCCATCGCATTTCGCCGTCGGAACTGAATTTTCGCGCCAACATCCACGGCATGAAACAACTCGGCGTCGAGCGCATTCTCTCCGTCAGCGCCGTCGGGTCGCTGAAAGAGGAACACAAACCTCTCGATTTCGTGATTCCCGATCAGTTTTTCGACCGCACGCGAGGCCGCATTTCGACCTTCTTCGGCGGCGGCGTGGTCGCGCACATCGCGTTTGCCGATCCCATTTGCCCGCAACTCGCCGATTTGATGGAGAAATCCTGCGCGGCGGCGGGAGTCACCGGGAAGAAAGGCGGCACATACCTGTGCATGGAAGGGCCGGCATTTTCAACTCGCGCTGAGTCGAATGTCTACCGGCAGTGGGGCATGGACATCATTGGCATGACCAATCTGCAGGAAGCGAAACTCGCCCGCGAAGCCGAGATCTGCTACGTCACGCTCGCCATGGTGACGGATTACGACTGCTGGCACGAGGGCCACGACGCAGTCACTATCGACGAAATCATCTCAAACCTGCTCAAAAACGCTGAAAATGCGCAAAAAACCGTGCGGGAAGCCGTCAAAAACATGCCAAAATCGCGCACTTGCGAATGCGGATCAGCTCTGAAACATGCGCTTTTGACAAGCAAAGACGCCATTCCGCAAGCGGCCAAAGACCGCCTGAAACTGCTGATCGGGAAATATTTATAGCCCGGCCTCCGCCGATGTTGCTCCGATACGAACGGCGAGCGCCGCCTCCCCAAACTACCTTCCAGCAACGCCGCGGGCGAAGCATGCCTCGCCCCTACAGATCGGGGACCGTGTTTTGCAGAGGCGCGGCATGCCAGCCTTAGCTCCAATCGATCAACTTGCTCGTGGCGCGCTTGCTTCCGCTCTTGCGGGCGAACCACAACCTTCTCCGCATCTTTCCGAACTCGTTCGCCGCGCCGCTTGCGATTCCGGCGGTCAGGCGGTGGAGGCTACCCGCACTTTCTTCCGCGATGTTGTCGAGCCTCTGTGCGATCTCTTCGATCCTGCGGCGACGAATGCCTATGCGCGCCTGTTCGCCGCGGTAGTGGAGCAACTGTTGCCGGGGCATTCGGCTCGCGAAGTCCTGGAGCGGTATACGCGTGTTCGCTCCGTGCGCCGCTACATCGGCAGCCCAAAGCGAGTCTGCGTGCTTTCCCGCGTCACGCTGGGAGCGGACGTTGCCGTCACCAGCGTAGTGCTGGCGGCTGTGAAAGAATGCTTTCCGGACGCTCGAATCTGCTTGGTAGGGCCGCCTAAGAATGCCGAATTGTTCGCTTGCGATTCTCGTATCGAGCCTCTCTCCATTGCGTACGGCCGATCGGCGCTGTTAAAAGATCGCCTTCTGGCAGCGGAAAAGCTTCGTGCTGCCGTCGATGATCCGGACACACTCGTCATCGATCCGGATTCGCGGTTGACCCAGCTTGGACTGCTGCCTGTATGCGACGAAGACCGGTACTTGTTCTTCGAAAGCCGGGCTTACGCGCCGGAATCTGCCGATCCGTTGCCCGTCCTCACGGCGCGATGGGTCAAGGAAACACTCGGGGTTCACGGAGTCGTGCCTTACCTGGCCCTTACAACGCGCAAGGAAATGGCGGAAGTGACGGTCAGCCTGGGCGTTGGGGGGAATCCAGCGAAGCGTGTCGGGGATGATTTCGAATACGAGGCCCTTCGCGCGCTGCTGGCGGGCGACCGGACGGTGATTGTCGACCGGGGCAGCGGCGGCGAAGAAGCCGAGCGTGTCGATCGGCTGGTGAAACGGTTGGCGGACAAGAATCTTCTCGTGCATGACGGCAGCTTCGCCTCATTTGCAAGCCATATCCTCCAGAGCCGCCTTTATTTCGGCTACGATTCGGCAGGCCAGCACGTGGCGGCCGCTGCGGGCGTGCCGCTGGTGGCCGTGTTCGCAGGCTTCGCGTCCGAGCGCACGTACCAGCGCTGGAAACCCTGGGGACAGGGCCGCATAAAGGTAGTTAAAATCGACAATGCAAACAGGCCACTGGCGAATGAAATTGCCCTAAGCGCTATTGCGGAGGCGGCGGCGCTGGGGGCGGAGGAAGCCCGGTAGGGTTGGCATCGTTCGATGGCTGATTTTGCTGGCCGTGGTTGCTTTTCGCGGGCTGCTGAGACGAGTCCGGTTGTTGTTCGGTTGTTTGACTCTCATCAATCGGCGGCGGAGTGAACGTGATATTCGATTCGGTGCCAAATTTCCGGTACAGCGTGAATTCCTCCTCGTTCCTCGTGTTGATGTTGTCCGTCGTGTGCATCAACACTTTCGCCTTCAGAGGCACCAGATATTTGCTCCCGCCGATATCGACAAGATCGTAATCCAGTTTCGTCTGAGCTTTGCGGATAGGAAAGCCCGGCGGGACATCGACAGCGTTGAACGTGATCTGATAAATAACGCCGGTGTACTGGTCCGCATAAATGAGGCCCTTGTACGCCGTTACGATGCGCTGCGCCCCGCGCTCGTAGTCGAGCGTAAAATGCGAGTGGCCACTGTCGATGAAGTAATTGAATACCGCCAGATTCTGGCCGCGCAGCCGGCCCCAATGATCCCATCCGAAATCGGCCTGGCTTGCCGGGTCGAAAACATCTTTCATTAGCGAGCCAAATTCGCCGGTCGAAACCGCGCCGCCCAGCTTGTCGATGCTCGTGTTCACCATCCGGTCGTTGACGAGGTAGACCTTGTAGTCCTCACGTCCCTCGTTGTAGCTCAACCTTGCGGTGACGGTGTCCATCAGGCGGTTCGGGTCTTCTCCACGGAACCCCACATAGCGGCGTGTCACTTGAGCGCAAAGAAAGTTCGGTAGATTCTGGGTATAGTTGCTCGCATACTGACGCATCTGGTCCAGAAGTTGTTTCTGATGCACGGAATCGAGCGGCGGCGGTTGTTTGTAGGTCTTTGGCGCTGCCGCGGCGAGTTCCTGTTTTGTCGGCGCCTTCAGGTCGGCCGACTGATCGCGGAGATCGTCTAATGCTTTCAGGGTCTTCTGCCCGATGCCCTGTCCTTGCATCTCTTCGATCACCCGGTCGTCCAACTTCTCCGTCAATTTGACGTCTTTCAGGAAACTGGCGACGGCCTTGTCGCTTTGCTTCTGCTCGATGCACGACCGAATCATCTCCTTCAACTGCGCGACGGACATGGACTGCTGCGCCTGCAAAGCAAGCGCCGCGCCAAGGAGAAACAGGATGAAACGAAACCGCATTCTACTTCTATTGTGACGTGAACGGTTTCGATGCCGTTGCCGATTCCATTTTCGGACTCCCGTCCCATTTTTTCTTCGTTAGAATTGCGGTTAACCCGTATGCGAGCCGATCGCGGAATTGACGATGCAGAGATTGCCCGGTTGGCGGCCATCGTCGAATCCTCCGATGACGCCATCATCGCCGAGGATCTTGACGGTCTGGTTCAGACCTGGAATCGCGGAGCCGAAGGCATTTACGGCTACTCCGCCGCCGAGATGATCGGCAAAACGATGCAAATACTGCTTCCGCCCGACCGGATGGGGGAAGAGTCGAGCATTCTTCGCGCCATTCAATCGGGGGAGTGCGTTCATCACTTCGCGACCCCGCGTGTCCGCAAGGGCGAACGAATCATCAGCGTTTCGCTGACCATTTCTCCCATTCGCAACCGGCAAGGCCAGATCATCGGAGCCTCGCACGTCGCGCGCGACGTCACCGACCGCGTCAAATTCCAGCGGGCCGTCGCCCATCTCGCCGCCATGGTCGATTCTTCCGACGATGCCATCATTGGTAAATCGGCGGACGGCATCATCGAAACCTGGAATGGCGGGGCCGAACGGCTCTACGGTTACGCAGCCAGTGAGATGATTGGCGGCTCCTTGGCGAGGCTGCTGCCCGAGGACCGGAGGCAAGAGGAGAAGGATATTCTCCACCGCATAAAACTCGGAGAACGGGTCAGCCACTTCGATACCGTTCGCGTCCGCAAGGACGGAACGCAAGTGGAAGTCTCGCTGACCTTATCGCCGATCCGCAACGGCGCGGGCGAAGTTGTTGGTATTTCTCATGTTGCCAGAGACATCACGCTGGACCGGCAGTACGAGGAGAAGCTACGCCTTTCGCAGAAGATGGAAGCCGTCGGCCGGTTGGCTGGGGGCATCGCGCACGATTTTAACAATCTGCTGACCATCATCACGGGTTATACTGTGCTGCTGCAACGACGGCTGCAGGACAACCCCGAAGATGCCGAGATGCTGGAACAGGTGCTGAATGCCGCGACACGGGCCGCTGAACTGACCGGGCAACTGCTTGCGTTCAGCCGCCGCCAGGTCGCGCAGCTTCGCTCTGTAGATTTCAATGACATAATCTCCGGCATGCAGAGCATGCTGCAACGTCTGATCGGCGAAGACATCGTTATCGAGTCACGGCTCGAGCCGCAATTGTGGAAAGTGCGCGCCGATCCCGGCCAGATGGGCCAAGTGATCATGAACCTCGCCGTGAATGCGCGCGACGCCATGCCGGAGGGCGGCAGAATCGTGATTCGGAGCGGGAACTGGACTGTCGAAGGGACGTACTCCGACGGGCAAATGGGCTTTCCGCCCGGCGATTATGTTCGGATTCTATTCAGCGATACCGGACGCGGAATGGATGCAGGCACGCGCGCCCGGATCTTCGAACCATTCTTCACAACGAAGCAGGTGGGACAGGGGACCGGCCTCGGCTTGTCAACCGTCTACGGCATCGTGCAGCAGAGTGGCGGCCAAATCTCCGTTTATAGCGAACCCGGCTCCGGCACAACCTTCGCTATTTATTTGCCACGCGCAGAGGCCGGCGAATCGGCCGATACCATCCCCGAATTGGGAACGCTAAGGGGCGATGAAACCGTTCTCGTGGTTGAGGACGAGCCGGCCCTACGCAAGCTGGCGACCTCCGTCCTTCGTTCGAACGGCTATTATGTGCTCGAAGCTGCCAATGCGGAGGAAGCGCTCACGATACGCAACGCTCATTCGGGAGATGTGAAGTTGATGCTTACCGATGTGGTGATGCCGGGCGGCAACGGGCGCAAACTCGCGTCGCTCCTCTGCCAGAGGCAAGCGGATCTGAAGGTTCTTTTCATGTCCGGCTACAGCGAACATGCACTGCTTGAAAAGATGCTCTCCGAATCGGGCACTTCGTTTTTGCAAAAGCCGTTCACGCCGGCCCAGCTACTGCGCAAAGTTCGAGAAGTGCTTGACGCGTGAGGCAGCGCCAAAACCAGTCTGGGGAGAGCTGTCCCGGTTGTCCGAACCCGCTTGCTGAAAGGCGGCTCAAGTCAACCTGCAAACGGCGCCACTGCTACTGCGGGCGTTGCATGGCACGGCGGATACGAGTGCCTGTTCGGTAAATAAAATCTTGCGCGACTGGTAACTAGCTCGACCCCACCGTCTTGCTCGCCTCCGGATCTTGCGGGCGCACTACTCGCTGGCGAATCAACGCAATCACATCGTCCACCAGGAAGGGTTTTTGGACGAAGGCAAATGCATGACCGGCGCGGGCCTCTTCTTCGGCCGGAGACAGATCGCCACCGCTCATCAGGATCATTTCTATTCCCGGCAAGCGCTCCTTCAGCCGTTTGCCAAGGGCCAGCCCATCCAGATCCGGAAGCAGATAATCTACCAGCGCAACGTCGATATGGCGGTGTTCCGCAATTTGGAGAGCCTCTTCGGCCGTGGACGCGCCCTCAATTTCCCATTTCTGGCCGCGCATGGCCATTTTCAAGAGTCCGAGCAGGTCCTTATTGTCGTCCACAATCAGAACCGAAAGACTCTCGGATGCTGGCTGCCGGGGCGCTCCGGACTCAGCTTCGATCCGCAACTTCCCGGCCGCTTCGTCGAGTGAAACGGTCACCCGCGCGCCTGGCTGAATGCGGTCTTCGGCAACCATCGTCGCGAGGGGTTGAGTCAGATGCCGATGAACCGTGCGTTTCAACTCGCGCGCACCATATTCCGTGCTTATGCCCCGACTCAGCAGAAACTCTTTCGCCGATTCCTTTACCTCAATCGGGAAGCCGCGCGGGCCGAGCCGCCGGTTTACATGATTCTGCAACTCTTCAATTTGATGATCCAGAATATGTTTCACCGCCTCCTGGCTGAGCGGCTGGTACGTGATGACCGCGTCGATCCGGTTCACGAACTCCGGAGAAAACTTCTTCCGCACAGCGGCAAGAGCGATGCTTTCAAGCTTGGAGGCCACATCGCCGGGTTGGCGCTTCACCTCTGCCGGCACTTCGAACCCGAACGCCGGATTCAATTCCCGCATCATGTCGCGCGCGCCAAGATTGCTGGTGAGAAAGATCAGGCTCTTTTCAAAATTCACAATGGTGTTGTCGCCCAGCGTGAGACGGCCTTTGTCGAGCACGCCCAGCAAGAGCCTCGACAATGAGGGAGCGGCCTTCTCAATTTCATCAAACAGCACCAGCGATATGTCGGATTCTGGCGTCGTCGCTTCGGTAAGCTTTTGGGCTGAAAGCAGCGGAATGGTTTCACGGTGCCCCAGGTAACCGGGCGGCGACCCGATCAGTTTCGCCACCTCGTGTTCCAGCTGAAACTCACCGCAGTCTACTCGAACATAACGCTGAGCGCTTCCATGCAGCGCCTCCGCTAATACCTCGACCGTGCGCGTTTTCCCCGTTCCCGTCGGACCTAGCAGCAGGAAGACCGCGATTGGGCGTCCTTCCGGCGTGAGTCCGGCCTGATACATCTGCACATAGGGAACAATTCGCTCAATAGCGCCGGACTGCCCGACGATCTTACGGCCCAGAATCCCAACCAGGTCCGGTGTTAGGTTGCGTTCTGTCGTTTCGTCCATTCCTGTACTTCTTCCTTATCTTGAGGTCGCGTGTGGCGCCGCTGTCAAGTGTGAGCGAAGGTTAGACAATCGAATCACTGGCGGTAGCACTTCCGCGATCTCGCGTCTCTCTGCATTGTGGCAGGCGCCTCTTCGACGCGCATCCCGCATCTCATAACGAGGATGTCGAAATTAGTCACACTGCTGATATTTGCGTTGTATTGCTTGTGCAGTGTGGACAGGCAATGACGGTGAAACAGCCGCCTTGGCCAACGTGTCGCGATTGCAGTATATCCCCGAGGATTAGCCCAATGCAATGTCTTTTACTGAACTGCGGGATTTCGTGCTTCTTTCGAATGGGTACCCGTTAAGTTTGTCCAGATTCGGAAGATCGCCGCGAACTACAATGCATAATCCCGGCCGTGCGCAACGGTAACCTGAAGAGAGTGACCACGCCCCGACTGTTCCTGATCGATAGCTTCGGCTTCATTTTCCGCGCTTATCACGCCCGTGCCCGCAGCGGCGCGCCGCCCATGCGGACCTCAACGGGCCTTTCGACGGAAGCTGTTTACATTTTTCATAATATGGTCCGCAAGCTCCTGACTTCCTATAAGCCAGACTACATCGCAGCCATTTTCGAATCCGCGGAACCCACGTTCCGGTCCGAAGCTTTTGCGGACTACAAGGCGAACCGCACCGAGATGCCGCCCGACCTCGGTCCTCAGATTCCTTATATCCGGCGCACGCTCGAAGCCCTCCGCATCCCCATCCTCGAATTTCCCGGCTACGAGGCCGACGATGTAATCGGAGCCATCGCCTGGAGGCAACAAGACCAGCCGCTTGAGGTAGTAATCGTATCGAGCGACAAGGATATGCTGCAGCTTGTGAACGATCGCGTCTTCATGCTCAACCCGATGAAGGAGGATGCCTGGTATGACGCGGCCGAAGTCGAAAAGTTCATGGGTGTAAAGCCCGGTCAGGTTGCGGATCTTCTGGCGCTGAAGGGCGATGCAATCGATAATATTCCCGGCGCTCCGGGCATCGGAGATAAAGGCGCGAAAGACATCGTCATCCGGTTCGGGTCCGTCGAGGCGGCCCTCGAACACGCGTCCGAGGTAGAACGCAAGATGTACCGCGAGAGTCTGCTGAACCATCGCGATCAAATCCTGCTCAGCAAGAAACTGGCGACTATTCACACGGGAGTGCCGGTCGAATGGAGCCTCAAAGCCTTGACAGCGCAGACGCCGGACTTCCCCGCGCTGAAGCAGGTCTATAAGGAGATGGAATTTACGAGCCTCCTGCGTGACCTGCCGGCTGAAGACGATAGCCACCGCCGCGATTATGCAACTCTCTCCAACGCCGAAGAAGTTGGCGCGTGGCTCTCCGCCCGTCCGCCGGATGCGCCGCTCGCCGTCACCATCGATGCAACGAACGGTTTCTTCGGATTGTCCTACCGCGCCGGCGAAGGTAGAGCCGTGCCTCTCGCGTTGATTGAAGCGGCCCGCGCGGCGCTCGAATCTCGCGACGTGCTGAAGGTTGTTCACGACGCCAAGGGCGCGGCGCTGGCATTCCACGCCGCCGGAGTCAAGCTGGCAAACGTCGCGCACGACGTGATGCTGTTCGCGTTCCTGCTCTGCGCGGACCCAAGCGCTTGCTCCCCCGAAGTCGTCGCCGAGCGGTTTCTCGACCGCAAGCTGAACGCCGCCGCCGAGCAGCAGGCAGAAACCACCCTCGCCCTCTTCGAAATCTTCCGGCCCCGGGTCGAACAGGCAGGTTTGCTGCCCGTATATGAAGAGATCGATCTGCCTCTGGCGCCGGTTTTGGCAGCCATGGAGGAGTTCGGTATTCGAATCGACTCGCAGGCTCTCAGTCTGCTTTCGCAGCGGCTTACAGCGGAGATCGAGCAGCTTGCCGCGCAGATCTACGACGCTTCAGGCAGGACATTCAACGTTAACTCGCCTCAGCAACTGGGCAAAGTTTTGTTCGAGGATATGGGCCTGCCGTCGCCGATCAAATACGGCAAAGGCAAAGTGATTTCGACGGCGGCGGATGTACTCGAATCGCTCGCGCCAAACTATCCCATCGCGCAGCTTGTGCTAGATTACCGCCAGCTCACGAAATTGAAAGGCACTTATGTCGATGCGCTGCCCGCGCTGATCCGTCCTTCAACCGGACGCCTTCACACGACGTTCAATCAGACCGGCGCGGCTACCGGGCGGCTTTCCTCCTCAAATCCGAACTTACAAAATATCCCGATCCGCAGCGAAATTGGCCGCGAGATCCGCGCGGCATTCATCCCGGAACCTGGTTGGAATCTCATTACGGCCGACTATTCGCAAATCGAACTGCGCCTACTCGCGCACATGTCTCGGGATCCGGTTCTTGTCGATTCATTCACGCGCGGTGAAGACATCCACACGCGAACGGCTGCCGAGGTGTTTCATATCGATCCCATCATGGTCACCCCGGAAATGCGCCGCGGAGCGAAGGCCGTCAACTTTGGTATCGTCTACGGCCAGACGCCTTTCGGGCTGGCGCAACAACTCGGCATCGACCGCAAGGAAGCGGAATTGTACATCCGCCGCTATTTCGAGCGTTATGCCGGCGTTCGCGAATTCCTCGACCGGACCGTCGCCGAAGTTCGCGAATCCGGCATCGCCAAAACGCTGCTCGGCCGCATTCGACCTATTCCGGATATGCACAGCCGCAATCCGGCTGCCCGTGGTTTTGCGGAGCGGACGGCCGTAAACACGCCGTTGCAGGGCACTGCCGCCGATCTCATCAAAATCGCCATGATCCGGATTCAGCGGCTGCTCGACAAGCGCAACATGCAATCGCGCATGCTGTTGCAGGTGCATGACGAGCTTGTTTTCGAAGCTCCATCCGGCGAAACGCCTGCCCTCAAGGAATTGGTGAAATCGGAAATGCAATCGGTGTATAACTTGTCGGTGCCCCTGCTTGTTGAAATTGGCTCCGGCCCTAATTGGAGAGACGCAAAATGACCGGACGAAGAGCGCTGTTATGCGCCCTACCCCTGGCTTTAATTCCACTACTTTCTTCTTGCAGCAGTAAGCCGAAGGTGGCTGGCCCCGCGCCTGAACAATTCCGGGCGCAGTTTACGACAACGAAAGGCAATTTCGTCGTCCTGGTGCATCGCGATTGGGCGCCCCTCGGCGCGGATCGCTTCTATGAGCTGATGAAGATGCACTTCTTCGATCACAATTACTTCTTCCGTATGCTGCCTGGCTTCATCGTGCAATGGGGCATTAACGGCGATCCAAAGGTGGCGAAGGACTGGAGCGTTCTTTCGATTAAGGACGACCCATTCAAGATGAGCAATCGCCGCGGCACTGTCACATTCGCAACGGCCGGAGCCAACTCACGCACAACTCAGGTTTTCGTCAACTTGAACGACAATACCGGTCTGGACGGACAGGGATTCACGCCTTTCGGCGAAATTTCGGAAGGTATGAACGTGATCGAGAGCCTCTACGGCGGCTATGGAGAAGGCGCCCCGCGCGGACAAGGGCCTGACCAACAAGCCATTACCGATAGAGGCAACGACTATCTTGAAGAGCATTTCCCGCGGCTGGATTACATCAAGAAGACCAGCATCCTGGAACCGTGATCGAAAAATCCTACTTGTTCGGGCCGGGCATGCCCGGCCCCGACATAATTCGTAGTCTGTTGTAGGATCGAGCCACGCCTAGACCGCCTCCCGGTGACGCTCCGGGAGTGGGACCAACGCGACGTTACCGTATTTACGAATCTTGTACTTAGTGACGCGAATCGAGACCGACCCGTCCCATGAGCGGGTCGCTGAAACTGGCTCTCCCTGTTTCAACGTGCCCTGCATACCGTCGCATGAACGAATCCGTCTCCGCGCCGTCGATATTCACCGTAAAATCGTACCAGCTAAAACTTCGCTTTAGCGGTAGAATTACTGACGCGCGTTTGCCGGGTTTAACCGTAACGCCCTTCTTGCCGCCACTGTAGGAGAGATCTTCGATCAAAAACGTGTAAGTTTTTCGTGAATCCAGATTTGCCAATCGGATTTCAACGTCGCCGCTGAGAGAGCCTTTGCTCGATGGATGGCGTGCGTATTCGCAGCGAATTTCCACTGTGGGATCTTCCGCCGTACCGGCGAATTCACGGAAAAATCCGTTGGGGCCGCTGACGCGCACGTGATAGACATCGTGTTCAAATTTGTTCAAATGCCACGAATCCGTCAGAACATTTCCGGCCGCCACCGTATACGTTCTCGTTCGAGATTCTTCGTTTCTACTGGGAACATACGCAAAAAAGGGCGATCCGGAGGACTTCGGTCCAAAAACTTCGTCGCGTGCTTCGAGTGACAGATCAAATGTATCTGTCTTTCTGTCGACGCGCCCTTCCGCATATAACTGATAGGGGAGCGGACACGAGGGCCGCACACCCGTTTCCTGCTGAGGATTGAACGATGCCGCCCAACGATCCTGTTTGAATTGGGCGATCTCTTGTGGCGATAGCTGCCGGTAACCAGGAAGCCCCTTGAACTTCGCTTTGTGAATCTCTTCGATTACGGCATCTTTTCCGGGGTACGGCAAAGTAGTAGCGGCGCCTTGTTCCTCTGAACGGAAAGTAGTGGTCAAATTTCCGCATACCGTTCTACGCCACTGACTGATATTTGATTCTTTAATCTCTTTACCTGTTTTCGTCGTGAGGAAATGCTCCAGAAATTGCAGCACGGACGTGTGATCGAACACCTGTGAACAGACATAGCCGCCGCGGTTCCAGGGAGACGCAACAACCATCGGAACGCGAAACCCCAGGCCGATGGAACCTCCCCGCGCGCCATGTCCCGGTTCGCCGGCCAGATCCTGCTCCAGCGTGACGTATTCCACCGCTCCATCGAGTGGGGAAGACATGGCGCCCGTCTCGGGTTTACCCGGATGCGGTACGCCGAACGGAGGTACGTGATCAAAGTATCCGTCGTTCTCGTCGTAAGTCAAAATAAAGATCGTCTTCTTCCATATCTCGGGATTGTGGGTGAGGATGTCCATCACTTCCGCGACATACCACGCTCCAAACCACGGCGCTCCCGGATGATCGGAATAGTTTTCCGGAGCGACCAGCCAGGATATGGACGGCAGATTGCCACCGTGTACATCTTTGCGGAATTGATAGAGAACGTCTCCCTTCGGAACCTTTAATTCTCGTGTTATATCGCCGTCCCGATAACGCAGAGTTGTAAGCTCACGGTAGAAGCGGTCATGAAGATTCGTCGTGAATGCTTTCGCGTGTAAGTTGCGTTCGCGCTCCGGCAATTGGTCTTCGTTGACCCAGGCGCTGCGCTCTGCCACGGCCCGTTGCAGCGCGGTTTGCTTTTTGTCCAGCAGTTTGGCGAGTTCTGCATGCTTCTCGGGATTCTCCGCGGCCGCAGTCACTCTTTTCTGAAGCTCTTCGATTTCGGAAGGAAGCGCGGAAATGACTTTCTCAATGTATTCGCGATGAGTTTTCGACAGCTCTATATGGTATTGCGAAAACCATTCAATCGGATTGTCGGTGAAGTTAGTAAGCCAGCTGTCCGCCTCGCTGTCTAATCCGCTGTCGATGCTTACGTCGTTTTGGTAGATTTTCCACGAAATGGATGCGGCTTCCAGACGCTCCGGAAAAGTCGTCCAGTGCGCCCACGAACCGTAGTCAACGTCTGAATTTCGTACGTTGGCATGAGAATTCGGAGTCTGTTCTTCCCGAATCGTTCCGCTCCAGAGATAAAGCCGGTTGGGCGTTGTCCCCGTGAGAGAGGAGCAGAAATGCTGATCGCAAACCGTGAACGCGTCCGCCAAGGCATAGTAGAAAGGAAGATCCTCTCGTGTGTAATGCCCCATCGTCAAGGGCATCGACGCATATTCCTTGTGGCCGGATGGTTTCGCGATCAGCCACTTGTCGTGGTTGCCGTGGTTTTTTGCGTCGTTCTGGTCGGTCCAGCTATGGGGAAGCGAGCCCATCCAGGTCGCCTTGGTGTCTTTGATGTCCAGACGAAACGGAGCATATGTTTCGCCAGCGGCGTTCGTTTGCAGCCAGACCGGATTCTGATCCGGAAGTGTAACTGCCCGAGGGTCGTTAAATCCACGGACTCCACGCAATGTACCAAACAAGTGATCGAAGGAACGATTCTCCTGCATCAGGATGACGATATGCTCGGCGTCCCGATACGTACTTCCCGCCTGGGGATCGATAGCCGCCGCGCGTTCAATTGCCGGCAAAAGCAAATTGGTCAGGCCGGCGCCCGCCGACAAAAATGCGGCTTGTTTGAAGAACTCTCTTCTGGTATTCATCGCAGTTCTGAGTGATAGCTTTTACCATATCGCGCAGCGCTTGCGAGAGTAAGCGGGTTCGGAAACCGTGGAACCCGCGCGCTCTCGCGCGGCGGATCCGTTTGCAGGCTACCTTGACAGGGAGCCGCCTTGCGAGAGCCAAGCGGGTCTTTCGGTGTGACAGAATGCTTCTTGGATCGGAGCAGAAGGACCGGCACGGGTCGGATACCGGCTTGGGTCCTCAAATAGGTACAGAGGCGATTCTTATAATGCATTTCGTGCGTCATCGTTTGCGACTGGTCGCATTGGGTTCAGCAACCCTGGTGATGAGCGTCTGTTTGGCGCGAGGGCAGAGTCCCGCCGCGAAGCCTGCGCCACAGACGTTCGCTCCGGCTCTGGTCGAGCAGGGCCAATCGTTATTCCTACAGCACTGCGCGTTTTGTCACGGGCGTGACGCGGCCGGCGGCGAGACCGGTCCGGACCTGACGCGGTCAACGGTTGTTGCCGGCGACGTGAACGGCGACAAAATCGGAACCGTTGTGCGGAACGGCCGTCCGGATAAAGGCATGCCCGCGTTTAATTTGCCCGATCCACAGATTGCCGCGCTGGTCGCGTTCATCCACACGGAAAAGACAAAAGCGGAATCGCAGAAAGGTGGCCGCCGAGGCGTCGATGTGGCCGATCTTCAAACCGGCAATGTGGAAGCGGGCAAGCGATATTTCAATGGGGCGGGAACCTGTTCACAATGCCATTCGCCTACCGGCGACCTCGCTGGCGTCGCCTCGCGATATCAGGGGCTGCGGCTCGAGATGCAAATGCTCTATCCACGAAAGGCGCGCGGCAAGGTTAGCGTGACGCTTCCATCGGGCGAAACCGTGGTGGGGACGCTGGCGTACAAGGACGAATTCACCATCGGGCTGGAGAACGCCTCCGGCTGGTACCGGTCATGGCCGGTCAGCGAAGTGAAATATACGATTGATGCGCCGGCCGAAGCTCACGCCGAGTTGCTTGCGAAATATACCGACGACGACATTCACAATTTGATGGCGTATTTGCAGACATTGCGTTAGCGAATGCTTGCCGATACGCCTTGTAATTTAACTTGCCACTGCTTTTGAAACGTTCCACATCGAATATGAAGGCCTTGCATACTGTAATCCGACTCGCCACCACGGCGGTGGCATTGGTTGCGATCTCCGGCGCGATTTCAGCGCAGGAGGGAGTCACCTCGAACCTTCTCCTGAATCCGCCGCCGGACACGTGGCCGGGGTATCACGGCGACTACTCCGGAAGGCGGCACAGCGCTCTGAAACAGATCACTCCGGAAAATGTGGAGAACCTTGGCCTGGCATGGGCGTTCCAGACGGGCCAGCACGACACCATCAAATCCTCGCCACTGGTGGTCGACGGCATCATGTACTTCACCGTTCCCGATCATGTCTGGGCGGTGGATGCGCGATCCGGACACCAGATCTGGCACTACCAATATCCGGATAACAAAGGATTTCATATCGGACATCGCGGCGTCGCGATGTATAAAGATTGGCTGTTCTTCGTTACCCCGGACGCGCATCTCGTGTCGTTGAACGCAAAGGATGGCACGGTCCGCTGGAACGTTGTCATCGCCGATTCAAAGAAGGGTTACTGGACCACATTGGCGCCCCTCGTGGTTGGCAACCACATACTCGTTGGCGTTTCCGGCGACTTCGACAATCTGGCTGGCTTTTTGCGGTCGGTCGATCCCGAGACGGGCAAGACGCAATGGCAGTGGAACAGTACGCCGCCGCCGGGAACTCCCAACACCACTACAGGAGGCATGACGTGGATGACCGGAACATACGATCCGGACCTCCATCTCGTGTATTGGGGAACGGGCAATCCGACGCCCGTGCTGAACGGCAAGCCCCGGCCCGGCGACAATCTTTACACGTGCAGCATTGTCGCGATGAATCCGGACACAGGCAAACTGGCTTGGGCGTTCCAGGCCTCACCGCACGATACTCACGATTGGGACGCCGTCGAAACGCCCGTGCTGGTGGATGCGAATTTCGATGGCAAGCCGCGCAAGATGCTGATGCAGACTTCGCGTAACGGTTACTTCTTCGTTCTCGATCGAACCAACGGCAAAAGCCTGTTAAGCCTTCCGTACGGGCCGGTAAACTGGTCGCTCGGCGTGGACAAACGGGGCGAGCCGATTCCGAATCCGGCCAAAGAACCCGCTCCCGATGGCCGCTTGATTGCGCCAGATGAAGGTGGCTTGACGAATTACCGGTCGCCCAGCTTTGATCCCAACACAGGGCTGTTTATCGTCTCGGCTCATCCGAGCTATGGAATCTACTTCGCCAAGCCGGCGGACGGCACGTTCGGCTGGGCCGGCGCGGACTATGGCGTTTGGAGCAAAGGAGTCCTTGAGGCGATCGACTACAAAACCGGCAAGCTTCGTTGGACGCACGAACTCGGGCCGGGAGGCTCTGGCGCGGGGGTGTTAACGACGGACTCGGGACTGACATTCACGGGGGATGCCGCCGGTAATATGCTGGCGCTGCGGACCAGCGACGGCGAGACGCTCTGGCACGCGGGGCAGGGCGGTCATATGGAGAGTTCGCCGATTACCTATTTGATGGACGGCAAGCAATACGTGGTGACCAGCAGCGGCGGCGTTCTGTTTGCGTGGGCGCTGCCGAAAACGGCGGTCCAGAGCGCCAGCACGCGCCGGTAGCTTCTGGCCAGATCATAGCGGTTCATGGTGGGGCAGATCCTCGATCTGCGGCAGCCTCGCAGGCCGCCCTTCTTCATTCATGCCGCAGCGCAGACGCAGGATCGATACGTACCGCGCGCCACAGCGGGGGTACGGTGGCGAGGAGAGCGACAATGGCTACGAAGAGCAGAGCCAATCCGAGCGCCGTCGGATCGTAAGGAGTCACACCGTAAAGCACCTGGCGAATCCACGGCGCCGACATCGCATAAATGGCAGCGCCGCCGATAACTCCCGTCGTGACGACGAGTAGCGTTTCCACCGATAGCAGCCCGATAACGCGAAGCGCACCGGCTCCCAGGGCTGCACGAATGCCGATTTCGCGCGTTCTGATTCTTATGGCAAAATCGAGCGCGCCGTAGAGCCCGATGCCTGCCAGCAATGCTGCGAAACAACTAAACATCGTCGAAAGCCAGGCGAGTAAACGTTCTTGCCACAGCGATGTTTCCACTTCCTGCCGCAGCGTTGTCATTTCTACAAAAGGAAGCTCCGGGTCGAGCGACCGCAAGACCTCCCGCACGGGTGCGATTAGCGCTGCCGGGTCGCCATGCGTGCGTAGGTAAAGGATGAAATCGGAACCGAACCCGTTCACGGCAGCGCCATAAACTGTTGGTGGAATCTTTTCTCGAAGCGACCGGTATTTGGCATCGTTGACCACTCCCACGATCTGATCGTCGGCATTAGCCAATCCGTTCGGACCTCTACCCCCGAAAAGACGGCCGAGCGCGTTCTGGTCACGGAAGAACCGATGCACGAAGGCTTCGTTAACAATCACCCGCTGTGGCTTTTGTTTGTCGTTATCGGACCAGGTGAAATCGCGTCCCGTGACGATGTGCATTCCCATCGCGTCGAAATAGCCAGGTGTTACGGAATTGAGGCTGCTATTCAGGAAATCGTTTCGGTCAATGGGAGTTCCGGCTGCGCCCAGCGTCGTTTTGATGCCCGTGCCGCGCATGACGCCTCGCGCCGCAATGCCGGCGGCGGCAACGCCGGGCAGCGAACGCGTCTTTTCCAGAAGCTGTTTGCTGAGAAGTTTAGCCTGTTCCGGCTTATATCCTTTTAGGCCCGGATCGACTGTGAACGTGGCGATGTGATCGCGATCGAAGCCAGGGTTCATTGTGCGCATGCGATCGAATGTCTGCACCAGTAGACTTGCGCCTGTCAGCAGCAGGACGCACACGGCGACCTGCGCCGCCACGAGGATGTTTCGCCCTGACAGGCGCGCCGTTGTGGTTCGCATTCCACGCAAAGCGATAGCCGCACCGTGATAGGCGCCGCGAATCGCCGGCGAAAGCCCAAACAATAGCGCCGTTAGGAAACTGATCGACACGGCAAACGCCAGCACCCTTACGTCAATGTCAATATGAATGGCCAGAGGCTGAACAACGGCGGACCGGTCGCGAATGGGTGGAAGAGCGGCAGTTAGCAGCGGTCTGCACAAAAACGTGAAGAGCACTCCCAGCGCGCCGCCGGGCAGCGCCAGCGCGAGACTCTCGGTGAGAAATTGGCGCGCCATGCGCCAGCGGCTCGCTCCCAATGCGAGGCGGATGCCGATCTCCTGAGAACGCGCCGCCGAGCGGGCAAGCAACAGGCAGGCTACATTCGCGCAGGCCATCAGTAACAACAGGCCAACACCCGCCATCATGAGAATTAGTCCGTTTGAGAACTGCCCCCGAAGCGAAGATACTCCGTTGCCGATGCGCTCGAGTTCGAGTCGCGAATCGAACACATCCTTGCGGGGCTGTTTCGCCAGTTCCGGAAACGCACGCAACAGGGCATCTTCATAGGCCTGATGAAGCAGCGGCTGGATCTCCGCTTCCGCCTGCTCAATGGCAACGCCTGGGCGCAACCGGCCGAACACCTGGAACGGCAGCAGAAAAGCGGGGTTCGCGTTTGGGTCACGCAGTCGGGCGAGTTGCCGTCCTGCGGTAAGGGAGATGCGAATCTCAGGGCTGGTATCGACGGTCACACCATTTACATCTTGGGGAAGCACGCCGGCGACGGTGAATGCGCGTCCATCTAGCCGGATGGTCCGCCCGACGATAGAAGGGGATGCCGCGAAGCGGCTCCGCCAAAACTCATAGCTAAGGACGGCATGCAACGCGCCGGCTTTGTCGTCTTCAGAAGTCAGGACGCGCCCCAGGCGGGCATGGATGCCAAGCGCGGAGAAGAAGTTCCGCGAAACCGCATTTACCCGGATGCGTTCGATAGCGGCGCCATGTTCGAAAGCAACGTTAAGAGCGCCTTGGCAAAACGTTTCGCTCAAGCTGGAGGCGCGTGCGAGTTGCCCGCACATCACATACGGCAAATCCCACGTGACGAAATTCGTCGGATGCACCTCGATTAACCGGACCAACTGCTCCGGGTTCTTTACCGGAAGGGGGCGCAACAGCAATGTATCGACGACACTAAAAATCAGCGTGTTCGCGCTGATGCCAATTCCCAGAAGCAGCAAGGCCGTAATCGCGAACACGGGGCTGCGCGCAAGAAGTCGAAGGCCAAATCGAAGGTCGGTCCAGAAGGTGGACATACAGGCATGTTATAGCCGATGTCGCAAGGGTTGAAACTTCGGAGCGCGGATGCCATTTCGTGATACGCCTAAGGCCGGCGGTGAGTTGTTCGGCGAAGCCTTCCGGATGTACTGGATGGAATAAATTCGCCAGCAACTTCGGACGATCGTCATAGCCGGAAACGGACTGCTGTAGGAAAGGGGCTTCTCTTGCGCGCAGGAATTCTCCCATAAAAGAATCGCAAAATTCCTTCGCCGGTCTTTTTGTGATCAGACGGCAGTGACTAAACTCTCGGCAACCGGAACGGGATTAGCGCGGATACGCAAGTAGGGGAATCTGTCCTTTAACCTGTTGATCGGCTTCTCGAAAAGATACCACGAGAGAGTGGCGACAATTAGCGTAAGCACTGCCGTATGCAAGCCAGACATTCCACTCAACACGTTAAGAGGCATGTGGTACAGATAGATGCCGTAACTGATAGTTCCAATATATGTGAGCACTTTCCACGACAATATCCGTCCCCATGCGGAATCTGGCATTTCCACCGCGTAACCCACCGCCGCGACGGCGCTCAAGACACAGAATAAATTAAGCGTTGCCAAGCGCAGCTTGACGCCCTTGCCCATCAATTCGAGGCAGATTTCCGCGACGACCAGTAGAGTGGCTACCAGGCCGCTACGTCTCAGCCAAACGGAGTCCGTTCCGATGGCCAGAAGCGCTCCAAGCGAAAGAGAGTCCAGAGATCCCGGCAGTAATGTATTTGTCGTGAGGGGATCGAAGTGAAATAGCAAAGTGCCAAAAGCCCTAAACGCCACTGCAAATATTGCCAGAGACCAAGCCATCGGGCGCAGAAACCTGATGGGCAACAATAAAATAAGCAAAGGCCATATCAAGTAAAACTGTTCTTCCACAGCCAGTGACCAGAACGGGCCTGTTGCTTCCTCGAATCGATGGTGGATGGCCACCCAGACATTCGTCGCGTAGAATCCTTGCCATGCAATATGCTGCCGCACTCCTGGCACGTCCAGCATAAATAGCGCTGCGAGCAACAGGTAATACACCGGGAAAATTCTCAGAAAACGACGAATATAGAAAATTCGCAGTCCTGTCCCCACGGTCAGTGCGCCCGAGGCAACGTAGTTCTTAATCCTCAGCAGAATGCCCGTTATGAGAAAGCCGCTAATAACGAAGAACAGAAGCACGCCATACGTGCCTAGCTCGAATCTGCCGCTGCCGAAGTGATGTACGAGGACGCCAGTTACTGCGAGAGCCCGCAGCCCGTCCAAAGGTTCAATGTGTCCCGGCGATTTCGTCACGACGTTCTTAATGGCAATTCACGTTCCAACCAACAAATACGGTAAACATCTCCATCAGACGACCAATTCTTTTGGATTTATTCCTATAATCTTTTCGGAATCGTCAACACGCGTAGCCGATTATTTTGTGGAGCGCGCCGAAAAGAGTTGCGCCGTCGCGGGCGCGTGGCTTGCCTCGCGAGTGAACCGCTGCTCTGCCGGACGGATTGGGAACGCTCCGGATGCTATACGGCAGCCAGGACTTCAGCCGCCTGATTTTCCCGAAGCATTTCGAGCAGGCCTTGAGCCACGTCGCTGAAGACCTTGCGCCGCCGGTGCACAATGCGCACGGGCCGGAACAGATCGGACGGATTCAGCTTGAGAGACACCAGCCTTCCCTGCGCCAGATCCTCCCGCATCACACGCTCCGGCATGATGCTGATGCCCACGCCGTGCGCGACCGCCTCTTTAATCATCTGCAGATTGTCAAACCGAAACACCATCACAACACTTACGTCGCGGTCGCGAAGATAGCGGTCTATATCCTGCTGAATCGGCAGGTCCTCGTCGAACCCCACGAAATCCAAACCCGCGAGATCTTCCGCTTCGATAGTGCGGCGCCCAGCCAACGGGTGCTGCGGCGAAGCCGCCACCACCATCTCCTCTTCGCGCCAGGGCAGCGCCACGACGTCGCGCGTTGACTCGGCGTAGCTCATCAGACCCAGGTCGGCCTGGTCCTCTTCCACGGCCTCGAACACCTTTTCAGGGCGCAGATATGACACCACTAGTTCGGCATTCGGAAAACGCTGCGAAAACCGGGATTCAATCTCGGACATCTCGGAAAGCCCCACCGAATAAATGGCGGCAATGCGGACCTTCCCGGCAGTGTCGTGTTTCAAACGGTGGAGCTCCGCTTCGAACTCCTGCCGCCTGCGGAGCGCATCACGGCAATAATCGAGGTAGAGCTTTCCAGCAGCCGTGACCGCCAGCGGCCGAGTGCCGGTATCGAGGAGCGTAACTCCAAGCTGGCGTTCAAGTTCCAGGATTTGCTGGCTCGCCGCGGACTGGCTGATCCCATTCAGCCTGGCGCCCTTACTGACACTCCGGGCGTGGGCAATGTCTCTAAACAACTGAAGGTTTTCGAGGGCCACCTATCAGTAAACTTAACATTAGAAAACCTAATTGTAAATAGAGCCAGATTCGATTTGACGAATATTGTGACGCCCGCTATACTGGCGGTATTCCTCTGAAGCCTGAGGAGGCGAAGTGTATCCAGTCGACACCCCCAATCAATTACCCGCGGCCCAAGGTCTCTACGATCCTGCCAACGAGCGAGATGCCTGCGGAATTGGTTTTGTAGTCAACATCAACGGGGAGCCCTCGCACGACATTGTGCTGAAGGGTTTGCAAATTCTGGAGAATCTCGTCCACCGGGGCGCTTGCGGATGCGATCCGGAAACGGGCGATGGCGCTGGCATTCTGATCCAGATTCCTCATCGTTTCTTCGCGCGTGAAGCGAACGATCTGGGCTTTTCCTTGCCCGAACCCGGAAAGTACGGCATCGCGATGTGTTTTCTGCCGGTGGATCGCCAGCAGCGCCTTACGTGCGAGGGATTCCTTGAGGAGATCGCTCGCGAGGAAGGCCTGACCGTGCTCGGCTGGCGCGATACACCGCTGGCGGTGAACGCAATAGGCCGGGTCGCCCGTGCATCGCAGCCCTATATCGAGCAGCTTTTTGTCGGCTGCCCACCGCACCTCGATCAGGACGCTTTTGAGCGCAGGCTTTACCTGGTTCGTAAACGCGCCGAAGCGGCCGTCGCTCACTCGGACATACGCGACAAAAGTTTCTTCTACGTTCCTTCTTTTTCTTCGCGCACCATTGTCTATAAAGGCCTGCTGCTGGCCGGTCAGATCGGGGCCTTCTATAAAGAATTGCTCGATCCGGATACAACGAGCGCGCTCTGCCTGGTGCATCAGCGCTTTTCGACGAACACGTTTCCCACGTGGCAGCTAGCTCATCCGTTTCGTTATCTTTGCCACAACGGCGAAATTAACACGCTTCGCGGCAACGTGAACTGGATGCATGCGCGCCAGGCCGTTTTGTCTTCGCCGTATTTTGACGACATCAAAAAGCTATACCCGGTAATTCAGAAGGGTGTCAGCGATTCGGCCGCGCTTGATAACGCCGTTGAACTGCTGCTGATGGCAGGGCGCTCGCTGCCGCACGTCATGGCCATGCTGATTCCCGAAGCTTGGGATGCGGACAACACCATGCCGGCGGAGAAGCGCGCGTTCTACGAATATCACGCATCTCTGATGGAGCCTTGGGACGGCCCCGCCGCCGTCGCCTTTACCGATGGGCGGATGATCGGCGCCACGCTCGACCGCAACGGTCTGCGTCCGGCGCGTTATCTGGTGACTAAGGACGGCCTGCTGATTATGGCGTCCGAAACCGGCGTGCTGCCAATTCCACCGGAGGACATCGAATTCAAAGGACGTTTGCAGCCGGGAAAAATGCTGCTGGTGGATATCGAGCAGGGGAGGCTGGTCCCCGATGAAGAGATCAAAGGTCAACTTTCCTCGCGGCAGCCTTACGGCGAGTGGATCAAGCAGAATCAGCTCACGCTCGATGCGCTGCCGGAGCCGTCACGTGTGATGGAGACGGACCACGAAACGATTCGCTGCCGCCAGCGCGCTTTCGGTTATAGCGACGAAGATCTGCGATTCCTGATTACGCCGATGGCGACCGATGGGCAGGAAGCGGTTGGATCCATGGGGACCGATACGCCGCTCGCTTGCCTCTCCGACAGGCCTCAATCGCTGTTCAACTACTTCAAACAGCTCTTCGCTCAGGTGACGAACCCGCCGATCGATCCCATCCGCGAAGATCTCGTGATGTCGCTCACCAGCTATATCGGCACCGAACGCAACATCCTCGACGAGACGCCGCGGCATTGCCATACGCTGAAGTTGCCGCATCCGATTCTCACAAATCGCGATCTCGAGAAGCTGCGTCGCGTGTCCCGCGGCGATTTTCTCGCGACCACGCTGCCGATGCTCTTCCGGGCAGAGGACGGCGAAGCCGGCCTGAAACGCGCGCTCGACCAACTCTGCCGTCGCGCCGACCTTGCCATCAAATCGGGTTACACGCTGCTGATTCTTTCGGATCGTGGCCTCGATGAGGACTACGCGCCCATCCCCAGCCTGCTCGCGCTCACTGCCGTTCACAATCACCTGATTCGCGAAGGTTCCCGTACCCAGGTTGCGCTCATCATTGAATCCGGCGAGCCACGCGAGGTGATGCACTATTCGCTTCTCATCGGATATGGAGCAAGCGCCATCAATCCCTACTTGGCCGTCGAGACGCTGGAGGACATGGCCAAGAAGGGCGAACTGCCGAACAACACGACATTCGCCGCCGCGCTTAAGAATTACAAGAAGGCGGTCAACAAGGGTTTGCTCAAAGTCTGTTCGAAAATGGGCATCTCAACGCTGCAAAGTTATCGTGGCGCCCAGGTATTCGAGGCGATCGGTCTAAACAAGGCGCTGGTGGAGCAATATTTCACCGGGACAGCCTCGCGCATTGAAGGCATCGGACTTGATGTCATTGCAAAGGAAGCGATTGCGAAACACGAGTTTGCCTTCCGGGCCGTTTCCGATTTCGAAACCGAGCTCGTCACAGGCGGCCAATATCAGTACAGAGTCAGCGGCGAATACCACTTGTACAATCCGCTTACCGTGAGCAAACTGCAGCACGCCGTCCGGCAAAAAAGCTTTGCGACGTTTGAAGAGTACTCGCAACTGCTCAACGAGCAGAGCAAAAATCTTTGTACTCTGCGCGGTTTGATGAACCTAAAGACCGCGGCCAGTCCTCTGCCGATCGAAGAAGTCGAACCGGCTTCGGAGATCGTGAAGCGCTTTGCCACGGGCGCCATGTCGTTCGGCTCCATCAGTAAAGAGGCGCACGAGACACTCGCGATCGCGATGAACCGCATCGGTGGCCGGTCGAATACGGGCGAGGGCGGGGAAGACGAAGCCCGCTTCATTCCCCTGCCGAACGGCGATTCGAGGAAGAGCGCCATCAAGCAGGTGGCCTCCGGCCGCTTCGGCGTCACGACGAACTATCTCATCAATGCCGACGAGCTGCAAATCAAGATCGCCCAAGGGGCAAAGCCTGGTGAAGGCGGACAGCTTCCCGGCCATAAAGTGGACAAGGAAATTGCGCGCGTTCGGCACTCCATTGCCGGTGTGGGACTGATTTCGCCTCCCCCGCACCACGATATCTACTCAATCGAAGATCTCGCGCAGTTGATCTACGATTTGAAGAGCGTCAATCCTGCGGCGCGCATTTCGGTGAAGCTTGTGGCCGAAGTCGGCGTAGGCACGGTTGCCGCGGGCGTGGCGAAGGCGCACGCCGATGTCATCCTGATCAGCGGTCACGACGGCGGCACCGGAGCGTCTCCGCTCACTTCCATGAAGCACGCGGGCATACCTTGGGAACTCGGCCTCGCCGAAACACAGCAAGTGCTGGTGATGAACGATCTCCGCAGCCGCGTGCGGGTCCAAACCGATGGCAAGCTGCAAACCGGCCGCGACGTCGTGATTGCCGCTCTGCTGGGAGCCGAAGAATTCGGCTTCTCCACCGCGCCGCTTATCGCCGTGGGGTGCATCATGATGCGCAAGTGCCATCTGAATACGTGTCCGGTCGGCGTCGCCACGCAGAATCCGGAACTGCGCAAGAAGTTTTCCGGACAACCCGAGCACGTCATCAACTTCTTTTTCTTCATCGCCGAGGAAGTCCGGCAATTGATGGCGCAACTCGGATTCCGCACGTTCAACGAAATGATTGGCCGCGCGGACATGATCGAAATGAAGAGCGCCGCGGACCACTGGAAGGCGCGCGGCCTCGATTTCTCGTCCATTCTTTACCATCCGCAAGTGCCGGGCCGCGTCGGCCGCCGGCATCTGATCGAACAGGATCACGGTCTTGGGGATGCCCTTGACCACCAACTGATCGAATTGACGAAAGATGCTTTGGAGCATGGCGCGAAGGCCGAGTTCCATCTGCCGATCCGGAACGTGCACCGCACGGTCGGCGCCATGATGAGTGGCGAAATCGCCAGACGCTACGGCGCCAGCGGCCTGCCGGACGAAACGATCCGCGTACAGCTCACCGGCTCGGCTGGTCAGAGCTTCGGCGCGTTTCTCGCCAAGGGCGTCTCGCTGACGCTCGAAGGCGATGCGAACGATTACGTTGGCAAGGGACTTTCCGGCGGCAAGATCGTCGTCTATCCGCCGCGGACGTCGTCCTTCCTTCCCGAGAACAATATTTTGATCGGCAACACCGTCCTGTACGGCGCTACCGGCGGCGAGGCGTATTTCAATGGCGTCGCGGGTGAGCGCTTTGCCGTCCGTAATTCGGGCGCGACGGCCGTCGTTGAAGGCGTGGGCGATCACGGCTGCGAGTACATGACCAACGGCACGGTCGTCATTTTAGGGGCAACGGGACGTAACTTCGGGGCTGGTATGAGCGGCGGCATCGCTTATGTTCTGGACGAGGAGGGTTCCTTCTCAGATACCCGCTGCAACAAAACGGGCGTCGATCTCGAGCCGGTTGAGGAGCGGGCGGATCTCGAGTTGCTCAAAACGCTGATTCGCAAACACGTCGAATATACGGGCAGTCCGCAAGGTAAGTGGATTCTCGAAAATTGGGCGGAGATGCTGCCGAAGTTTGTGAAAGTGTTCCCGCACGAGTTTAAGCGCGTGCTCGGAATCGCGCGCGCCGGCGAACATATGAAAATCTCGGGCGCGGTCGTAGCGGCGAAATCGCGGCTTATGCAAGAAGGAGCTCGATAGAACAATGGCGAAATTGACAGGATTTCTCGAATACACCCGCGAAAATCCGCCTCGCCGTCCGGTTATCGAGCGCATCAACGACTGGTTCGAAGTTTACCGGGAATTTCCAACGGACAAACTGCAGCAGCAGGCCGCGCGTTGCATGGATTGCGGCGTTCCGTTCTGCCATACAGGCTGTCCTGTTAATAACCTGATTCCGGACTGGAACGATTCTGCCTGGAAAGGCCGCTGGCACGACGCCATTCGGCAGCTTCAATCCACGAATAACTTTCCGGAATTCACGGGCCGCACCTGTCCCGCTCCGTGCGAAGCTGCCTGCGTGCTGGGCATTAACGAAACGCCGGTCACCATTAAGGCCATTGAAAACGCGATTGTCGAACGCGGCTGGGAGCAGGGCTTCATTGTTCCTGAGCCTCCCCGCCAGCGGACAGCGAAGCGCGTCGCCATCATTGGATCGGGACCCGCGGGCCTGGCGGCCGCTCAGCAATTGAACCGCGCGGGCCATCTCGTTACCGTGATCGAAAAGCACGATCGCATTGGCGGTCTGCTGCGCTACGGAATTCCCGATTTCAAGCTGGAAAAGTGGGTAGTCGACCGGCGGCTGGAACAACTGCGCGCGGAAGGCGTCGAGTTTCAAACCGGTGTTCACGCTGGAATTGATTTCCCGGCCGACGAACTGCACAAGCACTTCGATGCTGTTCTTCTCGCCTGCGGGGCCGAACACCCGCGCGATATTCAGATCCCTGGGCGCGAATTAAACGGCATTCATTTCGCTATGGACTACTTGACCCAGCAGAACAAGCGCGGCGCCGGGGATGCATTCTCGCCATCTGAAGAAATTCTGGCGACCGGCAAGCATGTTGTGATCATCGGAGGCGGCGATACCGGAGCCGATTGCCTGGGCACGGCGCATCGGCAGAAAGCGCGTTCCGTCCGCCAGTTGCAGATTCATCCCATGCCGCCCGAGACGCGCGCGGAACACACGCCCTGGCCGCTCTGGCCCGTGATGCTCCGCATGGAGCCGGCGCACGAAGAAGGCGGCATTCGCGAATGGAGCGCGTTAACGACTCACTTCAGCGGCGATGCGGAGGGCAATGTTTGCCAGCTACACGCGGTTAGAGTGGGCCCCAAGCCGCACCTGGAACCAGCGCCGCGGAGCGAATTCGCCATTGACGCCGATCTGGTGCTGGTTGCTATCGGTTTTTCAGGTCCGAAGAGAGATGGCATTGTGGATCAGCTCAAGCTCGATGTTGATGCTCGCGGCAATGTGCGAACCGGCGAGGATTATATGACGTCCGTGCCGGGCGTTTTCTCCGCCGGCGACGCTCGGCGCGGCCAATCTCTGATTGTGTGGGCCATCGCGGAAGGCCGCAGAGCGGCGCATCACCTGGATAAATATCTGATGGGCTCGACGGCGCTTCCCTGCTAATGGGAGATCTGGGCGAATTCATCGATCGAAGTTCCGAATGCGCTGTCAAGTTCGGCGAAGGCCTGCCGTACTAAGGCGGGCACGGTCCGGGTGGCGCCATTGCCGGCGGCGCATTCGCGATTGGAGCGCTCGCAATCGGCGCTTTAGCCGTCAGCCGACTGCAAAACCATGATGCTATTTTTCTCGGATGTCCGTTCGCGAATCAGATTCTGAACGAATTTCCCGGGTCGCCGAATTTTGCATTCAAAACGGCACCCTCCGCTCCCCGGCTGTGGACTTCACGCATCAAGAACAAACAGCCCAGACGCGGAGAGATGACAAAAAATGTGAAATAGCGAGATCCTAAGTGCAACGTGCTTCTAAGCGACGGTGGGGTCATCGGCGCCTGCTGCCAGACTGATTGACGAGCTCGTGCACTCGTGCGACCAACGTACTACGCCACTTTGATCGTCCATCCCCAGCAGTGCTCGGTGGGGCGTCTCTTTATGCCACTCATGGCTTCCGGCAAATCGATCGACAAACCGGAGGCTGCGTCGTACCGCCAACCCAGCGGTTCGTTATAGCCAAACATCATAACTTTGCTTTGTGGTTGCGGCCGGACGGTTTTGAGCGTGAGTGTTTTCCCAGGCCATGCGAATGCAAAACAATGAATGTCCCGGTCATCTTTCGTACGCGTGAAGCGAATGTCGTCCCCTTCTCGCCAGAGGTCGCCGCCACGGGCGCGAGTGGCGTAGATACCGCTGCCGCATACCTTGAGCCATTTACCAGCCTCTTTTAATTGTTGAATCGCGGTTGGATGAAAGCGTCCGGAGCCATCGGGCCCAACGCCGACCTGGAAACTGCCGCCTTTCGCGGATGTATCGACGATGTTTTTGATAATCCACGGCGCGCCTTTGTATTGCGATGCGTCGGGGTCGAAGGAAAAGCCGCGCGCCAGCGGATAGATCACCATCCAGGGCATGCCGGTGTTCGATTTGCTGCCCGGAACAAAAGCTTCCGGCGTATAGTAATCCCCGTAATTGCCAATGCCGCGCGCGCGGATCATGATATCCGGTTGGAGCTGGCGGATGCGCAACACCGTTTCGCGAAGCTGCGGCCAGACGCGTGGACCCAGCCACTGATCGAGCGAGAGCATATCGATTTGCCCATAGTTGGTCAGCAGTTCTTCGAGTTGGGCGCGATGGCGCCGTAGCATCCGATCCACTTCCGCTTTGCTGGGATCGGGCGCGATCCATATCAGCTTGCCCAGCGCCTCTTTCGATTGTGCCGCCTCCGTGTCATATTGCGCGGCCGAAGGAATCTGCACTGGATGGTCGGCGTAGGGACGGAAATCGGCGTCATACCAATCGGGATGTGAAAAATACAGCGCAATTCGCAAGCCGCGCTTGTGCCCGGCGGCGCATAGCTCCTTCACAACGTCGCGGCGGAAAGGCGTTTCCATCATCGAATAGGCAAGGTTGCAGTCTTCAATCACCGGGCCGCCGGAAGCATTCCATCGGACACGCTTCCGCACACGGGTTCTCGTATCGAACATCGAAAAGCCCTCGTGATGCTTGGTGGTAAATGCAAACATCTTGAGGCCACTTTCCTCGAAGAGCGTTGTCCATTCATCGGCGTCGAAACCAGTGGGATTCCAGGTTTTGTACATCTGGTCGTAGGCGTCGCGTTTGTCGTAGCTCAATTTCAGATAGGGCCACGATTCGTGGAGGAACCCAGCCTGCGCGTACAGGCCCCAGTGAATGCGTATGCCGTATTTCTGGTCGAGAAACGCTTCGTAAGCCTTCCCGGATGCCCAATGGTAGGCCGGGATCGGCTTGTCCTCGATGTAGGACTGAACGACCTTGTAGTGAGAATCGGTCTTGGGGAGATAGTGCTGGCTGAAGTAGGCGGGTTCCGGCGCGGCGAAGAGGCGCGGTGTTGTAAGAAGCGCGGCGGAATGAGAGAGAAAAGTTCTTCGTTTCATTCGCTGATTAGCATACGCGATTCCATCTGAACCTCATTCCGGCGACTCCCGGATTGGACGTCAATCGTTAGGCCAATGGCTGAGGACAGGGTCAGGAACTATTAATAAAAGGTTGACCTATTCCAAATGATCTAGCATATTAAGGTATCAGATGAAGCACCTGCCTGCTGCTGTGAGCGTCGCGCTTTGCGGATGTTTGGGAGCTTTTCTATTGATTGCTTCAACGACCCCGATCGAGCTACATCTGAAACTTCGCCATATGGTCCAGTCCGGTGGATCGAACGGATCGTGGCATGCGGTCTCCGTGCAGAAAACCTTACCATCTTCGAAAACGGCGATCGTGATCTGCGATATGTGGGACCGACATTGGTGCGATGGCGCCACGCGGCGAGTGGAGCAACTGGCGAGGAAGATGGAGCCCGTATTGGAGCGCGCGAGGCAAGCGGGTGTGCTCATTATTCACGCACCGTCAGAGACGATGAGCTTTTATGCGAATACGCCTGGCCGGTTGCTCGCCGAAAATGCGCCGCAAGTCGCCCCACCCAAGGATGCGCCACATATCGACCCTCCTTTGCCGATCGACGATAGCGATGGTGGCTGCGACACCGGAAACAAAACCTATCAGGCGTGGACGCGGGAGAACCCGCTGATTTCCATAAAGCCCGGCGACGCCATTTCGGATAAGGGAAGCGAGATTTATAACCTGATTCGAGAGCGCCACATCAACACCATTCTGTTGATGGGCGTGCACGCCAACATGTGCATTCTGAATCGCAGTTTCGGAATTCGCCAGATGACGCGCTGGGGCGTTCCATGCATTCTCGTCCGCGATTTGACGGACGCAATGTATAACCCCAAGTCGAAACCTTATGTTTCGCATGCAGCCGGCACGCAGTTGGTGATTGATTATATCGAGAAGTATTGGGCCCCCAGCACGACAAGCGGCGATCTGATGGCTGCGCTGAACGCGGCTCATTAGCGCATCTCGCTGGCCGGTGCGTTACGGAACTGGCGCCAACCGCTGCTGGTGTTCTAATGTTTAGGTCGCAAACATAGTAGAGTTCGAGTCCTAGAATGCTTCCGTTGCTCGCATTATTCGCGATTTCTTTTCACGCCGATTTTGAAGGCGGAAATCTTGGACGTGTCGATCGGGTCGCCTCCAATCACTTCCGTTGCCATGTGACCGGAGAAACCGATCAAGACGGCCGCAACCGGCAGGCGAGTTGGTTCTATTTTCGTATCGACGGGGCTAAGGGTCAGCTGCTCACGTTGGACTTGGTGGATCTGCCCGGCGAATACAATTACAAGCCGACGCGCGGTTCCATCACAAAGGACACGCTGCCGTTCTACAGCGATGACCGGCAGACGTGGCATGAGCTGAAAACGGTTGACTTCGACGAGTCCGTGCCGCTTCAGCGGATACACATTACGCCGAAGTCGGACAGCATTTGGATTGCTCACGTGCCGCCCTACACAAATCGGAATCTGGCTCAGCTTTTAACAGAGATCAAAGAGGCGCCGAACGTCAAGGAAACGGTTGTTGGGAAAAGCGTGAAGGGCAGGGAAATCCCTCTGCTTACTATTTTCGACGCGACGGTTCCGGATCGTGGGAAGAAGGTGATCTGGCTGATGTTTCGACAGCACTCCTGGGAGGCGGGTTCGTCATGGGCGGCCGAAGGCGCGATACGTTTTCTGTTATCGTCCAATCCCTCGGCGGACCGGATCGTGCGTGGAGCGATTGTGAAAATTTATCCAATGTGCGATCCCGACGGCGTGGCGCGCGGAGGTGTTCGATTCAATGCATATGGATACGATCTAAACCGCAACTGGGATACGGTGGACCCGAAAAAAATGCCTGAAATTACCGCGGAGCGAGGAGCAATTCTCGATTGGATCGACTCGGGTCATCCGGTCAATTTCTTTCTTACTCTCCACAACGACGAAATGCCGGAATACCTGGAGGGACCTCCGGATCAGTCCAGCGCCACGCGGCCATTGATGGAACGGCTATTCCAGATACTTTCGAAAACCAGAACATTCGCGCCGACACGAACGCCGCAATTCGATGCCGTGAGTACGACGATTGGAAAGCCCGGACGCATGAATGCTCCACAGGCGCTCTTTCACGACCGGAAAGTGCCGGCATTTTTGATTGAGCAGCGCATCGCAAAAAGCCCTAAGCTCAGGCGTGAACCAACGATTGCCGATCGAAAACAGTTCGGAGTGGATCTGATCCAGTCCCTTTGGACAGCTTTACAGAACCCGAGTGATGAACCGGGCGCCGAAGCGCGTGATGGGTCGGCCGGAAATTAGGAGGGCCGACCAAATCGATGAACCGCGCGTCTCCGGAAACCAATTCGTTATCACGCCGTTCTCTTATGAGGGGCGCGGCAGTTCTCGGCGTTTCAGCGGGAGCAATAGCTGGCGAGTCCGGAACGGAGCAAGCAAACTCCAAGCTGAAGGTAGCGATCTTCTCGAAGCATTTGCAGTTTCTCCAAGGCGCGGAACTAGCCCAGACCGCGGCCGATATCGGCTTTGACGGAATCGATGTCACCGTTCGTAACGGCGGACACGTAGACCCCGCGCGAGTACGCCAGGATTTGCCTCCGCTGGTTGCGGCCATTCGCAGCCATGGCCTGGAGGCGCCGATGATTACAACCGATATCGTCGATGCCGGTACTCCTCATGCGGACGATATTTTGCAAACGATGGCCGAGTTGGGGATACGCCGGTATCGTTGGGGCGGCTTCAAATACAATCGCGAACAGCCGCTCACCAAGCAGCTTGAGGATTTGAAGCCCCGTGTTGCGAAGTTGGCCGACCTAAATTCCCGTTACCGCGTGGGAGCCATGTATCATACGCATTCCGGGGTAGATCTCGTGGGCGCGCCGATCTGGGATCTGCATGAAATCCTGGCAGGTTTGGACCCGCAGGCGGTTGGTGTGAATTACGACATCGGACATGCCACGGTAGAGGGCGGCTTTGGCGGTTGGATCGACAGTTTCAGGATCACGGGAGCATACTTGCGCGGCATTGCCGTCAAAGATTTTCTATGGGCGAAGGATTCGAAGGGAAGTTGGCGTCCCCAATGGAAACCGCTCGGTGACGGAATGGTCCGGTTTCCCGCATTTTTCGATATGGTGGCGGCGAGCCGTTTCTCAGGGCCGCTGCAATTACACTTTGAATACCCACTCGGCGGCGCAAACGAAGGGAAGAGAACTCTTACGATTCCGCGCGAGCAGGTATTTCGTGCGATGCGGCGGGATCTTCGGCAACTGCGATCATGGCTTACGGAGGCTTCGCTTGCGTGACGACACCTGATGACTTTGCAGCACCGATACGACCTTCCTGGCGCCGGCGTCAATTCCTGAAGGCCTGTCCAACTCTATTTGCCGTGCCCTCCCTTATCGCGAGTCCCCGCCGAACCGATATCCGAATCGAACAGGTAAGCCATTCGTATCAGGACTACAAATATCGCGCTCCTTATATGTTCGGCGGATCGAAGGTAGATCGCGTCACGCTATTGAATGTAAATTGCGTCGTTCAGACGCCCGACGGGCGCAGAGCCCAGGGGTTTGGCTCCATGCCGATGGGCAATATCTGGTCCTTTCCGTCGAAGGTGTTGTCCTACGACCAGACGCTTGCTGCGATGAAGGCGTTGGCTGTGCACGTTGAGAAGTTGACCAGCGACTACAAAGAATACGGCCATCCCATCGACATAAATGTGGCGCTCGAGCCGGCCTATTTGGAGGCCGCGAGGGAAGTGACCATGCAACAGAAGCTTCCGGAACCGATTCCCAAGCTCTGCACGCTGGTCACGGCGAGTCCCTTTGATGCCGCCATCCACGATGCCTTCGGCAAAATCCATAAACGCAACGTCTACGAAACGTATGGTCCCGATTTGCTGCCGAACGATCTTTCGCGCTATCTGGGCCCGGCCTACAAAGGCATGTGGCTGAACCAGTTTATTTTGACGAAGCCGAAACCCACCCTACCGCTGTATCATTCCGTCGGCGCGTCCGATCCCTTGACGGCCGCCGAGGTGAAGCATCCCATTAATGATGGTCTGCCAGAGACGTTACCCGAATGGATTGGGTACAACGGCATCACGCATCTAAAAATTAAATTGAATGGAGACGATCTGGCGTCCGATGTCAGCCGCGTGCTCGAAATCGATCGAGTGACTACGGAAACGCAAGCCAAGCGGAAGGTCGCAACCTGGTTTTACTCACTCGATTTCAACGAGCGCTGCCGTAATGTGGAGTATCTGCTATCGTTCATCCGAAAAGTGAAAGAAGGTAGCCCCGCCGGTTTCGCGCGCATTCAGTACATCGAGCAGCCGACTGCCCGCGATCTGAATGCAAACCGGCAAAATGTCATGTTTCAGGCGGCAAAATTCGCTCCTGTCGTCATCGACGAATCGCTGACCGGGCTGGATGCGTTGCTGCTTGCGCGGGATATGGGCTACACCGGGGCGGCGCTCAAGGCGTGTAAGGGGCAAACGCAAGCGATGCTATTAGCGGCCGCTGGACAAAAGCTTAAAATGTTTCTCTGCGTACAAGATCTTACTTGTCCCGGAGCCTCCTTGATTCAATCCGCGGGAATTGCGTCTCATGTGCCGGGTGTCGCCGGCATCGAAGCCAATGCGCGCGAATACGTTCCGGTTGCAAACAAAGATTGGGAAGACCGATTCCCCGGAATTTTCCATATTACCGACGGGCAACTACGGACGGGCAATCTGACCGGCTTGGGGCTGGGAGCGGTTTGACGACTTCCGGTCCTCTTCCAGTCGCTTGTTGGATGGCTCCTTGGATAACGGCGCGAGCGCGAATTGGGCGCCGCGCAAATAGCAACGAGGCAACCAGAGTTCGGTTTGAGTTCAGTTGCTCTATCCTGCTATTCGGCTTGTTTCTGAGCGCGGCGCTGCTTGCAGCCCAGAATGCTTCGCCGCCACAACGGATATCTCTTGAAAGTGGGAGGAAGCTATACGCCGAGCATTGCACGGGTTGTCATGGAGCGGACGCGCGCGGCACCGCGCAAGCTCCGAGTCTTCAGGGAAATCGCCGGCTGCGCCAGCGATCCATCGAGCAGCTACGTACTGTGATTCAACACGGTATCCCGGCTGCCGGTATGCCGGCTTTCAATCTTCCGATCCAGCAACTCGATGCACTCGCGGGTTTTGTGTATTCGTTGAACTCGTCGGCCGCGGAGAATGTTCTGTCGGGAAATCCGGCGGCAGGAAAGCAAATCTTCTTCGGCACGGCGCAATGCGCCACGTGCCACATGGTGCAGGGCCGTGGCCGCGCGATTGGTCCGGATCTATCGAACGTGGGTCGCGAGATGACGGTCAATGAGATTGAAGAGGCACTGCTGCACCCGGATCGGAGCATTACTCCTGGTTATGAAATTGTAAAAGTGCGTTTGGGGAATGGGCAAATTATCGAAGGCTTCGCGAGAGGCCGAACTAACTTTGACCTACAGTTGCAAGACTTCAACGGACGCTTCCGTCTGCTTCAGAGTAGTGAGATCTCCTCGGTCGATCGGGAACCGCGTTCTTTGATGGCGCCTTTGAAGGCGACTTCTGGCGAGCTTCAGGATCTGATCGCTTATCTGAGCCGGTTGACAGGCATTGAGCCGCAAACGCCTGTCGCCAACGAGTCCTCGGAGGCACATAATATTGACTTCGCGAGAATCCGTAATCCCCGCGCCGGCGATTGGCTGACCTATAACGGGAATCTGAGCGGAAATCGCTATAGCGATCTCAGTCAGATCAACGCTGCGAATATCGACAAGTTGACCGTGAAATGGATGTTTCCAATCGCCCATTTCGGGTTAGAAGTAACGCCCATCGTCGTGGATGGAATCATGTATGTCACCGGGCCGAATCAGGCACTCGCGCTCGATGCCCATACAGGCCGGCAGATCTGGCACTATTCACGCCCGCGCACCGAGGGGCTGTTTGGAGATGCATCGTTAGGAACAAATCGCGGTGTCGCCATTCTCGGCGGCAACGTTTTTATGGTCACGGATAATGCCCACCTGATTGCTTTGAACCGCACGACCGGCGCTCTTGTTTGGGAGGCCGTGATGCCGGACGAGGCTCAGCACTACGGCTCTACAATAGCGCCGCTAGTCGTCAAGGACACCGTAATTGCGGGGGTTTCGGGCGGCGACTGGGGCATTCGCGGATTCATTGCCTGTTACGATGCGTCAACCGGAAAGAGGATCTGGCGGCACTGGACCATTCCGGCGAAGGGAGAGCCGGGCTACGACACCTGGAAAGGGAGAGATCCCTCCGATGGAGGCGGCGCCACATGGCTGACGGGCAGTTATGATCCCGAAACCGATACGCTCTACTGGCCCACAGGCAATCCGTTTCCGGATTCCGACGACAGCAAACGTGGGGGCGACAATCTCTTTACGAATTGCATCCTCGCGCTGAATCCAGATACCGGGGCGTTAAAGTGGCATTACCAATTCACCCCGCATGATATTCGCGACCGGGATGCAACCGAGCCGCCAGTGTTGATCGACACGCGCTATCAAGGCAGGCAGCGGAAACTGCTGTTGCATGCCGATCGGAACGGTTTCTTCTATGTTTTGGATCGCACGAATGGCCAAGTGCTCCTCAGTAAAAGATTCCTGCATCGGGTGAATTGGGCTACTGATATTGGGTCGGATGGGCGTCCGAATCTCTCGATTGGGCATATATCTCGATCGGATCGCGAAGCGAGTTGCCCTGGCGATGCGGCGAACTGGAGTTCCACGGCCTTCAGTCCGGTGACGCGCCTTTACTATTTCCTGTCGCTTGAAGAATGCCAGCCGAACGAAGCCGCGGCCCATACCCTGGCTGTCAAACGGCAAAGCGAATCCGGCCAAAAATATTTGAGGGCCGTCGATATCGATACCGGCAAAGTCGCTTGGGAAATTCCACAGATTGGGCCGGTTTTGATGAAGACGTGGCCGGGTGTATTGGCGACGGCCGGTGGAATTGTGTTTTACAGCGATCCGAACGGAAGTTTTGCCGCGGTGGATGAGCGGTATGGCAAGCCGTTATGGCATTTCCCAACCAATGTCCTGATGAAAGCTTCGCCAATGACGTATATGGTCGACGGCAAGCAATTTATAGCGGTTGCAGCGGGCTCGGCGATCCTTTGTTTCGGTCTATAGCTCTAACCGAACCAGGGGCCGCGGCATTCGACAATGGGAATAATGACGAAAGTAGCGGTTTTAGACGACTGGCAGGGCGTGGCGCGAAGTAGCACCGATTGGTCACCCTTGACGGCAGTTGCCAGCGTGGTCTTTTTTGAGCAGCCATTCAACGATGAGAACGACGCCGTGGAGAAGTTGGCGGATTTCGAGATCGTCTTGTCCATGCGTGAGCGAACGCCGTTGCCCGGTTCATTGATTCATCGTTTGCCGAAGCTGCGCATGCTCGGTAT
Organism: Bryobacterales bacterium KBS 96; assembly: GCA_000381625.1. Classification (GTDB taxonomy): domain Bacteria; phylum Acidobacteriota; class Terriglobia; order Bryobacterales; family Bryobacteraceae; genus KBS-96. Next base: position 6,645,024 of record KB906767.1, read on the forward strand.
TACCGGCTCGCGCAATCGCTCCCTGGATGTCGATGTCTGCACAAGTCGGGGCGTGCTTGTGTGCAACACCGTTGGTGTGGGCGGCAGCGAGGCCGCCACTGCCGAATTGGCGCTCGGCCTGTTGTTAGCCGCGGCCCGGGCAATTCCAGCGGCGGACGCCAATATCCGCGCCGGACGCTTTCAGGAAGGGTTGCCGGTTGGCGTTAGCTTGGCGGGGAAAACGATCGGGATCATCGGCCTTGGGCGCCTGGGCTCACACATGGCCCGCTATTGCCAGGCGCTGAACATGAATGTGCTGGCGTGGAGCCAGAATTTGACCGCGGAGAAAGCCCGATCGGCGGGCGCGGCTTTGGTTTCCAAAGAGGATTTGTTATCGCGCTCCGATGCCATCAGCATTCATGTGGTGTTGTCGCCCCGCTCGCGCGGGCTGATTGGCGCCGCCGACATTGCGCGAATGAAACCGGGAGCAATCCTGATCAACACGTCTCGCGGTCCCATTGTGGACGAGGCGGCGCTGATCGATGCCGTGCGATCGGGGCGAATTATCGCTGGACTCGACGTCTATGACCGTGAGCCGCTGCCGCCAAATCATCCTTTGAGAAGCCTGCCGAATACGGTAATGACACCACATCTCGGCTACGGCGTGAAAGAGACGTGGGCAGAATACTACGGGCAAAGCCTGGAAAACGCACTTGCCTTTTTGAATGGAAAGCCGCTGCGGGTTGTGAATTCCGAAGCCCTTCGATGAAGATCCGCCATTGGGCCCAGCGGTTGGCTAAGGCGCGGGATTTATGGGTTGGTGCGCCATCGCCGCCGTTGCGCCCGATTGCGCTGCGGGTGTTCAATAGTGGGTGTGGGAATCGGCAACGGTCCGACTACTAACCCACGAGAATGCCGCGCATTGGAGGAAGTTCAATGGCTCACTGTTCCAGACGTGATTTCCTGAAGACCGGATTGGCCGCTAGCGCGCTCGCGGGCGCCGGAAGCTTGTCGTTGACCGCGGCGGGCGCGAAAGCAACAGATTGGGTAACGCTTGGAAAATCCGACGTCAAAGTAACGCGGCTCGCGTTTGGCACCGGGACCTTTAGCGGGCGAGTACAGCGCGATTTGGGACAGGACCAGTTTACGAGGCTGGTGCGCTACGCCTACGACAACGGCATTCGTTTCTTTGAGACTGCCGAATCGTACGACGAAATGCACAGGATGCTCGGCGTGGCTTTAAAAGGCATTCCGCGCGATAGTTACCGGCTCATGTCGAAAGTGACCACGCGCAAAGGTGTAGATCCCCAACAGAAGATCGATGAACTGCGTAAGCTCGCGAATACCGAGTACTTCGATGTGATGCTGCTGCATTGGCAGCATGTTGCGTCATGGCCAACCGACAGTCTTCGGTGGCAGGACGGCATCCAGGAAGCGCAATCGCGAAAGGCCGTGATCGCGCGCGGCGCATCGGTCCACGGACTTCCGGCGTTGCGCCAGGTTCCGGAAACCAAGTGGCTCGAAATTGCGATGATTCGGATGAATCATAAGGGCGTCGCAATGGATGCCATGGATTACAACACTTCCGGCCTGGGAAATGTAAGCGAAGTCGTCACGCGCGTGAAGCAGGCCCGGGAGGGCGGAATGGGTGTGATCAGCATGAAACTGGTGGGAGAGGGTAGGTTCACGCAGCGCGAGGACCGGCAGGCAGCAATGAAATTCGCGTTCAAGCACGCGGGCGTTAATTCCGTAACGGTTGGCTATAAGAACACAGCAGAAATTGACGAAGCCATTGCAAATCTGAATTTAGCTCTCGCTTAAACTCGTCTTCTTCTGCTTTCTCGCCTATTGCCGGGCTGACAGTGGTGTTCGTTAAAGCGGGCGTATGATTGAGCCATGGCTGACACTGCGGGTCTCTTTCGGTGCCTGTTTACGTTGATTTTCGTCTTCGCCGAAGTTGGAATGCTGGGCTTGATGGCCCAGGCAGCGGATCACGGCACAGGAAAAGATTGGCCCCAGTTCGGCTGGGATTTAACCAGCTCCAGCGCACCGCCGGACGCCACCGGCATTACTGCCGCGAATGTAGCCTCTCTCAAACGGCGCCAGGTTGACCTAGATGGCACGGTGGATGCCTCCGTCATTTATCTCCATCAGGCCACCATAAAGGGCTCGAAGCACGACGTCTTTTTCGTGACCACCACCTACGGGAAGACGATTGCCGTGGATGCCAACGACTGCGCCATTCTATGGGAATATACGCCGTCCAAATACTCCACCTGGGAGGGTACCCGTCAGATCACTAACAGCACTCCGGTAGCCGATCCCGACCGCCAGCACATCTATGCCGCGGCGCCCGACGGCGCCATTCGAAAGCTCGCCATTTCCGACGGGCACGCGCTGTGGACGACTCCGATTACGCTGCTGCCGCGACGGGAGAAGATCACATCGCCACTGAAGGAGTTTCGCGGCCACATCGTTGCCGTCACTGGCGGCTATGTCGGCGATCAGCCGCCTTATCAAGGACACGTCGCCATCCTCGACGCTCAGAGCGGTAAGCTGCTGCACGTATGGAATTCGCTCTGCAGCGACCGCGCCGGCTTGATTGAGCCCAGTTCCTGTCCGGATGCCCAATCCGCGATTTGGGGGCGCGCCGGGGCGACCATCGATGTCACGACCGGCAACATATTTGTGGCAACGGGCAACGGTCCTTATGACGGCAAAACGAATTGGGGCGATGCCCTGATCGAACTGAATTCCGACGCCACACGGATGCTCGGTAACTACACTCCCACCAATAACACCGAACTCAATGACCGCGATCTGGACGTCGGTTCGACTTCACCCGTGCTTCTGGGCGGCGACAATTTGGCGCAAGGAGGCAAAGACGGGCAGATCCGCCTGCTGAGCATCAAGGCGATTGCGGGAACCGCTCCACATAAGGATCATGAACGACAGACTGTGTCCACACCATCGGAGGCTGATTTGTTCACCGCTCCGGCGGTGTGGCGTCATAGTGGGAAGACGTGGATGTTTGCCGCCGACAAAGGCGGGACTGCGGCCTGGACGCTCAAAGGCGGCAAGCTGGTTTCGATGTGGAAGGACGGCAATGGCGGAACCAGCCCGGTTGTAGCCGGCGGCTTGCTCTATGTCTACAATCCTGGCGGCGGGCTACGCGTTTACGATGCCGTAAAGGGAAATCAAATCACCGATCTCGAAAGCGGCAGGGGCCACTGGAACAGCCCTATCGTGGTTGACGGCAAAATCGCTCTCCCCGAGGGAAACGCCAATAAGCACGCATCCACTGGCGTGCTCGACATCTGGGCCCTGCCGGCCGGACATTGAAACGCCGCCCCGGCAGGACGGTGCAATCAAGCCGTTACTCGTATCGCAGAGCTGTAATCGGATCGATGGCGCTCGCTCGTCGCGCCGGGATAAGGCCTGAAATCAACGCTACGAGCCCCAAAATCGCAACGACGGCGGCGCCGGTCCACACATCGGTCGGCGTCACGCCGAATAACTGCGAAGAAACATATTGGCTCAAGAAGTATGCGCCGGGGATGCCTACTACGAGCCCTTCTCCCAAGAGGATCGGCGCCTCGCGCATCACCAGCCACAGCACCTGCCATCGCGGTGCGCCCAGCGCCATTCGCAACCCGATCTCTCTGGTCCGCCGCGTAACCGCGAACGCCATCACGCCATAGAGCCCAAGCGCGGCCAGCACCGTCGCAAGCATGCCAAAAACCACTGACAGCGAAGCGATCAGCCGCTCCGTGCTCAACGTCTCGTCGAGCTGATTTTCCAGAGTCTTCAAGTCGTACACGGGCAGCGAGCCGTCAAGTTTCGCCACAATGCCTCGCAGCGTCGCGAAGAGCGCCGCTGAGGGCTTTGTGGCACGGACATAGAAAGTCACGGCTCCGGGGGTAGCCGATTCCAGATACGGTAGAAATACTTGCCGCCGCACACCCTCGCGGGGACCTCCAAAAAGCGAGTTTTCCACCTCCCCGACGATTCGTATAGCGGGCTTCGTACCGAGCCCGTGACAGCAGCCGATAAGCCGGCCGATCGGGTTTTGGCTGCCAAAGAAGTGTTCCGCGAACTCGCGATTCACGATAGCCACGTTCCACGGTTGTGGATCGTTTCCGCCATCGACCCGATCACGATCGTCGAAATCCCGGCCCTGGAGCAGAGGTATGCCCATTGCTCGCCAGTAGCCTGGCGACACCAGGTTGTAATAAGCCTGCATGTCCTCCCCCCGCTCTGCATGATGGCCCGCTACAACAACAGTCAGGTCCCACTCACGACCGTTGAGCAGCGGCCACATCGCATAGGCAGCCGACTTTACGCCGGGCTGCTCTCGAATTTCGCGCAGAGCTTCGCCATAAAAAGCGCGGGTACGCCCAACCGTGTAGCCGTTCTTCGCCGGGTCTATCTGAAACGAAACCAGATTCCTGGCGCTCTTGAACCCCGTGCGAGTGTTCTCCAGATTGGCGAGCGTCTTTGCAAAGAGCCCAGCCCCCATGAGTAATAGAAACGAGAGCGCTACCTGAGCTGTAACCAGCGCCTTCCTGAATCTCGCCGCGCCGCCGCCTCCCGTCACGGCGCTCGCGAGGTCCTTCAGCGTGGTCAGCATGTCTAGTCTGGTCGCTTGCAGCCCGGGAGCTAAGCCGAACAGCAGCCCGGTTGCGAGGGCCACGCCAATACTGAACAGCAGGATTCGCTCGTCTGGCTGCGCGCGCAGCATCAGCATTCCGCCTGTCGACGGCAGCATGCTCAGCAGTGCGCGTGTCGCCGCCACGGATAACGCGAGGCCGAACGCCGCGCCCGTCAGAGACAGCAACACGCTTTCCACTAATAGTTGTCTGATCAACGTCTTTCGTCCCGCCCCGATAGCCAGGCGCACTGCTATTTCTTTTTGCCGCGCCATGGCGCGCGCGATCAGCAGGCTCGCCACGTTCGAGCACGCAATCACGAGAATCAGGCCCGCCATACACATCAGCACAATAAGCGCGGTCGAGTATTGCCGGCGTAGACCCGAGTAGCCATTGGCTGCTGTCTCGACCAGCACCGTGCGCTTCAGAAACCGATTGCGATCATACTGCGAGATCCGGAGCAGCGCCGGTTCTTCGATTTCCTGCTGCAGGATCTGGTGCAACAAGGGTTGCAAGGAGGCGCGCGCCGATTCAACGGTGTACGCTGGCTTCAGACGGGCGAAGATCTGTACCCATTGACTCCGGCGGTTTCCCAGGTCATTTCGGCCGGGAGTCATCACCGGCGTCATCAGGATCGGAACACGAATATCCGGTGAACTAGCGGGATCCAGCCCGGCGAACCCTGCGGCCGACACACCCACGATTTCCATTGGGTATTTGTCGACCAGGATCTTTTTGCCCACAACGTTCGGGTCGCCTCCGAAGCGGCTCAACCAGTAGTGGTGACTCAGAACGACGGAAGGTTGTCCCTTGTAAACCCGGTCATCGGTTTCTGGCGAGAATACCCGTCCAACGGCTGGTCCGATACCGAGAGCCTGAAAGTAATTGCCGGAAACCAATTCCGCGTTAACCCGTTCCGTGCCGCCGTCGATGGCCACGGACGATGGCGTCTCAAACCGGCAGAATACAAATTCAAATGCCTCGGCCTTGCGCTGGAAACCTTGATACATCGGATAAGAAGCTGCGCGTTGGCCGATGTTGTTCCCCAAGTGCGGGGGCGTCGGCCAGATCATGACGAGCCGCTCGGGATCGTGCACCGGCAGCAGCCGAAGCACAAGCTGGTCCAGCAGCGTGAACACCGCGGTATTCGCTCCGATGCCAAGCGCGAGCGATAGAACGGCGATGGCCGTGAACAATGGATTCAATCGAAGCTGGCGCGCGCCATAGCGTATATCGCGCCAAAGCGTTTCGAGCGCTCTGATCGTCTGCAGCTCTCTCCGGTCCTCCTGGAGCAAACCAATATTGCCGAATTGGCGCCGTGCCGCCGAATGCGCATCACCGGGTCCCATGCCCTGGCGGATATACCGTTCCGCCAGCAGGCTCAAGTGCGCCCGCATCTCTTCGTCGAAGTCACAATCCGGGTTTCGCTTACTGAATAGCCCTCTCAGCTTCGCCCAGGCGCTTCTTCCTATGGACATTGCATAGAAGGTATCATGAGCCCTATGGAATGTCCATAGGCCGGTGAAGGCAGTGCGATTGTGGCTAACGAATGGCGTTTCGGAAATACAGTAGGTATCGAAGAGCCGGGTTTGGACACCGCCCCCAGAGCTTTCAGCGTCTTCAACGGAGTGCCCATGGCCCTGCGTGCCACCAAAGTGATGAAGACGCCCAGTTACCTGCACCGAACCGCGGCTGTAAAGGAGTACGCATGGCCCTGGGGGCCGCGGAATCGGATGAAGACGTGCGGTTGCCTGCACCGAACCGCGACCGTGAGGGAGCGGACGTCTTTACCGGCGTCTCAACGGAGCGTTCCCGTTGCAATACTTACGAACAGCCGTACTAACGAATGGCGGGCGATTCCCAGACGGACCGGTTCACTAGCGATTCGGGACGTCTCCCATTCAACACGGAAAGTATATTGCGAGCGGCCATCAAACACATTTCGCGCCGCGTATCCTCGGATGAGCTGGCGATATGCGGCGTCAGAACGACGTTCCGAAGGTTCAGGAGCTCAGGATTGATTCGCGGTTCCCGTTCGAAAACGTCAAGCCCGGCCCCGGCGATCCATTTTTGTTGAATGGCCTTTACAACGGCCTGTTCATCCACAACTGCTCCGCGCGAAGTATTGATCAGAATAGAGGTTTTCTTCATCAGGCGCAGTTGGGGTTCTGCTATCGATTTGCGTGTCTCTTCTGTAAGGGGGACGTGCACGCTGACGAAGTCCGATTCGCGTAGCAGTTGCTCCTTCGATACGAACGTCGCGGCTAATTCGCCTTCCAGATCTTTAGAAGCCTTGCGCGCATCATGATAGAGAATCTTCATCGAAAATCCCCGGCCGCGGCGGGCCACGGCCGCCCCGATCCTTCCGAGCCCGAAGATTCCAAGTGTCCGGTGATGAACGTCGTGCCCCGCGAAAAAGTCGATACTGCCTCGGGTCCAGCGGTCTTCAAGAAGGTATCGATTCGCTTCCACAACTCGCCGTGAGATAGCAAGCAAAAGAGCGAATGCAAAATCCGCCGTAGTCTCGGTGAGCACGTCCGGAGTGTTCGAAATCAAAATACCCAGTTCTGAAGCAGCCGCGATATCCACATTGTCGAATCCCACTCCGATATTCGCGATGATCCGCAGGTCTGTCAGCGAGTGCAGCAATTCTACTTGGAACCGTTGTGTATTCGGCGTCAGGATGCCCATGGCGCCCTGCGCGCGCCGGAGCAACTCCGCCGATTCCAGTCGGTCGTCGGAGTCGTTATAGTCGAGTTCGGCGTGACCGCGAAGAATCTCGACCGCTTCCGGGTAAACGCGCCGCGTGATCAGCACCTTCGATTTGGTTTGCGTCATGCCGGTTCCGGTTAAGTGATCGATTGGCTCGCTAGGTGGCTTCAGTGGAGAAGTCGATCGCGCAGCGCCCCGGCTGTAAAGCCCGATTCGCAGGCTAAATCAAGTATCTTGCGCTCGGCGGACAAAATCCGCTGAATGGCATCGGGAAGAGCCTCGCGCTTCTGCCCGGGAACCCTGATGATGCCGTTTTCATCTCCATGCAATAGATCGCCGGGATGCACGGTCATTCCAAGCACTTCGCAGGGGACATTCGACCGCACGATTCGAAAATTTGCGTGGCTCGAAACCGCGCCTCGCGCAAAATAGTGAAAGCGCAACTTCCGAACAGCCGATAAGTCGCGAACGGCGCAATCGCTGACCAGGCCGATCCCGCCGAGAGAACGGAAGATTGTCGACATCACTTCACCGCAATGCACCGCGCGGTCGCGATCTCCGCCAATCTCCTGAAAAACCACGACGGCTGGCTTGGTCGACCGTTCTACCGCTTCAAACAGATCTAGAAACGCGCTCTCGCTCTTCGGATTGGCGTCCGTTACGGTTTCGACATGCGCCGTTACGGCGTACCCGCACATCACACCCAACTCCGGGAACAGGCAGCGCAGGTTGAGAGAGGGAAAGCCCTCTGAATGCGAACAAACGTCCAGTGTTTCGATTGCATTTGCTACAGTCGGCGTGTCTATCGTCTTGAGAAATTCGATCAGTTCGAGTTCGTTACCTAAATGGGCGCTCATATCGGTGGCTGAAGCTTGATCTTACCCGATGCTACGCTTGCAACGCCGGTGCTAGTTTTTGATGGCATTAGGGAGTTGATTCGCGTGTCGCATGTATGCGCTCATGTAGTCCAGAAATGCGCGTGCGTACCGATCGAGATTTTCCATGTTCCCGCCGCCCCGGAGTGGCGAGCACATCTCGTAGGCAACCGTGCCGTTGAAGCCGCCAGAACAAAGAGCGTCGAAGAAGCCTCCGTAATCAATCGACCCTTCGCCCATTGGCACGGCCTGTGCGCGGGGCGTCTGCCGTTCGTAGTTCACAAGCGCCGGAATGTAGCGGTGACGGGATCGCAATTGGTAGTCCGCGACGGTCGTGTGAATGGTCATCGCTGCCAATTTACGTGCGGCGCGTCCGATATCTTCCCCCTGCAGCGCCGGCGCCCACGCGTCAAACATCGCGCGGCAATTTGGATGATTTATCTCCGAAATCAGATCGTGCAGACTCTCGAAATCGTTCGCGATGTCATGATGGTTCTGCACGCCAAGCACAACATCGAACTCCGCCGCGCGTTGCGCGGCTTCACGCAAGCTCTTCACAACCAGGTTCCACTGCCGGTCGAACGGCGCTACGTTCTCCTCATAACCTGTGAATACACGAATAGTTTCGGCGCCCAAATCCTTTGCGGCCTTTGCCAATTCGGTCAGATACTGAATCTGCATCTCGGAGTGAGGAATCTCGGCGTGGATCGCATCGGCCGTAAAGTTTGTGTAGGCAGCGATGCAGACGTGTTCAAGCTGCCGCTTCTCAATTCGCCGACTCAGGGCGCTGCATTCGCGCGGACCATAGTCGAGGAGGGAGAAATGGGGCCTTTTCGCCATTAACTCGACGCCCTGAAATCCAAGGTCCGCCGCCTTATCAATGAGTGCATCGAGCGGCAGAAGTTGCTGGCCCCATGATCCGGAATAGCTGACGGAGTGTAAAAGGACGCCTTTGATCATAAGATGATAGTTTGCGATACGAATTCTTGCCAAGCAATGACGCTCTCTTCGGATAGGTGAGAGCATCCAGAACTTATACTATGAGCCTAGTCAAACGGCGCGGCAAGAAAAAATACCAGCAAATTATCTTAAAGCTCTTTCTGAGCATCGAGGTCCCGATTTTCTTGATGGGAATTTTGCGAGCGAGAAAAGTTTCACAAAAGTGCTAAACTGCGTGACGCATGCGGAAGAAAGTCACCCTGAGGGAGATTGCGCAAGCGGCTGGAGTGAGCATTCCTACCGTTTCGCGCGTTCTCAACGAATCCGCTAAGGTACATCCCGATATCGTAAAACAAGTTCGGGCCGCGGCGGCAAAGCTGGGAACTCCCATTCAATCGCCAAGCCGAAGGCGCGCCATTGCGTTTTTATTGGGCAACCGCCCTATTACTCATCCGTTCCATTCACATGTGATGTTGGGGGCGGAAGCCTATTGTACAGAGCACGATTATAATGTTGTCTTTCTGGCGCTTCACTATTCGCTGCACGGCAAGATCCGTCAACTTCCCACGCCAAGACTCCTGGAGAAGCGAGGCGCAGTCGATGGCTTCATGCTTGCTGGGGTAAATTCAGCGAGTCTTGTCGAACTCGTGGTTAATACGAATCTACCCTGTTCTGTCTACGCGACTACCTTGATCGACGACGATAATCCGGACGGTTGCGGCAAGGTATGGACCGACGACGCGGCCGGCGCCTCCGAAATCACACGCTACCTGCTCGGGCTTGGCCACGAGCGGATTGGCTGGGTTGGTAATTGCCGTTATCCGTGGTTTCGACGCAGATCCGAGGGGTATCGAGCGGCGATGGAAAAGTCCGGGAATGAGGCTCATGTCCTCTCGATGGAGTCCGACGACGAGCATCAGGTCGGATACGTTGCTACAAAAACGATTCTCGATAATCCGCGCCATTCCGGTTTGACAGCCATCGCCGCGGGCAACGATCGTGTCGCTCATGGAGTATACGAAGCCCTTCGCGATTTGAACCTCACGACTGGCCGGGACGTGAGCGTCACAGGCTTTAACGACACACTCGAAGCGGTAATACTCCACCCGGCGCTCACCACGATGCGAGTCTTCGCCGAGCAGGTCGGCCGCCGTCTGGCCGAGCAGGTGATCGCTCGAATTGAGGGAGACACAGTGGTATCGCAAGCGATCTCGGTGCCCACTCAACTCATTCGCCGGGACTCGTGTTTGCGTTTGCCGGCCACCGCTTGATGCGCGCTGGCTGCGCTGCGCCTTTTGCGCGTGAAAAAGTTGCTGAAAAGTTTCTATTGACAGATTTCTCACAATGCCATACACTTTCGTCTCATGACGCGTTTCCATTTGTGGGTGGTGGTGATGCTGTGTGCAAGCAGCGTTTTGAGGGGGCAAGCGGTAAACGGATCGTTAATAGGAACAATTACGGATACTTCCGGCGCCGGCGTGCCCGGCGCACAAGTGACGCTCACCGAAGCAAATACGGGTGTCGAGCGCGCCGCAACGACGGCATCTTCCGGCAATTACAGCTTTCCTAGCTTGCAGCCCGGAAGCTATACAGTCTCCGTTGAACAACAAGGATTCCAGAAGGCTGCCCGCGAAAAGGTTGATGTCACCGTCAATAGCACCGTCCGCGTCGATCTTACGCTTCAGCCAGGCAGCGTGAATGAAACGATTACGGTCACCGCGGCGACACCACCGCTGAAAACGGATCGTGCCGATACCGGGCGCACGATTGAGAGTCGAACTTTGGAAGACTTGCCGGTCGGCGCCCAACGCCAATTTCAAACCCTGACGAATCTGGTGCCCGGCACGACCCGCGCCTTTCGGCCGCATTCGCAATTCTTCAATCCACAGAACGCCTTGTCTACCCAGGTGAATGGCCAGAGCCGCCTGGCCAACAACCTCCAGTTCGAAGGCGTGGATGACAATACGCGGACCGGCCTTCTGCAAGTCATGATTCCGCCGATTGAGGCGTTGCAAACCGTCGACGTCTCCACCAGTAATTTTGATGCCGAATTGGGACGGGCTACCGGCGCCGTGACGAATATTGTCCTCAAATCCGGAACCAATGAGTTCCACGGTCAGGCCTACTGGTACAACCGCGTCAGCGCATTATCGGCCCGGAACTTCTTCGATCCTGTCCGGAGCCATTTTGTGTATAACTACGTTGGCGGCCAAGCCGGCGGACCGATTGTCAAAAATAAGCTTTTTTTCTTTGTCGATTACCTGCGGCAAATGGACCACCGCTACAACGTGGACCGGTACACCTTGCCACTGGCGCCGTTCCGCGGCGGAGATTTCAGCGCGTCTCCCACCACAATCTACGACCCCACTACGGGTAATCGGGATGGAACGGGGCGCGCTCCTTTTTCGGATAACATTATTCCGGCGAATAGAATTCAAACGATCCCTCAAAAAATTATGGGGTTCGTTCCTCTTCCCAATTTACCTGTCAGCAACAACAATCCAACTAACGACTACTACGAGCTGATCCCATTTGTACGCAATACCAACCAGTATGACGTGAAGGGCGACTACAATCCCAATGAGCGGGAACATATCTCGGTACGTTATAGCTATGAGAATCCCGAGACGACCGATGGATCGTCATTCGGACTGGCCGGCGGACCGCATAATGGCGGGTTTCAAGGTACGGGAAGGCAAGGGACGCATGATGGCGCGATCAATTGGGACCATGTGTTCAGCCCGACGTTCGTTATGCAGATGCGAGCCGGCGTAAGCCGATACCGTAACGATGCGCAGCAGTTCGATTACGGGACAAACGCCTCCGAAGAACTGGGAGTGCCGGGAGTGAATACGCAACCATTTACCAGTGGCCTCGTGGGAATTCAGGTTGATGACTACTCGAACCCCCTTGTCGGGTACTCGCCGAGTCTCCCGTGGATTCGCGCCGAGACTAATATCGATGTCGTCGATAACTTCAGTAAGACCTTCAGTAAGCACACTTTGAAATTCGGCGCGGACTTGCGGCGCATTCGAGACGATTTACTGCAGACTGAAACTTTCGGAGCTCGCGGTCTCGTCAAGTATGGCGAAAACCAGACGTCACTCAAGACGGAAGGCGCGACGGAGCCTTCGAGCTATGCGAATTCCTTTGCAAGTTTTCTGCTCGACGCCCCTTACAATTCCGGGCGAGATCTGCCGATTATCTTCCCGGCATACCGGGCTTATCAATTTTTCACTTACGTCAACGACCAATGGCTGGTGACGCCTAAACTTACGTTGAACCTGGGTCTGCGTTGGGAGCTGTATCCTTCGGCTACGCCCGCTCACACCGCGGGGTTTTCGAATTACGATCCCGCAACCAATAGCCTGGTTATCGCGGGCGTGGGTGGGAACCCGCTAAATCTCGGCCGGGAAACTCACTACAACGACTTCGCGCCGCGATTTGGACTGGCGTATCGCGTGACGGAGAAGACTGTCGTGCGGGGAGGATTTGGCATTAGTTATTCGCCCTTCCCTGACGATTCGTACGCCTATAATTTCCCCGTCAAACAAAACAATTCGTACACTAACGATGGCGGCTATGGAATTGCCACTTTACCGGGCGGCGCAAACGTAACTCTGGCACAAGGTTTTCCGGCGCCCACACTCGTCTCGATTCCCGATAACGGAATCATTCCCAACGCCGATATTAACCAACTGTATTTTGTTGTGAATAAGCATTTCAGGCAACCTTATGTGGAATCGTGGAATCTGGCCGTCCAACAGGCGCTGCCTGGCAACTTCGCGCTCGATGTCGCCTATGTGGCGAATCATGGTGTTGCGCAGCCTTGCAGATGTAACATTAATGCCGCGACTGTGGTTGGCCTCGGCAATGCCGGGCAGCCGGCATTTGCTCAGTTCGGGCGGACGGCCGAAACCGACTTTCTCTTTCAGGGTTTCAGCTCCAGTTACAATTCGCTCCAGGTAAAACTTGACCGGCGTTTTTCAAATGGCCTGGGGATTACGACAGCATTTACTTGGGGCAAGGCGCTCGGCTATCAGGATGAAGATGGAGGCTTGGCCTTCTACGTAAATGGGCAGGTCCCCAGAAATTGGAAACGATTGGATTTTGATCGAAAGTTCAATTTCATTCAGTCCTATATTTATGAGCTGCCATTCGGAAAGGGTAAGAAGTTCTTGACTCATGGCGTGGGTGGGGCGATCTTGGGTGGCTGGCAACTCAACGGCATCTTGTCTATTCTGAGCGGAACGCCGTTGAATACAGACGGCATTGGTTTCGTAGGCAACGATGGCGTACTAGCCGCGCCGGGCAATGCCAATACGTTGAATTTCTTCGGTGGCTCGATTCCCACGCCGAAAGGCAATCCAAAAGACGGACAGCCCTGGTTTACGCCGAACGTCTGTAGTGCGGCAGTAACCACGGATTGCTTTGCCCAGCCTGGCAATCTCCAGTTTGGTAACCTTGGCCCAAATGTCATCAGTGGTCCGGGATCATGGTCTCTTGACGCCTCCATCTTTCGGACGTTCGCCTTCACGGAGCGCTTCCATCTCCAGATTCGTGGTGAAGCCTTCAGCGTGATGAATACGCCGACCTGGGACAACCCGGATACAAACATTGGGAACCAGACGTTCGGCTATATCACCAGCGCGGAAGGCAATCGAACCATACAGTTGGGCGCAAAAGTATTCTTCTGATACGCGGGAACGGTCTCGCTGGAACAATTGCAAGATTTGGCACGTTAAGAAGTTGTCCGGCGTGTTACCGCACGAGGCGTGGGTGCTTCCGAAGCGGGACAAATGGACCGAGCGCTTTCATGGGTATCGCACGCTGGGCTACACGGTCGCTGCGCAAGCGCCAAATGGGCTGATCTATCTGATCACAAGCGAACCATCCATCTCAACAATTCGAAATGAATGAGAAGTGGATTCTATCCGATTCCGATGCTTCCGCCACGGCAGCATTGGGAGCCAACGCCAAATCGATAGCGGGCTCGCAGAACTACTCGAATGGACGGACACAGGCCAAGTGGTCGGGGAAGATCGACAGTGACGGACGCTATGTGTTGGACGGCCAGGAAACATGGTTCTATCCGAGCGGTAAAAAGGAGTACCAGGTAGAGTATCGCGATGGGCACAAAGTCGGCTCCGAGATTCAGTGAGCCGAAGATGGAACTAAGATTTCGGAATGGGAACACCGCGGCGATGGAGTGAGCACCTGGACCGAATATTGGCCGAAGGGACAAAAGAAACACGAATCAGAGTGGAAAGATGGCCGGTGCACCGGCGAAGCACAAGCTTGGGCGGCTTCCGGGAAACCGGCCGGTAAGTGGCTATTCGAAGACGGCCATCTGCAACGCTGATTTCTCATCCCTTAAGGCAGGGCTCGTCCGCTGTCCGGAAGTTTTCATCGCTCAGTCTCGCGGCTTGGGTCATTAGGTAATTCCGTTCCGGAATGCTCGTAGTTCGACCAGCCGCAGTCCGGTAATGTGCAATAGCCGCCTCGTAATCTCCGGCCAGTTCCAGCAGGTGGGCGCGAACGGCGTGGAGCCGATGATGTCCCGCGAGCCGTCCATCGGCGTCGAGCGCGTTCAGCAACTCCAGACCTGCGGACGGGCCGTGTACCATGGCCGTGGCAATGGCGTGATTGAGCACGACCATCGGATTGTCGGACATGCGCTTTAGCAAGTCATACAGAGCCAGGATCTGCGGCCAGTCGGTATCCTCCGCTCGGGCCGCTTCGTCATGAACGGCAGCAATGGCGGCCTGTAACTGGTAAGCGCCGATCGATCCCTTCGATAAGGTCGCGGTGAGGAGCGCGATGCCCTCGGAGATCTGCTTTCGATCCCACAAAAATCGATCCTGTTTCGTGAGCGGAATCAACTCGCCATCGGGTCCGGTCCGCGCCACGCGGCGCGCGTCCGTCAACAACATGAGCGCCAGTAACCCGGCAACCTCGCCATCATTCGGGAGCAAGTTGTGAACGGCGCGCGTCAACTGGATAGCCTCTCCGGACAGCTCGGGCCGCTGCAACTCAGGGCCGGCGCTGCTCGTGTAGCCTTCGTTGAAGATGAGATAAAGCACGTGCAGCACCGAGCGGAGCCGTTGGGCTTGCTCGTGGTGCGTCGGCAAACGAAACGGCGCGCCGGAAGCCTTGATGGTCTGCTTGGCCCGGCTAATCCGCTGCGCCATAGTCGCCTCGGGCACGAGGAAGGCGTGGGCAATTTCGGCAGTGGTTAGGCCGCCCACGGCCCGTAACGTCAAGGCGATTGCAGAGGGCGAAGTCAGAGCGGCATGACAGCACATAAAGAGCAGGATGAGCGTGTCGTCCCGCTCCGACTCACTCTCAACGTCGAGCGCCGGCGTCAATTGGTCCGTTGCCATCGCCGTGGCAGTTTCGCGACGCCGGCGAGCCAGTTCGCTGCGCAGGTGGTCGGCCATGCGCCGGGAGGCGACCTGAATTAGCCAGGCGCGAGGGTTCTCGGGAACGCCTTCCCGCGGCCATTGAAGTGCCGCAGCCAGCAATGCCTCTTGAACCGCGTCCTCGGCGGCGGCAAAGTCGCGGAAACGGCGAATGACCGCGCCGAGCACGTGGGGCGCAAGTTCGCGCAACAGATGCTCGGACTGCGCGTTTAATAATTCCGGCGCCACACAGATCTCGTCAAATGAATTCGTCCGGCGGGCCGGCCATTATTGGCCGGACTTCGATAGGCATGTTCAGCGGAATCCCGCCGAGTCCCGGCGCCGCCGATGCTCGTGCGGCAATCGCATAGGCTTGTTCGGGGGAGTCGACTTCGACGATCCAATAGCCGGCGAGAAATTCTTTGGACTCCGGAAACACGCCGTCCGTGATCGGCGTTCCATCTTTGCCGGCCCGCACCAGCTTGGCTTGCTCCGGAAAGGATAACCCTTCAGCGGACACCAACTCGCCGGATTCGCGGAGCGCCGTATTCAAGGTCTTCATGAATGCGATGTGTGCCTGGATGTCTTTCTTGGGCCAGGAGGGGAACCCCTCGGAACCCGCCTTCATGGTGTTCATCATCAAGATGTATTTCATCTTTTCTGCTCCTCTCTATTCTCACGCGCCGGAACCGGTGCGTTCATAGATGGGTCGGAGCAAGCGGCACATTCTCGACATTGTGGAGAAAGACGATCCAAGAAAAGATCGGCAAAAGAATGGCGCCGCCATTGTGCATTTCGTCGCTTGCCGGCGCCGGTTACACGGCTTCCAGTTTATTGGGAAAGCTGCTGGAGCCGGAAAACCTCAATATCCGGCAAGCGCGCATTTAAAGGCGTCTTTAGTAGCGGCAACTTTTGCCCAAAGCACTGGGAGGCCGTCTCACGGCATCGACGGCTCTACCCAGAACTCTTCTTCCCAGGTTCCCCGCGGAGCGATGTGCTGCAAGCCTTCATATCCCCCGGCGTGCGCCAGATTGAATGCATTGGTGATCGCAGTCATCGGCTCGATACAGATGAAATCCCGATTCCGCGGCGCATACACTACTGCCACGGAGTACTTCGGGCCGAAGCCTACGCGAATGCCGGTGTTTCCGCAGCACGCGTTGACCTCCGCATGCCGGCCCCCATTCCGAACAAGATCGGTGAAGACATCGTCGGGATAGACGCCTTGTAACGAGAGTCGTTCAGGCGAAATCGCGATTTTTTCTCCCGTTGGAATATTGTTCTGGTTCAGCGCCAAGCGCGTTCGTGCGGGAACGTCAAGGGCCCAATTTTCACGAGAGGTCTCAGGCAGCCTGAAATACGGGTGGAAGCCGATGGACACGGCAAGGGGTTCCGTGCTCTGACTAATCATTCGCACCGAGACATGCAATCGCCCGTCGCGGACAGTGTGTGTCATTTCAAGCTGGTGCGCAAACGGGAACTGGGCCATGGATGCGGGTTTCGTGGTGAAATCGTAGCGGCAGATCAGTTGCGCGCCCGTGTTATCGGCGGAAGCGCTCTCCACTTCCCACGGCTCGAAAAGCATTAGGCCGTGAATGGGCTGGTTGTTGGGATCTTCACGGATGTTGCCCAAGTCTCGGTTAATCAGGTATGGTTTGCAATTGATCCAGTACCGGTCCTGGTCGAGCCGGTTGGCCCATGGGGCCAGAAATGGGATTCCGAACAGCAGTTTCTTGTCGCGGAGGGATCTGAGGGACTGCTCCGGCCGCCATAGAAAATCGTGTCCGTGGTGAAGCATCTCGAAGGCGTTATTGCCAATTTCGGGAGCTATCGAAACATGCAAGTCCGCTGCCCGGTCGGCGAGCCGGATCGTCCGGAAGCCGTCCTGTTCAATTTCGTCGATGGCGTAACGCATTAGTGCGCGCTGGCCTCAACCGGCTTGCCGCCTGCCGCAACGGCTGCCTCTGACCAGCGTGCAAAATCACCCTTAGCATTGAAAGGAGCTTCGAACGGCTCCGAGACCGCTACGGCCTCCGGCGACAGGGCCGGAACGAGTGTCTCGCTGACGTACATGTGCGCCAGTTCGAGCGTATTGCGGATGCGGCAATAAGTCACCGTGCTTAAATCTGCCTTGCCCACGGTCGGCGCGATCCTTTCCAGGCACTCGCGGTCGGTCGAAAAGTGAATGGGCGTGCGAATGGCGGCAGGCGTGGAGGCAGTCAGCGAATTGATGTGTGTCGGCGCCCAGTCGATATCCGAGACAAGCCGGTCGTGGACAATATCGGCCATGCCAAGGCCGACACCGTTGTGATATGTGTTGCCGCTCAACGCACGGGCGAACAGCCTGTGTATCTTCGGCGTGTTCGGAAACGGATTATACTGTCCGTGAACGCTGCGATTGATCACCTTCGTATCCATGCCGGCGCCGCTGATGTTTTTCCCTATTTCGTCCACGATCAGGACGTCAATTTCGGGCGCCGGCAGCTTGGCCATCCACGTTTTCGCTTCGGCCAGCAATTCTTCCTCGCGCTTCACCATGGCGGCTGCTCCGCCCGACGCCGAGACGGCAACAAGGCCCGCCGTCTCGTGATAGGCGCCCTCCTGAATGGCAAGTCCGCCGATCACTTTCCCGCTGGATAGCACCTTCGCGCCGACACTGCGAATGACGTTCTCGAGCCCCATGTTATAGGCAAGGGTGTGGTACTGCTGAGCTCCGGCGAACTTGCCGAGGCCGATCGCCATCATCTTGAATAGCCCACTTTCAATCGATCCAGCGAAATCGGTATGCCACTTGACTCGGCCAACCAGGAAAACGGCATCGGCGTCAAATGCGTTCTTATCCATGAACGCCGAGATCCCTTCGGGAGTCTGGCCCAGCGGCACGACATCGAGGGAGCTGATGACCGGAACTCCCATAGTCGCTTCGTGAATCCCGTAATGCATTAGCACATCGGCTTGGCCTTCCGCGGTCGCGGCCCCATGGCTGCCCATTGCGGGGAACAGGAAGGGTTGAACGCCACGTTCCTTCCAAAAGTCCACAACAGCTTTCACGATGGTCGCGATGTTCGAAATGCCGCGGCTGCCTACGCCAATCGCCAGGCGTCCGCCGATGGGAACCCGGTTTACGAAATCGGCTTGCGAAAGCTCCTGCCGGATACGCTTCGGAATATCGGAAATGGTTCGGTCGGGGAAGCGCTGCTCGATCTGAACAAACCGCGGAAGGATCATGCTCTCAGCATACGACGGCCGCGACTTTCCTGGCTTCCTTCTTGCGGATGATCGATGCCGAAGCAACCCGCTTGCTGACGCAAGGCAGCTCTGAATCGAGGTAAGGGGGAAACGGAGCCCCCGCACGTGCGCGGGCTTTCGGTGGCCGGCGCGGCAGCGTGAACCGTGACGCTAATTCGCGTTAGCCATTTCCGCGTGGCTCAACGTGCTCGCGTACGCCGAAACGCCTTTGTATAGCGATTCGGCGATTTTCTTGCGCTGATCTTCGCGGCGCAGCAGCTTTGCGTCGTGCGGATTGCTGACAAATCCGATCTCAGCCAGAATCGAGGGCATTGTCGCCCCGATCAGTACGACAAACGGAGCCTTCTTTACGCCGCGATTACGCGATTTCTTGTTCATGCGAACCGACATCGCATAAAGGGAGGTTTCCACTTTTTGCGCGAAATCGCGCGATTCTTCTACCTTCGCATTCAATACGGCTTTGTGCAACAGATCGTTCAACTCGAAAATGGAACTCGTCGACGATGCGTTCTCGCGGGTCGCCAGCTTCAAGGCGTTCTGGTCGCTCGTGAAATTGAAATAGTAGGTTTCCACTCCGGTCGCGCTCGAAGCCGGGGAAGAGTTCGCGTGAATGGAAATGAACAGGTCGGCTTTTTCGATGTTTGCAATCCTCGTGCGCTCTTCGAGAGGAATGAACGTATCGTCATGGCGAGTGTAGATGACGTCGGCGCCGAGTCTCTGTTCGATCATTTTGCCGAGACGCAGCGCCACGTCCAACACAAGATCCTTTTCCATCAAGCCGTTCGAACCGATGGTGCCGGTGTCGTGACCGCCATGGCCGGCATCGATCACGACCTTGTGGATCTTCAAGCCGAATACTCGCACTAACGAGCTGTTGTTCTGGTCCACGAGAGCCGGGGCCGCCGGTTCCGCGGCGACCTTCTGAACGGAAGGTCCGTCTCCGAGACTACTTCGGGTGCTGGCCGCGGCGTGGCGAGTCCTGGCGGAACGAGTGACGGGCACACTATACCGGGGCGCCGTTATTCGAGGCTCGAGTACCGTCAGCATTGTCGCGGTCATCGTTACGTCCGGAAATGGCACTTGCGGAGCCGGGCCTGCCAGCAGAAGGTTGGGAGCTTCGGTGACCGCCGGTTTCACAACAGGGTCCCCGGCGGGAGCCGTGAAATGGATGCGCTCCGATCCTGTCCGGCTGCGCCGGGTGAGCATTTCGGGCGCGGCCGTGGATTTCGGTCGCAGCTCGATCATCAGCCGGTCGGGATTCACCAGTTGCGACGAAGAGAACTCGACGGGAACTTCCAGATCGAAGACGATCCGTGTAACGCCCGGTTCGGTTTCAGCGACGCGGATTTGCCGGATGAGGCGGTCCCCTACGGGCATGACCTGAACGCCTTTATGCCGCCCCGCGGGTGGCCGCAGACCGCGTAAGTCGACAAACAGGCGCGGGGGATTGTCTAGATGATCCGACGTAATGTGGTATTCGCCATGCGTTTCAACCGCAATGCGTGTCACATTTCCGAAGGACCAGAAACGGATCGCCTCAATTCGCGCTTCGGCTGCGTCCAGTTGATACGACGGCGAACACAGCCGGGCTGCGGCCAACACGGCGGCGAACGACAGAATTCTGCGGGAGACGCGAGGCATGCGGCGTTTTAGCGATCGGCTGATGCGACGCGTTCCTCCAGATCGGATTTATGCATGCACTCGCCGGGGGTCAACACACCCGGACCGGTTGACCCGTAGGCAAAACAACACCGAACGGTCCACAAAGTGCACTGCGGATTAAAACAAAACGGACGCACTATGTTTACCTAATTATAGCCGTAGTTTCCTGTTTTTGGATGCTACCATTCTTCCATGCGGCGAGCGGGCTTCATTCTGACAGGCGGAAGCAGCTCTCGGATGGGACGCGACAAGGCGCTCTTGCCTTGGGGGGATTCGACTGTTGTCGAACATCTAGCGGCTTTGTTGCAGCCGCTGACCGGGACTGTCACACTGATCGGCCAACCCCAACGCTACCGTCATCTGACGATTCCCTGTATTCCCGATCTCCGGCCGGGCGCCGGGCCTTTGGGAGGAATTGAGACTGCGTTGGCCGGCACGGATGCTACTGCCTGCCTCATTCTTGCCTGCGACATCCCCGGAATTCCGAGCACGTGGCTGATCGAGCTTTCTCGAACCGCTGAAAGGGGCGGCTCTCTCTTCACTGGCATCCGGGACTCGGCCGGCGCTCTCCACCCGCTATGCGCCGTGTATCGCCGCGAGAGTCTGGCGATCGTGCAGGACGCTCTCGACGCCGGCGAACGCCGGGTACTTCGAGTGGTCGATCGGTTGAATCCGGTTTGGATTGGCGCTGCGGACGTGCTCGCGAACATCAATACTTCTGAGGAGTGGCGGGCGGCTCGCAGCCGCTAATTTCGTTCAATGCCGGAAGACGAGTACCCACATTACGTAGAGTTTCGCCATGTGTATAAGACCTTCGATCGGCCTGTGCTGAAGGACGTGAATTTTTTCGTAGATGCGGGCCAGACGCTCGCCATTATCGGGCGCAGCGGTGTTGGCAAATCCGTCAGCCTCGGCCACATCATGGGTTTTATGAAACCCGACAAGGGCCAGGTGATCGTCGCTTACCAGGACATTACCCAGATGTCCGAACAGGAACTGCGGCGCATCCGGAAAAAAGTGACCATGGTCTTTCAATCCGGCGCGCTCTTCGATTCGCTCACTGTGGGTGAGAACATCCTTTTTTCGCTTGAGCTTCGAGAAGATTACAACGAACAGAACAAAGAAGATGTCGTCAACGGCCTGTTGGAAATGGTCGATCTTGCGCACGTGAAGGACCTGTTCCCGGCCGATCTGTCGACCGGCTACAAGCGCGCAGTCGCAATCGCGCGCGCCTTAGCTGCGCAACCGGAGTGCATCTTGTACGACGAACCCACGACGATGGTCGACCCCATCATGTCGGACGACCTTAGCAATCTGATGCTGCGGCTGAAGCGCCAATTGGCGTTGACGTCCATCGTTGTCACTCACGATCTGGATTTGATGCGCAAAGTTGCCGATACGGTTATGTTTCTTTATAAGAACGAAGCCATCTATTTCGGCCCGGTCAACGAGCTCGACAAATGCCAGCACCCTCACGTGAAGCAATTTCTGGCGATGGACCGGGTCGAGATATCCGGCAAGATCGAAGAAGAATAAGCGGTTCGCTTTACCGGTGACGGAAGAAATGGCGGAGGCGCAGCATCTGCCGCTGGAACCATCCTGACTGGGTCGGGGCAGGCGGGGCGTTCTCGCCTCCGGGAATTATCGCTTTAGTCAGAGTATTGTCCGGGGGTGGCTGGTACGGGTCACTCGACACGAGATGCACCAACGTTCCGTCGAAAACGTAGCGTTTTTTCCAATAGTTACCGGTATCGTCCTGCAAAATGAGCGAGAAATAGCGGTTTTTTGCATCCGTTTTGGCCGGTTCAACCTCAATGGGGAAATAGCCGGTCAGATCTTTTGCGCGATAGGACGTCTCATAGCGGTGCCGCCGCCGGTTCCAGTAAAATACGCGAAACCGGTCGAACTCGAATGGCTGCGGATGCGACGAGGTTGTCCAGAGCCAGTTGTGCTTCACACCCTTCACATCGTCGACGACTGTTCCCAAATCGAAATAGGAAGTAATGCGCTGCCCTTCCGCGTATTGCATGACTTCCTCCGGGATAGCCATATATAAGTTGCGCGACAGCACCCAGCCAACCTGCTTGTTCTTCGTCCGGACAAGCGACCAGTCTTCGAGGATGACGGGCTTTTCATCCGTCACGGCGTCTTTCTTCTCGTCTGCTTTTCCGTTATTGTTGCTTCCGCCGCCGATGCCCCCCGCCGACAATTCCTGCCAGTTGGAAGGAGGCTTGGGCGCCGGTGGCATCGGCGGCCGAAAAGATTTCTGAGCTTTTGCGCGACGAGTCCGGCGCGGCGGCGGGGGCGGCGGTTTGGCGAGGGTGAAGGCCGAACCTGACGGAGCCGTCATGGTCTTCGGCACTGCCCGGTGCGCCAGTACCTGCACGAGTCCGTTCGGCGGAATCTGAGCAAACGCGGGGGCATAACGCTCGGGCCCGATATGCACGTTCAACGCATCGAATACTGTCGCGGAGCCTTGCGACGGCATCGACAGGCCTTCCTGCGCTTCGCGCCGGAGCTGTGCCATTTGATCTTTGCTGAGTAACTCCCGGGAATCGAGCCACCCCTGCGCTCCTTTGTCGGTGAGCACTTTTACGTACCGGCGCTTTGTATCGATTACCCGGAGGCGTTCGCCGTGTTTCAATACCGCGACCGTGCTGCTTCTCGTGCCGAGATTCGAGTGCAGATTGAGGCTGGCGGGAGCAACGTATGCTTCGCCCAAAACTCTGGGGGCGTCGGAGCCGCAGCTCGCAATAACAAGCAGAGCGCAAAGAGCGGCTGCCAGACGGGGCAACGATTGGGACATTTCGTCGCTAGGATTCTTCCAAACTGTAGTCTAACAATGGAGACGAAATGGCAGACAAGTTGGACGATGAAGAAGTTCCGGAAGCCGCCGACGCGGAGTTCTATTGTGTTGAGTGCCGAAAGGAAGTTGGAAAGCCGCTGGTGTGTGGCGATTGCGGAGCGGTGATTTGCCGCGACTGCGGCAAGCCATTGGAGCGCGTCGATGAGTTGGGAATTGGCTAAAGATACGCTTCTTCTCCTTACCGGCCCGGAAAACGGTGGTGCGCAAAGGCCGCGCATGCGACGGCGACAAGCGTCAGGAGAAAGGTAGACAGGACACCGCTTTTCTTCCTGCTGCCGTGTACTGTATGGAACCCGAGGAAGAGAAAACTTCCCGCAATCAGCGCCAGGATGCCGGTAACCCAAAAAACGCCGAAACGCAACGCTCCGGCGGCATCGGCTTGCGGCTCAATCCATGCGCCTAACAATGTGAGGCACTCGACGCCCGCGCACGCGAGGAACGCGCGGCTGGTGCTTCGCATCGACTCGCGAACCAGCAGCCCCAACGCGATGCCTTCGGGAATCTTGTGAAGCGCGAGGCCGAGAGGTGCGGCAAGTCCCGCGATGCCTTGTCCCGATAGAAGCCGGATGCTCCAGCCGTCGAGCAGGCTATGAACGCCCGTCGCGATCAGCAGCGGAGCCGCGAAGCCGTGCAGTGGCGGGCCGCCGCAATGCCCATGGTCGTGCGTGTGCGAGCAACTCGGACAGATGGGATAGAGGAAATGATCGATGGACCACAGCACCAGGACGCCTAGCGTAAGGGCCAGAATTCCCGCAAGCCAGCCGGCTTGCTCCGCCATCTCCGGCAGCATCCAAAATAACGAGATTCCGAAGAGCAGTCCGCCGCCCGCTGCCGCGATGCGCGGGGGCAGCCCGCGAGTCCGGCCCAGAACGACTCCGATCGCGATGCCACCAATGGCTATCGCTGTCAGTAGCAAAGCAACAAACATCTTTTTATCTAGTGTCGCAGGATAGTAAATTTCGTCCGGTGCATCGCCGAGGACTCGCCCCGGCGAGCCGGAATGCCAGCCTGCTTCAAAACTGGGGGACTTGCGCGCTGACGTTGCGCACTATAGGTTTCCCCGCAGAGCCTGCTCGCGCTCGATTGCCTCGAAAAGCGCCTTGAAATTGCCCTTTCCAAAGCTTCGGCTGCCCTTTCGCTGGATGATTTCGTAAAAAAGCGTGGGGCGGTCCTCCACCGGCTTCGTGAAGATCTGCAGCATGTAGCCTTCGTCGTCGCGGTCCACCAGAATGCCGAGCTGAGCAAGCGTTTCCACCGGCTCGTCTATCGTGCCAACGCGCCCCGCCAACTCCGTGTAATACGTTGCGGGCACGCGTAGAAAATCGACGCCTTGGTCGTGCAACCTTGTCACCGTACCAATAATGTCGTCCGTGGCCATAGCGATATGCTGCACGCCGGGGCCGTCGTAGAACTCGAGATACTCCTCGATCTGCGATTTCCTTTTCCCCTCGGCCGGTTCGTTGATGGGAAATTTGATGCGGCCGTTCCCGTTGGACATCACTTTCGACATCAACGCGGAATACTCGGTGCTGATGTCTTTGTCGTCGAATGTCTGGTACAGGTCGAATCCCATCACGTTGCGGTAGAACTCGACATACCTGTTCATATCGCCCAGCGCTACATTGCCGACCATGTGGTCGATATGCAGCAATCCCGCCGGACGGCTTACCCGATCTCTCTTGTTCACGGGAACGTAACCTGGCAGGAACACACCGCGATACTGCCTGCGTTCGACGAAAGTATGAACAGTCTCTCCGTAGGTCGCAATCGACGCGAGCTTCACCTCGCCATCGTTATCCGAAATCCGGGTGGGCTCTTGCACGCTTTTCGCGCCGCGCTTTGTAGTCGCGCGCCAAGCCTCCTCCGCGTCGTCCACGGTTAACGCAATTGCTTTTACGCCGTCGCCGTGCCGTTGCACGTGCCGGCTAATAGGGTCCTCCGGATGAATCGCAGTGGAAACGACAAACCGGATCTGGCCTTGCTCGAGTAAATAGGCCGCCCGATCGCGCCGGCCGGTTTCCGGGCCGCTGTATGCTGTCAGCCGGAAGCCGAACGCCGAGCGGTAATAATGTGCAGCCTGTTTGGCATTGCCTACGTAAAATTCGACATGATCGGTTCCTTGGAGCGGCAGGAAATCCTTTGCGGATGCGTTTTCTCGCTCAGCGAGAATTTGCATGTTGGCTCTCCTTTCGATCTGATCTACGTGCCGGCGGCGGCAAGCCGGTCTCGTAGTTCCGGCAGGCGCGCTGTCAGCTTGTCGATGCATTCAATACAGAACTTGTTCTCTTCGATCGTGCCCACCGAGATACGCACGCATTGCGGCAGGCCAAAGCTCTCAAGAGGCCGGATGATAACGCCTTGTTCAAGCAA
Source organism: Bryobacterales bacterium KBS 96 (assembly GCA_000381625.1). Lineage (GTDB taxonomy): Bacteria > Acidobacteriota > Terriglobia > Bryobacterales > Bryobacteraceae > KBS-96. The sequence continues at coordinate 6,670,726 of KB906767.1, forward strand.
TCCTTGCGTAAAAGCGCTAGCAATGGCGACGTCTGGGAAAACAACCATGATGAAATTGGCTTCCGAAGGAACCGTCTCGAAACCCCGCTCGCCGAGTTCGTGCCGCAGAAAGCGCAACCCGAGCGCGTTCGCTTCGAGCGATCGATGCACAAACGCTCTGTCGTCCAGCGCGGCGACTCCGGCGGCTTCCGCGAGCGCTCCAGGCTCAAACGGCAGCTTCACTTTCAGCAAATGCCCGATCAGGTTCTCGTGCGCGAAACCGTAGCCGATACGAACACCCGCCAATCCATATACTTTCGAGAACGTGCGTAGCGTGATGACATTGTCGTACCGATAGGCCATCGAATCCGGATAAAGCGGATTGTCCTGCGCATATTCGAAGTACGCTTCGTCGAGGATGATCAGCACCCGCTCGGGCACGTGATGATAGAAAGACTCGAATTCCTTCCGCGTGAAAATCGTGCCGGTCGGGTTATTCGGATTTGCCAAATAGACGATTTTCGTGCGATCGGTCACCGCGGCGGCCATCGCTTCCAGATCGTAGCGCCAACTACGATAGGGCACAGTTTCATAGGCCACGCCGCGCGATTTCGCGAGCACCTGAAAACCGATGAACGCCGCCTCTGTGGTCAAAATCTCATCGTCGTCGCACAAGAACGCGCGGACGATATTGCCCATGATGCTGTCCGACCCGCTGCCGGCAATTACGTTGTCGGTCTTAACCACGTAGCGTTCAGCCAAAGCTTCCCGCAACCGGAGCCCGCCCTGCGTGTAGGTGTGCAAGTCGCTGGTGTGTTTACGAATAGCTGCGATTGCGCCGGGTGAGGAGCCGAGTGGATTCTCGTTCGACGCGAGCTTGACGACCCGCTGCAGGCCGTACAGGCGCCGGACTTCCTCGACGCTGCGCCCCGGCTCATACGGTCGCAGGCCTTCAATCGATGGCGGCGCCAGAGGCATAGCGGTTGCCTACATAATAGCACCACTGTGGCGTGGGTGCTGACTGTCCTAATTGACCTTACTCAGCCCTGCAACACGCATTTCGGTCCGGTCGATCAGCCGCGGCCAGACACCCGCGGGGTCCGTATCGAAAATGCTTTCCTCCTCTCCTGGAAGAACGCGCCATGCCCCCAGGTCGAGCTCGCGCTCGAGTTGTCCTGGCGCCCAACCGGTGTAGCCGACATAAACGCGCAGTGTTTTTGGCGTGGGTTTCGACGAAAGCGCCTTCTCAAGGCCGGCTTTTGTCGAGAGGAGGTAAACATCGCCGAACATCGGGATGCTGGCCTCCGGCTTCTTCCGGGACCGGCACAGTGCGAGGACATCGCGCAATTCCACCGGGCCTCCGAAATAGGCAACATCGTCGATTTTCCGGGCAGCTTTAATCTCTTCGAAGAGTTGTGAAATCGGCAGCTTAGTGGGCCGATTGATGACCAGGCCGACGGCGCCGTCGTCGTCATAATGAATGAGCAGAACCACGGTTCCGGCGAAGTTCGGATCTTGCGATTCGCGCGGCGCGATCAGGAATTTTCCGCGCGCCAAGTCGTCCGAATCAGCCTGTATGCCGCGTAAAATCGACTGTGCGAACACGCTGCCGCCCAAAGCCAGCACGGAGACGATGATGGCGATGGCGCGAACCCAACGAGAGTCCGTCGTCTTCATACCCATGATTCTCGATCTTTTAGGCGCGCGAGGCGAGTGAATTACGTTTTCATGTGCCGATTCGACGCTTTGGAGATGGCGCCACAACATCTGGTATTAGTTGGAAGGGAGCACGCTAATATAAGGGGTGCGGTGCTTTACTTTGGGTCTTCATCCGGTTAGGATGGAAACACCCCCGAGAAATAATAATGAGAAGGGGTCCATCCATTTGCTGAAGCTCAAGCGGGTCGAGATTCACGGATTCAAGTCCTTCTACGACCGGACGGAGATGAAGTTCAACGGGCAGGGTATTGCCGCTATTGTTGGACCGAATGGTTGTGGCAAGTCGAACCTGAGCGACGCTATCAATTGGGTTCTCGGCGAACAATCCGCCAAGAGCCTGCGCGGCGCCCGTATGGAAGACGTGATCTTCGCCGGCACGCGCGAGCGTAAGCCACTCGGCATGGCTTCGGTCACCATGACCCTCGTCGCCGATGAACTGCGTTTCGTGCCGCAGATCCCGGCGTCCGTCGAGCCCGAACACAGCGAAAACGCCGTCGCGGTAGAACCCGAAGCCCACAGCATTGCCGACGCCGCTACCACGAACGGATTCAATGGCGATGCTTACGCCGCACACCAGAACGGAAACGCGCGCTCCCCGATTAAGACGGACGCAGAAAGGACGGCCGAGCGGCGCGGTGAAATCACCATTACACGCCGTCTGTACCGGTCGGGGGAGAGCGAATACCTTATCAACGGAAAACTCGCCCGGCTTCGTGATATCCAGGATCTCTTTCTCGGCACGGGTCTCGGACCGGAAAGCTACGCGATCATCGAACAGGGCCGCATTGGCCAGATTCTCAGTAACAGGCCGCAGGACCGCCGGGCGGTGATTGAAGAAGCTGCCGGCATCACCAAGTTCAAAACGCGTAAGCGTCTTGCCGAAGCCAAACTCGAAGGCGCGAAGCAGAATCTCGCGCGCGTCTTCGACATTCTCGAAGAAGTGACGCGCCAGGTGAATTCCCTTAAGCGTCAGGCCGCCAAGACGAAGCGCTACGGAGAGCTGAAAGCGGAAATGATCGGCTATCTCCGTCAAGTGCTCGCGGCGAAGTTCCAGGTAATCGAACGGGAAACAGCGAAAGCCGCAATCGAGCTGAATTTCGCCGGCTCCGAATTGCAGGAACTACAGACAAGGATTGCACTGAAGGAAGAGGAACAGACGAAAGTCCTCGAGATCTCCTATGCGATCGATAAAGAGCTGACCGACGCTAGAAAGCGGCTCGCGGATCTGCAGCTTGAGGCCGAACGCGCGCGAGGACGATTCGAATATCAACTGAAGCAAGTCGGCCAGATCGATCAGCGCCTCTCGACTAGCGAGGCAGAGGCCGCCGACCTCGGACGCCAGCAGATCGAAAATACCGATGAACTGAAGCAGCATACGGTCGACCTGCAGTCGCTCGACGAAGAACGCGCCGCCGCACGGGAAGCACTGGAGGCCAAATCGGCCGAACGGCAACAGGCGCAGAACCAGCTCAACGAACGAGAACGCACACAGGAAGCCTCGCGGCAGCAATTGCTGCGGCTGCTTAACGAGGCTTCATCGCTCAAGAATCGGGTTGCGCAGATCGACGCGCAGCTTGCCGCGCTTGATCGTGAAACCGCCCGTGCCGAAGGCGAGCAGCAGCAAGCGGAATCCGATCTCTCCCGCATCGAGCAGATCAAAGCCAATACGAGTGAACAACTGGCGGCGCGCCAGACGGAACTCAATCTTGTTAGCGAAGAGCGCCGTTCCATCGAATCGGCGCTGCAAGCGAAGCGTGCGAGCTTGAATGAAAGCCGGCAGACGCTGGACCGCGTGCGGTCTGAGCACTCTCGCGTGAAAGCGCGCAAGGACTCGTTGGAAGAGGTCATCTCGCATCGCAGTTACAGCACCGAAACTGTCAAACGTCTGTTCACCGCGATCGCCAGGAATCAGGCGAACGACCTGAGACCGGTCGGCGTGTTGGCCGATTTCCTCGAAGTCGATTCGCAATATGAAAAGGCGACCGAAGAGTTTCTGCATGAAGAACTCGAATATGTTGTCGTGCACGACTGGCAGGATGCCGAGCGCGGCATGGATCTGCTTCGTAGCGGGATCGACGGGCGCGCGACCTTCTTGGTCGAAAGTTTGGAAACCGTGCCTGCGCCGGCCGGGGCCGGCTCCGAGCCATCGGCGGAAAACGGAATCGTCACGCGTCTTCGCGACATCTTGCATTTCACGAATGGATTGACGCACGCTCCGTTCGATCTGGTTCCGCGGGTCGCCAGGTGTTACGTGACGGAGGACCGCGCTTCCGCACAGCGCCTTGCCACTGAATATCCGGATTGCTGGTTCTTAACGCAGGATGGCATCAGTTATCACGGCCACGCCGTCAGTGGCGGAAAGAAAACCGGCGCCGGACCTCTGGCGCTGAAGCGCGAATTGCGCGAAGTCTCGCAGATCGAGCGGGCCAAGCAGCAGGAACTGACGACTACACAGGCGCAACTCGTCGCGCTCGAACGTGAGATCGCCGAGCTAACCGAGCAACTGGAGTATCTGCGCCAGCGGCAGCAAACGCAGGAGAAAGATGTCCTGGCGCTCGATCACGAAAGCCGTAAACTAGCCGAAGAATTTCAGCGAGTCAACCAGCGCCTCTCCGCCGCCCGCTTGGAACTAGATCGCATTGCTCGTGATCGTGTGCGGCACGATGAGGCTCTGGCGCAAACACGGGAGCAGTTGGAGCAGAAAGAGGCTGCTCGCATCGAGCAGGAACAGGTGCTCGAATCGGCTCGCGACGAATTGCACGATCTTCAGGCCGCCATGGCTCGCGTTGGCGAAGAGCATTCCACGCTTCGCGCGAATCTCGCCAGCTTTGAGGAGCGTCACCGTTCGCTGTCGTCGAACAAGGCTCGTCTCGAAAGCCGACTGCGCGAGATCGAGGGCCGCATTGAGAATCTCGGCGCCGAGCGCCAACGCCTCACGGCCGAGCGGGCGCAATTTCTTGCCAGCAACGAAGAACTTGCGGCGCAGAGCGGTGACTTTCAACAGACAATCGCAGCACTCGATTCCGCTGTTCGCGAGTTTGCTTTGCGCGAAACGGAAGCGCGGAACCAGTTGGGCGCGTCGGAAGAAGAACTAAAGGCGCTGCGTTCGAATGCGAGCGCGCTACAAGAAAAGCGCTCCGCGCTCCAGGTGACCATGGCGCGGCTTGAGAGCGACCTGAAACACCTTGAGGAGACGAGTCAGAACGAGTTACAAACGCCCCTTAAGGAAGTCGCTGAAGGGCTTGACACGATTCCGGGCGAAGAGGAACTGGCCGAGCTGGACCAGAAGTATCAAGAAGTGCGCCGTAAGATCGATGCGCTTGGACCAGTGAATCCCCAGGCGCTCGAAGAATACGAAGAATCGCAGCAGCGGCAGGACTTCCTGAACACGCAGCGTCAGGACCTGCTCGATTCCATTCGCGATACGGAAAAGGCGATACATGAGATCGATATCGAATCTCGTAAGCGATTCACCGAAGCGTTTCATGCAATCAACGGCAATTTTACGGAGATGTTCAAGACTCTTTTCGGCGGGGGCCTCGCGGAAATGCGGCTGACGGACGAAGAGAACGTCAGCGAGTCCGGTATCGAGATTGTGGCCTCGCCTCCAGGCAAGAAGCTCCAAAGCGTGCTGCTGCTATCGGGCGGCGAGAAGGCGCTTACCGCAATGGCTCTGCTGATGGCCGTCTTTCAGTACACGCCGAGTCCATTCTGTATTCTCGACGAGGTGGACGCCCCGCTCGACGAACCGAACATTCATCGGCTGACACGTCTACTTGGTGCGATGTCGGAGCAAACCCAATTCATCGTGATTACGCACGCAAAGCGGACGATGGAAGCCGCGCAATCGTTATACGGCGTCACTATGCAAGAGCCCGGGGTTTCGCGGCTCGTCTCGGTCAAATTCAAGCCGATGGACGAAGTGGAACGTAACCGGCAAGCGGCCCAGACCGCCAAAGAAGCTAAAGAGCGCGAGCGCGAGCTAACGCTGGTGTAGGCGATGAAGGCCAGCGATAGAGGCGTTCCTCGACACTACAAGAAATTAAGACCTTGGTGTCAGTCCCGAGCGCCATCAAGCTTTGCAAGCTCATCCAAGTTCAGGCGTCCGGTGTAAATTGCCATACCGATAGCGCAATGAATACCCATGCCCATGAGCGCGCGGACATCCTCCATCGTCGTGATGCCGCCGGCCGCCGTGATTTCGCGATCTGTCACACTCCGAAGGCTCTGGAACCATCCAAGATCGGTGCCTTCCATCATGCCTTCTTTATCGACGTAGGTGCAAAGAAACCCGGAGCAATATGGCTCCAGCCGGGCGATTACATCAGCGGCGGTTAAATTGGTCGATTCCTTCCAGCCCTTCACGACAATGCGGCCGGCCTTGCTGTCGAGCGCAATCACGATGTGTTCGGCGCCGATGCCGTCCTGAAGTTCGCGCAAAAATCGCTCGTTAGGTCCGTCTGCGTTGAATGCCGAAGTGCCGACGATAACGCGGTAGGCGCCCTGATCGAGAAGTTGCCGCGCCCGTTCCAACGTGCGAACTCCGCCGCCAATGCGCGTGGTCGCTTTACCGGCGATGTGCCGGACCAGTGTGTCGTTCGAGCCGCGCCCCATGGCGGCATCCAGGTCGATAACCTGAATCTGCGAAAACGGCGAAAACCATTGCAGCATTTCGTCGGCGCTGTCCACTTCGAGCGCTTTGTCGCGCCCTTGAACGAGTTGGACGACTTTGCCGCCCATCAGATCGATGCAGGGAACAATCATGCGATTCTCATACTCCGGGCCGAACGGGAACGCCGGCCTCGCTCAGCGCGTTTTTCAAATCTCCCACCGTATATTTGCCGTAATGAAAAACGGAAGCCGCTAGCGCCGCGCTGGCGCACCCCGCGGTCAGCACTTCCACGAAATCTTCCGGCTTGCCCGCTCCACCCGACGCGATCACCGGAGTGTTGGTCACTCCCGCAACGGCGCGGGTGAGGGCACAATCGAAACCGGTCTGGACGCCATCGGTATCCATCGATGTCAGCAGGATTTCGCCCGCTCCCAGCGATTCTCCGCGTCGCGCCCATTCGACCGCATCGATTCTTTCATCGACGCGTCCGCCTTTCGTATACACGTTCCAGCGGCCTTCGCCGGAGCGGCGAGCGTCAATCGCGAGCACCACCGCCTGAGCGCCAAATTCCTCACTTAACTCGTGAATGAGCTCGGGTCTTCGCACGGCGGCGGTATTGACGCTCACCTTGTCCGCTCCGGAGAGCAGAATTTGCCGCGCGTCCGCCACCGTTCGGATGCCGCCGCCAACCGTCAGCGGAATGAACACCCGGTGAGCGGTCCGGGCCACGACATCCGCCATAATGTCGCGGGCGTCGCTCGAAGCGGTGATGTCCAGAAATACCAGTTCGTCGGCGCCTTGCGTGTTGTACCGTTCCGCCAGTTCGACGGGATCGCCGGCATCGCGCAGGCCGACAAAATTGACTCCTTTGACCACACGGCCACCGGTTACGTCGAGGCAGGGAATGATTCGTTTCGACAACATCAGAAGTCCAAGAAATTCTTGACGATTTGCAGACCGACCGGGCCGGATTTCTCAGGATGGAATTGCACGCCGAAAATGTTTTCGTGCTCGAGGATGGCGGTGTAGGGCAGCGCGTAGGTACATGTGGCGGCCGTCGCATCCATCACCGGGACGTAGAAGCTGTGGGCGAAATAGGCGTACGGTTCGTTCGTGAGTCCTTTGAGCAGGCGTGTCTGGCGCACCGGTGAGAGCGAATTCCAGCCCATGTGCGGTATGCGGATGTTTCCGGTAAAACGCTTCACGGTTCCCGGAAAGAGGCCAAGGCCGGGGCTGTCCGGCGACTCCTCGCTGCTCTCGAACAGCGACTGCAGCCCGAGGCAGATGCCGAGCATCGGAACGCCGGCTCGGATCTGGTCGAGGATAGGATCGCGCAAACGGAGGCGGTCCAGCGCCGTAATCATCTGTCCGAAATGCCCCACTCCCGGCAGCAGCAGTTTGTCCGCTTCTTGCACCGTTTGCGGTTGATTGGTGACGACGTATTCCGCTCCCAGTTCGTCGAGCGTATTTTGTACGGAGCGCAGGTTTCCGGCGCCGTAATCGACGATAGTCGTCACAGCAGACCCTTGGTGGACGGAAGCTGATCTTTTAATCTTTCATCTGTCGAACACGCATAACGCATGGCGCGGGCGAAACATTTGAAGATCGCTTCAATCTTATGGTGATTGGAACGGCCGTACATCACCTTCGCGTGCAGGTTGGCGCCAGCATGATTGACGAATCCGCCAAAGAAATCTTCGAGCAGCTCGGTCTGTAAGTCGCCGACGTGGACTACGTCAACCTGCTGATCGTAGACCAGCGCTGGACGGCCCCCCAGATCGACCGCTACAACGGCAAGCGTCTCATCCATGGGCTGCACAAAATAACCGGCGCGATTAATGCCGCGGCGATCGCCAAGAGCTTTTGAGAAAAGATCTCCGAGCGCGATGCCGACGTCTTCCACGGTGTGGTGCTGATCGACATCCAGATCGCCCTTGGCGTCGATGGAAAGATCGAATCCGCCGTGCTTGGAGAACAATTCCAGCATGTGATCCAGAAAGCGTACGCCGGTCGAGACCTCGTACGTACCGGCGCCTTCAATCCGCAGCGATCCGCGGATCTGCGTCTCTTTTGTAATTCGTTCGATGGAAGCTTCTCGCATGGCTACTGGTTGTGGTGAACATCTTGAAACTGAGCCGGAAGCGTGAGCGACCCCGAAGCGAACCACGGTTCGCAGCCACTCGTTCGAGCTTCCCTGCTAGGTCTCTTACGCTCACGGCTCACTTTCGAAAATTCAACAGCTTGTCGAGCCTGTACCAGGTTCGCAGTCGCTGACGCTTCCGGCTCAGTTTCAAGATGTTCATCGCCTTCGGAGTACGATCCGTTCATCCGATGCAGTTTCGGCAATTGTGTCAATCGAAAGCTGTCCTGCGCCACGATCGGCAAGCGGACTCCAAGCAATTGGCGGGTCATAACTTCATTAACCCTGGCAGTTCATTCACATCGTTCAATACCGCAAATGCGCCGTTTTCTTTCAGCGCATCCACGAGTTCCGTGTACCTTGGGCTCGATGGCGCGGCGATTCCGATGAATGGCACGCCAGCCAGTTTCGCGCTGCGAGCATCGTCGACCGTGTCGCCGATGTACCAGATGGTGCTCTCGGGATGCCGCGCCTGTATGAGCCACAAGCCGTCCGGCGCCGGTTTCGGATTCGCCACATCGTCCGCCGTCACCACGGGATCGAAGCCGATATTTGCAGCGAATCGCCGGATCGTCGGATCCAGTTCGTACCGGACGCGGCCGGTGAAGATCGCGAGCTTCGAGCGGCTCTGCAGTTCGGAAAAAAAGCCGTTGCGCGGTATCCACTGCTCGCGCAGGATCAGCCCATCGCCATCTTTACCGAAGAAAATCTCATTGAACTTGTCGACGACAGCATCGTAGGGCGCATCTTGCCCAAAATCGCGAATGAAGCGGTGCGTCAGATCCCAGTCGTTATTCCAGCCACCCTGATTTTTGAATTCTTGAATCAATTCGGGCGACACATCCTGGCCAGTGAAGTGCCTCACGGTGGCGCGAATCGCCTCGCGGTACGACTCCGTCACTTCGACCAACACGCCATCCACGTCGAAGACAATTACTTCAGGAACAGCCACTAGAGAATTGCCTCCAGTTCTTTTAGAAACTTCTCCACCTGGTCGTGCGTGCCAACGGTCACGCGGACGCAGCCGGGCAGTTCGTAGCTCCGATCGCGCACCAGCACTCCCCGGCGCTTCAGCTCATCGCGAATCTCGACGGCACGGTCGCCGGCGCGAAACAACACGAAGTTGGCTTGGCTCATGTAATAAGGCACTCCCAGCCGTTCCAGACCGACATAAAGAAATTCCCGAGCGGCCAGCACCTCCGTCACGTAGTCTTCGACGAATTTGCGATCTTGCACGGCGATGCGAGCGGCCATTGCGGCCAGCATGTTCACGCTGTAGGGCGATTGGGCCTTGCGCACATAAGTCATGTTTTCCTCGCGTGAGAACAAGCATCCGCAGCGCATAGCAGCCATGCCATACACTTTTGAAAAAGTGCGGCTCACAAAGAGATTCGGCCAGTTACGAAGGAACGACAGCATTGTGACGCCGCAGAATTCGTAATACGCCTCATCGACCAGCACGGCTGCGTTTTGCGCGCGATCGAGAATCCTCTCCAAACTGGCAACGTTTGTTCCCGTTCCCGTCGGGTTATTGGGGTTGCTGATGAACACGCCGCGCGTTTCCGGTGTGATGCGTTCCAATAACTCTTCCAGCGGAAAAGCCAAATTCTTAGGCCGGTATTCGACCGCGTCTACTTTCGCGCTCGCCAGTTCGCTGTAGAACCGGTACATGGCGTAGGACGGTTTCAAAATCAAGACTTGCTGGCCATCGCCGATGAACGTGTTCACTACGAGCTGAATGGCTTCGTCCGTGCCGTTGGTCAGCGTCAGTTCATTGTGGCTGACGCCGAAATGCGCGGCTAAATCTTCGAGCGCATGCTCATACTCCGGATAGATGGTGAGATCCGCCGCAGTCAGAAAGCGCTTGATGAAATCGAGCACCAGAGGCGATGCGCCCACGGTGTTCTCGTTGAAGTCGAGCCGCAGTTTGTTACGGCGGCCGCCGCTCGGCGGATGATACGGAGCCATCTTTTCGACCGCTTCGCGCGGCGAAAGGGAAGGGCGGGCCTTCGGCGGCTTGACTGCGTTAGTTGACAGAACGAACCTCCACGGAGCGCGCGTGCGCTTCCAATCCTTCGGCGCGGGCTAGCGTGGTGATAGCGGGAGCCAGTTCCCGCAGCGCCGCGGGCGACAATTCCTGAATGGCGATTACTTTCACGAAATCGGCGGCCGACAAGCCCCCTCGTAGACGCGCGCGCCCCGATGTCGGGAGCACGTGGCTCGGGCCGGCGGCGTAATCGCCCGCCGACTCAGGGGAATGCTGTCCGAGAAATACTGTGCCGGCATTGCGAATATTTTTCAACAACGATGGATCGTGCAAGCTCAGGTGCTCCGGCGCGAAGTCGTTCGAGAGAGCAATGCCCGCTTGCAAATCGGGAACCAGAACAATGGCGCTGTTGCGATCGATCGCTTCGCGCGCAACCGCGGCGGTTGGAAGGGTCTCTAGCTGCGTTTCGATCTCGGCTTGCACCGATGAGGCGAGCGCCTGAGATGTCGTAATGAGAATGGCCATGGCGTCGGCGTCATGTTCGGCCTGCGCCAGCATATCGGCTGCAATCACTCGCGGATCGCCGTCCGCCGCTAAAATCAGAATCTCGGTTGGCCCCGCGACAAAATCGATGCCCACCTCGCCGGCGAGCAGCTTCTTTGCTGCCGCGACATAAACGTTGCCCGGACCCACGATGCGGTCAACGCGCGGCACTGTCGCCGTGCCGTATCCCATTGCGGCGATCGCCTGCGCTCCGCCCATCCGAAAAACATCGCGCAATCCCAGAAGATGCGCGGCGCCGAGAATCTCGTCCGTCGGTTTCGGCGATGCGATCACGATACGGGGCACGCCCGCCGCTTGCGCCAGAATTGCGGTCATCAGCAGCGTGGAGGGTAGGGGATAACGGCCGGACGGGATATAACAGCCCACGGCATCCAAGGGCCGCACGATCTGGCCCAGGCTGCGGCCGCTGCTGAACTCTTCGACATATTCGCGCGGAAGCTGGGCCTTTGCAAATTCAAGAATATTGCGGCTCGCTATCTCAATTGCGCCGCGGATCTGGTCCGAGAGCCGGCCGCATGCGGCGGCTAATTCGTCTTCGGATACGCGCAGGGGCTGGTTGCCTAAGCCATCGAGCTTGCGCGCATATTCGAGAAGCGCGCGGTCGCCTTTGCTCCGGACGTCTTGCAGAATCGGCGCTACCACGCCTTCCGCTTCCTCCAGCCGGGTAGTGCGCCGTTCGAGAAGCGGCTTTGCTTCGATATGTGAAACGATGCGTATCATCGCCGCCTATAGCACGACCTTGTTCAGCGGATATTCGACAATTCCCTGCGCGCCGGCTTCCTTCAGCCGCGGAATGATATTGCGCACGGTGGTCTCTTCAAGAATCGTATTTACCGCGACCCACGCGGGATCGCTCAACTGAGAAATGGTCGGATTTTTCAAGGCGGGCAACACGGCCACCACGGCGTCGATATCCGTTTTGCGAACGTTCATCATCAATCCAACCTTGCTCATCGCGCTAATTGCGCCTTCAAGCAAGAGCTTGATGTCTTCGAGTTTTCGCCGCTTCCAGCAATCCTGCCAGGCGTTTTTGTTTGCGATCAACTGCGTATTCGATTCCAGAACGGTTTCGACTATGCGCAGTTTGTTGGCGCGTAGCGACGATCCGGTTTCGGTGATCTCGACGATTGCATCGGCCAACTCCGGCGGCTTTACCTCGGTTGCGCCCCAGCTAAACTCGACTTTTGCCTCCACGCCATTATTCGCAAGGTAGCGCTTTGTAGCTCCCACCAGTTCCGTTGCGATGATCTTGCCTTCAAGATCTTTGACGCCGCGGACCGGCGACGCTTCCGGTACGGCTAGTACCCAGCGAACTTTGCCGAAGCTCTGCTTGGCATAAATCAGATCGGCGACGGTCTCCACCTGGGCATCGTTTTCCGCAACCCAATCAAGCCCGGTGAGACCTGCATCGAGAATGCCGTCTTCCACGTAGCGCGCCATCTCCTGCGCGCGGATCAGCATGCAATTGATTTCGGGGTCGTCGATCGCCGGAAAGTAAGACCGACTGCTTGCCGTGATGGTGAAGCCGGCCTTTCGAAACAAATCGATGGTGGCGTTTTCCAGGCTGCCTTTCGGAATGCCGAGTTTCAGCTTCACTGTTTGGCTCCATACACAGTTGCCGGGTCGTAGGCGGGCTGTTCTGTCTCAACCCACCGGTCTTCGCTCCATGTCCGGTAAAAACAGCTCTCGTAGCCGTTGTGACAGACGCCAGGACCAATTGGCTCGGCCTGAAAAAGCAGAGCGTCACCATCGCAATCGGTCGAGATCGATTTCAGCACAAGGTAGTGTCCCGAACTTTCGCCCTTCGTCCAAATCTTCTTGCGCGACCGGCTGAAGAAAGTGACGTGCCCCGTTTCGAGCGTGCGGCCGAAGGCTTCCCGGTTCATATAGCCCACCATTAAAACCCGCTGTGTCTTGTAATCCTGGACGATCGCGGTAATTAGTCCATTCTGTTTATCGAAGTCGAGTTCGAGATCCATCGGCAATCCTTAGGGAAATGAAAAAGCCCGCCAAAGCCGGCGGGCTTCATGAACTTACGTTCTTAGGAAAATCGCGCGCATGCCTCGCCGTTCACGCCATCGAGCGATGGTGATGAGGATGGTGGCGATGGCTGCGGAACCACATGAAGCTTTAGTATAGCGCAGCGAGTATGGTAGCGTGAACGACCCATGAAAATTGGGGTTGCGTCATTAAATGTCTTGATTTGCCTTGCCGGAGCCTTATAAAATTAATCTGATCTATTGTTGCGCGTGTTGGGGTTCCTGGGGCATTCTGCCGCGGGAATAAAACTGAGTAGTTTTAAAAAGTTGGGGGTTTCCACGATGAAATTTTTGCGCTGCCTTGCGGCAGCATTATGCATCCTTGCTCTGTTTGCATGGTGTCCAACATCACTGCAAGCACAATCGGACTTTGGTTCGATCACCGGATTCGTTCACGATCCAACCGGGGCGGTTGTTCCAAACGCCGCCGTGACGATCAAAGATGAAGCGACCGGCACCGAACGTAAGGCCACGACAAACAACGACGGCGTTTATACCGTCACCAATATTCCATCCGCTTTCTACACCGTCACCGTTGACGCTCCGGGATTTAAGAAATCCCAGACGCTGCACAGTAAGTTGGATCCGAACTCCACGGCTCGCGTCGATATCACTCTGGCCATCGGCCAAGCATCCGAAACCGTGGAAGTGACGGCCAGCTCACAGCAGCTTCAAACCGATTCGGCCGCCGTGCAGAAGTTGGTGACCCGTTCGCAAATCGAATCCATTCAGCTGAACGGCCGCAATCCGCTGTACCTGGCGCAGTTGATGCCCGGCGTGCGGCGCGGTTCGTCGCTCGCTAATTTCAATTTCGGCCTCGATAGCGGCGGCTTTTCCATCAACGGCTCGCGATCGCAGGACAATCTCATTACCTTCGATGGCGCTCCCGCTGTCCGCACCCGTTCGAACGGCACCAGCATCGGCGTGGCCGATGTGGATTCCACGCAGGAAATCCAGATCCTGACCGGTGACTATGCGCCGGAGTACCGCAGCGCTTCGGGCGGCCAGATCCGCATCATCAGCAAGAGCGGAACGTCGGATTTCCACGGAAGTCTATTCGAATTCCTTCGCAACTCTGAATTCAATGCCAATACTCCGACTCGTAACAAGAGCGCGGCGACAAACTTTACCTCGCCCTTCCGTTACAACCAGTTCGGATACAACATCGGGGGACCGTTCTATATTCCCGGCCACTTCAATAAAGACAAGAACAAAATCTTCTTTTACTGGGGCCAGGAATGGTTGCGTTATCGCTTCACCGATACGCAGACTCAGACGGTGCCAACGGACCTGATGCGGAATGGCGATTTCAGCGAACTGCTGAATCCCAACAATCCGTTCTATGGGAAGATGCAACCGATATACAGGCCGAACACATGTTCTGCCGTAAGTTCAAGTTGTATACCGTATGCCGGAAATATTATTCCGCAAAGTGATCTGAGCCCGAATGGTATCGGTCTTCTGCGCGCTTATCCTGCACCGAATACGCCGTTCATCAACGGAAACCAGAATTGGATTGCGCAGGCTGGACACCCGATCAATCAACGGAAGGATACGCTTACCGCCGATTTCTATCCCGGCCAAAGTCACCACGTGGCCTTCCGCCGCCAGAACTATGCGTACCTCGAATTTCAGCCTTTCGACGGCGGTTCCGATCGCGTGCCGAAATTCTTCAATCGTCCCAACCAGACCAACTCGTTGAGCTATACGTGGACCATCAGTCCGACGATGGTGAACGAAGCTCTGGCGACGGTCAGTCTCGATGATGTGTACATCCCGCTCGATTTGAGCAGCGGGCTGTATGACCGGACGAAATATGGCATCGATTATCCGTATATTTTCCCGGTGGGGAAAGAAGTGCCGAACCGCATCCCGACGCTTGCGATTCCGAACTTCTACGGCTTGAATGGCGGACCGTATCCGTCGCACTCCTCCGGCCCGATTTACGACTTTTCGGATAACCTCACAAAAGTCACCGGCAACCATACGTTAAAGTTTGGCGTGTTGTATGAGTATTCGGGTGAAAACGACGGCGACGAAATCAACGTCAATGGCGTGCCAGGCGGCACCAACAACCAAAATGGCCGGTTCCAGTTCAGCGATTCCCGCACGGGCGGCAACGCCACGTCGGGGGTGGGCATTGCAAACGCAGCCCTCGGACTCTTCGATGTGTACTCCGAAATCGGACAGCGCGCCTATACGCCTTTCCGAGGCAGCATGTGGGAAATGTTCGCGCAGGATTCCTGGAAAGTGAACTCGCGCCTGACCATTAACTACGGCGCTCGCTACACCATCAACATTCCGTTCCACGCGCTCTGGGGCAATATGGATACGTTTGACCCGGCGTTCTACGATCCGGCCAAGGCGGTGCAGCAAGATCCTAAGACTGGCTTTATCATTCCAGGCACGGGCGATCCCTACAACGGTGTTGTGATTCCTGGCAGTGGCTGGCCCGACGGCGCAAAAGGCCGCATACCGTTTGCGACAACCGGCGAGTACGACCGCCTCTTCCGTGGCCTTCCGAACTACTATTCGGACATTCACTACAATCAGATTCAGCCCCGGCTCGGAATCGCCTGGCAGGTGAACGAAAAGACCGTTCTTCGCGCCGGCGGCGGCCGTTTCTATAGCCGCCTGGGCGTGAGCGATTCCATTTTCCTCGGAGGCAATTCGCCGTTCCAGCCGATTGTTTCGGTATCTAACGGTAGTGTCGATAACCCCGGCGGTAGTACCGTGAATCAGTTCCCGCTGACTCTGACGAACCAGGACTCGATCTACAAGAACCCCGAATCGTTCCTCTGGAATTTCACGATAGAGCGCGAGATGCCGTGGAACACGATCCTGGATGTTGCTTATGTCGGGCGCCGTGGCCTCCATGGCCAGCGCGAACGCGATGTGAATCAATTGCAAGCCGGGACGATCCAGGCGAACCCCGACATCAATACCGACTATCTGCGGCCGTACAAGGGCTTTGCGGTGCTCCGCACCACAAACAACGATGCCAATTCGACCTATAACAGCCTCCAGATCAACTGGAACAAACGGTTTACATCAGGCTTTGGCTTCGGCGTTGCTTATACGCTCTCGGCGAGTAACGACGACGGATCGAACCAGCGAGACATCATCCCTAACTCCTATGACGCTCATAACCTGTGGGGGCCATCGGAGTTCGACACGCGCCACATTCTGGTCATCAACTACATCTACGACTTGCCATTCTTCCGCGATCAGTCGAAGCTCAGGGGCAAGCTGCTGGGCGGATGGCAGATCAGCGGCATCACCCAGTTCCAGACGGGCACGCCGTGCGGCATTGGCTCCGGGGACGATTTCGCCGGAGTTGGAACGCTCGGCAGCTTTGGCTGCGGCAGCGCAGGCCAATACTGGGTAGTGAACGGCGACCCGAACATCAAACATCAGTTCGCAAAGTCGTCAAACGATCCGGCCCAATGGTTTGCTGTGAAGAATCCGGACGGCACAAGCATCTTCACTCCTCCGGCGGCCGGCACATTTAACATGCAGCCCGTTCGCGACCTGATTTACGGCCCTGGCTTGCAGAACTGGAACCTTAGCCTGATGAAGAAGTTCGCCATCACGGAACAGACCGGCTTTCAGTTCCGCGCCGATGCCTATAACTTCATTAACCATCCGAACTGGAATGGTCCGGATTGGAATCCAAAAAGCGGAACTTTCGGAAAGGTGACAGGCAAATCGGACAGCAGCCGACAGCTTCAGTTGTCGCTCCGGTTCTTCTTCTAATCGAGGCCATACCTCGATGCAACACAAGCGGGCCGCCTTCGGGCGGCCCGTTTTCTCTTTGGAGCAGGTGTAACACTGGAAGCACGCGTATGCCGGAGCAACGACGGTTTAAATATTCACTTCCTTATTGGTGCCTCGGGTTGACCGAATGGAACTGGGACATCCACCGCATTTGCGAGACGGCGAAAGAGCTGGGCATCCACAGCCTCGAACTGGTTCCTTCGGAACTGCTGCTCGAGGTGAAGAAACGAGGGCTCGGCATTGCTCTTGCCAATAACGGCATGCCCGATCCGCCTTTTCAGAAGGGCCTGAATAATCTTCGGTATCACGAGGAGGTTATCGAACGCACCAAGCGCGCTATCGATGAGTGTATGGAATTCGATATTCCTAACGTCATTGCGTTCACCGGTTACAAATGGACGAACGCCGAGGATCCGCAAAGCGGGGAGATTTCACGCGACCAAGGCGCCACGAATTGCGTCGCTGGACTGAAGCATCTAGCTCAATACGCCGCCGCAAATAACGTAACGGTTTGTCTCGAGCACCTGAACACGCGCGACGGTTCGCATCCAATGAAGGGGCATCCTGGGTATCATGGCGACGACCTGGACTATTGCGCCACTATCATCGAGCGTGTCGGCCTGCCGAATGTGAAGCTCTTGTTCGATTGCTATCACGTGCAGATGATGCACGGCGACCTGATCCGCCGTATCCGGCAGCACGGCGCTCTGATCGGGCACGTTCACACGGCCGGCAACCCGGGAAGGGCTGAACTCGACGATAATCAGGAAATCCACTACCCAGGCGTGATGCGCGCGCTCAAGGCGACCAGCTACGGCGGCTTTGTCGGCCACGAGTTCATCCCGACGCGTAACCCTCACGAGGGCCTGGCCGAAGCGATTCGAATTTGTGAAGCGTAGCAGGCGGTCGAGGCATGCCTCGACCCGATCACGGCTCACGAATTTCTTTTGGGAGAGGGACATGCCCGGCCCGAGCGTGATTCATAAGGGTTCCAGCCTGTACAGGACGCTCGATATGTGTTCCGCTGTGACACCCGGTTCTGTTCTCTGGTAGCTTAAGGAATTCCGCTATGGAACTGCTGATCTACGCACCGGAAGGAGACGCAAAAAGAATTACGCTCGAGAGCGAGGCGCTCTCGCTTGGCCGTGCAGGAGATAACGACCTGGCTTATCCGGGCGATCCATGGCTGTCGCGATACCACTTGCGATTCGAGCGAAACGGTAGCGCCTGGAGCGTCAAAGACTGCGAGAGCCGGAACGGGACTATTGTGAACGCGGCGAGCTTACAGTCGCCGCATGCGCTTGCGCCGGGGGACCGCATTTATGCCGGGCACCTCACGATTGAAGTTCACGCCGACCCGTCGGAAACCTCTCGCGGCGTGGTTTCCTTTATTCCGGGGCGGGGAATTCTCGAAACCAAAGGGACCGTCGTCACCAATCTCGAAAAAGTTCTCAATCAGACAAGGGCGGCCTCCGACAAGTCGAGGCATGACGACGTCACTCTGACGACCACCCGTGTGGTCGACGCGCTGATTCGGGCGGGGCAGGAACTGGCGAGCCACCGACCGCTCGAGAAAATATTCCAGGTGATTCTGGATCTGTCGTTGTCGGCTGTCGACGCCATGCGCGGCGTGATTCTCACTCTGGAGAAGGAGGGCAACCTGGAAGTACGCGCAAGTAAGGGGGACAACTTCGCCATCAGCACGTCGGTTCGCGATTACGTGCTGAGCGAAAAATGCTCCCTGATGATCAGCGACGCGCAAATGGAAGAAGCTTTTCGCGAGCAGAAAAGCATCGTCGCCCACAAAGTGCGCAGTGTGATGGCCGTGCCGCTTCAGACAGGCAACCGGGCCATAGGCCTGATCTACGTCGATACCGGCAGCCTCATCCGGCCGTTTTCACAGGAAGATCTGGACCTCCTGACAGTGATGGCGAACGTGGCGGCCATCCGGATAGAACAAGCCCGTCTGATCGAAGTAGAGCAGTCGGAGAAGCTGATGGAATCGGAACTGGCGGCGGCCAGCGAGATCCAGCGCAATCTCCTTCCCACGGATGAGCCGGCGTGCGAGGGCTATGAAATCGCCGGCTATAATCTGCCCTGCCGCACGGTTGGTGGCGATTATTACGACTTTGTGCCGTATTGCGACGGCCGACTGGCGCTGGTTGTTGGCGATGTCGCCGGCAAGGGCTTGGCCGCTGCTCTGATGATGTCGAGCCTGCAGGCGCGCGTACATATGCTGGTGGAATCGTGCCCGGATCCGGCCGGCGCTTTAACAGTGCTGAACAGGAATGTCGCGAAGCGATGTCCTCCCGGTAAATTCATCACCTTCTTTTACGGGCTGCTGGATCCAGCGACGGGCAAGCTGCAATACGCCAACGCCGGGCACAATTACCCGCTGCTGATTCGAGCCGATGGAACCACTGTCTGCCTGATTGGCCACGGAATGGTGATGGGCATCCTCGAAAACTCCAAATATCAGACATTTGAGGCGGAATTGGCGCCGGGCGATATGCTGGCCCTCTTCAGCGATGGCGTTACGGAGGCGCGCACGCCGGATAACGATGAATTTGGCGAGTCCCGCCTTGCCGGCTTTCTGACCGCACGCCGCGATCGTCCAGTTAGTGAAATCATCGACGACTTAGTAACTTACGTTCGCGATTGGTCCGGCGAACCCGTATTCGCCGACGACTTCACAATGGTCGTTGTGCGGCGGAGCTGATGCTTTTTAACTGAGGAAGCCTAATCTCATTTGCCTGCGAGAGCAGGCATGCTCGCCCCGACGATTAAGTGATCGCGGAAATAGCAGCGTAAATACCTTTTCGACGCTGGCAGGAATTTCGCTAGGCCGCGATCAGTTGATCGCGGAAATGCACGCTGCAGCACATGGCGGTTTACTATTACCTGCTTCAATGAGGCCGCGATCAGTTGATCGCGGAAATGCGGACGTCACGGCAACCCACGGCGTGAAATTCGTCGCTTCAATGAAGCCGCGATCAGTTGATCGCGGAAATCCATACACGAGTGCGCGCCACGGCTAGATATTCCTCACGGCTTCAATGAGGCCGCGATCAGTTGATCGCGGAAAT
>KB906768.1 GCA_000381625.1 Bryobacterales bacterium KBS 96
TCGCGATTCAGCTTTTTTCAAGAAGCACAGATCTGGTACAGCCGAGATACCGAGCAGTACCCGGTTTCCGACCAATTCGAGAACGTGATCGTATTGAGTGACGAATTCTACCGGGAGATTACGACCCATCCCATTCCTGCAGATCTCGAAGCAGTGAAAGTGCTGGCCGCGTCGCCGGCCGTGTTGGACTTATTCATGTGGCTTTCGTATCGCTGCTTCCTGGCGAAGGGAAAGGAGATGATTCCGTTGTTTGGGCCACGCGGTCTCGCGAGGCAGATTGGCTCAATTGAATACGCACGGCCGCGCCGGTTTCGCGAAAAACTCGACCTCTGGTTGGAATCGATCCGTGTGCTATGGCCGGAATGCCCGGGAAAAATCAGCAGTGATGGAACGGACCTCGTTGTCGATCACGCTTACTCCGTCTTAGTTAATAACGGAGGAAATCGCGCGATAGCCGTGAATGGAGGAATCTCGTGAGGACGATATCCGAACCAACCCGGCGCAAGGCGCAAGCTTCTGATGACACGCGGCGACCTGTCTGGCTAGAAGCGACGGAATCTTTTTACAAAAAACTAAATCGGATCGCGAAGCAATGCGAAGTCTCTCGTTATGACGCTCTGAGCAAAGGCCTCGATGCCCTGCTGCGGGAAACACAAATACGAAGCTCGGCCTTGAACCGTAATGTTAAGAGCCCTGCCCAGTCGGAGGTGTTCCGGCGGACCATGGGGCAGGTTTCGCGGAACTACTGGGCAACAGTTAGCCTGGAAGAACGGCGCGAACGAGGGCAAAGGGGTGCTCACGCTCGGTGGAATCGGCATTAACCGGTTACAATGTCTCGTCAACAGGTTGCGATTCAACTGTACAGTTCGGATAATTGAACTGAAGACTTCAAGATGCAACCAGCGAAGAACAGATCTATCGTCGTATCGGCGCTCACGGCCCGCACCGGCTTCGGCAAGCTGCTGCGCCGGGTGGAAGATGAGCAGCGCTCGCTCGTGATCGAAAAACGGGGCACGCCCGCTGCAGTGCTGCTCAGTATCCGTGACTATGTACGCCTGGCGGCCCCAGAACCCGAAGTGCTCCGTGTCATTGGTGAAGAATCGAAGCGCAAGGGCACCAACAAGCTTAGTTCACGGCGGATTGATCGGATCATCAAGACGGTCCGCACTGAAAAACGCAAGCGCGGATGATCTCGCTCCGGCTGGTGGTGGATACCAACATCGTCGTTTCGGCCGCCCTCAAGCCGGACGGCCTTCAGCGTACGGTTCTTCTGCTCGCGATGACCAAGCCAGCAAGTCTATACGTCACTCAAGAGATTATCGCGGAGTACCGTGACGTGCTCTCGCGTGCCGAGCTGAAAATTCGCAAAGGGCTCCGTCAACAATTACTACAGCTCATTCAGAACCACGCACACCAGGTCAAACCGTCACGCCCGCTTCAGGTCACGAGTGATCCGGACGACAACAAGTTCTTAGAGTGCGCCGATGCGGCGCGCGCCGACTACCTGGTCACCGGCAATCAGCGCCATTTTC